>NZ_ATVL01000001.1 GCF_000420705.1 Hymenobacter norwichensis DSM 15439
CGAGCTGGCTAGTGGGTTCTGCAACAGCCACGGTCCTTTGTAAAAGGCCAAGCTACCTTCTAAGCGGAGTTTGTATCATTACTTAAACGTCCGTTTAAAAAATGATACAAATCCAAAATTGAGTAGTTTTGCCCTGTCACCTTGTCAATCCCCTACCCCTCTCGCTGACTGATGCCAGACTACGTTGCCTACTACCGCGTGAGCACCGCCCGTCAGGGGCAGTCGGGATTAGGACTTGAAGCCCAACAGGCCGCAGTGCGTACCTTCCTCAAGTCAGAAGAGCAGATCTTGGGCGAGTACATTGAAATCGAGAGCGGCCGCAAGAACACGCGGCCGCAGCTGATCGCCGCCATGCAGGCGGCCAAGGATGCGGGCGCCGTGCTGCTCGTGGCTAAGCTCGACCGGCTGGCGCGCAACCTGGCGTTCCTTACCGCGCTCATGGAAAGTCGCGTCCGCTTCAAGGCCGTCGATATGCCGGCGGCCGATGAGTTTACCATTCACGTGCTCGGCGCCGTGGCCGAGAAAGAAGCCAAGGCCATCTCTACTCGGACCAAGGATGCGCTGACGGCCAAGAAGGCCCGCGGCTTTCAGTTAGGGACACCGGCGAATTTGACCGTGGAGGCGCGGGCCAAGGGGCTAGAGCAACGTCAGATGAACGCGCAGACCCATTTGGCCAACCGGCAAGCCGCCGAGCTGGCTCGCCTGTATCGGAGTATGCAGTGGGACTACCGGCGCATTGCCGCCCAGCTCACCACCTCGGGCTACCGCACCCGGCGGGGCTGTGCGTTTACGGCGGCCGGGGTCCGCCGGCTCCTGCTCGGGCGCTCGTCCGCGGCAACAGCAGTATCAATTTCGTCATAAGGTATTGTTGTACACTACACACCAGCGGTGCTTACTTCATAGAGCCGTAAGCCACCCGTAAAATCACTCACCTGTTCCTATTCGCGGACTTACTCCATCTGCTTCTTTTTTTCAGTAAAGCTGAAGCCACAGGGGAGCTTATATTACGCTTAAAACGGTATAAGAAGTGCTGTTACAAGAATTGTTGTAATCAAATTACCATTTTTGTTAGTTAAATACAACTAAATAAGTTAGCAAACGTTTACTTTGCGGTCCATCAACTGACCGTACTATGCATGATGTTCACGCAATCCGGGTGCCTGAGCCCGGTCCCAATCCTTCTCTGCTACCCCTGTTCAGCTATTTGGTACCAGCAGGTTTTCCCTCCCCAGCATCCGACCATTTGGAAGGATTATTCGATATGAATCGGCTGCTGTTCCGGCATCCTGACGCAACGTACATGTTGCGCGTTGGTGGGGAAAGCATGAGTGGCGCAGAAATTCATACCGGCGATTTACTGGCCGTGGATAAGCACTTAGAAGCCGACCACGGGCACATCGTAGTGGCCGTTGTACAAGGGGAATGCACGGTTAAGCGCCTCGTGCGGAAAGGACAAAGCTGGTGGCTGATGCCAGCCAATCCGGCCTTCAAGCCATACGAGATTACCGATACCGATGAATTGCGCATCTGGGGTGTAGTAACCCATGTTGTCCACGAGTTGCTGCCCGGCCGGCAGCAAGCACTCTTACACAGCATTGATTAGCGCGATGTTCGGACTGCTGGATTGCAACAATTTCTACGTCAGTTGCGAGCGGGTTTTCCAGCCGCGCTACGAGGGGCAGCCGGTGGTGGTGCTCTCAAATAATGATGGCAATTTGATCAGTAGGAGCGCCGAAGCCAAGGCGCTGGGGCTGAAAATGGGCGATCCCTATTTTCAGGTAAAAGATCTGCTGCACCAACACAATGTGAAGGTGTTTAGCTCGAACTATGCGCTCTACGGGGATATGAGCCGCCGCGTGATGTATCACCTGCAGCAAGTAGCACCAGCCGTGGAAATTTACTCGATTGACGAAGCCTTTCTAGACCTGGCGGGGATGGAAACCTATTTAGGAAGCCTGGATACCTACGCCCGCCAAGTTCGGGAGGGGGTGAAGGGCCGAACAGGTATCCCGACCTGCGTTGGAGTTGCGCCCACCAAGACGTTAGCCAAGCTGGCTAACCGCCTGGCCAAGAAAGAGGCGGCGCTGGGCGGGGTGCTCTATCTGGATTCGCCCGAACGACGGGCCTGGGCGCTGCGGCACGTACCAGTGGGGGACGTGTGGGGAGTGGGGCGGCAATATGCGGCGAAGCTGGCGGCGGCCGGGGTGGACTCCGCGGCCGACTTGGCCCGCGTGTCGGATGCCTGGGCGCGGAAGCACTTGGGCGGCGTGGTCGGGGCCCGGCTGGTGCAAGAGCTGCAAGGTCGGCCCTGCGCGGGTCTGCACCCGTCGGAAGATGGAACGCTCAGCCGCCAAAGCATCAGCTGCTCGCGCACCTTCGGCAAGGCCCTATCGGCCTTTGATGATGTACTCGCAGCGGTGGCGGCGTTCCTCTCGCGGGCGGCGGAAAAGCTGCGGGCGCAGGGAGAGATGGCGCATGTGCTGACGGTGTACCTCAGCAAAAACCGCTTTGCTGCGCACATGCTGCCGCCTTTTTCGCGGTCGGCTACGCTGACGCTCCCCATCGGGCCTACGGCGGATACGACGGTGCTGCTCAGCTATGCCCGCCTGCTGCTCGGGCGCCTATGGGAGAAGGGAACAGCTTACACTAAGGCTGGGGTGGTCCTCGATGGATTGGAGCCGCCTGGCACAGGCCAGCAGCTAGACTTGTTTGCGGCGGCCCCGGCAGTTATGCCCGTCGAGAAGCCTGCCCTCGTTACCAAGCGGCCAGCCTTGATGGCCAGCCTGGACACACTGAATCAACGTTTCGGCCGGGGTACAGTGCAAGTTGCTACGGCGGTTCCGGCAATTGGCCACACTGTTGCGATGAAAGGTAAAACCCCGCCTCCCTGGCAAGGGAAGGCACAATGGTGTTCCCCAGCCTTTACTACCCGATTAGAAGATCTGATGGTGGTGCATTAGGGAGCAGTAGCAAAGTCCCACTCAACAAGCAAGAAGTTAGCTGGCTGTAACTCCAACTGTAAGCTAGCTCCACCCCCAAGGCGCCGGCCCCGACTCTGAAGGTAGAACGCACAGAAGAGATTGAATCACAAAAGGGAAGAAAAGACCCGGCTCCAGTCTTTTTTATGGCATTTCAATTCGGCAAACAGAATAGTCTCCCCTTGCCAGCCGACTATATCCCAACAACCCGCGTAGGTGTTGCCGCTGCATCACTGCTTTACCACCCATTGCTGGCTCTGACTATCCTTTATCAGCTTAAAGCCTTGGTCTAGATACACCCTCTGCAAATGCTCCTCGAAAGTAGCATCTGCCGTTTTCTTCTTTTCCACCAACGTTTGGTAGACAGGTTGCAAATCTTCCAGGCGAAACCGAACAGCTTCTTTACCAGACTCAATAATTGCTGGCCGCTGCTGTCGACGCTCCTGCGCCTGCTGATACTCTGTCACCAGATGACGCTTAGTAATTGCCGTGAATATCGAGCCGGCCAAGCTCTTCACTTTACCAAGCCGGTGTTTTTCGCGTTGAACCTTTACAACGAACAGGACATAATCTGAATCTACCTTCCCTTCCTCTAGTAATTCTAGTATAGTAGCCAAGCTACTAGGAGCCAGTCCTACTTGATATAACACCTCCTGCCATCCGCTAAGAGGAGGCATGGCCGCCTCTATTGACAATGGGATCTGCTTGAAAAGAAAGCGGATCTGCGCTACGCTCTTACCCTGGCGAATTAGTTCGTACTCAAATGGTAAATCAGTTCGGCTTAATTCTTCCTGCGCCCGATCTAATACGCGCAACCGAAATAGAGGAAACTGCTTATACTGTCCATCCAGATTTAATAATCCTTTCAATTCCTCAACCCCCATTACCCGATTACCAAACGTAGAATACTCTTTTAGCAGCCAGTATATGCGGTAAGAATGCGGACTTTTTAGCTTTAACAACTGCACTACCTGTGCCTTCGTGAAGTTACGGTGCAATTGCAGCAAATAAGGCATTACTTCATCATTGAACCGCACTCGTAGTGCCCCCTCCTCCCCTCTGTACTTAGCATAAGCCATTAGTGGAATTTTATCGAAGTCAGGTGCCACATTACGGCGCTCTTTACGCTGGGAAAGAGTTGGCCGCTCAATATGTAGGATGCGGCTTACCAGTTGGTCACACATTCCCGCTACCTGCTGGTAATCTTTACTACTTGGTCGCCGACCTGACAGGGCAACAATCTCCGTGAGCGGGATACGCATCTCTCGAAACTCATTATCGTCTCGTCCAATCCTGGAGAGCATAGCCATAAACAGCCGCATTTCTACCGTGCTGAGATCAAACCGAGCATTTACTAGCGCGTTATGCTGGACAACAATCTTACCATTGGGTTCCTCAGGTGGGATGGCATCGAATAGGACAGTTTGCATTATCACGGGCTAGGTAGGAGGCGAAGATGCAAAAGAATAGCATCTATTACAAGCTGCATTTCTTGTAATAGAAAGAGCCTGTATAAAGACTTCGCCCTATACCTTGATTCGTGCTTTGGTAATAGCTATAAGGTATCCTTTATCCCTCACCACAACTCCCTTTTGCCTGTCATCGTGGTTTCTGTAATGGATCGTCGTGGTTTTTGTAATAGGTCTGTCGTGGTTTTTGTAATAGATCGTCGTGGTTTTTGTAATAGATCGTCGTGGTTTTTGTAATAGATGTGCCTTTCAAATCACTGTAATTCAAAAGGTTATGACGCCTGTAAACCTTATAAACCTTATAAAATAAGGAACAACCTCTTTAAAAGGGAACAATAGGTCGTTTTTTTTAAGATGTTAGCTATTAAGGGTAAGGCATAGGAGCCCACCTGTTAGCAACTCTTTATCAGAGAGTTTTGAAGAAGTGTTTAGGTTTAGGTTTTTGCGCGGCGCGGCTGTCGTGGTTTTTGTAATAGATGAATGCGCACTGTAGGCCTTCTTTGGTTGTATACCTATTACAAAAACCACGACACAGGCTACTCCCCTCCCCTCTTTGGCTTGGTTAGCGGGCCATCTATTACAAAAACCACGACAAGCAACATCATAGGCAGCTATAATCAGGTTTCTAGGACTGCATTCCATTGCTCCAGCGATAGCCGTCGTGGTTTTTGTAATAGATGCATTACTGCCTGAGTTAGAAGTGCAGAAAAGAACAAGTCCACTACTGCTAAGACGGCGCAAGTACGGTGTAGGGTTAATTAAACAGAAGCTCAAGCCCTATCAGCGAAAGATCCGTTACGCAAGCGGAAACCCAAAACAGACTATTGTAGCCTTAAACTTCTTTGCTACTAGCATCTGGGGAAGACCTTATTAGTGAGGTGCTATGCCGGACTTTGGTTACTTATCACCCTTTTGGCTGGCTTCCTAATCCTACTCCTACTCTGCCACTGCATGTTCGGAGTTGGTAGCATACTTACCTCATTAGCTAAGAGCGTCCTGATCTTTCTCGCGGTTATACTGATAGAAGAATAACTAATTCGGTTAATTATTTATTAGTAAGGACTTTATGGTGCATTTTATGAATGATTCAAAATTTTGCAATTGGATTAACAGGCAGGCCTTTGGACAGTGTAGTGTCTGTAATATCTGTAGTGCTTGTAGCACTTGTTGTAACGCGTATAATTGTAATGCAAGTAGCTTATGTATTGGAAGTAGTATTTGTAGTAGGTGTGTTATTTGTAGCAGCTGTAGTAAGACAACTACATTGTAATTTAAGTAGCGCATGTAGTATCTGTATTGCTACGTAACAAGTGTAGTAGATGTATTAATAGTAATAACAGTAGTGATAGTAACGGTAGTAACATGAGTACTAGCAGTAACGATAGTAGCAACTGTAGTAGTTGTAGTGAACTTTTATATATTGCAGCTCACAAAGCACACTCTCTGTGTAATCCTTACAATATGTCAACAGCCACTCAGGAGCGCTCTTGTCGCGTGATTGCTATTACCAACAACAAAGGGGGCGTCTGCAAAACGACTACTACGGTTGCAGTAGGCGCTCAGCTCTCTGAAATGGGATACAAGGTTTTGCTCGTCGACCTTGATCCACAAGCCAACCTGACCAAGCATTTAATAGATCCTAACGCTGAATTTGAGATTGTTTTACACACTGGGGATGTACTAGCTGGATCAGCAACTATGCAGGAAGCCATTTTGGCTTATAGCTCCAGTGTGGAACAGGCCGTTGACTATACACTGCATTTTGTACCGGCCTCTTATTTGATGGATACTTACGAGAGCGCGCTTCGAAAAAAGCCAGACATGCCCAATCTACTGCGCAAGGCCTTGCGACAGGTTCGTCCGCATTATGACTTTATCCTGCTCGATTGTCCTCCTCAAATGTCGACTTATACCTATGTCGCTCTTGTGGCTGCTGATGGATTCTTTGTGCCCTCAAAGCCCGCAACCTTTAGCTTTGATGGGATCAAAAATGTGTGTGAGGCGGCGGAAGGAGTACGGGATCAACTCAATCCTGGCCTGCAGTTTTTGGGGGTTGGTATAATGACGTATAATCCCAGAATTGCCAGTAACGCCGAAAAGCTGGCAGTTAGTCGTATTGAAGAGTACGTGAGTACTTCGTATGGGCCCAACTACATGTTAGGCAACGTCAGAGTAGACAAGACAATAGAAGACGCCCAGTCTAAAGGGCGCATCATCTCTGAAACTGGACTCGACACCCGGGTAGGCAGAGACTACCACGAACTGACAACTAAACTACTTGAAGTCCTCAACTAACCTTTTGTACGATGGCATCTGATAATAAGCTTTCCGCTCGCAAACAACCGATGACTCCGGTAGCAACACGTTCGGCTCCTACACGAGTCTTTTTCCCTCCTGTAGAGAAGGAATCAGATGAGCCTGATGCTAGTCAGGAAGCTCCATCACCAGCAGCACCTGCGCCAACCGTCGATAAAAGGGCAGTGGGGAAAACGAAAGAGCCCAAACCAGTTATGGTCCCTCGGGCAATTAGAATATCACCGGAAAACTTAGAAAGGCTGGCTAATATGCTCGATACTGCTCCTCGGCACGTAACCAAACAAGTGTTGATGGACTTCATCTTAACTGACTTCTTTATGAGAAGCCCGGAACTGCCGGAACAGCTTCGTAGAAAGGGTCGCTAACAGATAGGGTAGGGGAGGAGCACCCTCCCCATAGGGCCCACAGTGGATATGACCGCGCTACTTAGCTACGCCCACCTCCTGCTGGAGCGACTGTTAGAGAAGGGCACGGCCTACCAGAAGGCTGGGGTCATACTCGACAGTTTAGAGCCGCCCGGCACGGGTCAGCAGCTAGACTTGTTCGCTGCTGACCCTGCGGTCAAACTTATTGACAACCGGGCCCTCGACGCCTTGAATCAGCGTTTTGGGCGGGGCACGGTGCAGGTTGCCACGGAGGTTCCAGCCCATGTCTACGCCGTTGCGACGTAAGGTAAAACCCAGCCTCTCTGGCAAGAGACAGCCCCCGGCCTTTACTAGCCGATTCGAAGAGTTGATGGTGGTTCATTAGAAAGCATCGGCTGGCAGCGCTTCTTGGCCCTCCCCCGAAATTTCTTTCGTCATCTGCCTCTACCTACTGGTGGATGCATTGCCTCACCTTCTTCTGCCGTGTCAATGTCTACTACCGTCGGATGCCCCGCCGAATCGCTGGTTCCTGAGCTTCCTCTTTGGCTGGTGACGCACTTTGGTCCTTCATCGCTTCAGAGGTTGGTGCTACGGATAAGGCCTGGGGCTGCTTATTACCGCGCAGGCTCTCTTTGAGCTGGTCGTTCCAATCGTTGGCCCGCGGCTTAACCAAGTCCAGCTTCACACTCATGGGGTAGGATAGAATCAGAGCCCGGTTAAAGTACTCCAGCGCCTCCAGCCGTTTCGGAATATGAAACTTATAGCTGTTGTCGGCTTCCTTGGTAGCTAAGATAAACTCGCTTTGCAGCGTGTGAGTGGGCGGGGCCTTCGGGCCGGCCAACTGGTAATACCCCTCGGTCACCTCCTGGTTGTAGTTCTTGGCTTGCTGGTGCAGCTTACTGAAGTATTGCTCTTGGTCAGAGTGGATGCTTACAGTCAGCATACCGGGCAATGTGCGCTCGATGCCCATCGGCGTGGACACGTGGGCAAGCCCCGTAATCAATTTGGTGTCGTATACGTGGCCATCCACGTCATTGTCGAAGCCCAGCTTCACCGACTTTAGATTGTGGTCCGTGATGAGCCGCCGAATCTCGGCCACCTTGTTGTCGGTGAGCTGGCCCGACGTGGACGCATACATCGTATTGTTGGGCTGCTTCAACTGATAGTGCGAAAGGGCATCAATGGCGCTTTCCGTTATCACAAGGGTACTGGTCTTATGCGTGCTGTTCGAAAGCCATAAGGCCGATGAATTCAACGAATCAGCCGCCTGCCCCCGAAAGCCCTGAGCCTTGATTTCCAGCCCAACAATCTTATCGTTGTAAACCTGCGGAAAAGCCGTGTTGACGAACTCATACCGCTGGCCCGTCTTGCTGGTGCCTTCGTGCATGTGGTTCAGTACTCGCCCTTTGAAATAGTGATTTTCCAGTGTTTCATTGCTCAGGCCGCGGGCGTTCAGGTAGCGCGTGTCAGTGAGCGGGGCAGTCTTTCGCAGGAAGTCGGGCACGTACTGATCACCGCGCTGCACCGGGGCAATAGTCTGCTGCAACTGCGGACTAAACTTGCGCTCCTGCTCAGGCATATTCAGGAAGCGGCGGGCGTTGTCGATGACACTGGCCCAGACGCTCTTGCCATTGCTGGCTTGAATCCCCTCAATGCGTGGGTTCTCAATCCGGTTCTTCAGGAAGTCGATTACACTGCCCTTGTCGCGGTCGTCAGCCCGGTTGAAGTACAGGAAGTCGCCGGATGGAGCCTTGTAAATGATCACCTGATCGAGGTTGGCATTGCCCCGATAATCGAACACGTGAAACTTGCCTTTATCGAGCGTAGGCCCGCTTTTCTGGCGGTTGTGCTGATAGCCGAGCGTCAACACCAAATCGACCAGGTTCAAGTCTTTCTTGACCTGGCTGAAGTTCAGTTCGGGTTCACGTGGCGGCTGCATAAAAGAGGGGAATGTTAGCGTACGGCATTATTGCAAGGGTGTGTGTGCGTGGGTACTAAGGGCGGGGTACTCGGAAAAAGAAAATCAGCTTCCGAAGAACTCGGAAACTGATTTTCGTAAAGCTAACAAGATTACATTCTCATTCTGGGCCGGGGAGCTGCAACCTCTTCCTTGGGGGTTGCCTTTATGACTTGCTTAGGCGTCTCGTGAAACTTAGGCTGCTGGGTCAAAATGGTGCGCTTGATGGGATCTAGCTGCATCACCGCATCAAAGCTGCGGTTCTGGTGAACCATGTTCTCAATTCGCACTGGCCGCCCCTCCTGCAACTCTTTGCGCTGCTCAGGCTGAAGCGCCACGCCGTGCAGTATCTTAGGTATCTCCAAACCCTTGCTGGGCACGGCCACCACCTTGTTCATCTCCTTGTCGACTGCCAGATAAGCAGCCTGCCCGTTCGCCCCCTTGGTGAGCACCACGCCGCCTTTCTCCAACTGCTCTTTCATCACCGGCGTAATCTCCTGGCCCTGGATCTGCTTAGGGATTTGCAGCTGGTGCTTCGGTAAGTCGAAGTGCAGACTAGCTACGCCCTGGGTGTCGCGGGTCATCACGAGTTTAGCCGGAAAGGAAACCGGCTCGCCCTCTTGGTTGCGAATCGAGAACGACGGAATCAAGTCGGTTTTCTTTCCATCCAGTAACTTTTGCAACTGACCGGTCTTTTCCAGTTCCGCCGCCTGCACACCCATTTTAGCCAGCAAGTCAAACGGAATATCCTCCCGCACAAAGCGTTTGGGTTGGGCACGATTACGTAGGCTTTGCTCGGCCAACGCCTGGGCCTGAGCCTTCAGTGCGGGGCTCAGCAAGGAAGCTACTTTCTCCTGCACGGCAGGCGTGGGCGTCAGATCGAGAACGGGCTTAGTGGCTGCCGGCGTGCCGGTGGCTGGGGCCACCTGCTGCGCGGGGGCGCTGGGGTGCTGGCTGGGACGGTGCACGTTGCCGGCCGTGTCGGTCAATTCGAGCTGGCCTTTCTTCACCACTTCCCAGCCGTCTGCCGTCTGCTTCATCTGGCCCGGCTCCGCCAATCCAACCTTGGCAATCTTCAGCCCACCGGTCGGCATCTGGTAGTCGAAAAACTTCTCCAGCGACTTCATGCCGTCGCCAATCAAGCGGGCTTGGTTCACCTGGGGGTTTACTCCAAAACGACCATCAGCTGTGATACCCACGTTTAGGGCGTCCATGGGGCTGGCCACCGCCTTGCGCTTTTCAATGACGCCGGTATCAGGCGTGGGGGCGTACTGGGTGAACTGAAGCGCCGGTGCCGGTGCGGGCTTGTCGGCCTGGCTCGACTGCTGCGCCACCGTAACCTGCTGCACCACGGCGGCGGGCTTCTCGGCGGGTGCCTGCACTGCGGCGGCCGGCTGAGCAGCGGGCGCGGGCTGCTGGGCACGAGCAGCGGAAGCGGCCGATTCCAACACGATGCTGGGGTCCCGCTTCTCGACGGGCTTGGCTCCTGCCTTCTGCGCCATGCTGAAGTTCTCAGCAAAGTTGCTGACGAAACTTACCACCACCCCATTGCGAATGGTGATGTTGAGCAGGCCCGCCCCATCCAGGGCTTGGCCGGCCTTCCGTAGGTTCTGGGCCTGCGGCATTTTCTTCAGCTCCGGGTCTTTCTCAATAACATCCCAGATGTTCTTGAGTACGTTGCTTACCGACTCTCCTTTCAGTGCGTCGGGCTGTTGTTGTGGCTGGGTGCCGACGGCTACCCCAATCACTTTGGCCGCCTGCTCGAGCTGCGTGGCCTCCACTATCTTCCCTCGCTTGCGCATGGCATCGGCTACCGGCTGCGCGTTTTTAATGAATTCATCCCGCGTTTCATCGACATTGATCGGGGTACTCTTCTTCGGAGCCGGGGCTAGCCCTACGGCTTGGGGAACTGGCTGTTCTCCAGCACTGGTTTTGGGTTCGGTTTGCTCAGACATATCGCTGTTAGTTAATGAGTTATACCGTCTGCCCCCACCGTGGGGCCAGCTTTAACAAATATAACAATTCACCGACGCGATATTGGTATTTGTAATATTTACTTTAAAAATAACAGATTATCTTACAAAATAATTTTTGTAATGGTTTATCCATCCAACGCTTTTACCATTGCAGTTACCTCTCTATCAATACCTTGTCTAAGGTTATGCACCTGATCAAGCACCGCTTGCATGTCTACGGTTTTTATTTCCTCTCCTAACCGCACCTTCGACAGGTTCTTATTGTCCTCCAAAATGATCCAATGCAGATTGTAGCCCCGGCGGTAGAAGAAAAGCAGATAAGCAATAAAGATCTCGGTACCGCCCGCCCCACTGCGTTCCATTGTACCAACCTGGTTGAGGGTAAGGCCCGTTTCCTCGGCCACCATTGCTATCGTCCACTTCTTCTCCCCGGGGCGGGCCAGCTCGTCCCGCAGGGCGGCCAGCCGCCGACCAATCAGCTCTTTATTCATTTTGCCTTTGCCGTTTAGTTTTGATTAAGTGTTGCAAGTTGGTATCACTCGCAATCCTATCCAATTCCTTCTTGATAATGCCGGCAACGTCAGCCTTGATAGCCTTGTAGTTATCGCGGATAACCTGCTCAGTATTATCCTCTCCGGTCGCTGTATCCACGAAACTGGTGATATCAGGAATATCTTCGTAAGTCGCCTCTTCCTTGGCGGTTTTGGCAATATCCACGACGATTTCAGCGTGAAACACCTTCTGGCTAATCACCTCCCCAAAGTTGTCGGCGACAGCTCCTACGAAGGTGCCTTGCGTCAGACTAGAAATCTTACTGGCTGGAATCATGCTGTCGAGTTGGGTGGAAATGCTGCTGCTCGTGTCGCGGCTGTTGACGCTCAGGCTCTGCCGCTTTTGCAGGATGCGGCCGAATCGCTTGCTTAGCATCTCAGCACTGTCGCCCGTTACCTGCCCCGAAATCACGGTGCCAAATAATTCCTGCAAGGTGGTGGATTCGGCCTTGCCATACTGCTGGTCGAGTTGGGCCTTGGTTTGAATGCCGAGGCAGGTGGAAACCTTATTGCTGCGCGCGGTAGCAATCAGATCCTCTAGGCCCTTGAAATAGATGGTCGGCAACTCATCGACAATAACCGATGATTTAAGCTTGCCTTTCCGGTTGATGAGCTTAATAATGCGAGCATTATAGAGCCCCAGCGCGGCCCCGTAAATACCTTTGCGGTCGGGGTTGTTGGCAACGCACAGCACCTTGGGCGCCTCGGGGTTGTTGAGATCGAGCGTAAAATCACTGCCACTCATCACCCAATACAGGGCCGGGGAAGCCAGGCGGGCCAAGCCGATACGGGCGCTAGCAATCTGCCCTTCCAGCTGGTCCATTGCCCCACCTTCAAAAGCTGACACGAACGGCTTGGCGTAGTTCTCCAACTCGTCATACGACAGCAGAATGGGAAACATCTCTTCGTACTCGCGCCCCAAAAACTCGATGACGTGGGGGAAGGTGCAATACTTGCCCTGCTCGTAGAGCTTAAGAAACCAGATGATGGACGCCACGAAGTTGATTGGCGACTCGACGAAGAAATCCCCCTGTTTCTGAATCCACGTCCGGTTCAGGTTCAGCATGATGGTAGAAGCCGATTCCGTGGCGTCGGCAATATCCGTCATCATAGCGGGCATGAGCGGGTTGCAGCGGTGGCTTTTGCCGGGGTTGTCAAAGTTGATGACGTAGAACTGCACCGGGTTTTTATACTTGTCCTGGTGCTTCATCAATTCGTTATAGGCTAGGCGGCTCAGGTCGGGAAACTTGTAGTCATAGACATACATAGCAAAGCCTTTCGAGAGGTGCTGCTTGATGAACTGGTTGATGACGGCAAACGACTTGCCCGAGCCGGGCGTGCCGTAGACCACCGTGGCCCGAAAGGGATTGACGATGTTGACCCAGCCCTGGCGCTGCTTGCCCTTCAGCTGGTAGCGGGTGGGCAGGTTCACCGAAAACTCGTTTTCCATTTTGCGCTCTTCCTGGGGAAACGTCTCGTTTTCCAGATTGAAAATGTCGCCCATCAGGTTCACCTTCAGCATCCGGCTAATGGAGTTGCCGGCGCTCAGCATCAGCAGAAACCCGACGAAGATGGCCCCACCATACAGGGCCGTGAGCATGGCCAGCGAGTAGGGCAAGTCCAGCAGCAGCGCACTACCAAAGAATAAGGTCAACCCCAGCACCAGACTTACTATAATGGGCGTCCACTTCTGCCCCTCCTTGGGCTTGCCTTTTGTTCCTAAGCACGAAAGCCCTAGGAATACCACTGCTGCTAGCTTCGTCACGTAGGGGGCGTGAAATAGGGCGGTTTTGGTGGTAAACTTGGTCAGTATCTTACCCGACCAGGCCGCTGTCAAGTGCTGCTCGGTAAAGAAGCCGTAGCAGTAGTAATACACGTGCAACAGTAAAAGAAACACGCTGATCAGGCGCATAAAGTCCATAATCTTCTTGAGTCCTCTTTCGTCTTCCATGATGCATTAAGTAAGGGTGGGGGAATGATTTTTATGTAACTGGCGGGCCTTAGAGCCTCGGCCGACGTCGGCGCCGACGTACTTCGTTCTCGTTGCGCTCGGCATCATCGGCGCCGCCACCGAGGTCGGCCGGGCCGCTTTTATCCTGTACACTTATCAGACTTGGTGCACCGTCGCCGGCACTGGCCAGCGCCGGGCCTGCGGCACGGCTACCACCTCGCAGGCCTGCGCCGGGCTGGTCGCTGGTGCGCAGGGCCTCGCGGCCGTAAGGGCTGAAGTGGTCGCGCAGCTGCTTGGCCTTGATACCCACGTCGGTTCCCTTCACGCTGGTTTCCTGATAGCGAAAGCTGGTGCCCACGAGCACGCCCTTGCCATCGCGCTTCAACACCACTTCTATCTGCTGTTCTTTGAGGCGGGCGGTCAGCTGGTCGAGGGACCTAATGTTGCCGTCCTGCATGGCAGCTGTAAGCTGCTCGCGCACATAATTGCGAGTGCCTTCCTTTTGGGGGGCGAGGTCGCGGGTGCTTTGCCGGCGCTCGGGCAAGGGCTTCATGCCCAGCTGCTCCCGAATCTGGCGGGTGGCCTTCACGTTCCGCACGTAGTTCTGATCACTGCGCAGGGCTGCCCCACCGTCAATGGGCACGCGGTTGATGTAGATGTGAATGTGCGGGTGGTCCTTATCCTTGTGCTCATAGACCGCGACCTGGTGGCGCTCGAGGCTGGCGCCCATCAGCTCACAATAGAGCTTGGCCGCCTCGACCTTTTGCACCTTGCTTACCTGCTCACCTGGGGCCCACGATAAGACCGTGTGCCATACCGGCAACTGAATGCGGCTGCTCATCTCGGCCACGGCCCGCATTTCCGCCGCCATCCCGGCCACGTCTTGGCTACCCATGTTAGCTATACTTAGTAGCTCAGCTTGCTTGTTGGTGCGGTCAGAACGCAGGCCCGCCCCGTACTCCAGCGCGCCGCTGAAGTCATTTCCGGTAACCGTTTTGGCTATCATTTGAGCGTTTCTAGTAGCCGGGAAAGCAGTTCGTTCAGCGTCTGCGCGCTGGTGCTAGTGAGTTTGCCCGCGTTGGCTAGGCGGGTGAGTTGGTTCAGATTGCTGCCAGTGGCGGCCAGTATACGCCGGAAATCGGGCGGAATCTTGCTGGTAATCTTGCGGCCCAGCGCGGCCCGACGCATGAACTCGCCGGTCTTTAGCCCCGCTTCCGCCGCCTTTTCCTCCACTAATTTTTTGTCCGCAGTGGAGATGCGGATGTTGATATGCTGGTCCTTTTGGCTTTGATCGTCGCCCTCTGGCGTCAGCCCTGGTAATGCTTCTACTTCCATTTCTGCTTCAGCTTATGGTCGTCTGACAAGACAAAGGGGAAATAGCTTGCGTCAATTTCCCCGGTGTCTTTGTGCGCACTTCCCCGCAGGGATTGTGCGCACAAAGACATGGCTTGCTGAACAACATTGAACATATGGGAAAGCTAATTCTATGAGACAAAGCTCTCTTGGAAAAACAATACTTCTCGACAAGCTAAACAAGTAGCTTAATACCGCTACTTGACCGGATTCCGACTGTACACTACCCCTATTCAAAGTCTGATAGATTGATAGTCTGATAAATATTTAGTCTGATGGATTGATAAATATTTAGTCTGATAGATTGATAAGTGACTAAACAGATAGTTGAACATTCATTTAAATAGTTGCCTAACTACATAGTGCTTTAAACTACTATCATAATATGCATTTACATGTTCAATCATTTCCAAAACTAACAAACGAAACAGATAAATAAATTGACTTTTTTACTTTTAAATAAATTTATATTGGTTTATCCAACCACACTTATAAATTTGTAATCAGCGAAAGAGTTACAAGAGTTCTTTGCTAAGTGCTGCCGGTTGTCGCGTTCCCTCTCCACTACTTTCCTCTCCCTCGTATGAGCACCACCAAGTATATCTCGATCTCATCCCAGAAGGGGGGCGTGGGCAAAACGACCATCAACATCCTGGCCGCCTCTATCTTTCACTTCCTGGGCAAGGAGAAAGTAGCCGTCATCGACTGCGACTATCCGCAGCACTCCTTGGAAGGATTGCGCAATAAGGAATTGGCCCAGCTTCAGGCCGACCCCGTCAAAGCCGCTGAATTTCAGGTCCTCAACATGCAGTCGTACCCTATCGTGGATTGCACGGTAAAAGAGGCCCTGGACGTGGCGAAGGAAATGGACGGGCAATTCGACCTAGTGTTCATCGACACGCCGGGCACTATCAACGTCCCGGGCCTGCTGGAGCTGTGGAAGCAGTTAGACTATGTGTTCATGCCCCTGGAAGCCGACGTGTTAAGTGTCGAGGCTACGATACCCTTTGCCGGGGCCTTGGAAACCTTCGTGATCGGCAAGCCCGGTAGTCGGCTAAAGCAGTACTACGCCTTTTGGAACAAGCACATCAAGAGCGAAAAGCAGGACTTCTACAACAAGACGGAAGAGCTCTTCGCCCAGCAGAACATTCCCTTCCTGAAGAGTCGCCTGGAGCATAGTGTGAACTACAAAAAGGAAGGCATGCGCTCGACCATGTTCCCCCTATCCAAGGAGTTTATGCGCTTGGGTATCACTGGACTGATCCAGGAAATATCGCAGATCATCTTTGCCGATAAAGTTCTGGCAAAGGCTACTGCATCCACCGAGGCAAGCAAGGCCCTTTAATCTTCTACTCCTATGGCCAAGTCTGCTGCCACCGACGTGAATGCCTTTGTGAGCTCGTTTTCGCGTACTCGCCCAACTACCCCAGCTGCTGCTCCTGAAGCCGCCCCTGAAGCTGATTCTTCACCTGAGCCCGAAACTTCTATGCAAGCTCTACCCGCATCCGAACCTGCTACCGAAACACCTCCAGCGGCGCTCAGCCTGAAAGTCGAGCGTACGGAAGAGCCTGTACAAAAGGGAAGAAAAGAGACGGCCCCAGCTGCTCCGGCCGGCCAGATCGACTACGCCGAAACCTTCCTCTATCGGGGACGCGAGAAGAAGATTAAGGCAGTCTATATCACCGAGGATGCCCACCGCACACTAAGCGCTATCATCTCGGCCAGCGACGGTACCGGCCTGGCTGATCTACTCGCCAATATCATTACCCATCACTTTGAAACCTATGGCCCTGACATCCGCAGCTTCATAGCGGAGCAGGAGAGGAAGAATAAGAAGCGCCTGCTGATTTAATCTTTTCCCATTTCCTAAGTCACTGATTCACATATCCCTAAAAAAGGTATGTCGACTACTGCTTTGCCTTATCCTTTCACCCTACACTTAATACCGACATGTTTAAAATGATCACGTGGCCGCAGTACTTAGGTGCCGTGGCGGTCCTGCTCGTCCTGTACTATGCATACGTGGGCGTGGTGTACTACCGGGCAGAATTACTCGGCCTAGTAGCCGGCAAGAAGGGCAAAGCAGTAGCTGGTGACCAGGCTTTCAACCCCGGCCCTACCTCCCTGCTCAATCGCGGGCCCTTGATTCCAAAAGCGGCGGCCGTCGTTATTCCCGCTGCCGCTGCTGCCGCCGCCATCCCAGCTGCGCCGGCAGTAGATACCACCGGCTCAGATGTGGCCACTGATAACGAGGAAGACGAGCAGGAGCAAGCGCCAGGAGAAGAAACCGGTACTGAAGCATCCATTGAAGCCCCCAATGAGGCCGACCAGGAAGCTCAACCAGAAGCCAGCGAAGAAACCGACGAACAACCTGAACCAAACAAAGGAAACAACTTTTGCAACAAAGAAAATTCTTTTGTTGAAAATTCTGTTAATTTTACGGATGCCGAATCAGAGCAAATGAGCCATGGTGTGCAAGATGGGGAACAAGAGTCGGCAGAAGAGTTTGAAGAGGATTTTACGGTCGGGGTTGCTCAGCTCAACAACATCTTTGACCGGGCCGCAGATGGAGAGTTAACGCAAGAACAACTTGTAAAAGAAGTGCCCGAGCTGGAGAACACCGACGTGTTGATGGCATTCTACAAAACCAGCACCAAGAGCGCTCAACAACTAACTGCTGCAACATATGCCCATGTTGCCGAGCCTGCCCTGAACTAACGTTTTTAGTAGCTTTTTTTCAACTTTCCCTTTCACTCATTTTATCCTTTTCCCAAACTTTTACCGCCATGTTTAACAAACGCCAAGCCCTCAAAACTCGTCGTTCCCTGATCAATAAAGCCCAGGCCCTGTGCACGGCGCTGGTCGTACTGGCCACCGCTACCGCTTCGCTCGCTCAGGGCAACGGCGCTGCGGGTATCCAGGAAGCCACCACCCAGGTGACGAGCTACTTTGATCCGGCTACTACTCTCATCTATGCCATCGGGGCCGTTGTCGGTCTGGTGGGTGCCGTGAAAGTGTTCAGCAAGTGGAACTCCGGCGACCAGGACACGCAGAAAACTGCGATGAGCTGGTTCGGCAGCTGCATCTTCCTGGTGGTCGTGGCCACCGTTCTGCGCGCCTTCTTCCTGTAAGGCCATGAGCCACTACCCGCTGAATAAGGGCGTCAACAAGCCCGTCGAATTCAAGGGACTAGTGGGCTCGCGGTACATCTTTATGCTACTCGGTGGACTCGGCGGCGTGTTCTTGGGCTATATCGTCCTGCACGTCGCCGGCGTCAGTTCCTACCTAACGTTGCCGCTGGCCATTGGTAGTGCTTTCTGCTGGGTTACCCGGGTATTCAGTCTGAGTGCCAAATATGGAGAGCACGGGGCCATGAAGCAGCAAGCCAAGGGTCGGCAACCCAAGCGCATTGTAAACCGCAACCCTCGCCTGTTTAAGAACCTGAAACGATGAGCCAGATCCTCCTACCTTCCGCCACTCTCGAAGACAAGCAGCCGATTTACGCGGTCGAGGACGGTTGCATTATCAGCAAGAATGGGGATGTAACCGTCGCTTACCGCCTGGAGCTGCCCGAAATCTTCACGCTGGCCCAGCATGATTACGAGGCGCTGCACTCGGCCGAAGTGAAAGCGCTACGCCTACTGCCCAACCATACAGGAGTGCACAAACAGGATTGGTTTGTTGAGGATAAGTACACGGCCTCCTTTGAGGACGACCGTTCGATGCTCTCGCAGGCCTACGAGCGGCATTTCAACGAGCGGCCGTTTCTCAACCATTACTGCTACCTGTTCATCACCAAGACGCCCAGCAGCCGGGAAAACTGGAATAGCCTGTCTACCCTGCTGTCGCGCTCGAAGATCGTCCCCAAAGAGATGATGGACGAGAAGCTATTGAGCAGCTTCTTCAACGCCGTGGGGCAATTTGTGCGGGTGCTGTCGGATGCCGGCATTGGGTTCACCCAGCTGACGGATGATGATCTGGCCGGCACCGATGAAAAAACCGGGCTGCTGGAAAAGTACCTCTCGCTCAACATGAGCGACGTGGCACCTATGAGCGACCTCGATTTTACCAACGGCCTGAAGGTGGGCAACAAAATGTGCCACTGCTACTCGCTGGGTAACCTCGATGACTTGCCGATGGCCTTAACCACCAGCGCGCGCCACAGCAACCTGAGCACCGACTACACCAACTTCTTTGTGGGCTTTTCCTCGCAAGTCGGCCTGAGCCTCAACTGCAACCACATCTACAATCAGTATGTGTTTATTGATGACCAGGCCAAGACGCTGAAGAACTTCGAGAAGAAGCGCGACAACCTGAATGCGCTGTCGCTCTACTCGCGTCAGAATGCCATCAATAAGGAGTTCTACGACCGCTACCTGAACGAAGCGGTTTCCGAGCAAAAGCTTTCCGTACGGGCTCATGCCAACGTTTTTGCCTGGACGGAGCACGAAGCCGATCTAAAGGAGCTGCGGGAGCAAACGGGTGGGGCTATCAGCAAGATGGGCTGCAAGGCGCGGGAAAACACCGTGGATATCGGGGCGCTGTTCTGGGCGGGCATACCGGGCAACGCCGGCGACTTCCCCAGTGAGGAAACCTTCTACACATTTGCCGAGCCGGCCTGCTGCCTGTGGAATGTGGAAACCAACTACCGCAACTCCAGCAGCCCGTTCGGCATTAAGCTTTCCGACCGCATCACTGGCAAGCCGGTGCACGTGGACATTTCCGATGAGCCGCGCAAAAAGGGCATCATTGCCAACCGTAACAAGTTCGTGCTGGGTGGTTCGGGTTCGGGCAAATCGTTTTTCACCAACGGCATGGTGCGGCAGTACCACGAGCAAGGGTCGCATGTGCTGATTGTCGATACGGGTAATAGCTACAAGGGCCTCTGCGAGCTGCGCAAGGGGGTGTACTTCACTTACGAGGAAAAGAACCCCATCAGCTTCAACCCCTTTTTTGTAGTGGGAGAACCAGACGTGGAAAAGCGTCTGAGCCTGCATAACCTGCTGGTGATGCTCTGGAAGCGGGAAAACGAGAATGTATCCCAATCCGAGTTCGTTTCCATCTCGACGGCCCTTACGCAGTATTACCAGTATTTGGCGGCTGACTCCAGCATTCGGGCCAGCTTCAACACGTTCTACGAATTCCTGCAGGGGCCTTTCACCGCCTATCTGGCCACGGAGAAAGTACGGGAGCAGGACTTTGACATGCTCAACTTCCTGTACGTGCTGAAGCCCTACTACAAAGGGGGCGAATACGATTACCTGCTCAACTCCGACAAGCAGCTCAACCTTACCCAGGAGTCGTTCATCGTTTTTGAAATCGACAACATCAAAGACCACCCGATTCTGTTCCCGGTGGTCACGCTGGTGATCATGGACACCTTCCTGCAGAAGATGCGCACCCTCAAAGGGGTGCGGAAGATGATCCTGATTGAGGAAGCCTGGAAAGCCATTGCGACGCCGGCCATGGCCGAGTACTTGAAGTACCTGTTCAAAACGGTACGTAAGTTTCAGGGGGAAGCTATTGTCGTAACGCAGGAAGTGAAAGATATTCTCGACAACCCGGTGGTCAAGGATACCATTATCACCCAGTCCGATTGCATGATCCTGCTGGATTTGCGCAAGTTCATGGGCAAGTTCAACGAGATTCAAGAGGTGCTGGCCCTGTCGGAAAAGCAAAAGGCGTTGGTGCTCAGCATCAATCAGGATCGGCGCCCCAACGTCCGCTACAACGAGGTCTACATTGGCCTTGGTACTACGATGGCCACGGTGTACGGCGTGGAAGTGTCGAAGGAAGAGTATGTTACTTACACCACGGAAGAAGTCGAGAAGAAGATTCTCTTCAACAAAGTGGAATCGGGTATGAGCATCGAAACCGCTATTCAGGCGTACGCTCAGGAGCTACGCGAAGCTGGGTAACACCAGGCGGCGCAACTATCACTGTCACTAACCACCCCACCCACTATGAAAACGACCGCTTTGTTCCTCCTAGCCAGCCTGGCCCTCTCTTCCTGCGGGGAAGATGCGGCCTCGAAAAAGCTGGCGGCTGATACCGAGGCCCGCGTGACGGCTTCCATTCAGCAGCTGCTCGTGCAGGCCGGCGACAAGGCGGGCACGACTTCCTACGTGCAGGTAGTTCACAACTGGTATCAGAGTGATGTGCCGAACCTGATCAAGCTCAATCCGAAGACGGAAAGCATTTATCAGACGCATGCGACCATCCTGCAGGAAGTAGCCAGCAACGAACCCAAGCTGGTGCAGCATCCGGTGGTGACGCCGGCGCAGGCTGAAGGCATCCGGGCCAAGTACAAGCAGCTGGTCGATGAAAGCGCCGCCCGGGTGCAGGAACTCTCGGCCCTGGCCACGAGTGAAACCACCATGAGCGAGGCCGAACAGCTGAAGTACGTTTCCGACCTGGCCGACAAGCAGACGCATCACCTGGCGTTGGTGCGCTACTACTCCAAGAAAACAGCTTCCACCCTGGCGCGCAAGCAGCAGGATGCGACCAACAAGCGCCTTATACGCAACATGTGGGGGGTTTAGCCCCGTTTCCTAACCAAGTCCACTAAACACTTTTAGGATATGAAAAAGACACAGTTTTTCCTGTGTGTGGCCGCGCTTTGCCTTGTTGGTAAGCCTTCCGCCCAGGCACAAGCCATCGTTTCTGCCCCGGTTCTGGAGGGGACCAACTTCATTCAGACCGGGTTGCAGGCTACGCTAAAGGCCCTCAACACCACCGCGAATAAGCTGGTGAATAATGGAGTAGTCGAGCAGGTGCTGACTAAGGGATTCACCGAGAAGAACATGCTGCTGGCCAAGAATTGGTACGACGGCTTGATGCAAGTCAGCAACACCATCCGCACCTACCGGCGCGTGCAGCACATTTTCGAGCGCCAGACGGCCATCATCACCATCTATTCGAATTACATCGGCAAGTTTCGAGCTGACCCTAACCTGACGCCGGCGCAAGTACAAGGCATGGTGCGGGGCTACACCACTCTGATTCAGGAGTCGGCTTCCTACCTGGATGATCTGACGGCTATTGTTTCGCCGCTGAAGTCGAAAATGACCGATGCCGAACGCATGGAGCTGATTGATGCGCTCGACGACAAGGTGACCCATCAATACGACCTCGTATCCTACTTCACCCGCCGCAACATGGCTATTTCCATGCAGCAGAATAAGGCCCAGAAGGATATGCTGCTCATCAAGCAACTCTACGGCCTAGCCAACTAACGATGAAAAAGCTACTCTGCTTTCTAGCTCTCGGGGGCCTGGCCCTAGTCGCGTTGCCGGCGCGGGCTCAGTTCGTGGTCACCATGCCCATTGCCGAAAAGCAAGCCACTAAGCAGGCGACCCACCAAGGCTTTCTGACCACGCTTCGTGCTTTGGGTAATACCATCGTCAAGAAAGGCACCAACACGCAGGCGGTCATCAAGCAGCTGACCAACCAGACGGCTGAAATGCACGACGAATGGTACAGCAGCCTGCTCAAAATTAACGGGGTAGTGCGCGACTATCGGCGGGTGCAAAACATCTGGACCTACCAAAGCCGGATTATGAGCCTCTACACGCAGAATATGAGCACCCTGCGGCAAAACCAATACCTGACGCCTACCCAGATTCAGGGCATGGTGCGGGGCTACACCGTGCTACTGGCCGACAACGTGGGCCTGCTCGATGATTTGACCGTCATCCTGACTCCTAACGGGGCGAAGATGACCGATGCTCAGCGGCTGAAGTTCATCAACAAGATTTCCGATAAGGTCGAGCATCAGTATGCGCTCGTGGCCTACTTCACCAAGCGCAACCAGGCTATTGCCAGCAAGCAAAGCAGAGAGGCCTTGGATCGTCAACTCCTTAAACAGCTCTACGGGCTCTCCAACTAACTACAGCTATGTCTCTGCTTTCTATTCTACTTCAGGTATCCATTCCGGTTGAATCACTCAACCAGCTGCTCGACAACCTCTACGAGGAAATGTTGCCCCTGTGCTCCGACATGATCAACATTGGCCGCGCGCTGGGGGGCCTGGGCGCCCTGGTATTTATTGCCAGTAAGGTATGGCGTAGCATCGCCGCCGCGGAGCCGATTGATGTATTCCCGCTGCTTCGGCCCTTCGCCATCGGCCTCGTGATTGCCTTGTTCCCCTCGATGCTGCTCATCCTGAATGGCGTGCTGGGGGGCATCTCCAACGCCACCAACTCGGTCGTGCGGGTGCAGAACCAGAACATCATTCAGCTACGGGACCGCAAAGCGGAGCTGCTGGCGGCCCGACCCGAAAACGCGGTCTATGAAAACGATGAAGCATTTGACAAGGAACTGGAAAGCAAAGATGTACTCGACTTCGGCGGGCGGGCAGCGCTCTACTTCGACCGCATGAGCTACGATGTGCAGAAAAACTTCCGCGAGTGGATGCGCAATGCCCTGGAGCTGGCCCACCACTCAGCCGCGCTGGTCATCAACACTATTCGCACCTTCTTTCTGATCATCCTCTCCATTATTGGCCCCATCAGCTTCGGCTTTGCCATCTGGCCCGGCTTCGAGGGCACGCTGACCAACTGGCTTTCGCGCTACATCAACACCTTTTTGTGGTTGCCGGTGGCCAACATCTTCGGGGCTATCATCGCCAAGATTCAGGTGATGATGCTCAACCTAGACATTCAGCAGATTCGCTCAGGGGGCGACCTGGAAGCAGCCGATATGGGCTACATGATCTTCCTCGTCATTGCCATCTGCGGCTACTTCACTGTGCCCTCGGTCGCGGGCTGGATTGTGGCCGCTAGTGGCATGGACAGGATTACCCGCTCTTTCACCAGCGTCGGCGGTGGGGCGGCCTCGGGTGCTGCCAGTCTTGCCGGTGGTGCTGCGGGCCAAGTGGCCGGCCGCGCGGCGAACGTGGCAGGCGCTATGATTTCGGATGCGCGCAACAACACGGTACCGGGCACGGTGGGCAATCAGGGCTACAAAAACACAGCAGCTTAATCTACTACGACTATGTTTCGATCCCTCAAAAACATTGATTCCGCTTACCAGCAAACGAAAACGCTGGCTTTGCTTTTCATGCTGCTGTGCTTCTCAGTGGCCGCCTACGCCGTGTACTCGGCTCGGCAAACGGCTGCTGCTGCCCAGGGCCGCATCTACGTGCTTGACCAAGGCAACCTGCTGGCGGCCGTCTCGCACAACGTGAAGGAAAACCGCCCGGTGGAAGCCAAGGATCACGTCAAGCGCTTTCACGAGTTCTTCTTCACCCTCGACCCCGACGGCAAGGCTATTGAATACAACGTGAGCCAGTCGCTGTTTCTGGCCGATGAGAGCGCCAAGCGGGCGTATGAGAACCTGAAGGAGAGCGGCTACTACAACAACCTGATTCAGGCCAACATCAGCCAGAATATCAAGGTCGATAGTGTAAGCATCAATGCTGCCTCCTATCCCTACTATGCCAAGTGCTACGCGCACCAGCAGATTATTCGGGCCTCGTCGGTTACCAGCCGCCTGCTGATCTCCGAGTGCTACCTGCGCGACGTGTCGCGCTCGAGCAATAACCCGCATGGTTTCCTGATGGAAAAGTGGCGGGTGATCCAAAACAACGACTTGCGCACCGAGCGCCGCTAACCCCTACCGTTATGGCAACCCCTTCCAAACAATCGCAGGAATTCCTCAACAAGCGCCGGTTGATGGCCTTCATTCCAGTACCGGGCGTTATCTGCCTCACCCTGCTTTTCTACCTGGGCGGTGGGGGCAAAGGTGTGGCTTCGGCCACAGCCACGGCGGGGCCGGGTGCTACCGGCATCAACACCACACTTCCCGAGGCGGGCAAAACCGCGCTGTACGAGGATAAGATGGAGGCTTACAAAGCGCCGCATGACAGCACGCAACGTGATAACCGACTCGCCTTTACAACGGTCGGGGAAGTTGCTGAGTCGACGGATGCAGCTGCTGCCGTCGCCCCTGGGGCAGCCAGCACCACGGCCGCACCTGGTGGGCTCAATTACGCGGTGCAACCGGGACAGTCGCCCCAACGCTACGACCCCAACACCGACCCCAATGTGACGGCCGTGCAAAGCCGCATGCAGCACCTTCAGCAGCAGCAGCGGGCACCTCAGCCCTCCTATCGTTCGAGCGGGGGCTATGCCAGCGACGGTGGGTACAGCAGCAGCGGCTACGCCAACCCGACTGCCTACACGCCGGCGTCCTCGAGCAAGGATGTTGAGCTAGACCAAACCATCAAAGAGCTGGATGATTTGCGCAAGCAGTATGAGAAGCGGTTGCAGGCCCTGAGCACGCCCACGGCCACGGTCGCGGCACCAGCTGCGGCGCCGCCATCGGTGGCCACGAGTGCAGCGGCCACCAAGCAGAAAGGCATGAGTGTGGTCACCGAAGTACAGCAGTCGGTGGTTACCAGTCTGGGTAGTCGCGCCGGCATGGGTACGCCCGTAGTGGTAGTGAATTCGGGCAACGCCTTTCACGGCCTGGGGGAAACGACCAACGGCCAGATGAACTCGGTACCGGCCGTCATTCATGATGACGTGATTGTAAGCCAGGGTTCGACGGTGAAGATGCGCCTGCTCTCGGATGTGCAGCTGGAGGGGCGGCTTATCCCGCGCAACAGCTTCCTGTATGGCACCTGCGACGTGTCGGGTAACCGCCTCACTATCGAAGCTACGTCGGTGCAGTTTCAAAACAGTGTGCTACTGCTGAGCCTGAAAGCCTACGATATGGACGGTGGGGAAGGACTGAGCATACCGGGCTCAGTGAATCGGGACGCGGCCAAGCAGGGCATGGCCAACGGAACCAGCTCGGCCGACCTGCTCACCATGTCACCCAGCCTGGGCGCCCAAGCGGCCGGCATTGCCTTGCAGACCGGCAAAGCACTGGCCGGCAAGAAAATTAAGCTGGTGAAAATTCACCTCAAAGCCAACTACAAACTGCTGTTGAAATCATGAGACTGCACCCCACTCTTGTCCGCCTCGGCTTATTCGCCCTGTCGATATCGGCCCTGCCTGCTACGGCCCAAAAGTCTATCGCTACTCGCCGGTCGATGACCTCGGCTCAGCTGCTGGGTAACTTCTCGCCACCGGCACCCAGCGCCCCAGCTGCGGCACCGGCACCCATGCCGAAGATGCTCAGCCTCGGGGAACAGAACTACATCGGCTCGTATCACCTGGGCGTTGGTTTCCAGAAAACCACCCACCTGATTTTCCCTTACGCCGTGACCTACGTTGACCTGGGCAATTCGGGCATTATTGCCGACAAAGCGCAGGGGGCGGAAAACATCGTCAAGCTCAAGGCCAATCGGCAAAGCTTTCCCCAAACCAACATGACGGTGGTAACGGCCGATGGGCGGCTGTATTCCTTCCTGATCGATTATGAGCAAGACCCACGTGTTCTGAACTACAACCTGACCACCGGTGCCGGCGACGCCTCGCCCGTTATGCCGATGGCCATGTTCTCCAATCTGAGCATGACCCAGACCGAGATGGAAAACTACTCGCGTATCGTCCTCAAGAAAAAGAAGATGCTGCGCACCAAAGAGGTGAAGGATGATATTACCCTGGCCCTGCAAGGCATGTACACCAAGGATGATATGTTCTTTCTGCCCCTCTACATGTTCAACAAGTCCAATATTAACTACGACGTGGACTTTGTGAAATTCTACATCCGGGATAAGAAGCTGGCGAAACGCACGGCAATTCAGGAATCGGAGTTGGCCCCGTTGTTCGTTTACAATTCCACCCAGACTACTATTCCCGGCCCGGGTGGCATGGACCAGGTGTACGTACTCCGAAAATTCACTATTCCCGATGACAAGAACCTGGTGGTGGAGATGTTCGAGCGCGGCGGGGGCCGGCACCTCACTTTCAACGTGACCAACGAAGATATTCTGAAGGCCCGCAAACTAAAACGCTAAGCTACTGGCGCCGCGGTGCAACACGTGGTGCTGTAGTTGGGCAAGGGTATAGCACGTTGCTATACCCTTCTTCGTTTCCAGGTGGCACCAATATTGTAGGATTTCGTATGTTAGCTACGAGAATGAAGGCTACTCGTGGCAGCGTTATCTATTCTAGCTTTCGCTTTATCCCTACCACTATGCGCAAGTTCCTGATCATTGTGGCCTTGGCCATCTTTCTTTATAGCCCTTATGGACCCAGCTGGGGACAGTTTGCGGTAAACGCTGCCATCGTGCTGAGCATCTTCAGCTTTCTCGGCAAGCACCAACCCAAGCACCGGTACCACGACGAACACGAAGAGTACCACTAGACCCTTATGTTCTCGACTTTCGACCCTTTGCTATTTGTGCGGATCGTGGGTAGCTCCTTTGTAGGCGGCTACCTGGTTTGCCTGATGTTCAAAGAGATATTCGGCTACAACGTCGGCCGTCGCAAAGGCCCAAAACCTTGATGCAACCGTGCATTTTATTTATACAAAAGCCCCAACGCGCATTGCATTGGGGCTTTTTGTTGATGTAATTCTACATTAAAAACTGTTTACTCAATCTGAAGCCAGGTGCGACAAGTCATGCAGTTGGTGCACCGCATCTTGAGTTCGGTTACGCTGCCGTGAATGCTTAACACTTCTTCATGCGTGTGCAGGGTTTCGTCCTGGCAAGTCACGCAGTTGAGCAGCTCAGCGTTGCTGATCATTTCTTCTAGGAAATCCAGTTGGTCGGCTTGCATAGTGCGGTGGGGTAGCGAGGTAAGCAAGATATCAAATTGGCCAGATATGGGTTCCGCAATGGGTCGCGCCGCCCAGTGCCTTAACTTCTGATTTCCCTCTTTTCCCGTCCTGCCCGCTGGCCTTGCTATTTGGCCGCTGTAGTCTTCGCTCGGGTTGGGGTGTATTCTTTCCCGTTCGGAGGTCTGATCGTTCAATACGTGTCAGCCTTGCGTCAAATTCGCCCGTTCTCGCTTCGTTGGCCCGGCCCATCATCCCTCTAAAAGCTATTTTTTGATTCGCTTCTCTGTGGTCGTAAGAGGGTATTCTTAATCTTCTCCTTTTCTATCTTAGTAGGAGTAGGTGAACGAAAACCTACAAGTGGGGGAATGAAAACCTACACACACAGGGAACGAAAACCTACAGTGGAGAATGAAAACCTACAGCTTGGTGAACCAAAAGATACAGGCGGTGAATAAAAACCTACAGGATGGTGAATGAAAAGATACAGTATATAAAAGCATAAAAAAGACCATCCCGCATATAGCAAAATGGACTTTTTAATACCTTATAAAACAGCCTTGTTGTACTCAGGAATGCAGTTTTTCGGTAAGCTTCAGTACTTGCTGCTGTCCCTGTTGCCGCGCCTGATTCTGCCGCTGTTGCTCGGTGGCTAGGCGCTGCTGCTCGGCCTCCTGCTCACGCTGGCCAGCCTTCTTGGTTAGGATAACTTGGTAGGCTGCTGGGCGCGTACCATCAGGCAGCCGCCGCACGGCGCCAGCATCCACTTTCTCAATACGAGCCGTGAAGGGTATACTGCCCAAAGTACAAACCCGCTCTAAGTATCCCCGTAGCAGGCTGGCGGCTTTCTTGGCCGGCGTCTTAACGAAGCCCGCTATTTCCATCAGCTCCGAAAAGTTCTCGGTGAATTCGTTCTTGCCTTTGTTGTCGGCGCTGCACCACAGGCCCCAGGCATACCGCATGCGCAGATACAGGAAGCGGCCGACGGTCCAGCTGCTGCCCTGCTTGGCATGGTCGGTGCCGGTCGTGCGTAGGCTCACGTAATCCGGGATGGTGATGAGCTGACTCAGGAAGTGATTGTTCTGCACGAAGTCGGGGTTGATTTCCACCGTATAGCGCACAAACGCCCGACTGCTGCGCACAATCTCCAACCCACGGAATACCTTCAGCGAGCTAAGCTTGTAGCGCTCTTGGCGCCGCTGATCGACGACGCGATACTCCTTGTCGGTATACGCAATTGAGTTGGTTGACATACTGAACATCGTCGCATCGAGGATGCAACGGCCGTAGTCTTTGCGCAGCTTTTCTTTGTAGGCAAAGATAGCCTCCCCACCTGGCGTGAGGGGCTTGAGAACACTAGTCCGACGTTGAGCAAACAGCCGATAGAAGTCCGCTGCGTGGAAAGTGATGCTGGGCGCTGGTATCAGCAGATCCAGCCGCTCCCGAAAGTTGGGAACAAACGACTCCTTGGCGGCCCACACAAGCAGGTCAATGGCCAAGCTACCGTAGGGCCCAAATTGCAGGACCTCGTGCGGGTATCTGCATATATTAGAATCCAAGTAGATTTTCTCTACATTTGCCATGCGAATATTATTTCATTAATGGCAAGCTTCGGTTGCACGAAGCCTGCCGTTTCCGACGGGAGCCCTTGGTTGCACAGGGGCTCCCGTTGTGTTTACACTCATGTGAGCAACTAGTTCCGAAAGGTAGCCAATCCCCCCACATTGTTTCTATTTAGGAACAGTATTTTCACCGCAAAGAATAGACTTTATAAGTCAGCCCTACTCCTGAGCCTTGGGCTTACGTGGGGAATACTTGCGGCCGATAACCTGCTCCGGTATCTGATTTAGCTGCTCTATTACTTCTTTATTGCGGCTTACCTCAGCCAACACAATCTTGATCACCTGTTCGACTGGGCGCTTGATCATCTTCGCCACACCCATCATCTCGGCCACAGTCAACAAGGATGGATCAGCCTCTTTACGCTTCAGCACCCCGAAGCCGACGCCCATCACCTTCATGAAGTCTCGGTCAGTGAATTGATCTCTTTCCCTTATCAATTGGCTGAAGGTCTGTGGGGTGTCGTTATTTTTCATCAGTGCTAACATTTCAGGCGAAAGTAGCGGAAGCGCCTCAGCATTAAAACTGCGGGTCGGCCTCGGGCTGTGAAGCCGGCGCCGGGGCCTCACCCAACCACACCACCTCCGGGCGTGGCTCAGGCGAATAATAGAGGCCAAAATTACTGTGCACGTTGGAGACGCCGTTTTTGGCATTGCGCGCGGAAAGCATCGTTTTATACACCTCGTAGCTCAGCTAGGCGGCCTGGCGCTCTAGGTGGCCGTCGATGTAGCCGACGCCCAGGCTGTGGCCCCAGCCGTGCAGCTCGGGCCACACCAGCTTGCGGAAGGGCAGCAAGGTTTCCTCTATCTGCTCCACGTCCACGTTTAGCATCCGCTGCGAGCTATCGAGGCTGGCGGGCAACCGGTCTGTCTGGCCCCAAAGGAAGCGACCGTAAAACTCCAGCGCCTCCGTTACAATGGCGGCATACTTGTCAGAAAGAGTAAGTTGGCAGGGCATTTGGGCTTAGGGAAGAAATTAAAACTAGCTATACCAGATATTTGAGGCTAGTCAGGTAAATACCCATTTAGCAATGATGAATACAGAGAAAAACAAAATTGAAAAAGCAGTAGAAGACGGTTTAAGTAAGCCTGCCTTTGACTTGACACAGGATTATGCCGAACTAGGCTTAGATAGCTTTCTCGATAACCCAGCTCTAAAGGAATTACCTCTTGTGAAATCTATTGTCGGCGTTGTTCGGGGCGGAATGGCAATCCGGGAAATATGGCTGGCAAAAAAGCTACTGACCTTTCTAAGTGAGTTTCACAATGGAAAACTTACAGAGGAAAGGAAGCAGGAATTTCTAACCAAATTCAGGGAAGACACAAAGTATCGAGTCTCAGTAGTCGAGCATGTTGTTGTGCTCAATGACCGCTTTATCAGCGTGGAGAAGTCCAAGATACTAGCCAACTTGTTTCAAGCTCACATTAATGGAAAGTTCGTCTGGGAAGCATTCTGCCAATTATCAGAGTGTTTAGATACCCTGCACACTAGGGCTTTTGCCGTCCTTCACAATTCAGCTAACTCAGATGATCCTTTCCATTTTAAAACTCATGATTACGACGTAGATGGAGGGGGGGTGCTGTTTAGCGCTGGTCTTTGTATCGTTCATGGCAATCATTATAGTGTCAATGCATATGGACAGTACTTGTACTATTATGGCATTAAAGGCGACATTGACTTTACCTTTCCAAAACAAGAATCAAACTAAAGGGAAGAAAAAGGGCGGCACCGGCAAACCCCGGCCACTGCATGAGCAAGGCCGGGGCCGCGGTACTGGCCGCTACTTGCGGGCGCGAAGGGTTACAGGGTCGTACTCCTTGGCTAGTTGCTCCTGTGCGGCTTCTGCTAGGCCAGCGGTAAGCACTTCCCTGTTGAGCAGCCGCACTACCTTGTCTTGATAGTTGTCGAACTCGTAGCTCAGGTTGTAGTGAACCACGACGAACAGCAGCAGCCGCGAAAGCTCGGCTTCGGTGGGCGCTACCTGCATGGCTTGCTCTCGAATCAGCCGCTTTTCCTCGCCATAGGCGTGGGTTTTCTGCTCCGGCTTCTGCCAGCCCCATTCTTTTACCAATGCCGCAAACAAGCGAGGTTCCTCAGCTCCTTGCCGGTTGCGTTGCAGCTGGTCGGCAATCAACTCGGCCAGAAAGATGCGGCGGGCCTCGGCTCCGGCCTCATCGGTCCCACCCAGCAGCGCGGCGGCGCGTTGGGCAATCACGAGCTTGGTTGCTTCGTGGGTCAGGCGCTTGCGGCGGCTCTCCTTGTTCTGCTCCCCCCGGCTCTTTTCGGACTTGGCTGGGCCAATGAGCAAGATTCGCACGGCTTTCCCCTGCTGCGGTCCATCGACGTACACCCCGAACTCAACTCCTTTTTTCTTCTTGGTGAGTTCATAGCGGCCCATTGGCAGGGCACCGGCTGGCGCGTTGTAGGTGCTGCTGGATATGCGGCGGGCGGGCTGCTCCGGCGTACTGTTCTCGGCTAGGGCTTGCTCGGTGCGCAGGGTGAGCTTCTTGCCCCAGCAAGCATTATCTAGGCAGGTATCTTTGGCCGTAACCTCCTGCATAAATAGCAACGACTGGCAGCTGCTGCGCTTGGGGCAAGCAGTGCAGGCCCCGGCGACAGGGTACAACGTGGCATCTTCCAAATCCCACGGCGCACTATTCAGCACCCGCATTTCACTGTTCAGCCAGTTCTTTACCGATAGTTCGGTAATCTGCTGGTACCGGTACTGCTGGGCCTTCTCGGTGTGCATTCGCTGCTGCACCGAATGAGGCCAGCGGGCCAATTCTTCGGCGGCGCTCAGGGTCATTTTATTGCTCCGTAGCGCTTCCATCCACACCGGCAACAACTCGCTAATGGCGCGGCGCTGCGCCACCCACAGCAGAGGCTTGCCTAGTCGGCTGGCAATTTCTTGATAGCTGGCCCCGTTGGCGCTCAGGCGGGCCACGGCCACCGCTTCGTCGGCGGGGTGGGGGTTCTCGCGTTGCAGGTTCTCAATCAGGCGGGCTTCCTCGGCTTGCTGCTCGGACATTTCCCGAACGTTGGCCAGGATGGTAGGCAGCTCGGCCAACTCGTGGGCAGCATAGCGGCGGGCACCGGCCACGAGGGCCAAGTACTTGCCCTCTAGCGGCTCCACCAGCGGGCGCACGGTAATGGGCTGAATCAAGCCCGACTGCTTGATGCTCTCGGCCAACTCGGCCAAGCCCTCGGCACTCATGGCGGTTCGGTAGTTGCCGCCGATGTAAATATGGGCCAGCGGGACGTGGCGCAACTCCACCCCCAGCAGGGGCATAGAATCGGCGGTAAAATCAGGGGAAATAGTGATGGGTTGGGCGCTCATGACAAACAGTAAAAAGAGTGGGGTTGCAGTCTCCTTGTGCTTTGCTGTGCCCTACTGGCACCGGATAGACTGGCCTATCCGGTGCTTTCGGGAAGCCGGGTTAGGCGGCTTTCATGTTCGATTCTTCCAGTTGCGACTGTACCACGGGCTGATCCGTTGGTTCGTTGGGGCTCTGACCTAGTATCAGATTGAGCGCCTTCTGCGCGTGGCTGGCCGCTTTCACCAGCAGCGTTTTATCTCCTTTGAGCTTGCCCAACCAGAATTGCAGGTAAGCGGCTGTATTGTCGTCGGTGGCTTCGGGGCTGATACCTGCGGCACCACAGAGAAAAGCGGCTCCCATTTCGGCGGTCAGTTCCTCGCGGGCGTATCCTTCGGCTCCTTTCACGGCCATGTTTTCGGCTAGGTCGGGGCGGTTCAGGCGGCAGCGGTGGCCGGTGGCGTGGGTCAGTTCGTGAAAAAGCGTCTGGTAATAGAGTTCAGCCGTGCGGAAGCTGCCGAAAGCGGGCATATTCACGGAGTCCGTAGTGGGCACATAGTAGGCGTTCTGGTCCATGTGGGTAATGCGGGGGCGCTCGGCCCAACCCATCACGATAGCCTCAGCCGCTTCTATTGGCTCATGGATGGCGGGGGCGGCTTGCGGCAAAACCAGGTTCACGCCTTCCACATCGGCAATGTTGAACACAGTGGAATAGCTGGCGAACGGTATGCGCTTGGTTTCCCCTTCGGGCGCTTCCTTCTCAATTACATTGTAGAAGATGATGGGAAAGCCCTTCGCGCCTTGGCGAATGTGCCCGCCTAGCTGCTTGGCTTGGCGGAAAGTCATAAACAGCGGCATTCCGTCACAGAGGAAGTGGAGCAAGAAGGCGTTGATGCCGGTGTACACGTGGCCGCTGACGTAGTTGCGGGGTGCGCCGAACGTGTGCCAAGGCTTCTGCCACGGAATCTGCCCGCCTTCCATCTTTTCCAAGATGCGGTCGGTAATGATCTGGTAAGCATCGGCTTTTGCAGTGCCGGTACTTGGGGTGATGTTGCGAATATTTTTCACTGTACTAGGGCTTTAGAAAAGGGCTTTGTTGCTCTTTCTATACCCTAAAGATACCAACTTTGTTTCTAAATAGAAACAAAGTTGGTATCTTTTTTCATCTTTTCTTAACTAAAAACAGTGTTTCTGGCACGATAAAGGTGTTTTTCTTCCCTTTAGTTATTCTCTTCAAGTAACCTATTTAGCATTCTCGCTTTACGTTTTCAAGTTCTTGCTATGAGTGCTTAGCAGTATACATAACCGCAACACTTATTTCTACTCTCCAATAAGATTGGCAGTTGTAAACGGTTATCTATCATAGTTGCTTGTATTCTTATCATAGATTCAGCAATTGCATTCAGAAGTAACCAAAGAGAAAACTGAAAACTGATGGCGATGCTTCTCATTTCCTGCTTTCATTTGATTTCTAGCTAAGCCTACGCCCCTTAAAAGGCTAATGATCTGAGTTTAATCTTTGGCAACACGTTGTCAGAAAAACCAGTCCTTGGTGCGGCCTCGATTCGCCGCGTAAACTCTGTTTACGGGCCGGCCTAACTACGTTTTCTCTACTGTGATAAAGGTACCGGCACCGCACAAACGTCTTAATCTTTAGGATAGTAGCTTCAGTTACTACGTTCGACAGCACATGACCAAGGCCCTCCATTAAAAAGATTTGGAACAGGAGGCATAGTGTCAGGTGGCCTAGCAGCACAGTCAAAGCGGTAGGGTAGTTGTATTAGGTCATACCTTGCTTACATCACCGTTTTCATGATCGCTAGCTAAGCTTCCTCTTATACTATTATCTCTTTATCCTCGGTGACTAATAGAATTCTGGATGGCGATTAGGAACAAGAATAACCCAGCATTAATACGAGTACTATAAAATTAGAATAATTCAATATCACAACAGAAAAATAAGTTAACACATATATCTAAGTATTAGGTTTTGAATATTCATTTACATACCTATGTACTCTTTCCAAGAATTTATATTCTTACTGGGAAGAAAGTATAAAATTTTCACTGCAATATCCTTATTCATATATAATCCTGCTGCGATGAATCTAGATGCGTTGTTAACCTGCTTTAGCAAGCTTCCTTTAACGACCTCGTAAGGCTGCGCCCCTGCTTTGGGGTCAAGTACTTTGCTCTCACCTATTGCTATCAACTGCTCAAGGTAAAGCAAGTGCGCTTCATCTATGAGCAGTAAAGCAACTAGCCTAGTGACTACGAGGGCTACCAGATAATACCTACAGCCTTAGGTCCGGTCCCCCCTGATGCAGGATGCGCTGAGCATCCTTCCCCTTCACTTCCTCTGATCGAGTCCGCGCCACTGACTGCGCTAAGCACCTAGCCCTTAGCAGTTCATGGCCGCACTAGGTTACCGGCACCCCTCACTCGCAGCAAACTCCTAGATACTCACCTTCCATTACCCCAGCAATTTCCACTTTTAACCCCAGTAATTATGCAACACCTTGACTCCTCGCCGGACGTACCCGTCTGCGGCGCCCCCATCGTTATAGTAAGTGCTATTACAGCGCCGCAATGCGTAGTGTCGAGTCGGTTTTGGGCGTTTGCCCGACTGATGGCCATCGTCCTTTTGACGGCGCTGCCTATGCTGGCGCACGCCGAGCACTTTACGGCGCCGATCTCTGACTTTGACCATGTCGGTATGGGAACCTTTACGGGCAACTATACCCAATCTACTACTGACCATCCGTGGTTCATCTTCAATGCCAATGCTGGCAACACGGTAACGATCAACGTCACCTCTTCTTTCACTGGAGGCTTTGGCTCTGGCAGCTACACGTGGCTTTATCGAGCGCCGGATGGATGCGCCGAAATTGGTGACTTCGCTGACAACAACACCTTGCAGCTCGTGCAAACAGCCGGCAATGGTGCCAATAACTATACGTTGACGTACACCGTCCCGGCCACCGGCCAATTTGCCGTCCAGTTGGATTCCTGGCTAGGTGGCAGCGGCGCCTATACGGTGACGCTATCCGGTTCCACGGCGACCACGGTGCTTTGTTCGACGCTCATACCTACCTTATCTACTTCTCCCCTGGCTACGGGTCCGTTTTGTGCCGGTCAAGCTTTGGCCGTTCCGTTTACCGTGAGCGGCCCGTTTGCGGCGGGTAACGTCTTCTCGGCGCAACTTTCCAACGCGGCGGGCAGCTTTGCCTCGCCGGTGACCATCGGCACGCTGACTGGAACGGGTTCGGGCACTATTGCCGCTACGATTCCGGCAGGCACGCCAGCAGGTACTGGCTATCGCATCCGAGTAGTAGGCAGTACCCCTGCCGTAACGGGTACTGATAACGGAAGTAATCTAACCATCAACGCGGCCCCGGTGCTGACGCTGCCCGCCAGTCAGACGGTGGCAGCCACCACAGGACAATGTAGCGCCAGCGTGGCTTTTGCCGCCTCGGCCACTAATCAGGCTTCGATCGTTTACACGCTGGGCGGCACACCCATCACTTCCCCCTACACTTTCCCAGTAGGCACCTCTACCGTTACCGTTCGGGCCACCAACAACTGCGGCACGGCCACGGGCACCTTCACGGTGACGGTGCAGGATCGGCAGGCCCCGACGGTGCGGGCTGCGGGCTTCCAGACGGCGCTGGTGAACGGCACCCGTACGATTGAGGCCGCCGACGTAGATGGTGGCAGCTTCGACAACTGCGGTATTGTCTCGCTGAGCATCAGCCCGCGCACCTTCACCTGTGCCAACATTGGCCCCAATCAAGTCACGCTCACCGTTACCGACAACTCGGGTAACGTGGCCACGCAGACGGTGACCGTCATCATCGTTGACAACACGGCCCCAGTGGTGTTGGCCGCCGGGTTGCAAATCAACCTGATCAACGGCACGCGCACGATTGAAGCAGCCGATGTTGACTACGGCAGCTATGACGACTGCGGCAGCATCGTGTCGCTCACGCTGAGCAAAACCACCTTTACCTGTGCCAATGTGGGCCCCAACCAGGTCACGCTGACCGTGCGTGACAACTCGGGCAACACGGCCTCGCAAACCGTGACCGTACTAGTAGTCGATAACACGGCCCCAGTGGTAGTGGCCGCGGGCTTCCAAACCACGCTGATCAACGGTACGCGCACCATTGAGGCCGCGGACGTGGACGGGGGTAGCTACGACGATTGTGGCTCGATTGCCTCGTTGAGCATCAGCCCACGCACCTTTACCTGCGCCAACGTCGGCCCTAACCAGGTCACGCTGACCGTACGCGATAATGCCGGTAACGTAGCCACGCAGACCGTGACCGTCATGATCCTGGCCGATGCTACCTGCACCAACAGCGTGGCCAGCCGTAGCAACTCAGCCAGCGCGAACCTGAGCAATGAGAGCCAGCTACAGGCGTACCCGAACCCGATCACCGATCAGGCTATGGTGTCGTTCCGTCCCACGCAGGCCGGCAAAGCGCAAATCAAGGTCTACAACCAGTTGGGAGTAGTAGTGGCCACCCTGTATGATGGAGCAGTGGAAGGCAACCGGCTTTACAGCGTGACCCTGAATGGGCAGCCGCTCGCCAGTGGGGTCTACAACTGCCAGCTCATCACCAACGGCAAGGTGACCAATCAGCGCCTGCTCGTCAGCAAGTAAGTAGCGCGTAGTACCCGTCTTGCTTCGCAACCGCCGGCCCGGTCATTCAGGCTTGAGGGACTTGTCTTACTAAGCGGAAGGTAAAGCCGAGTGCTTTAGCAAGACCCATCTATAATGAACGGGGGACGTAGCTTGGCTACGTCCCCCGTTTGTGCGTTTGTGCATTTGCTCATATAAGCAAAATTTTAGAAGGAGTGGCGTAAAACAGGAGCAAGGTTCTCCCTCAGTTAAAGGCAAAACGATTCTCTATTTCCACACCTGCTGAGCTTAACTCATAAAGAACTTTTGTCGGATAAACTTGGTAAAGGTGATAGCTGGCAATTCTCGGTTGTCGCTACCTTTGCCCGTAATGCGTCTGTCTGCTCTGTTTTTTGCCTTGTACTTCGCGTGCCTCTCGTGCCTAGCCTGTGCCGACGAGGTTCCCGTGTGCCAGGATCAGACGCAAACTACCATCGCCGCCTCGTCGCACTCGGACTGTGGAGCCGATGCCCTAGGTGACTGGTGCTCGCCGCTGTGCCAGTGTCACTGCTGTGGTGGGGCCGTTGTTCCGCTGGCGCCGTTGCCGGTGCTCGCACAAACCCCACCTCACGTATGGGGTTCGGTTAGCCGGCCCGCGCAACTCGTGGTCGCGGCACCAACTCGTGCTCCCGGGGCTATCTGGCAACCGCCGCGGGCCTAACCTTTCCCTTGTTTTCCTGCTGACCACCCCACCGGGCGGCCTGCTTTCCTAGGGAGCAGCCTTGCCCGGTTTGCCAACGCGTGGCGTTGCGCTTAGGGTGCGTCCTGGCCACGCCGTTCCCGCTTGTACCAGCCGGAACCGCCTCGCCGCAGGGTTTTCACGGAAGTGTTAGACCTAACCCCTACCAGCGGATGTTCGACCGGCTGATCTATTTTTCCATTCACAACAAGCTCATCATCGGGCTGCTGACCCTGGCCTTGATTGCCTGGGGCAGCTACTCGCTCAGTCGGCTACCCATTGACGCGGTACCCGACATCACCACCAACCAGGTCGTCGTGTACACGGTGGCCCCCTCGCTGGCCGCCAGCGACATCGAGCGCCTCGTCTCCTTTCCCGTCGAGCAAAGCGTGGCCACCATTCCCGGCCGCGAGGAAGTGCGCTCGTTCTCGCGCTTCGGCCTCTCGGTGGTGACCATCGTCTTCGAGGACAAAATTGACATTTACTGGGCCCGCCAGCAAGTAGGCGAACGCCTACGGGAAGCCGAAAGCCAGATTCCCGCCAGTATTGGCCGGCCGGAAATGGCTCCGGTCAGCACCGGCTTAGGCGAAGTGTATCAGTACCTCGTGCGGGCCAAGCCCGGCTACGAGAAGAAGTATGATGCTCGCGAGCTGCGCACCATTCAGGACTGGATCGTGCGGCGTCAGCTACTCGGCACGCCCGGCGTAGCCGACGTGGCCAGCTTCGGTGGCCAGCTCAAGCAGTACGAAATCCGGCTGGACCCCACCCGCTTACGCTCGCTTGGTATCACCATTGACCAGGTCTACCAGGCCGTCTCGCGCAATAACCAGAATGCGGGCGGCGCTTACCTCGACCAGAAGCCCACCGCCTACTTTATCCGCACCGAAGGCCTAGCCGAGAATGCCGCCGACCTGGGCAACATCGTCGTGCGCAGCACCCAAAGTGGTATGCCCGTGCTGGTACGTGACGTGGCCGACGTGCGCCTGGGCTCGGCCGTGCGCTACGGGGCCATGACCCGCAACGCGGAGGGCGAAGTCACCGGTGGTCTGGTGCTCATGCTCAAGGGCGCTAATGCCAACGAAGTCATTCAAGCCGTGAAGGAGCGCATGGCCACCGTGCGCAAGTCCTTGCCCGAAGGCGTCACTATCGACGTGTACCTGGACCGCTCCGACCTGGTTGGTCGGGCCATTAGCACGGTCACCAAAAACCTGGTCGAAGGAGCGCTGATTGTGATTTTCGTGTTGGTGCTGTTTCTCGGCAATTGGCGGGCCGGGCTGGTCGTAGCCTCGGTCATCCCGTTGGCCATGCTCTTTGCTATCAGCATGATGCGTCTGTTCGGTGTGTCGGGCAACCTGCTCTCACTCGGGGCGATTGACTTCGGGCTCGTCGTGGATGGGGCCGTCATCATCGTCGAGGCCATCGTGCACCGCCTACACGGCGGGCAGTTGCGTGTACCTGGGGGCCACCTCAACACAGCGCAGATGAACGAGGAAACCTATCACGCGGCCAGCAAGATCCGCTCCTCGGCCGCCTTTGGTGAAATCATCATCCTCATCGTGTACCTGCCCCTGCTGGCCCTAGCCGGCATTGAAGGCAAGATGTTCCGGCCCATGGCCGAAACCGTGGCTTTTGCCATCATCGGCGCCTTTATTCTGAGTTTGACCTACGTACCCATGATGTCGGCGCTGGCCTTGAGCCGCGACACCGAAACCAAGCGCACGTTCTCGGACCGGATGATGAGCTGGCTGGAAGCCCGCTACCGGCCGGTGCTGGAATGGGCGCTGCGCCGTAAAACGGTGGTGTTGGTGGCGGCCGTGGCCTTATTGGGGGGCGCACTGCTGCTGTTTCGGACCTTGGGCGGGGAGTTCATTCCGCAACTGGCCGAGGGGGACTTCGCTATCGAGATGCGTACGCTTACGGGCTCGTCGCTGAGCTACACGGTCGACAAAAGCCAGGAAGCAGCCGCCATCCTCACCAAACAGTTTCCGGAAGTCAAGGAGGTGGTGGCCAAAATCGGGGCCGCGGAAATTCCTACCGACCCCATGCCGGTGGAAGCGGCCGACGTAATGGTGATTCTGGAAAAAGACCAGAGCAAATGGACCTCGGCCCGCACGCAGGAGGAGTTGGCCGAGAAGATGGCCGAAGCATTGGAAGTGATTCCCGGCGTCACCTTTGGCTTCCAGCAGCCCATTCAAATGCGCTTCAATGAGCTCATTTCCGGCGCCAAGCAGGACGTGGTGCTTAAAATCTATGGCGAAGACCTGGAGCAGCTGGCTGACTATGCGCAGCGGGCGGCCCGCCTGGTGCGACAGGTGGAAGGCGCCGAGGACGTGTACGTGGAACAGGTGACCGGCCTGCCCCAAATCGTGGTCAAGCTGGATCGTAACCGCTTGGCCCGGTTCGGGCTCAACGCCGACGACGTGAACCGCACCGTACAGACCGCTTTTGCCGGGCAGAGTGCCGGGCAGCTTTTCGAGCAGGAGCGCCGCTTCGACGTGGTGTTACGCCTAGCGCCCGAGCTGCGGCAGAACATCAATCAGGTGCGCCAATTGCTGGTCGCTACGCCGGCCGGTGAGCAGATTCCCTTGGAGCAAGTCGCCACCGTGGACTTGCAGGAAGGCCCCAACCAGATTCAGCGTGATGACGCCAAGCGACGCATTTCGGTGGCCTTCAACGTGCGGGGCCGGGACGTGGAAAGCATCGTGCAGGAGTTGCAAGGCAAGATGGACCAGCAGTTGAAGCTGGCTCCCGGCTACTACACCACCTACGGCGGGCAGTTCGAGAACCTGCGCCAGGCCACCGAGCGTCTGAGCATTGCCGTGCCGGTGGCGCTGCTGCTCATCTTCGTGCTCCTGTTCTTCACCTTTAAGTCGCTGAAGCAATCGATCATGATTTTCACGGCCATTCCGCTTTCGGCCATCGGCGGGGTGCTGGCCCTATGGCTGCGCGGCATGCCGTTTAGCATCTCGGCGGGAGTGGGTTTCATTGCTCTGTTCGGGGTGGCCGTACTCAACGGCATCGTGCTGATTGGCTACTTCAACCAGCTCAAGGAGGAAGGCCACACCGACCTCTACCAACGCATTTTGGAAGGCACGCAGGTGCGGTTACGGCCGGTGCTGATGACGGCCACCGTCGCCTCGTTGGGCTTTTTGCCGATGGCGCTGAGTACCTCGGCCGGAGCGGAAGTGCAGCGGCCCCTGGCCACGGTCGTCATTGGCGGGCTGGTCACGGCCACCCTACTTACGCTGCTCGTGCTGCCGGTGCTTTACGCCCTGTCGGAGCGCGCTGCTACCGCCAAGGGTGAAGATCAGCCCCAACGGACGGCAACCCTGCCGGTTGCCAGTGGGCTGCTCCTGCTACTTGGGGGGCTACTCCTTGCCACCCCGGTCCGGGCGCAGGGCTCCCTGACGGCGACGCAGGCCGTGGGGCAGGCGCTACAAGCCAATGGTACCGTGCAGGCGGCCCGCAGTGCGTTGGAAGCACAGCAGGCCTTACGGCGGACCGCGCGCGATGTAGGTCGCACCACCATCCTGGGGACCTATGGGCAAGTGAATTCCCCTCTGTCCGACAACGTGTTCAGCATTGGGCAAACGCTGGCCTTACCGGGCTACTACAAAGCGCAGGCGGGACTGAGTCAGGCGCAGATTCAGGGTCGCGAGCAGCAACTCGCCCAGGTACAAGCGGAGTTGCGTCGGCAGGTGCGGCTAAGCTATGAGCAGGCCGTGCATGCCCGGCACCGGCTGCGCATGTTGCGGGGCCAGGACAGCATTTACGCCGAGTTTTTGCGCTCGGCGCAGCTGCGCTTCAAAACGGGGGAAGTCGCCCGGCTCGAACCCGCCAACGCCCTGTTGGCGCAGGGCGAAACGCAAACCCTGCTAACTGAGGCCCGAACGGATTATGCCATCGCCCAACGGCAACTGCAAGCCTTGCTGCAAGCCCCGCAACTGGTGGCCATTGCCGACAGCACCTTGCGCCTCTTGCCTTACCCAACTGCCTCCTCGGATACCACGGTGCTGGCTTCCACGCCCCAGGCCCGGGTGCTACAACAGCAAGTAGTGGAGCGACAGGCGCAAACGCGGGTGGAGCAGGCGGCCGGCTTGCCACAGGTGACGGTGGGCTACACCAATCAGTCCCTCCGGGGCACGTACGAAGTGGATGGGCAGGCCACTACCTACGGGACCGGTGACCGGTTCCAGAGCGTGCAGGCCGGCGTGGCCATCCCCCTGCTGCGCGGCCCGCAGAAGGCCCGCGTACAGGCGGCTCGGTTGCAGGAGCAGGCAGCTGCCACTACCTACCAGCGCTACCGGGCGGAAGTAGCCGCCCAACTCGATGAGCTCCGTTTGCGCCTGCAAGAGCAGCAGCGGCGGGTACAGTTCTACGAGCAGACCGGCTTGCCGCAGGCCGAGGTCATTGTCCGGCTTAGCCAGCGCGCTTACAAGGCGGGTGAAACCACCTACTCCGAGCTTCTGCTCAACCTGGAACGCGCCCTACGGGTGCGCACCACTTATCTCGACGCCGTGCTGGCGCACAACCAGACCACCATCGAGTTGGAGTACCTGCTAGGTACCCCGGCGCAGTAACCCTCTCTTTTCGACGTATTTACCATGTATAAGATTGTATCATTCGTGCTGCTGCTGGGCCTGAGCGTGCCCTTTGGCTGCACTTCCGATAAACCAGAAACGGCCGCAGCAGATGCCGAAGGCCGGGAAACCGCCACTCAGGAAGGCGAAGAAGCAGAAGAGGCAACCGACCTGGTTACCCTCTCGCCAGCGCAGCAGCAGGTGGCGGGCATCCAGACCGGTCAGCTGACGAACCGGCCGATGGGCGCGGGCCTGGCCGTCACCGGCACGCTGGACGTGCCGCCGGAAAGCGCCGTCTCCATCACGGCCCCGCTGGGAGGCTTCGTGGACAACACCGAACTGCTGCAAGGTACGCGGGTGCGCAAAGGCGAAGTGCTAGCCACCATCCGCAATCCCGAGTTCGTGACCCTGCAGCAGGAGTACCTGGAAACCCGCGCCCGCCTCGAATACGCCCGAACCGAGCTGGCCCGGCAGAAAGAGCTGTACGAGCAGGAGGTAGCCCCCCAAAAGAACTATCAGCGGGCCCAAGCCGATTACAATGCGTTGCGCGTGCAAACCAACGCGTTGGCGGCCCGGCTGCGCTTGGCGAACCTGCCGGTAGGGGGCAAGCTTGTTACGACGGCCAGCATTCGGGCTCCCCGAGCGGGTTTTGTGCGAACCGTGAACGTAACGGTCGGCCAGGCAGTGACGCCTACGGATGCCCTGTTTGAAATCGTGGACCCCGAGCACTTGCACGTCGAGTTGACCGTCTTCGAGCGCGACGTGGCGCGGGTGCAGAAAAACCAGCTGATTCGCTTCACCCTGGCCAGCGACTCGACCGGCTCCCGCCGCGAGCGGACGGCCCGCGTGTATCTGATTGGGCGGGCTATTGGGCAAGACCGCACGGTACGCGTACACGGCCATTTAGATCAGGAAAACGATCCGGCCCTGTTGCCGGGCCTCTACGTGCGGGCCCTGATTGAAACCGGCCGCACGGAGGTGCCCGCCCTGCCCGATGCGGCGCTGGTGCGCTTCGAGGGTAAGAGCTACGTCTACGCCGTGGAAGCGCCCGGCCGCTACCGCATGGTGCCCGTAACCCTAGGCCGCAGCGAAGACAACTTCACCGAAGTCACGCTGCCCGAAACGGTGCCCGCTACAACCACCTTCGTAACAGGGGCTGCTTACTCGTTGCTGGCCAAGATGAAAAACGCCGAGGAAGAAGAATAGCCGCTTACAGGAAGTTCCTGATTTCCTCAGTTAACAAAAGACCCTCAATGGCTTACCTACAGACCCTAGGTGTATTTGTGTTGGCCGGCCTCTGTGAAATCGGGGGCGGCTATTTGGTGTGGCAGTGGCTGAAGGCGGATCGCCCGGGCTGGATGGGGCTAGCAGGAGCAATCCTGCTCGTGCTCTACGGCTGGGTGGCCACTTGGCAGCCCACTTCCTTCGGCAAAACCTACGCCGTCTACGGGGGCATTTTCGTGGTCATGTCCATTGCCTGGGCCTGGTACTTCGATGGCTTCTGGCCGGATCGGTTTGATGTACTGGGCGGCGCTATCGTGCTGCTTGGACTGGGGGTCGTGCTGTTCTGGCCCCGCGCCTAATTTCTCTAGTCGCTCTCCTTACACCCCTGCGCTTGGCCGTTTACTGGCTCAACCGGGCCTCTGCGCAACCGCTACACTACTCTCATTATGGCTCATCCCCAAGAAGATACGCTTATTGCCAAGCAGATCACGCCCACCGCTATGCGCCTGCTGGTACTGGAAGTGCTGCAACAGCAGCCGGCGGCATTGAGTCTGGCTGACGTGGAGCAACTGCTCGGCCACGCCGACCGCATCACGGTGCACCGCACGCTGAAAACTTTCACCGATAAGGGGCTGGTGCATCGCATTGAGGACGGCAGCGGGGCGGTAAAGTTCGCCTTATGCGAGCCGGGTTGCACGCCGGAGCAGCACCAGGACCTGCACGTACACTTCTTCTGCACCCGGTGCCGCGAAACCAGCTGCCTGCCTACCGTGGCCGTACCGACCATTCCCCTGCCGGGCGCGTTTCAGGTGCAGGAAACCAGTTTAGTGATGAAGGGCCTCTGTGAACGCTGCGCTATCACCTCCTGAAACAATGCAATACCATTGCATCGCCCTACGAGGGAAGTTTGCTTTCTCGTACGAGCGGTGTGTTACCCATCCCTGCCTGCCCATGGTTGAATTGCTTACCGGTGCCCTTGTGCTGAGTTTACTTCACGCGCTCATTCCCAACCACTGGGCGCCCGTACTCGCTATTGCCCGGGCCGAACGGTGGCCGTTGCGGCGAGCGGTGGGGGTTACGCTGGTCGCCGGCATGGCCCACGTGCTAAGCACGGTAGCCCTGGGCCTGGCGCTGGGGTGGCTGGGCTGGCGCCTATCGGCCCGCTTCGAGCAAGTGGCTGGCTGGGCCGCGCCGCTGCTCCTCATTATGGCGGGGCTGCTGTACGCCTTTTCCGGACCCGGTCATGCCCACCCGGACCCCCGACCGATAAGCCGCCGAGGGCCGCGTCGGCGGGTGGTACTCGGCCTGGCCGCTACCATGTTCCTGGCTCCATGTCTAGAAATTCAGACCTTCTTTCTGGCCGCCGGCACCCACGGCCCCGCCGCCTTGGCCCTGCTAATGACTGTATACCTGCTGGTTACAGTTACGGCTATGTGTGCGCTGGTGGCGCTGGCCCATCGCAGCTTACGCCGACTGAATCTGGATGGGCTGGCCGCCCATGAACGCCAGCTGACCGGCGCCGTGCTCGTACTGGTGGGAATGGCTGGCTTTTTCCTGGACTGGTAGCCGCCTGCTACCATTATTCTCTCTTTTCCCTTTGACTTCACTTCTTTGCCTTATGCCTGATCCTTCATCCCCGAACACCAACGAAGAGTTGAACACCGCCAAGCAGGTGCAGCTAGAAAACGTGGGCGCCCTCAGCCGGGAGCAGCTTACGCCCGAAGCCGCGACCGAGCCGCAGGGCCACGACGTGGCTGGGCATGACCATGCTCCAGCAGCGGATACCACCCCGGATGCGCACGCTGGCCATACGCACGCCGAGGGAGAGGACGACGACCACGACCACGGACCGGCGGGGGCCAACCCCTATTTCTGGCCGGGCGTGAGCTTGGCGCTGCTGCTGGGCGGTATTGCACTGGATTACTTCGACGTCGCTTTCTTCACCGGTCCGATCCGTCTGGTTTGGTACGGCCTCGCCTTTCTGCTGGTCGGCTGGAAAGTGATTCGCTCGGCCGTTCAAAGCATTCCTTCAGGCAACATCTTCAATGAGTTCCTGCTCATGAGTTTGGCCACCATTGGGGCCTTTGCTATCGGCGAGTACCCTGAGGGCGTGGCCGTGATGCTGTTTTACACGGTGGGCGAGCTGTTCCAGGATGCGGCCGTGAATCGGGCCAAGCGCAGCATTCGGGCCTTGCTCGAAATTCAAGCCACAGAGGTCACGGTGGTGCGGGATGGGCAAAGCCTGGTGCTCGACCCCAAGCAGGTACAGATCGGGGACGTGATGGAGGTCCGGCCCGGCGAGAAAGTAGCCCTGGACGGGACACTGCAAGCCGCCGCCGCTTCGTTTAACACGGCCGCTCTTACGGGCGAATCGGCTCCGCAAACCAAACAGCCGGGCGAGGCTGTGCTAGCCGGCATGATCAACTTGGAAACCCTGGCCCGCGTCACGGTCACCGCAGCCTTCGCCGATACCAAGCTCTCCAAGATTCTGGCTATGGTGCAGGACGCGGTGGGACGCAAGGCCAAGACCCAGCAGTTCATCACGCGCTTCGCCAAGATTTACACGCCCATCGTGGTGGGTCTGGCGGTACTGCTGGTGCTGGTGCCCTACTTTATGGTAGACGACTACGTATTCCGCACCTGGCTCTACCGGGCTCTGGTCTTTCTGGTGATTTCCTGCCCCTGCGCGCTGGTTATCAGCATTCCGCTGGGCTACTTCGGGGGCATCGGTGCAGCTTCCAAGGCAGGCATCCTGTTCAAAGGCTCCAATTTCCTGGATGTGCTGCGCGAAATCAACACGGTGGTGATGGATAAGACCGGCACGCTCACCCAAGGGGTGTTTGCCGTGCAACAGGTGCAGCCGGCGCCCGGCACTGACCCAGCGCAGTTGCTGCAACTGGTGGGAGCATTGGAAACCAAGTCCACGCACCCCATTGCCAAAGCGGTGGTAACGCATGTTGGAGCGGCCGTAACAGGCGTGCTCGTGGAAGGGGTGGAAGAAATTGCCGGCCACGGCCTGCGCGGCCGGGTAGCGGGCAAAGATGTACTGGCTGGTAATACCAAGCTGCTCACCAAGTTTAACGTGGCCTATCCGGCCGTCGTGGATCAGGTAGCAGACAGCATTGTAGTGGCCGCTATTGATGGCCAGTATGCGGGCTACCTTACGGTAGCGGATGCTCCCAAGGAAGACGCGGCTCGGGCCGTGCAAGAGCTGAAAGCGGATGGCATTACCAAGCTCGTGATGCTCTCGGGCGACAAGGACAGCATTACGCAACGAGTGGCGAAAGAGCTCGGCATCGATGAGGCCCACGGCGGGCTGCTACCCGAAGACAAGGCCCGCTACGTGCAGCAGTACCTCAGTGAAGGGCGCAAACTAGCGTTTGTGGGCGATGGGGTAAATGATGCCCCAGTGGTAGCGCTGGCCGACGTGGGCATTGCCATGGGCGGGCTGGGCTCAGACGCCACCATTGAAACGGCCGACGTCGTCATCCAAACCGACCACCCGAGCAAGATTGCCACCGCCCGCCGTATTGCCCGGGCCACGCATACCGTAGTGTGGCAGAACATCTGGCTGGCCTTCGGGGTGAAAGCCATTGTGTTGGCCTTGGGGGCTGGCGGGCTGGCCACGATGTGGGAAGCGGTGTTTGCCGATGTTGGGGTAGCTCTGCTGGCCATTCTGAACGCGGTACGCATCCAGCGGATGAAGTTTTAAAGGGTTGGGAGGGCTGGTTGGCTCGCTGGTGCTTCCGCTTCTTTTCTCCCGCTGCTAGGCAGTGGTTCCACCACAGCTGGAGCCACTGCCGGCCGTGCAGCCGTAGCAGTGTTGGTTGATGACCACTGCCCGCTGGGCGAGTGCGGCGGCATCGAAGTCACGGATATGCTGCACGGGACTAGCCACGTTGAGCTCCAGCATCTGGTTGAAGTCGCAGTCGTAGAGCAAGCCGTCCCAACTCACGGAAATCGTGTTGCGGCACATCACGCCGGCCGCCGCCACGGGGTTGAACGCGTTGACCAGCTTTTCCATGTAGCCCGCGTAGTTGCCCGACTCCAGCAGGAAGTCCAGGTAGCGGCTCACGGGAATGTTGGTGATGGCAAACAACTCATTGAACACAATACCGAAGTCCTTGTGCAGGGCCCGTTTGAATTGGTCCTGCAAGCCTTTCTGCGCGCCGGGCAGAAACGCGCCGTTGGGATTATACACCAAGTTCAACGTCAGCCCCGAGCCTGGCTGCCCGTAGCCCACCGCGTTCAGCATCTTCAGCGCCTTAATGGAATCGTCGAACACACCGTCACCGCGCTGACGATCGGTGGTTTTGGCATTGTAGAAGGGCAAGGAGCTAACCACCTCCACGTTGTGCGCCCGGAAAAACTCGGGCAGGTCGTGGTACTTCTTGTTGGCCACGATGATGGTCAGGTTGCAGCGCACGATGATGTGGCGGCCCAGCGCGTGCAGCTGCGCCACAAACCAGCGGAAATCCGGGTTCATCTCCGGGGCGCCGCCCGTTAAATCCACCGTCGCAATATCAGTTCCCGCCAGCGCGTCGAGGCAGAGCTGCATCGTTTCGCGGGTCATGATTTCCTTCCGGTCGGGCCCGGCATCTACGTGGCAGTGCTTGCAGACCTGGTTGCACATCTTGCCCACGTTGATTTGCAGCACCGTGGCGGCCATGGGGCGCAAAGGAAACAGCCCGGCGGCGCGCATTTTCTCGTGAAACGGCGGCAGATGGGCTCCCTCCGCTTGTTCGGTGCGCAGCACCGTTAGCTGAAAGGCGGCGTCCGCTAGGTGGTGGCCCGTGGCCTTGAGTGATTTCATCAGAGGAGGTAGTGATAGCAGCCAGCGCGTGAACCAGACGTACGGCAATGCGTACCGGCACGGATTAGCTTGGGTGGTTATTCATAGAAGTGACGGAGGCGCCGGATGGTTGTCTGCACAATCCAGTCCCCCAGCCGAGGCAGGTAGGTGTGCACCAGCACAATGAGCTTGCCCAAAGCCGAGATGACGGTGCGCGACCGGCGCCGGCGGATGTGGCCAAGGATCAGATGCGCCACTTCGGTTTGGCTTTTCTGCCAGCGCGGGGGACGGTGCGCGATGGGCACGGGCTCTCCCGTGGCGCTGAGCACCCGCTTTTCGGGGTCGTTTTGGGTGAAGCCGATGTGCACCACCCCGAAGTGAATGCCGGTGTGGGCCAGCTCCATGCGCAGGGTGTGCGCCAGGTTGGCCACGGCCGCTTTGCCCGCGCAGTAGGCCGAACCGCTGGGCATGCCGTTCAGGGCCGAGATGGAGGAAATGAAGGTCACGCTGCCCCGGGTCTGGGTTAGGTGCGGCAGCGCGGCTTTCAGTGGGTACACCGTCCCGTAGACGTTGCTGTCAAGTACCTGGCGGAACACTTCCGGCTGCATGTCGGCAAAATAGGCCCGCTGCGAGATGCTGGCGTTGGTGACCAGAATATCCAGTTGCCCAAAGACTTGGATAGCCGTGGCTACCAGCTGCTCACAAGCGGCGTAGTTGGTCACATCGGCCACGCAGCTGGCCACGGCAAAGCCAGCCGCCTCCAAGTCCCGCCGGGTTTGCTCCAGGCGCTCGGGCTGGCGGCCGTTGAGCACGACGGCCGCTCCTTGCTGGCACAGCGCCCGGGCCGTTTCCCGGCCAATGCCCGATTCGGAGCCCGTTACCAGCGCGACTTTACCAGCAAACGGCCCGTTACCCGGCAGCAGGGGCTGCCGCATCGTCGGTGAAGCAGCAGGCTCCGTCTGGGGCCCGACGAGGGAGGGCTGCGGGGGGGCGTCAAACATAGTGATGGTCTTTAAACCAGTGGAACGCTTCGGTGATGGCCTGTTCAAGCTCGGTTTGGGGCAAACCCAGTTCCGTGCGCGCTTTTTGCACGCTGAAGTAGTGCCCATCACCAGCCACGGCCATCATGGCGGAATTAAGCTGTGCGGGGCGGCCCGTCAGCCGCGCCTGCCCATCGCAAGCGGCACCGTACAGGCGGGCCAGCGGTGCCGGTATGGGCCAGGCGGGCGGGCGCACGCCCATCCGCCTGGCCATTAGCCCGAAGGCTTCCCGGTAGCTTAAGTTCTGGTTGCCGAGAATGTAGGACTCCCCCATGCGGCCTTGGGTTAGCGCGTTGACCGTGGCCACGGCCACATCGCGGACGTGCACGTAGTTTTTGCCCCCCGTCGGATAGCCCGGCAGCTTCTGTTGGTAGAGTTCCAGCAACAGGGCGTTGGAAGTGGGCTTGGCATCGCCGGGTCCCAGCATAAAGGTGGGATGCACCAGCACGGCCGGCAGCTGCCACTCGGTTACGGCCTGCAGCACCCGGTTGGTGGCCGCCCGCTTGCTGTCCATGTAGTCCAGCCCGTAGCGCTGCCCGGCATAGGGCCGGTTTTCGTCGCCGGGGTGCTGGCGGCTGCCGAAGCCAAAAACGTTGGCCGTGCCCACGTACACGAAGCGGTTAACTTCCGCCTGCCGGGCCAGGTGCAGCACGGCCTCTGTACCACCCAGGTTCGCGGCCCACACGGCCGGGTTACGCGCCGGGTTCACTTCCGCCCGGGCCGCGGCGTGCACGATGGCCCCACAGCCCTCAGCCAGCCCCACCAGCGAAGCCGGCTGGCATAAATCACCCGTACGCACCTCGACGCCCAGTGAGGCCAGGGGCGGGAGGGCAGAAGTAACTGCCGCCCGACCGGGCCGCACCAGTGCCCGCACGGCATAGCCTCGGTGCAGCAGTTCCTGCACGAGGTGGCGGCCCAGAAAGCCGCCGGCACCAGTCACCAGGACGGGCTTTTCCATCAGCGGTAGTTGAGCAAGGCCTTGTAAGTGCGGGCAATGCGCGGAGGCGGTACCTTGAGAAAAAACAGCGAAAAGGCCGTCAGATTGGCCAGCTGCACGCGCAGCCAGGAGTTGGTTTCGTACTTGCGGGCCGACACGACCACGTCCTGCGGGACAATCAGAAAACGGGCCCGCTGTCGGATGCGGCGGATGATATCAAAATCCTCCATGATGCAGTAGTGCTCATCAAAGCCCCCGAGCTCGTCGAACAAGTCGCGGGTGATAAACAGCGTTTGGTCGCCCCCGCGGCTCATGATGCCCTCGAAGCGGGTGCCGTAGCTGTTCAGGCGCAGCAGCGGGTGCGATGAGTCGAAGCGGAAGCGGTAGCAGCCGGCCGGGTAACCATCGTGCACGGCCTGCCGGACGGTGGTGGCGTAACCGGGGTGAATGCCCACGTCGGCGTGCACGAAGTAGAGAATGTCGCCCGTAGCGTGGCGGGCGCCGTGGTTCATCTGGCCCGCCCGCCCAGGCTTCGGCGACTGCAGTACCGTGGCCCCCGCGCGGCGGGCGGCCTCGGCGGTGCCGTCCTTGCTGCCGGCGTCGACCACGAGGATTTCCAGGGCGTGGCCCGGATGGTGATGGCGCAACTCCTGCACCAAGCGGCCGATGTTATCGGCTTCGTTGTAGGTTGGAATGATAACGCTCAGCAGCATCGGGTGAGGGGGTAGACGAGAGAATAGTCGAGTTACAAATAAGGAATTTAAAAAGCTTCCCCGATGGTGATGTACAACCCACTGGATTGCCGGCCAAGGCCGTAATCGAGCCGCAGGTTCAGCTGGTCGCGGCGGTTCACCGTGAAGCGTAAGCCCGCTCCGTACGCCGCTTTGGGCGCGTTCAGGCGCAGCACCCGCTGCTCGTCGCCCAGCGCGCCCACCCCGCCAAACACCACCGCCCCCAGCCGCCGGTACACCGGTAGACGCAGCTCGGTTTGCAGCACGGCCGCGTTTTGGTCGCGGTAGCGGCCTTCGTAATAGCCGCGCAGGCGCTTGGTGCCGCCCAGCAGGGAGAGGGCATTAAAGGGCGCAATACCCGCCGTGTAGCTAACAAAGTAATTCACGGCCAGCACCGTGCGTGGGGCCAAGCGGTGATAGGAAGACACATCGGCCGAGAGGCGACTGAAGCGCGTCGTGCCTGCGGACGCGGCCGCGCGGTTGCGGTGCCAGTACGCGACGTCGGCAACCACGCCCCGGGTGGGAAAGAACACCTGGTTGCGGGCGTCAAAAAACAAACCCAGCCCGCCGCCCGTCAGCCGGCTGCCGCGGCCACCCGGCACGGCACCGCTGCTGAGCAGGCCATTGGGCGCGGTGCTGGTCACGTCGTAGTCTTCGAGCTGGTAACGCACGCCGGCGTAGAGCTTGCCGTGTCGCCAGTCCGGGACAATGCGCCGGAAAGCATTGAGGCGGATGCGCGGAAAGTTGACCTGGTAGAGTTCCTTGGGTACGCCTCGTTCTCCCACGCCGAAGAAGTAGTAGCTATAGCGGTAGTAGCCGGCCTCGCCGTAAGCATAGTAGCGGTTATGATCGTAGAACACCTGAAAGGGCAGGTACACGAGCAACTGCCGGTTCTGAGTGTAGGCCACGCCGAAGGTGAGCTGCGAGGGCCGGGCGGTGCTGTCACCCGCGTCGCGGCGAAAGCGCACCGTGGCCGTCGCCGCTGCCCCGAACGCCAGCCGGGTTTCGGGCGTGTAGTAGACCAACGGCAGCGGAAACACCGCCACGCGCTTCGGCAGCACGGTGTCGGGCGGGGACGACCAGCAGGAAAGGCCGAGCAGTGAGGGAATCAGGAGCATACGGCAGGCAAGGTATGTATACCGTACGCACTAGTTGGGGGCGGAAGATTTACCGGGCGTCAATCTTCTTGGCAGCGGCTTGCCGTATATGCCAGCTCAACCGTACCTTTCCCTATGCGCAGAATCTTCCTGGCCGTGTTGCTATTGAGTGCCGTAAGCACGGGAGTGGTGGCCTTTATCGCTCCCAAACCGGGCCCTCTGCGAACCGGGACGGCGGCCCCCGTTGATCACGCTGCCTACGACCGGCTGCTGAAAAAGTACGTCACCGAGAAAGGACTCGTCAATTACAAAGCGTGGAAAACGGACCCGCAGGAGCTGAACCAGTACCTGGACCAGCTGAGCAAGAATCCGCCGGCGGCTAATTGGAGCAAGTCCGAGCAAATGGCGTACTGGATCAACGCCTACAATGCTTACACCATTCGCCTGATTCTCAACCACTACCCAGTCAAGAGCATCAAGGACATCGGCTCCAAAATCAAAATTCCGTTCGTGACCACGCCGTGGGCGGCGGAGTTTTTCAGCATCGGTGGCAAGAAGATGAGCCTGGACGACATCGAGCACGGCACTCTGCGAAAGAAGTACGACGACCCGCGGATTCACTTTGCCTTGGTGTGCGCCTCTATTTCCTGTCCCCGCCTGCGCAACGAAGCCTACACAGCCGACAAACTGGACCGCCAGCTCGACGAGCAGGGCCGCGACTTCCTCAATAATCCGGGCAAAAACAAAGTGAGCCAGCAAAGCGCCCAGCTCTCCAAATACTTTGACTGGTACAAAGGCGACTGGAGTAAGAACGGGCAGTCGGTGGCTAAATGGGTCAACAGGTACTCGGCCACCAAGATGAATCCGGACGCGAAGGTGAGCTACCTCGACTACAACTGGAACCTGAACCAGCAATAAACCGCCCGCTGCCGCGGCCCCACGTTCTTCACTTGCCATGACGATAAGGCCGCGGTGACTACTCTGTTCCCATCACCCGATGCCCGGCGGGCTTGCTGCCTGCCGGGCATTTTGCTACCTAGTATGCGTGCCTTCTGGTTGATCGTCCCCGCATTGCTTGGGAGCAGCTGCCTGCTGCTTGCGCCGGCGTGGGCGCAACGCCCGGCCCCGGTCGAGGTACGTCACTATACTATTGAGGTAGCCGGCCTGCGCGTGGGCTCCATGACGGCTACCCGTCACTCCCTGAATGCTGCCGAGGTGCGCTACACCCTGGTCAGTGACGTGCAGGTCAACTTCCTGGTGTATCACCTGAAGGTGTATTACAAAGTCATCAACCAGGTCCACAGCGGCCAGTTACTGCTTTCCACGGTGGAAGCGCACACCAACCAGGGCGACTTTGCCTCCCGTACGGAGTGGAAGGGGGACCATTACGACATCGTGGCCGACCAGTACAAGCACCACTATCGGGGCACCCTGCGCCAACCCATCCGGTATACGGTAACCGATATGTTCTTTGGGGCACCCGTCGGGCAAGCGCACGCCTACGGCGAATATTTTGGCGACTACTTCACGCTTGGCTCCACATCGGCCAGCACCTACCAAGCCCACCGCGCCGGGCGGGAAGACGAATACCACTATGCCGATGGGCAGCTAACTACCATTATCAAGAAGAACCCACTGAAAAACTTTATCATCCGGCGGCAGCCATAGTTGGGCATTATGCCCGCCAAAAGCCCCGTATCGGCGGGTTAAAGCGGTAAGGACGCTGGCAAAAGCACCCACGACAAGCAAAAAAATCTTCATGTCGTAAACATGCGTCATATTATGCCGTATATTTACGACATGATTCCTGTTGCATCACCACCTGCTATGTCGTACAGCCCAGCTACACCCGTTCATCCCCTATTGCCCATCATCCTGGAACGGGTACTGCGCACGGAATGCTTGGTGCTGGAAGGGCTGCGGCTACAGACCCAGGGCAGTTACAATGGCTTGCCCGGCGGCGGTGGGGAGCAGCGGTTGAAAGCGGCCGAACAACGCGCCTACCAGCGGGCTGAAACCCTGCTCGCTAACTTGTTGGCGGCTACCGGAGTACCGACTGCTACTTCTGACACTCTTTCTTCCCCTGATGACCTACGCTAAAACCGCCGCCTTCACCCAGGAGCAACAGCAATTAGCCCGCGTGGCCAAGGCCCTGGCGCACCCGGCGCGGGTGGCCATCATTCAACTGCTGGCGTCCAAGCAAACCTGCATCTCCGGCGACATTGCGGCCGAACTACCACTCTCGCGCACGACGGTCTTCCAGCATCTGCAGGAGTTGAAAGCCCTGGACTTGATTCGTGGTGAAATCGAAGGGCTCACGGTCTGCTACTGCCTCAATACCGAGTTGCTCCAACAGGTTTACCAGCAGTTCACCGCCTTTTTCATCGAAGCCACGAGCGGGGCCGTCTGCGGCCCGGATGATGCCTGCGCCTGCTAATCTTATTCTCGCTTTACCCCTCACTTTTTCCGAAGCAACGTCATGAAGATTTCTGAAATCAAGCAGGCCCTGACCGAAGTGGAAGCCATCACCTTTCGCTTGCCCACGGGCGAGCACCTGCCGGCTCATTTCCACGTCACGGAGGTAGGGTTGGTAAGCAAGCACTTCATCGATTGTGGGGGCGTGGAGCGCCGGGAAACGGTGGCTAACTTCCAGCTCTGGGAAGCGGGCGACTACGATCACCGCCTGGCGCCCCAGAAATTCCTGCACATCCTTAACCTCTCCGAGAAGATTCTCGGCAGCGAGGACCTGGACATTGAAGTGGAATACCAGCAGGCGACTATCGGCAAGTTCGGCTTGACCCGTGAAGGCAATGACTTCGTGTTGACGGCCAAGCAGACGGCCTGCCTGGCGCAAGACGCGTGTGGCATCCCGGACAAAGAGTTTGCTTTACCCCAGCTGCAAATAGCAGGCTGCACCCCAGGTGGCGGGTGCTGCTAAACCCTGTGTACAACGGCGCCCCCTCTGTGGGAGCGCCGTTTTGCTTGCTGCCTCTCTAACTCTTCTCTCTCGTCCTGATGACCATTGCCTTTTTCTCCGACGTGCACGGTAACCTGCCGGCCCTGGAAGCGGTGCTAACTGATATGGAGCAGCGCCAGCCAGACATGATTTTCTGCTTGGGTGACTTGGTGGGCTATGCCCCCTGGCCCAACGAAGTAGTGAACGAAGTGCGACGTCGGGGTATCCCCACGTTGGCCGGCAACTACGACCAGGGCATTGGCCTGGCCAGTGAGAACTGTGGCTGCGCCTACAAGACGGACGGGGAGAAAGACTTGGGTGCCCAAAGCATTGCCTACACCAATCACATCATGGGAGCCGATGAGCGGCGTTACCTGCGCTACTTACCGAAGCACATGCGCCTGGAGTTTCAGGAGGAGCCCTGCACGCTAAGCTTGCTGATGGTGCACGGCTCACCTCGTAAAATCAACGAGTACCTGTTTGAGGACCGGCCTGAAGCCAGCTTTCTACGGGTGTTGCAGGACGCCAGCGCCGACATTCTGCTCTTTGGCCACACACACAAGCCCTACCACCGCACGTTCGCCTACGAGCACGAAGGCGAAACCCGCTACCGCCACGCGCTCAACATCGGCTCGGTGGGCAAGCCCAAGGATGGCGACCCGCGGGCGGCCTATCAATTGCTGCACTTGGATGAACATACCACGCTGACGGACCCCACCAGCGTACGTTCCGAACTGGTGCGGGTGGCATACGACGTGGAGAAAGCCGCGCGGGCAGTGGAAGCTTCGCCACTGCCTAATGAGTATGCCGACATGCTGCGCAACGCTTACTGAGTACCGTTGACTCTTCCCACGCTGTCATGAAATACCTGCCCTTCCTTGTATTGGTGCTGGCCGGTGCGGCCCTAACGACGCAGTCGGCCGTCAACAACCAGCTACGGGGGAGCCTGCACAGCGTGCTGTGGGCCGTGCTGGCCTCTTACCTGGTGGGCACACTGGCCGCCGCGATGGTGCTGGGTTATAGCCAGACCCCGCCGCCGAGCCTGGCTGCAATGAGCGAGGTGAAATGGTATCAGTGGACAGGTGGGGCGCTGGGGATGGTGTACATCGCCGCCATTGTCTTCTCGCTGCAACGGGTCGGCGCGGCCTCCCTCTTCGCCTTGGTCGTCACCGGGCAACTGCTCACCGCGCTGCTTTTCGACCAACTGGGGCTCTTTGGTCTTACGCGCCATCCGCTCTCCCTAAGCCGGCTGGCCGGGGCTGTGCTATTGGTGGCCGGGGCCTATCTACTCAACCGCAACTAACTTTTTATCTTTTCACCTTTCACTGTTCCGCGCTCATGCCGCTGCAACCTCTAACCGCTGCGCACTGGCCCCACGTGCGTGCTATTTACGAGCAAGGCATTGCCACGGGCAACGCCACCTTCACCACCACGGCCCCGAGTTGGGAAGCGTGGGATGGGAGCCACCTCGCGCACAGTCGGTTGGTGGCAGTAGAAGCTACTGGTGGCCACGACGAGCAGGTGCTGGGCTGGGCGGCTCTCTCTCCCGTATCGAGTCGTTGTGTGTACGGGGGCGTGGCTGAAGTGAGCGTGTACGTGGCTGGCGCAGCCCGTGGACGCGGCGTGGGGCGGCAGTTGCTGGCCGCGCTCGTAGCCGAGTCAGAAGCCAACGGTATCTGGACGTTGCAAGCGGGCATCTTCCCCGAAAACACCACCAGTATCCGTATTCACGTGGGCGCAGGATTTCGGGAGGTCGGTCGGCGCGAGCGGATTGGCCAGTTGCACGGCGTGTGGCGGGATACTCTTCTGCTGGAGCATCGCAGTGCCGTGGTAGGCGTTTCGCCCGCATCGGCTTCTGTTCACCTTCCTGCCCCCACTTCGCTAGATGGCAACAACTAACGCATCCGCCCCGCTCACAGTGCCAGCTCCCGCTGCGCTGGCCGAGAAGAAACTATCGGGCCTGGACCGGGGCCTGACACTCTGGATCTTCCTGGCCATGGCGCTGGGCGTAGCCCTGGGCTACTTCCTGCCGGGCATCAACGACGCGGTGAACTACTTCTCCGTGGGCACCGTGAACGTGCTGCTGGCCGTGGGCCTGATTTTGATGATGTACCCGCCGCTAGCGAAGGTGAAGTACGAGCAGCTGCCCACGGTCTTTCAGAACACGCGCATCATTGGCCTCTCGCTCTTCTTAAACTGGATTCTGGGGCCGCTGCTCATGTTCTTTTTGGCCATCTGGCTCTTGCCTGACAAGCCGGAGTACATGATGGGCCTGATCCTCATTGGTATCGCCCGCTGCATTGCCATGGTGCTGGTCTGGAACGACTTGGCCGATGGCAGTCGTGAGTACGCAGCCGGGCTGGTAGCGCTCAATTCCATCTTTCAGGTGCTGTTTTACTCGGTGCTGGCCTGGCTCTTTATCACGGTGCTGCCGCCCTATTTCGGGCTAAAGGGCTACGCCGTCAACATTGGCATCGGGGACATTGCCCAGAGCGTGCTTATCTACCTGGGCATTCCCTTTGCGGCGGGCTTTCTTTCCCGCACGTTGCTCCGCCGCCTCAAGGGGAACGAGTGGTACGATACGGTTTTCATTCCCGCTATCAGTCCCATCACCCTGATTGCTTTGCTGCTCACGATCGTCGTCATGTTCAGTCTGAAGGGCGAAACCATCGTGCAAGTGCCGCTGGACGTGCTGCGCATTGCCCTGCCGCTGGCCATTTATTTCGCCGTGATGTTCGTGCTCAGCTTTGCCGCCGGCAAATGGCTGGGGGCCGACTACGCCGAGAATGCCAGCATTGCCTTCACGGCGACGGGCAACAATTTCGAGCTGGCTATTGCCGTAGCCATCGGCGTATTCGGGCTGAACTCGGGGCAGGCCTTTGCGGGCGTTATTGGCCCGCTGATCGAAGTGCCCGCCCTCATCGCCCTCGTGAATCTTGCGTTCTGGTTTCGCCGCCGTTGGTACGGTGGCAAGTCAGTGGCTTCAGTTGCCTAACTCTTCCGGACCGGCTGCTTCGGGCAATGCGAACTAGGTAAACTTACCAGGAAGTTTTCATGTGGCGGGAGGTGGTGAGGTTAAAGTAAGGTGAGGGCAACTAGCAGCAGCCGCAGGCACCTTCGCCCTGCTCCTGGATGGGCGGGCATGGCACAGACCCATAGGAGCAGTACACACAGCAGTCACCAGCCAACGGCTTGAGGACGGTATGGCAACTGGTGCAGTCGTAGAAATACTGGCACGCGTCGGTAGGCATCTGTTCTGCTTGCGCGTGGTTACACACTGGGCACGTCAATACAGAGGTGAGCAGAGGGGATTTAGGTTCGAGCGTGCGCATAAGGCAGCGGGAAGTTAGTTTGTGGCCAGCACCCGATAACCGGTGCCATTAATAGCTTGCGCGACCTGAGCAGCGGCGCTTTGAGATGCGTCAAACCGGACCTGCGCCGTACCTTGTGCATAGGAGACGCTTACCGTCTGCACCCCCGGCAACTGCTGCACCGCGTGCTCGACATGTTTGGCGCAGGCGTCGCAGGTCATCCCCCCAATGCGGTAATTGGCGGTTTGCCAGACCGGCACCGCTGTACTCGTGGCCACTGGCGCGGGCGCGGCTGGTGCCGGGTACAACTTCGCCCCGTAGTAAGGAAAGGCCAGCAGTAGCACTGCCAGCATTGTGACCACACCCAGAAACCCTTTGGATTGCAGAAGCGATGGTTTTGCGGCTACCGCGCAACCACAGGCATCGGCGCTTGGCGCGGGTTTGAGCTGTTGATACCACGCAAAGCCAAGCGCGCCCACGGTCAGCGCCACCGAATAGGGCCGCAGGGGTTCGAGCCAGGCGAAAGCCGACGCCACGCCGCCCAGGCCTGCCAGGACGGCCAGCAGCGGCGTAATGCAACACAGTGACGCGGCCAGGGCCGCTACTAGGCCAGCCCCAAGCAGGGATTTGTTGGAAGCAGACGAAGGATTCATAGAGTTGATTGAAGGGAGGGGGTAGCCGTTAAACCCATCAGCAGCGGTTGTAGAACAGGCAAATGCGGTTGACTGAGCGCATAAAACACCGTCTGCCCGACCTTGTGGGCGTGCAGCACGCCCCCATCTTTGAGCTTACGCAGGTGCTGCGAAACGGCAGAAACGGTCATTTGCAGCACGTCGGCGATGTCGCACACACAGAGCTGCTGTTCCTGAGCCAGCAGAAACAAGATTTTTAGCCGCACTTCATTGCCCGCCAAAGCCAGCAGCGAAGCCAAGGACTGAAGGGCAGGTTCGACCTGGACCAAACGCCTCTGACACTGCTCGATATGAGTTGTGTCGGCATACACCCGGATGCAATCAGTTGCTTTTTTAGACATGGTTGGATAAAGGTACTACTTGCGCATTTAAGCAAGTGCTAAAATAAGTTTCAAGGGGAGGCTAACGCGATAGAATGATAAACCATTCGTGGCTGTGTTGCTTTACCGACCGACCAACGAAAAACGCCCAGCAAAGCCGGGCGTTAAACCGAAAAGACAAAAGAGCGCCTTATTTGACTGCGCAACAAGCGGGTGCGCCCACCGTGCAAGCCGCTGTACCAGCTTGTGCGCAATTTTCAATCATAGGGCACGCAGAAGTCCCTTTCATTGAACAGTCACCACCCGTAGGAGCTGGGCTGGTAAAGCTAAACAGCGTGCTGCCGGACAGGAGTGCTGCAGCGCCAAACATCATCATCTTGATTTTCATCGCTATACTGGGTTATGAGAGCTCACTGATACGGCAGTAAGGAAAAACAACTAACCCCGGTCCGTACACCAGGAAGTAAGTTCAGAAAGGACTACGCTTTCTCGGCCTTGAAGCCTGCGTCTTCCACGAGGGCCACCACTTGGTCGTCAGTCAACTCGCCAGTTACGGTCAAAACCTTATTGGGATTGGTCGTATCCACCTGCCAGGACTGAATGGCTTTCTCACCGTTTAAAGTAGGCGTAACCGCTTTGATGCAGCCCCCGCAGTTGATATTGGTTTTAAATTGGAGCGTTTTCATGGAAATCGAAAGTAAAAGCGCCCATTGCGGGCTGATTTAACATACTAACACCCAAAATTAGGCGCCCGTGCACCGCGACGGGTACAGAATTGCGCTAGGGGCTTGCATGATTTCCCAACCACTGAAACGGCAACTGCCCATTGGCACCTATACCAATGGGCAGTTGCCATTAGGTGAAAGCCAGCTAAGCGGTTACCCCCTGGCGGCAGGCCTCTTCACAGCGACGGCACGCCTCGGCGCACGCACGGCAGTGCTCCATGTGCGCGCCATGCTGTTCGCATTCGTCGCCGCAGGCTTTGCAGATCTCGGCGCACTCGCGCAGCAAGTGCTCGGCGTGTTCCGAGCCCCGGGCGACCAGACGGGCCGTCAATGCACAAACATCGGCGCAGTCGCGGTCCAAGCTGATGCAGCGGACCATCATCTTCACGTCGTCTTCCTGCAGGCAGGCAGTTGCACAGTGCTCACAGGCGGCAATACAGGCATTGAGGGCGTCGAGCAGGCTTTGATTTTGCTGGTGCATGGCAAGGGAATTAAGTGAATACTAGGCGAGAAACTTTTCTTAACAGTATACCCTGCTGGCCGACGCTGGTTTTATACCTGAGACGGTAGGATTTGCATCATTTGGCTGCACCCCCTAACGTGCGTCGCCGCTTGCGGTAGGTGGAGGGCGAACAGGCTGCTAGGCGCCGGAATTGCCCGGAAAAGTGCGCTAGGCTGCTGTACCCCAGTTGTCGGGCAATCAGGCCCACCCCAAGCGTGGACGAAGCCAGCAGTTCTTGCGCGTAGGCTTGGCGCTCCCGGACGATGTAGCCCGCCAGTGAGTCGCCCGTCACCAAGTGGGCGTAGGCCGCGCTCAGCTGCGTGACGGGCATCCCCAGTTCCTGGGCCACGGCCGCCGGATAGGCTCGGTGCCGCAATCCTGGGGGCTGGCGTAGCAACTGGTGCACGGTCACCTGCACCCGGCCTAGCAGCGTCTGGTGCACGGATTCCAGCAACGCAAACCCGGCCACCTTTAATGCCGACCGCAGGCGCGGCCAATCAATCTGCTCGGCCGCGGTCGCTACCGTCGCGGCCCCTAACCGCACCTCCAGTACTTTGAAGCCCAATTGCTCCAACTCCTGCCGCACCACTCGCATGCAGCGCGCACAGACGATGTGCTTGATGTAAAGCACAGTGGTTGGCGGCGCAGGTTCAGAAAGCAGCAGCATCAGCCGGCAGACTTAAGGTAGATACCTGCCGGGTTGCCAGCGCTCGGTACAGTCCAGCCTACTATGCAGCAGAAAGTACACGGTCCACACGCATGTACGCGCCAGCAGCAGCAGGTATGTGTACCCCCCAATTGCCCAGCAAAGGTGAAAGGAGTGGAAGTTGATGCTGCAACGCTCCGGATTCTAAAAGGCGTGGCCCACAGCCGATCTAAATTCAGCAGCTGGACCCGGTGCCAGGGGAGCAAATAAAATGCTAGCGCCGCGAGGTTATGCAGAAGGGCGTACCGCATTGCCTAGCGGGTAGGCAGCACCGGATTCAAATCCGAGGGCGGCGTGAGGGGTTGCGCATCCAGCTCCTGCGGGTGCGCATCCAGGCCGGTTTCCTGGTGGGCGGCAAAGTATTGCGCCAAGGCTTTTTCGCCTACCAGCCAGAATACGACGGGCGTGACGATGATGTCCAGAAACGTGGACGAGAGCAGCCCCCCCAGAATCACGGTGGCCACTGGGTAGAGGATTTCCTTGCCCGGCGCATCCTTGGCCAGCGTAAGGGGCACCAAGGCCAGCGCCGCCACCAGCGCTGTCATCAGCACCGGCACCAGACGCTCCAGCGAGCCGCGCACAATCATCTTGGCACCGAACACTTCGCCTTCGTGCTCCACCAAGTGGATGTAGTGGGAAATCATCATGATGCCGTTGCGCGAGGCGATGCCGGTCAGGGTAATGAAGCCCACGAGCGAGGCTATACTGAAGGTGCCGCCCGTCAGTAATACCGCCACCACCGAGCCAATCAGCGCCAGCGGGATGTTGAGCATGATCTGGCCCACCATGTAGCTGGACTTGAAGTGCGAGTACAAGACCAGGAAGATGCCGGCCAGCGAAAACAAACTCAGCCAGAGAATCTTCTGCGAAGCCGACTGCTGGCTCTCGAACTGGCCACCATAGGTCAGGTAATAGCCGGCGGGCAGCTTCACCTGCTGACTGATCTTCTGCTGAATCTCTTTCACCGTGGAGCCCAAATCGCGCTCGGCCACGTTCAGCGAGATGGTAATGCGGCGCTGCGTGTTCTCGTGGTTGACGGTGTTCGGGCCCGGCTCGTAGATGATGTCAGCCACTTCACTGACCGGAATCAGAGCCCCCGAGGACGTTTCAATTCGCGTCTGCCCAATGGCGGCGATGTCGTTACGCTGCTCTTCGGGCAGCTTCACAATCAAGTCGAAGCGCTTCTGCCCGTCGAGCATCTGCGAGACGACGGCCCCTTGAAACAGGGTTTCCAGGTCGCGCACCACTTCGCCCCGCTCCATGCCGTAGGCCCGCAACGCCTGGTCGCGGGGGCGCACCAGCAGCTGGGGAATCTGCACCTGTTTTTCCACTTGCAAGTCCACCACGCCCGGCACCGTAGCCGCCGCACTGCGAATCTCATTGGCATAGCGGCGCAGCTCCAGCAAATCATTGCCGAACACCTTAATGGCGACCTGCGCCCGCACGCCCGAGAGTAAGTGGTCGAGGCGGTGTGAGATGGGCTGCCCAATGTTCACGTTCACCCCGGTAATCAGACTCAGCTTCTCGCGCATATCAGCCAGAATCTCGTCGCGGCTGCGCATGGTCTTGCCTTCCTTCTCCAACTCTTCCTCGGTTTTGAAGGCCACTTCGATTTCCGAGTTGTTGACCGATTCGGCGTGCTCATCGAGTTCGGCGCGGCCCGTACGGCGGGCGGTGTAGGCCACCTCCGGAATCTTAAGCATCTGCTGCTCGCCGAGGGTGCCCAGCCGGTTGCTCTCCGTCAGCGATGTGCCGGCCGGGGCTGAGAAGTTCACGGTCAGCGAGCCCTCGTTGAAGGGCGGCAGAAACTCGGTACCGAAGAAGGGCACCAGGGCGCCCGCCAGCACAAACAGCAGGCCGGTGGTGGCCAGCACCACTTTGGGGTGCCGCAGCCCCCAATCCAGTAACCGCGTGTCCTTGAGCTTCAGCCAGCGCACCAGTGGGCCGTCAGTTTCGGCGTGGTTGATCTGCTTCATCTTGGGCAGCAGGTAGTAGCAGAGTACCGGCGTGACCGTTAACGACACGAACAGCGAGGCCACGATGCTGGTGATGTAAGCAATGCCCAAAGGCGCGAAAATGCGCCCTTCCATGCCTTCCAGCGCAAACAGGGGCAGGAATACCAGCACCACGATGATGGTGGCGTACACGATGGAATTGCGCACCTCCGAGGAGGCCGAGTAGATTACTTGCAGCACGGGCCGGGGCTGGGGCAGGTGCCGGTTTTCCCGTAGTCGCCGGTACACGTTTTCCACGTCCACGATGGCGTCATCAACCAACTCCCCGATGGCAATGGCCAAGCCGCCCAAGGTCATGGTGTTGATGCTGATGCCCGCGACGCGGAACACCAAGGCCGTTACCAGCAAGGACAAGGGAATGGCGACCAGCGAGATAAAGGTAGTGCGCACGTTGAGCAGGAAGGCAAACAGCACAATCACCACCAGAATGGCCCCGTCGCGTAACGCTTCCTCGACGTTGGTAATACTGGATTCGATAAACTCGGACTGCTTGAACAGCCGCGTGTTCACCTGCACGTCCTTGGGCAAGGACGGTTTGAGCTCCACCAGCGCTTTTTCCACGGCTTCGGTCAAACCCACCGTAGCGGCGCCCGGCTGCTTTTCAATGCTCAGAATGACGGCCGGCTGGCCGTTCACACTCCCGTCGCCGCGCTTGAAGCGGGCCCCAAACTCCACCTTGGCAATGTCGGCCACCCGGATGGGGGACTGCTCGCGGTAGCCCACCACGATGTTCTCGATGTCGGCCACCGAGCGCAGCCGGCCCAGGTTGCGGATGAGCACCTCCGAGCCGTTGCGGTCGAAGAAGTTGCCGGTGGTATTCAGGTTGGATTGGCGCAAGGCCTCTTCCACTTGATTCACCGTCAGCCCCGTGGCGTTGAGGCGGGGCATGTCCAGCAGCACCTGGTACTGCAGGTTATCGCCGCCAATGGGAATTACCTGGGCTACGCCGGGAATGGAAAGCAACCGCTGGCGCACGGTGTAGTTGGCCAGGGTGCGTAAATCGGCGGCATTAGTTTGCGGACCACCCGAGAGGCCGACGAGCATGATCTGACCCATCACCGAGGAAATCGGCCCCAGTACTGGGGTAATGCCGGTGGGCAACTGCTCGCCGACGGTTTGCAGCTTCTCACTGACTATCTGGCGAGCCGTGAAAATATCGGTGCCATAGTCGAACTCCACGAACACCATGCCTAGGCCAATAGCCGAGTTCGAGCGCACGGCCGATACGCCGGTGGCCCCGTTCAGGGCCGTTTCAACGGGCAGCGTTACCAGGGCTTCCACTTCCTCGGGGGCCATGCCCGGCGATTCGAGGAACACAGTTACGCGGGGCCGGTCCAGGTCGGGCAGCACGTCCACCGGCAACTGGCGGGCCGTGTAGGTACCGGCAATCAAAAGCCCAACGGCAAAGGTCAGCATCAGCAGGCGGTTTTGCAGGGCAAAGCGAATGATCTTATCAAGCATCGTCGGAAAAGAAAAACAGACGGCGGGCAAGCCGCGGCTGATCAGGTTCTGTTAGTGCCCCAAATAGAAAGCGAGGGCAACGAGAAAAGCACGCATAGCAAGGAGAGCGGCCAAGGTTACTGGTTGAGGTAGATGGACTTGAGTTGGTAGGTCCCCGTGGTTACCACCCGGTCATTTTCGTTGACCTCGCCCTGTAAGAGCACCGTTTGCTCGCCGTTGATGGCGCCCGGCTGCACGTAGCGAATCTTGAAGCGTTCGGGCTCAGTATGCACAAATACCACGGGCTTGCCGTTCAGGTCGGTCACGGCCGAAGACGGCACTACCAGTTGCTTTTCTCCCCTGCCGCTTTCACCCACCACCTGCACGTTCACGGCTTGCCCGGCGCGGTAGGCGGTACTGCCAGCGGCATCGAGTTCCAGAATCAGTTGGCGGGCCTGGTTGACTGGGTTGACTACATTGCTGAAGACGACCAGGCGGGCCGGAGCGCCGGGCTGGCCCTGCAGGCCTTCCACCCGAAACTCGGCACCCGGCGTGATCTTGCTCAGGTCCTGCGCGAACACCTGGGCTTCCACCCGCAGCTTGCCGGGATTGAGCACCCGAAACAGTTCGTCGCCCTGGTTGACTTGCTGGCCCACCGCTAAGTTGAACACGTCCACCGTGCCGCTGATAGGCGAGGTGATGCTGACGCGGCGCTGCTGGGCCTGCCCGTTGTAGATGCTGGCATTCTGGCGGGCCTGCCGCAAGCGCAACTCGGCAGCTACTACGTCCTTGCGGGCGGCGATGTCGGCGATGCTTTGCAGGCGGGCGTAGTCCTGCTGGGCGGCCCGCAGCTCGGCCTGGGCGTTGGCCCGCTCGGTGCTGAGGCCAATCTGCTGGGTGGCATCCAGCGTCTGCTCGATGACGGCCAGCGTCTGCCCGGCTCGCACTGCCTGTCCGACTTGCGCGACGAGGCGCACGATGCGTCCTGTTTGGGGCACTACCACCCGGCCTTCGCCCCCGGCCGCCGCCGAAACGGTGCCGTAGAGCGTCGCCCGGCTGTACGTGGTAGAGTAGGCCGCCAACCGGGTACCTACCTCGAACAGGAACTGACTTTCCTTGGGCAGCAACACCTCATCGGTCAGGGCAACACCCGTGTTGGCTTGGGCGGTGCCCCCGTGGTCTTCGCCCCCGTGGGCCAGCACGGCGGCGGGGGGGGGCAGCAGTACGGCCAGCGTCAGGCCGGCCGCTGCCGTGGCAGCGAGCAGTTTATGCTTGGTTTTCATAGACAACGGGAGTAGGAGTGGAAACGGGCACCGGGGATTGACGACGGCGGCGGAGCAGCAGGGCCGTCAGGGCCACGCCCAGGGCAAAGGCGCCGAGCAGCGCCAGAATGGCTTTCCAGGAAGAAAACAGAGCGGGTGCGGCCGGCGCGGGCGTAGCCGCTACGGGCAGCTTGGCTCCTACCTTGATGCCGTCGAGCAGCAGCAGGTCGGCCTTTTCCCCGGCCACCACATTAAGGGCGAAGCTGTAGGCTTTATTGGCCGGAAACTGCCCTTCCACCAGATACACCCCGGGCTCCTGTTCGGTCACCACCCATTTCAGCGCGGCGTCTTCCGGGTTGGTTAACGTCAGCTTGGCTCCTTTGATCGGCGCGTTGGTGGCGTAATCCGACAAAAACAGGCGCAGGTCGGCCGGCTGGCCGCCTTGTAGCGGCTCGTAGCGCAGCAGCACCTCGAACTGTTCCGAGAGGGCGGCCACCGAGAACGAGGTAGCCCCGGCCGGCGTGGCCGCCTGGGCGCCGTCCCCGTGGTCTTCGCCGCCGTGGGCCCAGGCGGGGACGCTTAGCAGCAGCCCGAGCAGTAGCATTAGTAGCTGTTTCATGTTATTCACCCCGCAGGTAGTTTAGTTCGACCAGTGCCTGCCGGTAATCCCGAATGGTGGTCAGGTAGGTATTCTGAATGGTAAAGGCCTGGTTCAGGCTCTGAATCAAGACCAGGTAGCTGATTTCGCCGGCCCGAAACAAGCGCTGCGACTGGCTGATAATGGCCTGCGCCTGGGGCACGCCGGTTTGTTCGTAGTAGGCCAGCGAGGTGGAAAACTTGCGCGTGTCGGCCAGCGCCTGCTGGTACTGGGTACCCAGTTCCAGGCGCTGGGTTTGCAGTTGGTAACCGGCCGCCTGCGAGCGGGCCGTGGCCGCTTGCAGCTGGGAGCGGTAGGTCCAAAACCAAATGGGTACTGACACGCCGAACTGAAAGCGGTACTTGACAGCCGAGTTCTCAAATGCTTGATTCTGATAGCCCACCGTCAGCGCGGGCGTCCGACGGGCCCGCACCAGGCTGATGCCCGACTGACTCAGCGCCACGTTTTGGGTGGCGTACGCCAGGGTGGGGCTACGCACCAGGGCGGCACTGTCTTCGGCCGGCAAGCTGCCCAGCAGCGCGGCGCCCGTTTGGGCCAGCTCCGGGCCACTCCGGCGCAGGTCCGTGCTGGTAGCCAGCAGGGTCGGGGTACCAAGCAGCAAGCCTAACCGGCGCTGGGCGGTACGCAAGTCCTCGGTGGCTTGCTGTAGTTGCACGGTGACCTGCCGGGCCTCGGCGTCGGTGCTGATGCGCTGCAGGGACGTGACTTCCCCCGCCGCGAACAGCCGTTCGGTGGCTACCCGCAGGGCCTGATATAAGCTGTCCTGGTAGGTAAGCTGCCGCACCTGCGCCTCCGCGAACTGTAAGCTCAAGTACGCCAAGCGAGTGTCGCGCAGCACGCTGGCCCGGCTCACCTCGCGGTTACGCTCGGCCAGTGTGAGCCCGGCCTGGGCCACCTGGCGCTGGCGCCGGTACACGTTGGGTAGGTCAATGGTCTGCACCACGCCCGGCGCCCACATTTCGCCGGTAGGGGCCGAGAACAGGAAATCCGGATTCGCCGGGGCAAAGGAACCCCGCTTCAGGGCCAGCTGCTCGCTGATTTCCTGCTCGGCCTGCCGCAGGCGGGGATGGCGCCGCAGGGCCCGTGCTTCGGCGCTGTCGAGTTCAAGCACCGTCGTTTGGGCCCACGCCGGAGCCGTACTGGCCAGCAGCAGCACGAGCAGCAGCCACCTACTCTTTGCTTTTAGGTCACGATACGTCATACTATCAAGTTAAATCTTGCCCGAAGGGCCATCCCGGTTACCGCCAGGGGCGGCCCGGGGCCAAGCGAGCGGGCCCAGCGGGTACCGGGCCCGCCCAATTGATCGGCACTTAGGTGTTTTTCACGAGCGCCATTCCGCATTTGGGGCAGCTGCCGGGCTTATCACTGGCACTGCCTTCACACTGCATGGAGCAGTTGTAAGCGGCGCCAACCGCTTTGGCGGGCTTCACTTTGCTGGCATCCAGCTTTTCAAAGCGGGCGCTCAGCGACTGGCCTTTGGCTTTCACGCTCACGATGGCCGTGCGCAGCGTCGTGCCGGCGGGGAGCGTCGCTACCAAATGGTCGCCGCTGGGGGTCAGGGTGGCCGTGCTGCTTTTACCAGTACTCGTCAGCAGCATCACGGTGCCTGCCGTCCCCGTTGGGGCAACCGTGGCTTCCTTGGCATCAAGCAGATAGATATGCAGGGCACCGGCCTGCTGCACCAGCTCCAGGTGGTAAGCTCCTGCCGTGCGCACGATGCCCCCGTGCGGGGAGTTATGGGCGTGGTTTTCACCGGCAGCTTGGTGGCCATGAGCGGCACCGGATTTGGCACCATGCTGGTGCTGGGCGGCGAGGGAGAAGGGCGCGGCCAGTAGCGCGGCGGCTAATAAAAGAGAGGAGAATTTCATGGAAGGAAAGCGTTTGTAAGAAAAGAAGAGGGCATAGCCAACCGGCTTACATTTTGTCGCCGTTTTTGGCGTGCCAGTCTTTGAACTGCTGGATTTCTTTCTGCTGGGCGTCGATCATTTGCTGCGCCATCTCTTTGAGCTTGGTGTCCTTGCCGTGGGCTAGTTCCGCCTGGGCCATGTCTACTGCGCTCTGGTGGTGCACCATCATCAACATGTTGAAATTCATATCCGGGTCGGCCACCGGTTTGGGCATGTTTGTCATCATGCTCTCCATCGACGCCTTCATTTTGCTGGTAAAGGGGTCAGCCGGGTCCTGTGGCTTGTAGTTGGTCGGCGCGTTATCGAGGCGGGTTGCCACAGCTTCGAGTTCGGCGATTTCCTTTTGCTGATCCACCTTGATCTTCTCGGCCATTGCCCGCATGGTAGCGTCCTTACCGTCGCGCAGCTCGATGTCGGCCATGGCCACGGCACCCCGGTGGTGCTCCAGCATGTGGTGGGCAAAGTCATGGTCGGTGTTGCCCTTGGGCTTGGACGCCTCCATCTTTTGCATCATCTCGTTCATCGACGTCATCAGCGGCGAGGTACTGGCGGCCCCGGCCGCGTCGTGCCCCATGGCCGAGTGGTCCATGCCCGCCATCTCGTCGGCGCCGGCCGTTTCGGGAGTGGTGGATTCGGTGGCAGTTGCCGTTGACTCCGTGGCTTTATCACTGTTGCAGCTGGCGAGCAGCAGCATACCCGAGCTCAGGGCAGAGAGGAAGAAAGCAGACTTTTTCATGACGATGCTTGAGGTAAAGGAGTACTAGGGAATGCGTGTAGGGGAAGGCTAGGCTTTCACGTTGATGGTGAAGTCGCCAGTGTGGATCTTGCCGTCGTGGTTGAACTGCAGGAACACGCGGTAGAGGCCGGGCTTCTCGAAGTTGGTGTTGAAGCCAATGTTGGGGCCTTTGTCGGCTTGGTCGTTGGGGTGCACGTGCAGGTACTGCTCGGTGTCCTCGCTGATGACGACCACGTGGCCGAGGGCGCCGAGGTAGTTATCAAGGTTGGTGACCGGCTGGCCACCCTTGGTGATGTTGATTTTCATGCCCAGCAGTTGGCCTACCGTCAGCGGCTTGTCGAAGGAAAGGGTCGCTTGGTAGCCATCCTTATCCCACTGCATGTCGTCGTTTTTGAACTTGACGGGCGTGTAGGCCGCGCCCTTTACCGTGAGTGGCTGCCGGCCTAGCTGGTGGCCGGAGCCCGCGGGGGTGTAGTCCTGGAACAGCACGTAGTCGCCCCCTTTGGGGAAGGTATACTGTACTTTATAGTCGCCCTGGGCCGTGTACTCGGGGTGCTCGTGGTAAAACTGACCCAGGTCTTTGCTGACAATGATGAGGTGAATCTTCTTTTCGTGCACGACGGCCAGCGGCACGGGGGCCGACTCGTTGCCCGTTTCGCGGGGGGTGAACGCCAGGGTGGTAGGCTGCCCGGCCGTAACTTCCATCGGGGTGGGCACCAGCTTCATCTCGTAGGTTTTGCCGTTGGCCACCTTATCGTTGTGTTCGAGCTTCATGCCGCACTTGGGACACTTTTCCCCTTCTTTGGTGCTGGTAACCTCGGGGTGCATCGGACAGGCGTAGGTGTGACCGCCACTGTGGTCGGCAGTGCCCTCGGCCGGGCCGTTGGTGGGCGTGGTGACGGTGTTGGTGGCGCTGCTCGATTCGGAGTCCGACGAGCAGCCGGTAGCGGAGAGCATGCCGGCCAGAGCCAGCAGCGAAAGCGGTATGCGGTACATAAGGAGGAAAAAGGGGTGAAGACAGCGGCGCTTAGGAAAGCTGCCGGAGACGAGGATGCTCGCTTAGGCCTGCCACTGCTGCCAGAGCACGAAGCCCAGCGCGGCGACTACCACGGCGTAGAGCAGGTAGGAAAGCAGGCGGCGTAGCGGCCCGCGGGGGGCGGGAGCGCCGGCCTGCTCGCAACAACTCTTCATGGTTGAAAAAGCAAAGCCAAAAAACAAAAGGGAAAAAGAGGGCGACTGAGCGCCAGGCGGACATGCCAAAGCAAAGGCTCGCCCCGGACATAGCGCTGCTATGTCCGGGGCGAGCCTGGAGCACGTCAAATAATCAGACCGTTAAGGACTGAATGAAAATGCGGATGTCCGGAATTTTGGGCGGCAGGTGCTCGCCGGGCACCAGCACGACGGCGTGGGTACGGTCCCACTGACCGGCAGCCGGCCGGAAATAGAAGTCACTGGCAGCGGGCAGCAGAGCCGGCGCGAGCGTCAGCAACTGCTTCTCGGCCGGTGGCGTCAGCGACTTGAGAATAGTTGCTGAGTTATCCTTGCAGCAGTCGTGCTTGCCCGTCGGCTTGGAATCGTGCTTGCCATGGGCGCCCTTGCCTTTGGCAGGGTCCTGCTTGGCTGTCGTCTTGTTGTGGCCGTGGCAGCCGGGGTGGTCGGGCTTCTTACCTACCGAGGCCTTCGCAACTGGTGCTGTCAGTACCGGATTCATGGTCGCGCACCAGCACTGACCGACGAACACATTGACGAAGACGAGCAGGAAGCTCGTCGCCAACAGGCGTCGGAAAGGAAACAGGCTACGGAACATGACAGGTAGTAGGAAAGCGCAAAAGTAGTCTTCTCTCTAAAAAAAAAGGCTACCTCTTTACCTGAATCATGGAAAAAGAGTTTGTAGCAAACACAGTTCTAATCAACAAAACCATTAAAAACAGCTTAATGCGTGTGTCTAAGCTGTTTTTAAATAAAATAGCAAGTATGTGACGCTGTGCACGCCGCAAAATTATGCAAGTCTTAGGCTTGATTTTATAAGTTTTATGGCTGACTAAATGGGAGGAAGGTTAAAGCGGTCGGCACTTAAGTTAAACTGGTCAGCAGCCCACCGGTACTTGCTATAAAAACTAGTGCTCGGTCCTGCGCTCAGTCCATTCACAATGATATTTCGCAAAGAGTCATACTGGATCGAGGCATAACCTTCACCAGAACCGAAATGGATATCATAATCAGTAAAGTAGTCAAGATAATAAACACCTGGGCTCAATTCTTTGCAGCTTTCGGCCAAGTTCAAAACCTCGTCCTCGCCATGTTCCTCGTTGCCCGTAGAAGGGTGTTTTTTCGCTAGATCATACATATCTTGATCAAACTTGATTATCGGGAGTTTTTCGGCCGCTTCGGTTTGATACGCTCGCACAAAAGCTTCCCCGAACATCAATGAACCTTTATGGTACATCTTACCAACTGTAATAGCCCCACGGCATAAAAAGCCATGCCGAATTAGCGTATGGATAGCATATGCGCAGTCGAAGATCATCGCTCTTATCCCTCCTCTCTCTTCGGCTAGGCGAGATATAATCAGACTATCTGATACTTGAATAGTTTGCGTGTCTATCCTCAAAGCTTTTTTGCCTGACTCGCTGTCCCCATCCATAGGATCATTAAACGATTCTTGCAATTCAGTTAAGGCATCATGAATGACGTTGAAGGCCGCTTGGTTAGTATAACTTTCCTGCAACTTGTTTTTAAAGCCTAAGATGTCAATGAAAGCAACGACACGTGTCTCGTAGCGGAATGTGGTATTTAGGTTAGCCAATATTGAAAAGAGAGTGATTTAGAAAAGGTCCTATTGGTGCAAGTGACTAAAGAATACAAAGATAAGGGGCGAGCTTACCGCCGTCAAATTATGCAAGTCTAGAGAAGGATTACGTACTAACTCTGGGCGACTAGGGCCGTTCCTTTGTAGAGTATTTCTAAGCTGTTGCTATCCTGATGAATGGTTCAGAAACAGCGTATTGCATACCCTTCTCATGGAACCAACCACTAAAACCGAGACCCTCGACATCGAAGGCATGACGTGCGCCTCGTGCGCCTCCTTCGTCGAAAAGTCGCTGACCCGCACGCCCGGCGTGCAACGGGCTGTGGTCAACTTTGCGACCGAGAAAGCGACCGTTGACTACGTACCGACCCAAGCCAGCCCGGCCAGTTTGAAAGAAGCCGTGGTCAACGCGGGCTACGGCGTAGTCGAACGCGCCCCCGACACGAGTGCCGCCGACCGCCAAGCGGAAATCGACCAGCAAAAAGCACTGGCCTACCAGAAGCTCAAGCGTCGCTTCTCCGTGGCCGTCGTGCTAGCCCTTATCATCATGCCCCTGAGCATGCTCATGCTCTGGCCGGCGATGATGGCACGCGTAAACATGCAGGCACTTAACTACGTGCTGCTGCTGCTCACGCTGCCGGTGTTGCTCTACAGCGGCCGTGAGTTCTACGTGTCCGCCTGGAACGGCTTCAAGCACCGCGCCGCCAACATGGATACGTTGATTGCCGTGGGTACCGGCGCCGCATTTCTCTACAGCTTGGCTGCCACCGTGGTGCCGGACTTCTTCACCCGGCGCGGGCTCATGCCGGAAGTATACTACGACACCACGGCCACCATCATTGCGCTGATTCTGCTGGGCAAGGTGCTGGAGTTGCGGGCCAAAACCCAAACCTCCGCCGCCATCCGCACTCTGATGGGCTTGCAGGCCAAAACCGCCCGGGTGGTGCGCCCCGGCGGGCAGGAAGTGGACGTGCCCATCGAACAGGTGCAACTCGGTGACCTTATCGTGGTGCGCCCCGGCGAAAAGGTGGCCACCGACGGCCTCATTGAGGCCGGCCACTCCGCCGTGGACGAGGCCATGCTTACGGGCGAAAGCCTACCCGTAGAAAAGAAAGAAGGCGACCCCGTGTTCGGGGCCACGCTCAACAAGACGGGGTCCTTTCGCTTCCGCGTCACCAAAGTGGGCGCCGACACTATGCTTTCGCAGATCGTGAAGCTGGTGGAAGACGCGCAGGGCAGCCGCGCCCCTATTCAGCGGCTGGCCGACAAAGTCAGCGCCATCTTTGTGCCCACGGTGGTTGTCATTGCCATCCTGACGTTCGTGCTCTGGTTTGATCTGGCACCGGTGGAAGCGCGCTTGCCGCTGGCTTTGGTCAATTTCGTGGCCGTGCTCATCATTGCCTGCCCCTGCGCGCTGGGCCTAGCTACCCCGACCGCCATTATGGTCAGCACCGGCAAAGGCGCCGAGCATGGGGTGCTGGTGCGCAACGCAGAAGCCTTGGAGAAGGCCTATCAGGTGAACACGGTGCTGCTCGACAAAACCGGTACCATTACCCGCGGGGAGCCCGCCGTAACCGACTTTATACCCGGGAAAGGGCAGTCCGTGGGGCAATTGCTGCCCGTAGTGGCCGCCGTCGAACGGCAATCCGAACACCCCCTGGCCGAAGCCGTAGTGCGCTACGCCGATGCTCATCAAGCATACAGCTTGCCAGCCACCAACTTTCGAGCAGTGGAGGGAAAAGGGGCCGCCGCTCATGTCAATGGCCAAGTAGTGCTAATTGGTAACTTCCGCCTGCTGGAAGAGGCGGGCGTGAGCCTGGCCCCCACCTTGCGACGTCAGGCCGACGAGTTGCTGGCTCAAGCTAAAACGGTGCTTTACGTTGCCGTGGACGGGCAGGCAGCGGGCGTGCTCGGGGTGGCCGACACCATCCGCGAAACGTCAGCAGCCGCTATTCAGCAGTTGCAACGCCTGGGTATCGAGGTGGTCATGATGACCGGCGACAATCCGCAAACGGCCGCGCAGGTGGCTGGGCAAGTCGGCATCAAGCGGTATTTCGCCGAGGTGCTGCCCCAGGACAAAGCCAGCAAGGTGAAGGAACTGCAGGCGGAGGGCCGGGTAGTGGCCATGGTCGGCGACGGCATCAACGACGCCCCTGCCCTGGCGCAGGCCGACATTGGGCTGGCCATGGGCGGCGGTACCGACGTGGCCATGGAAGCGGCGGGTATCACGCTGATGCGCTCGGATTTGCAGGGCGTGGTGACGGCCATTGCTCTATCCCGCCAAACGATTCGTACCATCAAGCAAAACCTGTTTTTCGCCTTCATCTACAACACGCTCGGCATTCCCGTAGCGGCCGGGCTGCTCTATCCCTTCTTCGGGCTGCTACTATCCCCCATGCTGGCGGCTGGCGCGATGGCTCTGAGCTCGGTGTCGGTGCTCACCAACTCGCTGCGTTTGCGCGGCTTCACTCCCCTTAAGAACTAAATAGTCATGGATACCGCCGAAATCATTGTTACGCTGAGCGGCCTGGGGTTGGCCGCGTTCGTGGTGTGGTACTTTTTCTTTTCCGCCCGGCAAACGGCTAGTGCCGTTTCGTCTTCCAGCGGCGTGCAGGAAGTGGATATCACCGTCAAGGGGGGCTACTCGCCCGACGTGATTGAAGTGGAGCGCGGTAAGCCCGTGCAGCTTAGCTTCTATCGCGACGAGGAGAACAGTTGCTCGGAAGAGTTGCTGATGCCCGACTTCAGTATTCGCCGCGACCTGCCTGCCTTCAAGACCACGCTGGTGGAGCTTCTACCCGACAAGCCGGGCCGGTTTGAGTTTACCTGCGGCATGGGCATGCTGCGCGGCAGTCTGGTCGTCAAATAACAACTTTCGGCAATGATCCACGACGTGAGCCTGACCCACACCCTACCCGCACCCGGCGCCTACCGGTTGCTCATTAAAAATATGGTCTGCCCCCAATGCATCCGGGTGGTCCGGGAAGATCTTGCGGCCCTGGGCTTGCAGGTGCATCACGTCGCGCTGGGGGAAGCGGACGTAACCACCCCTGACGGGACCGCCCCCGATTGGGAAGCGGTGCGCACCCGCTTGCTAGACGCGGGCTTTGCGCTGCTCGAAGACCCGAAGGCACAGTTGGTGGAGCAAATCAAGACCCTGCTGGTGACGCTGATTCACTACCCTCCGCCTGGGCCGCGGCTGCTCAATTACTCCGCTTATCTGGAGGAGCACCTGAGCCGCGATTACCACCACCTCTCGCACCTGTTTTCCTCCCACGAAGGACTGACCATCGAGAAGTTTATCATCCGGCAGAAGGTGGAGCGGGCCAAGGAGTTGATTGGCTACGGCGAGTTGAGTGTCACGGAAGTAGCCGAACAGTTAGGCTACAGCAGCTTAGCGCACCTCTCGCGGCAGTTTCGGCAAGTAACAGGCCTGACGCCCACCGAATTTCAGAAGCTCGGACCGGCCAGCCTCGCCCGGCGGAGCTTGGATTCGTTGATCTGAACCGCAAAGTTATGCAAGTGAAGGGGCCTGCACTGTAAGTCTCATGTTAGGGCTTACTTGTCAGCCCGGTTGTTTTGGTAGCAATCGGGCGCTGCTTATTTCATGGAAATGGCGACCGTTGTAGCTGTTCCCTTAACTGTGAACTTGCAGTCGTCGAAGGTGGGGATCCGAAAGCGTGGCTTCACATTATTGGACAAGGCGAAGGGCTCCGTTGGAATGCCCACCATGTTGCGGTCCACTAGGTCGTTTTCATTCAGATCCTGGGTTAAGGCAATAGCCCACTCCCCGGGCGGCAGCTGAATGGGGTACACCACTTTGGTGCGTCCGGCGGGCTTGACGTACTTGAGCAGGGTGTAGTGGTTGCGGACCAGAAAATTGGCCTTCACGTTGTAAAAGTACAGCTTGAGCGTGGCCTTATCGGACACCAAGTTGGTAACCACCACGTTGACAGCCGTCGTTTCCACCGGGGGTGTACCCGGTGAACTCAAGGGCCAGAAAACGGAGGTTGCAAGCCAGGCTAGCGCAGAAAAGGTCATCGCAAGAAGTTGAAGGTGAGGGCAGGTCGTTACGCAAGGGTGCCTGCTAGGCGGGCATACAGGGGGCCTACCGTTTTAGTTCGGTTAATCCAGTGAGTAAGGAGCCGCCAGCGAAATTATGCAAGGCTGGCACGGCAAGCTGTAAATCCTGGTCTCCAGCCAGCCGTTTTGGTAAACAGTTACTCCACTTCAACTACGACCGATGAACAAGCTTTTTCGCTTTCCCCTGCTGGCGCTCGCGCTGGCCTTTACTACGCTAACTACTTCCTGCGACAAGGATGAGGATGGGCTGGAGCTGCAGGCACACGACGACAACGTGTTTATGCGCCAGATGCACGCGATGATGACGCAGATGCAAGCGATGCCCAAGACTCAGGATCCCGATAACGACTTCGCCATGATGATGAAGATGCACCATCAAGGTGCCATCACCATGAGCCAGGAAGAGCTACGAAGTGGTTCTAATGCGGAGATGAAAGCTATGGCGCAGCAGATTATCGACAAGCAGCAGGCTGAAATCAGGATACTGGATGCCTTCCTGAGCAGACACCCGCCGCAGCAGCCCGCCGTGCCGGCGTTCAACATGAAGCAAATGGAGAGCATGGAGCGTATGATGCAAGCCAATGACTTGCGGCCTCTTACCGGCGACATCGACTTCGATTTTGCGCAGCTCATGGTCGATCACCACCGCAGCGCCATGGAGAACTCGCAGGCCGAAATAGAATACGGCCGCACCACGGCAATGAAAAACCTAGCCCACAGCATCATTGACGAGCAAGGCATGGAAATCCAGATGCTACAGGAGTGGCTGCTAGAACATAAGAAGTACTAATCATTACCTAAATGAACAGAAAAGGCGGCTCGTTGAGCCGCCTTTTCTGTTTTACACCAGACGCTTAGCTCCTGAGAGCACATTGCCTGCACGTTGCACAGTCGTCCGACTATGAACGATACCAAGCAATGCAATAGCGTGAAAAGGGGTTGCCTATCAGCTACCTAATCGTTTCATCGTCTTTGCCAGTACGTAAAGCAGTAGAAGGCATCGGTTTATCAATCAGGCACCACTTGAGTGACACCCAATCCGTAGAGTTACCCAAACTTGGTAGGCGGGATGCTAACTGCAGCCAGCAAGTCACCTTATTGGGCTGCTCTGGATAGCATGTTGCCGCTCGACGGAATAATTCGTCAAGCTCATGGTTGAGCACAGGCATAGTAGAGATGGCTTCAGCTAAGCAGTCAGATACTATGCAATCGTGGTTTTGGAGTTAAAAGGTTGCCTGTCGCATAATTATGCAAGCAGTAGACGTAAGCGTATAAATGCCTACCGTGGTGCTGGCCCGTTTTCCATTTTATGTCCCTACTGCAAGGGTTGGAATCTTCTTTAGCGAGTAGGTTTGCTGTTCATTAGCTCAGCAGACTCGCCATTGGCAAGGATGAGCCATAAAACCGATTACGCTATGAAGCAGCCAAATTGGCGCCGTTGGTGGCAGCCCATTCTGTACGTTCTGCTACCGGTTACGCTGTATGCGACGGGCTTGCATACCGAAGTAATCGGGCGGGTGCAACAACTGGGGCTGGCGACGGGACTGTTTCGGCGCACGGCTTCACTGCCCACCGCCCCCGTACCCAAAGCGGATTATTCCTTGCAGTTGCGCACCCTAGACGGAAATACCGTTTCCTTGGCCCAGCTACAAGGCAAAGTAATTGTGCTAAACCTGTGGGCCACGTGGTGCCCACCCTGCGTAGCCGAAATGACAGGACTGCAGAAGCTATATGGGAAGACGCAGAGCGACAACATTGCGCTGGTGCTCCTCTCCGTAGATGAGAATCCAGAGAAGGTTCGCCGCTTCATTGCCCGCCGGGGATTCACGATGCCCATCTATACTCTAGCAAGTGACCTGCCAGCCGTGTTCGACACGGAGTCTATTCCTACTACCTTCCTTATTGCCCCCAACGGGGACATTATAGACCGCCACGAAGGGCTGGGTGATTACGACAACCCTCAAATGCTGCGCTTTCTACAACGGCTTGCTCGATAGAGCACAGCAAGCCTATCCTATTCATTATTAAAACTTAACGTATTATACATCAATTTTTTATGCACATAAATGCAAAGTTTTCTGTGCAAAAAACTTTGCATTTAACGAGAAGTAATCATCTTTATGGCTGTTATCAGCTCAAATGAATCGCTCTCGAACGTCCCCTACCCAGCTGCGCTTACTCCGGCACCTTCGCCAACAGGCGGCCGGACAGATCGTGCGTTACGAGGATTTCGCGGACCTAGGCTTTTCCGTATCTGCCCTGGCGTCGGCTCTTTCACGCTTAACCCAGTCGGGTCAAGTGCAACGGGTAGGTAAAGGACAGTATCGAGTGGCACCGGCGGGCCGCTTCGGCCCCGTACCTCCCAGCGAGCAACAGTTGGTGCAGTCCAGCCTGCGTCGGACAACCCGCGACAACCAGACCTATCCAACCGGGAATGCGGTTTTCAACCAGTTGGGCTTGACCACGCAGGTGGCGGCAGAAATCGAGATTGCGACTCCGCGCCGCAAAGAGCCCCAGCGCATTGGCCACGTGCGCATTCGCTTTGTACCCAGCCAGGGCGACGTAAAGCCTGATGAAGTAGAAGTGCGCCAGTTGCTTGACGCCTTGCGCCGACTCAAGCGGCTACCAGCCAGTGAGCCAGCTGCCGTACTCCAACAGCTGAGCCGAAAGATAGCTGCGTTGTCGGCCTCTGATAAGCAAAAGCTGGTGCGCGTCGCCAAGCATTATAATCCGGCTACCCGGGCGCTAACCGGCGCCTTGCTGGAAGGGTTGCAAGAGCCCAAACTGGCGGCGCACCTAGCCAAAACCCTGAATTCTTTAACCCGGTACCGCCTCGGCTTATCCGCTCAGGCTTTGCCCAACCGTGACGCGTGGCGAATCCAATGACCTTACACCAAGACCCCGTCGCGTTTCGCGAAGCGGTACTGGGCACTGCCGCCACCTTGGGCTTGCGGCAGGACTTGATTGAGAAAGACTACTGGCCTTGGTTAAAAGTTTGGTACAAAGGTTAAACGGGCGGGGCCGCAGGAGACTCCCAGTCGAAGGCAAAAAGGGCCTCCAAATCGAAGGGGAGTGAATCTTTTAGGGCGTCGTCCGAGAAATCGAACTCGCCGTTCAGATTGATGTGCTGCCAGCTCGCCCGTGAGCTGGCAGTACATCAATCTGCCACGGACTAGCGCTCGGCCGCCGGGGCATGAAGCAGCTACTGGTTGGGACAAAGGCAATTCCAACAGACGATTACGTTCTGCACCAGCCGTTTGCAAGGGCCTGCTTGCGTGGGTGGTCGCATGCCCGCCGTCGCCCGCTCATGGATACTCTCGCGGCCATACCCAGCCAGCGCGGCGAAGAGGCCCAAGACCGCCCGCCCGGCCGGGGTGGCCGTATCGATGCCTAGGTCCAGAGCGACGAAGCGGACCTGCCGGGCGTGCAGAGCGGCCACCACCTACATGATGTGGGTGCTGTTGCGGCCCAGCCGGTTCAGGCGGGCTAAAGTCACCGTGTCCCCGGCACGCAACGTGGCCAGCCGCTCGGTGAGCACCGGGCGCTGTGAGCGTGCCGCTGATTTTTTCCCAAATCAGGCGGTCTACGCCCGCGACCTTTAGTTGTCCATATCAAAATGTCACATCTGCGTACTTTGCCGCCATGTCCGATTTCCGTCTGCGCGTATTTGCCGCTGTGGCCCGGCACCTGAGCCTGACCAAGGCCGGCCAGGAGCTGTTTGTGAGCCAGCCGGCCGTTACCAAGCACATCCGGGAGCTGGAAGCACAGTACGGCCAGCGCCTGCTGGAGCGGCGCGGCAACCGCGTGACCCTCACCGAGGCCGGCCGCCTGCTGCACGCCCACGCCGATGCCGCCGCCGCCGCTCAGCAGCAGCTGGAGGACCAGCTGCTGGCCCTGCGCGACCCCGACGAGGCCGCCGGCCGCCTGCGCCTGGGGGCCAGCACCACGCTGGCCCAGTACGTGCTGCCGGGCCTGCTGCCCGCCTTCCAGGCCCGCTACCCGCAGGTGCAGCTCTCGTTTCTGAACGCCAACTCCGAGCGCATTGCCGAGGCCCTGCTGCGCGGCGAGCTGGACCTAGGCTTCGTGGAGGGCCGCACCAAGAGCCACGACCTGCACTACGAGCTGCTGCTGCCCGACGAGCTGGTGGCCGTGCGCCGCGCCACACCCGGCGGCCCGCCCGCCGCCCCGCTGCCCCTGGCCGAGGCGCTGGCCCACCCGCTGGTGCTGCGCGAGCGGGGCTCGGGCACGCTGGAAATCCTCGAATTTGCCCTGCGGGCGCAGCACATCAAGCTCAGCGCCCTGCCCGTGGCCATTTACCTGGACAATACGGAGGCCATCAAGCGCTACCTCGAAGCCGCGCCCACCGCCCTGGGCTTCGTGTCGCGCCGGGCCCTGGACCGCGAGCTGGCGGCCGGGCTGCTCGAAATCGTGCCCATTGCCGGGCTGCACTTGGCCCGGCAGTTCGAGGCGGTATCGGTGCAGGGACAGGTGCTGGCCCGGCCGGCGCAGCGCTTCCTGAGCTTCGTGCAGGGGCAGCTGAAGGGGGGCAAATAAAAAATGGTGATGCTGGATAACTATTCGGTATCCGCTGAAAGCACCACTTTATGAGCAGCTTACGTACCATTGCAGCGTAGTGCGGACCGGGTGGTTCGCCCATCTTCACCCGACTTACTTATACTCATGGAAAACACTCCGCAGCCCGCCCCAACCGATGCGCAACCCGCCGCCGAACCGGCCGCCCACGATGGCACCCCGCACTACGGCGACTTCGGCCACCCCGCCGACCCCACCGCGCCCCGCCACTACCAGGCCCCGACCAACGACTGCTCGAACGACAACCCCGACGAGTTCAGCGAATTTCGCGGCAAAAATGCCTCAGCCACCGAGCAATACTGCCTACCCGGTGCTATTGCTGACCCAAATTTGCAGCGCGGGCACGTCGAGCAAAACCAGCACCCCGAAGCCATTGCCGCAGCCGAGGGGGGCAGCGACGCCGAAGAGCGCGCCGCCTACGCCCTCGACGACCCGCGCTACGCTGGCGGCGACGTATTCGATTTGAAGGACGAGCAAACCGGCTTCTAAGCCCTCAGGCCAGTAGTTCATCCGTCCAGCGGCCGGCTCGTACACCACGAGCCGGCCGCTGGCGTTTCCAGCCCTCGCGGCGGCCGGCTTGGCCACGCAAAACGGACGCGCCACCCTGGCTCGGCCCGGGCAATCAATAACCTTTGGTTATGCAGGATAATACTATTGGATAATCCAATCGGTGGGCAACGCCGTATATTTGCCTCAGAAACAAACCCCTCCCGCTCATGGCCCTCCCAGTTCAGCCCACGCCGCTTCAAGCTTCCACCCCGCTGCCCGCCCCTGCCCCGGCCGGGGAAACCGCCGCCCCCGAATTCAACGAAACCACCGGCTTCTTCCGCCACCTGCACACGCCCCGGGTGGTGTTCGGGCAGGACTTCACCTTGAAGCAGGTGGTGTTCGTGCTGTTCTTCGTGTTCTGCCTCACGCCCTGGGCCTCGCCGCCCATTGCCCTGGCGCTGGGCCTGCTGCTGGCCCAAACCATCGGCAACCCCTTCACCACGCAAACCAAGCAGGCCACGGCCAAGCTGCTCCAGTTCTCGGTTATCGGGCTGGGCTTTGGCATGAATGCCCACGCGGCGGTGCAGGCCGGCAAGGAGGGCATCATTTTCACGGTGGTGTCCATCTTCGGCACGCTGCTGCTGGGCCTGGTGGTGGGCCGGTGGCTGGGGCTGGGCAAGCACGTGGTGCATTTGATTTCGTGCGGCACCGCTATTTGCGGCGGCTCGGCCATCGCGGCCATCGGACCGGTGCTGCGGGCCAAGGACGAGGAAATGTCGGTGGCGCTGGGCACGGTGTTCGTGCTCAATGCCGTGGCCCTATTCGCCTTCCCGCCCATCGGCCACGCCCTGGCCATGACGCAGAACCAGTTCGGCCTGTGGTGCGCCATTGCCATCCACGACACCTCTTCGGTGGTGGGGGCGGCGGCGGCCTACGGCAACCAGGCCCTGGAAGTGGCCACCACCGTGAAGCTGGCCCGCGCCCTCTGGATTATCCCAATTTCCATCGGCACGGCCATGCTATTCAAGCAGAAGGGCGTGAAGGTGAAAATTCCCTACTTCATCTTTGGTTTCATCGCCGCCATGCTGGTCAACACCTTTATTCCCGCCGCCAAGCCCCTGGGCCCGGTGATGGTGAACCTGGCCAAAATCGGCCTCACGGTGACGCTGTTCTTTATCGGCGCGGGCCTCTCGGCCAAGGTGGTGCGCTCGGTGGGAATAAAGCCCTACGTGCTGGGCATTCTGCTCTGGGTAGTGATTTCGACCGGCTCGCTCTACGTGATTCTGCACACGGTCTAGCCGCCTGAACGGGGCAGAGCGGCCGAATGGTAGCGCTTGCTTTGCCCGATTTAACTAATTGACTGTCTGCATTCCGCAAAACAAGTTGTTTTGCGCGCTGGCTGGCCATTGCCGCCTGTTTCACCTCTCTCCTTGGCCTCATGGAAATCACTCCCGACCCCTCGCCTCGGCTGCAGCCGGAAGACAAGCAGGCCTTCATCAAAATCGCTGGCCTGCTGACCTGGGTGATTGCCCTGATGGTGCTGGTAGTAGCCGTGACGGCCTACATCGTCGTCTTCAACCCCAAAACGCCCGACCTGCTGGCCGATGCCCCGGCCACGACGGCCGCCGCTGCGAGTGGGCCTGCGGCGGGCTTGCCTGACGTTGCCGGGGGGGCTGTGGGGAGCAAAACCAACTTCTTCCAGCCCGCCCGCTTCGTGCTCGACAGCGTGAAGCCCGACCCGGAGGGCCAGCTCATCCGCTACGGCCACGAGCTGATTGCCCACACCGCCCACTACCTCGGCCCGCAAGTGGCCAACCCGGCCCTGCGGCTGGCCGGCAGCAACCTGGCCTGCCAGAACTGCCACCTGCAGGCCGGCCAGAAGGCGTTTTCGGCCCCCTACGTGGGCATCTGGGGCATTTACCCCACCTACAAAGGGCGCGAGGATGCCATCAGCACCCTGGAGGACCGCATCAATGGGTGCATGACGCGCAGCCTCAACGGCCGGCCCCTGCCGGTGGACGGCAAGGAGATGAAGGCCATCATCACCTACATGAAATGGCTGGGCCGCCAGGTGCCAGTGGGGGAGAAGGTGAAGGGCCAGGGTTTTGTTAAGTTCACCATGCCCAACCGCGAGGCGAATCTCGGGCAGGGCAAAATCGTCTTCGCCCAGCAGTGCACCAGCTGCCACGGAGCCAATGGCCAGGGCCGCCTCAACGGCACGCTGGCCGCCGATGGCTACCAGTACCCGCCGCTGTGGGGGCCCGACAGCTACAACGACGGGGCCGGCATGCACCGCCTGCAAACGGCGGCCCGCTTTATCAAGGCCAACATGCCTTTCGGCGCCACGGCCGAGCACAGCATCCTCACCGATGACGCCGCCTACGACGTGGCGGCCTACATCAACTCGCTGCCCCGCCCGCGCATGGCCCACCTGGAAAAGGACTACCCCAACCTGAAAAAGAAGCCCGCCGACTGCCCTTACCCGCCTTACGCCGACCGGTTTACGCAGCACCAGCACCAGTTTGGTCCCTACGCGGCGATGGAAGCGGGCAAAAAGGGCGGCGAGTAGCCCCGCACCGATTTCCAGTTTCACCCCTTTCGTTTTCACCGCGCTGCTTCGGTGGTGCCCTTTCCCCAGTTGCCATGAAACACCTGCTGCTGACCGCCGCGCTGCTCGCCGGCCTCACCCTCTCGGCCCGCGCCCAGACGCCCGCCACCCGCAACGCCACCGCCATGCATGACCGCGAAGCTTTTCAAAAAGGTGCCTTCCAAGGGGCCACGGCCGACCAGGCCCAGTACCATGTCATCTACCAGCTCGACAGCGACGACCCCAAGCTCATCCAGCAGACGCTGCGTAACATCGGCAACGCGCTGGAGGACAGCCGGCTTAAAGGCAAGCTCACCGTGGAGCTGATTGCCTTCGGCGGGGGCACCACGCTCTACCGCAAGGACCAGCCCTACGAGGCCCAGCTCACGGCCCTCAAGCAGAAAGGCGTGATTCTGGCCCAGTGCCTGAACACGCTGAAGGAAAGGAAAATGAGCAAGGACGAGCTGCTGCCGCTGATTTCCTACGTGCCCAGCGGCAACGGCGAGCTTATTATCCGGCAGGCCCAGGGCTGGTCGCTGGTGCATCCGTAGCGCCGGGCTCTCCGCTGCTTTTGTGCTTTTCTCCGCTTTCCTTACCCAACCCCATGAAACCCCTTCCGCACCTGCTGCTGGCGCTGGCACTGGCCGCCCCGGCCGCCCTTTTCGCCCAGACCATGCCTATCCAAAAGCCCACGCCGCCCGAGCCGGCCCACCGCTTTGACCCGCCCTGGAACGCGCCGTTTCAGGCTGGAGTGCCCTTCACGGTGCCGGGCATCGACAACGCGCCCGACCTCTACGGCGACGTGGTGGACCCGCAGTTGGTGGTGTTTTTCGGGGGCAACCAGTTCATGGTGCTCGATGATTTGCTGAAGGAGTTCCGCAAGGCCCACCCCGAGTACGTGCGCATTTTCGTGGAAACGCTGCCGCCCGGCATCCTGGCTAAGCAGATTACGCAGGGCAGCCTGGTAGTAGGCAACCTGCGCATCGAGCTGAAGCCCGACGTGTACGCGGCCGGCAAAAACCGCATGGATATGACGCCGGAGTGGTTTGCCCGCACCACCAGCTACGCCCAGAACCGGCTGGCCATCCTCGTGCGCCAGGGCAACCCCAAGAAGGTGACCAGCCTGCGCGATTTGGGCCGGCCCGAGGTGCGCGTGAGCATGCCTAACCCCGAATGGGAAGGCATCGGCAAGCGCATCGAGGAATCGTACGAGAAGGCCGGGGGCGCGGCCTTGAAAACGGCCGTGATGACGACCAAAGTGAAAGCCGGCAGCACTTACCTGACCCAGATTCACCACCGCCAGTCGCCCCTGCGGGTGCTCTACGACCAGTCCGACGCGGCCCCGGTGTGGTACACGGAGGCCTTTTATCAGAAAATGCTGGGCCACCCGGTGGAAAGCGTGGCCATCCCGGCCAAGGAAAACATCATGGCCAACTACGTGGCCGGGGTGATGAAAGCCGCGCCCCACGCCAAGGCCGCCGAAGACTTTGTGGCCTTCCTTAACAGCCCAGACGGGCAGGCCGTGTACCAGAAATACGGCTTTTTGCCGCCCGTTAAGTAACGCGCTAATACCCATGAAAACATCCCCGCTTACCCGGCTCCGCCGCTTCGCTCTATTGCTCATGTCTCCTGCTCTGCTCGCGGCCGCGCCGGCCGCCGCCCAAACCCTGCACGTGTACGGCCCCGGCGGCCCGGCCACGGCCATGAAGGAATGCGCCGCCGCCTTCACCAAACAAACCGGCCTGGACGTGGCCGTCACGGCCGGCCCCGAGCCCAAGTGGCTGGCCCAGGCGCAGCAGGACGCCGACCTGGTGTACGGCGGGGCCGAGTACATGCTCACCCAAACGGCGCTGGCCCACCCCGGCTTTATCGACGAAGCCAGCCGCACCAGCCTCTACGCCCGGGAGTCGGCGGTGCTGGTGCGCCCCGGCAACCCGCTGCACATCAAGCGGCTCGAAGACCTGGCCCGGCCCGGCGTGCGCCTGCTCGACGTGAACGGGGCCGGCCAGATGGGCATGACCGAGGACATGGCCCGCAGCAGCGCCCTCATCAGCAACCTGCAGCACAACACCAAAACGTCGGTCAAAACCAGCGCCGAGGCCGTGGACCTCTGGCAGCAAAAGCCCCAGGACTACGACGCCTGGATAACCTATGCCTCCTGGCAGCCGCGCCTGCCCGGCTCGGCCCTCGTGCGCCTGCCCCGCGACCAGCGCGTGAGTCGGGGCACGCCCATTGCCCTCACCCAGCGCACCACGCAGGCCGCCGCGGCCCGGCAGTTCGTGGCCTTTCTGCAGTCGGCCGACGGGCACGCCATTTTCCGCCGCAACGGCTGGGAATAGGCCGGGCGTTGGCGGCCGGAAAGCAAACACGAAGAACGTCCTGCTTCGGCTGCGCTCAGCAGGACGGGCAAATGGCTCTTGGTTTTCACTATTCCACCTTGCTTTCCCGCATTCGCATGGCTATTCCTTCGCTTCCGATGCCGGTGCCTAGCACCCCGTTGCCCGCCGCCCCCCCGGCCGACCACGAAACGCCGCACTGGCTGTTTCGCTACGTATTCAGCCAGGACCCCAAGACCATTGCCAAACAGTACCTGCTTACGGGCATGGCCTGGGCTCTGGTGGCGGGCACGCTTTCCACGCTGTTTCGCTTGCAGCTGGGCTAACAAAGCAAGTTTGAAAATACGGGCCGCCGTACCTGCGGCAACCGCTTCTCCATCATCCAAACCCCATGACCCGTCTCGCTCAACTCCCCGGCCTGCTCGCCCTGACCGGCCTGCTGCTCACCGCCATCAACCCACCGGGTCACGGCCAGGAAGGCGGCAAAATGCTCAAAAAAGAAGGCAAAACCGACGACAAGTTGCTGCGCGAAAACCGCCGCATGATGCGCGACGGCCGCGTGAACCACGGCCAAAGCCTGAGCAAAGAGCCCAAGCTCGTTCGGGAGGAAGACCGGCTGGACCATCGCCAGGCCCCCGCCCCGCGCAAAACCCGGCGGGCGGGCGGTTCGCCGCGCTAGCCGATGGCCCAGTCTTCGTCCCACGCACCGCCCCTGGCCTACACTGAAGTAGCGGGCCAGAGCCTGCGCCGCATCGAGTCACTCAGCGACGGCGTGTTTTCCATCGCCATGACCCTGCTCGTGCTCAACCTGCGGGTGCCGGCCGCCGCCCTCGTGCGCACCGAGGCCGACGTGGGACCGGCCCTGCGGGCGCTGCTGCCCAGCATCGGGGGCTACGTGCTGGGGTTTCTCTCGCTGGGCATTTTCTGGGTGTGCCAGAGCACGCAGTTCACCTACCTGGCGCGCAGCGACCGCCGGCTGGCCTGGTGGCACATTGCCTTTCTGCTGGTGGTGGGGCTGCTGCCCTTTTCCACGGCGTTTCTCACCACCCATTTTCCCCTGCGCGGGGCCGTGCTGGTGTACTGGGCCAACCTGCTGCTGCTGGGCGGGGCGTTGCTGGGCAGCTACCGCTACGCCCAGCGCCACGGACTGCTGCGGCCCGAGCACGCGGCCGTGGGCCGGGCCCTGGTGCGCCGCCTGGGCCTGATGCAGGTGCAGTACGCGGCAGCGGCGGGCCTGTGCTTGCTCAGCGTGCCGGCCGGGGCGGGGCTGCTGCTGCTGGTGCAGCTTAACTACGCGTTGGGCCTGGTGGCCGACCGCTGGCTGGGCGACTGAAGAACCCATCGGGGCCAAATGGTGCCGCGTGGGTGGCCGTATACTCCCCCATTGCCTGTCCTATTTCCTTTCTGCTCCCTCCCATGAAAAAACACCCCCGCCTGTACCTGGGCCTGCTGGCCGGCGTGGTCGCCATCACCGCCAATACTCTGGGGCTGAAAGCGGCCCCGCTGATGGCCGTCAACGCCGAAAGCGGTGGCCTGCTCAAGCTTGTACTGCTGCATACCACGCCGGTGTTGCCGGCCGGGGGGCTGCCCGAGGGCTTCAAGCTGCTGTTTCATTACCTCACGGGGCTGGGCATGGTGGGGCTGTACGTGCTGGTGTTCGAACCCCGGCTGCCGGACAATGGCTGGGTAAAAGGCGGCCTGTTTTCGCTGCTGCCCTGGGTCCTCAACGGCTTCGTGGTGCTGCCGCTGCTGGGGCAGGGCTTGGCGGGCGGGCACGTGCTGACGGCCGGCGGCATGGCGTACTTTTTTGTTGCCAACGCGGTGTTCGGGCTGGTGCTGGGCGGGCTGTATGCGTACCTGCGCCAGCAGCAGGAGGCGGCAGGGGTCTAGCAGCGCTGGTTTCCGTAAGCGTTTGCTAGTTAAATTTCCGCTCTTCTCGGCGCGCATTTCCGTCCTGCCCCACTATTTAAGTCTGGTCATGAAAATCACCAAGTACATCCATTCCTGCCTGCTGTTTGAGCTGGATGGCCAACAAATTCTCTTCGACCCCGGCAAGTTTTCCTTCAACGAAGGCCTGGTGCAACCGGAGGTTTTTAAGGACGTCTCGGTCGTCCTCATTACCCACGACCACCCCGACCACCTTGATGTGGTGGCGCTAAAGAAAATCGTGGCCCTGCACCAGGCCGTCATCATTTCCAATCGTGAAGTGGCGGCCGAATTGAAAAAGCACGGCCTGGCCGTGCAAATCCACGAGGAAGGCCCCCTGGAGTTGGGCGCGTTTCAGCTGCACGCCCTGCCGGTGCAGCACGAGGCCATTCTCGACAGCCCCTTGCCACAGATGACAGCCTGGCTGGTGAATGGCAAGGTGCTGAACCCGGCCGACTCTTTTGCCCATAATCTGCTCCCCTTCGCGGGCGTGGAGCTGCTCATTCTGCCCATCACCGCGCCTTTTCTCACGGAGCTCGTGGTGGCCGATTTCGCCCTGAAAATGCGACCGCAGCAGATTCTGCCAGTGCACGACGGCTACATCAAGCCCTTCTTCGTGCAGCAGCGCTACGAGAACTACGGGCCGTACTTTGAGAAGCACGGCATCACGTTTCACCGGCTGGCCGAACCGGGCGCGGCCATTACCCTCACGTAGCCCACCCCCATGCCGCTTACCCCCACCAACCCCCTCACCCTGTCGGACCGGCTGGCCCTGCAACGGACCCGGCTGGCCAATGAGCGGACCTTGCTCACCTACGTGCGCACCAGCCTGGCACTGGTGGGCTTCGGGTTGGCGCTCCTTCAATTTCACCCCGAGCGGGGCGGCCGGTTGGGGTACTCCGCGCTGGCCGTGGCGGGATTGGTGCTGGCGGTAGGGCTGCTGCGCTTTCGGGCGCACCGCCGGGAGCTGGCGACCTGCCAGCTCCCGGCTGGCGGCGGTAGTTGAGCAACAAACACCCCCGGTGCTACCCGAGGCAAAAGCGTTTGCACCCATAAAAAAGGCCCCTGATGCGTCATGCACCAGGGGCCTTTTTGGTCAGCAGCCGGCTTACGGCTGCGTGAGCGTGACCGCGCCGGCCGGGTTCTTGTCGCCGAGCACCACCACGGCAAAGCGCCCCGCCAGCCGCAGCCGAATCTGGTAGTAGGCGTTGACTTCGACCGCGCCCTCGGCATCGGTTTTGAAGGCGATAACCGGCTCCGGGGCCACCAGCGCGGTTTTATTGTCCGATAAGTATAAGGTGTAGTTCGTGTTCGGGGCCAGCCGCTTGAGAGCCAGAATCAACTCGTCCACGTCTTCTACCGGCCGGATAACGGCCACGCCGCCTACCCCGGGTACCGGCTGCGTACCGACGGGTACCAGGCGCAGGTTAACGGGCGCGACTGGCACAAAGGCTTCCAGGTTGCCGGTGCCGGGACTGCCACCGCCGGCCTTCACCACGTAAATGATGGCGTTCGGGTCTTGGCCACTGGGAGTTTCGCTCAGCTTGGTATTGGTTTTGGTATCGATGCTCACCAGCGCGTCACCGTATTCCAGGCCTACGTACACCTTGCTGCCGTCGCCATTGGGCCACACGCCGTGCGGATTGGGGCCCACCGGAATGGTGGCCACCAACTGGCGTTGGCGGGTGTATACCTTCACCGCGTTTTCGCCGCCCACGGTTACGTAGGCGAAGTCGCCGGCCGCCGCGCCGCTGAAGCGGGTGCCACCGCCGGGGCCGGCCAGGTTCACGTGGTTGGTGCCAGGGCCGGTGTCAATCACGCCCTCCACGGCGTAGGTCTGGGCATTCACCACCGTCACCTTGCCCACGTCCTTGTGCGTAAGCCATACCTGCTGGCCGTCGGCCGTTACGGCCAGGTTAGGGGAAAACTTGCTCACCACCGGTACGCGCGCTATTACTTCGCGGGTTTTCACATCCACCACATCCAGCTCGGCCGTGAAGGAGTGGTCCACGAAGGCCACCTTGCCGTCAGGCCGGAACACCACCATGCCGGGGCCCGGCGCAGTCTTGATGTTTTTCACGGCCTGCATTTTCTCCACGTCAATCACCGTTACGTAGTCGGCCCCGCGTACCGTCACCCAAAACTGCTTGCCGTCGGGCGTGAAAAAGCCCTCGTGGGGATTACGGTCCACATACACGGTGTTCTTAATGGCGTTGGTGGCCAGGTCGATGAACACCACCGCGTTGGTAAGGGTAGCAATGACGCCCAGCGTCTTGCCGTCGGGCGAGACGCCCATGCCGTGCACGTTGGTTTCCCGGTCGTAGAGCGGGCTCAGGAACTGGGGCCGCCCTTTACCCAGGCGAATCACGCCCAGCAGCCGGTTGGTGTTCGGGTCATGCACCGACACCGTGTTCGACGACTGGTCGGACGTGTACACCCGGTCGCTGGCGCTGGGCGCTTGAGGGCCGGGGTCGGCCGGCACTACCATGTCGGGCTGGGCGTCCTCATCGTTATTTTTCGAGCAAGCCCCGAGCAGCAGGGTGGCCGCAAGGACCAAAGTGGAGAAGTTAGTAATGCGCATGGAAGAATAAAATGGAGTGGAAGGGACGCTAAAAAACGAAGGCTGGCTCGTCGTGAAACGAGCCAGCCTTCGGACCGTTGCGGGGCTACGGCCTAAAATTCAGTGCCTTAGCGCGGGGCCGGGGTCAGCAGCTGGCCGTTGGCCACGGGGCTGATTTGCACGACTTGCGTGGTGCTGCCGGTTTTGCCCGCCGCGTCGGTTACGGCGGCTTTGATGGTGACGCTGGTTTTGCCGCCCAGCTGCAGGGTGCCTCCCACGCTCCAGCCGAAGGTGGTGCGCACGAAGCCGCTCGGGTCCAGCTCGCTGCCGGCCGTGTTGAAGACCGGGGCTAGGTTGCCGCCGGCCGGAATCACGTTGCCGTTGGGCTGGAGCAGGGGCACGTCGAAGGTGACTTTCAGGCCCGGCACGTAGCGGTTCACGCCGGCGTTGGATTGCGTCTTGTCTTCAATCGTGCCGCGGTCAGCGGCGGGCTTGCCAAAGGCACCGTCCCCGTTTTCGGCCACGTTGATGCCGTTGCGCGACTTATCGAGCGCCGACACCTGGATGAAAAACAGCGCGCCGCTGGTGGGCGGGGCCGGCAGCACGCCCGCCGTCTGGATGCCGGGGCTGACGCTGCTGGGCGTGCGCGGGGCAATCATGGTCACCGTGGGGCCGTCGGGGTTGTCCACCGTGCCGTAGGTGATGAGTTTGGGGGCGGGCGTCAGGGCCTCACCGCTGAAGGCCCCGTTGGGTCCGGGGCCTACTTTCAGCAAGCGGGTGGCGGTGACCTTGCGGCCAGCGCGGTCCGTTACCGAAGTAGTCAGCGTGCAGCTGGTAGTACCGGCCGCCACCGACTCCAGCACGTGCCAGCTCACCCAGGTAGTCACGCCGGGGCCGGGCGTGTCGTCGGTGCCGGCGATGTTGAAGAGCGAGGCCAGGTTGGTACCCTTCGGGATGGTGCCGCCGTCGGGCTTAATCAGGTCCACGTCGAGGCTGGCCGCGAAGCCGGGCAGGTTCACGTTGGGCTGGCCTAGGGCGGCAGTGTTGCGGATGTTGAGGCTTTCCTTGGTGGGGATGGTGACCGTGTCCTTGGTCACGATTTCCAGGTTGATGGCGAAGCCCGTGCCGTTGTAGTCGGCCGTGGTGGCGTTGCCCTGCCGCCCGCCGAGCATGATGGTCGCGCCCTCCACCGGCGAGACGATGTTGAGCACCGGTGGCGCGCTGGTGTCGCCGATGGCTTCGTTGTCCTTCTTGCAGCCGCCGAGCAGCAGCGCACACGCCGCCACCGGCAGCAGAAACCGCTTGAGCGACTGCGCCCGCGAGCTGATGCCAGTGTGTTGATTGAAAATGGATTGCATGTTGTAGGGTTGTGGTTACAAGTGAATTCAGTTTAGATTAGCTCGGCATTGCAGCAGGAATGGTTGTCCCGGCGGCCATGAATGGCCTTTGGGTGGGCGTCCAAAGGCGGACTATTCGGCCACCAAAACGGGTTCGCTGTCAGCGGCTTTGGGCGCCACGATTACCCGCGAAAACGTTTTGCCGGATGTATTCAAATCCCCGCCCGCGATGCGCTGCACCGGCCCTAGCGCCTGGCCCATGGCCCCGCCTTTGGCGTCGGTGCGCACGGTGGTCAGGGCGTAGTCACGGGGGTAGGGTGCCTTGGTGCCGCTGGTCAGGAAGATGTCGTAGTCGGTGTTGGGCGTCAGGCCGCGCAGGGCGAAAGTGGCCAAATCCACCAGCCCTTCCGAGCGCAGCGTCATGGTGCCGGTGGCGGGGCCGGGCGTGGGCGGCTTCAGGGTGCGGACGATGGCGGGCTGGTCCACCAGCTGCCGGCCCAGGCCGGTGGCGCCGGCCGCGCCGGCCGGCACGGCGTTGGGCACGTACATCAGGGCCATCGGGGCCTGCCCGACTTTTATTTTGGCCAGCACTTTATTGCTCGCGGTGCTGATGGCCACGGCCGAGTCGCCGTTTTCCAGGCCCACGTACACCCGGCTGCCATCGCCCGAGGGCCAGATGCCGTGCGGCAGCGCCCCCACCGGAATGGTGGCCAGCTGCCGGAAGCCGGGGGCGCGGCTGTACACCTTCACCACGTCCTCGCCGCCCACCGTCACGTAGGCCAGCTTGCCGGCGGCCACGTCCACCGTGGCCACGTGGTTGGAGATGGGGCCGGTCGTCAGCACGCCGCTGATGGTGAGCGTCTTGGTATCCAGCACCGACACCTTGCCCACGTCCTTGTGCGTGAACCAGATTTGCTGGCCGTCCCGGGTAGGGAAGATATTGGGCGAGAAGGGGCTCACCACGGGGACCTTTTTGATGACTTTGTAGGTGGCCACGTCCACCACCGCCAGCTCGGGCGAAAAGCTGGAACACACGAAGGCGCGCTGGCCGTCGGGGCTGAAGGCAATCTGGCCGGGGCCGTTGGGCACGGGCACGCGGCGGGTTTCGCGCAGCGTGGCCACGTCGATGACGGAGAGGTAGTCCTCGCCGCGCACCGTTATCCAGGCCTCCTTGCCGTCGGGCCGGAACGTAGCTTCGTGCGGGGCGCGGCCCACGTACACGCTGCCCCGGATGGCATTCGTAGCCGTCTCGATGAAAGTGACGTTATTGGAGCCCACCGACACCACGGCCAGCAATTTGTGGTCGGGCGAAGCGCCCAGGCCGTGCACCAGCGCCTGCCCTTTGTAGAGCGCCGACAGCAAATCGGGCTGCGGCTTGCCCAGCACAATCTGGCCCAGCAGCTGGTTGTCGGCGGGGTCGATGACCGAAACGGTGTTGGAAATCTGGTCGGCGGTGTACACCCGGTCGCGGTGGCTCACGGCCTGGGCCGCAGCGGCGCTGGTAATAAGCAGCAGGCCGGGGAGAAGGGGAAATTTCATTTGGGATTGGGGAAAAGAACGTCATGCTGAGCATGTGGCGCATCAAGCCAGGAGCGCAGCCGTAGTCGAAGCATGACGGTTCTGATTGATTGGGCGCTATTTGCCAGAACTCTGGCTCGCCACCGGATGCTGCTTCAGCCAGGCGGCCATCTGCTGAATCTCGACCTGCTGCTCGGCGATGATGCTTTGGGCGAGGCGGCGCAGGGCCGGGTCTTTGCCGTATAGCAGTTGCAGGCGGGCCATGTCCACGGCACCCTGGTGGTGGGGCAGCATCATGGCCGCGAAGCTGGCGTCGATGTCGTTGGGGTTGGCGCCGGTCATGCGGCGCATGCCCTCGTCCATCACCACCATCACCGAATCCATGCCGTGCTGGAAGGCGGCGACCGGGGTGCCCGGGGCGGCCATGCCGTGGTTCATGTGCATGCCGGCCATCCCGGCCATGCCCGGCATCGGTTTCGTGCCCGCCGGGTTATGTTGGGCGTGGGCTGTCAGGGCTCCGATGAAGGTGAGTGCTAGTAAAAAGAGGAAGGGTTTGGTCATGTCGTGCGCCGTTGCCACCTCATGAGCGGGGGGCTGGTGCGCTAACGGGCAACTCCAGAAGATGAACGCCCGACACGGGCCAACTGGACCTATTCCGGGGTGAACCGGCCTTTTGCGGCCCGGCCCGGCTCAGGCGAAGCGCTTGAGCAGCTGCTGCACCCCGGCGCTGTAGCTGCGCGAGGAGGTGACGTGCTGCCCGTTGGCCATGCGAAACAGGTACTCGCCGTGCGACCAATGCTTAAAATCCACGATGTGGGCCGGGTTGACGATGCACGAGCGGTGAATGCGCAGGAACACGGCCGGGTCGAGCCGCTCGGCCAGCTGGCCCAGGGCCGTGCGCAGCGGGTAGTGCCTGCCGGCCGCGTGCAGCAGCACGCCGTTGCCGGTGGCTTCGAAGTAGCACACCTCGGCGGCCGGCACGAAGAAGCTGCGCTCGGGCAGCTTCACCAGAAACTGGTCCTGATAGTCGGGCACAGGCGGGGCGGTCCAGCTGTGCAGCAGGGCCGCCAGCGCGGGGCCGGGGGCCGGGCTTTGGCGCAGCAGCAACTGCGGCGGCAGCCGGCCCACGCAGTCGGCAAACCGGTCGGGGTCCAGCGGTTTGAGCAGGTAATCGACGGCGTGCAGGGCGAAGGCCTGCACCGCGTACTGGTCGTAGGCCGTCACGAACACCACCAGCGGGAGCGGCTGGCCGGCCGCCTGCAGCCGCCGCAGCACCTGCACGCCATCAAGGTCAGGCAGCTGCACATCAAGGAAAACGACGTCGTATGCGCCGGTGTGCAGGGCGGTGAGGGCCTCGGTGCCGTTGGCGGCTTCGCCCGTTACGGCCAGCGCCGGAAAATCGGCCAACAGTTCGCGCAGCAGGCTGCGCGCCAGGGGCTCGTCGTCGACCAGCAGCGTGCGGATGGGGCTCATGCGGGCTCTGGGGTAACGCCGGCCACCGCCCGCCGGAACGGGATGGACAAGCGCAGGCAGTAGCCGCACGCCGGGGCCGACTCCACCGCCAGGGCATAGTCCGGGCCGTAGAGCGTGGCCAGCCGGCTTTCCAGGTTGCGCAGGCCGATGCCCCGCGCGGCGGTGTCGGCCGCGCCCCGGCCGTTGTCCTGCACTTGCAGCAGCAGCCGGTCGCCCTGTTTTTCGGCCCGCACGGCCAGCTCGCCGGCCCCGGCGCGGGGCGCCAGGCCGTGGCGCACGGCGTTTTCCACCACTGGCTGCAGTAGCAGGGCGGGCAGCAGCGCCCCTTCGGTATCGGGGGCAATATTGTAGCGCACGGCCAGCCGGTCAGGGAAGCGGGTTTGCTCGATTTCCAAGTAGAGCCGGGTGAGGCGCAGCTCCTGTTCCAGGGTCACTTCCTGCTCGTCGGTACCTTCCAGCACCAGCCGCAGAAACTGGCTGAGCTGGGCCAGCATGCGCCGGGCGGCCTTCACGTCCTGGCTCATCAGGGCCGAGACGGCGTTCATGGAATTGAAGAGAAAGTGCGGCTGGAGCTGCATTTTCAGGGCCTGCAGCTGGGCCTGCACCAGCTGGGTTTCGAGCTGGGCGGCCCGCACCCGGCCTTCGCGGTACCGCTCGCGGTACTGCACGGCGTAGGCGATGCAGAGCAGCATCCAGTAAATGGGCACCCAGCTGTTGGCGTTGGCCACGACCTCGGCGAGGGAAACCCGGCCCGGCACGGCCCCGCTGCCGTGCATCACGGCGGCGTACACGAGGCGGTAAGCAAGCGTGAGGACGTAGCTGGCCGCCGCGTGGGCCAGCAGGTGCCGCAGCCGGTGGCGGCTCTCGAGGAGGTTGAAGCGGGCCGCCAGGGCAAACACCACCGGCGTGAGCAGCCCCCAAATCAGGCCGTGCAGCAGGCGCCCGCCCAGGGCCTCGCGCCAGTCGGTGGGCGTACCGGCCGAGAGGTTCTGCACGAAAATCAGCAGCACCATGAACCCGCTGAACAGCAGCCACGCCAGGGCAATGGTGGCGCCGCTCACCAGGGGCGGGGTCTTCTGCGGCGTTTTCAAGGGCCCTGCGGTCGTGCTCATGCGCTTTAAAGGTAGCGAAACCCACCGCCACCGCGCCGTCCTGGCATTCAGAATGGCCTTTTTGGCGGGCCAATGGGCCTTCGGGCCGGTATTGGGCGAGCTCGATTACCCCGCCGGGGCTAAGCGCACGGGAAGTTTGTGAAAAAGGTTAGCCGTAGCAGGCGCGGGCCTCCCACCGAGAGTCAGACAATTCTCACTAGCCTGTTTAACCTTTGTACCAAACTTTTAACCAAGGCCACTACTGGGTCACCTGGGTGCTCCGCAACCTGGCAGATTCCGCCATTGCGGGCGAGGTTGTCTTCAAAGGAGGCACGTCCCTGTCCAAGGCCTTCAAGCTGATTGAACGGTTTTCCGAGGACATCGACCTAGCGGTGCTACTGCAAGGACGCACGCACAGCCAGGTACGGGCGCTGATCCGCGAGGTGCATAAAGCCGCCGTGGCCGCCGACCGTCCCGATGCACTGGCCGAAGTGGTTGACCTGGGCAGCAAAATGGGTAAGAACCGGCGCGTACACCACCGATACGACCGGTTGTTCATGGAAGATAGCCCAGTGGCCACGGAGCACATCCTGGGGTTGCGTTAGTAAATGGACAAAGAATTACGATAAGCATATAAATACTTGATTAACAATGGCTTTTAAATAGCGCTTAGATGCCTGCCTCTGCTGCTTGCCTGGGTAAAGAGAGCTACCTACCTTGCTCATCGCCTCGCGTGACGCACAGGACAGGGAGCACGAAAACGAGGGATTTCGGGTACCAGCTACTGCTCATCTGCTCGGGACTGTCGGCCCGACAAAACCTGGTACCCAAAACCCGTAGCGGTAATCAAAGTACCCACTACCCCCTTTTTATAGCTTTCTGGTACCCTGAACCGAGTTCACTAACCAGTGAGCCGGACGGGCTACGCTTGGCCAATTGCTTCGCTCAAGCTGAACTTCCTGCGCTTGAAGTCGAAAGCCGTTTTTCCCTGCTTACTACCTTATCGTAATCCTTTGTCCGATTACTAACGCAACCCCTACCTGTGGCGGGCAGGAAGACCTGAGCGGCCTGCTCGCGCAACCGCAGCTTCCAGCGGCTGATTTGCGCCACAGTTAACTGATAGCGCGTGGCCAGTTCAGCCAGTGGCTGCCGCTCCGTCAGAGCCGCTAAGGCCACCTTCGCTATGAACTCAGCGGTTAAGCGGCGACGGGCGCGTTTTGGGGTCATGGCGTGGACTAAGATAGCCCGCCTGAACTGTCCAAACTTTGGGGAGTACTACACAACTCAACTATAAGTCCATAGTATCAATCAATTAAAATAAGTATTATCAAAAGTTAATCTATATATATACAAAGTATTTACTATAATTATCATATATTCTTCCATCCACATAATCACAAACTCTTATGCTCAATTTTACAAGGTATTCGCATTCGCTCAAGAAATCCACAACTTGGCAATCGTGGTTAATGGTATTTGGTGTGGGAACTCTGAGTTTAACTGTTGACCAAGCTGCTGCACAGTTTCATGCTAACAAAGAGGGTAGGACACCTTACCCACAAGAAAAGATAAGACTGATTGCCAAAGAGGTTCGAGCTGATGGATGGATCGTATTCAAGGACAATCTGAAGGACAAGCCTCAGGAGATCGCCAGTAAACACAAAGAAGCATTGGGCCTGGGTTCTACAGATGAGTTGAAATCCACTTAAAGTCTCACGGATGAGTTAAATATTACACGGTATCGCTATACTCAGCACCATGCCGGGGTGCCAATAGAAGGAGCCGATTTTAGCATATATGCCAAAGAAGGGCATGCTTCACATGCAACTGGCCGTCTAGTACAGGTACTTGGTGCTAGTCAAAAACCTGCTATTACTGAAAGTCAAGCTTTTGCAATAGCCTTGCGTAACGTTCCCGCCACCCTCTATGCATGGCAAGATCAGTGGCGTGAAGAGCAATTACGCCTCGAAAAGCATAATCCATCTGCCACTAGCCTTCCTAAAGGAGAACTCCTGTATGCTTTGACTACAAACGATGCAGATGCTCCTGATGCTATACACCGGCTGGCCTATCGTTTTGACATTAGGCGGCTCACACCAGAAGCCCATGAGGCTGTATATGTAGATGCACTTACTGGGCGTCTGCTACGTGTTATGTCTTTAATTGCTAATAGCAGCTGTCAGTTTGGTAACCAAGTGAACACTTGGTACAATGGAAATAACATCTTAGGTACATGGTGGGATAGTTCCCGCAACCGATATCAACTTAAAGACTATTGCCGTACCTCATATATTTTAACAAAATATAGCGACGGTAACGGGTCCAGCGATTGGGATAATCAGAACAGCTATTACATAGAGGCGAGTGGCAGCGAGGGCTCTCCTCAGAACACTAATTGGAATTGGGATTTCAAAGCGAGGTCTGCTGCTTCCGCCCATTTCGGCATGCAAACTGCGCACTATTACTTTAAAACCACATTTAATCGCAATGGAGCGTATGGCGATGGGCGTGAATTAAGAGTTTTAGTGAATAACTATCGCAACAACGCTTTCTATGACATGTACAACGGGAATGATTACATTACTGTAGGACGCAACTACGATTTTGGACCAGCAGACGAACGTAGCTTTGCAGAACTAGATGTTATGGCCCATGAATTCACTCATGGTGTTGTGAGAGGCTCAGCCAATCTACAGTTGTCAGGTGAATCCTTCGCCTTGAACGAATCATTTGCTGATATTTTTGGCGAGATGACTGAGCGTTTACATACAGGACAACACAACTGGACTGTACTACAAGGGATTGGAGTTCCAAGGGTTATGGCTGAGGAAGAAGGGCCATCTTTTGCTGGTTTAAACCAGCCTGCTCAAATATATCAAGGACGTGGCTGGGACTTTGTCAGAGCCGAACCCCACCAGAATGGAGGAGTTCAGAATCGCTGGTTTTATTTTCTTTCCGTTGGGACTGGACCGCGTGATTTTAATGTAACCGTAAACGGAATAGGTGAGGAAAAAGCGCAACGTATTGCTTATCGTAGCCTTACCCGTTATCTAAACTCGACTTCCGACTATAACCACGCGCGGGTCTCTGCTATTCAAGCTGCCACTGACATATATGGGGCATGTTCGGCTGAAGTTACCGCAACTACTAATGCATGGGCCGCGGTAGGACTAGGTGCTGCGGCCCCAGAGTTCTGCGCCGCAGAAATCACCGGTCAACGGCGGTTTTGCACGGAGGATGGCACAAGTGTGTATAACGAATATCGGGTTCAAGCCTCCCCAGGAGCTACCAAAACTTGGTCGAATAGCAATGGATTGTTCGATTTTTCGCCCCTCGGACAAACTGACTATACCGTTTTATCCCAGGTTCCTGATTATGACGAGGAAACTACGCTTAGCGTTTATATTGAGTTCCCTGCTAATCCGTCGGCGAATGTCTGGCGTAACTTGACAATCAACACTGAGCAATGTAGGGTTCAATGCAGAATATGCCCTGAAGAAGCTCAAAGAGCATTATCAGTTGATGAATCGACCAAGCAGGGTATGACACTCTATCCTAATCCAGCTGATAGGTCCATAACAGTAGATTTTACCTCAGCATCAGTTTCCGCTAGGACATTAAATGTCAGCGATATGTTAGGACGAGTGCTTTACACCCAACAAGTGCCAATTGGGCAAAAATCCGTTTTGCTTGATGTGTTTCAACTGCCAGCGGGCTCATTTATTTTATCGGTTTCTACACCTAAGGGCACGCTTACTAAACGTTTCCTTATCAGCCGCTAAGATCTTACTGCTGTAACATTCACCTTAGAAAGTTAGAAAGCCTGTTAGAAATAAATTTCTGACAGGCTTTCTACATAGGTCGTACAACTTTTTTAGCCTATTTGGGCTCTTCTTATCAGTATTCACCAAATAAAAATTCAACCATGATGAAATATCTCTGCTGTTTGGCAACAACACTTTTTCTCTTGAGTTGTAAAGAAAAAGCTGCTACCCCTAATCTAAATGCTGCTTTCAACCAAGACTTTAAACTCCGTTACGCACAAAGCGCTGGTTTGCCCGATCAAGATAAGCCAGAATTAACTGTTACCGTAGACGATGTTCAGGATAACCGCTGCCCCCCCTGTTCCTTACCAGGTATGGCAAAAACTGTCCTGAGTGTGCGTGATCAACAGGGAAGTAATCAGACAACCACACTGTGCTTAGGCTGCGGCACCGCATTAAATGACTCCGTAGTCGTGTTAGCCAATAGTAGACGCTACGTTCTCACACTGCGCCAGATAACACCCGTGCCAGTATCGGCATCTGATGCATCAATGAAAAAAGAAGATAAGCAAGTCACACTTTTTGTCAAGCGGTGAAAATCCATCTGTGGCGGCAACTGTTGAGTTGCCTTGTCCTGCTTATTCTACACATTGTTGATTCGCGCACGTACGCTCAACTAGCTGCCTCTCAATGGTACTTTGGCCAGCAAGCTGGGTTGGATTTCCGCTTCTTACCTCCTACCCCTCTCACGAATGGACAGCTAAATACTGCAGAAGGCTGTAGCAGTCGAGCTGACAGTGTAGGGAATTTGTTGTTCTATACGGATGGGATTACTGTATGGAATCGGCTCCACCAAGTCATGGTTGGCGGAACTGGATTAACGGGAAGCTCATCGACCAGCCAATACATAATTGTAGCTCAACCAGGCAATAGCTACTTATACTATATATTCTCTCCATCTGAATATACGCAGTCTGCTGGGTTTCGATATGCTGTTGTAGATATGCGATCGCAAAATGGGTTAGGTGAGGTACTTATTCGGAACCAATTACTCCAGGCTTCTTCCACAGAACGAGTAGCCGCAGCATTACATGCCAACAGGCGCGACGTGTGGGTTATAGGCCACGAACGAAATTCAGATCAATTTTATGCGTATTTGCTGTCGGCCCAAGGACTAAGCTTACAACCAGTAAGAAGCCGTGACGGATTCGTGCATCAGTCGGTTCAAGTGATTGGACAACTTAAGGTTTCCCCCACGGGTCGTAAACTTGCTTTGGCGGCATCAACCATTAATCCTCAACAAACACAAGGTATACCTAGTGTGGAATTACTGGATTTTGATCCTGCCACCGGCCGAATTACCAACCCCGTAATTCTGCCACCAGCTCGCATCACTAGTTACGGGGTAGAGTTCTCCCCTGACGGCTCTAAGCTCTATGTTACGGACCCACTGTGGGGGGGGCTTTTTCAATACGATTTAACCAGCCCTAATGTAGCGTCCTCGGTGGTGCAAATCCCTGCTCCTGGCTCAGGGTCAAAAAGTGGGTTGCAGCTTGCACCTGATGGGCGAATCTACTTGGCTCATACGAACCTCTCAGCCCAGTTTTTAGGCGTTATTTCGGATCCGAATCGCTTAGGGGCAGCGTGTGCTTATGTTGACCAAGGGATAAGCTTGGGAGGGCGCCGTGCTACACAGGGGCTACCCTCTTTTATGGCGCAGGACCTGTGGAATTTCACGGTACTTGGTGCTTGTCAGCGTCATCCAGTACGCTTTACTTTTCCTGCCTTTTACGGTGCTGATTCGGTGCGTTGGGATTTTGGTGATTCCACCCCCATTCTCTCCGCATCAGCCTCAATGACCGCAACGCATATCTATCAAAACCCCGGGCGATACCTCGTATCACTAACATTGTATTCTTCTGGTGGCCAACCTTATACATTGCGTCGCTACGTTGATATAGCTCCTTTGCCCAGAGTAAATTTGGGACGCGATACAGCCCTGTGTCCAGGTAACACGCTCTTGCTGACACCTACTGTAGCGGGAATAACTAGTTACCGCTGGCAGGATAATTCTACTGCAGCCACGTTCATGGCGCAACAACCTGGCTGGTATTGGGTGGATGTGACCAGTGCTGCTGGCTGCACCGCCCGTGACTCGTTATTCATCACTCGTGCCCTACAACCCCAAATCCAACTCGGTATGGATACAGTGGTCTGTATAGGTCAGACACTAACCTTACGTCCACGCCTAGTGCAGGCAGGGGTACGCTATCGGTGGCAGGATGGGTCCACCGCTGCAACACTAACTATCAACCAACCAGGTCTATACTGGGTGGAAGGCACGAATGCATTGGGGTGTAGCCAACGGGATTCACTGCGCGTTTATTATTTAACACCGCCCACAATCCATCTAGGCCAAGACACGGCTCTGTGTCAAAATTCAGAAAAAGCCTTTGTACTGGATGCTACACTGCCTGGTGTACGCTACCGTTGGTCGGATGGCTCTACCAACGCTACCTTCACACCGCCTCAATCAGGAACTTATTGGGTGACCGTGTCCACGGCTTTTTGTAGTGCAACTGATACGATTCGGCTACAGATATATGATTGCCGTCAAGCTGTGTTTGTCCCCAATATTATCACGCCAAACGGTGACGGCAAAAACGATGAATTAAAAATTATTGGTCTCGATCAAGGGACATGGGTGTTAAATATATACAATCGCTGGGGTAAGGAAGTTTATCAGGCGTCTGATTATCAGCACTCTTGGAATGCGGCTAATTTGCCTGGTGGCGTCTACTTCTACCGGTTGCGAGAAATCAAAACCGGCCAACAGGTCAAAGGCTGGATTGATGTGATACGGTAAATTACCAAGTCGTCTGTAAGTCGGTGATGAGATGTGGCTTAGTGAGGTAGAAGAACTCATGTGCAGCCTAGCTTTAGCAAAAGATGTGAATGTATATTGCTAAAGCTAGATAAATTAAACAAAACCCCGTGGGCAAAATGACCACGGGGTTTCCAGACAAGATGTTCCCTAAGCTGCTACTTCTGATTGGTTGTTTTCTTGCCACTGTCCCGCGCAAGTGATTGTAAAACCAAACAGAATAGATACTATAGCAGCATAAGAAGCAGGGATGAACTGTAAAAATCTTCCCTTTTTAGGTAAGCATTCGAGCGCGAAACAAAGCAATTTGCGATGCATCGAGCAGAGAAAATTCTACTTCGAATTGGTTGTCTTTCTTGATCCGTTTCGCCTTCAGATCAAATCCCATGGAGACAATGATCTGCTGCACTAAATGGGGCATAGGGCGAGTGAGCCGCCCATTTTTAAGATTGACTACCATCGAGTAGTTAAGGTGTCGTTCATGAGCCCACGGTTTCAACTCGCCGTGCATAAAGGAGTTCAAGTGGTGTTGTACGTAAGATAGGCCCTCCTCATAAGAGAAGGTAATGCCTGGATTTGGGGCGGCCATGGAGGCCGGTACCGAATGGGACATAGGAGCAGGAGCAAAAGGTGTGGTAGCATAATGGACAGTGACAGAAGGCTTATAATATACATGAAACTGCATAAATCCACCATTAGCCTGAGAAAGTGTAGCTGAAACAGACAGCGAACAGCCATGACTTGTGTTGTCTATGACTGGAAAACTGAATTCTGTTGTGGGCTTCTAGTTGAAAGTGAGGTGGTCTAACTATGCCGCACAGAGTTGGGACGCAGTTTGAAAATGGGTTTCGAAGTGATTGGGGGTGAGGTAGCCGAGGGCAGAATGCCGCCGTTCAGCATTGTAATAGGCGATGTAGTGGCTGATTTCTAGGCGCGCTTCGCTCAGGTTGCGGAAGCTGCCGCCGGCGAGTAGTTCGGTTTTGAGCCGACTCCAAAAAGACTCGGCGTGCGCATTATCGTAGCAGTTACCCCGCCGGCTCATACTTTGCACCGCCTCGTGGCGGGTGAGTAAGGCCTTGAAGGTGGTCGCCGAGTACTGGCTGCCTTGGTCAGAGTGGACCAGTAAGCCAGCGGGCGGTTGACGCACGGCCAGAGCGCGTCGCAGGGCCTCGCTAACCAGGTCTTCGGGCATGGATTCGCGCACGTCCCAACCCAAGATTTTACGGGAGTAGCGGTCGAGCCACGTGGCCAGGTACAACCAGCCGCCGCCCTGCTGAGGCAAGTAAGTGATGTCGCCCACCCACACCTGGTTGGGCGCCGTGGGCGCGGGCTGGCCCAGCAGCCGGTTAGGGGCGGCGCGCACGTTCGGGTCAGAATCCGTTGTGCGGGGTACAAACGAGCGCGGCTGTTGAGCCCGCAGGCCGGCGGCTGCCAACGTGCGCCGGATGCGCCAGCGGCCCACGACGTGCCCTTGGGCGTGTAACTCGGCCCGCAAGCGGCGGGTGCCGTAGCGCGCCGAATGCCAGTTAAATTCCTGGCGCACGGCTACTTGCCAAGCCGGTTCGAGCGCCGGTTTTTGTCGCCGCTGCCACGCGTAGTACGCGCTCGGCCCTACGCGCAGCACAGCGCTGGCGCACGGGCACTTGGGTCCGCCGTTGCGCGATGTAGTGATAAGTACTCACCGGGGTGGCTGGCTGAAGATGGCCAAGGCTTTTTTAAAATATCGAGCTCTTGCTCGGCTCGTTTAAGTTGGGCCCGCAACTGGCGCACTTCCGGATCGCGGGCCACTTCCACGCTGCCTACTTCGGCCACAAGTTGGGCCTGCTGCCAGCGGTAGAGCAGCTTGGGGCTGATGCCTACTTGCTGGGCGGCGGCCTGCGTACTGCGGCTCTCACTAGCCAGACGCAGGGCTTCCGCTTTGAAAGCATCATCGTATTTGCGCCGTTTGTCCGGCGTGGATTTGCTGCTTTTTGCGCTCATGACTCAGGAAATATACGTCCTGTTTCTGTGCGGCTTAACTAGACCACCTCACCTGTTACGTCCTCTCCGGTTGACAGGCCCGTAACCCTCTGGCTTACTCTGCAACCCGTGCAGTACTTTAATTTTTCGGACACGTTTGTGGCGGGCGAACGCCGAGCCAAAACCCAGGTAGCGGGGAACTCTATTGCCGTGGAATTGCTCCTGCGTGCCCATTTACGACACAACCGCTATATCGAGCTGGGCTATGCTACGGGTGGCTTGGGCGCGTGTACAGTCGATCTAATTGATGAAATAGGACGCTCCATGTCTTGGGTTTTTCTGACGGAGTATGTTCCACTACGGGTCGGGCAATATTCCCCGCTCGGAAAGGGACCTTTCTATCTGTCGCCGTCCCTTGGATTACTCTACGTACACACTAAAATCCGCGATTCAGACTACTTGGAAACCTACCAATATGCCCGTAACCCGCCTGAGTTCATTACGGAACAGCTGCTAAGTTTTGAGCGCAATCATTTCCTCAATTATGAGGCCGGGTTAACTGGGGGCGTACGCCTCCGGCGCTGGGAGGTATCAATGGCAGGCCGCTATTGCAACTCGTTTAGTCAGCAGTATGTGGGGCAAGTAAGCATTAACTACACGCAAGACCAAATGGCACAGCCACAGATGGTATCGAAGAATAGGTTACAAGCTTGGTCACTAACCGCAGGCGTAAGCTATCAACTCAGAAAGTAGCGTCTGTCGGCTGGTTTCCTCTGTTGGGTCGACGAGGTGAAAAGACTCCGTAACATTTCTTGAACGGACGTGGCTGTTGCAGAACTCAGTAGGCTCCTGTTACGGGAAGGCCTCTACGAGCCAAACCGAGCTAGAAAGGTTAGCAAACGTGCCATTTACCTCTGTTTTATCTGCTACCCCATCCTGTTAACGAGCTGGCTAGTGGGTTCTGCAACAGCCACGGTCCTTTGTAAAAGGCCAAGCTACCTTCTAAGCGGAGTTTGTATCATTACTTAAACGTCCGTT
>NZ_ATVL01000002.1 GCF_000420705.1 Hymenobacter norwichensis DSM 15439
AAAGCTGCCCACTGACGTACTCGAACCTTACGGCGTAGTGGCCGAGCGGCTTTACGTGCCCGTGCAGGCCACGCTCTGGCCCGCCGCTACGCCCGAGGAGCTGCGTACTGCCTTGCTCTGGCCTTGCCAACTCTGGCACCCCCGTATCGGCTTGGTGGGGTTTGATACAACCGATGAACTGGACCTGTTAACGCTACTTGAATACGCTCCCGCACGCGTAACTGATTGGACCCGGGCTCACCCGGGGCTGACTCCCAAGCCCCGTCTGCAGCAGATCCGGGTGCTGCCCACTTCAGTTGGAGAAGTGCTGCGAACCTTGCAGGAAGACATTGGAACGGCTCCCTTAACTGAACTACCCGGCCTAGCTGAATCGACGCCCAGTTGGGGGCAGCAACAGTGGGATGCCGTCCGCTACCGCTTGTTGCATTGGAGCCTGTCGTTGCTGCGTTCGGTGCCGGGAACGGGCAACCGCCAAACTGCCAGAATTCTTGGGCTCTTAGGGACTATTGTCCTGATTGGGATTGCGGGCGTGCTGCTGTTGAGTCTGTTCCGGAGCCTAACCAGTGGCAATATTGGCACGCTAGTCGCGGTGGCAGTTGTTATCTTAATCAGGGCATTGAGCAACGTGTCGAATGGTAAGAGCGGCAGCCCGACTCGACCTAATGTTCCCGCCAGGCCCGGGATATTTCAGCGGTTGGATACGTGGCTGAATGGTAGTATCCAAGGGCTAGAGAAGAAACGCAACCGTGAAATTGAGCGGTTACTGCGCTTGTTTCAGGACAATCCAGCGGAAGCGTTGAAGTATGCCATTCCGCTCGACGGACCGTACCAGGACCGCGGTCGGGCGCCAGCGACGGCTCAACTGGGCCCCCGGGCCACGGACTTCAACCTCGGCCAACTAGGGGGTGGGCGCCCCACGGATGTCTGGGATCTGGCCGAGTATCAGGTGGACCTGCGCCGGCAGTACCTGGCCGCGGCGCGTCAGGAAGTGGCGGCGGGCCGCTACCAGAAAGCCGCCTATATCCACGCTCATTTACTTGGGGATTACCACGCGGCAGCTCAGGTGCTGGAGCAAGGACAGCTCTTCCGCGAAGCCGCCGCGTTGTACCAGGATCATCTCCGTAACCGACCCGCCGCGGCGCAGAGTCTGGAACGGGGAGGACTGCTGTTGGAAGCAGCGGAATTGTTTGCGGATCTGGGACAGCATGAGAAGGCCGGGGACCTGCATCAGCAACTGGCGCAACCGGTAATGGCCGCTCGCCACTACGAGCGTGGCGTGGCAGTGCTACTGGCCAATGGAGACCAGCCCGCGGCCGCCCGCTTAGCAGCCAGCAAGCTCCTGGACCGCCTGCGCGCCCAAACCATATTGCTAACGGGCTGGGCTGGTGCCAAACAGCCCGAAACCTGCCTGGAGCAGTATTTCGACCTAATAGCGGACGAGCCGTCTGCCGACTTGAGTGCGGCGGTGCACACGGTTTACCAAGAGCACACGTCGCTCAGGCAGGGAGTACCCCTATTGCGGGTGCTGGCTACCGTAGTAGAAAGGCACGCTACGCCAACGCTACTCAATGCATCGCGTGAGATAGCCTATGAAGTGGTCAGCCGGGAAGCACAAGCGGGGAATGTGGCCAGCTTAGCGCTGTTGCGGTCCTTTCAGCCCACCGACCGGTTACTTGCCGCCGATTGCAGCCGCTACACCACCCGTCCGCTACGCCTTCCCGTAGCGGAAACGATACCCGTCAATCCCAGCGGTACGCACCTGGACGCCACCATTACGTGGCAAAGCGTCGTCAATCACCACCACCAGTGGGTGGCCGTCGGCATCCGTGACAACCGGGTACAGCTGGCTCGCGGGAACTGGTACGGCAACATCGAATATTACTCGTGGCTGACGCTCGTAGCGCCGCAAACCAATCTCGTCCTGCTGGCGGATGAACGCCACGGCAATCAGCTCCTGTTACGCTGCTCAACTCTGGTGGTACTAGAGCTTCAAGTCCTGCCGCGCAACAAGTATTTTTCGGATGCCCTTACGGTGGACTGTCCGTCCTGGCTGCCCGCCTGGCCCATCCGGGTGGCTCTGCTGCCGGACGGGATGGTTGCAACGGCCGAGGTGCAAGGCAGCACGCTGACTGTGCAACCCTACGCGGCATCCGGGCAGCTCTTGCCTCCCCTGATGCAGTACCTGTCTAGTGACTCCTCTACTTTTGTTGGTATGGAACGCGGGTGGCCCTCTGAGTTACTCTATCGCGACGGCGTGTATTATTCCTATTGGGGAGAGTGGCTAGTTTGGTGGAACGAGCAAGGAAAGGTTGGCACGCATGAGTTAGCGGGCGTAGTCTATCAACTAGTGTGTTCTCCTTACACGCAGGAACTACAGCTGGTGGTGGGACTGGAAGGAGGCATGCAACTGTGGGCACCCACCTCCTTACCAGACGCTAAACCTGACCTCCTTTGCCAGAGCAGCACCCCGGAAGTAGATATGCGTTTTGTTGGACTCGAGCATGTGGTCGGTATCCAGGAAAGCGAAGCACAAGTGCTTCAACTCACGTCGGATGGGCTCCTTGTGACGCAGTCTATCATCGGGGACAAGCCTTTCATCGCTGTCTTGTCTACGGCCGATCGCAAACACTTTGCCTTAGTGGATGTAAGCGGCCGCATCCAGTTATACCCCCTAAATCAACAGGAAGACGAATGACTCCGCTAGCAATTCTAATGCGTAGCATTTTAAGAGCACCCTTTGTAAAATGCCAATTGGACGGAAAGACTTTTAAGCTCCCCTAATCAGGCTTCAGAAAGTCTCGTCCGCTTAACTAGATTTACTTCGCTACATCTTCGGTAATGTCTTCGACTAGGTGCCGCTTCCAGAGCTGAGCCGCGTGGTGGCGAAAGGCGACCGGCGCCACTAGCAGGGCCGCATCGAAGGTGTAAGTTCCACCTTCGCCATAGGGCTTGCCGTTGATGAGCACGCGGCTGGTGCCACGCACGGCATATTTGCGCTGGCCCTCATACATTATGATTTTCTGTATGCTCGGGCTTACGTCACCGCGGCACACGGTGCGGTAGACCAGCCACACTTCGGCCGTACCGTCTTGGTCGAGGTCGGTCACCGTGAGGCCTTGAGGACGAAACCGGGCCTGCAAATCGACGGGACAGTCGGTCACAAAATCGTGGAGTTGCCAGGTGGGGATGGTCCCCGTAGCCGGATATTGGTAAGCATAGAGGTCGGCGCGTTGGGCCTCGTCTACCACCGCACTGGTCGCGCGTACAGCACCGGTTTGGGTCGCCAGGACCGTGTAGGTGCCGGTGCGGTCGGTGTAGCGCAGGGCCTGCACCAAGCGGCCGGTGTGCAGGAGTGTAGTCGGCACGGCGGTTGGCTGCAGTGGGCTGACGCGCAGTTGCGCGTGAGCCGTTAGCGTGGCGAACAGGAAGCTGCCGGTCAGAAAGTAGTGGTTCATCACGAAGGGGGAGAGAAAGCAGAAGACTACGGCGGGGCTTCTCGTTGTCACAGCCTAGGCTGGCCAAGGGGGACGGAGTCAGCTGTCGGATAAAACGTGAAGCATAGGTCCTTGCCATCAGTAACGCTAACCTTCAAGAAAGGAGTTTGTGTTTGCCCTTACAATACTTCCAAGTACGGATAAGTGCTACTAATATCTCTTACGAATTCATTGCTATTACTTTCCATTTTTTAAGGTGGCGCTTATAACTAACATTACGTAAAGCAACTTTTCCGTGGAAATAGCTCAGCTGTTTGTAAGCTTGTGCTAGTAGCAAGATTCAATCTGCGCTCCTTGATGGCTATACGAGAAATAGCATTACTAACTCACTCTAAGACCCAACGGCTCCCATTCAATGCGTCTACAGCTGCCCTGACAAATCTCTACACGAGTTATTTGCCGGCTTTTGCTACGCAGGGGATCGTCAAACTCGTCGTTGACATCGTTGATCAGCCAGGCATTACTACAGCGGCTGACCACAGTGAGGTGGAGAAAGAGTTGCTCCTGCTCAATGTGCTGCAGGTGAAACGTCCCCTGGATCTCACGGTTTATCTTGCCTTATCGAATGACGAGAAGAGCCGCTTACAACTCGAGTTGATCCATACCGCTTGCCTGGTGCTTGGTAGCAAGCGGGAGTGGCCCCAAGCGCCGTTCGAAGAAGCGTATGCGCATTGTTTGCAGGCCAGTTTAACGAATACGTGGGTGATGAAAATTGGGCGCAAGCGCTTTTTTCGCTCCCCGGATGGCCGCTTTACAGCCTGTGCCGTGTGCCAGTGGACCCTCAACCAGTTTATGGTGGACATCGTGCTCATGTCAACGAAGGGGAATGACTACCAGTGTCAGCGGATCGTGGAGAATGAACCGTTCCAGGAGCATGGGTTTAGCGAAGCCCATTGGCTCGATGGGCAAACGTTCCAAGTAACAGCAGCGCGGCCAACTCGACACTGGCAAGCGCATCTAAGAGGCGGAACCTCAACAGCGCTTCACTAACGGTTTGTCCGATACGTAAACGTTACGTTAATTAGTCATTATTCATATATTATCTCGCCGCGAGAAAAGGTGGACATGATCTTGGTACGGGCTTTTCTCGCTGATCTAGGGCAAGCCATCACCACCCATTGTATGAAACTAACTGCACTCTGGCTGGTCTTTTCGTTTCTACTCTCTTGCCAAACTCGAAAAGAAGAACCAACAGATATCTGCGATTGGGGTCGGAATAGCCTCTACCTGTCGGCTTTTCTTTACTCTGGCGAGCACTTACTCGTGCTGCGCGGTAAACAGGTGCTCATTGACACCGTCGCCAGTGCGTCTACCCAGCTGACCCATATTCAACGCGAAGTGCCACGAGCCAAGTCTGGTATTCGAGTCGTCCTCCTCCTAGAGGAGGCAGTCGTATTGGAGCAGCAAATTCCGATGTCAGATCAGATCGCGGCTCTTGGCATTACGCCTCCCCTTGAGAATGCAAAACGAACTGAAGAGACGGACATTTTACTGCCTCCGGTGAAAGGAAAAAGCCGCTTGTTTCGAATAGCGTACTACTTATTCGGTGAGAAAGGCCAGCAGTGAGTAGCTTGCTTGCGTTTACCTCATCCAAAAAAGGCTCGTTTTACGCACACTTTCAGCACCTAGCTCAGCGGCCCCAAAAACGCAGTTTTCTTAGGCTATTTCTCTACCCTTCTATTGGACAGCCGAACGAGGTTGTAAAAGAGCCCTGCTTCTGCTATTCTTGGCCTAAAGCCGGCTAGCTGGTTTGGGTTTTAGCCGCCCTCCATTTCTTATACACGTACTGCTTTCTTGTTTAGCTCTGATGGTGCGTCGGTTACTTCGCTCTCGGTTCTGGTGGTTTCTGCTTTATCCCATCAGTTTTTATGGGACGCGTACGCCCTACGCCTCACGGATGGGTACGTACACGGGCCGCGATACGTGGGGCTTTCCAGCATCAGGGAACCCGAATGGCGGGTACCGTGCTATCTGCGGGCTGGCGGTGAGTGACACCCAATATCAGTTTTGGCAGGGCGTGGCCAGTGGTTGTCTGCTGATCAGTGTTGTGCTGCTCTCTACAGCGCTACGTCGACCAAGACAAGCAACAACTCCTTCCTAGTACTACCCCGAAGAAAGCATGTGCTCTGTCTTTCTGTAGTGTAGTTGACGTACCCCGTAGTTCCTGGACAACTAGGCAAGTGATAACAAGATGACAAAATTACTTCAAGTAGGTTGGCACGTGAGTTGGCGCCTAGTGGTTTCGTTCCTTGGTCTGTCCGGCAGTACCTTCCTAGGCAGATTCGTACACTACCACTTCCGAGGGGAGTACCGCACGCCGATTGCTTGGGTAATTTCTCAGCAATTATGCTTTTATACCTTCTGCTTGTTGGCCAGCGCCTTCGCTATTGGCAGCCGAATGATACGGCCGGCACAACGGACTACCCTGGTCACTGGAATCTGCGTGCTCTATCTCGGGGCCAGCCTGTTTTGGTGCGGAGCCTTCGCGGGCGCACTGGATCGCCCCTATCGCTTCCTGTTGCTTAGTACGTGTGGTCTGCTTGGATTGCTTGCGCCGTGGTCAATCGAGCAACTCAGGAGCAGGTGGACTCGGTCCAACAGCATTAGGTTCACTCCTTAACCGAAAGCTACTAGCGATGGATTTTCTATTGCAACACGCGGCTGAGCCGGAGAAAATACAGTTCGCCTTAACGAGTTTTTATCACCAAGAGGGGCTTGTTAGGGAGCTATGGATAGAAGAAGAGCACTATCACCTAGTTGCTTATGCAGGCGATGTTTCCTGGCTTCTGTCCGTGTATGAAGATGCAGCAGATGAACTAGCACTAGCGCGTTTTTTGGCTCATACCCTACAAACCAAGGTGATTATTAGCGATAGATCCATTAACCCATACACTTGGGTGCTGCTTGATGAAGCAGGAAGGGAGCAGCCCATTTGGCAAGATTCCCTGGCTGAGCAGGAGAGATCTTTTCTCGTCGATCACCGGCACAAGTATCTACTAACTCAGTAAGAGGAACATAAGCAAGTCTGTCGCCTTGTACAATAGACCCTGAACGCTTAAGAAGCAGCGCTCTTAGAATGACAGGCGCTCGAAAAAGAGTGCTATGTCGAACGGTTGCAGCATCCCCGTCAATGCTCCTGAAACGCAGTATTTCGGCGGCATTTTTACCTAGGTAATTCGAACACCTCTAGCGGGTAGGGAGTCTGTTGGCAGGGTTCGCTAGTTTCCTTTCAAAAGAAGCCAGCGCACCCCTCATAGACGCTTTACCGTGAAGAGGAGCTGTCTATTTTTATTGGAAGCGTTCTGCGTTTGCGTTGGATAGGGCGTCACCTCGTGCGCGATCAGTCGGTAGCGGCGATTGTTGGCTTGAATGGTGGCCGAATCGTTCTGGGTGGGCGTGGTCAACCCCACTAAATACAGCCGAACGGCTTGCCGGGTGCCATTTTGTTCTTGCACTTTCAGAACTGTGGCCGCGACGCCAGGACTGAAGCACCGTAGATCCCGCGGGCAGCGCTCGTCTATTAGGCTATCTAGCGTGATGGTCAGTTCTGCTTGTTCTTTGGTGGGGAGCATCACCGGCTGTTGATGGCGTAAGCTTATCGGCTGGTTGAACCCGGATGCAAGAAGCGGGGCCGCGTTTTCTTCTTTCGTGCAGCCACTCAGTAGCAGCAGACCAGTAAGGAGGCAAAGACAGGTTTTCATTAGGATAAAATGGCAAGTAGTATCGGAGAGCAGCCTCTAAGCGACCATCTTCTGTGGGCAGTACTGCCGCGTAGGATTAATATAGTTTATACTTTGTCTATCTGTTAGCTGCTGGCCGATTGTAGGATAGAGCCCTTGCGTTAGAAGCGGCCGGATGGCGGAGATGTTCTACTAAAGCAGCACAGTAACTATTTATTTCGGTGTTACTTGACGTCCTGTTGAACATAACGTTTCCTTACATAGCCATCATACTTGACAGCCTTCTCTTGATCATCTAGCTATTAGGTATTGATAAGCTCGCCTTGCGAAGCCTAACGCATCAACTCAGCTTAGTTGAGTACGAGAGAAAGTGCCCTACTTACTCTATGTCTTCGGTTTTATCTTTATAAAATATAACCTTGCCTTTGGGCTCACCGGCTATTATTTTAATATAGAACGAGTCCCCTTTCGCGATGTCTGTTCGATAGGTTACATTATTGGCCACATAGTTTACTCCTTGGTGAGAAAAGGAATAGGTTAAGCGCACGCCGCCTTTGGCCCCCTCTCGTTCTAAGACGTACGCTCTCTCATAAATCCCGTTCGTTCGAATCTCAGTCATCTTCATACCCCTATTAAGTAGGACCACTCCTAGTAATAGGACAGCCAGCAGGACGCCCACTTTTCTGCTTTTTCCTTCCATCTCTCCTCGTATTTGGCAGGGTAAGAATCGAGCGAGATTGCGGTTGCACTTGAGCAATCCCTACGCCACCGGTTATTTAGGCAAGCTAGCCATGACAAGTAGAGAATGAAAACTGAGTTGCTAATGTCTAGTGGCTGTTGCTTTAAAGCTTTGTACTTCCGCTTCAGTGTATGAATACTACTTCCCTTGCCGGGCTACTTGCAGGCATTAAGCAGCGGCCAGGAATGTATCTAAGCAAATCCTACATATCATGTTTGCAGTCTTTTTTAAATGGCTGGTATTATATGGCCTTTTATAACTCCATAGTAATACAAGATGATTGTATGGGAGAGTTTCAAAAGTGGATAGCGGCGAAGTATCAGGTTACTACTACTCATTCCTGGGCTAGTATTATCTTATTTTACTCTCATGACGAATGCGACGCCCTCAATAGATTCTTTGAACTATTTGAAGAATTTAAACTAGAGTATAAACTCTAATTCTGCGAGTCCGATACGCAACTTTATGTTTACCAAGGTAAGCAGCCAACGAAGGTTAGAAATAGAACTGTAGCGGTTGCAGAAGCTTGTGTTCCGTGTCTGGAACGAGCGAGAGGTGCGCTTTCACAACGCGAAAGGCTGTTTTGAGCGCATTTCCACCTAGCCTCTTTCGGTCAACTTACGGGCAGAGCCCTCCTGGAGGCGTTCGGCAACCGCCACGGGGGATGTTGAGCCTAGAAAATACCATCATGCTTTGGGACTATACCTCTTAGCCCAACGGCCCATGTGCTTTAAGCCGGGGCCGCGGGACTTGGACGTTGAGTGGCGGGCACGGGCGCCGTATGGAAATGCGTTCGCTTCTGCATCTTTCCCTTTGCGCAGCAAGCGCGTTAGGTTCCCGTCTATGATCAAGCTCCTGTTCCTGCTGTTTCTGCTGGCTTATCCCTCGCCTCCCGAGGGACCCGTCATGCCTGTCGTGTATGAATTTCAGCAAGTGCAGCGGCTGGTGGTGACGCCCGAGCCGCCCGGCGGCCTGGTGCCGTTCCGGCGCACCACCGGCACCGGTACCACTTGGGGCTACGCCGATACCACGGGCCGCCTGGTGGTGCAAACCGCCCTGGCGCAGGAGCCGCCACTGCTGGTGGGCGGCTACGCCAAGATGGAGGTAAAGCCGGCCGGCTACTGGGTGCTCAATGCCCGCGGCGAGTACCTGCGCGTGGGTCCCGACGAGGTGGTGGTGCCCGCGAAGCAGGGCGGCCTGATGGTGCGCGCCAAAGCCGACAACACGGGGCAGGTGTACGTGTCGGGCTTCCCGCAGGAGTTCTGGAAAGACGACACCACGCCGCGCCGGTATTGCACTGACGAAGACTACGCCGACCCCACCGGCCGCCGCTACCGGCGCGAGCCGCTGCAACTGGGGTGGCAGGCGCCGGCCCAGTATCCGAAAGCGTTGCCCCTAGGGGACGGCCTGTTTAGCGTTAAGCAATCCGATAACGGTGCATCCGCTGAGTTGTGGCAGCCTGGGAAGTATGCGCTGCTGAACGGCGCCGGTCAGCGGCTGACCGCGTTTCGCTACGACTGGCTGGAGCACTTCCGCAATGGCCGGGCCCTGCTGCAGCGCGATGGCCGCATCGGCTACCTCGACCGGCAAGGCCGCGAAGCCATCGGGCCCCGCTACGCCGACGTCTACGGGGAGAAGTTCGCCGGCGACCTGGCTGCCACCGCCGAGCGGGAATTTAGCTGGGGCGTGGTGCAGGTGCTCGACGACAGCTTGCGCCGCGGCGTGATCGATACCACCGGCCGGGTGGTGGTGCCCTTCCGGCGCTGGTTGGCCCTGTCCGAGCCCGATGGGGCCGGCTTCATGCGAGCCCAGGGGCGCACGGCTGCCGGCGACACGCTCACGCAGTTTTTCCGCCCCGATGGCCGCCCGGCCTTTCGCGCCACCTTCACGGCCGCGACCGATTTCTGGCAGGGGCGGGCTGTGGTGCGCCGGGGCCGCTTTTACGGGCTCATCAACCGGCGCGGCCAGTTGGTGGTGCCCTGCCGGTACGAGGCGCTGTATTTTCCCGAACCTCGGACCAATTTGTTTGACGCGGAGCCCGAGCCCATTGCCGTGCAGAACAGCCTATGCGAATTCGTCTCCTCTTACAGCTCGTTCGAGCGGCCGGAACTGGTGGATACGTTGTACATGCAATTCTGGCACCAGGGTAAAAGTGGCTTCGTGGAGCGCCGCCGCGGCCGCCAGATCGTGCCGCCGCGCTACCACGTGGTGGAAGGGTTTCGCAACGGCTTTGCCTGGGTCCGGCGCGACACCCAGGACTACCTGCTCGACCGGCGCGGCCGTGAAATCACGGCCGCCCACCCGGATTCGTATTTCTGGGACTGGCAGCGGAGCAACGGGCGGCAGACGCACTTTCTGCTCACCACGGAAAGTCGCCAGGGATTCTCTGACACTTGGATGCTGACCGATACGCTGGGCCGGGTGCTGATTCCGCCCCAGTCGCGCGGCCTGTTTCCGCGCGAGGTGACGGGCGGGGGCCTAGTGATCGTATACACCGACGCGGAATGGGGCCTGATGGGCGCTGGCGGCCAATGGGTGCTGCCCCTGGGCCAAGCCCAGCACATCGCGCAATACGATTCATTGGTGGTGGCAGTGCTACAGCCCAGTCCGGTTGGTTCGGCCGTTACGATGCGGCTCTATAGCCCGCGCGGCCAGTTGCTGCGCGAGCTGCCTCACGTCACCAGCCAGTACTATTACCCTGAGCTGAAACGCCTGTTCGTCCGGCAGCAGAACGCCGCCGGTCAGGGGTCGGCGCAGCTGCTGGACCAAGCCGGCCTTACCCGCCTGACCCTGCCCTATGACGTTTTCCCGGAGCAACTTCCACCGCTCGCCCCCCGCCCGCAGCGCCGCCCGCTGCTGCACCTTCCGCCCGAGCACGGCCCCGATGGGTACACACCGCTACCTAACGGGCAGCCGGGCGGATACATCAGCCTTAACGGCCGCCAGTTCTGGGTAGACGAGTCTCAGTAGCCCCCCGTCCACTGGCCGCTATCCTACCCGCCACTCCACGCGTTGGGGGATGGAACGTCGCATGGCTTGGGCGGGTAACAACTACCGTAGAGGAGGATAATTGACCAAAAGTACATCCCGGATCAGTTTCCTAGCGACTTAGCTCGTCCCAAAAGGCTTCATAATGGGCATTTTCAACTATCCAAAAAAGGGGATAAAAAACATTCCTGAAAACCGCGTTTTTGGGGCCACTGAGCTAGCTGCCGAAAGTGCACGTAAATCGAGCCTTTTCTGGATGGCCTAGCATCTTATGCTTGTCTTTCGATTAGAGTCGACGACGGCTTGTATCTTGGGAAGCGGTCCCTATTCCCTCTTTACATGATACCATCTGCCAGAACGATAGCTGCCCAGCAAGAGCCGATTGTGTGGCGTGGTGATTTGCAAGACGACTGTCTCGCCCATTGGGCAGGCCTGCTCCTACGAGCCGAATGGATGGACGACGACTATTGGTGGTGGGCAGTGTATGATATGCAGGACGCAGATGAGCCGCAGATCGATAGTTCCAACAACTACGATACTCGATGGACCAGTGGGGAGCAGGCACGCACCGAAGCTGAGGTAGTTGCCAAGCGTTATTTGCTAGTACCGGAAGGATAAGGTTAACATAAAAAAGACGTATCGGACACTTTGAAGTCGGCTGGTAGCATTTCATCGGCTCCGGTTTGACACCTGATAGGGCATGATAACGGGCCCTTGTCGAAACATACTAGCTGCTTAAGCCTCCGTTTATTGATACCGCTGGCCAGAATTTTAAACATGAGAAGCGCTCTAATCACTCTTACTATCACGTTGCTAGCCTTCTGTTTTCATTCCTGTGGCCCGCAAAAAAGTGAAGTGCATGAGGCCGCTTATAGTGGCGACCTTGATAAGGTAAAAGAGTATGTGGAATCGGGAGGCCCACTGGACACCCTCGACCTATGGAACCGCACCCTTATCGGTAATGCCTTGGCAGGGGGACAGGTAGAGGTAATAAAATACCTCCTGTCCAAAGGCATCGATGAAAAAGGACGGGATGATGGCCGTGCCTTCATTCACCGAGCCGTTACTAGTAAGAAGGTGGAAGCCGTACGATTCTTGGTGGAGCGAGGGGCCGACGTAAATAGTAGAACCCTGGGTGACCCCGTGCTGGGCGACAGCGGAGAAACCCCCTTGCTCCTGGCGGCACACGAACTAGACTACCCCATGGCTACCTACCTACTGAGCAAGGGGGCACAGGTGAATGCGCAGGATGGGTCCGGTGATACGCCCTTGATAACGGCTATTTTTCTCTCGTCTAGCACGGAGGCTACTTCGGCAAAAATCCTTCAGTTTGTGCAGTTACTGGTCGAGCATGGGGCCGATATAAATCAGGCTGATAACAAGGGCTCCACCCCACTGGCACTCGCTGCGCTAACTGAACACCAAGAAGTGGTTGACTACTTGGTGCAGAGGGGAGCTGACATTAACAAGAGGGGAGAAAATGGCGAAACTGCCTTTTCGTATGCCGCTGGGAAAGCCAATAAATCCCTTTGTGAATACTTTATACGCTTAGGAGCGCGCCCCAATGACCGTCTCGATGATGGCAGCACGGTGTTGATGCAGGCGCTTCGAAGCGATGATATTGCGTTTTTGCGCTGGCTCATTCCTACCTACAAGTACAACATCCAAGACAGGGACACCAGTGGTCAGACCCTGCTGATGTATGCGGTAAATGAAAGCTTGGCAACCACTCAGTTCGTGGCAAACGAATTGAAACTGGATGTCAATGCCTGTGACGCTTCTGGCGTAACGCCCCTTATCATCGCGGCCAAGAATCTGGAGCTTGATAAAATCAAGTTTTTAGTAGAGAAGGGGAGCCGGGTGAATGCTCAAGACAAGGAGGGTCTTACGCCCATAATGTATATCGCGCAGGCAGCGCAGGTCAACGATTCAACTCCCCCGAATGATGAGGCTTGTCATGATGCTATCAAGTACTTGATGGCGCATGGTGGACGCACCGATACAAAAGATAAATCCGGGCGGTCAGCAATTGATTATGTAAAAGACAAGCCATTCCCTGACCTGATAGCTCTTCTGAAATAGGAGCGAAATAAATTGATTTTTTCCACTCTGAGGGTTTCTATAAAGTCTCGCCTTGATCTGGGAAAAGTTGATTAACGTAATGCTAGTTATAAGCGCAGTCTTGGAAAAGTGGTGATTTCACTCCTACAGCTATTCCTGTCAGAATATGGTATTTTGGCAAGTGGGATAACACGTTCTCTATCCGAATATTTTCCTGTATGAAACTGTCCGCGATGCTCGCCTTTCTTCTGTTCATGTTAGGTGGCTTACAGTGCACATATGGGCAAGCAACGGCTGATAAGGTCTTTTCAGAACCAGACGAAATCCGATTTGCTAACCCACAGGAAGTGACTAAAGCAGCAAAAAACGTATTCTCCGCATCGGAGCAGTTAGCGCTTTGTCAAAGAGGACAGGGGTTTATCATGTTCGAATGCCGGATAGATACTGCTGGACGAATTGAGGCTATTACTAACACAAAGCTCTATCAGGCTGCGCAATCCCTTCCCACTTCTTTGCTTAACAAAATGAAGGAAAGCGTGCATCAGAATGTGGTCTTTTACGTGCCCAAGGCTTACAAGACACCAAAAATGAGTCCTCTTAGACAGGCCTCATTTACCATCCCTCTGCGATCATATTGTAAGTGAATCTAGCACAGTATGTCACGTGAGTTAATCAAGGCTCTCTAAACAAGGGTAGGCCTTGAGGAATAGGTAATAGAACTCCGTAACGTTTTCCAAACGGTAGTGGCTGTTGCAGAACCCAGCGTGCGCCCGCTCCCTGCATCAAAACAGGTTCAAACAATGCTTAAACAGGCCTACGGTAGCTACCATTAGCTGCCGTAGGCCTGTTTTGCACTAGTTATAGGGTTCTGCAACAGCCAAGGTCAATCACTAAATGTCCAAGCCTATGCTAGGCAACTGAAAAACTACACCGTACGCACGCGCTGCTGCCATTCATCAAAAAGTTTGAAAAAATTGTCAAGGGCATCGCATTCGTCACCGGAGTAAAATAGAATGATATCAGCCCAAGAGTGGCTGCTGGTGATACGATACTTGTCTGTTATCCAATCCTGAAATTCCTGCATGCAGCTGCCATCGATCTCGATGTTGTGTTGGTACGCCATTATGGCCCACCCGTCTAGATACGCTTTGAGGCACGAGATGTAACGCCGAGTCAAATACATAGCCGGCCGTCGCTTAATCGCAGCAAGCAGCTCTAACACTGTGGATGGCAGGTTATTGGCGATCGCAATTTCTTTGTCCATGGATAAAATATAGTGCTTTTTACTAAGCAGACGGGCTATTGCTGTTCAAGAAAACGGTGGAATTAGCTTAGTGAATATCTCCCCTCCGAACGCTGTCACATTAGTTGAACGGTGGACTGTAAAGTGTTATGGCTACTTCCGTTCCAAAGCATAGTCCTTGCGGGCCGCTTCAGAAAAGACAATCGGAACGGTGAAGGGAAGCGCGTAGGATTTGCCCTCCCGATAGGCTGGTTTCCAGCGCGGCATCTGCTGTAAGACCCGTAAGACTTCCTGATCATGAGACGCATCCAGGCTTTTGAGCAGACGTACGTCCTGAATGGCGCCCAGCGAGTCGACAGTAAAGCAGGCAAAGACCCGGCCTTCGCGGCGGGAGAGCCGGGACCATTTCACTTGCTGCCAGACCCAGGGCTGTAGCTGTTCTATTCCCCCTGGAAAGGAGGCCGACTCATTCCAGGTGCCAGTGCGATCTAAACTGTCCGCTTGCTGCTGGGCTTGTTGCGCGAAGTGAGGACCGTATTTGTGCTCGAGCAGCTGCCACATAACCGAGTCGTAGCAGGCAAAGTAGCTGGCCGGGGCCATCTCGCCCACAAAGCGCCACTGAATATGATAGGAACGGGCCAGCACATCGAGATACGTGTTGGGCAAGGGCTGGAACTCGAGCGAATGCAGTTCGTAGCGCCCGTGCGCGAAATCCTGCCGTGCCTGGTTGTGCGCTTGGGTACAGGCAGTGAGCGGCGCACGGGGTTGTTGCGCATCACCAGTGGCGATAGACTCCGGATCGGAACACCCAACAAGGGGAGCACAGAGGCTGAGTAGCAGCAAACAGCAAGAACGCATCGGCAGGCCTTACAAGTCGTTTTCTCGGCCCGTAGCAGCCGCGCTGGATAAGATACCGGTATTTTTACTTCGAGCCGAGAAGCCCCCGTGCAAACTAATAGCCCTAGCGAACACCGCTTGGCTCCGTTGCGCGTTGGGCCAAGCGCTGAACTTGTTTGTGGGTGAAGCGGCAGCCACGACGGGTGCGAAAGCCCAACTCCTCCAGCTCCTGGGCAATCTGGTTATAGCCCAACCCCTGTGCCCGGCGCGCCACAATCAACGCGGTGGCCTGGCGGTTGCCCTCGTGGGTCCGTGCATTCTGCTGCCGGATCGTTAGGCCCTGCGCATGAGCTGTCGGCGTCAAGTTGGCTGGGGTACCAAGTTGCTTGCCCTGCGCCTTGAGCACCTGCAAGGCCCGGCGGGTGCGCTCGCTGATCATGTCGCGCTCCTGCTCGGCCAGCGCGGCAAAGATGTGCAGGGTAAACTTGTTGGCCTGCGGCTGATCACAAGCCACGAATTCCACCCCCGACTCCATCAGCGAGGCAATGAAGGCGACATTGCGCGAGAGCCGATCCAGCTTGGCAATGACGAGCACGGCCCCCTGGCGCTGGGCCAGCTGCACGGCCGCCCGCAGCTGAGGGCGCGTGGCCTTCTTCCCGCCCTCCACTTCGACGAACTCCCCCAGAACGGCTTCTTCCTTTACGAAGCTGCGCACCAGTTGCTGCTGGGCGGCCAGCCCGAGCCCGCTCTTCCCTTGCTGGAGGGTGCTGACGCGGTAGTAAGCAACGTAGGGCATACGAGGGGGCAGTTGGGGAGAAAACAACAGCCCTAAAGGTAGTGGGGTTGGACATTTTCCAAACGACGCATCGGAAAGTGTCCAACGCATCTGCGCCCAGGTGTCGTACCGGCTTCTCAACAGCAGCGGTTTCAGGTAGCGGGAGAAATTGGCCCGCTTCTACAGGACAAGGCCTGGATTTGAGAAATCGGGCTAGCGTTGAAAAGCAAGCCGGTACCTGATAGAAGCGCGCTTGTCCAAGACCCGTCGGTTACTGGCGTACTTGCGGGTCGCGCGCCACCTCTACGCGGCCCACCTCCGCGCCTAACTGCCGAGTTGCTGCTTGTGTGCCGCGACTCTTGGAAGTGAACCCAGGGCTTCCATCTTGAGAGTTGTCTCCTATTGGTGCCATTCGTCAGGCGACGCCCCGCTCCTTTTCATAGTTACGGCGAAAGAATGACACGTCCTTCTGCTATTCGGCGTGGCTAGACCACTTCACCATCTCAGTTGCAGGCTGGCTTAGTCGGTGGGCTTTCGGGCGTACCATTTTCCGGCAACGGGCGCAAAGTCCGTGTAGAAGTACTCGTCCAAGCGGGCCGGTTCGTTGACGTACACCAAGTCGGCCTGCAGCAGGCCGCGCCTGGCAAACCCAACGAAAACATTGCCATTGCCATCGACACGGAGGCGCTGGACGCGATAGCGCAAAAACGCCGCCGTCAACTGCCTGATTTGCGGCTCGGTCATTTGGGGCACGCAGCCCGCCGGAAACGCATGCTCGATCCGGCGTATTTGGCGCGTGGTGGTCGCTACGATGATCAACGTGAGGGGTGTTTCTGCTGAGCACGCAGCAGCGACCCGGCCATCCGTCAGCACGATTACCGTATTCCCGGCGGCATCGGAACCGCGAATAAAGAGGGACACCTGCCGAAACGGGGCGAAGTTGTCGTGCGCGTGGTGTGCTAAAAACGCCTCTTGCCGATCAGCAGCTGAGGTACAACTGCTCAGGCCAGCGGCCGTGGCGAGCCAGGCAACAACAAGCGGAACGATCAGGCGTTGCGTCATACGGTGGTGCGTTTGCCGCTCTGGTTACCAGGCGCGGGGCTGCCCCCATTGTGGTTGGTTCCACGGGGTGGTTCGTTGGGCGAAATTGTGCTGTTGCGCGTACTCATACCCCGCTACAATCGAGAATTGGTCGTCCGCAGAGTCCAGTTGGGGATCGTAGCCATTGGTATCGGAGTGCAGCAAACTATTGGCTTGGGCGCCCGCAGTTAGTTCCGCTACCTTCAGCCCAAGTGTGGCGCCGGCCGCCCCGTACAGGAAGTTGCCGAAATTGAAGTAGTTATGCGCCGCCCCGGCTACATAAAACAAAAAAGGCACTAGCTCGCCCTCGCTATTGGCATTCATATTAGGCTTTACCAAGTTTTTGAGATGCCGCATAGAAAAGTCTAATTGTCCCCCTGCTTGTCCTTCTTTCCAGATGTAGTCGTAACGGTTTTTGTTGTAGTGAGCCTTGTTACGAATGGCAAACACGCCGGCATCGGACAGCATCTTCGCAATTTCGGCGTAGGTCACGGGCCGCAGCCAGCGTGCCATACTGCGCTTCAGCAGCTTTACGTCATTGACCGGGTCCGCAAATCGAAACTCTTCCCATACAACACCAAACGAATCAACCAGCCGGCCTACGGCCCACTGCCGGTGCCGGAGCCCAGTACGCAGGTCTCCTTCGGTAATATTGAGGAAGCGGTAGTTGTCAGAGGAGAAGTTAACAAACTCCACGTCGAACCATCCTAGTGTACTTTGCTGCTGCCGCTCTGCTGCGCCCTGTTGCGCCCACGTAGCCAAGCCGCTGGCCGGCGGCGCCATAGCAGGCACTGCGTTGCCTGCGTGCGCCACTGCGGCCCAAGCGCTGGTCGCCGCCGATTTAGATTCAAGTAGTGCCATGAAACGCGAGGGTTAGACTATAGCCAAACATAATTGTATTTATTCTTTTACTTTGCATGCTAATCATTTTATCCATTTTATAGCGCGTTATATGGCTCGGCAAGTTACTATTCAGGTGCAGGGCGCCGGCAAACCATTGTCTCCGGGAGACGACTTTCTTCGCTTCTCGCTCACGCAACGCCTGTCTGGCCATCATACGTTTTCGCTGGCGGTTCCCTTTGACCGAATAGAAGACCCGCAAACTGCTTTCTTTTCTCAAACCCCAGAGAATCTTTTAGGCCAGCCGCTGTCGGTCAGCATCATGCCGGATACGGCGTTTCACTTCAACACCAAACAGATATTGCAGTTTAAAGGGGTGGTAACTGGCTTAAGTGCTGGCCAAGAATCCGATTATACAGCCAGTATCAATGTGCAGGGCTACAGCCCCTGCCGGTTATTGGCGGATGGCATACAAAAACGCACCTTCGTTAAGCAAACCTTGGCTGATATTTTTCGGCAGGTACTGGCGCCGTATCCCGCCAACTTGTTGCCCACCCGCATTGAGCCTGCGCACACTGCCCCTCTAGCCTACGTGGTTCAATACCAAGAATCTAATTTCACGTTTTTAAGCCGCTTAGCTGCCGAGTACGGCGAATGGTTTTACTACGATGGGGAGAAGCTCCATTTGGGGTCCCCGGCTACTGGACAAGAAATAGAGTTGGTAGCCGATGGCATATATACCAGCTTCCAGTTCAGTTTGGCACTGCAACCAGCCCGCGTTACGCTCTACGACTACAACTACCAGCAGCACCAGCACTTTACCAGTGACACCAGCGCCCAGCAGGTGCCCACCATCAGCCAGCACCGCTACAGTAAGCTGGCACTAGAGCAGTCCGAAAAGCTGTTCGCGCAACCCTCCCATACTACGGCAGAAACTTTTATCCCCAGCGCGGCGGCACTGACCGAAGAAGCCAAGTTTCTAAAAGCCAGCCGGGCGGCCAACTTGGTGATGGTGCAGGGCCACAGCGACAATCCGGCTCTGCAACTGGGCCGCATCATTCGGGTGAACGGAGAGGGCCTGGGCAGCCGCTACACAGCGGCCGAGAACTTCGGGACCTACCGCCTCACCGAACTAACGCACCATGTGGATGCCCGCGGCAACTACCGTAATTCATTTACGGCTATTCCGCATCTGCTCGATGTGCCGCCCATCTACTCCACCTATGCCCCACCCCAGGGCCAATCAGAATTGGCCGAAGTAATTGATGATAAGGACCCCGAAAAATTGGGCCGCCTGCGGGTGCGTTATTATTGGCCTGTTCAAAATAAAAAACACGCCGAAACCAACTGGATTCGCTTGCTGACGCCCTATAGCGGCGACGGCAAAGGGCACCTGATGAAGCCGGAAGTAGGCTCGCAGGTGCTAGTTGGCTATCAGGGGGGACTGGCCGAGCAGCCGTTCGTGCTGGGCAACATGTTTCACGCCAACAACAAGCAGAGCGCCAAGTACTCGCCCGATGGCAACTTGATGAAAGGCCTGCAAACCGCAGGGGGCAATAAGTTCGTGATGATGGATACGAAGGGGGATCAGAAAATCCACATTTCTAATTCCAACAACAAAGGCACCGCCATTACCGTCGGGTTTAATGGCGACGGCAGTATTCATATCCAAACCAGTGGCCCCGTCACAGTGAATGGCTCGACCATCACGCTGGAGGCGGGCGACAAAGGCGAAATTAACATGCACGCCAAGAACATCACCATTGACGCGGAAGAGGAAATTAAGGTGACTTCGGCCTCGAAGAGTATTGCGCTCAAGGCCGAAAAAGATATTACCGCCGACGCTACGGCCAAGATGACGCTCAGCGCCAAAGAGCAAAGTGTTTCCACCACGGGCAAGATGGAAATCAGCAGTGGCTCCACGGTAGATATTTCCGGTACATCCGTCAAAATCAACGGCTAGCCGTTGCGGCCAGCGGCCTTCCTGCTTCGGCTGTTCTCATTCGCTTATGACCTTGCTTCTCCCACAGTTTCCGGCCACGCAGATGTGCACCACTACGGTGCACACGACTAGTCTGCTAGGCAACCTGTTCTACGAGAACACGCGTACTACGCGCTTCCGAAAACAGCCGCTGGAGAAAACGAGCACCGGGTGGCTATACGCAGTTACCGTACTGGACTTTCACCAGACCGAGCAGCATGGCCTCGCGGCACTTGATGCCGATACGGCGGCGCTACGCAGCGAATTACTAATTGAGACTGACCAGACCGGCCAACTACTGCGCGTATGCAACAAGGCCCATCTGCGCCAGCAATGGGCCGCCTTGCACCCTAAACTGCGCCGGAAATATAAGCGCTCCGACACCGTTACCCCGGGCATGGTGGATGGTATTGGCCAAGTGTTGCACGGCGACGGCTACCTGGAAGACATTCTGCGGCGGGGGTACGAATATGGCACCTTGTTCCCGGCGCTTTACGGGCAGCCGTACAGCACCACGCCCACGCCCGGCCAGCCCCGTACGGTGGCGCGTTTTCTGGGCAATCTGGATTTGCCTTTAAGCACCACCGTGCAACGCCAAGAGAAAGTGCCCGACGATATGGCGTATGGCTTGTTGGTGAAAGGTGAATTCAACCCGGCCGAGTACCCAGCTGATGCCGCTCAGCAGGCCTTGCGCACCCTAACCGACCAGTACGACTTGGCTACCACGCTGCGCGTCGAGCACGTGGAAAGCTACGAGTTCGACAGGCACCGAGAGCTATGCCACGCGGCCCAGTTTACGGTGTATGGTGTGGCAGGTGTGTTTATGAACAAAACGCTATGCACTATGGCCGCCCAGGTGGCCTGATACTATTTCTTATTGATACGCTAGCTATAGCTGATCCACCGCCATGGAAAAAAAATACGTACCGGCCGGCGTTTTTCTCACGTGTGACAGGGGTACCCTACCTGCGATTCTCAACGTTACCTTCAACGTCAACACCACTATCAACGGGCAGAAGCAAGCAACAGATAAGGATATGGTGCCGTTGGTCAACATTCCCTCAATGGGCGTGTGTGCCATGACTAAAGGTCCCTGCTTGTACGTGCAAGGACTGCCCTGGAGCCCCGTAAAGACCGATGTCCAACTGGGACTAGGACACCCCTTGCTGGAAGATTCCAAGCTCGTATGTGGGATGACGGGCAGCATCGGGATTCACTTCAGCCTGGCTGCTGCTAAGGCCGCCTGTGCCCCGCCGCCAGCTCCGGAAAAAAGCCTAGCCGACCAGGCCGATGATTTCCTGAAAACGCTGGGGCCTGTCGGTGATATCGGGCGTTTTCAGCTTGGCGTGGCCGAGGGCGTGTGGGAAGGCGGCAAAGGCCTGGCCGAAGGCTTGTGGGGCATGGCCAAGGGCGGCTGGAATGCCGTAACGCACCCCGCTGATACGGCCAAAGCTATTCAAGAGGGTGCGACCAATGCCTACAAGTGGGCCGGCGACTCGCAAAACTGGTCTAATGCGGCCAGCAGCGCCGGGCAGGGTATCAGTGACGCGGCGGCCTGGGCCGGCAACGGCGACAACTGGGAGCAAGTAGGCGACAAGCTGCAAAACATGTCGCCTCGTGACTGGGGTAACGTCACGGGGCAGGTGGCCTTCGAGGTAGGCTTAACAGCGGCTACCGCGGGTGCTGGTACCGCCCTGAATGCCGCCGCTAAAACCAGCCGCGTGGCTCGCATGGCCAGCCGGGCTGCCCGGCTAGCCGATGTAGAAGGGCACGCCTTGCGTTTGGCAGGAAGAGCAGCCAGTACACTTGCCGGCCAGATGAAAGTGCTGGGTAAGGTGGTAACGGGGGCGAAAAAGGCCCGCCGCCTAAGTGCTGCCGCAAGCAAAGCCAAAGCGGCCCTTGGGAATAGTCTTTTGGGCAGAAAGCTTAAAGCAGTCAAGGCGTACGTAGAAAGAAAGCGTAAGTGCCTTTGGGATCCTATTGATGTAGCTAACGGCGTGATGCTGTTTGATCACATTGACTTGGAGCTACCAGGGCCTATTCCTTTTATATGGCAGCGGTGGTGGTATTCCAACTCGGACTATGTAGGCCCGCTAGGACATGGCTGGCACCATAGCCTTGATGTAGCCTTGCTCACGGACGAGAGCAGCGCTGCCGTGCGTTTGGCGGATGGGCGTCTGGCATTGTTTGCGTTACCTAATACCCGCAACAAGTTCAGTGTGTTCAACCGGCAGGAACGCCTAGAACTACAGCAAGACCAAGCCGGCAACTACCACCTCTACAGCCTAGACGAACGCCGCTACTACTGTTTTGCCGAAGCCTCCGCTCCTGCTGAAAAGCTCTATGATGCAACAACCAAGCACTACCAGCTCGTCCGTATCGAGGATACCAGCGGCTTTGCTATCCAGCTAACCTACGACGAACAAGGCCGGCTGCACCAACTCATAGATAGCGCCGACCGGAAACTGCTCCTTACACTCGATACGTACGGCCGCATTACAGCGCTGGAAGCTCCTGCCGCCAGTGGCGACGGCCGCGCTACCGTAGTGCAGTATGAGTACGACGCGGCCGGACACCTGACGGCCGCCGTAGATGCCCTGGGGCAGGCGCGCCGCTACGCCTACCGGGCCGATCATCTCATGACCCGCAAAACGTCGCGCAGGGGTGTTTCTTTCTACTTCGAGTACGCGGGCGTCGGTCCAGAAGCGCAGTGCGTGCGCACCTGGGGCGACGGCGACGTACTCAGCGGCCGCATGACGTTCACGCCGGGCCAGACCGTGGCCCGCGGCGCTACCCCTGGCGACGTGAGTGTGTACGAGCATGAAGATGGCCTCGTGACCCGACACATCGACCCGCTGGGCGCCGTCTATCAGTGGAGCTACAACATCTACGGGGAGCTTATTGCTGAGCGCGACCCACTAGGGCTTACCACCTCGTACGAATACGATGCCCGCGGCAACCAGACCCAGTTAACGCACCCCGGCGGAGCCCAAATTCGAACGCAGTACAACGCGCAGGATTTGCCGGTGCAGGTCACGGATGCCATCGGTGGGGTGTGGCAGTGGACGTACGATGCAAGCGGCAACCAGCTGACCAGCACCGACCCGCTGGGTACCACTACGCACTATGCATACGATGAGCGGGGGCGGCTGGCCGCTGTTACCGACGCGGCTGGCCGCACCACCCGCCTGCGCTATGATACGCAGCACCAGCTGCGGCACCTCGTCGCGCCCGACGACCGGATCAGCTCCCGCGCCTACGACGCGCTGGGTCGCCTCACGCAGGTAACCGACGCCCAGGGCCGCACCCGGCGCCAGCGCTTCGACGTGTTGGGCCGCGTGGTAGAAGCGCGTGAAGTCGATGGTACCGTCCAGGCCTTCGTCTACGACGCGGAAGATAACGTGCTGGAAGCCCGCAGTGCTGAGCGTGCCGTGCAGCTGACCTACACACCCCTAAACCAAGTAGCAACCCGTACCGAAGCCGGGACGCGGATACAGTTTGCTTACGACACGGAAGGCCGCCTGACCAGTCTTCGCAACGAGCACGGAGAGCTGTACATGTTTACGCTGGATGCGACTGGCCGCGTGGTGACGGAGCGTGGCTTCGACGGGCTCACGCGCCACTACCGGCGGGATGCTGCGGGCCGCGTGACGCGCATCGAGCGCCCAGCGGGCCGCAGCACGGAGTACACCTACGACGAGGCCAGCCGGGTAACGGCGGTGCGCTACAACGGGGCCGAATCCGTAGCGTACCGCTACCGCACCGATGGGGCCTTGCTGGAAGCCCGCAACACTGCCGCCACGGTGCAGTTTGAGCGCGATTTGCTGGGCCGGGTACTACGCGAAGTGCAGAATGGCCACGTAGTGAGTAGCACCTACAACGTGCACGGCCAGCGGATGCAGATCACCTCGTCGTTGGGGGCCGACGTGCAGCTGGAACGCGACGCCTGGGGCCAGGTGCGGCGGCTGCAGGCGAACACTTGGCAGAGTGTGATGGAGCGCGACGCCGACGGGCTGGAACTCTACCGCCAGCTCACCGGCGGCGTGCGCACGGCCTGGCAGCGCGACGCGCTGGGGCGGCCCACCAGCCAGCTGATCACCGCCGCCGACGGCCGCCCGGAGCGCCGCCGGCGCTACCAGTGGCAGGGTACCGACCAGCTCACGGAAATCGACGACACGCTGCTGGGCACGACGCGCTACGAGCACGACGCCTGGGGCAACCTGGCCGCCGCCCGCTACGCCGATGGCACCCAGGAACTGCGCCAGCCCGACGCGGTAGGCAACCTATTCCGCACCCAGGCCCGCACGGACCGGCGCTATGGCAAGGGCGGGCAGCTGCGCCAGGCCGACGGCACGCGCTATCAGTACGACGCCGAGGGTAACCTGATCCAGAAGACCACCCGGGCCAAGCACGTATGGCGTTACACCTGGGACGGGGGCGGGCAGCTGACGAGCGTCACGCGCCCCGACGGCTATGCCGTCACGTTCCGCTATGACGCGCTCGGCCGGCGCGTGAGCAAGCGCTACCGCGGCCGGCTCACGCGCTGGGTCTGGGACGGCGACAAGACTCTGCACGAGTGGAGCGAGCTGGAGGTGGGCCCGGAAGCGGGCAGCGCGGGGCAGCTCCTCACCTGGCTCTTCGAGGAGGACAGCTTTGCCCCCGTGGCCAAGCTCACGGCACAGGGTAGCTACAGTGTGGTGTGCGACCATCTGGGCACCCCGCTGGCGCTTTACGATGCGCAGGGCACCCAGACGTGGCAGGCCCAGCTCGACAGCTACGGGCAGGTGCGCCAGGGCCAGGGCAAGCCCCAGGACTGTCCGTTCCGCTACCAAGGCCAGTACGAGGATACGGAAACCGGCCTCTACTACAACCGCTTCCGCTACTACGACCCCGAAGCTGGAACATACATCAGTCAGGACCCCATTCGATTAATGGGTGGAGATGCTCTATATAGCTATGTACAAAATCCAACAAGTTGGACTGACGTCTTTGGCCTAAACCCCAACCCTCTCATTATAATTGGGGAAGGGCAAAAAAGAGTGAATCAGGTAGCTAAACAACTAAAAGCGCAGGGGCACACTGTAAGAACAATCACTGATGATTGGGTAAGGGAATTTAAGACATATAATCCTTACGTACCCGAGTTACATGAGGCCCAATCTATAGACTACAACCGCCGCTGGATAAATGACCGTATGGATGAAAATTATGATATATACGATATTGGCGGCGAGGGGAAAAGCTCTTTTTACAGGGCTGAACACGAGGAAATTATGAGTAGGAATTATGATAAGCATTACAGATTCGACCCAAAATCAGGCGGAAAAACCAGGATAAGCAGAGTTAAGAAGTGTGGCGTTGCATAAATATATATCCATGACCCAACTGGCAACATTCGTAATTTTTGTTAGCAATTTTGAGGCTTCGATTGTCTTTTATTGCAATTTTTTAGGCTTTATGATAGCTTATGATTGGCAAAAAACGGGAGAAGAAAGAATTGTACGCTTGAGAAACAAAGACTACAATATTCAACTGTCTTTGCAATTGCCCACATCAGATTGGGAACAGCAGTTAGCTGGTAAACAATCCGGAAACTATCCATTCATTACGCTGGAGGTGTCCGACTTAGAGCAGCGCTACAATACGTTAGTACAAAACGGAGCTCCTTTCACCAGGGATTTAGTGAGCACGCCCTTTGGCGATTTTGCCTACCTGACTGATCCGGATGGCAATAAGATCTGCCTGTCTGAATACTGGGTAGATGCATGAGCAGGCCTATGAGTAGTGTCACATTAAAATTATCGTGCCTTGATGGATTCACGAGTCGATAAGTTGAAGCGAGATTTGGCTAAAGGCAAATTGCTCGACTGTATAATCGGAGAAAATGTCTATGCCTACCGCAATTTATTCGCGGGTATGCCCACCCACTATAAGTGTTCGGCCCGGTGTCAGTTACAGGGTAGGCCCTAGGATTATTCCTTCCAGAGCCAGTACGAGAATACGGAAACAACTGCTTCCGCTACTACGACCCTGAAGTTGGAACATGCATCAGTTAGGATTCCATTCGATTAATGGGGGAAATGCTCTATATAGCTATGTCAAAAACCCGCAGAAGCAGGTATATGTCTTAGGATTGAGCGGACTTGATCCTTTTGCCGTTGGTGAAATCATACCTTTCCCTAAGGATATACACTCTGGACAAAACCGTATAGCGCCGAAATTTAGTGTAATTGGCTCACAGGCTTCGGATAAAATAGCGGGAAGATCAGTAGCAGAGGTAGGCAATCCTAATGAAAAGGAGATTATCAATCCTAACGAATTTTTGATTTATTACACGGTTGATCCATCTACGGGCAAAGCTATCATTCTTAACAATCGTGGCCTAGCAGCATTGAGTATTGGGGAGAAAGTACCTGATAATGCAAGCTGTGTTCTATATGAAAAAGCGCCTAAATATCTGGTCGCAGATTTTAAGTATAGGTCACCGTCCAAAACTATATCTAGAACGGCTGATAAAGCAGGCAAAGAAGTTTGAGGTCACGTAACCCGTAAATGCTACTTACAATGAAATACAAGCTACAGCCTGTTGAAGTAGATTTTGTTGTTCGTACAACCATATTGTCCTTTCAAGTTAGCGAGCGAGCCTCGTTGCCAATAACAATAGAAGTTGCTATTCCAAATCATGAATTTGAAGAGGAAGTAATTAAAAAAGCAGTAATAGATTTTCCTGTTTTTGCAAAATTAGAATATGCTACGGTTAACTTCTGGGAGGCTAATTATGACGACTTTGAAGTAGTGGATACTACAAGAGACAACCTGGGTCTTTATTACATAAGTAACTCTTCATGGGACCAAAGCTCGTTCGATCCTTTACAGCGGTTTAACCTGGCCCACTTTCTACTTGTGGGATATGATAGTTACATAGAGGTGTTAGCGAGCAACAATTTTGAGGTCGGAATTTTCGACAGCTGATTGCTAGGTTTGACGTATTGCTCACTCGTAACCAGTACGACACGAAAGATAATCTGATCTAGAACCGAGTCTCCAATGAGCACGTATGGCGTTACACCTGGGACGGGGCCGGGCAGCTGACGAGCGTCACGCGCCCCGACGGCTACGCCGTCACGTTCCGCTATGACGCGCTCGGCCGGCGCGTGAGCAAGCGCTACCGCGGCCGGCTCACGCGCTGGGTCTGGGACGGCGACAAGCCCCTGCACGAGTGGAGCGAGCTGGAAGTAGGTCCGGAAGCGGGCAGCGCGGGGCAGCTCCTCACCTGGCTCTTCGAGGAAGACAGCTTTGCCCCTACGGCCAAGCTCATGGCCCAGGGTAGCTACAGTGTGGTGTGTGACCACTGAGGTGGTCCAGTAGAGACGAACAGAAGCAGGACGTAAGGCAGTCCAAAATTCCATAACTTCTAAGCCCTATAGCCTTACGCTCCCAATTGCATGAAAATGCCTTACAAATCGGGGCTAAGCAGTCGGGCCAGGAAGAAAACTAGGTTTAGCTTTCTGGCCTTCGCTTTCTGACCCTGTGCCGCAGCTCTCCTGAGCCCCACTTGACGGACTACTGATCCGTGAGCATGGCCAAGAACGTGGATACCCTTACTGCCGGCGGATTGGCCAAGCTGGTGAACCCGCCGGGCCAGGTTGGCCGGCAAGCCCAGTGGCTGCCAGGCGGGCCAGGTGTTGCAGCATCTGCCGGGAAGTGGAGGCTGCCGGGGCTTGCCGGAACCACGCCCACCAGGTCAGGGCGCTGCCCTGCCGGCGGGTGAGCAGGCTCTCCAACGTCTCGCGGCTTACCGGGATCGGCAAGTTTGCAACGAGCTATAGCAAGCTAAGAAGGCCGTGTAAACGACTTGTTACATGGGTCAGCAGCTATGGCTAACGAGAGCGGCAATAGACACAACCAGTTTATTACCTTCGAGTTGGGATCAGTGTGGTGTACGGACTTGTCAGAGCTGTCTTCGACGCAGGAGCACCTGCAAACAGGTGGACGCCGCCTGCCTCGGCATCCGTCAAGTACAGGGCCAGGCCCGCGGCCTCTTCTTGGAACCAGGGATGGCGGGTAAGCTACCGCAAACCGGAGGGGGCACCTTCTATTCGCCCGGCGGCAGCTGCAGCTGGAAATGGAGTTGCAGCAGCGTTTCAATCTTCTCGCGGGTGAGAGGCTTGCTCACCAGGCCGGCGATGGGCAGCTCATTGAGGCGGGATAAATCGCGCGCGTCCATGGAGGTGGTGAGCATGACGATGACGGTGGCCTGCTGCTGGGCCTGGGACAGGCGCTGGTAGGCGTCCAGGAATTCGATGCCCCCCATGCCGGGCATGTTCACGTCGAGCAGCAGCAGGGTGGGTTCATAGGGTGGGTCCTGGGTGAGTAACTTGAGGGCCTCTTCGCCGGTGTAAGCCGTACGGACGTGGTCCGTGACGTTGAGCTTTTTGAAGAGCAACTCGTTGAGGAAATTGGTGGTGTCGTCGTCGTCGACGAGCAGGATGTGGGGAAGCTTTACCATTATAAGTGGCTATATGGGGCCAAGGGTAGGATTACGGTGAACGTGGAACCCACGTCGGGCTGACTCTGCACGGTGATGGTGCCGCCGGCATTCTCAATCAGGCGCTTGATCATGTAGAGGCCCACGCCCGAACCCTCCACGTGGGTGTGCAGGCGCTTGAACATCTGGAAGAGCTTGCCCTGCTGCTGCGCATTCAGGCCCAGGCCGTTGTCCTGCACTTCGAGCAGCAGCTGGTGCGGGGCGTAGCGGGTGCGCAGGTGCACCACGGGCAGGCGGGTGGGGGCGCGGTACTTCACCGCGTTGCTGAGCAGATTGTAGACGATGCTGCGCAGGTCTTTGGCAGCGAAGCGAACGGGGGGGCATTCCGCCACGTCCAGCAGCAGTTGGGCCTGGGTGCCTTCCAATAGCGGCAGCAAATCCAGGCGCACGTCCTGGATGATGCGGGCCACGTCCACTGCTTCCTGCGGCTGGCCGGGGTGGTACTGCAGGTGCGACACGTCGGTGAGGTGGCCCACCGTCTGCTGGAAGCGGGTGATGGCCCCGCGCATGCGGGTCATCAATTGGGGCACCAGTGGCTCCTGGTCATCGGGAGGCAGGTACTCGCTCAGCACGTCGAGCAGGCCCTCGATATTGGCAATCGGGGCCTTCAAATCGTGCGAGGCCGTGTACACGAAAGTGTCGAGGTCGGCGTTGGTGCGCAGCAGGCGCGTGTTGCTCTCGCTGAGCTCCTCGTTGGTGGCCGTCAGTTCTTCGTTGAGGGCCGCCAACTCTTCGTTGAGCTCCTGCACCTGTTGGCGGGCCAGCACTTGCTCGGTCACTTCCGTACCCATGGCCAGTAGGCCGCTGGGGTGCCCCTGCTCGTCGAAAAGAGGCTGAAAGACAAAGTTGACGAAGCCTTGCACGGGCTGACCGGTGTGGGCCCGGGGCAGCTGCACGGGCGCCTCGGTCACGAAAAAGGGTTGGCCGGTGTACAGCACCTGGGCCAGCAGCTGCTCAAAGCCCTGGCCGGCCGTTTCCGGCAGGGCCTCGAAGTAGGGCTGGCCCAGGACCTGCGCCGCTGCCCGCCCCCAAATGCGCTCCACGGCCGCGTTGGCTAGCTCTATCACCAGGTCGGGCCCGCGCAGCAGGGCAATGGCCACCGGCGCCTGCGCGAAGAGGCGCTGCAGCTCGGCCCGCTGGGCTTCCACGGCCTGGCTGGCGTGCACGCGCTCGGTCACGTCGAAACCGAAGAGGGAAACGCCCACAATGCGCCCCTCTTCCCGGTAGGCCTGGTAGGTGAAATCGAAGTAGCGCCGCAGCGGGGGCTGGCCGGGGCCTTGCGGCACGGATAGGGGCACCTCGCGCTGGAACTGCGTCTGGCCGCCCTCGTACACGCCATCGAAGAGCGTGACCAGGGCCGCGTTGGCGGGCTGCACCTGGGCCAGGGTCTGGCCCCGCAGTTTCTGGCCGGGAAACAGCGCCTGATAGGCTGGATTGAGGTATACGACGCGGTGGTCGGGCTCGCGCAGCAGGCACACGGCAGCCGGGGCCTGCTCGAAGAGCTGGTACGCATTTTCGCGCTCCTGGGCCTGGCGCTGGGTGACGGCCCGCATGGCGGCTTGCAGGGTTTCGGCCTGCTTGCGGGTCTGCACCCGCTCGGTTACGTCCAGGGCAAATACCAGCAAGCCTTCCGTCTGCTGCTGCGAGTCGCGCAGGGGCTGGTAGGTGAAATCCAGGTAGCGCGGCGCGGGCTGGCCGGTGGCCGGGTCCTGGATCATGAGCAGGACTTCGGTGCCGAAAAAGGGTTCGCCGCTGGTGTATACGTGGTCGAGCAGGCCCATGACGCCTTGCTCCACCAATTCCGGGAAAATCTCAGCCACCGTGTGGCCCAGCACGGTGCGGTCGGCCGAGATAGTGTGGTACGCCGCGTTGAAGTAGGCGTAGCGGTGCTCTGGGCCGCGTAGCGTGGCAATGGCGGCCGGCATCTGGCCCAGTATCTGCCCGAGCCGCGCCTGCTGCTGCTGGGCCTGCTCGCGTTGCCGCTCAGCCTCGAAGAGGGCCGCTTTGGCTTCGGCCGAGCGGGCGGTGACCCGCAGTTCCAACTCCTGGTTTAGTTGTTCCAGCTTCCGACGGGTGTGCCCCTGCGCGGTCACGTCCACGGCAAAGTTGAGAATTTCTGTAACCTGGCCCGCCGCATTGCGGATGGGCTGGAACGAGGTATTGTAGTAGCGCTGCTCCAATTGCCCGGTCCCGGTGAAATCGGCCCGGGCTTCGGCTTCCTGCTGGTAGGCCGGCTCCCCGGTCTGATAGACCCGGTCGAGCAGCTCGAAAAAGCCCTGGCCGGCCAGTTCGGGCAGGGCTTCAAGAAAGGGTCGCCCGAGCAGCGTCCGGCCGGGAAACAGCTGGGCGTAGCCGGGGTTGACGAAGGAAAAAACGTGGTCGGGGCCGGTGAGCAGGTTGACGTTGGCCGGCATCTGCGTCAAGGCCGCGTGCAGGCGCTGGCGCTCGGTTTCGGCCGCGCGACGGGCGGCCTGCTCGCGGGCCTGGCTTTCGCGCAGGGCGTGCTCGGCGGCCGGGCGGGGCCACGCGTGGGTGTCGAGGAAGTTGACGACGAGCAGGTCCTCGTAGCGCTGGGCCGCGAGCAGGAAATAACCGTCGAGGCCATCGGCCTGGTAATAGGTCTGGTTGCGCTGCGGTTCGCCGGTCTGGAACGCCTGGCAGCACTGGTCGAATACGCCGTCGGCCTGAGCCGTGGGGAACAGCGTAAGCAGCGAGGCGACAGGGCACTCGGGCTGCTGGAGCAGACGCTGGCCAGCCGGGTTGAGGTGCACCCAGGCAAAGTCCCGGATGAGGGCTGTCTCCGCCGCATAGAGGGGCCGCAGGACGGCAATGGCCGTCAGGGACATGGTGAGTAGCGTGTGCAGCAGCCCGGTAGGGTGGGCTACATCGGCCGGCAGCGCCGGCGCAGAAGGAGTAGGCATAAAAAAGTCCGCTTCGTGCCGAAGCACCCGTCGCCGCTACCGCAGCTAGTTATCGTGGAACGAAAAGAAAAGTAGGCTTCTACCGGACAAACATATTGGTCAGGCATCTAGCAAGGAGACTACCCGCCAAACAGTTAGCCCCCGGCCGGCCGGAATCAGGAACCAAGAGGCGGGCGCACCGGGCTGCTCGCCGGTGGTAGTGGCGGCAACTTTGCGGTGACGGTTTCCCTCAAATTCAGTAGGCGTCGCTGCACTACGTGCAGGGTGGCGTCGGCATGCTGGGCCCGCAGGCGGGGAAGTAGGGCCTGCAACAGGTGGATGTCCTCGATGGCTAACTGCTGCACGGCTGGCCAGCGGTTCGCGTCCCCCTGCTCGGCCCTATACTGCCACCACGTCGCGATGGCCTGGCTCGCGACGGCGGCCAACTCATTCAGCACACCTTCTTCCTGGGCGGTAAAGGCGCGCGACTGGTGGTCACTCAGGCACAGGGCTCCTACCGCGTACTGTTGCTCGAGCAGCAAGGGCGCCCCCGCGTAAAACTCCATGCGAAATCGCTGGGCCGTTTGCCAGTGCGGGGAAGGGCTGCCTTGACTGATGCCGTTGAGCACCAGGGTGGCGTGTTGGTGCACGGCCATGGAGCAGAGAGCCGCCTCGCGGGGCAGCACCCGCAGGTCGGGGACGCCCTGCGTAGCCGGAAAATATACCTGGGCACCGTCGACGAGCGACAGAAAAGCAACCGGCAACCCAAAAAGGTGGGCAGCCAGCGTGGTTAACTCCTGGAAGATGGATTCTTGAAGGGCAGTCGAGATGTGGTACTTCTGAATAACCAGGAGCCGGGCCCTTTCATTGATCGGCTCCAAATGCGAATAAGACATCTACAACGGGTGTGGTAACGACACCCGAGTATGTACGCAAGCCCGACAGTAAAGGATATGCCGGGCAGGGCTGCCCGGCCTTAGTTGTGCTCCAACGAAACGCTGGGTTTGCTCCCCGATGCCTGCAACACCCCCTCCGTTTAGGGCCGGCTTGTGCTTCACCTGTTCGCCTCTTTGACCGAATTGGAGCGGGCCCTACTTGGGGAGTGTACCCACGCGGGGCCGGCCTCAGGTTGGGCGTGCGGTCATGTCGGAGGCCGCCGGCGGGGACTATCGGAAGAAGCGAAGCACGTGGCCCTTGTCGCCGAAAGACTCTACCAGGAGTAGCAGTTGGGTATCTTTTCCGTTTTCTGAGAGCGCCCCTTCTTGCACAAGGTAGCGGCTCGTGTTTCATTCTGAGGAACGTGGCTGTCGCAGAAGTCTGCATACCCCCTGCCGATAAGGTGTCCACGCGCCGAACCAGCCCTAAAGGCGGTTAAACAGACCTTCTACACACGCTACGCAGCAAGCCGCCCACTTGTGGCGTTCTGCAACAGTCACGGCACTCTTAATGTCAGGTTTCCCTCTGCTGTCGAGCTTGTATCATTTTACAAACGCACTCTTGCGTTTTGATACGCCAGGTGTGAGTGTGCAACTGTTGCTGGTTGTACCTTCGGCTACATGAATGATGCTACTTTTCCGGCATTAGCCGATCAACTCAGCCAGCTTCATACGCAAGCGCAACAGGCAGCTTTGCAACAAGTCAACTACTGGCTGACGGCCCGCAACTGGGTGGTGGGCTTCTACTTGGCCGAATATGAACAACACGGCCAGGATCGGTCTACTTATGGAGAACGTCTGCTGACCGAGCTGGCTAAAGCACTGCGAACTCGGGGTGTTGCGGGACTCTCGCTCACCAATCTGAAGCTCTGTCGGCAGTTTTACCAAACCTACCCGACGCTGCTGGCCACCCACGCGGCTACGTTGCAAGCGGCCGGACTCATACTGCCGGCAATTAGTCAGACACTGTCTGACCAATTGCCGGCGACGGCCGGGGTGCCCAGTATCGCCCTGCCCGTGCTGTTAACTCGGCTCAGTTTCTCGCATTTTATTGAACTACTCACGCTCACCACACCGCTGCAACGGGCATTCTACGAGGTACAAGCGGTGAAAAATAACTGGTCGGTACGGGAGCTCAAGCGCGCCATCAACTCCGCGCTGTATGAGCGCACGGGCCTCTCCACGGACAAGGCCGCCGTGCTGGCCGCGCATACGGGCACCCAGCCGCTGCAGGTCGCCGACGTGGTGAAGAATCCCTACGTGCTGGAGTTCCTAGGCCTGGAACAACGGGCGAGCTACAGTGAAAATGAGTTGGAGCAGGCCATCATCGACCACTTGCAAGTGTTCCTGCTCGAATTAGGGCGTGGCTTTTGCTTCGAGGCGCGGCAAAAACGCCTCACCTTCGACAACGAGCACTATTATGTCGACTTGGTCTTTTATCATCGGTTGCTTAAGTGCCATGTGCTCGTGGACCTCAAACTCGGCGCGTTTTCGCACGCCGATGCTGGGCAGATGAACGTGTACCTAAACTACTTCCGGGAGCACGAAATGAGCGAAGGCGACAACCCGCCCGTCGGTCTGATCCTGTGTGCCCAGAAAAACGACACGCTGGTACGGTATGCTACCTCGGGGCTGTCGGAGCAGCTGTTCGTAAGCAAGTATCAAATTAATCTGCCCAGCGAAGCGGAATTACAGCAGTTGCTGCGCGAGGAACAAGAGCGCTTAGGAGCATAAGGAGATGGCCTAGCAATAAAGGGGAGAGTAAGTAGAATAGGATTTCACAGGGGTTAAACGAGTGTTTAACCCCTGTGACAGAGGCGTATCAGATGAACGGTATGCTGTTCTGGTACCCGCGAAAAGTTCGTCCCCAGGGCCATGGCTGATGTCCCCTCCAGCATGCTGGCTTCAGGGAAGTGCTCGGCACCGTTCAGGCGGGGGCTACTGGACTAGTACCTCATTTACGCTACAAACTTCCGCAATCCGGCTACAAGCTGCCCGCCGTAGAGCCAGACCTTTGGCCTGTTCTCTAACGCCTTTTTCATCATGACTTCTCACGCACACAATGCCGGGGCACTCACTACTAGCCCTACCCCCAAAATCTGGTTTATCACGGGCGCTTCTCGTGGTTTTGGCCGAATCTGGACCGAGGCTGCCCTGCAGCGCGGCGACAAAGTAGCCGCTACCGCCCGCCCGCTCGCTAGCCTCACCGACCTGACCGAGAAATACGGAGCTAACGTGTTGTCGCTGGCCCTGGACGTCACCAACCCCGAACAAGTAAAAACGGCCGTGGTCCAGGCCCACACGCACTTCGGGCGGCTGGACATCGTGCTCAACAACGCGGGCTATTTCTTGGTCGGCACCATTGAAGAAGCCAGTCTGGACGACCTCCGGGCCCTCTACGAAACCAACGTGTACGGGGCCGTTTCCGTTATCCAAGCGGCCTTACCACTATTGCGGGCGCAAGGCAGCGGCCACCTTCTGGGCACCTCGAGTGGCCTAGGCCACGTTACCTCGCCAGTCCTGGGGTACTATGCCTCCTCCAAGTGGGCCTTCGAGGCGATTCACGAAAGCCTAGCCGCCGAAGTAGCCTCGTTTGGCATCAAGGTCACCATCATTGAGCCAGGGGCCTACGCCACCGAGTTTGGCAGCCCAGAGTCGTTGCGGTTTGCAACGGGCCTGGCGGCGTACGCGGAGTTCAAAAACCATTTTTTCGCGGGCCTCAGCCGCCTAGAACGAGGCAACCCAGCCGCCACCCCGGCCGCCCTCTTTGCGGTGGTCGACGCCGAGCAGCCGCCCCTGCGTCTATTCCTGGGTAGCCACAACTTACCCGCGGTGCGCGCGGCCTACGCCGAGCGACTGGCTACCTGGGAAGCTTGGGAAACCGTCGCCAATGCGGCCCAGGGCGTCGTCAACTAAATTACCCCGGGCAGCTGGCAGCTAGCTGCCAGCTGCCCGGTATTACCTTAAGAACATGAAAAAGCTAGAAAATGCGCCGTTGCGGTTTGCTTCTTTGTCCGAGGCGCACCGGGACCTGGGCTTGCCGCCGCCCCTGCATCCGCTCATTAGCCTCCTCCACGGCGCCCCGGCCCCGGCAGAAAATAGAGACGCGCCCCACACCCATGTGCTGAGTTTTTACAAAATAGCGTACCGGCCCCGGCTCAGCAGCCGGCTTTTGTACGGGCAAGGCTATTACGACTTCGAGGAAGGCGGCTTATTGTTTGCCGCCCCCAACCAGCTTATTGGCGGCACGGAAGAGCACGAGGGAGCGGCGTGCGCGCAGTATACGTTGCTGCTGCATCCAGATTTTTTGGTGAATTACCCGCTGGCCAAGAAGATCCGGCAGTACAACTTCTTCACCTACTCGATCAACGAGGCACTGCACGTCTCAGAGCAGGAGAAAGAGCTGCTGCTGGCGCTCTTCAAAACCATGGAAGCCGAGTTGGCCAGCCGCCTTGATGAATTCAGCCAGGAGGTAATTATTGCGCAGTTAGAGTTGCTGTTCACGTACGCCCAACGCTTTTACAAACGCCAGTTTCTCACGCGCAAAGCCGTGCACAACGATTTGCTGCAGCGGCTGGAAGAAACGCTAAGGGATTGCTTCCGCCCGGAAAACTTGCTGCGCCGCGGCATTCCCACGGTGCAGTATCTGGCGGAGTGCCTGCACGTGTCGCCCAGTTACCTAAGCGATATGCTCCGCGCCCTGACTGGTCAAAGCGCCCAACAGCACATCCACGACCAGCTCATTGCGCAGGCCAAGGAACAGTTAGCCACCACGGGCTTGTCGGTGAGCGAGGTGGCCTACCTATTGGGCTTCGAGCATTCGCAATCCTTCAGCCGGTTTTTCAAGACCAAGACTGCCTTTTCTCCTCTGGCCTTCCGGCGGTCTTTCCAGCACCACTAAAGCGAGCGGGTAGACAGACTCAGCTCTCTGATACAGCGCCTACGGTCTGCTTGGCAGTAATGTTGGAAGAAGGTCGCCCAAGAGAAAGGCCATTTATCAACTGGCCAAGAACCCCAGAAAACGGTCATTTAAATGGACGGACAAGACAAGGTTCGTTTAGTAGGCCGAATCGCTGAACAGCCTCTTTATTTATTTCGGGAACATCAGCTTTTTTAAATCAATCTTCCCGCCAGGAATTGCTTTTTCGTTGACTCTATAAACGAGGTTTGGGTGTTCTAGGCTGAATCCGGTTCGCAAGGTGCCGCCGACGCCACGGTTTGAGAGCGTGACGACGTAAAAAGCACTTGAGTCGGTGGAGCGGATAGTTCTTCTTATGGAGGTTGGTTTGCGTAAATTCTGATCTAAAAACGGTTTTGCGGCCAGTCCGTAGTCTGATAACAGCTCTTTATCGGGAATAAGGGTGTCGGGCGGGAGCAGGAGCTTCATGTAATTGCCCGAGGAAGCTGGAAGTTCAAATGAATCTGCGGGGAAATCAATTGCTAATTCAAGTGAAGTAGGTGTCTTATTAATTATCTGGGTCCAGAATACCGCGTAAATATATTTTCTGCCGGTTGGTTCGGTGTAGTTTATTCGGCTCTTCGGAAAGCTGTTTTGGATTAGTACACGGGCTCCGTTCGTCTCCACGTATTCATGCCGTGAGCTGAAGCGTCTTGTGGGGCGGCTGGTCGCGTGCTTTGTTGGATTCGGCGTTTTGCCGCCAACCGCATTCGAAGTCGATTCGCTGCTTTGGGTGCAGGAAAAAAATACTACTGTTGCGGTGATTAAGGTGGTCGTGCTTTTTTTCATCTCGTGCTATGATATCCCAGGTGCCCGTACGTTCGCAATATGCGCTTTCCTACCGTATACCTCTGCTGACCGAATTCGCCGCCCAACTTAAGGACGCCACGCTCAAGTTCGAGCAGGTGAAAAAGGAGCTGGCCCAACTCAACGAACGGTGGGAAATGCTGGCCGAGATGTAAGCCGGTTGATTGACTTAAGTAAAGAAGCTGTTTAGGAAGTCGTTTGTCGGGCGATTTTACGCAGAAGGAGTGTGGTAAATGCAAGCCAGTGTAAGGTAAGCTAGTTTAGCAGGCACGTTTCGTAGCGCACCAGTTAGGCCTTGAAGCCGTCGAGCTAGGCGTTCATCTGCTCAATGACCAGCCGGCGGCGATAGAGTTCGGGGCCAAGTGGTGTGTTCTGATCTGTTTGCCAATCCACGGCCCGCCGGTTGCGGGCGATGTTGGCCTCAATGCCGTGGGCCGCACAAGCTTGCCGTAATTCATTTGTATCAAAGGCATTATCGGCGTTCAGCAACACGCCGTCTAGGCTTAGACCGGCCTGGGCCAACAGGTCGCAGAGTTCGGCAAACACCCGTCCAAGACCAAAGGCGTCGTGGTGGTTGCCCGCTTGGGGCGGGGCCACGTCAGTGGCTGACCGGTATTGTCGGCCAGGAACAGGGCGTTGGTGGTGCGCGCCGCTTTGCGGCCCTAGTAACCAACGGCCGCTCCGCCTTTTTTGGCCGGTGTATGGCTGCCGTCGAGTTGAACGCTCGACAGGTCAAGTTGGCGCTGGTGCTGGCGCAACACGCACAGCCAGACCCGTTTCCAAGCGCCTTGCTTGCACCACTCATCGAAGTGGTAGAAGACGCCCTGCCAACTCAATGGCCGCTGGGGCAGCAACTGGCGCACGGGCAGAAAGCGCCACTAGCAGCTGGTTCTGAGTTTGTAAAGAATCGCGGCCACGACTTCCGTCGGCTCAGCGGCCGGGCGCCGCCCGCCCGGGCGAAATGGCAAATGAGGCAAAATCCAGGTAACGATGATATCTTTGGGCAGGACTTTTATGGTAAAGTGAAAGGAGATAGGTCACACCTCAAGTTTCGCTCATGTCGTGAGAGTCCGTTCTATTTTAGTCGCTGTGCCCCTTCCTCAACAGCTTCGATAGCTGCGAGGGGTCGCTCCAGCATGGCCACCTCTCTACCCGCTTCGGCTAGGTGCGTAATACAACCGACTATAGCATCAACCGAAGCTAGCACTGGTTTATGACCCTCAGTCGCACACCACCTGGCGAATCGCTTCAGGTCAGCACCATAGGCCCGGGCCGTGTTGCCCCCCCAGTAAACTCGCTGCGACTGAGGTGGTCTAGTTACGCTGGACAGAATAAAGGCTACTCTTTTCCTTGTCCTGAAATATAGTCCTCAACCCACTATACGCCGATGCTAGGATACGGCCTTCCGGGCGGAAGCCTTCCGCATCGCTAACTAAAGCTGCGGGCTATTCCATTTTACATGTTGGGGACGGCACTCTTAAACAGCAAGTTTTCCTCTAGTGTCGAGCTTGTATCATTTTACAAACGCCCGATCAGAATACGCTACACGGGTGGCCTTAAGTATAAGTGATTACAAGCCTAATTCCTTAGCGGCATTGTGCTGCTGCACATTATCGAGGCGCGTATAGCGGCGAATCATGGCGCTGGTCTTGTGTTTGGTTTGGTTCATGATCTTGCTGTCATCAACTCCATTCAATTTAGCTACTGTTACGAAGGAGGCCCGCAAGGAGTGGGCCGTATAACCCGGCCCAAGGTAGCGTTGTACCAAGGTATTGATGGTCTGGTCAGAGAGGCGGTTGGTGGTGAGGCGGTTGCCCTTACGCAGCATTACGAACACGGGTCCTTCGGTCCGCTCTAACTGCGCTAGCCATGCCTTCAGGCAGCGGATGGGACACACGGCGGATTCTGGGGAGTAGAAGATGGCTTTTTCCTCGTAGTCACCTAGCTGATTAGTTTTGCTCTTGCCCAGCGATACCACTAAACAGTCCTCGGTGAACCGCAAATCCTGCACATTGAGGGCGGTCAGTTCCGAGCGACGAAAGGCCCCGGTGAAGCCCAATAACAAAATCGCTCGATCACGGAGTCCTGTCACCGTTTCCGTATCTAGGCTGCGGACTAACTGCTTTAACTGCTGCAAGGTGAACGCTGGGGCCTGCTTCTGCCGCACACCCTGCAAACGGCGTACGCCATCCATAAAAATCTTGAACTGCTTATCATCCGTAGGCGAGTCCACGCCGCGTACGGCGTGCACCTTGCTGATGGCGGCGAGGTGGCGCTCCAGGGTAGCCACTTTCTTCCCGGCTTCAGCCAAGTGCGTAATAAAACCAACTAACGCGTCAACAGTAGCCGGTAACGGCTGGTAACCTTGGACGGCGCACCACGCCCCAAACCGCCGCAAGTCGGCACCATAGGCCCGAGCCGTATTGGCGGCTCCGAGCAAGCCGGCTTCGACAAAGCGCGCGGCGGCGCCCGTGTGATGCGAGAGGCCGTGGCCGACCGCATGCAGGGTGAGGGCGTCGGTTTTTTTCATGTAGTGTATATATTAAGGAGTAACCGCCCGTTTTTAGGTCTCGGCGGCAAGATAGCACATAGGTAGTGATAACGTTTACTTATCGCTACCTATCAAGTTGAAGCATAATCGCCTAATTCGTCGGTTGCTCAGGTGCGATTTGTAACCTTTATCCGGAGTAAGGAAAATGTATAATCTACTATATAAAGTGCAATTTTATGAACATACGGTGTTATGGTACAGAAAAAGCTAACACAGCTCTAGATAGGTTGGCTGACCTGGACTACCAGCAACCGCGTATCTTAACTTAAGGATCTAACGAGAAAATTTCAACCTTCTGGTATGGTGTAGTAACCACATGCCTAGCTTTCTGTACTTGGCTCAAGCATAGAAAGCTGCTGTCAGCGACTCTATGAATGGAGATTGCTCAAGAAGGCCGACTTTCTTTGGATGAAGATCTGCTTGGTTAGCGGAGGCCTACCATTTTCAAGAACAAGCCCCCGGGATTCTTATCGGCCTTAACTTTGCCTGTTTTGTGCTTATAGCAAAAAGAAAACAAGGCGTTTAGCTTTTTGGCGTCGGAGAGAATCTGGTTAATTAGCTTGGGATCCCGAATCTCGAGTTCCTCTAAGTTAAGTAGAGCCCGCCGTTGCTTTTCTTCTTCTGCGCCGTCTTCGAAAGGAATGGGAAGCTGGTGAGGAACCTGATTGTTTACGAAGAAGCGGATGCTGTGAAAAGACCTTCCTTTTTTGATCAACTCGTAGTTGATCCGCAAATCCGTGTGCTCATTGATTTGCGTGGTTGCCACGTCCAGCACATATTTTTGCAAGGCGGAAATCTTCTCGTACTGCTCGGCCTCAATTCCTTTGGGGTCCTTTAAGGCGAGCATTATCTTTAGTTCATCAAGAGTAAATGTTTTAGTCTCCCCGATATCTTTCCATTGCGACGCGATTTGATAGATACGTTTGGCGTATTTACTCGATAAGCTAAAGACCGACTGCAGACGATAAGAAGTGAAATTGTTCTTAAGATCAATCAGGTAGCGCCGCATACGCTCGGAGATCTCTAGTTCAATAATACCCTCACCTTTGATATACAGAGCAGAAGCTAATAAACCTACCTGCAGCACGTGCTTGTTGTCCTCGATCACGTACTCGCGGCTACGCAGGTTGGAAGTGGCCTCCAGCAGTCGCTGATAATTCCACACCCGCCCGGTGAGTTGCTCAAGTTCCTTGACCCGGATGCGATAGATAGTACCTGCTCTGTCTTCCTTACGTAGCACCGACAAAAGCGAGAACACAATGTCCATCTCACAAGCACTCATTTCGTAACGAGCCGTCGTAATGGCGTTGTGTTGACGGATCTCAACGTGATTCGCTTCGGAGGTGGCGAGAACAGACATGCGGTGCAGAAATGAGAGCTGATATGACCAAATCTACGAATAGTAGTGACAATAAGGTAAGTCTTCCTTAACTTTCTATCCTTTCACTTACCATCTCTATCCTTTACACTTACCATCTCTATCCTTTCACTTACAAATCCTATCCTTTCACTTACTATTGCTATCCTTTGCGCTTACAAATGCTATCCTTTCACTTACCATCTCTATCCTTCAGTGTAGATAACGTACATGAATTCAAAGGATTACGACCCCTGCAAATAGAGTAAATAATTGACAAAAAATTAAATACTCACAAATTTGTTGATGTCCGATCAAAACATCTGCTTTGAACAGTACAAAGTAGAAGAACAAGCAAAGAAGCAACAGAAATAGCAGTCTAAACAAGCATAAAAAGGGATTGCATTATTATAAGATTTTTTTGCCTTTTTTTACTTGTATACCTTGCTAATTGTAGTGCTACTGGATATAAAGATTAATCAGATAGCATAAACCCGCATTTCTATACTCTTATCTGGATGTAGTTACTCTGCCTACGTGTTTGCAGGTTCTCGATACCTGTTATTGCCTGCGATTCACACCCATGATGGGGAGATCGAAAGGATAGAAAAAGTAAGCCGCAATCTGAAATCAGGGGTGAAAGGATAGAAATGGTAAGCGAACCACCAAGTCCTAGCTTGAAAGGATAGAAATGGTAAGCGTTTCCCGTTGATTTAGGGGGTTTTCTTAACAGAGGATGTAGTCCGTGAGCATTACACTCAGAAATCACTTACCATTTCTATCCTTTCAAATTCTTACCCTTTACCCACTTTTCACACACTTCGTGGCGAATCACAAGTACTTACGGGCAATGTATTAGCGCTTACTTCCCTACTTAGTCAAATAAACGAAGGTGATTGAGGTGTATCTTATGATTCCAAGCAGAAGAGCACGCTTACCATTTCTATCCTTTCGACTTACAAAATCTATCCTTTCGACTTTAAGAATTATAAGTAGTGTCTTTACACAGCTACCTTCAATTAGCTTATCACGAGTGAGGAATTTCCGTACGCCGGAGCCGCCATCGCGGGTGTGGCGGGCCCCGTACCGGAGCGCCTGCGCCAGTTGGTGTTTCTGGCCGCGGCACTGGTGGAAATTGGTCAGAGCCTGCTCGATATGCACCCAAAGAAAATACGGGCGGATTTTGCCGCTGCGGCCGCCCCGACCCATGGATTGAGTTTGCCCATCCGACCGACTGCTAGCTTCAGTGTAACTGATCCAGCCATGGGCCGCTGGGCCGATGTTCGTTTGACTCACGAGCCCTACCTCTGCTTTACCCAACCGATCGCACTACAACACCCCTATGGCAATGGCTTACCCATGAGCTATATTGCTTGTACCCAGCCCGAGCTATCGGTGCTCGAAGTGTTTGCCGAACGCACCCGCCACAACCCGAAGTGGACCTACTAAGAGCTGACTACCGGCCATGATGCTATGCTTAGTCAGCCCACCGAAACCGCAGCCCTGCTGCACCGAATCAGTCAACACTAACTTAAACAGGCTGTCCTACTCTGGGCAGCCTGCATCGGATCACCGGTATACACCCTATGCAACACCTCCCCTGCTCTGCTCTATCCTGAATCAAAAGACATTCGGTAAGCTAAGCTACAGCGAGAAAACTAAGCCGGCCATGCAGCGTGGGTTCGTCTCATCAGTGCTATTATAGAAGTGGGGCGAGCGTAAACGGACAGTGCGTTGCGTTCTGACTTATCTAGTGTAGCATTTCTACCCTTTTCTATATGGTTAATCTTCCTGGTATGTCTTATACATATCATATGCATAAGACATACCAGGAAGATTAACCATATGATATTATAATTTTTGCTAGTCCATGTACCTATGTTTAAACAATGGACGCAAACTCAGGGGTATCCGCCGTTCCTTAGACTACTTCGGTTAACTGAGCACCTACAGGTCGCGGGTCTGTTGCTCCGCAGTGCAGGTCGGTCTCTCTACCGACATCAAGCTTGGCATGCGTAGAGTATCTCATCCCCTATTTGCTGGGAGCCATTAGTACCACCATAAGAAGTACGCCTCTTGACAACAGCTTTAAAAGAGAAGTGCCTGAATGTAGAGGCTGATTTCCCACCGCGAAAAGCAACCAGGTAATTTGGCCTAAACACTACCCATAATAAAGCCATAGGGGGTTCTTCGTATTCCTTGTACATATGATATGTATGAGGAATACGAAGAACCCCCTATGGCTTTGTTCTATCTACTTGTATTCACTTTCCATCGTCGTTCACTTAGCTCAACTGTTCATTGTTGCTCGTTCCTAAGGTTAAAATGACCTTCACAGTTATCATGAGACATACGTTGCTGCTTATAACAGTTGTACTTGCGAAGAAAGCAGGACTCTCGCCTAAAGAGTATCCGCAATAAAATCTTCTTGATATTCCTTATGCATATGGTATGCATAAGGAATATCAAGAAGATTTTATTGCGGATACTCTTTAGGAATACTATGTTTGCTATCTGTATAAAGCATAGATGGAATAAGATGCAGATTCTGACGATGGCAAATAGAAAGGGAGGGACTGGGAAATCCACTTCCGTGTGGGCAATTGGGCAGTGCTTGGCCCACGCTGGCCATCGCGTCTTGCTAGTGGATGCGGATGCACAGCGCAACTTGACTCGCTGCCTACCAATAGTAGGGGCTGACAAGCACTTAACCAGTGTTGTCAATGGGACTGCGTCATTAGTAGACGTCATGCAGGCAGTAGGAGAGAAGCTGTGGCTGGTCGCGGCTACAGATTCCTTAGTAGCCGCCGAGAAGGTGCTAGGGGCTGACATGGCATATCCAATGCTATTTAAAAATTCCCTTGAGGGCCTGGAGAACTTATTCGATTATGTACTGATTGATACCCCTCCTTCACCTAACTCGCCGCTGTCTGTAGCCGCCCTTACAGCTTCCTCCAAAGTGTTCGTTCCCACCCAACCAGAACTGTTCAGCTTCGAGGGAGTACAAAGCTTGTTGGAGTTGGTTGCCAAAATCAAGAAGAATTACAACCCTGGACTCACAGTGGGCGGAATCTTTCTTACCAAGTATTCCCCCACCTATCGCCGCAATCTTCATCATGGATTCGTAGCCATGATGAAAGAGCACCCGGAATTAGGACCTCTGGTGATGGAAACTACCATTCGCGATAATGTAGCAATTGCTGAGGCCCAGGTCCAACGGCAGTCGCTTTACCAAACAGCACCGCAAAGCAATGCCTTGGTTGATTACGAAACATTAACCAAGGAAATACTGGCTGCATAAGCTGTATTGTATGTATAATGCATAACATCTGTTTCATATGGCTGCCAAACCTAAACTCAATCTCAACGCATTAGTGGCTGCCCCAACCAGCCCGGATGAGTTGTTATTAGCTCCATCCTCAACGGGTAATGCAATTCAAGTTGAGCCAACGCACGCGGAATCACCTCCCCCAAAGATTCGATTCACCAATACTATTCCCGCTGACTTATTCCAGCAGCTGCACCAACTCTCGTTCTGGAGTAGGGAGGATATGAGCGCTATTCTGGAAGCAGCATTAACAAGCTACTTTGCCGAAAGACCAGATTCTCAGAAGGAACTCCCGCACAAGGAAAAGGTGAAAAGAAAGTTGCTGTAGGATAAAGATTAAGTATGTATGTTATCGCTATATCATACGGTAAAAATTAACCTTGGAAGCCCAGCGGGCCGCCGTGCACGCCTTCGCTCCCCAGCCCGGCCAACTATTGACCGAGTTTGTGGAAGTGGAGAGTGGCCGGAAAAACCAGCGGCTCTCAACTGCTAGCCGCCATTGCGGCCGTGCGCCAACACAATGCCACCTTGCTGATTGCCAAACTGGATCGGCTCAGTCGCAATGCCGGCTTCATCCTGGCGCTACGCGATAGTGGGGTGGACTTCGTCTGCTGTGACATGCCGGATGCCAATACCCTTACCGTTGGGATCTTCACCCTCGTCGCGCAGCACGAACGGGAGACCATCAGTAAGCGCACTAAAGACGCTTTGGCCGCCAAGAAGGCCAGGGGAGCGGTGTTGGGGCAGCCTCAGAATTTGACGCGGGCCGCGATTGCCAAGAGTTTGCAGGTGCGTAAGATCAACGCGGTCGAGAATCCGCAGAACCGGCAGGCCATGCGACTGGCCGAATCGTTGCATAAGCAAGGCCTTTCTTTACAGCAGATTGCCACGGAACTCAATGAAGCTGGTTTCCGCACCCGCCGTGGCCAGGCCTTCTTCAAGATGTCGGTGCAACGGCTATTGTGCCGCGTTACTACCAAAAAGGAGTAATCAACCTGCGCTGGAGTGGTTGGTCGAAAGCGAGATCCTTGCTCGTTACTAAAGAGCATTGTAAGGGCAAAAAACCGGGTTTCAACATACGAGATACTGTGTTGAAATTTAGTGTAATTATATGAAAATCAGGCATTTGTTAAATAATCATTGTTTGAAGTATTTCTTGCCTTTATAAAGCTGTATTGCTCAGTAGGAAGCGTTTTAAGCAGGAGAAGGTTCTACTCATTTTTTCACTCCTGGACACACTCATTCATCAGATGGTAAGGCACAGGCAACCTTCCCTCGTAGCAGTGCTTCTCTCGACCTAATCTACAGATTTATTTCCTACCTAAATAGAGATGGAGGGTTATGGCTCAGGACCAAGTTTCACTACTCTTACCCAATTGAAACCAGTTAGAACGCATAGCAAATAAGCTATCGTTACGAGGGGCGTGTAATCATCACGGTTTTCCCTTGCTGGTAGGCTAAATCAAATGGTTGATTTTTTTTCCAAAGCGCATAACACAACAAAAGCAATTTGCGCATTACGGCGATAAGCGGCATTTTACCGTTCAATTTTCGGGCTTTCAGGCCTTCAAAAAAAGCTTTTAGTTGAGGATTCCAGCGTTTACTAGTTAGCGCCGGCATATACAATGCTTTGCGCAGACGCGGATTGCCGCGCTTCGAAATGCTGGTTGGTTTGGCCATTTTTCCGCTTTTCCGTTGGACCACATCTAGTCCGGAATAGGAGGCTAATTGGCGTTCATTCTCTATAAGGGCAAACCCGTTCGTTTCACTCACCACTGCAACCGCTGTTGCCAGCCCGACTCCGGGAATGCTCGTTAGCAAGTCCATCTTAGCCTTTAGCTCGCCGTCACCAGCCACTAATTGAGTTAATTCCTGGTTTATAGCTAGGATATGTTGATCCAAGAATTGTAGTTGTTCCTTAAGCCGAGTTATCGTGCACAAATTTGGCTTATAGCTGTGTTCGTAGGCATGCAATCGGTTTTGAAGCCGCGTGCTGTCTTGCTTGAGTGCATCAAGTTCGCGGTATAACCCGCGCATCGCACGCATGGTAACTGTAGCCGCGGTCCACACCGGCAGATTCCGCTCCAACCCCATCCGACTTAGTAGTTCAGCATCTTCTGGATCGGTTTTACTCTTTTTCTCTGTGCTCTGAGCAAAATGCTTGACCTTGTAAGCTAATAGTACGCTTACCTGGTAGTGCTGATCAGTCAGGAAATAAGTCAACTCTTCGTAGTATACCCCAGTCGCTTCAAGCACAAACTGAACTGGTGCATCGGTGACCTGCTTTTTCTTCACCCAACTCAAGAAAGAAACAAAGCCGGCGGGAGTATTATCAAACTTGGCATTCTCAGAAAACCACGTCCTTAGATCAGCATCCAGAGTACCAAACCTGACAACAAATTGGTCTTTAGCAACGTCAATCCCAACAGCATATTTAAAAGGTTTAGGGGAAGAATTGGGCATAAGTTTAGGCTAAAAATGGTGGACTGGATATCACTAAGCTAGATTTCGCTGCAACTATACTCGCAAATTCGAGATGCTATCGCTCTCTATATACTGTTCAGCTTCATAGCGAAAATAAGAGCAGGGCACTGTTTCTGGACCTCAAGGTCACTGTGTAGTGCCTTTAGTACCGGCCGGTGTCCCTGCTCCCTGTTTTAGCGACTATCTCACTATACTTTACATCATACTAAATGGTTGTATTTTTGCACTTTGAAACTAAAGTTAGCTGCGTCGCTTTTGAGCTATAATGGCTTATTAAATATAACATAAACTAGTTTTTTAATTACATAAACGTTTATTAGTTACGTGAAATAGAAATTGGTATTGTATCTATATACGCACACGATCAGGCAATTAAAACATTGTATGCACAATTCATAACCGGGGTATACGACAACTAGTCTTATTGCATACGCCTTATATGACATCACCGATTCATGAACGTTTTACAACCTTGCTTGATGTTCTTAATCTAAGATAACTGGCTCTTTCTATAGCGTCCACTTCGGTTAAAGCGTGACACCGTAGAGGCCTACGCAAGGACGTTATTAGATTACTTATCCTTCTGCCAGGACTCTTCCATCGAGCAAGCAACCGCTACCCGCGAACACATTGCCGCTTACATGCACAATCTCGCCAACCGGTACATGTAGTGAGGTCGCGCGCATTCGCATATATCCTTGACGGATGATGATGTAAACAGCAGTAAGGCATCCAGGCTTCGCGAAGGGCAAACGGTGCTGGTACCCTATTATCCCTTTGCAATGGTTCGGGCCGTTGTCATCGTTTGGCTCTTCGCAGGGTCAAGGGCCAATGAAATCAGGCGGTTGTCTGTTGGTTGCATTCGGTGGGAAGAACAAGGGGAACTGGAAGGAGCGGACCCTAAAGGTGCAAACGCTGTCTGCTGGCTAACTGTACCCGTGAATAAAACTTCCAAGGAATTTGTCAAGCCCGTTGACTCACTTGTCGGTCATGCTATTCGAGGATGGGAGAAAATGCGTCCCACAGGTCCGCCTCAGTGGGATACCAAGTCAGGAAAAGACGTACAGTTTCTATTTCGGTGGCGTGGAGAGCTGCAGGGAAGCATTATCTCAATAAGTTTATAATCCCGATGCTCTGCCGAAAAGCAGGCGTCTCAGTAAAAGACGCACTAGGCTCTATTACCAGCCACCGGGCCCGCGCAACGCAACACAACTCTACCATGCCCCGATGGACTCAGCATATACGGGGTAAGCAAATGGCTGGGGCATAAATCCCTCTGTTCCACGCCGAGTTACGTGCTGCTAACACCGACCCGACTGGCTGAGTCATACGTCAAAGCAGGCTATGGCGAGCGCAACAGAAGAATGATGGATGTGTTGTTGGACCAAGATGCATTGCGCAACAAGGCAGTTGCTGTGGGTCATTCGCGGTTACTACACGACCTCGGACCTGGCCTCTGCACCTATGATTTCTATGCCCAGTGCGAAAGCCGCCCGGCTTGTACCCCATATGCCTTTTACCAGCCAAAAGACTCTAGATACGCTCAGATAGTAGAAGCGAAAGGCAATCTGCTACGCCTAAAACAATCCGTCAACCTACCGGCGGCGCAAGTTGAGGCAGTGCAGGTTGGCATTGCCGCTCTTGAGAAGCTTATTAAATATCTGCAGGAGGTTGCAACTCCTTAGGGACCGCCGCCGCGTAAGTTGCTTGGTTGATACCATACGTCACGAAGTGAGTTGCGAATCGGAGGTGCAACTTGACCTTTCTTCGGGGCGAACGTCCTTTTCGTGCGGTACTCCGGCCTTGGCTAAAAGGTTGGTACAATGACGCCGGTCTACCCCGCTCGCGAAGCCGCCCCGGCCCTACGACAGTTCGGGGTAGAGGACTGATGTCCCACCTAGCGACAGCTAAGCAGTTACTGGAGCGCCCTGCAAGACGTGGTGATTATGCTGGCGTTCGGGCGGCAGCCCGGTTGCCAGCGCCTCGAAAGGGAATCAACCGCATGGGGTCGACTTTCGTTGGATGTCCGTGTTCCCGGAAGTCTGGGTGAAGTACAAACAGCAGGGGCTCCACACTGGATAGGCGGCCTGTAGCAGCACAGCATGCAGAAAGGGCGCCAGCAGTTGGCCTAGCGGAGCAGGAGCAGTGACGCCACTTCGACGGGGGTAAATGAGGCGGCCAACTCCAGCCAGTACGTCCTGAAGTGGGGGTTGAATTCGCCGGTTATCCGTTCCGTGTCCTCGTCCAGGCTTAGGCTGGTGAATAAGACAGTGTAGTCGCTGCAGCGATGGCCCTGCCGGAGTGTCTCGTATTTGAGGGGCTGCGTGAGCCGCGTTTGGGCAGCCTCTAATGCGGCGTACCGCTGCCGGCCCGTGTTGCCGCCCGGCAAGGTGTCCTTCGAAAGGACGTCGTCAAAAGCCAAATCGAAGGTAAGCTGCGGTGCCTGTTGGCGCAGGCAGCCCAGGGCCTGCGCCAACAGGCAGGCTTCTACCGATGTAAGAACCAGACGGGACGGGCCGATCAGCCTGCTAATAAAATCATCTTCCGTCATGGTGGGTATGCTGGCTACGATGGAGGAACAAGAAAAGGGTTCGTTGCGTGAGTCCGTACGCTGGGGGCTAACCTTACCCCGCGGAAGAACCCGGGCTGGTTGGCCAGCTGGCCCGGCTCGTCCAAGGGAGGAGATAAAAGAGATGGCCTGGAGAGAGGGCGTTGATCATTAGCCGGTGCGTGCTGGAAAACGCTGCTAGGCGAGCAAGGCTGTAGGCTAACGCGCCGGGACCATCGGGGCAGCAGATGACACACTGGCAGGAAGGACTTTACTCGGTCGGGACTGACAGGCTCCGCATTGATCGCTGTCGGGAACCTCCTGCAGGCCTGGGTCATAGCTCAGGTAGGAAACGGCATCGCCACAGCGGGGCAGGGACTCCCCCGCTTCGTCGTAGTGATAGGGCACGGTGTAGAGCGACGCCGAGCGCCATCCGGCCGACTGGGCCTCTACCGGAGGCAATAGCCGCTGGAAGGCGCGCAGGTCCGCTTCGCTCAGCACCAGCCGCCGGGGAGGCAGCAAGTGCTTCAGGGCGTGCAGGACTCCCTGCTGGACCTGCGTCAGCAGCGGGCGCAGAGCAGCGGGAGGAAGCGACTGGCCCGCGTCCAGGGTGGCCATGACCGGCAACAGGATCCGGTGCAGGTTGGCCAGCGGCTCCCTGGCCTGGAGCAGTTTCTCGTTTTCAAAGATGTCGCGAAACCCTCGTACGGGAATAGCCGCGTTATCAGGGGTCAGCACCCAGGCTAAGTTAAAGCCCATGCCCTGGTAAAAGTGTAGCACTGCCGTCAGGACTTGAGTGCTCTCACGGCCCGTGCGTTCCAACCGGGTGTAAGCAGCGAGCGAGACCCCGGCCTTATGGGCCAGCAGGGAACGGGGCCAATCGTTGGGTACCAGGGACTCCGCCGCCAGCATCGCCCGGAGTTGGAAGAGCCGTTCGCCAATAGGTACTGAGTTCATAAGCTGAAGAAGGAAAACGCGAAACTGTAAAACCGTACGGTCCCCTACTAGGGCGTGCTTCCTTCATCATCTGCCTGCAGTTGCGCGCGCTGTTTTGCCTGCTGTACACTTCCAGCCCGTCCTGCACCGGAGACGTCAGCTTGTCGGAGGACATCACCCGCATTCGTTCCCCTTCCCAGTCGGGGTCCTCGTTACAACGGCAGGAGTGGGGATGCCAGCAAGGAGCAGGATAAAGGGAGGACACTAAATGCGTGTCGACGCGGGGGGACGAGGGCCGAGTAGGCCATCCGCCTCCTCCGCCGGCTCCAGTTGCGTGCGCGGTCTTACGCCGGGTCCGTGCTGGCCCGCTGCGGGTTGTTTCTTGTCTCCCGCAGCACGCGCTCGACGACGGCGTTCCCGGTTGCCAGCTGCTCCAGCAACGCCATCAACCGGGAGTGACCGGCCAGGGGGCCGGCTGCCAGTTCGGGGAGCAGATTACGGGCCACCTGCTGGAGGTGGTCCAGGAGTTCGGCCAGGTAGCACGCGTCGCCGCAATAGATCGGAGGGTCGAGTTCGGGCACCCGCGGCGAGTGGGCCAGGTGCTGGGTCAGGCGGGCCAGGTCTACGTAGTCGAGGTCGATGCCCGCACGGCTTTCCCACAGGTCGGGCTGAAACTGGTGATAGGCCTCCGACAGCTCGGTCACGGACAGGGTGGGAAAGTGGTTGTGGAGGTGCTGCTCCACCCAGCGCACGGCCTGGGCGTGTTGGCCGGGCGTGGCCCGGTGGTAGGGAATGGCGCGCAGGTCAAGGCGGTTAGCGGGAGCGGGTTGCATACGGACGAAATAAAGCAAGCATGAGGTACTGGGAGGAGGCGTCGTGAGGTAAATGCGAGGGCGGGGGGGCTAGGGAACAGAAGCGGCCCGAAGCGGTGCCGGGCTTGTCTTCTCCTAATAGACCGGCTACCCGCTAGGTAGGTGTACCAGCGCCAGCTGGGGTTACCCAGCGGGGCTAGATAGGTGGGGCTTCTGCCCCTTGCTCCACTGGCCTGGTGTCTGCTAGGCTCATGGGGCATGCTCCTTTTTAAGCTGGTCGGCCTGTGCCTGTGCCTGTGCCTGTGCCTGCTGGCGTGCGAAGGCCTTGCTTTGTACCAGCAGCGTATTCACGGGGCTCGGCCCCTGCTTATCCAACGCCGTCCAAGCCTCCGCACGGCGGCCGGCCCAGCGAAAGCCATTAGTCGTCGGTGCGCCAGGACCGTACAGGTATTCGGCCTGCTGCTGCAGGGCGTGGCTCATTCTGCCTCGGCCACTGGCCGAAAAGGAGACAAATTTGCCGGCTGCGAACGTGTAGAGGGTATAAAAATCGTGGGAATGCTCTTTGGTGCACTGGCCGAACCAGCCGGTCTCCCCTTGGTGAACATAGTAGTAGGACCGAGCCCCCAACCCATTCGTGCTGAGCAGCACGAGGCCGGGGAAGGCGCTAAGGGGTTCGCCAAAGTGGTGACCCGGGATGCCGTTGAGGGAGTCCACCCGAGGGGCCCGGGTAGTCGCCGTTACTTCAGTTGGCGCCGGTTGATTCCCATCCCCCATGTTGGTTGGGGAGCCGGAGTCGGTACAACCACCCAGCAATACGGTGGCGAAAAACAACACCAAGGTATTGGAAGAAAGAGTAGGCATTGAGAAGAAAGTAGCTATTGAAATAAGGGGATGTGAACAGCTCAATTAACCTCTACACTAAGTTTTTAATCAAAGCCAAGAATATACCCGCGACAGGGCTATTGCTGACCAGCCAAATATAAGCCACACAACAATAATAATGACAAATATGTCATTGTGAGCTGCGGGGATGGGCCGGACTTTGGCGCCAGATGTCAATCCCCCTCTCTGATACGCTTCCGCTGGAAATCGTGCACCGATTGCAGCGCCTGCGCCAAGCGCGGGGGCACACGTTACAGGAGGTGTATGATGCCACAGGCATTCACGTCGCCCGACTGGAAGCCAGCAAGGCCAACATGCGGGTGGCCACTCTGGCGGTGCTGTGCCAGTACTACGAAATTTCCCTGGAGGAATTCTTCCAGGGTCTCTAGTTACCAAGGTGAGGTAGGCTGCTTATCCCAACCACTCCATAACTCAGCCTAGAGTCACAGTCAGTGCGGTTTGGTTTGGCTTGGCTAGACCAGTTCGCTGGGAATGCCTGCCACCTGATTAATTTCTGGGGCCCACCGCTCCAGGCAGTGATGGGGCCATGCCAAGCAGGGGTAGAATACATCCAGCAAGGGCGGTGCCTTTACCGGAATTCGGTCATCTTGCACCATGCGCTTACCCTATCCCAGCCTGTTGAGGCCCACTACTACAGAAGCCTTCACGAGCGCGGAGCGAGTGCTGACTGTTCCCAAGGTTGAATTGCAATTGCGGCGGTGGGGTGGTGCGCCCATCAGCCACACGTTCGGCAACAAACCGCTGATTGACTTCGGGGGCCGGCCGGTGTTTGCCGAGCTTTGCGTGTACGAACTGGCCCGCCTATCCGGGTGGCAGGCCCGGTGGGTGGAAACCTACGGGGCCGGGGCCATGACACCTCACCACTTTACGACCTAGGCCGATGCCGGCCTAGCCGGCCAGCAGCACAACCCTATCCCTGAGCTGGCGATTCAGGACCTGCTGCACCAGATTGCCCGAGCCAATAGCAACAGCTACGCGGGGTGTTGGGATGTGGTCTGCTGGAACGGCGAGGCGGTGGTGTTCGCCGAACTCAAACGCCATAAAAAAGACCGAATCCGTCCTACGCAGCCGCGTTGGCTGGAGGCAGCCTTGCGGGTGGGCCTGGAGCCGAAGAACTTCCTGCTAGTCGAGTGGGACTTGGCCAGCGAGTAAGGGGCTCCGTGCTGCCTCACTGGTAGATTGGTAATCCTGCCATGTCGCACTTTCTGGCACGTAGCTTTTTACAAGCCGGCGTTTGTAAAATGATACAAGCTCGACATTAGGGGAGAACTTGGCATTTTAAGAGCACCATAGCTGTTGCAGAACTCCCCGGTGAATGCTTCAGTCATACGTATGTGAGAGGCCGTCCTAAAAAGCACTTGGAACAGCGTATCGCTTGGCCAAAGCCTACGACTAAGGGGTTCGAGGCATGAGACAGGGGTAGCACACTAGGTGGAACAAAAATTCCCGCTACGCATATCCGCGGTTTCAGCCGCCGGAAAAGGGTAGCGGTGACTTGGCTAAAATGATCTGGCCAAACGGAAAGCTGAACCAGAAATACGCATCGCAGACGGTCACTAGTTTGCTTATTTCAACAACTGGCTTACCTTTGTGACTGACTAAACAGTCGGTAATCATTTACAACCATTTTATACATGGGAACCAAAGAAGTTGTCGAGCAGTATTTCGCGGCTATGAACGAAGGCCGCGCGGCGGATATGGAAAAATTGAAAGCGCCCCACTCCGCCTACTGGATGAGCGGCGAAGGGTCTTGGCCGTTTGGCGGGGACGTGAGCGGCGAAAAATTCGCCCAGCTTTGGGCCCTCGTCCAACACCGGTTTGTAGAAGGGCCGGCCTTGGTCGTGCAGGCCATTATTGCAGAGGGGCAGCGAGCAGCGGTGCACATCCAGGTGCGGGCCTTGCGCCAGGACGGCCGCGTGTACGACAACCAGGTGGTGATGCTGCTGACGGTGGTGGATGGCCTCATCACGGAGCAACGCGAGTTTCTGGACACCATCCACGTCAACGAGCTGTTTTGCGGACCGCTGGACGAGCAATAGTCTCCGTTGGTCAGACTACCAAGTAGGTGGCTACCTTGTGGTCTACTTCATCCGCTCGCTGCCTACTTCGTACCTAATGCCTGCCAAACCCGATAAAAGAGAAGTGCTGTTGCAAACGGCCCTGCGCTTATTTGTTGAATCGGGATTCAACGACACGCCAACCAGCCGTATCGCCAAGGAAGCGAACATTGCCACGGGGACCCTTTTCTACTTTTTCCCGACCAAAGACCACCTGATTCACGCCTTGTACGCGAAGCTGAAGAGCCAGTCGCAGGAGTACATGCTGCGGGCAATTACAGAAGGGGCCTCCCGGCCGGAAATTATCAAAGCCTACTACGTGGAATCGTTGCACTGGGCGCTAGACCACCAACCGGAGTTTTCGTTTCTGGCACAGTACGTGCATTCGCCCTACGCCCGCCAAGCAGGGGAGGCAAGCGCCGCTCCCCATCCGATCCTGACCCATCTGGAGCAGGCCATCGCGCACCAGGAAATACAGGCGCTGGATACCGCCCTGGTCTACGCCCTGCTCAATAGCCACGTGCTAGGGGTGCATCAGTTTATGCTTTCCAACGCGTTTACGGGCCAGCAGCGGCAGGAAATTATTCAGACGACATTCGAGCTCTTCTGGAAAATGATTAGCCCTTGATTGTCTGGGCAATAGACGGGTAGTGGTGCCCATGCCTAGTCAACACAATAAAAGAAAATGAAGATCATCTTAACGGGCGCCACGGGCATGATGGGAGAAGGCGTGCTGCTGGAATGCCTGCGTCACCCCTTCGTGAACACGGTACTTATAGTCAACCGGAAGCCCGTTCGGTTGACGCATCCGAAGCTACGCGAGTTGGTCGTGCCGGACTTTGGGCAGCTGGCCGCCCATACCGAGGCGCTGAGCGGGTATGATGCCTGCTTTTACTGTGCCGGCACCAGCTCCGTGGGCATGACGGAAGCCGACTACACCCAGGTGACGCTCACCCTGACGCTGGACTTTGCCCGCGTCGTGGCGCGCTGTAACCCGGAGTTGGTGTTCAACTTCGTCTCCGGCGTGTACACCGACAGTTCCGAGAACGGTCGGCTGATGTGGGCCCGGGTGAAAGGAAAAGCCGAAAATGCCCTGTTGCGGTTGCCCCTCAAAGGGGCGTACAATTTTCGCCCGGGCTTCCTGCTGCCCACCCCGGCGCAGCAGAATGTCAAGCGGCTGTTCAAGGTGCTGCAGCTTTTTTATCCTTACCTGTTCCCGAAGGCAACGCTCACGTTTGCGCAGCTCGCACAGGCCATGATCCAGACGGCCACGGCCGGCAGCCCCCAGCATACGCTGGAAATAGCCGATATTAAGCGGTTGGCTGCGCTTGCGAGGGGTTAATGCTCGGCAGGCGTGTGCCCTTCGCGCTACCGGGCAGGACGACCCTGTGCTGCGTGCCTTCAGCGAGGCTTCAATTGTAAGGGGCACGGGGCATACCTCGGCACTTCGCCGGTCAGCAGTTGCACGGCGGCAATGGTCAGGCCCACGAAGCAGACGCCCAAGCCGGCGTACTAGAGAGAACGCAGCCAACTGATGGGATAGCAATACGTCCACTCACCTGATTAGGCTAGACACCCTAATTCATAGAAGAATTGGTGTACACTTTTCAAACGCACGTGGCTGTTGCAGAACTCCTCGACGCGCGCTTCAGTCGTCAGTTTAGCGGGAGGAGGACGCTGGAAAGTGCTTGAAACAGCATGTCGCTTTGCCTAAGCTCACGGCTAACAGGTCTGAGAGACAAAACGCAGACTTCTGCAACAGCCACGCACGTTTACTAATCCATTACAAGCGAGCAAAAGTTACATGCTAAGGAGGAACGTTGTAGGTTCGATTCCTGCGTGAGGACGAAGAAGCCCTGATCTAGTTGGACCAGGGCTTCGGTTCTTAAGAATGCTTGGGGACCAATTTGATTGGTCGGTCCTCGTCGTCGGGCTCTGGCTCTCGGGCCTGGACCTTGCCACTAGTGATCTGGTTGACCACGTGCTGGACCGTTGCATCATAATCGGCCTGATCGTGAAAAATGCCAGCGGTAAATAAGGCGGGATCCACATAGCCGGGAACCCGGGTAGGGACGGGTATGGCCACATGACGTACCGGCGCGCCCTGCGGGCCGCGGGCCGACAGCGTCGGCTCGGGAACGGGAGCAATGCGCTGGCCAGGATGCGGTACCTGAGGCTGACCACCACCGGGATACTCGGACGAGTCGGGACGTTTGCTAGCAGCCATGTTAAGCAGGGATTTCAGTGGAAAATAAGGCCCGATATTCCGGACGGGTACTCTTGTAACAGGTAATGACCACACAACGTGCGGGCCAGCCGTCTAGTTCAGGCACCAAGTGGACGTACGTCTCATAGACGGTGCCTTGGTAGACCGTCAGGCAAACATGCACGTAGGGCTTGCGCACCCCACGACCCGACTTCGCAACAATATACCGCGCCCGTTTGAGAATACGCGAAATCGTCGTGTGATCTACTCCGTGGCCCGGATCAGCGTAATTCTCCAGTACGTGTTGGGCCCACTGGCTGGTCCAATAAATCGAATACGCTTTTCCTTCGTGGGTGATATAACTGTTGAGATACATGTACGGGTGGGAGGCTCAGACGGCAGCAATAGCGGCCCCAAAGGTACGCGCAAGGGATGGGTGCTTCCTACCTGTAAAGCCTATCACCTATTTCCAGTCCGGTAAAGTGGCATTGCTGAAGAGGCGGGTGCGCAGCAGCCCCGACAAGCTGACGGTCCACACTTCCGGCGGGCTTAGGTTATCGTTGACCACGTTGACAAAGATGACCCGGCTGCCATCCGGCGACAGGCGCGGATACAGATCATTCGTACCGAGGGGCTTGCCAGCGATGGTACCAACCGTTGAAATCGACAGGTCCACCAGGCCCGTGCCATCCAAGTTTTGCACGAACAGGTGCGCATTGAGCTGCCGACCCGTGGCATTCTCGAAGCCGTCGACGTCGCGGGTGTAGTAGATCTGCTGCCCGGTGATGCTGAAGCTGGGCGAGTCCAGACGCCCGGGCAGGTTGGCCAGCACCAAGGTGCGGTTGGTCCCATCGGCATTCAGCAGGTATATTTCCGCCTCGTACACGTTCGCCCCGACGGTCTGCACCAGGATCCGGTTGCCCTGGGCGGTCCAGTCACATTCGCGGAAGTGTCGGCCGGCCGGCGCGGTAGCCAGCAACGTCAGGCCCGTACCATCGCGGTTGATGCGGTAGAGCTGGTCATAGTGGGCGTAGATGAGCTGCGCTCCATCCGGCGACCAGCGGTAGCCCAGCCCGGCATTGGCATAGCCTTCCACGGCCAGCATGGTGATGCGCCGGGCATCGCTGCCGTCGCGGTTCATGGTGTATAGCTGGTACTGCCCGGTGGCATTGGAGGTGTAGGCAATCCGGTCCCGGGTGGGACTCAACTGTGGGGATGTCTCCACGAACGGGGACAAAGTCAGCCGCTGGGCGGCCCCGGCCGTATCGGCGGCGTAGATATCGGTGTTGCCGTTGATTTCGCGCACGTACAGGTACCGATTGTCGGGCAGAGGTCGGGTCTGGAAGCTCCACACGCTTCCCCGCACCACCGCTCCGCTCTTATCGCGCACGGTGACCTGCCAGAAGTACACCGTGTTGAATTTAAGATTGGTCACGCGCACCGTGGTGTCGCGGGAATTGGTCAACAATTGCTGCCGGCTGGTCGAGGCACTCTCGTAGAGCAGCACGTCGCTGCGGAGCGAATCGCTTTTGCCGTCCGGATCGCTGAGGCGCCAGCGCAACGTCAGGGCGGTGGCGGCCTGCCCGGTGGCCTGGTCAACCGGACTCGGACTAAAGGGAAGAGTAGGTGGGCGGTTGGTACCCGCTGCGCGCTCCAACACCAGGGTCACGGTAGTCGGCGCACCTTCCGTGACGGTGAGGGCTACTTCCTGCGGGGTGTAGTCGGTCTTCCGGGCGCTGAGGGTATAGCGGCCCGTCGCCAGTTGCGGTAGCGTGAAGCGGCCCTGCGCGTCGGTCAGAAAGGAGGAGGTTGCCGGCGTAGTGGTGATGGTAGCGTTGGCCAGGGGGGTATTGTTTTGACTTTCGACGACGAGGCCTGCCAAGGAACCGTACTGCGCAGGATCAATGGTGGTCTCCTCGCAGCCAGCTAGCAGCTGACTGATGAATAGCACGAGTAACCAGCTAGCTACCGTACGCAGGGAAGTAAACATGCAGAATCAAAGGATAGTCAAATACAAAAAATAGCCGGCCAGGAAGTCACTTGGTGATTATATGGATCACCGGTAGCGCCCAACGGCTACGGGTGGTCAGGTCCCAGCCGTCGTTTCCACCCGAAAGCTACGCAGCAATCTGCCCACTCTCCGTCGGCAGAACCGGCGAAGCAGTGGGCAGAGAGGTAACAAGTTGCAAGCAGTACGATTCAGGGCGCAGTGAGCACTCCAATGGCTGGTTCCGGCTCTTATACAGAGGGGAGATAACCCAAGCCAGGCGGAACCTGAGTAACGCTGGTGGCTATCCAAGGCTCACCCCATCATGGCCGGTAGGTGCTCTGGCCCTGCTGGATGGTCATATTTATGCCCTGGCCCACCATCTTCACCTCGTAGCCCGCGGGGGCCGTGGCGCCGCTTTCCACCTGTCGCAACTGATTGTTGAGGCCTTGCTGAAGCACGGTGTAGCGCCGTTGATCCACCGACAGCTGCTGCTCGACCACGTTGTGGGCGCCTGTTTGGACGATGTCGGAGCGGGTTCCAGTACCGGTAATCGTGCTTACGGCCACGTTGCTGGTGCCCACTTGTGTGATGCTGGTAATGTTGCCAGAACCCACCTGCGTGATGTGCGCGGCATTCAACGAGCCTTGCTGGGTGAGTTGCGTGAGGTTGAGCAAGCTGCCGCCGGTAGGTGCCGGCAGCGCAGGTACACTACGCGTGCCGCTAAGTTGCTCTAGCAATTGCAACTCAACTCCAGCCACTGAGCTAGTGCCCTGCGCGTGCCCGGCATAGGCGCTCAATAGGAATCCACATATGACCAGAACGGTATAGCCTCTTTGTTTCATATCGATAGCCTTGTCCAGTACGCTGCCTGTTTCATCTGCTAAGCCAGCACAAGACTAGCGGTTCTGCCGGATGACCACCGTGTTGTTAGCGCCTGTTTGCGTCGTGGTGCTGCTGTTGCCGTACTGCCCCTGATAGGTGCTGACCGAGTTGTTGTTGCCGCTCTGCTGCTGCCGGGCGTAGTTGTCGCCGCCATACTGCTCAATGAGAGCTGTATGACCACCATTCTGAATCTGGATGGCTTCGTGGCCGGAACCGTACTGTTGGATGGTTACACGGGGGGTGATGCTACCACTACCCGTCTGAGTTTGGGTAGCTAGGTTGCGGTCACCCGTTTGTTCGATCAGCGCCCGGCCGTCACCGGTCTGGGTCTGGCTAGCTGTATTCAGGTTACCCGTTTGGTTGATGGTGGCAAACGTAAACGTGGCAGACTGACTTTGAGAAGCTTGGTTACTCGAACCTGCCTGCTGAATCGTGGCCGTGCTTAGGTAGCTCGTTTGCGTTTGTGTGGTGGTATTATCACTGCCGTTAATAGCAGTCGATGCGGTATTGTCTCCCTGCCCTGCTTGCTCCTGTGTAGATGTATTGCGGTTGCCCATCTGGGTAAGCGTGGCCGAGTTGCTAAATGATGACTGCGACTGGGTCCCTCGATTACTGTTGCCGGACTGCATAGCAGTAGCCGTGGCAATACTACTCTGTTGCGATTGAGTTTGGATAACAGTATTGCTGTTGCCAGTCTGCGCCGCCTGCGCATTCCCTCCTAATCCTCTTTGGATTTGCGTAATCAAATTGTCGCTACCACTTTGACCAGCTGTTGCTCTGGAAGCATCCAGTTGGTCCTGCGTGGCTTGGTTGCGATTGCCTATTTGCGTGATAGCCCCAGTATTTGATCCAAACTTGAGGCTGCCAAACTGTACTTGGCGGGCACTGTTACTACTTCCCGTTTGGCTGATGGTGGCACTATTTGCCCCAGCCTGAGCTTGGCTCGCCGTGTTGGCATTGCCTCCGGCTTGGTAAATCGTAGCAGTTGGGCCCTCGAAGGTTCCGGATTGAGACTGACCAGCCGAGTGGTTGTTGCCTAGCTGGGTAATAGTAGCGCGTGAGGCCACTAAATTAGAGGACTGTTGTTGGCTAGCACTGTTACCTATACCAGTTTGCGAAATAGTAACGATCCCATTTGCACTGTAACCGTTCTGCTGCTGACTTGCTCGGTTACCGGTGCCGTTTTGAGAGGTGGTGTACGTGTTGAGAAAGCTGCTTTCCAGTTGCTGATTAGCTAGATTGTTAGAGCCTACCTGCGTTAGCTCTACCTTGGAGCCAGCACCGACAATGTTGCCAACAGAATTCAAAGATTGGGTAGCCTGGTTGTTATTTCCAGATTGCAATGATGTGACCGTACCGCGCGCACCTGTCAGGCTTTGAGCCACAGTATTTGAATAGCCATTTTGCGTGCTCGTGACTGTATTCGCATTGCCATCTACAGTAGCGCGGGAATTGTTGTAGCTCCCAATCTGCACGATGGATACGGAATTGTCTGTCCCGGAAGTAGTGACTTGTTGCGTGTTATTCTGAGCAGCGGCAGTACCGGCAACCAATAGAGAGGCAGCCAGGAAAGTAGAAGTCTTCATAAATGGAAAGGGATAAGAGAAAAACGATGGCCCCAAGGTACGAGGCCACTCTAATAAAACTCGTGTTTAATAAAACTATATTCGTATTATTTTGCACAATGTGGGGTTAGCCCTTATGCATATGCAGTTCTTATGGTTGTGCAGATCTGCTGCCGAATGGTTAATGCTTAATAATTAGCACGTTGCCTTCTATCGGATTCTAGGTAATAGATAATAGGTGAGGCCTACACGGGCACTCCAATAAAAGTCGTTGTAACGGCCTAGCCGTACCCCATCCAAGGCATCCGACAGCGAGTAGTGATGATCAACCCCAATATTCAGCCCCAACCGTTGCGTGGCTAATACTTCCAGCCCGGCTCCCGCTACAAGGTGCAGTAGAATGGCATTCTGATTAGCACTTGCCGAGCGGAAGGTAGCCCCGCCACCGGCTAGCAGGTAGGGCGTTACCCGCTCGCGCGGAAACAGCCGGTACTGCCCCACGAGTTCGGTATAGGTGAACCGTTCGCGGTACCGCTCGCCTGCGGCCAGTTCCAAGCGACCCAACTGCAGCGCGGCCGACCACCGCCCGGCTGCCGTGCTCTGATAGTGCAGAGCGAGTTGGCCGCCACCCTGTACCCGGGGATTGCGCAAATCGCCGGTATAGCGGACCGCCGCGCCACTCAGGCCAATACCCAGCGTACCCCGCCGGTCCTGCTGGATCCGGCCTAGCACGTCCAGCCGCTGGTTCTCGTCTTTCTCGGCGAAGTACTCGGTAATGCCCGGTCCGGTCCCGTCGGCCGGCGTCTGGGGACTCCAGAGCCCGGCGCGGATGCCTTCGTAGACCAAGGCTTGCACCGACTTCTCCAACGCGTCCTTGACGGCAATTTCCGTCGGCTCATTGTAGGTAAAGCCCGTTTCGGCTTCCAGCAGCCGTTGGAACTTGACGAACTTAAATAGGCTGGCCCCCACCTGCTGCGAGAGGATCGTGCGGGTGGTGTAGACCGTCTTCAGGATCTCGCCGGTGCTGGTGCTGATGGCCCGCAGATACACTGTTACCCGATCCTGACGGTATTGGCCTGAGGCCCCGGCCCCAAAGTAGCGGAGGCCAGCCCCGCCAGTCAATACGTTGGCATCGTAGGAGACAATGCCGCCTTCCAAAATGACGCCGGCAAATAGTAGAGAGGGCAACACCTGTTGCGGCTGTCCCGTCAGTTGGGAATACTCAGCGCGGCTGGAGCGAATGATCTTGCGCTCGTTGAGCAGGTTACTTAAGTTCTCACGCTCAATGACGTTGAACCACTTCGACTCTTCCAGCGCCCGCAGCAAAATGCTGGTAGCGCCCTGTGTAACCGCCGTGGAAAAGCTGGTGCCGTTCTCCGCGGGCTTGTATTGCCCCGTCTGATCCCGGAACTTGTACACGGCCACGACGATGCGTTCTTTCGGCTCCGGCAACTGTCGTAACAGGCGGTTACCCTCGACTTCGGCCCCGAGCCGGGCCCGCTCTTCTCGCAGGGGCTGGTGAAAATAGGCTGCGCAACCACTCAGGCTGGCCAGCAGCAGGGCCGCCGCTAAGCGGCGCCCTATACATTTGATTCCGTTCATCAGGCCCGCGGCTTACAGGCCTGGAATGGTAATGGTAGTTTGGTTACCCGTACTTCTATCCAGGATATTGATGGAGAAGCCCGTGCCACTGGGCACGACGCCAATCTGGTAGGTGCCCACCAAGTAGTTACCCGGCTTGAGCGCATCGGAGCCCGTCCCGAATTGATTGCCGACTAGGCGCTGGGCGAGCTGCCCTAGAATCTGCTGGTTCAGGCTCTGCTGAAACTGTTGCAGTTGGTCCAGTTGCGCGGGCGCTTTTGGGGCGTCGGGATCTTTCGTGGAGTTCTGCGCCTGCGCCGAGCTCAGCAGCCACTGGTAGTTGAAGGTATCGCCTCCAAAAGCTGGATTAATTGGTTTATATACTAGGTCCTGGGCGGCGGCTTGGTGCGAACCTAATAACGCGCCGAATATGATGAACAGGCAGAGTAGTACGCGTGATTTCATAGGAGCAATAGAGGGATAGAAGAACGAGGGGTCAATATACCTCCTTGCCGGGATCATCCGCAGTTTTTTCTAGCTGCTGCTCTACCGTCCGGACATTGATCAAGTAGTCAGTCGCGACGCTCAGGCCATAGGCTACGGCTTCCTCCAGCGCCTCGTAGTTGGGCGACAGGGGCAATTCGATTAGTAGGTTCTCGTTCACTTCCAGCGCAATCAGGGTGCTAGGTGGCCGACCCGGCTTTTCCCGGATCAGCACCGTGAATTCGCCTAGGTTCGGGGGTGGGTCCCACTGGGCGTAGAACAAGGCGTAGAAGTCATGCCCAATCTTAGTCAGGGTCTGGTCGATGAGCAAGCCACTGATTTCCGTTTCCGGCAGACGGCGGAGCGCGGCTTGGGTGGAATCCGGCGCGGTAGCTTTCAGCAGCAGGCGTAAGGCTTCTTCAACCTGCCCAGCGGAAAGTGTGCCAGACTTCGGCGGTTGTTGGGTTGATTTCGGTTCCTGCTTTTTGGCCGGTATTGTCGTGCCTGACCGGGTTTGAGCAGGGGCATATCCGCTACTCAGCAGAACGCACAGACTACTGCTTGCAAACCACCGTAGCAGCTTTTTGGCAAGAAGTACCCCCACCACTTGAATAAGTGGCTGCCAGGGCTTAGTACTCTGCTTCAGTTTCATAAGGTGTATACGCATGCAGACGGCAGAAACTCCAGACTTAGCTGCAATCCTAATATCTTCCGGTAGTAAAAAGGCACTAGGCAAAATAAGCGTTTACAAGCGAACAAGGCATCTGCAACAGAGAAATCAACAGCTGTTTCTACTGTCACTAATTTTATAGGACTTCGCAAAAAGTCCGTTTTACGCACACTTTTCGACGCCCCTCTCACGCCCTCAAAAACACGGTTTTTCGGGGGCGTTTTTCATACCCTTTTTTGGACGGGTATTTTGTAGGTTTAGGGAAGCTAATTTTTATCAAAAGAATATGTCGACGTCGTTTTCTAAACTGCCTGCTTTGATGGTTTGGCGGCCGAGCCCATTAGGGCGCAGTGAGTTCAAATCGTTGAAGGAGCTAGCAGCGTTTCTACAAGTGGATAATCTACGCAAAGAGAATATTGAAGACAGGGACTTCCGAAAGCAGCATCAAATCTCACTTGAATTTGAGGCTCCTGGTCACCAAATACCGCTGTTCGAGTTGGACATAGTTACTCTCGCTAACGGAGAGAGAGCTTATGTTTGGTGCAATGACCAAGGCAAACCAGTCATCACTGATAATAATCAGAGAGAGTATTCATGGCAGGATGTGGACTTTTCAGCTGGGGTAGTAAACTACTATCTCCACAAAGAACTGTTTCGTAGCCTGTTTCCTAAGGCTGGATATTGATGAAAGCAGCCATTTACGCCCGAGTGAGCACCCGCGACAAAGGCCAGGATAACGAGAACCAGCTGCGTGAGCTGCGAGCCTTCGCCGAGCGACTCGGCTATACTATATATAAAGAGTACCTCGATACCGAGTCGGGAGGCAAGGCCGACCGGCCGCAGTTCAAGCACCTCTTTCAGGATGCCCACCAGCGCCACTTCGATGTAGTGCTCTTCTGGGCGCTGGACCGCTTCAGTCGGGAAGGGGTGGTCGAAACGCTTAACCACTTACAAAAGCTATCCTTTGCCGGCGTGCAGTTCAAGAGCTTCACTGAGCAGTACCTCGATAGCACCGGCATGTTCAAGGATGCCATCATCAGCATCCTGGCCACCATTGCCAAGCAGGAGCGAGTGCGGCTGGGGGAGCGAACCAAAGCCGGTTTGGCGAAAACTGTGGCGAAGGGTACCGTGCTCGGCCGGCCGGGTATAAATGATGAACTACTAAGCAAAGTACATTGTCTAAAGGCCACTGGAGCCTCCAATCGGGCCATTGCAGCTTCCTTGAACCTTTCTCCTAGTACTATAGCTAAATACACTGCTTGCACTATCCGTAATTGATACTATATTGATACAGAATTGCAACCAGTTTGGGCCTAAATTCGTATATTTGTAAAGCTTACAAGGCGTAAGTTTTATTACATTATTAAATTTTTATAAAATATTTTGACATACATACCTATACCTACCCCATGTTATTTAGATACTTGCGAATTTCTTGGAGTTATTAACGGAAAAAAAAGATGGCGTTCTGACTCAGGAAGGCTTTACGAATGGGATTCGCTGCATGGCGAAATAGAAGTATACAATAGAAGAGGTAAACACATTGCAGTGTACGATCCGGAAGGAAACTATAAAAAGGATGCAGTTAACGGAAGAAAAATCGATGTCTAACTTTGTGCGAGACTGCTTAAACGGCGACGCTTTACTTGATGAAATCGATGACTATATCGATCAATGGCATGATGGTGATGGTAATGAGCCTATATACAATTTTCTTGGGTTAACTGAGAAGGAGTATTCAATGTGGGTACAGAAACCTGATATTTTGCCATTTCTCGTTACAGCTCACAAGGAGAATTCTAAAGTGGAAGATATTTTATCTCGCACCGTCTTATCTATGGCTGCTCGCTCTGACTATTTTGATAGAGCACGACAGTTAGAGCAGTGGTTAAAACAAAAAGGTTTATGGGATTAAAAATTCCTCCCGAGATAAAATTTGCTCAGAAAATAGTAAGGAGGCACCAATTGGTGCCTCCTTTTAGCGTTAAGGAAATCATAGAAAAATATGCTACTGTTATATTTGATGATATACCTGGAGTTGATGGTGTTTCTTTAAATATAAAAGTGCCAGACAAAACACCGACAGTAGTTGTCAACAGCACCGCTCCTAAGGTAAGACAACGTTTTACAATGGCTCATGAGCTAGGGCATATCATTATCCCTTGGCACATAGGTACACTGATAGCAGATGTGGCTGATGGAATTGAGTTGTCACAGTCTGAGCACGAAGCTGCATATGCATACTGGGAATTGGAAAAAGAGGCAAATAGATTTGCTGCCGAACTGCTTATGCCACAGGAGTGGCTGTCTGAACAGGTGCCACGATATGAAAACATAGCGGAATTACACGAATTCGTTGTTAAACAATGCAATGTTTCTGCTTGGACTTCTGCTATTAAACTTGCACTATCACTTCCTCCTCATATTGTTTTCTGTGCAGAGAGCAATAATGAAATACAGTATAGCGGTAGATCAGAAGGGACTTTTGCAAACCCTTTACTTAAAGGGTCTTTCTTTTCCAAAGATTTATTTCCAGATAGTTACTATCCGTATAGCACTGACCATTACACTTGGCGCTCTGGTGGTAATAATATTCATTGGTGGAGATTGCCAAGTACGATAGATTCAACTACAACAGATATTCGCAATTGGAAAAAAATCCAGGAGGATATAATTGTAGATATTTCTTATTCAGGAAATATTACAGAGTTGAAGCATTCTCTTAATGGCATTATAGGTTCAGCGAATAGTATGTACATGAGGCTAGGGGATGATTATAATGCAGAAGGTTTAGTTGCGGCTTGTATGCAACGCTTTCATAATAGGGATGAAGTGACAAAGTTTGTTGAACACCCGGATTTTAAGATATTCTTACAGAAGCGAGCAGTTGATATAATTAACAAAGCTCTTTCTAAATAAAACAACTACAAGCAGAACGACCCGTCTGCACCCATGCAAGCGGTTCGTTCTATTTGCACGTTACGTGCTTGAGTTTAAAGCACCACTTTAAAAAGTTCTTGCTTTTTAGTGTACGACCTCCCACCTTTGACCCGCTAAGTAAACACAGTGGAAGACTGCCACTCTAAACCCAGTCGGGGTTAGGCGTGGCGTTTTTATTTTCTGGGAAACTTCAGTCATCACGGCAAAGGCTGGAAAGAGGGCGGTACCCGTGAGGGCCGCATGTCAAACACACTGTGTTTACTTAGCACCTCTTTCTCGCCGATGTCGTGTTTTCTTTTTCGTGGACATGCTAAGTCACGACAAGACCCCCTTCCCTAACGAAGCTATCTTCGTTACAGACCCAGCCACCAAGAACGAGCTGGACCTCCAACCCCTATTGAAACTGCTCCACGAGCGGTATAAGGGAGACAAGGATTACTTAGTTGAGGCCCTCGAAGAGCTTTCTGAGTACATTATTCATGAGGAAACTATCTGTGATTCGGCCCGAAAACTGCGGCGCATCTTGGGTATTGTTAGCAGCCTGACTACGGCCATCGACTGCATCACTGTTCGGAAAGCGCCTCGCTCATGAATCAGGCCACGCTCGTACTCGCCCTGGCCCACGAAACGGCCAGTCTCATTGCCCGCCTGGCCCTGCACAGCCCCATTCCGGCCCCCGCCCTCGAAGAACTGCGTGAGCTGCTCCAGCACTACCCGCCCCGCCGCATTGCGCGGTGCTTGGTAGAGGCTCGTTCCCTGATGCTGGTGGAGGAAGTCGGCCCCCGCACCCGCCAGCAGGAAGCCACCTACCAACTACTGCTGCTGGACCTGCTCGATCTGGCTGATCTCACTGCTCATGCCCAAGCTGCTTAACCGATGGCTACTACCAATGAACCCGCCGAAGAGGCCCCCAACTTGCCGCTCGTGCAGCCGGCCGGCCTCACCGATCAGCAGATGTGGTTCCTGTGTGAGCGGTACGGCATCGCCTTCACCCCGCCCACGGCCCGCGACCTGCAATTCGCTGGCATTATCAAAGCCCTCGAAGACTTGGTAGACGCTCTGGGCCACAAGCCTAAGTCAACCACGTAACTTACCGCCATCTTATACCATAAATGTGTGCGTGGTACAAGGGCGTTAATGTAACCGTGCAAAAACGCCCTCCCAGCCATATGGCTGGGAGGGCGTTTGAATTTAAGGTAAGGATAAGGATTGACTGGGCGTCGGCTTTTTTTGAGTGTTTACAGCCATTTCTTATACATTCATAGCCATGAAAGCAGTATTACGTATTTTATGCCTGTGTCTTGTAGTCACTTCATGTGCCCTATATGCACAAGTAAGGCCAACCGGTAGCGCTAAGCAAGTCGCTACAGATTCAGCCGCACAACTGCCGCAATCAGCAAAGGCCAGTCCCCTTAGTGAAAAGGACTACTACAAGTTGATGTACGAGGAATCAGTCAAAAATACTGAACGTGCAAATCAACTGACGCAATGGACACTGGAAGCGGTTGCCACTTTATTTGCGTCGATAGTACTGGCTCAGATATTCTTTAATTATAGACTAGGCGAACGGGAATTAAAGGAATTAAGGGCAGATATAGAAGCCCAAGTTATAAAGCAAGGCGCTAACAATTTATCTAGTTTAGAGACTAGATATCAAGCACTCGAATTACAATTAAGAAGTGCTGTAAGTAGGGAGCTAAATTTATATAACACAAATATTCAAGAAGCTTTAAACAAACAGTTGTCGCATAACAAAGCTACTTTAGATGAGCATTTTGATATTATTAGTCAATATAATATCGCGATAAAACGGGTCGAAAATGGAGAATATTTTAATGCTCTTCAAACCATGTTATACGTTGCTGCTGCACGTATTACACCAGAATCAGTAGATATAGACGTTACCTTGCAGCTTATAAATATTATGGAAAAAATTGGGGAGGTACAAAAAAGCGATGCGGATAGATTGCAAGCAATAGAAGATATTTTAAATATGCCTGAACATAAGACCAAGAAAAGCTTTCTGTATCCTATGTTTCATTCCGCACTAGACGTGCTGCCAGTATATCAGACAAAAACAAATAGTAAGGAATATATTAAAAATCCACCTTCCTCGTAAAATCTGCCTTTCTATGTGATCACAAGCAATTGTCTGTGAAGACTTAACCTACTAGTCTTGTCCTTGCCCAAAATTTAAAAAGCTCTTTCGGCCACATGGTCGGAAGGGCTTTTTTGTGTCCTTTTTGCTTGGTAGGAGGGGGTGGAGCTTTGAGTTCTTTAACTCATCATTCACTTCATCTTTATGAGAATCTATTTAATAGCTGCATCATTAACGCTCGGTATGCTGGCGTGCGCCGACGTGCTGGCCCAAGCTCCCAACCTTCAAGTGGAGGTAGTGGCACCTGGTCACGACAAATACGCCTATCTACTTGATCTGAGCACGTCGCTCGATACGGCCAACCTCACTGCTCCAGCGTGCATCCCCTGGCTGAAGCCCCAAGAGCGAGTTGCTTACTACGAAGCACGGCCGCCGCGGTACGACTATCGGAATGCCCGTAGGATTGGCCGACGCTACGAGGCCGCCAAGCGCTATTACCGGCGCAAAAACCGGGGTGATAATAGAACATTAGCCAAATACGCTAGGCAGAGAGCTCGCGAGGAGAAACGGGTTTCTAGCCAGCTATGCAAGAGCCATTCACCAACAGTCGGCAAGTAGCCACCACAGAAAAGGCCCGCTCCGAATTTGGGACGGGCCTTTTTTATGCGGCATCCAACGAGTCTAGTCGATCTATTTCGGCCTGCTTCATGGCCTCGTCGACGTGCACGTACTTCATGGTCATGCTGAGCTTCTTGTGGCCCATCAGCTTCTGGAGTACTTCTACCTTACCTCCTCGTCGGATGAAGTTGGTAGCGAAGGTCTCGCGGCCGATGTGGTGATGCACCTTAGTCTTGATGCCGAGCCAGTGCGCAATCTTCTGGAGGGCGCGGTTAGTGTACTGGTCGGTGTAGAGGTAGAAGCCGTCAGTGCCGTTTTCGGTACGGCTGTCCTGTAAGTAGCCCAGAGCCTTCTTCGTGATGGGCAGCAGCGTTTCCTTCTCGTCGTAGCGGAAGGTTTTCTGCACTTTCAGCTCAACTAGCTGGCCGTTCACCTTGGCTTCACCCATCCGCTTCAAATCGCCCAGGCGTAGGCCGCAGTTACAGCTGAAGAGAAACTTCTGGAGCATTCGCCGATGGGTGGAGCCTACCTCCGTGCTCACGTAGTACGTCTCCAGCGCGGTCAGTTCTGCCTCGCCCAGCGCTTTCCACTTGCTCTGCACCGTGCTGTTGACAAAGTACTCATAAGGGTCTTCAAACGTGATTTTATCGCGCCGCGCCAGTTCCAGGTACGCCTTCACGTTGCGGTGACGACCGGAGCAGGTATTCGTGCAACTCTTGTGCACCTTCTTTAGCCAGGAGTCGAAGTCGCCTGCAAACTTGTGCGTGAAGGTGTTAAAGGGTAGCGTGGCGACACTATTGCGCTTGTTGAAGGGGAGAGTGGCCGCAAACTCCTGCACCTTGCGCAGGGTGGAGGTATGGCCCTTATACGTGTTCAGCGAAATTTGCCCCCGTTTGTAGCGCTCGGCAATGCGGGCCTCCATGTAGCGTAGGAAGTCGGAACTGCTCACGCCGCTCTGGTACTGGCGCAGGAACTCGTCGGCCGTGAGCACCAGGTCAGGTAGCAGCCGATACCGCACGAAAATATCGTTGGCCCGGCCGCGTGCTTGCCCGATGAGCAGGTTGTTGTCGGCCGCGTGCTGCTCGAGCGGCCCGCCCATAAGCGCTTCGGTACGGGCCAGCACTTCCTTGTAGCCGGGCCGCTGAAATTTTTTTGGCAGTTTATCCAAACACCGCCCCGATTCTTCATCAAACAGGGCTTCCGGCCACGCCATGTCCAGTGGGATGTTCACCACTTTCCGATTGATGATGACCTGCAGCCGCACGGTATTGAGGCCGCTCTTCTGCGCAGGTTTTCGAAGGCTGATGGTAGCAGAAAAACTCACGTGGTAAACAGGTGGTAAACAGTGAACGCGAAAAAGCCCCCTTCAACCCTCGTTTCCAGGCTGGAAACGGGGTTGCAGGGGGCTAATTGCTAGCCTAGAGGCTAAAAAGTACCAGAGACGGGAATCGAACTAGGCTGTGTGGACAGTAAGATAAAAGAACGTCATGCTGAGCTTGTCGAAGCATCTCTACCGAACAATTTCGACCGAACGAAGCGGTAGAGATGCTTCGACAAGCTCAGCATGACGGCCTAGAAAGCATTAGATCACCTTTTCGGTTACTGTCCACACACCCTAAGCTGGCCTTATCGTAGCGATAAGTTTTACGATTGTTCCTACTACTCGATGAGCGCCTGCAGATGTTTGCGGTAACGTTTGACGCTGGACAAGCTGATACCCGTCAAGTTCACCGTTTCCGCCACGGACAGTCCTTTGTTCAAGGCCTTCCGCACCCTGGCTAGGTTCTCGGCATCCAGTCCCTTGGGACGACCAATATGTTTACCCTGCGCTGCCGCCAACTGCTGCCCGGCTCTCGTCTTCTCGAGAATACTCTCGCGGTCATACTCGGCGAGCGAAGCGAAAATGGAGAGCATAAATTTACCGGCTGGCGTCGTGGTATCAATACCTAGGTCCAGCGCTTTAAAGTGTATGCCACGTTGGTGAAATGAGTTCACCAAATGAATCACATGGTCGCGGCTGCGACCCAAGCGAAAGAAGCGCGCCACCAGCACCGTGTCCCCTTCCCGCAGCAAGCCGAGCATCTCGTCCAGCGCCGGGCGCTGCAAACTCATCCCCGTGATCTTATCTTGAAAGATCTGATCGCACCCGGCCTTGGTCAGGATGTCAATCTGCGTATCCAGATTCTGGTCGACGGTGGAAACACGGGCATAGCCGAAGGTTTTGTTCATAATGGGTCAGAAAGCTAGGGCCATAAAGATAAACCCCTATTTCTTTCTGGACCTACTTCTTAGCCCCGGTTTTTAGCTGCTTTTTTGTGAAGATAGTAGGGTAAGGAGGATAGGCCTAGAAGTTATGACTTAATGAATGGCCTCTAAAGGACCATCATCAGGATGAAAGCCATCTGATCAATTTTAGGTCTATCTAAATATTCTATAAAACTTGCCTTATTTGCTGCGATGAAACCAACTTATCTCTTTCTATTAGCTTGTTTACCATTAGCCGCCTTCACTTATGCGGAGTGGGCTACCTTTTCAGTAGATGAACAGCTCACAGTTCAATTGCCTACTCAGCCGACGGTAACCGATATGAGTAAGGCCAGCACGGCTATTCCTCAAACGGTAAAGATGTTTAGTGCGCAAGATGGTGCTGGCACCTATATGATCCTGCGGCTCGCCGCGACAGCCCCCCAATCGACCATGCAGAGTGAGAGTAGTCGAACGGCTTTCTATGACGGACTGATTAATGGGCTGGTGAGAGGGCAAAAGGGGGTGGTCTTATCCCGCACTTCATTTGCAACGGCTGGTGGGGAGGGGGTAGACGTCAAGTACCGCGGGTTAGATAAAGGCACGGGCAAGATGGGCATCAAGTATAGCCGCAACCTAGTGTTAGGAGCAGTGGCTTACTCCCTAAGTTTCTATTCACAGGATCGACAGGATACGACGGGCATTTCAGGCAGTGAGTCGCGCAAAAAGTTCTTTGAGTCCCTGACCGTGAAACCAGCTTCTATACCGCAGAAGTAATAGTGTAGTCCTCTTGATAGACGGTGAGCACTTGGTATAACAAGCCGCTGTGAGATCTATCTTCTGCATAGAAATTATAGTAGAGCTGCCAGCTAAATCGAATAAATTAGAGGCTTTATTTTATGTGGCTTTGCCAAGCCGCCACTTCTATCCTCTCGTCTTTGACCTCACCACAGCTGGTGTTGGCCACGTTACTTAGTTATGCGGTTGACCGGGTTTCTTCAGGATCTATTTATGACCGGTGCGGTTAGCCTGGCCGGTGAGCCGGCCCCTTTCGAGGCAGAAGACCTGCACGCAGCCGTTAATTTACTGCGAGTCTATCACGCGGAAGATGCGTTGGACATGCCGCATACCGCCCCTGCATTCGATGCGCCAGCGGCCCAATGGGCCGCTACCTATTTGTACTGTACGGCCTTGCTGGCGCTGGTACGCACCCTGGATGAGCAAGTCATCGCCCACTACTTACCAGACTTTCCTGGTAACGTGACCGCGGAAGTTGTCTACTCCGTCGATCTACCTTTTCGCTACCTACCGGATCTACTGCACCTGGCCAAAGGCCTTGCCCCGGGAGACGTACTTGTCACGCGCCTGCAGGCGACGGCCCGGCAGTGGCCATTTTCCTTTGTAGGCCACGAACTAGCAGAACCAGGCGCTGAAACCCCGATACTTGCGCATCCCGCCTTACGGCAAGCGTACGTGGATCGCATTATTGCCGCACAAGACCGGCCGCGGGCCCAGCAGCCACACCTGCTTCCCTTGGTGCAAACAGCGTTAGGTGGCCACGTAACGATCCTATGGCCCGATTTTGAGTTGTTTATTCTTCCTTCTAGTTAATGCAACAGCCCCTACCCAAAGAAAATCTACTCGTCAATCAACTCAACCAGGTAGCCCGCTACCTCAAGAACTCCTTCGTCGGCAAAGACGATATCATTGACCTGCTGTGCATTTGCCTGGTCGGGCGCGAAAATCTGTTTTTGCTGGGCCCTCCGGGCACGGCGAAAAGTGCCCTCGTACGGGCCCTGGCCCAACGCGTACAAGGCAACACGTTCGAATACCTGCTCACCCGGTTCACGGAGCCCAACGAACTGTTCGGGCCGTTCGATATTCGGCGTTTGCGGGAAGGCGAACTGGTTACCAACACCGAGGGGATGTTGCCCGAAGCCCATTTGGTTTTTCTCGATGAGCTCCTCAACGCCAACAGCGCCATTCTCAACAGTCTGCTGACGGTCCTTAACGAGAGGGTCTTTCGGCGAGGTCGGGAGACCCGCGCGCTGCCTGCTCTACTAATGGTAGGCGCCAGCAACCACTTACCCGAAGAGGAAGCCCTGCAAGCGCTATTTGACCGCTTTTTGGTGCGGGTTCACTGCGACTACGTCGCCCCGGAGGCCCTAGCCGACGTGCTGGAGTCTGGCTGGGCACGGGAGGGGCAACCGGCCAAAGAAGCTCCTACCATCGCAGCCGAAGATGTGCGGCAGTTGCAGGCCGCTATTCCCTTGGTGGATCTGCGGCCCGTGCGCCCACTTTACACGGATCTGATCAGCCAGTTGCGCTTGGCGGGGGTGGCGATATCTGACCGGCGGGCGGTGAAGCTGCAGCGGCTACTCGCGGCCAGTGCCTTGCTGTGCCAGCGGACGACCGTTATTGCCTCCGATATGTGGGTGCTGCGCTACATCTGGGACACAGAGGAGCAGCGTGAAACAGTCGCCAGTATCGTGGATACCGTGGTGCACGCCGATGAATTGCCGGATCAGCATCCGCGGGCGGCTGGCCGGGCGGCGCCCGACGCAGACACGTTGCTGCGCGAGATAGATCTGCTCACGACCCAATGGGACCAACCCGATACTACCCCTGCCGAGCGAACGACCATCAAAGATCAGCTTCGCCACCTGCACGGCCGCACGCAATGGCTGTCCAATGAGGTACAGCGCACCTACGTGCAGGAGCCGCTCGACGCGCTCTGGCAGAAAGTGCTACAGGCATGAGCGAACTGATTTTCGTGCTGGCTTCCCAAGACCGGGAGTCACTCGGCAACGTGCGTACCCTGCCCGACGTGCGGGTTGCCGAAGTTAGTGGGCAACTGTGGCTCCGGGGGGTGCCAGCCACGGGGGAGCTGCCCCAAGAGATCCGGTCGCTACCAGCCAAAGAAGTCTACTCCCTGGATGCACAGGACCGGTTATTTCCCCGAGGCCAACGCACGCCCACGGGCCGCCTACCCGTGCTGGCCTGGCAACCTATCCACTTATTTGTGCCCCTCGAGTTACCTACAGCGGCGCTGCCGGCGCAAGGAGTGGCCAGCTACCGCGTACGGTTAGTAGGCTCCTCGGTGGCGGCTCCTGGCGCCGCCCTGCGTACGAGTTTGTCGCAGTGGCAGGCCTACGCGGAAACAGCGCCCGAAAGCCGGCTACGCGGCTTGCGCTTTGCCGTGTCGGCGGAGCAGGGCGTCGTGCTGCTAGGCGCCCCGCTGCCCCCGATTCAGGGCCAGGAATACTGGCAAGAGCAGGGCGTATTATTGCCCGCCGGCTTTGCGTTCGAGGCCCCCTTGTTGGTGCCGCTCGTGGCGCAGCAGCTTAACCCGGCATCAGATGCGCTGCTGGTGTTCGCGGCCGATGGTAGTTGGGAATGTATCCCGCTGGCGCAGGTGGTACCCGCTACGCGTAGCGCGGTGCGCCTGACAGCTCAAGGTTTTGGCCATGCGTGAGTCCACTACCAACGCACCGTCCATCGCCTCGGCTCTCGCTTATTTCCAGCACCCGCAGCGGCATTGCTGGCGCTGGGTGGAGGAGGCGCGCCTGGTGGAATGGCAAAACGGCAATACCATCTGTTACCGGGAAGAGTTGGCCCGGGTTTTACGCGGCTTGCTCACGCAGGGCTTGCCGCCAATCACCCCGGTGTTGCTGCTACTCGCCGCTTGTGCCGATACGTGGCCCGCTGCAAGCGGTGGCGTGGAACTGGTGCGACGCTTGGCATACCGGACGCCTCAGGCCGCCAACGATCCACCAGCGGGGCAGTTGGAAACTCGGATAGACCGGGCGTTGGCATTTCTAGCGGTGGTGCGGGCACTGCCAGCTACCCTACGTACGGAGCAGCCTAAGGTGCATCTGTTCCGGGAGGTGTTCAGTGCCCAAGCGCCCCAAGTGACGCCCGACTTGTCTCGCGCGGTACTCGATGACTGGAACAGTGGTCTGCTGGACCAACGCCTCTCCTTCAGCGGCGAGATGGTCTCGCGCCGCGCTGTGTTCCACGAATTAGCCTGCTTGGCCCAGGCGCTGGAACGCTTCCCCACGACCGAGAGCCTGGCGCTGCAGCTCCGCACGGGCCTGCCCCAACTGCCGGAGCCGCTACCCGCTGTGGAACCAGCCGGGCCCGATTCGATAGGTACTCCGGCCGACTTGCTCGACCAACTGGCGCAAGACGCGCGAACGGCGGGTCTTGCGTACCTTACCCAGCACGTGGCCGCGACCTTGCCCGCGCCGCTGCCTACGCCAGGCGCCAGCGACCAACCGCTGGGTGGCATTGCCGGGGTCACTACCCGTGGCAACTTTGACCGGTTGCTGCTAAGTGAGCTGGCCCACGATGACGTATCGCTGCTGGCCCGCCTAGTCAATAACGAAGCCTTATACCTACACCGGGAAGAGGCTCCGCGCCCTCCAGCGCAGCCCCAGCTTATCTTGCTGGACACCACGCTCCGGCTGTGGGGCGTGCCGCGCATATTTGCGCTGGCGGCAGCCCTGGCCTGGACCCGCAATGCCTATGCGCGGCGACCCAGTGCTCCGGTAACAGCCTTTGCCCTCGGCGGCCACGAGAGCACGCCGCTTGATCTAACTTCCTTCGAGGGGGTAGTAACAGCCTTAAGCCAACTTGACCCGGCCTTGCACTGTGGCCCGGCCCTGCAGCAGTTCTGGCGCACCCAAGCGCCCGCAGCGGCCACCCATTGCCTGCTGATTACAGAAGCTGAAGGCCTGCAGCAAACGGACTTCAGCCACCTGCTGCGGGAAGCTCAGCCCAGACTGCGTTTTCTGTTGACCGTGGACCGGCAGGGTACGCTGGCGTTCTACGACGTTATCAACGGCCACCGGGTGCTCCGTAGCACTTCCAACTACAACCTGGAGGAACTGCTTTTCGCCCCGCCACTCCGGCAGTCTCGCCGGTTGCTCCAGCCGACAGTATCTGCCGACGGCCCAGCCTTTATTCAATGCAACCCGGCCCCGCTCTTCCTCCCCACTACCGGGTTGCGGGTTTCCCCCAAAAACACTTTCTATTCTCCTCCCCTCGGGATGCTGGGTGTTACGGACACGCAGCGGGTTCTGTACTGGCCTAGTAAGGATACCGGAGCGCGAGAAGTACTTCCGCTGATCGAGGCTGGTACGTACCACTTTGGCACCGATGATGGGCATCTGATTTACCTACTGGTCAGTGCTGGCAAACGGCTGTTGGTGTATGTAGTCGATACCGTTACGCTGGCAGTGGAGCAAGTCGATTTATCCGCCGAATTGGACGAGCATGAACTACCAGCCGGCACGGTAGAGCAAGCCCCCAAGATTGTTTTCCTAGATTACTGCTACCACGTACGACGCGCCAGCAGCACCCTCGTGTTCAACTGTTTGCAGCTGGCTATCGTGGAGCGGCGGGCCGCCGCGTTCCCCGCCATGCCGACGAGGGGAGTTGGCACGGCGAGTAGCCAACTGAAGCGCCACATCAACAATGGGTATGCGGTGCTGCTACGCGTCAATTCCTTAGGCATCAATAATCGAAACGAATTAGTACTGGAAGGACACGAAATCCGGTTGATTAACCGGGAGACGCAGGAACTGCAGTTACTCAGCCGGGACCCCGCCGAAAGTCATATGGGGCGATTGAAGGCTATTGCTTCCGCCCCTGTGCCGCTCTCAGCCAACGAGAAAGTAACCTTGCGCCGTTTTACGTGGTCCGACGGCAGTACCGCCGTCGTGGACTCGCGGGGCCTGTTGCACCTGCGCAGTGCCGATATTACGCTGCCCGAAATTACTCTGACACTGATTATTGGACAGCCGTTGGCCGCTTGGACAGCTGACGGGTCGGTCTGCGGCTCCTCCTACTTTACGGGCACGAATCTTACCCACCGGCTCTGGGTACCTGATTTTTATCAGCGGTTTCTTCTTCGCTTTATTGCTCACTTAGGCTAACCATGCACCTCACGCTCCGCTACCACGAATCAGTCCAGCGCCCAGCCGTCGCCGCATTTCTGCGGGGGATGGACCCAGCCGTCTGGTTTCGGGAAATCGGCCGCTGGGGGCTAGCGGCTAGCCAGATGCGCTGCTACCTGGTGCCGGAGTCCCTTCAATCGGTACGCCCTGCTGGCCTGTTCGTGGTTGTGCCAGCGGGAAAGCTGCCCACTGACGTACTCGAACCTTACGGCGTAGTGGCCGAGCGGCTTTACGTGCCCGTGCAGGCCACGCTCTGGCCCGCCGCTACGCCCG
>NZ_ATVL01000003.1 GCF_000420705.1 Hymenobacter norwichensis DSM 15439
TAGAGCTCCATCTCGGTGGGGTAGGCCCAGGAGGAGGTCAGCACGATGTAGCGGGCGTTGGTGATGGCGTTGTCCAGGGTGAAGGTGGTGGGCCGGTTGGGGTAGGGGCCGATCCACTGCTGGTCGTTGACGCCGTGGAAGGCGCCGACGATCACCCGCTGCCAGGAGTCGGTGATGACGGAGATGGTCATCGGGGCGGTGGGGTTCTGGCCCCAGCCGTCGAAGAGGCGGATGCTTTCGATGCGGAAGGTTTCGCCGGGCTTGAGCGGGTAGAAAGAGTCGTAGGTGTTGATGACGCGGCCGTAGCCGTTGGGCACGTTGGCGCTGGTGACGCCGTCGGTCAGGGCTCGCAGATCATCCGGCGAGTTGGTAATATGATACCAACGAGTGCTTTCAATCGGAATTTTGCCGGTAATCATCTGCTGCCCGTGGGCATTTGCTGCTAGTAAGCAACTGGCTAGGTAGCCAAGCACTGATATTCCTTTATAAAAGTGTTTCATAGAGAGTTGGTAGTTGAGAGTGTTTTAACTGCCTCGTGTAGTAGAGGTAGTCGAATTTTGTGACGCGAATTTTGTATTAAAAGAAGCTAATGGACTTCGCTTCTAAAGGTTTTTTTGCCTGTATTATCAACCGTTGATTTATATAGTTTTTGATTAATACTAAGTTAGGGCAGGTAAAATATTGTATAAAACCGCAGGTGATAGATTCTTGTTATTGTATAAACATGTGTGCAAAAAGCCCATTTAAAAGCTAATTATTATATTTATTTATTATTTTTTTCATGAATAATTAAATTTTATTTTATGAATAAAACCTTATCCGTACACAAAAAAATATAATTAAAATTAGTAATTGTGTCTATCTTAGGATTGATTGTTCACTGATTTGCATTACTTAGTTCAAAATCAGGAATAGAACTGTATTGTTAACGCTATTTCCTCCTCAAACAAAAGGGGCGTTGGATACAGTGTAGATTGGATTTGGGAAGCAAAGCGCACCCGACCCACCTAGCGTAACTAGATAGGCAGTAGGAATCAATCCGCAGTGCTATAGCCAGTGGATAAACCATTGGGAAATAACCCTCTGCTGATACAACTAAGAAAAAGGATCTGCTTAGCTAGTAGCGCTGACGCTAGGCTTACTCTGGCTGTAGGCACTACTCTGGGTAATAGCTACTTACAAGTAATATACTGGATACTGCCCTGATTATAATAGCTGTATACTATTGATTACTAATGAATTGTAAGTGAATAAAAGTGCTTTGTCTTCGCTTTTGCATTGGTAGGAAGTAATGGTGTCGCCTACCAAGTACACCCTTGTTTGCATCGGTGCACATCCAACTAACGTTTCACATTATGCACATAATCGAATACCGAATGCTTACAGTACAGCCCAACTAGCAAACTGTTGAGTTAACACATAGTCAATATTATTTTTATAAATATTTCATAATCATATTTGAATTCCACAAAAATATGAGGTAGTTTAGCACTTAAATACTATATAATATGGTTTTAAGCAGTGCATGCAACGTGCTGCGGCAAGCTGAACATTACCAGTATTTACAGTTGCTATTAAGCCAGTCAATTTCTCTTGATAATGTCTAGTAAGACAGTTAGTGATATGCGTAAGGTGAAGGCCATTATTTTTGATGTAGACGGGACGTTGTACGAGCAGTCCAGGCTGCGCTCAAAGATGCTGGTTGATCTGTTGGCGTACTATGCACTACGGCCGTGGCGGCTACAGGAAATGCGCATTTTGCAACGCTTCCGTGCCGAGCGCGAAAAGCGACCTGGTGCCATTGGGCCTGACCTAGAAAACGAACAGTATAAGTGGTGTGCTGACAAGGGGCGATTTCCCGTGCAGAAAGTCAAGCAGGTGGTGAACCGCTGGATGTTCACGCACCCCAACCAATACTTACTAAACTGCGTCTATCCGGGCACGCATTCCTTTTTCAAAGCTATTCGTGAGCACGGCCTTAAGATTGGTATCTACTCCGATTACAAGGCTCACGACAAGCTGGTGGCTATGAACCTAGCCGCCGATATTGTAGTCAGCTCCACCGACCCCGAAATAGACCAGCTGAAACCGGCACCCACAGGGTTGCTGCACATTGCCAATGCCTTGGGTTTAGCCCCCGAGGAGTGCCTATTTATTGGTGACCGGCAAGAACTGGATGGTCTCTGTGCCGAGCGGGCAGGTATGCCCTATCTAATTGTAGATAAACAGCCTTTCAGCAGCTTTACTTTCTATCAGCATCTCGAACAACGTCTCAACGCCACACTAGCTTCTACCACACTATGAGTCACAATGCCTTGTCTTCCGGCGCATTAGCCAGCGAGCCAGAAGTATCCTTAGTCCCGGCAGGGCTGAAGGACTATATTGCTATTGCCCGGCCCGATAACTGGGCCAAAAACGTATTCATGATGCCTGGGGTGCTTTTTGCCCTCATTGTTTACCGGGCACCTCTTGATGCTGCCTTTCTATTGAAGCTGGTTATGGGAGTGGCTAGTACCTGTTTGGTTGCCTCGGCCAACTATGTCATCAATGAGTATCTCGACGCCGAATTCGATAAGTTTCACCCACTTAAAAAGAAGCGCACTTCGGTTGTACGGGTGGTTAACCCCGTGCTGGTGTACTCGGAGTGGGCGGGCCTGGCTGTGGTTGGGTTTGCCTTAGCGTATCAAATCAGCCTACAGTTTCTGCTGATATCGGTATTTCTGCTGTTTATGGGCGTTATGTACAACGTGCGCCCCTTCCGTACCAAAGAGCGGGTATACCTTGATGTGTTATCGGAGTCGGTTAATAACCCCATCCGGTTCGCGCTGGGCTGGTTTATTGTAGCCCCGGCCCTCACGTTCAGCGAATTTGATGGGGTTGCGCTTTTCAATAGCCTACCGCCTTCTAGCATTATCGTAGCCTATTGGATGGGCGGTGCCTACCTGATGGCTACCAAGCGTTTCGCTGAATATCGGTTGATTAACAACCCTGAGTTGGCTGGTTTATATCGTCGGTCGTTTAAATTCTATACCGAACACAGCCTGCTGATATCCATGTTCTTTTACGCGCTTACTTCGGCCTTCTTCCTGGGTATTTTTCTCGTGAAGAATCGCATTGAGTTGCTGGTGAGCTTCCCATTTTTTGCGCTGCTGTTTGCTTGGTACCTGCGCATTGGCTTGCTAGACAATTCGCCGGTGCAAGGCTCCGAGAAGTTGTATACCCGCAAATGGTTTATGCTGTATGTAGTGCTGTTTTGCTGCCTGCTGGTTGTGTTGATGTTTGTTGACATTCCGCTACTGAGCAACCTGCTGGCCGATCATTACAACCTAAACCAGCGGTAGAATCCACATCGGTAGCAAGCCGCTCATACTTCAATGCCAATAAGCCAAAGGCAGCCCCTCAGTGGTTATTGTCTTTGGCTTTGGTTTGCCTGAACGACACTTGCTAGATTACTAGGGGCTAGGGCGTTTCCGCAAAACCGTCGCAAAAAATAGTCAGGCATATTCCTTTTTTTTCGCACCAACTAGTATCGTTTTCATTCATTTATGGCGAAGAAGTACAGCTTCTGGGTTTTGTTTATCTTATTGCTTGTTGCGCATGCTTGCATTGTGCTATCTATTCACTATTTCCCCTTTGCGGACGTGCCCAACCACCTTGCCGAAGCAACGGTGTATAAATTATACAACAGTGCATCCAATGATTTCAGCAAGTATTATGAGCTGAATTATTTTATGTATCCCAATACTTTTCATTTGTTGTTTTTCTCGCTTCCTGTATTTAGTGGTGTAGAAATAGCGAATAAAATATTTCACTTACTCATTATAACGAGTTTGCCCTTATTAGTGCTGTTAATTATTGCAGAATTGAAGGGTAATAAATGGTTTGCAGTTGCTTCTTTTATTCTGGTATACGGTTTTAACCTGACTTTTGGCTTCACCGATAACGCGCTGGCTAACAATGTGGTGTTGCTAATTTTGTGGTTGTGGCTCCGCAGTGTAGACGAGCGCCGCAACCACGTGGCCAACATGCTAGGCATTGCGGCCCTGTTGGTAGCAGTGTATTTTTTACACGCCATGATGGCGCTGTTCAGCCTGTTGATGGTGTTTTCCTTTATTATGTACCGTTACCGCGCCAATTTCAAGGGCTTGGTTGCGCACTCCTTTGTACTGGTGCCGCTAGGGTTGCTAATTGTGTATTGGTGGTTTTTCCTGCAGCATTCCGCTGAGAGCACCACTGGCTACCGCAACGAAGATGTGTCTACGCTACAGTCGATGGAGGGCTACTACGCCGGGGAATTTTTGCAGACGTACAAATGGCGGCTTATGTTTTTATTTGCCGATAATTATCAATTGTTTGCTGGCAACACCGGATATCTTGTAGGGGTATTGCTTTCATTTATTTTGATTGTGCCTCTGCTTTATATATTTTATAGAGTGATATTCAAGAAAAAGCAGATTTTTGAAACTGTTCCGGCGCTGCAGGACAATAAGTTTGCTTATATTATTATTCTGCTGATAGTGGCGGCGAGCTGCTTTTTCCTGTTGCCTAAACGAATTCCAGGGCAAGAACCACTATACGAGCGTTTCTGTACCATTCTGTTGTTGGCAATTCTCTTTATTGGTAGCAAAATTTTTCAGGAGAATAACCGAGTATTTGCAATTGCGGCTAGCTTGGTAGCCATAGCGCATTTGGCACTATGGGGCCAGTATTTCCAGCAGTTCGATCAAGAAAATCAAAACTTTGTGGAGTTGCTGCCACAAGACAAAACTAAAGTGCTGTCGTACCTGAATTATGACCCGGAATTTCGGGGTAGAATGGTGTACGACCAGTTTCAGAACTATTTCATCGTCCGCAAACACGGCATTGCCACCAGTAAAATCATCGACTTTCGGTTCGGTATGATCCGGCGCAAGGAAAGCGGCGGCCTACCCACCCAAGGCGACATTTACCGGGGTGCTGGTCCGCGGGAGCTTATGAAGCGGGCCGACTATCTATTGGTTCGAGGTACGCCTTATGCCGCGCACCAGCGCATTCTGGATTCTTTGGGCGTTTTCAGCCAAGTGAAGCAGGAAGGGAAGTGGCACCTACTGGAGCGGCACGTCGCACGCACCGCAGTAGCCAGTCATGCCCAGCCTTAAGCTGAACTACGGCTGGCCTGCATCAATCATTTCTGTGGTGCCTGCTCGCCACACCACGGCAGGCAACAGCATAGCACCAACCGCAACCAAAAACGGCCTACCTTAGATTGGTTTTGCCGCTTCAACAGCAGCGCCTCAGTCTTTAGTAGGCTATTCGTATGAGCTCTTACCCCCCCTACCATATCACCCATGTGCCGCTACACGCCGGGCCAGATATGCCGCTGCTTGCCCAAAATGGACAGGGCAACTATCTGGTATTCTGGTGGGAGCAGGTTGCGCTGGGCGACGTGTATTTGGAGGCGGAGCAAGCACCCGATGAGGCTGCCTACCAAGCTATAGTAGTGCAGGCCGTTGCGCCCGCGGTGCAGCAGTATGCTGCTAAAGTTGGGTTAGGAGACGAGAATTGGCAAGCCTGGTATAACCAAACGGATTTTGCGCGATGGGCAGCATGGATGCACGTTGTTTTCAAGCCTTATAGCCTGAGGGCGTTGCCACCGCACGTGCCTGTGTCGGTGGTAATTTGTACCCGCAACCGTGCTTCTATCCTGCGCCTGTGCTTAGAATCGTTGAACAATTTAGCTTGTCAGCCCGCTGAAATTGTAGTGGTAGACAATGCGCCCACTGATGATAGCACCCAGCAGGTAGTGGCCGCATACCCTGGCATCCGGTACTACGTCGAACCCCGCCCTGGTTTGTCGCATGCCCGCAATACGGGGGTGGCGCAGGCCACGCACAGTATTCTGGCTTTCACCGACGACGATGTAGTACTACACCCCGATTGGGTGTATCAGGTGTGGCAAACTTTTCAAAACGAGGCCGTTATGGCCATGACCGGGCTGGTGCTGGTGTCGGAACTGCAAACCGAGGCGCAGCAGATATTTGAAAAGCATTGGAGTTTCAACCGTGGCTACCAAGACCTCTACTACGACCCAGCGTATCTGAAGCGGGTCCTGCCGGGCGGGCCACCCGTGTGGCACATTGGGGCTGGGGCCAACAATGCTTTCCGCAAAGAAGTGTTCCAAGAAGTTGGCTTGTTTGATGAGCGGCTGGGCGCTGGTGCGTCGGGGTGCAGTGAGGATTCCGAAATGTGGTTTCGGATTCTCACCCGTGGCCACACCATTCATTACAACCCGCGGGCCGTAGTCTACCACGCGCACCGCCAGCAGCTGCATGAGCTTCGCAAGCAGATTTTCGCCTACATGCGCGGGCATGCCGCCGCCGCCCTCATCCAGCAGGAGCAATGCCCACAAGCGGGCTACTCTCGGTATCTATATTGGCATATGCCCAAGTACTATGCCTTATTGGTCCGAATAGGCTTTCCCTTCTTCCGTTTCCGAAGCCAGACGCTCTGGACGGAAGTGAAAGGGTTGGCGTCGGGGGTGCTTTTTTATTACCAGAATCGCAAGCGGGCCTCTAACCTACCTTCTTAGTTATGGCCGCTGCTCTACCTGTTTACCCGCTGGTTTCCGTTATCATTCCGTGCTACAACCATGGCCGGTATCTGCCCGAAGCTTTTGCCAGCGTTTGGCAGCAAGACTATCCGGCTGTGGAAATAGTGGTAGTCGATGATGGCTCGACGGATAACACCCGTGAAGTAACCGCCACCGACGCGCGAGTGAAGTACGTCTACCAAGCAAATCAAGGGCTGTCGGCGGCGCGCAACACCGGCATCGACCATAGTACGGGGCAGTACCTGGTGTTTTTGGATGCTGACGACTGGCTATTACCTAACGCCCTAAAAATCAATGCGGATTTCCTGTTGCAAAACCCGGCCTTGGCTTTCATTTCCGGGGGGCACGACAAGGTATTTACGGCGTTGGGGCGGATCAAACACGAAGCGCAGGAAGTTGCCGCCGACCATTATCTGCGTCTGCTACAAGGCAACTACATTGGCATGCACGCTACTGTTATGTACCAGCGCTGGGTTTTCGAGAAAGTGCGCTTCGATCCCGCTCTACGTGCTTGCGAAGACTACGACGTGTACCTAAATGTAGCCCGTACGCAACCCGTTGCCCACCATACTCACCGCATAGCTGCTTACCGCCTACACGATACCAATATGTCGGGCAACATTCCTATGATGTTGCGCACGGTGCTGGCCGTACAGGCCCGACAGCAGCCTCTATTGCGTACCGAAGCAGAAAAGCAGGCTTTCGCGCGTGGCCAACTCGTATGGAAAGAGTATTATAGCGGGGAAATATATAACAAGATTACGGCTGGCGCTACGTCAGCTACGTCAGCAGAACTGACCACTCTGCTGTCTTTCAAACCACGACTTGCCCTGCGTTACTTCCTGCGGCACCAGACCCCTATGATCAAGAAAAGCATCAAGAAAATCACTCCCAATGCGGGGTTGCGGTTGCTCCATAAAGCAGGAATATACAACCAATACATGCCGGCTATTGGGAAGGTAGATATGGGGGATTTCGCGCGTACCACACCTTTCAGCACCGAGTTTGGCTACGACCGGGGCGGCCCCGTGGACCGCTACTACATCGAAAAGTTTCTCGGGCAGGAGGCCGCCGCCATTAAAGGGCGGGTGCTGGAAATTGGCGACAATGAATACACGCTGAATTTCGGCAAAACGCAGGTAGCGCAAAGCGATATTCTGCACGTAGACGCCAGCAACCAGAAGGCCACGTTCATCGGCGACCTGAGCGACGCGCCCCACGTGCCCGATAATACGTTCGACTGTGTGGTGCTTACCCAAACGCTGCACCTCATCTACGAGTACAAACAAGCCCTGGCTACCTGCCACCGAATTCTGAAGCCGGGCGGCGTGTTGCTGCTCACCGTGCCGGGTATCACCCCCATCGACCACGGCGAGTGGCGCAAAACCTGGTACTGGTCGTTTACGGATAGCGCCCTACACCGCCTGATGGCCGAAACCTTTCCTTCCGACAGCCTGACCATCACCTCATACGGCAACGTGTTTATTGCCAGTGCCTTTCTGTATGGCCTCGGCTTGCCAGAAGTAACCTCGGCCCAGTTGGACGTATATGACCCGCAGTTTCAAGTTATTAATGCGGTGAAAGCCGTTAAAGCGTATCCTCTTGCTTGACCGCTTGCATTCTGTGCTGGGGTTGGCGTTGCCGCACCGGGCGTGTGTGCTGATGTATCACCGCATTGCTAAACCAGATGCCGACATCTGGAAAATTGCCGTTGACCCTGTCAATTTCGAGCAGCAGATTCAGTTTTTGCGTAAGAAGACCACTGTACTATCGGTACCAGAACTGGTGGAGGCAGTGCGAAATAAAAAGGTGAAGAGCAACACCGTAGCCATTACGTTCGATGATGGCTATGCAGACAACTTTCTGGTGGCCAAGCCCATTCTCGATCAGTATGCGGTGCCAGCTACGTTTTTTGTGGCTTCTCAAACTATTGGAACCACGGCGGAATTCTGGTGGGATGAACTGGAGAATATCTTGCTCTTCGCTCCGCAACTTCCGGCAGCCTTCTCACTGCTCGTTGCCGATCAACTAATAACTGCCTCGCTAGAGCAAGAAACCCACCTGAGCGACGCCCTGCGGTTGCAATTACAGCACTGGGATGCCAGCAACGAGCCGGCTCCCTCGCACCGGGCCAGTTTATTTCTGAAAGTATGGCAACAGCTGCGTCCTCTGTCCCATGCTGAGCAGCAACAGCAGTTGCATGCCATCCGAGAATGGGCTAGCATGCTCCCTAGCCAGCGGCCCGATTACCGAGCCATGTCGGTGGCAGAACTGCGGACGCTAGCTAGTAGTGAACTGCATACAATTGGGTTGCATACGCATACCCATCCGGCATTGGCATTTCATACTGCCGAAGTGCAGCAGCAAGAAATCCAGCGAAACAAAACCTTCTTGGAGCAGCACACTGGCCATCAACCAACCATCTTGGCGTATCCTTACGGCAACCACAACCAGGAAACTATTGCCGTAGCCGCCCAGCTACATTTGCAGGCCTGTTTTACTACCGAAGTAAAACTAGTGGGCCACGATTCAGACAAATTTCGGCTGGGCCGGTTTCAAGTGCTGAACAATCCTGTATCTTCTTTTGCTCAGCAGCTGCACAAGTGGCAAAAAGGCTAATCCGCTTCCTATGGACAACTCTCATTTGCCCCTTGTTTCTGTTGTAATTGGCTTCCTCAACGAGGAGCGGTTTCTGGCCGAAACCGTTGAGAGCGTGCGGTATCAAACGTATCCGCATTGGGAGTTGCTGCTGGTTGACGACGGCTCTACCGACCAAAGCACTGCCATTGCCAAGCGCTACGCCGAAGAATCGGGGGGGCAAATTATTTATTGTGAGCATGAGGGCCACCGTAACCGGGGTGTAACGGCTAGCCGCAACTACGGAGTGCAACTGGCTAAAGGAGAGCTAGTTTGCATTCTTGATGCCGACGATGTATGGTTGCCAAACAAGCTAACTGAGCAAGTCGCCCTGTTCCAGGAGCACCCCGGCATTGGCATGGTAGCCGAAGCCTCTGAGTACTGGTATTCCTGGGAAGATGCTCACAAGGAAGACAGCGTAGTGCTGGTAGGAGCACCTGCTGGCCGCGTGTACGAGCGCACAGAATTGCTGCATCTGTTATACCCGTTGATGCCTACACCGGCACCCTGCCCCTCGGGTTTGATGCTTACCAAACAAGCCATTCTTAACGCTGGTGGCTTTGAAGAGTCTTTCACCAAGAGGTACCAGCTGTACGAAGATCAGGCCTTCCTGTGCAAGATTTATCTTGCTGAGCGAGTGTATATTTCTGCTAGCTGCAACAACCGTTACCGTCAGCGAATCGGCTCCTGTGTGCAGTCAGTAACCGAAGCTGGCCTATACCACGAAACCAGGCGGTACTTCTTGGATTGGTTTGTTGATTACTTACGCACTAAGAATATCACGGATTCAAAATTACTAAAGCTGCTTGCTAAATCTATTATGCTGAATAAAATATCAATTCTATATGCAAAAGGTAAGTCGTCGATAAAGAAAGTTCTGCATAAATAATTCAAGCAAAATACGCATGCCTCACGTATCTGTTTTAATGCCAGTATATAATGCCGAAAATTTTTTGGCAGAGGCAATAGAAAGTATTCTGCAACAAAGTTTATCTGATTTCGAATTTATAATTATTGATGATTGCTCTACAGATTCAAGTGTTGCTATTATTCAATCATACCAAGATGATCGAATAAAATTATACCGGAATAAGATTAATTCAGGTATTTCCTACAGTCTTAACCGAGGGATAAAACTGGCAACTACCGAGTTAATTGCTCGAATGGACGCCGACGATATCAGCTATCCACAACGGCTCCAACGGCAGTATGATTATTTGCTAGCGCATCCTGAGTGCGCTATGGTTTCTTCCTTTGCTCAGATGATAACCGAAGAGAAAGAAGTTATTAGAATCGACGAATTTAAAAGTGAGCTGTACTATTATAATCTGACGTTCTCTTGCTGGATTTATCATCCGACGGTGGTGTACCGTAAGGGGGCAGTGCAAGAAGTAGGAATGTATTCTGTGCCTTACGCCGAGGATTTTGAACTATGGTGGCAGCTGTCTCGCCGCTTTGTGATAACTACTTTGCCCGAAGTACTGCTTGATTACCGCGTTACCAGCCAGAGCTTGCACCAAGTGCAGAAAAGGCAGGAGTATACCTTGGCACAGCAACAGCAAATAGTACGCAATATTCGCTATTATGCAGGTTCAGATTATGTTATTTCCGAAAATCATGTAGAATGCTTGCAGCACAATTTTCAGCCATTATTGGAGGAACAAAGCGTAGATAGTGTGTTGGAATGCTTGCATAAGCTAGATTTTATTACGACTAAAATTATCGAGAAACAAAATCCAAATTTAATTAAAGAGGATATAATGACAGCTGTATTTTATAAAAAGCAATTTATAGCGCAGTATTATATCAATCATCTACCTAAACGAAAAGCAGTACTTCTGGCTGTGAAAATGGGTATGCTTAAAAAGGCCGCTTCTGTATTTTTAAATAAATAAATCAATGATAATTAATGGCTATCTTAAGTAATAATTTAGCTATTTTTCCATAGAGCTTATAATCTTTATGCATATGCAATAATTGTTTTATGAAGCTAAGCGTCATCTTGCGATTATGTGCCGTATGCCACACTTCATCGGCTATGTACATACCGTGGTGGCTATGATACTTTCTAGATTTTTTTAGTAGCTCTTGTCTCTGCTGAGAAGGTAGATGTTGTTGGATATACGACATGGCAAGCTCCAAATCCAGAAAATACTCGCCGTAAGCGTGTTTGTTGCCGGAAATTGAATTGGAATGCCGCCGATAATCGGCTAAGATGTGAGGTGTGTAGGCAATAAGGTAATGGCGAGCAATGCGCACCCACATTTCCCAGTCTTCGCCATACGTGATGCCATAGAAGCAACCAAGTTGCTCGTACACCTCTCGTTTCACTGCTATAGCCGCGTACTGAATCCGATTGTTTTGGCTGATCTTCAAAAGCCAGTCGGATAGCACCCCTGGCTCAGGAGCTTCGATGGGATGGTTGAATAGATTCTGGCTATTCTCATTCATGTAGCCGAATCGGCAGAAGGCGGCGGCTACTTCGGGGTATTGTTGGAACAACTGGTCGAGTTCCTTGTAGAATCCGGGCCTGACTCTATCGTCACCGTGTAGCAAGTGAATTAGGTGGCCTCTGGAACGGTTGATGCAGGTTTCGAAATTGCGCAGGCTACCCACATTCTGCGTCTGGCGGAAGTAGCTGATCCGGCCTTTGCCCACTCGCCGAACCAAGGCCTCTACATCCGTATCGGTACTTGCATCATCCACCACCTCTATCTGCATTTCTGCTTCAGCCATTGCCTGAATCAGTACGCTTTCCAGCGTTTCTGGTAGAAATTGGCTGCAGTTATAAACAGGAATCATAACCGACCATCGGGGCCGTGCCTCAGTGCTAAGGAGAGGAGGGATGATTGGGGGCGCCAACGGGATTCTGTCCATTATAGAGGTAGGCAAATCGCTGTAGCGCAATATGAACTATGAAAATTATCTGCTAAGATGGGATATTTCTCAGTATAATTAAACATTGCGAGCTTATGTATTCAACTGAGAAATATGCGGAAAGCAAGGCACCACAACGATTGCCCTTACTGCTAATACTTATCGGTAATCTTTATTAGAGTGGGTATTATGCTAATTGTCAATTACTTATCTGATGCGAATACGTGGGTTGTGTAGTATATGAGCACACTCGTTACATGGGTTTATAATTCAGCTAAATCCCCCCTTTTTTCAAGCACTTATACATCTAATGCAAGGCGAATAGCTGGAATTAGAAAATTCATATTTGCACTATTTAGTTATCATTCAAGTGAACAGCGTGTAGATCAAGAATATCAGTAGGATAATTATTTAATAAATTATAAAATATTTGAGCTAAGGCATTTGAGGCCTATATTTGTGGAGATAATAGTACGGACGAACTCCTACTAATGAAGCTTGTATGACTAGCGTGTGCTTGCCTACCCGCTGAAATCTAGCGTTAGATGAACCTAGTTACAGACAAGTAAAAGTTAGGCGCTCATCTGTCCTGTTCAAATAAAGCCGCCTTCTGGAAATAGCGAGCATAGTTGTTAGTGGCAAAACAACGCTGCGTTTCATATGCAAGTTCGCTGGCATTAGCACACTACACATGGTGACTACCACTTCTTCTGAAAAGGCCAAAGGTAAGAAGGCTATCTACTTTCCAGGGCTCAATGCCTTACGATACTTTGCAGCGGCGGCCGTGGTAGTTTGCCACGTTGAGGAAATGAAGGGAATTAATTTGCTTCCCAACCATTACGCCACAGTGTATGGCTTAGGAACTCTGGCAGTTACCTTCTTTTTTGTGTTAAGCGGCTTTCTGATTACCTATCTGCTGCTCGTTGAGAAGAAAGAAAGCAATACCGTTCGGATAAAAAATTTCTATGTCAGACGGGCATTGCGGATATGGCCGTTATACTATTTAATTGCTGTGCTTGGGCTGTTAGTTATTCCCTACATCAGCGCATTAGCTATACCAGAATTTTCAGCGAAAGTAGTCCCTGGATATCCAGTTAATATAGCACTGTATGCCTTGTTCTTGCCTAATATAGCCTCAGGCTTAAAGTATTACGTACCTTATGCTTCTCAGCTATGGTCGGTAGGAGTGGAGGAGCAGTTCTATTTATTTTGGCCCTGGATATTTAAATATGTAAAAAAGCCGTTGCCCTTCATTCTGGCCGTGATTGTTGTGTTCGTGCTGATGCGCATGGGCTGCACTTATGTTATGGCGCATTGGCCGGAACAGCAATCCTCCTGGAGTATGCTGTACAAAATTATTGATCTAACCCGCATCGACTGCATGGCGGTAGGAGGGATAGGGGCTTACCTACTGTATCAGGAAACGGCTTGGTTTCGGACGTACTTCATTAATTATAAAGCGGAGCTGGCTTCAGTGGTATTGCCGCTTGTGCTTGTTGCAACGTCTACGAAGCTGGGCGATGTGCAGCATACCTTGTATGCGTTCTGTTTTTTAATTTTTATAATTAATGTTTCCTGCAAAGACAAATCGTTCTTCCGGTTGGAAGGTCGGATATGGGCTTTTTTAGGGAATATTTCCTACTCTATTTATATGTACCAATACCTGGCTATCGGGCTTGTATTGCTGCTATTCAAAAAGGTCAATGCCTTATCCTTCACTGCGCCTTATACTATACTATTTCATGTCTTGTGTCAATTGTTGGTGATTGTTATAGCGCAGCTCTCGTATCGGTTCCTCGAAACGCCTTTCCTGAAGCTTAAAAAGAAGTTCATGATTGTGCAGAGTACCACCGATGCTCCCACAACTGCGTATGCACCGCTAGCCTCCAAATCGTTGGATACAAGCGTGCCAATTGCCAAAGCTTGAACCATACAAAGGCTTGAACCGCTTGGCTGCTTAGCGCAGAAAGCAGTGAACAGTAGCTGTTGCTGCTGCTCGAAGTAAAGAAAGCGGGCACTTGTTGCTATGGTGGTAGCTTAGCATTTGGTATGTGCGCGAGCCCCGGCTATTGTCACTGCCGTAGAAAGGAAATTCCAGGTATCTGAAACCAACCAGAAAATGATAGAGCAGGTACGCTTGAGCAGCACCCGATTTTCAGTGAAGCTGACCGCAGTGCTCTTTCTGCTGCTCTATTCCATAGCCTGTAGCTCCTGTAGCCAGCCCTCAGATGCAGCAGGCAATGCCGACCCTGGCCGAATTCCAATCAGCAGCAAGTACTGGTATCAGCTCAATAATACCGGCGACCAAACAACGGATAGCACCGGCCTCCAGCAGCTCACAGATGGTATTACCGACAAGGAAGTGTTTATGGGTTGGGGCAAGTTGCTGCCCAACTACGACGCTTACTATGAGTTCAAGGAATTGTCGGATGTGTCCATATCCAAAGTCCGGTTCTTCGATGGGCAAAATTCGTTTGCCAATCAGCCGTTCAAGCTCTACGCCAAAGCTTCGGCCTCGGCCAAGCCGGTGCTGCTCGCTACTTTCACGGGTGATGGCTACGGCCAGTGGATAGAAGTATCTCTGCCTAAGCCAGTGCCAGCACAGTACCTCGTGGCAAACGTCTGGTGGGGGTTTCCAACGGAAATGGTGCTGTATGGTACGTATAAAAAACGCGACGCTGTGGCGCTGCCGCCTCGCAAACCCGTGAAGCTAGCTAATGAGTTCGGAATCAACTCGTTTGTGTGGGAGTTTCTGCAAAACAACGAAGACCCCAACATCCGTGACCGAATATACGAGCCGAACATGGCCTTGATGCAGGCCTTCACGCAGTTTCGGGATTATGTAGACTGGGGGAAGATAGAAGATACGCCCGGCAAGTTTGCTTTCAACCCCACAGTGTCGGGTGGGTGGAACTACGATTTGCAGTACCAACGGCTGAAAGCAGAAGGCAAGGAGATTTTGCCTTGCTTGAAGACGTTGCCGGGCTGGTTTCTGGAGAGCAACTACCCCGCCGATCAGCGAGATGCCGAAAACATACCGGCGGCATTCAAAGCCAACTTACTGGAACCAGCTTCTTATCAGCAACAAGCCAAATTCGCTTTCCAGTTTGCGGCGCGTTATGGGCGCAACACCAAGGTTAACCCTAGTTTGCTGAGTGGAGTAATGACTGGGCCGGTATATGCCACTGCTCCCGAAGCAGGTATCCGCACGCGGGAAGTGGGCCTAGGCTACGTGAAGTATATTGAGTGCGAAAACGAGCGAGACAAGTGGTGGAAAGGGCGCAAAGCCTACCAAACCGCCCGCGAATATGCCGCCAACCTATCGGCCTTCTACGACGGGCACAAAAACACGCTGGGCCCCGGCGTGGGCGTCAAGAACGCCGACCCTACCATGCTCGTGGTGATGGGAGGAACGGCTGCGCCAACTACCGATTATGTTCGTGGTATTATTGATTGGTGCAAGGAGTTCCGAGGCTACAAGGCCGATGGCACCGCGGATTTGTGCTTTGATGTCATCAACTACCACTGCTATTCCAATGCTTCGGGTGTGTCGCAGAGCAATACCTCGGCCCGCGGTGCTGCCCCTGAGGTAACCGGTATTGGCCACTACGCCGACGACTTTGTGGCGCTTGGCCGCGAATACAACAAGGAAGTATGGGTGACGGAAGCTGGCTACGACATCAACTCAGGTAGTCCGTTGCATGCCCCAGCCATTGGCAACAAAATGCCCGAGCAGGTGCAAGCCGACTGGATTTTGCGCACGGCCTTGCTGTATGCCCGGCGTGGCGTCAATCGGTTATTTCTGTATCAGACGTATGATTTGCAGCCCAATAGTGGTGAGCAGTTTGCCTCATCGGGTCTGCTGAATACTATTACCCGCCGCCGCAAGCCCGCCGCCGACTATCTGTACCAGGTGCAAAAGCTACTAGGCAATTATGTGTACAAGGAAACCATCAGCCAAACCCCCCTAGTAGACCGGTATGAATTGAATGGGCAATCTATTTACTCATTGGTAATGCCAACCGAAACGGGGAAGACGGGCAGCTACTCGCTGAACCTTGGCAAAGCCGGGGCCGCGCAAGTATACACGCCCAAAGTAGGAGCTACTACCATGGACGAACGAACGGCAAACAGTCCAGCAAGCATACTGAAGCTAACCGTAACAGAAACCCCCATTTTCGTGCGGCCAACCACTAGCGGACGCGCCATACAATAAGTGCTTAACGGGCAAGTATTAGTCCTGAGCACTCAAAAAGCCACTGAGCCTCCGCTCGGTGGCTTTCACTTTTTAAGTGAATCTGCATGTAAGCTAGAAGCAGTAAAAAACGGTGTCTGTCCTCACATATTCATGTGAGGACGCTAAAGGCATGGATCGTTGAATGTTTTATAAGTTATTGAAGGTGAAGTATATAAAATGGGCTTGACAAGTTCAGGCAGAGGTTGAAAGGTGCTAAGGGGAGATGAAGCAATGAGAGAGTGTTTGCAATCCTAAATATTATATAGACATTCGCCTATCATTATTTTTTACTACTACTTATATGAATAATTACAGCTCATCCGTGCTATACAGTACTTGGCTTTCGGTTGCTACACCAAACAGGGCCACACCACAATCAGCTGCTGTGCCACCATAGGCCCTCGTGCCAGAGAGCTGTACACATATAACGGGCTTCCAATACCTAGCAGCAGGTGCTACCTGCCTCCCTTGCGTCTTCCACTTTTCACCTTATTTCCTTTCCTAACCATGAAAAACTTCGACCCAACAAGCCGGCTGCTGCTAACAGCCAATGGCTCCCTATCGGTGCCTGACCGCACCCAATTCTCTCACGTCTGGAAAGTCAGGCTCATGCTGTTTTTGTGCTTGCTGCTGTGTGGCTTGAGCACCCGCAGCTTAGCCGCCGCCGATAGCAAAGGCACCGATTTCTGGCTCAGCTTCCCCGGCAACGAAGGCACTAGTGCTGTACAAACGCTATTTATTACGGGGGATGTGGCCACTACCGGTACCGTTAGCATTGCGGGGTTAAGCTTCACGGCCAACTTTACGGTAACGCCTGGTACGGTTACATCGGTGGTTGTGCCTTCGGCAGTACAGTTGCTGACCTCCGATGTGGTGCAGAATCTGGGAATTCACGTGGTGGCGGGCCAAGAGGTAACGGTGTATGGCCTTAACCGGCAGCAAGCCACCACCGATGCCTACCTGGCTTTACCTACGGATGTGCTCGGTACCCAATACATCAACTTGGGCTATCTTAACTCCGAGCTGACGGCTGTGATGGGCACGCAGTTTTCTGTTGTGGGCACTGTGAACGGTACGGTCGTGACAATTACGCCAACCGTAACGTCGGGGAGCCGTTTGGCTGGCGTGCCCTATACTATTACGCTCAACCAAGGGCAAACCTATCTGCTACGCAGCACTGCTGCTTATCCCGCTGACTTGTCGGGTACGATTATTTCCTCCACCCAGCCCATATCGGTATTTGGCAGCAACAAGTGCGCAAACGTGCCGCATAACCACACCTACTGCGACCATCTGGTAGAGCAATTGCCGCCCACCTCCGTTTGGGGCAAGCAATTTGTATCGGTGCCGCTGAAAACCCGGCTCAATGGCGACACCTTCCGCTTTCTGGCTTCCACCAACAATACGCAGGTGCGAGTGAATGGCACTTTAGTAGCTACGCTCAACCGGGGCCAGTATCATGAGCGCCTCATTGTGGGCTCGGCCCAAATTGTTGCCACCGAACCAATTCTGGTAGCTCAGTATTCCAACGGCACTTCATTCGATGGCGTGGTGTCCGACCCGTTTATGATGCTCATTTCCCCGTTCGAGCAGTTCTTGGGTAGCTACACGGTTACTACCCCCGCCAGCGGCTTCTCCGGCAATTACATCAATGTGGTAGCGCCAACAGCAGCTGTTGGTACCGTTCGGCTCGATGGCGTAGTGGTGCCGGCAGCCAGCTTCAGCGCCATCGGCAGCAGCGGCTTCTCGGGTGCGCAGCTCACCGTGGGGCTGGGTGCACACCAAATAAGCGGTGGCAGCTATGCCATCGGGGCTTTTGTGTATGGGTTTGATAATGTTGATTCCTACGGTTACCCCGGCGGGCAGTCGTTTGCCCCTATTACCACCATCAGTAGCCTCACGCTGACTCCGGCTACGGGCAGCGCGCAAACCGGAAATCAATATTGTGTGTCCGCTACCGTCCGCGACCAGCTTAACAACCCCGTAGCAGGCGTACGAGTGGATTTTGCGGTGAGCGGTGCAAATGCGAGAGCCGGCTTTGTTAATACCGATGCAAACGGCGTGGCGCAATACTGCTACACGGGTACCACTGCCGGTAACGATAATATTACGGCCACTACCAGCGGTTTCAGCCGCACCGTGCAGGTTACTTGGTCGACGACTTGTGCCTTACAATTGACAACGGCCGTAACCAACGCTGGGTGCGGAGCACTAGGTGCCATCAACCTGACGGTAGCTGGCAGCACTGGCCCCTACACCTACGCCTGGACTGGCCCCAACGGCTTCATGGCTAGCACTGAGGATATTAGTGGCTTGGCAGCGGGCACCTATTCCGTAACTGTTACCGACAACGTTACTCAATGCACAGCTACCACCTCAGCTACAGTCACGAGCAGTGGTACCGACACGACACCGCCAGTTATTCGGGCTGCGGGCTTTATCACAGCTATTGAAAGCAACGGCACGCGTACCATTGAGGCCGCCGATGTGGACTGGGGTAGCTTCGACACGTGCAGTGGTATTGCCTCCATGACCATTAGCCCGCGCACCTTCACTTGCGCCAACGTGGGCCCCAACCAAGTTACGCTTACCGTAACCGACAATGCCGGCAACTCGGCTAGCGAAACCGTGACGGTTATTATCGTAGACAACGCGGCTCCGGTACTGCGAGTGGCGGGCTTCCAGACGCGCTTGGAGAACGGTACGCGCACTATTTTCCCCATTGACATTGACTACGGTAGCTTCGACAATTGCGGTGGCCTAGCCTCCATGACTATTAGCCCAAGTACCTTCACCTGCGCCAACGTGGGTCCCAACCAGGTCACGTTCACAGCTACCGATAACTCCGGCAACGTCTCGACTGCCACGGTTACGGTCATTATCCTAGCTGATGGTACATGCTCTAGCAGTGTGGCTAGCCGTGGCGCCAGCCCAGCTGCTGCCGGATCGGAGCAGGAGCTACAAGTATATCCAAACCCTGCTGGGGCTCAGGCCACACTTAGCTTCGAGGCTGAGCGCACAGGCGCTGCGCAAGTGCTGGTATACAACCAGTTGGGCCGGATAGTAGCCACGCTTTACCAAGGCGAGGTGCAGGCCCGGCAGCGGTATGGGTTCAAACTTGAAAGCCAGAACCTACCTGCTGGCTTGTATTCGTGCCAGGTGCGACTAGCTGGGGCTGCTACCAAAACCACTCGTTTGCTCATCGTTAAGTAAGAGCACCTAATACAAAGCCTGAGTACACCAACGGGGTGGGGGAGCCAAGCTCTTCCACCCCGTTGCTATGTAGGGCTATGCCTAACAATCGTAGTTGTTTTAGCAGAATCATTTGGCTAGAAGATAAGCTCAAAAAGGGGATCATAAACTTTTAACCAGTACATTTATACTTGATATAGGTCAATAATCCATAAATAGTGAAACCATGTTTTGGTAATCACGTTACCGTGCTTGCAAACAGTCTAGCTTGCTATTATAGCACATACATAGGCTAGGCCCAATACGGCCAGAACAAGTACATAACTGTTGGCAGAAAGCCCAACAGCCTTTTCCGCAGCTTCCATTTTAATACTTCACATACCTATTACCCGTTCCAGTTACTGCCCCATGCAACACATTGACTGCAAATGCTCTACTGACTCCTGCCAGTGCCGTTTCCCACACCTTATCAGTTTTTCATCTTCCCCGCTTGCTCAGCAGCCTAGCCAATCTTTTCGCAGCCGAGTGGCAAAATCGTTGCTGTTGCCAGCGCTACTGCTTTTCGGTGCGATAGAACACAGCGCTGCACAAACGACTTGCGCTTTGCAGCTAACAACAGCCGCAACAAATGTGGAATGTGGTACGCAAGGTGCCATCAACCTGACGGTGGCCGGTGGCACAGGGCCCTACACTTATGCCTGGACCGGGCCCAACGGCTTCATGGCCAGCACCGAGGATTTGAGCGGCCTAACTGCCGGCACCTATTCCGTTAGAGTTACTGATAATTCCACCCAATGCACAGCGACTAACGCCACCACAGTTACAACCATTGCGGATACTACCCCGCCAACTTTGCGGGTAGCAGGTCTGGAAGTCACGCTAGTAAATGGCACATACACTGTTTCGGCCGATGATGTCGATTACGGTAGCTTCGATAATTGTGGTGGTCCGGTTTCTATCCGCCTCGTTCCAAATATCTTCACTTGCGCCAATGTGGGTTCCAACCAAGTCACGTTTACGGCTACCGATAATGCGGGCAATGCGGCTTCTGCTCCGATTACCATTGTAGTAAAGGCAGATGCTACCTGCCTGCCTTTGGCTAACACCACGTCCACTGCTGCTATTCAGCGGCTGCAGGTATACCCGAACCCAGCAACTAGCACTGCTACAGTGGTCTTCTTAGCCGAGCGTACCGAGGCTGCACAAGTAGTAGTGTACAATAGCTTGGGCCAGCAAGTAGCGAAACTTCATGACGGAGAAGTGCATGCTGGGCAGGAATACCGCTTTACAATGCCGAGCACTGGACTTGCCAACGGAGTGTATACCTGTCAGGTACGTGGCGCTGGCCGTGTATACACCACTCGTATACTAATTGCCAATTAGGCAACCATAGCAGTATAATACGCCAACGGGGTGCGGAGCTTAGCTACCGCACCCCGTTTTTTTGTGGGTTTGCATTGCTGGGCTGGCTTCTAAATGTTCTTCGATATTATGCGCACTGCGCAGTACTACGGCTCTCGAACAGGGCTTACAGCTGCTAGCCCGAGACGAACAAATAAGATGTAGTATCTGATAACATGAGGTGTTTTGGGTTGCTGGCTGATTATCAATTGGATACTGTGATTGATTGAAGATTAGCTAACGATGTTTGTTGGTTGTTATGCATAACGTAATAAGTTGCGATAGTCCTAAATCGATGCTTTTTTGATTAGAAAAACATTTCAGTATATAGTAGAACTTTATACAGTAGCAGTGGAGTTTAAAAAGAATTTGCCTGTTGCAATAGATTGCACTTGTTAACGAAAAACTTATGCAATCGTTTGTTATAGTTAGATGAATATTGTTTATGAGATATACTTGTGTAACTATGCAGATGGGGTGTTTTAGTCTACCAAAACCAGATGGATGTATACCAACTGTCATTTACTGTCATAATTGTAGAAAGAATTACAATTTTGCTAGATAGGGCAGATAATTTTTACGGGATAAAGAATTTGTATTTAGCTTTACAACCGTCAAAGTAGTTAGATAGCTTTTGTATGTATTTATGGAAGAACAATAAACAAGTTCTGTAGATACATATAATCTAATTCGAGACGAAAAAGTACAATAGTTGAATGTAGTTGCCGCTGCCAGTAGGTGCCTATGTGAACAGGTACCCACACCCTTCACTCGTTTTGTTTCCGTGAGGGTAGAGTAATTGTCAGAGCATCAGTTCTTAGCAACCGTCTTTCGGCCTTAGTATGGGTTGGTGGAAGCGGCTGCCTCTAGTACGGGCTGATAGAAGCAGGCTTCGTGTTGCCACGGGCCAACCAGAGTACCCTGTCTTAATAGTCAACAAAAAGCAGATGCCTCCCAGGATCTGCCCGATGCTGCATGTCCTTTTCAACCACAACCACGCCTTTTCACCAACTATTCTTTCGGATGGGGAACCCCAACAAAGCGAACCTGCTGGTAGCTTACCTGATAAGCTACTTGCTTATTCTTTCGGCTCATGCCCAGAACACTGGCACCCGAATCGGCATCACGGCCATTACGCCAAGCATCAACACAGGGCAGAATTATAACCCCTGGTTGAACGACAACATGAATGACCTAGTGGCCGACCACTGGGCCCCCATTAATCAGCAGTACATTGACGTAACGCTGACTTTAGCTAGCCAGACTAACATCACTCGGGTTTCGCTCTACGATTACCAGGGTGTTTTCATGAATCGGCCGGCCACCGTTTATGCTCAGAATGGGTCGCAACGGATTCTGTTGGGCACATTTACTGGCCAAACCTATATGAATTGGGTGGATATGGTGGCTAATACCCCGGTTACGGCCGATGCCATCATTATTCATAAGTACGGCAACAATATTCCAGTTAAGCTGAAGATTTTTGGTAATCCTATCAGCACAGCACCTGTTCAGGTTCAGTCAGTTATCAGCTTTGGAGCCCTGGCTACCAGAACAGTAGGCACCGCGGCCTTTGATTTGATAGCCAGCAGCAACAACACGGCTACGCCTATCACCTTCACATCTTCCAACTCGTCTGTCGTATCGGTTTCAAATACGAGTGGGCGCTGGCAGGCAACAGTAGGAGTGGCTGGCACTGCTACTATCACCGCTTCACAAGCTGGCAACTCAGCGTATCTGGCTGCCGCAAACGTAACACAACCCTTAACGGTGCAGGCACCGGCGCCTACGCAGGTACAGTCTGTTATCAGCTTCCCAGCCATACCTAACAAAACGGCCGGCACGGCTGCATTCGACCTAGTAGCGAGCAGCAACAACACGGTTGCGCCTATCACTTTTGTGTCGTCCAACCCGGCGGTAGTTACGGTTTCAAACTCTGGCGGACGCTGGCAGGCACTGGTAGGTACTCCGGGTACTGCCACCATTACAGCCTCACAGGCGGGCAACTCGTCATATTTGGCTGCGGCCAATGTTAGCCAATCTCTAACGGTGCAGGCAGTATCCAGTGGAACTCCTCTCGCTGGTAAAATTCCACTTGATCCTACCCGCTGGTACCAGATTACCAACTCACCGGACGATCTGCGGGCCCTGACCGACGGCGTCACCAGCGCCAACGTGCCCAACGGCTACGGCCGCGTCATCAACACCTACGACTCCTTCTACCCGCTCAAGCCCGGCGAAACCTTCCGCATCGAAAGCATCCGCCTCTTCGACGGCTGGGGCCAGAACCCCACCGCCCCGATGACCATCTCCGTCATCACCGACTCCTGGCAGCGGGTAATCGTCGGCGCCTTCCACGGCGTCAACGACCAGCAGTGGATCGGCCCCTACCCCAACCGGCCCACCACCTTCACCCTGGACAACGCCATCACCAA
>NZ_ATVL01000004.1 GCF_000420705.1 Hymenobacter norwichensis DSM 15439
GTGAATCTGGTTGGTGAGGGTGATGAGGATATCATCAATCTTTTCGCCTTGCAGCTTCAGGGCCGACATGGCCTTTTGCTTCTGCTTGACCACTTCCGTGTTGTAGGCAGCCGCCGTTTCGGGGTTGAGGCCGGGGGTAGTGCTGTGCGAGGCCAGGGCCATGCCCGATTGGATGTCAACTACGGCTACGGCCATCAGGCCCGGCAGCGAATCAATGATTTCTTGTACGGTTTGACCGGCGGGGGTGTTGGTAGAGTAAGCCATGGTAGTAAGCGCGTAACTGAAGCGGAGTTGAAGATTGAAGTAGTTGGAGTAGTTGGAGTAGTTGGAGTGAAGCGTCAAGCGAGTGATTCGTCTTGCTTGGGTGGCCTTGCTGCCCCGTTGATATTACAAGGATAGGGCAAGGCTGAGCCGGCTGCTAGAATATTCGCTGGTTTGCCAGCTTTTTGCAGTGAACGGGCATGTTTTTACAGTAAGCTGTATAGGGAAGTCTACCGTCCCAGCCATTTTGTATACTACCGCATAAAGTACCTATCCGTCCTGCGCTATCTGGTAGTACCTTCTCTATTGGTAACCGCTACGGGCTGTGGGAAAGATACTCCCGCTCCTAAACCGTATGCCATCTAGGTGCACATCGTGGGCAATCGACAGGGCGCTTCTGCCGGCTCGTTCACCTCCATCTACGATCCTGCGGTAGCACGGATGAAAGGCGGCCCCCGCTATGAGCAAGCCTACTCAGACACGGTTGACGAAACCTCTGACCTAGGCCAATTTTAAGTACTGGCTCTGCTTGAGACGGCGCCAAGCCAAGATGCGACGGGCGTACTTCGGGCTGAAATTCTGGTGAATAGCATAGTAAGGGCAAGCGGCGAACTAACGGGCACCCTGAGATGAGTTGCCTTCTACGAAGTAGAAACGGTCGAACTATAGGTTGTCTTACTTTCCTAGGCGCCTCCCCTATATATAACTAGTGAGTCGTCTATGTATCGGAACGAAGTGTAGGTGTTTAATTTATAGCACAACAGCAGTGCTTTTTAGCTGAGTTACGCTTGCTTCTTCCCAGCACAATTGGGCGTTGATCACCTGCTGCAACGGCGCTACGTCATGGGCATCGGCCGCTCGAATGACCTGCTTCAAGCATTAGCGCGAAGCAGCATCCACTAAGTCGATGCACCCACCAAAATTCATAGGAACTTTCGGAGCGGTTGTTTTTATGAGCAAACGGTAGGTCAACTTCCATCCAATAGCCGCGCTTACCTGTCTAACAAACTATGCAAAAAGCCATGACAAGCTGAGCCATCACTACGTCTTCTATTGGTACATTTTACTAGACTACCTCACTTTCGCCTCACGCCTACCGAAAGCATTCTTAAGAAGCAGCCGGGCCAGGAAACCACAGCTGAAACGCACTACCTGCACCGGCCACGGAATGGACTTGAATGCTACCCTGGTGCAACTGCATGATTTGCTTGGCCAGACTCAAGCCAATGCCAGAGCCGTTGGGGCGGGTGGTAAAAAAAGGGATAAAGATGCTGTCCAGCATATCAACGGGAATACCGCTGCCGTTGTCTTTTACCTCGATAATCACCCGCTCCTGCTCATCGGGCCAGGCCAGCAGACTAAGGCGAGGGTTAGGGATTTGCGCGAGCGCCTGCGCTGCATTGAGCACCAGATTGATAAGCACTTGCTCCAGCAGGTGGCCGTCGGCGTGCAGGGTGAGGTGGGCGGGCCGGACGCTAAGGGTAACCTCAATGCCCTGCGCAGTCAGTTGTTCCGCCAGTAGCTGCCGGGTAGCCTGAAGCAATTCCTGCACATACAGGGTCGTGCGCTGCGGCGGAGCCAGGGTGCTAAAGTCCCGGTATACCTGGGCGAAGCGCAGCAGCCCTTCGCTACGCTGCTGGATGATGCGAATGCCGGTGCCCACATCGTCGAGCAACTCAGCGGAAACTTCCTGCTGCTGGGCGCGCTCTACGTGGCGGCCCAATGAATCAGCCAGCGAAGCAATGGGGGCGACCGAGTTCATAATTTCGTGCGTCATCACCCGTAGTAGTTGCTGCCAGGCAGCCGTTTCGGTATCAGCCAGGGCCTGGCTCACATTTTTAAAGGCCAAGAGGGTAAACGCTTCGCCGCGTAGCTTAAACTGCGTGGCTGACACAAGGAGCTGCACCGTTTGGAGGCTCACCGTCAGCTTCACTACCGCGGGCTGGCCGGGCACCGCCCGGCAGATGGCATCGTACAAAACCGGCTGGCGGGCTTGCAGCGCCCGGATGTTTTTCAGGTAAGGCAGGTGCAGCGTCTGCTTAAATGCCTCGTTCACCCAGGCCACGGTGCCCGCCGCGTCGTAGGACACGATGCCGGTATCGAGCAGCACCAGGATGGTTTGCAGGTACTGAAACTGCCCTTCCTGCTCGGCCCGCAACTCCCGAAAAGTGGCGTTTACCTGGTTGAAGGCCGCGTGCAAGGGCCGCAGCGCCGCCGGGACGGACTGCGCCGGGTACTGCCGCGAGAAATCCCGGTGCTTGAGGGCCAGGGTAAAGTCAGCTAACGCCTGCTGGCCGCGCGTCAAGTAGCGGACTAGGTCCAGGACCAGCACTACTAGCAGCACCAGGGCCCCTAGGGCTAGCCCGTAGGCGTGTTGCTGCGCGGCGTATCCGCTCCCGCCCAACGCAGCTATCAGCAGTACTAATCGTCCCAGCAGGCGGGCATCCAGGCTATTAGATATCATGCTTATCGAGCCGACGGTAGAGGGCAGTGCGGGTGAGGCCTAGTTCCTTGGCCGCTTTGGTGAGGTTGCCTTGGTGGCGCTCAATGGCCTGCTGGATGGTATTCTTTTCTACTTCCAACAACGCCAACGGATGCTCAGTCACGGTCGCAGCTGGCGCCGCCGCGGATGTAGCGGCCGATTCGGGGTTCCGAAACGAAAAATCGGCCGGATGTAGCACGGGGCCAGCCCCCAGGATAACGGCCCGCTCTACGGCGTGTTGCAGTTCTCGCACGTTGCCGGGCCAGGGGTGTTCCCGGAGCTTTTGCAGGGCAGCGACACTGAATTCCGGCACGGGTTGCCGGTTGCGGACCGCGTACACCTGCGCGAAGTGTTGGGCCAGCAACCGCACGTCGTCGGCCCGTTCGCGCAGGGGGGGTAGCGTGATTTCGACTGTATTGAGGCGGTACATCAAATCCTGGCGAAAGGCCCCGCGGGCCACCAGGGCGTGCAACGGGGCGTTGGTGGCCGACAACAGCCGGATATCCACCGGGATGGGGATATTGCTCCCCACGGGCACCACCTGGCGGTTTTGCAGGGCCGTGAGCAGCTTGGCTTGCTGCGGCAGGCCAATGTTGCCAATCTCATCCAGAAACAAGGTTCCGCCGGTGGCCGCCTCAAACCGGCCCACGCGGCTGGCCTGGGCGTCCGTGAACGCGCCCTTGGTGTGCCCAAACAGCTCGCTTTCAAATAACCCCTCGCTGAGCGCGGCTACGTCGGCGGCCACGAAAGGTCGGGTAGCGCGGCGCGACTGCTCGTGCAGGGACTTGGCGACCAATTCTTTGCCGGTACCGTTTTCGCCCAGTAGCAGCACGTTGGCTTCGGTCGGGGCGACCTTTTCAATGATGGCGCGCACTTCCTGCATGGCGGCTGACTCTCCCAGTAGAGCAGTGGCAGTGGCTGGCCCGGCTAGTTTTTTTGGGCTGCCCCCGCTTTTGCTGCCAGTTTTAGGTTGGAGGGCAGCGGCCAGCGTTTGCAGCAGCTGTTCGTTGTGCCAGGGCTTGAGCAGGAAGTCGGTGGCGCCGGCTTTGAGGGCGCGGACTGCCGTACGCACATCGCCATAGGCAGTTAGCAGAATAACGGCCGTCGCGGGGTCGTGCTCTAGGATGCGGCTCAGCCAGTAGAAGCCCTCGTTGCCGGTCGCCTGGCCGCTGCGGTAATTCATGTCGAGCAGCACGGCGTCGAAGTGTTGCTGGCGGAGAAGGGAGAGCAACAGCTCCGGGTTTTTCTCCGTCACGACTTCCCGCACCTCGGTTTTGAGCAGCAGCTTGAGGGCGAACAGCACGTCGGGCTCGTCGTCCACCACCAAGATGCGGGCGTGCTTAAGATTCATAAAGAAGCGGCTTGGTAAAACATAAAAGTCGGGGCTAGCGGGTGCCCATACCAACTCAGGCCGCATAAACCGTGCAGACTTCGGAAAATACTGGCTTTCAGTCGGCCAAGCTGTTTTCTGTTCGTCTAAGGATTTGAACTGTATCAGAAACGAACGGTAAAGTGTATCAAAACCGGACGCTTGGCAACAGTTGGCTACTAGGCTTGCTGACCAGGTTATTGAACATCAATGCTTTGTGAGCAAGGCACCGTTCTTGGCACCTGCGGTCAGTAGCTTTTTGCGGCTACTGCCTGCGCCGAACCGAATGGATATCCTGATACCGAAGAGAAAGTGGTCGTTTGTTACCCGCTGGTGGTGGCTGGGGGCCCTGGTGCTGGCGGGCACGGGCGCGGCTAGCCTCTACTGGCCTAGGCCGGGCCAGCGGCTGCACGTGGCGGCCAGCCGACTGACTATCAGCCGCGTTACGCAGGGCAACTTTCAGGAATTTACGGCCATCGACGGGGTGGTGCAGCCCCTGCACACCGTGTACCTAGACGCGACAGAGGCCGGCACGGTGCAGCAAGTGCTGGTGGAAGAAGGCACGACCTTGACGGCGGGCCAGCCGTTGCTGCGGCTGACTAACCCCGACCTGCAGCTGGAAATGGTGAATCGCGAAACGGCCGTGTACGACCTGATGAACAACCTGCGCAACACCCGCAACCAGCTGCTGCAAAATCGCATTCTGCGCCAAAATCAGCTGGCCGACATCGACTTTCAGCTGGCTGAGGCCCGGCGGGTGTTTGACACCAACCAGGTGCTGTACGACCAGAAGGTAATTGCACGGCAGGACTACTTGCAGAGCCAGAACGCCTACCGCTACCAGCTACGCCGTCGGCAACTGACGCAGCAGACCCTGCGCCAGGATTCGGTGGCCATGCAGCAGCAGCTGGGCACCATGCAAGAATCGGTGCGGCGCATGACCAGCAACCTGGCCCTGATGCGGCGCAAGATGGACGACCTGCTGCTGCGGGCCCCGGTCGGCGGGCGCCTCAGCTCGCTGGCCGCGGAAGTGGGCGAGGCCAAAACGCGGGGCCAACGCCTGGGGCAGATTGATGCGCTGGCGGGCGTGAAACTGCACGCCGCGGTGGACGAGTTTTACATTGCCCGCATCGGAACCGGTCAGGTGGGCGAAGTAGTGGTGGATGGCCAAGCCTACCCCCTGCGCGTGACCAAAATCTTCGCGCAAGTGGCTAAAGGCCTGCAAATCGACTTGGCCTTTACTGGTACCCCACCACTGGGTTTGCGGCGGGGCCAGACCTTGCCCATCCGGCTGGCGCTGAGCGCGAAGGCCCCGGCGGTACTGCTGCCCAAAGGCGGCTTTTACCAGCAAACCGTGGGCAACTGGGCGTTCAAGCTGGGGGCCGATGGCACGCGGGCCCAACGGGTAGCCATCCGGCTAGGCCGGCAGAACCCCGATTATTATGAAGTGTTGGCGGGCCTGCAGCCCGGCGACCAGGTCGTGACGTCCAGCTACGAAGGCTACGCCGACCAGCAGGAGTTGGTGCTGGATAAGGACCGTCCCTAGGTAGCTAAAATTGACTAGTAAAGCAGGAAACTCATGATTAAGACCGAAAACCTGGAGAAGGTGTACCGCACCGAAGAGGTGCAAACCAAGGCGCTGAACCACGTCTCGCTGACGGTGGAGCAAGGGGAATTTGTGGCCATTATGGGCCCCTCGGGCTGCGGCAAATCGACGCTGCTCAACCTGCTGGGCCTACTCGACGAGCCCGACGGCGGCAGCCTGCAACTGCTGGGCACCGAAACCAGCCGCTACTCCGAGCGGCAGCGGGCCGAGCTACGCAAGCGCAGCCTGGGCTTCGTGTTTCAGAGCTTCAACCTGATTGACGAGCTGACGGTGTTTGAGAACGTGGAGCTGCCCCTGCGCTACCTCGGCGTGGGAGCCGCCGAGCGGCGGCAGCGGGTGGAGCAGGTGCTGGAGAAAATGCAGTTGCTGCACCGGCGCAACCACTTTCCGCTGCAACTCTCGGGCGGGCAGCAGCAGCGCGTGGCCGTGGCCCGCGCCGTGGTGAATGCCCCGCCGCTGCTGCTGGCCGACGAGCCCACTGGCAACCTCGACTCGGCCAGTGGCCACGACGTGCTGGGGCTGCTGACTGAGCTGAACGAGGCGGGCACCACCGTGCTCATGGTCACGCACTCCGAGCACGATGCTCGGTACGCCCGGCGCGTCATCCGCCTGCTCGACGGGCAGGTGGTGCTCGAAAACAGCCGCAGCCAATTCTAACCGATTCCTCCCCCTTTGGCTCATGCTTCCCTACCCCCTGCTGCTCATTTACCGCAACTTTAAGCGGTTCAAAAGCACGTTCTTCATCAACCTGATTGGCCTCTCGACCGGCCTGGCCTGCGCGCTGCTCATCTACCTATGGATAAGCGACGAGCGCAGCTTCGACCGCTACCACGCCCTGGATGGCCGGCTTTACCAGGTGATGGAAAACCGCCGCACGGCCGCCGGCATCGAGACCCAAACCGGCACCATACCGCTGCTGGCCGAGGCCCTGCGACGGGAAATGCCGGAGATTGAATTTGTGGCCACCACCACGCCGGTCCCGTTCTTCCCGGCGTTTACGCTGGCGGCAGGCGGCCAGCACCTGAATACCGTCCCCAAGTACGCGGACCCGGCCTTCTTCCAGATGTTTTCCTACCCCCTGCTGGAAGGCACCCCCGCCACGGTGCTGCAAGACAAAAACGCCATTGTCCTCTCCGAGGCCCTGGCCACCAAGCTCTTCGGGTCGCCGCAGAGCAGCCTGGGCAAAGCCGTGGAATGGCAGATGGCCGACCGAAAGCAGACCTGCCTGGTAGCCGGGGTGTTTGCCGGGGTGCCCCGCAACTCGTCCGAGCAGTTTGACCTCGTGCTGCCGTTTGCCTCCTTCAAGGACCAGATGCAGATGAGCAAGACCATCCAGTGGGACGACGATGGCCCTTTCAACACCTACTTAGCCTTGAAGGAAGGTGCCGACCCCGCGCAGTTTCAGGCTAAGCTGGCGGGGTTGCTGAAAACCAAAAGCGCGCAGGCCCAGGCCCGGGGGCGCACACTGTTTGTGCGGCCGTTCTCGGCGGCGTACCTGAACGGCACTTACGAAAACGGCGTCGCCACCGGGGGGCGCATTGCCTACGTGCGGCTGTTTGCCCTGATTGCCGCACTCATTCTGGTGATTGCTAGCATCAATTTCATGAACCTGTTCACCGCCAAGGCCTCGCGGCGGGTCAAGGAAGTGGGCATTCGCAAGGCCCTGGGGGCGAGCCGAGCCGCGCTGGTGGGGCAGTACCTGACCGAATCCGTGGTGATGGCCTTGCTGGCCCTGGTTGTGGCCGTGGGGCTGGTGCAGCTCGTGCTCCCGCAGTTTAGCGAGCTGACGGGCAAGCCGCTGGCCTTGCGGTGGGAGTGGCCGCTGGTGGGGGCCGGCCTGGCCCTGGCGCTGGGGACGGGGCTGCTGGCGGGCAGCTACCCCGCGTTCTACCTGTCGGGGTTCCAGCCGGCGGCCGTGCTGAAAGGCAAGCTGCCGACCAAGGCCGGCGACGTGTGGACGCGGCAGGGCTTGGTCGTGCTGCAATTCACGCTCTCGGTACTGTTCATCGTGGCTGTGGTGGTCGTCAACGCGCAGTTGGCGTTTGTGCAGCGCCAGCCGCTGGGCTACGACAAAGCCCACGTGCTCCGCTTTGATACCGGGGGCAAGGCGGCGCGCCAGCAGGCGGCCTTTCTGGCCGAGGTGAAGAAATTGCCCGGCGTCGTGCAGGCGTCCAGCGTCTTGGGCGGCTTCCTGGGGGGGCGCTACGTCGCGGAGATGAGTTGGCAAGGGAAGCGCCTGCCTGTGGGAACGATGCTGGTCAACTATGACCTGTTGGAAACAATGGGCATGCACCTGGTAGCGGGCCGCAGCTTTGCGCCGCAGTTCCGCGCCGACAGCGCCGCCATTATCGTCAACCAGGCCCTGGTGGCCGGCCTGGGGATGCCGGACCCTGTGGGCCAACAAATCGACGGGCGCCGCATCGTGGGCGTGGTCCGCGACTTCCACTATGAGTCCCTGCACGAAAAAATCAAACCCCTTCGCCTCCAACTCGACCCCACGATTAACACGGTGCTAGTGAAGCTCCAGCCCAACGCGGAGCAGGCCACGATTGCGCGACTTCAGCAACTGTACGCGGCCTACAACCCCGGCTTCACGCTCGACTACGCGTTTCTGGATACTGACTACCAGGCCCAGTACGTAGCCGAGCGGCGGGTTGCGGTGCTCGCCCGCTACTTCGCCGGACTGGCCATCCTCATTTCCGCCCTGGGCCTGCTGGGGCTAGCCGCTTTCACCGCCGAGCGGCGGCGCAAGGAAATCGGCATACGCAAGGCCTTGGGCGCAAGCGAGCTGAACATTGTGTGGCTGTTGACAAGCAGCCTGACCTGGTTGGTCGTGGTGGCCATCGTGCTGGCGCTGCCCCTGAGCTACCTGCTCCTGCAGCGGTGGTTGGAAGGCTTTGCCTACCGCGTGGCGTGGCAGTGGTGGTACTTCGCGGCAGCCGGCATAGGGGCCCTGCTCATTGCCTGGCTAACCGTAAGCGTACAGGCCTGGCGAGCCGCCCGCCGCAACCCCGTGCTGAGTCTGCGGGCTGAGTGATAGGCAAATAGGTTAGGCGCTTTGAGATGCTAAAAGGCAAGAAAGTACTAAGCGCTAGAAGGCCTAGTCTCGTATTGACTTTTATCAGCTCTAGAGTCTGCTTAAGAAAGCGCTACACCTGCTGACACTCGGTAAGGGAGTGAAAGCAAATTACCGAGGCCTTGTTGACAACAACTGGCGCTAGACGGCAACGTTATTGTTTTTCAGTAGAGCACCAGGTGAAACTCCGTTTTATTTCAATTATCTGAAGATTAAATATTTGCGTACTGGAAATTACTGTTCAACGAATATTACAGACGCCGAATAGCCAGACGGGCGCACTCTATTCGAGTTGTTTCCCGGCCTACTCGAGGGCGAGACCATCACCAGCCTGCGCGCCTACTTGCAGCAGGTGCTAGCCATGGGCTAAGCCCACCATATGGCTGTGCAGCGCTACGACGTGCCCAACCCGAGCAACCCCAGCCAGGTCTTGGGACGGCACTGGGATCCGACCAATTGCACCATCGATAATGTGCAGGGTGGCGTAATTGGCCTCGTGCACAGCGTGGTCAACGTAACCGAATGGATGCAGGCTGAGGCTGAATTACGGGCCAGCGAGGTCTGCAAGCGGACCCAGACACAGGAACTAGAGGCGGCAACGCATCACTTCGCCTAAGAGCGGGAAAATTTCTACCAGATTCTGAAGCAGGCACCGGCTTCTATCAACCTCCTGCGGGGGAAGAGTTGCGCTACAGCTACGTTAGCCTCGTTCACCAACGACTCGCGCCAGGCGTGCTGCTGCTGAGGCACCCGATGGCCAAGGTGCGGCTCGAAGCCGAGAAGCAAGAGTTCATCGAGCTACTGCACCAGTATACCTCGATGCCATCCTGGAAAAGCCCCTGACGAAGGCCAAGTTCCAAGAGGTGCTTAACGAGGATTCTTCAAGCTAGCGCGAGGGCATCCGCTTAGAAGTTATCCGGCGCGAGTGCCGCAGCGTTGGCTTTGGTCAGCGAGGTGGCCCAACAACCAAAATGTGCTGACCACATAGCATGGCTGTAGCTTGTCTATCGTTGAGGACCCACCGATAAACAGGGTTATCAATGGTTGCAGGAATAAAGAAGCCCGGCTAGTGACCGGGTTTCCGCAAGGGAGTCTATTGAAATATCACTGTCCTAATAAGCACTAACTCTCTCTTCTGCGTTGGGTGCTCAGCGCACTGCGCGCTTGATCCGCCCCAGCCCAAACAAGAAGCTTATCGATACTTCCGCTCCCCCTGGACCTACCAGTTTAGCTATATCGCGCATCGTGGTCGAGCCCGGACCAAACCCGGGGATAAATTCGATGGCCGCCTGCGGCGCCAGAATGGCTCCGTAGCCCAACGCAAACTGCATGGCATTGCGGCGGTACTGGTGGTGTAGCCCCGCCCGCACGTGCAGCAAGGTGCTCGAATGCATCCGGTAGCGTCCTTGCACCCCATCCATCTCTAGGTCGAAGTCTATATCAGCGTACGAGTAGACCAGATTGGTGCCCACAAAGAGCTGATTGCGTGTGCGACTCGGCACGTAGTACCGCACTCCACCACCTACCTTAGCCCCACTGGACCCAATACCCACCCCGATGTTGCCATCCAGCGACGGCTGGAAGCGATACGCTACTTCAACTCCAGCCGCATACGGTGCCCCCCAGCCCAGCGAAAGCCCTGCCGTGAGGGCTGGCGGCGTCTCGACCACTTGGCTCAGAGCAAAAGGTGCTGCGACTGGCGTACCGGATCGGGTAGCGGGTGGCAGCGTGTTGAGTTGCGGCCGGCTGGTTGTCCGCACAGTATCCGCTGGGAGCGTAGCCTGGGCCTGAGCAACGGAGGTAGCATGTAGGGCCACGAAAATAATAAGGGGGAGTAGCCGAGTAAATAGCATAAGGAAAGAAGTGAAGGTCTGTCCGAAAGGGACTTCAGCTACTGGAATAGTTGTACCAAGCAATACACTTCTTTTGCGCAGCTCATTTAGCAAGAAGCCCGACCAATGACTGTGCTTTCGTATTTTGGGTAGAACAGGCCAGCCTGGAGCGCAACATCTCCAATGTGACAGCCGACACGCTAGGTATTTGCTGCCATGCAGACCATGGCTAAAAGCTAATTGGTACCGCGGACCTAAGCCAGAAGGCCGGCTGTTTGTCAAGCTTGCTTTAATGTCGAGAAGCTCTTCTGTGCAACCTTTCTCCGTAGCGTTTGCTTCATCAGGTCGTCTCTTTTCTTCCTTCCTGATGAAGCAAACCTTACTTTTATTAACCAGCAGCTGGCTTCTGGCAAGCACGGCCCAAGCCCAAACCACCTTCAGTGTCGGTCCTCGCGTGGGATTCAACGTTTCCTCCATTGACATTTCCGCCCCGGAGGGCACCTCCTACACCAGCTGTCCCGGTGTTGAAGCGGGACTGACGGGCACGGTGCAATTCGGCCATTTTGCCGTGCAGCCGAGCCTCTTGTTTTCCCAACACGGCTACCGCAGCTCGGTCGAGGAGCGCAACTTCGATATACGTTCCTTCTTTGAGGAGGACGTACGCCTTAATTACCTGACACTGCCTGTTAATTTAGCCTGGACACCGGGGCGCAATGGACAGGGCCTGCAAGTCCTGGCCGGGCCATATGCCCGCCTGCTCGTAGGGGGCAACTTTACGCGGCAGGACAATCCTCCTAACGGCATCCCCGTCACAGGTAACGTTAAGACGGCCAAGGCCGCCGGGTACGATCCGGATAACCGCTACACGCAACGTGTTGACGGGGGCTTGCAGGCAGGCGTCGGCTACTGCCTGAAGGGGATGCAACTACAGGCTTGCTATAGCATGGGCTTGCGTGATTTGGCGGTACCATATCGGGGGTATGACGGGCGCGTGTCTGCGTCCCCTGCGTACTACAACCGTGCCTTCCAGGTATCGTTCAGTTACTTGGTCGGTGTTAAAGGCTAGGTCTATTTGTTGCTTTGCGTATCTGCACTACCAATCTGCCGTTCCCTATATATGTATCAGGTGCTACTAGCCAACTGGTCTGCCACCCACAAACAGCGGCCAGCGCCGAAGCCCTGACCGCCGCCATCCTACGGATGTCCGAGCCAGGGGCTAACCACCGCTTGAATTGCTCCCCTGACGCGGCCTTACACAGTTCTAGCCAAAGTGCGAAGACGAAAAGGCCAGTACGTTTCGTCTTCGCACTTTGGCTAGCGAGTACGGGTGCTTGATTCACCCATGTCCTGAAACCC
>NZ_ATVL01000005.1 GCF_000420705.1 Hymenobacter norwichensis DSM 15439
CGGGCAAGCGCAACGTGAACTGGCCGTGGGCCGGGTTGGGGAACACGCTCAGCGCTTGCTCCAACTGCGCATCACGCTTGGAGAGCACGCGGGTGCTGAAACCCACCTCTAGGGCCAACCGAGCTCTGATAGACGTGATATTTAAGTCGTTCCAGGTGGGGATACCTCCTTCTTGGAAATAGAAGGTAGCCGGGCGCAACGGATTCTCTACTTGGTAAGCTAATGCTACACTGCCGGCAATCTGTTTCACGCCCACGAAGAAGGTACCATTAACAGCCACGTTACCAGTGACAGGTATGGTCACGACGCCGGCTGCGGTGGGGCGGTTGAGCGTGGGCGAGGTGAAGAGCACGGCATCGGGCAGACCGGCCGCCGTAGCACTAAAAATTACTACTTGATAGGTAGATGTAGTGCTAGCGTTAGCCGTAAATGCGGCTTTTACTTCTCCAATTGTAGCCGCACTGTTAACAGCATATTTAACCGCTAAAATGCCGTTAGCTTCTGTACCGGCGGCCCCAACTCCTACTGCAGAGGGGTTCAGCGCCTGCGTATCATCAATATACGACAGGCTATTCGCTGTTACGGCTTGCGTGTACGTCAAGGTATTGTTGGAAACTGTAACGTCGGCAGGTACGGATACCGTCAGGGTATTATTGCCAACTGTAGCAGGCGTGTAGGTGGCAAAGGTTACGGTGGAAGAAGCTCCTGGCGCTAACGAAGGAATCAGCTTGATATCCGTAAACGAGTTAGCCCCGGTTACGCTCAGCGTAACGGGCACGTTGGTCATGGCCAGAGTACCCGCATTACGAATAATGGCTTGTACCGTCCGCGGAGCCGATACAGGCGCCTTGCCTACTGAATAGATAACCTGCACGGCGGCATCAGGTGCTGGCAGCGTGGCGCAGATGGTGAAGGCACCTTGCGTGTCGTTGGAGCCGTAACCTGCTACAAACACATAGTACGTGGTATTAGGGGTCAGGCTAGCTGCCACCAATGGATCCGATACTGTGTTATTGGTACCACCCGATGAGCAAGCAATTTCAGTGAAAGGACCTGTGGCCGACGTGGCTGAAAACAACCGCAAATAGCCAGCTGCCCCCCCCGTTACCTGAATAGCAACTGAGGTACTACCTGCGCCGCTGGCAGCAGTAGTGAATTTGTACCATACGTCCTTTGGGTTCACCGCAATACCGCAGGCTGCATTAGGATTGGTGCCGTTTACGTAGCCGTTAACCGGCGTGGTAGTGGCTCCGGCATTCGTGCCAGATACGGGCGTGCAAGTTGAGGCAACAGGCAGCGTAATGGCCCCCGCCGGGTTATCATTGGCAGGCGCAACAGGAGGCACGTTAGCGCAAATACCAAACTGTCCGGTTGGCACATCCCCATCATAGCCGAACACCCGGATATAAACGGTACTACCTACTGTGAGCCCAGTAACCGTGGCGCTGGAAAACAACGTTGCCGCGTTGGCGTCGTCGTTGCAGGCAATGGAAGTAAGGCTACCACAGGTGCCCGTGTACAGTTCCAACACGGTGTCATCGAGGGCGCTACCCGCGGCGGCACTGGTTGTAACCGTCAGGCTGCCACCGGCTGGCACCACCGTACTGTACCACACATCATTGCTAGCGGGTATCGACGTATTGCCACATGATACGACGGGCGTGGTGCCGTTGGTGGCACCTGCGTTAGTACCTGTAGTTACGGTGCAGGTGGTGCCAGTGGTCAGGGAAATGGCCCCGGCGCAATTGTCGTTGGCTGGGGGCAGCGTAACGCAGATGTTGAACTGGCCGGTGCCCACGCTGGCATCGAAGCCGAAAACCCGCACGTACACCGTGTTACCAGCCGTCTGACCCCGAACAACTAAAGAAGAAAAGGTTTCCACACCGTCCACAATGTCATCGTTGCAGCCAATGGAGGTGAGGCTGCCGCACGTGCCGGAGTAGACTTCCACTACCGTATCGTCAAAGGCGCT
>NZ_ATVL01000006.1 GCF_000420705.1 Hymenobacter norwichensis DSM 15439
CGGCGAGCGGGCGGCCGCCTTCCTGGCCATGGCCCACGAGTACTGCGCCGACATGCCGGTCTGGCTCACCGAGTCGGGCTACGACCTCAACCAGGGCAGCCCGCTCAAGGCCATCGCCGTGGGCGGCCGCTCGGTGGAGCAGACGCAGGCCGACTGGCTGCTGCGCTCGGCCCTGAGCTACGCCCGCTGGGGGGTGGAGCGCGTGTTCCACTACCAGGCCTACGACGACAACCCGACCAGCAGCATCCAGTTCGGCTCGATGGGCCTGTTGAACAGCAACCGCAGCCCGCGCCTGGCGGCGCAGTACCTGCAGCAGGTGCAGAATCTGCTCGGCCGCTACCGCTACCAGCAGACCCTGAACGCCGACCCACTGGTGGACCGCTACGCCCTCAACGGCCAATCCGCCTTCATGCTCGTCGTGCCCGATGAGCGGGGACGCACTGCTTCCTACACCTTGCAAGTAGGAGCCGTAGCCTACGCCGACGTATATCGTCCGCAAGCGGGTAGTACCATGAGTGTGCAGCGGGTGAACGTGACCAATGGCCAGCTTCAGCTCAACGTGACTGAAACCCCGCTGTTTGTACTGCCAGCCGGTACTACCACTACTATTGCGGGGCCAACGCCTACAAATTGCTCGGCCACGGGTACTATCCTGCGCGAGCAGTGGAACAACGTAAACGGCTGGGCAGTGAGTGATATTCCACTGAAAAATACTCCTAGCAGCACCAGCCAACTCACTCAGTTGGAGAGCAATGTCAATATTGGCGACTCGTACGGAGCGCGTATCCGAGGCTATGTTTGCGCACCACAAACTGGGGCATATACGTTTTGGGTTTCCGGTGACGACAATTGCGAGCTGTGGCTGAGCACCGACGACAATCCGGACAATAAAGTCAGAATTGCCAGCGTGCAGAATATCAATTCCTGGACTAACGCGCGGGAATGGTACAAATATCCTTCTCAGCAGTCAGCGCCGGTGAACCTGGTAGCAGGCGGCCGATACTACATTGAAGTGCTGCACAAAGAAGACGCCGGTGGCGACGTAGTAAGTGTGGGATGGCGCATGCCCAACGGCGTGATGGAAGGCCCAATCCCGGGTAGCCGACTTTCCCCTTACATAGAGGGTGCCAACCGGTCGGCGGTGGCAAGCGGATCGAACAGCACGACTTTGGCTACCACTGCCGCTGAGAAAGGTAAAACAGCTGAATTGTCGGCTGCCCCGAATCCTTTCAGCCAGGATAGCTACGTACGGTTCAAGATGGCCGCTGCTGGCAATGCCACGGTGACTGTGTATGATATGCAGGGCCGCCAAGTACGGCAACTATTCTCGGGTAATCTGAAAGCCATGCAAGTGCAGGAGGTACAGTTCAAAGCCGAATCGTTGCCAGCCGGCATCTATACTATTCGCCTTGCCACTGATACCGAGATAGTGCACCAGCGTGTAGTGCTTACCAAATAGGCTAACAGCAAGGTTTCAAATGAAACGACTGTAGCTTGATAAATAGTAACGTTTACCCAACAAAAAGGGCCTTTGCTTAGCAAAGGCCCTTTTTGTTGGGTACGTGTTGTGTGCTGAGAGTAACTTGTTGATGCTAACTATTTAGCGCAACTCCTGCTGCCTTCTCGTACATACCTACCAGTTGAGGCTTGATAACATCCGGGTGGAATTCCTGCTCATAGCACCGGCGGGCATTGTGGGCCATAGCCAGATACTCGGCGGGCGAGAGAGCAAATAGTTTGGTTAGCGCTTGGGCAGCCTCGTCGGCGTTATGGACAGCAAAGCCAGCCTTGTGCGCCACAATTTTATCGTGGATAGGCACCTGCGTTGACACCACCACCGGCTTGTAGCAAGATAGTGCCTGTGCAATGCTAAGCCCAAAGCCTTCCGTGCGCGATAACTGCATGTACACCTTCGATTGAGCTAGTAATGCGTTGCGTTCGGGCTCGGGTATCTTGTTGGTGAAAATTACATCTTGGCCAATGCGTAGATGAAGTCTTTGGCAAATAGCTTCACGTTCCTTGGCCGCTTGCTCATCAGCGGGCCCGATCAACACATAGGTCACAGTTGCGGCATTGCTGCTCTGCTCTTTGAACAGGTGAAATGCATCAAGAGCAATGTCGATACCTTTTCTAAAAATATCGAAACGGCCAATAAAGCACACTTGCTCCTTCAACGAGGCCGCGTCGAAGGCAATCTGCATATCGTTCACTTGGTTGGTTACCACCGAAACGGGATTCTTAGTCACGTTACCTAAGTGAGCGGCGCACATTTCTGATATGCCATGAACTACCGTGGCATTATCAAGTACGTATTTATCAAATACGGAAACAAAAGCATTCCTGTACCAGCGCTTTAGCAAAGGCCGAGCCTGCATATAGGCCGGATCATACACGAAAGAATCGTGCGGGGTGATAATAAATGGAATAGAAAGCCGCTTCAGTTGGCGACTAACTAAGTAATTGTCTATATTATAGATATGGCTCAAATGAAATACGCAGTTGGTGTTATCAACCTGCGCAAGCCATTTTTGAAAGCCACTAGGTAATTGAAATTTGCTTCTGTCTTTAGCGCCGAAAACGTGAATTAATACGTTTTCTTTAGATTCGGTATTGTGGTAGTTGCTGTCTTTGGTACTGTCAAACTCAATAAACTGTATGCTGAATTCGTCTCTTAGTACTTGGGTTATTCTGTAATTAAATTCAGCCAAACCATCGGCGGCTCCTGCTCTATAATGTCCTACTATATAAATAGTTGATTTAATTAAGTTAAGTGTTTTCATGGTGAGATGTTAAGTGGGCGGGTTGGGAGTTAATAACATAGGGTAGAAATTGAATAGTTTTTAATTAAGCTAATTTAGATTCCACAAGCAATAGAGCAGCTAGTACGTCAAGCAGTAGTATAGTAAGAAGGCTTGGTGCTGAAACGCGAGATGCCCTTTCCAGGAAATAGCTAGAAGCAAGCAGGCTATTTCAAATGCAGGTGCCGCTTGAGACGCATAATAGTCCCTTTGATTAGGCCGCCATCTATTTGAAGGCGTCGGTCGGTGGTCCAAACGGTGGCCTTAGAACTGCCTACGTAGTGAAACTTCTTGTGGAATGTATTCCGCAATTTTAGTCCCATCCAGCCGTCCTCGTTGCTACCCACAGGGTGATTAAAACTGTCAACCTGGAGGCCTTCTGTCCTTCTGAATGCCGAGTTAAACCCGTAGATATTAACGGCTTCCTCACGAAACTTCTTATTGATCCACTTTGAAACGTCAGAAGCGTATTCATACATCAAAAACACCGGGCGTGGCGTGCCCTCGGTTGGAATAAATGCAAAATTGCCGTATACCATGGCTACATCCTGCTTGTAAAGCGGAGAAACCATCTGGTCTATCCACTCAGGTGGATAAATAGTGTCGGCATCGGCATTTAAAATGTATTCTCCTTTTGCTTTGTCTAAGCCTGCGTTTCGAGCATGCGTAATTCCTTGCTTGGTTTCCAGAATACACGTTGCTCCTGCTAGCCGAACTAACTCTTCAGTTTCATCTTTGGAATTATTGTTAACTACAATAATTTCCACTTTTCTAGTAGTAGTTGTATCGGCTAAAGATGATAGGGTTTTTAAAATGTTTTCCGCTTCATTATAAGCCGGTATAACAATCGATATATCAGGAGTTGAGGAGTGCAGCTTTTGAATTTGCTTGCGTACTGTCTCTGCTCTACTTCTAAGCACCTCTTTGGGCTGATTGTGTTTAGTGATGTAAGCAGGAAGGCCGATGTGTCGCATAGCTACGGGGGAGAGGTACTTGAGTGAGGGAAAGGTAGCTGAATCAGTGAAGGTAGGAGGAGCGTGTGCTATGCCAGAATGCAGCTCAAGGAGCTATACGCTTGCCAAAGTGGATATCGTAGTTGTACTTAACCTGCCGGAAAACCAGCCGGACAACGGCAATCAGCGGGTTGTTGCTGGAACGCCAGTCACTGCGGGCAACCGTGCTAGGCTCCTCCGATGAATTCTCTTGCAGAAATAGCTCTTTGAACTTGGTGTAGAACAAAGCGCGGCCCTTGTTCTGCAAGAAAGAGATGCACATCAGGTATTCAGTCCGGTCCGATTTGATGCCTTCTCGGTAGCGTCCAAACCGTTCGAAAAAGTTGCTGCGCCGCAAATGCGGATGGTCGCTGTAGTTGTAAATCTTGCCGGTATGCGTAAACCACGGCTTGTACACCATTTCCGCAAAGCCCTTGCGGTAGGGCTTCAGGTAAGGGTAGGCGTAGTACGCATAGAACCGGGCAATATCAATGTCAGGCGTTTCCTCCATCATCCCGAACGCATCAACGAAATGAGGAAGGAACTGGTCAGTAGGTACAAAATCTTCCTGTACGTACAGCGTATAGGGCGTCTTTACTGCGTCTTGCCCTTTATTTAAGTTGTTGCCTAAGCCTTTGTTGACGGGCGTAGTAATCAGATTGAACTTATGAGTCTGCTGCAACTGCCGAAGCGCATCAACATGCTCTGGTTTGCTTCCATCATCCGACACCACAATGTCTCCAAAGGCTATACCTAGCTTGGTAAAAGAATCCAGAAGCCGTTCTAACGACTTGCTGCGGTTATAGTGGGTAACCAATAAGGTTACCGTAGGGAAATTAGCCGTTGACATCAATCGAGGAGTTTAATGATAGTGTTTTCGCCCAGATTACATGGGGAATACAGTACCGCAATTAGGCAACTGATGGGCGGTGGGCCTTGTCCCAAGCAGCCGGTTGCGAATTCCGCACGAAGCGGCCAAAGCCTCGGAAGGCTGCTACATTCATCATGGTGAAGTAAAGCGGAACCAACGCTGGTCCGGCCTTGCGGTTGCTGGCAGCCAGCCACCACCCAAAGGCGCTACTCAGATAGAACAGTATCTGCAATACCAACAAGACAGTATAGATACCTTGCTGGGTGTAAGCTAGGTACGCATTGAGCGGTAGCAGTAAAGCCAGCAAAGCAGGCGTGAGGCTCCAGCGCAACACCCGGTGCGAAACATAAAGGAATGTTACCACTGGCTGGCGGAATGGGTTGAGCAGAAACGTTAGGCGCGCCATCGACTGCCAGCCGCCTGCACAGATGCGTACTTTGCGGCCCATTTCCTCGGTCAATGAGGTGGATGGTGGCTCCATAGCGTAAGCTTTAGGCTCATACACCACACGGTAGCCAGCTCCCACAATGCGCATAGACTGCACAAAATCATCAAGGATGGTGTCGTGCTCAAGCGGCTTGAACAACTCCGTGCGGAACGAGACCAGCTCACCGGCTGCCCCCATAAGGCTGCATATTTTCGAGTCGCAGCGCTTAAGAAACGATTCGTATTTCCAATATAGGCCCTCGCCCGAACCCGAAGCACTGCCGTCGTTGAGAACCACTTTCTCGCCGGATACCGCCCCAACTTTGGGGTCTTGGTAATGACGAATCATAGCACGTACTGCTTCCGGATTTAGCATGGTGTTGCAATCCGTAAAGATTACGTACGGCGTGTGCACATACTGCATTGAGCGGTTTTCAGCCATCGACTTACCGCCGCGCTCCGGCACGTGCAGGTGCTGCACCATTGGAAACGCCGCCAGCACTTTCCCCGACGCGTCGGTGGAGCCGTCGGTGATAAACAATAGCTTCAGTTTATCAGCCGGATAGTCGAGCGCCAGACAGTTGTTAACCTTGGCGGCTAGAATAGAGGCTTCGTTGTAGGCCGGTACAATTAGTGTGACCTCTGGCTCAAATGAGGCGGTAGGAATGGCATGTGAGGAGCGGGTGAGTTTGGCCCATACGCCTACCAATAGTCCGTAGCCTATGTAGGTGTAGAAGATGATTCCTAAGAACACCCAGAATAGCAATACAAGCATGTGCGAATCAAGAGAAGAAATGCGTGCCATTAGTAAGGGCAGCGCACTTCTCAGTGACAGTATGTTTTCAGTTGCGTGTTAGCTGCTGCATGAGAGCAGCAAGTGGGGGAGTAGGCTAACAACTGTGGTGTGTTTCAACGCCGGATAGAAAGCTGAAAAGCAGCCATCTAAACGAATGTTCAGAGCGGTTGTGCAAAGATGTGTGCTGAACGAGGATGAATACGGAAGGTTTCAATGCCTTACCTTGATAAAGCGGAGAAAAGAGGTGGCTTTTTTATTAAGGAGGTTGTAAGCCTTGCGAAGTAAGCGGCTAGACTCCCGACGTGGGCGGTAGCCGCGCCATTCCGTTTGATTCAGGTAGTGAAAAAACAGCTCCTTATAAGCCGGGTTGTGTTCATACAGTTTGAATATTGGTTTACGGCCAATGAAATGAATCAGAAATGGCTTTTCCACTGTGGCCATAGGCACGCAATTCCAAAGCGGATCAAGCTCCAACCATTTATTGGCCAACACTACATTGAGCCCATATTGGTCGGGAAAACTAGCGTAGGCTTTATTGTCGCTAACGCATTGTAGTACTTTGTTTGTAATATCTAGCTTGCGCCACAGTGGCATATCAATTACAAGCAGGCCCGAATTAAAATACTTGGATTCTGGATCAAGCCCCAATTCCTTGTAATTCTTTATACCTCCCCAAGGGTTACTTACCTTCTCAGTTCGGTCAATTGCCGCTGCTAGCACATGCCCCTGTAAGTCGATATTCCATAAAACCGAAATATCCTCTAGTAGCAGCATGTCAGCATCCAGATAGATAATCTTTTCTACTTTGCTATCCACGAAGTATGGAGCAAACAAACGGATGTAGGCGCTAATCGGGAAGGAGGAATTATCCATTGGGATAATCATGTTTCTTGGAATAGCATCCTGCATTTTAATCCATCGCAGGGTTATGTTAGCGGAAGTAACACATCTGGTTAATTTCGCCCGGTTACTATCGCTCAGGTCATCATCAACGATATACAGTGTTATATTTTCCGGCGACTTATGATTTAGGTCTAAAGATTTAAGCAGTGCAGCAAGTAGAACTGCGAAATGATTGTTGCAAACTACAGCAAGGGTTATGGTTTCCTGTGTAGTCATAAAGAACGTAGCATAAAGGTGTGTAAGCGCAGGCAGTGCAATTGTAAATTAATTAAATCTCAACGGGAAATAGATGAGCTTATATGGGTTTATTGAAATTGGTAGTAGTTGCTTAACGAACTCTTTCCCATACAGCAGATGCAGCGTTGTACTGCTTAATAACCCGAGCTGGGTTTCCTCCGACTACTGCGTAAGCAGGTACATCTTTAGTAACCACGCTGCCCGCAGCTATTACTGCGTGCTTGCCAATGTGCACCCCAGCCGTGATAACGGCATTGGCCCCAATCCATACTTCGTCTTCTACTACAATATCAGCTGTGGTACAGGGCTGGTCATTTATGGGCATAGTAATGTCTTGGTACCCATGATTAAGGCCAGAGAAAACCACGTGCTGTGCAATAATTACATCGTTGCCAAGGCGAATAGGACCAATCAGAACACTGGAAATACCAACGAGCGCACGGTCACCGATAAACACACCACCCATCCCATTATTGATGGTAACGAAGTCCTCAATGATAGCCTTGGCTCCAACCTCAAACGGGTTGAAGGGCAGCACATCCAAGCGCGTATTCCAGCGCACGAGTGAGCCACGGCCGTAACGGTGCTTGAATGGATTAACAAACCAGCGTACCCATAGCCGGGGGCGTGCCTGTTGAGGAATGATCAACAGGTAAAGCACCAGTTTTTTGAGCTTCGGGCTACTCTTAATACGGTCAACTACTGACATACAAAAAAATCCAAGTGGAGGCAGCCTAGCATCACAATGCCCTCGTTACCTACTGCATCTGCTTAATCAACTATTGCCCGGCCATAGCACCAGACAAGTTGGTTGGTTTGGTAAAAGTCTTAAAGCATACGAATGATATAAGTAGCTTCCCTGAGCTAGAGGATTAATGAGTTAGGCAGGTTGCTTTTGAACGGCTGCCGATTCCACTATATCCCAGAAGTAAGCCACTCGGGCCTGCCAAGTATTAAGAGCTGCCTTGGCTATGCGGGCTTGCTTCCTCTCAGGGCTATCCTCTTGAATTGCCTGGTCAATCTTCGCCACGAATTCTTCCTCGGTTTGAGCAATGTAAGCCACATCACCGAAGTCCTGAATGTCTTCTGAGAAGGCAGTTGCAATAACTGGCTTACCAGCCGTCAGGTACTCGTTTATCTTCAGTGGATAAATGCTCTTCGTTAGAATGCTGTACTCGAACGGAATGAGCAGGCAGTCGCTGTGCTGGAGGTAAGAGGGTAGATCCTTTATGTCGCGGGAGCCAGTGAATACGACGTTGGGTTGTTTATCCAAGTCAAACTCTTTGTGGTCATCGTTGCTGACCGGGCCTACCATCAGCAATATTTTATCGGCGTGGGTTTGCGCCACCTTCTTCAGCAGACTATAATTGATACGGCTGCCAATGTTGCCCGTGTAACAAATAACCTTTTTGTCGACGCCAACTAACTCTTTGGGGCGCGCAAGCTTTTCAGTTGCTGCTTTCTGAAACAAACTAAAATCGGCGGCGTTGGGCATGCAAAAAGCCGCCGGTGTGTAGCGCGATATTAAGTGAGTTAATTGTTTGGAAGTGCCCATGCTCACGTCGGAATTGAGAATAACTTCTTTTTCCAAACGCACTCCGTGCCGAGCAATATAAGTTTCCTGCGTTATATCGTCAATCGTTTGGTATACTTTCACTATTGGCTGAAGATCAGCCGCAATGGATCTAAAGTAAAATGGGTCGAAGGAATTAAAGAATACGTACTTCTTAATATTGAAATCTTTAATTGTCTTTTTTAGGGCATTCTGTACGATAGTATCGTTGAATTTCCAGAGCGTATTGTATAGAGCACCTTCCCCAAGCCAATTGATAGGTAAAGTAACTTTTGGTGTTACAATTGTCAGGTTATTGGGTAAGCCGTCTATTTTACGATAAATACTCTTCCCCAAGAACAAAGCAGGTATTCTCGACTTCACCATATCCTTGTTTGAATATTGTGAAGCAACCTCATTCAGAGAAAAGGGATGATCTATATAAAAGACTCTATTATTCTTCGCAAATTCTTTAGCGAAGCTAAACCCTACTGATGAGTAAGGATTATCCCACCTAGAAGTTGAAATGATAACAATGTCACAGTCGTTTCTCATGCTACTTTGATGTTTATACTCTGGATGTAAGTACTATCTAGTAGTATAGAGAAAGGAAATTGAAAATGTCGGCCTCAGTTTTGGCATGCAGGATTTTAGCTCCAGATATAGCCGTGAAGATGCTGGAAAATTCGTTGAATATCGTTTCCAAACCTCCACCTTCAACTGGGTTTGCTTTGCCTTTTGAAAGAATGATATTATGTCCTCCGAAATAGCTGGCTAGTGTAGCGGTGCCACCATGTATCGACATGAATTTGTCACAATTGGCGTACACCAATATTTGAAAATGGTTGAAGCTATTTACCTGGTTCTGATACTTGTTGAATAAATCATCCAGAATAATCACTTCAGGATGCTTTTCGCGCAACCACGGAATATCTCCTAAATCGAGAATGTCGCTATTGTCTTCTACAATGCGGCTCGGCATGGGCCTATTATAGATGATTTGATATTTCTCTTTATAAGTCGATATTACTTTGTCGAGCGTAGGAATGTCAAAATAATTCAATGGTGGTCCATCCCACTCGATATTGTACTTGTTAGCAATAACCATTATAGGTTTTTCAAAAACGAAAATATCGTTTTTGTAATGCTCCTTTAGAGGTACGCGTGCCCACTTGCTATAGCTCTTGGTGATGCTATTCGTTTTGTTAGGAGTGTCGTAGTTTACGTAGGAAAACGTAGCATCTCTGCTCTGATACCGCTCTTCGTGATTTTCACTGAAAAAGTATAAATCCTTGGTGTCCTTACAGGATATAGTTTTTTTTAGAGTGCCGTTCAGATGATGCCAGTAAGCAAAGGGTAGCGTGTAGTTCAATTCGTCTGAAAACTCGCCGTAATAATCTATTACCTTATATTTTTTCTTGTACAGATAATCATCAGTAAAGAACCGTACTTGGTTTAAGCGGCTATAGTAATTGTCTCTGATATAGTAGCGAATAGCTTTGTCCATCTTGGGGTGATTAACAAAGGCCACCCCCGATAGTACTTTCAAGGCTATCTTTTTTACAGCTTTTCTCATGATTCTACGCTTTCAAAAGTTTTCCTGCTGATTTTAATTCCACGAGTGAAACCTTATACATCAGGGTTAGGATGCCATATACTAAGCCTCCAATTATAATTTCAGCTATTGTATTGACAACTCCCTCGTAACCGAAGTAGCTCTTGTAAAGAGTTACTGCTACTATCATTGATAAACAGAATAGCACTGGTTTGTATATGTTAGCTATGAAGTCCTTCATGAAACTGCCTACCAAGTACTGGACGATAACAAAGCTGAATGCCATGTTAGCGAAACTAGCCGCTAAGTAAGCAAACGCAATTCCATCAATACCCCACTGTTTGCCGAATAGGTACAGCAACGGCAGTTTAACAATTAGCGTGGCTAAATTTAAATAGAACAATAAATCAGGTCTGCCTTTTGAATATACTAGCGTGAACAGTGGGTGAGCTAAACAAGTGAAAATGCTGACGAAAACGAATATCTTGATCAAGTGAATAGTTTCTTCCCAGCCAGGACCATACAACAAAGGCACAACGCTTTCGGCAGTTACATACAAGCCTATCAGTAGAGGGAAATTCAGGTAGCTAATAAGATCTAGTATTTTAATGTATGACCGCTTCAAACTGGATGGATCTTCCTTCATCCTTGCCAGAATAGGATAGGCAACCTGTAGTATAATAGGGTTGAGCTTAGTTACCGGGAAAATAGTTAGCTGAGACGCTATGGTGTAATACCCTAGTGCTTTCACACCTAATATTCCACCAATGGCAATGTTGTCGGAGTTTCCTTGAACGAACGATAGAAAGCCTTCCCCTACATTGAATATGCCAAATCGCAAATGATCTTTTACTAAAGCGAAATCGAATTTTAGCATGGGAGAAAAATACTCCCGTCCAAAATAAATCTGTAGAATGGTTTTTGCGGTAATCATTGTGAGCTGCCCGAAAATGAGGGACAATTCTTCCAGCCCTTGGTATGCTAATAAAATGGTAGCACCGGTACCGACAACAGAGCCGATAATATCAATAATGGCAGTTGATTTAAATTTTAGGTTTTTCTGAAGTAGAAAGAAATATATCTGTCCAAAATAAGATATAATGAAATAGAGTGAAGCTAATTTTATTATGCTGTCTAGTTTGGGTTCTTTGTAATATAAAATAATTAATGGTGTGCATAAGTAAATGATGATAAACATGGCTACTCCGAGGAGTATGTTCATAATATATAAGCTGGATAAAACTCTTCTGTCGTTTTCCTGCTTGTAAATTATGGAATTAGCAAAACCTAAGTTTCCGAAGATGTTGAAGAAATTTATTATCAGTGCACTTACGCTAACAATACCAAACGCAGCCGGTGGTAGTAACCGGGCGAGGATAGCGACTTGAGCGAATTGAAAACAGGTTGAGATAACAGTTGCGACAGTTACCCACTTACCACCATTTATTGCCTTTTCTTTATTACTCATTTTGCATTGCAACTACACGTGGTGGAGGCTTAGGGCCGTGCTATTCCTACAGACTTATATAGTATGTCGCACGGTACTGCACTTGCTAAGCGAGCAAGTGGAATTGGGTGCTGCTACTCAATTTACAAGAGAGGCAGGCTGCCTAGTCATGCTTAATTTTTGCAATATTAGGCTATAGTTGGCTCTAAGCCATACAGCGCGCCCCAGTCATTTTTCAGAAGCTGCCCGTAAGCCGTACTTTATTCCTAATAAAAGGCAGCCGAGAGCTGGAAGAAAGATGATTTCCCAAGGCATAAAACAAGTGGTTAGTGCTGGGGAGTATCCATGCCAGAACTGGTGGCATGCGGAGTAGGCATGAAAGAAGACTTGGCTTTCTTGATTTGCAGCAACGCCAGCACCATGGATACTAAAGCCAGCGGCAAGTGTAGAATGGCCTGTGCTACCTGACGGTTATACAGCCGAGCTGGCAGGGAAAGGAGCAGTGCGCCCCCCGTGCCGAGCAGCAAGCCAGCCCAAAACAATGGAGAGGGCCCTATTGGTAGCTGAAGCAACGACAGGAGGAATAGTACCCCCAGCAAACCCAATAGCAGAATGCGGGGCACTAACAGGGTTTGTAGCACCTTATCGAAGAACTCGACATTGCCACGAAACAGCTGCACGGGACCTTCCCAGAAATACTTCTGGAGGAATTCCACTTGGGCGGCTATCCAGCGGGTCCGTTGGGTGGTAAAAGCTTGAGAGTTAGGAATTTTCTCGTCGTAAACGTAGGCGTTAGGCAAGTATCCGATTTTGATTTCATCCTTTACGGTGCGGAAATCCATTTCCTTGTCTTCACCAGGTGTTTCGCCAATGTCCTGCATCAGTTTCCGTAGGTACTGAAACTCGAATGCCATGCCTGAACCAATAAGGGCCGCCGACATACCTAAACTAGCGTGGCCCTGACGGAAGATGTGATTGTTAATCTCCTCGTTGCAGGCGTCGAGAACGGCAAAGGCAGAGTCTAGATTCTTGGCAGTACGGTGGCCCTGCACCACCCGGTAGCCGGCCGCAAAGGCATCGTTTACCTGGGTCAGGAAACCCGCGTCCATGATGTTGTCTACATCTAATACAACGGCCACGTCGTAGGCATCGGCTGGTAAGGACTGCAACGCCGTTAACAGCGCCTTGCCCTTGGTGCTTCTCTCGAAGAATACCTCGATAACACCGATTTGCTGCCGGCGCAGTGCCTGTACAGTGGCAGGCTGCAACCCATCCGCAATAACGTGCACATCCATCTGGCCTGGGTACGCCTGGCGCAGAGCCGCCGGCGCAGTTTCCAGAATTACAGCATCAGAGTGGTAGGCTGGAATAAGCACGCACATCCGCCGAAAAGCTGTGCCAGCAGGGGCTTTCGGAATGGGAGCTGGTTTGCGGTGCCCGGCTACAGCGAAAAGCAGCAGGTACAGCATATTGAGCAACAAGAATATTCCCAATGCATAGAAAAGTAGGGAAATGATGGTCAGTACGATGCTCATGAAAGGAAGTGGTTTTGGTGCACGTTATGAGGGGAGAGGTGCCACTTAAGCCCCCGCCACAAAGCACTTAAATATTTTTGCTCTAAATGAAGCGCATACACTAGGCCTTGCTTAGGCACGGCTACAAATAGAAAGAAAAGCATGCCACTCCAGAACCGGACGCCCGACGAATTGCGCCGGATATATAGCAGGCGGTTACGGTACATGTAATAGGTGCGTAGCACTGAGCCTTGACCCACTGAAGCCGACTCTTTGTGATAGACTGTACCCTGAGCTACATAGTGGCTCTCGTAGCCCCCACGTTTGATCATCTCGCACCAGTCCAATTCCTCGTAATAAAGAAAATATAGCTCAGGCATCAGCCCCACCTTCCGTATTACTTCCATCGGCACCATCATGGCGGCACCATGGATGAGCGGGGTGGGGGAGGAGACGTTGTGTTGCCCTTGGTCCTTTTCCATCAGCCCAAACGTTACGCTACGTCCGGTCCAAGGGTTGATGCCCCCGCACCCAGCGTACTGAATCAGGTTGTCGGTGCCGTAAAAAATGATTTTGGGGGATGCAATACCAGCCTTCGGGTTGGTTTCAAACAGTTCAACTAGCGGCTCTAAAAAGCCGGGGTCTACTTCGGTATCGTTGTTGAGAAACAGCAAGTATTTACCCTTCGCAACTGCAATACCCAAGTTGTTGCCCCCAGCAAAGCCAAGGTTTTCAGCAGACCGAATAAGTTGCACTCCCGGAAACTGGTCGGCAATAGGTTGCACTTCTGCTTCCGGCGACGCATTATCAACTACGATTACTTCGTAGTTGGGGTAGGTTACCTGCCGAAGCGAAGCCAGCATTTCACAGGTAACGCTGGCTTGCTTGTAATTGATAGAAATGATGGAAACGAGCGGCTTATCCATAAGTAAATTAGGCAGTAGGAGAAGCTTTATCGAGTTCCGGACCAAGGAAAACAAATACCCAGGAGATGTACACAATCATGGCCGTAGGTACCTGGTTCATGATTTCGTTGCCGTAGCTACAGAACAAAATGCCGCTGAAGCCGGCTGTAAGTGCCAACAGTTGTTGTCGGAGTTGGGGGTTGCGGATACGCCAGACAATGCCGCAGCATTTGCCCAGAATATAGAGCATCATACCAAACCAGATGATGAAGCCCACGATGCCGTATTCCGCCCAAATCTTAACGTAGTAGCTGTCGGGCTCAATGGTGGAAATAAACTTGTCTTTGTTGAATTCATGACCCCACGTACCAATGGTACCAACGCCTTCACCAAACGGCTTGGTTGACAAGTAGGCGCGCAGAGTAGCTTGGTTGGTAAGGCGTAATTGCAACGAGGGGTCGTTGGGGTCAAGGGACGAGCGGAGACGGAAAACATCCGGGTTACCGTTGCCAATGTTGGTGTACTTCAAGACCCCAAAAGCGCCCACCGCCAACATGCAGCCAATTAACAGTACTTTAGTTTGCTTGCTTAGCAGCAGGTATACCAGAATACCAGCCACTAGCACAAACATAGCGCCGCGCGTACCGGAAATAAGCATACCATACAGTAAGATAACACTGGCCAACCCAAAGGAAACCCGTTTCCACCAGGCAAAAGGCCCCAGTGCCAGGATAAAGCAAATAAGACTGATGTGCGCCTGGGAAGAGCCAAACTGAGCGGCCTCACTATAGAAGCCGAAGATGCGGAGCTTGCCCCAAATCAAGTGGGTTTCGGCCGCTCCGGCATCCAGCCACATCTGCTCCATAGCATCCACCCCAATGACTTTCTGCTTGAGGCCATAAAAACTGGCCAGCAACGAAAACCCAATGATAAGCAGTAGAAACAGCCGTAAGTCGCGGCGCTTATTGAACAGCACAAACCCGAGCGGCACGGTGAGCAACCAGTATAGCGAGATGTTGCGCATCTCGTAAAACCAACCAGCTACACTAGGGCGCGAAGGGTTGGCAATTTCTAGTACGGTGATGCCAAACCATACCACCCCTAACAACGACAAATCGTTTTTCGCGCGGGTCCAGGTGATTTGCTCGGAGCGGTGAAAGATAACGCCCAACCAAGTAAGCACCAGTAGACCATCCATACCCAGCCCAAAGGGGATTCCCGTAACGTGCCGCCCGATGTATCCTAATACAAAGCAGTAGACAATGTAGGAGATGAAGCCGGCCCGTGGATTGAGAAAAATCAGGACCAGAAAGAACACCAACATCGTGATACCCAGCAGCATGCCAGGTACTAAAGTGCCTACCTGCCCAGCGAGCCAACCCAATCCCAATGCTACCAACAGCGCCACTGGCAGCAGCCAGCGGGAGTTGAGCATAGTTTCAGAAAAAGGGGGGGTAAGCTTCATACGGTAGTGGTGCGGCAGAGCGCGCCAAACTTAACTTAACACTTCTTCGCCGTGTTGTAGCGATACGCCTGACAATACAACCTCAACGGGTGCTGTTGTTGCAGTGCGAAGATAATCAACAGTTTGCTGATCGGTGGGGCGCCAAGTGCGCGTGGCTGGTACCGTTAGAAATACCAGATTCAATTGCCGCAGAATACCTACTGGTACTGCTTCCTCACGAAGCGCCGGGAATTCAACCAGCACTACCTGCACATTGGGCGAGCTGATTTCCGACATACGCTTTGGTACGGCGTGCTGAATCAGCTGATCCAGCGGCCAGCCTTGCACAGCAGCCGCTTCAGAAGGGTAGAACAGCGAAGGCGCCTCAAACGAGTCGTCTATGTCGTTGTGGTCGGGATACAGGGCCAAGGTTTGCACGCCCATTTCGTGGCAGCGCTGCGCCAGGGCTTGGCACAAGGTGGTTTTGCCTTCTTCCCGTTGCACGCTAAACACGCCTACTACAAAAGGAGACGGCGTTTGTGAAGAGTTGGCTTTCAAAAGAATGTGGCGCACCAACTGATCGAGGCTGCGTTGCTGAGAGGCTTGTAGCTGCTTGGTAGGAGTTACTTGCTTGTCGAGCATGATGCCGGCCACAGGCAAGCCAATACGGCGGGCAGCAATTTGTGGGTTCTTCAACGAACGGTCGAGCAAGCCTAAGCCCAGCACCAAACCCGTAGTGAATACAAAGCCACCTACGCTGCTCAGTAGTACCAAGAGCAGCAACTTGCTGGTTTTGGGAGAGGTGGGCAGGTTTGGTGCATCTACAATTTTGAGGTGGGTAGCCGTTAGCTGCGTATTCTGCTGCGACGAACGGCTGGCGTTCAGGCTGGCCATTATACCCAGGTATTCTTTTTCTGCCAGATCTATTTCCCGCTCGATACGCTTCTTGGTAGCACCAAGGGGAGCCATGCGCTGATATTCGCGCTCAAACTCCTGCAGGCGGCGGTTCATCACCCCCAATTTAGCTTTGCTGGTTTCCACCTGAATCATGTCCTGCATCCATTCGGAAAGTAGGTCCTTATTAGCAATACCTTCGGTGGAGTTGCTGTTGGCCACTACCTCATCCACGTTATTCTGCAGATTTTGAATGGTCTTGTTGGCTTCTGCTTGCAACTGACGAGCTTTATCAGCCGAGCCGGCTTCTTTCTGTTGGCTATAGAGCTGCTGATCGGCAATAGCTGCGTTCAAGCGGCTTAGCTTTTCCTTCTGCTCAATTACCTTTCTACTGCTTAGTAGTGCTCCTTGTCGGCCTCCTAGCTTGCGGTTGATGGCTTGCAAGGCAGCCTGTGCTCCGGCATAGTCTTGGTTCATTTGCGCCAGTTGGCTGGCTAGCTGCTCACGCTCGTTGGCTACCGTGCTCGACTGCTCATCGTAGTTAATGATGTTGTTGTCGCGGTTGAAAGCTAAGTTTTCGTTTTCTGCCTTGGCTAAGCGAGCCTTCGCCTTGGTCAGCTCGGTTTCATAATACTCGATAACCGACTCCGTCTGACCTTCACGTAAGTTCCTCGACTGATTCATGAAAACGCGTGTAGCTAGCGCCAAGGTGGCACGGCACAACTCAGGATCATAACTCTCGAACTCCAAACGTACCAGGTCGCTAGTACCGATGCGTGTGCCTACTAGGTTGTTGAGGGCGGCGAGTGAGTAGGTAGGGCTAGCTGAATTTACCAACTGATAAAGCAGGTTGGTATTATTGGCTTTCGCGTAGTTCCGTACGTTCTCTACCGTCGCTTCTAGCGTTGGTCCGGTTAGCTGCTGGCGTAGGCGCTCAGGAAGTACTTCTTGTAGCTCTTCATAGGGGCCACCGCTACCAAGCAAAGCTGGCTGCTGCTTGCTCTGCCATAAGTGGCTAGCCAACAGTTGGTACACAACCTCTTCCTTGGTGGAACGAGCCTTAATCAAATTGATTAGGTTGTCGAAGGCGTTGGCAGTGGAAGAATAATCCGTTTGCGCATTGCCGGTAAGCGAGTAGCCCGAAGCAATACCAGTATAGATAGTGGTGTCGGAACTGTAAACTTTAGGAAGGTGCCGTGCGAAAAAGTAGGTTGATACGCCGAGCACCACGGGAACCAGTACCAGCAGAAGCCATTTACGCGCTAGGAGCCGGAGTACGTCAGATAAGCTCATGGAGTCTGCATTAAAGAAGAAATGGTAGTGCCTACTACTTCTTCCAATATCATGAATGATGTATCGTATTGATTGCGAGCTGTTTCCTGCGACATGGCAGATTGGTTCAGCTGGTTCGTCGCCTCTGAAAGCTCGGGGAGGGTAAGTTGGCCCTGCCGAAACTGCTTTTCCGCCAACTTATAGTTGGTTTGCACCGTAACATATGACTCCTGTTGCAGCGTAAGTAGTTTCTTAGCTAGCACCACGTTCTGATACAACTGAATCACCTGCTGACGCAGCTGGTTTTCCTGCTCTTTGCGCGTAAGTTCATTGCGCTGGTAATTCAGCTGCTCCTTTTTGATTAGGGTGTTGCGCGAAAGCACCTGTATCAGCGGCAACGCTACTGAAACACCGGCTGCATATAACCCTGTGTTTCGCCCCCTCTCAAAGCCCGGTGAAGTTGGGTTGTATACACCAATGGTTCCTTGGTTACCATACGTGTAGTTTCCAACTACCCCAACGCCACCTAGTATTTGGCGCTTAACAATTTTGAGGTCCTGCTCACTAATTGCTTTGCCTACTTCCATCGACTGCAGCTGGGCTGAGTGCTGGATAGCGGCGGCCGTAAGCCGGGGTAGCGCAACAGTAGGGGAATCAAAGAAAACGGTTTGCCAGCTTTTGGCAGGCGCAGTATTTGCCTGCCCTAGCGCTACAGTAGTGTAGAGTGCTAGGAGCAGGCTGCCCAATAACTTTCTCATTTATACGCTCTCCTTTTGGAATAATGCTGGTATCGTCTTCAACACGATTTGGATGTCTTTCTTCAAAGAGTAGTTTTTGGCGTACTCCACATCCAGCATTTTGCGCTCCTCTTCCGACATGTCGCCGCCTTTGCCACGCTTGGTTACCTGCCACAGGCCCGTGATACCGGCTGGGGCAATAAAACGGGCAGCAAACTGGTCGGTAGTAATCTTCTCCGCTTCATACAAAGGAAGCGGCCGGTTGCCCACAATCGACATGTCGCCCCGCAGAACGTTGTAAAGCTGCGGCAATTCGTCGATGCTGGTGTTGCGGATAATCTTACCGATGAAGGTAACGCGTGGGTCGTTGGCAATCTTAACAAAGGCTGCGCCTGCCTGAGCCTTCTTCAAAAGCTGATATTGACTCTCACAAATGGTCTGGCCTTTGTCATCAATGAGTTGTGCGTGGCAAGGGTTGTCGCCGGCCAGGCACTGGGGGCACAGCGCCGATACAGAAACTTTCTCTTGTTCAGCGTCTGCCTGATATTGGTTCAGGCCTTTCATCGACGAAAGCATCTGATCTGCATCCTGCCGCATCGAGCGGAATTTCCAGAATTTGAAGACTTTATAGCCCGTGCCAACTCGATAAGAATAATAGAAAATAGGCCCCTTCGATTCTAGCTTGATCAGTATTGCAACCACTAAAAAGAGAGGAAGCAAGCAAAGGAGAATGAAGGAGGCGAAAAGAGTGTCGAAAATGCGTTTGCTAATAGGAAAGTGCAGCGAATATGGATTGTTGGCTGTATCAGAAGCTGCTGCTGGGCTGTAATTAGGGAAATTGTTCAGGTGCGGACCTACCCTCTCCTTACCTGTTCCTTGGAACATGGGGTTTGTGATACTTGCATTCATAACAAAGTGAGTGTGTGGTGTTGCGCAACGTGCACAGTAGGAAAACAGGGCGGGTAGTAATAGGGTAGTAAGCGGAGCAGGGGTACTTATACTTTCACTTTATCTAAAAGCTTTCTGACTCTGAGGTCCAGTTCTTCCGGATTGAAAGGCTTAACTACATAATCATCAGCACCTTGCTTGAGGCACTTGATTTTGTTGCTTGTTTCATCCTTGCCCGACAACATCAGCAACGGTGTGCTGTGATACAAGCTGTTAGCTCTCAGGCGCTTAATGAAGTCTAAGCCGTCCATAACGGGCATGGCATAATCGGCTATGATGGCATCAGCAGTGTTGCCTTTTTCCAGCCATTGAATAGCCTCCAAACCATTCGATTTCAATACAACGTCGAAATCAGAGGTAAAGTAATGCTCTAGAATCAGGCGGATCGATGGCTCATCATCGACTACTAGTAAGGTTTTTTTCATAACCAATATCAGAAGGTGATGAGGTGAGGAAAATTTATTGCTTTAAGCAGAACGAAACGCATTTTTTGTGAAAAAAAGTCAATTCGTTATGATTTGAGTTACAAATATAGGAATTGATATGGGAATAACAAAATCTTATAGATTTTATGCAATGATTTGGTAATCTTCACAAACTTGTATAAGCTCATTCCTACTGGCGTTGGCAGGGTTTCTTAGCCCCTGAGAAACACACAGATAAAGCTTCATCTTGTTTGGTAGAACAGGCTTAGAACGAAATTAACTAATTAAAGATTAAAGAATATGTATAACCAATAGCTCTTAGCGCACAAGACTTGGTGAGGCGTATCTCTTATCTTTGAAATGTACTTTCAACAGGGGTAATTCATATAGCTAAGCTAAGTAGGTGCCTAATACGGAGGCTATAAAAATTCGGCTATCTTTTTTTGAAAAAGATCAATAAATAGTGGAGTGGCTTTTGAAACAGCCATTGCTAGTGTATAAAATTCACTTTTTGGTGGAACAGGGTTAGTTTCTGCTAGCTCCTCTAGTTTTTTGAGATGATTGGTCTCGGGTTGAATATTAAGGCTGCCGAATGTAGTCTTCAAGCTATGTGCTTCATTCGCTACCGTTAGCCAATCATTTTGCTCAATAGCATCCTGCAAAGTCCTGACCTGCTGAGGTACTCTGTCGACAAATAGCGCCAGCATCTGATGTATAAACACAGGATTGTTGCCGAGCTTACCGAGTAAATTAAAATCGTAATGTAAACCTGCTTCTATCGGGGTAGCAGGTATTTCTTGCATGGGCGCTCCAACAGGAGCCCGCTGACTAGCTTGCGCCAGCAGGTTATACAAAGCCACATCGGTGTATGGCTTGGTTAGGTAATGAGTGAAGCCCAACGATTGATAGGACGAAGCATTAATGCGAATGGCGTCTGCCGACAACGCAATGATGGGCACATGCTGGTTTGGGCCGGGGGTAGAGCGCAGGCGTGCCGTGGCTTCTATACCGTCCAGCATTGGCATCTGCACATCCATCAGAATTAGGTCGTATTTGCTTTGTGACGACTTCAGCAAAGCTTCCTCTCCGTTTTGGGCCATTTCCACCCGCACCTTCCATTGCCCCAGCATCGACACCCCTATCAACTGATTAACGGCGTTGTCTTCAGCTAGCAGCACTGTAAGGCCTTGCAACAAGTTAGGCTCCTTGATAACAGCAGTATCTTCCGTCAGCGGCGCTTCACTCACTGCGTATGGAATAGTGAACTTAAAGCAGCTTCCGCGGCCCAGCTCACTTTGCACCTCTATTGAGCCTCCTTGTAGCTCAATTAGGTTTTTGCAAATGGTTAGTCCGAGGCCCGTACCACCGTATAGGCGCGGAATGCTGCTATCGGCTTGCCGGAAACTATTGAATATCTGACTGATATTTTCAGCGCTGATGCCAATACCAGTATCTGCCACACTGAATGTAATAGGCAGGTTATTGCCCTGGCGCTGGCTGGCATCAATGGTGATGGTAATGGCACCCTGACGTGTGAATTTGATGGCGTTGCTAATCAGATTCACCAATACCTGATGCAACCGGAAAGGGTCGCCTTTGGCAAATGGAAGATCTTCCTGCGGATTAATAATGCGCAGTAGCAAGCCTTTCTCGTCGGACTTGAAGCTTAGAGAGCGGGCGGCGTTCTGCACCGTAGAGAGAACATCAAATGGAATGCTCTCAAGGCTAATCTTGCCAGATTCGATTTTAGCGAAATCCAGAATGTCGTTGATAACTACCAGCAGGTTCTCGGTGCTGGATTTAATCATGTCCACGTAGTCGGTTTGCTCGGTGGAGAGGGGTTCCTTCTTCAGCAAGTCCGACAAACCCAAGATGCCGTGCAAGGGCGTCCGAATTTCGTGGCTCATGTTGGCCATAAACAGCTGCCGAGCCTGCACTGACTCTTCGGCCACTTGATGGGCCCGTTTCAGGTCGGTGATATCCGACGAAAACGTAAGGATGTAGTCGGACCCATCAGCCTGGGCCAAAGGGCTTTTGGTGGTGTAATACCACACTGTTTGCCCATCCCGAAGATGATAGCACTCTTCAAAAGAAGTGGTTGTAATCAGGCGGCTTGCTTCAGGTTGGTCTAGCTCCAGGTTAGTGGCGCTTTCTTCCTCTAAAGTTACCGGGCTGACCTGCTGTTCAAGCAACTCGATGTAGCGCTTGTTAGCCAGAATACACCGTCCCTGCTGGTCTTCTACATAAACCAGGTTTGGGCTATTGTCAATTACCAACCGTACCAAGCCTTGTTGGTCTTCCAGTTGCTGCTCGGTCTGTTTGAGCTGGCTAACCACTTTGGCTAGGTTCTGCGCCGCATCAGGCGATGATACCGAAGTCGTAGAAGCCGTGTCAACTGTTTCTAGCAGGATCCTGAGCCGGGCTACCTCCGCTTCAGCTTCTTTCCGCCTTTGGCGTTCGAGAGCTAATGTTACCTTCAGACTCATAAGCAAGAAAAAGTTTGCTGCACCACCCCAGTACCCTAGCCAATACTCAAGCAGCAGGGTTGCGGAATGGCCCGCAAATACGAAGCTTGATAATCTGCGGAAAGATACCGCACTTTACGGGAATGGAACCGCAGCAGAATGGTAATTGATGAGCAGAGCCAGTCATGAAAGCAGACGTGTGCGGGGTAGCGCCTACCTTTACATTGCAGGCTGAACTGCTATAGGCCAATTCACACTATCGTTGTATGCCCTTTACTTTTGCGCACCCGGCGCTGGTTATTCCGCTGTTATACGCTCGGCGAAAGCACCAATGGGTGTCGGCAACCGGCCTGATTGTAGGCAGTATGGCTCCCGATTGTGAGAAGTTTATGCGGCTCAAGCTGGCCAGCGCGCACAGCCACACGATAGCCAGTATTTTTTATTTCAGCTGTCCGGTTACGCTGGCGGTGGCCTTTATTTTTCACTTGCTGGTGCGGCGGCCACTCATTGCCCATCTGCCGGCGGTGTTGTATCGGCGCCTGGAAAAATACATGGGCTTTGACTGGCTAAACTACTTCCGGCGCTACTACTGGGGCGTACTGCTGAGTGCTATAGTAGGAGCTGCATTGCATTTGTTTTGGGACAGTTTTACCCATAACCACACTTCAACGGCCGATATTCTGCCCGGTTTGCGCGGCATCATGTGGGTCGGCAGCCGCACCATTCCCATATTCCATATCGTAGCCTTTGTGAGTTCTATAGTAGGTGGGGCCGCTATAGTGCTGGCTATTTGGCTAATGCCCGCCCGGCAGCTCAGAGCCGTACCTACTACTGCTAGTGTACTGCGCTACTGGGGTTTAACTGTCCTAATAGCCTTAGTGTTGGAAATACAATGGATATTGGTAGTACAGCCACGCATCCTGAGTGCTGGCATTGCAGCAATTACCGCTGGGCTACTGGGAATCCTGGCGGCTTCCATCTATTTCGGCCGGCGAATGGCGACGCGACGCCTGTAAGCCATCCGAAGGTGCAGTCCTGCAAAGCTGGCTGTGGCAATTTCAGTAGTTAGCCTCTGATAGCAATTATACGCTAGAGCTGCTGCCGCAATAGGGCTTCGGCGAGCAGTAAATCATCAGGCGTTGTAATTTTCAGGTTGCAGTAGTCGCCCGCTACTAGCTGGATGGGGTGCATGTCTTCCACTACACTAGCATCGTCGGTGAAGGTAGACAGCTCTGGAAGTTGGTAAGCCCGCCGTAACAAGTCTATTTCAAAGCATTGCGGTGTTTGTACCAACCGCAAACGGCTGCGGTCTAGGGCATAAGAACCTTGCTGGCTTAGTACACGCACCGAGTCTTTGGGCGGTACGGCGGCTATGGCGGCACCATGGGCAGCCGCGGCGGCATATGTGTTTTCAATCACAGCTACCGGCGTTAGAGGGCGTACTCCGTCGTGTACGGCCACCACCCCCGTTGGGTAGCTGGCTAACTCGGCTAGCCCGTTGCGCACCGAGGCCCACCGCGAGGCCCCACCTGCTACCACTGTATGCGGAATCCGAATATGGTATGTGGCACACAGCTGCGCCCAGGTCTCGAATTGGTCGGTAGGCAGCACTAATATCACCGCCGATACCCCTAGTGCCGAATCAGTGAACCGGCGGAGCGTATGTAGTAGCACCGGCTCGCCAGCCAGCTCTAAGAACTGCTTGGGGCGGTCGGCACCCATGCGCGTGCCGCTGCCACCTGCTACTATAATAGCGTATCTGGCGGGGTGAGGACTTGGGGGCTTGGGAGCTTGGAAAGAAGGTGCCATAACAAAATATACAAACGAAGCCCGCAATAATAAGCCAATAAAAAACGCCAGATACCAACATAGTCGGTATCCGGCGCAATTCAATTCGGGAAACATCAAGAGCCTAAAGCTCTTGCGCGCTTGCCTACAAAATCAGCATGGCGTCGCCGTAGCTGAAGAACTTATATTTCTCCTTAATAGCCGTCTGGTACGCTTCAATCAGGAATTCATGGCCAGCAAACGCTGAAGCCATCATCATGAGCGTGCTTTCCGGCGTATGAAAGTTAGTCAGCAGCGTGTTGGCAATTTTGAAGTCATAAGGCGGGAAGATGAACCGGTCAGTCCAACCTTCGTTGGCTTTCAGCCGGGAGTTGGCCGACACCGACGATTCCATGGCGCGCATGGAGGTGGTACCTACGGCGCACACACGCTTCTTGGCGTCCAGCGCCTTGTTCACAACAACAGCCGACGAGCCAGGCACGATGAAGTTCTCGGAATCCATCTTGTGCTTGGTCAAATCCTCCACATCCACGGTGCGGAAGGTGCCTAGGCCTACGTGCAGCGTAACCGGTACCACTTCCACGCCTCTGATTTCCAAGCGCTTCATTACCTCGCGGGTGAAGTGCAGGCCAGCCGAGGGGGCCGCTACTGCGCCCGTGTGCTTGGCATAGATTGTCTGGTAACGCTCTTTATCAGCCGGCTCGGCGTCGCGGGTGATAGACTCGCGCGGCAGTGGCGTTTCGCCTAGGTTGTGTAGCGCTTTGTAGAACTCTTCATCGGAGCCGTCGAACAGGAACTTGATGGTTCGGCCACGTGAGGTAGTGTTGTCGATAACCTCTGCTACCACTTCACCTTCGTCGTCGAAATACAGCTTGTTGCCCACCCGGATTTTACGGGCCGGGTCAACCAGCACATCCCACAAGTGGATTTCTTTGTTCAACTCGCGGAGCAGGAATACCTCAATCTTGGCACCGGTTTTCTCTTTGTTACCGTAGAGGCGGGCCGGAAATACTTTGGTGTCGTTGACCACAAATACGTCGCCTTCGCCGAAGTACTCGATGATGTCTTTGAACGTCCGGTGCTCTATCTTGCCACTGTCGCGGTGCAGCACCATGAGGCGAGATTCGTCGCGGTTTTTGGCCGGGTGTTGGGCCACTAGGGCCTCGGGCAGGTCAAACTTGAACTCGGAGAGCTTCATATAGGCAGGAAAGGCAAAGGCAATAGCTAGGGAAGCTAAAGAAAATTTGGGTGGGCAAAAGTACGCAACCTCGCTTGATTTATCGTTACTTTTCGGGCGGAAAGGTGAAATTGTGAGCTGGCGCAATAAGAGTTTACGTTCTGGTTGCGCAATTGGTGCCGCTCGAGCAAACTCGTGCCACTCCAACGTAAACTCGCTACCTCACCATCTCACAATTTCACCTGTATGAAAGCTCTGCGTCTGACTTTAGAAAGCTTCCGCTTCGCGTGGCAAGCCCTGAAATCAAATCTACTGCGGACCATTCTTTCGTTGCTGGGCGTGACGGTCGGCATCTTTGCCATTATCTCCGTTTTCACCGTCGTCGATTCCTTGGAGGCCAACGTGCGCCAAAGTATGAGCTTCGTGGGCGACAAGGTGATTTACGTCATGAAAATGCCGTGGACCTTTGACCAGCCTGACTACCCGTGGTGGCGCTATTTCCAGCGACCGGCCCCCACAGTGCGTGAGTATCAACTGTTGCAGCGTAGCCTCTCCGATAATCAGCGGGGCGTTGCTATTTATGCCGCTACCGGCGGCAATACTTTGCGGGTAGGCTCCAATAGCTTGCAGGGCTGCGCACTAATGGGCGTTTCCTACGATTACCGCAACGTGGCCGACCTGCCGATTGAGGAAGGCCGTTATTTCACCACGCAGGAAGTGGAAGCGGCGCGCAACGTAGCCATTGTGGGCGCCGACATTGCCAACACCCTGTTCCCGAACGGCTCGGCGCTCGGGCAGCAGTTCAAGGCCCGAGGACTGACATTCACTATTATTGGCATCGTAAAGAAGGAAGGCAAGAAGATTCTGGATACGCCCAGCAACGATACGAACTGCGTTATTCCGTTCGGGGCGTTTAGCAAGATATTCGCGCTAAGCACCAACGGCCTGACTGGCGTAACGCCTACTATTGCCGTAAAAGGCCGTGACGAGGACACTGGCCTACTGGACTTGGAATACGAAATGAAGGGCCTGATTCGCAACATCCGCACACTAAAGCCGCGGGAGGAAGACAATTTCGCTCTCAACCGCCCCGAGATGCTGACCAATATGGTGGGTAAGCTGTTCTCCGTGATTGGTATTGCGGGGGCTGTTATTGGCTCGTTTGCTATGCTGGTGGGCGGCTTCGGTATTGCCAACATTATGTTTGTGTCGGTAAAGGAGCGCACCAACATCATCGGGATTCAGAAGTCGTTGGGGGCCAAGAACTACTTTATCCTATTCCAGTTCCTGTTTGAAGCTATTTTCCTGTGTTTGATTGGTGGGGCGGCCGGTATCTTCTTGGTTTGGCTGATTACGTTGGTGCCGCAGGACGCTATGCCGCTCACACTATCGGCGGCCAATATCACGCTTGGTCTTACCGTATCGGTGGTGATTGGGGTACTGGCTGGTATTATTCCGGCGGTACTGGCCGCCAACCTCGACCCGGTTATTGCTATCCGGAGTAAGTAGGGAGTTCAAGTATTTGCTATTTCAGTGGTTGACTTCAGCGAGGTGTGGTTAACTACCAATTACTTAAAGCACCTTTAAAACTGGGGTACCCGGCCTGACGGCTTTTAAGCCGCCGGGCATGAGATACCGCTCTTTACAGATAGTTGACAACGACCGGTGCGACGGCTCAAAAGCCGTCAGGCCAGAGCCACTTAACAATTCAGCAACCAATAATTCAATACCTCAACCAATCAACTATTGACAATCAACCTGTAATTTGCACCCCTGCACTTTTAGCCGCTCTAGTTGCGTGGGGCGGCTTTTTCTTTTCCCCCAATTCCCCATTTTTCCGGCAATCCAGCTTGGCTGGCTTTGCCTGTAGTTACCTCAGAACCTATGTCTAAGCTCAAAAAAACCAGCCGCACCAAAGCCTCCGATGAGGTGATGAACGCCGGCAGCGGCCAAACCATCCGGCAGCCCGACGTGAATGATAACAAGGTGAAAACCATCAGTGACATTCGGGAACAAACCCACGGCCAGCGCACCGTGCAGCTCGACGACGAGCAGCGCATCCGTAAAGCCTTCGTTGACAAAGACTGGAACGAAATCAAGATTGCCGACTCCTGGCAGATCTTCAAAGTGATGGCCGAGTTTGTGGAAGGCTTCGAGAAGATGTCGAAAATCGGTCCTTGCGTGAGCATTTTCGGTTCGGCCCGCACCAAGCCCGACAACCCGTACTACAAAATGGCCGAGGAAATTGCGGCCAAGCTGGTGCGCCACGGCTACGGCGTGATTACGGGCGGCGGCCCCGGCATTATGGAGGCCGGCAACAAAGGCGCCCACTCGGAAGGCGGTCGTTCGGTGGGCTTGAACATCGAGCTGCCCTTCGAGCAGTTCAACAACATCTACATCGACCCTGACAAAATCATCAACTTTGACTACTTCTTTGTGCGCAAGGTGATGTTTGTGAAGTACGCGCAGGGCTTTATTGGCATGCCCGGTGGCTTTGGTACTCTTGATGAGCTGTTTGAGGCCATTACCCTAATTCAAACCAAGAAAATCGGACGCTTCCCCATCGTGCTGGTGGGCACAGCGTACTGGAAAGGTATGTTCGAGTGGATTGAGAAGGTGATGCTGCACGAAGAGCACAACATTTCGCCCGAGGACATGAACTTGGTGCAACTAGTGGATGACGCCGAGTCGGCCGTGAAAATCATCGACGACTTCTATTCCAAGTACCTGCTTTCGCCGAACTTCTAGTAGGCTTAACTTCCTATGTAAAGTCAGCTTCTCTAGTGAGGAGCTGACTTTTTATTGTTTAGTTGAGCTTGTATCTTTTGAAGATTATTGGAATTTTTGAATTGCAAAATCCAGTCTTCCAGCAACCGAAGTATATGGAAGACGTGTTTCAAAATTCCCTACTTTATGATGTCAACTCCGACCCAAACGCAAAGGAAAGAAGTATTTATTGTACCCCGCTGGGCTGGTGCGCCGCACGACGACTGGTATCCATGGTTAGGCGAACAGTTGCAAGCAGTAGCCACCGAGGATGGCTTCGACTATCAGGTGCATACGCTGCCCATGCCAGCCTGGGATTTACCGGTTATCGAGCGAGCAGTGCGTTACTTACAAGAAGTGTTGCCGGCGCACAAGCTGAATTCCAACGTGTATCTGGTGGGGCATAGTGTGGGCTGCCTCGCTATTCTGCACTATCTGGCTACCATTGCCAAAGCCAACCCCAAGGCCCCCCAAATTGGCGGTGTGTTGTGCGTAGCAGGATGGTTTTCGGTGGATAGTCCGTGGCAAGAAGTGCTGGATTGGATGCATGCCCCCATCGACTACGAAGCAGCGCGCCGGCTCATTCCGAAAGACAAACTGATTGTGCTGCTGTCCGATGACGACCCGTACACTTCTGGCTACCAAAACAATGAGCAGCTGTGGGTGGAACGTCTACATTCCCAAGTTAGCATATTGCCCGGTAGGCAGCACTTCAGCGCCCAACTGGATTTTGACGTGCGAGATGCCGTGCGCGACCTAGCTGGCGCCATCAGTGCGCCAGTGCTTGGCTAACATAATCTGACCTAACAGCACGGTACAAAGCGCGGGCGGTAACCAAACTCTGGTTGCCGCCCGCGCTTTGTGGTTTCTGAATTCACTCTACCTTGCAACCGCCGTTGTGTTCGAGCGGTTGTGTGAGCGTGACTATATCTTCCGACTACGATTACCTGATAGTGGGCGGTGGGGCTGCGGGCCTCAGCTTAGCTTACCACATCAGCCAGGAGCCCCACCTAGTAAGCAAGCGGGTGTTGCTGATTGAGCCCGAAGCTAAAGACCAGAATGACCGCACTTGGTCGTTTTGGGCGGATGAACCGATGCTCTTCGATGGGATTGTAGCACACGAATGGAACGCCATTGCTTTCCGTAGTCCGCAGTTTGAGCGGGTGTTTCCGCTAACTCGGCACCGCTACAAAATGATTCGGGGGCTGGATTACTATCAATTCGTGCGAGCGGCGCTGGCTAAAGCACCGCAGTTCACTTGCCTGAGAGGAACCGTTACAACGTTGCAATCCACGGCCGCTGGCGTAACGACCGAAACTAGTGAGGGTGCCTTTACTGCTCGCTATGCCTTCGATAGCCGTCCGCCGCAGTTCACCAAGCGTCCTGATAATCACCGGTACCTGCTACAGCACTTCGTGGGCTGGGAAGTGGAAACTACACAACCCGTTTTCGACCCAGAGACGATGGAGTTCATGGACTTTCGGGGCGAGCAGCAGCGCGAGGCGCGGTTCATGTACGTGTTGCCATTCAGTGAACGACGGGCGTTGGTGGAATACACATTGTTCTCGGCAGAAGTGCTGCCGAAAGCGGAGTACGAGCAAGCCATGCGCGACTATCTAGCCGGTTTGGGCGTGACTGATTTTCGAATAGCAGCCGAAGAAGTGGGGGCCATTCCGATGACTGACCACCCACTGCCTGCTACGGCTGGGTTGCATATCATCAATCTAGGTACCAGAGCTGGCCGGGCTAAGCCTAGCACAGGCTACGCGTTTAAACGTATTCAGGCTCACTCGGCGCGCTTGGTGCAGGCGCTGGCCACCACCGGCCAGCCACCCGCCGACCCTACCGGTGACCGGTGGCAGTTTCACTTGTTCGATACCCTACTGCTTGATATTATGCAGCGCCAAGGGCAGCAAACCCGCGAGATTTTTACGGAGATGTTTCAGCGGAACTCCCCAGAGCGGATGTTTGACTTTCTAGATGAGAAAACATCTTGGAAAGAAAATTTTCAGGTAATGAACTCCGTGACGCCGTGGCCCTTTCTGCGCTCCATCTGGCATGTGCTGCGCGGGCGCCCAGGCCAACGCAAAGAGGGCGCATAAAGCTCTTATAAGAGCGGAGTATTACAGCCTACGCATTCAAAGCGTCAAACCAATGAATAATGAAGGTGGTGCCCTCATCTATAACGCTGGCTACCTCTAAATGCCCTCCTCGGCTACTAATGATGCGCTGAACCAAATACATGCCTACACCAGCGCCGCCAATCTGCGGATGCTGACGGGTGAAAGGCTGGAAAACAGGTGCCGGCTCTTCGGGTAAAATCATGCCGCGGCCGTTGTCCTGCACAATAAGAATCGGGTTGCCCGAATCGGCAAGCGTACTGCGCAATAGCACGTGTGGAGTACGCTCGGGGTGCGCAAATTTCAGGGCGTTGCTGAGTAGGTTGTGCAAAATGGAGCGCAAATTAGCGCGGCCGTATGTGAGCGTAGGAACCTGCTCGAAGTCCAACTCCAGCACGGCTCCCGATTCCTGCACCTGCGTCCGGAGGCCTAGCAACACTTCTTCGGTTACGCTGCGCAAGTCCAAGGGCTCAGCCGGAGCTGAAAGCCCCCGCTGGTCTTGTACGGTAGCTGCTAAGTCCTGTAGAGTCAGGTCCAACTGGTATAGTGCATCGTCAACCATCACCACTATTTCCTCTTCCTGCGGGTCGTTGAACGAAGCTGTGCGGCGCAACTCATCGAACAGGCCACGTAAGTTAAGGAGCGGCTGTTTTAAGTCGTGGGAGGCCGTGTACACGAAGGTGTCCAAGTCCCGGTTGGTGCGGGCTAGTTCGTCGTATTGAGTTTGTAGTACCTGGCGGAGACGGTGTTGGTCGTCTACGTCGGTACAGGCGCCAAACCAGCGCAGCCCACGGGCATCGGTGAGCTGACGCGCCCGAATAATGTGCCAACGGTAGCGCCCATCGTGGCGCCGCATCCGGTAGAGCCCCTCGTATGATTCGCCGGTAGCCACGCTATGGATCCAGCGCCGAGCGGCGCCTGCTTGTTCGGCTGGGGACAGCAAGCTAATCCAGCCAGCAGGACCCAGTTCCTCGCCCGACAGCCCGGAATACTCACCCGAATACTTGTTGTAGTAATCGATAAAGCCCTCCGCTGTGGCAGTCCAGATAAGCTCTGGAATGCTGTCGGCCAAGAAGCGCAGCTCGGCCTCGCCCCGGCGCAACACTTCTGCTAATTCGCGCTGATCATGAATTTCGGTGAGGGCCCCATGCCAGAAAACGGCTTTGTCGGGCGCGTGCAGTTCAGGCAACGCCCGGCTCAGCATCCAGCGGTATTGTCCATCGTGGCGGCGAAGACGGTATTCGTAGCTCCAACCCACCCCCGCCGACCGGGCCGCCTCGGTTTGGTAGAGCACCCGCAGCCGGTCATCGGGGTGAATAAGTAGCGGCCAGATGATATTAAGGTCGGCGGTAGTTGGCTGGCCCGTGAAGTAGTGCCACTGCGGGCTAACGTACTCATACGTACCTGCCGCATCCACCGTAAACGTGATTTGCGGTACCGTTTCGGTGAGTACCCGCAGGCGCGTATCGAGGCGGCGGGTTTCGATGGCTAGCTCGTGGGTGCGTTGGCGAGCCTCTTCCTGGCCGGTTACGTCCATAGCGAAAAGTAGCAAGCCAGTTACTTGGCTGCCCCCTTCCCGAACGGGTTCCAGCGCTACATCATAATACCGTTGGGGAGCCGTGGTGCCATCGTTGTTGTCAGCTAGCGGTAAGCAATAAGCCTTTGCTATGTAGGGCTGCCCTCGCTGGTATACTTGCTGCATCACGTCCAGCAGGTCAGCGGGGATGATACCGGGCTGCTCCATCACCGACTGTCCTTCAGTAATCGGGCTACCGAGTACGGCCTGCATAGCGTCATTCACAAACCCATACCGCAGCTCCGGGCCCTGCAAGGTGGCTACTCCCGCTGGCATGTGCCGTAGGATATCTTGCAGTTGTTGTTCACGCATAATGGAAAAGTAAAGAGGTAAAAGGCCACCTTACTTCCTGCCAAGTACGGTAAAGATGAACGAACACAGGTAAAACAGCCACCATTTACGTCTACGACTAAATGGATTTGGGAGCAAGAGGCTCAACACCAAATACAGCCAGTTTCACCAAGTCCAGGAGCATGGCGTCGGCAATGGTGAGGGAGCTAGGTGGAGGCGTAATGTGTGTGGGGAGCAGAAATCCTTGGAGCGCCTCAAACCCATTCGGCTCTAGTGGGTGAAAAGCCATCGACCAATCAGGAAAACTACGTGCGCCAATGGGCTTGCTAATCAACTTATTTACATTGGAATGGCGTCCGTCTCGGGATATTATCTCGAACAGTGGGTTAAGAGTTTCTGCCTCTCCTTCAATAAGTTGTGCAATGTTGCCGTGGCTGTAAAATAATACGCCGGTTACGTTGTTCCGCTCATTGTCGCGGCGGCATTGGGCCAGCAGGCCCTGCAAATCCTGGTCGGAAAGAGGACGCACGGCACGGCTGATGTAAATGATATGAATCATACCAGAAGAAAAGCAATGGTCAAGCGTGGCGCTCGGCTACGTTGTAGGGGTGTTCCGAAACGGGAATACAAACCTTGGTGGAAATTTATAATAAGTACACTTCCCTCTGCAAAGCTCAACAATAAAGCCGAGTGTTATTTGCCTGTATGAAGTATCTGCTAAGTCAACAGCATTGCTTGAAAGTGTGTTTTGCCCGTGGTTTATTTTAGATACGGTAAGTTGACCTGTATTGGATTATGCAACCAACTTATTGTACCGTAGCGAAAGCGCCACTACGCAGGTGAAGACTCCAAAAAAGATTTAGCTGCTCGAACAGTCACCGTAGTTAAGGGCTCCAAGTGGGGGGCAGGATGAGAAAGGTTGAGTAAATAGCCCGACAAGCCAATTAGATTGTCGAGGTCGTGAGTGATGCACAGAACCGTTTTACTTTGTTCCAACACCCACGCTTGCATCAGGTCGAATACGCGGCGGCGGTAGTACACATCGAGCTGTTGGGTAGGCTCATCGAGGAGGTAGAGGGGCGTTTCCTGTAAACTGAGCTGCGCTAGCCACACTAACTGCTGCTCGCCTCCTGATAGCAGCGTAAAGTCTTGCTCAGCCAAGTGCGCTGCTCCTACTTCCGCTAGGGCGGCATCGGCTAACCGGTAATCGGTGGCAGAATAAGCGCTAAGCAGGCCGTGCCGCCGGTAGCGCCCCATTACTACTAACTCCCGCACCCGAATTGGAAAGCCGATAACCGTGCGTTGGGGTAGATAGGCTAGCAGCCCCTCCGCCGCTGGCCGGCGCACAGTGCGCAACTCGCGTGCACCCAATGTAATGCTGCCTTGGTAGGGGAGGTGGCCCGTCAGCGCTCGGAAAAGGGTGGTTTTGCCGCAGCCATTGTGTCCTACAATAGCTACAAAGCTCGTCTTCGGCACCAACAAAAAAAGGTTGCGGAGCAAGACCCGTTGGCCATACCCCGCAACCAGATTATCTGTGCGTAACGCAAATGCTAGTTGGTTGTTACTGGTTGATGGCTGGTCGTTCAACTACCTACAAAAGAAAATCCAACGAGTAACCATCAGCCGTCAACAAGCTGCTACTAGTACTCGTCTTCGTTGAACATGAAGTCTTCTTTGGTTGGGTAGTCGGGCCACACTTCCTCGATGCTTTCGTACGGCTGCCCGTCGTCTTCCAGGGCTTGCAGGTTTTCTACTACTTCCATTGGGGCGCCCGAGCGGATAGAGTAGTCAATAAGTTCATCCTTGGTGGCGGGCCAGGGAGCATCTTCTAGGTACGAAGCAAGTTCCAGCGTCCAGTACATAAGCGTGTGTGGGTACGTAAAAGGGTGGTCAAAAGAAAGGAAATTCCAGCCATCAAAAATCTGGCTGGAGCAATATAGCTGACAACGTGACCGTAGAAAGCCTATTGTAGTTGGCAGCAACGTAAGATAGCCGCGAAGGTTGGGTTACGCAACCAAACGTTGGCGCAACATCTCAATCAGGTCGTTTTTTGTGCGGATTTTTCGCTCAAAGGCCCGGATTTTTCCTTGCAGCATTTGCCGGAACGCGTCGTTGGCAGGTGCCGAACTGAGCTTGCCCAGGTTTTCTTCCAAGGTTAGCTGCTCTTGCTGGTCGTATTTGATGAAGTCGCGCAGGGCCTGCACGCGCATGGTTACCTGCTCGTCGGGCTTGGCAGTGGCGCTGTCGGGGCGCTTGCGGATGTAATGCTCCAAGGCACTCAGCTCAAACACCCGGTCGCAGGCCAGAATGAATTGCTCCCACACCCGGTCCGATTCGGGGCCGCGTACTGGGCCTACCTTCTTCCAGGCAGCTTGCAGTTCTTTGGCGCGGGCCACAGCTTCCGACATAGGCCGGTTGAGCAACTCCACCGCTTCGGCTACTAAAGCGCGCTTGCGGGTCAGGTTGTCATCGGTGGAACTGTCTTTCGACTCGTGACGCTTGCTCTCTATGTGTACTTTTAGGCGCTCGAAGAAGTGGTTGTGCGCTGCCCGAAATTGGGTCCAAAGGTCGTTAGCCTGCTTGCGCGGCAACGAGCCACCTATTTCCTTCCAATCCTGCTGGAGCTTCTTGAGCTTGGCCGTGGTTTCCTCGAATTCATTGGAATCCTGCAACGCTTCCGACTGCCGAATCAGTGACTTGAACTGGTCGGCGGCGCGGTTGGTCATGGCCTTCTTCTCGTTCTGGAAGGCCTTGCGCCGCACAAAAAACTCGTCGGTAGCCACCCGAAACTGGTTTTCCAGCTCGTCGGTGTGTTGCTTGTCCACCGGGCCGGTCTTGATCCAGGCCTGGCGTAACTCCTGTAGCTCGTCGCCGGCGGTGGTCCAATCCAAGGCGTTGTGCAGGGCCTGCACCTGCTGAATAAGACTGACCTTGGTGGCCAGGTTTTTTTCGCGGTTGCGGGCTACGGTCACCTTCACGGCATCCTCGGCTTCAGTGAGGCGATGAAATAGGCTCTCGAAGTCGCCGAGGGCATCGTAAGAAGCTACCTGTTCTTTCAAATGCAGGGCCTTCATCAGAAAGGAACCCTTATTTTCTGATTCTTCTATTTTCTGTAGCAAGCCTTCCACTTTGCTGCGGAAAAGCTCGAAGCGGTTGGCAAAATATACCAGCGAAGCATCGGCAGATTCTTTCACTTGCCCCACTTTGCGGGCCGGCAGATCCATAAAGGGTTTGAGCCACACCTCGTCGCCCTCAATGTAGCCGTAGCGGCGGGCTTCTGCCAGCAGGTGGTCTTGTTGTTCCATAAACTCAATAACGCGTAGGCGAATCGGGGGTGGTGGGATGAAGGGAGCGGTAGTAGTACCTAAATTGGAAAGACGTGCAAGTTTACGGCTTGTTGCAATATATGCTGCATTCCGGGGAGGGTGGCAAACCACGTAAGGGCTAGTTACCTTTGGCCGTGCCCAACTCCCAGTAAATTGCTTTTAACCGAACGTAAGGCCGGTTTGGAAGGTTGGGTGCCCTTCCAAATAAGGGGCTCGGCTCCTAAAAATAGTGAATTGAAACGGCAGATACCTCCACCATTACCCACCTACCACTTACTTTTTCATTTATACGTGCCGGTAGGCCTGTTTTTCGCCCGGCCAGCGCGCCACTTACCATCTCACTCCTTTTCCTTTCCGCATGAGCGACCAGCCCACCATTATCTTCTCCATGGAGCGGGTAAGCAAGATTTACCCTCCGCAGAAACAGGTTCTTAAAAACATTTACCTCTCGTTTTTTTACGGCGCCAAAATCGGCGTACTGGGTCTGAACGGCTCCGGTAAGTCGTCGTTGCTGAAAATTATTGCCGGTCAAGACAAGCAGATTCAGGGCGACGTGGTCTGGTCGCCGGGCTATACGGTGGGCTACCTAGAGCAGGAACCCCAACTGGATGCCACCAAAACCGTGCGCCAGATAATTGAGGAAGGCGTGGCCGAAACCGTGGCATTGCTCAAAGAATTCGACGAAATCAACGAAGCTTTTGGGGCCGAAGATGCCGACTTCGACAAGTTGCTGGAGCGCCAAGGCACCGTGCAGGAGCGCCTCGACCAACTCGATGCCTGGAACCTCGACAACAAGCTGGAGCGCGCTATGGACGCCTTGCGGACTCCACCCGAAGAGGCCATCATTGGCAACCTGTCGGGGGGGGAGAAACGCCGGGTAGCCTTATGCCGCCTGCTGCTCCAAGAGCCAGACGTATTGCTGCTTGATGAACCGACCAACCACTTGGATGCGGAAAGCGTGTTGTGGCTGGAGCAACATTTGCAGCAATACAAAGGCACCGTTATAGCCGTTACCCACGACCGGTACTTCCTCGACAACGTGGCCGGCTGGATTCTGGAACTGGACCGCGGCGAGGGTATTCCGTGGAAAGGCAACTACAGCAGCTGGCTGGAGCAGAAGTCCAACCGCCTAGCCCAAGAAGAAAAAACCGAAAGCAAGCGCCAGAAAACCTTGCAGCGCGAGTTGGAGTGGGTGCGTATGGCTCCGAAAGCCCGCCAAGCCAAGAGCAAAGCCCGCTTAGCTGGCTACGACAAGATGGTGAACGAAGACTCCAAAGAGAAAGAGCAGAAGCTGGAGCTGTTCATCCCCGATGGTCCGCGCCTGGGTGCCCAGGTAATTGAGGCCGAAGGATTACGCAAAGCGTTTGGCGACAAGCTGCTGTTTGAAAACCTAAGCTTCCAGCTGCCCCAAGGCGGTATTGTAGGCATCATCGGGCCGAACGGAGCCGGCAAAACCACTTTGTTCCGCATGATAACCGACCAGCTCCAGCCCGATGCCGGAACGTTCGTGGTGGGCCCCACGGTGCAAACCGCCTACGTAGACCAGCAGCACGACACGCTTGACGGCAGCAAGTCGGTGTTCGAAACCATTTCGGGTGGCACCGAGACGATGTTGCTGGCCGGCCGGCAGGTGAACTCGCGCGCTTTCGTGAGCAACTTCAACTTCCGCGGCGGCGACCAAGAAAAGAAAGTAGGTAGCCTCTCGGGCGGGGAGCGGAACCGGGTGCACTTGGCTACTACGCTCAAGCAAGGCGCCAACCTATTGCTGCTTGACGAGCCCACCAACGACCTGGACGTAAACGCCATCCGGGCCCTGGAAGACGCGCTGGAAAACTTCGCCGGTTGCGCCGTTATCATCAGCCATGACCGGTGGTTCCTGGACCGCCTTGCCACCCACATCCTGGCCTTCGAGGGCGACTCGCAAGTGGTGTGGTTTGAAGGTAACTTCTCCGACTACGAGGAAGCCAAGAAGAAGCGTCTCGGTGATGTGGAGCCCAAGCGCGTGCGGTACAAGAGCTTGGGGTAATTGTTATTCTGACCTAAAAAAGGGGGTTTCTTATCCACGGATAAGGAACCCCCTTTTTTATACCTATCAGTTGCGTACCCCTAATGCGGCATGTGACTGATTTTGGCTTCGTCGAGGTCCAACTGAGCTTCCTGGTGGCGGAGCATGTGGTCCTCGAATACATCTTGGCGGCGCAGCTCGGCCAGCTCGTCGCGCTGCACCCGCAGTACGTCGAGTAGCACGTGGTGGTAGCGTTGCAGAGCCAGGCGTTTGGTTTCATCGAAATCGAGGGCTTCGAGCAGGTTGCCGGTGCGCTGGGCTTCGGCCTGCATGCGCTGTTGCAGGGCCTTTATCAACTCGTTCTGTTCCAGGTCGGTGGAATACTGCCGGGTGAGGTGGGCGAGGGCCGCCTGCCGCAGCCGCAGCCGGATGCCCGCTTCCTGCTCTTCGGCGGGCATTTGCTCATCAATTTTAGAGATGCCCGTGAAGCGAATAAGCAGTGGCAGCGTAAGGCCCTGGAATACCAGCGTCACGAGGATAACCACGAAGGTGATGAACAGAATCAGGTTGCGCTGCGGAAAAGCCTGCCCATTGGTCAGCAGTGGCACCGATAGCGCCGACGCCAACGACACCACGCCCCGCATACCTGCCCAACCTAGTACCAGCGGCCCCTGCCAGCCGGGGCTAGCCTCGGTACTCCGAATAGTGTAGCTCCACCACCGCGGCACAAATGCCGCCGGATACATCCACAGCAGCCGAATCAGGATGATGATAACGCTGATGAGCAGGCCGTAGGTAATGGCTTGCTGGAGCGAGTAGTTACCCAGTCCCTCCACCGCCGTAGGGAGCTGAAGACCGATCAGAATGAAGACCAGCCCGTTTAACACGAATCCCACGCTGGCCCACACGTTGGTGGTCTGGAGGCGGGTATTGGCATCAAACACGCGGTGCGAGTGAAACGACATCAGCAGCCCGCCGCTTACCACGGCCAACACACCCGAGAAGTGGAATTCCTCGGCTAGCAGATACATAGCGTAGGGCGCCAGAAACGTAAGTACCGTGTTGATGCTGGGGGTAGTGGGCAAGTAGCGGTGCAGCAAATAGAAGCCATGCGCCACCAGCAGCCCCACCACCACGCCCATGCCGCTCACTAGCACAAAGGTGGTAGCCGCCTGCTGCCACACAAACGTACCCGACACCACTGCTGCCAGCGCAAACCGAAACACAATCAGGCTGCTGGCATCGTTGATGAGGCTTTCCCCTTCCAGAATGGCCGTAATGCGGCGCGGCACCTTGACACCCTTGAGCACCGAAGTAGCGGCCACGGCATCGGGCGGCGAGATGATGCCGCCCAGCAGAAACCCCAGCGGCAGCGTAAAGCCCGGAATCAGGGCCTTAGATACGTACGCCACGATGATGGACGTGAAAAACACCAGCCCAAACGCCAGCAGCCCAATCGGCCGCCGCCAGCGCCAGAAGTCGTGCCAGGAGGTGTACCAGGCAGCTTCGTAGAGCAGCGGCGGCAGAAAAATCAGAAAAATCAGGTCGGGGTCGATGACTAGGTGCGGCAAGCCCGGCAGGAAACTTAGCCCCAAGCCGCCCAGTACTAGAAAGATAGGGTAGGAGATGCGCAGCTTCTGCCCCAGCATCACGAGCAATAGCATAGCAAACAGCAACCCCAGAATCAGCAGTATTTTTTCGTGCATGGGTAGCAGGAATAAGTTTGTGGCCAGAAAACAGCGGCCGGAAGGTAGCGGGCCAAAAGTCAACTGTAGCAATGTCTACCGGCAGCCACCCGCAACAATAGGTAAAGCTAACTCTTGCGCAAACTTATAAGCAAAGCCCCAAGCTTGACACTATTTCAGCGTCAGGCCTGGGGCTTTGTATGCCTATTAGCTTCTGAACGTGGCGCAGATTTACTGCGTCGGCCCCGTATCTACCCGTGCCTCTAGAGTAGCCTGCACGCCCGACGCCACAGCAGAAAGCAAATCCAGGCCGGTAGCGGCTTCCAAGGCGTCTACGGTGGTGCGGTAGTTGCCCCAGGCCGCCCCCACCGAGTTTTGATTGGGGGCGTTAATGGCAATAACGCGGGTGCTGCTTGTTACTTCCTCCGGGTCGTGTTGGCCAGCGGGTAGCACTACTACCACCTTCCACACGCGGGCCGGTACCGTCACGCGGCCTTGGTCGATGGTGTTGTCGGCGCCCTGCGAGCCAGTGCCACCGGTACCGTAGCTACCCATGATGATGTACAATTCATTGCCGTTGCGCACCAAAGTGCGGCAATATTCCTCCAAGTCGGCCCAGGTGCGTTGGTTGAGGTTGGGGGCCTGGGGCAGCATATTAGTCATCAGGAACGTGGCCGAGTTGCTGGCGGAACTGGCCGTGCGGTCGGCAGAAGGGCAATGGTGGCCCCTATCAAAGCCCGAGCCGGTGTAGCTGCTGGCCGTTACCTGGTACCAGCCGGCGGGCAGGGCGTTGTCGGCCCGGAAATTGTCTTGGCGGGGCGCTGTACCCAAGTCGTTGGCCGCCAAATGCCAGCTTACCCAGTTCGGAATGCCCCGGCTGCGGTGGTAGCTCAGCGCATATTCGGGCCGGGTAAGCAGGTAGTTGTTGGGCTGATTGACATCGGAAGTAGCCCCACTGGGGTTGCCCAGCGCGAGGTTCAGTGCTTCGGGGGTGGGGGCGGTGTCGTCGCAACTGGTGGCGAAAGCCAGCAGAACCACAGGCACCAGGAAACGCAAGCGGGCAGAGAAAGTACGCATCATGGCCAAAGATACCGCCTCCACCACAACGCCGATGGTTAGCTGCCGCTTACTGCGCGCCTTTTACCCGCATCGGTAGTACGTACACCGCCTCCGAAGCCGTAATGAGCAGCGTCCTGCGGTTTTTGCCCCCGAAGCACACGTTGGCCGTCCACGCTTCCGGTACTGCTATGTGCTGAATTTTCTGGCCCGCAGCATTGTACACGGTTACACCTTTGCCGGTAAGGTACACATTGCCCTGGCTGTCGAGGGTCATGCCGTCGGAGCCCTGCTCCACGAACAGCTGCCGGTTGGTGAGCTGGCCGTCGGGCGCAATCTGGTAGCGGTAGGTTTTGTCGGCTTCAATGTCGGCCACGTATAGCTGCCGGCCGTCGGGGGTGCCAATGATGCCGTTGGGCTTTTGCAGCTTATCATCCACCACCGCGGGCTGCCGCTGGCCTTTAGGCAAATAGTACAGCTTCTGGCCGCCAATACCGGGGTCGGGAGCGGTACGGGTCCAGTAGTCGCGCTGGTAGTACGGGTCGGTGAAGTAAATACCGCCGCTGCTGGGGTGCACCCATAAGTCGTTGGGGCCGTTGAGGCGGTGGCCCTGTACGTCTTGCAGCAGCACCGTCACCTTGCCGTTCGGCGCTATCGACCACAACTGGTTTTGCTCGTCGGCGCAGGCCAGCAGGTTGCCTTGCTTATCGAAGTACATTCCGTTGGCTCGGCCGGCTTTATCCAGAAACACGCTGAGCTTGCCGCTGGTATCGTACTTCCAGATTCTATTGTTGGGCTGGTCGGTGAAGAACACGTTTCCGGCCTTATCCACCGCCGGGCCTTCCGTGAACTTGAACTGCCGTGCTACCAGTTGCGGCGTGGCCGAGCCCGACAGAATGTTGCTGGTTGATGTTGTTTGGGCGTAGGCCGCCACTATGCCAGCGCCAAGTAGCACCGCACCGCCGGCCAGCAGTATGTTAAGAGAAGTAGACATAAGCAGACGAGTCGGGTTCGGCGTGGGCTGGCTATTCCTATCGGCCCGCACAAAGTAAAACACCTGCTTTAACGGAAATACCAGAGAAAGGGACAAGCTCTTGTGGCTAAGCCTAAGTTTGAAGCTAGAGGATAATGAATTGCCTGATTATGGGAATAATTTTATTGTATGTTGGCCTTAAAGAGGTTTTTTCAAGTTTTTTAGCATAGTCAATACAATTGTAGTTAATTTTAAACCAGCGAGATACGCGCTGTAGTGCGTGTGGGGTTTCAAGTAGTGTTTCATCGTGTTCTACTAGTTTATGTACCGTTTCCTGACCTTCCTTATTGGCTTCGGCCTGATGGCAATACCTGGTAAATTGCTGGCCCAGCAGACTACCACCACTGTGCCTGATTCTATGGAGCAGTCCAGCCAAATCAGCAGCTGTGAGTCGCTAACGGGTTTGATAACTGACGAAAACTACAAGCCCCTAACAGGGGCCACTTTACAACTTCAGGGTATCAATGATGCGTTCAGCACCAATTCCGAGGGGCGCTACATCATCATGCTCAACAAGCGGCCCATTCCGTTTCCTACCCGGTTGAAAGTTAGTGCGGCTGGCTATGAAACCCAGGAGTTTGCTCTCAATACCTGCAAGCCCACCGATGTGTCGCTCCGGCTGGTGCCCGGCACCATCTTCAAGCGCGACGGCCGCATCAAGAAGACCACCTCGACTGGTAAGATTAAGTACTAAGTAGCACGGAGTCGGGCAGTTGCTTATCCGGCAACAGGCTGAAAACAGCAAGCCCATTTCGCTGCCTGCGTGATACCAATCACGGCGCATAAATCATACGGCTCGGCCATGGCTGCTTTAGCCATGGCCGAGCCGTATGATTTATGCGCCGTGAGGATGACTGCTACGCCACGCCTACCCAGCCTTCGCGCATGGCCTGCATAACCAAGCCTACCAGGGTTTTGGCACCAGCTTTTTGCAGTAGCGCCCGGCGGTGGCTTTCTACGGTGCGCACGCTCAAACACAAATGGTCGGCTATTTCTTGGTTGCAGAGGTCGGCGGTTATTAGGCGCAGTACTTCCACCTCGCGCTGGCTGAATGGGGTAGGAGGCGTGAAATTCCGGCGAGTTGCTACCGTGCCAAGCATGCCGCCCGTAGCGCCGCTGAGCAGGGGCATAACTGTGGCTACCACCATAGCCGGTGTGGAGTTGTAGGGCAGTAGAGCGTTGGTATCAGGTTGGAGCAGATGCTGCCGGAGTACTGGGGAAAGGCGCTGGCTAGCAATAACCAGAATGGGCTGGCAACTGCGTACGTTGCGCAAGCGCTGAAACAAGGTCCCCAACGACGGCCCGGCCAGTGCACTATCCAGCACCAGCAGCGCGTAAGGCTGCTGCCGAAGTAGCGGCTCCAGCATGCAGGTGTCGGCCGTAACGCTGAAACTTAGGTCGGGCCATTGCTCGTGCAGCGTGGAAAGCAACCCTTGGCGATGCAAAGAAGGTGGTGCCGCTACCAGCACCGCCGCATTTTTCAAGCAGTCAGTAGGATTCATAGCACAAACGATAAAGAGTTGATAGAAAGCCAGGATACCGAAAAAGGCGACGAAGTATATAGCCGAAAGTAATATTAGATAAGGACTATGTCAATACCTACTTGTAGGTATATTACAGATGAGTATTAGATAAGTATAATAATAATGTAAAACAACAAGCCGATACCGCTACTTGTTACGCCACTAGTCGCCTGCCGAAAAGCCGCTGAATCGGGGAGGCTAGTTGCTGGGTTGCCCTGCCGAACCGCGCCTTGCCGGATTTATGGGATAGTCTGGTAACTTCACCGCTTTGGTGCCGTTTCGACTTTATGCGCAGTAAGCTCTACTGTGGTAGCCCTTACTGGTTTCAACGTTTCCTTGATTGGCGATGCCCGCTCCCATTATCGATTTTCAACACCTGCTGGAAGAAATACCGTCTGTTTTCTTCGTGTACAGCTTGTCCTTGCGGTCCTTTACCTATGTGAATGCCGCTTACGAGCAGCTACTGGGGGGCAACCCCAGCCAAGTCAACGATGAATTGCCAGGCCTGCTGGCGCGCCTGCACCCCGACGACCAGGATTACGCTGCTGACTGCTTCGAGCGGCTGGCAGCAGGGCTATTGCGCGAAGCCGTGCAAGTGCGGTTGGTTTCTGAAACCGAGCCGGAGCAGTGGCTGTGCGTGCGGGCCGCACGGCATCAAGCCCCCGATGGTACCCGCAGCATTACTGGCTTCATCGACGACATTACCGCCGAAAAAGCCACTCACCAGAACGCCGCGAAATTCAATACCAAGAAGAATTCCATCTTGGAAATTCTCTCCCACGACTTGGCCGGGCCGCTGCGCCTGATGCAGACCTTGAGCGAACAGCTAGGTGAGCAACTCCAAACCTACCCCGACCCGCGGCTGCACGAGTTAATCCGGATTATCACCACTACCTGCCGCGAAAGCACCGATTTGATTCATGATTTTGTGGACAACGAGTTCCTTGAATCATCGAATGTGAAGCTGAAGCGCGAGCGGGTGAACATGGTGGAGCGGGTAGGTATTATGGTGGATAACTACCGGCGTACCGAAGCCCGTCTGAACCTATCTTTCACCCTCGAAACTTCGGCGCCAGCTATTTACGCCAGTATCGACGAAAACAAGTTTATGCAGGTGCTCAACAACTTAGTGGGTAATGCCATCAAGTTTACCGCGGCCGGTGGGCATATTCGGGTGGGGCTGCACGAGCAGCCGGGCTACATTTTGGTGACCGTAGCCGACGACGGAGTGGGTATTCCGGAAGACTTGCAGGAAGGCCTGTTCGAGAAATTCACCAAGGCCCGCCGCCCTGGTTTGCGCGGCGAAAAAAGCACTGGTCTGGGCATGTCCATCATCCATACCATTGTGCAGTTGCACGGCGGGCGCATCCGGTTCGAGAGCGTCGAAAAACAGGGCACCACTTTCTTTATCGAGCTGCCTTTGCTGGAAGTATAGGGCTAACGGGCAGCACTACAGTAATTTGGCAGAAGCCAGCGGGCCGGCGCTGATATACTGGACCTTGGGCTTTCGTGCACCGGTTCGTTTATTGATTCAGGCAGGATACGTACTTTTGGCGCTGGCAAGGTGAGATACGCCCCGTGCAGTAGTGCCTTCATCCCATCATCAACCCGAGTATGAGTAGCGAAGACCAAAAGCAGAAGCTGTTTAAAGATATGGAGCAGCGCTTAACCCAATTGGGGTTCTCTATTGACAAGCAGGACCAAACCCGGCCGTGGGGTGGGTTTTTCGTGATTGACGAAACCCAGGCTCCCGCTTTTGCCGATACCTATTTCGAGGGAATGGCCCTGGAAGACCTGCGTATTTCCGAGAAGCTGAGCCCAAAAATCCTGATTGTAGCGCCGCAAAAGCGGCTTTCGTGGCAGTACCACCACCGCCGAGCCGAAGTATGGAAAGTGCTGCAAGGCCCTGTAGGAGTAGTAACCAGCGCCACCGATGAGGAAGGCGAAGTGCGGGTGTACGAGCCCGGCGAACTGATAACGCTCCGGCAAGGTGAGCGGCACCGCTTGGTGGGCTTAGACACCTGGGGTGTGCTGGCTGAAATCTGGCAGCACACCGATGCCACCAATCCATCAGATGAGGACGACATTGTGCGCGTGCAAGACGACTTTGGTCGCTAGGTAGCTGCCCCATAGCGCTGTTCTATGCCAGAACGCGCAAGGGAAAACAGTACACTGGCAGCCTTGCCACCCAGAAAACCGTACTAGCCGGAAGCGGATCAACCGTTTCCGGCTTTTGCTTTTCCCGTCTTCCCTTCGTTCTGTGTCCAACGCTCCTGTTCCTGCCGCCGAGCCACCAGCTTCTAAAGTTGCCATTATAGCGGCGCTGGCAGCTAATTTGGCTATTGCCGTCATCAAGTTCGTAGCGGCTGGCTTCACGGGTAGTTCCGCCATGCTGGCCGAGGGTATTCACTCGGTGGTAGATACCGCCAACGAGTTTCTGCTGCTGCTGGGTTTGCGCAAAAGTCAGCAGCCTGCCCACGCCGGGCGGCCGTTCGGCTACGGCAAAGAGCTGTATTTCTGGTCGTTTATCGTAGCCGTATGCATCTTCGCCATTGGGGGTGGCATTTCCATCTATGAGGGTATTGAGCATTTGCGCCACCCCACGCCGCTGGAAAATCCTACTTGGAACTACGTGGTGCTGGGACTAGCATTTCTGTTCGATGGGGCCTCGTTTCTGGTGGCGCGCCGCACGTTCAACGCTCAGCGCAACGGCCGCAGCTTCTGGGCCGCCTTCCGCAGCAGCAAAGACCCCTCTATTTTTGTGGTGTTGTTTGAAGACGCCGCCGACCTGATGGGCTTGATAGTGGCCTTTCTGGGAGTATTTCTGAGCCATCAGTTGCAGAGCCCGGCCCTTGACGGGGTAGCTTCCCTGGTCATTGGGCTGATTCTATTGGTAGTGGCCGGTTTGCTGCTGCGCGAAAACAAAAGCCTGCTGCTCGGGGAACCTGCTGAAGCCGAATTACTGCGCGAGGTGGAAGCCATGATAACCGCCGATGAAACAGTGGTAGCACTGGATGCTCCGCTGTCGTCGTACCTGAGCCCACACGAGATTCTGTTGGTGCTGCGCGTGGAGTTTCAACCGGAATTATCAGCCACGCAACTCACCGAAGCCATTAGCCGGCTTGATGCTACCGTTCGGGCGCGTTACCCCGATATTCGGCATCTGTTTGTGCAGCCATCGTTGGTGCCGGATAAGTCGGCACCCACAGCAATCAAGTAACTGCGGTGGTCTGCAGGTCGGCCGGCCAGTGGCACCAGGAAATAACTAGGCTGCTGGTTGGCTTTCTTTAGGAGTTGGTATTGGCTCGCGTCGGCCACCCATAATGTAGCGCAGGCCAGTGTTCTGGCTGAAGTAGTTCCAGGTCCAGTTGGCGAAAACGGTGAGGCGGTTGCGGAATTCCACCAACGCAATTATATGCACAAACACCCACATCACCCAAGCAAAAAAGCCCTGTGTCTTCCAGTCCTTACCCAGCAGCTTAACATCCGCTACAGCGTGGTTGCGGCCAATGGTAGCCATGGCACCTTTGTCGTCGTAGCGGAAAGGCTGTAGTGGCTGCTTCCGGATGATGCGCTGTAGGTTAGCGGCCAAAAGCCGGCCCTGCTGAATGGCAGGCTGCGCTACCATCGGGTGCCCCTCGGGGTACTCGGGGCTAAGCATGGCAGCAATGTCGCCAATGGCGAAAATATTGGCGTAGCCTGCCACCCGGTTGTAGGTGTCTACCTCGTAGCGGCCACCCTTGCGTAGGCTTTCCGGCTTGATACCATCAATGGGGGCCCCAGCAACGCCTGCCGCCCAAATAAGGGTGCGGGTAATCAGCTTCTCGCCAGTGTTCAGCGTCACGGTGTAGCCATCATACGACTTCACCCGGCGCTCCAGCATCACATCTACCCCGAATTTCTGTAGATATTCCAGCGCCTTTTGCGAGGCTTCCGTCGACATGCCTTTGAGGAGCACGTCGCCACTCTGAATCAGGTGGATATCCATCTGCCGGAAGTCAATTTCGCGGTAGTCTTTCGGGAAAACGTGCTTGCGCAGTTCGCTTAGCGCGCCAGCCACTTCCACCCCAGTAGGGCCGCCGCCCACAATCACGAAATCGAGCAGGCTGTTCAATTGCTCATCGTCGCCGATTTGCAGGGCCTTCTCGAAGTTCGATAGCACGGTGTTGCGCAGCGCTACGGCGTCTTCCACGCTCTTGATGGCAATGGCGTGGCGGGCCATCTGCTCGTCGCCGAAGTAATTGGTGGTAGCGCCAGTGGCAATTACCAGGAAGTCATAAGGAATCAGGCCGATAGAGGTTTCCACTACCTGGGTTTCGGTGTTCACGCACACCACTTCGGCCATGCGGAAAATCAGGTTGGGCTGCCCTTCCAGAATCTTACGAAACGGCGACACAATATCAGCTGCTTCCAGGCCAGCGGTGGCCACTTGGTACATCAGCGGTTGAAAGGTGTGGTAGTTCTGTTTGTCCACCAATACCACTTGCACGTCGGCTTCACGCAAGGATTTGGCCAGTTCCAGCCCCCCGAACCCACCGCCTACAATCACCACCCGCTGTTTGCCAATGTGCTCGATTTTGGCTAGTTCCTGATCTTCCATTGAAGCTACGCATTGAAATACACTAGCTGCTTACTTAAAGCGCAGCAGAATAGTTATTGAATCCCTCGCACAGCCGATCAAGACATCGGTATTGTAGAGGCAGCAGGTGCTGCTTATATTGTTTCAGATATATTTACAGCGGCTGAATTAGAGAAGAGCACAGAAACACAATCGTGAATTGTGTATCTACATCAACCGGTGAACTATCTTTACTGCAATTCAGGTGCGGCATGAAGTAATGCCGGCCAGTACGTGTTTTATGCAGCTGCGCTATCTTGTTGTTAATGAGAATGTTTCTATTGCCTACGATGCTATCAACGACTGGCTGTATGTAGATTGGCAGGGAGAACACACGCCCGACACATCGTACGATACTTGCTGGCTGATAGTGAAAGCGCTACAAATGCAGCCTTGCAGCAAAATTCTCAACGACAACTCCAACATCACCTATACAACGGCCGAGCTGCCGGAATGGGGCCGGCTGTGGCTGCGTGATATGGAAGACGCCGGGTTGCAGTATATGGCGTGGGTGCTGCCGTTCAACGCTCCCAAGTTGCAAACCACTGACCTCACTGCCCGGCCTTTTCGGAAGCCACTGGTGGTTACCTTCTCAGACGTGGCTTCGGCGTTTGAATGGCTGCACAAGCAGCAGCGGGAACTGTAGCACTAAGCCATCAACCCTGGCAGGAAAGAATGGTCGGGCTGAATAGTTGGCCGCTGCCGAGCCAGTTTTCGTACGCACATCAGACCCACCTCATCCTGATCCTGTGCGACACGCATTCTTACTTTTTCTGTGCAGCTGCTGGCTGCAAGTGGCTGCTCAGCTGCCACCTACGCCTCGGCAACTTTATCCGGGCTTGTTTGAAGCCGTGCAAACCAGCCAGATTTTTCCCGACAATAAAACGTTCGTGGACATGGTGCCGCGCAGCCCGCGCGATTCGCCAGCCAGCATTGTGGCCGACTACCAGCGGCAGCGTACCCAGCCTAGCTTTAGCTTGGCGCAGTTCGTGCAGGCCCGCTTCCAGTTGCCCACCACCGACACTACCACTTACCGCAGCAACGTAGCTGCCGGCTTGCGGGCCCACCTCGATACGCTCTGGACGGTGCTGCGGCGCCAGCCCCAGGATTCAGTAAGCCGGTACTCGTCGTTGCTGCCGCTGCCCCGGCCTTATCTGGTGCCGGGTGGGCGGTTTCGGGAGGTGTATTACTGGGACTCCTATTTCACGATGCTTGGGTTGCGCGAAGCCCGCCGCCTCGATTTGGTGCGCAGTATGACCGACAATTTCGCGTATCTGATTAACCGCTACGGCTTCATCCCAAACGGTAACCGCACGTATTACCTGACCCGCTCGCAGCCGCCATTTTTTGCCCTCATGGTGCAACTGTTAGCGGAAGAACAAGGCGACACGGTGCTACAGCGCTACCAGCCGCAACTGCTGCGCGAGTACGCCTACTGGATGGCCGGTGCCGATTCGTTGAAGCCCGGCACTGCCACGCGCCGGGTGGCCCGCGTGGCGGGCGGCGAGCTACTCAACCGCTACTGGGACGACAGCACCCTGCCCCGCGAAGAATCATATGTAAAGGACGTAGAGGCAGCGCGGGGTAGCAAACGCCCCGCTCAGCTTTACCGCGACATTCGGGCCGCCGCTGCTTCCGGCTGGGACTTCAGCACGCGTTGGTTTGGGCCGGCCGGTACGTTGGCGTCCATTCGGACCACCGAGTTTGCTCCTGTTGATTTGAACTGCTTGCTGATGACCTTGGAGCAAACCATAGCTCGCTCATATAGCACGCAGGGCCAGCGTACTGAGGCTATTGCCTGGCAGCGGAAAGCCGAGCAGCGCAGCAAAGCCATTCAGCGCTATTGCTGGAACGAAACTGCCGGTTGGTTCACCGACTACGACCTCGCGCAGCGCCGGCCTGCGACCATCCGAACAATGGCGGGCGTGTTTCCGCTGGCTTTTGGCGTGGCTACTCCCACCCAGGCCAGCCGAATAGCGAAAGGGCTCAACACCGATTTTTTGAAAGCTGGCGGTTTGCTGACCACACTCAACCGTAGCGGCCAGCAATGGGATGCTCCTAATGCGTGGGCTCCTTTGCAGTATTTGGCCATACAGGGCCTACGCCGCTACCGCCAACAGCCCCTAGCTGATACCGTTGCTATCCGCTGGATACGGTTGAATAATCGAGTGTTTCAGCAAACCGGTAAACTGCTGGAGAAATACAATGTGGTGGATACCCACCTGCCCGCTGGCGGAGGGGAGTACCCGCTGCAAGACGGCTTCGGCTGGACCAACGGCGTGCTGCTGAACCTGTTGAACAAGAAAGAGCCGGAAAACAACTAACGCTTTCCGGCTATTCTATAATCTGCCTACCAATTTTCAAGGTGCTCCGGCACCCGCTGACAAACGAGGCTAGCTGAAGTTGCTACTGTCGCTCGTTGCTGCGAGTGGTTTTGTAGAGGTACCAGCCTTTCGTGATGGGCCGCACTACAATAAGTCGGTCGGGATGCATGGCGGGTACTTCGGCGGGCGTGGGTTGGTAGAGTAGCCCCACGGTGTTGTCGATGCGGCCCCCGATGATGAACTCGATGCAGGTATTGCAGTCGGTGTCGTGCTGGGTGACGCGGCTGATGTAGAGCTTCCGCAGTAGCGCCCGTACCTCCGGGTCGGTGTTGGCGGCTTCTTCGCGGGCCGTGGAGTCAGTGGCCACGAAATACCGGCGTGATTGAATAAGGCGCAACACCTTTTGAAAACCGGCCTGATGGCTGGTGAAATGGGTGGTGATGTCGGCATCAGAACCAATCCAGAGGCGGAGGTTGCCTACCGTGAAGGCATGGTCGGCATCGGGGTGCTTTTGGTTGTACTGGGCTATTTTCGCTTCGGGCATGGCCGTTAGCAGCTTTAGCATGGGTGGGCCAAGCTGGGTCATGGCCAAACTACGGATAGCTTGTAGCTTCCATTCGTTGTCGTCCTTGGCAAAGTGCAGGTAAAAATCGTTGCGGCTCACCGAATCGCGCAGCTCCACGGCTACTACGGCTGTGGTAGGGTCTTGCCGAAGTAGCTCGCAGCTACGCCGTAAAGTAGGTGGAATTTGCTGGCCGAGGGTTTGGTTTTTGGCTTGTTGCTGGGCTTCGCAACAGAGGTATTCTTTCATTTGGGGCCAGCCATCGGTATCAACAAACTGCTGAGCAATTTGCAATGGCTGCAAGGGTGCCCGCGCCAGCACCACCTGCGAAACACACAGTAAAAAGGAAAAAAGAAAATACTTCATTGAATAAGCTAAAATAACTGGCTGTCAGCCATTAGGTAACAGCTCTAATCCTGGAAGGTAAGTGAAATGCCGGTATGCAAAGGCAGCGCTACGAGTAAGGAAACACTGCCCAAGCTTACTCGTGAAAGGTATAGTCAAACAGCGCTACCGGGGAGACCAGTCAACTACCGAGAAGGTTGCTGGCGGGCTGTAAATTCCAGGTTGTGGTTCTGCTGGCAACGTTGCCGGCATCGATTGCGCAAAGAAATTCTGGGTTAGATGTTTGCCTGGCTAAGCGTTTTGGTAATATCAGGTTGAGGGTACCGGATTTGGCCGCCCTGTCACCCGGGCTTGTTTTAGGCTGTACCCGTTGCTTTTCAGTTTATGCGCTTCATTCACTTACCTGGCAGTTCCCGCCGCACTTTGTATGCTTTTTTCCTGCTTGCTGGCCTTGGAGCAGTGGTTGTAAGTGGTGCCACACCGGCTGCCACCCCGCCGCTGGCCTTTCCGGGGGCCGAAGGTGCGGGCCGCTTCACTTCGGGCGGCCGTGGCTCGGCAGCCGTGCCCACCACCGTGTTTGAAGTGACTAACCTCAACGACGACAACCAGCCGGGTAGCTTGCGCTACGCCCTCACCAAGGCAGCTCCGGTCCGCACGGTGGTGTTTCGGGTGTCGGGTACCATTCACCTCACGGCGCCCCTCACAATCAGCAAGCCCAACACCACCGTTGCGGGTCAAACCGCGCCCGGCGACGGTATTTGCCTGGCCGATTACCCGGTAAGCGTGAAGGCCCGCAACGTTATTGTGCGGTTTATGCGCTTTCGGATGGGCGACCGGTACCAGAACAAAGGTCAAGTGGACGGTGGGGGCGGCGACGACGCGTTTGGCGGGGTGCGCAACAACGGCCTCATCATAGATCATTGTACCATGAGCTGGTCGACGGACGAATGCTTTTCGGTGTATGAGGGCGACAGTACCACCTTGCAGTGGAACCTGATGAGCGAGCCGCTCAACTACTCGTACCACTTCGAAACTGGCGATAAAGACTTTGAGCGGCACGGCTACGGCGGTATCTGGGGTGGGCAGCACGCCACTATGCACCACAACCTATTTGCCCATTGCAACAGCCGCACGCCTCGCTTCAATGGCAGCCGCTACACCCACCCGGCCGGCTTCGAGAATGTGGATTTCCGCAACAACGTTATCTACAACTGGGGCGAAAACAACGTGTACGCTGGCGAAGGTGGCAACTACAACATCGTAAACAACTACTACAAGTACGGCCCCAACACCAAGGAAAGCGTGAAAACGCGAGTGTTGAACCCCTACAAGCTGGAAAAAGGCAGTAACCCGCTGCCCTACGGCAAGTTCTACCTGAGTGGCAACTACGTGGATGCCAGCGCCGACGTAACCCGCCGCAACTGGCGCGGCGTAACTATGCAGGATGGTACCGCCGCCGACACCGTGCAGGCCCAAGCATCTGTGCCTTTCAACATGGGCTCAGTCACGACGCAGACGGCTGCTGAGGCTTACAAAGCGGTGCTGCAACACGTAGGCGCCAGCCTACCCAAGCGCGACACCCTCGACCAGCGCATCATCCGCAACGTGGTCAACCGGACGGGTCGGTTTATTGATGTGCAAGGCGGTTACCCACACGGCACACCCTATGAAGTGTCGCAGAAAGCATGGCCGGTGCTAGCCTCCAAGCCCGCACCCGCCGATACCGACCACGACGGCATGCCCGACGCCTGGGAAACGCGGCAGCGCCTCAACCCCAAAGACCCCACCGACCGTGCCAAAACCAACGCCAGCGGCTACACGATGCTGGAAGTGTACCTGAATAGCTTAGCTGCTTTTTAGGGCTTAGTACTTGGGTCGTTCTGCCATCTATACCAAAACAACCTATAGCAGCTTCTTAAACAGCATATTCAGTTTCGGTTGCTCCGGTCCGACGGCTTTTCGGCCGTCGAACCGAACCTCGTCTGCTAGTCAGTAAGAACGGAGTCCCACGACCGGTCGGTCGGCCGAAAGGTCGTCGGGCCAGGTATGCTGGTTCTGAAACTGCTTTAAGATACTACGCGCTAAAAACTGGCCACTTCTTGCACTGCGCCGGGAGTTAAATCACCGAGTTGAATGCTGCCGATGCGCATTCGTACCAGCCGTAGTGTAGGGAACCCAACGGCGGCCGTCATTTTGCGCACCTGCCGGAACTTGCCCTCCGTAACCGTGATGCTCACCCAACTGGTGGGGCCGTGCCTGTCGGAGCGGATGTGGCGGGTGCGGGCAGGTAGGTCGGGCGGGGCAGGCAGGCGGTAGGCGGCGCAGGGTAGGGTCTGGTACTTGCCTTCGGAGAGGCCGATTTCAACGCCCTGTTGCAACTGCGCCACGGCTTCGTCGGTGATGAGGCCGTCCACTTGAGCGTAGTATTCCTTTTCCACGTCTTTGCGCCGGATTACCTCACTCACGCTGCCATCGGTGGTAAGTAGGAGCAGGCCCTCACTGTGCTCGTCGAGGCGGCCAATGGACATGGTGCCTTCCGGGAAATCGTGCAGCTCACCTAAAAAGCGCTTTTTGCGGGCTTCTCGGGCGTTGTTGCTCATAAACTGGCTGAGGTAGCCGTAGGGCTTATGCACAAGAAAATGACGGTGGAGCATGAGCAGGGCCAGCAATTCAATCAAGTAACAGCTGCCGTTTAAGCAGCCTGCAAAGAATCCAAAGGTACAAAGGCTGCCGGTGCGTGTCTGCTCGACGGAAGCTTGGGTGCTAGTAACCACAGGGGGTAGCTTGCTCTTATAGGTATTGGCAAGTGAAACAAAACGCCGTTATCAGTATTTAAATCTGCATGGAGAAGAATACCCGCGCCGCCGTAGTACAGCAGCTCGTCAGCCTGCTGACCGAAGCCAATGCCCACGTTACCTTCGAGCAGGCCTGCGCCGATGTGCCCGCTGCCTTACTCAACCAAAAGGCTCCGGGTTTGCCGTATACCATCTGGCAGCTGGCCGAGCACCTGCGCATTGCCCAGCTGGATATTCTGGAGTTCAGCCGCAACCCCGCGCACGAGTCGCCGGAGTGGCCTGTCGGCTATTGGCCCGCCCCGGAGGCCACGGTAGATGAGGCCGGCTGGCAGGCTACGCTGGCCGCCATCCGCCACGACCAAACCGAGTTTATTGCGCTGCTGCACGATGAATCCAACGATTTGCTAGCGCCCTTTGCGCACGGCACCGGCCAAACCCTGTTGCGCGAAGCCCTGCTCATTGCCGACCACAATGCCTACCACACCGGCCAGCTAGTGTTGCTGCGCCGCCTGCTTGGTGATTGGGAATAGCTGGTGCGCCTAACACCCGAAACGGGTGGCGGAAAAAGGCCTAATGGCTGATGGGGTGTATTTTTTCGTCTACCTCTGTGCCTTGCCCCGCCACTCGGCACCAGCCTGTTTCTTTTTTAATGAACACTTCCAGCCGGCGCACTTTCAAGGCTACGTCGTGCCCATCAACGAGGAGGCGCACATCGGCCAGCCAGTTTACCACGGCCGAAGTGCCACCATATATCCGGATGATTTCGGTGCCTGGCACGGGAGTGACTGACTTGAAAACCAGCTTTTCCTTGGTTTGCACCCCTTTCCACTGCTGTACGGAATAGGAGATGTCTCCCTTGGCCCCAACGGCTACTACATCTGAGGGGCAGGACACTCTTTCGGGGCCGCCGGGGCCGTGCAGGAGGGTACGAATTTGCCGCCGTTCTGTGGGGTAGCTGGCGGTATCTAGCTGAGCTACAGCAGCGGTGGCTGTCAGCAGCAGTAGGGTAGTGGTTGTCGTCTTTTTCATGGCCCAGGGCGTTGCTATCCGCCAAAACTAGCGGGTCCCGGAACCATAAAATAGTATAAATCCGACATCCTAAATGCGCAAATCGTCCTGCACTTTCAGCGGCGAGTCGAGGATTTGCAGGGCCAAGGCTTTGGGCGTAGCATCCGCGAATTCCTTGAAGTCTCTGATTAGGTGCATCTGGTCGTAGTACCCGCACGCATAGCTGATAGAGGTCCAGGTGTGCTGCGGCTGGGTGAGTTTCAGGCGGTAGGCCTTCGAGAAGCGGATGATTCGGGTGAAAAACTTAGGTGAGTAGCCCAGCAGCTCCTTCGATTTCCGCTCAAACTGCCTGATGCTCAGGCACGCCGTAGCCGCGGCTTGGTCTAAAGTGTAAGCGCCGTTGCCACCAAGCATGGCCTGAGCTGCGCGTTCGAATGGATTGTAGCTGGCCAAGTTCATCCGGCGCAGCAAATACGCTTCCACCACGGTTTTCATTTCCACGGGGTGCCGGGCTGCCCTTAGGCGGTCCGCCACGTCGCTGATTTCCCGGCCCAGGATATCCGCTGCGTTGCAAGGCAGGTCTAGCAGCTCGTGCATGGGTACGCGCAGCAGCCGAAACAAACCGCCCGGATGAAATGCCACCGTCACAAACCGGTGCTGCGGGCCCATAGCTAATTCTACCTTGGTGGTTTGGGGGCCAACAATAGTGCAGGCGGGTAACTCAGTGAACAGATGTTTGCCTTGGCGGCTTTTGGTGGCGTCGGCGGGGTAGAAGTTGAGGCTGTGCTGCGGCGTAGGCGGAAACGGCGCCACGCGGCTGTAAGCAGGACCAGCCAGCTGCACTTGCACTACCATTATATGGCTTACAAAGGGTCGTAAGGCCGGGTGCACGGCGTAGAAATCAGGCTTCATACACTTGCGGCGGTGGATGGGCTAACCGGAGGGTTTTCCGAATGCCTTTACTGCTGTATCGAGTAAGGTGTTAAAATACAGAGAATTACTTCTTGTGAAACCCTTCCTCTCGCAACATTTCCATGGCATCTACAATACTGAAACTATGAAGATCATACACTAGGAACTTACCAGCGCCAATACCCCGTATCCGAGCAGCTAATTTACCCCGAGGTCCTAATTTAAAATGACCGAAGCGCTGCATTCTGTCTTTTCTATTCCACCAGAAAAAACTGTAATGGTCTTCATAAGAAGAGTAAAAGATAACATTGTCCCGGTCGGAAGTTAAAGCGTAAGACCCCTTGAAATCAACGGGCGTTGGTTGTTGCGTCAGCCGGTAGTCGGTAAGACGAAGCTCTTGTAGAGGAAACCCGGTATATGTGTAAGCAAGCACGGAATCGTTGTCTTGTTTGCATATGCAGTAGCAGGCCAGGATGAAGCCGTGCCCACCGGATACGTAGCCGAAAACCTGTTGGCCCTCAAAGTCAAACACTGCTATACCATCTCCGGTAGGCGACCTTTCACCTGCCGCTTGGTCGAAGTAGGCAACCACAATTCGATTGGCTTGTACCAACACATCTTCTATGTATTCGCCAGCATTGAAGGACAAAAGCTTGCGGCCTGTGTAATCGAAAATATGGCCGGTGTCTGGATTGCCTACCTGTTCGCCGATTATCAAAAAACGCTCGGCATCCAACTCCCGAATCCATGCGTAGTTAAATTGATATGGAAGGGTCAACTGCATGCTGTTCCACCAAACTTCCATATTGTTCATCAGCGCAATGAAGTTGCCGTACTCGTCGGCATCCAGGTCTAGTATGTGCAACTCGCCACAGTCGAGCGGGTAGGTGGTAATGGGCATGAGGCTGAAAACGAAAAAGCAGAAAAGGCTGCTGGTAAGCTAGCATTTTCTGCTTTTGAAAAGCCGGGTGGCTGAGGGGGTTAGCGGCTGACGCGGGCGCGGCCTTTATTGTGCACGTCGCTGGCGCCGGAGCTATGGGCTTGCAGCTCGTCGTCTACGTACACGTAGGCATCGGAGGCGCCGGAGGCTTGCACGCTGGCGGTGCGGCTGCGCAGATCGGAGGCGCGGTAGTCGCTACTGCCGCTGATGTCTACCTGCTGGCGCTCCACGCGGCCATCAAGGCGGACGTCGGAAGCGCCGCTGGCGTTTGTGGTCAGGGATTTGGCGTTGAGCGTGAGCGTCACGTCGGAAGCGCCGCTGGCGTTAATGCGGAAATCGTCGGCGGAAATGGGCGTTTCACCTTTCACGTCAGAAGCACCGCTCACCTCAATGCCGGCCAGCTGCGGCGTGGTGATGTACACTTTCACGGTTTTGCTGCGCAGCATCTGAGTGAGCGAGAAGTTTTTGTCGCGATAGATGGTGAGCGTATTGCCGCGCACCTCGGTTTTCACCGATTCCAGTACGTCCTGGTCGGCATCAACCTCTACTTTGGTGGTGGGTCCCTGCCGCACGTACAGGTTGATGGCGCCGCTGGCTTTCACCATCTGAAAAGAGCCAACCGACCGCTGCTGCTGGGCCACGGAAGAACAGGCAGATAAGCCAACCAGCGCGGTAGTGGCCAGGACCGAAAGAAGGGCGAAGGATTTCATAAGGCTGCGTTTGAAAGGTGAGAGGCTACTACTATCTCAGATGCAGCACAACATAAAACCGTTGCCTAGCTATATAAGTAAGTTTTGAATTACTGATTGAGAATTATCGGTATCCAGAACAATGTAGCGACGCTACAATCATTTCACTGTCATTGTAATCAGCAGCTCAATTGTCAGCAGTCCAACCCTAAATCTTCCGCACCAGCACCACCACCACGGCCCCCAGCAGTGCTACCAGCCCAAACGACCAGCGCAAACTGGCGGCTTCGGCCACAAAGCCCACCAGCGGCGGCACCAGCAAAAACCCGAAGTAGCCCACCGTGGAAACCGACGCAATGGCGGTGCCGGAGCTAAGCGCCGAGGTACGGCCCGCCATGGCAAACACCATCGGAACCACGCACGACACGCCCAGCCCCACCAACACAAACCCCAGGCCCGCTACCAGCGGCACTGGAAATAATGCGGCCAAGCCCAGCCCCACTGTCATGAGCAGGCCGCTGTAATGCAGAATGGGTTTCACGCCGAAGCGGTTGGCCAGCGAGTCGCCGGTGAAGCGGGCAATGGTCATGGCCACCATGTACACGGCATAGCCAATGGTGGCTGTTTCCTGGGGTACGTGCACGGCTTTCTGAAAGTAGATGCCGCTCCAGTCGTACATGGTGCCTTCGCAGGCCATGCAGGCAAACGCAATAACTCCGAATTTCAGCAACGCCTTATCAGGCAAGGCGAAACCGGCGCGCCGCTCGGTGGCAACGGGTGCCACGTCCAGCGTGGTTGGAAAAAAGTACACGGCTACGCCCGTTAATACCACTGCTACGGCCAGAAAGTGGTACGTGGGCATGATGCCGGCTGGCACCAGGGCGGCGCTTACGGCCGCCGCCGCAAAGCCCGCCACGCTCCATACCCCATGAAAGCTGGCAATGATGGAGCGGGAATACAGCTTCTGCACGCTCACCGACTGCGCATTGACGGAAATATTAAGTAGGTTTCGGGACGAGCCAAAGCAAAACAGCAGCGCCACTAATTGCCAGGTTTCCTGCGCGAAGCCCAGCAGCGCCAGCGCTACATTGTAAAGCACCGCGCCCCCCATCATCACCTGCCGGCTGCTAAAGCGCTGATGCAGCCAGCCCGTAACGGGGAGCGTAAGCATGAGGCCGGTGGGCAACGCCAGCAATACGCCACCCAGCTCAGCCTCGTCTAGTCCTAGTTGGTGCTGAATGGTGGGAATCCGAGAGGCCCACGTGGAAAACCCGAAGCCCGAAACAAAGAAAAACAAGGCAATGGCTACCCGCGCCCGTTGCGCGGTGCTGTTTTCCAAAACTTCCGTCGTTGCCATACAAACACTGCTACCTGAGTGGCAAAGGTACGCCGGGCGTGTAGGCCACCGCCGCCGTGCGCCGGAATTAGTTAGGTATATGGCGCCGTAGCTAAACAGTACGCTTGGCGTTGGCAGCCGCAGCCACTCACGACAACCCCACAGTAGGTCACCTCGTATCAGCCCTCATTACAGCCAGCCGGCTATATGCTGTTCTCCCTGACGTTTCCTTTTATGAACAAGAACCTGCTCTTTCTGTCGGTAGCCGCGGCCACACTCGCCGCTACCTCCTGCACCCAGGATAAGCCTGCCGCCGTGGATGCCGCCACTACGCCCGCCGCCGATACGGCCGTGGTAGTAAACGAAGCCCCTGCCGACACCGCCGCCTACCGTACCGACGCCGATGCCCTGGCTGCCCGCGTAGCCCAAGACCTGAAGCTGACCGATACCGTAGTGGTAACCCGTATCTCGAAAACCTACTACACCCGGGGCCGCCGCCTCAACGAGGCTAACGCCCGCTATACCGCCGATACCACTGGCCGCTATGCCACCCTGCGTACCATTAACGACGAAACCGACCAGCAGGTGAAGGCCATCGTGCCCGACCAGTATGATACGTATGCTGCCAACCGCGGCACATATTATGATGGCACGCCCTACACGGCCATTGTGGTAGCGCCAGCAGCTTCGGCCAGCGCCGCGCCGGCTCGCCGCCGCGGACCGGCCATTGAGAAGTACGAGAAGAAGGCCAACGGCGAAACCAAAATCAAGTACGCCAACGGCAAAACCGTGAAAATCGATAAGGACGGCGACACCAAAGTGGAGTACCCGAACGGTACCAAAGTGAAGCGCGACGCCGACGATGGCAAAGTGAAAGTGAAAAACTAACCAGTAGTTTTCTGCTGAATTCGAAGCCTCCATACCCAGCGGGTGTGGAGGCTTTTTTCGCGCCCACGGTTTCCGATTTGGTTGCCTGTCAATGTAGCCTCGCGGCGGAAATGGTAAGCTAGGGCCTGAGCGCTGGCAACGTTGCCGGCAACGATTGCATAAATAAATCAATCGTTTGCCTGTCCGCTTGGGCCTGGAAACATGTAGTATAGTTCTTCGATATTATTGTCGGCCTTGTAACAGGCCCTGCGTTCTGTCTCAGAATTCTACCACCTAATTCCCCCTGATGCGTTCAAGCTCTACTCTTCCTGTTCTTAAAAACTATGTAGCAAAGCCCGGCCAATGGCTGGCGCTAGCTGTAGCGCTAACTGGCCTGGTCCCGGTGGCGCAGGCCCAGCTGCCGTCGTTTCCGGGGGCGGAGGGCGCCGGCAAATTCACCAGCGGCGGCCGGGGTACAGTGGCAGTGCCAACTACGGTGTTCGAAGTCACCAACCTCAACGATGACAACCTGCCGGGCAGTTTCCGCTACGCAGTAACGGCAGCGGCCACGCACCGCACGGTGGTATTTCGGGTGTCGGGTACCATTCATCTGCTGTCCGATTTGCGGATTTCGCGCGCCAACACCACCATTGCCGGCCAGACTGCGCCCGGCGACGGTATCTGCCTGGCCGACTACCCAGTAAGCGTCAGCAACGACAACGTTATCATTCGGTTTATCCGCTTCCGCCTCGGCGACAAAAACCAGAACCAGGGCATGGTGAATGGTAGCGGCGACGATGACGCTTTTGGGGCCCTGAGCCGTAAAAACCTGATGATTGACCACTGCACCATGAGTTGGTCGGCGGATGAGGCCTGCACCGTGTACCGCGGCGACAGCACCACGATGCAGTGGAACATCATGAGCGAGCCGCTCGACTACTCCTACCATTTTGAAACCGGCGACACCGACTTTGAGCGGCACGGTTACGGCGGCATCTGGGGCGGGCGCAACGCCTCATTCCACCACAACCTGCTGGCGCACATGCGCGGCCGGATGCCACGCTTTGATGGCAGCCGCAACCTTTCGCCGAACACCGCCGGTCAGGAAAACGTGGATTTCCGCAACAACGTCATCTACAACTGGGCCAGCTACAACGTGAATGGCGGCGAAGGAGGCAACTACAACATTGTCAATAACTACTACAAGTACGGCCCCAACACACCCACCAGCTCGTCGGGTGGGGTGCCCATCCGGAGCGAAGTGCTGAACCCGTACAAGCAAACCTCGTTGCCCTACGGCCGCTACTATATGGCTGGCAACTACGTGGATAGCTACCCCAACGTAACGGCTAACAACTGGCTGGGTGCCGTGATGAACGGCGGCACCCGCGCCGATACCACGCTTTCCAAAGTCTTGGTGCCCTTCACCACCGTGCCCGCCATTGCCCCGCAAAGCGCCCTGGCAGCCTACGCGGCTGTGCTGCAAAAAGCCGGCTGCGTGCTCCCCACCCGCGACACTTTGGACCAGCGCATCGTCAACAACGTGCTCAACCGCACCGGCCGCCTGATTGATGTGCAGGGCGGCTACGCGCACGGCACGCCATATAGTGTTTCGCAGTCGGCGTGGCCAACGCTCAACTCGCTGCCCGCCCCCCTCGACACCGACCAGGACGGTATGCCCGACGCCTGGGAAATTAGCATGGGCCTGAACCCCACCAACGCCGCCGACCGCAACACCCGTGGCACCAGCGGCTACACCATGCTGGAAAACTACCTCAACGGCCTAACTGCCACCGTGCTAGCCAAGTCCGCCGCTGTGGATGCTTCGGTGGCTGCCATTCAGGCCTATCCTAATCCGGCTCAAAACCAGCTCACGGTAGCCCACCCGGTAGCCAGCCGCGGTGCCGAAGTGCAGCTATACAGCCTGATGGGCCAGCTGCTGACCAAGGTAGCCGTAACGCCCGGCTCGTTGGAAACCCGGCTACCCGTAAACCGCCTCGCGCCCGGCACCTACTTGGTGCGCTACTCCGACGCCGCCACGCAACTGACCACCCGTTTCGCCCGGCAGTAACCAGTTACCAGGTAGGAGTTGCCGGTTGCCAGTCATGCATTCTGCAAGTCTTGGGTAACCGGCAACTCCTACCTGGCAAACGGTGACTCTCAACTGATTCCTTTCCTGTACCCTAAAAATTCCCTTTATGTCTCATTTGTACTCTATTAAGAGCTGGCTGGCAACGTGTTGCGTTGTGCTACTCAGTGTATTTGGTAGCCGGGCTTTGGCCTATGACTTGGTGGTAGCCAAAGACGGTACCGGCAACTACACCACCGTGCAGGCCGCCATCAATGCCGCGCCCATGGGCCGCACGGCGCTCTACACCATCTTCATCAAGAATGGCAAGTACCGCGAGAAAATAACGGTACCCAGCAACAAGCCCTTTTTGCAGCTCGTGGGCGAAAGTGTGGCCAACACTATCCTCACCTACGGCGACGGCGCCAGTGACCCGCTGCCCGGCGGCGGTACCGTGGGCACCCAGAACTCGGCTAGCTTCACGGTGAATGCGCCCGACTTTTCGGCCCTCAACATCACCTTCGTAAATTCCTACGGCGACGGTACGCAGGCAGTGGCCGTGTTGCTGAATGCCGACCGATCAGCTTTCAAGAACTGCCGCTTCCTCGGCAACCAAGATACGCTCTACACCAAAGGCAGCGGCGTGCCCCGCCATTATTTCCGCGACTGTTATATTGATGGCAACGTAGACTTTATCTTCGGTAGCTCGGTGGCCTTGTTTGAAAACTGCGTGGTGTACGCCAAGGCCCGCACCACAGCCGGTAGCTCGTTCATTACGGCGGCCAGCACACCACCGGGCCAAACCTACGGTTACGTGTTCAAGAAAACCAAGCTGCCCGCCAATACCGGCGGCACGGTGTATTTCCTAGGCCGGCCCTGGCAGAACTCCACCGGCAGTTCGCCGCTGGCCAACAACAAAACCGTGTTTATCAACAGCACGATGGGCGCGGGCCTGATTCAGCCGGCCGGCTGGACCGCCTGGGACGCGGGCACCAATACCAGCCTGATTACTTATGCTGAATTCCGGAGCCGTTTCTACGCCGGCAACCTACTGCCTACCACCCAGCGCGCCGCTTGGTCGCAGCAGCTAGCCCCAGCCGATACGGCGGCCTACAACCGAAGCGCCATGTTTGGTACCTGGGACCCGTGCACCGTGGCTACCGGCCTGTGCACCAGCACCACTTCCGCCGATATTGCCGTTTCCAACTTCCGGGCCGCGAAAGGCGCTACGCAAACCACGTTGAACTGGAACATCAGCTGGGCCATGAGCCAAATCAAGTACGAGCTGTTTCGCTCCGCTGATAACACCACGTTCAGCAAGATTTACGAGGTAACGGCTGCCACCGATTCGCTAATCAACTTCCAAGCTACCGACCCGCTGCCAGCAGCCGGCACGGCGTACTCCTACTACGTGCGAGCCTCCAAAGCCGGCGCGGCTACGCACATCACCGACACCGTGCGCATATCGAGCGTTGCCACGCTTACGGCCCCGGCCAGCCTGGGTACGTTCGTGCAGTATCAAACCGGCACGTCGGCAGTGCAGACCTACGCTATTTCGGGCGTGAACCTGACGGCTAACGTGACGGTAACGCCACCAACTGGCTATGAGGTATCGGCCAACGGGGGCACCAACTGGTACACTGCTGCCACGCCGCTGGTGCTAACGCCTGCCAACAATGCCTTGGCGGCCACCATCAGCGTACGGCTCAATGCTACGGCGCTGGGCGCGTATGCCGGCAACATCACGCATGCTAGCACCGGAGCCACGCCCATAACAGTGGCCGTAACGGGGTTGAAAACCAACAACACCCAAACCATTTCCACCCCGCTGCAATGGTGGTCGATGCGGGTTTCGGCGCAAGACAGTGCGGCGGTTCGTTCCAGCGCCGTAACGGCCAGCACGGCTACCCTGCGGCGGATGGCTGTGTCGGATGCTTCCACGGTAACATTTATCCCCGGCTATTCCAGCCAGTTTGGGCAGGCACTGGCTCCTATTGCGGCCGGTTCCTGGTCGACGACGGCCACACCGCCGGCCCCGGTGGCGGTAGGTTCCAGCCTCAACCGCCGCTTCTATGAGCAGTTCACCATCACGGCTGCCCCTGGCCGGGTTATACGCGTCGATTCACTGCTAATGAATACGGCTTTCTACAATACTGCCAACGGCCGCATGGCCATCGTGTACTCGTTGTCGGGCTTCACCACCGCCGACTCCACTAACATCCCGGCTGGTGGTACCATAGCCGGTACCACGCTGCCCACCACCGGCAACGGCGCCTACAACACTCCCGTGGCGCTGAACAACCAAACCGCCGGGCCCGCCAGCGTGTATCGTTTCGCGCTGTCGGGCACGCCTGGCGGCATAACGCTGGTTAGTGGCCGCACCCTTACGGTTCGGCTGTATTTCGGAGCTGGCTCCAACAACTCGGGCCGCTACGCCTTCCTCAAAGACGTGCTGTTCAAGGGGGAAAGCATAGTGGTAGCCTCCGCGAACCAGCCATTGGCCGGCACTTTGCTGAACGTATTTCCTAACCCCACACTGGACGGCCAGCTGACCGTGGAGCTAACCGGCTACCGGCACGCGGCCGAGCTGACCGTGCTTAATGCGCTGGGCCAGGTGGTGCGGCGCCAGCCAGTAGCCGCCGGTCAACGCCAGCAGCCCCTCGACCTTAGCGCCTTGCCATCGGGCATGTACATCCTACGCGCCACCACGGAAGGTGGTACCGACACACGCCGTATCGTACGGCCGTAGTTAGGTGCGCGCTAGCACACATGCGAAAATCCCCGCCGGTACTGCCGGCGGGGATTTTTGTTTGGACTCTATAGATGTCTCGAGGTAGAGTTCAAGTTTATAAGAACTTGGGCAGTAGCTAAATGCTAGGGTCGGCCGTTCAAGGCAGTCTGAGACTTGGTGCTGGGCGCGTGGAGCAACTCAAGCGTGTGAGCTAGCAACTCGGAGCCGCCCCACTGGCCGTGGCCGGGGACTACCACTGCGGCTTTGGGGTAGCGGGCCGCCACGGTGCGCACGGCTACGGGCCACTGTTTCAGGTCGGCGTCGTCGATGTTGCCAAGAGTGGTGGCATCGGCCCCTTTCACTAGGCAGCCGCCAAACAACACCCGCTGCTGCGGCAGCCAGGCCACCAGGTTGTCGGGGGCGTGGCCGGGGCCAGGAAAGAACAACTCCAGCCGCGTCCGGCCCGCCCGAATTACTGTGTAAGGCTTGATGGCGGGGGTGGGGGTACCATAAGAAAGACTAGCGGCCCGCTTGGCCGTGAGGGGCGTGCTGTACACCTTGATGTGGTTGGCTTGCAGCACCGCCACCCCGCCCATTCGGTCTTCGTGCGCGTGCGTGACAACGGCCAGCCGAACGTGCTGGTGCAGGCTGTCGGCCACCCAGCGCAGCAGTTCCATTGTTTGGGCGGGGTCCCAGGCAGTGTCAATTAGCAGAGCGCCGGTTTTGGTGCTGATGATGAGGCCGTTGGAAGAAACCGGCGTGGGGCTGCCGGGGTAGCGGTGGTAAGACGTATGCACAAACACCCCCGGCGCTACAGACCGCACTCGTAGGTGCAACGTGTTGAGTTTGGTGCCAGTGGGAGGGGAGGCCAGCAGCCAGGAGGGCAAGGAAATCAACAAAGCCACCAGACGTAACCGGGGCCATACGGGCAAGCGCAAAGATGAAACGAGCATTCGAAAACTAAAAGACAAGCTGGCCTAACGCTGTCGAACTCGGAATAGTGCCTACCTTTTTCAACTGCTCACTAGCGCTGCGCTGCTTCAGGGTTAATAATTCGCCTGTCTTCCGTTACTACGCCAAGATGAACCGTGTTGAAACCCAGCGAAAAGCAGCCGACCTTACGTACTAGGCTTGCGTAATGCGTCCCTGATTTGTCGTCCCTGTTTTCACTTGCTGCCCATGTCTGCCGTTTCTGCTGCTGCTCCGCTCGATACTACCACGCTAACGCAGCTTTTCCAGCAGCAGAAGGCCCGCTCGGAAGCTTTGCGCCGCGAGGATGTTTCGGCGCGTGTGGCCCGCTTGCGTAAGCTGGGGGAATGGATAGACGCCAACCGCAAGGCCATTCAGCAGGCCCTGTATGCTGATTTCCGCAAGCCCGCCACCGAAACCGACGTTAGTGAAATCTGGCCTTCCCAAACCGAGCTGAAGCACACATTCCGGCACTTAAAGCGCTGGGCCGCGCCACAACCCGTAGATACGCCGCTGGCCTTGATGGGTGCGCGCGGCTGGATGCAGGCCGAGCCCAAAGGCGTGTGCCTGATTATTGCGCCCTGGAACTACCCCTTCTATCTCGCCATCGACCCGCTGATTTCGGCGCTGGCTGCTGGCAACTGCGTCATTATTAAACCCTCCGAAATGACGCCTGCCGTGGCTGCGCTGCTTAGCCGCATGGCCCGCGAAGTGTTCGACCCGGCTGAAGTATCCGTAGTAGAAGGCGATAAGGAAGTAGCCACCGAACTGCTCAAGCTGCCCTTCGACCATATCTTTTTCACGGGCAGCCCGCAGGTAGGTAAGGTGGTGATGCGGGCCGCCGCCGAGCACCTCACCAGCGTCACGCTGGAGCTGGGCGGCAAGAGCCCGGCCATTGTAGACGAAACCGCCGACCTGCGCGACGCCGCCGAGAAAATCGTGTGGGGCAAGGGCATCAACGCCGGCCAAACCTGCGTGGCTCCCGACTACCTGTTGGTGCACGAAGCGGTGCGCGAGCCGCTACTAGCGGAAATAAAAGCTGTAGTACAGCGCTTCTACAACCCCAACGGGCAAGGCGTGGTGGCTTCCGAGTCGTTTGCGCGCATCGTCAACCAGCACCACTTCGAGCGGGTAGCGAGTTTGCTGGAAGATGCCCAGCAGCGCGGCGCTACCGTAGCCCTGGGAGGCCACGTAGACGAGCGGCAGCGCTTCATCGAGCCGACGGTGCTGCTCAACGTGCCCGCCGACAGCCGCGTGATGCAGGAAGAAATCTTCGGGCCGCTGCTGCCGGTGCGCACTTTCCGCACCCTGATGGAAGCCACCGACGAGGTGAATGCCCGGCCCCGGCCACTGGCGCTGTATGTCTTCACCCAAAGCAAGGAAAACCAGCGCTACCTGCTGCGCAATATTCCGGCTGGGGGAGCGGCTGTCAACGAAACTATTTTGCAGCTAGCCCACCCCGAGTTACCGTTCGGCGGGGCTGGCAACAGCGGCATTGGGCGGGCGCACGGCCACGCGGGCTTTCTGGCCTTCAGCAACGAAAAAGCGGTGTTCAAACAGCGTATTGGCCGTACCGGCATCAAGAGTTTCTACCCGCCTTACACGCCCAAAGTGCAGCGCATGGTTGGCTGGCTGCTCAAGTACTTATAATAGTCAGCCTAAGTAGTGGAGCCGGTGCCAGTGCTGTCCTTTCTGCCAGCTGATCGGTCGTTGCTAGCACCGCATGAATAACTAGCATCGGGCAACAACCGGCCAGTATGCCAAAGACCGGACAGACGAGCGAACTTTCGCGAAGTACTCTGCAACTTAGTGAGTTGTGGATGCTGAATATTGTCTTTAATTGCGTGCCAAGTTGCGGGCACAATAAGTGCAAAAGCCATCCTACTTTGGCTGCGCGGACGCTAGGTCAAGAATGATGGCCGAAAGGAATATCCAGTGCCTATCACATGATAAACTTACTCTTAACTGCCGGCCAGGGCTTTGGCTACCAGCGCCTGTGCATCGGGTGATAGGTCGAGCTGCAAGGCTAGTTCGTGGCCATGCGGAGTCATTTTGCGCCAGGTTTTCTGCACGATGTCAATTACTTTTTCTTCGGGGTGTCGGGCGGCGAAATCCAGAAGGTAATAGCGCAGAAATACCAGGCAGATAACGTCTTCCAGCAGTTGCACTTCGGGGTCGTGCTGGAGTTGCTGTTTCTGCACTAGAGCCTGTACGCGGACAATCAACTCCGGCTCATAACCAACTTCCTGCAACAGTTGGCCGGCCAGTTCGGCGTGGTATTGCTTGAGGCGGTTGCGCCATTTGTGGTAGCCGGCGCGGTCCATAGCAAAATCCTGGCGCGGGATAACCCAGCGTTGAATGTGCTGGCACCGCACCGCTAGTTGCAGCGCCTCACTGGCCTGTGGGGCCACTTCCTGCAAACAGGCACTCATACGCTGGGCATACAGCACCTCCTTGGGGTAGGAAATGCCATCGACTACTTCCATGTTCGGGTCGGTGCTGTTGGCTGCATCGAACTTGCGGATGGCCGCTTCAAATCGTTGAGGGTCGGTCGGCATCAGTGAATTAATGAAGTGGTGAGATGGTGAGTTCGACGATCAGCTTACGCCACTTGCGCAGATCCGCGCAGTTTGGCTTGTAAGAACGGAAAACTCACCATCTCACCACTTCACAATTTCGCCATTTCGTATGCAAGCCGAGTAATTTTGCGGAAAAATCCCGATATTTTCCAGGTGAAGTGGCCTCAGCCGGCCGCGTCGTTCCCACCCGCCTCGTTCAAGCCCGTATGACCTTCACCGAAGTCCAGCGCGAAACGCTCCGCGCCCTCGCCGATACCTTTATACCCAGCCTGGAGGGCCCCGCCGAACAGGCCGCGTATTGGCGCCGCAGGGGCTCGGATGGGTTGAATATCAAGCAGATAGGGGATATTCTGAACGAGCAGCCGGCCGCAGCGCGGGCAGAGTTTATGAAGCTGCTGGGCTTGCTGGACACGCCTACGCTGGGTTTAACGTGGTTTGGGCCGCTGCGGCCATTTGCCCGGTTGCAGCCCGCTCAACGCGAGAAGCTGCTGCAAAGCTGGGCCCACAGCAACATACCACAGCTGCGCAAAGGTTTCCAAGCGCTGCGCAAGCTGTTCACGTTCCTGTACTACGGCGGCTCCACCGCCGAAGCCGGTAACCCGGTGTGGGAAAGTATCGGCTATACGGGCCCCTTGCCTGCCGATGCGGTGGTGGATGCCCCTAAACCCATCCGAACCCTGCGCCCCAGCCAGGACGTAACCTACCACTGCGACGTGCTAGTGATTGGCAGCGGCGCGGGCGGCGGGGTAGTAGCCGGCGAATTGGCCGCCGCCGGCTATGATGTGCTGGTGCTGGAAAAAGGGCCCTACTGCCACGGCTGCGACTTCACACAGCGCGAAGTGGATATGCTGGGCAAGCTCTACGACGGCAAAGGCACCCTAAGCACCCAAGATGGCAGCATCGGGCTTCTGGCGGGCTCCTGCCTCGGCGGCGGCACCACCGTCAACTGGGCCGGCGCCTTCCGTACCCCCGACTACGTATTGGCGGAATGGGCTCAGGAACACCAAGCACCGCATTTCACGTCATCAGCATTTCAGCAAAGCCTTGACGCTGTAAGCCGAGCCTTGAGCGTAAACACCGACTACCCGCGCCACAACGGCCAGAACCAAGCCCTCTGGGACGGCTCCCGCAAGCTGGGGCAGGAGGTGAAGCTGATTCCGCGCAACGAAAAAAACCTCACCGACTCCGAAAGCCACTTCCGCGCCCTCGGCTACAGCAGCCTCGGCGACGCGTACGGCATCAAGCAAGGCACTCTGAACACCTATTTGTTGCAGGCCTTTGAGCACGGTGCCCGTTTGCTAGCCGATACGCAGGTGGAGCGCGTAACCATAGCCGCCGGCCGCGCTACCGGAGCCGAAGCCGTGCACACCACTTCCGATGGCCACCAGGTGCGCGTGACGGTGCAGGCCCAGAGGGTAGTAGTGGCAGGCGGTGCTATCCAGACGCCGGCGCTGCTCTTGCGAAGTGGCCTGCGGCATCCACATTTAGGCCGTCACCTTAATCTGCACCCGACGGTGGTGGTATCAGCACTGTACGAGCAGGCCATGAACCCGTGGTTCGGGCCGAGCATGTCGGTGGTCAACGACAGTTTTACCCGCCTCAATGGCACCAACTACGGCGTGAAGCTGGAAACCCCGCCCGCCCATACCGGCCTGATGAGCATGGTGCTGCCGTGGCTGTCGGGGGCGCAGCACAAGCAGCTGATGCAGCAGGCGGCGCATCTGGGTTCGTTCATTGTCCTGACGCGGGACAGGGACGGGGGCCGCGTCAGCATCGACCGGCACGGACAAGCCCTGATTGATTATGCGCTGAGCGAACATGACCGCGCCAACATGCTGACGGGTGTACGAAAAGCCGCCGAAATCCATGCCGCGGCCGGAGCGCACACCATCTTTCTGCCCCACGGTACGCTGCCCACCTTGCACGCCAAGCAGGGCCAGCTACAGAACCCCGCCGTGCTCGACCAGCTGCCGCACCTAAGCTGGAAGCCCAACCAGTTCGGCCTTTACAGCGCCCATCAGATGAGTTCCTGCCGCATGGGTGGCGACCCCGCCACGCACCCCGCCAGCCCCACCGGCGAAACCTATGAGGTGCGTAACCTATTCGTGGCCGATGCCTCGGCGTTTCCGGCGTGCAGCGGCGCCAACCCCATGCTTACCGTTATGGCGCTGGCCCACCATACCGCGCAGCAACTGAAAACCACTGGGGCTGCCGGAACTGCCGCCGCCGGTACGGGTCGGGGCCACGTTGTGCATGGGTAGCCGCGGCCGAAATAGCCGGACGGCGCGGTTTTCGCGTATGGGGTTGCACGTTCACCTATTTTTGCCCCATGCGCCTCTCACACTCCTTACTCGCCCTTTCTCTGCTGACGGCCACCACCTTCAGCTGTGCCCGCCGCAACAAGAATATTCCCGAAGCTAAATCCGTGACAGTAGCACCGGCGCCGGCCCCCACTGTAGCCCCCACCGCCGCCCGCGACCTGGCCGATGTAATGACCGATGAGCTGAAGCTACGCCCCGACCAGCAGCAGAAGGTGCGGGCCATCCTGAGCAGCACCGCAGAGCAGGCTAACACCGCTCAGAAGCAGTATGCTGGTAACCGCCCTGCTCTGATGACCGAGTTGAAGCGCATTAACGCCTCGTCTGATAAGCAGATGCAACAGGTGCTGACGCCCACGCAATATCAGCAGCTCAAAGCCAAGCAGCGCCAGATGCAGGCGCAAATGCAAAGCCGCAAAGGCAACTGATGCAAAACCGTTCGGGCGCGGGCAACCCTTTTGGTAGCAGCCACATCTGAGGTAGCAACAGCGTGTAGCTGGTATTCACCTCAATCCCCTGCGTCATGAAAAAAAGCTTCGTTTTGCTGAGTGTTGCCTTGCTGCTAGGCTACACCGCCCCGGCCCAAACCATGTCTGCCGCTCCCAAGCAACTGGCGCTGGCCCGGCAGCTCAACCAATTGATGCGCGACCCGGCCAAGCCCAAGCAGGACGTGCTGATTGCCTTGAACAGCTGCCATGTTCAGCAAATTATCCGCGACCGGGACGCGGACGTGAACTTGGATAACCCATTGGCCATGAGCTTTGCTAGCGGCAAATCGGGGTGGGCGGTAAGTTCTAGTAACGGGTTTTTCGAACTGAAAATGGACTTTGAGTGGTCGGACGTTACGGCCGTGAGCTATGCCCGCTCCGATGACAAAGACTCGAAAGCGTTGTATGAAATTCAAATCAAGCGGCAAAAGAAAAACAGCACTACCAACTCTGAGCTGCAACTCTATACCACTGATGAGGCTGTGGTAAAGAACTTGGTAGCGCAACTAAACAAGCTGCGGCAAGGCTGTAACCAATAAGTAACGGCCATAACATTTCGGGGGGCGTGGCCGTTGGCGTACCCAACAACCGCCTCTTCTGCATGCGCCACCAATCCTATCTGCTGCATTTCAATCCTAAGCTGAGCGTAAACAAAGCCGGCAAACACGTCCGCGACGGGCTTTCCACCGTGCTGCGTACCGGCAACAATGTGTGGATGAGCTGTGATGAGCGGACTAGTATTGAGCGGCTGCGCCTGACGGGCGCGCACGAGCTAAGTGCCCATTGCCGCTACGAACTGGCGGAGTTGCTCGACTTGGGTGATGATGGCGAAGTGGAAATTGACATCGAAGGCATGGCCGAGGCCGAGCATTATCTGTGGGTGATTGGCTCGCACAGCCGCAAACGCAAGCAGCCCAAGCCCGACGACGAGGACGTTGCCCACCAAATTTCCCGGCTAGCAGAAGTGAAAGAAGAACCCAGCCGCTACCTACTGGCTCGGATTCCGATGCTGCTCAACCCTACCACCGGCGACTATGAGCTACAGCGCGAGGCCCCGCACCCCACCGACCCCACCAAAACCTTGTGCGCTGCCCAACTCCGTGGCACCGACACCACCAACGACTTACTGGAACTGCTGGCCGAGGACCCGCACCTGAAACCTTTCATGCAGATTCCGGGCAAAGACAACGGCTTTGATATTGAAGGGCTGGCTATTGCTCCTGACGGACGGCTGTTTGTGGGCTTGCGTGGGCCAGTGCTACGCGGTTGGGCGGTGGTGCTGGAGCTACAGCCCTGCGAAGACAAGCACGGCCGATTGCGCCTCGATAAAGTGCCGGGTGCCACCCAGAAGTACTACAAAAAGCATTTCCTGGATTTGGGCGGTATGGGCGTGCGGGAATTGCGCCAGCGTGGCTCCGACTTGCTGCTCCTGGCCGGCCCCACCATGGACCTCGACGGCACCATCGCCGTGTATTGCTGGCCCGATGCTCTGCGTTGCGAACAAGATAGCCTCATCGGTTCCGATAAGCTACAACGCCTCTTCGACGTGCCGCACGGGTTTGGTGCTACCGCCGGCCAGGACAAGGCCGAAGGCATGGCCCTGCTCGACGACCAGCACGTGCTCATCGTGTTCGACAGTCCAACGGATGCCCGCAAACCTGCCCCTCACCAAGTAACTGCCGACGTGTACAAAATCTGACGTCAGTTCATTTTTAGTGGTGCTGCCTAACCAGCGAATATCACCCGCTGGCTGGGGCTGTAAAACAAACGAGTAAGGTTCGAGGTATGGACCTGTCTGACCATTGCCCCCTTTATGGCGTTACTACGCACTCCCGAAACCACTCACCGCGTCCATTTCCAGGATTGCGACATGCTGGGCCACCTCAACAACGCCCGCTACCTCGATTACTTCCTCAACGCTCGTGAAGAGCACACCACCCAACATTACTCCCTCAACCTCGGCGAGCTGGCTCGTGAGCAGGGCTCGGCCTGGGTGATTACCAAGCACCACCTCAGCTACTTGCGCCCGGCAGTACACGCCGAGCGGGTGTTAATTCGTACCCAGCTCATTCATTTCGACAACTCCAACCTAGTAGTGGAAATGCAGATGCTTAGCGAAGACGGACAGCGCCTCAAGGCGTTGCTGTGGTCGGAAATGGCGTTTGTAAGCGTGAAATCCGCCACCCGCTCCGAGCATTCCGATGCCCTGATGGACATGCTGGAAGAGTTGGATGTGGAAGAAGTGCAGTATGATGCCGATGGGTTTGATGAGCGGGTGAAGTACCTGCGCAAAACACTCAAGCAGCTGCGCAAAGAATAGCGCCGCTGGCGTGCATAACTCGGGCCGAAAGCAGTAAAATCAGAACCCACTGCCGAGGCTAGGCGTATTGAAAAAGGGGCCGGGATAGACCCGCAGCCCCTTTTCTTTTTACCTCCCGATCATCATGAGCATCTTCAGCAGCGACAAACTCAAAGGAAAAAAAATAGCCATTGTTGCCACCGACGGTTTCGAGCAGGTGGAACTCACCGAACCCAAGAAATACCTAGAAAATGAAGGTGCCGAAGTGCACGTCATTTCCCTAAAAAGCGGCTCCATTAAAGGCTGGGATGAAACCGACTGGGGCGACAAAGTGGACGTAGACAAGGTAATAACCGACGCCCGCGTAGCCGACTACGATGCGCTGGTACTGCCCGGCGGCCAAATCAACCCTGACAAGCTGCGCGTCGAGCAAGACGTGGTGAACTTTGTAGGTGAGTTTATGCGCTCCGGCAAAGTAGTAGCTGCCATCTGCCACGGCCCCTGGACGCTCATCGAAACTGGCCTCGTGCATGGCAAGAAAATGACCAGTTACCCCAGCATCAAAACCGACCTCAAAAACGCTGGTGCCCACTGGGAAGACTCGGAAGTGGTAGTGGACAAAGGCCTTATTACCAGCCGCAACCCCAACGATATTCCAGCCTTCAATAAGAAGATTGTAGAAGAAATTCTGGAAGGCACTCACGCATCCCGCAGCTAAGCCGTTGGGTTCCATAGCAAAGGCCCCGCCGGCTCAACGGTGGGGCCTTTTGCATTTAATGACTTATTAAAAGTCAAGACTGCGTAGCATAGAGCCGTAGCGGATTCCTAAACAATGCAGCTCGGTACAGTTGCTCCGGTTTGACGGCTTTTCGGCCGTCGGGCTAGTTGTCGTCTGCTACCTAGTAAGGGTAGTATTTCATAACCGGCCCGACAGCCGAAAAACCGTTAAACCGGGTGAGCTAGTTCTAAAACCACTTTAGTATAGCAACTCCAGCAGCCGGCTGGCCTGCTGGTGATACACCAAGTAAAAGCTTACGTCAAATACAAATAGAAATCCGCCTTGCAGCCACAACGAACGGCCGAAACCTAGCAGGCGCTCCGGTAGCTTGTTGGCCGTGGCCGCCCGCGCCCGCAGCCAACTCCCAATGCACACGTACGCTACATCGAGGCCCGCATTGAAAAGCAGGATTTTCTCGAAGGTAAATTGCGCAGTTAAGCTGTCGGGTAACGTGAGGCCTTCTACGTGGTTAGGTTGCGCCCGGAGCATGCCCCACACTGCCAGCGCCACATTCACGAGGTTCCAACCCAGGTTCATCCGGTGGAAATATACTTCCTCGGTATGTACGCCTGATTGGTTGACTTGGTAGCCACTTACCAGCAGATTGAGCAGTGCCCATGCCCCCAGCACCGCCATGCCCCGCTCGGCCAGCAGCTCACGGGCCTGATTGATGGTGGGTAATGAATCAAGCAAGAGGAATGTCATAAGGTACAATAGTTTGCGGAACAGCTAAAAACTAAAAAGGGAAGCCGCATTGGCCTCCCTTTTCTGATAGTAGTAAACCCGCAGAAATAGATTTAGTTGGTGAACCCAACGCCTACATACACCTGAAAAACACCGTTTTTCACGTCTTTGTACACTCGGGCAGCAGTAGCAGAATCTTTATAGATGTCGGCCAAGCCCAAATCGTAGCGCGCACCCACGCGGGCGGGTCCTATGCGGGCTTCCAAGCCACCCACCACACCATAATCGAGACTATGCAGGCCGGCGCTGGAAATGCTTTTCTCGGCTCCAGCATCTTTCACCCGTACCAACAGCGACGCCTGTGGCCCTACGTGCACGCTCACGTTGTCGAGGAAATTGTACACGAAAAGCACGGGCACCTGAATGTAGTCCAGCCGGGTTTCGCGCGTAGTCGTCGAGCCACCACCTAATGGAACTTGCGTGTCGTCGTAGCCTTTGCGGGAAAACAGGATTTCCGGCTGGATGGAAACTTTGTCGTTTAAGCCAAACTGAGCGTACAAACCGGCGTGGTAAGTTTTCAAATTTGACAGCGCATCTTCGTACGTGTCGCGGTTGCCGCCCCGGATATCAGCCAGGTTGAAGCCACCTTTAATGCCGAAGCCATTGTTGCGCGAGTCACTGGTGGAAGGAGCATAATCGGTGGAAGAGCGCACTCCATCAACGCTTTGCTGGGCCGACGCTGTGAAGCCAACGCCGCATGCTGCAAGTAAGAGAAGTAGTTTTTTCATGGGAATAAGGGGTAAGTAATGGGGCGAAACCCAGGAAGCCACATATGGGCTGGCTAGTTGATGCTAAGCCCCTATACTTTCACCGGGCCGGAAAGTTGCGCCGGCTAAGTATTCGTAACCCATAAATTCTAAAGAATAAGCTAGTATCTCTGCTAATAGTTACTATCTTTGGCTCTTTACGGCCGCCGCCAGACGATTTGCGGGGCGTTAGCTCAGTTGGTTCAGAGCATTACCTCGACAAGGTAGGGGTCACTGGTTCGAGCCCAGTACGCCCCACGCAAATCACCCGAATCCGAAATAACCGTCTGTGAAGACGGTTATTATCGTTTTTAAGGGTGTAGAAAGTAGAACTGGGAATTCAGGCCTTAGACTTGATGATAGCTCTTTCCTGCCAAGCAAAACCAACCGTGTAGCTGATGCAAGTTGTGGCGCCGTTGCCAGTTTACTGGCTTTTTTGCCAGCTGATCGGTCGTTGTCAATACCATATGGCGAACTAGCAGCGGATACCAACGGTGGCATATAGCCGCCCATCATCCCGCTGAAAAACAGGCTGACGGGCGAACCTCCGCCAAGCACTCCACAACTTGGGGTAGCTAAGCTCTTTTTATCTCAGTTCTAAGCTCTACGTAAGATGCTCTCTATTGCCTGGGCACCCCTCTACGCACACCCCTTGCCCGACAATCACCGCTTTCCGATGCTGAAGTATGAGCTGTTGCCTGAGCAACTACTGCGCGAAGGCACAGTGCCGGAAAGTGCCTTCTTCATGCCCGTTGCGCCACCCGCCACCGATATTCTGCGCACCCACGAGGCGGAGTATTACCAGCGGCTCTGCACCGGCGGCCTCACCCGGCAGGAGGAGCGCGCCACCGGCTTTCCGTGGAGTACGCAGCTTATCGAACGTGAAGTAACTATTCTGGGCGGTACGCTGGAATGTGCCCGTCGCGCCCTGCAAAGCGGTATTGCGCTCAACATTGCGGGCGGTACGCACCACGCCTTCCGCAACCGGGGCGAAGGGTTCTGCCTGCTCAACGACCAAGCCGCCGCCGCTGATTACCTACTGGCTCACCCGGAATTTAATGTGCGTAAAGTACTGATTGTAGACCTGGACGTGCACCAGGGCAATGGCACAGCCAGCATTTTCCAGCAGGAGCCGTGCGTGTTCACCTTCTCGATGCACGGCGCCCGCAACTACCCGCACCGCAAAGAGCAATCCGACCTTGACCTGCCCCTACCCGACAACACCGATGATGCCGCCTACCTTACGCTGCTCCACAATACGCTCCCGCGCCTACTCGACGAAGTGCAGCCCGATTTCGTGTTCTACCTCAGCGGCGTTGATGTGCTGGCCACCGATAAGCTAGGCCACCTCGCCCTCAGCCGGGAGGGCTGCCGCCAGCGCGACGAGTATGTACTAGGCCTCTGCCACCGCCACAAGCTGCCCGTAGTGGTGTGCATGGGCGGCGGCTACTCCCCGCGCATCGCCGACATTATAGAAGCCCACGCCAACACCTTCCGCGCCGCGGCGGCTATATGGTGAAGTAGTAAACTTGTGAGATGGTGAGATTGATGTTTCAGCGGGCCTACTGGCGCAAATAGCGCAGCGGACTCATCATTTCACAAACTCACCGTCTTACCGTATCACAACTTGCCACCGGAAGGCCCAGCGCCAGCGTAGGGTATACTGCCTGATATTGGCTTGTTGGAGCAAGCGTTGCCAGTCTTGGCGGCTGAAGGAGCGGGCTACTGATAGCGGAGCATCATTCTGTACCAGATACGAGCCGCGTAACAGGCGCGTCAGCCATTTAATGCTATAATACGCCAGCGGGTGGCGGTGCAAATCGTTGATGATAACGGCAGTGCTAGCTTGGGTTTGGCATTGCGCTAATAGCGGCGCCAGAATTTCATCGGGGAAGTGGTGGCAGAACAGGCTGCACGTGATGATATCGAACGGCTGCCGCTGAAATTCCAGCGAGAAGATGTCATGCTGCTGGAAACTGATTTCCGGGAAGCTTTGGGCTTTAATGGCCGCGTATTCCAGCATGAACGGGCTGGCATCAATACCGATCAACTCCACCGGAATCTGGTGCTGGCGGGCCCAACGCGCCACTTTCCGAAGCGTGTCGCCACCACCGCTGCCTAAATCGGCGAGGCGCAACGGGCGACCCACCGGAAACTGTGGCCGCAGACGTTCCAACGCATCCAGCACCGGCGCATATCCTCCCAGCCACGTGTTGATGGTTTCCAACTCATCTAGGTTCTGGCGCAACGCATCATTGGCCAGCGAGTGGTCGTCCATCAACTCTTCTTCCGTTGCACGGCGCGTAAAATCAGGCATTGGGTATTAATTGCTGAATTGTTCAATAGTTGATGGCTGCATAGTCTGACTGCTGCTGGTATGCTGGTATTCAGCGCAACGTGTTCCAACAATTCAACTATTAAGCAATGCCGCAATTCCACCCATCAACACACCACCCGCAACAGCATGGCTTCCAGCGTGAGGCCGGGACCGAAGGCGAAGCTAAGAACCGGCGCTCCGGCATCAGCAGCCGTAAAGCCACCTAGTAGCTCCCGCAACACGTACAGGACTGTAGCCGACGACATATTGCCGTACTCGCGTAGCACTTTGTACGCTGGCGCGTTGTCGGCACGGGTCAAGTTCAGCTCCTGCTCGATGGTTTCGAGGATGCGCCGCCCACCGGGGTGAATGGCGAAATGTTTGATATCAGTCAGCTTAACGGGTAGGCGACGCAGCAGGTCGTCGGTGAGTTGGCGGATGCCCTTCTGAATCAGCCGCGGCACATACGAAGACAAGGTCATTTCAAACCCGAAGTCGTTGACGTGCCAAGCCATGTCAGCGTGGCCATCGGGCTCCAAGCCACAATGAAACGCTTCTAAAGCCAGATGGGGCCGTGTGCCCGATGGCCGGCCCAGCACCAAAGCCGCGGCCGAACCATCCCCGAACAAGGCGTTGGAAACCAGATGGTCTTCTTCGTGGTGCTTCTGAAAGTGCAGCGTGCACAGCTCGGTACATACCACCAGCACCCGCGCATCGGCATCGGCCCGGCAGATGGCGTCGGCCAGTTTCAGGGCGTTAAAGGCCGCGTAGCAGCCCATAAAATTCACGCACGTACGCTGCACGTTGGGTTGCAGCCCCAGTCGGTGTACCAGCTCAATGTCCAGCCCCGGAGCGTACATGCCCGTGCAGCTCACCGAAATCAGGTGGGTGAGCGAACTGGCCGGAATTTCGGGGGCCTGACTCAAACAGCTTTCGGCCGCCGCCGCCGCCAGCGGCAGCGCCTCGCGACGATACGCCTGCATGCGGGTTCCTACCGACGGAAAAGGCTCTAGATCAGGTGTGTTTGGGAAGAAAGTGAAGTCGCCGTTGGGGCGTCCGTAATCCGGTAGTACGGTGTATCGATGCTCAATGCCCGACATCCGGTACAGAGCCCGCAGTTTGCGCGTAGCTGCCTCGTCGAATTGCAAGGCCTGGGCCATGAAATCGCCAATTTGAGCTTGTGGAAGACGGTGGGAGGGGTTGGCCGTGCCAATGGCACTGAGGTAGCTAATCATTAAAGGCAGTATACGGAAATAGTGACGCGGTGAGATGGTGGAGCGGTGAAATAGTGAGGCGTGAGATTAGAATCTAACAGGCGAATCTGCATGAGTAGCGCCGGTCGAACGGCAAACACACTAGTTCGCTACCTCACTAGTTCACCAATTCGCCTCGCCATGGGTGCGGCGCATGAGGGCCCGCACGCCGCCGGGCCAGTGGCGCAGGCCACCCACCACGGCTTCGCTCATCAGCGGCCGGCCAAACAAGCCCTGAATCAGGCGGCCTACTTGTAGCCGCCGCCCAAACTGCGCGTGCCAACTGTGGCGGTAGCGGGCTTCCAGGGTGGCGCGATTGGTGCGGTGTTGCAGAAAATCGTGGAGGTGGGCGCTGGCTAGCTGGGCTCCGTGCAGTGCCATGGCCATGCCATTACCACACAACGGCGTGATAAGGCCGGCCGCGTCGCCGCACAGCAGCACGTGGTCTTCCACGCAGCTTTTGGGGGCGAAGGATATTTCGTTGATGACTTCGGGCTGCGGATACAATACTTCGGCTTCGGTAAGGATGCGGCGCAGCAGCGGGTTGGTTGCTAGTACGTTCTGCTCCATGGCCGCAATAGTGCCGTGCTGTTTCAGGTTGTGGCGGGTGGTGAGGTAGCAGAAGCAGTAGCGCCCATCTTCCACCGCCGAAATTCCTGCGTAGCCATCCGGGAAGTTGTGCAGCGCAATCAGGTTGGTTGGGAAATCGAGGCGCAAATGATATTTCACCCCCAGGTAAGGCGAGCGGGCCTGGAAAAACGGCCGCTGCCGGTCGAGGGCGCTCCGCTTGCCATAAGCACCGAGCACGGCCCGCGTGGTGAAAGTGCGGCCGTCAGCTAGGGTGGTGGTGTGCGTATCGGTGGCGGCGTTGTATGCTAGAGCAGCTACGGTGGCTAACTGAAGCACCGTTACGCCCCGCGCTTCGGCCAACTGAAACAGGTGCTGGTCGAGGGTAAAGCGGCTCACCCCAAAACCGCCCATATCCAGCGGCACCGACAACGTGCGCCCCGCCGGCGACGACACCATGAACTGCGTAATCCGGGCCGGGTTCAGCACCTCCGGGTCGGCGTGCAGGCGGCGCAGATACGGTAGCACCTCGTTGGATATATACTCGCCGCACACCCGATGGAAGGGGTACTGCTTTTTCTCGACCACCACTACGCGGTAGCCGCGGGCCGTCAAATCGAGGGCTGCCGTGAGGCCCCCTAGTCCACCACCAATAACGAGAACGTCCAACTTATTTTGTCCAGTAAAACAATGAAAATTAAGCCAGCAATAGCAGTTTATTACCAGAAGTATTATATTTTAACTTCCTAATTAAGATTCATCCGGTATCTTTGCAAACCAAATTGGACAGCTAACGTTTTATAGAACTGTCTGAGCGCCCTGCTATTTCTGCTCTAATTCCCCCTATGATGAAACGCGTACTCTCTTCTTTATCAACACTATTGCTGGCTTTGGGTCTACTTTGCGGTAGTCTGACGGCCGACGCAGCTAAGCCAGGCGTACGTTCCCAGGCGGTAGCTAAGCCCGTCGAAGAGCGCAGTTTGGTAGTTTATCCAAACCCTAGCACTGGGGTTGTTCATATTTCTATCAATGGTTTCGAAGGCCGCAAAGTAGAGCTGCGTGTGCTAAACATAATTGGCTCCGTGGTCTACCGCGAAGCCATTACTGAACTCAACGACCGGTTTACAAAAACGCTGGATTTAAGCAAATTTGCCAGTGGGCTTTATTACGTGAAGCTTGAAGGCGACAACGCCAGCCAGATGCGCAAGCTTGTAATTCGCTAGCAAGTAACGTAACCCGAGTATATCAACCATCAAAAAGCCCCGTCTGCATGCAGGCGGGGCTTTTTGATGGTTGCCGTTTTAAACGGTTAACCGGTGCACTTAACGGCCGTTGTTGGCGCGTACGGGTACTGGCTTCAAAGAAGCTTTCAACTGGTCGAATGTATTGAGAGCAAGAAGGGCAGTAGCCAATGCAATACCTAAGAAAATTAGAAGAGACATGAGAATTGAATTAAGGAGATACAAAAGAAACGCAACAGCCAGCCCTATTGGTATACCCGGCAGTACTTGGTGTTGGTATGTGTAAAGCTAACCCCAAAAGCAGCTAACTAGTTGCAGTATAATTATGTGCTTTTCAGCAAGTGCTCCACCACATAGCGGGCATCGGGTCCGGCACCGCCCATTAGGGCCGAACTGCGGTTGTTCAGCCAAGGCAGGCCCAGAAAAGCTACGCCCGGCGCTGCCGTAAGGCCCCGCTGGTGGCGGGGCGTACCGTCGGGCTCGAAAATGGGCAGATTTACCCATTGAAAACCAGGGCCGAAACCGGTGGCCCACACCACTGCTTCTAGAGGTGGGGTATTCTGGCGCTGGGCCTCTAGTGCGCCCTCAGCAGTAGCCCTGGTGGCCCGGCCTACGAAGTGCGCATTCGGGAATTGCTTGAGGCGCTGTAAGTCGCCACGTACCACGGGCTCGGGCTGGTGCATGATGTGGCGGCCTAGTAGGGTGGCGCGCGGGATGCTTAGAAAGCCGCTTTTTTTGAGGACCACCCACGTCAGCTGGTTGTTGGGAAAAGCTCCCACGGCCTCATCAAACGCCACGAATACAGGACGGCCGGTGGTAGCCAAGTCGGCGGCAATCTGCAATGCCGAGTTGCCGCTGCCTACCACGGCCACCGGGCCGGTACCAGAAATCTGGTGAGGTTGGTGATACTGGCTGCTGTGGAGCTGCTGCACGTGTGGCGGCAGGCCGGTGGCAAACTCCGGTTGCTTGGGAGCTGAATACGCACCCGTACTAATAATAACTCGTTGGGCCTGATAAGTGGTGCCGGCTGCTGTTTCAACGCGGTAGCCAGTGGCATCATTGGCGAAGCTGAGCTGTATGGCGCGCTGGCCTAGCTGCACTGGCAACCGGAAATGGTTGGCGTAGGCTTGCAGATAGGCCGCCGCTTCGTCTTTGGTAGGGTAACGTAGCGCCGATCCCGGCCAGGAAAAGCCTGGTAACCCGCTGGCCCAAGCTGGTGAAAACAGTCGCAAGGCCTCGAAGCGGGTGGCCCAGACGTCGCCCACAGCCGGCCGCTCGTCCAGCACTACAAACTCCACGCCGTGCTGTTGCAGGTAATACGCGGCTGCCAGTCCTGCTTGCCCTGCCCCGATTACGAGGGTGTCAACCTGCTTGGTAAGCATAATTTGTCGTTAAGTTACAAGCCCGGAAAGTCCTGCCGCAGCCCGGCCATCACCTGTGCCGTTACTTCCTTCACCAAACCAACCAGCTGCTCCATTTCAGCGGCGGGAAGGGGCGTATCACGGCAGGCTTCGAGGTGGCGGATTGGGTTGTGTAGCTGCTGAATGTGCAGACCATCGAGGGCGCTTTTCAGGCTGTGCGCCACTGCTCCCAACTGCTGGTAGTTGCCGGTAGCGGCGTGCTGCTCCAGTTCTCGCACAGCGGGTGGGGTAGTTTGGATAAACAACTGCGCTAGCCGCCGCACAAACTCTTCATTGCCGTGAGCTAGCCGCCGGATGCCGCTTAGGTTGTAGAGTAGCATGCTGTCTTCCGGCTGCGGAACTGGAGTGCTAGTGCCAGCCTGCAGCGTTGGGCGCCGCCCCAGTAATTTGCCAATAGCCTGGAATAAATCTTCCTCCCGAAATGGCTTTGATAAGTAGCCCGAAAAACCAGCTGCTAAATATTGCTCTTCTTCGCCGCGCAGTGCATGGGCGGTAAGGGCCAGAATAGGGGTGGCAGCTCGGGCAGGATCTGGGTGTTGGCGTAAAAGTTGGGTGGCTGTTATACCATCCATGCCGGGCATCTGAATGTCCATAAGCACCACATCATAGTTCTGCTGGCTGAACAGCGCCACGGCTTTAGGACCTGTGCCAGCCGTATCAACGGTCCATCCCCAGTTGCGTACCAACGATTCAACTAGAAATTGGTTGATGGCGTTGTCTTCAGCCAGCAGTACCCGGCGTGGCCCCAAGGACCGATAGTCAATGGGCTGGGCGGGCAGCTCAGCACGGTTAGCCGGCGTAGCCAGTTTGAATGGTAAGGTGAAACTGAATGTGCTGCCTACATCAAGCTGACTTTCAACGCTCATAGTGCCACCCATCAACTCCACTAAGTTGCGGGAAATACTTAAACCCAGCCCCGAACCGCCATATTCACGTGCCGTGCTGGCCGAGGCCTGCGTGAATGGCTCAAACATGTCCTGAATCTGGTGCGCTGGAATGCCCGTGCCGGTATCCTGCACCATAAACCGGAACAGCGCCTGCCCGTCGGGTGCGGTGCCTAGCGGCTGGCAGACCAACTGTACGCTCCCGAGCCCCGTGAACTTAACGGCGTTGGAAAGCAGATTCAGCAGCACCTGGCGCAGCCGGTACGGGTCGCCGTACACAGTAGTGGGTACTTCTGGCGCGGGCAGGGTAAGCATGAGGCCAATGCCCTTCTCCTGAGCGCGCGGCAGCAACGACTCCTGGCTGGCTTGCAACACGTCGCGCAGGTCGAAGGCAATGGTTTCGGTGCGCACTTTGCCGGCACTCAGCTGCGCCATAGCCAGTACGTCGTTGATGACAACCAATAGGTGGTCGGCGGAGTGGCGAATGTGACCTAGGTACTGGTTCTGCTGGTCGTCGAGTGATGTTTTAGCTAGCAAGCCAGCAATGCCTAATATGCCGTTGAGCGGCGTCCGGATTTCGTGGCTCATGTTGGCCAGAAAGTTCTGTTTGGCCAGGGCATTTTCTTCGGCTGCCTCTTTAGCGGCCCGCAGATCCAACTGGGTGCGCTTTAGCTCAGTGATGTTGCTATCGATGCCCAGCACCTGCACGCTGCCGTCGGCCAATACAAAGGGGCGCTTAATGCTGTGGAACCACAGTACCGTGCCGTCGGGGCGGGTGAAGGTTTCTTCCTGCGCCATCTCCTGCCCGGTCCGGATAACCTGCTCATCTTGAAGGCGGTAACGCTGACTGTCAGCTAGGCTAACCGGCCGCTGCCCCAACTGGGTGTTCACTATCTGGGCCGGTGTCATGCCATACAGCTCGGCGGTAGCTCGGTTGGCCAGCAGGTAATGGTCCTGGCTGTCTTTGAGGTAGATAAGGTGCGGGGTGGTATCAATTACCTGCCGGAACAGGCGGTTCTGTTCGGCCAACCGGCGGTTGGCAGTGCGACGCTGCTCGTCGGCTACTTTCCAGCGGGTAATATCTTCAGCAGTGCCTACTATTTGGCGTACCCGCCCCTCAGCGTCCCGCTCGAAAGGAGTGGTGGTAATGCGTAGCCACCGTACCGAGCCGTTGACGTGGGTGAGGTGATATTCCATGGTAATAACCTCGCCGTCAGCTGCTTCCTTTATCTCTATGACGTGTTGCCGCAACTTCTCGGCTTCTGCTGCTGGCATCAACGAAAGGAGCATTTCGGCACCCATAGCCAGAATTTCGGTTCGGCTGTAGCCCGTAATAGTTTCGATGTAGCGGTTGCAGTACACATTGCGCTGCTTTTCGTAATCGTAGATGTAGATGAGGTTAGGCACTGTGTTCGCCACCCGATCCTGCAACAACCGAATCTGGCGCAGCGAGTCTTCGGTGGCTTTACGGTCGGTGATATCCTCGGCGCTGCCTACCATCTGCCGAATGGTGCCGTTGGCGTCGCGCATAAATACACAGCCCTGAATCTTCAGCCACTGCCAGCTGCCTCGTTGGTGCCGGACCCGTAATTCGTAGGTTACATTCTGCTCGTCGGTGAGTGGAGCTATCTGCTCGTGCAGGTTCGCCAGTACGAGTAGCCCATTAGTATCTAGCAGTTGCGGACCTACTTCACTGCCCATAGCCAGCAGTTGCTGCTCGGTGTAGCCCATAATACGCTCTACCTGCTGGTTGGCGTACAAAATCCGCATTTCGTGTACATCAAACAGAAATACGATGGCTGGAATAGTATCGTTAATGCGGGCCGCAAACAACTGGCTATGGCGCAGTTCTTTTTCTGCTTGGCGCCGAGCTGTAATATCGGTTAGATACACATTGGCGGCGCCTTCTTCCGGTAGCGGCACCACTGTCCAGAGGTAGTGAGCACCATTAAGGCTACGCTCAACAGTGCTGGTAGCAGTGCTAGCCAAGGTGCTAGCTACTTCTCGTTGCAGAAATTCTTGTTCAGCCTGCCACTGAGGCTGCGCCAGAGTGTGCAATACCGGCTCGGCAGCTGGATTGGCGTACCGGGCTTGTCCGTCTTGCCCAAAGCAAAAAATAGGGGCTGGGCTGAATTCGGCTAGTTGAGAAAGCTCTCGCACACGAGACAACATGCGTTGCTGCTGCGTTACGTCTTCGTAGCTCCACAAGTGCAGGACGGTGCGCCCATCCTGCATAAGCGGCAGATATTCGCGTTGCAGAATAGTGTTGTTGGTTAGCGTAACCAAATCTGTCTGACGCGCTTGCGCTGCCATAGCCTCTGTGGCTTGCTGTTGGGCTTCATCAGGGCGAGCAAACGGAACGACTTGCGTGAGGAGCTCAGTCTGGTCGGTGCCCACATACGTTGCAGCCGGCGCAGGTAAGCCCAGTAACTCACAAAAGCGCTGATTCACGAGCACCGTACGCAGGTGTTCATCCTGAGCCAGCATGCCGGCGCTCATGGTTTGGAGTAGGGCATTGAGCTGGCCCGCTGCCGCCTCTTGTTGCTGCTGGAGCTGTTCACGCAGTTCCTGAAGCTGTAATTGAGCGGTGCGGTGGGCACTACGCGCCTGTCGCAGCTGGCGTTGCTGCTGGCGGTACGCAATAGAGGTCATAGCATGCACTAAAAAGAAAGCATATTATCTACAACTACGATATAGAGGCGGGTTTGGAGTAAGAGCTAACAAGATGGCTGAAAATAGAGGCAAGGCCCGAAATACGCTAAAATAAAACCGCTTTTCCGCGCACCAGACTAATGTTACTGGGTGACGCACGAAAAAGCGGTTTGCTTTAAAGCAACTAGTTTCAACTACCGTAGGCGTACCTCATTATTCTGAGCCATGCGGTAAATAGTTGATTTGCCGATTTGCAGCTTCGCGGCTACTTGCAGAATGTTGCCTTGGTAAGCGTCGAGGTAACGCTGCACGATGTTAGCTACCTGTATCCGTAATGGCTCGTTGCCAATAGGGGCTGTGGCGTTTAAGGTGTTGGAGCTGGCGCCTTGCACCCGCAACGATAGGTCTTGGGGACGAATCGTATCGTCTTCAGCCAATACTGCGGCTAGCTCCACTACTGCTTTCAACTCACGTACGTTGCCCGGGAAGGGATACTGCATCATCATTGCCTGCGCTTCTGCCGAGAGAGAATAATGCGCCATTTTATTCTGGCTACAGAAGTCTCGCAGAAAGGCATCAGCCAGCAGCAGAATATCCTCGCCCCGCTCACGAAGTGGCGGGAGCATAATAGGCAACCCCAGAAGGCGGTAATACAGGTCTTCGCGGAAACGGCCCTGCTTCACCTCCTCGGCAATGTCGCGGTGCGTGGCCACCATCAGGCGAGCATCAAACGGAATCGGCTGGCCACCTCCCACTCGCTGCACTTCCCGCTCTTGCAAAACACGCAGCAATTTGGCCTGTAGGTCTAATGACAATTCCCCAATTTCATCGAGAAATAGGGTGCCCTGGTGGGCTTCCTCGAATCGGCCGATACGGCGGCTGATAGCTCCTGTGAAAGCGCCTTTTTCGTGCCCAAATAGTTCGCTCTCCAGCAACTCGTGCGGAATAGCAGCTACGTTTACGGCCACAAAAGCCCGATTGCGCCGGGCCGACTTATAATGGATAGCCTTCGCTACCAGTTCCTTACCAGTGCCCGTTTCACCACTAACTGATACGGTGATGTTGGTGCGGGCTGCCTTGTCTATTAGAGAAGCCAAATGCTGCATTTGGGAGCTTTCACCCAAAATGGCGCGTCCAGGGTCGTATTTCTGCCCAATTTGCTCGCGGAGCCGGTCGTTTTCACGGCGCAGTTGCAACTGCTTACGCACATTGCCCACCATGTTCCAGAGTCGGTCGGCCGTTTCCTCATCCTTCAGCAGATAGTCGTAGGCACCTTGTCGGAGCAGGCCAATAGCGGTGCGTACGTCTTCCTGCCCCGAAATAACGATGACGGCCACTTCCGGCAGACGTTCTTTTATCTGGCGCAGTACTTCATCACCTTTGCCGTCGGGTAAGTTGTAATCCAGCGTAATAAGGTCGGGCTGCTCGTGTAAGTGCGCAAGGCACGCCTGCGCGGTAGTGAAGCGCTGAATCTGGTTGTCAGGATTCTGGGCAAGTTTATATTCAAGCAACTCGCCATACCAGGCGTTGTCTTCGACTACGAAGATGTTGAGTGGAGATGAAACCGACATAGGTGGATAAGATGCTGGGCTGGCTATAGCAGGAATAATCATAAAGGCATTGGCAGTTGGGGGTGGGAGAAATGCCTTTTAGATGGTGTTGAGTCTATATAGCGCAGAATAGATGGGAAAGAGCGAGGATGCGAGTATAATAGGGAAATGTGGGCTTTGCCATCTTTTCCCGAATTAGGAATGGGAATCTAATATAAGGACAGTATATAGATTTCACAATGAATTTAAACAATTGATTATCAATGCACTTTGTTTTGAAATGTAATTTGGCAACTTGATTGCACTTATGGAAGATATACCCAACATTTTCCCACCAATAAGAGCTCGTTCCTATGAAACGCATGTTCTATCCCCAGATTTTCAGTGTTTTGGCTTTGTGCTTGTCAGTTCTGTTCCCAAGTTGGGCTCAGAGCCAAACAGGTCCCGCTTACTATTCCACTAGCGGCCGTTCTTCCTTCAGCCGTGCTTGCTCGCTCAGCTTAGCTTGTGGGAATATTACAAATGAAGCTAGAGCAGTGGATGCCGATTTTACTAGCTATGCCACCCTGCGCCCATCCATTCTGGCGCTTAATCTTTTTCCAGTATCGTTGCGGATGCAGATGGATGCGCCAGTACCCAAAAACCACCGGGCTGGGGTGGTAATTGGAGCGGCAACTGGCTTGTCTGCAATCGGAACCATTACACTTCGCACCTACTTAACTGGCGACCCAAATCCTAAGCAAACCCTTAACGTAACCGCATTGGCTTTGGCCGCGCTAGGCAGTACTATCCCCGGTCGAGTGGAATTCTTAGCCACTCAAACCTTCGACCAACTAGAAATAGAAGTGAATTCGGTGCTCAATTTGAGCTACGATGTGCGCGTGTACTATGCCTATGGGGTAGACGCCAACGTAGTAGAAACGGCCCGTGGAGTGGTATCACGTTTTGCCACGGCAACAGCCGGCGTAAGCTATAGCACGGCTGTTGTTGATAACAACAATGTGCAGGTATGTGTCAACTCCAACGTGCTTAATCCTGAGCGGGCCGTCGACCAAGACTTAAGCAACTACGCTACATTCAGCACGTTGGTGGGAGTGAGCTGCCCGAATACGCTACGAGTGAAGCTGGAAACGGCCGCACCTGCTGGCTATCAGGCCGGATTTGTGGTAGGGCAGCAAGGCGTGCTGGATGTGAATGCCTTGGCGGGGTTGCAGCTTACTACTTACAAGAATGGTGTGCGCCAAGAAACTGCCACCGGCGGCCAACTGCTGAACGTAACCGTACTGCCTGATGGTAAGCAACATATCAGCTTTCCTACCACTCTGGGCTTTGATGAAGTGCAACTCACACGGTCTAGCGCAGTTGGTGCCCTCGATAACCTCGCCGTGTATTATGGATTTGGCCTAGAACCTAGTGTATTCCGCGACCAGACCCCGGTGCTGTCGAATTTCTCCAGTGGAGCTAACCAGTTTGATGTCGTGTCGAATGGCGTGCTGTGTGTACTGTGTGCCAACGTAAATGTATTGAACCCCGAGCGTGCTGCCGACAACAATTTAAACTCCAACGACTATGCCGTGATTAGAACTGGCTTGGCCGGGGTTCTCACATCGTCGGCGCTACGCCTAAACCTCAACGGTACGGGAGTTGCTGGCAATGCTGCGGGCGTAGTGCTCAACCAAGGTGCTGGCTTACTGAATACGCAACTACTGAATGGCATCACTCTCCGGACCTACGGTGGGCCTAATGGTGACCAGCTGTTGGAAACGGCCGCCGCCGGCAGCCTGCTTCAGCAGGGCCTGCTATCTGATGGCCGGGTGGAAGTGTTTTTCCGAACTACTCAAAATTTTCAGCGGGTGGAAGTAGAAGTAAGTAATGCGGTTGCTGCCCTCGACCAAACCCGCATTTATTATGCCTTCGCCCAAGACCGCCCAATGGGCTTTCCAACAACGATTGTCCCATTGGCAGCGCCGTTGCCAGTGGAGTTGCGGGCTTTCCGGGCACAGGCAAGTGGCAATGATGTAGTGCTAAGCTGGCAGACGGCTTCTGAGCGAGGAAACAGCCATTTTGTAGTGGAGCGGGCAGTGCAGGCTACCAGCGGCTTCGAGGCAATTGGAACCGTAAAAGGGGCTGGTACCAATGCCAGCACCCAAGCGTACAGTTTCCAAGATGAAAGCGTTGCGACGGTAGGAAAGACGACGCTCTACTATCGTTTGCGGCAAGTAGACATCAACGGCCATGAAAGCTTTTCGCCGGTAGCTGCTGTATCCATCAGTAAGCAGTCAAAAGCACTGGAAATGTACCCGAATCCAACAGCTGGGATGGCGCAGGTGCAAGTACACATTACTGCTTCAGAAGCAGCTAACGCCAGCATAGTACAGGTTTACAACAGTCACGGGGCCTTGATTCAAAAAAATACTAACTTAACCAACGGTTTGGTCATCAATGTCTTGGGCTTGCCATCTGGCATTTACACTGTTATGTTGCTTGATGCTAGAGGGAAACGCTTAGAATCCCAACGCTTACTTATTTCAGGAAACTAGTAACCTGTTTAGATAGGAATACGTTGATGGCCAAACTAGCACTCACTTGCTATTGCCAATTGGCCGCCCTGATTACTTCACCTACTGCTACACCGTTATCAACTTAAAAGCCACTGGAAACAGTACGCCAAGATTATGGAAGTAGAAGAAGAATTCTTGCACAACGCAACCAGCATGGCCCGTTTTGCTGAGGAAGAAATCAAGCAGTTCATAACCTGGACTGGCAAGCGCAGCCCTTATAACCGTACCGCGGAGGAAATAAAGGCCAAGCTCCAGACTATAGTAGACGACATTAAACTGCTCAAAAAGGAATACGTAGATATAGCCACAACCAATTCTGTGTTACGGCATCCGAGTACTTCTTCTTAAATAAGCCTAGGCTCTTTCCTAAGAATATATAGTAAAAAGGCCCCGCCAGTACGTACTGACGGAGCCTTTTTGCCTGTTCGTTATGCAGTGTAGTCACTCATTCCGCGTCGGTGCGCAGCAGGCGTGCTACTTGTCGGCCATCAACTGAGCGGGCTAGATATAGGCCAGCTGCTACGCCCGTGCCGGGCTGCCACACTACCTCGCCGGTTGGCCGGCTTTTCAGTTCGGCGACTTGGCGGCCAAGGTGGTCGAACACGAGCACAGTTTGTACACCAGGCTTCGCCAGCGTGAAGCTGACCTGACCCCGGAACGGCGTGGGTACTGCCGCCAACGAAGTAGTATTGTGGGGCGCTTTAGTAGCTAACGTGGTATTGGTTACACGGAAGGTGAGCGTCTGCTGAGTGACTCCTTTGATGGGGCAGGCGTTGTCGGTGGTAGTAACTGTGCAATAATATAAGCCTGAGCGCAGATTGGTAGGTGGCAGCCAGTTGAGGGAGGCTGTAGGCTGAGTGCTAGGAACAGAAGCTACGAAATCTGCATTAGGTAGCACTTGCTCGGCATTGCTGCTCATTGTCACTATCTGGGTGTTGTTAGGATCGGTGCCAGTTAGCTGCAGGCTTACCAGTTGCCCCGCTATTACCGGAATAACAGTATTGATAGGTAGCGCAGTAGCGCTACTATTAATGCGCAACTGAGCAAGCGACGGATTTTGGTTAGCCCCGCAATCCACCACAATAAACATCATATCGCGCCGGGTACTGCCTATTAGCGTGTAGGCGTTGTTCAAACGGCGGTATTCATCTACCTGCACTACCACCACATACTTGTTCTCCGGAGAATTAACTGCTGGGTTATAGATCAAAGGTCGGAATGACACCGAGCCGGTTGCAGGGTCGAAAACGAAGTACGGAGTGGCTGTTTTCACCGGACAGTTGCCCGTGATGTTATAAGAGGCCAACGGGAACGTGGGAGTATAAACGGTACCACCCATTATAGTCGCCAAGCAAGACACTCCGCCTGCCGACAGGTCGATGTATGGGCCGAGCAAGCTAATGTTTCGGTAGGCAACCGGGTCGCCACAGTTAGCAAGTGGCTGCACCAGTGAGTAAACCAACGAGTCTCCGTCAGCATCACTGGCCAGATGGCTGAAGGTAGTGTTTAGGTTCCAGCCCACAAATTGCGTTTGGATAGTAGCGAAAGAGGCAGAGTTATTCAGGATAGTTTGTCCGCCTACAGCATTGCGAAGAGTAGCTTCGTAAAGGATATTATCCTGGCCTACTAGGTTAGCTGTTGCGGGCCTAGCACTATCATTTACACTAATGCGCCACTCGGCTTTCGGGGGCAAGGTTACCTCCACCTCGTAGCGGCCAGTTTCGTAGTTGGTAGGCAAGCCGGATCCGCAGGGGCTACTTCCCCCCGTAGCCGTAGCACAATAGTCGCTACCGATGGTAGATCCACCGAGCAGAGGTGCTACGATATCGGCTGGGTCGCCGGGGGCACCAGTGGAGCTACAGCCGTTGCTTCGGAACCGGAAGGTAGCCGTTGTGTACAGACTGGCTCCGCCACAGTCGCGGTACACCCGTAGCGTGAATTTGTAGCGGTTGGGTGTGCCTACAACAGCAGTATACGTGAGCTGACCGCCCAAGAAATGCGAAGCGTAGCTGGTTTGTATGCCTAATAGCAAAGCAAACAGCAGCAGGAAGTGAGGAAGGCGTAACGGTGTAAGCATAAGTAAGTAATTGATTGGAAGTGGATGATGAGAATGAGCGAACAATAATTGTGCTGTTTATTCAGATAAGTCTATATAAGGCCGAATTTTATTTGCAAAAAGCCTGACATGCAGGCCTCTATATCAGATAATTAACCCTCGTATTGCAGAAGCCAAGTGCACAAAAACTACGCTTCATAGTAGTATCGTATATAAAATGTATGCTATAATCATGCTATGCCCATCAAAGGCTTTAAGTGGCTGAGGTATTGATGAATAGTTACTATAAAAAGGGCTTTGCTGTCTTTGTCATTGGCTTTATGGCCTAAAAATTATGGTTTAAAAGGACCGAAGTAATGAATCAAGGGAATATTAACGTTTTGTTATTCAAAATTTTATCCTACCTTATGGTTCCTCTATTCTGTACCTTTGTGTCGTGAGTGAAGTGCACAGAGGAAAGAAAGCAAAGAGCCGCGCTGCAACGCGGCTCTTTGCGCGTTGCAGCCACTCGTAATACCTCCACACGAAGCTTAATGGTTAAGTAATCAGCTCATAACAAGCCGCTAATCTTGATTTCCGAAGTTTGGTAACTATCCGCGTTGCTAGATATTCGGCATATGTTAGTTGGCTTGTATGGAATTACACTCATCTCAGGGTTCTTCGTTAACTCATGTACTGCGCGGGCCACGTACACTGCTGCGCTCAGTATGGGAGCAGTTCGTGCATATGCGTGATTTGCAGCGGCTGTACGAGAAATGCCAGCATCAGCAAGGGCTTGTTTTCGTGGAGCAGTTACTGATACATCTGCGTATCACTGTCCGTTATGATGCCGCCGAGCTACGACGGTTGCCCAAGGGGGCTTTTGTAGCGGTAGCTAATCACCCGTGTGGGTTGCTCGACGGAGTGGTGTTACTACACGTACTAGGCAAAGCTCGTCCCGATTTGCGAGCTGTAGCCAACGAGTTACTGGCCCCACTACTGCCGCAACTGGCCGCGCAACTAATTTTAGTTAGCCCGGAGCGAGAGGCGGCCGGCCGCAACGTGCCAGGAGTGCGGCGGCTATTGCGGCACCTGCACAATGACGTGCCGTTGCTGCTTTTTCCGGCTGGTGAGGTAGCACATAGAGCCAACCCTTTCCAAGCAGCTACCGACTCGGAATGGAACCCGACGGCTGGCCGGCTGTTGCAAACGGCGCGAGTACCAGTAGTACCTGTGTGGTTAAGCGGCCAGAATAGCTCCGGTTTCAGCTGGCTAGGGTTTATACATCCGTTACTACGTACGGCCCGTTTGCCGGCCGAGCTACTCAACAAACAGGGCCAGACGATTCAAGTACGAATCGGACAGCCCATTGGACCGGCCGTGTTAGACCGTCTGCCCACCGCCGACCAACTAGCGTATCTTCGGGCCCAGGTGTATGCTCTGGGAACTGCCGCCGAGCGTAGCGTTGCTGCCTTGCTGCCGGCGCTGCCCACCCCGCCTATTATTACCGAAACTGCCCCGGCGCTTATCGAGCAGGATATTGCGGGGCTGCGGGCCAGCCGCCGCCTGCTGGTAAGTGGTCGTTGGGAAGTATATGTCGCCAAATGCTCTGAAATCCCACATGTACTGCGTGAAATTGGGCGTCTGCGCGAGCTAACTTTTCGGCTGGTAGGCGAAGGCACTCAGCAACCCACCGACCTTGATAAATACGATACCTATTACCGACATCTGTTTCTCTACGACCGAGAAAATCAACGCTTGGTAGGAGCCTACCGATTAGGAAAGGGCCGTGCCATTTTGCGTCAGTATGGGCGGCGTGGTTTTTATCTGCACTCTCTATTCAAGCTCAGCCGTGAACTGACACCTGTATTACGACAATCGTTGGAACTAGGGCGCTCCTTTATCCGGCCCGAGTACCAGCGGCAGCCGCTACCATTAGCCCTACTATGGGAAGGAGTGGCCGCCTATATGCTGGTACATCCGGAGTACCGCTACCTCATCGGCCCCGTGAGTATCAGCAACCGCTTCTCATCGGTGTCGAAAGCGGTAATGGTGGAATATCTTACGCGGCATTTTTTCAACGCAGAGTTAGCTGCTTATGTGCGTCCGCGCGAGCAGTTTCGATACAAGCCGCTCGATGGCCAAAACGCTGCAGCTCTTCTTCAAGCTGGCCTGACCAATCTACAAGAACTGCAACAACTCATCTGTGGCTTAGAGCCGGGTGGTACTGGCGTGCCAGTGCTGTTGCGCCAATACCTCAAGCAGAATGCCCGCCTATTGGGTTTCAACTTAGATCCTAGTTTTAGTAATTGCCTAGATGGTTTCCTGTTGTTAGATGCCCGCACCTTGCCGGACCGGATACAGCGTGTTGGCCGGGAGTAGTTTGAATGGTGCTTAGGCTATTAAATTTTATAATCCTGAATAACTCAGGCCAGAAGAAGGCTTACTGTTCTATTCCTCCAGCAGCTGGCCGGCTGTTCATATAGGAACGAAAGGACATGGCTATTTCACTAGCTAGAGAAGTAGCCTGTGCTGTTACGCGCCGGTCATTGTGAGTCCGGTCGTTGTGGCGCTCTTGGGCCAGTTGCTCCACAAAGTCCTCAAAAGGCACCGTATTAGTGGGGTTTTTGATGTCTGGAACAACGCGGAAATAACCTACACTGTACTCGTAGCCTGTAGGCAGGGCCCGGAAAACGAATTCAAACAGAACGGGCCGCTCTTGTAGCTGCCCTGACGAGGAGGCCGTTTTCACCTGCACCGTGCCCGAAACCCGGATTTCCCCCTTCGCCGCATCGGTGCGCACAACTTGCTTGGGTTTGTAAGTGAACCGATTCTCGGTCCAGTCGAGAGTGCGCTGATAGAGGGTGCTGGCATCAGCATTTTCATCCGGCACCCGCTCACTATATTCGATAGGGGCCGCCACAAAGTCCTGGGCATAGGCCACTGACGTAAACGACAGAAAACCAGCTAACAACAACCCGCGGAATAGATATTTCATAGCAAAAGACAGAAGCTGATTTAGATAGGGTAAAGATACCACGCGCTACTCTTATTGTACTTATAATAGTTTGATATAATTTTATTAATACAAATAAAGCAAGTGATAATGCTACCCGCTATTGTGGAGTTGTATCCTAGCTATCTATCTTTGCCTCTCAGTACTATATATATTATCGGTAACCTCCTTGATTTGTATTATTTCAATGCAATGGATTTGAGTGTTATACAGCTTGTGAACCTTTCTGCTTTGGCAACCGTGAAGTTAAGTGAACTTCGTGGATTCGTTGGTTTACAGCCTGCTGTTGTGTAAGGCGTTGAATGCCAGAATAATAAAACGTGCAATATTTTGTCAGACAGTTTTTAGTTATTAAAACTGGCACGAGAAAAAACTTTCTCTAACAGCAGGGTTTTTCGGCGCTTGTTTGGTGGCAGTAAAATCATTTTGTACTTTTGCTTCGTGCTTCACCCCAATCAAAATTCTTTGATGAAGTGCGGGACTGGTTTCGAATCCGTCCTGCGAGACAACCGGAAGGTCGTTTCTACCATTGACTCCTTTGCTTTCCTGGTTTTCAGCCCGTTCGCCGCTCCGGTTTCCGAAGCGGTTTTTTTGTGTTCGTTCAGTTTCAATAGGTTGGTGCCAGACACCTATCCCCGCTTTCACTGACTGCTCACTTTCATTTGCGCCGTTGTATCACCCCAGGTTAAGTCGAATCCTGGTAGACTTTCACTCCGACAATATTTGAAATAAAGTCCTTCGCAGCCCGACGGGCTTTTTAGTTTCTACGCTATGCAACTCGGTTCCCTCACTTTGCAGAATCCCGTTTGTCTGGCCGCGGCCAGCTGGCAGTTGCCCGACGGACTTGGTTACGAGCAACTAGGCGGCATCTTCACCCGAACCGTCACCATGGAGCCCAAGCCCGGGCTGTATGAGGAAGGTATCTGGCAGGTAGCCGAACAAACCCTGCTTAACGCCACCAATATGCGCACCGAAAGCGCAGAAATACTGGCCAACGAACACCTACCTCATCTGCGCCGGTTTGGCGTGCCCGTGTTCGTGAGCATTACGGCACCGGGCGTACCGGGCTTCCGCAAGATTGCCCGCTATCTGGCCCGCGAAGTAGCTGACCAGATAGCTGGAGTAGAAGTATATATAGCCGCACCCGACACCGCAAACGGACAAGACCTGACCGCCAAGTTTGTGCGTGAAGCCACCCAAGCCGTGCGCGACGAACTAGGCCCGGAATCTGCCGTGGTGGTGAAGCTACCTCCGTGGCCCGAGCATATTCGGAGTCTCGCGGTGGGAGCACAGGAGGGCGGCGCTACCGCGCTGGCCGCTACCAACGTTTTGAAAGGCTTGCACTTACCTGATGATGCTACGGCCGAACCCTTGGTAGGTGGGTTGTCGGGTGAGGCATTGCGGGCCGTAGCTTTGCGGTGCGTGTGGGAACTGGCCCACGATGAGCGAATTACGCTGCCCATCTTCGGAACGGGCGGGGTGTTTACCGCCGCGCACGTCACGGATTATCTGCGGTGCGGCGCTTCGGCCGTGCAGATAGCCAGCGGCGAGTGGCTGGAACCCGGCCTATCGGCGCGCTTGGCGCACGAGTGTGCTCATGTAGTTCCCAACTCGAATATGATAAACCGCTAAGCTTTATTCAGAGCAGCCACTTTTCATTTACCACCCAATGAACAAACTCACTGCCCGCGTTCAGCAAGTCAACTCCCTGCTTTGTGTGGGGCTCGACCCTATCGGTAACGATGCGCAAGTGGAAAGCCGCTTGGCCGAAGTCATCGAGCAGACAGCGGAGTACGCGGCGGCCTTCAAACCTAACCTAGCCTTCTTCCTGAGCCGGCCGGGCGGGGTAGAGCTGTTGCAGCGCACAGTACGCCGGATTCCGACGGAGGCGCTGGTGATTCTGGACGGTAAGTTCGGCGACATTGCCAACACCGCTGACCATTACGCCCGCTTCGCCTACAACGTAATCGGGGCCGATTCGGTGACGGTGAACCCCTATATGGGCGACGATTCCATTGTGCCCTTTGCCCGCGAAGGCAAGATGGTGTTCGTATTGGCTAAAACGTCCAATAAGCCTGCGCACTCCCTGCAAGACGTAGCCCTCACCCAGGGCGGCACCCTCGCCGACTATACCACCGGCGTAGCACAGGAGCTCAACGAGCAGCACCACAACATCGGACTGGTAGTAGGCGCCACCAACGCCGAAGCCGTGGCCCGTATCCGGAGCATCAGCGCCCAGCAGTGGTTCTTGGTACCCGGCATCGGCGCGCAAGGCGGCGACTTGGAAGCAACGCTAAATGCTGGCTTGCGACCTGATGGGCAAGGACTTCTGATTAACGCCTCGCGCGCTATTTGGCAAGCCTCGGATGCCGCGGCAGCAGCCAAAGAACTGACTGCTCAAATCAACCAGTTGCGGCCGGTAGGCGTGTAGCCTCAGCTGAAACGCTGAGACCTCGCCACTCTATTTTTTGAATCCCACATACAATCACCTCTTGACTACCCCCCTTACCCCCGAAACGCTGGAGCAACAACTGGTGCAGGAAGACGCCCTTTTGCGCGGCCACTTCCGGCTTTCCTCCGGCTTGCATTCCGATACCTACGTGCAGTGCGCCCGTTTCCTGCGGCGCCCCGATTTGGCTGGACCAGCCGCAGCTGAGCTAGCTGAACAGTTGCGGGCTGCTGGCTTGCAGCCCGACCTGGTAGTAGGCCCGGCCATGGGCGGCGTGGTGATTGGCTACGAAATGGCCCGCCAGTTGGGGGTGCCGGGCATCTTCACGGAGCGCGACGATTCCGGACAGATGACCTTGCGCCGGGGCTTCACGGTGGAGCCCGGCCAGACAATTGTTATTGCCGAAGACGTAGTAACTACCGGCAAGAGCACCAACGAAGTAGCGCGCGTGCTGGAAGGCTTGGGCGCGAAAGTTTTGGCCGTGGTAAGTTTAATTGACCGGACGGGTGGGAAAGCTGAGCTAACTTTTCCGAACTTTGCACTGCTGTCGGTAACGGCGGCCACCTACGCACCCGATGATTGCCCGCTGTGTCGGGCAGGTATTCCGGTGGTGAAGCCCGGCAGTCGGCCGGAAAAAGCGTTTTCTTAAACCTACTTCCGCGCAACCGGCGCAGGAGCAAGGCATTTTCGGCGTACTCTGCGCGGGTATGCTTCCTCACGGCTGCCAGTTGCGGCGCGTGGGAAACCGAAAAATAGATAACCCACTTCCCTTTTGGAATCTACCCAAAGAACCATTCAGCTTCTGCTCAAGCCCGGCCAACATGATGGCGAGGGCCAACGTGTGGCAGAAGTTGCCCAACGCCACCTTGGCCTCACCACTGGCCGGGTGCAAAGCACCGCCCTCTACACGGTGCGCTACCCCGTAACCGACGAGCAGCTGCGCGACTTCGCGACCCACTGCCTGCAAGACCCGGTGCTGCACGATGTCGCCCTCGACGAGTTCCGCCACGAGCCTACCTACAAGAGTTACATCCTAGTAGCCAAGCTCCCCGGCGTAACCGACGACGAAGGCATATCGGCGCAGAACGCCCTCGGCGACTTCCTGAACCAGCCCCTCGATACGCACACGCAGCACATCTTCAGCAAGCGGCTCTACTTCCTGGAGCACGAACTGCCCGAGAGTAGTTTGCGCTGCCTGGCCGAAGAACTGCTCGGTAACAAGCTCATCAACCGCTTCGAAACCGGCCCCATAACCGACATCCGCGACTACACGCCGCGGCCCGGTGGTGGGGCCGAATCCATTACCAACCTCGTGCCGCTCACCAATCTGGCGGACAGCGAGTTGGTGCAGCTCTCGAAGGAAAATCTCTACGCTCTCAACCTAGAGGAAATGCGGGCTGTGCGCGACCATTACGTGGCCATTGCCCCCGAGCGCCAAGCCGCCGGCCTGCCCATTGACCCCACTGACTGCGAGCTGGAAATCATTGCCCAAACCTGGTCGGAGCACTGCAAGCACAAGGAGTTCAGCGCCGTTATCAAGTACAAGGACGCGGACACCGGTGAGGAGCACGAAATCGACGGCCTGTTCAAGACCTATATCAAGAACGCCACGTCCGAAGTGGACCGCCAACTGCGCGCTAACGGCAACGACTGGCTGATTAAGGTGTTCTCCGACAACGCTGGCGCGGTGCGTATCAACCCCGAATCGTTGTTTGTGTGGAAGGTGGAAACCCACAACTCGCCTTCGGCCATCGACCCGTACGGCGGAGCCATTACCGGCATCTTGGGCAACAACCGCGACCCGCTAGCTACCGGCATCGGGGGCGCGCGGCTGCTGTTCAATACCAACGTGCTGTGCTTCGGCAACCCCGAGTTCAACGGCACGCTGCTCAGCAACCAACTGCACCCGCGCCGCATTTTTGAAGGCGTGCGCAAGGGCATCGAAGACGGCGGCAACAAGTCGGGCGTACCGACGGTGAACGGCGCCATCGTGTTCGACGACCGGTACGCGGGTAAGCCGCTGGTGTACTGTGGCACCGGTGCCGTGATGCCAATGCAGCTGGCCGGGTTGGACTCGTGGGAGAAGAACATCGACGCGCAGGACCGCATCATCATGGCCGGTGGCCGGGTGGGTAAAGACGGCATCCACGGCGCGACGTTCTCTTCTATTGAGCTAGACGAAACCTCGCCGGCTACGGCCGTGCAAATTGGCTCGCCGATTACGCAGAAGCTGGCCATGGATTTCCTGGTGCTGGCTACGCGCCGCGGCCTAATCAAGTGCAGCACCGACAACGGCGCGGGCGGCTTGTCGTCCAGCATTGGCGAGCTGGCAACCATCAGCGGCGGAGCCGTGGTAGAGCTGGAGAAAGTACCGCTGAAATATCCGGGGCTGCGGCCGTGGGAGATTTTCGTGAGTGAGTCGCAGGAGCGTTTCTCGCTGGCCGTGGAGCCCGCCAAGATCAACGAACTGCTGGCCTTGGGCCGCGAAATGGAAGTGGAGCTAACCGATATCGGGTACTTCACCGCCGATGGCTACCTCGATGTGCGCTTCGATGGCGACTCGGTGGCCCGCCTGAACATGGAATTCTTGCACAACGGCGTGCCGCGTAAAGTGCTGGAAGCCGAGTGGACCAAGCCCCAAGTCGCGGAGCCAACCTTACCCGCTACTTCCGATTACACGGATGTTCTCACCCGCCTGCTCGGCAGCCTCAACATCTGCTCCCGCGAGTCGGTGATTCGGCAGTATGACCATGAGGTGAAGGGCCGCACCATCATCAAGCCGTTGATGGGGGCCACGGGCCAAGCGCCGCAGGATGCCGCCGTGGTGCGCTTCAACTTCGAGAGTTGGGAAGGCGTGGCCGTGAGCAACGGCATCTTGCCCCGCTTCGGTGATTTAGACGCCTACCATATGTCGGCCGGTGCTTTCGATGAAGCGGTGCGCCAGATTGTGGCGGTAGGCGGCAAACTGCCCAACCTGAGCTACGGCGACGGCAACTTCTGGTCGGTCAACGACAACTTCTGCGTACCCGATTCAGTCTACGACGCCACCACCAACCCTGATGGTAAGCTCAAGCTAGCCAAGCTGGTCCGGATGTGCGAAGCCCTGCGCGACGCCACGGCCGCCTACTGCATTCCGCTCACCAGCGGCAAAGATTCGATGAAGAACGACTTCAAGGCCGACGGTGTGAAAATCTCCGTGCCGCCAACTGTTCTGTATTCGATGACAGCCAAGATTGAAGACGTCCGCCACACCATCACCTCCGACTTCAAGCAGGCCGACGACGTCATTTATCTGTTAGGAGAAACCTACGACGAACTCGGCGGCTCGGAGTTTTACCAGCTGTTCGGTGAGCTAGGCGCCAACGTGCCCCAAGTGCGCTTCGATAAGGCCAAGGAACTCTACACCCTAATGGGCCAGGCCAACGACCAGCACCTCATCCAGTCCTGCCACGACCTCTCGGATGGCGGCTTGGCGGTGGCGCTGGCGGAAGCCACGTTCGGCCACGGCTACGGCGCCACGGTTGATTTATCTGAAGGTTTGCCGGTGCATGTACAGCTGTTCTCGGAGTCGCACTCCCGGTTTGTGGCCACGGTAGCACCCGAAGATGTGGTGGCTTTCGAGCAGCACTTCGGCGCCCGCGCCACTCGGCTTGGGGTAGTTACGCCGGATAGCCAACTGACGGTGCGCCACGCGGGGCAACCAATTATTGCCGCTAGCACGGCCGTGCTGCGCCACGAGTGGACCAACGGCCCGGTGAACCGCATCATTGGCTTCGGCCAGCCAGCAGGAGAGGAGGCCGCCCGATGAACGACCAACACATGAACGATACCAGCCAGAAAGTCCAAGCCCTGATTCTCACGGGTTTCGGCATCAACTGCGAAGAAGAATACGCCGCGGCCTACCGCTTGGCGGGTGCCGAAGCAACCATCGTGCACCTCAACCAAGTGCTGCACGGCCACGTCAGCATCCACGACTACGACATCCTGAACTTCCCCGGCGGCTTTTCCTTCGGTGATGATTTGGGGTCCGGCGTGGTACTGGCTAACAAACTCCGCTACCGCAAAAACGCCGAGGGCCGCACGCTGCTCGATGACATCAAGCAGTTCGTGGCCAACGGTAAGTTCGTGATGGGCATCTGCAACGGCTTCCAGGTGCTCGTGAAGCTCGGGCTGCTCCCCAACCTGAGCGGCACCGTAACGCCCGAAGTAACGCTCACGCACAACGCTTCGGGCCGCTACGAAGACCGGTGGGTTCGCCTGAAAGTCAACCCGAAGTCGAACTCACCTTTCCTGAAGGGCCTCGACACCATGGAAGTGCCCGTGCGCCACGGCGAAGGTCGCCTCATCATCTCGGGCACCGACACGCTGGCCCACATCGAAGAGCAGGCGCTCAACTGCCTGTCCTACACCGATTACGATGGTTCGCCGACTGACGTGTACCCGCACAACCCCAACGGCGCCGACCTCAACTGCGCCGGCCTGACCGATACCACCGGCCAAGTGTTCGGGTTGATGCCGCACCCGGAGGCGTTCCTCTCCTTGTATAACCACCCCGATTGGGCCCGCCGCAAGCGCCTCAACCCCGGTTTGAGTGAGGAAGGTGACGGGTTGCGCTTGTTCCGCAACATTGTGGAGCACGTGCAGAACCAGCGCCAAGCCGCCGTTTCGCCGCAGGAAGCCAGCCAGTTTTCATCTTAAGACACCCTCGCAGTTCATCGGCCTTCCGGACCGGCTGACACTTTACCTATGGACACCCTCAACCACTTCGATACTCCTCAGCTCGAGCTCCTGCACCGCGGCAAAGTCCGTGATTCGTACCGGGCCCCCTCGGGTGAGCGGCTCATCGTCGTTACCGACCGTTTGTCGGCCTTCGATTCGGTGCTGGAAACGCCGATTGCGCATAAAGGCGCGGTGCTGAATGGGCTGGCGGCTTTCTGGTTCGAAAAGACGCAGCACATCATCCCCAACCACGTTATCAGCCTGCTCGACCCCAACGTCACGTTGGCCAAGGAAGCCGAGCCGATTCGGGTGGAGATGGTGGTGCGCAACTACCTCACGGGTTCCATGTTGCGCGGCTACCTGCAAGGCCAGCGCACGTTTTCGGGCGTGACCGTGCCTGACGGCCTGACCAAGCACCAGCAGTTCCCCGAGCCGATTGTAACGCCCACTACTAAGGAGGAGTCGGACCGCGAAATCACGCCTGAGAATTTGGTTTCGGAAGGGTGGGTATCGGCTGAGCTGTACGAGAAGATGCGCGTGAAAGCGCTGGAGCTGTTCAACTTCGCTTCACAGTGGATGGCAGAGCGCGGCATCATTCTGGTGGACACCAAGTACGAGTTCGGTTTGCTGAATGGTGAGCTGATTCTGATCGACGAAATCCACACGCCGGATTCGTCGCGGTTCTGGAGCGCCGAGGACTACGCCAAGAATCCGGAAACGGCCGAGCAGATGGACAAGGAGTACGTGCGCCAGTGGCTGATTGCCAACAAGGTAGACGGTCAGTATCCCCGCGGCCTCACGCCCGAAGTATCTGCCGAAGCCAGCCGCCGCTACCTCGATATCTATGAGCGTATCACCGGCGCCCCACTGTCAACCGGCAATGAAACCACCGGCGGCGGCGACGTCCGGGCCCGCCTCGTGGGCAACCTGGTGCGCGCTGGCATTATGAAAGATGCCTGAACTCGTCAATGCTAATGCCCTCGGACGCTGAACTGCGGGTGCACTAGTCCACTTCTTTAGCCGTCATGGAAACCGCCGCCACTCCAAAGCAACTCGTGCTAGCCTACATCGAAGCGTACAACCGCTTCGATGTAGACGGTATGGTGGCCAACCTGCACGACGAGGTAGTGTTCAGGAACATTGCCAACGGCGAAGTGAACCTGACGACAACCGGCAAGGAAAGCTTCCGGCAGCAGGCCGAACGAGCTAAGCAGTATTTCTCTCAGCGGGAGCAGCGCGTCACTAATTGGCAAGTAGCCGGCAACCGGGTGGAAGTTCTGATTGACTACACCGGCTTGGCGGCCATAGGATTCCCAAACGGCTTGAAACCCGGCGACACCTTGCAGATGCAGGGGAAGTCGGTTTTCCAGTTGGAAGGCGGCAAGATTCTTTCCATCGAAGATATCAGCTAACCGATATGAGCGACTGGAAAGACACGTTGCATATTGAGCACGAAGATTTAATGGCAGAAGTGTCAGTAGATCTTTTTGAGAAGCATGCCTTAGTGCCTGTGCTTTTTGAAGGTGTAACAGAACTAACGCCTCTAGCTGAAGCCGCTTTAGAGTCGTTGTTGCAACGGCTATCAAGTTTGGAGGGGATTATTACAGATACTGCTTTCGAACACTACCAGCGTGTTGCTGAAGGATTCAAAACTATCTACGGACGTCCACTTGATATGCCCGTGGTGACAAACGCCGCTGCATTGCTTCCATACTACCATCCTTACACGATTTACCTACCAGAGGAGCCTGAAGTAGGAAGATTTGGAATAGGGTTCGGATGTGAGTGGGAAGAAGAACATGGCTTCGGTATACAATTTCGCAACTGGCAGATAGTGGAAATAGGTGGAGACGCTGAGGCCTTTTCCTTTTACCATTAACACCGCTTGCCACCCCCTGACTTATCAACCACACAACATTGAGCACCAGCAATAAAACCATAGTTCTCCTCGGTGGCGGGGCCCGTGAACACGCCATGGCGTGGAAGCTGACCCGCGACGGTGCCACGGTGCACGTGCTGCCCGGCAACGGCGGCATCCCGAACAGCCACCCCGAAATCAGCGCCACGGATTTTCCTGCGGTGCAAAGCTTCTGCGAAGCCAATGGCGTGAACCTGATTGTGGTGGGTCCCGAGGCGCCACTGGCGGCAGGCGTCGTCGATTACTTTGCTGGCTCTGATATCCGCGTGTTCGGGCCGAGCCGGGCCGGGGCGGTGCTGGAAAGCTCCAAGGTGTGGAGCAAGGACTTCATGCGGCGGCACGGCGTGGCTACGGCCATGTCGTGGCAGTACCGCAGCGACCAGCTAGATGAGGCTCGCGCCAAAGCCACCGAGCTGGACGGGCAGGTGGTAGTGAAATACGACGGCCTAGCCGCCGGCAAAGGCGTGTATGTGTGCTCTTCCATAGAAGAAGCCGAACAGGCCCTCACCGATTTGCAAGCCGAGCACACCGGCTGGTTCAGCTTCCTGCTGGAAGAAAAACTGACCGGTCCGGAAATCAGTATCATCGGTATTACCGATGGTAACCGCATCCGGCTGTTGGCGCCTTCCCAAGACCACAAGCAGTTGCTGGCCGGCGACAAAGGCCCTAACACCGGCGGCATGGGTGCCTATTGCCCCGTGCCCTTCGCCGACGACAACGTGCTAGCCGCCATCCGGACCGACATTGTGGACCCCACGCTGTTGGGCCTCCAAAACGAGCAGTTCGATTTCAACGGCTTCTTGTATTTCGGAGTGATGCTCACGCCGCAAGGGCCGAAGCTGCTGGAATACAACGTCCGCCTCGGCGACCCGGAAGCGGAAGTGCTGCTGCCCGCTATGGAAAGCAGCTTGCTGGAACTCATTGAAGCCACGCTCGACGGCAACTTGGCCCAAACCACCGTTTGGCAGCGGCCCGGTTACTATGTGGGTGTGGTGCTGGCTTCAGGTGGCTATCCGGCTGCCAAGTTTCCTACCGGTTTTCCTATCACTGGTCTCAATGAACTGCCGGATACCATTCATGCGTTTCACGGGGCTACTCGCCAGCAAGGCGGCGAGTTGGTAACCAGTGGCGGCCGGGTGATGGTGCTAGTGGCGCAGGGCGTAGAGCTGGAAGATGCTGTAGCTCATGTGTATCGGGAAATAGAAAAGGTTAAATTTCAGGATGCGTACATCCGCACAGACATCGGCCAACGGCCAACTCCCGTTCTTGAAGGCACTTGGTAAGCATAGCGCCCACAAGCAGCGCCTGGCTGTTTTGCTGTCGGGCCGGGGCTCCAACATGGTGGCCCTGGTAAACGCCGTGCAAGGCGGCGTGCTGAACGGTTTGGCCGAAGTAGCGGTGGTGTTCAGCAACAAGCCTGATGCGCCCGGCCTGGAAACGGCTGCCGCGCTGGGTTGCACTACGGCCAGCCTCAGCAGCCAAGGCCGCAAGCGGGTGGAGTTTGACGCCGAAGTGGTAGAAGTGCTCAACCAGTATCAGCCCGACTATGTGGTGTTGGCCGGCTACATGCGCATTCTGTCGCCCACGTTCATTCGGGCGTTTGCGGGGCGCATCCTCAACATTCACCCCGCCGATACCCACCAGCACCAAGGGTTGCACGCCTACGAATGGGCCTTTGAAAATCAATTGCAGGAAACCAAAATCACGGTTCATGTGGTTGATGAGGGTCTGGACACCGGACCTATTCTGGCCCAGGCGCCCGTGGATTTGCGCGGCGCCGAAACCTTAGCTGAAGTAGAGCGTCGCGGCTTGGCCGTGGAGCACTTTTTATATGCCGACACCTTGGCCCGCCTCATTCAGGGCGAGCTACCTGCCACAACGCTTGAAACTACGGCTGCGGCCTCGGTTTCAGCTTCCACCCCCGACCCTCTGCTGCCTAACGCAACTGGTGCTTCTCCGCTCGGAGAAACCGCTGGGAGCTAGGTCTATTGCTCTCGACACCCCACACACCAATGCCTGCCGGGTTGGTGTCACACTTATCACTCCGGTAACAAGCTTTGCGGTTTGTTGCCACTTCAGATACTTCCCATGTGCGGAATTGTAGGTTTTTACGGCCCCGATGATGTTGTGCAGGACATCGTAATTGGTCTCACCGCCCTCCAGCACCGGGGGCAGGATGCCGCGGGCATTGCCACCTTCGACGACAACTTTCATTTACATAAAGGCAACGGCCTGATCAATGACGTGTTCAAGCCCAAGCAGCTCAAGAAGCTGAAGGGCAATATCGGCATTGGGCACGCGCGCTATACCACCCAGGGCTCCAACGACACCGAGTTGGCCCAGCCGTTTACCACCAGCTACCCCTTCGGGCTGAGCATGGTGCACAATGGCAATGTCATCAACTTCCGGCAGGTAGCCAAGCTGATGCACGAGAAGTACCACGTGTTGCCCAAAACCAGCAACGACCTGGAGCTGATCATGTACACCTTCGCGTCGGAACTGCGGTTGAAAAACCTCGACGCCCTGTCGGTGGTGGATATTTTCGATGCGGTGGAAACCACCCAGGAACTGGTGAAAGGTGCCTACGCTACTATCACCATCATTGCCGGACACGGCCTGCTGGCCTTCAACGACCCGTTGGGTATTCGGCCGCTGGTAATGGGCCGCCGCGACACGCCACGCGGCCCGGTTTACGCCTTTACTTCCGAGAGCACCTGCTTCGACTACCTGGGTTTCGAATTCATCGAGAACGTGGGGCCGGGGCAGGCGGTATTTATTGACAGTGACTTCAAGGTTCACTACAAGAACCCGTACCAGCAGCCCAAGAACTTCTGCGTTTTCGAGCACATCTACTTCGCCCGCGAAGACTCCACGATTCATGGCCGCCTGGTGGCCCGGGAGCGGGTGCGGTTAGGTAAAATACTGGCCCGTAAGGTAATCGAGTCGGGCATTCAGCCGGATATGGTGATTGATGTGCCGTCGTCGGGGTACTTTGCGGCGTCGGGTTTGGCGGAGGCTATTGGCGTGCCGTATCGGCGGGCTTTGGTGAAGAACAACCACATGGGGCGTTCCTTCATTGTGAGCAGCCAAGCCGGCCGCGAGGATGTGGTGAAGAAGAAGCTGAACCCCATCCGTGAGTTTGTAGAAGGTAAAAAAGTGGCCGTAGTCGATGACAGCATCGTGCGTGGCACTACCTCCCGACGTATCGTGCGGATTCTGCGCGAGGCAGGGGCCAAGGAAGTGTACTTCATTTCCAGTGCGCCGCCCATCGTGTCGCCGTGCATCTACGGTATTGATATGGCCATGAGCACCGAGCTGATTGCCGCCAACTACACCGAGGAAGAAATCTGCCGCTACATCGAGGCCGATAAGGTGATTTACCAGTCGCTGGAGGATTTGCAGGAGTTGTTTTCCGAAGACAAAGGCCACGGCGGCAGCTGCTTCGCCTGCTTCACCGGCAAGTACCCCACTGGCGACGTGACCAAGTACCTGCGACACATTCAGGAGGAACGCCAGAGCCATCGCAAAAAAGAGCCCGCCGAAGCGCTTACCTCGGTAAGCGCCAAAGCCCCGGAACCAACCGAGCATTAAAGGTGAACGAAACTATAGTTGTAGGCTAGCAAGCTAGTTCCCCTCCTCAGATGAGGAGGGGTTAGGGGTGGTTGAACACGTCCGAACAGTTTTTAGCTTATTCTCTAGAGTCGTTCAACGCTCCGGTCAACCACCCCTAGCCCCTCCTCATCTGAGGAGGGGAACTAGTTTTCTAGCTTTAACATAGCTCTCCATATGTCCTCCACCATCAAAGAAACCGCCGGCTATTCCATTGAAGAAGGCAACGCCGCTTCCAAAAACGCATATAATTGGGCGCAGAAAACCTTCAGTACCCGTGCTGGCAAGCCTGGTGAACCGGCTCAGGATTTGGCTGGGGGCTTCTCCAATGAAATCCGGTTTGGCAGTGAGCGGCTTGGTATCGGCTCCGATGGCATCGGGACCAAGATTGAAGTAGCCGAGCGCACCGACCGTTACGACACGCTGGGCTACGACCTGATTGCCATGGTGGCCGACGACTTGGTGGTGGCCGGTTTTATCCCCACCAACCTGTCGAACATCATCGACGTGAACACGCTCAATTACGAGGTGGTAGATGAGTTGATGCGCGGCCTGCACGACGCGGCGCGGTTCAGTCAGATTGCCGTAACGGGCGGCGAAATTGCCGAGCTGGGCAACCGCATCGGTGGCTACCCCGGCGCCCGCATGAACTTCAACTGGTGCTCGACAGCTGTAGGCGTGTTGCACCCCAGCCTGGAGCGCCCCCTGAGCGGAGCCAACGTGCGCGCCGGACAGGCTGTAGTAGCGCTTCGTTCGCCTTCGTTCCGCTCCAACGGCTACTCGCTAGCCCGCCGCGCCCTCACCAAAGCTTTTGGTGAAGCGTGGCACACGGCGCCTTACACTGGCTCTGACGCCGCTGAAATGGGTACTACCTGGGGTGACGTGATGCTGGCGCCTTCGCTGATTTTCTCTCCCGGCGTGGGAGCGGTACTGGATGCGGGCCTGCCCCTCCACGCTGCCGCGCACATCACCGGCGGTGGCATTGCCGACAACTTCAAGCGCGTACTCAAGAACGGTGTCGGGGCCGAACTGACCAACTTGTTCGAGCCGCTGCCTGCTATGCAGCAGCTGGCCGAGCTGGCCGGCATCACGCCCACGGAGGCCTACCTCTACTGGAACATGGGCAACGGCATGCTGCTCGTGACGGAGGAAGCGCAGGCTGAAGCTGTAGCGGCCGAGTTGCAAGCCAAAGGCTACCAAGCCCAAGTAGCCGGCCGTATCACCGCCGAGCCGGGCGTCCGGCTGAAGGTAGGTGCCGGTGAGTTGAGCTATGAATAAGCAATAAAGTGGTTCTGCCACTCACTATTAACTAAAAAGCCCGGTCTCTGCGAAGAGGCTGGGCTTTTTACTGCGCATAAGCGTAGGGCGAGCTAAAAATATCAGCGCTGCCATCTCCTGCTGTAGGTAAAGCGGAAAGAGAGAGGTTGAAAAAGGATAGTGGGTATAATATTTAGGGTGCTTTTTATATTTTATTTCAATAATTGGGCTATAAGGCATAAAATATCATACCCATATTCTGTTTTTTATAACACATCTGTATATATTGGCCTTACAATAACAAGGCAAAATCAGAAAGCCTATTCTAATTACTGGTTTGTTTGCTACTTGATCAAACTCAACTATAGTTTGCGAGAGTAAGCACAACCCACTTGGCTGGCCACTCGGACTGGCAGCCACCAACCGACATACCACCCCCCGGTAGGTCAGCTACAAAAGCATTTTCAAGGAGAGTAGAAGTGTGCTTCCTGATGGAGGCAGGAGGGGAGCAGTATATCCATTACCTGCGCTTCGTGCTGTTTTCGGGGAGTAATCAAGGAGAGTAACTCGCACGCATGAGTGGCCTATGCCGGTATGCCCATTTGCGCGATGCTTTACCAGTCATCACTCATAACCCTAACCAGTATGCTGCTTTTTACCGCTGCCATTGCCTTGAGCCTGCCGCTTGCCTCAGAACCCGGTGATTCCATCAAAACCTCGCCTTTCAAGATTTCTGGCTACGCCGACGGCTACTACCGCTACAACTTCAACAACCCCGGCGACGCGCCCTACAACAACCTGACGAGCTTCACCAACAGCCACCAATCCTTTGAACTGGGCATGGTGTCGGTGAAGGCCGAGCACACGGTTGGGAAGGTAGGCTTGGTGGCCGATTTGGGCTATGGCCGGCGGGCCGAGGAGTTTTCCTACAACGACGCCAATACCCGTTTTGCCATCAAGCAGCTGTACGTAACCTATTCACCGTCAGCTAAAATTAAGCTCACGGCCGGTAGCTGGGCCACCCACATTGGGTACGAGTCGGTGGACCCGTATTTGAACCGGAATTACAGCATGAGCTACATGTTCTCGTATGGTCCGTTCTTCCATACCGGCGTGAAAGCCGAGTATGTGCTGAGTGAAAAAACCACGCTGATGGCTGGCGTTGCCAACCCTACCGACCTGAAAAGCGCCAGCGGCATGCCCAAAACGTTCGTTGCGCAAGTGGCTACCGGCTCGGCCGACGGTAAGGTGAAAGCCTACTTCAACTACCAGGGCGGTGCCCAGCACGATTCGTTGCGGGTGCAGCAGGGGGATGTGGTGCTGACCTTCGCGCCATCGAGCCTACTGAGCTTTTCCTACAACGGCACCGCGCAATACCGGCAAAACCGCGGCGAAACCGGCTGGGGCGACTACCAGGCGTGGTGGGGCAGTGCCCTGTACGCCAACCTCGACCCCGCCCCGTGGTTCGGTTTGACGTTGCGCGGTGAGTACCTGGGCGACAAAAATTCGGTGCTCGGCTTCAGCGGGTCGGTTATCGAAACCACGCTGTCCGGCAACTTCCGCATCGACAACCTCACCATCATCCCGGAAATGCGCCTGGACAGCGGCGACACTGATTTCTCGCTGTTCGCCAACAAGTCGGGAGCCGCTAAGAACACCACGGTAAGCGCCTTACTGGCCGCTGTGTACAAGTTCTAGCACGAGCTTGAGCGACAAGAATGCGCCAAGCCGCGGCTACAACCCGGAAGCTGATAAACCACAACGTATATACCAATTAACTGCCTCATGGACCAGACAGTACATTCAAAATCTAAATTGAACTACGGCACGCTGGCGCTGCTCGTGCTCTTCGTGCTGAGCGCGGTAGCCGGATTCGTGAAAGTGAACCACCCCGCCGCCGCGCCCAATACCATCAACGGGGCCGATGTAGCCTGGATGCTAACGGCCTCGGCTTTTGTGCTGCTGATGACGCCGGGCTTGTCGTTCTTCTACGGCGGCATGGTTCGCCCTAAAAACCTGATTTCCACTATGCTGCAAAGCTTCGTGGCCCTGGGCGTGATTTCACTGGTGTGGTACTTCGTGGGCTTCTCGCTGGCTTATGGCGACTCGTTTGGGGGTTTCATCGGCGACCCGCGCACTTTCTTTCTGCTGAAAGATGTAGGTACCGCCACTCACCCCACGTTGTCGCCGACTATTCCGCTGGTGCTGTTCTTTGCCTTCCAGCTGAAGTTCGCCATCATCACGCCGGCCCTAATTACGGGTTCGTTTGCTGAGCGGGTGCGCTTCAAAGGCTACCTGGCGTTCATCATCTTGTTCTGCCTGTTCATTTATTGCCCGCTGGCCCACTGGACTTGGCACCCTGAGGGTTTCCTGCGCAAGTGGGGCGTGCTGGACTTTGCTGGTGGCACGGTGGTGCACATTTCGGCGGGTGTAGCGGCGCTGGTAGGTGCCTTGGTACTGGGTCCGCGCAAAACGCACCGCGGCCAGTCGTTCTCGACGCCGAACGTGCCGTTTGTATTGCTGGGTACGGGTTTATTGTGGTTTGGCTGGTTCGGGTTCAACGCCGGCTCGGCATTGGGTGCCAATGAAATGGCTTCGTTGTCTTTCGTGAACACCAACCTGGCTTCGGCGGCCGCGCTGGTAGCCTGGATGCTGATTGAAGTGGCCCGCGGCGGCAAGCCTACGGCTATGGGGGCTTGCATTGGGGCAGTAGTTGGGCTGGTGGCCATTACGCCCGCCGCTGGCTACGTCGATTATGGCCAAAGCGTGCTGATTGGGGTAGTGGCCTCCAGCATCAGCTTCATGGGCGTGCATTGGAAAAACAGCCGCACCGGCATTGACGATACGCTGGACGTGTTTCCATGCCACGGCTTGGGCGGCATCGTGGGCATGCTGCTCACCGGCGTGTTTGCGGCTAACGTAGGCTTAGTGAATGGCACAGCTACCGTATTCGGCTACCACTTACTCGGCTTGGTCATCGTTGTTGGTTACACTGCCATTGTATCGTGGGTGCTGCTGAAGGTGACGGATGCCCTGTTTGGCCTGCGGGTGAAAGAAGCCGACGAAGAGCTGGGCCTCGACCTGAGCCAGCACGAAGAGTCCATCTACCACGTGGACGAGGAGTTCGAAAAGACTTACCGCAAAGAACTGGTATAGCTTGGGGTACGGTGACTAATGAATACAACGGTGTTTCCAGTGAAACGAGGGGTCTTGCTCACAGCGAACCATTAAGTTGGATTCCTCGCTTCACTCGAAATGACCATACATAAGTTCAGTTACTGTGTGGCTACTTCTGCCGACTCGCGCAGTAGCGTATCATTCAAAACGCTGATGAAGCGCCGCATGTGAGTGTCAACCTGAGCTAGCTTCTTCGCGCGGTACTTGCTGGGACGGGTGTACACCACGGTTTCGATGCCGGTAGTGAAAGGACCAGTACTGTATTTACCGGCGCGGGCGTTATCGGAGCGGGTGTAGGTAAGGTTATGGAGCTGATAGGTGTAGGCACCCTCGGCTACATTCAGAGAAAGCAGGAAATTGTAGGCTTCTTGCCCATCCTTCACGGCCACCTGCGCGCTGGCAGTTCCGGCGGCAGTGTTAGTGCGGTAGTTGGTGGCACGGTAGCCCTTAGGCAGCCGCTCCGACAGTTCCTGCACGCGCGTGAGCAACTCCTGTTCCGACAAGCCTGCCGCAGCTACTTTATCCGTGTACACCACCCGGTTAGTGGCTGCATCAAGCGGGAGCAAGGAGAAGGCATACGGCGTGTGCTGGGCGCTACTAGGCGTTTCGAACAGCAAAAACAACGAAAACAGGAGCGTTTTCATAAGCGGATGGGGTAGTGTGCTGGGTGGCACCGATGGGGAGAATGTAGGATATACGTCTTCCGGCGGCGCAAAGGTGCTAAAGCTCTTGCATTATGCAGCACCCGCTACAATATGCCCCAGCATAACACGGGCCGGCAGCTATAGTAGCTGCCGGCCCGTGTTATGCTAGAATGTAAGTAGTTACGCTGCCGGCTCGATGTCGAACCCAGCCTGCGCAACAGCTTTCATAATAAGCTCAGGAATGGGGTTCGGGCCTTCTACTGTTAGCGTTTTGGCGGGGTCGTTGGTGTCTACTTGCCACTTTTCGATGCTGGCTTCGGCATCGAGGAAGGGTGTAACGGCGCGCAGGCAGTTGGCGCAGTTGATGCTGGTTTTGAACTTTAGCGTTGACATGAAGTGCAAATGGTTAGGTTGCGGTGGCCGCCGAAATGCGGCTAGCAACGAGTGTGCTGGTATGGTATTCAATACGCAGCAAAAATAGCAGCGTTGGTGGGGGCTAGGAGTATAGGCTGCGGTTGCTGAAGTACAGAGTTTTGGTGTACTTCGCCGCTCGTGCATACTGCATCATACCCACCCTAGAAATGGATAAAAAGGAATTCTGGCAACTGATTGAGGCAGCCAAAGAAATATCGAAAGGCAACCAGGCACTACAAGAACAAGCCTTAATCAACAGCTTAGCACAACTCAGCCCCGAGAAGATTATCGAATTCGAGTGTATTCTGCGTGAGTACCTGATTGAGGCCGACCACTTCAACGTCATGGCCGCCCAAAAAATCCTCAACGGCTACGTAACCGACGATTCCTACTTGTACTTCCGCTGCTGGCTGGTTGGGCAGGGGGAGGTGGTATTCACTAGTGCGCTCCGCAACCCTGACGCCCTGGCAACCGTCGTGCAAGAGCCTTACCTTGATTTCGAGGAGTTATTATATGTAGCTACTCAGGCATACGAAAAGCGCACGGGCACCAAGGAAGAAGACAACGAGGCAACGTTCCCACGGGACATAGCGCACAGCCGCGGACTGGACTACGATTACGGCTCGGTAACCAAAGGTGAAGACTGGACCGAAAACCAACTCCCCAAGATGCTGCCGAAGCTCTGGAAGAAGTTTGGAGCAACCTAAACAGCAAAGAGCCCCGAGTGAGATACGCTCGGGGCTCTTTGCTGTTTACGCCGGCCGTTGCGGGCGTTTCTCCAGAATCAGATTGGTGCGGAAGGTGTTGAGGCTTTCTTCTAAGCCCACCGGGTACACGTGCGGGTTCAGGAAACGGCGGATACTAGGGTCGAGGCTCTGTACTTCGCGCTGGGCGTAGGCGCGGCTTTCAGTTAAAGTAGGTAAATCCATCACCCGCTGGCCGTTGCGGAACACCGGCTCCAGCAACTCTTTGAAGCTAGCCTCCGGGCGTACGGGGCGGCGCCGCGTGGGGTCAAATGGGTCAATCAGGTTGAGCTTTTCGGGTAGGGGCTCGGCGGTGTTATAGAGCATGTCGGCGCGGGGCTGGCCTTTCTCACTGGTATAGCGCCGCACCTGCAAAATACCGGGAATGCTGGTTTTGATGAGCTGCTCGGAAAGCTTCAAGGTGAAGTCCCAGCCCGAATCATCGGCTTTGCGCAGGGCCGCCAGCTTGTACACTCCACCCAGCGCCGCCTGGTTGTAGGCCGTCACGAGCTGGGTGCCAATGCCCCAGGTATCAATGCGGGCTCCCTGGCTTTTCAGGCTGGTAATGAGGTTTTCTTCGAGGTCGTTGCTGGCTACGATGCGAGTTTTCGGGAAACCTGCCTCATCTAGCAAAGCGCGGGCTTCACGGCTGAGGTAGGCCAAGTCGCCCGAATCGAGGCGGATGCCACCCAACTCGTGGCCGTTGGCGCGCATCTCACGGGCTACTTTAATGGCGTGGCGCACTCCTTCCAGCGTGTCGTAAGTGTCCACCAGAAACACCGAATCATCAGGAAAAGCCTTGGCGTAGGCGGCAAAGGCAGTCGGCTCATCCTCGAAGGCCATCACCCAACTGTGGGCGTGGGTACCCTTCACCGGAATGCCGTAGCGCTGCCCGGCTAGTACGTTGGACGTAGCATCAACTCCGCCCAGATAAGCCGCCCGACTGGCACCCAAGCCCCCATCGAAGCCCTGCGCCCGCCGCAAGCCAAACTCCAGAATCTGGTCCTGGGGGCCGGCTGCTTCCCGGATGCGGGCTGCTTTGGTGGCAATTAGGGTCTGGAAATTCATGACGGTCAACAGCGCCGTTTCTAGTAGCTGCGCCTGCAAAAGTGGCCCCTGCACCCGCAGCAGTGGCTCGTTGCCGAACACCACCGTGCCTTCGGGTATGGCTTCCACGTCGCAGGTGAATTTCAGCTCGCGCAGGTAGCGCAGAAACTCCGCCGGAAACAGCGCCGTGCCTTTACTGCCGCGCAGGCTGCCAAGATATTCCAGGTCGTCGTCTGAAAAGCTGAAATTCTCCATCCAATCCACAGCCAGTGCCAGCCCGGCAGCCACCGCGTAGCCGCCCTGAAATGGTGCTTTGCGGAAATAAAGGTGAAACACCGCCTCCCGGTCCTGCATGCCTTGCTGCCAGTAGCCGTAGGCCATAGTCAGCTGATACAAATCGGTGACGAGACTGAGCGAGGGCGCGTAGAGGCCAGACAGCGGGGCAGAGTTCATAAAGTGGGCATATCGTAAGGAACGCCCCAAGGTACGGTGCCGCCGCAACTTGCGCCGCCGAACCGCCACCTAGGCTCCCGCCCTATACTGTTGGTACCTGCGAAATCCTGTAGCTTACAACACCATTTTCACTTGTTGCCCTGCCCGATGTCGCCATTGCCTGCCCCCAGTTTGATGCACCGGATTAGCTTGCTGCCCAGTTGGCTGCGGCTGTCGTTGGGGTTGGTACCGGCGGCGTTGCTGTATGGGGCAGCTCCGGCAGCTTGGCAACTGCTCACTCGCCTCATGGCCGCCTGGGACGCCTTTGCACTAACCACGCTGGCCCTGACCTGGAGCATAATCATTACGGCCGAAGTCAACCACATCCGGCGCGTAGCCACCCGCAACGACCCTGGCCGGCACATATCGTTTGGGCTGGCGCTGCTGGCGGCCAGTGCCAGCTTACTGGCGGTGGGGTTTCTGCTATCGTCGGTGCATAGCGTGGGCGGGCACCTGCGCAATCTGCACGTGGGGCTGGCTATAGCTGGCGTGGCTTCCAGCTGGCTGCTGGTACACACGCTGTTCACGCTACGGTATGCGCACCTGTTCTACAACCCTGCTACCGGTCGGGCAGAAGGCGGGCTAGACTTTCCGGGCGGTGAGCATGCCCCTGATTACCTAGATTTCGCCTATTTCTCGTTCGTGATTGGCATGACCGCCCAAACCGCCGATGTCAGCATTTCCGGCCGCCAGCTCCGGCGGCAGGCCTTGCTGCACGGCCTGCTTTCGTTTGGCTTCAATACGGTGGTGCTGGCCCTTACTATTGGCGGCCTGGCTGGGGTACTGTAGCAGTTAGGGTGGGCACAAAATCACCTAGCATATCGGGATGCTAGATACTTGAATACAGTTCGTTATGCTACCGAAGGCAATGTGCTAAAATGTAGGTTGCGGCAGTACAAAGAAGCATCGAGTAGGGTAGCCAGAACGAGGGGTTGCGCAGCCGTAGGGAGCTGTTGCACAGCATGCTGGCACTCTTCTTCAAGATGACACAAGATTAGTTCGATGCCGCGGCTGCGCACTTGTTTGCAAAACTGCCCCAGCAGCTCTACAACGGCCGTCGTCGGGTGAGACATCTCACTGCAATCTATCCAGATGTTGGCCTTGCCACTGCCGCCGGCTCGGTGTAGTGCACGCTGCAACGTGTGCGCATCAGTGAAATGGCTACCCGTTAAAATCAGCAGATAACTCTCCGGTAGAATTTCGCGGTACACGTGCATGGAGGCAGAACTGAGAAGCCGAGGTATTACTGTAAAAGCAAGTAGAAGAACTCGAAATAGTGAGGTAAAGCTTGATGAGGTAAAATACTGATATAAAATACGTTAATTGGTTTTTTGGGTTGGGTGCCGTGTTGTCCGATAGACTTCACTTTGCTGGTGATAATACTGCAAATATTATATATGAAAAGTACTAAATACTAGTGATAAATACCTAGTACTGGTGCGGAAAAACACTGATTTTCAGGTCCATCAGTTAAAATATGCTGCTGTCACGTCACTAAAAAGCAGGCGGCTCTGTTGGCTCTAAATGCAGTTATGCTTCTAAACTGTAGCACTAGAAGGAAAATTTACCTGATTTTTCATTCGTGCTAGCTTCGCGTTACCAAAGCGGCGGCACAAATAGTGGCTTGCAAGCGGCTAATCCACCTGACGCTGTTGTACGTACTGCTTTTAGCTGGCTGCTTCCGCGGTAAGGCTGCTGCCGGCGTTCCATTTCTTCTCTTCCTTTCTGCTATGATTCGAGTACTGCTGACCGACGACCACACTATTCTGCGCGACGGTATTCGGGCCTTGCTTAGCCAACAGCCAGACCTAGAAGTAGTAGGAGAAGCCAGCAACGGCCAGGAATTGCTAGACCTGATACCCACCACACCCACTGATGTAGTGCTCATGGACATTAATATGCCTGTGATGGATGGTTTTGCCACCATAGAGCACCTGCGGGAGCAGTACCCTGATGTGCGGGTGCTGGTATTGTCGATGCTCAACCACGAAAACTACGTGCACCGTATGCTGGAGGCTGGCGCCACCGGCTACGTGCTTAAGAATGCTGACATCACCGAAATAACACATGCTATCCGGACAGTAGCGGCGGGCCGGCCGTTCCTGTGCACCGAAATCGGGCTGGATATGCTCTACAAAATAGTGCGCACCACGGCGCAGCCCACCGATGCAACCCGCCCTAAAACGGGCGAGTTGTCGAAGCGGGAACTAGAGGTGCTGCGGCTGATTTCCGAGGGTATGACCAACGCCGAAATAGCCGACAAGCTATTTACCAGCAAGCGGACCATTGAAACACACCGGCAGAACATAATTGAGAAGACGCAAGCCAAGAATACGGCTGCGCTTATCAAATATGCCGTTTCTAACGGCTTGCTCAATGAATAAGAAATGCTTATTAGCCAGGTACTTCGCCTACCAGCACTTCAGTGGGGTAGGTACCCTCGGCGTATTCTAGTTGCCGGGCTAGCCGTTCCACCGCCGACTGAAACGACTCTTTGGCCGTAGTAAAGCCTTTGTCGTTTTCGCTGGGCGGAAGGTGGTAATTACGGTAAGTAGCAGCATTACCGGAAGTTAGCTGAGCGGTTAGCGCGGCGGCTTCCTGTTCCTGAATGGAATCAGGGTTGCCACGCCAGAGCGTTTGGTAGCCGGGTTGCGGGGTTAGCTCGCTGTGCTTGAAGTAGAGTGGTACACCATCGGGTACAGCATACAAGTACACCCGACGGCCTTGCGGCGCCGGGGAAAGGAACAGGGACTCCATTAAAATAAACTAAAATTGCAAGAGGTATGGTAGTGCGGGTACTCAGGGCGTGCGGCCATCTACGGAATGCGTAAAAGACCGGATTTCAAGAATACCAAAATCGATATAATATTTATAATATTCAAAAATTTGATGATTTATTTAAAATAATATCAAAGAAGAGCCGAATTCCGGCTGTTTTAATATAGCCTACACGTAGGTCCGACAAAACAACGCCGCCTGCCCAGTATACCAGGCAGGCGGCGTTGTTGTAAATAGTATCATGTGGCCCCGGCGAGAATCGAACTCACATCTAAAGTTTAGGAAACCCTTGTTCTATCCGTTGAACTACGGGGCCGGTAACGGAGCGCACAAAGGTAGGGGATTGTAGCTGAGGGATAAAAGCAGCCAGGAGGCAAGAACCATACATAACGGTCTTTGCCTCCTGGTTGCTTTTATTCCTCAGCTACTTTACATCTTGTATAGCAGCGCAATACCAAACGACAACGAGGTCAGAATCAGGCCGACCATGAAGATGGTGTAACTGATGCGGAGCAGCCGGTATTTACGGGTCAGCACGTCGCCAAGGTAGTAGATGTCCGTTACCATGTTGGTGTAGAGCGCCTCTTTCTCACCCATAATCTGGTTCATGCCCGCGTGGAAGTCATCGAGGCTCAGTTTGCTGAAGTTACCGAAAAACAGCAGGTTCACGCGGCGGTTGGTGGCAATCTGGGGGCTCTTTTTCAGCCACTTAAAGCTGGTTACGTCGGGTTGGGCACACAAAATGGCCGTTACCACCGAGCCCAGCGCCGTAGCCAGCAGCAGCCCAATTGGTATAGTAAGCACCGGGTTGTTCATGATAGTGGGGCTAAGCACGCCCGATTTGGTGCCGGCCTTGGCCCCCAAGTAGGTGATGATAACTGAGAGCAGCACCGCATTAAGGCTAATCATCATGTTGGCCTTTTTATCGGCCATGTCTGAAAGCTTCATGTGGTTGCTATACATGGTTCGAAACATAGTTTCGATACCGCGCTTGGGCTCGGCGAAGGTGCCGGTAGCTTCCTCTTCTTTCTTCTTTTTCTTTTTCTCGGTTTTCTTCAGCAGGTCGCGCTGCTCTTTCAGGTTGGCTTTGAACTGCTCCCCGTAGCGGGCTTTGGCTTCCCGGGTATGAAACTTAGCCGATAGCAAAAAATCCAGCTGCGACTCGGCCCATTCCACGTTGGAGTAAGTTTTGCCCAAAGTGGTTTCCCACTCGGCACGCAGCAACTCGGCATTGGCAAAAAAATCCTCGCGGCCCATGCCGCTCATGTCGGCATCTTGGAGCAACTCTTGCAGCTCGGTTTCGGAGGGCTCGTCGCGGTGTGTGCACCGGATGGTATCGGTTACCACCTGAATACGGGGCTCGGGGTAGCCTTGCTGGCGCAGCCATTGCTCGGCAATGGCCATGCTGCGGTACTCGTGCCCGTCGTTTACTTCAATGTAGCCCGTGTCGTGAAACCAGGCGGCCAGCAGCAGCGCCTCCTGGTCGGGAGCTTCTAGGCCGGCATCTTCACCGAGGGTGCGGGCCTCTTTCACTACCGTAACGGTATGCTTCAGCGAATGATAAACCAGCTGCGGTGGAAGCTTCTCTTCCAGCAACTGCGTGACGTAGGCTTTAGCCTGTTTCAAGATTTCTGATTTGCCGGCCTTGGCCGGTTCGAGCGTTTCCGTGGGTTCCATTCGAATTACTGGGGATGAGCGACGGGAGCGGGGCGGCGTCCCCAACCAACTTTGAACGCGAATCAAACGCTGAGGTTTTTTACCTTTTGCCTGAACCGTGAATGGTAGCTTTGCGTACGGCAGGCACTATGGCCTGCCAAAGCTCGGGGCACCCGTTTCAGGAAGTTACTCGTATTTCCCAATAACTACGGCCTAGCCTCAACGGTTCAGATACCATTAACCTGCTTGCACTTTTTTACTACTGCCTCTTTATGAAGCGTATTTCCTTGTTTTGTGGTTTGCTTTGGACGCTAGGCGCTGCCCCAGCATGGGCACAAAAAACCACACAGACTCCGCACCCCATCCGCCCAAACTACAACCACGGCGGAGAAAACTGGGAGTCGAAAACACCGCCCGACACTTCCCACATTCGCTATACCGTATTTTTGATTGGCGACGTGGGCAAGCCCATTGCGGCCGATAAAGGCGGGGAACCATCGTTGAATTTCCTGCGCAAGCAGATTATGGCGACTGGCTCCAAGAGCACTACCATCTACCTCGGCGACAATATATACGAGTACGGTATGCCCGAAGAGGGCGCCCTTGACCGTAAGGAGTCGGAGCGCCGCATTGTTGACCAGCTGGATATCCTGCGCAACTACGCCGGCGAGAAATATATGATTCCGGGCAACCACGACTGGAAACAGGGCCGCAATGGTGCCGTGGAGCAGGTGAACCGGCAGCAGCGGTTCGTGGAAAACTACATGACCAACGATTCGGCGGCGTTTTCCTACACTGGCGACTTTTTTATTCCGCGGGATGCCTGCCCTGGCCCATTTGAGGTGCGTTTGCAGGACAACCTAGTGATGATTGCCATCAACTCGCAGTGGTTTTTGCAAGGCGAAGCCGAGCGGCCGTACGGGGCCAACAGTGGTTGCGGGGTAGCCAACGAAACCGACTTCTTTACACAGCTCGAGGACATTATTGAGCGCAACAAAGACAAGAACATCATGGTGGTGGCGCACCACCCAATCCAGTCCGATGGCATTCACGGGGGCTACTTCACGCTAGGCGACCATATTTTCCCGCTCTCCATCGTGTACAAGTACGCCTTCCTGCCGCTGCCGGTGATTGGGTCGGTGTACCCGTTTGCGCGCAAATACGGCGGCATCTCGCAAGACATTCCGCATCCGCTGTACCAGGCGTATAAAAAGGGGCTGGAAGACATCTTTGCCAAGCACCCGAACATTGTGTACGCCTCGGGCCACGAGCACAATTTACAATACTTCAAAACGCCCACTTACCACCAGATTGTGAGCGGCTCGGGCTGTAAAACCCAGCACACCCGCTCGGGCAGCGGTGCCGATGCCATGTTCTCCGACAAAGAGAAAGGCATTGCCCGGGTGAACTACTACGACGACGGCGAGGCCTGGGTGGAGTACTACATTCCGAACGACCAAGGCGAAACAGCCCGCTTGGTGTTCCGCACGCCACTGTACGCCCAGCCCCTAGTGACTGATGCCCAAGCGGCACCAGTACCCACAGGGCCGCGGCCCAACTTCAAAGACAGCACCGTAACGCTAGCCGTAAACCAGCGCTACGCCGACCGGAGTGGTATTCATAAGGCGTTTTTCGGTAAACACTACCGCCAAGAGTGGGCCACGCCGGTGAAGTTTCCGGTGCTGGACTTGGCCACCGAGAAAGGTGGTCTGACGCCGTATAAAATTGGCGGTGGCAAGCAAACAGCTTCTCTGAAAGTACGCAATGAAGAAGGGCGTCTCTTCACCATCCGTAGCCTCAACAAAGATCCGTCGGCCGTGTTGCCCGAAGCTCTTCGCTCCGGCGCCGCCGCCGACATTCTGCAAGACCAGATTTCGGCGCAGCACCCGTATGCCTCGCTAGCTATTCCGCCGCTGGCTACGGCAGCAGGTATTCTGCACACCAACCCCGAGCTACGCTTTGTACCGCAGGACCCGTTGTTGGGCCAGTACCTCAATCGATTCTCGAACACACCCGCTGCTCTTGAGGAAGACGCCAACGAAAACCAAAGCAACGTAGCTTCCCTTGGCAACGCCAAAAATCTGGTGGGCACCGACAAAGTGTTTGAGCGCCTAGTGCAAGACAACGATAACCGCGTAGATGAAAAAGCCTTTGCCCGCTCGCGCCTCTTCGATATGTGGATTGGCGACTGGGACCGGCACGAAGACCAGTGGCGCTGGGCCGAGAAAAAAGACAAAGACGGTGACCGGAAATTCACGGCCGTGCCCGAAGACCGGGACGTAGCTTTCTTTAAGGGCGACGGTATCTTCCCGTATTTGGCGTCGCGCAAGTGGGCCATCCGCAATTTCCAGAATTTCGGGGCGGATTATGCCGACTGGAAAGGCCTCAACCTGACCGCCCTCAGCAACGACCGGGTGTACTTGGCTTCCGTGACCAAAGAGCAGTGGGTGAAGCAGGCCGAAGACATGAAAGCGTCGCTCACCGACGACGTAATTGAAAAGGCGTTCAAGCAGCGCTGGCCCAAGCAGATTTACGACCAGCACGGCCCCGAAATCATAGCCAAGCTGAAAAGCCGCCGCGACTTGCTGCCCCAATTGGCCGCCGACTACTATGAAGTGGTGAGCAAGGTGACCGAGGTGAAAGGATCTAGCAAGCGCGAAAAGTTTGTGGTAGAGCGCTTGCCCGACGATAAAACCCGCGTGACGGTGCGCAAAATCACCAAGGAAGGCGCGCTAGGCAAAACGCTCTTCGACCGTACCTTCGACAACAAAGTAACCAAGGAACTGCGCCTCTACGGTTTCGAGGGCAACGACGTGTACGATGTGAAAGGCGACGTGAAGCGAGGCACCAAAGTTCGCATCATTGCCGGCACCGACAAAGACTCCATTACTGACCGCTCCAACGTAGCGGGCTTCCGCCACTACACGCATATTTATGATGCCGACACTGGCAATGTGATAACGCCGGGCCGCGACACGCGCCTGCGTACCGAGCCGGGCATTGATGTGAGCCGCTATGACGTGCACAACCGCTCCGACCGCAAAGACTATACTCTGAACTACTTCGGCCCCACGGCCTACTTCGGCTACAACATTGATGACCGGGTATTTGTAGGCGGGGGCGCGGTGTACCGTACCTACGGCTTCCGCAAAGAGCCCTACGCCACCGAGCAAAGCTTGGCCGCCAACTACTCACCTTCGCAAAGTGCTTACAACGTGCGCTACCTGGGGCACTTTGTGGATGTGTTTGGCAAAACTGATTTACGCGTGACGGCTCAGCTTTATGGTCCGCAGCTACTCTACAACTACTTCGGCTCCGGCAACGACACGCGTAATATTCTGGCCGACGACACCGATGCCCGCAACCGTGACATCAACGACACTTACCGGGTGCGTTTCTCGCGCCTGTATATTTCCCCGGTGCTGGAACGTGATGTGTTTAGCTTCCTGAAAGTGGGTATCGGCCCGCAGTACGACCAGTTTCGGGTGGATGCTAACCAAATCGGTAGCGAGATTCGCAACGGGCTCGACGCCAGTGGTAACGGGGTGAGCGGTGCCGGTTTAGGTATTCGTTCCTCTGACTTTCAACTGAACCGCTACCTTGGGGCGCGGGGTTACCTGAACATCGACGCGGCTTCGTCGCCGAAGAACCCACGGATTGGATTACGTTGGTATAACTCGGTGGAGTACAACCACCAGCTCAATGCCGAGAAGCTGCAGTACGGCCGGTTAGCCTCCGAATTTCGCTTCTATTTAAGCCCCAACTTCCCATTCCAACTCACCTGGGCTGGCCGCATTGGAGCCGCTCGCAACCTTGGCGACTACCGTTTCTACCAGGCCAACACGCTGGGCGGTACCACCAATCTGCGCGGCTACCGCCGCACGCGCTATGCGGGCCGCTCCAGCGCCTTCGCCAACGCCGAGGTACGGATTCAGCTCTTCGAGTTCAACGCCTATTTGCTGCCCGGCAAGTTCGGTATCATGGGTCTGGCCGATGCCGCCCGTGTGTTCTCGCAGTACGACGTGAAAACCGGCCTTAAGGCCTACCATACCGCCTATGGTGGAGGTGTGTGGGTGGATATTCTCAAGCAGGCCGTTGTCAATGTCACCTACTCACAGGGCGAAGAAAACTTGGTGTTCCTAGGTTTCGACTTCCTGTTTTAAGGGCCTATGCGGCATCTGATTTCTGCCGCCGGATAAACTTAATAGACCTCGATACTCGTCCCAAGCAGGGAGCTGACCATCCTAGGTCAGCTCTTTGTGTGAGGAGGTAATCCGCAGGTGAGAACATGCATAAAAAACCGGGCGTGCGGCTCAGCCTTTTTAGCAACGCACCCGTTAAGACCAAACAGTTCAACGATTACCAAATTTTGACTTTGAAGCGTATGCTGGTTTTTAGTTGTATGTGGGCGCGTGCGGTGCGCAAATCGGTGTTGGGCGTAGGGGGCTTGCTACTGGCCGTGTCTGCTGTGGCACAGGTAACACCGGCCTCGCCAACACCGGTATTTCCGGCCCCGGCTCCGCCCCGTGGCGACACCCTCGCTACCGACCAAGTAGGCCAAGACCAGGAGTTTGCTACACCTTCCGTTGTAAACCAAGGACCCACCAAGGGCATCGTTTTTCACTACGAGCGAATGCCCACGTTTGGAGTTACCTCTAAAGCGCAGGTTGCCAACCTACCCAACTACTCCGCCGACGCCGAGAAAAACGCCCGGCTCATCATCAAGGGCTATATCCCGATGCTCAATCACCCTCACCTGAAGCTGATTTTAGGGGTGAACTACGAGCGGGAAGAGTTTGAATTCAAGAACACGCCTACCCGCTACGAGTTGTACGACAACATCGAGAACAAGGGCTTGAAGACGTTGGGTGCGCAGCTGGCGGTTATCCGGCCGGTGAATACCGTGAACTGGTATATCTTCCGTATCAAGGGGGAGCTAAGCGGCGACTATACCTCCAACGAGTTGAACGTGAGCGACTATCTCCGGGTATCGTCGGAGTTCATCTATGGTTGGAAGCGCAGCCCCACGTTCTCATGGGGGGTAGGGGCACAGCTGGGCTACACCTTCGGCCGACAGAGTATTTATCCGGCGGTGCTCTACAACCGCACCTTCAACTCGCGCTGGGGCCTGGAAGCTCTGTTTCCGGCCCGCGTATCAGCCCGCTACAACGTGTCGCCGAAGTCCATCTTCACGGCTGGCTATACGGTTGATGGCTTCAACTACATCGTGAAGCTGAACACGCCGCTGGTGCGCCGTACCGCCGATGGTACGCCCGAGCCCAATATTAAGCCGTTGCGCACCTTAGAGCTACGCGAAACTGAAGTAAAACTCCGGGGCCGCTGGGAGCGGGAACTGTACGACTTTATTTGGCTGGGCGTAGAAGGCGGCTACCGCTACAACTATGCCTTCGATGCCTTCGATAAAACCAACAGCGACCGGCAGAAAATCATTGATAGCCAGTTCGATTGGGCCCCCTACGCCAGCTTGGAAATATTCATTGTGCCCACTAAAGGCCTGTTGGGCATGTTTGGGGTGGGGCGCTAAACTGGCCTGCTGAAAGCCAACCCTTATAAAATAATAGCGCCCACCCTGGTAACAACCGGGGCGGGCGCTATTCTTATGCAGAAACTACGCTACTCCTTTTCTGCCAGCTTTTTGGAACGCTTACGACCAAGCTTTTTCAGGTAAGCATAGGTGTCGGACTGGGCCCGGACTTGCGGCGCGTTGGGCGAGTCGGCTGACAAGAAGTTGTTCTGCCAATCGCGGGACTTTACGTTGTCTTGGCGTTGCAGGTCGAGCAGATGGCGGACTTCCTTGCGTAGGTCGTCTTGCAGAATCGGGAAAGCCACTTCCACCCGGCGGTCCAAGTTGCGCGCCATCCAGTCCGACGACGCCACGTAGATTTTCTCTTCGCCGCCGTTGCCGAACACGTACACGCGGGCGTGTTCCAGGTACCTATCCACGATGCCGCGCTGGCTGATGTTGCTGCTCTGGCCCGGAACGCCCGGTATTAGGCACGAAATGCCCCGAATCAGTAGTTCCACCCGCACGCCGGCCTCACTGGCTTCGTAGAGCTTCAGAATCATCCGGTCATCTTGCAAAGCATTCAGCTTCAGGATAATGTAAGCATCCTGCCCTTGTGCGGCCAGCTTTATTTCGTGGTCGATGAGGGCGTTGAGTTTCTCGCGCAACTCGAACGGCGCCACCAGCAGGTGCTGGAAGCTGCCGGTTTTGTCTTGCCGGTCGGAGAAGTAGCGGAACACTTCGGCCACTTCGCTGGTCAGGCGCGGGTCGGCAGTGAATAGGCCGTGGTCGGCGTAAATCTTGCTGGTATTCTCGTTGAAGTTGCCAGTGCTTAGGTAGGCGTAGAGATGGTTGTGGCCTTCTTCGGCCCGCGTAACCAAGGCCAGCTTGCTGTGCACTTTCAGTTCTGGAATACCATAAATGACGTTGGCGCCGGCCTTTTGCAGCTTCTCGGCCCAATACATATTGCTTTCCTCATCGAAGCGGGCCTTCAACTCCACCACCACCGTTACCTGCTTGCCGTGCTTCACAGCTTTCAGCAGCGCCTTAGCCACTTCACTCTTACTGGAAACCCGGTACAGCGTGATGCTGATGGCGCTAACCAGCGGGTCGTTGGCGGCTTCCAGCAGAAAGCGCGTCACGTAATCGAAGGGCTGGTAAGGCAGGTTCAGCAGATGGTCGCGCTCGGCAATGGCAGGCAGCATGGCGCCAGTGCGGGGCAGCGTGGGATGGGGCAGGGGCGTGTGTGCTTCGTACACCAAGTTGGTTAGTCCGAAGGTTGGGAAACCGAAAAAGTCGCGGAAGTTGTGGTAGCGGCTGCCTTCTACCAGTTCATCCTTGCCAATGCCGGTTTTGTGCATCAGGGCTTTCATGGCCTCTTTGGGCATGGTAGGGTCGTAGAGCAGGCGAGCGGGGTAGCCGGTTTCGCGCTTTTGCAGGCTGCTCTTAATTTTGGCCATCAGGTTGCCCGACACCTCTTCCTGAATGTCCAATTCGGCGTCGCGGGAAAGCTTAATGGCCTGCACCTGAATCTTGCCGAACTTCGGGAACAGCGTGTGCGCGCAGCACCGGATTACGTCATCGAGGAACATGACGTACTGCTCTTCGCCTTGGGCTGGCAACTGCACAAAGCGGCCACCGTGGCGCTTCACGGGTAGCTCCATCACCAGCATCCGCTCGGTATCAGCGGCGTGCTTTTTCTTTTTGGGGGCTTCCGTGGGCTCGGTCAGGTAGAAGGTTAGGTACACCGTCTGATCCTTCAAGAACAAATGGTGCAGGTTCTCGTCCAGAATTACCGGCGACAGTAGATCCTGGACGTGTTGCTCGAAATATTGCTGTATCCACTGCCGTTGTTCATCGTTCAGGTCGTGCTCCGAAACCAGGTGGATGTGGTTTTCGCGCAAAGCGGGCAGCAAACTATTCCGGAACGTTTCGCCGAACTCCTGCTGCTGGCGGTGCACCTCTTCCAGCAACTGGCTGAGCTGCTGAGTGGGGTCTTCGCCGAGCTTGGCGCGGGTTTTCTTTTTCAGCTTCACTAACCGTCGCAGCGTGGCCACCCGGACTTTAAAATACTCGTCGAGGTTGCTGGAAAAAATAGCCATGAATTTCAGGCGCTCCAGCAGCGGCACGTCGGGGTTCTGGGCTTCCTGCAACACGCGGCGGTTGAAGGCTAGCCAGCTCAGTTCCCGGTTCAGGAGTACCGGTTTGGTAGCAACTTTTTTCTCGGTTTTTTCCATGAGACGGTGGGCAGTTCAATGAAAGGAATGAAGCGAGGAAGGTAGAGTGCCTCGCCTCAGTTAACAGCGTAAGCCGCATAAAATGAAGCGCTTGCGTTGTATGATTCTTAGTGGTTGTCCTTGGGTCGGTCGAAGAAGTAGAACTCGGAGTTGGCTTGGTCTACGCCAGCCCATGTTTCGGTGTGGAAATGCAGGCATACCACGCCGGCGGTGGGTAGCTCCTCGTTGATAGCCTCGGGCGAAAGCAAGGTCACAAACTCTGATATGGTGTTGTTGTGGCCTACCATCAGCACCGATTGTGCCGTGTCGGGGCAGGAGCGCACCACTTCCAGCAGGGTAGGTACCTCGGCGTGGTAGATTTCGGGGCGCACCTCTATTCGCTCGTGCGGATAGTCCAACTCTTTGGCTACCAAGGCCGCAGTGGTCATGGCCCGTACCGCCCCCGACGAGATAATCAAATCCAGCTTGATGTTGCGTTTGGCCAGGGCCTGGCCCATACGGGGAGCGTCGTCGCGGCCTCGGTCGTTGAGGGGGCGTTGCTCGTCGGTGAGGTCGTCGAAGCTCCAGCTGGATTTAGCGTGGCGCATCAGATATAAAGTTTTCATGCGAACAAGGTGGGTATAACTTGGGAGCACGCCTCTTTACTACGTGGCTTGCAAAATGGTTATTGCCAAGCCCAAGCACAACAGGAAAATAATGCTTCGGGCCGTGCCATGCAGTACTAACGATGCTTCGTATTGCGTTGATTATGAATTAATAAAATGAGATTCAGAAACTAGAAAAGCCTGCCGGAGTGGCAGGCTTTTCAACTGGTGAGTGGTACAATAGATTGGTTACGCAGAGCCGACGGTGCTGCAACACGCGCCGATTTTTACGTAAGTAAACTATTCTTTCTGGAAACGTTGGCGAATTGTCTGTTGGCCATCAGAAATAACCACTTGGTAGAGCCCCTGTGGTAAGCCTGAAACAGCTACCTGTGACTTACCGTTGTAGCGGGCCTGCTTCATTTCGTACCCCAGCAAATCGTACACTTTCACGGTCCAGGTAGTGGCTTTTTCGGCGGGCAGCGTTACGTTCAAAGTTTGGGTAGCAGGGTTCGGGAATAGCTGAACTTCGGGCTTGGTGGTAGCCATTTGGCGCGGAGCGGTGCCGCCTAGCGAAGTAGCCAGCGAAGCGCGAGCTCCACCAGCCCCAAATAGCGCATTCATACGAGTGCTTTGACCGGTCGAGAACATGTACATGCACGCGTCGTCGGTGTAGTCCATGTAGTTCATGCTCATGTCACCCTGGTTGTTGCACGTTACGTGAGGGAAGCTGGGGCAGCCATAGTTGGCGGTTTGCTGAGTAGGCGTGTCGCTCACCAGGTCGTTGCCGCAGCTGGCATCCCCCCAAATGTGGCGCAGATTCAGCCAGTGGCCCACTTCGTGGGTGGCAGTACGGCCTTTGTTGTAGGGAGCGGCCGAGCCGTTCGGCAACGAGGAGTACAGCACCACTACGCCGTCGGTGCTGGCCGAGCCGCCTGGAAACTGAGCGTAACCCAACAGGCCTTGGCCCAAATTGCATACCCATAGATTCAGGTACGAGCTGGTGGGCCAAGCATTGGATCCGCCGCGCTTGGCGTTTTTCACGGCGTCATTGGAGCTCCACGACGTGGTTTTGGTGAGCGTGCGCACAATACCATTGCTAGGGTTGCCATTCGGGTCGCGCTGGGCCAGTACAAACTGAATATTGGTATTAGCGGCTAATCCAGAAAAAGCCGATGGCACCAAGTTGGCATCGGAATTGAGCTTGGCGAAGTCTTTATTCAGTACGTCAATTTGCGCCTGCACTTGTGCAGTGGATACGTTTTCGGCAGCGGTCTTATATACCACATGCACTACCACCGGAATAGTAACCACGCCAGCCGTGGTGCGGCTGGCTATGCTAGCCGGGTTGGCCTGGAATGTGTGGGTTTGCGCTTCAATAGTAGCCATACGCTTCGCCAACGAGGGGTCAGCGGCTAGCTGGGCCTGCAACACATCCATGGTAGCGCACTGGCGTCCGGGTATCGTAGGAGTTTTGCTGGAAGTCAAGCGGAGGTCTTGGGCCGAAGCGGCGGAGGCCATGCCTAAAATGGAAAGGGCAAGAGCGTAGAATTTTCCTTTCATGAGTAGGGCTGATTTGGTTTTGGTTGGTGGGGATAGTGTGGAAAGGATGAATGTATTGAAATTATGTTAACATTTAGTGTGTATAATTAAGATGTTTGTATAATATAGGAATGTATATATAAAGAATTTAGAAGGATAGCCGTCATTTATGGTGGAGCAGAGGCATAAAAAAAGCTCTGGCAATTTGCCAGAGCTTTCAGGGTTGTTGGTTGGAATCTAGGCTTCCACTGTGAAATTCATGCCGGAATTAGGGTAACGCTGGTAGTGTATCTCGGCTACATGCCGCGTAATCAGGGCCCGTAACTCGTCGATGTTTTCACGCTCCTGCGCTGAAATGAAGATAACCGGGTCATGTAGCTTGGCCATGTAAGTGGCTTGGAGCTGCTGAAGCGTAGGGCGCTGCGGGGCGTCTTCGTCTTCGTTCATACCCTCGAACCCAGCCTGCTTCTCCTCTTCAGTATCATGGCGGTACTGGTCTATCTTGTTGAAGACGAGTAGCATGGGCTTGTCGGCGGCCTCAATATCCTTGAGCGTTTCGTTTACTACCTCAATTTGGTCCTCGAAGCTGGGGTGCGAAATATCCACCACGTGCACCAGCAAATCGGCCTCCCTTATTTCGTCGAGCGTACTCTTAAAGCTCTCGATGAGGCGAGTAGGCAGCTTGCGGATAAATCCTACGGTATCGGACAGCAGAAACGGCACATTGTCGAACGAAATCTTACGCACCGTAGAATCAACGGTGGCGAAAAGCTTGTTCTCGGCAAACACGTCGGAGCGGCTCAGCAGGTTCATGATGGTGCTTTTGCCCACGTTGGTGTAGCCCACCAGCGCCACCCGCACAATGCCGCCCCGCGACTTGCGCTGGGTATGGCTCTGCTTGTCGAAGTCCTTGAGCTTTTCTTTGAGTAAGGCTATCCGGTCGCGCACCACGCGCCGGTCGGTCTCAATTTCCGTTTCCCCCGGTCCGCGCTGGCTCACGCCCCCGCCACGCTGCTTATCTAAGTGGCTCCAGAGGCCCGTTAGGCGAGGCAGCAAATACTGGTACTGCGCCAGCTCCACCTGCGCCCGTGCCGTAGCCGACTTGGCCCGCGTGGCAAAGATATCGATGATGAGCAGGGAACGGTCCACGATTTTCACTTCCAACTCGGCTTCCAGATTGCGCAGCTGCGAAGGCGAAAGGTCGTCATCGAAAATGACCACCGTAATGCCTTTGTGCCGTACGTAAGCCTTGATTTCGGCCAGCTTGCCTTCGCCCACAAACGTGCGGATGTCGGGCTTGTCGAGGCGCTGTACGAAGCGGTGCTGCACGTCTACGCCGGCCGTTTCAGCCAGAAAAGCCAGCTCGTCGAGGTATTCCTGGGTGCGGGCGTCGGCTTGGCGTTTATCGGGTACGGCTACCAGCACGGCAGTTTCGCGCTGCACGGCGGTATCGTAGGTGGCGTCTTTATTGCCCTTGGCCAGCAAGCGGCCTACCCGACCAGGTATGTTATCGGTGGCGCCGGGGTGGCGGGTACTATTGGTATGCTGGCGGCCGCCAGCGTTGGATTTCTTGGCCATGTAAAGGAAAGAGTGGGTTGGGAAGGGAGAGAATAACGAATAAAAACAGTTTTCTATATAATAAGGTTCGGATGGGTCGAGCAATGCTAACAGATTACTTGAGGGTCAGAGAATACGCCACTACGGCCTGAATCTGCCCGGGCGTGAGCTGGTCTTTGAAGCCAGGCATCTTGCCCAGGCCCTGCGTTACCATGTACACGCGGCCGGTGGTATTGAGGTTGCTTTTGCTGAGGTCGTGGGCACCATTTAAACCAAGGCGGCCGTCGGAGCCGTGGCATACGGCGCAGTTCTTCGTGAACAGCACTTTGCCTTCTGTCAGGGCCACATCTACTTCAGGCTCAGCCGGTGGTGAGGCCTGTGCGGCACTAGCCGACGCGGCTGCCAGCGCCGCTGCTTCGGCCTCGGAAATTCCGGCTGGGTCGGTGGTCAGGGTGTCAACGGGTGGGGCGGCGTCGGGCGTGGCAACGGCTTCGGGCAGGCCAGGGGCGGCTAGGCTGCCTACGGGCCGGGTAGGGCGCCGAAGCGTCAGGCTGCCGGTTTCGGCTAGGCCATATACATACAAGAAGCCTAGTAGCGTAAGGGCCACGCCCGGCTTGTACTGGCGGCGCATGGCGGCAATGGCCAGCGGCAGTAGCACCAGCACCAAACCTAGCTTAGTCCAGAGCCAGCCGGGTATAGCGCCAGGGTAGGTAGCTAGCAGCCAGCCCCCCGTAACCAAAATTAGGAAGCCTAGCAGAGAATCGACCACGCGGGTGCGGGCGCGCAGAGTGCGCAGAGCTTCCTGGCGGTTCAGGAACAGCAGCGCGGCTTTAACGGCAAAAAACAGCAGAAAGGCCAGTATAACCAGCACATGCAGGCGGAGAAGCAAAGGGGAGGTATATGAAAAGGTGAAGAGTGGATTCGCGTTTCAGTAAACAAAGGTAAGGCTGGAAAAAACGGGTGGCGCGGTGAAATATTCTGTCTTGACAGACTCTCGCCCAGCAACTTTTTAACTGCGCAACCCGCTGCACCCTGCCGCGCGTAACCGGGCGGGGCCTGTTTGCCTGCCTATCTTTGTTCCCGGAACAGCAACTCACCATTTCACCACTTCACAATTTCACCTTCTGCCCGTGCGCGTTGCCATTGTAATCAACACTTCCTGGAACATCTGGAATTTTCGGCGCAGCCTGGTAACTGCCTTGCAGGCCGCCGGCCATGAGGTGCTGGCTATTGCGCCCCCCGATGGGTATTCTGAGCGGCTGGAAACCGAGCTGGGCTGCCGCTACGTGCCCATCCTGATGGAAAACAAAGGCACCAACCCCATCAAAGATGCGCAGCTGACCCGCCGTTTCTACAACATCTACCGGCGTGAGCGGCCGGATGTAGTGCTGCACTACACCATCAAGCCCAACATTTACGGAGCATTAGCAGCCCGGCTGGCAGGTATTCCCAGCGTGAACAATGTGTCGGGCTTAGGTACAGTATTCATTGTGAAGAACTTCGTGAGCCGGGTGGCCCTGCAGCTCTACCGCTACGCCTTCCGTTTCCCGCGCAAAGTGTTTTTTCAGAACGCCGACGACCGGGCGCTGTTTCTGGAACACAGCCTGGTGCGTGCCCAAATTACCGACGTGCTGCCCGGTTCCGGCGTGGACGTGCGCCGGTTCCGACCCGCTGCCGAGTTTCGACGCCAAGAGCCGTTTGTGTTCCTCATGATTGCGCGGGTGCTCTACGAGAAAGGCGTGGAAGAATATTTCCAGGCGGCCCGCCTAGTGCGCGAAGCTGTGCCCGGTACCCGCGTGCAGCTGCTGGGTGGCATTGATGAAAGCGGGGGCGTGGGCGTGAAGCGGGCGGTGTTTGAGCAGTGGCTAACCGCCGGCCACATCGAGTACCTGGGCACCACCGACGACGTAGCCGCCTACATCCGCGAGGCCGACTGCGTAGTGCTGCCCTCCTACCGTGAAGGCACGCCCAAAACCTTGCTCGAAGCCGCCGCCATGGGCAAGCCTATCGTCACGACCGACGTGCCCGGCTGCCGCGAAACTGTGGTAGATGGCCAGAATGGTTTTCTCTGCGAAGTGCGCAACGGAACTGATTTAGCCGAGAAAATGCTGCGTATCCTGGCCCTGCCCGCGGCCGAGCTGCACGCCATGGGCCAAGCCGGCCGCCAGCTAGCCGAAACCAAATTCGACGAGCAGATTGTGCTGGACAAGTACCTGCGCGAAGTGGCCGCCGTGCAAAAAGGTAATTAGGCGGGTGCCTCATCCTGCGTAACTTGCCCCTCTGAACCAGCCAACCTTAACCAGCAATATATTTTCCGCATGGAAATCAAGCAACATGCCTTAGCCGGTGTCGTGGAGTTTATCCCTCGCGTTTTTGGCGATGCCCGCGGGGCGTTTTTCGAGTCGTTTAGTGCCCGGGTGATGGAGGAAGCTGGTGTGCGGGAAAACTGGGTACAAGACAACCAGTCGCGCTCCGATAAGGGGGTATTGCGCGGCCTGCACTTTCAGCGCCCGCCCCACGCGCAAGCTAAGCTGGTGCGTGTAGCTCAAGGACGCGCCCTCGACGTCATTGTGGATTTGCGCCGCGACTCGGCTACTTACGGCCAGCACGTGCAGGTGGAGCTGGACGCGCAGCGCTACAATATGCTGTACGTGCCCGTCGGTTTTGCACATGGCTTTGTGGCCCTCGAAGACGACACGCTGTTTCTCTATAAGTGCTCCGGCTACTACCAGCCCAGCGCCGAGGGCGGCATCCTCTGGAACGACCCTGGCCTCAACATCAACTGGGGCATCGACAACCCCAAAGTGTCCGATAAAGACCAAATCTTGCCCGTGCTAGAAGGCTTCGAGAGTCCTTTCTAGACCACGGCTTTTGTTAACGCATAAAATGAGAACAGGCTGCCAAGTGGCAGCCTGTTCTCATTTTATGCGTTTGGTGTGTTATGTGCACGGTTTACAAACCAATAATCGTCACCGAAATCCGTACAATCCGGCGAATCTGCAAAATCCGTGATTCAGACGAGGGGGAGCAAGGTTTCTAGGCCCATGCCGCGGGAGCCTTTGATGAGGATTTGCTGGCCTTGCAACGCCTGAGTTTGCAGCCAGTCGGCGGCTTCGGCTTTGGTGGTGAAATAGTGCGCGGTACCACCAAGAACGGCATGCGCCAGGCGCATTTCTGGGCCAACCAGCACTGCTGTGCCAAACGGCAAATCGGCCAATAGGCGGCCTAGCTCGGTGTGTTCGTGTTGGCTCTCGTCGCCCAGTTCGAACATGTCGCCCAAAACCACCACCTTCTGGTCGTTGCTGGTGCCGGGGCGGGCCGCGAAGCTACGTAGCGCTGCTGCCATGCTGCTGGGGTTGGCGTTGTAGGCATCCAGAATCACTTCATTGCGGCCGGTTTGCACCAACTGGGAGCGGTTGTTGGTGGGCGCATACGCGGCTAGCGCAGCAGCAATATCGGCAGTAGAAACCCCAAAATGCTGCCCCACAGCGGCGGCGGCGGCTAGGTTTGGGAAGTTGTAGTCGCCGGTAATCTGGGCCTTCACCAGCGTACCATCAGCTAGGCGCAGGCTGATGTTAGGCGTAGCCCCTACGAACGTAGCGGGGTAGGTATCGGTGGGGGCGGGGTAGCTGACGCGCTGCGGCACCGCTTCCGCTAGGGCGGGCAGCCGGGCATCCAGCGTATTCACGAAGGCTGTGCCGCCCGCTGCTGCCAGAAACTGGAACAATTCGGCTTTGCCCTTGGCAATGCCTTCCTGCCCGCCAAAGCCTTCGAGGTGAGCCTTCCCGATGTTGGTAATCAGGCCGTGGGTGGGTTCGGCAATGGCGCTGAGCAGCGCAATTTCGCCCTGATGGTTGGCGCCCATTTCCACAATAGCCAGCTCGTGGTCAGTGGGTTGGATGCTGAGCAGCGTGAGGGGCACGCCAATGTGGTTGTTGAGGTTGCCGCGGGTGTACTGCACCCGAAAACGCCGGCTCAGGACGCTGTTAACAAGTTCTTTAGTGGTGGTTTTGCCGTTCGAACCGGTAATGGCCAGCACCGGGATAGTGAGTTGCCGGCGGTGATGGCGCGCTAAGTCTTGAAGAGTCAGCAGCGGGTCGGGGGCGTAGGTGTAGCGGGCAGGGTCGGTGGCGGCCAGGGCGGCATCGTCCACTACGGCGTGGCGAGCTCCTTGCGCCAGCGCCGGGGCGGCAAAGTCGGCCCCGCGAAAAGACGGGCCGTTCAAGGCAAAAAACAGCGTGTTGGTCTGCGGCTGCCGCGAATCGGTGCTGACGGACGCACAGGCGCGAAACTGGTCGTAGAGGGCCGCTATGTCTTGCATGATGTTTGTGGTAACTTAGAGATAAATTCTTGTGTTCTACCGAAAAGCAACGATGCCTTCTATGATTTCACGTTTCCTATTCACTTGCGCTTTGCTAGGCTGCTACGTAGGTACGCACTCGGCCGTGGCACAATCCACGGCATTCGGCTTCGAGCTTCGGTCGGTGGCAAAAGTAGTGCAAGGCACCGATACCCTGCGCCATGCCTGGGCCGGTGGCCTCGACTCGCCGCAGTTTTCCAACATCGACCTCAACGCCGACGGGCAGCAAGATTTATTTGTTTACGACCGGCGCACCCGGCGGGTGCTCACTTACCTCAATGCAGCCAATCCGGCGGGTGGCCGGCAGTGGCAGTACGCCCCCGACTACGAAGTACTGTTTCCGGCGGGCATGCACAGTTGGGCGCTGCTACGCGACTACGACTGCGACGGCCGCCCCGACCTATTTACCAGTGGCAACAGTGAAGTGGATATTCAGGTGTACCGCAACGTGGCTGGGCCCAACGGCCGGCCCACGTTTACGCTGGTGAACCCGCTGGTGTCAGCCATGGTAGGACCCAACCTTGTCAACATCAATACGGGTAGTCATCTACCTGCTATTGAAGACGTGAATGGGGACGGAAAGCTGGACATCCTGATTTATAATTGGGATAATCTGCGCTTCATCGACTACTATCAGAACACTAGTACTGCCTGCGGGGGACTGCAATTCCGGCTGGTTTCCAGTTCGTGGGGCGATATCCAGTCGTGCCTGCTCACGTGCGGTTCGTACGACATCAACACCACGGCACTGTGCCGCCCTACGGGTACGCTGCACAGCTCGGGCAGCAACCTGACTGTACTGGACCTGGACGGCGACGGGGATAAAGACGTGCTAGTAGGCCGCGACTTTTGCACGCAACTGACTTCGCTCACCAACCGCGGAACCAACGCTCAGGAGGCATTTACGAATGCCGACATCAGCAACACCTTCCCGGCTGGGACAACGCCCATACGGGTGCCCAATTTTGCTACCGGCTACCACGTTGATGTCAATTTTGATGGCCGCCGCGACCTGCTAGTGGCGCCTGCCGTGTACGACAACCTCGATACCATTGAAACCCGCCGCTCGGTGTGGTTCTATGAAAATGCGGGTACGGGTGCGGCCACCAATTTCCAGTTCCGGCAGAACGATTTCCTCCAGCGTGACATGATTGAAGCCAGCTCGCTGGCCAGCACCACGTTTCTGGATGTAGATGGCGACGGACTAAAAGACATGCTGGTGGCCGGCACCCGCCACGATGTAGGCACCCTGTTTGCGGCCTCGCTGGCGTACTACCGCAACGTGGGCACCCTCAGTCGCCCTGTGTATAGCCTCGTCACCAACAACTACCTGAACCTGTCCGCCAAGAAGTACGCCCGCATCCAGCCCATAGCCGTCGACCTGAACCGTGACGGGGCCCTGGATTTGGCATTTACCTGCTTCGAAACCTACGGCCGGGGCGCTTACCTAGGGTTCTTTCTGAACCAAGCGGCAGCTGGGGCGCCAGTTAGCTTCAACACCACCACGGTACGCACCATCAGTAACCTGCCGAACAGCCAATATGATATGGCGGCCTTCTTCGATGTAGACAACGATGGGTACGTAGACTTGCTCTACAGCACCAATTCCAACCGTATCGACCTGCCCGCCGGCCAAAGCCTGCGCTATTACCGCAACAACGGCAGCAGCAACCTGGAAACGGCCTTCGTGATAACCAATTCCGACTACGGCCAGATTCGGACGGCTACCAACACTCGGCCCAGCAACCTGTGCCCCGTAGTGGCCGACTTCGATGGGGACGGGGCGCCCGACTTGCTGACTGTGGATATCAGCGGCCAGATCCGCATGTTCGGCAACATCCGGGCGCAGAGCGGCGTGTTCCTGGACCGCACCAGCTTGTTTTACAACACGCTGCTAGGTACTTATAACGACGGCCAACTAGGTATCCGTGACCAGAACCACACCAGCCTAGCCGCCGCCGATGTGAACGGGGATGGCGTGCCCGAGCTGTTCATTGGCATGGAAAGCGGCGGCGTACTGGCGGCAGCCACTCGCAACCGAGTGCTAAGCACCCGCGGAGCCGCCCAAAGCCTGGCTCTCTCGCTGTACCCGAACCCAGCTACTACCAGTGCCACCGTGGCCGCCCCGCGCCCCGTGCGCCTCACCCTCTTCGACCTCACTGGCCGTGTGGTACGCACCATAGCAACGCCCGCCCGCCAGCACGAGTTGGATTTGCGCGGACTGGCCTCAGGCCTCTACATCGTCCGTTGCGAAACCACCGACGGCCAGCTAGGCGTGCAACGGCTGGAAGTGAAGTAAAAGTGACTTAGTAAGCTAGTGCAAGGGGGAGTTGAATGTTCAACTCCCCCTTGCACTAGCTTACTAAGTCACTATTTCGTGAGCTCGAAGGAGTCGGCGTCGTGCAGGGCGGGGAAACGCTCCCGGAATGCCACCAAGTCGGCGTAGCGGAGGGAGCGGGTGATGCCGGTTTCCTGGTTGCCCACTTCCACCAAATACTCGCCGCGCATATCCAGCAAGGCCGAGTCGCCGGAATAGGCGAGGCTGTTGCCATCGATACCCACGCAGTTCACGCCCATGGTGTACGCTACGTTTTCAATGGCGCGGGCACGTAGCAGCGTCATCCAGGCGGTGCGGCGGGCGGCGGGCCAGTTGGCTACGTATAGCAGCAGGTCGTAGGGTTCGGTGGCAGAGTTGCGGCTCCATACCGGGAAGCGCAAATCGTAGCATACAAAAGGGCAGATACGCCAACCGCGCCATTCCTCTATTAGGCGCTCGGTGCCAGCGGTGTAGGTGTGCTGCTCGTTGGCCATCGTGAACAGATGGCGCTTGTTGTAATAGCTCAGGCGGCCGTCGGGCCGCACCCACAGCAGGCGGTTATAGTAGCGCCCGTCTTCTTTGATGATGATACTACCCGTAATTACGGCATTGCGGGCGGTTGCCAGCTCTTGCAGCCACGTCACCGTAGGGCCATCCATGGGCTCAGCTAATTTGGCGGCGTCCATGCTGAAGCCAGTAGTGAACATTTCGGGCAGCACAATCAAATCGGGCGCCAGGGAAATTTCGTCGATATGTCGTTGCAGTTCGGCTCGGTTGGCCGCCGGATTGTGCCACTGCAAGGAGGCCTGCACGAAGGATACAGTTAGGTCAGACACAAGGGTAGGGCAATAGGGAGTAGGAGAAGAGCAGTATTTCTATCAAGAAATATAAGACGGTTGGCAACACAAAAGAGTTATGCTAGCCTAAAATAATTTCAGATAGAAAGGCAGGGGATATAGCCTGAATAAGTGCCAAACGCCCCAAGGGTACTTGCTGAAAACAGCTTGGGTATAAGTGCTAGATTCACTGAGTGCTAGCCTCTACAAAGTCTTCAGTTGTTCGGCGGCGGCACGGAGCGTGGCCTCCTGCTTAGCAAAGCAGAAGCGGACCAGGCCTTCGTCGTGGCCGTTGTGGTAAAACGCCGACACGGGCACCACGGCCACGCCGGCTTCGCGAGTGAGACGTTGGGCAAACACTACATCGGGCTCGGTGGAAATACGGGCGTAGCGGGCCAGCTGGAAGTAGCCGCCGGGCACGGGTAGCAGCTCGAAGCGCGACTCGGCCAGCAACTCCCGGAATAGGTCGCGCTTGGGCTGGTAGAAGGCAGGTAGCTGCTGGTCGTGGGTAGGGTCGGCCTCCAGCGCATCGGCCAGGGCATGCTGAGTGGGCGTGCTCACGGCAAACGTAAGGAACTGATGCACCCGGCGTACCTCGGCGGTAAGAGCTAGCGGCGCTACGCAGTAGCCCATTTTCCAGCCGGTAGCGTGGTAGGTTTTCCCGAACGACGACAGCACGAAAGCCCGTTCCCGCAACGCCGGCTGTTGTAGTACGCTGCAATGCGGCTGCCCATCAAACACCATGTGCTCGTACACTTCGTCGCTGAGCACCAGTACGTTGGTGTTAGCTAATATTTCGGCCAAGGTATCGAGGTCGGAGGCGGAAAGTACGGCACCGCTGGGGTTGTGCGGCGAGTTAAGCATGATGAGGCGAGTGCGGGGCGTGAGGGCGGCGCGTACCCGGTCCCAGTCGGGGCGGAAGGTGGGGGCCGGTAGGGGTACGTACACAGGCACGCCGCCTTGCAGCCGGATGGCCGGGCCGTAGAGGTCGTAGGCCGGCTCCAGTACCAGCACCTCGTCGCCGGGGTGCACTACGGCGGCCAGCACGGCGTACAGCGCTTCGGTGGCGCCGCAGGTTACAGTTATTTCGGTGGCTGGGTCAGGGGCGGGCACGCCGTACACGCGGGTGGTTTTGGCGGCAATGGCTTCGCGCAGGCGCGGCAGGCCGGGCATAGGTGCGTACTGGTGGTGGCCGGCGGTGCGGGCGTGGTGGGCTAGCGCCTCCTGCAGCGCCAGCGGCGGGTCGTAATCAGGAAAGCCCTGAGCTAGGTTGATGGCGCCGCACTCCTGGGCCAGCTGCGTCATCACCGAGAAAATGCTGGTGCCCACATCGGGCAGCTTGGAAACTAGAGGAGGCAGGGCCATGCGGAAAGTCGGGAGGTGGAACAGACGCCCAAAATACGCTGCGGTACCGGAAAGTTCCGGCGCCCGCCTACCCGGCTGTGGCCTCTGCTACCGGCAAATACACCCGGAACGTGCTGCCTTCGCCCACCGTGCTATCCACTTCCACGCGGCCGCCGTGGCCCTTGGCAATTCGATTAACAATGTACAGGCCCATGCCCGAGCCTTCTACATGGTCGTGGAAGCGGCGGAACAACTGAAACAGCTGAGTGCCAAACCGCGCCAAATCAATGCCGATGCCATTGTCTTGTACTGTCAATACTAAGTTGTTGGCTTGCATGCTGCTGCTGACCTGAATGCAGGGTGGCCGGCCGGGAGCAGCGTATTTGAGGGCGTTGCTAAGTAAGTTGTAGAGGATGCTTTGCAGGCTGGGCCGCACAAACGTAACCACCGGAGCAGCCTCGAAACTAGTGCTGACGGTGGCCCCAGTGGCCGTGAGCTGCTCCTGAATACTGAGCAGCACTTCCGCTGTTAAGGCATCCAAGGCTACTTGCTCAGTGGGTACGTAGTGGCGCTGCTTCTGCACCTGCACCAACTCCGAGAGGTCGTTGATGGTGGCGTAAATTTGTTGCAAAGCACGCTCGAACATGGCCACCAGTTGCACCGCTTCCGGGTCGCGAAACTGAGTGGTGCGCCGGAGTTCCTCGAAGATGCCGGCCATATTGTTGATGGGCTGGCGCAAATCGTGGGAGGTGGTGTACACGAAGTTGTCGAGGCTTTCGTTGCTGCGCAGTAATTCAGCGTTCTGGTCTTGCAGCAGTTCCCGTAGTTCGCGCTCCTCATGCACATCGGTTATGGTACTGTACCAGCGAATTACGCGGCCGGTGGCGTCGGTTTCGGGTACGCCGCGGCTTAGCTGCCAGCGGTACTGCCCATCGTGGCGGCGCAACCGAAACTCGTAGCCCCAACTGCGGCCCTGGGTTAGCGCCGCCCGAAATTCTTCATGCAGCTCAGATGCATCATGAGGGTGCAGCACGCCCTGCCAGATGGCGTTGCCACTCACGGTAGCGGGGTCTTGTCCGGTGTAAGCGTACCACTGTGGGCTCACGTAGAGCGGCTGGCCAGCTTCGTCGTTGATAAAGGTCATCACCGGCAACGACTCGGTCATGAGGCGCAGCTGCTCGTCTCGGCGCCTAATTTGGGCTTGCAGCGCTTCGGATTTCCGGCGGTTGCGCACCTGCTCGGTCACATCGAGCACGAGCACCAGCACGGCCTTCACCTGCTGCTGCTCGTTGCGCAGGGGTTGGTAGGTGAACGTAACGTGGCGCTGCCGCAGGGTCGTTGTGCCGGGCTGGCGGAAACCAAGCAAAACTTCCGTACCCGACCAAGTTTCGCCGGACTGATACACTTTATCGAGCAGCGCCACAAAGCCTTGGTCCTCCAGCTCAGGCAGCAAATCGGCAATGCGCTGGCCCAGTTCAATATGCGCGCCTACTAGTTCGGCGTAGCGCTGGTTGAAAAACGTAAGGCGGTGCTCGGGGCCGGTAAGCGTGGCAATGGCAGCGGGGGCCTCACTCAGGATTTCCAGCAGCTGCCGGTCTTTTTCCTCTAGCCGGTGCTGGGCCTGCCGCTTGTCGTTGATATCAGTATTGGTGCCTACCCAACGCAGAATCCGGCCATCGGGCCGCCGGATGGCTTCGGCGCGAGCCAGAAACCAGCGGTACTGCCCCCGCTGGTTGCGCCAGCGGTGCTCGGCCTCGAAGCGCGTGCCCTGAGTTAGGGCAGCGTGCCAGCGCGCCTGGGTGGTGGGCAAGTCGTCGGGGTGGATGAACTTCTCCCAGCCCCAGTCCTGCAACTGCTCGAAGGTGCCGCCTGTGAAATCGTACCAGCGCTGGTTGTAGTAAGTCACACCACCGTCGGGCTTCGACACCCAAGCCATGGCGGGCAGCCCTTCCAGCGCCTGCCGGAACTCTTGGTCTTGCTGCCGGATTTCTTCCAGCAGACCGGCGGCTTGCTGCTTGGCCTGCACCTGCTCAGTCACATCAATACCGAACACCAAAATGCCCTGCGTGTGGCCTTTGTCATCAAGTAAAGGCTGAAACACCCCGTTGAAAAACCACTGCTGCCGTTCCATTGCAGGGTCGGGTGACTGGAATGGTATTTCATGCAGCACAAACGGCTCCCCGGTGCGGTACACGTCATCAACGAGGGCAATAAAGCCCTGCTCCACCAATTCGGGCGCGGCCTGTGCAGCAGGTAGCCCAATGCGGGCCTGCCCCCGAAACAGCTGCTGCCCCCGTTCGTTTACGTAGCTATACACGTGGTTGGGGCCAGTGAGCGTGGCAATGTAGGCGGGTACCTGGCTCAGAATCTGTTGTAACTGCTGGTCTTTTTCTTCGAATAGCTGGCGGGTACGCTTCTGGTCATCAATGTCGGTGCTGGTGCCAAACCAGCGCACAATGTGGCCGTTAGCATCGCGCTGGGGCAGGGCCTGGCTCAGAAACCACCGAAACGAACCATCCTGCGCTCGAAAGCGGTGCTCAATTTCGTACGGTTCGCCGGTGCTGAGAGAGTGGCGCCAGTGGGTGCGTACTTGCTGCTGGTCGTCGGGGTGGGTCATGGAGCGCCACAAACCCGGAATGTCCGCAGCAGCCAACGACTGGCCGGTGTAGGCCATCCAGCGGGCACTGAAATACTGGTAGCGGCCGGCGGCATTAGTTACCCACACCAGCTGCGGAATCAAATCGGCCAGAAATAGAAACTGCTCTTGTTCCGGCGTTGGACGGGGCGCTTCCGCTACGGTAGCTAACTGGGTTTCCTGGAGCTGGCAAAGCAAATAACGCACTGGCGACCCAGCTTCGGGGCTGGCTGGTACCGGTGTGAGCGTGAGGCGTACTCCTCGTAATGCTGGCGTTGGGGTTGGCGCGGCGAGCTGGGGCAGATGGGCTTCCAGCTGGTGGGGTTGCCCAGTGGCTAGGGCCGCTGCAACGGCGGCGTTCCAGGCAATAGGGCCGCCCTCAAACTCCAGCAGTTCAGTAGCTGGCTGGCCCGTTATTGATTCAGTGCGACCGATAAGCGCTTGTGCTGCCGTATTAGCTGCAACTACCAGTTGGGTGTGCGGAGCTAAGGCCAGACTAGGAGTGGGTAATGCATCAAAAAGCAGCTGAAAATCAGGCGAATCGGTCATGATGCGGTGCGCTCGGGGTAACATGTGCCCCCGGCATTTACCCCCAAGGTAAGCGGCTGACCGCAACTTCACTAACTGATTTACTTAGCTGTGAAAGTCACTGCTGGCTAGTGTCGAGGTTCGAAAAAGCACAACGCCCACCAAGAGCCGATTCCTAGCAAGAATCAACTTCTGGTGGGCGCTGGATGGTGAGTTGCTGAACTGTTACAGCGGGTTTTTAAGCAGTTGCGGATACGCTTTCCGGAACTTCATAATCTTGGGAGTGGATACCGACTGCACGTAGGGGTTTTCGGGGTGGATGCGGTAGTAGCCCTGATGGTAGTTTTCGGCGGGCCAGAACTTGCTGAACGGCAGCACCTGCGTTACAATAGGGTTAGCGTAGTGTTTAGACGCATTAACCTGCTTGATGGTGGCTTCTATCTGCTGCTTTTCTGCGGGAGTGCGGTAAAACGCAATGGAGCGGTACTGCGTGCCAGCATCAGGGCCTTGGCGGTTGAGGGTAGTAGGGTCATGGCCAGCCAGGAAAAACACGTCGAGCAACTGTTGAAAGCTAACCTGCTTGGCATCGTAATACACTTCGATGCTTTCGGCGTGGCTGGTTTGGCCGCTGCCTACCTGCTCGTAGGTAGGGTTGGCCTCCTTGCCACCGGAGTAGCCCGACACCACGTATTTCACACCTTTCACCTCTTCAAATATTTCTTCGGTGCACCAGAAGCAGCCGCCCGCAAACGTGGCTACTGCCAGGCCCTGTGCTTGGGTGGCCGTGGGCATACCGCCTGCGGTGGAGCGTGAAAGAGTTTGGGCATCGGCGGGGCGCTGTTGGCCGCACGCCACGGTGAGCAGCAGCAAGCCAAACAAATAAGACTTCAATTTCAAAAACGACATTGGAATGGTAAAGAAGCAAGTGAAAAACGATGAGGAATGTACGAAACTGTTCAGGTATCGGACGTGCTACGCAACAATCTGCCAGGATACTCTTGTTCCTTGCCCGAGGAGGTATTGAAGATGTATTATGGCAGTTGCTTGGGCGAGGTTCAAGCCAATTAGTATCGGATTATTCGGCGGACATCAGGCGGTGCAGCATTGGAATATTACCGTAAACTCTTTCTTACAGTAATCGTAATTATTATATAATTCTACTTATTATTGGTTATGTCAAAATTTAGGCCGCTTCCACTCTCGCCGGGCGCTTCTCTCGCCAATCCTTTAGTCCGCGAACAACTAGCCGCCTGGATGAAGGATTTTCATCGGGAGCAAGTGGCTGAGGCGGGCAGCACTGAAATGCTACGGGTGTACTGCCAGGCTTTGCACAACTGGATCCTCAACCCAACCACCGACGCCCACCACATCGAAATACTGATTGACGAAATTTGCCATACCGCTCAGCTAGACGACCTGGAAAACTAGCTTTTACTGCGAAAAAGAGCCCTGAGCTGCGTGCAGCATTCCGGCGATAAAGCTATATTGGCTTTTTATTGTGCTGGCACTTTTACCGGCGCGGCGCAGTTAAGCCCTTACTCCTTTCGACCTAGCACGGCATTCTGCTCATGAACATACTACAGCGCACTTTTCTGATGGCCGCTGGTAGCGCCCTACTAGCCACCCCGGCCCTGGCCGCCGGCGACAATCCTACGGGTACTTCTTCGGTCACGGTGGTAGTATCGGCACTGGCCTCCACCAGTTCCGTAGTGAAGCTGTATTTCTACAATGTGCGCGACAAGTTTTTGCAGCACGGCGGCTATGCGTTTATGCGGGTGATTCAGCCGGGCGGGCAGCAGCAGATTACGCTACCCATCACGCTACCCAACGGCGAGTGGGCCGTGGCTATTACCCAGGATATCAACAACAACGACAAGCTGGACAAGAACTTTGTGGGCATCCCGACCGAGCCTTACGCCTTTTCCAACAACGTGCGCCCCACCCTGGCCGCCCCCGATTTCAACGAGTGCAAGTTTGTAGTGAACGGGCCGGGCAAGGTGGTTAACATCGTGCTGAAGAAGTAACCGACCTGCCAAAGCTAGCAGCCCGCCCCGCACCCCGTGGGGCGGGCTTTATTTTGGGCGGGGTTTTCAGTTTCTTGCGGGCTGTCTGTTCTTTCTATGCGCAAGTTTCTGCTGGCTGCTTCGGCGGCCCTGATGTTGGGAGCGGCGGGCCACGCCCAAACCCTCCCGGTCCTCGACCAAAACCCGCCTTCGTTGCGCTGGCAGCAGGTGCGCACGCCCCACTTTCGGGTGCTGTATCCGGCGGGGTTTGAGGCGGCGGCTCAGCGCACTGCCCAACAGTTAGAGCAGGTGCACGAGCCAGGCGCGGCCACGCTGGGGGTGCGCCCCCGCCCCATTGCGGTGGTACTCCAGACTCGCACCAGCGTCAGCAACGGCTTCGTAACGTTTCTGCCCCGGCATGCCGAGTTTTTTGCCACTCCCGAGCAAGGTATGGGCCTGGGTACCGTGGATTGGCTGAACCAGCTGGTGGTGCACGAGTACCGCCACGTTGGGCAGTTCGAGAAGGGGCGCTACGGCATTGGGCGGGTGCTGGGGCCGCTGCTGGGGGATGGGGCACTGGGCGTGGCGGCCGTAGGCATACCGCAGTGGTTTTTTGAGGGCGACGCCGTGGGTACCGAAACAGCTCTTACCCGCAGTGGCCGGGGCCGGATTCCGTCGTTCGGGGTAGGCATGCGCGCCAACCGGCTGGCCAACCTGCGCTTCAACTACCAGAAAGCCAACAACGGCTCCCTGCGCGACTATGTGCCCAACTGGTACGTGCTGGGCTATTACTTGACCTCCTACGCCAAAACGCACTACGGCCCCGGCATCTGGGACCGGGTGCTAACGGGCTACAACCGGTTTCCGTTCTACCCGTTTTCGTTTTCCAACCACCTGCGCCGCTCCACTGGTTTGCGCGTCGAGCAGCTCTATGCCCGCACGATGGCCGACCTAGATTCGACGTGGCAGGCGCAGCAGCGGGAACTGCAACCTACCGCTGCACGCGAGCTAACCGGGCAGTACCAAGGCCGGGTGTTCACCGAGTACCAGTACCCCCAATATCTCACCGACAGCACCGTAGTGGCCCTCAAGTCCGGCCTCGGCGACATTGCGCAGTTCGTGGTGCTGTCTACCACCACCGGTCGGGAGCAGAAGCTGTATGTGCCCGGCCCGCTGAACCTGCCGGAAATGCTGGCCGTGAGCGGTAGCAAGCTACTGTGGCCCGAGTACCGGTTTGATGCGCGCTGGGGGCAGCGGGTATATAGTGAGCTGAAAGTGCTGAATACCAGTACCGGTGAAGTCAAGCGCCTGGGGCAGCGCCACCGCTACCCCGCCGCTAGCCTCTCGCCGGATGGCAGCCGGGTGGTGGCTTTTGAAACCGATTCCAGCTACCATCATGCCTTGTCGGTACTCGATGCTGGTACTGGTGCCGTACTTACCACCCTGCCCAACCCCCAGAACAACTTCTACGCCCAACCCCGCTGGACGCCCGACGGGCAGCAACTAGTGGCGGTGGCGTTGAAGCCGGGCGGCAAAACCATCGAGTTGCTGAACCCCGCAACCGGCGCGGCCCGCGCCCTGCTGCCCGTCGCCAACGTCAACCTCTCCAACCCGCAGCCCTGGCGCGACTATGTGCTCTATAACTCGCCGCAGTCGGGTATTGATAACGTATACGCCGTGCATGTAACCACCGGGGCTACTTACCAGGTAACCTCCCGGCCGTTGGGCGCCTATCACGCCGCGCCGTCGCCGGATGGTAAGCGGCTGGTGTTCCACGACTACCGGGCCACCGGGGCACGCATAGTGGAAATGCCGCTGAATCCGGCCATCTGGCAGCCCGTGCCGCCGGCTACCAGCGCGGCTTCGGGGCCGTATGCCGAGGCGCTGGCCGCGCAGGAGCCCGGCGCGGCCCGCATGGTGCCGCTGCTGGCCGCCGCTACCACTCCTGCTGATACCACGCGCCGCTACCCTACGCAGCCGTATTCGGTGCTGCGCAACGCCTTCAATGTGTTCAGTTGGGGCGTGGTGCAAAGCCCGGCCGGCAACGCAGTGAGTATGGGCGTCAGGTCGCAGGATGTGCTGAGTACTACGCAAGCCATTGCCGGGGCCAGCTACGACCAGACGGAACGTACGGCGGCGGCGTTTGGCGGCTTCAGCTACCAGGGACAGTATCCGGTTTTCGATGCCGACATCACCTACGGCGGCCGTAACGCGGCCCGCTACATCGACCGGCTTCGGAACCAGGCGCTGGATAGTTTGCGGCGTGACCAGTGGCGCTATGCCCGCCTCACGGCGGGTGTGCGGCTGCCGCTCACCCTCACCCGCTCGAAATACCTGGAAGCCCTCACGCTGAGCAGCTACTACCTGCACGAGCGGGTGTACGACTACGATTTGCCGACGCGCTTCCGCTCCGAGCCCGGTCCTGATTTGCCGGTGCACGCCCTGCAAACCACGCTTAGCTACGTGCGCCAGCTACGCCTGAGTGCCCGCGACGTGGCGCCGCGCTGGGGCGGCTCTTTGCTGCTGACTTCCCGCCTTACGCCCTTCGGTACCAACCTGCAAGCCCGGCAATGGGCGGGACAGGGCAGCGTATTTCTGCCGGGCATTGGCAAGCATCACGCCCTCCGGCTGCGGGCCGGCTACCAGTGGCAGCAGCAGCGGCAGTACCAGTTTGCGGCGGCCGTGTCGTTTCCAAGGGGCGAAGGCTACGTGAGCTTCGACAGGCTGCGCGCCGCTTCCCTGGATTACTACCTGCCGCTGGCCTACACGCACTGGAGTGTGGGGCGCTGGCTATACGTGCAGCGTCTGCGAGCCAATGGGTTTCTGGATGTAGCCCAGGGCCGCAGCGTGGGTGTGTCCGGTGCGCGCAATTACCGCAACGTCGGCCTCGATACGTCGGTGCTGTTCAACGTGCTGCGCCTACGCACGCCCCTGGAAGCCGGCGTGCGGGTGGTACTCGATACTTATACTCAGCAACTGATAGTGGAGCCGTTGGCGTTCAGTATTCGGCTGTAGTCTGCTCCGTTGGCAGATCGTGTTAGAAAGTCCCTTAACAAGCAAGGTAAATACTGTCGTCATCGTAGTATATCATGATAATTGCTGATTATGAAGTAATTATAAAGTCAGGTTGTGGGCTATTCTGTAGCGTCAGTTACTTGGCTGGTAGTGGAAGTTTCTTTACCCTTGCGTGATTACCTCTGCTTCTGTAATCGTCCGCATGCATTTGGGCACCACCGCCTAAGACGCCCCAGCTTTTTTACTTTTGCGGCTGTATTTTGTGTGCCCACTACTGCCGTTTTGGTAGCCAGTAGCGCCATGTATTCAGGGGTTTTGTTGTACTTCTCTTCCTGCGCGATTATGAACCAATTCCTCACCGGTCTATTACTGTTCGCGCTGCTTGTGGCTACCGTTTCCTGCAAGAAAGACGAGATAGACGTGCTACCCAAAGCCACAGCCAAAGGAAAAAACACCTTTGGCTGCCTCATAGATGGTAAAGCTTTTCTGCCAAAGAAGTCTGACGGAAGTATTTTTCAGTTGACGCGAGATGAACCATTATTTACTTGGTATGTAAAACGCACATTCGATGTCTTAGCTACTGGAGGTGGGCAACGTGTCTTTATCCGGCTACCGAATACTATTCGAGCGGGCACGTACACTTTAGCTGATGCCCGGCCTGATGCTGCATACGGCAGTTGCCTAGTAGGTTCATTAGAATATTATACAACCAGCAGCTTAGCTAGTCAAGTTATTATCAGCCGTTTCGATACGGCAGCTAAAATTGCAGCCGGTACCTTCGAGTTTACAGCCCGTAACTATCAAAGTGGTAAAACGGTCACCATCACTGAGGGCCGTTTTGATGTTCGCTTAAACTAGAATGCAAACACAAGTAAGTAAGGTCATGAGCCTACTGGTGTTTGCTCATGGCCCTGGGTGAAATTTGCGTTACATCCCATGTCTAGCATAGATTAGGTTGCCCATAAAAGCTAGTTGTCGGGGGAAAGCATGTATTGGTCGATTGAGTAAGATGAATGCTGGTATAGGGAGCAAAATTCAGGTATTGAATCAGCAACCCTATTAGCCCATCTGTTCTCATGGAAAGAAAGCACTTCCTCAAAAGCCTGTTGGTAGGCGCTATGTCGGCCCCGGCGGTGCTGGCCGCCTGCGGCAAAGACGACGAAGCTGTAACCCCCGATACCGACGCCTCGGGCTCGGGTAGCTGCGCCGTGGCCCCCACTGAAACGGAAGGCCCGTTCCCCACCAAAGCACCGGCCAGCTACGTGCGCAGCAACATCGTGGACGGTAAAACCGGTCACCCGATGACGGTGAAAATCACCATCAAAAACGCCAGCAACAGCTGCGCCGTGCTATCGGGGGCGCTAGTGGACATCTGGCATTGTGATGCCGAGGGCAACTACTCCGAGTACGGCGGCACCGGCATGCAGACTACCAACTACCAGAGCGTGCACTTTCTGCGCGGCCGCCAGATTACCGACGCCAACGGGCTCGTGACGTTCACCAGCATCTTCCCCGGCTGGTACTCAGGCCGCGCCACCCACATTCACGTGCATATCTACAGCGCCAGCGGTACCTCGCTCAAAGTCACCCAGATTGCCTTCCCCGAAGGTGCTGGCTCGGCCGTGGCCGCCGTGAATGGCTATGGTAAAGGCCTGAGCGGCTACACCTCCAACGCCTCCGACAACGTGTTCAGCGACGGGGTAAGCCTAGAACTGGCCTCCGTTACGGGCAGCACTGCTGCCGGGTTTGAGCTGGCTATTACGCTGAATGTGGCTGTGTAAATTGCTGGTAGTGAATGAGTAGAAAGGCATGGGTGGTACATCGTTGCTTGGTCCTGCTACTCTCTACTCAATACTTGCTGCCCCTACTGACTCCTATCCTATGATCAAGCAAACACCGGGGAAAATATTTTTGGCCGACCAGCGGGGGCTCACCGAAACCAGTCGGTTCCGGCGCTACAGTACGTTCAATTTTGGAAGCTATGCACACGAACACAAAGCAGCTTTCGGGCGGTTGCAGGCTGTGAACGAAGAAACGCTGGGCGGCGGCCAGCACCTTGCGTTTCGTGCCGACCAGGCTACGCACCTGCTGCTGATTCCGGTAACCGGTGAGCTGCTGGTAAGCGTGCCCGCTCAGCAGGATGTAGTAGTGGAAGTGGAAAACATGCACCTGCTGACCGTGCCGGCCGGCACGACTATCAGCCTGCGCAACCCGTACGCCACCGAGTTGGTGACGTTCTTGCACCTCTGGGTGCAGCCCGATGCGCCGGTAACCATTATCGGCAGCCAGCAATATGCCTTCAGCCTAGCCAGCGCCGGCGGACAGCTCACGGCCGCAACGGCTCCGCTGTCGGCGGCGCCTCTGCCTTTTTCTGTGTATCTGGGCCGGTTTGCCGGGCGCCAGGAAATCATGTACGACCTGTCGCCAGAGGCCTCGTTTTTCGCCTATGTGCTGGCCGGTGCCTTTGAAGCAGAAGGCCGACTGCTACACGAAAAAGACAGCCTGGCCCTCTGGGAAACCGAAACAGTGGAGCTAGAAGCCCTCAGCAACAACGCCCTGCTGCTGGTGCTGGAACTGAAGGCGTAAACAGAAATTGAAAGAACGATGCAGAGACGCCATATTTGGTGTCTCTGCATCGTAAAAAGACAAGCAAATACTTATTTCCAGCGGCTGACAAACTGGTCGAAGGCTTCGCGGTAACTGTCGCTGACGGGGATGGTTTCGGTACCGATGTGCACTGTGCCCCGCCCAATGGCCACAATGTGCCCCAGCCCCACAATGTAGGAACGGTGAATGCGCATAAACTGGCGGGCTGGTAGCTTTTCTTCCAGAGCCTTTAGGCTGGTGAGTGAGAGTAGCGGCTTGGGCTCGTTGCGGCGATACACTTTCACGTAGTCTTTGAGCCCTTCCACGTACAGAATGTCGTTGAAAGGCACGCGCACGAGTTGATATTCCACTTTTAGGTAGAGGTAATCCTCGGCTGGCTCAGCAGGAACCGTAGGCGCGGGCGGTGTGGCGGGTGCCGTGGGTTGCTGGGTTAGTTCGGCGTAAGATTTGGCCTTGTTGGCGACGCGCAGAAAATCATCATAGGAAAACGGCTTCAACAGATAATCAAGAGCATCTACCTTATAGCCATCTAGTGCATACTGGTTGAAGGCTGTGGTGAATACCACGCGCGGGCCGCCACCCGGCCCTTTGTCCAGCAGTTTTGCCAACTCCAGCCCGTTGAGGTCAGGCATTTGAATATCCAGAAAGATCAGGTCGATGGGCTCGGTTAGCTGCTGCAACCCGCGCAAGGCCGCCACTGCGCTGCCATAGCTGGCTACTAGCCGCAAAAACGGAGTCTGCTCGATGAAGCGCCCTACCAGTTTCAGGGCCAATGGTTCGTCATCGACGGTAATGCAATTGAGCGTCATGCTTGCAGAGTTAAAGTGAGGTGCACGTAGTATTCGTGAGTCGGCGCGTTTTCGGTTACGGTAAGCGTGTGGCGTTCGGGGTAAAGCAGTTCTAGGCGCCGCCGGGTGTTCGTCAGCCCGATGCCGTGGTTTTCATCCAAAGCCAGAGGCCGCTCCGCAAACAAGGAATTACGCACGACTACGTCCAGCGTATGCGGGGTAGGCTGCTGCACCGTGATATGAATGTAGCTTGGTGCCAGCGCGCTAACCCCGTGCTTGAAGGCGTTTTCTACGAAGGTGAGTAGCAGCATTGGGGCAATGGGAGCATCGTGAAGGGAAGTAGGCGTATCGTACACCACCTGCACGTTGTCGGTGAGGCGCAGCTGCATTAGGTCGATGTAATCACGCAGGAATTGTAGCTCCTGGCTAAGCGGAGCAGTGCCAGCCTGGGTGTCGTAGAGCACGTAGCGCATCATGCGCGAAAGGCGCAAAATGGCTTCCCGGGCTTGGTCACCGTCGAGCAGTGTGAGGGAATAGATGTTGTTGAGCGTGTTAAAGAAAAAATGCGGGTTGATTTGCGCTTTCAGCCATGCTAGCTCCGTTGTCAGCTTTTCCTGTTCCAAGGCCTGCCTGATTTGCGCGTCGCGCTGCCCGCGTTGCACGGCCGCTACGCTGGTGCTCAAACCCAGGACCAGCAGGATAGAGAACATTACGGCGGGGTTCACCCACAGATTGTGCTGCTGGCGCATCATACGTCGGGGAGGCTGCGTGGCCGAACGGGGGCGCTTGTTGAACGGCGCCGCTGCCGCGCCTTGGAATTGGGGCCGAAAAAACGGTGGACCTACGCCGTAATGCTTCTCCAATGCACGCTGTGCCTGCCGATGCGGCACCGCTACAGCCAGCACCAGCACCAGTAGAAACAGCGCATAGCTTACCCAGCGCCGCCCATACAACAAGTGCGGTACGGCCCACTGTGCATTCAAATAGAACACCCCCAGCGAAGCCGCAAACAAGCTGCCTTGCAACAAGTAGAACGGCACATCGGGCAGTTGGCTATCGGGCTGTACCGCCACCAAAAAACCCACCAGCAGCCAGATAACGACGTGCAGTAAAATAGGCTGGGCTTGGCGGGAAGTAAAAAGTGGCATAGCGCGCAGAAACAAGGGTTGCTTCAAAGGTAGTGGCGCAGCAACCCGGCGACCCCGCGCAATCGGCCAAACCGACAGAAGATTATACCACCGCCGATATTACGCCGTTCGGTGGGCCTGGTTCAGGTGCCTTCCTTTTTTTCAGCCACTACGATTTGCGGAAAGGGTGATGCCCTAAGGCTAGCCGCTCAGCTAGCTCCACCGCCCGGCGGGCCCGGGTTTCCGGCTGCTTCGCCGACGCTACGTGCCGCGCCATAGCCCGGCGGTGGCTGGCTGAGCGGTGCTGAAAAGCTACTTCGGCCTCGGGCCAAGCTGCCAGGGCTTCCGCTAGTTCTTCGGGCAGGTCCACTACGTCTGGCTGCGGGTCGGGCGTGAGGATAACCGTTACGAGTTGCCCTAGTTGCGCGCCAGCGTTACGGCACAAGTCTTTGTTGAGCATCAGATAGCGCCCGCCACCGGGCAGTGGTAGCAGACCTAACCGTACCGGAAAGCCATTTATTGCGCCTATCATTCGCTTGGCAGCCTTTCCACCCAAGGCCGCTACTATCAGTGGCGGGACTACCACAATTTGGGTAGGCATAAAGCTAGGGCCGCCCGGTTCCAGCAGCGCCTGAAAGGTTTGAGAATCAGACATACCAAGAGGATAAGGGTAAGCCGGAATTTAAAAGTGCCACCGAAATCAACCTTGTAAAACTAAGCTGGTTACTCTTGCCGTATGGTATAACAGAGTACTCCAGCAAACAACGCTTATATTTCGCTGAATAAGCTACATATTTCGGCCTTTTCTCACATCCTGCTATTCTATGTCCAATCCCGGCGCACTCACATGCTTGGTCATCGACGATGACACGATGAACCGGCTCACGCTGGAGCATTATATCGGTCTAACGGAGTCATTGCAATTGGTGGCCTCTCTGAGCGATGGTGCCCAAGGGCTCAACTTCTTCCGGGCTGGCAACAAAGTGGATCTGCTGTTTCTGGATGTTGAAATGCCCAACCTCAGTGGTCTGGAATTGCTGCGCGTCCTTCCCGACCCGCCCGAAGTAATTCTGGCTACTTCTTACGAGCATTTCGCCGTTGATGCCTTTGCTCTGCGCGTAACGGATTATTTGGTGAAGCCCTTCGATTACGCTCGGTTCAGCCAAGCTGTACAGCGCGTACTGGAGCGTCGCCCCACGTCTACTATCCAGCCCGCCGCTCCCACTGCGCCCACTGCGCCGCCTTCGTCCGACGTGTTTGTGAAGGTAAACAACCGCATGGTTCGCCTCAACTTCGACGAGGTATTGTACATCGAGGCCCTCTCGGATTACGTTACCATCGTCACCACCAAGCAGAAGCACATTGTGTACACCACGCTCAAGTCGTTTGCGGCTCGCCTGTCCTTCGACCATTTCGTGCGGGTGCACCGCTCCTACATTCTGAACATGAAGCAGGTGGAATCCATTGAAGACAATACCGCTCGTTTGCCTGGTGGCCACCAAATTCCCATTGGAGTTTCGTACCAAGAGGCCTTTTTCAAAAACCTGAACCGTTTTTAAGTCGGTATTGATTTTCTTACTTGTTATTGAGAGTTGGTCGTCAGTTAACCTTAAAAAGAAGTAGCGCGAAACTCAGTTTCGCGCTACTTCTTTTTAACCTACTGTCTGTTGAAGAGACGTGCATACGCGTTTCAGCAGGTTGCCTAGGTTTTGAGCAGCTACCTGGCGTGCTTCGGGGGCGGTAGCAGGATCTTCCAGCACCAGCAAATACTCGAAGGCGGTGGTAATCTGGAACAGCTTCAGAGTGGATTTCAACTTGTGAGCCAGTGTGGTCAGGGCCAACCAATCTTTGGTAGCAGCGGCAGTTTGCAGGTCGTTGGCAGCTACCGGTACCTCGGCCAGAAACACCTCTATCATGCGGCGCATAAACTCTTGGTTGCCGTGCGCATTGCGCTCCAGCTGGCTCAGATCGAAAAGTGGGGCGACTAGTTCGGTTGGCCCCGACGTAGGGGTTGCCGCGGCAGTTGCCGGTACAGCCGTAGGCAGGTGGTTGGTGACGGGAAAGAGTTGAGCTACCAATTTCTGATACAGGTCGGTTTCTTCGAAAGGTTTGGTCAGGCAGTCGTTCATACCTGCTTGTAAGTACCGCTCTCGGTCGGCGCGGAAAGCATTGGCCGTGAGAGCAATAATGGGTATGCTGGCCCGGGCGGGGTCGGTGCTTTGCCGGATGGCCTCGGTTACTTCCAGCCCACTCATGCCCGGCATCTGAATGTCCATCAGCACAGCATCGTAGGTACGAGCCTGGAACAAAGCCAGTGCGTTGGGGCCATTTACGGCGCTGTCCACGGCAATGCCCCAGTTTTTGAGGATGAGCGTGGTAAGCTGCCGATTCACAGCGCTGTCCTCGGCCAGTAGCACCCGGGCTCCTTGCAGGCGTTGGTAATCAGGTAGGGGAGGGGTGGGAGCTATCTGCTGGTCGGTGGCTTTAGGTAGCGTAAGCGTAAAAGTAAACCATGAGCCCTGCTTTGGGATGCTGGAAAGTTCCAGTTTACCGCCTAGTTGCTCCACTAAGCTCCGGCTGATGGCCAGACCCAGCCCAGTCCCACCGAAGCGGCGCGTCGTATCGGTATAGGCTTGGGTGAAGTTCTCAAAAATCTGCTGCTGCTTTTCCACCGGAATGCCGATGCCCGTGTCGCGCACCCAGAAACAGATGGTAACGGCCTCGGGCGTGTCAGAGAGTACGTCGGCACCTAGCGTAACGCTGCCGTGCTCCGTGAACTTGATGGCGTTGCTAAGTAAATTCAGCAGTACTTGGTTGAGCCGGTACGGGTCACTCACCACTACGGGCTCAGGCAATACCAGCGGCTGAATATCAAACGTCAAGCCTTTCTCGGCGGCCCGATAGGCTAAAGTTTGGGCGGCCGTTCGCACGGATTTGCCGAGGTCGAAAGCAATCTGTTCTAGTTCAAGCTTGCCAGCCGAAATCTTCGCCATATCTAACACATCATTAAGCACTGCCAGCAAATTACGGCCAGATGCCAATATAGTGTCAAGGTATTGTCGCTGCTGGGCATCAAGCGGGGTCTTGGCCAGCAGGCCCGCCATGCCCAATACGCCGTTCATGGGCGTCCTGATTTCATGGCTCATGTTGGCCAGAAAATTTTCCTTGGCCAAGGCATTAGCCTCTGCTTCCTGTTTGGCGCGGTGCAATTCGCGTTCTGCCTGTACTCGTTCGGTGATATCTTGCCCGTAGGCTACCACGTAGGGCTCTTGGCCGGGCTCATCCACCCGGAAATTGTTGAACAGCACGTAATGACGGTCGTTTTGTTGGTTCACTATCTTCATTACCCCTTGGCTGTGCTTACTGGTGCTGATTTCGGCGAGGTACTGTTGCACTTCGCTTTGTAGAGCGTGCGGCACGGCCTGGGTGAGGTGGGCTCCCACAATAGCCGAAGCCGGCAGCCCCATCAGCTCCTCCACCGCTGGGTTCACCGTCAGCATCCGCCCCTGTAAGTCGTGGGTGCCAATCAGGGCCTGAGTATGCGCCAGCAAATCACGGTAGCGCTTTTCGCTTTGTTCCAGCGTATCGCGCGCGGTCTTGACCTCCGTGATGTCGGTGGCAATAGTAAGTACATGCGTGGTGCCATTAGGCTGCGGCAACGGTAGCTTATTCAACTTAAACCACAGCACCTGTCCATCGGCCAGCGCATAAGCGCTTTCTTGCGCCACGGCTTGCTGCTGGTTAAGCACTGCGTGATAAGCAACTTCCCAGTCGGGTAATTCCAGGGGTGCAGTTAAGTCGAGGTGTAGCGGCGTGACAGCGTGGTGGCTGCGTTCGGCCAACTCATCGAAGGCGCGGTTACGGAAAATCAGCTGGCCCTGCGCATCGCGCACGTACATAACGTGGGGGCTGGTATCCATCACTTGTCGAATGAGGGCCTGCCGGGCGTCATCATCGTTGGTATAGCCTGTGCAGTTACGCGCTTGAAGCTGTTGTTCGCGCTGGCGGGATGCTGCCAACTCCCGCCGTAGCTCAGCTACCTGCAACTCGGCAGCGGACTGTCCTGGTTGATGGGTGAAAAGCGGGAGAGAAAAAGCAGCTGATTTCATACGGTATAATGGTCCCGGCGCGGTATATGGCCTCACTAAGGTACGGGTAGGCCTCTTGCTAGCTAACTGCCCTAGCTGAACTGCGCGGTCCAGCCGCCAAGTACCCCAACTCACTCGGCCAGTACCACCCGTTGATAGATGATAAATTTCAACATTCTGTATTAAGTGCAATAAGTGAAATATGGGTTGCGCTAAACACTACTCGGATCGAATTAGCCTTTCGAACCTAAAATACTTGATAAGGCAACAGAAGAGGGAACGAGTTACGTTGTACTCAATGCCAGCCCAATGATGCTGGCAAAGCCGCCTGATTCTTTACCTTAGTGCCACTTCCTTTCTTTGCCAGCCGCGTATGCTTCCGCTTACTCCCGATTCCACTCCCGATTATCAGCTGAAAATCAAGCAAATTTTCGCCGAAGTAGGCAAGGTAGTGGTAGGCCAGCAGTACATGATAGGCCGGCTGCTGATTGGCTTGTTTACGGGTGGCCACGTGCTGCTAGAAGGCGTGCCGGGGCTAGCCAAAACCCTTACAATCAGTACGCTTTCCAAGGTGCTACATCTTGATTTTCAGCGCGTGCAGTTCACTCCTGATCTGCTACCGTCTGATTTGGTGGGCACCATGATTTACAATCAGAACCAGTCGGTATTCGAGGTGAAGAAAGGCCCCATCTTCGCCAACCTGGTGCTGGCCGATGAAATCAACCGTTCCCCGGCCAAAGTGCAAAGCGCTTTGCTGGAAGCCATGCAGGAAAAACAGGTAACTATTGGCGAAACTACATATCCGTTGGACTTGCCGTTTCTGGTGCTGGCCACCCAAAACCCCGTGGAGCAGGAGGGTACCTACCCGCTGCCCGAAGCGCAGGTAGACCGGTTTATGATGAAAGTATTTGTGGATTACCTCAAGAAAACCGACGAGCTGGAAGTGATGCGCCGTATGGCCAACATGAGTTACGTGGGCGAAGTAAATCCCATCCTGACCAAAGAAGATATCTTTGGCATCCGGCAGCAAATCAACCAAGTACAGATTTCAGAAACGCTAGAAAAGTATATCATCGAGCTGGTATTTGCTACTCGTAAACCCGCCGACTACGACTTAGCCGAGTTTCAGCAGTATGTGCAGTTTGGGGTGAGCCCACGGGCCAGTATTGCCCTGCACCGGGCCGCCAAAGCTGTGGCTTATTTCGATGAACGGGACTACGTGCTACCTGAAGATATAAAGGACGTAGCTGCTGATGTGCTCAACCACCGCATTCTGCTCACTTATGAGGCCGAGGCAGACGGAATCCGGACCCAGGATTTGATAGAGGCTATTCTAGGTAAAGTGCCTATTAGCTAAGAGGTTATACTGGTAAAATGTGTTTTAAGCTACTTAGCTGTAGGAGCTAGAACTAATAGGTGGAAGGCTGTTGGCTGAAACAGTGGCACAGGGCCGTCGGATTTGCTAGGGGCAGCAGGTGGGGTGATATGGTGCAGCAGCATCGTGCTGGCTGGTAGCTGCCGAAGCCGCGTGCTAGCAGGATTATGTGCTGTCAGCCTGCCCACAATGAGCAGCGAAAATAGAAAGGCAGTGAGTAGCCACAACTCGATGGAACGGGCACGGCCTGATGAAACGGGTTGAACTGGTAAAGGGAGTTGGGTAGTAGCGTGTAGCGAGACAGACATAGCGTTAGTATCAAGGCCTTCAGCACAAGGTGTTAGCAGGTAAAACGTGACTTAACCATCAGGTTCAAGCGCGCTCTTGCCCAGACAGAAGTAAGAGTAAAAAGGCTGCTATGTGTTGATTGAAAAGTGAATAATTAATAGTTGGGTAACACGGAGTGATAGTGTAAGTAATTAGTATCTAATGTTTTAATTTAATATAAAAACTGCGCTTTTCTCTTATTGCTACGAGGCAGGCTGGCCAGACCGATGCTTATTAAATAAGTGCTGCCAGTGCTTGGTAATGGAGGTGCGAATGCGCCGCAGGCGGCCACCGCGCTCCTCAAGTCGGTGTTTTGGCGTTCGGTATTCGGGGCGCCACTCGCGCAAGCTTTGCTTTGGGGCAGCACTAGTATAGAGTGGTGATGTTGTGCCAGCTGTATCCTGTAGCGGCGTAGCAATAGCAGTTGATGAAGTGACACTGGTGGCACTCTTTTCAGCAACTGTAGTGCTTGCTGCCGATTCGAGAGGCGTAGTAGGCATCACGGCAGCCGCTAGTACCATCGAATCAGTTAGCGGAGACAAGGGAGTTGCCTGCGCATTTGGGCTAGTAGCCGATGCTGGTACGGGCCGCACACGTTTGGCAACGGGTCTGTTTGCCTTTACTTGAACACGGATAGCATTGCTGCGCAGCGGAGTCTGTTCGGAAGTGTATGCTAATGGAACAGGGGCGGGCAGGGGTTTGGATTGAACAGCCGTTTCAGTAGTTATGGTTGGTTGCGGCTCTTGAGTTAGCTTAGTGGGGTGTGGCAACAGCCAGCCAACAGCTATGCCCACCAGCCCTACTGCTGGTAAAAGCAGGGCAAGAGGTACGGTTCGGGGCGGGCCAGGCATGGCCGACAGCTGACTCTCAATACCACCCCAGATATGGCCGGAAGGTGGTAGGTCATAGTCGCTGAATGTGTCGCGCAACGACTGGTCTAGCCGGTCGTCTTCGGGTTCCTGCATCATAATCGGATGTAGTTGTTCTGTTGTAGATAAAGGTGTTGCAATTGCTTTCGGGCTTTACTGAGTTGAGCTTTGGAAGTGCTTTCCTGTATATTCAATAGTTCACTTATCTCGCGATGAGAGTAGCCATCTACGGCATACAGCATAAGTATAAGGCGGCAGCCATCCGGCAGTTTTTCCATCAGAGCCAGTACTTCTGCCACGTTCAACCGGTCGAAAGCCGAGGAATCAGTAGCCGGCGGGTCGGGTATATCGTCGAGCGTAGCGCCTTGCGTTTGCCGACGGAGCCGGCCGCTTTGCCAATGGTTGATGGCCGTTGTTACAACTATGCGCCGAATCCAGCCTTCGAGGGTGCCCTCGGCCCGAAACTCGGTTAGGTGAGTGAAAACTTTCACGAAGGCATCCTGCAGAATGTCTTCGGCTTCGGGAAGGGTACGGGCGTACCGCCGTGCCACTCCCAGCATCCGGCCGGCATACCGGGCGTACAAGGCCCGTTGAGCAGCTGGTTCGCGGCGGGCGCAACGGGCAAGCAGAGCGTCGAGTTCAGAAGAGGCCGGCATGCTGGATAGTTTCACGCCCCGAAGCGGGTTGCATTAGGCAGACAAGTGGTAGCGCCAAAAGGCTGCTGTGGGGTGCAAATTTTTATTTGAGAGGTGCCAGGACTATGAGGTAGCTGATTATAAGGGGCGTCCTTACGGCAATTATAAGCTAGGCTACAGCTGACACCACTAGCAATAGGAGGGTGAAGTTCTAAATCCCATGCACACGCGTAGCTTTGCAGAGTCGTCTTTAAGCTCTTGGTATTGTCTCGTATTTCCAAAACCCTGCGTGGCTTAGCCAGCCTAGTGCGTAACCCCTGGCTGCTCAACAACGTGCTAGCCACCGACGAGGCGGCTTGGCAACGGCGAGTAGCCCGCCACGCCGCCCGCAACCTGACGGCACAAGGGCTCCCGGCAGTACCACTTACCCATTTCCTTTCGCCCGCCGACCACACCGTGCGGCCATTTGCCTTTCGGGATGGGGGCTCCCTGCCCACCGATTTGCTGCTGCTCCGGGCTTTAGCGCGTCAAGTGTCAGCATGCCGCTATTTCGAGATTGGAACGTGGCGCGGCGAGAGTGCCGCCAACGTAGCAGAAGTGGCCGAGTCGGTACACACGCTCAACCTGTCGGCGGAGGAAATGCGCCAGCTAAAGCTGAGTGAGCGGTACATCGAACTGCATGGGTTTTTTTCGCGGCCATTGCCCAATGTGGTACACCTACATGGTAACTCCGCCACGTTTGATTTCGCCAGCCTGGGGCATTTCGACGTGGTATTTATTGATGGCGACCATCGGTACGAAGCCGTGCAAACCGATACGCGCCGTGTGTTCGAGCACTTGGTAGGGCCGAATACGGTGGTAGTGTGGCATGATGCCAGCCGCCAGCCCGCGCAGCCACGCTGGGAGGTGCTGGCCGGTATTCTGGATGGATTGCCTGCTACTGCTACCGGCCAATTGGTGCAGGTGGCCAACACCCTATGCGCGCTGTACTCGCCGGTGGTCTTGCCTACCTATACGCCTAACTTGCTCACGGATCCAGTGCCGTATTTCGAGCTTACAGTACAGGTGAAACCCTAGCTATGTAGGCGTTGCCGGACCAATGACCAAGCATGCGCGGCATCCGCAGGGCCCGGTAGAAAAGACCACGGCGCCGCCCCTGTGGCACGATGGAAATGGTAGAGTAGAAAAGCCGTGGACACCGTGTATGACAACGTACTGGCTACAGCTGCGCCTTGAATACCGAAGCGCGGAATTAGCAACGAGCACGCTATTATGGTCATTAGTAAGCCCAGTACCGAAGCTGTATTGTTGATGCGGTACTGCGCCAGACCGGCAAAGTAGCTGCTGCACAAAATCTGGAAAGCCATAATGATGCTACCAGGAGCCAGCAGCAAAATAACCGGCCGCGCCGCCCCAAATTCGGGGCCAAACACCGCCGCTAATACCGCCGGGGGTAGCAGCGCCAGCACGCCAACGGCCCCAATCGTGCTCAGCACCGTAAGCCGTGATACGCGCATTGCCGACGCAATAGAAGCAGCTGCCTTGCCAGCATGTATCAAATCAACATATTGCACCAATGCTGTGCTGCGCGGAATCAGCCAGATGGCCTCCGTTAGCGCCACGCCTACCGACAGGATACCTACTGCCCGGGCATCAGCAAAATGCGCCACGAAGTAGTAGCTGAGCCGGTAATTAGCGAAGGCCAAAATATTGGAAAAATGCGCCCCTCGGCTGTGGCGGGCCAGTTCCCGAACGGTAGCCCGTAGGCGTCGGCCGCCGCGCCGCCTACGGTCGGGCTGCCTCCATAGTGGGCGCAAGCTCAACAGCAACGGTACACTATAGGCCAAGTAGCTAGCATAGTAATACACAGGAACCACGCGCTGGTTGAGAACAGCAAAAGCTAGCAGCAAGCCACCGGCCAGTAAGGCTACTTGTCCGGCTGCCAAGCGGTTATAGGCCGCTTCCTGGCGGCGCCCAAGCAGTAACGACGTATTTATTGATAGAAAAGCCTGCAATAAAGCTAATGCCAGCAGATGGCCGAGGTAGCTAAGCGGCACTTCGCGCACCAAGGCTACCGCTCCCGTGCCCATCAGGCAAACCACTGTGGCCCAGCCATAAGCAGGTAGCAGTAGGTGCCATAAATTGCGGCGCGGAGCCAGGTAGATGAGAGAGGAGCCGCCCAGCAAGCCAATAAACAAAAGCAACGCCGCGCAGTCTGTCACGAACAAGCTCACGGCCCCGCGCCCGGCCGCTCCTAAGTAGCGCGCCGTCAGCCACACCACCGCAAAGCTCAGCAAGGCTGTGGCTAGGCGGGTTATGAAATTGCGTAAAATCCGATGAACCATAAAAACCAGGCGGAATAAACCGCTAAGATGCGGCGACTACGCCAGAACCGGTGGCATGCACCAATAGGATGGAGCGGTATAAAGCAGCAAAGCGCTGTCCTACTTGCGTGTAACTACACCGTGCCTCGGCATCGGCGTGCAACGTAGCCGCCTTAAAAACATAAGTGCCGCTTAACACAGCTTCTAGGGCGTGGGTCAGCGCAGCTTCATCATCGGGGAGGATTAGCAGCCCAAAGGTACCATCGGGTTCAAATAGTTCAGGCACCCCCCCCGTAGCTGGCCCTACTACCGGGCAGCCCGTAGACCGGGCTTCCAAGAACACGCACCCAAACGTTTCGGCTCGGCTGAATGATACCAAGGCTGTTGCCTGCTGCATCTCCCGCGCCACTTCCTCGTGTGGTAGCTTACCCAGAAACGTGACTGTGTTGTTGGTTAGCAGACCCAGTTCATTGGCTAGTTGCCGCAGTTTAGCTTCGTCGGGGCCGTAGCCAGCCACCCGCAGCCGCAGGGTTGGCCACCGATGCCGCAACTGGGCAAACACCCGCAGTACGCCCGATATGTTTTTTACCTCGTCATGAAATGCCGAGACGACCAACAACTGCCCAGAGCTGCGTGCTACTGGTGCTAGAGAAAACAGTTCGGTGTCAACCACATTGGCAATAACTTCAGAGCGAGGAGCCAAGAAGCCCAACTGCTGCATAGCCGCGCGTAATCCTTCCGACACTGTGTGAAGTGCTGCCGCGTGCTGCACCACCCAGCGTGTCAGCCACCGCCGCAGCCACCCAATGCTGTGGGCTCGCGCAGGTAGATATAGCGTCCAGTGTTCGGTTATTATATAAGGTATACCCTGCGTCAGCTTCAGCCACCAGGCAAATAGCCCGGTCCGGAGCAGTACATGCACGTGCACCAGTTGCGGCGGACTACCCCAATGGCGCATAAATTGTTGGTAGCCTCGTGCCAGGCACCAGAAATACAAAACGAGCTTCAATAGCTTATCCAATGGCTTCAGCCCCGTTGGCTGAGCGCGGTAATAATAGCGCAGTATAGGTACTCGGGCCGTAAGGTCGGCTTCGCACTCTATCAGGCGAGGTAAGGGGCCGCGCGCTACGGTGGCAAACAGCACAGCCGTTTCAGCGTGCAACGCAATAGCCGTTACGTGCCGCGCTACAAAGTCGCCGTCCTGGTCGTCGTAGCGGTGAGGGTACCACTTAGGCAAGTGCAGAACGCGCATGTATATATAAGGTATAAGGCAGCGTGGCGGAACTGCCTCAAAGGTAGCAGCAAGCGAAGTAGTTAGGCGGTTGAGAGTGGCTGGTAGTAGCTAGCTGACACTTGTATTAATCTTTTAACATGTATGAACATGGCTCTACGGGCTGGAAACCGCCGTTTACGATTTGGTAATATTGGGGATACAATGAGGTAACGCTGGAACAGGAGCTTTGCGGCATAATTCAAGCCCATGAACCTGATTCTTACTCGTTTTCTGACTTTTCTGCTGCTGCTGCTAGGTAGCAGCGCCGCCACCTGGGCCCAGACCGGCACCATTAAGGGTACCGTGAAAGATGCCACTACGCAGGAGCCTATTATCGGAGCCAGCGTGGGCGTGCCGGGCACTTCCATCGGAGCCGCCACCGACCTCGATGGCAACTTCACGCTCAACAAAGTACCGGTAGCTACCTACTCGCTGGTAATCAACTCGGTATCTTACTCCACCAAAACCATTCCGGGCCTGCAAGTGGAGTCGGGCAAGGTGGTAGTGGTGAACACCCAACTGAACAGCTCCTCGGCGGCCCTTGGCGAAGTGGTGGTAACGGCGCAACGCCGCACCAACACCGAGGTAGCCGTTATTTCGGAAGTGCGCAATGCACAGTTGGTAGCCGTGGGCGTATCGAGCGAGCAGATTGTAAAGTCGCAGGACCGCGACGCCGCCCAGATTGCGCGCCGCGTGCCAGGCGTGAGTATCCAGGACAACCGCTTTGTGTTGGTACGTGGTTTGGTGCAGCGCTACAATGCCGTGATGCTGAACGACGTGCTGACGCCCAGCTCAGAAGTAGATACGCGGGCCTTCGCCTTTGACATGATTCCGAGCAGCGTTATCGACCGGATGATGATTTTCAAGTCGGGTTCGGCTGAGCTGCCCGGCGACTTTGCCGGCGGGGTAATCAAGGTGTACACCAAGCGTGCTCCCGAAGAGAACTTCACTTCTTTCGGCGTGCAGGGCGGCTACCGCAACGGCACTACGTTCAAAGACGTGCAGAAGTACGAAGGCGGTAAGTACGACTGGCTGGGTTTCGACAGCGGCAAGCGTACCATCCCCGACAACTGGCCCGGCAAAATCGACCGTAGCCTTCCTCTTACGCTACAGGCCGCTTACGGTCGCCAACTGCCCAACAACTGGGCAGTGCGTTCGGCAAAAGCTGCTCCCGATTTGCGGCTTTCTTTCAGCCTGGGCCGTCGTTTCGAGCTAGGCGAAAAGCAAGTAGGTACGCTTACCAGCCTCAACTACGGCAATTACAACGTAGCTACCACGCCTAACTTAACTTTCTACGCGCTGGGAGCCGATCGTAGCGCTACTAACGCCGAATACAAAGACCAGGCTTATAACAATGAAGTGCGCTTAGGCGTGGTGCAAAACTTCTGGCTGCGCTTGAACAGCCGCAGCACGCTGGAGTTCAAGAACTTGTTCAATCAGCTTGGCGCTGCCGAAACGGTAGTGCGTGAGGGGCAAGACAAGGTGGCTACCAACGATGTTCGTTCTTACTCAGAGCGGTTCGAGAGCCGCAGCATCTACTCAGGTCAGCTGATAGGCAACCACGAGTTGGCCAACGACAAAACCACCATCAACTGGGTAGGTGGCTTCGCTTATACTCACCGCACCGAGCCCGATTGGCGCCGGGTACGCTACCTGCGCCCCTTAGGCGGCCTTGAAAGCGACGGTTCACCGGCGTCTTATGGGGTGGCTACCGGTCCTCAACCCGTGTTGACAGAAGCTTCGCGCTATTTCTCCAAGCTCAACGAGCGGGTGGAATCGGCGGCCCTGAACGTAGTGCACCAATTCACGACGGATTCTACCAATAAAGAAGGTGGTATCAAGCTGAAGGCTGGCCTTTATGCCGAGCGCAAAGACCGGGACTTCTCGGCTCGCTGGTTTGGCTACACCAACGTGGGCAACACCGGTGCTACCGGTAGCGGCACCCGCCTGCAACCCGTAGACCAAGTGTTTAGCAACCAGAACCTGACCGGCCAGAATGGTGGCTTTGCGCTGCAAGAAGGTACCGACCCCAACGACGTGTACGATGCCAATAACACGCTGGCGGCCGGCTATGCTAGCCTCACCCTGCCACTTGGCAAGTTTACGGGGGTAGCAGGTTTCCGGGGTGAATACAACGACCAGGTAGTAAACAACCAGTTCCGCGGTGGCGGCACGGTGCGAGGTGGCCAGCGCCTGTTTAGCCCGCTGCCTTCCTTGAACCTCTCGTACAACCTAACCGACAAGATGTTGGTGCGTGCGGCTTATGCTTCAACCATCAACCGGCCCGAGTTCCGGGAGCTTTCCACCTTCCGTTTCTATGACTTCAACCTGAATGCCGATGTGCAAGGCAACGCTTCTCTGAAAACAGCTAAGGTTCAGAACCTCGACCTGCGCTGGGAAATGTACCCTTCTACGGGTGAGCAAATCACGCTGGGCGGTTTCTACAAGCACTTCAACGACCCCATCGAAACCTTCATGAATAGTTCGGTAGGCGGGGCCAACGTGTTGGGCTATTCTAGCGTGAACACCCAGTCGGCTACTAGCTACGGCGTAGAAGCTGAGGTACGGAAGTCGTTGGCTGGTATATCAGCTTCGCGGTGGTTGGAGCGCCTGTCATTCGTTGGTAATTTCTCCTACATCTACAGCCGTGTACAACTAGGAGACTATTTGATGATTCCGGATGCCAGTGGCCAAGTGAAATCCACCTACGTAGGTGACACGCAAATTCAGCGTCGCCCCTTACAGGGGCAGTCTCCTTACCTCATCAACCTGGGTGCTTACTACAACGACGACGAGCGGGGTACGCAGCTGAGCGTGCTTTATAACGTGGTAGGTCCGCGCATTTTCGCGGTAGGCAACGTGGACAACCCTACTCTGTTTGAAGTACCCCGCAACGTGCTCGACTTGGTGCTGACCAAGCGCCTAACTAAACACTGGGAATTGCGCGCTGCCTGGCAAGACATCTTCAACCAGCCCGTGCAGTTGGTGCAGGACTTGGACCGCAACGGTAAATATTCGAGTAACGACGGTGCCTACCGTTCGTTCCGCCGGGGCTCCAGCACCACGCTGGGCCTGAATTTCAACTGGTAATAGCAGCCGTTGGCTCCTCTATTGTTTCATTCACCCAAATCCCTTTTATGAAACGCTTTCCGAAAATGTTGCTGTTGGCTATGCTGGCTTTAGCCAGTGCTTCGTCGCTCAGCAGCTGTGAGGACAACAACGACAATGCACCTTCCACACAAGACCCCAGCGGCCCCACCGATAGTGCCGGCCGTGTGATTCTGGAGGGCGAGATTACCACTAGCCGCACGTTGCGCGCCAACGAGAAATATCTGCTGAAAGGCTTTGTGTACGTAACGAACGGTACCACCCTCACTATCGAGCCTGGCACTAAAATTTTTGGCGACCAGACCACAAAAGGGGCCCTGATTGTTGAGCGCGGTGCCAAAATTATTGCCGAAGGCACCCAGTCGAACCCCATTGTTTTCACGTCGGCCAAGGCGCCTGGCACCCGCAACTACGGCGACTGGGGCGGGCTCGTGCTGGTGGGTAGTGCGCCCATCAACCGGTCACTCAGCACCGAAATGGAAGGTGGTATCCGCGGTAATTTCGGTGGTACCAATAATGCCGATAACTCGGGTAGCCTGAAATACGTGCGCATCGAGTTTGCCGGTATTCCGCTCTCAACCACGGCTAACAGCGAAATCAACGGCCTGACTATGTACGGCGTAGGTTCAGGCACCCAAATCGACTACGTGCAGGTGTCTTACTCGGGCGACGATTCTTTCGAGTGGTTCGGCGGTACCGTAAATGCCAAGCACCTTATTGCTTACCGTGGCTTCGACGACGATTTCGACACAGATTTCGGCTTCACCGGCAAAGTGCAGTACGGCCTTTCCCTACGCGACCCACAATTTGCTGACCAGTCCGCTTCTAACGGCTTTGAGTCGGACAACTTCAACCCCGGTACTCCTGCTACCGGCGACAATGCTGGCTTACCTCTTACAGCACCCGTATTCAGCAATATGAGCGTGTTCGTGACAGCCGGTGCGCCGCCCACTACGCAGGCGTCGGGTAGCGGTGTGTACCAATCGGCTATGCACCTGCGCCGCAATACGGCTATCAGCATCTACAACTCTGTATTCGTGGGCTACCCTGAAGGTCTGCGCCTTGATGGCACCTCAACTTGGTCGAACGTACAGGGGAACAACAATGCCCAGCTGGACCTGCGCGGTGTAACTATTGCCAACTGCAACACGCCGCTACGGGCCGCTAATAACACGGGCAGCGGTGCCTTCACCGATGCTGATGTGCAAACGTGGTTTAACGGCTCTGGCAAAAACAACCAAGTAGTAGCTAGCACTGGTCTGATGGCGCTAGGCCTAAATGCCAACTCGTTTAACCTCAATGGTCCAGCTTTCATTCTCCAGAGTGGCTCACCGTTGCTGACGGGTGCTATTTTCACCGGTAAAGCAGCCGACTCTTTCTTCACCAACGGTACATATCGTGGTGCTTTCAATGGCTCTGACAACTGGACTCAGGGCTGGGCCAACTTCGATCCACAGAACGCAGCTTATTAGTGCTTGTAATTACATAATCGTATCTGCTATTGTTAAGAAAGCCGGAGCTTAGGTTCCGGCTTTTTGCGTTTCATCCAGTACCAATTTGCCTTCTCCACTGCCAGCCTTGGCTCTGCAACTATCCAGTACTTTTGCTGAATACCTTTTTCTCCTTTCCTGTATGCTTCAATCCATGACTGGGTACGGTGTTGCCCACCGCGACGCCACCCTTTATTCCGCCAATGTCGAGGTGAAATCCTTGAACTCGAAAACCCTGGATTTAACGTTGCGGCTGCCGCGCTTTCTGCAGGACAAAGAGCTGGAAATTCGCAACCTAGTAGCCAAAAGCCTGGTGCGTGGCAAGGTGAATCTGAACTTTGACTTCACTCGGGTGCGGTCTACTAGCACGCAAGGCGGTATAGTAAATCAAGCTGCTTTGGCTGCCGCGTATCAGGAGCTAACGGAGTTGAGTAGGCGTACTGGAGCTACGTTGGAGCAGCTCACAGCTATTGCTAGGGCACTACCTGGCAGTCTGCGCCTGCCAATGGAAGGCTTAGCGCAACCCGAGCAGGAAGATGATACCGCAATAGAGTGGGAGGAACTATTACCGCTGGTGCAGCAAGCGTTGGATCGTGTAAATGAATTTCGGCGGACGGAAGGCCAAGCGCTAACCACCGAAATTTTGGGTTACCTCGATAATATTCGGATTCAGCTGGCCGAAATAGAACGCCACGACCCTAATAGGGTAGAGCAGGTGCGCGAACGGCTGCGTGCCCACCTCGCCGACTTAGCGAGTAGTGAGCAATTCAATCAAAATAGGTTCGAACAAGAACTAATCTACTATATAGAAAAGCTGGATATCGCCGAGGAAAAAGTGCGTTTGATCAGTCATTTGCACTATTTCACCGAAACTGCATATTTGCCAGAGCCTACTGGAAAGAAATTAGCCTTTATTTCGCAGGAAATTGGTCGAGAAATCAATACAATCGGATCCAAAGCGAATGACTCTATTGTACAACACCTAGTAGTAGGTATGAAAGAGGAACTGGAAAAAATAAAGGAACAAATCAATAATATACTTTAAGTGCAATTAAACGCAAAAAGTATATATGTATAATTTTTTCAAGTAAGTATATGGCTCAGGTAGACGTGAATGGTTTGCTATTTTTATGCTATAACTTATGGTGTGAAGTTGTGATAAAACTTATAGTGTCATGAATAGCGCTTATAAAGTGTTTTAAAGGTGTTTTTAAATGTGCCATTGACTTGTTCGAAATTTATTTATCTAATATTTCTTGCTAACAGAAATTTCATTCGTAAATTGTGTTATCCAAACAGAGTAGCAGTTGAATACTTGAAAGGATCTACCATTTGACATTCATCTTTTTTCACTCAATGATTATGAAAAAAGTATTACTTTTTCCGATTACGTTTTGCCTCACCCTTTTGTTGGCGGCATTTCGACCCTATGCCGAAGTTGAACTCATCAAAAAGCGCGTTCTAAGTGAGCGGGTGGAAATTCTTATCCCCAAGGGATTTGAAGTGATGAGCGAACAGCAGATGGATTTCAACTATGCTCGTGCTCAAAGCCGTCCTAGCGTGATATACACGAACAGTAAGGAAGCCAGCTTGGCTTTCACTTACACGGATAACACGGCTGATCAGGATATGATTGATATCTACGCCAACAACTTCTATAAGACCTACTCCAAGCAGTTCAAAGAAGCTAAGTGGTTTGGAAACGGTGTAAAAGAAATCAGCGGCCGTAAAGTGGGCTACCTCGAATTGATGAAACCTGAACTTGGCCACGAAGTATATCAGTTAATTTTCTTCACTGATGTGGAAGGCAAGTTGCTGATGTGCACGTTCACTTGCGCCGACCGCCAGAAGCCGGAGTGGGAAACAGTTGCCAAGCAGATCATGTCTTCGGTGAAGACCAACGAGTAGAAGCCACAAGCAGGTATTATATTCCTGCCTCAGCAACCGAAAAGCCTTGCCGAAACCAAGTACCTGCTGTGGTACTGGTTTCGGCAAGGCTTTTCGGTTATGTATCGGGTTGTTAGTAGTGGCTTCTACTTCACTGTAGGTTGCGCCTGAAGCGCATCCAGAAAGCTGCGAAGCAGCGTGAAGATATTGGCGAAGGCAGTGAGCGGCAGAGTTGCGGCGCGGTCGTGTACATCGTGGTAAGCGGTTATACCACCACGGGTATATAGGAAGAACGCCGGTACGCCGTACTCCGAAAATGGGTAATGGTCAGAATTAGCGGCCTTGCCTCGGGCCGCCAAGCCTTTCAGCGCGTGTTGCGCCTCATTGAGGCGTTGCAGCAATTGAAACTGTACCGGCAGTTCCCGACCATTCACTACAGTGGCGCCCTCATCGCCAGTACCCAGCAAGTCGAGGTTCAGAAGGAAGCGGATGCGACTCAATGGTACCAATGGATGCTCTACGAAGTAACGGGAACCCACTAAGCCAGCTTCTTCGGCGCCAAATGCCAGAAAAACTACGGAATACGCAAGCCTGTTTTTTGGCTGAGTGTAGTATGCAGCTAGCTCCAGCAACATGGCAGTGCCGCTGGCATTATCATTCGCTCCTGGGAAATAGGTGCTGCTGCCCATCTGGCCCAGGTGGTCGTAGTGGGCCGTAACTACCAAGAACGAATCGGGTTGAATCTGACCAGGAATGTAACCGACGATGTTCTGGGTTGGGTAATGAAGCTTCAATATAGCGTCCACCCTGATAATAAGGTTGGGCGTTGTGTCCTGCCAACGGTCGGCGAGCAGTTGCAGGCGAATCTGGGGGCTTTGCTCGGCGCTAAGAGACGCAGTGAGTTTTCGCTCCACTAGCGTAACGCGAGCGGCGGCACTATTTAGAGAGTTGCGAAGACTGTCGTCGGGAAAAGTAGGTGCCTCGAGGCGGGCCAAGTGGCGAGCGTGTATCACCACTGGTTGGCCATCTAGCTTACGTGCTAGCCACCGACGACGAGCGGCTACATTGCTGAAGGTCAGCGTATCGAATACTACAGCGGAACCTACTACATATCCACCCCCAGAGTTGGGCTCGGCAATAAAGTCGATGCCAGGCTTGAATAGGCGACTAACGCCTGACGAACTGCTGGGGCTTGCTTGCATTTGCAGCCGTCCGGGAAATGTATTGATGTCGAGCGAAAAAGGCTGCGTGTAGTCAGGCGCCAGCGGCTGTAGACCAAGCTGTTTGAAGCGGCGGCGCAGATACGTAGCGGCGCGCAACTCTCCTTGCTGTACGTAGCCTCGCCCGTGCATGGCTGGAGCAGTAAGGTCTTGGATGGTTTGCCGGACTCGTGGCATATCCTGCGCAAAAGCCGAAGCAGATGCCAGTAGATACATCGGTGCCGCCCACAACCACTTCCGTCCTAGCCCAAGCATAATGAGGTATTAGGGTAGGCAATCTTACTCCCACCAACGGCGGGTAGCGTAGCCCAGCAGTAAGCCAACCACAACCCCTAGCGCGTCGCTGATGCCGTCAGACCATTCGCCGTGCCGGCCCAGGTTCATGGTCATTTGCAGCACTTCAATTAATAGGCCGAAGGCAGTGCCACCTAGTAATACTGCTAAGTAACCCCACCGCCGTAGCTGCGACCAGGTTTGCTGCCGGCGCACTGAAAAAACAGTGAGTGCCGCTAACACCACAAACACGAAAGCATGCGCGGCTGTGTCGAAGGATATCAACTCCCACGGCGGTAGCTCGGGCATATCCTGCGCCGGCGTCAGGGTCAGGACTAATACTACAGCCGCCCACGCTAGGGGCAGCCCCACAAGGGGCCGGCGCCGAGGCGTGGGCGGAGCAGTTGCTAGCAAAGAGGCCACTGGAACGAAGAATTACGCGCCTACCAGTTCACCATACGCTTCGGCCGACAGTAAGCCTTCCAGCTCGGCGGGGTTGGCAATTGAGATTTTTACCATCCAACCATCGCCATACGGATCGGCATTCACGGCCTCGGGAGTGCCATCGAGGTGGCTATTGATTTCCAGAACCGTACCCGAAATAGGGCTGAACAGGTCAGAAACAGTTTTCACGGCTTCAACGGTGCCAAACACCTCATCCTGCGCAATTTCTTTGTCGAGCGTGTCAATGTCCACATACACGATGTCGCCGAGTTCCTTTTGGGCGTGGTCGGTGATGCCGATATAGGCAACGTCACCTTCAACGCGGACCCATTCGTGCTCTTTGGTGTACTTGAGGTTTGCGGGCAGATTCATGGAATGCTGGTTTGAAAGAGGGATGACCGCACAGGCGCGGTAGCCCAAAAGTACGGGGAAGTAATGAAGCCGTGAAATAGTGAGGTAGTGAAATGGCGAGTTTGATGTTCTGTTGGTGCTACTCGCACAAGTCGAACATCAAACTCGCCATTTCACTGCCTCATCTTTATTGCGACAAGCTGTAGCGCAACTGAATACCGCCCTCCGTGGTGGAGTTCTTGTAAGAATTTTCTACCCGCGGCTGGGTGATATTTTTAGTGAAGAAGAATTGCAGATTCAGGCGCTGGTTCAGCACGTAGTCAACGGTAGGCCGAAGCTGAACCTGCTTGGTGCCGTTGGTAGCAATACCGTTCTGGCGACCGATGCTAGGCGTTACGCGAGTGTCAGGGGAGCCATCGGGCAGGAAGGCTGGGTCTACCGCATCCTCAATCGTGCGCTGAATAGTAACGTTGTCACGGATGCTTAAGTCGAGGCGGGCCGTTAGCTCGTTTTTCAGAATCTTCTGTTCGCCCCCAATTCGGAAGGGTAGCTTAAGCCGGTTGGTGGCATAGCCAAACCCAATAACCATTTCCTGCGTGTGCAATTCCGTTACCTGCGCGTTGGTGGTATTAAGCGCCACGGCCCGCTCGGTCCGCAGTTCCAGGTTGCCGGTAATCTTTTCCAGGGTCTGGAACCGAATTCCAATTAGCGGCGTGAGGCGTTCGGCAATGCTCACCTGCCCCAGCACGTAGTACGGAATGTACTGGCCGGTGGCATTGATGATAGAGCTTAGCCCATTGGGCTCGGCGGTGTAAGCGGAAGCCGTTGTGTAGCTGGCTACGTTATACACCGACGAGTACGCGTGCGTTAAGGCAATAGAGCGGAAGTATTTCTTCACGAATGGCAGCTCGGCCAAGCCATTGTACTGAATGTTCCAGTTTGGGATGGGGAGCTGGGCAAAGGGGTTGAACTTTTTGGCCCGGTACCCATCCGACGACTTGCCTTTATACGCATCCAGGAAAGCCGGTATCAGCACATCTTGCGAGTTGTAGCCGTACAGCCCCAAAGGCGACGTAGTGGGGCCAGCTGCCGACGACACAGTTTCCTGTAAGCGCTGCTGCACAAACTCACGGTTTTTTCTGAACCGGTCGAACGCCTTCGAGAAAGTGCCTTTCTCCGACAAGTCGCCGAACAAGGTTTGGATGGTAACAACCGAGGTGCTGAACGAGCCCGACCCCAGCGGGTTGCTGGGCGTAGGCACTGCGCCCGGTATGGGCAGCAAATCGGTTTCGTTTACTATCGTGCGGTAAAACACTTCCCGGTTGCGCACCAGCTGCCGCCGGCTTTCCACCTGAATGTTGAAGTCGCGGAAAGGCTCCAGGGCCGTGCGCAATACCAAGTTTTCGGTGAGTAGGGCGCTGAGCGGCGTGTTCAACAGGTCGCTACGCTGGGTGTACCAGCCGTTTTCGCTGGCTCGCGCATAGAGATTGTTCAGGTCATACTGCCGGCCCAGCAAGAACGGTACGCCGGGCGCATTCCAGTCGGAGTTGAGACCGAAGAATCGGGTGCCAGGCAAGTAGCCGGGTAGCAACGTGCCGTTGCTGCGGGTGTAAGTGAAATTCAGGGAACGAGCCGTCATAAGAGAGCGAAGCACGGCTTTCAGTAAACGCAGCTCTGGTCCTTTTGCGGTATCCACTGCTGCCGTCTGGTCTGCGTTGGGGCTGCCAAGTGCGGCTGGGCCTTTGTTGGGGGCTTTGCCAGGAGGTGGGGCGTTATTGATAATGTTGAGGAAGCGCACCTTGTTGTAGAGCTTCACCAAGTCAATTCGGCCGTTGGCACTCAATTCCCCGTTATTCTGGATAGTGTTGCCGAGCCTGACCTCTACGGTGCTATCCGGATAAGCTGGCCCGATGGGAGCCCGCAACGCCGTGGAGGCCGCCTGCCAAGTGTAGTTGGCGGCGTAGCGCGCATCCGCCGATAGCCAGTCAGTAAGCGGGAACTTGTCGAGGGGTAGGCGGTAGGTGAGGGCTACCGTTTGGTTGAAGTTGGTGGTACGACCGCCGCGCAGCAGGTTATTGCGCAACTGCTCCCGGTTGGCTCGTGCCTCCGGCGAGTCGTCGATGGAGCTGCCAATGCCTTCGTCTATTACCGAGCGGTTGTTGGCCGTATAGTCGAACGTGAGGCCCTTGGTGAGAGCCCACTGCATGTCGTAGATGCGGTTGAAGTAGAACGACTTCTGGAACACGCCCGGAATACCCAGTGTGGACGGTACCGTGCCGGGTTCCAAGACCCGCTGCAAGAAACGCTCGTTGTAGCGCCGGTCAATATCGGCTCGGAACGAGAAGCGTGAGGGTAGCGGCGTGAAGTTCACCTCCTGCAAAAACTTCAGGTACGGCGAGTCCAGCGACTTCACTCGGGCCAGGGGCGTGTAGTTCTTGGGCGTGGTCTGGTAGATGTAGGCTACGGCCCCGGTATAGGTGCGGGTGTAGTCCCGGTCGGTATTGATGTCGGTATGGGTACGCTCGGTATAAGAGTAGCTGAGCGCCACGTTCTCGATGTCGTAGGGCTTGGGTTTGCGTTCGGTGTTGGTGCGTTCCTTGCGCACGTTCAGCACACTGATACTGCGGCTATTGGTTTGGTCGATAACTTCTTTGCGATACGCGGCTTGGGCTTCCGCATCGATAGTATTATCGTCCCTCCTGAATTTTTGCAGGCTTTGCCGCAGCTCCGTATCAGGGTCGAGGGGGTCGTACTTGGGCGAGCGGCTCTCGTGGCCAGCCTGAATCAGTACCGGTACGCGCAAGCCTAGCTTCTCAGGGAAGAACTTTTCCACCGCTACCGTGGCATTCACGTCGCCGCGCTTAATATCATCGAGGGAGCGTTGGGAAAGCTTGTCTTGTAACCCTCCGAAACCTACTGATGTGAAGCTGCCTGTGGCCGTAATATTGGCTATATCGGCTAGCTTGGTATTGAAGCGGGCCGTAGCCGCCCAGCCAGTTTCCCGGTCGAAGTCGAACACACGCAGCTCGTCCGCCCACAAACACATTGATTTGGATTGCAAGTCGTTGGCTGGGTTGAATACGCCAATCATAGCCCCCTGCACCGCGCTGATGTCGGGGTTGCCGAGAACCGTAATGCTAGAACCGTCGGGGAAGGTTTTCACGAAAGGAACGGCGTACGATACGTTCAGTTGGTTGCGCTCGGCTTTAGCGTCAATAAAGCGCTGCAACTCAATATCTACGCGGTTGGCCAGCGGCCATACCTCGTCGGCCGTAACGTTGCTTCCACTCGTTGGACGGGTAACCACCAGCGGTAGGCGGTATTCGTAGTAGTTCTGGTTGTAGTCGGTGCCGAGGCGGATGAAAGCCTGTACTTCGTTGTCGCGCAGCCGGTCGTCTTCGCTCTGGGCGTGCAGAAACAAGCGCAGCCGCTTGTAGCGCACCAAATTCAGGTTCAGGTTTTTGTAGGCAGCCTGCCCGAAGCCGTCGCGCAGGTCTTCCACGCACAGCCGCAGGCTTTGTTCGTTCTGCTGGCGGTTTACGGTGCTGGAGCCGTATTCTTTGTCGCGCTGAATGCCTGGCGGTACCACGTACCGCACGGCCCCAGCCGCTGCCGCGTCGCTGCCTCCGTTTTCTTCCACGCCTACCGTGCTGATGTTGAAAGCCGCAGCGGCGTCGCCGCAGTTCACGCACGGAATGTTCGGGTCGGAAATGGGGCCTAGGTAGCGGCGCCACTGGTTGGCAACGAACTGGGGCTGCACTAGGCGCAATACCACTGGCTGCTCCCATTCGGTGAGCACCATGCGCAAAAACCGAATCGATTTGAAGTTAGGCAACGAGCCGTTAGGAGGGCTCTGAATGCGGGTAGGAGTCCGGATAGGAATGCGGAACTGGTACCACGAAACCTGCTCATTGCTGATGGTCCGCGTCACTTTGTCTACCACGAAGTTGCTGCCCACCGCAAGCTGGTCTTTTTTCAGATTCAGCTCGTATTCGAAGTAGCTTTCGGTTTCGGAAATAACGTTGTCCCGGTTCAGGTCTTCCTTATCGGGGAAAGCCGTGGAGCTGAGCTGGCTGTTCTCGCGGGAGTTGCCTTCCATGCCGTTGTAGTTCTTGTAGCGGCCCAGAATGTTCACGTTGTTCTGGTCGTAGAACGGGTCGAGGTGGTGGCGGAAGTTGTCACCCGATGGGTCATCGCCGAAGGCCGCCGAGAAAAAGGCTTGCTCTTCGGTGTCATCCAAACCATCTAGGCCAATATCCTGCCGAGCCCGGCCAGCGCTGTTGAAGGCGTCAGTTAGGAACTGCTGGCGGGTTACACGCCCCCACGGGGTTGGACGGGTAGTTTGGTTAGGATTGCCCGGATCGATCGGGTCGGTAGGCAAGCCATTTTCGAACTCGTACTGGTTGTTGTCGCTCAACACGTCTTCCGATATCGAGCCCAGGTTGATGAGTAGCTTGCCGCCAGTCGTGTTGTTTGCTGGTGGCGGGCTTGAAGGGTCACGGCTGGAATCATCTATTCGGCCATTCTCACCTTCGATGAACGGGTCCAGCATCCAGAACTCCAGATACTCAACGTTGGCGTTATCGAAGTCAGTGTCGAAGGTGATTTCGCGCGAAACAGCCCCGTAATTTTGCCGCGCTTCTTGAACGCTAGGGAACCGACCACTGGCGGCTATAGGGTTGTAGTTGTACTGGCCCCGTTCGGCAGGGTAGTACGCCAAGTCAAACGGATACTCGAAACCATTGCCGGAGGTACCTACGTCACGGTTCGGGAAAATCTCGTCGCGCAGTACGCCCCGGATGTAGTGGTTTTTTACTTCCCCGATGTTGTTGGGTTTGTTGGGGCCGTTGGTGTAATAAGTCTGGTCGATAGAGTACCAGGCCAGCTTACCGCGCCGGAAGGCTGAGGTAACGTTGTTGGCATTGAAGTTAGTGAATGAGCGGGGCGTGGCCCCTAGCCGCCAGGCTACCGCCGAGTTTAGGCCGCCTAGCGTGTAAGGCGTGCGCGCATTCTCAAAGTCGTCCAGATACGACACACCGTTTTCCCCGTTGCCCAGCTGCGACCTACCGGGCAGTAATTGCGCAAACTCGCCACTAAAGGCCACCGACGAGGGCTCCTTGGTGTTGATGAACGGCAGCATATCCAGGTACTTGGTGAGGGCACGCGAGTCGCGGCGCATGTTCACGTCGAAGCCGTAAATGGTGTTGTTGCCGGGCTCGTCACCGATGTTGACGCGGTTGATGCCGGGCGCCTGGTTTTCGCGTAAGTGCAGCACCGTGGCTCCGAAATTGATATCGGGGTTGAGGCGGTAGTCCATCCGCACACCGAGTAGCTTGCGCGGCTGTACCTGCACCAAAGCGTTTTTCTCGAACTCCACCCGTAGCTCGTTGGCCGAGTTCAAGTACGCCGGGTTCAGGATTTTAACAATGGACTGGTCGTAGAACACCTGGTAGTCGCGGCCTTCTTCCAGCAGCACCGAGCCGGCGCGTACCCGCACCGACCCCTGCGCAATGCCTAGGCCAGGCAAGCTTATTTCGTTGGTAGCCGTGGCCTGGAACCGGCCCCGCAGCACAAACTTGTCTTTTTCGGTGCGCTGCTGCGCGTCGCTCTGCACTTGGTTGTACAGCTCCTGGTACACGTATTTGTTGATCAGCGCATCCTCGGAGCCTTCTACAAAGCGGGTGCGTAGGTAGCTACCGAACGGCTCTACCACCGGGAAGATGATTTTGCCTAGCTCCGGGTCGATGGTGATGCCCGGAAAGAAGTCGAAGTTGCCGTCGGGGTTCTGGTCGTTGTTGGGGTTTACGTTGTCGAGGTTGAATACCTCCACCAGCGGCCGGTTGATTATCTGCTGCCCCTCTTTCAGCGAAATTTGGTCAACCCCAGTTACGTCGTCTTTGTAAATGATTTGGAGCTGGAAGTTGTCCCGGTTGAGCTGCGAGGCATTCAACGGGTACACGTTCTTCATCATCAAATCCCAGGTGGGCAGGTTACCCGTCAGCAGGTTGGGGTTGTTGGTAGCTGGGTTGGGGTTGTTCTGGGGTGTGTTGATGGTCAGATCATTCTGCTGCACTAGCTGCACGCCCGGGTTGGTGGCCTTCAGCATCTTCATGAAGATAACCTGGTCCTGCCCCACGGTGCCATAATCATCCACTAGCTCTCCTACTTTATAGGTGCGGCCGTTGTAGATGTATTCGTAGCTCACACTCAGCACCTGCTCGGGTAGCAGCGGCGTATTCAGCGAGAGGTAGCCCAACTGCGCATTAAAGGTGTATTCACGCGCATCGAGCTTGCGAGCCCGCACGTGCTCATAGTCCAAGTTCTTGCTCAGCGGCTGTAGTGGCAGCGTATTGAGGTAGTTATCCACTGTTAGCTCGCCGCGGGCGGCAGCGCCACCGTTCAGAACAGCCTGAAACTCCTGGTTGCTGGCATTAGAAGCCGTGCTATTCGTGCCCGACCCTAAGAAGGCTCGCCGATACACGCGCCGCGGTTCGCCCAAGTCCATGAGGGCTACTACGTTGCGTAGGTTGTCACTCTGGCGGTTGTCGTTGGTGATGTACACCTCCACCCGCCGGATTTCCACCCCGCTCTGCACGGTAGGCAGATTGCGCAGGGCCTGATTGTACCGGTCGCGGAAGAATTGGCTCAGGAAAAAGTGCCGGTCCCGTTCGTACTGGCTGGCTTTAATTTCAAATTGCCGACCCTGGGCCCCGTTTTGCACCCGTACCTCGTCAGCCTGGCCCCGTAGGGTACTGGCTACCGCCGTCACGGCCATACGCCCGAATTGCAACTGGGTTTTCACCCCGAACAGGTTTTGCCCGCCCTGAATCAGAGAGTTGTTGAGCGGCAAGCTTACGTTGCCGAGGTCAATCTTGCGGATGATATCGGTATCGAAGCCCGTATAGTCGAGCTTCATGTTGTTTTCGAAGTCGAAGGCGGCCTTGGTGTCGTAGTTGAACGTGAGGCGCACTTTCTCCCCAATCTGCCCGGTTAGGTTCAGGTTCAGGTTCTGGTCGTACTGGAAGTCGCCGATGCGCTGCTGCCGTAGCGTCAGAGTTGGGTTTTTGTTGACGCTGTAGCGGGCACCCATGCGCAGTGTAACCGCGCCAGCCGGCCGAATATCCACGTAGCTGCCCCCAAAAATCCGGTCGGCCATGGGGCCAAGGTAAATTTTCGGGATAACCCGGCGGGTGGCGGCGGTATTTTCGTCGCCGGTTACGCCGCCCGCCGAACGATTTCGGAAGTAGTCTCGTATAGCCTGACGTTGCTGCCATTCCGAATAATCTCGAAAACTCATGCGGCTAGGGTCCCGGAAGTCAAGCTCCTGCCCAATTCGCTCCTGAATATCGAAATACTCTAGGCTGTCATCGGGAGAAACTTGCTGCGTGATGTTGGAGGGTAGCCCCAGAATGAGGGGGGACCGACGGCGCTGCGGCGACAAAGGCGTGCCAGCCCGGTCGGCGGGTGCCACCTTGGGCCGACGACTGGAACGGTAACGGCTGGTGTCGGGCAAAACAACCCGGGGCGTGTCGGGCGCTGGCATTAGCCAAGGCAGTTGGCCCTGGGCTTTTTTGCCGGGTAGCCAAGAACTCCACAGTTGCTGCAAGGCAAACGCGGAACTTCCCAACGACTCAGCCTGCGACCACCAAGCCAACAACGACGCAACCACAACCAAAGAGGCAGTGAGGGACTTCTTACCGGAGTTCAAGTGCTACAAATAAAAAAGATACGGGTGGCGTATAGTCAGTAGCGAGACATAAGCACTGAGTGGAAAGAGTTGGTGCCAACAGTTTTAAACAAGGTAAGCAACACCTTCAATCTCCAGACTCACTACTTATGCCCTAGTGCTTAGGAAAACGCTAATTCGACTTAAGAGCAAACTTAATCAATTCCTCCACGCTCAGGTCGTTACCGTGCTTATTCTGAATTTGATCCAGCGTTTTCTCGGCAGCCGACCGGGCAAAGCCCAGCGTTACTAAAGCCGACAACGCTTCACTCCGATTCGTATTGTGTGCCCGCGCCAACGGAACGGTGTCAACCCCAGCCTTAGCCAGCAATTCATCTTTGCGCAGCCGGTCCTTCAGATCGATGATAACGCGTTGTGCCGTTTTCGGGCCTACCCCTTTGATGCTCTGAATAGCCCGCACATCTTCGTTGATAATGGCGTGCCGGATTTCGCCTACGCTCATGCTGCTCACCATTACAATGCCGGTGCCCGGCCCAATGCCCGACACCGAAATTAGGTGCAGAAACAGCGCCCGTTCGTTGGGGTCGAGAAAGCCGTAGAGCGTGTGCGCGTCTTCCTTGATGTGCTGAAACGTGTACAGCTTGGCTTTGTCGCCCTCGGTGGGCAGCTTGCTGTAGGTAGCCAGCGAAATCTTGATTTCGTATCCCACGCCGTTCACGTCGAGAATGGCTTGGGCAGGGTCTTTATAGGCGAGCTTTCCTTCGATGTACGCAATCATGGGAAGTAGTTGGGATGATAGGGTGCCAGTGAAAACGCCTTTGCAGGCGTTTTCTATCCCAAAAATACTGGCATTTTTAACTAAATAAATTGGATGAGAGCAGCAGGCTACACGCCCGTAGCTTGCTGTGCATCCACTACGGCAATAGCCGCCATATTCACGATTTCGCGCACCGAAGCGCCAAGCTGCAAAATGTGCACTGGCTTGCGCATGCCCATGAGAACCGGCCCAATTACCTCTGCCCCACCAATTTCCTGGAGCACTTTGTAAGCAATGTTGCCGCTAATCACATTCGGGAAAATAAGCGTGTTGGCCCCACCTTTCTCAGCCAGCACCGAAAACGGGTATTGCTCCCGTAGCAGCTGTGGGTTAAGAGCAGTGTTAGCCTGCATTTCGCCGTCCAGAATCAAATCAGGGTAGCGGGCTTTGGCTAGCTCGGTGGCCCGGCGGGCTTTGTCGGGGAGGGTGCCGGGGTTGGAGCCAAAGTTGGAGTAGCTGATAACGGCTACCCGCGGCTCGGTGTCGAAAAAGCGCACGGCCTGAGCCGTGAGGCCGATAATGTCCACCATTTCCTCAGCTGTGGGGTCAATGTTCACGGTGGTATCAGCGAAGAAAAACGGGCCTTTCTTGTGCTGGATGATGTACATCGAGGCTACCCGCTTCACGCCATCTTCCACCCCAATCACCTGCAACGAGGGCACGATGCTCTTGCTGTAGTCTTTGGTGAGGCCGGTAATAACGGCATCGGCGGCTCCGGTTTCCAGCATCATCGAACCGTAGTAGTTCCGCTCGCGCAGCAGGCGTTGGGATTCGTAAAGCGTGAGGCCCCGGCGCTGCCGCTTCCGGAACAGCATCTCGGCGTACTCGTTGCGCTGTTTGTCCTCGTCCAGAATGTTGATAATCTTGCAACCCGTCAAATCCAAGTTGTTGGCATCGGCAATGGTCTGAATCCGGTCGAGCGGGCCCAGCAGAATGGGCTTGGCAATGCCTTCGTCGTGCAGGATGGTGGCCGCCTTGAGAATCTTGTAGGTATCGGCCTCGGGGAAAACCACCCGCTTGGGGTTGGAGCGCGCCGCCGAGGTAATACGGTTCATTAGCTTCTGGTTCACGCCCAAACGGCCGCGCAGCTCGTCCTCGTAAGCTGTCCAGTCGGTAATCTGGATGCGGGCCACGCCGCTTTCCATGGCGGCGCGTGCTACGGCTGGGCTCACGGCCGTAATCAGGCGTGGGTCCAAGGGTTTCGGAATCAGGTAGGTGCGCCCGAAAGCCAGGGTGTTGTCGCCATATGCGCGGTTCACCATATCGGGTACGGGCTCTTTAGCCAGCTCAGCCAGTGCCTTCACGGCGGCCAACTTCATTTCCTCGTTGATTTCGGTGGCCCTCACGTCCAGCGCCCCCCGGAAAATGTAGGGGAAGCCCAACACGTTATTCACCTGGTTGGGATGGTCGGAGCGGCCGGTCGCCATGATGATGTCGGGCCGGGTGGACATGGCCAGCTCATAGGCAATTTCCGGGTTTGGGTTGGCCAGCGCAAACACAATGGGGTTGTCGGCCATGGTCAGCAGCAGCTCAGCGGGCAGCACGTTGGCTGCCGACAAACCCAGGAACACGTCGGCACCCTGCATAGCCTCGGCTACGGTGCTTACGCTGCGCTTGGTGGCAAACTGCATCTGCAACGGCGCCAGGTCGGTCCGCTTGCCGTTGATGACGCCGTCCTTGTCGAACACCACTACATTTTCCAGCTTCAAGCCCAAGGCCAGATACAGCCGCAGGCACGACACCGCCGCGGCGCCCGCGCCACTCACCACTAGCTTGATTTCGTCGATTTTCTTGCCTACCACTTCCAGCGCGTTCAGCAAGGCCGCCGACGTAATAATGGCCGTGCCGTGCTGGTCGTCGTGCATGAGCGGAATGTTCATCTGCTCGCGCAAGGCCGTCTCGATGCGGAAGCACTCGGGCGCCTTGATATCTTCGAGGTTGATGCCGCCGAACGTAGGCTCCAGCGCCTTCACAATGCGGATAAACTCGTCGGGGTCGGTGGCGTCAATTTCAATGTCGAAGCAGTCAATACCGGCAAACTTCTTGAACAGTACGCCTTTACCTTCCATCACCGGCTTGCTGGCCTCGGGGCCAATGTTGCCCAAGCCCAGTACGGCCGTTCCGTTGCTAATAACCGCCACCAAGTTGCCTTTGGCGGTGTATTTATATACGTCGTCTTTGTTGTTGGCAATGGCGAGGCAGGGCTCCGCTACACCCGGCGAGTAAGCCAGCGCCAGATCGAGCTGGGTGCTGACGGGCTTGGTGGGTACCACCTCAATTTTGCCGGCAGGGCTTTGGGAATGGTAGTCTAGCGCGTCCTGTTTGTTGATTTTAAGCATGAGGAAGGGGATGGGGAAGATGCCGCTCGTGCGGCGCGGGTTAGGCAAGTTGGGGCGAAATCAGCCGGAATCAAAGCTGAGGCCACCGGATCAGCCGGTAAAGGCGCTTCGTATCGGTGGCCTGCTACTGCAGTGGTAGCCGCACCGGAAGAAAGCAGCCGCGGCATAAGGGCCAATCAGAACCGGCTGGTGCAAAACTTTGGCAATGCAAGGAGCACCGTTAGGCACCGTAAAGGTTTGCGCCGACCAACGGCCGGATTTTCGCTTTGAGGCGGACCACAAACCAAGGTCCTGGCCCAACAGAGTTTCTGGTAGTCCTCCTACCTTGCACCCCCAACACTACAGGAGAGTACCCCGAATAGCAGTGCTCATTTTTACTGCCGGCTCACTCACCAGTAAGGCAAGCAACTGGCCTCCACCCACTGGGTAGCGTCTGGTTTACCTATTCACACAGCATAGTAGCAAGCAATTCGTATGTTCAGTTTAGCTGGGAAGAAAGCAGTAATTACCGGCGGTGGCAGCGGCATCGGCAAGGCCATTGCCCTCACATTTGCCCGGCAGGGGGCCGAGGTACACATTCTGGAGCTGAACGCCGAAGCCGGCGAGCAGGTAGTAGCGGAAATCAAGCAGGCAGGCAGCCAGGCGGCTACGCACGGCGCCGACATCAGCCAGCAAGCTGAGGTAGTGGCCGTGGTCAACCAGATTGGCCCGCTGGATATCTTGGTCAACAACGCGGGTATTGCGCACGTGGGCAACGCGGAAAACACTTCCGAAGTGGACTTCGACCGGGTGTATAACGTGAATGTGAAAGGTGCTTACAATTGCCTGTACGCCGCGCTGCCGCAGATGAAAGTCCGCGGCGGTGGTGTGATAGTGAATATGGCTTCCATTGCGGCGCACGTGGGCCTCACCGACCGGTTTGCGTATTCAATGAGCAAAGGTGCCATCTTCGCCATGACGCTGTCGGTTGCGCGCGACTACCTGGCTGACAACATCCGGTGCAACAGCATTTCGCCGGCGCGGGTGCACACGCCGTTCGTAGACGGCTTCATTGCCAAAAACTACCAGGGGCAGGAGCAGGAAATCTTCGATAAACTCTCGCGCAGCCAGCCCATCGGCCGCATGGGTACCCCCGACGAGGTGGCCGCGCTGGCCTTGTACCTCTGCTCCGATGAAGCTGGCTTTGTAACCGGCTGCGACTACCCTCTGGATGGCGGCTTCATCAAGTTGAATAGTTAAATGGCTGCTTGATGGGGGCATTGCTGACAGGCTAAGAGCAATGCCCCCATCAAGCAGCCATTTAACTATTCAGCAATTCAAAAAATCAACCAGTCAACATTCATGAAATTAATTCGCTACGGCCAGCCCGGCCACGAGAAACCCGGTGTGATACTAAACGACCAGCAGCTGGACGTATCCGCTTTCGGAGAGGACTACAACGAGGCGTTTTTCGCTACCGACGGGCTGACCCGGCTGGCGGAGTATGTGCGCGCCAATACTGGCAAGTTGCCCGCTGTAGGTGCCAACGAGCGGCTGGGCGCGCCAGTAGCCCGGCCGTCCAAAATTGTGTGCGTGGGCTTGAACTACGCCGACCACGCCCGCGAAACCGGCGCCACGCCGCCGCCTGAGCCGGTGCTGTTCTTCAAATCAACTACGGCGCTGGTAGGCCCCAACGACGACATCATCATCCCGAAAAATTCCGTTAAAACCGACTGGGAAGTGGAGCTGGCCGTGGTAATCGGCAAGCAGGCGTCGTATGTGGAAGAGGCGGACGCGCACGAGTACATTGCCGGCTACGCCCTGCACAATGACGTATCGGAGCGGGAGTTTCAGCTGGAGCGTAGTGGCACCTGGGACAAGGGCAAAGGCTGCGACACCTTCGCACCCATTGGGCCGTTTCTGGCTACTCCAGATGAAGTGGCCGACGTGGATAATCTGCGCCTATGGCTGAGCGTAAACGGTCAGAAAATGCAGGATGGCACCACCGCCAACCTGATTTTCCGGATTCCGTTCCTGGTTTCCTATATCAGCCAGTTCATGACCCTGCTGCCCGGCGACATTATTTCCACCGGTACACCAGCCGGGGTAGGGCTGGGGTTCAACCCGCCCGTGTATCTGAAGCCCGGTGACGTTGTAGAGCTGGGTATTGACGGCCTGGGTACCTCCCGCCAAGAGCTACGCGCATATACCAAGCAGTAAAGTTTTGGCTATGCTTTCTCGTTACGTGGCCGGCGGCTTGCCGGCTGCGTAGCGAGTAAAAGCGTCTCCGTTTCTCATATTACCCTTACCGTTCAACTCTCGTCACGCATTTACTGGTTTTTAGTATGGATTTGCAGCTACACAACAAGGTGATTATCGTAACTGGGGGCGCTAAGGGGATAGGCGAGGGTATTACGCGGGTACTGGCAGCAGAAGGTGCTATTCCGGTGATAGTAGGCCGCAACGCCACCGATAATACCGCGTTGGTGGCTTCAATTGAGGCAGCTGGTGGCCAAGCTGCTGCTGTAACAGCCGAACTCTCTGACCCTGCCGCCTGTGAGCGGGCGGTGCAGGAAGTGGTAGCGCAGTTCGGCCGGATTGAGGGATTGGTAAACAATGCCGGCGTAAACGACGGAGTAGGACTGGAGAGTGGTGACTATCACCGCTTTATTGCTAGTTTGCACCGCAATGTGGTGCATTATTATCTAATGGCCCATCATGCCCTACCGGAGCTGAAGAAGTCGAAGGGGGCTATTGTGAATATCACCTCCAAAACGGCTGAAACCGGGCAGGGCAACACCTCAGCCTACGCCGCCGCCAATGGTGGGCGCAATGCCCTCACCCGAGAGTGGGCCGTGGAACTGCTCAAATACAGCATCCGGGTGAATGCCGTGATGGTGGCCGAATGCTGGACGCCCGCCTACGAAACCTGGATTGCCACCCTAGATCAGCCGGAAGAGAAGTTACGCGAAATCACCAGCAAGATTCCGCTGGAAAACCGTATGACCACGGCCGAGGAAATAGCCAACACCACTGCTTTCCTACTGTCGGCGTGCAGCAGCCATACCACCGGTCAAATCATCCATGTAGATGGCGGGTATGTGCACTTAGACCGAGCATTAGCCAATGCCTGATACTTGTAAAAAGGCTAAAATCCAGAATGATAGATAAGTGAATTTTACTACTTTGTAGAAATAGTAATACCACCTATAATATTGTAATGTACTGTATTGTAGTAACTTATATATCCGGGTGCAACCAACATTATAGTGCAAGGCGACTTCTATCGGTCATTTAAGGATAGATGATAGGTTCATCAGCTATGGCAACCTCAGATCTGGTAATAATCTAGTGAGAAATATAAATTTTATATAACTGCATATTTCAGGGTAGCAGGACAGTATGCAAGCAACTAGCTGCTGACACATGATTTCGGTGATATCAGATGGCAATTATGCTATTTCCTGGATAGCTGGATAATACCAATTTTTACATTATATCAATATTCCTAAAAAAACTTGGACTAACGCTTTTGAAAATAGAAATTAGTCTGCTAATATTGTTGCACTGAAATATAAAATTGTTTACTGAAAGTAATACTGCGAGTTATGATCTCCGTACTACGCTTGAAGGAGGTTGAGGGAGTTGAAAGCATACATTATTCTCAACAGTCTCCGGTAGTACTGGGGGCTTTTATACGCAAGCGCATATTTGACATTTTATTTGCTGGCTTAGTAGCGGTTTTCCTTTTGAGCTGGCTGGTACCTCTAATTGCTTTATGCATCAAGCTAGATTCACGAGGACCGGTGTTTTTCCGTCAGTTACGCACTGGCAAGCACGGTAAGCCCTTCTATTGTTTGAAGTTTCGCAGCATGCGCACCAGCGCCGACGCCGACCGCAAGCAAGCCAGCAAGCACGATAGCCGTATCACGCCGATAGGGGCCTTTCTGCGCAAAACTAGCCTTGATGAACTGCCGCAGTTCTTTAATGTGCTGAAAGGTGAAATGTCAGTGGTTGGCCCTCGGCCGCACATGCTGCGGCATACCGAGGATTACGCTCGTATCATCGACAACTTCATGGACCGGCACCTGATTATGCCTGGAATTACCGGCCTGGCCCAGATATCAGGTTACCGGGGTGAAACCAAAGAAGTGCGCGCCATGGCCAATCGGGTACGCGCTGATATTCAATACCTGCGTAACTGGTCGTTTTTTTTGGACCTCAAAATTGTGATGCTCACCGTATTACAAGTTTTCAAGCCTGACGAGCACACTTTTTAAGACTGTGCCTTTTGTAGGCTACTGTAGGCCTTGCTATTAGTTATAATCCGCTCTGAATTCGCCAATACCTGTTTTCTCTTTTCCATATTTATCTCTCCCTTCATGAAGTTTGTTTCCACGCTAGCCCGATTGGGTGCGGTCATGCTATTTGTATTGCAGGCCAACTTACCCGCTCACGCCCTTAACCCAATCTTCGAAATTCACGTGCATGGTCCTGGCTGCCAGCCTGGGTGCGGCTCTGGTAATAATCCAGCTCCTAGTCCTACTGGCGCTCCTATTGATGGTGGTGTTTCCTTGTTGCTAGCTGGCGGCGCGGCGTATGCTGTACGTCGTATTCGCAAGGGCAACAAACAGGCTTCTGCGGTTCAATAAGTAGCATGAGCGAGCAGGTGGTTGCTACCGCTTGCTCGCTCACCTTTTTGCTTAACGCTATGCCTACTTTGCATCCCCTGTTACGGTTTGCGCTTCTTTCTATTGGCTTCTATTTAGTGTGGTTTTTCGGTTATGAGCATTACCTCGCCATCGATGGGCGGCTGGATGACGTCCTGACCCACAATATTGCAGCCGTAAGCGCGGCCATTCTTCGCCTGTTGGGTTTCCCAGCTGCCGTATCACCAACCCAGGCCAACCTGATTTTGCTGGCCAACCAACCTACCGTATTCATTGGAGCCTACTGCGACGGGATGGTGCTATATGCGCTGTTCAGCGGCTTTGTACTGGCTTTTCCAGGTGGTGGCTGGCATAAGCTCTGGTTTGTGCCACTGGGTGTATTCCTGATTTACAGTGTCAATATCCTGCGGATTGTGGCCTTATGCCTGAATCATCAGTATTCGCACCAAACTGTTGATTTCAATCACCATTACACCTTTACCTTCATTGTGTACGGGTTTATTTTCCTGCTCTGGATTTGGTGGGCCACTCGGTTGGCTGCGCGCAATTCAACAAGTCCCGCGCAGCATGCTCATGCGTGAATACCAACCAACTGCAATGCCGCCGCTATCAGCTTCCTCTATCGATAGAAGCTGGTTGTGGCGCGGTGCGGGTAGCGTGGCCCTGGTAGCATTACTGCTGGTGGCTACTTTGTCTAACGAAGCAGTTTACAGCGTGCTCGGAAATTTTTGGCAGCAAATATTCGAGCTGTTGGGCATCAAACAAACTGCTGCAGCCCCCGCCGCGGAAACCTCGGTGGGAACCGTGCTAAACCGGCCTCGCAATCTGCCGGCGGTGCTTTCGTACGGAGCATTATACGTGCTGGCTTGTTTGACGCTGCTTTTTCTGCTGCTGCCCCATGGCCGGCAGCGGCGGTTGGTGCTAGGCTTCTATGCCATAGCTGGAACGGCTTTCGTGGTGCTAATAGGAATTAGCCGGCTTGGCAACGCGGCGGTGCTGGCGGTGCTGGCCAACCAGCTGCTGCATTTTATCGTGTCGCCGGTGCCTGTTATTATGCTGGTGCCCCTGCTGCGGTGGTATTGGCACAACCAGCCTGCCACCAAGCCCATGAGCTGAGTAACTGGAGTTATGAAAACTGTTGCCAAGAGGCGGCCGGTGTTATTCCCACGAACACTGGCCGCCTCTTATGGTTCTTGGCGTGGCAGGGCAATGGGTACTCTTGGCCGGTAGGCGTGCCAGTTCGGGCCGCCATTAGTAGGCCAGCACCCTTCAACCAAGCAGAAGTGCCGGCCAGGATTTATCTTTGCCTCACTTATGCTCCGGTTCCCGTGCCACACCATCCGCTTTATTGCCGCGACTTTGCTGGTCGTGTTCCTGAGCGCGCTGCTGGGGCCGGCTCTGGTGTTGGCTGAGGTAGTACGGCCCCGCGTGGCCGAAGACCACCTACACCTGCCGGGTCTGCCGCAGGCCCATCATCACCACGAAAGTGAAAAGCAGCTCCAGCTTCATTTGAAGGCTGGTCCGGTCAAGAAGCATCATTCCTGCCAAACCTGTACCAACGACGACGAACCGCCCCTGGCAGCTCTCAAACCGTTGGCGAAGCTGCTGGGCGAGCTGGCCGCGCCTGCACTACTGGCCTTACCGCCTGTGCAGAGTTACCGTTATCAGGCCTATCAAGCTTTGGACCGGCAGCGGCCTGTGGCGCTGGTGCCACCCGATTATCTCAAGCCCAAGATTCCGGATCTGAGGGTGTTTCTGGGGTCATTAACTATTTAACCTGCTGTATCTGTTTAAGGTCCGCGCTGGAACGGCTGTGCCGTAACCAGCGCGGACCTTTTGCGTGCTGTTTTCATTGGTTTTGTAGTTATTCTTTTCCCGTTCGGCAGCTTATGCTTGATCGTGTTATTCAGTTTTCCATTGGGCATAAGCTGCTCATTGGGTTGTTCACGTTGATGCTGGTCGTGTGGGGCAGCTATTCGGTGGCGCACCTCCCTATCGATGCCGTACCCGACATCACCAACAATCAAGTGCAGGTCATCACCCAAACGCCTTCCCTCGGGGCCCCCGACGTGGAGCGGCTGGTGACGTTTCCGGTGGAGCAGGCCATTGCCACCATTCCTGAGGTACAGGAAGTGCGCTCCTTTTCGCGGTTTGGCCTTTCGGTGGTAACCATCGTTTTCGACGAAAGCACCGATGTGTACTGGGCCCGCACCCAAGTGAGTGAGCGGCTAAAGGAGGCTGAGCGGCAGATACCGCCCGGCACCGGCACCCCTGAGCTGGCCCCGCTAACCACTGGCCTGGGTGAAATCTACCAGTATGTGCTGCACCCGGCCAAAGGCTACGAACGGAAATATTCGGCCACCGAGCTGCGCACCATGCAGGACTGGCTGGTGCGCCGGCAGCTGCTGGGTACCGCCGGCGTGGCCGACGTCAGCAGCTTTGGCGGCTACGTGAAGCAGTACGAAGTGGGCTTGGACCCCGAGCGGCTGCGGAGCCTCAACGTGACGGTGGCCGACGTATATGCCGCGCTAGAACAAAACAACCAAAACACCGGCGGCGCCTACATCGACCGGAACCCGGTGGCCTACGCTATCCGCACCGAAGGACTGGCCGGCTCCCTCGACGACGTGCGCCGGATGGTGGTGCGGCCCGCCTCCACGGCCACCGGCGTACCGGTGCTGGTGCGCGACGTAGCCACCGTAAGCTTCGGCCACGCCGTGCGCTACGGCATGCTCACCCGCAACCAGGAAGGCGAAGTGGTAGGCGGGCTGGTGCTTATGCTGAAAGGTGCCAACTCATCGGCCGTTATCAAGGCAGTGAAGGCACGCATGGCCACCATCCAGAAAACCCTGCCGGCCGGCGTGGTAATCGAACCGTTTCTGGACCGCACCAAGCTGGTAAACCAGGCCATTGGTACCGTCACTAAAAACCTGGCGGAGGGTGCGCTGATTGTGATTTTCGTGCTGGTGCTGTTCCTCGGTAACTGGCGGGCCGGGCTGGTGGTGGCATCGGTTATTCCGCTGGCTATGTTTTTCGCCATTGGCATGATGCGCCTGTTTGGGGTGTCGGGCAACCTGCTCAGCTTGGGTGCCATCGACTTTGGGCTGATTGTGGACGGCGCCGTTATTATTGTGGAAGCTATTGTGCACCGCCTGGCCGGCCTGACGCGGCCCGCCGGAACCGCCGATTTACAACCCACCGAAATGGACGAGGAAGTATACCAGGCAGCCAGCAAAATCCGCTCGTCGGCGGCCTTCGGTGAAATCATTATCCTAATTGTGTATCTGCCGTTACTGGCGCTGGGCGGCATCGAAGGCAAGATGTTCCGGCCGATGGCGCAAACTGTGGGTTTCGCCATTCTAGGAGCCTTCATTTTATCGTTGACCTACGTGCCTATGGTATCGGCACTGGTGCTGAGCCGCCGGACGCACGCCGCCCCAACTTGGTCTGACCGGGTGCTGGATGGCTTGGCTGCCCGCTACCAACGGGTAGTGGAGTGGTCCCTCGGCGCCAAAACGCTGGTGCTGGGTACCGCGCTGGCCCTGCTAGTCGGGGGTATCCTTTTGTTTAGAACATTGGGTGGGGAATTTATTCCGACTTTGGAAGAAGGCGACTTTGCCGTGGAAACACGCGTGCTGCCCGGTTCTTCTATTACTTATACTGCCGAAAAAGCGCAGCAGGCCGCCGGCATTCTGCTCCGAAATTTCCCTGAGGTCAAGGAAGTGGTAGCCAAAATCGGGTCTTCGGAAATTCCCACGGACCCCATGCCGGCTGAAGCCTGCGACCTGATTGTGGTGCTCAAAGACCGCCACGAGTGGACTTCGGCCAGCAACCGCGAAGAGTTGGTCGAGAAGATGTCGGCGAAGCTCACCCGGATTCCGGGCGTTACGTTCGGGTTTCAGCAGCCCATCCAGATGCGCTTCAACGAATTGATTTCGGGCGCTAAGCAGGACGTGGTGCTAAAGATTTTCGGGGAAGACCTGCAACAACTCGACTATTACGCCCAGCAGGTAGGCGAACTGGTGAAAGACCTGCCCGGGGCCACCGACCTGTACGTGGAGCGTAGCACCGGCCAAACCCAGATTGTCGCCCGCCTCGACCGGGACCGGATGGCGCAGTATGGCCTATCGGTGGCGGCTGTAAACCGTACGGTGCAGGCGGCCTTTGCCGGCCAAGTAGCCGGCCAAGTGTTCGAGCAGGAACGCCGCTTCGATTTGGTGATCCGCCTCCAGGAAAGCTACCGCCAGGACATCCGCAACCTGCGCCAACTGTTCATTGCCACCCCCGACGGCCGCCAGATTCCGCTGGAGCAGGTGGCGCAGGTGCAATTGGTGCCCGGCCCCAGCCAAATCCAGCGCGACGATGCTAAGCGCCGTATTACGGTGGGCTTCAACGTGCGAGGCCACGACGTGGAAACGCTGGTGAAGCAAGTGCAGCAGCGCCTGGAGAAGCAAGTGAAGTTCGCGCCCGGCTATTACGTAACCTACGGCGGCCAATTCCAGAACCTACAGTCGGCGCGAGAGCGGCTGCTGATTGCGGTGCCGGTGGCCTTGCTGCTCATTTTTCTGTTGCTCTACGCTACGTTCAATTCAGTTAGCCAGTCGGTTATGATCTTCACGGCCATTCCGCTGTCGGCTATTGGGGGTGTGCTGGCCTTGTGGCTGCGGGGCATGCCGTTCAGCATTTCGGCGGGCGTGGGCTTCGTTGCGCTGTTCGGGGTGGCTGTGCTCAACGGTATTGTGCTCATCGGCTACTTCAACCAGCTCAAGGCCGAAGGCATGAGTGACCTGCGCACCCGCATTCTGCAAGGCACTCACGTGCGGCTGCGGCCCGTGCTGATGACGGCCACCGTGGCGTCGTTGGGTTTTCTGCCCATGGCGCTGTCGAACTCGGCGGGCGGGGAAGTGCAGAAGCCGTTAGCCACCGTAGTAATTGGCGGCTTGGTCACTGCCACGCTGCTGACGTTGCTGGTATTGCCGGTGCTTTACTATCTGGAAGAAACCTGGACGGCCCGCCGCACCGCCAAAGCCGGGAGTGCCATTAGCAAGCCACTCATAACCAGTGTACTGTTTCTGGTTGCGCTCAGCCTGTCAACTGTTGTGCAGGCCCAAAGCCTCGGTACGCCAGAAGGTGGACCTCTGAATGCCAGCCAGGCGGTAGATGCGGCGCTGCTGGGCAGCGGAACAGTACTCGGAGCGCAGCAGCAGCTAGCCGCGCAACAAGCCGCGGTGCGGGGCGTGCGCGAATGGGGCCGTACCACCGTGCAAGCCAGTTACGGGCAATACAACTCGGTGCACAACGACAACCAGGTGAGCATCACGCAGCCGCTGGCGTGGCCGGGGTACTATGGCACCCTTACGGCGCTGGCCAAGGCGCAGGTAGCTACCAAAGAGCAGCAACTGGCCGTGGCCCGCGCCGAGTTGCGGCGGCAAGTGCGCCTGCAATACGAAGCCGCCGTGCACGCCCGGCACCGCCTGCGTACCCTGCGCACCCAGGATAGTGTGCACAAAGAGTTTGCGCGAGCCGCCGAGGTTCGTTTCCGTACTGGCGAAACCGCCCGGCTGGAAGTAGCTACGGCGCTGGTGCAGCAAGGCGAAACCCACACCCGCCTCACCCAGACCCGCACCGACTACCAGGTGGCCGCCCGGCAGCTGCAAGCCCTGTTGCAACGGCCGCAACCCATAGCCGTGGCTGATAGTGTGCTGCAACCCCTGACCCCGCAGCGCAATGTATCGGTTACTGATACCGTGGCGCTCAGCCAAAGTCTGCTGGCCCAAGTGCTGCGGCAGCAAGTAACCGTAGCGCAGGCCGAAACCCGAGTGGCGCAGACTCAGGGCAAGCCGGGGCTGGGCGTGGGCTACTTCAACCAGTCGCTCATCGGGCCGCAGACTGTAGACGGTGTAGCCCGCACCTACACCGCCACCGACCGTTTCCAGGGCGTGCAAGCAACGGTGGCGGTGCCGCTGGTAACGGGGCCGCAACGTGCACGGGTACAAGCGGCGCGCTTGCAGGAAAAAGTGGCCGCTACCAGCTACGCCCGCTACCAGATTGAGCTAACGAGTAGGGTGGAGGAACTGCTCTTGCAGCGCGCAGAGCAGCAACAGCGGCTGCAATTCTACCAGCAAACCGGCTTGCCGCAAGCTGCCATTATCATTCGCGTGGCTACCAAAGGCTTCAAGGCCGGCGAAACCAACTACACCGAATACCTGCTCAACCTAGACCGCGCCCTGCGCCTGCGTACTGACTACCTCGACGCGCTGCTTGAACACAACCAAACCGTCATCGAACTAGATTACCTGCTGAGCACCGGCGAGTAGCTTGGCTGTTTCCTGCCGTTTGAAAACCTGCCCCATGATCACTGTTTCTTATCGAATAGTTCTGCTGCTTTCCTTGCTATGCGCTGCCTGCCACAATTCCGACGAGCCCTCCACTGAAACCGCCGAAGCTCCCACCACTAAAGGCCCCGACGACACGCCCGTCGACCAGGTAACTCTCTCGCCGGATGAGCTAGAGTTATCGGGTATCCGCACCGGCCCGATGCTGCAACGGGTACTGGGGGCGGGGCTAAAAGTGAACGGGGTGTTGGACGTGCCGCCCGACCAGCTAATGTCGATTACCGCCCCGCTGGGTGGTATCGTTGAAAGCACGGCATTGCTGCAAGGTACCCACGTGCGCAAAGGGCAGGTGCTGGCCGTTATCCGCAACCCCGAGTTCATTCAGCTCCAACAGAGCTACCTGGAAACCCAAAGCCAACTGCAATTCGCGCGCGCCGAACTGGACCGGCAGCGAGAATTGGTGCGCGAAGAGGTGTCTCCTTTGAAAAACCTGCAACGTGCCCAAGCCGAGTACGGGGCCTTACAAGCCCAGGCTGCCGGCCAACTGGCCCGGCTCCGGCTGGCGGGGCTGCCAGTAGGCGCCCGGCCATTGGCAACCACGGCAGCGTTACGGGCTCCCAAGGATGCTTTCGTGAAAACCGTAAACGTAACCGTGGGCCAGAGCATCACCCCCACCGATGCTCTGTTCGAGCTGGTTGACCCTGACCACCTGCACGTTGAGCTAACCGTGTTCGAGAAGGACGTGCCGCAGCTACGCAAAGGCCAGCGCATCCGCTTCACCGTGCCCAACGACAGCAGCGCCGAGCGCCTAGCCACCGTGTACCTAGTGGGGCGCACCGTGGATGACCAACAGCGCACCGTCCGCGTCCACGGCCACCTCGACCGAGAAAACGACCCTGCTTTGCTGCCTGGCATGTTTGTGCGGGCCGTCATCGAAACCACCTCGCGCCGCACCACTGCCCTGCCCGATAAAGCTGTAGTTGACTATGAAGGCCGCCAATACATCTTCCGGCAAGAGCCTGCCGTGCGTGGCAAGCAAGTGTTTCGCATGGTGCAAGTCCGCCGCGGTGAGCAAGCCGATGGTTACGCCGAAGTGTTGCTGCCCGGAAGCGCCGCCGCAGACACTACCGCGCACTATGTAGTAGAAGGTGCCTACTCGCTACTGGGCAAGCTCAAAAATGCTAGTGAAGAGGATTAAGGGGTGTAAATAGGGAAAGAAAGGTAGAGTAGCGCCTATAATCTTCACTAAAGCATTACAAGCACTACATAGTAAGGTGACATTGGGCCTCGAATTTTGTCGAGCCTTCGGTTGCACAACTCGCAACGCTTGAAGTAGCCCGAGCTTTATGCCTGCTAATTCCCCTCAATCATACCCGGCCCCAACGGCAAGTGGCCTCTTGCTAGGGAAGCCGGAACCTGCCACGGTACGGCGGCTCTTGAGCATCCGGATTGCTTTGCAACTTAGCGGGCTACCGACGCTTACCACTGCTAGTCATATCCTGCTGGCTCGGTACGTGGCCGGCCAAATGCCGCTCTCCGACATCATGCCGCTGCTATAACTCGGTTTGTAGCATTGCCTCATGCTATAAACTTCTGCCTTCCCCATTGCCCACCCCTATGAAAGCAAAAAAGCAAGAACTGATTGCTGCCCTCTTGGAGGCTCTGACTCCGCAACTCAGCCTGGTAGTGCCAGCTGGCCACAAAACGCCCAAGGCGCTTCTCAAAACTGTACGCCAACTCGCCGAACAGCTAGCTCGCCTCCGCGACAAACAAGAAAAGCAAGCTGCTAAAACCAGCAACCCCAAGGAAGCGCGGCGAAAACTTACCGACGAGCTAGTAGCCGTGCTAGATGCTCATTTCGCGGAAGACGTGCTAGCCGAACAGGAAAACAAGGTCATCACCGAAACCGCAGAGGAACTAGCTGCTAAGCTCACCAAGCTGCGCACCAAGCAAACCCAGAAACTAGCCTTCACCGAAACTTTTATCACAGATCAGGAAACTTCCCAGGATTCCTCTCAGGCTGCGGGCAAAAAAGCGCGCCGCAAGCGCCCTAAAGCCTTGCCACCGGTGAGTAATCTGGCTGCCAGTTGAATGCATTAAAACTCTGTGCTGTACCCTAAACAAGCAAAAAACCCCTCTGCAAGTTGCAAAGGGGCTTTTTAGTACCAGAGACGGGGCTCCATAACCATATTATATTTCAGGTAGTTATGAGGCTGGTGGTAAACAAATGCTAAACACCTGGCTCCCAATCAGTGGGGGGCGTGGTGAGCAGGTCTACCAGTTCCGACATTGTAAGCTCGTCGAGCGCCGTGCCGAAGCGCACGAACCACTCGTCAGCTGAAGCATTCCATACATAGGCCGTAAAGGGGGGCACTGCCTGGCCTGGGACGAACTCGGCATCGAGCTTCGTCGACTCGTTGGAGAAGAGCAGAATTACTTCCTGCTCAACCGCCTCAAGGAATACTTCAGTAAGCGTGGTGGTCATTAGTTGGGAGAGGAAGTTTTTACAAGCAAAGCATTGTATTTGTGCAATATATCCGTGTATAAACCATACACATGCAACAACTGGTCTTTGCAGCCCTCCAAATTGTCAAGCTGGAATACAGCTAAAGGCTCTGGCGTTACGCCAGGGCCTGCTTTGAGTTCCGGGAATTCCTGACTGAAGTCGTAGGAAATCACCTTTCCTACTTCCCGGATAAAATCGAAGTCTAGGTTCGCCTCTTCAAAACGGCGGTACAGAGTGGGACGGCTGATACCCAGTGCGGTATGCAGCTTGGTTAGTTTAACTCCACTTTTTCTAACGGCCTCAGCTACAACCTCTCCCCGATGCTTTGTTCCAGTTGTGGGCATTCGTGGGTTTTTTGTCTGAACTGTGTGAGACAAAAATGGAAAGTGTCTAGCGGTAATCATTTGCCATATTCATTACGATTTCTTCGGTTTTTTCCGGCTATGTGAGACAAATACGTATCAAATACGTATCATTGTGTATCACAAAAGTATCACAAGGACTAAGCCAATAAATCATGGGACTTACAAAAAGTGATCAAGAAGCCACCGAAAAGGCTGCTCTGACCAAGGAGCAACAGATTGAAGCTCTGAGGGAAAACCTGACGAAGGCAGACCGGGAAAAAATTTGTGCTCAGCACAAGATCAGCCGCCCCACCTATTTCCGCACGATTAAGAAGTTCGACCTCACCAGCAAGGTGATGGCCGACATCGTCGCGTTGGCTCAGGCCAACAAGATCGCGGCTGACCAGCGGGCCAAACAAGCTACCAGTCACCTTAAAAAAATGGTGTAGCACATGGCCTTCGAACCTGCTTACAAGGACTGGTGCCGGCTGGGATTTCTGCCCACCTCTCCATTTATCCGCAAGCGGCGACGTGCAGACGGCCTCTATGATGTGCTGCTACTCCAGAGTGATGGCCACTACTCGGCCTGGATATCGGAGTCCCACTCCATTTGGCTGATCATCCAGCATGTCGCTACCTGGGAGCCACTGCAAGACGAGGACGATCTGCGCACCCTGATCCGAAAGTTCCCGATTCAAACGTCACGCCCTTATTCTACCTATTATGATTATCCCCGCCCTCCAGCAACTCACGAGACTATCGCCAGAAATGCAGCTGTATGCTCTGGCGTGTGCGCATCGCAATTTAAAATCTTCACTGGCTCAGCTCAACCTTGTCAAGCTCGACTCCTTCGAGCGCGGGTTTGTCGATGCGTGGCAGTGTATGCATGACGAGGCCCGCGTGGACCTCGCCGCCGTCGAGCAGGCCATTGAAGCCTTAGCTCCGGCCCCCACTTCGCCTTACTGGAACTAATTCTTTCTCATTTTTTACTTTAACCATTCCGCTACAATGGCTAATAAATCAACGAGTAAGCCGGTAACTGCTGCTGCGGTGCCGTCATTCAAAGCTCCCAACAATTCGACGTTGGAAGAATTTTGCCACGTTTTCGTGCAGCGCGAAATCACCCGCGGCATTGGGGCTGAAGGCATGGAAGCCTGCCTGAGCATCGGGGTGTTGCTCGACCAGGTGCTCAACCACTACCGCACTTATGCCCGGCTCGTCGAGGAGTCTGCCGGCGTGGACCTGGCGCGGGTGGCACTGCACTTCGGTGAGAACTGGGGCAAAATCAGCAATGCCAAGCGCCGCATGATTGAGGAAGTCATTCGCAAGGAAGTGAAAACCACCAACGACGTGATTCAGGGGCATATCAAGTACCTGGAAACGAATCGGCAGCACATGGACCAACTGGGGCCGCGGGGAAGTGCCGAGGTAGCCCGGAAGATTGTGGAGCTGACTGGCAGCTCGGAACCCATGACCAGCGAGAAAGGAGGGCTGGCAGCATGAGCAAGAATCAGAACAAACAGGCCGGCCTCGAAGCGGATATCGAGCACCTGAACGAGGAGATTGCCACCATCGAGCTAAATACGGCACACGCTCAGGGCGCTGAACTGCAACAGATGCTGCGCGACCAGAAGGAGCTACAGGAGACGCTCGATAACAAGAAGCGCCAGTTGTTGGCCCTGAACAAAGAAAACCGCAACCAGTGGGCCAGCATCCTAGCAATGGCCATCGTGCTGCTGCTGGCCGCATGCACCAAGAAGCTCCCGACTTTTAATAACCAGGACTTCGATATGGAAAGTTGGACCGATCTGCGATACTAATGCCGATCAATTACAAGAAATACCATCCCAAGTGGAGCCTGATCAGCCGCCTGATCAGGTTCCGCAGGGCCTGCAACAAATGCGAGTGGTGCGCGGCTGAAAACGGCCAGCCCCATCCGGATACCGGTTCCAAAGTAATCCTGACGGTGGCCCACCTGGACCGGAACCGCGCCAACAACCGCTTCCACAATTTGGCAGCCCTCTGCCAGCGCTGCCACCTCAATTACGACCGGCCCAGCCATATCCAGAGCCGCAAATACGGCACTGAATACAAGTACAATAATTTGAGCCTCGACCTCTAACTATTATCTGGCAACGGCCTCAAACAGGACCAACTGTTGCTGACACCAGAAACCGGCGCACCGCTACATGCGCCGCTTCTGAAACACATTTTTTATTGCGTCCCATGTCCCGTTACTCTCTCGAAAAGCACCCCAAGCCCAAAGGACAATGCCCATCCTGCGGTGAAAAGAAAGTTTTCCGTTATTTCCAGGATGAAGAAGGCAACCGCCTCGACGAACAATATGGTATCTGTGACCGCCAGGCTAAATGCGGCCACGACCACCGCCCCAGCGGCGAACTATTCACCCGCTCCGGCACTGCGGCCGACGCGCCGGAGAGCATCACGCTGAAGCCCGCGACCGATGTGGCAGAGCTGCTGCTGGCCAAGACCAAGGACCACACCAGCAACCTGCATAAATACGCCCGAACCCTGACCATTCCGGCCGAACACCTGGAGCGGTGGGCAGTGGCCACCGACCGCGACCGGACGGTGTTCCTTCACCTCGATGGGGAGAAGCAGCTGGTAAACGCGAAGTGGTTCAAATACGGCGAGGATGGCAAGCGCGACAAACTGACCCAGCCGTACTCTTTCGCCAGCACCGACGAGGAGAAGAAGAAATCGGCCCGCTACGCCTTCTGTTTCTACGGAGAGCATCTACTACGCCACGACGATGCTCAGCGGCCTATCTGCGTAGTAGAAAGCGAGAAATCGGCGGTGCTGGCTTCGTTCTTCTACCCGCACCTGGACTGGCTGGCCTGCGGCTCGGCCAATGGCATCACCGACGAGAAGATTGCGGCCCTCTACAACCGCCCCATTTGGTGGCTAGCCGACGCTGACGGCCTCCAGCCCAAAATGAAAGATGGCCGACCGGAAGTCAGAAACGGCAAACCGGTTCTGACCGAGGGAGGCCGCGCCAACAGCAGCCTGCGCAAGCTCAAAGCCTACAAGCAGAATTTCGTAGTTATCGACCTGTTTCCGGAGCGCCACGACGGCTACGATATCGGGGATGCCATCCGGGATGGCGTGCGCCCCGATATCGTAGCCCCCGCGGTGCCCAAGGCCGAAGCGAAAGCCAAGAAAGCCAAGGAGGTGCCAGTGTTGCCGGCCAACGTGGAAGATTGGTCTATCGCGCTGAAGGACCACTGGTTCAAGGCCGAGCAGTTTGTAGGCGAATTTGAACGCCGCGGCATCTGGATCGGCAAAAACGCCGAGGACTGGACGAATACCGCCAACGCCCTAGCCGTGTTCCGGGAGCACGGCCGGGAGCTGCTGCACCGCCTGGCCCGCCCGGAGCAGACCTACTCCAAAAAAGACGTGGACGAGGCGTTCGATACCGCGCTGGAGCTAAGCATCTGCAGCAGCCCGGCTAAGTTTTTCAAAATAGCCAACCACTACAACATCACCCTGCGTGAGCTGCGCGAGGATAAGGAGGAGGAAGATTACCTGACCCGTCACCTGCCCAAGGGCGTGTCGGCCGAGGACTACTTCCTGCACGGCTTCTACGAGCACGACAACGCGTATTATTCGGTCACCAAAGAAGGGCCCAAGATGGTGTGCGGCTTCACCATCAAGGTGCTGTACCTGGTGAAGAGCAAAGACAACCCTAAGCGCATCGTGGAGCTGAAGAACCAGTACGGCTACTCGACGACGCTGGACCTACCCACCGACGCATTTGTAGGCCTGGGCGCATTTAAGAAGTACGTGGAATCGGTGGGCAACTTCGTATTCGAAGGCAACGAAACCGACCTGACCCGGCTGAAGAAGAAGCTGTTCCGGGAAGAAAAGGTGACCACTGAAATCAGTACCCTGGGCTGGCACGAGCGGGGCCAGTTCTATGCCTTCAGCAACGGCATCTTCAATGCCGAGTGGACCAAATCCGACGAATATGGCATCGTAGAGCATGGGGGCTCCAACTATTTCCTGCCCTTCTGGAGCGGCATCAACGACGACGACCACGCCTACATCAACGAGAAGAAATTCGCCCACAAGGAAAGCCCGGTGAAATTCAAGCAGTGGGCTGATTTGATTCACAAGGTGTATGGCATGAACGGGGCCATCGGCACCTGCTTCTACATTGCCTCGCTGTTCCGCGACTACATTTTCGAGGTAAACAACAGCTTCCCGATGCTCTACGCCTTCGGCCAGCGCGAATCGGGTAAGACCCAGTTCGGTATTTCCTTCAAACATCCCTTCGGTTCGCCCCAGGACTCGATATCATTGGAAAACCCATCGACCGTAATCGGGGTGGTACGCACGCTGGCCAATTTCAGCAACAGCATCGTGATGCTTGACGAGTACAAGAACAGCATCGATAAGAAGGTGGTCGGGATGCTGAAGGGCTTTTACGACGGCTTCGGCCGCACCACCGGCGTGAAGAGCAACGACAACCAGACGCGGGTTACCAAGCCCAAATCGTCGGTGTGGATCAGTGGCCAGGACATGCCCAACATCGACAACGCCCTATTCACCCGCTGCATCCTGTTGGAGTTCCTGGCCAAAGGCCGCGACTACGAGAGTTACGAGAAGCTACAGCGCATGCAGGAAAAACCGCTCACCAGCGTTACGCTGGAGATATTGAGTCACCGGGCCGATATCGTGAAGTGGTACAAGGACAGCTACAACGTGGTGCATAAGAACATCAAGAAGCTGCTGGCCGACAAGAAAATCGAAGGGGTGGAAGACCGGATGCTGCAAAATATGGCCGCTATTCTTACGCCCACGCTGCATCTGCTGGAGCACGAGCTGCTGGCCTTCCCTTACACCGATTCCGACCTGTACTTGATGGCCATCGAAATCATCGAGCGCCAGCACAAGCAAATCAGCCAGAGCACCGACAGCCGCCGCTTCTGGGACGTGTTCGTTGGTATGGTCAGCCACAAGCCCATGCCGCTGGTGGTGGAGGGCGTGGACTACAAATTCCACAAAGGCAACCTCTACATCCGCCTCGGCAACGTGCATCCACCGTACATGCAGCAACACCGCAACCAGTACAACGTACCGGGCCTGGACAAGACTACGCTGGACTACTATTTGAAGAATGACCCAGCCTACGTCGATATGAAGAACCTGCGCTTCGATATGCCTGGCAGTTCTGCCGGCATGGGGCCGCAGAAAACCAACCCAACCAGCTGCTATGGGTTTAATTTTGCCGATCTTGGTATCGACCTGAGTAGCAGCATACATGCCGACATTTCGAAGGCCGACACCGAGTAGGTTTGGAGGTCGGCGCAGGGCGAATATTTCACACAGATTTTTGATTCGGAGTAGCGGCCGGATCGATTAACCAGGAAGGGACGCCTGGGCACAGGGGTAGCGCAGCAGCGCTACCCTTTTTTGTGTGCCATGTACTAGGGGCCATCCGGCCGATTCTGCTACGGATAGTACAAAGTGGGCGCGTGGGGGTGGGCGCAGGCGGGCGGGCGCGTTAAGAGACAAAAACAGTATAAAGCTGTGTTTTTGTGCTGCCCCCTTCAAAAAGCCGACCTACACCGACCTACAAACCTACACAGTGAGACAATAATGTAAAATGTAGGTCTATTCAATATAAAGTAGGTTTTCAATCAATTCTATCTATTCCAGGCCGTAGGTTTCGTGTAGGTCGGTGTAGGTTTCTGTAGGTCGGGGTATTTTCGGTCAACCTACAAAACCTACAGAAACCTGCTCCCGACCTACAACCGACCTACAGAAAAAACATTGATTCCAATTCAGAAACGATGTTTTTAAAAATGTAGGATGCTGTAGGTCGTGTAGGTCGGTGTTTTAACACCTTCAGCCCTGAAAAACACGCTACTTTTTTTTCGTTGCAAAATGATGGTTGCAACCGGGCTGTGGCATAGTACCCCGCTTTCTTCTTGGAATACAATATTTCACCTTCAGCGAAGTTGGTGGAATTGTTGCTGATACATTTGTGTAAATAATCCGCCTTAATTGCATTAATTATTTACAAATCTGATTCACGCTTAATGATCCAACCCTTACTGTTTCCACCCCCTGTGTTTCGCCCTGCTATTCAGTCCTTTTGCTCACCTGGGGCCGCGCTTACGTTTGTTAACCTTAAGCAGACTAGCCTGTGAGCATCCTATCTATCCCCGTTCGGCCCCACGTTAAAAAGTATTTACTGGTGCACCTGGGTGAGGATTATGACCTCTCGCTAGGTGACCAATTTGGTATCATGCTGCTGCTGCTCTTACGCCGTCCGCTCAAGGACAAGCGCAAGGAGGCCAGCATGAGCGAGTACAAGGAGAAATTCTCCTTTAGCGCCGCGGGCTACCCGGCGCAGAAGTGGGGCCTGCGCAGCTTCACCACTGGCACCATCTACCTCTTTGGCAAGTATGTCGAGGAAGTCATGCTCAAAGAGATGTACGGCCAGGTGGCCACGCACGTCGACAACGGCCGCGGCCTGCACGACTCGATCAACGAGTGGCGGGCCAAGTACGATTTCACCGAGGCCGACAAGAGCTTCGATGCGGTGAAGAAGAGCTACCAGCGCCAAACCAAAGAGGACACCTATCGCAAGTCCGCCAACCGTCATGCCCCGCTCAAGGCCGTGCGGGTGTTGAAGCGAGAACTGCTCAAGCTACCTACTACAGCACTCATACAGCCGGCATCGCTGCCGGCCTAATTTTTTTATAAAAACAGGGAAAATCTAGTCCACCGATTGTCCCTTCAAAATCGACTTTTGTCCCTTCTATCTACGTGCCCGATTCGATATCCTCTGACGACTTCCTGGTAGGGCTGGCTGCTGCTCCCTACCAGTTGCAATCTCTGCCGGCCGGCTCCAGTGGGGGCGTGGTTGGCTATGCTGCTCTGTACTTCCTGCCGGTGGAATCCTTGTTAGCTGACCCGCTTTCGGATGGCTCACGGATTACAGGCAACCTGGCACTGGCTCCGGGTGCGGGCTGGTACGAGCTGAAGGTGACGCAGAACACCATCAAGTTCGACGAGACGCCCAAGCAAACCCGCGGCGTGACTACTTACACCACCAAGGTGGCGGCCACTCGCGCCCAGAATGGCGACGAGGGCGCGGCCCTGCTGGCGCTGGAGGGGCGGCGCTGTCTGGTGATGCTACGTGAGCATAGTGGCCGGCTGCGTCTGGTGGGTAGCCGCGAGTCGTTTCTGGTATTTCGCTCGGGAAGTGAGGCCAGCAACCCAGGAGCCCGCGCTGGCTTGGACTTTCAATTCAGCAATGAGCTGACCCGGCCTGCGGTCTATTACGCTGGGGCGATGCCGGTTATGGGTGGCTCCACAATTAGTGGAGCCGCCCCAGTGGCGGGCGCACCAGCGGGCTTCGTGCAGGTGCTCAACTATAAAGGAGAATTGATAGCTACCGTGCCGGCCGGCAAGCAATTGGTACTTACCAGCGGCTTCCACATCACTTTACGTGTTTCATAATTATAACAATGCGCCTTAGCAAAAAGGAGTTTATTGACAAATACGCGCTGGTATTTGCCCCGAATGCCTTCGAGAAAATTAGAGAAGACTCGTTTCAGGAGTTTGCGGTCGATATCGCCGATCTGACGGCCCCCGATCCGGTAGTGGAGGTAAGTGCCGAGCAGCTGCGTGGCCTGGTGGCGGGCCTGGCGCTGACCGAGTTTCAGCTCTACCGGATTATCGACCGCTCGGATGCCAACAACCTGAGCCTGCCATCGGTGCGGGTGCGGGCCTATTCTCCTTCCGCTTTGGCCAGTGCCGATGCCTACGAGGAGGCTGCTGGGGGCAACCTGATTCCGGTGTTGTACAACCTAGCCAACGATACTACCACGCCGCGGGAGTCGGCAGGTATTCAGCCCTGGCAGGCGGGTGCGTACCCGGCCGGCCGCATCGTGAGCACCGCGAATACCGATAAAGAGCAGGTGCTGTTCTACGCCAAGCAAGCCATTGGTAACAGTACTTCTGCCCCTGGCACCTTTGCTAACAGCGGCCAGTATTGGGGCCGGGTGGCCCTTACGCCCGCCGAGGTGGATGCCGCCATCAAGAAGCTGGTTGTTGTTTTCCAAAAGTTTGAAAAGACGGATGACCATCCGGAGCTACTCACCCAGCGGGCCACCGACGAGTACTTGCTGGCTGAAATAAAGGCCCTGAAAGAAACCGTCAAAAATATGGGTGGGCAGACCATTCCGGGCAAGCCCGATGATGCGCGAGTCGACGACGTGAGCGACACTTTCAGTGCGAAGCTGGTACCAGGCTTTCCGGCACTGGTGGAATATGAAGGCTTTGGTTTTCCAGGCGAGGCGGGTATTGTGCCGCTCAGCTCGGATAATGCCTACGTGCAGGGCGGGTACATCTACCTGAAGGGCCTTGCGGGTCCGATTGGTATTGGCGAGGTGGGGTTTCGGGTGGCCGCCAGTGGTAGCCGCCCGTCCGGGCCATTCGCTACCAACCCGGTGTCCTTCACTGGTTCGGTTGTCATTACGCCACCAACCCCCATCATTTATACGGCTACGCTCCAGAGCTATACGGCGCGTTGCGGCAGTGACAAGCCAGGTACAGGAACCGATGTTACGCGCACAAATAGCACGGAAACCAGCACGGTAAGCCAAGCGGATGCCAATGCGAAAGCGCTGGCGGTGGCTACTCAGGACGCCAAGAATGCTATCACCTGTCAGGTAGCGCCCACGGTGTACGATAACACCATTTCGGCAGGGCAGACTGTGAAGGGCGTTACGCTGGGTGCTCAGCAAGGGGCCACACTGGAATTCAACAATGCCACCGGCTCCGATAACAGCCCGGCCACGATGGCACTGTGGCTCAATAATGCGCAGGTAGCCTCCGTGCCCTATGAAAATTACTATACCGGCAAGCCCTTCCGCTTCGCGCTGAACGGCCAGAAATACACGAAAAACTTTGCGGCGGGCCGCGTTGACCTCTAAACAATGGCAAACGAAATAACTGAATTCGGGCAGATTGTGACCTATGGCGGGTCGCAGCTCACGTTGGCAGGCTCGGACCTAGCCAGCAAAATAAACTCGCTCTTAGTGCGCGAAGGCAGCGGCAGCGGGCGCGGATGGCGACTCTTCGATTCCGCACAGGCCAGTTTTCTCAACACGAAAACGGTGCTCAATCCTGGCGACGTGGTGCTGGTGAATGCCAAATCGGTCCCGATAGATTTCCCGGTGCAAACCACGTCTGGCGGTGGCGGGTCGGACACTATTGTCCTAAATGGTCCTTCTGGAGAGACAACCACAGAATTCGAGGAAACCTACACGGCCACTAGCACGGCTACGCCTACCAGTGCCTTCTCTTCCGGAGCGGGTACTATCGAGCTCTATATCAATGGGTCGTGGGGCGCACTTCCGGCTTCCATACCTAGTGGCACTCCTTTCGGGGTACGGGTACAGCACCCTAATTCTGCTCCTTTCTCTGCAATTCTAACGCTTACTTACGCATAATGGCAACGCTAACTGCTACCCGAAAAACTACTAGCTCCGGCTCCGGCAACAGCCAGTGGGCTACCAAAAAATTAACGGACTACGGCGTTACGCCTAACTCTAGTGCAGCGCAAATTACCGCCGCTATTCATCAAGCACAGGCCGATGCTGCCAACTCGACGGCCGTGGGTGGTGGCGTGCTGATAGGACCGGGCAAATGGCCGGTGACTAACGTTATATGGAATCCGGCGGTAAGTGTGAGCGGCGCCGGTCGTCGCAACACGGAGCTGGTAGGCACCACGTCTGGCGTGGTGTTTGGCCGCTCCGGGGAAACACTATTCGACTTCCCCGGCGACCTGCGCTCGTTCACCATTAACGGCAACGGCATTGCTGATACCGGGCTGAACGTCACTAAAACGGCGCACTTCAACCACCAGGACTTAGGTATTTACAACTGCCGGGCGAACGGGGTCTACGGCTTCGGCTGTTTGATAGGAAATTTCGACAACATGGTGGTTGAAAACTGCTATATCGGGGCGGAATTTCCCTCTCAGACCGTGGGAGAAATCTACCGCTGCAACCTGATTAATTTCTCTGATTGCGTTTGGCGGCTCAATAAAAAGTGGGCGGTAAAAATTACGGGTGGCTCCAATAATTCATTCATTGCCAACGAGGCTGGCGGCAACGGAATATTGAACGATTTAAGCACTGGTACATTCTGTATTTTGGATGCCAGCGCCGAGAAGGAAGGCGTTTCGGTCATTGTCACTGGAGGCTGGAACGAAGGCAACTTCGGCCACTTCTGGTTTTTGGGGGAAACCAAGCACCCTTGTATTGCCAACTTTACCGGCTTCACGACGCAATTAGGGGCACCGCAGCACGGGGCGGGCTACGGCCTGTACTTGGAGGGGCGCAACACGGAGCACCGGGTAAACCTGTTCGGGTGCAGCATGAACGAGCAAGTAGGCTCCGGTGACTTGTACGCCGTGGGGCAGTTCGCCAGCATCTACAATTACAGCAGCATTGTCGGTACAATGGTGCTGGAAGAAGGCGCCATGTATATTGATGTGAACGGCGTGCTGCAATCTGGTGTCGGCACTGGTGGCGGCGGTACGGGTGGCGGCGGTACTTCCGGCCCGAAATCACTGCGTTACGCTAGCGCGGTAAAAGCATCCAACCCGATTTATTACGCGCCGCTGGATGATGCTGGCAACTCGCAGCCGGCCGAGGTAGGCAGTCAGGCAATGACCATTACCGGCGCGGCCTTGACGCAGCAGCCGGGGCCGTTTTTCAGTGTTGATGCCGCTAGTTATTGCGTGGACTTGGAAGGGGCCAGCAAGATTACGGTGCCCATTGACCTCTCGCCTTATAAGGCGGTTGCGCTGGAGTTCTTCACGAAAACCGATGGCGCGGATTCCAGCACCAACTATGGCTCTATTGTCGAGTACGGAAGCCCGAACTGGGGCGGAAAAAATGGCCGATTTACCTTGTCGCCGTTCGCCGTGCCTTCGGAAAACAGCATTTTCGGCTACCGGATTGCCGGTGGCGCAGATGGTACCAATCAGCGCGTGGTGCGCTGGGGTACCAGTTGGTATCATTTGGTGATGATAATTGAAGCGGGTTCCCTGAAAGCCTTTATGCTGAATGGGGTTACCTATCCAATTACCACCAACGAGCCGCTGCCGCAGGATTTGCCCTTCGCCCCCAACGACCTGTTGCAATTTATGAGTGGTTCGGAGCCCGGAAAACTCGCCCACGTGGCTGTATACGGCGCGGCTAGTATGGCACAGTTGCCAAGCCTTGCCGATTTCCGTCTGCACTACAACGCCTAAGTGCCAGCATATGCTGTATTAAGTAAAAAGCCCCTTCAGCCTGAAGGGGCTTTTTGCATTAGGGATATCTACCTTTGCAACTCATTGTTATCTATATGCATGGAAACATATACTGTTGTATCACCAGAGTTATCACAGGTTCCTGCGGCTGTCACCAAGCCTAAGTACGCTTATATTACCAGTCTGCGCGGCCTGGCCATCTTAGGCGTTATGCTGGTGCATGTGTCGCAGTTTGGAGCACAAGTTCAGTTTCTGCGCCCGCTACAGGTTGCCCTGCTCGCTAATGGTGCACGTGGTGTACAGCTCTTCTTCGTTGCTTCAGCACTAACGCTTTACCTGTCGATGAGCAACCGGCGTGGCGAGGAGAAAAACCCAAAAATCAACTTCTTCTTACGCCGCTTCTTCCGAATTGCCCCGCTCTACTACCTGGGTATTCTTTACTACGGTGCGATAGTTCCAGTGCACGATGGGCTGCTCTTTTCACCGGCCGAGTACGTCAGTAATCTGCTTTTCCTAAACTGGCTCAGCCCGTATTACATCAACCACTTAGTGCCTGGTGGATGGAGTATCGCTGTGGAATTTGCCTTCTATGCCATGCTGCCTTGGCTGTTTCCGTTAGTACGGAATTTGAATCAAGCGGTGAAATTTCTGGTGTTTACCCTTTTGTTTAACACGTTTATTACCTACGTTTTGCGTCATGTGCAGCTGGCTACTGACACGACGAAGTGGGTTGAGTTTCTCTTCTACTACTTCCCTAGTCAGCTACCCGTTTTCGCTACGGGCATTGTGCTGTACTTTCTGATTCTTACCAAACAGCGATACCTAAGCGCCCGAACCTTGCTGCTGGGGGCCTTCGTCGTACTCTGTAGCTTCAGCACTGATACGAGCATCGAGGTGGAAACAGGCTTGCCCTACCTGCCTAAGCATTTCTTCTTCGCCATAGGGTTTCTTTTGTTGGCATGGAGCTTAAGCATTAAGCAATTCTGGCTACTAGTAAATCCTGTGACGCACCTGATTGGCCGGCTCAGTTTCAGCCTTTATTTAGGGCATTTCACCGTGCTTTACTTTATGGATAAGTACCATGTAATTGATCCACTTCCCCCAACAGGGCATATTTCCGCGCTACTTAATTTAAGCATACGCTTTCTTGTTGTGCTGTTCTTTAGTCTGGGCTTAGCATGGATATTGGAACGCTGTATTGAGATTCCAGGCCAAAAGCTAGGTCAACGTGTAATTGCTTATTTAGAAAAGTAGCACTAGGTGAGCTTTTGACAACGTTGATTTAATGCATCAATCATAGAATGCTTTCCAATAAGGTCGTAGATTTGCACCCGAAAGGTAGATATAAGGGCTGTTGTTATGACGAATCTTCTTAGCGTGGTAGGGTTGAATCGGCGACGTCGGAAGCGCCGCAAGACCAATAACTCGATTGGTGACATCCGCCGCATCACTGACAAGATAGCCTGGGTGCTGCTCGTCATCGTTTTTGGCTTCCTCGTCTGGGCCGTCTCCACGTACGGCTGGTAGCTCCAGCTTTGCACTGGAATCATTGCCCCCAACCTCCCCAGGCTGGGGCTTTTTTGTGTCCTTTTTCGCGCCTTATAGCGCGGGCAGCTTTGCATCGATAATTACCCTAATTCGATGCAAGTCAATCATCTTTTGTCCGCTATCCTTCGCTCGCCCTGGGCTATCCAGAGTGAAGCGGTGCTAGGTTATCTGCCGCAGATTGCGGCTATGCTCAATGGGGAGCGGCTGGCGGTTATACCTGAGCCAGCCGCTCCAGTTGAGGAAAGTGTGGTGTTTGCTGCCGCTCGTGGGGGCCGTTCCAAGGCCAAGAAGTACGATGACGCCACCGAGGGAGCCGTAGCGGTGCACTCGCTGAAGGGCGTGATGATGAAGCAGGATCAGATTGGCCTGTGCACCGACGTGCCTGGCACTGCCTCGTTGCTGCGGGCCATGCAGGCCGCTGACAGCCACGATAATGTTATCGGCCATTTACTCGATATCGATTCGGGTGGTGGCGCAGTGGATGGCACGGCAGAGTTTGCGGCCGGCCTGGCTGCTCTGACCAAGCCCGTTGTCGCGTACTCGGATGGCATGATTGGTTCGGCGGCCGTATGGGCAGCCGTTTCGTGCCGCGAAATCATCCTCAACAACGAGACCTGCCGCATCGGCTCGATTGGCGTAATGGCCTCTATTCAGGACATCAAGCCCGCGCTGGAGAAGCTGGGCGTGAAGTTCCACGACATGGTCGCCGATGGCTCCGAGGATAAGAACTCCGACTTCTTCTCCGCTCTGGCCGGCGACTACAAGCCTTACAAGGCCAACGTGCTCAATCCGCTACGTGCTCACTTTCACGAGCATGTGAAGTCGGCCCTGGGGGAGCGACTCAACCCCAAAACCAGCGAGAAAGCCCTGAAAGGGGGGATGTTCTTCGCTTCCGAAGCCAAAGACATGGGCCTGATCACTGCGGTCGGCCCCTTTGATTTTGCCGTGCAGCGGGTGTTTGCCCTGGCTGAAGGCACCGATGACGCCCCGGATCAGGGCGACAATACCCAAGCCAACCATTCAAATTCTAACACCATGTTCGGAAAGAACAAGTTTCCGGCCGTCGCCGCTCTGGCCGGCCTCGCAGCTGCGGCCCTAACGCCCGCACTGGTATCTGCCGCCAACGACGAGTTGGAGGCCCAAGGCATTACGGGTGCTGCGCTGATTAGCGCCACCGACTTCAATGCCCTCGACACTGCTGCCACCGCGCACAAAGCCAACACCGAAGCCCTGAAGGCAGCCGGTGTTGACTCGATTGAGGCATTGGTAAAGCAGCGCGACGAAGCCGTAGCCAAAGCCGACGAGTACGGCGACCAGCCAGGTGCTCTGCCGACCGGCTCGACCAAGGAGAAATCTGACATCGAGGAGGACGGCAACGACCCGCAGTCGCTGGTGGATGCCCTGCACGCCAAGATGCTCGGCTAGTATTACGCTACCCTCAGTCTATCAATTTTTCATTTATCACTCTCTACTAGTCCTATCCAATGGCTTTAGAAATTACCGACGTAGTAGCTCAGTTTGGTGCTTACTACCTCAACCAGGGCCAGAACCTGACCCGTTTGTACACCTTGCTGCGTTCGGCCACGACGACCGAGAGCCTGTTCACGCCGGTTAACACCGACGACACCATCTGGCGGGCTGCCAAGGCGCTGTTCACTCGCGTAGTGCAGCCCTTCCAGAAGCAGTTCACCCCGCTGGCCAGCGTGAAGTTCGTGCCCGTAGAAATCCGCCAGTTCAAGATGAAGGTGGATGCTCAGGAGTATCCAGACGAGTTAGAGTCTAGCTGGTTGGGTTTCCTCGACGGCGACGACATCGACCGTAAGACGTGGCCTTTCGTGCGCTGGTACGTGGAAGTGTACCTGATTCCGCAGATCAAGCAGGACATCGAGTACAACGAAATTTTCCAAGGCTCTTATGTGGCTCCGACCACTGGTACGCCTGGCGCAGCTGGCACGTCGATGGATGGCTTGAAAAAGACCATTAACGGCCACATCACGGCCGGCCGCATCACGCCTATCACCACCGGCGCGTTGGAAATCACCAACCCTGAAGCTCTGGTGGAGCAGTTCGAAGCGTTTGCCGACGGCATCCACAAGGACTACTGGAGCATCCCGATGACCTTGGGTACTTCGGAAACGGTAGCGCGGGCCTTCCTGCGCGGCCAGGAGCGTAAGTACGGCAAGAACACTGGCGGTGGTGCGCTGGGCCTGCAGATCAACAACACCAACATCACGGTGGCTGGTGTGCCTTCTCACCGCGATACGCAGAAGATCTGGTGCACGCCCAAGGGCAACGCCATCATGCTGCGCAAGCGCATCCAGAACCAGACGAAAGTTCAGGTGGAGAGCGTGGACCGCTTGCTGAAGTTGTTCACCGACTTTAGCATGGGTATCGGTTTCATCATCCCCGAAATCGTCTTCACCAACGACCGCGAGCTGGTCTAGTGAAACCCGACGCGCCGGCACCCGACTAGGGTGCTGGCTAACGTCATTTGAGTGCTTTCCCATCCTTTCATTGTCAATACGCCACGATCATGGCCCAAGAGACCCCAGAACAAATCATTGCCCGCTTAGAGGCTGAAAACGCGAAGCTGAAGCAGGAAAACACCGAAGCCGGTGAGGCTATCGGTGAACTGAACGAGAAGCTGGCGAATGCCGAAGCCGTTGCTCCCGAGAAAGTTATCGTGACGCACGAAAAGGTGCAATACCAGGTGTTGGCTCCCAAGTTCCAGCACAAAGGCCAGGTAATCGAAGCCAAAGACCTCCAAGGCAACAAAGAGGTGCTGGCCGAGCTGGTGAAGGCCGAGTCCGGCTTGCTGGCTAAGGTTGAAGCCAAAAAGTAAGCCCGCGTCAGCAGGCTGAATTCTTAGGTTTTATAAGTCAATCCGATTCGAATTATGGATTTATTTGATCTCAAAGGCCCCCAGGGCAGAGATAACACGCCTGGCCTTAAGCAGTCCATTTTTGTGGCGGCTGAGCAGGACTTCACGACCATCAAGGGCGTGAAGAAAACCAAGCTCCCAGGTGACTCAGTAACTATCGATGGCTCGCACGCTTTTGCGGACGGTAAGGGCTTCGCCAAGTGCTACACCACCCTGAAGACGGCGCAGCTCAAGCTGGGCAACGTCGGTGAGCGTGACGGCCGCGGTAAGAAAATCGACTTCACCTTCTTCCACCCTGGCAACAGCAAGGAAGTAGCTGAGTTCGACCGCCAGATCAAAAACCAGACGTGCATCATCCTGGTGACCACGCCCGATGGCGAAGTGCTCCAGCTGGGCTCGGAAGGTTTGGGTGTGGAAATCCTGGGCGAGTACGACTCGGGCACGCTCGACAGCGGCCGTCGTGGTTTCACTTTCAAAGTAGAGGGCTATGCCAACGGCTTGCTGTTCTACGAAGGTGATATCAAGCAGCTCGATGGTTCCATCGTTGGTGCTGCTGCCTAAGCCGTGAACAAGGATTGGCAAAAACTGCTGCGCCCCGAAGTGGCCGCGAAGTACGAGGTACTACAAGCTCCGGGCCGCTATGCGGTTCGGGCGCTTGACTACCAGACAATCGACCTCCGTACCCTCAGTGTGGCCGAGGCCGACGAGTTGGTAGCGAAGCCAGGTGGAGAGTCCTACTTCAAGCTGCGGAAGGTGCGCCGCAAGCCCTCAGCAGCTCCCAAGGCAACAGTGGGGGAGTAGGAGCGAAGGAGCTGCCTGAGAAAAACGCCTCGGCCATTACGGTCGGGGCGTTTTTGCGTCCTTTTTAGCCGGCATCGGTGGGGGCAGCTTTGCTCTATGAATGTGGAAATTTCCAACTGGCTGGCCTCTGAGCAACCCTACGAGGTAGGTGTGGCCCTCTACGAGCAGCATGGCACCAGCGGCATGATTAAGCGGCTGCTGGCCGGCAGTTGCACCAGCTACAACCGGGAGGTGCTGGCCCGTGAGTTGGGCAAGCTCGTGGCCACCGCGCCACCTCCTCCCCAAACCCCACCTCCGGCCCCGGTGCCGGCTGCCGCGGCCGACGTGCTCACCCAGCTACGCCAGGCCCGCCGCCCGCTGCTCAGTGAGCGGGAATACCTGCACGCTCGCCTGGAGCTGGCCTCTGATGCCGAGCGTAGTGCCTCAGCCCTGCGCATCCTCGATATCGGCGACTTGCTGAACGAAAGCTATGCGGCCGAGGCCCACTACGAGAAATATGGCACTCTGCCCGCGCCGCCACCCGTAGCCGAGCCGGCTCCAGAGCTGGCCTCGCTTACCAGCACCGCCGACATCCAATATCAACTGAAGCTGCTGCGCACCCAGCGCAGCAAGCTAAAAGACCGCCCGGACCGCGCCGAAAAGTTGGCGCAGGTGCTGGCTAACATCGATTTACTGGAATCCAAATTATCCCCTCAATGACTACCGAAGAGTTAGCCCCGCTATCCTGGACCACTGTGCAGCGCCGAGTGCGCGACCTGGTGCCCTTATCCTACAATCCGCGCATTCTGACCGAGGAGGGCCGCACGCGCCTCATGCGCAGTATCCAGAAGTTCAACCTGGCCGAAATACCCGCCATCAACACCGACGACGTGGTGCTGGCCGGCCACCAGCGCCTGAGCATCCTGCTCGACTTGGGCCGAGGGGATGAAATCATCGACGTGCGGATGCCCAACCGCCTGCTCACCAAGGAGGAGCTGGACGAGTACAACATCACTTCCAACGTCGGAGCTGGTGTGTGGGACTATGCCAGCTTGCAGGAGAACTTCGCTCACATCGACCTGGGTGCCATTGGTGATGCCAGCATGCTGGCCGGCCTCGCCGACCTGGCCAACATGGCGTTGCCCTTGCTGCCCTCGGAAGAGCAGGAGTTCGACCCCACGCCGCCCAAGGAGCCGATATCGGTGCTCGGCGACGTGTACGAGCTGAGCAGCGATGCCCGTGGCCTGCAGCACGTGCTCGTGTGCGGCTCGTCCACTGATTCGGACGTAGTGGCCAAGGCCCTGGCCGGCAAGCTCATCGACCTGGTGAACACCGACCCGCCCTACAACGTCAACTACCAGGGCAAAACCAAGGATGCGCTGAAGATTGAGAACGACAGCATGGACGATGCTTCGTTCCGTGAGTTCCTCTACGACTACTACACCAACTGCTACACGTTCATGAAGCCGGGTGCGCCCATCTACGTGTTTCACGCAGACTCGGAAGGGGCCAACTTCCGCCTGGCCATGAAGGATGCGGGCCTGAAGCTGAGTCAGTGCCTGGTGTGGGTGAAGCAACAGTTCGTGATGGGCCGCCAGGACTTCCATTGGCAGCATGAGCCGATTCTGTACGGCTGGAAGGAAGGCGAGGCCCACAAGTGGTACTCCGACCGCAAGCAAACCACGGTGCTCCAGTTCGACCGCCCTCAGCGCAATGGCGAGCACCCGACCATGAAGCCGCTACCCATCCTCGAATACCAGTTGGAGTGCTCCAGTAAGCCCGGCGACGTGGTGTTCGATGGCTTCAGCGGCTCCGGCTCGGTACTCATTGCCTGCGAGAAGCTGGATCGGGAAGCCCACGTCGTGGAGCTGGACCCAGCCTACGTCGACGTGGACGTGCGCCGCTATATCAAGTTTATGCGTGATAACCAGCGTCGCTTCACCGTGACGCGCAATGGGGAGGAACTGACCGATGCCGAGCTTGCCCGCTACGAGTAACCCGAACTACTCGCCGGCCACTGAAACGGCGCTGGACCGCATTAAGGCTTCCTACCTGAACGAGGGAGCCGAGGAACTGCTGTCGCCCGACGATAAGAAGCGCAAAGAGCAACTGGAGGCCGCGCACGGCCTGCTGGTGAACTACCACAGCATGGAGCAGGCCGTTCCGTTGCTGGAGGGCCGCTTCAACATCAGTCGCGCGACGGCCTATCGTCGGTGCACCGAAGCCATCCGGCTGTTCGGCGACGTGACCCGCTCCTACAAGGATGGCATCCGCCACATCCTGTACGAGTTTGCCATGAAGGTTTTCCAGCTGGCTGCCAGCGCGAAACCACCGGATTTGAAGGCTATGAACGCCTCGATCAAGAACATGGCCGTGCTCAAAGGGCTCGACAAAGACGATGGCAACGCCCTCACGCCCGAAGTGCTGGCCAACCGCTCCTACGTGCTCAATATCACGCTGCAGGGCAAGGATGGTGAAACGAAAAGCATCGATTTGGGCAATCTGAACAAGATTGACACCGATACCTATGCCCAGGTGATAGATGCCGTTGAGCAGAGCGACGTGGGCCTAGAGCAAATGCGTGGGCTGCTGCTGGAGGCCACGGATGATGGGAAAGGAGACGACGACGATGAATAAGCCCCATATCAAGCCGTTGTCGTTCAACCGGCCCCAGCTCCGGTTTGTGCTCTCGAAACTGGCCTCGGCCGTCTCGCTCTGGAGCCGGGCCACCGGCAAGTCCACCATCATCGCCTGGCTGATCCACATGATTGTCCAGAAGATGCCCCGCAGCTGCTGGGGCCTGGTGGGCTCGACGTATGGCCAGATGCTGACCCGCACGCTGCCCTCGACGATTGCCGCGCTGGAAAAGCTCGGCTACATCAAGGACGTGCACTATTTCATTGGCCGTAAGCCGCCCGAAAACTGGAACTGGCCCGAGCCGTTCCAGCGCCCGGTTACTTACAAGCACTTCTGGATTTTCTACACTGGAGCCGGTTTTCACCTGATAACGCAGGATGGCAACGGCTCCAGTTCGCGGGGTCTGAACCTGGATGGCTACATCGGTGACGAGGCCCTGCTGCTGGACCGGGAAAAGCTGGGCACCGACGTAATTGCCTCCAACCGGGGCAACAAGGACTTCTGGAAGGGCTGCGACCTGCACCACGGCAAGTTCCTGTTCTCGTCGATGCCCTGGGGCGACCAAGGCAAGTGGCTGCTCAACGACTCGCTCTACTACGAGCGGGATGGCAATGCTTTCGAGGCCACTCGCAACAGCATGATCAAGCTCCAGATGGAGTTCGTGGATACCCGCAGCATGAGCACCCGCATGCAGCTCTACCAGGAAATCCTGGACCTCAGCAAGCAGTTGCGGTTCTACCCGAACCCCAAGGCCATGAAGCGGGATAAGCAGGAAACGCCCAAAGGGCTGCTCTACAGCGAGGCCAACATCTTCGATAACCTGGGCAACATCGGCATACCCTACTTGGAGGAGCAGCGCCGGGAGCTATCAGACTTCGTGTTCCTGATTGAGATTCTGAATCAGCGGCCGGCCACGGTGGAGGCCGGCTTCTATCCGCGGCTGAAGATATCCCATCATGCTGAGGAGTGCATGGCCAACGATTACATCGCGGGCCTGGGCTTCAACATCGCCAAGCTCCGGGAGCCAGGCTGTCTGCTCGATGCCGACTGCTTGGCTCACCTGCCTATTCGCGGGGCCGTGGACTGGGGCAGTAAGATCAGCTGCTTACTGGTGGGGCAGGTGCATAAGGAGGCTGGCGAATACCGGTTCCTCAAGGACTTCCACGTTAAGCACCCCAAGCTCATTGAGGACTTGGCCAAGCTGTTCACCGACTACTATGCCAACCATCTGCTCAAGGAGTTCCACTTCATTGAGGATAGTGAATGGGGTAACGCTAGGAAGCCCGATAGTAAGCTGACCTACAACCAGGCGTTTGCCGAGGAGCTGAAGAAGGCGGGCTGGCGCGTGCGCCACTTCAACCAGGGCCGCGTGCCCAGCTATGCCCACCGCTATAAGCTGGGCATCGACCTGTTGGGTGAGCAGGATGCTCGGCAGCTACTCATCCGCTTCAACAAGGTGAACTGCAAGAACACCCTGACGGCGATGAGCATGGCCCCGCTGAAAGAGAACAGCAAGGGGGAGATCGAGAAGGACAAGACCAGTGAGCGGAAGAAGACGATACCAGGAGAGGAGGCCACCCACTTCACCGACACCGTGGACCTGCACTTCCTCAGCATCGATAAGCATGTGGTCCGCTCGACTCCCGAGGCCGGTGGCCTACTGATGGTCAGCAGCTAGAATAGTCCAGATAACCGTGGTAGTCGGCCCGTAGTGGAACTTGCCAGTTGCCGTCAGGTTAGATTTAGGTAGCGTGGTTATTGTAAACTCCAGTAACTGATTAATCTCTTCCTGTCTAGCTCGGTCTTCTGGCAGGGATAGATAAATGTTCTCTGTTGTACGCTCTTCTTTGAGTGCTAGCGCATAGCGTTCATAAATAGCTGAGTGTTCCATCTCTAGCTGGAACGTCTCTTCATCAATAGGGGTAAGCAAGTAGGGAGTTGGTTGCCCATCTATATCATAATCCAGTTGGCACACATAGTAGTGAGGTTGGCCTGCAAAGCTGGTGACACCTTCCCGTGCCCCATCATACCATACTGAGATGGTGTACACTGTATCGAGTGCAGTTGTCATAGGTGAAAGGTAAAAGATGCCAGCGAACTGAGTGGAAATAATGTGAAAAGCCTGTTTGCGCATTGCGAACGGGCTTTTTTGTGTCCACACCCCTGGGGTATATCCCCTGGGCCGACTCGTGGAAATTTCCACACGCGACAGTGCGCGTCGGGGTGAGTAACGACAATTTGAGACTAAAACGGATTCTGGTAGGCCAAAAACGCCCTTCCTGATACCGTGAGGGCAATACCCTGTGAGATTGGGGGTTTTGCGGCCCGTTTCGCGGTGGGTTTTCTGTCCTTTTTCCCGCTTTCGGGGTCGGCGAATTTCGTCTCGATGATTCCGAATTCTATCCGACTAGCCGACGCATTACAGCAAATGGAGGAAGCCGATACCGGCTTCACGCTCCGGTTCGTGCAGGCCGACCGCAAGCGCAAAAAGGCCGGCAAAATCGTGGAGTGGCACCACTGCCGACTCTCCCGGCCGCGGCAGGGCCAGCGCAAGAAACTCGTGCCCGCCGCCGACGTGCCCGAGGCCGCGCCGCGGTCCAGCCGCCAGCCGGCCCACTTCGCCAACGCCACCCGCAACCTGGTGCAGGGCCGCAGCACGCAGGTGCGCAAAGTGCATATCTGGCTAATCCTGGCCTTCAATGGTAAAAAAGTAGTGTTATCATGAGTGTTGTATTTAACAATGACCTAACGGTAGGCTATACCGAAAACGGTACGGGCGGCATTGCCGTCCGTACTGGCCTGAGCATGGCGGCTACTGGTGGCGCTGGCAACCCAACGGGCGGCGACGCGCCGGGTGCTACACCCACTACGTCGGTGAAGAAAGACACCGGCAGCGACGACATCGCGCCTTGGGGCGAGGACAACCTGTTTCCGCAGGCGGTTATCAAAGACATCGAGCGCAACACCATCCTGCCCGCGGTGCTGGAAAAGAAAACCAGCATGATGTATGGCGGGGGCCTGGTGTACGGCATCATCACTGGCAAAGACAAGGATGGCCGGCCCGTTTTCGAGGCGCAGTCCATTTCGGAAATCGACGAGTTCTTCGAGTACTCGCGCCTGGACCGCTATGCCTTCGAAGGGCTGCTCGATATCAACACCTTCGCCAACGCCTTCCCGGAAATTATTCTTTCCAAGAACCGCCAGAAGGTCAAGCTGATAACCATTCAGGAAGCAGCGTGGTGCCGCTATTTGAAGGTGAAGAAGGGCGTGCTGCCTGGCGTGGTGATTAACGCCAACTGGGACAATGGCGGCACTTCCAAGGACGAAAACGCCACCACGGTGCCGGTGCTCGACCCCTACTTCGATGCTGTGGGCAACCTACGGGCCGCAAAGGGCTGGAAGTTTATTTATCCGCTCAGCATCCCAAGCCCGGATAAGGCACTGTACCAGTTGGCGGCTTGGAACGCTGTGCGTCGCTCAGGCTGGCTGGATGTAGCTGCGGCCATTCCAGAGTTCAAGCGGATGCTGTTCAAAAACCAGCTCAGCGTCAAGTACATCATTGAGGTGCACTCGGCCTATTGGGAGTGGAAATACGGCGACTGGGACGGACTAAGCCGCGACGAGAAGAAGCAGCTGCTGGAGGAGGAAATCAAAGCCTTCAACGACGTGATGCAGGGCACCAACGGGGCGGGCAAAACGGTGATGACCACTACCATCGTCGACAAGAAAACGAACCAGGAGGTGGCGGCATTCAAGATTACGGCCGTCGACGACAAACTCAAGGACGGCCTGCACATCGAAGACTCCAACGAGGCCAGCACCCACACCTACACCGCCCTGTCGATGCCGCCAAGTTTGATGGGCGTCTCACCCGGCAAGAGCATGGGCGACGGTGCTGGGGGCGGTTCCGAGCCACGGGTGCTGTTCAACAACTTCGTCAGCACCTCCCAATTCCAGCTCGACCTGCTGACGGCCCCGCTAAACCTGATTTCCAAATACAACGGCTGGAAAGTGGGGGATAAATACATCGTGTGGCGTTTCCTCAATCCCTTCGTGATGGAGATGCCGGAAAGCAAGCCAAAACAACAAGAATCCAAATAGTTATGGGACTTATCCGCTCTATTGAGAATTATCGTGAGTACGTTGTCGTCAATAAAAACTCGTTTTCGCTGGCCTCCATCCAGCCCGACATGCGCCTGGTGGAACAGGACCGCATCAAGCCGCTAGTGGGGGCAGCCTACTACTACGAGTTGGATGGTAAGCTGACCGCAGGCACCGAGCTTACCGGACCCGAGAAGGACGTGCTGGAGCTGCTGCGCCAAGCCGTGGCCACGTTAGCAATGGTGGCTTACCTGCCGATGGGGCAACTGGAAATTACTGACATGGGCGTGACCGTTACCGCCACCGGCGACCGGAAGCAGCCCTACCAGTGGCAAATCAACCAGCTCCGCTCCAACCTACAAGCCAAGGGCTACAATGCGCTGGAAAAAGCGCTGACGCTGCTCGATGAGCATATCGATGCGCCGGAGTTTGCGGCCTGGGCAACGTCGGCTGCGGCCACCGCCTCTCACAAGTTCTTCCTGAACACGGCCGCAGGTTTCTCTGAGCACTACAACATCGGCGGCTCCCGCCTCACGTACCTGGCCATGTTGCCCACGCTCCGGAAAATGGAGCGCTTCAGCATCGAGCCGGTGCTGGGCGAGGCGTACTACCTGGAGCTGAAAGCCGAGGTTGCGGCCCGCACGGTGTCGGCCGACAACCTGCACGTACTGGAGCAGTACGTGCGGCCGGCGCTGGCCCACCTGACCGTGGGCAAGGCGGTGCCCGAAATCGGGCTGGGCCTGAACGGCGACGCCATCGAGCTGAACGTGTACCGCCTCGACGATGCCAACCAGAAGGAGGCCGATGCGTCGCTGGATAGCTTGCTCAGCCTGAAGGTGGAGCAGGCAATGGGCGACGCGATGGTGTACCTGGAGCGGTTGAAAGCCTACCTCAACGCCAACGCCTCGGCCACCCGGTTCGCCACGTACTTCGCCTCCCGCCAGTACCAGTCGCCCACCGCACCCCGCGCCACGGTACGCACCGCCTCTGATGGGGCTGTTTACGGCTGGCTGTGATGCGGGCCATTCTTCAGCCAGTGCTGCTGTTCCTTGGCGGGCCGCGCACCATGTTCGTGCTGGTTACGGCCCGCGACGCTTCGCCCTGGGCGCTGCTCGTGCGGCAGTACTTCTTTGCTGACTGGCAGTTTGCCGGGTTTCTGTGCACGCTGATTTTCGTGGATACCGTCACTGGCGTGCTCCGGAGCTGGCAGAAGCACCAGGTGAGCAGCCGCGCCTTCAGCCGCATTTTCATCAAGTGCCTGGTCTACCTGCTGCTGCTGGTGCTGGCCCACGTGATGACGAGTTTCACCATCAAGGGCAAGGTGAACGTGGTGTTTCAGTGGTTCGACACCTTCATCTACTGCGCCATGATGGCCCGCGAAGCCCTGAGCGTGCTGGAAAATCTGGCCGCCGTCGCACCCGAGTTGGTGCCCAAAAAGCTGGTTAAGCGCCTGGCCCTATTCAGCGAAGACCCCGAAGCTGCCTTGGGTGAGCTGAAGGCCACACCCAAGGCAGCTTCGGAAGTGGTGAGCCCAGAGATAGTAGAGTTTCCCAATCCTTCATCGGTGCCCACTGAGGGTGCCATAATCAATTAATTATGCAGTTAACCAAGCAACTATTAATGGCCGCCCTGGTGGGCACCAGCTCGGCTGAGGCCGACAAGTTCCTCAAGCCCATCAACGCCACGCTGGAGCGTTACAAAATCAACACCCCGCTCCGGGTGGCGCACTTCCTGGCGCAGATCGGCCACGAGTCGTGCGGGCTGGATGCCGTGCGTGAGTACGCCAGTGGCGCTGCCTACGAGGGCCGCAAAGACCTGGGCAATACGCAGAAGGGCGATGGCATCCGCTTCAAGGGCCGCGGCTTGATTCAAATCACTGGCCGGGCCAACTACTACACACTGGGCCGCGCCTTCGGCATCGACTTCGTGGCCGAGCCGACGCTGCTGGAGATGCCCATGTATGCCGCCCTGAGCGCGGGCTGGTATTGGAACAGCCGCAGCCTCAACGAATTGGCCGACGCTAACTTCTTCGACACCATCACCAAGCGCATCAATGGCGGCACCAACGGCTATGCCGACCGAATGAACCGCTTTTTGGTGGCTGCTAAAGCCCTGGGCATACCAGGTGGAAAAGCATGAGAAGCATTCGTATAGGTTGCGTTTTAGGAGCACTTGCCCTGCTTAGCGCAGTCAGTGGCTGCGCCACCACTCGCCCGCGGCCGGCCGACGTGCCGACGCTGTCGGTGCTGTCGGTGCGCCAAGACTCCCTACGCGTGGACTCGCTGGCCGGGCTTCCGGACTCGCTACCCAAGCCCACGTTCATCCAGCGCCTCACTGGTGGCGTATTTGGGGGCGGTTCCGGTAAAACGAAAACCGTCCAGAAGTTCAAAGGGCCAACGACCATCATCATTGGCAACAATAACGCGGGCAGCTCGGCAACCAAGCCCGGCCCTGCGGCCACCGGCACTGGAGCAGTGGCCACCGAGGCAAAAAAGGCCGACGCGCCCGTAGTCGTTGGCGAGGGCAATCAGGCCGCCAGTTCCCGGAAGGGGCCGGCCGTAGCTGGCACCGGCAACTCGGTGACGGTGCCGCTGCCCAGCAACTGGTGGAAGTGGCTGCTCGGCGGCACGGTGCTCGGCTTCGCGCTGAGGCAGTTCGGGCCAATGCTGCTCAAGGGGGCGTTGGGCATATAAATAAAACGCCCTGGCATATACAGCCGGGGCGTTTTGCTATCTTGCACCCGCTAACACACTGAATACCCTAGATTACCCACAGAAGCCTCGGCCGTCGTCAGAAAACGGTCGGGGAGTAGAGCGGGAGCATGACCCGTATGCTTAGGCTTCTGTGGAAGTTCAGGTGTTAGCAGCGATTTCCCCGGCTTGCTCGACGTGCTGCATTATGGCTACTTCTGAAGAATCGGCCCAAGAGGCCCCCAACTTGCCGCTCGTAAAGCCAGCAGGTATCGACGACGCTGAAATGTGGAAGCTGTGTGAACGGTACAACATCGCCTTCACCCCACCCACGGCCCGCGATATTCAGTTTGCTGGCATCATTAAAGCCCTGGAGGAACTAGTGGATGCCCTTGGGCACCGCCCTTAAAACCAACGAAAACAGACTGCCCCGGCCCACCAGCCGGGGTTTTTTTGTGCCCGATTGCACCGTGCCAGTCGGACAATTAGACCGTGCATTGAATCTGCGCTAATGCACTCAAAAACAAGTGATTAAACTTGATAGTCGCGGCACACGATGCGTTGTTTGTATCACCTAAACGACACGAACACAACGCCTTACGATAATGACCGCAGCCCAAATCCTCGCCAGCACCGGAACTACTAAAACTTGGAAAATGCAGCAGCTTTTCGGCCTGGGCCTGAGCCGCCGCGAAGTAGCCACGATGATGAACGTAGGCTACGGTTTCGCCCAGAACGTATATGCCGCCTGGGTAGCCGCCCGCGCTACCACCGCCCTGGCCACGCCGACCCGCACCGCTACCGTAGCTGCCCTGGCCCCGTACCAGCCCGCCCGCTTCGACCGCACCTTCGGCGTAGAAATAGAAGCCTACGGCTGCACCCGCGAAGCCTTGGTAAACGAGCTACGCGCCCAGGGCCTGGAAGCCCACAGCGACGGCTACAACCACACCACCCGCCCATACTGGAAAATTGTAAGCGACGGCAGCGTAACCGGCCCTAACGCCTTCGAACTGGTAAGCCCCGTACTGCGCGGCTACGAAGGACTGGAGGATTTGGCCCGCGCCTGCCGCGCCCTGAACGCCTGCGGAGCCCAGGTAAATAACTCCTGCGGCCTGCACGTACACCTCGGGGCCTCGGACCTAACGGTAGAAAACATGAAAAACCTAGTACGCAACTACCTGGTACTCGAAACCAGCATCGACTCGGTAATGCCCGCCAACCGCCGCGGCTCGGCCAATACCTACTGCCAAAGCCTACAACGCAGCCGCACGATGGCCGAAGCCGAACGCCAAATACTAGCCGCCACCACGGCCGAGGAGCTAAGCCGCGCCGCCAACGGAGGCAGCCGCTACCACAAGGTGAACATGCAAGCCTTCACCCGGCAAGGCACCATCGAATTTCGCCAGCACAGCGGAACCACCAACTATGAAAAAATAAGCTTTTGGGTGAAATTCCTGGCTAACCTAGTAGACTACTCGAAGGCCCGCCTAGTAGCCCCAAACCTGCCCGTAGCTGAATTTACTACCTTTAACCCCCGCGACATTGCAACCTACTACACCCGCCGCCGCACGGCGCTACAAAACCGCTAACATGCCCAAATACGAAATACTAGGTGGTGGCCAGGTAGAGGCCACCACCGACCTCGGCCTAGTAGAAGCCTTACGCCGCGACGCGCAAGCCTGGGTGCCCAGCGTCAGTATCGAAGATTTTATGGAAGGCATGGCCAGCCGCGCCAAGGTTCAGAAGGGGGTGGAAGTCCGCACGAATTCCATTGCCAACTTTACGGCCGACCTAAAGCGGTTTGGCTTCATCACACAGGCCTGATTTCAGTTTTCAGTATGTTTGGTTTTCACCAGTCATACTATATGAAAACGCTATTATTTGCTGTACTGCTAGGGGCACTGGCCTTCGTCGGCTTCGCCCAGGATTCCCCACCCGTGGCCATCGCCAAAACTATGGCCGGCCGCAAAGCCCCACGTCGGGCACTGATGCTGGAGGATGGCGTGAAGCGCTACTCCAAGTTCAATCTGTACGCCACTCGCAAGGGCAACCGTGCCCGCGAATTTGAAAACGAAGGGGCAGTCCTAGCCTTACTTGATAGCCTCGGCTGGGTCGCTACTCCCAACGGCCAGGAGCAGACACCCTACGGCGAATACAACCTGTATATGCTCAAACGCAAGCCAGTGGTTCAGAATTAATATAGATGCACTTGCGGTATGGCATTCAGAATAAATGAACCCAAAAACGCTGTCTTACTACATGCAGCAGCAAAGATTGCTAGTTTGAGTGAAGCATCAGCCGTTGATGGTATGAGAATAATATTTCAAACGTTGGCGGAAGCTAGTGATCGGCTCAAGGAAAAGTTAGACCGCTATGGCGAGGAGCAAAAAGGATTGCAGTTCACAGCTCTTACAAACGATACTGCGCGACAATCAACTGATGGTGCAATTACATTTTCTAGACCTAACGTAGGGTTAAATAGCGTAAAAGACATTGATGTTAGCTATGGAGTAAGACACAGCAGTATTATGGCTGATGTGTGGATTCTTCTTGATAATATCCACCGCTTAGACATACTGTTGAAATTCGTACCTGGCCCAATAGTAGGATTTAGCAGACGAAATTTTATGCAATTAATGAACTCCGTGACGGGTATAAGAGGCTCTTTTCATCACATTGATGAGAGAATAAAGAGACACTTCGCAAAAGTTGGCGGTTCAGCTTTTGGTGATGTGAATTGGGTGTATAATTCAAGTGACAATCATCCCGCTCTATTTATAATGCACTCAGGGGTAGATCGGTTTGGAATGAAAAATACCGCTTATGGAGCAATTGAGGGAGAAGATAAGGAACATGAAATAGGAGCTCATAATTTAGAGTTGAGGTATTTGATGCAAGACAGAATTCCTGGTACTAAAGCGGACGGTACTCCATCTTTTACTTGGGGCACCCCGTATCCAGTTAGCGTGAATTTTGATGACCTTGCAGCACTTATAAACGAATTGCAATTAGGGTTAGAACATAGATACGCTTCTCTAGCAGAAACTGCTATCAAACCTGGGGAGGTCCCTGTTTTGCCAGGAATTCAAATCATCAGGCGCAGAAACGCTGAAAAACCAGATTAGTGAAATTTATTTAATAGCCTCGGCCAGATAGGTTGAGGCTTTTTTGTGTCCTTTTTCGTCGGTTCGGGGAGCGGGAGCTTTGAGGAAACTACTTCCTCACCCATGCATGATGTTAGTATCGGTGGCCGGCACCGGAAGGTAGCCGACACCTGGAACGCCCTCCCGCGCAAGCAGCTGCTGGAGGTGGTGCGCCACTTGTACGCCAAGCACCGCACCGAAACCGATTTGCGCCTGTGGCTGCTGAGCGTACTGCTCGACGTGCCGTTGGCGTTGGTCATTCACTTTACCGACGTGCAGGTGGCCCAGCTCCTCTGGCTGACCGACTTTCTCCTTGAGGAGAATAGCCTTACTGAGCAGAAGCTAGGCAGCGTACAGTTGCCGGCCTGGCGCGACCCCTTGCGCCGCACCTTCTACGGGCCGCGGGAGCACTTCCGCAACATGAGCTTTGCCGAGTTCATCTTCGCCGACGCCTACTTCGTGCGCTACAGCCAGGACCGCAGCCAGGTGGCCATGCTCGACAAGCTGGTGGCCGTGCTCTACCGGCCCCAGCGCCGCAACTACGACCCCAACTCCCCGGAGTTCGGCGGCGACCGGCGCGAAGACTTCAACGAGCACCTGCTGGAAAAGCGGGTTTTTATGTTGGAGGCCCTGCCCAGCACCGAGAAACTCGCCATCTATACCTGGTATGCTGGCTGCCGCAAGGCGCTGGAATACGCCTACCCGGACGTGTTCACCTCGGCCCACCAGGAGCAGGCCAGCGCCAAGGGCTGGGACTACGTGCTGCGCGAGTTGTCGGGCAGCACCTTCGGCACCCTAACCGAAACCAGCCGCCAAAATGCCCGCCTCGTGCTGGCCAAGATGCAGGATGATCAGGAAGCGGCCGAGCGCCTGCGCGAACTACACCGCCAACACAATCCCTAACCAATGCGCCACAAACAATACACCGCAATGGGCCGGGAACTGGCCCGCCGCCACGTCGACATTCAGCACTCGCCCGAGAAGTGCCGCTTCCTGCGCATCCTCATCAGTTCCGACCCCATTCAAAAGCAGCTCGACCTGAGCGAGTTCAACGCCAGCCTGCGCAACCGCCTGGATTTGAGCGATGGCAAGGCCGCGATGGTGCTGGAAAACTACCAGGCCGACTACTCGGATAACGAGGGCGACTTCTACGCCAAGTACCACCACAGCGCCTTTCTGGTGCTGAAGCTGGTGGGCCGCGACGACTACGACGGCCGCGACGACGTGCTCGACGAATGCGAGCGGATCGGGGAGGAGCTGATGGGCGCATACATCGAGCAGCTCACCGCGGCCGGCCTGCGCATCACGCCCGACGACGTGCTGCAGGAAGCCATTGGCCCCATCGGCGACGGCCTGGTGGGCTGCCGCTTCAACTACGTGTTCCGCAGTGCCGCCACGCAGGCGCTGACTTACCAACCTTCTAAATTCCTCGACTGATGGCCGGCGAAAGATTAGCAAAACAAGTTGTCCAGGTGGTCAACCCCCAGGACGGCAAATGGGTCCAGCTGTTTCTGGGCGGCTTGTACCACCTGTTCGAGCCCAGCTATAATGGTACGGGCATCAACACGTTCCGCATCATTCCGCCCCAGAGCAACTATCAGCGCCAGAACGCGCTGTCGTTTGTGGCCGCGGTGCGGGCGCGTATCCTGGCCTTTAACCTGCCCTACACTGTCAGCGAGGAAGAGATTCAGCTGCCGTATTGTACGCTGGTGACCATTGAGGCCACTGCCTACGACCGGGCGCTGGACTTCCAGCCCATGCAGGACTTGCCGCACACCGGGCTCTATGGCATTCTGCAATGGGACCAGGCCGATACCATCCGGCCGGTGTTCGTGGATCAGCAGGTAAACGATGCCGGCATCTTTGGCTCGGCCACTGGCTCCATCACCCTAACGGCCCGCAACGGCAACGATGGGGTGTACACTTATACCTGGGCCGATGGCCCTACCACGGCCAGCCGCAGCAACCTACGGGCCGGCCGCTACACCTGCGTGGTGGCCGACTCCAGCGGGGCCAGTACGTCGGTGACCGTACTGGTGGGTCAGGATGATCAACTGAGTGTGGTAGTCAACCGGGTGGAAAACGACGTGACTCTACAAGTAAGCGGGGGCCTGGCTCCTTATGCCTACGCGTGGGAGGATGGCAGCACGCTGCCCACCCGGCTCGACCTGGAGCCAGGCACCTACACTTGCACCATCACCGATGCGCGGGGCGCGACGGCCAGTGCAACCGTCACCATTTCGGCTTTCCAGTTTTATTTCTCACTTAACCCCATCCTGCTGCCGCTCGATGCCGGCGACGCCTACCGGACCGACCCCACCACCAAGCCGAACCTCTCGTTTTGCTGCGAGGTGTACATCGAGCCGGAATATTTGAGTGACGAGTTCGTGCGCCTGGGCGACGTGCTGGAGCAGCCCGCCGACCGCGACGGCCGCACCACCTTTGAAGTGCAGGCCCTGCTCGATACCTACTTGCAGGAGCACCTGCCTGCGCCGGGCCAGCAGGCCATCAGCCGGGCCGATTCGCTGTTCAAGCGCTTCTACTTGCTCAGTTACGAGCGGTTCGGGGAGCCGTTGGAGGATGGCCCGCAGCAGCTGCAAAGCACCAACTATGTGGTGCTGGGCGGCCTCGATTACTTTGAATACGCGGCCCGCACGTGGTTCAGTGCCTATCAGGCGGCTGCCAAGCCCTTCCTGACCTGGCAGCCCAACGACAAGCCCGTGTACGCCGACCAGCCCGAGTACCTCTACTTCATGGTGGACTCGTTTGCCCTGCCCTCGTTCGCCCTGCAGGTGAGCGTACAGTGCACCAATGGCAAAACGGAGCGCTTAACGACTCTGCCGTATGGAGGCGTGAAGCGCTACGAGGTGTTCTGCGTGCCGGTGAGCTACGAGGCCCTGGGGCTTTCGCGCTACGAGTCGCCTAAACGTCGGGTGCTGGGCTGGAGCGTGCAGGTAGTCGATGAGCTGGGGGTGCCCCAGTCCGAGGAGCGGCGTTACCAGCTGGAGTACCGCTATGCCCCACAGAAGCGTTACTTCCTTTATACCAACAGCCTGGGTGGGGTCAATACGCTGGCGTGCATTGGCGACGCGGTGGGTACGTTCACGCCGGTGCAGGAGGAAGCTGAACGCGGCCCCAACCCGCGCTACAACCCGCTGCTGGGCGACACGGTGGTGCTGGACCGCTCCGGCACCATGGTGCTCAACGTACAGACCGGCTCGCTCTCGCGGGCCGAGCAGTTGCACTTGCAGGAGTTCGTGCTCAGCCGGCGCGTGACGATGGTGCGCGACGGTTTCTACTGGCCGGGCAAGGTCAAGCCCAAGGCACTGGAAGCCTTCAGCGACGGCGACACCACCCGCGTGTTTGTGTTCGACTTCGAGTTGCCCCGCCAGCGCGTGTTCTCGCCGCGGCTGCCGGTGCTGCCCGCGGCACTCACCCGGCCCGTGGCGGCTGGAGAAGGGGGGCGGCTATGATTCGGCTGCTAACGCTGGCCGGCGACGAGCTGCAACTCGGCGACGGTTCCCTGAGCCTGGAAATCCGGAATCCGTACTTCGAGGAGGAGGCCATTCCCGGCACCACCTCGCTGCCGTTTTCCTTTAGCTGGACGCGCGACAACCTGCGCACGCTAGGCTTCCCACACCGCAGCCGGGTGCCAGGTGGCCCAGCGCCGTTGCCGGCGCAGTTGCTGCTCGACGGCCCACTTTGGCGTATCGGAGCGCTGAAATACGGCGAGTGCGACGAAGCCAAGAAGAAGCTCACGTATAAGTTCACGGCCGATGCTGGGGCCTTGCGGGAGGAAATCAAGGGCATCCGACTTTCGGACCTGGACCTGGGCACGGTGCCATTCATGCGCAGCAATGCCAGCCCCGATTATGCCCTGCTGCCAGTGCGCAACACGGCCTTCTACGGCGAGAAAAACAAGGACTTCAAAGGCATCGTCAACTACTACGGGCCGGCCGGCTACCCAGCGGTGGCCAGTAAGCAGCATTGCTTTGCGCCCCAGCCGTACCTGGTGCCGGTGCTACGCAAGGCGCTGGCGCACTTCGGCTGGAGCGTGAGCGGCGACTTTGTCGACGAGCTGGAAATTCAGCAGCTGGTGATTTACAGTGACCGGGCGCTGGAGGATGCCACCGGCGCGGTGCTGGCCAACGTAGAGCTGGCCCGCCACGTGCCCGATATCACGGTGGCTGCGTTGCTGCTGGCCCTGCAAGGCCTGTTCACGCTGGGCTACCAGGTAGACACCCAGCGCAAGCATCTGCGCATGCGCTTTTTGAAGAGGGAGTTGGGGCGCACGGACTACCAGGACCGTAGTGGCGTGCTCCAGCGTAGTGCGCCCAACCTGACTGAGGGCTGGCAGCTCATTCAAAAACCTGATGGCAACGACGAGTTGGATAAATCGCTCGACACGAGTTGGCAGAGCTTCCGCATCGGGTCGGCGAAAGAGGACATCACCGTCGACGCGGGCACGCTGCACCTGGTGCGGGAGGAAGATCCACTGGCCGCGGGGCGGCAGTGGCTCGTGCCAGCCATCAGCGCCAAAGGGGCCTCGGCAGCCTATGACCTGGGCGAGGAAAGCCGCACCGGGCTGCGGCTGCTCTTCAACCGCGGGCTCCAGCCCGATGGCCGCGGCAACAGCTATCCGCTGGGCACGGCCGGCACGGTCAACTATGCTGGCGCGTCGGTGGGGCAACTGAGCTTGCACTGGGACGGGCCGCAGGGGCTGTACCAGCAGTTCGGGCAGGCGTGGTACACGTTCCGCAGCCAGGCCACTGAAACGGAATACGAGGTGCCGTTCACGCTGGCTGACTTGCGCAGCATCGAGCCGGGTCGGCTGGAGATGGTCGACCACCACTTACGGCTCTGGCAGCAAATCAGCGTGACCATCGACTTGCGGCGCAAGCTGAGCAAGGCCACCATTATCTATCAGCAAGTACGATGACACAGCCAACCCAAGAGCAGCGGCCCGACCTGGCCGCCGAACGGCACCGGATGGCGCTGGAGTGGCTGCGCTTCAGCATCGAGAAGTTTCGGGCCAACATCAAGAAGATGAAGATTGGCTCCACCGGGCAGCTCTATGAGAGCTTCCTGGGTACGCTCGTCGGCGGCGCGGCCGGCGACGAGCTGAAGCTGCGCCTAGTGTACGCCGTGCAGGGGATGTACGTCGATATGGGCGTGGGCCGGGGCATGGGAGCCGGCCAAACCAAGGGCAGCCGTGACTACAACCGCCTGCGCAATGAGAAGGGCAAGCTGCGCCGCCACGAGCGGAAGGCCAAGCGCTGGCAGAGCAAGCAACTGGCCCGCGAACAGCACCGGCTGGGTGAATTAATGAGTGATATCAGTGGCCGCACGCTCATCGCTTCGGTGAGCATGGGGCTACCCAAAACCGTGGAAATTAACTTATAAGGAAAGTCGTATGGCTGGTGAAACCGAAAAGAGAACTATTGAGATAGTCGTTAACGGGCAAAAGGTCAATGCCAGTTTGAAGGAAATGGACGCGGCTGCCGCCGTTCTGTATAATCAGTTCCGCAAGCTCTCGGCCGACGACCCAGGGCGCGAAAAGATTATCCAGGACTACCGGGAAATGAAGGCCCGCATTGGCGATGTGAAAGAGGAGCTGGGCCAGGTGAAGGAGTCGCAGAGCGTGTTTTCGCAGGCGATGGCCTTTGCCGGCGTGACGGTCGGCACCGAAGCTATTATCGACGGCATCAAGGAACTGGGTGCGGAAATTATCAACACCACCAAAGAAGTGGTGGCACTGCGGGGCAACATCAACGGGCTGACCGGCGCGACCGGGGCCGAGTTGGATAACCTCACCAGTTCGGTGATGGCCGTGGCCCGCACCTTCGGTAAGGACTTTAATGAGGTACTGGTGGCCAGCAACTCGCTCAGCAAAACGATGGGCGTGAGCCAGCAGGAAGCCATGCGCCTGATTGAGCAGGGCTTCCTGAGCGGGGCCGATGCCAGCGGCGAGTTCCTCGACCAGGTGAAGGAGTACGGCCCTCAGTTCAAACAGGCCGGCCTGAGCGCCAACGAAGCCATCGGCGTGATTTCGCAGTCGGTAACCAGCGGTATTTTCTCCGATAAGGGTGCCGACGTGGTGAAAGAGTTCGGCCTGCGCATCAACGAGCAGACGAAATCTACGCGGGATGCCATGTACGCCGCCTTCGGCCCGGAATTCACTAAGGAAATCCTGGATGGGGTGAATAAGGGCAGCATGACGTCGGTGGAGGCCCTGCGCCGCATCTCGAAAGAGATGAACGACACCAAGATTCCGGCTGCTCAGCTGCAAACGGTGGTAGCCGACGTGTTCGGTGGGCCGGGGGAAGATGCCGGCCTCGACTATCTAAAGTCGTTGCAAAACGTGGGGGTGGGTGTGGACCAGCTCGTCGATAAAACCAACGTGTACGTGCAGCGCCAGCGGGCGCAGCTGCTCTCGGAAAAGGAACTGGCCGACTCGCAAAACGAGCTGGCTAAGTCGTTTGAGGGCGGCAGCGTGATTATGAGCACCCTGACCAACAAGGCCATGACGGTGCTCTACACGTTGCTGGTATCGTTGGGGGCCACGTTCCGGGAACTGGCGCAGCCGGTGAAGGACATCTGGAACTCGCTGATGGAGCTAGGGGAGTCGATGGGCTGGGTAAGCAAGGAAGGCACCTCGGCCAAATCGGTCGGGGAGGCGCTGGGCAATGTGTTCCGGGCCATCCTCACGCCTACCAAGCTGTTGTGGGGCGCGTTAGCCGACGGCGTGAAGTCGCTGGTGGAGTGGGCCAAAAGTTCGGAAACGGCGCGGGCCGCGTTGGAATTCATGACCATGCCTATCCGCACGCTCTATCAACTGCTCACCAACGGGCCGGCGTATTTTGCTGCGTTCAGTGCCGAGGCCGAGAGCCGGTTCGGTACCATCGGCCGGGCCTGGCGCAGGCTGCTGGACCGCGACTTCAGTGGGGCCGCGGCCGAGTTCGGCAACATGGGCAAGAATGCTGGTGAAGCCTACAACAAGGCGTTTGCCGCGGCTTCCGCGAAACAAAGCATCACACTGGAGGCGAATGCCACGGTGAAAAACGCCGGGGCTGACCCAACCCCTATGCGCAAATCGGGCGGCAACGGGCTGACGGAGGCCGATGAGCAGAAGGCTGAAAAAGCGCGGGAGGCTGCCCTGAAGAAGATTGCGGCTGCCCAGGACAAAGCCGATAAGGCTCGGCAGGATGCGCTGAAAAAGCAGATGGAGTTCGAGGCTAAGCTGGAAGATGCCCGCGTGGCCGCCATCGCTGACAGCCACGAGCGGGAGTTGGCCGCGGTGAAACTCAAATACGACCGAAAGTCGCGGCTCATCACCGGCACCGAAGCCGAGCAGGCCGTGCAGGCTCAAGCCAACCGGGAAGCCATGAACCGGGAAGTGGAGGCCATCGACGAGAAATACCGCAAGCAGGCTGAGGAAGCGAAAAAAGCAGCCTTCGAAAAGAGCCTGGCCGAGGAGGAAGCGGCAGAAACCGAGCGGGAGACGGTTATTCAGGCGCAGTTTGAAGACTTGCTCATCACCGAGGCCACCCGCGACCAACTGCTCTACGAGGCCAAGCACGCTAGTCTTGAAGCCAAGCTGCTGCTGGAGGAATCGTATGGGGGCAAAACCTCGTCGTTGTATCAGAAAACGTTCCGCGAGTTGCAGCGGCTGGACCGGCAGCATTCCAAGGAATCCGAGGAAAACGCGAAGAAGCGGGCTGAGGCGATGCAAAAGTTCGGGACGCTGATGATGAAAACGCAGTCGGATGCGCTGGGGCTCACCATTGAAATCTTAGGCAGAGACGAAGCGGCTCGGAAGAAAAACGCCTCGCTGATTCGCTCGTTCACCATTGCCAAACTCGTGCTCGATGGCGTGCAGGAAGTGCAGGGTATCTGGACGGATGCTGCGCAGAACCCGTTCTGGAAGCTGCTGCCTCCGGGAGCCAGCGTGGCGTATGCCGCCGTTCGTACTGGCCTGGCCGTTGCCCGCACAGGCTTCGCCGTGTCGCAGGCCGCCAAGCAGCAGTTTGCCCAGGGGGGCCGCACAGGTGGGGGGATGAATGCCGGTGAGGGCATGGCCATCAACCCGATGGGGCAGTTGCTGGAAATGTCGGGGATGCGCGTGGGCTCCGGTGGCAAGCTGGTTGACAACACCGGTTTCGCCGTGGCCGGCATCGTGCATCAGGACGAGTACGTGATTCCCAAGTGGATGCGGGCCGACCCGCAGGTACTGGCGGTGGAGAATTGGTTGGAGGCAAAGCGCCTTCGGGGGTATGCTGAAGGTGGAGGTACGACCGATGGTGGTAGCCAGATGCCGGCACCACCAACCCTGGCAACAAATCCGGCCGGTAGTACTTGGGAGCAGGAACTACTATCAACTCTGCATCAGTTAAATGGGCGACTCGCAGGGGTGGAGGAATGGCAGCGTAATCTGGGTGTAAACCTCAGTTTGCAAGAATTGCAGAAGAGCCAGAAGCAGTTGCAGTTAGTCCAAACTGAGAGTGCAATTCGCAAAGGAGACTAGGAAAAAGGAACTTTTCGCCGATTATCCTATACTTTTAGCAATCTGCTAACGTAATTAGTCTAGCTAACGCCCTCTTCATCTCACCTTTATCCCCACCTATGCAGACTCAATTTCCGAGTGGTCCTATTCCAGCAGTGGACCCAGTGACGAATACCATTATTGATATTCGGCCCCTTCTGACATTGCTCCACACTAAGTACAACGGAGACAAAGAGCAGCTGGTGGGCGACCTGCATCAGTTATCGGATTATATCATGCGTAACCCGAACGATGCAGAAAAAGACTCAGCCCCGAAGCTGCGGAAAATGTATGGTCTGATTGCCGACCTCTCGGTGGCGTTCGACAGCATCAGAGAAATTCCGCAGCATTGATCAAACTCTTACACCACACTTTGCTTGCCGCCTCGCCTCACAAGCGAGGCGGTTTTATTACCGCCAAGGCTGTCCTAAACTTGTTGTTTCGAACAATTGTAGAATTATAGTGCGTATCATTTTACAAAGGACCGTTTGTAAAACGATACGTAGCTAGTAGGGACTTACTAGTACTAACCCTGCCTACCCTCGTTTCTTGATAAGGAATAGCTTTTGCTCAGTCGGCACCCATACATACAGGAAGGTTCCCAGCGGATAGCCTCCGTATGCCGCATAGTAATTGCCGGCTCGCTGCAGATACTGTTGCTCGACAAACTGACGGCTACAGCGAAAATCATCCAAGTTGCCGAACGTGGCGATTGATGTCCAAAGCGAATCTTGCTGTCGAATGGGTGTCGGGTGCCACAGCAGGCTATCCATTGCCTGCAAATGACTGGCATGTCTTTTAAAGCGCAACCGCGGTAACGGACTGCTGGAACCAAGGGCGCGCTGTACGGGAACCGTCGGAACGTACTCATAAAAATCGAAGCCATCGCCTGGACTGAACCCAATCAGGTCGTGGCTGCATTCAACTTTAAACCTAAGGCCAGGTTGCTGAAAAAGTGTTGCCCCAGCCGTATCTGCTAAAGGTTGTCGATACCATGCTCCATCGACTACAAAAAAGAGAACGAGAAATCCGATGATTAGCAGTCCAGTTCCTACTCGCCATGGTGTACGCATCGATTACTTACCAAATAAAACTAGGACTACTAACCCTCTTGTATTTCCGATGCAAACCAATGATAAAGTACAATATGAAATAGGTGTTATTCCGTTGAGCAAACCTACCACTTTTCCGCGATCTCGCTTATAACTAACTTTATGTTAATCAACTATGCCAAGAAAGTGATGTGCTGCGCTCTCGCGTTGCACTACTTCGTAAATCCTATTGCTTAACCAACAACGACTTTACCAGTGGCGGTATCTCCTCGTCGGGCCCAAGATCATAGAAGTCAATAGCTGTTTGATCGGATCGTAGTAATTGCCATGCCTGCAAGACCACCTCGGCGTTTTCTCCCGCAGTCATTGTCTGATGAGTGAAGGGAGGAGGGCAGTATTGATTCCACATGCCAGCTAAGGCGTTGAGTGTTTCGTAGAGTTGCTGGCCACGCTCTAACAGCTGGGCCTGTAAGGCTTGGTTTTCAGCTTGTAGATCTGTGGTATTGGGGATAGGTCCCATTCAGTTAAATAAAATGTCCGAGAAGTCGAATTATGTTTACCAAGCTAAGCAGCCGCAAGGTGTTCGAAATAGAGTCTTTTCCGAACACTTTTAGCACCCCTGAACATGCCCCCGAAAACGCGGTTTTTCGGGGGCATTTTTCACTAGGTAATTCGAACACCTACTTTTACCAACATGGAAGCGTTTAAAATTACCTTGTTTGAACAGGAGCACGCTCAGCCCTTCCCTTCGTACCGCTCTCTGCTACCTACTGAAGGCCGGGCGCTGCAAGCTCGCCTCGCCAGACAGTTTGGGCTGACGGCCTCCCATACAGCCAATGAATTCGAATTCGCTCTTGCCTCACGCCAAACTTACTATCACGAGGTAAACGCCGAGCAGGACTTTGCTTTGCTTCCGACGCTCACGGCCTTAGGCATTACGCCGCTACCAGAACTCTTCATCAATTGGGCCCGATTTGAGGAGGTGGACACCTTCCAGACAGCCGATGTGGCTCACTACTTCGACGACCTTTGGTACCCGGTCGCTGACAACATTGACTTATTCGATGCCAGCCTCCGTTGGGTCGTCTCCATTCGGCACGACGGGGTGGTGAGTGCTATTCGCTGAACGCTCTTTTATGGGCAAACAGGACTTTTCTCGTGCCAAGTACTTTTAAAAATCCTGCATTCATCTTAAAATATTTGATTGACATAATGTTAGTTATAAGCGCCACCTCGGAAAAGTGGTAGTTTGCAATCTGAGTGAAACTTGTGATAACAGTAGTACTATTCTAACGAAACAAGTTGTACTTCGCTCCTATAGAGCCGTTACATACCGCTACCACAGCTAATTACTATTGTGGCTCAAACGGCACATACACTAGAATTTGCACACGTACAGCTTTGCCATCTTGGTAGCCAGGTGTCCAAGGTGGCTGCAATTGTAGCACCCGCAAAACTTCGGCGTCATACTCCGGTGAAAGGCTTTTCGAAATCTTAAAGTCCGTTAGCTGTCCCGCTGGGCTTACTACAAATGTGGCCCACACTCGCCCTGATAAATGGGCTGAATCAGCTGGCCGCTGCACCTGGCTAGCTAATGCTTGCAAGAACCCGGTAGCCCCTTCTGGGGGCACTGGCATTTGCTCGACACAGCTGTAGGTATCTAGGGCGGGGGAAATAGCAGCACAAGGAACGAGACAGGTACAGCCAGGGTCCCCTAAGTCGATCGGTTGCTGTGTTGGCGTGATAGCGGGATGAGCTGTCTTTTTGCGAATTTGCTGAGCGTAAGTCGGCAGTTGCTGGACAATAAGTAGCAGGACGAAGAACAGAGAGGATAGTAGCAGCTTCATAAGATGTATTGGTTCTGAAAAGGTATACGAAGGGAAAAGCATACCGTTGGTTCCATGAACGCGGCTGCACATAGTGTGCGTCCGATAAGCCTCTAAAGATTTGTAACATTACTTAAACGGTCTATCATAAGGAGCTACATCGTTCTATCATATCAACACCCTCAAAAACGTCTTTTGAGGGTGTTGCTTTTCTAGACTGTTTGGAATGGCTTGCGTGTCCATAAATCGTCCGTTTTATGGACAGTTTTCGACACCCCCAAACAGGCCTAAAAACGGCGTTTTTTGGACGCGTTTTCAATACCCTTTTTTGGACAGTTGTAACTACCTTACATGCACTCTTTATAGGCCTGTCCTTTCAAGTTTATCTCAGACAATATTCTACCCCTAATGAGTGCAAGTAAAGCGCCTGTGAGAATACCATTTTGGAAAACATCACTCTATGTTTTAGGACAAGCCGTACTACTGGGTCTGTTTGGAGCAGCAGTCGCACTTTGGGCTTTAGCTAGTGGTACTGAAGAAGGTAAACCTGTTGATTTGAGCTTAGAGCAAATAGCTGTTGTTCTTGCGGTTTGTTATTTAGTTGCAGTTATAATTATAGCTGTTGTGCAATATTCTGATAGCTATAATGAAATAAAAAATAATAAAATAAAATCAGATATTATATATGAGGAGTCAGAGAAACTTCAAGAGAGTATAGAAGAAGACTTTTTTACTAATCTTGTGAAGATAAATTTTAAATATATAGATAAATATTATTTGCAGACCCAAATACAAGCTGATAAGAGCTTTACAGTTGCAGTTGCAATAGCTGTGCTTGGATTTATTACTATAGTAGCGGGAATAGTTCTTATGTATATTGGAAGTGTAAACTCATCATACATTGCGACTACAGCAGGGCTTATAAGTGAATTTATATCTGCTATATTTTTCTATTTATACAATAAGACTATAATAAAGATGGGAGAGTACCATCAAAAACTAGTATTAACGCAAAATATTAGTTTGGCTCTTAAAATAACAGAGGGTATGCCGGATGCTGAAAAAGCTAAAGCTAAAACATTGTTAATAGAGCAATTAACTAAGGATATAAATTTGCATTTAGCTTCTCAAGTAAAGGCGTAAAGAGAATAATGAAAGCTGCCATCTATGCCCGTGTGAGCACCCGCGACAAAGGCCAGGACAACGAAAACCAGCTTCGTGAGCTGCGGGCCTTCGCCGAACGTCTGGGCTATACTACATATAAGGAGTATCTCGATACCGATTCGGGGGGCAAGGCCGACCGGCCGCAGTTCAAGCACCTCTTTCAGGATGCCCATCAGCGCCGCTTCGACGTGGTGCTGTTTTGGGCGCTGGACCGTTTCAGCCGGGAAGGCGTGGTCGAAACACTGAACCACTTACAAAAACTATCCTTAGCCGGTGTGCAGTTCAAGAGCTTCACCGAGCAGTACCTAGACTCGACCGGCATGTTCAAGGATGCCATCATCAGCATCCTGGCCACCATCGCCAAGCAGGAGCGAGTGCGGTTGGGGGAGCGAACCAAAGCCGGCCTAGCCAAGACCGTGGCGAAGGGCACCGTGCTCGGCCGGCCGGGTGTCGATGCTGATAAGCAGGCCCAGGTGAAACGGCTGAAGGCCACCGGCATTTCCAACCGGGCCATTGCCACCGCCCTGGGCATGTCGCCTACATCGGTTGGCAAGTATCTGGAGAGTAAATAGCTGTCCTTTTCCGAGGCTGGTGGTGGGGTGAGCTTTGAGTCCTTCAACTCAATTCTTACCTCATCATCAAGCCTATGAGAATTTATTTAGTGGCCGCATCAACTTTGCTCGGCGTGCTGGCGTGCGCCGACGTGCTGGCCCAGGCCCCCCACCTCGATGTGGAAGTGGTGACACCAGAGCATGACAAGTATGCCTACTTGCTCGACCTGAGCACCTCGCTCGATACGGCCGACCTCACTGCTCCAGTGTGCATCCCCTGGCTCAAGCCCCAGGAGCGAGTAGCCTACTCCGAAGCCAAGCCGCCGCGGTACGACTACCGAAATGCCCGCAAAGTGGAGCGCCGCTACAATGCTGCTAGGCGCTACTACAGGAGCAAGAACCGGCGCGACAACCGCATGCTGGCGAAGCACGCCAAGGAACGAGCCCGCAAGGAAAAGCGGCTTATCCAGGCCGGTGGCAAGCGCCAAGCGCCAACCACTGGCAAGTAGTGACCATAAAAAAGGCTCGTCCCAATATTGAGGCGGGCCTTTTTTGACTATCATTAATATCAACAACTAAATGCGCCCATTATGGCTGATCTGCTTACCTCACTCATTGGTCCTGAAAGTATACAGGCTTTAACCCATTCAGCCCAATTAGCAGCTGTATATAAATTGGCGAAACCCATCCTAAGCACATTTTTAGGCCCAGCAGCCCAAGAAATTGCTGAAACCGGAAGAGATTTTGTCAAGCAGTTGGAATGGGTGAAACAGCTGAGAGCTAACAATGCACTCGTTGATGCGAAAAAGGCTCTTGATGATGCTCATATTGACCCACAGCCAGTGCCACTTAAAGTTTTGATGCCAATTCTTGATAATTGTGCCCTGGAGGATGATGCAGTATTAAGAAATACGTGGTCTTTATTACTAGCGAATGCAGCGAATCCTCACAGCAGATATAAAGTTGACCCAAGCTTTGTAGAAATTATGAGGCAGCTTATGCCTATCCATATTAGAATACTAGGGTTTATGTATGACTACCATACAAAAGCTGAAAAAGCTAGGGAGCAAGAATCAATGGTTTTAGATTCTACTACATATTTTGTTGAGATAGAGAATGAACTGATGCCAGAAGAAGATAACGAAGTGATTAAACTTGCCCTAGATAACCTAATAAGACTAAGGTTGTGTATCGGTACTGCTGGCTCAGGCCGAAATTTGCCAAGGTCAGTAGGGTCGAGGCCAATGGAAGCAAGAGCATCGGAAGCATACCCTGGGTTAAGTAAACTAATCCTAACCAACTTGGGGAGAGCATTTATTACTATTTGTTCCGCGCCTATCGCTAATGAATAGTTAGTGTGCATGGTTTTTATGCAGCATCCAATGAGTCTAGTCGGTCTATTTCGGCTTGCTTCATGGCTTCGTCAACGTGCACGTATTTCATGGTCATAATTAGTTTCTTATGGGCCATGAGCTTCTGGAGTACTTCCACTTTGCCGCCTTTCCGGATGAAGTTGGTGGCGAAAGTTTCCCGCCCGATATGGTGGTGAATCTTAGTTTTAATGCCCAGCCAGTAAGCTATCTTCTGAAGCGCTCGGTTGGTGTACTGGTCGGTGTAGAGGTAGAAACCATCGGTGCCGTTCTCTGTACGGCTGTCCTGCAAGTAGCCCAGGGCTTTCTTTGTGATGGGCAGCAATGTTTCCTTCTCGTCATAGCGGAAGGTCTTTTGCACCTTCAGCTCCACGAGCTGGCCGTTTACCTTGGCTTCGCCCATCCGCTTCAGGTCGCCGAGGCGCAGGCCGCAGTTACAGCTGAAGAGAAACTTCTGGAGCATACGTCGGTGGGTCGACCCGACTTCGGTGCCGGCGTAGTATGTCTCCAGTGCGGCCAGTTCCTCTTCGCTCAGAGCCTTCCACTTGCCTTCGACCGTGGTATTGACAAAGTATTCATACGGGTCTTCAAAGGTGATTTTGTCGCGCCGGGCCAGTTCTAGGTATGCCTTCACGTTCCGGTGGCGGCCGGAGCAGGTGTTGGTGCAGCTCTGGTGCTTCTTCTTTAGCCACGAATCGAAGTCGCCGGCAAACTTGTGGGTCAGGGCGCTGAAGGGGAGCGTGGGCCGCTGCTGGCTTCGCTTGTTCATCGACAGGCCGGCCGCGAACTCCTGGAGCTTGCGCAGGGTGGACGTGTGGCCCTTGTGCGTGTTCAGTGATATCTGGCCCTTCTTATACCGCTCAGCAATGCGGGCCTCCATGTAGCTCAGGAAGTCGGAGCCACTGGCTGCGCTGTTGTACTGACGCAGAAACTCGTCGACGGTGAGCACCAGGTCGGGCTGCAACCGATACTTGACAAAGATTTCGTTGGCCTTGGCGCGGGCCTGGCCGATGATCAGGTTGTTGTCGTCGGCAGCTTTCTCCAGCAGAGCACCCACCGCGGCCTCGGCGCGGGCCAGCAAATCTTTATAGCCAGAACCCTGATTTTTTTTTGGTAAGGATGCCAGGCACCGGCCAGATTCTTCGTCAAACAGGGCCTCGGGCCAGGCCAACTTCAGCGGCAGGGGCAAAACCTTCCGGTTGATGATGACTTGCAGGCGCACGGTGTTGAGGCCGTTTTTCTGCGCAGGTTTACGGAGGTTGACGGTGGCAGAGTAGCTCACGTGTTAAACAGATGATAAACGGTGAACGACAAAACCCTGCTGCAAACCTGCGTTTCCAATTTGGAAACGCGGTTTGCAGCAGGGTTTGCGTAGCCCGAAGGCTAAAAAGTACCAGAGACGGGAATCGAACCCGTACGCTCGTGAAAGCAAGGGATTTTAAGTCCCTCGTGTCTACCAGTTCCACCACTCCGGCAGGTTGGTCACTGTAGCCTAGGCAAAGGTAGGAGGCCAGGCTTACCCCTCCAAAAACAAAAAGAGGATGTTGCGGTGCAACATCCTCTTGGAGCGGGAGACGAGGTTCGAACTCGCGACCTCGACCTTGGCAAGGTCGCGCTCTACCAACTGAGCTACTCTCGCTTGAGTCAGCCACCGTAGTGGCGTTTTGGTGTGACAAAGGTACTACAGGAAATCAAGTTGTCAAGGGTATGCGCTAAAAAAAGTCTGTTTTTCACAGTCATTTGAGCAGTTTTTGCTGATTGTCAGGGAGAAAAATTTTCAAATTGCTGTGCTCGTCTGTGCTTCGGCATGATACATTCTCCTTTCATAACGGTGAGCGGAACTGTTCTTGACAAGGTGGCCCCAATGCATCAGGGCACCTTGTCGAGTAACTATTTCCCACCTATTGCCAGTTTCAGCTCGTTCAATTTCAGCAGGGCTTCAATCGGGCTCATCGTGTTGATGTCCAAGGTTTGGAGTAGCTCCCGCACCCGTTCCAGCGCCGGATCGGCGGGCTCGAACATGCTAAGTTGCAAGCTGGGGCGGGGCGCATTGTGCACGGCTGCCACTGGTTGGGCTTTTGGGCCGCGCGGAACTTCTACGCCATTCAAGGGTACCACCTTGCCGTCGCCTTGCTCGTCAGTCAACCCTGCCAACACTTCGTCAAACTCAGTGGGAGCTTCGGTATCGAGGCCGGCGCTGGCCCGCTCTTGCTCCAGATGGTGCATGATTTCGTTGGCGCGTAGCACTACCGAAGTGGGCATCCCCGCCATACGGGCCACGTGAATGCCGAAGCTGTGCTCGGAGCCGCCTTCCTGAAGCTTGCGCAAAAACAGGATGCGGCCATCGGCTTCGCGCACGGCCACATTGTAGTTGCGTACCCGCGGGCAGTCGTCGGCTAGCTGGTTGAGCTCGTGGTAGTGGGTGGCGAACAGCGTTTTGGCGCGGGCCTTAGGGTTGTTGTGCAAGTGTTCCACCAGGGCCCAGGCAATGCTGATGCCGTCGTAGGTGCTGGTGCCGCGCCCGATTTCATCCATCAGCACCAAGCTCCGGTCGGAGAGGTTGTTGAGGATGCTGGCGGTTTCAGTCATTTCCACCATGAAGGTGCTTTCGCCTTTGCTCAGGTTGTCGGAGGCGCCTACGCGGGTGAAAATCTTATCGATGATGCCGATGGTAGCCGCCTCGGCGGGCACGAACGAGCCGATTTGAGCTAGCAGTACAATTAGGGCTGTTTGGCGTAGCAGGGCCGATTTACCAGCCATGTTGGGGCCGGTTATCACCACAATTTGCTGGTTGTCCTGGTCGAGGTGAATGTCGTTGGGAATGTACTGCTCGCCGGGGGGCAGTTGCCGTTCGATAACCGGGTGCCGACCCGCTTTGATTTCCAGCAAGGTGCTGTCGTCAACCGTCGGTTTTACATAGTGGTACTGCCGGGCCGTGGCCGCAAACGAGGCCAGGCAGTCGGTTACGCCGATGGCGCGGGCGTTCTGCTGGATCTGGGTGATGTACTCGGCCGCCGACAGCACCAAATCATTGTAGATGTTCTGCTCAATAACGAACAGCCGGTCTTCGGCGTGTAGGATTTTCTCCTCGTATACTTTCAGCTCCTCGGTGATGTAGCGCTCGGCATTTACCAGCGTCTGCTTCCGAATCCAGGTGGCCGGTACTTTGTCTTTATGCGCGTTGGTGACTTCTAGATAATAGCCAAAAACCTTGTTGTACGCCACTTTCAGGCTGGAAATGCCGGTTTCCTGCACGGCCCGCTGTTGCAGCTGGAACAGGAAGTCCTTGCCCGAAAACGCAATGCCACGCAGTTCGTCCAGCTCCTTATCCACGCCGTCGTTCAGCACGCCGCCCTGGTTGGTGAGGATGGGCGCATCGGGCCGGACTTTCAACTGAATTTCCTCGCGCAGTGCGTTGCAGGGGTTGAGCTGGTCGGCCATCTTTTGCAGCGCCCGAATGCCGGACGCGGCCAGTTGCTCCCGCATGGGTGCCACGGCTTCTAGGGCACGGGCCAGTTGCAGCAGCTCGCGCGGGTTGATGCGGCGCACCGCCACCTTGGAAATCAGCCGCTCCAGGTCGTTGATCTGGCGTAGGTGCTGTAACAGGCTTTCCAATAGCTCGGGCGTTTGCAGCAGGGCCTCCACTGTATCGAGGCGGCGCTGAATCTGGGCGGGCTCCTTGAGGGGCAGGACTACCCACTTGCGCAGCAGGCGGGCACCCATCGGCGTCACGGTCTGGTCGAGGATGTCGATAAGGGGGACGCCGCCGGGGTGCTGGGCGTGTACCAGCTCCAGGTTGCGCACCGTAAACCGGTCGAGCCACACGTATTTATCTTCCTCCAAGCGCCCGATGCTGCCGATGTGGCCCACGTCGGTGTGCTTGGTTTCGGCGAGGTAATGCAGGATACAGCCAGCGGCCGTAATGCCTTCGCGCAGCCCATCAATGCCGTAGCCTTTGAGCGAGGTGGTATTGAAGTGACGCGTGAGCGTGTCATGGCCATAGTCGAAACCGAAAACCCACTCGTCTAGCGCGTAATGGCAGTAATCGGGGCCGAAATGGCCTTCAAACTCCTGGCGGCTTTTCTTGCAGAACAGCACCTCCGCCGGCTGGAAGTTCTGGAGCAGCTTGCCCAAATAATCCACTGTGCCCTGCGCCACCAGAAACTCGCCGGTGCTGATGTCCAGGAAGCTGATGCCGGCGTCCTGCTTGCCAAAATGCACAGCGCAGAGGTAATTGTTGCTGCGGCGCTCCAGCACGTTGTCGTGGAGGCTCAGGCCGGGCGTAACCAACTCGGTAATGCCGCGCTTCACTAGGCCCTTGGCTTGTTTGGGGTCTTCGAGCTGGTCGCAAATGGCTACGCGCTGCCCGGCCCGCACCAGCTTGGGCAGGTAAGTATCGAGGGCGTGGTGGGGGAAGCCGGCCAGTGGCGTTTCCGAGGCCGTACCCGCGCCGCGCTTGGTAAGCGTGATGTCCAGAATACGCGACGCCGTAACAGCATCCTCCCCAAACGTTTCATAAAAGTCGCCGACCCGAAACAGCAACACCGCGCCGGGGTGAGCTTGCTTGAGCTGGTAATATTGCTTCATGAGCGGCGTATCGACCACGGGAGCGGGACCGAGTGAGCCGTGCATGCGGACAGGTTTCTTATCGGGGGCGGCGGTGCTTGTTTTCACTAAGGCAGAGAAAATACGGAAACAGATGCGGAATGCTCGACCATCATGCAGCGGCGCAGGTAAAACAGCTCGCATGCTCCCGTTGTGCTGGCAGATAGGTTTACCACACGAGTGAACTGCTTTACCTGCCCCATTGCATGACGGGCTATTATAAGGCGACACACGTCTAACAGCCACTACCCGGCTGGGCGTTCCTACCTTTGCACAATGCGCAAACTCTCGATGGAAGAGCTGAACCGGCTGACGGTGGCAGACTTCAAAAATACGCGAAAATTCCCCCTCACCCTAGTGCTCGACAACGTGCGTAGCCTGCACAACGTGGGCGCCGCCTTCCGCACGGCCGATGCCTTTGCCATTGAAAAAATCTGGCTATGCGGCATCACTGGCCGGCCACCGCAGCGCGAAATCACCAAAACAGCGCTAGGCTCCACCGAGTCGGTGGTGTGGGAATATGCGCCTACCACGCTGGAAGCTTTGCAGCAGCTCAAGGAAGCTGGCTACGTGCTGGTAGCGGTAGAGCAAACTACGGGTAGTCAGCAACTTCCCGCTTTCCAGCCCGACCCGACCCGGCCGTACGCGCTGGTGATGGGCAACGAGGTATTCGGGGTGGAAGACGAAGTGCTGGCGTTCTGCGACGCGGCCGTGGAGATTCCGCAGTTCGGTACCAAGCATTCCCTGAACGTGAGCGTGGCGGCGGGCGTGGTGCTCTGGGATTTCCTGAGCAAGCTGGGCTGGACCACCGGCCGCAAGGTGTAGGCTGGTACTCAACAGAGTAGGTGACGGTGGCATGTATTTCACCACGATGGTATTCTTGAAGTAAAAAGTAAGCTGTTTTTCAGGGCAATCTGTTTAGATTTGGAACTTAGCCTATTCCTTATCAAACGGCTGTTCCTTTCTGCTTTTTCTTGTCTACCCATTCATCCCATTCCAATCCACTTCACTGAATGAAAGTAACCTCTACACTATCGGGCTGCCGGGCACTGGCTTTTGCGGCCATGCTGGGCTTACCCACACTGACTGTGGCGCAGCAGCAGCCCCTGTCTCGTGCTTTGTCGGCTCTCACCACCCAGGCCGCCCGCCAGGGGCTAAGTGAGCAGGACGTACTGAACCCCGCTGTTACCAGCCAGCATACCGACGCTGGCACCGGCCTGACGCACCTCTACCTGCGCCAGCGCCACCAAGGCATTGAGATATACGGTGCCGTAGCCAACGCCACTGTAGCCGCCAATGGCAAACTGGTAACGTTGCATCACAGCTTTCTGCCTAACGTAGCTGCCCAGGTTCGTACTACCAGCCCCACCCTAACCGCTGCCCAAGGAGTTGCCGCTGCCGCCCGCGCCCTGAACCTGCCGGCCCCGCGCGCGTTGAGCGTGGTAAAGGAAGGTCAGCCAGCTACCGGTTTGGTGTTCAATAAGGCAGGTATCTCGCTGGATGATATTCTGGTAAAGCTCATGTATCAGCCGATGCCCAGCGGTGAGCTGGCTCTGGCCTGGGACGTTACCATCTCGCCGCTCGACGCGCAGCATTACTGGAACGTGCGCGTAGACGCCAACACCGGCGCTTTGCTCGACCAAACCGATTACACGGTGTCGGAGCCTTCTTCCTTTGCCGACTTGACCCAGCGCACTCTGGCTACGCCAAACTGGCCTCAGGTAACCACGCCAACGGATTCCGGTAGCCGCGTAACCGTACCCAACTCGTACGGAGTGTTCCCGATTACCGTTGAAAGCCCTATCCATGGAGCGAAACAGCTGGTAGTTGACCCTGCTGATGCGTTGTTCTCGCCGTTTGGCTGGCACGACGTAAACGGGGTAGCCGGCGCCGACTCCACCAATACCAAGGGCAACAACGTGTATGCCTACTTGGACCGCATGAATACCAACACCTTCCAAAAAGGTGCCAGCCCAGACGGCGGAGCTACCCAGGTGTTTGATTTCCCGTTTGTGGATGGTGCGCAACCAACTGCCAACTCGGATGCGGCCGTAACCAACCTGTTCTATTGGAACAACCTGATGCACGACGTAATGGCCTCCAAGGGCTTTACCGAGGCATCAGGCAACTTCCAGGCGAAAAATTATTCCAACACAGGGCTAGGCAACGACGCGGTACGGGCTGAAGCTCAGGATGGTGCTGGTTTGGCTGTACCTAACCTCGGGAATGCCAACTTCTCCACGCCCGTAGATGGGCAAGTGCCACGCATGCAGATGTTTGAGTGGTCGGGACCGGCTTCGCTTACAATTAGTGCCCCGGCCTCTGGCGCAGCTACTTATTCTGCTATACCAGCCGGTTTTGGCAAGAAACTCGTTTCGGGCGTGCCTTTCACCGGTCAATTTGTATTGGTAAACGACTCCAGTGCTACGTCGCTGGGTTGCACTCGCCGCTTCATTAACGCAGCGGCGCTTAGCGGCAAGATTGCAGTATTGGACCGTGGTAGCTGTGACTTCTCAGCTAAAGTGCGCAATGCCAAGCTCTCTGGCGCCAAAGGGGTAGTGGTAGTGAACAACGTAGCTGGCGCGCCTATCACAATGGGGGCTGGCGCTGATACTACCAATACTGGTATTCCGGCCATTATGATTTCTCTGGCAGATGGTAATGCCCTGAAAGCCACACTGGCTACCGGTACTACTACCGGCGCCATGAATGGAGGGGTTAACCGCGACGGAGACTTCGACAACGGTATTATTGCGCACGAATACGGCCACGGAATTTCCACTCGCCTCACCGGTGGGGCGGGCGTTGGTGGCTGCCTCAACAACGCCGAGCAAATGGGCGAAGGTTGGAGCGACTTCTTCGGCCTTTGGATGACTACCAAGCCCGGCGACGTAGGCACTACGCCTCGTGGTATCGGCACGTATGCCAGCTATGAGCCAGTAACGGGTGGTGGTATCCGGCCGCAGCGTTATTCCACTAATTTCTCGGTGAACAACCAAACCTACGCTATGGTGGGTGTGGCTCCTTACACCGCAGTGCACGCAGTTGGCTCAATCTGGGCCGCTACGCTATGGGATTTGAACTGGGCACTTATTGGCCGCTACGGCTACAACAACGATTTGCGCGCCCAGACTGGTGGCAACAACGTAGCCTTGCGCCTGGTAATTGAAGGGTTGAAGCTGCAAGGCTGCCGCCCCGGCTTCTTGGATGGCCGCAACGGTATCCTGAAAGCGGATTCCGCTCTGAATAACGCCGCTAACTCGGCCCTTATTTGGCAGGTATTTGCGCGTCGCGGTATGGGTTTCAACGCGGTACAAGGCAGCAGCAACAGTCTCACCGACCAGACTGCTGGTTTCGAGCTGCCCGCAGTGCTCAGCACGGCCAAGCGCCTCAACGAGCAGCAGTTGGAAGTGTATCCTAATCCTGCCAACAACCAGATTTTGGTACGTACGCAGGTGAACAGCAAGGCCTCGGTAGGAGTAGAACTGGTGAACCTGATGGGCCAAGTGGTGCGCTCATCGTCGGTAGCGGCCCACACGGTGCAGCAGGAAGGCGTGAAGCTACAGACTGCCGACCTGAGCGCCGGCGTGTACGTGGTACGCTTGACTACTTCGGAAGGTACGATTACCAAGAAAGTGGTGGTGCAGCACTAAACTCATTTCATTCGCTTTCTGAAATTTGATTTAATAAAACCCGTCTGGCTTTCGAGTCAGGCGGGTTTTTTTCGTATCTGGAACATGTCCCTCTCTGTAACCGAACTGCACGTGCCACCACCTTCTTGCCCGGATGCTGCTCTACTGGCCTTACGCCCCACTATTGCCATTGCGTCAGCCACCGGCAATGCCACTCCAGCCAACTTCTTGCGCTACACGCTCTGGCCTTTGCTCAAGCTGCAGAACGAAACGATACTGGCCGTAGTGGCCGATTTTATGCTCGCTCACCACGCCGACAAGCAACGGCAACTCACTGAGCTAATGACCTGTAACCTGAAGCTGCGCTACATATCGATAGGGGTGGTGAGCGACTTGCTCACCACGGCCGAGCGAAGTTATCATCGGCAGCACTGCGCCCATCTGAATCGACGGTTGTTGGAGTTGTCACTACGCCAGGTACAATGCCAAGTGGGAACAGTGGTAAATGCCAGCGTGGCATGACGACCTACTATGCCATTCTAGGCGTTAGTGAGCAGGCCACCCCCGACGATATTCGCAGGGCCTACCGCCGGTTAGTATTGCTTACGCACCCCGACCGGACGCCTGACCCTGCGGCTCACCAACGCTTTATTGCCGTGAATGAGGCATACGAAGCGCTAAATGAACCTACTCGCCGCTACTTCTACGATTCGCAACTGCGCGAAATGCGGAATCAAGTGAAGCCGTTGCAGCCAGGACCACTGTCGGATGCAGCTAGGGCGCCTCGTCAGCCGCCACCTTCTACCTGGCGCCGCCATAGCCATGTGCCGACGCAGCTAAACTTCTCGGCTTATGCTTGCATAGCCAAGCGTTGGGGAAAGTGGCTGTCACTGCTCCCAGTCTTTATTTTAATCGATTTTTTCGTGTTGCGGCACTACGCAATGACCGATTTTATCAGTATCAGCACCTCGCGTGATGGAACAGGTAATCTGTATAATTGTGTGGTTACTTCACGAGGAGAGTTCAATACAGCTGTAGATATTCCTCTCTCCACGGCTGGTTTTCGTGTGCAAACATCTTTGCTTTTCAAATTTATACACGAAGCCTACTTGCCCGACGGAACTGCGTTGCCAATCCACACCACGTTTGGTAGCCTGTTTGGTTTTATTGGATTATCGCTGTTACTAATTGGTGTCACGCAAGTCAAATCTCTGTCCGATGCTGCCCGAGTGAATGTGACAATTATAGCTGCTACCGTTGGTATAATTCTGCTATTAATAGCAATAAGCGGAGGATAAGCTAGCTTTTATTCTCCTGTAAAGACGAGAGTATCTACGCCTGATGAACCTTTAAAAATTAACACAGGGACCTGCATTTATCCGCACAGCAGGATATAAACGTTAAGGCTGTGTAGGGTTCCAGCAACAGCTTCGCCGGTTAATTTGCTCTGATGATTGCCAACTGCGTGAAGTAGCACACTTCCGTAAAAGGGAAGCTGCAGACCCTGATGGGCCAAGTGGTGCGCTCATCGTTGGTAGCGGCCCACACGGTGCAGCAGGAAGGCGTGAAGCTACAGACTGCCGACCTGAGCGCCGGTGTGTACGTGGTACGCTTGACTACTTCGGAAGGCACGATTACCAAGAAAGTGGTGGTGCAGCACTAAGCACCACACGCTCTTTATTTTCAAGTATCGGAACCCGCCTGGCAACCTAGCCAGGCGGGTTTCTAGTATGTAGGGCACGTAGTGTGTTTCTTTGCATTCTAATTGCCTGCACCCATGTCCCTTCGCCCCAATGCCGCGCTGCTAGCGCTACGCCCCCAACTTGCCGTAGCGCCTGCCACTGGCGACGCCACCGCCGGCGACTTTCTGCACCATACCTTGCGGCCTCTGCTGAAGCTGCAAAATGAACTGTTACTGGCAGTGGTAGCTGATTTTGTGCGCGACCACCACATACCGTTGGCCACCTTAGCAGCCCCCGACCAGCAGCGCCAGCTCACGGAGCTGCTGACCCGCAACGTGAAGCTGCGCTACACAGTAGTAGGGCTAATCAGTGGGCTTTTTACTACTGACGAGCTGGACTATTACCGCCAACATCGGCCTGAGTTGAATCGGCGGCTCTTGGAACTGGCCGTGCGCCGGGTGCAGGACCAATCCGAGCAGGTAGTGCAATTACTGGCCCTATGAAAACCTATTACGCTGTTCTGGAGCTTGATGAGCGCGCCAGCCCCGACGATATTCGGCGGGCTTACCGGCGGCTAGTATTACTCACCCACCCCGACCGTACCACCGACCCTACTCAGCACCGCCGCTACCTGGCCATCAACGAAGCCTATGAAACCCTCGGCGACCGGGCCCGCCGAATCCGTTACGATGCCCAACTGGCCCGGCAGCGGCAACCAGTACCCCTAGTATTCGAGGTAGTGCAGGATGGGACTAGGCCGCACCCCGACCCAGCTCTGCGGCGCCGGGGGGGGCGGTATCCGTTCTTTGGCAACCAGAATCCCACCCAGCTACCCTTGCACATCCGATACGCCGCCGAGTTCAAGCGGGCACTCCCACGGTTCCGGATGGTGGCCTACGCTAGTCTGTTGTGCGTACTGATCATTGCGGTTGATTTCAACCGGACGGAAATACTGCCAGATGAAACCGTGCGGGAAGTGGCATACGTCACTAGCCGGACCAAAAGAGGCAATTGGTACTACTTCCGCATCTTCACCGAAAATACCCGTTTCAAGGTGAACAGCACCATTGAGCTGGCCAAAGGCGACCAGGTGATGGTGGAACAGACACCGTGGTTCGGGAAAGTAAAGAATGTGACTATCAACTCCGGTAAAATGCACGGCAACACATTGCAGATCAGTAATTTCGATTTGCTCTGGTCGTTGGCCGTGCTAGTGGTTGGCAGCGCCTTGCTGGTGCTATTCTTAGAGGTCCGGCCTGACCGGGCTTTTAACCTGGGCTTTGCCAACTCTTTGGTGGCTTTCTTTATGGTCGTGTATCTGTTCTTTGTCTGATTGCAGCCGGAGTGGACACCGACATAAAAAAGGGGGCGCAACTTTGGTTGCGCCCCCTTTTTTATGTCGGTGTCCACTCCGGCTAATCGTATTGTGATTCGCGCAGGTGTACCGGAGTACTTTTCTTGCGCAGCCGCATGTTCAGGATTTCCACTACCAGCGAGAAGGCCATGGCAAAATAGATATACCCTTTCTCGATTTCCTTGTGAAAGGACTCCATCACCAGCATCACCCCAATCATAATCAGGAAGGAAAGAGCCAGCATTTTGATGGTTGGGTTCCGGTTTACGAAATCGGCTACCACCCCTGAGAAGACCAGCATCACGCCCATCGAAAGGATAACGGCCGCAATCATAATCAGCACGTTATCAACCAATCCTACCGCCGTCAGAATGGAATCGAAGCTGAACACGATGTCGATGATGATTATTTGAAAGATGATGTTACCCATAGAAGCGCCTCCCTTGCCGGCCGCCCCGTTTTCATCTTCCTCGCCCTGGAGCTTGGTGTGAATTTCGGTGGTGCTTTTGCCAATCAGGAACAAGCCGCCGCCCAGCAGGATTAAGTCGCGGCCCGTTACCCCGAACGGCTCGTCCATCCACGGCAGATTCAGCGTGAACAGTGCCGATTTCAGCCCCACAATCCAGGAGATACTCAGCAACAGCCCAATCCGGAACAGCAAAGCCAACAACAGCCCGATGGTACGGCCCCGGGGCTGTTGTTCGCGTGGTAGCCGATTGACGATGATGGAAATGAAAATGATGTTGTCGATACCCAACACAATTTCCATGAAGGTCAGTGTAAGTAAGCTCACCCAGGTTTGTGGGTCGGAGAATACCGAAAAGTCGAAGTGCATTGAGTGGATGGTTGAATTGTTGATTGTTGAATTGTTGAGCGGTTGACTATTGCAAGGTTGAGCGTTGGCTGCCCAACAAGCCAATAATCAGCATCCAGCAATCAACTCTTCATGTTCACGAATTGCAGCGGCTGGCCAATATCAGTGTGGCGGAGCAGGGCAATAACGGCCTGTAGATCATCAATTTTCTTGGCCGTGACGCGCACCTGGTCGTCCTGCATCTGGGCTTCCACTTTTAGTTTGGCGTCTTTGATGGCCTTCACAATTTTGCGGCCCGCCTCCTTATCCACGCCAGCCCGCACCTTGATGGTTTTTTTTACCAAGTTGCCGCTGGGTTGCTCTTCAGCCGTGAAATCGAGGGCGGTGCCATCAATACCTTGCTTTACCACCCGCGCCAGCAGAATATCCTCCAGTGCTTTCACGCGCATCGAGTTTTCCGAGCTTAGCAGGATGGTATTGGCTTTTTTGTCTAGGTCCATGCCACCTTTGGTGTCGCGCAGGTCGTAGCGAGTTTGTAGTTCTTTTTTGGCTGTATTCACCGCATTTTCAAGAGTTTGCGGATCTACTTTGCTTACAATATCGAAAGAGGCCATGAGAAGAAAATAAGAGAGAAAAGCAGGGCAGTAGGTAAAACTGCCTGCCGGGGTTGAAAGGAGGGCAAAGGTAGGAAGTTGGTGTACGAATATTCGCGGAAAACAGTGAAGTACGTATCAGGGGAAGAGGTGACAACTTACGCCACAGAAACCTTGGTGCTCTCTAGCCCAGCTGCCTCGCAATTCCGTTTTACCTTTCCACTCTCTCGTTTTTACAAATCAGGCGCTCTATGGCTGTTCGTTCCCCCCAAACATCAACTGAGTGGTTGGCTTACTATCGGTTACGCTACGAAGTGTTGCGCCAGCCCTGGCAGCAGCCCCTTGGCTCGGAGCGGGTGCCTGAAGACGAAGCCCCTACTACCGTGCATGCCATGTGCGTAATGCCTAATGGCGCCGTAGCTGGGGTTGGGATGCTACAGCCTGCAAGAGAAAATAAGGGGCAGGTGCGGTTTATGGCGGTAGCGCCCGCGTGGCAGGGCCAAGGCATCGGTCGTGAATTGTTGGTGTATTTGGAAGAAGCGGCCATGCAGCTAGGGTATGCCGAGATAATACTGCACGCCCGCGAAGCCGCCGTACCATTTTACCAGCGCCAGCAGTACACTATTGTAGCACCATCACACACCTTGTTTGGCAGTATCCCTCATTTTCTGATGGCTAAAACTTTCGCGCGGTAGCTATAGCTAGTTCGCGCGGCAAGGTGCCACTCCACTTACAAGCCTTCAACTTCTAGTTTCCTTTATGGAGCAGCTTCCCGATGTAGCCGCGCTGGTGGCCATCTACAACCAAATAAACACCTACGGCCGCGTAAACGGCATGCACCTGACCGCACAGCAACCAGGTGTGGTGCAATACACCATGAGTATCTTGGAGGAGCATCTGTCGTCGCCGGGAACCTGCCACGGAGGCGTGCTGGCGGGCCTTATGGATGCAGCGCTGGGTGCGGCAGCCCTGTCCTTGGCCTTCACTGCTGGTGAGCTAGTATCCACGGTGGAATTCAAAATTAATTACCTGCACCCGGTGCATTTACACGACCAACTGGTGGCGCACGCCAACGTGGAGCACAGCGGCAAAACACTGATAGTGAGCAGCGCCTTTATCAGTTGTCCGGCCCGCAACAACCTAGTGGTGGCCCGCGGGATGGGTACCTTCAACCGTTATCCTGCCGATAAGCGGGACTTCCACCACCTGCTGCTGCCAGATACCGGATTGGGAGAATTGAAATAGCCACCGGCCACAACGCAAAAAGCCGCCGGTATTCCGGCGGCTTTTCAAATAAGCAAACTAAATGCTAATGCGAACGGCTAGAGACGGTCCGACGAGTCGGCCGACTCGGTTTCGGTGTGCTCCTCCTCGTCGTATTCGTCGCCTTCCTCCATCTGAGGGGCTTCTACTTTACGCACATTGCGGGCACAGTCTTCGTCGCGGTGGTTGCGGCCTACGGTGAATTCCACCCAGTCGCCTTCGCGCAACTCGTTGAAGTCGCCTTCTGACATGTCGGCGTAGCTGAAGAACAGGTTGTTGGGCGGCATTACCACAAAACCAAAACCGTTCTTGAGGTTTTTGATGGTGCTGATACCCACCGTGCCTACTGGGCCGGCAGCAGTAGGGCCAGTAGGCCGAACGGGCTTGGCCGGCGCTGGGAAAGCCACAGGCTCAGGCGTATTCACAAACATCGTCTCAATCAGCTCGTCACCGTCGGTGAGGCCTTGGTCGATGATTTCGTGCATCTGCACAGGGTACGTAGCTTGCTCTAGCAGGTGCTGCGAGGCACGGGTTACGCGGGCTTCGCCTTTGAAGTCAACGTATTTGAAGTCCCAGTTCAGCAGCATCACGCGGGTGCCGATGGTGTTGAGCTTCTTAATGAGCGGCGCGTAGTCGGAGTCGCCGGCAATCAGCACTACCACGTCGTAGCTCTTGTGCAGCGTCAACTCTAGTGCTTCCAGAGAAAGCCATACGTCAATGCCTTTTTCCTGCAAACGGCCGTCGCGCGTTTTCAGGGGCATATAATGGGTGGCAATCCCCATGTTCATCAAAATATCGTCGAGCAGCCGGTCATGGAACAGGCGGTCTTTATCACGGGCTTCGGTGGCCGAAAGGCGGCCCCGGAAAAAATGGGCATCTATAACTCGGCTCAGACGCAAATCCACGTCTTCTTCTTCTGCCACTTGGTGGCGAATAAACTCATGTAACCCTTCCAGGCTAATGCGGGCCTTACGGTCGTGTTGGAAGTAGTAGTAATCACTGATCTTGAGGAAATAATTGCCGTCGTAGAAGACGCCGATCCTAATCAGAGGGCTATTTATCTGGTTCATACAGGAAAAAAGGGTTGGAGGTAAGCAAGAGGTGTGTGTGATATAAGGGAGCGGGTAATCAGGGGCAGTAAAACTCAGGAGGGTTACCTACCTGAGCAAAGGTACAAAGCTTGGAGTTTTGAGGCGAAGTTGGCAAAGGAGTAGTAGGTGATTACCACTTCTTTACAAACCCAGATTATCATAAGTGCTTACGTAGAAAACGGCTAGCAAGCAATAAGAAACGGTCTTTAGGATGAAGCGGACATGAGGAAGCAAGTTTCTCTTTTCCGCTGATAATCCCAATGGTGGCTAGCAATTCGCTGTGTATGAAAGCTGTTGCGCCTAGTATTAATGTAATATTATGGAATATATATTTTATATAGTACAGATTGAAAATTAGTTGAAGTATCTCTCCTCCTCCAGTCGTGCTACGGTTCAGCTTCAGCGCTAATTTATTGTAGTTAAGCGTATGCTACAAATAATGCCCTAATCTTGAAGACCTGACTTCAAGCGAAATAGAGCAGGTTTTAGCTTGGTGATAGTAGCACGATTACACTACGCTCTAGTTTCTGTGTTGATACACAAGTGCTTGAACAACGCGAGTTGTACATTCTTGGTTGCATGAGCCATTTCACTGAGTGTCAAAAAATCCTTGGATAACGCAATTCAGCGCAACCTAGCCGTCAACTTTAAAAATTCATCTTTCCAATTACCAAGCCAAGCACCAGCAAACCGTAGCCAGTGCAGATGCTCACTTCCAGCAAGTTACCGCTCGGCGAGCCGGTGCGAATGAGGGGGATTTTCAGCGAGGTGTCGGTGAGGGGCATAAACCACTTCACGCCAGCCTTGGTGAGCGTATCGGCCACCAAGTGCGACACGTAGCCCCCGCCGGCAAACAGAGCCACGCCGTGCCAGCCGAGGCTCTGGTTGGCCAAATGCCCAATGTATGTCCAGAGGCCGGCCGCCCAAATGGTGTGGGTCCAGGAGCGGTGCGCAGTGAACGGGGCCACTGCTACAAACAGCCCCACCATGCTCAGCCAGACGTAGCCGGTATACAGCCCCGCCATAACCGTAGACAAACCCGTGAACAACAAGGCTAGCTTGCGTGTAGAGCCGCCTTGCATGGCCGCCCCCAGCAGTCCAAACGCCAGTGCTGCTGTAAAGCCCATACGTCGGTCGGGGCCGGATGGAACCTGGAAATGCGTGTAGAGCGCCAAGCCCGCTGCCGCCAACACGAAGGCCCAGCGTACGTAGTTCTGGGCGAAACCCAGCCGTTTGCTGAGCCGGGATTCGGGATGGTCTAGGTCGGGCGCGAGGGCCGAAAAGCCCGCCAGCGCAATGCCAGCTGGCGAGAATTTTATTCCGGCTACCAAGCCGCCAATAGCAACGCCGGTAATGAGGCCAATGGCCAGGTGAGAAGAACCGCGCAAAAGAAATTATAGAATAAGTAAGCTATAACAAGCTACTGGTTAAATTATAGCCAGCGAGAGTGCAATATTAAAGATTGTATAAGCAGCACCGTAATGATTTCGCTGTATCAGCTTATTCCTTCCATGAAGGGCTGATTTTCAACTGCCAATTACCTGAACAGTTCTGAGTGGCAAGGCCGCTGGGGCTGCTTACCACTGGCCCGAACTGCCTTTCAGGTTGCTACTAGTGCGAATGTCGTCTACCTGGGTTTCGAGTAGGGCAATGCCTTGTTTGAAGGCGTTGGTGGCCTCTTCCTGTTTCTCGGCGTCGAGGGGGCCGTGCTCCTGTACTTGCTGGCGGAGCTGGCGCAGTTGGTCGAGGAGCTGGTCCCAATCCTGACCGGCGGGCTCGTGAGTTGGTTCTGTCATGAAGAAGGTAGCAGAGCCGGGTTAAGCGCGTGAAGTAGGAAGGTACAACGCACACGGCGAAAATGTTGCGGAAACTTTCAGGGGCGGGCCGTGGTATTGAATGGTGGGCGCCGTAGCGCGCCGTATCCTTGCCTCGCCCGACCGGAGTTGACTCCGGCCGGGCTTCTACCTTTGCTTCCTCTCCTAGACTATCCGCCGCTTTGAAGGTTTCTGATTTTCTCCAGCTATACTCTCTCGACCCTACCGTTATGACCGTGGGGGCCCGCCTGAACCCGGCGACGCGTAACACCCTCCGCGGGGCCACAGCCGCCGAGGACGGAGCGCACCCGCGTTTGCACCTGCGGGGCCTGGTCGGGAGCCAGGATGCCGTGCTGGCTGCGGCTATGCACACGGCGTACCCAAATCAGCATCACCTGTTCATTCTGCACGACCGGGAGGAGGCCGCGTACTTCCTGGCCGACTTGCAGCACCTGCTGCCCGAGGAGGAGCCGCTGCTGTTCCCGAGTTCCTACAAGCGGCCCTACGCTTTCGACGAGACGGAAAACGCCAACGTGCTGATGCGGGCCGAAGTGTTGAACAAGCTGAACTCGCACCGCGGGCCCAAAACCGCCGCCGAGCAAGCCACCGAAGACGCCCAGGATGCTATTGATACTGCCGCACTAGAAACCGACGCCAAGCCTAAAGGCCGCAAAGCTAAGGTCAGCGTGAAGGACACGGCCGGCGCTATCATCATTACGTATCCAGAGGCGTTGTTCGAGAAGGTAATCAACAAGAAGAGCTTGGTAGCCAACACGTTCATTGTGAAGATGGGCGACAAGCTGGACGTGAACTTCATTAGCGAAATGCTGGCGGAGTACGACTTCGAGCGGACCGATTTTGTGTATGAGGCCGGGCAGTTTGCGGTGCGCGGCGGCATCGTGGACATCTTCTCATACGCCAATGAGCTGCCGTACCGGATAGAATTGTTTGGCGACGAGGTGGAAACCATCCGGACGTTCGACCCGGAAAGCCAGCTGTCGGTGGAGAAGCGGGAGCAGGTGAGCATCATCCCGAACGTGCAAACCAAGCTGCTGCAAGAAACCCGCGAGGCTTTCCTGGACTTCATTCCGAAGAACACTACGGTGTGGGCCAAGGACATGCGCCAGACCCTGGACGTGGTGGAAGAATCGTTCGACAAGGCCGAGGCGGGGTTCCAGGAACTGCTGCTAACGGCGGGCGGTACCCAAATCGTGAGCAAGCCGGAGGACTTATTTGAAACCGGGAAGTCGTTTAAGAAGCTGCTGGAAGGTTTTGCAGTGGTGGAGTTCGGCAAACGGTTCCACTACAAAGCGGGGGCTGAGGAGTTTCAGTTCAGGGCCAAGCCGCAGCCGAGCTTCAACAAGGACTTCAACCGGCTGGTGAAGAACCTGCACGAAAACCAGGAGAAAGGCTACGTCAATATTATTGCGGCCGAATCGGTGCGGCAGGCGGACCGGCTGCGGACCATCTTCGATGAACTCGACAACAACGTGCAGTTTCAGCACTTGCTGCTGGGGCTGCGCGAAGGCTACGTGGATGAAACGCTGAAACTGGTGGTGTACACCGACCACCAGCTGTTCGAGCGGTTCTATCGGGCGCAGGAAGGGCGCAAGTTCTCGAAGAAGAAAGCCCTGACCCTAAAGGAGCTGCGCACGCTGAGCCCCGGCGACTACGTGGTGCACCAAGACTACGGCATTGCGCGTTTCGCGGGCTTGACGCAGGTGGAAATCAACGACCGGGTGCAGGAAGCCATCCGGCTGGTGTACCGCGACGACGACGTGCTGACGGTGAGCATCCACGCCCTGCACAAGATTGCCAAGTACTCGGGGGCCGAGGGCACGCCGCCCAACATGAGCAAGCTGGGTTCGCCGGAGTGGGAAAACAAGAAGAAGTCGGTCAAGAAGAAGGTGAAGGACATTGCGGCCGAGCTGATTCGGCTGTACGCCAAGCGCAAAACCGCGCCCGGTCACGCCTTTGCTATGGACTCGTTTATGCAGGCCGAGCTGGAATCGAGCTTCATCTACGAAGACACGCCCGACCAGGCCAAGGCCACTGAAGACGTGAAGCGCGACATGGAGGTGCCCCACCCCATGGACCGGCTGGTGTGCGGCGACGTGGGCTTCGGCAAGACGGAAGTAGCCATTCGGGCGGCGTTTAAGTCGGTGGCCGATGGCAAGCAGGTGGCCGTGCTGGTGCCCACTACCATTCTGGCCATGCAGCACTACAAAACGTTCCGGGAGCGGCTCTCGGCTTTGCCCGTGACGGTGGAGTACGTGAACCGCTTCAAGAGCACCAAGCAGATCAAGGAGACGCTGGGCCGGGTGGCCGAGGGCAAAACCGACATCCTGATTGGCACGCACCGCCTCACCAACAAAGACATCAAGTTCAAGGATCTGGGCTTGCTCATCATCGACGAAGAGCAGAAGTTCGGGGTGAAAACCAAGGACAAGCTCAAGGAACTGAAGGTGAACGTGGACACGCTCACGCTGTCGGCGACGCCGATACCGCGCACGCTGCACTTCTCGCTGATGGGCGCCCGCGACCTGAGCGTAATTGCCACGCCGCCACCCAACCGCCAGCCGGTGCAAACCGAGCTGCACGTGTTCGATGAGCTGTTGATTCGGGATGCTGTGGCCCGCGAAATCAAGCGGGGTGGGCAGGTGTTTTTCGTGCACAACCGCGTGAAAGACATCGACGAGCTAGCCAACATGGTGCTGCGCCTGGTGCCCGATGCCCGCATCACCACCATCCACGGCCAGATGGAGGGCGACCTGCTGGAAAAGCGCATGATGAAGTTTGTGGACGGCGACTACGACGTGCTGGTGAGCACCAACCTGATTGAGTCGGGCCTGGATATTCCGAACGCCAACACCATCATCATCAACCGCGCCCACATGCACGGCCTCTCCGACCTGCACCAGATGCGCGGGCGGGTGGGCCGCTCCAACAAGAAAGCCTACTGCTACCTGCTCACGCCGCCGGTGGCCGGTTTGCCGTCCGATGCCCGCAAGCGCCTAAGCACGCTCGAAGAGTTTTCCGACCTCGGCGACGGGTTCAAGGTGGCCATGCGCGACCTGGATATCCGGGGGGCCGGCAACCTGCTGGGCGGCGAGCAGTCGGGCTTCATCAACGACCTGGGCTTTGAAACCTACCACCAGATTCTGGACGAAGCGGTGCAGGAGCTGAAGGAAACCGAGTTCCGCGACCTGTTCCTCGGCGACCCGACCGAGCGCCTGCAAGCGGCCATCAAGGACAGCGGCCCTAAGGAGTGCAACATCGAAACGGACCTGCAAATCCTGATTCCCGACTCCTACGTGAGCAGCGTGTCGGAGCGCTTGCAGCTGTATAGCAAGCTGGATCGGGTGAAGAGCCCCGAGGAGCTGCGCAAGCTGGTGGCCGGCATCGTGGACCGGTTTGGGCCGTTGCCGGCGGAAGTGGAGCAGCTAGCCGACATCGTGCGCCTGCGCTGGCAGGCCTGCCAGGTGGGCTTCGAGAAGCTGACGCTAAAGAAGAATCTGCTCAAAGGCTACATCTCGGCCACCAACAACGAGCCCTACTTCCAGAGCGACACCTTCGGCAACATCCTCAGCTACGTGCAAACTCACACCCGCACGGCCAGCATGAAGGAGCGCAAAGAGCAGCTCATCATCAGCATCGAGGAGGTGAAGAACGTGCAAACTGCCAAGCGCATCCTCAGCGAGTTAGGCAGTGAGGAGAAGGTAGGGGTGTAAAACCTTAGCTCATACCATGAACACTTTGCCTATTGCATTGTAATCGTGTTATGAGCTAAGATTTATAAGGCTATGAAAAGCTGTTCATTATAAATTCTGAAATAGTCTTCATATGTCCTTTTGCTTTTTTACTTAGATCACTGAGTTTTATTTCTCCAATTTCTACTTTTGATAAAAATAATCTTGCAAATAATTCTTTTCCACCAAAATGTTTTACGTGTTCACTTATTTTTCCATTGTTGCTGTCAAAAATATTATTAACTAATTTAAAGTCAGATTCTTCAAACATGTCCTCTATTCCATCGCATCCTTCTATTATGAAAAGCTTTTTTTTATAAAAATCCTCACCCTCTCCCAAGGATTTCTTTATTGCATTTACATCTGAGGATGAGCCTTTTTCATCGAATATAGCGGACCATTCAAGCCCCCATCCTATGCATAAACTTATCAAAAGCTTCATGTTTGGACTTCCCATCGATGGGATAAATGATATTTCTTCACTTATAGGGTAAAAATTCCTTATCACATTCATGTAATAAAAATCAGAAATTCCTTCTAACACAACGTTCTTTTTCTTGACTAGAGAAAAGTCGTGAGCTACGTCCATGCCAATTGCATCTATTATAGGTTTTAAAGCATCTAATTGTTGAGGAGATATTTTTGTCGTAATTTTTTCGATAGTTGTTCCATTTTGTGCTGTGTTAAATATTAGCCTAGCTCTGTGTAGTTTTTTTGTTGGAATCAGGTAAGGAGAATGAGTGCTGTATATTATCTGATTATCAATGGATAAACTTTCCAGAAGATCTAGCATATCTGACTGCGCTCTAGAATGCAAATGTAGTCCAGGTTCGTCTAGTAATATAATTTTTCCTTTGTTATCATTACTCGTATTAAGTTGAATATAGAATGACAGAAACCATCTAAAACCTTGGCTTCTTCTTTGAGGAGATAATTTTTCGCCTCTTTTAGTTTGAATATAAAACTTCAAATAAGGTTGTTTGTCTGAACCACCTTGATAATATTTAACCGATATTGTTACCCCTTTTGAGTCTCCTATCCTCTGTTTCCATTTCGAATTAAAATCTTTAGACAACTTTAATTCAAATGTTTCCTCAGAAGCCTCTACTTGAAAATCCGCTTGTTTAGAAAAATTTTTGAAATTGGTTCCTAAAAAGGATTCAATATTATGGACAGCTTGTATACCATCAATGCCTTCTTTTTTATCTAAGTCACTTACAAATATTTGTTCTGGCAGCACTGATACAAAATCGCTAAAAAATATTAAGTATGGAGTATTTCTCCATAAAATATTTGCAATTTCACTCATGAATTTTTCGAGTGTAGGTAGTTCTATTTTAGGGGGTGCGTTTAGTTTTATCTCTTCTGGATTTAGGGGTTCTTCATCAAGATCCTCTGTGATTTCCTCATTGTTTACCGTTGTATTATTTACTGAATTAACATTGCTTGCTTCTTTAAGTAAAGCTTCAGATAATTCATTGTTTTCGCTGTTTAGTAAAGTTTCTATATAAGATTTGATTGTTTCGTAAGATTCTCCAACGAGAGTTATTTCATGGCTATTTTCGTTGAATATTTTTTCTATTGAAAACGTATTTACACTTCTTAGTGTATTTATAAAATTTTTATCATTTATAAGCAATGGAACAGATGAATATAATTTTTTTAAATCTTTGGAAGCAAATTCCTTCACAAATACAGTTTGAATTTCATTTTTATTAGCTGAGTATTTGCAAATAACGCGCGGGTTTTGTGGTTCTCCGTTCTCATAGCGCATAGAATCAATATTGTAATTATTGTTTTCATAGTCTCGAAGCGCTTCTAAAATTGATGATTTGCCAGCTTCATTCTGGCCGGCAAGAATAGTTATATTATCTATAGACAGATAACATTCTTTGCTGTCAATGATAGATTTGTAATTGAATACTCTGAATGATTCAAGTTTCATTTTTATTGTCTTTAAATGTTTGATACTGGCTTATTTGTTAATTGGATAATAAAAATTCTAGCATGTATTGCATGTCAAGGTGATATTAGTGGATTTTGTATTTTGGAACTATTAATCGCCTGATGAAATATTGGTTGTAATTACAAATATGAGTATTTGCTATATGACTAATTCTTATCCTTTGCCCATCTAGCCTCTCCAATTACTGCTATAATAGCTGAATTGTTTGCATATATAAAGAAGCCCCCGACCATACAGCCGGGGGCTTTGCGTTTATCTACTGTCAGAAGCGGTGGCTACTCGGCGGCTTGGTGGGCGGGGGCGCTGGCGGCCGAGGAGGCGGTTTCCCGGCCGGTTACCGACAGAATCAGCTGCACGGTTTCGGCGGGCTGGTCCCAGTGCGGGAAGTGGCCGCAGTGGTCGAACCAGTACAGGGCGGCATCGGGGAAGGCGGCGGTAGCGCGGCGGGCCTGGCTGGGGAAGCACACTCGGTCTTGCCGGCCCCACCCAATTACCAAGGGATGCCGGATGCTGCCACGCGGAGCGCCTTCCTGCTTTTTGCCGTAGGCTAGGTCGCGCAGCAGCTCATCGAAGATAGGAGTGTGCACAAAACTGCGCAGCTCGGATAGCGCCACCGCGGCGGGCACGCGCCACGGCCGCGCCGAAAACTGCGCCAGCAGCAGCGTCCGCCCCGCGGTGTTGGCCGTGAGAGCCGACAGCGCCGGCTCTACCGCCCGCAACAAGCGCACCGAGCCTGCCACCGAGTAATAGAAGAACTGAATCTGCCAGCGCCGCCAGAACCCGCCGGGGTCGAGGGCTACTACGGCGCCTACCGTGCCGCGCCGGGCCAGTTCCAGCACCATGCGTGCGCCCATCGAGGAGCCCACGCAGGCTATGCCTTCCAGTTGTTGGGCGCGGAGCCAGTCGGCTACGGCGTCGGTGAGGGCGTAGAAGGTGTTGGGGCCGGGGAGCGGGGGCGTCTGGCCGTGGCCGGGCAAATCGATGGTTATTACTTCGTGGTGGGCGGCCAACTCGTCGAGGATGGTGCTCCAGGAGTTGCTGGTTCCGCCGAGGCCGTGGATGAGCAGGAGCGGTTTGCCGGAGCCGTGGCGGGTGTGGTGCAAGTGCATAGGTGGCGTGGGGTAGGGGTGGAGTGGTTGCCGGTGCCCAGCGAGGTGCTGCAAGCCGGGCACAGGCAACGGTTGAGGTAGTAGTACGTGGGCGCTGGCTAAACAGCTACCGCACAATGCCTCTGCACTAGGGAGCTGCTGTGCTGGGCGGTATCCATAAAAATAGGCCGCCCGATACCGGACGGCCTATTTCTAAAGTGACAGTGAACCCCGTATTACTTAGCAGGCATCAGCACCGTGTCAATGGAGTGCACCACGCCGTTGGTGGTTTTGATGTCGGCTTGGGTGACGGTAGCCGTGCCGCCTTTGGCATCCTTGAGAGTGACGGTACCGCCTTGCACGCCCACGGTCAACGATTCGCCTTGCACCGTTTTGATTACCTGCCCGTCTTTAAGGTCGGCGGCCATTACGCTGCCGGATACCACGTGATAGGAAAGTAATCCGGCCAGTTTCTTCTTGTTGGCAGGCTGGAGCAGCGTGGCAACCGTACCGGCCGGTAGCTTATCGAAAGCGGCATTATCAGGTGCGAATACCGTGTAAGGACCAGCTCCTTTGGCTTTGTCGGCCAGGCCGGCCGCTTGCAGCGCTTTGAGCAGGGTAGTGTGGTTGGGTGAAAGCGCCGCGCTGGCTGCTAGGTCTTTGCCAGTGGAGGCAGTAGCGCTCTTGGCGGCTGGCATAGCGGTTTGCGCCGAGGCAGTTTCCGTGGTGCTTACGTACAACAGGGCAGCCAACAGAACCGGGAACAACGTTTGCTTTTTCATAGATGGTGAGAACGGAGTAGTGAAATATGCGTGTGAAATAACACCCACACTATCAGAACACTATTCACTGCCAATGTTCTTTGAATGCCAGAATCTTGTTAGTATTCACTGCCCGCTGTGTCGGGTTGGCAGCCGGCATCACTAAGCCAGTGTAATAGCTGGGCTGTATGGCTTTTCCGTATATCTTGGCTGCCGTTACTTATCCTATGCGTTGATGCCTATACTACACGCCGAAATTCAGGTTGGGGGCCGGCAAGTGCCCTTTGTAGCCGGCTCGTTCTCCTTCTGGCAAATCACCGACTACGAAGGCCGCCCCAGCACCGACGTGCGCCTGGGCCTCATTGAACTGACCTTAGTAGGAGAGGCCGCCACCTGGGGCTTTTGGGAAGAGTGGATGCTCGACCCGCACCGCCGCCAGAGTGGCCGCCTGATCTTCTTCCAGAACGAAGACCAGAAAGCCAAAACGGTTATCTTCTACGATGCCTTTTGCGTGCATTACACCTGCCGCTTCGATGCCCGCGGCCAGTACGGTCAGGGCTCGTTTGAGGTAGAACTCAACCTGTCGGCGGCGGCCAAGGAAGTGCAAGGCCAGTTCTCGGAAGCCCACAGCGTCATCCCTTGGGATGCCGACCAAGACACCCGTTACCGCGCCCTCACCAAGCCCACGGAGTACCTGCCCTCGGCAGCCCTGGCAGCTAAGGCAACTACTGAGCTAGCGCCAACTGATTGGGTAGAGAAAAACCAATGGTCCAATAAACCCCGAAGCGGGGAAGGATATAAAGGTGGACGTAAATTAAGCCGTAAAGAACTGCAACGATTTCAAAGGCATCTTCTATCCACCTATGGTGTGCAGATGGAAATTGTACGCAAGGGCTCTGAAATTGAGAAAAAGATGAATGAAGCAGGTGGTCAGGCTGGATTCATGGCTAGCACTCGTAAAATTTATGTGCGAAAAGGGGCAACTCATTATGAAGTCAGTCATGAAATGTATCATGCCGAGCAATGGCACCAGTTAGGCAGTGAAGCGTACAATCAGCAAACTCGACTGGAGAAAGAAACTTACGTTTACAACCAGTTGATGGCAAAAGAGCAGGGGAATATTACGGCTGAGCAACGCCAAGACGCTACCGATTACATCAACAGATTGCGAAAGAAGCAAGGTCTGTCAGAAATCATTTCTTAACTACTTATGCCTAAACTAACAGCGAACCAAGCCATTGCTATTGCTAAAGAAACTTTTCAGCGGTATGGCCTTACTTACGATGCCCAGGAAGGGCTTGCCGCTCAATTCACTGATGTAACGACAGGTGCTACCACCGACACGCCTGCGGCCTACTGGTGCGTCTCCTACGTTAGTGAGCCGGGCGTATTTGAACAGCACGACTTTTTCATGTTTATAGCCGATGATACTGGCCGGATGCTTTATATTCTAGGTCCGCATGGCAAGCTGCGCCTTTAGCTATAACCCGCCCGAGCACCGACGTGCGCCTGGGCCTGATCGAGCTGACCTTAGTAGGGGAGGCCGCCACCTGGAGCTTCTGGGAAGAGTGGATGCTCGACCCCCACCGCCGCCAGAGTGGACGCCTGATCTTCTTCCAGAACGAGGACCAGAAAGCGAAAATGGTTATTTTCTACGATGCCTTTTGCGTGCATTACCAATGCCGCTTCGATGCGCGCGGCCAGTACGGCTAAGGCTCATTTGAGGTAGAACTCAACCTGTCGGCGGCTGCTAAGGAAGTGCAAGGCCAGTTCTCGGAAGCGCACAGCGTCATCCCCTGGGATGCCGACCAAGACACCCGCTACCGAGCACTGAGCAAGCCGGCAGAGTACCTGCCCTCAGCAGTACTTAGAGCGCGGCCAACTATGCCTGTTGTTACTCCAACGGACTTCATGCGCTTTGACAAGGAAAAAAAGCTTTTCGCTGAACGTCCGCAAAGTGCCCGCACCGGTTATCTAGGTAGTGCGAGACTCAGTAGAATAGAGTTGAAAAACCTCTCTCAAAAGCTGGCGGCAATCAAAGTTGATTTGATTATTGATAAGAAAGGAGTGCTACCCAGTTTTGCTCGTGCTGGCTTTGATCCAGCCTTGGGTAAAATGTATTTACGCAAAGGAGCTACTCATTTTGAAGCGTTTCACGAAACCCAACATGCCGAACAATGGGCTGCTTTGGGCCAAGCTGCTTATCAGAAACAAAGCCGATACGAACGTGAAAAATACGTTTTCGACAAGATTGTTGACCATCAGCACTTGTTTTCCAAGTCTGAAATGGTTGCAGCAACTAAGTACATTGAGTCATTGAGCTAAATAAATCGTCGTACCACATGAACAACCTACTCACAGAGCAAGAAGCTACGCGGATTGCACTAGATGCGCTGCAAAAAAGAGCCATTCCATTTAGGGAACAAAGCATAGTCGGGAAATTGCTTGCTCACCAAGATGCAGTGTCCTATCCAGTGTGGCGCATTTCGCTTGATATTCCAATGCCTTTAGGTATGCAGGATGAATATTTCACTGTTGAAATTAACGCGCAATCCGGTGCAGTTATCGGTATCATCACGCCTACCGGTAGTATAGTTTAGTATGTGAGTTGTATACCCGCATGAATCCTGAGAACAGAATAGATTGCGACGAATTAGATTTCCACTACAGCCCCAATGGAGTGATATGCCTGTGGGGAGACCAGCCCTTCACGGGCGTTGGGGTAGAGCTGTATCCGGATGGCAGCCTACAAGCCGAATCCGTTTTCCGCAAGGGCATTGATACGCAAGCAGGTAGCATATGGTACCCGGCAGGCCAGATCAAGCGTCGTTCCGTAGCTGACGAGGTGCCCCATACGCTGCACGTTACGGAATGGTACGAAAACGGTACCCTCAAAAGCCACACAACGTATGAGCACGGGGTTAAGATAGCCGAGCAAAGCTGGGACGCCCACGGTATACAGCTTACTGATTTACGAATCACAGAGCACGATGAGTACTATACCATCTTGCGGTTGTACCGGGCTAAAAACAGTCCTCCACCCTGAATCAGTAATTCTCTTATGCTTAGCGTCCTCTCTGCCGCCGACCAAGCCGCCGCTGAACAGGAGCAGCGCCACCTGGCGGCTCTCGTTGTAGCTCACGACCAACTCCCCACTGCCATTAAAACTGTGGCGGGTGTAGATGTAGCCTACTCACCACACAGCGACTTGTTAGTGGCGGCCGCTGTGTTACTGGATGCCACCAGCCTAGAAATTCAACACACGGCTATCGTGCAGCAGCGGGCTACCTTTCCTTACGTTCCGGGTCTGTTTTCCTTCCGCGAGTTGCCCCCCATTCAGCAGGCCCTAGCACAGCTACCCAGGTCTCCTGATCTGGTAATCTGCGACGGGCAGGGGGTGGCGCATCCACGCCGCTTTGGGTTGGCTTGCCATCTGGGCGTAACTACCGGATTACCTACTATTGGCTGCGCTAAAACCAGACTGGTGGGTTAATATCACAGTTTGGAGCCGCTAAGAGGCAGCACCGCCGAACTGATATTGGATGGAGAAATAGTAGGACAAGCGGTGCGCACCCAGTCCTGTATCAACCCAGTGTTCGTGTCGGTGGGGCATAAGGTTTCGTTGGCTACGGCTTGCTACTGGGTGCTGCGTTGTGCTCCGGCCTACCGCCTGCCCGAAACCACTCGTGCCGCCGACCACCTCGTCAACCAAGAGCTTCAGCGCCTGCTGAACATAGGTGCCTCGTAGCCACCCGTGTTGATAGCCTTTTTTTAGGCAACACGCCGAAACTTAGGTTGGGGCCAACAACTGCCGTTTGTGGCCGGCTTGTTCTGGCAACTCCCCGCCTATGAAGGCCACCCGAGCGCCGATGTGCGCCTGGTAAAGCTGTTGCCAAGCGCAGCTTCAGAGTGCCCGGTTAAGCCCCTAGCTTAAAACGACGGCCATTTATTCGTTACTAGGCTATTGCAAGCCATGCAATGTCCGTGGTTCTAGCTTGTTTGCTCTGCTACTTCTGCCCAAATAACGCGTAGCATCTGGCTATCCATTGGCTTATGAATCAGGCCTGACACCAACGAGTAGTCTTTGGTTTTAGTGGCATCGGCAGTGGCAAGCGACGAGGTAAGCACGTAGATATGGCACCGGTGGGCTAGCTGCTGCTCGTATGGCTTCAAAGCTTCCAGAAACTCCCAGCCATCCATCACTGGCATATTCAAGTCCAGAAAAACGATGGCAGGCACCCGATCAGGAAGGCTCTGCTGGATGTAGCGTAAGGCTTCTTTTGCTGTAAAAAACGAATGAATATTACTCGAAACCCCCTCACGCTTTAGCAGCATTTCCGTCAGAAACACGCTGGTCGAGTTGTCGTCAATCAGTAGAATATCCATGTGGTGCTTAGCGTAGGTGGATAGTGAAACGGGTGCCTACTCCCTCGTGGCTGCTAACCGAAATATGCCCGCCCATAGCCTCCACGTGTGTTTTGACTAAGTACAGACCCATGCCACGGCCAACGTGCTGTGAGTGAAACCGTTTGTAGAGCTTGAATACATCCGCCCCGGCCTTCTGCAAATCGAAGCCCGAGCCGTTGTCGGCGAAGGTAACCACAATGTTCTGCTCGGAACTGCTCACTGCTTCAATCTGCACTTGCAACGACCGTGAATCGGCACGGTACTTAATGGAGTTGGAAAGCAGATTGAAGAAAATGCTGTGGAGATAGGCACGGTTGCCATGCACGCGCAAAGTATCAGGCACGGCTATCTGGAGGGTGCCCCGGCATTGCTTCAGAGGCGCATCCAGGGTTCGGCAGGCCTGCTCAATTACATCCAGCAGCGGCACTTGCTCGGGCGCTACCACATTGTGGTTGTCGCGGATGGTGAGGATGGTATTCATGTCCTGCAACACGGTGTCCAGTTGATGAGCGTTGAGTTGCAGATGCTGGCGAGTTTGTTGAAAATCAGTGGAATTGGGCTCTAGCGAGGCCAGCAGGTCCACTAGCCCCATAATATTGGCTAGGGGCGCGCGTAGGTTGTGCGATACGATGTAGGTGAACTGCTGCAAATCGTTGTTCTGCCGGTACAGCTCTTCGTGGGCTTTCACCCGGTCGGTAATGTCGGCAAAGTAGACTGACAAGCCCTCCTCCGATGGAAACGCCTTTACATCGAACCACATCTGTAGCCGCTCGAAAAAGCCTTCGAAATGCACTGCCTGCTGCGTGTGCAGCGCTTGCACATAATGCTGATAGAAAACGCCGTTGCTTTCCTCCGGAAATACGTCCCATAGGCTCTGGCCCATAACAGCAGCCCGCTGTACGTTCAGTACCCGCTCCGTTTCACTGTTGAGGTAAGTGAAGCGCCAGCTGTGGTCCACCAGAAAAAAAGCGTCGGTAATGGCTTCAAATACAGTGTTGAGCTTTTGGGCTTGTTGCTGGATAAGTAGCTGCGCAACCGTTACGTCAGTAATATCTCGGAATACGACGTGTATTCCTGTTACCTCGCCATCCGTCATTAGTGGCACCTGCGTTATATCAAACTGCCGCGGTGGTAGGCTATCAAATTGCACGTCGGTGTCGAAACGCACCGTTTGGCCTTGAAATGCTTCCGCTAGCTTCTGCTGAAATAGGGCGCGCTTGTTGGGCGGCAAAAAGTCCGACAAAGGCCGGTTCAGAACGTGCCCTTTGGGTTTGTCGATGTGGGCAAAGAATGCCCGGTTCGCATCTAGGATAGTGCCAGCATTGTTCTGAAACAGCACCAAGTCTGGGTTATTATCGAATAGCGAGCGGAACCGTTGCTCGTCTAGTAGAAACGATGTATTAGTATCCATATACGCGGCAATAGTAACTCAGGCGCTTTACAGATACGAAACTACTGGCAGTTTGTATGTGGGTGCCCAGCAATTAGGCTGGCGTACATTGTTATAATGCGCTGCACCTGCGGCCAAAGCCCTATGCCAGGATATTATCGCCTGGCGTACGAACACTGGCTTGCGGCTTCACGTATGCTTACCGAGAGCCAACATCCGGTGATCGTTCCCTCACTTATTCACTCCGCTATGAAAATCGTATTTGCTTTCGCCGCCGCTTTGGCCTTGAGTGTAACTGCCTCCTTCGCTCAAACTACCACACCAGGTAGCACGCCCACCGTAAACGGCAACACCAGCCCCCAATCTGCGCCACCAGCGCAAGGATCTGGCTCACTGGGTACATTGCCCGCTAGCAACACTCAACCCGCCAGCGATATGCCTGCCCAAACCACGGCGGGTAGCGCGAGACGCTCCGGCAAAATGAAGGGCAATAAAGACATGGACAAAGCCCGAACCAAGAAAACCAAAATGAAGTCCAGCACTACAACTACTAGCCCGCAGTAAGTGCGAGCACCTTGTATACTGATTGCACAAAAAGGGTGGCCTTGTACAAAGGCTACCCTTTTTTTTGCGTCTGTACCCAAACGCTTTCTTGCGAAAGAACCTTTTAAAAGAGCGTTGCCCGACTGCTTAAGAACCGATGCAGGCGCTAGACGCTTTGCAATAAAACCGTTGATTGACCCCGCTACATAACCCGGCGGCGCGTAAGAAATCCGGCAGTTTGCAGTAGCTTGGCGGCCATGAAGCAACTTACAGTGCTAGCCGTATTGGCGTTGTCTGCCTGCGGACACGCCGATAAATTTCGGTATCCGGTGGTCGTAACGGCGGAAACAGCCGCTATTTACATGCAGCCCGATACCTCCGCGTACACCCGTATTCTGATTGTGAAACGCGGCGACACCATCGACCTAAAATCGGCCGCGGTGAATGGGCTGTATACGGTGGCACCCAAGCCGGGCGGGGAGCTGTTTCCTAAGCACAGCGCCAAAGGCTTCATTGACAGCCGCTTTGTGCAAGTGCCAGACTCCACGCTGCGTGCCTCGGAAGACCCCCGCTTTCCACGCGGCGGCAAAGCAGCCAAGTAATATACCTCTGTAGCTGCACTGCCTCAACTCAGGCTACTTCCTTGGCCGACTCCCGGCTTTGGTTTATGCTCACCACGCGTTGTTGGCTGCGGAGTGAAGCGGCCTACTAAGCTAGCGCATTGTCGGGCTGGCTTACTGCATCGTTTCACCTAGCCTTTGTTTAGGGTGTCTGCTTCCACTAGTTCTGCTCATTCGTCGCACACCCTACATTACCTCGACGGTATTCGGGGCTTAGCGGCAGTGGTGGTGGTAGTGCATCACCTGGCTAGCATATTCTACCCTGCACTCATCACGGCCGACCCGCACGCTATCCGACTTGGGAGCTGGGAGCTACTGGTAGCGGGTGGTCCGCTCAATGTATTGTTAGGGGGGCATTTGGCGGTGTGTTTGTTTTTTGTGCTGAGTGGAGTGGTGCTCAGCGAGCAGTATTTCCGTACTGGTCAGTTGGCGGCCATACGCTCACAAGCAGCACGGCGCTATGTGCGGTTGGTGGTGCCAGTTGGATTTTCGGTGCTGCTAGCAACTGGCTTGCACTGGGCCGGAGCGTTTCGGCATGTGGAGCTGGGCCAGCAACTCGGCAACACGTGGCTGTCGGGCTTCTGGCAGGAGCCGCTCGGCACCGGCTGGGAACTGGCCCTCGACGCGTTAGTGCGCGTACCGCTCAATGGCGAAGCTAAGTACAACCCCGTTCACTGGACGCTCAACACCGAGTTAGTTGGGTCTTACTTTGTATTCGCTTTTCTCGCTCTATTCGGTGATTTTCGGCGGCGCGGCTGGCTCTACGGGTTTATGCTGGTGGTACTGCACTTCTCCAACCTTAGCTTCTACCTCGCCGCCTTTACAGTGGGCATAGCTCTCAACGACGCCCGCCATCATATCACTTGGCTCGTGGCGGTGCGGCGCTACCGGCGGGTTGTGGTTGGGTTACTGTTGCTGGCGGCTGTATTGCTGGGTTCATTTCCGCAGGCCGGGTTCATAGAAATAGAAACTACGCCTTACCGTTTGCTAGAGCCAGACTGGCTCACGCACGACCGGGCCATGCAACTAGCGCACATTTTGGGGGCAGCGGCTTTCATTGCGGCAGTTACTGCTTCAGGCACACTGCGGCGCATCCTCGGGGCCCGGTGGTTGCGGTGGCTAGGGAGTATTTCGTTTTCGCTGTATCTGCTGCACTTTCTGGTTATTGCCACCTTCACCAGCGCCCTATTCTTGGCGTTGCCTTCTCAGATTAGCTACCATGCTGGCGTGGCGCTGAGTTTACTGGCAACGGTACCCGTGTTATTGCTGCTGGCGTGGCTGATGTACCGGCTGATTGATTTGCCAGGCATTAGGCTGGCCCGGTGGCTATACCAGCGCCTATTTCAGCGCCTCGGTGCGTAGCGAACCTAGCCAGCATTTCACATAAACCATCCGCCCGCAGCCGCCACCGAAACGTATGTAAGAGTACCCGCTGCCAATGCTGCGGTGGTACGCACCAGTATTTGCGTGTCCAGTACCTGCACATCCACTTCCGAGTAGCTCCCAAAAAACCGAGTAGCCACCACGGTGCCGAGCACGCCGCCGTTGTCGGTGGCACTCAGTATCAGCTGCTCGGGCCTAACTAATAGGCGCTTGTTTGCTTGGCGGCTGGCCTTAATGCCACTGAGCTTGGCAAACGCCTTGGCTGCTGGTCCGCTCAACAAGTTATAGTCGCCGAACAGGCCGGCGGCATACTCGTTTACGGGGTGATTGTAAATCTGAACTGGGGTGCCCTGCTGAATGAACTGGCCGTTCTCCAGTACCAGCAGTTCCTCGGCCCAGGAAAGCGTATCGGTAGGGTCGTGCGAAATCAGCAGACAGGTGATGCCCAACTTGTCGCCGATGTCTTGGATAACAGCTTTCAAAACGGCCTTATGTACCCGGTCGAGGTTGGAGAATGGCTCGTCGAGCAGTAGCAACTTAGGTGCCGTGAGCAGCAGCCGGGCCAAGGCAATACGCTGCCGTTCGCCGCCGGAAAGCTGGTTGGTTTGGCGCGTAGCCAAGTGGCTGATGCGGCATACCTCGAACAGGGTAGGCACGTCCAGCGTCCCAAACCGGTTGGCGTAGCGTAGCACCTGTTCCACCCGCAAAAACTTCGGTAGCTCGAAGTGCTGCGACAAATACGCAATGCCCGGATGACCCGGCATGAGCTGTTCGGTGGGGCCTTTTACCCGGTCGCCTTCAAACCGGACCTCGCCGCCAGTAGGCTGAATCAGGCCCGCTATAATTTGAAGCAGGGTGCTCTTGCCCGCGCCAGTAGCACCTGCAATAGCCAGCCTCTGAAATTGCCGTTGCGTGAAGCTTACCTCCTGCAAGGCCGAAGCACCCTTTTCCTGCAACGAAACACAGGACACGCTCAGCCAGCTGTGAGAGCCAGCCGGAAAATCGGGAGTTGAATTCTGCACCCCCAAAGGTAGTAGTAAACAACCGCCCCCGCTCAGCAACTGAACGGGGGCGGTAGGGCAATTGCGTAAGGCAGAAAGCCAGCTAGTTTTTTTCGCCGACCGGAAACTTGTCGAGGATGTCCTTGGCAGCTTTAGCGAATTCGGTACCGATGTTGGCTGGGTTGCCTACCGGGTCGGCCACTGAGCCGCGCCACACCAAGTTGTGGGTGCGCGCATCTACAAAGTCCAGGATCATGGTGCCTTCCTGGTAGGTTTCGGTGCGGTAGCCGGTGTTGTAATACGGCGACGAATAGAAATAGCCGTAGTTGATGGGCAGAAACCGGCCCCGGTACGACATGGCGTAGGGGTATGCAAAGCCAGTAGCCGGCGGGTTGGCTACCGTGCGCTCGGCCTCTTCAATGTAGAGATGATAAGTGAGGTAGAAATCGGGCTTGGTACGGCCCTGCGCCTGCCGGATACCGCGCTTGGACAGCTCCGAGCTGATGGCACTCTGAATGATTTCGTCGTTGAGGCTACTTTTGTAAATGGGATTCTTGGAGTCGGCTGATTTTACGTCGGTTTTAGCCCAGTCGTAGGTGCGGTAATTGCTGAAGTCGACGCCCGGTTTTTGTTGAACAGTTACGGCCGGCGAGCAGGCACTCAGCAAGCCGATCAGCAGCAGAAGTGCTGCGTGCAAAGTGGTTTTCATAGCGGTGGTGAGGAGTTGGGGTGATGTACTCTTCACTATACCGCTGATTTAAAAGGTTAGTTACAGCCGAGGTAGTAGCAATAAGAGGTGAAAATCAACAAAATTTGTGCGTTGACTAGTAGCTGTATACAACCACTTTAGGCTTGCAACCCTCTTTGCAGTATGCAACGCGTTTTACTACTCTTTCTGGCCGCCACGCTTACTTGCTGCGCCCCCGGCCGCTTCACTACCAGCACCCTCAACCAAACGGCCCTAGCCGCACACCGGACCGTGGCCATTCTGCCTTTTGACGTAGAGCAGGACCGTATCCGGCTCAGCGACATCCGGTTTCCGGGGGCCGATACCACGCTCACCGCTCAGCAGCGTATTCAGCAGGAATGGACTGCCAAGCAGCAATGGGAAGGCCGGCACGTAGCCTATCGGTTGCAGGAACTGTTCTACGACCAGCTTCAGGCCCAAAAGCCCGCCCGCGGCTACACCGTGCAGTTTCAGGACGTACGCGAAACCAACCGCCTGTTGCAGCAAGCCGGTATCACCTACGAAAACCTGCCTGACAAAAGCCTGGAGGAAGTGCGGAAGGCGCTAGGAGTCGATGCCATTTTATCGGGCGAAACCCTGCTATTTCAGCCGTTGCCCAATGGGGTAGGGCTGGCAGCACGCATCCTGCTCAACGAGCCGCTGTTGGGTAACCAGTCCGTTATTCCGGCCAGCGAAGCTACAACCAGCCTCACGCTCTATGACTGCCGCGAAAACCAACTGGCGTGGCGGCTGGACTTCCAGCGTACCGGCAACAATGCCCTCAAGCCCGAGCGCCTGGCCCAGAACCTGGTGCGGGCCGCCATGCCCAGCTTTCCATACAGCCGCCGGTAGCCACCTAGCGGCTCTGGAACTGCGCCGTACCGTGGCCCGGTGAGCCCGCCGCCGATATGCCTTCAAGGGTGAGGCGGTAGGTGCCCGCTTCGTCGGAAGTGTAGAACGAAACGGTGGTTTGGCCGCTGGCGTCGGTACGCACGTTGGGGTTCCAGTACAGCGTGGCGCTGCGGAAATCAGGTACGTTGGCGTTGCGGTTGGTAGCGTAAGTGGGAGCGTAGAACTCGCGCACTTGGTAGTAACGCGGCATCAGGTAGGTTTGCATGTTAGGCGAAGGTGGGTCGTTGGAGAAGTCATAGTCGGGGTTGCCTCGCTTGGTGAAGATGGCAATAACGCCCCCGCCCCCTCGGGAGCCATAAATAGCCGCCGATGGGCCCTTCAACACCTCCACACTTTCCACGTCCGTTACCGGAATGCTGTTGAGAATGTCGAAATCCATTGTAATGCCGTCCACCACAATAAGTGGAGTGCCCTGGCCCCGAATTTGAGCCTGCATATTAAACCCGGAGCCGGTAATGGTGAGGCCGGCCACTCGACCCTGCAACAGCTGCAACACATTGACGTAGCTGCTGGCCGCCGGAATGTCTTTGGTTTTGATTACCACATCGGCCTGCCCATAAATCCGGCGTAAGTCAGGCTGCGGGGCACGGCCCTTCACGGTTACATTGCCCAGCATGATGGTTTTGGCATTGGGGCTGTATTGGCGTTCTACCACCTGCTGGCGCCGGCTACTGGCCAAGTAAGGCGCTTTTTCGGGGGTGGTTTCGGGCAGCGGCCGAACCGGCGTTTTGTCGATTTCCACTAGGCGCCGGTCGAGCTTGATGGTGGGGTTGCGCAGCCCTTTCCGGCCTCGCACCTGCACCAGCATCCGGGTACTGTCGCGCCCCGAGAAGCCAGCAAACAAAAAGCGTCCCGCCGAATCGGTGGTAGCTTCGGTGATATCCGAGCCCGAGCCAAACCGGAACAACGACACCGTAGCTCCGGCAGCGGGCACCTGCTTGTTGTTGAATACCTGTCCGCTCAAGCTCAATAGCTGCTCTAATGGATAGGGATAGTCCCCGAACTTATTGGCCAACAAAGGCTTCCAGGCAAACCGCCGCCAGCCTTGGGTAAGCAGCAGATTGTCAAGGGCCTGCCGGGTTTGGGCCGACTGGTTGCGGAAATAGAAACCGGGCTGCTCCACGCGCCCATGTAAGTCGGAAGTCAGCAGCAGGTAGGTGCGGATATCCGTAGCACCGGAGTCGAGGGGTACCAGCGCGGTACTGTTTACGGCCAGCGCAAACTGCCCGGCCGCAGGCTGCCCGGCCTCGTCGGTGACACCCACGCGAAGCGTTACCTTTTCCCGAAGGCCGTAGCTAGGCTTGTCGGGTTGCAGGCTGACCCGTAGGCCGGGGTTGTTGTCGGTGAAAACAAGCCGCTCGCAGCGTGCTACCTGTTGGCCATCAAAGAGTGTAAAATGCACCACTCCGCCTGGAAACCGTTCCTGAGGGATACTAGTGGAAAAGGTGCCGCCCGACTTGATTTCGCCTTGCCCGGCGTACACCACCTGGCCCCGCACATGGCCCACTACCGTAATGCGCTCGGCCGGCGCGTTGGGGGGCAGCTTGCACTGAATGGCTATCCGATAAACCGGCCCCAACGGCAGCACCCGCATGGTAATACCTGTGGGTTGCACTGCTGGCAACTCGTGCCGGATGCGTTGGCCGTCGGGTTGGCGCACAATGGCGGTATAGCGCCTGCCGAGCTCGGGCTGTAGCTGAAAACGCCCCATTCCCAAGTGCTGGCTGCTGAATTCGGCTACTTGCTTGCCTGTATCGTCTTGCACAGTGCCTTGAATGTTCACACCTGCGCCATAGGTGTCGGTGGCTTTGAAACCAACGGTGCTGCCCAAGCCGGCTACAAATTGCCCCCCTTCTGGGAAGAACTGTACATCCAGCCACTTGGATTCGGGCTGTGTTGTGGTGGGAGTGGCTCGGCGGCGGGGCTTGGCTGGCAATGCATCCGTGTTGGCCCATACTTTCAGCGAGCGGCTGAAAAAATAGTTGGGGCCGGCGTTGCGCATCCAGCTGGTATAGGCACGTACTGTATACGTTCCCTGCGTGAGACTATCGGCCAGTTGAAAGTCGCCGGGAGCGGTGCCGTTTTTCAGCTCTAGCATCCGCTGCTGCACTACTTTCTGGTTGGGCGCAATTAGGTCGATGTACAGCACACGGCTGAGGGTATCGGGGCGGTGGGCATTAGCTTCCACCACATAGGCCTTGAACCACATGATTTCACCTACCGCATAAGTGTCCTTATCGAACTGGACGTAAGCTTTTTCGGGATAGGTGCTGGCGTAGAATCGAGTCAGCTGCCTCGTTATCTGCTGGATAAATGCGTCGGGTTGCCCTTGGAAAGCCGCCAATAGCAAACCAAAGCCTAAAAGCACGCATACAATAAGATGACGTCGCATAAGGGAGAATAGGGAGGGAAATAAAAGGCGCAGTGCCCTAGTGTAAGACGCACGCCGGCACCGAAATAGCAAGGGTGCCTAGTAGCTACTGGTTCTACGGCTGTAGCGCCGGTTAAGACGCCCTTATTTCACTTGTTGCCCCAATCCTATGCCTGCTGCTCTGGCGGGCTGGAAACTGCACCTCAGAGTAAGCTGCGCCGTAACCTTGGCCCCAGCATTGGGGTATTTACAGCTCCCAATAACTCACGACCAGCAAATAGGCTGGCCGTTTCTAAGCAGACAAACAAACCGATGGAATACAGAAAGTTAGGAAATTCAGAAGTTGAAGTTTCGCGTATCACGTTTGGTAGCTGGGCCGCCGGCGGCTGGATGTGGGGCGGTACCGAACAGAATGATGCAGTGGGCGCTATCCGGGCCTCTTACGACCTAGGCGTAACCAGCATCGACACGGCGCCCATCTACGGCATGGGCCTGAGCGAAGAAATTGTAGGCGAGGCCATTAAGACCTTGCCCCGCGACAAAGTGCAGATTCTAACCAAGTTTGGCATGCGCTGGGACTTGGCTAAGGGCGACTTTGCCATGAAAACCAAAAACAACGACGGTCAGGACATCGACGTGTACAAGTATGCCGGCCGCGACAGTATCATCAAAGAGTGCGAAGACAGCCTGCGCCGCCTCGGCACCGACTACATCGACCTGTATCAGCAGCACTGGCCCGACGTGACAACGCCCATTGACGAAACGATGGAGGCTGTGAGCCGCCTGATTGAGCAAGGTAAAGTGCGCGCCGCCGGAGTCAGCAACTACTCGGTGGCCCAAATGGAGGAGGCAGAGAAGACGCTACACATCGTATCCAACCAGGTGCCATACAGTATGTTGCGCCGCGACATTGAGCAGGATGTGCTGCCATATTGCCTCAAGCACGACAAATCCATTCTGGCCTACAGCCCTATGCAGCTGGGGCTACTGACCGGCAAAATCAAGCCCGGCCAGCACTTCGACGACAGTGACCTGCGCGCTACCAACCGCCTCTTCACACCCGAGAGCGTAACCCGCGTCAACGAGTTTCTGGAGAAAATCCGGCCGCTGGCGCAAAGCAAGAATGCTACGTTAGGCCAGTTGGTACTCCGCTGGACCTTGGCGCAGCCCGGTATTTCGGTGGTGCTGGTAGGAGCCCGCAACGCCGAACAGGCCATCCAAAACGCCCGCGCCGTTGACTTCGAGCTGGTAGCTCACGAGGTGGACTTCATTACTGAGCGGCTAGAACAGATGCAGACACAAACGGCGTAATGCCCCCAGCTAGCTGCAACTGAAAAACAAAAACGGCTGCCCCGCAAGGGGCAGCCGTTTTTATGGGCAAGCTAAGGCGGCCTAGCAGTTGCCGTTGATGTCGCAAGAGGCACCCTCAGAGCCGGCTAGTTGCACGGGTTGGGGCCGGGCCTCTTCCCACACTTTCTCCAGTACTTCCTGAAACAGCTCCGTCGGCTGCGCGCCAGACACGGCGTACTTGTCGTCGAACACGAAGTAAGGCACGCCACGCACCCCAATCTGGCGCGCCTGATACTCGTCGTGCCGTACTTGCTGCTCGAAGGCGTCGGAAGCCAGCAGTTGCTCTACTTCAGCGGCTGGCAAGCCCAGCTCACTGCCGATGCGGGCTAGCGTGGGTACGTCGTTGATGTCGAGGCCTTGTTCCAGATAGGCTTTGAATAGCCGTTCTTTAGCCGCATCCTGGTGGCCGTGCTGCTCGGCCAGGTGCACCAGGCGGTGCGCCCGCAACGAGTTGGCCGGTACAGCCCGGTCGAAGTCGAAGGTTAAGCCCTCTTCTTTGGCTGATTGGGCCATGTTGGCGCTCATCTGGCGGGCCCATTCTTCGGGCTTGCCGTACTTAGAGGCCAGCATGGCGTATTGGCTAACGCCGGGGGTAGGGTTGGCATTAGGGTCTAGCTCGAAGCTGCGCCATTTCACTTCCACCTCGTTAGCGTGCGGAAACTTAGCCAAGGCCTTTTCCAGCCGCCGCTTGCCGAGGTAGCAGAAGGGGCACAGAATATCAGACCAGATTTCGACTTGTATCTTTTTCATGAGCGAGGATTTCGGAATATGGCGTTTATAAGCAAGAATCAACGCGAAAGGTTTCGCCGGAAAATAAAACGCCCTCAGCGGACAGGCTGAGAGCGTTTTGCTTAATGGTAAGCTAGAGCATTAAGCTGAAGCGCCTTCCACCAGCTGTTTATCGGGAATGGAGCGGTCCTGAAGTGTGGCATGGCCACGACTGCGGCGCGTAATACGTGAGAAAAGGCTGATTTCTTGGTCGAAGAGGAACGTGAAGAACAGCTTGGTATATGAGCGGTGGTGCAGCAGCGGCTCATAGAATTCGGGTGCCACGGCCTTGAGGCGGGGGAGCTTGTTCCACGGAATCGAGGGCATGTCGTGGTGCTCGTTGTGGTAGCCTACGTTCAGGTTAATGCCGTTCAGCGGGCCGTAGTAGCTGTACGTTTCCTGCCGGTCGTCGAGGGTAAGATAGTGCTCCTGAATCCAGCGCGCACCCAGCGGATGCAAGCCCACCGAAAACCAGAAGCTCAGAAACAGGTAGCCCAGCGCCGGCCAACCGAAGAAATACACAATAGCCGCATCGAAAGCCAACTGCGCCACAATGTTGGCCACCACGTATCGGTCGAAAACGGCCACCTCGCGGCACCGAATGGTGCGGACAACCTGGAACAGCGGGAAAAAGAACAGCCACACTGCTTTCCCAAGCGAGTAATTTTTAATCAGCTTGGCCTCGTACCAATCAGGCAAATCGGCATCCAGCTCGTGCACACCCTGAAATACGTGGTGCTTGATGTGGAAATTCTTGAAGGAAACAGCCGTGGGTACTACCGACGCGAAGTTGGCCACAATACCTACCGCCACGTTCTGCCATACCTTTCGGAAAACCAGGTTGTGCGCCGCCTCATGGATGACGACAAACAGCGTGTGCGAGAAAAACGCCCCTACAAAGTAGGCCGCCAGTGCTATAATGTACCACGGCTCATGGCGTAGAAACACTGCCAGTAACACTTGCGCTGCCACACACGCTACCCCAATCAGAGCCGTGGCGGGAGTGCGCGTCATCAGCTCTTTCACCTCTGGGTGGGCTTTCACAATCTGGCGGGTGCGTACCCGGTGCGGCTCCGGGGTTTCTACCAGAACGAACGTATTAGCTGTTGAAGCCATCAGGAAGCGTAATAGCAAGAAGTAAATAGAATCCCAAAGCTACACTTAGCAGCCAGAAATCTGGGCTTCTGGCCGGCAGCAATTTGGTACTGTGAAAGCCAAGCCGCTGCCGAAAGGTTTCCGGTTGGCCCTCTACTTCAGGTCTACGCTGAAATTTACCGGGCTACAATAAGCTTCTGGCCAGGCTTTACCTCATCGGAAGTGAGGTGATTAAGCTGCTTGAGCTGTTCCACCGTTACGCCCTGGTAACGGCGCGAAATATTGTAGAGCGTATCGCCAACCTGCACGAGGTGCACTTTCTTGATGGCTGGCTGCGCAACCGGCTGCGGCTTGGCGGTAACTTGTGCGGCGCGGCTAGGTTTCTGCGGAGCCGGTGCCGGAGTTTCCTCACTTGTATCCTCCTCCTCAACTGGGGCCGTGAATACCAGCTTTTGGCCGGGCGCTACCGTACTGGACTTGAGCTTGTTCCACTCCATTACCTGCCTTACGCTCAAGCCGCGTATTTCAGCTATCCGGCTCAGATAATCGCCTTTGCGCACCACGTATTCGGTAGGCAGGCTGTCGTCGGTCACCGAGTTTTCAACAGCTTTTACGGCTTCCAAAGCCGGCACAATAGTAGTAGCAGGAGATACCCGAGCAACTTGAGTGGGCTCTTTGCTCACGGCTACCGGTTCTTCCGTTGCTGAAGCCGCTACCACGCTGGAGGCCAGTCCTCTGCTAGGCCTAGCTACCGGCGAAGTGAGTTGCGCAGGTACCTTGAGTTTGCTGTTGGCTGCTAATGCTGTTCCAGCAGGTGTTGGGCGCGTAACTGGTGTAGTAACTGGCACAAATACCACTAGTTGCCGACCAGAAGTCAGTGCCCGGCCCTTGCGTAGGCCGTTCCAGCGGTTAATCTGGGCAGTGCTCACCTCATAGCGGTTGGCCACAGAAGCTACCGTTTCGCCGCGGCGTACTTTGTGCTGCATCCGCCGGAAGCGTGGCGCTGGTGTTTCAGTTTGTTCGCGTGGTGCGCCTTCTGCCAGCATCGAGCGGGATGAGAAAGGCTCCGTACCGAACACGCGCGGCATTATCGGGGCCAGCAACTGTGGTTGGTCGATACGAGGCTGGCAATAGTCAAATAGCGTAGCCCGGTCAACCATAGCTAGTTGAGGCCGAGCTGTGGCTGGCACTTGTACTGCGTAGGAGCGGTAGCCAGCCGGCAACCACGGCTGCCGCAACTCAGGATTGTAATGATGCAGCGCCAAGGAGTCGTCGAAGCCACAAGCTTGGCTCAGGCGCCGCAAATCCAATGCCCGGCCGTTGAGTTGCAAGGTATCGGTGGCTTCGGCGTAGCGGTATTTCAGCTCAGGCGAGTGCAACTGATGCGCCTGCGCGTACTTCATTGAGTACATGATGGCCGTGAAAGTCGGCACGTAATTGCGCGTTTCCCGCGGTAGGTTGGGATACAAGTCCCAGAAATTCTTTTTGCCAGTGCGCCGCATCACGCGCTGCATGCTGCCCGCGCCCCAGTTGTAGGCTGCCAGCACCAATTCCCAATCGTGAAACACACCGTACAGGTAGCGTAGGTGCTTGCAAGCAGCTTCCGTCGATTTCTCAGGGTTCATCCGCTCATCCACCCACTCGTCGCGCCGTAGCCGAAGGTCGCCAGCCGTGGGGCCCATGAACTGCCACAAACCGGTAGCGCCTACGTGTGACTTGGCCGTTGGAATCAGGGCCGATTCCACTACGGCTAGGTATTTCAAGTCAACGGGTAAGTTGTACTTGGCCAGATACTTCTCGAACAGCGGAAAATATACGTTTTCCCGCTCCAGCACCCGTTGCATGTACTTACGGTTGCGCTCCGTGAATAAGGTCACGAACGACATTACCGACGGATTGAAAGCGTGCGGCGCGTCGGTTTCAAAGCAGCCTATCCGGTCACCTACTAAGTCGCGCAGCTCGGGTGGGGTTTGCAGCCACGCCAGCCGCACCGAATCAACGGGTGTGGGCGCGGCTACCAACGAATCGGGTAGCAACAGCGGCAACTCCAGCACTTGAGTGGAATCGTTGGGACTGCTGGGGCGAGGTACTTCTGGAGTCCGGGCGGGCAGCGTCTGGCCCACTGAGGGGCAGGCCAGCGCAGTTAGCACAAGAAGGGCAGAAGCAACACGAACCGGCAGCAGCAACTTTTTCATCGATCCACCAGAATGTTAGGGCAGAGCCGGAGTGAGAGTTTCGGTTAGGGACTTGGCAAACGCCAGCAAGTGTTCTTCGCGGAATGCGCCGCTTATCACCTGCAAGCCGATGGGCAACCCTGCGGAGTCGGCACCGGCCGGCACCGACAGCGCCGGCAATCCAGCCAGTGAAGCCTGCACCGTAAAGATATCCGCCAAGTACATAGAGAGGGCATCCTTGGTATTCTCGCCAATGCGGAACGCCGTGGTAGGAGCTGTAGGCAGGATTAGGAAGTCGTACTGGCGTAGCAATTCGTCGGTTTTTTCTTTGATTAAACGCCGAACTTGCTGGGCTTTAGTATAATACGCATCATAATAATCTGCCGACAGCACGAACGTACCTAGCAGAATCCGGCGCTGCACCTCGGAGCCGAAGCCCTGCGAGCGGGTCTTCTTATACAACGATTCTAGGTCGGTAGCATCGGGGGCACGGTAACCGTACTTCACCCCATCAAAGCGGCTCAGGTTAGAGCTGGCTTCGGCAGTGGTCAAGATGTAATAGGTTGGCACCATGTAGTCGAGGTATGGAAAATCCACCGCATCAACTACGTGGCCCTGGCTGCGCAATCCTTCTAAACTGGTTTCTAGCGCCTCTTTGATTTCCAGGTTCAGGCCTGGCCGTTCCACTGCGTCGCGGATGTAGCCAATACGGTAATGTGGCGCAGCTTCCAGCAGTTGGCTATAAGCGGGAACTTCACGCTGGCTAGCGGTACTATCGAAGTTATCGGCGCCAGCCATTACCTCTAGCAGTAGCGCGGCATCATCTACCGAGCGGGTGAGCGTGCCAATCTGGTCGAACGACGATGCGTAGGCTACCAGGCCGTATCGCGAAATGCGCGAATATGTAGGCTTGAACCCAACTACACCGCAAAAAGCTGCTGGCTGCCGCACCGAGCCACCCGTATCCGAGCCAATCGACGCCAAACACATATCAGCCTGTACTGCTACGGCCGAGCCACCCGACGAACCGCCCGACACCCGCTCTTCATCCAGCGCGTTGCGCACCGGCCCAAAGTACGACGACTCATTGGAAGCACCCATGGCAAACTCGTCGCAGTTTTGGCGGCCAATGAAAATGGCGTCCTCATCTAGCAGGCGCTGCACTGCCGTAGCCGTGAACAACGACTTAAAACCGTCGAGAATATGGCTGCTGCTTTGCAGAGCGTGGTCTTTGTAAGCCAGTACATCCTTTAGCCCAATAACCATACCTGCCAGTTTGCCTGCTGTACCAGCAGCCAACTTAGCATCTACGGCATCAGCCTGGGCACGCGCTTCCTCGGGCCATACTTCCAGAAAAGCATTCAAGCGGCCGTTCCGCCGCTCGATGTTATCTAGGTAATATTCCACGAGCTGACGACAGGTTGTGGTGCCTGCCGTCAGCTCGTTACGAACTTCCGTGAGAGAATGAAAGAGTCTCAAATCAAAGGAAATAATTAGGACATTTGGTCAAGACGGGGCCGTTCAGCCGACGTCGGGGCAGCGTGGTTGGCGCTGGCAGGTTGGGCTACGGGCGGGGTATACGTGGTGCCGGGCGAAGAATACGTAGGCTCGGTTTGCATGTATGCATCGTCGGGCAACTGCTCTGGAGCGGGGTCAGATACATGGTTCGAAACCGGCGGAGCGGGCGCAATATAGTTCTGGTTGAACTGCTGCTGATATGGTTGTTGCTGTGGCTGGTCGGCGTTTTCAAATTCGCTCCGAATTTCTCGGGAAGCGTCTTTGAACTCCCGAATACCTTTGCCTAAGCCCCGAGCCAACTCTGGAATTTTATTGGCTCCGAAGAATACGAGGATGGCAACCATGATGAGCAGCATCTCGCTGCCCCCGATGTCGCCGAGAAACAAAAGTGGCGTCTGCATAGTCGTCTAGGAGAGTTAGTAGCGAGGCTGGTTAGGCTCGTTAGGATTGCGGGGAGGATTCTGGTCGCGGTATTCTGGCTTTTCCTCTTTGGAAGCATCCTTAAACTCGCGGATACCCTGGCCCATGCCACGGAATAGCTCCGGGATGCGCTTGGCACCGAACAACAAAATAATGGCGAACAGGATCAGCAGAATTTCAGTCGTACCGAAGTTGCCAATCAGGAAAAGCGAGGAAAGCTGCATAGAAGAAAGCCGGAGGGGCTGATTTGAAATGGAAAGCCTGAGATACGCATACGGAACCAAATCAGGATTGGTAAAGATACCCCATAATTTTAAAATGGTTGGCTGCCCATTTTCCTGAACAATGGAAAAGGAAGGCAATCTACTATTAGATTATGATGCGTAGATGAAGCGCAGCCTATCCTGATTTCCGGCGGTTTCATCGTGGTTAACCAGGTATTGATAGGGCGGAATTGTATGTTCACCGTTTTAGGCTTCTCTTTGTAGAATATTACTATCCCCAATATTATAGCTACAGCTTTTCTGCTACTAGTACCACCACCCACCCTAGTGAATATCTGCGAAAATGAGCCCAGCCACCAGAATCACTCGCCCGCCAGTGTCCGCGCTGCAACAGCCCAATGAGGCCGAGCGGCTGGAAGTGTTACGTAATTATCAGGTGCTGGACACACCACCTGAAAAGGCTTTCGATGATTTAGTGCGGCTGGCAGCCTATATATGCGGCACGTCGGTATCGTTGGTGTCGTTGATTGACGCGGAACGGCAATGGTTCAAGGCCAACGTCGGGCTGACCGGCTATCAGGAAACTCACCGTGACGCGGCCTTTTGCCAGTACGCTATGCTCTCCGACGACGTGTTTGAAGTAGAGGACGCCACTAAAGACCCGCTGTTCCGGCAGAACCCTATGGTGCTAGCCGACCCCAGCATCCGGTTTTACGCGGGAGCAGCATTGGTTTCGCCGGAAGGAATGCCGCTAGGCACCATTTGCACCCTTGATACACAGCCCCGGACGCTCACCGAGCATCAGCGCGATGCACTCCGGATTCTGGCCCGTGAGGTAGTAGCACACCTAGAACTGCGCCGAGCCCGGTTGCAACTGGAACAGGAACAGCAAAAGCTGGAAGGCTTACTGCGAATGGCTAATAACGCGGCCGAATCGATGTTTGTAGGTAGCCGCAACGAGATTTTCGTGAAGCAGGACCACAAGCTAGTGCGCGTACACACCGAGGACATCCGGTATGTGGAGGCGTTAGGTGATTATGTGAATATTTATACTTCGCGGGAACGGTATACGGTGTATAGCACGATGAAGGAACTGGAAGCCAAACTGCCAGCCCGTGAGTTTGCGCGCATTCACCGCAAGTACATTGTGTGCCTCGACCGGATTACTGCAATTGAAGGCGACACCATTGCTGTAGACACCGGCCGTAGCGCCGACCGTCAGCAGAATCCGACTACAGTTCCAATCGGCAATTCATATAAAGCCGCGCTATTGAGCAGATTGAACTTGATATAGACTTAATGATAAGAGTTCAGGCGTAAAGGTGGTAAATAGTGTCATTCGCCGGGAAAAAGGTGTGCTTCGGCGAAATCATAGCACTTGTAAAATTACAAGCTTCTATCTTTCGTCATGTTATCGGGGTTGTACTGGTTGACTTGTTGTCAACATGGCTTTACAAGCCAGCCGGAAGGCACTGATAGCTAAGTTTGTTTTCATAGCTCAGAAAGACACCATGCCTTGCATGGTGTTTTTTTTGCTACAAACTAAACCAATCAATAATCTTCGGTTGCAATGATTTACAGCTTTAAAGCGCAAGGTTATCATGAGGAAGGAGTAGATTTTGTCTTGTTTAAAGACAAAATCTACTCCTTCTGTACCGAACAATTAATTCAGCGCTTTAGCGGCGACCAATCCAGTTTTCTGGATTGAGGTTGGCGCTGTTACGCCACAATTGGAACTGTAGCTCCGACGTGCCTTCGGAGTTGGTGTACACGGTGCCAATGGGCTGACGCATTTTCACGGTTTCGCCTTCACTCACGCTTACTCCCCGCAGCTTGGCGTATACCGTAAAGTACTCACCGTGCTGAATCATGACAATGTTGTTCATGCCGGGTACGCTGGCTACCGTCAGCACCTTGCCATCAAAAATGGCCCGTACTGGCTCTCCAGCGCTGGTCTGAATATCGATGCCGCGGTTTTCCACTACCACGTTTTTCAGTACTGGGTGGTTGTGCCGTCCAAAACGTTGCGAAATAAAGCCTTTAGCTACTGGCCATAACAAGCGCCCCCGGTTGTCAGCAAACGACGACGAAAGGATAGCTGTTTCGGGGGTGAGAGTAACTCGGTCGGTGCGGGTGGCGGCGGCTTCGGCGGGAGCATCGTAGGTGTTGCTTCCGGCCCCAGAGCCTCGGTTAGCAGCGGCGCGCTGGGCTCGTTCCCGGGCGGCGGCGCGGGCAGCGGCTACGCGGGCAGCACGAGCAATTTCTTCCCGTACTCGCTCGGCAATCAGGTTATCGAGGCGACTGATGGCTTTCTGGCGGTCGGCCAGTTCCTGCCGCAGGTTCTGTTCCTGCTGGCTGAGCTTGGTTACCACTTGGTCCTGCTGGGTTTTCATGGTCAGCAGGTTGTTTTTCTCGGCCACCTGGGTGTTGAGCAGGGTGCCTTTCTCTTCCTTCTTGACTTTGAGGCCGGTTAGCTGCTGGGTGAGGCGCTGCTGGGTGCCGGTAATCTGGGCGGCTTGTGCCTTGCGCACCTCCGAATACTGCCGGATATAGCGCAGCCGGAGCATGAATTGGTTGAACGACTCGGCCGCAAACAGGAACATGATGCGGTTGTAGCTATTGGCCGTTTTGGACGCCGAATAAATCAGGCGGCCGTACTCGGCCTTTAGCTGATCGAGGCTCTGGCGGGTTTGCTGCACCTGCTGCTCGGTCTGCTGCACATCGGTTTCAATGTATTTCAGCTCCGACGAAATGTTGCGAATCACGCCCTGCTGCACCGTTAGCTTTTCCTTGAGGGCGTTGAGCTGGCCTAGAGAAGCTTCCTTTTGGCGCTGGGTCTGCTCCAGAATGCGGCTGGTTTCCTGAATGCGCTGCAAGGTGGCGCGCCGCTCCCGTTCCAGCTGCGCCTTGGATTTGGGCGCGGCGGTGCGCCTACGGGTAGCGCTGGTGCGCTTGCGGGTGGTAGTGGTACGGCGTTTCTGCTGCGCCTGCACGTAATTATCGGGCACGAGTACGCCTGCCCCAAGGACTAGTAGCAGCAGCAGGAACAGCCAACGCTTACTTTTTGCGGGCATAGCCTTTGGGAATGGAGAAAGGGAACAGCAGGCGTTCCTTGTCCACGTCTACGTTGCGGTAGGTGATGGTGAGCGTAGCCGGCGCCGACTGACCCTGTTGCAGCTGCACGGTGGCGGTGTGCGCGAACGGGCTGGGGTTGCGTTCCAATGCCTGAAAATCAGAGTAGTTCACCGTCACCTTGTTCTGCGTAACTGAGTCGCGGACAGTAAGCTGCTGGACCCGGCCTTTACCCAACTCAATCAACTGCTGCACTAGCAAGCCGGCCTGCTCGTAGCTCACCTTCTGCACGGCGCTTTCGGTGCTCACTTTGGGCACGGTAGCCTCACTCACGGGAGCCAGATAGTTTCCCAGTAGCAGCGCCTGAAGCATGTCGAAGGTGACGGGCACGTTCAGGCGCTTGCTCAGGTAAGCATAGTCGCCGGCGTAATACTCGCGGTGCAGCTTATCAAGCACCTGCACCGAATCTTGGGTGATATAGGCCCGGAAGCCTTCGAAACCAATCAACGACGCTGAAATCCAGATGACGCTGTCCTTACGGATGCGGATGTTGAGGTTGCCGCCTTGCTGCTCGTATTGCGCTTTGCCTTTAGCCGACAGAAAACGGAAATCCAGGTTGGTGGCTCGCACGGCTTCGGGTACGGGCCGGGCCGCGGTTGGCTTGGCAGTAGTTGGAAAAATCTTGCGGTTGCAGCTTCCCAACACGGTGGCCGCCAGTAGCAAGCCTAGGGCAATGCGGTTACTCATACAATTTTTTGTCTTTGATCTTGCGGTCAATCAACTCCGATGTACCGCCGTTTTTCTTGGCCCGTAGCCATTCGGTGTGCGCCTTGTCTTTCTCGCCAAGCTGGTATAGCACGTCACCGTAGTGTTCGATAACGGTACCGTCTTTGGTGGTTTGTAGGGCTTTTTCCAAGCTCTGGCGCGCTCCGGTGTAGTCTTTTTGCTTGTAGAGCACCCAAGCGTAGGTATCAAGGTAAGTATCATTGTCGGGGAATTGCTTCACCAGCTTGCCCGCCATTTCCTTGGCCCGCTCCAGCTTCTCGCCCCGTATCGAGAGGAAGTAGCTATAGTTGTTGAGCGCCTGCGCATTGTTAGCATCAAACGCCAGTGCCGCCTCATAGGCCGCATCCGACTTTTTGTAGTCCTTTACTTCGTGGTACGCGTCGCCGAGCTGGCTGTCGAACTGGGCCAGCAGCTCGGGGTTGTCGGTAGCCAGTTTGCGGCCGTATTCCAACGACTTCACACCTTTCGCTGGCTGCTTTTTCAGCATGTACCCGACGCCGTTATAGAACCACAGCGGTGCTTGGTTCGGGAACAGCTCCAAGGCCCGCTCGGAGTGGCGCAGCAACGAATCGGTTTGGTTGAGTTCGGCATCAATCAGCACCACTTGCTGCCAGATTTGGTAGCGGGTGTTGTCGAGCTTGATGGCCTGCAAATACGTGTCGCGCGCTTCTTTCTTGCGGTTGGTGAGGGTCTGGATGTCGCCGGCTACGGAGTAGGCCTTGGCGTCCTTGGGGTGCACCCGTACTGTAATGGCAGCCAAGTCCAGCGCGGTTTGTTCCAGTTTGGGGTTTGGGAGCTGCTTGATGTAATCAACCAGCACGCGCACCTTATTGTCGATGTCGAGGCCGGGGCTCTCAAACGCCAGCTTGATCTGCTTTTCCGACTCCGTGGTATTGCCCTGCTGCCGGTACACGTCGGCCATAATCATGTGGGCCTGGGCGTTGTCGGGGTCGGTGCGGAGGGCTTGTTGGGCCACTCGCAGGGCGTCGGGCAAGCGGTTGTTGGCGGCGTACATTTCGGCCTGGGACAGCACGTACCGGATTTCGTCGGGGTTGGCCTTAATCAGGGCCTCACCTTCTTGTAATGCTTTGTCAAGGTTATTCTGCTTGAGGTAAATCTGCTGCTTCTTGAACGATATCTCATCGAGCGCGCCAAACTGCTTTTCGGCCCGCTCCAAGGTGGCTAGGGCTTCGGGCAGCTTGCCTTGCGCCAGATACAAATCGGCCAGGTTGAACAGGTAATAGCCAGAATCGGGCACGTCCTGAATCAACTGGGCGTACACCTTGGTGGCTTGGTCGTACTGCTTCTGCGAGGCGTAAATCTGGGCCAGCAGCAGGTAGTAGTACGAGTTTTTGGGGTCGAGCTTGACAGCGGCCTGCGCAAAGTTGGTGGCATCCTTGAGGTTGCCGCTGAGCAGGTTGGTTTCCGCTATTTTGTAGCTGATGGCCGCGTTGGTAGGGTTGAGGGCGTACGCCTTTAGCAGCCGCTCCAGGGCCTTGTTGTAGTCTTCGAGCAGCACGTACTTCACGCCGTCCACGAAGAACGACTCACTCATGCCTTTGTCGCGCTCTGATAGTTGGCGCTGCTGGCTGGCGGCTTCCAGTTCGGCCCGGCGTGCCAGTTCTTTGCGCTCTTTGCGGCTGAGCTTGCCGAGTTTGGCCGGCTTGGATTCCGCTACTTTATCGGCAGGAGCCGGCGCGGCTGGCCGTTGCTGCGCCCGGCCGGTTTCCGCCGTCAGGAGCAAGCCCAGTACCAGAGAAAAGGAAAGAAAAACGCTACGCATGAAAGCAGGAGTGCGGAGCAAGCCGCCGGTCAAAGAATACAGAACGAGGTGAAGATACCCAAAACAACGGAGTGAACTTCGTGCCTCTGCGTAACGCGTTGGTTGATTGTTAATTGCTGAATGGCTGATTGCTGTTTGTCTTTCTGAAACCAGAACAAACAACAATCAGCCATTCAGCAAGTAGCAATCAACAATTACCTCACACTTTCAAGGTGTTATAGTCGCCGAGGCTCAAGTCGTTCGGGGTGCTGGTCACGGTGGCAAAGTTGCCAATCATGGAGTTGGTTACGTTGGCATGCGCCACCGTAGCCGACTGCTGCACAATGGAATTAGACACCACCGAGCCACGAATGTTGCTTTTGTCACCCACCGATACGTGCGGACCCACCACCGAATCGGTGATGATGGCGCCCTCGCCGATATAAACCGGCGCAATCAGCACGGAGTTCGTCACCTTTGCCGATTCGGCTACTAAATTCTCGCCGCGCTCCTGCAAATACTCCAGGTAGCGCTGGTTGGTGTACACGGTGGCGTCTTTGTTGCCACAGTCCAGCCACTCGGTTACGCGGCCCGGCACGAAGGTGGTGCCTTTGTTTTTCATGTTTTCGAGGGCGTTGGTGAGCTGGAACTCGCCTTTGTCCTTGATGTCGTTGTCGAGCAGGTATTGCAACTCCTGGCGCAGATACTCGCCGTCTTGGAAGTAATAGATGCCGATGATGGCGAGGTCCGATACAAACGTTTCGGGCTTCTCCACGAAGTCGGTAATCTGGCCTTGCTCGTTCAGCTTTACTACGCCAAACGGCTTGGGGTCTTCCACTTTCTGCACCCAAATGGTGCCAGGCACGCTGGAATCAAGCGTGAAATCAGCTTTGAACAAGGTATCGGCGAAGGCTACTACCACCGGCCCTTTCAGGGCCGACTGCGCGCACAGAATGGCGTGCGCCGTGCCGAGCGGCTCGTCCTGGTAGTGAATTGTGCCTTCGGCACCTACCGACTCAGCAATTTTAATCAGGCTTTTCTCTACTTCCGCCCCGAAGCGGCCAATAATGAATGCCACTTCCGTTACTGGCTCGCCACACACTTTGGCAATGTCCTCTACCAGACGTTGCACGATGGGTTTGCCCGCAATTGGAATAAGTGGTTTTGGAACTGTGAGCGTGTGGGGGCGCATCCGCTTGCCCATGCCGGCCATCGGGACGATAATTCTCATGTGTTGGGAAGTTGAAAAGTTGGTAAGGTGAATCGATTTACTTATTCAGGGGCTGAACTTCTAACGAAATAGAAGATTATTTGGAATAATCATGTAGGTAACAAGCTACCAGCCGTTTAGCTCACGCCCGTGCTGCCGTAGCCACCAGCGCCACGGGCTGTTTCGCTGAGGGTTTCGGTCGGCTCCCACCGGATGGTTTCGTGGCGAGCCACTACCAGCTGCGCAATACGTTCCCCGTCTTGCACCACAAACTCGGTGTCGGACAGGTTAACCAGCAGCACCTTCAACTCGCCCCGGTAATCGGCGTCAATGGTGCCCGGACTGTTCAAGATGCCAATGCCATGCTTGTAAGCCAACCCGCTCCGAGGACGCACCTGCATTTCGTAGCCCACCGGAATTTCCAAAAATAGCCCCGTCGGGATGAGTGCCCGTTGCAAGGGCTTCAACGTAACAGGCTCCGCGAGGTTGGCTCGCACATCGAGGCCGGCGGCGTGGGCGGTTTGGTACTCAGGCAGCGGATGGCGGGAACGATTGATAACAGGGATTTGCATGCGGCAAAGGTAGTTTTCGTTTTTCGTTGCTTGTTTTTCGTTGTTCGTATTCAGGCTGGCTGATTAGCTAAATGGCAATTGGCTTAGGATGAAGTTGTAACAAGCCGCCAGCAACGCAAATCGAAGAACGGAAAGCCTACCGGGCCAACGCTCGTTGTGGTTTTTCAACTACTACAATCAGAGCCAAGAACACCGCGCACAGCCCCAAGTGCCAGGCGTGGCGCACCCAGTAATTTTCGGGGGCAATAAACCAGCCCAGCGCTACTATGCCCGAGGCTACCAGCAGCCACATCAGTAGCCGGCCCACCGGGTAGGGCACCGGGAAGTGCCGCTCGCCCAGCCACCAGCAAATAGCCGCCATCATAAAGTAGCAGGCTAGGGTAGCCAGCGCGCAGCCCATGTAGCCCAGCACCGGAATCAGCAGCAGATTCAGCGCAACGGTCAGTACGGCGCCGGCGCCGCCAATGTAGGTGCCGTAGTAGGTTTTGTCGGTGAGCTTGAACCACACTGACAGGTTCCAGTACACCCCCAGAAACAGGTTGGCCATCAGCAGAATTGGCACTACTACTATACCTTCGCGGTACTCGGCGCGCCGTAAGAACTGCTGCGCAAAGTCTTCGATGTTGACGCTGATAAACACGAAGATGAAGGCGCAGCAGAGCGTGAACCACTTCAAAACCAGCGCAAAAGTGGCTGGTGAGTTCTTTTCGGTGCTTTGGGCGAAGAAGAACGGCTCGGCGGAATAGCGGAACGCCTGAATCACTAAACTCATGAAGATGCTGAGCTTGTAGCACGCCCCGTAGATACCCGCCACTGTCTCGCTGCTCTTGCCCGGATAGAACCCTGTGGGTAGCCAGGCCGGCAGTAGAATCCGGTCCAGGGTTTCGTTCACCATGCCGGCCAGCCCCATTAGCATGATTGGGTAGGCGTACACCAGCATCGGGCGCAACATGGCGAAGTTCAGCTGGAAACGGAAGGCAACTAACTCGCGGGCCAACAGCAGCAACGTGAAAGCACTGGCCGCCAAGTTGGAGAGAAACACGTAGCCGACGCCAATGCTGGGGTCATACACGCTGGCCACCACGGGTTGCAGCACGCTCAAGTACTCGCCCGCCATGATGTCGGGGCACACAATGATGAAGAACAGGTTGAGCGCCACGTTCAGCACAATATTGGCCATGCGGATGGTGGCAAACTTGCGGGCCTTGTTCTCCAGCCGCAGCCGCGCAAACGGAATGGCCGCCACGGCATCCAACCCCAAAATCAGGGCCAGCCAAACGGCGTACCGCTCTTGCCCCGAAGGCAGACTTAGCAGCCGCAACAGCGTGCCTGCCTGCCACGCCAGCAAAGCCGAAAACAGCACGCTGCTCACCAAGAGCAAGCTCAATACCCGGTTGTACAGCAGTTGCCGGTCGGCGCCAGGGCGGTTGGCAAACCGGAAAAACGTGGTTTCCAGCCCATAAGTGAACAGCACATTCAGAAACGAAACGCAGGCGTACAACGCCGTTACGATGCCGTATTCAGCCGCCTCAAACCGGGCCGTATACACCGGCACCAGCAGGTACGTCAGCACACGGCCCACAATGCTGCTCACGCCGTAAATGGCGGTTTGTGAGGCCAGCTTTTTCGCTACACTCATGAGAGTGAATTAGTAATTAAGAATTTAAAATCAAGAATGCGCATGCAGAGCAACTGCGCACGCGGAAGCCCAGGCGACCTACTCTAGTCGGGGCTCGTACACCAATTCTTCCTTACTAATCAGCAACTATTATTTGCCCGTGAAGGCCGTCGGCCTCTTTTCCAGGAATGCCTGGGTGCCTTCCTTGAAGTCGTCGGAGGCAAAGCAGCGGGCAAAGGCATTGGCTTCCGTCTGGTAGCCGTGGCGCTCATCATCGAAGTAGGCATTCACGCTGTCAATCACCAAGCCCACGGCCAGCGGTGCTTTACTCAGGATGCGGCCTAGCAGGTCCCGCGTAAAGGTCAGTAGCTCGGCGGCGGGTACTACGTGGTTCACAAGGCCCAGGCGCAACGCCTCGTCGGCCTTCACCATGTCGGCCGTGAGCATTAGCTCCAGCGCTTTGCCTTTGCCAATTAGCTGGGTCAGGCGTTGCGTGCCGCCGTAGCCCGGAATCAAGCCCAAGTTCACCTCGGGCTGCCCAAACCGAGCATTTTCGGCGGCAATGCGCAGGTGGCACGCCATAGCCAGCTCGCAGCCGCCACCCAAAGCAAAGCCGTTCACGGCCGCTACTACCGGCTTGGGGCTTTCTTCAATCATACAGAACACTTCCTGGCCCTGCTCGGAAGCCCGCCGGGCCAAAGGTTCACTCAGTGCCGCCAGCTCCGCAATATCAGCGCCAGCCACGAAGGCTTTGTCGCCGCTGCCGGTCAGGATGATGCCGCGCACCTGCTGGTCGTCGAGGGCCTGCTGCATAGCTTTGCCAATCTCGCCGATGGTCGCGCCGTTCAGGGCGTTGAGCTTGGTGGGGCGGTTCAGGGTGAGAGTCAGGATACCCGAGGTAGTATCTAGGTCGTAGAGCAGGTTTTCGAAAGAAGCCATAGAGCGGGGAAAGGAAATAGGCGGTAGCAGATGCCGGCAAAGATAGCCGAAATCAGAAGCCGACTACCGACCAGGCACCTCCCGCCAGCCGACCTCAACCCTTGGGAAAGCCACCCGAAAGGCGGTGTCTGCCTCCGGCATCATGTTATATTTCGTCGCGAATAACTGTTGAGGTATTAGATTACTCTTATATTTGCTTGTATATTTTGTTCATTCATCACCGTAACCCTTTAAGCGTATGGGATTTGTTTCCGAATTTAAAGAGTTTATTTCCAAAGGGAATGTGCTCGATTTAGCAGTTGGTGTCATCATTGGCGGGGCATTCGGCAAAATAGTAACCTCCCTCACCGACGACATATTGATGCCGGTGCTCAGCTTGCTCACAGGCGGCATCGACTTCAAAGAGTGGTATCTGTCGTTGGACGGCAAAAGTTACCCTACGCTGCAAGCGGCCAAAGCAGCCCAGGCGGCCACCATCAACTATGGCCTGTTTATGAACGCCGTCATTACGTTCATGCTGATGGCGTTTGCCGTGTTCTGGATTGTGAAGCTAGCCAACCGATTCACCAAGCCGAAAGAAATTGTGGTAGTAGCCGACCCAGGCCCAACCAAAGACCAGGCCTTGCTGATGGAAATCCGCGACGCGCTCCGCAACCGCAGCTAAGCAATTTCTTCTGATTTGCTTTTCGATAAAGCCGGCTTTCTCCTCAACAAACCAAAGGGAGAAAGCCGGTTTTTTTCGCGCTTTATTCAACCCTCAACTATCTCTCGACTATGAAAACATCTACTCTGAATCGATACCGCATACTAACTGGCTTGCTAGTAGGGCTGCCGTTTGCCGCACTGGCGCAGGAACCCGTTCCGAACCGGGCTCCAACTCCTCAGGAAGCTTTCAAAATTTCGGCGGAAGTAGATACGGTGCAAGGCTGGCGGTACGGCGGGGCCGGCACGCTCAACTTCAGCCAAGTGAGCTTAAGTAACTGGGCGCCCGGCGGCCAAAGCTCCCTCTCGCTGCTGGGCCTCGGCAACGCCTACGCCCATTACCGCGCCGACAAACACTCCTTCGACCTAGCTGGCAACTTGGTGTACGGCTTGCTGAAAGCCGGTAAAGCTAAAGTGCGCAAAAACGACGACCGGCTGGAACTCAATGCCCGCTACGCCCGCAGTTTCGCCCCCAACTGGTCGTACGCCGCACAGCTGAACCTGAAAACCCAACTCACGCCCACCAACGACATCGTAAAACCCGATTCGCTGCTGTCGAAGTTTTTTGCGCCCGCCTATATTCTGGCTTCCTTGGGCTTCGAGTACAAGCCCAGTGAAAGCTTCTCGCTGTTTCTGTCGCCGGCAACTGGCAAGTTCACCGTAGTCGGCGACCAGGGCCTAGCCGATGCCGGGGCGTTTGGGGTGAAGGCTGCCCGGCTGGGGCCTGATGGGCTACCGGTGCGGGGTACGGGCGAACGGTTACGTGAAGAGTTGGGCGCCTACCTCAACGCTCGCTACCGCCGGCCCCTTATGGCCAATATCACCTACCAAACGCGGCTGGAGTTGTTCAGCAATTACTTCCATAACCCACAGAACGTCGATGTGAACTGGGAAAATCTAATTGACTTTAAAATCAATAAATTCTTTAGTGCCAGCGTTGCTACCACGCTCATCTACGACGACGACATTTTGGTGCCGCTAAACGTAGACCAGCAGAACGCCGACGGAACAGCCCGTGGCCGACGCATTCAGTTCAAGGAAACGTTAGGTATCGGGCTGACTTACAAGTTTTAAAGAAATTGAACTATCTTAGCATGCGGCCCGTTGCCGCGCTAAGAATACCACCCATTTCTTACCCTCGGTTTCAGTCGGCTTCCCCCGCTTATTTTACCCGTTTTTGCGCATGAAACACTTGTTAGCTGTCATGGTGCTGATTTTCGCAGGCTTGCTCCACCGCACCGCGTATGCCCAGGCTCCTACCCTCCCTTCCGATGGACCAACGGCCCGCCAAGAGCAGGCGCCTCGCAAGCGCAAAGCCAACTCCGTAGACATTGCCAACATGCAGCGGCGCATGAACATGAACCCCGAGGAAGCCAAGCGCGACCAACAAATGGAAGTCCTGCAAGCTCGTTCTGGCAGTGGCAATACTAGCTTTGGTCGGGCCGCGGGCCCCGCTCGGCAGTACGAGAAAGGCAACGGGGGCTTCACGGTGCGTAAATTCAAAGCTAGTAAGCACGCCCGTAACGCTATGATGAAGCGTGGCCAAAGCCGCCCTGCTATGGGTATCGACCCTAAGGGTAAGCCGCTAAACCATAAAAAGAAAAAGCACTTCCTGTTCTTTTAGTTGCTAAGTAGCAAGGCTGCAATAAACCAATATAGGAAAAAGCCCCGGTGCATAGCACTGGGGCTTTTTTCATCTTTAGTGGAATCGAGGCCACCGTTCGCCCCCGGTTTAACTAAAGAATACGTTTTAACCACTGAGTTATACAAAAACAAACTGTCGTTGCTAGCTGCCACTAAAATGATTGGAGAAACTACGCGGTAGCCCGTGCTGTGTCGCCTTATAGCCACAGCATAGTCAAGGTTGACTTTGTAATGAATGGAAATTGGGAATAGAATAAAACCGATAAACCAATGCCGTAGTGGAATGAAGTTTGACCGTTAAAACTTGGTGGTTAGTCCTAATTTCAGGTAGCTCATATCGTAGCCCAACTCAGCAAATGCTCCAATCTTATCCGTAAATAGGTAGCGGCCACCTAGAAAAACACCGGCGTCGAGGCTAGTGCCGTTGCCATAGCTTTCAGTATAGGTATCAGAGTAATTAGTAGAAAACCTCGTGATACGAGCTGCCAAGCTTAGTCCGGCATAGGTGTCTATCTTGGGGTTGTCGGTGAAGTTATAGTGGTACGCGCCACGGGCGGCTATGTAAATATTGCTCCAAGTGGATTTGTAATCGTCGCCCAGTATGTCCCACTTATAGCTATCTGATTTGTAACCAAGTAAGCCGCCTACGCTAATAACCCCCGGCCCTACACCTTCCACAAGCCCCTTTTCAACCGAAAGGCTGATAGCCGGCGACGACTGTGTGCTTCCCCCGAAACCACTGTAGCCATACCCGTAGCCATACCCGTAGCCAATACCTAGATTCACGCCTATCGTACCCTTAGCAAACGAAGGTGCCTGCTGCGGCGCTACACCTGGAATTTCAAGCTTAGGAGAGTTGCTTGTAGCAGGCGGCGGTGGCGCAGTTGCTGGCTGTGCAGCTGGTTGAGAAGCTGGCTTGGCAACGGGTTTTGCGGCGGGGCGTGCTATAGTAGTACGCGTTGCTGCCGGCTTGGTGGTGCTGGTCTTGGTAGTGCCTGCCTTGGTTGTATTTGCTTTCGATACTGGTTTAGCTGTAGCAGTTGGCTTGGTAGTGGAGGTTTTGGTTTGAGCAATAGCTGAGTGCGCAGTTAATCCGGTACCTAGTAGTAAGAGGGCAAAAGCTGCTTTCATGAGAATCGGGAAATGGTTTAATTTATTCATTGAGAGATACAAAAGTATCTCAGCATGCTTCAGATGTCAATAACATGATGATGTGACAGCGCTTTGGGTATCCTAAATTAATATGCAAGCAACTATCATACACGATACATGCAAAACGCCCCGACTGCCAAGCAGTCGGGGCGTTTTGCATGTATCGTGTTCTTCGTTACAGACCAAAGTCTGTTTATAAAGTCCGCTTCACTTCTTTTTCCTCGAAGCCTTCGATGTTGTCTCCCTCTTGTAGGTCGTTGAACCCTTTCAGCGAGATACCGCACTCGTAGCCCTGGCGTACTTCCGACACATCGTCTTTGTAGCGCTTGAGGTCCTGAATTTCACCCGAGTACACCACAATGCCGTTGCGAACAAGCCGCACCTTGGTTTTGCGAGTAAAGGTACCCTCCGTCACCATGCAGCCACCAATGGAGCCTACTTTAGTGATGTTGAACACCTGCCGGATTTCGGCGTTGGCTACTACCACTTCCTGCACCGTTGGGGCTAGCATGCCTTCCATAGCATCCTTCACCTCATTGATGGCATTGTAGATGATAGAGTAGAGGCGGATATCAATCTGCTCCTGCTCAGCCAGTTTCCGGGCGCTCTGCGAAGGCCGCACCTGGAAGCCGATGATAATAGCGTCGGAAGCCGAAGCTAGCAATACGTCGGATTCCGAGATGGCACCTACACCTTTGCTAAGGATGTTCACCGAAACTTCCGGAGTGCTCAGCTTCAACAAGGAGTCGGCCAATGCTTCCACCGAACCGTCCACGTCACCTTTTACGATGATGTTCAGCTCTTTAAACGAAGCCAGCGCCAAGCGACGACCAATTTCATCCAATGTGATGTGCTTCTTGGTGCGCATAGTCTGCTCACGCGAGAGTTGCTGCCGCTGCGTTGCCAATTCGCGGGCTTCGCGTTCGGTTTCCATCACCTGAATTTTGTCGCCGGCCTGCGGAGCACCGGTCAAGCCAAGCACCTGTACTGGAGTAGCCGGACCGGCTTGCTTCATTTTCTTACCGCGGTGGTCGGTCATGGCCTTCACGCGGCCGTAGTGCGGACCAGCAAGTACCACGTCGCCCACTTTCATGGTGCCAGTCTGTACCAGGATGGTTGTTACGTAGCCGCGGCCTTTGTCCAGCGAGGCTTCAATAACAGCTCCAATAGCGCTACGGTCTGGGTTGGCTTTCAGCTCAAGAATCTCAGCTTCCAGCAACACCTTTTCCAGCAAGTCGTCAATACCTAAGCCACTCTTAGCCGAAACTTCCTGCGACTGGTACTTACCGCCCCATTCTTCTACCAGCACGTTGATAGCCGACAGTTCCTCACGGACCTTATCGGGGTTAGCACCTGGCTTATCGATTTTATTGAGAGCAATAACAATCGGTACACCAGCCGCTTGCGCGTGGTTGATGGCTTCCTTGGTTTGTGGCATCACCGAGTCATCGGCAGCTACTACGATGATGGCAATGTCGGTAATCTTGGCACCACGGGCACGCATAGCGGTAAACGCTTCGTGACCAGGAGTATCAAGGAACGTAACCCGCTTACCCGATTTGGTGAGTACATCGTAAGCCCCGATGTGCTGCGTGATACCACCGGCTTCGCCCTTAGCCACGCTGGCATTACGGATGTAGTCAAGCAACGACGTTTTACCGTGGTCGACGTGACCCATAATGGTTACGATAGGAGCCCGCGGCTGCAAGTCTTCTTCGTTGTCCTCAATTTCAATGGTCGTATCCTCTTCCTCTGCGCTCAAGAATTCCACGTCATAACCGAATTCGTCGGCAATGACAGTAATAGCTTCGGCGTCGAGGCGCTGGTTGATTGATACGAACATGCCCATGTTCAGGCACACTTTAATCACTTCGTTCACCGATACATCCATCAGCGAAGCCAAGTCGTTGGCCGAGATGAATTCAGTTACTTTCAGCGTTTTGGCGTCCAGCTCGTTTTGGGCGCGCTGAGCTTCGCGGTCCTCGGCTACTCCAGCCCGCTTGTCGCGGCGGTATTTAGCGCGGTTGTTATTGTTGCCACCACGGCCGCCGCTGAGCTTAGCCAGCGTAGCCTTGATTTGCTCTTGAATCTGCTTTTCGTTCTGCTCAGGAGTGAGCGGTACGGCTGGTGCTTGACGCTGTGCAGCTTGGCCAGTACCCGTTACGCGAGGTGCAGCGTTAGGCCGGTTGCCTTGGGCGCTGTTGTTACCACGCGGACCGGTACCTGTTGGCCGGTTACCTTGGTAGCCACCTCCCTGGCCCTGACCTTGCTGGGTACCGCCTTGCCCTTGGCCACCTTGGCCAGGCTGAGTGGTACCTGCTTGTCCGGGAATACGCTGGCGCTGGCGTTTCTTCGCATCGGCAGCATTGAGGCCGCTCTTGCGCACGTCGGAGGATGCAACGGGCCGTGGACCACGGCCACCAGCACCACCACGCCGCGACGAATCGAGCGGTAATTCTATTTTACCCAATACCGTCAAGCCCTTCAACTGATCGGCGCGGGCGGTGATGATACCTGCCTCTTCGGCCGGAGCTGGTGTGGCTGGGGCTTCGGGGGCAGCTGGTGTCACCGGAGGATTTGGGGTAGCAGCAACCGAAGCAGGAGCCGGGGTTGGCTTGCTTTCGGGGGCTTTGGTTTCAACTGGAGCTGGTGCAGCAGGAACTGGCTTAGGTGCTGGCGTTGGCTCAGCAACTGGTGCTGCTGGAGCCGGCACTACCGGCGCAGCGGCCACTGGAGCCGAAGCTACCGGAGCAGGTGCAGGCTCGGGTTTGGTTTCAACAACCGGGGCTGGCTTTGGCGCAACTACCTCGGGGGCAGCAGCAACTGGGGCCGGAGCCGGAGTAGGTGCTGGCGGCGGGGTAGGGGCTGGAGCGGGCCGAGGCGGTACTGGCCGGCCTTTAGAGTCCAGCTCAATTTTCCCCAGAACCTTCAGGCCGGGTACTTTGGGCACTTCCTCTATTGGCGCAGGCGCCGGTTTAGGCTCTGGAGCTACGGCAGGTGCGGCCGCCACTGGTGTTGGCACCGGGGTAGGAGCAGGCTTAGGCGCTTCAACTGGCTTCGGAGCGGGCACTGGAGCTGCTGGCGCTTTGGGCGCTACTGGCTCAGCAGGACGCGCCAAAGCCGCAGCTTCCAACTCACTCTGGCGCTTGGCCTGACTGAGCTTTGAAGCTTCGGCTTTGTCTTGGGCTGAAGACGCGAATTCCTTGTCCAGCAGCGCAACCTGATCTGAAGTCAGCTTGGTGGTGGGCTTATTTTCTACCGAAAATCCTTTTTTCGCCAGGGTTTCCACCAAGGTGTTCATCCCAACGTTCAGGTCTTTGGCTGCCTGACTAAGCCGTTTGGTTGCTGCTTCCGCCATTCTATGCTCGCGAACGATACTCTTATCTAATTGCAAAGGTACTACTTTAAATGGTGCCAGCCGACGTTAAATCCGGCCGGCTGGCCCGATTTAATGCCTTTGCCGGGCCGAAGCCCGCGCGCTCATTGCGCGTCGTCGCTGACGGTGGGAGATTGTGCTGCGTTGTTTTCTTCTTCTTCCTCGTTAAATTCCTGTTTGATGACGCGGAAAAGGTCATCTACATGCTCCTCTTCCAATTCTGTGCGTCGCACAATATCTTCCTTGCTGACTGCCAAAACAGCCCGACCGGTATCCAAACCGATTTTCTTGAGTTCGGCAATCATCCAGGATTCAATCTCATCCGAGAATTCATCGAGGGCAATGTCTTCGTCGTAGTCACCGGCATCTCGGAATACGTCGATTTCCATGCCTACGAGGCGACTTGCCAATTTGATGTTGGCACCGCCTCGACCAATAGCCAGTGAAACCTGGTCTGGCTTCAAGAACACCGAAACCCGACCAGTTTGTTCGTTTATTTTCATCGAAGTCAACTTCGCCGGTGATAAGGCCCGAGCTATGTACAGCTCCAGGTTGTCGGTGTAGTTGATGACGTCAATGTTTTCGTTTTCCAGTTCGCGCACTACGGCGTGAATCCGAGAGCCTTTCATACCTACGCAAGCACCTACCGGATCAATCCGGTCGTCGTAGCTTTCTACGGCTACTTTGGCTCGTTCGCCGGGTTCGCGCACGATATTCTTGATGGTAATGAGGCCATCATAGATTTCGGGTACTTCCTGCTCGAATAAGCGCTCTAGGAAAGCCGGAGCTGCGCGCGAGAGGATAATTTTGGGCGTGCCGTTGATAATTTCGACACGATGTACGACAGCACGTACAGAATCACCTTTGCGGTAACGGTCTTTCGGGATTTGCTCAGCTTTAGGCAGTACCAGCTCATTTTCCTCTTTATCGAGGATGAGGGCCTCGCGGCTCCAAACCTGGTACACCTCGCCGCTGATGATTTCTCCTACCTGATCTTTATACGTCTGATAGAGGTTGTCGCGCTCCAAGTCTTTTACGCGCTGAATTAGCGTTTGACGGGCCATAAGTACGGCGCGGCGGCCGAAGTCCTCAAGTTTGATTTCTTCAGTTACTTCCTCGCCTACTTCGAAGTCAGGCTCAATTTTCTGCGCTTCTGCCAGTGGAATTTTGTCGTTATCCCAAATATCCTCCGAGTTATCATCCACAATCTCGCGGTTGCGGTAGATTTCCAGGTCGCCTTTGTCCACGTTCAGAATAACGTCGAAGTTAGCGTCGTCGGTGTATTTCTTGCGAATCATGGTGCGGAACACGTCCTCCAAGATGCTCATCATCGTGGGACGGTCAATGTTCTTGCTCCGGGCAAACTCGGCAAACGATTCAATCAGAACGTGGCTGTTCATCTGATTTAATTGTTGAATTGTTGAGTTGCTGCTTGTTGGGTGGGGCTGGCTGCTTGCTCCTGCTGGTTATGCTAGCAGCGTAGTAGTCAACAGTTAACAATCAGCAATTTACTATTTTACTTAAACGAAATAACTACCCGCGCTTCCTGAATATCGGCAAACGGTATCAGCACGGCTGGCAGCTTTTTCTGCTTGCTTTTCTCTTTTATCACTTCGGCCAATTCAATACCCTCGGAAGTAGCAGCTTCCAGCGCACCGGTTTTCTCGGTGCCATCGGTTAGCTTCACACTAAGCGTGCGACCTACGTGCCGGGCGTACTGGCGTGGGTCGGAAAGTGGCTGGTCGGCCCCAGGGGAAGTAACCTCCAGTGAGTAGGTAGCATCTTCACCGTAGGCCTCGTCGATGCGACGTGCCAATCGGCGGCTTACCTGCGCGCATTCTTCGATGCCTAGGCCTTGTTCGCCATCGAGGGTAACGGTGATTTTGGGCCGAACAGCATCGGATACACTCAGGTCGACTACGAATAGCTCAAAGCCTGTAAGGCTGTCCTGAAGCATCTCTGCAATACGCTTTTGATCGAAATTCATTTACAATCAGACCGGGTGATAAAAGAAAGAGGGGACCTGCGTCCCCTCTTCACAACTTAGAATACTGCGCAAATGTACGCTAATAAACTGCGGAAAGCAAGCTAGGTAGAGGCAGCAGGCAGAAGAGCCCCTCACCGACTAATTTCCAGCCAGCCTTTAATGGAACCACCATTGGCCTGACGCAGCAGGTAATAGTAAACGCCGTTAGGCAGCTGGCCGCCATTCCAGTCGTTCTGGTAGTTAGCGGCTTCAAAGACCTTGTTGCCCCAACGCGAAAAGACCTGTAATTGTGCTGGGCAGCCATTAGTGGCCTTGAAATATTCGTTTTTAGGGTCGCCATTGGGTGTGATGATGTTAGGAATCTTATATGCCTCAATGACCTCCAGCACTGGTAAGGCGAGTTGAGTAGAGCACAGCCCATTGTTGAAAGGCCGCGTGATGCGAGGCGTGTAGCGGCCGGGCTGGGTGTAGACATGCGTTACGTTGTTGCCTGTGCCCTGCGTACCATCACCGAAATCCCAGCGGACTCCGGAGAAGTTGTTAAGCGGATCAGAAAAGCGCACCGTGAGTGGGGCCTGCCGAGCTCCAGCGCACAGTTCAGGTTCCCAGCGGGCGGGGTAGGTGGGAGCTTCGGCTACGCTGACGCGGCGCGTGGCAGTGCTGGTGCACACTCCGGCCGTGATGGTGTATGTGAGCGTAACGGACCCCATAAAGCCTGCGGGCGGCGTAAAAATACCGGTGCTGCTTACGTTTGGGCCGCTCCAGGTGCCACCTGTTGGGGCAGCGCGCAGCCGGAAGGGCTGGATTGTGCCGGGGCAAAGGACCGTATCGGGTGGTAGGCTGAGCGCCACGGGAGCAGTAACGGTAACGGGCAGCGTACCGCGCAAATCACACGTGCCGTTGCCAGAGGTATAAGACAGCGAGTAGGTGCCAGGCGTGAGTTGGGCGGGAGCAAACGTAGAGCCGGACGAAGTAGCAAAGACTCCCGGCCCAAACCACGAGAAGCCGGCCGGCAGGGGCACGGGGGTGGTCGTATTGGCACAGTAGGCCGCTGGCAGCGTAGGAACAGTAATGGTAGGCCCGCGCAGCACAAACACAGTTTGAGCGGCTGTGCTGGTACAGCCGCTGGCGGCTGTCAGGGAGTAAACAAGCACCTGGGTGCCTACCAGGGCTACCGTGGGCGTAAACACGAAACCAGTAGCCACCGACCCTGACACGCCCGGCCCAGTCCAGACGCCGCCTGCCGGCGTACCAACGAGCGGGGTGGCCGTGCTATTGGAGCACGTGGTGAAGCTGGGCGCAACACTGGCCCGGATGACGATTACGGTTTGGGTGGCTTGCAACTGGCAACCCCCGGCGTTTACGCTATACAATAGCGTGTGCGTGCCTGGCCCAGCCAAGTTGGGGTTGAATGTAGCACCCACCACGCCCGGTCCCGTGAAAGTACCGCCCACCGGAGTGGCCGTCAGCGCGATGCCGGGTAAGGTGGTAGAGGCCAGGCAAAACGAGGTTTGCGGAACGCTGAAAGCGGCCGTTGGGGAAGGAACTACGGTAAGCTGCAATGTGGATACCCCGCCGCACTGCCCTACACCCGTGACAGTGTACGTGAGAGTCTGGAGGCCCAGCAAAGTCGGCGTGGGCGTAAACACGAAACCGGTAGCCACCGACCCCGATACGCCCGGCCCGGTCCAGACGCCACCTGCTGGGGAGCCGTTGAGTTGCTGTGGCGCCGAGGCCACACACACGTTACGGTTGGTACCTGCCGTTACGGTTACGGTTTCAAAGTCGATTTTGAAGGCCGCGTTGTTGCAGTTAGAATTGCCGGAAGTAGCTGAGTAGGTACCCGCTCCGGGCGGTATCGGAAAGCTGCTGCCCCCACCACAAGCACATACGGCTTGGTACACCACACCGCGCGGGTCGAAGCGTGAGGTGCCGCCGTCTACATGGTCGCCGGTGCTATTATTCTGCCCGAAATAAGTGGCATAGTCGAGGCGAGTGGCATCCGGGGCAAGCTGCATTAGGTAGAAGTCGCTGCCATCGGTGGTGCGCTGCACAGCGTTGGTGGTAACGGGCAAGCCCGTGGTGCTGCCCCCGCCGGTATTGATGCTGCCGCCCCAGCCACTCACGTAAATGCGGTTGCACTGGTCAACCAGAAAGGCGGTGGGCGAAATATCAATGGTAGAGCGCCCACTGCCGAACACGGTGGAGAAGCTGGTGACGCTCAGGTCGGCATCGAGCTTATGGATGAACTGCTTGCTGCCCGCGTTCTGGTAGCGGCCGGCCGTAACGGGGTAGCTGCCCAACGACTGGCCCAGCAAGTACACTGCGCCGCTGCCATCGAGCTGCACAAAATAGGCCTGGTCGTAGGCGGGAGTCCCTAGGTAGGTTGATTTTTCGAGCACGGTGCCCGCTGAGCTGATGCGTGCCACAAACCCATCGATGCCGCCCTGCGCCGTGGGTTGCAGCGTGCCGGTGGTGGTGGGAAAGTTCGAGCTGCCAGTGCCGCCGCTGACGTACAGGCTGCCGGTGGTGCTTAGCTGGAGCGAGTACGCCGCATCGGCGCCGGAGCCGCCCAGATAGCTGCTCCAGAGCAGCGCGGTGGCGGTGCTATTGAGCTTGCACACCACGGCATCGAGCCCACCCCCCTGAAACGTGCGGCCCAGTCCGTTGCTAACAGGGAAGTTGGAGGAGGCAGTATTGGAGGCTATGTAAATATTGTCGTTGGCATCCAGCTGAATGTCGCCCCGGGAATTGTCGCCGTAGTTTTGGATGAGGGACGGTGTGCTGGAAGCCAGCAGACCGTCGTTACCGGCGCCGCCCAGGTACGTGGAGCCGGCCAGCGCGCTGCCGTTGCTACTGAGGCGGGTGACCACCAAATCAAAGCTATTGGGTGTAGTTGTGCCCCCGTTAAAAGTACGGTCGTAGGCGCCAATAGTGGTCGGATAGTCAAGGGAAGACGTAGTGCCGAGCAGAAACAGGTCGCCCTGGCTGCCGACCACTAAGCTGTGCGGAAAATCGGACTGCGAACCGCCCAGGTAGGTGGCCCACACCCGGGCCGCCGGGCCGGTAGTGGCCGTGTTGTACTTGATGATGCCGATATCAATGACGTTGCTGAACGAGGTCTGGTAAGCGCCTGTTGTGGTTGGATAGCCCGGCCCAAATACAGTGCCACCCGAGTACATATTGCCCTGCGCATCATAAGTAGCCGTGAAGCCCCAGTTATCGTTGGTAGAGCCGGTATAGGTGGAAAATACCACGGTCGGGTCGATGGTGAGGGGCTGCTGCTGGTTGTAGGCACCCAGCTGGAAGCGGACAGTGCGACCCTCAAGTACGTAGGCGCAGGATACCGAACGGCGGTGGCCGGCGGCATCCGTTTGCCAAGCCTTGGGCGCCAACTCCCGGATTACGCCCACCGAAGTGCGGATTTCCAGGCTGCCATCAGGGTTCAGGTGCAGGGCATCGGCGCCGTCGTAGCGTAGCCGGATGGCGGTAGGTTGGGCGTTGGCAGCCAGCTCGAAATCGTATTCCAACTGCTGGTTCTGGTTTTCATAGAAGTGCGCCCCAATACCTGGCCAAATGCCGGCGTAGCGGACCTCCCGAAAGCCCGGCACATTCTGGGCCCAGTGCTTGGGGTCATTGCCACGAAGGTAGTGCCGGACTTCGGCAGTTTGAGTTGTAGATTTTAGAACGGGCTGTGGTGCGCCGCCTTCAAATGTCACGCGCAAAGCGTGGGCCTGAAGAGCGGTATTTGGCGCAGGTTGCTTAGTGCCATGCGCATGAGGTACGCCAGCCAGCAAGGAATAGGTAAGGCCGCTAGATTCCAGAAACAGCCGCCCGCTTGGCACGTCGGCCGAGTAGCGCACCGGTTCTGGCCATTGCCCCCGGTTTTCGATGAACTCCAGACTGGGTGCCACCGCTACTGGTACCTGAGCGTGAGTGGATACAATAAAAAAGCCACCTGAGGCAGCCAACAACAGTAGTTTTTTCCACATAGACAGCGGTTTAATAATACAAGAAGATGGGCGGGTGAAGATAAGCTCCCGCAACCCTGGGCAACGCAAAAGCGCCCTGCTCTTTCAGAAAAATGAGCAGGGCGCTTGCCACAAACTATTTACCGCTTTAGCTCCAGCCAGCCCTTGGCGCGTCGGTTATCGGTGTCGCGCAGCAGATAGTAGTATACGCCGTCGGGTAGGCCTTTGCCGGTCCAGTTGTTGTGGTAGTCCTGGGTTTCGTACACGAGCGTGCCCCAGCGGTTGAACATCTGCAAGCGGGTGGGTTTGCAACTGAACCGGGGCTTAAAGGCGTCGTTGAGCGAGTCGCCATTGGGGGTCATGATGTTGGGCATCTTCATTTCCTCAACCCGTACTGGGGCAAAGGCGGTTTCCACCACGCAGCCCGCGTAGCGTGCCATTAGCTTCACGTTGTAAGTGCCGGGCTGCTCATATAGGTGCAGCGGACTGGCTTCGGTGGAGTGCGCGCTACCATCGCCAAAGTCCCAGTCATAAACGCCGCCGGCCAGCACGGGCTCAAATTGGCAGTTGAAGGGCGCCATGCCCGCGTAGTTGGGCGAGGCCGAGCACACCGGCAGATTCAGGGGCACGTTGGCGGCCGAGGTGGGCGCCAGCACCACTGTGCAGATGGCTACGTTTTCGCAACCGTTCAGCGAGTAGGTGTAGCGCAATGGAAAAATACCGCCTCGGTTGTTGGTGTTAGGCGGGGTAAACAAGCCGCCTGCCGACACGCCATTGCCGCTCCAAACTCCCCCGGCCGGCGTCATGCCCCGCATCTGAAACGGACGAATCTGGTCGGCGCATAGAGTGGTGTCGTTGCTGGCGCGCACCCGCGGCAGCAGGCTGACGGTTACGGTTTGGGTGCCTACGCCGCAGCCTAGGGTATCGGAAATGGAATAGGTGATGGTGTGCGTACCTACGCCAGCCGCCGACGGGTTGAAGATGCTGCCCGACACGCCGGGGCCCGAGAACGTACCGCCCACCGGTGTAGCCGTCAGGTTCACGCTGCCCGACGACACGCACTTCGGCGGAATGGGGGCCACAGTGATGGTGCGCACTGGCGTTACGGTCATGCGCAGGGGCCGGGTGCTTACGCAGGTGCCGGTAGCCGCCACCGAATACGTGAGGTTGCTGACGCCTAAGCGGGCTGGTGAAGGCGTGAATTGGTAGCCGCCGCCGGGTAGCGCCGTTACGCCCGGTCCGGCCCAGATGCCACCGGCCGGGGTGCCGCCCAGCGTGATGGGTCCACTATTTACGCACACGTAGCGGCTGGGGCCGGGGTCGGCTGTCACTACCCCAAAGTCAATTTTGAAGGCCGCGTTGTTGCAGTTGCTGTTGTTGTTGCGGGTGGAGTAGGTGTTGGCACCCGGCGGAACCGGGAAAGCCGAGGTGCCGCCGCAGCCGCCGCACACCGCCTGATACACCATGCCTTTCTTATCGAAGCGCGAGGTGCCGCCATCCACATGCTCGCCGCTGCGGCCGCCCCGCTCCCCGAAAAACGTGGCGTATTCGATGGACTGCATGCCCGGCCGGAACTGCACAATGTAGAAGTCGGAGCCGTCGGTGGTGGACTGGATGGCGTTGGGTGTAACGGGCAGGCCCGCGGTGCTGCTGTTGTTGCTGGCGGCACTAGGATAATTGACGGTGCCGCCCCAGCCGCTGACGTAAATCCGCTCACAGTCATCAACCAGGAAAGCCGACAGTGAAATATCGGGCAGCAGCGTATTGCCGCTACCGAAACGGGTGCTATAAAGGCTGGTGCTGAGCGTGGGGTCGAGCTTCTGAATGAACTGCCGGCCATTGGCAACGCCGTAGCAGCCAGCGCTAATCGGGATAGTGCCCTGGGTCTGGCCCAGCAGGTACACGCTGCCGGCCGCATCAAGCTGGACGAAAAATGCTTGGTCGTAATCAGTGGTACCGATGTAGGAAGATTGAAGCACGGCAGTGCCGGTGTTGCTCAAGTGGGTCACAAAGCCATCGGTGCCGCCGGGGCGAGTGGGGCGAAAACTGCCGGTGGTGGTAGGGAAGTTGGCGCTCAGCGTGCCGCCCGTTACGTATACGCCGCGGGTAGCATCTACCTGCAACGAGTACGCCGCATCGGCCCCCGAACCGCCCAGATACGTGGACCACAACAGGCTGCGCAGATCGGCGGAAAGCTTTACCACCACCGCATCGAAGGCGCCGCCTTGGTACGAGGTGCGGTAGCCGGTAGCTGGGAAGTTGGGGCTGTTGGTAACCGAGGCTATATATACGTTGCCGTCGCCATCCGTCGTCACGTCGCCTCGGAACTGGTCACCGTAGTTGTTAACCGGCGAGCCGGGCAAACCATCAAGGGTTTGGCCGGAGTTATTCAGCGTGGATACCACACCGTCGGTACCGGAGCCGCCCAGTAGGGTGCTGCCCGTGAGGGTATTGCCGGTGGCCGAAAGCTTAGCAACGAAAATATCGGCACCGTTCTGGTACAGAAAGCTGGTAAAGTTGGGCGACTCGTCGGGCAGGATGCGTGGGCCGCCGTTGTGGGTGTTGTCGAAAGCGCCTGAGGTGGTTGGGAAAGCGTTATTGCCGGACCCTCCGGAGCCCGTGGAGCCCATAATCACCAGCTCGCCTTGCGGATTGACGACCATACTATGTGGCACATCCATGCTGCTACCGCCCAGGTAAGTGGCGTAGAGCCGGGACGCTGCGCCCGTAACGGCCGTGTTGTACTTAATGATGCCTACATCAGTGGCTCCGGCAAACGTAGTGCGAAACGCGCCGGGGTTGGTGGGGAAGCCAATGTCAAACACCGCGCCGCCCGAGTACATGTTGCCCTGCGCGTCGTAGGTGGCCGTGAAACCCCAGTTGTCGGCCGTAGAGCCCGTAAACGAGGAAAAGATAACCGTTGGGTCGATGGTAAGAGCGTAGCGCTGGTTGTACTTACCCAGTTGGAAGCGCACTGTGCTGCCTTGCAGCTCAAACGCGCACGGTATGGCCACGCGCTGCCCATTGATGTCCTGCCATGCCCTGGGCGCCTGCTCCGTCACGTCGCCCACCGAAGTGGCAATCAGCAGGTTGCCTTCCGGCGAGAGGGTGAGCTTATCGGCGCCGGCATAACGCAGCCGAATGGCGGCTGGCTTGGCCCCAGCTTTCACTAAGAAATCGTACTCCAGGCGGTGCTGCTCGTTTTCGTAGAGCGTGGCGCCAATGCCGGGGTAGAGGTTGGTGTAGCGCAGCTGCCGGAAGCCACGGGCGTTGCTGGCCCAGCGCTTGGGGTCGGAGCCGCGGAAGTAGTTGTAGGGCGCGGCCGTGCCTTGCTCACCGCTCAACTCGGGCGCGGCATTGGCTCCCTCAAACGTAACTGAGTAGGAGTGTCCCCGCAGCTCGTCGCTGGTAGTAGCGGGGCCGGCTTGTTTAGATAGTTTGTTGTGATGCGCGTGGGCGCCTAGCGCAACCGGGTCGAGAAAGGAATAGATGAACCCCGTGGGGCCTACAAACAGTCGGCCACCGGGCAATGCTGCCGCGTAGCGCGAGGGGCCTTCCCACTGGCCTTTGTTTTCTACAAACTCCAACGACGCAGTAGTGGCGGGAGCCGAAGCAGGAGTCAGCTTGGGAGTAGCCAGCAAACCCGGCGCCATCAGCAGCGCCAAGCCGGAAAGAAAAAATCGTACGGTAGAAAAGGGCATATAATGAATGTCTAATTGCTGATTGTGAACTTGTTGAGCTGTTGCTTGTGCAAGGACTGAACGGTTGTGCAAAGCTGCTTAATGGGCTGCCGAACTGTTGATTGCAAGAAGGCTGTGCCTCACAGGAAATCAAAAATTCAGTGAGTAGCCATCCAGCAATTTAGCAGCAACAATTCAACATCCGGTAAGCACCTACTCCTCAATTCCAATCTTGAAAGTACAACGAAAACCGGTCATGCTTCGTGCGCAAGAATCGGGCCCGGTGGCTTGGGCAGTTCCGTCTTACCTTTGCTCGTCCTGCATGGCCTGAAGCCGTGCTCTTGCTACTGTGCGTCGTTCGTTTGCCTTTACCTGCACCTTACTGATTATTGGGTGGCTGCTCGTGGCCATTGCCTGCGTGCAGGTGCCCGCCTATACGTTTTGGCCCGCCACGTTCGGGGCCCTCACGCTGCCGGTGGCGCTGGTCCTCAACTTGCTGGCCGTGGCGTACTGGCTGCTGCGCAACTGGCGGGTGGCGGCGCTGCCGCTGCTGGTGGCCGTACTCACGTGGCCGCACTTCCAGCGGGGGCTGGCGCTGCACCCGTTGCGGGTGGCCCCGGCCAGCTCGGCGCCGGGGCAGCGTGTACGGGTGCTGTCAGCCAACGTGCGCATCTTCAATGTGTACCCCCAGCTGCGCGACGCCGAACTGAACTCGTCGCGCCAGATGATTCAGTGGCTGGCCGAAAACCCGGCCGATATTCTGTGCCTTCAGGAGTTCTACAACGAGCCGCGCAACTCCACTAGCAAGGAGAAAAACATCTTCAATAGTGTGGAGCGCATTGGCGAGCGGGCCGGCCGGCAGAGCTTCGTGTCCAAAACCTTGACCAACCGGGTGGGGGCCGAGTTTGGCCTAGCTATTTTCTCGCGCTACCCCATTCTGCGGCGTGGTACGGTCAGCTTCGGTAAGCTCAGCCAGAATCACGCCATGTGGGTGGATTTGCGCCTGCCATCCGCCGATACTATCCGGGTGTTCAATTTCCACCTGCAAAGTATGAGCCTCGACGAGCGGGACATTGTGGACAGCTACTCCAGCAAAGCCGGTTTTAAGCGGAAAGGCTTGGGGCTGATGCGGCGCTTCAAGCGGGGAGCAGTGGCTCGTTCTTGGCAGGTGGATACACTGATGCGCCGCTTCGAGCAGAGCCCGTACCCGCTGCTACTCTGCGCCGACCTCAACGACCTGCCCTACAGCTATAGCTACGACCAGCTAGCCGACCGATTCCAGAACGCCTGGGCCACCGTGGGCAACGGCTTCGGGCACACCTACCACGGCCAACTGCCGCTGCTGCGCATCGACAACCAGTTTGCCGGCCCCCAGTGGCTGGTAGACGATATCTGGGTGCACTACGAAATTCCGTATTCCGACCACTTCCCATCAACTGTCACGTACCGGCTGGCCCTCAAGTAGCCAAACACCGCCAGCAAAAGCGTGAAGCACCACCATTTTGTACTGGAAAACTGATTTCTAAAACTACAGAATGAACTTTATGTGCTTTCTGATTTCGTTTTTGTACTGTTTGGGGTAGGTTATAGACTTGGTTGCCCAAAAAGGCGCATCAAACATCTAAAATTCGGGCCGGTTCAAGCACTTTGAACCAGTTAGGCTTAGCCGGCACTGTGCAAAGCAACACCACGTGCTTTCAGCACGAAATCCATTCAACCCAACGAAGCCGTTGAAATCCGTTATACTTTTGCATAATGCAGCCTTCTCTCTCGCTTTATAATACGCTTACCCGCCGCAAAGCCCCGTTCCAACCCCTGCACGCGCCCTTCGTGGGCGTGTATCTCTGCGGCCCAACTGTGTATAGCGAGGCGCACGTAGGCAATGCCCGCGGCCCGGTGGTGTTTGATGTGCTGACGCGCTATTTGCGCCACTTGGAATACACTGTGCGCTACGTCCGCAACATCACCGACGTAGGCCACCTGGAAGGCGACGCCGACGAAGGCGAAGACAAAATCAGCAAGCGGGCCAAAGCCCAAAAGCTGGAGCCCATGCAGGTAGCCGAGCAGTACGCCAACCTCTACCAAAACCACATGGAGGCGCTGGGCTGCTTACCCCCCGATATTACGCCCCGCGCTAGTGGCCACATCATCGAGCAAATTGAGATGATTCAGGAAATCATCAGCAACGGGTTTGGCTACGAGGTGAACGGGTCGGTGTACTTTGATGTGCCTGCTTACAACGAAGCCGGTCGTGGTTACGGCAAGCTCTCTAACCGAGTGGTGGAAGAGCTGCTGGCTGGCTCGCGCGACAACCTGGCCGGGCAGCAGGAAAAGCGCAGCCCCCTGGATTTCGCGCTCTGGAAACAAGCCGATGAGCGCCACCTCATGCGCTGGTCCTCGCCCTGGGGCGACGGGTTTCCGGGCTGGCATCTAGAGTGCTCGGCCATGAGCCGCAAGTACCTCGGCGCCGAGTTCGACATTCATGGCGGCGGGCTGGACCTGATGTTCCCGCACCACGAGTGCGAAATTGCCCAGAGCCAAGCCTGTAACCACCCCACCAATGAAGCGCAGGTGTGGATGCACAACAACATGATTACGGTGAACGGCGCCAAGATGAGCAAGTCAATTGGCAACTTCATCACCATCAGTCAGCTGTTCGAGGGTACCAATAGCACGCTGGCTCAGGCCTACTCGCCCATGACGGTGCGCTTCTTTTTGCTACAAGCCCATTACCGCAGCACCGTGGATATCACCGATGAAGGCTTGCAGGCGGCCCGCAAAGGCTACCGCAAACTCATGAACGGCCTGCGTCTGCTGGATAAGCTGCGCGAGCTTAGCCTCTCTTCGGATGTCATCAAGGCGCGCACTCTGGCCCCCGTCACCGAAGGCAAAGCCCCCGATACTGCCACCGCTGACGCCGAGTTGCGCAAGCTGGTAGCCGACTGCTTTGTGGGTTTGAACGACGACCTAAATACGGCTCGTGCCATTGCTAGCCTGTTCAATCTGCTGCGTAAGCTCAATGGGTTCTACGCCAACCCAACTACGCTGGCCACGGTTAGCGCCGCCGCTGTGCAGGAAGCCACCGAGGCCTACCAGACGTTGGTGCAGGATGTGCTGGGCCTCGTAGACGAGCCCCGTGCTAGTGCCGAAGACTTGCTCAGCCTCACGCTGGAGTTCTACCAAGAAGCCAAAGCCACCAAGGCCTACGACAAAGTAGACCAGATTCGGGCGGCCCTCAAGGCGCAGGGCATCGTGGTAAAAGACACGAAAGCCGGCATTGATTGGGCGTACAGCGAAGAGTAAACAGCGCATTAGTTGGACGTCATGCAGAGTGCAACGAAGCATCTCGCCGGCTGACTTCAAGTTAGTAACTCAACATCAGCACGCGAGATGCTTCGTTGCACTCTGCATGACGACCTTTAAGCAAACTATTTACCATGAAACTCACCCGTTTTGCTTCTGTCGCGCTGGCGGCGCTGCTCCTCACCGGCTGCTTCGATAACAAGAAGCCTAACACCGAAACGTCGGCGCCGGAACAGGCGAAGCTGCCAGCCGCGCCCAGCTTCAACTCCGATTCGGCTTACGCTTACGTGGCCAAGCAGGTAGCTTTTGGGCCGCGGGTGCCCAACTCGGTGGCGCATGTCAAGACCGGCGATTGGGTAATCGGTAAGTTCAAAAGCTACGGCCTGTCGGTGCGGGAGCAGCCGTTTGAGGCTGTGGCGTTTGATGGCAAGATGCTGAAGTCGCGCAACATCATTGCTCAATTTCAGCCCCAGGCTGCCCGCCGCGTTACCATCTTTACGCACTGGGATACCCGCCCCTTCGCCGATAAAGACAAGCAGAACAAAAACGCGCCGCTCGATGGCGCTTCCGATGGGGCCAGCGGCGTAGGTATTGCCCTGGAAATGGCGCGCCTCCTAGCCGCCCAGCCCGACAGCCTCACGCCCGCCGTGGGCGTTGATTTCATCTTGTTCGACTCCGAAGATTACGGCTACGATTCCAGCACCCAAGGCGAGCTGAAAAACCAACTGGCCAACCTCGAAGCCCAAGGTGGTTCCAGCTGGTGCCTAGGCTCCCAGTATTGGGCTAAGAACATGGTGCCTGCCAACTACAAGCCTGAGTTCGGGATTCTGCTGGACATGGTAGGTGCCAAAAACGGCAAGTTCAGCCGCGAGGGCCAGTCGTTGGAAAAAGCGCGCGATGTAGTGGATAAAGTCTGGAACCTGGCCTCCCAGCTTGGCTACTCCGACTATTTCCTGTTCAAGGATATGGGGGGCATCACCGACGACCACGTGTTTACGAATCAGGCCGGCGTACGTACCATCGACATCATCGACACCATGCCCTTCGGCGACGAAACCTTTCCCGCCTACCACCACACCACCCAGGACAACCTAGCTAACATCGACAAGCGCACCCTCAAAGCTGTGGGCCAAACCGTGCTGCAGACGATTTATGGGGAGTAGTTGGGCAGTAATGGGCCAACCTTATTAATGTGGTTTCGTGTAGGAAAGTGGCCCGCGCGCCGCACCTACCGCCCCCGCCCTGCATTCCAGCAAGTAGCAGCAGCGCCCTAGCTAGTAGATTGCGAGAAGCGGCCGGAAAACCGTAGCTTACCCGTAACTACTCGTATCCTTATATGATTAATGCCTCCTTTGAGGGCACCCTGCATCTGTCCTCGCTTAATCTGCGGTTACCTATCCAGCGTAGCTATTACCAATGGCGGCAGCAGCAGGACCACCGGGGTCGGCCAAACAGCAAAGTGCGGTTTGGCTCGCTGCTGATTGAAGTGCTGGCCAATCAGGAACAGCTTTCCGAATTATCAGAGGCTGCCTCCGACCCGTATGTGGTGCTGGATGGGCACGCGGCCTACCAACGCACCGACGGGCAAGGTACTTTCATTACCGTCTGGTTCCGGGAGGCTAGTCTGCACCGCTTCACCGAATACTTTGACGCCACTGGTACCAACGGCACCGAGCCCAGTTGGGTAGTGCAGTTTGCCTTAGCTCCCCAGGAAATGGGCCGCGACAGTGGCGCCGCCGGTGAGTTTGTAATGCCAGCTCCCGGTACGCACGGCGTGCCAATAGCAATTGCACACGCGGCGAAATACGTAGGAGAACGAGCATTAGAGCCGGGCTCCGATGATTCTGTATCACCCTTGAACTCATTAGCCGCCGGCTTATTCCCTGGTAGGCAGAGATACGGTAACTGTGGTGTTCAAGCCTGTCAGCAGATCATCAGGCAAGCTACTGGGGTCAACTTTCCAGAGAAAGAAATACTCAGTTTTGCTCTGGAAGGAGGGTTTGCCGTAAAAAGCCCTAATCCAGCCTGGCATGGGGAAACTAATGCGTTAAGCCGGCAGGCATTATTAAAAGCAAAGGGCATTGCCTCTAGCATTATCGATGAACCTACGCACGAGCAATTAGCTACTGCCCTCCGGGAGAAGAAAGGAATTATTGCGGGCCTCAATGCCGATGTGCTGTGGGGAAAAGTGCCGCCTCAAGCAGGTGGTCACGCCGTACTGATAACGCACGGAGACTTCAATGAGCAAGGTGAGCTGACCCACGTGTATGTCAACGATACAGGAACGTCGAATCCTGATTTTCAGCGTGGTCGGCAAATCCCTACGGCCGATATTATGCGCGCTTTTGCTAAGCACAAAAACAAAGCGGGGGATAATGTATCCACCCTGAACGTAACCGACAACCCCATCTGGGATTAGGTTTTCTTCCCTACTAACCCATGTCTACGTCCCAACCGAATTGGCTACGAGGTACCACTCGGCCTGCTATGGCCACCTTGCCTGCGCACCTTAGCTTGTACATGAACGACGCTACCTATTCCACTAATTTTTTGCCTGTGGTTATAGAGGGCGAGCAATATGCCGTGATTTCCTACTGTCTCGGATCAGGGCGCTTGCAGGATGAGCAGCAAGCAATCCTTCCGCCGTTTGCAACGCTATACATTCGTTATCCAGATAAAACTTTTCGCTGGAAAGAAGTTACGCCTGAAGACTATCCCGCTTATGGGTTGGTTGATTTACCGATTGACGAATACCAACAATCATACATTGGTAGGTTAGCGCCGTATGCCGCAGGCGTTACGGAGGAAGCATTAGAAAACGCCCAGAGTGAGTATTTAAGATTGATAAGCTTAGTGCTGGAGCGTGGATGGTTGCTTTCCCATCAGGCCGTCACTAATGAGGAGCAGACGGCTGCGCGCGAATTACAACAGCACTTAGGGCTAGTTTACGATGCATTGCTGTTGCCTTACTATCAGCACGTTGGGCGTGAATTTTTCGCTTGGATGACTCGCGCAGCTCAGTAGCCTGCTGCTACACGTACGACAGCCAAGCACCTTGCTCATTCACTGTCAGGCGCGCTTCACGGCCGCAAATTAGGGCCATGTTCTGGGGCTCGTGGCCGACGGGAAAGTTGTGTGCCACCGGGAAATCGTACTTGCTGGCGTAGTGCTGAATGATTTCGTTGGGCGTCTGGCCGTAGGGCACGGTGTTGTCTTGGGGGTTACTGAAATGGCCCACCAATAGCCCGGCCAGGTGGCGCAACTTGCCGGTACGGTCCAGGTGCACCAGCATCCGGTCAATGGCGTAGAGGTATTCGTCGATATCCTCCAGAAATAGGATGCGGCCGGCCGTGGCCACGTCGGAGGCGGTGCCGGTCAGGGTTTGCAGGATGCTCAGGTTACCACCCACTAGTTCGCCGGTAGCCACCCCAAGCCGGTTGAGTGGGTGCGGCGCCACCTGATATTCCACCGGCTCACCGAACAGTGCCCGACGTAAGCTCTCCACCGACTGTTCGGCGCCCACTTGGTGAAAGAGCAGCGGCATCACGCCGTGTATGCTCTGGTGGCCCAGCGCTAGCAAATGGCAGTTAAGGGTGGTAATGTCGGAGAAGCCCGCCACCCATTTGGGGTCTTGCCGGAAGCGCGAAAAGTCAAGCTGGTCGATGATGCGGGTGGTGCCATAACCGCCGCGGGCACACAGCAGCGCCCGGATGTTAGGGTTGTCGAGTTGCTGCTGAATGTCACGGCGGCGCAGCTCATCGTCGCCGCCAAACTGGTGGTGCGCTACGTTGGTGCTCGCGCCCAGCACCACGAGCAAGCCCCAGCTTTTCAGCAACGCTACGGCGGTGGCCAACTCCTCGTGTGAGGCTTTGCGGGCAGGACACACAATAGCTACTTGGTCGCCAGGGCGAAGAAAAGCAGGAGCAGCGGTAGACATACGGCGGTAGCAGTGCAGTGAGCTGCAAACTTAACAGCTCCGCGCAAATAGGTGGGGCCGAACTTGCCCAGAGCCGGGATGCTACTTTTGCCAGGGCCGGCGGGCGGGCCAACCGCCGCCGCCGAAATGGCGTTACATTTTTTCACTCATCCTCAGCAACTCAGCGTATGAAAAACCTCTTCCAACGCCTACTGATTACGGTAGCCTTGCTGGCCGCCACGCTGTCGGCTTCGGCCCAGATTGATACCACCGGGGGGCGCTATTACCAGCCCGTTTTTCCTAACGTCACTATCTCGCTGAATGTGGCCTACGGTTCGGCCGTCACGTTTTCGGGGGCTACCCAGCAGCTCTTCATGGACATCTACCAGCCCACCGGCGACACAGTTAGCCGGCGGCCGGTTATCATTTTCGCGCATGAGGGAGGCTTCCTGACTGGTTCGCGGACCGATGCCTACATGGTGGCCGTGTGCCGACGCTTTGCCCAGCTCGGCTACGTAACGGCCAGCATCGACTACCGGCTCGGCTTCAACCTGACCGGCCTGGCCCAGCCCCGCGATACGCCGGAGGTGGCCCGCGCCGCTATTCGGGGCACGCAGGACATGCGGGCCGCCGTACGCTTTTTCCGCCGCGATGCTGCTACCACCCGTCAGTACAAAGTGAACCCGCGCTACATTGTAGTGGGCGGCTCGTCGGCGGGCGGCTTTATGGCCTTGCAAGTTGGCTACCTTGATAAAGCCAGTGAAGTGCCCGCTTACGTGGATGTTGCGGCGCTGGGCGGCATTGAGGGCAGCAGCGGCAACCCCGGCTACAGCAGTGCCGTGCTGGCCGTGCTCAACCTGAGCGGCGCCACCGAAAGCGTCAATTACATCGAGCCGGGCAACGTGCCGTTGTGCAGCGTGCATGGCACCGCCGACAACGTGGTACCATATCTGAAGGGTCGGGTGGGGTCGGTGCTGCCGCCGAAGTATGTGGTGGGCAGCGGCCTGCTCAACCCGCGCGCCACGGCCGTCGGCGTCCGCAACGTATTGCGCACCTTCCGCGGCGCTGGCCACATACCTTTTGAAGGCACCAGCGCCAGCGGCCTTGCCTACGCCGACACCACATTCCGCACCATCCGCGACTTTTTGCGGCCCAGCCTGGGGCAACCCGGCACGGTGCTCAGTGCCGCTACTGCTGCCCGCCGCGCCGCCGCGCTGCAAGCCTACCCCGTACCCGCTACCACCGAAATTCAGCTAACCGCAGCAGCTGGCACCGTTTTCAAGCCGCACACTGCGGAGCTATTAGACGCCACCGGCCGCGTAGTGCGGCGTTTCCAATGGGAAACGGCCAGCCAATTGCTACCGCGCGAAAACCTGAAAGCAGGCTTATACTACCTACGTAGTTCCAATCAACCGCCGGTTCGCGTAGTGTTTGAATAAGAATTAATCAAATTAAACAAAAACAGAAAGGACGAACGAGTCCGGGGGCGCCCCGGACTCGTTCGTCCTTTCTGCTGAAAGCTCTACCTTGAGTAACTACAAACTCTCTTCCAACTCAAATTCCGATACCGGCGTGGTAAGCGGCCGGACAGCACCAGTGCGTACCACAAAGGCACCGTATTTCTGAATCAGCTCCTTCACGCGCAGCAGGTTGGATAGGGCTACATAGCCCACCACGTAGCCGTCTTCGTCGGCTTCCTCGGAAATTTCCGTGAAATCCAGCGCGTCAATCAGGCGGTCCTCGTCGGTCCGCAGATAGATTTCCAGCTCCAAATCGGTGGCGTAAGTGGGAGAGGAGGCCGTGAGCTTGGGGTACTGGTAGGAGTAGCCCTGCCGGATAGCCGCCAAATCGGCTAGCACGGCCGAGCCGGTGGGGTGCCCACCCGCGCCGCGGCCCCGCAGGAACTGCTCCCCAGCAAAATCAGCCTCAATCAATACGCCATTGAACTCGTTATCGACCGAGTAAAGCGGCGACTCGGGCGCCACGAACAGCGGCGTTACCAGGGCCGTTATGCGGCCATCGGGCAGGCGCTGCAAGCCGGCTACCACTTTTATTTTGCGGCCAAGCGTACCGGCAAAGGCAATATCCACGGCATTAATCTGCTCGATGCCCAGGTTCAGCACTTCCTCAGGTTGCAGGAACGTACCGTAGGCGTGGGCCGCTAGAATAACGGCCTTGCTGCGCGGGTCGAAGGCGCCCATGTCCAGCGCGGGGTCGGTTTCGGCAAAGCCTTTGGCCTGGGCCTCGGCCAGAGCGGGTGCGTAGTCGGAGCCGGCCTCACCCATGCGCGTCAGCACGTAGTTGGAGGAGCCGTTCAGGATGCCCGTCACGCTCCGCAGGGTTTCGGCCCCAAAGTAGGCGTCCAGCGTCCGGATGATTGGAATGCTGCCGCACACGGCGGCTTCGTAGAGCAAAGTGCCGCCGGCTTCGCGCTGCAACTGCACTAGCTCGGGCAGGTGGCGGGCCAGCATGGCTTTATTGGCCGTAACCACCCGGCGGCCTTGGCGCAGGGCCTCGCTCACCAATCGGAACGCCTCAGCGGCATCGTCAATGACTTCTACCAATACGTCCAGCGAAGCGTCATGCAGCAGGTCGTCGGCGTGGAAATCGAACCGGCTGAGGGGCAGGCTCCGGGGCTTGGTAGGGTTCTTCACGGCGATGCGCGCCACTTCAAAGCCGGTTTCAGGACGCTGCTCCAGAATATCGTACAGGCCTTGCCCTACGCAGCCAAAACCAATCAGACCAATGCGTAGCGTTTGTTTATCAGTTGCCATAGTAAGGAAAGCACAAAAAGAAAGCAGCGGCGGCGCAACAGGTGTAAGGCGGGGCGCCGCTCGGTCAGGGTGAAAGGTATTAGGCGAAAGTGGTGGCGTGGAACCGTTCCAATAGGTGCGTGATGTGCGCCGTTTCAATCAGGAATCCGTCGTGGCCGAAGCGGGAATCCATTTCGGCGTACACGGCCCCCGGAATATGACGAGCTAGCAACTGCTGTTCGGCCGGCGGAAACAGCACATCGGAGGTGATGCCTAGTACCAAGGTGCGGGCCTGCACGCGGCGCAATGCCGGCGCTACACCGCCTCGGCCGCGCCCCACATTGTGCGAGTCCATAGCCTTGGACAGCACCACGTAAGTGTAGGCGTTGAAGCGAGCCACCAGCTTTTCGCCTTGGTATTGCTGGTAGGCGCTGGCCCGAAAATCGTCTATTTTATCGTTGGTGGGCTCGGCCTGAGTATCGGCGTAGGCGCCGTAGCTGCGGTAGCTCAGCAAAGCCACGGCCCGCGCCGCCCGCAACCCTGCTGCCCCGCCTTCAGGCGTGGCCTGGTGGTAAGTAGGGTCGGCAAAAACGGCCAAGCGCTGCGCTTCATTGAAGGCAATGCCCCAAGGCGAGTGTTGCGCGTTGGTAGCCAATAACACTAGGTGCTCGAACACAGTCGGCAATTGGATAGCCCATTCCAACGCCTGTTGGCCGCCCAAAGAGCCGCCAATCAGCGTGTGAATCTGCGTGAGGCCTAGGTGCTGCCGTAGCTCCTCATGTGCCGCCACCATATCCCGGATGGTAAGCAGCGGAAACTGCTGATACCGCGCCACACCCGTTTCGGGCGCCGGCGACAGGGGACTAGTGGAGCCGTAGCAGGAGCCCAGTACGTTGGCACACACCACAAACCAGTCGGCTGGGTCGAAGTAGCACTCCGGGCCAAACAACCCCGGCCACCAGCTTTCCACGTCGGCGTTGGCGGTGAGGGCGTGGCACACCCACACTACGTTGTCGCGGCTGGCATTGAGGGTACCAAAAGTATGATAAGCCACTTCCACGCCAGTTAGCACCTCGCCGCTTTCCAGCGTTAGGGGTTCAGGAAGGAAGAAGCTTTGTGATTCAGACATTGGGTGGGTGATGGGAATAAGTAAGACCGTCATGCAGAGGCGGAGCCGAAGCATCTCGCGTGCTGATGTTGTGGTAGTAATCCAGCGCCAGCATGCGAGATGCTTCGGCTCCGCCTCTGCATGACAGGCTGAATACTTCAGGAAGGATAATAGCCAACGGGCTGAGCCGGCGAACCAACTCAGCCCGCGCTATTGTGGGATGTCAACGGCGGCTCCCTCTCTCACAAAACAACCGCCTTGCCACCCACGCACTGCTTTTTGCTGAAAGCCAACCCGGCTGCCCTCTCACAACCAGCCGGGTTTGCCCCACTAGTTACACTTCCAGCACCGCAGCGTGTTCCACTTCCTGCTCGGGCAGCGCGTCGCTGCTCGTTTCGTTGGTATCAAGGGTAGCCGCGTTGCGCACCGCGTCAAACGCCTGCTGCAAATCAGCCTGAATATCTTCGTAATGCTCAATGCCTACCGAAAGGCGCAGCAGCGTCGGGGTTACGCCGGCAGCCCGTTGCTCGGTTTCGGACAGCTGCTGGTGGGTGGTAGCCGACGGCTGAATGATGAGCGTTTTGGCGTCGCCCACGTTGGCGAGGTGGCTCACCAGCTTCAGGTTATCAATGAACTGCGTAGCGGTGTCCTTGCTGCCTTTTATGGCGAAGGTGAGCACTCCACCCGAGCCGCGCTTCAGGTATTTCTGGGCCAGCGCATTGTACGGGCTGCTTTTCAGGCCGGGATAATTCACGGCTTCCACTTGTGGATGCTGCTCCAGCCAGCTGGCAATGCGCAGCGCGTTTTCCACGGTGCGCTCCACGCGCAAGCTCAGCGTTTCGAGGCCTTGCAGCAACAGGAAGGAGTTGAAAGGGCTCTGCGAAGGACCGAAGTCGCGCAGGCCTTCCACCCGAGCCCGGATGATGAAGGCAATGTTGCCGAACGGGCCGCCTTTGCCAAACACGTCGTTGAATACCAAGCCGTGGTAGCCTTCGCTCGGCTCGGTGAACTGCGGGAATTTGCCGTTGCCGAAGTCGTACTTGCCGCCGTCCACAATCACGCCGCCTACGCTGGTACCGTGGCCACCAATCCACTTCGTAGCCGATTCTACCACAATGTGCGCGCCGTGCTCCAGGGGGCGGAACAGGTAGCCGCCTGCCCCGAAGGTGTTATCCACTACCAGCGGCAGGTCGTGCTTTTCGGCAATGGCTGCAATTTTCTCAAAATCCGGAATGCTGAAGCTAGGGTTACCAATGGTTTCCAGGTAGATAGCCTTGGTTTTCTCGTCAATCAGGTCCTCAAATTTCTCCGGCTGGTCACCATCGGCGAAACGAGCCTCAATGCCCAAGCGCTTAAATGCTACCTTGAACTGGTTGTACGTACCGCCATACAAATGGGAGGTACTCACAAAGTTGTCGCCGGCTTGCAGAATGTTGTTGAGGGCAATGAACTGCGCCGCCTGCCCCGACGATACAGCCAGTGCCGCCACACCGCCTTCGAGAGCCGCAATACGCTGCTCAAACACGTCGGTAGTGGGGTTCATCAGACGGGTGTAGATGTTGCCGAACTCCTTCAAGGCAAACAGGTTAGCACCGTGCTCCGCGTTTTTGAAAACGTAGGAAGTGGTCTGATGAATCGGCACAGCGCGTGAGCCAGTGGTAGGGTCGGGCTGCTGGCCGGCGTGGAGTTGCAGGGTCTCGAAGTGATGGGTTGGAGCGGACATACGTAGGGGCTGTTTGAAGGAGAGTATTTCGAAAGAAGAGAATGTATTGCTCTGAAAATGAGCCCGCAAGAGCTGCGAATTTTCCCTCTAGCGCCAACCGAATACAGTGGCTTAGCTGCGGCAGTGCCCGCCGTGGTGGCCAAGGGCACACCAACGCATCAGAAGCAAAACGAGAAGGAGGGAGGTTGCCGGAACCGCGTGGCGGTTAGCTACAGCAACAACAGGTGCTGAAACAGCAGCGCATTCGCATTCGGGCGGCCTCAGCGGCAGCGGGCGAAACACGGAAATCCATCGGCAAGGCGGTGCGCAACGCGGCGACCGGAGCAGATGGGGTAAAGAAGGCGGAAAGCGAGTTGTTTTTCATGGTACTCAACTTATCTCTCCCGCTGGCAAATGCCGAATCGGGCAGGAATTGGCACCTTTCGCATCAACGAAGGTTGCCAGTGGGTCACGGAGCCTGTTCTCTCGCCACTTCTGTATAAATCTTTGAAAACTGTCCCACCGTAAGCGGGGAGTACCGGACTGGTGATGCAAATGTATAACCGGTTTTGATATTCGCAATACTCTTGAAAAATATTTTTTCTTTAGCCTACTCTTTTTCGAAAGTATTATAATAGAAATAAATATTTTTTAAATAAGACTGAATTACAGGGCTATACATCATGCGGTGGCAAATGCCCTATGCTTCCTGTTACCTGTATTTTGAGTGTGTGAGCTTCGCTGGAGTAGTTTAGACGGAGTGGTAAGCTAAAGGTATATCAAGCAAAAAGCCGCTCTCTATTGAGAACGGCTTTTATGAAATTTCCTAGAAGGAAGTATTTCTAAATCTTAGGCAACGTCAGTACTTGGCCGATTTCGATTTTGTCGGGGTCAGAGCCGATAGTGCCTTTATTGGCGTCGTAAATCTGGTGCCACTTGGCTGCGTCACCGTAGTGGTGCTTGGCAATTTTAGATAAAGAATCGCCGCTTACTACGGTATACGTCTCGCCAGCGGCTGCTTCAGGCTGAGCGGCATTGCCGAAAAAGTCGGTGCCACCAGCAGCTGGTTTTGCGGCGGGTTCAACGGGCTTTTTTTCGCCTTCATTCGAGAGAAAATCAAACAGTCCCATGGTCGTGCGTTGGTTTGAGGTGAAAGCAGAACGCAGCACATCCACTTGATGGCCACGGTGTCAGGCCTCATACGCTATGGAACGGAAGAGGTTATGCTCCGTAAGGTCAACCGTAGACAAGCCGAACATCTTGCCGGGGGCCACCGTAAGAGGCGCAATACCGACCGGCTATGGTGCCGGCGGCAGCTTCTCTCCACTTCTCACTTAACCTTGACACCTAATGAAAGCTATGTCCTCTCCGTTTCGCTATTTGGCCAGCCTGTTGATGCTGCTGGTGTTGTTCACTTCCGCCTGCGGCAGCAAAGAAGGTAAAGTAGAAGGCGTGAACATGCTCTACGGCAAAGAGAGCAAGGTTTGGAAAACCGATAAAGAACTGGATGCCACTGGCGACAAAGTGAAGCAGACCGACGCTCAGGAAGACGAGCGTATCACGTTCTTCGCCAATGGCCAGTACAACATGGCTTCTCCGCAAGGCACCGTGAATGGTAAATACACCTTCGATCAGGCTGGCAAAACCATTGCCATGACCCCTGACGGTTCCAGCACCAGCAACTCGTTCAGCGTAGTGACCCTAACCGACGACAAGCTTACGCTGAAAAGCGCCGCCGGTGCTGAGCTGCGCCTCGAAAAAGAATAACCTTCCTTTCCATAATTCCGCAAAAAGCGCCATCAGTTGAACTGGTGGCGCTTTTTTTTGCCACTTACTGAATGAGTACCCCGGCCGTAACGTGAAAACCACAGGAGACCATAAATCGGTTAGGGATTGTAATTGTGAGCGTGGCGAAAGACCCATTTCCGTCAGCGTAGAGCGTTCAGGAGGATAGGGGTTTCGCCACACTCAGCATAAGGCGGACGACCAGCTACAAAGGGGCCTCTGAACTGCCTCTACGGGGGGGCTTGCACTGTTCGCTGAGCTACGAGTGCATAACCTGCGCGGCTTTAGGCTTGCCGAAAATGCGCGCCACCCAGCGCGGTAGAAACACAGCGCCCAGCACCAAGTAGAGATAGTACGTAACCAAGCGGTAGAGCAGCACCATGAAGTTGGTCATGGTGGGAGTGCCAATAAACTTGCCGAAGAACGTAGGGAAAGCACCTTCGGCAATGCCCGCGCCGCCGGGCGTAATAGCAATCAGTAGAATAACCTTGTAGGTAAGGTTGCGGCCAAAAATCAGCCAAAACTCCGGCCAGGTTACGTCAATAAACGCCGAAATCAGACAGCCGATAACTAGGTAACGGGCCGTCCAGACGAAGGCGGTGCTTAGAGCGGCCCGCAGCCAGTATCCCCAGCCGTTGCCCCGCAGTTCCGCCGAAGCCAGTACCATTTCGTTGCCCATCCTGTAGGCCTTGCCCCGGAAACGCCGGATGCCGCGAATGGAAAACAGCCGTACCAGTAACCGTTTCACCGACTGCGGATTGAAGAAGATGGCGTACATCATCAGCAGCGCGTACAGGCTTACGAAGATGTAACTGGTAATGAAGCCAACGCGGAGCGTGGTAACCAGCCCGCCTTGCAAAGCCTCATGCGGATACAGCGCATCACCCCCAATCCAGACCACCAGCGGCACCATCAGCATGTAGTACATGTTGTCGAGCATGGCCGTGGCCATGATGTAGGCCACCGACTTGCCCAGCGGAATGCCTTCCTTGTGCAGCAGCACCGGCGCTACGGCCGTGCCACCCACAGCCGAGGGCAACACGCACGACGAAAACTCCCAAATCATAATCACGTCGAGGGAGGCGCGCCAGGTCAGAACTTTTTGGGTGAGGTAGCGGATGCGATATACGTAGCCGGCGTCGCGGGCCACCAGAATTACCAGCATCAGCAGCAGCCAGATGGGTTTGGCATTGGCCAGTGGGGCCAAGTCGCCGGGCTTGTAGCTGCGCCAAAACATAAACCCCACTACGCTCAAGCCAATCAACACTGGCAGCACAATGCGCGACGGGCGGAGCTTGTCCAGCAGTTGCTGGTCCTCGGTTTGTTGATCGGCAGAAAGCTGAGGCATGAGGCAATGCGGGTATGCGAAGTCAAAAGTAGGGATTATAGCAGGGTAGCCTGTTAAAGCACGGTTAATTAAGGCGAGTAGCACCCAGCCAGAACTTACCACCCGTGGTGTTGCATACGCGCAAGCTGCGTCTCGGGTGCTGTGCTGCTTTTTATCGTGTTCAACGCCAGCTAGTAGCGTTGTGGGCAGCGAGCTGCATGGTGGATACCTGTGTAGACTGGCTGAGTGTATTCAGAAACCAATTCGTTGGCCAACCGTCCGAACAGAAAACCCGTAACTTTGTCCGGTACAACCAGTAAGCCGCCGAGGGGAGTCTAACTTTTCGGGTAGCACAACGGTTGCACCACTATATATTCCATTTGCTTCTCCGATACATGATTGTTGAACCTGGTGAACTGCTGGCGGCCATAAATTCGCCCGACGACCTGAAAAAGCTCAACCAGGATCAACTGGTGCAACTAAGCCAGGAGCTGCGTCAGTTTATTATCGATACGGTTTCGATTTATGGCGGGCACTTCGGGGCTTCGCTGGGCGTGGTGGAGCTGACTGTAGCGCTGCACTATGTGTTCAACACGCCCTACGACCAACTGGTATGGGACGTGGGCCACCAGGCGTACGGCCACAAAATTCTGACCGGCCGCCGCAACCGGTTTCCTACCAACCGCCGCTACCACGGCATGTCGGGCTTCCCGAAGCGCAACGAAAGTGAGTACGATGCCTTCGGGGTAGGGCACAGCAGCACCAGCATTGGCGCGGCGCTAGGCATGGCCGTAGCTTCCGACTACAAAGGCGAGTTCGACCGGCAGCACATCGCCGTAATCGGCGACGGCGCCATGACGGCTGGTATGGCTTTCGAGGCGCTCAACCACGCCGGCGTGAGCAACTCCAATTTGCTGGTTATCCTCAACGATAACTGCATGAGCATCGACCCTAATGTGGGCGCGCTCAAAGAATACCTAACCGATATTACCACCTCCCGCACCTATAATAAAGTGCGCGAAGAGTTGTGGAACGTGCTGGGCAAGCTCAGCAAATTCGGCCCTAACCCACAGCAGATTGCCCGTAAGGTAGAGCAGGCCATGAAGGCGACACTGCTCAAGCAAAGTAATTTGTTTGAGGCGTTGAATTTCCGCTATTTCGGCCCTGTGGATGGCCACGATGTCCAGCATCTGACCACCATCCTCACCGACCTGAAAAGCATTCCAGGCCCGAAAATCCTGCACTGTGTAACGGTGAAGGGCAAAGGCTACGCGCTGGCCGAGAAAGACCAAACCCTGTGGCACGCCCCCGGTCTGTTTGATAAGGTAACCGGTGAAATCCACACCAAAACCTACGAGAAGCCCCAACCGCCCAAGTACCAGGATGTGTTTGGCCATACCATGATTGAGTTGGCCGAGGCCAACGACAAAATTATGGGCGTAACGCCGGCTATGCCGTCGGGTTCGTCGCTGAATCTGATGATGGCCGCTATGCCCAAGCGTGCCTTCGATGTGGGCATTGCCGAGCAGCACGCGGTGGTTTTTTCGGCGGGTTTGGCTACGCAGGGCCTTATTCCGTTCTGCAACATCTACTCGTCGTTCATGCAGCGCGCCTATGATCAGGTGCTGCACGATGTGGCGCTACAAAATCTGCACGTAGTGTTCTGCCTCGACCGCGCCGGTTTTGCTGGTGCCGATGGCCCCACCCACCACGGCTGCTACGATATTGCCTACATGCGCTGCATCCCCAACATGGTGGTGTCGGCTCCAATGAACGAAGAGGAACTGCGCAACCTGATGTACTCGGCCACGCTGCCCGAAAACGCCGGTCCGTTCAGCATCCGCTACCCGCGCGGCGAAGGTGTGATGCCGGAATGGCGCAAGCCGCTACGCAAAATCACCGTGGGTACCGGCCGTGTGGTACGGGAGGGCGAAGGGGTAGCAGTGCTTAGTATCGGCCACATCGGCAACTACGCCACCAAGGCCACCCATAAGCTGCAAGCGGAAGGCCTGAACCCTGGCCACTACGATATGCGCTTCTGCAAGCCGCTGGACGAGGAAATGTTGCACAATATCCTGAGCCGCTACCAGGCTATTGTAACCGTAGAAGACGGCTGTCTGCAAGGCGGGTTCGGTTCGGCGGTGCTGGAGTTTATGGCCGACCACGGCTATAATGTCCCCGTGAAACGCTTGGGCATTCCCGACCGGATAGTGGAGCACGGCTCCCAGGACGAGTTGTACAAGGAATGCGGCTTCGATGCCGACGGTATTGCTGCCGCTCTGCGTGAGCTAAGTGGCAAAGTAGTAGCCAATGCTGCGGTAGCAACGGTACTGTTGTAAGCTGATTTCGCATAGTGAAAAGCCCCGCTGGATTCATCTGGTGGGGCTTTTTTGTGCTTGTGAAAATCTGTAAGGGAATAACGGGTGGTATTGCAATGCAGGGTAGATAAAAAATATTTAACGATGTACGTACACATATTAAATAGATGTACATACATTTGTGCATGATTCGGCGGCACGAATAGCACGCCGCAACTTACAACGTTATCAAACCAGCAACGCCTACCACTATGGCAACTACCACTTGGGTCCTCGACCCCACGCACTCTGAAGTCCAGTTCAAAATCAAACACCTCGTTATTTCGACGGTTACGGGTTCGTTCAAGAAGTTTGAAGGCAAAGCCGTAACTGAAAACGATACTTTTGAAAACGCCCAGGTTACGTTTTCGCTGGATGTAGCCAGCATCGACACCAACCAGGAGCAGCGCGACGAGCATCTGCGCAACAACGACTTCTTCGACGCCGCCACGCACCCGCAAATCACCTTCACCTCTACCTCGCTCACCAAAAAAGGCGACGACTACAAGCTGGCTGGCAACATGACCGTGAAGGACGTAACCAAGCCCGTAACCCTGGACGTGGAGTTTGGCGGCACGGCTACCGACTTCTACGGCAACGAAAAAGCCGGCTTTGAAGTAACCGGCAAAATCAACCGCAAAGAGTTCGGCCTGACCTTCCACGCCGTAACTGAAGCCGGTTCCATCGTGCTCGGCGACGACGTGAAGCTGTTCGCCAACGTGCAGTTTATCAAGCAGAAAGAAGAAGTACTAGCATAGTTCTGTTATTCGTTCAACCACATCCTATTGCATAAAGAGCAGGCTACCTCAGGCGGCCTGCTCTTTTTAGTTATAGCCGGCGGCAACGGCTTTGCTGGCATCGGTTTCGCAGCGGCGGCGGATTACTTCTAGGATGCGCCGTTGGATTTCGCTCATCACGTAGTCGGTCCAGAGGCCAGCGTAGGGATTGATGCGGGTGCTGAGGCGCTGCTGGCTGTAGAGTACGAGGCGGGTGCGACCGGGGCCGGCGGGTACCAGCTCGTAGGTGCCCCGCAGCACGTCGAAAAACCGGCCGCCAACAGTTACGTGCTCATCGAAGGTGGTAGGCGGGATGGTAGCCGTGTTGGGCACAATGCTGAACGACAGACGCCGTTGCGGCTCCCATACATCTACGGTTTCAATGAACTCCACGCCCCGCTCGAAGGTGGCATGCCGTACGCCGCCTACGCCCTCATGTGTGAGGGTGGCTTCCACGGGCCGCGGAAAGCCGATTTTGTCTACCAGGCTCGGCCCCAAGTCGTGGGCCTGAATGGGCGGTACCCGAATGATTTGCTGCCAAACCACGGACGCGGGTGCCTGAATGAGCACGGTATTCTCGACGCGACGCAGGCTGTTGGGAGCGGCAAGTTGGCTTTCAAGTGGTGCTAGCAGGAAGGGCAACAGTGCAAAGACAGCCACGGTGTAGGTTTTGTCTCGGTTGGGTTTATTGTCAGCTATACCAACATATAAAGCAGCTCCCAAAAAGCCTGTAAGTATGAACAGTGGGAAAATCATGAGCACGCAAATCATACCTTCTAAGTGGAACAGCAAGGCGGCAGTTAAGAAGATAAGAATGGTGATGAACGGTGCCCATACTGTTCGCCACCAAAAACCAGCTGTAATAGGAATGAAACACGCTGTGACGGCTCCTAGCGCCACCGGGACAAGCAGCAGAAAGCAAAGCATGAGTAGTCCGCCGGCGTCGTTGAAGCTGCTGCTGGCGAAAACAAACCGTCCTAGTAGTGCCACGAGCAGGCCCGCTGCTATGGCAATAACATAGTGTAGATTATGACGCTCGATAAAGGCCATCGGATAAGAAATAAGAAGGAACCAGCAGGGTAAATGTGCGTAGTTGTTCGGACTCATACGTAGTCTTTCCACGCAAATCTTTGCATTTGTTTATGCTCACTCAACCAGCTATTGTTTTCCTACACGGCTTCGCCGAAAGCCAGGCTATTTGGACTGATTTCCTGCACGGCTTTCCTGAAGTCTACCAGCTACTAACGCTCGACTTGCTAGGACACGGTGCGAACACGCAGTCGGCGCCAGACTACAGCATGGAAGCGCAGGCGCAGTACGTAGCCGACCAGTTGGTAGAACAGAACGTGGAGAAGGTGCTGCTAGTAGGACACAGCATGGGCGGTTATGTGGCGCTGGCTTTCGCAGAGCAATTCCCCGAACGGGTAGCCGGCCTCGTGCTATTCCATTCCACGGCCCTGCCCGACACCGAAGAGAAACAGGCGAACCGCGACAAAAACATGGAGTTTGTACGCAAAAACGGCGTCGACAAGTTCATGGATTCGTTTATCCGGCCACTGTTTGCGCCCGCCAACCGCGGTAAAATGCCGGTGCAGCAGGAACTGCTAGAAACCATTGGCAAAGCCACCCCTGAAGCTACCGTGCTGGGCGGCCTGCAAGCCATGCGCAACCGCCCCGACCGGACACAAGTACTGCGTGATGCTGCTTTTCCGGTCCTGTTTATCGGGGGCAAAGACGACGCGGCGGTACCTCTGGATAGCCTGCTGCCGCAACTAGCGCTACCCGCCGAAAGCCACGCCTTGCTGCTGGGCAACGTAGGCCACCTGGGCTACCTGGAAGCACCAGAACTCACGCGCCGCGCCGTAGTGGATTTTGCCGCCTCGGTAGCAGCTAGTGCGCGCTAAGCACACGGCAACCTGCTAAAGGATGATGCAAAAGTTTAGCGTATGCGGAAACTGAAGGGCAGCACGTAGAACACTTTCACGGGCTTGCCCTGGTACCTGGGTGGGGTAAGCGCCACTGGTTGGCTGCGTGCGGCTTCTAGTACTGCCTGGTTCAGTTCCGTCCCTGCTGACCTAACCACCTGCATCTGTTCCAACGCTCCGGTTTCGTTCACCACAAAATATAGGTACACGGTGCCTTCCACCTGGTTGCGCAGGGCTTGTGCCGGGTACTTGATGGCGCGCTGAATGCTGGTTTGAATATCCATGCGCGTTGCTTCCGCCCCGAACACGGGTGCCTGGTCGGCGTACGGATAGGGCTTGGCGGCAGAGTTGGGGGCTGGGTTCGGACTGAAGATAATGGGCAGCACTAGCTGTTCGCTTTCCACCGCTGCTCCGTCCAGCGTGGCGGGCGCCCAGGCAGGCATGGCTTGGATGTAGGCCACGGCGGCTTGTTCCACTTCCAGATTTTCGGCTTCAGTGGCCGGCCGCGGCGGGGGCGTAGCGGCTGGCTTGCGCATGAGCGGGCCAATGATTTTGGCCCCCATTACCTTGCCAGTAGCATCTAGTTTAAAGCGAATAAATAGCCGAACATCCGCTTCTGTGGCGCGGGCGGCCTCGGGGTAGGGGGCTGCGGCCAGATAAGCCAGCAGCGCCTCGGGGCCGCCGGGGTACTTCGGTGCAGCGGCGGCGGGCTGCGCGGGCGCCTGCATCACAAAACTAATGGGCACCGTGATGGCCACGGCCACCGGCTGCCCGTTCTGCTGCCCTGGCTGCCAGGCGGGCATGCTCTGAATTACGCGCACGGCTTCTTTGTCCAGGTCATCTTGCAAAGGCCTCGCTACCCGCACCTGTTCCACAAGGCCCTGCTTATTGACCACAAACGTGACGAACACCTTGCCCGACGCGCCTGCCTTGAGGGCCTCGTCGGGGTAGCGGGTGTTGCGCCGGATGTAGGCCATAATCGAGTCGGTGCGGCTGCCTTTGAACGTAGGCATCTGCTCCACAAACGTGTACACCTGCTCGGCCGGGGCCGTTGGGGCAGGCGCGGTAGGGGTGGTAGTTTGGGCGAATAGCAAAGGGGGCGCTGCAAGCAGCAGGGCAGCGACCATGCCGCAGTACCAGCGTTTTTTCATGGAAATTTGGGCAGATAAGGAAGTTGTAAGGCGATGAACTTGATTTTGTGGCGTAGCCTATAATATACATGCATTGCCTATAAACACCGCGCTAGCTAGTAAGGCCGGAAAAGCTAGGTTATGAAGTTATCTTGAAAGTAAACGGTACGACGTAAAACACCTTCACGGGCTGGCCCTGATGCCGGGCTGGCAGCAGCGTCCCGAGTGGCTGCCGCGCGGCTTCCAACACGGCCTGGTCCAGCTCCGCTCCCGCCGACTGAATGATTTGTTGCTGCTCTAGTTGTCCGGTCTCGTTCACTACAAAATAGAGGTACACCACACCTCCCTGCCGGTTGCGTAGGGCCTGCGCCGGGTAACGCACTCCGCTTTGCAGGCGTTTTTCGAGGGGCATTTTGTTTTGCGGCGCGGCAAAAACCGGCATCTGGTCGGCGTAGGCATACACGGGTGGTTCATTGCTTGGCGCAGTGGTACCAAACGTAACGGGCACCATCCAGAAGTCACCTTCTATGGCAGTGCCTTTAAGGGTAGCAGGAGCCCAGGTTGGTATGGCTTGCACCCACCGGATGGCCGCATCGGTCAGTAATTGGTTGGTGGCTTCGGTGGCTGCCTGGCGCTTCTTTTTGCCTTGCTGAGTTGCCTGTACCACGCCTGCCTTTTTCACGTTGCCGGGCTTTCCATCGGGCCTGATTTTGAATTTGATAAAAACGCGCCCTTGGGCTTGCACGGCGCTAGCCGCCTCCGGATACGGAGCAGAGGCCAGGTAAGTCCGTAGCGCCTCGGGCCCACCCGGAAACTTAGCCGTAATAGCGGCCTCCGGCTGGGTGCCATTGGCTGCCGCCGCTTGGTTAGATATCAGCTGATCGATATTGTTAGGCAGCCGGAACGTAATGGGTAGCGTGAGGCTGACCGGTACAACTTTGCCGGCCTGCTTGCCTGGTGTGAAAGCTGGTAGGCTGCTGACGGCCCGCACTGCTTCGGCGGCCAGCAACGGATGCGGGTCTTTTACCGCTTTGGCATCCTGCACGCGGCCGGCAGCACTAACCACAAACGAGACGTACACCTTGCCCTCCGCCCGCTGCTGCAAGGCTTCGGCTGGGTACCGAACAGTGTTGCTGAGCTCTTGATATAAAGCTTGCTGCCCACCCGGAAATGCCGGCATCTGCTCGGCATAAGAGTACACCTCACTGCCAGCCCGAACGGTATCGGCAGAGGCGTTTGGCGCTGATTGTGCCCACCCAAGCGTGGCGGGCAGCAGAAAAGTGGGCACTAACAATACAGCGTGTTTCATAGAATACAGTAAGTAACGATTGGTAAGTAGGGAGCAGTCTGGCGTGAGGGCTAAAACCGAAAAAGCCCCCGCAGTACACCAAGCAATGCCAGGATACTACGGGGGCTTCTGATGGCGCAACTACTTGAGCAGGCCCATTTTTAGCATGGCTTCGGCAATTTGCACAGCGTTGGTGGCAGCGCCTTTGCGCAGGTTGTCGGCTACCACCCACATGTTGAGCGTGCGCGGCTGCGACTCGTCGCGGCGCAGGCGACCCACCAGCACGGCATCGCGGCCGTGGGCGTCTTTGGGCATGGGGTAGAGGTTATTGGCTACGTCGTCCACCACGTCCACGCCGTCGGTGTTGCGCAGGATGCGGTACACGTCTTCCAACTCGAAATCTTTGGCAAATTCCACGTTTAGGGCTTCGGAGTGGCCACCCATAACGGGAATGCGCACCGTAGTAGCCGTTACCCGAATGGAGTCGTCGGAGAGGATTTTCTTGGTTTCCTTCACCATTTTCATTTCCTCCTTGGTGTAGCCATTGGCCTCGAACACGTCGATGTGGGGCAGCACGTTCAGGTCGATGCGGTGGGGGTAGGCCTGGCTAGTTACTTCCTGGCCGGCGCGCTCCTGCATCATCTGGTCCACGGCTTTTTTGCCGGTGCCGGTCACGCTCTGGTAGGTGCTCACCACAATGCGCTCCACCTTATAGGCCTCGTGCAGCTTGTGCAGCGCCAGCACCATCTGGATGGTGGAGCAGTTGGGGTTGGCAATGATTTTATCGTCGGCGGTGAGCTGCTTGGCGTTGATTTCGGGCACTACCAACTTCTTGGTGGGGTCCATGCGCCAAGCCGAGGAATTGTCGATAACCACCGTGCCGACTTCCGCAAAGCGGGGCGCCTGCTCTTTCGAAACCGAGCCACCGGCCGAGAAGATGGCCACCGCCGGGCGGGCCGCAATGGCATCGTCCATGCTCACCACCTTAAACTTTTTACCCTGATACTCGATTTCCTGCCCCACCGATTTTTCGGAGGCAACGGGCAGGAGTTCCGTGACCGGGAAGTTACGCTCGGCCAGCACTTTCAGCATCTCGCCACCGACCAAACCGGTGGCACCTACTACGGCTACTTTCATGGTTACAAGGATTAGACTGCGGTAAAGATAGCGCTAGGAAGAATATTGATTTTCACGCTATATTTCCTGTATCGTCCTGAAACGGCGACTCTCAGATAATCTGTGTGTTATCCTGCCTAGTTAGCTCCTATTTCAAGTGAAAAAACTACTATTGCCGCTGCTGCTGGCGGCGTTTGCCCTGCCAACGCAGGCCCAGCTACTAGAAAATTTTGCGGATGGCGACTTCACCCAAAGCCCTACCTGGACCGGCGACGCCACTAGCTTTCAGGTAACTGGTCAACAGCTCCAAAGCAACGGGCCCGCCGTTACGGGCACCACGCTTCAGCTGGTTACGCCTGTACAATTGGCGGGGGCCACCACCTGGGAGTTTTGGGCGAACCTGAAGTTGGCTACCAGCAGCGGCAACCTCGCCGATGTATGGCTGCTGTCGGAGCAGGCCGACCTGAAAGCCACCGGCAACCGCGGCTATTTCGTGCGCCTCGGTGGCACGCCCGATGAAGTGGCGCTATTCCGCAAAGACGCCACTGGTAGCCCGGTGTATGTAATTAATGGCGCCGACGCCACGCTCAACTCTAGCACCAATAACCTAGTGCGGGTGCGGGTAACCCGCTCAGTGCAGGACGTCTGGACTCTGGAGCGCGACCTAACGGGCAGCAGCAGCTATGTGAGTGAGGGTACGGCCACCGATGCCACGCTACGGCGCGGCTCCTATTTCGGGGTGCAACTCACGTATTCCTCGTCCAATAACCGGGCGTTTTATTTCGACGATTTCCGCGTGACGGACACGGCTGCCCCTATGCCGCTGGCCGTGTCGGTAGTGGCCGCTCGGCAGCTGAACGTGACGTTCAACGAGCCGATAGCGGCCACCCAAACGGCCAGCAACTACCGCCTGACTGCCGCCGGCGCGCCGGCCATGCTCACTGCCCAGCGCGACGCTACCGATCCAGCCCTTGTACACTTGGCCCTGGCCGCTGACCTGCCAATTGGGGCCAGTACGCTGGAAATCCGCAATGCTACCGACCTGTATGGCAACACCACCGCGGGGCCTTTTGCCATGAGTTTGCAGAACAACGGCATCGTTGCGCAGCCAGCACTAAACCAGCTGCTCATCACCGAAATCCTGGCCGACGAAACCCCCACGATAGGGTTGCCAGCTTCCGAGTATGTGGAAATACACAACCCGTCGGCTACCGCCACGCTCGATTTGGCGGGCGTGCGGCTGCTGAAATCGGGGAGTAGCAGTCCGGCGGTGTTTCCGGCGGGGGCGGTGCTGCTGCCGGGCGAATACGCGGTAGTGTGTGGCAGTACCCGAGCCGCGCAGTTCAGTGCTTTTGGGAAGGTGTTCGGGCTAGCCAATTTCCCTAGCCTCAACAACGCCGCCGACCAGCTGTTGCTGCGCGGGCGCAACGGCCTGATGCTGTTCGAGGTGAGTTACTCTGATACTTGGTACAAAGACAGCCGCAAGAAGGACGGTGGCTGGAGCCTGGAAATGGTGGACACCGCCAACCCCTGCGCCGGCCTCGACAACTGGACCGCCAGCACCGACGCCAGCGGCGGCACTCCCGGCCGCGCCAACGCCGTGCGCACCACCAACGCCGACCGTACCGCGCCCAAGCTACTCCGGGCGTTGGCGTTGAACGCCACCACCGTGCGCCTGTTTTTCGGGGAGAAGCTGGACAGCGTGGCCGCTGCCAACCCGGCACTGTATAGCCTCATGCCCGCCGCAACCATCACCCAAACGGCCCCCATCGGTCCAGACTTCCGAACCGTGGACCTTACGCTAAGGGCGCCGTTACTCGCTAACCAGCCGCTGACCGTAACAGTGCAGCGCGCCACCGACTGCGTGGGCAATGCCACCGGACAGGCCGCCTCAGCCACGTTTGGGCTGCCGGCGCCGGCAGCGTCCGGCGACATAGTAGTCAACGAAATCTTGTTCAATCCGCGCACCAACGCCGTGGATTTCGTGGAGCTGCTGAACCGTTCCACCAAGTACTTGGATGTGCAGGGCTGGCACTTGGGTAATGAAAAATCCGATGGCACCCTCGACCAGGAAATTATCAGCAACAGTGCCTACGTGCTGGCGCCCGGCCAGTTGCTGCTGCTCACCACCCGCCCCGACATCGTGCAAAGCCAGTACCCGACCAGCACCGACCCCGAAGTATTTCTGCCGATGACCAGTTTCCCCACCTACCCCGACGATGCCGGGACGGTGGTGATAACGGATGAGCAGGGCCGGTTACTAGACCGTTTCGCCTACGCCGAAGAGCAGCACCTGAAACTGCTGGATGATATGAATGGCGTGTCGTTGGAGCGGCTGCGGTCCGATGCGCCAAGTGTAGCCAGCAACTTCCATTCGGCGGCCAGTGCCGCCGGGTATGCCACGCCGGGGCGCCCTAACTCGCAGCTCCAGCAGGACCCTGGTGGCAGTCAGCAGTTCAAGCTAGCCCCCGAAGTTTTCACGCCCGATGAAGACGGTCAGCAAGATTACACCACTCTAAACTATACGCTCGACAGCCCCGGCTACGCGGCCAGCGTGACGGTGTACGACGCCCAGGGCCGCCTGGCCCGCCGCCTCGTGCGCAACGAAACGCTGGCTACCAGTGGATTTTTCCAGTGGGACGGCCTGACCGACCGGGGCCAAAAAGCCGCTGTTGGCTACTACGTTCTGTTGATTGAGCTGTTTAAGCCTAACACTGGTGAAAAACGCGAGTATAAGAAAACAGTAGTGCTAGGCGCCCGCCTCTAAACCACGCCTCAACGTTGAGCAACCTGCGCTGTGAAAGTCGTTCTGGCGGGAGACGCCAAACAGGGCATCTATACATCGTTGGGTCCCAATTCAGGGTATCCAAGATATCCAGCTGAATCTATGATTTAAACCTGCTGCTGGTTTTGTCGTCCAAAGAACATGACGATGCAACAGCAACTCCAGCATTTGTACTGGCGGGCCGGGTTTGGGCCGCGGCCCGAGGACGTAGCCAGTGGTCTGAACCCACGCAAGGCCCTCCGGCAACTCCTGCGCGACTCCGAGAAATTCGAGCTGCTTGATAGTCCGGCTATGCAGTACCAGGAGCCGTTCACGCCAATTATGGCGGTGTCGCCAGCTGCGGGTACGCCACAAACGGCCATGGTCACCACCCCCGACCAAACCACTACGGCATCAGCCACGGCAGTTAAGCCATTGGTGGGGAGGTCGGCGCTGGCACGGGGCCGCAACCAGCCGCCGCTTTTGCGCCGCCAAGACATGACAGCCCAGCAGCGCAAGATGCAGAACGACAACATCCGGCAGGCGTTTTACGCCATGAACACTGGCTGGATGAACCAGATGGCCACCTCGCCAACCCAACTTCGAGAAAAGCTGACGTTTTTCTGGCATGGGCATTTTGCCTGCCGCGTCCGGCGTCCGGATGCCGCGCTGCACCTCAACAACACCATCCGGCAACTGGCCTTGGGCAACTTCGGTGATTTGCTGCTGGCCGTGAGCAAGGAGCCGGCCATGCTGCAATTCCTCAACAACCAGCAAAACCGCAAGCAGCGCCCCAACGAAAATTTCGCCCGCGAGGTGATGGAGCTATTCACGATGGGGCGCGGCAACTACACTGAAACAGACGTGAAAGAAGCGGCTCGCGCTTTCACTGGCTGGGGCTACAATGTGAAAGGCGAGTTCGTGTTCCGCTCAACCCAGCACGACACCGACAGCAAAACCTTCCTGGGCCGCGCCGGCAATTTCAACGGCGAAGAAGTGCTCCGCATCATTCTAGAGCAGCCGTGCACCGCCGAGTTTATTACCACCAAACTGTACCGCTTCTTCGTGAACGATACGCCCAATATGGCCCACATTCGGCCGTTGGCACAGGCGTTTTTCAAGAGCAACTACAACATCAGCGCGTTGATGGAGCAGCTGTTTTCGGCTGATTGGTTTTACGAGCCTGCTAACGTGGGTACGCGCATCAAGTCGCCAATTGAGTTGCTGGCGGGCATCAAGCGCACGATGGGGTTGCAGCTAATCGACGATAAGCCGCTGATTGTGTTTCAGAAAGCTTTGGGCCAAACGCTGTTCGAGCCGCCGAACGTAGCCGGTTGGCCCGGTGGCCGCAACTGGATTGATTCGTCGTCGTTGCTGTATCGGTTGCAACTGCCGTCGGTGCTGCTCAAGAATGCCGAATTCAACGTGGCGCTGAAAGAAGACGAGAATGACCTCAAGCCGCAGGTTTCCAAAGCCGACCGCACGTTTAGGCAACAGGTAAAAGCCTCCGTGAAGCTAACCCCGGTTCAGGCGCTGCTAGCCAAAACTGCCCCCACTCAGCAAGCCGCCAAACTCAGCGAGTTTTTGCTGCAAGCCCCCATCCGGCCCGAAAACCTAGCCCTCATTCAGCAAGCTGCCAACCAAAGCCCCGAAGAAGGTCGCCTGCGCACCATGGTTACCAGCCTGCTCAGCTTGCCGGAGTACCAGTTGATGTAGCAAGTAAACTGTGTTACATGCTCGTCATGCAGAGGCGGAGCCGAAGCATCTCGCATGCTGGCGCTGTGTTAGTAACTCTCAACGAAACCACGCGAGATGCTTCGGCTGCGCCTCTGCATGACGTTCCAACTAATCTTATGATGCCTACTTCCCGCCGCGACTTTCTGAAGACTTCCGTGCTGGCCAGCAGCTTGCTGTTCGTGCCGAAATTTCTGCATGCGCTTGACCGCCAGGGCCTGCAAAGCTTGGCCGATGCCAACGGCCGGCGGCTGGTAGTGGTGCAGCTTGGTGGGGGCAACGACGGCTTGAATACTGTGGTGCCGTTCCGCAACGACCTGTATTACAAAGCTCGCCCCACGCTGGGCTTACGGGAGCAAAGCGGGGTGCTGGCGCTGGAAAAGGACCTGGGCTTCAACCCCAACATGACGCGCCTCAAGGAGCTGTATGACCAGGGCCACGTGGCGGTGCTGAACTCGGTGGGCTACCCCAACCCGGATAGGTCGCACTTCCGGTCGATGGACATTTGGCAAAGCGGCTCGGCTTCCGATGAGTACCTGAGCACCGGCTGGCTCGGTCGCTACCTCGACTCGAACTGCCCTTCCTGCCAGGTACCCTACAACGGGTTGGAGGTGGACGATACGCTGAGTTTGGCCATGAAGGGCGACTTGCGCAAAGGCTTGGCCCTCAAGAATCCCGAGAAATTTCACCAGATAACCCGCAACCGATTCATTGCCCAGGTGAGCGGTGAAAAACCCGTTGGCGCAGTGTCGGAACTGGATTATCTGTACAAGACGCTGGCCGAAACCTCGTCCTCGGCCGATTACTTATACCAGACTTCCAAGGTGTACAAGTCCGGCGTGGCGTACCCGAACAACGAGTTCGGCCGCAACCTGAAAACCACCGCCGAGCTCATTAATTCTGGCATTAACACCCGCGTGTTCTACGTGTCGCTCACCGGCTTCGATACCCACGTGCGGCAGCAGGAGCAACAGGGCAAGCTACTTGGTGATTTATCGAATGGGCTGGCGTCGTTTGCGGAGGACTTGCAGAAAGCCGGCAACTTCAACGATACGCTGGTGATGGTGTTTTCGGAGTTTGGCCGGCGCGTGACCCAGAACGCCAGCAACGGCACCGACCACGGCACCGCCAACAACGTGTTGCTGCTAGGCGGCGGCCTCCAGCAACGCGGCATCCTCAACGACGCCCCCGACCTAGCCAACCTCCTCGACGGCGACCTGCGCCACCAGCTCGACTTCCGCAACCTCTACGCCACCATACTCCACGACTGGCTACAGGCCGACGACAAGGCCATTCTGGGGCGCGAGTTCGAGCGGTTGAAAGGACTGGTGTAGCATCTGGTAGGAGTTAAGTAAGCTCATCAATAAATGCTAAAATGTAGTAGCTCAGCAATATCCTTTGTGTGTATCGGGCGTAAAAAACACCAAAATCGTCCTTTCCACATCAACCAACCTGAGCTATGAAAGTAATATCACCCCGCGTGCACGGCATGCTCGACTACGGTACCATTGCCCTGTTTGCCTTAGCCCCTACTCTTTTCAATTTCCAAGGCCCTTACGCCACCGTCTGCTACGTGCTAGCTGTCGGCTACCTAGTTATCACCCTGCTGACCGACTTCCCGATGGGCGTGGCCCGCATGATTCCGTTCCCAATTCACGGAGGGCTGGAATTGGTAAGTGGCCTCGTGTTTCTGGCTTCGCCATTCTTGTTTGGCTTTCACGATGACAACGTGGTGGCCCGCAACTTCTTTATTGGGATGGGCATTCTGTTCCTGGGTACTTGGATGCTCACCAACTGGCGCGCCAACACGCACACCGCCATGCCCAACTCCATGATGCCCAACCATCAGCACTAAGCGGTGTAATAAATAGAACACCCAAAAAAGCCCCCTCCAGCCATACTGAAGGGGGCTTTTTGCTATAGCTAGTGGTTAGTTAGCTTAACGCTCAATAACCAGGCCTACGTAATACTCGCGGGTGGCGGTGTGGCTCAGGGCAAAACGGCGGCCGAAGTCCATCTGAAACCGGTCGGTGATATGGAAAATGGGACCTAAGTTGATGGCAGAGGCCCATTGTTCGTGCTTTACATCATAGCGGGTTGAAAACTCGGTGAAGGCTGCCAGCCACTTATTGATGCCATGGTCGAGGGCAAAAGAGGGCGCCAACTCGGTGTAATGCTGCTTTTCGTCTCGGTCGTAGCTCAGAAAGGCGGCAGCCTGCGCGCTGACGTGCCAGTCGCCGGGCAGGTTGTAGGTAGCGGGCACGAGAATGCCGTACTCGTAACCACCCGCGCCTTCGCGGCCGCCGGTGGGTAGACGCACCAAGCCAATGGCTGCTATTACCAGGGCTTCGGTTTCGTCGTCGTCGCCGATGAAATTGTGCTTCACCCGCAGGGCTACGTCGCCGAAACCTGCGTGGCGCTGCATCGGCTCACCTGGCTCCCAGGCTTTTTCCACGGTGTAGGGGTCGATGAAGGCCTGCACCTCGGTTTTGTCGCTGACGCCTACCCGGATAGCTAGTGCATTCACCCGCAGGGTTCGGTCGCGCGAGCCGGGGGCAGGCTTGGTGGAAATGAGCCGCACTAAGTCGGTTTCCAGCTGAATATGGCCGGGGTCAATAGTATTGGGGCTTTCCGTCACGCCGGGCCGGTCGGCGTTGAGGGGCCGAAGCTGCCGGCCAGAGCCGGGCGAATCGGCTGAGGCGTTCTGGTTGGCGCGCTTAAGCGTGTCGGCGGGTGCTTGCGCTTGGGCAGTGAAACCTGCCAGTAGCAAGCCAAACAGCAGATACCGGTTTTTCATAGAAGTAGGGAAAAGGAGGAGAGTGCGCCTTCTACGAGCCACCATTAAAAACAGCTTAAAACGGTATAATTACTTTCAAACTCAGATTACGCCCCTGGTTGTAAATACCGCGCCGGCCGTTAGGCGAAACCGCGTAGTACTCGAAATATTTCAGCCGGTTCAGGTGCGACTGATAATTGGTATTCAACGCGTTGTCGAGCTGCGCAAAGAGCTGTAATACTTCCTGCTTAGCGGGTCCGCCGAGGATACCCGTACCCGCGCCAATGCCCACCAAAGCATAGCCGGCCGTGCGGGTTTCGGTGTCATCGACGGCGTAAAAACGGTTTTGAGGCGCGTTGTAATCCAGCACGGCCCGCACGTAAGCGTTGCTTAGGCGGCCCCAAGCGTGCTGGCTGGTGAGGCGCACTTCCGAGCGAGTCCGCAACGGCGGAATAAAGGGCAGATACTTAGCTGCCGCGCCGTTGGCCTCCAATAACCCAGCTTCTTTATTCAAGCCGGTTACGGTAGCCAGGCTATTGTTGAAGGCCAGCGCGGGCATTGTTTTGGGGTGCAGGTTCACGGTTACTTCGGCGCCGTAGAGCCGGGCCCGGCCCTGTTGGTATTGGTAGGTGGCATTGCCCGGCACAATAACTACGGGTTGCCCGTTGGCATCTTGCAGCCGCGCCTGGTAGATGTAGTTGTTGATGGCGTTGTTGAACACACTTACGCTGACTTCGGCATCGGGCAGGTAAGCGCTTAGCCCCACATCCTGCTGCAAGCTGAACTCCGGCTGAAAGCTGCGGTTGCCTAAGTACACGATGTGCGCGCCGGGGTCGAGGCCGTTGGAGCCTACCTCCGTGATGTTGGGCGCCCGGTAGCCCCGCGCGACATTGGCCCGCAGCAACAGTCGCTCCGACAGGTTGTAGGTGGCTCCCACGCTGGCCGACATGCCTTGATAACGGGTGCGAAGCGCCGCAAACTGCGGGGCCGCGCCGGCAGCCTCCGCGGCGCTCAGCTGCCGGTCGAAACCCGTCGTGGAATCAGGACCCACATAGAAATCATTCCATTGTAAGAGCCGCGTATCGTAGCGAATGCCGCCGCTCAGGTCGAGCTTACCGAAGGTTTTCTTGGCGTACACGTAGCCGCCCACATCGGTGAGGGAGTAGTTGGGAATGGGGAAGTCGGTGGCGGCGCGGTTATGGTTGGTTTGGTGCATGCCGTTCAACCCGAATGTGGTTTCCAGACCCTGCCAGGTGGGCGCAGCGTAGCGCAAATCGTAAGTGTAGGTGTTCAGGGCTACGGCCAAACCAGCCTGCGTGGGGGCGGTGGGGTGGTTGTACTCGCGGCGCACATTCTGCTGAATCCCCAGCAGGGCCTGTAGTTCACCGCTGCCCAGCTTCAACCGGCTCCGGCTTAGCAGGCGGTAGTGCTGAATGCGCTGGTGCAGCGCATTGATGCGGTAGGTGCTCAGGTCAGAAGTCGGTACCAGCGGGCGGTTCTTGATGTCGTCCTGGGGACCTTCGGCAACTTGCCGCGTGAAGTGGCGGCTCAGGGAGTCGCGGCTACCGTCGGGTATTTCCTGGCGGTTGTCGTAGAGGGTGGCCGTGAGATGCGTGGCGCCCCATTTCTTTTCCACCCCGGCCATGGCCGTCAGGTTCAATTCCTGAAAAGCCGTACCGTACACGCGGCCTTCCAAGGCATTCTTATACGCCTGCGCCAGCCGGTACGAGCCCCGCGCCGCATATTGCCAGCCGCGCTGGTTGTAGTGCAACCCCACCGAGTTGCCCAGCAGGCGGTTGTTGGTTTGGTACTCGCTCAGCACCTCGCCCTTGAGCTGGCCAGCCGGACCGTTGGGCAACCGGGGCAGCATATTGATAACGCCCGCCACGGCATCGGAACCATAAATCAAGCTGGCCGGGCCTTTCACCACTTCTATCCGCTCGATGTCGTACTGGTCGATTTCAATGCCGTGCTCGTCGCCCCACTGCTGGCCTTCCTGCCGCAGCCCATTGTATAAGGTGAGCACCCGGTTGTAGCCCAGCCCTCGGATGAACGGCTTGGAAATATTGGGCCCGGTGGTAACGGCACTTAAACCCGGTACACCTTTCACCGCGGCATCAATTAGGTTGCCGTTGCTGTTCAAATTCACTTCCCGCTTGCTGAGCACCACAATAGGCACCGGGCTTTTGCGGATTTCGGTGGCCCGGCTCACGCCCGTTACCACTACGTCGGATAGGCTGGTAGGCACGGCGGTAAGCTGTGCGTTAAGCTCCAGCGTTTGACCCGCTACTAGAGTTATCTGCCGCTTCTGGGGTTGGTGCCCAAGGCTACTAACTATTATAGTGTGGCTGCCCGCTGGTATGCCTTTCAGTTCGTAGCGGCCTTGTGCATCGGTGGAGGTACCGAAGGTGGTGCCGGGTAGCGCAATGGTTGCCAGTTCCAGCGGCTGCATGCCGGTTTTCACTTGCCCCCGAATAGTGCCGGTTGAAGATTGAGCAGCGGCCACTGAACCAAAAACCACCAGAAGCATAAGTACGCTAAGAAAGTAGGAGAGCTTCATATTGTGAAGGCAAACAACAGGTGAGTTTAATGCTGCTTAAAAATATTTTTAGACAAGTCTAAAAGCGTTGTCAAAAAAAGGTGCAGCCACATCAGCGTAGCTGCACCTTTCAATACTAACCGAAGAAGGTTTCAAACAACAAATACACATTCAGAACGATGATAATGCTGGACACCAGCCAGGCGAGGGCTTGCACCCAGGGCCGGTTGACGAATACGCCCATCTTGTCTTTGCTACCCGTGAACAGTACCAAGGGCACCACAGCAAAGCTCAGCTGAAAGCTGAGAATCACCTGGCTGAGCACCAGTAGCTCACTAGTACCTTTTTCGCCGTAGAGCAGCGTTACAATGAGGGCCGGCACCACCGCAATACCACGCGTAATGAGCCGGCGGAGCCACGGTTTCAGCTTGAGGTTCAGGAAGCCTTCCATCACAATCTGGCCAGCCAAGGTGCCCGTCAAAGTGGAGTTCTGGCCCGAAGCCAGCAGTGCTATGGCAAATACGGCACTAGCCGCTCCCGCCCCCAGCACCGGCGCCAGCAGCTTGTGCGCGTCGCTGATGTCGGCTACGCTGTGCAGGCCGTTGCGGTGAAACGCCGCCGCCGCCGTAACTAAAATGGCCGCATTCACGAAAAACGCGAGAAACAAGGCTACTGTCGAGTCGATGGTAGCAAACTTGATGGCCATACGCTTGCCGCTTTCCGTCTGCTCGATGGCCCGGGTCTGCACAATGCTGGAATGCAGGTACAGGTTGTGCGGCATAACGGTGGCGCCCAGAATACCAATGGCAATGTAAAGCATCTTGGGATTGGTGACCACCTGCGGCTGCGGTACCAGCCCGCCCACAATGCCAAACCAATCGGGCTTGGAAACAATGATTTCGTACAGAAAGCAGCCGAAAATCACCACCGATAACCCCGCCACGATACTCTCCACCACCCGGAAGCCCCGGCTTTGAAATAACAGTACCACCAGCACATCCAGAATAGTAAGCACCACGCCCCAAGGCAATGGCAAGCCAAACAGCAGGTTAAGCGCAATAGCGGAGCCAATGACTTCAGCCAAGTCGCAGGCGGCAATAGCTATTTCGCACAGAAACCACAGCACCAGTCCTACCGGGCGAGAGTAATGGTCACGGCAGGCTTGCGCCAAGTCACGGCCCGTTACAATACCTAGTTTGGCAGCTAGGTGCTGCAAGAGCATGGCAAACAGGTTGGAAATCAGGATAACCGATAGCAGGGTGTAGCCGAATTGGGCGCCGCCGGCAATATCGGTGGCCCAGTTGCCGGGGTCCATGTAGCCTACGGCTACCATCAGGCCGGGACCCCAAAAGGCCAGCAGCTTGCGCCAGAACGAGGCATTTTGCGCGGGTACTTTAATGCTGCCGAATACCTCACTCAGAGAGGGGGCATTGCGCGGCTGGCGCCACCCCGGCTCTGACACGGGTACTACAGGAGGAGTTTCAGTAACAAGGGGCATAAACTCGGGTATGGAAGCAGACACAAGATACGTTTTTTAGGCGTATCTAAATTAATTTTTAAAGCGGTATAAATACTGATTAGCCGTCTGATTTGTTTCCGGACTTCAGAAAACACCTGTTGGCTTGTTACCAGAATTACGATAGAACTTCATAAAAGTGCTTGCAAGGGCCAAAGAAAAAGGGCGCTGCAACTTGCAGCGCCCTTTTAGTAGCGTGGTTAGGGGAGGACTAGCGAGCTAGCTCAACCCAGCCTTTGCTGGTTCTACCGTCACGGTTGGTGAGCAGGTAGTAGTACACGCCAGCGGGCTGGTCTTTGCCGTCCCAATTGTTCTGGTAGCTGGCGTACTCTTTTACGAGGCGGCCCCAACGGTTGAAGATCTGGATTTTGCCACCCACTTCTTCGGTTGACAGCACCAGTACGTCGTTCTTGTTGTCGCCATTTGGCGTGAATACGTTTGGCGTCTCGAAGGGCAGGATTTGCAGCTGCTGCGTGAACTCGCTCGGCGTGCATTCTGTGCCACCAGCGCGGTTGCTGATGCGCAGCTTGAACTCATACGTGCCACCTTCTGGTACACGCAAGGTTAGTTCGCGCGGCGTGAAACGGCGTGAGAAGATTACAACAGGCTCGCCGGTTAGGGCGTTGCCGTCTTTGTCTTTCACGCGCTGATAGGTCCAGGTTGATGTAACGGCGGCTGTATCAGTAGGAGTAGCAGGCGTTGGAACCGTCGACGCATTAACAAACGAGAAGATACGGGGCGGAATAGCACCGACGTTGGTAATACCCGACTGCGCAGGGAAACCGGCGCGGCCAGTAGCCGTGAAGCGGGCCGTGAGAGCCGGCGCCACGCGCACCAGAATCGACGTGGTGTCAACGCAGGTAGGAGCTGGGTTCGAGCGGAAGTCGCGGGCAATAATGCTCACCCGGTAGCGGGTGGTCTGGGTAGGACGCACCGTAACGTTTTGCTTGTTCAGGTCGGCGGTAGCCAAACCGTTAGCTGCAACCCAGGTATAATCGTAGCCGGCGAGGCGGGGTGTAGGCGCAGGAGTACCAATGCCTTGCAGCACCGAGTCGGGGCGGGTAGGGGTGGCCGTTAGGTTAACAGCAGTACCCGAGCATACGAAGGTGTTGTTGGCAGCAGCTACTACGCGAGCCGGGTTGCGGCTCTTCACCGAAATAACGATAACGCGGCTCTGCTGACCAATAATAGGGCAACCATTGTCACGAATCTGAACCGGAATGCGGAAGGTTCTGCCAGCAAATCTTACATCGGGCTGGAGGTCGAAAATACCAACCGGACGCCGCGTACCGTTGCCTACCACGCGGAAAGTGCCTGCGTCGGTATCAAGATAGGTAGGGTCGCCAGGCTGAGCAGCAACCAGCGCCGGATAAGTTACCGTTAGCAAATCGTTCGGGTCGGGGTCGGTGAAGCGCACCAATACCCGAGTGTAGTTGCAGGTAGAAGCCTCGATGAAAGTCGAGTCGACGGTATTGCGGATGGTTACGCCCGAGCCAGTGTTGTTGCCGGTAGCAACGGGGTTGCCGGGAACGGCATTCGAGCAGTCGATAACTACCACGAAAATGTCCCGACGTACGCTACCAATCAGGGTGCGTACACCGTTGATACGGCGGTACTCCGATACTTTGCCCGTTACAACGTACTTGTTCTCAGGGCTATCAGGAATATTGGTGTACAGGTACGGGGTAAAAGTGAAGCTACCAGTAGTTGCGTTGAACGTGAAGGTAGGAACCCCAGTTTTCACAGGGCAAGCACCCGTGAAGTTGAAAGAAGCAATGGGGAAGGCAGCGCTGTAGGTGCTAGTAGCAGCGCCTAAGTCACCGATGCAAGGACCAGTTGCGGGAGTAGTTAAATCAACGTAACGGCCGATCGTGCTAACCGGACGATAAGGAATTGGGTCGCCGCAGTTAGATAGAGGCTGCTCCAGCGAGTACACTAGTTCGTCACCGTCTACATCGGTAGCCGTGAAGTTGAGGGTGGATTGCTGCTTCCAGCAAACGAACGGAACGGGTACGTTCAGCAAGTCAAACTGAGCCGAGGTGTTGGATGGGTTGGGCGAGCCAACGAGGGGCAAGTTGTTGAGGGTGGCCTCGTAGTGAATGTTATCCTGTCCTACCAAGTTGGCGGTGGAAGGGCGGGCGCTGTCGTTCACGCTGATACGCCACTCGGCTTTCGGAGGCAGGGTTACTTCGGCCTCATAGCGGCCAGTTTCGTAGTTGGTGGGCAAGCCACTGCCGCAAGGGTTAGGGCCGGCTGGGGCGGTAGCGCAGTACGGCGAACCGATAGTAGAGCCACCGAGCAGGGGTGCTACAATATCGCCAGGGTCACCAGCGGCACCTGTAGAGCTACAGCCATTGCTCCGGAACCGGAAGGTAGCCGTAGTGTACAAGTCAGCTCCGCCGCAGTCACGGAACACCCGCAGTGTGAACTTGTAGCGGTTTGGAATGCCCGGAACGGGTGCGTAAGTGATTTGCCCGCCTTGGAAGTGGGAGGCTGAGGCCGACTGTAGCCCGACGAGTGACAAACACCACGACGCGACTAGTAAGAAGGTGAAATGTAAAAGTCTCTGCATGAGAAGGGTGAATGGATGAGGAAAAGAATGAAAAAGCAGGGTGGTGGGAAAACGTTGCGGTAATATAAAAACAAATTCCCCTAATGACCATAATTTATAGTCGATTAAGTAAATTTTACGGCAACAATAACCATGCCCTTTGAACTATTCCTATTAAAAATAGGTTAGTCGTGCTTGAATTTTATACGTGGTTATAATTTAACGGAGCTAATAGGACTGTTTATTCTCTATATACATTAGTTTGCAAGATAACGGGAGTGAGTTGCAGCCCTTTGAAAATAGTTATAGGTTGGGTTGGAATTATGATGAGTATTGCTTTTAACTACTCGTTCACTTATCGTAAGTAATCATACTACTTATAAGAAATGTCACAAGGAACAGATGTGTGCTATCTGCGACTACCCTCATACTCTATATAAGGCAGATGCAGCATAAAGCTTATGCCTGTGCGGGCATGTAGGCTAAATCTAGTGTATACTCATACTTGTGAGGTTTAGTAGGTGAGGCGGTTGCTGAGGTGCAGCATGGCACTGACCAGATGCCTTGTATGTAGCCTTAAAATGTATGCTACCAATAATGATTTGAGAGAAAAACAGAGCTGATAATATGCTTTGATGAATCTTTTATATTTATTAGATGCCGCTTACCACCCCCACTTCTTTTTTACTAGGCTGATTTGCAGCCCAGCCCTTGCATAAAGGCTGGCTTGCTGAAGAACTCAACTGCCGCTTCCATTGCTACACGCTGCATGCGTGCTAGCATAGTAGCGGCACAGCTGTACCCAGCACTTAAAGAGGCAACCACCCGCGCTTTTACACCCAAATACCAGTTTTTCTCTTCACCCACATAAACCCTTGCACTGTATGGCATCACGCTTACAAGCACTTAGTAAACACTGGCGACTTTGGCGCAATGCCTTGGTTACCACGCTGGGCATAGGCCTGGCAACCAACGCTGCGCAGGCGCAGGACGTCAGCACTTACACGCTGACTTCCACGGCGGGTACCTACACCCCGGTTACCGGCGGCACTGCCCTGCCCGACATGCTGGCAGACACCTACATTACGCCCACGGCTATTCCGCTGGGTTTCACGTTTGTGTTCGACGGTACACCTTACACCCAGGTAAAGGCGTCGTCGGATGGTTTTCTGAGCTTCAACTCAGCGGCCACTAGTGGCTTCTCAACTTTAGCGGGCGCTTCGGCTGCCAACCGCCCGCTAGTAGCCCCGCTCGGCGACGACCTGGATGGCCGGCCCACCGGGGCTACGGCCCTGGCCTCGTACCAGACTACGGGTACGGCGCCTAACCGGGTATTCACCTTCGAGTGGCAGAACTGGGAGTGGCGCTGGAACGCCAGCGTAGCGGTGCTTTCCTTCCAAGCTAAGCTTTATGAAGGCACCAACCGCGTAGAGTTTGTGTACCGCCAAGAGGCAGGCGCCACCAATGCTACCGCTACCTCGGGAGCATCTATTGGCTTGGCCGGTGCAGGTACTGGTGCGGGTTCATACCTGTCCTTGAGCGACGCTACCGCCAGCCCAACGGCCAGCTCGACCACCGAGAATACCAATATCAACGTCAAGCCGGCTACCGGCCAGGTGTACGCATTTTTGCCGGGCCCAACTCCGGCCTGTCCGGCCCCACGCAACTTTGCTGTGGGTGCGGTTACGTCGACCACTGCACCTGTTAGCTGGACCAGCGTAAGCACCGGCAACACCTACACGGTGGAATACGGCCCAACCGGCTTCACACCAGGTGGTACAGGTAGCACGCGCGTACCCAACATCACCGGTACCAGCTATACCATCACCGGCCTTACTCCCTCAACTGCTTACCAGGCATACGTAACGCAGAACTGCGGTACGGCCAACGGCAACAGCACCCAGACCGGGCCTATTTCCTTCACTACTCTCTCTTTGCCACCTGCCAACGATGACTGCGCTAACGCGGTACTGCTGACGGCAGGAGCCACCTGTACTACCACCAGCGGTACGGTACTATCGGCTACGCAATCATTAGCGGCTAGCACCTGCGGCACCGGCACTGCGCCTACTACCGCTCGCGACGTTTGGTATCGGTTTGTGGCCACCGGAACATCCCAGCTGATAACGGCCACGGCCAGCTTCACGCCAGTGCTGGAAGTACGTTCGGGTAGCTGCGCCACTTCGGCCAGCGTGGTTTGCGCGGCTGGCACTCGGCTGGCAGTAGCCGGCCTGACGGTAGGTAGCACCTACTTCTTGCGGGTATATCCAAGCTCCAGCACGGCTCCTACCACGCCTACCTTCACGGTGTGCGTAACCGATGCACCGAATGCTCCGACCAACGACAACTGCACTACGGCTACTGCCCTGCCTGCTCTGGCTCTGACGGGTGGTTGCACCAACGTAACGGGCACCAACGTGGGGGCCACCGATACGCCCAACGTACCAGCCCCCGGTTGTGCCAGCTACAGCGGCGGCGACGTATGGTATTCGTTCACGGTACCTGCCAACGGCGTAATTACGGTGCAAACCGACTCGGTAGGCGGCAGCTCGATTACTGACACGGGCTTGGCTCTGTATTCAGGCGCTTGCGGCAACCTGACGTTCATTGAGTGTGATGACGATGACAGTCCGAATGGTAACTTTTCGCTGATTACACTGACGGGTCGCACCGCCGGCGAGGTTATTTATGCCCGCGTGTGGGAATTCGGTAACGATGCCTTCGGTCGGTTCAAGATCTGTGCTTCTTACAATCCGCCACCCGCCAACGACGACTGTGCCAACGCGGCACTGCTGACGTCGGGAGCAACTTGCACGCCAACGAGCGGCTCTATTTTGGGCGCCACGCAGTCGTTGGCCGCCAGCACCTGCGGTACGGGCACGCCGCCCACCACCGCCGGTGACGTATGGTACCGCTTTGTGGCTACGGCCAGCGGCCAGACCATTTCAGTAACCAGCTCGTTTTCTCCGGTAATTGAAGTGCGCTCGGGTAACTGCACCACTTCGGCCAGCGTATCGTGCGTAGCCGGCTCACAACTGGCGGTATCGGGGCTGACGGTAGGTACTACTTATTACGTGCGGGTGTACAATAGCTCTATCACGGCTCCTACCACACCTACGTTTACCATTTGCATAACCAACCCACCCGCCAACGACGACTGTGCCAGCGCGGCACTGCTGACGTCGGGGGCAACCTGCACGCCAACGAGCGGCTCTATTTTGGGCGCCACGCAGTCGTTGGCCGCCAGCACCTGCGGTACGGGCACGCCGCCCACCACCGCCGGTGACGTATGGTACCGCTTTGTGGCTACCGCTGCCGACCAAATTGTTGAGGTATCGTCTTCTTTCACGCCTGCCGTTGAAGTGCGCTCGGGTAGCTGCGCTACTTCGGCCAGTGTAGTATGTGGTACCGGCTCGCGGCTGGTAGTTAACGGGCTGACGGTAGGTACTACCTATTTCCTGCGCGTTTATAACAGCAGCAACTTTGCGCCTACGACACCTACATTCACGGTATGTGTAAGCAACGCACCGAATGCTCCAGCCAACGATAACTGCACCACGGCGCAGGCGTTTCCAACTTTGGTAACGGGTGCTGGCTGCAATTACGTAACGGGCACCAACGTGGGGGCCACCGATACGCCTAACGTACCAGCCCCCGGTTGTGCCAGCTACAACGGCGGCGACGTATGGTATTCGTTCACGGTACCTGCCAACGGCGTAATTACGGTACAAACCGACTCGGTAAGCGGCAGCTCGATTACTGACACGGGCCTAGCCTTGTACTCAGGTACTTGTGGCAACCTCACTTTGCTCAACTGCGACGATGACAGCAGCCCGAACGGTCTTTTCTCGTTGATTAGGCTTACGGGCCGCACACCTGGCGAGGTTATTTATGCCCGCGTGTGGGAATTCGGTAACGATGCCTTCGGTCGGTTCAAGATCTGTGCTTCCTTTGATGTGGCGCCAGCCAATGATGAAGTGGCCAATGCTGTAACCCTCACATTCGCGCCTGACTGCATCACGCCAGTGCAAGGCTCGAACACGGCGGGCTCTACTACTACGCCTAACGGCTACACCAATGGCTCTGGCAACTGTGGCACCAACTCCACGCCGCTCGATGTGTGGTACAAGTTCACGACGGCCGCTTCGGGCCGGGGCTCTACGGAGGCTACTCTAACGGTAACAGGTGCTGGCTCGGGTGTGCTGCGCTTGTTCACGGCGCCATCGGCGGCTGGTCCGTTCACGGCCGTAACCAACGGCTGCTCGGCAGCGGCTTCGGCATCTGCGGCCATTGCTGGGCGTACATTTACGGCTACCAACCTGACTCCTGGTACCACGTATTACGTGCAGGTATCTAACTACAACTCTTTCGACGGTGGCACAGCCTTCACTATCTGCCTCACTGCCCCAAGCAACTGCCCAGTTCCGGCCGGCCCGGCTGCTACTGCGCTTACTTCCACTACCGCTACGCTGAGCTGGTCGGTAGGAGCTACCACGCCAAGTGGTACGTTCACGCTTGAGTACGGCCCACGCAACTTCGTGCTGGGTAGTGGTACGCGCGTTACGGGTATTTCCGGCCTTTCCACTACGCTTTCCAGCCTCACCCCCGACACCGAATACTGCTTCTATGTGCGGCAGGAGTGCGGTACCGTGAGTGGTAACAGTGCCTTCGCTGGCCCAGCATGTTTCCGTACCAGCATAGCTCCATCACCCAACGATGAGCCGTGCAATGCTACTGTTCTCACGGTAGGTGCCGCTGCTGTAACAGCCAACAACATTGGTGCTACCACTACCACGCCAGCCGGCTACCAAAACCCTGGCTGCTCGACGGCCGGTGCACCTAGAGACGTCTGGTTCCGTTTTGTGGCCACGGCTACCTCGGCGGATATTACGGTGACGGGCAACCCCGCCGGCCAAGTACGCCTGTTCTCGGCGGCTACCTGCACTGGGCCATTCACCTCGTTGGCCTGCCAGGCTAGCGCCGGACCGAACACGGCAGCCGGTGTGCTGAACGCCAGCGGCCTAACGGTGGGCACCACTTACTACGTATCTGTGTCGGGCTACAGCTCCAGCGACTTCACGGGTTCCTTCACCATCCAGTTGGCTAGAGTACTGTCAACAGGCAAAGGTGAGCTAGCTAACGGTGAAGTAAGTGTGTACCCTAACCCAAGCCACGACGGCACGCTCACGCTGAGCTTGCGCGGAATTGATGGGGTGAGCAGCACGCAGGTGGAGATGTTCAACTCATTAGGTCAGCGCGTACTTACGCAGCCAGTAAGCATCCGTGGTGGCGCAGTAGAGCAGCCGCTAGCTATACAAGGCTTGGCCAAGGGCATCTACACGTTACGTGCTCAAATCGGGCAAACCACCATCACCCGCAAAGTGGTGCTGGAATAGCTTCTAGCAAGTAGCGGGCAGCTCGGCTCTAGGGCAAGCTGCCTGCTTTTGCAATGCTAGCCATGTATTTGAATACAAAAAGGAGCGACGCCCTGCGTCGCTCCTTTTTGTTTGGTAACGGGTCGTTCCAAAGCGGCATCTACAAGGAGCAGCACCCGAAACCGTGGGGATGGAAATGGGTGCTTGCGCGGCAGGGCGCATCCTGCTTTGTATCGGTAAAATTCTATTTGCTGCTTTAAAGTAGGGGCGGGGTTGCGCTTAAGGATGAAAAAATGGGACTTGACTAATTAGCTAGTACGCTTATCTTTAGCCGTCCTGCTCCAGGATTCACCCTTCTTTCACCCTTTTTCCACCTTATGGTCACACCTTTACCTTGGCGTTTTTCAACGCAAATTTTTCATGGTGCCCGCTACTTGCTGCTACTAGCCGTTTGGCTGTTGGCTGCCGGTGGCGCTTTGGCCCAAACGACTACCATCGGCTCGACAGCTGTACCGGTAGTAGCGCCGGCAACCAGTTCCTACTTGTACGGGCCCATTTACCGGTCGTCGGCTAGTTCCACCTTTGATTACTCTCGTTACGCGCACCTCTACACTCCTGCGGAGTTGGGAGTGCCGACAGGAGCGGTTATCACGGAACTTGCTTGGTTGAAATCGGATGCTGGTACTCTGACCGGCAACAACGTATTCAACGTGTTGCTTTCCAACACAACTACCACCGCGTTGGCAAATAGCACCAACTGGACTACGCTTTCTGCTGGTGCTACTTCGGTATACACTTCCACCACTCAGCAGATTACGGGGGCAGCCGGTACCTACTTCAGCGTAACGCTGACCCAGCCTTTCGTTTATAGCGGCGGCAACTTGCTGGTACTGCTCGATCATCAGAAGCAAGGTACTGCATCAGGCGCTATCAATTTCGTAACCAACCCAGCCGCTGGCTTTGCTATTGGGTATTCCGATTCTGGCCCCATAACTGGCGGGCTGACTACAACGAGCTACGGTGACCGGCGGCCTACGCTGCGGATTACGTACGCTCCTGCCAGTGCATGTACTGCTCCCCCTACGGCCGGTACCGCACTAGCTTCTGCTGGCTCAGTGTGCCCTGGTAGTTCGGTGGTTCTGACCTTGCAGGGCGCTACATTCGGTACGGGCCTAACGTATCAGTGGCAAGAATCTACCAACGGCACCACCTACACCGACATCAGCGGTGCTACTGGCTTCACGTACACCACGCCCAACCTAACGGCTACGCGCTATTACCGTGCCCGCCTAACGTGCAGCGGCCAGTCGGCTACTTCCACGGCTGCGCAAGTAACCGTGGCCCAAGCAACGTACGCCACCTTGCCCGTTATCCAGAGCTTTGAAAACACCTGGGTGGACATCTGCACCACCCGTGATGCGCCCAATGCCAACTGGCGTACCAACCCCACTACTGGCAATACCTCGTGGCGCCGCGACGATGACGGCGCCTCCGCCGGCTGGACCAGCCCTACTGTGGGCATCTACACGCCTACGGCTAGCCAAGGTAGCCGCTCGGCCCGGTTCCATAGCTACTATGCTGGTGCCGGTGGCGTAGGTAGCCTTGATTTGTATGTGAACCTGAGCACCGCTGGCGGTAAGCGCCTAGCTTTCGACTACATCAATACGGCTGGCAATGATTCGTTGCTGGTAACGGTGTCCAATGACGGCGGCGTTACGTTTGGCGCGCCTGTGTTACGGCTCGGCAACAGCGGTACGGTGGCCCAGGGGTTCCGGCCCCAGAGCGTAACCCTGACTGGTACGTCGGCTACCAGCGTTGTGCGCCTGACCGGCAAAGTAACTGGCACGTTCACTTCGGATATTGGTATAGATGATTTGCGGCTTGAGTCAGTGAACAGCTGCTTGTCGCCGTTGGCTCTGACTGCTACTGGCGCCACGGCTACTACCGCAATAGTATCGTGGACTAGCGCTGGCACGGGCACTTACACCGTGTTTTATGGTCCGGCTGGCTTCACGCCGGGTGGCACAGGCAGCCAGCAACTAGCGGCCACCGGTACCACGGCTACTATTACGGGCCTGACGGCCAGCACCAACTACGAGTTCTACGTACGGCAGAACTGCGGTGCCACCTCGTCGGGCAATGCCGGTCCGGTAGCGTTCCGCACCGACTGCCTGACGCCGCTTTACGCCGCGCTGCCCGTTGTTGAGAGCTTCGAGAATACCTGGCTTAGCCGCTGCAACACCAACGAAGTGCCCAGCAACAACTGGCGCAACACGCCCGCTACCGGCAATGCCTCCTGGCGCCGCGACGACGACGGCACCTCGGCCGGCTGGTCTAGCCCTACCTCGGGCACCTACACGCCAGCTGCCAGCCAAGGCAGCCGCTCGGCCCGGTTCCACTCGTACTTGGCTACCGCGGGTAGCATCGGCACCCTCGATTTGTTTGTGAACCTGAGTGCCGCCGGCAGCAAGCGCCTGTCCTTCGACTACATCAATGTGAGTGGAGTGTCCGCCACCCGCGCCGACACGTTGACGGTGCATCTATCAACTGATGGGGGCGTAACTTTTGGGCCGGCGCTGCTGCGCTTGTTGCCTACGGGCGCGAGCAATGGTTGGTCCAGCCAAGCTATTATATTGAGCAGCACTTCGGCTACGGCCGTCGTGCGTTTCCGCGTCAATTCCGATTTCAGCCTCACCGACGTAGGGCTGGATAACGTGCGGCTCGAGTCGGCGCTGGGTTGCTTGGCCCCCGTCAACCTGACCACTACCGGCACCACGGCAACTTCGGCAGTGGTATCGTGGCAGGGAACTGGTACCGGCACCTACACCGTGTTTTACGGAGCCCCTGGTTTCACGCCGGGCGGTACGGGCAGCCAACAGATTACGGGCCTCACGGCTACTACCGCCACTATTTCGGGCCTGGCCGCCAGCACCAGCTACGAGTTTTATGTACGCCAAGACTGCGGCGGTTCCTCGTCGGCCAATGCAGGACCAGCTACCTTCCGCACGGCCTGCCTGACGCCACTCTACGCTACGTTGCCCGTTATTGAGAGCTTCGAGAATACGTGGCTTAGCCGGTGCGACACGCGGGAAGTTCCTACCAACAACTGGCGCAACACCCCCACCACCGGCGACAACTCGTGGCGCCGCGAAGATGATGGAGTAGGAGGAGCTTGGTCGAGCCCAACTTCTTGGAGCTATACCCCATCGGGTAGCACTGGCTCGCACTCGGCCCGCTTCCACAGCGGCCAAGGGGCTAGCGGCACCATAGGTACCTTCGACCTATTCGTGAACCTGAGCCAGGCTGGCAACAAGCAGTTGTCCTTTGACTTCATCAACACCAGTGGCTCCGACTCGCTGACCGTTCATCTCTCCACCGACGGTGGCCTCACGTTCGGGCCAGCGCTGTTGCGCCTCGGCCAAAGCGGTAGCACCACGGCTGGCTTCAGCCAGCAGGCCCTCATCCTGAACAGCACTTCAGCTACGTCCGTCGTACGTTTCCGCGGCCGCGCCGACTTTGGCGTAACGGATATCGGCCTCGACAACATTCGTCTGGAATCGGCACTGGGCTGCCTGACACCGGTGAACTTGGCTGTTACGAATACCACCACTACCTCGGCTACCGTAACGTGGCAAGGCACTGGTACGGGTTCGTACTCAATTCAATACGGCCCGGCGGGCTTCACGCCTGGCAGTGGTACTACTCTGCCGAACGTAACTAGCCCGTATACCATCACGGGGCTGACACCGGGCACGCAGTACCAGTTCTATGTGCAGCAAACGTGCAGTGGCACGCAGTCGGGGTTGGCTGGTCCTATCAACTTCAATACCCGCATTGTGAACGACGAGCCGTGCGGCGCTATTACGCTGACTTTGGGCAGCGACTGTACGGCCCCGGTACAAACCACCAACGACGGCGCTACCACCACTACGCCCAACGGCTATACCAACGGCGGCTCCGGCAACTGCGGTCCGTCGGGCCTGACTACGCCGCGCGACGTGTGGTTCAAATTCCGTACGAACGCGGCTAACCGCGGCGCTACCGAGGTAACTCTGACTGTGACGGGGGCTCCGGCTAACGTGGTGCGCGTGTTCTCCGGCGCTTTATGCTCCGGCGCGCTGGTGCCAGTAACCGGTGGCTGCGCGGCGTCGGTATCGTCTACCTCACCGGCACCGGTGCTAAACCTGACGGGTCTGACGCCAAGCACCGACTACTACGTGCAGGTTTCGGGCTACACCAACACAGCTACCCAAGGCAACTTCACTATGTGCGCTGTGGCTCCAAGCACTTGCCCAGTACCTGTTGGGCCAGCTGCTACCACGCTCACCTCGACTACGGCTACGCTGAGCTGGTCGGTGAATTCGGCTACGCCAAGCGGCACGTATACAGTAGAGTATGGCGCACCGGGTTTTGTAGTAGGTAGCACGGCTGGTACCCGCCTCACGGGCATCACCGGCACTTCCACCACCATTACCGGCCTGACCTCTGATACGCAATACTGCTTCTATGTGCGGCAGGAGTGCAACGCGGCCAGCGGCATCAGTGCCTTCACCGGCCCTACTTGCTTCCGTACGGCCCTCGGCCCAGCTGCCAATGATGAGCCCTGCAACGCTACCGTTCTCACCGTAGGTGCTGCTGTAACGGCCAACAACATTGGCGCTACCACTACCACGCCAGCCGGCTACCAGAACCCTGGCTGCTCGACGGCCGGTGCACCCAGAGACGTCTGGTTCCGTTTCGTGGCTACGGCCACCACGGCCCAAGTGCGGGTAACGGGCAACCCAGCGGGCCAAGTACGCCTGTTCTCAGCGGCGGCGTGCGCAGGTCCGTTTGCGCCACTGGCGTGCCAGGCTAGCACGGGTCCTAACACGGCGGCCGGCTCAATGAACGCCAGCGGCCTGACCATCGGTACCACCTATTATGTGTCCGTGTCGGGTTATAGCTCCAGCGACTTCACGGGTAGCTTCACTATTCAGCTCCTGACGGTGCTTTCATCGGGCACGGGCCACTTGGCACAGGGCGAAGTGAACCTGTACCCCAACCCAAGCCACGATGGTACGCTGAACTTGGCTATTCGCGGCGCTGGCTCTGTGGGCACGGTGCAGGCTGTGCTCTTCAACAGCCTCGGCCAGCAGGTATTCACTCAAGCGGTGGCTGTGCAGGCCGGCAATGCCGATAAGACGCTGCCCGTGCAGAACCTCGCCAAAGGGTTGTACACGCTCCGCTTGCAGGTCGGCCAGACGATTATCACCCGCAAGGTGGTGCTCGAATAGCTTGGGCTACATTCGCAAACCTGAAAAGGGGAGGAGCTTTCCTCCCCTTTTTTTGCGCCTTACTTTTTGCGTTAGCGGGGGTGTTGGAGCCTCGAAACCAACGGATGCCTTACATTTAGCTTGTTCCAGTTGCTACTTCTCTATGAACACTCAACTAGCCACTCACTGGCACCAGCTTACCACCCCCTTGCTGGCCGATGCCGCCCGCCGCGACGCCATGCTGCACCACTTGACGGCCGCCTACACGGCTTCGGGAAGGCACTACCACAATCTGCGCCACGTGGAGGTGCTATTGAACGCCGTGCAGCAGCAAGCTGATGCCGTGCAGGATATGCCGGTAGTACAGCTGGCCGTGTGGTTTCATGATGCGGTGTACAACGCCCTGCGCGACGACAATGAAACCCGTAGCGCCGAGCTGGCCCTGACGTTTCTGGCGGAAACCACGCTACCCTTGGACCGGCAGCAGCGGGTTGCCTTTCTCATTGAGCGCACCAAGGATCACACCCAACCCCAACCGCCCGACGACACCGACCTGCATCTGTTTTTGGATGCTGACCTCGGGATTCTGGGGGCTCCCGAAGCTACCTATTGGGAGTACGCCCAGCACGTACGGAAGGAATACCGCCTCGTGCCCGATATCCTGTACCGCCGTGGCCGCCGCAAAGTGCTGGAAAAATTGCTGCATACCTCCGTGCTCTACCAGACCGAAACCTACCGCACCCAACTAGATGCCGCCGCCCGCCGCAACCTGCAAGCCGAACTGCACGCCTGGGAGCAGGAGGGGAAGCTACCTTCTTAGCCTTATCCCCCAAGGCTAACAGCTAATAGCACTTTCAAGCAGGGGTAGCCCCACGCTTGCAACGATTAGCGGCGCAACCCCATCCTTTCGGTCCGCCATTTCTTCACTCGTCATTCTCGTCTGATGCGTTTTTACTCTTGCCTGAGCTTAGCTCTTCTTGGTTCAGCTTCTGCTTTTGCCCAAACTCCAACTGCCTCAACGGGTAGCCTGGCCCCGCTTACCGTTGAGAAAATCATGCGCGACCAGGCGCAGTGGTTGGGCACGGCGCCATCGAACATCTACTGGGCCGAGGATGGCAAGCAGATTTACTTCAACTGGAACCCCGACAAAAACCGCCGCGACTCGCTCTACCAAGTAGCGCCGACTGGCGGCGCGCCGCGCAAGGTGGCTCTGGCGGCGCAGCGGAACCTACCAGCCAGTGAAGGCCAGTACGACACCAAATACACCTGCAAAGTGTACGAGCAGGACGGTGATATTTACCTGCTCGACCTGAAAACCCAGCGCCGTCGCCGCGTAACCAACACCGCCGAGCGGGAAACCGACCCGGCCTTCGCCCAAGGCGAAAAGCTGGTGGTGTACACTCGCGCCCAAAACCTCTATACCTGGGACCCTACCACCGGCGAAACCACGCAGCGCACCGATTTTCGTCGCGGCAGCAAACCCGGCAGCCCCCTGCTCGACCAGTCGGAGAAGTACTTGCGGGCGCAGCAACTGGCCTTGTTTGAGGTGCTGCGGCAGCGCGACCAGGACCTGAAAGCGCGCGAACGGCAGCAGAAAGCTCTGGCCAAGCTACGCCCCAAAGCCATTTACCTGGGCCAGCAAACCGTGCGCGACCTGCAACTCAGCCCCGATGGCCGCTACGTAACCTACACGTTGGCGCAGGAGCCTACCACCACCAAGCCCACCGTGGTGCCCAGCTACGTGACGGCCTCGGGCTTCACCGAAGATTTGAACTCGCGCACCAAAGTAGGCGGCCCCCAAACGGCATTTGAACTGGGCGTGTACGACGTGGCGCGGGATACCACCTTCGTGCTGGGCTACCGCGAATTGAAGGGCCTCGACGAACAACCAGCGTATCGCAAAGAGTACCAACTGCCCGCCAAAGCCCCGCAGCCCACCGATACCACCAAAGCCAAAGCCGCTAAAAAGCAGAAGCCCGCCACCGAGCTACGCCGCGTGCGGCCGTACGGGCCGTTCTGGTCGCCGGACGGGCAGCGGGCCTTCCTGGTGATGCGCTCCGCCGACAACAAAGACCGGTGGATTGTCGCCCTGGACCCCACCACGCAGAAAATCAGCTTGCTCGATAGGCAACACGACGACGCTTGGATCAACGGCCCCGGCATTGGCTACGACGAAGGCAACGTGGGCTGGCTTGATAACCGGCGCATCTGGTTCCAGAGTGAAGAAACCGGCTATTCTCACCTCTACACCCTGGACGTGGTAGCCAACCAGAAAAAGGCGCTGACCAAAGGCAACTTCGAGATTCAGAAAGCCCAGCTCAGCCATGACCGGAAAACCTGGTACCTGACCGCCAACGCCAGCAGCCCCGGCGAGCAGCACTTCTACCACATGCCCGCCGACGGGGGGGCGCTCCGCCAGATTACCACCCGCCCGGGTGCCCACGAAGTCACGGTGTCGCCCGACGAGAAAACGCTGGCTGTGCGCTACAGCTACGCCAACAAGCCCTGGGAGCTGTACGTGCAGGATAACAAGCCCGGCGCCAAACCGCGCCAACTCACCCATTCCACCACTCCCGAGTTTGAAAGCTACTCCTGGCGCGACCCGGAAATCGTGCAGATAAATGCGCGCGACGGAGCCACCGTGTACGCTCGGCTGTACCGCCCGGCGTCGCCGCAGGCGCAGGGGCCGGCCGTTATTTTCGTGCACGGCGCCGGCTATTTGCAGAACGCCCACAAGTGGTGGAGCACCTACTCGCGCGAGTACATGTTTCATAACCTGCTGGCCGACAAAGGGTACACTGTGCTGGATACCGACTACCGGGGCTCGGCGGGTTACGGCCGCGACGTGCGCACCGGCATCTACCGCTACATGGGCGGCAAAGACCTCACCGACCAAGTGGACGGCGCCAAGCTGCTTACCGATAAGTATGGCGTAAGTCCGCAGCGCATTGGTCTGTACGGCGGCAGCTACGGCGGCTTCATCACCCTGATGGCCATGTTCACGCAGCCCGACGTGTTTCGGGCCGGCGCCGCCCTGCGCTCCGTTACGGACTGGGCCCACTACAACCACGGCTACACCGACAACATCCTCAATGAGCCCTACAACGACTCTTTGGCCTATGCCCGCTCGTCGCCCATCAACTACGCCAGCGGCCTAAAAGGCGCCCTGCTCATGTGCCACGGCATGGTGGATACCAACGTGCATTTTCAGGACATTGTGCGCCTTTCGCAGCGGCTCATCGAGCTGAAAAAGGAGAATTGGGAGCTAGCCGTGTACCCCGTGGAGGACCACGGCTTTGTGGAGCCTAGCTCCTGGACCGACGAATACCGCCGCATCCTGAAGCTGTTTGAAACCAACCTGAAAACGACGGGCCCGGCCTCAGCGGGCGGCAGTAGCGGCGGTAACTAGTCGGCAGACTGCCTAAACAAGGCCGCCAAGCTCAAAAGAACGCGGCCAACGAAGCTTGTAGTGGGTATAATAATTCAAATAGTGCCGCTGTTGCTATGCTTGAGTAGCGGCAGCGGCAAATTGCATTACGTCCGGTTAGGATAGGTTGCTGCCAAGACAAGCCAGGCAAACGCTTGCACTGGTTTTGCGCGAAGCTGGCGCATATTATACGCTGGTTTGCCGGCCTTTATTTAGAAGAAGCGAAAAGGATCAGACTTGAATATTGTGGGGTTTGAATAGCGTAAGCGGCTTTATATCAAGGATGTGAAATAAAAATAGATGGATTGCTATATGGGAGAGTGGATTGTTATTTGCGGTTCACCCATATAGTAAAATCTTATTCCACCTCTTCATGAATAGAACCACTACCCGCCTTTTCACGCTTGCTCTCACCCTCGGCATCGGCAGCCTCCTCCGGCCGGCCGTTGCTCAAACCACCTACGTGCCGGCCGCCGTTACCGGCTACACTGCCGATGTAATTGCCAACGGCCAGGGCTCCGTCATCAGCTCTACCACCAACACCGTTGATAGGGGCAACTCCGATGTGCGCTGGTGCTTTGCCGACTCCACGTTCCGGACGCCGGCTGGTTTGCGGCCCACCCGTGCGCTACCTCCCAGTGGCTTTTTCCGGAGTATTACCACGCCAGGCCTCACTTATCAGATGGGCCCCAGCGCCGGCAACAACTCCCTGCGTATTGATGGGGCTGGCTCCGGCACGCTTACCCTCACCAACCCGCAGCCGTGCAGTGAGGTGATGGTGCTGGCCACCGAAGGTAACGGCAGCACTGCACCCAAAACCTTCACCGTTACCTTCACCGACGGTACCAACCAGGTATTTCCCAGCATAGTAGTGCCCGACTGGTTTGGGGGCTCCATCACACCGGCTATTCTGGTGGGCAGCCGAGTGAACCGCGGCAACAACCCCGTGGATGGCATCGACAACCCCATCACCGACCCCCGGATTTATGAGGTGCGCCTGAACTTGGTCGTAGCCAACTACAGCAAATCGGTGCAGAGCGTGAGCGTATCGAAAACCTCCACCGACCCGGTGCTGAACATTATGGGCATTAGCCTAGGCTCCAACTGCCTGGGCGTACCGGTTGGCGGCACGGCTACGGCCAGCCCGGCCAGTGTGTGCCCCAGCCAGCCCGTAGTGCTAGGCCTAACGGGTGCTACCGTGTCGGGTGGCATCACCTACCAGTGGCAGGCTTCCACGGATGGCGGCACCACCTTCACTGACATTGCCGGTGCCACTACCAACCCCTATACGGTACGTCCTACTGTTACCACCCAGTACCGCGCCCGCCTTACTTGCCGGCTACAATCCACTAACTCCGCGGCCGTTACGGCCACGGTATTGCCCAACACGGCGGCCGTATCCTATGTTGCGCAGGGGGCAGCGGCCACGTTCTGCCAGTCGGGTACGGCACCGGTGTTGGTAGCCACTCCAGCCGGGGGACGCTTCAGCAGCACTACTGGGTTGGCCATTGATGCTGCTACTGGCACCATCAACCTGGCTACTAGCACAGTGGGTACCTACACTGTGACGTATACCATTCCCACGCCGTGCCCGGCCACTGGCACTACCACGGTAACTATTGCGCCACCTGCCACCGTGCTGAGCTACACGTGCCCACCCTTCTACAAAAATGGTCCTAATGCCGTGCCGACCATTACGCCAGCTACCGGTAGCCGCTTTTCAGCCCCAACCGGCCTCTCCATTGATGCTGCTACTGGCTTTGTCAATCTGGCCGCTTCCACGGTGGGTACCTATACCATAACCTACACCACGGCCAATGGATGCGTGAGCACCAGCCGCTTTGAGGTAGGCAAAGAACGAATCATACCCAACGTTATTACGCCTAACGGTGACGGGCTTAATGATGTGCTGTTCGTGCCTATTCCCCGCTACAGTAACCTTCCGATTACTCCCTCACTAGACAATTTCCACTTTCAAGTATTCAATCGTTGGGGCCGGCGTGTATACAACAGCCATGATCAAAGCGATACTTGGACTGCTGCCGAAGCCAGTGGTGGCATGTATTACTACCTGCTGGAATACACCAACTGCGCCGGCGTCCGCGAATCATATAAAAGCTGGCTGGAAGTGGTGAAGTAAGCAGCCACCTAAAGCATCAATTTTCAACATAGAAAAGGTCCTCATCCATTGGTGAGGACCTTTTCTATGTTGGTGGTATTGTTTTCTAATAGAGCAACACTCCTAGTACTACCGTTTCGAAGTGGCAGCATCGGAGTCTGCATTGAGCCGATACCCTACCATTAGGCTCAGGCTTCAAGGCAGATAAGTGTAATTAGAAGCCTTGTTACCATTGTAGTAGAAGTAGGTGTTCTCCATATATATTCGGCCGTTGAGCGTCAGCATCAGCCGGTCGCGCTTGATGCCGGCTTCCAGATAAGGCAGTGGAGTGCCGTAGAACCGGTCTAGGAAATACTGCTGTCTGCCAAGGGAAGACAGCCGGGAAGTCTGGGGCCAAAATACGTTCAGCTCGTACCGCCCCCCACTACCACCTGGTAGTCGGTGCCCACCGGCAGGAAACCACGCAGCCCAAACTGCAAATATGCCTGGGCACCCCGCCAAGCAAAGCTACCCGCTGCCGAGCTACTGCCCGAAAACTTCACCGGATTTATTCGGCCGAAAGTGGTGGCCAGCACTGCAGTATGACAGGCCAGCCGCCGTCCGGAGTTCACAATATCAAGGTACATGCCGCCTTGCAGATGGGGAAAGTTATCGGCACTCAGCCTATCGAGTGCTCCACGGGTCTTGTCAGCAGCCTTAAAACGCAAGGAATTATAACGGACCCCACCCAATACTCCAATTCGTACCGCTATAGTACCGCGCTGGGGCGTAGCCGACCGGATAACCTGTTCAGATTGTGCCTGTCCTGAGCACTGCTGATTATAAGTATGCACTAGGTGCTGAAGGGCCTCGGCAGTGAAAGGAGTGGTAGGTAAGAGGTTGACTAAGGCCTCACAATCACCAAAATACACGAGGAGCTGGCTTTGGTAGTCGTTGGCATCAATGATGCTCCTCACCCCCATTAACTAGGCCTAGGTACCTCCGGCCGCTAAGCTCTAGGTGCGGCTGGCCGTGGCGCTGCACCCAGTAATGCTCTGTTCCCTCCAGGCTGGCTCCTTGCAAAGATGCCGGGCCCAGCACCAGCACATCGGCCAGCACCGAATCTGGCTTTTGCCGCCGCACATCCCCGTAGTTCAAGAAGCTGTAGCGGGTTTCGGCGTATCGGTCAACGGGCAGCAACTCATGGCGCATGAGCCGGCCAGAAGCCAAATACACGCTTTTTAGCTGCCGGGCTGGGTAGGGAGCTGGCCGAACCATGGGGCCTTCGGAACCGCACTACACTGGGCGGATCCTTCCAAAAAGCATTTTCCAGTTCTCCACGTAATGTGTCGCCAGAAGTCAGTACTAAGTAGCCAGGCTCAAAAGACTGGCTGCAAGCGGCCTGTGCCCATAAGCACAGCAAGCCAATAATTCCGTACCGCATACGTGCGTGCTTGAACTCTTAACAAGTATAATCTTGATAATCTAATATTGCCCAAGTATAGGCAACCTCAACCGCTAAGTAAGATTTTCCAATATAGGAGGCAGGCAATTCTAACTGAAATGATTCACACTTTTATAAAACTCGTAGCTTTGCGGTCCTGCCCAACGGCAGGGCGGGGGCTACCGGCCCCGTCAGCTGACCATTCAACTACTTCTGATGCCGTACCTGTTCACTTCTGAATCTGTTTCAGAGGGCCACCCCGATAAAGTAGCCGACCAGATTTCTGATGCCATCCTCGACGAATATCTGCGTCAGGACCCCGCTTCGAAAGTCGCCTGTGAAACCCTCGTTACAACAGACTTCGCGCTGGTAGCTGGTGAAATCAAATCGAAGGCGCACGTAGATGCCGAGCCGATTATCCGCGACGTTATCCGTCGTATCGGCTACAATAAGCCCGAATACCTGTTCAATGCCGATACCTGCGAGGTGATGAACCGCCTGCACGAGCAGTCGCCCGACATCAACCAGGGAGTGGAGCGCGCCAAGGATGAGGAGCAGGGTGCCGGCGACCAAGGCATGATGTTCGGCTATGCCACCAAGGAAACGGAAAACTACATGCCGCTGGCCCTGGACCTGTCGCACCGCTTGCTGCGCGAACTGTCTGCCATCCGCAATGAAGGCAAGGAAATGACCTACCTGCGGCCCGACGCTAAAAGCCAGGTAACCATCCGATACGCCGACGATAACACGCCTGAGGCCATCGAAACCATCGTGGTAAGTACCCAGCACGACGACTTCGATACCGACGAGGCCAAGATGCTGGCCGTTATTTCCGAAGACATCAAGAACATCCTGATTCCGCGGGTGAAGGCTCAGCTCAGCGCCGACGTGCAGGCTCTCTTCACCGCCGACATCATCCACCACATCAACCCCACTGGCAAGTTCGTAATCGGTGGCCCGCACGGTGATTCTGGCTTGACGGGTCGCAAAATCATTGTGGACACCTACGGTGGCAAGGGCGCCCACGGTGGTGGTGCTTTCTCCGGTAAAGACTCTTCGAAAGTAGACCGCTCGGCCGCATATGCCACCCGCCACATTGCCAAAAACCTGGTAGCCGCCGGCGTGGCCGACCAAGTGCTAGTGCAGGTAGCCTACGCTATTGGTGTAGCGCAGCCAGTAGGCGTGTTCGTTACTACCTACGGTACCACCAAAGCCACTGGCGCCAACGGCCAGAAACTCACCGACGGCCAGATTGCCGAGAAAGTGCAGCGGCTGTTCGATCTGCGCCCTTACGCTATTGTGCAGCGCTTGGGCTTGCGCAACCCTATCTTCGCTGAGTCGGCGGCATACGGCCACATGGGGCGCCAGCCCGGCAGCAAGCAGGTACAGAACCTCGATGGTACCATCCGCACCGTGGAAACCTTCACGTGGGAAAAGCTCGATTACGTTGATAAAATCAAGGCTGAATTCGGTTTGTAGTTCTGTTACTGTTAGCCATTAGCTGTCGGCTACTAATTTGCAGCCGCTTGAAGTTGGCAGTAACCCAACAGAAAACAAAAAGCCCCATCTGACTTCTCAGATGGGGCTTTTTGTTGAAAAAGCTAACAGCCAATGGCTAATAGCTATAATTAATGGCTCATTATTTTCTCTTTATGCTTGGTAATCTGGCGTTTCAGGCTGTCAGCAGCGGCATCGGCGGCGGCTTCAAATGAAGCGGCATCTTCCTGCGAGAAAAGCGTAGCGCCCGGTACTAGGAGCTTAATTTCTACGGTTTTATTGTCAATCCCATCTTTGTTGTTCAGCTTCAGAATCACTTCACCTTCTGTGACACGGTCATAGAAAGTTTCGAGCTTGTCGAGGCGCTTCTGGATGAAGTCGAGCAGTTTTTGGTCGGCGTCAAAATGAACCGAATGCATCTGTACTTTCATCAGGGGTAGGGGTTAAATTAGAAAAAGGAACACAACTCAGGCCTTTGGATGGGCCTGTTCAAAAACCGATTTCAACTTGTCGATTGACAAGTGAGTGTAAACCTGAGTAGCCGCCAAGTTGGCGTGGCCAAGCAAGTCTTTAATAGCGTTTAGGTCGGCGCCTTTGTTAAGCAGATGCGTGGCAAAGGAGTGGCGCAGAACGTGTGGGTGCTGTTGTGATGAGGCGGTGGTTATCTGGCTCAAATAGTGCTTCACGGTCCGATAAACCAACTTTTCATACATCGGCTCCCCCTTGTCTGTAACGAGGAGCGCCGCGCTGGTGTTGTCGATAGCACCTATTTCTCGCTTACGAAAAGCTATATAGCGCTCTAGCACAGCTAGTAAACTTTGGTTGAGCGGTACCAGCCGTTGCTTGTTGCCTTTGCCGGTTACGCGCACCGTTTGCCCGTATAAGTTCACGTCATCGGGCGCAATGCCAATCAGCTCGGAAAGGCGGATACCGGTACCATAAAGCAGTTCCAGTACCAGCTGGTCGCGGGCGCCCCCAAACGTGTCCGGAAACTCGAACGAGTTCAGCAGGCTGTTCAGGCTTTCTTCCGGCACAAAGTCGGGTAGCTTCTTGGCCATTTTGGGGGCCTTAATGCGCAGCATGGGGTTTCGGCTGATACGGCCTGTAGTTAGCAGAAACTTGAAGTAGGAGCGGAGGCAGGCAATCTTGCGGTTGACGGTGCGCGGGTCGAGGTCCTGCTGCATCAGCGTCACCACCCATGAGCGAATAAGGGTGTGGTCGGCTTCGGCGAGGTCCGTTAGCTCATACGTGGCTTGCAGATACGCAGCAAACTGACGCAAATCCGTCTGGTAGGACAGGAGCGTGTGCGAACTATAGCGCCGCTCCGACCGGAGATAGTTGAAAAATAAATCCATACATCGGGTGCCAACCGCTGAGGCTGGACAACCAATGTATGGATTTCAAGGCAGGAAAAAAATCGAAATACTCGGACGCGAAAAAACCGGCTGAAGTGCCCTAAAGCAACTTAGCCGGTTTAATTCGTAACGGGGCGAAGACTACGCGTTGGCGTCGTTGCCGTAGGTCACCTGCTTGTAGATGGCCTTCTGCTTCTGCTTACGGTTGGTGATAGAAGGCTTCTGGAAGAACGTGCGACGACGCAGCTCTTTCAGAACGCCCGTGCGCTCAAACTTCTTTTTGAACCGCTTCAGCGCGCGGTCAACCGACTCGTTGTCTTTGATTTGTACGATGATCATATGTTCAGGGGAGTTGAAATTCAGCTTTGAAGGGCCGCAAAGATAATGATGGATTTCACAGATTAAAAACGCATTACGCAGATTTCAAAGTTAAAGGCTATTTAAATCTTCAGAATCTGCGTGAAAACCGTCTAATCCAAGATTGTTATTTCAGCAATGTGCGGGCAATAACCAATTTCTGAATCTCGGAAGTGCCCTCACCGATGGTGCAAAGCTTGGCGTCTCGGTAATATTTTTCGGCTGGATAATCTTTGGTATAGCCATAGCCACCAAAAATCTGCACGCCCTCGTTGGCCGTCCGCACCGCCACTTCCGACGCGTACAGCTTAGCCATTGCCGATTCCTGATTCACGTTCAAGCCTCGGTCTTTCATGTCGGCCGCCCGGTACGTAAGCAGCGAAGCCGCCTCTATTTCAGTAGCCATATCGGCTAGTTTGAACCCGATACCTTGGAAGTTGCTGATGGGCTGGTTGAATTGCTGCCGCTCTTTCGAGTATTGCAAGGCTGCTTCGTAAGCGCCTTGTGCAATGCCCAAACTCAGCGCCGCAATGCTGATCCGGCCGCCATCCAGCACCTTCAACGACTGTACGAACCCGTCGCCCACTTTACCAATTACGTTTTCCTTGGGTACGCGGCAATCGGTGAAAATCATTTCGGTGGTTTCCGAGGCGCGCATACCTAGTTTGTCTTCCTTACGGCCCGCCGCAAACCCAGGGGTGCCGCGCTCCACAATAAAGGCCGTCATGCCGTGCGAGTCACCAACTTCACCGGTGCGGGCGATAACTACGGCCACATTACCGGACTTGCCGTGGGTGATAAAGTTCTTGGCGCCATTTAGCACGTAATGGTCGCCATCGGCAACAGCTACGGTACGCATGTTGCCGGCGTCGGAACCCGTGTTGGGCTCAGTGAGGCCCCAAGCGCCAATCCACTCGCCGGAAGCCAGCTTGGGCAGGTACTTGCTTTTCTGCTCTTCGGAAGCGTGTTGCAGGATGTGGCCAGTGCAGAGGGAGTTATGAGCAGCCATGCTCAGCCCGATGCTGCCATCGATTTTCGACAGTTCCACAATGGCCGTTACATATTCTGTGTAGCCGAAGCCGGAGCCACCGTATTCTTGCGGCACCAGTACGCCCATCAGGCCTAGTTCGCCTAACTTATGAAATACATCAATCGGAAATTCCTGTGACTCGTCCCACTTCATCATGTGGGGTTTAATATGCTGCGCACCGAAGTCACGCACCATCTGGGCAATCATTGTCTGGTTTTCAGTGGCGACCAGTTCCATGGGCAAAAGAGGTAAGAGAGTGGGATTTAGGGTAGTAACTGTTCAGGAGCAGCTTTGGGTTCGTGAAAGTACGATTTTGCTCCGGCTCCGGCCAAGTATAGGATTCCGGCTAGGACCGCCAATTTTGAAAGGCGGCGCCAATTAGGTTACTTTGAAGGTTTTTAGGAGTTTTTACCCCACCCGGACGCTGCCCCGCCAGGGCGCGTCCTTTCACTTTTCCGGCTTCCCTGGGTTGCCTCCGTCTGCATGCGACAATCCGCCTTCTATTCTATTTCCCGCCTCCTGTCCTTATGCGTGCCGATTCTGCTGCTGCTTTCAGCCTGCGGAACTACGCGTGTGTACAATCAGCGCACCATGTTCCGCCTCAGCGACGGTAAAGGGCTGGATACAATGAAGCTACGCGGCGTAGTAAATCGGGTGAATCGGAACTATATCATTCAGCCCAACGATTTACTGGCGGTGCGGGTGTATACCAATAACGGCGAGCGAATCATCGACCCTAATGGTGAACTGCAATTTGGAGCGCCAGCAGGTATGCTCCCAACGGGCACCAACGGCAGCCGTACGCTGGCTACCAACGCCGGGCAAGCCGCATCGCCCTCCGGCGACTCGGAGTTTACAGTGCAGACAGATGGTACCGTGCGCCTACCACTTATCAACCAAATCAAAATAACCGGCTACACTCTCTTGCAGGCTGATAGTGTGCTAAAAGTGCGTTATGAAGAGTTCTATAAAGGAGTATTTGTGGTAACCCGTGTAACCAACAGCCGAGTGGTGGTATTGGGCTCACCGGGCGGTAAAATTATTCCGCTCGTAAACGACAATATGAACCTGATTGAAGTGCTGGCTGCTGCTGGCGGTATTGATGGTGGAGGTAGTGGAAATAACGCTGGTGGTGGTTCGCTGTATCGTTCTGGAGGTAGGGCTTCTAATATCCGAATCATCCGCGGCGACCTGAAGAACCCTCAGGTAGAGCAGGTGGATTTAACTACTATTAACGGGATGCGTCGTGCTAATTTGCAGGTAGAGCCCAATGATATTATTTACGTAGAACCTGTTCGTCGCCCTGTTTCTGATGCTTTGGTTGATGCTAGCCCAGTAATAACACTGTTCAGTGCAGTGGTTGGTACTTTGCTGGCTATTGTTAGTATCTCCAGAACTCTCTAGTAAACGGCTATCCGTAATTTAGCTGTTTGTGCTAAACTTCTTATTCATTTAGATGGCCGTTAACGAAAACGCCGAACTGGAAGAACTGATCCGCAATGCCACCGGTGGGGTGCCAAATGCCCCTGTTGCGGAAGCAGAGCCTACCGATGAGGGGGATAGCCTCGACCTTGACACACTGTTGTTAGTGGCACGGCGCAGCTTGCTGTGGCTATTACTGCTTATCGGGTTGGGTCTTACTGGTTCTTGGCTGTTTCTGCGCTATACTAAACCTGTCTACCAGTCATCGTCTCTGTTGAAGATTGACGAAAAGACTGAAGCTGGCGCACTAGGTCTAGGTGGCGCACTCGGATCTGCTGATAACCAACATAGTATCAACAAACTGTCAGGAGAAGTCGAGCTAATCAAATCAAACATTATTTATCGTCGGCTACGCGACTCACTGGACCTTAACGTAAACTACTATGCTGAGGGCACAGTATTGGAATCAGAACTGTATGGCTTATCGCCATTCGAAGTTGAATACAGCGGCGGTATTGTATACAATACCAAGTTCAATCTAAAATTCGTAAGCCCTCAGAAGTTTCAAATCAGCTACTTGTTAGGTGGGCAAGAGCAAAGTAGCACTCAGGTTGTTGGTAAACCATTCCAGATTGTAGGCATGACGCTGGTTGTACGACCGACCATCCATTTCAATTCGGAAGTACTGGAACGGAGCTACCACTTTATTATCAACGACGAAGGTGCTATTAATAGCTACCTCGACCGGAACCTGCTGGTAGAAATAGTAAATCCTAGTGCTAATACCATCCAGATTTCTTTCCTAGAGTTCAATCCCGATAAGGCCCGCGCCATCGTCAACCGGATTGACACGGTGTATCTACAGGAAAAGCTGGCTCAAAAACGCGCAGCTAGTGCCCAGACGTTGAAATTTCTGGATCAGCAACTCAATGAGAACGGCCAGAACTTAGAGCGCGCAGCCGAAAATTTCCAGGATTTTGTTCGTCGTACTAAAACGTACGACGTTCGCTCGAGCGTGACGGATTTGAAAACTCGGGTAGAAAAGCTCGATGATGAGCGGCTGGCATTGGAAGAAAAGCGGGTATTACTCAACGATTTGACAGGACGGGTCGAGCGTGGCAACATTACTACGCGCGAAGATCTAACCGTGGAACAAAGTATTCCAGGGCTGACTACCTTAGCCGACCCACAACTCTCGCAGCAGCTCAGCGACCTGAACGGCCTGCTGCTCGACCTGCGGCGGGTAGAACGCTCCAACCGGGAAACTACCGAGGCAGTGAAGTCGCGCCAGGACCGGATTGCGTATGCCAAAGATAACATCCGGCAAACCTTGCTCCAAAACCAGCGCTTACTAGGCAAGCAGTTGGCCAAGCTGAACGAGCAGTGGAATGCAGTCAACGCTGAGTTGCAGCTGGTACCCGAAAGGGCCACCGAAGAAGACCGGCTGAAGCGCCCGCTGGCGCTTTATGAAAACACCTACGTAATGCTGATGGGCAAAAAAGCCGACTTCAACATTGCCATGGCCGGCACTACCCCCGACTTTCAGATTCTTTCTCCGGCCAGCTTGCCAACGGCGCCTATATCGCCGGTACGGCTGATGGTGTACGCTATTGGGCTGGCGGGCGGTATTGCGCTGGGTTTGGGGTTGATGGCCGTGCGTTACCTTATGCATAACACCGTCACCAACGTGCGGGAATTGGAGCGCGCTACTACGGCCTCAGTGCTGGGCGTGATTCCAACCTATGACAAGGAGAAAATGGCAGTGTCGAAGCTGGTGGTGGACAAAAGTCCTAAATCAGCTATCAGCGAATCAATCCGCTCTATCCGAACCAACCTGGATTTCATCAGCTCGGCCAAGAAAAAGCGGCTGATATCCGTAACGTCTACCATTTCCGGTGAAGGCAAAACGTTCGTGTCGGTGAACTTGGGCGGCATCATTGCCTTGTCGGAGCAGCGGGTGGTAATTTTGGACCTGGACATGCGTAAACCGAAGGTGAACATTGCCTTTGGAGCCGAGAATGTTAAGGGCATTAGCACCATCCTTATCGAAAAGCACAGCGTGATGGAGTGCATCCAGCACACCTCCATTCCCACACTCGACTTCATTTCGGCTGGCCCGACACCTCCTAATCCTTCAGAACTGATTCTAAGTCCGAAGTTTGATGAGATGCTGGCTGAATTGCATCAAGTATACGACGTGATTCTGATTGATACGCCGCCGGTAGGACTGGTGACGGATGGCATTCTGATTATGCGTAAAGCTGATATTCCGATTTATATCGTGCGGGCCAACTACTCCAAAAAAGCCTTCCTCAAGAACATCAACAAGCTGATTCGAGCCAACAATTTCACTCGGCTTTGCACCGTGCTCAACGATGCTCGGGCTAGCGGCCTTTATGGCTACGGGTATGGTTATGGTTATGGTTACGGCTACGGGCAAGGTTACTACGAGGAAACCAAACCAGTGGACAGTACCCTAACGCGCTTGCGCAAACGCTTCTCCTGATACCGGTTTCAGCTATGGTATCCTTGCTGCAAAAGTGGTTTGGCGGTAAAGTGGAACAGGCCTCACCGCTAGTGGGGGCTGACGGCTTGGTGTCTCTACGAACCGATATGCACTCCCATTTGCTGCCCGGCCTTGATGATGGTGCCGAAACTGTGGAACACTCAGTGGAGTTGCTGCGGGAATTACGGGCGCTGGGCTACCGGAAGCTGGTGATGACGCCTCACATTATGGGCGACTTCTATAAAAACACGCCGGAAGGCATCAGGGCGGCGTTGGCCGCAATGCAGCAGGCTGCCACCAAAGCCGGTCTGACAGACGTAGAACTCCATTGTGCGGCTGAATACTACCTCGACGAGTGGTTTGGTAAACGGCTAGACCGAGGCGACGAGCTACTCACCTTCGGCGGCGACAAACGGTATCTGTTGTTTGAAACCAGCTACATCAACGAGCCTTTCAACTTGTCAGAAACCGTGTTTCGGCTGCAAAGTCTGGGCTATAAGCCCGTATTAGCCCATCCAGAGCGCTATACCTACTTCTATGGCCGGTTCGACGACCTGAAGAAAGTGCGCGACAACGGGGTGTTGCTTCAACTTAACCTCAACTCGCTGGCTGGCTATTACTCGTCGGGTGCGAAGCGGCTAGCGGAAAAGCTGATTGATGCCCGCATGGTGGATATGGTAGGCACGGATGCGCACAACCTCAAGCACACCACTACCCTACGCGACAAAACCTTGTCAGCCGGCTATATGCGCAAGCTGCTCGATCTGCCATTGCTCAATTCTACCTTATAACGTTTTGGAACGCGGAACGCAGTCAGTTTTCCAGCTTTCAGAGTTGCAATACCTCAAGCAATGATTTTCGTTACGGGCGGCAGTGGCCTTGTAGGTAGCTTTCTGATTCCGGCGCTAGTAGCCCGCGGCTTACGGGTGCGCGCGCTCTACCGCAAGGAAATTCCACTTATTGCAGCTGCCGACGCAGTGGAATGGGTGGAAGGTGACCTGCGCGATACTACTCTTCTGAAAGCCGCTCTGGAAGGCGTAACCCACGTTTTTCACTGTGCGGGGCTGGTATCGTACGCGCCCCAAGACGAAGAAGCATTGTTGCAGGTGAACGTGGAGGGAACCGCCGCCGTGGTAGATGCCTGCCTGGAGCAAGCAGGCGTCCGGCTCTGCCATGTGTCGTCGGTGGCGGCATTAGGGGGCGGTAAGGCGCAGGACGCTGGTACCGTCTCGGCTAGCCCGGAAGTGCTGGACGAGAGCAGCAAATGGGAGTTGGGCGCAGCACACGGCGCGTATGCTACTTCCAAATACTTGGCCGAACTGGAAGTATGGCGCGGCATTTCAGAAGGCCTTTGGGCCGTGATGGTCAATCCGTCGGTTATTCTGGGGCCCGCCAACTGGCAGCGCAGTAGTACCCGGCTGTTTCGCTACGCTTGGCAGGAGCATAGCTTCTACACCCCCGGCAACCTTAACCTAGTGGATGTGCGCGACGTGGTGGGGCTGATGCTGCGCCTGACACTGGATAGTGCCACCGGCGGCGAACGGTACATTTTGAACGGCGGCACGTTGCCGTTGCAGGAGTTTCTAAGTCGGGTAGCAACCTGCTTTGGCAAAAAGCCTCCTACCATAGAAGTGCCGGAGTGGGCCGCTGAAACTATTTGGCGTTTGGAGCACGTCCGGTCGCTGGTAACGGGTGCCCGGCCGCTCATCACCAAGGATACAGCTCGCGCCGGCCGCCATCCTGTTGTGTACAACGCCGGTAAAGTGCAGCAGGCAACCGGCCAGCCGTTTAGGCCGCTCTCGGAAACCATAGCGTGGTGCTGTCAAGAACTGAAAGCAGCGGAGCAAGCTGCAATGTGAGGCCCGGAAAGCGCCTCTACCAGAACTTGCCGGGCTCCGGTGCGGTTGTTGTATATTAGGCCATCACCCTCCTGCAAGGAGTTTCTACCCGAATAAAGTGCACTGAACTGCCGTTTTGACGGTTCGGTACTTGATTGTAGCTGAATGAGAATGAATGAAAATTTTGAGGATCGAGACGAGGTTCTGGACACCGTGCGCCGTTTCGAGCGGATGGTAGCCAACAATGAGCCTGTCTTTTTTGATTTGGCCGACTTCGAGAATATAATCGACCATTATACCACCAACACTCAATACGACAAGGCCTTACAAGCCTGCGAAGCTGCAATTGCCCAATATCCTTTCAGCACCGAGTTGCTGATTGACCGCTCGCAAGTGCTGGCCATGAAAGGCGAGTACACCGCCGCGGCCACCCAGATTGAAGATGTAGCCCAACTCGACCCCGACAACCCCGATGTGGCCGTTACGCGTGGCATTATTGCCACCCAGAAAGGTGAGTTTGCCGAGGCCGTGGCGTTTTTTCAGCAAGCTGCCGAGCGGGCGCCTGACCGTGACGATATCTACTTCAACTTAGGCTTAGCGTACCAAAGCTGGCAGAAGTTCAAGAGCGCGGCCAAGTATTATAAGAAAAGCCTGCGCCTGAACGCCGAAAACGACGTGGCCGTGCAGGAACTGCTGTACTGCCTGGAAGTAAGTGAGCGGCTGGAAAGCAACCTTGACTTCTTCCAACGCTTCACCGACGATGACCCGTACTCGGCGGTGGCGTGGTACAATTTGGGCCAGGCGTATTACCGGTTGGAGCAATTTGATAAAGCCATTGGCGCTTTCGATTATGCCATCCTAATTGATGCTAAGTTCTATGAGGCACATGCCTATCTGGCTAGCACCTACGTCAGCCAGGAGAAATACCGGGAAGCCATTCAGGAGTTCGAACTAAGCTACGAGGAAGGCCAGCCGACCCCGGAGGCGCTCTGCAACATTGGCGAGTGCTACGAAAAACTGCGCGAGTGGGACCTGTCGCGCCGGTTCTACCAGCGGGCCATCGACCAAGACCCAACTATGGACGAGGCATGGTTTGGTATTGGCATCATCATGAACGAGCAGGAGCGCCACTTCGAAGCCATTCACTTTTTCCGAAAGGCAGTGGAGCTGTACGCCGAAAGCGTGGAATATTGGTTGGCCCTGGCCGCCGCCGAATACCAAGTGGGCAACGTGGTCAGCTCCCTGGAAGCCTATGAAAAAGCCACTGAAGTAGCCCCCGACAGCAAAGATGCGTGGCTGAACTGGAGCATCATCCTGTACGAGCAAGGTAATTTCAGCGGTGCCATTGACCTGATGCGCAATGCAGTGGAGGTACAGCCCGCCGAGGCTGAACTGCACTACCGCCTGTGCGCCTACCTGCTGGCCGCTGGCCGCTACCGTGAAGCCTACGAAACGTTGGAAAACGCCTTGGTACTGGACTTCGACAAGCACCGCTTGCTATTCGACTACTTCCCGGAGTTGGAGTCGCAGAAAGCACTGTCCCGCCTGATCGACCAGTATCGAAAGTAGCCGCTCTGCTGTTCTTGGTTTCAGATACTGGCATCTGATGATAGGTTACAATTAAAGAAGGCGCCTCACTGCCTAGTGGGGCGCCTTTTGCTTTAACGGCGCTGCTTTATAAAATTCAGGGCTACTTTTGACGCAGCATTTTCAGAGCGGGCTTCCCCAACCGGCCGCAAGCCCGTAAGATTCTAAGACCCATACAGAATGAATTACAATCTTTCTCAACTGCCCGAGCGGACTGAAAAACCTCGTGAGCAAGGCTTTACCATGGTGATGGACAAAGGCTTGAGCGTGCGCGAAACCGAAGACTTTCTGGAAGTCGGGGCCCCGTATACCGACATTGTGAAGCTAGGCTGGGCCACGTCCTACGTGACGCCCAACCTGAAACGCAAGCTGGCGGTGTATAAAGAGGCCGGTATTCCAGTGTATTTCGGAGGCACTTTGTTCGAGGCATTTATCATCCGTAATCAGTTCGATGATTATCGGCGGTTGCTGTCTGAGTTCGGGATGGAGTACGCCGAAGTATCGGACGGGTCTATCGACCTCAACCACGACCGGAAGCTGGACTACATTCGGGAGCTAGCCAAAGACGTGAAGGTACTGTCGGAAGTAGGGTCGAAGGATGCCGAGAAGATTATCCCGCCTTATAAGTGGATTTCACAGATGAAGACCGAGCTGGAAGCCGGCGCCATCAAGGTAATTGGTGAGGCGCGTGAAGCTGGCAATGTGGGCCTATTTCGCAGCACCGGTGAAGTTCGTTCGGGCCTTGTAGAGGAAATTCTGACCCAGATTCCGTTCGAGAAAATTCTGTGGGAAGCTCCACAGAAGGCGCAGCAAGTGTGGTTTATTAAGCTGCTGGGCCCCAACGTAAACTTGGGCAACATTGCCCCCAACGAAATTGTGAGCCTGGAAACCATCCGTCTGGGTTTGCGCGGCGACACATTCACCGATTTCCTCGACATGGATAATGTGAGCGAAGATTTTCGCCCCGAAAAACCTACTGGTCGTCCCGGCACCTCAATGCCCCGCGGCTAAGTAGGTAATAAGTAGTAGGTAGTAAGCCAGTAACCGGTGCGCTAAGAAGTAGGCAACGACTGTTGGCTGCTTTCTATGGAGTGCTGGCTACTTAGCTCACGGACACTAAGAAACCCAACGGCCCGCCTGGTTAACCAGGCGGGCCGTTGGGTTTCTTAGTGTCCGAAAGTTATTATAAAGTAACACGGAAGGTAGTGCCTTGGCCCGGTACGCTTTCCACGTCGAGGCTACCGCCATGATCCTCAACTATACGGTTGATGAGGTAAAGGCCGGCAGCAGAGTTTATTTGCTGTGGTGAGCGTGAAGCGCGCCCGCCTACCCGTGAAGGTTCCAATCCCAAGCCGTTGTCCTGCACCACCAGCTGGGCACGGCCAGTTGGGCCAGGCTTGCTTTCCAACCGAAGCCGTAAGGGGCGGCTAGGGTCATGCTGCCTAATGGAATTGCTTAGCAGGTTGGTGATAATGCTGAGCAAGTGCGGCCGCACATACGACACGGTAGGCAAACTTTGAAAATGGGTGGAAACTTCACCCCCTGAAGCTCGCAGGTGCGGATGCAAACCCAGCAATGCTTCGCGGGTAAGTGTTGCCAACGACAACTCCTCGGGCGGTAGCTGGTGCTGCTCTTGAGCTTTCACGAGCTGCGTTAGGTTTCGGACTGTTGCATTCCAGCGGCTCAGGCTGTTATCGGCCATTACCAGCAAAGCGTCGGCATCAGGGTCATGAAACGTTACGGCCTCGCGCATCTGCCCAAATAGTGCCTGCAAATTATGGATGGGCTGGCGCAACTCATCCGCCGCCGACTTCACAAAGGCATCTAACTCACGGTTCGCACGAGTCAATTTCTCGTTTTGCTTCTGTAGCTGCGTTGATTCTTGCTTTAGGGCTTCAATATCAGTGCTGCTACCGTACCATTTTACAATGTGGCCTTCTGCATTGCGTAGAGGTTGGGCGCGGTGTAGAAACCAGCGTAGCTCGCCATCATGCTGGCGCAATTGGCTTTGGTATTCCCAGGTAGCGTCGGCCTCAAGGCTGTGTTGTTGCTCAACTAAAGCTTGCACTACATCGGCCCCAGGAACCAGGCTGGGGACACTCTCGCCAGTAGATTGCTGCACTTCGAAGCCCATGTAGGAAATAGCTGCCTTGTTTACAGTGGCCGCTGTACCGTCGGGGTTAAGCGTCCACAGTAATTGAGGTAGCGTATCAGTCAGTTCCTGGCACGGGTCGGGTTTGTCGGAGGGGGGAGTGCTGGTAGATGTGGGCTGCAAATCTTGCACATCGGTCATGGTACCAAACCAGCGCACTACTCGGCCGGCCTCGTTACGAGTGGGCGCCATATGCGCAATGTGGCGCCGGTATTCACCATCGTACCGCCGAATACGCGCATCCCAGCTCCACGGCTCTCCTTTGCTTAAGTGCTCGGGTAGCTCGTGCAGTATCTGGGCCCAATCGTCGGGGTTGAGGGCATCCACCCAATCGTGGGTATGAATGGCTTCCGGAGGCTGACCAGTGTAGCGAAACCACTGGGGGCTCAGGTATTCTACCACGCCTTCACCTGAACTGATAGAAGTTATCTGCGGTAGATTCTCGACTATATCCTGGTAAGGAGTAATAGGCTCTGCTTCAAGGTCTTGCTGAACATGAGCCGTAACCTCTTGCCCAAACACGAGCACCCCGGTAATGCGTTGGTTGGTATCGAGCAGAGGCCGGAGGCTGACGTCGAAATAGCGGGGCTGGTTGTTGGCATCAGGCAGGGCAAGGTTGTGTGCCGCTGCTAGTTGGCCGGTTTGGTAGGTGTGGCGAATGGCCTGTAGCGCCTCCGGAGCCTGAAGGTCGGTCAGGACGTTGGCGGCCAACCGGCCTAGCAACTGGTTTTGATTGAGCAGCGCCGCCACCGCTGGGCCAACGTAGCTAATGCGGTGTTCTGGCCCGTGCAGCGTGATGACATGGCCCGGAACGTGGGCTAGGGTGTCGCGCAACTGAGCAGCCTCCTCAGCTTGAGGCGCAGTAAAGGGCGCAGCCGGGCTAGCTGGGGCTGCCAAGGCCGTATTGTGGGCCGTAGCCAACCAGTGCGTAACTGTTTGGTCGCCGAGGTCTATGCGGGTTAAGCTCGGCTGCCACCATCTGGCTTCGGCAATGGTGCCGGCCGACGCTGCTACTGGAAGCAGTGCTGGCGGCTGCACCCAGGGCATCGAGCGGACCACGCTGTGCGCGTAGGCCCACGCCGTAGCCACTGGCCCTAGCTGCAACTGGGCGTCGTGTAGAAGCTGGCCCACCAGCACCAGTGGGGTAGCAGCAGAAGGCGCAAGCTCCGCCAAGCCTACGCTGCTTGCCACGATGCGACCATCGTTATCAAGCAGAAGAGTAGGGGTAGGCAGGTAAGAAAAGGCCTCAGCAAACGGGTGTGACGCTGGCTGAGCGGACAGAGCGAAGGGCATTAGATAAGGCGCAAAAGCAACTTAACAACAAGCGGGAGCTGCTTAAAAAACGGGCAGGGAAACCCGGTACTCTAGCGGTAACATAATTTAAATTATTACAAGTATATGTAATAATTCCCAGAATGCTACTCGGGTATTTTCATTTTAGTACGTAATACGCCTAAATCATATAGCCAGGATTGATTAAGCGGTGAAGAATTAGTTGGTACTATTGCAGAAGCCTGTGAATGAAGTGCTTCGAATGAAAGATCATCTATCAGTCGGTCGCCATTTTATGAGGCAAACTCAACCGCAAAACTGGTGGCTGGTAAATCAGATTTCTCAATCGGAGAAATTACCGCGTGTACGATAAAGTTCTTGCAACGTGTAATTTCAGAAAGAAAAAATATTCTTCAGCAAAGTACGTCTAACTGCGTAACCAGCCAACAGCTACTCTCTATAGATTGGAGTGAATAAGCAATTGCCTATCATTGGCAGCCAACGCATATTCCCAGCCGCCCTCCTGTGCTATCCATCCAATTGAACCCGTTCCCGGAGCTTCGCACGGCCCGGCTGCTACTGCGTGAGCTAACTGAAGCAGATGCACCTATGCTGCTGGTGCAACGCTCAGATATCCGCATCATCGAGTACTTGGAGCGGGAACCTGATACCACCATAGCCCAAACGCTGGAACTTCTCAGCTTAATAAAGCGCAACATCACCGAGAATAAGGGTATCACCTGGGGAATAGTGCGGCCAGCAAGCCCGGATGTGCTGCTGGGTACTATTGGGCTCTGGCGCATGATTCCCAAGCACCATCGGGCCGAAATTGGGTACGCGCTGCACCCCGATTACTGGCAGCAGGGTATTATGAGCGAAGCCATGGCCGCAGTGCTGGCTTTCGGCTTTGAGGTGCTGAAGTTGCACAGTGTGGAAGCCAACGTAAACCCACGCAATAAAGCGTCGTGCAAGCTTCTGGAGAAACACGGCTTTGTGCAGGAAGCGTACTTCCGACAGAATTACTTTTTCCGTGGGCAATTCCTGAATTCCAGCATCTACTCCTTGCTTACTCCCGAGGCCCGGCAAGGCTAGTCTGATACGTAAGTGCAACTATAGCAGCAAGAAAGAAGTAGGAGAAAAGAAACGACGTGCTTTCTTTTTCTTTTATGCTACGATTTCCTTTCCAGTTGCCGGTAGCGGCCTTGGTACTGCTGGTCTCTGCCTGCAACCAGGGTAAACCTGCTGCCGATACTCCTACTAACACGCCTGCTCCGCCAATGGCCGCTTCGCCCGACTCTGCGGTGTCGGAGGCGGCGGCTCCTACGCTACCCGAACCGTACGCCACCAAATCGGTGACCAAGCGCAGCAAGGTGATAGGCTGGCCAGCCGGCAAAACGCCGGTGGTGCCCGCAGGCTTCACCGTAACGGAGTATGCTGCCGACTTCAAGAGCCCGCGCTGGGCTTATATCACGCCCAACGGCGACGTGCTAGTGGCCGAAGCCAACACTATTCCCACTACTTTCAAGAAGAAAGTGGCCGCCAAGCTGGACCTCGACCCCTCGAAGTCGTTGCAGGAAACCAGTGCCAACCGCATTACGTTGCTGCGCGATACCAACAAAGACGGTAAGCCCGATGTGCGCGAAACGTTCCTGGCCAACCTCAACCAGCCTTTCGGGATGCTGGTGCTGGGCAATTACTTCTACGTGGCCAATACCGACGGTGTATTACGCTACGCCTATAAGCCCGGCCAAACCAAGATTACCGGCCCCGGCGAAAAGATTCTGACCCTGCCTGGCAAAGGCTACAACAACCACTGGACCCGCAACTTGCTGGCTAATGCTGATGGCTCGAAGATTTACGTGAGCGTGGGCTCCAGCTCCAATGTGGGTGAAAACGGCATGGAGTACGAGCAGCGCCGGGCCAATATTCTAGAAATCAACCCCGATGGCACGGGCGAGAAAGTGTACGCCGCCGGCCTGCGTAACCCGGTAGGCATGGATTGGAACCCGAGCACCAAAGCCTTGTGGACGGCCGTAAACGAGCGGGATGAACTAGGCGACGACTTGGTACCCGACTACCTGACCAGCGTGCAGCCCGGCGCCTTCTATGGCTGGCCCTACTCGTATTTCGGCCAAACGGAGGACCCACGCCGCAAGGGTGAGCGGCCAGATTTGGTGAAGAAAGCCGTGGTGCCGGAAGTGCCGTTAGCCCCACATTCTGCTTCCTTAGGGCTGGCATTCTACGATGGCAAGGCCTTCCCGGCTAAGTACCAGAAAGGGGCTTTTGTGGGGCAGCACGGCTCCTGGAACCGCTCGGAGTTTACGGGCTACAAGGTGGTGTTCGTGCCGTTTGAGAACGGCAAGCCCGCTGGTAAGTCTGAAGACTTTGTGAGTGGCTTTGTGGCCAACACCGGCGACAAGGAAGTGTACGGCCGGCCCGTGGGCGTAACGGAAATGCCCGATGGCTCACTCCTGGTGCTCGATGATGCTGGCAACAAAGTATGGCGTGTAGCCGCCCAATAGTTGCCTGAACTACTGTAACGGAAGCCCCGCTTTGCAATTCAACCTATAGCCGCACTTATATGGGCTTAGAGGTGGTTGTAAGGCGGGGCTTCTGCTATTGATTGGTGTTGCGCTGGCAATAAAATCTTGGGGAGGTGTAATGAATTGCAAAGGCCCGCGAATAATGTGGCATCTTTCCTGTCACTCTCTATTCAAGCACTATGTTTTTGCCGAAAAAAATCACGCTGCTGGCGGTGTTGGCCCTGGCTTCTTTCAGTACTCAGGCCCAAAAGGCCCCGCGTAAAGCCACCGCTACCAAAACGCAGGTTGCCTCAGCTGCTCACTCACTCCTGTGGGAAATTTCTGGTAAAGACCTGGCGCAGCCTTCCTATTTGTTTGGCACCGTGCATCTAATATGCCCCGCCGATTTGTTGGTGAGCGAGCCGCTGAAACAGGCATTCAGTAAAACGCAGCAGGTGGTAATGGAACTCGACATGGATAGCCCCACCATGATGCAGGAAATGCAGAGCGACATGCTGATGAAGGACGGCCAGAATCTGCAAAAGCTCCTCTCTACCTCCGACTACACCGCCGTTGGCACCTATATGCAAGCGAAAGTGGGCTTGCCGATTGATAAAGTTGGAGCCGTGAAGCCCTTCATTCTCAGCTCTATGCTCTACCCGGCACTGCTGGGCTGCACGCCGGCCAGCTACGAGGGTACCTTTGTGAAAATGGCACAGGAGCAGAAGAAAGAAGTGCTGGGTTTGGAAACCGTGCAGGAGCAGTTAGGCCTGTTCGACAAGATTCCGTACGGTGAGCAAAGCAAAATGCTGGCCGATATGGTAAACAAAGAAGCGGAAGCCAAGCAGGAACTGCAGAAAATGATGGCGCTCTATAAGACGCAGGATGTGGAGCAACTGCACAGCCTCACGGCCAGCAGCATGTTCAATTTCGAGCAGTACGAAGACTTACTTCTCGATTCGCGCAACCAGCACTGGATTGCTGGTATTGGGCAGTATGCTACGGCCAAGCCCACGTTTTTTGCCGTGGGTGCCGCTCACTTGGGCGGTCCGAAGGGCGTGCTGGCGCTACTACGGCAACAGGGCTACCAAGTGAAGCCGGTGGTGCAATAAACCCGTTGCTTACCTTTGCGGGCGTATGCTGACCCCGCTAATTCGCCTGTTGAGCTACTTGGTTCCCATCACCCGCACCGTACAATCAGAGGTGAGCGGGCCGCTGGAAGTGACGTGGCGCAAAGGCCATAAGGTGCTCGATACGCGCCACGCCAACTACTCGTACGGCTCATTGCAGCAGGTGCTGCGCTATGGGCTGCTGTTCGTGAAGCCCCGGCAAGCCAGCCATACCCTGCTGCTGGGGTTGGGGGGCGGCTCGGTGGTAGCTACTTTGCGCAAGGAGCTAGGGTACGAGGGGCAGATTACGGCCCTTGAGCTGGACCCCGTAGTTATCAGGCTGGCCGATGCGGAGTTTGGTGTGCGGCCCGATGCCCAACTCGATATTGTGTGCGCCGATGCCTTCGACTGGATACGCACCGCGCCGGCCAGCCAGTTCGGCCTAGTGATTGTGGACTTGTTTGTGGACCTGCACCTGCCGGCCGGGCTGCAAACCGCCGACTTCTGGCAGCACGTGCGGCGGGTGCTGTACCCCAGCGGTTACGTGCTGTTCAACACGCTCAGTGAGGTGCCGCTGTACGTAGGCAACGACGAACTGCCGACTTATTTGGCCGGGGCTGGCTTCTCGGTGCAGGATCTGGAAGTAGAGCGCCTCAATCAGCTGCTGATTCTGCAGAAGTTGTAGCCGCGCAAGGATTTATGCGCCGCCGGGCCGTTCGTTCGGTGGGCATGTGCTTTCTTTGTAGCCTAAACCCGGCTTCTATGGAAATCCTGAAACACTTTGTTGATTTTATCCTGCACCTCGACAAGCATTTGGGGGCAATTATTCAGGATTATGGCAGCTGGACCTACGCCATTCTCTTTCTGATTATTTTCGTGGAAACCGGGGTGGTGGTGCTGCCCTTTCTGCCCGGCGACTCCCTGTTGTTTGCGGCTGGTTCGTTGGCCGCTTTGCCCGGCTCACCCCTAAATGTGTGGGTGATGATTGGCCTGCTCATTTTGGCTGCCGTCCTTGGCGACACACTCAACTACCACATCGGCGACTATCTGGGGCCGCGGGTGTTCCGAGAAAATTCCCGGTTTCTGAAGCGCGCCCACTTGGAGCGCACGCAGCAGTTCTATGAGAAGCACGGCGCCAAAACCATCATTCTGGCCCGCTTTATCCCTATTATCCGCACGTTTGCGCCGTTTGTGGCCGGCGTGGGTACCATGAGCTACAGCAAGTTTTTGAGCTACAACGTGGTAGGCGCGGTGCTGTGGGTATCGTTGCTAACGCTGGCTGGCTATTACTTCGGGGGGTTAGAAGTAGTGCAAAAGAACTTCTCGTTGGTGGTGCTGGCCATTATCGGGCTGTCGGTGCTGCCGGTGATATTCGAGTTCATTAAGGCACGCCGCACCAGTGGCCGGCCAGTGGCGTAGGTTGGTTACTGCCCGCGCTTCGTCAGAATAATCTTATTTCTTTTATAAAAACCACTCGTTCCTTGGGGGCGGGTGGTTTTTTGTGTTGCTTGCTGCCAAATTGCTAGTTGCTTGTTATGTCTGAATTCGGATTGCTCGGCCGCTCTTTGAAGCACTCATTTTCGCAAACGTATTTCACCCAGAAATTCTATAGCCTCAACCTGACCGAGCACCACTACGAGCTGTTCGAGTTGCCAACCATCGACGAGCTACCGGCGCTGCTGGCCGCTCACCCCGATTTGCGCGGCCTGAACGTCACGATTCCTTACAAAGAGCAAATCTGGCCTTTCCTCAATGAGGTGGCCCCGTCGGCGGCCCGCGTGGGTGCCGTCAACGTTATTGAGTTCACCGACGACGGCCGTCTGATTGGACACAACACCGACCTAGCCGGGTTTCGGGAGTCGGTGCGCGGGCTGCTGCCGGCGGGCTTCACTAGCCGGGCCCTGATTCTGGGGAGCGGCGGTGCTTCCAAGGCTGTAGAAGTAGCCCTGCGCGACTTGGGTATCGGCTATTGGGTGGTGTCGCGCAATCCGCTGGGCGCGGGTCTCACCTACGCCGACCTCACGCCGCAGCTGTTCCAAGACCATCTGCTCATTATCAACGCCACCCCGCTCGGTACCTACCCCGAAACCGACCAATATCCGCCTATCCCGTACGAGTACCTCACCAGCCAGCACCACCTCTTCGACCTCATCTACAACCCCAGCGAAACCGAGTTCATGCGCCGCGGCCAAGCCCTGGGTGCCCAAACCAAGAACGGCTTCGAAATGCTCTGCATCCAAGCCGAAGAAGCCTGGAAGATTTGGGCGCGGTGAAGTGGTGAGATGGTGAAGTGGTGAGATTGATGTTCCGCTGGCGCAAGCTGCGTGGTTGAAACGTCAAACTCACAATTTCACCATCTCACCACTTCACCACCTAGCCTCCGTTGTTGCTGCTGCCTTGCTTGCCATCGTTGTTTTGGATGGAGCGGCGCTGACGCTGGGGGCCGTTGTCGAGCTTGCCGAAGCGGTAGTTGAAGGACAGACGGAAGTTGCGCTGATACGAGTAGAAGTTGGTGTCGCTGCGGAACTGCGCGGTTTCGGTGCTAGCGCGGAACTCGCGGCCGGGTGCCAGGAAGTTGCTGGCGTTGAAGGTGAGGTCGGCTTTCTCTTTGAGCAAGGTGCGTTTAGCGCCCACTGTGTAGTAGTAGCCGCCGGAGTAGCGCGACTGAAGCTGTACGCCGCCGGTCCAGAAGCCGCCGTAGCTTTGCAGCGTGTACAGCTTGCCGACTTTCAACGACGCATTCAGGTTCATGAACAGATTCAGGCGGCTGGTGGTACGGTTGAGCGCGGCGCTGTTGAGGCGGGTGTAGTCGGCGCTGATGTTGCTGCTCAGGTCCAACTTGGTGGTCGGCTTCAAGGAACCATATAAGCTCAGGCCATAGCTGGTGTTGGTGGCAATGTTGCCGTAAGTGGTTTCGGTGCGGGCCAGCGAATCGTTGTAACGGTTGTACTCCTCAATGGAATTGCCGGTGCGCCGCGCGTAAGACGACACGTTGAGCGAGCTTTTCTCCCCGAAAGTGCCGTACGTCAGCTCAAACACGTCGGCCAGCTCGGGCGCGAGGTTGGGGTTGCCGTAGCTGACGTTGTTGGGCGTGCTTTGGTTGACGTAGGGGTTGAGGTAGTAAATCTGGGGGCGCTGAATTCGGCGGGAGTAGCTGAATCGTATCGTCTGGCCGGGCTTTTTGAGGGTTCGGGTCGCACTTACGTTGGGCAGCAGGTTGATGTAGTTGCTGGTGAATCGCCCCGCTTCACTCCGAAACTCCCCCGCAATAGCCGTGCGCTCCAGGCGGGTGCCCAAGCTGAAGGCGTACTTTTTGCCTCCCGAGAAATTATAAGTGCCATAAGCCGCCAACACGTTCTGCTGATAATTGAAGGCATTAGAGCGCAGAAGGCTGCGGATAAAGTCGGTTTGCTGGGCCAGCAGTAGCGAATCGAGCGAGTAGTCGCTGCTGACTTCGCGACGGATTAATTTGGCCCCAGTTTCCAGCGTAGTCGAGTCGCGGAAGGGGTGGGTGTAGTCGGTTTGGAGGGTGGTTTCCAGATTGCGCGACAGGTTGGTGCTCCGTTCCCGATACTCCAGGGGGCCGCTCAGTACGTCGGCACCGCGGTATTGGTCTAGGCGGTAGTTCTGGTCGTTGTTGCTGCGGGTGTGTTGGGCCAGCACACTCCACTCGCGCCGGGCCTGGGTTTCGCCGAAGGTGCGGGTATAACCAGCGTTTAGGTCGTAGTTGCGGTTTTCGTAGCGTTGCAGAATGTCGCGGGTGTACAGCGCATCGAGTTTCAGCGTATCGGGACCATCATACTGGTTGAATAGGTCCTGCGGGGAACGGTTCTGGTAGGCATTGCCATTGCCGCTGAGCGTGAAGCTGTGCAGCGGCGACGGGTCGTAGGTGAGTTCTAACTGCCCGAACCCGCCGCCGCCCGTGCTGCGTGAGGTGGTGCGCTGGTCCAGACGGCCTTCGCCGAAGGACGTAAAATCGGTGCGGGTGGAGCTGCTCTTGTAGGGGTAGCGGTTGGCAAAGCCGCTGAGCTTGGTGTTCACCCCAAACTTGCCGCGCCGCACGTTCAACGAGCCGTTCAGGTTCTGGTTTCGGTTGCCGGCACTGGCTCCTACACTGCCGTTGGTGCCCTGCAAGCTGTTCTTTTTCAACACAATGTTGATAACCCCGCCCGAGCCTTCGGCGTCGTACTTAGCCGAGGGGGCGGTTACCACTTCAATGGCCTTGATTTGGTCGGCTGGAATCTGCTTGAGCGCCTCAGCCAGGTTGCCCGACAGCATGGCCGAGGGCTTGTTGTTGATGAGGATGCGCACATTGGAAGTGCCCCGTAGCTGCACGTTGCCGTCGCTATCCAGGTTTACCATGGGCGTTTTGCGCAGCACATCCGAAGCCGTGCCGCCCGCGTTGGTGGCGTCCTGCTCGGCGTTGTATACCAGGCGGTCGGGCCGGGTTTCTACCAGCGCCCGTTGGCCGGTTACGGTTACTTCGCCCAGCTTTTGGGTGGAAGCCGTCAGCTTGAGCGTGCCCAGCGCCACGGTCTGGGCGGTTACCGTTACGGCTTCCAGCTTGGTGGTGTAGCCCACAAAGCTGATTTGCAGCCGATACGAGCCGGGTGGAACATCCTTCAGTTCAAACTTGCCCTGCGCATCACAGGTGCCGCCGCCCACCGGCGTGGTGCCCGTTTCGGGGAGCAGCGCCACGGTGGCAAATTCAACGGGTTTCTGGGTGGCAGCATCCACCACGGTGCCGGTGAGGCGGCCGGTTCCTTGGGGTGCGGTGGTGGCGGAAGTGGCCGGAATCTGAGCCCAGGCAGCAGGCGAAGCCAGCACGGCTGCCACAAGCAGCGTAACAATTTGTTTCATAGAACAAGGCAGGATAAGCTAAGAGGATAAGCGCACTGTATCAAAGACTCCACCGGGCAGTAATTGGTGGCACAACGTTATAAAAGTATATAGTAGTATTTCAAAGTAATCTTGAATTCAATCAAATCTACCAGCCAACAAAAACGTCTGCCATCCTGAGGCGGTAACCAAGGACCTTCCCTTAACTGAACGTCAGCCGTGGCAACGACTTGTTCTGCGGGTATGTGGTCCTTGGTTGCTGCTTCAGAATGGCAGACGCAGGTCTAGCTACTTACTAGCTATTGCCTACTATTTAGTTGGTTACTGTTGGCCCTGGCCGCTTTCACCCTGCTTGGTATCGTCGTTCTGGATGCTGCGGCGGCGCTTCTGGGGCTGGGTGCCCACCTTGCCGAAGCGGTAGTTGAACGACAGCCGCACGTTGCGCATGTAGATGTAGTTGTTGTTTTCCTGCCGGAACTGCTCGGTGTCAAGCACGGTGTTCAGGTTGCGGGTGGCTTTGATGAAGTTGTCGCCGCTGAGGATAATATCGGCTTTCTCTTTGAGCAGCGACTTGCGCATGCCCAGTGAGTAATACGTCCAAGCGGCTTGCTTGCCCTGAAGCTGGATGCGCGGCGAGTTCAGGCCGGTATTAGCCTGGATGCTCAAGCCCTTGTTGAGCTTGTAGCTGGTGTTCACGTTCACGCTATACATCACCCCGCTATTAGAGTACGCCGAAGTGTTGATAGTACCATCGCCGAAGCTGAGCGACGGACTTTCCAACGACACGTAGTACACGTTCACGTTGCCGCTCAAATCCCACTTCGGTACCGGCTTCACCGAGCCAAACAAGCTCACACCGTAGGTGGCATTGCGCCCGATGTTGCGGAAAGTCTGGTTGTTTACGCCGTTGACATCAATGAAGCGCACCGTTTCAATGGCCTTATTGGTGCGCCGCATGTACGCCGACATATTCAGCACCGAACCCTTGATGAAGGTGGTGTAGTTCAGTTCCACGCTGTGGGTCAGCTCGGGGTTGAGGTCGGGGTTGCCATAGCTGATGTTGAGCGTGTCGGAGGCGTTGACGAACGGGTTCAGGAAGAAAATCTGGGGGCGCTGAATGCGTTGGGAGTAGGCTACGCGTACCGTCTCGCCCGGTTTCTTGGGGTTCTGGGGCTGGTAGCTTACGCTCATGTTGGGCAGCACGTTGGTGTAGTGCTGCTTCACGCCCGAGTTTTCGGCTTGCTGCTGCTGCTCGAACGTGCCCTTGATGCGGGTGTCCTCCACCCGAGCCCCCAGCTTGAAGTTCACCTTTTTACCGGCCGCAAACCCGTAGGTGCCGTATGCCGATACCACATCCTGGTTGTAGTTGAACAGGTTGGAGCGGTTGGGGTTGAAGGTCTCGGCTAGGCCGTCGTATACATCATAGTCGCTGCTCACGCGGCGCATAATGGCCTTGGCGCCAACTTCGAGCAGCGCCGTTTCCGACATCGGGTGCGCGTAGTCGGTTTGCAGGGTGGTTTCCAGATTGCGGGCCAAGTTGTCGCTCCGTTCCCGGTAGGTTACCGTGCCGTCTTCGTTGCGGCCGTCGTACTGGTTGAGGTCGTAGTCCTGCACGTTGCGGTTACGGTTGTGCTGGGCCAGCACGCTCCACTCGCGCCGCTTCTCCTCGAAGGTGCGGGTGTAAGAGCCGCTCACATCGTAGCTCTGGGTACGAAACCGCCGGTCCGATACCCGCGAAAACTCGTCCTGAGCGGCTGCCGGAAACAGCACGTTGTTGAACTGGCGGTAGTCCACGGTGTTGCGGAAGGCGTTGCCCTGCACGCCCAGCGTGATGTTGTGGTACTTAGCCGGGTCGTAGTCGAGGCCCAGCCGCCCGAAGCCGCCGCCGCCCAAAATATTGCCGTTGCCGTCCTGCTGGAGGGCCAGTTCCTCGCTGCCATCTGAGTTTTTCAGGTAGCGGGTCAGGTTGCTGCGGTTGGGGCTATAAAACAGGAAGCTGCTCAACGAACTGTTGATGCCTATTTTACCTTTGCGGTAGTTGACGGAGGCGTTGGCATTGGAATTCCGGTTGCCGCCCGAAATGCCCGCGCTGCCGTTCACGCCCTCCAGGTTGTTTTTCTTAAGAATGATGTTGATGATGCCGCCCGTGCCTTCGGCGTCGTACTTGGCCGAGGGGGTAGTTATCACCTCCACGCTCTTGATCTGGTCGGCCGGAATCTGCTTCATAGCATCGGCCACCGAGCTGGCTATAATACCGGAGGGCTTGTTGTTGATGAGTACCCGCACGTTGGAAGTGCCGCGCAGTTCCACGTTACCGTCGGGGTCTACGTTCACCAGGGGCACTTTGCGCAGCACATCGGCCGCCGTGCCGCCCGCGTTGGTGATGTCCTTTTCGGCGTTGTACACAATGCGGTCCGGCTTGGTCTCGATGACGTCCCGCTCCCCCGTAACCGTTACCTCGCCCAGCTTTTGCGCCGTAGCGGCCAGCGTCACGCTGCCCAGCTCGGTGGTGCCGTCGGTGATGGTCACGGTTTCGGTGCGGTTGCCATAGCCCAGGAAGCTGATTTGCACCCGGTATGTGCCAGCCGCCAAGCCCTTCAGCACGAATTTGCCCCGCTCGTCGCAGGTGGTGCCGTCAATGGGGGTATCGGAGGTGGCGGGCAGCAGGGCCACGGTGGCAAACTGCACGGGCTTTTTGGTGGCGGCATCCAACACCGTTCCAACCAAGCGGCCGTTGCCTTTAGGCGCTTCGGGCAAGGCCAAGCGCGGCTTGACCGGAGCAGCGCCGGGGGCACCAGAAGCGCCAGGGGCACCGGCGGGGCGGGCGCCGGCCGGGGGCGTACCCGCGGGCGGGGTGGTTTGGGCCGTGGCAGTGAGAGGACCGGCTAACGCGCTGGCTAGGCCTAGCGAGGTAAGTAATAATTTGCGCATCGAAGCAGAAAAATAGAGAGGCATCAGGGGGAGGAAGGACAGGCAGGAAAACCGCGGCCGCCCGGCGGCACCCAACTAATCGGCCGGGCAGGGGTAGCATTACAGCCAGCAGTGAAAAACCTGGGGCTGGCCGAAACGGCAGGTGGTGGATAGAGCGAGGGTGGTAGCAGGAACTGGCCAGCAAGGCCACAAAACGAATGTGCTTTTTAAAACGACAATAGGCTGAGTAGCACTACATAACTACTTAAATAGAAGCGCGGTACTGTTTTGAAAACGGCTAAGGACACCTCGGCTTGCCAACTGTTGCATGCGGCTGACCACCGCCGGCTTGCTAACTGAAAACGTAACACTGGCAGCCCAAAATTACCACCTATTACGGCTCAGTTGGTGACGTTGCGCCGGTAAAGTAGCAAGTAGCCCACCACCAGCACGCCCGCAAACCAGCCCAGGCTGTACCACTCGTGCTTGGCCAGTTCGTGCGCCACTTCCAGCCCGGCTTTCGTCATCTTCATCGACATGGCCGTGCCCAGCGGGGCGGCGTACGGAATCTTGTCGGCGTGTTCCCATTGCAGCAGCGCAATGGTAGCTACCACAGCCCCCATGCCCACGCCCACCGGTACTACAAAGGAGCGCCAGTACAAGCTTACAATGTACTGCACCGCCAGCAGGCCCAAGGTGGCCACGTAGGTGCGCAGCAGCATCCAGCAAACCACCTCAAAAGGAATAGCATAGGTTTGGAACCCGAGTTTGGGCTTGAGCACGCCCAGCAAAGCGCCGGCACTTAGCATCAACCCGGCAAAGAGCAGCAGCGCCACCGCATTCAGCACCAGAATCACGAGCAGTTTGGAGGCAAACACGGCGCCGCGCCCCACCGGCTGCGCGTACAGATGCTTCCAGGCGGTGGCCTTGGTTTCGATGTGCACTACTAGGCTGGTCAGTAGCACCACGAACAGCGGCAGCAGCAACGTGCCCGCCGTTTGCCAAGCCGTGCTAATGAAGCGCGGCCACGGCGTACCACCCGCTTTCAAAATAATGTCGCCCTTGAAAAAGTAGATGCAGAACGTCAGCAGCACCGGCAGCGCCCCGCTAACAAGCGTGAGCCGCAAAGCAGCCGTGCGGCGTAGCTTCAGCGCATCGGCGGCCAGGGTGCGTCGGAGTTGGGTGAGGGCGGCTGGGGCAGCGGGCAGCGCCGAGAAGGAAGGGGATGTCAATGTAGATTCCATAATTCAGGATAGAAAAGACGGGGTAAGAATGGAGTATTTAGTAGCAAGTACTTGGTAGTAAGTATTCAGTAGTAAGTGGTCTGGCTACTGAATACTTACTGCCAAATACTTGCTACTCACCTCTCACTAGCTCGGGTTTTGCCTCGGTGAGGTGTAGGAAGGTATCCTCTAGGCTGGGCTGCTCTAGGCGCAGGCCGTAGAGCGGCTGGCCCGCTGCCACCAGCGCGGCGGCCACTTCGGCGGTGTGGTCGTTGGAAGTCCAGGGTAGCCAGAGGGCACCGGGCGCAGTTACCACGGCGTCGGCCAGGAGGCGGGGCAACAGGTTGCGGCAGGTTTCGGCGCTGTCGGTTTCCAGCACCAGCCGGGCCCGCCCGGTTTGCAGCTGCTGCAACTCCCGCAAGCTACCCTGAAACACCAAGCTACCCTGCTGAATTACGCCAACGTGGGTAGCCACCTTCTCGATTTCGCCAATGAGGTGGCTGCTGACCACGATGGTTTTGCCGTGCTCGGCGCGCAGCTTGCGCAGCAGCTCCCGCATTTCAATAATGCCGTTGGGGTCGAGGCCGTTGGTGGGCTCATCGAGCAGCAGTAGGTCGGGGTCGGAGAGGAGGGCAATGGCGAGGCCCAGGCGCTGCCGCATGCCCAACGAGTACTCGCGGGCGGGCCGGTGGGCATTATCCGTGAGGCCGACCAGCGCCAGTACTTCGGCGGTGCGGCTGGCGGCTACCCCGCGCAGGCGGCGGGTGGCTTCCACGTTTTCGTGGCCCGTGAGGTGGTCGTAGAGCGAAGGGTTTTCGATGAGCGCACCCACCCGGTTCAGCAGGGCCACTCGGTGCCGAGCCAGGTCGTGCCCAAATAGGTGGATAGACCCAGCCGCCGGCCGCAACAGTCCCAGCAACAGCCGCATGGTAGTGCTTTTGCCCGCCCCGTTCGGTCCCAGAAAGCCATAGATGCTGCCTGGCTCTACGTGCAGGTTCACGTCGTGCAGGATGGGGCGCTTACCGAAGCGGAACGAGAGGCCGCGGGTTTCGAGTAGAGGAGTGGCTGACATAACGATAGGGGAGAAGGAAGACGACAGCAAACGTAGGGGAGCCAGCTATATCTGCGGAGCGCTATTCAACCAACCCGGCTGTTGGGTGCTCCAACACCGGGTTCAGGGCAGTGAATCATGATTTAACGGCTTGGCACGAGTGCTCCTGCTATTCACCGCCCGGCGTGGCCAGTTGGCGGCGTGCCCCACCGGGTTCATTGAAAATCAAGCCCTCTGGGTGGTAAACCCTGTATTTTTAGGCATGGAAGTATCATCTGTATTCGTTGCTGGTTCCGAGCGTAGCATATCCGCCGACAAGCAACTAGGCTGGTGGGCGCGGCTACGGATTTTGCTGGGGGCAGCCAACTGGCCGGCCACTTCGGAATCGGGCCGTATTCCCCTTTGGATTCATGGGTTGCTGTGGCTATGGCTGCTGGGCCTCGATACCCTCAAAGCCAGTAATGCTGTGGCCCGGCTGCCGCACTTTCCGGTTGGCCCGGCCGAATGGCAGCCGCTACTGGCCACGCTAGGGCGGCTGCTGCTGGAAGACGTAGGCAGCGCCACGCTTTTTTATCTTACCTGGCGCTGGTTGGTGCCGCGTACACTGGGCCGGGGCCGGGTGGTAGAGTACGTGGCGCTGGCAGCCGTACTGGTGCTGCCCTATGCCGGCTTGGTTGGCTGGGTGATGCCCCAAGTGTTCAACGACAAAATACGCATTGCCACGGCCAAGACTACGGCCTTCACTACCAAATCGAAAAAGCCGGTTACCATAGTAGTGCATGGTAAAAAAATGCCGGTAACCGAGCCGAGAGAATGGTTGCAGCTGTTTGGCGCCAGCATTGTAGGAACACTGATTGTAGGCAGCAGTTCGGCGTTGCGCATTACGGGCGACTACCTGCGGGGCCAGCGCAACCGCCGCGAAATGGAGCGCCAACAGCTACTCATCGAGTTGGCTATGCTCAAAACCCAAATCAACCCGCACTTTCTGTTCAACACGCTCAACAACATCTACTCGCTCACCAGCCGCAAGTCCGATAAGGCCCCAGAAGCCGTGCTGCGCCTCTCCGAAATCATGCGCTACCTGCTCTATGAAAGCAGCACCGACACCGTGCCGCTTAGCCGGGAACTGGCCCATTTGCGCAGCTTCCTGGATTTGCAGCGCCTGCGGTTGTCGGCCACGGCTCAAGATGCCATTCAACTGACCGTAACCGGCGCCCCCGCCGACTGTGCCCACCCGATTGCGCCGCTGTTGCTGCTGCCACTGGTGGAAAATGCCTTCAAGCACGGCGACCTAGCCGCTCGCCCCGTGGCCGTGCAGATTACGCTGGAACTGGCATCCGATGGGCAGTTGCGGTTCTCGGTGCTCAACCACGTAGCCCCCGCCGACGCCGAGCGGGAGCTACCCAATCAGCCTGGCGGGGTTGGCCTTGTGAATCTGCGCCGCCGCCTGGCGCTGCTCTACCCCGGCCGCCATACCTTGCAAGTGCAAACGCCACTCAATCAGCACCTCGTGACGCTGGTCTTAGGGTAAGACGGTTTGAGGGTAGGAAGGCAGGAAAGGTTCTTGCTGCTCATTGCGTGCTATCCTCAGTCCCCAAACCCTCTTACTTTTAACCCTCTCTACTCTTACACTTCCATGACCTGCGTTATTCTCGATGATGAGCCGCTGGCTCTGGATTTGCTGGCCGACTATTGTGCCCAGGTGCCGGGGCTGAAGCTGCTGGGCCAGTTTGATGAGGCGCTGGTAGGCCTGGCTTTCCTGCAAGACAACCCCGTGGACGTGGTGTTTCTGGATATTCATATGCCGCGCCTGACGGGCCTGCAACTCGCGCAACTGTTGCCCCAGCCCGGCCCGCGTATCATCTTCACCACCGCCTACGACCAGTACGCCGTGCGCAGCTACGAGCTCAACGCCACCGATTACCTTCTGAAGCCCGTTGCCTTCGAACGGTTTGTGCAGGCAGTACAGAAAGTCCGGCAACAACTGACGCCGGCGGCTCCGTCTGCCGTTTCTGCTGCACCCGCCATGGCTGAGGTGTACCCAACGGCGCCGGATGCCATGTTCGTGAAGAACGAGCACCGCTTGCAGCGCGTCGCTTTCGATGATATTCTCTATATCGAGGGCATGAAAGAGTACCTTATGATTTATACTACCACTGGCAAGGTGCTCACGTTGCAGTCGTTTCGGCGGGTGGAGGAAGTGCTGCCGCCTGAGCGGTTTGCGCGCATCCACAAGTCCTTCTTAGTATCCATGAGCCGCATCGAGCACGTGGAGCGGGGCAAAGTGCAAGTAGCCGGCCGCTTACTCCCCATCGGTGACACCTACCGCGAGTCGTTTGCCGCCCTTATTCGGACCTGGCAGCAGTTGTAGTGAAAGCCGGAATAGTGCTTTGCTGCTATACCAGGGGCACTGAAAAACAGAGTAGCCCGAAAAAACGCCAGCCACTCCTTTTGCAAGAAGTGGCTGGGTAATGCTGCAATGGTGTGCGGGAACAGTGCTATTATTTGTAATCCGAATGCTAAATTAAATGAAATTATTTAACTGCTAGCTTCTTAGCTATTTCGGAAGTATGGCGGCCCTGGTAGCGGGCACCCTCTAATTCGTTGGCACTTGGCTGACGCTCGCCTTGGCCACCGGCCACGGTGCTGGCGCCGTAAGGAGTGCCGCCCGTTACTTCCTCGTGGCCCATCTGGCCCTGCCAAGCGTAGGGCAGGCCCACAATCACGAAGCCGTGGTGGAGCAGTTCAGTATGGAATGCGCGGAGTGTAGTTTCTTGGCCGCCGTGCTGAGTAGCGGTGCTCACGAAGGCGCTACCTACTTTGCCTACCAATGCTCCTTTGGCCCATAGCCCGCCGGTGCTGTCCATGAAGGCCTGCATCTGGCCGCACAAGTTGCCGTAGCGGGTAGGCGTGCCAAATACAATGTTGTCGTAGTCTACCAGCTCGTCAGGATTGGCTACGGGGATATGCTCGAAAGCCTTTTGGGCACCGGTAGCGCCGGTTTTATCGAGTACTTCCTGGGGCAGTGTTTCGGGCACACGCTTAATTACCACTTCGTTGCCTTCCACTTCGCGGGCACCTTCAGCAATGGCCTCGGCCAACTTATACACGTGGCCATAGGTGGAATAAAAAAGGATCAGGGTCTTCATGAAAAAGGGGTAGGGTTAAGTGAGAGAAAGAAAGCAACTGCCTATTGGAAGTACTGCCAAGCTAATCATTTGCGGGGTTATACGGTGCAAACATATGTAGGTACATTTTATAGAAGATAGATTTTATAAAAAATAAATTTTGCCAGCCTGAAAGCCCGTTGCTATTGCCAGCAAGAAAAATTTAGCACCATGTTACTACCGCATGCAACCGTAGCGGGCGGGAACGGGCTCTAGTGGTTGTAGCCGGCCAGCTGATAAGGTCGGCGCTGGTATTTTGTTTAGTTAGCTTGCCGCCTATGCAACTTATATACGTCCACTACGCACCGGCCCAACGGGGGCTGCGGTTTGCGGGGGCACACGGTACCGGCTTCGGGAGCCGCGTGGCGCAGTGAGTGCGCTTTCGTCTTTGGCACTGCGGCCCTCTAGTGGGCTGCGGGGGCTGCTAGCCGGTGCATCCGCATCGTCGTCATCATCGACTGAGGCTTTCACTTCGCCTGTTCCTACCGTGCGCCAACTCACGCCGCCTTCTCAGCTAAGCGAGGCCGAACTAATTGATGGCTGCTTAGCCGGCAGTCGGCTGATGCAGAAATACTTATACGAGCGGTTTTCCGGCCGGATGATGGCTGTATGCTTGCGTTACGCTCAAACCACCTTCGAGGCCGAAGACGTGTTGCAGGAAGGCTTTATTACCGTGTTCCGTAACTTAGGCAGCTTCCGCCGCGAATGTCCGCTGGAGTTCTGGATTCGGCGTATCATGGTAAACGCTGCTCTGCGCCAGCACCGCCGCAATGCGCCGCTGGTAGCCGTGAGTGAAGGCGAGTACCCGGAAGAGCTGGCCGGCGAGGAATTTACGCTGGCCAACTACGGTTTCGAGGACCTGCTAGCTATTGTGCAAGAGCTGGCCCCACGCTACCGGATGGTGTTCAACCTGTTCGCCATTGAAGGCTACGGCCACAAAGAAATTGGGGAGATGCTTGGCATTTCCGAAGGCACCAGTAAATCACAGTACTCCCGGGCACGGGCAATTTTGAAGTCGAAAATCGAGCGTCTCGACGCACAATCCAAGCATGGCCACTTCCGCACCTAATCCTACTCCCGACCCACGGCCCACCGGCGACTTGGAGCATCTGTTTCGGCAGAAGTTCGCAGAAGCCGAGGTGACGCCGCGTGCCGGCCTCTGGGAGCAACTCGACCACGAGCTGCTTGTTGAGCAAAACAATACCTACCGGCGCAAGCTCACGTGGCACCGCTGGGTGGCTGCCGCCTGCCTGCTGCTGTTCTTCAGCGCAAGCGGCTGGGCTATTCTGCGCAAGTGGCAGAACTCCACCTCCAGTGTAGCCGAATATAGCACAACCACCAACTCCTCGGGTACCCGTGTAGCGGCCAATAACCAAGCCACCGCTGCCACTGGTGCTGCTGCGGCTAGCGCCGAAGGCCAAAAACCAACCGGCAGCGCTACTGATACCAACAACGGCCTGCTAGCTTTGGAGGGAGAATATATTTCGGCCGATGCTACCCGTTCAACCCTAAGCCAAGCTCCAGGTAGTGAATACGACGCTTACGCTGCTCAAATAGCTGCCGCTGGCCAAGGCATATCAGAGACTAGCCGCAGCCAAGCCCGTCAGGGCCGCACGTATGAGAGCAGTGAGGTAGGCGCCGAATCGGTATTTGCTGGGAGCCGCTACCCTGGCCTAACTTCTAGCGTGGCTGCGCAGTTTGGTGCCAACTATGCTACCGAAAGCAACGCCAGCCTACCAGGCTGGAATGGGTTGACGCCGCGCTTCGCCAACCTGCGCGGTGGCTGGTTGGGTGCCCGCCCCGATACCCTGAAAGCCTCGTTGCTGGCCGTGCCGCAGCCAGGCGCTCTGGCCGCGGCCAAAGATGAAACCCAGCCGCCTGCCAAGCAGTGGCGCCGGTTACGCCTAGGGGCTACGTACGCCGCTGCCTCCTACAACCCCAACATCAATTTCTCGCACAGCGACGGCCGTGTGCAGGCTGATGCCGTTACCAATGCCCTGCGCAACTACTACCAAGACGACGCTGAAACCGAATACCGCCGCAACCTGCGGGCCGGCCTTAGCCAGCGCGTTGCCGTTACGGCCGCGTATGCTCTCAATAAGCACTGGACCTTGGTTTCCGGAGTGGAAGCAGCCGAGCAGCACGCTACTTCTGCCACCAGCTACGGTTTTATTGATGGCCGTCAGGTGAGCCGCCAGGTGGCCAATTTATTTGATAGCCGCGGCAATAATGCCTTCACTTCGGGCGCGGCAGCGGTAGCTCCAACGGCTACCCGCAAAACCTCGTACCGCTACCGGACCATGGCCGTGCCAGTGGAAATCCGCTATGGCTCTGCGAAACCTGGCACCTCGCTCTACGCTAAAGTAGGCGCGGCTGTCGGCTTGCTGTTGGGTACTCGTTCGGAGCTGGAAGGTTCGCCGGAGGCTGCCCGCGTGTATTCGCTGGGTTCCTCTGATTCGCCGTATCGGCAGCTGCAAACCTCGGTACGGGGTGGAGCCGGGGTGCGCTACCAACCCGCCGCTGCTAGCTGGAGCTTGGCACTAGGTACCACCACCGAGGTTGGTTTGACTACCCTCAACGCCAACCCTAGCCAGCGTGCTCTCAACCAGTCGCGGCCTTACAGCATCGGGCTAGAAGCCAGTGTGGATTTCGGTAGCGCGAAACCCGCCGCCGTAATGCCGTAGTGAGTTACAGTCTTTTTGCCTTTCTCAGTTTATGCTTCGCATTCTTACTTGCTTGATGGTCGGGCTTTCCTCACTGTTCATTACGGCTTGTAGCTCCGTGGCCGATGATGATATGAGCCCTGCTTGCGTCAGTAATTTTGCTGATACGCTTATTGCTCAACTTCTTGCGCAGCCCAAGCAAACACCAGTCGCCGAAATCACGCAGTACACTTACCAAGGCCAAACGGTGTACCTCGTAACGGGAGGTAGCACGGCTGGCGCGGCAGGTACTACCCTCAACTACCTGTTCGATACCTGTGGCAACGTACTCTGTGCTGCCACAGGCGGCCCCAACGGACAAGGCGACGGCCGCTGCCCTGGTTTCCAAGCCAGTGCTACCAACCCGGTCCTCGTTTGGCGCGATCCGCGCTGATGATTGAGGGAGTTACGACATGCTATTATCCGCCCTGATTTGTACAAATGATGAAAACACTACTCTTTCTTTTGACTTGCTGGGTGATGCTGGGGTTGGTACAGTGTCAAAAAGACGCAGATGTAGGCCCTAAGCAGTGTTCGGGACTGATTCAGGCAAAAATAGAGGAGCTTCAACGCAAGCCCAAGCAGAACCCGGCTGCCCGCATCTACGAGTATCAGTATGATGGCCGCACGGTGTACACCATTTCCGCCGACTGCTGCGACCAGTTCAATACCCTGTACGATGAGTGCCTGAACCCCATTTGCGCGCCCAGCGGCGGCATCACAGGCCGTGGCGACGGCAAATGCCCCGACTTCGCAGCCAAAGCCACCAACGAGCGGCTTGTTTGGCTCGACCCCCGGTAGTATCTCTCAGCCCTTGCAGATTTCCTGTCCATCACATCCACTTCCAATGATGAAAACGTTACTTTCTCTCGCAACAGTTGGGTTAGTGTTAGGCTTGGCTTCCTGCCAAAAGGAAGAGGTAGAGCCAGCGGACGTGGTCTGTAAGTTCCCAGTGACAACAATTTGTTCTGATGGTACTTACGTGGCCAGGGATGTGCTGGTGGGGATGCGCGAAGCCAGCACCTTGCCACAGACGTTTCAACTGTTTAACAGCAATGCCTTTGTAATTAAATCGGTGATGGGGCCGCTGTATATTTCCAGTCTGCCCGCCGATAGCATCGACTACGTAGTGCGGGAGTTGAACCGGAAGGCGTATATCAACTCCGGGGCCTGGAAAGCCGTGAAAGATGGCAACGTGTATCTGCACTACCAGACCCGCGCCCTCACCGTTATTCCGCGCTTGCTGGACATGACAGTAGCCAACCAGCAAGACTGGGCCGCCACCGTGCAGCGCCTGCAATTGCAGGAGCAGCCTACCATGGTGAAATCTTGCTATCTGAATGTGCCGCTGTGCAGCGAGAAGTATTGGGTGAGCCAACTGCAACCGAATCCGCTGGTGAAATGGGCGCAGCTCAACAATATTATCCGCATTCAGCCCGGTGGGTAAGTCAAGTTGTCTGGCCGCCGCAGGAACAACCTGAGTGTAACTATTGAACAACCTTGCCCGGATTTCTCTCGTGGAGGAACGACAATACCGTTACTGATGACGTCCCGTTTTCAAAAACCTCTTCGCGTTGTCGGGGAGGTTTTTTTGTTTGCCAGGAAACCTCCACTTTGCTAATGCAGTTATCAAAGGCTGACCTTTTTGTCAACCCGGTCAGGCAGCTACTCTACCGCACATGAACTATCAGCTTACCTCGGAATTCAAACCCACCGGCGACCAGCCGCGCGCCATCAAGCAGTTGGTGGAAGGCGTGAACAACGGCGAGCCGGCGCAGGTGCTGCTCGGGGCCACGGGTACCGGCAAAACCTTCACCATGGCCAACGTAATTGCCGAAACCGGCAAGCCGGCGCTGGTGCTGTGCCACAATAAAACCCTAGCCGCCCAGCTCTACGGCGAGTTCAAGCAGTTCTTTCCCAACAACGCCGTAGAGTACTACATTAGCTACTACGACTACTACCAGCCCGAGGCCTACATTGCCAGCACCGACGTATTCATCGAGAAGGATCTGGCCATCAACCAGGAAATCGAGAAGCTGCGGCTGCATACCACCTCCACGCTGCTCAGCGGCCGCCGCGACGTAATTGTTATTGCGTCGGTTTCGTGCATCTACGGTATTGGCAACCCCGAGGAGTTCAGTAAAAACGTGATTTACCTGGCGCCCGGCCTGCGGTACTCGCGCAACAACCTGCTCTATCAGTTCGTGCAGATTCTGTATTCACGGACCGAAATGGAGTTCACCCGTGGCTCGTTCCGGGTGAAGGGCGACACGGTAGACATCTTCCCAGCCTACGCCGACTACGCGTACCGCATCTTCTTCTTCGGCGACGAAATCGAGGCTATCCACAAGATTGACCCGGTGAGTGGCAAGAAGCTGGCCGACGAGAAATCGGTGACGCTGTACCCAGCCCAGTTGTTCGTAACCGGCAAAGACACGCTCAACCAAGCCATCAAGGAAATCCAGTTTGATATGGTGCAGCAGCACGCCTACTTCGAGAAGGAGGGGCGCGACTCAGAGGCCAAGCGCATCATGGAGCGCACCGAGTTCGACCTGGAAATGATTCGGGAGCTGGGTTACTGCTCGGGCATCGAGAACTACTCGCGTTACTTCGATGGCCGCAACCCCGGCACCCGCCCGTTCTGTTTGCTCGACTACTTCCCCGACGACTACTTGCTGGTAGTGGACGAAAGCCACGCCACCATGCCTCAAATCCGGGCTATGTGGGGTGGCGACCGAAGCCGCAAAACGGCCCTTATCGAGTACGGTTTCCGCTTGCCTTCTGCCCTCGACAACCGCCCGCTTACCTTCAACGAATTCGAAAGTATGTACCGCCAAGCGGTGTTTGTATCGGCAACGCCCGCCGATTATGAGCTGACCCAGGCCAATGGTGTGGTGGTGGAGCAGATCATCCGACCTACGGGCCTATTGGACCCCGAAATCGACATTCGCCCTTCGGTGAACCAGATTGACGACCTGCTGGACGAAGTAGACAACCGTGTGAAGCAAGGCGACCGGGTGCTGGTAACCACGCTCACCAAGCGTATGGCCGAAGAACTCCAGAAGTATATGGAGCGCCTGGGTATCAAGTCCAGCTACGTGCACTCCGACGTAAAAACGTTGGACCGGGTGGAAATACTGCGGCAACTGCGCCTCGGCGAAATTGACGTACTGATTGGCGTAAACCTGCTGCGCGAAGGCCTTGATTTGCCCGAAGTCAGCCTGGTAGCCATCCTCGACGCCGACAAAGAAGGTTTCCTGCGTGACCAACGCAGCTTGATCCAGACTATGGGCCGCGCCGCCCGTAATGATAGAGGCAAAGTCATCATGTACGCCGACCGGATGACTGGCTCTATGCAGCGCGCTATTGATGAAACCAACCGCCGCCGCGCCACCCAGTTGGCCTACAACCAGGAGCACGGCATCACGCCGCGCACCGTGCGCAAGAGCCACGCTGAAATCATCGGCCAGACTTCTCTCTCCGATTACCGCATTGTAGAGCCACAGGGCTACGCTGGCCCCGACACAGATACCGCGCTGGCCATTGCTGCTGAGCCGGTGGTGTCGATGATGACCAAAGTGGATTTGGAGAAGCTCATCAAGCAAACCGAAAAGCAGATGGAAGCCGCTGCCAAGGACCTCGACTTCCTCACCGCCGCCAAACTCCGCGACGAGCTGGCGGCCCTCAAGCAGGTGCTCAAAACCAAGCGCGACTAAGCGTTCTGGTATAGTTCTTAAAGAAGGGAGATGGGCAGCCACGGTGGTTGTTCGTCTCCCTTTTTTGGTGCAGTAAACTCTTGTAGGCTTGACGCCAGATGGCTGCGTTGGGTATGCGTTTTTACAAGTATAAATCCACCATGCGGCGCCAGGCGGCCGGGTTGTGCGCTTCGCCTTCCCAGATGGGTAGTTCGTGACGGATGTCCTTGCTGGCTAGCTGCTGGCTTAGGAACAGGTTGTCTTGCAGAAAGGCATCTTCGTTGCCGATGGCCAGCGTGATTTCCAGGCGCCGTAGCTGGGTGAGGTAGAACTCGTCGGCGAGGTGAGGGATGAAGCGGTTGGGCGTGTTCAGGTACACGTTTTCATCAACGTAGCCCTGGAATAAATCCTGGAAGGTGGCCATGCCCTGGGTGAGGTCGTAGCGGCCACTCATGCCCACCACTTTGCCAAACAGATTAGGGTGCCGGAACGCGAGGTTGACGGCGTGGTAGGCGCCCATGCTACAGCCAGCGGCAATCAGAAACGGGTTGGGGTTTTGGGCCACGCTCAGCGGTAGTACCTCTTCCAGAATGTATTGCTGGTAACGCAAATGGCGACAAATCCGCTCCGCTGGGGGCTTATTGAAGGCGTAGAGGCTCTCGGCATCAATGCTGTCAACGCAGTACACTTGCAGCAGCCCGGCCTCAATTTTGAGTTGCAGCGCCTCAATTACCCCCCAGTTCTCGTAGTCGTAAAAACGGGCTTTGCGGGTGGGGAAAAGCAGCACCCGCGCCCCGGTTTCGCCAAAAACCAGCAGCTCCATTGGTCGGCCTAGGGCAGTACTATCCCATTTATGATATTCGCGACGCATCAGCAAGTCGTTCAGTTGACACTAATAAAAGGTGGACTGTTCTGCTGGTGGGGTTAGGATTGGAGGCGTAGAATGCGGTTCAGGTGGGCACTGATTTCTTGCTGCCACAGGGCATAGCCTTGGGGCGACAGGTGCAGGCCGTCGGGCTCGAAAAGCGCCGGCTGCGGATTGCTCCGCTCATCGAGCATCGGGTAGTATAGGTCGAGGAAGGAATAAGGTGGGCCTTGGCTGGTAATCAGCCGGTTGATACAATCGTTGGCGTACTCGATGCTGCCGCGCAAGTGCAGCCGCGCCAAACTTAGTTTGATGGAAATGAAACACACCGGAATGTCGCCGAGGCTGCTTCTGATGGCGGCGGCTAGGTTCTCGTAGAACAGCACCACCTCTTCAGGCGTACGGCCGTCGCCGAGGTCGTTGTCGCCGGCGTACAGGACCACCATAGCGGGTTGGTGCTGGGGTACCACTCGCTTGAAAAACCACGCGCAAGCCGCCAGTGTGGAACCGCCAAAGCCTAGGTTTATGGCCTGAACTTGCGGAAAGCTGCGTTCCAACTCGCGCCAAAGCGTGAACGTGGAGCTGCCATAGAACACCACCTTCGGTAGGCTGGTGTCGGTTACTTCCTTGGCTTCGAGCTGCCTTATTTCCTCCTGGTACCACTGCATTGCTTGCCAATAGAAAGCGCCGGGCGCGTGAGCATAGTGAATTCAGGCTCAAGGTAATGGTCAGCGGGCTGGCATCCAGCCACACTTTCAGGCACGGCAAGCAAAGGTCGGCGGAAACTGTGACCTAGCGTTTACGCCAATGTTAGGAATTGCCGACTTACGACGGCCGGTAGTCGAGGGCCAGAATCCGGTCTTTGTACTCGGTGGGTAGCAGCCCTATTTTGGCCCACTTGTTCAGGGCCAGATGCTGGGTGCGGCGGTATAACGGCAGCAGCAGCGGCAGCCAAGTCCAACGGCCCAACTTCAGCAACACTCTGACGCGCGCCGGTACTACCAGCCGCTGCGCTTGCAGCAGCAACTTGTAGCGCAGAGCGCCCAGGTGCCGCCGGTATTGATGGTACAGGTCGGCAGTGTAGTGGCTGTGAATCAGATTCTGGTCGAGGTGCTGCTGCCGAACTGCCAGCCAGGCGGCGTGGGAAATGGGCAGGTCGGGTACGCCCATGCGCTGGCCCACCCGGCAAAACACCTGGAATACTTCTTCTTTCTCGGGCTCCGTGAGGGGCCGTTCCAGCACCTCAAACGCTCGAATGGAGTAGTCGATGAGCAGGAATAGTACGTCGCGGTAGGCCCAGGCTGGAATAGCCATACCGCGCTTGGCTTCCACGGCTCCGTGTATGGCGGCAATGGTATCAATGGCCCGCTCGGCGGCGGCGCGTTCGGCAAACACAATCTGGCGGGCGTAATCCACGGTGGAGAAAAGCCGGGCCAGCGGGTCGGCGGGCAGCTTGCCGGTGAAGTACAGCCAGTCCACGGCCTTGTTTAAGGCAAACTCGGCGGCGGCCCCTGCAAAGATGAATAGCACTGTATCGGCCTTGCCCCAGATTTCACGCACCACCGACCCTTGAGCCACAAAATATTCCATAGGTAAAGCAAGAACACCAGAACAGACACAAAAGTATTAAAAGTACTTTGTATTGCAAAGTTAAACTTGATTTCCATCACACTAATGTGAAGTTTCGCCTACCGGCCCGTCTGCTCTTTCTGCTTGAAGAAGTGCTTCGGCGGTTAACCTAAAAGAAAAAGAGGCAGCCGATTGGCTGCCTCTTTTGTGTGCTTGCGCTGTGGCGATTTGCTGATAATAGTTCGGCCTCAGGGTTTCACGTTAGCTTTAGTGGTTGATGAGCAGGCGCTTGTTAACCACTTTTCCGTTGGTGATGAGCTGACAGTTATACACGCCGCTGGCCCACGAGCTGGCATCCAACGAAACTTGGTAGAGGCGGCTGGCTTCTACGGTACCGTTGTAGAGCGTGGCTACCAATATGCCTAGCTGGTTGTACACCTTCACCTGTGCTGTGCCCGCCTGAGTTGGCTGGAACGACACGGTAGTTTGCTCCGACACGGGGTTCGGGTAGGCGTTCAGCTGTGGTTCACCGAGGGCAGCTTTCGGTTTGCTACTGGCTGTGTTGGCGTTGGTGCAGGTGTTGTCGGCTAGCACGGTTACCGTTACGGTTTGGGTACTTATGTTGCCAGAAGCATCCACGCAGCGCAGGGTCACTTGGTTGGGGCCGATGTTGGCACAGGTGAACGTGCGGGGGCTAATCGTCATCGACACAATGCCGCAGTTATCGGTACTGCCGTAGTCGATGTCGGCGGCTTCAATGGTGCGCGCGCCGTTCTGTAGGCTTACCTGCAAGCCCGCCGCTCGCAGAGTTGGCGCCGTATTGTCCACTATCAGCACCGTTACGGTTTCGGTGGCTACGTTGCCGGTGCTGTCGGTTACGGTGATGGTTACGTTGTTGGGGCCGATGTTGGCGCAGGTGAACCGGCTGGGGCTGATGCTCATGGAGGAAATGCCGCTGCCTACGTCGTAGCTGCCATAATCCACGTCGGCGGCCTCAATAGTGCGGGTGCCGTTGGTTTCCAGTGCTGTGAGGAAACCGGCCGCCAGGATGGTAGGTGGCGCGGTGTCCAGCTTCATACCGTCGCCGAGGTAAAAGCCAGTATGAGGCGGCTGGTTGTAGGCTACGTTCTGCCAAGCAATGCTCATGCGGTAGTGCGAGTCGTGCATGAGTGTGTTCATGCGGTACTGCGTGGGAATGGTGGTCGTGAAAATCAGTAGTTCTTCGTTGTTGGTATGGCGCCAGATAACCTCTTCGCGCCAGTCGCCAAATAGGTCGGCGCTCAGGTTAGGAGTGGCTTTGGTGGTGTTGTTGGAAGCACCGCCCAGGGCCGCCACGCTCAACATGGTATTGAGGCGGCTGTTCTGCCAGTCCCACTTGCTGATGGTCACGTTGTCCAGGGATTCGCGCAGTAAGTCACCGTCCCACCACACCGCAAAGTTGATGTGGCTGGGCCGGGCCGTGGAAATCTGGGTGCCATTAGCAGCGTACAAGCCGCCCCGGCTGCTCCACGATTCCGAGCCCAGGGTGCGAGGGTCGAGGTCCATAGTCATGCCGCGCCCAACGTCGCCCTGGTTGGGGCCGGGGGCGCCCCAGATGAGCGTGCCAGTGCGTGCGTCGCGGAAGTCGTTGGGGGCGGAGCCGTACTGGCTTTGGGTTTCGTGTACCGAGAAAACCTCCAGGCCGGGACGAGCCGGGTCGAAGTCGGAAACGTGCATGGCGTCGCCGTGGCCGCGGCCGGTGCTATACATGCCTTTGCCGTCGTCATCGATGGCCATCGAGCCGTACACAATTTCATCTTTACCGTCGTTGTCCACGTCGGCTACGCTCAAGTTGTGGTTGCCTTGGCCGCGGTATGCCAGGTTGCCGGGCGTGCCGTCGTTGCTGTCGAAAATCCAGCGCTGGGTGAGCTGGCCATTCTTGAAATCCCAAGCCACTAGCACCGAGCGGGTATAGTAGCCGCGGCACATCACTAGGCTGGGGTGCACGCCATCTAGGTAAGCTACGGCCGCCAAGAACCGATCCACCCGGTTGCCGTAGTTGTCGCCCCAAATGGTGTTGAGTTGGGCTGGGGTGGGATTGTCACCGATGGCTGGGTCGGGGTGACGTTGGGGCAGGTAACGCACGCTTGGATAAGCGGCGCCGGTCAGGCCATTGAACACGGTGAGGTACTCAGGGCCGCGCAGGATGTAGCCGTTGGCATTGCGGTGGTCGGCGTTGGCATCACCCAGCACTTGTCCGGTACCATCCACGGTAGCATCGGCGGTTTTGCAGGCCACTTCGGCCTTGCCGTCGCCATCCAAGTCGAACACCATAAACTGAGTGTAGTGCGCGCCGGCCCGGATGTTGCGGCCCAAATCAATGCGCCACAGTTGGGTGCCATCCAGCTTATAAGCATCCAAGTACACGTTGCCAGTGTAGCCGCTCAGCGAGTTGTCCTGGGCATTAGAAGGGTCCCACTTTACAATGATTTCGTACTGTCCGTCGCCGTCTAGGTCGCCCACTGAACAGTCGTTGGGGCTATAGGTGTAGGCTTGGCCGGTAGGCGTTACGCCAGCCGCGGGGCGCTGCAAGGGCAGGCGCATGTACTGCTGGGCCCATACTGGCGCAGTTTCCGGCGTAGCCGGGCCACCCGATACCAATACGCCGTTCTGCACGGGCAGCACATAGTAGCTGGTGCCAGGCGAAGAGTCGGGGCTTTCGTCTACGAAGTTGGTGCTGGCCGTGAGTGGCGTAGCGTTGAGCTTGGTAGCCGAGCCGCCCGCCGATTTGCGGTACAAATCGAAGCCCACGTTGGGGGCATCAGTGGCCAACAAACGCCAGCTCACGAACACCTTGCCGTTTCCTTGGTCAACGGCTACTACGCCGCGGCCCAGCGTTTCCATCTGGCGTACCGAGGGGGAGCTACCTTGTGCCAGGGCAGTGGCTGGCGCACCCAACGAGGCTGCTAGTAGCCCGGCCATAGCCAGCTTTCCGGCGCCGTGCCCGAGCTGGCGCCGGAGGTAGGCCGGCAAGCCCGACAAGGATTGGTAAAAAGTTTTTTTCATAACGGTGGGGGTTAGTGCCAGTGAAGGCGGTGGAAAAAGGCCCGCAGGCCCAGGAATTCTTGCGCAAAAAATGGAAAGCAGCTGCTTATATGCGCCAAACGGGTAGTTCTGGACACTAAAGGCACAGAGGCTGGTACTAGCTTAAGCTGAGCTAGAAGCCGGGTTTGGAGGGCATCGAAATCGGGTATGTTGCCAACCGGGGTAGTGTCTGGGCTAGTGAGCTGCGTATATCGGTGCATCCAGCGTTGCGCCTGTGCAGCGTGGGCCGGCCAGGCTAGCCAAGTGCGCACGGCACAAGTCTCCGCTGGCGAAGACTGCCACTGTAGGTAGCGCAGATAAACGTCAAAAGTCACCGGGTTAACCATAATCACCAAAGGCGCATTAGCCCCTTCCTCTACAAACGACACCCGACATGCCTCATACCCTTAGTCCGAGCAAAACTTTTTTCTGAGAAATATTCCGATGAAGGCTAGTGATTTGGTAATGACCGTGTTGTAGTGTCGTGGTGATTCAACCGGGTGTACGGTAAGGCTACCTGATAAATGCTTTTGAGCATGGAATGCTATGGCCACCAGGACAAGGCATAGGATGTTTCCTGAACAGTGAAAAGTAAGTAATTACTACCCTTGGCTTTTGATGCGCTGCCAGCCATGAGAGTACAGGAATGTAAGGACAAGAGCGGGCCAGTACATTAGGTGCAGGATGGTTTTCAATGGCTTGAAAACCTGTGAATTGTCGAGTTGCCCTCTACCGCTTGTGCTACCTTGTATGAAGCTCACCCACACGGCTTTGGAGAATTCCACTTCCACTTCCGCTTGTCAGCATGACAGTTGCCAGCAGCAATTCAAGCACTTGTTTCAGCTGCACGCGCCGGGGATATACCGCTTCGCGTACAATCATTTGCGTTCCTGCACTGAAGCACAGGAAATTGTGCAGGACTGCTTTCTGAAATTCTGGGAAAAGCGTCATGCGGTAAGCCCCGATGCCGCATCCCTTAAAGGCTACCTCTACACATCGGCCTACCACGCTATTCTCAATCAGGTACGGGGCCGGCACAGCTGGGCGTACCAAGATTACCCGTCCTACCTGGCCACCGACCAAGAGCCACCCACCGCCGCGCTGGAGTATCAGGAGCTTACGGCGTGCTACACGCACGCGGTGGCGCGGCTACCTACTAAGCGGCGCGAAATATTTTCTATGAGCCGCCAGCAAGGCTTGTCGAATGCCACTATTGCGCAAAAATTGAATATTTCTATCAAAACGGTGGAAGCCCAGATAACCCAGTCGCTGAAGTTCCTGCGCACTTGCTTTCAGGCACACGGCGCTACCGTTGCGCTACTGGTGCTGGTTTGCCAGGCTGGGCAATGATAGTTGGGTGTTATATCAGCACAGTGAGTCATTTGCTGACTTACCCGCTGGCTTGTATTCTCTCTTCATCTAAGGCGGAAAAGAGAAAATAACGGCAGGTACTATGCTTGCTTTTCGTGTTCCTTCTTGCGTTCCGGTTCATTGAGCTGAGCTGGAACGCTTACTTTTTACCGAAGGCACTTGCAGTATTTCTTATGAAAGCAAAAGCTCGCGCGCTGTATTCTGTGGTGTGCTTGAAGCAATTAGCTACCCTCTTTTTTTAGGTAACACATTAATGATGGTATCCTTGGCAATACCGCCTAGCAACACAAAAAAACCCGAGGTTAATATTGTATCAATGAGGCTAATCTGTTTTTCAGATAAAAAGGCCCAGGCTTCGGGAGCTAAAAAATGCCACGAGCGGAAGAGGATAGCAATGCAGAATATCCCCACAAAGACGTTGATTACGAGCTTCAGCCGGCCGAGCAGCGTCTTGCGAATCTCTCTTTCAAAAAGAGCCTCGTCTTCTTTAGCTGCCGCCGCTCCTGCATTCACCGAAATGCTCTGCGCTTCTTCCTGCGCAGCAACCCGAATTGTTTCCAGCGCCTTCATATCGCGCCCAGCACCTGGCACCTCCATCTAAACTGCTGTCTGGGCCAACGATTGGTAATGCTCGCGAATCGTTTCCTGCGGAATAATACCGTTGCGAGCTGTCTTCGTCCAAGGGCTACCGTCTTTGTGAGTAACCGCAGATAGGTAGAGTCCGTCCTTGTCGCCGTACACGTCCCAAATTTCACTTAGCAGGCCCTGCGTGCGCACGTCTTCTTCAGGAATAACGGGCACAACGGGCGAGCCTAAGCCTACTCCCCACAGGCCAGAAGTCATCTTGGTGATACGTGAGCGGCCATACTCCTTGAAGGCTTGGTACACACTCGGGATAACCGGCCCATACTGCCACGCCTCAACTGCTTCGCTGATCAACGGTTCCCCAAAAAGGCCGAGGTTCCAGCCGTGCGCGATGTACACCAGCTTAAGCAGCTTCATGGGCGTCACTTCTTTGCCAGTCTCCAACGACTTTTGAACAAAGAAATTAGCAACAGCCAGCGGGTCGTAGACAGGGTTTGATGTATTCATTTTTCCTCCCAATACATAGTACGCAAACGGCTATTTGCTTTGCAGCGGGTAGCCGTCTGTCGAAGCGGTTAACATAAAATTAGCCTCTCTTCAAAGATACAACGGTACTAACTCATAAACTGTTTGCGAATTGAGTAGGGGAGGCCTTATTGCTACTATTTGGGTATCGCTCCAAGAAGAAAATTGATAGGATAGCGCATTAAAGTGCTACAGTGAAGGTACCGATAGGCTTATCGGAAGGTGCTTGCTCCGGCATGTGTTTACTTGAGTTCACCCCGGCTTTTCCTGCACTCACTCGATTTATCCGGCATTCACGTTGAAAGGCTACACGGGCTGGCTGCGGAATCTTCACTTTTGAAGCACTTCGCCACTTTATCCCATCAGCCATGAACCCAATTGAAAAACTCAGCCGCGACGTAACATTTCTGAAAGCCTATGCCTTAGCCGCCACCCTGCTGCCGGCCGTTTTGCTGTTAGCCTCGGCCGGTCGGCCCGATAAGCCGGTGCATTTCGGGGAAGTGTCGGTGGAGCGCCTAAACCTAGTGGAGCGCGACGGCACGGTAAAAATGATAATGGCCAACCAAGCCCGGTTTCCGCAGGGCGTTACTATTGATGGCAAGCACTTGGCTTTCAAGCGCACCCATCCTGGTATGCTCTTCTACAATGCCAAGGGTGAGGAATGCGGCGGCTTGATTTTCGACGGTAATCGGGATAAAGATGGGAAGGTGTCGGCCGGTGGGCACTTCTCGCTCGACCGGTTCGGCCAAGACCAGGTTATTGCGCTCAACTACCAGGAGCAGGGAGGCAGCTACAAAGCCGGCCTCACCTTCAACGATGCGCCTGAGGCATCAATGACGGCTCTGGAAGAAAAATACAAAGACGCTACGCCCGAGCAACAGCAGCAAGCCCGAAAAGCTGGCCAGCTGGGCTTGCAAACCCGTTTGTATGTGGGTACTACTGCCGGCCGTTCCTCGGCCATGATTATGGCCGACCAGCGAGGCGAAACCCGGATGATGCTAGTTGCTAACACCGCACAATCCACCCTGGACTTTAAAGACCGCCAGGGCCACACCCGCCTCACCATTGGGGTGGACAGTACCAACCAGCCGGTGTTGCGTTTCTTCGACGCCAATGGCCAGCCAGCTAAACCAGCTGGGCAGTAGATTAAGCCACTTAACGCGCCCCTTCTATCTTGCTGCCTGCTATGCGCAAACAGCCCTGGTTTTACGTGTTTGTCTTTGGCCTGGCTTTGTTGCTGGCCCTGTACACCCGCCTGATGATGGCCGAGCGTGCCGCGGATTTCTACCTGTTTGCCGACGCGCCGTTCTGGCTGTTTCTCGAAGCGTTACTGGTGGTATACCTGCTCGACCGCCTGCACCAGCACGCTACTCGCCGTGGCCAGGCCAGCGAGCGGGCCGGCTACTACTTTGGGTTGCTGTGGCGGGGCGCAGTGCTTTTCATAGGGTTACTGCAACTGATGCAAGGAGCGCTCATTCTAACTCACATAGGCCGCGGCGACTACGGCACTTGGTATGAGTTTGTCCGTGGGTTGGCAGCGGCGGCACTGCTTTATTTGCTGGTGGGCAGCGTGTACCTGCCTTTCCTCTACCAGCAGCACGCCAGCCACGTGCGCCTAGCGCTGGAGCGGGCCGAGCAAGCCGTTACTCACGCTCGGCTCCGGGCCTTGCAGCAGCACGTTGACCCACACTTTCTGTTCAATAACCTCAACATTCTGGCTGCCCTGATTGAGCCGGACAATCAGCCAGCCCAAGACTACTTGGCCCACTTGGCTGGTTTATACCGCTATTTGGTGCGCACAGGCCAGCACGAAGCCGTACCTGTGGCCGAAGAGTTAGCTTTTGCGCACGATTACCAATTTCTGCTGACTCGTCGCTTCGGCCAGGCTTATGAGTTCATCCACGACGTGCAAGCCAGTGCCGACGACCTGCGCACGGGATTGGTGCCGCCTGGGGTGCTGCAAGAGTTGCTCACAAATGCCGTCAAGCACAATCTGGCCAGCCGGGCCCAGCCGTTGCGGGTGCGTGTACAAGTAACGCCAACCACCCTAACTGTGCACAATGAGCGGCGGCCCCGGCCCACACCTGCCACTGGGGAGGGCAGCGGTCTGGCAGCTTTGCGTAGCCGGCTTACCTTGCTAGCCGACGTGCCCGTGCGCATTGATGACACCCCCGATTATTTTGCCGTGACGCTGCCGCTCACTCCGGCCCTTGCTCTGCCTAGCCATGCGCCTACTGTTGCTTGAAGACGAAGAACCCGCCCTGGCGCTGTTGCGCCGTTTTGCTTTAACGTATTACCCGGCCGCTACCATTGTGGGCGAGTGCCAGCAGGTAGCCGAAGCAGCTGAATTTCTGCGCACCCATCCTGCTCCTGACCTGATTCTCTCAGACATTGAATTGCTCGATGGCAACGTATTCACTTTATTCAACCAAGTGACGGTGAGCAGCCCCTTTATTTTTGTGACGGCCTACGACCAATATCTGGTGCAAGCCTTCGAGCAAAACGGCATTGGGTACGTGCTTAAGCCTGTGCAGTACGCCTCCTTCGCGGCGGCATTACAGAAATACGAGCGGCTGCGACAGGTTATGCAGAGTGCGGCGCTACAACAACTAGCGGCCGCCTTGCCTCAGGCCGCCCCGGCGCCTCGCTACAAGCAACGGCTACTTAGCAAGTCGCGCCAAGGCGTGTATGTACTCGCTGTGGCAGACGTACTCTGTATTCAGTTGCGCAACGGGGTGGCCCATGCCCTAGACGGTAGCGGGCGCACCTATCCATTATCTGAAACCCTGGCCCAACTAGAAGCGGAGCTTGACCCAAGAACTTTCTTTCGTTTGAACCGTAGCGAGTTGGTGGCCCTAGTAGCTATTGAGCGCCTGGAACCCTATTTCAATGATACGCTGGCGGTGTATCTACGAAACCAGCCTGGTGCGCCGCTGGTAAGCAGCAGCCACCGTACGCCCGAACTGCGTAAGTGGTTAGCTGGGTAGTTCGGACGAGCAGCGAGGCAGTTGGTTCACTTGTTACCGGGCCACTATTTGTGGTAGCAGCCAGACAGCTGTTAGTGCAGGGAGGCAACACCTTAGGTAGTTTGTGAGGCCCAGGTTTGCTTGTTGATTTCAAATACGAAATTGAGGTTAGAAGCCTCCCCATAGTAGGCAACTTCCTGCTCGTCCACCTTGGTAGCGCCCAGGCGCTGAATAGCAGTTTGTGAGCGGGCATTGCTCGCCCCAATATGGAAGCGCACTGCATCCACAAATTGAAACACGTAATCGAGCAACAGTCCTTTGACAGTTAAATTAATGCCCTTGCCCCAGGACTGTCGGCCGTAAAACGTGTAGCCAATGAGTATGCTATTCTCGTCGGCATTGTATTCGTAGAGGCGGGTGCTACCTAAAATGGCTCCCGTAGCGTTGTTCACTACTTTGAAAGCGCCTCCACTCTGTAGGGCCCCCGCGAAAAAGTTAGTGAATACGGCACGTTGCCAGCGGTCCTTATTGGGGTGCTGCTCCCATATCAGCGGGTCGGCGGCCACCGCGTACAACTCGTCGAAGTCGGTAGGCTGCAACGGAACTAGCGTAACGGCAGCGGATGATAAGGTGGGCTGTGAGTGGAAGGATGGCATGCAGACAGAAGTATAGAATAATTGTAGCAAAACAACAGGGGCTACGCATTTATCAGCGGCCATATAGTGGCTCGCACACCAGCATCCTTCAACATACTAAGTTCAGCGCCAGCCGAACCACCAATCGGTACTGAATAAGTGGGTAATAGGTAGTCTGCTTGGCTGCATTCATTGGCTTGTTTGCCGTCCGGCGCATGTCTCTTTGCTTAGTGCAGTGAGCCTGCCAGGCCGGCTCAATTAGTTTGCTTGCCAGTTCTACGCCTTTTGCAACGGGTGCTTGATTTGCGCATGATCATTCAAGTTCAAATAGTACGAGCTACGGGCGGGTACTGCACGGCTCGCTCTGATAACTATAGTTCAGGCCTGGATGCGCCGGCGGAGCACGTAATATGCCACTCCATCCCCGTCTTCTACCAGCACAAACGTACTCATCAGCTCCCAGCCCTGTCCATTCAGCCAGTTGAGTGCATCAATGGCAGAACGAAACTCCACCGCTTTGCCCGAGGCATCACGAAATAGATTTTCGGAGACAAGCTTCTGCTGCTGCCCATAATCAATCGAGACTACGTACCGCCCGTTTATCTTCTGCCGGGCCTTGAGTTGGCAGTACTCCTCTGTTCGTTTGTTAGTAGCTGGAATACCCTCCGGCGTTTGAGCATATGTAGCTGAGAGGGTGCCAAGAGCAAGGGCAGAAGCAACAAGTATCTTCTTCATGATCAGTGTAAGCTAATTGGAATGTTAGCTCTACCGTCCAGAATCATACCATACTATCAAAGAGTGCCCAGCCAAGCCAGGCTAGTGGAAGCAGTAGACAAAAATTGCCGTCTATTCAACACAACATTGTGTAGGCTAGCACATAACTCAAAAGCAAATCAGCCGCCTGAACTACAGTTCAGGCGGCTGATTTATAGTGAGCGAGAAACGAGGCTCGAACTCGCGACCCTCAGCTTGGGAAGCTTAGGCACTGTATATACTGCGCATTATCAAAAGTGCTTCTCTGTGGCATTTGAGGGGATTTTCAATTATTTTAGTCTTGCCGTTTATCATTGATATCTGCTTATTAATTACATTTGTGTAATTCGTCGTGTAATTGATAAAACGACTAATTACACGCCTATGAGCAAGACTACACAGCATAAGGAGGGCAAGGCTAGTGTGGAGGTAGTGTACTACACCAGCAATACACTTGCTGATGGGTCACACCCGTTTTTCGTTCGCATCACGAAGGACCGCAAGCGCAAGTACATCGCTACTGGTTTGTGCATGCTTCCAAAACATTGGGACAAGGACGCAAAAAAAATTAGGAACAATTTTCCCAATCCCAGCGACCGGCAAACACTGAAAAATGACCTGCGGGCATGGGAGGAAAGATATGAAGAAGCTGCTGGTGAACTCGCTAAAGCCGATGAGCAGCATGATGTTCACTCGGTAGCAGCCCGCGTGGCTGAAAATCGAAGTAAAACTCGAAGTGGAAGGTTGTTGGCCTATTGTGACGAACTGAGTGATTCGTACCGTGCTATGGGTAAGGTGGGCAATGCCGGCATCTATAAGGACCTACGCAATCAACTGTTCAAATTTATTGTGGCCGAGTGTAGGGTGGAGGATTTGCCTTTAGAACGGGTGAATCTGTCGTTTTGCGACAAGTGGGAGCGTTACCTGCGTTCAACAGGTGCGAAGGAAATCACCCTCTCCCTACGGTTCCGCACCTTGAGGGCTGTACTTAATAAAGCTATTGCCAACGGCTTGGCTAAAGTCGAACATTATCCTTTCGCTCGAACGGCAGCCGAACGCCACAAATTCAGTGTTGGCAAATTCGACGTGAGCACTACAAAACGAGCTGTAAGCCGTGATGCGATTCGGTTGCTGGAGGGCTTGACTCCTGACACAGCGCGGTTGCAATTGGCAAAAGATGTGTTCCTTTTTTCCTTCTATTGCGGGGGAATCAACTTTGTGGACTTGGCGCAGCTTCGGTGGCGTGCGCTTACGGCCACTGATGCGAGCGCCACGACGTACCGATTGAATTATGTGCGGCAGAAGACACAAGGCAAGTTTAGCCTTAAGCTCTTACCGCCAGCTGCTGCGATAGTGGACAAATACCGAAAACTTACTCATGCCATACCGGACAGCTATATCTTTCCCATACTTGACGTGGTGAAGCATCAGACGTCCACGCAGGTAAAGAACCGCCTTCACAAAGTTCTTGGGCAAGTCAACCAAGACCTCAAGGTATTGGCTCCGCTTGCTGGTATTGATACTCCGCTCACTACTTATGTAGCTCGGCACTCATTTGCTACTAGCCTGAAGTATAGCGGCGTGCCTACTGCTGTCATTAAAGAGACAATGCAGCATGCGTCTGAAGCGGTCACTGATCGTTATTTAAAGGAATTTGCTTCTGATATAATGGATGCTGCATATGAACAGCTATTATGAGTCTAATAGAATTTCGTGCCGCTAGGCTCTTAGCTTCACAACCTCGTTTATTGTTCAGTTGGGCACAGGATGGCACACGAGAGGATTTGCAAAGACAGTTTAACAACGATAGCCTAACTACCAAGCACAAGCAAATTGGAGCATTACACGAGCTCTTTATAGCCGAACTGAGGTATAATTTGAAATTGTTGCACCCATCTGATGATAAGGCAGCACGTTACCTCAAAGTGGTAGAAGAAATCTTTGCTAGAGGTCTACAGCAACAGATCTTAACCCTGATAAAGGGTCTTGTAATACAAATTGGCTCAGAACAAAACAGTTCTAGACAAGGAATGACTCGTGATGCAATTGCGTGGTTGAAAATTCAGAATGGCTTGAAAGCAAGTGCTCTTCCTCTCAACAGTAATGAGAGAAGTTTACTTGGTGCTCTCTATGTTTTGGCGATTGGGGCAGTGAGGTATGTGCAAGCTGGCATAGAAGAAGTAAGGAACCAATATGACGTTTTGGAGCCGCTTCCATTAACTGACAAAGATTATAATGCTGCTTTACAGCAACCATTAGGGGCTAGAAGAGACGATACTCAAAACCAAGAATTTACGCTAGACACTTGGGGAGGATTATTGGAAAATGGCTTCACTGTCATAATGCTAAAGAATGTTTTAAGCCGGGTTATACCACCACTGCTTGACGAACAGGGTAAACCAACAGTGGATAGTAAACCACGCATGTGGGCAGCAGTGGTGGCTGCACTCCGAGACGCAGAAAAGATTAGTAGAACTGATAATGCAGCGTTTCACCGCAACGTAGTCCGAGAGTTTGGCGACGTAGCGTCAGAGAGCCAATTACGAGTAGGATATAACGATAACAATCTAATTATGCGAGCCCTGCATAATAGTGTAAAAGGGCTAGTTAGCGATATATAAGGCCTTATCACGTTTTCACGTTTTTTTCACGTTCCGTGAAAACGTGATAAGTTGCTGAGGACGTGCAGTCTATTTGCTGTCACTAAGCCGGTTTACATCCCCGGTGCGACCCTATGCCAGCCCTAATAACTTCGGGAGTAGAGTACTCCCAAGTTTTGATTGACGTCGAGGACATCTTTCAAAAAGTTTTCAACCAAATAATAGCACAAGGCCCCGCCTTACCCGAAGTAGGAGGGATTGAACTAGCTCAAGAAATAACACGGCTAAGTAAGCCACGCATTTATGCGTTAGTTTCAGCGCGTGGTATTCCTCACGCAAAACGTGGTAATAAGCTCCACTTCCACCGAGCTGAACTGTTGAAGTGGATAAATAACGGTCGTCGCAATGAGGAAACTGGGCCTAGCATTTACACAGCTAAGCAAGGTCGTCGTCGTAAAACTGCTCAATGATGGCTGGGGATCAAATACCAATGGAAGCTCCAGCCATGGACACCAACACCTCTTGTTTTGATGAGCAAGCGCACCGTGCGGAGCTTGCTGACCTACGCCTATGGTTAGATGAAGAATTCTTCAACCTGGACTTAGGACGTATTCCTCAAGACAGTAAACGGGTACGACTGCTAAAGTTATTGGCCCGTGCCTATGACCTTTACAATGGCCTAGTTACGCAAACGATCATGGAGGAGATGATCGATGCGCTGGCACGGCAAGAGAACAAGCGTCTTAGAACAGAAATCGGGCTGCTTAAGCAAGAAAATGCCTTTTTGAGGAAGGAGGAAGCCTATCATAAAAGCGCCCTTAAGCAAGAACGAGCGGTTAATTGGGCCTACTTTGAATTGACTTCAAAATACTTGCCCAATACGCAGCAAGAAGGAGGAACCTCATCATGAGCTATGCAGATCGAGTGGATGCCTTCTTTCCTCGTCGTTTTACCCGGAGCGAAGAAACAGAGTACACAGGGCCCGACCGCACTGCATTGGTAGGTGATGAAGTGCGAGCCGACTCGGACGTACCTGAATTAGTACCTGTCGTGCGTATCAATGGGGAGACTTTCGCTGTGCGCGGGGACATTTCCTTCATCTCGGGTAAACCCAAGGCGGGTAAGAGTGCTGTGAGTGTAGGTATGGCGGCGAGTGCCTTATTGCCCTTAGGTCATCAAGAGGATACCCTCTGCATCAGCGTACTACCAGCTAATGGGCGGCCTGTAATTATCGTTGATACGGAGCAGCCCAAGGCTAACACCAAAAAAACGTCTACTAGTATTTGCCGCATTCTGGGGCTAGAGCCCGCCAATCACCCATCGAACCTGAAGGTCTACAACTTTCGGAGTTACAAGAAGGAAGAGAAGTTACTACGGGTGAAAATTCTGTTTGAAACGTATCCAGACACCCATCTGTGGATAATTGACGGCTTAGCCGACTTAATTGATGACGTGAATGGAGCTACTGAAAGTGGCAAAATTGTAGACTGGTTCATGATTCAAGCGACCAGGCTTAACACGACCATTATTCTGGTGGTGCATGAGAATCCGGGCAGCGACAAAATGCGGGGCCATTTAGGTAGTGAAGCAGAGCGCAAAGGCGGTGGGGTTATCAACGTAGCCAAAAATCGAGAGGGAAACTACCACACGATTAATAGCAAAATCCTACGCAATGCGCCTGATTTTGAAACGGTGTACTTCTCCTACTCCCAGGGCCGACGTTTTTTCGTGACTGATGGCCGAGCCGCGGCTCTTGTCTGCGCCGAAAAGGATAAAGATGAGCGAGACTTGGCCCGGCTATGTTTCCCGGAGGGTACCGACTCACTTCGTCACACAGAATTGGTTAAGCGCATCGAGAACCTGCGAAATGTGAAGGAAACAGCTGCAAGCAAGTGGAAGAAGCGAATGCTGGCGTGCGGCATGATTGTGAAACGTGAGGTAGAGCAAGATTACATCTTATCAGAAAGCTTAATGCTTGACCTACTACCTAGCCCAGGTTTCCAAGCAGATCTACCACTACACACCCCTTTCACTATGAGCATCACCTCACCTCGCGGGGCTGTATAGAGCATGCGGGGTGAGGTGATGTATCACTGGGCAAAGCACGCACATAGGATTTAGCCTAACTACATCACCTCTACTCCTGCTTATACTATGAGGGGTGAAGTGGTATGATAAAACCAAGAATTCTGAATGCACAAATCAAACTGCCTAGATCTGGGCTGTGGATGATTTCTTATGCGTCCACATGAGCATGAATTTTCCTTTTCGATGATGATTTCAGAACGTTTGCGTGCGTTCGCGAACATTCATAACAATAATTTCTCTGCCTTTTTATGCGTAACATAAACCAAAACTGCATCCAGTGCGAAGAGCCTATGCAAGGCCGCGCCAACAAGAAATTTTGCTCAAATGCGTGCCGTGCACAACACTTCAGAGACAATCCCATAGAAACCGCTGCTGTAATCACGCAAGTCCAACCGTCGACTTTTCGTAATCCTCCGGTACAGTATGCATCTCCTCCTATCGAGCACGCTCGAGTGATGCCATTAGCTGAAGAGGAAGACGACGATGAAGATGATGCCGACGATAGAATTCGTGCGAAAATTGCCCAGAAGCGCAAAGCCGAAGAGGATGTTGAACTCAGCAAAAAGCTTGATGGGCGTTACAGCAAGTTGGTAGATGAGTGCCTAAAAGCTGATGGTACGAATTTCAACGACGACGACGATGACGAACTACAAGCATGGTTGGATGAAATAGATGATTTGATCGTCGATTACCGCAGCCATCCTGGTATAGATCTATCGGCTGGTTACGCTCGTGAACGTTTGGACGACCTTCACTGGCTACGTGACAAATTCAACCGTTTATTAGGAGAATGGGTAGACCAGCCTACCTCTTGGCGTCACAATATCCAACCCGTTTATTTTGAAATGTCTACGAAGCGTAAGAAGCTATTACGTGCTCATCTGCTCTTGAAATAGCTAGAAAACAGGCAATCACACGGATTAATCACACTATCTGGTTGTCTGGCAGAGAGCAGCGCCAACCGCTTAACTAAGGCTCAGGCCGCTGGCTACCGCGGAGACGATGTACAGAGTATTTGGACCGCTGCCGCGAAAAATTTCAGCAGGGCTAGAGCATACAACCTCACCACACACTAAATGATATTCGTGTGGTGAGGTTGTATACTTTTATATCAACTCTTGAAAAAATTACAGCAGTTCCGGCAGGCCCAAATCATCTAGCAGCAGCGGCAGATACCGAGCGTCAAAATCTTGGGTGGTTCGCAAAAGTTGTTGAAAACCTAGTTGCTGAAGGGCGGTATCCAATACAGTACGTAGCGGCCCATAAGTACTGGTGAGCAAGCAATAGAAACCAGTGTGCAGGTCGGTGGCATCAAATGCCATTTCCAGTAGTATGCTGCCCGCCCGCCGTACTCTGGCAATCCAAACATATTTAGGGAGCAAGCGCAAGGTAATGCGCTGCGCCTGGGCCAAATTGCCGGGTGGGTTTTGTAGCTGGTCAGCCTTGTACTCGTTGCTGTAAGATAAGTAGATGTCCCACACCAGCGGCAGCGGCTCGTTGGGAAAGATGCCCTGACAGAGCACCACCAACAACTGATTGAACACAGCAGCCTGTTCGTATACTTGTTCGTATTGGATGCGCACATCGGGCACTATGGGAACCGCCACAGCTACTAAGGCAGCTGGTTCGCGTTGGCTCCAATCGCCATGCAATGGCCAAGATGTTTCTAAGTGCCCTTCGGTGTCGTTGAAGCCTAAGCGTGAGTAGGGGCCAATGCCATCGTCATGCACGTACATGCGCTCAATCCCGTCCGAGAGCAAGGCTGTACTACCGGAATAGTTGTGCCCAGGTTGCGGCTCCCGGTAGCCGGTCGCGGTTATTAGGTGTCCGCCGCTGGCAAAACCTATGAACAGCAGCACAGGCAACCCCATTTTCAAATAAGCATAAATGAATGCTTTGGCTTCCTGAAGCTGGCGGGTGGCTTCACCAGATTCAACATCTTCTGGTGTAGGCACGGCGTAATTACGATACTCTGATACCAGTCCCACGGATTCAATAGCCGTTAGAATCTGGTTGGTATCGAGGCCCCGACTAGGGAAGTTGCGACCGTTGTTGTGAAACAGGTTACCCGCCGACTCAGTGATATGGTAAGGCGAAGGCAACTTGGTTTGAAACAGAAATGCCGTTTTGTGGAAGGCCATCCACAAGGCTGTGGTGGCACAGGCGCTGACGTTGGTATCCTGCTGCTGAAAAATGAGCGTTTCGATAGTCAGCTTACGCCCGAGCAAGTTGACAGGGTAAGGCCGCCGCACTGGATAGCGACGTTGCTTTTGGTTTCCATCGGTGTATGGGCGTAACAAAGTAGCCCCAATAGGAGCAGGTAGCGGCTTTACCACGACATATCCCAAGTATGCTGTCCATATCTCGTGATTTTCCTCAGGCAAGGCTGCCAGCAGCTCGTCTTCCGTGAATGACAATGCGAAGAAGTGCACTCGCTTGCAATACCGCTCGTAGGGGGCAAAGCAGTGAGCATAATAGTGGGTATAATCCGTCAGGTAGGATTGGCTTACATATGGCGATTCGACTAGAATAGTTTGCGCATTTAGCCCGTCGTTTTTTTCCCCCAGATACTCCTTAAAAAAGGCAAACTGCTGGCTGCGGCAAATAGTGGCTGCCTGCACCCACCTGTTTTCCAGCACTGCGGCCAAGTTTGCTTCGGAATAAGGTAGTAGCGTGGTTTTGATAATAACGGGTGGATCGGTGTGTAGAGGCATAAGGAGAAATGAAAACGGCGTTCCAATTAGGAACGCCGTCTGAACATATTGTGAAAACCTATTAGAACGATACGGGAACGTTGAGGCGATTACGATCAATAATAGCCTTTTCCTGCAAAGATTTCACGTCGCGTTTCACCTGTGCAACTCGCTCCCGATAGTTGGGGCTTTGCAATTCGGCTTGTACTCGTTGCAAGTCGAAGGTGACTTGGGGAGATTTATTTTGTGCCATGGGAAAACAGAAAAAACGTGAAAAACGGAAATGAAGATAGGGATGTGCTGATAAAAAGTGCCTGAAGGCTAGGTGGCATACGGAAATCGGACCGCAAAGTACGCGAATGCCCTCCGAAACTACAGAAGTTTCGGCACAAATAGTCGCAGTATTTATGAGAAATACACCTGTCTATCATAAAAGGTGCCTTGTTCTAATCATTAGGTAGCAAGCAGGTTATCCTTCAGGTGCATCTTAAGGTTCCACTTTGCGGTGGTGTTGAAAGCGCGTTCGGGAGCGATGAACTTCTCAGAGGGAGGCTGATGGCTGAGCTGCTGCACAGTGGCATCGGAGAGGGTGTCATCGAGAGCAAGTAGGACCGTTTTGTTGGTCTCTTGATCGGTGACGCGCACAATACGGTTGTCAGGATATTGAGGCAGCGGCTCGGATATGGTGTAATTAAGAGAAAAACCATTTTTAAGTAGGATTTCGGCCACGCGGGCGGGCTGGCCGTCGTCCACAAAGGGCAGTTGCAAGGTAGCTTGCTTCTTAGCCAGATACTTTTTCAACTCAGCTAGCTGCTCGTCGGCTGACTGACCTGGTTTTGGCTGGAAGCGAGCGGCCGGGAAGCGACTAGGCTCCATACGCCACACGTAGAACCCGGTTTCTAATGGCTGAGGATTTTCGCCGTAGCCAATTACGACGCGCTTGGCTCGCTCAATAGTGAGGTCAGAAATCTTATGGTAACCAGCAAGGTGGGCTGGGCTTTGTGCAGTTGTTCGTTCAGGTAGTTGAACAAGAATACACTGTCTGTTTCCACCATCTAATTTGTTTTGGTCTACTACAGCCTGGAATGTAGTGCCTGAACCAGCGAAAAAGTCCAGAACTATATCACCCTCGTTCTTTGAAGTGGCTATTTTGACTAACGTTTGAAGCGTGGTACTCGGTTTGGAGTGGTCAAATATTTTGGCAACAGAAAAAATTTCTCTCAACTGCTGAGTAGCATCTTCATTCATACCATGTTTATCCCACCAAGATTCTGCCCTAATTCGTTTCCCTTCTTTGCTGGATAAGAACACTCGTTGAATTGGGCCAGTCTTGCCCGTTTTACCAAATATGATACGGCCATCAGCAATACGCCTTTTTACTTCCGCCTCATTAAATACCCAATATCTTCCTTCCGCTGGTAGATGTACTGTCCCAGTCGCTTCGTTAGTGATAGGAAAGTGAGGACCTTTATGGTTAGCCGATAAGTCTTGTGTAGTCCATAGGCCATCAGGGTGGTTGTCAGGATTAGAAAAATTCTTGTCAATATATTCCTGGGTCATTGGCAGGCCGAATTCTTGTATCTGCTCAATTGATTTGGCATAACAGATAATGTAATCATGTACAGGGGGGATAAGCCCCATATTGTTACCGTTAGTCTTTTTTTTCCAAATGATTTGGCCAACAAAATTTTCTTCGCCAAATGTATCATCTAGCACTTTGCGTAGATTATGGCCTTCGTTGTCATCAATAGAAAGAAATATTACTCCATCTTCACGCAGCAGCTGCCGGGCTAGCAGTAAGCGGCTGTATATCATGGATAGCCAATCTGAATGGTAACGGCCATGGGTATCAGGATTGGTGTCGGTAAGTACGCCATCTTGAATACCGCCTGTCTGCTCCCAATAGGGTAGCTTGTCCTCAGTGTAATTATCGCTGTATACAAAGTCCTTACCCGTATTATAGGGCGGGTCAATATAGATGCACTTCACTCTTCCACGGTAGCCGCCTAGTAGCAATTTCAGCACTTGTAGGTTATCGCCCTCGATAATAGCGTGTCGGCCCTTCTCCGGCTGAAACGACCGGGCTGCGTCGGGCACCAGCGTAGTGGTAGTGGGCGCAAACGCTGCTTGCCGGGCAGCCGTTTTCCCGCTCCATGTGAAGGCATAGCGTTCGGCAGCCGGGGTAGTCAGGCCTAGAGCTGCTTGCACTGCGGTAGGGTTAGGCTGGCCCTCATTGGTAAACAAGTCGGGCCAAAGGCGGCGTAGGTCGGCTAAACGCTCGGCGTTCAGGTCAGGAGTGGTAGGCAAGTAATCGTTCAGGGTTTCCATTGGGGGCTGTTGGGGCTAGGCAGTGACCGGGGCGTGGTCGGCTTCGCCGGGGTGCTGGATGCGGGTTTCAAAGCTGCCGAAGTCCTTAATGGGTGCGGCGTAGCGGATATGAGCCTCTAAGCCCAGAGCCGCGAAGTGCCTGGTGGCGCATTCCATCTTAAATTTCTCGTCCTCAGTCAGGGCTTTAGGGTCGGTGAGCGTGTTGGTGCCCTTGGTTTCCACCACGAAGTAGAAAGTGTCTTCTACCTCACCACCCAGCTTCTTACGTTGATATACTATGCCCCAGTCGGGTTCGTAGTAGCGGCCGCCGGGCACGGGGATGCGATATTTGTCGGGGAATTTAAGGAAGCATACTACTTTAGCATTACGGTCAGCGTCAAGGGCAAAGTCAGCTTCTACGTCGCTATCAGGCTGCATCTGGTCATAAAGGCCACGCTGCGGAGTAGCGGCCAAGTTGTCGGAAAAAGTTTCCCATGTAGGAGGAAACATAGCTGCTTGCTCGGCGGCACTATACCCAGTGGGCAGCACTCGGTATTCTAGCCCGCGCAGCATGGTATCGATAGCTACCCGGCGCAGGTGCGGCAAGGCTAGCTGTACCCAGCGTACTGGGTTGGTAGCCAGTTCGCGCAAGGCAGCGGCTGGTAATTGCTGCAAGATTCCCAACACGGTGGTATAGGCTAGGCCACTCCCTTCGCTTAATTCTTCAACAGCATCAATAGGGGCTAATTGGGCACTTAAAGCCACAGCTTCACCTGAACCACCATCTACTAGCTCAATGTCCTTCTCGCTGCTGCCTAAACTCTGAATCCGCACTAGCGTTACCTCAGCCTCGTAAGGCGGTACTCGAAGCGTGGCTAAGGCAGTAGCTCCTTCCCGGATAAGGTCGGTTTCGCTGAAATGTACAGTGTAATCAGTGCGGCGGGCCAGTCGCCGCCAAAACTCCTGAAAATCAGCGCTATTAAATAGCTTGTCGTTGCGGCGCACGGTTTTCTTAGTCGCCTTGTCGTCTTTATGTTGGTGGCGCATGGGTGCTCCACGTAGTTGCTGCCCATCAGCTTCTCGCAAGTCGTCTTGGTACTGGCTGACGAAGGCTTGATAAGTTTCGTTAGGTACGACAGTCAGTAGGTTCATTTCCTCTCCTTCTGGCGTGTCGGCTAGGTCGCGCTGTCGCTGACCTTCCTGGTTCACGCACAGACGCAGCCCGCGCCCGATTTCTTGGCGCTTTTTAATGTCAGAATACGACTGGTTGAGAGTGGCAATAGTGAAGATATTGGGGTTATCCCATCCTACCCCCAGCGCGGAGTGCGTGAAGATGATTTCAACAGGGTTATCCAATGACAGCAGCTTACCCTTCTCTTTCAGGATAAGCCGGTACATATCGCCGTTGCTGGCCATCTTGGCAGCCGAATCGGTGTAGTCCTCCGGGGCGGGGTTCTTCTTAGCCGCCGCGAAGTAGTAGCCTTGCACAGCCGTTACCTGTTCGGGCGTTGGGGCGGTGCCGCCGTTGTGCTCAGCGTAAGCGGCGCGGTATTCCTCCTCAAACAGCGTTTTAATAAGCGGCTGCTCGCCTACGTAGTTGGCTACGGTGTCGATAAACACGAGTGCTAAGCATTTAATGCCCTTCGGATGCAGAGTAGCTCGTTTCTGGAAGTGGCGTAGTAGCAAGTAGCGCAGTTGCAAGCGAAACAGCCCTTCAAGGTCGCCTGCCTTTTGGCCTTGCTCCAGTTCTACGCCGTTAGTGAAGGAAATGCGGTAGCGCGTCTTGCCCAGCGGTTTCCAGATGCGGTCAATCTCATAGCCTGCGTAGCTCGGGTTATTAGATATTTTTATATCGCTGAGTTTATCGCCTTTTTTCAGCCATGTACTTTCCTTCAATTTGACGTTACCGCTGGCATCCCGTTTCCAAAACTCTAATTTGGCCTTTGGCAAGGCTAATAGTTTCGCGTCCACGTCCAGCAGTGTTAATTTAAGAGTGCCCTCATCGCCCTTCTCTGCCACGGTCAGCACTTCTATCTTCTTCACTAAACCCTCGCGGTATGAATCGTAGGGCGTAAGGCGATATAGTCGGTTGCGCAATACCTTGTGCGTTGCGGAATAACGGAGCGTAGCTAGTGCGTTTAGCGGTTGTAGGCGCTCCAAGGCGTTTTCGGTGTCCATACCTTCCTGCGGCTCATCCATCACGATGATGGGGCGCGTTCGGCCCAGAGCTTGCAGGTATGTTAGTCCGTCAATGCTGTTGTCGCGCCCACTTTGATTAAGAATAGCCGTGTCGCTGGTAAAAGATTGAATAGTCGTTACCATCACCTGCGGTGCAGGGTTGCTCACGAAGTCGCGCACTTTGTTCAGTCTCTTGGAATCATAGGCAAATAAACCAAGCCGGAATCCGTAACGGGCGGCTAGCTGGTCGCTGAAATTATCCATCGTGCCCACTACCCCAGCCCGGATAGCTACAGAAGGGACTATGATAATGAACTTGGAAAACCCAAAGTCTTGGTGCAGCTTATAGAGCGTTTGCAGGTACACTAGCGTCTTACCGGTGCCAGTTTCCATCTCAATACAGAAGTCGCGACGAGTTGTCAGCGTTTCGGCAGTGTCGAGGTGGCCAGACGTAGCTGGGTCTAGGCCGTTAGCTAGCATGATGCGCTTGGCGCTGGCATGTAATTCGTCCGGGGTAAGGTCGCAACGATTTATTTGCGCTGTATGCAGGAAGGACGTGGCAAAGCTATTGCGGGGCTGGCCTTCAAATAGGCCCAGTACGGAATCAATAGCTTGTTGCTGGTACGGGAGAGTTTCGAGTTGTAGAATCATGGCGTTAGCCACGAAAGTAAGTTGCTACACTGAGAGCCCAAACTATATTGATGGGCAGGCTAAAATTTGTTCCACTAACAAAGGATATGTGTGCTTGTGTAATTCATATTGTAATTCAAAAACAAATCAGCCACCCAGACTTGCATCTAAGTGGCTGATTTACAGTGAGCGAGAAACGAGGCTCGAACTCGCGACCCTCAGCTTGGGAAGCTGATGCTCTACCAACTGAGCTACTCTCGCGGAAATTGGTGAAGCAAAAGTAAGCGCTGAAAATCAAATTGCAACTCTTGTTGGTTTTCAGGTAGCTGCGAATGTCAGGGGAGGAATTTGGCGGCCCGTTTGTATGTTCCAACCCAACGGGATGCCTATTCCGTATGATTTATTCACCAATTCAGTTTCTATGGCTCCGCTTCCTCCTGTTACGCGCCGTCTGGTAGGGCGCCTGAACATGTTGGCTGGTTTTATGCTGCTAGTTGCATTGGGACTGCGTATCTACGTCACGTACTACGCTTACCAGCAGGCTGGTATGGCTGCTCTGCTCAACCGGGAGCTAGTTGTGAGCTTGCTGTTGCTGATTGGGGGCATTCTGCTGGTGCGCCTGGGATGGAGTATGGCCCATCGGAGCCGGGTGTAAAGGCGTCGTCGTGGAGGTGGTTTCTGATTTCAAGGCTTGCGTACCTTTGGGCACTATGTCGTCACCACTTGTTATTTCAGTTGCCCGGCCCAACGCTGCCACTGCCGCGCAGCTAGCCGCTTTGGGGCGCCAAACATTTGAGAATACTTTCGCCGCCGATAATACACCGGAGGATATGGTCACTTATCTAGCGGCTACCTTTTCCGAGGAAAAGCAGTTGGCCGAGCTGCATGACAAAGACACTGTGTTTCTGCTGGCTCGTATGCAGCAGGAGCTGGTGGGATACGCCAAACTGCGCTTCCATTCCACGCTGGGTGTAGAGCCTGGTAAGGCACCCGACCAGCGTGTGGAGATTGAGCGGCTGTATGTGCGCGAAGATTGGATTGGCACTGGCCTAGGTGCTTCGCTGATGCGGCGCAGTATTGAAGAAGCTCGGCAACAAGCCTGCCGCTCGGTGGTGCTGGGCGTGTGGGAGAAAAATCAGCACGCCATTGCTTTTTACCAACGCTTCGGCTTCAAAGTAATCGGGCAACACGAGTTTACACTGGGCTCTGATAGGCAAATCGACCTGATTATGCGTAAGGGTTTATAAAAGTGGAGTTACGCTTCTGCTTTACCTTTGAGCCTTGTCTTACTTTACTGCTTGCGTGAGAAATACTTATCCCGTCTGGATTCCGTGGTGGTATCGTCGGGTGGCGTGGTGGCCAGCGTGGGCCTGGCTGCTCACCGCCTGCACCCTCGATACCGAGAAAAAGGCTCCGGCTACATTGCCTACCGGGCACTACGAAGGGCAGGTAAGCTACCAAGGCACGGAGTTGCGGACGGTGCTGGATTTACGCGAAGCCCGCCCCGGTCAGCTGCAAGCCGACGTTTCTTTCCCGGATATGCCCGACCTGGATTTCACGGGCGCCAACCTGATATACACGGAACCCCAGTTGCGTTTCGACGAAGGACTGCCAACAGGCGGCATCGACGTAACGGCTGTGCAGGAGGGTGACTTTCTGCGCGGCGTGTTTTCTCTGGACAGTGTGCGGGTGGATTTTGTGTGGGTGCGGCGGGGCCAGCCTGAAGCCCGGGCCTACCAGCAGAAGCAACTCGCGGCGCAACCCCGACTCGGGGCCCCCGCCCTTACTTTGCTGGTGCCCAACGATACAGTCAGCCAGCACAGCGCCGTGGCGTTGTTCACCGATGCTGCGCATAAAGGCGCTACTACTGCCCGCGCCGCCCAGCTAGCCCGGCAGGGCTTTCTGACTACGGTGATTACGGTTCAGCCAACGGCCGTGCCTGATTCGGCCACGCTTCAGACGGCTGCGGCGGTGCTGGTAGCGCTACGCCGGGCGCCCGCCACCGACACCACTCGTATTGGCCTCTGGGTGAGTGGCAGCACCGCAGTGGCCGTAGCGCCTGCTGCTACATTGCCGAAACCAACGGCGGCATTTGTAGTGCTGGAAAACGTGCCTATACCATCCAATGAAGAAGCCAAGCCGTTTCAGGTGCTTGCTAGCCAGCGGATACCCGTGCTGGCGCTGTATGCCGCCGCCGATACTTCGCTGAATGCCGCTACCAGCACCAGTCGGCTCCGGGCAGCTTTGGGGGGGCGGCGTAGTACGCTACGCACTTTCCCAAAGGCCGACGCCAACTTCCGGGTGCCCGGTAGCTTGAACTCGGAGGGAAAGTGGACTTGGCCCCAGCCGGCTTCGGGCTACGTGGAGGCCATCCGGCAGTGGCGAAAATAGCGCAAGTCTATTTCTGGTACCCTACAGAATTAATAGTCCCTTTTCCCGTAGCAGCAGCCAAGCCGGCGACTCCAGAAACCGCTCGAACGACTGCCCAGCCGGGAAGGAGCGGGCTACGTCTTTTACAAGCAGCTTGGTGTCGTAGTCCTGGGTCAGGCCGGCCAGTAACTGTTGCAGCCACTCGCCTAGTGCAACAGGCACAGTCACTTCGAAGTCTTCGGCTTGCTCGTAGAACGTCAGGACGGCGCGCGGGCCTTTCTTGCCGTTTTCCTGCCGCAGTTCGGGCGCGTTGCCCAGCCAGAACAGCCGTTGGTTTTGCTTAGCAAAGTCGGGTTTGGCGGGTTCCTGCAAAGCCTGCTCAATGAGGTGGCGCGAAACCGTCGTTTTCGGCACCCGGAAATCAAACCAGAAGCTCAGCGGCTCATGCAAGGCTACGCTGTGCAGGTAGTTATAGAGCGCCTTAGCCAAGCCCGGCCCGAATTGCTCGTGGTCGGCTCCGGTGGGGTCGTCGTGCCACAAGTCGTTCCAGGCGAAAGGGCCGGGCTCGGGGCCAATGGCTACCACCTGGTACTTCGCTGGGTTTTTGCCCACCGGTGAGTGCGCCGTCATGGAAAAGCGGTGCCAGTACCCACTCTGCACAATACCGGCCGCAAACAACTGCCGCACCACTTCCAGGCTGTCCACGGTTTCCTGGGCAGTTTCGGTGGGGAAGCCGTACATCAGGTAGGCGTGCACCATGATACCGGCCTGCGTGAAACCGTCTGTCACGCGGGCCACCTGCCCAATCGTGACGCCCTTTTCCATCAAAGCCAGCAACCTATCCGAAGCCACTTCCAGCCCGCCCGATACCGCAATGCAGCCCGAGGCGGCCAGCAGCCGACATAGGTCGGGCGTGAAGGTTTTCTCGAAGCGAATATTGCCCCACCACGTAATGCTCACGCGCCGTTTAAGCAGCTCGATGGCCAAGTCGCGCAGGGCCAGCGGCGGGGCAGCTTCATCCACAAAGTGAAAGCCGGTCTGGCCGGTTTGAGCAATGATTTGCTCGATACGGTCTACCAGCAACGTGGCCGGCGCAGTTTCGTAGCGCGAAATATAATCCAGCGTGACGTCGCAGAACGAACAGCGCTTCCAGTAGCAGCCGTGCGCCACCGTGAGCTTGTTCCAGCGCCCGTCGCTCCAGAGGCGGTGCATGGGGTTCAGCACCTCAATCACCGACAGGTACTCGCTCAATGGCAAATCCGAATAATCAGGAGTGCCCACCTCCGGGTGCGGAATATCAGGGTGCGGGTGATTGACATACTCCACCTCGCCGGCCGCATTGCGCAGAAATGTACGTTGTAAGGTTTGAGCTGTTAGCTGCTGGGTGTTAGCTGCTGACTGTTGTTCTGCACTGTTGTTGTTGAACGAAGAGCTAACACCCAGCAGCTCTGAACTAATAGCCTCTAAAAGACGCAGCCACGGACCTTCGCCGTCGTCCAGCGTCAGGTAGTCGATGTAATCGAAAAAGCGGGGCTCCCGAATTTGGCGCAGCTCGGTGTTGGGGTAGCCACCACCCATCAACGTTTTGGTGTTCGGGCTGATTTCCTTGATGCGGCCGGCCAGCCGGAGCGCGCCGTACAGGTTGCCCGGAAACGGCACCGTGAACCCCAACACATCGGGCTGCACCCGCGCTACCAGCTCATCGGCCAGTTCCAGCAGCATGGTATCCAGTAGATTAGTCGGAGCCAATAAGGCTTCGTGCATGGCATCAAATGTGGTGGCCGACATACCTAGCTTCTCAGCGTAGCGCGAAAAGCCGAACTGCGGCCCCACGGTTTCCTTTATTAAGTCGCCGAGGTCTTCCAGATACAGCGTGGCGAGGTGGCGGGCCTGGTCGGTGAGGCCCATACTGCCGAAGGCCGTTTCCAAATCGGCCACGTTGTCGAAGCGGCCGGCTTCGGGCAGAAACCTACTGTGGCAGATGCGTGGCGCCAGCGTGTTGTCTTTGTTTTGCAGGAACCGAATAACCGGTTCGATGGTGCTGAGGTAGCTGCGCTGGAGCCGCAGCATGCGGCGGGCATTGTCGCTGAGTTTGAAGTTGCCGGCTTCAATGGCCGCAAACACCCGGCGCAGCCCCGCCTGCGAGAACAGCTTCAGCACCAGTTCCAGCCCCAAATCTGCCTGCGTGACGTGGGTGTAGCCGCGCCCTCCCAAAAAGCCTTTCAGGTAGGCAGTGGCCGGATACGGCGTATTCAGCTGCGTAAGCGGCGGGGTAACAAGCAGGATGCGAAGGTCAGACACGGCAGCACAACAAACGAGGCGGACCGCAAAGATACGGCTCGATGAAACGCCAAATGGTCTACTGTCGTTCCGTTCTACTGCCCCATCTTCATCAACGAGGGGTTCAGCCGCAAATACACCTGCGCCGAAACGGGCGTGGAGCCATAATAGGCTTTAATGTCGGCATCGGGCCGGTACACGGTAGCTTGGGCGCCAAGCGTAAGGTCGGTGTGGGCTAGCTGCGCTACGCGGTAGTTGGCCCCCAGCGTGAGAGCGTGCACGTTGTAGTTGAGGTGGCCGGTATCGGGGGCGTTGCGGGGAATTCGTAGCTCCTCGTCAGACTTCTGCACGAATTCGTAGCGGCCGTACACGGCAGGCTTGCCGAGCTGCACGTTGGTTTCGGCTAGAACCGAGTGCGAAGCCGGGTCGGTGTGGCCGTCAGCTACGTGCTGGTTCATGCCCCACACCAGCGCCGAAGTGATGTACCGATAGTCGCCCCACATGTTGCTTTGGATGATGGAAGCCGTGGTGCGCTTCACGTCCTCGTCGATGTGCAGCTCCTCAGGGCTCTTGATAAAGGCGCGGCTCACCTGCAAGGCTAGGCTGGGTGTAGGGTTCCAGTTTAGGCGGCCTGCCCACGAGTCAGCACGAGGCTTGTCGAAGCCATAGCGGTGCTCGTTGGGCTCCCGGCCCGTAAAGTTGGAGCCTTCCAGCTTGAACTGCTTGTAGCGCAATCCCAGCGTAGCCACCCCAAACGTAATATGGGTAGCGTCTTGCCAGTGGTGACCCAGCGCAGCATCGGGGTTGGGCATGGCCGAAATCCGGTGCATAAAGGCCACAGGACCGATAGCCGGCTCGCCGGGGTAGCCGAGGTAGGCGGTGAGGTCAACGTCTTCGCTGAAAGAATGCGTGTAGGCCACGCTCAGCGCCGAAAACAGGTCGTGGGGGTGCTGGCGGTCTACTAGAGGCTGGCCCTTATACGCTTCTCCGCTTTGGAACAGCAGCGGGTAGCCGTTGCCGCTTTCCGTGAGCGGGTCGAGGGAAAGCATGGCCGTCAGGTTCAGCAAGCCTTTCTCGCCAATCGGACGCTGGGCCATGGTCATAAACCAGTTAGGAGCCCCAAACGCGCCGCCACCCCGCTGGCCAGCGTCGCGCCCGAGGTTCTGGCGGGAGTAGCGCACATTCACGGCTCCGTGGTTCATCACCATCCATTGCCCGTGGTGGCTCATCCACATATACATAGGCGTTTTGTCGGGGTTCCAGGCCGTGCCCGAGCCGTTGCGGTTCATGGGCAGGTTGCGCGAGTAAGCGTGGCTCATATTCATGCCCATGCCTTCATGGCCCATTGCACCATGGTCCATACCTGCGTGATTCATGTGTGCTTGGCTGGTATCAGGTGGCGCCATGCCAGGCATCTGGTGGCCTTGGTGCTGACTGTAAGCAAGCGTGCTAGCCAATGGCAGCAGGCTTGCCAGGAAAAATGCGCGTTTAGAATGTGCCATAAAAAAGCCGGGGTACTGAAAGGAAGTAACTCCTATCAATACCCCGGCGGGCCTTATCAGGTTATACAGAATCCGGCTGGTATACGTACGAAACTCGGCCGTTCAGCTTCCGCGCTGGGTTATGCCAGCTGGTCCAATGACAGACGCTTGGGCATCAGGTCGCGGCGGAATTCGCTAACGGAGCGGCCGGTCACTTGGCGGAACTGGTTGCTTAGGTGCTGGCCGCTGCTGTAGCGCATCTGGTCGGCAATTTCGCTCAGCGTCATTTCGTTGTAGCTCAGCATCTCTTTCACCTGCTCGATTTTCAGCCGAATCAAGTATTTCTCGATGGTAAGATTGGCCGTGCGCGAGAAAACTTTGCTCAGGTGCGAATACGTAGCTGCAAACCGGTCGGTAAGGAAAGCCGAAGTGGTAAGAGGCATACGAGCCGTGCGCAAGTGCTCCAGATACTCGGCCAGTGCGGCTTTAATTTGTTCGGTCATCTGCTCGGCCCGGCCCATGAGCACATCAAAGCCGGCTTCACGCAGAATGGGGGCCACGGCTGCCGGGTCGGCGGGCGTGTCTTTATCGAGTTGGGCGTGGCCCAGCGTTACCTCCGTGGGGTGGTAACCAGCTTGTTCGAGTAAGGAGCGGACGGCCTCCACGCAACGTGGACAAACCATATTCTTGATATGAAGCAGCGTTGTTTTCACGGGTTACAAGATTATTTATTCAAACCACTTACAGTACGCGCAGGCTTGCGCACGGTTGCCGAAGTAGAAGCCGAACGAGGCTTGCGAGCAGGCTGAACAGTTTCTGCTGTCCAACTCTTCCCAAACCAGTGAGCGGCTGCCCAGCTTACAAAGGGCACAACTCCCAGAAATGTTACTGCCAACAGCCAGAAAAATACGAAAAAACTGCCAACTAGCCGGCCGAAAAATTCATCCTCGAATCCGAATAAAAAACTAATCAGCGCAAATGACAGCGCCAGGCTAATGGCGGCCAATACGCCGGCCCGGCGTAGCAGCGGCTGATAGTTGAAAGAAGTAACGCGACGACTCATACAAACAAGGGTAGACCCCCAAATATACCGTTTCCAACCGAGGCCGGCGACTACTCCGTTGTGGGGTGCTCCGTAACGATGCGCTTCCGTTGCCGTATCAGGGAAGGCTATTTTGCCTTGTACCCTGCCAACCTCCCTTCTGTACTATGAAATATTCCACGCTGCCCCGCTTGCTGGTTGCTGCCGCTTTGCTTGCCACGCCCGCGCTTACTTCCTGCGGTACAGGCACCAAGTCTGGTGATACCAACGTAGAATCCGACGTTGCCAAAGACAATGACGCCGATGCCCTGGAACCCACCGGCACTGGCGGCGACGAAGCCACGTCCGGCATGAACAACGACACCAGCACCGCCCCCAGCAACCGCGAAGTGTACGAAGGTGCCGCCGAGCGCGAAGACCGTAACAACGACGGCATGACCGATAAATAGACGGTTCAGTGCTCGATTCCAGCAATAAAAAGGCCGGCTCCCATACGGAGGCCGGCCTTCTTACTAATTATTAATATAGATTAATAGAACACAAACCCATTCGGGCCAATTTTAACTGTAAAGGAGTCGATAGCTGCACCCGTGTTCCGGAACCGGACTACTTGCCCGGCGGTGCTGAACGAAGGAGCAATGCCGCTGTATATGGTATTGTCCTGTGGGTCGATGCCGAGGCCGTAGATGCTGCGACGCCGAAAGAGGGGCGTAGTGGGCAAGTCGTTGTCGTTGATGCTTAGCCGGTACACGCCGCCCTGAAAAGTGTAGTACAGCTGGTCGCGGCTGCCGTTGATGCTCAGGCGGCCCGGCTGGGCTAGGTTGGTATTGAAAATACGAGTGCTAGCCGTGAAACTACCAGGCGTAAAGCTCGACAGGCTACCCTTGCTGGTGAGGTTGTAATCGACGTTATAATTGATGTCGTACACCACCCGGCCGCTGCTCAGTACCCACACGCGGTTGTTGCGGTCCAGTACCAGGCTATTTGGAGCATCTCCTACAGTAACGGTGCCTTCCACGGTATCGGTATCGGTGTTGATAACAGTAACCGTGCTGCCACCGTTGTTGGTGACGTATACCCGGTTGCCCACTACCAGCAGGTGCTCTGGCTGTTTGCCTACGGCAATAGTTTTTATTACGGTATTGGTTTTGAGGTTGATAACCGATACCTGGCCGGTGGCCACTGAGTACGATACAGTTTCGGTAACGTAGCCTTTCTCGGCCGAAGCCGCTGCAAAGTAGCGGGGTAGCTTGAGCCCAGTAATAGTAGCCAACGAGCGGAACGTGCGCAGGTTCACCACTTCCAGCTTGTTGCTGTTATTAACCACAATGTAGCCGGTGCTGTCCCGCACAGACATGTTCTGAGCTACGTCGCCAAGCGGGCGGCTGTTGGCGGCCGAAAACAACGAGAGGTTTGAAACTTTGTTGGTAGCCTTGCTAAACGAGCTGATTTCAGCGTTGGATTGCAGAAAGTTGCCTTCGTTCACTACAAACACGGTTTTGGTCTCTACCGTCGGTTCGGCAGGTTCCGGAGTGGAAGAAGGGTCGCAAGCCAGCAAGCTGAAAGCGGCAGCAGCACCCAGTACCAGCCGGGTAGGTACGCTCGAAAAGGTGGAAAATGGTTTCATTGAAACTAGGAAAAAAAGAAAAGTGAGGACAGAAGAAAAGGCTACCTAGCGCCAGGCTAAGCGCACACTCAGGGCCATCGAGCGGGGCGGCATGGCTCGGTTCAGGTAGCTTTGGTAGTCGAGGTTGGTGAGGTTGAAGCCCTGCACCAGTCCCACCAGTTTCCAAGTAGGATTGAGTACCAGCGTGCGGCCCACGGAAGCATTAACCAAGAAGTAAGACGGCAGGAAACTCAGCCCCGAGGCATCGGTGTAACGGTAGCCCGTGAAGGTGCACGACGTGCTGGCCTGCCAGGCCTGCCACTGATGGTCGGTGGTGAAAGCTGCGGTGTGCAGCGGCACATAAAGAAGTTGCAGGCCAACAGGGTCGGTATCGGTGGGAGTGCCTTGCACCTTCTCCGACTGCGTGTAGGCATACGCCAAGCGCGAGGTAAGCTGGTACGCGCCTGGCTTCCAGGTGAGCTGGGTGCTGGCCTCCAAGCCTTGGGCCCGCACTTTGCGCAAATTGCTCGGAGCCCAAACGCCCGTACTACCCGGTAGCCACTGCACCCAGTTGTCTACCAGCTGCCGGTAGCCAGTTAGCTCGGTTTGCAGCGTAATGTGGGCCGGGGTTCTGCGGAAAGTGTGTACCAAGCCCGCTTCGTAGCCGAATCCGCTTTCGGGGAGCAGGTTGGGGTTGCCACCGGGGCGCCAGTATCGTTCGTTGAGGGTAGGAGCCCGGTAGCTGCGCGAGGCATTGCCTTTCAGCTGCACACTTTGAGTGGCGGTTTCCAAGAGCTGCCATTCTGCGCCAAGGGTAGGCGTAAGCGGCGGACGGCGGCCCGGTAGCACCGCCTGGCGCAGGTTTAGGGAAAGGTGCAGCCGGGAGGTAGGATCGAAGCGCAACAGGCCGTAGCCGGCGTACCGGTTTTCGGTGAGTGCACTAGGACCGTAGCCATCTACCCGCGCCGCAAAGTGCTGCGCTTCGGCCCCCAACCGCACCGAAAGGGTAGTGGCTACGTTCCAGGTGTGCTCGGCCTGGGCCTGTGTGGTATGTACCGTTGATTCGCTGAGGCCGTTGGAGTCGTCGCGGTAGTTCAGCACGTCCTCAAACCATGCCGTTCGCACCGCCCATTCGTGCCGAACGCCTACTAGGCGGTAACCGGCCGTGAGGCGGCGGCTCTGGTCCCGCTCCTGCGCATTGCTGCTGGCAGCTCCAATGGCGGGCTGAAGTTGGCGGTCAGTATCGGTGAGCCAGAGGGCGGCCGTTAGTTCGCCGCGTTGTCCCACCCGCAACGTGAAATCCTGCGCTATGCTGGCCTGCCACAAACCGGCCGTTTCCTGCCGCCGCCGCACAATACCGCCAAGCTCGGGGGAACTGTACCGGAAGTTATTGTCGGTTTGGCGGTACGAGAGGCTGGTACGCAACGCTAGCTTCTGGTTGCTGAAGCTGCTTTCCAGCGTGCCGGCCCGCAACCCAAAGCTGCCGCCTTCCACCTGCAATGCCCCTTGTAGCCCCGTGCCCCACCGCACCGGCGACGACAGCAGCAGCGTGCCGCCCACCGCTCCCGAGCCGTAGAGCCCTGCCGCCGGCCCCGGCTGTACGTCGATCTGGGTGTTGCCGCTCACAGGCAGCAACGAGAAATCCGTTTGTCCCAGCGTGGGCAGCATGATGTTGAAGCCGTTCCAGAGCACCGCCGTGTGCTGCGCCGATGTGCCCCGCATGGTAATGGTGCTGAGTTGGCCAGGTCCGTAGTTTCGCAAGTAAAGCGGCGTGCGGGCCGACAGGACATCAGTTAGCGTGCCAGTCCGGTAAGGAGCTAGTGCCGCCGAATCCAGGGTAAGCACGCGGCTGCCCACCGCGAAGCGGCTAAGCTTTACGCCTTGTACCCGCACGTTGGGCAACTGCTGCACCGAGTCGATAGATGAAGGCGACTGAGCCCAGGCGGCAGTACCGCTCAGCAGTAGTAGAAACGAGTATAAGCCGCGAAGCTGGCGCGCCTTCCGAAGAAAGACGAGTTGGCGCCGCGCGTAAAAAGGTATCATCAGAACCAAATTTTCAGCTTAGGAAAATTCAGTTCAAAACTTCCATCGTGGGTTTCCTCCGAAAAAGAATACCACGCCGAAGCCGAGGCCGAAAACAGGAAAATTGGCCGCCCAAAAGTAGCCACTGCATTCATTCTCCGCCCTTCCTCCGAGGACGCTGAACATTAGGAAATGCAAAGGCAGGTCTCCTGGCTTGCTCCCGGCGCGCCGCCTTCCCGTCTCTCGGGCCGGTACCTGCCAACTACGGCGGGGGCACCAGCCTTCAGCGAAACAGTGGCAGCAGAGGCGCGCCAAACTCGTGAAGCGTACAGTTGCGGGGACAGCTCCGGCATTCAACCGGATTCCCTTTTCAGCCTCGCTCCGCAATTGGAGTCTGGCCACCTTTACGGCCGCAAAGATAGAAGGTAGATTCCGGTTTTAGGTTGTCGGTTTCCGGTAGAGCCCGTATGGACGAGTATGGCGCGCAGTAGCTCATGGGTATAGCTGCTGCCTTTCCCTTCCAGCCGAACCTGTTTTTATGAAACTTCCCGCCGCTTTCTATCAGCGCCCCGACCCCGTTCAGATTGCTCGCGAATTGCTGGGCAAGCACGTTTTTTCCTGCCTCGACGGGCAACTGACGGGCGGACGCATTGTAGAAACGGAAGCCTACTCTCACCTTGGCGACCAGTCGATGGAACTGCACCTGAAGCGGCGCGGTACGCATGGGCACGCCCTGCGGGAAATAGGTGGCCGGGCGTATCTATACCAAGTGTATCAGCGCCATACGCTTTTCAACATCAGCACCAACGCCGCCGACAAAACCGATACCGTGCTGATTCGGGCCATTGAGCCGCTAGTAGGTGTGGAGTTGATGCTAGAGCGGCGTGGGCTGACAGAAGCGGCACCCAAACTCACGGCTGGCCCTGGCGTGCTCACCCAGGCGCTTGGCCTCACGCCCGCCCTCACCGGCACCGATTTGCAAGGCGACACACTCTGGATAGAAGACCACGGCGAAGAAGTGCCGGAACAGCAAGTGCGCCGCAGTGCCCGCGTGGGCCTGGCCTACGCCGGCACCGAAGCCGCCAACTTACCCTGGCGTTTCCGCATCATAAACAACAAGTGGACCAGCCCAGCAAAGTGAACTAGTGAGTCTGACACTTCAGCCATGCGAATAGCACAAGTTAGGCTGACTTATGTCAACTGAAACGTCAACCGCACTATTTCATCAATTCACCTTGTAATTTCTCACACACCAATATCATCAGCTTGCCTTCCAGATTGGTGGTAGCAAATAGATAGATACTGCCACCTTCCCGGATACCAGTGCGGTGCCTGAACTCAGCCACGGTGTCGGGGAAGTTGCGGGTGGTGACGTGGGCGCGGGCTTCGGGGCCGAGGTGGGCTTTCAGGGCGGGCGCATCGTAGCGCTCCACGGCCAAAATGCGGAAGATGCGGCCCGGAAAGTTGGGGCGCAGTACATCTGAGGTGTAGAGGTGGCTATGCTGGTGTAGCTTCAGCAGCTCGAAAGCCGTGCCCACGCTCCGGAATCCGCCGGCTTTCAGCACGGCCACATTAGGCTCGTATAGATAGCCCTGTGGCTCGGCGTAGCGCGAAACTGCGCGGGCTTCCCGCGCCCGGTTCAGCCGGAATTCCTGCTGCTCGCCAGTGCGCAGCAGGTTCACGGTATGCCGCTCCGGGTCAACGGCTGGCTCGGGGCCCAGCTCATACAGCACTTCCTTGCATTCGTTGTCCACGGCTACCACCCACACCTGCCGCACTTGCCGCAATTCCTGCAAGGCCTGCTCGATGTCCAGCATGGGCGAGGTTTTGAGCAACACCCGGCGGCCTTTGTGCAGCAGCAGGGGCAACAACCGCAACACGTCCGGCTCACAGTCCTGGAGCCGGAAAATCTTGCGGGCGGCCGTGTCCCGGCGGGCTGGGTCTAGGTAGATCCAGTCGAAGGTATCGGGCGTGTTGCGCAGGAAGTTCACCGCGTCGGCCGTGTGGTAGTGCACGTTCGTAACGCCGAGGTGCGTGAGGTTGAAGCGCACTACATCAGCCAGGGCGGCGTTTCGCTCCACGTAATGTACCTCCGGAATCTGCTCGGCGAAGTGTGCCACATCCACGCCAAAGCCGCCGGTGAGGTCAACGAGGCGTTGGCCGGTTACTAGGGAAGCTTTGAAAGCAGCTGTGCGGGCTGACGAAGCCTGCTCCACTGATAAGGCGGGCGGAAAGATAAGGTCGGGGTTGTCAGCCCAGGCGGGTACTTTGAGGCGGGCTTTTTGGCGGGCCTGAATCTGACGCACCAGTTCCGGAATGGGAAGGCTGGGGTAGCGGCGAGCTTGCAAAGCCAATTGAGCGGGGTCGTCGTACAGGTGCTTGGCAACGTACCGACGCGCCGCTTCGGGCAACGGAAATTCCATGAACTTCTCCTACGAACAAAAAAAAGCGCGGTTCACTTATAAAAAGTTGCCGCGGCTGCGGTAAGGTACCAGCTAAGCTGGTGCCTTACCGCAGCTATTACTGCCAAATAAACGATTCCAGGACAAGGAAGAGTGCCCTTCCCAGTGATATTGTGCGCTTTAGCCAGCAGCAATAAGCATAAACCGGCGAATAAGCACGGCTAGCCACACTTATTCGCCGGTTTATCACAGCAAGTATTTTTAGCGAATCTGCCAGCGGAAAGCCAACTGCGGCTGGCCAGTAGGTGCTGCCACTCCAACGGCGCTAGGCGCCAAACGTTGAAAAATACTGCCCGTACGGTGAGCCGCCGGCTGACCAGCATTATAGGCATTTACGGCCTGCTCGAAATGCTCGTTGGTGTGGCGCGTGATGAATACGTTGGACAGCAAACTTGCGCCTATTATGCCCAGCGTGACTTTCTGGGCATTGCTGAAGTAGTGCCGGTCACCGTCGCCGCTCAGTACTTGGGCGCCATACGTTGCTACCCCGCCCACAAACACCAACCGCTCCCCCAAAAATAGCCACTTCTGCCGCCGATACTGATTCAGGTTCTCCAAAGCCTCAGTATTGTCCTTGAGGTAGGGCCGCAACTTTTGCCCGAAGAAACCGGCATTCTGATAGTCATTATCAGTAGGGTCTTGCTTTGTAGCGAAGTAAAAATTCTTCTGCACCCCGTTCAGTCCCCGATTCTGATCTTCGGGGCTTAGATTAATCGAAGTAACGGTTTGTTGGGCCTGTAGCGAGTGGATGCTTAGTAGCCCCAAAACACTAAACGAGACAAGTAAGGAGCGGTGTGTGAACATAGTGGGCAGAACGGAGTAGCGCATAATAGTACAAATGTAAGCAGCTGCAAAACAAGAAACTAGGCCTTTTTGCAGTAAAAAAATTCTAAAAATAGCCCAACAAAATATCTGGGTTATACGTTCTGGGCGCAGTACTTATATTTTCCTTTCACCACTGTATCTGCCATGAAATTCAACTTCACCCCGTCCCGTCGCTCTTTCTTGCTGGCTGCTATTCCGGCTGCGCTGGTTTTTGCAAGCTGCGGCAACGATGACGACAACACCCCGGCTACGCCCTCCCAAGGCAAGGTGCTGTTTTCGCACGCTGCTCCTACTGCCAGCTCTCAAGTGAAAGTATTGGCCAACGATAAAGATTTAGGAGCTCTCAACTATGGCTTTACGGGAAGTTACCTAACGCTAGATGCTGGTGCTCAAGTTGTTAAAATCAACGACGCTAGCTCCAACGTAACGGCCGTAACGCAAACCGTTACCGTTGAAAAAGACAAAAACTATTCGGTGTTTGCCTACTCGCCTACTGCGTCGTTGGGCTCAGTTGCAGCCTTGGCTGTTACCGACGACCTAACCGCACCCGCCACTGGCAAAGCCAAAATCCGGTTGGTACACTTGGGAGTAAGCGCGCCCAGCCAGGTGAGCCTCTCGCAGCCCGGCGCAGTGGGAGCTACCGACATCATTCCGAATGTGTCGTTTGCCAATAGCTCTCAGTTCGTGGAAATTACCCCCGGCACATACGGGTTAGCCATTTCAACCGGCACTGGAGCCACCGCAACCACTGAAACCCTAGTAGGCGACGGTACTGGCACAGGTACGGGCACCAAAGCATACGTAGCCGGTAAACTGTACACGGTAGTGTTGCGCGGTATCAAGAGCACCACCGTTGCTCAAAACTTACGGCTGCAAGCAGTTATTGTAGAGAATAATTAGTAGCCAGTAGCCCACCTAGTATCAACGTAAAAAGCCTGCTTTGTAGAAAGAGCAGGCTTTCTGTATTGTATAGTCTGAATAACAAATTGGCTATCTTTGTAGTTGACTCGCAAAAAACTTCCTATATCATGGTTGAGACCAAGACTACGGCTTACGTTCCGTACAAAGTGAAAGATATGAGCCTCGCGGAGTGGGGCCGCAAGGAAATCCGTCTGGCTGAAGCTGAAATGCCCGGTCTGATGGCGTTGCGTGAGGAGTTTGGCAATTCAAAGCCGCTGGAAGGCGCGCGTATTGCCGGCTGCCTGCACATGACCATTCAAACGGCCGTGCTCATCGAAACCCTGATTGCGCTGGGTGCTGAGGTTACGTGGTCGTCGTGCAATATCTTCTCCACTCAGGACCATGCCGCTGCCGCTATTGCTGCTGCTGGTACTCCGGTATATGCCTGGAAAGGCATGAACGAAGAGGAGTTCAACTGGTGCATCGAGCAGACGCTGTTTTTCGGCGAGAAGCGCGAGCCTCTGAACATGATTCTCGATGACGGCGGTGACCTGACCAACATGGTGCTGAACCAGTTCCCCGAACTGGCCGCAGGCATCAAAGGCCTGTCGGAGGAAACTACTACGGGTGTACTGCGTCTGCTGGACCGTGTGAAAAACGGCACTCTGCCGATGCCGGCCTTCAACGTAAACGACTCGGTTACCAAGTCGAAGTTCGACAACAAATACGGCTGCAAGGAGTCGGCTGTGGATGCTATCCGCCGCGCCACCGACGTAATGATGGCCGGTAAAGTAGCAGTAGTAGCTGGCTACGGCGACGTAGGAAAGGGTACGGCTGCTAGCTTGTCGGGTGCTGGTGCCCGCGTTATCGTAACGGAAATCGACCCCATCTGCGCCCTGCAAGCCGCCATGGATGGCTTCGAGGTGAAGAAAATGGAAAACGCCATTCCGCGCGCTGACATCGTAATTACCACCACTGGTAACTGCGACATCATCCGCGAAGAGCATTTCCGGGCCCTGAAAGACAAAGCTATTGTCTGCAACATCGGCCACTTCGACGATGAAATCGACATGGCGTGGCTTAATAAAAACTACGGCCACACCAAAGACACTGTGAAGCCGCAGGTTGACCTCTACAACATCGACGGTAAAGAGGTTATCATTCTGGCTGAAGGCCGCCTCGTGAACCTGGGTTGCGCCACTGGCCACCCTTCGTTCGTGATGTCGAACTCGTTCACCAACCAGACGCTGGCGCAGTTGGAGCTGTGGCAGAACGCCGATAAATACGAAAACCAGGTGTATACTCTGCCCAAGCACCTCGACGAGAAAGTAGCCCGCCTGCACCTCGCCAAGATTGGTGTAGAGCTGGACGAGTTAACGTCGAAGCAAGCTGACTACATCAAAGTACCCGTAGCTGGCCCGTTCAAGTCGGACCTGTACCGCTACTAAATCACAGATTATTCGAAGTAAGAAACGGATGCATTTCTTACTTCAGCGTTAATTAAAAAGGGCTGCCAAAACTGGCAGCCCTTTTTGTTTGGGTTTACGAAGGGTTAGGCTACTGAAGCAGTTACGCCCAGCCGCTCACGCACTGCCGGGCCCACTATCTGCCCAAATAGCTCGGTGGAACGTAACACCGTCTCGTGTGGCATACCCTCTAGCATCAGCTGGCCGATGAAACGCGTGTTGCCGAACAGGCCGTGCAGGTATACCAGCTTCTCGATGATTTCCTGTGGAGAACCTACAAATAGCGGACCCTGCGGTCCGCGTAAGTAGTCGAACTGCTGCCGCGACATAGGTGGCCAACCCCGCTCCCGGCCAATACGATTCATCACCAGGGCATAGGCCGGGAAAAACTCATCGGCCGCCTGCCGAGAGTTTTCGGCTAGGTGGAAGTGGCAGTTGAGGCACAGCGGCAGCGCGCCTGTATGACCCGCCTGCTGGGCCGCCCGGCGATGCAGCTCAGCAAACGACACGTACTGCGCCGGGGCTCCGCCGAGAATAGCAATGGTCAGGCCCAACCCCAACGAGCCAGCCCGAGCTGCCGAAGCAGGTGTGCCGCCCACGCCAATCCAGATGGGCAGCTTAGGCTGCAAAGGACGCGGGTACACACCTTTGCCCGCAATACTTGGCCGGAGCTTGCCCTGCCAGCTTACCACTTCCTGTTCATTCAGCTGCAACAGCAGGCCGAGCTTCTCGGTGAACAAGGCATCGTAATCCTGCAAATCCTGCCCGAACAGTGGAAACGACTCGATGAAGGAGCCCCGGCCGGCAATGATTTCAGCCCGGCCGTTGGAAATCAAATCGAGCGTGGCGAAATTCTGGAACGTGCGCACTGGGTCAGTGGAGCTGAGTACCGTAACGGCGCTGCTGAGCCGCACGCGGCTGGTAACGGACGCTACTGCCGCTAGCACCATCTCCGGCGACGATACCACGTAGTCGGCCCGGTGATGCTCCCCGATGGCTACTACGTCTAGGCCGGCTTCATCGGCGCGGCGGCCTAAGGCTACGAGTTCCTGGGTGCGTTGGGCCGCGGCCGTGTCGCCACCCGCTACGTGGGCCGGGGCTACTTCGCCAAATGAGCTAATGCCAAGTTCCATATAATTAAATCAGGTAGGTACATGAATGCGGTTGCCTAACGCGGCAGCTTTACGATTTGTTTATCGGCCAATCCGTAAAAGTGTTGTTTGCGCAGGTAGATGTTTGGCTGCTGATATTCGCTGCCAGCTACAGCTTTATTCTTTCGTTAGAAACTGTTGGCCTGTCAGTTTCTCGGAGTGCTGCCAAAGCTGCTGGGCATTTTCGAGCGTATTGTAGCCTGATTTCACGGCTTCCGGACGTTTCTTCACAAAGTAGCCGCCGTTGGTGTCGGCTACTTCCGGGTCCGTGGCCAGGTAGATGCTAGTTTGGGCGCCTTCCTCCGAGGACGTCATAAACGGCGCCGCTACTTTATAAAATGCCTTGGTAAACCAGTTAGAGCTTTGGCCGAAGCTGCTGGCTACCACGCCGGGGTGCAGGCTATTGGTGGTAACGTTGATGATGCCGTACTGCCGGAGCCGCCGGGCCAACTCCTGCGTGAACATGATGTTGTAGAGTTTGGAGTTGGCGTAGGCCCGCATAGGCGAGTAGCCGCCAGCCACTTCCAGCGTCTTGAAATCGGGTTTGGCAAACTGGTAGGCCATGGAAGCTACGTTGACAATCCGGGCTGCTGAACTCTGCTGTAGCTTATCCAGCAGCAAGTTGGTGAGCAGAAAAGGTCCCAGATGGTTGGTAGCCAGTGTCAACTCATAGCCGTCGGCGGATACCTGCCGGTCGTCGCCTAGCACCAGTCCGGCGTTGTTGATCAGTACATCCAGGTGGCCGTAGCGCTGCCGAAACTCCTCGGCCGCCCGCCGTACCTGCCCCAGGTCGGATAGGTCGCAGAGCAATACATCTACGCGGTGGCCGGGCTGGGCCACCTGCTGAATTTTGTGGCGGGTGCGGGCAGCCTTATCAGCGTTGCGGGCCAGCAGCACCACATGAAACCCTTGCTGAGCTAGTGCTTGGGCCGTAACGGTACCAATACCAGCTGTGGCCCCCGTAACGAGGGCAATTTTTTCGGAGGATTGAGTCATATACAGAAGCAGATTGAATGGCCTGTATACGGACACAACGCTCTTGCAATCATTTTACACAAGCTTCGATGCTGTGCTGACTATCGCACAACCTTTAGCCGGCGACTGGGCATTGCCGACCTTCGGGAAACTGCTACCCGAATTATATAAGAGCCAGCATTGAGGTGGGCAAGGGAAAGATTGACGGTTGCCGTCGAGCAAGGGGCTGCACCCGTATCCTGAGGTAGCTGTAGTGTAGGATAGTTGAGCTGTAGGCATAGTCTGCTGCGGTGCGCTGTAGTGCAGGCTTTGATTGCCCCCATTGGAGAGAGGGTAACCTGCCCGCGCAAAACCCCGATATTTGCTTGCGCTATGCCCCAGGTCCCGCTGTCCGTCGTCATTATTACCTTCAACGAAGAAGCCAACATTGCCCGTTGCCTCGAAGCCGCCCGGCCCATTGCCGACGAGCTAGTAGTGGTGGATAGCTTTTCAACGGACCGCACCGCGGAAATCTGCCGCCAGCTAGGTGCTCGGGTAGTGCAGCACGCTTTCGAAGGCTATGTGGAGCAAAAAAACTACGCCACCGCCCAAGCCCAACACGACTACGTGCTGCAACTGGACGCCGACGAGGTACTGACCGACGAGCTGCGCCGTAGCATTCGGGCGGCAACAGCAAACTGGCAGCACGCCGGCTACACCTTGGCCCGCCTTACCAACTACTGCGGCAGCTGGGTGCGCCACGGCGGCTGGTACCCCGACCGGAAGCTGCGCCTCTACGACCGACGGCTGGGAGCGTGGCAGGGCCTACTACTGCACGAGCGGTTTGAGGTGCAGCCTAGCCAAACGGTCGGCGAGCTGGCGGGCGACGCGCAGCACTACTCCTACAACTCCGTGGAGCAGCACGTCGGTCAGCTCAACCGCTTCACCAACATTGCCGCCGACGAGCTGTGGTTGCGCGGCAAACGGCAGGTGACGGTCTTTCATCTGCTGCTCAAGCCGTGGTGGAAGTTTGTGCATGGCTACTTTTTCCGGCTTGGCTTTCTCGATGGGTTTGCTGGTCTGTGCATTGCCACCATTTCGGCCTGGGGTGTATTCCTGAAGTTCGCCAAGCTGAAAACCCGAAAACGCCTGGCCCCATGACGTACCAAGTAGCCTATTCCATAGTATCCGCCAACCAAACCGCCGCATGAAAACCTTCCTTGTAAGCCGCACCGATGCCATTGGCGACGTAGTGCTTACCCTACCGGTGTGCGGCCGTCTGAAGCAACTTTTTCCGGGTTGCCGCGTGGTACTGATTGGCCGCACCTACACCCAAGCCATAGCCGAAGCCTGCCCCTGGGTGGATGCTTTTCTGAACTTCGACGAAATAAGCGCTCTGCCTGAGTCCGAACAGGTGCAGCTCCTGCAAGCCCAGCAGGCCGATGCCATTCTACACGTCTTTCCTAATAAGCTGCTCGCCAAGTTGGCGCATAAAGTGCGGATTCCGCTGCGCATTGGTACCCGCAACCGGCTGTTTCATTGGCTGACTTGTAACCGGCTGGTCGCCCTCAGCCGCCGTCATTCTCCGCTGCACGAAGCGCAGCTGAACCTGCAACTACTGGCCCCGCTACATTCCGAAACTGTAGTGCCGCTCACCCAACTTGCAGAATTAGTGCAGTTGCAGCCGACCGAGGTACTTGCGGCGCAGTGGCAGCAATTATTGTCTCAGCGGCAACCAGCACAGCTAAATGTGGTATTGCATCCACGCAGCCGGGGTAGTGCCCGGGAATGGGGACTGCCGCATTTTGGGGCACTGGCACGGTTGCTGCACGCGGCTGGCCACCGAGTGTTTGTAACTGGAACCTCGGCAGAAGGGGAGGAGTTGCGCGCGTGGCTGACCGAGCACCAACCATTTCTAGCCGCCGACCTGACCGGGTGCCTTACGTTGCCACAACTGCTGGCCTTTCTAAGTGCTGCCGACGGCATTGTGGCTGGTAGCACGGGGCCACTACACGTAACTGCCGCGCTAGGCCGTTACACACTTGGGCTATACCCGCCTATCCGGCCGATGCACCCAGGGCGCTGGGCACCGCTAGGTCCGCATGCTGGCTACTTAGTATTCGACCGTCCCGATTGCCAAGATTGTCGCCGTGAGCCAGCGGCGTGTACTTGTATCAAAGCATTGGCTCCCTTGCAAGTGCTGCATCAAGTTCTTGCGTGGAAACCAATGCCTAACTTGCCGAGCCAAGTTTAGGCTCCTGTTGTCTTCTATGACTGAAGTACTTGTTGCCCCTTTTTCCTTGCGTCAGCTTTATCGAGATGGGCGCTTGTCTCAGTATTTACTGCTGTTAGCTTGTGCGGCCGCCGTAGTGGGCTTATTTGCGTCTCGTGCGCTGGTTGCTTTAAGCCCGTTAGTAGGGTTAGTAGCCGCCTGTACCCAACCAAACTTTCGGGCTAGCATCAAGCAGTGGTTTCATTTGCGCACGGTGGTATGCATCGGGTTGCTCTACGTGTTTCTGATTGTCAGCGGCACTTATACCACGCAACTGGCCGTTTGGCAGCATGAGGTTTACCGGAAGCTGCCATTGCTGGTAGTGCCGCTGGCTTTTGCCGTGGCAGTCCCCCTCACAAAGCGGCAGAAATTTGGCATTGGGCTGCTATACGTAGCTTTAGCTACAGCCTTGGCTATCAGTACACTGGGGCGTTATTTGCTCAACCCGGAAGAAGCTAACCGCCTAATTAGTATTGGGCAAAACGTGCCAGCCATAACGGGTATATTCCATATTCATTTCAGCATTCTGCTGGCATTGGCATTCTTTTTTGCCCTGCTGCTGCGCCGGAACCCTTTAGCTACACTCCCGATTCGGTGGGGGTTGCTGTGTTGCGCAGTGCTGATGTTCGTAATTATGCACGTGCTGGCCTACCGCACCGGTCTAATGGTGCTCTACGCTATGATCCTATTCGATGCCGCTATCCTTATTGTGCTACAGCGTCGCTTCATGCTGGGGGCGGTTGTGCTGGTTGCCATGATCGGGTTGCCACTAGGTGCTTACTTTACTCTAGAGCCCATTCAAGGCCGGGTAGCGGTAACCTTAGAAGATATCGACCAGTATCAGTCCGGCCGTAACATCAACGATTATTCCCTGGCCAAGCGGTTTGCGGCCTGGGAAACCGCTACTATCATTGCGCAGGAGCATCCGTGGCTGGGCGTAGGCATGGCCGACGTCGATGCGGCCATGTTAGGCCAGTACAGCTACCACAGTTTTGGCTTGAAGCCCAAGAACTGGGTGATGACTCATAACCAATACTTGGAGTACTTGGTTGGAGGTGGTACAGTAGGGCTTATACTATGGTTGCTGGTATTGTTCCAACCTTTTTTGCAACCTGCGTTGCGTCAAAATCCGTACGTGATACATTTCCTACTCATGATGAGCGTCGCTAATCTGGTCGATTCGCTGCTGCAAATGCAAATCGGCTTCAACATGTTTGTATTTCTCTACGGATTTATTGTAGTGAGTGCAGAACGGGCGGCGCGCTACCCAGCTAGTATGGCCCCTTGAACGGGATAGTATAATCTGTACATTTGTCTACAAGGCGGTTTATGCACCTCCGCCGCTATTTGCTGAGCCTCTATGAGCGACTCTCCCGAACGGGTTCCGAAGTTAAGTAAGGAAGAAAAGGACCGACGGTTCCAGGCTGAACTCATGCCTGTAATCGACTCTCTGTACAATTTTGCCTTCCGCCTGACACTAGACGAAGACGATGCCAATGACCTCGTCCAGGAGACCTATTTGAAGGCATATCGGTTCTTCGAGTACTTCGAGCAGGGAACCAACGCCAAAGCATGGCTGTTTCGCATCCTGAAAAACTCGTTCATCAACGACTTCCGGAAAAAGAGCAAGCAGCCAGCCAAGGTCGACTATAGCGAAATTGAAGGCTACTATAATTCGGAAGACGTCGAGTCCGACAGTGACGTGGGTGGTTCCTCGTCCGATATGCGGCAACAAGCCGTGCGCGACCTCATCGGCGACGAAGTGGCCAGCGCACTCAACTCACTGCCCGTGGATTTTCGCACCGTCATCATCCTCTGCGACCTGGAAGGGTTTACCTATGAGGAAATGGCCAAAGTGCTGGATATCCCTATCGGAACAGTCCGTTCGCGCCTCCACCGGGCTCGTAATTTCTTGAAGGACAAGTTGGAAAAATATGCGCAATCAATGGGCTATGGTGGCCTAATTGGAAGCGCAGATGCTGACCAAGAAGACGACTCAACCGACTAATTAATATTAATCATGGAAAACACCTCTACAACGCAAACCAATTCTGTTACGCACCAGGTAGTCACACCTGCTGCTGACTGTGACCGTGTAAATATGATACTCGACCAGCTTGTAGTGGGCCATGAGCCTACCGTGGAAGACGAAGAGTATATCGTTAGCCACTCCGATGATTGCTCGCCTTGCTTCGAGGACATCACCAAACAGCAAGCTTTTATCGGCTTCCTGACCTCGTATGTAGGACGTAAAGGAGCACCAACTGCCCTGCCACAAACAATTTTGTCGCGTTTACAAGTGGAAATGGCCTAATTTTGCCCGATGCAGGGCAAAATTATTGTGTTTTCGGCTCCTTCCGGCGCCGGCAAAACGACCATAGTTCATCGGCTGCTGGATCGGATTCCAGAGCTGAACTTCTCCATTTCCGCGTGCACCCGCGACCGTCGGGGCCGGGCTGAAGCCAACGGTAAGGACTACTACTTCATTTCTGTGCAGGAATTCCAGGAGAAAATCCGGGAAGAAGCCTTCGTGGAATGGGAGGAAGTGTATGAAGGGGCCTTTTACGGCACGCTCAAATCAGAAATTGAGCGCATCTGGGAAAGTGGTAGACACGCTATTCTGGATGTAGATGTGAAAGGTGGCCTGAGTATCAAGGAGTTCTATAAAGACCGAGCCTTGGCAGTATTCGTGCGGCCTCCATCGCTGGAGGTGCTCGAAGGTCGTCTCCGTCAGCGGGCTACCGATTCTGCGTCTAGTATTTCTGCTCGTCTCTACAAGGCCAACTTCGAGCTTACGTTTGAAGACCGGTTTGATGTGACAGTGGTGAACGACGACCTAGATGAAGCTGCCGCTGCTGCTGAGAAGCTAGTGCGCGACTTTATTACCGCCGAATCGGCAGTGTTGTGAATCCGGCGGAAAACGGCAAACAACGGGTAGGCTTGCTATTTGGCTCCTTCAACCCCATTCATATTGGGCACTTGATTCTGGCGCAGCACATGGCCACTCACACCGATTTATCGGCCGTATGGTTTGTAGTGTCGCCGCAAAGCCCATATAAGGTTGGGCAGCAACTCCTACCGCAAGCAGCTCGGCTAGCGCTGGTGCAGGCCGCTATTGCTGGTAATGAGTTGCTACGCACCTCCGACGTGGAGTTTCATCTACCCAAGCCTAGCTACACCATCACTACGCTCGATCAGCTTGGTCGCCGCTATCCGCAGCACGAGTTTGTGCTGCTCATGGGTGGCGACAATTTAGCTGGGTTGGCGGGCTGGAAAGAGGTGGAGCGTATCCGGCAGGAGTTCGATATGTACGTTTATCCCCGGCCGGGGTATGAACTGCCCCGCGACGTCGCGCCTAATCCGCGCCTGCGCATTGTGGAGGCGCCGCTGCTGGATATATCTGCTACGTTCATCCGCGAATGTCTTCAGGCAGGCAAGTCAATTCGGTACTTGGTACCCGAGGTCGTGGAGCACCAGATAATCACCAACGGCTACTGGAAAGCTCATGAGCCGATGTAGGCTATTAGATATAAGACGCAAAAGGCCGCTCCGATATATCGGAGCGGCCTTTTGCGTCTTAAGTATTGAAATCAGATAGTCATGATTTCCGACTCCTTCTTGCTCATTAGGTCATCAATTTTGCTGATGTAGCTATCAGTGGCTTTCTGCACCTTGGCTTCGGCGTCTTTAATGGCGTCTTCGGCCGCACCATCCTTCAGCAGCTTGCGCAACGAGTCATTCACATCTTTGCGGATGCCGCGGATGCGTACTTTACCAGTTTCAGTTTCGTTTTTCACCTGCTTTACCAAGTCGCGGCGGCGCTCTTCCGTCATGGGCGGAATGTTGAGACGGACACCTTCTGCGTCAGAAACTGGATTCAAGCCTAGGTCGCTATTCTTGATGGCCTTTGCAACTTCTGATATCATGTTTTTCTCCCACGGCTTGATAAGCAGTGAGCGAGCATCGGGAGTTGATATGTTGGCAATTTGAGCAATGGGCGTTGGCGTCCCGTAGTAGTCTACACGCAACGAGTCGAGCATGGCCGGGGTGGCCTTACCAGCACGAATACGGCTCAACTCTGACCCCGTATGTTGCAGCGACTTGGCCATTGACTCTTCGGCTTCGCTCAGATAAAACTGAATTTCTTCGTCCATTTTTTTGAAAGAATTAAGAATTGTGCGCTAAAAAATAGGGCAAGTAAGCCATGAGTTGACTATCTGGCTCTACTTCTTGAGTAGGAACACGCTTAAGTAAGCGGATTATCGAGGCTAGGTTGCAAGCTACTGTGCTTGCTGTCCAAGGTGGCGGCGCTGTTGCCGCCGTTCATAGTGACAAGCGTACCTATAGTTTCGCCATCAATCAAGCGCTGTAGGTTGCCTTCCTTGTTCATATCAAAAACGATGATAGGCAAGTTGTTTTCCTTGCACAGCGTGAAAGCCGTCATATCCATCACGTTCAGGTTCTTCTCCATTACCTCCTCGAAGGTAATTTCCGGGTAGCGGGTAGCTGAAGGGTCCTTTTCTGGATCGGCGGTGTAAATACCATCCACTCGGGTGCCTTTCAACACAACATCCGCCTCTATTTCGATAGCGCGCAAAGAAGCTGCCGAATCGGTAGTAAAGTACGGTGAGCCGATACCTGCTCCGAAGATGACCACCCGGCCTTTCTCTAAGTGCCGTACAGCCCGCCGCCGTATATATGGCTCACATACTCGCTGAATAGTAAGGCCCGACAACAGCCGAGTGCTTACTTCCAACTTTTCCAAAGCGCTTTGCAAAGCCATTGAATTGATGACCGTAGCCAGCATGCCCATATAGTCGCCCTGCACCCGGTCGAGCCCCAAGGCTGCGGCCTGCACGCCACGGAAAATATTGCCTCCCCCAATTACCACCGCCACCTCCGTACCTGTTGCGGCCGCCAATTTGATTTCCTCGGCGTATTGCATGAGCCGAGTGGCATCAATGCCATACTGTTGCTGGCCCATCAGAGCTTCGCCGCTTAGCTTGAGCAGAATTCGTTTGTATTTCAAAATCCGAGAGATTAGGTAGGAAATCAGGGGTAAAATTTCACAGAAAAAGTTAATTCTGTGCTTGCGGCTGCATTAAAACTAGTAAAAGCTGCTCTGCCTGAAGAACGTTGAGTGCTGTGCTTGACTCGAAAGAGAGAAAAAAATGCGTGTTGCGCTGCTTAGATTCCACGGCGCGTTCCAACCAGGATATACGTTCTCCAGCTTGGTCACGCTCTGCTCGTAGCAAACGCACTTCCGCCTTTAGCACTTCCTGCGCTTGTAAATCACGGTCAAGACTTCCTCGATTTCGCGTAAGCGCTGCTTGTCGTTCATAGGAAAAGGATGAATTACCAGAGGGCAGCAAGGTAGAGTATGTAGGGTAGTCAGCTGCCGAGTACTAAACGAGCCATTTACAATCAAGTGAATTGAATAAGCACTTGGCCTTTTGTTACGTTGTCGCGAAGCTCGACTTTAATGACGCCAATTGTTCCGTCGGCTGGAGCTTTGAGAATGTTTTCCATCTTCATTGCTTCCAGTACTAGTAAGGCATCACCTTTCTGTACGGTTTGGCCTGGCTCCACCCGAACGGCTACAATAAGACCTGGCATAGGAGCTTTCAGTTCGTTCACTTTGCTGACGCCGATAGCACTCATGCCGAGCTTGCTAAGCAATAAGTCAAAGCGGTCCTTCACTTGGAGTTCCACCAATTGACCGTTCAGCTTCACCCGGAAAGTCTTGGCAGTATAGTCTGCGTCCACTACTTCGGCCACTACTGATTGGTTGTTGTAAACCATATGAAACCGGCTTTGCCCCAGCGCCGTGATGTTCCACTCAAATAGCTCATTATTGACGGTTATCGCACCGTTGGGGTGATAGTCTACATCCCAGGTTTGAGTGGAATTGGTGCTGACTTGTAGCATAAGTAGGAGGAGAGGAGCGGGGTGAAAAGGGCTTAAAGATAGTCCAAATCTCAAATAATTTCGGAACTTGAGGTCCCATACACTCCTTGCATTTTCGCATGAAATATTCGCTTCTCGGCGTTTTAAGTCTTGTTCTTGTGTGCCAGTTGGAAGCAGCAGCTCAGGCGGTTAAGTCGAGCAAGTCAGCAACCAATAAAGCTGCTCACAAGAAAACGCCAGCAGCCAGTGAGTCAGTTTCAGCCTCGCCTGCTCCCGCCTCTATAGTTGTACCATCCTGGCTGCCACCAACCAACCCGGTGCAGCCAGCCGCTACCATTGTTCACGATTTACTTGATACCAAGCTTGATGTTCGGCTGGACTGGAGCCGGCAGTGGTTACTTGGCACGGCCACGCTCACATTGCGGCCCCATTTCTACCCTCAGAATCAGGTAGTGCTTGATGCCAAAGGGTTTGACGTAAAATCGGTACGCTTGGTAACTGGCACCAAAGAGAAGAATCTCAACTTTACCTACGATAAAAAGAAGCTAACCGTCACGCTTGACCGGCAGTACAGTCGAGCTGAGCCCTACCAAGTACGTGTGCAATACACGGCTAAACCCAATGAATTAGAGGCAGGGGGGAGTGCTGCTATTACCGGGGACAAAGGATTGTATTTCATCAATCCTATGGGCACCGATAAGACCAAGCCGCGTCAGGTTTGGACGCAAGGTGAAACCGAGGGCAGTTCGTGCTGGTTTCCGACCATCGACAAGCCTAACCAGCGCATGACGCAGGAAATTAGCCTGACGGTGGAGGCCAATTTGAAAACGTTGTCCAATGGCTTGTTGGTTGGCTCCAAGAAAAACAGCGACGGTACCCGCACCGATACTTGGAAACAAAGCCTGCCACATGCTCCCTATTTGACCATGCTAGCTGCCGGCGACTTTGCTGTAATAAGCGATTCGTGGCGTGGTAAAGCGGTTGATTATTACGTTGATCCGAAATTCGCTGGTACTGCTAAAGCAGTTTTCGGTAATACGCCGGAAATGTTGACCTTCTTTTCGCAGAAGCTTGGCGTTGATTTTCCGTGGGAGAAGTACAGCCAAGTAGCCGTTCACGACTTTGTGTCGGGAGCTATGGAAAACACTACGGCCGTCACATTCGAGCAAAGCATTGTGCAGTTTACTGCCCGTGAGCTACTCGATGTGGGCTACGAGCCTGAATCCACGGTAGCGCACGAGCTGTTTCACCATTGGTTCGGCGACTATGTCACAACTGAATCATGGGCGAATCTGCCCCTTAATGAATCCTTTGCTGACTATTCTGAATTGCTATGGGCCGAGTATAAGTACGGGGCCGATGCCGCTGCTTTGGTGCAGCAGGAAAAGATGAACCGCTACCTAGAAGAGGCGCAAAGCAAACGGGAGCCGCTCATTCGCTATCACTATGCCCAGAACGAAGATATGTTCGACCGGCATTCCTACGACAAAGGCGGCCGGGTGCTGCACATGTTGCGCAAGTACGTCGGCGATGATGCTTTCTTCACTGCGCTGAACCGATATCTGACGCACAACAAGCTCTCAAGCACCGAGCTTTCCAAACTCCGCCTGGCTTTCGAGGAAACCACCGGCGAAGATTTGATGTGGTTTTTCGACCAGTGGTTTTTGCAGCGGGGACACCCCGAGTTGAAGATAACGCATAGTTATGCTGGCAACCAAGTGAGCTTGCGCGTTCAGCAACTCCAGGATTCTACATTCACGCCTATCTACCGCCTGCCCGTTACAGTTACCACTTGGGTTAATAATCAGCCAACCGACCACCGCATTGTCGTCACGAAAGCCGACCAGACGTTCCGGTTACCGGCCAATCAGCGACCCAGCCTCGTCAAATTCGATAATGAAGCCCAACTGCTAGGGCAGATAGAAGAGGAGCGGAGCCAAGATGAACTGCTCTACCAGTTCAGCCACGCCCGCAGTTATCTACAGAAATACGAGGCCATCGACCAACTCCGAAGCAAAAACTCGGATCTGACAGTAAGCGCAATGCTACGCAATGCTCTGGATGATAAGTTCTGGGCTGTTCGTTTGGCGGCCGTGCAAGCTTTGCGTCGCTACAAGGGAGCCGAAGGTAATGCCGTGCGCAAAGAGCTTCAGCGAGTAGCCACCACCGACAAGAACAATCAAGTGCGTGCCACTACCATAACCACACTGTCCGCCTTCAACAATGAAGACTACGGTGCTATTTATACCGCCGCGCTATCCGATAGTTCCTACCATGTAACTAGTGCAGCCATACAGGCACTGGCTAAGTCACCTACTCCTGATTCCCGTGAGCGTATCAATGCGTTGCAGGAAACAAAGAGTCGTGAAGTCTTAAGTGCGCTATCTGCCTATTACTCCCTCAATGGCAACTCAATCGAACAATACCAGTGGTTTCTACGCCGCCTACCCGATGTGAGTGAAGCGGATTTGTATCAGTCGTATCTGCCTAACTTTGCCACTTTCATGCTACGTATTCCGGTTGTGGAGCGAGATAAAGGCGTCCAGAAGCTAGAAAGCTTAGCGCGTACTAGTCCGCGCAATTATGTACGGCTGGGTGCCTACCGGGGGCTGAACATCTTAGCACCCAGCATGCCTACTCTAAAAGCCACAATGCAAGATATCCGTAGCAAGGAAAAGGACGAGCAAGTAAAAGCATACTATGCCCTCATGCAGTAGTCAGATGAAAAATATTTTATAGTGGCAGTTGGCGCCTTTCAATGGCTTTGGGATAATGTAATCAGTGAGTTAGCTGGTGTGCGAATAATGGAGCAGTCAGGATATCCAAAAAAAAGTAAGCTGTTTTTGAAGCGGGCGCTTGACTTACATCATAAAGCCACTAATTTTGCAACTCAATTTAACAACCTGGCTAAGTAGCCGAACTTGTTGAAGCGAGAATATTCAAAGCAAATGGCTGTGAATAAATGCTTGGGGGGGTTCCAGAGCGGCCAAATGGGACAGACTGTAACTCTGTTAGCGTAAGCTTTCGAAGGTTCGAATCCTTCTCCCCCCACAAGCAACCAACTGAACAGCCAGCAGGCGACAACCATTTTGGTTGTCTATGTTAAGCATTGGTTGATATATATGCGGGAGTAGCTCAGTTGGTAGAGCGGCAGCCTTCCAAGCTGCAGGTCGCGGGTTCGAACCTCGTCTCCCGCTCAGTGCAACTAGTTGTAAACTGTGTGACATTCGTTGTAGCTTTGCAGAAATAAAATATAAGCCGTTTTAGCTCAGTGGTAGAGCACTTCCTTGGTAAGGAAGAGGTCATGGGTTCAAATCCCATAAATGGCTCAGAATTACGAGTGCCACCAGAACAATAGCATTGCTTTTGGTGGGATCTATGAGACAAGTAAAGCGACGTGCAATCCTTATTTAACGGAGCTGCGTTTCGCTTTCTTGTAGTATAGCCGAGTCACGTTTTTCTGCCTACTTTACTTTAAAGTTCTTTTTTAATCTCATTACAATGGCCAAAGAAAATTTTGATCGTTCCAAGCCGCACGTGAACATCGGTACGATCGGGCACGTCGACCACGGCAAAACCACCCTGACTGCTGCTATCACCACGGTATTGGCGGGCAAAGGTTTGGCTGCTAAGCGTGACTTCTCGTCGATCGATAACGCTCCCGAAGAAAAAGAGCGTGGTATCACGATCAACACGGCTCACGTAGAATACGCTACTGCTAATCGCCACTATGCTCACGTTGACTGTCCTGGTCACGCTGACTATGTGAAAAACATGGTAACTGGTGCTGCTCAGATGGATGGCGCTATCCTTGTAGTAGCTGCTACTGACGGCCCAATGCCTCAGACTCGTGAGCACATCCTGCTTGCCCGTCAGGTAGGTGTACCTCAGCTCGTTGTGTTCATGAACAAAGTGGACATGGTGGACGATCCAGAACTGCTCGAGTTGGTAGAGATGGAAATCCGCGAGTTGCTTTCTTTCTACGATTTTGATGGCGACAACATTCCAGTTATCCAGGGTTCTGCCCTAGGTGGTTTGAACGGTGATGCTAACTGGGTTCCTAAGATCGAGGAACTGATGGATGCTGTTGACAGCTTCATTCCAATTCCTGCTCGTTTGACCGACCTGCCCTTCCTGATGCCAGTAGAGGACGTATTCTCTATCACTGGTCGTGGTACTGTTGCTACCGGTCGTATCGAGCGTGGTATCATCAACTCGGGTGAGCAAGTTGACATCTTGGGTATGGGCGCTGTCGCCGGCCTGAAGTCGACCGTGACCGGTGTTGAGATGTTCCGCAAGATTCTTGACCGTGGTGAAGCTGGTGACAACGTAGGTCTGTTGCTCCGTGGTATTGAAAAAGAAGCCATCCGTCGTGGTATGGTTATCTGCAAACCAGGTTCGGTAACTCCTCACCAAAAGTTCAAGGCTGAAGTGTACGTTCTCTCGAAAGAGGAGGGTGGCCGTCACACGCCGTTCTTCAACAACTACCGTCCACAGTTTTACCTGCGTACCACCGACGTTACTGGCATCATCACTTTGGGTGAAGGTGTAGAAATGGTAATGCCTGGTGACAACGTTACCATCACTGTTGAGTTGATCAACAAAGTGGCAATGGAAAAAGGTCTGCGTTTCGCTATCCGCGAAGGTGGACGTACAGTAGGGGCTGGTCAGGTTACTGAAATCCTCGACTAATTTTTGCTAGAACAATACAATCCGTCTCCGATTTTTTTCGGAGACGGATTTGTTTTGTCTAAGTAGTTCAGTACATTTGCAGTCCCAATCCCACAGAGGTGGGAAGAGGATAAATACACGAGTGTAGTTCAAGGGTAGAATAGAGGTCTCCAAAACCTTTGATGGGAGTTCGAATCTCTCCACTCGTGCTTTAAGCAAAGCAGGTCAAGCCTAGCTTCATGTAATCAAAGCCAGCCCATAGGCGACGCACAATGAGCAAGCTAACTAAGTACTTCCGCGATACAACTGAAGAAATGCGTTACAAGGTAACGTGGCCTTCTTTTGAGGAGCTGCAGAAAAGCGCCGGTTTGGTGCTGATCGGTTCATTAGTTTTTGCTGCTGTTGTAGGCCTAATGGACGTAATTTTCAAAACCGGTTTGGAGGCGTTCTACAATTCCTTCCGTTAATCGGTCCGCAGATGGGAGAGTTGAAATGGTACGTGGTTCGCTCAGTTAGCGGACAAGAGAAAAAGGCCAAGACCTATCTCGAAACTGAAATTGGTCGGCACGGTCTTTCTGACCTGATGCCACAAGTGCTGATTCCAGCAGAGAAAGTGTATGAAATGAGGAACGGCAAAAAGCGGGTACGTGAGCGTAACTTCTTTCCCGGCTATATCCTGATCCATGCTGATCTTTCACATGGTGAAGTGGACCACATCATCACTAGTACGCCTGGTATTCTAGGTTTTCTAAGTGATAAAGAAGGAAAGACTGCTAATACGAAGCCTGTTCCACTGCGCTTAGCTGAAGTAAACCGCATCCTCGGCATAGTAGATGAGACAGAAGAGGAAACCGCGACACTGGAAACTCCTTTTGTAGTAGGTGAACTAGTAAAAGTGGTGGATGGTGCCTTTAGCGGCTTCTCCGGCAATGTGTCAGAGGTATTCGAGGAGCGTAAGAAGCTCAACGTAATTGTGAAAATATTCGGCCGTAGCACTCCAATGGAGCTAAGCTATACCCAGGTTGAAAAAGAGTCATAACTGAGAATTTCAGATCGGAGAGCTTAGAACTCGGACCAACGTAACGTCCAAGTTCTAAGCTCTCAACTCTAAGTTTCAGACAAGAAAACGTCGTCGGTTATCGACTCCGGACCGACGGGGCTTCCACTCGGAGTTATTAAAAAACTGAGGATGATGCGGGTTACGTCGCTGACTCCAAAGCCTTACAAACCAAATGGCCAAGGAAATTAGAGGTTATCTGAAGCTTCAGATAAAGGGAGGTGCCGCGAACCCCGCGCCGCCGGTTGGACCTGCACTTGGTAGCAAAGGCCTTAACATCATGGAGTTCTGCAAGCAGTTCAATGCTCGCACCCAAGATAAGGCCGGCCAAGTTTGTCCTGTACTCATCACCATGTACACCGACAAGTCGTTCGACTTCGTTGTGAAAACTCCTCCGGTGCCAGTTCTCCTCATGGAGGCTGCTAAGCTCCAGAGTGGTTCGAAAGAGCCCAACCGTAATAAGGTTGGTTCGGTATCATGGGACCAGGTGCGCACCATCGCTGAAACGAAGATGCCAGACCTGAACGCTTTCAAAGTGGAGTCCGCAATGTTGCAAGTAGCCGGTACGGCTCGCAGTATGGGCATCACTGTGTCGGGCACTTCTCCTTTTGCTGAATAATTAACGACGGAGAAGACATGGCACAAGTAAGCAAAAAACGCAAGGAAGCCCTTGCTAAGCACGATCTAACTCAGGTTCGTAACCTAGTAGAAGCGGCCAAAGTGGTAAAGGACATTACCTATACCAAATTCGACGCTTCTGTAGATATCGACGTTCGTCTGGGTGTTGATCCTCGCAAAGCCGACCAGATGGTACGTGGAGTAGCTACGTTGCCCCACGGTACTGGCAAAACCGTTCGTGTATTGGCCCTCGTGACTCCTGACAAGGAAGCCGAAGCTACTGCTGCCGGTGCTGACTATGTTGGGTTGGACGACTACATCTCGAAAATCGAGAAGGGCTGGACAGACATCGACGTAATCATCACTATGCCATCTGTGATGGCAAAGGTTGGTCGTTTGGGTCGGGTACTGGGTCCTCGTGGCCTGATGCCAAACCCGAAGTCGGGTACCGTAACTACGGACGTAGCCAAAGCGGTGCAAGAAGTGAAAGCTGGTAAAATTGACTTTAAAGTTGACAAAACAGGTATCATTCACTGCTCGGTAGGCAAAGTGTCTTTCGATGAGCAGAAGCTCGCTGAAAACGCTATTGAAGTAATTCAGACGCTGACCCGTTTGAAGCCTTCTTCGTCTAAGGGTACGTACATTAAGAGCATCACGCTTTCGAGCACGATGAGCCCTGCCGTTCCGGTTGACACGCAAGTAACTTCCGCTTAAGTAAAACCAACACGACGATATGAACCGGGAAGAAAAACAAGCCCTAGTCGACGAGTTGAGCGAGAAGTTTCAATCGCACAACGCGTTCTACATTGCCGATGCTTCGGGAATGTCGGTGGCGAAAATCAACGAATTTCGTCGCCTGTGCTTCAACCGTGGGTTGGAGTACAAGGTGTACAAAAATACCTTTATCCGTAAGGCCCTCGACACCCTGGGTGGCGACACGGCTGAAATGGATGCTGCACTGGCTGGCCAGTCGGGCGTACTGTTCTCGAAAGAGTCAGGTTCGGCCCCTGCTAAGTTGCTGAAGGATTTCTACAAGGCGCAGAACTACGGCAAAAACGCTGTTCCAAAGCCTGCATTGAAAGGTGCTTACATTGATGCTAGCATCTATGTAGGAGCTAATCAACTGGATACACTCAGCACCATCAAAGGCAAGCAAGAGCTTATTGGCGATGTTATCGGCTTGCTGCAGTCGCCTGCCAAGAATGTTATCTCTGCTCTGTCGAGCGGCGGGAGTAAACTGGCTGGTATCCTCAAAACGCTTTCCGAAAAAGAAGAGGTTGCAGGCTAACCGCTGCTCATCTTTTTCACGCATACAATTCAAAAGTTCAACAACCCCCTTTTTTAACAATCTACAGAAATGGCAGATTTGAAAGCATTCGCCGAGCAGCTCGTTAGCCTGACGGTAAAAGAAGTAAACGAGTTGGCTACCATCTTGAAGGATGAGTACGGCATTGAGCCAGCTGCTGCTGCTCCCGTAATGGTTGCTGGTGGTGGCGCTGCTGCTGCTGATGCTCCAGAAGAGAAGACTTCGTTCGACGTAATCTTAAAAGCTGCGGGTAGCGCTAAACTGGCTGTTGTTAAGCTGGTGAAAGACCTGACCGGCCTTGGCTTGAAAGAAGCTAAAGAACTAGTTGACGGTGCCCCTAAGCCTTTGAAAGAAGGTGTTACCAAAGACGAAGCTGAGTCGCTGAAGAAGCAGCTGGAAGAAGCTGGTGCTGAAGTAGAGGTTAAGTAATTACTCTGCAACGCCGCTTTTAACCGACAAATAAGGAGAGGCCTGGCAACTAAGCCAGGTCTTTTCCTGTTTGTAGGCAACAAACTATACTGAAGTTCGTTTGCACGCCGCTTTGCGGCTTTTTGTGCCTACGGACCCTGATGCGTGAAGTTCTGCTTCGCGCTTCTGTGTATCGGCTAAGATAAGCTAACAAGCAGCTTGCCGATAATTTGTCACCATTTATTTGGTGAGTCAGTGCTTTCCCAGTGTCATTTCTTAACCCCACATACATTGGCTACACCGAACGCACAAACTGCATTGCAGAAGCTGCAGGCCGCTGACGAGCGGATCAATTTTGCCAAGATTAAAAAGGTTATCGAGTATCCGGATTTCTTGGACGTGCAGGTTCGCTCTTTCATGGACTTCTTCCAATTGGAAACGGCTGCCGAAAACCGCACTGATGAGGGCCTTTTCAAAGTATTCGCCGAGAACTTTCCGATTTCGGACTCGCGCGAAAACTTTGTTCTGACATTCATCGACTATCACGTAGATCCTCCGAAATATTCGGTGGATGAGTGTATCGACCGCGGCTTGACTTATTCAGTGCCGTTGAAAGCTAAGTTGCGCCTGGTCTGCAATGACACGGACAACGAAGATTTCGAGACGATTGAGCAGGAAGTGTTTTTGGGGAATATCCCTTACATGACCGAAAAAGGCTCGTTCGTTATCAACGGTGCTGAGCGTGTTATTGTATCGCAGCTGCACCGTTCACCAGGTGTGTTCTTTGCGCAAAGCAAGCACACCAACGGCACGAAGCTGTATTCGGCCCGTATCATTCCGTTCAAAGGTTCGTGGATTGAGTTTGCCACGGACGTGAACAACGTGATGTACGCTTACATCGACCGGAAGAAGAAGTTTCCGGTTACTACGCTGCTCCGCGCTATCGGTTACGGCACCGACAAAGACATTCTCGATTTGTTCGGGTTGTCGGAAGAGGTGAAGGCTGACCGCAAGAACCTGAAGCGCGCCGTTGGCCGCAAGTTGGCTGCCCGGGTGCTGCGTACTTGGACGGAAGACTTCGTAGACGAGGATACCGGTGAAGTGGTGTCTATCGACCGGAACGAAGTGTTGCTGGAGCGCGACTCGACTATTCAGGAGGACGACATCGAAACGATTCTCAATGCAGGCCCTAAGTCGGTGATTCTGCATAAGGAGAACGTGAACATTGCGGACTTCGCTATCATATACAACACGCTGCAAAAGGATAACTCCAACTCGGAGAAAGAAGCCGTTGAGCAGATCTACCGTCAACTCCGGAATACGGAGGCTCCCGACGAAGAAACTGCCCGCGACATCATCCAGAAGCTGTTCTTTTCGGACAAGCGCTATGACCTCGGCGACGTAGGCCGCTACCGTATCAACAAGAAGCTTGGCATCGATATGAGCCAGGAGGCTCGGGTGTTGACCAACCAGGACATTGTTCTGATTGTGAAATACTTGATCGGTCTGATCAACTCGAAGGCCATTGTCGATGACATTGACCACTTGAGTAACCGCCGGGTGCGCACGGTAGGGGAGCAGCTGTACGCCCAATTTGGTGTAGGTCTGGCCCGTATGGCGCGTACCATCAAGGAGCGCATGAACGTGCGCGACAACGAGGACTTCAAGCCAGTTGATCTGATCAACGCCCGTACGCTGTCGTCAGTTATCAATTCGTTCTTCGGCACCAACCAGTTGTCGCAGTTTATGGACCAAACCAACCCGCTGGCTGAGGTGACGCACAAGCGTCGCGTATCGGCTCTTGGGCCAGGAGGTCTGTCGCGCGAGCGGGCTGGTTTCGAAGTACGTGACGTTCACTACACGCACTACGGCCGCCTCTGCACCATCGAAACGCCGGAAGGACCGAACATCGGTCTGATTTCGTCGCTTTGCGTGCACGCTCGGGTTAACTCGATGGGCTTCATCGAGACGCCTTACCGCAATGTAGAGGGTGGTAAAGTAGACGTTAGCTCGAACGTAAAATACCTGACGGCTGAAGAAGAAGATACTCACCACATCGCGCAGGCTAACGCCCGTATCGATGAGGAAGGCAACTTCACGAACGAACTTGTGAAAGGTCGTTTCGAAGGTGACTTCCCGGTAGTAGGTCCTTCGGAGTACAGCTACATGGACGTAGCCCCCAACCAGATTGTATCGGTTGCTGCTTCGCTGATTCCTTTCTTGGAACACGATGATGCCAACCGTGCTCTGATGGGTTCGAACATGCAGCGCCAGGCTGTTCCGTTGTTGAAAGCCGAGGCCCCGATTGTGGGCACTGGCTTGGAAGGCCGCGTAGCTAGCGACTCCCGCACTCTTGTAGTAGCGGAAGGCGACGGTGTTATCGACTACGTAGATGCTAACCGCATCGTGGTGCGTTACGACTTGACGGAAGACGATATCCTTGTAAGCTTCGATGCTGAGAAGATTTCGTACGACCTCATCAAGTTTCGTCGCACCAACCAGGATACTTGCATCAACCTAACGCCGCTGGTGAAAACTGGTGAGCGGGTGGTGAAAGGCCAGGTACTCTGCGAAGGTTACGGCACGAACAAAGGCGAACTAGCCCTTGGTCGTAACATGCAGGTGGCGTTTATGCCATGGCAGGGTTACAACTTCGAGGATGCCATTGTCATCTCGGAGAAAGTAGTGCGCGACGATATCTTCACTTCGATTCACATCGAGGAGTTCGAGTTGGAGGTGCGCGAAACCAAGCGTGGCGAAGAAGAACTGACTTCGGAAATTCCGAACGTGAGCGAAGAAGCTGTCCGCAACCTCGACGACAACGGTATTATCCGTTTGGGTGCTGAGGTGAAGGAAGGCGACATTCTGATCGGTAAAATCACGCCTAAGGGCGAGACGGACCCGACGCCAGAAGAGAAGCTGCTCCGTGCCATCTTTGGTGACAAAGCCGGCGACGTGAAGGATGCTTCGCTTAAGGCGCCGCCATCCTTGAACGGTGTGGTTATTGGCACCAAGCTGTTCTCCCGTCCTAAGAAAGACAAAAACCTTCGGGCCAAGTCGAAGAAGGAAGTGGAAGAACTGAAGGATGCCTACGCTAAGGAGTTGCGTGCGGTGAAGGCCGTAATGGTCGACAAACTAGTGCAACTACTGGAAGGCAAAACTTCGCAAGGGGTGAAGCACAAGTTCGGCGACGAAATCCTGGCGAAAGGTGCCAAGTTCGGGAAGAAGAACATTGCAGATGCGCTGTTTCCCGAGAAGAACCCTTACAAGGACGAGAGCAACTACGCCGTGCCGGAGGAAGTCAACATGTTCAAGGACCTCGTTCTTGAAGGTTGGACGGCCGATGCCCGCGTAAACACGATGGTAACGCAACTGGTGAAGAACTACGCCAAGCGCCGTAACACCATCACGGCCCGCTTCAAGCGCGACCGGTTTACGCTGGAAGTAGGCGACGAACTGCCAGCAGGCATCGTGCAGTTGGCTAAAGTATACATCGCCAAAAAGCGTAAGCTGAAGGTGGGTGATAAAATGGCTGGTCGTCACGGTAACAAAGGGGTGGTAGCCCGCATCGTGCGCGATGAGGACATGCCTTTCCTGCCCGACGGCACGCCAATGGACATCGTGCTCAACCCGCTTGGTGTACCAAGCCGGATGAACATCGGTCAGATCTACGAAACGGTATTGGGTTGGGCCGGCCTTAAGCTGGGCCGCACCTATGCTACCCCAATTTTCGACGGTGCTACCGAAGAGGAAGTGTCGAAGGAACTGGCGGAAGCTGGTCTGCCGCACTTCGGTCGTGCGTATCTGCACGATGGTCTGACTGGTCAGCGTTTCGACCAGCCGGTAACAGTTGGTGTGATTTACATGCTGAAGCTGGGTCACCTTGTTGATGACAAGATGCACGCTCGTTCTATCGGACCGTACTCGCTCATCACGCAGCAGCCGCTGGGTGGTAAGGCGCAGTTCGGTGGTCAGCGCTTTGGTGAGATGGAAGTATGGGCGCTTGAGGCGTTCGGTGCTTCCAACGTGCTCCAGGAAATCCTGACGGTGAAGTCGGATGACGTGGTAGGCCGTGCCAAAGCGTACGAAGCCATTGTGAAAGGCGACGTGTTGCCTAAGCCGAATATCCCCGAGTCATTCAACGTACTCATTCACGAGTTGCGTGGTCTGGCCTTGGAAATCACGCTTGACTAAGGTTTGAAAGTAGTGGCTGCTAATACTTTGGTACTGGCAGCCACTTTTCAAGTCTATTAACATAGAGTGCCCGCGGTTCGGGGAATCGATAACAACCGCTGCCGGCGTCGTTCCGAGATAAGGTCAGAACGGCATCAACCTCCGATGGTAGTTGGCCGCAATTTGATTCAGTTGCTGAATCACCCGATTACCAGACCTGGCGAGAAACTACTGCGCGGCGTACCTATCCGACCCACAGAGCACTTTTCGCAGAGTCGAACTGTTACGTTCTTTCCGACCATTCTTAAGACTGGCGGAACCAACGAACAGATAAAAGCCACCAGCTAACAACAGCTACCCTACATGGCGTTTGCAAAAAACAAGAAACTGGTACAGGACTTCTCGAAAGTCACTATCTCGCTGGCCTCGCCCGAATCCATTTTGGAGCGGTCGAACGGTGAAGTAGTGAAGCCCGAGACGATCAACTACCGGACGTACAAGCCCGAGATGGGCGGCCTGTTTTGCGAGCGGATTTTCGGTCCCGTAAAGGACTGGGAATGCCACTGCGGCAAATACAAGCGGATTCGTTACAAAGGCATCATCTGCGACCGTTGCGGCGTAGAGGTGACCGAGAAGAAAGTACGCCGGGAGCGGATGGGCCACATCGAATTGGTGGTACCCGTTGCTCACATTTGGTACTTCAAGTCTCTTCCCAATAAAATCGGCTACTTGCTGGGCCTGCCCACCAAGAAGCTTGATCAGATTATTTATTACGAGCGCTACGTAGTAGTGCAGCCGGGTGTACTGGGCGAAGAAGGCGTGCAGCAGCTCGACTTCCTCACCGAGGACGAATACCTCGACATCATCGACAAACTCCCCCGGGAGAACCAGATGTTGCCAAACGAGGACCCGAATAAATTCATCGCCCGTATGGGTGCCGACGCGCTGCAACTTCTGTTGGAGCGTATCAACCTCGACGAGCTGTCGTACTCGCTGCGCGACTCTGCTGCGCACGAGACTTCGCAGCAGCGTAAGGCTGAAGCACTGAAGCGTCTGCGCGTAGTGGAAGCATTCCGTGACGCTGCTACCCGCGTGGAGAACAAGCCCGAGTGGATGGTAATCCGCATGGTGCCGGTGATTCCACCGGAACTGCGCCCTCTCGTTCCGTTGGATGGTGGCCGTTTCGCTACCTCCGACTTGAACGACCTGTACCGTCGTGTTATCATCCGTAACAACCGCCTCAAGCGCTTGATCGAAATCAAGGCTCCTGAAGTGATTCTGCGGAACGAAAAACGCATGTTGCAGGAAGCCGTTGACTCCCTCTTCGACAACTCGCGTAAGGTAAATGCCGTGCGTGCTGAAGGCAACCGTGCGCTGAAGTCGCTGTCCGATATGCTGAAAGGCAAACAGGGCCGCTTCCGTCAGAACTTGCTCGGTAAGCGTGTCGACTACTCTGGCCGTTCGGTTATTGTAGTAGGCCCTGAGCTGAAACTGCACGAGTGCGGTCTGCCTAAGAACATGGCAGCCGAGCTGTTCAAACCGTTCATCATCCGCAAGCTCATCGAGCGCGGCATTGTGAAGACGGTGAAGTCGGCAAAGAAAATCGTTGACCGCAAGGACGCTGTAGTGTGGGACATCTTGGAGAACGTACTGAAGGGCCACCCGGTTCTTCTGAACCGTGCTCCTACCTTGCACCGCTTGGGTATCCAGGCATTCCAGCCGCGTCTCATCGAGGGTAAAGCTATCCAGCTGCACCCATTGGTGTGTACCGCATTCAACGCTGACTTTGACGGTGACCAAATGGCTGTGCACGTTCCACTCGGACCAGCCGCTATTCTGGAAGCCTCCATGCTCATGCTGGCGTCGCACAACATCCTGAACCCTGCCAACGGCGCGCCAATTGCGGTACCGTCGCAGGACATGGTTCTGGGCTTGTACTACGTAACCAAAGGCAAGCGCAGCACCGAAGACGAGAGCATCCAAGGCGAAGGCCGTATGTTTTACTCGGACGAGGAAGTTGTAATTGCGCTCAACGAAGGTCAGTTGTCCAAGCACGCCTATATCAAGGTGCGCACGCTCGTTCGTGACGAGGAAGACAATCTAGTAACAAAAATCATTGAGACCGTAGCTGGCCGCGTGCTGTTCAACCAGCTCGTACCAACCGAAGTAGGTTTCGTAGATGAGTTGCTGACCAAGAAAAAGCTTCAGCAAATCATTTCGATGGTGTTCAAGCGGACCGGTATGGCCCGCACCGCACAGTTCCTCGACGACATCAAGACGCTCGGCTTCCAGTCGGCGTACAAAGGTGGTCTGTCGATGGGCTTGGGCGACATCAACATCCCGAAAGAGAAAGATGCCCTGGTTCTGCAAGCACAGAACGACGTGAAGGCCGTTACTCAGAACTACCAGATGGGTCTGATTACCGACAACGAGCGTTACAACCAGGTTATCGATATTTGGACCCGCATCAACAACCAAATCACTGAAACCCTCATGGGCCGTCTTGAAAAAGAGGACCAGGGCTTCAACTCGATTTACATGATGATGCACTCCGGCGCCCGTGGTTCGCGTGAGCAGATTCGTCAGCTCGGTGGTATGCGTGGTCTGATGGCTAAGCCACAGAAGTCGCTGCAAGGTTCAGTTGGTGAGATTATCGAAAACCCGATTCTGTCTAACTTCAAAGAAGGCCTAGACGTAATCGAGTACTTTATTTCCACCCACGGTGCTCGTAAAGGTCTTGCCGATACAGCACTGAAAACGGCTGACGCCGGCTACCTGACCCGCCGTCTGGTAGACGTATCGCAAGACGTTATTGTGAACGAGAGCGACTGTGGTACGCTGCGTGGTATCGAAACCTTCGCGTTGAAAGACAACGAGGATATCGTAGAACCACTGTCAGAACGTATCCTTGGTCGTGTAACTGTACACGATATCGTTGATCCAGTAACGGAAGAAGTGATTCTGCTAGCTGGCGAGGAAATCATCGAGGACATCACCCGTCGTATCGACAATGCTGGTATTGAATCGGTGGAAATCCGTTCGGTACTGACGTGCGAATCGAAGCGTGGTATCTGCGCCAAGTGCTACGGCCGTAACCTGTCGTCGGGCCGTATGGTCCAGAAAGGTGAAGCCGTTGGTGTAATTGCTGCTCAATCCATCGGTGAGCCTGGTACTCAGCTAACCCTGCGTACCTTCCACGTAGGTGGTACGGCTTCTAACATTGCGGTAGAAGCTAGCCTCAAGGCCAAGTTTGCTGGTGTAGTTGAGTTCGAAGATATCCGCACTGTAGAAACTGCCAACCCTGACGGGGAGCCGGTGAAAGTAGTGATGGGTCGCTCGGGTGAGATTCGCATCGTGGAGAAAGGCACTGGTAAAGTGTTTATCTCGAACCACGTGCCTTACGGTTCTTTCTTGCTGGTTGAAGAAGGCCAGGAAGTGGAGAAAGGTGCGGAGTTGAACAACTGGGACCCTTACAACGCGGTTATTTTGGCCGAGTTCGATGGTACCGTTCAGTACGACGCCATCACCGAAGGCATCACCTACCGCGAGGAGTCAGACGAACAGACTGGTCACCGCGAGAAAGTGATTATCGAATCGAAGGCGAAGGATCAGAACCCAGCCATCATTATTCGTCCTGGTAAGAAAGGCGAAGAAGAAGGCCAGCGTGGTTATAGCATTCCAGTAGGTTCGCACTTGAATGTGGAGAACGGCCAGAAAATTAAGGCAGGTTATATCCTAGCCAAGATTCCGCGTGCCGTAGGCAAAACCCGCGACATTACCGGTGGTCTACCCCGCGTTACGGAGCTTTTCGAAGCACGTAACCCATCGAACCCGGCTGTTGTGTCGGAAATCGACGGTGTGGTAACCTATGGTACCGTGAAGCGTGGTAACCGTGAAATCTTCGTGGAGTCGAAAGACGGCGTCAAGAAGAAGTACATGGTGCCACTGTCCAAGCACATCTTGGTGCAGGACAACGACTTCATCCGGGCCGGTATGCCACTCTCCGACGGTGCCATCACGCCATCCGACATCCTAAGCATTCAGGGCCCAGGTGCCGTGCAAGAATACCTCGTGAACGAGATTCAGGAAGTATACCGCTTGCAGGGTGTGAAAATCAACGATAAGCACATCGAAGTGGTAGTTCGCCAGATGATGCAGAAAGTTGTGATTCTGGATGCCGGTGACACGTCGTTCCTCGAAAACCAGGTAATCGACAAGATTATCTTCATGGAGGAGAACGATACCATCATCGACATGAAGGTGGTAACCGTATCCGGCGATTCGCCTAACCTAAAGCCTGGCCAGATTGTGAGTGCCCGTCGCCTGCGCGACGAAAACTCCAGCCTGCGCCGCCGCGACTTGCAGTTGGTAGAAGTACGCGACGCTCAGCCGTCAGTATCTCGCCCAACCCTGCAAGGTATCACGCAGGCTTCGCTGGGTACCCAATCGTTCATCTCGGCCGCATCCTTCCAGGAGACAACCAAGGTGCTGTCGGAAGCTGCTATTCGTGGCAAGGCCGACGAACTGTTGGGCCTGAAGGAGAACGTAATCGTTGGTCACCTCATTCCAGCTGGTACCGGTCTGCGCGAGTACACTCGCCAGATTGTCGGCTCGAAAGAGGAAATGGAAGCCCAGCAGTCGGCAAAAGCCGACGACACGGTAGCTCCAGCCAAGCGTCCGGCTCGCGCCTCACGTCGCGAATCGGTGCAGGACTAGTCCTGAGTTAAGTCAATAAGAGAAGCCGGCCGGAGTAATTCGGCCGGCTTTTTCTTTATTAGCAGCTTCAACAAGAACGGCCGGTACACCCACGGTCTTATCCTACACCACATGAACCAACCCCAGCAACCCGACCCAAACGCTCCACAAGACCCGAATGCTATCAACATTGAGCTTTCCGAAGAAATAGCGGAAGGGGAATACGCCAACTTAGCTATGATTGCACATAGCAATAGTGAGTTCGTAGTTGACTTTATCCGCCTGATGCCTGGCTTACCGAAAGCCAAAGTGAAAGCGCGCATTGTCATCACACCTGAACACGCGAAGCGGCTGCATGCTGCACTCGGCGAAAATATCGAGCGGTACGAGCAAGCGTTTGGCACCATCAAAGCCCAGCAAGATGTTCCGAACTATCCGATGGGATTCGGCGGGAAGATGGGAGAGGCGTAACCGCAGCGAAATACTTCCATAAGTGAAACGCTCCTGGACATATTCAGGAGCGTTTTCTTTAGCAATAGACAGCTGAATTCCAGAAGCAAGGAGTTGATAAAACGAGTGAACGTAGGGAGCTTGCTTTCTCTAAAATTAACTATTTCAACACGTTTGCTATTCTAACCCAACTTCTATACCTTTGCAAGCCTAATTTTTTGGGAGAGAACCCTCCTTGACAAAACACACAATAAATGCCTACCATCAATCAGTTAGTACGGAAAGGCCGCGAGAAGCTGACGACGAAGTCGAAGTCACCGGCTCTTGATTCGTGCCCGCAGCGCCGTGGCGTTTGCACCCGCGTATACACCACCACGCCCAAGAAGCCGAACTCGGCTATGCGTAAAGTAGCTCGTGTGCGCCTCACCAATGGCAAAGAAGTCAACGCCTACATCCCAGGCGAAGGCCACAACCTGCAGGAGCACAGCATCGTGCTGATTCGTGGTGGCCGCGTGAAAGACTTGCCAGGTGTACGTTACCACATCATTCGTGGTGCTTTGGATACTGCCGGTGTAAACGGTCGTACCCAGCGTCGCTCGAAGTATGGCGCTAAGCGTCCAAAGCCAGGTCAACCAGCCGCAGCAGCAGGCAAAGGCGGCAAACCAGGAGCTAAGAAGAAGTAATCGAAACCGAGTGAGGTAGTGCGAAGTGCTGGATAGCACATGGTTCTTATCCCACTTCCCATTGCCTCAACTCATTTCTATACCCATGAGAAAGTCAAAACCAAAGAAGCGCATCCTCCTGCCCGACCCTAAGTACAAGGAGACGCTAGTAACCCGTTTCGTCAACTACATGATGTACGACGGGAAGAAAAACCTAGCCTACACCATTTTCTATGATGCTTGCGAGCTAGTAGAGCAGCGCACCAAAGAGAGCGGCGTTGAAATGTGGCGCAAGGCACTGAACAACGTAATGCCAACCGTAGAAGTGAAGAGCCGCCGTGTAGGTGGTGCTACCTTCCAGGTTCCAATCGAAGTTCGCCCCGACCGTCGTATTTCGGTAGGTGCTAAGTGGTTGATTCAATACGCTCGTCGTCGTGGTGAGAAAACCATGAAAGACAAGTTGGCTGGTGAAATTATCGCTGCTGCTAAGGGTGAAGGTGCTGCTGTTAAGAAAAAAGACGACACGCACCGGATGGCTGAGGCCAACAAAGCCTTCTCGCACTTCCGCTTCTAAAAAAATGAGTGATTGAGTGAATGAGTGATTGGGTTTAATGGTTAAGACCACAAACTCAACAATCACTTATTCACTCATTCTCTCATTCACTCATACAAAGAGACATGGCTGTTAACAAAGACCTGCAATACCTCCGTAACATTGGGATTATGGCGCATATCGACGCCGGTAAGACCACAACCTCGGAGCGCATTCTTTACTATACCGGTAAGACCCACAAAATCGGGGAAGTGCACGAAGGTGCTGCCACGATGGACTGGATGGAGCAGGAGCAGGAGCGTGGTATCACTATCACGTCGGCTGCTACTACTACATTCTGGAACTATCCTACTGACGCTCAAGGTGACCCTACGCCAGACACTCGTCAGTACAAAATCAATCTGATTGACACTCCTGGCCACGTTGACTTCACTGTAGAAGTTGAACGCTCCTTGCGGGTTCTCGACGGTGCTGTTGCTCTGTTCTGTGCCGTTTCGGGTGTAGAGCCGCAGTCGGAAACCGTATGGCGTCAGGCTGACAAGTACAAAGTGCCCCGCATCTGCTTCGTCAACAAGATGGACCGTGCTGGTGCTGACTTCTTCAAAGCCGTTAACGAAATCAAGGAGAAACTAGGTGCTAACCCAGTTCCTCTGCAGATTCCGATTGGTGCTGAAGATACCTTCAAAGGTGTTGTTGACCTGCTGACCGGTAAGGCTATCGTATGGGATGATGCCACGCAAGGCAAAGCCTACCACGAGATTCCAGTTCCCGAGGATCTGGTTGACACCGTTGCTGAATGGCGTCAGAAGCTGGTGGAAAGCGTTGCTGAATACGACGAGGTTCTGTTGGAGAAATTCTTCGACGATCCAGACAGCATCACGCGCGAGGAAATGATGGTTGTTATTCGCAAAGCGGTTATCGACATGAAGTTCTCGCCTGTAATGTGCGGTTCAGCCTTCAAAAACAAAGGTGTTCAATCGATGCTCGACGGTGTAATGGCTTACTTGCCTTCGCCTCTCGACATGCCTGCTATCATCGGTACCAACCCCGATAATGGTGAGGAAATCGAGCGCCACCCCGACAACGATGAGCCTTTCACCGCACTGGCGTTCAAAATTGCTACTGACCCCTTCGTAGGTCGTCTGTGCTTCTTCCGCTGCTACAGCGGAGTGCTAGATGCTGGTTCGTATGTTTTCAACAACCGTACGGGCAAAAAGGAGCGTATCTCGCGTTTGATGCAGATGCACTCCAACAAGCAGAACCCAATTGATAAAATCCAAGCTGGTGACATTGCTGCTGGTGTTGGTTTCAAAGACATCAAAACGGGTGACACGCTGACCGACGAGAAGTCGCGCATTGTGCTTGAGTCGATGTCGTTCCCTGAGCCAGTTATCGGCTATGCTATTGAGCCTAAAACTCAGGCTGACGTTGATAAAATGGGTATGGCTATCGCCAAACTTGTGGAAGAAGATCCTACACTCGTGGTACAGACTGACCCCGAGACGGGCCAGACCGTACTGAAAGGTATGGGTGAGCTTCACCTCGAAATCATCATCGACCGTATGCGTCGTGAATTCAAGGTGGAAATCAACCAGGGTGCTCCAATGGTAGCTTACAAAGAAGTTCTCACTAAAACGGTTGAACACCGTGAGACCTATAAGAAGCAGACCGGTGGTCGTGGTAAATTCGGTGACATCGTATTCGAACTCGGTCCGAAACTGGTTGATCCAGAGAAGCCAGGTTTGGAGTTCGTGAACGACATCACGGGTGGTGTTATTCCTCGCGAATTCATCTCGCCAGTTCAGAAAGGTTTCGAAGAAGCCATGAAGAACGGTCCGTTGGCAGGCTTCCCTATCGAGGGCATGCGTGTACGTCTATACTTCGGTTCGTACCACGATGTTGACTCGGATGCTCTGTCGTTCGAACTCGCAGCTCGCGGTGGTTTCCGTGAAGCCGGTAAGAAAGCTGGTCCGAAATTGCTAGAGCCGATCATGGCTGTAGAAGTAGTTTCGCCAGACGAATACACCGGTCCGGTAACGGGTGACTTGAACCGTCGTCGCGGTATCATGAAAGGCATGGACACCAAAGGTGGTGCTCAGGTTATCAAGGCTGACGTTCCATTGTCGGAGCTGTTTGGCTACGTAACATCGTTGCGTACGATTTCTTCGGGCCGTGCTTCGGCTTCGCTGACTTTCTCGCACTACGATCAAGTGCCGCAAAACTTGGCCGAAGCCATCATCGCTAAGCAAAAGGGTAACTCCATTCGCTAATCCGCTTTCACACAAAAGACATGAACCAGAAAATTCGCATCAAACTCAAATCCTACGACCACAACTTGGTGGACAAATCGTCGGAGAAGATCGTGAAGGCGGTGAAGGCTACGGGCGCTATCGTAAGCGGCCCCATTCCATTGCCGACCGACAAAGAGAAATTCACTGTTCTCCGTTCCCCTCACGTGAACAAGAAGTCGCGTGAGCAATTCCAGCTCTGCACGTACAAGCGTCTTGTTGATATCTATTCGACTTCGTCGAAGACCGTAGATGCACTGATGAAGCTTGAGTTGCCAAGTGGCGTTGACGTTGAAATCAAAGTCTGAGGACTGAGTTTGTCTACTAATTAGGTGATACCCTACTGGCTTTCGAGTTAGTAGGGTATTTTCTTTTAAAACGTGGGAATGATTATCCACTAAGCTTGGTTGGAAAACCCCAATTACCTGGCAGTAGCTAGCTCATTACTAAAGCACAGTTTTGAAGCTAAAGTCGTGACAGTGAAAATATTTAAGAATGACGTTGTTAATTCTCGTAACAATTTCCTAGCTTTGCACTCCCATTACGAAAACGCCACTCGGGCGTTTTCTTCTGCGTCTTTTACTAAACAAAAACAGAATGCCTGGCATCATCGGTAAAAAGATCGGTATGACAAGCCTCTTCACTCCGGACGGGAAAAACATCCCTTGCACGCTCATCGAAGCGGGTCCGTGCGTAGTGACGCAGGTTAAGACTACTGAGAAGGACGGCTACACTGCCATCCAGCTCGGGTACGGCGAGAAAAAAGCAAAGAACACCACCAAAGCATTGGCTGGTCACTTCGCAAAAGCCGGTACTACCCCCAAGAAAAAACTAGTTGAGTTCCGCCTCGACGCAGAGTCTACGTACGCTGCTGGTGCTGAAATCAATGCTTCCCTCTTCGAGGAAGGCGAATTTGTTGACGTAGTAGGCACCTCGAAAGGCAAAGGCTTTCAGGGCGTTGTAAAGCGTTACAACTTTGCCGGTGTAGGCGGCCAGACCCACGGTCAGCACAACCGTCTACGTCACCCTGGTTCTATCGGTGCCTGCTCGTGGCCTTCGCGCGTATTCAAAGGAATGCGCATGGGTGGCCGGATGGGTAACGACCGGGTGAAAGTGCAGAACCTGAAGGTGATGCGCGTGGTAGCCGACAAGAACCTCATCCTGGTGAGCGGTTCGATTCCCGGTGCCAAGAACTCTTTCGTGGTCCTGGAAAAATAACCTTGAAGATGGAACTGTCAGTATATAACATCAAGGGTGAAGATACCGGTCGCAAGGTAACGCTGCCGGAAGCCGTATTCGGCTTGGAGCCCAACGAGCACGTGATGTATCTCGACGTGAAGCAGTACTTGGCCAATCAGCGCCAGGGCACGCACAAGTCGAAGCAGCGCAATGAAGTGCACGGTACTACCAAGAAGCTGAAGAAGCAAAAAGGCACCGGTGGTGCTCGTGCCGGCAGCATGAAGTCGCCAGTATTCATCGGTGGCGGCCGTGTATTCGGTCCTGAGCCCCGTGACTACGGCTTCAAGCTCAACAAAAAAACAAAGCGTCTTGCTCGTCTGTCTGCTCTCTCGAGCTTGGCTAAAGACGGCAAAGTAGCCTTGGTAGAGAACATCACTCTGTCGGCTCCTAAGACCAAAGACTTCCTCAGCATCCTGAACGGCCTCAAGCTGAACAACGGCAAGAAGACGTTGCTGGTAACTGGTGAAGTAGACAAGAACGTAGTTCTGTCGGCTCGTAACATTCAGCGTGTAACCGTGGCTACGCCCGTTGCTCTGAACACCCACGACCTGTTGAACACGGACACGCTGCTGCTGTCAGAGGACGGCCTGAAGTCGTTGGAACAACTTTATACCGTCGCTGAGTAATGAGCACACTGAAGAAACCAATCGTGACCGAAAAGGCCACGGGCCTGAATGAAAAAGGCCAGTACGTTTTCGAAGTAGAGCGTACCGCGAATAAGGTTCAGATCAAGAAGGATATCGAGCAGTTCTATGGCGTAACGGTTGTTGGTATCAGCACCATGCGCACGAATGGTAAGATCAAATCTAAGTTCACGAAGGGTGGGTCCATCTCGGGCCGTCGCGCCCATGGCAAAAAAGCCGTCGTGACCGTGAAAGAAGGCGACGTTATCGACTTCTACAACGGCATCTAGCCTCGCGCCCTTTCTGCAAAAGAGCATAATCTAAGCAAGAGTAATGGCACTCAAACAACTAAGACCAACATCACCGGGTCAGCGCTTCCGTATCGCCCCGACGTTCGACGAAATCACGACGTCGACGCCAGAGAAGTCGCTGTTGGCACCCATGAAAAACTCCGGTGGCCGCAACAACTCTGGTAAAATGTCTAACCGCTACATCGGTGGTGGACACAAAGCCAAGTATCGTATCGTTGACTTCAAGCGTGACAAGGCCAGCGTGCCTGCCACAGTGAAGACCATCGAGTACGATCCAAACCGCACGGCTCGTATCGCCTTGCTTCAGTACGCCGATGGCGAAAAGCGCTATATCATTGCGCCCGCCGGTGTTGAAGTAGGTCGCACGGTTGTATCGGGTTCGGGTGTTGCGCCGGAAGTAGGCAATGCATTGCCGCTCCGCGAAATCCCACTAGGTACTATTGTTCACAACATCGAGCTGATGCCTGGTGCTGGTGCAGCAATGGCCCGCTCGGCTGGCACGTACGCTCAGCTCGTAGCCCGTGAAGACAAGTACGCCACTCTGAAACTGCCTTCCGGTGAAATGCGCATGGTTCTCGTAACCTGCATGGCTACTGTTGGTACCGTATCGAATGGTGACCACATGAACGTACGTCTCGGTAAAGCCGGTCGTAACCGTTGGTTAGGTCGTCGTCCGCGCGTTCGTGGTGTTGCAATGAACCCTGTTGACCACCCAATGGGTGGTGGTGAAGGTAAATCGTCGGGTGGTCACCCACGTAGCCGTAACGGTATCTTCGCTAAAGGTCAGAAGACCCGCAACAAGAATAAGTACTCAGAGCAGCTCATCGTTAATCGCAAAGGCAAGAAATAACCAATGGCACGTTCACTAAAAAAAGGGCCGTACATTGACTTCCGGCTCGAGAAAAAAGTAACGACGATGGAAGAATCGGGCAAAAAGGCTGTCATCAAGACTTGGTCGCGCCGCTCGATGATCTCTCCAGACTTCGTTAGCCACACCTTCGCGGTGCACAATGGCAATAAATTCATCCCGGTATACGTGACCGAAAACATGGTCGGTCATAAGCTCGGCGAGTTCGCACCAACGCGCAACTTCCGTGGCCACGTAGCCAAGAAAGATAAAGGCAAACGCTAAGATGGAAGCAAGAGCTAAACTAAGTAATGTTCCTACCTCGCCGCGCAAAATGCGCTTGGTAGCCGACATGGTACGTGGTCAGAAAGTGACCCGCGCCTTGGGCTTGCTGAAATTCGAAGCCAACTCAGGTGCCGAGCGTATCGAGAAACTGTTGCTTTCGGCTTTGGCCAACTGGCAGCAGAAAAACGAAGACGAGCGCATCGAGGATGCTAACCTCTATATCAAGGAGATTTTCGTGGACGAAGGACGTCAGTTGAAGCGTCTGCGTCCTGCTCCTCAGGGTCGTGGTCACCGCATCCGCAAGCGTAGCAACCACGTCACTCTTGTGATTGACGCAAAAGTTGAGCGCATCGGGAGCAAAGCAGCTATCGAAGCTGTTGCTGCTACAACTACTGAAGGCAAAGCCACGAAAACCCGTCGTAGCTCAGCCAAGAAATCCACTGAAACTACGGCTCAAGCCTCCGCATAAGCACTATGGGACAGAAAGTAAATCCGGTTGGCTTCCGTCTAGGCGTCATCAAAGGATGGGACTCGAACTGGTACGGCGGCAAGGACTTTGCCGACAAGCTAGTTGAGGACGAAAAAATCCGCAAATATATTCTCGCTCGTATCCCGAAAGGTGGCATTAGCCGCATCGTTATCGAGCGTACCCTCAAGCGTATCACCATTACTATCAACACGGCTCGTCCGGGTGTGGTAATTGGTAAAGGTGGCGCTGAGGTTGATAAGATCAAGGACGAGCTGAAGCAAATCACCAGCAAAGACGTTCAGATCAACATCTTCGAAATCAAGCGTCCAGAACTTGATGCCAAGCTGGTAGGTGAGAGCATTGCTCAGCAGCTCCAGGCTCGTATCTCGTTCCGTCGCGCTATGAAGATGTCTATCCAGGCTGCAATGCGTGTTGGTGCCGAAGGCATCAAGATTCAGTGCGGTGGCCGTTTGGGTGGTGCTGAAATTGCCCGTTCCGAGCAATACAAAGAAGGTCGTACGCCGTTGCACACGTTGCGCGCTGATATCGACTACGCTTTGTCGGAAGCTCAGACCGTATATGGTAAAATCGGCATCAAGGTGTGGGTAATGCGTGGTGAAGTGTTCGGCAAGCCCGACCTCTCCCCGAATCAGGTTCCTGCTAACCAAGGCAACGAGACGCGCGGTGGCAACGACCGTGGCCCACGCGGTGAGCGTGGCGACCGTGGCGGTGACCGTGGCCCACGTCGTGACCGGGGTGGCGACCGTGGCGGTGAAAACCGCGGCGGTGGCGCTGGTGACAACCGTGGTGGTGCTAACGCTGGCCCACGTCGTAACGGTCCTGCCGGTGGTGGCAACCGTGGTGGCGGTGGTGCTCCACGTCGCTAGTCTTTTTCCTTCTTCTGAATTTCAATTTTAATAACTCATGTTACAACCGAAAAGGACCAAGTATCGCAAGATGCAAAAGGGTCGCGTGACAGGTCTCGCCTTCCGCGGCAGCTCCATAGACTTCGGTTCCTTCGCTATCAAATCGTTGGAAGTGGCTTGGATTACGGCTCGCCAGATTGAGGCTGCTCGTATCGCCATGACCCGCGCAATGAAACGTGAAGGGCAAGTATGGATCCGTATTTTCCCAGACAAGCCAATTACCAAGAAGCCTGCTGAAGTGCGAATGGGTAAGGGTAAAGGTTCGCCCGAGTATTGGGTAGCCTGCGTGAAGCCTGGTACTATCATGTTTGAATCGGACGGCGTATCGCTGGAAGTGGCTCAGGAGTCGCTCCGTCTGGCTGCTCAGAAGTTGCCAGTTCGGACTCAGTTTGTTGTTCGTCGCGACTACGTAGAAAGCAAGTAAGATGAAGAACACTGAAATCCTGGCCCTCTCGGATGAGGCCCTGAACGAACAAATTAAGACCGAAAAAGCCAATGGCCAGTCGCTGCGTTTCGCGCACGCTATTTCTCCATTGGAAAATCCAGGTCGTTTGAAAACTAGCCGCAAGAACGTCGCCCGTTTGCTGACTGAGCAGACCCGTCGGAAGAACGAGCAGGCTACTAAAACTGCTAACTAACGATGGCAAGCAACGAAGAGCAGCAGGCAACATCCGCCGTTGAGCGGAATCTGCGCAAAGAAATCATCGGGCGCGTGACCTCCGCTAAGATGGACAAGTCCATCACTGTAATAGTGGAGAGCAAAATGAAACACCCGATCTACGGTAAGTTCGTTACCAAGTCGACCAAGTTCATGGCTCATGACGAGAATAACGAATGTGGCGAAGGCGATACTGTTCGCATCATGGGCACCCGCCCGTTGAGCAAGAACAAGCGCTGGAGATTGGTTGAAATTGTAGAACGCGCCAAGTAAGATGATACAGCAAGAATCCCGTCTGACCGTCGCTGATAACAGCGGCGCCAAAGAAGTTCTCTGCATTCGTGTCCTCGGTGGCACGGGCAAGAAATACGCCAGCGTAGGCGACAAGATTGTAGTTGCAATCAAGTCGGCTATCCCTTCTGGTAACGCTAAAAAAGGCACTGTATCAAAAGCAGTTGTAGTTCGCACGAAGAAAGAGATTCGTCGCAAAGACGGCTCTTATATTCGTTTCGACGACAACGCTGCGGTACTGCTCAACAACAACGATGAGCCCCGCGGTACCCGCATCTTCGGCCCAGTGGCCCGCGAACTGCGCGAGAAGCAGTTCATGAAGATTGTTTCGCTCGCTCCTGAAGTTCTCTAAGCAATGGCAACGAAGACCAAAGACAAAAAGCCTGCGAAACTGCACGTGAAAACTGGTGATACCGTTTTGGTTATCGCCGGCGATGAAAAAGGCAAAACCGGCGTTATTAAGTCGGTGAACCGCACCACGGAGCGTGTTATCGTAGAAGGCCTGAACCTGGTAACTAAGCACAATAAACCAAGTGCGAAGAACCCACAGGGCGGCATCACCAAGATCGAAGCTGGTATTCACGTGAGCAACGTGAAAGCAGTGGAAGCTCCAAAAGCCTAATTCGGTACGACGACAATGGCACGACTCAAAGAGAAATATAATAAGGAAGTAATACCAGCGCTCCAGGAGAAATTCCAGTTCAAGAGCATCATGCAGGTTCCACGCATCACCAAGATCTGCATTAACCGCGGTATTGGTGCTGCCGTAGCCGATAAGAAGCTGGTGGACAATGGTGTGGATGAGCTGTCGACCATCACTGGTCAGAAAGCTGTTCCAACCATCGCCAAGCGTTCGGTTTCGAACTTTAAGCTGCGTGAAGGGATGCCAATTGGCGCCCGTGTAACGTTGCGCGGTGAGCGGATGTATGAGTTTATGGATCGTCTTTTGACGGTTGCTCTACCCCGCGTACGTGACTTCAAAGGCATCAACGATAAGGGCTTTGACGGCCGTGGTAACTATACCTTGGGCGTTAAGGAGCAAATTATCTTCCCTGAGATTTCGATCGATAAGATCAAGTCGATTTCGGGTATGGATATTACTTTCGTAACGAGCGCCGAAAACGACGAGCAGAGCTATGAGCTTCTCAAAGCTTTCGGTATGCCTTTCGCTAACGCCAAGAAACAAAACGACTAATGGCTAAGGAATCAGCAAAAGCAAGAGCGCGCAAGCGCATCGCTCTGGTTGCCCGTTACGCCGAGAAGCGCAAGGCGCTGAAGGCTGCTGGTGACTACGAAGGTTTGGACAAGTTGCCCCGTGACTCTTCGCCTGTGCGTCTGCACAACCGCGACTTAATCGACGGCCGTCCTCGTGGTTATATGCGTAAGTTTGGCATCAGCCGTGTACGCTTCCGCGAAATGGCGTTGGCAGGTAAGATCCCCGGCGTAACAAAGTCCAGCTGGTAATTTGTTACCTATTGCTTCTTAGCTTTTGCTAGAAGCAATGATACTTGGCAGGTTGCCGAGAGAAACCATTGGCCGTTCCCGCAAAGACGAGCCAAGAAGTCTTAAACGAAAATTTCACTGTCGTCTTTCGGCGGCAGTGAAATTTTCATATCTTTGCGGCTCCCTAAAAAAGGGCGCCTCTTTTTTTACCCTGAAATGAACACAGATCCAATTGCCGATTACCTGACCCGGGTGCGCAATGCCATCAAGGCAAACCACCGGGTAGTAGAGATTCCGGCCAGCAACATCAAGAAGGAAATTACGAAGGTGCTCTACAAAAAGGGCTACATTCAGAGCTACCGTTTTGATGATGCTGCAGTACAAGGCACGATCAAAATCGCGCTGAAGTATAACCCTGCTACCAAGCAGCCTGCCATTACGAAGCTGGAGCGCATAAGCTCACCTGGTTTGCGTACTTACGCAGCCGTTGACAACATGCCCCGCGTATTGAGCGGTCTGGGTATTGCTATCCTCTCTACTTCGAAAGGGGTAATGACGGAAAAAGAAGCTAAAGCCGAGAACGTGGGCGGCGAAGTGCTGTGCTACGTTTACTAATCGACAAGAACTAGATATGTCACGCATTGGTAAACTGCCCATCAGCCTGCCCTCCGGTGTTCAGGTTGAAGTGAGCAAAGAAAACGAAGTAACTGTAAAGGGACCTAAGGGTACTTTGTCGGTTCCGGTTGACCGCGACATTACGGTTACGCAAGCCGACGGTCAGTTAGTAGTTGAGCGTCCTACTGAGCAGAAGCGCCACAAGGCGATGCACGGTCTGTACCGTTCACTGCTAAACAACTCCATCCAAGGAGTTAGCACTGGCTACGAGCACAAACTGGAGTTGGTAGGTGTAGGTTACAAAGCGGCAATGGCTGGTACTACGCTCGAACTTTCTTTAGGTTACTCGCACAATATCTTCTTGGCGTTGCCAAAAGAGGTAACTGCTACCGCTGTAACCGAAAAAGGTAAAAACCCTATCGTTACTTTGACTAGCATCGATAAACAACTGCTCGGTCAGGTGGCCGCTAAGATCCGTTCGTTGCGCAAAGTTGAGCCTTACAAAGGCAAAGGTGTGCGCTTCGTTGGTGAGCAGATTCGTCGTAAGGCTGGTAAAACAGCTTCGAAATAATAACAGACCATGGCTTTCGATAAAGCAACTAGAAGAAAACGGATCCAGCGCATCATCCGCACAAAGGTGGCTGGCACGTCCGAGCGTCCACGTCTGTCGGTGTTTCGCAGCAATACGGGCATTTATGCTCAGATTATTGACGATACAACCGGTCACACGTTGGCGTCTGCTTCCTCGAAGCACGTTTCGGTGGAAGGGGGCAACGGAGTCGCCCTCGCCGCCGCAGTCGGCAGAGAAATTGCCGCCCGTGCTACAGGAAAAGGAATTTCGAAAGTGGTATTTGACCGTTCCGGTTATCTCTACCACGGCCGCGTAAAATCATTGGCAGAAGGAGCCCGCGAAGGCGGCCTCAATTTCTAAATCATCATGGCAGAATTTAACAACGGCCCTCGTGGTGGCAACGCCGACAACCGTGGCGGTGGCAATGACCGTCGTGGTGGTGGCAATGACCGTCGCGGTAACGACCGTAACGCCGAACAATCGCGCACCGGCGACTCGGACTTAAAAGAGAAAGTAGTTGCTATCAACCGCGTTGCTAAAGTAGTGAAAGGCGGTCGTCGCTTCAGCTTCTCGGCTATCGTAGTAGTAGGTGACGGCAACGGTACCGTTGGCTACGGCCTCGGTAAGGCAAACGAAGTAACCGACGCTATTGCTAAGGGCATTGATGACGCGAAGAAAAACCTTGTTCGTGTTCCTCTCTACAAGCACACTGTGCCTCACGTAATGGAAGGCAAGTACTCTGGTGGCTTTGTGTTGGTACAGCCGGCTGCTGCTGGTACTGGTGTAATTGCTGGTGGTGCTATGCGTGCTGTGTTCGAAAGCGCTGGTATCAAGGATGTACTAGCAAAGTCGAAAGGCTCTTCGAACCCCCACAACGTGGTGAAGGCTACTTTCGATGCATTGCTGAAAATGCGTGACCCGATGCAAATCGCTCAGGCTCGCGGCATCACTCTCGCCCAAGTTTTTAACGGTTAATAAGCAATGGCGCAGATTCAAATTAAACTCGTCAAAAGCGTTATTGACCGCCCTGAGCGTCAGAAGCGCACGATTAAGGCCTTGGGCCTTGGTAAAATCGGCAGCACCAAAGAGGTAGAAAACACTCCTCAGGTAGCTGGTATGGTAGCTGCAGTGCAGCACCTGTTGGAAGTAACCGCACTTTAGGATATCCCGACCATGAATCTCAGCAATCTCCAACCCGCCGAAGGCTCAACGCGCAATAACAAGCGCCTTGGCCGTGGTACGGGTTCCGGCCGTGGCGGCACTTCGACGCGCGGTCACAAAGGCCAAAAGTCCCGTTCGGGCTATTCTAAAAAGTCAGGCTTCGAAGGTGGCCAGATGCCGTTGCAGCGCCGTGTACCTAAGTTCGGTTTCAAGAACATCAACCGAATCGAGTACAAGGCAGTTAACCTAGACGTATTGGCTGGTTTAACTGAAAACGGTGCTGTTACCACACTTGATAGCGCATTCTTCGTATCAGCTGGTTTGGCCTCGAAAAGCGCAAAGATCAAAGTACTAGGCCGTGGTGAAATCACTAAGGCCCTAGAAGTTCACGCTCATGCTTTCTCAAAATCTGCTGTTGAAGCTATTGAGAAAGCAGGGGGTAAAGCTGTGACGCTGTAAAGCAAGACTGGCAATGAACAAGTTCATCACTACGATCAAGAACATTTTTGCGATTGAAGATCTGCGTATGCGGATCTTCAATACGCTTTTCTTCATTGCCATATACCGGTTAGGTTCTTTCGTGGTGCTACCGGGCGTTGATGCAACTCGTCTAAAGACAGGTGGCGCATCAGGGGTGTTTGGTATTTTGGATACGCTACTTGGTGGCGCATTCAGTAATGCTTCCATCTTTGCCTTGGGCATTATGCCTTACATCTCGGCTTCTATTGTGCTACAGTTGCTCACGATAGCAGTGCCCTATTTCCAAAAGCTTCAGAAAGAAGGGGAGTCGGGCCGAAAGAAAATCAATCAGTATACACGTATTCTCACCATCCCGATTGTGATGGCGCAGTCGGTTGGCTTTATTGCCACCATCAATGCTGATGCCATTACCAACCCTGGTACGTTCTTCACCATCACCACGATGCTGATTATTACGGCTGGCACGTTGTTTTGCATGTGGTTAGGTGAGAAAATCACGGATAAAGGCATTGGTAATGGTATTTCCATGATCATCATGATCGGGATTGTATCACGACTACCAGGTGCAATTATCGGTGAGGCAGCTGCCAAAGGGATGCGCGGTTCATTGATCTTTTTGATTGAACTAGTTGTCCTGTTTTTGGTGGTAATGGCAGTCATCGTGCTAACACAGGCTGTGCGCCGGATTCCGGTACAGTATGCCAAGCAAGTAGGTAGCACTGCTCAGTTAAACGCACAGCGTCAATTCATCCCGATGAAGGTGAATGCAGCTGGGGTAATGCCTATTATCTTCGCGCAGTCGTTGATGTTCGTGCCTGCTATACTTGCTTCTGTTTGGCAAAACGATAGTGAAACTGCTAGCTACATCGGCGTGAAATTCTCTGATTACACGTCGTGGCAGTACAATTTAGTTTTTGCTACTCTCATCATTGTCTTCACTTACTTCTATACAGCTATCAGCGTCAATCCTAATCAGATTGCTGATGACTTGAAGCGTAGTGGCGGCTTCGTGCCTGGCGTAAAGCCTGGCCGTGACACCTCCGAGTATATTGATGAGGTTCTTACTCACATTACGTTGCCTGGCGCTGTTGCATTGGCTCTGATAGCAATTTTTCCTTCTCTTGCTCTGTTAGCTGGTATTACACGTCCATTCTCTGCCTTTTATGGTGGTACCTCACTTATCATCATGGTAGGTGTAGTGCTGGACACGCTCAACCAAGTAGAAAGCTACTTGCTGATGCGTCACTACGATGGCATGATGAAAACGGGCAAGTTGCGTGGCCGTTCACAGAACATAGCAATGGCATCATAGTCAGTCATGATTGTTTACAAGACTGAGGAAGAAATAGAACTCATTAGAGCTAGTGCTAAAGTGCTAGCTCAAGCCCACGGAGAAGTTGCGGGCATGATTCGGGAAGGAGTAACTACGCGAGAGCTAGATAAGCGCGCCGAGGAATTCATCCGAGACCATGGCGGACAACCATCTTTCAAAGGTTATAATGATTTTCCTTACAGTCTCTGTATTTCTCCTAACTCAGTTGTAGTACACGGTTTCCCTGGAGACCATACTTTGAAGAGTGGAGATATTATCTCAGTGGACGCCGGAGTATTGCTGAACGGTTACCATTCCGATAGTGCATATACTTACCCAGTAGGTGAGGTAAATCTAGAGGTCCTTCAATTATTGGAGGAAACCAAAAAGTCACTGTACCTCGGTATTGAGAAAGCAGTAGCTGGTAACAGGATGGGCGATGTTGGCTATGCTATTCAGAACCACGTTGAAAAACAAGGTTATGGAGTAGTTAGGGAACTAGTCGGTCATGGAATTGGTAAGAAGTTGCACGAGCGGCCAGAAGTGCCAAACTACGGTAAACGTGGTTCGGGGCTGAAACTGCAAACCGGGCTGGTTCTCGCTATTGAGCCAATGGTGAATCTAGGTAAAAAGGATGTAGTGCAAGAAAAGGATGGCTGGACTATCCGAACCAAGGACTATAAACCTTCAGCACACTTCGAGCACACCGTAGTAGTACGAAAAGATAAAGCGGAGATTCTTACCTCCTTTGAATACATAGAAAAAGCCTTACAGTAGCCTTATGGCCAAACAAACTTCCATTGAGCAAGACGGAGTCATCCTGGAAGCCCTTTCTAATGCCATGTTCCGGGTGGAACTAGAGAATGGTCACCAACTGATTGCCCACATTTCGGGTAAGATGCGGATGCACTACATCAAAATTTTGCCGGGAGATAAGGTAAAGCTGGAAATGTCACCCTACGATCTGTCGAAGGGACGAATTGTGTACCGTTACAAATAACCGACGACATGAAAGTCAAAACGTCCATCAAAAAGCGTAGTGTCGATTGCAAAATCGTTCGCCGTAATGGCAAGCTCTACGTCATCAACAAAAAGAACCCGCGCTACAAGCAGCGTCAAGGGTAGTAGCACCAGACTTTTTAATAAAGCACATGGCTCGTATTGCAGGGGTAGATATCCCAGATAACAAGCGCGGTGAAATCGCGCTGACTTACATTTTCGGCATCGGCCGTCCTTCTGCTCAGCAGATCCTCACTAAAGCAGGCGTTGACCTGAACAAGAAAGTGAAAGATTGGACTGAAGCTGAAGCTGGCGAAATCCGTGGCGTAATTGCTGCTGAATTCAAGACCGAAGGTGTGCTGCGCTCAGAGGTGCAGTTGAACATCAAGCGTCTGATGGACATCGGTTGCTACCGTGGTCTACGTCACCGCAAAGGTCTGCCAGTTCGTGGTCAGCGTACCAAGAACAACTCGCGTACCCGCAAGGGCAAGCGTAAGACTGTTGCTGGCAAGAAGAAGGCTACTAAATAAACCGTAGCGGGAATCGACTTTTGTTTTGACTTAGTCATAGCATTAGTCAACACCTTCCGCACATTTTCGCGATAACCAAATGGCACAAAAAAGAAAAGACAAAGCCAAGAAGCGCGTTGTCGTTGTTGAGCCAGTAGGCCAGGTACACATCAAAGCCTCGTTCAACAACATCATCATTTCCATTACCAACAACAACGGCCAAGTTATTTCTTGGGCTTCTGCTGGTAAGATGGGCTTCCGTGGCTCGAAGAAAAATACGCCTTACGCTGCTCAGATGGCTGCTACCGACTGCGGTAAAGTAGCTCACGACTTGGGCATGCGCAAAGCCGAAGTGTTTGTGAAAGGTCCGGGTGCTGGCCGTGAGTCAGCTATCCGTACGCTGGGTAACGTGGGTATTGAGGTAACGACCATCAAGGACGTGACGCCGCTGCCCCACAATGGCTGCCGTCCTCCCAAACGTCGTCGCGTATAATTATCTGAACTGGCAAACCTTGTGTTTGTCTCTGGTGTCGGGTTTCTGGTGCGCCTTTTCTATCTGGTAAGGCACGTCTGAGAAGCCCGACACGCGCAGTTCAACCCCCTCAAAACTTTACAACCCCAAAATGGCACGTTATACCGGTCCAAAAACCAAGATTGCCCGTCGCTTTGGTGAGCCGATCTTTGGCCCAAGCAAGGCACTCACCAAGAAAGCCTATCCTCCTGGCCAGCATGGCCGTGGTCGTCGTAAAAAACAAAGCGAGTACGCTGTCCAGTTGATGGAGAAGCAGAAAGTTAAATATATGTACGGTGTGCTCGAAAAGCAGTTCGAGAACCTATTCCATAAAGCAGCCACTATGCCCGGTATCACCGGTGACAACCTGCTGGCTTTGCTGGAATCACGCCTCGACAACACTGTGTACCGTTTGGGCATTGCTACAACGCGTCGTGCCGCTCGTCAGTTGGTGTTGCACAAGCACGTTACTGTGAACGGTGAAATCGTAAACATTGCTTCTTACAAACTACGCGCTGGTGACATCGTAGCAGTACGTGAAAAGTCGAAGTCACTGGAGGCCATTACTACTAGCCTGAGTGCTCGTAATGCTCGTGCTTTCTCGTGGTTGGAATGGGACGGCAAGGAAATGGCTGGTAAGTTCATCAGCGCTCCTTCGCGTGAGTTGATTCCGGAGAAAATCACGGAGCAGCTTATCGTCGAGTTGTACTCGAAGTAATCTGGGAATGGGTCTGCCTATGCAGACCACTCTCTTACTTCGACTTTCTTTAAATGGATTCAAGTATTGGGTAGTGGGTACTGAGACACTTCATTAGGTCTCAATATTCAATACCCATTACTCAATACTAAAACCGCCCCAACTTATGTCAATCTTAGCTTTTCAAATGCCGGAGAAGGTAGTGATGGAGAAATCCGACGACTTCTACGGAACGTTTGAATTTAAACCGCTGGAGAAAGGCTACGGCGTCACGATCGGCAACGCATTGCGCCGTATCCTGCTGTCGTCGCTGGAGGGCTACGCCATCACGTCGGTTCGCACCAGCAGCGTTCTGCACGAGTTCATGACCATTGAGGGTGTAATTGAGGACATGTCCGAAATCATCCTCAACCTGAAGCAAGTGCGCTTCAAGAAGGTTAGTGATGCAATCGAGGACAAAATCACGGTTCGCATCAAAGGCCAGGAAACGTTTACTGCTGGGGATATCAACAAATTCACCAACGGTTTCGAAGTCCTAAACACGGACCTCATCATCTGCCACGTTGATCCTTCAGTAGAGCTAGAGTTTGAATTTTCGATTCAGAAAGGCCGTGGCTACGTGCCTGCTGAAGAGAACAAGCCAGCCGACCAAGTATTCGGTCAGATTGCTATTGATGCCATCTTCACGCCAATCAAAAACGTGAAGTATAGCATTGAAAACACGCGGGTAGAACAGAAAACTGACTACGAGAAGCTCCTCATCGAGATTCACACAGACGGTTCAATCCACCCAGAGGAAGCGCTGAAAGGTGCTGCTAATATTCTGATTCAACACTTTATGCTGTTCTCGGACAGCACCATGACCTTTGAAACGGCTAAGGCCGAAGAAGAGGAAACTGTAGATGAAGAAACGCTGCACATGCGCAAAGTTCTGAAGACGCCATTGGCGGATATGGACTTGAGCGTGCGCGCTTACAACTGCCTCAAAGCTGCCGACATCAAAACGCTCGGCGACTTGGTGCAGTTGGATATGTCGGACATGATGAAGTTCCGCAACTTCGGTAAGAAGTCGTTGACCGAGCTGGAAAACCTCGTTGAGGAGAAAGGCTTGAACTTCGGTATGGACTTGAGCAAGTATAAGCTCGACGAAGAATAGAAATTTTCAAGGTGCTCTTTCTGCCGCAGTTTATGCTGCTAGAAAGAGCACCTTTTTTTGCCCATTCACTTTTTTCATTAGTGAGCCCAAGGGACAACGGTTCTAATGAGAAGGCAACTTAATCTAAGTAAGCCTTCCGCCGTGGTCGTTGTTCGCAAGCCCACACATTTCCTCTTTTATGCGTCACGGTAAAACCATCAACCACCTCGGCCGCACGGCCTCGCACCGCAATGCCATGCTGGCGAACATGGCTTCGTCTTTGATCATGCACAAGCGCGTGACGACGACTGTAGCTAAAGCTAAAGCTCTGCGTCAGTTTGTAGAGCCCCTCCTCACCAAGTCGAAGAACGATACTACACACTCGCGTCGTACGGTTTTCTCGGTATTGGAGAACAAAGAGACTTTGAAAGAACTGTTCGGTGACGTAGCAGCTAAAATTGCTAACCGTCCCGGCGGCTATACCCGCATTATCAAGTTGAGCCAGACTCGTCTTGGTGACAACGCTGAGATGTGCATCATCGAATTGGTTGACTACAACGAAACGTTGTTGGAAGCTAAGACGGCTGGTGAAGCTAAGACTACGAACACCCGTCGTTCGCGCGGCAAGAAGAAAGCAAGCACTACTACGGCTGGTGAAGGCGAATCTTCGGCAGAAGTTGTAGTTGACGCTCCAGTAGCGGCTGCACCAACCACAGAGGTGTCGGCTCCGGAAGATACCCCAACGGACACGCTGAAAGAAGGTGAAACACGCGACGAGAAGAAAGACGAAGAGTCTGCTTTGTAGTCTGAGCGTATAGTAGAAAGATGAAAAGGGACGTGCCAATCGGTACGTCCCTTTTTTATTTGCTTGAAGATAGCCTTACAGGATTAGGGCGAAAGGTGGCGAAACAGATAGGCTGTTTTATGAAATTCTTACCTTGCCGCCACAAACACTGTGTCTTTGTCGAGCCTTGTGAAGGGCTCGTTGCGTGAACACTCACTTTTCCAACCTCACTTCTTCCATCATGAGCATTATCACTGCCATTCATGCCCGTCAGATTTTTGATTCACGCGGCAATCCAACCGTTGAAGTGGACGTAACCACTGACAGCGGTACTGTGGGCCGGGCGGCTGTGCCTTCGGGAGCCAGCACTGGCAAACACGAAGCTGTGGAGCTACGCGACGACGATAAGAGCATGTACATGGGCAAAGGCGTGCTAAAAGCCGTTGAGAACGTGAATAGCCAGATTGCTGAAGAGCTAATCGGCTTCTCGGTGTACGAACAGGGCCTGCTCGATAAGATTATGCTGGAGCTGGACGGCACGCCGAATAAAGCTAAGCTAGGCGCTAACGCCATTCTGGGCGCTTCGCTGGCAATTGCTCGCGCAGCAGCTCAAGAGGCCGGTATGCCGCTGTACCGCTACGTAGGTGGGGTAGGGGCTACTACGCTGCCCGTGCCCATGATGAACATCCTGAACGGGGGCTCGCACGCCGACAACTCCATCGACTTCCAGGAGTTCATGATTATGCCAGTAGGCGCTTCTTCGTTCTCGGAAGCACTGCGTTGGGGTACGGAGATTTTCCACCACCTCAAAAACGTGCTCAAAAAGCAAGGTTTTAGCACTAACGTGGGCGACGAAGGCGGATTTGCCCCAAACATCAAATCCAACGAAGACGCCATCAAGATTGTACTCCAAGCCATTGAAGTGGCTGGCTACAAGCCTGGCGAAGATGTGATGATTGCTATGGATGCGGCCGTGTCGGAGTTTTATGAGGATGGGCACTACCACTTCAAGAAAAGCACTGGTGACAAGCTCACATCTTCGGAAATGGTGTCGTACTGGACCGACTGGACCAAGAAGTACCCGATCATCAGCATTGAAGATGGTATGGATGAGGACGACTGGACCGGCTGGAAGGCACTAACGGACAGCATCGGCTCGACCACGCAATTGGTAGGCGACGACCTGTTCGTGACGAATGTGACCCGCTTGCAGCGCGGTATTGACGAGAAGATTGCCAATGCCATCCTCATCAAGGTAAACCAGATTGGTACGCTCACCGAAACCATTGACGCCGTGAACCTGGGCCGCCGCAATGGCTACAAGAGCATCATGAGCCACCGTTCGGGCGAAACGGAGGATAACACCATTGCCGACTTAGCAGTGGCGCTGAATACCGGCCAGATTAAGACGGGGTCGGCTTCGCGCTCCGACCGGATGGCCAAGTACAATCAGCTGCTCCGCATTGAGGAGGAACTGGGTGAAGTGGCATATTTCCCCGGCCGCAAGATGTAAGCTGCTTCGTAAGGAGAAATACTAAAGCGACCCTGCTGCCAATTGGCGGCAGGGTCGTTTTTTGTTGATAGAAGAATGGTCCAAAAGAAAAGCTGTTATCTTTTCAGGCAGTAACGAATGCCTTTATCTTTGCCCTATGGCTATTCCCAACGTCCTCACACGTACCCCTGGCTTCCTGCGGAGCTTCTACTTCTATGCGGGACTGAGCTTTCTGGTGTGGATGCTGGTGTTTGATGCCAACGATTTTGTGAAACAGTATGATATGTACGCCAAGCTTCAGGAGCTTCAGGCCGAGCGCACGTACTATCTCGACAATATCGAAATGGTGAAGAAGGAGCGGGCTGAGTTGCTGAGTAGTCCGGAACTGCTGGAAAAGTTTGCGCGGGAAAAATACATCATGAAACGACCCAGCGAGGATGTATTTATTCTGGTTCCGAACCAGGAGGCTAATTAATGCTAGGCGCCGTAGCCAGATGCCAGTGGCAATAATGCATTTTGCATGAACCATGCGGAATTCAGCCAGGTTGCATAGCAATGGGCGCGCCACGGAAAGGCACCAGTCCCCTGTAAAGCCTATGAAACGACTACCCTGGCTGCCTGGTATTGCTGCCGCCATTGGTGCCGGCCGCTGCCGCACTGTATTACTGCTGCTATTACTAACGTTATTGAGCGTGCCATTAGGTGCTACCACGCCGGTCATGCTACCTCCTACGCAGATACAGATGGCGCGGCGGTTTTTGCTGGCGGTGCTGCACGGCGAGTTTCAAGCAGCGCAGGGGCTGCTGGCGCCCGAAGTGGGTCAGGCCCTCACGCCCGCGCAGTTTCGGGTGGCGGCGCTGCCTCTGTATCAGCGCGGTCAGCACTTCGGGCCAGCCATTGACTTATACAAGCTGGGTTTCAGGCTTCGAGATGGGCAGGCGCCGCAATCTTTCGTGGCTTTTATGTTCAAGGCCGATACGCTGGCCACGCGCCCGGAGGTGCAACTGGACGTAACGTTCCGCGACTCCACGGCCCGTCAGATTCTGAGCTTCGGACTGATACCATTGGGAATGCAGGTTCACTAGGGTAAGTAACGCCCGATTTAGCTGTCTTGTCCGTTCTAGGAGCTATTATCTGAGAATCATCCCGGCAGGGAAATCTTACCCATCGTAACGGCCGGAACCCGCTGTCGGCCCGCACCAATAACTATTGGTTGCCCGGCTACGGCTTCATTGGCTAGTACGGCAAACAGAATGGCCTCTTTGGCATCGGGTAGGATGCCGAGCTGCTTGGTAGTGGAGAAACGACAGTGAGAGAGGTGGCGTTGCAATGCGGCTTGTAGGCTGGGGTTGTGCGCCCCGCCACCACTAGCATAAACGGCTAGGCTTGCCTGACTCCCGAAAGCCTGTATTACTGCCTGGGCAATGCTGGTGGCACTTAGTTCGGTAAGCGTGGCCAACAAATCCTCTAACCCGAGGTGTGTGGTATTACTCTGCTCTTGAGCGTGGCGTAAGTATTCTGTACCAAACAGCTCGGGGCCGGTGGTTTTAGGTAGGAGCGCCGCAAAGAATGGATGAGCGAGCAGCGTTTTTAGTAGCCCCTCATGGACCTGACCCGCTGCCGCCAGACGCCCATCCTCATCATAGGCCATACTAGGGCGGTGGGCGCGTACAGTGGCGTCGAGTAGGGTGTTGCCGGGGCCGGTGTCGGTGCTGAAGGCGGTGCTATCGTCTTGGCCGCGGCGGGGCAGGTAGGTGAAGTTGGCAATGCCGCCTAGGTTCAGAAGTAGCCGTTCTTCTTCGAAGCTGCTGAGCAATAAGTAGTCGCCATAGGCCGCTAGGGGGGCACCCTCACCGCCGGCGGCAATGTGTTTCTGGCGAAAGTCGCTCAGCGTGATGATGCCGGTGCGTACGGCTACATGGTCGCCATCGCCAAGTTGGAGAGTGGCATTGATAGCGAAATCGGGACGCTGGTGCTGGTGGAGCGGGGCATGGTAGACGGTTTGGCCGTGGCTAGCTATGAGGTCTACCTCGGCGGCGGGCACCTGCCACTCCTGCAAGCATGCTAGCACCATATCGGCATGCAGCAGCCCTAGCCACGGATTCAGTAGCGTGAGGTATTCGAGACTCACACGTCCATCGGAGCCGCCCGCAAATACCTGCCGAATCCGTTGGCGCACATCATTACTGTACGGTACCGTAGCAAAGTTCTCTAGCATCAGCTTGGTTTCTAGCCCGTAGCCTTCCAGCTTACATAGCGCCACATCCAGCCCATCAAGTGAAGTGCCCGACATCAACCCGATAATACGCCGGCTGGGCTGCTGAGCAATTCGAAGCAGGCGAGCTAGCTGACTATTCATGTGTTTTGTGCCGTTTACTGCCGCCAGTGGAAGCAGGTATGTAGAGGAAACAAATTATGTACTCTTTATTGCTACACAGTGTCCTTAGGCTGCTCCCAAGGCACAATACTGTTTGCATAGATAGCAAAACGCCCAGCTAATTGCTTGGCCGGGCGCTTTCGAGAAGAGGAAGTACTCTAAAATGGACTGTTGATTGGCTGGTTTACTCGATCTTCTTACCAGCCATAGCCTGCTTTATGGAAATGTTCATCACTCGTTCAGCGTAGGGGCTGGTAAGGGCTTCCAACTCGTCTACTGCTTTCAAAATGGTGTCTTTGTCTTTGGCTTCGAGGGCTTCACGCAGGTTCTGAGTTGCAGCGGCCGTCAGCGTGATTTCTTCTTCGGTGAGGTGCTGGTGGTTTTTTTCCACGAACCGCTCCACTTGATACAGCATCTGCTCGGCCACGGTGCGGGCCTCAATCACCATGCGGGCGGCCACATCCTCACGAGCAAACGTGAGCGAGTCCATCAACATCTTCTCCACCTGGTCGTCGGTGAGGCCGTATTGCGGCTTGATTTCCACGGCCTGGCTGGTACCCGAGCGCAGTTCAATGGCTTCCACTTTCAGAATACCATCGGCGTTCAGAATGAAATTCACATCCACCTTGGGCAAACCAGCGGGCATAGCCGGAATACCGCGCAGGTCGAACTCGGCCAGCTTGCGGTTTTCGCTCACCAAGTCCCGTTCCCCTTGGTACACCGATATTTTCAGGTTCACTTGCCCGTCCACGCTGGTGGTGTATTGGCGGCCGGCTTTGGTCGGGATTTTCGAGTTGCGGGCAATGATGGGGTCCATGAGGCCGCCCAGCGTTTCGATACCCAGCGTGAGCGGCGTCACGTCGAGCAGCAGCACGTCGCGGCGGTTACCGCCCAGGATGTCCGCCTGAATAGCGGCGCCTAGTGCTACCACTTCGTCGGGATTGAGCGAACTGTTGGCGGGCTGTTTGAAAAACGCGGATACGGAATCATACACCAGCGGTACCCGCGTCGAGCCGCCCACGAGCAGCACGGCATCTAGGTCGGTGGGCGTGAGCTTGGCATCGGTGAGGGCTTGGCGGCAGCTTACAATGGTGCGTTCTACCAGTGGGCCCACCAAGCTGTTGAACTTCGCTTTGCTGAGCGGCAGTTGCGTGCCGTGGAAGTCGAATTCCAAGGAATCTTGCTGGCTGAGCTGCTTCTTGGCTTCTTCGGCCAACAAGCGTAGCTCTTGTTGCCTCGATGGGTTCTGAAACAGAACTGCGGAAAGCTGGTATTCAGCGGCCCAATAGTCGTAAATGGCGCGGTCCAGGTCGTCGCCGCCCAGGTAGGTGTCGCCGTTGGTGCTGAGTACCTCGAAAATGCCTTGCTGAATGCGCAGGATACTAACGTCGAAGGTGCCGCCGCCCAGGTCGTACACGGCCACGGTTTTCTCCTCGTCGGGGCTCAGCCCGATGCCGTAGGCCAGCGCGGCTGCTGTGGGCTCATTCACGATGCGCAGCACTTCTAAGCCAGCCAAGCGGCCAGCGTCGCGGGTGGCTTGGCGCTGGGAGTCGTTGAAGTAAGCCGGTACCGTGATAACCGCTTTGTTGACGGGCGTTTTGAGGGCGTGCTCGGCGCGGCTCCGCAGTTCCTTCAAGATTTCGGCCGACAGCTCGATAGGGGAGTAGAACTTCTCGCCGACCCGGATTTTTACCAGGCCCTCCGAGTTGTCGTCGATTACCCGGTAGCCAAGCTCGGTTGCGTGGTTGCCGAGGTCTTTGTAGCTTTTACCCAATAGGCGCTTCACCGAGTAAATCGTGTTTTGCGGATCAGTGAGCAAGTACTGTTTGGCGTCGGTGCCCACAATGGGCGTGTCGCCGCCAGCGGGGAAGTGCACCACCGACGGCACGATGGTACCCCGGTCCAGGTCGTTGATGGCGTGCGGCTGCCGGGTTTCCGGATGGATGTAGGCTACCAACGAATTGGTCGTGCCTAAATCAATACCTACGATAATCTCTTCCTGCTGAATACTCCCGGTGGAGAGGTTGATTGCGACTTTAGCCATGCCTAGTAGAACGGAGCGCCGGAGCGTGCAAAATGGGCGCTACAGAGCCCGGCAGTAATAGAACTGGCAGGGTGTAACGCAAACGCAAAAATAACGAAGAATTGCCGGTAGAGGCTTCTTCGCTCATTTCTATGGTATCTATCCAATACGCTTCTAAAAAACTGTTCATAATTAAGGGAAAGTAAAGCGTAATAAGTCCGGATACGGTTGGGTTTGCGTAGCTTGATATAGAATTGAGGTTATATAATTTAAGTGCAAACAAAATACGTGATTCAGGGCCGCCTAAAATGATACGTGCACGGCCAATTTATTGCTGATTACCCGCCCCGATTTCCCCTGTTGCAGCTTCTCGACTTGCTTCCACTACTTGCCGATTTTCGGTAGGCTGGCTGTTTATTTTCCATTTTCTCCCACCATCTTCACCATGAAAAAAAGTCTTACACGTCCCATTATTCCGGTAGCAGTAGCCGCCGCTGCCGTTGCAGGGTTTTTGGCCTGGAGCAACCCCAGCACGCAGTTGGAAGCCAGTAGCCACCGGGAGGCTCCCCTCATTGCCGACGACCCATTAGCCGATAACACCGACCTCTACGCATTCCGCGACCCGGTTAACTCGGAGATGATCAACATCATTGCCAACTATATTCCGCTGGAGCTACCCCAGGGTGGCCCGAACTACAATACGTTTGGGGAGAACGTCCGTTACGAGATTCATATAAAGAACTCGACCACGGTAAACCCCACCGGCGACAACATCACCTACCGCTTCACATTCACGCGCACCAATCAGGACCCCACTACGTTTTTCAATATCCGGCTGGGGCAGCAGAACCTGAAGACCACTTACATCTGCGAAAAGAGCGTGAATGGTGGTGCTTTCAGCACTATTGTTACCAACGGCGTGGTGCCGCCGCCTAATATTGGGCCGCGTTCCATTGAAAGTGGCGCAGGGTTGAACACCACCTACAACGCCCTGATGACGGGTGCCATACAGACGGCTGGCGCGGCCAAAATCTTCTGTGGCCCTGTTGATGACCCCTTCTTCGTGGATTTGGGCGGCATCTTCGATTTGGGCGGCGTACGTACCGCTACTGCTCGCGACGGGGTTGCCCGTAAGAACACCCACGCCATTGCCCTGCAAATCCCGATTTCGGAGTTGCAGAAAGACGGCAAAACCGGCGTTATGGCCGCCAACATCCTCGACCCCGACTTCGTGATTGGAGTATGGGCGTCGGCTAGCCGGCCATCCATGCGCACGCTGAATGCTGATGGCACCCAGACCCACACGGGTAGCTGGGTGCAGGTGTCGCGCCTGGGTATGCCGCTCACCAACGAAGTGATTATCCCGGTTGGTGGCAAAGATGGCTGGAACGCCCGTGTGCCCGGCGCCGAGCGTGCCGCCGACGATGACTACTTCACCAACCCTGAGTTGGGCCTGTATATGGCTGATAACGCGCCGGTTGCCCCCGCTGCCCCCAAGCCCGCCGGCCAGACGTATTATGGCGAAGCCGTACCCGGTTTGGGTTCGTTGCGCATCCAGTCGAACTCGTTGCAGAGCTTCGACTTCCGCAATGGAGCTAACGGCGTCTCAGGCCTTACGGCCGCACAACGTGCTGGTACCGTGTTTGCTGATGCCACGTTTGGTCCGTATCTGCTGCGGGCCGGTAAGCCTCGTTCGGTTGACATTCTGCCGATTTTCCACACGGGGGTGCCCAACCTGCCGCCGTATCAATTGGCCAATGGTAAAAACGGTAATCCGCTAGCAGCTGGTAAGCCCTTTATCAACAACTTTCTGCCGGTTATCGGCGACATGTTGCGCCTGAATATGGCCGTGCCCACCACGCCCCGTAACTCACCTGCTTTTAGTTCGGAAGGTTTGTTGGCGGCTGCGGTTGCTGGTCTTACGGTAGCCCCTTACAACACCAACGCCAATCTGGAATTTATTCCGAATATGGATGGCTTCCCGAATGGTCGGCGGTTGGAAGATGACGTAACCCGCATCGAACTACAAGCTGTGGGTGGTGCTGTACTAGCAGCTATTGGCCTGTGGTACGACGACTATACCGCTGGTGGAGCTAATCCAGTTACGGCACAACTAGGAGGTGTACTCAGCTTCCGCACGGGAGTAGAAGCCAACGATACCACGTTCAAAGCAGCATTCCCATACCTACAAACGCCGTGGAGCGGCACCAAAGCCCAGCGCGTGGCTTTGTCGCAACGTGCTCCTTCGGGCGGATTGGGCTTACAGGGCGGAGCTATTGCCTCGTTGCAAGCCTTCCCAAATCCGATAGTTGACCAAACGACGTTCCGCTACGAAGTAGGCGTAAAAAGCACCCTCTCGTTGGTGGTTTCTGATATGATGGGCCGTAAAGTAAGCACGCTCATCAAGTCGAAAGAATACAAGCCGGGTACCTACGAGTACAAGTGGCAATTACCTGAATCGATGGCTGCTGGTACATATGTAGCCACATTCTACAGCGGCGCTACAGTGGTACAATCTGTGAAGCTGATCCATCAGCCTCGCTAGGTAGCACAGTAAGTAGTTAATAGGAGAGCCAGAGAAGTTGCCGGCGCGTTATGCGTCGGTAGCTTCTCTGGCTCTCCTGTTTTTATGACATTGGGTGCTGTTACGGGCATTTGCTGGCAGGAATAACGCAAAACAGATCAGAAAGACGAGAATAGAAGGATTCGGAGGGTATTTGTATTTATAACGAAAATAATAAATAATTGTATATAATTACGGTTAAGCTAAATCCAGATATAGTGGCGTCTGCGTATTGATCAGTAGTAAGGCACTTGGTTCACAGGGGCCTAAGTACGCTGGCAATTCCTTTCGATAGTACGCTGCTTCCCGGCTGCCTTGTGGTGGTCGTTCGTTACGCTTTTTTGCCTTTTTCTTCTTTCTGACCCACTCCCAAAACCTACCGATTTTCGGTGGGGTGGCTGTTTATTTTCCACCATTTAACCCTTTTTTTATCATGAAGAAAACGCTTACCCGTCCTATCCTCCAACTGTCAGTGGTGGCCGCTTCGGTGGCTGGCCTGATGGTGTGGAGCGGACAAAAAGCCCCGCTAGAGGCCTCCAGTCACCGGGAGGCCCCGCTCATCGCCGACGACCCGGTAGCCGACAACACCGACGTCTACGCGTTCCGTAGCCCTGATGACCCTACCAAGGTGACCATCATTGCCAACTACATCCCGTTTCAGCTGCCGCAGGGTGGCCCGAACTACTACCACTTCGGGGAGAATGTTCGCTACGAGATTCACATCAAGAACAAGACCACTACAGAAGGTGATGACATCACCTACCGGTTTACGTTCACCCGCACCAACGAAGACCCCACCACGCACTTCAACATTCGGCTGGGGAAAGAAAACCTGAAAACCACCTACCGAGCCGAAATGAGCATGGCGGGTGGTCCGTTCACTACCATTGTAGCCAATGGCGTGGTGCCCGCCTACAATGTAGGGCCGCGCGCTATTTCCAGCCCGGTGGGCTTGAACGTAGCCGACTACAACACACTTATTCAGAATTCCATCCAGACGCTGGGTAACGGTACCAAGGTGTTCTGCGGACCAGTAGATGATCCATTTTTCGTTGACATTGGAGGCATCGAGGATTTGGGCGGCGTACGGCGCAACAGTGCCCGCGACGGTCTGTTCCACAAGAATGTGAACACCATTGCTCTCCAGATTCCGATCAACTTGCTGCAAAAAGATGGCAAGCCGGTTTCGCAGGCGGCCAACATCCTCGACTCCGATTATATCATTGGGGTATGGGCTTCGGCTAGCCGGCCATCTATGCGCACCTTGGGTAACTTCGGGATTCCAACTACCTCGGGCGAATACGTGCAGGTTTCGCGCCTGGGCATGCCGCTCACCAACGAAGTGGTGAACCCCGTAGGCAGCAAAGACGAGTGGAACGGCCGCACGCCGTACAACGAGAACCGCGCCTTCGACAATTACTTCAACAACCCCGAGCTGGCGCTGTATATGGACGACAGCAAGTTCGGTTCGGCAGTACCCGGTATCGGCGACCTGCGCATCCAAACCCGCTCACTCGGTCAGTTCGACTTCCGCAACGGTGCCAACGGTCTTGCAGGCCTGCTTGGCAACCCAGCAACGGCAGGTACGGCTCTCGCGCCACAGGCTCAGGGTGGTTTCGGCGAGTATTTGCTACGCACCGGTCAGCCACGTTCCGTAGACTTGCTGCCGATTTTTCATACCGGTGTTCCTAACCTGCGTCCGTACCAATTAGCTACGGGTAAAGGCGGCAATCCACTGGCAGCAGGCAAGCCGTTCATCAACAACTTCTTGCCTGTTGTTAATGCCAACGGTATTGGTGGTGACATGCTACGCCTGAACATGGCCGTGCCGGTTACGCCCCGCAACTCGCCTGACTTCAGCCCACTGGGCTTGGTATATGCAGCTGTAGTTGGCAACACCGACCCGCGCTACAACGGCTCTACCGCCTTGCAAGCCATTCCGAACATGGACGGCTTCCCGAACGGCCGCCGTTTAGAGGATGACGTGGTACGTATCGAACTACAAGCTGTAAGTGGCTTGGTGCTGGCCGCCATCGGCTTGCCCTACGACGATAACCCAACCGGGATGCCGAGCCCCTACTCGCAGAAAATGCAGGAGGTTATTAGCTTCACCACAGGTGTAGGCCGCAACGATACCACGCTGAAGATGATGTTCCCCTTCCAGCAAACGCCTTGGGCTGGTACCAACCCACAATTGGGCGGACCTCGCTACAGCGACGGAGTAGCGCAAGCCAACCGTGGTGCTGCCTCGGCGCTGGGCTTGCAGCCTGCTAAAGTGGCTACTGCTGAGAACTACCCGAACCCGTTCACGGATCAAACCACGTTCCGCTATGACGTAACGGTAAATGCTCCAATTAGCATCACCGTTTCGGATATGATGGGCCGTAAAGTGGCTACTATCGTCAAAAGCAAAGTGCACGCTCCTGGCTCGTACGAAGTGAACTGGCGGACCGGCAACCTGAAAAAGGGCGACTACATTGCCACGATTTCAACCGGCTCGACGGTGCTGCAAACGGTGCGCCTAGTACACGATACCAAGTAAAAATTGGATCCTTAATTACTGGTTGAGCTACCAGTAATCCAGTGTCAAATTTACCTCGTAGATTGACGTAGGAACTAGATAGCCGGCTCCGTTTGGGGTCGGCTATTTTTCCTCTTGGCAACCCCTCTTCGCTCTCCTTTTCCCACCAATTCATGCGTAAATACTTTTACCCGATTCTGCTGGTAGGCTTTGCGGCGGCAGTGGCAGCCCTGTTTTTCTTCCGTAAGCCTGAGGCCGTACCGCAGCTCAAAATGCGCCACGGCGACTTAGCTGCGGGCGGCGAATGGCTGAACACCCAGCAGGCTGTAGCCGGCTTGCAAGCCAAACTGCGTACCAACCCCGACGATACGAAGTCGCAACTATTGCTAGCTCAAGCCTACATGCAGGAGGCGCGCGTGACTGGCGACCATGCCTACTACGATATGGCCGCCATGGACCTGCTCAATAATATAACCCGCCGGGAGCCCGAAAACTTCGAGGCGCTGTGCTGCAAAGCCTCGCTCAACCTCACCCAGCACCACTTTTCGGAGGGCCTAGCCTTGGCCGAGCAAGCCGTGCAACTCAACCCCGAAAACGCGTTTGTGTACGGCTTGCTCTGCGACGCTAACGTGGAGCTGGGCCGTTACCCCGAGGCCGTCCGCATGGCCGACAAAATGAACACCATTCGCCCCGATTTGCGTGCCTACGCCCGCGTTTCATACCTGCGGGAAATCTACGGCGACTTGCCGGGCGCCATTGAGGCTATGGATATGGCCGCCAAAGCCGGCTACCCTGGCCTGGAGCAAACCGAATGGTCACGGATTCAATTGGGCCACCTCTACGAAAATACCGGCGACCTACAGAACGCCCAGAAACAGTACCAGGAAGCTTTGAATGAGCGGCCTGGCTACTCGTATGGCTTTGCCGGCCTGGGCCGTGTAGAAAAGGCACGCCGTAATTACAAGGAAGCCATTGCCTACTTCCAGAAGGCCCGCGCTACCGTGAAAGATTACGCCTTCGCCGACGAGCTGGCTGATCTGTACCGACTGAACAACGAGCCCGCCAAAGCCGACGAAATGGCCAAAGAAGCCATTGCCATGCTAGCCAGCGACGCCAAAGAAGCCGACGACAACGAGTTGATGGGCCACTACGCCGACCGGGAGTTGGCGTATGCCTACCTGAAAACCAAGGAGCTGGACAAAGCCCTCGAACACGCTAAAATCGAGTACGCCCGCCGCCCCGACAACATCGACGTGGAGGAAACGCTGGCCTGGGTGCACTACAAGCGTGGCGAATATGCCGAAGCTGACAAGCAGATGCAGCGTGCCCTGCGCATGAAAACCAAGACCCCCACGCTGCTGTGCCGGGCCGGCCTGATAGCCACCAAAACCGGCCGCCTGGCCGAAGGTCAAGCTCTGATTCGGGAAGCACTAGCCCTCAACCCATACCTCAGCCTGGATTTGGCTGATGAAGGCAAGCAACTGCTGGCCGCCCGCTAAACCCATTGCCCGCCGCCAGGATTTTGCGCCTTCTGCGGGAAAACACTCCAGCTCCGATGTCCTCTTTCCGTCCGTCTGCCCGCTACCTGTTGCCGCTGCTGGTGCTGTTGCCCGCCGTGTCCGATGCGCACGTGCTGGATGTGGATTTGAGCAAACTTTCCCGCACCGATATTCTGTGGACCTACCTTCAGCTAGGCTTCACGCACATCTTGCCCCTTGGCCTCGACCATATTCTGTTTGTGCTGAGCATCTTTTTTCTAGAGCCGCGCCTAAAACCGGTGCTCTGGCAGGCCACGGCCTTCACGGTGGCCCACTCCATCACGCTGGGCTTTGCTATGTACGGCATCATTGCACCACCTACTGCTATTGTGGAGCCAGTTATTGCGCTGTCCATCTTGTTTGTGGCCATTGAAAACATCTTTGCCGACCGGCTCAATCCGTGGCGGGTAGCCATTGTGTTTGGGTTCGGCCTGATTCACGGGCTGGGCTTTGCCAGTGCCCTCACCGGCCTAGGACTGCCGCGGACCATGTTCTTCGAATCGTTGATTTCCTTTAACGTCGGCGTGGAGTTGGGCCAGGTCAGCGTGATTCTGCTGGCGTGGCTACTGGTGGGCCGCTGGTTCAGCAATAAAATTTGGTACAAGCAGCGCGTTGTTATTCCCGCTTCTGTAGTTATTGGCCTAGTAGCTGCCTATTGGACTGTAGAACGGGTTTTCTTTACCTGATGCGGTACTGCCAGCTATAGCCCACTGCCAAAGGCCTGATTAGAACAAGTAGCGCATCAAACTCACCACTTCACAAACTCACTATTTCACCGCATGCTCCGCACCTACCTCGTCTTGCTGCTGCTCATGCACTACCTGCTGGTAGTGGGGGCAGGGCTTGTGGGGCGGCCGGAGCCGGTGCGGCAGCACGCCGCCGACTACGTGCACAGCGCCGACTGCCAGCGCCAGCACTACCTCCAACTCGACTGCTTCGACCATTGCAACGGCGAACAGTACGTTACCACCAAGCCCGGCCAACACCAATCGTGGCCGCAACTGCTGAGCAGTTTGAAGGGGCTGGATGTGCATTGCCAGCTAAGTGCGCCTGTCGTGCTGGTGGCGGTTGATTTTTCGAGTGAGCCGCAGTACGTGGCCGAAGCGGCAACACCGTTTCCGGTTGGGTTTCTGCGCGAGTTATACGCCCCTCCTCGTCGGGGATAAGTCGATTCTGGTCGATTGTGACCATGCCGAAGCGAGTTCCGCTTTGCGCTTTATCGTCTTATCCTTCATGCTGTAGCCGTTTTGCGGTTGCACCCCCCTGGCGTATGAACTTTCTATCTACTGCTTTTCAATTGCCGGTGGCCGCTGCCGCTGGTACTTCCGTTGCTTCACAACTCACGGGCGCGGTTTCCACTATTCAGCCACCCGTGGCAGCGCAGCCTGCCCACCAAGAACACAAAGTCCGCCAGATGGCCAGCCTCGCTACGCACCGGGCGCAGGTGCTGGCTCAGCGCCGCAACACCATTCCGTCTTCTGCTAAGCGCTGGTAAGTATGAAAAACTTCTATCCGGGTTTAGTATCAGCATTTCTTTGCGCTTTGCGCCAGTTACTGCTTACCTGTTCAGCATCTTTCTCAGCTTATCGACGCCACTGGCTGCGTCTGGCCGTGGTGTTACTGCTGGTAGGCCCCGGTGCACCGCTGCTAGCCCAGAACACGGGCACCATTCGGGGCTTCGTGGCAGATTCCACATCCAGGCAGCGCATACTAGGTTTGAGCGTGCGGCTGCAAAGCTCATCTGGAGCAGCTACAGTTGGTACGGCTACTGATGCGTTGGGTAACTTCCGGCTTGGCGGGTTAGGCGCCGGAACCTACACGGTGCAAGCCGCCGGCCTGGGCTACGGCGCCAGACTGCAGACAGTAACACTGACCGCCGGCGAAACCAAAGCTATCAGCTTCAGCTTGCCTACCATTTCGTTGAATCTTAGCGAAGTGACGGTGGCCCAGCCGCGCGACGTAAACCAGTCGTTGGCGGCCATTTCCCATATCGACCAGGTGCTACGGCCCGTGAATTCGGCGCAGGACTTGCTGCGGCTGGTACCCGGCTTGTTCATTGCCCAACACGCGGGCGGCGGCAAAGCCGAGCAGATTTTTCTGCGGGGCTTCGATGCCGACCACGGTACCGATTTCGCGGTGAGCATTGATGGGCTGCCGGTGAACATGGTCAGCCATGCGCACGGACAGGGCTACGCCGATTTTCACTTCGTGATTCCCGAAACCGTGGACCAGTTGCGGGTGTACAAAGGGCCTTACACAGCTCGATTCGGCGATTTTGCCACGGCCGGTGCTGGCGAGTTCACCACCAAAACCAGCCTCGACCGTAGCCAAGTGAAGCTGGAGCTAGGGCAGTTTGACACGCGCCGCGCCTTGGTCATGCTGGATTTGCTGGGCCACAACGAGCACCACTTGTTCAGCAAAAAGCCCGAAAGCGCCTACGTGGCCGCCGAGTACAACTTCACCAACTCGTACTTCGACCAGAAACAGCACTTCAAGCGCTTCAACGGTCTGGCCAAGTACACCGGCCAGCTCACCGACCAAACCTCGCTCACGTTGCTCGGCTCGCACTTCACGTCGAGTTGGGACGCCAGCGGCCAGATTCCGGAGCGCGGCGTGCGGGAGGGTCTGATTTCGCGCTACGGCAGCATCGACCCCACCGAAGGCGGTAGCACCGACCGCACCAACGCTTCGGTGGTGCTCACGACTGGCCTGCCGCACGACGCCGTGCTGCGCCAGCAAGCCTACTATTCGAAGTACGATTTCAGCTTGTATTCCAACTTCACCTTCTTCCTGCAAGACCCAGTGAATGGCGACGGAATCCAGCAGCTCGACGACCGGCACCTGTTCGGCTACACCGCCACCTACGACCGGGATACGCAGCTCGGCAGCCGCAACCTGCATTCCACCCTGGGCGTGGGTACCCGCAACGACTTCTCTAACCTGGCGCTGCGCCACACCGTGCGCCGCAACGTACTCGACACCATCACCGCTGGGAAACTATACGAGCGCAACATCAACGCCTACCTCGACGAGACGCTGAACCTCACCGAAGACCTGACCGTGAATGCCTCGGTGCGGGCCGACGTCTTTACGTTCGACTTCCGCGGCCAGCTTTATGACACCGCCGCCACTCAACTAACGCCCTTGCGGGGCCGCACCACCAAAGCGCGGGTGTCGCCAAAACTTAACCTGTACTACCAACTCACGCCCAACACGCAGCTGTTTGCGCGCTCCGGAATCGGGTTTCACTCCAATGATGCGCGCGGTGTGATTCGCGGCACTATTGGCGACAATGTGCTGCCCCGCGCTATCGGTTACGAGGTGGGCAGCACGTTCAAGCCCTTGCCCAGCCTGGTGGTAAATACGGCGTTGTGGGCGCTGCATTTGCAGGATGAATTAGTGTACATCGGCGACGCGGGGGAGGTGGAAAGCACCGGCCCCACCCGGCGGTTCGGCGTGGATGTGTCGGCGCGCTACCAGTTCACGAAAGTGTTGTTTGCCGACCTCGATTTGAACTACAACCACGGCCGGCAGGTACAAGCGCCTTCCGATGCAAATTACATTCCGCTGGCTCCCAGCTTCACGAGCACCGGTGGCCTGACGTTCAAGCAGCCCAGCGGCTTCAATGCCAGCCTGCGCTACCGCTACATCGACGACCGGCCCGCCAACGACGACGGCAGCATCACTGCCAAGGGCTATTTCCTGCTCGATGCCGTAGTGCGCTACACCCGCGCCCGGTTCGAGGTGGGTGCCACCGCCGAAAACCTATTGAACGTGAAATGGAACCAAGCGCAATTTGCCACCGAAACGCGCTTGCCTAACGAACCGCTCGGCACGTCGGTTGATGAGCTGCATTTCACGCCCGGCACGCCATTTTACTTGAAGCTAAACGCCAGCGTGTTCTTTTAAACACGTTGATTGAAACCAGTGCAACTTGCTTCCGGCCGCCCGAATGCTGACTTTCGGGCGGCCGAAATGTGTTGTTTGCTTATGAATTTGCTTTACTGTTTGCCATTTGCTGTTGCTTGTACTGCGCGGATTCTGCTGCCACTAGGGCTGCTGGGAATGACGGTGGCCTGCCAATCAACGGTAGGAGAGCCAGCTGCGGGGCCACTGACCGCCGCCACGCAAAGCGTAGCCCTGATACCCGCTGACTCCATAAAAACTGCTCCCACGCTACCCGATTCGCTCCAACTGACGCCCGTGTTACCTCTGTCAAACCTGCCCGACTCCGTGCGGCAGGTGGTGCGGAAGTTGCAAGCGGAACTAGGACCGGAAGCCGCCGACTTGCGGCCGGCCGTGTTGGAGCAGGCTTGCGTGGGGTACCTGGCCCTGCGGCACGCTGGCCGTATCCAACATGGTGGCGTGCTGGCCGTAGCCGATATGGATTTGCCTTCGTCGGAAAAGCGCCTGTGGGTGCTGGACTTGGCTGCGGGACGTGTGCTGCACCGCAGCCACGTAGCGCACGGCCGCGGCTCCGGGCAGTTACGTGCCCGCCGGTTTTCCAACGTCACAAAATCGGAATGCACGTCGTTGGGTTTTTATCGCACTCAGGACACGTACGGCGGTAAGCACGGCCTTTCGCGCCGACTGCGTGGCCTCGATGCTGGCCAGAATTCCAACGCCGCGTCGCGCTACGTGGTGCTGCACGCCGCCGATTACGTAAGTGCCAGCTACTTGCAGCAACACGGCCAGGTAGGTTACAGCCGGGGCTGCCCGGCCCTGCCTCCCGATCAATACAAGGCCATCATCAAGAGCTTGCCGGAAGGCTCCTGCCTGTTTCTGAGCGGCCCTGGGGTAGCGTCGAAATGGCTGGATGGCGAGGCCGCGGCTCAGCAATTGGCTGCGCGGGGCTGGCGCTAAGTTGCACGCAATACGTTTGAGGTATACTATATTTTACTTGGTAAATGCTCTGATAGTCAATTGATCAGCTTGCCTGGAAATTGCAGATGGAATTAAGTTGACGATAGGAATGTTTAGATAGCTCAATACTTAAAATAGCTCGGGGCGTATACCGTTCGTTCCGCTATTACGTATAGACTCCTTCAACGAGGAGTTTCGTTCTAAAAGCAGGGGCAACCCTTTGTGCAGATGGAAAAAACAAGCGTAGTATATCGTCAGCGTTTCAAGCGCCGGGCCCGCCGGGTGGCGCGTCGGGTGTTGCCTTTCATGGCGTCGCTGTTCATGGCTACGCCCCTGGCCAGCCCGGTGCTCAATTCCAAGGTGAAAGCCGCTAGTGTAGAAGCCAAGTTGCCGACCAACCAGGAGCTACAAACAGCTTTCTACAACCAGCGCACCCACAACCTGTATCAGGAAATGGCGCTGGAAAGCCAAGGCCTGCGGTTCGAAGTATTCGAGAAGGCGCTGACGGGCTACTTGAACCTGCAAACCGAAGGCCGCCTCTCCAATGAGAAGCAGCTTCTTACGGTAGTGGATTTTGAATTGCCTAGCACCGAAAAGCGCCTATGGGTGCTGGACTTGGCTGCCAAGCAAGTGAAATTCCACACGCTGGTAGCCCACGGCCACAACTCGGGCGAAGACGTAGCCACTACGTTCTCCAACCAGAACGAGTCGAATATGAGCAGCTTGGGCTTCTACGTTACCAAAGGCGAGTATATGGGCAAGCACGGCCGCTCACTCAAGCTTGACGGCGTGGACGAAGGCTTTAACACCAATGCATTGGAGCGTTCTGTAGTGATGCACGGTGCTGATTACGTGAGCGAAGACTTCATCCGGCAGAATGGCCGCTTGGGCCGTAGCCTTGGCTGCCCCGCGCTACCAATGGACCAGAAAGACGAAATCATTGAGGCCGTAAACGGTGGTACCTGCCTGTTCCTGAACGGGGCCGACCAGTCATACTCTTCGAAATACCTCAACCAAGACGTAGCCATCAATGCGCTGCTATCCAGCAACAGTTGAGCGACATACACTGAAAACGAAAAGGCCATCCTTGTATGAAGGATGGCCTTTTTTGTGATGCGAAAATCCTGGTCTACAGCTTTATGCCAAACTTTGCGCCTACCGTTTCTAGGTCGCGCACTACGGGGTCAAGCAAGTTGATGCCTTCGAGCAGACGTTTGGCGGCGGTTTCGCGCTCTGGGTCGCCGGGGATGAGGACGTGCTGGCCTTCGGTGGCGCGGGCGTTACGGAAGGTAGTAATCCAGTTATCCATGTGGGCCTTAAACTCGTCGGCAGGGCGGAAGGCGTCCACGCGCATCGCCCCGAAGAAGTGGCCGATGCCTTGGCCTACTGGGTCGGCGGGTGGTTGCAAGAATGCCACGAATGGCGGCACCCACGGCCCGTAGTTGGCTCCCGAAAGCACCGCAGAGAAAATGTCAACTACCGCGCCTAGGCCGTAGCCTTTGTGTGAGCCGGTTGCCCCGCCAAGTGGTAGCAGTGCCCCACCATTCTTCACGGCGTTGGGGTCGGTAGAGCCGGTGCCCTCCGCATCTTGTGCCCAGCCTTCGGGAATCGGAATGTTTTTGCGCTGGGCAATTTCTAGCTTGCCGTTGGCAGCGGTGGTAGTAGCCATGTCCAGCACGAAGTCGGGTTGCTCGCCGGCAGGTACGGCTACCGCAATGGGGTTAGTGCCCAGCAGACGGTCCAGGGAGTAGGTGGGGGCTACTAGCGGCGAGGCGTTGGTCATGGCCATGCCAATCATATCGTGAGCCAAGGCTTTCATGGCGTGGTAACCGGCAATACCGAAGTGGTTGGAGTTGCGCACCGACACCCAGCCCGTGCCTACTTGCCGGGCCTTCTCAATAGCCACTTGCATGGCCTTCGGGCCCACCACCAAGCCCAAACCACCATCACCGTCCACTACGGCCGTGCTGGGGGTTTCGTAGGTCACGCCCACGCGCGGCGCGGGGTTGATGCGGCCGGCTTCCCAGAGCCGGACGTAGCCCACCAACCGCGCCACCCCGTGCGAATCGACCCCGCGTAAATCGGCGGAAAGCAGCGTTTCGGTGGCTAGCGTGGCGTCGTCGTCGGGGCAACCGATGCTTTTGAAAACGGCTTCGGTGAACGTGAAGAGGTGGTTGTAGGAGAAGTTCATAGCACAAGCAGCGGGTATAGGATGCCCAAACTTACGGCAGTTTCAGTAGAGCACCGGGCAACCAACTGCATCTGAGGGCTGCTTACTACTGCTGCTGTTGTTGCTGTTGCTGCCAGTTTACGTATTTGCGGTAGGAGTTAACCGGTACAATCGGCTCCTTCACTTCCTGCACATATACCGGGTCTTCCATGGTAAGAAGCGGCTGCTCAGGCGTTGGGTCGCCATTCTCGATGTGTACTGATACGGTGAGCGTATGCGCGCCCGTGCCTTTATAGGTGCCTTTGATGGGCGTACAGTCCAAGAAATTTCGCCCGATGGCCATGCGCACGTGCCCGTCGTTCACAATGCAGTTGTTGGTGGGGTCGAGGCCCAGCCAGCCGTAGAAAGGAATGTAGGCTTCCACCCAGGCGTGGGTGGCGCCGGCTCCGCGCACGCCTTCCTGCTTGGGGCACACGTAGCCGCTCACGTAGCGCGCCGGAATGCCCATCAGGCGTAACATATACAGCAGCATGTGCGCAAAATCCTGGCAAACGCCTGCCCGCAACCGCCAGATTTCCTCGGTAGGCGTTTCCACGTTGGTGACACCTTTCTCGTAGCTGAAATGGTCGTAGACGTACTCCGACAGCACCAGCGCGTTTTTCAGTGGCTTGTCGGCGCTGTTCACTTCTTCGCGCAGCGCGTTCCAGATTTCGCCTTTCAACTGGGACGCTTCCGGCGTCAGAAAATCCATGTACGCTACATCGTGGCGCAATCCGGCTAGGTGCTGCCACTGCACTTCCGCCGATTCCTCATCCATCGGGAACTGAATGGCGTGGGTGTCCACCTCCAGGTTGCTCTCGATTACCAACTCGGTATGCGGCTCAATGACCGTGAACACGCCTACTTTATTGCCGAAATAGTCGGTAAAGAAGGCTAGCTCCGGGTCGTAGGAAATAGCTACCTCGTGCTTATTAACGGTCAGCCGATCGTCTTCCAGGGGGTAAACCATCAGTTGATTGGCACAGTCGATAACCGGAGCAGCGTAGGCGTAACGGGTCAGGTGCTTGATCGTGTAGGAAGGCATTTTGTTGGCTGTTAGCTAGTAGCTTTTGGCAGCTAGCTTCTTTAAAATGAGGTTCAAGCCTGAATGAGTGCGGAAAGCCAACAGCTACCAGCCATCAGCTAACCGATAAAAAAATCAACTGTTGCCGAAGTAGTATTTGTTGAGAGCCGCGGCAATGTCCAGCAATTCGGTTCGGGTTTGCCGCAAAAACTGATCGAGCAGGTTTGCATTGCCGGCACTGAGGCTGCTGTAGGTTACGCTGTTCTTGGCTTTGCCTACCAGAAAATGCAGTTGCTCGTAGCTGGTAGGTAGGCTTTTGTCTTTCAGCCGTTCGCAGCCCCGCATCAACTGGCGCAGGCTGTAGGCCAAGGAGTGAGGAAAATCCGAGTTGTACACCACCATGTGCAGTACGGTTTCTGGGTCTAGGTTGCCCCGGTGCGTTTTCGAGTACAGCTCGTGGCCGTAGAGAGAATACAAGATGTGGCGCAGCTCGGGCGTACCCGTGGGGTGGTGCCCGGCCAGCGCAAAAGCCTGCCGGTTAAGGCCCAGGATGTCAATGATTTGGATGGTGCGTTCTAGGTATTTGCCCAGGTTCAGAAACACATACCCTTCGTCGCGGGGCATGGTGTGCTGCACCGTGCCCGTGAACAGTAGCCCTTGCCGCAGCAAATTATCCAGGCCCGACACGGGGTCTTCGGTGGTGGTTTGCTGGGCTAGCTCCTCGTGCCGGATGGTGTGGTAGTACTCGTTGAGGCTCTGCCACACTTCCTTGGTAATGTGGTCTTGCACGGCACGGGCGTTTTCGCGGGCATGCATCACGTTGTTGTACACCGACACGGCGTTGGCCTTATCGAAAACCAAATGCTCGATAACCTGCGCCGTATCGCGCACGGCTTCGTTTATTTCCTCCGAGGTTAAGTCGCCGTAGTTGTGCAGCAGCGGCTTCCAGCCTTGGTAGCGGTGCTCGTCCTGTGAGGTGATGTAGCTGATGCGAATCACCTGCAACATAGACTGTGTGCGCTCCATGTAGCGAGCCAGCCAGTAAATAGTATCAGCAACGCGACTCAGCATGCAGTGAGATTGTGAAATGGTGATTTTGTGAGATGTCGGAATGACGGTCTATGATTACTTATTTCACCCGAATTCTGGGCCTAGTACCCACGTGTCTTTGCTGCCGCCACCCTGAGAGGAGTTTACCACTAAGGAGCCTTCGCGCAGCGCTACCCGCGTGAGGCCGCCGGGCACGATATCAATACCCGACGGGCCGTAGAGGGCAAACGGGCGCAGGTCTACGCGGCGGGGTTGGAGCACGCCGTCGATGTAGCAGGGCGTGGAGGAGAGGCTGATGATGGGCTGGGCAATGAAGCTGCGTGGATCGGCGGTAATAGCGGTTTTGAAGTCGTCCATTTCCTGCTCGGTGGCGCTGCTGCCAATCAGCATACCGTACCCGCCCGACTCGTTGGTGCGCTTAATCACCATGCGCTCCATGTTGTCGAACACGTGCTGGCGATTGTCGGCGTCGGCCAGCTGATAGGTGGGCACGTTTTTGAGGATGGGCTCCTCGTTGAGGTAGTACCGAATCATGTCGGGCACGTAGCAGTACACGGCCTTGTCGTCGGCCACGCCGTTGCCCATGGCATTCACGATGGCCACATTGCCCTTGCGGTAGGCCCAGTACAGCCCCGATACGCCCAGCGCACTATCGGGCCGAAACACTAGCGGGTCGATGTAGTCATCATCGACGCGGCGGTAGATAACGTCCACCCGGGTGAGGCCCTTGGTGGTTTTCATGTACACGAAGTGGTTGTGCACAATCAGGTCGCGGCTTTCCACCAGCCGGATGCCCATCAGGCGGGCCAGCGTGCTGTGCTCGAAATAAGCGGAGTTGTAGATGCCCGGTGACAAGAGCACCACCGTGGCTTCGCTGGCTTGCCGGCTGCCCAACGCCAGCAGGTTGCGGAACAGCAAATCCGGGTAGTCTTTCACCGGCTGCACGTTGTTTTTGGGCAGCAGATCGGGGAAGATGCGGTAGGTAATACTGCGGTTTTCCAACATGTACGACACGCCCGACGGGGTGCGCAGGTTGTCTTCGAGCACGTAAAACTCGCCGTCATGGTCCCGGATCAAGTCCACGCCCGCAATGTGGGTGTAAATGTCGTGCGGAACATCCACGTTCATCATCTCCCGCAAAAACTGCGGGCACGAGTACACCAGGGCGGCCGGAATGATACCGTCTTTGATAATGAATTGCTGGTGGTAGATGTCCTTCAGGAAAATATTCAGCGCCTTCAGCCGCTGCTTGATGCCCGCCTCAATGCGCGTCCATTCCGAGTAGTTGAGGATGCGCGGGATGATGTCGAACGGGAAAATTTTCTCGATGCCTTCGCCGCTGCTGTACACGGTAAACGTGACGCCCTGGCTCAGAAACAGCTTTTGGGCCAACTCCACCTTGCGGTTCATCTCCGGACCGGCCAAGTTTTCGATGGCCGACACAAAATGCCGGTATTCGGGCCGGATGCTGGCTGCCTGAAACATTTCGTCCCACACGTTGGGCTGGTCCCGGTAGGAATGGAGTAGCGGATTGTCCTGCATAAAATCGAAGGATAAGAGAGAAACCAGCGACAAAAAGACTCCCGCTACCGCCAACAAGAAAAAACTTGATTCAGCGGAAAGGCTAGGCTGCGCAGGGTATTAGTTCTGGAATTAAGGTAATAAAAAGAGAAAACCCTTACTTTTTTCAAGTCTAATTGAAACTTGATATAGGTTTCTACTTGCTATTGCCTGAAAAACATAGGGGTGCCTAATAGTGGATTTACAGCCGCTAGAAGTCTGCAAAAGCGAATACAGCCGGACCTACAGCCGTAAACAGTTGGCTGTAAATCCACTACCTGCCGGCCTTACTAGCAAGTGCCACCGTACAAGCTTGTCGTGCTAAGGGCAGCGGCTTTTAAAAAATAGCCGTACACGGGCGAAAATCAGCCTGCTACTTTCCTTCAGCTCTTATGCAACTCTTTAAGTGCACGTACTGCGGCCAACTCTTGTATTTCGAAAACGATAAGTGCGAAAGGTGCCACCACTCTCTCGGCTTCGAAACCGAACGGCTGGAACTGTTGCCGCTCATAGCCGAACCCGATGGGCGTACGTTTCAACTGTACGGCAATGATGCACCTGGTTCACTCACCTATACCTACTGCCAGAACCACCTGGATGCGGCCTGCAACTGGCTGGTGCCGAGTGCCAGTGCCACACCGTTCTGCACGGCCTGCGCCCTCAACCGTACCATTCCCAACCTTGCCGAGCCGGAACATAAAGCGCGGTGGCGGCGGCTGGAAGTAGCCAAACATCGGCTTGTGTATAGCTTGCTGCGTATGGGCCTGCCGGTGGTTAGCAAAGCCACTGATCCGGAGCACGGTCTGTGGTTTGATTTCCTGGCAGATAATAGCTCACAGGGCGGCGAGAAAGTGCTGACCGGTCACGACGACGGCCTGATTACCATCAACATTGCTGAGGCCGACGACATCGAGCGGGAAATGGCGCGCAAAGCCATGGCCGAGTTGTACCGGACGCTGCTCGGGCACTTTCGCCACGAAGTGGGCCACTACTATTGGGACCGGCTCATCGACGAAACTCCGCAGCTAGCGGAATTTCGGCAGCTGTTTGGCGATGAGCAACAGGATTACAGCGAGGCCCTGAAGCGGCATTATGCCCAAGGGCCACCTTCCGACTGGCCTCAGCATTTCATCAGCTCCTACGCCAGCAGCCACCCTTGGGAAGACTGGGCCGAAACCTGGGCCCATTACCTTCATATTGTGGATACGCTACAAACGGCCCATGCTTTTGGCCTGAGCCTGAACCCTGTAGGGGCCGATACCAGCCCGTACCTGCAAGCCACCATCAGCGAGGAGCCCTACGAGCAGCCCGATTTCTACGCCATCATGGATCAGTGGCTGCCGCTCACGTTTGCCATGAACAGCCTCAACCGCAGCATGGGCCAACCCGATTCCTACCCATTCATCATCAGCCCGCCAGTGATGGAAAAAATGGCCTTCATTCACCGGGTATGCCAAGGCGCCCAATAGGAGGTAGGCAAGTAGCCGTTTCCTGAAAATAGTAGTGCGCGTTGCCTCTGCTAAAACTATAAACGAATAGCGCGGAACCCCCTGGGCTTCCGCGCTATTCGTTTATTCAGTGCCCTAAAGCGGCGTAGCCTAGCCGTGCAGCATTTCAGCTAGTAGGCCTTCTTTCAGCGCGTAGGAAGAGGTACGGATGCGGGTAATGCCCGAAATACCCAGCACGTAATCAATCAGGATGGTGGCAACTACCAGCATGTCGGCACGCATGGGCAAGATGCCCGGAATGGCTAGCCGCTGCTCGTGGTTGCCGCTCAGTAACTGCCGGTAGCTGTGCTGAAAGCTGCTCAACTCTAGTTCAGTGCAGGGCGGTAATTCTGCTTCGGTGCGCAACTGGCCCAGCTGCATGTCGGCCAGGCTGTCGAAGCTGCCGGACGCGCCCACCAACGTAACGGGCTGGTAGTGCTGCACCGCAGCAGCTAACGGCGCCAGCACAGCACTCAGGTGCGCCTGCTCGGCTGCTACGGCGCTGGCCGGAACGATGCCGCTGGGGTCGGGAAAAAACATGTCCAGTAGCCGCTGCGCCCCGATTTCAAAGCTCTGCTTCCAGAAAATGGTGTCCTCATCTGCAACGATAAACTCCACCGAGCCGCCACCGATATCCACTATCAAGTTTTTTTCCTGCCCCAATGGCACCGCTTGTCGCACGCCTTTGGTAATCAGCTCGGCTTCCCGCTCGCCCGGAATTACATCGACCTTGATGCCAGTCTGCTCGAAGATGGCCTGCACCAACTCCGGGCCGTTGCGCGCAACACGCATAGCACTGGTGGCCGTAGCGCGCACCTCCGTAACCTGGTGCAGATCAATTTCTTCCTGAAAGGCATTCACTGTGTGCAGAGCCCGCGCAAAGGCCGCCGGCGTAATTTCTCCTTTGCTGATGCCGCCTTCGCCCAACCGCACGCCCACTTTGGTACGCAGCAATATCAGCGTCTCGTAGTGCTTTTCTTCGGGCAGCTCCACAATCAGCAGATGGAAGGTGTTGGTGCCCATATCAATAAGGGCAAGTCGGCGGTGACGAGGAGTAGTTGTCATGGTAGCGTGTAAAGACTAGAAGCTAGTTCCCCCCCTCTTTTAAAAAGGGGCTAGGGGTGCCGGTGGCTACGTAGCGAACCGGCAGAACGTGCCCAGCGGCAACTTGCGGGCCCCGGCATCGTGCAGGTAGATTTCCCCAATTTCGCGCTTCTCCCGCATTTCAGGGAAGATTTCGCCCACCAGGTTATCCAAAATCAGTGCCGAGAAACCTAAGGAATAGAGATTGACGAGGAAGAAATGGTCCGTGGGGTCGAGGAGCTCTTTGCAGAGCTTGAGCATTTCATTGAGCTCGTCTTCCAGCTGCCACTTCTCGCCGTTGGGGCCCCGGCCGTAGGCAGGCGGGTCGAGGATGAGGCCTTGGTACTTGCTGCCGCGCTTCACTTCGCGTCGCACGTATTTCATGGCGTCTTCCACCAGCCAGCGCACCCCGTCCAGGTTGCTAGCTTCCATGTTGTCGCGAGCCCAAAAGTTCACCTGCTTCACCGAGTCGAGGTGCGTAACGTCGGCGCCGGCGGCGCGGGCGGCTAGGGTGGCAGCCCCGGTGTAGGCAAACAGGTTGAGCACGCGCGGCACGGCGGCTTTGCGCTGGCGCGTTTGCTGGTAGATGAACTGCCAATTGGGGTCTTGTTCCGGAAACAGCCCCACGTGCTTGAACGACGACATGCCCAGCCGAAACCGCAGTTTCAGGCCGTCGGGCCGCTCGTAGCCAATTACCCACTGCTCGGGCGTGCCGGGTTTTATTTTCCACTGGCCGCGCTCCTGGCTGCCTTTTTCGCGGGTGAAGGTGGCGTCGGCACGCTGCCACTCACTGGCGGCGAGGTGCGGGTCCCAGATGGCTTGGGGCTCGGGACGGGCCAGAATGTGCTTGCCGAAGCGCTCCAGCTTCTCGAAGTTGCCGGCGTCTAGTAGCTCGTAGTCGGCCCAGGGACTGGTGGTGAGGAACGTGTACATGTAGGGCAAAGGTAATTGTTGGCTGCTGGTTGTGAGTAGTTGATTATTGGTGGCTTGCGCTAGCCTTGCCCAACTATCAAAGGGCTGACCTACGTACTCCATTAATCAACTAGTATCTATCAACGACCAACCAGCACCCCATGACTGAACCCAAACGCATTGCCGACCAGCTCCGTCGTGCCTTCGATGGCGACGCCTGGTCGGGGTCTTCGTTGCAACAAACTCTAACGGGTATCACGGCCGCGCAGGCCGCCGCTTACCCGTGGCCTGGCGTACACACTATTGGCGAGCTGGTGCGGCATCTTGCCTCCTGGACTGCCACGGCAGCGCAGCGCGTACAATCCCGAGAGCATACCCCGATGACCCGCGACGACTGGCCGGCTTTTCCGGTGGTGGCTGATGAAGCCGCCTGGCTGCGGGCCCGGCAGGAGCTGCACGAGGCGCACGAGCAACTGGTGGCCCTCGTGGAAGCTCTGCCCACTGCTGAACTGGATACGGTGCTGGGCGACGTGCGGGAACGGGCCGATGGCTCGGGTGTATCCATCTACGTGCTGCTGCACGGCATCATTCAGCATTATCTTTACCACGCCGGGCAGATTGCCTTGTTGCGAAAATTCGTCTGACCCGCTTCCCCGTGATTCTTACCTTCTATAAATACCAAGGCACCGGCAACGACTTCGTGATGGTGGACGACCGTGCCCACCGCTTCGACGAAACCAACCGGGCCCTCGTGCATCACCTCTGCGACCGGCGCCGCGGCATTGGCGCCGATGGCCTCATCCTGCTCCGCCAGCACTCGGACTATGATTTCGAAATGGTGTACTTCAACGCCGACGGCCGCATTGGCTCGATGTGCGGCAACGGTGGCCGTTGCACCGTGGCCTTTGCCAAGCAGCTCGGCGTAATTGACAGCACCACTCACTTTTTGGCTGCCGATGGCCCGCACGAAGCGCAAGTTGAGGCCGACGGCACCGTACACTTGCGCATGCAGGACGTAACCGGCCATCAGCACATAGCGGAGCACGACGGCGTATTTCTGAATACTGGTTCGCCGCATCTGGTGCGCTTTATGCCCGCCAGCACCCTGGCCGAACTGAACGTATTTGCCGAAGGCCGCGCCATTCGCTACGGTGACATCTTCAAGGAGCATGGTACTAACATCAACTTCGTGGAGAAACCTGCTACGCCCGAACTGCCGTGGCAGGTGCGCACTTATGAGCGGGGCGTAGAAGACGAAACACTGAGTTGCGGCACCGGCGTTACGGCTGTGGCCCTAGCCGCTTCGCAGCACGGCGCCGAAAGCCCAGTGCGCCTGCAAACGCCTGGCGGTGAGTTGCGCGTTACCTTCGAGGCGCTGCCCGACGGCGCTTTCACCAACATCTTCCTTATTGGGCCTGCCCAGCGGGTATTCGACGGCCAAGTGGAAATCTGAGCGAGGCTATGCTGCACAACGAGCTGGTTTTTCTGCGGGCATTGGAAGCAGAAGATTTAGAGTTTCTGTATGTCTTGGAAAACAACGACGCGCTGTGGACCATATCCGACAATGTGGTACCGATTTCGCGCTATACCCTACGGCAGTACCTCGACAACGCCGCCGCCGATTTGCAGGAGGTGCGGCAGCTACGGCTGGTTATCTGCGCTAACGACGATAAACGGGCTGTAGGAACCGTCGATTTGTTTGATTATCAGGCGCATCATCAGCGGGCAGGTGTTGGTATTGCACTGTTGCCTACGAAGCGGAAGCGGGGATATGCTCAGGCGGCTCTGCGCCTAATGACTGCTTACGCCCGCACCACGCTACACCTGCATCAGCTGTATTGTACAATTGCCGACGACAATGTGCCGAGTCTCCGTTTATTCGAGAAAGTGGGATTCGTGGCGGTAGGGGTCCGTAAACACTGGCTACGCCGGACCAATGGCTGGCAGGACGTAGTAGAATATCAATGTTTACTATGAAATAAGCAGTAGGCGTAATTGCGGCACTTCTGGTTTATACTTATTTCAATATAAGCAAAACTATATAAATGGCAGTGTCGAGCTTGTAGTTGTACTAATGTTATTGAAATATAATTATTATGTGCTACTACTGCTGTTGAGCTGCCTGTAAAGCTCTACAGTTGAATTTATCAGTTGTAGGAATTACTTCTTTCAGCGTGTATCCTTTTGCTGGGAGGCTACGTAGAATATAAATACCCCGAACGGTGGCCTCCAGTGGACTATTGTGCCGGCTCGAGGGTGTATCAATTACTTCTTCTTACTGCTACTTTATGTCGCTGAACGACCCAGCGCAGGGGGCTTTGTCTGCCACCAGCTCACCTGTTTCTGCTCCTCAACCAACCGCTGGGTTATTCCCAGATCTAGTGTGCTTTGCGCACCTGCACTGGGATTTTGTGTGGCAGCGTCCTCAACACCTCCTGACGCGCTTTGCTCAGCAAGGCCGCGTATTTTACGTAGAAGACGCTTTCTACCACGCCGACGACCTGATTGAGGCGCACATAGAAGTGAAGCCGCGGCAAGAAGGAGTGCAGGTGTTGGTCGTGCATTTGCCAGCTCGGCTGCGCAACAATGAAGCCGCTGCCGATCAAGCGCAGGAAGAAGTATTGCAACAGTATTTCCAGCAGGAAAACATCAGCCGCTACATTTTTTGGTACTACACACCTATGGCACTGGGCAAATCCAGCCAGTTCCAGCCGGTACTTACCGTGTATGACTGCATGGACGAGCTGGCCGCTTTCAAGTTTGCGCCGCCGGCTTTGCGGGAACGGGAGCAGGAGTTGTTTAAGCGTGCCGATTTGGTATTCACGGGTGGCTACACCATCTACGAGTCCAAGCGCGAGCAGCACGCCGACGCGCATCCATTTCCGAGTAGCATCGACAAAGACCACTTCGGCCAGGCCCGCCAAACCATGCCTGACCCCGCCGACCAAGCGGGTATTGCGCATCCCCGCATCGGGTTCTTTGGTGTGGTTGATGAGCGCCTCGACATCGAGCTGCTAGGCCAACTAGCCGAAGCGCACCCCGAGTGGCAGTTTGTTATCATTGGGCCCGTAGTGAAGATTGATGCGGCTACGCTGCCGCGTCAGCAAAACATTCACTACCTCGGCGGCAAAAACTACCAAGAGTTGCCTGCCTATTTGCACGGCTGGGATGTGGCCACGCTGCTCTTCGCCGACAACGAAAGCACCAAGTTCATTTCGCCCACCAAAACCCCGGAATATCTGGCCGCTGGCCGTCCGGTTGTGAGTACCCCCATCCGCGACGTGGTGCGCCCCTACGGTGACCTGAACCTCGTGCAGATTGCCGCCACCGCCGACGAATTCGGCAGCGCCATAGCGCGGGCTCTCGAGCAAACCAAAGACGCCGACTGGCGCCGCCGCACCGATGACTACTTGGCTACCATTTCCTGGGACTTAACCTGGCAGCAAATGACAGCGCTGATGAAAGACCGACTACAGGCAAAAACTGCCGCGCCCTCTACGGCCGCCGCCTCTTCTCCACTTGCTTCGCTTGCTTAACCTATCGAATCCGTCACTTCTCATCCAACCAAAACACGCTTAGCATATGTTTGATTATCTGATTGTTGGGGCCGGTTTTGCCGGCAGCGTGCTAGCCGAGCGCCTAGCCACCCGCTCGAATAAGAAAGTTCTCATCGTAGACAAGCGCAACCACATTGCTGGCAACGCCTACGACCATTACAACGAGGAAGGCATCTTGGTCCACAAGTATGGTCCGCACATCTTCCACACCAATTCCAAGGACGTATTCGAATACCTGTCCAACTTCACCGATTGGCGCCCCTATGAGCACCGCGTACTGGCTTCAGTAGATGGCCAATTGGTACCGATGCCCATCAACCTCGACACCATCAACAAACTGTACGGCTTGTCACTCAACAGCTTTGAGGTAGAGCAGTTCCTGGAGTCGTTAGCTGAAGAAGTACCCGTTATCAAAACGTCGGAAGACGTAGTAGTTAGTAAAGTAGGTCGCGAATTATACGAGAAATTTTTCCGCAACTACACCCGCAAGCAGTGGGGCCTCGACCCGTCGGAGCTGGACAAGTCGGTAACGAGCCGGGTACCAACCCGCACCAACCGTGACAGCCGCTACTTCACCGACAACTACCAGGCCATGCCGCTGCACGGCTATACCCGCATGTTCGAGAAGATGTTGGACCACCCCAACATCAAGGTGATGCTCAACACCGACTACCACGACATCATCGACTTCATTCCGTTCAAGGAAATGATTTTCACGGGTCCGGTAGACGAGTATTTCGACTTCAAGTATGGCAAGCTGCCGTACCGCTCGTTGGAATTCAAGCACGAAACCCTCAACCAGGAAAACTACCTGGAGGCGCCCGTAGTTAACTACCCCAACGACAACCTCTACACCCGTATCACCGAGTTTAAGGCCCTCACCGGCCAGAAGCACGCGAAAACGGCCATCGTGTATGAGTATCCGAAAGCCGAGGGTGATCCATACTACCCCGTGCCACAGCCCGAAAACGCTGAGTTGTACAACCAGTATAAAAAGCTGGCCGATAACACCCCGAACGTGCATTTCGTGGGCCGCCTGGCTACCTACCGTTACTACAACATGGACCAGGTAGTAGCCCAGGCCCTAACGATGTACAAGAAACTGACCGAAAAGAGCGAGGAGGCTGCCAAAGCTGCTAAGCCCGCTATTATCGGTTCCGCTTCCATCATCGATAAGCTAGTACCCCGCGACCCAGCCAAAGGCAAGCCATAAGCTAGCATACATCCGAGTTTAGCGGTTTGCGCCGCTACCTGTCATCTGATTTGCAGAAAGGTCTGATAAGACTCATCTGGAAATCAGATGACAGACTTGTTTTAGGCCCAGGCAAACTCGACACTCTGCCTGCTTTGCAAGCTGAATAACCAACGTTTGCCAGCCGATTTTTTCACCAACGACCAACCCTATGCCCGATAAGAACGTGGAAATGTGGGGCGGCGTAGAATGTACCATCCGCCGCATTGGCAATGGCTACACCGACCAACTGGAACGTAGCGGCCACCGGTACCGCCTCGAAGACCTCGACCTGTTTGCCGAACTAGGCATCAAGAAGCTGCGCTACCCCATCCTGTGGGAGCAAGTGGCCCCCAACAGCCTCGACGAGCCCGACTGGACCTGGACTGATGAACGGCTAAATCGGTTGCGGGAACTTGGCATCGACCCAATTGTAACGCTGCTGCACCACGGCAGCGGTCCGCGCTACACCGCGCTGCACCACAAAAACTTTGTAGCTGGGCTAGCTCGCTTTGCTGGTATGGTAGCCGAGCGCTACCCCTGGATCAGCCACTACACGCCCATCAACGAGCCCCTCACGACGGCGCGGTTCAGCGGCCTCTATGGCATCTGGTACCCCCACGGCCTCGACGACCAAACGTTTGTGCGCATTCAGCTCAACCACATCAAGGGTGTGAAAGCCGCTATGCAGGCCATTCGCCAGGTGAACCCGCAGGCGCAGTTGGTGCAGACCGAAGACTTAGGCAAAACCCAGTGCACGCCGAGCCTCACCGAGCAAGCCGAATTCGAGAACAATCGGCGCTGGCTGACCTTCGATTTATTGTGCGGCCGCTTCAACCAAAGCCACCCGCTATGGGGCTACCTGCGCACTAACGGTGCTACCGAAAAAGAGCTGCTGGAACTGGTTGAAGCTCCCTGCCCGCCCGACGTGCTAGGCATCAACTACTACATTACCAGTGAGCGGTTTCTCGATGAAAACCACGAAGCTTACTTTGGTCAGCACCGGGTTTCCAGCCACGAGCGGCCGGATTATGCTGATGTGGAAGCCGTGCGCGTGCGCCTAGTGGAGCTAACCGGCCAATACAACCTGCTGCTAGAAGCCTGGCACCGGTACCAACTGCCAATGGCCATAACCGAAGTGCACCTCAACTGCACCCGCGAAGAACAAATGCGCTGGGTACAGCAAAGCTGGGATGTAGCGCAGCAGCTCAAGCAGGAAGGCGTTGATATGCGCGCCATCACCATCTGGTCGTTGCTGGGCGCCTACGATTGGACCTCCCTGCTCACCCACGACGGCGCGCACTACGAAAGCGGCGTCTTTGATCTGTCGAGTGGTACTCCGCGGCCCACGGCCCTGTTCAAGATGGTGCAGAGCTTGGCGCGCTATGGGCACTACCAGCACCCGTTGCTTGCAGCAAAAGGATGGTGGGAACGGGAAGAGCGTTTCCAGTACCACCATCATTGTCCCACTCCTCACACCCTATAGCATGATGCAACTACTTCCTCCCAACGACTTGCTAGCCTCCCAAATGCCACCCGTAATCCAGCCGCTGCTGGTAACGGGCGCCACTGGCACGCTGGGCCGAGCCTTCCAGCGGATATGCGCTATGCGGGGTATTGAAACGGTGGTGCTAACCCGCGCCGAACTCGACATTTCCGACGTATTGTCGGTGGAAAAAGCACTAGCTCAGTATAATCCATGGGCCGTGGTAAATACTGCCGGCTACGTGCGGGTTGATGAGGCCGAAAAAGATTTCCAGCGCTGCTACCTCGAAAACACAGTGGGACCGACCATTCTGGCGCATGCCTGCGCCGCTCGGGGTATTCAACTGCTCACCTTCTCCTCCGACTTAGTGTTCGATGGCAGCCAGTCGGTGGCCTACGTGGAGAGCGACCAGCCCCGGCCTCTGAACGTGTATGGCAACAGCAAGCGCCTGGCTGAGCGCGACGTACTGCTTCAGCACCCCGGTGCTTTGGTAGTACGGACCAGTGCTTTTTTCAGTGCCTGGGACGAGCACAACTTCGTGCACGCGGCCTTGCGAGCTGGCCAGCAAAAGCAAGCGTTTCAGGCTGCCGATAACGTGTTGGTTTCTCCCACCTTCGTGCCCGACCTAGTGAATGTGTCGCTTGATCTGCTCATTGATGAGGAAAGTGGCGTGTGGCACTTGGCCAACCAAGGCGCTTATACCTGGGCTGAACTAGCGCGCCTAGCTGCCGATATGGCCGGCCTCGACCAATCGTTCGTGGTGCCGTGTTCCATGGAGGCTTTTGGGCTGCCGGCCGCCCGCCCAGCATACAGTGTGCTCGGGAGCAAGCAGGGCAGTCTAATGCCGTTAGTAGAAGACCGGCTGTACAAATGCGTAACAGAAATGATGCCCGCGCTGAAGCGGGAGCCCGAGGAGGCTATTGCGTTGGCGTCGTGAGGTAAATGGCGTGGTGAAACTGGCTGTAACGCCTATTGCTAACCTGACAACCTTTCTTATCTGGCAAACCCCGCACTCTTTTTGAGGGAGCGGGGTTTCGTCGTTTTGGGGGCCGGGGCGACGCAGATACGGCGTTTGGCGGAGAGTTTCCCGAAAACGACGTAAATTTGAGGTACGCCCTTGCGTTTCAGCTTAAATAAACCAGCATGTTTGATTTTTTAGGGAAAACCGTCGCCAAGATTTTCGGAACCAAATCGGACCGGGATTTGAAGGAGATTATCCCCTACGTGGCGCTTATCAATGCCGAATATGCCAAACTGGCACAACTATCCGACGATCAACTGCGCGAGCGTACCAATGAGGTGCGTGCCCGTATTGATGCGCATCTAAAGGCTATCGACGAGCAGATTGGCGCGTTGCATGCCCGCGTCAACGACGACACTACGCTCGACATTGCGCAGAAAGAGCAGGTTTTCGACCAGATTGATGAGCTGGAAAAGCAGCGCAACAAGGAGTTGGAAGTGGTGCTGATGCAAGTGCTGCCCGACGCTTTTGCTATTGTGAAAGAAACCTCGCGCCGCTACAAAGACAACGGCCAGTTGGTGGTAACCGCCACCGACTACGATCGGGACTATGCGTCGCGCAAGCAAAACGTTACCATCCAGGGCGACCAAGCTATCTGGTCCAACAAGTGGCTGGCCGGCGGTGCCGAAATCACCTGGGACATGGTGCACTACGACGTACAGCTGATTGGCGGCGTAGTACTGCACCAGGGCAAAATTGCCGAAATGGCCACCGGGGAAGGCAAAACCCTGGTTTCCACCTTGCCGGCTTTCCTCAACGCGCTGTCCAAGCGTGGCGTGCACTTGGTAACCGTCAATGACTACCTGGCCAAGCGTGACTCGGAATGGAATGCACCGCTGTTCGAGTTCCACGGCATCACCGTGGACTGCATCGACAAGCACCAGCCCAACACCGACGCCCGTCGCAAAGCCTACGCTTCCGACATCACCTACGGTACCAACAACGAGTTCGGCTTCGACTACCTGCGCGACAACATGGCGCGCGACCCGCAAGAGCTGGTGCAGCGCAAGCACCACTTCGCTATGGTCGACGAAGTGGACTCGGTACTGATTGACGATGCCCGGACGCCGCTTATCATCTCCGGCCCCGTGCCGCGCGGTGATGTGCATGAGTTCTATCAGCTCAAGCCCCGCATTCAAATGCTGGTGGATGCCCAGAAGAAGCTGGTGCAGCAATATCTAGTGGAAGCCCGCAAAGGCCTGAAAGAAGGCAACGAAGGTCCTAAGGAAGGCGAGGCTGGCTTGTCGTTGTTCCGCGCCTACCGCGGCCTGCCCAAGAGCAAGCCGCTCATCAAGTTCTTGTCGGAAACTGGCAACCGGGCCGTGCTGCAAAAGGTGGAGAACTTCTACCTGCAAGACAACGCCCGCCAGATGCCGCAGGCTGATATGCCGCTGTACTTCACCATCGACGAGAAGAACAACCAGATTGAGCTGACCGAAAAAGGCATCGACCTGATTACGGCGCAGGGCGAAGACCCACACCTGTTTATCATGCCCGATATCGGGATGGAAATTGCGGCCCTGGAAAACAGCAAAACCCTCACCAACGAGGACAAGCTGCACCAGAAAGAGCAGCTGATGCAGGACTACCAGGAGAAGAGCGAGCGGGTACACACCGTGAACCAACTGCTGAAAGCCTACACCCTGTTCGAGAAAGACGACCAGTACATCTTAACCGACGACGGCAAGGTGAAGATTGTGGACGAGCAGACCGGCCGCGTAATGGAAGGCCGCCGCTACTCCGACGGCTTGCACCAGGCTATTGAGGCCAAGGAAAATGTGCGCGTAGAAGACGCCACCCAGACCTACGCCACCGTAACCTTGCAAAACTACTTCCGCATGTACCACAAGCTGGGCGGCATGACGGGTACGGCCGAAACCGAAGCTGGCGAGTTCTGGAGCATCTACAAGCTCGACGTGGTGGTAATTCCTACCAACCGCGGCATTTCGCGCAAGGACGAGCACGACAAGGTGTACAAGACCGTGCGTGAGAAGTACAACGCCGTAGCCGAGGAAATCCAGACGCTGGTGCAAGCCAACCGCCCGGTGCTGGTAGGTACTACCTCGGTGGAAATTTCCGAGCTGGTAAGCCGCATGCTGAAGCTGCGCGGCATTCCGCACCAAGTATTGAACGCCAAGCAGAACCAGCGTGAAGCCGAAATTGTAGCCGCTGCCGGTCACCCCGGCACCGTAACCATTGCCACCAACATGGCCGGCCGTGGTACTGACATTAAGCTGCGCGGTGTAGCCAAGGAGTCGGGCGGGTTGGCTATCATCGGCACGGAGCGCCATGAGTCGCGCCGCGTTGACCGCCAGCTGCGTGGTCGGGCCGGCCGCCAAGGCGACCCAGGTTCGTCGCAGTTCTTTGTGAGCTTGGAGGACAACCTGATGCGCTTGTTCGGTTCCGACCGGATTGCCAAACTCATGGACCGCATGGGTCTGGAAGAAGGCGAAGTGATTCAGCACTCCATGATTACCAGCAGCATTGAGCGGGCGCAAAAGAAAGTCGAGGAAAACAACTTCGGCCAGCGCAAGCGCCTGCTGGAGTACGACGACGTAATGAACGCGCAACGTGAAGTGGTGTACAAGCGCCGCCGCAATGCCCTGTTCGGCGAGCGGTTGGAACTGGACATCTGGAACATGATTTACGATGTGGCCGAGGACGTGGTAACCAGCCACAAGATTTCCGGCGACTACGAGGACTTCAAGCTGGCGGTCCTGCGCATTTACGGCTACGACACCTACATCACCGAACAGGAGATGAAAGGCCTGGCCGCTGGGCCGCTCACCCAGAAGCTCTACGACGAGGCCCTCGGCTACTACCACAGCAAGAACGACCACATTGCGACCAACGCTATGCCGCTCGTAAACGACCTGCTGGCCCAGAATGCCCCGTTCGAAAACGTAGCTGTGCCGTTCACCGATGGCCGTAAGCAAGTATCAGCGGTAGCCAGCCTGCGTCGTTCCCAAGCCACGGGTGGCCACGAAATCATCCGAAGCATGGAGAAAACGGTGGTGCTGTCCACCATCGACACAGCCTGGACGCAGCACTTGCGGGCCATGGACGACCTCAAGCAGGTGGTGCAGAATGCGGTGTACGAGCAGAAAGACCCGCTGCTGGTGTACAAGTTCGAGAGCTTCGAGCTGTTCAAAGGCATGATTGGCAAAGTGAACGAGGAGACGTTGGCCTTCCTGTTCCGCGCCGACGTACCAGTGCAAGCTGGCGCCGAAGGCACCAACGAGTCGGAATTCTACATCGAAGACGAGCTGCCCACGCCGGCCCCCATGCCTAGGCTGAAAGCCGAGAAGGAAATATCCTCGATTTCGTTGGGTGCGGGCCCCGAGGACATGGGCCCCGACGACTTGCCGCTGGAAAAGCAGCAGCCAGCCAAAGCGCAAAAAGTTGCCAACCGCAACGAGAAAGTGAGCGTGCAGTACATGGACGGTCGGATTCTGCGGGACGTGAAGTTCAAGACCGTAGAAGAAGACCTGCTCAACAACCGTTGCGTGTTGGTTGACATTGCTTAAGCAGCTTGGTTGAATGAAGTAAGGCGGGAGCCGGCGAAGGTCGTCGGCTCCCGTTTGTTTGGGAGGCAGTCTGCGTAGCGGCTCCACTGCGTACGTACTTGCATCCGTGCCTCGTTCTACCTGGTAAAAAACCGCCGTTACTTTCAGCCCATGAACCTCGCCCCCTACATCGACCATACGTTACTCCGGCCCGATGCCACTCCCGCGCAAATCGAGCAGCTATGCGCCGAAGCCGCCGAACACCGCTTTGCTACCGTGTGCGTGCCACCTTGCTACGTGCGGCTAACCGCCGAAAAGCTGCAAAATTCCAAGGTTGCCGTGTGCACGGTCATCGGGTTTCCGCTGGGATATCAGTTGGCTAAGGTGAAATTTTTTGAAGCCCACCAAGCTTTGACCGAAGGCGCCACCGAGCTGGATATGGTCATCAACATCGGGGCGTTGAAAGCCGGCCGGACCGAGGAAGTGGAAGAGGAAATAGGGCAGCTGGCCGAACTGTGCCACCTGCGCGGAGCCTTACTGAAGGTGATTATTGAAACGGCCTTGCTAAGTGAAGACGAAATAGTGCTGGCCTGCCAGCTGTGCGAAGAAGCCGGCGCCGACTTCGTAAAAACATCCACTGGGTTTGCTAGCCGGGGTGCCTCCGTAGCCGATATTATGCTGATGCGCCGAACCTTACCCGGCCAGATACGGATAAAAGCAGCCGGCGGCATCCGGACTCGCACGGCCGCGCTGGCGTTAATAGCCGCTGGCGCCGACCGAATCGGCTCGTCAAATAGCCTAATTTTGCTTCACGAAGATGATACTACCATACCTGCGTAACGTGCTGTTTCTCGCTGCTTTTTTCACGCTGAGCGCCTGTGCTTCTAGCGCCCCGGCCACTACCACGGCCGCGCCTGCCGATACCACCAAAGTGAAGTCCACAACGGCCACCACCTCTCGTACTGCCTCAGCTGAAGACCTGAGCCGCTACCGGCCCACCTTCTCGGCTCCCAAGGAAGCAGCTGCTACATCGGCCGCAAAAGTGACCATAACACCCACCAATCAGGTAAACGCCCAGATTGAGCAGCGCCTCCGCGACCAGGCCTACACCAACCAGAACGTGAAATACGCCCAGGGTTATCGGATTCTAGCATACGTAGGGTTGGAGCGGGAGAAGGCCATGGCCGTTCGGCGGGCTGTCATTAGCCGCTACCCCGACGAAACTGACTACCTCACTTTCAAGCAGCCCGTTTTCCGCCTGCACATCGGCGACTATCTGACGCGCCTAGAAGCCGAGCAGGCCATGTTGCGTATCAAGCCACTTGCCCCCAAGGCCGAATTGGAATCCGCGCAAGTGCTCCTAAGTAAAGTGGCGTATTAGAAGCAGTCAATTATCGGTTGTTGACCTGCGCTGACAACCAACGACTGACAATTGATAACCGACAACTGACAACGAGTTTTATGCAACACTTGCTTTCCCGCATCAAAACCCTAGCCGCCGACGCAGCTGCCGATACTGTAGCGCTGCGCCAGCATCTGCACGCCAACCCAGAACTGTCGTTTCAGGAGTTCAATACTGCAGCCTTCGTGACGGCTGAGCTGGAAAAGCTGGGTCTTGCGCCGCAGCCCATTGCTAATACCGGCGTAGTGGCTCTCATTGAAGGCCGCAACCCCGGTGCCCGCACGGTAGCTTTGCGCGCCGATATGGATGCCTTGCCTATTACCGAGCAGAACGAGGTACCCTATAAATCAACCAACCCTGGCGTGATGCACGCCTGCGGCCACGATGTGCATACTTCGTCGTTGCTGGGCGCAGCCCGCATTCTGGTGCAGCTGCGCGACGAGTTTGAGGGCACCGTGAAGCTGATGTTTCAGCCAGGCGAGGAGTTGCTGCCGGGCGGGGCTTCTTTGATGATAAAGGAGGGCGTACTCGAAAACCCCAAGCCGGCCAGTGTACTGGGCCAGCACGTATTCCCGATGCTACCTGCCGGGCAGATTGGCATCCGGCCGGGCCGCTACATGGCCAGCACCGACGAGCTATATCTGACCGTGCGCGGCAAAGGCGGCCACGGGGCTATGCCTGAAATGAACCTCGACCCGGTACTAGTAGCGGCCCACATCATTGTGGCGGCGCAGCAGATTGTGAGTCGCCGGGCCAGCCCCAAAATGCCTTCGGTACTGTCGTTTGGGAAGGTAATTGCCAATGGCGCCACCAACGTTATTCCCAACGAAGTGCATATCGAAGGTACCTTCCGCACCCTAAACGAGGAGTGGCGCAACGAAGCCCATGAGCACCTGCGCCGCCTCTGCGAAGGGTTGGCCGATTCCATGGGCGCAACGTGCGAACTGGAAATCCGGCGCGGCTACCCCTACTTGGAAAACGAGCCCCAGCTAACGGCCCGTATTCGGGCAGCCGCCGAGCAATACCTGGGCGCTGAAAACGTAATCGAGCTGGACCAATGGTTGGCAGCCGAGGATTTTGCTTACTTCTCGCAAGCAGCTGATGCTTGCTTCTACCGCCTCGGCACCCGCGCCGCTGATGGCCGGTTTGCTTCATCAGTGCACACGCCTACCTTCGACATCGAGCCCAAAGCTCTGGAAACCGGTCCCGGTCTGATGGCTTGGCTCACGCTGAATGAACTGGCGGAATAGTACTAGAAGTGTGGTGTTCCTGTTTATCTAATCTCTCGTGATGCGTTTTTATTCCTTATTGCTATTGATAACGGGTAGCTGCTGGTTGGCTACGGCAGCCACGGCCCAGCGCCGTGCCATCCGCGACTTAACCTTGCTGCCCGAAGCGCAAGTAGAGCTGGCCCTGAAAGGCAACGATTACATACTAGCTGGCTTCAGCCTAATTACAAATCCTAACAGCAGTGAAGGCGGTACATTTGCTGCTGGGCAGCTCCGGCTTGGCTACGAGCATTTTTGGAGCGAAAAGTGGAGTGGTGGTGCTACCCTCCGCATCTTGGGCGGCGGCAATAACGAGTCGGGTGACTTTCTTGGCTTGAGCGGCAATGTGACGCCGGGCCTGCTGGTGCGGCACACCGGGAAGATTGGCTCTCTGAATTTCAGCCAACGCCTTGGGTTGGAGTACGCAACCCAAATCAGTAGTTCCCTAAACAACGATAACACTGACCGCGCTTATGCCCGCTTGCGTTTTGATCTGGACCGCGTATTTCCACTCAGCGAGAAGCTGGCCCTTCGTCCTCGTATTGCCTACGAGTTGGCCACTTACTTGCGTTTACAGCGCGATGAGCAGGAACTGAAGGAGCGGGTGGTAGATTTTGGCAACTTACGGGCTGAACTCGGTGTACGGCTGTCGCCGCGTGTAGATTTTACACCTTGGGTGGCTTCGCAAACCCGTTATTTCAGAGGCCTGCCATCATTGGATATGAATGGCGTAATAATTCGGAGCGGTAAGGCCAATTTTATAACGCCCCTGGTAGGGCTGGATGTCCGGTTAACGTTGCCAACCAAGAGCGCAAACATAGATAGAGAGGCGCTACCTACCCAGCATTAAAATCTATCAATGACATTATGTCTTAATAATATATCGTCGATTTTATTGCTTAATTTGCTTCATTGGCAGTATAAGGAAAATGATGATTTTATTAGGTGAAGTGTATATTGATTAATCAAGACAAAATGTCTTGAAAATATAGAGTAAGAGATTCTGGTACAGATTTTATAGAATCAGGGTGTACCCGCAAGGGAAAACATTAATCTCTGACTTCAACATAGCATCTTTTACCATGGCAACTCTGCTGTATAACAACCGTCCTGCTCTTCGCCCAAACCGTGCTTTCAACTCATTGCTGAATGAGATGCTGCGTGATACCCTCCCCGCCGCAACGGAGCCCGCTAAATCGTTCGTGCCCGCTGCCGACATACTGGAAACCGCTCAAGGTTTCGAACTGCACCTTGCACTACCTGGCGTAGTGAAAGAGGACGTTAAAATCGATTTCCAGGATAGCCAGCTAATCGTGAGCGGTGAGCGGAAGGCCCCAACCGCTGACGAAAACGCGCCGAAGTTCCGCCGCCTCGAAACCGGCTTCGGTAGCTTCTCTCGTAGCTTCCGCCTCCCCGAAACCGTAGACGTAACCGCTATTGACGCAGCTCTCACCGACGGCATCCTGCGGGTGTTGCTGCCCTTCGATAGCAAAAAAGTGACGAAACATCATATCGAAGTGCGCTAAGCGCTGCGAAAAACTGTAAAAAAGGCATCCTATTGGGTGCCTTTTTTGTTGGTTCGTGTGTTGCTACTAATATATAGCGGCAAGCGTAGCAGGAACGGTTGAGTGGCACGTAATTAGCTACGCGTATAGCTCCAACTTCTAGTTGAAAATCCTGCCTGATGCAACTCTATACCAATGGATCAGCATCTTTCGTTAGGAGCCCAGAATGAGAGGGCAGGTTCATTTGCTTTTCATGCTGGTTTTGTAAATTCGAATCACATCTTTTCTTCTTTTTCACCTTCATATTACCCATGCAAGCAAAACAAATGATGCTCGGTCTGCTGGGCTCCGCCATCTTGGGTGGCGGCGTAGCAGTAGGTGGGTACAAGCTGCTGGAGCCTGAGCGTACCAATACGCCACAGGCCATTGCGGCTGACCCTAATGTTCGCTACACGAGTGAGCTGCGCAGCAGCAACTACGTGGTGCCCGAAGGGCTCAATTTCACGGCCGCTGCGGCTTCCGTAACGCCAGCCGTAGTACACGTAACCACTGAATATGCTCCGAAGCCCAGCCAGAATGCCGCGCAGATGGACCCCTTCCTGCGCCAATTCTTCGGTGACGACTTCGAGCAATATCATGGTCGTGGCCGCAACCAAGGGGTGCAGCAAGGTTCCGGCTCGGGCGTTATCATTGCAGCCAATGGTTACATCGTAACCAACAACCACGTAATCGACAAGGCCGACAAGATTACGGTGATAATGGACGACAAGCGCAAGTTTGAAGCCGAGTTGGTAGGCACCGACCCAACTACGGACTTAGCACTGTTGAAAGTGAAAGCCGATAACTTGCCCTTCATCCGGTACGGCAATTCCGACCAAGTGAAAGTAGGGGAGTGGGTGTTGGCCGTAGGTAACCCCTTCAACCTGAACTCGACGGTTACGGCTGGTATCATTTCAGCCAAGGGCCGCAACATTGGTATTTTGCGTGAGCAGACTGGCCGTAACCAGAACATGGGTGTTGAGTCGTTCTTGCAGACTGACGCCGTAGTGAACCCCGGTAACTCAGGCGGGGCATTGGTTAACCTCAACGGTGACCTGATTGGCATCAACTCGGCCATTGCTTCGCAGACTGGCTCTTTCGTGGGCTACTCATTTGCAGTGCCAAGCTCCATCGTGAGCAAGGTAATTGACGACCTGCTCAAGTATAAAGTGGTACAGCGTGCTTTGCTGGGCGTAAGCATTCAGGAAGTGGACGCTACGCTGGCTTCTGAGAAGAAGCTGTCTAGCCTGAACGGTGTGTACGTGCAGGGTATGACGGAAGGTAGCTCGGCAGCGGACGCAGGTATCAAAATCGGCGACATCATCACCGAAATCAACGGCACCAAGGTGAACACCTCGTCGCAGTTGCAAGAGCAGGTAGCTCGCTTCCGCCCCGGCGACAAAATCAAGGTGACGTACTTGCGTGGTAGCGATACCCGTACCACCTCCGCTACACTACGCAATGCCACCGGTACTACCGACATCATTCGGGAGGAAGTAAGCAAGGCAGTTAAGTATGAAGGCGCTACGCTGCAACCTGTTAGTAAGCAAGAGCTTAGCAAGTTAGGCCTGGATGGTGGCGCTAAAATCAGCGGTATCGGCAAGTCAAACTTCCGCGAAACTGGTATTGCCGACGGCTTTATCATCACCCGCATTGATAAGAACCGCGTGAGCAAACCCCAAGACGTAGAGAAGTTTTTGGAGGCTGCTAAGGAAAGCCAAGGTGCCCTTGTAGAAGGTGTGTACCCTGATGGCCGCAAAGCCTACTATCCCATCGGACAAGCTGAGTAAACTAGCCAGTTAGCTAACACCCAGTGAAAAGGCCTCCGCTACTCGAAGCGGAGGCCTTTTCACTGGGTGTTAGGCTTGTGTCGAATAACGCCTTTAGTGAGCACAAAGCCATTCCATGGCTGTACCCTCGTCGCCGAAAAGACGCATTTGATATGGGCGCTCCGGTGCTAAGCCGAAGGTAAGATATTGCATTTGGATAGGATCAGCATCGTACACCGCCATCCGGGCCGGCGAGCAAAGCACACTGATGCGTAGCGTCTGCGGAGCCAACCTATTTGCTGCTTGTGGGTAAAAAATGGTGGTAGTCCAGTGGCCTAGTTCTGGGCTGATTTGGTCGCGCCGGCGTACATCTAGCAGCCAGAAGGCGGTAGTGGTTTGCTCAGCCATAGCTAGCACAGCCGCAAAATCAGCTTGTAACTGGTGCAATGGCGCATCGTCAGGCCAACGTACAACCAACACGCCTAAGTCAGAGCGGTGCTGAATGGTACAGGTGATGAGCGACATTAGAGCGGGTATTATAAATGGAAAAAGACCGGCGCAATGGTCGGCAAGGTAAGAAGCAGTAAGCTATAGGCCGCCACAAAAGCTGTTGCCGTGGCTTCGGCTGCTCTGCCCTTACGAAAATATAAATTTATCGGTTAACCCAACGAAGGTCAGTCCCGATTTGGCATTTCAAGCGCTGCTGTACCGGATGGTGCCTGCTACTTATTCAAAAGGAATAGCCAACCACCGTTGCGCGTCCCCTTCCTGATCGAACAGTTGAAAGATGTAGGGGTACATCGTTTTCTGAAACCTGTCAAATAGCCGGGTGATTTCTACATTGGTTTGCAGCTGCTGGCGGGTGCCGGGTGGTACCATGTAGGCCATGCGTACCGGTCGATTGAAACGTGCTGCTAAAGTGGGGTAGAATACGTCATTCACCCAGCGCCCAGCCTCGGCATTAATGGAAAGGGCCCGCGTGTCGAGCAGCCAGCGCACAGTACTACGCCGTTCGGCTTCGTCGGCTAGGCTGCGGTAGCCAAGTTGCAACTCGTTAAGCGTAACATAACGATGCCACCGTGCAATCAACACCTCCAAGTCGGGCCGGTACGTGAGCGTAAGGTGGTCGGCAATTAAGAGGGTTTCGGGAAGCATGACATGCGTAGCCAGGAACGGGTAGCAAAGTTCGACAAAGATTACTTGTCAAGTAACCATTCTATAGCCTCTGCTTCATTCATGAAAGACTCCATACGATAAGGCAGAGTAGGCACGTGAGCCCGGGCGAAAATAGCTTGCAGTTCCGGTTGGCTGTCGATAGTGCGTTGCCGATGCGGCGACATTAGATAAGCCACGCGTAATGGCGCCTGTAGCAGGGTAGCAGCTTGCGGCAAAAATTCGTTAATCACCCAGCTAGTATGTGTGTGCTCGACTAATAGCCGGCGTCGCACATCAATAAACCACTGTGTTGCTGCATGTTGGCGCGCCAAATGCAGCGCTTCCTGATGGCCAATCTGCATTTCGGAAAGTGACGCATCACGCAGCCAGCGCAATACAAGTAGCTGTAAGTCGGGACGATAATTTAGCGTTAGATAATCGGTGTGGGTAATGAGGGGAGGCGTTGCCAGAGTAGAAAATTCCATAAGAAGCAACAAGAATGTGAGTTGTAATAATACAAAAATAGCTATTTTATTCAAATGGTGTTATGCCCTTGAAATAGCTTTATGCTTGCTCTTATGTGTGAATGATAAAATTTGATGTATAAATAGTTATAAAATTACGACATACTTTTCTGGTCTGCATAAGTAAAGGTGTAACTATCCTGCTCCTGTAGTCGGCTAATCGGGCTTAGTTCAGCGGGCAGCTTACCTTTATAGCACCCATCCATCACCCAACCCTCTCATTTCTTTCTTCCTCATGAAACAAGCTCTCGAAGAAGCCACCGCCACCGGCACCGACGTGCAGGAGCACGACCCGCACGGTATTCAGCAAGTACTGCGTGAGCTGGGTATCCAGGCCGAAAATGCCGCCTGGAGTACCGGCCTGCAATGGGGCGGCACCAGCAATACCCACTCGAAAACCATCCACTCGCCCGCCGACGGCCGCCGCATTGGCACCGTAGCCTTAGCCACTCCCGCCGACTACAACCAGGTAGTGGAAACGGCTCAGGCCGCGTTTAAAACCTGGCGCACCGTGCCGGCACCCAAGCGAGGCGAGATTGTGCGGCAGATTGGCAACAAGCTGCGCGAATTCAAGGAGCCGCTGGGCAAGCTGGTGAGCTACGAAATGGGCAAGATCTTGCAGGAAGGCCTTGGCGAAGTGCAGGAAATGATTGACATCTGTGACTTTGCCGTGGGCCTTTCGCGGCAGTTGCACGGCTTTACTATGCACTCAGAGCGGCCCGCGCACCGCATGTACGAGCAGTACCACCCGCTGGGCGTGGTGGGCATCATTTCGGCGTTTAACTTCCCGGTGGCCGTATGGAGCTGGAATGCCATGCTGGCTGCCGTCTGCGGCGACGTCTGCATCTGGAAGCCTTCCGAGAAAACGCCGCTGACCGGCGTGGCAGTGCAGCATATTCTGGCCGACGTGCTGCGCGAAAACGAATTGCCCGAAGGTATTTTCAACCTGATAATCGGGGATGCGGAAATAGGTGCTCAGATGGCCGCCGACACACGCGTGCCGCTGGTATCGGCCACGGGTAGCACCCGCATGGGTAAGAAGGTAGGGGAGGTGGTAGGCGCCCGCCTGGGTCGGGCGCTGCTGGAGTTGGGTGGCAACAACGCCATCATCCTGACCGAGCACGCCGACCTTGATATTGCCATTCGGGCCATCGTGTTTGGGGCCGTGGGCACGGCCGGGCAGCGGTGCACCACCACCCGCCGCGTTATTATTCACGAAGCAATTTTCGAGGATGTGAAGGCGCGGCTGTTGAAAATCTACCCCAACCTACCTATCGGCAACCCCTTACAGGAAGGTACGCTGGTTGGCCCGCTCATCGACCAAGACGCCGTGGCGGCTTTCACGAAGGCCCTAACCGATGTGCAGGCCGAGGGCGGCAAGCTGCTGACCGGCGGCAAAGTGCTGACCGGCACCAGCTATGAAAGCGGCACCTATGTACAGCCCGCGCTGGTGGAGGCCGAAAACCACTACCACATGGTGCAGGAAGAAACCTTCGCGCCCATCCTATACCTTATTAAGTACCGCGGTGGGGTAGAAGAGGCCATCGAGTTGCAAAACGGCGTGCGGCAGGGCTTGTCGTCGGCCATCTTCTCGCTGAACATGCGCGAAACCGAAACTTACCTCAGCCACACCGGCTCCGACTGCGGCATTGCCAACGTGAACATCGGTACGAGCGGTGCGGAAATTGGTGGCGCCTTTGGGGGCGAGAAAGAAACCGGCGGCGGCCGCGAATCGGGTTCCGACGCTTGGCGCGTGTACATGCGCCGCCAGACCAACACTATCAACTATAGCACCCAGCTCCCGCTGGCCCAGGGCATCAAGTTCGATGTGTAGCTAAAGCAGATAATCCAAGTAATTCATGTGAAACAGGCCCGTCGGGAGTACCGGCGGGCCTGTTTTGCTATTTAGCTATCTTGATATCTCCGTGGCCTTTGTAGTAAAGCGTTGAGCCTTGGTAGAATACGTAATACAGTCGGTAGATTTCGTCCGTTTTGTATTTGCTGTTGTCGAATGTAAAGCGGTAGCTATAGGAGCTAGTAGTTGTAGAAGAATCAGTAACAGTGTCTAGCACTCTGTACTTACGGTCTACAAGAACAAGCTTTACCGAAAGGCCACTCGCTGTAGTCTGGCAGGTCAATACTCCTTCAGTTTCCACCGGGTTCGGAAAGAAGCTGATGTTACGGAAGCTTCCGCTGGCCGTGCTGTTTACATCGAAGCCTAAGCTGTTGAACAACTTCTTTTCCTCTTTATTCCAATTGCCATCCAGCGTCCAGTCCGAGGGGTCGTTCTGGCTCTGCGGATAGTTTAGAAAGTCACGGTATGTAACGCCTTCATCGGGGCCAAAGTCAATTTTCTTTTTGCAACTGCTAGAGCCGAGAGTAGCAAGCAAAGAGCATAAGAGTAAGTAGTTCTTCATGCTAAAAAGTTGAAATAGGGGATATAAAGTCCGGTGAAGATAATGGCAGGCTGCCACAGTAATAGCTACGGCTTCATGCAACTTCCTCTCCGCGGGTGCTGTCTTTCACTTGCTTAGCCTCTCCGCTCTGGCGGCTTTGCCCGGAAAGTTGGATATTTACCGTTATCCTTTCTTTAACCAGTTGCCGCTGTCCGACCCTATGGAAGCTTTTGCGTATACCGACATCAATGCCCCGCTAGTGGAGCGGTGCCGCCTGGGCGACCGACGGGCGCAAGCCGAAATCTACAAGCGCTACGCCAAAGCTATGTTCAACGCTTCCCTGCGCATCACCGGCGACTACGCCGAGGCCGAGGATGTGTTGCAGGAGTCGTTTTTGAGTGCATTCCGGGAACTGCACAGTTACAAAGGTGATTCATCATTCGGCAGTTGGCTGAAGCGGATTGTCATCAATAAAAGTATCAACTGCCTGCGCAACCGGCGCCTGCAATTGGTGCCTTTAGGCGAGCAGCATGATGCCGCCGGCCCCGATACGCCGGACAGCTCACCGGATACCGAAGTGGTGCAGTGGCGCGCCGATGTGGTGCGGCGCTGCGTACAGGACCTGCCCGACGGCTACCGTGTGGTGCTGACCCTATATCTGCTGGAAGGCTACGACCACTCCGAAATTGCCGGCATCTTGGGCATCACTGAATCCACCTCGAAGTCGCAGTACAGCCGGGCCCGCAAGAAGCTGCTGGAGTTGGCTTCGCAACGCGGGCTTACAGCTTAGTAGCCACCTCAATGTGCCAAACCCGCGGCGCGCCGCCCACCCCTTTTTGGCGGCTTACCGTAGGTGAAAGCAAATCATGTGTTTAGTACCACCCCTGATATGAACGACAAAGAAACCGGTCTGGAGAATTTCATCGAGCGGCACCGTGCCGACTTTGATGTGTTCGAGCCGCGCCCGGATTTATGGGACGACATCGAGCAGAACTTGGCCGCACCCACGGCTGGTTCTGCCGCGCCAGCCGCCGATGAAGCGCCTGCTGTTGCCCCATTACGGGTAGTGAGGCTATACCCCGATGAAGCGCCTGCTGCTTCTGCCGCCCCCACCACCAATTTCCGTAGTAAATGGTTGCCCAATTCGGGTATGGCCGCCGCTGTGGCCTTGTTGCTGGCTGCCGGCATTGGCGCGGTATGGAGCAGCAGCCACCAAGACACTGTATGGGCCCGCACAGCCGGCACTACGCCGCTGGTACTGGCCCCCGAAAGCGAATCGGAAGACGTAAGCTCCGGGTTGTATTTTGGGGCTTCGCCGGTAGCCAACGCCCCCGAATCCTCGACGCAGTACCTCACTACGGCTTTGCAGCGCATGGAAACCTACTATGCCACCCAAATTGCCGAGCGCAAGGGTGAGCTACGGGAGTTAGAAGCCCAGACAACCGCTGCCAGCGCCCCAACTGCGGACTGGCGGCGTGAATTGGCCGGGTTGGACTCTACGTACCGGCAGTTGAAAGTGGAGCTCTACCGTAACCCCGAGCCCGACGTGGTGCTGGAAGCCATGAACCGCAACCTGCAAATCCGTCTCGATATTCTGAATCAGCAGACCCGCTCGCGTGAGCAGGTGCAGGAGTATCACGCGCAGCCTTTGATGATTGCCGATACCCACCCAATGCCATGAGCTATTTCCGCCATACCCTTTTGTGCACCGGCCGTGGGCTGGCGGTAAGCTGCCTGCTTGCAGTTAGTGCCGCCGCTCAAACGCAGCCACAGGCCGGAACTGCTACTCCACCTCGTCCCGGCTCCACCCCAGAAGTCCAATATTACCAGCCATCAACCACCGAAACGCCCGCTTTCTGGCCTCAAAACGGCACCAACCATACAGCGCACGTTAGCGGCTGCCCCCAGCAGTCGGAGCAGATAATGGATGTGCAGGGAGAGCAGGAACCTGGGCAAGTGGTTGAAAGCAACCAGCTGGCAGCCGAAAAAACGCGTAAGCTAAGCCGCACTTTTGCAGTGCCCAACGGCAAACCTTACGCTTTGGATACTCGCTATGGCCGGGTGCTGGTGAACGTGTGGAACCGTCCGGAAATCCGTACTGATGTAGACATCATTACTCGCGCCGACACCGACGAAAAAGCCCAACAGCTCCAGGAAATGATTCAGGTGGAGCTAACCGAAACCGACCCGGCAACCGGGGGCGTTGCGGTCCGCTCGAAGTTTGGCGCCATGCCCCATGGCTGCCGGAGCCGCACCAAGCTCTATGAGGTAAACTACACAGTGTGGATACCTCGCAATACTCCGTTGCGCGTATACAATACATTTGGCGAAGTCAGCATTCTTGGCGACTTGGTAGGTTCCACTGAACTGGCCGTGGAATACGGTACGCTACGCACCGGCCGCTTGGAAGGCAGCAAAAACCTGCTGCGCATCGGCAATGGACAGGCCTCGATACCATATGTGCGGCAAGCGGGAATTGATGCTTCCTACTCTCGGTTGCGGCTGGATGTCGGCCAAGTGGTAGACTTGCGCAACAACTACTCTGACATCAATATTGGGGTGGTGCAGGATTTGAGCGTGCACAGCAAATACGGCGACGTAGCGCTGGGTACCATCCGCAACTTGCGCGGTACCTCGGGCTTTTCCACTTTCAGCATCGACAAAATAAGCAACCAACTGGACATGACAGTGCAGTATTGCCCCAATTTTGAGGTGCGCAATACCGGCCGCAACTTCCGGGCTATCAACCTGGACGGGGGCTATAGCACCATCTTGTTGAACTTCGCCGATGAGGCCGGGTTCAACTTCGATGTAAACACTCAGCACGGTAAGCTACTGGTTGACAAGAAACTGGTGCACGTAGCATCAGAGGAAAGCAGCCCGGTTTCCAGTGACATGCAAGGCACTTTCGGGGTGGCCAAAGCCCGCTCTGCCTCCAGCAATGTCAACATAAAGGTGCGCTACGGCAACGTGCGCTTCAACCGCTAGTCTGGCCGACAACATTCGACGCGGCTTATCTAACGGCGTTCTGCATGTGGTGCAGGACGCCGTTCTTTGTTGAATGCTTACCTGCCTTGCCAACTTCTCGCGCCGCCTGTTGCTGTTTCTACTACTGGCGCTGGCGGCGGGGCCACTACTTGCCCAAACGCCAACTGCCATGTCTGCTTCCTCCTCGTCGGCTGTGCTACCTTCTGCTATGCGCACGTACACCCTGCGGCTGAAACCCGGACAGGATCTGCGTCAGCAGCTTAACGCTTTCGTAACGGAGCATCAAGTGAAGGCGGGGACTATGGTAACGGGTGTAGGTAGCCTTACACAGGCTACGCTGCGGCTTGCCAACCAGGAGAATCCTACGGTATACCGCGGCCACTTCGAAATTGTATCCCTCGTAGGTACACTCTCCGTCAACGGTAGCCATCTGCACTTGTCCGTATCCGATTCCACGGGGCGCACTGTCGGCGGGCATCTGCTCGATGGCAACTTGGTGTACACCACTGCTGAACTAGTAATCGGGGTGCTGGAAGAAGTGGAGTTTCGCCGCGAAATCGACCCCACATTTGGCTATCGGGAGCTAACCGTACACCCAACTCCCCCAAAACCATCTACCAAAAAGCCGCGGAGGTAACCGGAAAATTTTATTGGAGCCGGCCCAATCGTTCTATTTCAGGCAGGCGTTGCAATGCGTATTATTGTAGGAATATCCGCGGTGCTTTTTCAAGGCGGCCGGCTATGATTAATTCCTTACGCTATTCTGCTTGATGCACCGTTATCCTTATGGCCTGGCGCTAGCGCTGCTGGCTGGCGCGCCTAGCGTGGCCCTTGCCCAAACCCCTTCTCCAACGACCCCGCTGCCGCCTCTTACTTACTCGCCCGATGCGCTGAAAGAGGGTGTGGAACTGTACGACAAACAGCAGTACGAGGCCGCCGTTGCCCGCTACCGCGCCGTCACGCCCGGCGACTCGCTGTATCCGGCGGTGCAGAGCGAGCTGGCCACCACCTACTTGGCCCTGGAGAAATACCGAGAGGCACTGGAAGCCGCCAACCGGGCGCTGGCCCTGCACTACCTCGACCCGCAACCCTACGTGGCCGCCGCCTGGGCCGAAGAAGAGCTGAAGCACCTAGATAAGGCTCAGGCTTTCTACGATGCGGGCCTGAAGCGCTACCCATACCACCAGACGTTGTGGTTCAACCAGGGCGTAATGCAGGTGGAAGCCAAGCGGTTTGAGGATGGCTTCCGCAGCTTGCAGCGTGGCGTGAGCCTCAAGCCAACGCACCCCAACAGCCACTATCAACTGGCCAGCCTGGCTATGCGCCAGGGCCAAACCAGCCGCGCCATGCTTGGCTTGCTGGCGTACCTGCTGGTTAACCCCGATGGCTCGAACAGCCACGATATGCTCGTAACGTTAGAGCAGCTGGCTACCCACACGGCCGTTGTGGAGGAAAACCGTAAAATCACGCCTTTCCTGCCCAACGAAGCCTTCAAAGAGCTGGACTTACTCATCGACTCCAAGGTGGCGCTGCGCCCCGAGTACGTATCGAAAGTGAAGTTCAATGCGGCGCTAGTGAAGCAGACGCAGCTGCTGGTAGAGAAATTCCCTGCGGCGGCAACCGACGACTATTGGGTGCGCCTCTACGGCCCGCTGGTGGAGCAGCTCCGTCAGGGCGACAATCTAACTACTTTCACTTACCTCGTGCTGGCCTCCGCCGACGATAAAAAGGCGGCGCAGTGGGTGAAAGGCAACAAAAGCAAAGTGGAGAAGCTCTACACTGTCCTCACGCCTGCGCTGCTTCGCATTCGGGAGCAGCAGCCTGTGGAGCGCGACGGCAAAACCGTCCTTGCCAAAGCCTGGTTCGATGATGAGGCCCGCGTGGACGGCCTCGGCGAAGGCACGGTGCAGGGCGAAGAGCGCCGCTTCACCGGGCCATGGCTGTTTGTAAACCAAGCCGGCTCGGTGGAAGAGGAAGGCAACTACGGCCCCGATTTCAAGCGCACCGGTACCTGGCGCCATTACCACCCCAACGGCCAGCTGCAACGCACCGTGTCTTACCGCAACGGCGAGATGGAAGGCCTCGTGCGCGACTACCACGACAACGGTCAGCTTGCCTCAGAAATGCCCATGACTCAGGGCAAAGTTAACGGGTTGATGAAGGTGTTCACCTATTGCGGAGAGTTGAGCGAAACCCGCACTTTCCGGGCTGGCGAGCTGGAAGGGCCGTATCAGGAGCTGTATCCGGGGGGTAAGCTAAAAATGAAAACTGACCTGCGCGCCGACAAACAGGAAGGCGTGCAAACCTATTTCTACTCCGACGGCAGCAAGGAGTACGAATACACTTACGTAGCCGGCAAAAAGCAAGGCCCTTTCTTGGTCAACTTCGCCGACAATGTGCCCGAGAAGCGCGGTACCTACGACCAAGGGGAGCTGCACGGCCCCTATACCGACTATTTCTCCAACGGCCAGCTGGAAAATACCGGCACATTCACGCACGGCAAGCGCACGGGGCTGTGGAAAGAATATTTTGCCGATGGTAAACTGAGCGCCGAAGTTCCTCACGACGAAGCCGGCGAACTGCACGGTACCTACCACGACTACAACTACCAGGGCAAGCTGTTTTCGGACCTCGACTACGAGCATGGCCGGCTCACGCGGCTGCGCTACTACGACCCCACCACCAGCAAGCTGGTGCAGGATACGCCCATCAAGAAAGGCCGCGTGCCAGTGCAGCTGCGCGGTGCCGATGGCATTACTACTGGCACCGGTACCTACCTCGACGGGCAGATGGAGGGCGAGTGGCGCTGGCAGTACACCAATGGCGTATTGCAGCAGATGCGCAGCTACAAGCAAGGCCAACAGGAGGGCAGCGCCGTGGAATACTACGCCAACGGACAGCTGAAAAAGCGCACCAACTACCGCAACGGCAGCCTAGAAGGCACGTTCGAGTCGTTTTTGCGCGATGGCCAGCGCAGCCAAACTGGCTATTACCGCGCCGGTCAGCAGCAGGGCCCCTGGCGCGACTACTACGCCGACGGTCAAGTGAGCGAGGAGTATGAGATGCACCAAGGCCAGAAAAACGGCGTCACGCGCAGCTTTGCCCCGAACGGCAAGCTTACCGAGTCGCGTGTGTATGCTTTCGGGCGCAAGCTGGAGCTAACTACCTACGATACGTTGGGTGGCGTGCTGAGCCACATTGTGCAGCAGCCTGCTACCAAGGAGTTTATCTTTGTCTATCCTAACGGCAAAGTGCACTACCGCACACCGGTAGCCTGCTACGAAAACCGCGGGCCAGCCACCTGGTACCATCTTAGCGGGCAGCCGGAGGTGGTGCTCAACTACGAAGCCGACCGGCGCCACGGTCCTTATAAGTCGTATTTTCAGAACGGCCAGCTCCACTACAGCGGCGAGTTTCGCAACGGCGAGCGGCACGGCCTCTGGCAAGAGTATTACTCGAGCGGGCAGCTGCGCTCCACTATCAACTACCGCTACGGCAATTGGGTGGGCGAAACCCGCTACTACTTCCCCAACGGCAAGCTGGAAGCGGTGCAGAACTACCTCTACGGTACGCCCGAAGGTGTTTCGCAGTACTATAACCCCGCCGGCGAACTGCTGGAAGAGCGCCTCTACGAGCACGGCAACCTGGCTGCCTTCCGCCCCGGCCACGACCAATTGGGCCCCTGGCAGCGTATCGAAAAGCTGACTGGAACAATGAAAACCAGCTTTGCCAACGGCAAGCCCGCAACCGACGAAACTGTGCGCGGCGGCATGGTTGACGGAACTCGTACCACATACTACAGTTCCGGCCAGGTGTTTCGCCGCATGAGCTTTAAAGAAGGCCTGCTCACTGGCACGCTCACCGGCTACCACCCCAGCGGCAAGCTGATGGAGGAAGAGCAATACCTGCACGGCGAGTTGCACGGCCGCTGCCGCTATTACCGTCCTGATGGCACCCTGGAGCGAGAGGAAAGCTACCGCAGCGGCGAAAAACTGGGCCCGACTGTATATTACGATACCAAGGGCAAGCCCACTAAGACGGAAATTTACTGGAATCAGTACGTGTATGAAGGCAAATAAGCACTTGCGCCGCCACGCCGCGCTACTCGTTTTCTCAGGATTGCTAGGCTTGGTGGCGCCCGCCCTAGCCCAGCAGCCCGCGCAGCTTGTAACTGAAATGCAGGCGAAATTTCCGGGCGAAAAAGCCGTGTACCTCGATTACCGCACCGACGTAACCCTAGAGCTGAAAGGCGACTCGGTGGTGGTGCTGGCCCGGCACCATCAGGACATGCTGCACCTTGATGCACAGTCGGCTATGTACGCCAACGACCGGGTGTTTAACTCGCACTTCAGCCGCTTGCAGAAGCTGGACGCCCGTACCATGGTGCCGGCCGGCAACAGCTACAAAGCGGTGAAAGTGACGGATTTCAAAGAAAAGTTCGAGGTGCAGTCGGGCATTTTCTACGACGATACGCGGGCTACAACGTTCAGCTTCCCGGCCGTATCGGCGGGGGCGCGTACCGTTACCGACTACACCGTGCGCCACCCCGACCCGCGCTTTCTGATGCCGTTCTACTTTGGGGCGCACATTCCCATGCGCCACGCCGAGCTGACGGTGACGGCCCCGCGCAGTATCAAGGTTAGCCACAAGCTTTTCCACGTCGAAAACACCCCAGTCAGCTTCACCAAGCAGGAAAAAGGCAACCTAGTCACCTACCGCTGGGCCGCCGACAACCTGCCCAGCCCACCCCGCGACGACGACGGCCCGGAGGCGGCGTACTACTTACCGCATTTGGTGTATTTCGTGGAGGAAGTGCCCTCGGCGGCCGGGCAAGCACGCCGCATGCTGGCGGGGGTACCGGAGCTGTACAACCTGTACTCGGGCTTCGTGAGCAACCTCAATACCAAGGAAAGCCCTGATTTGCGCCACATCGTCGATTCGTTGGTGGTGGGAGCCAAAACCGAGCAGGAGCGGGTGCAGCGCATCTACTATTGGGTGCAGGACAACATCCGGTACGTGGCCTTCGAAAACGGGATGGGCGGCTTCATTCCGCGTGATGCCGGGCAGGTGTACGCCAAGCGCTACGGCGACTGCAAGGATATGGCCAACCTCACCCGCGAGATGCTGCGCATGACCGGCGTGAAGTCGTACCTCACCTGGATTGGTACCCGCGACTTACCCTACCGCTACTCCGAACTGGCTACGCCCGGCGTTGATAACCACATGATTACTACTTACGAAGCCAGTCCCGGTAAGTACGTGTTCCTGGATGCCACCAACAAGTACATGCCCTACGGCTTGCCCTCGTCGTTTATTCAAGGTAAAGAGGCACTGCTGGCTATTGATGGCAAAACCTGCAAAGTGGTGGAGGTGCCGGTGATGGAAAATAACCGCAGCCCGGTGGCCGACGTGTCGGTATTGACGCTGGACGACAAAGGGGGCTTGCGCGGCAAAGGCAGCCTGCAACTTGGTGGCTACGCCAAGGTGCGGCAGAGCTATGCCCTCGACGGCCTCAACCAACTGGAGGAAACTCGCTACGTGAAAGGACTGCTGGAACGCGGTAACAACAAGTTCTTTGTCGACAAGTACAGCGTCAGCCACCTCGACACCCACGACCAGCCCCTGACCATCGACTACGAGTACCGCTTGCAGGATTACGTGCAGAAGCTCGACGACGAAATCTACGTGAACCTGAACTTGGACCAGCCCTACGCTCACGATAAAATTGACGCTGCCAAGCGCCGCCTTCCCCGCGTAAACGAGTACGCCCACCAGAACCGCACCCGCACCGAGCTGGAAATTCCGGCCGGCTACGACGTGGAGTATCTACCCGCCACTGCCGAGTCCAAAGACCCGCTGTTTGGCTTCCGCATCAAATATGAGCGGCAGGGCAACAAGATTGTGCAGGACAAAGAGCTGTACATCAACTACCTGATGCTTCAGCCCCAGCAGTTCAACCAGTGGAATGCCGGCATCGATAAGCTGAATGCCGCCTACCGGGAAACCGTGATTTTCAAGAAAAAGCGGGTGTAATTCGGGTAGTTTCTATCATCATTATCAACCCTATATGAAGTTTTTATCTGCTGCTCGGGCTACCACGTTGGCTGTGCTGCTGGCCGCTGCCATGCCGCTACTAGCCCAAACGGTACCCACTACGCTGCAATACGCCACCTATACCTGGGATGCCAAGCGCACCAAGCGCCTAGCGGTTTCAGAGGAGGAAATCAAGCAGCCAGCCTTGATGCTGCGCGATTTTACAGCCCACGAGTACCTATACAGCCCGCAGGACAAGGGCTTGAAGCTATATTCGACGGAGCACCGCATCGTGCGCGTCAACACGTCGGAAGGCATTGAGCGGTTCAACAAAATTTATATTCCGCAGGATGGCGGCCAACTGCTGTTCCTCAAAGCCCGCACCATTAGTCCGCGGGGAGAGGTAGTGGAGGTGAATGAGAGCAGCATCAAGGAGCTGAAAGACGAGGATGGCCGCCGCGGCTACAAGATTTTCGCGGTGGAAGGCGTCGAGAAAGGCTCGGAAATCGAGTACGTATTTCTGCGCGAGCGGGCGCCCAAGTTCTTCGGGCGCGACTACCTGCAAAGCGACTTGCCGGCTCGCGACGTGACCTTTGAGCTAATTTCGCCGGAAGCCCTGACCTTTGATGCCCGCGTGTACCACGGCCCAGCCGCCTCCCGCGACACCGTGCTGGCCGGCAAGCGCCACATCCGAATGAAGCTGACCCAGGTGCCCGCCGCGCATGAAGAAGCCTTTGCCGAAACAGGAGCCGAACGGATGCGGGTGGAATACAAACTGGCATACAGCGCCCAACGAGGCCGTACCCGACTCTTCACCTGGTCGGATGCCAGCCAGTACCTGCACGAAAACATTTATACGTTAGGCAAGGACGAAGCCAAGGCGGCCGATAGAGTGTTGAAAGCCGCCAAAGTGCCCGCCGGCGACACCGAAACCCGCGTGCGGGCCTTGGAGCAGTACCTAAAAACCAACTTCAATGTGCAGGAAGGTGGCGACTTTAACCTGGCGCGGGTGGCCGCTACGCACAACGCTTCTGATGTGGGCATCACCCGGCTGTTCGGGGCGCTACTCAAGCGGCTGAGCATCGAGCATGAGCTGGTAGTAACCACCGACCGGTCGGACGTAGTCTTCGATGAGTCGTTTGACTCATGGAACTACCTCGACAACTACGCCCTCTACTTCCCCGAAACCAAGCAGCTGCTGGCCCCCGCCCGCCCCGATTTTCGCTACGGTATGGTGCCCTCTGGCTGGACCGCCAATAAGGGCCTATTCGTACGTACCGTGAAGCTGGGCTCCACCGAATCGGCGGTGGGTACCGTGCGCGAGATTCCGACGCTAAGCGCTGAGCAGAGCCCTTCCGACCTGGACATTAAAGTGAAGTTTACCCCGGAGCTAGACAAGGCCTTCGTGGATTTACACCAAGTGTTGGGCGGCTACCACGCGCAGGAAATCCAGCCATTCTATTCGCTGATTCCAGAAGAAAAGCGCACCGAGATACTACAGGCGCTGGTGAAGAGCAGCGTGCCCGATGCTACTTTTCAGAGCGTGAAAGTGACCAACGGCGAGGCCGGGCTGAGCCCGCTCAGCAAGCCGTTTCTGATAGACGCCAACGTGGAATCGGTGGCGCTGCTCAACAAGGCTGGGCAACGTTACCTGTTCAAGATTGGCGACCTGCTGGGGCCACAGTCGGAGCTGTACCAGGTGGAAGCCCGGCAATACGACGTGGAAAACGACTTCAACCGGCGCTACAACCGTATCATCACGCTGGAACTACCCGCTGGCTACCAAGTGCGCAACCTGCAAGACCTGAACGCCGATGTGAAAGCCGGCCCCGACGCCAAAGATCCGCTTTACTACTTCAACTCGAAGTATGACGTGCAGGGCCAGATTGTGAAAGTCACTATCACGGAAGCCTACCGCCAGATTCGGTGGCCCAAGAAGGATTTTGAAGCCTTTCGGGAAGTGGTAAACGCTGCCGCCAACTTCAACAAAGTGGTGTTGGTGCTGGAAAAGAAGAAAAGCTGATACCCGCAGTTTGCACAGTGTATATAGCGGTACGTGTAGCACGAGGCAGAAGCTTCGTGCTACATTTACTTTATACCCGTTCCGTCTGCTATGCTCCCCACCGATTCACTCGATACGCCAGCCGCCGCGGCTTTCCGGCGCACCATCTCCAACCCGCTGAAGCTACGGCTGTTCATGTTACGCAGCTTACCCATGGCGTATCTGGCGGGGCTGCGGCTGCGGGAAGTGACGCCCGAGCGGGCGGTGATTACGGTGCAGTTCAAGTACCTCACCAAGAACCCATTCCGCAGCATCTACTTTGCGTGCTTGAGCATGGCCGCCGAAATGGCCAGCGGCCTGCTCGCTATGATGCACACCCAGGGTGCCGGCCGCGTCTCGATGCTGGTAGTGGGTTTGGAAGCTGATTTCACCAAGAAAGCCGTCGGCCTGATTGCCTTCACTTCCGAAGACGGCCTCCGCATTGCCCAAGCCATAGCTGACAGCCGCACCACCGGCGAAGGCCGCACCGTAGTCTGCACCAGCACCGGCATCGACCAGGCCGGCGACGTGGTAGCTACCTTCCGGATTACCTGGTCGTTTCGGGCCAAATCGAAGATTTAATAAACACTATGATGGCAGTATATGTCCACTGGACAGCGAATGATAATTAGGCTATGGCTGCTGAGTATTGGAGCTATGGGAACTACTCTATTTACGCCTCTTGAATTCTCACCGCTTCCATTAGAAAATATACCCCGTTGGGGATTTTGGGGGCTGGCGTTCCCTGCTTGCCGAATGCTAGGTGTACACATAGGTGTACTGCCTAAGTTGTGGCGCGCAGTGCCTTGGGTGCTTTGGGCGCCGCTGTTAGTGGTTCAGGCTCTTTGGATGCTTTTGTCAGTTCCAGAAACGCTTTCCGGGCCATGGTCTAAAGCGTTTGAACCAATGGCAGGCTTATTTGCCCGCCAAGAAAAATGGGTCACCATACGAGTCTTGTTTCGAAGAGGATGGCAGGTTGTAGCAGTGCAACAGATAGCGCCTATGAGTTTCTACCCGCGTTGTCATCGAACAGCAATGATAACCCCCTTACTGCCTGGTTTGCAGTGGGCCACTCGATTAGAGCATCGCAAAAACGAGGATTGTGTGCTTGGCGCTTCTTGGCAGATAGTTGCACCACAAGAGCTAATTGTCTCTAAACGCTATCCATTCGAGCTCGAAAAAGCAGTACAGCTAAGTTGCGATTCGGCTTTGCTTCATGCTTTGCACACATGGCAAGTGAGGCGCCGGCAGTATCGCACAATTGAAAATTGAATGCTTGCCCGTAATTCTCCGTTCCCAACCACTTCTTGGCGATGACGCTTACCATGCCTTCCTCACTGAACACAATAACCTAGCAAGGATAAGGTGAAGGTTTCAATTGTAGCGAAGAGCCGAGTTGTAGCCCGCTCAGTGTGCGAAGCCAGTTTCAGGATTAGGGCATACTTCCAGGCTTATACAGGGAATTGGGGGGGATTGACTACAGTGCTACCACTCGCATTACTTGCGAGAAGTTGGTTCCTGATAGCTGCACATAGTACAAGCCTGCTGCCAGTGAATTGCGTGGTAGTGTGAATCGGTGCCAGCCAGCATCAACTACCCCCTGATGCAAAGTGGTTACCTCTTGGCCGAGGGTATTGAGCACTCGCAAGTGCACCGTTGTTGAGGTTGGTACCGAAAACTCAACTAGTGCATCGCCTTGAAGTGGGTTAGGCGAAATGGGGTAGAGGGTTGGCTCGGTGCGTAGCGGCCTATGTAGTACATAGGTGTGCACAAGTGTCTGGCGCCGCGTAAAAAATTGTAGCGATAAGCTATCTGGCGTAGCGTTGAGAAGCATAGCGCCATAGTCACCATTGTAGATAGTGTTGCTTTCAGGCTGTGGCGTCTGTCTAACCCGATAAACGCTGCGTCCGCCTAAGCCATTTACAAAATAGGGCAGGCCATCAACTGTCAGCTGCTCGTAGTGATGGTCGTGGCCGGCTAGGACCACGGAGGCCCCCCATGCACGAAACGGCCATTGCAACGCCTGCGTGTTGCCATGATAGCCTGACGAATAAGGTGCGTGATGCAGATAAACAACTTTCCAGCGTGCTGTGGAAGTAGCAAGCCCAGCTTGCAGCCATCGGGCCTGAGTGGAAGTTGCCGTAATGCCATCCGGCTCGGCTGGGTCACTGTTGAGAGCAAAAAAGTGAACATTGCCGCGCACAAAATCATAGTAGCGGCCGTTGCCAGGCAGCGTAAAATAGTCGCGGTAAGGCTCCCCATTTCGAGTGTAATAGTCGTGGTTGCCGAGCGAGGGAAAAAAGCGGTTGGTAGAAGCGCTAGGTCCGTAGCGCCCTTTGTACTTATAGATATAATTGTGATAATACTGGCCGATATTCTGGTCTATAGTGCTGGAATCTCCTACATCATAGTTGTTATCACCGAGGGTTATGATGAATTCAGGGTCCCAGCTTTTTACTAGTTGGGCTACGTCGCGTTCTGCCGGACCCGCAAACCCATAGTCTCCAATAGCTGCGAAGCGTTGCCCTATACTTAGGTGAGCCAGCAAACAGAGACAGACCACCGATGTTAGGTGCCAAAAATGTGACCGTAAAGAGGCAATCATTGGGATATGCTCATGAGAAGTTGAATAGATTGAAGATTTTTTAGTTGTTATAATAAAATGAAGATTTGCTGTGCGTACTTCGCACGCCTTTATCGGGTAAGTCATATTTAAAGGCTTGCGGATTTGGTGTCTAAAAATACCTATTTGAAAGTATAAAACTGATTTTGAATTGATGAAATACTCCTAGAGTATCACAAATACTGTTTGCTGATAATCTCATGTCGTATTAAAGATACAATAGTCTTGCTGCTTGATTACGGAATAGTTACAAATAAAATTGATAAATAGCTAGTTATAGGATTTGAAAAGTTAGGTGGCTAGCCTACACATTGATTATAGGGGCTAAGTGCTCCATTAATAGCAGTGCACTTTCTACTTACGACGCAGTTTTGAGAGCATTACTATGCTATTGCTATTTGCTGCAAGTATCAAAAATACAGATTATTAGCACTGAGTAAGCTTGAGCGAAAGGTCAATTTACATTGGCTGGAAAGAGAATTATCCTCGTGCATATTATATGAAGGCATAGTTGGTTTCGATTTAATAATTAAAAAATAAATAAGAAAAAATGAATAAAAAATTTACTTCAGTTAATCTAATTCTACTAACTATTACTTTGCTCTTGTCAGCTGGATCAGCATTAGCTGGTGATACAATCAGAGTTAAACCTAATCTCTATCATGTAGATCATAAGAAAAATATAGTTATCATTAACCAGTCTGTTAGTGAATTGATTGGCGGGGTTAATGAGCCAAAAAACCATCTAATGCTAAGTGAAGATTATGAGTTTTTAGCTCCTGTATATTCAATAAGTGAAGCCTCTTCGTATAAAGTAGTATGTAATGATTCAGTATACACTGCTTATTTTACTAAGCTACCAATTATTCATATTAATACAAGAAAGCAGATTGTAGATACTCCAAGTGTTTACGCTACTTTCTCAATGTCGGAAAACAACCGTGCTTTCACACAATCGGCAATAGGAATAGAATTACGAGGTGCTTCGTCACAAAGCTTGCCCAAAAAGTCATACGAACTGAGCTTTTGGAATGATACATTAGGTGCTACTTCGCGTGATGTACGCTTATTGAATATGCGCAATGATAATAAATGGAATTTGCAAGCTATGTACAATGAGCCGCTACGTATGCAAAGCAAAGTTTCGAATGAATTATGGCAGGACATTCATCAAATATATTACAAAAACTTAGAGCCAGATGCTAAGAATGGCATAGCTATGACCTATGTTGAGGTATTTATTAATGACGAGTACAAGGGGATTTACGCACTGAGCGAGCGAGTAGACCGGAAGCAGTTGAAACTCAAAAAATACGACAATCAAACGATCAAGGGGGAACTATATAAAGGCGGCGACTGGGGTGCCACTACTTTCACTGGTCTACCGCCTTTCGATAATACAAGCTTGACATGGGGTGGCTTTGAGTACAAGCACCCAGAAGAGGAAATAGATTGGTCTAATCTGTATAATTTTGTTGATTTCGTTGAAAATAGCTCTGCCCAGGATTTTAATAATAATTACAAAAATAAGTTCAAGCTTAGTAACGCTGTTGATTATTATATTTTCTTGAACTTGTTGAGAGCATTAGATAATACTGGAAAGAACTTATATATAGCTAAATATAAAGCGGGTGAGCCTTATTATTACGTTCCTTGGGATTTAGATGCGGTATTTGGTAATAATTGGCAAGGCAATCAGGATAATGTTACAGTTGGTTTGCTTTCCAATGGCTTCTATGATCGACTAAATCAAGATTGTTCGCCTAATGGTTTCCGGATGGCATTGGTGCAGCGTTGGGCTGAATTGCGTGCCACTGTTATAACCCAGAACAGTATTATGGCTAGGTTTGCGGTTAACAACAACTACCTAGTCAGTAATAATGCATATGAGAGAGAGCATATAGCTTGGAATAGTTTTGCGTACGATGCAACACAACTTGCCTATGTTAACTCTTGGTTGAACAACAGAATAGCTTATTTGGATGTTGCATTCAGTCAGAGTTGCATTGCTTTAAGTAACGTAAATGCAACTGCTGCAACCAAAATAGAGCTGAAAATATATCCTAATCCAACAAATGGTTATTTTATGATAGAAAATAATTTCTTCGCTCGTGAAATATGCGTACAGGATATGAGTGGTAAAGTAATTATACAACAGTCACTAAGTGGTAAAACTAGCAAAGTAGATATTAGTTCTTTGCCAAAAGGTTTATATATAACGACTGTTAAGAGTGAAAAAATATCTAAGAGAGATAAGCTGGTAATAAACTAAAACTATCTGTTCCTAAATAATTAAAAGCGCCGTTGCCACTGCATATTTAGTAGCAGAGAGCAGCGGCGCTTCTGCAAATCATGATGTCTGATATAATAGGCAGATTATTCTTCCTCCCCCAGCCGCTCCTTGGTAATAACATTCACCATGCCGTCTTCGCTAACTACAATGGCTAAGCAAGGATAGGGCGAGGTTTCCACGTAGCGGATGGCGGAATTGTAGCGCGCCCCGCGGGTGCTGGTGCCGCGCCCCGAGGCCTTGCCATCCAGAATGACGCCAATAGAGTAGCAGTAGCTTTCTGGGTCGAGGAGCACGGCGCCATCGATGGAGGTAACCAAGCGGGTAATGAGTGGCGTGAGCGGCACGGGCTCGATGAGGGTGCATTGTAGCTTTAGGCGGTCGGCCTCGGCCAGGGCTTCGGTGGTGACTACTAGTAGCGTGCCATGCTTTTGGCGGCTGGCTTCCAGCACCACTTCCCAAAGACGCTCAATCTTAGCGGGGTCGGTGAGCTGGAAGGTGCGCTTGAGGTCTTTGCGAAACCGACTGCGGTTGACGCGCGAACGGGGCAAACTGGGCTGGCTGTAAATGGTGCGCATTAGCACTTTGCCATCGTGTTGAAACTCCCAGGCAAAGTGGTTGATGAAATTGATAACAAACAAATCCTCCCGCGTTGGGTCGTAGTCGCCAATGAGACGGCCGAGGGCGTACACGTTTTCACTGTCGGCGAGCAGGCTCACGTCGGGCGTAGTCATTTCGAGCAGCTTGCGCACGGCCCGGTAGTCGGTGAGCGGAGTGGGGCAGGTGAGAGCGAAGACTTCCTCCACGTTGGGGTGGCGGCGGCGGGCCATAATCAGCTTGCCCACGCCCTCGGCACCTTCGTAGCGCAAACTGGAAATGGTGTTGAGCGTGTTGAACAGCCGCGCCGAACCGGGCTCGGCCCCCAGCGCTTGCGCCGGCGTGTCGAGCAGGCTTTTACCTGCCGCCCGCAGAATCTCCTCGGACTCGCGGGGGCGCGTGAGCATCCCAAAGCCGGGCTCCGTCTCGCTCAAGGTTTTGGCGCACTCCTCGGCAAAACGATAAATAGCGGCCACCAGCAGCGACGGCGCCAGGGGCTTGCCATCAATGTAGTAGCGGTGCGGCCGCAACGACGGATAGGCTCGCATGGCTTTGCGGCGCATGCGCAGCAACGTCACCACGTAGTAGTCGTTGATGGGCACGGGCCAACCCGCTACGTGCTGATAGATGCTGTTTTCGTCGTGCGCATCGAGTAGCTCCTGCACGGCATTGCGGATGCCCAGGGCCTCCTGCCGGCGGCTCAGCATTTCCTGCGTCGCGCCGTCGCGGGGGGTGGCGCTGGCCAAATGGCTCAGTAGTTGCAACTCCCGGCCGCGGGCCAGTGCGTGCGTAAACCGGGCCGGGTTGAGGCCATGATTAGCCGGTTCCAGATGTACTGGCGGCGCTTCGGTGGGCACTAAGGCATCGGAAGCGGTGCACAGCGCCAGCAGCAGCACGCTAGACTCTAGGTCGTCGTCAAGCGCGTTGAAAATGCCGTCAGCAATATTCTGAGCGGCCTGCAAATACCGCATCTGGTAGGGCCAGACGTGGTAGGTATCGGTTTCGGCAAGGGCCTGAGCCGTGACGGGCGGCGCGGAAAGCAGCGGAATGGAAAGCATAGGAAGGCGGAAAGAATTCAGCAGCACGAGTTGGCGCTCCGTGAGCGGAACGCATCAACCGGTCAGCAGCACCCTGGAAAGGAAGGCTTCAGCTGTTTTTAACGACGGACGAAACCCATAATTACTTTACAACTGGAATAGAACAGGCAAAACCATTTTTTGCTTCATCGGCTGGCCCTGGTAGGTGGCCGGGGTCCATTTGGGGGCTACTTTGATGAGACGCAACGCTTCCTGGTCGAGGCCCGAGCCGAGCGGCTTCACCACTTTGGCATCGGTGAGCGAGCCGTCTTTTTGGATGATGAACTCCACTTGTACCTTGCCTTCCACCTTGCGCTGCCGGGCTAGGGCGGGGTATTGCTGGTTTTTCTGAATCCACTCGAAAAACGCTTCCGTACCACCTACCGGGCGGGCGGGTTGGTCGGGTGTCACCACGGTAGCGCCGGATTTGGCGTTGCTGGCTGGTGCTGGAGTGCCCGTGGGGGCCGTAGTAGGGGCAATAGCTGGTTCGGTGGCCGGAGCGGGACCACCGGCGCCCATCGGTATCTGAAACGAAATCGGGACGCTGATACGCTGCCGCACTTTCTGACCTTTGTGCTGAGCGGGCGTCCATTTTGGGCCGCCTTTTATCAGCCGGATGGCTTCGGCATCCAGGGCCGGGTCGAGGGGCTTGGTGGCGGCTACGTTGGAAATAACGCCGGATTTCTCCACCACAAACGTCACTTCCACGGTGCCGGCCGCCCCGCGCTGCAAGGCCGCCGTGGGGTACTGCTGGTTGTCGGCCAGATACTGCGCGTAGCCTTCCACGCCACCCAGGGGCACGGCGGGCTGGGCCACGGCATCGTAAATCTGCTCGGGTTCGGGCTTGGGATATTTCAATTTCTGCTGGGCCAAAGCGGGGGCAGCCAGTGGCAAGGCCAGGGCTACCACAAAAGCAAAACGACGAAATGACTGCATAACGGTAGGAAAAGCCAGGGTGTGGGTACCGAAAGTTAATCAACAACCGCACCAACGGCCGTGTCGGTTCAGTGGCCGCCCATCAAGTACAAAAAACGGCTAGTTTTGACGTATGGCACCTGACACTACTTCCGCCGCCGACGCCTCGGCCTCGTCCACCGCTCACAATTCCAGCCGCGCCCCCGAGCCAGTTGGTCTGTATCCGCATGCCCGCCGGGTGGGCAACTTGCTGTTTCTATCGGGGGTGGGGCCGCGGCAGCGCGGCCAACAGGCGGTGCCGGGTGTGGAACTAGATGAGGCCGGCACCATCGTCCGCTACGACTTTGAAAGCCAGTGCCACGCCGTGTTTCAGAACGTGCGCTACATCCTGGAAGAATCTGGCGCCCGGTGGGAAGATTTGGTGGACGTGACGGTGTTCCTGACCAACATGAAGGCCGACTTTGCCACCTACAACCGTCTCTACGCCGAGTATTTCCAAAGCAACCAGCCCTGCCGCACCACCGTCGAAATCAACTGCCTGCCTACGCCCATTGCCATCGAGCTGAAGTGCGTGGCGACGGTGGCCGGATAACTACCCACTCAACAGATACTTTGGTATTGTTGCCATATAAATAGAAAACCATTGATTGATTTTCTGCTTGAGTGCAGCTTGATGAGCTTACCGCAAGCTGCCGTGTAAGTGACGAATATCTATTCTTGGAGCGTAGCTCGCTGCGGGCGTTTGTTTATGACACGCAGGGAAATGACGTAACCACCAATTTTTACGGGAGTGGGCAATTGATGCTGAAAGTGGCTTCCTGTTTCACCTGGCTGCCTTCTCAAGGGTATATACAAACATTGGAAGACGGAAAAGGCTAGGTACTTTCCCACTGTGAATTTGGACGCTCGATGCTGGTGCGAGCGTTGGTGGCGCTTAAAGGTCAAATGCTCGGCCAAGTAACAGAAGCAGCCGTAACCCGCTATGGAAAGCTGGTGCAGCAGAGCCCCGCTATTCTCCAGCACGTGCCGCTCAAATACCTGGCTTTGTACTTGGGTATAGCGGATTCATCTCTAAGCCGCATTCGGACAAGCACTAAGAATGGGGACTTGTTGTAATTTCTTGTCATTTGGCAGTGCTGCGCATGCTGGGTGCAGTTCCTTTGCAGGGCGACCAATTCTTGCCCCCTATGGAAAATGTACCTGCTGCTCTAGGCGTGCTTTTTGTTCTGATTACAAGCTTTGCCGTAGGCCTATTCTATCGCGCTGCACATTCGTCCCGTGCAACGCTCTTTGTGCTACTTGCTTGGTTAATATTGCAAAGCGGGCTGAGCCTAGGTGGGCTGTATGTAGCGCCGGAGGCAATGCCGCCACGTTTGATGCTGGCTTTGTTGCCCCCATTGCTGACTATGGCCGCGCTGTTCTTTACTCGTGCCGGCCGCACCTACCTCGACAATTTGCGGCTCGAAATTCTTACGTGTCTGCACATCGTCCGGGTGGCCGTAGAGATGGTGCTGCTCGGGCTGTACGTATATCAGGCAGTGCCTCACTTAATGACGTTTGAGGGTCGTAACTGGGACATGCTGTCGGGTTTGAGTGCTCCGCTGGTATACTATGCAGTATTTCAAAGGAAATGGTTGGGTACAAGCGGGCTGCTCTGGTGGAACGTGGCATGCTTAGGCCTGCTATTGAATATAGTGGTACTGGCGGTGCTGGCCGTACCGTCGCTGGTGCAACAATGGGGGTTCACCCAGCCTAACGTGGCCGTATTGCATTTTCCCTACATCTGGCTGCCTAGCTGCGTGGTGCCGCTTGTGCTGCTTTCTCACCTGGCTGCTATCCGTCAGCTAACCAAACGGCCTCAACCAGAGCTCGTGGTGCCCACCAAGTAGCAGCTTATTCTTGGATTGATACTGAACTGTAGGTGCTTTTTGCAATTACCTTAGCGGGGTTTGCTGGCAGGGTAAAAGCGAAGTAAGATTTTGATAGAAGTGAATCTATAGCCATTTCCATAGTGCGTAGCACTTGCTGCCGCTGCGTAACTTTGATTTCGCCTTCTTCATCTAATCTTCATGAAACAAACTTTACCCGTTTCCCTAGTCTTGCTTTTTACTTTACCTGCCGCCGCCCAAACAGCCGCGCCAGATACGGCCGGTATTATTGGGCTGAATGAGGTGGTGGTATCCGCTAACCGCATTCAGGGCGAGCGGAAGCTGGATTTGCCGCAGCAGGTAGACGTGCTGAGTGCGCGCCAGATTCGGCTGCTTAACCCCGGCACTACCGCCGATGCGCTGCTGAACTCGGGTTGGGTGTTCGTGCAGAAGTCGCAGCTGGGGGGCGGCTCGCCAGTTATCCGGGGCTTCGAGGCCAACAAGGTGCTGCTAGTAGTGGATGGGGTGCGGCTCAACAATGCTATTTACCGCGCCGGCCACCTGCAAAACATCCTCACCGTGGATGTCAACTCCCTGGAGCGCACCGAAATCCTGAACGGCGCGGGCGCGGTGATGTATGGCTCCGACGCGCTGGGTGGCGTTATCAGCCTCTACACCAAACAGCCCCGGCTAGCCGATAGCACCAATTTTGCGGTGCACACCAGCAACCTGCTGCGCTACGCCACGGCCGCCCGCGAGAAAACCGTGCACACCGATTTCATGCTAGGTTGGCGCCGCTGGGCCACCTTCACCAGCGTAACGGCCACCGATTTCGACGAACTGCGCAAAGGCCGCCACGGCATGGACCGGTTTCCGGGCTTTGGGGAAGTGCACGAATATGTGGAGCGCCAGAACGGCCAGGACGTGATACTGCCTAACTCCAACCCAAACCGCCAGAAGTTCACTGGCTACCAGCAACTGGACGTGGTGCAAAAAGTGCTGTTTCAGCCGCAAGTGGGCGTGCGGCACTTGCTGAACCTGCAACTCTCTACCACCTCCGACATTCCGCGCTTCGACCGGCTCCAAACCTACCGCAACGGCGCCCTACGCTTTGCCGAGTGGGACTACGGCCCGCAACAGCGCCTGTTTGCCAGCTACCAGCTGGAGCTGACGCGCCCCAGTGCCCTGTATGACGTGCTGCGTCTAACGCCCGCTGTGCAAGACATCGAGGAAAGCCGCCTGGTGCGGGACCGGAACAATGCGCGCCGCGACGAAAACACCGAGAAAGTGCGCGTGCTGAGCGCCAACCTCGATTTGTTTAAGGACCTGAAACGCCACGAGCTGCGCTACGGGGCCGAAGTAACCCACAACAAAGTGCGCAGCATTGGGGAAGGCGTGAACGTGGACACCGGCGTGAAAACGCCCATTGTTACGCGCTACCCCAACGGCGCCACCTACGCCACCGCAGGCGTGTACGCCGCGCACCGCTGGGAAATAACCGACCGGTTGATTCTGTCCGACGGGCTACGGTTCAGCAACGTGAAAGTGGATGCCGATTTTGCCTTCGACTCGCCCTACAACAGTGTCAAGCAGAACTCGTCGTCGCTGGATGGGAACGTGGGGCTGGTGGCCATGCTGCCGGCCGGGCTGCGGCTGAGCGGCTTGGTAGCTACCGGGTTCCGCAACCCCAACGTGGACGATTTGAGCCGCACCTTCGAGCAAACGGCTGGTACCGGCCAAACGCTGGGCACGCTTATCATCCCCAACCCCAACCTGAAGCCCGAGCGGGTGGTGAACTACGAGGCCGAGCTGTCGGAGAACATTGAAAACCGGCTGCTGCTGTCCGTTACCGGGTTCTACACCACCCTGCGTGATGCCTTAGTAGTTCGTCCCTTCACTACCCCCGACGGCCAGACTACCACGCTCTACAACGGCCGCACCTACCAGACGCTGGCCCCGGTAAACACCAACAAGGCGCGCATTTACGGTGTTTCCAGCCGCGCCCAAGTGGCCCTGCCCGCGCATCTGCGCCTTGACGGCAGCCTCACCTATACCCAGGGCCGCGACAAAACCGCCGATGTACCGCTCGACCATATTTCGCCGCTCTACGGCCGCGGGGCGCTTACGTACCAGCTGCGCCGGCTGATGGCAGAAGGCTCGGTGCTGTTCAATGGCCGCAAAACCGTGGCCCAATACAGCCCCAGTGGCGAAGACAACCTGCCCCAGGCTACGCCGGCCGGCGCGCTGGGCTGGTACACGCTCAACCTGCGCACCAGCTACCAGGTAACGCCGCGCTGGGCCGTGCAGGCCGGCCTGGAAAACATACTAGACCGCAATTACCGCGTATTCGCCTCCGGCATCAGCGCGCCCGGCCGTAACCTGTTCATCACGGTGCGCTTCGAGCGGTGAAAAATTGGATGAGTAATTAAGTGAAGTAACCTCTGACGCTATTGGCGCAAACGTCAACAGACGTATGCGACTTCATTCAATTACTCATTCACTCCCTAAAGGGCTACCTTAGCTGCTTCATCTGATGCTGTTACCGTGCCCGTTTCCGCTGCTGTCCGTCCGCTTACTGTTGCTCCCATTGAGGTTTTCGCTGAGAACCTGACCACTCACACTGAACGCGAAGGCTATTTCGCTGGCCGGCATCAGCTGGGCGGCTGGTTGCGGGTGCTGCTGTTTGGCGGCGGTGCAGCTGGCGCGTGGATGCTATTTTCCAGTGGACAACTAGCGGCAGGGGTGGCCCTGATAGGCGTGGTATGGGTGCTGTTTGCGGTGCTGGTGCGCTGGCACTCGAGCGTAAGCTACCAGCGGGAACATCACCGGCTGCTGGCCCGCATCAACCAGGACGAGCTAGACCGGCTGGCGGGTAAACTCACTGCTTTCGACCCCGGCCTGCGCTACCTGGATGCCCAGCACCCCTACGCCGCCGACCTCGACGTATTCGGGGCGCACTCGTTGTTTCAGCTGATTAACCGGGCTACCACCCGCCTCGGGCACGACTGGCTGGCTAACTGGCTACTGGCTCCGGCACGCTCCATCGAAGTGCAGGCTCGCCAGCAAGCCGCCGCCGAGTTGGCCCCTGATGTAGCGTGGCTGCAAGAATGGCAAGCCCGGGCCCGGCACTTCCCACGCCAGCAAGCCGATCCGCGCGAGTTCAGCGCCTGGCTGGCCCGTCCCGATTTTTTCGCCGGCAAGCCCTGGCTGAAGCCGCTACTAATTGTGCTCCCCATACTAGTGTTTCTATCTATTGGCGCCTGGATAGTAGGCCTGGGCTTCTACGCGCTGGTAGTGGTGCAGCTGATAGTGGGCGTGCTGAATAGCCGCCTGGCCCCCGTGCGCAACGAGTACGCCGAGCAAGCCACCGCCATGCGCGACGCCCTCCGGGCCACCCAGGCCCAACTAGCCCATTTCGAGCAGGACCCCGACCGGCAGTGGCAGGCGCCGCGGCTGCAACAATTACGCGACACTTTGCAGGCCGCCAGTCATGGCGCCGCCGCCACCCAGCGGCTGGGTCAGCTATCCAGCGTGGCGGGGCTGTTCCGAGGGCGCGAGCATCCGTTGGGGGCGTTGCTGTTGAACAACCTACTCCTCTGGGATATGCACGCTGTGTGGCAGCTGGAGCGCTGGAAGCGTGGCCTCGGTCCCGAGTTGACAACAGTGCTGGAAGTGCAAGCCGAGTTGGAAGCACTGGTTAGTCTGGCCGGTTGGCAGTTTGCCAACCCTGCGTACACCACCCCCGAGCTAAGCACCGAGCAGCTGGAAGTAACTGCCACCGAACTGGGCCATCCGCTCATCTTCACCACCAATCGTATTACCAACGATTTTCACACGGCGGGGCTGGCGCAAACGGTCGTTATTACCGGGTCCAACATGGCCGGCAAAAGCACGTTTCTGCGGACGCTGGGCTTAAATATGGTGCTGGCCCAGGCTGGCGGCGTGGTGTGCGCCCGCCACTTCCGCCTCAGCCCGGCGCAGGTATTTACCGCCATGCGCACTCAAGACAACCTGGCCGAAAGTACCTCCTCATTCTACGCCGAACTCAAGCGCCTCAAGCTGCTGCTCGACCTTAGCGAAGGAGAATTGAAAATTAAAAATGAAGAATTAAGAATTGAAGGTGGCACTGCCAGCAACCAGCCAGCGCCGAACAGCGAAAAACCAACAACGAAAAACGAACAGCCTCCCGTTTTCTACCTGCTCGATGAGATTCTAAAGGGCACCAACTCCTTGGACCGGCACCGGGGCGCGCGGGCACTACTGCGGCAGCTGCACCAGCGGCGCGCAGCGGGCCTGGTCAGCACCCACGATTTGGAACTGGCCGCGTTAGAAGAGGAATGGCCGGGGCAAGTGCGTAACTTCAGCTTCAACAGCACTTTCGCCAACGGCCAGATTCACTTCGATTATCACCTCACACCCGGTGCCTGCCGCTCCTTCAATGCCAGCCAACTCATGCAACTCATGGGCATTGATGTGGCAGCGGATGACTGAATAATTGAGTGCTATTTGCTGAATGGGTGATTGGCAGCTAGATGTCTGTTTCTTCTACTAGCAACGCGTTGATAAACATTGCTTAGCAATGCAATGATTAGCCATCTAGCAATCAATAATTCAACCAACAACAATTTAACAATCCCCCCATGTACGTTCGTAGAAACCTGCGCTGGCACGTTATCTGGAAATATGGCTGGCGAGGAATAGTCGTTTTTACGGTGTACTCGGTGCTAATTTGCTTGCTGTACGCGGTGTTCAAGCAGCGCTGGATAGCCATTCCGTGGCAGCCGGTTTCCACGCTCGGTATTGCTGTGTCGTTCTACATCGGCTTCAAAAACAATGGTTCCTACGACCGATTCTGGGAGGGGCGGCAACTGTGGGGCGGCATCGTGAACTACAGCCGCACCTGGTCGATTCAGGCGCTAGAATACGTGACGTCGGTGGTGGATGCGCCCGGCGTGGACGCCCCGGCCGCCTCGCAGGACGAGCTGAGTGTGCGCCACCGCCGCTTGGTGTACCGGCATATTGCCTGGTGCAACGCCGTGCGCCTGAACCTGCGCCGCCAAAACGACCAGTGGGAACAGCAGGTAGCGCCCTTCCTCGACCCTATTGAATCGGCGGCAATGAAAACCAAACAGAACCCGCCGACCCACCTGCTGCGCCAGCAAGCCGCCGACCTGCGGATTCTGCGGGAGGAGCGGGGCCTGCTCAACGACTTCCAGCACGTGAACATGATGATGAGCATGGAGCAGCTCTTCAACTTGCAAGGCGGCTGTGAGCGAATCAAAAACACACCGTTTCCGCGTCAGTACGCGTTTTTCAGCTATGTATTCGTGTGGCTTTTTGCGGCGCTGCTGCCACTAGGCTTGATTGCCGAATTCGAGAAGCTAGGACCGCACCATCTGTGGATGACCGTGCCGTTTTCGGTGCTGGTGTCGTGGGTGTTCAATACTATTGAAATTGTGGGGCACACCAGCGAAAATCCGTTTGAAAACGAAATGAACGACGTGCCCATGACGGCTATCTGCCGCAACATCGAAATCGACTTGCGCGAGCTGCTCGGCGAAACCGACATCCCCGCCAAACTCGACCCCATCGATGATATTCTCTACTAAGTGCTGAGGTAATAAACTTGTGAAATGGTGAGTTTGACGTTCTAATCGCGCAGTTTGCACCAGCGGAACATCAAACTCACCACTTCACCATCTCACCCTAAGCTCGGCGTTAACTAACGCAGGGGGGCGGGCGTAAAGAAAGGCCTCCTAACCGACCTTTCTTATGGCCCAATTCAGCCCCACCCGCACTTCCGGCGCCACGCAGTCATCGTGGTTCCCAACGGCAACTCCGCTGCCCACTTTTCCTAAGCTCACCAAATCGACTACGGCAGATGTGGTGGTGGTAGGGGGCGGTATTGCCGGCCTGACCACAGCCTACCTGCTGGGGCGTGCGGGCCGGAAAGTGGTGCTGCTGGAAGACGGCGAATTGGCTTCCGGCGAAACCGGTCGTACTACGGCGCACCTCTCGTTTGCCCTCGACGACCGGTACACCACTTTGGAACAGCTGTTCGGGGAAGAAGGCGCCCGCCTAGCCGCCGACAGCCACCGCAGCGCCGTGGATACCATCGAACAGATAGTGCAGCGCGAAAACATAACCTGCGACTTCGAGCGCTTAACCGGCTATTTGTATTTGCCCAAAGATGGCAAGGTACAGGAGCTAGACGACGAGTTGGAAGCCGCGCACCGCGCCGGCCTCACCGATGTGCACCGCTTGCCCGATGCCGAGGCGCAGGGTTTCACTACCGGCGAATGTCTGGTATTCCCGAACCAAGGCCAATTCCACATTCTGAAATACCTGAGCGGGCTGGCCGAAGCCGTTACGCGCCAAGGTGGCCGAATTTTCACCAATACCCACGCCACCGAAGTGAAGGGCGGCAGCAAGGCGGGCGTCACGACCACCGAAGGCCACGAGGTGCACGCTGATGCCGTGGTAATTGCTACCAACACGCCCTTCAACGACCGGGTGGTGATGCACACCAAGCAGCACCCGTACCGCACCTATGCCATTGCCGCCCGCGTACCCAAAGGCGCCATCACCACGGCACTGTACTGGGACACTGCCGATCCGTACCACTACATCCGGCTGCAAAAAGTAGAGGCCAGTCCCGCTGGTGAGCCAGTGGATTACGATTTGTTGCTAGTGGGTGGCGAAGACCACAAAACCGGCCAGGAACCCAACCCCGAGGCGCATTTGCAGTGCCTGGAGGACTGGACCCGTGCGAATTTCCCGGCGGTGCAAAGCATCGAGTACCGCTGGTCGGGGCAGGTGATGGAACCGGTGGATGGGCTGGCCTACGCCGGCCGCAACCCCCTAGACGACGACAATGTGTACATCATCACCGGCGACTCAGGCCACGGCATGACCCACGGCACGCTTGGGCCCCTTATCGTTACTGACCTGATTCTGGGCCGCGAGAACCCTTGGGCGAAGCTCTACGATCCTGGCCGCACCACCCTGAAGCTAGAGTCAATTAAGGAGTACGTAACCGAAAACCTGAACGTAGCCGCCGAGTACACCGACCTGCTAACCGGCGGTGAAGTGGAGAGTGCCGAGGACGTGCAGCCCGGCACTGGCGCCGTGATTGGCCGAGGGCCGCTGAAAGTAGCTGTGTACCGCGACCCGCAAGGCCAAGTACATGAGTGCTCTGCTTTGTGCCCGCATTTGCACTGCATTGTGCATTGGAACTCTCTGGAAACCAGTTGGGATTGTCCCTGCCACGGTTCCCGTTTCGATGCGTATGGCAAGCTGCTGGCTGGTCCGGCCAACGAGGATTTGGCCAAGGTGGAATAGGATGCCTGTATCGGTGTTAACGCAAAACGCTCTTTATTTTCCTACTTCTCTCTATGCCTGCTTCCAAAAAAAAACCTGCCGCAACTCCTTCAGAAGCACTGTGCCCGCATCCGTTGGGTACGTTGATTTCCATTGGTGGTCACGAGCGAAAAGACGTTTCAACGGACACTGATGCCGACATGGCCGACGATTCGATTTTGCGCCGGGTAGTAGAGGAAATCGGCAACAAAGGCTACATCCTGGTGCTGCCCGTTGCATCGGAAGAGCCCAAGGAGTCGGCCGAAGACTACATCAAGGTATTCACTGATTTGGGCTGTAGCCGTATCGAAGTGCTTGACATTCAAAGTCGTCAGGACGCTGAAAGTGAGGAAAGCCTGCGCATACTCAATGAAGCTGGTGGCGTCATGTTCACCGGCGGCGACCAACTGCGCATCACGGCGCTGCTCGGCGGCACGGCATTTCAGCGGCGCCTCAAGGAGCGGTACACCACCGAGCCGTTTGTTATTGCCGGTACCAGCGCCGGCGCCACGGCCATGAGCACGCCCATGATTTACCAGGGCCGCAACAATGCAGGCATGCGCAAAGACGAAATCCACATTACCACTGGGCTGGAATTTCTGCACAACGTGGCCATCGACACCCACTTCGTGGCGCGGGGCCGCATTGTGCGCATGGCCCAGATTATTGCCACCAACCCCTCGTGCATTGGGCTGGGGCTGGAGGAAGATACGGCCGTGGTAGTAACCCAGGGACGGGAGCTGGAGGTGATTGGCAGCGGCTTGGTGGTAGTGCTTGATGGCATGGGCGTCACCGACACCAACATCCACGCGGTAGAGCCCGGTAGCCCGTTTTCCATCCGCGACTTGCGCATGCATCTACTCAGCAGCGGCCAGCGCTACACACTGCCCATCATCGAGCAGATGCATGTGTAAGCACATCGGCTTTCCTTGGTTGTGCGGACAGTAAACGATTTGCAACCCAACATTTGACCGTCATTCCTCGACTGTGCTCGAGGTAACGGTCAAATGTTGGGTTGCTGTTCACGCTGCTTGGTATGCGTTGATATTTCTGGGAACGACGCACCAGATACAACGCCCTCTACGTACGCGCTACTATACTGCCGAGCTACGCTGCCTGGTGGTGAAGCCGACTTTCTACCTTCCTGCCCATGCCTCTCCCAATTCTGCGTTGGTTGCGCCAGCGCTTCAACCTCTCGCACGACATGGCCGATGCGCCCGATATCATGGCCGATGTCGAGGCGGGTATAAAATTTCAGGGTACTAACTTGTGGGTGCTCATTTTCGCCATTCTTATTGCGTCGGTGGGGCTCAATGTCAATTCCACGGCCGCCATTACCGGAGCCATGCTCATCTCACCGCTGATGGGGCCGGTAGTGGCCATTGGCTTCGGGGCCGCTACCGTAACGATGGATTTGGTGCAGCGGGGCCTGAAAAACCTGCTATTTGCGGTGGTAGTTAGCTTGGTGGTATCGGCGCTGTACTTCCGCCTCACACCCCTCACCGACGCGGGCTCCGAACTGCTGGCTCGCACCCAGCCCACCATCTGGGACGTGCTGATTGCCTTGTTTGGCGGGGCCGCCGGCGCGGTGGGGTTCACGCGCCGCGAATGGGGCAATACTATTCCTGGTGTAGCTATTGCCACGGCTCTCATGCCGCCCCTTTGTACGGCCGGCTATGGCATTGCCACTGGGCACTGGGCGTATTCGTTTGGGGCGCTGTATCTGTTCTTTATTAACTGCGTGTTTATCAGCTTCGCTACGTTTCTGGTGGCCCGTGTCCTACCGCTGCCCTCGCACAACTTTGCCAGCCAGAAACAGGCCCGCCGGGTGCAGTTCAGCATCTGGACGGTGGCGCTGCTCACGGGCGTACCCAGCGTGTACCTGGCTGCGGGCTTTGTGCAGCGCACCATTTTCGAGCATAATGCTCAGCAGTTTATTGATGAGCAACTGAAGCTGCCGGGCTCCTACGTGGTAACCACTCGAATTGATGCCGACGCGCAAACCATCAATGTGCTGCTGGCCGGCCAGCAACTGCCGCCACCCCGATTGAAAGCCGCCCGCGCCACTCTAGGAAACTACCGCCTCTCAGACGCGCACCTGACCGTGCGCCAGGGCTTGGCCCAACTCGACTCAGTGGATGCTCAAACGATGCGCAACAGTTTGCTTGAGGATATCCGGAGCCGTAACCAGCAAACCATGGCCCGCTACGATGCCGAGTTGGCCAAGCTGCAACAAGTGCTTGCCGCAACAAATAGCAACTCAATCGGCCACCTGCCTACCGCGGCGGTGTTGCTGCGCGAAGTGCAGGCCGAGCACCCTACGGTGCGGCAACTTGGCCTCAGTGAGCTAATTCGCCCAGCCACCGACTCGCTCCAAGCCGATACCACCGTGGTAGTAGCAGTGCGTACCACCGCGCTGCTGCCGGCCCCCGAGCAGCAGCGGCTGCGCCAGTGGCTCACCGTACGCGCTGGCGCCAAGCACCCGGTGCGCCTTTTGGTGGAAAACAACACCAGGTAATAAGCAACCTTACTCGGGTAGCGCCGCGGCTGAAGGGCGGGTATCGGACGGTTTGGGCTGGGCCAGGGTTTCGCGCAGGAAGCCGGTTTTAAGGTGTTCGTAGAATGAATGCGGGTCGAGGAGTGAGGCTACGGCTTGGGCCATCATGCCGCTGAGCAGCAGCTGGAAAATGGCCGAGTGCCGGTCGGTCATTTCCAGCACCAGAATAGCCGCCGTGAAGGGCGAGCGGACCACCCCCGTCAGGAAACCCACCATACTCACCAGAATCAGTAGATTACGGTCTTCAAGCGGCACCTGGCCCAGGCGGCACAATCCGTCGCCGAGCAGGGCACCCGCGCTGAGCGAGGTGGCAAACACGCCGCCCGCGCCGCCGCCGCTGTAGCTGAGGGCCATGCCCGCAAAGCGCACCGGAAACAGGTACCAAGGCGTCTGGCCGTCGTTCTGGAAAAGCAGCCGGTTGATAATGGGCTTGCCGGTACCCATAGCCTCGGGGCCTACCATATAGATCAGGCCGGCCAATACCAGCCCGCACCCTAGCACCCACGCCGCCTGTTGGGGTACCGTCCCGAACCGTTTGCGGTAATTGCCCAACCACAGCAGCGCCTTGGCAAACACGGCCCCGGCCAGCCCGCAGATAATAGCCACCAACGCCACCGTGGCCAGAAACCAGCCGGCGTGGGCATTTACCTTCGGAAACCCCAGATACAGATAAGGCCCCAGAATAGCCTGCGCCGTGAGGCCCGCCACTATAACCGCCGAAAACACGGCCATCCGAAAGCGGGCCATGTGCATCTGGGTCAGCTCTTCCACCACGAATACAATGCCCCCGAGCGGTGTATTGAAAGCCGCTGCTAAACCGGCCGCGCCGCCCGTTACCAGCGCAATCTGGCGGGAGAGTTGGGGCCAGCCGGCGGGTTGCAGCCGGTTGATGGCCCGGAATATAGCGGCCGAAATCTGGATGGTAGGTCCTTCGCGCCCGATTACGCCGCCACCTATCAATAGGGCCACACTGCTCAACACCTTCACAAATGCCACCCGCAAGCTCAGCAAATAGCCTGTACGGTGATGTTGCCCGGGATTCGACAGCTCAATGGCGGCCATTACCTGCGGAATGCCGCTGCCTCGCGCCGCTGGTGCCCACCAATACACCGCCGCCCACGATGCCAGAAAGGCCAGCGGCGTAAATACGAAAGCCAGCAGCGGGTTTGCACTCAGCCACTGGAAGCTGCCGTGCTCGGCCCACATAAACAGCTTTTCGTAGCCCACCGCCACAATGCCCGTCACGATGGAGGCAAACCAAAACGGGAAGCTTTGCAGAATTAGGCGGCGCACCCGGTCGGTGTAGAGCCGGCGCAGCAGGTATCGGTCGAACCAGGCTAGGGCTCTGGCGTAGCGAGTAGGGGAGTCGGGCATCAGGTGAAACTGGGTCTGGAATACACCTGCTTACGCAGGGCGGGCCTTATTGGCTTATTATGAACGAACCTATTCAAGTGCCAGCTATACAATATTTGTCCTTCATCCGTGAGTATTCAGCCGATTACCTACCACTTAAACCGGCTACTATTCAGCTTCGGGCTAGTAAATCAGGCAGGAGGATTGCGGGCGGAATGTGCAGAAAGAGGGTGGGGGCGTTTGGTTTTTGCAGTAGCTTGGCGGCACTTCGCCGTATAGGTGACCTGAACCGCAGCCCGCTGCAATGAGCCAACGCACCCGAAAACTTCAATACTTCTTTTTCAGCCAGGATTTTTCCGACGGCTTGCGCATCACGCTGACCATCCTGCTGCCCGGCTTGGTATTCGGCTGGCTGGGCCACTTGGATATCGGCCTCGACCTGGCGCTGGGCGCGTTGTGCTTGAGCATCACCGACGCGCCCGGCCCCATTATTCATAAGCGCAACGGCATGCTGGCCGGGCTGCTACTGCTGCCGGTGGTGGCGCTGCTTACGGGGCTGGCGCAGTCCTCTATGTGGCTGCTGGGGCTGGAAGTGGTGGCGCTTAGCTTCCTGTTTACCATGTTCTTGGTGTACGGCGCCCGCGCCGGCTCGGTGGGCACGGCGGCGCTGCTGCTGGTTATTCTGATGATGGACCGTGCTATGGCGCTGCCGCAGTTGCTGCGCTTTACGGGCCTAGTAACGCTGGGCGCGGGGTGGTACTGCGTGCTGAGCGTGCTCACCAACCAGATTCGGCCGTACCGGGCGTCGCAGCAGGCGCTGGGCGAGTGTATCCGGGCGGTGGCGGGCTTCCTGCGCCTCAAAGCCGAGTTCTACCGCACCGGCACCAACCTCGAAGACGACTACCGCCGCCTGATGAGCCAGCAGGTAACTGTGAATGAAAAGCAAGACGCTGTGCGCGAATTGCTGTTTCGCACGCGCCAGATGGTAAAGGAATCCACCGGTACGGGGCGCCGGCTGGTGCTCACGTTCGTGGATTTGATGGACCTCTACGAGCACATCACCGTCACGTACTACGATTATTCGGCCATTCACGCGCGGTTTGCGGCTACGGGCGTGCTCGATGCCGTGGCGAAAATGGTGGAACTGATGGCCACCGAGCTGGAAAGCATCGGCTTTGCTATTCAAGCCAACCGCAGCCACACGCCCGGCCTTCAGCTCACTACCAGCCTAGAGCAGCTCAAAGCCCGCATTGACGTCCTCGACGACCCTAGCCAGCCCGGCCATACGCTGGTACTGAAAAAGATACTAGTGAACCTGCGTAACCTCAACCAGCGCCTCCAGGGTATTCTGGCCTACTTCGACGCCAACGCCGCCCCCGCCAGCCGGGAGCTGGAATTTGGCCGTTTTGTGTCGCACCAGAGCTTTGCCTTGGACGAGCTGCGCGGCCATTTCACGCTCAGCTCCGACGTGTTCAGGCATTCCATGCGCATGATGCTGGCTTGCTCGGTGGCGTTTGTGGTAGCTAAGGTATTGCTGCCTAGCCACCACAGCTACTGGATTCTGATGACCGTGACCTATATGCTCAAGCCGGCTTTCAGCCTCACCAAGGCGCGCAATATTCACCGGGTTTTGGGTACGCTGGCGGGCGGTATCCTTGGTGGTCTGGTGCTGTTTCTGGTGCACGACCGGCTGGCACTGGTGGCGTTGCTGTTTGTGTTCATGGTGACGTCGTTCAGCTTTACGCGCAGCAACTACATCGTGGCTGTCACCTTCATGACGCCCTTCGTGCTGATTTTGTTCAGTTTCCTGGGGCTGGGCTATTTGCAAGTGGTGGAAGAGCGGATTCTGGACACCGTGCTGGGCTGCCTGATTGCCTTTTCAGCCAGCTACCTGCTGTTTCCACGCTGGGAATCCGACCAGCTGCACGATTACATGAAAGCCGTACTGCGGGCCAACCTGCGCTATTTGAATACCCTCACCGACACGCTGGCGGGAGCGTTTATGGCCGAAGTGGAGTACAAGCTGGCCCGCAAGGAAGTGTACGTGAGTTCAGCTAACCTGGCGGCGGCGTTTCAGCGCATGATGTCGGAGCCGCGCGGCAAACAGCACCGCCCCTCTGAAGTACACGAGTTTGTGGTGCTCAACCATATTCTCTCTTCCAATGTAGCCTCCATTTCGTCGGCCCTGTTGGGTGGCTCCACCCGCCTGCCGTACCCCGGTACTTTGCTGAAGCCAGTACGCCAAGCCCAGCAAGCTCTCCACCGCAGCCTGCGCCGCCTCGATGTGACTGAGCCCGAAAACCCAACTGCTGCCGAAACATCTGCCACTTCCTCCGAGTCTGCTCGTCGCCCCGCCCCCGTTGCCGCCCCCGACCCGCAGCTCACTGAACAGCTAGATTTCATTCAGAAAGTAAGCGGCGACATCAATAAAGTAACCGAGGAAGTGTTAAGGTAAGCTTCGGTTAGAAGTGAAGTAACGGGCACCATATTACAGACTGCATCAGCAGTACTACCAACGAACGTCATTCCCCAACAAGCTCGGAATGACGGGCTTTTTGATTGTGGTTTGGCGCCAAACCACCAGCTGGTTGCCTACTCTGCATACGGCAGTAGGGGAGGGGTAAGCCGCTGAAAACCAGACAACCGGTTTCGTGGTTACGGATTTCCATCCTTCCTGCTCCTGCGTGCGCCATCTCGTCCTCCGCGAAAGTACCGGCCTGCGGTATTTCACTTTTTTCTATCTGTATGTGATGCAGGGCCTGCCGGCGGGGTTTGGTATGACGGCCGTGGTCAACTACCTGATTGGCCGCAACCTCAGCGCCGCCACGGTGGCCACATTTTCGGCGGTGGTGGGCTTACCGTGGGCGCTTCAGTTTGTGTGGGGCCCACTGATTGACAAGTACCAAGATTCCATTATCGGGCAGCGCAAGCAATGGGTGGTGCTCACGCAGCTGGTAGCGGCGCTGGCTTCGCTGGCTTTGCTGCTCGTCCACGACCCCGTGGCGCAGCTACCGTTGCTCAAGCTGGCGTTTGTGGTGCACAGCGTATTTGCCTCTATTCAGGATGCTAGTGTCGATGCCATTGCCATTTCGGTGGTGCCCGAGGCGGAGCGGGGCCGGGTGAATGCCTTTATGCGCGGTGGGTTTCTGCTGGGCATTTCGGCGGGGGCGGCGGGCCTGGGCTGGGTGCTGCACCGCTACGGATTTTTCGAGGCCGCCCTCACGCAAACCGTGCTGCTGCTGGCCCTTACCGTACTTACCTTTTTCATCCGCCTCGACCATACCGACCAGCTTGTGCCTACTTTCGGCCGCAGTGCTGCCGCGCCGCGTCACGCCGACAACCCATCGGTAGGCTGGCTGTTCCGGGCGCTGTTCCGAGCCATAACCGAACCGCGCACGTTGCGGCTGTTCGGTGTTATTGCGGCGGCTTACCTGTGCTTCGGCATGTTCGGCTGGGCTTACAACTACCACCTCATTCACGTGCTGCACTGGCCCGACAGCGACGTATCCATCCTGCAAGGCGGCTGGGGTACGCTGGCCACCCTCGGCATAACCGTAACTGGCGGCATCCTCGCCGACCGGATTGGGCCAGCCCGGCTGCAACGCCGGGTGTTGCTGGTACTGGGCGTATTTCTGCTGCTGTTTTGTAGCCTGAGTTTCCTGTGGCCGCAAGTGCCCTTCGCCATCTTCGGCTTGCTGGTTTGGAACATGGCCGACCCCAGTCTCAGCGTAGCGGCTCTGCCCTTGCTCATGGCGCTGTGCCAGCCCCGTATCGAAGGCTCCCAATTCACCACCTATATGGCTCTCGTGAACCTGTGCGGCGTGAGTGGCGCCTACCTCACGGGCTTGCTGCTGGAGTATCTGTCGGTGCCGGTGCTGGGTGGGGCTTGTAGCGTGGTGGTATTGCTGCTATTCTGGGTACTCGGCAACAAAGCGGTAAGAGCCACTGCGCGCTCAGGTAGTTCGGTTGGTTGAGAATAAGCCGCCTACAGCCCTTCTTCGTGCGCAAACCGCACCAGCGCGGCCACGTTGTGCAGCTCCAGCTTGTGCATGATATTGCGCCGGTGCGTGGTAGCCGTGTGTACTGATATCGACAACCGGTCGGCTATCTGGCTGGTGGTAAAGCCCAGGCGTACTAGCCCTACAATTTCTTTCTCCCGAGTGGAAAGGCGGTGTAACTGCTTGGTTGCTGCGGCCGGCAACGCCGAGTACACCGGGAAACAGGTTTCTCCGGCGAATATGGCCCGGATGGCCAGCAACAGCTGGGCGGCGTCGGCAGCTTTCGATACAAAGCCGCTGGCCCCGGCCGCGACCAAGCGGCTTATCAACTCGGGTGTGGCATCGGTGCTGAACACCAGTACCCGCAGGCTGGGCCACTGTTGGCGCAGGCGGGGCAACAGGGTCAGGCCGTCGGGGGGGGGCAGGTGCAAATCCAGCAGCAGTACGTCGGCGGGGGTAGGGCCAGCTTTGGCCAGCCAGGCCAGTAGTTCGGGCCCCGTAACAAACTGGCCAAGTACCTGCAAATCGGGCTGCTCGTTCAGCAGCCGCTCCAAGCCCTGATTCAACATCAAGTGGTCATCCAGAATCAAAAGTCGGCAGCACATAGGATTACGGTGGTGAGAAACAGATCGAATGAAAAACTACGCCAGTATCGGCCGGTGTGGTCTTACTCTTTCAGTGGCAGCCTGACCACAATGCAGGTGCCCGTTGCCGAGCTGTCGATGTGCATCTGGCCCCGCAAGTACTCAGTGCGGGCCTGCACGCCGCGCAGCCCGATGCCGGCGCGGGTTTGCGTTTTGTTGAAGCCGTTGCCGTTGTCGTCCACCAGTATTTCCAGCGCCTCGGGGTGTAGCAGCAGCTGCACTTGCACCTCGGTGGCATTGGCGTGGCGCACGGCATTGTTGAGCAGTTCAGCGGCAATCCGGTAGGCGGCTAGTTGCAACGGCTGGGGCAGTTGCTCTAGGCCCTTGTCGCAGTAGGTGTGCACCGTGGGGTTGCCATACAGGTTGAGCAGTTCGGCCAGCGCCGCTACGGAGTCGCAGAGCCCTCCCAGGCCAGGCTCGGCTGGTAGGATGGCGTGGCTGAACGTACGCACCTCGTCGCGGAGGTGGCGTAGTAGTAACTCGGTATGGTGGCCGGCGGCGGCAGCTTCCGGCGAGCTGTTTATGGCCTCTTGCACAGCCCGGCCCTGCCAGGCCAAATGCAACGCCGCCAGGTTGGGCCCCAGGGCATCGTGCAGCTCCCGCGCCAGCCGTTCCCGCTCTTCGTCTTGGGCCGCAATCAGGCGGGCGCTTTGGCTGTTGCGCTGCCGCAGCTGTCGAATGCGCAAACGAGCATTCTGACGGAGCGTATGGCGGAAGCGCCCTGTAAGCAATGCACTCAGTACCAACAACTCGAAAAACAAGCCCCAGGCCAGCGCGTTGGGATACACGGGGTTGAAGCTGGTTAGCCCAATATGGTTGAACCAAAAGATGGCAAAGCCCGCAGAGAAAAAGAAGTACGTGAGAGCATAGTAGGCTGCCAAGCGCCGGCGCCGGGTGAGCATCACGGCCAGTAGAGTCACCCAGCCATAGCCAAACTGGCAAATCAATATCAGCTCCCGCGTGAAGTTCAAGGCCTGAACCATCGTTAGGCTGTGGCGTACGGCCCACGGAAAAGCTACCGCATAAAGTAGCACGAACACCGCGGAAGTACCCGCCAGCCAAGTACCTGCCCGGTGCAGACGGGGCCAGCCGCTGCCCAGCCGTACGAATAGCTGTAAGATGCGGATGCCCGCTGCCGCCGCCAATATCACAAAGTTGAATTGCCCTATTGACCAAGCCAACTGGTAAAGGCCAGTTGGAAGCAACATGGCGTCCAGCCCATCTTCCATCATCAAAAACAGCGTGACGCATACCACGTACGCCAGGTACCATACATGAATTCGGTCGCGGAGGAAGGCAAATAGCACCAGATTGAACAGCGCGCTACTTAAGTAAAAGCCTAGCATCCAGACCCAGTGCCGCTCGAAGGGAAAGTTCATTTCCCAGTTCAGGAAGTGTTCAGCAGTTTCGATATACGTGGGTAGGTATAGCGCCCCTGCGTGCAAGTCAATGCGTAGGTAGAGCACGGCAGATTCGTTGGCTTCCAGCGTAAAGGGGAAGCTGAGCGCCCGCGCCGGAAAGGCCCGCTCGGCAGCCGGCACCCAGGAGCTGGCTATAGCAAGCTGGGTGAATTTCGTTTCGCCCCGGCGCCGACAATAGAGGGCCGCACTATCGGTGAAGTTGAAAATGCTCCACAAGAATCGTAGCCGTTGGGATTCGGTGTTGCGGACAGCCAGCCGCATCCATACCCGTTTGTGCAGTATGCCTAGGTTGAGCGTTTCGTGCCAGGGGCCAGGGCGAAACTTGCCGGCTCGCCACTGCGCTTCCACTTGCTCGGGGTCGGGCTTGGTGGCAAAGGGTTCGGTGTAGTAACGGTACGCTTCTGAAATATGGGCGCCCTTTGGGTTCTTAAGCAGGAGGGTATCCGTCAGAACTTGTTGCGGCGGTGCTGCCCCAACGTTAGCTGGCACCAAACCACCAAGCAAAAGCCAGAACAAGAGGAGGCGTGCAAACACAACAGTAGGTGATTATAGATGGCTCACTTTCAGAAAGCACAATACAATAATATAATCAGATACTAAGATATTGAGTGCTGGTACTGTAAATTATAAGAAGTAGTTGTTTCGGTAAAGCGCTGCTAATAAACTGTATACTACAAGAAAGGCCCGGCCAGTTATTTGCTGGTCGGGCCTTTTCTTTACAAAGTTTTACGCTGTGCCGCTACCTCAGACCTGTTACAGCCCTATTAAAGAAGCTCTCCTTATTTGGCCTGTCCTACCGTTTCGGGCTTCAGCGTACGGCCCAGCCACTCGAAAAACACCCTGTTCCAAAGCACAGCGTTTTGCGGCTTGGAAATCCAGTGGCCCTCGTTGGGGAAATACAGGAACCGGCTCGGAATACTGCGCAGCTGCGCCGTGCCGAAAGCCTCCATGCCCTGCCCCTCGGGCACCCGGAAATCCTTGCCGCCGTGAATCACCAGAATCGGGGTGTCCCAGTTTTTGGCGAACAGCTGCGGGTTGAACTCAGTGTAGCTCTTGTGCTGCGGTGTTTCCCAGGGGGCAGCCCCAATGTCGTGCTTAGCGAAGAACATTTCCTCGGTGCTCGGGTACCAGCTGGTGAGGTTGTAGAGGCCGCAGTGGGCAATAAAGGTTTTGAAGCGGCCTTCGTGCTTGCCCGCCAAGTAGTACACCGAGTAGCCGCCATAGCTGGCTCCCACGCAGCCCAGGCGAGTTTTATCCACGTACGGTTCGGCACTCACCGCATCAATAGCCGACAGATAATCCCGGATGGGCTGCCCGCCCCAGTCGCCGGAGATACTGTTGTTCCACTCAGTGCCGAAGCCGGGCAAGCCGCGTCGGTTGGGGGCCACTACTATGTAGCCGTTGGCGGCCAGCAGCTGGAAATTCCAGCGGTACGAGAAGCTCTGGGTGATTGGGCTTTGCGGGCCACCTTGGCAGTAAAGCAGCGTCGGGTACTTCTTGGCCGGGTCGAAATCGGGCGGGTAGATGACATATACCTGCATCTGTTTGCCGTCGGTGGTGCGTACCATGCGGGCCTCGGTTTTGCCAGTTTTCACGCCTGCCAGCTCCTGCTGGTTGATGGTAGTAAGCACCGTTTCGCGGCCGGTTTTCAGGTCTACGCGCACCAGGTCGGCGGGTGTGGCCTGGGTGGTTTTGTTGGCAATGGCCACGTCGGAGCCGGCCAGCTCAAAGCTGTTGTAGTTGTGTGCGCCTTTGGTGAGCTGCTTGATTTTGCCGCCCTTGCCCGGTACCGAGAACAACTGCTCGGTGCCTTCCAGTACGCTCACGAAGTAGATGGTTTTGCCATCGGCACTCCACCGGATGTTGGCTGCCGCCTGCTCCGAGCTGGCGGTAATATCCTCGCGCTTCTTGGTTCTGAAATCATACACCACAATGCTGTTGCGGTCCGACTCGAAGCCGGGCGTGGCCATACTCAGCCAGGCTACCTTGGTGCCGTCGGGCGAGAAGGCAGGCTCGGTGTCGTAGCCGCCCAGGCCTTCGCTCAGGTTCTGGGTTTTGCTTTCCCGAATGTCGTAGAGGTAAATGTCGGAGTTGGTGCTTTCGGCTTCGGCTTTGCCTGTGAGCTTGCGCGAAGTGTAGGCGAGGCGGTAGCCGTCGGGCGAAAACGCCAGCTGCTCGGTGCCGCCAAACGGCTGAAGCGGGGCGTCGAATTTCTCGCCGCCCATTACGTCTTTGCCATAGCCGGTCGGGCGTCCATCGGTACCTACCGGCTGGAAAAACACGTGCGACACCTTGAGGTCGTCCCAGGCGTTCCAGTGGCGGTAGTTGAGGTCGTCGATGATTTTGGCGTCGGCTTTGGGCAGGTCGGGGTACCAGTCCTGCACCGATTTGCCGGTTTTCACGTCCTGGGTGTACAGGATGAAGTTGCCTTTGGGGGCGTATTTCAGGTTAGCCAAGCCTTCCTCCGGAAACTCGCTGAGCTTCTGTTTACCGGTGCCGTCGGCGTTCATCACGTACAGTTGGTCGGAGCCACCTTCGCCGCTCACAAAGGTCAGCTTGCCATCGGGCCGCCAGTTCAGGTTACCCTCCGAGCCGGGCGTGGTGGTGAGTTGCTTGGCTGCGCCGCCCGCTACTGGCACCACCCAAATATCGGCGTTGCCCGTGTTGTCGGCCAAGTTGTAGCGCGTGATGGTGTAGGCCACTGTTTTGCGGTCCGGCGACACCTGCATTTCACCTAAGCGTCCTAGCTTCATCAGCAATTCGGGCGTGTACACAGGTTGTTGGGCTGCCGCGGCCAATGGCAGCAGGGTAAAAGCAACAGAAAGGAATTTATTCATGGTAGCAGGCAGGGCGAACTATACAGCCAACAAGGTAAGCATGCCCACCGATAAGGTTAGCTACTAGCGCGCAGCCCCGGCCACCATCCAAAAAAACCAGGGCACTTTTTGCGCTGCTGATGCAACGCCCGGCTATCTGCCCGGACTCAGCCAGTAAAAGTTGGGTTTGACCGGCCTGAGAATCTGAAACCCTCCCAAATCGTTTTAAATTGCTTGGCCGGCTTGTTCAGCTAGGCACCTATTGAGGTATTATGATGAAACTACTACTCACGGTTTTGTTGCTGCCTATTGCGCTGTCGGGCAGCTTTGCTCAGCAAACGGCCAGTACCAGCAAGCCCGCGCCCAATGCACGGGAAAACAAAGAACTCGAGCGCCAGAAGTGGAATGCAGTGCTAACGGGCAGAGAAAGCCGGGTGCCATTCAATGCCCGCCCCAACAAGCTGCTGGCCGAAACCATCAAGGAGCGCAAGCCCGGCAAAGCTCTGGACGTAGGCATGGGCCAGGGCCGCAACACGCTGTTTCTGGCGCAGCAAGGCTGGGATGCCTACGGCGTGGATATTGCCGACGAAGCCGTAACGCTAGCCCAGGACAATGCCCGACGAGCCAACCTGCGCATTACCACGTTTGTGCAGGACGCATCGGAGTTTGAGTTCGGGACTGACCGCTGGGACTTGGTGGCGTTTATCTACGCCGGAGGGCGCAACGAAGCCGAGCAGGTGCACCGCAGCCTGAAGCCCGGCGGTATTGTAGTGGTGGAAGGGTTTCACCGCGACGCCACCCGCAAGCGCAAAATTGGTGAAAACGTTGTTTTTGATACCGATGAGCTGAAAAAGCTCTACACAGCGGCGGGCTTTACGGTGCTACGCTACGAGGAAAAGGAAGGTATCGGAGACTTTGGTTTGCAGCAGATGCGGCTAGTGAAGCTGGTTGCCCAGAAGAAATAGGTAGCAGCATTCTTTAAAGCAAAAAGCCCTTGTACGCAAATACAGCGGCTTTTTGCTTTATCTCATTAGGAGGTTTAGCTGCTCTTCTTGCGGCCGGAGCCGCTCTTTTTACCGCCGCCGTCTTGTTTGTTGACGGTGGCCCAAGCGCGTGCTTCCGCTTCTTCTTCGGGTACGCCGCGCTTCTCGTAGCTCTCTTCAATGTGTTCGGCCTGCCGCTTTTGCTTGTCGGTGTACGCCGATTTATCTCCTTGTGGCATGATGGAAAGAGTTGAGTGGTAGAAACTTGACAATGTGCTTGTAGTGATACGCCGCCTGCAATCAGAGGTTATGCCGAGCTTGTTCGGGTGGGTGGTTGCCGGGCAGGGGCTATCTTCGCGCCTTCGTTTCACCAGTCTGCTTCTGCCATGCGCCAGCTTGCCAATATTCCGCACCCCGAGGTCAACATCACTCTGTTTTCCTGGAACGGCAAATACCTTATCAAGCTGGAAAAAGGCCCGTTTGAGCAAACCTACAAAGTGAGCGAGATGGACGTAACCAGCGACGAGGACATCCGCATGCTGCTCGATGAAGAGTTCGTTCAGGCTGCCGTTGCTCGTTTCCGGCACATGCACGCCGATTTGCAGGCCGCCTTCGACCGAAACGGCCTCTAGTCCGGCGCTGGGCCCAACTCTTTTGCCCGGAATGAGTTAGAGTGACTCACCGATATAGCAGAAAAACAATATGAAATCCACCTTCCTCTTCCTGGGCGTTTTTTTGGCGGCTGTATTGAGCAGCGGTTCGGCTACGGCACAGCTTTATGAAGTGCGCCAAAGCTCTATCAACTACGAAAAGCAGGAGCGCCCCGCCGCCAAAGTGTTGGTAGATGGCACCCCCGACTGGACGCGCAACTTCTGGCAAACTTGGCTCAAGGACACCTACAACATCAAGCCCAAGGGCAACGGTACCTTCGGGGTGGGCAAGCGCGACGTGCTGGCTGCCAAGCAGGTACCCGCGTCCAGCGTGTCAGGCAAGCTAATCGACCTCTACGCCATGGTAACGGCCCCTTCCGACAGCGTAACGGAACTGGCCGTGTTTGGGGGCTACGACGCCAAAACCTATTTCAGCCCGGAAGGCACGCCCACTGAATTTGCCGCCATGCGCAACATGGCTCAAAACTTTGCCGCCGCCGCCCGCCTGAAAGCCTACCGGGAGCAGATTGAAGCCGCTGAAAAAGAGCTACGCGAAACAGAGAAGGAAAAAGACCGACTGGAAAAGGAGCGCGCAAATCTGGCCAAAAACACCGAAAGCAACCTGGAGAAGATTGAGTCGTTGAAGAAGCAAAATATTGAGAATAAGCTCAAAGCCAGCCAGGACTCCGCGCAACTCATCGTAAACGGCCAGCAGCTTGACCTGCGCAAAGCCAAGCTCCAGCGCCGCAAAGACCGGCTCTCCACCCTCGACCGAAAATAAGTTATCGGGTGTCAGTTGCCAGTTGTGGGTTACCAGCTGCCGGTTTGTTCATTAACTGGCAACTGGTAACCCACAACTGCAAACTCCCAACTGGCAACTCACAACACACATCATGGAAAAAAGCTCTTCCCCCCTCGATAACCTTCTTCAGCTCCGGGAACTGTTGGATGCAGGCCTCATCACGCCGCAAGAATTCGAGACGCTGAAGAGTCGGTTGCTGGCTTCGTCCGCCGCGCCGCTCCCGCCGCCCGCTCCGGCCGCTGAAGCTCCCACCACCCCAGAGCCGGAACTCTCCGTCCCCGACTACGGAAGCCCAGCTACGCCAGAGCCGGCCGCTACCACCCCCACCGAGTGGCCCCAGCCCGCCGCTGCTTCGCCCGAGTACACTTCCTCCTACCAACCCACCGAACCATCGGCGTATACCAGTCAGGAAACTGCGCCGGATGTAGCCACAGATGAGTACTTTGAGGAGCCCCCTCGCAATCCGCTCGGTAAAATCCTGGCCATTGGGGGCGGGGTATTACTACTGGGGCTGATTTTGTACCTACTGCTAGGCCAGTCTCGCCCTAGTGAGCACCTGACTAGCACCAGCCAAACCGCCGCTGATACTGTGGCCGTAACTCCCGAAACCGGCCCTCAAGCCGAGCAACTGGATCTGCCGCCCGTAGCCGCCCCCGAAACTGTACGAGTGGCGCCCGCCGTGCCGCTCACTTCCGATACTGCGTCGGCCACCTTGCCCGCCGATGCTACCATACCACCCACTACCGACCCCACTCCGTCAGCCGACAACCCCGACGAAGCCGCAGTCCGCATCAGCAAGGTACTCTCGGCATACTACTCGGATTTGCAGGCCGCGCCTTTCAACGCCGAGCAATATTTCGCGCCGCAGGTTGAGCTATTTATCATTCTGCGCAATACCACGCCGGCCGCCATTAATGCGTGGCTGGACCAGAACCGGTTTCCAGAGTTCAAAGACGCTCAAACCCAAGTGGAGCCCGGCACCCTGCGGGTAACTCCGGTAGCGGCCGATGGCTCGCGCACGGCTACCTACGTCGAGCGGAGCCGGGCGTTCCGGCAGTCGCTCCAGAAAAACCAGAACACCCGCGCCCAGATGCGCCTGCGCGTCAATGCCGATTATAAAATTGTATATCAGAAACAGGAGCGACTGCTGGAAAACACGCTTACCGACGCGGAAGGCGCCGCCCAACCAGCCGTAGAATAGGCCATCCACACTGTATCGTCTACAGTATAGAAGCCTTAGCAACAGCCTTTACCTACTAGAATAATGGCGTGTATCTTTGCTTGAGAGAACCACTAGCTACTATATAGTGGATATTTTGCCTTCCTCCTGCTATGTGAGTATGCGTTACGCTGTTTTTCTGTGTTGGCCAGCATTACTACTGGCTTTGCTACTATCTTCTTATCTTAATGTAATCAAGCCTGGCCGCGACTTTACTAGCTGCCCGCTTCCTCCAACTCCTGATTACACCCAGTCAGCCTACTGGGCTGCTCTGCCTACCCGCCCTGATGCGGCCGACTCCGTGCCTGCTCACTCTGGCTTGCACGACCAACAGGCTATGGCGCCGGTAGATGTGTTTTTTGTGCACCCTACTACGTATTTTGGTCGCACTACCTGGAATGCCAATCTAGCCGACCGAAAAACCAACCGCTTTACCGATGCCAGCACTATGCGGCGGCAAGCTTCTGTATTCAACGGTACGGCGCGCATCTACGCGCCACGGTATCGGCAGGCTACGCTGTTTTCGTTTTTCGATGAAGTTTCGCCGAGTGGTAAGGAGGCATTGGAGCAAGCGTATGTCGACGTGAAAACGGCTTTTCAATACTATTTAGCGCATTACAACCAAGGCCGCCCGTTCATTATAGCGGGGCACAGCCAAGGTACGTTTCACGCCGCGCGCCTCCTGCGCGAGCTAGTCGACCAAGACCCTAAACTGCGCAGTCAACTGGTAGCGGCATACCTCATCGGGTTCAACGTGAAGTCCAGCGAATATCAGGTGCTCAGGCCATGTCAGGATTCTACCGAAACAGGGTGCTACGTAGCGTGGAACTCTGTGGAGTGGGGCAATGAGTATCCGCCGTTTCAAGGTGGTGTAGCTGTAAACCCGCTCACTTGGAAAACCGATACGGTAGCTGCACCCGCCACGCTAAACCTAGGCGGCGTGCCATACACGTTCAACAAAATAGACAAAGCTGTAGCAGATGCCAAAGTGCATGACGGCCTCGTGTGGCTGCATGCCCCCAAACCCATTGGCTATCCTCGATTCCTCGTTCCAGGCCGTCCCGAACTCCGCCACTCCTTCCATATTGCCGACTACGCCTTGTTTTACATGAATATCCGGCAGAACGCCGCCACGCGGGTGCGGGCGTACGAGCGGCGGAGTAACGGGCAGTAGTCTACTTTTCTAATAATTCAGCCAAACGACGCTCGAATACTGTTCTGTAGCGCGTTGCTAATGGTATCTCAGGGTTTTGATTTGAAAAATGCTCCAAGCCAGCCCAGAAATGCTCTTCATCGAAATCTGTAAAGTCGTTAGCCACCGCCAGACCAAAGTTGTGTAATTGATAAGCTACTGCCCCCGTGTAATAATTCCGCTTAGCCAGCCACTCGAAAGTTGCAGTGTCAAATGGCTGAGGACTTGGAGGAACAGGTACTGTTCTGACTTCAATAAGAAACTGGTATAGCAAGTAGCGGTAAGCATTTTTTCTGTTTGCGTCCATGTCGTAATAACGCACAAAAAGCCCCGCCAGCACAATGCTAGCGGGGCTTTATATATATGGCAAGGCTAAAAGCTACGCGCCGATGGCTACGCGCTTGAAGTCGGTTACTGTCATACCCTTGGAAGTTTTGTCGAGCAACTGAGCAATAGTTACCGAGTTATCTTTCACAAACTCCTGGTTCAACAGCGTATTCTCTTTGTAGAACTTGTTGAGCTTGCCTTGAGCAATTTTCTCCAGCATAGCCTCAGGCTTGCCTTCGGCACGCGCCTGCTCTTTACCGATTTCGATTTCGCGCTCAACCGTAGCTGAATCCACACCGTCTTTGTCAACGGCAACGGGCTTCATAGCTACAATTTGCATAGCTACGTCGCGGCCTACAGTGGTTACGTCAGCACCGTTCACGTTCTTCAGGCCTACAAGTACGCCTTTCTTACCATCGGAGTGGATATATGAAGCCACTTTCTCGGCAGTCATGTTAGCGTAGGCTACTACGTCCAGCTTCTCGCCGATTTTGCCCATCAGGTCGGTGATGTGGTCTTGCAGGCTACGGCCATCTTCTTGCGAAGCAGCCAGAAGCTCTTCTTTGGTAGCTGCGTTGGATTTCACAGCTGCGTCCAGGATTTGCTGAACCAAAGCGCGGAAGTCAGCCACTTTCGAAACCGGCTCGGTTTCGCAGGCCAGAGCTACCAGCTTGCCATTGGTGCCGTCTTCGCTTACGCTGGCCATTACTAGGCCTTCGGAAGTAGCGTTGTCGGAACGCTTGTCAGCAATTTTCTGACCCTGCTTGCGCAGAATGTCGCGGGCAGCTTCGAAGTCACCTTCGGCTTCTACCAGAGCTTTTTTGCAGTCCATCATGCCGGCGCCGGTCATGGCGCGCAGCTTGTTCACGTCTTGGGCGGTAATTGCTGCCATTCTTGGGGAAGTTAGGGGCTAGCGCCAAAGGCACTAGCTAAAAGGTTGGAGTTAATGAGAGGAAACGACAAAAGAAGAAGTCAGAAGCAAAACCCGGAAACTGGCATGCACCATCGGATTCTAGCTTCTGACTTCTCACTCTTAGCTTCTGGAAAGCTTATTCTTCAGCAGTCAGTTTTTCCTGGATGCCTTCGTCTTCAGCTTGCTTCTTGTCGGCATCTTCTTTGTCGACTTTGCGCTCCGACAGACCATCTTCGATGGCCTTACCGATTACGCTGATGATCAGCTGGATAGACTTGGAAGCGTCGTCATTGGCTGGAATCGGGAAGTCTACCAATTCAGGGTTGGAGTTAGTATCGCAGATAGCGAATACCGGAACGCCCAACTTCTTGGCTTCTTTCACAGCAATGTGCTCACGCTTCACGTCCACTACGAACAGAGCAGCGGGCAGGCGGCTCAGGTCGGCAATGCCACCGAGTACACGCTCCAGCTTCTCCCGCTCGCGGGTCAGCATCAGACGCTCGCGCTTAGCGAGAGCGGCGTAAGCCGTATTTTCTTTCACCATCTTGTCGATGGTGCTCATTTTCTTCAGCGACTTGCGCACCGTGGCGAAGTTGGTGAGCATGCCACCCAACCACCGGTCAGTTACGAAAGGCATCTTGAGGCGCTCGGCCTCCGAGGTTACGATTTCCTGCGCCTGCTTCTTGGTTGCTACGAACATCACCTTGCGGCCGCTCTTTGCAATGTTGCGGATGGCGTTAGCAGCCTGATCCAGCGAAACAAGGGTTTTGTTGAGGTCAATGATGTGGATACCGTTCTTCTCCATGAAGATGAACGGAGCCATTTTCGGGTCCCACTTGCGCGTGAGGTGACCAAAGTGGGCACCAGCGTCAAGCAGTTCTTTATAAGTGGTGGACTGAGCCATGATGAATTTCCTCTGGGATTAGCGTTTCGAGAACTGGAACGAACGACGAGCTTTGCGCTTGCCAAATTTCTTGCGTTCCACCATGCGCGGGTCGCGGGTCATGAAGCCTTCCTTCTTCAGGGCCGGACGAACTTCTTCGTTATTCCCTACGAGGGCTTTCGAGATGGCCAAACGGATAGCTTCAGCCTGAGCCGAAATGCCGCCACCGCCTACGTTCACCTTGATGTCGTACTGACCAACCTGCTCAACAATAGCGAGCGGCTGATTCACAATGTTTTCCAGGAGTTCGTTACCGAAGTAAGTCTTCATGTCCCGGCCATTGATAGTGATATTCCCTTGCCCGGCTTGCATGTAGATGCGAGCCACCGAGGTTTTTCTTCTACCAGAGGTGTTGGTAATTTCCATTAAGTGAGAAAATTAAAGAAAAAAGAGGCCGAAATCGGCTTAAAGGTTTTTCAGTTCAACAGCTTGCGGCTGTTGGGCTTGGTGCGGATGCTCGTTGCCAGCATACACATACAGGTTGCGGAATTGCTCGCGGCCGAGGCGGTTGCCTTGCAACATGCCTTTCACGGCGTGCTCGATTATGCTAGCGGCGTTTTTAGCCTTTTTCTCGCGTAGCGTCAGGCGCTTCTGACCACCTGGATAACCCGAGTGGGTTACATAGATTTTGTCGGTCATTTTTTTGCCCGTTACGCGCAGATTGTCGGCGTTGATAACGATAACGTTGTCGCCGCAATCGGAATTGGGCGTGAACGATGGCTTGTGCTTGCCACGCAGCATGTTGGCAATCTGGCTGGCCAGACGGCCCAGGGGCGCAACACTGGCATCAACCACAACCCAGGCCTTATCGGCGTTGGCTTTGTTGACGGATACCGTCTTGAAGCTCAGATGATCCATTGGGAGGAAGGTAAGCGTTTGGAAATGAGATGAAACCGAACCATGTCCGGGAAAAACGGACACAAAGATACCGCTTTCACGCGGATTTACAACATGGTGAGCAACAAATGCGCCGGAGAAAGGGCTAGAATACAGGCGCTTCGATTGTCTTATAGACTATTGGTACTGCCGGAGCGTATCTATCAGCACCCGAAAATCTTTAGGATAGGGTGCCTCAACAGTAACAATTTCGCCATCGAGCTTGGCAAAGCTGAGGCTGGCTGCGTGCAAAGCAAAGCGCTTGATGAAGGGCTGCTCTTCCTCGCCTTCCTTCATATTGAACTTCTTTTTTAGCGACGATAAGTAGAAGTCCTCGCCGCCGTACATCTTGTCACCAATGATGGGGGCTTGCAGGTAGGCTAAGTGCAACCGAATCTGGTGCATGCGGCCGGTAATGGGCTGGCATTCTAGCAGCGTGTGGCGAGCATAGGCCTCCATGGTACGCACTAGTGTCACGGCGGGCTTGCCGTTATAGGCTAAGCGTGCTCTGCCTTTGGTAGTGGTTTCAATATTGCGCTCCACGCGCAGACCATCGTACTGGTGCACGCCCCAGGCGGCAGCATGGTACACCTTGCGCACTTTGCGGTCCTCGAACTGCATGGCCAGGTGGCGGTAGGCGGCGGGATTTTTGGCCAGTGCCAGCGAGCCGCTGGTTTCTTTGTCGAGACGGTGGCAGGCCTGCACGTCGTCGTACTGCTCACGGGCCAGGCGCAGGATATTGGGCGCGCCGCCAAATCGTTCATCAAGTGTGGCCAAGAATGGTGGCTTGTTGATTACCACGTAATCTTCGTCCTCGAACAGGATCAGGTCTTTGAAATTGGGTAGCTTCATAGGAAGCTGCAAAGGTAAGGGGCTGCCAGTGGTTTTGTAGCCTCCACACATCAAGCGAATGGCAGGAGGATAAGCCGAAAATACAATGATGGATGCTACGCTTCCGGTGCTTGTTCGCCGGTTGCCTTGGTGGTAGGAGTTAAAGGGCTTTTGGGCTTAATAAGCTTGAATTCCAAGGAGGTGCCCTGCCCGACTTCGCTTTGCACCCGGATGGTGGATTTGTGCGCCTCAACGATGTGCTTGCAGATAGCTAGTCCCAGGCCCGAGCCGCCCGAGTCGCGGGAACGGCTCTTGTCGATGCGATAGAACCGTTCGAAAATGCGGTTTAGATGCTGTTTCGGAATGCCGGCTCCGTCGTCGCGCACAGCTATGCGCACCGATTTGCCGCTTTCCTCCAGCAGCACGGAAACGTGCCCATTTTCGCGGCCGTACTTGATGGCATTGTCAATCAGGTTGATGAGTACCTGCCGAATCCGGTTGCGGTCGGCCAGCACGCGCAGGCCGGTTTCAGGTAAGTTGGGGGGCAACAGCTCCAGGCTCACATTGCGTTGGGCGGCCTTCATCTCCAGCTGCTCGAATATCTCATGGACCAGCACCACCAAATCGAAGCCCTGACGGCGCATGCGCACCACACCTTTTTCCAACTGCGAAATCGTTACGAGGTCCTGCACTAGGGTATCCAACGCGTCGAGGCTATTGGCCGCTTTGCGCAGGAAGCGCTGGCGTGTGAAATCGTCTACGTCGTCGTCGTCGAGAATGGTGTGCAGGAAACCCTGAGCGGCGAAAATGGGCGTTTTTAGCTCGTGTGATACATCGGCTAGGAACTCACGGCGTAAGGCCTGAAGGCGTTTTAGCTCGTCGATTTCCTTCTGCTTACGCTCGGCCATGTCCACAATTTCGTCGCGCATGCGCTTGAGGGGTTCGGGGCGGAAAAGAAATTTGTTGGACATTTTCCGGAACTCCTTGCGCTTCACGTTCTCCAAGCTGGCATAAATGCTATTGATTTCACGGAAAATCAGCGCCTCAAACATTAGGTATAGCAACAGAAAACAGGCGGCCACGGTGATGCCTCCTGCCAGTACACCTTGCTCCAGGCTCATGGTAGGGCCCACCAGCGCCAGCGTAGTAAGCACCCCAGCCACCAGCAGCGACAAGATGATGGCAATGACGCGGGAAGAAATATTCAAGGGAAGCACAACGATTGATTCGGGGGTAAAGATACTTGATAACGGAGGCCAACTCGACGCAAAAAGGCCCCTGCATCCTCTCAGCGTAGCTGGAGCAACCAGCAAGAGAAGAAAACAGAGGCCAATGCGTAGAGGACAGAAGCCCGGCTAGTCGATGTTGAACTTGTAGCCGACGCCTTTAATGGTCTGAATGTGGTGCTCACCTACTTTTTCGCGCACTTTACGCACGTGCACGTCCACGGTGCGAGCCAGCACGAATACGTCGTTGCCCCAAATATTCTGAAGCAGTTCCTCGCGCCCGAATACCTTATGCGGCGTAGCGGCCAGGAACGCCAGCAGTTCAAATTCCTTCTTGGGTAGCGTGATTTTGCGGCCTTCCTGGTACACCGAAAAGCCGGTGCGGTCAATCTTAAGGCCGTTAATTTCGATGGTGTCCTGCACAGACAGCGGGTCCCGGTCGCGGCGTACGAAGGCGGCTAAGCGGCTGAGCAATGCCCGGGGCTTGATGGGCTTGGCAATGAAGTCGTCGGCGCCGGCCTCGAAGGCGGCCACTTCCGAAAACTCCTCGGCGCGCGCCGTCAGGAAAATGATGTAGGTGTCTTTGAACTTGGGCTGCTCGCGCAGGTGGCGGCAGGTGGCAATGCCATCAAGGTTGGGCATCATCACGTCGAGCAGGATAATGTCGGGGGCAAACTGCGGGGCAATATCCAGTGCCCGGCGGCCGTCGGGGGCCGAAGCCACAGAGTACCCTTCCTTGCGCAGATTGTATTCCAAAAGCTCCACGATATCAGGGTCGTCATCGACCACCAAAATCTTGTAGGCGTTGGGGTTGGCAGGTGCTTGCACGATGTAGGGTGTTTAGGTAAAAGGATTGCGCAAATGCAAAAGTACCGCCCCGCTGGGGCACTCGTGTATTACCTTTTTGTTACTCGCAGGTATTGATAAGCATTATCAAGATACTGGAAATAGTGGTTCCGGCCCGAACCGCTAGCCCTACGGCGGAGAAGCAGTAACCCATTACTTAGTCTTATAAGTTGGCTACATCTCGGCCAAAAACAACAACGGCTCCGTTGGGAGCCGTTGTGCTGTTCCTTAGTTCTGGGCTACCAGATTGAGCCTGTTTTTGAGGCCTTGGTATTTGTACATATCCACTTTCACCGCACCCACAAACATTTCAGCCTGAATCAGTACCGGAATCTTGTTCCGGTCGTCGGAGAGGTATACTGAAATGGCGTTTTCGCCTTTGAAGAGCTTGTTGCTGGGCATTTTCGGAACCAGCTTAATGGCCCGTACGGTGCCAGCCTTGGTTTCCACCGTTTCGCGGCCTTTATAAACGACGTCCATGACAAATACATTTTCGTCGAAAAAGCCTTGTACCCGAATGACTTCCCCGATGCGGCGCTGGTCATAGTTGATGGTACGCAGGTAATAGAACCCGCTCACTAAGTCCTGCACGTTGTCGGGCACTTTGTAGGTGCCGGTTTTGACTTTATTTTTGTCTTTGCCGTGGCGCTCCATCTGAGCTACGTCTCTTTGGTGGTCGAAATCTACGGTTTCGCGGCGACGGTAATTGTTTTCCTCGATGTTGCGAAAAAAGCGCTGTGGCAGGATACTAGTAGTGTCAAGGTAGGTGCGCCAGGTGTCCCGTATACGCAGAAACACGTCGAATGAGCCCGTAGTACGGCCCGTAACGGTAGCCTTGAAGCAAGTCCGGTCGTTGACGCGGTGTAACTCATCCGACACTTCAATGGTAGCTTCAGCGGCGTTGATTAGGCCGTAATGCACTTTGTATTGCAGCACCTCGCCTCGCTTGAAGCTATTGTTAGGCACTGAGCGAAGCGCATCAGAGGGTTGAAAAGCCAGCAAGCCGGCCAGTGACAATACAGTAAAGGGTGCTAATAGCCAACGGCAATTCATAGTGGTAATAAAACAGGACAGAGGGGTGCCTGATGCCCCAGACAAAAGGGGTGCCAGCAAATATACAGCAATGTGCGAACGGGGCAGAAAAGCTACTGCTCGGTAGCAGCTTTCCTAGTATAATGGACTGGTATTTACGGAAAGCAATAGTACTTGGTATACGGGCGCCAAACGAAAAAAGCCCCGCCAGATTGCTGGCGGGGCTTTTCAACCTCTTGAACTTACTTCTTAAAGCAACGACTATAGGGTGTCGTCGTCGTCAACGGTAGTATCTACGGGAATTGCAGCCATAGCGGTTTCCGGTTCACCTTTCACCAAGTTCCGAATTTGGGCTTCAATCTTATCAGCCAGCTCCGGATTGTCTTGCAGAATGGTTTTTACGCCTTCACGGCCCTGGCCCAGCCGGTCGCCGTTGTACGAGAACCACGAGCCCGACTTAGCAATAATACCCATGTCAACACCCAGGTCAAGGATTTCACCGACCTTGGAAATGCCTTCACCGTAGATAATGTCGAACTCGACCACCTTGAACGGCGGCGCTACTTTGTTCTTCACCACCTTCACTTTGGTGCGGTTACCAGTTACATTGTCTTTGTCTTCCTTGATCTGGCCAATGCGGCGAATATCAAGGCGTACCGAAGCGTAGAATTTTAGGGCATTACCACCGGTGGTGGTTTCGGGCGAACCGAACATTACGCCGATTTTCTCCCGCAGCTGGTTGATGAAAATGCAGCAGCAGCCCGTCTTGTTGATAGTACCAGTCAGCTTCCGCAGGGCCTGGCTCATGAGGCGGGCGTGCAAACCCACTTTCGAGTCACCCATGTCGCCTTCCAGTTCGCCTTTTGGCACCAAGGCAGCTACGGAGTCAATTACGATAATGTCGATGGCACCCGACGAAATCAGCTGGTCGGCAATTTCCAGCGCTTGCTCGCCGTTGTCGGGCTGCGCAATGAGCAGGTTTTCGGTGTCGATACCCAGCTTCTCGGCGTAAATCCGGTCGAAGGCGTGCTCAGCGTCGATGAAAGCCGCCATGCCACCTTTTTTCTGTGCTTCAGCAATGGCGTGCAGTGTCAGCGTGGTTTTACCCGATGATTCTGGACCGTAGATTTCTACCACCCGGCCGCGGGGCAAGCCGCCAATACCAAGGGCAATGTCAAGGCCTAGCGAGCCAGTGCTGATGGCCGGAATATCGACAACTTTGTTGTCGCTCAGCTTCATAACCGTGCCTTTGCCGTAGTTTTTGTCGAGCTTGTCCAGCGTGAGCTGAAGGGCTTTCATTTTCTCGGTCTGAGGGTTGGTCACCTTCTCGGCTTTGTCAGTAGTAGCAGCCATTAGAATAGGGTTTGTGAAAATGCTTAGGTTTGGTGAATGTAGGCGTTTTAGGTTGCCTTCGCAACCACAGAATCAGCATTGCAAAAGGGCAAGTGGGTCTGTTTTTGGCAGGCTAGTGGTAACGCTGCCGACCTATATTTTGTCCCCGCAATGCTAAAAATTTTCGTTGAATTTAGGTGAAATTTTTCGTGCTAAAAATTTTGGGAAATAAGCCTGCTTATACCGCGCTGATACTGACGTTGGTAAGCTGGTTAAGTGGGGCAGAGCAGGCGTGGGGACAATTAAATAATTCGGCCTTTCTGCATCCGCTGGCCGTAAAACCCGAGTACGTTGGGCAGCTTCGAGTAGCGGTACAGGCGTTTTTGTTTTCCAAAGACAACGAGTACTTCAATAAAATCAACGAGGGCAAAACGCTCTATGGTACGCAGCTGGCGCCGCGGCTGGTGTACTTTCCCAGCAAAAATCTGCGGTTGGAGGCTGGTATCTTTTTGTACAAGGACTACGGTACGCCGCGGCTGCGGCAGGTGCGGCCTCTGTTTACGGTGAAATACCAGAATGGACCGCATAGCCTGCTGTTTGGCAATATTGAAGGCAACCTGCACCACGGCTACATCGAGCCGCTGTTTGACTTCGAGCGGGTGATGCTCAACCGGCTGGAAGAGGGCATGCAGTATCGGTTGCAAACCCGCCGCCTACAATTGGATGCCTGGGTGGACTGGCAGCGGCAGCAGTACCGCTTTAGCAATTTCCAGGAAGAAGTGGCCGGCGGCCTAACCACCGAGTTTACGGCTTACCAAGATTCGGCGGGGTGGCGGCTGGGCGTGGTGCCCATGCAGTTTCTGGGGATTCACCGCGGCGGGCAACTTGATACTATCCAAACGCCGCTGCAAACCTTGTTCAACTTTGTGGGAGGCGTGCGAGTGCGGCGCAAGCTTGGTTCTTACTTCACGCGGGCCCTGTATTTTGATGGCTACGTCACGCATTATACCGACTACTCGTTTGAAGAAGTGCTGCCTTACGGTAGTGGTACCGGGCTTTACCTTAATGCGGCCGTGGATACGCGGCTTGGCAATGTGATGCTAAGCTATTGGTCGGGCAAGGGGTTTATAGCTCCGCAGGGTGGCAAGCTATACCAGTCCATTTCCAGCACCGTCAACAACCCCAATTACACCGAGCGGCACCGACAACTGCTGATTCTGCGCTTCCTCAACGATTTTCATCTGCCTGGCAAGATGGTTTTATCTACCCGGTTCGAGCCGTTTTATGATTTGCAGAACAAACAGGTTGAGTTTTCCTTCGGAACGTACCTGAATTTCAACGCCGAATTTCTATTGACAACACTACGCCGGGCCGATTAGGTTGATTTTCAGCTCTCAGTTGTGGGAGATGAGCTACCGAAGTACGGTTACAAACCAACAACTGGGTCTATCCGAAAATGCACGATGTCTGGTTCCTTATCACGCAAGGGCCACAGGCGCCGCTTGGTTACAACAGGCTGAAATCCCACGGCTTTGGCCACGGCTATGCTGCGCGGGTTGTTGCGCCGACACCGAAGTGTGAGGTATTGAGCCTCTAAATATTGGCCGAACCCAAACGTAACAGCGGCGGCCAAAGCTTCGCGGGCGTAGCCATATCCTTCCGCTTCGGCCGCCAGATAGTACCCTATTTCGGCACTTCTGGGCAATTGCCAACTAGGCCGAAGGCTGATGTCGCCGAGGTAAACACCAGTTTTGCGGTGCCAGATGCCGAATACATATAACCGGCCGGTTTGCCAATCCTGCTTGAATTGGGTGAGGGTGCGCGCCGCGCCGGCAATAGTTTGAACAGCGGCAACTCGGTTGGGGAAGGCAGGAGCGAGGCGGCTCCGGTTTTGGTCGAGAACAGTGAAAAATGCCTCTTCATCTGTGGGTTCGTATGGCCGCAGTGTAAGCCGAACGGTGCTGATGGGCGTGAGGGGAGGGGGAGAAGCAGCGTACATAATTTTAAAAAAGCAGCGCCACTATCTACGTACAGCACGGCAAAAACGCTCAAATACAGCTATAACTGCTAGCTCGGCCGTAACTCTCGCTACCTAGGGCCGTTAGTTTTGCTAGTCTCGCCTGTGTACTGTCTGCATGAAATAAGCATGGCGTAAGACTTTCACTCGCTCATATTCATCTGCCTGCTATGAAAAGAAGACTCGAAGGAAAAGTGGCTATTGTCACGGGTGGTGGCGCCGGTATCGGGGAAGCCATTTGTAAGAAGTTTGCCAACGAAGGGGCCGCCGTGGTGGTGGTAGGGCTGGAAAGTGACCCGGTGCGGAAGGTAGTAGATGAAATTCAGCAACGAGGGGGCAAAGCCATTGGCTATCTAGGCGACATCTCGCACGAGAAAAACGCCGAAGAATGCGTGCAGCTAGCTGTTGATGATTTCGGGAAGCTAGACATCTTAATCAATAACGCAGGCGTATTTCCAGCAACCTCCGTGCTCGAAAAGTATCCTGTGGACGCTTTCGAATACATGATTAAGAATAACATCTATTCCACCTTCATGATGACGCGGGCCGCTCTGCCCGAGCTACAGAAAACACGGGGCAACATTGTAACGGCTGGGTCGGAGGCTGGCTGGATGGGCATTGCTGAAAACACACCATATGGGGGTACCAAGGCTTTCAACCACGCCTTTATGAAAGGGGTGTCCACTGAGCAAGCCAAACATGGCGTACGCGCCAATTGCGTTTGCCCTGGCCCTGTGGATACTGCCTGGACCCACAAGGAAACCGGACCAATGAATGCTAAAATGGAAAAGCAGAACGTAGACGGCCCACCACTCGGCCGCCGTGGTACGCCCGAGGAAGTTGCTAATGTTTATCTGTTCTTGGCTTCCGATGAAGCCAGCTACGTAACGGGGGCGCTGTTCTTTGTGGATGGAGGCATCACCAATTCCAAAGGCACACCGGGCGCTGAGGTACCCAGCCACCTGCGCCGTGAGCCAGAAGGGGAGTTGAGCTTAAAGCACAGCAAAGAAGGCAATACAAAGATTCGGGAGGAAGCGGCCGGCACCATGATCAGCTAACCAATTGTTCTGACCCGTGCTATAGCTGAAAAAGAAAAGCGGCTTGCCAATTGATTGGCAAGCCGCTTTTCTTTTATACTTGGTTAAGCATTACGCTTTTTGCAGCGCAGCTCCAATGCCAGAACGGTACTGCGGTGGGCTGCCCAAGGACTGTTGAATCCGCATCACATTTACCTGGCGAGCTGCTTCGTTGAAGAACTCAAGACGGCGAATTAGCATTTCCTTTACCAGCACTCGGCCTTCGGGGGTACGCATAACAGCACGCTTGTCTTCCAAAATCCGGCGCATAATGGCTTCGGTTTCAGCCTCACGTTGCGCGTATTGAGCTTGGAACTCGCGCAGCCGCTCTATGCCTTCGGTGGTGAGGCGGAATTGGCCGCCGCCTTGGTTCAGGACCTCACACAGCACATACACTTCCAGCGGAAGCGAGGTAGCCAGCGCCGTAGTGCGCAAATCGAGGCCTACAGCTAGCGCATCCAGAATGATGTGAATGTTGCGCTCAAACTGCTGATAGTAACCGGAAACTTCCATATGGGTAATACTGGATTATGAATGCTGAGTTCTGAATGCCAGTTGACCTATAAAGTCAAGGCTTAGCACGCTTGATTGCTTAAAGCAATTCTTTTACAATCTGCTCAACCGAAATGCCTTCGGCTTCGGCCTTGAAATTACGAACCAACCGATGCCGCAGAATCGGTAGCGCTACCGCCTTTACGTCCTCAATATCGGGCGAATATTTACCGTTGAGCAAGGCGTTGCACTTGGCACCTACAATCAAATGTTGAGAAGCACGTGGGCCGGCACCCCATTCCAGCAATTGAGTGGCACGAGCAGCACCTCGCTCGGTGTTGGGGCGGGTTTTGTGCACGAGGCTCACGGCGTACTCCACCACGTTATCAGCAACGGGCACTCGGCGGACGAGTTGCTGATACGCTTGAATTTCGTCGGCGTGCAAAGTCTTTCCAACTTTAGCCTTCACGTCCGACGTGGTATTCTTCACGATTTGCAGTTCGGCCTCGTAGCTCGGATAGCCCAATTCAATATTGAACATGAACCGGTCGAGCTGAGCTTCGGGGAGTGGGTAGGTGCCTTCCTGCTCAATAGGGTTTTGGGTAGCCAGCACAAAAAACGGCCGCTCCAGCGGGTACCGCTGGCCTGCTACCGTCACGGCGTATTCCTGCATTGATTCTAGCAGGGCGGCCTGGGTTTTAGGCGGGGTCCGGTTGATTTCGTCGGCTAGTACGATATTGGCAAAAATAGGACCTTGCACAAAGTGAAAGTCCCGCTGCTGATTCATCGTTTCCGAGCCCACAATGTCGGAGGGCATCAAATCGGGCGTGAACTGGATACGGTTGAACGAAAGATCCAGTGCATCGGCTACTGTTTGGATGAGCAGCGTTTTGGCCAAACCTGGCACGCCAACCAGCAGGCAATGCCCCTGCGAGAAAACGGCAGTTAGCACCAGCCGAACTACTTCATCCTGCCCAACTATGACCTTCCCAATTTCCTGGCGCAGCGTGCGGTACGAGGCAGCCAGCGCGTCGGCGGCTTCTTTATCAGAAGAGAATGTGCGCATTCAGAAGGAGCTAGAAGATAAAAACTAGATACTAGAAGCCAGAAGTTCGAGGCCTATATTCTAGCTTCCAACTCTTGACTTCCAGCTTCTTGAAAAATTAATTAACCGAGTCCAATAGTTTGCAGCCAGCGTATTGCGGGTCAACTTCGATGAAAACACTGCCACGGTTCTTAGTGAACCACTCATCCAAAGCCTTGTTTTTCTTTTCAGCTAAAGCGGCCTGGGAAAGTTTCTGGTAGTCGTCTTTGAAGTTGGCTTGGTGCGGCGGCGTATTCGATTTCAGCCAGATGATGCGCATGGCATCTTTGCCGTCGTCGGTACGGTAGGGCATGGGCGGCGTGATGTGGCCCACTTTCATCGTGTCAATAGTAAAGAATACGGCCGGATCGAGCTTGTCGAGTGGCAGATACGTGCTGCCGTCCTCACGGTTCTGAAGCAAGCCTCCATTCGCGCCCGACTGCTTGTCATCGGAATTATCCTTGGCGGCTTTAGCAAACGTGAGGCTGTCAGCCAGAATACGGCGGCGCAAAGAAGTCAGGTCTTTTGCGGCTTCGTTTACGTCGGTCGAGCCAGTGGTAGGCTTAAGTAGGATGTGGCGGGTGCTATATTGGTCGCCTTTGCGCTCGATTAGTTGAATGAGGTGGAAGCCGAACTGCGACTCCACCACCGGCGACAACCCACCTGGCTCCAAACGCAATGCGGCGGCTTCGTACTCAGGCACCAGTTCTTTCCGCTTGAAAAAGCCAAGGTAACCGCCTTGGGCTCCCGAGCCAGGGTCTTCAGAGTACTGCTTAGCCAGCGTTTCAAAACTCTCGCCGGCCAGAATACGTGCCCGAATATCGTTGAGCTTGGCTTGCGTAGCCTGCTTAGCTGAAGAATTTACTTTGGCAAACTTAATGATCTGCCCCACTTCCACTTCGGTGGAATAATAAGGGAGACTGTCCTTGGGAATCCGGTTGAAGTACTGGCGTACTTCGCGGGGTGTCACGCTCACCTTGCCTGAAATCTGGTCCTGCATTTTCTGCTGCACCAATTGCTCTTTCACTTGGGGCCGCAGATCTTCCTTCAGCTGCTTGATGGGCTTATTGTAGTACTCCTCTAGCTTTTTCTCTGAGCCAATCTGCTGGGCGAAATAGTTCATGCGGCGGTCCAACTCACCTTTCACCTGAGCGTCCTCCACTACCACCGAGTCGGTTTCGGCTTTGGCGAGCAGAAGCTTATTAAGTGCCAGACTTTGCAGGATACGGCATTGCAGGTCAGGTGGCAAAGGCTTGCCTTCAGCCCGCGCCTTTTCCTGAGCCATAATAGCTTCTAAGTCGGAGCGCAATACAATCTGGTTGTCGATTTTAGCGATAATGCCATCAACGAGCTGCTGCCCTACGGGGCGCCCCACACCTAGCTGCGCAAAGCCCGTGTTGTACAACGTGGTGAGCAGCAATACGGTCAGCAAGGCTGCCCGTTTCAACGAAACAAAGGAACGAGTCATGGAATGAGTCAAAGGATACGTCCGGCACTAGACTATAAGCACCACCGAACCGGGCTGCTGACTGAACGCAGAAAGCGGCCCGTAAATTTCAACATAAATCCTTTCTCCGGCAAAAACCATCCGGGTATCAGGCTTTCAAGCATAGAGCCTGCCAGTGAGCTACGGGTTGCACGCCTGCGAATGTGCTGCGGCAAATCATGTACTAAACAAAAAGCCCCGGTTGTAACCGGGGCTTTTCACTGCAAGCGAAGCACTACTTAGTAATAAGCTTATCAACTTCGGCCTGATTGATTTTCACGGGATATTTAGCCCGCAGCTGTGTTATCCACTCCTTTTCCAGATAATTCTGGTAATCGGAAGTGGCAAGACCACGAGCTTCAGCTAGAGTCTTTGGCCCTGCTGGCAACGTTTTGTCGATGATGACGGTGTAGTAGCGCCCATCTTTCTGCACGTCGTACGAGCCAGGCCCACGGCTCATCAATTCATCCACCACTTTATTGTCGCCTTTAGCAAACGCCTTCTGTGTGATTTGCACTGAAAGTGGATTCTGGGCATTCAGCAACTCCTCCAAAGCCGTTGGGCTAATACTGGAAACGGTTTGGGTTAGAGTATTGTCGGTGCTAGGCTTGGCCTGAGTGGTTTGCTCGATGCGGTTTGCTGGTACACCCTTACCAGTTAGGTACGCAGCTGTAGCGGCGGCGCGGCGGCGGGCAATGCCAGCGGGTTCGCCTTTTTTTGCCCGCCCAACCAGTGTAACGCGTAAGGCGCTATCGGCTTGCAGAATCCCAGCCAGTCGGTCGAGGGTAGGGCGTGCGCCTTTGTTAAGCTTATCGGTATTCGGGAGGAAGCCTACGGGCTGCGGTGCTAGGCGTGACACCGCATAGCGGCCAGCTTTTAACTGCTGCTTGGCTTGAGCCAGCAGCGCTGGTGTAGCCGCGCTGATAACGGTACCCTGGGCGCGGTTGTCCCACTGATATTTGCTCTGATTTTCAGTGAAGTATTTCTGTAAGCCTACTGTATCCTCAATGGCTTTGCTCCATACTTTCTCGTCCATGAGTTGGAACAGCAGAATACCGTCGCGGTACTCTTTCACCAGCATCCGGTAATCCTCATACTTATTTTCGAGGTTGTTTTTCTCGAAATCAGTCAGGCTTTGGTCAACAAACTGCTCGTATAGCTGCTGCGAAACAAAGCGAGGTTCGGCGCCGGGCCGCGGGCGTTGGTTCTGCTGCTCATAAGCCAGAAAGTCAGCCACCGTATAGGGCTTGCTTTTAATGGTAAACAGCGTTTGAGTGTCGCCTTCTGCCTTTTTGCCGCCTTTGCCTACCGGAGTAACCGGGGCGGTGTACTTGAAGCGGCCACTTACCAGCGCGGTGTCAGCCTTGGCAAACGCATAGTCTTTGCCGGCTTGGTTTTCAGTGAATTGGTTTTCAGTGCGTACGCGCTTGAGGAAGGCGGCTTTATTCAACTCAGAGCGTGAGTCTTTGGCTACCTTGCTTTTCAGCGTTGGCTCCATGGCCTCAAAAGTGGGCACTGGCTGTTTCTCAATTAGCTTGATAACGTGCCACCCGTACGGAGTTTGTACCGGCGCCGAAATCTGGCCGGGGGCCTGCAGCTTGAACGCTACTTCCTCGAACGACGGAATCATGCGGCCCGTACCGAAGGGCGGCAATTCGCCGCTGTTAGCTGCCGAGCCGGCGTCTTCCGAGAATTGCGCTACCAGCTTGTCCCAGTTCTCTTTGCGCTGGGTGAGGCGGGTGTACAACTCGTCAATTTTCTTTTTGGCCGTTACAGAGTCAGCTTTAGGCATGCCGGGTGTCGCCCGAATCATGAGGTGCGCCACCTTAATTTCGCCTTGCGCTGGCCGGATATCGTTCACCTTGATGACGTGGTAACCGAAGCGCGTCCGTACGGGCTGCGAAATCTGCCCTACTGGCGTTTTAAAGGCTGCTGATTCAAACGGATACACCATCTGCATGGCAGTGAAGTACCCCAAACGGCCACCGTTTTCACGGGCTGAGGGGTCCTCGCTGGTTTCACGGGCCAACTGCTCGAAATTCTCGCCGCTGCTTACGCGCTGGCGTAAGGCCGTGGCTTTTTGGTAGGCTGCCAGCGTATCGGCAGGGGAAGCATCGGGCGAAAGACGAATCAGAATGTGCGAGGCATTCACCTCTTTGCTCATCCGCTCATAGGCTTCGCGAACCAGCTGCTCGGTGACGCTTTTCTCGGTAAGATAAGGTTGAGCTAGCTGCTGCTTGTAGCCGTCCAGTTCGCGCTTGAACGCCTGCGTGGTATCAAGGCCGCGCTGCTCGGCTTCAATCACTTTTAGCTTGAAATTGGTGTACAAGTCCAAGTATTCCGTAACGCTAGGGCGTGTGCCGTACTCGGGAGCCGTGCTATTATTCTTCCGATAAACGTAGGCAAACTCCTGCGCGGGTACTGGCGTGGTCCCGAGCGTTTCGACAGCAGCTTGAGGAGCGGTAGTAGTTGGTTTGGTAGCCTGGCAAGCGGCCAGCAGCGCGGCGGCAGCAGTGCCGACGTACAGAATGCGTTTGTGCATACGAGATATAAGAAACTACAATGCGGGGCAATTGCCTCTCAAATCAACTGAGCCTAGCTAACTGCACTGTTGCAATTTTACGGAATTTATTTGGCCTGCCCTCTACAAATTACCCTTGTGGCTACGGTCAATTTGCAACTAGCACAGCTTGGTTTCAACTGCGCTAATATCACCTAACGCCATAAGGGCCGGGCAGAAACAAGAGAAAATCAGCAACTGCTGTTCTTGTTTCTGCCCGGCCCTTATGGCATTGAATGGCTATTGCTGAGGTTGCTGTACCAAGCTTTTGTACAGCCGGCAAACGTTCTGCGTGCCTTGGGTGGTAAATTCCACCCGGTCCATAATGCGGTTGACCAAGGCCATACCTACACCACCCTTTTTGCCTTGCCGAATAAACTCTGGCAAATCGGGCTCGTGGTAAGAGGATGGCTTGTATAAATTGGCCGCATTATCGAATATCTCGATGCCGAAAGCCTGCTCGTTTACATCAATCGCCAAATCGAGGTGTTGCGACTCGTCTTCACCGTTGGCGTGAATGATGATGTTGGCCACTATTTCATCCACAGCCAGCACAATCTGGTTGAGTTGGAGTGGGGACAGGTGATAGTTCAGCAGAGAATCCGCGACAAAGTCGCGGACAACCTTCAGGTTGCCTCGGCTACAACTAATCCGCAGTGCGTTTTTCATCCCCGCTGGCTGTTCAATATAAAATTAAATGGCAGTAGCCTCCGATTCTGAAGGCACGATGGTCATGAGGGTATCTAGACCGAGGATTTCGAACACGTTGTGTACTTTCTCCTGCATATTGAAGAACACTAGCTTTACTCCTGCGTCCTGAAACTGCTGCAAGTGCGAAATGAAAACACCTAATCCAGCCGAAGAAATGTAGTTCAGCTTCTGACAATTGATAAGTACTTTCTGGTATTGCAGGGTTTCTGGCTTGGTTAATTCGCCATCGAGCAATACTGATGAACTGGCATCTAGTTCACCATCAAGTAGTAACGAAAGTGTATCGGCGGAAGCGTGTTGCGTTATTTTCATAAGGTCAGGGTACGTCAGTTAAGCCCGTCAGGTTGAGCGGATTTGAACTTAACTACCAGCAGCGTCTGGTCGTCGTGCATAGGCTGGCCAGTACTAAACTCAGCTAGATCTGCCAGAATCTGCTCCTTGATTTCGTCAGCCTCCATCGAGAAGGTTTGTTCCAGCATATACAGCAGGCGCTGCTCCCCATATTCTTCCTGAAGGGCGTTGCGGGCTTCTACAATACCGTCGGTGTAAATCACCATCACATCTCCCGGGTTGTAGTCGTAAAACTGGTTTTTGATGTGCTTCTCGTAGGTCTCGTTGCGAATGATGCCTAGCCCTAAACCGGTTGTTTGGAAGTAGGAAACCTCTTCTTTGATGGAGTGATAATAAAGCGTGTGGCAATGGCCAGCGCGGGCAAATACAAAGCCGCCGTTTTCGTAGTCAATAATGTACAAGGAAGCCGTGATGAAAGCAGCCTTTTCCAGGCAGCGGGCCAAGGCAGTGTTGGCCTGGGTCATGAAGCGGCTAGGCACCGGAAACTTCTCTCGCTCTGAGCGGGCCAGGTAGTTTTCCTGCATCAGCGCGTGAAAAATGCCCTTCATTTGAGCCACGTGGAACGCTGCCGTTACACCCTTGCCTGATACGTCACCGATAAGGATAGCTAACTGCCGGCCCGGCAGGTGTAAGAAGTCGTAGAAGTCGCCGCCAACTTCCTTGGCCGAAGCCGCATAAGAGCTGATGTCAAACCAGCTATCGATAGGTAAGTTCTTGGGAATCAAACTGTCTTGTACTGCAGAAGCAATCTTTAGCTCCTCCTGCACCCGCTGGTTTTCCATCGAAATATGCACCAGTTGCAAGTTCTCGATACTAAGTACCGTTTGGCTGGCGAAAGTTTGCAGAATGCTCAGGTTTTCACGGTCGAAACCATAGCGCTGCTCTTTCAGCATATAAAGCGACCCAAAACGCCGCTTGGCCGAACGCAGTGGCATCATCACCAGCGAGCCATACGGCAACTCTAGGCTGCGGAAGCCGCTACTGCCAGCTAAATCGTTGTTGAGGTACTCGATATGTTGTAGCTTATACTCTTGCAGCAATTGTAAAATGCTGTTTATCTGCTCGGGTGAAACGCGGTATTCTTGGATGGTGGTGGTGCCTTCTTCGGTTTCCAGCGTAAGCCAGGCTGCATCGGCGTCCATGGTTTGCACCGCCGAATCGAAAAGCATGGCGTATACTTCTTCTTCGGTTTGGCCTTTTTGAATGAGCTGGGTGAGGCGCTGCATGCTCAAAATCTCTTCGCGCTTCTGCTCAAATACACTAGCCGTGGGCAAATTGAAGATGGTTACCAACAACCCCATAGAGGAGTAGAAAGCACCAAAGAAGGCGTTGAGTAATAGAAAGGCATGTTGCGGTGCCGGGGCCACCAGCTTGGGGTCGAAGCGGATGCGCAGGAAGTACACCACAAACACCGTCATGGCCAGCAAAATAGCTACTTGCAGCAGCACAGCTTCCCATTTTTGACGGCGGTTGAGGTAGGCCACCCATTGTTGATTGCCACTCAGATACACCCCAAAAATACCTAGGCCGCCCACAATAAAGTAGTCGAATGGATGTGGTGGTACCCAGTTGAGCAAGCGGAAAAGGAGCGTAAAGCCTAGTAAAACTTCAAACCATACCCATTGCTGCCGCAGCTTTGGCGAAGCTCTGAACAGCACTAGGCTGCGCCAGGAATAATTAGTGTACGCCAGGAAAACAACAAACAGCGCCAGATTAATCGTGTAGATAACCGCATAGAATGTCTCATCGTTGGTGGGCAGTTCGGCCTGTACAAACCGCTCAGTCAAGTGCAGGCCGATGCAGACGGTAGCTAACAAACCAGGACCTAGTACGAGGCGGCGCAGCAGACCCGCAAAGTCGTTGCCATGCAGCGGATCTGGGCGGCCGCGCTGATAGATAAACGCAAATGCCGCAAATGCCGCCTGACTTACCAGCGTCACCCACTCCGGCCAGCTACCGCCCAGCCATTCAGCCGCCTGGCCGTTGGTACGGCTAAGCGAGCTAAGTAGCAGCAGCACCCAGCTGATAATCGTAAGAGGTAAGGTAATGGCTTTCAGCCGCTGGCGAAAGGGCATAAGGTAAGGAACAAAACTGCGCTGGATTATAGCCAGCATTTAAGCAAAACGGACCGCTAAGATATAGCGGCAGAACTAATAATGTAGCTGAGGCTTTGGGGTAGCTACTTGGGTGAGTTTTAACTGTAAGCTGTTAACTAGCTACCAGCCTGAGCACATGGGGTTTTGTGCTAGACCTTTAATGAATGTGAATTAGTCAACAGCAATGCTCACAAAAGGAAAGCCGGCCCTTTGCAGGACCGGCTTTCAGTGACAGAATACAGTGTTGCTATTTGGTGCTGTAGTTAGGCGCTTCTTGCGTAATCTGTACGTCGTGGGGGTGCGACTCCCGGAGGCCAGCACCAGTGATGCGCACGAAGCGGGCTTGCTGCAAGTCTTCCACGGTAGCGGCGCCACAATAGCCCATACCGGCACGCAAACCGCCAGCCAGCTGAAACAGCACTTCAGCTGCTTGGCCCTTGTAGGCCACCCGGCCCACAATGCCTTCGGGCACTAGCTTCTTGATATCGTCTTCGGCATCCTGGAAATACCGGTCCTTCGAGCCGTCTTCCATAGCTTCCACCGAACCCATGCCGCGGTAGCTCTTGAACTTGCGGCCTTCAAAGAGCGTGACTTCGCCAGGTGCCTCTTCGGTGCCGGCTAGCAACGAGCCAACCATAATTGTGCTAGCTCCGGCCGCCAGCGCCTTCACCACGTCGCCCGAAAACTTGATGCCGCCATCGGCAATCAGCGGAACGCCGGTACCTTCCAGGCCGCGGGCCGCTTCCAGTACGGCCGAAAGCTGGGGCACCCCGATACCAGCAATGATGCGGGTGGTGCAGATAGAACCCGGTCCAACACCCACTTTCACGGCGTCAGCGCCAGCATCGGCTAGGGCGCGGGCACCCTCGGCAGTGGCTACGTTGCCGGCAATTACCTCCAGATTAGGAAACTGCTGCTTAAGGTTACGTACAGCATCAAGTACGCCTTTGCTGTGGCCGTGGGCGGTATCTACGCTTACCACGTCTACGCCAGCTTCCACTAGCGCCGCTACCCGGTCCATCAAATCAGGCGTAACACCCACGGCGGCACCTACCCGCAAACGGCCGAACTCGTCTTTGCACGCGTTAGGAGTACGGCGGCGCTTCCGAATGTCCTTGTAGGTGATGAGGCCTACCAGCCGGCCGTCGGTGTCCACTACCGGCAGCTTTTCCACCTTCGATTCTTGCAGAATATCCTCGGCATCGGCTAGCTCGGTGCCGGCTTTGGCCGTTACGAGCGGGCCGTGGGTCATCACCTCGGTTACGTGGCGGCTCATGTCCTTCTCGAAGCGCAGGTCACGGTTGGTAAGAATGCCTTTGAGGCGGCGCTGCTCATCCACGATGGGAATGCCCCCAATGTTGTTGTCGCGCATCAGCTTTTTGGCGTCGCCGAGGGTAGCCGCTTCTTGCAGCACGAACGGGTCGAGAATCATGCCGCTTTCCGAGCGTTTCACCCGGCGCACCAACTCAGCCTGTGCCTTGATGCTCATGTTCTTGTGAATGATGCCGATACCGCCTTCCTGCGCCAGCGCAATAGCCATTTCCGACTCCGTGACGGTATCCATAGCGGCCGACACAAAAGGCAGTTTTAGACGGATGTTGCGGGTGAGTTGGGCGCTCGGGTCGGTGTCGCGGGGCAGTACTTCCGAGTAGGCGGGAAGCAGCAGGACGTCGTCGTAAGTCAGCGCCTCGAAGGCAATTTTGGAATGGGGGGTGGCGTAATCAGCCATGGCAACAAGGAGGTTAGGTTCCGCTTATTGCCGGGTAAAGTTACTATGAAAAGTTGGGATGCAGATTATCAATAGATTGTTTTACTAGAAAGTATACTGCCAACAGCCGTCAGCCTTACCGAAAACCTCTGTTGCCGTTTTCGAGTTGAAAGAACCGCTGTGCTAGGTAGCATAGCATCTTCCTCTCAGATTCAATATTCATGGCAACTAACAACAAAAACTGGTTTATAACCGGTGCCAGCACCGGATTCGGCAAAGAACTGGCTGAATACTGCCTCAGCCAAGGCGATAAAGTGGCGGCTACTTTCCGTAAGCAGGAGCAAGCCGATGAATTCACCAAGAAAGCCGGTGCCAACGGCCGCGGCCTCATCTGTGAGGTGACCGACGAGCAGCAGGTAAAACAGGCTATTGCCGATGCTATTGAGGCGCTGGGCCACGTAGATGTGGTAGTAAACAATGCCGGTTACGGCTCCTTGGGCAGCATCGAGGAAATTGACGCGGAAGAAGTGCATCGTCAGTTCAACGTGAATGTATTTGGGCCGCTGCACGTGTTGCGGGCTGTGCTGCCGCATCTGCGGGAGCGGAAAAGCGGCCACGTGCTCAACATCACCAGCATTGGCGGCCTGAAAACTTTCCCCGGTGTGGGCGTGTACAATGCCAGCAAGTTTGCGCTGGAAGCCATTGGCGAGAGCCTAGCGCAGCAAGTGAAGCCTCTCGGCATCAAGGTGACCAACATCGAGCCCAGTGGCTTTCGTACCGAGTGGGCCGGCGGTTCGGCGTCGTATGTGGATACTAAAATCGAGGATTACCGCGCCACCGTGGGCGAAAACCTAAAAGGCATTCAGAGCTATAGCGGCAAGCAGCCCGGCGACCCGCAGCGCGCCGCCAAAATCATGTTCGACGTGGTGCGGGAAGAGAATCCGCCGCTGCATTTGCCACTCGGTAAAGCGGCCGTGAAAGGTGCCCGCGACAAGTTTACGGCCTTAGTGCAAGAATTGGAAGGCGTAGCTGAATTAGGTGATTCGGCCGACTTTCCGGAAGAAGGCAAATAGCGCAGCAACCGCGCTTTTCGCTAGTGCAAGTGCTTAAATACGGGCTGTTTCCTCTTAGGGAATGGCCCGTATTTGTTTGTGGTACCAACCAATGGTAAGAATGTGGAGCGGCATTCGGGCTTCCACCCAAAACATAACGGAGTTGCACCGCCTGCCGCCCGGCAACCTCCGTATCTTGCTACGCAGTTACTCACTTATTCAGCTACTCTATTGTGTCGCTTTCCGCTAACGACCTCCACGTAACCTCCTGGGCCGACTTGCAGCAGGCGCTTTTTCGCGACACCTGGGACGGACGCATCGGGCGTTTCCGTTCACCGTTTGTGTACCGGGGGCTGCGCTCTTCCAACTGGTTGATGACTACCAGCTTGCAGCGCCTGGGCGGCGAGTATGGCCAATTGGAAAATCATTTGCTGCGCAATTTTCGCAAGTACGGCCGCGACTTTAGCCAGCCGGGTGCTTCGGTTTGGAACTGGCTGGCGCTGGCGCAGCACCACGGCCTGCCTACCCGCCTACTCGACTGGACTTACTCACCTTATGTAGCCCTGCATTTCGCCACCGACGACCTGGAAGCTTACGGCGAAGATGGCGTCATCTGGGCTATTAACTATGTGCTGGCGGCTGAGTCGTTGCCACCTAGTTTGCGAGAAGCCTTGCGCACCGAAGGATCCAATGTATTCACGCCGGAACTATTGGAGCCGCTTTGCACCACCTTACGAGAACTGGAGCTACTGCGTGACGAGCAATTTCTGTTGTTTCTGGAGCCACCTTCCCTTGATGCCCGCATTGTGCATCAGTACGCGTTGTTTTCGCTAATGAACACGGCCAACGCTACGTTGCATGAGTGGCTGGAACAGCACCCAGAACTGTATTTTCGTATCATTATCCCGGCACATCTGAAGTGGGAAATCCGGGATAAGCTCGATCAGGCCAATATTACGGAGCGGGTACTGTTTCCGGGACTAGGGGGGCTCAGCCGCTGGCTGCACCGTCACTACACCCCCACGCCAGGCCAAACTGCCTCCGACTTAGAGGACGACCAAATTTCTGGTTAGCGTGGCGGTCGATGTGTTTTTGTGGAACAAGCCGCCGGGTGTTGAATGCCGGCAAACACTTCCTCTTGCTTATCTTTGCAACTAATCCCGCCCTGCGCGGTTTTATATGTCAGACCGGAACCGAAACCGGCTGACTTTCTCCCGCTTGTCTCCAAGTCTTTCAAACATGGCTGAACAACTCACTGCCCCCGCTGCGCCGGTATCAATCTACGCCGAAGCCAGCCCCAACCCCGAATCCATGAAGTTTGTGCTCAACTCCCAGCTGCTAGCTGATGGGGTAAGCGTAGACTATCCGAACGTAGAAGCCGCTGCCAATTCGCCGCTGGCTCAAGAGCTTTTCAACTTCGATTACGTAGGCCGCGTGTTCATTGCGCAGAACTTCGTAACCATTACCAAAACCTCTGATTTGCAGTGGGCGCACCTCATTCCGGAGCTGCGTACTTTCCTGAAGTCATATATTGAGGCTGCTGGTCCTATCTTCTTGGTCGATCCTGCCGCCGAGCAAAAAGCCGCTCAGCAGGCCGCTGCTACTGGCGATTCGTCGGAAGCCGACCAGCAAACCAGCCAGAAAATCATTGACCTGCTCGACAACTACGTGCGCCCCGCTGTAGAGCAAGATGGGGGCAATATCACCTTCAAAAGCTACCAGGACGGCATCGTGACTGTGAATCTGCAAGGTTCATGCTCGGGCTGCCCTTCGGCCACTGTTACGCTGAAGTCAGGCATCGAAAATCTGCTCAAGCGCATGGTGCCTGAAGTGACAGAAGTGGTAGCTGAAGGCGTAACCATCTAAGCTTTCTGAAGCCCGATTTATAATCGAAAAGCCCGCCGGTGTATCCGGCGGGCTTTTCTTATTTCTGTAATCCGGTTTGTTGAGCCCTGTCTGCAACCTGGGCGCGGCTTACAGAAAATCCAGCTACTCCTAATGGCGTAGCTGGAAGGCGCGGGAAATATTGAAACCGAAATAGATGTCGCCATCAAAGAAGTTGCCGGTGGTTTGCGGCACAAAAAACTTCTCAATCATACCCTGCGAGTTGGTGAAGTGCAGTTGAAACACGTGGCCCCCGGTTTCAATGTCGAAGCCCAGGGCCAAGGAGTTGCGGTAGTCGTCGGCGGTACTTCCGGGCAGCACGTAGTAGTATTCAGCCGTAAGGGCTAGGCGCTTGGTGAGCTTTTGCCGGCCTGCCGCCCCAATGGCGTATACGTTATTTTCGTCGCGCCGCAAATCCACATAGTTGCGGTGGATGAGCGTGGGCATGAGCTGCACCGACAGATTGGAGCTGAACTTGCGGGCGAGCAGCACCTGATAAGAGTAAGTGAAGCGCGAGGTGGTAGAGCGCTCCGGTTGGGGCTGAAACTTGAGGGTACTTACGGACGTGGTAGCCAGCAGCGTTATGGAAACGGGCATAGGACGCGGGCCGCTGCTCTGGCGCACTGCCTTGTATTTCACAAATCCGTCGTAGGTTTTCTCCAAGGAGCTACGCCCGATACCTACCGCTAGCCGGTCGGTGAGGCCATATTCCAACCCCAGCCGAATGGTGGCTTGATCGAGGCCAAAGAACTCGTAGGCGCCACTGTTGAGCGTGCCGAAGCGGTGTGAAATCAGAAACAGCATACTGCCCTTGCCCGGCGTTTCGATGGAGTGCCCGTTGATAACGCGCGTGCCTTTGAACGTGGCCGTTACGTACTCGCGGCGCAAACTATCGGTGGTTTGGGTTTCCAACTGGTTCAGCAGATCCTGGGCTTGTGCGTGTGAAGCAGCTAAGGCAAAGGCCACAGTCAGGGGCCCAACTACCCGCCGAAAAGATAAAAGTGAAGGCATACAAAAGACAGTTATAGAGTTGTTGGTGCATCGTGCCTAGTGCGTAGTGGCCGTTTTGCTAAGTACGAAGCACCAGGCACAATGGGTTAGAGGCATCAGAAAGTTGGGTCGCAGGCCAAACTCACGGTAACATCCACCGACTTAGCAATTTGATTGCGCACCAGCAGTGGAATCTCGATGTTGTAGTCGGCAGGAGCCACGGCAAACTTGGATTTGACTACCAGCCGGTTGCCTTGCTTTTCCAGCGTGCCCGGTACTTTCATCCGCTTGGTTACGCCATGAATGGTTAGGTCGCCTTCCACTTGCACGGCTTGGGAGCCGGAGGATGCTAGGCTGGCAGCAGTCCAGTTAGTTAGCTTCCCGCTGAACGTTGCTTTCGGGTACTTCTCCGACTCCACGTAATTCTCGTTGAAGTGCTCCTGCATCAACGACTTCGGAAACTTAAACGCCTTCATGGGCACCGTAAATGCCACTTGCCCCGACTGCAGGTCTACGGCGGCGCCTACCTGCTGGTTTACTGCCTGAATGTCTTCAATCGGTGTGGCCGAAAAGAAGGTGATGCTGCCACTTCGGGTCAGATACTTGCTTTGCGCCCACGTTGGCAGGCCAATCAGCCAGCCCAACAGCAGCGCCACGGAGAAAACTCGGGTTTTCATAGAGCGGGAGTGTAGCCTTGTGGTCAGTTATTAAGCGCGCCATCGGTCACCCACTTGCGCACCTGGCTGATGTCGCAGTCGGGTAGCTTGCTGCCACCTTGGGGCATGGCTCGGAAACCGGCCTCGTGATTAATGGAGCCTACTAGGCGGCCATTAAGAGCCACCGTCCGGACGGTAGCGTAGGTGCTCAGATTCACGCCGCCGCTAGCAAAGTTGCTGTTGTGGCAGGAGGTGCAGCTTTTCTGGAGCAGCGGCGCCACCGTGAGGGCATACGTGACGTTGGCCGTATTGCAGGTTGGCGTGGGCGTAGTGTTGGTTTGGTCTTCGCCGTTTTCGGAGGCGCAGGCCATGAGCAGAAATCCGAAACCAAGAAATGGCAGCAGTTTGATCTTCATAAGTAGTCGGTTGAGAGTAATCTGACAGAAAAAATGGGGGCCGCCGACCACACAGCAAGCCTTGAATAGGTTAAGCTTCTGCGCTCTTGCTACCTGCCTGTGTGCTTTAGGGAGTGGCTACCGACCAGATATTGCCGATGCCGTCACCTTCTGCTTTGTTGCGCTGGCCTCCATCAGGCGTGTAGTAGTACAGCGGCATACCCTTATAAGTGGTTTGCTGGCGGGTAGCGCCGTTGGCCCCATCGGTCCGTATGATGACCCCAAAGTCACTGCTGCGGAGGTTGGAAGGCATAACGCGGCCAGGCTCTAGGTACACTGGCCAAGTGGCAATGCAGTTACCAGTGCAGTTAGTGGGCTGGGTGGTAGGGTTGGTTTGGTCGCGCCCAAAGGTGTAGAGGGTCCGGCCTTGGCTATCAATCAAAAAGCTCTTCTGAGTGCTTTGGTTGGTTGTTTTGTTGACTACTGTAGTGCGTGCCAGCAGCAAATTGTAGTCGGGTTTCATTACGTACCACACGCCGCCCACATTCTCGCCGAGCATGTCGCCGGCCTTTTCGCGTACGTTCTGGCCGGCTGTATTGGCAGGGGCGTAGTAGTACATGGGCCAGCCTCTGTAAGTGGTCTGCGGCTGCCCATCGGCAGTAGTAATGGTGGCAAAGTCTTCCTGCTTCAAGCCTTCACCCAGCACCAAATTCGGCTCGTAGAAAATGGGCCAAACGGCAGCACAGCCGCCGGTGCAATTGTTAGTGCCGGCCAGGTCGCGGGTGAAATAATAGATTGTGTTGCCTGACTTGTCAACCAGGTAAGAGCCCAGCGTGGCATTGCTACCGAGTTGTACCGTAGGCTGGGGTTTCGTATCGTCGCTGGAATCGTTGCAACTGCTGGTGCTCAAGGCCAGAGTCGTGACGAAAAGTACGGGGGCGCACCACCGCAGCACACGGCTGCAAAGGGCATAGGAAAGTTGTCTAAGCATGGTGGCTGTCTTAGTGAAAAGTGAAGGAATAAGGAGCAGGCCGGCTCAGTAGCCGCGCAGCACACTTGCCGGGCCCAGCAAGGAGGCAGCTTTCGTGGCCGACCTGGAAAATGACTCTGATACTAGAGCCGAAAAAGCATAAGCAATGGCCAACGGCGGAGTAAGCTTACCGCAACAAGCCGTATTTAAGAGAGAAAGAAGCGCCTGCACTGCTCAACCGTACTTTGCCGGCTCCCACACTACCTAGTGGAAGCTCTAAAAAAGGCTCCGCCTGCATCGACCAACGGCTACCAAGCGTGCGTTCCACCCCCGTGGATATCGTGAAAAGGCCAAAAGCATAGTTAGAGCCATTCACGACTTTAGCCGCCGCTGTTCGGTTTTGCCCATTCACCTGATAGTCGTAGGCGTACTGCTCATGGCGCATGAGCAGGGAGGTTAGGCCTGCACCCGCAAACACCGAATAAGTGGGTTTGCTTACCACATCGTAGCGTAGGTCCAGTGGAATTTCAGTGATGCGGCAGTTGGCGTACACCTCGTAGTTGCCAGGTCGCCAGTTCCACGCGGGTAGGGGGGTATAGTCGGAACTGGCAGCTTCGTAGCGCTTCACACTTCGCACCAAGCCAGTCCGCAAGCGTAGCCGAGTGGTCAGCCGGTATTCTAAAGTCAGCCCTAAGTTGCCTCCAAGCTGGGCCGTATTGAGCGTGCGCACCGCACTCCAAGACGGAGCCGCTGCTACGCCGACCACCACTCGGTAGAATGGAGCCATTTGCTTCTCTGGCTGGGTAGTTGAATCAGCAGGTGTTGTTGGCCGACATACAACACCCGCTAGCGTATCCTGAGCGGAAAGAGGTAACACCAGCGGCAATGTAAAATGCTGAGCTAAGTCTCGTTGTTGAAACGATAGTTGTACTAGTTCAGCCGCTTGCTTTTGGGAAGAGGTAGCTGTTAGTGCGCTTTCAGGAGCAAAGGATGGGAGTAGTGCCGCAGTCTGCTTTTTAGGTTCATCACCAAACAGGACAGGCTGTGGTTGTTCCGTAACAGAGGTAAGCCTACGGCGTTTGGAAATCGGGTTGGCAGCCAGTAGGTAGCATGAAAACACTTGTCCGGTTTTCGATTTTGCGGGCCGTGAGGAAGCCACAACCGTTGGCTTGATAGTCCTTACCCATGTGTCTTCTGCCTGAGGCATAGTACCAGAGTCAGCACCAGAACTAATACTCGTAACACGAGGAGTGGAGCTGAGTGGCGAAGTGCTCTTGGGTTGACCAGGCTGTTGGGTAGCCGAGGGAGCGACGGATTGCAAATGCGTAGCAGCAGCTGGTTGGGTAGCGGCCTGTTGCTTACGCCCAGCAGTTGGGCTAACAAACCGGTACCCCTGCCACACAAGAAGCAGCAACGCCACAACCACTACTTCCAGCCCAAAAAACCGCCACAACCGCCGCCGTATCAGGCGTTCGGTGGCCGCTTCTTGCAGCCTGTTTTCCATGCGCAGCCAATTGCCCAGAGGAAGTTCCTCGGGGTACGCCTCGGCGCTGCGCCGGACTAACTCGTCCAGCTCTTCATCCGACATATCTGGCGTAAGCATGATGTTTATTTTTTTTAAGCAAGGTTTTCAGGTGCTCCCTTGCCTTGAACAGATTCGACTTGGACGCGCCCACCGAAATGCCCAGTTGGGTAGCAATTTCCTCGTGGGTGTACCCGTCGATGACGTACATATTGAATACGGCCCGGTAGGCCGGCGTGAGCTTGGCAATCAAGTGTAGCAACTCCTCGAACGACAACGCATCAATGGGCGAATGGCCGCTGTCGGGGTGGGAGCCGGCCACTGAATCCAGGTCGGCCTGGAAGGCGTGCCGGGAATCAGCCCGGAATCGGTCGATGGCCGTGTGTACCATTACCTTCCGAATCCAGCCCCGCAACGAACCCGCTAAGTCAGCATGCAAGCCCGTATCGAAGCGCGCCACATCCTGAAATACCTTCATGAAACCGTCGTTTACGGCTTCTAGGGCCGCATCCCGGTCGTGGAGGTAGCGCAGGCATATGCTTAAAGCATAGCTGTAGTACAGCATATATAGCCGTCGTTGCGAAGCCTGCTCCAGCTTTTTACAGCCAGCCAGGATGTTGGTAAGAAGCGCAGAATCTAGTTCGGGGCTAGCCACAGCAGCAGGGGAGAAGATTCAGTAGGCCACTCGCAGGCCGGTAGAAAAAGGTTGCCTGCCATTGATAAAATATATGAATAAAGAAGTGGAGCTGAAAGCGTATGGATGAGCTTTAGCTACACACAAAAAAAGAGCCCGGCCAAGTGGCCGGGCTCTTCCCTGTAAACTAGCAGTCCAGCTTTATACCGAAGCCGTCGACAGCTTAGGTGCGTCGGTGTCGTCGGTGATTTTGGTGGACATATCGGTACCCCGCTCCCGGGCCTCTTTGCGGCCGTAGGTGTCGAGGATGATAGGCGTAGCAATGAACAGCGACGAATACGTACCGAAGATGATACCTACCAACATGGCGAACGAGAAGGAACGCAATGTTTCGCCTCCGAAGATGAACAATACCAGTACCACCAGGAACAGCGTAGTGAACGTAATCATGGTGCGCGAGAACGTGCTGTTCAGAGCAGGATTTACCACCTGCGCGAACGTCAGCTTGGGGTTCTCCCGCAGATATTCCCGAATACGGTCATAAATAACCACGGTGTCGTTCATCGAGAAACCGATGATGGTCAGCACGGCCGCCACGAAAATCTGGTCCATTTCGTAGTTCAAGCCAAACAGACGAGCAATGGGGTAGCAGGCAATAACCAGCAGCGCATCGTGGAACAGCGCCACTACGGCTGCCATCGAGTACTGCCACTTCTCGAAGCGGAACAATACGTAGATGAAGATACCCAGCAAGGTCAAACCCAAGCTCAGCACCGAAGTACGCTTGATGTCGTCGGCAATGGTAGCGCCTACTTTCGAGGTGCTCTTGATTTGTGGGTTATCGGCGCCATATTTTTTGAGGCCAGCCATCAACGTGGCTTCCACTTTCTTGTCGGCGGCTACGCTTTCATCGTCGGCCAGGTAGCCGGTGGTGATGCGCAGACGGGTTGGCTGACCGAACGTTTTCACTTCGGTACCCGCGCCCTGGAACGCCTCGGTTACGGCTTCCCGTACTTCCGAAGCAACTTCAGGCTTGGCGAAGTCAACGACGTAAGCCCGGCCACCGCGGAAGTCAACGCCCAAGTTCGGGCCACCCTGCACGGCCATCAGCACAAAGCCAATAACAATGAAGACGGTAGAGAAGGCATAAGCAATTTTGCGCTTGCCCACGATGTCGAAGTTCGGGTTTTGAAACAGCTTGCGCGACAGGAAAGTAGAGAAGGTCATCTTGCTGACGGTCTTGCCTTTCACCAGCCACTCGATGATCATGCGCGAGATGTACACAGCCGACAGGAACGAAGTGAAAATACCGATCAGCAGCGTTACGGCGAAGTTCTGCACCGGGCCCGTTCCGAAGATGAACAGAATCACGGCGATAATCAACGTCATAACGTTGGAGTCGAAGATGGCCGAGAAAGCGCGCGAGTAGCCTTTGGCAATGGCGTCATGCAAGGTCAAGCCGTGGTCTAGTTCCTCCCGAATCCGCTCGAAAATCAACACGTTAGCATCCACCGACGAAGCGAATACCAGAATCAGACCGGCAATACCGGGCAGCGTAAGGGCAAACGAAAACTGAGCCAGCACACCCAGAATCAGGAAGCTGTTGAACAGCAAAGCAGCATCGGCCACTAGGCCGGCACGGCCGTAGTAGAGCGCCATAAAGGCCATGATGATAACCAGACCAGCCAACGACGAGTACAAACCCTGGTTGATGGCTTCCTGGCCAAGCGACGGACCTACTACTGCTTCTTCCACAATGCGGGTAGGAGCAGGCAGTTTACCGGCTTTCAGAACGTTGGAAAGGTCTTGCGCTTCTTCAATCGAGAAGTTACCGGAAATGCTGGTGTTGCCGCCGGCAATTTCCGACTGCACTACTGGGTCAGAGTACACATAGTCGTCGAGCACGATACCTACCTGACGGCCGATATTGGCACCGGTCATTTTCTGCCACTTCTTAGCACCCGATGGGTTCATGGCCATGCTCACTTCGGGGCGGCCACCTTGGTCGTAGTCCTGGCGGGCATCCGCCACTACCTCACCACCCAGTGGGGCTTCGGCACCACGGGCTTTGCGGATGGCATTCAGTTTCAAATACTCCTGGCCTTCAATGATTTCGGGCTTCACACTCCAAAGCATGGTCAGGTTAGGCGGCAGAATAGCACGGGCTTCGTCGGAGCGCAGAATGGCGTTCATTCGGGCAGTGTCGCGCAGGTTTACGCCCAACTGGCCAGGAATCGGCATCGTGAACAGGCGAGCCAGCACCGAGTTTTGCTGTGGCTTCGCGGAGTCAGCTTTGGCAGTGGTAGCAGCTTTCTTGTTGGCCAGTTGACTAGCCAATGAAGTAGAGTCGCCAGCAGCGGCGGTAGAATCGGTGGTAGCGGCAGTGGTGCCGGCAGCAGCCGTGGCCGGAGCAGCGGTGGTTTTCTCTTTGGCAATTAGGGCCTGATCAAGTTGCTGGAGGTAAGGGCCGAACTCGTCTTGGCGCCATACTTCCCAGAACTCCAGCTTAGCCTGGCCTTGCAGCAGCTTGCGCACCCGGTCAGGGTTGTCTACGCCGGGCAGCTCTACTTGAATGCGGCCGGTGCCTTTCACGCGCTGAATGCTCGGCTGGCTGGTACCAAACTTGTCGATACGGGTCCGCAGGATGTTGAACGACCGGTCAATGGCTTCTTCCACTTCCTTGTCGATGGCACCAATCACCTTGTCGTTGGTGGAGTTGATGTCGATGCCGCGGCTCTTGTTGGTGGTGTTGGCGAAGATGCGGGCCAGGTTTTCGCCGGGAGCTACCGTGCGGTAGGCCTGTGCAAATAGGGCCGTGAAGGGTGTTGAAGGGTTGGCTTTCTGAGCGGCCTGGGCCTGCTCGATGGCGCGGTTGAATTTTGGGTCTTTGGAGTTGCCGCTCATGGCGCGCACAATTTCCACCGGCGATACTTCCAGCGTTACGTGCATGCCGCCTTTAAGGTCGAGGCCAAGGCCCAACTCCGACGAACGTACGTCGCGGTAGGTGTAATCAACGCCGAGCAGGCTGGCTACCGGAGCACGCCACACCGAATCGAGGTAGTGCTGGCGCTGTTGCTGGTCCACTTTGCCGTTTTTGGTGGCATACACCACGGCATCGTTCTGCACCCGCCGCGAAATGAACGTGAAGGTCAGAAAGTAAATACACAGGGCCGATACGATAATCGTCAACCCAATGATGAGTCCTTTATTACGCATTGAAAAAGTTTGTATGTGAGGCTGGGAATGTAAGATGGTCTTGCCACTACAACACTCGGCTGAAAAGCCGGGAAACCAACTGCAAGGGCAAGTCAGACGGGAGCCACCACGGAATCAACCACGGCTGGCTACTCAAGTGGAGTAGCGCTAGGGAGCCTGCGGCGAAAGCGCCGCTACCAACAGCCGGGCATGAAATACCACGGCCGGACGAATACCAGCAAGGGGGCGCGGTGCGGCTAGCACACGGCGCAGAGTAGGTAGCCAGCTGTATGTAGCTGGCCAGGGCAGCCATGCATAGGCATCTGGGGCCGTATGCAAATCCAATGCGCCAATGGCCTCCAGCGTCACTTTCTGCTTCACCACGGTCACCTTGGCCGGCTGACCAATGCGCGTGGTTTTGCCAGCTGGCACCCGGAAGGTGGCAACCGCTTGGTGGTTGAGCGACAGCACAAACAGCACGGTGGCTGTGAGCAGCGCAAAACGCAAACGAGGCAAAAATTTGGTGATGAGCAGTAACATTGGAAAGCTAAAGGCTACAAATATAGCCAAATGCAACAGTCAAGGAAAGTCTATTCTCCAGGAGGCTAGTAATTCTGCTTTAGAACTGCCTTGTTGGCATAAAACAGCTTAGGATGATCAGCACACGGACCATTCTTGATTCTCAGGTGCAACTGCGGTTGTTTATAGCTGCTGAGCAGTTTTAAAAGCTGAGCTTATTTAGCAAAAAAGCCGGTGAGCGGGAAACGTAGCGCTTTCCAACTCACCGGCTTTGCTTTGTGTAGTGCCCGCTATTTGATGATTTTCGACTTCAGGAACGACACCAATACTTCCAAGCCCCGGTCGAAGTGCCGGTTGTTGGGAATAACGATGTCGGCATCCTGCTTGAAGGGGCGGATATATTTCTCGTAGGTTGGAGCTACGTGGTTGGTGTAGCGGTAGAGCACATCCTCTAGGCCATAGCCCCGCTCGTCACGGTCGCGCACAATACGGCGCTGAAGCTTCACGTGCTCTTCGGCGTCGATATACACCTTCAGATCGAGTAGCTTGGCTACTTCCTCGAAGTAGAAAACGAAGATACCTTCCACTACCACAATCGGAGCGGGCTGAAATATCAGCTCTTTGGGTGCCACGTTGGGGTTATTGAACGTATACTCCGGCCGGCGTACCTCCAAGCCTTGGCTAAGCCGTAGTACGTCTGTTGCATATGACGTGGAGTCGATGCTGGAAGGCAGGTCGAAGTTGGTGACGCCTTGGGCATCAACTTGCTGAATTTCACGCGGATGATAGTAATTGTCCTGTGAAATCAGACATATTTCTTCCGCGGGAAACGAGGCCAGCAGCCGGCGCAGAAAAGTGGTTTTGCCTGAGGCGCTGCCGCCGGTAATACCGACGATATAAGGATGTTGCATGAGGCGAATAAATGACCCGTACCGGTGGGGCCAACCCTGCAAAAGTAATGACTTAACAGCGAAATACTGAGCTAACCTTCAGATGCTACTCCTGCGCAACAAGCACTAGGTAGATTATAAACTTAGCCTTTCGGTGTATCGTTAGGCTGATTTGTTTAGAAAAGCTACTAGTCCTGCTACTGCCCGTGCGCGGTGGCTAGTTTTGTTTTTCTCTTCGGTAGTCATCTCCGCAAAGGTGCGGCCGTCGCCTTCCACTGGTTGAAATACTGGGTCGTAACCGAAGCCACCTACACCGCTGGCGGTATCTGTTATGATTCCGTCTACTACGCCTGCAAACTCCTGAACCTCGCCAGTGGGCTCTATTAGCGCTACTACCGTCCGGAACTGCGCCGACCGGTTAGGGTGGGGCTGTAGCTCCCGAAGCAGCTTGGCTACGTTGTCGGTGGCTGAGCGCTGAGGGCCCGCATAGCGTGCCGAGTACACGCCTGGCTCACCGTTCAGGGCGGTTACTTCTAGGCCGGTGTCATCGGCAAAACAGGCTACCCCATAATGGTCCCACACGTACTGGGCTTTCTGCCGGGCGTTGCCAGCTAGCGTGTCCTGGGTTTCGGGTAGTTCCTCGTGGCAACCGATGTCGGCCAGGCTGAGTAACTCGGTGCCAGCTGGCAGCAGTGGCCGAATCTCATCGAGCTTGTGGGCGTTGTTGGAAGCAAAACAGAGGCGCATAAGGAGCAAGTTGAATAGATGAGAGGCTGCCCGGATATACTAACGCCGGACGAGCCGGTTGCCAGGGAAGCAGAAAAACAAAACCACAATCCGCCTCTGCTACCCCGGAACACATTACCGAAACATCGACTTGATACTGCCCCAGGAGCGTTGTACGGCGCTCGGAGCCTGGTCGAGAGTGCTGAGGTAACTATGGTCGGTGGCGGTGGTGCGCACCGTCAGGCGGTACGTAAAGGGGCCGCCTATTTCCCGGTGTACCTCGCTGTCGAGGTACTGGTAGTGGTCTTGGCCGGAAGGGGAAATGGTAGTGAGTTTAGTGAAAGCCGGTTCATTGTTGGCTTTGCGGTACAGCTCGTAGTTCTCAACACCGGCTTCGCTCCCTACCTCCCATATTATCTGCGCATTGGCATCGTCGTAGCTGGCTTGAAACAGCGTGACAGTGGCTCCAAAAACCAAAGAAACGCTTAGTAATAGTAGCACTAGTAACGGAAAACCAACTTTGCGAAGCATGGCGGAAGGGGTATGGTAGTCGATAGGCAATAGGGCTGAGGGCGGGGCCCAAAAATAAACATTTTCTAATAGGGCATGCCGAACAGCTAGGGAAATGCAGAAAAGCCGGCCGGCGCTTTTGAAAGTTGAACGTAACGTGTACTTTTGCAGTCCCTTCCGCAAAATCGGCAGGCAATTAGGTACAAACGGCATTCGACCATGAAAAAGAACATTCACCCCGAGTATCGCGAAGTCGTGTTTCAGGACACCTCGAGCGGATTTAAATTCATCACTCGCTCGACGATGAACTCCAACGAAACCGTCACGATGGAAGACGGCAAGAGCTACCCCGTCATCAAGGTGGAGGTGAGCAGCGAGTCGCACCCTTTCTACACCGGCAAAAACGTGTTGCTTGACACGGCTGGCCGCGTGGAGAAATTCCGCAACCGCTACCAGAAAAAATAGTTGCCGGCTCTAACCGCTTGATTTCAAGAGGCCAGAACGCAACCACTAAAAACTCCTGCCGGCTTTGTCTGGCAGGAGTTTTTTATTTGTACCCGTAACTAGCTGCTTATCCGCGCTGGGTAGTTATTCAGTTACTGCCCGCTACTAGAAATCTTTATCCGATGCACGTTCTGCTTTTCGATGACCCGGCTATCTGGCCGCACCTGTTGCCGTTCACGTTCACTAGGCCGGTAGCAGCCCTGCGCTGCGGTATTCTGACGTTGGCTGAAAAATGGCAGCACCGTTTGCGGCAGCCCGTGGGCTACCTCACGCAACTGCATTTGCAGGCTAAGTTTCCGGCGGGCCCTACGCAGGGGCCTGCACTGATAATCAACGGGGCCGTGTGCGCCGATGACCTGCTGGCCCGGCAGGTGCAGGCACTACAGCCCGGCGAAGCGCTTTACTGCGAGGAAATGCTGGTAGCCGCGCACCTCGCCGACGCTTCCCTGGTGGCCGAGTTGATTCAGGATGGCTTCCGCAAAACCCAGGAAGTACAGGAGCCTGTCACCGTAATCCGGGAGGTGTGGCACCTGTTTCTGCATAATGGCGCCGAAATCCGCCGCGACTTCACGCTCCTGACCAAAGGCCGGCAGTCAGCCCCCGTTGGCGACCCGCATACTATAGTATATGCGCCGGAGAATATTTTCATCGAACCCGGCGTAAAGATTCGGGCAGCCATCCTGAATGCCGAAAACGGCCCTATCTATTTAGGGAAGAACTCGCACGTCAGCGAAGGAGCCATTATCAAGGGGGCGCTGGCGCTGGGCGAAGGCTCAATCATTAATCCCGGCGCCAAAATGCGCGGCGACAATACCGTAGGGCCGCACTGCAAAGTAGGCGGTGAGGTTGGTAACAGCATTTTCTTCGGGCACAGCAACAAGGGCCACGACGGCTACGTGGGCAACTCGGTGATTGGCGAATGGTGCAACCTGGGGGCCGATACCAACACCTCCAACTTGAAAAATAACTACGCGCCCGTCAAAATCTGGAGCCACGCGGCGGGCCGCTTCGTGAACACCGGACAGCAGTTCTGCGGCCTTATGATGGGCGACCATAGCAAGTGTGGTATCAATACCATGTTCAATACGGGCACGGTGGTAGGCGTAGCGGCCAATATTTTCGGGGCTGGATTTCCACGCACATTTATTCCAAGCTTTAGTTGGGGTGGAGCCGCTGGGTTTGAAACGTTCAAGCTGCCGAAAATGGCCGAAGTAGCAGAGCGCGTAATGGCCCGGCGCCATTTGCCTTACGACGCTACCGAACAAGCCATCATGCAGCACGTGTTTGAGGCAACGGCCAAGGAGCGGGTGTGGGAAAAGGCCAGTCAGTAGCCACTTGCATGAAAAAGGTGACGTTGTTTTGTTGTCTAGTTGTATGGGCCGGGCCGGGCTTCAGTCAGGGGCGCGACACGGTGCGTGCCGTACACAAGCTGTTTGCACAGAAGCGCGGCAGTGGCGCAACATGGGTGGCCACTGGCGCGGAAGCAGCCTACGACGAAAGCGTGGGCTGGCGGTCCATCCGGTCGAAGAAGGAGAATACAACGGCGGCGGTTGTAGACGGTGGCGTACCAATGGTGGTAGGTGCCTTGCAACTAGTGCGCTTCAGTCCCGAACGAGAGGCGGCCATCGTCAAAAGCTACCAGGAAGGATGGAACATCCCAGCTGACATCCGGCGTAAGCTTCGGCGCAAGCATTTCCGCCTCACCACCCGCGACCTTAGCCAGCGTTAATCTTACGAGAAGAAACAAGCAATGCGTTTTTCAGCTATTCCCGGTCAGCAGCAGGTAAAGCAGCTACTTGTACAGAGTGTGCAGCGCAACCATGTGGCGCACGCACAATTGTTTCGGGGGGCGGAGGGGTCGGCGGCGCTAGCTTTGGCGCTGGCGTATGCCGCGTTTCTGAACTGCGAGCAGCGCGCCGCTACGGATGAAGATTCTTGCGGGCATTGCCCCAGCTGCCAGAAAATCGACAAGCTGGTACACCCCGACCTCAACTTCATTGTGCCGGTCACGACTACCAAAACTGTGGCCAAGGACGCCACCAGTAGTAAGTTCATGGCCGAGTGGCGCAGCTTCGTGCTCGACAACCCCTACCAGGGACTCAACGACTGGATGCAGCACATCGGCGCCGAAAACAAGCAGGGCAGCATTTCTAAAGACGAAAGTTTGCAGCTGCTGAAGCTGGTTTCGCTGAAAGCATTTGAAGCGCAATTCAAGTTAGTAGTCATCTGGCTACCCGAGCTGATGCACCCGGCCGCCGCCAACGCCGTGCTGAAGCTGCTGGAGGAGCCACCGCCCGCTACTGTGTTTTTGCTGGTGAGCTATGCGCCCGAGCAGTTGCTGCCCACCATCATCAGCCGGGTGCAGCCCGTGGTAGTTCGGCCGCTTCAGGAAACTGAGCTAACTGAGTGGTTGCACACCGCACACCAAATTCCGGAAGTGAAAGCGCGCCAGCTGGCTCAGCTGGCCGAGGGCAACCCTGGCACCGCGCTGGCTGCCCAGCACGCCAGCACCGACCACGACTATTTCGCTTTGTTTGTGAAGTGGATGCGCCTGTGCTACAGCAACAACGTGGGCGACATGCTCACGACGAGCGACGAATTTCAGAAGCTAGGCCGCGAAAATCAGAAAGAGTTTATGCAGTTTGCGCTGGGACTACTGCGCAAGGTGTTGCTCTACGGCCTCGACCCGCAGCTAGTGCCCCATTTGCCCGCAGCGGAGCAGCAGTTCATTGGAGGCTTCAGCCGTTTCGTCACGCCCCGCAACGCCGACCCACTTACCCGCGAGTTGAACGAGGCGCACTACCACATTGAGCGCAATGCCAACCCTCGCATGGTGTTCGTTGACGTGTCGTTGCGAGTGGCAGAATTGTTGAAAAACGCTGCCTAATGGCTAAAAATGCTGAAAATACAGTTTGCTAACTTGCTATAGTAGGCGTTAAACGAGCTATAGTCGGCAACATAGGCGCCGGAGGCAGTACCTTTGCACCGGCTTATTTAGCCCTGGCTTATTAGCTGCTGCGGCCGTGGCAAGCTGACATTTTAAATCTGAATTGCTTGAAAAAGATTATCCGCATCGGTACCCGCGGCAGCAGATTAGCGCTGTGGCAAGCCCACCACGTAGCGGCTTGCCTGGAACTGGCTGGCCTGAGCACCGAAATTGTCATCATCACCACCACCGGCGACGTTGTGCTGGACCGCTCCCTCGATAAAATCGGCTCGAAAGGCGTGTTTACCGAGGAACTGGAAGTGGGGCTACGGACTGGCCACGTGGATATTGCGGTACATAGCGCTAAAGACGTACAAAGCTCCATACCGTCTGACCTGGAACTGTTGGCTTTTATGGAGCGCGAGCAGGTGAATGATGTAGTAGTCAGCTTCCAAGCCGACCTCGACCTGCACCGGCCTGGCCTGGTGTTGGGCACCAGCAGCACCCGCCGCAAGGCCATGTTGAAACGGTTTCTGCCCAATGCTACCACCGCCGAAGCTCGTGGCAACCTGCAAACCCGCCTGCGCAAGCTGGAAGAAGGCCAGTATGATGCGCTGGTACTAGCCTACGCTGGTGTGCACCGCATGGAGTACGACGCCCTCATCCGGCATATGCTGCCTGAAACGCAGTTTGTACCCGCCACCGGCCAGGGTAGTGTGGCCATTGAGTGCGCGCGCAGCTTGGAGCCCGAACTGAAACAGGAGTTGCAGCGCATTCTCGACCACGGCCCCACGCATATTTGCCTGGCTGCCGAGCGGGCGTTTTTGCGCACCATGGAAGGCGGGTGCAGTATCCCGTCGTTTGCGCTGGCTACACTCACGTCGGCCGGTACTGTGCAGCTGCATGGCGGCCTCATCAGCCTCGACGGGGAGCAGCTACTCGAAGAAATTCAGTCGGCCGCCACCACCGAAGCCGATGCACTAGGGGTACGGGTAGCGGAGCAGATTCTATCCCGCGGCGGCCAGGAAATTCTGGCCAGCATCCGGCAGGCGCGCGCCTAACTTCGGAAGTTATGTAGTATCAAAAGGCCCCTGCTGAGTGATTTCAGCAGGGGCCTTGTTGTTTGCAATGAAATCTAGCGGGTGCGCCGGCCGCCGAATATTGCGTATAGCAATAGCGCGAAAATGGCGCCGCTGGTATCGGCTAGCATGTCTTTCTGGGCATCCCAGATGTCGCCTTGGCTGCCGAGGAAAGCGGCCCCGGCGTCGCCGCCGGCTACTTCGGCATATACCCACTCAATCAGCTCATAGGTCATGGCCACAGTGCCAATAACACACAGGGGAAACAGGTAGCTGATGGCGCGGTTGCGGATGGTGCCGTACCGGTCAGTCAGCTCGATGATGGCGTAGGCGTAGAAGCCCACCGAGAAATGCGCCACCCGGTCGTACATGTTGCGCTTGAAGCCAAACAGGTTGTTGAACCAATCGAACGGTACCTTCTCGAAGGTGTAGTGCCCGCCCACGGTGTGCATGAAGATGAGTACACTCATCAGCAAATACGCCAGGTTTGAGAACCGCACGCCCCGTAGATACAGGACCACTAGCGCCAGCACAAGCAAGAAGATCGGCACGTTTTCGGCCCACCACGTGCCGCGTTCCGCCGGGTGCAGCCCCAGCGCAACGAATTCAACTAGGTAGATAACGAGCAGCAGCTTCGGAAACCAATGGGGTGGCGGCGTAGCCGAAAGGGTAGGGGTGGCAGTCATAGAAAGCAGAAGGTGAACGGTAGTACTGCCAGCCCATACGGCATTTACAATATTTTGGCGGAGGTTCTCGGGTATACTTTCAGCGAAAACAAGAAGGCCAACGCAGGCAGCAGGCACGAAGATGTCCGCAGGCGTGGTGTTGCCGCGCGAAACCGCTTAATTTCGCCGCATAAACTTTTCGTGCTGCCGCGTTATGAACCTAAATTTCCGTTTTTCGGCGCTGCTGTGCGCCATCCTGCTGCTTTTCACCACTTCAGCGCTGCAAGCTGCCAGGAAACCGAAGTTCAGTAAGAAGGATCAGCTGGTGACCATCAGCACCTCCCTCGGGGATATCAAGCTGGTGCTGTTTGATGCCACGCCCAAGCACAAAGCCAATTTCCTGAAGCTGGCCGAAAGCGGTTTCTACAACGGCACTACCTTTCACCGCATCATCCCCGATTTTATGATTCAGGGCGGCGATGCCAACTCCAAAGATGACGACCCTACCAACGACGGTGCCGGCCAGCCCAACGCCCCCACGATTCCCGCTGAAATCCGGCCCGAGTTCAAGCACAAGTTCGGCGCGTTAGCTGCGGCCCGTCAAGGCGACTTTGTGAATCCGGAGCGGGCCAGCAGCAGTTCCCAGTTCTACCTCGTGCAAAACCACCGCGGCGTCTCGCACCTTGATGGGCAGTACACGGTGTACGGGCAGGTAATCAGTGGCCTCGATGTGCTGGATAAAATTGCCGCCCAGCCCAAAAATGAGCGTGACCGGCCCCTCACTGATATTAAAATGACGGTGAAAGTGGAAAAGCTGAAAAAGAAAAAAATCGCCGAGCTGTACGGCTACCAGTATTGAGGTAACAGGTTGATATTTCGCTAATCGCCTTATTTAACGTATCGTCAGTAAACAAACCGCCCTCAACTACCAGCCTATGCGCATTTTGATAACGGGTTCCAACGGATTGCTGGGGCAGAAGCTGGTTGACTTGCTGTACCGGCAGCTTGAGGTAGATGTAGTAGCTACTTCGCGCGGGACCAACAAACTGGCTGCCATTCATCCTGGCTTGCGTTTCGTGTCGCTCGACGTAGCCAACCAAGAGGAAGTAGAGGCCGTGCTGGCGCGGGAGCGGCCCACCCACCTCATTCACACAGCGGCCATGACCAACGTGGACGAGTGCCAGCTAAACCAGGACGCGTGCTGGGCTAGCAACGTGACGGCCGTACAACACTTGGTAGCGGCCTGCGCCCAGCATAGCGTGCATCTCACCCACGTTAGCACCGATTTCGTTTTTAGTGGCGAAGAAGGGCCGCTGGCGGAAGATGCCGTACCGGCGCCCATCAATTTCTATGGCAACAGCAAGCTGGCTGCTGAGCAACTGGTGCAAGCTAGCACCGGCCCGTGGGCCATTGTGCGCACCGTGCTGGTATATGGTACCGCTCACGACTACGGTCGCACCAACATTGTGCTGTGGGTGCGTGACTCATTGCGCGCCGGCAAGGCCATCAACGTCGTCGACGACCAGTACCGAACTCCAACTCTGGCCGAAGACTTGGCCCAGGGTTGCTGGCTGGTAGCGCAAAAAAGCGCCACTGGCATCTACCATATCAGCAGCAGCGAGGTGCTCACGCCCTACCAGATGGCCCTTCAGGTAGCCGACTACTTCCAATTGGATAAGTCGCTCATCACTCGGGTTGATGGCAGCACATTCTCGCAGCCGGCCAAGCGGCCGCCGCGTACGGGCTTCATCATCGAGAAAGCGCAGCGGGAACTGGGCTACCAACCCCACGATTTCCAGAGCGGTATTGCCATCCTGGCCCGCCAGACGGAGCCTTCGTAGCTGGTAGGCATATGTTGCGAGAAACAGAATAGTAACTGCTTATAACGCAAAAACCCCGCAGGCAGAACCAGCGGGGTTTTCACACACCTATTGCAACATTGTTCACTAACCTTCCTACTCCCTTAGTAGGGAAGGCCGTAATAATTAACACCTTTATCAGGATTCCAATAAGACAGTTCCGACGAAAAGGCCTCCAATCAACACTGCCGCTCCAGAGCGGAGTGCGTGTTCGCCAGCTAAAAACGGTACTATCTCTCCATCAATCGTCTGAAAGCCAGACCCAGTTGTTGTAACTCGTTGCCGAGTTGCCATTTCCAGAAGCAAGTAACGCAATGCGTGTCCCTGCCGACGCTTGAGAAGTAGTGACGCCATTATTAGCCGAGCCAAACAGCGAGAGAGTATGTCTTTTTAGTGCTTTTCCTTTTAGCACATTACAAAACTAGGGCAATACGCTAGGCGAGTAAAGGAAAAAAACTCACTATTTGTGACTAGTGTTTTAGGGTATAACTATTGCTTTGCTTTAGTATAAAATAAATATTGGTGCTCTTTTGAAGGGAGTAAGAATAGTTTTGCGGTGTCGTGTAGAAGCTATGTGAGTGTATAAGCTCAATAAGTAAGCTTGATTTGTGACATAAAAATTAGATGGTGCTTCGCTGTTTATTGACCGGCAGCAGTTGGCGCAACGATAAAGTGGTAGCCAGCAGGCACAATCCTGGAAGTGCCAACAGCCACCAAGCGTCCGGCGCCACCCTGCTGAAAGCCAGCAGCCGCCCCCAACTGGGAATTTCGGGCGGAAGCCCTACACCCAAAAAAGAAAGAGTGGTTTCGAGGGCAATGAGGGCGGCCATGCTGAGGGGAATAGTGGTAGCAATGGGCCCCCAGACGTTGGGCAGAAGATGATGCCGCACGATACGCCAGGGCGGCAAGCCGGCCGCAGTTGCCGCTTCCAGATACGGCAGTTGCCGCACCCGCTGTACCTCTGCCCGCACCAGCCGCGCCGATTGGGGCCAGGTAGTAAGTGTGAGCAGCACAACCAACCCCCAAAAGGTGGGTTCAGAGGCTGCTGCTACCGTAAGAACCAGCAGCAACCGGGGAAGTGCGGCTAGCAAGGTTATCAGCGTCAGCAGCAGCCAGTCGGCCGGAAAGGCAATGGGCTTGCGCAGCCCCGTGATGCACGACAGGAACCTGCCCACTAAAATGGCCACAGCCCCCAGGGCCAGTGGCCACCACCAAACCACCAAGCCATGGCTAGGAACTGTAACCAACACATAGCAAGCCGCGGCTAAAAAGCCACTCAGCCAATAACATGCGGGCAATTGTAGGCGCTGGTTGCCCCAGTACCCAGCCAGCAAGCCTAGCAAAGTGCCAAGGGCAGCGGCTAGCAGCGCAGCTGGTAGGCTAACACACAACGCAACGCGGGCTCCAAAAAGCAGAACCATTCCTACATCTTGCCCCAGCGGATCGGTGCCCAGCCCATGGTTTGGCGTGAGAGGAGGCGCAGAGGTATGCAGCAGGTCAGGGGCGAGGTATTGCTCCGGGAGCAGCCCTGCCCCAACGGCAGCAAGCAGCAGCAAACCCAGCCAGGTTACCGCCAGCCACTGCTGCCACCCGAAGCTCGTAGTTTGTTGGGGGGGCGGCCTCATCAGCCTGTGGTTCGGATTCGTGGATCGGCCAGCTGGTATAGCCAGTCGGCTAGTAGGAGCGAGAATTGGCGGGTAAGCACCACCATCGCCACGCCACCCACTAGTACCGGATAGTCGCGGGCGGCAGCGGCGTCGGCTAATAGCCGGCCCAGGCCCGGCAGCGCAAAAATTAGCTCAACCACCACCGAGCCAGCTAATAAATTGGGTAGCAACTCGGTGTAGAGAGTAAGAATAGGCAGCAGCGCGTTGCGGAACGCATGACGCCGTAAAACCCGCCCGCTGGAAAGCCCTTTGGCCCGCGCTGTCAGAATGTAGAAGAATTGTAGCTCGTGGCGAAGTGCGGCGGCTAGCTGCAAGGTCGGTTCAGCGAGGCCCGTTAACACCAGGCTGGCCACGGGCAGTACCGCATAAGCTGGCGCAGTCAGAATGAGCGGTAGCGAAGTAGCAGCTTCATTGTCCAGCCCGAGCCCATAAGTTGGAAAGAGAGTTAAAAAGTCGGGGTTGGCTAGCAGCAGCAGCAGCAGCAGGGCTACCACGAAAAGCGGCATAGAATCGAGCGTATACAGGCCCATTGCCACCCAACCAGTATGCGGGCGGGAAGCCAGCAGTAAGCCAAGCAGCAAGGAAAAGACAACAATAAACAGCGCGGCCAAGCCGGAAAGTGGGAGCGTAATGAGCAGTGCCGAGCCTAATAGCCCGGCCACCGGCTCCCCAGTGCGGTACGAGCGGCCCAGGTTGCCGTGCACAACGTCGCGCAGCCAGTGGTGGTATTGATTGTGGGTGCCATTCCAGTGCCAGCGGCTGATTAGCAATTGCTCATCATCAATGGGAACTGTGGCCCGCGAAGCATAGAATACGGGTTCGGCTAGCCCTAAACGCTGAAGCCGGGCCTGCTGGGCTTGCCGAACCTGCTCGCCCGAGGCAGTAGTGCCGGTGGTAGTGTCGGTAAAGCGGGAGAGCAACTGCTGGTCGTCGGGTAACGTCCGCGTTAGTAGAAACAGCAGCGTTATAATGCCCCACGCGGTAAGTAACAGCTGAAATAAGCGACGCAGTACCTGACGCACCATATATCTACTGCCGGGCAGAAGCAAGTTGTAGCTGGGTGGCATCGTAGCCGGGGCGCGCACTGATGGCCTGAACCGTGCCAAGGCGACGTGACGCAATCAGCCGGTGGCGTGCGAAATACAGCACTGCCACCGGTGATTCCTGCTGCAACAGGACCTGAAAGCGTCGTAATAAGCTAGCCTGCCGAAGTGGGTTCGGCTCGGCAGTAATGGCTTCAATCAAATGGTCACTTTCCGCGTTTTGGAAGCGGGGATAATTGATCATCCCAATGCCGCGGGAATGCATGATGGAAAAGAAGTTGTAGGCGTAGGGAGTACCATTGAGGGTATGCACGTACATATCCATATTCCCACTTTGCATTTGCCGCCGTAGCAGCGTACTTTCTTGAGGCCGCAGTTTAATCAGAACGCCCAGTTGCCGCGCAGTAGTCCGAAGCTGCGTGGCAATGGCCTCATGATCAGCAGCGCCGGCCTTATAAATAATATTGAGGACCAGTTGAATCTTGTTGCGCCACCATGTTTTGTCGGGATGCTGTTGCCAGCCGGCTTGGCTCAGAAGTGCGAGGGCCCGTTGCGGCGCAAATACCAGTAATGGCAGGCTGTCATTGTACGCCGGCTTGTCGTGCGGATTAATCAGGCCCACGCTGCGGTACGCCAACCCAGGTTGGGTGGCGCTTATCAGGCCCGGTATATCGAAAAGCATGCTCAGAGCCCGGCGAGTTAAGGGGTCTTTCAGGGCTGGGCGCTGCGTATTGAACCCTACCATGGTCACGTCGTACGAATTAGCTACCGAGAACAGCAGCTTGGTGCTATCCGCCGAATGCCTAAGCCGGTTGAAATCCTGAGCGGGTGGCTCCGGATACAAGTCAATGTCGCCTCGGCGTAGTGCCAGTAGCGCCGTGGCATTGTCTGGAATGATGCGGTAGTCCAGAACCTCAGCTTGGGCCTGTAGCCACCGCGGCGGCTTATTAAGTTTGCTGCCCCACCAGTTCGGCTTGCGCTGTAACCGCAGATACTGGTTTTTCGCCCAAGCTGTAAGCTGGTAAGGGCCGCAACCGGGCTGCTTTTCCGGCGGAATGCTGCGGTAGCGGTTGGCAAGATTCAGCAGCGACGGGTAGCGCCGAAGAGCCGCCGCAGTATCTGCCCGTAACAGCGGAAGCGGCACTGCGCGCAGTGCCGCTTCCGGGTCTAGGCTGTGTTCGGACAGAATCAGATAGTCGCCCGATGCTATGATGACGTTTTGGGAAGAGCCTTTGCAAACCAGTGTAAACCGGCGTGGGTTGGCAGCGTCCAACTCGATGTCGAGAATTACGCCATACTGGGTGCGGGAGTACTCGGTAGGTAAGCGCGGGCAGTTCATCACCTTGAGAGTGAAAGCCACATCCCGGGCCAGTACCGGCTGCCCATTGTCCCAAGTTGCTTCCCGCCGAAGCGTATAGGTAAGCAAGGTGAAACTGTTGCGCCGACTAATAACCGGCAACGATTCGGCCAGCCAGGGGGCAAAGCGCCCGTGCTCATAGTCGCCGGCCAGTAAGCTACAATGCCGAAGGTTAATAACTTCCACCGCCTGTGAGGAGGTTGCTGTCAGTGGCTCCAGCGTTTGAGGATCCTGAGCCCAGCGAATACGAACGGCCGGCGGGCCAGCGGATGGTGTGGTGCAGGCTGTGAGCCCGACACCACACAAAAGGAAGGCCGCTAATCCGGACAGGAAAGACTTCATTGGCTAGGAAAAGCACTGCAAGGGGGCAGGGCAAGTTAACCAAGAAATCCGAGCCAGTTCTTATAAACTATTCCTGGGCCTTATTTGCCAGTCCAGCCGCCTGTGCCGTGGTCGTCGATACCCGTCCAACCACCGGTGCCATGGTCAGCGTTGTTAGTCGTTGGGGTGTCGATACCCGTCCAGCCTCCGGTGCCGTGGTCAGCATTGGTCGTTGGGGTGCCAGTGGTCGTGTCGATGCCTGTCCAGCCGCCGGTACCATGGGCGTTGTTGGTCGTTGGGGTGCCAGTAGTGGTGTCAATACCCGTCCAGCCGCCGGTGCCGTGGTCATCGGCAGTTTCAGCTACAGAAACAGTTTGAGTGGTAGCAACTTCAGGGCTAACGGTCAGGCTGCTGATTTGAAATAGAGCGAGGGCGATGAGGTTGAGCATGACGAGTGGTTGTTGTGTCGTTCAAGTGATTGATTGACACAAAGGTGTAGGCAAACCGGCCCCTTGGAAAGGAAAGAAGAGCAGCAAAAGTGATTTGTATCTATTAAATAAGTTACATGAATATTTATAGTGCAAAATCGTTTTTCCCCCGAACGTATTATCCAATCCCTGGATAAGCCATGTTGTATATCAGGCTAAATGTGACATTGAGGCAAAAAAAAACCTCTATTTTCCTATTTTACAAAGGTTTCACTAGTGCAGGGCAGTAGTAAAGGAAAAAGCTGGTTATTTTGTGACGTAGATTCAGCAACCGAATCATTATTAAAAACGCCACGTAGCGTTTGTACACGTATGTTCCGGAATGGAAGAACTGATCAATCTGGCTCGAATTGTGACAGACCGGCGCTTGAAAGTGCTGCCATTGCTTGACTTTGCTGCTCGGAACTCTTCCAACAAGGAAATGGCCTTGGTACAGCTGCTAGTAGCTGAGCAGAATAAGTCGCAAAAACAGGCCATCAAAATGCTGTATGGGAAAAACGACGAAACCACCCAAACGGCCTTTCGAAAGCTTAAATCCCGGGTTCAGCAGAAGCTTCTCAACCATCTATTTTTTCTGGATGATACTGACCCGCGCCACCCAGTTTCGCGCCGCCACGAGCATCAACTGCTGAGCCTATATTTTCAAACCAGTACCCTGCATGCCGAAGGAGAAATAAAGGCCGCTGAACCGCTGGCGCGGAAGGCCCTACGATTGGCCATGAGCCAAGAGTTGACGCAGTATGCCGTGCTGTGCGCACAGTTACTCCGCAGCATTTACGCCGACCTGCGCATTCCGGTACGGTACCGTAGCAACAACCAGCAACTGGCCAAGCTGCAACAAACGCTGGCTCTGGAAGAAGAGGCGGCGCAAGTGTACTGGGATGTGAAAGCCACGATGGCCTATACAGTGCGGGCCCGCCGGAACATTCTAGATACCATGTCGGGGTTGGTTAAAAAATTAGCAGAGTTGAATCGCCAAGCTGGCACCTTTATCACGTTTCTATATTACTACCGCACCCGCATTGTAGAGCAGGAGCTAATTGGTAACTACGAGGAGATAATTCAGATTACCAGCGAAACAGCTAAGCTATATGAGTTGGGTACAATCAATCCGCGGCGGTTTGATATGCGCTACAACGACTACATGAGCGTGTACGCACACTTCCGTAGCCGACAAGCCACCAAGGGCTTAAAGCTGGCCGAAGAGTTTGTGAAGGACTTTCATTACTCTTCTGTTAACTGGCTGTATTTCATGGAAATATATGTATTGCTGGCTATTCATGCGGAGCAGTACGGGCAGGCGCGCGAGTTACTGGGGCAGGCTCGAGCCAATGTACATTTCATGAAGCAGCGCGACTTGGCTTTGCAACGTTGGGACCTGTACGAGGTGTATTTGCAGTTTATGCGGCCTGATGCTTCGCCGCTACGCATGCGCAACTTCACCACCTTCGTGCAAACCGTACCCGACCATAGCCAAGACAAGCAAGGGTACAATGTAGCCGTACTGATTCTGCAGTTTCTGTACTACCTGCGGCAGCGCGACCTAGAGGGGCTATTGGTGCGTTTGGAAGGCTTGCGCAAGTATCAACAGCGGCACCTACGCGACGCTGGTGCCTTGCGCAGTCAGTTGTTCTTCCGCATGCTGGCCATTACCGTAAAGTCCGACTTCGATCCTGCTCTTAGCCAAAAGCTAGCTGAGCCACTACTTAGCAAAATGCAGGCAGCGCCGCCACCTGGTGAGGCATTTGCTGAAATTGAAATCGTGCCTTATGAGCACTTATGGAACATGACGCTGGAGATACTAAAAGCAACTGCGGCCCAAGTTAGCGAGGAAAACAAGCAGTTGGTATAGCTCGCCAATGATGCGAAATTTGAAACAGACCGCAGTTTTTAAGGGGCAGTAGCAGGCAGCACCGTGATAATCCGACCCACGCAATGGCTGTCGGGGCAGCTGCCGGGACCATTGCCGCGTAGCGCCATACGCACGGCATACTGGCCGGGGCGCCGAAAGGTATGTTGTACGCGGCGGCCATTGCTTACCACACCGTCGCGGAAATCCCAAAGCACCACCACGTTGGCGCAAAGTGGCAGCTGCGAATCAACGGCATCGAAAGTGACGGATTGGCCGGCCCGGATGGTATCAGGCGTGGCTGTGAAGTTGAGGACAATTTCCTTGGTGAAATCAACGGGAATAAGCTTCTCGGCTTTGCGTATCTCACCAGTTTTGTCGTCTATCACATCGAGCTGCACAGTGTATGCGCGCCGGGCAGTATAGCAATGCGAAACCACCGGCCCCGTAAGCGTGGTGCCGTCGCCCATCAGCCAGCGGTAAGTGAGCGGGCCCGCCGCCGAGTCAATGGATGCGCGGGCATCCAACTCCACACACAGTTCCACCACCCGCGGCAGCGGACACGCTACGCTGGTCGTGTCGCCGTCGCGCTGCGCCTGGGCCGTTTGACTAACTGCTATCAATAAAGCCAGAAGCCAGAAGAACTGCCGCCAAAAAAACGATGGAAACGGCACGCTCTTTACCAGTTGAAACAGGCCAAAGAATAAATCAACAATCAAAATTTATTGAGGCGTTGAAACACCTCCCGCATATAGGTTTGGCCGATGGGGATGTGCTTGTTATCGATGATAATGGTATTGTCCTCAATGGCTTGTACCCGCTTGATATTGACAATGAAAGAGCGGTGGACACGTACAAATAAGGAATCAGGAAATTTCTCTTCTACAGCTTTCATCGTGCTGTACACGATGAGCTTGCTTTGGCCCGTCACGATGTGCACATAGTCGCCGAGAGCCTCCACGTAGCGCACTTCATCAAAAAGCACCTTCACTAGCTTGGTATCCACCTTCATAAAGGTGAAGTCGGCGCCGGCTGGAATGGCAGACTCAACGCCTGGGTGTGCTTGGTGAAGTTCTAGGGCCCGTTGGGCGGCTTTTAGGAACCGGGCATAGCTGACGGGCTTTACCAAGTAGTCAACCACATCATACTCAAAAGCCTCAACAGCATACTGCTTGCTACTGGTGATGAGCACCACCAACGGCGAATTCTGGAGGGTGCTAAGTAAGTCGATGCCTGACATCAGGGGCATCTCCACGTCTAGAAACAATAAATCAATTGCCTGCTGACGCAACACTTCAGCTGCTGCTACAGCACTTTCGCAACTGCCTACGCTGGTAAGGAAGGGGGTGCTGGCAATGCAGTTCTCAACCACCTGAATGGAGAGAGGGTCATCGTCGACGACAAGGCAGCGCAAATGGGGAGTAGAAGTTGGCATATTTTCAAAGGTAAACTATCCACTGCAGATTAAAATTGATGTTAATAACAGGTATGTCAACCAGCCAACCGGGCTTGCAGTGCCGGATAAAGTAGCGCTAGTTGCTCCTGCACTTCGGTAGCTAGTGCTGTAGTTACGGCGGGTGGCGCTTGTTGGCGGGCCTGTTGCTCTACTTGCTCCAGCGTCGTCTGTAGAAATTCGACACCAAAGTAAGCAGCCTGGCCTTTTAGCTTGTGCGCTGTACGTGCCAATTCGTCGTGGTCGGTGCTTTGGGCCGCAGTAGTTAGGTGTTGTTGGAGTTGTGGCGCCTGGGTAAGAAAGGTATTGATAATCTGATGGATGAAGGTTTCGTTGCCGCCGGCTAATTCCTCCAGCAGCGTCCAGTCGACAGCAGCTAGTCCGACCGCAGAAGTTGTAGGTACCACCGAGTTAGACGGGTTGCTGGGGGCTACTGGCTGACGGTTGGTATAGTGCGCAAGGCGGGCGTAAAGCAAAGCTGGGTCGAAGGGTTTAGCCAAGGTGTCATTCATGCCGGCTTCCAAAGCCAAGGCCCGGTCTTCGGGCAGGGCTGAAGCGGTGAGGCCGATGATGGGCAATTGATGGGCATTGGGGAAACGGGCACGCAACTGCCGGGAGGCCTCGTAACCATCCATTTCCGGCATCTGCACGTCCATCAGCACCGCATCGAAGGTTGCTTGCTCGACGGCTTCCATAGCCAGGCGGCCATTGGCGGCAATAGTGACGTGTACGTTCCACGCCTCCAGCGTCCGGCGAGCCACCAGCTGATTTAGCTCGTTGTCCTCGGCTACCAGTACTCGCAACTCCGGCTCGAAGCGGCCAACAGCCAGGGTGGCTTCCGGAGCTACATCGGCGGGGTCGGCGGTGGCGTATGGAATTTCAAACGAGAAAGCCGAGCCCTCACCTTCAATGCTTTCCACCCACAGCTGACCGCCGTGCAGCTCCACTAAATTACGAGCAATGCTGAGGCCGAGGCCCGTACCCCCAAACTGCCGGGTAGTGCTGGCATTGGCCTGCGAGAAGTCCTCGAAAATAGCGTCTAGTTTACTGGCCGGGATACCGATACCCGTATCCTGCACCACAAACCGAACTATTTGTTGGCCTTTAGGCAGCGGGCGGGCGGTTACGCGCAGCGTCACGCCGCCGGTGGTAGTGAACTTTACCGCATTGCCCACCAAGTTGACGAGCACCTGATTGAGCCGCACAGAGTCGCCGAGTACCGCGGCGGGTACGGCCGGGTCTACATCAAGGGTGAAGTACAGGTGCTTGGCTTCGGTGGCAAACTGGAACATGCTAGCCACGCGCCGAAGCAGTTCTGGCAAGCGGAAAGCAGCTTGTTCGAGCGTCAGTTTGCCGGCCTCAATTTTCGAACTGTCGAGGATGTCGTTGATGATAACTAGTAGGTTTTGCGACGACGACTGCACCGCCTCCAGGTACTCGTTCTGTACTGCATTAACGGGCGTTTGGCGCAGCAAATGCGTAAGGCCGATAACGGCGTTCATCGGGGTGCGGATTTCGTGGCTCATGTTGGCCAGAAACTGCGCCTTGGCTTTGCGCGAAGCCTCGGCCACGTCGCGGGCGACCGTTAGCTCGGCGTTCATCTCCTCGATGTGCGCCTTTTGGTGGCGTAACTGCTGGGTACGCTCGCGCACTGTGATTTCCAGTTGCAGCTTCTGGCGCCGTAGGGTGGCTTCCCGGGCCTGGGTGAAGGCAAAAACTCCAGCTCCGGCAGCCAGTATGCTCAGTGCCGCAAACCACCATGTTTGGTAGAACGGAGTAGCAATAGTGAAGGCGGTTACTGTGGGTGCCGACCACACTCCTTGCTCGCCCAGCCGGGCCCGCACCGCAAAAGAATAGTGGCCCGCATCAAGGCGCGGAAACTGTGCTTCGCCTACCACCGTGGGCCGGCTCCATTGCTCCTGGTAGCCAAGCAAACGGTATTGATACTGAAGCCCGGCCTGTCCTGGCAGCAAGCTTACGCCCCTGAATGTGAAGCTGACCCGATGCCGCGTTGCTGATAGTTCTCCTAAGTGGTATGGAAACTGCACGGCGCCGTCTACTTCAGTGGCCAGCAAGGTAGGAGTAGACTGACTGGTGCCTGGTAATAGCTCGGGAGCATTGGTACGCAGGCAAAGCAAACCAGTACGGGTGCGTAGCCACACGCAGTAACTGCTCCAGGCTACCGCGGCTTGAGGCAACAAATCCTGCACCAAGGGGTTGCCGGGCAAGGCCGCCGGGGCAAAATGACGGTTGGTGGTGTCGGCAAAGCTGAGGCCGTTGCGGTGGACTACCAGCACCTGCTCGTGCCGAAAATCGTGGTGGTAGCCGCCGTGGTAGCTGCTGCCCCAGCGCACCGGCAGTAGAGCGTAACAATAAGCAGAGGCTAAGCCATCAGTTGAACCATAGGGGCGTAGCCTGCCGTTTTCGTAGCAGAAAATGCCGCTGCCTTCCGTGCCAATCCACACCCGGCCCCGGTCGTCGTTCAGCAGCGAGGATACATCGAGGGCGGCTGTGCGGAAACGATAGTAACGGAAGCTTTTGCCCTGCCACACCGCCAGCCCGGTATCGTGCGTGCCAATCCAGACGTGACCTAAGGAGTCGGTGGTGAGGGCGTAAATGGTGTTGTGCAGCAGCCCGTTGGCGGTAGTGAAATGCTCGGCGGCCTGGCTGGAATCGGCGGGTAGGCGGTAGACGCCATCCAGCGCGGTACCCACCCACAAGTCGCCGTTGCGGTGCTGGGTGAAAGCCGTTACAGCAATGGTAGCAGGTAGGCGTTTGACCTGCTGCATAACTATTGCTTTAGTGTTAGGAGCCGGTATAGGAATCTGCCACAGTCCATACCCTGTGGTGCCCGCCCAGATGGATCTGGGCGGTGGGTCTGGTCCATGTCTGTCGAAAACTGGGTACGCCCGACCATCAGGAGTTTGCAAAACCACACTGGGTGTACACGGCAGTACCTTCTCCGGATAAACAATAATAGGAGATAGCTGACCAGCAGTAGGGTTGAGTCCGCAAAGCTGACCATTGGTGAGCATGCCATACCCTGTGCCTTCGCCGGTATATAATGCCGCAAGAGTTGCTGCTGTTGAGTTCTGGGGCAGCGGATAAAAGGCCACGTGCCGGTCCGACCAGCGCCATAAGCCCTGCCCCGCCGTGCCTATCCATACGTTGTGCTCCCGGTCAGCTAATACGCACTGTGGGGTAGCGCCTGGCGGCAGCACTTGCCGAAGCGTTGGAAATCGGCGCGCGGGTGCTTCCTGCTTGGTCGATAGTTTCGCGCCGGCGTACGTGGTATCGGGCGAAGAAATACCAAGCTTGAAGCGAAAATTGACCGGGTGGGAAGCCGCATCTGTTACACGTTGGAAGTGTTGGCCGTTCCAGCGCGACACGCCACCTTGGTAATGCCCAACCCACACTTGCCCGGTGTTAGGCTGCACGTACAGTTTCGTTACAAAATCTTCAGCCAGCCCGTTTTTAGTGGTAAACGTGACGAACTCCGTGCCATCGTAGCGCACTAATCCTTCGGCGGTGCCTATCCAGAGGTAGCCGGTTCGGTCCTGCGCTAGGGCATAGATGAATGGCTGCGGCAAGCCGTCAGCAGCACCGAATTGCTTCAGGAAATACTGCGGCGCCGTAGCGGAAGCTTGCGCCCACACACCTTGGATGGCCCCGCAAGCAAGCAGCAACGTGAAAAATAGTCGGTAGAAGCGAACAAGCACAGCTAAGAAGTCCGGTGGTCGGTAGCGGACTTTCACAAGATACAGTGCAGCTTTCGGCAGCTGAGTGTCATGTCGAGGAACCTCAGCCTCTACCTGATGAATCAAGTGTTTGACGCTGTGAGAAGAGAAATGCTGGGTGAAGCTGGTACGCCATATCTTATAGGATACCAGCATTGCCCGCTTACTTGCCGGTTACCTTGAACTCGGTGCGGCGGTTGAGTTGACGATTGGCTTTGGTGGTGTTGGGGGCCACTGGCTGGGTATCGCCGTAGCCAGCGGACGTCAAACGGTCTTGGGCTATGCCTTTCTGCGTGAGGTAGTCCACTACGGTTTTGGCGCGGCGCTGGCTTAGCTCCCGGTTGGTGGCGGCAGTGCCCACGTTATCGGTGTGGCCGGATATTTCCAGGCGTAGCGCTGGGGTTTCGACTAGCAGCTTTTGCAGGCGCTCCAACTCGGCAGTGCTTTCCTTGCGGAGCGTGGCTTTACCGGTATCAAAGAAGATGTTGTTGAGGACCACTTTCACGCCCACATCCAGCTTCTTGAGCTGCACATCTTTCACCACTTCCGAATAGGCGGTGCCAGCGGGTAAATCGAAATTTTCGGAGTGGAACAAATAGCCTTCCTGCCGTACCACAATGCCATAGTTCACGCCTGATGGCAACGACACCAAGTAGCGACCCGATTGCGCATTGGCCCGGAATGAGGCAATAATCTGATTTAGCTTGTTATCCACCACGTCGATAGTAGCTTCCACCGGCTGCTTGCTAGCATCATCCGTGATGGTGCCCTTCAAGATGGTTACTTGGGCAGTGGCTACAGGCACGGGCGGTGCCAGCAAAGTTTCTTTCACTGGCTGAGCACGTGAGGCTAGCAATTGGTCTTCTTGGCTGAGCACTGGTGGCTTTTCCGGCCCCAGAAACGTAATCTGGTAGATGTCCTTCGACCCCAATCCATCGTCGCGGAACGAGGAATAGTAGCCGTGCCGACCCGAGGCGGATACCACAAAAAACACGTCGTCGTCGGGAGTATTGATGGGCCAGCCTAGGTTTTCCGGCGTGCTCCACTTGCCATTTTCGTAGGTGGATTTAAAAATGTCGTAGCCGCCCATTGAGCTGTGGCCTTCCGATGAGAAGTACATCGTTTTGCCATCGGGGTGCAGAAATACGCCTTCCTCACCGTAGGGCGTGTTGATGGTGGAGCCGAGATTTACGGCCGGGCCGCGTCCGTCTATTTCTACTTTGTAAATGTCGCGCCCACCTAGGCCGCCGGGCTTGTCGCTCACCAGCAGCAGGCTCTTGCCATCGGGTGTGTACGCCGCCGACGATTCGTGTGCTTTGCTATTAATGCGGTTGCCGAGGCGCTGGGGCTTCAACCAAGTGGCACCGCGCAAACTGGCTTCGTTCAGGTCGCCGCCGTTGTCTTCCACGTACACCAGCATGCGCTGGGCATCAGGCGCGAGGCCTACGGTGGCGTCGTGGCCCGAGCTATTCACGGTTTCGCCTAGGTTACGGGCCGTGCCCCAAGTATCTCCTTCGCGGTTGCTTTGGTACACGTCTTCAAAGAAACCTCCCGATTCCGGGTCCTTCTCGCCTCCCGTCGAGCCCTGCCGCCGCGACGTGAACAAAATCACCGATTCATCGGCCGAAATAACTGGCCCATATTCTGGGTACGGCGAGTTCACGCCCGGTCCGGCATTGTCGATGAACACCCGCACGGGTTTGGCGGCCATCTTGCGGCCGTTTTCACACTCCGCTATTTTCTTCTGGATATCCTGGGTGAAACCGGCCGTGTTTTTGGTGCCGGTGGCGGGCGTGGCCTGCTTGTACTCGGCTATAGCTTCCTGCCACTTACCGTTCAGGTGCAAACCGCGGCCCAGCAAATAATGAATGCGCGGGTCAACGCCGGAATTGAGTTGGTAGGCCTTCTGCAAATACACCAGGGCGCGTGGCTTGAAACCAGAATGCAGGTAACAGTCCCCGATTTTTAAATTCAGCTCGGCGTTTTCAGGGTTGAGCTTTTGGGCCTCTAAGTAGTGCGGCAAAGCCTGCTCGTAGCGGGGCGGGTCGTTGGCATACCATTCGTCACCTAGCTTTATTTCCTTGAGGGCCGCTTTCAGGCCGTCCTTATTATTGCCGAATCGTTCCTTGCTGAATTCCACACTTTGGGCTTGAGCGGCCGTGGAAAGTAGAAGCAGGGCTAGTAGATACTTGTACATAAGATAATAATTCGTGCGGATGACCTTATCCCACAAAGGGCGCAGATTCTTCCGCAGATGACGCAGAGGTCTTTCTTAAGTGTTCAGGCCTGAGTACAGGATTTGCCAGTAGTCAATTACTGCGCTACTCAGTTGCTTTCGCCGCAGCCGGAGTTTGCGGCATAGTTGGTCCCAATTTCCAAGCCAAGCTCGGCGGCTTTGCGCCAGTCTTGGCAGGCACCGTTGGTATTGCGCAGCATTTCGCGGGCGTGGCCCCGGTTTAGGTAGGCTTCGCCGTATTGCGGGTTGAGGGCTAAGGCCTTGCTGGCGTCGGCTTCCGCTTTCTGGTAGTCTTCGAGCTTGAGGTAGGCAGCAGCACGGTTGTTCCAGGCAAAGGCGTAGGTGGCATCGAGGGCTACAGCCCGGCCGAAATCCTCAGCTGCTCCCTTATAGTCGCCAGCTTCGTAGCGGGTGGCGCCGCGGTTGGTATAGGCTACGGGGTTGTCCTGCTTTTTCTGGAGGTAGTCAACGTAGTCCTGGAGGGCGCCTTTTAGGTCGCCGGCGCGGCGCTTGGTACCGGCGCGGTTTAGTAGGGCCGGCAGCAGTTCGGGTTGCAACGCCAGCGCTTTGGTATAGTCCTGAATGGCGGCGGGGTAGTTGTTAAGCTGGCGCTGGGCGCTACCCCGGTCGTGCCAGGCGTAGGCGTAATTGGGGTCGGCCTTAATAGCTTGGTCGAAATCAGCCTTAGCAGCCGCATAGTCGGCCTTTTCGAAGCGCAGAGCACCGCGGTAGTACCAAGATGGGGCGTAGGCAGCGTTGGCTTCTACAGCTTTCGAGTAATCCTGCTCGGCTTCGGCAGGCTGTTTGAGTGCCTCCCGAGCCTGGCCCCGCCCGAAGAATGCCGTGCCGCTGGTAGGCTCCAGCTTCAGGGCTTCGTCGTAGTCCTGCACGGCAGGCTGGTACTCTTTCAGCTCGTAGCGGGTGGTGGCGCGGTTATAGAACGCCTTAGCAAAATCGGGCCGTAGCGCCAGCGCCCGGTCGAAATCCTGCAGTGCGGCGCGGTAGCTTTTCTGGTTGAACTTCGCCACGCCGCTATTATAAAGTTTCTCGGCTTGTTGGGCCGGCGGCAGGGTAGAGGCCCGCACCGAATCTACTTGTGCTTGCACAGCAAGGCTGGTTAAGCCGAGGGCAGCAGTTAAGAGTAGTAAGTTCCGCATCACATCCAGTCAATTGGTTTCGCTGGATAAATATAATTTTTATTGCCGATACCTGATTAAAACACCATAAAATTTATTAATATATAATACTATTTCAAGATGAAGTAGCAGCCTGTATGTCGCGCCTAGCCGGCCAGTTGCGACTTTACCAACGTTTGCCACTCGTGGCGAGTGGAGCCGTCGAACACCGGGCGGCCAGCGTGGCGGTACCAGTATGCGGCATTGGTAGCGTCGCCTTCCTGGCGGTGCAGCAGCGCATGTAACCAATCATACTCTGGCTCGCCTTCGTGGTCCTGTACAATATCGTGTGCCTCGGCCCACTCGTCGCGGCCGGTGTGCCAGAGAGCGAGCAGGATTGGCGAAAAACTGGCGGGCGGGGTGTGGGCCGTGAGGGAGGCGTCGAATTCAGCGTAGGTCATGGGAAATCTCAGGAGAGGTGAGCGGGTGACTAGACAGCGGCAGGAGATTGAGGTAACTTCAGCTTATACCTTGGATTGGTACCTGCGCAATAACTGTAAATCAAACTTCCGGCGGGGCACTGATGTTTGCGTATTTTTGTAACACCAACGTGCTACTGCGGCGCGTTGTTTTTTCACCTCTCACCCCAACGCCTAGCTTTTACCTATGGCTACGTACCCAGAATACATGGTTGCCCCTATCCGCCAGGACCTCGTAGAGGCCGGCTTCGAGCAACTCATGACCCCCGAAGAAGTAGATTCTGTCCTCAGCGAGCAGAGCGGTACCGTACTGGTGGCCGTTAACTCGGTGTGTGGCTGCGCCGCTGGCAAAGCCCGTCCGGCCCTGAAAATGGCCGTGGCTAGCTCGGAAAAGAAGCCGACCAAACTCGTAACAGTGTTTGCCGGCATGGAAACCGAAGCTGTAGCCAAAGTGCGCGAGCACCTATTGCCGTATCCGCCTAGCAGCCCTGCCATTGCCCTCTTCAAAGACGGCGAGCTGGTGCACATGATTGAGCGTTACCACATCGAGGGCAACGACTTGATGCGCATTGTGAACAACCTGCAAGGCGCTTTTGAAGAGTATTGCTAGAACGCGGATTTTGTAGACGATTGAGAAAGGGCTTGTAGCATATGCTGCAAGCCCTTTTTTGTTTCCTTTACTTGTTCTGTATTCGTCAAAAAACGGTAACCGGCAACTCGTTACAGGCCTAGTGACTTGAAGAAAGCTTCTTGGTTTGGCTCGCGGCCTAGGAAGTTTTTCACCAACTGATACTCGTCGTCGGTGCCACCTTTGGCCAGAATCAGGTCACGGTAGCGGAGGCCGGTTTTCTGGTCCATCACGCCGTTCTTCTCGAACACTGAGAACATATCTTCGGCGTACACTTTCGACCACATATAGCCATAATAGCCTGCGCCATAGCCAGTCAGGTGGCCGAATGAAGCCTGCATGTTGGTGCCGTCGAGGTAGGCGAAGGGCGTAATCTGGTTTTGCAGCTTCTTCAGCACGTCGGTAGTGGTTTCCGTACCGTTTGGGTCGAACTTGTCGTGCAGGGTCATGTCGAGCGTGCCGTACAGAATCTGCTGCGAGGCGCCAATGCCGGAGCCCACGTTGCGGGCCGCCCACATCTTGTCGTACAGCGGCTTAGGTAGTACTTCGTTAGTTTGGTAGTGCTTGGCAAAGGTTTTGAGGGCGTCGTAGTTCCAAGCCCAGTTTTCCAGAATCTGGGAAGGAGCCTCCACAAAATCACGCTTCACGCTGGTACCCGACTGGCTCGACAGCTCGGCCGTGGTAACCAAGTTGTGCATGACGTGGCCGAACTCGTGGAAGAACGTAACCACTTGGCTGTGGCTCATCAGGGCCGGCTTGCCGGGAGTGGGCGCGTTGAAATTGCAAAGCAACACGGCGGTGGGCAGCTGGTAGCCTTTGGCGGTTTGCTTGCCCGATTCCACCCCAAAGCAGGCAGCATGGCTGTATTTATTTTCGCGCGGAAACAGGTCCAAGTAAAAGCGGCCGATAAGCTTACCGTCGCGCTGCACCTCAAACATGCGCGCATCCTTGTGCCACACCGAAGGCTCCTTCACCTCGTTGAATTTTAGCCCGAACAACTGCTGCGTGGTTTGGAACAGGCCATCTACTACGTGGTTGACTTCGAAATATTCTTTTACCTTCTCGGCATCGAGCTGGTATTTGTCTTTCATCAGCAGGTTGCTGTAGAAGCTGCTTTCCCAAGGCGCAATGGTTTTTACGCTCGGGTCTTTGAGGTAGGCGCGCTTCACTACCAGCAGTTCCTCTAGGTCTTGCTGGCTTTTCTGCTTCACTCGGTCCACCAACTTGGTTTCGAAAGCCCACACCGTTTCGGGCGTTTTGGCCATGCGGCTGCTGGTCTGGTAAGCGGCGTAGGTTTTGTAGCCTAGCAGCTGGGCCTTCTTCTGACGCTCGATAAGCAGCTGTTTTAGCACTTCCAGGTTGGTGTCGGCGGCGCGGTTGTTATACAGCGTGTAGAGCTGCTTGCGCATGGCCTCCGACTCGGCGTACTTCATGAACGTGCTGTACGTGGGACCATCTACCGTAATGCGGTAGGCGTCGCCAGCTTTGGTGCGGCTTTTCTTGAAGTCGTCGGGCAGGCCTTTCATGTCGGCCTCACTCACCATCAGGAAGCTTTGGTCTTTGGCAATGTTGGCCCCGAAAGCAATGCTCAGGTCCCCGATTTTATCGTTCAGCTTTTGCAGCTCTTTGCGCTTCTCGGGCGTGAGGGCAAAACCGTTACGCTCGTATTCCTCAATAGTCTCCGTTACAAATTTCTTGCGTGCCCCCGTTAGCGCCAGTGCTTCTTTGGATTTCGAATAGTCCTTGATGGCGCGGTACAGCTTTTCATCCAGGGCCAGCTCGTTTCCATACTTGCTGATTTGAGCCAAGCTTTTCTGCGCTTGATTACGGATGGTAGAATCGGGGCTGGCGTTGAAGAGGATGCTGATGGGCCCGGCCACCCGGTCGATGTCGTCGCTCAGGTTGTCGAGCGCCACCATGGTGTTCGTGAAGGTACGCTTGCCGGTTGGCACGCTGTAAATGGCGTTTAACGACGTTTTGGTGCCCGCAATAACTGTAGCCGTTGCCTGCTGCACATCGGCCTTGGTGGCCTTGGCAAAAGCAATGGGCTGGTTGAATGCCGGCGTCAGCGGATTGGATGCGGCTGTCACGCTTAGTACCGCCAACGAGCTAACTACCAGCGTCATTCCCGCCCGCACGAGCGAAAAAGAAGTATGAATGGACATAAGAGAAGAAGGTTGAAAAGAAAGGCTTTGAAGGTAGCCTATTTGCTGTACTTATTCTATGCATAATAGCATATAATTCAGCCGCTTTGACCATAGAACGGCATCAGCTAACCATCAATAAAAAAGCCGCTCCGGTAAGGAAGCGGCTTTCAAACTATGTAAGCTTATTTAGTCAGGCAAACAGCGTTATCCACGAAATTCGGGTAATCCGAAAAATCTGTAAAATCCGCGTTCCTAGTTGGCTACTTCGCTCAAGAACTTAATGCGCATCAGGCGCAGGTCCTCCTCGGTGTAGTCGTCGGTGCCGAGTTCTTTCAAGGCCACTGCAATGTTGTCGGTACTGGCCGACATAAAGTAGTCGTAGATTTCCTCCTGGCGCTCCTCGTCCAGCAGCCCGTTGATGTAGTAGTCGAGGTTGAGCTTGGTACCGGAGTAGCAGATGTGCTCGATTTCCTCCATCAGCTCGCGCATATCAATGCCCTTGGAGGAAGCAATTTCCTCTAAGTCCATCTTCTTGTCGATTTGCTGAATGATGTAAATCTTGATTTTCGACTTGTTGACAGCCGATTTCACCACCACGTCCGAAGCCGTCATGATGTCGTTGTCTTCCACGTATTTCTTGATGAGCGCCAAGAATGGTGGGCCGAACTTCTGAGCCTTGCCTTGGCCTACACCGCCCACATGCGCCAGCTCATCGAGCTTAGTAGGGAAGGTGGTAGCCATTTCCTTGAGGGAAGGGTCCTGAAAGAGCACGTACGGCGGCAGGTCTTTCTCCTTGGCCATCTTCTTGCGAAGCGCTTTGAGCATCTCGAATAAGGCTTCGTCGTGGCCGGCGGCCTGCTGCACCTCTTCCTGCTCCTGCTCCTCCTTCACCTCCTCGTCGTAGTCGTGGTCTTTAGTGAGCTTAACTGAATGGGGATTTTCGATGAAGTCCATACCCTTATCCGTAATTTTTACAACGCCGAAATTGTCGATATCCTTCTCTAAGAAACCAAAAATCAAGCACTGACGCAACAACGAATGCCAGTACTGCGCATCGTGGTCTTTGCCCTGCCCGTAAATCGGGAGGCCGTTGTGGCCGTAGCTTTCCACGTGAGCATTGTTCATCCCCATAAGCACGGTGCCGATGTGGTCGAGGCCGAAACGTTGCTCGGTTTGCACCACCGCTTTCAAGGCTAGTAATACCTCTGATTTCGCCTCAAACTTCTCTTTCGGGTGCTTGCAGTTGTCGCAGAAGCCACAGTCCTTCTCGAAATGCTCACCGAAATAGTGCAGCAACTGCTTGCGCCGGCACACCGCCGAATCGGCGTAGTTAGCCATTTCTTGGAGCAGCAGCTTGCTGTTGTCGCGCTCCGTTACGGGCTTGTCCTTGTTGAACTTCTCCAGCTTCACGATATCGTCGTAGCTGTAGAACATCAGGCAGTCCCCATCGAGGCCGTCGCGGCCGCCGCGGCCGGTTTCTTGGTAGTAGCCCTCAATGCTTTTGGGCGTGTCATAGTGAATAACGAAGCGCACATCGGGCTTATCGATACCCATGCCGAAGGCAATGGTGGCCACAATTACGTCGCAGTCTTCATTCAGGAAGGCATCCTGGTTGGCCATGCGTACGTGCGGGTCGAGGCCGGCGTGGTAGGGCAGGGCCTTCACGTCGTTGACCTTCAGCAGCTCGGCAATTTCCTCTACCTTTTTGCGGCTCAGGCAATAAATAATGCCCCCCAAGCCTTTGCGCTGCTTCACATACTGAATCAGCTGCTTCTTGGTGTTGTGCTTGGGCCGAACTTCGTAGTAGAGGTTGGTGCGGTTGAACGACGTTTTGAACACCGAGGCGTCGTCCATCTGCAAGTTCTTCTGGATGTCGAGCTGCACCTTGGGCGTGGCAGTGGCCGTAAGGGCAATAACTGGTACCTGCCCGATATTGTCGATGATGCCCCGGATGCGGCGGTACTCGGGCCGAAAGTCGTGGCCCCACTCCGAAATACAGTGGGCTTCGTCAATAGCTACAAACGAAATAGTAGCCTTTTGCAGGAAATCGATGGTTTCGTCTTTGGTAAGGCTTTCAGGCGCAACGTAGAGTAGTTTTACTTCGCCGCTGATAACGTCCTTTTTCACCCGGTTCATCTCCGCTTTGGTTAGCGTCGAGTTCAGGAACTGCGCATTCACGCCGAAAGCATTGAGCTGGTCCACCTGATTTTTCATCAGGGCAATGAGCGGCGAAATAACGATGGCCGTGCCCGGTAGCACTAAGGCTGGTAACTGGTAGCAAAGGCTTTTTCCCGCTCCGGTGGGCATAATCACAAACGTATTGTGCCCCTCGATAACGTTTTGGATGATGGCTTCCTGCGTACCGCGGAACTGCCCGTACCCAAAAACTTCCTTTAACTTGCCTTTCAAATCAGCCGCCTGGCTAACGACATTATTCACAGCTGGCATTGACATCCTCACTTGCTCGGTTGGAAGATTCAGATAGAGCTTCACCACACGCAGCGGCTTGCCTATCTCAATCTAGGGAATTTTGAAGTATTCGGCATGAGACCCTAAGGAGTAAGATAAAACCGCTCTATCTCACTTCTCCGATACTCAAAACCTAATCAAATTTAGATTGAAACCGCAAAAAGAACTTCATTCCATTGCAAAAAAAGTGCTGCTAAATGAAGCGGACGCTATTCGGGGCGTGGCAGACGCCATCGAGCAGACCCCCGATTTTGCATTATGTGTAGAGGTAATCCTCTCATTGCGAGGCAGAGTAGTGGTGACGGGCATCGGCAAAAGCGCCCATATTGCCGGTAAAATGGTGGCCACCCTAAACTCGACCGGAACGCCCGCTTTGTTCATGCACGCCGCCGATGCCATCCACGGCGACCTAGGCATGATTCAGCCCGAAGATTTCGTCATTGCCATCAGCAAGAGCGGCGACACGCCCGAAATCAAGGTGCTGGTGCCGCTGCTCAAGCGCAAAGGCGTACCGATGGCCGCCCTTGTCAGCAATGCCGATTCGTACCTAGCACGCGAAGCCGACTACATTCTGCATGCTCCCGTCACGCGGGAGGCTTGTCCGCACAACTTGGCGCCTACCACTAGCACTACTGCTGCGCTGGCCCTCGGCGATGCGCTGGCCGTGTGCTTGCTGGAAAGCCGCGACTTCACCCGCCAAGATTTTGCGCGTCTGCACCCCGGCGGCACGTTGGGTAAGCAGCTTTATTTGAAAGTAGGCGACCTGAGCCGCCAAAACCAACAGCCCCAAGTGCTGGCCGATGCGCCACTAAAAGACATCATCCTGGAAATATCGGGCAAGCGCCTAGGAGCTACGGCTGTGCTGGATGCCACCGGCCAGCTCCGCGGCATCATCACCGACGGCGACTTGCGCCGCATGCTCAGCACGTTTGCCGGCCGCTTAGAAGATGTGCGCGCCCACGATATTCTCACGCCCAATCCCGTGGAGATTGACGTAGACGATTTTGCTGTGGAAGCTCTAGCCCGCATGCAACAGCGCAACATCACGCAACTGATTGTGACGGAGCAGGGCCAGTTCAGCGGCTTTATTCATCTGCACGATTTGCTACGGGAAGGATTGGTATGATTTAAAATAGAGCTGTTGCATTAGGGAAAGATTAAGTATTTCTCTTCCTGCTTCCCTGCGTGAGGAAAGGTTCCTATTAAAATCAGATATTTGCATTACTTCAACCTTTTTAGCTGCGGCAGTTTCACCTTATTATGCAACATACTTATCTCGTGGTAATGGCGGGCGGCATTGGCAGCCGCTTTTGGCCTTTCAGCCGCACCAACCACCCCAAGCAGTTTCACGATGTATTGGGCGTAGGCCGCTCGATGTTGCAACTGACCGTAGACCGGTTTGCCGGTATCTGTCCTCCTGAAAACGTATTTGTCGTTACCAACCGCGACTACCGCGAACTGGTGCAGCAGCATCTGCCCGACTTGCCCGCCGACCAGATTCTGGGTGAGCCAATCGGGCGCAATACGGCTCCCTGCATTGCGTACGCCAGCTATTGCATTGCCAAGCGCGACCCCAAAGCCGTGATTGTGGTATCACCAGCCGACCACGCTGTGCAGCGGGAAGAAGAGTTCCGGCACGTTATCAGCCAAGCGGTTGATGTGGCGCGCACCCATGAAGTGCTCATCACGCTCGGTATTCAGCCCTCGCGCCCCGATACCGGGTACGGCTATATTCAGTACATCGACGACGAAGCCAGCAGCCTGCCCAACGGCCTGAAAAAGGTGAAGACCTTCACTGAAAAGCCGAATCTGGAATTGGCCGAGATGTTCCTGCAAAGCGGCGACTTCCTCTGGAATTCCGGCTTGTTTGTGTGGCGTGCCGACGTAATCGTGCAGGCTTTCCACAACTACTTGAGCGACATTGCCGAGGTATTTGATGATGGCCAGGCGCAGTTGGGTACCGCGCAAGAAGAAGCTTTCATCACGGAAGCCTACTCCCGCTGTCGCAACATCAGCATCGACTATGGCATCATGGAAAAGGCCGACAACGTATTTGTGCTGCCCGCCGATTTCGGGTGGAGTGACCTAGGCACCTGGGATTCCCTGCACCGCATGGGCCGCCGCGACGAAAACAACAACGTCATCGACGGCGATGCCATTCTGTATGATACCACAGAGTGTGTTATCAAAACCCCTTCCGAGCGCTTGGTAGTAGTGCAGGGCCTTGATGGTTACATCATTGCCGAGTACGACAACGTGCTCCTGATCTGCAAGCGCACCGAGGAGCAGCGCGTGAAGGAGTTCGTAGCCGATGTGAAAGCCAAGAAGGGTATCGGCTACAACTAAATCGATAAAGAAATGCTACTGGGGCGAGTAGTTGCTATTCGCTAGCTCAAGCTAAAAAAGGAAGGCCGGATCATTTGATCCGGCCTTCCTTTTTTAGCTTGAGCGCAAAGCTTTTATTCGTTGCTAGGTGTTGAGGTAAGACGCTGACGAAGTACCTCAAACAGCATGATGCCGCTGGCAACCGATACGTTGAGGGAGCCAATCTGGCCGGTCATCGGAATGCGGAGGCGGTGGTCGGAGAGGCGCAGGTACTCGGGGGAAATGCCGTCTTCCTCGCTGCCCATGAGTACAGCTACGGGGCCCGTCATATCCACACTGCCGGTTTCCAAGCTTGCATCGGCTTTTTCGGTACAGGCTATAACTTGTACCCCGGATTCGCGCAGATACGTCAGTGTGTTCTTCAGGTTAGCCTCGCGGCAAACCGGTATGAGGTTGAGCGCCCCGGCAGAGGTTTTCACGGCGTCGCCGTTGATTTGGGCTGCGCCTTGGCTGGGTACCACAATGGCGTGCACACCCATACACTCAGCATTGCGGGCAATGGCGCCGAAATTGCGCACATCCGTCACTCGGTCCAGAATCAACAGAAACGGTACTTTGCCTTCTTCATACAGCCCTGATAGAATGCTGTCGAGCGGCATGTAATCTATCGGCGACACGAAGGCTACCGCGCCCTGGTGATTCTTGCGAGTCAGGTTGTCGAGCTTCTCCACCGGCACCGACGACACCGGAATGCCCTGCTGGCGGGCCATATCGTTGATTTCCTGGGTCAGGCTATTCTTGGTGCCGCGCAACAGAAAGATTTTCTCCAGCGTCCGGCCAGCGCTTAGGGCTTCCATGATGGGCCGCAAACCAAACAGCATGTCAATGCTGCGGTCAGGGGCTGGGCGGTTGGCGTAGAACGGCCTGGCCTTGTCGGAAGAGGAGCGCCGCTCCGTATTGTCTCGAGTATCCCGGTTGCCACGCGGCCCGTCGGGGCGGGCATCAATGAAGCCATCTGGTCGGCTTTCGGGGCGGCGGTAGCCGCCGGGCGTCTCACCTTCGGAAGCGGAGCGGCTAGGGCGGCTCGCGCCGGGGCGCGGGGTACGGGGCACCGGCCGATTCTCCGAGTCGTAGTAATTGCGGCGCTCTTTCAGCGGCCTTGGGCGGTCGTCGTTGCTTTTCTCCATTGCTCCACGGCGGCATACCAGAGACGTTCGTACTCGGGGCGGCGCACCAGTTCATAGTGTTCGGGTGCAAAGGTACTGGGTTTAAGCCGGAACGTGTAGGAAGCCGACGCGCCATTATCGGTGGCGTGGTATACCCACCGCTCGTCGGTGGCGGTGCGGTACACGGCGTCGGGCGGACCCACGGCAATATACAGCATGCCCCGGTCAGTCATCCATCCCGCTTTGTGGGCTACAAACAGCTCGTTGGCTGATCGGGTGCGGCCATAATAGGTGCGGATAGCCTGCCGGGCAATAACCTGCTGGCCGGCCGCCGCATTCAGCCAAAACTGGTCAACTGCTTTCTTCGGGTTGGGCGCATCGTATAGCTTTTTGCGCTCAGCCGAAGTGGTCAAATACACCAACGGCTGAATTAACTCGTCGGCGGTAGTTAGCTCGGGGTATTCGGTATCCGTTACGAGCAGCCCGAGCAACGGCGTCTCACTTGCCAGCCGCAGTGTATAAAGTCCGGCTTCTGGCAGCCGAATCGGCAACCCCGCCCGGAAAAACAGCGAATCGGTAACCGAGAGGGTGGGAGAGGCCGTGGACTGGCGGGCAGGGTCGGCGTGGGGCGGCAGCGCGGGCACAAATGAAGCACCGTAGCGCCGCACTAGCACCGGCTGCTCCGGCCCGTAGCGGTCCACTAAAAAGGCCTCGCCAGCCCGAACTGAGCGGCGCATCAACGGGGTGCCCAAGGTATCGGTTAGCACATAGGGGCGCGCGAGGCGGGCGGGGGTGATAGGCAGCCAAGCCGCGTCGCCGTTGGCCGATTCGGCGGGCGGGGCGCAGGCCAGGCTGAGCACGGTGCCGCTGATCAGTTGCGCGACAGGCAGGCAAAACTCCACCCGCGCGCCTCGCTCATCGGGCCGGACGCGCCGGGCTAGCTGTCGTACTGTATCAGTCCAGCTCAGGCGGCGCGAGTCATACGAAGGCCACGCGGTAACGCGCAACGGGTTACCCTGCCGGAACACGTTGCCATCCGGAAAGCGCAGGTAAATGCGTAGGCTGTCCCCTTCGCGGCGCGTATCCACCTGGATGCGCCGGTCGGGGCGGTACTGGTCGGAAAAGTCACGTTTTTGCGCCAAGGTAGGCCAAGTAATCAGCGCAAGTGCAAGTAGTAGGAAACTCTTCATTGAAAACGGCATACACCCTTATAACGCGAAGTTCCGCTTCGCGACCATTAGAACGAACAGCTCGGCGCTTTCGTCCATTGGCCACAAAGCGGAACTTTGTGTTACTTTCTAGTCCAAGTCTCAGTTACTGCCGCGGGTAATACTGGTTCAGCAACTCCAGGGCTTTGGAGGCCCGGGCCTTGTCGCCAATCTGCTCGGCGGCGCGGTACACGCTCTGCATGCTCAGCAGATAGGTCTGGTTTTCCATATCGAACAGCGCCGGATTGTGGGTCTGATAGTACGGCAGCGCCACTTGCGCCCGGCTAATCATCTTGTCCATGATGTCGTTGGCGCGGGCTCGTTCACCTACTTCTACTAGCGCCGGTACGAATTGCGGTGCGTAATAATCGTACGGGATGGTGTTATCAGGCATGGCCGTGAAGCACTTATCGAGCACCTCCTTAGCTTTCGCCTTATTGCCTTCCGCCAAATAGGTGTTAGCTAAGCGGGAGAACTTGTCGCGGTAGTTGGCTGGGAAGCGCAGGTTGTTTTCGTCGTAGAATACGCCTGGCTTGTCGAGGTTGCGGTACGAGAATTTCTTCATCAGGCTCTCATACATCAGGTCGGTGGCCACGTAGCCTTCGTCACCGCGCGGCTCGTAGTTCGGGTCTTTCAGGGGCAGTATGCGGTAGGCCATGCCTTCCAGCTGGAAGTAGGGCTGGAGATTCATAAAGTCGCCGCCGGCTACGGTGCTAGAGAAGTAGATGGGCCGCTTCCAGTTGTTGGTAGCCAGCATATCCAGAATCACCAGGTTTTTCTTCTCGATGGCGCCTTTGCCCATGTTCCACTCCATGCGGGTCACGAGCTGCTTGCGCCGGTCCTTGGGCACGATGCCCATCTTTTCCACGGCCGTGGTATCCACGTCAAGGAAGAAGTTCGGGCTCGGGAACGACATCATAGCCGGCCCCGATTCGTCGTACGATACCTTCAGCAGGTCGCTGTTTTGGGTTACCAGCTGAACGAATTCTTTGAGGTTGATCTGCTTCACCGATGGGTTTTCGGCGAAGGGCAGATAGTCGTTGGTGCCCTGCTTGTACCGGTCATTGGGCATAGAGATGGGCAGCGGCTGCGACTCGTAAGCGCGGCGCTTCATCTGTTGGATATACCAGTCGGTGTTCAGGTAGCTCAGTACCGCCACGCGCACGTCGGTACGCACACCTTCCACTTCTTGGGCGTACCAGAGCGGGAAGGTGTCGTTGTCGCCGTTGGTGAACAGGATGGCGTTGGGCTGCAAAGAGTTCAGCAGGTTCTTGGCTGAATCCACGGAGTTGTAGCGGCCTGACCGGTCGTGGTCGTCCCAGCCTTGCGCAATCAGTAGCACCGGTGCCAGCAAGCCTAGCGCGGTAGCCGCAATGGCCCGGCCCGAGTCAGCTTTAAGTATTGAACGAAGCAGCTCGGCCAGCCCTAACACGCTCAGTCCAATCCAGATGGCATAGGCATACGTGGCTCCAGTGAAGGTGTAGTCTCGCTCGCGCGGCTCGATGGGTGGCTGGTTGAGGTAAACCACAATAGCGAGGCCGGTAAACACGAACAGCAAGCCCACAATAAAGGCATTGCGCGAATCGCGGCGCGACTGGTAGAACAAGCCAATCAAACCCAGAATCAGCGGAATAGCATAGAAATTGTTGCGGGCTTTGCTGTCGGCCATGCGCTCCGGTACACCGGCATTGCTGGCATTCCACGGCCACAGCCCGCCCGACTGCTGGATGTCACTTTCGCGGCCCACGTAGTTCCAGAGGAAGTAGCGCCAGAACTGGTGGCCCATCTGGTAGCGGAACAAGAACGAGAGGTTCTGGCCCATAGTCGGCTTCACACCTTCCCGGATATCCACCCATTTCTGGTAGTTGTAGAGGTGCTCGGGCTGGGGACTGTAGATGCGCGGCAGCAGCATTTTGTCGGCGTCATCATACACCACCACCTGGCGCTTTTCGGCCACCACGTACTTGTCGCCTTCGCGCACGTAGCGCGGGGCGCCTTCCTCGTAACGAATTGGGCGGGCATTGAACTGCGGGCCGTAGAGCAGTGGCCGGTCGCCATACTGCTCGCGCTTGAGGTAGCTCACAAAGCTGAGCACGTCCTCGGGGTTGTTTTCGTTGATAGTGGGGTGGTAGCTGCTCCGAATCGGGATGATGAGGTAGCTGGAGTAGCCAATCAAAATGAACACCAAGCTCAACATGGCCGTGTTCAGCAGGCGGTTGCGCTTATGGATGGAGTAGCGGAAACCAACCACCAGCAGCGCCACGAACAGCACCAGGAAAATGATAATGCCCGAGTTGAAGGGTAGACCCACGCTGTTCACGAAGAACACCTCGAAACCACCCGCCAGCGAAGGCAAGCCCGGAATGATACCTACCAGAATCAGCCCTACTACTACCAAGCTGATAGCCAGCGTGACAATGCCGCCCCAGGTAGTAGGCTTTGCGGTACGACGATAGTAATAGATGAAAGCCAACGCTGGCAGAGCCAGCAAGTTCAGCAAGTGGACCCCAATACTCAAGCCTACCACGTAAGCAATGAGTACCAGCCACTTGTCGGAATCAGCTTCGTGGGCGCGGTTTTCCCACTTCAGCATAATCCAGACTACCGCCGCCGTAAACAACGATGACATGGCGTATACCTCACCTTCCTCGGCGTTGAACCAGAACGAGTCAGAGAAGGCAAACGACAAAGCGCCTACTACGCCGGCCCCAAGTATCAGCAGGCTTTGCCCAAACGTGGGGTCTGGCGCATTTGGTACCGAGTGGCCGAGTGCGCCGGGCTGGTGCAGTACCAGCTTTTTGGCCAGCATGGTAATCGTCCAGAACAGGAACAGCACCGTAAACGAGCTACTCAGCGCCGACAGCGCATTCACTAGCACCGATACCTTGGTAACGTCGCCGAACGAGAACAGCGAAAACAGCCGGCCTAATAACAGAAACAACGGGGCACCTGGGGGGTGCGGCACTAGCAATTTGTACGAACAGGCGATAAACTCGCCGCAGTCCCAGAACGAAGCCGTGGGCTCCAGAGTGATGAGGTAAACGACGGTGGCAATGGCAAACACCAGCCAGCCGACCAGGTTATTCAGGCTTTTGTATGAGCGCATACGGTAAAATAGTAGAGGGGCAGGCCCCGGCCGTCGTCGCCTGACGCGGACTTGTGGTCAAGGAAGAGGAGTTACAGTTCAAAAGTAGAGAATAAATCCGGCCGCACGGTAGCTTATGCTACACCTAGAGGAGCCATTGTTAGCTGCTAGGCATAAAAAAAGCGGCCAATTTCTCAGCCGCTTTTTCTAAAGACAAAATAAAAAGGAATCGATTAGTTCTGTAATACGAATCTCTTCGTTGAAACTACTTTATCATTCAACAACAGGCTGTAGAAGTACATGCCTGCTGGCAAATCCGATAGGTTTAGTGGTATGCCGGCACTGGCAGACTCAGGGTGAAGGGTAAAGCTGCGAATCTCCCGGCCCAGAATATTGGTTAAGCGCAACTTGTAGGGGGTGCCTATTTTCTGGTTTACCGTTACCACTACCGCGCCCTTGCTGGGGTTAGGATACACGCTGAGTAGCGTGCTGGCTGCCTTGGCATCAAGCGTGGACAGCGGTGCAGTAGGATCAACTATGATGCTGCCGTTCATACCCGTGTGGGCCGAGCAATGGTAGGCAAATGTGCCGGCGGTGGTGAGTTGCGCCGTGGTGAACGAGGTATTGGACGTGCTAATCACGAAGGTTTGCCACAAAGCTGGGTTGGAGTCCGACACCGTCGGGTGCGAGCTGGTGCCTACGTTCAGGAAGCGCACCTGGTCGCCGGGCCGGACGGTGACAGTGGCCGGCCGGTAGAAATTATCGCCCACTTCCACCACCACCGTAGCAGCGTAGGAGGAAAGTGAACCTAAAATGAGGCCGAACAGGCCAACCAAACGAGTAGAAATTTTCATGAGAGAACTGCTTCAGAAGAGAAGTTCCACAGGGAGGAACTTCTAAATATATAGTTTTTTGCGTATTAAGTGCGTTAGTTGTCTGGAATAACCGCAGGCGCACCACGTATTCAGATAGACAAGCACCGTGCCTAATTACCGATTTACAACCTGAAGCATAGATGAAGCAGCAGGCGAAAAGGTTGCGTTGAGCTTGAAATGCCCAGCTATTTTCAGGTGACTCGTAAGAGAATACGCAAAGGTTGCCCGTATGTATAGGTATAACGAGATAAACTAGGTAAGTCGCCCTTATTCACCGATCAACTGGCTAATTCAGATGACGTAACGAATTTCTTTCAGGTCGAAATAACGAATCTGTCCACCTGTCAGCAAGGCTAGGCGGCCAGCCTCGTCTACGTCGGTGATTTCGCCAGATATCTGTCGGCCATCTACCTCATATATATGAGCCTCTCTGTAGCGGTAAAGCACCTGCCGGTAGTCGTGACGGATGGCGGCGAGGCGGCCGGCACGCAATTGTAGGTAGCGACGCTCCAAGCATTCCAGCAAGCGGCTGGCCAAGGGCTCCAAGGCGTAAGCGCGTCCCGTTAGGGAAGCCAAGGAAGTAGCAGTAGTGACACCAAAGTCCTGCTGATTGATATTTATCCCAATTCCGACCACACTGTGCTGAATCATTGTGCCGCTCAGCGTGTTTTCAATCAGGATACCACCTAGCTTGCGGTTTCCAAAGAAAATATCGTTTGGCCACTTCACCCGAAGCGCGGGGTCGGGGCCGAGCAACGCTACCAGCCAGTCGTGCACAGCCAGCGCCACCGCTTGGCTAAGCAGAAACTGGTCGGGAACTGGCAGAAACGCCGGACGCCACACCACCGACATCGTCAGGTTTTCGCCAGGCGCTGCTTCCCACCGATTACCGCGCTGGCCTCGGCCAGCAGTCTGTTTGTCGGTTATTACCACGCAGCCGTCGGTGGCGCGGTTTCTGTGAATAAGATCTTGTGCTTCGCTGTTGGTAGAAGCACATTCGGGCAGCGAAACCACTTGGCGGCCCGTGAATAACGTTTGGGGGGAAAGTGCCTCCACGTGTTTTTCGTACTTTGTGATGATCAAACCTAACAATACCCTATGAAAAGTACCCCGGTTCGGCAGGATTCGGACAAGTTGGCAGAAGTAGTAGTACGCGGCATGCAGGAAAAGAAAGGCCTGGATATCGTAGTAATGAACCTCAAAGAGCTCAAAAATGCCGTAGCAGATTACTTCATCGTCTGCTCGGCTTCGTCAGATACCCAAATCGATGCTATTGCGCGTTCGGTGGAGGAAGAAGTGGAAAAACTAACCGGCCAGAACCCATGGCAGACGGAAGGCCGCATGAACCGTGAGTGGGTGCTGCTTGACTACGTAGACGTGGTAGTGCACGTTTTCCTACGCGACCGTCGGCAGTTTTACGCGCTAGAGGAATTGTGGGGTGATGCAGAAATCACTTACATCGAGGAAGAAACCGTTCCGGCTCGATAATACCATAAAGTAAAGTGCGTCCGTTTTCGTCTAGTAGCGGGAACAAACGCACTGGCGGGGTGTTCCGCCTTTGTTTTTTGCCTTAGCCCAATCTATACATGTCAGATAACACGCCCAAAAAGAAAAAGCCCATGCTGCCCAACCCGACTCCGAAGCCGGGTATGCAGCTCTGGCTGCTCGCTGGGCTGGTTCTGTTTCTGTGCGCTTGGCTGTTCTTTAACCAGAGCGGCAGCAAAGTGGAAATAAACCAGCAAAAATTCGAGCAGATGTACGCCGCCGGTGATGTGCGCGACGTGCGCCTGCTCACCGACCGCTCGGAAGTGGAAGTGTCGTTGAAGCCCGCAGCAGTGCGCTCCGGTAAGTACCGCAAGGAGCTTTCTCAGCGTGGCCCACTTGCCTTCGATGCTAGCCCTCAATTCGGTTTCCGGGTGGTGGATGGCAAAACCTTCAAGGAGGATTTCGAGAAGCTGCAAGCCAACGTGCCAGTTGACCAGCGCATCGGTATTACGTTTGATACCCGCAATGGCTACGGCGACTTAGTTACCACCTGGGGCCTCACCATTCTATTGTTTGTCGGCTTCTGGTTCTTGATGCGCCGCATGAGCGGTGGTGCTGGCGCCGGTGGCCAAATCTTCAACATCGGTAAAAGCCGCGCTGCCCTTTTTGAAGGCGGCGACAAAGTGAAGATTACCTTCAAAGATGTAGCCGGTCTGGAAGAGGCGAAAGAGGAAGTACAGGAAATCGTAGAATTCCTGAAGAATCCTTCCAAGTTCACCATTCTGGGCGGTAAAATTCCGAAAGGTGCGCTGCTAGTAGGCCCTCCTGGCACTGGTAAGACGTTGCTGGCCAAAGCTGTAGCTGGTGAAGCCGACGTGCCATTCTTCTCACTCTCCGGTTCCGACTTCGTGGAAATGTTTGTGGGGGTAGGTGCCGCCCGGGTACGTGACCTGTTTAAGCAAGCCAAATCGAAAGCTCCCTGCATCATATTCATCGACGAAATTGATGCTGTGGGCCGGAGCCGCTCACGGGGTAATATGCCCGGTGGCAACGATGAGCGCGAAAACACGCTGAACTCGCTGCTGGTAGAAATGGACGGTTTTGGTACCGATTCCGGGGTAATCATCTTAGCTGCTACTAACCGCCCTGATACGCTTGACTCGGCACTGTTGCGTCCTGGCCGTTTCGACCGGCAAATCAGCATCGATAAGCCAGACATCAACGGCCGCACTGAGATTTTCCAGGTGCATTTGAAGCCGCTTACGCTGGGCCCTGATGTAGAGGCGCGCCGTTTGGCCGCTCAAACTCCAGGTTTTGCGGGCGCTGAAATTGCCAACGTCTGCAACGAAGCTGCCCTAATTGCCGCCCGTCGCGACAAGAAGTTCATCAGCATGCAGGATTTCACCGATGCCGTTGACCGGGTTATTGGTGGTCTGGAGAAGAAGAACAAGATCATTAGCCCCGACGAGAAGCGCATTGTGGCCTACCATGAAGCGGGCCACGCCATTGCGGGCTGGTTCTTGGAGCACGCCGATCCATTGGTGAAGGTGAGCATTGTGCCGCGTGGCGTAGCCGCTCTGGGTTACGCGCAGTATCTGCCGCGCGAACAGTTCCTCTATAACACCGAGCAACTCACTGATGAAATGTGCATGACTCTAGGTGGTCGTGCTGCCGAAGAAATCGTATTCGGCAAGATTTCGACAGGTGCTTTGTCGGACTTGGAGCGCATCACTAAAATGGCTTACTCTATCGTAACAATGTACGGCATGAACGCCAAGCTTGGCAACGTATCGTACTACGACTCGAAAGGCCAGAATGAATATGGCTTCTCGAAGCCTTACTCGGAGTCCACTTCGCAGATGATTGACGAGGAAGTGCGCAACATCATCGAGAATGCCTACATCCGCACCAAAGACTTGCTGACCGAACGGCGGCACGAATTGGAAGTGGTAGCAAAGGAACTGCTCGATAAAGAAGTTTTGCTGCAAGACGACTTGGAGCGTTTGGTAGGTAAGCGCCCACACGGCGTACAAACCAATTACCAAGCGCACATGGCCGGCACCGACCGGAGCGAAACCTTGAGCGAGCGGAAGCAGGAGCACCCCGGTATTCCGCTGAGCGACGACCTACCCGAGTTGAATCTGCCCGGCATTGATGCAGACCTGCCCAACAGCAGTAATTCATCGGCTGGCTCAGGTGGCAGCGTAGTAACTCCCATGTAACTGCACCCATTAATATGCAAAAAGGCCAGCCTCTTGAGGCTGGCCTTTTTATTTGCCGGAAAATAGCAGCGCAAAGCTCCAACTTTGCGCCTCGTTGTATGACTGATACTCCTGTACCAACGATAAACGTGCAGCGTCAGCAACGATACGCAGAGCCGGCCCTCTGCGCTGCTATCATTTCAAGGAAGCTATTTACCTGTTATAACGTCCAGGGCAGATAGGCGAGACTTTGCAGTGAGCTTTTGGGCTTGATAATCGGACGAATACAGGGAGCCAGACTGCCGGGAACTTGCTTTCATCAGCTTCCGGTTCTTCAGGTAATCCTTGGCCTCGTTGTAGATATCAGACTTGCGCTCGGCCTTTTCTAGTACCACCTGGAAATAGCGCCGGGCCACGCTCACGTTGTTTTCCTCTTCCGCAATTTTTGCCAGGTTATAGTTTGCGTGTACGTAGTAGCCTACGCCAGTCTGGCCAGTAGCTTCCGAAAACACCACGCACCGCTGGAAATAGTCCTTGGCTTTGGCTGCGTCTTTGTACTTGTTCTGATTGAGCCAGCCTAGGTAATAGGTAGCATACCGACCGCTGAATCCTTCGTAGCCGGGCATGCCGCGGTTCAGCTTATCCAGAATATCGAGGCTAACCTGCTCACACTTGCGGTGCTCCCCATTATTGAAGCACAGCATGGCATAATACCGCTCGAAATAGCCGTTGTCGGGGTATTCGGTAGCTAGTTTGCGGGCTACTTGCAAAGCCGCAGCCGAGTTGTTTTCTCGCTCACTGCCCAGTATTTTCATCAGGAAAAACTTCGCCTCGGGGCCCGCATAAAAACCATTATCAGCTACGCTCTTGATTTGCTGCAAGCCCAACTGTCGGTTGCCTTTGGGGAAGAGTAGCAAGATAGGGCGCAACCACGGGTGTTCCTCGGAAATCCAGGCGGCGTAGTAGTTGAACAAGCCCTGGCCCAGCAGAAACTCCGGGCTCAAACCATTGGCTTCTTTGCTCTTGTCAAGGTAGTCGAGGGCGCGCTTGCTGCTAATAGTAGCTTTTCGCAGGTCGTGGCGCTCAGCGTGTAAGCGGGCATCAAATCCATATGCTGCGGCCAGAAAAAAGCACGCTTCGTAGTTTTTGTTGTCGAGGTCATACAGCCGTTCCCCCTTAGTTATGGCCGTATCCATGTAGGCAAAGAACGTCTTGTCGTAAATGGTGTTGGTGACGTTGCTGGGCATGATCTTCCACCAGGTGCTCAACCCCATTAGGAAGTAGGGCATGGGGTGCTGAGGGTAGCGGCGGCGCAACGAGCGAAATTGCTTCTCAGCTTGGTCGTGCTTGGAGTTGTAAATGTTATGTACAGCGCCATCCAGTTCCGTCTGGATATCCTTGTTGAGCAGCAGCCAGTTTTTCATGTCCACCACATCCGGCGATACGTCCACATTTTCCAGTGCAATGTTGCGCATGCCATTTACCAAGGTAGAATCAGGAGTCTGACCAAAGGATATGGTAGGCAGTATGAAAAAAGAAAGCAAAACACATAGTGCCAGAATAGCGTAGTTAGTTTTGCTAATTATAGACGTTAGCTGTATAGGATAGTATTTTTTCTTCATGGCTCAATCCTTTGAAGTGTAAAATTAGCCTATTATTAACGATTATGCTGCGTGTTTGGATTGATAAATATAGGATATAAGTAACTATGATGAAAAACAAGATTGCTGTATTATAACGAGTTAAGGTAAATTATTGCTGCAACTAAATTTAATACTATTTAAATATGGGTTGATGGTGCGTAGGGTTGTAAAAGAAATTGCTGATAATGCTTGTTAGGTTGAGTTAGTGGCAAGGCATATGTACTTCTACAGCTAGGCTCGTTACCTTTGGGATATGCCCGAATCGTCCCGCGACATTATTCTGCGCCGTATCCGCGAATCGCTCCGGCAACCCACGATGGCCAAGTCCGCGCCCGATTTTACCGCGCCGCTGCACCCCCGTGCCACCGGCGACTTGGCCGTAGCGTTTGCCGAAAGTTTTGTGCGGGTGGGCGGACAGTTGTATTTCTGCGAGTCGGAAGAGCATTTCTATGACCAGCTTTTTGCTTATAAAAAGGAAAAAGCCCTAGAATACCTGTACGTGTGGGAGCCGGAACTGAAAAAGATTCTGCATGCTGGTGGGTTGGTCTTCAACCAGGACGAGACGAAATTTGTGGCCCATGCCGACGCCGGCTTAACCACTTGCGAAGCCCTGATTGCCCGCACGGGTAGCCTGCTGGTATCGGCGGCAACCAGCAGTGGCCGCCGCCTCAGCGTCTACCCCGACCAACACCTCGTGCTGGCCCGCACCTCGCAGGTGGTAGCTGATATTGGGGACGCGCTGCATAATTTACAGCAGAAGTATGGCCCCGAGCATCTGCCGTCCATGATTTCGCTTACCACGGGCCCCAGCCGTACGGCCGATATTGAAAAAACTCTTGTACTCGGTGCCCACGGCCCGCGCAGCCTTGTTTTGTTTTTGTTGGATGACGAAACCACCCCCTCGGCTGCCTGATCTGGCATTGCCCCCTGGTAAGCGCGTTTATTTTGCTTCCGATTTTCATCTTGGTGTTCCGGATGCTGCCAGTTCATTGGCGCGGGAGCGGCGCATTGTGCGCTGGCTGGATACCGTGGCGCAGGATGCCGCCGCCATCTACCTGCTTGGCGACATTTTCGACTTTTGGTTTGAGTATAAGCACGCTATTCCGCGCGGCTTTATCCGGTTGCAAGGCAAGTTGGCTGAGTTGACCGATGCTGGCCTCCCGGTGACGTTTTTCACCGGCAACCACGACATGTGGATGTTCGACTACTTCACGCAAGAGCTTGGTATCCCAATTTTGCGCCACCCGGTTAGCCAATTAATTGGCGGGCGCGAGTTTCACATCGGCCATGGCGACGGCCTCGGTCCGAAAGACTATACCTATAAAGTACTGAAGCGAGTATTTGCCTCGCCGGTGGCCCAATGGATGTTTGCGCGCATTCATCCCAACCTCGGTATTGGTATTGCCAACGGCTGGAGCCGCCGCAGCCGGGTGCAGAGCACCAAGGAAGACGAAAAGTATTTCGGGGACGCAGAATGGTTGCTGGTGTACTGCCGGGAGCTGGAAAAACTCTTTCACCACGATTATTACGTGTTCGGCCACCGTCACCTGCCCCTCGACGTACCGGTAGCGCCCGGCAGCCGTTATCTGAACCTAGGCGAATGGGTCAATTATTGCTCCTATGGCGTGTATGATGGTACAGACTTGGCGTTGCAGCATTTCGAGCAGAAGTAGTAGCAAGATGAGCTGGCCGAAACGCTTGGCAGTTCTCGCGCTGCTTCTTGCACAATATTCTGTTTTGACCACGGCCATTGCCCAAACTAACGTGCCCACTCCGGCCTCGGTGGTGCCGCCCGGTCAGCAGCCGGCTCCCGCGCAAGCCGCTCCGGCCGTTACCAAGCCGAACGAGCCTACTACCACTGCCTCCACCTGGACGCTGGTGCGCACCATTGTTCTGCCTCGGCCGGGGGTGGCCTCGCTTGATAGGCGGGGCACGTTGTACGTAGCCGATGCCCAAAACAACGTGCGCCAATACGGGGCCGATGGGCAGCTGCTGAATACCTACTCGCCGCCGCTGCCGGGCCATGTGGCACAAATTGAGGCTTGGAACACCACCAAAATTCTGGTCTTCTATGACGACCGGCAGGAACTGCTGCTCCTCGACCGATTTGCGGCGCCCATCAGCCAATTCAACCTGCTCGACCTGCTGGATGGTACCGCTCGCGCCACCACCCTAGCCCCCGACGACCGGCTGTGGCTGCTCAACGAATCGGACTTAACCCTGCGCCAATTCGACCCGGCACAGCCCCGCAACACCCGCAACACGCCGCTGGATTTGCTGATTGGCCGCTCCAAACCCGATTTTCGGTTTTTGCGGGAGTACCAGAACAACCTGTACTTGGTGGACCGAGTGAACGGAATTTACGTGTTCGATAACTTGGGTAACTACCGCAAGAAACTGCCCTTCGCTAACCTGAATACCGTCGGTTTCCGGGGCGACGAGCTATATTTTCTGGCTGATGGGGCCGTGCAGCTTTTCCACCTCTACAATCTCACCCAACGGGCACTACCGCTACCCATCCCGGCCGCGGAGGTACGGCAGGTTCTGCTGGGCGAAGGGTACGCCTACCTCTTCACGGCAGCCGGAGTGCAGGTGTATAAATTGTAACACGAAGTTGTGCTTCGTATACTGAGGCGCACCGTTAAGATATATGCCAGTTATCCAACGATACGCGAAGCACGGCTTCGCCTTCTTACCTGCTTCTCTGCACTGAGCCTTAAGGCAATATAGAGGCCTGATTAGGGCAAGCTGAGCAATAACTCCGGTGTAACCTCGGCCGTTAGCCTTGTACCGGCCGCAACCGGGCTGCTCCGTTTTCACCTCCAAAACCTTACCTCACTATGAAGGCACTAGTGTACCACGGTATAAAAGACGTGCGCGTTGATACCGTAGATGATCCGACGATTGAAGACGCGCGCGACGCCATTATCCGCGTAACTAGTACTGCCATTTGCGGCTCCGATTTGCACATCTACAACGGCAGCATTCCGCAGCCCCGACCGATGGTGCTCGGGCACGAGTTCATGGGCATTGTAGAGGAGGTAGGCAAAGGCGTAGGGGGGAAGCTTAAGGTCGGCGACCGGGTGGTGGTGCCGTTTCCAGTGGCCTGTGGTACTTGCTATTTCTGCAACCACGAACTGCCCGGCCACTGCGAAAATTCCAACCCCGAGCACTACGGCCCCGAAGGTGGCTTGCTGACGGAAAAAGGCGGCGCCCTATTTGGCTACACCGACCTATACGGCGGCTACAACGGCGGCCAAGCCGAGTATGTGCGCGTGCCCTACGCCGACTTCGGACCGCGTGTCATTCCCGATTCGTTGACCGATGAGCAGGCACTGTTCTTGACCGATATTTTTCCAACCGGCTATTCCGGCATCGACTGGGCCGACGTGAAAGGCGGCGAAATCATTGCCATTTTCGGGTCGGGGCCGGTGGGGATTATGGCGGCGAAGTCGGCATGGCTACGCGGCGCGGCCCGCGTGATTATCGTGGACACCCAGCAGTACCGCCTCGACAAAGCCAAGGCCTCGGCTAACGTGGAAACCATCCTTTGGGAAAACGCCAAAGACGTAGTAGAGCAAATCCGCGCCATGAGCGGAGGGCGCGGGGCTGATGTGTGCGTGGAAGCAGTGGGCTTCGAGCCCGATCGGGACCTGCTTGACCGGGCCAAAGCCGTTATCAACCTAGAAAAAGGCTCGCCCAAAGTGCTGGAAGCCTGCATGAGTGCCGTGCGCCGCGGGGGTACCGTCACGATTTTGGGCGTGTACGGCACGCCATTCGACAACTTCCCGCTAGGGCAGCTTTTCGATAAAGGCATCAAGCTGATTGGTGGCCAGGCCCCGGCTCACAAGCACATCGACAAGCTGTTGCAATACGTTATTGAAGGCAAAGTGGTGCTTGACGACATCATCTCACACCGTTTGCCGCTGGCCGAAGCCGCCCACGGCTACGATATTTTCCGCAATAAGAAAGACAATTGCCTGAAAGTGGTATTGAAGCCATAAGTTGGTTTTTGTAATTGCATTAAGCGCAAAAAGAGTCTGCCACCAGCAGGCTCTTTTTGCATTTTAAAGCAGGCAGTGGAAAGGAGTATAGTTGGTTTAAGGTTGAGCTTTTACTTTCCACTACTGCTTTGTGTTGTTGCTGTATGTAGCTAGAAGGCTCGTAGCAGGCTTGCAGGCGGTAAAAGTGCTGCGTGATACGTTCAAGAAGTGGCAGCAGTAGTACGTGTATCAGCTGGTTTGAACTTCTGTTCGCGTGGGTAATGCTTTTTGTTAACTTTGAAAGAAGGTGCACCGTAAGGTATTGCCTGGCGGTACGCGCCCATTTACTGCTCTTTATGTTCCTCAACACTATCCGGGGCTGGCTTCGGGTCTGTTTTCCGCTTAGTGTATTGGTCGTGGCTGGTGCCGGTCAGCTGGCGGCCCAATACAAACCAGTTCCTACAATCAGCAAACTGGCTCCCACAGTGCGGGCAACAGGTTCCGGCCAGCAAACTGCGCGCGTGAGCGTCACAAACCGGACTGCATTTGTGGAATGGATGCGCCAGACGTTGCCGGGCGTGCGGGTACAGCCTGAACCTGGCCAACCAGAACTGGCGCTGGTTGTGGGAGCAACTAAAGCGCAACTAGAAGTGTTGCTGGCTTCGCCTTTAGTGCAATTTGTGGATGTGCCCAACCGGCCTGCCCACGAAGAGCGGCGCCTAGACCGGGCCAATCCAGTGGTGAACGGGGTGGCGGCGGTGCACCAGTACTACCCGGGCCTCACGGGGCAAGGCCTAACGGTTTCAGTGAAAGAAAACCTGCTTGACCCCACTGATATCGACTTCAAAGGCCGCTTGGTTGACGTAACAGCTTCCTCGGCGCCGGTATCGGAACATGCGTCCGTTATGGCAACGCTTATTGCCGGAGGCGGCAACTCAGCTCGCAGCGGTAAAGGCGTTGCTTGGCAAGCCCGCATCACTCCCGCCGACTACGCCAACCTGCTGCCCGACAACCTAACCGACCTGAACCGGCGCGGTGTAAGCGTGCAGAACCACTCCTACGGTACCGGCATCGAAAACTACTACGGCCTTGAGTCCCGCGCCTACGATGCCCAGGCCCGGCAGAACCCCGCGCTGCTGCACGTATTTTCTTCGGGCAATTCGGGTAACCTAGCTCCTGATACCGGACGGTACGAGGGCCTAAGCGCAGTGGCCAACCTGACTGGACAATTCAAGATGTCGAAGAACACGCTGAGCGTGGGCGCTACCAATGCGCAGGGTGAAGTAGCGCCGCTCAGCTCCCGTGGTCCTGCCTATGATGGCCGCGTGAAACCTGAGCTGGTGGCTTTCGGTGACGATGGATCTTCCGACGCAGCCGCGTTGGTTTCGGGCATCAGCTTGCTGGCCCAGCAAGCCTACCGCGACCTGAACGGCGGCGCGTTGCCACCTAGTTCATTGGTGAAAGCCGCCCTGCTTAACAGCGCCGATGATACTGGCCGCCCCGAAGTGGATTTCGACTCGGGCTTCGGGCAGGTTGATGCACTGGGTACCGTGCGCACAGTGCTGAACGGGCGCTACCGAACTGGTACAATAGGGCAGGGGCAAACGGAACGGTTTCAGCTAATTCCGCCACCAGGTGCTCGGAAACTCAAAGTCACGCTTACTTGGACCGATCCTGAAGCCATAGCCAATGCCTCGCAGGCTTTAGTCAATGATTTGGATTTAGAAGTAGTAGCATTGAATTTTGGCCGTGACGTTCAGTACTTGCCTTGGACGCTAAGCTCCTATCCAAACCTGGATTCGTTGGCTTTACCCGCGCGTCGGCGTCCTGATCATCTTAATAATGTCGAGCAGGTAACACTAACGGGTGTAGTGCAGGACTATTACATGATAGTTATTCGCGGCTTCAACGTAACGGCAGGGCCGCAGACGTTTAGCGTGGCGTATGAGTTTGAGCGGGAGTTTGACTGGCTGAATCCGCTAAAAACCCGCAGCTTGCAGGTAGGTGCTACCGAGCAGATTGCCTGGCAATGGGCCGGACCTGCCACCACTGCCCGCCTGGAGTATAAGCCCTTCGATGCCGCTGGCTGGCAGATTATCAACCCTAACCTTGACCTAAGCCAGCGCAACTACGCGTGGCAGGTGCCCAACATAGCCGCTCCGGTGCAGCTTCGCTTGGTTACGCCCGATACTACCTACGTATCCGATACCGTAGCAGTGGCGCGGGAACTGGCCTTGCAGGTAGGGTACGCCTGTCCCGAGGAAGGGCTGCTGTACTGGAACCGAGTGCCGGGTGCCACCGGCTACCAGATATATCGGCTGGGTGCCACTCACCTGCAACCGTTTCAGCTCACCACTGATACCACCTTGGTGCTTTCCAAAACGCAGCAGGATGTAAGCAGTTATTACGCCGTAGAGCCTGTGCTTGGGCCAGTGCGCGGCACGCGCAGCATCACTCTCGACTTAGCTAATACGGGCCTCAACTGCTATATCCGCTCATTTGTGCCGCGCCAACTGGTTGCTGATACAGTGAAGCTGCAATTAGAATTGGGCAGCCTGTTTCGGCTACAGTCGGTGGAGTTGCAGCGCCGGGAATTAGGTGAATTCCGAACCATTCAAACCATCCGCGCGGGCATTGCACTCAGCACCAAATTTACGGACCTCGCAGCTGCGCCAGGCCTCAACGAGTACCAGGTGAAGTTACAAGATATCAGTGGGCGCGTTTTCTACAGCCAAGTGGAAAGTGCGTATTTGGTGCGCCGCAATGAGTTATTGGTATTCCCGGTGCCGGTGGCGGTGGGGGAACCATTACGGGTAGTTGGTGAGCCAGGCGAGTCGTTGCAACTGTATCTCTTCGACAGCTTGGGCCGGCTGGTGCGCAAAACCACCGTAACAGGAACCATCAACGAATTTGACACCAAAGGCCTACGTTCGGGTATGTACTTGCTGCGCGCCCGCACCAGTAACGGGGCCAGCATTACGCGCCGGGTAGTACTGCGCTAGCGGGCAGGGTATAGATAAATTGATATAGCATTGCCCTGTTTGCCGCAGCGAGGATGCGGTGCCTGCATCTGTAATGGCGCTAGCATAAAAAAGCCCCCTGACCGTATGCGTGGTCAGGGGGCTTTTAACTTAAGCTACTGGCTATACCTTAGTATAGATAGTTGAGCGCCGTTCTATCATTGGAGTTGAAGGGACGGTTAGCACCCGAGCCAATGCAGGCCAGCATCCAAGAGTTAGGATCGTTGCCAGTGGGAGTGCCTGGGATGTAAACGGCGCCTACCGTGCTAGCACCTTCGTTTACTGCCGAGCCACCGCAGCTATACTGCCGGCCCGCGTAGTCGGTGTGGCGGAAGCCGATGCAATGCCCTACTTCGTGCGCCAAAATGGTAGCAATGTACGTGGAGGCATTGGCCGTGCCGATGGCCCCCGAGTTGACTAACACTTGGTTGTAAGGGTTGCCACCGGAAGGGAAGCCTGCTGAGGCCAAGTAGCCGGCACCAGATGGCGCCGCCGACAGCACAATGTTGCCGCCCGAGGTAACACGCGAAAAACGCAGCCGCAGGTTTTCGGCATTGTAGCGCCGAATCAGCTCGTCGGTAGCCGTGATGTACGCGGATGGCAAGCTGGTGGAAACACGGATAGTAATGGTGCGGGTGCCGCTGCTGGTGTTTACCAGGTTGGTAGTACGGTACTGCTCTTCCTGGCCGACGCGCAACATCGAGTACTCCGGCTGGCTGGTGAGCATCTCATTAGTTAACAGAATATCGCCTTCCACCAATACTCCTCCTTCTACCACAGTAGCTTCTGTAGTGCTAAAGCCTAGAGCACGAACTTGGGTGAGAGTTTCTTCTGATATTTCACTTTTTGCAACTACGTCTTCTTTCTTTTCGCAAGAAGAAATTGCGAAGGCAGTACCAACTACTAACGCAAGCGGAGTGAATAAACGGGTAATTTTCATGGTGAAGGTTGGTTTGGTTGTGGAAAGGAAGAACAGAATATGGTGAGGAAATAGATGAATTTTGCTGATATGTCAATGTATGGCCATAGTAATTAACATAATTATACACAAATGCTGTTTTTATTGAAATTATATGATTTGATTATAAAATATGGTTTTTAGATTAAGATGAAGGTGAAATGAAGAATAGATGCTGTGTTAGTATAATATAATTCAGCGAATTGAAATCGGTAATATATGATTAGCCATATAATTAAATTGTTGTTCTTAATCGTCTAGCATCTTTGCTCTTATCATAGCTAGGTGCTGAAAATCAACAGTATCTGCTAAGCTGTGCTTGTCAAAATTCGATTAGTAGCTAATAGCTTTAAGCGTTATCTGTCTGTTCGATTTCTGTGTGAGTTTTTGTTTGCTTGCTACTTTCAGTGTGGCTGCCGTTTGGTAGTGCCAAGGCCTAGTCCACTGATACCATTCCCGGTACAGTCATCAGGGTAGCTACTCCGGCGGATATAGTGGCCACCAAAAGCTCCAACGCAACAGGTACTGCGGTCCGGTTCCGGTATCCGACCAGGGTGCCCACAACTGCGAATAAGACCCTAGAGGTAAACTAAGCCGCTGATTCGGTGGTGCGGAAAGTGACTGCCATTGGTGAGGCTACTATGCTGGCTGGTGCGCCGTTAGGCTTTGAACACTAAGACGAAACTGCACTTATAGGTGCGTTTCAATAGCCCATTCGGGGTAGGGGCGGGGCTCTGGGGAATGGTGTGCGTCGCCGATAGCCAAAGCCAGGTTATTCGGGTGGTACGGTAGGAAAACCGACTTTATTTCCTGACCTAGCCCCTGCTCCTGAAGGGCGAAACGGGTGTTCGGGCCCCGCTTCCGAATTCTGTATCTTTGTAAAAACCGGTTTTCCGCGGCGTCCGGCGCTGCTTCACTATATAAATATTCCCACCAGTGGCTTGTTCCTCCTGTTCTTCCGGCGGTAGCTGCTCTACCACTACCTCGGGCTGCGGCTCGAAGGGTAGCTGTAGCAGCGGCTGCACCCGCCTCAACGTATTCGACTGGCTCCAGGACCTGGATACGCCCAGCGACTTCAAAGGCTTCGACATAGTTGAAATCCGCTTTAAAGGCGGCCGTAAAGACTTCTACCGCAACACCCACCACCTGCCCCTCGTCACTGGCGACGCCGTAGTGGTGGAGGCTGGCGGCAATGGCTGGCACTTAGGCCACGTTTCGCTGAAAGGCGAATTGGTGCGCCTCCAGATGAAAAAGAAAAAGGTGCCCCTAGATTCCAAGGACATCCACAACATCCTGCGGGTAGCCACCGAGCAGGACACCGAGCGGTGGAATGCCGTGCGCGACCTGGAAACCGGCACCATGTTCCGGGCCCGCACCGTGGTTGACGAGTTGCGCTTGCGCATGAAGCTCTCCGACGTGGAGTACCAGGCTGACCGCACCCGCGCTACCTTCTTCTATTCGGCCGAGGACCGGGTTGATTTTCGGGACCTAATCAAGCGCCTCGCCGATGAGTTTCGGGTGCGGGTGGAAATGCGCCAGATTTCGTTGCGCCACGAGGCCGGCCGCTTGGGTGGTATTGGCGTGTGTGGGCGTGAGTTGTGCTGCTCCACCTGGCTCACCGATTTCAAGAGCGTGAGCACCACCGCGGCCCGCTACCAGAACTTGAGCCTCAACCCGGCCAAGCTGTCGGGGCAGTGTGGGCGCCTCAAGTGCTGCCTCAACTACGAGCTGGACACCTACCTCGACGCCCTCAAAGACATTCCGCAAGTGCAGCGCCCGCTCCAAACCGAGAAAGGCGACTACACGCTGCAAAAAACCGACATCTTCAAGCGCAAAATGTGGTTTGCGGTGCGCGGCGACAACAACTGGGTGGTGCTGCCCGTGGAGCGCGTGCGCGAAGTGCTGGACATGAACAAGCGTGGCGAAAAGCCCGACACGCTGCTGGTACCCGTGCGCGAAGAAGAAAAAGCGCCCGAAGTAACGGCCATTGTAGAAGGCTCACTGGAGCGCCTCGATGATAAGATTCAAGCCAGCAAGCGGAGCAAGCGCGGCAAGAAGAAAGGTAAGCCTGAAGACGTAGTAGCCGCCGCGCCACGCCCAACCAGTGGCCGCCCTGTTGCTCCGAGCCGGGGTGCTGCTCCTGCACGCCCTACTACCGTGCCAGAGCCCGTTGCCGAGTCGTCGGCCCCAGTACCGGAGCAACAGGGCGCCGCCGCTGGCACTGCTGGTGAGGAGCCCCGGCGCCCCCGCGGTGCCGCTGCCCGCCCCCTCAACCGCCGCAACAACCGCAACCGTTCCGGTAATTCCAACTCAGCCGATGGCACGCGCCCAGAAGGCTCGTCGCGCAACGCTGACGGCCGCCGCAATGCCCCTGCCGACGGCACCAAGCCCGACGGCAACTCGGAAAGTCGGCCGCCGCGTAGTGGCGAAAGACGAGGTGGCCGGGGAGCATCGGCTTCCGGCGAAGGTGGCGAAAACCGCCCCAGCAGTACCGAAGGTGGCAACCGGCCTCCACGGGAAGGTGGTCGCTCGGGCCGCCGCGGTGGCGGCCGCCGCCCCGAAGGTGGTGCCGCTTCCGCGCCTTCTGCTTCTCCTGCTTCCTGATTCTGTTTCCTGTTTATGCTAAAGTTGTTTCGTGTGCTTCCGGCCTTCGGGTTGAGCCTGACGCTCCTGCTGACTGCCTGCGACCCGAGCCAGGTGTATGAGAAAAACGTCGATTTCGACAACTATACCTGGTCGGTGCGGCAGAAGCCGGCTTTCACCTTTGATATTGCCGATACCACCCAGCGCTACGATGTGTACTTCAACATTCGTAACGCTTCGGCTTACGGCTACTACAACCTGTATCTGAAGCATACGCTCACCGATCCGGCCAACAAGCAGGTGTCGCAACTGCTTCACCAGATGATTCTGATGGACCCGCAAACCGGCGAGCCACGCGGCAAAGGCACCGGCGACATCTACGACCACCAGTTTCTGGCCCTGCCCAATCAGCAGTTCCACCAAACTGGTACCTACAAAATTGTGCTGGAGCAGTATATGCGCCAGGCTCAGCTACCCGGCCTGATGGCTGTGGGGGTGCGAGTGTCCAAAGCCAAACCCGCCACTCCCTAAGGTGCTACTCCGGTATCTTTTCAAAAAAGCAAAAACGCCCTGGTTGTATAACCGGGGCGTTTTTTGTTGAAGCAATGCCTAAGGAGAACCGCAAAGGCGGCTAGCAACGGCCACCAGTTGGCACCCGAGAGTAGCTATACCGCAATACGCTCAACTTTAACTGCATTGAGGCCTTTTTTGCCTTCGATAACATCAAACGAAACCCGGTCATTCTCACGGATTTCGTGGATAAGGCCGGTCTGGTGCACGAAAATATCTTGGCTGTTTTCGTCCTGAATAATGAAGCCGAACCCTTTTGCTTCATTGTAGAACTTTACTTTACCGGTTTTCATAATACTACTAAGGTTGATTTGGAAGAGGAAAAGGAAGTGAAAAAGATGCAGGTAAATCTAAGGGGTATTTTGAACTCGCCCAACTCAAAAGTGCCAAATCCAACCCCGACCCCTACGGAAGCGTAGCAGTAGCTACCTGGCCCGGCCTCCCTGCGTGGCTAACTGCCGTTGTTCTACCATTGCTTTTCTGTCCTATGGAACCTTCCACCACGCCCAACCCAAGTCCCGAGCAAACTGCCACTGGTAACGCGCTGCCCTCGGCCCACACCGAGCCCCACGAAGTGCCCGGCAGCGACGCCAGCAACAGCGTCACCGACTCCTTTGCCGATGAAGACCGGCGCGACAACCAACTGGCCAACCCCGGCCGCGGCGAGTTTGGCGCTCACGGCCCCGGCCATACGCAAGGCGGTTTCGGCAACCAGTTCCGCGGCGACGAGGTGTACGGCGGCCAGGTAGTGCCCGCCGAGGCCACTCGGGGCGGCTACGCGGGTGGCACAACCGAAAACAACACTGGCTCGGCAGAAAGTACTCCCACCAACCAGAGTTCTAGCACCTTTGGTACCCAGCCCGGCACGCCAGTAGAGGGCTCGGCTGTTTCTCCTGACTATGGCAACGACAACAACGCGCCGCAGCACTTGAGTGGTGGCTACAGCGAAGACTACGGCCGTTCCTCGCTGGGCGGTACCAGCAATGCCGGCGCCAACCTAACCGGCCAGCGCAACCAAGTGGAAGACGAATACCTGCCCGCCGATAGCAAAGAAGAAGCTACGTCGCCGGGCGGTTTTCAGGCCGATCCAGCGCCGGTACCCAACCAGCCCGCTGTGGCCGGCGCCAACGAGCACACCAAGCCCGACGCTGCCCGCGAAGCCGACGAGTCGCGCACGGGCTACGTGCGTACCGAAGGCGAGCATAGCGAACAAGGCAATACCGGCGCGGGCATCGGTAGCAAAGGCGGTTCCTACAACGACCCCAATGGCCCCAAAGGCGACGCGCCCGGCCAAACTGGTCCCCAAAATACCGAACCGAAAGCGCAATAAGCAGCGCAACAAGTCAGCGGGCCGCCGTGTCTCGGAAGCATCCGAAATACGGCGGCCTTGCTGTTGCTGCACTTTACTGCCCTTTAGGTTTTTTGCGGGTAGCCTGGTAGATGCGACCTTTCTCGTTGCTGAACACGAAGTTCTCGTTGTCGATAAAGGAAATGGCTTCGGTTTGGCCTGAACTTGGGATGGGCAGGCAGCTTTTGCGGCCGTCGAAGAGGCGGCGGCCGGGTTGGCGCTCTATCAGATACACGTGGCCGTAGCCGAGCAGGGCCACCGTGCGGCTGTCGGGGCTGAGGTCAGCGCCGGTTATCCAGGTGTTGATTTTGATACTATCGAGCAGGGTGGCTACGTGGTAGCCGGGGCGAGCGGGTACGCCGTACATCTTCACCCAGTTGCCTTTGCCGCGGTTTTTAGTGAACAGATACAGGCTATCCTGCCGGTAATAAAACGCCTCACAATCGAAGTTGCGCTCGTCTTTGCGCGGCGGAAATTCCTTTTGATCGGGGTAGCGAAACTGAATGGTGTCTACCTGATTAAAGTTCACCCCGCTGAGCCGGTAAATGGCTAGGTTGCGGCGCTTGTTCTGGTTGTTGCCGAAGTCGCCGATGTAGAGGTGGCCTTCGTCGTCGCGGGTTAAATCCTCCCAGTCGATGTTGACGAGTGGCAGCTTGAGCGTCTGCAACAAGTCGCCCTGCGGCGTAACCTTGTACAAACTGGCTGCTGTGCCCCCGTCGCCGTGGGTCCATAAGTCGCCTTGGTCATTGGCCAGCGCAAATCCCGAGCTTTCAATAAGAACCGTCTTCGATATCCGGCCAATCTGCCGCACTGCGTAGTCTTGCCGCACCTGCGAGAAGTCGCCCCGGCCACCGTCTGGCGCACACCCGCAGATAACCGATTGCAGGAACACCAACACAGGAAAGAGCTTATCGCGCAGTAAAAACAGCATTTCAGGGTGATTAAGTGAACTAGAACACCTGCCTTCGGCTTCCGGCAGTACCAGGCTAGGAGCACTGCTAGGGCGTTGCGCGCTGCAACAATACGCACGGCTGGCTCCTGATGCTACTACGCGAGAAAATAGGCGGGCTACTACTTGAGCACCAAGTATGGCTGAAGTTTCAAGTAAGTAGCCTCATCCAGCACCCGAATCTGGCGCAGGTCGGTGGGTTGGTGGAATGGGCCGTGCTGCTGCCGATACGCTACCAGCACGCGGGCCAGGCGCTTCCCCATGTACGGGTGGGCCTGCAACACCTCGAACGGCGCGTTGTTCACATCCAACATAGCTGGCGCAAAACCAGCGCGTACAAACGTGTACTTGCGCAAGCTGTCTACCAAGTCGGGCGCGTCACGCAGACTGTAGATTTCGCTGAGCTGCTCGGCCCGTAGGAAGCCGCCCAGCCGCTGCCGGTACTCCACTAACCGCCCCGACAGCCCGCGTCCAATCCCCCGAATCTGCATGAGCTGGGTGGTATCGGCGGCATTGAGGTCAAAGGGTTGGAGGTTGCGGGGCTTGCGGGCGAACTTGCTGGGCGCGGTGCCAGACTCCGTGCGCGCTGGGTAGGTGCTGTTTGCGGGGTAGCGGCTGGCGTAGGTGCGCGCCTCACGCGCCGGCAGTTGCTCGGGTAGCTGGATGTAGGGTGCCAGCCGGGCATAGGTAGTATCAGAAAGACCGTAGGCTTTACGGATTTGCTCTTTGGCACGAAAGCCGCCTACCACGTCGCGGTACTTTACCAGCCGCTTAGCCAACCACTCCGGCAGGCCCCGCGCCTGCCAGTCAGTAACCGCGAAGCTATTGGGGTTGAAAGGAGCCAGCGCCACCTGAGGTACCCGCGCCCGCGCCACATAAGTGCGGCGCGGGTAGCGGCTGTTGCTGGCGTAAGTGGGCCGTGCTTGCCGTTGAGCTGCCAGTTCCGCCGCCAACGCATCAAGCTGTTGCTGGTCGGTGGCGGGATTGTAGGTGGCCAGGCGTGGCCGCACCAACGGCGGAAGCACCAGCAACGCCACTAAAAGGCCAAGCAGCACAACAAAGCCAGATGTTTCGCGGCGCGAAAACCCGAAATAGCGGCGGAGCCAACGACTAGGCTTCATAATCGATAAGAAGATAGGTGGTATAGAAAGTAAAGCGTAGCTAATGGAACAGCAAAATAAGACGAGTTCAGCTTGCGGTTGTCGTGTGCCGGTCGGACCTCTTTTTCAGGCAGCCCGACCAAAGCATAATTCCTATTTCCTGATTTTCACGTCCACATCGTAGCGGTAGCGGGGCGGGCCGCCCAGCGGAATAGCAAAGAAGGGTAGCGCCACATCGTACTGGTCAGTGACGTAGAAGACCAGGTCATTGCCTTCTTTGGTAAGTGAAGTGAGACGCATATCCAAGGATAGGCCGTGCTCTTTGTCGCTGATGGGATGCACGCTGCGGGCCCACACGTTGTCTTGGCTGACGGCGGCGGGATGGCCGTTTTTGGCCACGCTGAAAATCTTGATGCTCACGTCGCCGTCCAGGTCGAAGTTGCTTTGCCGCACACTCACCACCCGGTCGTTCACGAAGGGGTAGAGGTGCGTGATGGCACGCTTGGTGGGTACCAACCGGAAGGCATATTCATAGGTGAAGGCGTTGCCGCCTTCCACGGCCACATTTTCAGTGGGGCTCGTGCTCAGGAAATAGCGGTATAGGTTGCCATCGTCGCCGGATTTGCCTTGGGCAATGAGCTTGAACACGTACCCCTCGAACTCCGGCACCAACTCGCCTTCCAGCGGATTGAGGGGCCCAAAGGTGTACCACTTGCCATCATACTTAGGGTCAACTCCAAACTTCACTTGCTTGAGCAGCGTACCCGACCGAAAATTGCCCTTGGGCTCGGTGGCGCGGGCATCGGGGCCGGAATGCGTGCCTACGCCGCCGTACAAACTGAACTCGGTGGTGGTGTTCCAGTTGAAGCGCTTCTCATCGAACTGCCCGCCGCAGTCGGGGTCGAACACGCGGATGTAGACCGGCTGCCGATTGGCTTTCGGAATCAGGAAAAAGAAGGTCTGGGTGAAGTCGTCGTCGCCCCAGCTTTTATCGGCCTGCGCCCCAAACGTAACCAGAGACGCAATATTTTCGCCGGGGTTTGGCACCGCTTGCGCCTGCGCGGGGCAGCGGCAGAGCAGTGTCAGAAACCCGCAGAGAAGAAAAAATCGGAACGCACGCATGACGGCAAGATACTTGGATTTTGCCAGCAAATACGGGGGTTTGCCGCAGTATAATTGCCGATGCCGGTTGCGGCCCGTATCATTACGTATGCGTTAGTCCGCGTCCTTATCTCCGTCCGTTCAGCATGAGTCCTTACTCCACCCATACCGCCGAGTTTTTCGATGGTCTGACCGCCGACCTAGCCACCCTGCGCGACATTACGCAGCGCCGGTTTCGGCCCCTCACCGACGACCAACTGAACCGGCGCCCCAGCCCCAGCAAGTGGAGTGTGGGGCAGTGCCTGGAGCATCTCAACATTGTGGGTGGCCACTACCTGCCCACCATTACGCGCAAGCTCAAGCAGGCCCAGGAACGCGGCACCAAGCCGGCCGCTACCGTGAAGCACGGCATCATTGGCACTAAAATGACGGAAGCCATGCGCACCCCGGCCAGCGAAAAGTCCACCACGGCGCCACAACGCTATGCGCCCAGCGGCTCCCGGCTGCCCCGCACGGTAGTAGAGGTTTTTCTGCGCCAGCTAGATGAGCTGGAAGGGTTGCTGCAACAGGCCCGCAAGGTGAATGCCAACGCCATCCGTATTCCAAACCCCATCATTCCGCTGCTCTGGCCGCGCCTCCCCGATGTGGTGGAGCTGCTGGTAGTGCACCTCAAGCGCCACGTAGCGCAAGCCGAAAAGGTGCTGGAAACCCGTGGCATCACGCCCGGCCAAACCGCTTAGGCCGCATAGCCATTAAGCTATTTCAATGAACGTCCCCGCTGGCTGACAGCAGGGACGTTTTCTGTTTTGCGGGAATAGCCCGCTGTTATTTTCAAGCCCACGTGTGGAATTTGCTGTAGGTCGGCATCTGAATTGTATCAACTTGCCACCCCATCCGTTTCTGTTGTATGCGCCCTTTCCTGTTTAGCTTACTCGCCCTGCTGATGCTATTTTCCGCTGGCTCCTCGCAGCCCACCCCGCCCGGCTCTGGTGGCCCCAGCGCCGCTACCTGGAAGAAAATCGACCAGCTGCTCACCAAAGACCAGACCGCCTCAGCCGCCAAACTGCTGGAACCCCTGTACCAGCAGGCCCGCCAGCGCCAGGACACGCCGGAGTACTTGCGGGCCTTGCTATATAAGCTGCGCCTGCTGGAAGCGAAGGAAGAGGATGCCGACGTGCAGGCCATTGCGCTGGTAGAAGTGGACCTGAAAACCGCGAAGTTTCCGGCCCGACCCATTTTGCACAGCCTGCTGGCTCAGCTCTACGCCAATTATTATCAGCAGCACCGTTACCAGCTCTACAACCGCACCACCCAGGCCGCGCCCGACCCCACCGACGCCAGCAGCACCGACCTGCGCACCTGGGACGCCGCTCGCCTCGGCAGCGCCGTTATCAGCCACTACCGCGCCTCATTGCAAGACGAGCCCCAGCGCCAGCAGCAACTGGAACTGGCGGCGCTGAGCTACGCCGTGCGCGGCGGCAACGCGGAAGGCCGGCAGTTACGCCCTACCCTCTACGACCTGTTGGCCCACCGCGCCATTGACGGCCTCGGCAACGATGAGTACTACGTCACTAAGCCCGCCGAGCAGTTCGAGCTGAAAGACGCGGCATTATTCGGGGCGGCTTTCGACTTCAGCCGTCTGAACCTAACCGCCCCCCAGGCCGACTCGCTGAACGGACAGTTCTGGGCGTTGCAAGCCTTACAGCAGCTCACCCGCTTCCGCCTTACCGACACCAAAAACTCGGCGGCGCTGGCTGATGTGGACCTCAAGCGCCTGCGCTTCGTGCACCAGCATAGCGAATTGCCAACCAAAGACGAGCTGTACCGCGCCGCGCTGGCTCAAGCCGCTGATACCTATAAAGCCTTACCCGCGTCCACCGAGTTTATAGCGGAACAGGCCGATAATCTGCGGGAAACCGACCCGGCGAAAGCACGAGAATTGGCTTTGGTAGCCGAAAAACTGTTTCCAAAGTCGCGTGGTGCCATGCAGGCGAAAGCGTTGCGGCAGGGTATTGAGCGGGTGGAAGTGAGCTTTACCACCGAAGAGGTAGTGCTGCCCAACCAGCCGTGGCTATTGAAGCTGAACGTGCGCAACGTGGCGCGGCTGTACGCCACGGCGTACCGGGTAAGTGCCGCCCAGGTGGTCCGGCGCCTGAACCGGGAAGACAACTACGACGAAAGCAACTTCCAGAAAACCTACGCCCGCGCCCTGACCGCCAAGCCCGCCGCCACCTGGACCCTAGAGGTGCCCAGCCCCGCCGACTACAAAGCCCATACCGTGCAGCAAGCCGGTCCGGCGCTGCCACTTGGCCACTACCTCGTCGTACTCAGCACTGCTGAAAACCCCACGAAAGAACGCGCTGGTGTAACCACTGCCTACGCTCAACTAAGTGTGAGTGAATTGAGTGCAGTGCAGCGCGGCGCGGCGCAACCGGGTGTGGAAGTACTGGCCCTGCACCGGCAGAGCGGGCAGCCCCTGGTCGACGTAAACGTGTTGCCCTACTTCCAGTACTACGACCAAGCTGCCCGCGCTTACAAACAGCGTCGCGGCGCCCCGGCCACTACCGCTACGGAAGGCACAACGCAGATTCCGTTGGGCGTAAAAACTGGCGACAACACCCAACTCCGGGCGCTGCTGCTCACCAAAGGCCGCGACTCGCTGCTGGTGGCGGCCAATGGCTACTACCCGCGCCGCAGCCGCACCTCTGAAGCCGAGCAACCCCAGCGCCGCACGTTCCTCTACACCGACCGCGCCATCTACCGCCCCGGCCAGATACTCTATTTCAAGGGAATCTTCACCGAAACCCGCGCCGGTAAATCGGAGCTGCTGACCAAACAGCCGGTATCGGTGCGGCTCCAGGACGTGAACGGCCAAACTGTACAGACGCTGCCCTTCACCACCTCCGACTTCGGAAGCTTCCACGGCTCCATTGTATTGCCCACCGGCTTGCTCAATGGTGAAATGAGCTTGCAAACCGATAACGGCAGCATCAGCTTCGCGGTAGAAGACTACAAGCGACCCACCTTTCAGGTAACGTTTGAGCCAGTGAAGGGTACGCCCGTACTGGGCCGGGAAGTGACCATGCGCGGCAAAGCTACCGCCTATGCCGGCCAGTCCATCGACGGGGCCACCGTGCAGTACCGTGTGGTGCGCCGCACGTTCTGGCCGTTTTTCGGGCGGGGCTACGGCAGCTACCTGCCTGGTCCGCGTGGAGGTCAGCCCGAAGTTGAAATCCTCAATGGCACCGCCCAAACCGATTCGGCGGGCGGCTTCGTGGTGAAATTCGTGGCCAAAGCAGAGGCCAGCCAAGCTAAGCGCGGCCCTTGGAACCCCGGCTACGTGTTCGAGGTAACCGCCGACGTGACGGATGCCGCCGGTGAAACCCGCACCGGCCAGCAGTCCGTCAGCCTCGGTACCAACGCCCTGACGCTACGCCTGGAAGTGCCCGAGCTACTCAACCGTGAAAAGCTGCCGGCGTTGCGGCTGCTCAGCACCAATGCCACTGGCGAAGCCCTGCCCGCCCGCGGCACGCTGCGCCTTTACCGCCTCGCGCCACCCGCCCGCGCGTTGCGCCCCCGCGCCTGGGACCGGCCCGCGCTGGAAGCTCTAAGCCGCGAAGAATTCAAGCGCCTGTTCCCGCTTGATGCCTACGGCTCCGAAGACAACGACAGCACCTGGGTTCGTACCCTCGTGCTCACCCAAGATTTCGATACCGAAAAAAGCCCGCTGCTGCCCGAAATAGCAAAGGCTCTGGCCAGCCAGCAACCCGGCCGCTACGTGCTGGAAGCTACGGCCGCCGCGCCGGCTGCCACGCCGCCCACCAAAACCGAGCAGGCGTTTACGCTCTTCTCCGCCACCGCCACCACGCTGCCCGTACCCACCCCCAATTGGTTTGTGAGTTTGCAAGACAGCGTGGTACCCGGCCAGCCAGCCCGTTTTCTAGTGGGCAGTTCCGAAGCCGGGGCGCGCCTGCTGCTGCAAGTAGAAGCCAAGGGCGAAACCTTGCGCCACGAGTGGCTGACGCTGCAAGCCGGTGAGCAACGCGTGCTAGAAGTGCCTACCACAGCCGCACTGGATGGCACGCAGCTGCACGCCCACGTTACGCAGGTGCGCGACAACCGCCTCTACACGCACAGTGCCACCGTGCAGGTAGCCATGCCGCTCGCGCCGCTGGTGCTCAGCATTGCTACCTTCCGCGACAAACTGCAACCCGGCCAGAAGGAAACCTGGCGCGTCACTGTCCACAACACCGCCGGCCAACCCGCCAACGCCGAGCTGCTGGCTTCGCTCTACGACAAGTCGCTGGACGTTTTTCGCTCGCATTCCTTCATGGAACTAGACTTCCCGAAGCCGTACTACCAAGCTGCGCTAGCCTGGAACGGGCAGTTTGGGACCAAGGAATCGAGTGAATTGATTAATGCCAGATATAATACTACGCAGATAATAGGCGTATTATATCCTCACATAAATTGGTGGAGATACTCACTTGGAGACGAGGAAAGTAGCAAAGACTATTTGCTGGAACGTAGCAAAATATCTACGGTAAAGTTTACAGCTCCTGTTGTCAAGGCTGATGAAGAGGTACGCAGTTATGCTATGATGGCCGACGCCGCTGCGCCACAGGTGGCCATGCGCAAGATGGTACCGCCACCACCTAATGCCCCACCCAGACCGGGGCAACTTGAAGAAATTCCTGATGAAGAAGTATTGCGGGATAGGGTTGATGCTGACCTCTCCAACGTGCAAGCTCGCAAAGACTTCCGCGAAACGGCCTTTTGGCTCCCTGATTTGCGCACCAACGCCAAAGGCGAAACCGTGCTGGAATTCCAGATGCCCGAAGCCGTGACGCGCTGGCAACTGCTGGCCCTGGCCCACGACCAGCAACTCCATACCGGCCTGATTCAGCGGGAACTGGTCACGCAAAAGAGCCTGCAAGTGACGCCCAATGCTCCGCGCTTCTTCCGGGAAGGCGACCAACTGCATTTCACCGCTAAGCTCAGTAACCTCACCGACCAGACCATCAGCGGCAACGCCCAACTGTTTCTCATCGATGCCCGCACCCAGCAGCCGCTCGACAGCAAGCTGCTAAAAAGCGCCGCGCAGCTACCTTTCAGTCTGAAAGCCAACCAAAGCAACGCTCTCGGCTGGGACCTCGCCATACCCGAAACCACCGAAGGCCAGGTGCCCCTGGAAGCCATAACCTACCGTGTGGTGGCCTCGGGGCAGTTGTCAGCTCCCAATGCCCGGTTGTCAGAGCAAGACAAGAAAGCGCAGCGCAAGCAACGCCGCCAGAACAAACTGGCAACCGGCAACTCGCAACTGGCAACGGTACAAGACGGCGAGGAAAACACGCTGCCAGTGCTGCCCAACCGCATACTAGTAACCGAAAGTTTGCCGCTACCGATTGTGGGACCGGCTACGCGTGAGTTCGAGCTAAGGAAGCTGACCAGCACTACGTCGGCTACACGCCGCAACTACTCGCTCACGCTGGAAATGACGCAGAACCCCGCGTGGTACGCCGTGCAGGCGCTGCCGTATTTGATGGAGTACCCATACGAATGCTCTGAGCAGGTATTCAGCCGCCTCTACGCTAACTTGCTGGCAGCTAAAATCCTGCAAAGCAACCCGCAACTCCGTACTACGCTGGAAGAGTGGAAGCGCGCCGCCCAGTCCGGGGATAAAGCCGCGCTGAGTAGCAAGCTAGAGCAGAACCAGGAACTGAAAAACCTGTTGCTGCAGGAAACACCGTGGGTGCGCGATGCGCAAAGCGAAACCGAGCGGATGCGCCGCCTGACCGAGCTGTTCGATGGCCCGCGCCTGCAAGCGGAAACCACTCGCGCCCTTGCCAAGCTGGCCAACATGCAGCAGCCCGACGGGGCCTTCCCGTGGTTTGAACGGATGCCCGACGACCGGTACATCACCCAGCTCATTGTGGCCGGATTTGGCAAGCTGCAAAAGCTGGGTGCACTGGATGTCAAGCAAAACGGCCAAGCCCAGGACATCCTGCAAAAGGCCCTGACCTACCTGGATACCCAACTTCAGCGCGACTACGACCAGCTACGCAAACAACCCAAAGTCAATCTGAAGGCGCAGCATCTGTTGGATATTCAAGTGCAGGCGCTGTACGCCCGCAGCTTCTGGGTGAACCAAGCGGTTCCGAAGGCCGCCCAACCAGCGCTGGCGTACTATCAGCAGCAGGCCGCCACCTATTGGAAAGAGCAAACCCGCTACCTCCAGGCCCAGACTGCACTGGCGCTATACCGCCAGAAAGTGCAGCCCGCCGCCGTGAAAAACATTCTCACGGCCCTCTCCGAAAACGCCCTGCACTCGCCCGAGCTAGGCATGTATTGGAAGGAAGTGCGCGGCGGTTACTACTGGCGCGAAGCCCCCACCGAAACCCAGGCCACCCTCATCGAGGCCTTCGACGAGGTGCAGAACAATCAGAAAGCCGTGGATGAAATGAAGCTGTGGCTGCTCAAGCAAAAGCAAACCCAGAACTGGGAAAGCACCCGCGCCACCGCCGACGCTTGCTACGCCCTGCTGCTGCGCGGCTCTAGCTGGCTGGCGGCCCCTAAGCCGCTACAAGTCACGGTAGGAGGTCAATCAGTGGTGCCAACCAAGCAACAAGCCGGTACCGGCTACTTTAAAACCACCTGGCCCGCCGCCGAAATTAAGCCCGCCCAGGGCAAGGTGACGGTAACTAAAACCGATGCAGGCGTAGCCTGGGGGGCGTTGTACTGGCAGTATTTCGAGCAACTGGACAAGATTACGCCCGCCGCCACGCCCTTGCAGCTAGAGCGCCAGCTCTACCGCGAAGTGCGCACCACCGGCGGCCCCACGCTGGAGCGCCTCACTGCCACCACGCCCCTGCGCGTTGGCGACGTGCTGGTAGTGCGCCTCGTGCTCCGCTCGGATAGGGACCTGGAGTACGTGCACCTCAAAGACCAGCGTGCCGCCGGTCTGGAACTTATCGGCCAGACGTCCGGCTACCGCTACCAGAGCGGCTTGGGCTACTATGAGAGTCCTCGTGACGCGGCTACCAACTTTTTCATCAGTTACTTCCCCAAAGGCACCCACACCTTTGAGTACCGCCTGCGGGCGGCGCAGGCCGGCGACTTTTCGGGCGGCCTCAGTCAGATACAGTGCCTATATGCCCCCGAATTTACGGCCCACTCGGCGGGTACGCGGGTGCAGATTGCCGGGCAGCAGTAGCCGGCAACAGGAGAGGGATGCGGCGGTTTTGGAAGCCGGCGTATCTCTCTCCTGCTGCCGAAATCAGAAATAAATGCGGCACACAAAAACAGGGCTCTGGCAGTAAATAGGTCTTGCTTTTGCGGTGAGGAGAGGTAGCCCGATGGGGTAACTTGTTGGGTGGCTTTGGCTTTGCGAGAAGCGGCGGGTATCTTTGCGCCTCCTTAGTAAAAGTTGCACATGAAAATACGACTGATAATAGGGGTGGCTGGTTTGCTGTTGAGTGGTGCGCCGGTACTGGCCCAAGGCGACAAAACATCGGCTACCGTTACGCCTACCAAGCTGCCCGGCGAAGAAAAATTATCTGAACAGGAGCGCGCCGAGCGGGACTTTCTGATGCCCGTGCGCCGTAAGCAGGCTGCGGCCCTCAAGCACGCCGCCCAAGAGGAAGCTGCCGCCACCCAAACGGCCACCGACATGCTGGCTAGCGGGCCAGTAGCAGCCGAAGAAACGAAAGTGCCCGAAGTGGAAGCGCCCAAAGTAGCCGCCACGCCGCACCGTACCTACCATCGCTCTTCTTCGCGCCGCCGAACTACGGCTACCCGCAAGAAAACAGTACATAAGTCCACGAGCACCAAGCGCAGAACCACCAGTTCGCGCCGCCGCTAACCGACTACAAGCAGCAGAGGCAAGCCAACGCGGCTTGCCTCTGCTGCTTGTAGTCCTCAATCAATGGGTGATTCGTTGTTGGCGTCTTCTGCTTCGTCGATGCTGTAGCGCGGGGTGGGGTGCTTGTTGCGGGCGGTGGCTAGGCTGCCCAGCCGCAGCCCGTAGCCCAGCTGCACCGATCCGTACGACCCGTAGGAGCGCACCACGAAGCTGCCCTGTTGCACTGCGCCATTGGCATCGAGGTGATCTGCCTGCGTGGAACGTACTTTGCCTAGCTGCCGCAGTCCGCGCTGGTAGGTGGCCGTGAGTAGCAAGGTATTGCGCTGGCCCCACTCATAGCGAAGCACCGTTTCTGCACCCACCATGGGCGTGCCTTTTCGGTTTACCACCTTAACCCGAACCACTGGATTATACTCAGTGGGCTGACTTGCTGCGTCAAAAAACAGTATACTTTCATCCTGCCAGCTGCCACCAGACGCCCAGCCGTACGAGCCTGTTAGGGCTACATCCAGCCCCCAGCGCGGCCCCGGCTGCCAGATGTCATATAGGCGCAGGCTAACGCCAGACTGGTGCACGGTTTCCGTCATGATGCCGGTGGAGCGCCGGGAGTTGGCCACGCGGTACATGAATCCTTGACTGAGGCCCGTTGCGCGCTGCTCGATGCCCAGCCCTAGCTTATTGCTGAGGGGCAGCGTGAGGCGTAGGGTAGCCGCTGTATTGAACCCGCCGGGGGTATGAAAGGCGCGCGGTAGATTGTTCCGGCTGATGCTGGGCTGGGTCAACGATACGCCGCCGCTAAGCTGCACTTCCACCTCCCGTTGCGCCCACGCCGCAACCGGCGCACTGAGCAACAAAAAACCGCAGCCTAACAGGCTGCGGTAAAGCAAGTAACGGAAGGCAGGAGATAGGTGCATACACCACTCAACGGCTATACAAGCCGCAAAATTGTAACCCTACGAGTCTTGCGGCATCAGGCGAAGTATTAGGCCATCAATGGCATCGGCAATGCGAATCTGGCAGGAGAGGCGGCTACCCTCGCGCAGTACGGGCAGGCTTTCCAACATAGCCATTTCGTCGTCGCCGGGCTCATCGAGGGTGGGGCCGCCCAGCACCTCAATGTGGCAGGTGCCACACAGCGCCATGCCGCCGCAGGTAGCCTGAATATCATAGCCACTGGCTTTAAGCAGCTCCATCAGATTCAGGCCCATATCGGTGGGGCCTACCACCTCCGTGCGTTGGCCGTCGGCCTCCTCCACGTACACGCGTACTTCGTCGGTCATAGATTGAGTGGTGAAATTGTGAAGTGGTGAAATGGTGAGTTTAACGTTCCGCTGGAGCAATCTGTGCAGCTTGTGCAAGTAGCGCCATCAGAACGTTAAACTCACCATTTCACCACTTCACAATTTCACCTATAAAGTGGGTACTCCGTTTACGGTGGTGTACTTGAGCACGTACTTTTTGTCGGGGTTGATGTACTTGAAGGCACCCTGGCACATCAGGGCCGCTTCGTGGAAGCCGCAGAGAATCAGCTTCAACTTGCCGGGGTACGTGTTGATGTCGCCGATGGCGAAGATGCCAGGTACCGATGAAGAGTAATCCACGGTGTTCACCTTCACGGCGTTGTCCTCGATTTCCAGGCCCCATTCACCAATTGGGCCGAGCTTGGGCGTGAGGCCGAACAGCGGAATAAACGAATCCACTTCCAGGCTTTCGGTGCTGCCGTCGTTGGCGGTGATGGTCACGGCATTGAGCTTGCCGTTGCCGTGTACGTGCGTAACGTTGCTGCTCAGCACCAGACGGGCCCGGCCAGCTTCGTGTAGGCTTTTCACTTTCTCGGCCGAGTCGGCGGCGCCACGGAAGGTGGTGCCGCGGTGTACGAGCGTTACCTCTTTGGCCACATCAGCCAGGAAGATAGTCCAGTCGAGAGCCGAGTCGCCACCGCCGGCAATAACCAAGCGCTGGTCGCGGAAGGCTTCGGGGTCGCGCACCATGTAATGCACACCTTTGCCACCCTCGAACGTTTCGAGGCTTTCGATGGCGGGTTTGCGTGGTTCAAACGAACCCAGGCCGCCGGCAATGGCAATGGCCTTGCAGTGAATCTGGGTGCCGTCAACGGTCGTCACGATGAACGAGCCGTCGTCCTGCTTCTCATAACCTTCCACCCGCTCACCCAGCGTAAAGGTGGGGTGAAATGGCTCGATCTGGCGCATCAGGTTGCTCACCAGGTCGCCGGCCAGAATGTCGGGGAAGCCCGGAATATCGTAGATAGGCTTCTTGGGGTAAATTTCGGAGAGCTGACCGCCCACTTGGGGCAAGGCATCCACTACGTGGCAGCGCAACTTCAGCAGGCCGGCTTCGAATACGGCAAACAGCCCTACGGGACCGGCTCCGATAATGCAGATATCGGTGGAAATAGAATTCATCGGCGAAAGGTGAAAACAAACAAACGGCGGCCGAAGCCCCCTACCTAACAGCCGAAGCGTCCAAAACGTTGGGCGTGGCTGCTACTGTTGCCACAAAGATAGGCACCCCGTGTCAACCCTGCATCAGCCGCCAGCCTCCGAATCCGACTCTATTTGAAAACTGTCTAAAAAAGCGTCAGCTTCTTCACGGCTTGTAAACTGCCGAGTGGGCATGTGAGTTTGGGCGCGCACTACTTGGCTGATTTGGTACATGGTGTGGGACAACGGGTGTACTTCGGCCATCATACCAATGCCGGCTTCCATCATCATGATGTGCGAGGCCAGAAAAACGGGCATCAAATTCAGATTAGGTCCCAGCGTGCGACGCAAATCAGCCAGTACCGTAAAGCCTGGTCGGAGGTGGTCTAGGGCGCGCTGCAAATCCGATAAATAATAGGGTAGTTCGGCGGCTAAAGTCAGTTCCTCGAATCGTTCATATATCATCCGGTTGCGTGCTTCATCAATTCGGACGTGATACTCAGGACGGTAAGCAACTAAGAGCATATAGGCGGCGCAATAGGGAAGGGCGGTGAGGTTGGTCTAAAACAGGAAAATGTAAAAATAATTCATTGAATAAGTCACAAATTAAAGAAATGACAACAAGTCAGGCGGTTAGCATAGCTAATTGGTAATGTGTTGATCAGCCACGGTGGAGCTTGACGCGGATGCGGAAGTACCGCGCGTATAAACGCCAACACCCAACTCCGTTTCCCATTCAACTGAATGGGAAACGGAGTTGGGTGTTGGCATGCTACACCGCAGTGACTTAAGCTTGGGGCGTGTACTTAGTTTTGATGAATTCCAGCATTTCTGGAATGTCGCCGTGGTCTTGGGTGGCGAGGCTTTTCCACAGCACTTCCACCAGCAGCATCAGCAAACGAGCCTCTTTATCTGGTTCGGCGTAGCCAAGTTGCTTGAATGCCTTGGCCAGCAAGCCGGGTAGGGGCTGCAAAAACCGCTCGTGCTGGGTACGAGCCACCGCCACATCTACCAAGCGGTTCTGAAGCTTCCAGAACGCCGGCTCTTCCTGCACCAGGGTGTAGGGTAAATCGATAATCTTGTAAATTAGCTCTAGTGGCGAATTCTCGGGGAGCCGCCCGCGGCCCTGCTCGATGATGCGCTTATAGCCGTGCCGGATGATGTAGTCGAGCAACAGGTCTTTGTTGCCGAAATGCTTGAAAATGAGAGCTTCGGAAACTTCGGCTTCCTTCGCAATCAGGGCCGTTGAGGTGTTCTCGTATCCTCGTTCCGCGAACAGCTGCAAGGCCGACTGAGCAATAAGTTGTTTGCGGTTCATGCGCTAAAGATAAAGTACAAAAGGTGGACGTTGCTTGGCTTTCCTACAACCCGCCAAAGCGGTAAGGAGTGGCCATGCAAGAGGGTGGTGATAATGGCATCCGCCGAACTATACGCGCAAGTAGCACGAATGGCGGCCATTACCCAAATAGGCAAGCCCCAAAGTAACCTGAAATCTTTGAAAAAATCAGCGTCCTGGCGGTTTTAGCTGGTGCTGGATGCGTAGCAAACAGTTATAAGCAGGCAGGTAGGGTGCGCGTGAACTAGCTAAACCGTTCTACCTTTGCCCGCCACTATGGTGAGCGGCCAACTGCGGCAATTGGCTCGGGTGCGTAGCAAGTGCGCGGGCAAGATGGCTCTCAACAAGCTAAAAAATGTAAATCCGTAAGGTTTAAGCGGGTGTTATACGTCTGCGGCTATGAAGTGCAGGTAGTAGTGACCTATAAAGTATTGGTGCTATCTGCTTTGGTTTGTGTATCTGCGTTTTATGAAAGTGAAGAGTTTACTGCGGCTTGCCTCAGTGAGTGCTGTAATAATAGGATTGGTCCTGAGTGTCGGGTGGTTGCGGCCGTGGCCACTGGCCGCCACAACGGAAATGGTAGTTGCGCCAGTGTTGGTAGCAGGCCCCTTACGCCATCTGCCGGCCGCTAGTGCCGGGCGCGTGTGGGAACTATACGTGCAACCCGGCAGCGTAGTGAAGCGCGGCCAGCTACTGGCCAAAGTGGCGGTGCCGCTACGCTCGGCCGCCCAGCAGCAGTTGGAAGCCCAACTACGCCAGGCCCTACAACGCCAAGGGCAACTGCCTGCTGCCCGCTCTGGCAACGACTCTGTGGTTATCCGGCAGGCTAACCAGCAAGTGGCCGCTATCCGCCAGCGTTTGAGCGCCATGCCCCGGCAACTGACTTTCGTTTATGTTCAAGCCCCAGCCAACGGTACAGTGGTGCGCCTACCCGTGAATACAGGCAGCTACATAGCCGATTCCACTACGGTTATTAGCCTAGGCGTGGCGCCTCCGCTCACCGAGGGTGTAGCTCAGAACTAGCCTGCTGAAGTTAAGGCCAGAGTACACTCGGTGTAACTGAACGAACAGCAGAAAAGCACTGGCGTCGAGTCTTAGTGTGGCGCTTTCATATTCCTGCGCAAGATTTGAAGTCAACGAGAAATGCACCGTTGAGAAAATTGCGGCAAGCCTAGGCAGTGTGGATAGCTATTTGGCTGCGAAGCCGCGCTCCGTGAGGCGAACTTTGGTCAGGTCGAAGCCGAACTGGTTGCTGAACTGGCGGGCAATGTTGGCGCGGAAGGTGGCCGTCTGACCGGTTTGGCGGCTTTGCTGCCAGCCGGTAGCCAGAATAACGGTTTGTAGCTTAAGTTCCTCGCCCACTTGCGCGAGGGTGGCGGGGTTGCGGGCCGCTGGGTTGCGGCCAAGAATGCCGGCCACCTGGTTGCGCAGGCCACGGTCCATGGCAGGAGTGATAAGGGCTTCGTTCTGCACGTTGTTGACTACGGCATAGGCAATTTCCATGTAGGCCGCCAGGGCGCTGGCCGCGTCGTTGTCTTGAAAGCCGGAGCCTTTCAGGCCAGCCGAGTACAGCTGGGCGTAGTTGGCTTTGCCGGGACCGTAGGCGGCCTGCAGATACTGGGCCTGAGCCGGCTTACTTTGCTGGAGCCGCTGGGCCAGGTTGCGGACGGTTTGCTGACGCAGGGCGGGCGTAGGCGTGTAGGTGAGGCGGGCGGCGGGGCTTTTGGTGGGGCTGGCGGTGTCTTTGAGCTTGATGCCCTTGCGGGCGGCGTCGCGCTCGGCCTGAGCATACATCGTGGAGGAAAGCACCAGGCCCTGGCCGAGCATAACAGGGTCGAGGGCGGGGCTAAGGTCTTGGGCAACGGCGGGGCGGGTGCAGAGCAGCAGGCCGAAGGCGGCCCCGAGCAGTTGAGTCTTCATAAGCTATAGAAATGAAAATGAAGCTAATGCGGTAAGTGGCTGGCCAGATAATAAAGACAGTATCCTCTCAACGAAACTAGCACCGCGGAGGTTAGCAGGTCCGGCAGGGTAAGAGCTAGCTCGACCTAACCCGCTGGGGCTTCTTGCCGTTGCAGAAACTATGCAAGAAGAAAACAAACTTAGCCGCCGCCAGGTCCTCAGTGGCTTAGGCGCCAGCCTGGCTATAGCCACCGTGCCACCCCTGCTGACGGCCGAAGCCGCCCGCCCGGCCGCCGAACGGGCCGCCGCACTCATTGACCCTACCTCCGCCTACCCCAAGCCACCCTTCAAAAGCCAGACCCAAACCTGGCCGGGGCTGGCCAGCAAGATGGAGCCCGTGCCCGACCACGGCGAAAAAAGCTACAAAGGTTCGGGCCGTTTGAAAGGCCGTAAAGCCTTGATTACTGGCGGCGACTCGGGTATGGGCCGGGCCGCGGCCATTGCCTACGCCCGTGAAGGCGCCGATGTAGCCATCAACTATCTGCCTTCCGAGGAAGCCGACGCCAAAGAAGTAATTGCCTTGATAAAAGCTGCCGGCCAGAAAGGCGTGGCCATTCCTGGTGACTTGCGCGAAGAGGCTTTCTGCAAAAAGCTGGTAGAAGAAGCCGTGCGCCAACTGGGCGGCCTAGATATTGTGGTGAGCAATGCCGCCCGGCAGCAGCAGCGCCAATCGATACTGGACTTAACCACCGAGGATTTCGACGCAACGATGAAAACCAACATCTACGCGCCGTTCTGGATTATCAAGGCGGCGCTACCGCACCTCAAGCCTGGCTCGGCCATTATCGGTACCACTTCGGAGCAAGCTACCGACCCCTCCGAAGACCTTTACGACTATGCCCAGACCAAGGCGGCTACCACCAACTACGTCCGTTCTTTGGCCAAGCAGCTCGCCCCTAAAGGCATTCGGGTGAACGGTGTGGCTCCTGGCCCCATCTGGACGCCCTTGCAGGTAAGTGGCGGCGCCACCCAGGAGAAGCTGGTTAAGTTTGGCGGCGACACGCCCATGAAGCGGCCAGGGCAGCCAGCCGAATTAGCTGGCATTTACGTGCTGCTAGCCGACCCGCTGGCTAGCTACGCTACTGGCCAAGTGTATGGCTCAGCTGGCGGCAAGGGTATGCCATAGCACCGCCGCTGGCACAACCGTCAAGTATGCAAAACGCCCTGGTAGTTGCCAGGGCGTTTTTGCTGCCTTCTACACATACAGCATATGGTGGAGTAGGTGAGCAAGCACCGGGAAGTAGGCGTATAAGTGGGTAGTCGTAAAAATGCAGGTAAGTCTAAAGTCAACTAAAAACAGAGCACGCAGCCGTTGAACTCAAGCAGCTTCTTTTCAGTGAGCTACGTTAAACCTTGTTTTTAGCCTCCTATTCTGTAGTATATGGATTCTAGTACGGCCCTAGCTCAGCATCTGCAAGCTCTGGAATCGTCACCCGATTCCTACTTGGTGTTGTCGCCGGAGCTAATTATTCTGACTGCTAGCAACGCTTATCTAGCTAACACGCTTACCCGGCGGGAACAGGTAGTGGGCCAGTATGTTTTTGATGCATTTCCCGATAACCCTGCCGCCCTCGAAGCCAATGCCGTGCGTAACCTGCGCGCGTCGTTGGAGCAAGTACTAGCTACGGCTCAGCCCCAGCGCATGAGAGTGCAGCACTACGATGTGCCCGACCGGGAAAACCATGGCCGCTTTGTGGAGCGCCATTGGGAAGTGCTGAATACACCCGTTTTCACCGCCGAAAACCACTTGCACTACATTATTCACAGCATTGTGAACGTGACGGAGGCGGTGCAAATGAACAAGGCGCTGCACCTAAGCCAGCACCGGGAGCGTGATGCGTTAGCTGAAGCCGAGCGGGAGAGGCATCGTTTGAGCCACCTCATGCTACAAGCCCCAGCGGCCATTTGCCTGCATTCCGGCCCGCATCTAGTGTATGAATTTGTCAATCCCAGCTACCAGCAGCTGTTCCCGGACCGCGAATTGGTAGGCAAGCCCCTGTTGGAAGCTGTACCGGAACTGCACGGCACCACTATTTGCAAGCAGTTGCAAGAGGTGTACCGAACCGGGCAAAGCCGACAAGAGCACGACGTGCTGGTGCAACTGGTGCGCACGCCGCAGGCCAGCCCCGAGGACTCATATTTCACGTACACGTTTCAGGCCCGCTACAACAAGCACCAACAAGTTGATGCCGTGTATGTGTTTGCCATTGAAGTAACCGCGCAGGTGAAAAACCGGCAACAAGTGCTGGCCCTCAACCAGGAGCTGGACCAAGCCAACCAGCAGCTTACCCGCGTCAATGCCGACCTGGATAGCTTCGTGTATATGGCGGCGCATGACCTGAAAGGGCCCATCAATAATCTGGAAGGGTTGGTGCATATTTTGAGCGACTTGCTGCCTGGCCCGGAGCCCACCGAAGCGGGCACGGTGCTGCATATGATGCAGGAATCAGTGACCCGCTTTCAACGGACGCTGGTGCAACTCAGTGACGTGCTGAAACTGCATCAAGCCCACAACCCTTCCGCCCCGCCCACTGAGCTGGCTACGGTAGTAAACGACTTACGCCAAGATTTGCTGCCGGCACTCCAGCAAACTGGCGGAGTTTTGGAAGTGGATGCCACTGCTTGCCCCTTGGTGAGTGTGCCGGCCAAAAGTTTGCGCTCCTTGCTTTACAACTTGCTCAGCAACGCCATCAAGTATCATCACCCCGACCGGCCACCTCATGTATATTTAAACTGCCAAACCAAGGACGGCTTCTGGCACCTCACCGTGCAAGACAATGGTCTGGGTTTAACTGCCACCCAGCAAGCCTCTTTGTTTACTTTGTTTCGGCGTTTTCACAACCACGTTGAGGGTTCCGGTATGGGCCTCTACACCATCAAGAAAATAGCTGAGAACCTAGGTGGCCGCGTAGAGGTGCAAAGTGAACTGGGTGTGGGCTCCACGTTTTCAGTCTATATCCCGACCCAGGCTATTAAATAATAAACGGCTCACGATACCCTACAATCAACAAGGCCATCACTCCGAACATAGCTGAGGAATGATGGCCTTATTAGCTTGTTAATTACTTAGCCTGAATATGATCTGGAGACTTAGGCTATTTGCTCTGTCTGGTTGGCAAAGTAATGTCCTTGTTCAAGGTCGGGGATGAGGGCAGGATGGCTGGGGTGCCAGCTTAGGCGCTGCTGCGTAAGGGTACTGGAAGCGGCCAGGTCGAGGCCTGCAAAGCCAGCCATCCAGCCAAAATGTGTGGGCGCTTCCTCTTGGGCTACACTTACCACCGGTACATTCAGGTGGCGCCCGATGATGGTGGCAATATTGCGCATCGGAATACCCTCATCCGCAACGGCATGGTAGCGGGCACCAGCTACTCCATTTTCCAGGGCCAACCGGTAGAGGCGGGCGGCATCAAGGCGGTGTACCGCGGGCCAGCGGTTGCTACCGTTGCCGATGTAGGCAGCCACGCCTTTCTCCCGCGCAATGGCAATGAGCGTTGGCACGAAGCCATGGTCACCTTTGTCGTGCACCGAAGCGGATAAGCGCATTACCATAGCGCGCACGCCCTGCGGTACCAAGGCCAGCGCTGCCCCTTCCGAATGGCGGAAGGCGGGTAGGCTAGGGTCGAGAGTGTCTTCCTCCGTCACAAATTCGCCTTGCCTGGTGAGGCTGGCGAAGCCCGAAGTGACGATGAAGGGACGATTTGAACCGGCCAAGGCAACTCCTATGGTTTCTACCGCGCGGCGGTCGGCTTCGGCAGCGGCGGCGTACTGCGTGAAATCATGAATAAACGCGCAGTGGACAACCCCATCGGAAGCGGCGGCGCCACGCTGTAGGCTGTCAAGATCATCGAGCGAGCCACGGTGCACCTCGGCCCCAGCAGCGGTTAAGGTTTGGGCCGCTTCTTCGGAGCGGGCGAGGCCGAGTACTTGGTGGCCCGCTTCCAGTAGTTCCTGAACGACGGTCGAGCCCACAAAGCCCGTAGCGCCGGTAACGAAAATTCGCATGTGTTTGGTTGTTGAGTGGTGTGGTTAAAAGCAACTCCACAAAGGTGCCCCGCGCCAGATGCCCTCCGTTTGCGCCAGCCAAACCATCTACTGAACAATTCAAACAATGTGTGAGTGACTTTAAAATAGGCTACTCCTAGCTCCACATCTAAAAGCTAGTTTCCCTCCTCAGTTGAGGAGGGGCTAGGGGGGGTTGACCAATCGTTGAACGGCCTGCTAACTCTAGCTTCTAGATCTAACCTTTCAACCACCCCTAACCCCTTGCCGCTTAATGCGCGCAATCATTTGAGGAGGGGAACTAGTTTGTAGGTGTAAGGGCAGGCGATACATATGCCATTCAGACGAGCTTAGAGACTTTTCAGCCCTTTTACTAGCTCACCCTCTAAAATCTCTTGGGGTAAGGGTAGTTTGGCGCTTGAAGAAGTTGCAGAAGTGGGCCACGTCGGCAAAGCCTAGGCTGTCGGCTACTTCCGACACGGTCCAAGTGGTTTGTTTTAGCAGTAGCTTGGCTTCCAAGGCCATGCGGCCACCGATAAGCTCAGTGGTGGTGTGGCCGGTGGTTTCTTTGAGCACCCGGTTGAGGTGGTTGACGTGCACGGCCAGCTGGTCGGCGTAGTCTTTGGCGGTGCGCAGGCGCAGTTGCTGCTGCGGAGTAGCCAGCGGAAACTGCCGCTCCAGCAACTCGCCAAACAGCGCCGTTACCCGGGCCGAGGCGTTGTGCGCGGGTGCCTCAGCCGGGACGGGCTGCAGCTTCTGCCCCCAATGAATCAGCTCCCAGAGGTAGGTACGCAGCAGGTCGTACTTGTAGGCGTAGGTGGAGGTGATTTCCTGGGCCATTTTCTTGAAAATAGCCTCAATAGCCGAGTAGTTCTCGTTGCTGACTTCCAGTATTGGCAAGCTGCCCGGCTGAAAAATTGGGAGTTCTTCCAGCATTACGCTGCTGCGGGAAGGGAGCATAAAATCCTCGGTGAAGAGGCAGAAATAACCGCTCTGGTCTAGGTCGTGGGGGAGCCAGCGGTAGGGCACCCGGGAGGTGGCAAACCACAGGGCCTGGTGCTTTACTTCCACTACTTTATCGGCGTATTCTGTCTGGCTGCGCCCGTTCATCAAACATAGCTTGTAGTAGTCTTGCCGCTGAAAGGACATGGCGGGGCGGTTGGGGTAGCTGCGCATCAAATCCTCCATTGTGAAGATGTTGAAGTGCCCCACTTCGCGCGGCTTGCCTGCCGTCAACTCCGTACTAGTAGCTGCCCCCGCCATCGTCGGAAACTTCGCGTAAAACTCTTCGAGCCGAGTGGATTTCATAACAGGTAGCTGTGAAAATCAAATATAGCTTCCTTTCCTGTGGTGTAAGTTGGCTCTGGGTAATCCGCTAGAATGGGTGGACTCTACACAACCTACAGCGGAGTACAAGCAGAAGGCTGCCATTACTTAGTTGCGCTTGGAACGACGGCCTTTGGTAGGTCGTCGTAATCCACACAGTCTAGTTGTGCTCAAGTTGATAAGTTTCTCTGTTATTGAAACGTCAACAAGGGTAAGCCTACTTAATCAAACTCAACAATAGCCTATATGACCACTGAAGAATTTGTGCAGGCTTGTTACCGCGAAAAGCAACAGCTGCTACAGCATTACTTAGAGGGGGCAGGCGCTGAGTGGCTTCGGCCACTGAATAGTAGTAGCCCGGAGCACCGCTTGGCACTAGAGCAATTGCTAGACGTGGTGCTAACCGACACCTTCTATACTATGCTTCTTGGTTTGGAAGGCAGCGGGTCAATTGGCGGTAGTCAGGCGCCTTATGAGCTGCGGGACCGTGAAGGGAATCTGCTTACCAACGGCGACATAGGCGGCTACGCGTGGCAGTACTTCCAGAATGATGGGCAAGAAGAGTAGTTTGGGCGAGTTTTTGCGCGACATGGCGCTGTATGCCGCCTAGTAGCCAACGCTGCCAAAAGCAGAAGCTACTCGCGCAGCCCCCGCCGGATGGCGTCCTCCAGCCGAACCGTGTTGTCGGTGAACTCCTGGTCGTAGAGGTACTGGCCCTGCTTGTTGAGCACGATGGTGGTAGGGTAGCCCGCAATGGCAAACTGCTGCGCCATGCCTTTGGCTTCCGGGACGACAGCAAAACCAAAGTCGCCGCGCTGTTGCAGAAACTTCTTGAGTCGTTCGGGCTTATCCAGCGCGAAGGAGAGGAATACCACGTCGTCTTGGGGCTGGTAGGAAGTGGCAACACGTTTCAGGTTGGGCATTTCCTCGATGCAGTACGGGCAGTTGACAAACCAGAAATTGAGCACCACCACCTTGCCACGCAGTGCCTCCAGGGTAAATTGGCGGCCCTGCAAATCAGTGGCGGTGAAGGCGGGGGCTGCGGTGGTAAAGGCGCGCTGTGGGGTGAGAGCCTTGAGGCGCACCGCATCGGGCGTATCAGCGGGCCGCAGAGATAAGGAGACGAAGGATTTGCCTTCGGCCTGTGGATTATCGACCTTGAAGTGGCCGGTGCGCAGCTTGGCCTTGTAGTCGTCCTTAGACAATACGCGGCCATCCACATCGATATACACAGTATGGCGGTTGATTTTTGGCCGTTGTTGGGCTGCTGCCGAAAGGGCGAACAGGCTCAGGGCCGCTAGGAGAAGAGGTAGGCGCATGTGGGATATAGGTATGCAGTACATACGGCCAAGCCAGGTAGTTATTGTGCATGGGTGCGGCAACAGCAAGCCGATTGAGAATGAATAGTTTCTGTTTCAGCCCCAGTTGCCAACTCCTCAGGCTGCCGACAAATACTTTCCGGCCTAGCCAGCATTCGGGGAACTGGGCGAGTAGCTACTTAGCCAAGTGGAAATTCAGGGGTGGCCTTGTCTGCTGCGCCGGAACTGCTAGCGCCGCCCCGCCTCCGCCGCCCGAATTACCCGAATACAGTTGTTATCCTGGTCGGCGACGTAGAGCGTGCCGTCGGGGGCCACGGCGACGGCGGCGGGGTGGTTGAAGCGGGCCTGGGCGGCGGGACCGTTGCGGTAGTCGCCCAGGGCCTGGCCTTCCATGCCGCCGCTGCCATCGGGACCGTAGAAGTGCTCGGCGTACTTGGTGAGCGGGGGCTCTAGGCGGTGCCGGCCGGGTTCCCCGGCCACGGTGGTTACCTCGCCCCGGGGGCTGACGCGGCGGATGAGGTGGTTTCCCCGGTCAGCAATAAAGACGTTGCCCTGACCGTCGACGGCCAAGCCGGTGGGGTAGTGGAATCGGGCCTGACGGCCGGGGCCGTCGGCGTAGCCGGGCTCGTAGTTGCCGGCCAGCCACTCGGCGCGGCTGCTGCCAGAGGCGTAGCGCAGCAGGCGGCCTTGGAGCACGTACACGGCCCCATCGGGCCCCACCGCCACGGCGCTGGGGTAAAAGTAGTGCCCCTCGTTGCTAAGCGGGCTCACGGAGTGAATGTCGCCCTTGAGCAGGGTGCTGACTTTGCCCTTGGGCGAAATCCGGCGCACGGCCATCGTCTCGCCATCTGTCACGTAGAGGGTGCCATCGGGGGCGGCGGCAACGGAGTTGGGCTTGTTGAAGCGGGCGGCCCAGATCAGGCCGTCGTCGTTGTTGCCGGCCACGATGCCCGGCTGCCCGGCCCAGACTTGCACCTTGCCTTCCGGGCTGAGGCGGTAGATGGTGTGACGGCTCTCATCGGCCACGAACACGCTGCTCCCAGGGCCGGTGGCTACCCCGGCAGGCTCAAAGATTTCCTCGGGAGCCTGGCTCCGGACATCGGGGGAGGGGAAGCGGCCAGCAATGGTGCGTACCTCGCCGGTGGAACTCACCCGGCGCACTAGGCCGGTACCGAAGTCGGCCACCAGCAGGCTGCCGTTGGGCTCCAGCGCCAGGCCCCGGGGCTGGCTGAACTCGGCCGTAGTAGCGGAGCCATCGAGAGTGGTGCGGGGTGGGTGCCCGGCCAGGGTGTAAACCCGGCCGCTGGGAGCAATGGCGCGGATTACGTAGTTCTGCACGTCGGCCACGTACACGGTGCCGTCGGGGCCCAGGGCTAGGGCATCGGGGTAGTTGAAGCGGGCCTCAGTGGGCGTGGCCGCGTCGGTGTAGGCGCGGGCGTCCTGTTGCCCGGCCCAGGGAATTACGAGCTCGGTACGGTCGGGCAGCAGGCGGCGCACGGTGTGGCGCGCATCGTTAGAGGTGAAGTAGATGGTGCCCTGCCGGTCGACAACCATGCTTTGAATGCCGTCAAGGTCCAACTTAGCGCCGGGCCAAGTGCCGGTGTGGGTGTTGGTCATGGTGCCCGCCCAGGTAGTGACTTCTCCACGCATGCTCATCCGGCGGATGCAGCCGTTGGCTACATCGGCCACCAGCAGGGCCCCATCGGGCGCCAGGGCCAGGGCTTTGGGGTGGTCGAAGCGGGCAGCCCGGCCGGTTCCGTCCACGGCGCCGTACTCCCCCGGCTCCCCGGCCAGGGTGCTGACCATACCGGCCGGGGTGATTTTGCGAATGACCTCGTTCTGGGTGTCGGCTACGAACAGGTTGCCGGCGGCGTCCAGGACCAGGCCGGTGGGGTAGCTGAACAACGCCTGGGCGGCGGGACCGTCGCGGTGGCCGGCGGCTTCGGGACCGTAGCCCGGCTGGCCGGCCAAGGTAGTCACCTGGCCCTGGGGGCTGATGCGGCGGATGGTATTGTTTTCGCTTAGGTACACCGTACCATTGGGTGCCACGGTAATGCCCTGGGGGGAGCCGAAGCGGGCCGCCGGACCCTGGCCGTTGGCGAGGTCGGTGGTGGTGGCTATGTGCATTACGTGGCCATCGGTGAGCTTTTGCGGGGCCGGGGGCTCCCCGGCCAACGTAGTAACTAGGCCCGCAGGAGTGATTTTGCGGATGGCCGTCCCATCAACCAGATAGAGGTTGCCCTTAGCATCAGCCCCCAAGGCCCCGACGCGGGCAAACCGGGCGGCCGAGCCCTGCCCGTCGGCGTAGGTGGGCGGCAGCGGGCGGCCCGCCAGGGTGCTAACTACCAGTGCGGGGGCCGGCTCTGCCAAACCGGCCGGAACTTCGCGGTGGATGGGCCCGGCGGGGCGGTTGGCCCGGAGGAACCAGCCGCCCGCCGCCAGCAACACGCACATTCCCACCACTCCCAGGCCCAGATAACTCATCATACGCGCATCAGATAAGGAGAAAATCGGTGTCGGTGGCCGGAAAAAGGTAGTGAAAGGGCAAAGGAATACGGGTAGACGGGCTTAAATACCGGTAGGCTTGCCGTCGATGCTGTGGGCGTTGCGGTTGTGCCAGTATTGCTCCACCTGCTCGGGGCCGCGCTTGTCCATGTTGTCGTTCAGTTCGTTGCGCTCGGCCCGGTAGTCGAAGAACGGCACGGCCATGCCGCACGAGGTCTGTACCAAATCCACCTCGACCACCACTACCTGCCGGGCGCCGGGCAATTGTGGAAACAGCGGCAGCAAGTCGTCCCATTCCGCGTCGCGCGGGTGGTAGATACTTGCGGTGCCATAGAGGCGCAGAATGTTGGGTTTGCCCTCGAAGGCGCACCACATCAGCGTAATGCGGTTTACTTCCAGCAGGTGGGCGGCCGTTTCGTTGCCGCTACCAGTCAGGTTCAGCCAGGCCACGCGGTTAGAGCCGAGCACGCGCAACGTGTCCTGGCCCTTGGGCGAGATATTGACGCGCCCATCCGCAGCAGCCGTACCCACGAAGAACATATGCTGCCGCTCGATAAAGGCCTGGGTGTCGGTGCTGATGGCGGGGTATTGCTTGCCCATTGGGAAGGGAATTTAGCTGGTCAAGCAAGGTAGGGTTGTTGGATGCAGTGACCAAGCCTGAAGTCGGAAACAGCGGGGCTTAGTTTACGCTGTTGATCCACTCTATTCAGCTTGCGCTGCATATGGTTAGTGCAAAACCTGCTCAGATTATCGGGATGGCTGACTAAGTCGTCTTGCTACTTGCGCTTTTGGGGTCTACTGTACGAATTAATGCGTCGCTCCTGGCCTTTTGCAAGTCGGTAAGTCCTCTCTGCTACTTCGGTTTCTGAAGCCACCAAGACGTCAAGACCCGAAACGATAACAAACTGCTGCGGTGCTACTGGAAGGTAGCACACTTCTATATTTTGGCCTTTCTTAACTTCGGAAAAATGGACTTTATCCGAGGATGTAAACGTCAGTAGTTCACCCGAAGAAGCTGTGAAGCGAACAATTGGGAAGCGGTGGAAAAGCCCGAAAAACTTCAGGTCTATTATTTCGCCTGGAACACGGATGCCGTGTCGGAGAATATCTATTCTAGAATGCGACTTCTTGTTATCGTGACACAGCACAAATAGTGTCACGATAATAAGAATGGCACAACAGAAAAAGAATAGCTGATTCATGCTATGGAATTACTTCCGTTTCAGCGCTAACTAAGCCTTACTCAAGGATCGGCAACGTTAGTATCTGAACTGGCTGGGGCAAACTCGTGGTGGTTTACTATTGGTCGAATAAGTGGTCAAGGCCTGAAACAATTACGAACTGCTCTGGCGAAGACGCAGGATAACATACAATTACTTTCTGGCCCTGCTGTATCTCAGTAATTGATGTCTTTTTCTTAGCGGTTAAAGTCAATTGGCGACCCTCTGGCGTTGTGAAACGCACTACTGGATAGCGAGATAGTATCTCGGTTTTGGGGTTGGTTAATGACACTATAACCCCTTCCACTCTTATGCCTTCCTTAAGCGTAGTAACACGTTTTCTGATGTTCCGAATGAATTGCACCAGAACCACGCAAAAGAAAATAGAGAAGGCAATTAAGACGAGGGGGTGGAAATTCTGCATTGTTATAAGTAGAGGTTCCGGCTTTTGGCAGGAAGACTCTTTCTGCACTAAAAGCGTGGTTGATAATTACTAGGAGCCTGTCAGAAGATCATGCTTCGACTTCGCTCAGCATGACCTTCTGAATTAGTACCTACTCCCGCTTCAGTACCTCCCGAATCCCGCTTAGGCCACCGGCAATGTTCTCTAGCTTATCGAGCATTTGCAGGAGCTGGCCGGCGCCGGAGTTGCGGAGGTTGTCGAGGTAGGTTTGCTTGATTTGCTGCCAGCGGGCGGCTTGCTCGGGGGTGAGCCAGTTGAGCAGTTCGCGCAGCTTGAGCAGGTTGGCTTCGGTGGCACTGGTTAGGGTCTGGGCTTCGCTTTCGTAGTGGGCGGCCAGGAGCTGTTCTATTTCCTGGTCGTTCATCACGGGGCGCACTTTCTCGGCCAGCTTGTTCATGTTGCGGTACGAGCCTTGCAGCTTGAACGGCGGCTCGGTGCGGTAGGCGTCGGCCTGGGCGGCGCTGGCAATGTAGGCGGCATTTACCTTGGCCACCACGTCGCGCAGGCGCAGCAGCTTTTGCAGCACTGCCACGTACTCGTTCAGCTCCTCGGGCGAGTGGTTGCCCTCGAAGCTGAGGCCGTCCTGCTGCCCGGATTCGGCGAGGCGGATGAGGGCGGGCACGTCCTGGGGGCTTTGGGTGGCGAGGCGGGCTAAGGCAGCGTTGCTGGTGAGGGCGTTTTCGAGGTAGGAGAGGCGGAAGGCGTCTTCGGAGCCCGCCGTGAGAATGTCGCCGAGGTTGTAGATGTCGGCGCGGTTGGCCAGCATGTCGGGCAGCTGGAATACGTCGCCGCTTTCAGTGTAGGGGTTGCCGGCCATCACCACGCACACCTTGCGGCCGCGGAAGTCGTAGGTGCGGGGGCGACCCTGGTACACGCCTTCAATCTTGCGCTGGGCGTCGCAGAGCGAGATGAACTTCTGCAGAAACTCGGGGTTGCAGTGTTGAATGTCGTCCACGTAAATCATCACGTTGTCGCCCATCTCGAAAGCCAGGTTCAGTTTCTCCAACTCCTGCCGCGCCCCGGCGTTGGGGGCCTGGGCAGGGTCTACGCTGGTTACGGCGTGCCCGATGGCTGGCCCATTGATCTTCATAAAGATGAGGCCCAGGCGGTTGGCCACGTACTCCATGAGGGTGGTTTTGCCGTAGCCGGGCGGCGAGATGAGCAGGAGCAAGCCCATCAGGTCGGTGCGTTTGCCCTCGCCCGCCGTCCCGATCTGCTTGGCCAGGTTGGCCCCGATGATGGGCAGATACACCTGGTCGATGAGGCGGTTGCGCACAAACGACGTAAGCACGCGGGGCCGGAAATCTTCCAGGCGCATGTCCTCGGCGGCGCGGGCCAGTAGCTGCTTCTTCACCTCCTGAAACTGCTCGTACTGGGCTACCGTGGCGCGGTCGTAGTGCAGCAGGCGGCGGCGGAAATCGGGGAAGTTGAGGTGGTAGCTGGGCGTTGGGGTTTTCGGGTCTTGGGGACTTGGGCTTTCGGTGACGATGCGCGGGTGGGTGCCTTGGAAGCCTTCGAGCGTTTCGCGCAGGGGCGTGTGCACCACGCGGCCAGGGTCGTAGGTGTTGGTGAGCAGCAGAACGGCGCACTCGTTGCAGAAATCCGCCAATGTAGCCGCGGCCGGCGCCTGGCGCAGGTAGGCCTGTAGCCACTGCCGGATCAGGGGGAGCTGGGCGGCAGGCTGGTCCTGGAGGCCCGTCACCGACTGCTGAAACAACTCCGTGGCCTGCCGCTCCTGCAACTGCTTCTGGAACTGCTGGTACAGCTCGGCGGCTTCGGCGGCAATGATGAAGGTGCCGGTGTGGGTCAGCTCGTGGAAAAGGTAGTCGCCGGCTTCCGCTACCTGGGCGGGGGTGAAGAGGCCGGTTTGCTCCGCGAAATGGTTTACAGCTGTTTGTAGCTCAGTTTTCAGCTCATCGAACTCCTGCGAATCGGGGAAGACCTGGAGTAGCACCCCGATGCCCTGGAGCTGCCGCTCCCAATGGGCGCGCTGGTCGGGGTTGGCGAAGCGCAGCCAGTAGAGGGCCGCAGCGGCGCGGGTGTCGGCCGGGTAGCGGAGCAGGTCTGCCGTGCGGGTGAGGCGCACCAGGGCCGTGAGCAGCAGGGCGGCATCGTGGTCGTGCACGCCTTTGAGGTAGCCTTCCTGGTAGCGCGCGGCCATAAACTGCTGCACGTAGGCCAGTAGCTCGGCGGCACTGAGGTGGCCTAGCTCCGTTACCGACAGCACGGCGGCGCGGCCGGTTTCCGCATCAGCGGGAGCGGGGTGCTGGGCGGCTTGCAGAATGCGCCAGGCCAGAAACTCGGCCCGGTACACGTCCTGGCTTTCCGACACCACGGTTTGCTCCCACACGGGCTTGGAGGCCAGCAGGGCGGGGTCGGTTATCTTCTGGAAGAAGTTGGTGCCGGTGAGGTGGTAGTGCAGGTCGCCGTCGCGCAGCACCACGGTTAGCTCCAGCGGCTGGGTGTTCACTGTGAAGGAGTGCGGGCCGAACTTGAGGGTCTGGCCGCCGTCGGCGAACAGGTCGGCCCGGTCGCGGAGCTGGCGCACGGCGTCCTCGCGCAGGGTTTTCAGCCGGCTCTGCACGTCATCCGACTTCACCGAGTCGCCGAGGTTAAGCAGCTCCTGGGCCGTTTGGCGCACCTTTTCCACCATCACGTCGGCAGCAAAGTACCCGTTGATATCTGCCACCGATTCCAGGCGGGTGAGGCGGCTCTGCACCGCTTTCAGCAGCCGCTCGGCGCTTTGCAGCAGGGCTGTAGCGCGCTGGTTGCGGGCGGCTACCAGGGCCGTTTTCTTGGACTCGAAGGCTTCGACTACCTGCTCGCGGCGGGTGGTGAGCTGCTCGATAAACTGGTCGAAGTCGGGAAACTTACCTTCCAATTCTTCGAGCTGCACCATGAGCTTGGTCAGATACTCGTCGCACTTGGCGGGGGTGTCGGCCAGGTCGAGGTAGTTGGTGAGGGCCTGTTCCAGCAGCTTGAGCTGGGCGGTAAACTCGGCCTGGGCCTCGGTGCCGGCCAGGGCCTGCCGCCGCCGCTTCAGCGCTGCCCGAATCTGGTTGAAGCGGGCGTACACCGTCGAGATGTTGTCGATGATGGCCGTGGTTTGGGTGGGGTCGGGGATGGGCAGGTTGCTGACCACCTCAATCAGCAGCTCCAGCTCCTGGGCTACGGCGGCGGTTTCCTGCTCGCGCTGGTCGGCCTCGATGGTTTTCTGCACTTGCTCTACGCCGTCGGCAATGGCCTGCACGCGCTGGGAGTAGGGCGCCAGGGCATCGGGCTTGAGCAGGAAATCCACGGTTTGCAGGGCCACTTCTTTGCTCAGGGCTTCGAGGTCAGCGGCGTGCTTTTCCACCGCCGGCAGCTCCACGTAGCGCAGCTCCTTCAGCGAAATTACCTCGCCCTGCACCCCGCGCAGCTCCCCCAGCAGTTGCACAAACTCGGTGACGGAATCGGGGGCCGAGCGGCGGATGCGGCCGGTCAGTTCGTCGGCTTTCTGGAACACGGCCGCGGTTTGCTGGGCGGTGTTCTTGCGGATGCTCTGCACCTTCTCAAACTCCTCCACCGCCGCCGTAGCCGTCTGCCGGATTTCGCTTAGCGGCTCGGCCAGGGCTTGGGCCGCGGGCTCGCGCAGCCAGTGGTAGGCGTCGGTGAGGCTGGTCGTCTGGCGGATCAGGTCGAGGTAGAGGCCGGCGTAGGAGTCGTCCTTGCTGGTCAGCGTCAGGACTTCCTGCACCTCGCTCATGGCCCGCACAATCTCCTTGTTGCCCAACTTGTAGAGGTAGGAGTCGGAGGTGACGGGCAGCTCGAAGTCCGGGGCCGTGTAGGGCGTCTGCCAGATCTGCACGGCGTGGTGCTTCTTGGGCTCGTCGTCGGCCCGGAAGTAGCACAGCTCCCCATTTTCAAACAGGGCGTAGCCGTGGCACACAATGGGGTTATCCACGCGCTGGGCAATGCGGTTGTAGCTCAGCAGCAGGTAGGTGCCCTGGTCCTTGTTGTAGAACACGTACAGGAAATCCTCCCCGTTCGGCGACACCACGCGCTTCTCAAACAGCATCTCCCGCAGCCCATTGTCGAAGAGCTTGTTGTCGCCGGTTTGCAGGTAAAAGCCGTGCGGAAAAATCAGGCCCTGCCCGTCGGGCAACAGCACGCAGGCATCGGCCAGGGCGTCGAGGCGCTGAGCGGTTTTGAGCTTGTGGTTGAAGATGAAGTAGCGGTACTGCTGCTCCTGGTAAGGCCGGATCTTGAGCAGAATCAGGTTGCCAATGGCGGCAAAGTAGATTTCCGAGTCGTCCAGCGTTTGGTCTTTGTTATCGACTGGCTCGCTCAGGATGCCGTGGCCGGTGCTGGTGTTGTCCTCGACTTTGATGGTCAGGTCGCCGCCAATCGTCTCCACGAACACCTTGTCCTCGATGCTGATGTGGGGGTGCTTGCCGCCGCGCTGCATGTCACGGGTGGCGCGCTTCCACTGGAACTCGTGCTGGGGCGGGAAGGTGTACTCGTGGTCGGAACGGTTGTCGATGTACGTGAGCGTGTCGCCCTGCATCAGCCACTTAAACGTCTTCACATCGGAAGCACTCTTGCCCACCCGAAACACCATGAACAGGTGCACACCAATGACGGCGAACTTCACGAACTGGGTGTTCTTGTAGTAGCGGTACAGGTTGCGGAATTCCTCCAAAAACTGTGGATGCTGCAACAACTCCAGTCCCAGCGGCCGAAAGTCGTGCGCGGCGTACTCGTACACCCCGAATACGTCGGCCAAGTCCGGCTCCGCCTTCAGCCCCAGCACCACGTTGTAGCCAAAGATGAAGCGCTGCCCCACCGGCACCATGTCCCAGGGCACGCAGTTGTTTTCAGTGGTAATGCGGCCGGTGCCCAGCAAGCGGGTATCCACGGCCCCAAACACCTGCTTACGCTCGGTGTTCAGCGTGTCGAGGCGCTGGCGCAAGTCGGTGCTGCTTTTGAGCAGGCGGTTGCGCAGGATTTCGTAGGTGCCGGTTTCGAGTTGGGTAGCTTGAGCTTCCATAGGCGGGCAAGGCACAAACCCTTGCCAGGAGAAAAGAACTGCTGATTACTTGGTTGACGGCCGCAACGTGACCTTCAGGATAGCTCTGGCTGGATCGGCTTTAGCGTAGATGATGGCGGTAGTGTCGCCTTTGGCGTGGGTGCGCAAAAAGTTTCTGGGCACTCTGGCTCTGAGAGAATATTCGGCGCTGCCAACGGTATACCGCACGGTTACGCGGCGGCTCTTGTGGGTTCTCACCCTGGTGATGATGCCCGTGGCGTACCCCGGATTCTTCAGAATCAACGCCCGCTTTTCGGCCCTATCCGCTTTAACGAAGTAGACGACGCCCGCGAAGAAGGCAATACCGACAGCCAGCCCGAGGACGAGGCTTATTATTTGCCGGGTTGTAGTGGGCTTGTTGGTAGAAGCGGGTGCTTGCATAAGTAGGTGTCTATAGCTAAAAACTAGTTCCCCTCCTCAGATGAGGAGGGGCTAGGGGTGGTTGATGATGGCAGAACGACACGCGGAAAAGCCGCCTCAATAGTCGCCAATACACTCTCTAAATGCTGTGCGACTAGCTTATTCTCGAACCGCAATACTTTCAGACCTGTGCCGAGTAGATAAGTATCCCGCTCCACATCCTGCGCCTCGCCGCTAGCCGTGAAATGCCCAGCGCCATCCAACTCCACCACCAGCTTTTCAGCCGGGCAGTAGAAATCCACAATATAGGGCCCGATGCCGTGCTGCCGCCGGAACTTGCGGCCAGCTAGCTGACTGCGCTGAAGTGCTTTCCAAAGTGAAGCCTCCGCAGGAGTGAGGTTGCTGCGGAGCGTGCGACGGATAGGTTTCTGGTAGCATAGATTGTGAACGTGCTGAGTATCCGGCATAGCTATATAAATGGCTAGAAAGCTAGTTCCCCTCCTCAGATGAGGGGCTAGGGGTGGTTGACTGATCGTTGAACAGGTTTTGGAATCTAGTTCTAGTAGTTGTTCTAACTTTTCAACCACCCCCAACCCCTCCTCATCTGAGGAGGGGAGCTAGTTCTCTAGCACTAGCTTAAAGGGTAGTTGGCGCTTACTTCAGCTCCAGCATCTTCGCTGGCTTGTCGCCGATGCCTAGGGCCGTGGCGGTGCTGGCCAGCTCCGTGATGGTGTTGCGGGTGGCGTCGTCGCCGGCTTTGTTCATCATTTTGAGCAGCAGGGCCGATACGCTTAGGTTCTTGATTTCCTCGGAGCTGAGGCCGAACTGGTCTACGAAGCGGCGCAGGTTAGTTTTGAAGTCGCCGCCTCCGTCCATGCTGAAGAAGGCGTCTTTCACGGTGCCGAGGACCTCGCTGTTGTGTACGGTACGGTCCACCATTTTGCCCTTGGTAATCGAGCCGATAATCTGGTCGAAGAACATCGTCTCGCCGCCCACGATGTCGATTTTGGCGGCTTTGAGGGCCTCGCCAATCACCTCGGCCTGCGAGGCGGCAATGTCCTTCTGGATGTTGATCTGGGCCAGCTCCACCGACTTATCTTTGTCGAGGCGCAGCTTGAACTCCTCGTGGTCTTTGCCCACGCCGTCGAGTTTCTTCATGGCGTCGGCCTTGGCTTCGATGCCCTTGGCTTCCACCGCAAATTTCTGCTCGGATACGGCGGCTTCGGCAAGGCCTTTCTTCTGGTCGGCATCGGCGCGGGCCTGGATGATGTCGGCGTCGGCGAGGCCTTTCTCGCGGTTGATTTTGGCAGCTACCAGACCCAGCTTTTCATCGGCTTCGGCCTGGGCCCCGGCTTTCGACTGGATGGCCTGGGCTTCGGCGGCGGCAGTAAGCTGGAGCACAGTAGCTTCAGTTTCGCCTTCTTTCTGGCGGGCGGTGGCTTTGGCTTGCATCACCTGCGCTTCGGCCAAGCCCACGGCTGTGGCTTTGCTGGCTTCGGCTTCGGCGAGGGTGCGGATGGCTTGGCCCTTAAATTCGGAAGCGGCTTTTTCGGCTTCGGCGTCAATTAGCACCTGCTTGGCCCGGAACTCGGCGGCCTGGCGCTCCATGTCGGCGGTACCGACGAGGGCTACCGTAGCGGCTTCGGCTTGCTGCTTGGCGGCGGTAATGGCTACCAGCTTTTCGCGGTCGGCCTGGGCTTGGGCGCGGGTGTCTTTGATTTTCTCTTCTTCAATTACTGTGGCTTTTTCCACTACCACCCGCTCCCGAATAATGGTCTGGATGTTCTTTTTCTCTTCTTCCAGCGCTTTTTCCTTCTCAATCTGGGCCAGGGCTACAATCCGCTCCCGCTCGTTGGCTTCCAGCGCTTTAGCTTGGGCTACCCGCTCGGTTTCCACGGCGTCGGTGCGCTGCTTGTTGCGCTCGGCCACCATCACTTGCCGGTCGCGGTTCTGCTGGGCAATGCCTACTTCTTCCTCGGTAGCAATGCGGGCCTTTTCCGATTTCAGCTTTTCTTCCTGCTGCACCTTTTCGGTTTCGGCTAGTTCGCGGGCCCGAATGTTGGCAATTTCGCGCTTCTGCTTTTCCTGGTTTTCAATGAGCTGCTTATCGAGCTGCAAGATGGTTTCCTGGGCCTCCACGTCCTGCTTCTTGATGGTTTTCTGCATTTCGCGGGCAATGGAGTTGGCCTGAATCTTCTGCTCCGAGGTCAGGGCCACAATCTTCTTGATACCCTCGGCGTCCAGAATATTATCTTGGTTGAGTGAGGTGAGCGGGGTTTGCTCCAGGTAGTCGATGGCGCAGTCGTCGAGCACGTAGCCGTTGAGGTCAGTGCCGATGATGCGCAGGATTTCCTGCTTGAACTGCTCTCGCGAGTTGTACAGCTCGATGAAGTCGAATTGCTTGCCCACCGTTTTCAGGGCTTCCGAGAACTTGGCGTCGAACAGGTTTTCCAGCGCCAGCGGGTCGGAGGCGCGGCGGCAGCCGATGCTCTGGGCCACCTGCACCACGTCGTCGTGGGTTTTGTTGACGCGCACAAAGAAGTTCACTTTCACGTCGGCCCGCAGGTTGTCTTTGCACACCAGCCCTTCGGAGCCCGCCCGGGCAATGACCATGTTTTTGAGCGTAATGTCCATCACCTCCAACTTGTGCAGCACTGGAATCACGAAGATGCCGCTAAACGATACTTTGGTGTCGCCGAGGCCAGTGCGTACCAGTGCTTCGCCCTGCACGGCCTTTTGGTACATTTTCACTACAATAGCCAGCAGGCCCAGCACGAGCAGCGCGACGATGACAATCACCGCCAGAGAAAGTTGTTCTAACATGGATGTAAGGAGTAAGAGTAGAGTCAAGGAGAGAGAAGAATTGAGTCTGATAAACCGGTAAGTTGCCTATGAAATGTGATAGTATGACAACTCAGGGAAAGGAAATTTGAATATCCGGATTCAACTGCTGCAACGTGGCCAGAAAACCAGCTTTGTCGGCCGGTGAAATCAGCACCGAATCGTACTTGTTGTAACTGATTTCCAATCGGTCGAACGACAAAGCGGCGGAGCTGGCTGGGCTGTTGCTGGGAATTACGCGTTTGATGTTAGCCACCGGAATGGTCTGTTGCGGCCAGCCACACACGATGTAGAGCGTGTCGAGGGTGAGGCAGTAATATGTGTTGGTGAATAGCCGCAACAGAAATAGTTCGACCGCGCCTAATATTGCCACTGCCAGCCAAGCAGACTGCCAAATGCCTACTATCAGCAGCCCCAGCAGCAGCCCGAAAACTGACCCGAACAGCCACCAGCTAATCTTGGATTTGTAGGTCTTATTCATAGCTGAATACAATTAGGCTGAGCTGCAAGCTAGGTGGTTTCGTAGGGCTCGATGAGGTAGCAGCGCCGGGCAGTATCGTAGTCGATTACCAATGCCGACTCGCCTTTGCGCAACTCCGTTGTGGCCGATGCCGCCCGCACATTGAGGACCAGCGGTGCCCCATTGAGCAACCGGACGCTGGCCTGACCCAACCGCTCGTGGGTGGTAGGCAGCAGCACTGTGCACACTTTGCCCAGTGGTTGCGCGCCGCTGTCGTGGTTGCGCTCCAAGGCGGCAAACAGGTGCACGAATGGCAGCGTCAGGACCTTGGCTAGCAGCAAACTCCCGATAAACAGTGGCACCAGCAGCAGCAAGCCCAGCAGCAGGGACGTATTGCCGAGGTAGTAGTTCAGTAGGATGCTGCCAACCCACAACGGTAGCGCCACAAAGCTCAGAAACACCATCAGCGGCACCCGGCCCAGGTTGAAAAAGGCCAGCGCGTTGTTCAGCCAACTGACGCCCATGCCCGAACTGTCGGGGGCTACGTGGGCATCGTGGGGGAGACCGAAGTCGTGGTGGGTGTGCAGGTCCAGCGTTTTGAAATCCAGCAGCCCGAGAATTACGGTCAGCCAATAGAGCAGCACAAACACCAAAAGGGTGGTAGGCAATAAGTTGGGCGGCGAAACGGCCGCGTGCAGCAGCTCAGTCATAACAGGAAGGGAAAGCCGCTTTTACCGAGGAAATCGGCAGGAAGATAAAACGCAGTATAATAGGAATCAGAAAGTTATAAGTTGGGCTGTTCGCGCGTAGTGTGCTGCTTTTCTTGCTGCTCCAGTAGCTCCAGTAATTCGCTGTTGTGGCGCCGCAGCCGGCGGGAGTAGCTGCTATAGGAAAGCAAGCCGAGCAGCAAACCAAACGTTAGCAGGGTTTGGCCATCGGCCGCGCTAATGATATGGGGCAGGCGCAACCCCAGGCTACATAATACTAGGAGTAAGGAGCCGATGCGCATCAGCTTTTCCGGCAGATTCATGGCGTTACTCATTAGGCGTAAACAATTATTCGAAGCCTAGCTTAGCTTTCAGCGCCTGCAAATCTGCCGAGGCCTGGCCGGAACCGTTAGCACCTAGCGCCTTATCAATTTCCTGGTCGATGGTCTTGTTTTCGTTGGCAATCTGCCCGTACGATTCGGCCAAGGCTTCCTCGGTGGCCACCTTATCTTTCATGCGCTCCAGCAGCGCCACCGTCCCCGATGAATCCAGCTGGGCCAGCTGCTGATTGATAGTTTTGGTGGCCGTGCTTACAGTTACGCGGGCCTTCAGCGTTTTCAGCTCGTTGTCCCACTGGCTGATGGTGCTTTTCAACTGCTGCACGTTCTGGTCGAGCTGCTGAGCCGAGGCTTCAAACTTTGCCTGGTCCTGGCCGGCGCGGTTGGCTTGGGCTTCGTGCTGGGTTTTCTTGAGCAGCGCCTCAGTGGCAAGGCGGTCGGCTTCTGGGGCCGGTATTTCCTGGCGGTGGGCTTTCTGGAGCAGCAGCACGGCTTTGTTTTCGTAGTCGAGGGCGCGGTTCCGTTCGGTTTCCGCTTCGTTGCGGGCCCGGATGGCCAGGGCCTTCACCTCAGCCAGCGCGTGCAGGGCCTTATCGAGGTCCTGGCGTAGGTCGCGCAGGCCTTGCTCGGTCATCTTGATAGGGTCTTCGAGCTGGTTAACGGCTGAATGGGCTTCGGCCTGCCCGATTTTGAAGATACGATTGAATAGATTCATGATTATTGGGGTCTTAGGAGCTTGGGGTTTCGGGAGCTTAAATCTTTCAGATGATCTTGATACCAACCTAAAGCCTAGGCTTCTAAGCCTCCAAGACCCGGTTTAGAAAAGGCAATCAGCTCGTCGCTGAATTCACTTAGTAATAGTGCCAGCGAATTGAATACGGCCTCCAATTCGGGCCGGTCCAAGTGTTCCAGCTGAAGCGTGTCGCGGAAAATCACCTTGCGGCCTGATTCGTCCAGCACGAAAGCACCGTGAATGATGTCGCGGTTTTTCTGAAGCAGCCGCTGGTAGATGTCGCAGTTGGGAGCAGGCAAGTCGAGTAGGTATTGCTCCAGAATCAGGAGTGGCTCGCCACACCCCAGCACAAGATGCTCGATGCCCAGCTCCGGCTTGCTGACTACCAGTAAGTTGGTGTCCGCATCGGTGTGCTGGATATCGAAGCCCAGCTCCAGCAGAAAGCCCTGGATTTTGGTGAAGTAATGATTGGCCATAGAATAAGGTAAGGAAGTGCCTGATGAAATAAGTGGCAAAGCAGGAAGCTTATATAAAAAAGTATCGTTGCGACGATGAGCACCCATTCATCGACAGCTCAAAAAACTAGCGTCTCTACTGGCATCTAACAGTAATGTGGTAGCTTTACGACACAAGAGTACTCAAAGTTTTAGATAAGCTCAAATTTTGAGCGAAAAAATATTTCACCTGATGTCTTACGTTGGAAAGAACATTCGCAAGATTAGAACGGTAAAAAAGCTAAGCCAGGCTGCATTTGCCGAGCTTTTTGGATTGGCACGGCCCAGCGTTGGGGCCTATGAAGAAGGCCGTTCTGAGCCAAAAATGGAGACGCTCATTCATATTGCTCAATATTTTGGCTTGTCCGTTGACTTGCTACTAACAAAAGAGCTAACGGTAAATGAGCTGTACCATTTCGATATATTCAAGCAGGATGCCTCCGCTGAAAAATTAGCCGTACCTACTGTTGCCCAAGCCGACCAGCTAAGCCCCATAACCCCCTTTGTGCCCGCTGACCGGCTGCTGGAATACATTGTGCAGCATCACAAAGCCAGCTTTCTTGATACGCTACCGGCTCTCACGTTTCCGCACCAGTTAGGCCCGGCTACGCGCGCCTTCGAGATAGTAGGGGCCGAAATGCAGCACCAGCAGCAAGGCCTGCGCCACCAAGACGTAGTGCTCTGCCGCCGCGTTGATCTGGCAACTCCCAATTTGCGGGTGCACCGCATCTACGCCTTTGTTACCCAGAACCGTTTGCTGGTCAGGCGCCTATCAGAGCGGCGGCCCGACAATACGCTCAAGCTGCGCGCCGATAACCCCGATTACGGCTCCGAGGAGTTTGCGCTGGACCAAGCCCTGGAAATATGGGAAGTAAAGGCCGTTTTCACTACTCACCTGCGCCCACCGTCCACCATGGAAGAGCGGGTAACGCGGCTAGAAAGGCAGGTAGAGGAGCTATTGGCTCGGCTGGGGTAGCCACTAACGCAGAATTAGAAGGATTAAAAATACCTGCTTGCGTGCGGCCAGTTTATTGAGAGAGGCGTTACAGGTAGTACTCACGCAGGATAGCCACAACGAATATCATGCAGAATGTGCCCCACAGCAAGGCCTGCCCCAGCAGACCCCAGGCGCGGCGGCGTTGCGGCGACTGTTGCTCATACAAGCTGGCTGTATTCCAATTGGCAAAGGCCTTTCCTACGGTTGTATTAAGCCATAAGTAAGAAACCAGCCCCACCACCAGCACTCCGCCTACCATAACGCCTGCCGGGACGCTACGCCAAAGAAGCAGCGCTTGCAAGGCTACATAAGTCTGGATGATTTGCATGTGGATTAGCAAGCGAACAACCATCAGCGTTTTTTCTCCTCGCAGGTTGCTTAGCTGCACGGCTGCCGCGTAATTGGAAAGCAGATACGCTTTTTTAAAAGAAAGTTCTGTAGTAGCAGCGCGCTCAGACGGGCTGGTGGATAATCTGTATAAGGCGTAGCAAGCCAATAGCACCGGAGTGCTAAGTACTGCCCCAACGATAAGCTTGGAAAGGGCCAAAGAAACTAGCAGAGGCATGGCTACTTAATAGAAGATGATACGTAGCAACTGGTTTCAGCTGCTAGCAGTAAGTATACCTAGCCGAAAAAGGCACTGGGTAAGCTAGTGAGTTGATAAAGCATCGGCAACTGCTACAATAGTTTGGCAAGTTCTGGTTAGAGCAGTCGGCATTGCGCTAGCGTAGCTTAGGCTATTGTTGAAAGCTTTAAGCACCCAGAAAGACATTTACTGAACGGCCTTCCTATGAATGACTATCACTTTTTCTTTTTGTCTTCCCGACCAACAGCCTGATCGATCTTGCCATTTACATCGAAAGCATAGTCCAGAATACCATACACCATGATAACTGCCCCAGCAATGGGCACCCAAGCGGGAGCTGTGACACCCGCTGCAACAGCCGAAGCCGTTACCCCTATACCTACCAGCGTAACTACTAGCATACCGCCATCAATGGCAGTGTGCGCATTGTAGTTGTCTGTGCTTAGTTCATAGGCAATTTTGCTAGCGGACAGCGCCGCCCCAACCCCACCAATTTTACCGCCAAACCGACTACTAAATCGCGCCAACCGGGAGCTGGTGACACCGCGGGCCACTGTGGCGGCGCCGCTGGCTACTCGGGCTGGTGCTACCACCTTGCGGCCCACCACCCGGTTGAAACGTTGCGTACCGCGGTAAAACGAGTTGTTGATTTTGTTTTTGGAGGCGTGCGTTAGAGCGTGGCCTTCCAGAAGGGCACCCACACCGTTCCAATGCTTACCCGTCACATCTATTGGGTCGCCGATATAAGTTTTATGGTCGAAAGGGCCCGGTGCGTACTTAGGGTCGGCGGGCCGAACCACCGCCCGAGGCCACAGCGGCACTTGGTTTCTCGGCTGGGCTTTGTAGAGCATTGCTCCAGGCCGACGGTCTACACGGGTAGCATCAGCAGGGGCACCGTAGCACTTCATAATAGCATAACATTGGTCGGTGTCAGGCAGTACTACTTCCAGCCGCGTGATACGATACGAATTCCCATCCATTGTTTGGATACGTTGCCCAACTAGGTCTTTGGCTCCTAGTACTTTGGTGGGCACCACCCGCTTCTGGCCCATGGTAGCCAAGGCAGGGTTGCGGCCGGTAGCTAAGGTTTTGGCCCGTGCAGAAGCCACAGCACCAGTGGGTTGGCCGTTGCGGGCGGCGCCTTGCTGCGCCCGGACACTGGTGCCGCGGGCTTGGGGTGGCTGGCCGCTTAGGGTAGCGGCGTGCTTGGCACGAGAGCTGTTGGATGGGGCTTGCATAGCACGGTAGAAAGAAAATACTGGCTTTCAAGCAAGATACGCAACCTGTTGTAACCTGTTCAATTTAGCAGTAGTAGATAGGGAGCTACGCATCTTGTCACGGCGAACATACCATAAAGTTTTCTACCTTGGTGTGCTACCATATTCCTCGTATTGCTCTATGGCTCGTCAAGTTACTGCTTCTATACAGTGTGCCGGAACGCTACTGGCGCCTTCCCAAGATGTACAGTACCTCGTGCTGCATCAAGATTTATTTGGCCATCATCACTTCGAAATAGCGGTTCCTTTCGATAATGTGGAAGGGCCGCAAGAAGCATTCTTTTCAAAGGCGCACAAGATGCTGTTAGGGCAGCCCCTATCCATTGAACTGACTGCCGACTCCTTTCATTTCAATCAAGGGCAGGTTTTTCAGTTTAAAGGTCTGGTCACTAACATTGCCACCAGCAAAGACACCGACTATGTGGGGAGCATTCTGGTGCGCGGCTACAGCCCCAACTATCTGCTGACCGACGGTTTGAAACGCCGCACCTTTGTCAAGCAGACGCTAAGCAGTATTTTCAACAAGGTGCTCCAGGCTTACCCCGGCAACCTGCTCAAGCACAGCATCAAGCCTCAGCACGCGGCTCCCATTTCATTTGTAGCCCAGTACGACGAAACCAACTTTGACTTTCTGAGCCGCTTGGCTACGGAATACGGCGAGTGGTTCTTCTACGACGGCGAAACGTTGCAGCTTGGGGCCCCGGCGGCCGGCTCGGAAGAGGAATTTGTAGCGGATGGAGCGTACAACAGTTTCACTTTCGGCATGGCGCTCAAGCCGGCTAAGGTGAAGATGTATGAATACAGCTACGAGAAAAACGAGAAGTTCAAAAGCTCCACCAGCAGCCAGCAGGTACCTGGTATTTCCGGCCACCCGTTCGGGAGCTTCGCACTGGAACAATCAGAAAAGCTGTTTGCTGACGAACTGCACCTATCGGCCGAAATGCTGATTGCCAGCGCCAGTGAGCTAGACGAAGAAGCCAAGCTGCTCAAAGCCAACACTGCTGCTGAACTCATCACCTTCGAGGGCAACAGTGACAATCCGTCGTTGCGGGTGGGCGGCGTAATCAACGTGAGCGGGGAGGGGCTGGGCAGCCGCCACATTACGGCCGAGAGCTTCGGCAAGTACCGCATCATCAGTATTGCCCACCACCTCGATGCGGAAGGCAACTATAGCAATTCTTTCACGGCTATTCCTCACTTTCTGAACGTGCCGCCGGTGCGGCCCGGCTACAACCCGCCCGCCGGTACCCCCGAGCTGGCTGAGGTGATTGATGATGCCGACCCGCAAAAGCTAGGCCGCCTGCGCGTGCGCTACCACTGGCCCGTAGACAACCCTAAAGACGCCGAAACCGATTGGATTCGGCTACTCACGCCCTATAGTGGCGACGGCAAAGGGCACTTGTTTAAGCCGGAAGTTGGCTCGCAGGTGCTGGTCGGGTACCAGGGAGGACTAGCAGAACAGCCCTTCGTACTGGGCAACATGTTCCACGCCAAAAACAAACAAAGCGCCAAGTACTCACCCGATGGTAACCTGATGAAAGGCATCCAGACCTCGGGCGGCAATAAGTTTGTGATGCAGGACAAGCAAGGCGAACAGAGCATCAACATCTCCAATTCCAACAACAAGGGCACATCCCTGAACATCAATTTCAACGGCGACGGCAGTGTGAGCATAAGCACCAATGGCCCCATCAACCTCACGGCTGGCGGCGACATTACGCTTACTGCCAAGAAGAACATCACGCTCACGGCGGAAAACGTGACGATTGATGCTAAAAAGAAAATCACGAAAACCGCTAAGGAAATCGAGATGACGGGCAGTGACAAGGTGGATATGAAGGGCAAAGCCACCACCATTCAGGCCGACAACACCATGAAAATTGCTGCTTCCTCATCGCTGGATGTAAATGGTGGCAGCAAGGCGAGCATCAGCTCCGGTAAAACCCGAATCCACTAACCCCGCAGCTATGTCCTTGCCGTTAGCAATGGGGGCAGTGGCGGCCCCGCGTACGTATAAGCTTACAACCACTTCGTTTATGCGCATGAACGAGGCCGAGGAACACAACGTGTATCATACGGTGGCCCGCCAGACCCTACTAGAGCGCAAACCGAACAATACCTACCGGCTGTCCATTGAGGTGCTCAGTTTTGAGTTTGAGAACCGTACGTTCTTCAACTTCCTAGCTGCCGACCTTAATCAAGTCAGCAATAAGCTTGTCATCCAGACCGATATTTATGGACGGCTGGAACGCATCGAAAACAAAGACGAAATGCTCCGTACTTGGCAGCGTATTCGGTCGGAAGTAATCAAGAAGTACGAAAAGTATTACCCCAAAGCTTTTTTCGATGCCTTCGAACAAAGCCTGCAAACGGAGGGGCTGTTCGAAAAAACCATCCGCAATAAAGGCCTGCATGGCGTACTATTGCCCGGTATTTATGGCTATGGTTATGCGCCCGATGCACCGGTGCCCGGTACGCGGGTGCTGGAGCAGTTTATCAACCATGTGAACCTACCCTTGCAAACCACTACAACCGCTGTGGAGCGCCAGCTGCCCAACCAACTGGCATTGGAAGTAACCGGCGGGCTGCACCAGGAGGCCTTGCAGGAAGACGACCTACGCCGGCTGTTCCGCACCATGGCCGATAATCCGCTGTTGAAGGTAAGCATGCAGGCCAACTGCCAAGAACGCTATACGCTCGACGAAACTACGGGCTGGTTGCTACAGGCCGAGCAACGCCTGAAAGCCGAAGTGCCCGGCATCTACCACAACGAAGTGCATCACGCGTTAGAAACCGTTGGCTAGAAATTGCTTATTATGAAGAGGTTGCTATCTATTTTATGTAGTCTTCTCTAACCTACTCGCTACGCTATGGCTGTTGATGACAAGTATGTGATGAATGGGGTCTGGCTCACCTGTGACAAAGGCGTTACGCCTTCGCGCTTCAACGTGACGCCCAAGCCAGTACAACTCTACGATGAGCATTTTGCCAACGAGCTGGACAAGATTCCGCTTGTCAACATCATGCCGTTTGGGGTGTGCAGCGTCACGAAGACGCCCTGCGTGCCGGTGCCTCTGATGTGGGAGCGAGTCATGGAAGAGGGCCTGACGGTACTTGGCGCCCGTCCGCTGCTAGATACCAGTAAGTGTATGTGCGGCGCAGGTGGTAAAATAGCCATTCACTTTACTAAGGCCGATGCTAATGCCGCTGTTGAGCTAGACAAGCAGCTCGACAAAGCCGACGAACTTGCTGAAGCTGCCGAAAAAGCCTCTAGCTGGGCATTTTTTGGCGGCATAGCCCTAGCTGTTGGTGGAGCCATCCTGTGCGCTACGGGCGTAGGTGCCCCTCTAGGAGCCGCCATGATTGCCGGCGGCGGCCACTTAATTACGGCCAGCACCATTCTGGCAACTGCTGCCGCTGTTACGAAGGGCGTAACCAACTTTGCCCGTGACCCTAGCCTGCAAAACGGTCTGTCGATTGTGGGGCAGGTGGCCAAGGATTTGGTCATTAACTACGTCATGAATAAGCTCGGCGGCGCCGTAGTTAAGAAATTAGGGCAAGCTGCTCAGAAAGCCATGAACCGGTTGGGCCTCTCGGAGCGAGCCTGCAACATGGCCAACCGCATACTTTGCACCGTCACGGGTCACCCTGTCGACGTCATTGGTGGCTACCTTTACACCGAGGCCACTGATTTCGAGTTTCCCGGTCCGATTCCCCTGCGCTGGGAGCGGCTCTGGAACTCCACTTCCATCCACGAGGGTGCCCTGGGCCACGGCTGGCACCACAGCTATGACATGGCGTTGTTTGTGGACGCCGATCAGGGCCTCGTAGCGCTCCGCGCCGCCGATGGCCGCGGCATTGCCTTCGACCTAGTGCCCCTAGGCCAGCGCGACTTCAACCGCCTGGAGAAAATGAGCCTAGTGCACGACGAGCGGGGCTTTGCCGTTCTCGACCATGCCCAGCGTCTCACCTACCGCTTCGGCGCCAACCGCGGCGACGGGGTTTCGCCGCTGGTAGCTATTGAGAATGCCAATGGCTTTGCCATTACTTTCGCCTACGATGCCCGTGGCTTCCTACTAGACATAGTGGACAGCGCCCGCCGCCAACTGCGCGTGAGCTGCGACGAGCAAGGCCGCATCCGCACTATTGCCACGGCCCACCCCACCGAGCCGAGAAAGATTGTGACGCTGGTGCAGTATAGCTACAACCGTCGAGGCGAGCTAACCACCGTCACGGATGCTCTAAGCCAGGAAGCACAGTACAAGTACCGCAATAGCCTGTTAGAGCAAGAGACGTTCAAGAATGGGCTGCGCTTCTACTTCCGCTACGACGGTGCCGGTCCCGAAGCCCGCTGCATCCGCACCTGGGGCGACGAGGGCATCTATGACCACAAGCTCTACTATGATGTAGCCAACCGGCGCACCATCGTCACCAACTCTTTAGACCATGCCACTACCTACGTTGGCAATGAAAATGGACTAGTTGTAGAAGTGCTTGACGCGCGAGGCGGTGTTACACTCTCCGAGTTCAACGAGTTTAATGAACTATTGAGCGAAACCGATCCACTCGGCAGCAGGACGGAATATGCATACGATGAGCGGGGTAATACTAACTTGGTTACTCAGCCTGATGGTACGTCGTTGAAGTTATGCTTCGACGAAGATAACGACCTAGTGGCGGCTACTGATGCGGTGGGAGGCGAGTGGCAATGGAGCTATGACGCAACCGGTAACGTCCTTGGAAGCACCAATCCGCTTGGAGCAATAACCCGCTATGTCTACGAGAATGGGATGCTTCGGCACATCACAGCACTCAACCAGCAATCCACTGAACTGCTTTACGATGCGGCCGGTAACATGCTAGAGCTGCGCACCACCGACGGGCAGTTCACCCGTTGGCTGTACGACGGTTGGGGCCGCGCAGTGAAGTCCACTGATGCGCGCGGCAACGTGCAGTGGCAGGAGTACGACCTGCTAGGCCGTCCCGTAAAAGTATACGCGCCCGACGGTAACGTGCGCACTTTCACCTACGACGCTTTTGATAACCTCGTGCGTGCCCAGGACCGGCAGCAGGATGTACATTACGTCTACCGTGGCATGAGTAGGCTGATTCGTCGGATAGAAGCCGGCACGGTCGTAGAGTTCCTGCACGACACAGAGGAACAGCTGCGGGCCATTGTCAACGAGCATGGCCTCAGCTACCGTTTCGAATTGGATGCCTTGGGTGACGTAATCACCGAAACCGGGTTCGACGGGCTTACTCGCCACTACCGCCGCGACGCGGGTGGCCGTATTATGCAGGTGCTGCTGCCCGATGAAAAGCATACACACTATGGGTACGACAAGACTGGCCGGGTAACAGAAGTTACTTATTCCGATGGTAGCCGCGAAACTTATCGCTACCGTCCCGACGGGGCCCTGCTTGAAGCCGCTAATGATGTAATTACCGTTGGCCTGACGCGTGATTCACTGGGCCGGGTACTCACTGAAACCCAGGGCGCGCATATAGTCACCAGCGAATATAGTGCTTGGGGGCAGCGCGAGGGATTAAGTTCCTCACTGGGGGCCGATGTGCGCTTTGGCCACGATGAAACCGGCCGCCTGACCCAAATCAAGGTCGACAATTGGCAAGCACAGTTTGAACACGACGCCCAGGGTTTAGAGCTCCAGCGCGCCTTTAGCGGGGGTGTTCGGGCTCGGTGGAAGCGTGATACAATGGGCCGTCCTATTGAGCTTCACATCGGTAGCAGGTTGGGTCGAGGGCCGGAGCGCGTCCGCCATTACAGTTGGCAGGAAGACAACCGGCTAGTCCAGATTCAGGACAGCTTGAGTGGCCCGCAGCGCTTTCAGCACGACGCTCGCGGCAATCTGGCCGCTGCCACCTTCGCCGACGGTACTCAACAATTGCGTCAGCCTGATGCGGTGGGAAATTTGTTTCGCAACAAACAGCGCCAAGACCGTCGTTACGGCCCAGCTGGGCAGCTGCTGGAAGCCGCCGGTACGCACTACGCCTATGACGCGCTGGGCAATCTAATTCGGAAGACCACATCCAAGGGCGAAGAGTGGCACTACAGTTGGAATGGTGCTGGGCAGCTGATAGAAGTTGTACGGCCCGATGGCAGCGTGGTCCGCTTCGCCTATGATGCTCTGGGCCGGCGGGTCCGTAAAACCTTTGCTGGCCAGATCACCCAGTGGGTCTGGGATGGCGACCAGCCGCTGCACGAGTGGACCAGCCCGGAAGCCGACAGTGGCACGCCTGACGAGGTGGTAACCTGGCTGTTTGAGGAAGACAGCGCCGCGCCCGTCGCCAAGCTGCAGGGGCGGCACTGCTACGGAATCGTCACCGACCACCTAGGTACGCCCTTGGAGTTGTATACCGCCGATGGCCGTCCGGCTTGGCAAGCCGAGCTGGACAGCTACGGCCGGGTGCGCCAAACTATGATGGAGGAGCAAACTGAGTGTCCATTCCGTTACCAGGGTCAGTACGAAGATGTTGAAACAGGTCTGTACTACAACCGCTTCCGCTATTATGACCCCAATGCAGGCAGCTATATCAGCCAAGACCCCATCGGGCTTACGGGTGGCGACCGGCTCTACGCCTACGTGCACGACCCCTTGAGCTGGATAGATTTGCTTGGGCTGGTAGGTGGCCCAGCATCGCTGCCTGATGGGCCGGGCATTTACATCATCACCAATGAAGCCAGTAAACGCTCTTACGTAGGTAGCGCTGGCATTGGCGACCAAGGTATGCTCAGCCGTATCTCGGACACCGAGCATAAGAAAGCACAGTCCCTTTTGTTGGAAAAAGGGACCAAGGTGCAATACACTAAAGTGGACTTGGGTACGGCCACTAATCAGAGCGACCGAAACAACATCCTGCGCTACTACGAGCAGCGGGAATTTGACCGTCAGGCTGGAAAGCGCAAATATACTATGCTGAACGACCCCAACAGTCGCATTCAGGCGGTCAAGAAAAAGCCCAAAGCCGAGAACTTAATCAAAAAGCACGGTGCCTCCGCCTCCAAAAGGCGCGTCACCTGCAAAGGATAATACCTCTATTCATGAGCAGCCAGCCAAAACTAATAACTCAAAGCAAAAGCACCTACGGTCCGACTACCCACGGCGTGTACTGCCTAGGCAGCAAAAGCGAATGCAGCCACTTGGAAGAAGACGGCGCAGTACGTCTCAATTGGGGTAAGACGCCCGAGCCCGAGCAGCTGGCGAACATCCAATCCTTGTACTTACTGCCTACGACAGTTCAGCTAGCTAAAAGCCCGCACCTACCCGACTTTATCCGCAAGCTAGGGCAGCTGCGGTTTTTGGAACTTCCTCTGCCACTGGCTCTGACGCTACAACCCGACGCGCTGCCAGCTTCGCTGGAGTCCTTGACGCTGCTTCATTGGGAACAGTACGCCGGCGGCCTCAACATCAAAGACGCACGGTGGCCTGGTCTGACCTTGACAGGTCTAAAAAGCTTCAGCATTCTTAGTGGCTTTGGAGCACCGGAGCTACCTTCTCTCCTCGGCGTTTCTAACGAGGTTTTCCCACAGCTGGAACACCTAAGCTGCCGCCTCGACAAAAAAGGCGAAGTGCTGGCCCAACTAGCCGATTTTACTTCCCTGCGGCACTTGGAGCTAGAGTTTGCCTATAATCACAATATTTTTGCGAGCATCAACAGCCCGTTGCAGTCGCTGAGCCTCGAAGGCGCGAACAAGGAATTTCCTCTAGCGCGGATTACTGTCATCCCTACCCTGGAACTGCTGTGGCTGAATGGCATCAAAGCCGATATCAACTGTGCGCTATTTCAAGCGCTACCAAACCTGCGAGAAATTAGTGTATTAAACTCCAAGAAGGTGGCTAATGCGCAAGAGCTACTACAGTGTCCTAAACTGGAAAGCATTTACTTCTTAGATTGCGGAAACCCATTTAAGGGCGTCAAGAACCAGTTTCAAGAGGCCAAGTACGAGATGCTGGATATAGACTTCAGCTAGTATTACTGTAGACCACCGCCGCTTGGTAAAATAGCTAGGTGTATAGTTACAGGTAAAGGATAGTGGTGTTCTGATAAATTGTGCAGAACTGGTTAATATGCTTCATCTGCTTTAAAAGCGCACACGGTTATTAGGCTTGGTCTGGTGGGACGATGAGGAACCCGATACGGTAGGTTTTTGGGATGTTTTAGATGAGTGGTTCGCAATGGGAATAGAGGAATATTAGTGAGTGATGAGCTATTGATGGGTGCCTAGCTGAAGACCAGTTAAGGTGTGGCCCTGAACGCGGCCTTTCTGGTATGGGATGTGGCCTCGGTAGCAGCAGGAGCTAAAACCGAGGTGCGCACCGCCCTGAAAGCCGGCACCAAAGTCGCTGTCGGCTTGGCTAATAAACAAAGATGGCCGATCTGGTGCTCAAGAACGGGCTCAAAGCTAGTGTACGCTTATTTTCCGCCAAGATTCCGCGCCTGTGCGTAACGGCCTGCTATCTCGTGGGCACGCCGATGGCGGTGCAGGATGGTTACAAAAACATCGAGAACATTGTAGCCAGCGAATTGAGTTGGTTAAAGCCTGTGCTCAAGAAACCGGGTACTCCTAGGTGCGGTCCTCCGGACGGACTATCCGTTGCCGCGGATGCTCTAAGCCAGGAAGCACAGTACAAGTACCGCAACGGCCTGTTAGAGCAAGAGACGTTCAAGAATGGGCTGCGCCTCTACTTCCGCTACGACGGTGCCGGTCCCGAAGCCCGCTGCATCCGCACCTGGGGCGACGAGGGCATCTATGACCACAAGCTCTACTATGATGTAGCCAACCGGCGCACTACTGTCACCAACTCCTTGGGCCATGAGGCCACTTACCTCGGCAACGAAAACGGCTTAGTCGTGCAGTAGTACATTGACCGGCGCGGCGGCTTGCACCAGACTGAGTACAGCGAGTATAATGAGGTGCTCAGCGAAACTGACCCGTTGGGCAACATCATTACGCATGTGTATGATGACAAGGGAAACTGCATCGAAACCCAGACGCCAGCGGCCCAGACGGTACGCATGTTCGATGAAAACGACCAGCTGACGCAGTTGACTGACGTGATGGGCAACACCTGGCAGTGGGTATATGATGCGCAAGGCAACCTGCTGGAACGACTCAACTCAACGGGGCTAGTTACACGCTATGCGTATCAGAACGGGCTACTAGGCACCGTAGTCGAACCCACGGGCCGGGTAGTTGCGCTGCATTACGATGCCGGGTATAACCTGCAAGAGGTGCTAGATGGGAAAGGGATAGGTAGCCGGGCATTGTATGACGGCTGGGGCCGGCTGCGCAAAGCCACCGATGAGCGTGGCAATGTGCAGTGGTGTGAGCATGACTTGCTCAACCGCGTGGTGCAAGTCCATGAGCCGGATGGCAACGTGAGTAGTTTCGCCTATGATGGGCTCAACAATGTTATTCGAACCAAGGACCGTCAGCACGAAGTGCAGTATGCGTATCGGGGCATGGGCAGCATGGTGCGGCGCGTAGAAGCAGGCACGGCCGTCGAGTTTGTGTACGATACGGAAGAGCAACTGCGGGCCTTCGTGAATGAACATGGCTTGTTCTACCGCTTCACGTTGGATGCGGAAGGGGATGTATTGGTGGAAACCGGCTTCGACGGCCTCACCCGGGAGTATGTGCGTGACATTGGCGGCCGCGTCGCCGAATTAGTACGGCCCAATAACCGCCGTACGCAGTATACGTACGCTCCTACCGGGCAAGTCGCGGAGGTGCACTACAGCGATGGCAGCAGCGAAACATACCGCTTTGCCCCCAATGGCGCCATGCTGGAAGCCCACAACGAGGCCGCCTCAGTTAGTATGGTGCGTGACTCTCTAGGACGAATTGTCACTGAAAGCCAAAACGCGTACGTGGTGGAAAGTCAGTACGATGCGTTCGGCAACCGGATCAGTCTTCCTTGGGAGCCCAGGTAAGTTACCAGCACAGCAAAGCGGGTGACGTAGAGCAGATGCGCGCGGGTTCCTGGCAGGCCCTATTCGAGCGGGATGCCCAAGGGCTGGAGATGCAGCGTTTGCTCAGCGGCGGGGTACGTATGCAGTGGAAGCGCAATGCCCTGGGTCGGCCTATTGAGCAGCGTATCAGCACTAGCAGCCGGCGGGAAATACGCCAGCGCTACTATAGTTGGCAGACCAGTGACCAGCTACCCCAGATTGCGGATAGCAGCACCGGTCTGACGCAGTTCACCCATGACGCCGTCGGGAACCTTGCGGCTACCCACTACGCCAATGGTACGCAGCAGCTGCGCCTCCCGGATGCATTGGGCAACCTGTTCACCACCCCGCAACGCCAAGACCGGCGCTACGGTCCGGCCGGACAGTTACTGGAAGCCAACGGCACGCAATATTTTTACGACGCTGAAGGCAACCTAGCACGCAAACTGACCCACACGGGCCAGGAGTGGCACTATAGCTGGAGTGAGGCCGGCCGGCTGAGCAGCGTGTTGCGACCCGATGGGCAAGTGGTGCGCTTCACCTACGATGCCCTGGGCCGGCGGCTAAGCAAGCACTATCGTGGGCAGGTCACGCGTTGGGTGTGGGATGGCAACGTACCGCTGCACGAGTGGACTGGCTTGGAACTGGAGCAAGCAAATGTGGAAGAGGTCATCACCTGGCTATTTGAAGAAGACAGCTTCACGCCGCTAGCCAAGCTGCAAGGCGCGCAGCACTACAGCCTGGTGAGCGACCACCTAGGCACACCGTTGGAGCTACACGGGGCCGGCGATGCGCCCGTGTGGGCCGCGGAGCTCGATAGCTACGGACGAGTGCGCCACCAGCAGGGCGACGTTGCGGCCTGCCCGTTCCGTTACCAGGGCCAGTATGAAGACCAGGAAACGGGCCTCTACTACAACCGATTCCGCTACTACGACCCTGAGAGCGGACAGTATATCAGCCAGGACCCGATTGGCTTACTAAGTAATAATCCAACAGCCTACGCTTATGTCGTAGACCCTAACTATTTTGTTGACCCATCTGGTTTATATAATGGTGAAGGCGTTAGAGATTTAGGTGATTATGTGTCTTTCCACAACCATAATTTAAGCCCTTCTGAATACACTAAGCCGGATAAGTACCACTTTGCCAAAGCAAATGAGGCAGTGTATAATCGTATTCAGACTGATCCGGCTTTTAAACAGTACTTGGAAACTAATTATCCAGGTGCCGTTAAGCACGTAAGCCCTACACGCAATGGTACCTTCAGAGGAACAGCTCCAAAAAATTTAACGTGGCATCACGCTACAGCATCTCAAATGGGCGGACAGCCTGGCTGGCTGCAAATGGTTGATCGGGCAGATCATTCCACCTACCATAAGATTTACCATCCCGACGATATCGGTGGAAGAAATGAATGGGGCGGAGGAACCTCCTGTAGAAAATAATAAATAGTACTACCAATGAAAAAAGACTTTGCATTACCTATTCAAGCAATAGGAGAAAACAACTGGAAAGAAAAACTTCAACAGTACTTAGATTCCTGTGATATTGAAACAGCAGAAGTAGATCCTAATAGTATAGAAGAAAAAGAAAGGGAGTTGAATATTAAACTTCCAAAAGATATGCGGGAGTTCTACGTGAATTTTGGAAGAGTTGACAGTTCTGATTTTATGTATGGATTAAAAAGTATAGAAGAATTAAAATTTTTATTTGCGGCTAATATTACATTTATATCATTAAACTTTAAAATGTATCAGATTAACACAATGGTCTATTTTGCGGACAGTCCAGGCAATGATCCCGTATGTTTTGATAAGGATTCACATGAAATATATTTGTTTTCACATGATCCTATTAAAAAGGCTTTGGTATTTTCTGATTTCAACCAGTATCTGTTATTTGAATTGATGGAAACAGAAAAATTAGTGGGCAATGGTGTTGATGAGACTGTGGAGCAGAAATTAAAAATAAAGCTTCTTTCTGGAGAGGGTATTGATTACGAATTTAGGGATATGAAATTGTAATGAATTGTTAAATTATCCTATTCATATACCTGTCAAGTTTACCTGATCCGTTGGAATAAGCAGAAACTATTTTTCGTCTAAATAGTAAATTATATGTTTGCTTAGTATACTACTGAGAGCCTAATATGGCAGATTAAGCATGCGGTCAGGTCTGCTATTGAGTGTAGTCCTGACCGCATGCAATTACCCGGATAGACTATCTAGGCCAAGCTCTTTCTTTTTGTTATTACAGCTTGGTGAGCGACCACCTAGGCACGCCGCTGGAGTTGCACGGGGCCGGCGATGCTCCAGTCTGGGCGACTGAGCTGGACAGTTACGGGCAGGTGCGCCGCCAGCAGGGCGACGCCACGGCCTGTCCTTTCCGCTATCAAGGTCAGTACGAGGACCAAGAAACTGGTCTGTACTATAATCACTTCCGTTACTACAGCCCTTATGAAGGGCTCTATATCAGTCAGGACCCTATTCGGGTCAGAGGTGGCCTGTCGCTGTACAGCTACGCCCACGACTCTACCACTTGGGTTTGCCATTTCGGTCTGGCGCCTGGCCCTGGCCTAATTACGTATCCGGTTTCTGCGGACTCCCCCCGTTGCCAGGGGCACGGACAACGGGTATCGATAGGGCTTGGGCATTGGAGAAACAACTGGCAACTCGGCCGTGACTGGCAAGGCGACCCCAGGAATATTAACTTCCTGGAAAACTACAAACACCCCGGCGAAGTCAACAACCACGTGCATGGCGCTGAGGGACATGAGGGCACCATCCGTAACGTAACCTGGGGTGATCCTATAGACCGGCAGGCCATGATTGACCGGCATCGTCAGGCACAAAGCGTCAGCACGTTAGCACCTGCCCTTAACTAAACACAACTCCTTAATTCCTCATATATGGCTTTACTTGATGTCATTCAGCGCTTTGCAAATAAATTCAACCAAGAAGAAAAGAACTTTGGAACGCTGACCCTGCGGGCAGAGAAGAAAGAGGTGCAAGAGGAGTTGCTTCCGGACGGGGAGTTGAAGACTTTCTACGCCAGCGTTGATTTCGACAAGCTGACCATTGGAACTACACTTTTTCTGGATATAGTTACGTTGGCTGAACTGCCAAAGTATCAGGAAGGCTGGCGCTGGGACTACGATACGGGCCCGGCAGGAAGACACGGAAGGCTGGAACTCCACTTGGCTCGTATTCGGCGATAAAAACGGAGATGCTGTATTTGCGAAGCTGGAAGACGAAGTAGCGCCCATCTTCGGAAGCATCCAAAAGGACGAGGAATATCAGCTAGCCTCCTCCCTGGAGTCATTCCTGTCCATCTTGTCGGACTGCATGATTATGGAACGAGAAGAATTTGGCAATGAGACGAAGTCGGAAGACTTACCGTCAAGCCAGAGTTCATCGACAGAATCCGCTCCATAGTGGCTAAGTATGAGGACGAAGATATAAGTTGATGAGTTTGTTGACTTTTTCTTTGGCTAGCCAACTAAGGCTGACTGATAAAAAATTATTGTTTCACTTGTCCTACTGTATATATAAGGCAAGTGGAGCAAGCCGCTATAGCTAGTCGATAGAAAGTCTCACTGTTGCCTTCATATAAGCTACAGAGGTGCTATACACTGCGTAATTATATGTCATGTTTGCTTTAAACGGCAATAGCTAAACTCAAAAGGTGCTAAGCCACTCGAAAATCAACTTTCTCCCTTAGATGAAGCTGAAATAACCGAGCTTGAAAAGGCAGTTGGTACTAAGTTGCCAGCCCAATACATATGGCCACTGCAAGCATATGAGGAGTTTCACCTTACCAACTCAGTACAGTTTAAGCCGCTTAAATCTGAGCTAGGTTACAAAAATGCGGAAGTCCTTGGCATTGCTAATGAACCAACTTTCTCGGGCTCAGAAATAGCCACAGTCTATGGTAAACATGTTCAGAAAGGGATATCGACTCTGCTTGAAGAGATGAATGCTTCCCGAGGCAGAATGCCCGAACAATTCTACCCTTTGCCGACGATGGAGTAGGAAATCAGTTGTGTTTAGCCTCAGAGTCGGGATGCCATCAAAGAGTGTATTGGTGGGACCATGAGCTAGAATGGGACGCCGACGAGTATGAAGATGCAACGGGCTCTGCTATGCCTGAGGCAGCGAAGTTTCAGAACGTATATCTAATAGCGAACAGCCTAACGAAGTGCTTGGAAAGGATCTTTGTCTCAGCTTCCGCTAACAAATGACAGGCTAATACTATATACGCAAAACGCCCCTGCCATCAGAAGTAGCAGGGGCGTTGCAATCTTATAGCAGGTTTACTTTATACCCACTTGTTGTCGAGTACAGCGCCATTGGCGTTGATTTTGTTGGCCGAAATGGTAAGGCTCAACGTCATTGACGTGTTGGTGTCAGCGCCACGAGCATCGAAGTGCTCGGAGTAGCTTACGCAGTAAGCTTCCTCAAAGGAAATTTCCTTCAACGTCGAGTCTTGGTCGATACGCTTGAAGGTGATTTTACCACTTTCGCGCTTATAGGGGTCCAGCATCCAGCTGGTGAGCGACGCGCTGTCCGTAGACACAATGGTTACTTTGATAGTACCGCCCTGTACTTTAGAAGAAGGGCGGCCCTTATCATCAATGGCTTGATCGAAGGAGTAGCTGCAGCTTACTACTTCGCAGTCGCCGCTACCGGCGGCATTGAAAAACGCACTGAATGAGGCCATACTACAGAGTAATTAAGGTTGAAAAAATGGGTTTAAGGAAAGCAATAACTCTATTGGGGGTGATACTAATTGCACTAAAGAGCTTACTAACTCACTGGTCTTTTCCACGCTCTATTGTTGGTTGTACTCGGCATTCCAATCGCGGCCCGGCGAATCTGGATCGTCACCTTTAGTGCCGTCCAGCGAAACCAAGAAGGTTTTGGCGGGGAAGTAGGGCACCATGTGGATATCGAGTAAGATACGGTCTTTTTGGTTGGGGTCCCGCTCGAACTTCTTGATAGAGAATTTCTCAATCAGCTTGCCCGGGCCGGCAATTCCATCCAAGAAGCGCACAATCTGGCTTTGGATGTCCATACGCATGTTGTGGTCCCAGTTCTCGAAGGCGCGGCGGTTGAGGAAGTCAATCAGCACCTTGGTCACGTAGTCGAACACTCGCACTACCGAGTAGGTCTGCAAGCCAATATTGTCGCCGTTGAAAAGCGTCTTGGCCGAGAAGGCCATTACCCGGCCATATTCATTGACCATGGGTACTAAGCCCAACTTCTCTAGGTTGGCAATTTCGCTCTTACGCAACGGGAACCGTACACCGTCCACTTCATTAAGAGTACCGTGCTTGCGGCCTGCCGTTACCTGCGAGGCTAGGGTGCTATAAATCCGGCCAGCTAACGCCGAAGAAGGCGGAACGAAAAGATCTTCTTCTTCACCTACTTCCTCCAGCTTGCCACGGCCAACCAGCCAGTTACAGGCCATAATAACGTTGGATTTATGTGCGTCGGCACCCGTTAGGTTTGCTTCGTCGAACAGCTCGATTACATCGTCAGGAGTATCGTAATGCTCGAAGTCAGTGACCATCATGACTTTGTTTTTATGGGCAATCTTAGCCCATTTATCTACCACCTTGTTGGAGCCCAAGTAACCCGGTACTACCAGCAGCGAGTAGTTGTCGCGCAAGTCAAGACGGTCGAAGTTCTGCTCCAACTCGCTCGATACAGCATCGATAAAGGTGGTATTATCGAGGTCCTGTAGCTGATCTTTATCGGCGTTCATGATGGAGATGTTCTTCACATCATCCTGATCGGTGTTGCGGTAGAACAGCGCCATCGACCGATACGATTGTTCGATGTCGTGGGTGGCTTCGATAGCCTTTTTGAGGTTATCGGTGAGCTGGTTGGTAGACGACTCTACCTGTTGCTCACACTGTTGTACAGCATCAGCCACTGAGTCGGCCTTGCTCAACATCTCGTGCCAGAGCGCCAGCCGCTTCTTGAGCTGCTGGCGGTCGGCTTTCTTGCTGTCTTCGGTAAGAAATATCTTTTTGCGGGCCTTCTTCTCGGGGTTCAGGTTGGAGGCACCATCAATGGTCGTCTCCAGTAAGTCGAAACCGCCGAATTTGGTTAGTGCCTGCGCATTTTGTTCGAGGCTGGGTGCTTGCTCCCGTTCACGAGAGGCCGTAGCGGCAGTTTTTTGTTGTTCGGTTGCCATAGATAGAGAAAGTACCCTACTGATCTAGTACAGATAAAGAGAAAAGCACAAATGCACTCTTTCGCCGCTAGTCTAGCTCGGCTATCATCGACTGAATAGCCGCCAGAAAGGCTGCTTTTGTCTCCGGCGTATCTAGCGCTGACTTCAGAATCTTGTTGGACTTAAGCTGGCGCAAGAGCTTCTGCAAATCTTCAGCCTGCGTACTCAAATCCTGAAGAAACGTGCTCTGGTTGATGATACCTTTTTTGCCGAAGTCGCCGAGCGACTCAAAATGCAGTGTTTCAGGAACGACGGTACCGTTTTCTTTCTCAAACTCCACTTCAACCTGAGGCTTAAAGTGGGCGAAAACTGCTTCGGGTGTGCGTAAGCCTTCTACTATCTGGGCCCGTAGGGGCGGGTCGGCCGTAAGCTTTTGAACCAGTAGGGTTCGGTTGAGAGGGATATCTGAGATGGCCTCCTGAGCATTGTCAAGTTTGCGCTCTTGTCCACCAATTCCGTAGTTGTACATAAGAAAAAGGATTACGCTCGATGCTTCACTAGCAACTGCCCCATATACGGTGCTTCGGCGGTTAAGGTACAGTAATTTAAGAAATTGAAGTACAAAGCACTGAAAATCACATATTCTTAATATCGGGTAAGCTCCTCTGCATTTGGGCGACAAGGTCTTTCAGCCTATATCCAACGCGTATTTGGCTGGGAAAAGCCCCTGATATTCCCCTACCTTACCGCCGACTGCTTAGCTGCGCGAGGCATTTATCCGTACCGGATTTTATTGCCCTCTGTAGTCCGTCGTTCATCAGTTTCGTTCTTCTGTTTCTATTCTATGGCTTACACCGACGAGTTAAAGCGTGCCCTCCACATTGCCCAGGCCGTGGCCCACGAGTATCGCCACGAGTATTATGCCGCGCCGCACCTATTAATGGCACTGTTGCACAATGAGATAGGATTGGCCTCGTGGCTGGCTGTAGATCTAGACAAGGACATTCATTACTTGCGCGAGTGGGTGGAAGTGCGCCTAGAGGGCCTGCCGAAAGCCACCCGCCCCCCAGAAATGCCCGCCGCCGACAAAGACCTTAAGCCGGTGCTAGAAGTAGCTGACTTAGTGGCCCTACAACTCGCCAAAGACCAGACTGACCCACTGTGCGCCCTGGCGGCACTGCTCCGGCCAGGCCTAGTGTACACGCCCGAGCAACTCAAATCGTTGCCGCTCACCCAGCGCGAAGTGGTGGAAGCCGCCGAGCCCGATGCCATGCAGCCCGTTGCTGTAGGCGCCGATGGGCATGAATCAGCGCCGCTCACTGACCGGGCATCACCGGTTGGTAAAGCAGGGGCACTGGCTACGTACTGCGTGAATAAAACAGAGCAGGCTGCTGCTGGCAAACTCGACCCCATTGTGGGCCGCGACGCCGAAACCCGGCAGATGGCCGAAATCTTGGGCCGGCGTACCAAACCCAATGTGCTGCTGGTAGGGGAGCCCGGCGTGGGCAAATCGGCGCTGGTGGAAGGTTTTGCCCAGCAGATTGTGCTGAAAAAGGTGCCCACGCATTTGCAGCAGGTAACCTTGTTCGAGTTGGATTTGGGCACGCTGGTGGCCGGGGCTTCTTACAAAGGTGAGGTGGAAGACCGGATCAAGAGCGTGCTCAGCGAAATCAAGCAGTACACCCGCGCCATCCTGTTTATTGATGAAATTCATGCTCTGCTAGACCCCAAAGGTTCGGCGGGCTCAGGCATTGCGCAACTGCTGAAGCCAGAGCTGGCGCGCGGCGAAATCACCGTTATTGGAGCTACCACCAACGACGAGTATCGCCAGTACATTGAGGCTGACGAGGCCTTTAATCGCCGGTTTGACGTGTTGCGGGTGGAGGAGCCGAGCGTGGTGGTGGCCGAACGAATGGTAGCCAGCGTGCTACCTTACTACGCCAGCCACCACGGCCTGCAAGTGGGTGCGGGCACTGTAGAGGAAGCTGTACGCCTAGCCAAGCGCTACATCAAAGACCGGCAGCTGCCCGACTCAGCCATTGACCTGGTGGACCGCACCATGGCCGCCATCCGCATGCTCGACGACCACGCCGGCGCCGAGCTGTTGCAACTACAGCAAGATTTCGAGCAGCTAGCCGAAGCGCACCGCGACTTTCCAGAGCCGGAGCGCCTAAAGGAGCTGCGCTGGTTTCTGTACCAGGTGCAAAACCAGGTCAGCCACCTCTGGCTCAACCAGCTCGACCAGGAGCAGCAGCCTGATACGCTGGAAACCTCGGAAGCCCTAGAAACATATATTCGGGAGCTGCTGGCGTCGGTAATCGAGCTGTCTGCTACCAAGAAAGACAGCGTAGAGCGGGCCGATATTGCGGCAGTAGTATCAGGCAAAACCGGTATTCCGCTAGGCAAGCTGCAAAGTAACGAGCGGGACAAGCTCCTAAACATGGACCAGACCCTGCAACAGCGCGTGGTGGGCCAGAACCACGCGGTGAAGGCGCTGTGCGAAGCCATTCTGGAGTCGCGCTCCGGCCTTACCAAGGCGGGGCAGCCCATTGGCTCGTTCTTTTTGCTGGGTCCTACGGGTACTGGCAAAACCGAGCTGGCAAAGTCTCTGGCCGATTTTCTGTTCAACGACGAGTCGTTTTTGATTCGCTTTGATATGTCGGAATTCAAGGAGGAGCACTCGGCGGCGCTGCTCTATGGCGCGCCTCCCGGCTACGTGGGCTACGAGGAAGGTGGTATGCTGGTGAACAAGATTCGGGAGAAGCCTTACTCGGTGGTGCTGTTCGACGAAATTGAGAAGGCGCATAGCTCGGTGTTCGACATCTTCCTGCAGATTCTGGACGAAGGCCGCCTGCACGACCGGCTGGGCCGGGAAGGCGACTTTTCCAATGCGGTTATCCTGTTCACCTCCAACATTGGCAGCGAGCAAATCATCAAGTCGTTTGGGGAAGGGCAGATTCCGGCTACCAACACACTCATGGAAACCATGAGCCGCCACTTCCGCCCCGAGTTCCTAGCCCGCCTCACCGAAATAGTGCCGTTTGCGCCTATTTCCGAAGAAAACGTGGTGCAGATATTCGACATTCATTTGCGGCCGTTGCAGGAGCAGCTGCGGCGGCAGGGCATCACGCTCAACCTCTCAGACGACGCCCGGACGCATCTGGCACTGTCGGGCTTCACGCCGCGCTACGGCGCCCGGCCTATAAAAGGCGTAATCCGGCAGCAGCTGCGGCGTCCCATTTCCCGGATGATAATTGCCGGCGAAGCCAGTAAAGGCACGGTAATTTCGCTGGACAAGGCCTCTGAAGCCGAGGAGCTGACTTGGCAGGTGCAGGCGGCGCCTTCGGAAGCTGCCGAGGAGCCTATGGCTATGCCCACGGAAGAAGTTGCCAGTTAGGCTACAACGGGTAACTGGTTGAAAGGTCAGACTCTGGGGGAGGTACTTTCCGGCGGTGACGCTCGTGCCGCAGTGGCACCATCAGTGGCGCGACCAAGTGGCTCTGAATCCGTTTAGACCTGCCATATACAATGGCGCTAAACGGATTCAGAGCCGCAAATGGTTGAGCACACCAAGCACGAGAAAGACCGGAGCATTGGCCCTATCACCGTGGACTTAGGATAATGAATGTGCCCACTTGGCCCCGCTTGCTTGTAACTTCTATGGGCTGGCTATGGATGTTGTTGCTGTCCTTCACCCAATGCCACTCCATGGGAGCTTCCGCTAATCCTGTCTATAAACACAAGCCCGAAGAATACTTCCCTACTGCTCCGGCCCAGACGTTGGCGCAAGCCATTCGGGAGGATGATGTAGCGGGAATTGAGGCTGTGTTCCGTGAGTATCCTGCTCTGAATCCCAACCTGGAAGGCCGGCAAGGCGTCACATTTCTATTCTGGGCATATTCGCACCACCACGTGAAGGCTATGCAGGCCTTGGTAGCACACAAAGCCGACGTCAATCAGCCGTTGCATCTGCCTGATGGCCGAGGCGGCACCTGCACTACGCACCTGCTCAATATTGCCACCGAAGGTCCCAAGGATAAGTTGTTGTTGGCTTTGCTTGAGTTAGGTGCCAACCCGAACGTAAAAGATGAGCGGAAGATGCCGGCTCTGCTCAACGCTGTATATATCAACAACTATAAGCGCATGGAAATGCTACTCGACCACGGAGCCGACATCAATGGTACCGACAGCGCGGGCGGCACAGCAGCAGCAACCTTAGCCAGCCTCAACAACTTCGAGATGGTGCATTACCTGTTGGAGCGCGGAGCCGACTGGCGTATCAACAATGGGGAGGTAGCACTGAGCACACAAGAAAAAAGCCTTGGGAATGCTGAAGCCACCCAATGGCAAGTCAAGGTGAAGCAGTTGCTGATTGGCCGCGGCGCAAAATTCCCGGTGCCTTCATCGGGAGCAAAACGCTATGCTGCCATTCGCGAGAAGTGGGAGCAGACCCCCGAAGGCCGCGCCTGGCGCGAAAAGCTCGATGCCCTGGGCGCCCAGCCCGAGGTGGTAGGCAGGCCCTGGGTGCAGGAGGAAGACCAGGCCCGAGCCGCCATGAAAGCGTGGATGAAGCAACAAAGTATACCAGAGCCGCCTTTTTTCACTCCTGAATAGGTAAGCAGCAGGCCACGTACAGCTAGGTAGATATCTGAGGTTGTTTGCTACAGGCTGGTAGCTGCCACGCTCACCTCGTAGGGTAGGTTCATGGCCGACTGGCTGGCCAGCAGCGTTTGCAATTCCTGCGCGGCCCGCTGCCACTCTGGCCCCGATAGGCGGCTGCCTGCCGCGGGGCTTAGTACCACCCGAATGCAGCGGACGAAGCCTTCTGTAGGGGTAGTGCCATTCCGAAAACCCTTCTCGATGTGTACCTGGCTAAGCTGGCTGCCCAATTCAGCCCAGCACGCTGCCCGGATGTCTTCCAGCGTGACAATACGGTTGCGGCTGAGTAGGTTTTTGCGCAGCGCGTGCACCCGCTCCTCGGGGCGGGGCCGCTCCCGGCCACCAAGGGAAGTAGTAAGTAGTTGCACGCCTTCAAGGTAATGGCCATCATATACTAGCAGGCGGGTGCCGGTAGGCAGGCGGTTGCCGGCCTCCCCGTCGCTCGACCAGTACTCCAGATACACACTGTCGTTGGCGTCGCGGGGGCGCAGCATCACGTAAGGAGCCGGGTCGCGGCCGATTTCCACTTCGGTTTGGGTGAGGCGTTCTTCCAGCCGGGCCAGATTCTGGTTGAGCTCCCGCAGGGTGTTGGACACGAAATCGGTGCCGGTGGCGGTGAAGGCGCGGCTTTCGTCGCGGAGTAGCTCCAGCAGCTCCAGCAGCGCCTCCTGGCCGGAGCGGGCATCAAAACGGCCGGCCCCGTACCGCAGCGTGTAGGTATCGGTGTCGTTTTCTTGGAGGCTGGTGAGGGTAGTAGACCGAAAGACCACGTTGCGCAAGCTGTACACCTCCCGAATAGCCAGAAAAGCCTCTTCCGATACCAACGGAAAAATGTTGAGGGCCGGCTGCAACCGGAACAGCTGCTTATTGAGCCGCCGATTGAGCACCGGGAAGCAGTTCAGCCCACAGGTTAGGGTGGCCAGCGCCTCGGGCGGTAGAGCGTGGGAGAAGCGGATTTCCAGCCAAATTAGGGGCTGCGTGAAGGTTTGCACCACTTCCGGGGCGAAGCGGGGCACCAGCACCGCCGGAAACGACTCGCGCAGGTAGAATTGCAGCTCAGCGGCCGGCGTAGGCAACAGGCGCACGAAGCTGGGGCCGTAGAGGTTGCGCACGTGCTGCTCAACCCGCTGTAAAAAGTCGTATTCCTGGTGCAGCAGCGGCGTGGCATCGTCGGATAGGGCATCCAGCCCCTGCGCTACGGGCAGCGTACGGTCGGCCAGGCGCCAGCTTTCACCCGGCAGATAGGCTAGGTAAGTGTCGCGCCGGGGCTCATTCAACCAGTCGAAATAAAAGGAAAGGTCGGCCAGGGAGGTAATTTCGGGGTGTAATTCCACTCCCAGCCAGAGGCGGCGGTATTCGGAGGGCTCAAGGTTCATGGCGCCGGCCAATGGCCGCTTCTGGCCTGCCGCTTCCACGCGCCAGATATAGTCGTCGGTGGCCAGGTAGCGCACTGCGCCATCGGTGAGGCGGGTGGCTTGCAACGGTGAGAAGAAGATGCCGCCGCCTGTGGCCGCTCGCCCAACGCTGGGCCGCTGGAACAGAAACTGCGCATCAGGCGGGAGCTGCATGTACGGCTCCCGAGGCTGAGCCTGAGCAATGGCGTGAGCCGGGCGCGGGGCATCTACCACGTCGGGGTTCAGCAGGCCCGCCAGCCGCTCCACCAACCGGTATTGCGTGTTGTTGATTTCCTGCCCAATCTTCTCCAACTCCACCGCACAGGCCTCCAGCAACAGCTCCACTAGTGGGTCGAAGCCTTCCATGTCGGCTTCGGTATAGCCCCACATTTCGGCGGCCTTCTGCGTCAAACGACTCTTGATACCACCCTTAGTGAAATCCTCGGAAAATTGCATGTAACTAGAGAAGATAGGAGTTAAGAGCTAAAAGGGAAGACTGGAGAGCTATGAGTTCTAATCCAGAGGTGAGGAGTTGGAAGCTAGGAGCTTTTGCTTCTAACTTCCAGCTTCTCACTCCTCAGTTCTCTCAGCTTATACTACTGACAGGGGCGCCACAAACAGGCTGGCGCGAAACGAAAACGGCTCGTTAGTGCGCTGCAAAGTAGCCCGCACCGTTACTTCCAGCCGCTTGCGGATGCGCTGGCTGACGCCTTTCATTTCGAAGTCGTCGACGCCGACGAGCACCTTCACCTGGCCCAGGCGCGGCTCCCGCTCGGCAATGCTTTGTTCCACCGACCGTTGCACGTTGTCTTTCCAGCGCATATTGGTCATGGCCTCGAAATCCTGCTGCCACACCACGCAGCCAAAGTTCGGGTCGAAGCGCGACTCCCCGAAGTGCGTGGTCAGCATCAGGTACAAATGCTGGGCAATAGACTCCTGTACTGAGCACCGGGGCAGGGGCCGCCGCTGCAACAGTTCCTCGAAGTTCAGGGGAAGGCGGTAGTAGTCGTTGCTCATTATAACAGGGGAAAGACGGCGGAGGGCCGAAAATCTTATTTGTAGCCGAAAAGGCCCCGCTTACGGCCCAACTCCTTGTCAATGGAGTCAATCATTTTCTCCACGCTGTCTTTCATATCATCGGAGCTAGGGTTTTGCAGAATGGCCACGAAGCCCTTGCGCGACTGTTCCAGCATTTCTTTGCGCTGCTCCTTGCTCATGCTCGAAGCCCGCAGCCGCAGGCAGTCGGCGTTGGCAAACCGAAGCTGGTCGGTGAGCAACGCTACTTGGCCGCCACTAGCCTCCAGGCGGCGCTGCATGTCGCCGCTCCGGCCGCCGCCGCCACCACCGCCGCCGCTATTTATAACTGGGGCCGGACGGTTGGCTGCTGCCGCTTGGTAAGTAGCCAGCAGTTGCTTGGTTTGGGCTAGCTCGGCAGCTATCTGCTCCTTGCCCGATACATCAATACCCTTTTTGTCGAGTGACTGGCGCAGGAAATCCACGGTGTTGCGGTTGCTGCGGAACAGGTCGAAGTCGCGCAAAACGTTGTGGGCTAGGCGCTTGTTAGTGTGGAGCTGCATTTTGGTGGAGTCGCGCCGCAACTCACTCAGCGTGACGGCAATGGCGTTCAGGTAGTCCTGGCTGCGCTTGTTTAGTTCGCCCACCACTAGGTCGTTGCTTTCGGTGCGGAGTTGCCGGTCGGTGAGTTCGATGCGCTGCAAATAGCCCGTAAGCGTATCAAGCTGGGTAAGCAGCCGGGTCTGCTCGGTGCGGGTGCGCTCCAGCTCCTGCTTAAGTTTCTGATTTTCACTGGCAATCGAGCCGTCGGAAAACAGGTAGTACGAGGCCAGCAGCGGCAAAGCCAGCGCCAGCACGTAGAAGACGAGAAATTTCCACAGACGGGTTGTGCGTTCGGCGTGGTTAAGAGGCTTCATGCAGGTGGGAGCAGTGACGAACGAAAAACAGGATTAGAAAGGATTCCACCGGGTAACGGGCTTTTCCGGCGCGGCCGTTGGGGCTACGGGATTCTCGTTGATAAAGGTTTTCCAACCTTCCTTGTTTTTGCCGATGTACTCGAGCTGGGTGAGTTGGCGGAATACGTTGGCCACCAACTGCCACAAGCTGTATTGCTGCTCCAGGTGCTCGTGCACGCGGTGGTGGTCGTAGCGCATGGTCACGGCGTTGCTCAGCGCATTAAGCAAGGTAGCCGGCAGCGTTTCCGACCATTGCTCGAAGTATTTCAGCATTTCTTCCCGCTCGGCTTCGGTTAAGCAGTCGATGGCCGTTTTCACTTGCTTGGCTAGGCGCAGCAGCGTATCGAGGAGCTGAATGGGCGGTTGCTCGGCGGCGCTCAGGTGCAGCGTAGTTAAGTGCTGGGCCAGTGCAAACACCGTTCGCTCGGCCAGGAACTGCACTTGGTCGGCTAAGTGGCTTCTCTTGTCGGTACGCAGCTTCACTTTATGAATAATCTTGAAGCCGTCGGTTTCTATTTCCTGTAGCACATGCTCCAACTGATGTAGCCACTTTAGCAGGGCTGGGTGGCTGGTGAGGGCTGTGCTGGGCGGAATAAACTGCGTGACTGGGCGCAAGTTGCCATCGATGTAGAGCAGCTCGCCCACCACCAAATGAAACGAACTGACCGAGGCGGTATTCACTTGCTGGGTAGGCACCACACTCAGCTGGTAGTCAGGGCGGGTGTAGGGATGGCGCGGTGGCACTTCCTCGGGCGCTGGCTGGCCCATCGGTACCCGCAGGTAGGGGTTCACCGTCACAACCACGCTGAACCGAAGCTGCTCGGTAGGGGCGGGTAAGTTGAACTCGGTGAGCAGCTGGGCCAGGCTGGTGCGCAGGGTAAGAGGCTCGTTGCCCCCTGTCAGTTCGATGCGTGCCCCGCCGGCCGTAACGGCGCGGCAGTGCGTCAGGCGGGCCGTAATACCCTGCTGCTGGTCCACGTTGAGCAGCAGCTCGAACGACGACAAGCCGTGGTCGTCGGCAGGGAGCAGGCCGTAGCGGTGTGCGCTTAGGCCTACGGCAGTGGCGTCGCGCAGGTGCTCGGTGGTAAACTGTTCAAGCTCGGTGAAATGGCGGCGGGATATTTTCATCCCATCAACCCAGTTCACGGGATAATGCTTGATTTCGGGTAGCATAAAAGAGGCGGAAAGGAAGAGGATAAATCTGCTGATACAATCAGGGCCGCGCACTAGCGCTAGCCCACCACGCGCCGGGCTACGATAATGTCGCCCTGCTTAAGAAAATTGTCGCGGAAGCTGTAGTCGGGGTTGATGTAGCGGCGAGGCTTCCACCAGCGGTGCTTCACATAGAACATCCAACCGTAGGGCTGGCCCTGCTCGTCCAGGTACTGAATGGCCTGCTCGGGCTTGAGCACATTGTAGTCGGTGAGGAAGATGTGAAATAGGTCGCCGAAGTGCATTTCGTACGGCGCCTTCGACGAAAAATCGTGGTAGAGCGACTCGCCGTAGCGCCGCGGCATCCAAAAGTGCACCACCATGAAATTATTGAGGTCCATGCGAGCCAAGTCGGGGCCGGGGCTGTTGGCGCGGTAGTGCCACAACTTGTAGTGCCGGTGCGGAATCTGGCGCCAGCTGCGGTAGGCTTCGTAGAAAAAATACGGGATAGTGGCCGGCAGCGTAGCCATAATAAACGACGTGGGAGCCATGCGCCCTTCCAGGTTGGGCAGCCACACCAGCAGGGCCACGCCCAGCGCACCGGCCAGCCAGGCTACTACCGTCATTACGGTGCCGTGCACCCAGTTGTCGGAATCGAACCAGGAAAGCCACTGCTTTTGCGCGTACAGGTGAAAGCACCCCAGTAGCAGCGACACCATCTGCACCAGCAGAAATGTAACCTTATAAGAAAGCGGGCTGTAAATGGCCCCGGCTCCCAGCAACCCAAATAGTAGCAGGCTGCTCAGCAAATACAGAAAGACGCTAATAAAGGTCGGATTCTGTTGTAGCCCGGAGCGTGCACTGGAAAACATACTGTTTGCCGCACTGCGCGCCTGTGCTTCCGGATTAGGAGTCAGCATAATAGGCTAGCTTTAATCAGTCGTTAGAAAGTGAGAAAATCAGGTGCTTTTGCCTCAAAAGAACTACAATTTCTTTGTTTGTTCTGATTGCAGTAACTAGAGACGATAAAACCCGGCCTTAGTTACCTGCTGTACCCGATTTTGGGGTGGCGGGTTGCTAGCACCGCAGGCCGGGTCCACAACAGCTTGTAAGTTGTCAGAAAAAAGATAGTATGCCAAACCCCACTGCTTTCGGACGCTTTTTTGGTACGCTGCCCACCCCGCCAGCACCTGCGGCTACTAAGCCTTCATTGGGGGGCACCCCGCGCCTGTTGGTGGAGAAGCTGCGGCAGCAACCTTTCGACTTGCGGCTAGAAGTGGTACTAGCTGATCTGCTGGCCCACGGCTATCAGTTCGATGAGTTTGTGGTGCGGCCCGTCAGCCTGTTTGCCCGCCGCTACCGCCGCGACATTGGGGCCGTGACAGAGGAGCGCACGGAACGCTGGCAGACGCCCAAAACAGCCATTGAGGTGCATCGTGAGGGCATTTATGACGCGCTGCCCCAGCAACTGTTTCATCACCCCGGCGACTCTACGCAGCAGGGCGTGCGGTCCATGATTGAAGACATTCAGGCCCAGCGACGCCGCGAAAAGGCCACCCGACGCTTTTTTCTGCCCTTCGAGCAGGAATTTTACCGTTTTCGGGTGCTGCTAGAGCAGGAAGAGCGTCGGTACATGACCAATCTATCGGCGCAGTGGTACAACGAGGTGCTGGCCCGGTTCTGGGAATTGGCTGGTCAGTTGCCGCCCCGGCAGGTTACTACACTGCTTTACCTGTTGCCACTGGCGCACCGCATCACCGGCGACCTGCTGCGTACGCAGCAGGTGTTTGAGAGTGTGCTGGAAGTGCCTGTGCTGCTACGCACTATTGCTCCGCTGCAATTTGCTGCCGAAGACTTACAAGCCAGCGGTACTACGCCCGGCGCGGTGCTGGGGCAGGGAGAGCTAGGCCGCGACTTTGTGCTGAGTGGGGCCTACCAGGAAACCCTGCCAGCCCTGGAAATCAGCCTCCAAGCGCTTACAACTGCGCAGTTGGAGCTATATCTAGCCCCTGATACTTGGCAGGCCCGCGCCTTGAAGCTGCTATGCAATTACTTCGTGTCGTTTGAAACCGACGTGGTACTGCGCTACGAAATGGCACCCACCAGTCAGTCGTTCACTTTGTCTGATGATGGCGATACTGCAGTGCTCGGCTATACCACAGTAGGCTTGTAAAGAACCAGCGGCGCTGGATATGAGCTGTTTTCGGTGGGCCTAAGTGTGCCCAATAGGAAAGCTATGCGTTTCCCAGATGTCTTGTAATGGGAAAAAGCTGTATGCTGGTCAATGAAAGTTTATATTTTGGAATAGGCTGTGCCAAAATGGTTCTGGTTGGGTGATTCCAGGTTAGAAGATATGGATATATTGAATAAGTTTTATAATATGCGTTGTAAATACGTAATTGAAACAATTATGTAGTAAATAAATGCAATAAATAGGTTGATAAAATTAGCTCCGAAATAAATCCGAACTTTAGATGGCTACGTAGTTGTGAAAGTGTAATTATGCAATACAATAGCGCTTATGAACAGGGAAGAAGCCATCCGCTTGGCTCAGATATATTTGCTGGAGGAAGACCAGTACCATCCGCTTGCGCTGGACAGCCTACGCATTCTGAATTCACCCACCGAGTATGAGGAGTGCTGGTACTTCGATTACCGCTACTATTACCCCGAGAAGGTGTCTGACCAGTCGCGGGACTTGCTGGTTATGGTGCCGGGCTTTGCTATTGCCAAGCGTGACCAACAGGTTCGAGTTGTCACTTGGAATGAGCTATACGAGCTAAACCAAGTACCACTACAGTTTTGATTATTCCGCCTGATTTTTCACGGTAAGAACAGGGAATCAATTTGAAAAATGCTCTGCTAAAAGTTCGATTTCAATGCCTTGAAGTATGTAGAGAGTTCAGTAGTGATATAGTAGTTCAATTAAGTTGTACATCTCAAGGGATAGTAACAGTCTTGCAGCCTGTTCTTGCATAAGCTACGGTCTTGCTAGCTGCCACTTAACTTTAGTATAATGATTTAGTCATGGATATTCTCGAACGGCATCACGTATCGTCGTATGGAGCCGAGGGGGCGCCTGTTGTATTCGCCCACGGCTTTGGCACCGATCAGCAAACGTGGCGCTACGTAGCGCCAGCCTTTGCCGCCCAAAATCGGGTGATACTCTTCGACCTGGTAGGTGCCGGCCAATCCGATAAAGCTGCCTACGATTTCACCCGCTACCAGACCCTTGATGGCTACGCAACCGATCTGCTGGCGCTGCTCCGGACTCTGGCGCTGCCCAAAGTGGTGTACGTCGGTCATTCGGTAAGCGGCATAATTGGGGTACTAGCGGCCATCCGGGAGCCGGATCTGTTCGACCGGCTGGTACTGCTGGCTTCTTCGCCATGCTACCTCAACGACGGTGTCTATGCCGGCGGCTTCGACCCCGCCGACTTGGAGGAGTTGCTCGGCTTCCTCGACCGGGACTACCTAAGCTGGTCGAATACGGTGGTACCGACGCTGGTAGGAGGGGATATGCGCCCTGAGCTAGTGGATGATCTGCTGGCCAGTTTTACTTCCGTGGACCCCGCCATTGCGCGGCAGTTTGCCAAGGCCACGTTCCTATCCGATTATCGGGCGGTACTGGAGCAACTCCGGGTGCCGGCCCTGATTGTGCAGTGCGCCAACGACTCCATTGCTTCGCCGGTGGTGGGCCATTATCTGCACGAACACCTAGCTGGCAGCACGCTAACTATCCTGGATACAGAAGGCCATTACCCGCACCTAAGCGCGCCGGTAGCTACAATTGCCGCCTTGGAGCGCTACTTAGGGCAGGAAGTTGCCATTATTGTAGGTGTATAACACGCATCAGCCCATAACAAAACGGAAGCGCCTACCACCCCCGAAGAGGATGAGTGGTAGGTGCTTCCGTTTTGTTATAGGTTTGTCTGACTCAGGCCGCCCCAGGCTTACTTGCCGGCAGGGCTAGCCGCAGAGCTGGAATCCAGAATTTTGAACAGCTCGTTGAGCTTGGGCGTCAGAATGATTTCGGTGCGGCGGTTCATGGCTTTGTTGGCGGGTGTGTCATTGGCTGCTATTGGCACGTACTGTGAGCGGCCCGAGGCGGTTACGCGCTCCGGTTGAATGCCGCCGGTGGTAAGCAGCCGCGCAATTTCAGTGGCGCGTAGCACGCTCAAATCCCAGTTGTCCTGCATTCCACCGGTGGGGCGGCTGAACGGCACGTTGTCGGTGTGGCCTTCCACCACCACGTTTACGTCGGGTTGGGTTTCAAGCACAGCGGCCAACTGCTTGAGGGCCTGCTGGCCTTTAGGGTCGACTTTGGTGGAGCCAGTTTTAAACAACAACTGCTCCGACAGCGACACATACACTTTACCGTCCTTCATTTTTACCTGCAAATCGGTGCCCTGGAAGCCGCGCAAGGCGTTGGCTACGCTGGCCCGTAGGTCATTTACGGCTTTGTCTTTCTCGGCCAAGGCTTTTTCCAGTTCGGCCAAGCGGGCTTCGCGGGTTTTCAGGTCGGCGTTGAGCTTGTCGATAGCGGCGCGGTTTTTCTTCAGCGAAGTATCCAGTTCACCCAGCTCAGCTTCACGGCGCGCTAAGTCCTGCGCCACTTTGTTGTAATCCGACGACTTGTTGGCCAGTTCCCGGTCACTGTTCTTCAGCAGTTTGTCGTAGCTGTCGGTGAGTTGGGTGTAGAGCTGGCGGGTGCGGCGCAGGGCGCTGCCAGTTTGCGTGGAGTCGTCGGTGAGGCGCTTGTTGTTGAGGCGCATCTCGTTGAGCTCGTCGGTGGTTTTTTGCAACTCAGCCACGGCTTTACGCTGCTGGCGCTCGGCTTCGGCCTTGCCCTGCTCCGTGGAGGCCTGACGGGCTCTTAGGTCTTCGTACTTTTTAGAGGGCACGCAGCCCGGAAGCAGCGTAGCAGCCGATAAGGTGAGGGCCAGCAAGCGGGAGGAAGTGTTTTTCACGAAAAAGGGCATGATGAAAAGCAAGGGGCAGAAAGCAGCGTATACCACGCGGCATCTTTGCGGCAAGGTACTCAGCAGCTGCCGGGTATTGCAACCCAACACCTGCAGCCAACCGATTTCGCCCTATATTTGACGCAGCTTCGCAATTAAAAATTGTGAGTTGAAGGCCACTACTTTCAGGTTCGGCGCTTTTGCCGCGGGCAACTGCTTGCTACTAGAGTAGTCTGTGGTCTTTCACAATTTCTAATTCATAATTTTTAATTCATAATTGAAAAGATGTCTTGGTTTAAGCGCGTAGAGAAAGGCATTGTTACGCCAACGGAGCAAAAGAAAGAAACGCCCGACGGGCTGTGGTATAAGTGCCCGGAGTGCAAAACCGTGGCCACCATGGCCGAGCATAAGCGCCTGCTCTACACCTGTGGCAACTGCAACCACCACGACCGGATTGATGCAGCTGACTACTTCGAGCTGCTGTTCGACAACGGCCACCTCACGGAACTGGATGCCGATATGCACTCCGCCGACCCGCTGCACTTCGTGGATACCAAAGCCTACCCACAACGCCTGACGGCCACCGAGAAAAATACGGGCCTTACCGATGCTGTACGGACCGGCCACGGCCAGCTTAACGGCAAGGGGCTGGTAGTAGCCGCCATGGACTTCCGCTTTATTGGGGGCTCGATGGGCTCAGTAGTAGGTGAAAAAATTGCGCGGGCCATCGACTACGCCCGCCAGAATCGGCTGCCGTTCCTGATGATTTCCCGCTCGGGGGGCGCCCGCATGATGGAAGCCGGTTTCTCGCTGATGCAAATGGCTAAAACCTCGGCCAAGCTGGCGTTGCTTTCCGAAGCCGGCCTGCCCTACATTTCGCTGCTCACCGACCCCACTACTGGGGGCGTTACGGCTTCCTTTGCTATGCTCGGCGACTTTAATATTGCTGAGCCTGGTGCCCTCATTGGGTTTGCGGGGCCGCGTGTAATCAAGGAAACCATTGGTAAGGACCTGCCGAAAGGTTTCCAGAGCGCCGAGTTTGTGCTTGAGCATGGCTTCCTGGACTTTATTGTCGACCGCAAAGAACTAAAGTCACGCCTCACCGACCTGTTGACCATGCTTGGCCCAGCAGCTGCAAAACCGAAAGTTGGAGTGAAAACAGAACAGCCAATTTAAAACTCGGCACGCTTCTTGAAAACCCCGCTCAATATGCAGTAGAATGCATTGGGCGGGGTTTTTGCATTTGCTTCATCACTCAAAATCATGCGTTATTGCCACGAGGTGGTAACCAAGTTGTCTGGTAAGTTCAGCAAACATTTTTCCGCCAATTGCAGTAAGCACGTCCATCACTCTCTTCCAAACTCAACTGTTCCACTAACTTCATTTCGATGAAAGCTTCTAATTCTCTTCTCTCGTTTTTCATGGCGCTGACGTTGCTGCTCGGTTCGTGCGCCTCATCTAACACCCGTAACCCCAACATCCCGGATGCACCCGATACCAACGGCACCGGCCCCCGCAAAACGGGGATGAGCAAAACCGCTAAGGGTGGCCTGCTGGGCGCCGGTGGCGGTGCTGTAGTAGGTGGCGTACTGGGCCGCGTGATTGGCGGTAAGTCGGGTACGGCTGCCGGTGCTATTATTGGTGCTGCCGTGGGTGGCGGTGGTGGTGCACTCATCGGCCGCAAAATGGACAAGCAGGCCGAGGAATTGCAGCGCGACATGCAGAACGCCAAGGTGGAGCGTGTAGGCGAAGGCATCAAAATCACCTTTGACTCGGGCATTCTCTTCGATACCAACAAGAGTGACCTGCGGGCTGCTTCGCAGTCGGAAATCCAGAAAATGGCCGAAGTGCTGAAAAAATATCCCGACACCAACGTCCTGATCGAAGGCCACACTGATGCTAGCGGCTCCGATGCCATCAATGATCCTCTGTCGCAGCGCCGGGCACAGGCTGTGGCCAGCTACACCATCAACCAGGGGGTAGACGCCTCGCGTATTACCACGGAGGGCTATGGTTCCAAGCAGCCCATTGCCGACAACACCACCGAGGCTGGCAAGCAGGCTAACCGCCGCGTAGAAATTGCCATCTATGCTAACGAAAAGATGAAAAAGGCTGCTGAAGCTGGTAAGCTGTAACTTTAGGCTCAAACAGCCGCAGGAAAAGGCCGCACATTATGTGCGGCCTTTTTTTATGGTTGAATTGTTCGGTTTCATTTCCAGTGAACCATAAAAAAAGCTGGAAGGCTATTAATTGTTAAAGTGCAAGCAGTCAAGGTTTTTTCTGATTAGCGAATAAATATAAAGAGGCGTTTAGACGCATTTAAAGGCTGTTTCTACACTATTTTTAGAACACAGCCGTTTTTGGCAAGGTGGTTGCAAAATGCCTAGTGCAAGCGAGTTGGTTCGACATAACCACTATCTTCGGCCCGAATTAGCGCTCATCATATTTCTCGTTCTTACCACTTACTTCCGAAACCCTTAACTTTTTCACAATGACAGATCTTCGTTCATTTTTCCTTGTGCTGCTGGCGTTGCTCACCGTGGGCACCAGCACCGTACAGGCCCAAACCGAAACGACTACTACCAAAAAGCCCTGGAGCAAAACTGCTAAAGGCGGTATAATTGGGGGCCTAGGTGGCGCTGCCGCTGGTGGTGTACTGGGCCGCGTGATTGGTGGCAAGAATAGTACGGCTAAAGGGGCCATCATTGGGGCAGCCGTAGGTGGCGCCGGTGGAGCGCTGATTGGCCGCCGCATGGATAAGCAGGCCGCTGAACTCAAGAAAGAAATGGCTGGCGCCAAAGTGGAGCGCGTAGGCGAGGGCATCAAAATCACTTTCGACTCAGGCCTCCTGTTCGCTAAGAACTCATCGGCTTTGACGTCGGCAGCTCAGCAGAATATCAAGGAGTTGGCCCAGACGCTCATCAAGTACGGTGATACCAACGTTATTGTGGAAGGCCACACCGATAACACTGGTACCGATGCCATCAACGACCCATTGTCGCAGCGCCGCGCTCAGGCCGTAGCTAACTACACCCAGCAGCAAGGCGTGGATGCTTCGCGCTTCACTGTATCGGGCTACGGCTCCAAGCAGCCCATTGCTGATAACTCTACCGAAGCTGGCCGGGTGGCTAACCGCCGCGTAGAAGTAGCCATCTTCGCCAACGAGAAGCTGAAGAAAGCTGCCGAGAAAGGCACCATCTAAGCAGCTGCTAATCGGCCGTTGCTGATTGAACAAAGCGGCCCCGCTACCTTTTGGTGGCGGGGCCGTATTATTTAGTAGCCTTTCGAATGTGAATCGGTGGGCCAACCACCAACCAGCCGCCAACGAGCAGCAAGCAACTAGCCGCATGGAGTACACCTTGCCACCCGCCGAAAAAACCTGGGAAAACCACCTGCTTCTAAACGCATTTTATCCGCCCCTGACGCTGGAGCAGCCACGCCGCACACCTATGCGGGAACTGATTTCCACTATTCTCTCGCACCGTACCACCCACGCCGACGAAGAGCTGGCCTACGACCGGATGCTGGAAGCATTTGGTGATTGGGCCGGGGTGTTAGCGGCTCCTACCACTGAATTGGCCCACGCCATCCGGACTACCCGCTGGCCCGACACGCAGGCGCCCCGTATCCAAGAGGTGCTGCGCCGCATCCAGACCCAGACGGGTGGCGAATTTCACTTGGACTTTCTGGCGGATTGGCCTGTAGAGCAAGGCATGCAATGGCTGACCGATATGCCCGGCATCGGTCTGAAGACGGCTTCCTTGGTGTTACTTTTCAACTTTCATAAGCCCGTGCTGCCCGTTGATACGCACGTGCACCGCATTGCGCAGCGTGTAGGCATGATTGGGCCGAAAGCTTCCGCCGACAAAGCGCATCAGGTACTATTGGAGCAACTGCCTAAGGACGCGCTGGTGCTGCTTAACTTTCATAAGCACAACTATTGGCACGGGCAGCGCATCTGCCTGTTCAGCAAGCCCGATTGTCCGAAATGCCCCTTGAAAGGCTTCTGCAATTATTATCTGGAGCATTATGGTCCGGCCACTCCTGAGGCGCTGGCCGCTACGCCCAAGCAGTGGGATACCGCCTGGGGTGCGTTGCCGCATTAGGCCTTTGCTGTTAGCTGATGGCTTTTAGCTGTTAGCTTTGGCGCGGCACAGCGGCTAACAGCTAAAAGCCATCAGCTAACAGCTCACTACTATGCGTCTCGTTCGTCATCCGGTTCTGTGCAATTATTACGTCACGTATCGGTGCAATGCGCGGTGCTCATTCTGTGATATTTGGGAGAAACCCTCGCCGTATATTCAGCTCTCAGATGTGGAGCGCAACCTACAAGACCTGAAAAAGCTGGGTGTATCGGTGGTGGATTTTACGGGCGGTGAGCCGCTGTTGCACCGCCAGATACACGAATTTGTGGGCCTGGCGCACGATATGGGCTTTATTACCACGCTCACCACCAACTGCTTGCTGTACCCGAAGTACGCCGAGAAGCTACGCGGCAAAGTGGACATGCTGCACTTCTCGCTCGACGCCTCTGAAAAGGAAGTGCACGACAAAGGCCGCGGCGTGGCTTGCTACGATTTTGTGCTGGAGAGCATCCGGGTGGCGCGGGAACTGGGGGAGCGGCCCGATATTCTGTTCACCGTGTTCCGCGAAAACCTGCACGACCTGGAAGCTGTGTACCGCGACATTGCGCAACCTAACAAGCTGATGCTGATTCTGAACCCCGCTTTCGAGTACAATAGCGTGGAAACCGGCGAGCAGCTCACCGCCGAAGAACTAGACTACCTATCAGCCTTTGGGCAGCGCAAGGGCGTGTATCTCAACGAGGCCTTCATCCAGCTCCGGCGCGACGGCGGCAACCACGTAGCCGCGCCAGTGTGCCGGGCGGCTAGCACTACGCTTGTTATCTCGCCCAGCAACGAACTAGTACTGCCATGCTACCACTTGGGCGAGCAGAAATTCCCCATCAACGGGCAGCTTTTTGGCCTGTATAATTCGCAGCAAGTGCAGCAACTAGCGGCGCTGGAAGGCCGGTTGCCGCAGTGTGAGGGCTGCACCATCAACTGCTACATGCAGCCAAGCTTCGCTGTTGAAACCAGCAAATACTTCTGGCATGCGCTGCCCAGCACGCTTAAGTATAATTGGGAAAAAGGTACCTGGAAACGAATGCTGACCCGGTAGTTGCCCGTTGCTACGAGAAGAAGCGGATAGAAAGCGGATATACCCACAGTTCACCGTTGTTAGCTTTAATTGCCCCAATAACGGGAAAGATAAGCCCTAGCACCGCCAGAATGCCAAGTAGCGGCAGACCAATTAACACGAAAATCAGCATGCCGCTGATGGCACCATAAATCAGGGAACTGATTACCCAGTTGGTTACCACTTTGCCGTGAGCATCGACGCCGGGTAGTTCGTTTTTCTTGAGCTGCCAAAGCACGATGGGTAGCACAAATCCTGCTCCTGGCACCAGCACGCCAGCCAACAACGAAAGGTGCAGAAAAGTGGTCCACTGACGGGTTTCCTGATCGGCGGAAAAAAATGGCTCCTGCATAGCATACTACCTTTTGCGCTGCCGGAGGTGGCAGACAGGCAGCAAGTAAGTGAAAATCAGCAGTAAGCCTAGCCATTGCTCGCTAGATTCGCTGAGGAGAAGTTTTCACGCGTAGGTTTGCAGTGGCCGTGCCATGCAGCCTCACCAAACAGCCACTTCATCCTCAGTTTCCTATATGCCCGCTCTCATCCTGCCCGTTCACGGAATCACGCCCCAGCTAGGGGCCAACTGCTACGTTGCCGACAACGCTACCATAATTGGCGACGCGGTGCTAGGTGAAAACTGCACTGTGTGGTTTAATGCCGTTATCCGAGGCGACGTGAACAGTATCCGCATCGGCAACCAAACCAATATTCAGGACGGGGCCGTGCTGCACTGTACTTATCAGAAGGCGGCCTTAACCATCGGTTCCCGCGTTAGTATCGGCCACAAGGCCATTGCCCACGGCTGCACCATCGAAGACGACGTGCTGATTGGCATGGGCGCCATTGTGATGGACCATGCTGTGATAGGCACCGGCTGCATTATTGCAGCGGGCGCTGTAGTACTCGAAAACACGCAGTGTGAGCCAGGCTACTTGTACGCTGGTATTCCGGCCCGCCGTATCAAGCCGGTAACTGACGAGCAGCGCGCAACTATAGCCCGTACCGCCGATAATTACGTGTTGTATGCTAGCTGGCTGAAATAAAGAGTTGCGAGTTGTCAGTACGACACCTGACAACTCGCAACTGATTACAGATTCAGCGCTTCGTTGGCTTCTTCTTCCTGCTCAGCGGCAGTGGTTACGCGCAACTGCACTAACTCCACGGAGCGGCGGGAGCGTTTCAGTACCCGGAACTCGTAGTTGTCGAGCACGGCCACGTCGCCTACTTCAGGGATGTTGCCATAGATGACGTTGAGCAAGCCGCCTACGGTTTCGTAATCGTCGCCTTCGGGCAGAGGGTAGGGGAGATACTCGTTGGCGTCGGAGATGGCCGTGGCGGTGTTCACGCGGTATTCCATTTCCGATACCTTTTCCACTACCGGCACTTCATTGTCGTACTCATCCTGAATTTCGCCGACCAACTCCTCCATGATGTCCTCGATGGTGACAATACCGGAAACGCCGCCGAACTCGTCGCTCACGATGGCCATGTGCATGTGCTTGCGCTGAAACTGGCGAAGCAGGCGGTTAATCTTCTTGGTTTCGGGCACGAAGTAGGCGGGGCGCATGATTTTTTGCAGCACAATCGGCTCGTTGCGCCGAATGATTTGCAGCAAATCTTTCACGTATAGCACGCCCACAATGTTGTCGATGTTGCCCTCGAATATTGGAATCCGGGAAAAGCCTTCATCGTACACTGTTTCCAGAATACCGTCTTGTGGTGTGTTTACATCAATGGCCGACAGCTTGGTGCGAGGCACCATAATCTGCTTCACCATCCGGTCATTGAACTCGAATACATTTTCAATCAGCTCGTGCTCCGAATCCTGAATCTCGCCGCTCTGCTTGCTTTGGTCCAGCAATAGCCGAATTTCTTCGGCCGAGTGCGCTTCGGGGCCGTGGGTTACTTCGCCGCCTACCAACCTAGCTACCATATTAGAAAGCGTATTGAGCAGCCAAATAAAAGGTTTGGTAATCCAGGCGAAGGCAAACAGCGGAATTGCTACGGCAATGGTCGTGTTTTCGGGCTTCTGAATAGCTAGCACCTTGGGTGCCTGCTCACCCAGCACGATGTGCAACACCGTGATGATAGAAAAGGAGGTGACCAGCGAAATCTGGTGTACCGCTGTGGCGGAGAGGGTGATATGGAAGTTATCAATAACAGCCATTACCACTTCAGCTACCACGCTTTCCCCAATCCAACCCAGTGCCAGCGAAGCCAGGGTAATACCCAACTGCGTTGCCGATAAGTAGAAGTTCAGGTCGTGCAGCATGCGCTGCACCAGTTTGGCCAAGCGGTTGCCGCCTTGCGCTTTTATGTCGATTTGCGAAGAACGAACCTTCACGAAGGCAAACTCTGCTGCCACAAAAAACCCGTTCACTAATACCAGCAGAACGGTCAGAAATATATTTAAAGCCATAGATCCGGGGGTCGGGCTCACGCGGCCCAGCTCCCTTGGTACTACAAAAGTACGTGTTTCCGCCCAAGCGGTTCCGGCTGAGTTATAATTGGTCGCAACTTGCTAGGTGTTTACTTTGTTGGAAACCCCTAAACCCGTGCGGCTGTTGGGCTTTCTGCCGACCTTTGCGGTCTTATCGTTTTCGTTGCTTTTTCTTTTCCAATGACTTCCTTCAAGAATATCCTGTTGGTTCTGCTGCTGGTGCTGGGCACGGCAGCCGGTGCCACCGCCCAAGTTCTGACGCCCACCAAGCTGTCGGTAGCGCTTGGTGCCTCCACGGTTAAGGCGGGCGAGGAAGTGGACCTTATCGTTAATGCCCGCATCGACGACAAGTGGCACCTTTACGCCACCGACTTCGACCCTGATCTGGGACCTACAGTTTTCACGTTCAACTTCACCAAGAGCCCGGCCTACGAGCTAGTGGGCAAGCCCAAGTCTATTAGCTCGCAGAAGCACTACGACGACGTATTCAAGGGTGACGTCACATACTTCGAGAAAACCGGCCAAATCCGGCAGCGCATTCGGGTGTTGCAGCCGGGCGCCCTCACCGTGAAGGCCAGCGTGGAGTACCAAAGCTGCACCGATGTAGACGGCCGCTGCATTCCCGGCGACGAAACACTGAGCTTTGGCCCCATCACCGTAACGGGCACCGCCGTACCTGCTCAGGCTCCTGACACCAAGCCCGCCACACCTGCCAAGCCCAGCGCACCTACTGGTGCTGTAACTGCCCCTACTACCTCAGCAACAACCGCCGCCGCAGCTACTGCTACCCCTATCGACACTGCTGCAACAGCTGCCGTCGTGCCACCAACGCCCGCTACAACCACTATTGCTGAAGACACTACTGTAGCCACTGCTGCGCCGACCACTGCTAGGGTAGCTGCCTCGTCAGTAATGGGTGCTAATGGCGCTGAACCTGCCAAGGAAAGCTTGCTGGCTTTTGCATTCGGAGCATTCCTGTTTGGGCTGAGCGCCCTTATTACCCCCTGCGTGTTCCCGCTGATTCCGATGACTGTATCGTTCTTTACTAGCGGCAACGACAGCCGGCAACGGGGCATCCTGAAAGCCTTCGTGTACGGCCTCAGCATCATCGTCATCTACGTGCTGATTGGGGTGGTAGTAGCGGCATTATTAGGCGAAGACGGTCCCAACTTGATTGCTACGCACTGGTTACCCAATTTAATTTTCTTCACGGTATTCGTGGTATTCGGCTTGTCATTTCTGGGCTTGTTTGAAATCACGCTGCCCCACGGCATGGTCAATAAAATTGACGCGCAAGCCGACAAAGGCGGCTGGGGTGGTGTTTTTTTTATGGCTCTCACGCTGGTAGTGGTGTCGTTTTCGTGCACTGGGCCTATTGTGGCGAGTATCCTGGGTTTGGCTGCGCGGGGCGAAAGAATCACGCCGGTTGTAGGCATGTTGGGTTTCTCAATGGCGTTTGCGCTGCCGTTCACATTGTTTGCCATCTTCCCAACCTGGCTTAAAAGTCTGCCCCGCTCAGGCGGCTGGTTGAACACGGTGAAAGTGGTGCTGGGCTTCGTGGAGCTAATGCTAGCCCTGAAATTCCTGAGCATGGCCGACCTAGCCTACCACTGGAACCTGCTGCCGCGCGACATTTATTTGGTGCTCTGGATTGCGCTGTCGGGCCTGCTGGGGCTGTATCTGCTGGGCCGGTTCAAGCTTTCCCACGATTCCGACCTGACCCACCTGAGCGTGGGCCGGCTGCTGATGGCGGTGCTGGCATTCAGCTTCATGACCTACCTGGTGCCTGGCCTGTTTGGAGCGCCGCTGCCGCTGCTGGCCGGCTACTTACCCCCTCAGTCTAGCCGCGACTTCACGCTGGCTGCTACGGCTACGCCAGTTGCCACTGCTACTAAGATGAACGCCTTATGCGAAGCGCCTCGCTATAGTGAGTTTCTGGAGCTGCCCCACGGCCTGCGTGGTTACTTCGACTTAGAGCAGGCCCAGCGCTGCGCCAAAGCCGAAAACAAGCCTATATTCATCGACTTCACTGGCCACGCCTGCGTGAATTGCCGCAAGATGGAAGCTACCGTATGGAGCAACCCGGAGGTGCTGCGCCGCCTGCGCGACGACTACGTGGTGGTGGCCCTGTACGTGGACGACAAAACCGAACTGCCCGCCGCTGAGCAGTACACCTCCAAGTATGACAACAAGCTGAAATCCACACTGGGCAAGAAAAACGCAGATTTGCAGCTAACTGGCTTCAACGTGAATGCTCAGCCCTTCTACGTGCTGCTTGACCCTAACACACCTGCTAACCTGCAAAACACGCTGGCTACACCTATTGCGTATGAACCCGATGCGGAGGCATTCGTGAAGTTTCTGGATGCCGGCTTGGCCCGTTACCACCAGCAAAACCAGCCGGTAGCCAACCGCTAAGTTGTAACTGCTTATTTTTCACGGCCCGCTCCCTGGGATATAAGCCGGGAGCGGGCCGTTTTGCGTCCATTCACCTTTCACTTACCATGCAAAAGTTTCTACTCCTGCTGTTTGCAGGGCTGCTCGGCCAGTTAACTCCTGCTGCAGCCCAAACTTCCGCCAATGCCAGTCCATCAGGGCCCTTCACGCTGGTTATCCACGGCGGAGCGGGCACAATCACCAAGGCCAACATGACGGCGGAACAGGAAAAAGCCTACCAAGATGGGCTGAATAAGGCCCTGCAAGTAGGCTATACTATTCTCAAAGATGGCGGTACAGCGCTTGATGCCGTGGAGGCCACCATCCGGGTGATGGAAGACAACCCGTTGTTTAACGCGGGCAAAGGTGCCGTATTCACCCACGAAGGCCGCAATGAAATGGATGCTTCTATCATGGAAGGCGAAAAGCTGCGTGCGGGTGCTGTGGCGGGTGTTACGGTGGTACGCAACCCCATTACGGCCGCGCGGGCAGTCATGGAGAAGTCGGAGCACGTGCTACTGACCGGGCCGGGTGCCGAACAGTTTGCTCGTGAGCAAGGATTGGATATTGTGGAGCCTTCCTACTTCTTCACGCAAGCCCGCTACGACCAACTGCAAAAGGCGCTAAGCACCGAGAAAAGCCCCAGTTCTCTCAGCCAGCCGAGTACTCCAGTTAAAGCGGCGCCAACTCCCACCGCGCCTACTAAAAGCAAGGGTAAAACCAAAGCCGGCAAACCAAGCAGTGGATTAGTGCCTGCGGGCTCTCAAGACCTGGCAGACCTCATCTTCACTGAAGGCCGCAAGTATGGCACTGTTGGCGCAGTAGCTCTCGACAAGCAAGGCAACTTGGCTGCCGCTACCAGCACCGGCGGCATGACCAACAAGCGCTACGGCCGCGTTGGCGATGCGCCCATCATCGGAGCCGGCACCTACGCCGACAACCAGTCTTGCGCGGTTTCATGCACGGGTTGGGGCGAGTACTTCATCCGAGCTACAGTGGCGCGCGACGTAGCTGCGCGCATGGAATACCAGAAGATTCCGTTGAGCCAGGCCGCTCAGGCTACCATCGATAAAGTTGACGCAATGGGAGGCAACGGGGGCCTGATTGCCCTGGACCGGGCCGGTAACATTACTATGCCTTTCAATTCGGAAGGGATGTACCGCGGCTTCATCAAAGAAGATGGTCGCAGCCAAGTACTCATCTATAAGTAGCTGAGTAGGAAGAAATATGCTAGGCTAAAGATTAAAAAGCCCGATTTGCAAATATCACTGCAAATCGGGCTTTTTATTGCAACTAACATCGGCTAGCCCATAAGATTTATCTTTCTTTGCAGCCAGTAGCGAACTGAGGTGTCATTTGGCCACCTACAATGAAAATATCCGCACTATTAAACAACAAAAAGGCGGCACCCACCCAGATGCCGCCTCTTGATGCAACGGAAGCACCCACCCAGATGCTGCCTTTTGCAAGGGAACGTACCCACCCAGATACGTTCCTGTTTTTCCCTCCTCACATTAATCCACCCAGTGCTGTAGAAGAAGGATTCGAACCTCCACGGTGTAGTTAGCCGGCCGCCAAACCAGTTTTTCCCGAATCACCACCCCCGAGAGAGGAGGGTATGTCTGCCAGTTTCATCACTCTACAATGTTTCCCACGCCATCCGCGTTGGATTATGACAAATGTATTACTTTGATTTGAATTGTAAAATTTTCGCAGAGATCTGCATTAAAATTTACAAAATTTTTCAAGAAACACCGTTCTGATTTCAATATATATAATCAAACACCTGCAAAATGGCTAAGAATTACGAACTTGACGACACCGACCGCAAAATTCTGGATTTATTGATGCAGGATGCCAAGATGCCATACACCGAAATTGCTCGCAAAGTCCACGTATCGGGTGGAACAGTGCATGTACGGATGGCGCGGCTAGAGGAGCTAGGCATTGTGAAGGGCGCAACGCTACAGATTGATTATCAGAAGCTCGGCTATGGCGTCAATGCTTTTCTGGGAATTTATTTGCTGAAAAGTTCGGTGTACGCCAGTGTGGCCGAGCAGCTCCGCGAAATCCCGGAAGTCGTCAGTATTCACTTCACTACTGGCGCCTATGGCATCTTCGCCCGCATCGTGTGCCGCGATACGCAACACCTGCGCGACGTGCTGCATGACCGGATGCAGTTGATTGAGGGCATCGAACGGACGGAAACGCTTATCTCACTGGAAGAAAGTTTGAATCGTCCGATTCAGCTTTTGCCTTCCTAAAGTTTTCCTTTACAGCACAAAGGCGGTTGCTATTAGTAGCAGCCGCCTTTTTTAGGTTACGTGAACAAGGGGATATAAGTAATCAATATTAGTTTAGTACTGTATGTAGAACTTTGCCGTCTTGGCCATTGAGTGCTTGGGGGAAGGCTGCGGGAATGGTATATTTCCAGAACCCCACATTATTGCCGCGGCCGATGAAAGCATATTACATGGTGTTTTGCGGACTATTGTTCGTGCTGCCGGCAGCAGGGTCGGCGCAGACGATGCCTGCCATCTACCTCAATGAGCGCGACGAAGAAGTGGTGCCCGACAGCGCCACCCATTACCGACTCATCGAGCAGAAAAACGAGCTGCTGAGTACCTACGCCATGCGTGAGTATTCGCTGGCTGGTACGCTGCTGCTACGCGGCACCCTGGCATCCATTGAGCCGCTAGTACGCGCCGGGGTGCTGACTTGGTACCACCCCAACGGCAGTAAGGCCGCGCAGGTCCACTACCGCAACGATGAGGCCGACGGCGTATATGTGGCCTGGTACGAGGACGGGCGCGTCAGTCAGCGCGGTGAGTACGCCGATGGGCAGCGCATGGGTACTTGGATTAGTGTGCACCGCAACGGCCAGAAACGCTCGAAAGGCAGCTATACAGCTGGCAAGCCCACCGGTGAGTGGCGCTACTATTATGATACTGGGCAGCTAAGCGCCATTGAGTTGCTGAGCCGGGAAAGGGGCCCCGCGCTGGCGTTCTTCAACGAGGATGCCTCGCCGTACGTGGGCCGGCTGCACAAGCGGCAGCTACCCGAGTTTCCGGGTGGGCAGGAAGCTTTACTCAGTTTTGTGGCCCGGAACACTATTTACCCCAAAAACACGCGTCGAAAAGGCATTATGGGCAATGTGTACGTGCGTTATACAGTGGACGAAGGTGGCCGCGTGGGGCAGGTGGAAGTGGTGCGCGGCCTGGCCCCCGAAGCCGACCAAGAGGCCCGCCGGGTGGTAGCCAGTCTGCCTGCCTTCCAGCCCGGCCGCGAGTACAATGTGCCCACCGCCATGACCTTCACAGTACCCATCCACTTTTCGCCGGCGTTTTCGCTGCTGAGCGGCACCCGGCCGCCGCAAGTGCCACCCACCGAGGCACGAGCCTCTACGCCCGATGAGCTGTATTAGATAGTAAGTAATTAGATAAAGGATAAACGGTATTTATAGGCAATTCAAATGGTTCGCATCCTGAATCCAACTGCTAAACACCTACTCAGATACGCTCAACCAATGGCTCATACACAACAAAAGCCCGCTTTCCACGAAGGAAAGCGGGCTTTTGTTGATGTAAGCAGGGGTAACTAGGCAGTTACTTGAGCGTCTAGCTTGCCAGCGAGTACGTGCTTTGGTACGGCACCTACTTGCTTGTCTACCACTTGGCCATTCTTGAACACCAGCAGCGTAGGAATGCTGCGGATGCCGAATTTGGCGGAGGTTTGCGGGTTGGCATCCACGTCAACTTTGCCAATTACAACTTTGCCTTCATATTCGCCGGCCAGCTCTTCTACCACAGGGCCTACCATGCGGCAAGGGCCGCACCATTCGGCCCAGAAGTCCACTAGAACGGGCTTATCGGAGTTGATGATTTCGTCGAAGTTAGCATCGGTGATTTCGATGGCTTTATGTCCCATAACACGAGGGGGTTAGTTGGAATGTGTGTGCTGCTGTTTACGGTCAAGCGGGCCGCAAGGTAGCAGATTGCGAATCAACAAGACACGGGCCGGAAAGTTCAGTGCAGACAGGATGGCAGATGTAGTAACCACGCGCAGCACGGCCCTAACACCGCCAGTTACGCTCAGACTGGGTATCAGGGCCGATTATTTTATTGTTTGTTGGCTACAAAATCGTAGGCGCGGGCTTCGTTTTGGGCGCGGCTGCGGAGCTTATAAAACACATACAGATTGAAGAAGTGCATGCCACCTAGAATCAAAATGATAGTTCCGAGCTTGATGCTGAGCGTTTCTACAGTCTGCTGGTAGCTGGTAACAGGGTCGTCGGAACGGAGGGTAAGGGTGGCGTATCCGATGTTGATAAGGTAGAAACCAGTAAGAAGCAGCTTGTTCACGGAGTCGGCCAAGGGCTCGTTGCCGTGAAAGATGTCAACCAGGAAAGTGCGGCCGTTGGTAAAAAGGGTGCGTGCCACCCATACTGTGAGTAATACCGTGACGGGCAGATAAACGCCGTACACCAGGAGCAAGTAATTCATGATGCGTTAGAAAAAGAAGTGAAAGAAAAACAAGCGTGAAATGTCAAATAAGGTCCGCCACTGCCCGCTCACAGGTTGGGAAGCGGAACCAGAAGCCGAGGTCCAGCAGGCGTTGTGGCACCACTTTGCGGCTTTTCAGAATCAATTCGGTTTCAGTGCGCAGCACGAAGGCACCCAGCTCTAGCAGCCACGTGGGCTGTGGCAAGCGCAGCAGTGGCTTGAACTCTTGCGCCAGCAGCGCATTGAAGTCACGGTTCATTAAGGGGGCCGGGGCGCAGACGTTGAACACGCCCGCTTGGTCGGTTTCGTTGAGCAGGAATTCCACGGCTCGGCAGAAGTCGTGTACGTGCAGCCAGCTGATCCACTGGTAGCCGCTGCCCTGCGGCATGCACAGGCCCCATTTGGCCAGCTTTTTCATCACTGGAAACGCGCCCCCATCACTTCCCAGCACAATAGAAGTGCGGAGGGCAATCCGGCGTGTGTTGGGGGTCGTGGCTGCCCACAGAGCGGCTTCCCAGGCTTGGGCAACTTCCACTGAAAAACCAGTGCCTATTTTTCCGTTCTCTTCAGTGTTGGCTCGCTGCCAGTTCTCGTTGTGCGCATAAATGGTAGCTGTAGACGAGTTTAGCCATACTTGCGGTGGCCGTTCACAGGCCGCAATGGCTTCTCCCAGCACGCGGGTACTGTCAATTCGGCTGCTTAGGATTTGTCGTTTATTGGCCGCCGTATAGCGGCAATCCACGGTACGCCCCGCCAGGTTGATAACAGCGGCGGCGCCTTCCAATTCAACTGCCCAAGCTCCTATAATGCGCCCGTCCCATTGCACGTGGTTTGGCAGAGAACTGCTGGCGCGGCTAATCACCACGATGCGGTAGCCTATGCTTTGGAAGTGCTGGGCCAAATGTTGGCCCAGGAAACCGTTGCCGCCGGCCAGCACAATCTTGGGTCGGTTCTCGGGGAAGCTGTGCATAACAAAGAAGCTTGTAAGGCGAGTGAAAAAGCCGGGAATCGCACCCATGAGAATGTGATATGAGTGTTATAGAAATTTCAAAAAATATTGAAACATAAAACTAAAAAAATAAGCTTCTGCTCATCCTGGCCGCATCAGCTTCATAAACGTGCTCAGAAACCAGTTCTCATCAGCCTTAATGAGGGTGGAAGCCGCCCGGTTGGCGAATTCGGCAAAGTTGTGGATGCCGCTTATTGTCTCAGCGAAAGCCGCCGTTTCTTCGGGGGTGGCGTTGGGCGAGGGCTCCACATGACGGATTTCGCCGAGCACCCTCATAATGGGTTCCAACTCGCGCCGACGGCGTTCCTGCAAAATCAGGGTAGCTACTTTGTGAATATCCTTTTCAGCCGAGAAAAACTCACGCCGCTCACCGGGACGCAATTCTTTCCGCACGATGCCCCAGTCCATTAGGGCCCGCACGTTCAGGTTCACGTTGCCTCGCGAAATCTGGAGCTGTTCCATGATGTCTTCGGTACTTAGGGAGCCCAATGAAACCAGCAGCAACGCGTGCACCTGCGCCATTGTCCGGCTTACGCCCCAGGCCGAGCCCAGGGTACCCCAGCCTTCAATGAACTTGCTTTTGGCTTCGTCGAGTTGCATGGTTCAAATGTAATAAAGTGTTTTAAACTTTCAATAAAAATTGAAAGTTTATTTTCGCGGATACACGCTGTTAGCTTATTTATCGCCGCTTACGAAAACAAGTAGTCTAGTATTAGCCGTGCTCATCGTGTTCCGGCAAACCCAGTTGCGCGTTGATGAGCGGTGACTTGGGGGCCAGAAAAAAGCCCGTCAGGCTAGCAAACATGATGGGTACAAGGCTGTGGAAACCAGTGAGCGAAGCCAACAGAATAGTGGTGCTGATAGGAGTACGCGTAACGCAGGCGTTGATGGCGGCCATGCAGCTAACCATAATCAAGGGCAGATTCTGGTCCGGGAACAACTTGCTAATCAACAGCCCCACCACAGCGCCCACGAAGAAAAGAGGAATGATGAAGCCGCCGCGCCACCCAGAAGTTACCGTGAAGGCAATGGACAGAATCTTGGCTGCCAGCAGCGCCACGAGGAACTGCACAGAAAGAGGCGTCCGCAGAATCTCGTTGAGCTGGTCGTGCCCAAAGTAGCGTGACAACGGCACGAAGTAGGCAATGACCCCTAGGAAGAAGCCACCCAATGCTAGCTGCCAGAAAATGGGGAGCCGTAGCTTGCGGAAAAAGCGGCGGCACTGCCGAACAGTGAAGATGAACCCCCAGCCAGCGGCCGTACCCGCTAGGGCATACAGGATGGCGAAAAAGAAGTCGTTGATGCTAGTAGGAGTGTAGAGCGGAAACTCCCAGGTGGGGCCCAGGCCGGTATGGGTGATAAGCACGAAAATGACATAGCTGGAGCAGCTAGCCACGAAAGCCGGAATCAGGGCCTGGTAGTACTCCACTACATGCCGGTGGTGCAGAATCTCCAGCGCAAACAAGCTGCCGCCCAGCGGGGCCCCAAACAAGGCCGTGAAGGCGGCGGCCATGCCCGCAATAGTCAACGACCGTAAATCTTCGCCGCGCAGCCGGAATTTCTGAGCTAGCCACGTTCCCGTGGAGCCAACCACTTGCACCAACGGGGCCTCGGGCCCGGCACTGCCGCCACTCGCTATGCACAGCAACGACGACAGAATCATGGAGGGGTTGTTGCGCGGGTCGAGTTGCCCGCCTTTGAAGCGAATGTTGTTGACAATTAGGTCCATCTCGCCAGGGTCGCCGAGCTTATGGATGATGAAGCCCGCGAGCAGCCCCGCGCCCGTCATCAGCGGAATAACGAGCAGGCCGTTTACAGCCGACAGCCAGTGCAACAGGTACTCCAGAACAATCCAATAGCTGCCTGCCAATACTCCGCCAATTACGCCAATAGCCGCCCACAAAAAGAACAACCGGCTGAATACGAAAGGGTTGAACTGGAGCGAATCGTTGACGCGGGTACGCAGCGTTAACGCTCTTCGGCGGGCACTAAATCTCATGGTACAAGGGTAAAAAAGGAAGCCGTTCAGTTCTTCTAGCCTAGGCTAAAAAGGACTGAACGGGCATCCGTGAAAAGCAGAGTGATGAGCAGCTTATTCTTCCTTAAATCAGCTGGCAGGCATCGATTTCCATCTCGCGCATTTTGCGGATGAATTCCTTGGGCTCGATGCGGTAGCGGCGGGAGTAGGTATCCACGGCCAAGTGCTCGTGGGGCTCGGCGAACTTGATTTCCAGCTTCTTGGAACCAGCGGCACTTTCCACTGCTTCCATGAACCGATCCATGAAGGGCTCAGTAATAGTGCGTAAATCCAACTGCACGCGCACGCCATTCGAGAGCTTCTCGGCCACGTTGAACAGCGGCTCCATAGTCATGATCTTGAACTCGAACTGGTCGGAGTCGCGGAAGCGCTGGGCGTATTTACCGCGGATGAACATGGGCGGCACCTGCTCCTTGTCGTAGTTGCGCGGGTTGATGATGCTGGAAAACTTGGTGTAGTCGTCGCGGAACAGGGCTAGGTTCAAACTTGATTCGTAGTCTTCCACGTTGAAACTCACGAACGGATGACCGGTTTTGGTGGTCTTGAACAGTACGTTGGAAATCAAGCCGGCCACCGTAATGTCGCGGTTCTTGTAGTTCTCAATCTTGTCGAGACCGCAGGTGCAATACGAGTCAATTTCCAGCTTGAAGTCGTCGAGCGGGTGGCCGGATAGGTAGAAGCCCACCACTTCCTTTTCGCGGCGTAGCTTCTCGGTGGGGCTCCAAGGCTCCATGTCCTGGATTTTGGGCATTGGAATGGCCATTTCGCCTCCGCCGCCCCCGAACAGGCTCTGCTGGGCCGATTCTTTGGCGGCCTGGTGCTGCTGGCCCACTTTCATGGCCTTCTCAATCAGGTTCTGGTCGTTGCCGGGGGCCTCAATAAACTGGCGGCGGTGGTAACGCTCAAACGAATCGAAGGCACCGGCCTGGGCCATGCTCTCAAACGTTTTCTTGTTCACGGCCCGCAGGTTCACGCGGCGCGAGAAGTCGAAAATATCCGAATAGGACCCTCCTTTGGTGCGCTCCTGTACAATTTCTTCCACAGCGGCTTCACCCGCACCTTTCACGGCGGCCATTCCGAAACGAATCTGGCCCTGCTTGTTCACGTTGAACTTCAGGATGGATTCGTTGACGTCGGGCCCGAGTACGGCTACACCTTGCTTGCGGGCTTCCTCGATAAAGAACGTCACCTTCTTGATGTCGCCCATGTTGTTGGTGAGCACTGCGGCCATGTACTCGGCAGGGTAGTGGGCCTTGAGGTAGCCGGTCTGGTAGGCTACCACCGAGTAGGCGGCGGAGTGGGAGCGGTTGAAGCCGTAGGCCGCAAACTTCTCCATTACGTCGAACACCTCGTTGGCTTTCTTGGCCTTGATGCCGTGCAGCTTCTCGGCGCCGGCCGTGAACTTCTCGCGCTCCAAGGCCATCTTCTTCATGTCCTTCTTACCCATGGCGCGGCGCAGCAAGTCGGCGCCGCCCAGCGAGTAACCGGCCAGAATCTGGGCCGTCTGCATGATCTGCTCCTGGTACACCATGATGCCCTGCGAGTAGTTCAGGATGGGTTCCAGCAGCTCGTGCGGGTAGTCTACCGGCTCGCGGCCGTGCTTGCGGTTGATGAAGTTCGGGATGAACTGCATCGGGCCCGGCCGGTACAAGGCGTTCATGGCAATCAGGTCCTCGATGTTGGTGGGCTTGAGGTCCTTGAGGTACATGCGCATGCCCTCGGATTCAAACTGGAACGTGCCAATCGTGTCGCCGCGCTGGTACAGCTCGTACGTCTTCTGGTCGTCAATCGGGATTTCGTCGATGTCAATTTTGACGCCGTGGTTCTGCTCAATCAGGTTGATGGCATCGACGATGATGGTCAGGGTTTTTAGCCCCAGGAAGTCCATTTTGAGCATCCCGGCACTCTCAATCACCTTGCCATCAAACTGCGTAACGAGCAGGTCCGAGTCCTTGGAGGTGGAAACGGGAATGTACTTGGTGATGTCGTCGGGGGCAATAATGACGCCCGCGGCGTGAATACCGGTGTTGCGCACCGAGCCTTCGAGCTGGGTGGCGAGGCGCAGAATCTGGCCGCGCAGGTTGTCGGGCGCTTCGTCGCGCCGAATCATATCCAGCTCTTGGTTTTCAGCAAATGCTTTGGCCAGCGTGGTACCCACCTGGTCGGGCACCATCTTCACCAGGTCGTTGGCAACGGGTAGCGGCAAATCCATGGCCCGCGCTACGTCCTTGATGCTGGACTTGGCGGCCATGGTACCGAAGGTGATAATCTGGGCTACCTGGGTTTTGCCGTATTTATCTACTACGTAGTCAATGACTTTCTGGCGGTTCACGTCGTCGAAGTCAATATCAATATCGGGCATGGAAACCCGCTCCGGGTTCAAGAAACGCTCGAACAGCAGCGAGTACTTAATTGGGTCGATGTTGGTGATGCCGATACAGTAGGCCACCGCCGAACCCGCTGCCGAACCCCGACCCGGCCCTACCGCCACGCCAATGTTGCGGCCGTGGTTGATAAAGTCCTGCGTGATGAGGAAGTAGCCCGCAAAGCCCATCGTCTCAATCACACGCAACTCGTAGTCCAACCGCTCCTCGATTTCGGGCGTGCGGTCAGAGTAGCGGCATTTCGGCCCCTCGAAAGCACCTTTATAAGTGAGGAACCGCAGGAAGGCGTCGGCGGTGGGGTGCTCGGCGGGCAGCGGAAAGTTGGGGAGCAGAATGTCGCGCTGGAGCTTGGGCGGCGTGATTTTATCAACGATTTCGTTGGTGTTGTCCACGCTTTCCGGCACGTCGGCGAACAGCGCGTTCATCTCCTCCTGGGTTTTGAAGTAGAACTGGTCGTTGGCAAATCCGAAACGGGCCCGGGGCCGGGGTGCCTGCGCTTCCTCATCAATGCGCTGCAACTGGCGGCGGATGGTGGCATCCTGCGCCGACAGGTGGCGCAGGTTGTCGAGGTGGTCGTAGTGCACCTTGTTATCCTGCGAAATCAGCCGGAAATATTGCGTCTGGAAGTCGCCAACTGGGATGCTGTGCTCTTCGCCGGTATTCACGCACAGCAGGATATCGTGCGGCGCGAAGTCGGTCTGGTCTACGTAGTGCGAGTCGTTGGTGCAGATGACCTTCACGTTGTACTTCTTGGCGAGGCCCAGCAGCACTTGGTTCACGTCTTCCTGGCTTTTGCCGGTGCCGTCGAAGTTCATCAGCCCGTGCCGCTGAATTTCGATGTAATAATCGTCCTCGAACACATCAAGCCACCATTTCAACAACTCCTCGGCTTTGGCCTCACTCTCAAACAGAATAGCCTGCGGAATCTCGGCGCCAATGCAGCACGAGGTAGCAATCAGACCTTCGTGATATTGAAGCAGAATCTCCTTATCAATGCGGGGAAACTTGGAGTACACACCCTCAATGAAGCTCATGGAGCAGAGCTTAGCGAGGTTGTGGTAGCCGGCTTGGTCCTTGGCTAGCAGCAGTTGATGGTAACGCTTGTCCCGCTCGCCTTTCTCACGGCTAAAAGCTTTTTTGTGGCGGTCAGCCACCATGTAGAACTCGCAGCCCACAATCGGCTTCACGTTGTACTTATTGGCTTCGGCCACGAAGTTGAACGCCCCGAACATGTTGCCGTGGTCGGTGAGAGCAACGGCAGGCATGCCATCGGCCTGGGCCTTTTTCATGAGGGCGCCAATGCTGGCCTGGCCATCAAGAAGGGAGTATTGGGTGTGGGAGTGCAGGTGTGAGAAGACGGGCATGGGCAATGCGCTCCGTACCATTAGGGCGCGAAGCGTACAGTAAAGTTACCCATGAAATGGTGGCTAGGAAAGATTGCGCCGCAAGGGATTTTACACTATCACCAAACGAAATGAGAGGTTACGGCAGCTATATAGGTTTGCCGGAGTTAGGAGCAATGCAACGGCTAGCTTCCTGCTGAAAAGCAGGAATAGATGCTCTCTTTTGCTGTATAGGAGAATATATATAATTCGGGCGCTTTGTTGAACGCCGGAACCTCAGTAACCAGAAACCAGTTAGCTTGCATAGTCATTCCTACGTATAAAACCATACGTATAAGCCGTATCACTTGCGGCTAGCCGGCCATCTTAATGGCATTCGGCAACTAATCTGACCTTATTGGTAAACAGGGGTGTGCGGCTTGCTTGATTATGGCCGAGTTCTTTTGGTTGCTACTGAGATACTATTCAGTTCTGCATCACCAGCACCTTTCTCCGCGGTGGCCAAATTCAACGGTCAGCATCTCCCCTATGAAGTATCTAGCACCTCTCACCGATCCGGTTTATAACCAGACGGCTCCCGCATCTTTTGTTGATCAGCGTCTGCTTCAATTCATCCAGGACAAGCGGGATTTGCCTTTTGTATATCTGATTCTGGAAATCACGCTTACGTTGTTGCCGATGGTAGTAATGATGTTCTGGCCCGGCCTCGACAACGGCCTGTGGTGGGCCACGCTGGGCGTGTATATGTTTCTGACGACGTTCTATTTCAAAGGTCCGTTTGGCTTGATGTTGCACTGCACCAGCCACCGCATTCTGTTCAAGAAGCAGTACGCCACCCTCAACCACTATATTCCTTGGGTGATTGGGCCGCTGTTTGGGCAAACCCCAGAAACCTACTTTGCACACCACATGGGCATGCACCACCCCGAAAACAACTTGGAGGAGGACGAAAGCTCGACCATGGATTATCAGCGCGACTCCATTGCCAGCTTTGGGCGCTACTTGGGCGGGTTCTTTCTGGTTGGCATTCCCCGTGTGGTATATTATTTCAACCGCACCCGGAAAACCAAGTTTCGGCACCGGCTGCTGCGCGGCGAGGCAGTGTATCTAGTGGTATGTGTAGGACTGGCTTTCGTAAATCTGTCGGCTACGCTGGCGGTGCTGGTGCTGCCGGTGGTAGTGGCGCGGGTAGTGATGATGCTGGGCAACTGGAGTCAGCATTCATTTATTGATGCTACCGACCCCGGCAACTGCTACACCAACAGCGTGACCTGCATCAACACCAAGTACAACCACAAGTGCTGGAACGACGGTTATCACATCAGTCACCACCTCAAGCCAGCCCTGCACTGGAGCGAGCACCCAGCGCACTTCTTAAAGAATGTGGATCAGTATGCGCAAAACGATGCCATCGTATTCGACGGCATTCACTTTCTGCACATTTTCGCCTACCTCATGACTCGCCGCTACGACTTGTTGGCCCGGCACTTTGTGAATCTGGGCAACCGTTACGCTTCCGATGCCGAAATCATCACCATGCTCAAGGCGCGTACCCAGCGTATTGTGCCGGCTGCTTCTCTGGCTGTGGCTGCGTAGGTGCAGTACAACCGTTCCAAACGAAAGCGGGCAGCCATTATGGCTGCCCGCTTTCGTTTGGGTTAGGCGCAACGTGTTATGGCTGCTTCACCGGTTTAATCACCAAGACTTCGCCGGGCCGCACGCTGAAATCAGGCTTGTTGTTCCACTCCATAATCTGCTTGATGGTGACGCCATACTTCTTGGAAATAGCGTACATCGACTCGCCGGCGCCTACAGTGTAGCTGATAGAGGCCAACTGGGGCGCTGGCGTAGCAGGAGTAGTTGCTGCCGGAGCGGCTGCCTTGGGTGCTACCTTGGGCGCTGGTGCTACGGTAGTAGGCTTGGGTGTGCTAACCGGGGCAACTACCGGAGTACCAGCCGGTGCAGTGAGACGCAAGGTCTGCCCAATGCGTAAAGATGGGTTCTCTGGTAGATTATTCCATGCAATAAGGTCGGCGGGGCGCAGGCCGTAGAGGCGGGCCACTGAGTATAGGCCTTCCTTGGCTTGCACAATGTGCAGCCCATTAGCCGGTAAGGTTTCGGCCCGACTAACCGGAACGGCATACGGAGCGGGCATGGGCTTCGTAACTGCCGGAGCGGGAGTAGCTGGTGCCGAGGCAGTAGGTTTGGCTGCCACAGGAGTTGCTGGTTTTGGCGCGGCCGGTGTGGTAGCTACTGGTTTAGGAGTAGACTTAACTGGCGCAGCAGGGGAGGGGGTAGGTGCTACCTCTGGCGTCAGTGGCTCGTCGGCTACCGGGGCTGAGTCCACAGAGTCTTTCTTAATGGGACGGGGAGTGTAAACGGTACGCGGCGCAGCTGGCTTGGGGGCGGGGTCCGGGGCAGGCGGTAGGTCGTTCAGGTTTTCGGTGGTAGCATCCGTGGCGCTGTCGGGCTGGGTGACTAGGCCTTGCGTGGCAGCCAGCGTATCAGGTGTTTCCACGGCATCTTCTAGCACGCGGGTGGCATCGGCGGTTTGGCCGCGGTACGGCTCCACCTCATTGGGACGGGCCTTTTTAGGAGCCGGCGCCACGGGAGCTGTTTGCGGCCTAGTGGCCTGGGCGCTAACCGGCCGCTCGAAGGCAGCCAGGGCGTTGGTGTCGTTGCTATTGGCGTACTCGATGGCTACGTCGCGGGGGCGAGTGTGCTGGAGCCACAGTACGCGGCCCGCCCGCAATTCCTCGTTGCGAGGCATGCGGTTCTTGCTCCAGATGGCGCGGGCCCGGATACCGTACTTCTGCGACACCGTGGCTACACTCTCGCCGGGCTGCGCCACATGGTATTCGGCGGCGGCTTTGTCACGCTTCTTCTGCACGAAGTAGGGCTGCCCTACCACAATGTTGTCGAAGGCAAACAGGTCGTTGTACTGCATGAACTTGCGCATCTTCAGGCCGGCCCGCTTGGCTAGGCTTTCCTTGGTGTCGCCGGGCAGGGCTACCAGCGCCCGAATGCCGTTCACACGCACGTAATCGGCATTCTGTGGGTCAACTTGAGGCTTATTGAGGAGCTGGCCCGCGGTGGCGTTCTTTTGTTGCGCCGCCATAGCCGTGAGCTGAATGCCATCCACTACTGGTACGATAATCGTGTAGATTTTATCGGACGGGATGGTGGGCGTGAGGAGCCAGCGGTTGTGGCGGGCCATTTCGGCGCCATCGGTTTGCAGGGTTTGCGCAACACTCACTAGCGTAAAGCCGGCCGGAGCCGGAAACTCCTGGAAGGTGAGCGGTGGCTTGGGGTTGTGGCCCACGGCGGGCTCATACGCCACTTTGTGCGCCAGCATGGTGAGTACGTACTGGTGGGTCCGCTCGGAAATCTCCATTTCCGTAGCGTCGAAGTCGGTGGGCAGGGTGTAGGACTTCACGCCGCCCGCGCCTAGGTTGTAGCTCAGCAAAGCATCCACCCAGTTGTGCAAGGTGTTGTTGTTGCGCTTCAAATACTTAGCGGCGGCATGGGTGGCTGCTACGATGTGCTTACGCTCATCCACGGCATCATTGATGAGCAAGCCGTAGTCCTGCGCGGTTTCGCGCTTGAACTGCCAATAGCCCACGGCATCATGAATGCTTTGGGCCTCGCCCTGCAAGCCGCTTTCCTGCACAGCCAGGTAGCGGAAATCCAGCGGCACGGCTTCTTCCTGCAACACCCTATCAATGATAGGGAAGTAAGCATCGGCCAGGTTGACGCGCGCTTGAAACGAGTTCGGGTGGCTGCGCAGAGCGTCTACTTTCTGCTGCACGGCGCGGCGCCCACCATCAGTCAAGCGCAGGTGCAAGCCCGCAAAATCAAGCTCAGACGGGACCGGAACGCTCTGGGCGTTGGTCAGCAAGGGCCAGAAGCAGAGGAGCGTGAAAAGGAATTGTTTCATGGACAGGGAAGAGCGGAACCCTGGCTGCGGTATGGTTGCCCACCAGGCTCCAATGCTACAAAGTAGGCGAAAAATGGGGGAAGTGGCATTATTTCAATGTAAAAGGCCTTTTCCATAAACCACAAGCGCCCGGCCTGGGGAGGTCGGGCGCTTGCCAAAACGAATTACATACCCCCGCCGGGCGGGCCAAAACCACCGCCTCCACCGGGCCGGTCGAAGCCGCCGCCTTCGGGCCGGAAGCCGCCGTTGCGCCGTTGCCGCTGCTCGGTCGGGGCGTCTTCGGGCGGGGTGCCGTTGCGGTTGTTACCGTTGTAGCTCCGGATGTTGTACGTGAACATCAGCATCAGGTAGCGTTGCAGAATGTTGGTTTGCACGTCTTCGGTGTACGCCGCTGTGGTGTTCACTTGAATGTTGTTGTTGCGACCCAGCAAATCGAAAGCATAGAGCTTGATTTCAGCCTGTTGCCGAGCCATAAACTTCTTGCCCAACGACGCATTCCAGAGCAGCGTGGTTTGGTTGTAGCCCGCCGACAACCCGCTATAGTACTGGTGGTTGATGTTGGATTGCAGCGTAATACCCTTGGCCACAATCCAGGAAAGACGCAACGAGGTATTCTGCCGGAAATACTGGCGGTTGAGCTGCCGCTGCAACGTGTTGCGGATGTAGTTCTGGTTGGAGTTCGACGAAATAGTGAAGTCCAGCTCGGGGCTGATGTTACTGCTCAACACCACGCCCAGGCCCCCGGAAGGCGTGCGGCTGTAGTTCAGCTGTTCGAACACCAAGCCTGGCGTTTGGGAGTAGCTGATGTTGCCGTTCAGGTTCAGGTTGGACTTCATGAAGGCCAGCGGCAGGCTGTAATTGGCAAACGAGCGGACCGAATACTGCTGATCCAAGTTCACGGGCCGCGTCAGTTGGCCGCCCACCGGAATAACCACGCCGCCCACTTCAATCGGCTCGTTGGTGGCGTAGATGGTGCTGTTGGTGATGTACTTATCGGTGAGCGAGCCACTCAGCGCCACAAAGAACGAGGTGGATTTTTCGGGCACCGCCGACGAGAACCGAACGTTCAGGCTGTGCTGGTTGGCCTGGCGCAGGTTGGGGTTGCCGGTGGTGAGCTGCAACGGGTTGGAGTTGTTCACCACTTCCTGCAACTGGCCAATACTGGGCGATTGGGTGTTCATGCGATAGTTGATGCGCAGATTCTGCTGCCGCGAGAAGTTGTAACGCAGCATAGCGTTAGGCAGCACGTTCAAAAACGAGCGTTCTGTTAGGGCAGCCCGCGGAAACTCCTGGTCGCTACGCAATTGCGCGTGCTGCACCGAGGCACCTACCATCCATTGTAGTTCCTTGTTCTGGTAGCGGTAAGTTAGGCCGCCTGAGTTGGTAAGGTAGCGGCTCTCAAACACACTGCTGAGCGTATCGTTGAGAATAGTATAGGCCTCTTCGCCGGGCGCGTAGTCGAAGGTGCGCTTATCGGACTGGTTGGGCGTGTACGATACTCGATATTCGGCTTGCAGCTGGCTGAACTGGCTGATAGGCTCGGTGTAGTTGAGGCTGCCGTTCCAGGCCCAGCCTGTTTGGTCGAGTCGGGAAAACTGGTTGAGCGTGTTGGTGCTAGTCACCGAGTCACGGGTGGAAACCGTGCTGGAAAGTAGGTTGTTGTCACCGTCGCGGGTGTTGTAGTTGGTGTTCAGCCCCAGCGAGAACGTGCGCCCGCGCTTGGCAAAGCGGCGGCGGTATAGCAATTGGTTGGAGGCGTTGATGCCGGTATTGGCTGAGCGGTAACTGCTGTTGTTGCCGCCCTGCGTAAAATCTGGCTCACCCTCGCTCACCTGATACGTGCGGCCATCAAGCAGGCTGTTGCTGGTGTTGCGCTGCACCGAAAGCCGCGGCTGCCAGATAATGGAGTTCACCGAATCGAAGCGGTGTTCCAGGCGCACGTTAAAGCGGTTATTGATGTTGCGGCTGGTAGCTAGCGAGTTTTCACTGTAGCGTTGGTCAATGGGCCGGTCGTTGGGGGATACGTAGCGCCGCAGCAGGCTGGTGCGGGCCGTGTTGTCGCTCAGGTTAAAAAAGTAGCTGCTCGTAACGTCGGTGTTCTTGCCCCAGGAGTTGGAGTAGTTCAGCCCCAGCGCGTGGGTAGTGGAAATACCCCCCGATTGCCCCACCGAGAAGTCGCCGGCATTGCCGCCGCCGCCACCTCGCCCGCCACGGCCCCCGCCGCCACTCACACCCAGCAGGTCTTCGCTGCCGAAGTTCTGCTCGTTGATGTTGTTGCTTTGGGCTACCAACGATATGCGCTCCTTACCCTTAAACGAGTTGATGTTGCCGCTGATGCGGTACCGGTCGTCTTTAGGGCCGTAGCCAGCCAGCACCCGCCCAAATTTGCCGGTCCGGAACTGCGGCTTGGTCACGATGTTGATGGTTTTCTGCTGGTTGCCGTCGTCGAAACCCGTGAACTGAGCTTGGTCGGAAGCCCGGTCATACACTTGAATCTTGTCGATAATTTCGGCCGGAATGTTCTTGAGCACCGCGTCGGGGTCGTCGCCGAAAAACTCTTTGCCATCTACTAACACCCGCCGTACTTGCTCGCCCTGGGCCTGCACTTTGCCGGTGGTGGGGTCTACGGTTACGCCTGGCATTTTGGTAATCAGGTCCTGGGCGTTGGCGTCGGGGTTGGTTTTATAGGAACCCGCATTAAACTGCGAGGTGTCACCTTTCTGAATGGCCGCGGCGGCTTTGCCCACCACTTCCACCCCTTTCAGCGTCACGCCGCCGGTGCTCAGCGGCAACGTGCCCAAGGCCAGCGGCTGGCCGGTGAGCGTCAGCTGGCGCTTTACCGTCTGGTAGCCCAGAAACGAAATCGTCAGCTCGTATCGCCCGGTTTTCAGCCCCGACACGGTGAAATTTCCTTCCGTGTCTGCCGCCGCGCCGTTCTTGGTGGAGTCGGCGGCCAGGCTACGCACCAGCACATTGGCCCCAATTAGCGGCGACTGGTTGGCCCCGTCTAGAATACGTCCGCTAATGGAGCTGGTCTGCTGCGCCCGCGCAACTCCGATACTCGTGATAAGCAGCAAAAAAAATAGTAAAAATCGTTGATGCATCAGTAAGAAATAGAGGTTCGCTAAGGCATAGACGCAAACGCACCCCGAACGTTTAATTCGTTGGGGGCAGATTGCACTACTTTTTAAGTTTCAGGAGTTGAGCCATTGACGCGCACCAATGAGTTGGGGCTGCGGCTCCGGTCAGACGAAGGCACTATTTTATTGGGTTATGGGGCTACTCAGCCCAGCTTGCGCACCAGCAGCAGTCCGTCACGCAAGGGCAAAAACACATTTTCTACCCGTGGATCGGCTTGCACCTTGTCGTTGAAGGCTCGAACGGCGCGGGTGTCTTTGTCGGAAGGTTTTAGAGGGTGAGAAGGTAGAGCTTTACCTCCCCAAAGTACATTGTCGATGAGCACGAACCCTCCTGCTCTTACCTGCGGCAGCACCAGTTCGTAATACGTGTCGTTGTTGATTTTATCGGCATCAATGAACACCAAATCCCATATTTCGCCTAGTGTGGGCACTATTGTATCCGCCGCTCCGATGTGTAGATGCAGTTTTTCTTTCAGCCCGGCCGCTGCTATGTAACGCCGAATTCGGGTTTCCAGCTCGGGGTTAAACTCAACAGTATGCAATTCTCCTTCCTGTATCAAACCCTCTGCTAGGCACAGTGCCGCGTAGCCCGTAAACGTGCCCAGCTCTAGTACCCGCCGGGGTCGTACCATGTGGCTGATCATGCTTAGCAGCCGCCCCTGCGCGTGCCCCGACAGCATGCGGGCGTATAGCATCTGCACGTGCGTTTCGCGGTTGAGCTGCGCCAACAGAGGCGGCTCGGGGCTGGTATGCTGGTCGGCGTAGCGTTGAATTTCGTCGTCGGACATCAGGCAAAAGTAAGCAAGCGTATATCTCCTAAAAAAAGCTATTAGCTATTGTCTGTTAGCCGTTGGCTTTCTCTACACCTCCATGAGCAGAGGAGAAAAAGCTAATAGCCAACGGCCAACAGTCTTTTTAGAAGGTGATGTCTGGCACCAACCGAAACAGAAAGACTTGATAGCCAGCTTTGCCCCGCACATATTCGTGGCTGACTACTCGATAGAGCCCTTCGTAACGAAGTTTCTCGCCGTCGTCGTGGGCTACGCGCTGGAAAACCCGCACAGGCTGGCCGGTTTCCTGGCTGCGGCATAGGGCCAAGTTGCGGCCAGTCATTTCCTGGTTGGCTACTTGCTTGCCGCTTTGCAGGTCGCGCCCGCCACTACCGGAGTAGATGATTTCGTGTTCACTGAACGCATCATCCTCGTAGGCACCGGCCAGTACAATAGAGTCGGCTCCCTCTGCTTGGCTGCCACTAACGCCCGCTCGGCGCGGCTTGTGTAGTCCCGTTAAGCTCAACTCCAACCGGTTCGCAAATAAGTCGCCGGGGCGGTAGGTGCCTACGTGGCCGAAAATGCGCATGCAGAGGCGAACTAGTGAGGTGGTGAAATGGTGAGCTTGTTTTTCAGTTTGCGTCACTTACGCAATACTTGTCAGTCAGTAAAAAAACGTATCAAACTCACTATTTAATTATACCACCAACTCACGGCTTACTCCGGTACGTACTGAAGCACGCTCAAATTGTCCTCCCGGAAGATGTCATTGGCCAGTTCCAGCAACTCGGAGGCTGTGACGGCGCGCACCCGGTCGAAGATTTCGTTGATGGATTCCACCCGGCCGATGTCGAGGGTGCTTTTGGCCAGCAGTTGCATCATGCCGCCGTTGCTTTCCTCGGCCATGGCCATCTGGCCCATCAGCTGCTCCTTGGACGTATGGAGTTGCGCGGTGCCCAGCGCTTGTTCGCGAAGGCGCTTCAGCTCTTTTTGCACCAAAGCCAGCGTCCGGTTTACTTGCTTCTTTTCGGTGCCGAAATACACGCCGAATAAACCAGTATCGGTATAGGGCGAGTAGGTGGCGTCGATGGTGTACACCAGGCCGTACTTCTCGCGGATACCCAGGTTCAGGCGCGAATTCATGCCGGGGCCGCCCAAGATATTGCTGAGCATGAAAAACGGAATCCGGCGCGGGTCGTTGATGGCGTAGGCGGGCCCCCCAATTAGGCAGTGGGCCTGCGAAATGGGCTTGCGTTCCAGTTTATCAAGGCGCTGGTGGCCGCTGAATACCGTGCGGGGCCGGGCGCCCAGCCGGGCCGGCAGCGGCGCCAGAAACTTGTCGGCCAGCCGCTTCACTTCCTTGAACGGCAGGTTGCTGACCGAGCTGAATACCAACCGGTCGGTGCGGATATTCTCGCTGAGAAACTGCCGAAAATCCGGCTGCTGGAAGCTGCTCACGCTTTCCCGTGTGCCCAGAATGTTGTGCCCCAAGGAATGCTGGCCGAAAACTACATCATCGAAATCGTCGATGATGGCATCTTCGGGGGCATCCTCGTACATAGCCATTTCCTCTAGAATCACGCCGCGTTCCTTCTCGATTTCCTTCTCGGGAAATACCGAGTTAAAGGTGAGGTCGGTAAGCAGTTCGAAGGCTCGCTCAAAATGGGTACTGAGTAAGGACGCGTAGAAGCAGATTTTCTCCTTGGTGGTATAGGCGTTCAACTCACCGCCCACAGTTTCGAGGCGGTTGAGGATGTGGAAGCTTTTGCGTTTTTCGGTGCCTTTGAAGGCCATATGCTCCCAGAAGTGCGCCAAACCCTGCTGGGCTGGCTTCTCGTCGCGGGAGCCAATATCGAGCAGAAAGCCTAGGTGTGCAATTTTGGTGTGCAGCACTTGCTTGTGTAGCACCCGAATACCGTTGGGCAGCTCGTATGAGTCGTAATCAGACATGTGTGGGGTCTTGGGAGCTTGGGTACTGAGGGTCTTGGGTTGCAAACCCCGGTTGTGTATAACCACCGAGCCCGGCAATTGGGTTTCCAAGAACTACAAAGTTACTTATTGGTGAGGTGGTGAGTTTGATATTCAGGAGGCGCTAGTCTGCGCAAGTGGCGCAAGCAGAACGTCAACTCACTATTTCACCATCTCACCATTTCGTTTTTTCCGCCTCGGCCAGTACGGCTAGCAATTGCGCGGTTTCGATGCCGTGGGCGCAGCGGAAATGGCCCAATGGGCAATTGCGGTACCCGTGTAGGCCGCACGGCCGGCATTCCAGTGGCTCCGGAATTTCCACTATGCGCGCAAACGGACTCAGCGGCCCGAACCCAAACGCAGGTACCGTGGAGCAGTACACGGCGCAGGTAGGCGCGCCCACCGCCGAGCACAAATGCATGGGCGCCGAATCGTTGACGTAGTTGAGCACCGCCCCGCGCATCAGTGCCGCCGAGGCCAGCAAAGACAGCTTACCGGCCAGATTCACGATGTTGGGGTGGTGGCTGGCCTGCATTAGCGCCGTGCAGTCGGCCACGTCGGGCGGGCCGCCTAGCAGATACACCCGGTATTGTGGGGGCAGAGCGGCCAGTAGCTTCAGCCACTGTTCTTGCGGGAACTGCTTGGTAAACCACACCGAAGTAGGCGCAATGCATAGGTACGGCCCTTCGGCGGCGTAGGGCGCGGCGGCGGCTTCGTCGGTGAGGGTAGGGTAGAGGCGCGGCGCTACTACCGGGCCTTGGTAGGTAGGGTCGAGTAGGTGCAGGTTGCGCGTTACCTCGTGCACCCCTTCGCCGATGATGTGGGGCTGGGTGCGGGTGAAGTTCCAGGCAAACGGATTCTTATCGAAGCCGATGCGCTCCGGTGCGCCCGAAAAGGCCGTTAGGAAGCCGGTGGAGGCAAACCGCTGCAACGTAACTACCCGTCCGTAGCCCGTGGCGCGTATCTGCTGGAGCAGCTGCCAAAGGCCCTTGTACTTCGCCTGCTTCTTGTCCCAAATCAGCACATTCCGCACGTAGGGGTGCTCTTTAACCAAGCCTTCATTGCCTTTGCGCACCAGGAAATCCACCGGCGTAGCAGGCTCGGTTTGGTGCAGGTAATCCAGCAAGGCCGTCGCCAGAATAACGTCGCCGATGAAGGCAGTTTGGATAAGCAGGATAGCCTTGGAAGACGCAGCGGACATACGAACGCACAGAAAAGAAGCGGGCGGCAAAAGTACGCAACCCATTCTCATTCGCTTTCACGCCTCGTGCCCCACCGCTAGGGCCAGCGCGAACCTAGCTTGGGCAGTTACCTCGGAAACTTGTTCGGCAGTCCAACCAAACTTCTAACTTGCGCCCGGCGCCCCCGGTGCGCTTTTTCTGTCTTTACCAAGTCTCGCTCATGCGCTACGGCTCCATTGCTCCCGAACTGTTCATCGAAAACCGCCGCAACTTCACCAAGCTGCTGCCGCCGGCCTCGTTGGCCATTTTCCACTCCAACGACATCATGCCGACCAACGCCGACGGCACCATGGCCTTCCGCCAGAACAACGACTTGTTCTATCTGTCGGGCGTTGACCAGGAGGAAAGCATCCTCGTAATCTTTCCCGACGCCGTGCTGCCGCAGTACCGCGAAATCCTGTTTTTGAAGGAAACCAGTGAGCATATTCTGGTGTGGGAAGGCTACAAGCTGACCAAGGACGAAGCCCGCGCCCAATCGGGGGTACCTACCATCATGTGGCTGGAGTCGTTCAAGTCGGTGCTGCCGGCCCTGATGAACGAGGCCGAAAACGTGTTCTTGAACTCCAATGAGCATATTCGGGCCGTGGTGGAAGTGGAAACCCGCGACGCCCGGTTCATCAAGTGGATTCGGGAGGCCTACCCGCTGCACACCTACCGCCGCGCCGCGCCGCTGCTGCACCGGCTGCGGGCCATCAAGAGTGCCGAGGAAATTCGGCTGATGCGCCGCGCCGCCGACATCACCGACAAGGCGTTTCGGCGCTTGCTGGGTTTTGTGAAGCCCGGCGTGATGGAGTACGAAATTGAAGCCGAAATCTTCCACGAGTTTCTGCGCCACGGCTCCCGCGGCCCGGCCTACGGCAGCATCATTGCCTCGGGTGCCAACGCTTGCATCCTGCACTACGTGAGCAACGACCGGGAATGCAAAGACGGTGACGTGATGCTGCTCGACTTCGGGGCTGAGTTTGCCAACTACGCTGCCGACCTTTCGCGTTCTATTCCTGTGAACGGCACGTTCACCAAGCGCCAGCGCGACGTGTACGAGGCAGTGTTGCGGGTAATGAAGTCTGCTACTTCGCAGCTGGTAGCCGGCAACCAAATTGAAGCCTACCACGCCGCCGTAGGCCGCACCATGGAGCAGGAACTCATCAAGCTGGATTTGCTGAACGAGTCGGATGTGAAAAACCAGGACCCAGCCGCGCCGCTTTACAAAAAGTACTTCATGCACGGTACCAGCCACTACCTGGGCCTCGATGTGCACGACGTAGGCGCCAAGTACCGGGTATTCGAGCCCGGTATGGTGTACACCTGTGAGCCGGGCATCTACATTCGGGAAGAGGGCCTTGGTATCCGCCTCGAAAACGACATTCTCATCACTGCTTCCGGCAACGACGACTTGATGAAGAATATCCCGCTGGAGGTAGAGGATATCGAGCGGCTGATGCGGGAAGCCCGGTAACTGATTGATGTAATAACAGCGAGTAGAAAGAAGAAAAAACCATCTGATATAATCAGGTGGTTTTTTTTATGGATTTATCTATGAAATAAAATTTTGTTCATTTTCTGAGGTCAGATAAGTAAAATTATGGCCTGATACCCTTGATAAGCTGAAAATTAGGTGTGTGGACACGATGAAAAAAGGAAAAAAAATGCGCTGTAAGTCGCCATAAACCGAGCTAGGCGCACTGTATTAATCAACGGAAATACAACTTTCCTAAATGTGAGGGGGTATAGTAGGCTGTTTCCGCTGTGTGCCACTCCTCTGGCATGCACTGGCATTGTACCTCCATCAAACTTCTCACCTATGAGACACCTGCTTACCTTCAGCACAGCGCTGGGACTCACGCTGCTGGCGGCTGCCCCAAAGGCGCACGCACAAAGCGTCGACCGCAAAACGGCCATCAGCCTCTCGGCCAACGCGTTCCAGTACAAAGGCAACTACGGCTCGGACTACTGGAACTTCACCCGCAGCCAGTGGGGCCCGGGCATCAGCATCAACCGCTACCTGAGCAAGGGCCTGGACCTGGGCCTGAGCGGCAACTACGTGGAGTTCAAGAACCCCAGCCAGCCGGCGGGCAGCACCAACTACTTCGCCAACAACGTGGTGAACGTGCAGTTGGCCTTCAAGCTGAAGCTCAACAATGGCTGGGCGCTGAAAGAAGACGCTTTTGTGCAGCCCTACTTGGTGGTAGCGCCGGGCGTGGCCTTCACTAGCCTGGAGGGTCGCTACAACGGGCAGCAGCTCAACAAAGACGACACGCGCTTTTCGGGCATGGCCGCGGCGGGGATCAACTTCCGCATCTCAGACGCCATCGGCGTGTTTGTACAGACGGGGCAGACCGTGCCGTTTGGCGTGAACCTGGACGGGGTGACCCCGCGCGACAATGATAGCTGGGATGACCGCTACTTGCAGCACACCGCTGGGGTAACCGTAGCTTTCGGTAAGCCAAAAGACGAAGACGGTGATGGTGTTCCAGACCGTAAGGATAAGTGCCCCGGCACGCCAGCTGGCGTAGCTGTAGATGAAAAAGGCTGCCCACTTGACGGCGACGGCGATGGTGTTCCAGATTACCAAGATAAGTGCCCCACCGAAAAAGGTGTAGCTTCATTGGAAGGCTGTCCTGACCGTGACAACGACGGCGTACGTGACTCGGAAGACGAGTGCCCCGACCAGGCTGGTACTGCTGCACTGCGCGGCTGCCCAGATGCTGACGGCGACGGTGTAGCCGACAAAAATGACAAGTGCCCTGATACCCCAGCCGGCACGCAAGTAGATGCTACTGGTTGCCCACTCGTAGTTGATGCCGACGGCGACGGTGTTCCAGATGCACAGGATACTTGCCCTAACACGCCAGCCGGTACTCGTGTAGATGCCAATGGTTGCCCGCTCACGATTGACCCAGCTGTTCAGAAATTGGAGCAGCCAATCCGCTTCGCTACCAACAGCACGGTTATCACGACTAGCTCGTATCCGAAGCTCAACAAAATGGTGCAGGCTCTGAAAGACCACCCCGAGTATAGCATCCGCGTAATCGGCCATGCTGACAGCCGTGGTACTGACGAGTTCAACCAGGCTCTGTCGGAGCGTCGTGCTGGCTCGGTGAAGCGCTACTTCACTGGCAAGCAAGTTGACCCATCCCGCATCGTGACCGAAGGCCGTGGTGAGAGTGAGCCAGCAGCTCCAAACTCGTCGAAAGCCAACATGTCGAAAAACCGTCGTGTTGAGTTCAAGTTCGAGTTCTTCATCCCAGGTCAGCCGCAGCTGTAAGGCTACTGCAAGACTCAAGTAGAAAGCGGCAGGCCATTCGGTCTGCCGCTTTTTTTGTGCCCTATCACTACCTTATGCCTTGCAAAACAACCGGATTACTGCCAGCACGAGCGGTGCAAGCAAAACCAGTTAGACGACTATTTCCAATGGTTCAGCTTCATGGAAATATAATATATCGACAATTCCGTCATAACCACAACCTCTGCGGCAGTAGATAGGTATAGGAGCCTAAGTTCCTTTGAGCGGAACTGCATGCTCTCCCCACACCATTCTTTTCTTCACATGAAAAATCTGTTTACCACTAGCGTGTTGCTAGGGGCGTCGCTGCTGGCGGCTGCCCCGAAGGCGCACGCACAAAGCGCCGACCGCAAAACGGCCATCAGCCTCTCGGCCAACGCGTTCCAGTACAAAGGCAACTACGGCTCAGACTACTGGAACTTCACCCGCAGCCAGTGGGGCCCGGGCATCAGCATCAACCGCTACCTGAGCAAGGGCCTGGACCTGGGCCTGAGCGGCAACTACGTGGAGTTCAAGAACCCCAGCCAGCCGGCGGGCAGCACCAACTACTTCGCCAACAACGTGGTGAACGTGCAGTTGGCCTTCAAGCTGAAGCTCAACAATGGCTGGGCGCTGAAAGAAGACGCTTTTGTGCAGCCCTACTTGGTGGTAGCGCCGGGCGTGGCCTTCACTAGCCTGGAGGGTCGCTACAACGGGCAGCAGCTCAACAAAGACGACACGCGCTTTTCGGGCATGGCCGCGGCGGGGATTAACTTCCGCATCTCAGACGCCATCGGCGTGTTTGTGCAGACGGGGCAGACCGTGCCGTTTGGCGTGAACCTGGACGGGGTGACCCCGCGCGACAATGACAGCTGGGATGACCGCTACTTGCAGCACACCGCTGGGGTAACCGTGGCGCTAGGCAAAGCCAAGGATGAAGATGGCGACGGCGTGGCCGACCGCAAAGATAAATGCCCTGGTACTCCCGCCGGTGTAGCAGTTGACGCTAACGGCTGCCCCTTGGACGGCGACGGCGACGGTGTTCCAGATTACCAAGATAAGTGCCCCACCGAGAAAGGCCTCGCCGCTCTCGAAGGCTGCCCTGACCGTGACGGTGATGGTGTGCGCGACGGCGACGACAAGTGCCCCGACACTCCCGGCAAGGCTGAACTGCAAGGTTGCCCCGATGCCGACGGCGACGGTGTAATCGACTCGCTTGACAAGTGCCCCAACACGCCAGCCGGCGTATCGGTAGATGCTAGTGGTTGCCCCCTCGACCGTGACGGTGATGGTGTGCCTGACTACCAGGACCGTTGCCCGAACCGCCCCGGCCCAGCTTCCAACAAAGGCTGCCCCGAGCTGAAGGTGGAAGAGAAGAAGAAGCTCCAGGAAGCCACTAAATTCATCCAGTTCGAGTTTAACAAGGCTACCCTGAAAACTTCGTCGTACCCTACGCTCGACGGCTTGGTGGAAATCCTGAATGCCTATCCGGACTATAGCCTGGGTATTTCGGCCCACGCCGACAACAAAGGCGATGATGCCTATAACCTGCGTCTGTCGGATGAGCGTGCTGCCTCGGCCCGCACCTACATGCTCAGCAAAGGCATCCCCGCCGACCGTATCGTGTCGCACGGCTACGGTGAGAGCAAGCCCATTGCCGACAATGCTACCGAAGCTGGCCGCGCCATCAACCGCCGCGTAGAGTTCGATGTGTATCTGCCCGGCGACCCGAACCCCGCCGAAACCAAATACGGTGTAGCCCCCGAAATTCCGGCTGCTCCTGCTAAAGCTGCTCCGAAAGCGCCCGTGAAAAAAGCACCCGCTCGGAAAGCTGCTCCCCGCCGGAAATAATATCCGCGAATTAACAGCATATCAAATTTTGATAAGTGAAAAGGGCCTGTTCCAGTGGAACAGGCCCTTTTTCGTATGGATACTCTACAGCTTGCGCGAATACTACCAGTGTTCTGTACTTGTGATTTTCACTACTGTAGTATCAACAACCAATGCATTGAGTATGGACCTTATACTGCTTGTTTTAAGAACCCGCGACTTAGCTAGGTTGGCTGACTTTTATAGCTTGCTGGGGTTGGTATTTGAATACCACAAACACGGAAACTCACCGCTGCACTACTCAACCATAATTGGGCTTTGGTATTGAGAATTTTGACGAAACAATGGAGCGGCTAAAGAATAAAAAAGCACTGTTTTCAGCAGAGCCAACGCAGACTACCTTCGGATTTATGGCCGCTGTTGTTGATCCGGATGGCAGGAACATAGAGTTGTCTAGAAAATAGTTGGGTAAAGATTTCACGGCAGATAATAGCCTAATAAAAACAGCCGCCCCGAATGGAGCGGCTGTTTTTGCTGGAAGCAGGAAGAAATTACTTGGTCATATCGGCAATGCCGGGCAGGATTTTGATAAGCTGGTCGAGTTGGCTTTGGGTGAAGTTGCCACCGATGGACATCAGCATAAACGAATCAGGGGCACCCGTGACGCTGCTGGTGGCTACCACTTCACTGATTCGGTCGCCTTGCTTGCGGGTGGCGTAGCGAATGTTGCTGTCGCCGGACGGCGTGAGGGGGCTGTACCGCTCGTTGGCTAGCAGGCCGTTCACTTCACTTACCAAGCCATCGGCAACCAGCTTTTGGGCGCTGTTGCTGGTAGGGGCGAAGGTCAGTATTTTGAAGCTACGGATAGACGATAGGGCTTGTGTTAGGTCGTTGCCACCGCCGAGGCTACCCAAGCGGCCCAGCAGCAGGCGGGTAGTGAGGCCGGCGTTCCAGTCGGTGGCTTTGAAGCCGGAACGGTTTTCGTATTTGCTGAAGAACTCGGCTACGGTGCGGGCGGGCCGCTCGGGGCCGGCGGCGCGGCAGCCCGCCATCAGCAATAAAGCCACCAGAGGCATCCAGGAGAGGGAACGAAATTTCATACGGTAGAGAAAAAGTGAATGATGGCCTTATACGGCGCGGCGAAAATAAGGCGTCGGCAGGCAACCAAAAATTCTTGCGTCAGCCCTTCGGCTAGTTGCCATCAGCACTCATTTTCACTCAAAACCAATAACGTTTACAAAGAATACTTCCCGGTTGGGTGCCTTCTCGGTGCGGATGTTCTGGTAACCGAACGCCAGAAACTTGCTTCCATACCACGTCAGAAGCCGTTCTTGGTTGGTGCTAGTGGCTTTTTCCTTCACGGTAGGCAGCGCTGCTGTCTGTAGCTCCACGTGTAAGTCGTTGGGCGACGGGGCGCTGTGGTCGATAACTTTGTAATTGAATTTCTCCTGATCAAGGTAGGCAATGGCCACGCGCTGGCCGTCGGGTAGGGGGCGCAAATGAACCGTTTCGGTGAGGCTGTTGGTGTACACATCTTTTAGTACGAAGGTATTGTCCCATAACAAGTTGCCACGGTTATCAAAGCCGCAGACCAGCGCGTGGGTGATGCGGTAGCCTTCGGCTTGCCGGCTGCTGCCGTACCAGTTGTTATTGTTGTAGTTACCGTAGCGGTAGGGGCTGTAGGGCAGGAAAGGTCCGCCCCACATGCCGTAGTTGTTTTGCCGATACTGCGGATAGTAGATTTCAGCCACCATCACGTAGCCCCCCTGAAACGGAACCAAGTCGTGAATCAGGGTGCGGTAGTGCAGCCGCAGTACTTTGTCGGAGGCGCGCATCTTCTCGCTCCGCTGCCGTAACCGGGCAGCCCTGCCGGGGCTCATAAAGTCGAAGAAGTGCTTGAGGTTAGCAAAGTCGTAGAAGCGTAAAGACCGGCGCGAACCGGTGGGCGTGACGCCCGCCGAAAGGTCGGCGGCAAACAGGCCCTGCGAGTACCGGGCGTCGCGTAGGGTGTAGGTGCCGGCCAGTAGCCGTCCGTTGGCCGAATCGGTGGCCGGGCTGATTTGGGCTGAGATAAGGCCCCGCTCACTTTCGGCCTGCACAAACTCCGAGCGGAGCAGCTTGCCTTCTGCCGAGAGCTGTTTGAGTTGCAGCCGGTTCTTGAAGCCGTTGGTTTGGCTCAAAACAAACTCGGCCCGCCGCGCCGCCGAATCGGCTAGAAACGACAGTTGCGTGGGCAGCGGCTCGTACACCGACGGCAAAAACTGAAACTTATTGGCCGCCAAATCCAGCAGCAGAATCGTGAGGTGGTTGTCCACCAGCACCGACACGAACAGGTTGCCGCCAATAACTTTCAGGTCGTAGATGCTACGAGCCAACTTGGTATCGAAGGTGAAGGTCTTTATCTGACCATTATCACCGTTGATGGCAGCCACCCACAAGCGGTGCTCCACCGATTCCGACTGAAATAACGCGTAGGCATTGTTGCCTTCGTTGGAAAGCTGCCGCATCTCAAACTCGCGGGGTACCTCTAGGGCCTTAGTCCAGCGGGGCTGTAGGCGGTGGTCGTATTTCTGAATGCTATACTCGAGGCGCCGATTGCCCAGCGGGTCTTTGTCAACCAAGAGCAGCAAGCTGCTGTCTTGCGGCATAGGTAGCACCTGCACGTCGCTGTTGTACATTTCCAGCGGTAGCTCCAGGCGCTGGCCCTGCACGGGGGTAGGAGGGGTGGGCTGCTGCGCCAGTGTAGGCCGCGATAACCCCGCTGACAGCAAGAAAAACACGAAAGCGGATACGTACTTCATAAGCAAGGCCAGCTGCCAGCTTCGGCATCTGCGCTCAGTAAGATACGGGAAGTACCGGATTTGGTAAGGCGTTTCGGAAATAGTAAACCCGGTAACAAAAGTGGCGGCCGCAAAACCCAGCCACTCAGGTTTGTCAGCCGCCATTTGCGGGTTGCTTAGCTGCCAGTAAAGCTATTCCACTGCCTCACTCAACTCCAGAATGGCATCAAACTCGGCGGCTTGCAGCGGCATCACCGACAGCCGCGACTGGCGTAGCAAACCAATCTGGCTTAGGCGCTCATCACGCTTAATGGCCGCCAATGAAACGGGTTTGGTTAAAGCCTGCTGCGGTTTTAGGTGCACGGCCACCCAGTTGCTGCCCGCTTCGGCGGTGGCATCGGGAGCGGCAGCCGCCACTACTTCGGCCACGCCCACCACTTGCTTGTCGGTTACGCTGTGGTAGTACAGTACCAAGTCCTGAGGTTGCATTTGCAGCAAGCAGTTGCGGGCCTGAAAGTTGCGGACGCCGGTCCAGTCGGTGCCACCGTCACGAAGGAAATCCGCCCAGGAATATGCGGCGGGTTCTGATTTAACGAGCCAATACTTCATGCGGCGAAGCTACTATGCAATTGGTGCGCAGGAAAGTATTGAAAACCCAAGGGGCTACGTAGCGGCAACCAACCGGGTATTGCCATAGGGCTAGGGTAGCCGGCGAGCCGCTAAGCTGGTACTGGTTACGGTGCTAATTAGTAGAGTGTAAGTATAAGGGGTGGTTTGTGGTGGATATATGGTGACGCTAAAGGTCTGTCCGTCAACAGTAGTCCAAGTACCAGGAACGCTAAGGGTACCATCGGCTGGGGCTGGCATATACTCAATAAAAGTGCCGTCTGATTCCAAGCGAAACCCACTCTGGCCCAAACGTGGTGGTGCCGAAGCCGCCGGTATATACGTGGTGTTGCCGTTAGCATCTTGCTGCATTACAAACCAATCCACTCCGAAAAGATCAGGCGAGATAATGGTGTCTTGGTCTTCCTTGCAACTAACAAGGAGTATAAGCATCAGAAAAAGCGAGAGGAAACTAGTAACACGCAGTGTCATGAATAAGTGGAATTAGAATGAAAGAAGGGACTCTATCATGTAGAGTCCCTTCTATATACTTAGGTTGCAAGCTGTTACTTATTCTGCTTCTATCCGCTTCACTTTCAGCAGGTCCTTGTTCATCGACACGATTTCCAGCTTATAGTCGGGGTCTTTCTTGTCGTCGAGGGTGATGCGGAGGGTATGGTCGTTTTCGGCGGTCCACTTGCCTTTGCGGCCTTCGAGGCCATCGGTAGGAGCAATGTCGAACTGCGTGAACAGGCCGTTGTGGTCGAAGGCAAACCCGGTGCGGCCCCTTGAGGGCGGAAAAGCGTAGGTGTTGGGCCGGTACACCCGGATGTCGCCTTCGTCTTCTTCGTGGGCATGCAGCCAGGTACGTTCCAGTTGTTTCATTTCGGCGGAGGCTTTGGTACCGGATTTACAGGTGGCGGCTAGCAGCAGCACGCTCAGGCAGGCAAACAAGGTGAACAGACGCATATCAGAGAAGAGTAATGGCTGATGGTTGAGGATGGAGCGGTTGTGCCGGGCGCAAATGCGTAAGACTACCGCGCAACGAAGGTAAACGAATCAAACAGGGTAGGCGGTAATGCTGCTTTATACGTACGCTCATCAACAAGTAGCAAGCAACAATCAGCTACCAGAAACTACCTTTGCTGACTATGGACAACCGCGCCCTGACGCGTGCTTTTCGGCTGGCCGCCCAACTGCTGGAACTGCACGATGAGAATCCGTTTAAAATCCGGGCCTACGAAGGCACCGCCAGCGCCCTCGAAGCCCTGAGCTTCCCGGTGGCTGATGTGGAGCGCCACGGCCTGCCCGACCGCACTGGCCTCAGCAAAACCGCCGCTGCCCGCGTAGCCGAAATGCTCGATACCGGCTCGTTTGAGGAGCTAACGCGCCTGCTGGCCGCTACCCCGCCCGGCGTGGTGGAGCTGCTGAGCGTGAAAGGTATCGGCCCCAAGAAAATCAGGGCGCTGTGGAAGGAGCTAGGCATTGAGAGCCCCCAGCAGCTGCGCGAAGCCGCCGAAAACGACCAAGTAAGCAAGCTGAAAGGCTTCGGCCAGAAAACCCAGCAAACCATTCTGGAAGCGCTGGAATTTTCGGCTCAAAGCCGCGGCAAGCTGCTGTACCCGCAGGCCGAGGAACTGGCCAACGACCTGCGCCAGCACCTGCAAGACGCGCTTGGCACCGAGCAGGTAGCCGTGGTAGGGGAGGTACGCCGCCGCCTCGAAACCGTGGAAACCGTAGCGCTGGTAGCTGCCACCGCCCAACCCACCAAAGCCCATGCTCAACTCAACTCCTTGGAAGGGCTCACCGCCGACCCGCACCGCTCCGGCCCGTTTGCGTGGCGCGGCACTGCCACCGCGTCGGGCGTGAAAGTGGAAGTGTTGCTGGCAAGCAAGGAGGACTTCACCAACCAAGTATTCCTGCAATCCGCCGCCGAAAAGCACCTCTCGGAGCCGCTGGCTGAGGCACCCACGGGGCAGCCGAACACGTTGCGGCAATTGCTGAAACGGGAGCGGTTCTATCAGGAAGCAGCCATCTACGAAAAAGCTGGGTTGCAATACGTGGAGCCCGAAATGCGCGAAGGACTAGGCGAGTTGACCTTGGCCAAAGAACATAAGCTACCTAAGCTGCTGGAAGACGCCGACCTGCGCGGCTCCCTGCACAACCACAGCAACTACTCCGATGGCAGCCACAGCCTGCGCGAAATGGCAACCTTCCTGCGCGACCAAGGCTACCAGTACCTCGGCATCTGCGACCACTCGCAGGCGGCGCACTACGCCAATGGGCTGAGCGTGGAGCGCGTGCGCCAGCAGCAGCAGGAAGTAGACCAGCTCAACCAGGAGTTGGCGCCATTCCGCATCTTCAAAGGCATTGAGTCCGATATTCTTTCCGATGGTGCGCTCGACTATCCGCCCGCCGTGCTCGAAACCTTCGATTTTATTGTAGCCTCGGTGCACAGCAACCTGCGCATGGACGAGCACAAAGCCACTACGCGCGTACTGCGGGCCATCGAAAACCCGTATTGCACCATGCTAGGTCACCCTACTGGCCGCTTGCTGCTGCGCCGGGAAGGCTATCCGCTCGACCACAAGGCTATCATTGATGCCTGCGCCCAGCACCAGGTTATCATCGAAATCAACGCCAACCCCTGGCGCCTCGACCTAGACTGGCGCTGGGTGCGTTATGCCCTCGACCAAGGTGTGCAGCTCAGCATCAACCCCGATGCGCATCATACCAATGGCTACGCCGACATGCGCTACGGTGTGTTCATGGGCCGTAAAGGAGGCCTGACCAAGGACATGACGTTCAATGCCAAATCGGTGGAAGAAGTGGCCGAGTATTTTGCCCAACGCAAAGCCAACATCAAGCCCCCGCTGCAATTTCAGGATACCCTGTTTGGGTAAGGGTTTGAAGCTATTAGCTGCTGGCTGTTAGCTTTTTGTTGATACGAACCACAAAAGCCAATAGCTAACAGCCAGCAGCTAATAGCTTAATCATCATGAAGATTCTGATTCTGCGCTTTTCTTCCATTGGGGATATTGTGCTGACTACGCCGGTGGTGCGGGCGGTAAAGCAGCAGGTGCCGGGCGCGGTGGTGCATTTTTGTACCAAGCCGGGCTACCGTAGCATTATCGAGCCTAACCCCTACGTGGACAAGGCGCACTATCTCACCGGCTCATTGAAAGAACTGGTGGCTGAACTGAAAGCCGAGAAATTTGATTTCGTGGTGGACCTGCATCACAACCTGCGAACCAGCTTGCTGAAAGCCCAGCTCGGCGTGAAATCGGCCAGTTTTGATAAGTTGAACTGGCGCAAGTGGTTGCTGGTGCAGTTCAAAATCAATACCATGCCGCGCGTACACATCGTGGACCGGTACCTGGCCGCCGCGGCGCAGCTAGGCGTGAAAAACGATGGCAAAGGATTGGACTACTTCATTCCGCCAGCCGATGAAGTGGACGTGGCTACGTTGCCTGCCGGCTTTCAGCACGGCTACGTGGCTTTTGCCATTGGGGCCCAGCACGCCACCAAGCGCCTGCCGGTAGAGCGCATCATTGAGCTATGCGCGCAGCTCCGGCGGCCCGTGGTACTGCTTGGTGGCCCCGAAGACGAAAGTACCGGGCACGTTGTAGAATTGGCTTTCGAGAAGCAAGCCGCCGTTTCGCCGCCTTCCATGCCGAGTATTCCCGACAGCCCTTATTACTTCCCCAAACAATCGGCAAGCAACAATCAGCAAGCAACAACCATTTACAACGCCTGCGGCCGATACTCCCTGAGTCAGTCGGCCTCGTTGGTGCGGCAGGCGCAGTTGGTCGTCAGCCACGATACGGGCCTGATGCACATTGCGGCGGCCTTCCGGAAGGAGATATTCAGCGTGTGGGGCAACACAGTACCGGAATTTGGCATGTACCCGTACCGCACCGAGTTTCGGGTGCTGGAAGTGCGCGACCTGCCGTGTAGGCCCTGCTCGAAAATTGGCTACGAAAAGTGCCCGCAAGGCCACTTCCGCTGCATGCGTGATATTAAATTTGACTTAGACTTGCCTCAAACGCAAGACGGTAGATAAAGGTTTAGAAATAAGTATAGGGTTTAGCGGATTTTCAAATAGGTTTTTATATACTTGCCAGTAAATTGGTCAGGCAAAATCCTATTTAATTTTCTTTTCTCTAATCCTTTTCTAAATGCGCATTTCTACTTTGGGCTCTCTATTTATAGCCCTGTTTGCTATGCTACTCACCGCCTGTGGCCCCAGTATTTATCTGGCAAACGACTTTCGGTCTTATGCTCCCAAGCACAAGACGGTAGCTATTCTACCTGCTTACGTAACTATGCAGATGCGGCCTAATCAGGCAAAGAATACAACTCTCGAGCAGCAGCGCGAGATAGAAAATAAAAGCGGTATTGACTACCAAGAAAAAATTTATGCTTGGTTGTTGCGTCGTACCCAGCAGCGTGGGTACACGGTCCAGTTTCAGGACATCACGCAAACCAATGCGCGTCTGCGGGAAAGTCAAATTCCGACGGCTGAGCTCCGCAGCCACACTCCACAGGAACTAGCCAAGATTTTGGGTGTAGATGCCGTACTAACCACCAACGTGCGAACCACCAAACCCATGAGCGATGGTGCTGCCGTAGCAGTAGGCTTACTTGTTGGCGCTTGGGGGGCTACCAACCAAGCCAACATCACGGTGAACATTCACGAAGCCGACGCCGGTAAGCTGTTGTGGAAGTACGACTATGTTGCCGCCGGCTCGGTAGGTAGTTCCACTGAGAGCACAGTGAATATGCTAATGCGCAACGCGTCGAAGAAATTTCCTTATACGCCAAAGTCGTAATACGATTTCTGAGGCCTGACCGCCAAAGAGGCAGCTTGAGTCATCGAACTTAAGCTGCCTTTTCATTTATACATTCGCGAAACCAGTCTCATTAAGCCAAGCCGAAAACTGTATCTCTCTTCATAAATCCCTAGCTGGTGTGATGAGCTGAAAGGTTGTTTTAACTGAATATCACCCACACCATTAGTGCTCGTGCCTAGTTGTTACAGCTAATCACTAGGTACAAGGTGCACTCTTTACTACCAACAGCATGATGGACGCTCCCAACAAAGCAGTATTAGTAAAAGTAGGCCAAGACGCACTGCTGGCCGATGTGCAAGCCGGCCGCCACACGTGGTTCATTGATGAGCCCGTGGCTGCCGGAGGCCAAGACCAAGGCCCCACACCCTACGACCTATTGCTTTCCGCGCTGGGAGCCTGCACGGCCATTACGCTACGCCTCTACGCCAACCAGAAAAAATGGCCTCTCGAAGCCATTGAGGTACGTTTGAGCCACCAGCGCGTGCACCGGCAGGATTGCGACAAGTGCGAGATGCCTAGCGAGATGCTGGAAGAAGTGCAAAAAGAGCTGCGTCTAGTTGGTCCGCTCACGCCCGAGCAACGCCAGCGCCTAGAGGTGATTTCCAGCAAGTGCCCAGTGCAGAAAACGCTAATGAGCGGCCTGCGCATCGTCACGACACTGGTGGAATAGCAGATTACCGAAGAAGCTTCCTATTTTACGGTAGTCAAACCCAGCCTTCTTTAACCGTACCCTATATGGCTATCTGCTCCCATCTTTCTGCCCTAACTGCGCTTATCCCTGCCGCTGAACACGTCTGCCCCGATTGCGTCGCCCTCGGGGATAAATGGGTGCACCTGCGCGTCTGCCAGGAGTGCGGCCACGTTGGTTGCTGCGACCAGTCCAAGAACAAGCATGCCACCAAACATTTCCGCGCCACCGAACACCCAGTTATCATATCGGCCGAGCCCGGCGAACAATGGGCTTGGTGCTACGTGGACGAGCAAATGGCCGAGTATTAGCACTGAAAATACTGTAGTATAAAGGTGGGCCTCTCGAATTAGAAAGGCATAGAAAAAGCCCGTTCAACTCAGTTGAACGGGCTTTTTCTATGCCTTTCTGACATTATCCAATCTTGCTGAAGCCACAGTAGGAGTGGAGCACTTCCGGCAGATGGATGCTGCCGTCCTCTAGCTGGTTGTTTTCCAGGAGCGCAGCCACAATACGAGGCAGCGCCAGCGCCGAACCGTTCAGCGTGTGCAGGAGTTGCGTTTTGGCACCATCCTCGGGGCGGTAGCGTAGCTTGAGACGGTTGGCCTGATAGGTTTCAAAGTTGCTGGCCGAGCTTACTTCCAGCCATCGGCCCTGGGCGGCGCTCCACACTTCCAGGTCATACGTAAGGGCCGAAGTGAAACCCATGTCGCCGCCGCAGAGGCGCAGCACGCGGTAGGGCAGCTCCAGCTTTTGCAGCAGCTTTTCAATGTGAGCTACCATTTCTTCCAGTGCCGAGTAGCTCTGCTCGGGTAGCGTAATCTGTACAATTTCCACCTTGTCGAACTGGTGCAGGCGGTTGAGGCCGCGCACATCGGCACCCCAGCTGCCGGCTTCACGGCGGAAGCAGGGTGTGTGGCCGGCGTTGCGGATGGGTAGCTTGTCGAGAGCTACAATTTCGTCGCGGTAGAGGTTGGTGATGGGCACCTCGGCCGTTGGAATCAGGTACAGGTTGTCCCGCTCGTCGTGGTACATCTGGCCTTCCTTGTCGGGGAGCTGGCCGGTGCCGTAGCCCGAAGCTTCGTTCACCAGAATTGGGGGTTGCACTTCCTCGTAGCCAGCGGCGCGGGCCTCATCTAGAAAGAAGTTGATAAGCGCGCGCTGCAAACGCGCACCTTGCTTCTTATATACCGGAAAACCCGCTCCGGTAATCTTATTGCCCAGCTCGAAGTCGATGATGTCGTGCTTCTTAATTATCTCCCAATGCGGCTGCGCGTTGGCAGGCAGTGTGGGAATGGTGCCTACTTCGCGCACCACTTCGTTGTCTTGGGCCGAGCGGCCTTCCGGTACGCTGCTGTGCGGCAGGTTGGGTAGCTTGTAGAGGGTTTGCTGCAAGGCCACTTCCACCTGGCCTAGCTCGTCGGCGTGGGTTTTGGTTTGCTGCTTTAGCTCGGCAGTGCGCAGCTTCAGGGTTTCAGCCCCGGCTTTGTCACCCGATTTCATCAAAGAGCCAATCTGGCGGGCCAGCTCGTTGGCTTCGGCCTGGGCCGCATCGTGGGAGGTTTGCAGGTCTTTGCGGCGCTGATCGAGTTCGAGAATGGCCTGCACGTCGGCTTGCGCCGTTTTGTAATGCTTCTTGGCCAGGCCGGCCAGCACCAGCTCGGGGTGCTCTTTGAGAACGGAAACTTGCAACATGGGGCAGCAGATACAAATGAATAGGAGCGCAAAAATAGCCGTAGATTTTGCAGAATAAACGCAGCTTCTTTACAAGGCAAAGTTGCTGTACGGCTTTGCCACTTAAAACAAGAGAAAAAACGTCTTTACTCGAAAAATAACGTAGTAAATAGGTGAAGTACCACTACCGTAACCTGCGCACCAATTAAATAGAGCCAAGCTAAACCTTGAAAAGGTGCCTTAATTCAAGCTGTGAGGCATCTAAGCCTATATTTTTGCGTAAAGGAGCTTAATCCGCAAAATTTCTGTTCCGATTTGGCAGTTCATTCGTATTAGAGTAACATTGTGCTAACAAGTCGGCAGCTGATGCCGGACCCTCGGTAGTTTTTATACGTCCGGTCCGCGGTTATTTTCCAGCGCTGCTCCCGTTACCACTCCCCTCAGTTCTGTCCTGAATACCTGTACTGTCTGCCGCTTTTGCGGCTCCTAGGTATAGCCCGCATATGGGCAATGTACCGCTGTTGGTTGTGCTTCTGCTTTTGATTTTTCCCTCCCCCTCATTGCCTCTATGTACACTATTGAAGAGTTGAAGGACCGTCTGCTTTCCGACCTGAAGGAAGTGGCGGAAGAACTCAACGTCGGTAACTTTAAGAAACTTAGCAAGCAGGATCTGATATATAAGATTCTCGATCAGCAGGCCCTTATTCCCGCCGACAAGCTACCCCCTAAGATTCAGCCAGCAGGTAAGGCGCGCCCCGAACAGCCTTTTTCTGATGTAGCCGTGGCGGAAGTGGGCGAGGTAGCAGCCCCGGCCGCTCCCGATGAGGCATCCGCTCGTCCCATCGTTGCTGCTCGGGCTTCCGCGCCCGCCCGCGCGGCCGCTGCCACCCGCACGGCCACTTCGCGCGCTGCTGCCCCAGCCCGTACCCCCAATGCCGGCCGCACGAAAGCGGCCGCCGCAACGGCCGCTGCTACCGTTGACGCACCAAGTGACGTAGTTGCTCCTGCTACCCCAGAAGCAGTTGTGGCTCCTACCACTCCGGAGGCACCTGCTGTTGCCGAAGCTGCCGTAGCGCCCACCGAAACCACGGCTCCTACTGAAAATGCCGCGCCGGCTTCTGCCGAGCGCCCAGTGAAGGTTTTTCAGCGTCCGGAGCGCCGTACGCGCGAAACCAACAACCGCAATAACCGCCCCACGCCCGAATTGCCTTTTGAAGTGGATTCGGCCCCAGCCAGCACCGATACTCCGCTGGAAACGGCTGTGGAGCGTGCTCCATTTTTGCCGCCAGCTGCCGCTGAAGTCACTCCTGAAACTGCAACGCCAGCCACCACTGAGGCCGCTCCAACTGCCGAGGTAGCACCCGTAACCACTCCGGCCCCTCGTATTTTCCGACCCGAGCAAAACGGCACCACGCCGCGCACCCCGCGGGACCAGCCGCGGGAGCGGGAATTCCGTTCCGACCGGGATTCGAACCAGCCCCGCGACCTACGCACCGACCAAACCCGCGAAGCGCGGCCCGCACCTACTTCCGATGTAGCCCGCACCAATGACGGCCGCGCCACGGATGGAGTTCGGGACATGCGCGACTTCCGCAACGAACCCCGCACCGGCGACCAGCCCCGTACTGACCAGCGCGACCAAAACCGCCTGCCCCGCGATTCGCAAGGCCGCCCCGACCGGGAGCAGCGCCGCGAAGACCGGTATGCCGCCCGCGAATTGCAGCGGCAGCAGCGCCAGGAAGCCAATGGCCAAGCACGCGAGCCTCGCCCCGATGGCAACAACCAGCAGCAGCAGCGTCCCCGCAACGATTTCGATATCACGATTCCTGGGGAAGGCACGCTGGAAATGATGCCTGATGGCGGCTACGGCTTCCTGCGCAGCCCGTTCTACAACTACATGGCCTCGCCCGACGACATTTATGTGGCGCCGGCGCAGGTGAAGCAATTCTCGCTGAAAGCCGGCGACACGGTGAAATGCACCATCCGGCCCCCGCGCGAAGGCGAAAAATACTACGCGCTGGTTGGCGTGGACAGCATCAACGGCCGGGCAATGGAAGAAGCCCGCGACCGGGTGCCGTTCACTAGCCTCACGCCGCTGTTCCCCGAGGAACGGTTGAAGCTCACCACCAAATCGGCGCTCTACAGCACCCGCATTCTGGACTTGTTTGCTCCTATTGGCAAAGGCCAGCGCGGCCTAATTGTGGCGCAACCGAAAACCGGTAAAACGGTGCTGTTGCAGGAAATAGCCAACGCCATTTCCGAAAATCACCCCGAGGTGTACCTGATGATTCTGCTCATCGATGAGCGGCCCGAGGAAGTAACGGACATGACCCGCTCGGTGAAAGCCGAGGTGCTCAGTTCCACCTTCGACGAAACGCCTGACCGCCACGTGAAAATCACGAGCATTGCGTTGGATAAGGCCAAGCGCCTTGTGGAATGCGGCCACGACGTAGTGATTCTGCTGGACTCAATTACTCGTTTGGCGCGTGCTTACAACGCCGTGCAGCCTGCTTCCGGCAAAATCCTATCGGGTGGTGTGGACGCTAATGCACTGCACAAGCCCAAGCGCTTCTTTGGAGCGGCTCGTAACGTGGAAGACGGCGGTTCGCTCACCATCATTGCCACGGCCCTCATCGAAACTGGCTCCAAAATGGACGAGGTTATCTTCGAGGAATTTAAAGGCACCGGCAACATGGAATTGCAGCTGGACCGCAAACTGGCCAACAAGCGCATCTTCCCAGCCATTGACGTACCGGCTTCTGGTACCCGCCGCGAAGATTTGCTGATGAGCAAAGACGAGCTAAGCCGCATCTGGGTACTGCGCAAGTTTATGGCCGACATGACGCCTTCGGAAGCTATGGAGTTCTTGAAAGACCGCATGAAAGGCACCAAAGACAACCTGGAATTCCTGGTGTCGATGAACGGCTAAACCCGTTGTATAATGAATATGTTGAACGTCATGCAAAGCCTTTAAAAGCTTTGCATGACGTTTTCATTTACTGATTATTTGCAATGACGCAACCAACGCCTTCCACCACCGACCGGCCCGAGCTACTCTACATCTTCGACCCGCTGTGCGGCTGGTGTTACGGCATGAGCTTAGTTATCCAGCGCGTGCAGCAAGAATTTGCTGATCAGCTAGATGTATCGGTGCTATGCGGGGGAATGATAACCGGCGAGCAGGTAGGTCCGATTGGCGAAGACTGGCACCACATCAGCAACGCGTTGCAACAGGTAGCCCAAACAACGGGCGTGCGATTTGGGGCGGCGTTTTGGGCTTTGGGCGAGGAAGGCAGCTACGTGCAGGACTCTGAGCCGCCGAGCTGGGCCATCAACGCATTTCGGCAGCTCAATCAGGCGCAGGTGGCCAGTTTCGCCCATGCGGTGCAACACGCGCACTTCCACGACGGAGCCGATTTGAACGAGCCTAAAACCTATGTGCCGCTGGCAACCGCCCACGGCGTAGATGCTGCCGAATTTCTGCATCGGCTTACGCAGCCGGAAACGGCTACTGCCACGCGCCAAGAGTTTGCGGCAGTAGCTAAGATCGGTGTTCAAGGTTTCCCAACCAGTGTGCTACGGATAGGTAGCCAAGGCTACGTGCTGGCCCGCGGTTACCAACCCTATGAAGCGTTTGCCAATGGCCTACGTCAGGCTCTGGAGCAAGGCCATTAGGCTTCCATTCCAACCAAAGGAGGAATCCGGCTTCTATTAGTTGTTTGAACAGGATCCAATAAAGGCCTTCATTCCAAGCTTGTCGAGGAATGAAGGCCTTTGGCTTGTTATATGTTGCTGAACGGAATAACAGCTAGCTACCGAAACCTGGTAGATGCACTACTTGCTTGGCGCCCGGCGACCAGGCAATACGGCGGCGGTCTTCTTTTCCGACTAGGTAGCTGAAGCTAACAGCATCGGGGCGCTTCAGTAAGTCATCCCAGGCGACACGCGGAATGGAGTTGTCGGTGGGGTAGGTGGCTTTGGCGGTGAGGGCTGGCTTCTGGAAGTTTTTATCGGCAAAAAACTCGTCCATGCGACGGCGCACGTAGGCTTCGCGCTCGGCCGCGGTGGCGGTTGGCGTTTTCATCTCATACACCATAGCCGCTTCTAGGTCCTCGGCGGCCAGCATCTCGCGAAAAACCACCTGCCCGCTGGCATCCGTCACTGTAAAAGTAGCCTTACCGGTCAGAATATCCTTGCCGCGCATTTCCAGCTTAAACACGTCGGGTGCCCCCGGATTAGAGAAAACGTGCCGTTTGGTTACCGTTTTCAGCGTGTCGGACTGGGCGCTGGTGGCGCTGGCGCGGGTGGTATCCAGGGGCTCCACTTGGGCAACTGTATCAGCTGTGGAAGTGGTGGTAGTTGCTTGGCGGGTATCGGGAGTGGAGCAGGCCGCCGCGAAAGCAAGCAGCGGAAGCAGAAAAATGCGACGCATAACACAATACAGGATGGTACGGGTCTGCAATACGCAAAAGCAGCTATACTGTTCAGTTGACTGTAATTAGCTTGGCTACGGTGGTAGCGCATAAATCAGCTACCAAAGTAACATCAGAATGAACGCGGCACTCATGCACAACGACGACACCTGATTCATGCGCATGGTGTGCTCGAAGTCGGCAGCGGCGGGGTTGCGCCACACAGCATACACCCAGCGCCCAAATAGCGCCACCACGGGGCCGGTAGCCACCAAAAAGATAAGAAGGTGTCGAATTTCGTCACGCAGCCAGAGTGTGTATGCTAGCACCGCCGCGCCAGTCAGCAAACCGATGGCCGCGAAAATAAATGTGCCCCGAATACCCAGCAGCAAGCTTAGCGTTTGGTCGCCGCGGCGGGCATCTTCTTGGTGCTGATACACTTGGGTAAGCGGGTATGAGCCACACAAAAACAAGCTGCTCACAAAGGCCAGGAGTAGGTTAGTCGGCTCCAGCAAGGTGCCCTGAGTAGCGCCCATGCCTACCTGGGTCATCAAAAAGGTGAAGGCTCCCTGAAACACTACCACTACAGCCGTACTCACCAGCGGATACTTCTTGAGCCGGATGCCTTCGTAGCTATACGCCTTCGAGACCAGCAGGTACACCGCCACCAGCAGCCCAAACAGCGGGTTCAGGAGCACACCACCTAGGACGGCCAGCGCATCAAACAGATACACCAGATACAGCAATTCCTTGGATACCTTGGGTGGCTGCTTCAAGCCCCCAATGCTGCCTTCGTCCCGGTCGTAGTAGGAGTTGTAGCCGTTGGAAGCCGGGTAGGCTAGCAGGTGCAGCACCACAAATACCGCTACGGCGCGTCCTATGCTGATTGGCTCTCGCAATGCGCTCAGGCCAAACCAGAACACTGGCATTAGGTAAATGGAAAACGGGATGCGCAGCAGGAGTAAGGCGCGGCGGTAAGAATGTAGCATAGCTTCGGTAGGGGCGGCCCCCAGGCAACACAGCCTGCGGCCAGAGGCTCACGGTGCAAGCTAAAGCTTACGCTACATTTTTCGGTGTCCCAATCAGGTAGGTTACTTCGGGGCCCCACCAATGGCGCACTTTACCAGCTTGCCACGCAAAGCGGCCGGTAGGGTCGGCGCGGCGGGCTAAATCAAGCAACTGTTCCGGAGGGTACATCCGCAGGATGGACACGGTGCCGTCCCAGATGGTAAACAGCGGAATCAGCGGAACAAGGTAAGTGAACAGCAGCCGGCTCAACCGGAAGGGGCGCATGAAAGGCGTGAACAGCAACTGCGCCACCGGCAGCACCGTCCAGGCCAGGGCAATTTCCAGCCAGTGCTTGCCGGCTCCTTCAAACACTCCAATACCAGCTTGTTGCCGTACCGCATCAGCCAATAGCGCCTCGGCAGCGGCAGGCGGGAAGTGGTGGAAGGCCGAAAATACCGTGCGAAACCCAGTTAGCGCCGGCGGTACGGCCGTAGCATCAACCGGGGCCGCTGTGTAGGTCAGGCCGGGCGTGCGCGCCGCCAACAGTTGCCAGGCCGCCGGCTGCGGATACAGGTCGGTGAGCGTGATGTGCGTATCGGGTAGGCCGGTTGCCCGCAAGCGCTGTAAGATGCCCTCCGTGCCGCCTCCCGACCCGGCGCACAACTCTAAAAGCTGAAGCGTATTAGTGCGCTGCATGGCCGTGCGTAGCAGCGGCACAATGGGCTGGTAGGTGCCCAGCAAAGAAATCATGAAGCGTAGGTAGTCCATCATGCCCGCCCGGATAACGCGCGGAAACCAAGGCAGATCCTCGAACTCGAATAACTGAAGGCGGAATTTCACTTTGCTACCTACGCGCAACCGACCTGTAGTGGTTATCAGGCAGACTCGTGGCGAGGCACTAGCTCAACAGCATGCGGTTGTTTTGCTTTCTGGGCCACAGAGCAGCCGTGGAAGTTTTGCCGCCAGAGCTGTAGAGCCAAGAAACAACAAGCAGGCCCGCCGCCAAGTAGGGTATCGACATTTCCAGCAAACCCCAGAAAGTAGCAAAGGGGAGTAGCAGGTGCAGCAGTTCGTTGGCCGCCAGAAAGAACAGCGTCACGCCGAGCAGAGCCATTGAGCGGCGGGAGCAAGCGGGGCAAAAGCGAGTAACCAGCGCGAAGAAAGGCAGGGCCAGCGGCACCAGCGGCAACGTAATAAGTGCCGCCAGCAAACCCGCAGCTATGGCAATGGTGCTGTCGTTGAGCTGGTGAGTTAAGGCGAATCCCATGCCCAATAGCAAGGTGCCGCCCAGGTTGCTGAGCAACCATAGTAGCATTGTGCGGGTGATAGTAGATTGGATAGAGGTAGAAGAAGCTGGCATTACGGTAAGCAATAGATGGTGGAGAGAAAGACTGTTCAGGGCGACACCACGAAACCTCACTGGTGCTGGAAGCTGAACGAGGGTATCTACGAACCACAAAAACCCCTAGGATTCCATTGGAATGTACTTGTTTGGGAAAAAAGGTATTCCAATTTGAGCGAGGAATACTCCAAACCATCCCGCTTTGATTCAGCGCGGAAATAAGCGCCGTCTCAGCCACCACGCCGCCGTTACCGAGGGCAAGAGCCACGGCAAACTCAGACAAATAAATAATAGGGCTGTAAAGGCCACTAGCTGTGCTGTAGTCATTCCAGAATCGACTTTGGAGCCGATTGCAAATAATAGCGGCAAATACAGTAGTATAAAGGTATAAAGACAGCTATTGAGGCTTCGAACACTGCTACTGTGCGCAGAATCAGGCCGCTTCTTAAAGTAGTAGCCGTGAACATCCCTTGCATTATCGTGCGTCGCACAAGAACTCCTGGTAGTGCTGGCAATCCCAAGCAAACCATAGTTCCCACGAAGCCAATCAGCAAGCTGTATACTATTGTTGAGACAGTCAAATTATGTATTGGACGACCATGTGATACAGATAAGATAGCGACTCCTGCTGTGGCAAGTAAGCCCATCGCCCATACTACATACATTCCCCACAGCCACGAAAACCACATATGTCGTTGGGCCAATTGTCGGAAATCATATTCTATAGAAAATAGTTAGCCCTGCCTCTTGCAAAGGAGAAGCTATTTACCGTGCTTTGCAATACAAAGTGCTTTTAGATATGACAAAGCCTGCCGTCGACCCCTTAGCTCAACTCACCGAGATTCGCGCCATTATGGAGCGCTCCTCGCGCTTCATTTCACTTAGCGGCCTCTCGGGCGTCGGGGCCGGGGTGGTGGCGCTAGTGGGCTCGGGAGTAGGGCACTTGTACCTGAAGCGCGAATACGGAACCCAGGGGTTTCTGCGGCTACTGGAAAGCACCGAGTCGGAGCGAACTTTGGTGCTGCCGTATTTACTGCTACTAGCGTGCGGTATGATTACAGCGGCGCTGGCTGTGGCGGCTTTCTTTACGTTCCGTCGTGCCCGCAAAGCCGGCCAGCCCTTGTGGAGCACCTTGGGGCGGCGGCTGGCCCTTAGCCTTATGATTCCGCTGGTAGCGGGTGGGTTGTTTTGTATTGCGCTGTTTCTGCGCGGGGCCGTGAGCCTAGTGGTGCCAGGGCTGCTGCTGTTCTACGGTTTGGCCTTGCTGAACGCCAGCAAGTACACTCTCGACGAAATTCGGTGGCTGGGCCTCACCCAGATAGCCCTCGGATTGCTAACTATTTTGTTGCCTGGGGCTGGATTGTTGTTCTTTGCGCTCGGTTTCGGGTTGGGCCACATCGGCTACGGCCTGCTGATGTACAACCGGTATGAAAGAAGTTAGCAGGGAAGAAGCTAGAGCCAGAAATTAGGAGGAGTGGTGCCCAATATTAAAAATTTCCGGCTTTGCTTTCCAATCTTCACATTCTACTCTCTTCCTTTAACCTCTTAGCCCTGTCTTCTAACTCCTAGCTCCTTACTTGAAACACCTCATCCACACGCTCAATAAAGCTTTCGACCACCGGGTGCGGCTGGGCGTGATGGCCGTGCTCATGGCCAACGACGGCGTGAGCTTTACTGACCTGAAAGAGGCCCTCGACCTGACCGATGGCAACCTAGCCAGCCACGTGGCGGCTCTGGAAAAAGCGGGGTATGTGGAGGTGAGCAAGCAGTTTGTGGGCAAAAAGCCGAACACTACTTACACGGCTTCCAAAGATGGAAAACAGGCTTTTCAAGACCATTTGGCGGCTTTGGAAAAACTGCTGCGAGGGTAAACTCTATTTTTTTGACTTTTGGCTTTGAAATACAAAGTTCTTTTAAAATATCAGAACTAATAATTCCTGCTGACAACATGAACCATTCTATCCCCGTGGCCGGCTCCCGCTATGCCCCTACCGACGCGCCGACGCCGCAACTCACGCTGAGCACGCTGCAAAAAGTGGCGCTGCCGGTTGGTGCCATTCTGTTCGATTTGCTGTTCTGGCATGAGCGGGCCGCCCTGAATATGCTGATTTACACCGTGTTTGTGGTGGGCGTGGTACTGACCCAGCTGCCCCGGCACGCGCCGCAGTGGCGCTCTGGCTACTTCCGTCTGACGCTGGCGGGCACCGTGCTCAGCGCTGCCATGGTGGCCTGGTATGGTTCGGGGGCGGCGCTGCTGGCGTGCGTAGCCTCGCTGGCGGTGTGGCTCGGTTACCTCAATCAACCCCACCTGAAGCTGGTCAGCAATGCGCTATTCACGGCTATTGGTAGCGCGTGGCAGATGATGCCGGGCTTGGTAAGCCTAGTGCGCCTGCCCGACAATGTAGGCGGCCGGGTAGGTCGGGCCTGGTTTTATGGCCGGCTGCTGGGCGTACCGTTGCTGGCGCTAGCTGTGTTCCACGTGCTGTTTATGATTGCCAATCCCGTGTACAGCCAACTCACCAGCCGGGCGCTGGCGATAGTAGGGGAATGGATAGAAGCCCTATTTGAAAACCTGTCGGTGCCGCATCTGCTGTTTTTTCTGCTGGGACTGGCTACCACCGGGGCCGCGCTGGTACTGGTGCCGGTGCACTACTTCACCGACCGGGAATCACGCTTCGGCGAGTTTATCACGCGGCAGCGCGACCGGGTGGCCTCCTTTGCCGTGCGCCGCCCCGATTTTCGCCTGCAGAACTTCCGAGCCCTCGATTTGCGCAAGGAATACCTGGTGGCGCTCAGTTTGCTGGTTTTGGTGAACGTGCTGCTGCTGGTCGTCAACGTCATCGACATCAACTGGATCTGGTTTGGGTTCAAGCCCGCGCCCAACTTCGACCTCACGCAATTTGTGCACGAAGGTACTTATGTGCTCATCTTGAGCATTTTGGTAGCTATGGGGATTGTGCTGTGGTTTTTCCGCCGCAACCTGAATTTCTACCAGCGCGGGCTGCCAGTACTACGCGGGCTGGCCACGGTGTGGGTGCTGCAAAACGCAGTGCTGGCCGTGTCGGTAGGGCTGCGCAACTACTACTACATCGTCAATACAGGTTTGGCTTACAAGCGCATTGGGGTGTATGGCTTCCTGTTGCTCACGTTTTTTGGGCTGGCTACGGTGCTGCTCAAAATCTGGCAGCGCCGCTCGGCCTTCTCGCTGGTGCGCCTCAATGCGCTGGCGGCTTACGTGCTGCTGGTGGGTCTGGCTTGCGGCAACTGGGAAATCTGGATTGTGCGCTACAACCTGCGCCCTGAGTTGCCTACCCTCGATTACGGCTTCTTGCTAGACATGCCCGACCGGGTGCTACCGGAATTGGCTGCCCACCAAGCGGTGCTCACGCAGCGCCACCTCGTGCACGAAAGCTACAGTGGTACTTGGGAAAAGCTGGAACCGGCCGCTGCTACCCAACGGCTTCAGCAGCGCCTCCAAGAGTTCAAGGCCCTGCAAGCCGCCCGCCACTGGCCCAGCTACACCTACGCCGACTGGCAGGCAGATAAGGAGCTGAACGAACGAGCCTCCAGACCAACGAAATAGCCTGCTGCCTCAACCATTTGCCTGGTCGCTCATTCATTTATCGAAGATATGCTCCTTCAATTCGCTTTAACCGTCTTGGCCCTGCTGGTATGCGTCGGCGACGTAGCAGCGCTGGCTTTCCTACTGTCTTGGCAAGACCACGCCGACAACCCCATTTCCCGCCGCCAACGCCTACTGACGGGCGTCCTGCCAGCCAGCTGCCTACTCCTGTTGCTGCTGTTGGGTGCGGTATTTTTCCTGATGATGCTTTGGTCGCCGCAGGGGGCTGAGCTATTGGCTGGTCGTTGATATTTTCTTCGCTATGGAAGCTCAACTCACTCCGTCCGCACCACTGGCAAGCAGTAGGCTCGGCCGCTGGCTGGCCGTTGCGCAACAGCTTAAGGATACACTTACTATCCTGGGTATAAATATTATGCTGCTTTTTGCTTTGTTGTTTTTCGGCTTGCCTGTTCCCGGTCTGATTCTTTATTGCCTGCGTTGGCAGCTAACCCGCGGAGCCAGTACCTACCGCCGGACCGTGGTTCTATGGTCCCTCAGCGCCGTGCACGAACTGCTGTGCATACTGCTGTTTCAATCCGCGGAGATGCATGCGGAAATGCATGAGTACGCCCAATGGCTCAGCTGGGGCTACACTCTAGGGTTGGTACTCAGTTTGGCCGGTTTTGCCGAAGCCGTGTACAGCGGCCAAAAAGCAGAAATGTCAGCGCAACAGTGACCGGCAGCAGTCCACCCGATACGCTCCGTCGCCGAGTGTGGTACGTGGCCCTGGCGTTACTCACTATGCTGGCTGGGCTGGCTTCTCGTCGGCCGGAGCTGGAGTTGCCCGGTTTCCTGGTCACCTACGCCGGCGACACGCTGTGGGCCTTGCTAGTTTTCTGGCTGCTCGGGCTGGTGTTCGTGGGTAAAACCACCAACTGGGTAGCTGCTGTGGCGCTGGGCTTCTGCTTCCTCATCGAAACCAGCCAACTCTACCAAACGCCGTGGCTGAACAGCCTGCGCGCTACGCTGCCGGGTAGCTTGGTGCTGGGCCACGGCTTCCTGTGGCGCGACTTGCTTTGCTACACCGTGGGCGTGGCGCTGGGGTGGCTGTTGGAAACCGGCTGGCAGCGTTGACGAACTCGCCTTGCTCAGCACAACCAAACAGTAAAGTAGACTTCATTAATCAATTTTCTCAATGCAAATCGTGAAGGAATACCCGCTTAAATCTGGCTACCAGCCCCGGCCTGCTTCTTCGCCGGGTCGGGCACTGAGCGTGCTGGTGGCCGTGTGCGCCGTGCTGTGGGTGTGGTGGATGGTGCCGTACTTCTGGCCGCAGCTTGATACTTACGGAGTCAATAGCCTGTTCAATTGGCTGAAAGTGGCCTTGCCGCTAAGCAATGGAGCCGTGCTCTGGTGGGTGACCCGGCCGATGTGGAAAAGCCCCCGCCTCGACAAGCAAGAAGAATTCAAGCGCAGCTTTGTGCTTGTGCTGAGCGTGCTGTTTCACCTAGCATCTCTCACATTGATGGTAGCCTTAGTGCTCTTGTTTAGTGACGTTGTGGTGGACGGTGCCGGCGGTGTTAGGTAAGGTGCAATTTCTGGTGGCCGCTTTGTCTTATCGTTTTTTCAAGGTGCTAATCGTATGAGCCAGCTCCAGCTTTTTGCGGCCCGTGCGTTGCGGGCATTGCCTACGTCGTTGTGGTGGGTGCTAGGCGCGCTGGTAGGGGCGCTACTCAGCATCCGCCTCGAAAATGAAGTTTTTCCGCACACGCCTGCCGCGGCCAGATTGGCCTACTGGATAGTGAGATTGTGCGTGGTGGTGCTGCCGCCGCTGGGCGTGGTGTGGCTGTGGCGAGTGGCGGCAGGAGTGGGGCATGCGGGCTGGCGGCTGCTGTGGTACATGGCTGCGTTGGGTGCCACGGGCCTGTCAGTTGGGATGCTGTTGCTGCTATTGTTTGGGTTGATAGTGTGGCTGTAACGCGGCCTGGCTGGTGAAATTTCAGGCACTGGAAACGGTGGAACACTGCCTAACACTGCGCTTTTCCTCTACGCAACTCTACGCGAACCATCGATGTGTGCTACCAACGAGTTGCTACGCAGAAGGCAAACCAACAAAAACGGCAGGCCAGCCCGCGCCTAACTGGTATATTTACCACTTCTTGACCTGCCACCCCAGGAAGTTGTTGCCCAATCTGCTCTGAATGTCCGTTCCAAGACTGCCGAAGACAAACCCTACACCCAAGCCACGCCGGCCGTGGTCGAACCGTGCGGCACGTGCCATTTGGGCCCTTTTCGTGCTCGGCGTAGGCACCTTTCTGCTCTACCCGATTCTGGTGAGCATGAACTTCATGTTCCTGTTCGGCAAGTCGCCGAGTCTGGAAGAACTGGAAGACCCTAAGGTGGAGCAGCCTTCGGAAATCTACACGGCCGATGGCGTACTGTTGGGCAAGTACTTCCGCGAAAACCGGGTACCGGTGTCCCTCAATAAAATGTCGCCGCTGCTAATCAAGGCGCTGGTTGCTACCGAAGACGTGCGCTTCTACGAGCACTCCGGCATCGACCTGACGGCTCTGGCCCGCGCCGTAGGTGGCGTGTTGAGCGGCAACCCCAGCGGCGGCGGTTCCACCATCACCCAGCAGCTAGCCAAAAACCTCTACAAAACCCGCCGGGGCGAAACCCGCGGCGGCCTCGGCTACATTCCGGGTGTGAGCACGCTCATCAGCAAAACCAAGGAGTGGCTGACCGCCGTGGAGCTGGAGCGGCGCTATACCAAAGAGGAAATTCTACGGATGTATTTCAACACGGTGGAGTACGGCTCGAAGGCTTACGGTATCAAAGTAGCCGCCAAAACCTTCTTCAGCACATCCCCTGATAGCCTTACTGCCGAGCAGGCTGCCACGCTGGTGGGCATGCTCAACAACCCTACCGCCTACAATCCGCGCTTTCACCCGGAGGCATCCCGCAAGCGCCGCAACTTGGTCCTTGCGCGTATGGGTCAGGCGGGCGTGCTGCCGGTCGCCGAAGTGGCCGCGCTCCAGCAAACGCCCATCCAGCTTAAGTATCAGTTCGAGCAGCACATTGATGGCCCGCCGACGTATTTCCGGGGCGCCGTGAGCCAGTTCGTGAATAACTGGTGCGAAAAGAACGGCTACGATATGTACCGCGACGGGCTGCGCATCTATACCACTATCGACTCACGGATGCAGCAATACGCCGAGGAATCGGTGCAGGACCGCATGAAACGGCTGCAACAGCAGTTCGATAGGTTCTGGAAAAACCGGGACAAAAACCCGTGGGTGGACGAGGACGGCAATGAAATTCCGAACTTCATTGAAACCCAGATGAAGCGCATCGAGCAGTACAAAGAGCTGGCGGCCCGCTACAAAGGCCAGCCGGCCCTGCTCGATTCGGTGCTGCACCGCAAGCGTCCTACCAAGGTATTCACCTGGAAAGGGGACGGCGACACCACACTGCTACTCTCGCCGCTCGATTCGCTGGCGTACTACAAGCACTTCCTGCACGCCGGCATGATGACTATGGACCCCTTCACCGGCCAGATCAAGGCTTGGGTAGGTGGGCTCAACTACCGCTTCTTCCAGTACGACCACGTGAAGCAAGGCAAGCGCCAGGCCGGCTCCACGTTCAAGCCCTTCGTTTACCTCACCGCCATCGATAACGGCTACGCGCCCTGCGACCGTATTCGCGACGAGCGGGTGACCATCAACTACGTGGAGAACGGCAAGGACATGGAGTGGAAGCCTGATAACGTGACCCGCGAGTACACCGGTATCAACATGACCTTGCGCCAAGCCATGGCCCGTTCCGTAAACTCGGTAACGGCCCAGCTCACGGAGCGGGTCGGCTGGGAGAACGTAGCTAAGTACGCGCATAAAGTCGGCATCAAGAGCCCGTTGCTGTCGGTGCCCAGCATCGGCCTCGGCTCGGGCGGCGACGTGAGCGTGTACGAAATGGTGAATGCCTACAGCACCTTCGTCAACCAGGGTTTTCAGTCGGAGCCTATGATTGTGACGCGCATTGAAGACCGCAACGGCAACGTCATCAAGCAGTTCGACCCCAAGCAGCGCCGTGCCATTGCGCCCGAAACGGCGTGGCTGATGCTTTACATGCTGCGCGGCGGCATGGACGAGCCCGGCGGTACCTCGCAGGCCCTGTGGGAATACGAGCTGTGGAAAAAAGACAACCAGATTGGCGGCAAAACCGGCACCACCTCCAACTATTCCGACGGTTGGTATATGGGCGTCACCAAGGATTTAGTAACCGGTGTGTGGGTGGGCGGCGAAGACCGGAGCATCCACTTCCAGGGCTCCCAGCAAGGAGAAGGTGGCCGCACGGCGCTACCCATCTTCGGCAAGTACATGGAGAAAGTGTACGAAGACACCGACCTGGGTATCACCATGGGGCCGTTTCCGAAGTATCCCGGCAAGATTTCGCGCAAATACCAGTGCGTATCTGAGCAGCCGCGCCGCCGCCGGGTAGAACCAGTTGATTCTATTGTGGCGGATAACCTGCTGGAGCAAATTAACAGCGGCGCGGTAGCCGTACCCGATAGTTTGTAGATGCTGCCGCTATTTGCAGCCGCAGTCTTCGCACTCTTTCAGCGTAACGAACGGCACCACCCCGGCGCAGCCACCCCAAGTAAATTGCTTGCACTTCTTCTCTTTTGGGTCGAAGTAGTAGCGGGGTATAGCCGCAAGGCACATGCCCGCATCGGGCACCAACGAACAGGCGGCGGCTTGTTCGGGGCTAGGAGTATCGATGTCGTCCTCCCGGCAACAGGTAGCAGAGGAGAGCAGGGCAGTAGCAGATAGTAGGAGTAGCGTCTTTTTCATGTAACTATGAGCCCCACACTTAGGCTATCGTTGCATCAGCTAACGATTTGGCTGGCGGCGCAACACAAATAATATCAGCAGCAGACCAGCAGCCACCAGCGCCGAAAGCCCCTGAAATCGGAGGCGCCAGGAAACTGAGCTTTCCATAGCTTGATTCACCTCTAGCGAATTGCTCCAAGCAATAAAAGCATCTGCAATGGGAAGCTGACCGAAGAGGTAGCGCTTCTGCCCACCAAGAGTAAGCGGAATACCAAAGGCTTCTATGCTGTTGCGTAGCCCAATAGTGGTAGTATAATCGCCGTAGCGCTGCATCACCCGCCGGCCTACAATGGATGCTGCTCCGCCTACATCCAGCAACACCGGTCCCGAGTCGATGTGCTCGGCGTTGGGCGCTTCTTGCGCCGATTCGCGCATGCCTGGCAAGCCGAAGCGGGAAGTCAGGAAATGGTGGCGGTATCGTATGAAGTGTTGGCGCGCGTAAGCGGAATCCACTTCAAACAGAAAATTGAGTATCTGACTCTGCGAAGCCCCCATGGCGGCCTGTACTACCACGCCGGTTTGCGCGTCGGTCTTGTGCGGAATCAGGCCCAGCGAATCAAGATGCGTATCAACGCGGGCCAGCCACTGCCGGATGGCTGGTTGATAACGTGAGAGTAGCACCCGGTCATGCGTAGCGAGAGCCGCCAGACACACCACCCCATCGGCGGGCCAGGCCGCATCGGAGTAAGATTCAGGGTAGGGGGTGGCACTCTGGGTTATACCCTGGGCTATGGAGGCGCAGCCTTGCTCGAACTGTCTTACATCGGCGGTGTCGCGGCGGGCGGCGGGCTGCACGGCTAAATAGCGGCCCAGCAGGTAGGTTGACCAGCCAGTATAATAGGCGCCGTACGGTATTGGCAGGTCTTGCTCAAAGGTGGAGCGGCCCGTTGGCGAATTGATGGCGTGCACTGCCCAGGAAACTTCCGTTAGTGCCTCCTGGTATACGGCCGTAGTGTCGGGTGCGCCGGCTGCTAGCTCCACCCAAGTCAGGCCGTAAAGTGCATTGAGGTACACGAAGCCTTCTGGGTAGATCTGTTGCATTTCCTCGGCTGCCCCTTGGTGCAGGCGGGTTTTCAGAAAGCGTGCGTGTTGCAGCAAATCCTGATTGACGGCGCGGCCACCAACCAACGTGAAACTAGGGTGGTAGTACAGCCGGTAATTCAGGTAGGCCAGCAGGAGCAACAGCAAAACCAAAGGTACCCGCAGTAGTGTCCGCATGGGTTCTGGCTACTCTTCCTCGTAGAACGATTCCAGTGCGGGTTTTAAGTGCGGGTACTCGAATGTGAAGCCCTGGCGCAGCACCTTTTCGGCGCTTACCCGTTGGCTGGCTAGCACAATCTCACTCATTTCGCCCATCATGAGGTTCAAGGCAAACTCCGGTACCTTGGGCAGTACCAACGGGCGGTGCAGCACGCTGGCTAGGGTTTCGGTGAACTCCTTATTGGTAACCGGGTGTGGCGACACGGCATTATAAGTGCCTTGCCACTGCGGTTCCTCCAGCATCTGAATCAGCAAGCGGCACAAATCGTCGAGGTGAATCCAAGACATATATTGCTTGCCGGTGCCGAGCGGGGCGCCCGCCATCATCTTCACGGTGCGCGCCAATGGCACCAGCGCGCCACCTTCGGGACTGAGCACAATACCAATACGAGTTATTATGGTGCGGATGTCCAGCTTCTCCACATCATGCGCAGCGGCTTCCCACTTCTGCGACACCTCCACCAGAAAATCGGTGGCCGAAGCAGCTGGTGTTTCCTCGTTTACTACTTGGTCACCACTGTCGCCGTAAATCCCAATAGCCGAAGCCGAGATGAAAGCGCGCACATGGTGCCCTGGCTTGGCTAGTTCGCGTGCTAGTAGCGCTGTGCCTCCCAACCGGCTGGTCAGGATTTCGCGCTTGCGCTCCTCCGTCCATTTGCCCTCTGATACGCTGGAGCCCGCCAGATTGATTATGTAATCGGCGTAGGGTACGGCGGCTTCGTCGATGGTGCTGGCGCGTAAGTCCCAGCGGAAGCTACGGTAGCGGCCGGTGCCGGGCTGGCGGCTGAGTAGAGCTACCTCGTAGCCGGCATCAATAAGCATCTCGGCAAGACGGGTGCCAATCATGCCGGTACCACCGCTGATGAGGACTTTACGGGACATGGGAAGGGTTGCTGATGTGGGTTGCGAAGGTAGTAGCCTTGGTGAAACCGCGGCTAGCTTAACATTAAATTGGAAAAGGACAGCAACCTATCATTTAAACCAGAATATTCAGAAATATTCTTTTAAAACATTATTTGCCAATCATGCGCAGAAACTCAGCCCGCAAGGCAGCGTCCTGCTCGAATATCCCACTGTATTCGGCTGTGATAGTAGAACTGCTGGTGTCGTTTACTCCGCGGCTCATCACGCAAAGGTGGTCGGCTTCAATAAGTACGGCCACATTATCGGTATGTAAGGTCTGCTTCAATTCCTCAGCAATCTGCCGGGTAAGGCGTTCCTGCACCTGCGGGCGGCGGGCATAGTACTGCACCACGCGGTTCAGCTTGCTTAGCCCTACCACGTGCTCGCCCGGTAAATACGCTACGTGGGCTTTCCCAATAATAGGTACGAAGTGATGCTCGCAGCAAGAAAACAGTGTGATGTCGCGCTCCACCAGCATTTGCTGATACTGGTAGCGGTTATCAAACAAGCGTACCTCGGGGCGGTGCTCCGGCGAGAGGCCCCGAAACCACTCCTGCACATACATCTTCGCCACTCGGCGCGGTGTACCCGCTAGGCTGTCGTCGGTCAAATCGAGGCCCAGCAGCTGCATTATTTCGCGGAAGTGCTCCGTGATGCCAGCTATCTTCTCGTCTTCCGTCAGCTCAAAAGCATCAGACCGCAAGGGCGTACGCAAATCGGCCGATAGGTGGGTGTCAACGGGCAGGGTGCCCTCAGGGGCTGAGGTCGGCACGGAGTTATCCATGGTATTCAACAAAATTTCGCTCGGTCTCATACAAAGTAACCGAGAGGGTCAGATGCGCATCCAAATGCTGGCGCAACCGGTTCCAGATAACCACCGAAATATTTTCGGCCGTTGGGTTCACTTCGCGGAACTCCTCGGTGTCCAGATTCAGGTTCCGGTGGTCAAAGGTATCGAGAATCTCACGTTTAATGAGGTCACTTAATAGCTTCATGTCATACACGTAACCGGTATCCGGGTTGATTTCACCCGTCAGGCGCACAATCAACTCGTAGTTATGGCCGTGATAGTGTGGGTTGTTACACTTTCCAAACACCCGTTGGTTTAGCTCATCACTCCAAGCGGGGTTATGAAGACGATGCGCGGCGTTAAAATGCTCTTTGCGGCAGACAGTTACAGGCATAGGAGAGTACAACTCTAGATTATGGGTTTTGGTTTTGGTAATTAAACAAGATACAAGAGCACTGATGAAATCTTGTTAAATGGTATTTTTGTCAGTTAAACGGTATGTGATATAATCTATTTAATAAAAGATGATTTCCTTCAAAAAAATCAACCAAGGGCGTATTAAGATGTTTTGCAAGTAGTTAAATTTGAAAAGTAGAAATTGAAAAATCGGACATAATCGAGACTAGCGTTTCACTCACTATTTTACTCACATGAAAAAAGGCGTACTCTTATCCCTGTTGATCTTTGTGCTGACGGCAACTGGTTACGCACAAAAATCCCCCGTTGATGAAACGGATATGGCCATCAAAGGTATTCCACGCAAAGGCCAGCGTGTTACGGTTCAGCTAGACAGCAAGCGGGTAGACGAATCGTGGAAAAAGCAGCTTGATGCTCAGTTTGGCGGCAAAGTGAAAGCTGATAAAGGCGTTTATCAGATGGATGGTGTTGTTATCGAAGATATTTCGAAAACGCCAGTTCGCGTAATCAGCAAGGTGGATGCTACGCCTACCGGCACTTCGGTTTGGTGGTCCGTTGACTTGGGCAACGCCTACCTCAGCAAGGATGCTACGCCCGTTCAGTGGAAAGCTAGCGAGAAATACCTGAAGGATTTCGCTCGCATGCTCTACCGCGAAGACCTTGCTGTGCAGGTAGCAGAAGCCGAAAAAGCGCTGGTTTCCACGCAAAACAACCATATTGCTGTAATCCAGAAGTCGGAATCTATCAAGAAGGACATCGAGAAGAACAAGATCAAAAAGGTGGAAATTCAGCAGCAGTTGGCTCAGAATGCCGCCGAACTGCTCCAGTACAACAACATGGTGGACATGAACCTGAAAGAGCAGGAAGCCGCCCGCGCCGACATTGTGAACATGCGCGTAGCGCTGGAAGCTGTGAAGGATCGGATGAACAAGATTGAATAGTGCAGCAATAAAGTAGGGAGCATAAGTAGGGTAATGCAGAAAAAGCCGCTTCAATTGAAGCGGCTTTTTCTGTGTAAGTACCTTCTGTAAAATAAACTGTGGGCTAGTTCATGACGGCTTTCACCTGCTGCTCAGCGGCCTTTTCGTTTTTCCAACTTACAACACGAATTTCGCCTGGCCGTCCCTGATGTAAAACCCATTGCTGAATTACGGTGCGAGCTCCGGGGTAGCGGGTTAATAGATCCTGCCAGGTAGTTACGTCGGGGAGAATCTGCTGGCTGGGGCGGGCGGGTACGGCTAGTACCAGATGCTGTAGCTCGCCATTGTCGTCGAGGGTAAGCAGGCCGATGGGCAGTACTTCCAACACGGTACCCGCGGGCTGAGCCTCGGTGAGCACCAGGGCGGCTAAGGGCCGGGCTGCCAAGCCCAGTTGGGTACCTGGCACGAATCCCAGGTTGCCGGGGCACGGCAGAAACTCCACCACCAACTCTAGGCCCGCCCGCCGAACTGGTACAAATGTATGGGTGGTCATATCGTAGCGGCGGGCGTGGTTGGTGCCGGCGGGCATTTCTACCACCACTTGTAGCAGCTTACGGTCGGTTGAAAAGGTAGGTAGGTCCTCGTAGTGCTGCTGGCAGCCAACCAACCAACCACTCAGCCCTAATGCAAAGGCAACGAAACTTCGCATAGGTAACTGTAGGGTGAATTATTGTGCTAGCTCCTCATCGAGCAGCCGGAATGGATTGAGCTGGTTGAGGCGTAACACGAAACGAATCTGGTCGGTGAAATCCTTCCGGCTCGACGGAAACCCATTGCCATACTGCGAACCAGCCACCGGGAAGTAGAAGCTAAGTACTTTCTTGAACAGGGGAAGGCTGACCCCTGCATCGTAAAACAGGCGTTGTGCGTTCCGGTCGGCTACCACCTGCGTCTTGTTTTCCGTGGCACCGAAATCGGCAAAGACTCCAAGTGAAGTAACCGGTAAATCGGCCTGCAAATTCAGTGTAGTGAGCCATCCACGGGTGGCAACAGGAATGAAGGCTTTAAAAGCGCCATCCCGTTCATCAAACTGATGGTACTGCCGAGCTAAGCTGGGCGAAATCTGCTGCCGGTCCAAGAATACGGTTTGGCGGCGGTAATCGGGGCTGCCGCTCAAACCCATTTCAAACGGCGCCGTTTTCGATTCTTGCAAAAAGCTGCCCCCAAATAGCCGAACCGAAAATGTCTTCTTAGGAGAGTAATAGCGTAAGTGGTTGATTTCGGCGCGTACCAATCCAGCTTGTAGTCTGGAATTGTCTTCGGAAAGGCTAGGTGTGAGATAGTTGAACTCAACGTGACCTATCCAGCGGCGCACAGCGTTGTTGATGCGCAGGCCGTATTCCAACGACTGAATGCTGGCGGTTAAGCGTGTATCCTGGTCGTAAACGGTAGTGTTGGCTAACTTCACGGTGTGCTGCGCCCGGTCGTAGGCAGAGTGCGGTAGCTGCAAAGTGAGGCTGGGTTCTACCTTGCGGTACCGCTCGAAGCGTTGTACTTGCACACCCAGGATAGCACGGCGGGTCACCTGCATCGGCAGAATGTTCAGGTTCAAAATGCCAATGCCGTTCAACTCATTGCGGTTGAAGCTGTACATAGGCATGGCCAAGTAGCTGAACTTTTTCACGTTCAGAGGGCTGTTATAAAACGCAGCGCCCAGCATAAACTTGTCAGAAGTGTTGGCACCTAGCACTGGGAGCCAATTAATGGCAGCTCGGTCCCAACGCTCCGGGCTAACCAGCGGCCGAAGTTTGATGGGTTCCAGTGCCCGGAAAGCCCCGTCGGTTTTAAGCTTGTCGTCTCGGCGGTTGAGTTGGGGTGTTACGTAGGTAGGGTCAGCTACCACGGCGGCTACGCCTTCTTCCTTGAACAAGAGTACGGCGCTGTCATCTTCATCGGTACTGGTGAAAGGCTGGGTCCACTTGGTTTCCAACACTTTGCCCTGGGCGTCGAGGGTGGCTACCGGAAACGGAAACGGGGCCGGCGAGTCATTGCGAACCAGTACTTTGCGTTGCCCTTTTTCCACTTTAGACTTGGCTATTACCGCATTATAGTGGCTAGTGCCATTGAGCATAGGACCGAAAAACCAGTTTAGCTTTTGGCTGGCAGTTTCCTCGAACACCGCCTGCATGTCCTCGGGGTACGGATGCCGGAATTGCCACCGCTCATAATAGGTGTGCATAGCCGCGTCGAACTTGTCCTGCCCCAAATAGGCAGCCAGGTAGTTCAGCAATGACGCCGTTTTGCCATACATGATGATGCCATAGTTGGCTTTGCCATAGTCAGCCGAGGTAATGTTGTTCACAGGCTGGTCGAGGCCACGGCTAGCCATTATCTGGTATGGAATCTGGCTGAGAGCAGCATTCGTGAGGCCATCGGTGCCCAAAACCCGGCCAACAGCGCCTTTAATGGGTAACCCTGACAGCATACCGCCGCCTTCACCGTGCAGCTCCGCCACCCGGTTTTCCACGTAAGAGTTCACTCCTTCGTCCATCCATCCAAAGTCTCGCTCATTGGTGGCCAGAATACCGTAAAACCAGTTGTGACCCACCTCATGCACAATAGCTGAAGGCTGCGTGACGGTCACCATAGGATATTCCATGCCCGAGCCGGCACTTAGTGCCCCGTCAACGGCCGTTGCGGCGCTGTATGGATATTCACCTACCCAGCGCGAGTAGTACACCACCGCCGAATCTACATCCTGTAAGCCTTTCAGCCACTTCTTAGCCTCCTTATTGGTGAACATCACCCAGGTGGCAACCTGACGGCCGGAGGGCAGTGTCACGCCGCTTTTCAACACGTTGAAACGCTTGTCGGCAAACCAGGCAAAATCGTGTACCCGATCTTGCACATAGCGTAGCGTTTTTGTTTCAGTAGCCGAAACGGGAAACTTCAGGTCATTGCCAAAGTCGGCATCGGTTTGCTTGAGGGCAGTGGCCGCCGCTAGCTGGTCGAGGCGGGTTTGTTCCTCGGGGTTTTGCAGCACGCCGGTAGCACCTACCGTGTAGTTGGCCGGCAGCGTAATACGAACGTCAAATGAGCCAAACTCCGAGAAAAATTCTCCTTGGTCGAGGTAGGGCATTGGGTGCCAACCTTTCCGGTCGTACACGGCTGGCTTAGGGTACCACTGGGTTATCTGGTAGCTCTGGTCAACGTGACCGAAACGGGAAAACGAATCCGGTATTTTCACCCGGAACGGCGTTGTAATGGTAACGCTAGCCCCGGCCGCCAACCGCTGAGGTAGTACCAACTTGGCCATATCGGGACTTTCGGGGTCGTATTCTAGCTTGGCCGGCTGCCCATTAACCTGGAAGTCAAGCTGGTCGATGAAGCCTCGCTGCTCATCAGTGGCGAAGTGGAATTTGCGGCTGTCGTTGCGGAGCTGCTGCCGAGCAAATGCAGTATTATCGTCGCGGTAGGCGTTGGGCCACAAATGAAACCAGATGAACGGTAGCGCAGAGGGCGAATTATTGGTGTACACCAGTTCCTCGCGGCCCGTGAGTGTGTGCTGCTGGTCATCTAGAGTCACGTCAATCGAATAGTTGACTTGCTGTTGCCAATAGGCAGCTGGCGCCACCGGCTTAGCAGTAGGCTGCGACGAGGCTGCCAGGGGAAGCACAAACAGGCAAAGGCCGGCGAGAAAATTTTTCATGCAGAACAACAAGGAACAGAACGATACAGAAACGAAAGTAACGGTCTAAAGCGTATTGCCGCGCTACAACCTTTGGTAAGCGCGCGTCGTTTGCACAAACAGTTCTTTTTCATGCTGCTCTAGCAGCCCAACTTCTTGCCCCATGTCCTTCCACAAACAGCCCAAAGACGACACCCAACACCAAAACCACCTCGACGGTACCACTAAAATTTTGAGTGGCAGCTTACAGGATGAAGCCGAGCGCGCCGGCCTCGACAACGCCTTGCAGCGCTGGATTGAAGACGTAAAAGATGCCAGCAACCCCGAGCTACACCAAATTGTAGTGGATCTGCAAGCTCTGAAAGCGCATTTCGGTGGCGGCTCTATCGATAATAAGCTAGTAAGCCAATTGCTGAGCCGTTTGGGCGAAAACACTACGAAAGCGGCCATCTTTGCCGAAAATCCTAATACTGCCGAGCGAGTAACTAAGCTAGGCGAGGCGCTGACAGCAGCTGGTAAGCAGGTGCAAAACCCACAGAACGCAACTACTGAAGATGCTAGCTAGTACAGTAGCAGACAATCAATAAAAAGGCCGGCCCCCTCTGTGTAGAGGGGGCCGGCCTTTTTATTGATTGTCTGCTAAGTAAGCTTATGCAGTTACTTTTTCAATGATGTTCAAACGACGCTCTTTGATACGAGCCGCTTTGCCCGACAAACCACGCAGATAGAACAAACGAGCCCGACGCACTTTACCACGACGAATTACTTCGATTTTGTCGATGTTAGGCGACAGGAGCGGGAAGATACGCTCGGTACCAATTTGGTTGGAAATCTTCCGAACAGTGAAAGTTTCGCCGTTGGAGTTTGGGTTTTTGCGCTGAATTACAACACCCTGGAACTGCTGCACGCGCTCCTTGTTGCCTTCACGGATTTTTACGTGAACATTGATGGTGTCGCCGGCAGCAAACTTAGGGAAGCTGGCGCGGCGCTCCTGGGATTCCTGCTGAATAAAATCGAGTAGTACGCTCATGGCTGAAAAACTGTGAAAGGACGGCCGCGCCGTCTATGGTTTCTGTTAAAGAGGCGCAAATATAGCGCTATGGTTTGAGGAATGCAACTTCCGTTGCAAGTAACTAAGCAACTGCATACTTGAGAGCTAGTATGTCTTAAAGTATACAATTGGAAATGCGGCGTAATCAACCGTTTGGGCTATTCCGCTAGCAAGTCGGGGCGGCGTTGGCGGGTGCGCTCTAATGCTTGCTCGTGTCGCCAAACGTCAATCTTAGGCGTGTTGCCAGAAATTAGTATCTCTGGTACTTCTTGGCCGCGCCACTCTGCTGGACGAGTATATACTGGCGGCGCCAACAGATTGTCCTGAAACGAGTCGCTCAACGCCGACTCCTCATTGCCTAATACCCCAGGCAATAGCCGGACTACCGCATCAACCAGAATAGCGGCACCAAGTTCGCCACCGCTCAATACGTAGTCGCCAACGCTAATTTCGTGGGTGATGTATGCCTGCCGAATTCGTTCGTCTACGCCTTTGTAGTGACCGCACAAAATCAGCAGGTTTTCAGCTAGTGACAGACGGTTGACTAGCGGCTGGCGCATCGTTTCGCCGTCAGGCGTCATATAGATGATGGCATCATAGGTGCGTTGGGCCAGCAGTTCGTCGAAACAAGCAGCTATTGGCTCCACTCGCAACACCATGCCTGCCCCGCCACCAAACACATAATCATCAATCTGGCCGTGCTTGTTGATGGCGTATCGGCGTAAATCATGCAAATGAATTTCAGCCAGCCCTTTGTCCCGCGCACGCTTCACAATGGAGTGGGCAAAAGGGCTACCTAGCAAATCCGGCTGGCATGTTACAATATCGATGCGCATGGCAAGAGGGTTATACTAGGCTTCATCGAACTCGTCGGGCTCGTCTCGCTCTCGTGAGGCAGGCGTGAGGTACACGTCTAGTAAGCCTTCGGGAAGCGCTACGTATAGCTTTTTAGCTTCTTGGTCGGCACGGGTAATCAACTCGTCTACCACCGGAATCAACACTTCCTGGCCTTTGTAGCGCATGGCCAGCACATCTTGCTGCGGCAGTTCATAAAACGTTTCGACGGTACCTAGCTCTCCTAATTCACTGTCAACCACCGTATAGCCAACTACATCGTGAAAGTAGAACTGGTCGTCGGCTAGCTTCGGTAGCTCTGCCAGCGGGCGGTAGAGCTTGGCATTGCGCAATATCTCAGCCTCCTCAATCCGGTTGATGCCTTTGAGTTTGAGCATCACTCGGTTTTCGGCCTGTGGCTGAAGCTTCTCCACATCGTACGCAATCAATTTGCCGGGCGTAGCAGGCATTTCCAGTAGTACCGATTTCACCTTACGGTAGGCGTCGAGGTCGTCTACGTCCAGAAAGGCTATTACGAATCCTTTAAGGCCGTGTGGCTTACCGATGGAGCCAAGTAAGTAGCAGTCGTCGAGCGTCATGAATGAGTGGGTTAGTAAACGTGAAGAGGTGATTAGGAGTGAGCAATTAGAAGCCGGCGCTTTCCAATCACTCAAGTCCTAATCACCTCTCCCTCAGTTACCGGCAAAGAGCTTAGGCGCCGGCTTCTTCGGTAGTTTCGGCCGAAGCTTCAGCATCAGCGGTTTCGCCTTCAGCAGCAGGAGCTTCTACAGGAGCCGGCGTATTTTTCTTACGCAGTGCTTCAGCACGAGCCTCTTTTACTTTGGTTTCGGCAGCCAAACGAGCGGTACGAGCGTCGTCTTTAGCAGTGCCAAGCGAAGTGCGCTTGCCTTCAATTTTGGCGTCTTTCTGCTCTTTCCAGTCGGTGTAGCGCTGGTCAGCAGTTTCCTGAGAAATAGCACCTTTGATAACACCCAACTGCAAATGCTTACGGTAGAGCACCCCCCGATACGAGAGCATAGCACGAACGGTATCGGTAGGCTGGGCACCTTTCATGATCCAATCAAACGCCTTATCACCATCGAAATTGATGGAAGCAGGGTTAGTATTGGGGTCGTAGGTACCTAGTTTTTCGATGAAGCGGCCGTCACGCGGAGCGCGGGAGTCAGCAACAACGATGTCGAATTGAGCGGCCTTTTTGCGGCCACGGCGGGCGAGGCGGATTTTAACTGCCATAAACCAGGTTGGTTGAAGCGACGCAACTCGTGCGTCTGATTGAAAAATGAGGTGCAAAGGTAAGACAAAAACCGTCAGGTGGTTGCATTGCCTCCAAAGATTTCCTAGAGTTGAATTGTAGCCCTTCTAACAGCCATTTTCTTATAAGAAAAAAGGGGTGGCCCCATCTGGAGTCACCCCTTTCCTTACGCTGTAAAGCAACTGGCACTATGCGGCTACACGCATTTTCTGCGCTTTCTGCTTACGCTTGATTTTGATGATGCCTGCCTTGTCCATGGTCCAGATGAACATATAGGTCGGGTCAAACTCCCACCATTTCACCCCGAAGTTTACGCGCATCGGAAGCTTATGGTGGTTGTTCTGGAACAGTTCACCAAAAGCCAGAAAGTCCAGCGCCAGCGTATTTTTAGAATGGTCGTGGTTGTCGAAGTTCTGATAGCCGTACTTGTGGCCGCCCCAGTTCACAATTGCACCATGGATCGGGCCCATCAGGAAGTGAATTGGGAGGAGAAGGTACTGCCACCAAGCGGTGGCGAAGTTGATGTAGAATAGCGCGTACGCAGTTCCCCAGCCCAAGCGCGAATACCACTTGTCGCCTAGATTCTCGATGAGGCTCCATTCCGGATAGTTGCCCTCGAAACGCTCGGCGGCTGCGTAGTTGTGGTTTAATACATCATTGTAGATGTTCTTAGTTTTCCACATCATCGAAAAAGCATTCGATGAAAACAGGGGAGAGTGCGGGTCCAACTCTGTATCGGAGTAGGCGTGGTGCATGCGGTGCAGCAGTGCATACGCCCGCGGCGAGAGAAACGACGAGCCCTGGCAGATGTATGTGAACAAGAAGAAGAACCGCTCCCAGAACTTGTTCATCGTGAACATCTTGTGCGCTGCGTAGCGGTGCAGATAGAACGTCTGCGTGAACAGCGACAAGTAATAATGGGCAACAAAGAAAACGAGAATTGCCATAGCAGAATGATGATGAGACGAAGTCGGGAGTAGACGCTTCAGGGGGCAAAAGCCTAAAGGGCGTGCTTTAGTTCAGAAGCTGGTTTACAAAAATACAGCCGCTCGTTGCCTGGGTCCAATTATCAATGCCGAAAGGCCAAAATATTGTTCACGTTATCTTAACCAGCGAAAAGCTCAGGTTGAACCGGTGAACATAGAAAGTGGGAGATTATTGATAATCTCCCACTTTCCACTTAATAGTAAGCTTCTGCTGTCTCCCAGTGTGGCATTTCCGGCAGCGGTGCGACAAAAGTCATTGTCTCTCGAGTGACGGGATGTTGTAGCTCCAGTTGCCGGGCATGTAGGGCAATGCTAACATCGGGCAAGGGAGCCAGAAAGCCATACTTCACATCGCCGACAATAGGAGTGCCTAAGCCAGTGGCTAGCTGCACTCGAATTTGGTGAGGGCGGCCGGTAATAGGGTTTACCTGCACAAGGTAGCGGTTACCAGCCTGCCCAAGGACAGTATAGTCTAGGTCGGCTTTGAGGCCTTGGCCGTGGCGCTCGGTGTACGCTTTGGTGGTGTTGCGAATGGGGTCTTTCACCAGCCAATGCGTTAGGTGGCCGCTGGTTGGCTCAGGGCATTTGCCAGTGAGTGCCCAGTAGGTTTTCGTGATTTTGTTGTCACGAAACATTTCATTTAGCCGGCTCAGGGCTTTACTGGTTTTAGCCAATATTACAATGCCGCTTACAGGCCTATCAATACGGTGGGCCACGCCAATAAACGCCGCGCCGGGCTTTTTGTATTTGAAGCGCAAATACTCTTCCGCTTTAGCAGAAAGAGGCTCATCGCCAGTGGCGTCGCCCTGCACAAGCAGGCCAGCCGGCTTGTTGATGACCAATAGATGATTGTCTTCGAACAGAATTTCTTTCCGCTCCGACCACAGGTTAGGACGATTCACTATAAGGAAATTAAAAACTAAAAATTAAAAATTGTGAGTTGAGCCGTATGTTTATCAATCTGATGATAAGGCACAGCTTAGGATGATTTTTAATTTTCAATTCTTCATTTTTAATTGATTTAGTAGGCTTCCTCTGCACTAGGGAAGTCCCGGCTTTTTACATCGTTGATATACCGCTGCACGGCATCGTGCATCACGTCGCCGAGGTCGGCGTAGCGGCGCAGAAAGCGTGGCTTGAATTCCTTGGTAATTCCGAGCATGTCGTGTACGACTAGCACTTGACCATCTACATCGGGGCCAGCCCCAATGCCGATTACGGGAATCGTTAGCCTCTCCGCTACTTGTTTGGCCAGCGTCGACGGAATCTTTTCCAGTACCACCGCAAAGCAGCCCAGTTCTTCCAACAACACCGCATCATCAATGAGCTTTTGCGCTTCGGCCTCTTCCTTGGCTCGTACCGTATAAGTGCCGAATTTATAGATGCTTTGCGGAGTGAGACCTAGGTGACCCATTACAGGGATACCAGCCGTCAAGATGCGGGTAATAGAATCCTTGATTTCGGCGCCACCTTCCACTTTGATACCGTGCCCACCCGATTCTTTCATGATGCGGATAGCTGAGCGCAAGGCCTCTGACGAATTGCCCTGATAGGAACCGAAAGGCATATCCACTACCACAAAAGCACGCTTTACGGCTCGCACCACGCTTTGGGCGTGGTAAATCATGTGGTCGAGGGTAATAGGCAATGTGGTTTCGTGGCCGGCCATGACATTGGAGGCCGAGTCGCCAACCAATAGTACATCAATGCCTGCGCCGTCGAGGATGGTAGCCATCGAAAAATCGTAGGCAGTGAGCATGGAAATCTTCTCGCCACGCTGTTTCATTGCCAGCAACTGGTGCGTGGTCACGAGTTTGACTTCTTTATGCTGCGACATAGGGCAATGGACTAAGTGACAAGTTTGAGTTGGAATGAAGGGCCAAAAGTGTTGAAATTCCAGCAAACACTTGACTCGAACACCAAATAACCTGTGTTAATCGGGCTGTGGGCTAACGGTTGAGGAAAGTCCGGTTGCGGTTCAACTTCAAATCTTGAAGCAGCGACGACTTGGCGGCAATAGTCACGAAATAACCTTGCGCGTACCCTTTAAACGGCCGCCAAGTACCGGTAATCTGCCAGCAGTGCAAGTCGCGGAAAATATCCAGCGACGTGAAGGCCGAAGTGCCATTGATGAAGTCGTAGTTGGTGGTGTAGCCTACGCGGGTATTGCTGGTCAGTTTCACCGAGCCGCTTAAGTTCAATGATGCCGCCGTTAGGGAGCGGGGCCGCACATAGGTACCGCGGGTAGGGCGAGGTCCAGGGTCGGTATATTGGGCCGTAAAGCCAGAGCTTAGCTCCCAGGGTAGCTCGAAATCCACGTAGTCTTCATACGGATTTATTGGGATAGGACCACCCAAAGCGGGGTCGTTGGCTGGTGCTACGTCGCGGTTGATGTTGGACTTGCGGCCCGGCTTCTGCGTGGGGTTGAACTGGTAGTTCATTTGCAACGCTGCATTGCCGAGTCGAGCCAAGCGCCGCCCATTGGACTGGGCGAAAAGATATTTGTCGATAAGCACGTTTGCTGTATCGCGCTGGTAAGGCTCGAAAGTGGCGCTTAACAAGACGTTGAGCTTGCGGGCTACCTGAGTCCGGAAAGAGGTGGTAAGTGGTGAAAGTTTGAAAGCATCAGCTGTGAAATTGTAGCTGAAGTTCAAGTCCAGACCATCAATCAGACTGACTTTCTTGAAGGGCGTAGTGCCGGTTGTGTCATTGTTGTCGCGGACCTTGGCTTCCACAGCGTTTTGAAGTGAGAAGCCAATGGAAGCAGCTGGCTCCCGTACGGCGATGGATGGTGCGCCGGTAAAGCCTTGATAGTAAGAGTAATAACGCCGATCTAGAATCCGGGCTCTGTTATTAGGGTCTCGGTCAATGCCTACTGGTAGAGCTACATTGGTAGGAATGGTGCCGTAATACGGTAACCCCGCAATTTGCTGTGCTGTATTTGTTGGCTCGCCACTGCCTGGTACGAAATTGAGGCTGATGTTTGGAGTAACCTTGTGCCGAATAGCCTGAATTTTCTTGCTATTTATCGGATAGAGGCCATACACGTTGGTGCCTAGGTTCACGCTAAAGCCACTAGAGTAGTCACTCACCCGACTGAATTCCCGCAACGTATCAATCCGGACAGCCTGCGCCACGGTGTCGTAGGTGTAGTTAAGCTTCTTGAGGTACCAAGATTCATTGTAAGTGAATGTAGGAGCCAGATTTATAACTTTCAGAAAGTTGTAACTGCCCAACGAAATCTGGAAGCTGTGCAGCACACTGGTCTGAGAGTTGCGCAACATCTGGTCGATGTTGGATAGCTTGATCGGAATAATGCTGCTGGTTGTGCTGCCGCCTAGCAGCGGAATGCCATCGGTGAAAGTACGGGCCGGCTGGGTGTTGGTGATGCGGTTCTGCGAGGTAAGGGTATAGGAGAAAGCAAACTGCTCGTAAAACTTGCCGGTGGGGGCCAGGCCCAGCCATTGGTACGGGTACTGCCGGGCTACACCCACCGTGATGTCGGGCAGGGTGAAGTCCATGGTACCAGTTTGGGTGTTCTGGCTCTGGCTCAGGTTCAGCGAGTAGTTGACGGGCGCATTGCGCAGCTGTTTGCTGTAGCTGATGGTAGAGTTGAAGGCCGGCGTCAGGTAGCGGGCGGCATCAAACGTGTTCTGCTGGTTGTAGGCACTGCTACCCGCCCGTACGCTGGCCGAAAATCGGCCGCCACCGGGCCGGGGCGTGGGCGAGTGAGTCCAGTTCAGCCAGAAGGTTTGCGGCTTGAACTGCTGCTGGGTGATAGGGCTGGTAGTAGCTCCGTCACGGGTTTGAATCAGGCCAGCGGGCCTTGATGAATACTCGAAACTAAGCAAGCCATTGTAGCGGTAGCGCTTGATGTATTGCATTTCGGCAGTACCGCGCCAGCCGCCAAACTGCTGGTTTGCGCCGGAATAGATATCGCCAGTGAGGCGCAGGCCAATATTGTCGCTGGCGGCCCAGTAGTAACCGCCGTTGCGCAGGAAGAATCCCCGGTCGGTGGACGTGCCAAAGGTGGGGATAATCAGGCCCGAAGCGCGCTTCTTGCTGGGCGACGGGAAATAGCCGAACGGCAGCCCCAGCGGGGTAGGAATGTCGCCGATAACCAAGTTGAACGGGCCGGTAATCACTTTCTGGCCCGGAATCATCTTCATCTTGGTAGCATTAATGAAGAAGTGCGGATGCTCTAGATTGCAAGTGGTGTAGCGCCCGTTGCGCCCGTAAATTTCGTTGAACTGGTTTTTCTTGATAACGTCGGCGTGCACGTAGCCTTCGCCCTGTTGGGTAACGGCTTCAGCAATTTTACCCTTCTTGGTTTTGAAATTATAGTTGATGCGCCCCGCCTGGTAGTTTTCGGCGCCGTTCTTGAAAATCGGCTTATCCTGAATCTTACCCAGCGAATCGGGTGCACCTTCGGCCGTGAGCAGATTCTTGCTGTAATCAACAGTAATGACAGCCGCTTTCAGAGAAATCTCGCCGTAATCCACGTTGGCTTTGTCATACAGCACGGCCCGCTTTTCCTGCACATTAAAGCGAATCGAGTCTTTGGCGGCATACTTCACGGTAGTTTCCACGCTGCCCTTGCGCTTGTTGCCCGCTGCTAATTGCAACGAATCGGTACCGGTTTGCCGTACTAGGCCCGTGGTATCCGGAGTGGTGCCTGCGCGCCGGGTTGGCGCGGTTTGAATGGTATCGGTCCGCAGAATAGGCGGCGGAGTCCGCACGTCGGAACGGTTGCTGGTGCCAGGGCGCCGCACGGGCGTAGGAGTCTGCGCCTGCGCTTCGATAACCAAGCAACACAGCAGAATTCCGGATAGCAACAACGGAGAGGCGCGCCGGATAGCCCGACGTAGCGCTCTGATAACGAAAATAATACTAGCGTCGGACAAAGGCTCGGGTAGGGCCACGTGGTTTTATTCGTTTATTTTGTGGCGGTTTGCAAAGGTAGCGGGTCGCTGCCCTTCACTAACGAAATCTGTGCGGAATATTGTCGGCTTGTGCCTCATAGGCATGTTGTGTTTTTCCGGCTCTCCGGCGGCCATTACGCCGGAAGCCTCAGTGCCCCCGCGCCTCGTGCTACCCGCGGCCTCAGCGGGCTATCGGCTACGGACGGTAGTGCTCGATGCCGGCCACGGTGGCAAAGACCGGGGCTGCGCGGGCGTGAGTGCGCGTGAGGCCGATGTAGCCCTGAAGATAGTGCTGGAGCTGGGCCGTCTGATTCAAGACAGTATGCCCGGTGTGAAGGTGGTATACACCCGCAAAACCAACGTGTTTGTGGAACTGGCCGACCGGGCCGGTATTGCCAACAAAAACAACGCTGACCTTTTTATTTCGGTGCATTGCAACGCCGCCGCGCCTAATGCCTACGGCACCGAAGTCTGGACCATGGGGCCGCACAAAACCGACGCTAACCTATCGGTAGCCAAGCGCGAAAACGCTGTTATTCTGCAAGAAGATAACTACCAGGAGCGCTACAACGGCTTCGACCCCACTTCGCCGCAAAGCCACATCCTGTTTTCGCTCTATCAGAGCGCGCATATTGTGAACAGCATCCGGTTTGCGCAGAAAGTGGACCGGCAGTTCCGTACTACCGTAAAGCGCCCTTCGCGCGGCGTGAAACAGGCGGGCTTTCTGGTGCTCTGGAAGTCCACTATGCCATCAGTTCTTATTGAGGCCGGCTTCCTGACCAACCGCACCGAAGAGAAGTATCTGAACGATAAAGCCGGGCAGTCGTATATGGCATCGGGTATTTACCGCGCCTTCCGCGACTACAAACAAGAACTGGAGGGTATGAACGGGGAATAAGCCTGCTAATACGCCTGTCGTGGCCAGTTCTCTCCTCCCATCTCACTAACCCATAGACCACAGTGGCGAAAGAAATAAAAGTGGCCTTGCTCGGCATTGTAGCCCTGGCAGCCTTGTTTCTAGGATTTAATTTTCTCAAGGGCAGCAATTTGCTTTCTTCCGACCGAACCTATTACACCGTTTATGATAACGTGGATGGGCTGGCCGTGGGCAATCCCGTTATCCTGAACGGCATCAAAGTAGGGCAGGTGAAAGAAATGAAGCTGCTGCCCGAACAAGCCAACCGAATTCGGGTAGCGGTAGAGTTGCAGAAAGGCGTTACCGTTGGTGACTCGACGGTAGCCAGCCTGAGCGGCTCGCTATTGGGCTCGAAGACGATTACGCTGTTCCTAGGCAAAAATTCCAAAGTCTATGACGGCGGCGAAGAGCTGAAATCGTACACTGTGGCCAGCATCACCGACGCGTTTCAAGCCAAGGCGCTGCCAGTGCTTGGCACTGTAGACTCCACGCTGACCAAGGTGAATAGCTTCCTAAACAAAGATGCTCGCATTAGTTTGCAGGCTACGTTGCTGAACGCGCAGGGTAGTACCGAGGCGTTGCGCAACCTGTTGGTAGCCAACCAGCGCAACATCAACCAGATTACCACCAACATGGCGCGGCTCACCAACGACCTCAATAAGACCAGCGCCAAGTTTGACCGGATTGCCGCCAACTTCAGCCAGCTCAGCGACTCGCTGAAAGGTGCGCCCGTCGGGCCGGCCATGCGCAAGCTCAATGCCACCATGACTGAAGCGCAGGGTACCATGACAACGCTTAATCGCTCATTGTCGGACCAGAGTGGCTCGCTGGGCAAGCTCATCAACGACACACTGCTCTATAACAACCTCAACGCCACTGCTGCCAGCACCAACTCGCTGCTCACCGATTTCCAGGCCAACCCGAAGCGCTACGTGCATTTCTCGGTGTTCGGAGGTGGCAAGGACAAGGTGAAAAAGGAAGTGGAAACTACTACCACTAAGCCCAGCGGTGCCGTTGTGGAAACTGAAGCCAAGACCACCATCAAGTAGCCGAGTTACCAAATCGACAATCATCTTACCTTTGAATCCGCCCTGTGAGGGGCGGATTTTTTTGTTCTCTACCCGACAGTGAATAAGTAAGTGCGTGACTGAGTGAAGTATCCTCTGGTGCCACTGGCGCGAACATCAGCAGACATAGGTTACTTCATTCAGTCACGCACTTACTCACTCCCCATTCCCACCCGCATGAACCTCGAATTCAACAAAAACGAAGACAGTATCAAGCAATTAAATTTCCAGCTGAAAAAACGGCTGGAGAAAGTAGCCCTTGGTGGCGGCGAGAAGCGCATTGAAGCGCACAAAGCCAAAGGCAAGCTCACGGCGCGGGCGCGGGTAGAGTACCTGCTCGATAAAGGCGCGGAAACGGTAGAAATCGGGGCGTTTGCGGGCGAGGGGATGTATCAGGAGGAGGGAGGCTGCCCCGGCGGCGGCGTGGTAGTAGTTATTGGTTGGGTACAAGGCCGGCAGTGCGTGGTAGTAGCCAACGACGCTACCGTGAAGGCCGGCGCCTGGTTTCCAATTACAGCCAAGAAGAACCTGCGGGCCCAGGAAATCAGCATCGAAAACAAGCTGCCCATCATCTACCTCGTCGATTCGGCGGGGGTGTACCTGCCGATGCAGGACGAAATCTTCCCCGATAAGGAGCACTTCGGCCGCATCTTCCGCAACAATGCCGTGATGAGCAGCATGGGCATCGTGCAGCTAGCCGCCATTATGGGTCCGTGCGTGGCCGGCGGGGCCTACCTGCCGATTATGTCTGATGAGGCGATGATTGTGGACGGTACCGGCTCGGTGTTTCTGGCGGGCTCCTACCTGGTGAAATCGGCCATTGGCGAGAGTATCGACAACGAAACGCTAGGCGGCGCTACCACGCACTCGGAAATTTCGGGCGTGACGGACTATAAGTTTGCCAACGACGAGGAGTGCCTCGACCATATCCGCAACATCTTCGACAAATTGGGTGGTCATGCTACAGCGGGTTTCTCGCGCAAAGCCTCCGCGCCGCCCAAGCAGAATCCACAGGAAATCTACGGCCTACTGCCCGCCGACCGCGCCAAGCCCTACGATATGATGGACATCATCAACCGGCTGGTCGATGATTCCGAGTTTGAGCCCTATAAAGACCTCTACGGTCAGACGCTCATCTGCGGGCTGGCGCGCATTGATGGCTGGGCCGTGGGCATTGTGGCCAACCAGCGCAAAATCGTGAAGACCAAGAAGGGTGCTATGCAGATGGGCGGCGTTATCTACTCCGACTCGGCCGATAAGGCGGCGCGCTTCATTATGAACTGCAACCAAAAGCGCATTCCGCTGGTGTTCCTGCACGACGTGTCGGGCTTCATGGTGGGCTCGCAGAGTGAGCACGGCGGCATTATCAAGGACGGCGCCAAGATGGTGAATGCCATGGCCAATTCCGTAGTGCCGAAGTTCTCGGTGGTTATCGGCAATAGCTATGGGGCCGGCAACTACGCCATGTGCGGCAAAGCCTACGACCCGCGCCTGATTGTGGCTTGGCCCACCGCCCAACTGGCCGTCATGAGCGGAGCCGCCGCCGCTAATACCCTCCTCCAGATTCAGGTAGCGTCTCTGAAAGCCAAGGGCGAAGTCATCACGCCCGAAGCTGAGAAGGAGCTGCTAGACCGCATCAAAGCCCGTTACGACGAGCAACTCTCGCCCTACTACGCCGCGGCCCGCCTCTGGGTCGACGCCATCATCGACCCGCTAGAAACTCGCAAAATCATTTCCCAAGGCATCAGCATGGCCAACCACGCGCCCATTGAGAAGGCGTACAACGTGGGCGTAATTCAAGTGTGATGACTAGATTAGCTTACTTATGTACAGTGACCTCAATAAACAACAAGTAGCGCTACACGACTTGATGAATGATATCTCAGAAGAAGCTTGGTGCATAGGTTGGATGGACGGGTTAGAGTATGTTCTATAGCGTATCATGTTAGAAGGTCCTACACGATATGGTGTCACACTTGTTGATGAACAGCAAATTTAGCAGTTAAAGCAGCTTTCAACTCAGGCAGGGTGCTGGATAGTGTTCGATGAAATAATTGAAGAAAAGGCCGTTCCAATAATTGAATGGAATGAACTGTATCGGTTGGCTGACCTTGATAAATTTCGGTTCTATAAAGCTGAGCTGAACAACAGCTAGTATAACTATACTAGCTGTTGTTCACTGAGTGAGCTAAGAATTTCAACACTTGTACCTTGGTCGGCGGGAATAACGCGGGCAAAACTATGGCCGCCTTTGCACTACTATCGGGGCTGCTAGAAGTTCTTGAAGGCCGATGGAATTGCGCGACCTTTTCGCCGTTTTGACAACCTGAAAAGGCAACGCATTATGGCACGCTCTTACCGACACAGCCCGATTCTGGCCGTAACAAACGCCGCATCAGAGAAGCAGGACAAGCGGCAAGCGAATAGGCTATTGCGCCGCAAAGTGAGACGAGGAAAGGTGTATTTGACCTTGCGAGAAGTCAGTAACGTCTGGGCATTCAGCAAAGACGGTAAAACATATCAGCTTTCTGCTACTGCCCGAAACATGCGAAAATAGTGATTGACCACTTGGCCCTTCATTACTACCTAGTACAACGGGCCGTTGTACTCGCAGGGCGGCCGCCTCCGGTCGAAAAGAGGCCAGATGTGACTATTTTCAAGCCCTTCTGGCCGAGAAACACAGCGCCTAATTCCTCTTTTCATGGATACCGACTACCTCATCAGTGCCCGCAAGCAGTTCGAATACTACAAGCTGCTCGGCGACCAGACATTTGCCCAGCTGCCCGACGAGGCACTGTTCTGGCAGCCCAATCCTGAAAGCAACAGCGTAGCCACCATCGTAAAGCATTTGTGGGGCAATATGCTTTCCCGCTGGACTGATTTTCTAACCACCGACGGTGAGAAGCCCTGGCGGCAGCGCGAAGCCGAGTTCGACAACGACTTGGGTACGCGGGCTGAGGTACTGGCGCGGTGGGAAGCGGGGTGGAGCTGCCTGCTCGCGGCTCTCGACTCGCTCACGCCCGACAACTGGCAGCAGCCGGTGTACATCCGTAACCAAGGCCATACGGTAACGGAAGCCATCAACCGGCAGCTGGCGCACTACCCGTACCACGTGGGGCAAATCGTGTTTATCGGGAAGCTGGTGCGGGCGGGGCAGTGGCATTCCCTCTCGATTCCGCGCGGTACGTCGGCTGTCTACAATGCCGAGAAGTTTGCGCAGGAGCCGCACCGGGCGCATTTCACCGACGAGTATCTGGGCCGCAGTTCCACATGAGCCAGTAGCAGGCAGGTAGGCAACGCACGACACTGCCCGCCGCTTACCTTTGCCGCTCAACCCATAGGCTCCCAACCGTGAACGAACCGACTACCGCCGCCTTCGACAAGGCCCGAACTGGCTTGTGGACCAGCTTGCAGAAGCATTTGCTGACTGTGTACGCCGCCGAGAAAAGTTTTCTGACGGCCACTGCCTTTGCAGAAGCTTTTCCGTTTGCGCTGCACACTGCCACCGAGGAGCAGCAGACCGACTACCTCGCCGGCCGCAACGCCCTGCGCGACCTCTACACCGATGAAACTGCGCAGCTTGATACGCTGGTAAAAGCTATCCGGACCAAAGGCTACTCCGAAGACCAGAAGAAACAGCTATATCTGCTCATCCTGGGCTACATGGACATTGCTGCCTCGGTGTTTGAACTGCTGCATACCCATGTGCCCACTAAGCAGCCCGAGGATGAGGCACTGACAGAGGCTACCACGCGGTTCGAGCGAGTTAAGAAATTCGCTCGGCTCAACGTGAAAGGTATTATGGGCTTATTGTCGTAGTATTTTCATCAAGCCCATTACTGATGCTTAGCCTTATCCGCACCACTTCCGAGAACCCCGGTTTCCGCGCCCTGATAACCCTGCTTGACCAGGACTTGGCCATCCGTGACGGAGCCGACCACGGTTTCTACGCCCAGTTCAACAAGATCGACAAGATCAACCATGCGGTGGTAGCCTACCAAGGCGACGAGCCTGTGGGCTGCGGGGCCTACAAGGAGTTTACCCCGGAGGCAGTGGAAATCAAGCGAATGTTCGTGCTGCCTACGCATCGGGGTCAGGGCGTGGCGGGAGCAGTGCTGGCCGAGCTGGAACGGTGGGCGCGAGAGTTGAACTACACCGCTTGCGTGCTGGAAACCGGCAAAAAGCAGCCCGAAGCAATCCGGCTCTATGAGAAAAGCGGTTACTCGCTCACACCCAATTACGGGCAGTATGTGGGCATTGAAAACAGCGTGTGCATGCGGAAAAGCGTCAACTGAGCTGCCTCTTGAAATCCGTTTGACAATCTGAGGCCGCCGCGCGAATAGCGGCGTATTCTGCGGGAAACTCGTTGCGCCAAGCCGGAAATCAGTCGCCTCTAACCCCTCAAATCCCGTATAGCCCCTTGGACTTACTAACCAAGGGATATGACGAAGACGGTAGCGGAAATCATAGTAGATACCATCATGGCAGCCGGCGTGACGCGCGTGTACGGCGTGGTTGGCGACTCGCTCAATGGCATCACCGACGTAATTCGGGCGCGGGAAGGCATCGAATGGATTCATGTGCGCAACGAAGAGGCCGGCGCATTTGCTGCTGGCGCTGAGGCGCACCTCACCAACTCCTTAGCTGTGTGTGCCGGTTCGTGCGGACCCGGTAACACCCACCTTTTCAATGGACTCTACGACTGCCACCGCAGCCGCGTGCCGGTACTGGCCTTGGCCGCCCAGATTCCCAGCATCGAAATCGGGACCGGTTACTTTCAGGAAACCCACCCCGAAACCACGTTCAAAGAATGTAGCGTCTACTGCGAGCTACTCTCGCAGCCTAGCCAAGCAGTACGCATGACCGAAGCGGCCATCCAAACGGCCCTGAGCCAGCGCGGCGTGGCCGTGCTGGTAGTGCCCGGCGACGTAACCCACCTCGACGTACCTGACGTACCTGCTCCGCGCCTGCCCATTCTGCGTAGCAAGCCCACCCTGGTACCCGCTGCTGCCGACCTGCGAGCTGCTGCCGATCTGCTGAACACCTGCGAGAAAATAACCATCATGGCCGGGGCGGGCTGCGCGGAAGCTCACGCCGAGCTATTACAAGTAGCCGAGGCTCTGGGCGCGCCCATTGTGCACGCCCTGCGCGGCAAAGAATACGTGGAGCCCAACAACCCCTACGACGTAGGCATGAGTGGCCTGCTGGGTTTCACCTCCGGCTACCACGCCCTCATGGATGCCGACTCCGTGTTGCTGCTGGGCACCGACTTCCCGTATACCCAGTTTCTGCCCCAGGACGCCCGCAACGTGCAGGTGGATGTGCGCGGTGGGCATATTGGCCGCCGTGTGCGGGTGGAAGTAGGATTGGCCGGCGACGTAGCAGCCACTATCCGAGCACTGCTGCCGCTACTCAACCACAAGCAGGACCGCACTCATCTAGAGAAGGCTCTCGATAACTATCAGGAAGCTCGCAAGGACCTGGATGAGTTGGCCATCGGGGAGCCTGGCGACACCAGCATGCACCCGCAGTACGTGACACGCCTGCTCAACGAGCAAGCCGCCGAAGACGCCATTTTCACTTGCGACGTAGGTACGCCTACCATCTGGGCCGCGCGTTACGTGCGCTTCAACGGGCAACGGCGGCTGATTGGCTCCTTCAACCACGGCAGCATGGCCAACGCCATGCCACAGGCCATTGGGGCCCAACTTACGCACCCCGGCCGCCAAGTAATTGCCATGGCCGGCGACGGTGGCCTGGCTATGCTGCTGGGTGAGCTATTAACTATCCGCCAGTTGAAGTTGCCCGTCAAAATTGTGGTCTACAACAACGCCAGCTTAGGCTTTGTGGAATTGGAGATGAAAGCTAACGGCATTCTGGAATACGGCACCGCCCTCGATAACCCCAACTTCGCGGCACTGGCCGAGGCAGCTGGCCTGCACGGCATCCGCGTAACCGACCCCGCTGAAATGCCCGCCGCCATAGCCGAAATGCTGACCCATCCTGGCCCCGTACTGCTCGACGCCGTAGTGAAGCGAACCGAGCTTTCCATGCCACCCACCATCGATGCCAGCCAGGTGAAAGGCTTCAGTATCTACGCCCTCAAAGCCCTGATGAGTGGCCGTGGCGGCGAGCTGATAGACATGGCTAAAACCAACCTGTTTCGGTAGGGCCACAGGAATGTAGAAGGCAACGTGACACTGATTTGCGCGCTACCTTCTGCATTCCTGCCTTAAATTGAACATTCCACCCTGCTTGCTGGGTTGATCCTAAACGGCTGGCGCTGATTAGGCCCGGCTGGCTACCTTTATCTGTTCCGCAGGCCGCCTCACGCCGTCTGGCCCCGCTTACCCGTACATGACCAACAAAGAAATAAAAGCCCTTATCTCCCTGCTCGACGACCCCGAAGTTGCCCCGCAGATTCAGGAGAAAATTCAAACCCTTGGGGAGAGTCTGATTCCGTTTCTGGAAGAATCATGGGAAGAGACCCTGGACTCGCAGCAGCAGCAGCGCCTCGAAAACCTAATTCACAATCTCCAGTTTGAGGGCCTGCAACAGCGCCTGCGCGTGTGGCGCGACTCGGGCTCCGACAACCTGATGGAGGGCATGTGGCTGCTGAATTCTTATCAGTACCCTGATGCCGATTTGCAGGTGCTTACTCGTGCCATCGAGCAGTTGCGCTTTGAAGTCTGGACCTTACTCAAGCCCGAAATGCATCCTGCCGACCAAGTGCAGGCACTAAACTACGTGCTGTTTAAAACCCACAAATTCGCGGCCAACACCCAGAACTTTCACTCGCCGGCTAACTCGATGTTGCAGCGGGTACTGGAAACCCGCCGGGGCAATCCGCTCACGCTGTGCGTGATTTACTTGCTGGTGGCGCAACGCCTGAACCTACCCATCTACGGTGTGAATCTGCCCAACCTGTTCGTGCTTACCTACCGCCTCGACGACCTGGATGTGGAGCCGTTCTATATCAACTGCTACAACCGCGGCCTAGTCTTGTCGCGCACCGATATCGAACACTACATTGGGCAGCTCAACCTCACGCCCAACGATATTTTCTACGAGCCCTGCACCCACGTAGATATTGTACGCCGCGCCCTACGCAACTTGCAGCTAAGCTTTGAGAAGCTCCAGGAGCCCGGCAAAGCCGCTGAGGTGAACAAGCTACTTGCCATCCTCACCGACGAACCAGCCGCTTCCGAAACCGCGGAACCCGAGGAGGAAGATTAAAAAACTCCAGCAATGCCGAGACGTGAAGTGTCGCATTTCTGCATCAACCAGAGAATTTATACAAGCAAAAAGCCCTTGCCGTTTGATTACGGTAAGGGCTTTTTCTTGTATGAAAATTACTACGCGGCTTGGGGCAATCCTTCGTTTCGGCTCGTGCTGATTTAAGGGTTAGTTGCGCTTGATGAGGCAGCCCGCGGCGCGCTTATCGGGTACGCCGGCGGCGCGGCCGGCCAGTAGGTTGTCGAGGGTTTGCTGGAGATAGTGCTCCTTGGCGAAGCCTTCCACCTGCGGGTTATCATCAATGGCACCCTTGTAGCGCACCGCAAACCCGCTGCCGACGGGCTGGAGTACCACAACTTCAGGAGTTTTGGTGGCTCCTAACAGGGTACTTACTTTCTGGCCTTCGTCGCTAAGCATAGGCAAATCGGCGCCGCTGGTGGTTTTAATTTTTAGCTTTTCGGCGTCGGTACCCCCGGCACTGGCTTCTAGGTTAATGGGTGCTTCGATGAATAGAAACTGCACGCCGCGCCCGCCATACGTTGCGCTCAATGCCGCCAGCCGGCCCTGATACAGCCGCGTGAAGGCACAGTTAGGGTTCACGAATACCACCACCACAGCCTTGTTTTCTGCATAGCTGCTGAGCGCCACTTCGGCGTTGGCGCTGTTTTTTAGGCTGAAATTGTCAACCGTACGGCTGCCCTGGGCACGGGCCATACCCACAGCCACCGTGCAAAAAAGCAAAGCTGCAGCCGCTACAATAGAAATTCGACGAAGAGACATGAGGAAAGTGAAATGGTGAGATAATGAAGTGGTGAGTCTAAATAATGGAGCAGAGAGTTTGGCTGATTGGGTAACCTGCCGTCAAACTCACTATTTCACTATCTCGCCATTTCACTGAGGCAGTAAGTTAGTACGTAATCGGGAGTGAGGCGCTGATAGTGGACTTGGTGTTGGCTGCGGGAGTTTTCGAGGAGCAGGTGTCCCGTCAGTACACCGGCCTCCCGCAGCCCAAACGGGTCGAGTAGAATTTGCTCTTTGAACACCAGGCCCCGGCGACTATGCAGTTTGTAGAGCGTCTCTTTGGCACTCCAATAGAGACTGTACTTCACTGCGTCGTCGCCGGCGTCGGCCCGTTCGGTTTCCGATAGAACCCGCGGTGCCAACTTTTGCGCTTTGTCCCGTACCAGTTCAACATCTGTGCCAACTCGCCCGTGCGTGGCCACCACTCCCGCCACCCAACTGCCGGAGTGCGACAGAGAAACCGCGAAATCAGGCAGCTGCACGAAGAATGGCCGGCCGTTGGGGTCGTTGGAAAGTAGGGCAGGAGCGGGCGTGAACTCGCGTAGCAGTTCATGCACCAGCACCCGGCCCGCCAGCCATTGCGTGCTCCGGGCTTCGTGGCGGCCGGTGGGCAGTACGGCCGTGTAGTGCGCCGGAATGGGCAGGCAGGCAAGCAACTCTTCCGGGGTTTCAGTCAGTTGCCACAAGCCAAGTACGGCGTGTTCGGAGAGGGGAGTAAGGGAATGCAAGGGCATAGCGGTAAAGGTAAGGCAGTAGCATGAAGCCGTTGGGTTGCGTTTGGTTTCCTACTCTTCAGGCTGACTGCCAACACGAGTATTCACCAGCGGCTGTTCGCGCTGCTTCCAAGTCAGTGCCCTACCTTCGTGGTATGGCTCTGCTGCACCGTCCCGAAGTTCAAAAACTCGCCGCCCTCACCGGGCACCACGACTGTGTGTACACGGTAGCCGGAACGCCAGGTGCCTCGCATTTCTATTCCAGCGGCGCCGATGGGTTGGTAGCGGCGTGGCGCGCTGATGCCGCTGAGCAGGATGGTGAGTTGGTGGCGAAGGTGGAAAACTCGGTGTACGCCCTGCTTCACCTGCCAGATCGAAATCTGCTACTGCTGGGTCATAACTTTCAGGGCATTCAAGCCATTGACTTAACGCAGAAAAAGCTGGTTTTTGCTACTGCCTTGCCGCCGGTTGCCATTTTCGATATGGCGTATTCCGAAGCGCGGCAGCGGCTGTATGTGGCCCTGGCCGATGGCACGCTGGCTGTGCTGCGCGCAACCGATTTTCGGGTGGAAACCCTGCTGCGGGTCTCCGATAAAAGCCTGCGTTGCCTGACGCTGCACGAGGAGCGGGGCGAACTAGCCGTAGGCAGCTCCGACTGGCTGATTCATGTGCTGGATGCTGATACGCTGGCCGTGAAGCACAGCATCAGCGGCAGTACCAATTCTGTATTCACCGCCGCTTATTCGCCCGATGGCTGCTACCTGCTCACGGCTGGCCGCGACGCGCATTTGCGGGTGTGGGACGTAGCCGCTGGCTACACGGAGCACCGCAGTATTGTGGCGCATCTGTTCACCATCAACCACCTGAAATTTTCGCCCGATGGCCAGTTGCTAGCCACATGCAGCATGGACAAAAGTATCAAGCTCTGGGATGCCGAAACGCTGGCGTTGCTGCGCGTGGTAGATAAGGCGCGACACGCCGGGCACGGCACTTCCGTCAACAAGTTGTTTTGGCCGGCAACCCAGAATCGGCTAGTTTCGTGTAGCGACGACCGTAGTTTAGCCGTGTGGGGGCTTACGTAGCTATTGGCTGATGGCTTTTAGCTGTTGGCTCTATGGTGCTGATAAGTAGCCCGTAAAGCGTGGACTTGTTCTACTTCTCATTGTCCAACTGCGCCTCATTTCTTTCAATTCAAAAGCTGCTGGCTAACAACTAACAGCTAGTAGCCAATAGCTAAAAATGAAAATCACCGCCCTCGATATCCGGCAGAAAACCTTCGAAAAAGCCTTTCGGGGACTCAACAAGGAGGAAGTGGAAGCTTTTCTGGTTACCCTCTCGCAGCAGTGGGAACGGATGGGCGACGAAAACCGCGAATTGCGCGTGAAGCTCGACCACGCCACCCAGGACGTGAGCAAGATGCGCGAGGTGGAAAGCAGCCTTTACCGCACCCTCAAAACTGCCGAAGACACCGGCAACAGCATCACCGAGCAAGCCCAGCGCGACGCCGAGCTGCGCATCCGAGAGGCCCAGCTCAAAGCCGAGCAGTTGTTAGCCGATGCCCGCCAGAAAGCCCGCGCTGTGGTGGAAGATGCGTATCAGCAGTCGGAAAAGACGATTGCTGAAATGAAGAAAGAAGTGAGTGGCCTCGGGCAGGAGTGCCAGCGCCTCGAAGCCCACCTGGAAGGCTTAGTGCGCGACCTGCACCACTTGGCCTCCGAAGCGTTGGCGAAGGCCGAAAAGGCGCGGGCACAGCCGAAAGCCAGCACGGCAGCCATCCTTTCCCGCGCAGCTAGCGTAAAGGTAAACCGGCCCGATTCTGAGCCCGATTCACCCCAACCCGCCGCTCCTATGTACGCTACCTCCTCTGCTAGTTCTTCCGCTGCTGCCATTGGTAGCTCGGCCACTTCTTTTTCTGGTTCGTCTTCGGCCGCGGCTGTAGCCGAGCCACGCAACTACAACCCCAAGCCAGGCCAGCAGCCCGACCCTGGCGCGCCGGCCCAAACACCCGGCCCCGACATTCGGCCCAATCCGTCGCCCGACGAAAACCCTGGCAAGGCTGATCCGTCGCGCATCTACGAACCCGGTCCGGCCGTGGTGCCTAACCCAGTAGAACCCTACACCGAGCCTGTTGCGCCCGATATCCAGCCAATAAGCCCCGGCCACCCCGAAATAGCCCAGCCCGCTCCGGCTACGCATCCCGGCCAGCCCGGAATGGCTGCTGTAGCATCCACTGAGAAGTCGTTTTTCGACGAAATATAGGTGCCGGCATCAGCTTAAAATGATCGAACAAAAAGCCTGCCTTTCGGGGCGGGCTTTTTTGTTGCTTTGTACTTCAGTGGCCGGAGTGGCAGATCAGACACTCCATTTCACTGCTTCACACTTTCACACCTCACCACATGGGCCAGATTGCACTGGAAGGAATGGAGTTTTTTGCGTTCCACGGCTACTACGACGAGGAGCAGAAAATCGGGAATAAGTACGGCGTAGACCTCTACATCACCACCAACCTGCACGCGGCTGGTGCCTCCGACCGCCTGCACGAAACCGTGAACTACGAAGTGCTCTACCGCGTAGTGCGCGAAGAAATGATGGCCCCCGCGCGCCTACTCGAACACCTCGGCCACCGCGTGCTAGACCGGGTTCTGGAAGAGTTTCCTTATATCGACGCCGTGCAGGTGAGCGTCTCGAAGTTCAACCCGCCGCTGGGTGGCATCTGCCACCGGGCCCGCGTCACGTTGGAACGGCAGCGCGGTGCGTAGTCTTTGAGAAGTATATAAACGCAGAAAACCAGCTGTAATAGGCTGGTTTTCTGCGTTTATAGGTATAGCGTTGAGGTGAGGGCGAAGTAATATCTTGCCGATTATAAAAAATAAATGCGGGTGCTTGTAACGAATGGCCCTGCTGCCGGTAATCGGTGCAAAATCAATCTTCTACGCCTCTTTTTCCCCTTAGAATGCAGGTTGTTGCTACGAGCGACGAAGAGCTAATGGCTCAGGTGAAGGCTGACAACCTGGACCAGATGGTGCCGTTGTTCGAGCGTTACCAAGGCCCGCTTTTTGGGTTTCTGTGCCGGTTGAGCGGCGGTGATACCGAAGTAGGGCAAGACCTCACCCAGAACGTGTTCTACCGGGCCATGAAGTACCGGGCCAGCTACCAACCCGGCCAACCGGTGCGGGCCTGGCTCTACCAACTGGCCCGCCATGTGCACGCCGACCATTGGCAGAAAAGCCGCCGCCAGCAGCCCGTCAGTGACCTGGAGGGCGTGGAGCGCACCGCCAGCCATGGCCGCGCCGCCCAGTCGTACTGCCAGTCAGTTGACCAGCAACAGGCTTTGCAGGAAGCGTTGAACCTGCTGTCGGCGGATCAGCGCGAAATTCTAGTATTGCACCGCTTTCAGGGGTTCGACTACGCCGAAATAGGAGAGATGATAGGCTGCACTGCTGGGGCGGCTCGCGTGAAGGCCCACCGCGCCCTCGAAGCGCTTCGCAAAATATACTTCAGCTGAAAACCGCGGGCCTGGCCCGACTACATATTATGAACGAGTCTTTCAACCATCACGCTCCTAGCCCCGCCGACTGCGACGCCCTGGCGCCGTTGTTGGCCGGCTACGCCGAACAGGATTTGTCGGCGGAGGAAACGGCGCAGGTGGAGGCGCATCTGCCGAATTGCACCGTTTGCCAAACCCACTTAGCTGAATTGCGCCAGCTGCTGAGCTGTATCGACGACCAGCCCAACCTTATGCCCCCGCTGGCTTTGCGCGACAACTTTCTGGGCCAGCTGGCCGCTGAAAAATCGGCTTTGCCCCAAGCTACGGCTCCGGTGTCAGCGGCACCCGCCGAGGCCAAAGTGGTAGCCTTCTGGGCCCCAACGCCTACGGCCCGCTGGCTGCGCATTGCCGCTAGCATTGCCTTGCTGGCTGTAGGGGCGGTGCTGGGGTTGCTGTTGCGCCCGACGGGTACCCCCGATATGGCCTCGCGCCAACCCGGTGCTTCTGAGGCGCTGGCCGCCCACCTGACAGCCGCCACCAGCCAGCCTGCTACGGCTAGCCGCCGCATTAGCCTAGTAGCCGAAGCGCCAGCCACCTTGCAGCCCGGCGACCCTGCCGTGCAGGTGCTCATCAATACTCTCAACGCCGACCCCAGCCCCAACGTGCGGCTGGCCGCCTGTGAGGCCCTTTACCGCCTCCGCGCCGACCCGCGGGTAGGCCCTGCACTGGTGCAAGCCCTGCCCAACCAGCGCGACCCCAACGTGCAAATCACTTTGATTGAACTCTTGGTAGCTCTGCGCGACAAACGTGCCGTGCCTACACTGGAGCGCCTTTCGCGGCAGCAGGATGCTTTACCCGCCGTGCGCCAACAGGCGCAAAATGGTATCGGCCTGCTTATCTAACCAGCTAGAATGCCCGGCAAGCATCCGGATGCCTTGCCAGACTTCCTACTGCCACGCTCAATGCTGGTGCCTTATTTTTTTCTTCTCGACTTACTGACTGCTTACCCATGAAAAAGCCTCTTGCACTTACTTTTTTCGCGCTGCTGACTGCTTGCCTCAGCGTGCGCGCCCAGGAATTCAAAACCAAGTTCAGTAGCCGCCAAGACCGCAAGGTGGTGCTGGAAATGCAGGGTGGCGACGTAACCGTGGAAGGCTACGACGGCGACGAGCTGGTCATCCGCGGCAACGGCTTCGAGGAGCCGCCCAAAATGGCTCAGGGTCTGCGCCCGGTGTACAATACCGCCCAGGATAACACCCAAATCGGATTGTCGGTGACGCCGGGTACGGGCAATACGCTACGCATTGTGAAAGCCTCGCGCAAAGAAGTTACCTACACCATTCGGGTGCCGCGCCGCACGGCGGTGGTGTTCACTGAAACCAACTGGAACAGCGGCGACCTAGTGGTGCGCGACTTGGAAGGGGGCATTGAAGCGTCTCTGAAAAGCGGCGACATGAAGCTGCTGAACGTGTCGGGGCCAGTAGTAGCCAACAGCATCAGCGGCGACGTAACCATCCGCTTCAGCAGCCTGCGGCCCGAGCCCAGCTCCATTTCGGTGGTCAGCGGCGACCTGGACGTAAGCATGCCCGCCGCCAGCAAAGCGAACCTGACGCTACGCTCCATCTCCGGCGAAATCTACACCGACTTCGACCTGAATCTGGCCAAAGGCGCCGATAATACCGTGCGGGTAGGCGGCCAGACGGTGAGCGGCACCATCAATGGCGGCGGTCCGGCTGTGTCACTCAAAACCATCAGCGGCGACATTTTCGTGCGCAAAGCCAAGTAGGTAAGCCGCATAGGTACAGCGCAATTTGAGCACAGGTAAGACGGCGCTATTTCTTATCCCTATCCCCTCAGTGAAGTGATACAACAGGTACGATGCATGTTGCTCGCATTGCTGCTGCTTGCAACTAATCAGGTGGAAGCCCAAAAGAAACTAGCCGCGGATAGCATTGCGGCGGTGGAAAAGCAATGGGTGGCAAAAATACTTGCTAATACTATTGCGCCGCAATCCGGTAACAAGTTCAAAAAAGCTCCCACAGGGTTTGCCTTGTATTTCATTGAAGCCGACACGCTGAAAGTGCCTTATTGGGTGTATGTGCCGAAACAGTATAACCCAGCCAAAGCGCACAAAACCATTGTCTATCTGCACGGCGGGGTAGGCTCTATCAAGCAGTTTCAATACAAAGATCCGGAGTATGCCACCGAGTCAATATTTGCCCTGGCTGAGCGCTACAATGCTATTGTGCTCTACCCGTTTGCCAAAAAGGATTTCGGCTGGATGCAGCAACCAGCTTCGTTTCAGTATGTGCTTGACATGATTGATGCGGCCAAGCAATCCTACCATATCAATGCGCAGCAGGTCTTTTTAGGCGGAATGTCGAACGGGGGCTCTGCAACCTTCTGGTTTGCTAGTAACCACCCCGACCTGTTTGCGGGCTTCTACACCTTTGCCGCGCTGCCTAAGTTGCAGATAAGCGAAATCAACTTCAAGGCGCTGGCGAGCAAACCTTTCTATTCGCTACACGCCCACGACGACAGCTTGTACCTGTACAAGAATGTGAAGGCGACTTACGATTTGCACAAAGCAGAAGCTAAGGCCTGGCATCTGGAAACTGTGCCGCAAGGAGGCCATGGCTTCATCTACAGGAAAAATAGCGAAGAAGTCATGCAGGGGTTGCTCGACAAGCTTCTGCTGCATCAGTAACCCGCTTTTCAATTCCGTTTCTCCACTTTCTAATTTCCAGCTCATGCGCCAGTTTCTACTTCCCCTCTTGCTTGTTGGGTTGACTCTTGGAGCCGCTCAGCCAGCTTCTGCCCAGAAAATCATCGAGAAAAATGCCAAAGTAGCGGCCGGGCAGCGCGTGGTGCTGGATCTGAAATTCGGCAACACCATCCGCATCCGGCCCGCTACCGATAACCAACTGCACCTGCGGGCTTCAGTCAACATCAACGGCAACAAGCTCAACGACGCTCTGCAATTGTCGCTCACCGAAACCAGCGGCAGCGTAACCGTAACGGCCGACCTCAACCAGACCCTGCTGGCTACCGCCCAATCCGGCGACTGTTCGCCCAATAGCTCGACCACGCACTTCGGGACTTGGGATAAGAGTAAAGGAAAGCGAGACGGTGTGTGCACCGATATCAACTACGAAATACAGGTGCCGGCCGGGGCCGATGTGCGGGTGAACACCATCAGCAGCAACATAGAGGTGGCTGGCCTGACCGGGCCGCTGGAAGCCAAATCGATTAGCGGATTTGTAGACGTGAGCTGGCCGCCTGCAAAAGGCGCAGCACTAGCCTTGAAAACCATTACTGGCGAAGTGTACACTGACCAAGAAGTGGCCTTCGAGAACCGCAAGGCAAACCCGATAGTGGGCTACCAGCTGCGCGGCGCGCTGGCCAGCGGCAACGGCCCACTGCTTAAGCTGGAATCCATCAGCGGTGACGTGTTTTTTCGCAAACCTAAAACGAAGTGATGCAGTAACCGGCCAAGCGAAAGTCGGTCGGGTCAATAATCTATAGTCAACACTCATCAGCCAATACCCATGAAAGCTTTCTTCACTACCTGCGCGCTGGCGCTGCTGGGCCTGCAAGCGGTGGCTCAAACGCCGGCGGCTCCTATCTTCAAATCCGACTGCGAAGACCATTGGTCGAATGGCGGCAACAAAGGCTACTGCGAAACCCGTGACATGACGTTGGCCGCTCCCGCCGCCGGCCAAACCCTCACGATTGACGGCCGGCGTAACGGCGGTATTACCGTGCATGGCTGGGACGGGCTGGATGTGCGGGTGCGGGCCCGGGTGCAGAGCTGGACCAAATCGGAGGCGGCTGCGCAGGCGCAGGTGAAAGCCGTGAAAATCAGCAGCACGGGTAATGTACTGAAGGCAGAGTTGGGCAGCGACGATAATTGGGCGGTGAACTACGAGGTGTTTGTGCCCCGCCGCACCGCATTGGCGCTGAACACCTACAACGGCGGTATCAGCATAGAAGGCGTGCAGGCACCCGTTACGTTTGAAGCGTACAACGGCGGCATCAGCCTGACCGGTCTGGGCGGCGACGTGCGCGGCACTACCACCAACGGCGGCGTAAACGTGACCCTCACCGGCACCAAATGGGAAGGCAAAGGACTGGACGTGACGACCACCAACGGCGGCATCAACTGGCGGATTCCCAAAACGTACTCAGCCCAGCTTAAAACCGCCACTCAGCACGGTGGCGTCAGCGCCGACTACCCCATCACCGTAACCGGCAAAATCGGCCGCAGCCTCGATACCAAGCTCGGTGAAGGTGGGCCTCTGGTTTCGGCCACTACCACCAACGGCGGCATCAGCGTGAGAGGCAGCATGCTGGAGGGGTTGAAGAAGTTGTAAAGGAAACATCTTCTCGTTGCACGAAATATTTCGTACATTATATTTGGATCTACGACATGCTTCGTATATGTTTGATGTACGAACTGATTCGTAGGACTAAAACAGCCGTAGCAATGAGCAAGACCCCCATTCCCAAACCAACTGAATCGGAGCTGGAGATTCTCCAGGTGCTGTGGCAGCACGGCCCCAGCACCGTCCGGTTCACCAACGACCAGCTCAGCCAGAAGCGCGAGGTCGGCTATACTACCACCCTCAAGCTGCTCCAGCTCATGCTCGATAAGGGTTTGGTGCTGCGCGAAGACGACTCCAAAACCCACGTGTACCGCGCCGCAGTGCGCGAAGAGGAAACCCAGGGCCTGCTGCTCGACCGGTTTGTGGATGCCACCTTCGGCGGCTCGGCCACCAAGCTGGTGATGCAGGCCCTCGGCAACCACCCCACCTCCGCCGACGAACTGGCCCAGATTCGGAGCCTGCTCAACCAAATCGAACAACAGCGCAACGATACGTCCAACGCTAAAGGTCAAACCGATGAGCCTGCTTGAACACTATGGGTCGCCGGCGCTAATGCGCGCCTTGGGTTGGACGTTGCTACACTCAGTTTGGCAGGGTGCATTGGTGGCCCTCACAGCCGCCACGCTCCTGATGCTTTTGCACCGCCACGCCGCTGCTTTACGCTACCGGGTGGCAGCCGGAGCCATGCTACTGTTGTTGGTACTAAGTGGCTTCACCTTCGGGTACTATTACGCTTACTTTCATGCTGGCAGCAGTTCAGTAGCGAAAACTGGTGCTACCGTATGGTACGCCAACGCGCCGGCTGATGTAGTGGCAGTACCAGAAAACGGCGTAGTACTCCAGGATGGCAACGGCCCGACGTTCACTGATGCCCTTACGCCACTAGAGGAGCCCAGCCGTTTGCAACAGCTCCTGCAAACCAGCAAAACCTACCTGGAGCGCAACATGCCGTTTGTAGTGGTGGCCTGGCTGCTGGGTATGCTAGCCATGACGCTGCGCTTCCTCAGCGGCCTGGCTTACGTGCAGCGGCTACGGCGCTACCGCGTGGCCGCTTTGCCCGCCGAGTGGCAAACCCGCCTCGATGCGCTAGCCGCCCGCACTAATCTACGCCGGCCAGTGCAGATTCTGGCCTCCGGGCTAGTGCCGGGGCCGCTGGTAATTGGTTGGCTGAAACCAGTGGTGCTGCTGCCTATGAGTGCCGCCTCGGGCTTGTCGGGCAGTGAGCTGGAAGCCATTCTGGCCCACGAACTGGCCCACGTCATGCGCCGCGACTATCTGTTCAACTTGTTGCAGTCGGTGGCCGAAATCCTGTTCTTCTACCACCCAGCGGTGTGGTTCCTCTCGGGGTGCCTGCGCACCGAGCGCGAAAACTGCTGCGACGATATTGCAACTGAATTGTGCGGCGACTCGCTGGTACTGGCACAGGCGCTGGCTTCTTTAGCAGCCCTGCAACACACGCAATCCACCTTCACGCCGCGCATGGCTATGGCCGCTGCCGGGCAGCCGGGTTCGTTGCTGAGTCGGGTGCGCCGCTTGGTGCAGCACCGTGCCGCCGCGCCTACGTTCTCCGATGGGTTCTGGGCGGCTTGTGTGGTGCTGTTGAGCGTGGGGTTGCTTACCGTAACCACGGTGCTGTCGTTGAGTGCCGCTTCGTTTAGCACGCCTTCCACTACCGCCACTGTGCACGATGCTTCAACGCCAATGGAAGCCGAGGCTGCCAAGGAAGTGGTTTCAGAAGCCCCTGACGCGGTTCCCGAGCCCAACGGCTACGAGCCTAGCGAAACCCAACTGCTCGATGACACCGTGGTAGTGTATGCCCAGAGCAACCCCAAACTGCTCACCAAATCCGGCAAAGCCAAGCTCAACGAAATTAAGGGCCTGACCGTGGTGGTGAAAGATGAAAGCGGCGCCATTTCCGAGGTGTACGTGGATGGAAAAAAGGTGCCCGCCGCCGAACTGCCTACCTATCGCGAGGCCTTAGCCAAAACCGAGGCCGCTAAAGGCACTGCCAAAACGCGCGTAGTCACCGGCCAAATACAGCAGGACCGTATGACCATGCTCTCCAACCGCATGGCTACGGCAGCACTGTCCGGCAATTCGCCCAGCGCCGCTGATGCCGAGGAACTCTCGAAGCTGGCCATGGGAACTGCGCGCATATCCGTGCAGATGAGCCAGCTCAACGGGGACATCCAGCAAATGGAGAAATCGTTTAAAGCAGCTGAAAAGGACATCATTAAGGAGCTAAATCAGAAAAACCTGAGCGAGGAAAAAATCGAGGCGCTACGGGAAAGCCTCCAGGAGCTACGGGAGCAACACATAGAGCAAGTGGAGGAAATTCGGCTCGCTGAAGACCAGGACCGGCGGGACGAGGAGCAGGACCGCCGAGACGCCGACCAAGCCCGCCGAGACGAGCAACAAGCACGCCGTGACGCCGACCAGGCGCGGCGCGATGTAGAGCAAACCCGCCGCAACGTGGAGCAGGCGCGGCGCGACAAAGAGCAAGCCGCGTGGCACAAGGCACTATTAAGCGAACTGACGAAGGATGGCCTGATTCGGGACCCCAACAACTTCAGCTTCTCCCTCAGCCAAAAGAGCCTCGCTGCCGACGGAAAAAAGCAGTCGGATGCCCTGCGCGACAAGTACCTGAAGCTATACGAGAGCCGCACTGGCCGCAAACTGAGCACAACAGGTTCAATCAACATTGTAGAACAGCGCGACAGTAACTCCACCGTGGCCTATGATGACATGCCGCCGGCCCCACCTGCGCCGCCAGCACCAGGTACGCCCATGGCGCCGTCGTTGCCGCGGGTGCCCCGCACGCCAAGCATACCACGGGCCCCCTCGGCACTCCGCGCGCCTACGGCCCCGCGTCCTCCCCGCGCCCCGGAGGATCGATCTGAGCGGGTTCGGGAAGCGTTGTGGCAAGATGGGCTTCTCGACAAAAGTGAGAAAAGCTTCAGCTTGCAGCTCAACAGCAAAGGCCTGATCGTGGACGGTAAACAACAGTCGGCAGCCCTAGCCGACAAGTATCGGAAACTACTGGGTGTTTCCGATGCCAAAAACAGCAAGTCAACTATAAATATTACGGTGAGTGAGTGAATCGCCGTGCCGGCCGCTGCTGCAACAGCGGCCGGCTTTATTACTAACAGTGTCTGTGGAAGGTATTTGTAAAAAATACTTGCGAATACCAGTAACCTATTCGCCGTTGGGGAGTGTCTGCTACACCAAGCTCCGTTTTTAGGCCGAAAAGCGACCTTGTAACATTAAAATATAGAGTTCAGGCAACGTTTGACGCGTTGCGGGCATCTATGGCTCCAAGTGCTTGGAGTGACCTTATCACGTAAACCTTTATGCCCCCGCGGCCACTAGCCTAATTGGATTGTAGCCGCTGCCGAGTCCACCTGAATTTCTGTTTTTCTGACCCCATCTCTATCCCGCCATTTCGTCGTGACTAGCTACCGCTTTGTCTTTTTTTTCTGGCTGTTTCTTGCGCTGACTGCTTCCGCCGTGGCCCAGCAGCCGGCCAGCCCCGCGGCCACCAGCGCCACCGACTCCAAGGTGCCCGCGCCCAAGCGCCAGCTGCAAGCCGTGCGCATCACCGAGAGCATCAAATTGGATGGGGCACTCGATGAGGCGGTTTGGCAGCAGGCCCCCATCGCCACCGACTTCATCCAGAACCGCCCCAACCCCGGCCCGCACGAGAAGCACCCCACCGAAGTCCGCATCCTTTACGACGACGCTAACCTCTATGTGGGCGCCATCATGCACGACATACACCCCGATTCCATTCTGCGCGAACTGACCCCGCGCGACGATGCCGGCAACACCGACTTCTTCGGCATCTTTCTGGATACGTATAGTGACAAGCTCAATGGCTACGGCTTTTTCGTGACGACGGGCGGGGTGCAGATGGACTGCCGCTACTCGCCGGCCGGCGGTGAGGATTTCAACTGGAACGCCGTGTGGGACTCGCGCACAACCCTTAAGGGCACCGATTGGGTGGCCGAAATGCGCATTCCGTATTCTGCTATCCGGTTCAGCAAAAACGCCGAGCAGCTCTGGGGCCTCAACTTTATGCGGCAGCGCAAGCGCGACAACCAGGCGTTTTTCTGGAACGAAGTGCGGCCTGCCGTGGATGGGTTTGTGAACCAGTGGGGCATATTGCAAGGCGTGCGCGGCATCGAGCCGCCGTTGCGCCTTTCGCTCACGCCCTACGTGTCGAGCTACGTCAACCACAACCCACTCAATGAGGAAGGCACCCGCCGCACTACCAACAGCTTCAATGGTGGCGCCGATATTAAGTGGGGTATCAACGAAAGCTTCACGCTGGACGCTACACTAGTTCCCGATTTTGGGCAGGTGCAGAGCGACAACCAAGTGCTCAACCTCTCGCCGTTCGAGGTGCAGTTCAACGAAAACCGCCAGTTCTTCACCGAAGGCACCGAGCTGTTCAACAAAGGCAATTTGTTTTACTCGCGGCGAGTGGGTGCTACGCCAGTGGGCTTTTATGATGTGGCTGTCGGCGACGACGAAAAGCTCGTGAAAAACCCTTCTGAAACCCGCCTGCTGAACGCCACCAAGGTATCGGGCCGTACCAGCAAAGGCTTGGGCGTGGGCATCTTCAACGCCCTAAGCAACGATGTGTACGCCACGGTGCGCAACAAGGAAACCGGTGCCGAGCGAGAGGTGCTCACCCAGCCGTTCAGCAACTACAGTATTGCCGTGCTCGACCAGAGCCTCAAAAACAACTCCTACGTTAGCCTCATCAACACCAACGTCACGCGCGCTGGCAACACCTACGACGCCAACGTGACGGGCGGGCTGTTCCGGTTTGCCAACAAAAAGAACTCCTACGCCTTGGATGGGCAGCTGGTGTACTCGCGCCGCCGCGGTAACGGCTTCAACTCCGAGCAGCAGATTGACGACCAGAACGGCTACAAATACAAGCTAGGCTTCGGCAAAATCAGCGGTGCCTTCACTTGGGGCGTGAACCACGGTATTGAATCCGACCACTACAACCCCAACGACCTAGGTATCCTGTTCGGCAACAACAATATCTCGCAGAGCCTATACGCTAACTACAACAAATACAAGCCTTTTTGGAAGGTGAATAACCTTTACAACTGGTTCAATTTCAGTCACTCGCTGCTCTACCGGCCCACGCGCTATCAGGACGTTAGTATTGCAGGCGGAACCCAAACTACCTTCACCAAAAGTTTCATCACGGTGGGTTTAGATGCCAGCATTGATCCGGCTCGCAATGACTTTTACGAGCCGCGGACGTTTCCGCTGGGCACCTACTACGTGCGAGTGCCGGGTCGGGCCGGCGTCAGCGGCTTTCTGTCAACCGACTACCGCAAGAAGCTGGCCTGGGACTTAAGCGCCGGCACCCGGCAATATGCCGAGGATGAGCGGCTGCCGCGCCCGCGTCGTACGAGCTATTCGTTGTCGTTGTCGCCGCGCTACCGGGTAAACAATAAGCTCAATTTCCGCTACAGCCTGGATTGGGAGCAGAACCAGAACCAGATTGGCTACGTGAACGGAGGCATGCGCCGCGACGAGCCGCTCGACCAGGAGTTTATAGGCCAAGTAATCTTGGGCCGCCGCAATGTAGTAACGGTGTCCAACGTGCTGCAAACGGCTTACACCTTCTCTAACCGCATGTCGTTTACGTTCCGGGCGCGGCACTACACCAGCAACGTGCGCTACCAGGATTTCGCCCGTCTCACCCCCGGTGGCCATGAGGAACTGGTAGACTACCGCCGCAACCGCGACAACACCTACAACGCCTTCAATATTGATGCGGTGTACTCGTGGTGGTTTGCGCCTGGCTCGCAGGTAAGCATCGTGTGGAAAAACGCTGGCTACACCGACCTGCAAGCCAACGAAGCCACTCCACTCTACTTCAACAACCTGAGCAATACCATCAACACGCCGCACAACAACTCGGTATCCATCAAGGTGCTCTACTATCTCGACTACCTAGCCCTCCGCCCGAAACGCGGGTAATACATGCCTGAGCGGGCTGCACCCCGTTGCCATGTACCTTCGGCCCGTTGCTCTGCCTGAACAGGAGCGACGGGCCGAAATCCGTTTTATCCTCCCTCAATCAATCCATGAGCCAGTACATTGGAGCCCTCTCCTTGCTCGTCCGCGACTACGACGAAGCCGTGGCTTTCTACACTGAAAAGCTGGGGTTCGATTTGGTGGAAGATACCGACCTGGGCAATGGCAAACGCTGGGTGCTAGTATCTCCTAGTGGTCCGGGCGCTACGCGTTTACTATTGGCCAAGGCGGCGACAGAAGCGCAAATCCAGCAATCGGTAACCAGGCAGGGGGACGGATATTTCTGTTTCTGCACACCGATGATTTCACCGCCGACCACGCCCGCTTATTGGCCCAAGGCGTGCAGTTTCTAGAGGAGCCTCGCCACGAAAGCTACGGTCGGGTAGCCGTTTTTCAGGACCTTTACGGCAACAAATGGGACCTGCTGCAACTAGAGTCATAATTCTGTCATTCCAACATTCCACTTGATACGTGGAATATCGGAACAACAAAGGCTATAACCCTAGCAATTCCGCTGCTGCTCCAAACGCGGATTGGCGGCCTTCGAGTACGCGCTGCCGCACGGCAGTTAGTTGAGCTTGCACTTCGGGGCGGGCGTAGAAGCGGGTTTCCAGCGTTTCGCGGATGGTTTCGTGGAGCCAGTGCAAGTTCTGCTCTTGGCGGCGCTGTTGAAAGTAGCCGCTGGCCTGGGTCTGTTGCACGTACTGTTGCACCACTTCCCACACGTTGGGCACGCCCGCGCCGGTAACCGCCGAACTGGTCGTAACCACCGGGGCCCAAGCGCTGGGAGCCAGTGGAAACAAGTGCAGCGCATTCTGGTACTCGCGGCGGGCTCGGCGGGAAGCTAGCTCGTTGTCGCCGTCGGCTTTGGTGATGGTCACGGCGTCAGCCATTTCCATTATGCCTTTTTTAATGCCTTGCAGCTCATCGCCGGCGCCGGCCAGCATCAGTAGTAGAAAAAAATCCACCATGCCGTGCACGGCCGTTTCGCTTTGGCCCACGCCTACGGTTTCCACAAAAATAACGTCGTGGCCGGCTGCTTCGCACAGCAGCATAGCTTCACGGGTGGCCCTCGTGACGCCGCCTAGGCTGCGGCCGGCGGGGGAGGGGCGAATGAAGGCGTGCGGATGGGCGGCCAGCAGATTCATGCGGGTTTTGTCGCCGAGGATGCTGCCGCCGCTGCGTTGGGAGCTGGGGTCAATGGCCAGCACGGCTAGCCGGTGGTCGTGCGCATCTACCAAGTGTAGCCCTAGCGCTTCAATGAACGTGCTTTTGCCAACACCCGGTACTCCCGTAATGCCCACCCGCACCGAGCGGCCCGCGTGAGGCAGCACCACATCGAGTACCTGCTGGGCCAGGGCTTGGTCGGAGGGGAGCGTGCTTTCCACCAGCGTAATGGCGCGGCTCAGCATCACACGGTTGCCACTCAGCACGCCCTCAGCGTATTCGGAAACGGAAAAGCGTTTGGCCATTACACAACAGGGAAAACAACGGTATTAGCCGGTGAAAACAATCCGATAAGCCGGTATTGCGTTTGCAAACTACGCCAACCAGTACATTTGAAGAAATACACTTCGGCTACTTGATCCTCTACGCAAATCCCAATTATCGTGAATAAAAGCTTTTACTCTATCCTGGCGACGGTGCTGCTGGGGACTTCTTTGCCACTCCAGGCTCAAAACGAGCTAAGCAATTTCACGGCTACCGGCCGGGGCGGGGTAGCTACCACGTTTGCCACCGACTACCAAGCCATTGGTATTAATCCCGCCAACCTGGGTCGGGTGGGCGGGGCCCGTTTCGCGTTTACCATCGGCGAGTTTGGGGTGGGGGTAGGTTCTCAGTCGCTCACGCGCGACCAACTCCGCAAGTTCGTGTACAGTACCAACGACGCCCTAAGCGCCGCCGACAAACAGGAACTGGCCCGCGCCTTCACTTCCGACAATGCCCTCAACCTTAACGGCGACGTAACTACCCTAGCCTTGGCCATGCAGATACCAGCGCTGGGCGGCTTTGCGGTTAGCAACCGGCTGCGCACGGCAGGCCACGTAGAACTCAACAAAAATGCGGCAGAGCTGCTGTTTCTAGGCCAGAATGCCCCCATATATGCGTCGGCCAGCGCCACCAATATCCCGTTGGTGTCGGAGGCGCTAGATGGTACGCAGATGCAGTTTTCGGCCCTCAACGAATTCAATATTGCCTGGGGGAAGCGCCTTGTTGATTTGCCACTGTTCCAGCTTTCGGCAGGCGCGGGCTACCGCTACATTCAGGGTATTGGCATTCTGGATGTGCGCGTGAAACCTGGTGATTTACGGGCCTACAGCTCATTGTCGCCGGTTTTCGACATCGACTATGGTAACTTGGTCAACAACCCCGGCTTCAACTTCCGAGCCCGCACCAACGGCCTGCAACCCGTAGGTACAGGTCACGGCTTCGACCTGGGCGTGGCCATAGAAGCGGGCAAAGCGTTGCGCCTGGGGCTGGCTGTGACTGACTTAGGTAACATGAGGTGGGAGGGCAACCTGCTGACAGCCAACGACCAGAAGCTGAAGCGGCTGAAATCGGAAGGTGTAGGTACGTACAATTTCTTCAAGGAAGCCGCTGAAATCTTTGCCTCCGGCACCGACAGCCTGTTCCAGTATCAGACCGGCCAGGAGCGGCGCGCCAACCTGCCCACCAAACTACGGGCTGGAGCCGGGCTACGCATCAGCGAGTTTTTCGAGGCGGGACTTGATGTAACGCTGCCGCTGAATGAAGTAGCCGGCAACCTTACGTCCCCCTTTGTGGGCGCGGGCGTGGATTATAAGCCGCTAAGCTGGCTGCGTTTGAGCAGTGGCGTAACCGGTGGAGCTGGGTACGGTGTGAGTGTGCCGCTGGGCCTTACCATAGTAACCAGCGTGTACGAAGGCGGCATTAGCACCCGCGACGTAACGGGCCTGCTGACCGATAAAAACCCATACGTATCGGTGGCGGCAGGTTTTCTGCGTTTTAAGTTCGGCGGTAAAACCCAGTAGAGGATAATGATTTGTTTATCAGCTGTTCCGCTTTGCTGAGACAACTTCGATGGAGTTGTTTCAGCAAAGCGGAAAACCGTGATGCAGCGCGCTGCGAAGCATGACGTGGCTGCTATGTTGTAGCCTACTCTCCGAGCTAAAATTTCATTTGGTAGCTGCTTCATATGAAGCAGCTACCAAATGAAATTACCTATATATAGGTATTGTGTGAGGCTGGTAATAGCGCTCTATTTGCTGTGGATCTATTGATAAATTTCACAGTTGCGTGCTATGAGTGTCTTTACTCGAATCTCCCTTTACACGGCGCTCTGTGCTTTGGCCATGAGCACCGCCCACGCCCAAACCGAATTAAATAACTTCTCCACGGTGGCGCGGGGCGGCGTGGCTACCACTTTCGTTACCGATTATCAGGCCATTGGTATCAACCCAGCCAACCTGGGGCGCACCGGCAACGCGCGGGTAGCGTTTACCATTGGCGAGTTTGGGGTGGGGGTGGGGTCGCAGTCCTTGAGCCGCTCGCAGCTGGAGAAGTTTGTGAAGCACGCCGACGACAAGCTGACGCTGGCCGACAAGCGCACCTTGGCCCGCGCCTTCACCTCCGACAACGTGCTCAACGTCAACGTGGATGCTACACCAGTGGCGTTTTCGGTGGTACTGCCGGTGGTGGGCAGCTTTGCGTTTAGCAGCCGGCAGCGGGTGATAAGCCACCTGGCTATGAACAAGAACATGGCCGAGTTGCTGTTTCTGGGCAAAGATGCACCCATCTACCCCGCCAACTTCAACCCAGCCACGGCCCCCCTTATTTCTGAAGTGCTGGACGGCACGGCGGTGCAGCTGGCCGCCTACAACGAATACAACTTGGCGTACGGTCGCCGCGTGCTTGATTTGCCAACGCTCAAGCTGTCGGTGGGGGCTGGCTACCGCTACATTCAGGGCATTGGCGTGATTGATATTCGCTCGGAAAATGGCAAGCTGGAAGCCTACAGCGCCCTTTCGCCGCAGTTTGATATCAAGTACGGCGCCGTAGCCAACAACCCCTCGTTTAACTTGCAGAGAGACACCGACAAACTGCTGCAACCTGTGGGCCGGGGCAACGGCTACGATTTGGGCGTGGCGGCGGAGGTAGGCAAAATGCTGCGCCTGGGCGTGTCGGTGACGGATATCGGGCGCATGAACTGGGAAGGCAACCTGCTGACGGCCAACGACCAGAAGCTGCGGCGCCTGAAGTCCAGCGGCGCCGACAGCTACGAGTTCTTCACTGAGCTAGCTGACCTTTTCGCCAGTGGCACCGACAGCCTGCTGCAATACCAGCCCGCCAACAAGCGCCGCACCGATTTGCCTACCAAGCTACGGGCCGGCGTGGGCCTGAAAGTAGGCACCCGCTTAGAGCTTGGCCTCGATGTAACCCAGCCGCTCAACAACGTAGCCGGCAACATTCCCGATACGTTTTATGGCTTAGGTGTAGATGTAAAACCGCTCAGCTGGATACGCCTGAGCACGGGTATCAGCCGGGGCGCGGGCTACGGCACGGGCTTCCCGGTAGGGTTTGCCATTGCCTCTAGCTTCTACGAGCTAGGCTTCAGCACCCGTGACCTGCGCGGCATCCTCACCGACGACGAAAACCCGTACGGCTCTATTGCCATGGGCTTCCTGCGCCTGAAAATCGGCAAGGTGAAAGAAGGGATATAACTACATGACTTGTAAGAGAAGACAGGGAATTGTTAGTGGCTTTCAGTGGTAGGAAACGGTGGCTGATTTCCTGCTACAATTACAAAAAAGGAGCCTTCGGTGCTGCAAACACCAAAGGCTCCTTTTTGTGATACGCTACGAGCCACAAGGCTTTGCGCTGCTGCTCTATTTTCCTGGTTCGGTGATGAAGTTGGGGAGGCCGAGCTTGCTGCGCCGGCCGCCGAGCTTGAGGCCGTCGTCGGTGTACTTGGCGGTGCTGGCGTCGCCGTTGGGGTTGCTGATGATGCCGAGGAAGGAGTTGTCTTCGCGGGCCACGTAGATGTTGCCATCGGGTGCGCGCTGGAGCTGGCCCACTTTGCGGTTAGCCGATTTGCCGATGACGGCGGCTTTGCCAGTTTTCAAATCGAACTGAAAAATCTGGGCCTGGCCACCGCCTTCGCCGTTGCTGGACCCATAGAGCTTGCTGCCATCCGGCGAAAACTCGATGCCATAAGCTTCTGGATAAGGCGAGAATACCTTAGGGTTTTTCACTAGCCCGGTGTTTCTGTCGAAGTCGAACACCTCGTAGCGGTTGGCCTCGCGCCACACGGCCACGCCTATTTTGCGCCCATCAGGCGAGAATTTCATGGCGCCAATGGCGTTGCGGCCCGGTCCGGCGTGCATGCCGCCCACGTTGCTCAGAATCGGCTTGGTTTGTACGCCCTCCGCCGTCACGAGGTAGCTCACGAAGGCGTTGGAGTTCCAGCGGTGGGCCACCACCCACACGTCGCGGCCGTTGGCGTGGCGCACGGCCGCCAGCTTCTCGGCCACCGGCGAAATCAGCAGAATATTCACGCGGGGTACGTCGCCGAGGCCATTGTCGCGGGTCATGTCCACTACTGAGTAGCGCATACCTTCCGGCCCGCCCTGCGCGCCCACCGTGAATAGGTAAAACACGTTGCCGCTGCCGGGGTCGGGCACAATGAGGGCGCTCTGGGTACTGGCGCTGGAGCCGGTTAGCTTACGGCCGTTGGGCATGATGGCATGCTGGCGGTTGAACACGTTTTCGCCGTTGGTGTAAAACAGCAGCTGGCCCTGCGCATTGGTGGCTACCGCCGAACCTTCGTAGGTGGTCATTTTGCCGTTGAGCAGCGGACTGGGAGCGCCCCCGCCCACGGGGAAGCTCAGACCCGCCTGTTGCCCGAAGTACCAGAGGCTTTGCTCTCCCTGTGCCCAAGCAGCAACGGGCGCAAGCGCAAAAAGCAGAAAAAGGAGTCGTTTCATGTCGGAAAGATAAGGCCAACCCTTAAACGCAATTTCGTGCCAGATAATGTGAAATGGTGAAGTTGTGAGTTGACGTTCGATTTGCGCAGGCTCGTACCATCGAAACATCAAACTCACCACTTCACTATATCACCATCTCACCACTAAGCAAGGGCCCGATGAGTGGGGCAATGATGCGGTAGCTGGCGCCCCAGAGCTTGTAGCCGCCCGCAATACGGTAGAACGCCACGCGGCGCGCATCGGGCCAGCCGGGTAGCTGCCAATCTTCCTCGGTGTGCTGGGCGGGGTCGGCGAGGTGGCGCAGCGAAATTTCCAGCACTTCGTCCACTTCGCGCGGTTGCCACTGCCACACCGCGGGCCGCCGGATTCGCCCCAGAAACGGCGCAATGCGAAACCCGGTGGGTACCACTACAGTGGGCAGAGTGGCCACAATTTCCACATCGGCGGCCCCCAAGCCCACTTCTTCTTCTGCTTCTCGCAAGGCCGTAGCTACCAATGACGCATCGGTAGGTTCGTGCTTGCCCCCCGGAAACGCCAGCTGCCCGCCGTGCACTCCAAAGCTGCTTCGGCGCACCATTACTACGTGGAGCTCCCCAGCCGCGTCGCGGAATATTGGGACCAGTACAGCTGAGTCGCGCAGGGTTGCCGGAATTGGAAAGTCGTCGGGGGTGAGGGTGGCGGGCATGGCTTGCAGAAAGGCGTAGCCGGGTAAACCGGCGTAGCGCCGATTGGTTGCGCACGCTACTCTACCGCATACGCGCCGCGGGCGTCTATGCTCACGCAGGGTAGCTGGTGGTAGTCTTCGAAATACTGATAGCCCGCTACTAGGCCCTGCCAGAAACCGGTGTGCGGACTGGCTACGCGGCGGGCTAGGTTTTCGGCTGTCAACTCGAACGGGAAAATATGTACGGCAATATCGGTTTGGCCGGCGGCGCGGGCTTCCACGGCCAGTACGTACAGCTCCCGAATGCCCGCGTCGGTGATGGGTAGGCAGCCGATGGTAACGTTGGAGCCGTGAATGAAGATGTCGTTGCCGGGGTCGGGAGCGGCGTGGCGCAGGTCGGCGGCGTTGGGGTAGTCGAGGCCCAAGGAAAGGTGATACTTGCTGTCGGGGTTGAAGCGGGTGACGTGGTAGAAGCCTTCCGGAACCTGGCCGTCGCCGGCGCGGCGCTTGGGGCCGAGCGTGCCCGAAGTGCCCGCCAGCCGATAGGTGCGCAGCAGCACAAACTCGCCGGTACCAGTGCGGCGCCCCCAGGCTTCGAGGCGCCGCCCCACCTTAAACGCCCGCAGATACAGTTCCAGCTGCCTCGCCGGAATACCATTGCGCCGCAGCAGCGCGTGCAAATCGGCTTCGTGCAGAATATAAGCCGCCCGCACCCGCGGAAACCGTTGTTGTTGCATCCGAAACGCCGGATTAGGTTCGGTAGCCTGAGAAAGGGATGATGCCGGACGGGCACACAGATTCAGCAGCAGGGCCGCAGCCAGCAGAGTAAGAAGACGCATGAAGTAAGAGAGAGGAACCCGCCGCCGGTTTAGTGCAAACCGTAAGAAGCACCTGTTTGAGGAATGAACGGGCGCCAGTTTCGGTTTAGTATTCCGTAAAAAATATATAGTCGGTATGCCAAGGTGTAGGCCGGGGCGAATGCCATAGGGTTATCAACTACTCCGCCGTACGAGCGAGCAACCATCGACAAGCAGCACTTTGCGTATGGGCAGTATGACTGCTCCCACTGACCCCGCTCCCTACCAACCCGACCCGCTAGGCCCCGATTTTCAGCTGCGCCACTTGCCCCAACCCGATGACTACGAAGGGCCGGTGCGGGCCACGCTGGTACGCCACGTACCGGCCCCAACCAGCAACCGGGCAGTCCTCTACGTGCATGGCTTCAACGACTACTTCTTCCAGCGCGAAATGGCCGCCGAGTATGCTGCCCACGGTTTCCGGTTCTACGCCCTCGATTTGCGCAAGTACGGCCGAGCGCTACTCCCGCATCAGCGCCCCAACAACGTGCGCAACCTGGCAGAGTATTTCGAGGATTTGGACGCCGCGCTGGCCGTAATTCGGGCCGAAGGAAGTGCTACGCTGTTGCTCAGCGGGCACTCCACGGGCGGGCTTATTGCGTCGCTATATGCCCAGGCGCGTTCTACGGCAGGCTTAGCGGCGCTGGTGCTCAATAGCCCCTTTCTGGACTTGTTTCAGCCTTGGTACAAGAAGCTGGCTGTTCCGCTAGCGGCCGGCCTTGGGGCGTGGCTGCCCGATTTCAAGGTGCCCTCGGGGTTATCGGATAAATACGGCTTGAGCTTGCACCGCGCGTACCGGGGGCAGTGGGACTACGATTTGGCCTGGAAGCCTAACCACATATTCGGCATCAATGCAGGATGGCTGCGGGCCATCCGCCAGGGGCACCGGCAAGTACGGCGTGGGCTCCAGTTGCCGATGCCCGTGCTGGTACTGCACTCCGACCGTACGGCCGCTGCCCCAACATGGTCCGACGATTTTCTGAGTGCCGATATTGTGCTCAACGTGGCCCACATCCGAGCCCTCAGCCCGCGCCTGGGGCCGCACACAACCGTGCGCGCCATTGCGGGCGGCATGCACGACCTGTTTTTGTCGGCCCCGGCGGTGCGGGCGGCAGCCTACCAAGCAGTGTTTGCGTGGCTGGAATCGGTGCTACCGCCCAAGGCTAGTGCGTAAGGCGGCTGCCTAGGCTAAACTTGATGCCAAGTTCTGGAAGTATACCATATTGAGTTCCAGTGAAATCAGTAATGTAATATTTCTGCGCAAAACGCCCTATTCCCGCGCCAGCGTAGGCATCGAGCCAGCCGTACTTACCCAGCCGACGCTGCATGCCCCAAACGGCTGTCAGGCCCGAGTAGCGGTAATCAGAGTAAGAAGATGCCCGGAACACGGAAGAGGTTTGCAAAGCCACGTAGTTGCCCACAAACGGCCCGGAAGCACGCCCTTTTCGGCGGCGCTTTTCCTGATTGTAATAGTAGCGGATGCCGGCATCGAAACCATAATAGCCAAAGCCAGCTTTCTGATATTCAATAAAACGACTGCTACCTAGTTTAAAACCACTGAATCCGTTGGCATATACCGAAACTTGAGAAGAAAGATAGTGCTCGATACTAACTACAACTGGGACAGAAATGCCTCTATATCCGCTTACCTCTAAGCCTGGAGGCACAATGCCCGTACCCAACTTAATGAGCGTACCCTTAGGTCGGGTGCGAGTCGCTGCTGAGTCGGGCGTTTGGGCGGCGGCAGGTAGCGTAGCGAGCAGCAACAGACCAGCGGTGGTGCCAAGCGTAACAAAGGAAATCGACATAGAAATAGGGGAAGTAAAGTTGCAGGAAGGGTGCCGGTAGCCGGGCAATAGTTGCATTGCAAAGCTACCGACTTATCTGTGGCGCTGAGTGCAATTACGTGGTCTGGCCGGGAAGAATAGCGCGGCAGCGTGTTACTAGCGCAACCTTCCTATTTCTATCCCAACCCATGACCGTTCTGTACTGGCTGCGCAACGACTTGCGCCTGCACGACAATGCGGTGCTGGCCGCTCTGCCGCCCACTACCACCGCCCTGCTGCCCGTGTACTGCCTCGACCCCGATGCGCTAGGCCCCGACGCCTACCTGGGCCTACCTAAAATGGGTCCGCACCGGCTGCCTTTTTTGCTGGAAACCCTCACCGATTTGCAGCAGCGCTATGCCACTCTGGGGTCGGGTGTGCATTTTGTGGTGGGCCGGCCGGCCGAAGTGCTACCTGAGCTGGTGCGTAAGCTACACCTGGATGCCGTGTGGACCAGTACCGAGCACACCACCGAGGAGCACGCCGCCGAAATCGCGCTGGCGGCAGCGCTGAGCCCCAAAGTACCCGTACGCTACTTCCAGAGCCTGCTGCTGCTCGACCCCGCCGACCTACCGATTCCGCTGGATATTCTGCCGTTTTCGTTCAGCAAGTTTCGGTTTGACGTCTTTTCAAAGATGACAGTCCGGGCTCCTTTGCCCACGCCTCGCCAACTGCCGACCCTGCCCCTCGGCTTCACGCCCGCACCCCTGCTTAGTGCCGATTTGATAGCCGCTCAGCTAGGGCAACCGGCGCTGCCGCGCATTCGGCCCGACCACCGCTCGGCGCTGCCCCAACTGGGCGGCGGCGAAACGGCGGCCCTGGCCCGGCTGCACGATTACGCCGTGGAGCGCCACTTGATTGGCCGCTACGATGACACCCGCAACCAGATGCTGGGCGAGGCCTTCAGTACCAAATTTTCGGCTTGGCTGGCTAATGGCAGCTTGTCGGCGCGGCAGGTGTGGGCGGCTGTTGATGGCTATGATGCCACCTACGGGGCCCGCAGTAAAGGCGCCATGCAGCTGCGGCTGGAATTGCTCTGGCGCGACTATTTCCGGCTGCTGGCCTTGCGCACTGGGCCGGCCTTCTTCCAGTGGCGCGGCCTACGCGACCAGTTACCCAAGCCTACCCGTCCCGACCGGGTTGTATTTCAGGACTGGGCGGCGGGCCGTACCGGCAACGCTTTTGTGGATGCCAACATGCGTGAGCTGGCCGCCACCGGCTTCATGAGCAACCGGGGCCGCCAAAACGTGGCCAGCTACCTCATCCACGACCTGCACCAGGACTGGCGCTGGGGCGCGGCCTGGTTCGAGCACCAGCTCCTCGACCACGACCCAGCCTCGAACTGGGGCAACTGGAAATACATTGCCGGCACCGGCACCGACGTGCGCGACACCGCCTTCGACGTAGCCCAACAAGCCCGGCGCTACGACCCGCAGGGCCGCTACGTGCGTACCTGGCTGAAATAAGCCGCCACTTGTGTAAGCGGCCCGTACACAGCCTCAAGCACCTATTCGGAGGCGTCTCACGCTTACTTTCTCTCTCCTTATGCGAATTTCTTTTCTCGGCTGGGTTTTAGTTTTGGGAGGCTTAGCTTGGTTTTCCTTGCCTTTGAAAGCCCAAACCAAAGCAGTTCCTACTTCCTTGGCCACCCTGCTGAAAACCAGCCGTTGGCAGAAGCGGGTGCTACTGCTGTGTGCGCCTACTAGCACCGATGCGGCACTGCTCCGCCAGCGGCAGTTGCTGTCCGCTGCCCGCCCTCAGCTTGACGCCCGCGACCTACTGGTGCACGAGGTACTGCTCGACAACCTCTCGGCTGCCGACAAGAACTATGTGACCGAAACCCTGCGCACTTCTGGTGCATCCTTTACGGTGCTGCTTATTGGGAAAGATGGCGGGGTGAAGCGCCGCGAAACCGAGCCGGTAATGCCAGTGTCGTTATTTAAAACCATCGACGTAATGCCCATGCGGCAGCAAGAAATGAAAAAGCAATAATTGGACGGTTGACTGTTGGAAGGCTGATTGTGGTCAGACAGTTGGCAATGAAGCTGTCTTCATGAATGCAACAAACCCAACAGACGGACAGCACGAAAAGCAATCAATTGTGTAACAATTCAGCCCTTCATCAATTAACTGTGGATGAACACCTCACACCTATTTGATTTCCTTTCTGAGCTCACCCAACACAACGACCGGGAGTGGTTTCAAGCGCACAAAGCCATCTACGACCAGCTGCGGCAGGATTTTGAAGCGGCTGTGGGACGCTGGCTGAAGCAACTCGCCGCTGATAATCCCTCCCTAGCAGGTCTGGAACCTAAGAAGTGCATCTTCCGCATCTACCGCGACGTGCGTTTCTCCAAGGTGAAGGTGCCTTACAAAACGCATTTCAGCGCGTACTTTTCGGCGGGAGGCAAGGCCGGTAACGGGCCGGGCTACTACGTGCAGTTGGGTCCCAACGGGCAGACGTTGCTAGCTGGTGGCCTCTATGAGCCCGAGAAAGAACAGCTGGCCCGCATCCGCCAGGAAATCGACTACAATGGGGAGGTATTGCACACGCTACTCGATGCGCCTGATTTCCGGAAATACTTTAATGGTGTGGGTGGCGACAAGCTCAAGAAAGCCCCCGCTGGCTACCCCACCGACCACCCTGATATTGAGCTGCTCAAGCACAAAAGCTTCGTGGTGACCCACCACGTGCCCGACGCCACCGCCCGCCAGCTCGACCTAGATACCTACGTGCCCGCCGCTTTTCGCGCTATGCGGCCCTTCTGCGACTATTTGCAGGAAGCCATTGACGCCTGAGCCGTACTAAGTGGGGGTTGCCTAATACCTTTGAGCGTGTTTGATGCGCCTGTTCTGTACGACGTAGTGATTGTGGGCGCCGGCCCGGCCGGTGCGGCTTGTGCGTTGGCCTTGCGCCACAGCGGTTTGCGGGTGGCACTGCTCGACAAAGGCCAGTTCCCGCGCGACAAAATCTGCGGCGACGCCATTCCTAGTCCTACGCTCAAGCATCTCGCCCGCCTAAGTCCCGCATACACTGCGGAGCTATATGAACTGCTGGCCCTGCACCGCGCCGATACTACGTATAGCCGTTTGTTGGCGCCCAACGGCCACGAGTTGCGCATCAAGTGGCACAACCCCGCCTTCAACAGTGCGCGCCTGCATTTTGATACCGCCCTGCTGACCCTCGTGCGCCGCCATACCACCACTGAAGTCCTGGAAAACTACACCGTCCGGAGCTTGCAGTCTGATGCGCTGGGTGTTACGCTGGTACCAGCCCTAAGTGCTCAGGCGCCATTGCAGGCGGCCCTAGTTATCGGCTGCGACGGCGCCAACTCAGTGGTGGCGCGCCATCTGCTGCCTTCAGCAGGGCTAGACCGGGCGCATCATTGCGCGGCCGTGCGCGCCTACTACCGTGGGGTGGCGGAAGCGCCCGAACATACTTCTGACTTCTATTTTCTGCGCGAATACCAAGCGGGCTACTGCTGGGTGTTTCCGGTAGGCAACGGGGTGTACAATGTGGGGTTCGGGGCCCTGTCCAGGGAAGTAGCCGCCCGCCGCCTCGACCTCAAGCATGAGTTGCGCGAGCTGCTGGCCACGCACCCACATCTGGCCCCGCGGTTCGCCGAGGCCGAAGCCCTCACGCCCATCACCGGATTCGGGCTGCCGCTGGGAGGGTCGGGACGTGCGGTGCATGGCGCCCGGCTGCTGCTGTGCGGTGATGCCGCTGCCCTCATCGACCCGCTGCAAGGCCACGGCATTGATAAAGCAGTGCACAGCGGTATTCTGGCGGCTGTGCAGGCACAGCGTTGCTTCCAGGCCCAGCGCTTCGACGCCGACTACCTGGCCCACTACGCGCAAGAAGTGGAACGCCTGATTGGCCGCGAACTAACGCAACGCTACCGGCTGATGCGGTTTCTGGCGGGTAAGGCGTGGCTGGTAAACCTGGCCGTAAGGGCTGCCCGCTGGCCTTGGCTGCGGCGCAAGTTGGTGCGGGCAGTAGGCTGAGAATAAGTGCGCTAGCTGGGCACGAAGCGGGTGGCAAAGCGCGTTGTGTAGGTGAGAGGATTTCGTTGCTACTTGGGTAACAGTCAATCCGTTTTCTTGCTTGCTGCATGGTGGCACGGAGTTGCGCCGGGGCCTACCGTTTGGTATATTCAGGAGGCATTATGCCGGTTGCCCGTCAGCTTTATACTTATGCCAAATCATTTACAGAATTACTATACGCTGCTGGGCGTTCCGCATACGGCTACCCTAGCTGAAATAGAGCAGGCGTACCGTCGCATGCACGCCCGTATGTACCGCCGTGCCGCCGTGGACCCAGCCCAGAATGCTCGTCTGCAAGATGCTTATGAGGGGTTCCAGATTCTGGCCGACCCGCGCCGCCGTTGGGCCTACGACCGGCTGTTGCAGCAGGAACCCGAGTCATTTGCGCCGCCTGTGCGCCCCCCTGATCCTACCAAGCTCATCATTGCCCGCGCCGCCCCCACGGCCCGCTGGGTGAACTGGGTGCTATTGGCCTGCTGCCTGCTTTTCGCGCTGGATTGGAGCCTGCCCTTGCGCGAGTTTGCCAACGAGGAAGTGCTGAGCCGACAGATAGTATCCGTGGGCTCGTCGGCCTCCAATCCCCAGATGGCCTACAACATCATCACGACTAATACCAAGTTCCGGCTACCTAGCGCCATTGCGCCCCGCGCCCGTGAAGGCCAGCGCCTGACGGTGTGGCAAACGCCGCTGCTGCGGGTGGTGCGCCAGCTCAGTTCACCAACCTCTCCCGATGGGCCAGCCCCATTTCAGCCCTATGGCGGTGGCCTCTACAGCGGCCCTATGGCGTTGCTGCCGGTTGCGCTGCTAGGGGTATCGGTGGTAGGAGTGCTACCCCGTCGCCCGCCTGAAGTGCGCGTAAATACGGCGGTGGTGGGTGTGCTGCTATGGGTAGTAGCGGTGGTTTTGCTGCTGCTGTTCTGATAGCAACCAAGCACGCAAAAGTCCCGACGCTGAACATAATTAGCGCCGGGCCTTTTGAGTTTCTTATAATAGCATCAGCTGCAATAGCCTGTCAGGCGTCCCCTGTCTTTGTTCCGCGCATCAAGCGGCGAAAGAGGCTGGGAGGGAGGATGCTCCGCCAGTACAAAAACCATACGCTTAGCCAATGCTGCGGACAACGCCGCCATCCACCCGAACCGAGGCGCCGTTGGTGGCGGAGGCCAGCGGGCTAGCCAGGTACGCTACCATGTTGGCTACTTCGTCGGTGGTGGCGAAGCGCTGGAGCAGGGAAGAAGGACGGGCGTTCTGGAAGAACTCTTTTTCGGCTTCCTGCTTGCTTTTGCCTTCAGCCGACATCTTCTGAATGAACTCATCCACGCCCTCCGAGGCCGTGGGGCCGGGCAGCACCGAATTGACGGTGACGGCGGTGCCCTTGGTGAGTTCGGCCAGGCCGCGGGCTACAGCTAGTTGCGCCGTTTTGGTGGTGCCATAATGAATCATTTCCTCCGGAATCTGGAGGGCCGACTCGCTGGAAATAAACAGGATGCGGCCCCAATTCTGTTTCAGCATAAGCGGGAAGTACTGGCGCGAAAGCCGAACGCCACTCAGCACATTTACCTCGAAAAACCGCAACCAGTCCTCGTCCGGAATTTCAGTGAAAGGCTTGGGGTCGAAGATGCCCACGTTGTTGACCAGAATATCTACGGTCGGCACTTCGCGAAGCAGGTTGTCAACTTCCTCCGCCTTGCCAAAATCAACGGCTACAGTGCGCACGTTGGCGGCGGGCGTTTCGGCGAGGATGGCGGTGCGGGCTTCCGTGAGGCGCGCTTCGGTGCGGCCGGTGATAATTACTTCGGCGCCTTCGGCGGCTAGCCGGCGCGCAATGGCCAGCCCAATGCCAGCCGTAGAGCCAGTAACCAGCGCTACTTTATTAGTGAGTTGCAGATCCATGAGTGAAGAAGCGGGGTTGATAGAACATTGCCTAAACCCGCCGCCTCGGAATTTGTCTACTGAAGCGGTGATATTTTCTTGGTGTTCTAGCTGCCGCTCTTAGTCGAGAGTTGGTACAACGTGCAGGTCGGAGCTGGGTAGCACCTGCCGCAGGGTGTCTTCAAGGCAACGGGATACGCGGCACAGCACCAGCCGAACGTGGCGCCGCCGCAGGCGTTGCTGGCACGCCCAAAGCAGCCAAGCAGTGGTTGCGGACACGGTATCAAGCAAGCGGCAATCCACCCACACGGCCGGGGTGTTGCTGCGGCAGGCGCGGTCCAGATGTTCGGCCAGCGAGGCTTCGGAGGCTTTGCCCGGTGCCAGCACCAGCAGGTAGCGGTCCAGTACTATTTCGTTGTAGATAATCAACACAAGCGGACAGTAAAATGGTGATTAAGAGAGCAATACAAAGGTCATAAGATGGCGCTGGGGTTTATTCGGGGTAAGTACGGGTTGTGCAGGGCGCGCACTACGGAAATTCGGGCGTTGGAAATCCCGCGGCCTAAGAAATGCGGAGCGGTTTGGGCCTAGGGGGCAGCGGCGGCGTGGTGCGGTTTGCCGTGGCTGTGGCCAGCCGCAGTGGGCGGCGGCTATCCGTGCAAGTGCGGAGTTGGGTCTAGCGTAAAATACGTAATCTGGGCCGTAGAGGCGGTTTTGGGCAGCCAAAGCAGCAACTCTTGCGTTTGAAATGCCAGGGCGCCCATCACAGCCTCAACAGCTATTTACTTACTGCTCTACGCTATGAAAACCCAACCCACTTCCAAAAAGCCCGCCGCACAAACGGGCTGGCACATCACCGACCCCGTTCAGCAAGGCCTCGTGCATGCCACCGACTCCACTGTGCTGCCCGGCGAACGAAACCAGGAGTATATTCCGGTGCTTCCGCATTACTGGGCTAAGCCCCGCGGGTTGCGGTTCGGCCCGCAAGACACGTACTAGCCGGCGGGTTTGAACCTGGCTTTGCAACTAGTTCTGCTTTAGTTTACCACACGGCGTTCTGGTGGCGTATTCCAAGTAATAATGGAATGCACCGCCGGAACGCCGTTTCTATGGGCTGAACACGCGTTCCGGTAGCTGCGTGCGAGGGCACTGATGGGGTAAAAGCAAAGCGCTACAACAACCTTTTAGTGGGCAACAGCGGCGGTGGGCAACTACAGCCGGGGCTTCCTGCGTATGCAGCACAGAACTTAATTGCTGCTCATACATGGATTTCACTTCTTCCCGTCCCGAAGACCTCTTATTTGATGCCGCCCGCCGGGGCGACGTCGCCACCATCAAGGCCCTGCTGGCTGAAGGTACCGACGTAAATACGCAGGATGGCCGCGGCTACACGGCCCTTATTCTGGCCGCCTACGACAACCATATTGAGGCCGTGCGGATGCTGCTGGAAGCCGGCGCCGACCCCAACCGACACGATGCCAGCGGTAACACCGCCCTAATGGGCGTCAGCTTCAAAGGCTACCCCGAAATTGCCCAGCTACTCATCGATAACGGTGCCGACCTGAACGCCCGCAACGGCAACGAGGGCACAGCCCTGATGTTCGCCACGTTGTTCGGCCGCCACAACATTGTGCCCATACTGCTCCAGGCTGGGGCCGATACCACCCTGCGCGACGTACGTGGCCTTTCGGCCCGCGATTTGGCCGTGCAGCAAGGCAACGAAGAAGCCCTGAAAGTGCTGCCGCAGTAAAACTGATTTCCGCGTGCTTTTCAAGTTCAACCCTTAAGCTCTCAACGCCATGAATGATTCTATTTCTCGTTTCGCGCCCCACATTTTTGCTATCCTGCGCATTGTAGTGGGCGTGTTGTTTGCCATGCACGGCAGCCAGAAACTATTTGGCACCCCCGGCGACAAGCCGCAGATGGAACTGGCTTCCCTGATGGGCGTGGCCGGCATCATCGAGTTTGCGGGCGGTTTGCTGATTGCGCTTGGCTTCCTGACCCGCCCGGCTGCCTTTCTGGCCAGCGGTACTATGGCCGTGGCCTACTTCATGGCTCATGGTACCCAACACCCGTTGCCCATTATCAACCAGGGAGAACTGGCGGTGGTGTATTGCTTTGTGTTTCTGTACATCTGGGCGCACGGCGCCGGTATCTGGAGCATTGATGGCATGATGAGCCGCAACCGGTCGGGATTGGCCCGCTAGCTTCTGGCAAGAAACAGCCGCACCTACCGTAGTTTCAGCAGCCGATTTTACGTAGCAAAGGCCCGGCAATTTGCCGGGCCTTTGTTGTTATAGCACTCCTCTGAAGTGGAGTTGCTAAAGCTCAGTTGATGGGCTGCCAGGTCACGTCGGCCACGGCGGCGGTGTTGGTGGACAGGTACTGCTCGTACAGGTCTTGGGCGGTACCTTGCTCCGGCTCGCTGCCGTCGGATTGCAGAATTAATAGCAGGTCGTTGGGGGTTAGTTGCAGCCGTTGCATGAGCTGTTGGCGCAAATCAGCGGAGGTATTAGGCAAACCGTCTTGCAGCTTCACCACCGTCACAATCTGGCCGTCTTGCTGAATTTGGGTGTACACACCCGCGGGGCCCGTAGAAAAAGTGTCGTTAGTCATTGGAAAGGATAGGCTGGAATGCTAGAAGTAACTGGTTTATGGTTTAAACGACGTTTTGCGCTGGCTTAGGTGCGAAGCCAAGGTAGGTTAGCGGCGCTTAGTGGGCCAAGCGCCGGTACTCCACAGCGCCCAGCCCATCAGTACCGGTTGGAAAAACAGCCGGCCCAGCCGTTTCTCATCGGAGTCGAGGCCGAAGGCGCTGATGCGGTGCGTGTACTGGTGCACATTGCCCGGAAACACCATCCCGAAAAACGCAGCCAGTCCTTGCCCCATTATCTTTTTGTGGCGCCCAGCCAGCAGCAACGCCAGCCCCAGCCCGATTTCTACCACCCCCGACAGTAGCACAACGGTGTCTTTATCTAGTGGCACCCAGTCGGGTACTTGCGCCTGAAAATCTTTCCGCACGAAGGTTAGGTGTCCGGTGCCGGCCGTTACCATAAAGGTGCCTAGCACAACGCGGCCAAGGTCTTGCAGAGTAGTAGTCTGAGTGGTATGTTCCATGACTTGGGGCGAGGAATAGTTCCGCTACTTCGGCATACGCTCAAATCCAACAACTGGGTGCATCGGGCCGCTGCAACCCGCTGCAACCAGTCCCGGTGCCGACCGACGCTAAATGCCCCGACGGAAGTCCTTGATGCTAGTTTGGGTGAGCGTGCACTGCTCGAAGCGGGCAGTGGTGCCTTTGCCTACCGGAGCCTGGGTGCTGAACCCTAGCCAGATAGTAGCGGGGTATTCGTTTTTGTAGAGGCGGGCCAGCTCCCAGCTGCGGCCATCGAGCGAGAAATAGAACCCAATGGTTTTGGTGTCCGACGAAATCTTCATGAACACGTTCTTCTGCTTCACCAGGTCGTGGTTGTTGTCGTCGGAGGTGCCGATGGTGCGCACGCTCACGATGCGGGTGCGGGCCTGCTCGTCGCGCTCAAAGCAGAATTTCTGCCACAGCCGAGGGTTCAGGTACACGTAGATCACGCCGGCATCGTACATATCCAGGAAATCGGGCGTTACGTTGGCCGTGATGGTGAAGGGCTGGCGGTTGTCCACTGCGGTTAGAAGCACCGGGGCCGTGTTGTTGGTGAGCTTGCCGTCGGGGTCGTTGAAATTGTCGCGCTTGGCGTCGCTGCGGAGCGTGAGGCGGCCGGCATCCACCGTTGCGTTCTGCGCGGCGCCGTTGAGCGAGCGGGTGAACGTGAGGCCCGCCACTTGCACGTTGCAGGCTTCGCCCGGCGCGGCGGTGGTGGTTGCGCTGCTGTCGGCTGGCGCGGCGGCGGACTGGCTGGCGGCGGTAGTGGCCGTGGAGGAAGGCGCGGAGTTGCAGCCGGCAAGCACAGTCAGGGTCAAGGGCAGAACGTAGAAAAAACGCTTCATAGTAGGGAGGAGTTAGGAAGGTGGAAGCTAGGAATATTGTTGCCGACTACTGTTACGTGGCTCGTAAGCAAATAAGAACGTCATGCAGAGGCGCCGCCGAAGCATGACGCTCTATTTGTTTATAGCTCTCCCATCGACAAGCGCTAGTATTGCTGGCCTGTGATTTTCCGCAGCGTATCGGCTAACGGTTCCAGGCTGGTAATTTCCTCGACGTTGATTAGTGGCCGGGTAGCGCCAAAACGGTTCAGCCACAGCGGCCGAATACCTACTTCCAGCGCCCCTATTACATCGGCAGTCCAATTGTCACCCACCATTACGGTTTCGGCGGCGCGGCTTTGCAGGCGTTCCAGCGCCACGTGGTAGATGCGCGGGTCGGGCTTGGGGATGCCCACATCTTCCGACGTAATCAGGGCGTCTACCAAGTGCGTCATGCCCAATTGCGCCAGCTTTTCCTGCTGCTCCGCGGTGCGGTTGTTGGTCACGATACCGATGCGGTAGTGCGGCTTCAAGGCTTCCAGCAGGACCAAGGCACCCGCCACCGGCCGGCGTAGGCGCTGGTAGCTGCCGTAGTGCTGCTCCACAAACTGGCTTATTGCCATGGGCGTAGTGGCGTAGCCGTACGGTCCCAGGAGCCGCTGAAAACGGATTTGGCGCGCCTCCAGGTGGCTGTACTCACCGGCCAACACTCGCGGGTGCATTTCCTCCAGTATTTCGCTGTACTGCTGATAGAGTACTTCCAAATCCACCCCCTGAAATTCGGGCAGGTCGGCAGTGCTGCTGGCCAGGGCTGCTCGCGCTGTGTTGGCGTGGTCAAAGAGGGTATCGTCTAAGTCGAAGAGAATGGTGGTAGGGCGCACAAACGTCAGGGACGGAGAGGGTGACAGCATAGGGGAAATGGCGTGAGCAAAGATTGGGTGGTTTTGGGGAACAACATTAAGCAACAAGCTGCTAGGGCGCATGGACTTCAAGCAGATCAACAAACCACAGCTTAAAAGGCCGTCATGCCTCGGCGGCGCCTGGAATGATGGCCTGTTTCAACTTATGAACGACAGGCATTAGCAGAAGATGCTACACAAGCTGTAGGGAAATAGTCGAATAGAATAGCTGATTGGTCGATTAACACCGGGGCTTGATAGAAGCGGGCCGAAACGAGGGGAATGCGGCACTTGGTTTGAAAGAGGACACACAGAACGCAACGTTCCACCCACATTTCAACCCCACTTTTCACTTCCCCATACCATGAAAAAGCAACTCTTCAGCCTCGCCCTTCTGCTCAGTCTCGGTACTTCTTTCGCTGGCACTTCTTTCGCCGCTACCTCTGCCGCCATCGGCCAGGAGCAGCGCCAGGACCGTGACCACGACAAAGGCAAAGGCGCCAAGAAAGGCCAGCGCGGCGCCCAACACCAGCAGCGCCGCCTCGACCAGATGGCCAAAGAACTCGACCTCAGCAGCAAGGACAAATCCAAAGTCGAGAAGATATTCCAGGAGCAACAGCAGCAGATGCAGGCCCTGCGCAGCCGCTCCAACTCCGCCGACCGCAGCCAGGCCATGGCCGAGCGCAAGCGCATCCAGGAAAGCACCGACAAAAAGTTGAAAGATGTGCTGTCGAAAAAGCAGTATGCCCAGTTTGAGGCCAAGCGCCAGGAGCGCCAGCGCCAAATGGCCGACCGGCACAACGACCGTCGGGGCAACGACCAGCGCGGCAATGACCGCCGCGACGCCAGCCGCCGCAGCTAAGCCCACTCATCTCACGTAAACAACCCGCCTCTTCCGGCTTCGGAGGGGGCGGGTTATTGCTTTTAAGACCTTAGAAAACTAGAAGCTAGTTCCCCTCCTCAGATGAGGAGGGGTTAGGGGTGGTTGATGGTCGTTGAACGACAACTAGCTCTAGTTTCTAGTTCTAGTTTTTCAACCACCCCTAGCCCCTCGCCGCTTGATGCGCGGAATCATCTGAGGAGGGGAACTAGCTTTTAGTTTCTAAACAGCTTATATATTCTTGTTGTAAAGTATTTCGAGTATCATTCCGTTATTAGTAGGTAGCGGCGCGAGTGTCCCGCTGTCAGCTTTCTTTCGTTTATGTCTATTGTCAGTGCTCACGCTGCCCGCCGCGCCCGTTTCTGGGCTGCTCAGCGCCATACGCTCCAAATAATTGGTAGTATCGGCGTTGTGTTTGTGGGGGTGCTCGAAGCTATGGCGCTGTTGCTGTGGGTGCCCCGGCAGGCGCTGTTGCCGCTGGCCATTGTCGGCTTCCCGATTGGGCTGGCGCTGGGCGTGCTGGAAGCCGTGGTGTTTCCAGCTTTGGTGCAGCGCGTAAAGCTGCGCACAGCCACTCTGCTGCAAGGCGTCGCGCATTTGCTGCTGCTAACCGTGCTCTACGGCGCCATTGTGTGGGTAGCGTACCTGCTCGATTTGCCCCAGCTCTGGATACCGCCCTCCGGCAAAACTCCTGGGCCGGTGCAGAATGCGCTGCGGGTATCCTTGATTTATATGTTTGCGGGAGTCGTGACGACGCTGGTGCGCCAGCTGCTGCTGCGCATGGACCGGCAGCGCCTGATGCAGCTGCTGGCGGGCCACTACCAACAGCCCGTCAGTGAAGACCGAATCTTCCTGTTCGTGGACTTGAAAGGCTCGACCCGCCTGGCCGAAACCCTAGGCAACGACCGATACAGCCGCCTCGTGCGCGACTTTTTCGCGGATGCTAGCGTGGCCATCGAAACCACCCGCGGCGAGGTGTACCAGTACGTCGGCGACGAAGTGGTGGTGACTTGGCCATCCAAGCTGGGGTTGTCGCATGCCAACGTGCTGCACTGCTTTTTCGAGATGCAGCACCGCATCGAGGAGCGCCAAGACTACTACCTGCGCAAGTATGGCGTGGTGCCCGAGTTCAAGGCTGGCGCCCACGGGGGCCAGGTTACCACGGTGCTAGTAGGCACGGCGCACCGGGAGTTAGTCTATCACGGCGACGTGCTCAACACCACGGCCCGCATTCAGGCCCAGTGCAATGCGCTGGGCAGCAAGTTCCTTGTTTCCGACAGCCTGCACCGCCAGCTAGGGGCGCAGCCCGAATATCAGTTCACCCAGCTTGGCAACCACCAATTGCGCGGCAAGGCCGGCGCTACTGAGCTGGTTGACGTACAGGAACGGGCATTTTACCAACCACTTCATGCGCAAACCCTTGAGAGTACTTGGCCGGCTGGCAATTAGCCTGTTGGCCGTATTGCTGGTGGCCGGCGTGGCCTTCGCCAACCTCAGCCCCGAGCTGGGCGGCAAACCCACCAAAGCCCAACGCGCCGCCTACGCCAAAACTGGCCGTTACGTAGATGGCGAATTCAAGAACCTGGTGCCTACCACCCTCATGACCGGCGAAGGCAGCATGTTCGGCACGCTGTGGCGGATGCTGTTCGATAAGCTCCCCGACGCCGACCCGCCCGGCCCGCTGCCCACCCAGCCCCTCGATTCAGTAAGCATCATCCGCAAAACCGCTGATATGGTGCGCGTAACGTGGTTTGGGCACTCGGCCAGCCTAGTGGAAATTGCGGGCCAGAACATCCTGCTCGACCCTATGCTCAGCGTGAAAATGGGGCCGCTTTCCTGGGTGACGCCCAAGCGCTACAACCCCTCGGTGGCCATTACCGCCGAGCAGCTGCCGCCCATTGCCGCCGTGCTCATCTCCCACGACCACTACGACCACCTCGACTACAAAACCATCCAGCGCATCAAGGACAAAGTAGGCCATTTCTACGTGCCGCTGGGCGTGGGCGCGCACCTGCTGGCCTGGGGTGTGGCGCCCGAGAAGGTGCAGGAGCTGGACTGGAACGACTCGGTGCAGCTGCCCGGGTTAACCATTGTGAGCACCCCAGCTCGCCACTTTTCCGGCCGTGGCCTCACCAACCGCAATTCCACATCCTGGAGCTCTTGGGTGTTGAAAACGCCCATCAAGCGCGTCTTCTACAGTGGCGACGGGGGCTACGCGCCGCACTTTGCCGCCATCGGCCAACAACACGGCCCCTTCGACCTGGCCCTAGTGGAGTGCGGCCAGTACGACGCGCAATGGGCCCAGATTCATATGCTGCCCGAGCAAAGCGTGCAAGCCGCCCTCGACGTACGGGCGCGGGTGATGCTGCCCGTGCATTGGGGCGCTTTCACGGAGGCCCACCACGCCTGGAACGAATCGGTGAAGCGCGCCACCGCCGCCGCGGCTCTCAAGTTTCTGCCCATCACCACGCCCGAACTCGGCCAGCCCATCACCCTCGGCGCCGGCCCGCTCCCGCAAGCCCGGTGGTGGGAGTAGAGTTGGTGACCGTCATGCCGAGATATTGAACGTCATTCCGAGCCTGCGAGGAATCTCGCGTGCTGACGTTGGATTACTAATCAGCAGTCAGCACGCGAGATTCCTCGCAGGCTCGGAATGGCGTTCAACGATTCAAGCGTCATGCAGAGCAGAGCAAAGTATGACGGGCTTACGTATCCCTTGAAACGAGAAACGGCCCGCTATTGCAGCGGGCCGTTTCTCGTTTAGGCAATTGTAGCCACATCAAGCGCTGTTTGTTCCGCCACGGAACCCGGCAGCCGCGTCCGGCTCAGCAGTTCGGCTAGCGGCGCGGGCAACTCCGACACCAGTAGCGGCCGAAGTGGCCGGGCCACCAAGTGGTAGCGCGTATCGGCGCGCTCGTGCAGGCGGGTTTTCTCGAACGAAAACAGCCCGCGCCGGGCGTAGCGGGCAAAGCTCTGGTAGCTGCTTGCCTCTTCCGCGCCGTTTGCTATTTCCGCCACCTCAAGTTCCGGCAGCGTTAGGAAGTACTGGTGCAGTTCCAGCAGCACCTCCTGCGAAGCCGCTACCGATTCGGGCAGTATGCCGCCGCCGGATGCTACGTGCAGGATATGGCCGTTGCCATCGATGGCAAACCAGTCGATGTCGGCGTCTTCTTGATCTATTTCGTCGATGCGCATGAAACTCTGAGTTGATGGATACCCTTGCAAGGCTAGCCAAGTACGGGTATTGTCGCCGGGCTGTTCTTACTGGGTAGCACTTCATGTGCCGTTAGGAGCACCGTCAGGAAATCTGTACCACACCTTCTATATGGGTTAGCGCCCATTGCTCTAGTTGCTGCAGAATAGGGGCTAGCTCCCGGCCTTTGCTGGAAAGGTGGTAGGTGACTTCGGGCGGAAAGCCGTTGTGTACGGTGCGCTCCACCAAGGTGGCCGCTTCCAACTGGCGCAATTGTTCCAGCATCACCTTCTTCGACACGCGCGGAATCTCGCGCCACAGCTCCGTGAACCGCATTGGGCCCGACGACAAGTGAAACAGGATAATCGGCTTCCATTTGCCCGATATCTGGTCGAGAGCCACTTTGGCGGCGCAGCATTCGATGTCGTGGTAGGTATGGCGCATGGGTTGGAAACGAAAAGGTGAACAGGTAACCAGCAGGTAACCTTCTTGAGCCGGCAGGGGGGTAGGAGTACTTTTGACCGGAGGATGCTGGCTGTCGGGAACGGCGGCGGCGTCCAATCAAGGTAGTGCTTAACCCGCTTTTTCGATGCAAGTTCAATTAATTCGTCATGCTACGCTGCTGCTGAGGGTGGCCGGCAAAACCATCCTGGTAGATCCTATGCTGGCGCCCCGCTTCCAGTACGACCCCGTGCCTAGGTCCGCCGGCAATGACCAGCGTATCCCGCTGGTAGACCTGCCTTTCGCCTCCGACGAGTTACCCCAGTTGCTGGCCTCGCTCGATGCCGTGCTGCTCACCCATACGCACCCCGACCACTGGGATGCCACCACGCAAGAACTCCTCGATAAACACTTGCCCATCCTGTCGCAGCCAGCCGATACGGAAACGCTACGCGCCCAAGGCTTCACGAACGTGCAGCCGATTGAAAACCAACTCGACTGGGAAGGCATCCGGCTATACCGCACCGGCGGCCAGCACGGCACCGGCGAAATCGGGCAGCAGATGGGTACCGTTTCGGGCTTTGTGGTGGAGGCCGAGCAAGCGCGCCTCTACATTGCCGGCGACACCATCTGGTGCGAAGAAGTAAGCGCCGCCCTCGACCACTACCAGCCCACTGCCATCGTGCTGAATGCCGGTGCGGCTCAGTTCCTAGTAGGCGACCCTATCACGATGACGGCCGCCGAGGTAGTGAAAGTGGCCCAGTACGCGCCCCAGGCCACGGTGTACGCCATCCATACCGAAACCGTCAACCATTGTACCGAAGACCGCGCCACCATCCAAAAACTAGTGGAGCAACACGACCTAACGAATCGAGTACACGTGCCAGCTGATGGCGAATGGATAACGATTTAGAAGCATAGGCAGCAACCGCCTACTCTGTAAGTGGCGGCTGAACCAAGCGTTCTGACATAAAAGTAAAATGGCCCGTTAGTAACGCGCCGTTTTACTTTTATGCAGTGCTAGAGGCACACAGATAATTAAACTTTGCTACAGCACTCCTGCGAAGCCGCCACCGACTTGGGTAGTATCCCGCCACCGGATGCTGCAATGTAGGATATGGCTGTTGCCATCGGTGGCAAACCAGTCGATGTCGGCGTCTTCGTGATCTATTTCGTCGATGCGCATGAGTTGTTGTAATATAAATTATGAAAAAACACACAATTAAATACTGTATTATGTGCCTTCATAAATTCTTACACCTTGGTAATCCTGGATTCTATATATTCATAAAGCTTATTAGCTATCTGATAATTTATATTATTGATAATTTCTTCGTTATAAGAAGAAAGGTACATGGAGTCGGAAAGCTTGTCATTCCAATGGAAATTCAGTGTAGACGAATCTGAGCTTGTCGTGGTTACGGCTGCTCTTACTTCAAAATAGTCTAATTTAAACGTGAAGGCTACAAGTACTCCAGCATCAAATCCATTTTTTTCCTGTCGAAAATAATGGAATCCTTTAAATACACTTATGAATTCTATCGTGTCTTTTCTTGTTGCAACAGCTTTCTTTAATTTCTCGCTTACATGAACAAAGTCTTTTTGTTCTTCAATAAAGCTCTCTTTTAAAGAATTTGATACAATGCGACTGGTGTATATTTTTTTAGTAAATAATTCCCCGAATTTATCAGTTTGTTGATCCAAGTCTCTAGTCCAGGGCTCTATTAATATTTTGTATATATTTTCTTGATATTTTTCGTTCCAAAGTATTTTAGCACTATCATTATTTGTAATTAATACTTGCTTCTTTAATAGCGCCAACTTTTTATCCAAGTCATTAGGCTCGTTAATAGATTCTCCTTTAGCAGCACGAATCATAAGTTGTAAGGAGGCGGTCACATTCTCGCTGATAAAGCGAAAGAACGGTTCTATATTGCCAGCATCAGCTTCTGCTAAGGCTGCTAGGTAGCGGTTGCGGTCCGTAGCTTTGATAACAGTCATAGGATATCCGCTACGCATCAGAATCAGATTCATTAGCAGGCGTGACATGCGCCCGTTGCCATCATCGAAGGGGTGAATGCGAACGAAGCGGTAGTGAAACTCAGCAGCCAAGGCTACAGGATGCAATGTGGCTTGTTCGGCCTCTTGACGGTACCAGTCCACAAGGTCCATCATTTTGCCAGGCGTTTCCTCAGGGCTGGCGAAGTAGAACATTTCGCCAGTGGCCGTCTGCACGTTGTTGGGGCCAGATTTGTAGCGGCCCGGCTGAATGTGCTTGCGGGTCGGCTGTCCGTCGGGCGTTTGCGCTGGTACGTCGTAGCCTTCGCCTAACAACACTTCGTGCATGCCTCGAATAAACTGCTCAGTTAAAGGGCGTTCATCCCGCACAATTTCCTCCAGCCAAAGCACCGCTTCATTGTGGCCTTTTATGTCCAGATGGTCACGTATGGGTTTGCCAGCGGCGGTGAGGCCATGTAGCAGGAGTGAGCGAGTTTCGCCAAGCGTTAAGGAGTTGCCTTCAATAGCATTGGAGTTATAATTCCAGTCTAGCCGAAATTTTTGCAAAACGCGCGCCTCTTGTTCTGGTGAGAGAGGGCGCAATTCATCCAATTCCTTTTTTAATCTGTCTACTTCTGCGAACAGAGACATATAACGCGGCTTAATCAGTTATTACTTATTCTTCCCCCAGCCTCTCCAATATCTCCTGCGCCGCTACGGCAATGACGGTTCCCGGACCATATACCCCGGCCACGCCAGCGTTGTATAGGAAATCGTAGTCCTGGGCGGGGATGACGCCGCCGGCAATGACTAGGATGTCTTCGCGGCCGAGCTGCTGTAGCTCTTGGATGAGCTGCGGAATTAGGGTCTTGTGGCCGGCGGCGAGGCTGCTCACGCCCACTACGTGCACGTCGTTTTCGGCCGCTTGGCGGGCTACTTCGTCGGGGGTTTGGAAGAGGGGGGCAATGTCCACGTCGAAGCCCACGTCGGCGAAGGAAGTGGCAATGATTTTCGAGCCCCGGTCGTGGCCGTCCTGGCCCATTTTGGCCACCATCATGCGGGGGCGGCGGCCTTCTTTGGCGGCAAAGTCGTCGGCTGCCTGGCGGGCTTTGGCAAATTCTGCGTCGTAGTCCATTTCCTGCGAGTAAACGCCCGATACCGTACGGATGGTCGCTTGGTGGCGTCCGTACACCACTTCCAGCGCATCCGAAATTTCGCCGAGGGTTGCGCGCAAGCGGCCGGCCTGCACGGCCAGGGCCAGTAAGTTGTCGTTGCCGGAGCGGGCGGCTTCCGTTAGGGCGGTGAGGGCCTGCTGCACGGCGGCGTTGTCGCGCTCCGCTTTCATGGTATTGAGGCGCGCAATCTGTGACTCCCGCACGGCGGCGTTGTCGATGTCGAGGATTTCGATTTGCGTTTCCTGGGCCTGTTGCTCCGGGGTGAGGCGGTAGCGGTTCACGCCCACAATCACCTCCTTACCCGAGTCGATGCGGGCCTGCTTGCGGGCCGAGGCTTCCTCGATGCGCAGCTTGGGCAGGCCGGTTTCAATGGCCTTGGCCATGCCGCCCAACTCTTCCACTTCCTGAATCAGCGCCCAGGCTTTGTTGGCCAGCTCGTGGGTGAGGGTTTCCACGTAATAGGAGCCGCCCCAGGGGTCCACCACGCGGGTAATGTCGGTTTCGTGCTGGAGGTAGAGCTGCGTGTTGCGGGCAATGCGGGCCGAGAAGTCGGTGGGCAGGGCAATGGCCTCGTCGAGGGCGTTGGTGTGCAGGCTTTGAGTGCCACCCAGCGCGGCGGCCAGGGCCTCAATGGCGGTGCGGGCCACGTTGTTGAACGGGTCCTGCTCGGTGAGCGAGTAGCCCGAGGTCTGGCAGTGCGTGCGCAGCGCCAAGCTCTTAGGGTTCTGCGGCTCGAACTGCTTCAGCAGCTTGGCCCACAGCAACCGGCCGGCCCGGAGCTTGGCAATTTCCATGAAGTGGTTCATGCCAATAGCCCAGAAAAACGACAGCCGCGGCGCAAACTGGTCGATGGTCATGCCCGCCGCCAAGCCCGCCCGCACGTACTCCAGGCCATCGGCCAGGGTGTAGGCCAGCTCTAAGTCGGCGGTGGCGCCGGCTTCCTGCATGTGGTAGCCGCTGATGCTGATGGAGTTGAACTTAGGCATGTTCTGCGCCGTGTAGGCGAAGATGTCGGCAATGATGCGCATGCTCGGCTGCGGCGGGTAGATGTACGTGTTGCGCACCATGAACTCCTTCAGAATATCGTTCTGAATGGTGCCCGCCAGCTTGTCCGGTGTCACGCCCTGTTCCTCGGCCGCCACTATATAAAAGGCCATAATGGGCAGCACCGCCCCGTTCATGGTCATGCTCACCGACATCTGGTCCAGCGGAATCTGGTCGAAGAGAATCTTCATGTCCTCCACCGAATCAATAGCCACGCCCGCCTTGCCCACGTCGCCCACCACCCGCGGGTGGTCGGAGTCGTAGCCGCGGTGCGTAGCCAAGTCAAACGCCACCGAAAGGCCTTTCTGCCCGCCTGCCAGGTTGCGCCGGTAGAAGGCGTTGCTTTCCTCGGCCGTGCTGAAGCCCGCGTACTGCCGCACGGTCCAGGGGTTTTGCACGTACATAGTAGGGTAAGGGCCGCGCAAATACGGCGCCTGCCCCGCCCCAAACCCCAGGTGCTCGAAGTCTGCCACATCTTCAGCCGTGTAGTGGCTCTTGAGCTGAATGCCCTCGGGCGTGGTAATGGCAGCTTCCGCAGTAGGCGTTTCGGGCAGCGGGGCAGCGTTATAGGCTATTTGGGAGAAGTTGGGTTTCATCGGTGGGGAGAATAGGGCAATAAGGTAACTATCTAGAAACTAGCTCCCCTCCTCAGATGAGGAGGGGTTGGGGGTGGTTGAAGACTAGAATTAGAAACTAGAGCTAGGTAGTCGTTCAACGATCAGTCAACCACCCCCAACCCCTCCTCATCTGAGGAGGGGAGCTAGTTTCTAGCACACTAGATCATACTTCTTCATTTCCCTTGCAAGCGGGCCAATACATCTTCGGTGCTGTAGCCTTGCACCGTGAACTCTTGGAAGCCAAATACGCGCACGGCTTCCTGCATGGTCACTAAGTCGGCGGTGAGGAGCACAGGTGGTACAAACGTGCTGTCGTCGGGGGCAATGTGCAGGATATAGCGCGCAAACTGCCCGAACTGCTCGGGCGTGGCGTACATCAGCGTGGCTTCCTCGGGCGACGAAAACAGCACCGACAACGTGCCGGTAGGGTGCGCCTCGTGGATGGCCGGCTGTTCTTTTCCCGGCAGCAACCTCAAAAACGACTCCTCAATCAGCTGATTGGTATGCGCGCCCAGCAGCACCACCGCCGCCCGCTTCTTGCGTTTCTCGCGCCGCTCGAAGTGCAGGCTGGTAGCCAGCCGCAGCACCTCCGATGGGTACGTAGCCCGCGTCGAGTCGAACTCCCGGCTGCGCAACAGCTTCTTGGGGTTGAAGTCGAACTGCTCCCGCGTGTTTTGGAAACGGTTGGTGCCTACTACTACCTGCTCGCCGGTGGCAATGCGCCGGAACTGCGCTTGCGCGGCGGTGTGCAGCTCCTGCATCACCCTACCAACAGCCTTGGGCAAACCGCCTTCCTCTTCAATCTGCTGAAACAGTGCCCAAGCTTCCCGCGCCAGCGTGTCAGTCAGGGTTTCCAGGTAATACGAACCGGCGGCGGCATCCTGCACCTGCCCCAAACCCGCTTCCTCGCGCAGCAGCACCGATAGGTTACGGGCCAGCCGGTCGGAAAATTCGTTGGGGTCGTGGAACAGGCTGTCGAAGGGCCGGATGCTGAGGGTATCGGCGCCGCCGAGCACGGCACTCATGGCTTCGGTAGTAGCCCGCAGCAGGTTGGTGTGCGCATCCAGCGTGGTTTGGCTCCAAGACGAGGTTTCGGCCAGAATGCGTAGCGGAGTCGTTGCCAGTGAGAGGCCATACGCATGCAGCAGCGTGGACCAGAGCTGCCGTAGTGCCCGCAGCTTCGTAATTTCAAAAAAGTAGTTTGGGTTGATGGCTACGTGCACCCGCAGCGCTGCTGCCACCTCGGCGGTAGAAAGCGTGTCGGTGGGTAGCTCGTTGAGGTAGGCGGCGGCGGCGGCCAGCGAGAAGGCAATCTGCTGGGTAACGGTGCCGCCCCGATTGCCGAAAAATGCCGCGTTCAGCGTCAAACCCTGAAAATCGGGCATCGTGCGCGTGAGCGTCAGTACTTCCCGCAGCTCCTGAAACTGCCCCTTCAAATCGGGTAAATGGTCGGTGAGGGGGTCGAATTGCAGAAAGCCGCGCAGCTCCGGGGCGCCAGTAGCCAACAGCCGCTGCACGAAGCTAGCCGGCGCGGCCGTGAGCGAGTAACCGATGTACGTGGCATCGAGCGGCAAATGCGCGTGCAGAAATTCCACGTCGAAAGCCGCCGTATCGGCTAGCACAAAGTGCGCCCCATCGGCCCCGCGCCTCAGGGCATCGGCAGCGCGCAGAATGGCGGCGCGGCCTTTTTCCCCGGCTGCCACGGGATAAGTGGGCACATTGCGCCACCCGTTGCTAGTCGCGCCTGGGTGCAGCTGGGGTGCTGGCGCGGCGGGCAAAGTGGCCAGGGCCTCGCGGTGGTAGAACGGCTCCAGCATAAAGCCGTCGGGCGTGTGCCAGCGTAGCGTGGCTGGGTCTGCGCCTTTCAGGTCACGCGCAATGCGCGCCTGCCAGCCCTCCGTGCTCATCGGTTCAAACTCGGCAAAGGAAACAGACACGGGGCGCGGCGTATCAGACATAAGGAAACGTGGGAAGGAGGCTGGAAGCGGAAACGGCTAAAGATACCAGTCGGGCGGGAAACGATGCGCCAGAAAGCCCCAAGGCAGTAAAAGTGTACGCACGATAGGCGACTTGGTGCCGCCACGCAAAAAATGAACTTCCGGCCTTTCATTGCCCTTTAATGCCTGTCTGCAAAGCCGCCGCGCCTCCTATCAAGGAGTGGCCAGCACCGGGCAGCCATTACCGACTTTCGGGGTGGGCTTCCGTCGAACCGTTCGGATGAGTTACCTTTGTAGTCCGTTCCTCCAGTTTTCTGCCATGCACCTGTTTCCTTCACGTCTGGCGGCGCTAAGCCTGCTCGCTACTTTGGCTCTTTCAACGGCTTGCCAGCGTAGCGCATACGTAGCCAAACCGCAGTTGGCGCCTGTTACGTCCCAGCCCGTCAGTTCCGCGCTGCCCGACGACGCCACGGCCCTAGCTACCATTGCGCCGTACCAGCAGCGCGTTACCGACCAGATGGCTATGGTACTAGGTACGGCGCCAGTTGCTATTACCAAGAATTCGGGCGAGTCGCCGTTGGCCAACTTTGTGGCCGACTTGCAGCGCACCCGTGCCAGCCGCGAAATGGGTACTCCTATTGATTTGGGCGTTATGACCAACGGTGGGTTGCGGGCGCCTCTGCCGGCCGGCCCCATCACCATGGGCTCGGTGTTCGAGCTGATGCCGTTTGAAAACGAGTTGGTGGTGCTGGATGCCTCTGGTACAGTGGTGCAGCAGTTCTTCGACTATGCGGCCCGCGTGAAAATGGCAGTTTCCGGCGCTACCTATACCGCCACGCCCGACGGCAAAGCCACGGCCATCCTCATCAACGGACAGTTGTTCAATCCCGCCCAGGACCGGCTCTACACCATTGCCATTTCCGACTATCTAGCCGGCGGCGGCGACCAGCTGACGTTCTTCAAAACCATCAAACCCCGAGACACCGGCGTGCTGTTGCGCACCGCCATTGTCGAGCAGATTCAGGAGCTCAACAAGCAAGGCAAACCCGTGGAAGCCCGCATAGAAAACCGGGTGAAGTTTTGAGTAAATGAGCAATCAACTAGCTGAGTAATCAGTTATCAAGTTGCTCTTCCATTCAGCCATTTACTCACCTACTTAGTTACTGTTACATCAAGTGAACCGTCGCGAATTTCTTAAGCATACTGGAGTTGGAGCCGCGGGCGTAGGTCTGCTGGGGCTGAGCGTGCCGGCCGTAGCCGAAACCAAGGCAGACCGGCTGGTAATTTTGCATACCAATGATATGCACTCCCGCATCGAGCCATTCCCTGCTAATGCCGCGCAGTACGCCGGTATGGGTGGCATGGCACACCGGGCCAGCCTCATCAAGCAAATTCGGGCGCAGGAACCGCACGTGCTGCTCCTCGATTCCGGCGACATTTGGCAGGGCACTCCGTACTTCAACTTCTTCATGGGTGAGCTAGAATACAAGCTCATGAGCCAGATGCAGTACGATGCCAGCACCCTCGGCAACCACGATTTCGATAACGGCCTGGAAGGCTTGCAGAAGCAGCTTCCCAACGCTACTTTTCCCTTCCTGATTGCCAACTACGACTTCTCGAACACCATTCTGGCGGGCCGGTTCCAGCCGTATAAGGTATTCGAGAAAGCCGGTCACCGCATTGGCGTCTTCGGGCTCGGCATTGAAATGGCGGGCTTGGTAGCTGATAAGAACTTCGGTGCCACCAAGTACCTCGACCCCATCGCCACTGCCAACGCCATGGTAGCCAAGTTGCGCGGTGCCGAAAAGTGCGACCTAGTAATCTGCCTCTCGCACCTGGGCTATAAGTACCAAGGCCAGAAAGTAGACGACTTCAAGCTAGCTGCCGGCGCCCCTGGCATCGACCTGATTCTGGGCGGCCACACCCACACCTTCCTCGACAAGCCCGACGTGGTAGCCGGCCCCAACGGCCACCAGACCCTTATTAACCAGGTGGGCTGGTCAGGCATCAACTTAGGCCGCCTCGACTATACGTTTGAACGGGGTACCCGCCGCCCAACAGTGGCTATGGCTGGTGTAGTGCCCGTGCGCGCTGCCTGATAAAAGCTCGACAAATGCAAGTGAAAAAAGGGTTTTTTGTCTCCTGAGTTTTCCACATTTTTGTCTCCCTTTATAAAAAACGGGCCTCTATGAGGCCCGTTCGCGCCTCCTCTATTCTGCCCACGCACCCGCTGCTTTTGTTGTAACTACTTGATGTTGAAGGATTGCCATACAGTCTGGGCCAACTGCCTTCGCGTCATCCAAGCTGCCATTGGTGAGCAGAGCTTCCGCACGTGGTTTCTACCCATTGCGCCGGTGGCGTTGCAAAACAACGTACTTATTATTCAGGTGCCCAGTACCTATTTCTATGAGTTTCTGGAGGAGCACTACGTAGAGGAGCTGAAGCGGGCAATTCACCAGGAATTAGGTCCCGATGGCCGCCTGGAGTACAGCATTGTAGTAGACCAGGGCAACAGCCAGAACCAGCCGCGCACCCTCAACCTGCCAACCACCCGCAAAGCCACTGGCCCCGCGCCGGTAGCCACGCCCGCCGCCGCGCTAGCCACGGGCCCTATGTCGTCGTCGGCGCGTAACGTGGCTGCTGCTGCTGCCGCGCCGCCACAGGCCATGCTGCGTAACCCGTTCGAGGCCAGCAAAGCTGTGGACCGCCACTACCTGCATTCGCAGCTCAATGGCAGCTACACTTTTGAGAACTACATCGAGGGCGACTGTAACCGGCTGTCGCGCTCGGCGGGGTTGGCCGTGGCCAACAAGCCCGGCACCACCAGCTTCAATCCGCTGATGATTTATGGCGGCGTTGGCCTTGGTAAAACGCACTTGGTGCAAGCCATCGGCAACCACATCAAGGCCAGTAACTCCGACAAGTTTGTGCTGTATGTGTCGGCCGAGAAGTTTACTAATCAGTTCATCGAGAGTTTGCGGGCCAACGCGGTGCAGGACTTCGCCAACTTCTATTTGCTGGTGGACATCCTGATTCTCGACGACGTGCAGTTTCTGTCAGGCAAGGACAAGACGCAGGAGATGTTCTTCCACATCTTCAATCACTTGCACCAAGCCGGCAAGCAGATTGTAATGACCTCCGACCGGCCCCCGCGCGACTTGGTGGGTCTGGAAGACCGGCTGTTGTCGCGCTTTAAATGGGGCCTCACCGCCGACTTGCAAAGCCCCGACTTCGAGACGCGTATGGCCATCATCCAAAACAAAATGCAGCAGGATGGCATCGACATCCCGCCGCAAGTGGTGGAATACTTGGCGCATTCCGTAAACACCAACGTGCGCGAACTGGAAGGCGTGTTGATTTCCCTGGTAGCGCAAAGTAGCCTCAACCGCCGCGAAATTGACCTGGAAATGGCTAAGCAAGCGCTCCGCCATATTATCGAGGAAGTGGAGGCCGAGGTCAACATCGACTTTATTCAGAAAACCTGCGCCGAGTATTTCAGCGTGCCGTTGGATTTGCTGAAGGCAAAAACCCGTAAAAAGGAAGTGGTAACGGCGCGGCAAGTAGCCATGTATTTTGCCAAGGAACACACCAGCCACTCGCTGAAAAGTATCGGCCACCACTTCGGCGGGCGCGACCATAGCACTGTCATTCACTCCGTGCAAACCGTGTCGGACCTAATTGATTCCGATAAGAGCTTCCGCGGCCAGATTGTAGAGCTTCGCAAGAAATTCGCCGGCAAGTAGAAGCAGATTTCCGAGTTACAGTTTCCGCACAAAAGGCAAGGCCCGCACTGCTACAGCAGTGCGGGCCTTGCCTTTTGTGCGGAAATAATTCTGGATACCTACGCTGCGTTGCCTTCCTGGAGCGGAATCTGGTATTGGGCGGCGAAGGCGCGGAGTTGCTCCATGAGCAAGCGGCGGCGCTTACGGCCGCGCACTTCGCGCAAGCTCAAGGCATGAGTACCTTCCTCTCTGGTATGTAGGCGTATCTGGCGGGGTACCAGCTCTATGCGGGTGATGCTTTCGGCGGCAAACACCTGCTTGGGGCGAAACAGTCCGCCTTTGTGTACAATGTAACCCGGCGTGAATTCTAAGTAGCTCTGGGTGCCAAACACCGGCGCGTTATGCACCAGCACGTAGCCGATGTAAATCAGGCTGAACACCAAAAACGCGTAATGCAGGAAGTGCATATCGTTCAGGCCGCTGTCCGTGACAATCAGGGCCAGCGTGTAACCTACCCAAACAATACCGAAGAACATCTGCCCCCAGAACGGAATGCGCGATGTGTTGGCGGGTTGGAGGCGGATGCGGGTAGAAGTAGAAGCTGAAGGCATAGCGGCGTAGATGGTCGCAACAAAGGGCAAAGAAAGCGAAAAACCGGCAACGCGGAAGGCGAAGCCGGTTTATTCAGTTGCCAGTTGTTTAGTTGTCAGCTGTGAGTAGCTTAACAACTGGAAACTGATAAGTGATAACTCGCAACTTATTTCAGCGTGGCCGACGCAAGTTCCATTTCGGGTACGGCGCTCAGCAATTGCGAAATTGGGCAGTGCTCTTTGGCATTCTCGGCTTGCTTCTGGAATTCCTCCTGCGAAATACCTTCCACTTCCCCCTCAGTAGTGAGGACGATTTTTACCACTTTTGGTACGTCGCCGGATGTATCTAGCGTTACTTTCGATTCAGTACGAATCTGCTTTACCTGGGCACCGGCTTTAGTGAGTTGGCCCGTGAGGAACATGGTGTAGCAGCCTGCGTGAGCCGCGCCAATCAGTTCCTCAGGATTGGTGCCTTTCTGGCCTTCAAACCGGGCGCCTACTGAATAAGGAGCCGAAACAGTGCCGCTTTGGGTGCTAATAGTACCGCTGCCTTTGATGTCGCCGTTCCATTCGGCTTTGCCACGTTGGTTGATCATGGTGTGGGTTGATTGAGTAGTTGAACTGTTGAGTTGGTGCCGGTAATACGGATTGCCGGCAAATATGGGTACAGTCTTCTGATGTCCGCGCATCTTAGCGGCCTTCTATCTTTGGCGCGGGGGCCAGCTAGTCCTAAAGGGCTATGCACCCATTCACCCATTCACTCATTCACTGCCCATGGGCCTGAAATCTGCTCTTAGCCGCCCGCTGGCTTCTTACGTCGTCAGCCGCTACCAGAAGTGGCAGCAAGACCCTATTGGTACTCAGCAGCGGATTTTACGCACTATTGTGGCAAAAGCCAGTGCCACCGCTTTCGGGCGCGACCATGATTTTGGGGCCATCCGGTCGGCGCAGGATCTGGCCCGCCTGGTGCCCGTGCGCGACTACGAGGCGTTGAGTGCATATTTTGAGCGGGTGAAGCACGGCGAGGCCCATGTGCTGTGGCCCGGCAAGCCTTTATATCTGGCCAAAACCAGCGGCACCACCTCGGGGGCTAAGTATATTCCGCTCACCAAAGACAGTATTCCGAACCACATCAACGGAGCCCGCGACGCGCTGCTTCACTACGTGCACCGCACCGGCAAAAGCGCGTTTCTGGATGGTAAGCTGATTTTTTTGTCGGGCAGCCCCGAGCTAGAGGAGGTGGGCGGGATTCATACGGGGAGGCTGTCGGGCATCGTCAACCACCACGTGCCGGCTTACCTGCGCCGTAACCAGCTGCCGAGCTACGCCACCAATATCATCGACGATTGGGAAACCAAGCTGGGGCGCATTGTGGATGAAACGCTGAGTGCGCCCATGACCCTGATTTCTGGGATTCCGCCGTGGGTGCAGATGTATTTTGATAGGATAGTGGCGCGCACAGGGCGGCCAGTGGGGGAGGTGTTTCCTGATTTCAACCTGTTCGTGTACGGCGGCGTCAACTTTGAGCCCTACCGCAAAAAACTGTTCGAAACCATCGGGCGGCCAGTAGATAGTATCGAGCTGTTTCCGGCTTCGGAAGGGTTTCTGGCGTTTCAGGACGAGCCCGGCAACCCTGGTATGTTGCTGCTGCTCGATGCGGGTATCTACTACGAGTTTGTGCCGGCCGAGCGATTCTTCGAGCCTAACCCGCCCCGCCTGTCGCTGGCCGAAGTGGAGTTGGATAAGCAGTACGCGCTGGTGCTGAATTCCAACGCTGGCCTCTGGGGCTATAGCCTCGGCGACACAGTGCGCTTCACCCAGAAATACCCGTTTCGGGTGGTAGTAAGTGGGCGCATCAAGCACTTTTTGTCGGCGTTCGGAGAGCATGTTATCGGTGAGGAAGTGGAGCAAACCTTACGTGAAGCCATGCAGCAGCACCCTGAGGTGGAGGTAGTGGAATTCACCGTAGCACCCCGCGTCAGCGACGACCCGGCCCTGCCCTCGCGCCATGAGTGGCTGGTAGAATTTGCGCGCCCGCCGCACGATGCTCCTGCTTTTGCTGCTGCCTTGGAAACCGGCCTGCGCCGCCGCAACGTGTATTACGACGACCTGCTGGCGGGCCACATTCTGGCGCCGTTGCTACTTACTGCCTTGCCGACGGGGGCATTTCAGCGCTATATGAAAAGCCTGGGCAAGCTTGGAGGGCAAAACAAAGTGCCGCGCCTTAGCAACGACCGAACCGTGGCCGACGGCCTGTTAGGAATTGGGTAGTACCACTTATCTTGCAGGCAACCGCTACCTATTCAACCATTGACGAATCTGCCTGAATAGGGTATTGCGGCGCAGATTCGTCAGGGGGTTCGACTCCCCCCATTGGCGTGGTGCTGCCCGGAAGGGCATCTGTCTTTTAACAGACCTGCCGAAGGGGAAGGAACAGGGCCTTCGGGCCCGAGCGACTTAGTGGTTTGCAACCACCCGGATACCGGCCGCCGTAGTGCTGGCGGCCTCAAGGGTGGTTCCCTGCTGCGTTGCGTTTCTTCTCCTTCACTGGCTGGTTACAGCTTAACTATGTAGTAGCAATGGGGTTATTCACCAAAACGTATCAGGTTAAGCCAAACCAGCAGGGGTTTCTGTACCGCGACAATGTGCTGGAAAAAGTGCTGCCGCCTGGTCGGTTTGAGGTGGTGGACTGGCGCAACCGCACGGAGCTACTGCTGCTGCCCACTACCAGCCGGCTTCTAACCGTAACCAACCAGGAAGTGCTGACGCGCGACAGTATTGCGCTGCGGTTTTCGTTTGTGGTGCAGTACCGTATTGCCAACGGCCAGCAGTTCCTGAGCCAGTTCGAGTTGAACCGGCCGGCACCGCAGTTGCTGCTAGAGGCCGAGCAGCGCATTTTCCAAACCATCCAGCTGGCGGCCCGCAACAAAATTGCTGCCTTCGACAGTGAGGAGCTACCAGAGCGGCGGGCGGAACTCACAGATTTCAACAGCCCGGAGGTTGCGCAGCAGCTAGCCGAACTAGGCATTGTCATCGAGCAGGCCCAGCTTCGTGACCTCACGTTTCCCAAAAACATTCAGGACCTGTTTGCGCGTTACCTGGAGGCGCGTATTCGTTCCAAGGCCGACTTGGAAAACGCACGTACGGCCGTAGCCACTGCCCGCGCCCTCAAAAACGCCGCCGACCAGATGAAGGGCGACGACAATCTGCGCTTCTTTCAGTATCTGGAAACCATCACCAAGATTGCCGCCAAAGGCAAGCACACGTTCCTGGTGGGCGATTATCCGGCCGGTAATAAACCTGTTTCTTAGCTCCGCCCGCATCCATGCGTATTGCCTTCGACCTAGACAACACGCTGATTCGCTGCGGCTATGATTTTCCGCTGGAAAAGCCTGCACGCTCAATGTGGGCTAAGCTACTCGGCGGAGAGCCGTTGCGGCGAGGCGTGGTAGTAGTAGCGGAATACTGCCGCCAGCGCGAATGGGAGGTATGGGTGTACACCACCTCGTACAGGAGCCATTGGTACATCCGGAAGCTGTTCTGGCTGCATGGTATCAAGTTAGGCGGCGTAGTAAATCAGCAGCGCCACGACCGGGAGGTAACGCCCCGCTGCACCAAGCATCCACCTACTTTTGGTATTGATTTGCTGATCGACGATTCGGAAGGAGTGCGGCTGGAAGGCGAGAAGTTCAACTTCAAAACGGTTGTAATTCAACCGCAAAACACCGAGTGGGCACTAAAGGTGATAGCTACGCTGCAGGAACTGGAGCACTAGCCGGGAAGAGAATAGCAATAATATGAGGTGAATGGTAGAAACAGGGAATGCCGTGAAAGGTAAAATTTCTCTTAATTATCCTATGTTTGTATTTCCAAATAGAAGGGAAGGCAAAGCTAGGAAGTATAGAGAAGTTATTTGTCAGGTAAAGTGCTGTTTTACAAAGGAATACCTAATTGCGTATGATCAATGAATACCCCGCTTCGTCGCCGATCCTGACTTGCGCAGTATTAGACGACGATGAAATCAATAGATTTACTTTAGAGCATTATATTAGACTGAACAAGTCCCTGAACCTGACGGCCTCTTTGTCGGGTAGCGTGCAGGGGCTCGACTTTTTTAGCACCAATCGGCGCGTGGATGTGCTGTTTCTGGATGTAGAAATGCCTGATTTAAGCGGCTTGGATATGCTGCGCTTGTTGCCCGAGCCGCCGCAGGTGGTGCTTACTACCGCTTACGAGGACTGTGCCTGGGATGCTTTTGAGTTGGGAATCGTAGATTATCTGGTCAAACCGTTTGACTACACCCGTTTCGAGCAGGCCGTGCAACGCGTAGCCGAGCGCCTACGCGTTAGCCCGTATCCACCGTTGCGGTAGTAGTGCCTGCCGGGCCCAGGTGCTGCCGGCCGGAGTTGCGGTGGCACGTAGTGCGTCCTATAACGCGGTGCAGAGGATGGTAAGCAGTGCTGGTAGCAGCCGAAATATTGGGAAGCGGGTAGTTACCTATCTTGGCAGGAAACTACATCTATTTATCCCATACAGATGAACAAGTCTCTGCTAACCGCCGCTGCCGGTTTACTCCTCACCGGCCTGTTTGCTTTCATCACGCGCCAGCCGCAGGTGGCCGAAAATAGAACTGAAGAATACGCCGTGGTCAGCGTGTTTCAGTCAGGCAAGAGCAATTATATGAGTGTCACGATTGGCTCCCGGCCATCGGAAGAAAAGGAATTCGAGAAAGAGAAAACTACTAAACGCTTCGACCTGGCACCGGTGCTGGCAGAGGTTGAAAAGCTGAATACGCAGGGATTCGAGCTAGTGAATGGCTCGGCTGCTATTCATGGCATGAACCAATACGGCGGCGGGTCGCCGTTCTATTCGTTTATTATGAAGCGGAAGGCGCGGTAACCGCGCTTATTAGTCTTGGGTGCAGGCCCGAGAACCAAATCCGTCGTATACGCTTCCCTATGTCTTTCCTCAAAAATCAGCTCCACACCTTGTGCGCGGCCTTTGTGCAGCAGCGTATAGCCGCTGCCCAAGCTGCTATGCTTACTGCCCAGGAATCGGCCAACTCCGAAACTAAAAGCAGCGCCGGCGACAAATACGAAACGGGCCGCGCTATGGCCCAGGAAGAGCGCAACCGCAACGCCGTACAGCTCCAGCAGGCCTTACAACTGCAAGGCGAGCTAACCCGCATCAACCCCGATTTGCCCTGCGACACAGTGCGCCCTGGTGCACTAGTAGATAGCACGTTAGGTCGGTTTTTTATAAGTATCAGCGCCGGCAAGCTCACCGTGGATGGCCAGGACTACTTTGCCGTATCGGCGGCGGCGCCGGTGGCAGCGGCATTGAGCGGTAAGCGGGCCGGTGAGCAGGTGGTATTCAATGGCAAGCCGGTGACGATAAGCACAATCGAGTAATCAATGAAAAAGGCCTTCTTACTGGTTGGACTGCTAGCCGTTGGGTGGAACCACAGCCAAGCACAAAGTAAACCACAGCAAAACGTAACCACCTGCCAGAAATGGACACAAGCCGATAAGAAGCTCAATGTGCTTTACAGGCAGATCCTAACGCTATACGCGTCGAATCCAGTTTTTCTGAAGGCATTTAAGGCTTCCCAAGTTGCTTGGCTGAAGTTTCGGGACGCGCAGGAAGAGGCTTTGTACCCTACGCAGCCAGGCCAGTCCAAACAGGTGACGTATGGCTCAGTTTATACCTCGTGTAACTGCGCCGTGCTAACCGACCTCACTACCGCCCGCAACCGCCAGCTGCAGTTGTGGGTTGATGGTATTGAGGAAGGGGATGTGTGCAGTGGTTCGGTCCGCCGGAAGCCCTGACTAGCAGGCCCGCGCATATTGCCTTACCTTCGCGGTGTAAGCTCTTTTTTCGATGCCCTCTGACTTCCCTAAACGCATTACGTTGCTTGGCTCCACCGGCTCTATCGGTACGCAGGCCCTCGACGTGGTGCGTGCTCACCCCACCCGGTTTACCGTGGCCGCCCTATCGGCCCACTCCAATGCCGATTTGCTGATTCAACAGGCCCGCGAGTTCCGACCCGCCGCCGTGGTTATTGGCGACGAAACCAAGTACCAAGCGGTTAAAGCCGCCCTAGTTGGTCAACCCGAAACGGAAGTCCTAGCCGGCGAAGCTGCCCTCGCCGAAGTAGCCGGCCGGCCCACCACCGATATTGTGCTCACAGCTATGGTAGGCTATGCCGGGCTGTTGCCTACCGTGGCGGCCATCAGGGCCGGCAAGGACATAGCCCTGGCCAATAAGGAAACCCTAGTTGTAGCTGGCCAACTGATTACGCAGCTAGTGCGCGAATACGGAGTGGGCCTGTATCCCGTTGATTCCGAGCACTCGGCCATTTTCCAGTGTCTGGTAGGAGAGGAGCGCAACCCCATCGAGAAAATCATTCTCACGGCCTCAGGTGGGCCGTTTCGGGGGCGTAGCCGCGCCGAGCTGGCTTCCGTCACGAAAGCGCAGGCCCTCAAGCATCCCAATTGGGACATGGGCGCCAAAATCACCATCGATTCGGCTTCGCTCATGAACAAGGGGCTGGAGGTGATAGAAGCCAAGTGGCTGTTCGGCCTCCGCGATGACCAGATAGATGTGGTAGTGCACCCGCAGAGCATCATCCATTCCCTCGTGCAGTTCGAAGACGGCTCTCTGAAGGCGCAGCTCGGCCTGCCAGACATGAAGCTTCCGATTCAGTACGCGCTAGGCTACCCGCACCGATTACCGGCCAGCTTCCCGCGCTTCTCCTTTCTCGACTATCCGCAGCTCACCTTCGAGCAGCCCGACAAAACGGCCTTCCGCAACTTGGGATTGGCTTTCGAAGCCATGAGCCGTGCCGGCAACGCGCCGTGCGTGCTCAATGCCGCCAACGAAATAGCCGTAGCCGCCTTCCTGCGCGACGAAGTAGGCTTCCTGCAAATGTCGGAGCTGGTAGAGGATTGCCTTTCGCGGGTTTCGTACCTTGCCGACCCGTCACTCGAGGACTACGTGCAGACTGACAAGGAGGCACGTCGCGTGGCGCAGGAACGGTTATTGAAACAAGCTGGCAAGCTCGCCAATTAGCAGGTTAGCCGGGAACGTAAGCCGATGAAAATAGCATTTCATTGGTTCCTAGACTCTCTAAATCACCATTTCATTTCGTAACTCTTGGAAATTCTCACCATGATTGGCCAGCTTCTGCTGGGCCTTTCGATTTTGGTTGGTATTCACGAATTCGGCCACTTCGCAACGGCGAAGTATTTCAAGATTCGTGTTGATAAGTTCTACATCTTCTTCGATTTCCTGTTTCCGCTTCCCAATGTGCTCAACTTCGCGCTGCTGAAGAAGAAGATTGGCGAGACAGAGTACGGCTTAGGTTGGTTCCCTTTGGGTGGCTATGTGGCCATTCACGGAATGATCGACGAAACCCAAGACGCCGATGCGCTGGCCGCCGAACCACAGCCCAACGAGTTTCGCGCCAAACCGGCTTGGCAGCGCCTGATTGTGATGCTGGGTGGCGTCATTATGAACGTCATTACCGGCATCATCATCTTTAGCTTTGTTATCTATGCTTATGGTGAGAGCTATTTACCGCTTTCAGAAGTGAAAGATGGTATTACTCCTACAGCATTGGGCAAGGAAATGGGCTTCAAACGGTACGATAAAATCGTGAAGATCAATGGACGCCCGTTTGTAGATTTTGATAGTGTGTACAACAGTGATGTACTGTTGGATAAGGATACGTACTACACCGTAGAGCGCGCTAACAGGCTGGTTGACATCCCAACCCCAGCCGACCTCATAACACGTCTCAATGACGAGGGCGGATTTGTAACTCCTCTAACTCGCTTCACTGTAGAGTCAGTGGTAGATAAGACCCCAGCTATGGAAGCTGGTCTACAAAATGGCGACCAAATCCTTAAGGTTGGTAATCAGGAGACGCCGTTTTTCTCTGATTTACAGGAAGCGTTGAAAGCAAATGCCTCTACCGTCGAGGAGCCTTCACTTATACAGCGTTTTATTAACTGGGTGCGTGGTACAGCGGCTGAGTCGGCACCGGAAAAGCTAACTCCATTACTGGTGAAGCGTGGTGGGCAGAATATGACTCTGCAAGTGAAGGTGGCACCTAACGGCACCATCGGGTTTGCTCCCAAAATTTCTATCAATTCCGGAACGCACCATTACAGTTTTCTGGAGTCAGTACCCAAAGGTATTGATAGAGCTTTCGGCGTGATTACTGGACAGATTAAAGCGTTTGGCAAGATATTTCGGGGCGAAATTTCATTTGGCAAATCAGTAGGTGGGCCGGTTGAAATTGCGCAACAATACGGTGGAAACTGGATTTGGGAACGGTTCTGGGTGCTGACTGGGTCTTTGTCGATGGTGCTGGCTTTCATGAACCTGCTACCTATCCCGGCTCTTGATGGTGGCCACGTCATTTTCCTGCTTTATGAAATGATAGCCGGTCGCAAGCCCTCTGATAAATTTCTGGAAAACGCCCAGAAAGTGGGCACTGCCCTGATTTTGGCTTTGATGTTCTTCGTGCTGGTTGTCAAGCGTTTCATTTAAGCCAATTACATAACATGCTTCTCTGAATTTGTGGTGCCTCGGCGTTGTTAGCTGAGGCACCACATTGTTTTTCAGGTTTGATCTATGATTCGCAACTCGTTCCTGCTTTTGCTACTACTGCTCACCGCTAGCCTTACGGCGTGGGCGCATGCCTACCATGCCAGCATCATGGATGTGCGCTACAACGCAAAAAAGCAGCAGCTGGAAATTGCTCTTAAGGTCTTCACCGATGACTTCGAGAAGGCGCTATCTACTGGCCGCCCAACTTCCATAGACCTGGAACAGTCGCCGAAGCCGTTGGTGACGCAACTGACCACTGAGCTATTGCGCAAGCAACTGGCCTTCGGTACACGGCCCGGCGAAACGTTGCCGTTGCAACTGTTGGGTATGCAGAAGGAGAGCGACGCGCATTGGCTGTACTGCACCGTGAAGCTAGCCAAGCCGCTTACCAGTTTCAGTTTGCGCCACTCTCTGCTACTCCCCACTTTCTCCGACCAAATGAACATTGTGAACGTAGAAGCTGGCGGGAAAAAGCAAAGCCTCTTGTTTCGTGACGGGGAGCAGGAACAGAAGGTAAGTTGGTAGAAGCTGCGGCTTGAAATTGAAATACAAAAAGGCGCCTCTTGCATTGTGTAAGAGGCGCCTTTTTCGTGGGTTTGCATTAGAGCAAGTGGCTATTTCCAGTCACTGCTGCCACCGGCTGGTTCTTCTTTCTTGCCTTCTGCGTTGGGCTTAATCAGCCGGAACTCTACGCGGCGGTTGGTTTTGGCGTCTTCGGGGGTGGCCTCCTCCTTGAGTGGTTTCGTAGAGCCGTATCCAAAGCTTTCAATACGGTTGGGCTGGAGCTTGCCTTTGGCCTCGATGTAGCGTCGAATAGCTTCAGCCCGGTCCTGCGAGAGTTTCTCGTTGAAATCCGGGTCGCCCTTCGAATCGGTGTGGCCGGAAATGCTCAGCCGGAACGTAGGGTGGTCAACCATGAATAGCGCAATCCGGTCGAGGACGGGGTGCATGGCCTGCCGGATGGTCGCCTTGTCTTGGTCGAACTCGATGTTCTGGAACACCAGCGGCAAGCCGTAGTCGATGGAGTTGGTCATCAGCTTCATCACTGTGTCGCCTTTCAGCTCAAAACTCTTCTCCACACTAAAGAAATCCGGGCTTTGAATCAGCATTACGTAGTGCGAGCCGTCAATTAAATCGAAGTCGAACGAGCCATCGGGCCGTAGGTACTTGGCTGCCACTTCAATACCATTATCGGTGTCGATAACGGTAACGATGCCATTCAACGGCTTGTGGGAAATAGAGTCCACCAACGAGCCTTCGATGTGCGTGGTAGCCAGCGGCTGGGCTTCCATGGGCAGCGGGAAGGAGTAGAGGTCGAGGTTTTTCATGTCCTTTTCCTCGGAGCGGGCATAGTATAGGTTCTGCGAGTCGGAGTCGATGGTGAAATAGTACTCCGAGCCTTTGCCGTTTACCAGTGGCCCGATGTTTTTGGGTTCCTGCCAGCGGCTGCGCACTCGGTATGTTTTATAAATATCGAAGTCGCCGTAGTTGAGCAGCTGCCCGCGCGAGGAGAAGTAGAGCACGTTGTAGAGCGGGTGGTAAAACGGGCTGACTTCACTTTCGCGCGTGTTTACCACGGGGCCCATGTTTTCGGCGGGTGCCCACTGGTTGTTCTTGTTTTTATACGTGTACCAGATATCGGCCAGCCCGAATCCGCCGAGTCGGTCGGAGGCGAAATACAGCGTGTCTTCATTCAGCGACAGAGTTGGCTGCGAATCCCAGGCCGGCGAGTTCACCTGCGCCCCCAGGCTCTTCGGCACCGACCATTGCCCATCCTTGAACGTGGACGTAAACAAGTCGCAGTTGCCGTGGCAGCTAGGGCACTCGCACCGCGCGAAATAGATGGTTTTGCCGTCTTTGGTAAAGCAAGCCGAGCCTTCGTTGTAGAGCGAGTTGATGGGCTTAGGTAGCGGTTCGGCCTCGCTCCATACCTCGCCGTCCTTGCGCGAAACATACAAATCTTCGTCTACTACCCCATGAATGCCGCGCACCTTGCGCTTCGACGAGAATAGCATCATTCCGGCCGTGGAATTCAGCGTGGGACCATAGTCTTCGGCCTTGGAGTTGATGGCCTCGCCCATGTTGGTGTACACACCCTTGGGCGGCCGGAAGGCCACAATACTCTTGCGGTACTCCACCAAATCATAGTACACTTTTAGCGGCACGTACAAGTCAGCCGTTTTCTGCTCTAACGAGTCGTAATAGAGCTGCACCTTTTTGATGTCCTGCCGATGGTGCTTGAGGGCCAGCCGGTAGTACGCCTTGGCGGTTTCTTCTTTGCCGGCCTTCTCCCATAGCTGCGCCAGACGCCACAGCAGGGGGGTATCTTTAGCAAAATTCTCGATGCCAAACTTGCCTACGTAGGCCGTTAGCAGGGTGCGGGCCTCCGGGTAATTGCGCCGCTTTTCGGCCTTCTGAATAGCCCGCAGTTCCTTCTTATTCTCGTAGTACGGAATGCGGTTCACGTTCGGAAACACCGGCGTGGCATCGGGGCGAAGTCGTAGCTGGCGAACGGTGCGGCCCGTGAGCTTGCGCTGCCGCAGCGGGGCATTGCTTTTCTGCTGGGCCCACAGCCCAACCGGCAGGCAAACCAACAGCAGCAGGAAAAACGTGCGTAAAGAGCGGAGCATAATAATAGGGGCACCGGAGCCAGACGGCGTGGCGCAATAAAGCTCAAAAATAGGAATTTCCAGGTACTAAAAGACTTACGCGGACCTTGGCAACTAATCTACCGATATTGCCGGCGCTACCGCGTAAGCGCAGGGCGTGCGCGTGCCAGAGTGGGCTTACCTTTGCATGGCACGGCACTTGTCAAACTAGTATCTTCGGAAGTCGGCTCACGTAAAAACGACGTCTCGTAGTGCCGGTCTGCCATTGTGGCACTGCTTTTCGCTCCCTGTTTCAGTATGTCTGCTATTCCCCCCGCCTTCTCTTCGCCTTTCCTATTGATGTCTGAAAACTCTGCCGAAGTAGTTTCTATTGTGGCTACCGACCCCGAGCAGCCGCTTGACCTGCAAGATGCCCCGGCTACGCTGCCTTTATTGCCCGTACGCAACACTGTGCTGTTTCCGGGCGTGGTGCTGCCTGTTACGGTTACCCGCAAAAAGAGCGTCCGGTTGGTGCGCAAGGCCTACCGCGGCGACAAACTAGTGGGGGTAGTGGCCCAGAAAAATAATCAGCAGGAAGACCCGGCGCTAGCTGATTTGTACGAAATGGGTACGATGGCCAAAATTCTGAAGCTGCTGGTGCTGCCTGATGGTAACACAACCATCATCATTCAGGGCCAAAGCCGCTTCCAGATTGAAGAGCAAACTCAAGCCACGCCGTTTCTGACGGCGCGGGTGAAATATTTCACCGAGACCTTCCCCACCAAAAATACCAAGGAAGTAAAGGGCTTAGTAGCGTCATTGAAAGACGCCGCGGCCAAAATGCTGCGCCTTAACCCCGATATTCCACAGGAGGCCCAGGTGGCACTCGACAATATTGAGTCGCCGGCTTTCCTCACGCATTTCCTTAGTTCCAACATCAACGTGGAAGTGGGGCAGAAGCAGAAGTTGCTCGAAATCAACGACGGTATTGAGCGAGGCACTCTGCTGCTGGAGATGATGATGAAGGAAATTCAGCATCTGGAAATCAAGCACGAAATCCAAAGCAAGGTCCACACCGACATCGACCAACAGCAGCGCGACTATTTCCTGCGCCAGCAAATTAAGGTGCTGCAAGACGAGCTAGGTGGCTCTGAAGGCCCCGACCAGGACGTGGACAAGTTTCGGCTACGGGCCAAAACCAAACAGTGGCCTGAAGCCGTAGCCAAGCACTTCAACAAAGAGCTAGACAAGCTAAGCCGCGTGAATCCGCAGGCCGCCGAGTACCCGCTGAGCGTGAATTACGTGGAGTTTCTGCTGGATTTGCCCTGGGGCGAGCAAACTAAAGACAACTTCAACCTCAAGCGTACCCGCAAAATCCTGGATGCCGACCACTACGGCATGGAAAAGGTGAAGGAGCGCATTGTGGAGTACTTGGCCGTGCTCAAGCTAAAGCAGGACATGAAGGCGCCCATCCTGTGCCTATACGGCCCGCCCGGCGTGGGTAAAACCAGCCTCGGTCGCTCTATTGCTAAAGCCCTGGGTCGCAAATATGTGCGCATGAGCCTGGGCGGCGTCCGCGACGAAGCTGAAATCCGAGGACACCGCAAAACCTACGTGGGCGCCATGCCCGGCCGCATCATCTCGCAGATCAAAAAAGCTGGGGCGTCCAACCCGGTTATCGTGCTCGACGAAATCGACAAGCTGGCCTCTGATTTCCGCGGCGACCCGTCTTCAGCCTTGCTGGAAGTATTGGACCCCGAGCAGAATTCCACCTTCACCGACAACTATCTTGAGGTGGAGTACGACCTGAGCCGTGTGCTGTTCATTGCCACGGCCAATTCGCTGGATACCATTCAGCCCGCCTTGCGCGACCGGATGGAAATAATTGACCTGACCGGGTACACGCTGGAAGAGAAAACTCAGATTGCCAAAAAGCACCTCTGGCCCAAGCAACTCACCGACCACGGCCTCAGCGTGAAGGACGTAGCCATTACCACTGCGGCGTTGCAGCGCGTCATCGACGACTACACCCGCGAATCGGGCGTGCGGAGCTTGGAGCGTAAGCTGGGCGGCGTAGTGCGCAATATTGCCAAAAGCAAAGCCATGAACGAGGCGTTTCCGGCCTCGTTGGAGCCCAAGGATATCGAGCGAATTCTAGGTCCAGCTGTCTTCGACCGAGACTTGTACCAGGACAATGAAACGGCTGGGGTAGTAACCGGCTTAGCCTGGACTTCGGTAGGCGGGGATATTCTGTTCATTGAAAGCCTGCTGAGCAGGGGCCGCGGCAAGCTTACGCTGTCGGGTCAGTTAGGCGACGTGATGAAGGAGTCGGCCATTACTGCGCTGAGCTACCTGCGCAGTCGCGCCGAGGAACTGGGCATCGACTACCGCCTCTTCGACCAGTACGACCTGCACATTCACTTCCCGGAAGGTGCCGTACCCAAAGATGGCCCCAGCGCCGGTATTGCCATATTTACCAGCATTGCTTCGGTATTCACGCAGCGCAAAATCCGCAGCCATTTGGCCATGACCGGCGAAATCACGCTGCGCGGTAAGGTGCTGCCAGTAGGTGGCATCAAGGAAAAGATTCTGGCCGCCAAGCGCGCTGGCATCCGCGACATTATTCTGTGCAGCAAGAACCGCAAGGATATTCTGGAAATAGCGCCCGAGTATCTCAAGGAAGTTGCCATCCACTACGCCGACCGGGTAGACGACGTGCTGAAGGTGGCTTTGTTAAACGAATTGGTAGAGCACCCGCTGAAACTAGTAGTGCGCGACGAGCCCTTAACGGCACCTTCTCCGAGCGTGGAAGTGCAGTAGTAGCCCTATTAACAACTCATGGCACGAACTTCGGTCCGTGCCATGAGTTGACGCGCAATAAAATGCCTGCTACGGCGTCTTAGTCCCGGAATACTTCTTGAACGCCGTATCTTGTTTTTATGATTTCACTGCTACAGTATCGGGCTATTGCTATTTTATCGGTTGGGCTGGGATTGAGCGTCGCTCCGGCGGCAATGGCTCAGATTGGGGGCCAACAGGCTTTTTCATTCCTGAACTTGCCTACCGGTGCTAAAGCGGCGGCCTTGGGCGGCGTCAACGTATCAGCGCGCGACTCTGACCCGACGTTGTTTCTGAGCAACCCTGCCTTGCTGAACGCTGATATGGAAGGCCGCTTGGCTCTCAGCTTCGTGGACTATGTAGCCGATATCAAGCAAAGTACTGCTGCCTATGCCTTCAAGCAGGGTAAAGCCGGTCGTTTTGGCATCGGGGTTACGTACTTGAGCTACGGAAATTTCGAGCAATACGATGCGGCAGGTAACTCGCTGGGGCAGTTTTCAGTGAATGAATACGCGCTGAGCATAGCTGACTCATACACCCAGGGCAATTTCACGTTGGGTGGTACGGCGCGGTTGGCCGTGTCGGGTATTGCCGGCAACCACTCGGTGGCTGCCCTGGCTGATGTTGGGGCTGTGTTCAAGCACCCCGAGCAGGATTTCACGGTGGGCCTAACCGCCCGTAATGTAGGCTATCAACTCAAAACGTATGCAGGCGCCAGCCGGGAACCGATGCCTCTTGACGTGCAGATTGGCGCGTCCATCAAGCCCGAGCACATGCCCTTGCGCTTCTCCATCACGGCGCATCACCTCCAGCAATTTGATATTGTGTACCTCGACCCCAACCAACGTGGGCAACTTGACGACCAAGGCAATGAGGTGGTAAAGAAAAAAAGCGTCGGTGACAAGATTGCTCGGCACTTTGCGGTAGGTGGGGAGTTGATTCTGGGTAAAAACCTCAATGTGCGCGTCGGCTACAACCATCTCCAGCGCCGCGAATTGCGCCTCGATAATACCAGTGGCGGCGCGGGTCTTTCCTTCGGCGTCATGTTGCGTATCAGCCAGTTTCAGCTTGATTACACGTATGCCGGGGTTCATGCCAGCGGCGGCGCCAACTATTTCACGGTAGCCCGAAACCTGAATACGCTATTCACCAAAACCCAGTAGTGTGCAGTAGTTTTGGGGCATGTTAGGTGTTTGAACGTACTACCTATACTACGTAGGCAAAACTCGCCTAGCTACCACCTTTCCCTGATTCTCTGTTTATGCTTGATTCAAATAGTTTCCTGACCCCGGCTCAGATTGTAGCCGAGCTCGATAAATATATTATTGGCCAGCACGATGCCAAGCGCCATGTAGCCATTGCCCTGCGCAACCGCTGGCGCCGCCTGCACGCTCCAGCGGATATGCAGCGCGAGATTGTGCCCAACAACATCCTCATGATTGGCTCGACGGGCGTTGGTAAAACCGAAATTGCCCGCCGCTTAGCCGCCATTGCCGATGCTCCTTTCACCAAAGTGGAAGCCTCCAAATTTACGGAAGTCGGCTATGTGGGCCGCGACGTGGAGAGTATGGTTCGTGACTTGGTGGAACAATCAGTGAACCAAGTGAAGCAGCGCCGCAAAGAAGCGGTAAAAGTGCAGGCCGCGCAGGCTGTGGAGGATTTGATTCTGGATGCCTTGATTCCGCCCGTTACCGGTGGGGGAGGAGCCAGCAAATCTTCAGTCGGTTTCGGCGGAAGCTTGACCGACGGTTCTGCTATGCCTGAATCAGACTATGAGTTGAACGAGCGGACGCGTGATAAATTCCGTGAGAAGATTCGCAATGGTGAATTGGATGACCGCAAAATCGAGATTAAGGTAGCTCAGAACAATACGCCCGGCATCGGGGTAGTGGGCGGTGCTCCGGGCATGGACGAAGCCTCAATGGCCGGCATCCAGGATATGATTGGGGCCATGCTGCCCAAGAAAACCCGCAAGCGCAAAGTCACCATTGCCGAGGCCCGCAAGATTCTGCTCGACGAAGAAGCAGCCAAACTCATCGATATGGATGAGGTGAAAGATGAAGCCATCCGCCAAGCCGAAAACGCCGGCATCATCTTTATCGACGAAATCGACAAGGTGGCCAGCCGAAGCAGCAAAGGTGGGGGTGGCCCCGATGTTAGCCGGGAAGGCGTACAGCGTGACCTACTGCCCATTGTAGAAGGCTCGGCCGTAAGCACCAAATACGGTGTCGTCAACACCGACCATATCCTGTTCATTGCCGCCGGAGCTTTCCACGTGGCCAAGCCCTCCGACCTAATTCCGGAGCTGCAGGGGCGGTTTCCCATCCGGGTGGAGCTGCAAAGCCTTACCAAAGAAGATTTCTTCCGGATTCTGAAGGACCCCAAGAACGCGCTAACCAAGCAGTACGAGGCCTTATTGCAGGCTGAAGAAGTATTTCTGAGCTTCGAGGATTCGGCGCTGGAGCGGTTAGCGGAAATAGCCTTTGAAGTGAATGCCGAAGTAGAGAATATCGGAGCCCGACGGCTGCATACGGTTATGAGCCGCTTATTGAACGATATTCTCTTCGATGTGCCCGATCTTATCGGTCCCAATGCACGAATCGTTATCAACCGGGAATTAGTAGATGAGCGCCTGCAAGGCATGGTTCGTAACCGCGACGTATCACAGTACATCTTGTAAATCAACTGGGTATAGTTTGCTTAGTAGAAAATAAGAAGAGCCGTTCAACGGTAGAGAAGTACTCCGCGTATTTATTGCGGATTCCTTTCTGCCCTTGAGCGGCTCTCACTTTTTCATCTATCCATGCACTACTATATCATCACCGGCGCCAGCCGCGGGCTAGGCAAAGCACTGGCCGAAGAAGCGCTAAAGCAACCGGATACGTCCGTGCTAGGCGTATCGCGCCATGCCACCATCACACACGAGCGGTATCAGCATCAACCCCTCGACCTCTCCGATATGCTCGCCGTGCAGAACAACCTATACAAATTGTTTCCGGCCCGGCCCGATGCCACCAGCCTTACGCTCATCAACAATGCTGGTGTACTAGGTGAAATAGGTTATGTAGGTGAGTTACCCAACGAGCATTTCGAGTTTGTATTCGATGTGAATGTAGTTGCTCCTGCCATGCTCATGAACACCTTTCTGAGTGCCTATGGCAGCCAGACCAGCATCCCTCGTACTATCCTCAATATCAGCAGCGGAGCCGCCCAACGCCCCATTGATGGCTGGGGAGCCTACGGCGCCTCCAAAGCCGCCCTCGACGCCCTCACCCGTACCGCTCAGAAAGAACAAGATTTACGCAGTTCCGGCATCCGGTTGCGCAGTTTATCTCCTGGAGTAGTGGACACAGCTATGCAGGAACATATTAGAACGGCTGATGAGCAAGATTTTAGCGAAGCAACGCGGTTCTCCGGTTTATATTCTGAGGGGCAATTGGCCCAACCAGAAGTAACAGCGGGAAAAATTTTGGCGTGGCTGCACCGGCCCACTACAAACGGTGAGGAAATCGTACTAAGGATAGACTCTATTTAAAAAAAAAGCTCCCCAGCCTACTGACAGGCTGGGGAGCTTTTTCTCATTCAATTCTAGTCAGCATCCCACCACACTGGTGTTTGGATGTCACCCGGGGCAATGCCAACCGAAGAGAAATTAGGGTTTCGGGTTAGCTCCGAATCAGGATAAGGCAAACGCTTAACAAAATTGCCGGCACCGATGGTATTGTTGATTGGATTACGAAGAGGGGGGTTATTAGTCCGACGAACCTCAGTCCAAGCCTCAACGCCATTTGTTCCATACAAAGACAACCATTTTTGGAAGCTGATCTTCCTCAGACGATCAGCTTGTGCGGCTGTAGTTGTGAAGTTGATAGTTGGTCTGGCCAGATATGTTGTAACGGAAGTTCCGGTAACGCCAAATCTTGCCATTGCAGCCGTAACAGCATCCGTATAGAGTTGAGCTGCATTCTCGCCGCTAGAGGCCCAGCCACGCGTAGCTGCTTCAGCCCGTAGAAAAAGGCTTTCGTCGTAGGTCAACAACAGGGTTGGCCGAGCGCTTGCTGGAGCGTCAGTTGCGGTAATACCAGCGTAGGTACTACCTGCAGCATTGTTTTGCGTGAATCGCGAACCAATAAAGAAAGTACCAGGAAGTGAATACCGAGTTGTATTGAATGCTCCGTTAGGACTCGTAGGTGTAGCAAAATTATTCGGATACACCGATTGCCCTGGAGATACAAAACGATACTCAACAGTATTGGGAGTAGCTAAATCTGCATCTAGAAAATAGATGGGCAGACGTGGGTCGCTCAATGTGACCATCGTATCACCAATCGTACGGCTACCGGCTAGGTTACCAGGTAGGCGGAAGTTAGCTTGGTAAAAAGGATTGGCATTTTGTGTTGTACCCGCTTGGTTGGTGAAAAGAAAGCTGTCGGCACTATTGCGCATCCAATCAGGATTGCTCGCATACAAAGCCTTAATTCCTGCTTCAGCACCAGCCGGGTCCTTTTGGCTGGTGCGCAAATATAGCTTCAGCTTCAGCGTGTTAGCCAAGCGAATCCATTTGCTCATCAGCGCCTCACTAGATGCTCCATAGTTCAGGTCGGCAGTGGCCGGGAATCGTCCTTGCTGCTTGCGAATATCAGCTATACCTTCATCAAGCAGCAACTGCAGACCCGCGTAGATATCTTGCTGGCGGTCATACTTAGGGGTTGTGTTAGTACTACCCTGGAGTGCTTCAGAAAACGGAATGTCACCGTATAAGTCAGTCAAAATTTGAAAGTTGTGTGCTTTCAAAATCTTTGCAATACCAACTATGCGGAATTCTCCTTGTGGAGTGCCCTGCTCGATAATGTTCTGAAAGTCCTGCAATGAGCCCGCGTAAAGGCCCTGAAACTGACGTCCGTCGAAAGAGCTTGAAGGCAGATTATACTGGTCATAGCTACGGTATTGGTTCGCACCCTGAGGGATACCCATATGCTGAGCAAGTACTTCACCTAGAATATTGTACTGGCCGCCCACGATAAAGCTGGTAAAAGCTTGGCCAGAGGGAAGAACCAGATCAATGCTGGCAGTAGTAGGGTTGTTAGGGTCGGTGTTGATGTCAAATATATCGTCGCAGGCACTTGTGCCTACCACGAGCCCTAATAGTGCAACGAATTGAAGTTTTTTGAGCTTCATATGAGAGGTTCTGTGAAACAGATATTAAAGGGTCAGACGGAGGCTAGCACCATATGAACGAGTGGAAGGAAAGGCAAAGAATTCATAGCCTTGCGTGTTACCAGTACCAAATGAACTGCTTTCCGGATCAACGTGCTTCTGCGAAGAAGGAGTCCAGAGGAAAAGGTTACGTCCGATCAAAGAGAATTGAACACCTGTCAGCTTCACTTTGCTTACCAGAGTAGAAGGCAAAGAATAGCTCAGGCTTGCTTCACGCATTTTAACATAAGAAGCGTCGAAAAGCGTATTCTCTCCAGCATTAGCCACCTGCGACCAGTATAGGTAGCCTCCATTCGTTAGCACTGCATTAGACCCTTCATTAGGAACGGTAGTTCCATCAGCCTGTAATACAACAGAATTGGGGTATATAAATGGCTGACGGTCATTTGCTGTTGTCTCCTCTAAGTTACCTGCGAAATAACCAGAAGTAATGGTACGCGAGTAGAATTTGCCCCCTTGCTTGGTGTCAAACAGTACGTTTAGGGCTAGTCCTTTATAAGCAAAGGTGCTGGACAGGCCTGCCAAGTAATCTGGTTGAATGTTACCGAGGGTTTGCTGAGCAGGAGCCAGAAGCGGGAAACCAGTAGTCCGGTTAACCACTATCCTACCTTGGTCGTCACGCCGCATGGCACTACCGTAGAAGCTACCATAAGGCTGACCAACGCGGGCTTCCAACACTGGCGAGCTCAAGCCACCAATGCTGATATTGGGCGTGTTACTGGTTACTTCCAGCACTTGGTTGCGGTTGCGGGTATAGTTCAGATTTAACTCCCATCGGAAGCCGTTGGCGAGCTTAACCGGTGTAGCATTAAGCACCACCTCAATACCGCGGTTACGCATGGTGCCCGCGTTAGAAGTAATAGCAGTATAGCCTGAGGTAGAAGGAATTGGTACAGCAACCAGAATATCCTTGCTCTTGGAATTGTAATAGGTGAAGTCAAGTCCTACCCGATCCGATAAGAAGCGCAACTCCGTGCCAATTTCCCACGCAGTAGTCAGCTCCGACTTCAAATCAGGGTTGCCGAGTGCGTTGCCTACGCGGAAGCCAGGAACACCTGCATATGGGAAGGCATATTGTCCCTGAAATCCGTCATCAACGGAGGCACGTGTAAATACTGCCTGAAGTGCGTAAGGATCAGCTGACTTGCCAACAGATGCCACGTTCGCACGAATTTTGCCTAATGACAGGTACTTCTCATCGAGCTTAAATGCGTCAGAGAAAACAAAGCTGGTGCTGACGCTTGGATAAAAGAAAGAGCGGTTCTTTTTAGGCAAGGTCGATGATTGGTCGTTGCGCCCAGTAACGTTCAACGACAGATAGTCGCGGTAAGTAAACTGCACATCCCCGAAAACACCCAGAAGGCGAGTTTCACTCTGAGATTTATCTACCTGGGATGGGGTAGTAAGGTTGGTCAGTGAATACAGGCCGGGTACAATGATGCCTTGGCCATCGTTCACCGTACGCTCAAGGAACCGCTGCTGATAGTTAAGACCTGCGTTTATGCGCACCGAGAAGTCTTCATTCAATTCTTTCGTAACGGATGCAAAGGCATCAGTGGTTGAAAAACGTCCGAAAACGTTATCCTCGTTGTAGCGGCCTGCTAAGTTACCAATAGTACCAGGGACAATCCGTTGCCGCCGCCGGTCCGCGTACACATCAAGACTTTGGCGCAATGTAAATTCCAGCCAGCTAGTAGGCGCATAAATGATAGACGCACTACCCAGCAAGCGGTCCACGTCGTCAGTGTAGCGGTTGTTATCTAGTAGGAAGTAAGGGTTGTTTCTAAATCCGGTTAAATAATATCCTGTCAGGTTATACCGTGGGTCGTTATAGTCTTTCTGGTCAGTAAACGATACGTCACGGGGGGTATTAACAATGGTTTGGATGATACCAGCGTTAGACTGCCCTTGGATGCCACGGTCGCCGCCAGATTTGATATAGCTTATAGAACCCTGCGTTCTTACTTTCTCAAATATGCTGGTTCCACCGCTGAGGGTGATGTTGGTCCGCTTATAGTTGGTGAAAGGAATAATCGATTTTGTGCGTACGTCGGCAACCGATACGTAATAGTTGGACGCATCATTCGAGCCAGCGAATGAAACCGAGTTGTTATACGTAACGCCCGTATCGAAAAAATCACGAACGTTATCTGGGTTAGGACGAAATGGAATGGAGTCCGCTACCGTGGCACCAGCCGGCTTAGTAGCCACAGTCCGCCAGTCTTCCACCAAGCGGCCATCCATACGTGGGCCCCAACTGGTGTTATAATCAGCAAAATGCTCACCATCAAAACCGCTACCGTATGTGTTCTGAAAATTTGGTAGGCGGTTTACCCGCTCAAAAGTTACGGCACTGTTTACACTAATCTGGGAGCGGCCTTTTATGCCGGTTCCTTTTTTAGTGGTGATAATAATAGCCCCCGAGGCGGCTTGCGCACCATAAAGAGCTGCTGCTGCCGGTCCTTTTAGGATAGTAATCTCTGCTATGTTATTGGGGTCGATGTCGGCCGCACGGTTTGGCAAGTCAACTCCGTTGTTCAAATCGCCACCAGTGTTACCCGTTGAGTTAAGAGCAGAGTTACTAATAACGTTGCCATCTATTACATAGATGGGCTGGTTGTTACCAGTGAAAGACTGAGGGCCACGAATTTGAACGCGCGTTGCACCACCAGCTGACCCCGAAGCACTCGTTATTTGAACCCCTGCTACTCGACCCTGTAAAGAACGAACGGCATTCGTTTCGCTAGCTCGGGTAAGGTCCTCGTTTTTTAGGGTTTGAACAGCATAACCAAGTGTTTTGGTGCTACGTTCGATGCCTAGAGCAGTTACAACTACTTCGTTCAGCTGCTTCGTATCTTGAGCCAAGCTGATATTGATAGTGCTTTCTGCACCTAGAGCACGCTCTATCGTGATATAGCTAACAGAACTGAATGTAAGAGTGCCACCACTAACTGGAACGCCATTGAGCGAGTAAGTGCCATCTGAGTTAGTTGATACCCCGTTAGTAGTGCCTTTTACTAGCACAGTGACGCCTGGTAATCCTTCACCCGTCTCCCGATCTGTAACCCGACCTGAAACTGTTCGGGTTTGTGCCGATACCTGCTGCAACAGGCCAACCATGAGTATAGGACTCATGAGTAAGGTTTTGTTCATGAAAAAAGGTGTGAAAGTGAGAGTTTTAGAATTAAAGAAGGTTTGTATAATGAGTCAATCTGTAGCACAAATTACAATCATAAATTGATATTTTTCGTAGTCAATGAAACGGAGAAGATTTCTTATTTAATATGCTCCTATGGCTATATTATTGATTTTCACGGATAAATTGCATTATTTCTAATGGAATGCTTTTAAATTGTATTTTTCACAAAAAAGTTATTATGTAACAGGCAAATAATTTATAGATGCTAGACTTATGCATACGCTTAAAGCGGTTTACTTTAATCTAAAAATGACAGCAGTTTTATACTAAGTACAATCTTTACTCTTTTCTTAATTTTTATTCTATTTCCAAGAAAATCTATGATTGTATACCTAGATTTGGTTTCATTAAACTATACATCTTCACATGTATTATATGCTACAAACCAAAATATCAGTGAGTTTGATCTTGCGTAGTAATAGGCTTTTTTTAGGCTGTTTGTTTTCAGCTCACCTATGTGCAGAGTGACGATAATACCATATTTCTTGTGGTATAATCATTCGGACTTGGAAAAGAAATTCTCCATTTATGACATTACCAAATACTTAGGTATGTTCATTGCCCATTACCATGGTGTGTTGGTCCTGAATAGTAAGGCTTGTGGAAAGCGCATCAGCGACACATTGGCCGAGAAAGTGCTTTTGTACATAAACGAAGTGGGCTGTAAGCTCAAGCGACTGAATAAGAACCTACGCACTGGTGAAACCTACGTTACCGGGCTGGTAGTAGAAGATATGGCCAACCCATTTTTACCGTAATAGCCGCTTTGATTGAGAAGAAAGCATTAGCCCGTGGTTAATGCATCCTGTATTGTAGCACCAATAACGATACGGCGAAAGCCCTTGACTTGCTAACTATGTTTCAGGAGCGCCATGTTGATAGCTATGTCCTAGCGCTGCCTAATGGGATGGAATCCGAACTCAGCTTTCTATTGCGCCGCGGCAAGCCCATCTTACTCTTCAACCGGGTCTTGTCGGGCATACAGACTAATATGGTGCTACTTCAAAACTGAACTGCTCTACGGCTATAGTTTCCCTGGACTGGTCAAGGCTAAGCTCGAAACTAGTCACCACATTACTTACTACAACGTCGAGGGCCAGCATTCTTCGCTTAGCTATTGGGCTACCCACCCACTTCGAAATCTGCCTCCAAGCCACGTCCTAACTCTGCCCGACTTAGCAAATAGGGTATGTGAATAAACAGGATTGAAAGCATTTGTCAAAACTGAGCAAGAGCTACTGGAAATAAGAATAATGCATTTTTGATATGTATTATTATATGTTATTTACAAGATATTATTTATGTAAGTATAAATTAGGGATGTTATATAAGGCAGAAGCAGTACAAAAAGAGTGGGATTAAATTTCAATGAAATGATAGAGTTTTTTCTTTATGTTTGGGATACACAAGTTTCCTTTCTTCTATTTCACTCACCAAATCACTCAGCTACATGAGAAAACTTCTCCTGAGTGCGCTTCTGGTAACGCCAGCCCTGATGCAGCAGGCGGCGGCGCAGAATCGCAACATTACGGGTCGCGTTACAGACGCGGCTACTGGCCAAGGACTTCCTGGAGTAACGGTGCTCGTTAAAGGCACTTCTATTGGAGCTTCCACCAGTGCAGATGGAGCATACTCCTTAAGTGTGCCAGCTTCAGCCACTACACTTACCTTCAGCTTCATCGGCTACACCAGCATTGATCGGCCTATCGGCGATGCCTCAACGGTAAGTGTGGGCCTTACCACTGATACCAAACAACTAGGCGAAGTAGTAGTAACTGCTCTCGGGCGTGAAGAGCAAAAGCGGAGCCTGGGCTACGCTGTTCAAGAGGTACAAGGAGCTGACTTAACTCAAGCTCGTGAATCCAACGTAGTTAACTCGCTTGCTGGTAAAGTAGCAGGTGTGCAAGTTTCCAACAGTACGGGTGCATCGGGTAGCTCATCTCGTATTGTGATACGAGGCGCGAAGTCTATTGCTGGTAATAACCAGCCTTTGTTTGTTATAGACGGCCAGCCAATCGACAATTCGAGCTTTTCAAACTCCGGTTCAGGTGGTGGTATAGATTACGGTAACGCAGTTTCAGATATCAGCCCAGACGATATTGAAACTATGACTGTGCTAAAGGGCGCAACTGCTTCTGCTCTGTACGGTACGCGCGGAGCGAATGGCGTAATCGTTATTACCACTAAATCAGGGCGAAAGTCCCGTGGTATTGGCCTTAGTTTTAACAGCACTACCTCTTTCGAGTCGCCACTGAAGACTCCTGATATTCAGGACCAATATGGGCAGGGTAGTAACGGGGAATTCGAATACGTAGATGGACGCGGAGGCGGTACTAACGACGGTACAGATGAAAGCTGGGGACCCCGGTTGGATGGTCGTTTGATTCCTCAGTATAACTCTCCTGTAGTTAACGGTGTGCGTCAGGCTACTCCATGGGTGAGCCCAGGAAAAGACAACGTTAGAAAGCACTTCTTTGAAACGGGGCGTACTCTTACCAACAGCTTGGCCTTGTCAGGTGGCAATGAAAAAGCTGGCGTTCGGGTATCTTATACCAACCTTGATAGCAAGGGTATCCTCTACAACACCTTCTTGCGCCGTAATACCGTCAACCTAAATGGTGGCGCTGATATTACAAACAAGTTTAAAGTTAGCACCAACGTCAATTACTCGGAAACTCGCGGCCGGCGCCCAGGTCAAGGTTACGACGAACTTAACGTAATGCAGCAGATGTACACTTGGTATGGTCGCCAAGTTGACGTGCGGGACTTGAAAAGACTTTACGAAAGTGGTCAGCGTAATGCTAGTTGGAATTCCAATTACCACAGCAACCCTTATTTCATCTTGGGCGAAGCTACCAATGATGACAAGCGAGAGCGGGTAATTGGTAATTTGACCTTAACGTACGCTATAAATGACTGGCTGAACCTAACAGCACGTACAACCAATGACTTGTACAATCAGCTAAATCAGCGTCGGGTACCTGCTGAAACAATCAACAACGCAGAGCAAGACGATTACACTGAGGAGCGGATCCGGGTGCTGGAGCGCAACACAGAGTTTTTAGCTACCGCCAACCGCAACCTCACAGAGGATTTTAACTTGGATGTGTTGGTAGGTGCCAACCGTCGGGACAACCAACTGGATAGAAGTCAAGTAGCAGCTCCCGACCTGGCTGTACCTGGCCTGTTCTCACTGGGTAATGCTGCTGGCAACTTGGTCACTGGCAACAATTTTGGGTTGAGTAACACTAACAACTCACCAATTCTTAATCCGAAACAGAACCGCCGCATCAACAGCGTATACGGTTCGGCAAAGATTGGCTATAAGAACTTCGCCTTTTTAGGTGCCACAGTCCGCAATGACTGGTCTTCTACTTTGCCAGCTGCGAACCGTTCCTTCTTTTATCCTTCCGTTGATGCTTCGGTAATCCTGACTGATGCCCTCGGATTGGATGATTCCTTCCTCTCATTTGCTAAAGTCAGAGGGGGGTATGCCCAAGTCGGAAACGATACGAATCCATACAGTTTAACAGATATTTTCACTGGTGGTACGGCCTTCGGTACTCGTCCAATTCAAACGGTGTACAATGTTAGGTATAACCCTAACCTGAAGCCAGAGCGGACTAATTCCAGTGAGGTAGGGGTAGAAGTAAGGTTCCTGAAAGATCGTATCGGACTGGATGTTACTGCCTACCAGGCCACAAGTACTGACCAAATTCTAACAGTACTGACTTCTGCTACTAGTGGCTATACTGCCTCGGTACTGAATGCTGGAACATTAACGAACCGTGGTATTGAAGGGGTACTGACAGTTGCTCCATTAGCACCTTCTAGTGCATTCCAGTGGAATCTGACGGCTAATTTCGCTGCCAACCGTAACCGGGTTAAAGAGTTCGACAAGGCAGGCCAAATCAAAAACTATGTGATTGGGTCATCAGGCTTTGGTGTAAACGTAGAAGCTCGAGTTGGTGAGCCATACGGCGCCCTCTTCGGTGATGCCTTCCTGCGAGTACCAGACGGAGAATTCGCTGGCCAGATAGTAAACGGAGCTGATGGTACGCCATTGGTAGATCCAACTCGGCGAGTTCTTGGTCACTATACGCCCGACTGGGTTGGTGGCTTGACTAACCAGTTTGCTTATAAAGGCCTCAACCTAAGCGTTACAATTGATACGCGTCAGGGAGGAGAAATTCAGAGCGAAACGAACATGTGGGGTATGTATTCGGGCGCGCTCGAATCAACACTCCAAGGGCGTGAAGGTGGACTTATTGCACCTGGTGTAATACGGAACCCTGACGGTACTTTCCGGCCGAACGACGTTCAGGTTAGTGCTCAGAACTATTTCTATGCATATGCCTATAATGCTCGTGAAAGCTCTGTATACGATGCTTCCTTCGTGAAGCTCCGTGAGGTTCGGTTAGGCTATCAACTGCCAAAATCATTAGTTGAGAGAACTTTCCTTAAAGGAATCGGGGTTTCCTTCGTAGGCCGTAACCTATGGTTGATTAGCTCACATGCTCCTGGCATTGACCCCGAAACTTCGTTCAATAACGGCAATGCACAAGGCTTGGAGTCTACGCAGATTCCTTCCACTCGTAGCCTTGGCTTCAACGTGAACCTTACGCTGTAATTGATTTATAGAGTTGCCTAAGCAGCAACTCTATTACTCCTTTAAACTCACCGACATGTTTCTCAAATACAGCAAAACCCTGTTGGCAATTCCCTTGGCTTTGAGCCTAGGTGCCTGCGAAAAGGACTTTGACGCGCTCAATACAAACCCTAATAACGCGACGATTGGTAACCCGGCCTATATCCTGACTAATGCTGAGCAGGCTAATATCTATCGGCTTTTCGACGTGCCAGCAAGCCAGGATGGTGGGTTGCTCATTATTCAGCATTGGGCCAAAGTACAGTACACAGATGAAGATCGGTACGGTTTCCGGCCAGGATCTTATCAGAGTATATGGGACGGCTTTTACGCTGGCGGCTTGCAGGACTTCAATGAATTGATTCGCTTAGGTCAGGCTAGCAACAACCCCAATATTCAGGCAGTTGGCCTGATTATGCGAAGCTACTTCTTCTCAGTATTAACTGACCTGTACGGCGATATACCGTTTTCTGAAGCATTACGTGTTTCAGAAAACATCCTGACGCCTAAGTATGATACCCAGCAGCAAGTATATGCTGGTATTCTTGCTGATCTGAAGTCTGCTGATGGTTTGATCCAAGCTAATGGACCTGAAGTTGGTGGTGATGTCATCTATGATGGCGACATGACTAAGTGGAAGCGCTTCGGTAACTCTTTGCGTTTGCGTTTGGCTATGCGTATTATCGATGCGGATGCTTCATTGGCTCGTACTAACATCAGCGAGGTATTGAATGGCACTACTTCAGTCTTGACAAGCAATAGCGATAATGCCCAGTTTGACTTCTTGGCTAGCGCAGCAAATACAAACCCTGTTTATTTTAACAGATTAACTCGCGACGATCATCGAGTAAGCCGGACTATTACTTCACGGCTTGCACGCTTGAACGATCCACGCTTGGGAATTTATGCGAACCACCCAGAAACAGGTGATTCTACTGCTTTCTACCGTGGTGTTCCTAATGGCTTAATGAATGCAGCTGCAGCTGCTTTAGGTCCATTCTCGACTACTTCTAAAGTGGGCAGCGCATTCACAGCGGCCGATGCACCTGGGGTATTGATGACGTATTCTGAGTTGCTGTTTTTGAAGTCTGAAGCCATAGCACGCGGTATTGTAACTGGTAATGCTACAACGGAATATAATAATGCCATCCGTGCTTCTTTAACTCAGTACGGTATCGGAGCGACGGAAGCTGCAACTTATATAGCGCAGCCCTCGGTTGGGGTAACCATTACGGCAAACAATTATAAGCAAGCCATTGGTACCCAAAAGTGGATTGCACTATATGGTCAAGGTATAGAGGCTTGGTCGGAGTGGCGTCGTTTGGATTATCCGACATTGAAAGTAGCGACTTCCCCAGTTGCTGCTGCTGCTAGTAAGATTCCTGTCCGTTTCCGTTATCCACAAAACGAACAGAGTACTAATAATGCCAGCTATACTGCAGCTGTGGCAAATCAAGGCCCGGATGTACTCACCACTAAACTATGGTGGGACAAATTGTAATAAGCCCAACAGTAATAAAAAACCCTCTGGTATTACCAGAGGGTTTTTTATTACTGTAATGTTTAAGATGTAAGATGATAGTCCTTACAAGTACAGAAATAAGTCAGTAGATGCGGTTGATGAAAGCTGCTTAACTCTGCATCAAGAACCCCTTTATATATTCATCCAAATCGCCATCTAGCACGTTTTGTACATCAGTGCGTTCGATTCCTGTGCGTAGGTCTTTGACGAGCTTGTAGGGATGAAGCACGTAGTTGCGAATTTGGGAGCCAAAGTCGATGCGCTTTTTGTTGGCTTCCACCTTGTCGCGCTCAGCGTGGCGCTTATCCATCTCAATCTGATAGAGACGCGACTTAAGCATGCGTAGGGCATGCTCTTTGTTCATAAGCTGGCTCCGTTCAATCTGTACGGCGATGATGATGCCGGAAGGTGCGTGCGTAAGGCGCACGGCGGTTTCCACCTTGTTTACGTTCTGGCCACCAGCACCACCAGCCCGAAACGTGTCCCACGATATGTCCGCAGGGTTAATTTCGATATTGATGGTGTCGTCAATGACGGGGTAGGCGAATACGGACGCAAACGAGGTGTGCCGCCGGCCACTACTGTCAAACGGGGACATTCGTACTAGGCGGTGCACACCGATTTCACTTTTCAGGTAACCGTATGCAAAATCTCCATCGATTTCCAGGGAGGCGGACTTGATACCAGCGCCTTCACCGGGCTGGTAGCTGATCTGGCGGACGCCGAAACCGTGGCTCTCGGCCCACATGATATACATGCGCATCAGCATTTCGGCCCAGTCCTGGCTTTCGGTGCCACCAGCGCCCGGATTAATGTCGATGATGGCGGAAAGCTGGTCTTCCTCGTCGGAGAGCATCCGCTTGAATTCCAGTTGCTCCACTTTCTTGATAGTAGCTTCGTAATCGGCCTGCATTTCGGCTTCCGGTACGTCGCCTTCCCGGTAGAAGTCGAACAGTACTTCGGTGTCGGCTAGTGTCTGCTGGACGGTTTCGTAATCGTCGGTCCAGGTTTTTACGGCTTTGATTTCGCGTAGAGTAGCTTCGGCTTTCTTGGAATCGTCCCAGAAACCGGGCGCGGTAGTTTGCGCTTCGGCAGCTACTACTTCAGCTTTGCGGTTATCGTAGTCAAAGATACCTCCTCAGGGCCTCAACGCGGCCCTTCAATTCCTTCACCTGGTCTTGGGTCATCGGGAATATATATGCGTGAATGAAAAATGGGGAAACAAAGGTAGCCGGAATAGAGCGCCGGCTTGGCAATAAAGTGCGTTGCCCACAGTTTGGCACGAAAACGCCCTTCTCACAAATATCGTGGTAGGGTCTTGGGAGAACTGCGCACGTATTTGTGAGAAGGGCGTAAACAGCAACGTGGCTTATACAGCTACCATCCAGTTGTGAGTATCAGGAGCCTGGCGGGTACGGATGGCGTGTAGCGCAGCACTGGCGCGGCTAGAGAAACTCTCAGGTGTCGGAGCTGGCAGCTCATAGTCCTGGCCCTGGTAGCCGATAACGGCCATCGGCGCAATAGTAGCCGCGGTGCCAACACCAAATGCCTCTTTCAGCTTGCCGTCGGTCAGAGACTGCATCAGTTCTACAGCCGATACTTTGCGCTCTTCCACAGTCATACCCCAGTCGCGGGCCAATTGGAGCACACTACGGCGCGTAACGCCATCAAGAATGGAAGTGCTGAGGGCCGGCGTTATCACCTTGCCATCAATGACAAAAATAGCGTTCATCGTGCCCGATTCCTCTACGTAGCGGTGCTCGGAAGCGTCGGTCCAGATGAGTTGGTTGTAGCCTTCCGATTGGGCCAACTTGGTGGGGTACATGGCAGCACCGTAGTTGCCGGCGTTTTTGGCGTAACCCGCGCCGCCTTCCGCCGACCGAACGTAGCGCTCCTCGAAGCGTACGCGCAACGGCTTGTTGTAATAGAGGCCTACCGGGCAAGTGAAAATAACAAGCTTATATGTGTCGGACGGCCGCACCCCGATGAACCCATCAGTAGCAAACATGTAAGGACGGATGTAAAGCGCGCTGCCCGGCGAATCAGGCACCCAGGCGCTATCCAGCCGAATCAGTTGGCTTAGACCCTGCATAAACAGTTCTTCGGGTACTGTAGGCATGCACATCCGCTCAGCCGAGGCATTGAGACGGCGCAGGTTATCGTAGGGACGAAAAAGGGAAATTTCGCCGTTGGAATTTTTGTACGCTTTCATACCCTCGAAAATGGCCTGCCCATAGTGCAAAGCCGAGTTAGCAGGGCTGACCGTTATGTCGCCGTAAGGCACAATCTGCGCATCCTGCCACTCTCCGTCACGGTAGTCTACCACAAACATGTGGTCGGAGAAGGTTTTGCCGAACTCAAGGCGTTCGGGGTCCAGGTGATTCAGGCGGGAAGCCGTGGTTTGCTGGGTCCGGATAGTGAGGGTGTCGAGCATGAAGAAAGCGTAAGAGGAGAAGATGGGAATTGGGGTAGGTAGGAGCGGGGTTACGCCGTAGCGCGTTCAATGAAACGGGTAAAGCCAGCGGATGGGTTTGGCAAACCTACATACGAGGCTTCCAGGAAACTTCCTCAGCGCCCAAGTCGTGGGCCATTTGGCGGCTAAGTACAAAAAGATAATCGGATAGGCGGTTCAGGTACATCACCACCAAGTCGTCCACAAACGAATCTTCGCGCAAGTGAATCACTAACCGCTCGGCTCGGCGACACACGCAGCGCGCTACGTGGGCGAAGGATACCGACTGGTGGCCGCCGGGTAGCACAAACACCCGCAGCTCGGGTAGCTGTAGGTTCATGCGGTCCATTTCCTCTTCCAGCAGCGTCACGTCGGTATCGTGGAGGTCCGGGATTTTCATCTTTGACTTCTCGGGGTCGGAAGCTAGAGATGCCCCGATGGTGAATAGCCGGTCCTGAATCTCCTTGAGCAGGTCGCGCCGGGTCGCATTCACGTCTTGGTCGCGCAGTAGGCCAATGTAGGAGTTCAGTTCATCAACAGTGCCGTAGCAGTCGATACGCAGGCTAGATTTGGGTACGCGCGTGCCTCCAATGAGAGACGTGAGGCCTTTGTCGCCGGTTTTGGTGTAGATCTTCATGAAAAGTGAAATGGTGCTACCACCGCTGGCGTAGCGCTACGATTCATTTGGGAACCGCGGACTAAAAATAAAACGTCATCTGGCACATCGGAAGAGGTCCTTCGTAAGCGCCAGATGACGAGGGGTGCTATTGAAACACGGAATGCGCTACAGGTGTTTGCCAGCCTGTTCGTGGTGGGTGGCTACGTCGGTGTTTTCCTGGTCGGTTTCTACCAGACCGTCGCGCAGGCGCACAATGCGGTGAGCGTACCGGGCAATATCCTCTTCGTGCGTTACCATTATGATGGTGTTGCCTTTGGCGTACAACGCCTCAAACAAATCCATGATTTCGTAGCTGGTTTTGGTGTCAAGGTTACCAGTTGGCTCGTCAGCCAGAATGATGCTGGGGTCGTTGACGAGGGCACGGGCAATGGCCACGCGCTGCCGCTGACCACCCGACAACTCGTTGGGACGGTGCTTGGCGCGGGTATCGAGCCCAACGCTGCGCAGGGCCTGCATGGCCTTCTCTTCCCGGTCAGACTTGCTGTAGCCAGCGTAGATGAGCGGCAGGGCCACATTATCCAGCGAAGTAGCCCGGGGCAGCAGGTTGAAGGTCTGGAATACAAACCCAATTTCTCGGTTGCGCACATCCGCCAACTGGTTGTCGGTCATACGGCTTACATCCTTGCCATTAAGGATGTAGCTACCCGTAGTGGGGGTGTCCAGGCAGCCCACAATATTCATGAGCGTACTCTTGCCGGATCCAGATGGACCCATAAAAGCAACGTACTCACCACGCTGAATAGTGATGGTAACAGAACGCAACGCATGGATTTCCTCGGTACCCATGCGGTACATCTTTGAGATGTCGTGGGTTTCGATAACGGGGTGCAGCATAGCCGGCTGGGTTAGTTCCAGGGGGCGACCACCGTGTCTTGACTTGTACGGTGGGCGAGATATATTGTACGAAAGGTAGCGTATTCGGCCGGGGAAAGCAATACACGCAGTTTCTCCAGCGAATTCGCCGCATATTCGGTCAGCCCGGCAGGAACGGATGCCAGAACGTAAGCTTTCAATAAAGACACAGACTCGGGATTCTGCTCCAAGGCTGCTTGCAACGTACTATATGCAGTCAAATACTCTTTCTGACTGGTATAAAATGCCGCTGCTGCTAGCATGCCCGGCTCCAAGTAAGGCGCGGTGCGTACCAACTGCTGGTAAAGCTGCGTGGCCTGCTTCGGCTGCTTCTGATAGCTAGCCAGCGCCGCTTGTAAATAGAGGCGGCTTGGCTGATCAGCAGGCAGGAAGGTGGCCGACTTCAGCAAGGTTTCCAACTGTTGCAGCGAAGCCTGACTGCGCGCAGCCAGCAGGGCCTGCCCGTATACCACGTTGTACTCCGAGGCCAATGAGGGTGTTCTGGAACGCAACGAGTGTGCCTGCAAAACGGTAGCTGCTTCCAGTGGGTTGGAACCAGCTACGCGACGGGCTTGGGCCAGCAGCGCCACGTCGTGGGCCAGCGGCTGACGCATTTTTTCGATGTAATTGCTGTACCAGCTGTGGCCGTCCAAATAGCCGGGGCCATTAAGGGCTTCTTGGCCGCGCAACACGTAAAACTGGGTCTGCTCAGTTTCGGAAGCAGCTTGGAAGCCGTCGGGAAACTTCAGCGTGAGGATGCGCTGGATCTGCCGCGCCGACCTGGCTAGGAGGGTATCAGGTTCCTGAACCACGCGGGCTGTAGCCACGCGGGCAGAGTCCGGTTGCTGGTTGAGGGCCAGCGCGTAAGCCCGGTGCAGATAAGCTTCCGAGTAGCCGTTTTGTGCGGCGTCACGTAGCGTAGCGGCGGCCAGCGAGTAGGTTTGCTGCTGTAGCTGCCACAGGCCGCGCACATTCTGGTAGTAGGCCGCGCTGGGCGTTGCGCCTGCCGTTAGGGGGCTTAGCGTGGTGTAGGCAGACAATATCTGGCCGCCGTAGTGCTGCGTAAGTGCCTTCAGGAAGGTAAGCTGCTCGAAATATGAGCTGTTGTCAGGCTGTTGAATAAGCTGGGTGAGAACCGGCAGCGCGCTGGTATCGTGCTGCTGCACTCGGTATAGCGCTGCGTGGTAGAAGCGCGCAAACTCTGGCACCGTCAGGCTGGCGGCATCCGGCTCGGATGAGGATGCCACGGCGCGGACATCGGGCCTGCGCTGTGCCAAAACCAGCACGTTGCTTTGCCAAGCTACATCCGACAACTGCTTCTGGCTCTGAACCAACTGCTGCGCAGCGTCAAGCTGCTCGGTTTGTAGTAGGAAGGCCAGCTGGTTAACTTTCACCACCGGATTGGCGGCGGCAGCTTCGGCGCGGTTGAGATACACGGCTACCGAATCGGTAAGGGTGGAGCGGGTGTAAAGCTGGGCGAGGTCGTTGTTGAGGCGGGCACTAGTGGGCTGGCTTTTTAATCCCTCACGCAAAGCGGCCAACCGGTCGAAGAAGTCGGTAGGTTCGTTGTAGAGTGCTGCCAGCCGCAGGGATATTTTTTCGGATGGTCGCCGGCTGAGGGCGCGCCGCAGAATGTTGATTTCATTTTGGCGCTGGAGACGGTAGCGGTATAACGCGGCCCGGCCCAAGCTGGCCTTGTGATTGTGCTCGTCCAGTATGTCGCTCTCGGCATAGTAGCGTTCCGCCAGAAGCGCCAGCGCGTCGCCGTTGGGGTTCAATTCACTTTGCAGGCGGGTTAGGTCGGCGAGGTTGTTGTAGTAGCCAGCCTGAACTTGATGCAGGGTTTCGTAGCTATAGCGAAATTCCAGCGCTGCTAGGCCTGCCACAGTTAGCACATACACCGCGTACAGCGGCAGGCGGCGGGGCTCATATACCACCCGGTACACCCGCAGCCGTTGCCGAATTAACGGGCCAAAGTTTACTAGTACGTACAGCAGAAACGCCGCGCCGCCAATTAGGAAAGTAAGCGCCGTGAACTGCCGGGCGGCCAACAACAGTGGGTCGTTGGCAGTAGCAAATGCATACCCCAAGAAGCCGGCTGCCAATGCAAAAAATACCAGATATAAATGAGCGGCGGCGGGCCAGTATGGCAGAACGTCGCCATAAGAAGCGGCGCGCCGCTGAAGTCCCAGCCAGCCGATAACCGCCGCAGGCAGCAACAGTACCAGCGGGTCAAAGAAAACGCCGGGCAAAATCAGTAGTTGGCTGCCGTTCCAAAGATACATAGCCATCATGCCCAGATACAGCGCGCTAGAGGCCACAAACGGCAGCAGCCCAAAACGGCTGTTCGGGTTCTCGGCTTGAGTGTTGAACCAGAGCAAGCCCTGAATATTTTCAAAACCAACCCACAAAACCACCAGGCCAACAATGACTGCACCGCCCAACGTAGCAAAACTGGTGAGGTGCAGCGCCGTTTCGTCGGGGGAAAGGGTAGAGCGGAAAACAAGCAGCGTGCTTAGGCCGCCTATCAGCACCGCAAAAACCAGCAGCCGCTGGCTCAGTGAAGCCTCTGTGCGGAACGCATGGAATACGTAAGCCGGAACGCCCAGTGCCACTAGCGCCAGCATCAGAAAATATTGCTCCTGCGAATTGAAAATACCTAGTAGATCAGCATTCAACGACATCAGCAGGAAAATCACGCCGGCCATACCTGCCACGAAAGCTGGCCGTTCCAGGGTGCTGACAACTGCCAGAAATACCACCAACATACCGGCCAGTAGCCCTAGTAGCAGCCAAGCAGCTTCGGGCTGCACGTAAGGCCCCACCATGTCGTGGGTTTGGGTGAGCAAATAGTTGTTTACTTGAATTGGTAGTTCCGATAACCCAACCCGCACTGCCGTGAGTGTGGTAGGCACGGACTTGAGGTGCGACACCACTTGCACGGGCAGGGTGGCATCGTCGCCAGTGAAATACTGATAAACAGCCAGCAACAGCGTGCCAGCGGCTACTAGCAGTAAGCTCAGAAGCAGCGGATTGCGCCAAACAGCGCGGGACGTAGGCGGGATGGGCACTAGTGGTTACTCCAGTACTTTAGGTACGCGGAAATAGTCGGAATCCTTGCGAGGCGCATTGCGCAGGCCATCTTGGTGACTCACGGTATTTTGCGCTTCATCGGGGCGCAGCACATTGATTTCGTGCGAGAGGTGTACCAGTGGCTCTACATTGCTGGTATCGAGCTGGCGCAGCTGGTCCACCCAATCCAGAATTTCGTTGAGAGCTCCCAGCATTTCTTGCTCTTTGGATTCGTCTAGTTCGAGTCGGGAGAGGTGGGCCAGCTGGCGAAGGGTGGTAAGGTCAGTGCTCAAGTGAGTTGAAAATTAAGAATTGAAGATTAAGAATTGGGTAGGGCAAGGCCAGTGGAATCCTCAGCAGGCTTATCCATATTAGGCTGAGACACCGGGAATTGAGCCGGGACAGTACGCCGCCACGAACTAGGCATTGGCAAGCCAGCAGCTTCGGGCCGAAACGCACTGGCTATAATGGTTTCTACGCGTTGCTTAAGGGCAGGAGCGTCAGCCACTGTGAGGCCAGTAGTAGCGATGGGTTCGTGCAGCACAATGTGCAGCGGGGTATACCGGATACGTAAACCACCAACATCGGGCATGAAACGGTGGTTCATCGTCATAGTAATCGGTACTACGGGCACCCCCGCCGTAATAGCCAGTTGGAAAGCACCATCCTTGAACTCTTCCAGCTCCACACCTGGGTTCTTGGCTATCGAGCCTTCCGGAAAAATCACTACAGGCCTCCCAGCTTCCAAGGAGCGGCGGGCCTGCACCATAGCGCGGCCTCGGCTCATGGCGCTGTCCCGGTCTACAGAAATATACACCCGCTCGAAAATCGGCCCCCAAGCCGGTACCTTGGTTAGCGAGATTTTGCCCATGATATTCAGCCAGCCTGGTATAGCCTTGAACAGCAGCGGGATATCAATGTAGGAGCTGTGGTTGGCAACGTACACGCAAGGCTGCCCGGCAGGTAGCGGGTTGTGCTTTTCCACCTCCACGGGCATGCCCCACATCCTAATAAACAGCCGGCTCCAATTGCGGTTGAGGCTATGCAAGTGCCGGTGCCACTGCGGCCGTTTGCTAAGGGCTACCTGCACTGGATAGCTAGCCACAAACGGAGCCACAAACCAGAACGTAGCCCAGGTGGTGTAAAGTCGATGACCGATGTAGCGCAAAAGATGCCGCATAGCACAAAGGTAAACGGTGAAATGAAGAAGTAGCGCGGCGAACCTCCGAGTTGAATGTGCAGTCCTGTAAGCTGTCTGCTACTGTGCCGTGCTCTGCCCCCTGCTGGCGAGCACCTTTTCCGCTTTTAGCAAGCCAGCTACACTTACCGCGTCGGTTATCTGGTTGTTCATCACCATTTGCACGGCTTCAGCTAACGGTAGCTTCCAGAGGCGTAGGTCCTCGGTTTCTTCGGGCTCTACTTCACCTTGTTCCAAGTCTTCGGCCAGAAAGACGAAGCCTTCCTCGTCGGTTACGGAGTTGGAGGTATGCAAACGGGCAATATTGGTCCAGCGGTGAGCCAGTAAGCCAGTTTCCTCGCGTAGTTCCCGCTTCGCCGATTCCAGCGTGTTCAGCTCCACAGGGCCACCACCCATCGGAATTTCCCAGCTGTACTCGTTAAGCGGATACCGGTATTGGCCCACTAACCAAGTATTGCCTTCGGCATCAAGCGGCACAATACCTAAGGCCCGGTTTTTCATGGTCACAACGCCATAAATGCCCCGACCACCGCCAGGATTCACTACTTGGTCTTCGCGGACGCTAATCCAGGGATTATGATATTTAACCTCGCTGCTGAGCACCTGCCAGGGGTTGTGGTTTTCGTCGATTAATGGTCGGGACGTGTGCATAAGTAGGAGTACAGGAGACGGGAAATTGCCTTAAAGGTAAGAGCCTAGTCTATTTTTAGCGTCCATCGGGTAGAATAGCCAGTTGGCCGGGTAAATCAGTTGATTGACCAAATTATTTTAGATAACCAATTGATAGCAAGTAGTTTTGTCATACTCAATTATAGCGCGGGTGAGTATTTTGTGGAAAGGAAGGCTTCGCTCGCGCCGCGTCGGATTGGTCCTAGGAGTAGGGTGGATGATTTTTATGACCACCCGGCGCAAATTATATTAAAGGGGCTGTTGCGTTGGAAGGCGGCAGCCCCTTTTTATTTTCTCTCGGCAACATACACCAGCAATATTTTCTAGCAGAGGCTACGCGCTAAGGCCAATATTCTGCATCAACCTCCTGGGCCACGCCGCCGTACCAAGGTAGAGTTAGCCGTTCACATTCCGGCCAACACCTGTTATATATGGCGAATAAGCTGAAAAACCAGGAAGATCAAGCACAATCCGGCGACCCACTATTCAATCTTAAACACGCGCAAGCCGAATCTGAACTTAGTGCTACCACCGGCGGCCTCGGTCCCACAAGCAACGAGTACGTTAGCACAGATGAAGAAGACGAGCTAGATGAAGGCCCCCGTGACAAACAAGGCTTGCGGCGCGGTGAGAACCCAGGTGTAGACGGATCTCCCGCAGGCAGCCACAAATAAAGTAACCATGCCGAAAGGCACGTTTCTACATATACAAAAAGGCACTTCCTGAGAACGGAAGTGCCTTTTTTAGTGCGGGCTACTGAGCTTGCAGTACCTTTGAAGTATGTTGCTTGCCTCTTACACCGGCCAACCCTTCGAAGCTGGCCTCGATGAAGCCGGGCGAGGCTGTTTAGCTGGGCCGGTATTTGCCGCCGCCGTTATTCTGCCCGCCGATTTCAACCCACAATACCTCAACGATTCCAAGCAGCTCAGTGCTAAGCGCCGAGCCGTGCTACGGCCCATCATCTGCCAAGAGGCAGTGGCTTGGGCAGTAGCTGAAGCATCACCAACCGAAATTGCCAGGCTCAATATTGCGCAGGCTAGTTATCTGGCTATGCACCGAGCTGTAGCAGCATTGGGGGTACCACCCACCCATTTGGCAGTGGATGGCAACCGATTTCGACCTTACGAAGGGATGGCCCATACTTGCCTGATTAAGGGGGATGCACACTACCGGCACATTGCGGCGGCCTCCATCTTGGCTAAAACCTTCCGCGACGAGCGGATGATGGAGCTAGCCGAGCAATACCCAGAATACGGTTGGGCGCAAAATGCGGGGTATCCTACACTAAGCCACCGCGCCGCCATCCGTACACACGGCCCCACCGAGCATCACCGTATGGGTTTCCGTTTGCTATAGAGGGTGAATTGGTAAATGCGCAAGTTGCGCAGCTCGAGCAGAAAATGCACGGCTTCACTACCTCGTCAATCAGCCTTTCATCTTCAGCAAATCTAGGAACAGGCTGAAGCCGTCTACGGTGGAACCACCTTCGCCGAAACTATCGAAGTTCAGAGGCTTAATGATGTAGCCACTTACAGCTAGGCTCTGCGCTTTAAATCGGTCGGTGTCGAGGTCGGAAGTGGTCATGATGAACACGTTCAGGCCTACAAACTCGGGGTCGGAGCGGAGCTGTTCCAATAGCTCTAGGCCGTTCATGCGCGGCATGTTGATGTCGAGCATTACAACGTTGGGCAGCTCTATTTTCTCCTGGCCTGCTTCGCCGCGCAGCATATTGAGTGCCTCACGGCCGTTGCGGGCAATGGTAAGTGGTACGTCGATGTTGTTTTTGCGCAATTCGCGCTGCACGTTCATGATGTCCATTTGGTCGTCTTCGACCAAGAGTATACTAGCCATAACAGGTGTTGGTTGGAAAGGAAGGAAGCGGAAAAGAGCCCGTAGGCTACCGCCTATACGGTCGGGGCCGAATTTGGTGCTGAAATCGTGGCGGTGGCTTGTGGCTTAGTACCTGCCCGGCTCTGGCGGGGCCACGTAAAGCGGAACGTAGCTCCTTCTCCTTCCTTCGATTCCACGTGAATAGTACCGCCCTGGCCTTCCACTATCTTCTTGACAATGGCCAACCCTACGCCCGTACTTTCCAGGGTGTCGCGCTCCGTGAGGGTCTGGAAAATCACGAAGATTCGCTCATGATACTCTTGGGCAATGCCGGGTCCATCGTCCGTTACCGAGAAAGTATAGAACCGGGCATCTTCCACGCAGGCAATCTGCACGGTGCCCGTTTCAGGGTGGTTGTGGTATTTGGCAGCGTTACTGATGAGGTTGGTAAACACTTGCTGAAGCTGCACCCGGTTGGTAACTAGAGTAGGTAGGTAAAACGGCAGCTCCACCTCGAAACCTTCCGGCAGATTCAATGAATCAATAATTTCACGCAGCAGCTGCCGCACAAAAACCGGCTCGTCGGCCTGGGGCGTGCGACCCACGCGGGCCAAGTCTAAAATGCCAGTAACCAGCTGCTCCATGCGCTTCACGCGCACTCGCATCAGCACCAGAAACTCCCGAATGTGGGCGGGCGTATCCTGGCCCATATCTTCCTCAATCCAGCGCGAAGCACTTTCGATACCGCGCAATGGCGCTTTCAGGTCGTGCGACACCACGTAGGCAAACTGGTCGAGTTCTTGGTTGCGCCGTTCCAGCTGCGTAATGTTGCTGTCGATGGTAGTAGCCATCTGGTTGAGAGAGGCCGCTAGTTCACTCAACTCGTCGCCATCGGTATCCTTGATAGAGGTTTGATACTGACCCGCCGCAATGCGCGACGACAGCGTAACCATGGTTTGAATACGGCGGCCAATCAGGCGGATAATGTAGGTGGCCCATAACAGCCCCAGCAGAATGGCCAGCAGCGTGATACCCACCGAAATCAGCCGGGTTTCAGTGATGCTTTCCTGTAACCGAGTGCTTTGCTTGGTTCGTTGCTTCTGCTCTTCCCGGTCGAAGCCAGCAAACAGCACCCGAATCTGGTCCATCATATACTTGCCCTGCAGGCTCTCGGCCAGCTGTCGATGGGGTACGCTTTGGAGGCCTTCCTGCATGGGGTTGCGGCGCAGAGCTTCCCGCTTTTCGCTGATAAGCAAATGCGAGTAACTCAGCCAGTCGCGGAACATCTGCCGGGCCCGCACAATGCGCGCATACTGGGCACTTTTAGGCGGCAGCTCGGAAAGCAACACGCTGAAATTGTTGAGCAGGTACCGCTCACCCTGATGGTAGGGCTCCAATACTTCCTCCTTGCCCACTAGCATGTACCCCCGAAAGCCGGTTTCCATGTCCACGATGTTGCGCAGCAGGGTGGAGGCATCGGTGAAGACGCGCTGCGAGGCCTGCACCTGCCGGGCGTTGCGCAGCACCTTACGGGAAAGCTGGTAGTTGATAAACACCACCCCCACGAACAGCAGCGAAATGACCAGAAAGCCGGCAAAGAGTTTGGTGGAAATCTTCAGCTTCATGCGGGCTATATGGCAAGGGTATAAATGCGCCGGGCAGAAAGATCTACTGCCTATTGCGCCCTACGCAGCTTCTGCTCCATAGTTCGCATCAGGGCAGTTATCTGGTCGGCAAGCTGTTCCACGGCGGGCAATGCGGCCAAGGCTGGCTCCACCTGCCCGCGGGCGTGCAGGTCCATTAGGCGGTTGGCTTCCTGATGAATCCGGACGTGTAGGCGGTCCAACTCGCGCGACTCCGGCAAATGCCCATACGGTCCGAGTGCCCGGTCTCGAATCCAGTGGCCAAAGTTGCACTGGGCTGGGTCACGGATGGGGCCCTGGCTGGTGCCACTCCCGTATAAGTAGGAGCGCAACTTCGATTTGAATAGCAGGTGCTTCACTACAGCCGATTCAAAATCTTGCTTAAGCTCGTCGTTCATGGGGAGGTAGCCGCTGCGGCAGGGCTGGTAATAAATGTAAAATAACAGGGAGAGAGGCCGAAAACTAACCGGCCAGAACTCAAAGATACTAGGACAAAGGCCGTGGTAGTAGCCCGCCCCACGGAATTAGCTAATTTCGCCGTGGCTTACTGCTTATACCGCCTTCTAGTTGAGCTTAAGCTGCCTAACTGCCCTCATTCCCCAATCCGAAATAATGGCTGAAGACCTCAAAACCGTTGTCCTAAATGATGTTCACCAGCAGCTAGGCGCCAAGATGGTGCCGTTTGCCGGCTACAATATGCCCGTGCGCTATTCCTCCGACCTCGACGAGCACCACACCGTCCGCCGGGCCGTGGGCATCTTCGACGTGTCGCACATGGGCGAGTTTCGGGTGCGTGGCCCGCAGGCCCTCGACCTGATTCAGCGCGTAACCAGCAACGACGCCAGTAAGCTCACCGACGGCAAGGCCCAGTATTCGTGCTTGCCCAATCAGGAAGGCGGCATCGTGGATGATTTGCTGGTGTACAAGCTAGCCGATGAGGACTACCTATTGGTGGTAAACGCCTCCAACATCGACAAAGATTGGAACTGGATTCAGCAGCACAACACAGCCGGCGCGGAAATGGAAAACGTGTCCGACGACATCAGCCTGTTTGCCGTGCAAGGCCCTAAAGCCGTAGCCACGCTACAACCCCTGACCGACGTGGACCTGAGTGCCATCCCGTATTATTCGTTCGTGCAGGGTACGTTTGCGGGTGCACCGAATGTCATCATATCCGCCACAGGCTACACCGGGGCCGGCGGTTTCGAGCTGTACGTACCCAACGAGCACGCTCGGCAGGTGTGGGACAAGGTAATGGAAGCCGGCCAGCCCCACGGCCTAAAACCCATCGGCCTGGGTGCCCGCGACACGTTGCGCCTGGAAATGGGCTACTGCCTCTATGGTAACGACATCAACGACGAAACATCTCCGCTGGAAGCTGGCCTAGGCTGGATTACCAAGTTCAGCAAGGACTTCACCAATGCCGATAACCTGAAAAAGCAGAAGGAAACCGGTGTGGAGCGCAAGCTGGTGGGCTTCCTCATGGACGGTCCTGGCATTCCGCGTGGGCACTACGAGCTGGTGAACGAAGCCGGCGAAAAGGTAGGCGACGTCACCAGCGGCACCCAGTCGCCTTCGCTCAGCAAAGGTATCGGGTTGGGCTACGTGCAAACCGAGCTGAGCGCGCCCGGTAGCAAGATTTTCGTGCAGGTGCGCGGCAAAAACCTTCCCGCTACAGTGGTGAAGCTGCCGTTCGTGTCGGGCACGGAATAGTAGCTGGAGGTTGGGAGCTAGAAGCGTCATGCTCTCAACTTCTGTCTTCTAGCTTCTATACTTCTAGTTTCTACTCGATGCCCTCTTTTGATATTTGCTTTTCCCCGGAGCTGCTGCCGCTTTACGACCTACGCGGGCGGGTAGCGGTAGTGGTTGATATTCTTCGGGCCACCTCATCCATTGTAACGGCACTGGCGCAGGGTGTCACGCATTTGGTACCCGTGAGCGAGGTGGCTGACTGCCAGGCGCTGGCCTTGCAAGGCTACCTCACCGCCGCCGAGCGGGACGGCTGCCAGCTGCCCGGCGTGGACCTTGGCAACTCGCCTTTCGGGTACCTGGATGGGGTGGTGGCTGTGCGCGGCCGGTCGGTGGCCATCACCACCACCAACGGCACCCGTGCCCTGCACCTCTCGCAGGCGGCAGATGCAGTAGTAGTAGGCGCGTTCCTGAACCTAGGTGCCGTAGCCGATTTCCTGCGGGAGCAGCAGAAAGACGTAGTGGTGGTGTGTGCGGGCTGGAAGGGCAATTTCTGCCTAGAGGACACCCTGTTCGGTGGCGCCCTGGCCCACCACCTAGCCGCCAACTTTACCACCACCGATTCGGATGCCACCCTGGCGGCACTGGATTTGTGGCGGGCTGCGGCGTCTGATGTGGCTGGCTACCTGCTTAAATCGTCGCACGTGCGGCGGCTCAATAGTTTGGAGTCGCACAAGGACATGGAATTTTGCGTGCGTCAAAACGAGTACAACGTGGTGCCGCTGTACCACGGCGGCCAGATTACGCTGTAGTTCTGTTAGGCAGAAACCTGTTTTGTGCTACTTCAGCTTCTCGTTGTTGCGGTGCCGGTCGGTGTCGCGCAGGGTTTTCTTTTCCAGATTGCGCTGGAGGGCGTCGGTGAGGTTGACGCCGGTTTGGTTGGCTAAGCAAATCACCACGAACAGCACATCGGCTAGCTCATCGGCCAGCACTTTGTCTTTGTCGGATTCCTTGAACGACTGTTCACCGTATTGCCGGGCAATGATGCGGGCCACTTCGCCTACTTCTTCGGTGAGCATGGCCATGTTGGTTAGCTCATTGAAATAACGGATGCCGGTGGTTTGAATCCAGGCATCTACGGTCTGCTGTGCTTCGTCGATGGTCATAAGTGAGTGATATAGATTGAGTAAGGTGCCCTGCGGAGCAAGTGGCGCAGCTGGCGCATACGTCGGTTGGCGGCTGCAAACGTAGGCTACTTTACTCCTTAGTGTCTAGCACGATGGTAACGGGGCCGTCGTTGAGAAGTGCAACCTGCATATCAGCCCCAAATTCGCCGGTGGGTACGGGGTAACCTAAAAGTTGCTCTAAGCGCTGTACAAACTGCTCGTAGAGCGGAATGGCAATGGGTGGCGGTGCGGCGCCAATGTAGCTGGGGCGGTTGCCTTTGCGGGCATCGGCAAGCAACGTGAACTGGCTGACTACCAAGACCTGTCCGCCCACGTCCTGCACCGAGCGGTTCATCTTGCCTTCTTCATCGGAGAAGATGCGTAGCTGCACCAGCTTGCGCGCCATCCAGTCGAGAATGGCGGGGGTATCATCGGGCGCGAAGCCGGCTAGTACCAGCAGCCCTGGCCCAATCTGCCCAGTGATGCGCCCCTCAACAGTGACGCTGGCGTGCTGCACACGCTGAATAACGGTACGCATGTGAGTAACTGAGTAACAAAATGGCTGAATGGAACAGGGGTTTTGAGAGCTTTTCCGAAGCGGAGCTGCTGCTTGCAACGGTGCTGATGGCACCTCCCCGGCAAAACTAGCATCTTGCAACTCCATTTGCTGCCCCTGCTTTGCGTTTTACTTTCCTGGGTGTGAAGCTGCCCAATCTTCTATGGCCTGCCTTGGCGCTTATCGGCGTGGTGGCGGTGCGCCTATACGGCCTGGCGGAAGTGGCGCTGCCCGACTATGACTCTGTGCGCAACTGGCAAATAGTACAGGAGGTGGCCCACGGCAACCTGCGCAATTTGTTTCACCACGGCAGTCCAGGTTTCTCGCTGGTGTACGCTCCGGTGGCTTGGTTCACTACCGATTACCGTGTTTTTCAGCATCTGAATGCGCTGCTGGCTGTGGTAGCACTGGCCTGGTTAGTGCAGTTTGTGGGAGTTGCGGTCCGGCTAACGGCCCTTGAAAAGGCGCTGCTGCTGCTATTTGTTGGTACCTCGGTGTTTCTCACTTTCTCCGGCCGTGACTTTACCATGGGCTCGATGAGCTTGTGGGTGTTCGTTGGCATGGTGCGGGCTCATTACCGGCGGCTTCGTAACCCAAGTATGCCGGCTTTGCTTGATGTAGCGGCATGGCTGGCCCTCGGTTTAAGCGTTAACTACAAGTTTCTATTAACGCTGCCTGTGCTGCTGTTGCTGGAACTGCTGTGGGGCGGTGGCCTACTGTGGCGGCCTGTTGTGCTAACGCGGGTGTTGCTAGTGCTGGCCGTGCCTTACGTAGCGTTTGGGCTGCTGGGGGTACTCGGTGGGCTGCCGTGGTACCGTTGGCCCGCCGTGTACTATAACCTGGTTTTTCCGGGTGCCAGCAACACTGCCGGCCGCGCCGGCCATTTCCGCTTCGATGGGCTCTATTACTTGCTCTACCTCCGGGATTTTGAGTCGCCGCTGTTGTTACCGGTGTTGCTGGGTGGGGTGCTGTTGGGGCTGCGGAGTGGCTGGCAGCACGCAAGGCGGAAAGCGCAGCGCCTGAGCCTGCCAACGTATCTGGGAATATGGGCAGGCTGCTTTCTGTTAGGTATGTCGTTGCTGCTGAAGGCGCCGCGAGGGTTGCTGCTGGTATACCCGCTGTTCTACGTGCTGGCGTTTCTGGGAGTGCGCCAGCTGCTGCTCAGGGTTCGGTGGAAAGTGGTAGCCAACGCATGCTTGGCCGTTGTATTTCTGGTGGCTACGGCATTCAATCTGCACCGGATTCAGCGCGAAATTTACGCCTACATGCCCACCCACTACGGTCAACTAGCCCGGCATCTTCGGCTACGCACTCCCACGCGCCCTATTCGGATAGCAAGTACTCTCAGTTTGGGGCTGAGCCCGTTTCTCGTTAAGCTCGACACGCTGGCAGTTATAACAACTGAAGCACAACTGCCAGAATGGCGCCGAAAGCAGTTCGAGTATGTGCTGCTGGATGCCAGTTGGCGGGTCGTCAATTCGCCTTATTTCGATTCGCTGGCTCGGCAGCCTTCACTGTTCGCACTACCCGAGCCGTTGCTTACCTCACCACTGTTGTTTCTGGAGCACTCCGAGTACACCGGCCTGGGCTACCAGGAAACGCTGAAGCTTCAGCAGGCCGCCCGCCAGGATTCCCTGCAACTGCGCCTTTACCGGCTGAGGTGAGTTGGTGCAATAGTGAGTTTAATGGGCGCAAGCAACGCCAGCAGAACATCCGCCTCACTAGTTCACAACCTCACCATTTGGCTGCTTCACCGCTTTACACCTAAGCTGTCTAGGTGCTGCTGGTAGCGGCGGGCGTTTCGTTTGTGGTCGGCATAGGTTTCAGCGAAGTCGGAGTAGCCACTGCCATCGGGGCGGGCACAAAAGAACACGTACTGGTGGGCTGCGGGCTTCAGCACGGCATCTAGGCTTTGGCGGTTGGCCGAGGTGATAGGACCGGGGGGTAGACCTTTATGCTTGTAGGTGTTGTAGGGCGAATCCACCAGCTTGTCCTTGTTGAGCACCCGTTTCACCCCGAAGTTGCCGATGGCCCACAGCAGCGTGGGGTCGGCTTGCAGGCGCATATTGCGCCGGAGTCGGTTCAGGTACACGCCCGCGATAATGGGCTTGTCTTCCTTCTTGGCCGTTTCGCGTTGCACAATACTGGCCAGCACGTGCACCTGTGTGGGCGAGAGGCCCAGTGAGTCGGCGCGCTGCTGCCGCTCGGCGGTCCAGAACCGGTGGTGCGTAGCCGCGGCCGAATCCAGAAACTGCCGGGCCGAGGTATTCCAGAACAAGCGGTACGGGCCCGGTAGAAACAGCGTTAGCACGGTGGTCGTATCCAGTTGGTAGCGCTGGGTGAGGAACGCATTATTGTTGAGCAACTGGCGCAATTCTGTGGAATCGGCTTCCAACTGTAGGCTGATTTGGCGGGTGAGCTGCGGCTTGTACTTGAAAGCGTCGAGTGTGAAAGCCAAAGTGTCCTGCCGCCCAGTCAGCAGCATATCCAACAAGTCTTGGTTGCCCAGCGTGGGGTCGAGGCGGTAGCGGCCAGGGCGCACCAATTGCGGGTAATTGCGTCGTTCGGCCAGCCACTCAAAGGTGCGTAAATCGCGCAGCAGCTCGTGGCGCCGCAACGAATCCAATACTGCCGGGTAACCGGTGCCCGTTCGGATATACAGATAGCCTGCGCCGTAAGGCGACACTGCTACATTGGGCTGCCACAGGATGCGCCAGGTACCGTACGTGGCGCCCCCGACGAGCAGCAATGCAGTCAGCAGTACGTACCACAGCCAGCGGCGGGAAGCGGAAGCAGGTTTCGGGTCAGGCAAAAGTTAAAAGTCTGGTAGGCGAATCAGCTATACCCCGAAACCAGCTGCGTAGTTCCGTGTAAAACTTTGGTGGCGGCCGTTGCTACCCTGGCTAAGGAAGCCGGTCAACGGCTGTCTCATCTGCCTTGGCCGGACGCTTCCGGGGCTGTGGGTAACAGTATGAGGCTAAATATCGGCATTAACCAGCGCGGCAATGGCAGCTTCGGTTTCCCGTTGCCGGGCCCGGCGCTCGATTTCCAGCGGTTCAGCGGCGCGCACCTCACAGTTCGGAATCTGGCACCGTTCACAGGTTTCATTCACTGTTCGTTGCGGAATCAGGCCGTCGTCGTAGAACTGAATTCTCTGGCGTAGGTTTTCATCCACCAGCAGCCCCACGGTAACGCTCACGGCGGGCTCGGTGGGGCCAGCTGCTCGCGCCAGCGTCAAACACAAATATTCGTCGTTGTTGGGGTAGCGGGAGCGTTGCGCGCCCATCACAAAGGCCGGCACCTCAGTAGTCGCCTGGCGCCGCGCTTCCTGTACCATCCGAATAGATACCCAGCGCCGGCAGTAATGCTCGTGCAGCTCGTTGCCGTGGGGGTTGTGTAGGCGCGACAAGTGCAACTCCTTGCTGAGCTTGTAGCCCTCATCCGTCTCACTGGATTGGTCGAAACGCAAAAAAAACAGGCTTTGCAGCCCGAAATGCCGAGGTAGCAAATTGGTGAGCCGCTGCATAAACATCTCCGGCGACACATCATAGCGCGCAAGCAGGGCTGCTAGCCCGGCCGGTACCCAGCCGGGTAAGCTGAAAAACTGCTGCAAGTCGCGCACCAGGCTTTCTTCTTCCATCAGCAGCGCGCCGGCGAAATACGAGGCCTTGAAGTTGTTGAGTACCTCCTCGAAAGAGCGCACCGGGAACGTGGCATTCACGTAGGGCCGCTCTTTCAGGCCCAGATAATTGAAGGCTACTTCCCGGCCCAGCACAAACGCTTCCTGCGCCTTGGAGAGACCGGGCCGCAACAGCAAGCAACGGGTTCTGGGCTGGAACACCGACCGGAGCCGCCCCAATGACTTGTAGTTGGCCAGCTTGGTGCGGTTGAGGGTATAGCCGTACTTCTCCACCAGTACACGCTCTAGCTGCGTGGTGTCGAAGGGGGCGGTAGTGGTCAGATTCTCTTCCACGCAAAACGTCCGCACATCCTGCTCCAGGTCTTCGAAATAGTTGTCGTGCATCTCCTGGTAGGAGCGCAAGGCTGCTAGAAAGAAGTTCTCCTGGCGCATTTCGAAATTGCGGGCTATTTCGAAAAGCGTGCTGATGAAGGCATTCATCTTAGCCGGTGCATCGGCAATCAGCTCCACAATTCGAATAGGGTCGAGGCCGTACATTTCCAGCGGAAACTCTTTGAGCACATCCGACTGCAATAACTCCGATATGGGCTCTAGGCGACGGCTCAGCGTGAGCGAAGTCAGCTGGTCGTAGCTGACGCCAAGTACTTTGCTGAGGCTCAGTATTTTGTCGGCCTTTGGGTATTTTTTGCCTTTCTCTATCTCATTCAGGTACGAAACAGATACGTCGCAGGCGCGCGCCATTTCGGCGGGGGTGAAGCCGCGTTCCTGGCGCAACTCGCGCAATTTCAATCCGAAAATCAACCGGACAACCTGACCGTGGCTTAGCATAGACAATAGGGCGCGAAAAGGGTTTCGCGAAGAAACGAGAGCAGAGCATGCGGTAGCTCACGGGCACACAACCCGCTGAGCGTCCGTCTGCAAAGAACAGAATTTCGGAGGGTTTCTTGCGGGCTGCAAATAAAAAAGACCGGCTTGGTAGCCAGTCTTTTTTATTTGGGGGCTTTCTTGAAGCGGCGTTTCAGCGTTGCTGACCTTGTGCGTTAAAAGGGCTGCGCTACTAATTCGTAATTCAAGTTGTGGCGCTCAGCTGTTTCGCGCAAAATGGTTTTCTGCCAGGGGCGCAATACCTGCTCGGCTCCTAGCTCAATGATGTCGGCTACCAAGCGGTTAGAGAGTACTAGGTTGGCCACAAACCCGTTGATATCGGTGGTGACGTGCGTTTTTAGCTGCGTCAGGAATTGCTCACGGGCATCGGCACGGGCCGCCTTTTCACCGGTGAGGCGCCGCCGAAACGGAAACCGCCGTTGCTCAGCTGGTAGAGTTGGCTCCGGTGCCGGCACGAAATCGTCGGCAGAAAGTGCCGCTAGTTGCTCCAGGTAAGGAGTGCGCTTCAGTTCCGGATGCAGGCCTCGGGCTGCTTTCCATGCGTTGAGGTTGCGGGGCAAGTCACGCACTAATTCGGGCAGCCGCTCATTGGCAAATACCATGTACGGCGGCCGGTCGATCTGCCGGGCCACTTGGTCGCGGAGCAAGTACAGGTCGCGGAACAAGGGCAACTCTTGGGGCAGAATCCGGTATTTGCCGGCCATACGCAGATACGGCCGCTCGTCGCGGGAGTAGCGCACGTCCTCTAATGCTGCGTTTTCCTCTTCGGCCCAGTGCGTGCGGCCCAAGGCAGCCAGCTTGTCGCGCAACCGGTCGGTCAGCTCAAACAAATACAGGACGTCGTTGGCGGCATACTGCATTTGGGCCTCTGTAAGGGGGCGCTTCAACCAGTTGGACTTCTGCTCACCCTTGTCTACTTCAATTCCTAGCTCAGACTGAATCAGGCGGCCCAAGGAAATGTTGTTGTCGGCTTCGGCCAGCAGGGTGTATTGCACACTGGTATCCACAATGTTGCGCACGTGCACTCCGTACAGCTCATCGAGCAGCAGAATATCAGACTTGCAGCTGTGAAACACTTTGGCAACTGCTGGGTCACGCAGGATCAGCCAGAGCGGCTCCAGGTCGTGTGCTGGGTTAGTTAGCGGCAGCGGGTCAATAAGATAAGGCGTCTGACCGTCGAAAATCTGAATCAAGGCCAGATTACGGCCGTACCGGTGGCGCATATCATCAAACTCCAGGTCGATGGCAATGCGTGGGGCCGTCCGTAGAATGTCGGCGGCGTGTTGCACCTCGGCCGCTGTGGTCAGGTACTGGATGGGGTTTGACATTCAGGGAAGAGGGAAAGGGACGGAGTGCGGCGCTACTGCCGCTTGGTATAGACTGCGTTGATGCAGGTAAAGGTAGGTATGACGAATAAGCAAACCCAACGCCAAGTGGGGGGAATATACTACTACAGCTAATTAAACGCTGAAAATAGCGAGACAAACTGGCTAGTCTTCGTCCTCGTCGTCGTGCGTGAAGTCAAGCTCTTGGGTCAAGGCGAGGGCTTCGTGAATAACTTCTTCCATTAATGGCTGCGAATCAGCATCGAGCGTGCGCTCAAAAAGGTGTAGCAGTTGCTCACCTTCTTCGTTCACGTAGAGGTTGGTGTAAAGCCTCTCAAAATGCTTCACCTCTTTCTGAATAATAGCGTCGATTTCGGTGGCGGAACGCGCGCCCAACGCCCGGTGCAGTACGGCCAGTACTTGCCGGCTTTCATCATGGTCACCAAGGTCGGCTAGCAATTGGAGCAAGCTCATGGCCACGCCTAGCCGCACCCGCTCAAACCGAAACGACAAATCAGGGTTTTTGGCGCGGCGGAAATCATCGTAGGCCGCCAGGGTAGCGGGGGTGAGGTAGCGGCTGGGGTCGGGCACGCGGCTGAAGGCGGCGCGCAATAATTCTTCGTAGGCAGACATGCAGGAGAAAAAAGGGCCGACCCGTCAACTAGTAACTACCGCCGGCTTATATTAGCAAATATTGCTGGGCAAAAAGACGCTCCAGTACTCGTGCGGCCAAAGGTACGATGGGAATCTGAGCGTGCCGATGCCGTGTAGCAGCTGTTCCTTGCTATCTTTGGTAGCTGTGCTGCTGGGTAGCACCACCGTTTGTTTCCCCCTATTCTCTATTTACTGCTTGTCATGACCCATAAGAAAAAATGGTTGTTGTTTGCTCCTAGTGGGTTGATGGTCATCGGGTTGGGTTCGTGTTTAGTGCAATGGGCCGCCGCCAAGAAAGAGCGGGGCGAGCCAGCTACCGACTGGGTGGTAGCTGGCACTGTAGCCTTGTGCGTGCTCAATGCGGGCGTCAGCTTGTTTGGTCGCGGCGTGGCCGAAAGCGTGCTATATCAAGTGCGTGAACAAGAGCAGGAAGACGACTTCGATTATAGCAACGTGCCGCGCTTCTAGCCTGAAATTAATACGTTGAATTGTACGAAAAGCCCGCTGGTATCTGTGCCAACGGGCTTTTTGTACGCTGGCTGCTGGTGGCTGACTTTTCTTTCTGCTCTTTCTCTTGACCGATGTATCCATTCTACTTACTGAGTACCCGCGTTTACCTGCGGGTGTTGTTTTTGCTGTTGCTGCCACTGGCCAGCTTTGCCCAAACCGCGCCGGCTGCACTCGAAGCCGGGCCGTTGCTCACGCCCAGCCAGTTTCTGGGATACCCACTGGGCAGCCGCTTCACGCCCCACGCCGACTTGTTGCGCTACGTTGACCACGTAGTGGCCCATGCCCCTGGCCGCATGAAACGGCAGGACTACGGCCAGACTTACGAAAACCGTCGGCTGGAAGTAGTGCAGGTAGCCACACCCGAAAACTTAAGCCGCCTCGACGACATCCGCCGCAACAATTTGCGCCTAGCAGGCTTGGAAAACGGAGCTGTGCAGCGTCAGCAGCCCGCTATTGTGTGGCTGAGCTACAACATTCATGGCAACGAGGCCGTGTCGTCGGAGGCGGTGATGCAGGTACTGTATGACCTAGCGGACCCACAAAACAAGCAGACGCAGGAGTGGCTCCAGAATACGGTGGTGTTGCTCGACCCTTGCGTAAATCCTGATGGGCACGAGCGGTACGTGCAGTGGTATAACCGGGTGCGGGCTCAGATGGCCAACGCCTCGCCTTACGCCTGGGAGCACCACGAGCCCTGGCCCGGTGGCCGCTTCAACCACTATTATTTTGATTTGAACCGCGACTGGGCTTGGCAAACCCAGCAGGAAAGCCGGCAGCGCCTTACCCTATACAACCAGTGGCTGCCCCAAGTACACGCCGATTTTCATGAAATGGGCCCCGACGACCCGTACTACTTCTCGCCGGCTGCCAAACCTTACCACGAGGACATTACTGACTTTCAGCGCAAATTTCAGAACGTAATCGGTGACTACAACCGACAGGTGTTCGACCAGAACAACTGGCTGTACTTCACCCGCGAAACCTACGACCTGTTCTACCCCAGCTACGGCGACACGTACCCGTCGTTTAACGGGGCCATTGGCATGACGTATGAGCAGGGCGGCTCGGGCCGGGCAGGAGTCCGATATGCCAAGTCCGATGGCGATACCCTCACGCTGGCACAACGTATTTCGCACCACCACGCCACTAGTCTGGCTACCATCCGGGCCACGGCCGAGCGGCATAATGAGCTAGTGACGGAGTTTCAGAAGTACTTCACTGACGCCCGCACCAAGCCTCATGGCTCCTATAAGTCGTTCGTGGTGTCGGGCGCCGGCGACCCTGGCCAATTGAAAGCTTTCACCCAGTATTTAGAGCGGCAGCAAATTCAGTACGGCTACGCCCCGCGCCGCCTCAAAACCCGAGGCTTCGACTACAGTCTGGGAAAGGAGGAAAGCGTGCAGATAGAAGCGCAGGATGTGGTAGTGAGCATGTATCAGCCTAAATCGACGCTGGTAAAGGTGCTGTTTGAGCCGCGCCCAGCCCTCGAAGACTCCCTTACTTACGATATTACTGCCTGGGCACTGCCGTACTCGTTTGGCTTGAAAGCGTATGCGCTCAAAGATAAATTGGCAGTTTCCGCTACCACGCCGGCCAAGGGCACTTCTGCTGTAGTAGCTGGTAACTCACAACCGGCAACCGACAGACCTTATGCGTACGTAGCACGTTGGAACAATTTGCAGGATGTGCGTTTCCTGAGCCGACTGTTGCAGCAGCGGGTGAAGGTGCGCGTAGCCGGTCGGGCTTTCGAGTCGGAGGGGCAGCAGTATCAGCCGGGCACACTGGTGATTACGCGCACCGGCAACGAAAGCCTTGGCAGCCGCTTCGACCAGTTGGTGCGTACCCAAGCCGACTCGGCCGGCGTGACGGTGCAAGCTGTGAAGTCGGGCTTCTCCACTTCCGGAGCCGATTTAGGTTCCGGCTACGTGCGCAACGTGGCACGCCCCACCATTGCAGTAGTAGGAGGCGAAGGTGTTTCGCCCACGGCTTTCGGGGAGGTATGGCACTTCTTTGAGCAGCAGATTGGCTACCCCGTTACGGTGCTGGGCTCCGACTATCTGCGTAGCGTACCACTCAGCAAGTTTGACGTGCTGATTTTGCCCGACGGTGACTATTCGGAAATGTATTCGGAACGCAGCTTGGAGGCCCTGAAAACCTGGGTTCGGGGCGGTGGCCGGCTGATTGCCTTGGAAGGCGCCGCTGCCTTTTTAGCGGGCAAAAAAGATTTCCTGCTCAAAACGAAGTCCACTGATTCGGTGGCCAACCGAAAGGCCAACCCATACCGCCTGTTGAAACCCTACGCTAGCGCAGAGCGGGAGCAAATTGGGGAGCGGGTGCAAGGCAGTGTCTACCGCGTCCAACTCGACAACACCCATCCATTAGCTTTTGGCTACGGCCCCACCTATTACGCCCTGATTCGTGATACGATCAACTACCGGTTTCTGGGCGAAGGTGGCTGGAATGTGGGTGTGCTAAAGCGTAACAACTACGCCGCAGGTTTTGCCGGCCGGCAGGCCCAGCGTAAGCTCACTGATACATTCGTGCTCGGGGCGCAGGAGATGGGCCGCGGCCAGGTGATTTACCTCGCCGATAATCCGTTGTTCCGCGGTTTCTGGCAAGGCGGCAAGCTACTCTTCGGCAATGCCTTGTTTTTCGTGGGCCAATAGCTGTTTGTTGGCTACGAACTGAAACAAGTCTGGTGTGGTATGCAATTCACACCACAACAAGAAAGGCTTGCCAGATGGCAAGCCTTTCTTGTTGATACAACTGATTGAAGTTGCCGAACTTCTCGTTTGTAAAAGCTATGAAATTCGCTTCAAATCGTGCCTATTCGGGCTACTAATCTACTACGTCTTCGGCTTTGTTTTTCACGGCTTTAGCACCTTTCTTCACCGCTTTACCGGTTTTCTTGGCACCTTTTTCAACGGCGTTACCCGTCTTTTTGCCGGCGTACTTTACGTCTTCTTTTGTGTTGTAGGCTTTCTGACCTGCCTCGGTGCGGCCCGTACGGGTTTCCGTTTTCATGGTACCATTGTCGCGTACAGTAGTGGTGGCTTTAGCGCCGGTGGCTTCGTCGCGTACTACTACTTTGTCGCCTTGGGCGAAGGCTGCGGTGGAGAAAGCTGCGGCAGCAAGCAGCATTAGGATCTTTTTCATGGTTGTAAGGAAGAGGCTATTTAGCGAACCTCGGTCCTTATACGGCGCCCGTAGAATAGGTTGCATATGGTTCAGGTTCCAAGTTGTTCGACTGCTGCACTGACATATGTTAAGGAAGCAGCAATGAACTGTCGCCATAACTTAGAAAGCGGTAGTTATTAGCCAACGCATGGTCGTAGACGCGGCGCCAATCGGGGCCGAGTAACGCTGCTACCAGCAACAGTAGCGTGCTTTCGGGTTGATGAAAATTGGTAACTAGCCCTTGTATCACTCGGAACTGATAGCCTGGCGCAATGAGTAGCTGAGTGGTAGCGTACAAGGACTCAAGCTGCTGCTCGTGCAGATAGGTAAGCAAAGCATATAGCGCATCGCCAGTGGGTAGAGTAGAACCCGGCTCGTAAGGCTGCCATTGCCCCACGTGCGGCAATGAGTCGGCAGTTAGTAGGCCAGCATCAGCCTGCACCCCCAGCCAATAAAGGCTTTCCAGCGTGCGGAGGCTGGTGGTACCCACCGCAATTATTGGCCGTTGATCGTGCGCAAGCAACTGCCGCAGTACCTGTGCCTCCACTACAAATGGCTCACCGTGCATGGCATGGCCTGCCATCCGGTCGGCTTTCACAGGCTGAAACGTACCGGCCCCTACATGCAGCGTAACGTGGGCCGTGGTAGTGCCCTGCTCTGCTAGGTGGGTTAGCACCTCATCAGAAAAATGTAGGCCGGCAGTGGGAGCCGCTACGGCGCCTTCGTGCGCGGCGTATACGGTTTGGTAGCGCACTGCATCGGCCTCGGTGTCGTCGCGGTTGAGGTAGGGGGGAAGCGGCAAATGGCCGGCTCCACGCAGCACTTCAGCAAAAGGCAAAGTAGCGGGCTGCCAGTGGAAGTTGACCAGCGAATATCCATCCGTGGCTTCCAGCCGCTCAGCCGTGAGTGTGGCCGGTTGCCCTTGGGCCGTAAACTCGAGCAGGACTGGGCCACTTTTCCAGCGTTTGCCGTTACCAACTAGGCATTTCCAAACAGACTCACCGGTCTGCTGCATGGCCAGCTCCACGGCGCGGTGCGGGGCTACGGGCTCCAGACAGAATAGCTCCACCTGCCCACCGGTAGGTTTGTGGCAGAATAGCCGCGCCTGTACCACTTTGGTGTCGTTGAAGACTAGAAGCGAGTTGGCAGGCAGCTCCTGCGGCAGATGATTGAATACTTGGTCGGTGATATGGCCCACCCGGTACACCAGCAGCTTCGACTGGTCCCGGTTGGGTAGAGGAGCTGGGGCTATCCGCTCCGGCGGCAGCGTATAAGTATAATCGAAGATGGAAATAGAGCGTGGGTCGGGAGTGGTAGCGGACATATCACAAAGGTAGAACCACCGCGCCATTGCCCTGTGCTATGAAGTGCCTGATGTGGCTATATCCGTAAAAGAAGCAGCCCCTTCCCAACCGATGATATAGTTGAAAAGAGGCTGCTATGCAGATGATTGATGGAATACAGTGGAACTACTGACGGCGGAAAATTAGAAGATGCTGCTGCGGCAATGCCTTGCTATTTTCTACAAACACCAGTCCTAGCGCCTCCATTTCTTTACGGACCTGCGCTTCGGTCATCTTATGAATACGCTTGATAGGTACGTTGGGGTCTTCGGCGCGGTATTCCACCAAGGCTACCCGGCCAGTAGGGCGCAGTGAATTGCGGATGGAGCGCATCATTTCCCGTGGGTGGTCGAACTCGTGGTACGCATCCACAATGAGTACCAAGTCAACCCCAGCCTTGGGAAGGTTAGGGTTTTGCACCGTACCCAAAATCGGCTCCACGTTCATGGCGTTATTGGAGGCCTTATGGTCGCGCAGGTATTCCACCATTTCCGGCTGGATATCCACGGCCAATACTTTGCCTTGCGGTACCAAAGGGCTGATACGGAACGAAAAATACCCCGTGCCTGCACCAATATCTGCTACTACATCGGTAGGCTTCAGCTTCAACTCCCGTAGCAAAACGTCGGTGCCTTCTTCTTCCTGTCGGTCGCCGCGCTCCAGCCATTCCGCCCCTTCGTGGCCCATGACGTGCGCAATCTGGCGGCCTTGGTAGTATTTGCCGATACCGTTGGGGTCTTGTGAAGGGCCTAAGCGGTAGCCACTGGTGTCAGTAGCATCAGATGATAGGCCAGCAGCAATGCGTTGCTCCGCAGCCATAGCCGAGGAACTCTCCATTGGAGTTTGGGTGCAGGCCGCAGGAAGCAATAACAAGGACAGCGAAGTTGTCCGAAGCAAAGAGGGGAAGAACATAGGCACGAGTGCAAATAAGTCGTGTTTAAGTAAACATCCTAACTGTCGGAAGCGTTCGACGGACTTTCAAAACAGTTGAGCTACCTGCTCAGACTAGGTGTTAGGGGCATCGATGATGTTATTTTTTCGTCCGTTCCCCAACTTGAAGCGTACAAACCTCGTTCCAGAACCTTCAAACAAACCTTTCTCCCTTATGAAACACCTTTTCAATACCCTGTCGAAGCTAGCTGCCGTTGCGGTTGTAGGCCTGAGTATCAGCAGCTGCAACCGTGCCGAGTACGCCATGTTGCCCAAAACTACGCCGTATCATGCTACCTACGGTAATGTAGCGAAGGTAGAACCTACCGCTCCAGCAACCTCGGATGCCGCGGTAGTAGCAGAGCCCGCAACTCCTCAAGTGGAAAAATCAGTAGCTGTTGAAGCGCCAGCACCTGCTACTACAGCAAAAGTCGCTGCTACACCTGCTGCACCATCTCGTACCACCCGCGCTGCTGCTCAGGCAGCGCAGTCTACCGCAGCTAGTAAGCCAAATTTTACGCAACGGTTGGCACTTAATAAAGTGACTAAGCAACTGAATAAGCTCACCAGCAAGGCGCAAATCAAGCAACACAGCGAAACGGCCAAAGCCAACGCCATCAGTGGTAACCTGCGTACGGGTATCATCCTATTGCTGATTGGTCTCTTAGTATCGCTGTTCAGCGGTATCAGCAGCATTTTTGGTTTGATTGGTGGTATTATCGCCATTATCGGCGTCATTTTCATCATTCTCTGGTTGCTTGACGAATTGTAGGCCACGCAATACATATACAACAGCCCCAACCAAGCTAATTGGTTGGGGCTGTTGTTTTTTGTGGTAGTTGATTTGCTAATTCAAAACCAATACTTGTTATTTATTATATTTTACTTCACTATTCTAATATGCTTCATCGTGGCAAGATTTTGTTTCTGGCTTTGCTGGCTATCGGTTGTCAGAGCACTCGAATTAGCACCATATTGCCAGCCACTGAAACGTATCGGTCTGATATAGCTATCCGTACCTCGGTACCTGTTACTCCAACTCCCCCAATCCTAATAGCTGCATTACCCACCGAAATTGCTCGGGAAGAGACAAAAAATATTTATTTAAGACCAGCTTCGACTTCCCTCTCGTTAGTGCCCGACACCACAGATAGAGCGTCAAAGACAGCGATAAGTGGCAAAGCAGACCCAACTACTACTGTAGTGAACAGCATTGGTGGTGCAATAGCCGCAGTAGGAATAGGAGTGGTAATCGCTAACTCCGGCGAAGCTCCTAAAACAGAATGGGGCGGCTTAGGCCAATTGATACTCTTTCTAGGAGGATTAATAATGGCCCTTCTAGGTCTTGGTTTGCTTTTCTTTCAAGGGAAGAATGGCCGCTTGCGCCGCTTAAGAGAAGCACGTAAAGCGGCTGCTTTGCCCTCTGCTCAAACTTCGGGGCAGACAATAGTGCCAGAATCCATAAATCCAGATGCCCGCGTAGGTCAAAAACCAAAGACAGGGTTTTGCTTGATGATAATTGGAGGAATAATGGGGCTATTGGGATTCTTGATTAGTGGTTACTTTCTGCTTCTGCTCCCTGTGGCCGTAATAGTGTTGCTGGTAGGTGCAGTCCTATCCATCGTGCAATCGTAGAAAGCAAATTGCCGATTTTCTGTTTGTCACTACATAGGGTCAACATCAGCCACAAAACGGGCTTGCTTGTAGTCCTTCTGGTCTTTCACCACGTTGATGGCCGCCAGAATATCTGCTTTGGCTGATTTGAGAACGGTATGTTCCCGGCTGAGCTTGATGGTGATTTCTTGCAAGTAGAAATTACGGATGCGGAAGATATACGGCGCTTCCGGCCCTAGCACAGCCTCACGGCCCAGTCGGGCTACCAACTCGCCAGTAAGCAGAATGGCAGCTCGCTCGCACAACAGCTGGTCCATGTGCTTGATCACCAATCGAATGACCCGCATAAACGGCGGGTAGCCGTGTTCACGCCGCTGCGTAATCTCGTAGTCGTAAAACTCCAGGTAGTCGTTACGAATCACCTTGTCGAAGATGACTTGCAACGGGTCGGCTGTCTGGATGATGACTTTGCCTTTTTTGCCTTTGCGTCCTGCCCGGCCGCTCACCTGCACAAACATCTGGAATGCCCGCTCGTGCGCCCGAAAATCGGGGTAGTGAATGATGCTGTCGGCGTTGATGATGCCCACGAGGCTCACGTTGGCAAAGTCCAGTCCCTTTGTTACCATCTGGGTGCCCACCAGAATGTTAGTTTTCTGCTGCTCGAAGTCGCCGATGATTTGTTGATAGGAGTTTTTGGCGCGGGTGGTATCCAGGTCCATGCGCTGTACGTTGGCTTGGGGGAGCATCACCTTCAGGTCGTCTTCTATCTTCTCGGTACCGAAGCCTACGGTTTTCAGGTTACGGGAACCACAAGCCGGGCATTCCACCGGCATCCGGTCGTGGTAACCGCAATAGTGGCAGCGTAGCTCGTGCGCCTGTTTATGGTAGCTCAAGCTTACGGCGCAGTTCATGCACTTTGGAATCCAGCCGCAATCCACACAATTGATGAACGGGGAATAGCCGCGCCGGTTCTGGAATAGAATCACCTGCTCTTTGAGGCTAAGCTTGGTTTCCATAGCTGTCAGCAACTCGGGCGTGAAGTGGTTGAGCATCTTCTTCGCATCCCGGCTCTTACGCGTGTCTACCAACTCAATTTCCGGTAAGCCTGCCTCCCCGAACCGCTTGCTAAGCGTAACAAGCCCATAGCGGCCGGTGCGGGTCTGGTAGAACGTTTCCACAGCGGGCGTTGCCGAACCGAGCAAGGTTTTGGCGCCCTGAAAATTAGCCATCATCAAGGCCACTTCGCGGGCGTTGTAGCGTGGGGCAGGATCGTACTGCTTGTAGCTCGATTCGTGCTCTTCGTCCACAATTACCAACGCGAGGTTATCGAACGGCAGAAACACTGCTGAGCGTACCCCAATTACCACCTGAAACCGCCCCGATAGTACCCCGTTCCACACCTCTACCCGCTCATTGTCGGAGAACTTGGAGTGATACACGCCCAGCCGAGAACCGAACACGCGCATTAACCGAGTAACAATTTGGGCCGTAAGGGCAATTTCGGGCAGCAAATACAGTACTTGGCCACCACCATCCAGCGCGTTACGAATTAGGTCGATGTAAATTTCTGTTTTGCCCGCACCTGTCACGCCGTGCAGCAGCACAATATCTTTGGTGTTGAACAAGCGCATCACTTCGTCGCGGGCCGTGGTCTGGGCTTCGCTCAGCGTGAAATGCATGTTGGCCTGCGTGGCATCATCTAGGGGGAAGCGCGACACAATTACATCGAACTGCTCTAATACCCCGTTCTTTATTAGGGTGTTGACAGCAGAAGGGGAGAGGTGCGGCGCCGATGTGAGGTAGGCTTTTTCGATGCCATTCTGGTTGGTAAACTCACTCTGGTACACGGGCACCTTTTGCAGGTAGCGCATCAGCACATCCAGTTGCTTGGGTCGGGCGGCCAGCTGCGCAAATAGGCTTTCCAGCGCAGCTTCAGCTACAAAATGATGCGCCAGCCGCACCTTTTTTACCACCTTCGGGGCGTATTTATCTGACAGGTGTTCAAACAGAAAAATCACGTCCTTCTGCATTAGGCTCTTAATCACCTTATGGAAGGATGCCACGCCCAGTAAATCACCCACTTCAGTAAAAGTTAATGATTTGCCGTCTTCGCCGGTGCTCAGCGTGTCCACAATCTTTTCTTCCTGCTCACTAAGTGGGTACGGATTCTCCTCGCGCACGAAAGCCGGATGCAATTGTACTCTCGATTCGGAGCTGAGCTTGAGAGCCGCTGGCAGCGCGGCATTTATCACCTCGCCCAACGTGCACATATAATAGTCGGCAATCCAGCGAACCAATTGGAGCTGCGGCTGCGTGACAACAGGAGCATCGTCGATAAACTCCAGGATATATTTAGCTTGGTATTCTTTGGGTGGCGTTTCGTGGACGGCCGCTACAATGCAACTTAGCGTCCGTTTGGCGCCAAACTGCACAATTACCCGTCCGCCAATCACCACTTGGTCGTTTAGCTCGTACGGGACGCGGTAGGTGTAGAGCTTGGGCAGCGGCAACGGTAGAATCACGTCGGCAAACAGCGTGACACGGTCAGCAGTCGATTCCGGCTGCGGCTGAACAAAGTCGAACGTAAGACTCAAAGGAGAAACAATCTGAAAGCGAAAGGTAAAGATAACAAGGTGCCGTGCCTACCGGGTGCGAGCACCAAGAAAATCGTTGAACGGTACAGCTATATAGCTTGTGGTACTGCTTGGCGCAACGTTCTGGCAGTTGGTCGGGACTATGCGTGATTACGGAAAGAAGAAGGCAGGAAAAAACAAAACCCGGTCCTATAGGGCCGGGTTTTGAAAAACTTAATTACGAGGCATCCGCTGCTTCATCGGACGCAGTTGGTTTGCGGCGCGACGGGCGTAGAGCTCGTTTAGGCTTCTCGGCAGGCGGCTCTGACACTACAGCGGGTTTCTGTGCAGCTTTCCGCCGACGGGTAGTTGGTACCGTAGCCGGTTGACTTATTACATCGGGCGCGGGAGCTTCAGGAGCAGTTTCGCTTGATTTAGTGGCAGCCTTCTTAGCCCGTGGTTTTGCCGTAGTCGAAATCGGGGTTTCGGCTGGGGCGTCTTCTGGTTTGTTCTTCTTGCTAGCTGGTCGTGTTCTTGTCTTCTTAACAACAGCAGCAAGGGGCAGTGCAACAGGGGTAGCTACATCGGTAGATACCGGCTCTACATTAGGTGTGGTGTTAGCCGAAGTAGAAGAATTAGTATCCACTAACTCTTTAGTCTCTGCTACGGGCATTGACTCCGTGGCTACAACCGGTGGTAGTTCGGCCGGCGCTGGCGCGGCAGTAGATGCTTTGCGAGTATTGAGCGTTGCCTGCCCAGAGCCACTTAGCCGCCCAGAAGCTCCTGTACCCCGAACCAACGGAATAGCGCTGACAACAGGTAGCCTTGTTGGAGTTGCAGATTGAATGGGAGCCGTAATTTCTTCGGTAGTGATTACCGGTGTATCAGCCGGAATGTCAACAGTATTGCTGGGGCCTGGTACACTCTGGAGAAGGGTAGGTTCAGTACTTGGTGTTACTGGCTCTTCTTCTGGAGTGGACGGTGTAGCGTATAACGCTTTAATGCGCGAATCAGGCCGGCGTGGCTTACGCAAGGCTGCCGCCCGCACTTCACTAGCTGAGCGGCCAGTACGAACTGGACGCTGGCCAACAGATGGTGCCACCTGTTCAGTATTGGTGCTTTGTTCAGTTTTTTCTGTTGCCTCTTCAGGAGAGGTTATTGGCGCAAGACTATCTAATTCCTCTACTTCATCATGGTCACCAGATGTCACTAGCTCCGGCGCCTCTATCGGAACTGAAGGGGTAACATCCGTTGGCACAACTGTAGCTGCTTCCGTGTTTTGCTTATTACGGCCCCTATTCCGGCGCGAAGAGCGTTTTCGGCGTTCCAATGCGGTTTGTAGAGGCACCTCCGGGTCAAGGGTTACCGCTGCGGGCGTCGCCTCAAGGGAATCCGCGTTGGTTGACGGACTGACAACTGCTGAGTTTTCAGTAAGTATATCCGTTTCCGCCGCCATTGTTGATCCTGACTCAGTTGTTGAGTCTGCTTCCTCCGCTAAGCGAATCGCTTGTTTTTTCTTGTTACGCTTGGCGCCGCCTCGGCTCCGGCGTTTTTTCTTGGGTAAAAACGTTTCTGTCATGGCCTCAGCCAAAGTTTCGGCCTCACTTACTGAATTATCGTCAAGCGTATCAGTAGTATCTACAGGCACTAGTATCGGTAATAACGTGGGCGTTACACCTTCCAATACTGCTGAGGAACCATCTCCAACATCAATTCGCTCTTCATCATCATCAAGCGCAATTTCTGGTACGGATACTGGTTTCGGCAGAGGTAGATTATCTAGCCGCTTGCGTACTTCCAGTATTTCCATGCGCATATCGGCCCGATTCGACAATTTTTCCAGCCGCTCCAGCGTGCCAAGTAAAAACTGCCGGTGTTCTGGTGATGCATCATACAACGGGCGATGATGCAGCGCTTGCTGTACCGCGTCCCATTCTTTCCGGAAACGGCCAAAATCTGCATCGAAATAAGTGCGGGCAAACCGCTCCCAGATATAATCTTCGGCAACCGGCGATGGATGCAGCATATCTGCTGCATAAAAGCGGTAGTCGCGCAAATCATCTAGCAGCAGTTCATACGCTGGAAAGTAAGATACGTCAGGCAACAACTCACTCAGGTAATGGCATGCTACGCGCAACACCGATTTGCTCACTGCATTTAGGGGCAGTGTATCCTTGAGATGTCGCACTGGGCTCACCGTCAGCACAAAGCGCAGTTCCGGATTTCGCAAGCGCAAATAGGCATGCGTTTCTGCTACGGCATTAATGATTTCGTCTGGTGTCAGCAACTCCTTGCTGAATTTCTCGGCAGGCATTTTGTGGCAATTGCTTACCAGTTCATCGGTTTCCTTCAAACGATATACCCACGCCGAGCCGAGGGTCAGAATCACTGTATCAGCTGTAGCCAGAAAAACTCCAGCGTCGCGTAATACCTGTTGCAGCGTCTGAAGCAGATCCACTGGCGAGTCGGCACCTAAGGTCGCATGCAAATCGTAGCTCTGCCATCGGCCGCGCGCTTCTACTAGGTGCTGCTGCCAATCAGTTTCTTCACCGGCAGCAGCTCGAAGCAGCTTGCAAGCAGAAAGTGGATTAAAGACTGTACCAAACGGATTGACAGAGGCTTGTACTTTGGCTTCAACCAGCCGAACTCCAATGGTATCAGAAAAGCAGGAGCCAATAGTCAGCACGCGTGCCGAAAGTGGCAGTTGCTGAGGAGTGGGGACGAGAGGTAATTCAGTGCGAAACATTCCAAACAAATACAGCCAATAACAGCCAACGGACAGGCAACCTACTCAACTTAGTTCGTTCAGCCAAAACTCGGATCTGGCCCAACACTCTAACACAATTTACTGCCAAGTCTCTAATAGCTTCTGGTAGTTACTGATAAGAAGCTAGATACTTGAAAGTGTATAGTACGTGCTTTCGGGCTATACAATCAAAAAAGGCCCGACTGTATAACAGACGGGCCCCTTCTAAAATTCAAGTGTGCTTACTCAGCTACTACGTTGAAGCGCACTTTGTGCTTCACTTCGCGGTGCAAGTCCACAGTAGCAGTGTACTCGCCTACAGCACCAGGCTCTTGGTCAAACGACAGGCGCTTGCGCTCCACATCGATGCCTTTGTTTTTAAGAGCTTCAGCCAGCTGAAGGGTGGTTACACGGCCAAATATTTTGCCGCTTTCACCCACTTTTGCCGGAATCTCAAGAACTACGTCCCCAATCTTATCAGCAATGGCTTGAGCGTCGCCTTTCACTTTGTCAGCCTTATGAGCAGCCTGACGGATGTTTTCGGCAACAATTTTCTTGTTGGTTTTGTCGGCTAGAATAGCCAAGCCTTGCGGCAGCAGGTAGTTGCGACCAAAACCGGGCTTCACCGTTACGGTGTCGTTCTTATAGCCCAGCCCCTTTACGTCGTCTTTCAGAATTACTTCCATGATTGTCTAAATTGTTGATTGCTAGTTGTTGGATTGTTGATTGAAAGGCGTCCTAGATGGTTAGCCATTTAACAATCAACAATCAACAATTCAACAACCATCTATTTCAAAGAGTCGGTTACGTACGGCATGAGGGCCAAGTGACGGGCTTTGGCCACGGCTTGGGCTACTTTGCGCTGGAACTTTAGGCTAGTGCCCGTGATGCGGCGGGGCAGAATGCGACCCTGCTCGTTCACGAACTTCAGCAGAAAGTTCGGGTCTTTGTAATCAACGTACTTGATGCCATTCTTCTTGAAACGGCAGTACTTCTTGCGGGTATCCTGCTTATGGATACGTTCGTTGGCGAGGCTCATATGCTAAATTACTGGGCTACGGCTTCCGATTGTTTCTGTGCTTTCTGCTGGTTCATCTCCCCGTTGCGGCGGCGCTGGCTGTACGAAACAGCATGCTTGTCCATAACAGTGGTGAGGAAGCGGATTACCCGCTCATCCCGACGGAAGGCAAGTTCCAGCGTATCCACGATGTTACCCGAGCCAGTGAACTCCACGAGGAAGTAATAGCCCGTATTTTTTTTCTGAATTGGATAAGCCAATTTCTTTAGGCCCCAAGCTTCAGTGTTGATGATTTCGGCGCTATTTTCCTTAAGCACCTGCGAGAACTTCTCGACCGTCTCTTGCACTTGGCCCTCGTTCAAAACGGGAGTCAAAATGAAGACCGTCTCGTAATTTCTTACTTCCATTACGACGGGGTAGAATTTGATGTGTGAAAAAAATTAATGAGCCGGCAAAGATACGGTTTTTCAGAAGCATTGCTTCGCCCAGGCTCTTAATTATTTATAGCTCTCATTTTTCTAACAATTTGTGAGTCAGAGAGCAAACCTCTTTCCCTTTTGTGGAGTTGCTAATGAAGCGGGTGGAGGAAAGGAAAGTTGAGCCTATTGGCTGTCGTTACTGCTGCCTACATCTATATAGTAATAGGTGCAAGGCAATGTTTTTAGAATCATTCTAAGCTAGCTCTGCGAGGCGAGAATTAGCCTGCTTGGGTTTGTTCTCTACGATTCCTAACCTACATTTGTGGCCTTGAAGCACCCCCCGCGTTTCTTTCTTTCCAGTAAAATTGTGCTATGAATAGCATTCGCCTACGTTCTTTTTCTCACTTCTTTCTAGCTCTGTTTCTGACGCTTGCAGCCGTAGGTAATTCCTCGGCGCAGGATGTAGGAGCGGCCCCGGCCGTGAGCAAAGAAGGGGTAACTCCCGGTAGCTCTAATGCCGGCAATGCTAGTGCCGCCGCTGCTCCTGCGGCTGCTGCAACTCCTGGTGCTGGTGGTGGTGATGCTGCCGCCATTGCAGCCGGTGATGCCCTTTTCAAAGGCAATTGTGCTCAGTGCCACGCTGTGAATGACGTGGTAGTGGGTCCTGCCTTGGCTGGTATCACTAAGCGCCGTCCGGTATCTTGGCTGATTCCTTGGATTAAGAATTCCAGCAAAGTAGTTGCCAGTGGTGACGAATATGCTGTGAAGCTCTTCAACCAATACCAGAAGCAGCAGATGCCTAGCTTTCAACTGTCGGATCAGGAAATTACTTCCATCCTAGCTTGGGTTACTTCACAGGAGGGTGGAGCCAAGGCCGCTACAGGTGGTGGAGCCGGAACCGACAAAGCAGACCCTGCAACAGATACCAAACTAGGTGCTGATGCTGGCGGTGCTGGTCAGTATGCCGATGTGCTGCTGATTGTGTTGGTAGTGGTGCTGATTGTACTGGTGGTAACACTGGTTATCATTGCCAATATCATGAAAGACGTACTGCGCGGTCGGAAAGACCTCGACGGCCGTGACGTTGAAATCTTGGAGCAGCGCTTCGACTGGAGCAAGCTTTACAAATCCTCGGCTATCCGGATTGGTGCTGGTGTGGTATTCACGCTGGTTATCCTGTACGAATCGGTGCAGGGTGCTATGGGCGTCGGCCTGACGCAAGGATATCAGCCCACTCAGCCAATTGCTTTCTCTCACAAGCTACACGCTGGCGAAAACCAGATCAACTGCGCCTATTGCCACACTTCAGTGTACAAGAGCAAGTCAGCTAACATCCCGTCGGCTAACATCTGTATGAACTGCCATTCGCAGATCAAAACTGAGTCACAGGAAATCAAGAAAATCTACCGCGCTATTGAGCGTAAGCAGCCTATCCAGTGGGTGCGTATTCACAACCTACCTGACTTGGCTTACTTCAACCACTCGCAGCACACACAAGTTGGTGGTATTGAGTGCCAGACTTGCCACGGCCCTATCCAGAATATGGAGGTAGTATATCAGTATTCGCCGCTGACTATGGGTTGGTGTATCAACTGCCACCGCGAAACCCCACTCAACACGAAGGGTAACGGCTACTACAACAACTTAGTGAAGCTGCATGACCAAGCCAATGGTGCAGCACCATTCACAGTATCGTCAAACGGCGGTACGGAATGCTCTAAGTGCCACTACTAACTGATTGATTTCGCTTGGGTCTTTGAGCACGTAGTCCAAAGGTTCAAGCGAAATCCGTAATCATAAGTCACCTAACACAAGCCTTCAAACTTAAGATGCCAAGATGCATTAAGCATCACATCTTAAGACCCATAAGTCTCTATAACAAATGCAAGACTCGCCTAAGTACTGGAAGGGAATTGAGGAATTAGAGAACTCACCCGAGTTCACCAAAAACGCGTTCAGCGAGTTTGGAGATTTCTTGCCCATGAAGGAAGCTCATGGCTCTTCGGATGCCACAGTTGCTCCACGTCGTGATTTCCTCAAGCTTATGGGTTTCGGTATTGCGGCTGCTACGTTAGCTAGCTGCGAAACTCCCATTCGCAAGGCAATTCCTTACCTCAACAAACCCGAAGAAGTAGATCCAGGTATTGCTAACTTCTACGCTTCTACCTACTTCAACGGTTCGGATTACAACAGCATTCTGGTAAAGACTCGTGAAGGTCGTCCGATAAAGCTGGAAGGCAATCCGGAGTCACCTATCACGCGTGGTGGTTTGTCAGCTCGTGCACAGGCTGCTGTTCTAAATCTGTATGATAAAGGACGTTTGCAGCACTTCACAATTAAGGGCAACAAAGCAGACAAGGATAAGGTCGATCAGGAAATTCGGACTAAGCTGGCAGGTGCCACAGGACGGATTGCCATTGTTTCGCCGACAATCATCAGCCCAAGCACTAAGAAAGTTATTGCGGAGTTTGCGGCCCGGTATCCCAATACCGAGCATGTCATGTACGATGCCAACTCGCAATCGGCATTGCTGCGGGCTAATGGCGGCGTATTACCTGCGTACGATTTCAGCAAGGCCGATGTAATTGTAGGCTTGGGAGCTGACTTCCTTGGCACTTGGATTTCTCCGGTGGAATTCGCTGCTCAGTACGTGACGAACCGTAAGGTTTCGAGCGAAAAGAAAAGCATGTCGCGGCACTACCAGTTTGAGACGATGCTGACGCTGACAGGTTCGAATGCTGATGTGCGCGTTCCTGTTAAACCCTCTGAAATGGGTGCTACTACGTTGGCTCTGTACAACGAAGTAATAGGTGGCGGTAGTGCTGGTTCCAGCAAGGAAATTAAGAAAGTAGCCTCTGACTTGAAAGCAGCACGAGGCCGTAGCCTCGTGGTGTCAGGTTCCAACGATGTTGCTATCCAGACTCTGGTGGCCGCCATCAACCAAAGCCTAGGCAACGTAGGTACCTCCGTTGATTTAACGACCCCTTCGTTGGTACGTCAGGGAGATGATGCCCGCTTACTGCGATTGGTGAATGACATGAATGCTGGTAGCGTTGGCGCTGTTATCTTCTATAACGCCAACCCTGCATACGATCACCCGCTGGCAGAAAAGGTTAAAAGCGGAATTGCTAAGGTTCCAGTGAGCATCTCTCTCAATGACCGTCTGGACGAGACAGGTGCCCTTTGCTACTATGCTTGCCCTGACCATAACTTCTTGGAGTCATGGAATGACTTCGAGCCCAAACGTGGATACCTCAGCCTATCCCAACCAGCCATTTCGCCTCTGTTCGCAACGCGCCAAGCGCAGGATAGCTTACTGATTTGGTCTGGAAATACCAAGTCTTACTATAACTACCTGCGCGACTCTTGGCGTGGTGTACTTGCTGGTGACTTCCAGAAAGCTTGGGATAAAGCAGTACATGACGGGGTAGCAACAGGCACACTTGCTCCTGCAACACAGCCGCAACTCGCACCGACGATGTCGGTGGACCAAGCTGTTTCTGCTGTTACTGCCTCACCTAAGGTTACGGGTGTAGAGCTATGCCTATATGAGAAAGTAGGCATTGGTGCCGGTGGCTGCGAGGCCAACAACCCGTGGCTTCAGGAACTTCCCGACCCGGTTACCAAAGCCACTTGGGGTAACTACGTTGCCGTTCCACGCGACATGGCGGTAACCAATAAGTGGGAGCAAAATGATGTGCTCAAGGTTTCGGTCAATGGTGCCAAACCAATCGAGCTTCCCGTTCTGATTCAGCCAGGTCAGGCTAAAGGGAGTGTCAGCATTGCTATCGGCTACGGCCGCGAGAAGGCTGGCCGGGTAGGCGACAGTGTAGGTGCAAACGTATATCCTCTAGCCGTTGTCCGCGACAATAGCTTGGTGTATTCTAATGTAGTGCAGCTAGAAAAAACTGGTGCTACTTCTCCGATTGCCCAAACCCAGACTCACCACACCATCATGGACCGTAAGTCCGTGGTGCAGGAAGCTACTCTAGCACAGTATATCAAGAATCCTAAGGAGGTAACGGAATACGAAACTATTTCCACTCCCGATGGACCACAGAAGCCAAACAAGGTTTCTCTGTGGCAGGATTACGAATACAAGAACCACCATTGGGGTATGTCCATTGACCTCAACTCGTGCATTGGCTGTGGCTCATGCGTGATTGGGTGCCAGGTGGAGAACAACGTTGCGGTTGTAGGCAAACAAGAAGTAATCAATCGTCGCGAGATGCACTGGCTGCGTATCGACCGTTATTACAGCTCGGATGCCCACAAGGAAGATTTCGAGGAAAAAGGTAAGCTCGCAACCTACGAGGCTATGGAGCACCCCTCGGAAAACCCATCGGTTATTTTCCAGCCGATGATGTGTCAGCATTGCAATCATGCTCCTTGCGAAACGGTTTGCCCCGTACTTGCTACTACGCACAGCTCGGAAGGTCTTAACCAGATGACGTATAACCGTTGCGTAGGCACTCGTTATTGCGCCAACAACTGTCCATACAAGGTTCGTCGTTTCAACTGGTTCTCTTACTACTCCAACGAGAAGTTCGAGGACGTGAACAGCCACATGTTCACTGATCTAGGCCGCATGGTGTTGAACCCAGACGTAACTGTAAGGGCACGTGGTGTGATGGAGAAGTGCAGCTTCTGCGTACAGCGTATTCAGCTTGCTAAGCTTGAGGCTAAGAAAGAAAAGCGCCGTCCGAAAGACGGAGAAGTCGTGACTGCTTGTGCTCAGTCTTGCCCAACCCAAGCTATTACATTCGGCGATTTGCGTGATCCGGAAACCCGCGTTGCTCAAATATGGCGCCGTGAGGATGGTGAGCGCGCTTTCAAGGTAATCGACTCAATCAATACCCAGCCGAATATCACGTACCTGACTAAAATCCGTAATAGAGATAAGTCGGAGTTTAACGCCTAAGCCAGATCTGGGGTCTGGGGATTTAGAACCTTGGATTTCGTGTTAGGCTGAAAGAGGAGAAATTCAGTTCTGAGTGCCCAAACCCTACTAAAATTAATAAACATATGCAGCACGTATCGCCTGTACGGGAGCCGCTCGTAACCGGGGGGAAAACGTACCACGATGTAACCCAGGATATCTGCCGTCAGGTAGAAGCCAAGCCTAACATCCGTTGGATGGCAGCCCTGAGCGTTGCTCTTTTCTTTCTTGGCGTATTCCTCTATTCAGTATACCGGACCTTGTGGTATGGTATAGGGGAGTGGGGCTTGAACAAAACAGTAGGTTGGGCTTGGGACATCACCAATTTCGTGTGGTGGGTTGGTATTGGCCACGCTGGTACGCTGATTTCGGCAGTACTGCTGCTGTTTCGTCAGAAGTGGCGCACCTCTATCAACCGCGCCGCCGAGGCAATGACCATCTTTGCCGTTATATGTGCCGCTATGTTCCCGGTGTTGCACATGGGGCGGCCCTGGTTGGCTTATTGGGTGTTTCCCTTGCAAAATACATTCGGTTCGTTATGGGTAAACTTTAACTCTCCGTTGCTGTGGGACGTGTTTGCCATTTCGACTTACTTCACTGTGTCTCTGGTGTTCTGGTACACGGGCTTGGTTCCTGACTTTGCCACCATCCGTGACCGTGCTAAAGGTCCTATTGCTAAAGTAGCATACTCACTGCTGAGCATGGGCTGGAAAGGTTCTGCCAAGCACTGGTCGCGTTACGAAACTGTGTCGTTGATTCTAGCTGGTGTATCAACCCCGCTGGTACTATCTGTTCACACTATTGTGTCAATGGACTTTGCTACCTCGGTTGTACCGGGCTGGCACACGACGATCTTCCCACCCTATTTTGTGGCCGGGGCTATCTTCTCAGGTTTCGCTATGGTACTCACGCTGATGCTCATCACGCGGGTTGTGTTTAAGCTGGAAGACTATATTACTCTTGAGCATATTGCCTTGATGAACAAAATCATGATGGTAACAGGTTCAATTGTGGGGGTTGCATACATCACTGAGTTCTTCATTGCTTGGTACTCGCAGGTGGAGTTTGAGCAGTATGCATTCGTCAACCGCGCCACTGGCCCCTATTGGTGGGCATACTGGTCGATGATGACCTGCAACGTAATTACGCCACAATTGGTGTGGATTCGCCGAGTGCGTTACAGTATCCCGCTTACGTTCATCCTCTCCATTATCGTTAACATTGGTATGTGGTTCGAGCGATTTGTAATTATAGTAACTTCCCTGCACCGCGACTATTTGCCTTCGAGCTGGGCTATGTTCTCTCCCTCGATTATTGACATTGGTATATATGTGGGCACAATGGGCTTGTTCTTTACCTTGTTCCTGCTGTTTGCCAAGTTCTTCCCAGTTATCAATATGGCCGAGGTGAAATCGGTTCTGAAGTATACCGTGGACAATGGCCCAACTTACACTGGCAACCATGGTCATCACCAAGCTCATCAACCAGCCACCCACGGGGTTCCTGCTTCGGCACCCGTAAATTATGACAAGCATGAGTAAGCGCTTTGCCCTCGGAATCTTCGATGACGAAGATGTGCTACTGCACGCAATTGAAAACGTCCGCGAAGCGGGAGTGAAGATCTACGAAGTATTTACTCCCTTCCCAATTCACGGTATTGATGACGCATTGGGCATAGAACGTTCCCGTTTGCCGATTGCGGCCTTTTTTCTAGGCATGACAGGGTTGTCATTCGCTTTGTGGATGCAGATCTACATGTTGGGTTTCGACTGGCCAATGATTATTGGTGGTAAGCCGCATATTGCCCTGCCAGCTTTCATTCCGGTTGCCTTCGAGTTGACGGTGTTCTTCACCTGTCACGGTATGGTTATCACTTTCTACACCATCAGTAGCTTATATCCACGCTGGAAAACTCCGGTACTAGATGTGCGCTCGACCGACGACAAGTTTGTGGTGGCTATAGAAATGAATGAAAAAATTGATCTGAATCATCTGACACAACTGTTGCGTGCTAATGGCGCATCGGAAGTGAACGAAAAAGAAATGACCAAATTCTAATGACGCATTCGCTGAAACTAGGTTTGCAAGCGTCGGCTATTCTGTTTGCTTCAGTGCTGACAACTGGTTGCAACCGTGCCGATGACCCCGGCCTCGAGTATGCACCACAGATGTATGAGTCTATTCCGTACGATCCGCTGCGGCAGTTCGATGTTAACACCATCAACCCGATGGGCATCAACGAACGGACACCAGTAGTAGGCACTGTGCCAATGGGTAAGCTCAATTATTACTCGCATATCCCAAAGGATAGTGTTGGAATAGCGGAGCGAGTGTTGAAAAACCCTTATTCCTATACAAAGGATAACTTACAAGAAGGGCAAGTACTTTACGTGCGTAACTGTCAGCATTGCCATGGTGAGCAAGGCGACGGGCAGGGTCCGGTAGGGGTAAAGTTTAAAGGCGTTCCTAACTATTCTGCTGGTGCCTACAAAACCATGAATGATGGGCATATATACCATGTCATCCAGTGGGGGCGCAACCGTATGATGCCACACGGCTCACAGGTTAACCCTAGTGAGAGATGGAAGATTGCTATGTATGTGCGCATGCTTCAGGAAGGTAAAGGTCCCGATGGACTGTCTGACTTTCTGAAGGCAAAAGGACAGGACGCCGGCCAAACCTCCGAGTCTACGGATTCTCAGAACCAAGGACCTGTTCAAGAAGCTCAAGCTGATAAAGCTTCGGCGACACCGGGCCAGGGTGGAACGGAAGCACGAAACGGAACGAATAAATCAAGCGAAACGGCTAACCCGCAGAACTAATGGCAACACTGACGCATCAGGAAAGCGTTACAGCCGAATACCTACAGGTTTCGTCTAACGCCCGAAAAAGATTCATCATTATCATCGTTGCTGGTGTAATCCTGCTAGTGATAGGGCTGTTACTGGCTGCATTCCACATTGGCGAAGCAGCACATGAAGGAGTGGCAGCACACGGTGCCACAGCTGGCCATGAAGGAACCGCTCACCATGGTAGCCCAATCTGGATAAAGCGTCTGTTGGTTAGCCTATGGCATAACAACGTGTTCTTCACCGGGGTATCGGTAGTAGGCACTGTGTTTATGGCCATCCAATACGTGGCATATGCAGGCTGGTCTGTGCTGATAAAGCGCATCAACGAAGCTATGAGCGCTTGGGTGTTGCCCGGTGGCGTATTGCTAGTTCTGATTTTTGGCGCCAGCTTGATCAACAATGACATCTTCCATTGGACGCTACCAGGGATTATGACGAAAGGCAGCCCTAACTACGACCACATCATTGCTGGTAAAGCAGGGTTTCTAAGCGTTCCTTTCTACTTAATTCGGACAATTTCATATATCACCATCTGGGTTGTTTTCACAAACAAGCTGAGAGCTTTATCCTTAGCCGAAGACCTTAATGGTGGAACTGAGTATTTCCACAAGAGTATTACTGCATCTGCATTATTTCTGGTGCTATTCGCTGTTACCTCTTCAATGTCGGCTTGGGACTGGGTTATGTCTATTGACACTCATTGGTTCTCAACAATGTTCGGTTGGTACGTATTTGCTTCTTGGTGGGTATCGGGCATTGCTGCTACTACTCTGTGTGTGATTATTTTGAAGCAAATGGGCTACCTCTCATTTGTACAAGCTGGCCACTTGCATGACTTGGGTAAATTTATGTTTGGCTTTAGCATCTTCTGGACTTACGTATGGTTCTCGCAGTTCATGTTGATCTGGTATGCCAACTTACCCGAGGAGTCTGTTTACTTCAATCAGCGCTTAGGTGGCTTTAACGGCCAGTATACTTGGCTGTTTTTCTTCAACCTGCTAATCAACTTTGCTTTCCCCTTCTTAGTGCTGATGACACGTGACGCTAAACGTCAAATGATCATGCTAAAGATTGTTAGCATTGCTATTCTGATTGGTCACTGGTTTGACTTCTATTTAATGATCATGCCTGCAACTATGCAGGCAAATAATGGGTTCATCATAGAGTTCGGGGTAGCGTTGGTGTTCTTGGGTAGCTTCCTATTGTTGCTTACCAAACGTCTGTCACAAGCATCATTGGTGCCATTGCACCATCCGTTCTTGGACGAGAGTGTTCACCATACCACTTAATATTAGAACTAGGTCAATGGAGCTTGGGCTGTAGATTCTCGCTCTTACGCTTCAGTGTCTAAGTTCTTGTTTCTAACTTCTACAAAATGACTACTCTTGGTGTTTTGTTGGTACTGGCGTTACTACTAGTCGTTTTCGGCTTGTTGTTTCGACTCCAGATTCTGACTTCAATTTTTTCTGGTAGCTCGGCCCGCGAACTTGGAACTAGCAACCGCGTCAATGCGGTGCTTATGATCGTGTTCCTAGTGGTTGGCGGGGCTGCGTTTGCTTGGTCATTCGGCGATAACTTCAATAAAATGAATCCGCCGATTGCCTCCGTTCATGGTCATGCCACCGAGCGGATGTTCTGGACCACGATGATTATCATTGGAATTGTATTCGTACTGACTCAGGTTCTGTTGTTCGGTTACTCTTACAAATACCAGCATAAAGAAGGCCAGCGTGCTTACTTTTTCCCTCACAACAACAAAATCGAGATTATCTGGACGATAATCCCAGCTATTGTAATGGCTGCACTGGTGTTTGCCGGCTGGAAAGAATGGACTCGTATTACTGGTCCAGCCCCTAAGGATGCTGTAGTTTTGGAAATCATGGGTAAGCAATTCAACTGGTTGGTACGCTACCCTGGCCGCGACATGAAGCTAGGTGTTGTAAACTACCGCTTGATTGATGCTACCAATGAATTTGGCTTCGACTTGAGTGATAAATCAGGTTTAGATGACTTCGTACCAGGTGAGATTCACATCCCTAAGGGACACCCGGTGTTGCTTAAGATCCGCTCACGCGATGTACTACACGCAGTATATATGCCGCATTTCCGCGTGCAGATGTATGCTGTGCCAGGCATGCCAACCAAATTCTGGTTTACACCAACCAAGACCACTGATGAGATGCGCGCCCAACTCGGCAATCCAAAGTTCGATTACGAGTTGGCTTGCAACCAGATTTGTGGCCGTGGTCATTTTGCAATGAAGTACAAGATTATAGTTGATGAGCCAGACGATTACGTTGCTTGGTTCTCTCAGCAAAAGTCTTTCTCTGAACAGAACCCTGACGTGTTAGCTTCCTTGAAACAGAAAGAGGAAAAGCTAGTTGTTAAGAAAGCAGCGGCAGTAATTGAAACGCCTGCTGCTAAGGCTTCGCTCTAATTTCACTTAGTTAATCGCACGCTTTTTATATGGCTGCTAATCTTCCAACGCAAGCACAAGTGCAAGGTGGTATCGGTGTAACCGAGTCACAGATTACGCACGACGAGCACGCGCTACATGATGATCATCATCATGACCAGCACTGGCTCTTCAAGTACGTATTCAGCACTGACCACAAGGTTATTGCCAAGCAATTTCTGATTACGGGTATTTTCTGGGCTATCCTAGGAGGTACACTATCTAGCTTATTCCGTCTGCAACTTGGCTGGCCAGAGTCTACCATGGAATGGTTGACTCCAGTGTTAGGTAAGTGGGTAGAAGCTGGTAAGCTAAATCCTGAGTTTTACTTGGCGCTTGTAACTATGCACGGTACCATCATGGTATTTTTCGTGCTGACTGCTGGTTTGTCGGGTACTTTCTCCAACTTCCTAATTCCACTGCAAGTTGGAGCCCGAGACATGGCTTCCGGCTTTATGAACATGTTGTCGTACTGGTTCTTCTTTGTATCAGGCGTTATCATGTTTATTTCCATTTTCTTGGAAACTGGTCCTGCTGCCGCCGGTTGGACAATCTATCCACCTTTGAGTGCATTACCACAAGCTATTCCTGGCTCTGGTATGGGTATGACGTTGTGGTTGGTATCGATGGCACTGTTCATTGTGTCGCAGTTGCTTGGTGGTGTTAACTATATCACCACAGTCATCAACTTGCGTACCCGTGGCATGAGCATGAGCAAACTGCCTCTCACAATCTGGTCGTTTTTCTTAACGGCTGTACTTGGCTTGCTTTCTTTCCCAGTACTTTTCTCGGCTGCTCTGCTACTTATTTTTGATCGTAGCTTTGGTACCAGCTTTTTCCTGTCGGATATCTACATTGCCGGTCAAGCTTTACCAAACGTAGGTGGTTCGCCTATTCTGTTCCAGCACTTATTCTGGTTCCTTGGTCACCCTGAAGTGTACATTGTAATCATGCCCGCTATGGGTATGGTATCAGAAATTCTGGCTACCAATTCGCGCAAGCCGATTTTTGGCTACCGTGCCATGATCGGGTCATTGTTGGGTATATCCTTGTTGTCATTTGTTGTGTGGGCTCACCACATGTTCATAACGGGCATGAACCCCTTCTTAGGGTCGGTGTTTATGTTCTTGACGCTCATCATTGCGGTTCCTTCAGCAGTTAAGACTTTCAACTGGCTAGCAACTTTGTGGAGAGGCAATATTCGTTTCACGTCGGCTATGCTTTTCTCAATTGGATTTGTGTCGTTGTTTATATCGGGTGGTTTGACCGGCATTATCCTTGGTAATGCAGCATTGGACATTCAGATGCATAACACGTACTTTGTGGTAGCTCACTTCCACTTGGTAATGGGCAGCTCAGCATTCTTTGGTTTGTTCGCTGGGGTATACCATTGGTTCCCTAAGATGTTCGGCCGTATGATGGATGAGAAGCTTGGCTACATTCACTTCTGGTTGACTTTCGTTGGCGTGTATCTTGTGTTCTTGCCGATGCACTATGTAGGCATTGCCGGTTTCCCACGCCGTTATTATGCTTGGACTGGTTTCGATATGTTTAGCCAATTCGCAGACCTCAACAAGTTCATTTCGATTGCGGCTATCTTGGCATTCTTCGCTCAATTCGTTTTTGTCTTCAACTTCTTTTACAGCATTTTCCGCGGCCGTCGTGCTACTGAGAATCCATGGCGTTCCACTACTCTGGAATGGACTACGCCAGTGGTGCCTGGTCACGGCAACTGGCCTGGCGAAATTCCTGCTGTTTACCGTTGGCCTTATGACTACAGTAAACCAGGAGCAGAAGACGACTTTATTCCTCAAAACGTACCGTATTCGAAGACTACATCTTCGAACCTACCATATGAGAATGACAACGAGTAGAGTTAATTGAAACTTCTCGAAAAAAGGGCTGCTGTATTTACGGCGGCCCTTTTTCTTTGCTGTTTATTACCCTACTAGTCCACTCAGAAAAGAGCAGTTGTGTAGCACATTTTGTGTAATACAACTGTTTACCTATTGGCTTCTTCGTACTTCAAGTAAATCTATGGCTCAACCACTTTTTGTGCGCCGCTTTCGATTCTTTGGCATTGTGACCATCGTGGCTGTGTACCTTTTAATTCTAGTAGGAGGGATTGTCAGAAGCACTGGATCAGGTATGGGCTGTCCTGATTGGCCTAAATGCTTTGGCACTTGGATACCTCCAACGCAAGTCAGCCAATTACCTACAGGCTATAAGGAAATCTATACTGCCCAGAGAGTGGCTAAGAATCAAAGGTTAGCTAAAACGCTGGAGCGTCTGGGCTTTAAGCAAGTTGCTGGGCAAATATTTGCACATCCTACCCAATACATCGAAACTGACTTCAATGCTACTAAGACATGGATAGAATATGTGAACCGTCTTTTAGGAGCACTGATTGGCATATTTATTTTTATAACAGTTGTATTGGCAATGCCTTATTGGCGACGTGACCGGACCATATTTTGGCTGGCTTTTGGGTCGTTTTTACTAACTGGATTTCAGGGTTGGCTCGGTTCATTGGTGGTATCAACCAACTTACTTCCAGAACTCGTGACAGTACACATGGCGCTTGCCTTGCTAATTGTTGCCATGTTGATTTATGCGGTTGACCGTTCGCAACAAAACAAGCTTGTCGAAGCGACTTCAAATGGCACGGTTTCCGACAAATTGATGCCGCTGCTTGTACTGGCCGTGTTGTGTACATTCGGGCAGATTGTGCTTGGTACTCAAGTTCGGGAGCAAATAGATGTGGTGGCCATGGCTTCTAATTATCTGGGGCGGGCTGAGTGGGTGGAACAGCTAGGTAGCTTGTTCAAAGTGCACCGCACCTTTTCGCTTGTGTTGCTAGGCCTCAATCTGTATATCGGCTACCAGTTGCTCAAGACTCGCCATGTACCCTTACAACGGCTCGCAACAGCCGTAATGGCATTGCTAGGCGTTGAAATCATGGCTGGAGTGATATTGGCTTATTTGGCGCTACCAGCTGCTGTGCAGCCTATTCACTTGACGGTAGCTACTGTGCTGTTTGGAGTGCAGTTTCTAACCTTAACTCATTACGCTCAGCAATTGAAAATGCAAAGGCAGGCCGCTTATGCGGGCGTTGTTGCGTAACTTTGCAGCCCGGTTTGAATACCTTTTCGCCGGGAGCGTTGTTCTACCCACTGATGATTAAAGCCAGGGCGTACTTCCAATTAATAAAATTCCGGCTCGCGCTGACGGTAGCATTTTCCAGTGCTATCGGGTACTTGCTGGGAGTGCAATCCTTCGATTGGGGACGAGCTTTTCTAGTGCTACTAGGTGGCTTAGCGGTAACGGGTGCAGCAAATACAATCAATCAGATATACGAGGTTGACCTCGATAAGCTGATGAAGCGCACGGCCAAACGACCATTGCCGCAAGGAGTGCTTAGCATCACGGAGGCATGGGTGTTTACGGTTGTTATGGGAGTAGCGGGATTAGCTATACTGACCTACTTCTTTAATCCACTGGCCGCCGCCTTGTCGTTGATTTCGCTGATTCTATACGGCTTTATTTACACCCCGCTTAAGACCATTTCGCCGATATGCGTAGCGGTTGGTGCTATTCCGGGGGGGATGCCTCCCCTCATCGGCTACGTGGCTGCTACCGGTGTGCTTGGACCTCAAGCCTGGGTGTTGTTCGGCATTCAGTTTATGTGGCAGTTTCCGCATTTCTGGGCCATTGCTTGGGTGCTCGACGATGACTATAAGGCAGCTGGATTTAAGATGCTGCCTTCGCCGGGACGTAAAGACCTACGCACTGCTTTCCAGATAATGACCTACACGTTGGTCTTGATTCCGCTGAGCTTGCTACCCTTGCAATTTAATATGGCAGGTAAAACTTCCGCTCTGATATCTGTAGTATGTGGCGTTCTATTTCTGATGCAAACCTTTTACTTGATGCGCACCTGCACTAAGAAAGCGGCCATGCGCATCATGTTTGGTTCTTTCTTATACCTTCCCATCGTACAAATTGCCTTGGTATTAGACAAGATGTAAGTCTCTTTAAGAAAATGGCTTATATCCTTAGAAATGCCAAACTACATTTTCGCTTTGGGTGTTCCTAAACAAGACAAGTCCTACTTGAAACCATAAATTTTTGCCATGCATTCTTCGGAATTAGAAGTTCTTAAAGACCGGCAGCCCGCGCTTAGCGCGCATCCACTACGCGTGTTGTTGTGGCTGATGATGATAAGCAGCACCATGATTTTTGCGGCCTACACCAGCGCTTATATCGTACGCCGTGAAGAAGGAAACTGGCTGGAGTTTGCTTTGCCAGGTGGTTTGCTTTACACCACCCTTGTCATCCTGGCCAGTAGCGCCAGTATTCAATGGGCTTATTTCGCTGCTAAGAAAGACGAGTTACGTCAAGTCCAGATAGGTATTATCATTACGTTTGTGCTGGGCTTAGCCTTTCTGGTGGGACAATGGAGCGTGTGGGGTGAACTAGTTCGTAACAAGATTCACTTCGGTGGCGTTGATGCTAATCCATCGGGTTCATTCCTGTATGTGCTCATGGGAGTACACGCTTTCCACCTGATTACCGGGTTGATTTTTCTGCTCCGCGTATTGCGCAAAAGCTTTAATTATCAGGTGCATTCGCGTCAGATGCTTTCCATTGGCAACGTAACCATCTACTGGCACTTCCTTGGTGGGCTTTGGTTGTACCTGTATTTGTTCCTACTTTTGAATCACTAGTCTCGTCTTACCCCGCACGCTATGTCCACCATTTCCACGACGCAGCCCCTAACCACAGCTTCTTCTACTGCCGAACGGCCGCGGAGTGGCAACTGGGACGGTGGCAACGAACCCTTCAAAGCCAGCTATGGTAAGCTGATGATGTGGTTCTTCCTGCTGTCGGACGCCTTCACGTTCGCCGCGTTTTTGACCACCTACGGCCTGATCCGTCACCGGAATCCTGCTTTCGACCCTAATGCCGGCGTTCCGTTCGAATTCTCGACAGCTTATTGGCCTATTCCGGATAAGGTGTTCAATGCCTTCCCAGGTCTACATGGCATGGATGTGCCACTAGGCTTTGTGGCTCTGATGACGATGATTCTTATCTTCAGCTCAGTTACCATGGTACTGGCTGTGGAAGCCGGGCATCGGATGGACAAAAAGGACGTGCAGAAATGGTTGCTCTGGACGATTCTGTTCGGTGCTACTTTCCTCGCCTCTCAGGCCTGGGAGTGGAGCCACTTTATCGGTGGGCACGAAGAAGGTACTCTAATGGCTGATGGTACTACGTTCTATGGTGCTAACCTAACCCAGAACCAGTACGGTCCAGTACTATTTGCCGACTTGTTCTTCTTTATCACAGGTTTCCACGGTACCCACGTATTCTCGGGTGTTTGCTTGCTGGTGTATTGCTTCATTGCTACTACCAACGGCACCTTCCATAAGCGTGGGCACTACGAAATGGTAGAGAAAGTAGGTTTGTACTGGCACTTTGTAGACTTGGTGTGGGTGTTCGTTTTCACCTTCTTCTACCTGGTTTAATTATTAAATGGCTGAATGGCTGAATGACTGGCCGTTCCAACTTGTTTTGTCAAACTGCCAGCCATTCACTTTTCAGCAATTCAACCATTCAAAATAATGGCTAATCACGCAAGCACTGAGCCAGTACAAGCTGGCGAAATTCCGAAGCCCAACGTTGGGTGGATCTGGAAGACCTTTTTCGTATTGGTAGGTATTACCGCACTGGAATTCGTGTTTGTATTCCTGATGAACCCCGGTACGTTGCGCAACTCGATTTTTATTGTTCTGACCATCTTCAAGGCCTTCTTTATAGTAGCCGAGTTCATGCACCTGAAGCATGAAGTGAAAGCCCTGATCTGGACTATCCTTATTCCGATGGCGCTACTAATCTGGCTACTAATTGCTTTGGTTTCTGAGGGGACTTATGGTGGCCAAGCCATTCAGAACGCCTTCAATTAACACATGAGGCCCAAACACGTCCTGTTGTTGGGCCTCATGCTTTTGGTCCCGGTGCTAGCTTTCGTGTTTCTGTACACGTTTGGTACCAACCGTTACGCGCTGCCCACTTTCCTGCCTGACCACGTTGACTCAACGTTGGTAGAAGGAAAGTGGCGGCGCGATACTGTTTTCCATCAATTAGGCAACTTCCAACTTTACTCCCAATCAGGAAGGCAGATTTCTCAGAAGGACTTGGGCAACGGCGTGTATGTGGCCAACTTCTTTTTTGCCACCTGCCCCGGCGCCTGCCCACGCATGAACAGCCAGATGGCGCGGGTGCAGGAGAAGTTCCGGCTTGATCCTCGAGTGAAGTTGGTTTCCTTTACCGTTGATCCAGCGCACGACTCAGTGGCGGTGCTGGGCCGCTACGCCGAGCAATATGGCGCTATTGCCGGCAAATGGTTTTTCCTGACTGGCGACAAAACTGCTCTTTATCGGTTAGCTACCGAGGAGTTCAAACTGCCCATGCCTAGTGGCGTAGCACCAGGTATTGTGCATAGCCAAAACCTGTACCTAGTTGACCGGGAACAACGTGTACGCGGCATCTACGATGGGATGAAGCCAAAAGACGTGGACCGCCTCATGACGGAAATCAACGTACTGCTCTACACCTATGACCACAATCAGTAAACCGCCAGTCGAACCCGGCAGCAATACCACGCTGAAAGTACTGGCCGCAGTACTTGGGGCCATTATTCCGATAGCAGTAGCTATCCTGTACTTCTTTCCCAATGTCCTTCGGATTGAGGGGGTAGACGTGAAAATACTGCCAGCGGTGAATGCCGTGTTGAATTCCCTGACGGCCGTGCTGTTGGTAGCCGGATACTATTTTATCCGGCATAAAAACGTGGCTGCCCACCGCGCCGTGATGGGTATGGCCTTTCTGATGGGGTCGTTTTTTCTGGTATCGTACGTGGCTTATCACTCCCAGGAACCAAGCACGAAGTTTGGGGGAGTAGGGCTAGTTAAGGGTATCTACTATTTTATTCTGCTCACGCATATTGTGCTAGCAGCTGTTACGGTGGGGCTGGTGCTGTTCACGCTTTACTTCGCCCTGACCCAGCAGTTTACCAAACACCGTCGCATTGCCCGCTATACGTTTCCTGTCTGGTTATATGTATCAATTACTGGCGTTATCGTGTACTTCATGATTTCACCGTACTACACCTAAAACAGGAAACTTTGCCTGACGGCTATTGTTGAAAAGAGTATGAAGAAGCTGATAATCAACTCGTTTTTTGTGGCAGTGCTGGCGCTACTGTTTGGATTGGCTCCGCTAGCCGCTACTGCGCAGTGCACCATGTGCAAAACCCAGGTGGAATCCTCCCGGACAGAAAAAGACGGCTATGACTTCTCGGGCCTCAATAAGGGGATTCTGTACATGGCCACTATTCCATACCTGCTGATGGGTGCGGTTGGCTATTTCTGGTACCGCAACACGCAAGCAACCAAAAAGGTAACTGCCAAGTAGTGGCCGTTTCTGATTCCACGGTATTGGCAATGCTGGCTCAGAAATGCCCACGCTGCCACCGTGGGCCTCTTTTCAAGCACTCGGCCTTCAATCTGCGACGCTTTGATGAGATGTACGAAGACTGTGTGGCTTGTGGGCAATACTATGAGCCCGAAGTAGGTTTTTATTGGGGCGCTATGTACATCAGCTACGGCTTCTCAACAGGTATCGTCTTCCTGACCGGTATGTTGCTGTACTATCTTGCCGATGACCCGCCGGTGTGGGTGTATATCACTACAGTAGCGGTTATTGTCGTACTAATGACGCCATTGCTTTTTCGCTACGCCCGGGTGGTGATGCTGTACTTTTTTGGAGGTATCCGTTACGATTCGGGCCTGCTAGATAGGCTGCGTGAATAGCTGGGGCCACGGGATAAGAAATAGGAAATGCCGCCATTTGGCGGCATTTTTGTTGGGTGCTGGTTCCTGCTGTGCCATCTGCTGCGGCCATAACAACTGACGTTTGAAGTTCTCCCGGTTTTTGCCGCTGGCTTTACTGCTGGCCGCTATTCTTTGCTTTGCGGGTGCCTACCTGAGTAACCGCTACGGCCAGTCGCCGGCCGCGTTGCTGCGGGCCGATGCCGCCCGGCTGCAAAAGCTGGTAATGACGGCCGAAACGGAGGCCGAGCAGGAAGCCGCCATCATTGCCGAGCAGGCTTTGCAAGGCAAACTCAAGTTTCAAACGCTGGTAGGCAAGACCACTTATCCGTGTTTTGTGTTTCGCGGCAGCCAGTTACTGTACTGGTCGGACCATACGGTGCGGCCTGATATGGCTAATGCCGAGCAGGAGTTTCACGAGAAGCTGGTTGTCATGCAGTTCGGGCGCTATTTGGCGCTACGGCACGAGGCCGGGCCCTACGTGGTGCTCACTTACGTTCCGTTGGAACGGAGTTATGGCATCAACAACCGCTACCTGCGTGATGGCGCGGAACGCGCCTTATTGAGCGGATTAAACTTGCGCCTCGTAGCCGGCAATGCTAGCTCCAATCTGCCCAAGCTCTACTCCAACGAAGGAAACTACCTATTCTCACTGGACAGTCTCCAGCCCAATTCTACAGCCGGCAAATACCTACCCTTAACTTTGATGTTGGCGGGGCTTATTCTCTTTGTAGCAGGCTTGCTGCTGTGGGCGCGGCAACTGTTTCGTGCCGGGCGGCCGCTGACTGGTGCGGCAGTGGCGGTGGTGCCGCTGGCCGCTATGCGGGCAATATTGCTGCATTATGGACTGCCATTTTCCTTTATCGAGTTGCCGCTGTTCAACCCGCGGGTATACGCGGCTTCTTGGTTGTCGCCTTCCCTCGGCGACCTGCTAATCAATGCGCTGCTGCTACTAGTGGCAGCAAGCTACGGGCTGCTTCTATTTAGGTACTACCGGGTGGCCTTATGGCCGGCGCGGGTGCAGCGTTTGTCGCGCCGCATGATGGTGGGGGCGGGGCTGGTACTGAGCTTTTTTGGGTTGCTGGAACTGCTGTTTCAGTTTTACTCCAATAGCTTCAACAATTCTCAGCTGGTGCTAGATGTCACTCAGGATATATCCGTTAGTGGCTTCAAGGCGCTGCTGTGCCTGGCTATTGTGCTGCATACTGCTGCTTATCTGACGGGCTTCTATGCGCTGGCTCAGCTATTTGAGGCAACCGTCCGGTACGAAACGCGTCGGACGGGCGTGCTGGCACTGGCTGCTAGTACTGCGGTGTTTTTGCCATTAGGGCTGGTGCTTGGGCAGGTTGACTTCATTCTGCTGGGCATCACGCTACTGTTCTTCTTTGTGCTGCGGCTAACGGGCTTGCGGCAGGTGGCGGCCATCATTCCGTATCAAGCTTATCTGTTTCTGTTTTTGATGCTGAGTATCAGCTCGGCAGTAGGAGCGCTGGCTCTTTTCGAGCACTTCGACCGGCAACTCGTCCTCAACAAGCAGACACTAGCTGGCAATTTGCTGGCCGAAAATGACTTGCAGGGCGAAGTACTACTCAGTGAGCGAGGCCAAGAAATGGCCGCCGACCCCGAACTGCACGTCATGCTGGCCGACAGTACCACACGGCCCGAAGTGATACGCCAGAAAATTGTGCGTGGCTACCTGCGCGACTATTTCGATAAGTACGAAATAGTGGTGACGCTTTTCAAGCCAGGTGGAACCCCCGTGGAAAGCGGCTCTGACGCCGAAACGCTGCCCCAGATGCGTACCCGCCTGCTCCGGGCTGCCGCCCGCACCGACCAGTTGAACCTGTTCTTGGTGCGCGGCAGCAACTCGTTCAGCACTCGGCGCTACGTCGATTTTGTAACCGTGCCAACAACCCGAGGTAACAACACTATTCTGCTGGAGTTGACGCTGAAAAAGCTGACCACCTACAGCGTAATCCCCGAGCTGCTGGTTGACCAGAAGTTCTTTCAGTCGGGCATGGGGGCCGAACTCAGCTATGCCGGCTACGAAGACAACCAGTTGGTGTATAGTGAGGGTGATTATGACTACGTGAACCGCCTCACGCCCGCCCTGTACCAGAACCCGCGCCTGTACCAAACCGGCTTGGTTGTGGGCCGCTTCCACCATCTGGCAGTGCGTGATGAAACCCAATACCGCACCGTAGTCGTCACGACGGCCACGTACAGCTTCGGTGATTGGCTAGCCAACTTCTCGTTCCTGTTTCTGCTGCACGCCTTTTTGGGATTGTTTTGCGGCAGCGTGTACTGGCTGGGGCGCGGTGAGTACCTCGACGTGTTCCGTACCAACTTCAGCACCAAAATTCAACTCTTCCTGAACCTGGGTATTCTGGTGCCGCTGCTGGTGGTGAGCGTGGCCACTATCAGCCAAGTGAAGAAGTCTTACCAGCGCGACCTGCGGCGCACCTACGAGCGGCGCGGTCGGGCCGTGCAGGACAACCTACTGGAAAATAGCAAGCTACTTGCCGATTCGGCCAGCCGCCCGGCTCTGCTCGACCTAGCCGACAACGTATCGGCCCTCACAGAAACCGACCTCAACCTCTACGATGCCCGTGGCCGGCTCCTGGTAAGCAGCCAGCCCATCATCTTCGAGTCGGGGCTGCTAGGTACGCTGATGAATCCGCAGGCGCTGGCTGGGCTGAAAGAGCAGATCAAGCCGCGGGTGCTGGCCACGGAGCGCGCCGGGTCGTTGTCGTTCAATACGCTGTATCTGCCGCTGCGCACGGTGTCGGAAACTGATGAGCGCTCTAGCGTGGTGCTGGGCTACGTGGGTATCCCGTTTTTCGATTCCGAGAAAGACCTCGACAACAAGTTGATTGAGCTGATTGCCATCATCCTGAACACGTTTACGGTGATGTTCATCCTGTTTCTGGTGCTGGCTTTCGTGGCGTCGAGGGTGCTGACCAACCCGCTGAAGCTGGTAACCGAGAAGCTGAAGCAAACCACGCTGACGGGCCAGAACGAAATGCTGAACTACCAGTCCAACGACGAAATTGGGTTGCTGGTACGCGAATACAACACCATGCTGCTAAAGCTGGAGGAAAGCAAACAAGAGTTGGCCGCGCAGGAAAAGGAGGCCGCCTGGCGCGAAATGGCCCGGCAGGTGGCCCACGAAATCAAGAACCCACTTACGCCCATGAAGCTGAGCCTCCAGTTTTTGCAGCGCGCTATTCAAGATAACAGGCCCAATATCAATGAGATGCTGGCAAAAGTATCGCAGACGCTCATTACTCAGATTGACGTGCTGACCGACATTGCCACCTCGTTCAGCAACTTCACTAACCTGCCCGCTATGCGCCCTGAGCGGCTGGACGTGGTGCCGGTGCTGCGCCGCTGCGTGGAACTGCATCAAGGTAGCCGCCAAGATGCCACCATTCAACTGATTCTGCCAGCAGCCGACGAGCCGGTGGTGGTATTTACCGACGAGAACCTGTTGGTGCGCACCTTCAACAACTTACTTATAAACGCCCTACAAGCCGTACCCGAGAGCCGCGCCCCGGTTATTAGCGCTAGCCTCGAAATTCAGGATGAGAAACGGGTGCGTATTGCCATTCAGGACAACGGCGCGGGTATTCCGGATGAGGTGCGCGAGAAGGTGTTCGTGCCCAATTTCACCACCAAAGCTACCGGCTCCGGCATTGGGCTGGCGGTGGCCAAGCGCGGCATCGAAAGTGCCGGCGGTACCATCTGGTTTGAAACCGAGGAAAACATCGGCACCACGTTTTATATCGAGTTGCCGCTGGCGGGCTAGTTCTTTTGGCTGTTAGCTGATGGCAAACTAATAATGTCATCCACCGAGAAAAGGCGAACAGCCAACAGCTAAAAGCTATCAGCCAAGAAGAGGCACGAAGTTGGTGGCAATATGCGTTGTTGAGCCTGCGTATCTTCGTATTTATTTATCCTGGATGATCAGCAGTTTTACGCCCCGCTTCCTGCGCTTTTGGCTGCTGCTGATACCTCTTTGGGCGTTAGCCCTTGCATCAGCCCGAGCCCAGCAGCGGCCGGAGCTGCCACCCAACACGCGCCGCTGCGTGTGGGTGCGTCTCAGTGCCGACCAAGACCTCACCGAATTTGCGCTGCCCGATACCCTAACCGTGGTACCGTCCTCCGTCAGTATCAACGGGCGCGCCGTGGCTTATGATACGCGCACCGACCGGTACCGCTACACCCAGCGCCGCCGCGTGCCCGCCCCCGAACCCGGCCAGCCCGATGTGCTGCTGCCCGGCCTCGATTCGGTGTTGGTGTGTTACCGGGTGCTGCCGATGCGTCTGGCCGCGCCGCAGTTCCGGCGGCCGCGCGGGCTGCTTGATAGTGTAGACTTCCCAAGGCGTACGTTTGGGCTGCAGGATTTCGCGGTGAAGGAGCAGATTCTGAGTACGCCGGGCATCAATAAAACCGGTAACCTGGCCCGCGGCATTAGTTTCGGCAACGCCCAGAATGTGTTTGTGAACTCCTCGCTGAACTTGCAGTTGGAAGGCAAACTGACCGAAAACATCAACCTCACGGCCGCCATCAGCGACCAAAGCGTGCCGTTTCAGCCCGAAGGCAACACCCAGCAACTCCAGGAATTCGACCGAATCTACATCACGCTTACCAGCCAGCGCTGGAACCTGACGGCCGGCGACGTGGTACTCCGCAACAAGCCCGACTACTTTCTGCGCTTCTACAAAAACGTGCAGGGTGCGGCGCTGGAAGTGAATTTGGGCCAGCTAGGCATCGGGCTAAGCGGCTTTAGCACGCCCCAGCTCACACCGGTGCCCAGCTACCCCGGCGTCAATCCGGGCACGTATTCCACCACCAGCATCAGCAACGGCGGCCAAACGCCCACCCTCAACCAGGGCGCCGTGCCCGGCAGCGTGACTCCCTCGGCACCCGGTTTGGCGGGCACTGGTCTTACGTCGAGCACTAGTAGTTCGGAAACCCAAGGCCGGTTTGGGCCGGTGCGGTCCTCCACTACGGTGGCCGGTGGGGTAGCCAAGGGCAAATTCGGTAGTATTGATGTGACGCCCATTGAGAACGTGCAGGGGCCTTACCGGCTGCGTGGGCCCAACGGCGAGCAATACATCATCGTGCTAGCCAATTCTGAGCGGGTATTTCTGGATGGCCGGCTGATGACGCGGGGTTTCGATAACGACTACATCATCGACTACAACCAGGCCGAGGTTACGTTTTCGCCCCAGCACCTGATTACCAACAACTCACGCATCAAGATTGACTTCGAGTATTCCGATTTCAACTATGCCCGCGCACTCTATTCGGCCAGCCACTACCAGCAGGTAGGGCGGCTGGCGCTGCACGGCAACTTCTACCGCGAAGCCGACAACCCCGACAACTCGCCCAACCTTATTCTCTCGGATTCTGATCGGGTGGCCTTACGTAGGTTGAGCGACAACGTGCCACAGGCCAGCGTACCAGGTGGAGAGCCCACCACCTACAGCCGGCAGCAGGTGCAGTACACCCGCGAAACCCGCTTGGTAGGTGGCCAGCAGGTGGAGATATATACCTATCTGACGGACTCTTTGCAACGCGCGTACACCGTACGCTTTACCGATCTAGGCCAGGGCAACGGCGACTACAAGCTGAGCGTGGCGCAGGCCAGCGCCAACGGGCGGGTATATGAGTACGTGGGGCCAGGGCTGGGTAATTACCAAGCCATCCGTCTGATTCCGGCGCCATTGCAGAAGCAGATTATTTCGGCCGGCGCCAGCTACCAGATTGATTCCACCTCCACTGTGTTTGTGGATGTGGCGTCGTCGGAGCTGGATTTGAACCGGTTTTCGCCGCAGTCGGACAAGGGTCAGGCCATGCGCATTGGCTACGTGGTGCAGGACCGCAAGCTACCGGGGCTGGGCATACTAAAAGACTATCGGTTCCGCAGCGCCCTCGACTACGAATACACTAGCCCGGAATTCGCGCCCATTGACCGGTACCGCGACATTGAATTCGACCGAAACTGGAGCACCGCCAGTACCGTGCAGGGCAACGCCACCCGCCGCGTGGCCCGCGCCGACAACATCCTGAACTTTGCGGTGGGCGCGGCCAAAGACGCCGACAACGCCATCAACTACCGCCTCAGCCGGCGCTACCGCTCAGGCGAGGTGGACGGCTTGCAGCACTGGCTGGATGGGGCCCGGCAAATAGGTGGCGTGCAGATGCGCGGCAGCTTGTTTCTGCTGAACTCCCAAGCCGGCAGCGGCAAATCGACGTGGGCGCGGGGCGAGGCCACGGCGCGCTACGTGCGGGGCCGCGTGATACCCGGCTATGCCTACCGCTTCGATAAAAACCGGGTGACCACTCCCACTGGTGATTCGGTGGTGCTGTCGTCGGCCAATTATTTCGATGAGCACAACGTGTTCATTCAGAGCCAGGATACGGCCAAAACCAAGTTCCGGGCCGACTACACCTACCGCCGCGACCAAACGCCCAACGCCAACCAGAGCGAGTTACAGCGGCGCGGCACCGCCCAAACCTGGCAGGGCACCATGACCACCCGCCTCGGCCGCTACCAGGACCTGGCCGTGCTAGCCACCTACCGGGACCTGGCCGCCCGCGACAGTGTCCGCCAGCGCACCGTGCTGACTAAAGTGGACTGGAACGCTAGCCTGCTGCAAAACCAAGTACGCTCCGAGCTAAGCTACTCCGTGGCTACTGGCCGGGAATTGCGCCGCGACTTCTCGTTTGTGGCCATACCAAACGGACAGGGGACGCACTATTTTCAGGAATCCAACGGTGAACCAGGACAGCAGAAAGAAGAGTTCTTCGAGGCCCCCACGCCCGATGCGGTGTACCGCACCCACATCAAAGTGTATCTGCCTACCGACGACTACATCATTGCCTTCACCAACCGTTTCAGCTACCGCCTCACCACCGCCGCGCCCCGCAACTGGCGCGAAGCTGGCGGCTGGCGGGCCGCAGTGGCGCGGTTTTCCACCATCAGCACCGTTACGCTGGACCGCCGTACTACCGATAAAAGCTTGTCGTCGCGCCTGAATCCGTTTGCGTTCCAGACCGAGGATTCGTTGCTTCTATCTCTGAACAAACTGCTGCGCAATACGCTGTACTTCAACCGCTCGAATCCCATTTTCGGGGCCGAGCTGACCGTACAGCAAACCCAGCAGAAAACCCTGCTGGCCCAGGGCTCCGATATCCGCAACCTTGCTGCGCAGAGCCTGCTGCTCCGCCGGACGCTAGCACAGTCGTTTACGGGGCGGTTTACTACCTCGCGCACTATCCGGCAAAACAACTCCAATTACCTGAAAGACCGGAATTTCCGGCTGCTGATTTACGAGTTGGCTCCCGAAATCAGCTACCAGCCCAACGGCACGCTACGCTTCACCGGCACCTATCTGCGCACCACCAAAACCAACACCACACCCATCAACGACAAAGGCGAAGCCCGCGGCACCTTCGATGAGCTAGGCATTGAAACCCGCCTCAGCCAAGTGAGCAAACGCACTATTACGGCCAGCACCCGCTACGTAGGGGTGGGGTTCAAAGGAGATGCCAATTCGGTGGTCGGGTTGGAGGTGTTGAACGCCTTGCGGCCCGGCAGCAACTTCACCTGGAACCTGAACATCGAGCAGCGCCTCAGCAACGGCCTCAACGTAAACTTGGCCTACGACGGCCGCAAGTCCAACGGCTTGAAAGTGGTCAACACCGGCCGCATGCAGGTATCGGTGCTGTTTTAAAGGCTACTTATGCCTTACGATTATAAAAATAGGAGCTAGTTCCCCTCCTCAGATGAGGAGGGGTTAGGGGTGGTTGATCTGCCGTTGAACAGCAACTAGTTTCAGCTTTCTAGCTCTAGTTCTCCAACCCCTCCTCATCTGAGGGGAACTAGCTCCTATTTTTTACAATAACAGCTTGCGCATGGCCGGTACCAAAGCCAACTCAGCTTGGCCGGCGGGGGCTTTGGTAGCTTCCAGTTGCTTTTGGGCGGCAGCCAGCCAGGTAGGGGTGGGGGCCTGCCCGTTTTCGAGCTGCTGTAACCGCTCCAGACCGAGGGTAGCCAGCAGTTTCAGTTGGGTGGAAAGCGGGGCGTACTCGGTGAGGGCGGGCGCGGTGGCAAAGAGCGGCTTCAGTAGCTCGTCGTTGGATTGCCAGATCCTGAGTTGGTCGCGCACGGTGGCCAGGGCGGCTTTGGCGGGGCGGACCTTGGGGCTACTCTTATCCGCTAAAGCGGAACGATACACTAGCAGCGTATCCACGGCCACGCCAAACTCCCGCGCCCGGTCGGACTCGGCCGGGGCGGCATCAACGAGGCGGTTGAGGGGCGTTTGGGGGGTGTAGGTGAAGCCCTGAAAATGGCGCTTGTATTCCTTCACGGGTTCCACCACTTCTGCCAACGTGCGTAGCGGCACCCGGTAAGTCGGACCAGCCATCTGCGTCAGAAGCTGCTGCGGGGCTTTGCGGTGTAGCAGCCCCAAGCCTTCTAGCTGCGTGGAAACCACAGCCAACCGCCGGTACATATCTGGTACATTTTGGGTGGCCGCGGCCGGCGACCAAAGCCGCTCCGCTACGGCCGCGGTGCGAGGCCAGATGCGCGAATCCATCACCACGCTGTCGGCAAATTCAGCCCACATGGTAGCTTCGCCGCCCAGCACCAGCTTTTGCTGTGCGGGCGTCAGAGGCGTATCGGCGGGCAGCGGGTCGGTGGCGTAGTAGGTAGCGGCGGAATAGTTGAGGTCGATATAGTAGCCGTTGGATAGCAGCGTGGCATGACCAGCCTGCGCGGCATCGTTGAGGCCTTTTTTGCCGCGCCAGCTCTGGATAACGGCATCCTGCGGTAGGCCCGGCCCCAGAATTTCGTCCCATCCCACCATCTTCTTGTTGTACTTCGTGACGATGGCCAGCACCCGGCGGTTGAAGTAGGTTTGCAGCACATGCTTATCAAGCGTTTTGCCGTCGGACTTCAGCATGTTGTTGGCGCGGGCAAAGGCCATAATGCGCGGACTACGCCGCCACTGCCGTCCGTCATTTTCGTCGCCCCCGATGTGGAAGTACGGGTCGGGAAACAGCGCGGTCATTTCCTTGAACAGCGTGTCAATCAGGGCATACGTGGATTCCTTGGTGGGGTCCATGGCCATGTTGGAGGTGCGCCAGCTCTGGTACACGCCGTACGTGGAGTCGTTGGAAGCCAGCTCGGGGTAGGCCGCAAACCAGGCAATGGTGTGGCTGGGTACGTCGAACTCGGGTAGTACTCGAATGCCCCGCTTGGCGGCGTAGGCCAGTACCTCGCGCACCTGCGCCTGGGTGTAGTACTGCCCGCTCACTTGGTGCAACCGGGGCAAAGATCGGGTTTCCACCCGAAAGCCCTGGTCGTCGGAGAGGTGCCAGTGCAGCACGTTCATCTTCACCGCGGCCATGCCATCAAGGTTGCGCTTGATGAGCGCCACGGGCATAAAGTGCCGCGAAGCATCAATGAGCAGTCCGCGCCACGGAAAACGGGGCTGGTCCAGAATGTCTACTTCAGGTAGGTGCTTTTTGCCAGATGGTGCATCGGTAACCAGTTGCCGCAATGTGGCCAAACCCCGCAACACACCCAGGCTAGTAGGAGCATCCAGGGCAATACCCATCGGCGTTACCCGCAAACTATACCGCTCCTCATCAAACAGCTCGGCGCGGCCTGCTTTGCCATAGCGAATAGTTAAGTCGGCCGGACCGGTTTCCGTGAACCGGGTGTTGATAAAGGCCGAAGTAGGCGAAGTGAGCTGAGAAAATAGCAGCTTCTGGGTGGTGCTCTTGATGCTACCGTTGTCGCGCGTTATCAAGTCTTCCTGAGTTATGCGCACGGTGAATGTGCGCTTCACCACGAACTGCCCGTTGCCCCAGCGTACCGAGCTTGGCACTGGCAACAGGTTGCGGGTAACCGAGTTAAGCTGCGCCGAAACCGGCAACAAGCTGGACAAAAGCAACACAACAACAGCAAACAAACGACTAAACATAGGCGACAGGGTAGGGAACGGTGGCGGCGAAAGATACGGGTGCCGTCGGTAGGAGCGTCCGTATGCAGCATTCGTGCCGGGCCTATGCTTGCTGGCCGGCGGTTGGTCTGGCCCCGATTTTTCCGCAATTTGCCGGCTGTCCTTTTTCTCTCGTCCCGGCGCTTCACTGCTTGCTATGAATTCTCCTTCCCGCCTGGCCGGCTGGTGCTGTACGGTGTTGCTGCTGGCTTGGTCGTGGTGGTACTACCCACCCATTGAAACCTGGCGCACTCCCTCGTCGCCGGTTATCAACTGGGATGCGTCGGGCTACTACCTTTACCTGCCTGCCGCCCTCATCCACCATGACCTGCGCGAGCTGAATTTCCGGGAGCAGATGTTCAAGGAGTACGCTCCTACGCCCACCTTATATCAGGCCTACCGGGATTCGAGCAGCGGTAATTTCGTGATGAAGTACCCGGTGGGGCTGGCGTTGCAGGAGTTACCGTTCTTCCTGGTCGCGCACCAGTTGGCGGCGCCGCTGAGCTTCCCGGCTGATGGATTTTCGGCGCCCTATCAGCTGGCTGTGAAGTTGGGGAGCCTGCTGGTGTGCGTGCTGAGTTTCTGGCTAATGCGCGGGGCGTTGCTGCCGCGCTTCGGAGAGTGGCCCACGGCCCTCGCGCTGCTGATTCTGCTGCTGGGCACCAATTACCTCACGTATAGCGCCGCCGGCCATGCTGGTATGGTGCATTGCTGGCTGCTATTCTGGTACGCCGCGTTGCTGCTGCTTACGCCCGCCTTTTACGCCCACCCAAACTTGGCGCGAGCCATAGGAATTGGCGCCATCGTCGGCCTGATGACCCTGACCCGCCCCACGGAAATTCTGGCCGGGCTGATACCAGTACTGTGGGGGCTGGCGCCCAACCGGGCAGTGCTGCGGGACCGTCTGGCCTTCTGGCAGCGGCATTGGCTGCTGCTGCTGGGGCCCTTGATGGCGGGCGCAGTGATAGTGAGCGTGCAGCTGTTCTACTGGCATTATGCTACTGGCCGCTGGGTGGTCTATAGCTACCAAGAGCAGGGCTTCGACTGGCTGAAACCGCACCTGTTTGATGGAATCTTCAGCTTCCGGACGGGCTGGCTGATGTACTCGCCGCTGCTGCTCACCGCGCTAGTGGGCTTCGGGCCGTTGCGGCGGCAGCAGCCGACGGCTTTTTGGGCTTTGTTGGTGTACACGGTGCTGTTTACCTACGTTACGTTTGCTTGGAGCGAGTGGGCGTACGGCGGCGGCCTGGGCGCCCGGGCCATGATTCAGAGCTATGCGGTGCTGGCCTGGCCACTGGCGGCGGCGCTGCGGTGGCTGCTGGCACGGCCTCGTTGGGCGGCGGCCTATGGGGTAGTAGCGGTGGTGGGCTGCACGTACGGCTATTGGCTGAACCAGATGGCCGTACCTGGCGGCCACGGCGGCTTGCTGGCCGCTGGCGAAATGACTCGGGCTTACCTGTGGCGCACTGTGTTCCGCTACGAAGTGCCCCCGGAAACGTACTTGCTGCTCGACAGCAACGCCGAATTCACCGGCACCGCCCGCAACAGCCGCACCTTATGGCAGCAGGACTTCGAGCAGCCTGGGCCGGGTGTGTGCGGGACGCCCGCTTTGCAGGGCAACTGCTCATTAAAGCTCGATACTGAGCACCCACGCAGCGCCGAGTGGGTAATTTCGGCGAAACGTGGCGAGTTTGAGTGGATACGCGCCTACGCCCAGGCCCGCGCCGACCAGAAAGAGTGGGACGTGAACCGCATGACCCAGTACGTGGTCCGTTTCCGCCGCGGCGACGAAATCCTGAAGACCCGCACTGTGCATCTGCAACGTTCCTTGGAAGGTGGCTGGCCCCGCGAGCTGCACTTTGACATGCGCCCCCCCAAAGCCGACTTCGACAATATCCTAATCACCTTCCTCTACTACGGCACCACCACCAACCTGCTCCTCGACAACGCCCGGCTAGAGTCATTTGATGAGTGAATCCGTGGTTCAGATCAAGCCGCGCGACTTGAACTCCAGGTACTTGTTAATGGTGTTCACCGTCAAGTTTTGGGGGGCAGTGAGCAGGGCGTGGATGCCGTAGCGGTTCAGCTCCCGCACAATCTGTCGCTTCTCTTGGGCGAATTTCTCAGCAATAGTCTGGTTGTACACGTCCTGGGTGGTGGCGGCGGGGGCATCCAGAAACTCGCGCAGCTCGGTATTCTCGAAAAACACCACCAGCAGTAAGTGGTCTTTGGCGATGCGGCGCAGATACGGCAGCTGGCGCTGCATGCCGTTCAGCGTCTCGAAGTTGGTAAACAAAATCAGCAGGCTGCGCTGCCGGATATTGGTCTTGACGCTGATGTAAAGCCGTTCGTAGTCGGTTTCCAGGTACTTAGTGCGCTGGCGATACAGCACTTCTAGCAGCTTGCGCATATGCCCGCCGCGCCGGTCGGCGGCTAGAATAGTGCCTGGTTGGTGCGAAAACGTAACCAGCCCAGCTTTATCGTGCTTGAGAATGGCAATGTTGCTGACTACCAACGTGGCGTTGATGGCATAATCCAGCAAGCTCAATCCATCAAACGGCATGCGCATCACTCGGCCCTTATCAATGAGGCAGTACACCTGCTGAGCACGCTCGTCCTGGTAATGGTTCACCACCAAGGAGTCGGCGGCGTTGCCGGTGGTGGTGCGGCGGGCAGTGGCTTTCCAGTTGATGCTGCGCGGGTCGTCGCCGGTTACGTAGGGCCGCACCTGCTCGAACTCCAGGCTGTGGCCCACCCGCCGGATGCGCTTCACGCCCACCTCCGTCAGGCGGTTGCTGATGGCCAGCAGCTCGTACTGCCGCATCTGCAAAAACGACGGATACACTGGCACCGTCCGGCTATCGTCGAAGCGAAACCTGCGCCGTACCAAACCCAGCGGCGAGGCTACGTACACATTCACGGCCCCAAACTCGTACTCGCCGCGCTTCACTGGCCGCAATTGGTAGTTGATAACGGTGGTTTCGCCAGACTTTATGGGGGCCCGAAACAGCACGTTGCGCCGCTGAAACTGATGCGGAATCTCATCAATAGTTTCGGTGCGCACTGGAAAGCGGTAGTGGTTTTCCAGGTAGATGGCCACGTCGTTGTCGGAGCCGTTGGCGAGCTTGTCGCCCAGCACCCGGCGGCCGAACACGTGCCCGGCTCCGCCCCACGCCGGCACGTACAGCAAGCCAGTATCAATGGCCACGAGTGCCACCAGCAAGCCCAGCCCCAATTGCACAACGGCCAGCCAGCCCGGCAGGAAAAACGCCACTACCAGCCCAACAATAAGAGCGAAGAGCAGTACAAAGAAGCGGCGCGTCAGGAAAAATGATTTCATCGAACAGAAACTGTCACTGCGTAGAGAAACAACAAGGCAATGACACCAGAATTAGCGCGGAACCTCAATCTGTTGCAGAATCTGTTTTACAATGTCATCGGGAGTGCTGCCTTCCATCTCGCGCTCTGGTGTGAGCTGAATGCGGTGGCGCAACACTGGGGCCGCTAAATACTGCACGTCCTCGGGGGTCACGAAGTCGCGGCCGCGTAGGGCCGCTAGGGCTTTGGCCCCGTTGAGCAGCGCCAGCGAGGCGCGGGGTGAAGCACCCAAATACAGGCCTTTATGGGCGCGGGTCTGGCCTACCACGCGGGCAATATATTCCAGCAGCTTGGGCTCTACATGCTGCCGTCGCACTTGCTCCCGCATGTTGCGTAGGTCGTTGGCCGTAAGTACGGTACGCACTGCCTCAAGTGGCGTGCCCCCAAAACCGGCGTGATGCCCCTGCAAAATTCCAATTTCCTCTTCCACGGTGGGATAGCCTACGTTCAGCTTGAACAGAAATCGGTCGAGTTGTGCCTCAGGCAGGCGGTAGGTACCTTCCTGCTCAATGGGGTTTTGGGTGGCCAGCACCACAAAGGGCTCAGGTACGGTGTAGCGGGTCCCATCCTGCGTTACCTGCCGCTCCTCCATTACCTCAAACAGCGCCGACTGGGTTTTAGCCGGAGCCCGATTGATTTCGTCGATCAGCACGATGCTGGCGAAAATCGGTCCCGGCCGAAACTCAAAGTCAGCTTTACTCGGGCGAAATACTGAGGTACCGAGCACGTCGGAGGGCATCAGGTCAGGGGTGAACTGTAGCCGGCTGAATGGTACATCTAGGGTGCGAGCTAGCAGTTTGGCAGTCAGAGTTTTGGCTACGCCTGGTACGCCTTCCAATAGTACGTGCCCATCAGCTAGCAGGGCCGTAAGCAGCAATTCGGCCAAAGCGTGTTGGCCGACAATCACCTTGCCCAACTCCTGCCGGATGGCGTCGGCGTGGCGGCTGAGGTGACTCAGATCGGTGCGGGAAGTGAAGGCTGCTGTTGATGCTGGCTCTAGGGCAGGCGTTTCCGTTGGGTCGCCGGCGGTGGAAGCTTCTGCGCTGATGGGCTCAGTGGAAGGGTTGGTGTATAGTGGCGAAGTATCTTGTGGTAAATCAGGAGTGTTTTCCATTTCTATTAGAGAGGCGAAGAGGCAAAAGAGAAGTGATGATCTGAATTAAGCGTCTTTAAATAATTTTATACCGGTTGTATGGTGTCACCGAATATATAGGCCATATGGTTATGAATAGGCTTTATAGGAATAGTTATAAATAGATAAAATCATAATTTAGATAATAGTGCAATAATTATGATGCGGCTTTCCGAAAGTCATTTATAGCCTTATTCAATCCTACTAAATCAGCATCTGATATCTGCCGGGCTGTGAGTAGAAAATTGATTCGGCGAACTAGCGCGTCTACATCGGGGCGGGGCAAGCCGGTCTTTTGCGCCAACCGTTCCCGAGCGGCTTCGTCGTTCAAGTCCAGCCCTGGCTCGTGAAAGCGGGTGCGCAAATGCTCTAAAAACAATTGAATCTTTTTCTCGGCAATAGCTGTGTGGTTGTTGCCTTGCCGGTATAGGCCGGCAATGGTGCGCGTGAATAGCAGCGTGGTGTTGGGCAATGGCTTCAGAATAGGAATGATGCGTTGCCGCCGCCGGGCCTTCACTACCACAAACAGCAAAATGCCCACCACACTCAGGTACAGGGCCCAGCGCAAGGCATCGTGCGCCAGCAGCACCCGCAGCAACGATTGTTCGCCCACTCGGCCCTGCTTCTGGTACTCATCCCACCACACCATGCGCCCGGTGGGCAGGTAAGAGAGGGCCGCAAACGCGAAATTGCCGGTGCGCGGCTGTAAGGCGAAATAATTGGTGAAAGCCAACGGTACTGTGCACAGATAAATGTGGCCCCGGCCGTGTGGCACACGTACCAGTACGGCCTGCCCCGTGGTGTCGGTGGCCAGCGTGGTACCTCGCATCATGCTGTCTGGTACCAGGCGGTAGGCGGCGCCCAATGCGGGTAGGCGGAAGCCCAGCCGCCCGGCCTGGCCAGCCAGCCGAGGGTTGGTCAGCTGAATCCGGACCGAATCCAGCAGCTTGGGATTTGCGGCTACTGAGCGGCGGCGCGCCCTGTTCAGGGAAATGGTTGAGTTAAAACCCAGCGTATCGGTGAGCAGGCGGCTGAACTGCTCGGCAGCAATAAAGGCGTCGTTGCCGCGGGCCACGTGGCGCAGCAGCGCCCGGCAGTCTGAGGAGCTTAGCTGAAACTCGTTGTTGATGAAGAGGTAAGTGGCCCTAGGGTAGCCTGCTTCCGTCAGGCCCGCCTCGTAGTCAGCGTCGTCAGATTCAGATTCGGCTGGAGCCTGCGCGGTGTCGGCCTCCGCCGTGGTATCGGCCGCCAACTGGCTGGAATCCGGCGTAACTTCCTGCTCAAAGGACCGCTCGGGCTCGTCCTCGCCTTCAATCTGGTTGTAGATGGGCACCCGCACGATATGCACGTCGCGCGTCGTCACGTCCAGCAGATCGGGTAACACGTCGTAGAGCACGTAGGCCCCGTACGGAATCTTGTCTTTGTTCTGGAAGGTCGGCGTCCAGTCGAGTTCCTTAGGCCGGTAGTATTCTACGGCCACGTACGCCCCAAACAGCAGCGCCACCCCCAGCAGATACCAGCGAAAAGTAGTCATGTTTTGGTCGTGCTTAGTGCTTATTTGATGGAGCTTCGTATCTGGTGCCTAGTGGCAGTATGTGGTGCTTACTGCCTGGAAACAAGGTCGGAACTACGTTTTAATGGCTTAGAGCGACCAAAGTGCCAGGCACCAGATACGGAGCACTAGTGTTGGGTCAGGCGGCGCGGCGGGGAGCGGCCAGGAGCTGCTGGAATGCTTCACGGGTGGCGCGCGCCTGCGCGTAATGAGTGGGCGTAAGGTCGTCGTGCTCCCCATACCACACAAAATCAAACTGGCGGGTTAGCTCCCGGAAAGCGGGCGGCAGCGGGCCGGGGGGCAGCTCGTAGAGGTAGTCGTGGTTGGTTTTGTCGGGCTGCCAGCGAATCAAGCCTTGGTCGGTGAGCTGCTTGAGCACCTCCAGATAACCTAGGCGTACGGCCAAGCGGTAATTGCCGGTGGTTTCAGCCTCCCGCAACAGCGCCCCGAAATCCAGAGCGTGAATGTCTTCGGCATCAACGTCGTAGGAAAGCGGTGCCCGGCGGGCGCCCCGGCCGAAGGCGCGGGTGATGTCCACCTGCATGAGCTTTAGCACCACGAAAATGAGTACTGCAATCAGTGCGGCGTAGATGCCGTATTCCCAGACTATTTTACCAGAACGAGTCTCCAGCAGGTCGCCTAGCCAGCGCCAAAACCGCATCATCAGCAAATCCCAGGCGCTCTGTTCACTTTTTACGGTTACGTACTGAAACTCGCGCTGCTCCCGAAATTCCCGCAGCCGCGCCGGGGCAGGCTTGCGAAGGGCGATGGGGCTGTTCTGGTCGGGGGGCAGGTGCCTTGCGGGAACTGTGGCGGCGGGTTGCGGTGCGGCCGGCACAGGAGTAGCAGCCAGCAGCCAGCCCAGCGTCAGCAGCCAAAACAAGCACAACCGATAAGTGGAAACAAAAGAAAACACGCCGGATTTAAGTAAGGAAGAAAGCAGGAATAAGGGATAGGCGCTCTAGTATTCGCCTTCGTCATCGGGCCGGTAAGCGTGGTTATGCGCCACCGGAGCGGGGCCGTTGCCCAAGCTGTCTACCAAGCTGCGCAGCCCAATGCCTTCTTTGCGCTCTATCAGATTGAAATATTGAAACATCAGGGCCACCAGTAGCAGCGTGTACAGCATTACCCCGCCGGCAGAAGCTACAACGTTGCCGGCAATCAGGAACAAGTTGGAGCTAGCCCATTCCCACCCCAGCAGCTTGCCCACATACGGTACCACCTGCGGCAGTTGAAAAACCATGCCCATGAGTGCTACCAGAAGCGACATTACCACCGCAAGGCCAAACGTAGACCACCATTTACCCTTAATCAGAGAAATATTGCGGCTGATGGCGCTACCTACGCCTTTGTGCTCAAACGACTGAATTACCCAAATTAGGCTTACAGCAATGCTCAGATAAATCCCTGGAATAAATAGCAGCACAAAGCCCAGCCCAATAAGCACCACAGCCACCAGCCCCGAAACGGCCATGCGCGGGGCATCGTACTTCACCCGCTCGCCCACCAGCGCCGGAGTTACCTCCTGCTCGGGTGGCAGTTCCATCCGCACCTTCACGTAGCCATATACCGTGGCCGCCAGCAATGCATAGGAAATAAGGCTGACCAGCATGCCAAGCCACTGAAATGCACCAAACTGGTTGCTCAGACGGCCGAACGGAGTTGATGTGGAGCTGGCGCCTTCGGTAATCAAGCGCAGGGCGTTGGACTGGGCTAGCCCCAATAGAATGCCCATGAGCAAGGCCGCGGGCAGCACGAAGTAGATGAGGCAGCGGCCAAGCGGCTGCCAGTGCGCCATCACAAACTCGAAGGAAGCCGAAAACTTGTTGCTGAAGTCCCGCTCCTGCCGAAAATCAGACTCTTTGGTAAACTTTAATTGCATAGGTAGTTAGGTTGAATAAGCGGGGCGCAGTACGCTTTGCACTTGAGATTCAGAGGGCTTGCGGAGCTTGAGTTGCGGCTAGCCGGCGGGGATACACGATGAAATACCAAACAATGAAAGCCGCCGAGGAACCAATAATGAGCAGGCTCAGGGCCAGCGGCATTTCGGTGTGGCGGGTTACGAAACCTTCTAGAAAGCCCGCCACGATGAAAATCGGGACCAGGCCGATAGCCAGCTTCAGACCGTCGCGGGCGGCTTGCCGGAAGGCGTCGGCGCGGGAGTAGGTGCCCGGAAACAGCATGCCCCGTGCCATCACAAAGCCCGCGCCGCCCGCCAGCACAATGGCCGAAATTTCCAGGGTGCCGTGAATCCAGATGGTGAGCACCGACGGTAAAAGCACCCCTTTCTGGTAGAAGAAATATTGAAACGACCCCAGCATCACGCCATTGCGAAACAGCGCCCACACCGTGCCCAACCCCAGCGTAGCGCCCAGCGCATACGCCACCAGCGACACGTAAATATTATTGAGGGTAATCATCAAAAACATAGGAGCCTCGCTCTGGCCTTTGTACACAGCCATCGGGTCGCCCTTATCAATGTTTTCCAAGGTCCGGTTCACGTATGCATCGCCCAGCACCACCCGCACAAACGTGTCGTCGTAGGCCGCCGATAGTGCCCCTACCAGCGTGAAGACCGTGAACAGCACCAGCGACCAAGCCAGCGTGGTATGGTGGCGGGCCACCAGCAGCGGTAGCTCACGTGCCCAAAACTCCTTGAAGCGGCTGGTTTGCTCGGGCTTGTTTTTGTAGATGGTCTGGTGCTGCTTGGCCGCCAGGTCGTTGAGGTAGCGCGTGGTAGGCGAAGCCGGGTAAAAGGTCTGAGCGTAGGCCAGGTCGTCGGTGAGGGCCACAAACCGAGCCGCCAGCTCGTCGGGGTCGGTGGCAGCGGTGCTTTCGTACTGCTTCCAGCGGGCTTCGTTTTGCCGCAGAAATACCGCTTCGCGCATAAGATGCTACTTAACTAATGAGGTGATTGTAGGATAAGGATACGCTGCTGGGCTGGCCGAAAAGAACAGCTCGGATAGTTACTGCCAACCAGTTGCGGTGAAGGCCGGATTGCTGGCCAAGCAATCCGCCTCAACAATCAGCAGATAGGCACCAACAATCAGCCGGCAACTCCTAATTTGCAGCATGGTCAGCTTGGCGAAGAAAGTCAATTTTTCCGGGCTGCCCCGCATCCGGCCTTTATTAATTCCGGCGCTGCTGCGGCGCCACCAGCAATTCAGTTTATGAGTACTATCCGAGTACAAACCACCCAAAACGTTTCACTGGAATATGAGGTAGCCAGCTTAGGCGACCGGATAGTGGCGACCATCATCGATTACTTGGTGCTATTTGCTTGGCTGGCCGCCTGCGGAATCCTGGTTGCGCTAACAATCGGCTCGGTAGGGCAAGCATCCCCGGCCCTGGTTGTCATTATCATAGTGGCCTTGGTGCCCTACGTGTTCTACGATTTAGCAAGTGAAATCTTCTTCAACGGCCAGAGCATCGGCAAGAAAGCGCGCCACATCAAAGTGATGCGCCTGGATGGTACCCAGCCCCAACTCGGCGACTATCTGCTGCGCTGGCTGCTGCGCCTCGTGGATATGAGTCTGCCGGGGGTTGGGCCGCTAGTGGCCGTCATCACGATTCTGGCCAACGGCCGCGGTCAGCGCCTCGGCGACCTAGCCGCCGGTACCACTGTGGTAAGCACCCGGCCACGGCAGGCCGCCGGCGCGCTGGCGCCCATCATCACCCCCGCCGACTATGTAGTAGTGTTCCCACAAGCCGACCAACTTGCCGACCACGATGTGGCCACCATTCGGCAACTGCTGCAAAAGGGCCTACAGCACGACAATTTTGCGCTGTTGAATGAAGTGGCCAACAAAGTGAAAGACCTAACCGGTATCTACACCGACCTACCCGACGAAGCTTTCCTGCGCACCATTATCCGCGACCATGCCCATCTGGCCGCCACGCAAGGCTAACGCTGGAGAAATTCCAGAACCCACTATGTTATACACACAAAAAGGCCAACCCATTGCGGGTTGGCCTTTTTGCATGCGGTGAAGTTTGTGGCTCGCTATTCGGTGATGACAGCCTGGCGGGTACCAGCAGATTGGCCGTCGAAGCTGAGGCGGAAGAAATACATGCCGGCCGTTTGGCCTTTGCGGTTCCACTCGATGGTCTGGGGGCCAGCTGGGCGGAGGCCGGCATCAACCTGGTCAATGGTGCGGCCGAGGGCATCGGTTACGGTCAGCTGCACGCGGGAGGCGCGTGGCAAACCGAAGCTCAGCCGGGCTGCGCCAGCTAAAGGGTTGGGGTAGAGCGAGAAGTTGGTAGCTAGTTCAGCTTGGCGGCTGGAATTGACTACCCCAGCAGCTACCGCTATAGCAATGTTGCGGGCGGCTATACCGTTGCCGATGGCTCCTACCAAGGTAGCAGCACCCGTGGCTAAGTTCACGGTGTAGAGGGAGGTGTTAGCAGAAGTACCAGCGTTAGCCACCATGTAGGCCGTATTGGTGCCTTGGGCGGGGCTGAAAATATCCAAGTCCACGTTCGGGGTGGTGGCATTCACCGTAATTCCCGAAGCGCCAACGGCGGTAAGCTGCCCATCCTGAGGCGGGTTGGCAGTGGCCTGCGTGTTGAGTTGATTCAGGGTTAGGTCGTAGTTGTAAAGCGTGGTAGTCGACGTGGTGCCGGCTCCCATAAAGCTGTTGGTGTACGCTACAGCCCCAATGTTAGGCGTATTGGTGCCCGCGGTATACGCTACTTGTCCATCGGTAGCGGCCAATGCGCCGGTAATCGGGTTGAGGCGGTAATTGTTGCGGTTGGCACCCACCACCCGAATCCGGTCCACGGTAGGGTTGAAATCAAAGCCAGTTACGCCTGTGCCCAGTTCCAGACGAATAGGTGCTCCAATGGCCACCGCCGTCCCAGTTACAGAGTTGACGGTGTACAGCTGGGTGTTAGCCGCCGGACTAGCTACCGTTGGATCATACCCCAGCCCGTAGAGCGTATTGGTAGCAGGACGAATGTCCAGGCCAACCATGGTGAGGGTGGCGGCGGTGCCAGTGGGTAGCGTCACACCCAACGAAGTACGGATCAGGGTAGGCTGGGCGGTGTCAAAAGTAATCAGGTTGGTACCGGCCAGCGCGTAAGCCAGCTGGCCCGTAAGGGCGGGTAGCGTGGCAGGCCGGTTAATAGCAACGGTGATGTCGGTAATGGCTACAAACGCGCCAGTGCCCAGCGCGCCTACCGAAGTGGCGTTACCAGTGCTCAGGTTGACAGTATACAGCGTGGAAGTGGCAGTTGTGAGACCGGTGGCAATGGTCGTGGACATATACGCCACGTTGGTGCCATTGCTCGGATTGAAATAGATGTCAAGGTCCGAGGCCTGGAGCACACCGTTGGTAGCTACTCCCAAAGCGCCAACCGTGTTCAGCGTACCGTTGTTCGGCGGCACCTGCGTTACCAGCCGGCTGGCTGTTTCGTCGAGGTTGTAGAGCGTGGTACCCGTCGAGCCGATGTAGCTGTTCGTGTAAGCCGAAGACCCGATACCAGGCGTCTGGCCGGCGTTGGTGTCGGTAGTGGCATAAGCCAAAGCGCCATCGGTGGCGGCCAACGCCCCGTTGTTGGGGTTGAGGCGGAAATTGGTATTCGCGCCCGACGTTACCCGAATCCGGTCCACGGTAGGGTTGAAATCGAAGCCAATACGGGCCACATTGGTGCCCAAATTCAGAGTAAGGGCGGCGCCAATGGCCGTTGCGGCACCCGTGGTGCGGCTGATGGTATAGAGCTGTGCCACGGTGCCGGTTGGGTTGTAACCCAGCGCGAATACCTCACCTGTATTCGGGCGTACATCAATACCTACCAAGGTTTGGCCCGCTGTAACTCCGGTAATAGGCAAAGTGGCTGAGAACGTGCCGGGCGTGGTAGCACTGAACGTTACTAGGCTGCTTGTAGTGGTGCTAGTGGTGCTGAGCCCGTACACCGTTTGAGCCTGGGCGGCACCCACGGAGAGGCCTAGCGCAGCCAACCCCAACAAAGCAGTACGGAAAGGCCGGGAAGTAATTTTTCTGGTCATAAGATGGAAAGAGAAATGAATGGAAGGTGAGCAGATAGTGTCGTGCTCGATGATGTGCATACGAGCATAGCTTTCTATATGGATTTAATTTAATTTGCTTTTAATACATTGAAAATCCGTGTGTTAAGAAATTGGGTACAGCCTCAGAATGACAACGTGCTTAAAATGAGTGCTTCATAAAAAAACGGGTGGCCTTCCCGAAGAAAGCCACCCGTCGGGGTGCCCATAAAATTGTACTGATTACCAGGGTACCGGCTGGCCTTGCCACGTCACGAAGCTGCCGTTTTCCTCGGCATGCAGCTGCTCCGCCAAACGGATAATGCCCTTCGCCGACTCGGCCGGTGGTAGGGCCGCCGTGCTGCCACCCATACCGATTTGCACCCAGCCGGGGTCCACCAGAATGGAAATTACGCCGTAAGTGCCCACCTCGGCAGCCAAGGCGCGCATATACATATTCAAGGCGGCTTTACTGGCCGAGTAGTGGTATGGTTCAGCCGAGGCTTTCCAAGTCAAAGAGCCCTGCCCCGACGACAAGCTCACAATGCGGGCCTTGTTGGCAGCCTTCAGCAAGTCCAGAAACGCCTGCGCCACCAGCAGCGGCCCCACAGCATTCACTTTCAGAAAAGTCAGCGCATTGCCGGCCGTTAAGCCGCCCAGGTGCTGCTTAGCAGGGTCTTCGGGGCCGGCGCCGGGGAAAATACCAGCGTTGTTCACCAGCACATCCAACTGGTTGGTAAGGCCGGCTACAGTCTGGCGGGCAGCTTCGATGGAGGCTTCATCGGTTACGTCGAGCTGCACGAGGTGGAGCTTGTCGGCGTACTGGCTTTGCAGTTGGTGCAGGTCGGTGGCGGCTTCGGGTTGGCGGGCGGCGGCAAATACCGTGTTGCCGCGCTCCAGATACTGGCGGGTGAGTTCCAGACCCAAGCCCCGGTTGGCCCCGGTGATGAGGATGTTTTTCATGAAATGGGAATTGATGAGGAGTGAAACATTGGGAGCTGGGGGCCGAAGTTTAGGGAAATAAAAGCATGTTTAAGTGCAATTAACCCGCAAAACAATAAAAAAGCCGGTCGGGAACGTTCCCGACCGGCTTTCCGTGAAACAGTAAGAAGCCAGGGTACTATCCGGCCGCAACCGCCTTGCGCTTGCTCACGCGCGGATGCCGCTCTTCGGAGCCTTGGGCCAGCAGTTCATCGTCGCGGTCCGTCTTCTTAATGGTCCAGCTTAGCGAGTACAAATCCTTGCGTCGGTCGCGCAGGTTGCGCACCGCGCCGCTGGTATTTAGGTCTTTCAGCAGGTCCAGGTCGAGGTCGGCAATAAGGGTCATTTCCGTGTTCGGCGTGGCTTCGGCTACAATGGCGTCGTGAGGGAAGGCGAAGTCGGAGGGGCTGAACACGGCACTCTGCGAGTACTGGATGTCCATATTTTCAACGCGCGGGAGGTTGCCTACCGAGCCAGTAATAGCCACATAGCACTCATTTTCGATGGCCCGAGCCTGGGCGCAGAGCCGCACGCGCTGGTAGGCGTTCTTGGTGTCAGTCCAGAATGGCACGAACAGAATCTTCATGCCTTCGTCCGACAGCATGCGGCTCAGTTCCGGAAACTCCACGTCGTAGCAAATCAGGATGCCTATTTTGCCGAAATCTGTGTCGAAGCAGCGCAGCTTGTCGCCGCCGCGCATGCCCCAATAGCTGGCCTCGTCGGGCGTGACGTGCAGCTTATACTGTTCGTCCACGGTACCGTCGCGGCGGCAGAGGTAGCTCACGTTATAGAGCTTGCCGTCCTCGTAAAGCGGCATGGAGCCGGCAATAACGTTGATGTTGTAGCTCACGGCCAGCTCCATCATCTTGGTTTTGATGGGCTCGGTGAAGGCCGCCATCGAGCGGATAGCCACCGATGGCGACTCTTCATTGGTAAGAGCCATCATGGGCGCGTTAAAGAACTCCGGAAACAGCACGCAGTCGGCCTTGTAGCCCGATACGGTATCTACGAAGAACTCAATTTGCTGGAAAAAGTCTTCCAAGTCTTTTGTGGCGCGCATTTGCCACTGCACAATACCAATGCGCACGTTGCTTTTCTGGTTGCCAATCAGCTTATCGAATTCCTCATCGTAGTACACGTTGATCCATTCTAGCAGGGTGGCGTAGGCCTTGCTTTCGGAGTCATAGGGCAGATACCCGCGGATGATTTTGCGGACGTAGAAGTCGTTGGAGAGCTGGAACGTGAGAATGGGGTCAACCAATTCTTTGTTGCGCACCATCTCCACGTACTTGGCGGGTGTCATTTCCTCAGCGTACTGGTTGTAGCCCGGAATCCGGCCGCCGGCCACCATGGCGCGCAGGTTCAGGTTTTCGCACAGCTCCTTGCGGGCGTCGTAGAGGCGGCGGCCCAGGCGCAGGCTGCGGTACTCGGGGTCCACAAATACGTCCACGCCGTACAGCGTGTCGCCGTTGGCATTGTGGGTGTCGAACTTGCCGTTGCCTGTAATTTTAGCGTAGGTGTGCCGGTCGCCGAAGTCAGAATATTGTACGATGATGGCCAGCGCCGCTGCCACTACCTGCCCGTTGTCCTCGATGCAAATTTGGCCTTCGGGAAATTTCTTGAGCAGGTTGTTGTACTCTTCCTGCGACCAAGCACCCTCCATGTTGGAGTACACTTTGTCCATAATTCCCTGCACCACCTTGAAGTCAGCGCGCTTTAGAGTGCGCAGCACCAGTTTGTGCGCGGGTACAGCCGTGGGTGTGAGCCGCTCAATAGGGGCGCCGGCACTTTTGTCGGGGGCTACTTTCTTGGAGTGGCTGCCGCCCGTTTTGCCATTTGAACTCGTGGCCATATACGTCGGAAAAGAATGTCGTGAATGAAATGCTAAGATACCGCTCCGCTAAGCGGCTACGGCCCTAACAGTACGGCCACACAACAAGTTTGGCGGAAAAGTGGTGCAAACGAGCCCAAAAACGCCGGTTCTATTGAGGCATAATCGGCGTTTTTATCGTCTACAAAGACCTAGTGCGCGCGCTACTCCCGTACTATGCGGCGCACAGCTGCCCCGGTTTCGGTTTGCACCCGCAGCAGCGCCACACCCCGGAATGCGCCAAAGGCAGCAGCGGGCACCACCGTTGCGCGGGCGGCATGTGGTAGGGTGTAGTTGAACAATATGCGGCCCGCCAAGTCGGTGGCGGTGATGGAAACAGGGCCAGCCGCCGGCAGCAGCAAACGCAACGGCTCTGTGTTACGCACCGGGTTTGGGTATACACTCAAGGCGTTTTCTGGAAGCTGGTTTGTTGTGCTGAGTACTGACAGGCGCCGGTAAATGTCGCGGTATTCCACGCTGGCTACTACTTCCTGGTTGGCAATCCGCATGGTTGTAATGGTGAGCAAGGGTATATGTTGGCCTACTGCCAGCCATTTATACTCGCGGGTCACGGGTAGCGTAATTCCCTGGTTGACACCCATTGCTGAAACGCTGTCCTGGTCTTCGATGCGGGTAACCACGCGTACCGTCTGGAACGTGCCGAACGGCGTAGTCAGCGTCCCCCAGGCATCCACCCGGTTCACCCGTTTGCGACGCTGGCTTAGGTAGCCGGTGCCAGGCACGCTAACACTAAAAAACGAGGAGCTGGAGTCGGCCGCGCTGGCGTAGCTCACCGGGAAACGGTAGATAACGTCCTGCTGAGCGGCATTGGCATACGTAATAGGGACAGCCGTACCATTCACGCTGGCCCCGTAGCCCACCGACCGAAAATCAGCGGCCGAGGCATTGTAGAACTGGTATGGGTCGGTGATGGGCAAACCGATGCCAGGGGGCAGCGGAATGCTTTGGGGCGCGGCCACGGTGGCGCGGTTGCTGCCGCCCAGCACCGAGCTGAAGGTGAGCGTATAGAGCAGCTGATTGGGCACTGCAGTAAAGCGCGCTACGTTCTGGGCTATGGGTACCAACGTGCTGTAATTCCAGCTTTGGTTGGGGCCGCGCTGCGTGAGGGGCGGCACGCTGCTGGGCAGAATAGGAACGGCCATGCTCTGGCGCAAAGTGTCGGTGGGCACCGGCATATCGGTGCGGGTAATAACGGGCGAGGTTTGAGCCAGCGCCGAACCAGCAGTCAGTAATAAGAAAGCAAGGAAAGTTGCGTAGGAGTGGCGCATAGGCGAAGAGGTTGGAAGGCAAGGCATTGAACCCCCCGAATATAGCACCTACGCTGGCGTTAGGTAGCATCCGGACGAGCTGTTGTACCTTGCGGCATGCTTCCGCCCGAAGAACGTCGTCTGCAAACGTTGGGCCGGCTGCTGGCCTCGCCCGAAAGCTTTCCGCCCACTGCTTGGCTGTGCGCCCCGCCCGATGTGCACCGCTGGCAGCCTGCTATGCCCGCTGCTGTGCTGCTAGTAGCGGCAGCCGGCCAGGCTGTGCCCGCCCCGCACGGGCTAGTACGCACGCTGTTTATGGACGAAGTGCAGCTGGTGATGGAGCGCCTGCTCACGCAAGTGCCCGGCGCTCCCGATTGGTTGCGGGTGGATATTCTGGCCCGATACAAAACCGACTACGAGTTTCCGGCCCTCACCGGTCACCCCGACACCCTGGCCGACTACCTCGCCGAAGCCGTGCACGCCGGTGGCCTCAGTGCCCCTGCCGCATTGGCGCAGTTGCGGAAGTACTTCTCGCACTTCACCCCCGAAGCTGCCGCCCGCATCATGGCCCAGGCCTACCGCCGCACGCAGAAATAGCGAGGTGGTAGGCCTAGTGAGTTTAATTCTCAAGCCGTGCAATTGGCGCCAGCAGGACATCCAGCTCACCTGTTCATCTCATAAATTCATTTCTGGTACCTCGTTTGGAATCACCAGCTTACCGGCAGTAGCGGCTTGTATCTGCTCCACGCTCACGCCGGGCGCCCGTTCGCGCAGTACGAAGCCGTCGGGCGTTACGTCGAGCACGGCCAACTCGGTCACTATCTTTTTCACGCAACGCAAGCCGGTGATGGGTAGCGTGCAGGCCGGAAGGAGCTTGCTGCTGCCATCCTTAGCTACGTGCTGCATAGCCACGATGATGTTCTTGGCCGACGCCACCAAATCCATGGCGCCACCCATGCCTTTCACCATTTTGCCCGGAATCTTCCAGTTAGCAATGTCGCCGGTTTCGGAAACCTCCATGGCCCCCAGGATGGTCAAATCCACATGCTCGCCCCGAATCATCCCGAACGAATCGGCGGAGGAAAACAGGCTGGAACCGGGTAGCGTGGTCACGGTCTGCTTGCCGGCGTTGATGAGGTCGGGGTCTACTTCGGCCTCGGTAGGGAAGGGGCCCATACCCAGCAAGCCGTTCTCCGACTGCAATTCTACATTGATACCCGCCGGAATGTAGTTGGCTACCAGTGTTGGGATGCCAATACCGAGGTTAACGTAGTAGCCGTCGCGCACTTCCTGCGCTATTCGTTTGGCAATGCCGTGTTTATCTAACATGATGGATGGAATGGTGGGGTTGCGAGTTGTCGGTTATGAGTTGTTAGTTGCCAGTTGCCAGTTGCTAACAGTGAAGTGTACAACTATCATCCGGCAACTAGCAACTCATAACCGACAACTGAATTAGTTGGAAGACTTGGCAGGGAGAGGTGGACCGGCCACTGCTTGCCGGACTTGCAGTTTGTACTTGCCAGCTAGGTCACGGGCGGTGGTATTAGGGTACTTCTGGGTGTAGAGCAAAGCCACTACTTTCAGTTTAGGGTCCACCCAATACGTGGTACCGAAAATACCGCCCCACTCATAGGAGCCTTCCGACAGGCCAGAGGCTTCAGCGGTTTTGGCGGTGGTGATACTGAAACCCAGCCCAAACTTGTTCTGGCCTTGCTCTAAGGCTCCAATCTGGTTGCTGGTAATGAGCTGTACGGTGGCCGGTTTCAGGTAGCGCCGGCCGTTGTATTCGCCCCCGTTGAGCAGCATTTGCAGAAAAGCGGCGTAGTCGTCGATGGTGGATGATAGGCCCGCGCCGCCCGAAAAGTAGGTGCCTCTGTCCTTCGGATAATTGGGGTTCATGCCGTGCATGCCGCTTTGCTTGACGGTGGCCTTGGCTTCGTTTTCGGTGTAGAGGGCAGCCAGGCGATTTTGCTTGTCAGCGGGCAGGTAGAAATAGGTGTCGCGCATGCCCAACGGCTCGAACAGGCGGGTGCGCAGGTACTGGTCGAGGGACTGTTTGCTGAGCACTTCAATCAGGCGGCCCAGCACGTCAATGCTTAGGCCGTAGGTGAATTTCTCGCCCGGCTGGTGCATCAGCGGCAATGGCCCCAGCGCGTCCATAGCCGTAGCCAGCGTGCCGGCGGGCGTGCCAATACCGCTTGGCACGCCCGCTTTGGCATAAATGGCTTTGGCTTCTTTGCTGCCGATGATGGGGTAACCGATGCCCGAGGTGTGGGTGAACAAGTGCCGAATGGTTATTTCCGACTTGGCCGGCACAGTGGTGTAAGTGGAGTCCTTCTCGTTGAAAGTTGCCAGCACTTTGGGGTTGCGGAAGGCCGGCAAGTACTTGGAAATCGGGTCGTCGAGCTGGAATTTGCCTTCCTCGTAAAGCAGCATCAGCCCGATGCTGGTAATGGCCTTGGTTTGGGACGCAATCCGGAAGATGGCGTCGGGCTTGAGGGGCGTTTTGGCCCCCGTATCATCGTAGCCGAAGGCTTTGCGGTAGACTATTTTGCCGTCGCGGGCTACCAAGGCAATAGCGCCGGGCACCCGGTTGTCGGCTGTGTACTCCTCCAGCAACCGGTCGATGCCGGGCATGGGAGCCAGGCTGGTTGTGAGGGTTTGCGCTTTAGCGGGCTTCGACTTGGCCGTGGTGGCCGTTTGGGCGTAAGCTTGGCCGCCAACAGCCAGCGTGAGGAACAGAAAAACGGTGTTTTTCATAGCGTAGATTAATTTCTCGCAAAGGAAAAGCGCAGAGGTGCGCAGTGCGCGGGTCTTAGCACAGATATACTAGTTGATAGCTCGAACGGTGCGCTGCTCGATGCGCTTTTCGTAGTTGTTACCTTGAAAGATGCGCTGCACGAAGATGCCCGGCGTATGAATCTGGTTGGGGTCTAGCTCGCCGGCGGGCACTAGTTCCTCTACTTCGGCTACCGTGATTTTACCGGCCGTGGCCATCATCGGGTTGAAGTTGCGGGCAGTGCCTTTGTAGATAAGGTTGCCGGCGGTGTCGCCCTTCCAGGCTTTCACGAAGGCATAATCGGCTTTCAGCCAGGTTTCCAGTAAATACATTTTGCCATAGAACTCCTGGCTGGGCTTGCCCTCACCAACCTCCGTGCCGTAGCCAGCGGGCGTATAAAAGGCCGGAATACCGGCTCCCCCGGCCCGAATCCGTTCGGCCAAGGTTCCTTGCGGCAGCAGTTCCACTTCCAACTCGCCGCTTAGCAGCTGCCGTTCAAACTCGGCGTTTTCGCCTACGTAGCTGGAAATCATCTTGCGCACCTGCCGCTGCTGCAAAAGCAATCCAATGCCAAAATCATCAACGCCAGCATTGTTGCTGATGCAGGTCAGGTCTTTCACGCCGAGGCGCAGGATTTCCTGAATGGAGTTTTCGGGGATGCCACACAAGCCAAAGCCGCCCAGCATGAGGGTCATGCCATCGGTGAGGCCATGCAGGGCAGTTTGGGCGTCGGGAACTACTTTGTTGATCATAAGGCAGCGGGTGGAATTCGGTGGATTAGCGAGGAGAGGTACTATGTGGCGGTTGGTAATCGAGGGGTAAAAGTTCACCCATTTTCTCGAATGCCCAGTACTCATCGGTTAAAACGGCCAACGGTTCCACTAACTGGCCGTTAGGCAGAATCTCAACTTCCGGCTGCGTGAGCGTCAGCAACGAAATCTGCCGCGTAGGCCGGGCAACAGAACCGGGCGGGGCGCCGAACGGCTGTGCTGGCTGGTAGAGCGGGTCGGGAGCTTCGCGCAAGTAGCTGACTTGCAGATAATCAGGAAAGCGTAGGTACACTCGTTCAGGAGTCAATTCAGCCCGGCGCAAACTGTCGATGGGGCGCTCCGCCATATAAAGCATGGAAAAGTTGGGTGGCACTTGCCGCCACCGACTGATGGAATCCATTTCCGCGGCGGTTAGTGCTTGGTTGCGGCGGGCGCGCAGCAACGCTTTGCGCAGGCTGTCGGTGTGGGCAAATCGGGGGTTGGGCACGATGCGCAGCTTCCGCACCAAAAAGCCCTGTTGAGCTAAGTCGTTGTTGCGCACACTTTTCAGAAAGTGCGTCAGGGAGCCCCGGTAGGCTTTTTCGCGGTTGGTGAGCCAGAGTTGCCGCTGTCGGGCATTGCGCGGCGTCATCTCCTCGAAAACCGGCCAGCCATAAAACGACACATATTGCTGCTTGAAGTTCAAGGTGAATACTAGCCCGTAATACTTGACTCGATAGCCCAACGCCGCATTATCAACCTGCACAAACGTGGGGCTGCTGGCGGTTAGCTGGTTTTGCTCGGCATCAAAGGCCACCAGTACGGCATCGGGGTTGCGGATGCGACACTGCCGCGAAAAGCTGGTGCGTCCCAGAAACGTTTCGGCAAACTTGCGGTAGTCACTTTCGCGGTTCGGGTTGGGCCGCACCGTCACGCCACTTAGCTGCTGGGCCGACGGAGTGAGCGGTAACTCTAGCGGCTGCGCGCCATTGCGCACCGTTATGCGGCGCTTGAACAGCTTGTACCCCACATAAGACACGATAAGGTCGTAGGGGCCGGCGGGCACGTCTTTTATCGTGAACTGCCCGCTGGCGTTGGTAGAGGCGCCGTACGTGGTATTCGCCAGAAACACGCTGGCAAGCTCCAACGGCTTTTGCGTCAGAGAGTCTCGTATGGTACCATCCAGCGTGCCTTGCGCCCAGCCAGAGGTGGCGTCTATCAGCAGAAAGAGCAGCAGAACAGCTACATAACGCACGCTAGATGATGCACAACGGGCTGGTGATGAGCAACACGTTATCATGCACCTCACTGATTTCACCCACCCACCAAGTGCTGCCGGGCCGCGTCGGCATCCAGCGCCAGCTGGGCTTTCAGGGCATCGAGGCCGTTGAACTTCTGTTCGTCGCGCAGGCGGGCAATGAACTGCAACGTGAGTAGCTGCCCGTATAAGTCGCCGCTGAAGTCCAGCAGGTGCGCTTCAATAGTTTCAGCCAGGTCGCCGCCTACGGTAGGCCGCACCCCAATGTTGAGCATGGCTTCGTGGTGAGTGCCAGCGGCGGTGGTAGCCATTACAGCGTACACGCCCCGGGCCGGAATCAGCTTAAGCGGCTCTTCTACGCGCAGGTTGGCAGTCGGCCAGCCAATGGTACGGCCCAGTTGCTGGCCCTGCGTTACGGTGCCGGTGAGCTGGTAGGGGTAGCCTAGGTAGCGGCTGGCCGTCAGGATATCGCCGCTTTCGAGGGCGCGCCGAATGCGGGTGCTGCTTACGCCCACGGCGTCCACGTCTTCGCGCGGAATTTCCTCCACGCTCAGGCCATACCGGTCGGCGTGCTGACTTAGGTAGTCGAAGCTGCCTTCCCGGTTTTTACCGAAGCGGTGGTCGTAGCCAATCACCAGCTTACCCGCGCCAACCGTGTTCAGGAGGATGTTCTGAATGTATTCTTCCGAAGTCCAGGACGAAAACTCCTTGGTGAAAGGCACTACTAGCAGGTAGTCAACACCAAATTCAGCCAGTTTCGCGGCTTTTTCTTCCAGCGTGCTGAGTAGGCGTAATGCCAGCAGCTCGGGGTGGGAGGGCGGCGGCCCCAGTACCAGGCGCGGGTGCGGCCAATAGGTGATAACCACCGTCGGCCCGCCGCTCTGCTCAGCCACTTCGCGCAGCCGTCGCAGAATCTTTTGGTGCCCTAGGTGCACACCATCAAATGTGCCACTGGTGACAACCGCCTTGCCCTGAAGATGCGGAAACTGCGCCGGGTCCCGAACGACTTGCATAAACTACTGGTTTTGCGCTGATTGAATTGGGTGCGTTGCTTACGGCTGGCGTATTGAAAAAGCGCCAGACAATGTGCGGGCAACGTCTTTTGTACGAGGCCCAACAGATGCTGGTCCGCATTCCAAGGCGAAAGTTATTCCGAAGCGCTGTTAGTAGTGCTATCCGGTTCGGTGGCCGCGTTGTTGGCGTTGAAATACTCCAGCCCAGCGCGACGCTCCGGTCGGCGTTGTTTCTGCTGGCGGGGTGGCCGGGCGGTTTCGCCTTCGGGCCGCGGTGGACGCAAGGCGTCAATCTGTTGCATATTCAGGGCCTCCGCTAGGCGGTACTCCCCAATGCGGGTGCGCACGAGCTTGGTGAGGTGGGCGCCGCAGCCCAGGGCCACGCCAAAGTCGCGGGCGAGGCTGCGGATATAGGTGCCTTTCGAGCAGGTCACGCGGAAATCTATTTCGGGCAAGGCAATGCGGGTGATTTCAAACTCTCGGATAGTGACTTGCTTGCTCTTAATTTCCGCTTCGCCGCCGCGCCGCGCCACTTCGTACGCCCGCTCACCGTTTATTTTTACGGCCGAAAACAGTGGGGGCGTTTGCTCAATCAGGCCGGTGAAGGCCGTGGTAGCTTCCCGTATTTCTTCTTCGGTGAGGTGCTCGAATGGTAGCTCAGCGTCCACGGGCGTTTCCAGGTCGAAGCTAGGGGTGGTTTGGCCGAGGCGGAATGTGCCAGTATACTCCTTTTCCTGCGCCTGAATTAGGTCGATTTCCTTGGTTTTCTTGCCAGTGCACAAAATCAGGAGGCCGGTAGCCAGCGGGTCGAGGGTGCCCGCGTGCCCGATTTTTTTGATGCGCAGCGTGTTTTTTACTTTGCGCACCACGTCAAACGAAGTCCAAGTGAGAGGCTTGTCAAGCAGCAAAACTTCGCCGGCTTCAAAATCGAACGGGGAAAAAGGAGTATCAGACATTAGACTAACGCTTAAAAAAGAACGTCATGCAAAGGTCTGACCCCTGCATGACATTGCGCCCGGTTACAGGCAAAAAGATACTGTTTCCTTAAATCAGCTGCAACGGAATGCCTAGCCCAATCATCACCAGGATAATAAGCCCCACAATGATGCGGTAGAAGCCAAAGGCCCGGAATCCAAAGCGCGACACGAAATCTACAAACGACTTCACGGCCAGCAGCCCCACCACAAACGCTACCACGTTGCCGAACAGCAGCAGCTTCAAGTCGTCGGCGCCGGGCGCACTCACTTTGTAGGTTTTGTAGAGTTGATACGCCGTGATGACGAACATGGTAGGCACGGCCAGCAGAAACGAAAAGTCGGCCGCCGAGCGCCGGTCGAAGCCTTGGGCCAAACCCCCGATGATGGTAGCCGCCGAGCGCGACACGCCCGGTATCAGGGCGATGCACTGAAACAACCCGATTTTGAGCGCCTGCATGGTATTGGGCGTAGTTACCTCCTTACGCGGACCGGAAAACCACTTGTCCACGAACAGCAGCACAATACCACCCAACACCAACGAAACGGCCACTACCGTCACGCTTTTAAGCAACTCCTCAATCACATCTTTCAGCAGAAAGCCTAGTATGCCAAACGGCAGGAAGGCCACAATCAACTTCACGTAGAAATCAATGCTTTGCAGGAAACGACGCCAGTACAGCGCCACTACCGACAGGATAGCCCCCAGCTGGATAGACGTAATATAGGTTTCGGTGAATGGTAACTGACCGATACCTAGTAGGTTAGCAACAATAACCATGTGGCCGGTACTGGAAACCGGAAGAAATTCAGTGAGGCCTTCAACGATGGCCAATAGCAGCGCGTGCCAGTAATTCATAAGTAGGATCTTGTGGACTCAAGGTCTTGGGCGCTTGGTTTAACGCTTGGCTGATGTTCGGGTTCGAATAGACCACTTCAGAACGTTAGCCAAACCTAAAGGCCCTGTGTATTAACGCTTGTAGGTTGGGACCACTGGTGCGGCGGGAGCAGGCTGCTGCGCCAGCGTTTCGCGGGTAGTGGCGTCGGCGGCAATGGGAGCGGGGCCGTGCGGCCGGGCCATGATAGCCCAAAACTCAATCAGAAACCCGATAATCAGCAGAATAGGCCCCAGTGTAATACCGAGGAATCCTTCGCCGTAATCGGCCGTGTCTAGCGTCATCGTGATGAAGCCGGCCGCCAGTACGGCCAGTCCGATGAACATCAAACGGTAATTGCGGGTCCCGAAAGCAAAGCGAGGTTGTTGCGTAGGTTCCATGAGGCTTATGGTCTTAGTTGATTAGGATCTTAGTTTAGTAGAGGCCTGAGGCTTGGAGATTCAGAAAGTTAGTACATCATCTAGCCGCCTAATTATTGGCTCCTATTATGCATTTAATACAGTTCGTCCAGCGACATGCCCAGGTATTTGCGCACGGCGCGGTAGGAACTCAGAAAACCAATGCCGCAGCCCAGCCCCACCATTACCAGCAACAACGCTCCAATCAGCCGGTCGTCGCGGAGGACGCGGAGATCGGCCACTTGCAGGTAGGCGTATTGCAGCAGCGCCAGCAGCAACAAAGCCGACAGAATCCCGCTGGCTAGGCCCTGCCAAGTGGCACGGCGCAAAAACGGCTGCTGAATAAAGAACGGCGTAGCCCCCACCAGTTGCATGCTCCGAATCAGGAACCGCTGCGAGAACAGAGCCAGCTTGATGGTATTATTAATAAGCACCGTCACCACAACGGTCAGCACCACCGCAAAGCCCAGCAGCACTAGGCTCAGCTTGCGCACATTCTGGTTGATAGAGCTGATGAGGCTCTGCACATACTGCACCTCGTGCACGCCCGGCTCGGCCTTCAACTCCCGCTCAATCCGGCCCATCTGCAACGAATCGGAAAACTCGGATTTGATTTTCAGGATGTACGCGTCGCGTAGCGGGTTGTCGCCGAGGAAGTTCTTGAAGTCTTCGCCGGTTTGGTCGATGAACTGCTTGGCGCCTTCTTCCTTCGACAGAAACCGTACCTGAGGCTTGTTGTCGCGCGAGGCAATATAGGGCTTGCGCGAGAAGTCCTGCTGAAGCCGTAGCAGCTCGGTTGCGGGCAGGTCGCGCTCCAAGTACACCTGCATTTCAATATTCTCCTTGACTAGGTTGGAGAGCTTGTGCGCGTGAATCAAGAGCAACCCAAATAGCCCAATTACCAGCAACGCTAGCGTAATGCTGAACACTACCATAGTGTGCGGGTAGCTGCCAAGCTTTTTCTTACGGGTCGGACGGGTTGGGGGCATACGCTGGCAAAGGTAATCGGAGAATGGTTGCAGGTTTGTTATTGATTGTTAATTGTTGAATTGCTGCATAGGTGAATTGTTGGCTGTTCAACAAACCGCTAGAACGACTAGCCATTCAACTATGCAGCAATTCAACTAGTTATAGCGTCGTCCGCGGGTCGTCGTCGATGTTGAGGACTTCGCGAGCTTTGCGGGCGTTGGTTTCGCGGCGGCGCAGGTGCTTGCGGGCGAATAGTTCGGTCAGCGAGTCGAACTGCTCGGTATGCAATAGTGAGATGCCTGCGCGGGCCTGGTTCTGGTTGGTTAGGTCACTATAGTCGCGTGGGGTGGTTTCGTAGCGTAGCTTGGCCCGGAACTTCCCGTCGGTGCGCAGCGCATATTCCAAACTCAAGTCCCCGATAACCGAGGTGTTGGCGTTAGAGCCGGCAATGGGCACGCCCGTAGACGTCGTGACGGTGCCGGTGTTGCTGAAGCCGCCTTCCCGGGTCACGCGCAGGCGTCCGTTCAGAAACGAGTAGCTCAGCCGCACCTGCAAGGCCTGAAGCTGCTCGGCGGAAAGCCCGTTGAAGTTGAAGCTGATTTCCAGGTTGGGGTCGAGTTGCGAAGTAAGGGCCCCAAGTTGGGTGGAAATAATCTGCCCGAGGCTGTTGCCCAGGGCGTTGTCCTGTCCACGCAATGAGGTAACCGATGACAACGAGCCCACTTGCGCCAGCTGACGGAACACTACCAAGCTGAATACCTGCCGGTTCAGCTCCTGCTCATCATTGCGCAACGATGACAGAAATGGGGCCAGGTCGCCTTCCAACGACGACGGAATATCGTTGAACTCCAGGTTGAGCTTAATGGCGGGCAGCAGCAGCGGTCCGGTCAGGTTCATAACAGCCGTAACGGGCACCACGGCCGTGTTGCCGGGCAGGGCGGGGGCCAGCGAAGTGCGCTGGGTATAAGCAGCCGTCACGTTCATTTCGCCGGCTAGCGGGTCGCCGTTCCACACGATGGTACCGCCCGGCCGGACTACAAATTCTTTGTTGACCAAGCCCTGCAGCGTGAAGTTGTAGGCCCCGCGCACAATCTCAATCTGCCCGCTCATGTTGAAGTCGCCGCGCGTATCAATGTTCAGGCGCAACCGCCCCGCCGCCGTGCCCCGGATTACGTCGCCGGTGCTTTCGTCGAGCAGGATTTCCACGTAAGCATCGGGCGTCACTTCCAAGTTCATGTTCAGCCGAATTCCCGACAAATCCACCTTTTCCTGCACGCCAATGGGCACCGGCGTACGGGCCGTATCGAGCAGGTTACGGTTGACGAAGCGGATGTAGCTAGCTTGCTCGGCTTTGGCAGCGTTATCAAGCGGCAACGAAAGGCGCGTGCCGGGGTCGGATTTGGCCTGCACGTTTACTACCAGGTTGGTAGAGGGGCCATTTACGCGGGCCGAGCCGGTGGCGTAGGCTGTGCCGTAGTACAGTTGGTTGTCTTTGCGGGTGGTATTGAGCACCAGCATCTTGCGGAAGGAAGCCTCCAGCGCCAGCCGCATGTTTTGAAAACCGTCGTGGAAAATGTCGCCGCTGATGGTGCCGGAGTTGCCCAGCGGGTCGCGCATCTTGATATTGTTCAGCGAAATCCGGTCATCGGTAAATCGAATCCGGTCGGAGAAGGTGTAGGTGGTGTTCAGGTAGATAAACGTAAGCTGCCCCTCCGACACGTCGATGGTGCCGGTGAGGTGGGGCGCGCTGAGCCGGCCGGCTAGCCGCAGAGTGCCCACGGCCGTACCACCCAAGTCCCGGAACAGCGTCTTCAAAAACGGCTCGGCCAGCTTCACGGGGGCATTGTCGAGTACGGCCGTCAGGTTGAGCTGCTCATTCTCGCGGTTGGGGGCAATGGTACCTGCCACGCGCACTACTCGTTGCCCGTCGCGCAGCACATCCAGGTCGAGGAGGGCCTGGCTGGCGCGGTTGTCCCAGCTGCTGCTGCCCTTCACGTCGCCAATCAGCACCTTATCCAGCGCCAACGAATCGACGGCCAGCGTGGAGTTGAGGGCCAGCGACCCGAAAATACCGCTTACCGTGCCTTCGGCATTCACGCGGCCGGTCATGTTCTGCTTGGTGAGCGAGGTAAGTGTGGCCAGCTCCATGTCCTTCACCAGCAGTTTCAACTCCTTAGCCGGGTCTTGCGAAATAAAGCCCTGGGCGCTGATGCTCTGTGGTCCGTTGCTTAGGCTTAGATTTTGAATATCAATCTCTTTGCCTTTATTGGAAATCACCACCGCGTTGTCTTGCGCAATCTGCCAATCCTTGCCCAGCAAATTCACGCCCGACTGCCGGAATACGATTTTCACCGCGTCGGGCAGAAACGACAGCGCCCCGTTGATTTGCGCTTTGTTAGTGGTGTTGGTTTGGGCCAGCGCCGTTGAGAAATTGATGCGCTCCTGGTCCCACACGCCTTCCAGGTAAAAGCCCTGCGTGGCCCCCAAGCCCGGCAGCACCTGCCGCTCCGACGTCACGCTGGCTTGCGCCAGTACCTCGGGCTGATAGGGTAATTTGGAGGTAGTGAAGTCGAAATCAGTGCGGTAGGTGCGGATGCTGTCAACCTGCAGCGTATCGAAGCTGCCACCCATCTGGAAGATGGAAGTCTGGCCGTTGCGGAACGTGGCGTCGATGTGCGAGTTGTTGGACACCTTCAAGCCCGGCACAAACAGTTGCAACACCGGGTTCGGCTTCTTCAGGTACAAATCCAAATCGATGGCGTACTCCCGAATCGGTGACTGGCGCTTGCGGCGGTAGTAGCTGGCAATAGCCGCATCGTTGCTCTCGAAATTGAGCTGGTATTCCGTCAGCAACACTTGCGCGCTCTTGATTACTTCGGTGTAGTTGTAGTTGCCCACGGCGGTCAGCCGGAACGCCTCGGAGCGCATCCGGAGTTGGCGCTGGCCGTCGCGCCGGACACTCAGCAAATCCAGCGTGTCCAGAGCTAGGGTGCGGCCGGCGTAGCCCAGGCGGGTCTTGCGCAGGATAATGCGGCCCAGCAAATCGTCGAGGCGCAGGCCCCGGAATTTCAGGTCGGCGGTGGTGGCTACCGTTACGCTTTGCTGGGTGAGACCCAGAGCTTTGAGGTCGGCGCGGCGGACACGGGCCCGCATGTCAAACGCCTGTGCGGCTTTGTTGAGGTTGATAGTACCGTCGGCATCGAATTGCAGGTTGGGGTCGTTGGCGGCCACGCGGCCCGTAAACGATTCGCGGCTGAAACGCCCGTCGGTGGTGATGTTGTGGAACCGGTAACCGTTCAGCCAGATGCGCTGCACGGTGGCGCGGGCCGTGAGGGTAGCATCTTTCAGCGAGAAGCCTACGCCTTGCACGCGCCCGTTCATGGTCACGTCACGAATCACTTGCTCCTGGCCCAGCAAGCGGCCCAACTGGAAATTAGTGGTCTTGATGTCACCACTGTAAGACGAGTAGCGCGGGTCGGTTTTGAACTTCAGGTTCACGTCTGACACCACCGAGCCCAAGGCGGTATCAAACGAGCCGTTGGCCACAAAGTCGTTGTAGAACCCCAGGAACTGCCCTTTCAGCTTCACGGTACCCAGCCGCTGCACGTACGGCCAGCCCGAGGCCGGAATGTAGCGCCGAATGTCGCGCCCATCCACCACCGAGGGTTGCAGCTTCATTTCAATGAAGCTTTCCTGGAAATTGGGCAGGCCTTCTACCGCAATGTCGCCTACTACGCGGGTGTTGCGTCCGTAGCGCACATCTAGGTTCTTGGTGCGAAAATTACGGACATAGCCCTCTGCTTGGCCCGCAATGAGCACGGTTTCCTTGAGGTCGCGCACCGATTGTTGGGGCGCAAACAAGGCAATATCACTGGAGTAGATGCGGGACGGTTTGAGCCGGGCCACCACCCGCACCGAGTCGTTGAAATCGGTGAAATTAAGGAAGCGCCGGAACTCAAAGCGTAGGTAATCATGAATCTGGCTGCGGCCGACGCGTAGGGTCAGCTTATCGAATTCCCAGAACTTATCGGCGTAGGTCATGTTGGCCGTCAGCTCACGCAGGCGCGTGTTGGAGGGCGTATCCACCGTGCGCAGGTTGTTGATCTGGGTGTGAATTGTGTCGCCGTGCAGCTGAATTTCCGATACCTCAGCGTAGATGCTGTCGAGGTACATGTGGGCGTAATCCATGGAGCGGCCGTAGTACTCGGCGCGGGGCGTGGCCTGGTTGTCGAGCACGAAGCGGCCGTTGCGCAGGCTGACGGTTTCAATCTTGAAGTCAAACGGCTTGCTGACTTTGGTGGTATCGGAGGGGCCCACCAGCCGCCGTACCGCGCTCAGAAACTGCGAGAGGGTGGTGGAGTCGGGCTGGTTTTTGTAGGTCACCAGCGAAAAGCGTGGCTCTTCCAGCGTCAGGTTGCTGATGTGCAGGTGCGAAGGGTCGAAGACGCTAAACAAGCTGATGGACGCATCGGCCCGGCCAATATTGAACAGCTCCCCGCCGCGCCGGTCCAGCACTTGCACGCCTTGCAGCAGCACCCTGGAAAACGGACGCACATCCACCCGGCCCACCAGCACTTTCTGGCCCAGTTTGTCGGTGAGAATGGTGGCCGCCTCGCGGGCAATGCGCGTTTGCACGCTGGGCACGCGCAAAGCCACCAACGCGCCTACCACCACGAGCACTAGCACCAGCACTAGGCCGAGCAGCACTTTGAGCAGGATGGAGAGGAAACGAGGCACAGGCGAAACGGGGCGTAAGGAGCGAAGATACGGGGTTAGTGGTCGTATGCTAACCGGGTACAGGCGGGCAACTGCCGTGGCAAGAACGATACCACGCCGCCAATGGTTAAGCTTCTGACGCTAGGAAGCGGAATTGGTTTAAGCTTTCAAACGAACTTCACTGTGGATTCCGTCTGTCAGGCATCGCCACGCCGGCTGCTACGGAGCGGGATAGTAGCCTACGACTTGATAAGTTGGTAGCAAGTAGCCCGGTTTGCTGGAAAGCACGAAAAGCTAAACGGTAGCAGTTACTGAACTGTAACCTGGTAAGAGCTATACTAGCAGCTGATTGCCCAACCTCCTAGCTATATTCTATGAACATCAATTACATCACCAAAGTAGAAGGCAACGAAGCCTTGTTGGATAAATATGTGGACGCTGTGTTTGCTGGAACCTGCAAGCCCGCCAAAATTTACCCTTTCCCTTATCAACTGTCTGGTGAGGAAAACTGCCTTGATAGTCCTTTAATAGAATACTTTTTTCAGCAGACGCCTTTCAGGTTGGAAAGAGCAGTAGAGTTTGTTGAAAAGCTTCGGAAAATCGACAAGCAAGGCTTCAATGGCATTCATTACCCCCTCGATAAATGGGTGGAAGCCAACATACAGAAGCCTTTCTTCTACAACGAAAACGAAGCCAACAAACGCACTATAGTAGTGGCCCTAAAACTCAGGCCGGAAGCTGACCCCACTACGGCCTCTCCCGACCACCTGAAGTTCATGTGCTACTTGGCAGTCTGCCACCTCAAATACGGCCCGAGCTATGCCAGCGTAACAGCCAACCAATATTTCCAGATGGCCACCGATTTGGGCTCGGACGAAGTAGCTCGGCTCAAGAAGTTTGGCAGCGGCGAGCTTCCTAAAGAGGTAACCGAGTATAAAGACGACCAGATAAGCTGCGTAGCCAACGACGCCTTTGCCACTATCAAGGTGACGTTGAAAAAGGAGGATGCCGCCAGCTACCAGCAGATTTTCTGGTTCATCAACCGGTTGTTGCAAACTAGTTTCCCCCGAAGCTACTCCATTGAGTTTACGGCCAAGCAGAAAACCTGGCTGCCCATTAAAGGACTCCCGAAGAAAGGCATACACGCGTTGTTTGCCAATGCCGTAGCCTACGAGAGTGTGCATCCATTGCTGGTCGAGTACGCCGGTATTGCCATGAAAACCCATGAGTGGTACACCAACATCAATGCCGAGGAGTGTGCCATGCCCTCTACTTTCGCCGTGTTTGCATTGGGCCTGACGAGCGACGCGTATTTCGGGCTGGTGAAGCAGTACATGAAGACCGTAGACGAAGAGCATCAGGAAATACAAGTGAAATTCACGCCCGCTTTCGTCGAGAAGTTTGGTATCACCGAGCAGAGCCTGCCAGTTTTCATGAGCTGCCTGTTATCCACGCAGGAACACAAGCACCACAAGCTGTTTGCCGAGCAGTTTGAAAGCGCGGAAAAACTAACAATGCTGCTGAATTTCAAAGCTAACTTTGCGCAGTATTTGATTGACGAATTAGAGAACGAAGACGGCGAGGAAGTAGCGAATTACCTCTGGGAATCGGTGCTATTCGCCATTTTTGGTCCGCAAGACAAGTACCCGAAGCTGCTAAGCAACGCCAGTGAAACCCTGCGCCCACTCTACGCCGCGCTATTCGAGGAAATAGAAGAACCCGAAGACCTAGCGTAGCTGTTAGGTGATACCTGAAACGTTGCTCGGGCAAGTTTCAAAACTGCATAACTACTTATTGCAGTCAAGCCGGCCGCAGCCAAGTGGCCGGCTCGGCTGCCTCATCCTTCCCACATGCCTACTATTCTCGCCATCGAATCTTCCTGCGACGACACCTCCGCGGCCGTCATGGTGGACGGTGAAATTCGCTCCAATGTGGTGGCCACCCAGCAAGTGCACGAGCAGTATGGCGGCGTAGTGCCCGAACTGGCCTCGCGCGCCCACCAGCAACATTTGCTGCCCGTGGTAACGGCCGCGCTGCACAAAGCCGGGGTTGCCAAGCACAACCTAGATGCTGTAGGGTTTACCCAAGGGCCGGGGCTGTTGGGCTCGTTGCTAGTGGGCGGCATGTTCGCCAAAACGCTGGCCTTGGCCTTAAATAAGCCGCTGATTGCCGTCAACCACATGCGGGCCCATATTCTGGCGCACTTCATTGAGGAGCCGCGGCCGGCATTTCCGTTTCTGTGCCTCACCGTGAGCGGTGGCCACACTCAGCTGGTAATTGTGCGCAGTGCGCTGGACATGGAAATCATCGGCCAAACCATCGACGATGCGGCCGGCGAAGCCTTCGACAAAACCGCCAAGCAGCTCGGTTTGCCGTACCCCGGCGGCCCTCATCTCGACAAGCTAGCCCGCGAAGGCAACCCTACCCGCTTCCCATTCCCGGTAGGCGCCATGCCGGGCTACGACTTCAGCTTCAGCGGCCTGAAAACGGCGGTAATGTATTTCCTGAAAAAAGAAGTGGCCAAGAATCCCGACTTCGTGCAGGAAAACCTGCCCGACCTGTGCGCCAGCATCCAGCATACCATCATCCAAACGCTGCTCCGCCAGCTCCGCCGCGCCGCCCACGACCATCACCTCACGCACATCGCTTTGGCTGGTGGCGTAGCTGCCAATTCCGGACTGCGCCAAGCGCTGCAAGACGAAGCCGCCGTGCAAAACTGGCAGGTGTTCATCCCCGCCTTCCAATACTGCACCGACAACGCCGGCATGATTGCCATGACGGCCCATTTTCAGTACGAAGCCGGTGACTTCGCCACCCAGCTAGTCAGCTCCGACCCGCGCCTAAAGCTGGTATAGGCTTCGTTATTCGCTTTTTGTTTTTCGTAGAGCGGATAAGCTAGGGTGTGTGGACAATAAGGGTTTCTACTCTAAACAGGACGGTCATGCAGAGCGCAGCGAAGCATCTCGCGTGCTGATGGCAGATTACTAAACCAACCTCAGCAGGCGAGATGCTTCGCTGCGCTCTGCATGACCGTCTTTTTGTTTGCTGTCCACACAGCCTAGATAACCATCACGAAAAACAAATACCCACAACGAAGAACGATGCGTAACTCTTTTCAGCCCGGCGACATCCAGACGTATGTGCACGTGGTGGCGCCGCAGGACTTTGCGGTGCTCAACGGCAAGCTGATTCATCCGGTACTGAGCACGTTTGCGTTGGGGCAGGCAGTGGAATGGTGCAGCCGGCAGTTTGTGGAGCTAATGTTGGAAGAAGGGGAGGTGGGTATTGGCACGTTGCTAACTATCGAACACCACGCGCCGGCCTTCGAAGGAGAAACCGTGGAAATTCGAGCTATTTTTGAACAACTGGAAGGCCCCGCGCTGACTTGCCGCGTAGAAGCCCGTGTGGGTGAGCGGTTGGTAGCCACGGGCCGTACCGGCCAGCGCATTGTGAGCCAGGCTAAGTTGCAGGCCCGCTTTGTCGCGCTCCGGGAGCAACTGTAACGGCTCTGCCCGCCTCTAATCAGACCTTGCGCCCGCCGCTGCGTACCACTGCGAGATATTATTCAAAACCATCGTGAGTAAGAAAGAAGACCTCCCCAAGCGCGTCAACATCCTGAACCGCCGCGCTTCCTACGAATACGCGTTTCTGGCGAAGTATGACGCGGGCATCATGCTGCAAGGCACCGAAATCAAGAGCATCCGCGACGGGAGCGTGCAGATTCAGGACGGTTTCTGCGTGTTCCAGCCCGACGGCGGCCTGTGGGTACACGGCCTCACCATTGCCAAATACACCGCCGGTACCTACAACAACCACGAACCAACCCGCCCGCGTAAGTTGCTGCTCAACAAGCGCGAGCTAAACCAGCTCCACAACAAAAGCCAGGAGCAGGGCCTCACCATCATTCCCCTCCGCATGTTTGTGAATGACCGGGGCTTTGCCAAGCTGGAAATTGCCTTGGCCAAAGGCAAAAAGCTGTTCGACAAGCGGGACAGCATCAAGGAGAAAGACCAGAAGCGCGAGCTAGACCGCGCCCGGAGCGGTGAGTAGTGAGTTTGTGAAGTGGTGAATTTGTGAAAGATACTTGGCGAGTTCAGCTTAAAAAGGGAGCTTCGTGCTGAAGATTAACGGGTACGCTTTGTCAAGACTGCCCATATTTCACAAATTCACCACCTCACCATTTCACCACCTTGGAACACGGAATCTGCGCGCTGAGCGTCGTGCCGGTACGCGCCGAACCTACAGACAAAGCCGAAATAGTTACCCAGCTGATTTTCGGCGAGTGCTATTCCATTTTGCAGGTGCAAAACCAGTGGCAGCAAGTGCGCACCACCGCCGACCAGTACGTGGGCTGGATGGACGTTAAGCAGCACACGCCCGTCACGGCCGAGTACTTGGCCGCCTGGCAGGCCCAAGACCACCCGCGTACCCTGGACGTCGTGCAAATGGTGAGTGACCCCGACACGCGCATTCCGGTGCAGCTAGGCTCCCGGCTACCGTTTTTCGATGGCATGACCCTGCGCCTAGGGGAGCGGCAGTTGTTCTACAACGGCGCTGCCACCAACCCCCAAAATGGCCACGGCCCGCACGGCCCTTTGGATGCCCGCCTGCGCCTGCTCCAGAAAATGGCGCTGGTGTACATGAAGGCCCCGTACTTATGGGGTGGCAAAAGCCTGTTCGGCATCGACTGCTCGGGCCTGATGCAGCAACTCTATGGTTTGATTGGGGTACAGCTCCCGCGGGACGCTCGCCAGCAAATCAACCTTGGCCAAACCGTACATTTTGTGGCCCAAACCCAGCCCGGCGACCTAGCCTTTTTCGACAACGCCGACGGCAACATTGTGCACGTTGGGCTGCTACTGGAAGACCAGCAAATTATTCACGCCAGCGGCGAAGTCCGCATCGACCCACTCGACCACAACGGCATCTTCAACCGCAGCCGGCAGAAGTACACCCACAAGCTACGCCTCATCAAGCGCCTGCTAGCCGAATAAATCCGTTTTTCAGTGGTTCTAGCGCCGCTTCAAAAATGGTCTGCAACCAATCGTAAACTATACATAACCAGGAGAAACTAAACTTTCCAGCTATTGTTAATACGCTTAGAATCATATAGCTTTCGCTGTACCACATGATTCTTATCCGTTTGAGCGTATGGACCAAAAAGTTTTAGTTCTGAATGGTGATTACACGGCCATTACGCTGTGCAGTGTGCAGAAAGCATTTGTTCTATTGTTTCTTGATAAAGCCGAGATGATTGCCAACTCGGAGCACGGCGTGATACGTACCGTTAGCACCTCGTATCCCAAGCCCAGCATCATCCGGTTGCAGCGCTACGTGCGCGTGCCCTACAAAGGCATTGCCCTGAGCCGCCACAACATCATGAAGCGTGACCATTTCGAATGCCAGTACTGCGGTTCCACCAAAAACCTGACCCTCGACCACGTGCTACCTCGCTCGCGCGGCGGCGACTCCAGTTGGGGCAATCTGCTGACGGCCTGCTCCCGGTGCAACCACGCCAAAGGGCACCGCACCCCCTCCGAAGCCGGCCTCACGATAAGACAGCAGCCGAAGAAACCAACCTTATCTGGTTTCCTCAAACTCAGCGCCGGTACCATCGACCATAACTGGCATGCCTACCTCAATAACTAGCCGGAAGCGCTGCTTCCGGCTTTTTTGTGGCCTATGAATGGAGGTCGAAAGGAGCTAGGTCATGCTTGTAGCACTCATTACACACAAAAAAGCCCTGCTTCTCTGTGAAAAGCAGGGCTTTTTTGTGTGTAGTAACTTCTAGCTTTCTTCGCCGCTACGGACCGTGCCGCTGGTGGCAAAGTCAATTAGGTCGCGGTTCAGTTTGTCTTTCTCGGTGATGAACAGGCCGTGAGGGGCACCATCGTATACCACATAAGTACCGTTGGTGAGGTGCTCACTCATCCGCTCACCACTGTTCTTCACAGGTACTGTTTTGTCGTCTTCGCCATGAATTACCAACGTTGGCACTTTGATGGTAGCCAAGTCTTGGCGGAAGTCGGTTTCAGCAAAAGCATGGCCACAGGCTACGGTAGCTTGGTGTGAGCCCAACGAGGCCATACCGAACGACCAGTCGAGCACAGCTTTGCTCACGGGGTTAGACAGCGGGCCTTCGCCGTAGAATTGTTTGCCGAACGTTTGCAGGAAGTCGAACCGGTCTTTGGCAATATTCTTCTGAATATCGTCAAACACTGATTTGTCTACGCCGTCGGGATTGTCGTCGGTTTTCAATAAATAAGGCGTCACAGCCGATATGAAGGCTACTTTCGACACGCGCGCTCCGTTGTGGCGGCTCATGTAGCGGGCCACTTCGCCGCCGCCCATCGAGAAGCCTACCAGCGTTACGTCTTGCAGGTCGAGCGTGTCGAGTACAGCCTTTAGGTCGTCGGCCAGGGTATCGTAGTCGTATCCCTCGAATGGTTTCGAGGAGTTACCGAAACCGCGACGAGTGTAAGCTACTACGCGCAGACCATGCTTGGGTAATTCACCGAGCTGGTAAGTCCAAGCTTCGTGGCTCTGGGGCCAGCCGTGAATCAACACAACGGGTTTGCCCTGTCCTTGGTCGGTGTAGTGTAGTTTTATTTCTTCGCCGTTAACGTCTTGGCCAGCTTTGATGTAGCTCATCAGTGAAAAGTATGTAGGAGATGTAGAATGGGTTTGATGTCTGTACATACGCTGAAGATTCTGCTGAGGTACTTTTCTGACAATATCTTGCACATATATTCACTCATCAACTCCAGCCAGATGGCCTTTTCAGTTGCCTATTACCCTGTACGCTTGTCGGTGATGCTGCTTAGTATGCTAGCCGCCTGCCAATCCAAAACCGATTCTGGTACTACTACCACTACTGCTCCCACCCAGCAACTAACGGCCAGCGGCCCGCAGGATTCGCCTGGCACCTGGTACCGAATCTACCGCGGTACTCTCGGCTCCGACAGCATCACGCTACACCTGCAAACCTGGCCCGCAGGTTTTGAAAGCCGCCGCGCCGCCATGTTTGTGGGCTCTTACAGCGGGGCCGATGGCCAGCCATACGAAGTCGGGACGGACTACAACACCGAAGCCAAGCCCGACAGCATTGTGTTGCGCGACCGAGACCTGACGTTTGCCGACGACAATAGCAGCGGCCCAGTGTGGCGGCTGCACCTAACGGGTAAGGAGCTAAGGGGTACGCGGGGCGGCCAGCAAGTGCAGTTGCGCGAAGTCACGTTGCCCGGCAGTATCCGTTTCGCTTCGCGCTATTTCACCGATTCGGTAGCGGCCTACCCCAACAAGCCGGCTTCGCCCTACGGCCGCACCAGCCTGCATGTGCTGCTCCCTACTAACGGCTCAGAAGCTAGCCAGCGTGCTCTCACCGATGCAATGCTGCGCAACCTGCGCGGCGATTCGCTGTCTACCAAAGCCGTACCGGCTTCGGTACAGCAGTACTGGCAGCAACGGTTCAGCGCATTTCAGAAAGACTACCGCGCCAGTGTAGCCGAACTAGCTCCCAACCTGCCTACGGAACCTGACACCAGCTCTACCGCGCCATCCTACGACTACGTGCTGCGCTTCGAAGACCAGTCGGCCACTCACGTCCTTTGGAACCAAGATAATCTACTGAGTCTGGGCTTTTTCTCGTACAGCTACAGCGGTGGTGCGCACGGTAATTATGGCACCAGTGCCGCCACATTCAATGCCCATACAGGACAGGAACTGCACTTCAAGGATATTATTCGGCCTGATGCCCAGGCGCAGCTCAGTCTATTGCTGGAACAGGCAGTGCGCCGTACATTGAAGCAGCCCGCTAATGTAGCACTCGACCAATTCCTGTTCGTGAAGAAGATGCCCGTTACCTACAACGCGTACCTGACTAGTGGCGGCGCAGTATTCATCTACACGCCCTACGAAATTGCGTCATATGCGCAAGGCGAAATTCGGCTGTTCGTGCCGCGGAAGCAGTTACAGCCCTTGCTAAAATCCGGTCTGCCGTGGGGTGGGGGAGAAGTCAGCCGGCGGTAGTCGTAACGGTACCAGAATCTATAGTAGTTAGCCGATAAAAATGCTCTGAATAGCAACGCTAAGGCTTTGTGATTGGATATCAGCGCGAAACTGCTGGAATGGTTGAGCTTAAGTGGCTTGGGTTTTGCTGAAGCGTGTGCGGAAAATGTGCAAAATGCGGGGCTTATGGACGATTCCGGAGGAGCTGGCGTTGTAGGGGCTACCTTTGCAGTATTCTCTTCACTATACGCTTTTATGCAAGCACCCAAATTCGCGGCTTCACGCTCTTTCCATAAAGAGTTGAAACTCCGCACTAATGCCTACTTCACCGAAGCCGGCAAAGATACCACCGGCGACTCCCGGCTGTTCGCCAAAGCCGTTATCCTTACGGTTTCATTTGTAGCCCTGTACCTGCATCTCGTTTTCCTGACGCCTCCTACTTGGCTAGCGTTGGTGGAATGTGCGCTACTAGGTTTGGTAGGCTCAGCCATTGGCTTCAACGTCATGCACGACGGCGCCCACGGTTCGTTCAGCAAGTCTAAGTGGGTGAATCAGTTTGCCTCCTTCACGCTGAATGTACTTGGTGGCAATAGCTTTATGTGGAACATGAAGCACAACCTCATTCATCACATGTACACCAACGTGGATGGCGTAGACGATGACTTGGACGCTCAGCCGTGGTTGCGCTTAAGCAGCACCCAAACGCGCTACGGCTTCCACCGTTTCCAGCACCTGTACTTCTGGTTTTTCTACGCGCTGCTTTTCATTGCCTGGATTTTCTTCATGGATTACCAGAAGTATTTCAAAGGCAAAATTGGCGAGATGCCTATCAAGAAAATGACCGCCTCCGACCAAGGTGTGTTCTGGGGATTTAAGGCGCTGCACTTGTTCCTATTCGTGGCATTACCTATCTATACCGTTGGTTTTGTAGCTTGGATATTGGGCTTCCTAGTGTTTGCTACCGTGGTAGGTTTCACCATGAGCATCGTGTTTCAGCTGGCTCATACTGTGGAGCACGCTGCCTTCCCCATGCCCCACGAAATCACCAATAAGCTGGAAGATGAGTGGGCTATCCACCAAATCAAAACTACCGCTAACTTCGCTACTGACAGCAAAGTCATCAGTTGGTTGGTCGGCGGCCTGAACTTCCAGGTAGAGCACCACTTGTTCCCCAATATCTCGCATATCCACTATCCGGCGCTCAACAAAATCATCCGTCAGGCTTGCGAGGAATTTGGCGTGGAGTACAATGAATACCCTAAAATGCGCTACGCCGTAGCTTCCCACGTAGCACACCTGCGCGAGATGGGCCGGGCATAACCTTCGACAGACATATAATGCAAGAAAAAGGGCGCTTCTATGGAAGTGCCCTTTTTCATTTATAAACCTGAATAAAACGAAATTGTCCTATCAAATGAATCAAAAATATATACAGCTAGGTGAAGCTCGTATCTATTCTCTGAATTCCGTATCTTTGCCGCCCCGTCAGGGTGGCGGGCCGGCGCTTTTGCGCTGTGTATCAAGTAAAAACGCGTTCCGGAGTTGGCCCTGAGCCGGACGTGTACAGCAGGGCTACAAGCAACAAATGGCTGAAGTAGTTGATAACTTCGACTGGGACAACGTAGGAGCGTCAGGCTTCGGTGGTAACTATACCTCCGAGCAACGCGCCGAAATGGAGCAGATGTACGGCGACACGCTGACCACCGTACAGGAAGAAGAAGTAGTAAAAGGCGTTGTGGTGGGCATCACCGAGCGCGACGTAATCCTAAACATCGGCTTCAAGTCTGATGGTTTGGTATCCATCACCGAATTCCGCGACCTGCCCGACCTGAAAATCGGCGACGAGGTTGAGGTGTTCATCGAAGACCAGGAAGACCTGAACGGCCAGCTGATCCTGAGCCGCAAGAAGGCCAAGATCAAGCAGGCTTGGAAGTCTATCTACGATGCTTTGGAGAATGACACCATCCTCGAAGGCGTAGTAAAGCGTCGGACCAAAGGTGGTCTGATCATGGACCTGGACGGCGTAGAAGCCTTCCTGCCCGGCTCGCAAATCGACGTGAAGCCTATTCGTGACTTCGACATTTATGTTGGTCGTCGGATGGAAGTGAAAGTGGTGAAAATCAACGCCGCTTTCGACAACGTGGTAGTTTCGCACAAAGTCCTGATTGAGAAAGACCTCGAAAAGCAGCGCGAAGCCATCCTCAACAACCTGGAGAAAGGCCAGATTCTGGAAGGTGTTATCAAGAACATGACCAACTTCGGTGTGTTCATTGACCTTGGTGGCGTTGACGGTCTGCTGCACATCACCGACATCTCGTGGGGCCGTATCGCTCACCCGAGCGAAGTACTGCAGCTCGACCAGAAGTTGAACATCGTAGTATTGGACTTCGACGAAGCCAAGAAGCGTATCAGCCTCGGTCTGAAGCAGCTGACTGCTCACCCATGGGATTCGCTGCCCGCCGACATGGGCGTAGGCTCGAAAGTGAAAGGCCGCATCGTGAACGTAGCCGACTATGGCGCATTCATGGAAATCATCCCTGGCGTAGAAGGCTTGATCCACGTTTCAGAAATGAGCTGGAGCCAGCACCTGCGCAACCCGCAGGACTTCATCAAGCAGGGCGACGTAGTAGAGGCTCAGATCCTAACCCTCGACCGCGAAGACCGCAAGATGAGCCTCGGCATCAAGCAGCTGAGCGAAGATCCTTGGACTCGTGGCGACTTCGGCACCAAGTATGCCGTAGGTACCAAGCACAACGGCCTCGTGCGTAACCTCACCAACTTCGGCCTGTTCGTGGAACTGGAAGAAGGTGTTGACGGCCTCGTACACGTATCTGACCTGTCGTGGACCAAGAAGATCAAGCATCCTTCGGAAGTAGTGAAGGTAGGTGACCGTCTGGACGTGCTCGTGCTCGAGCTGGACGTTGCTAACCGTCGCTTGGCCCTGGGCCATAAGCAGTTGGAAGAAAACCCATGGGATACGTTCCAGACGGTATTCACCCCTGGCTCGGTACACAAGGCTACTATCACCGAGAAGACGGACCGTGGTGCCGTACTTGAGTTGCCATATGGCATCGAAGGTTTCGCATATCCAAAGTCGTTGGTGAAAGAGGATGGCAGCAACGCCGAGAACGGCGAATCGCTGGACTTCCGCGTGGTTGAGTTCTCGAAGGATGACCGCCGCATCGTACTGTCGCACACCGCTGTTTACAACCAGCAGCAGGAAGAAGACACGCGTGCTGCCAAGTTCAAGAAGAAAGGCCCCGCTGGCCAGGCTGCCGGTTCCGCACAAGGCGAAGGCAAGCTGACCGACCTCAAGAAGCAGCCTGTTGCTGAGAAGTCGACCCTCGGCGACCTAGACGCTCTGTCGGCTCTGCGTGACAAGATGATGGGTACGGAGCGCCAAGTAGGTGAGCAGAAGCTCGCTTCCAAAGCTGCTCCTGCTGCTGAGGCTGCTCCTGCTGCCGAAGGTGGTATCCTGTCGGCCGTAACAGGCGCTGCCTCCGCGGCCCTGGACAAGGTAACCGAAGTAGCTGGCGACGTAGTTGAGCGTGCCAAGCACCTGCTCGATTCGGACGACGCTGCCGACAAAAAAGACGAAGAGAAAGCTTAAGCTTTTTCGTTCGTAACAAGAGAGGCCCCGGAGAATTCTGGGGCCTTTTTTTGTGCCATTCGTACCAGTGAAATATTTTCAGGAAATTCTTCTCTCAGAAAAACAGTTGTTTACAGCACCCGGAGGCAGGAATATCACTCAGGGTTTGGCATAAGTCGGATTAAGGTGTAAGTTTGCATCCCCAATCCGGTGACGTGACCGAGTGGCTAGGTAGAGGTCTGCAAAACCTCCTACGGCGGTTCGAATCCGCCCGTCACCTCAAGTACAAGCCCGAAAAAGCCCGCTACGAGTTCAACTTGCAGCGGGCTTTTTCGTGCCGGGACAGTCTAGCTATTCAGTCGGCTAGCGGCTGCATATGCAGCAGATAAAAGTTGTTCATCCAGTATTCGGCGTCGGCGCCACAAAAGGAATGGTAACGGCGGCGCACAGCTTCATCGTCAGGGTACACTTCTTCCACCCAAGTTTCCGCCACTAAGTATCTATTAGGAGGGAGGTTTACCGCTTTAATACGGATGCGGTGACTAATGGAAGTGGTAGCAGCCGATACCTGCGCCGGCAGGATTTCTACGCGCAATTGCCCTTCAGTGAAGTCGTAAACTTTAGGTTGCCAGATTCCGGTGTATATCGTTTCCATGCTGTTATGGAGCTGAAATAGTGGTCTGGGTTTAACCGGCCGAAAAAATATTCTGCTGCTGCCAGTATTCACCCAGATGCCGCAACTGGCGCTATAGCTGCCTGTTGAGCTTGTCCCTGCCTGAATGCTAGGTGTGAGCAAGGGTGAAAGAGAATATGGTGGCTTTACAGGCTCAAATCCCTACATTTAACTTCCGCGTACAACGCGCATACTCGCCTTCCACTCCCTGTTTTGGTTTATGAAGATTATTGACCTACGCACCATGCGCGGGCCCAGCTACTGGTCCGTTAAGCATTACAAGCTGATTGTAATGAAAGTGGACCTCGAAGACTTTGCCGACCAGTGGTCTAACGCGGTGCCTGAGTTGGCTGACCGGCTGACTGAATTGTTGCCAGAAATCGGTAAGCCGCACGCCTCTTTTGAAACGCAGAAGCACGCCGTCAAACACCCACCGCTAACCAAAGAGCAACTAGCCGACGGCGAGCCGCTAGGCCACGTTATTCAGCACGTAGCGCTGGAGTTGCAGCGGCAGGCGGGTATGCCGGTGTTCTGGGGTAAGTCGTACCCGGCGCGCGAAGACGGAATCGAGTTTGTGGTGTTCAGCTACCAGGAGGAACGAGCTGGCCGCCGAGCCGCCGAAGCCGCTGTGGAAATAGTGGAAGCCCTTTGCAACGGCAAGGAGGTGGACCTGAAACCGCTCATCGATGAACTGCACGAAATCCGGGAAGAGGAATTCATTGGGCCGAGCACCTGGAGTATTGTATCGGAGGCAGCTTCGCGCAACATTCCCTACATCCAGCTTAAGAACAGCGGCATCATTCAGCTGGGCTATGGCGTCAACCAGAAGCGCATCTGGGCCACTACCACCAGCTACACCTCGCACGCTGGGGTGGAAATAGCTGGCAACAAGAATCGCACGAAAGCTATGCTGCACGACGCGGGCGTATTGGTGCCGAAAGGAACCACTGTGTACTCCGAGGATGGCCTGCGCGATGCTATTGAAGACCTAGGCTTCCCGCTGGTAACTAAGCCGCTGGATGGTAACCACGGCAAGGGCGTTACCATTCGCATCATGAACTGGGAAGATGCCGTGGAGGGCCTTGTTATGGCACAAGCTTACTCCAGGGCCGTTATTGTAGAGCAGTTCATTGAGGGGTTCGACTTCCGGCTGTTGGTGGTGAACGGCAAGCTAGTAGCCGCCGCCAAGCGCACCCCGGCCGCCGTAGTTGGCGACGGGCAACGGACCATTCAGGAGCTAATTGACAAAGTAAACGAAGATCCCCGGCGCGGTTTTGGCCACGAAAAGGTGCTCACCAGCATCAAGGCCGATAAGCATACCCTTGACATCTTGAAAGGGCGGGAGCTTACCCTGGAATCGGTGCTGCCGGACGGGGAGACGCTGTACCTGAAAAGCACAGCCAACATCAGTACTGGCGGCACCGCCACCGATGTTACTGACCTGATGCACCCCTACAACGTGCTGCTGGCTGAGCGGGTGGCAGGCATTGTAGGCCTCGATATCTGCGGCATTGACCTAATGACCACCGATATTGCTGTACCGCTGAATGAAACGCGCGGCGCTGTAATTGAAGTGAATGCCGCACCCGGTTTCCGGATGCACATTTCGCCCACCGACGGCTTGCCCCGCAACGTGGCCGAACCCGTGGTGGACATGCTGTTTCCGCGTGGTACCAATGCCCGGATTCCTATCATTGCCATTACTGGCACCAACGGCAAAACCACAACCACGCGGCTAATTGCCCACATGGTAACCACGAAGGGCTACAAAGTAGGTTTTACCACTACCGACGGCATCTACATTCAGGGCCGACAGTTGCAAAAGGGCGACTGCACGGGCGGGCAAAGCGCGGAGTTTGTGCTCAAAGACCCTACCATCAACTATGCCGTGCTAGAAACAGCTCGTGGTGGCATGCTGCGCTCCGGGCTGGGTTTCCATACCTGCGACATTGCTGTGGTAACCAACGTAGCCGCCGACCACCTGGGCATGCGCGACATTCATACGGTAGAGGAAATGGCGGCCGTAAAGGGGGTATTGCCCCGCACGGTGCGCAAAAACGGCTGGGCCGTGCTCAACGCTGACGATAATCTGGTGTACGCCATGCGCGAAAAGCTGGATTGCCGCGTGGCCCTGTTCAGCATGGACGAAAACAACCCCCGCATCCTCGACCATGTGGAGGCCGGCGGCGTTGCGGCAGTGTATGAGGAAGGCTACGTAACCATCTACAAGAACAGCTACAAGCTCCGCATCGACCGAGCCGCTGAGTTTCCGATTACTTTCGGTGGCCGGGCCACCTTCAACATCGAAAACAGTTTAGCGACGGCACTGACCGGCTATCTGGCTGGTTTCGAGCGTGAGGACATCAAGCTGGCGTTGCGCACGTTTGTGCCCTCGGCCAGTAAGACGCCGGGCCGCATGAACGTGTTCAACTTCCCGAAGTTCGAAGTGATTGTGGACTATGCGCACAACACCCACGGCATCGAGAAATTCGCGGAGTTCCTGAACGCTACGGAAGCAACGCGAAAAATTGGCATGGTATCGGGGCTGGGTGACCGGCGCGACGAAGACACGCTGGGCTTTGCCCGGATAGCCGGCCGCATTTTCGATGAGGTGATTCTACGCCAGGACCGGGACTTGCGCGGCAAAACGGCTGAGCAACTCAAGGAAATCATGGAGCGCGGCTTACGCCTTGACCACGCCGAATTACCCATCAACTACATTGAAAATGAGTTGGAGGCCGTGGATTATGTGCTGGCCAATGCGCCGGAAGGTGCGGTAGTTGTGCTATTCACGGAAAACATAGCCGCTGTGCTAAAGAAGCTAGAGGAGTTTGAAGCAGAACACGGATTAGCGCGGATATAAGTAAAGTGCGTGTATTCTTGACCTGCTATTTTGCCGCCCATACATAGTAGCAATAAAAAAGGCTTGCCATTTGGCAAGCCTTTTTTATTGCTAACTGAAAGCCGAAGCTCTATTTGAGCGTGAAGGTGGTTTTACCAATCATGACGCCGCCTTCATACAACTCCACAGTGTGTTGGCCGGTTTTGTAGGCTGCACCTTTGGCATAAAGAAACTGCACCGGCTGGCGCGTATTGTCAAATACAATATCCTGCTTGGCAGTGTAGAAGGCTTCGGAGCCGTCCACCATGAAAGTGCCACCGCCCGTGCTTAGGTTGTATAGGGCCGAGCCATCAGGCTCAATCAGGCGCAACATAATCTGCTTGGTTTCCTTCGGCGATACGTCGTTGCGGGCTAGGTTGAAGCTGATTTTAACTTTCTCCACCCGCTTGGCTTTGAATTCGTTTTCATCATCGGCTTTTTCCTTGTCACGTGAGTTCAACACACCTACCCTAATATTCTCGGCCTGCAAGCGTGAGGCTACGGCCACCTTCTCGGTCAGCTCCTGATTGGAACGGGCGATGGTGCTGATGGTGTCTGTGAGCCGATTCTGCCGGTCTTTGAGGGTAGTGGTTTCAGTATAGAGAGCTTCGTTATCGGCTTTTAACTGCGCAATTTCTTCGTCTTTCTTGCGTAGCTGAGCCTCAAAATTGACTGCTCGCTGCTTGAAGCGCTGCTGCTCTTTAATGGAGAAGCTACCCGCTTTGAAAGAACGCAGCTTCAGCAAGTCGGCGTTGATAGAGGCAATCTTAGATTCCAGCGAATCGTTTGATAAGCCCATGGCCTGTACTTCCTGGCTTTGGCGCTCGAAATCGGCTTTCAGGGTTTCGTACTGCTTGATCTGGTCTTCCAGCTTGGCATCCTTCTCTTTCACCTGTGTGGTAAGCTGCTCGTTTTCCGCGCTTTTCTGCCGGTTCATCCAGTACAACACACCGTTGATGCCCAACAGCACCAGGGCCAGGGCCAGAATGAGTAGAAAACGGCTATTGTTCTGGGGAGCTGGACTTGGGACTTGTTCCATTACGAGGGGGGTTAAATGAGAACCGGACAGGCCGGGAGTGCGGTATCTTTATCCGCAAACAAACGAAATTTTACCACAAACTGATTTCTGTCTACTGAATCAGTTGCACGAAATGTACGAGGTCTGCATGAAATCAGCCATCCAACTTGACGAAGCATACTGGCGCGGGCGCTATGCCAGCCACCAAACCGGTTGGGATACAGGTGCCATAACGCCCCCGCTGCGCGAATATTTCGACCAGTTGGGTGCCGCTGATGCGCGCCGGATTCTGGTGCCCGGCGCCGGCCGCGCTTACGAAGCCGAGTACTTGCACCGGCAGGGATTTTTGGAAGTGTTGGTAGCCGACCTGGCCCCGGAAGCCTTGCAGGCGCTCCAGCAGCGCGTACCTGATTTTCCTGTGGCCCATCTGCTGCATCAGGATTTCTTCGCGCTTGCGCCCACGCCACCATTCGATTTAATAGTGGAGCAGACGTTTTTTTGCGCCCTCGACCCAGCCCTGCGGCCCGCTTACGCGCAGCAGTGTGCCCGCCTGCTCAGACCCGGCGGAACCCTGACCGGCCTGCTGTTCGAAGCCGATTTCGGTTTGTCGTCGGAGCCGCCGTTTGGTGGTACCCGCGCCGAATACCGAGCGTATCTCGAGCCGTACTTCCACTTTGTTCACTTCGATACCGCCTACAATTCGTTGCGGCCCCGGCAGGACCGGGAACTGTTTATTTGCCTGAAGAAAAAGTAGCGTCAATTCAGCTAGTGGCTTAGAGTCTGCCTTTGCTTGCCCGGCCCGGTGCCGGCAGGCAAAGAGGATACGCTACCTTTGAGTTGCTGAGAATAGGCGGTGCCGACTGGCGCCACCTACAGCGTGTGCATTCCAGACCTGTTCCCATGCTCGAGCTCCTCGCCAACACCCTGCCGCATTTCCGCAACACCAATTCCGGTCAGTTTTTCCTGATGGCCGGGCCCTGCGTAATAGAAGGCGAAGACATGGCCCTGCGCATCGCCGAGAAGGTGCGCCACATCACCGACAAACTCCAGATTCCATACATCTTCAAAGGCTCCTACCGCAAAGCCAACCGCTCCCGCCTCGACTCGTTTACCGGTATCGGCGACGAAAAGGCCCTGCAAATTCTGGCGAAAGTCGGCCGCGAAATTGGGGTGCCTACCGTTACCGACATTCACGAATCGGGAGAAGCAGCGCTGGCAGCCCAGTACGTGGACGTACTGCAAATACCGGCCTTTCTGTGCCGGCAGACCGATTTGCTGATTGCCGCCGCCGAAACTGGTAAGGTAGTCAACATCAAAAAAGGCCAGTTTCTCAACGGTGAAGCTATGCAGTTTGCCGTAGACAAAGTACGTCAGTCGGGCAACCAGCACGTCATTCTTACCGACCGGGGCAACTCGTTCGGTTACTCCGACCTAGTAGTGGACTTCCGCAACCTGCCCGCCATGCGCGACTTTGGCGTGCCCGTGGTAATGGACGTAACGCACTCCTTGCAGCGCCCCAACCAAAGCAGCGGCGTGACGGGCGGCCAGCCTGCCCTCATTGAAACCATTGCCAAAGCCGCCATTGCCGTCGGCGCCGACGGCTTGTTCATCGAAACGCACCCTACACCCGCCACGGCCAAGTCGGACGGGGCCAACATGCTAGCGTTGGACAAGCTGGAAGAGTTGTTGGTGAAGCTGACGAAGGTGCGCGAGGCAATCAGGTAACTCGTTTTTCGTGGTTCGACTGTTGTTCAATTTGCCCTACAGGCCAAGTTGAACAACAGTCGAACCATGAAAAACGAACCCCTACGCCGACAGCTGTTTCACGCTGTTCAATACCTTGTCAACCACATTATTGAACCGGAGTTGGAAATGCTGCCGAGGCTGATTGCGGCGGAAAAACACCAGACCCACGAAAAACAGGTCGATGGTAAGGCGTACTTCCGGGTGCTGCTGCACGTCAATCCAGGCCCGTTCCATGTCGGCGGACCAATGAATGTCATCGAGCACGAACACGCTCCGCTCGGTGCGGTGCGCGGCGCAGAGGTTGAAATAGCGCAGGGTCGGCTCGTAACGGTGGTTGCCATCGAAGAAAGCAAAATCCAGGGGCTCCGTGAGGGAGGCCAGGGTAGGAGCAAGGGTTTCGTCGAGGTTGCCTTCCACCAGCTCTACATTCGACAGGTGCAGCTGCTCGAACGTCTGGCGAGCCACGTTGGCAGTATTCAGGCAGCCCTCAAACGTGAGCACCCGGCTGCGAGAGTCAGCGGCGGCCAGATAAGCCGTGGTAAGCCCCAGGGAGGTGCCCAACTCCAGAATTGTGCGTGGCTGAAAGTGGTTGACCAACCGGAACAGCAACTGTGCCAGCGCGATAGGCTTGGCAGCGGTGCGGGCTATGTCGCCAATGCGGCGCTGGCGGCCGGCCCCCGTGTGCGACCCGGCCCCAAAGTCGCGTACTTCAAGCAACTGGCGGTTGCGCAACAGCTCTTGGCGGCGGTGCTCAATAGGCTCGAAAGCTGCAAACTGTCCGCTGTGGTGGATAACGTAGTTATAGAGCCCAAAAACAAACGGGGAATGCAGCCCATGCGCATTCCCCGAACGGAAAAAAAATCGAACGTAACTAAGAGCTTGAAAGAGCAAGAGGTTAAAAGTTGAATGGCTGAATTGTTAAATGGCTAAGGTTCTACCACGGTTGTTGAACGACCAGCCATTTAACAATTCAGCCATTCAACCATTCAACAAATCAGTTCAACCGATACGGCACTACCAGCGTGAACTCCGGAATTTCGACCGTAAACACGCTGCCATCGGCTAGGCGCTCCATTTCGTAGGTGCCGCGCATCTTGCCCAGCCCCGACTTCAGGTTACAGCCCGACACGTACTGGTGGGCGTCGCCGGGCTCTAGTACGGGTTGCTGGCCTACCACACCTTCGCCTTCCACTTCGCGTACCACTCCATTGGCATCGTATATATACCAGTGGCGACGCAACAGCTTCACGGTATATTCGCCGTTGTTGCGGATATCAATCTTGTAGGCAAACACGTAGTGTTCTTGGCCGGGGCTCGAATAGTCGGGCAGATAGTTGGTCGTGACGCTCACGGTAACGCCCTGCGTGGTGGTCGTATTCATGCTGAATGATGCGGTGTGGGTTAGACTAACAGCCTGGGCCGGAAATTGGTTTATGTACGCAGCCGGGACCTTTCTGGTCCGCCTACCCCACAATAATTTCTTTCCAACGCATGAATGTAAAGATAGAAGAAAGCTGGCGCAAGGTATTACAGCCCGAATTTGAGAAACCGTATTTTCAGCACCTAATTGCTTTTGTGCGTGGGGAATATGCAACGGCCACAGTGTACCCACCAGGTCCACAAATTTTTCACGCCTTTGATGCGTGTCCGTTCGAGGCGGTGAAGGTGGTTATCCTGGGCCAGGACCCCTACCACGGCAAGGGCCAGGCCCATGGCCTCAGCTTTTCGGTGGCCGAGGACAAACGCACCCCACCTTCCTTGCAGAATATTTTCAAGGAATTACAAGACGATTTGCCCGGCACCCCGCCCGCGCCCAACGGCAACCTTGACCGATGGGCTCAGCAAGGGGTACTGCTGTTGAATGCCACCCTCACGGTGCGCGCCGCCGAGCCGGCCAGCCACCAGAAAAAAGGCTGGGAGCAGTTCACCGACGCCGTTATTCAAAAAATATCCGAAGAAAAGCAGCACGTTGTGTTCATCCTGTGGGGAGCTTACGCGCAGAAGAAATCAGAACTGATTGACGAGCGGAAACACCTGATTCTGAAAGCGGCGCACCCCTCACCCTACGCCGCCGACCGGGGCTTTTTCGGCAGCAAGCCTTTCAGCAAAACTAACACCTACCTCCAAGAGCATAAGTTGAACCCCATCGTGTGGTGAAATTCAGATTTTGTGGATGATTTTCTTCCAAACATGATTGCCAACAAAGAAGGCTTGCCATTTGGCAAGCCTTCTTTGTTTCATTGAAACCGGCTGTAAAATCCGAGCCATCCGATAAATCTGTGGAATCCGCGGTTCTAGTTGATGGTGTTGAACAGGCGGTTCCAGCGGATTTTGTTGAAGAAGTCGGCATAGGGGTCCACTGACATCCAGATTAGCACAGCCTTGCCTACGATGTGGTCTTCGGGTACGAAACCCCAATAGCGCGAGTCCAGCGAGTCGTGGCGGTTGTCGCCCATCATGAAGTAGTAGTTCTGCTTGAAGGTGTAGCTCTTTAGGGGTTGGCCGTTCTGGGTCAGCACTCCGTTCTGCATCGTCACGCCCTCATTATGCTCGTAGCGCATAATGATTTTCTGGTAAATAGGCGTGTTTTGCGGGGTGAGTTGCACGGTTTGGCCTTCCTTAGGCAATTGTAGCGGGCCGTAGTTGTCTTTGTTCCAGGTGTTGATGGGTTGAGGCGTACTCTGCGGGTAATCGGGATTGTTCGGAAATACCTCGGCTTCGGCCTGGCCGGGCGCGGCTTTGTCCTGAATAACGGCTTTCACGTAGGGTTGCTTCCGGAAGAAGTCGGCGGTAGCGGGTGTGGCATCAATCATGAAGGTAGGCTCCTGCATGCCGTAGAGCGGCTCGGGCTTACCATCGGGACGGTTGAAGTTGGTAACGTGCTGCGCCTGAAATGACTTGTACAAATCATCATTGGGCTGGGGTACTTGCAGAAAATACCGGTTCTGGCTTTGCGGCGGGTTGCTCATCGGCTTGCCGTTGATAAACACCTGCGTATCCTTGATTTCCAACACGTCGCCGGCTACGGCCACGCACCGCTTGATGTAGTTGGTGCGCAGGTCGGCGGGATGCTGGCTTTCGAAAGGCACATTAAACACCACCACGTCGCCGCTTTTCACTTCCGAAAAGCCCGGCAACCGATAGCTCGGCAGCTGAATAGCATCGGAGTAGCTCTTGAGGCCGGTGCCCCACAGCGTTTGGTGCGTGAGTGGAATTTGCAGCGGCGTTTGGGGCGTGCGTGGCCCGTAGTGCAGCTTGCTCACAAACAGGTAGTCACCCACTAGGAGCGAGTCCTCCATCGACGGTGTCGGAATGGTGTAGGCTTCGAAGGTGGCCCAGCGGATAAGCGTGGCGGCTACTACGGCAAACAGGATGGCGTCGCCCCATTCCCGCCAGAAGCTTTTCTTCTTTTCAATGGGCTTATTGGAAGCGGCAGCCGCTTTCATGCGCTCTTCCCAGGACTGTTGTACGGCCATACGAATTCAAGTAGTCGAAATACAGCACCAACTTAAGCCGGTGCCCGATTGGTAAATATAGCGGCTTGCCAGCTAGGGCCTATCTGTGTTGTGCCGAAGCCTGTATTAAATCCACAGCGGATTAAATGCCCAGCAAATCTTTCATGCCAAAAACGCCCTGGTGGCCGGGTAGCCACTCGGCCGCCAGCAAAGCACCATCCACAAACCCGTCGCGCGAATGAGCCTCGTGCTTGAGTTCCAGCGTGTCGGCCTCCGAGGTATACGTAACGATGTGCGTGCCTACTACTGCGCCGGTCCGCTCACTGAGCACGGCTAGCTCGTGGGGAGCTTGGGCGGCCTCGTTGCGCCAACTAGTTTTGGCTGGGAAGTGCCGCAGAATGGCTTCAGCCGCTGTAAGGGCGGTGCCGCTAGGCTGGTCTACTTTCTGGGTGTGGTGAATTTCACGTACCTGCACATCATAGCCACCAAACTGATGCATTTTGGTGGCTATGTACTCGTTGAAGTGAAAAAACAGATTGACGCCAATGCTGTAGTTGGACGCGTAGAACAACGAGCCATCCGTTTCCTGGCATAGCTTCACGGCCTCCTGGAAATGGTGCAGCCAGCCCGTCGAGCCGCTTACCACCGGTAGCCCCTGGCGTAGGCAGGCCTGAATGTTGGCAAAGGCCGCGTCGGGGTGAGTGAATTCAATAGCGGCATCAACAGTAGCCGGGTCGAAATCCGTGATACTAGCTTCAGGAAAAGCGGGGTCGATAATACCAACAATTTGGTGGCCGCGGGCTACTGCGCGGGCCTCAATAGCCCGGCCCATTTTGCCGTAGCCGATCAACAAAAGCTTCATGTTATTTATACTGTTGATTGCTGAATGTTAGTTGTTGATTATCTGCGTGTTGAAATACAATAGCGGATAATCAGCAACTAACATTCAGCAACTCATTTAAAAGTGAGTGTAACACCGATGCCCGGCGTAACGGCCGCCGTGGGAATGTGCATAAAAGTTGGCTCCCAGCGCAGGCTAAGGTCGTCACCGATGTCGAAGTCCTGTAGATGTGCGTCTACTACAGCATCCAGAATCTGTGCCGCATGAGCCAAGGCAACATACGCAATGAACACATCGCGCTGCCGCCGGTAAACATTAATGCCCCTGGCTATCTGAGTATCGGTTAGGTCGGCGGTGAACTTACCGTTGTCCACAGTGGCTGAGTTTCCATCGTTGCGTATCTCCTCGGCCCTGACAAAGGCTTTGTAGCGCGTTTGGTAGAACAGCTCGCCGTACAGCGTCCCGCCAACCGCGCCATACACCAGCGGGAGCTTCCACCAGCGCCGATTATAGATCTGGCCAGCTCCAGGCAGCAGCGCCGACAACAGGCCCGCTTTACTGGGCTTCGTCATCTTCAGGCCAAATAGCATTGCCGTACGGCGTACCGAATCGGGTACCACAGTAGTGCTTACTTGGGCTGAGTCAGGCCCTGCGGTTACCACAGTTGCAGGTGTAGGGGACGCTACCTGGCCATGCGCTTTTATTACCAAGAGCGGTAGCGCTAGCAGGAAAGTAGCAGCTATAGTGCGGAAGCGGAAGTGAGGACGCATACTAAGGACAGGAAACAACGAATAGAGAATGATGATAACGCCAACCGCTACCCCTTAGTCTGTATAAGCTGACTAGCGGCTCTGCCATCATGCATTCAGGCTGTTGCCTCTTATGCGGGTTGCAAAATGTGTAAAATCCGCTGCATGTCCTCTACCGAATCGAAAGCAATCTTGATTTCACCGCGGCCCTGCGGCCCCGGCTTCACCATTACCCGGCTACCAAACCGCTCCGTCAGGTGCCGCTCGGTGCGGCGCAGTTCGGCTACTGGTACCTGCCCGGCCACTTCCTGGTCGGGTTTGGCGGCCGCAGCACCGGGCTTTTCCACTGGGCTCAAACCAGCGCGTACCAGTTGTTCCACTTTCCGCACCGACAGCTCTTCGGCCAGAATGCGGTGGAAAAGGGCTAACTGCTGCTCCGGATTTTCGATATTGATGAGGGCACGGGCGTGGCCCATACTGATGGCTGTGTCGCGCAACCCAATTTGAATATCGGGTGGGAGCTTGAGCAGGCGCAGGTAGTTGGTCACGGTCGAGCGGTTCTTGCCCACCCGGTCGCCTAACTCTTCCTGCTTCAAGTTACACTCGCTCACCAGCCGCTGATAGCTTAGCGCAATTTCAATGGCGTTGAGGTTTTCGCGCTGAATGTTCTCGATGAGCGCCATTTCCAGCATCTGCTGGTCGTCGGCCTTCCGGATGTAGGCCGGAATGGTATCGAGACCTGCCAGCTTGGACGCCTGCAAACGCCGTTCCCCGCTGATGAGCTGGTAGGCGTTGGTGCCGGTCTGGCGGACGGTTACGGGCTGGATAATGCCCTGCACCTTAATGCTTTCGGCCAGTTCCTGCAAGGCATCCTGGTCGAAGTGGGTACGGGGCTGATAGGGGTTTGCCTCAATGTGGCCTACTGGAATCATGCCCACTGAGTTTATGGGGTGAGGCACCAGGCCGACCCGCTCGCTCTTCTTTTCGTAGCTGCCTTCAATCAGGGCATTCAAGCCACGGCCTAAGCCCCCGATTTTGCGTTTGGCCCCCAGAGCCCCCGCCGGCACAGATTTCTCTTCTTGCTTGTCTGACATACCTACAATCCACCTTCCCGCAATGGCACGGGAAAAAGCAGGATTCAAAAATACACAAACGCCGGGGAAGGGCAGGGTATTTTGTTCCACGAAAGTAAAATAACCGTGGAACGTTAACTTGGAATGCTGAGAGTCAGGCGCCAAGCCAACTTATGGTGCCCTATATACGACAACAGCCCACGAGTTTCGTGGGCTGTTGTCGTATAAATAAGAGGTGAAAACTATGCCGCGGCGTCTTCCGAGGCTTCGGAGGTGCCGGCCGCTTCCACGTTCTTCTCCACTATCTCGCGAGCTAGGTTCAGGTAACTGATGCTGCCTTTGCTTTCAGCGTCATGCATGATGACCGGGATGCCGAAGCTCGGCGACTCGCTCAGCTTTACGTTGCGCGGAATAATGGTGTCGAACACGAGCTGCTGGAAATGCAGCTTCACTTCTTCCACCACTTGGTTGCTCAGACGCAAACGCACATCATACATCGTGAGCAGAATACCTTCAATTTCCAGGTTTTCGTTGAGGCGGCTCTGAATGATTTTAACGGTGTTCAGCAATTTACCCAAGCCTTCCAACGCAAAATACTCGCACTGCACCGGAATGATAACCGAATGAGCCGCCGTGAGGGCATTTACGGTAATCAAACCCAAGCTTGGTGAGCAGTCGATGATGATGAAGTCGTACTGCTCGGCGAGGGGCCGCAGGGCGTCTTTCATCTTCTCCTCCCGGTTGGGCAGGTTGATCATTTCCACCTCAGCCCCTACCAGGTCGATGTGGGAGGGCATGAGGTCGAGGTGAGGCAGGATGTTGGTTTGCAGGATGATATCCTGAGCGTTGATGCCATCCACCATGCACTCATAGATGCTATTTTCGATGTCCTTGGGGTCGAAGCCCACGCCGGAAGTGGCGTTGGCCTGCGGGTCGGCGTCCACGAGGAGCGTCCGGTACTCCAGCGCCGCCAGACTGGCCGCCAGGTTGATAGCCGAAGTGGTTTTGCCCACCCCGCCCTTCTGATTGGCTACCGCAATGATTTTTCCCATGAGAGTTATTGAGGCTTTTAGCTGATGGCTGTTAGCTACTAGCTTTTCAAGTTGAGATTGAAATGAAAAAAGCTAACAGCCAATAGCCATCAGCTACTAGCTTTTTTACAAAGTAACGGTTTCCCCAATTTTCAGCAGCACCAGCTCTTTGCCGGCCTGACTGGCTTTCTGCTGGGCTTCTTCCTGATTAATGACGATGGCAGGAAACGTATCGAAGTGCATGCCGATAATCTTCTGAGCACCAACCCAATCGGCAGCAATCAAGGCATCATCAATGCCCATCGTGTAGTTGTCGCCGATGGGCAGGATGGCAAAGTCCAGCTTGTACTGCTCACCCAGCAGTTTCATGTCGTAGGTGAGGGCAGTGTCGCCGGCGAAATACAGGGTTTTGCCTTCGGATTCCACCACGAAACCCGCTGCAATGCCACCATACGAGCCGTCGGGCATGGAGCTGGAGTGCAATGCGGCCACCATTTTCACGGTGCCGAACGGTAACTTCACCTTGCCGCCGATGTTCATGCCGTAGTTGGCTTTCAGGCCCTTTTCGCCAAACCAGCCTACCACCTCGGCAATGCCTACTACCTCGGCGCCGGTGCGCTTACCAATGGCTTCGGCATCGGCTACGTGGTCGGCGTGGCCGTGGCTGAGCAGCAGGTAATCAGCTTCAATCGTATTGATATCGATGTCCTTAGCCAGCGGGTTTGGGCTGATGAAGGGGTCGAAAAGCACGCGGCTACCTCCGGTTTCGAGCAGGAAGCAGGCGTGGCCGTAATAGGTAAGTTGCATAAGAAATGGAAAGTGGCTGGCCGGCGGCAGGAGGCAATGGCCAGAGCGGGTACCTTTGTTGCAAATATACGTGATTCCGCCTTTCCCATGCCCTTGATTTCGCGTCTGGTTTCCGGTTATGCTTTCGTATTGCTAGCGGCATTAGTCGGTTGCCAAGGGCCCGCGCCCGCCACTGAGGCCCGCCGCGTGTTCCGCTACAACCAACCCGAAAGCCTCACTTCGCTGGACCCCGCCTTTGCCCGTAACCAAGCCAATACCTGGGCTACCACCCAGCTTTACAACGGCTTGGTGGAACTCGACGACAGCCTCAAGCCCGGCCCCTCGGTGGCCCGCCGCTACGAAATAAGCGCCGACGGCCGCCACTATACCTTTACGCTCCGGCCTGATGTGCGCTTCCATGATGCTGACGTATTTGCGGGCGGCAAGGGACGGCGCGTGACGGCGCAAGATTTTGTGTACAGCTTCAAACGGCTGCTTGATGGTGCTACGGCCAGCCCCGGCGGCTGGATTTTCCGGGGCAAGGTGCTGGAAAACACCCAGGGCGAGCCTTCTGATACCGCCTTCGTGGCCGTGAATGATTCCACCCTGCGCATTCACTTGCAGGAGCCGTTTATCCCGTTTCTGGGGATGCTGACGATGCCCTACGCCTACGTGGTGCCGCGTGAGGCCGTGCAGAAGTACGGCAAGGATTTCCGGGAGCATCCGGTGGGTACGGGGCCGTTTCAGTTCAAGGAGTGGGACGAAGGCAACGCCATCATCTACCACCGCAACCCCAACTATTGGAAACGTGACACCCAAGGCAAGCAGCTGCCCTACCTCGATGCGGTACAAATCAGTTTCATTCAGGACCGCAAAACTGAGTTCCTAACGTTTCAGCAAGGCAAGCTGGACTTCATTAGCGGCATCCGGTCCGGGTCGCGCGACTTGATTCTGTACCCGGATGGCTCGGTGCGCGACGACTTTAAAGGCAAATTCCGGCTGCAAAAAGTGCCCTACCTGAACACCGAATACTTGGGCATGCAGCAGGACCCCGCCAACCTGCGCGGCGACAACGCCGAAACCGGCCGCGCCCTGCGCGACAAACGGGTGCGGCAGGCCTTGAACTATGCCCTTAACAAGCCGGAATTTCTGGCTTACTTCGTCAGCAACATCGGCTTGCCCGGCAACTCGGGGTTCGTGCCGGCTTCGTTGCCGTCGTTCAGCGCGAAGCTAGTGCCGGGCTACACCTACCAGCCCGATAAAGCCCGGCAGCTGCTGCGCGAAGCCGGCTACGGACCTGGTAAGCCGTTGCGCCTACGCCTGAGCACAGTAGCCGAGAGCAAAGAATACTGCGAGTACTACCAGAAAAAGTGGGCCGAAATAGGCGTGCAGGTGGAAATTGACGTGAACCAGGGGGCCGCCCACGGCGAGCTAATCGACAACGGCCGCGCCGCCTTTTTCACCCGCAGCTGGCTCGGCGACTACCCCGATGCCGAAAACTATCTGGCCTTGTTTTACAGCAAGAACTTCGCGCCGGCAGGCCCCAATAAAACCCACTTCAAAAGCACAAAATACGACCAGCTCTACGAGCAGGCGCGCCTAGAGCAAAACCTAGAAAAGCGCTACGACCTGTACCGCCAGATGGACCGCATTGTGGTGGAAGAATGCCCGGTTATTGCGCTGTACTACGACGAAGTGGTGCGCCTCACCCAAAACAACGTGCAAGGCCTCACGCCCAACCCCATGAACCAACTGGTGTTGGAGCGCGTGCAGAAAAACTAATATATATCTTGCTGATAGCAAGAAAAACACGAAAGCATATGAACGCCACAATCATAAACCCACTGCTTCACGGCTTGCGCCAGATTTTTCGTCGTGGATGGTTACTGGCGGTGTGGGGGCTGCTGTTGGTAAGTGGCAACGCAGCTGCTCAGGCAAAAGACCAGCTTGTACGTCTGGCGAAGCTGGAAATCCATCCGGCGCAGCTGGCAAGCTATAAGGCGGCACTTAAAGAGGAAATCGAAACATCACTCCGCGTCGAGCCGGGTGTTATTACCTTGTATGCTGTAGCTGAAAAAGACAACCCGAACCGTATTACGATTCTGGAAATCTACGCCAGTCAAGCCGCTTACAAGTTACATATCCAAACGCCCCATTTTTTGAAATACAAGGTGGGCACCAAGGAAATGGTGAAGTCGCTCGAACTTATTGAAACGGTTCCGGTAGTGCCTAGTGCGCAGGTGAAACAATAAAGCAAAACCGGAGGTGGCAACTCCCCATTACAGGAAAGTTACCACCTCCGGAACACTATACGGCTGAACTAGGCTGCTAGAAGCCTAGCGTCGGGTGGCCAACTCAGGCAGCAACCGGTTGATGACAGAGTAGTTCAGGCCGCTCCAAAATTCAGATTCCGCCAGATCAATGAACGACGCCTCGTCGGCCTCAATAGCGCGGTAGTCATCGGTGGCGAGGTAATCCTCCACATCGTTCATGCTGGCAAACCCGAACACCGAAATGGCGTCCATGCGGCTGCCTTCAGGGTCGTATTGGGTGGAACCGATGTTGTGCAGCTGGGCATAGCGGCGCACGTAAGTATGCGTAGCAGGCTGGGCTAACACCACCTCGGTGTGCTCCTGAAGCAGCCGCTGCTGGAAGGCTTCGCGGCTGAACTCGGGCTGCCGGTAATGAATCTTTACCAAGCTAATTGGGTCGCGGTGCGCGGTGCTGGGCAGGATAATGTACTCGCGGGTGATGGAGCGCGTTACCATGCGGAAAGCCGTTTGCTCGTCGGCTACCACGCGCTTATCGTACTGCGGCTGCTTGAGCACCCGGTTGATGTCGGCTTCGCTGGCATAGGCAATGTAGGCAAAGCCGTCCCAGCGGGGGCGGTGGTAGGTAGGCACCTGTGCGTACGGGTCGTCCACCAGCTTCTTATCAGCTGTAACCATGGCGTGATACGGCGGCCGGAAGTAGGAGGAAGGCCCGGCCGCCACGCGGTGAATCTGGTCGTAGCGCAATACGGGCTCCGAGGTGCTACCTGGTTCTTCGTATGCAAACTTGGGGCCGTGCACTTTGCGCCAGTATTCGTCCCAGTGCTCGAAAGCCAGGTTGCCGTTGGCTTCCAGCGCAATTTCGTTTGGCTCCGCATCAGGGTTTTCCAGTGCTTCGCCGTGAATGCTGCGGGTGGCGCCTTCGTCGGTGGGCCGCTCGGCGCGGGGGGTAGCATCGGCCCGCGTCAGGAAGGTGGGCGTAACAATGAGGGGCTCAGTGGTGGTGTGGTAGCTGGCCCGGTACGGCGGGCGGTGCCGGTTGTCGGCCGAAGAATCGATGGGCGTGGTGGTAGTCATAACAGTAGTAGAGCAATAACAGACAGAACGTAGCAACAAGCGCTTAAACTGGCGTGCCGGCTATGGAATGAGCCGGTCTTGCCGCAGCTGCGCAAACAAATCCAGGAACGACTCTTCGGTGGACTGGTACACGTGGAAGCCCAGCTTGCGGCTCTTCGTCATATCGGTCATAACTTCCAGTGGGCGTCCTAAATCCAGGTCGGTGTGCCAGGGCGAAGCCAGTTGGCTGAGTTCTGGTACGGCTAGCTGGTGGCGCTCCGCCAAGGCTTGCCACGTTGCTTTGCTGCCGGCCATTTGCGCTTCCAGCGGGTGCACCGTGCCATCGAAGCCGCGGGCTTCCACGCCAAACCAGGCTGCCAACCGGGGCCACAGCCAGCTCCAGCGGAAATAGTCGCCGTTTACGATGTTAAACGCCTCATTGCGAGCGGCTGGGGTGGTAGCCGCCCAAGCCAACTGTTTGGCAATAACGCGGGCATCGGTAACGTCGGAGAGGCCGTTCCACTGCGCTTCCGAGCCGGGCCACTGAAACGGCTGGCCCGTTTCTTTGCAAATGCTGGCGTACACGGCCAGGGTGGTGCCCATGTTCATCAGGTTGCCCACGGCCTTGCCAATAATGGTGTGTGGGCGGTGAATGCTCCAGCCGAAACCGTCGCGAGTGGCGGCAGCGTACACCTCATCTTCCTGCGCGTAGTAGAAGTTGTCGATTTCCAGGCGAGGCTGTTCTTCCCGGAATGGCGTGGCCGGCAGCGTACCGCCTTTGGCATACGCTTCAAACGGCCCCAAGTAATGCTTGAGTCCCGTAACCAACGCTACGTGCTGCACCGTGCTCTTGGGGGAAAGTGCCGCCAGAATGTTCCGAACCAGCGCGCTGTTGACACGAATGTTCTCGACTTCGGTGTCCTGGCGCATCCAGGTCGTAATGAACACGTGAGTTGGGTTTACGTCGGTTAGCGCCACTTCCAGGCTGGTGGGGTCGAGCAGGTCGGCGGCTACTGGGTGCAGGCCCAGTATGTGTTGCGGCGGGCGGCGGGCCAAGCCGTACACTGTCCAGCCCGTTGTAAGTAGCTCTTGGGCCAAGTTGCTGCCGACAATACCGCTGGCCCCAACAATCAAAGCAATTCTATCCATGGTCTTAAAAGCAAAAGGAAAATCGTTATTTCACAACAGCCTATACGTAGCGTTTTCCTGCCCGACCGAAGCAGGGGCAGTAGAAAACGTTCCGGTGGTTGGAGTTGCCAAACAAAACTAGCCGCTTACTTTCCAAGAGATTTGCACAAAGTGCCGAACTATTTGTACGCCGCAAATTGCGTGCGGTAGGCAGAAGGCGTATGCCCAACGGCCTGCTTAAACCACCGCGAAAAGTGCGCTACATCGTAGAAACCCAGCCGGTAGCTTAGTTCGCTGATAGGTAGTTGAGTACCCGAAAGCAATACTTTGGCTTCGGTTGCCACTTTTTCCTTGAGCAAGCCCGCGGCACTCTGGCCCGTAGCCTGGCGGCATACCGCACTCAAGTGCTTCGGCGTTACGGCCAGCGCATCAGCATACGAATCCAGAACAAGGGCGGGCGCGCCGGCAGCCAGGCGGACATCTACCAACTGAATAAACTGCTGTACCAACGCTGGAACCAGCGTTCCGCTACTCGAACTGTTTGGAGTTGCTTGCCAGTCGCGGAGGTCAGTGAGCAAAAGGCGCAGGTAGAGTCGGGCCTTTTCCAGATGTTGCTGCTGGGCACTAAGCTGTTCGCCGCTTTGGCGTAGGGCAGCGTATTCAGTGGGCGTGCAGGCGTGGTACACGTAGGGCGCCGCGCCAGAAAGCACTGCGTGTAGTTGGTAATTGGGCAGCAGGCCGGCGTTGTAAAAGTCTTCAGAGAAAAAGCAGTAGAGGCCCGTTTGAGGACCGTCGTGCAGGTGCCAGCGTAAGGCAGTGCCTGGCATAACGAGCAGCACAGAGTTAGGCGCTACACTTATTGCTTCATCGTTGAGGTAAAACGTGCCGCCGCCCTGCTCCACCAACGACAATTTGAAAAACTGCCGCCGGTGCTGTTCCATGTGTTGCCGGCAAGTAGCAAACCGCTCTTCCCGCCGATACACCACCACTTGCGTTGGCGCCTCGGGGAGGGGTGAGAGCACCGGCTCCTCGGTCTGCGGATAGTTGTTGAACCGAAACGTCGGAATCGGGGAAGTATCCATAGCTCCTACAACTCCTGAAAACCAGGAATGGTTGTTTTTAAACCGTACGGAAAGCCTTGCTGCCACCCACTGAAAGTACGGAATCCGGCTGGATAGTACCAGTAAACTTCACCACCATAGTTAGCGCGTCGCGGAGGCTTCCAGGCTTTCCTTCACCTGCTTTTGCACGTAACTGAGCAGGTTTTGCAGCTCCACTGGGGCAGTGCCTTCCACCGTTACCGTTTTGGCTGGACCAATGGCCGGGCTAATAGTCAGGACGGTGGAAGGGAGGTCGGAGACGCCGGCAGCGTAGTTTTCTTGCAGCTCTGTGAAGCGGGCGGCTCTAGCTTCCGCCAGAATGTTGTTCACGGTTTTAATAGCCATTTTCAGTTCACGCTTTCCTTCAACGGGTGCGTACTTGAAACCCTCGTAGCTCACCCGGCCATCGGCGTAGATGCTGGCTTCGTAATGCGGACAAGTGCCGAAGCAGGGCGTTTTGCGAAACACGATAACTGGATTAGCAGTAGCGGGCTGCTCAGCGGTTGCCTTGGTACTTTGGGTAGCGCTGGGTTTTTGCGAGGCGCAGCCAGTAAGTAAGGCAGCAAGCAAGAGGGAGGGCAGGAGGAAACGCATAGCAAAAACGTAAAAGGAGTTGCGGGATAGTTTTCAAAAAGCAGGCCGGTTTACCCCGGCAATGAAAAAGCCCTTCCACCAAACGGTAGAAGGGCTTTTTAGAATTATTGCTTTGTGAAGCGATACTGCCTGATTACGAGCGGCGGGTTGGCTTCTTTGGCTTCGGCTCTACAACAGAGGCCGACGTGCCTTCGTCGCTCTTGCGGCCTTGGCCGTCGCGCTCCTGAGCGGTGCGCATGGCATCCTGGAGGCGGGCCGAGAAGCCGCCGGGCTTCTTGTCTTTGTTTTTCACCTTGTTGGCTTCGAGCTGGGCCCGAATCTTGGTGTCGTCAACCATGCGGCGGGTGAGGGCCTGCTGGCCAAGGGTTACCAAGTTGGAAACCAAGTAGTACCACGTCAGACCGGCGGCGAAGCTGTTCAGCACAAACATGAACACCAGCGGCATCAGGTAGCTGTAAAACTTCATCGGGCCCTGCATAGCGGCCGGGTTCATGGCATTGCTCTGCCAGGTCATCACCAGCGTCGAAATGGTCATCAGCACCGTGAACAAGCTGATGTGGCTACCCAGGAACGGCACCGCGAAAGGCAACTTGATGAAGTCGTCGTAGGTGCTCAGGTCTTTGGCCCACAGAAACGGTTCCTGCCGCAGCTCAATGGCGTTGGGGAAGAACTGGAACATGGCAAACAAAATCGGGATGGTGAGCAGCGTCGGTACGCAGCCACTCAGCGGGCTCACACCGAAGGTGGAATAGAGCTTCATGGTTTCCTGCTGCGCCTTCATCTGGTCGTCGCCAGCCTTCTCTTTGATGGCGTCGATTTCCGGCTTCAGCACCTTCATGCGCGCCTGCGACACGTAGGTTTTGTAGGTCAAAGGCCAGGTAACCAGCTTGATAAGCACTACCAGCAGCGCAATGATGATACCGTAGCTGGAAATAAATTTCTCCAGTACGTGGAACACCGGCAGAATTACAAACTGGTTCACCCAGCGGAACACGCCCCAACCCAGGTACACGTTCCGGTCGAAGCCAGGCGTCACTTCCTTCAGCATGCTGAACGAGTTCGGTCCGAAGAAGTAACGGAAGCTGGCTTTGCCCTGCTGCACATCGGCCGACGGGATGCTGAGCGTGGTGCTTAGGGTTTTGATGAACGTGCTGTCGTTCAAATCAACTGTTGATAGGAACTTGCCGTTCGGGAACTGATTGTTGGCAATAATGCCCGCCACGAAGAAATCGTGCTTGTGCGCGGCCCACTTCAGCGGCTCGGTGATGCTTATTTCCTCGGGCTTCTCGGAAGCCTCGGTCAAAGAGCCGTGGTCGTCGTTGGCGAGGTAGTGGTTGATGGTGGTGTGGTTGCGGTTCTGCTTGATATCCTGCTCGGTCTGGCGCACGTGGTCCACGAAGCTGAACGTCAGCGGCTCCTGCGACATGGTCTGTTGCAGACCCGTAAAGCGCAAATCATACCCTACTTCATACGAGTTGTCGAACAAGGTATATACCTGCTCCACCTGGCCGCCCGCCACGCCGGCTGTGAAGCTCAGGCGTTGGCCTTTCTTGTCGCCTTCCGTTACCGGCTGCGGCGCGCTGGGCTGGAAGTACAAGTCAGAAAGCCGCACGGTCTGGCCCCCGATGGTGCGGAACTTGGTGTCAATCTGAGCGCTCTGGGTGTCAAACAGGTCGAGCGGCTTGCCGAAGAACGTTTTATACTTGTTCAGGCGCACAGCCACGGGCAGGCCACCCTTCGAGGAAAACGTAACGACGAGGTTGTCGTTTTTTAACTCCACTTGCTGCGCGGTGCCGGTAGCAGCGCCAGCAAATGCGCCCAGCGTGCGGGCCGCCGTAGCCGAATCGAGAGGGGCGGCTGGCGCGGCAGGGCCGGTGGCGTTAGGCTTGGCGCTGGCCGCCGTGGTGGGCTTGTCGGCCGGCGTTTCTTTGGGCGCTTCGGGCTTGAAGAAATACAGGTAGACCAGAAGCAAGGCCGCAATCAGAAACAGGCCGGTTGCTGAATTTTTGTCCATTCAGGTAAAAATGAGGGCACTAAAGAGTGTGAAGTATGCCGCGTCCCCTTCAAAAATCCGGCGACGCTACCGCAAAGGTCGGACTTGTCAGGCGAATATTTTTGAATCGGCGTTTTTGTCAGAGAAAAAGGTGAGGTAGTGAAATTGTGAAATGGTGAGTTGACTGTTCTGCTGGCGCTACTTGCGCAGTTAGAACAGCCAACTCACCATTTCACAATTTCACTACCTCACAACTTAACCCTACGATTTGCGGTGCTGGATGGCGGCTCTCACGAAGCGCACAAACAGGGGGTGCGGGTTCTGGACGGTGCTTTTCAGCTCGGGGTGAAACTGGCCGGCCACAAACCACGGGTGGCTGCCTGCTAGCTCCACTACTTCCACTAGCCCCGTTGCGGGGTTGATGCCCGATGGAATCATGCCAGCCTCCTCGAATTGCTGGAGGTACTGGTTGTTGAACTCGTAGCGGTGGCGGTGCCGCTCACTGATGTGGTTGCGGCCGTAGGCTTTGGCGGCTTTCGATCCGCGGCGCAGCTCACAGTCATAGGCGCCGAGGCGCATGGTGCCGCCTTTCTGGGTGATGTTCTTTTGCTCCTCCATCATGGCAATGACGGGGGCGGCAGTTTGCGGGTGCATTTCGGTGGACGACGCTTCCTTCATGCCCAGCACGTTGCGCGCAAATTCCACCACGGCCACTTGCATGCCCAGGCAGATACCGAAGAACGGAATGTTGTTCTCACGCACGTGCTTCACGGCCAGAATCTTGCCCTCGAAGCCTCGCTCGCCGAAGCCTGGTGCTACCAACACGCCATCCACGCCGTGCAGAAGCTGCGCAATGTTGTCTTCGTTGATATGGTCGCTCTGGATGCTGCGCACCGTCACTTTGCACTCGTTCTGGGCGCCGGCGTGCACGAAGGCTTCATTGATGGATTTGTAGGCGTCGGGCAGCTCTACATATTTACCTACCAGCGCAATAGTAACTTCCTCAGTCGGGTTCTTGAGGCGGCCTAGGAAGTCTTTCCAAGCCTCCAGGTCGGGCTGGGCCGTGCCGCTTTGCAGCTTCAATTTCTTGATAACCCGCTCGTCGAGGTGCTCTTTGAGCATGAGCAGGGGCACGGAGTAGATGCTGTCCGCATCTAGGCTCTCGATAACGGAATTGATGTTGACATTGCAGAACAGCGCAATCTTGCGGCGCATCTCGGCCGGAATGGGATACTCGGAGCGGCACACCAGAATATCGGGCTGCAGGCCGGCGCTACGCAGGTCGCGCACGGAGTGCTGAGTAGGCTTAGTTTTCAGCTCACCAGCCGCCTTGAGGTAGGGTAGCAGGGTGAGGTGAATCACGAGGGAGCTGTTTTCGGGCAGTTCCCAGCGCAGCTGCCGCACCGATTCCACAAACGGTAGGCTCTCGATGTCGCCAATAGAGCCCCCGATTTCGGTAATCACTACGTCGAACTCGCCGGTTTGGCCTAGCAGCAGCATGCGCCGCTTGATTTCGTCGGTGATGTGCGGCACCACTTGCACGGTCTTGCCCAGGTAAGCACCTTCGCGCTCCTTGCTAATGACGTGGTTGTAGATGCGGCCCGTCGTGACGTTGTTGGCCTGCGAAGTCGGTACGTTCAGGAACCGCTCGTAGTGGCCGAGGTCGAGGTCGGTTTCGGCGCCGTCGTCGGTTACATAACATTCGCCGTGCTCATAGGGGTTGAGCGTGCCGGGGTCGATGTTGATGTAGGGGTCGAACTTCTGGATGGTGACGCGGAAGCCGCGGGCTTGCAGCAGCTTGGCCAGGGAGGCCGAGATGATGCCTTTTCCTAGCGAGGAGGTCACTCCACCGGTGACGAAGATGTACTTGGCCGTTGCAGCCGTGGGGGTAGGGGTTCGGTCTGGCATAACGGGAAACAAAGTTAGGGGATATATCCGGGGCAATCCACGAAACTTTGTGCTACGCGCGAGAAGATGTAGTGAGGAGAAGATAGAAGGTGTGGACAGCAAACTAAAACAGGCCGTCGTGCAGAGCGCCGCGAAGCATCTCGCGTGCTGATGACAGATTAGTAATCCGACGTCAGCACGCGAGATGCTTCGCGGCGCTCTGCACGACGGCCTTTTAAAGGATGGTCATAGCCTCTTCGTTAAGGCTTAACTTCTACCTTTTAGCTTCCACACTCCTCCCACTTACGCCTGCTTGGGCTCCGGGCCGCGGAATACGTCGGTGCCTTTTACCTCGGTTAGCTTTATGGGGCGGTTTTCGCGGGCTGATTGGTAGATGGCTTCCATGATGCGGTGGTCTTGCAGACCTTCCTCGCCGGGGGTGTGAGGTTGCTTGTTTTCCAGGATGCACTCCGAGAAGTGGTCCATTTCGGCGGCAAACTGGTTTTTGGCGGGAATCGTAATCTGGTTTTGCATCTTGGCTTCGCCCTCGGCGTGAGAGGTTTTCAGCTGCTGGCCAGTGTAAGCGTAAGCGTTATCGAGGTGCAGCCAGCCCCGCTCGGTGTTCACGCGGTAGTAGCGCGAGTCGTGGGTGTTGTAGTGCGTGATACTGTCCACCACGATGCCGCCGGGGAAGCGCAACTGGAACGTCATCATTTCTTCGACTTCCTTGAACAGCGGGTTGCCGGGCGTGCTGTAGGAGTGGGCAAACACTTCAGTCGGCTCGGTGCCGAGCAGGAACCGGCTTGTGTTGAGGCAGTACAAGCCGATGTCGGGGAGGGCGCCGCCACCGGCCAGGGCTTTCTTGTGGCGCCAGTGGTCGGGGTTAGCCGAGCTTTGGCTGTTTTGGGCTTGGATGTATTTCACCTTGCCGAACTTGGCGTCCCGAATCATGTCGCGCACCTGCCGGTTGTAGGGCTCATACTGAATGCGGTAGGCCACCATCAGCTTCACGTTGGCTTGCTTGCAGGCGGCAATCATCAGCTCGCACTCCTTGGCCGAAGTGGCCATGGGCTTTTCGCAGAGGATGTGCTTGCCGGTTTTCGCGCCCCGAACAACGTACTCGGCGTGCATGGAGTTGGGCAGCACGATGTAGATGGCCTGCACGTCGGGGTTGTCTTTCAGCTTCTCGTACTCCTGGTAGCTGTAGCAGCTTTCGGGCTTAATACCGTATTGCTGGGCCACTTTCTTGAGTTTCTCAGGTGAGGCACTCACCAGCGCTACCGGCTTCGACTTCTTACATTCGCCAAAAGCCGGCAGAATTTCTTCCAGGGTAAGGTGTCCCAAGCCTACCAAGGCGTAGCCCACGCGCTTGTCGGGTGGAAGCGGGGTGGGCACGGGGCCCGATTTAGGGTCCACGTCGGATTTCCAGGCTTCCAACTCAATCGGCTTATCCAAGCCGGCGGGCACTTTAGCCGGCGGCGACACGGCTTCGGAGGACGGTACTTGCTGGCCGCTGGGGGCGGTGTACACGGTGCTAGCATCTACTTCCGACGCAGGCGTGCCGGTGGTAGGCGTGCTGGCCGCCGTGGCCTTGGCGGGCCCATCGGACTGGCAGCTGGCGAGGGTGCTGGCAGCTACGCCCACGGCTAATCCGCGGCCGGCTAAGTTTAGGAATTCTTTGCGCGATACTTCCTGGCCGGCGTGGCGCAACACCGTGTTTAGTAGTTCGTTGGTGAAGGACATGGAAAGAGGAATGCAGGTGGTTGAATACAAAAAGAGTGTACTCACTGGCGGGCAGGAAGTTGCTGGTTGGTTGAGTGAAAACCGCCGTTTTTATTGAAGCTGAACAGCTATAGCCACCCGGCCTGCGTGCCGTCCGCTGCCCTATTCGCTTGCTCTTGTGTCTGTTTCGAAAGCCCGACAAGCAGCTTGGTATCCGGCCAACGCCAACAGCAGAATACAAGCTGGTGCTTATATTTGCGGCGCATAAGCGCACAACCCACCCGATGGAAGAAGAAGCCTAAGGCCACATCCGGCGCATCTGTTTGCCTTCCGCTCTCAGCGGAATAGCACCGACGCCATTCTTTCCATGCTGCCGCACCGCACGGTGCCAGCGGCCCCAACCTGGTACTACTGATGTAATCCAGTTATCGGCGTGACTGTCGGCGCGCAGGACATTTCGCTTCTGCTGCGCGCCCGCACCCCACCACTACTTCCCGGCTACCACCCAGACACAATCTGGCAGCCCCGGCACGCCCGCTGTTTTCCTGGATACTAGAAAAACGGCGCGGCTCAACTGCCTCTCCGACAGCCCCTCCTCGCTCGTTGGCTCGATTCCCGTTTCCTGCGCTTTCCTTCCTGGCTATATGAGTATTGTCGTTCATTCTCTTTCCTATACCCACCCCGACCGGACGCTTCTATTTGAAAACCTGCACCTATCCATTGGCAAAGGCGAAAAAGCGTCGTTGGTGGGCAACAACGGCGTGGGCAAATCCACGTTGCTCCAGCTGATTGCTGGCCGCCTGATGCCCGCTGCTGGTGAAATTGTACTGTCGTCGGCGCCCTACTACGTGCCTCAGCACATGGGCCAGTACGACCACCTTTCGGTGGCGCAGGCCGTGGGTGTTGCCGAGAAATTACGCGCCCTGCACGCCATTCTGGACGGCGACGCATCGGCGGAAAACTTCACCGTTCTCAATGATGATTGGGGGCTGGAAGAAAGAGTGCAAGCGGCCTTGGCACACTGGCACTTAACGCACCTGGGCCTGGAGCAGCCCATGCACATGCTGAGCGGCGGCGAGAAAACCAAGGTGTTTCTGGCGGGCATCCTCATGCAGGAGCCAGCTATTGTGTTGCTCGATGAGCCGTCCAACCACCTAGACGCGGCCAGCCGGACGCAGCTGTACGAGTTCATCCGGCGCAGCAAAGAAACCGTGCTAGTCGTAAGCCACGACCGAACCCTACTGAACCTATTGGATACTACCTTGGAGCTTAGCAAAAGCGCCGTGGAAGTATATGGCGGCAACTATGAGTTCTATAAAATGCAGCAACAGGGCCAGCTGGCGGCCTTGCAGGCGCAGGTGGGCGAGCAGGAAAAAACGCTAAAGCAAACCCAGCAAAAGGCGCGCGACTTAGCCGAGCAGCGCCAGAAGCTGGAAGCCCGCGGCAAAGCCCAACAACACAAAAAAGGATTGCCGCGCATTGTGGCCGGCAACCTAAAAATTCAGGCCCAGCAAAGCTCGGCCCAGCAGAAAGATGTGCAAAACGAGAAAATAGCAGCCGTTGCCGACCATCTGACCCAACTCAGAACCCAGATTCAGGAGCATCACATGCTGCGAATAGACCTGCGGAAGTCGGCGCTGCACCACGGCAAAATGCTGCTGGATGCCAGGGCCATCAACTATGCTTATGGAGCGAGGGTGCTTTGGCCGGCGCCGTTAACTTTCCAAGTCCGCTCGGGCGACAGAATCCGGATTGCCGGTAACAACGGCAGCGGCAAAACCACGCTCCTTCACCTACTGCTGGGCAGCACACTGCCGACGGTGGGGGAGGTGCTGCGCGCCGATTTTCATGCTGTGTACCTCGACCAAGAATATTCCTTGATGGATGCTCAACTGTCGGTGTTCGAGCAGGTGCAGCGCTTCAACGACCGGCACTTGCCGGAGCACGAGGTGAAAACGTTGCTGCATTACCACCAGTTTCCGCGCGAAACCTGGGACCGGAACTGCGCGGGGCTGAGCGGCGGCGAGAAAATGAAACTGGTCCTTTGCTGCCTGGTAGTGAGCAACAACACGCCCGATTTGCTGGTGCTGGACGAGCCCACCAACAACCTCGACGTGCACAGCCAGGAGGTGCTTACGGCTGCCATTAAGGACTTTGCCGGGGCGGTAGTGGTGGTTTCGCACGACCACTACTTCATCAGCGAAATCGGCATCGACCAGCACATTCAGCTAACCTAACACCAGGTGGGGCGCTGTTGCCTAGTCTAAACAGAAGTGTAAATTCTTGGTTGGGTTGAAAAGGGCGGGGCTTTTGTTGAAGTTGCGCAAGTTTCTGCCGCTGTCCGTTGTTCTTCTCAATGCCGTTTTCACTGTTTGTGCGTCGCCTGCTGGTTGTGGGTGTGGTTTCTTTGTTCACCCACCTGGCAGCGGCCCAAACCCCTGCTACCGCGCCGCCTGCTCTTTATAATCCGGTGTGGTTGGAAAAGCTGCTACGCGAATCGGCGGTGCTGCGGCAGCACCACGTGGGCGTGTGTATCACCGATGCCAACACCAGCCAGAAAGTGGCGGAGTGGAACGCCGACCGGTATTTCACGCCGGCCAGCGTGATGAAGATGTTCAGCCTATACACTGGCCTGCACATGCTCTCCGATTCGTTGCCGAGCTTGCACTACGTGGTGCGCCACGACAGCCTGATTTTCTGGGGCACCGGCGACCCAACCCTGCTGCACGGCGACGTGCCAAGCCGCCGGGCCCTGGATTTCTTGCGCACCCGCCCCGAGAAGCTGTTCTACGCCGAAATTCCGAGCGTGACGCCCTACGGCCCCGGCTGGACCTGGGACGACTACAATTACTACTACCAACCCGAGCGGGGCGCTTTCCCAGTGTACGGCCACACAGTGCGCTTCTACGCCACCGCCGGCCAGCCCCGGCCCCGCGTGTATCCGCGCTTCTTCCGCAGTGTAACCGAGCCCGTACCCGCCGGCACCCCCAATCCGGCCGACGACCATATTCGCCGTCCGGAGCTGGAAAACCGGTTCAGCTTTTTCCCCATCACTCAGAAATGGGTGGACGAAACGCCTTTTCGGACCAGCCCAGCGCTGCTGCTGCTGCTGCTGCAAGATACCCTGCACCGCCCCATCGGGGCAGTACCCTTCCGGCTGCGCACTGAGGACAGTATTCAAGTGCTGAAGGGCTTACCAGTTGATTCGTTGTACCGCCGTATGTTGCAGGTGAGCGACAATTTTCTTGCCGAGCAACTCTTGTTGATGTGCTCCAGCCGCCTCGGCAACGACTCCCTGAGTACCATCCGGCCCATCCGCGTCATGCGCACGTTGTTCCTGGCCGACCTGCCCGATGCGCCTCGGTGGGTGGACGGCTCCGGCCTTTCGCGCCTAAACTTGGTTACGCCCCGCGCCATGACCAGCCTGCTACTGAAGCTGCACCAAGAGGTACCCGAAAAGCGCCTGCTGAGTTTGCTGGCGGCGGGTGGGGGCCACGGCACGTTGCGTCGCCGTTACCGCCCAGTGGTGCAGGGGCGCCCGTGGCTGTGGGGCAAAACCGGCACGCTCAGCAACAACCACAACGTGGTGGGCTATCTGCGTACCAACTCGGGCCGTTTGCTAGCGTTCAGCTTCCTCAACAACAACATCCCCGGCAACGATGCTCCCGTGCGCAGCGAGATGGAGAAAATCCTCACGCAGGTGCGGGAACGGTTGTAGTAAGGCGAAAGGCCCACCGTGCTTATTGGACGAGTTTCGCTACCGTTGTTTTCAATTTCTCTTCTCGCAGGTTAGTAGCAATGATTTTGCCGTTGGGATCAAGCAGGAAGTTTTGCGGAATGGCTCGGATACTGTAGAGCTTGGTTACTTCCGAGTCCCAGCCTTTCAGGTCGGACACTTGGGTCCAGGTCAGCTTATCTTTATCAATTGCTTTCAGCCATCTTTCCCGGTCGTCTTCCGTGTCCAGTGATACACTCAATACCTCAAACTTCCGGTCTTTAAAGGTCTGGTACACCTCCACCACGTTCGGGTTTTCGCGGCGACAAGGCCCACACCAGGAGGCCCAAAAATCAACCAGCACATACTTGCCCCGGTAGCTAGACAGGGCTACTGATTTGCCATCGGGTGTTTTAGAGGTGAAATCAGGCGCCTGAGCTCCTATAGCTATCAGCTTCAGTTGCTCCAACATGGCGGCGTAAGCTTTGCCTTGTGCAGTGGCTTGCACTTGTGAGGTCAGGGTGTTGAATAGAGGTGCTACGGTAGTGTAATCCGGTACTGATCCACCTATTGATTCTACGGCATCAAGGCTAACCAGTGTGCCCGGATACGCTTTGATGTAGGCTACTTTAGCCAGCTTCGCCTCTTCTTTAGCCTTGGCCCATTCAAGAGAAGCCATTTTGAATGCTGAGGATGCTCGTTGCTCGGGAGTAATACTTAAAAAAGTATTCTCTAACGCCTGCATTTTATCTTTGGAAGGCTTCAGGGTGGCTTGCAGCTGCTGATGTTCCCTGTTCAGGGTGTTGCCTTTGATTTTGGCGTTAACCAGTGAGTCAGGGCTGGTAAAAGTAATAGTGCCTTTCTCCAGATAGAATACGGCATTATCAGCTTGCCCAGTCAAGAGGCGGCGGCGCTTACCATTTTGCACGAGAACCAAGCGTGCTTTGGTGGGAGTTGCCGTAGTGCCTTGTATTCTGAATGCACCTTTCTCAATTACAGCCGAATCCGTAATGGCGCCTTGCTGCAACCCTTCTCGCCGTACGTATACTGTACCCGGTCCGGAAAGCTTCCCTAGCTTCCCCTTCAGCGTGAAGCTAATGGGAGCTTGAGCGTAGGTCAATGACGGGGTGCTGAGTAACAAAGCAAGTAAATAAGCTTTCATAAGCAGTAGGGATACTGTGAAATGGATAAGCCAATAAGGCAGTGCATTACTCGAACTTACTGATGTTCTCTGCTTCATGCAACTCATTAGTTACAACCTAGTTGCTGTTAGCAATGATTAGCTGCTATCGACTACTTGGTATGCCTTATCAAATTTGAATCCTGCGTCCAGGCTGCCTTGTCATTCTGAATGAATCCTAGCCCCTTGCCGCGCCCCTGACCGGGTGAAATACCACTGCCCCGACCAGTACCGCAAGGGTGATGGTCGGGGCAATGAGGTAAGAGTAATTAGGAGTTGCTACTTATTGCTCGCTGTACTGTCTTTGTCAGACATAAATCCGTGGGTGGTACCTGGGGTAAAAGGAATGTAGAGCCGTTCCCACGTCTCGCCCTCCAGTAGTTCCCAACTGTGGCCAGGGCCTTGGGTGTCTTCCGCCAAGAGAATAATGCCCGGCTCAAGAATGAATGTGTCGCCGCTGCTCACGGTGAAGCGCAGTTTGCCTTTCAATGTGACAACAAATTGTGCGCGAGGAGCAGGGTGGGGCTTATGCTCATTGCTTACTTCGGTCTTCCCAAAGAAATAAGTCGCCGCTATGTGCGCTTGCACCGGAAGCTTGCCTACCTCAAATGTGCATCGTCCGTCGGGCGTGTTGATGAGTTGAATGGCTTTGATGTATTGCTGCTCTTTGTTCTCGCTTGCTTCCATGTGCTTTAGTTTTCAGTAGCTCTGCGCTGCTTGAGCCTACTGGCCTAACTACTACGCCGAACTTGTAGGCGACTTAACGTACTACAGGCGCTGATATTTACTTGATATATCGCGCCACTGCCGCTTGCAAGGCTTCGCCGCGCAGGTTGGTGGCAATGATTTTGCCGTTAGGGTCTATCAGAAAGTTCTGCGGAATGGCCCGCACGTGGTAGCGCATGGCTGCTTCACTGTCCATGCCTTTCAAGTCTGAAACCTGTGTCCAAGCTAGCTTATCGTCCTGAATGGCTTTCAGCCACTTGCTGCGCCCTTTTTCATCGTCGAGCGACACGCTTAGAATGTCAAAGTTGCGGCCTTTATACTGGTTGTACACCTTGGTCATATTGGGGTTTTCGCCCCGGCAAGGGCCGCACCAGGAAGCCCAGAAATCTACCAGTACATACTTGCCGTGGTAGTCAGCCAACGATATGGCCCGGCCGTCGGGCGTCTTCTGCGTGAAATCGGGGGCTTTTGCTCCAACTGAAACTGCTTTGAGACTTTCCAGCATCTCACCATAGGCCTTGCCTTCTGGAGTGCTTTTCACGGAGGGCGCCAACGCACTATACAGCGCCACTATTTCCGTGTAATCCGGAACGGGGCCCGCCGCTTCCTTTAAGGCTTCCAGGCTCTCATAGGAGCTGGGGTTGGCTCTAACAAAAGCTATTAATTCGTTGCGATGAGCCTCACGCAACTGCTCGATTTTTTTGTTGAGAGTAACATTCTGCACCTCCTCGTACTTTTCAACGGCTGCTACTACGGTTGGGTCATTGGGTAACTGAATGCCCCGGGTTGCGGCTTTAATAATTTGAAGCCGGTCATTGTAGGCGCGTCCACTTGGGCTGTTGCGGATGGCTGGGGTCAGTGCATTGTAAAGCGGGGCTACTTCTGCATACTGCGGAATTCGCCCACCTACCTGCTGTAGCATGTAGAGGCTCACGGGTGAACCGGGGTTGGCCTTGATGTGCGCTTTGAGTTGCCGGACCTTCTCTTGCATAAGCACTTTCTTTTTTGCGTCCAAACCCTTAGTAACTTCCTTCGGTTGCTGCTCGGGCGTCTCCGGATATTGTGCCTCTAACGCGTTCAGCTTGCTATTAACCGGCTGAAGCAACGACAGTAGCTTTTCGTGTTCAGTGGTAAGTGTAGAGGTGATTGTCGCTTTTTTCAAGGAATCTGAGCTGGTAAACACCACTACCTCTGGCCCTAGGAAAAAGAAAGTGCGGTCTATAGCAGGGCTAGTTATAGCGTCGTCCAGCTTCCCATTGTGTGCTAGTAGTAGCATCGTAGACATGGGATTGTCAACCGTGCCTGTCAGCTCGAAAGCCCCATTATGTAGGGTGGCAGATTGATTGAATATGCCATCCTGCAATAGAAAAATTTTGGCTGGCGGATTTAGCTTGCCAATGGTGCCCTTCAGCGTGAAAGAGGTAGCCTGCTGGGCGCTGGCAGATAGCCCAAGTAAAAGCAGTAAACTAAGCAGGTAAGTTCTCATAGCAGTGGATTATAAACGAGTATAAAAAACCAACTATATATAGGTGATTTTGTTGCCAAACCCCCTCCTGCAAACCCCGAAGTCTGGTGTCAGTATGTGCCTTACATGGCTTGCCAACTGCCTAAATTATCTTCTGCTTTTTCGCCGGATGGTATGGCGGCGGTTAGCGGCTTTTTTCGAGCCCTTATGTTGGGTGGCCGCCTTATCAGACTGCGCAAGCATAATCCGCAGCACTCCTAGCGCTACAAAGCTGCCGCCAAGCCAATAAAGCAGAGCGGGTGTGCTGGTATGCCCAGGGTAGGAGAAACTGGTAACGCCCCTGTATGTTAGCGTTGAGCCCAAGGCAAGAAAAAACAAGCCCGGCCAAAAGAGAAGAGCGTTTCGGTTACCTAATATCCTCTTCAAGCTCGCCATCCGGTTGTCTGCGGGCATGGTAGCATTCTATATCGAGAGCAACTAAAAAAGACCATCATGCAGAGCGTAGCGCAACATGATGGTCTTTTTACTGAAGCAGAAACCACTAAGGTTTACGCAGCTTAGTACAGCACCCGGAACTTGATGGTGTGCTCCACTTTGCGCAGCTCGCCGATTACTTCCTGGTCGTATTGTTTGTCGATGTCGGTAATCACGTAGCCGATGTGCTCGTTGGTTTTCAGGTACTGGCCGAGGATGTTGACGTGGTGCGCGGCCAGCACGTTGTTGATGCGCGCCAGTACGCCGGGCACGTTGGCGTGGATGTGAATGAGGCGGTGCGCCTGCTGCTCGGGCAACTGAATGTTGGGGAAGTTGACGCTCTGCTGGGTGTTGCCGGAGTTGATGTACTGCATGATGCGCTCCGGTACAAACTCGGCAATGTTGCGCTGCGCCTCGGCCGTGCTTCCGCCAATGTGGGGCGTGAGCAGCACGTTGGGCAAGCCGCGCAGCTCGCTCTCGAAGCTCTCCTGGTTGGTCTTGGGCTCGTGCGGAAACACGTCCACAGCGGCGCCGCCCAGGTGGCCCGAGCGGAGCACATCGGCCAGCGCTGCAATGTCTACAATATGGCCGCGGCTGTTGTTGAGCAGCAGCGCGCCGGGCTTCATCATGGCCAGTTCGGCGGCCCCGAAGAGGTTGGTATTTTCCTTGCGGCCATCTACGTGCAGCGTCACTACATCAGACTGGCGCAGCAATTCTTCCAGGGTGCGGCACTTCACGGCGTTGCCGAGCTGGAGCTTTTCGGCCACATCGTAGTACACTACCTTCATGCCCACCGCTTCGGCTACCACTGAGAGCTGGCTGCCAATGTTGCCGTAGCCCACAATGCCAAGCGTTTTGCCCCGGATTTCAAATGAGCCGCTCGCCGACTTGTCCCACTCGCCGCGGTGCATCTTGGGGTTCTTATCCGGAATGCGGCGGGCCAGCATGATGATTTCGCCCAAGGCCAGCTCCACCACCGAGCGGGTGTTGCTGAACGGAGCGTTGAACACAGCCACGCCTTTTTTCATGCAGCCCGTGAGGTCAATCTGGTTGGTGCCGATGCAAAACGCGCCCACCGCAATGAGGCGGTTGGCGGCTTCCAGCACGCGCGGCGTTACGTTGGTTTTGCTGCGGATACCGAGGATGCTCACACCTTCAATGTGCTGCACCAACTCGTCTTCGTCGAGGCCACCGGTAATGGTTTCCACTTGGTAGCCTTCCTGGCGAAACAGTTCGGCGGCGCGGGCGTCGGGGTTTTCGAGCAGCAGGACCTTGATGCGGTTTTTGGGATACGAAAGGGTCATCGGAAGCTTGTTCTGGTAGAGAAATTCGTCGAAGGAAGGTAGCACTTCATCGGCGCGGGCCACTACGGCGTCGCGGGTTACGTTTTCGGTGAAGGCATAGAAGCGGTTAGCTAGGCCGGCCTCCCGGATTTGGTAGTCGGTGTAACCGTCGCCGAGCACGTACACGTCGCCGGCCAGGTCGAGCTGACGAAGCTGCTCGATTTTGCCGCCGTCGCGGCTCAAGATGTTGGTGGCATCGAAACCGTTGATGCTGCCGTCCGGGGCGTAGGTGAACGTATTGGCCAGCACGAAATCCGGGGCAATACCGTATTCAGCTACCACTGGCTCAATGAACTCGCGGAAGCCGCTACTCACAATATATACCCGCCCCCGGAACTCCTCGAAAAAGCCCCGGTTGCGCGCAATGCTCTCCGAAACCTTGCCTTTTAGGCGGGCCACCAAAGGGGCCAGGTGCCGCTGGTGCGCCGGCAGCAGCGCCAGCCGCTGTTTCAATGACTCCGAGAAATTCAGCTCGCCGCTCATGCCCCGGTCGGTGAGGGCCCGGATGGCACCCACTACTTTTTCCCGGTCGGGGTGGCCTTCGAGGGCAATGTCGGCTAGCTCGTCGAGGCCTTCTACCTGCGTAAACGTGCTGTCAAAATCAATAATAAGGAAAGGAAGCGTCGGCTGTGGTTCAGGCATAATAGAGGCAAGGTAAACCGGAATGCTGGTTGATATAAGAAAAGCCAAACAAAAATCAGCTGTGCCTGTAGCGCAAGCGTTTGCTTATGAAGGACGTCCTCCTATACAACATCGTGGTATAAGTTCGTTGAACCAAAGCAACGCCCTTGCTATCCATCACCTCGTTATTATCAGCTTATGAAACCAGTTATCCTCGCTGCCTTTGGGCTTTTTGTCGCTCAATTAGCTTACGGCCAAAACACGGAGTATTCGGTGCACCTGAACTCGGGTGGCTTCGCGTACCGCGGCAAAGGTGCGGCAGCTAGCTCAATCGTGCTGGTGCCTGATATTTATCCTGGAAGCTCCTACACCAATAACCCATACGGTAAGAACCTGGGATTTTCCTACGGGTTGGTCGGGCAGATGCAACGCGTCAGGCCGAAGCGTAGCTTGTTTGGGGTGCAGGCGGGCTATGAGGTGTTGCGGAGCCGAGTAGACGTCACCGAAATCCTGGCTTTTAGACTGCAAACCCCGGCTTCAGGCCATACCACGCTGGCAAGTCGAACCATCAATTTGCATCCCTTTTTCGGGCATCGGCTTGCGTCCCAAACCATTGATTTTGACCTGACAGCGGGCCCGGACTTGGGATTCATATTGTCAGCCCGAGAGGAAATCGACACCATTGCCCAAGGTGAAAAGTTTAGCACGAAAAACACGCGTGCCGACGCCTACCTTGAACTCCGGGCCCGCCTGAATGTGGCCGCATACTACAAGCACTTCGGCGTAACGGCAGGCTATTCCAGGGGATTGACCAATAACTACGGCCTGGCCTTAGGCATCGATGGCGAAACGTATTCGCAGTTCTTTCGGCTGGGGCTGGCGTACCGGTTGTAACAGACGCTGGCTAAACCTCATTGCCGATTTTCAACTACTTACAACGGCAGTAAACCCCAAAAACACGCTGGCGGGAAAACGCTGCCTAAATCTAGGAGCGTTTTCCCGCCAGCGTGTTTAATAAAGCGGCTACTCGGCAGTGGTGACGTGGGTGATGGGCCAGTTCAGTTGCTGGAAGGCTTCTTTGATTAGTTGCCAATCTGGGTCGGTGCCGTGGACCGAAGCCACTACGGCTTCCTGAGGCGCCAGATTATCTACCAAGAATCCGTGCTGAGCAAATAACTCGCGCGCCGCCACGAGTTGCTCGTTGGTGGCTTCGGAAGCAAATTGCAGCTCGTGCCGTACTAACTGGGTGTTGTTGGCGGTGGGGTCGTTGTGCATAGCGTAGAGGAAAGAAGGCGTATGCATCTGTATACGGGAACTAGCAACTGGTTGCTAGGCTGGCCAGCTAAAATTCCACCGTCAGCGCCCGAAGCTTCCACGAAGTAGGCCGCTCTACCAATTACTCCGCCTATCTTACCACGGACTGATGCCTGTTTCCGGTGCGTTGTCGTCGCTGAAAAACTGGCTGGTAGGGCCATCCGGGCCCAGCACGGCGGCTTTCACTACGCGCGCGGCGGCATCGGACACGCTGCCCGGGCCACTGTGATGGTTGAAGTCGGTGGCGGTGTAGCCGGGGTCCACGGCATTTATTTTAAAGGGCGTGTCGCGCAATTCATAGGCCAGCATAATGGTGTAGGCATTGAGTGCGGCTTTGGAGGGCTGGTAAGCGGCGCCTTTCACTGCATAGTACTTCCAGGATGGGTCGTTGTGCAGCGTTAGAGAACCCAGGCCCGAGGTGACGTTGACAATTCGGGGCTCTGGCGCCGCCCGCAGCAGGTCGATAAACGCCTGCGTTACCTCAATTACGCCGAATACATTCGTTTCAAATACTTCCTTAATCAGGGATATATAGGTACTTGATGCGGGCTGCACCATACCGCCCAAAATGCCGGCATTGTTGATGAGCACGTCGAGCACTTGCGTTTTCTGGCCTAGCGCCTGCCGGGCCGCCGCAATAGAAGCGCTGTCGGTTACATCAAGCTGAAGCGGCTCCACAGTGGAGAGGCCTTCTGACTGGAGTTGCTCAACGGCTTGCTGGCCATTCTGCAGGTCGCGACTGCCGAGGTACACGTAATAGCCAAGCTGGAGCAGTTGCCGGGCGGTTTCCAGGCCAATGCTTTTGTTGGCGCCGGTAATGAGTGCAGTTTTCATGGGTGCTTAATGGAAGGGTGATGAACGCCACAAAGCTACCGGGCCTGCATGGCGCCGCTGTTGCCCATTCCGCGGTGTTACTGGTACATTTTCCGGGCGTTGCTGCGGTATTCGGCTGGGGTACGGCCGGTTTCGCGCTTAAAGAAACGGCTGAAGTAGGAGGCATCGGCAAACCCGAGGCCGAAGGCAATTTCCTTGAGCGAATCAGACGTGTAAAACAGCAGGCGCCGGGCTTCCAGCACCAGCCGCTCATGAATGTGCTTGATGGCTGGCTTGCCGCTCTGCGCCTTCACTACCTCACTCAAATGCCCCGCCGACAGATGCAGCAGCTCCGCATACGCGCCCACCTCGTGCCGCTCCCGAAAACATTCCTCAATCTTGGCCCGGAAAGTTCGTAGCAGTAAGTGGTCGGCCGATGGTGCCTGGCTGGCATACTGCTCGGTATACAACCGGCTCAAGTAGGTGAGCAGCACCGTTAGGTGGGCACTCAGCATGGGGTGCTGCCATTCGCCAGGGCGAGCATACTCCGCCTCCAACTTGGCTAATTGCTCTTCCACAAAGGCCGCGTCGGCGGGGGTGAGCTGCAACTGGTGGCCGTTGTGCGGATTTTGGATGAGGGGCAGCGTACGTAGGGCGGCATTTTGCTGCAAGGCCAAAAACTCTTCGGAAAACGTCAGGTGCGTACTCCACGAAGGAACGGCCTCTTCCTTGACCAGCATCTGGCGCGGCACCGTAAAATAAAGCGTGTTGTCTTGGCGCACGTACGGCGTGGCATCTACCCAGTGGCACCCAGGGCTGTGCCTGACAAACACCAGCAGATAATACGCCTTACGGTGCGGGAGCAGCATGTCAGCCTCGTAAGCCAGCTCGCCTTCTGAGCGGACAATGGTGAGTAGTTTGCTGCCGCTCGCCTCATCGGGCTGAAACGGATGAACGGGTGCTAACTGCTGACCATGAAACATATTCATGGCGCAAAATTACGGCTTTTGCTTGCAGCAATGAGCGGTAGTAGTGTCGCTCACCAGGCAAGACGGTGCTGAGAGCAGGTTTGTCAAAACAGCACTAGAGCCAGGCTAGGCCGCCAGGAAAGTTTCCATAGCTCGTAAAGTATCTAGCGGAGCGCTTAGGTGCGGGCAGTGGCCAGTGGTGCTGAGCGTAACCAGCGTAGCGCGCGGAATTTCTTCCAGCAAAAAGTCGCCTACTTCTGAGGGCGCTGCAATGTCTTGCGAGCATTGAACCAGCAAGGTCGGCACTGGCACGCGAGCCATATCCGCGCGGCAATCCGAGAGGAAAGTAACGTGCGCAAACTGCTGCGCAACGCCCGAATCGGCATTGCAGAAATGCTGCGCCAACTCTTTGGACAACAGCGCATCGTTTTCGGCCCCGAGCAGTAAATTGGCAAATAGGTTGGCCCAGCTGTCATGGTCGATTTTCATTAACCCTAGCAGTTGCTCTACGTCTTCCTTGCTGAAGCCGCCATAATAGTCGTCTTCATTGAGAAAGTAAGGCGAGGCGGCCAGGGCAATCAAGCGGGTAAAGTGAACTGGGGCAGCAATAGTAGCCAGCATGGCAATGCTAGCGCCCACCGAATGACCCACCAATACCACGTCGCGCAGGTTTAGGGCCTGGCAGATGTCCACCACATCCTGTACGTAGCCGCCCAGCGAGGAGTACCGCTCGGGGGTGTAGGCACTCAGGTCGGAACCACCCGACCCTACATAATCGAAAAGCACCAGCCGATACCGCATAGCTAAGGCAGCCGTCATCCGGCTCCAAATGTGCTGACTGCAACCAAAGCCGTTGCAGAGCATCATCACCTGTTCGCCGCTACCAAAAACACGCACGTTGTTGCGCTCAAGCACGGCGCTAGGCATTGGATCAGTCACGAAGGTAGACAGGGGGAATAAGTTGGGGAATTGGTTAGCGGCTTTGTCAGAGCAACTGGCTAACGGAATGGTGAAAGAGGCCATAATAAGGAAGCGAATACGCTCCGATAACGTGAGGAAGCTAGGGCACTACAAAGATAAATAGAAGGTAGTTTTTATAGGTTTATTACCATAATCATGCAGAAAGTTCTAGTTGTAGTACAAATAATAGGGCAAAATAGCCTTCTGATGCCCATTGCAAACTGAGACATTATGCAAGTTTTATCACTACTGTTCTGCTTGTGCAGTGAATACAGAAGTGGCAGGCAATACCACCGAAACCAAACTGCTCCACTACGCCAAAACTGCATGCGTCCAGCGTTGATGGGGTATCGGGTGGGCCAATACGCCGCACAGCCAAGCAGATGTGGGCAGTGCAGCACCTTAGTTTTATAAAAGCTCCATACGCTTTGCATACAAGCCAACGGCAGGGCTGCGTTGTGTATCTTGCTAGCTGCAACCACCCACCTTCTGCACCCGGCAATCAGGTATGCCCGCCTTCTTTCGCCTACTCCTTACCCTTGCGCTTTTGCTGACTACGCGGCCAGTGGCAGAGGCGGCGGGGGTGGTGTTTCAGCAAATCAGCGCGGCCGAATACCAGCGCGAGCAGAAAGCGGCCCAGCCCGGCAAAACCACCACCACATTTCCGGTCTGGAAAAAGGGGCGCCAACTGACCATTCCCACCACCAAAGGCCCGCTGGTGCTCCAGGATATCCTAATTGGCGAATCCGAAGTGCAGCAGGGTCATTCCGAAGACGAATACACCCTCTATACCTACCGGGGCTACCTCACGCACTTCCATCGACATGTAGTGGAAGTAGGCTACTACGAAACCGCTCAGTGGTGGCTGATTGCCGAAAACGGCCTCCGGCTTACGCTGTGGGGCAAACCCCATTACGCCCCCGACCAAAACAGTATTGCGGCTATTTGCGCCGGACTCGACTACAGCGGTGGGCAGCCCAACATAGTGCAGCTGTTCCAGATGAAAAGCGGCGTGCTGCAAAAGGTGTGGGAAATGCGGCCTACCACTTGGGAGCCCAAGGAAATATTTTGGACCTCGCCTACCAGCATGTACCTACGGCGCGAATCATACGGAGGCGCTACCACCAGCACTAGCTACTGGAAACTAACCATTACCTAACCCACTTGGCAGCGCCGAACTACACCTCGTAAAACTCTAGTGGTAGCCCGTCGGGGTCGGCAATGAAGGTGAAGCGCCGGCCGGTCAGTTCATCCACCCGAATTGGCTCCGAGATTACGCCGTGTGTGGTCAGTTCGCGCACAGTAACGTCTAGGTCTGTTACGGCAAAGGCTAGGTGGCGGAGGCCGGCTGCTTCGGGGCGGCTGGCGCGGGGTGGGGGCGCCGGAAACGAGAACAACTCAATGATGTAGTGCCCTTGGAGCGCTAAATCCAACTTCCAGGAGGCACGCTCGGCCCGGTACACTTCCCGAATGATGTCTAAGCCTAGGACATCGGTATAAAACCGCTTGGATACAGCGTAATCCTGGCAGATAATGGCAATGTGGTGGACGTGGAGCAGTGGCAGCATAAGGCAAAGATGAATAGTTACGGCGACATGCTAGGCGCCGCATGGGCCAACTAGCTTACGCTATCCGTTTGCTGTCACTGGTGGCAATCCAGGTATCGTTCTGGCATACAGAGCACTTAGCTGCGCCAGCGGACAGCTCCTGTACATGGCCGCACTGCGCGCAGGCATGCAGGCCGGCTTTTTCAATCTGGTGCGGGGGCTGCATTAGGCCTTCCGGGTAGATGGGTAGGCCCGGTCGTACATCCTCATCTTCATAGAAAAATGCGCTGAAATTGCCCGAAGCTTCGATGTACACGCGGCGCACTTGCCCCAAATGCTCCACCTGCCGCTGCCGCAAATCCCCAAACATCTCTTTTTGAGTTAGGTTCTGCTTGGTGAAATTTGCCATGTTGATTTCGCCGTTCTCTATCAGTAGCACCGGTGCGCCTTCCAGCCAGTCGCTGAAGTGGGGGTACTTCTCGGTGAGGCGGTTGAAGAGCAGGTACAGCGCCGTTACCACTACAAACACGACTAATACGTGCAGAATAGGCACGTCGTCGTAGAACATGGCGTCGCCGGCGGCCGAGCCCAACGCCAGAATAATGCTAAGCTCGAAGATGGAAAGCTGCCGGACGCCCCGGCGCCCGGTTACGCGCAGAGCCCCCAGCACCAGTAGATAAGTAACGATGCAGCGAAACGCCACTTCCAGCAGAAAAAGAGGGGGCGCGTCTTCGGAAAGTAAAATGCGGTGCCAGTCGAAAGGGGTGATGGGGGTGGCCAAAAGCATGAACAGGGTGGCTAACAAGTGGTAAGCGCCGTAGCACGTCAGTTGCTAACGCAAGAAGCCGCTATTCAGTTAGGCTAGTCTGCGCTACAACTCTACCAGTGGCAGCGTCATATGCTGGGTGGTGATGGTGAAACCCTGGGCCGCCCAGAATTGCGCCGCCGCCGGGTTGGCCACGGCCACTTGCAGCTCCAGATGGTCGGCGCCGCGGCTGGTTAGCCAGGTTTTGGCTGCGTGGAATAGGGCCCCCCCCACACCTTGGCGACGGTGTGTTTCTTCCACAAAGGTTTCGGCTATGTAGCCGCGGCGGTGTAGGCGCATCCCCTTGCTGCCAACCTGGTAGGTGGCTACCAGCAGGGCCGCCAGCCCATCAGGTTTCTCCGCCACAAATAGGCGGGTGTACGACTCATATAGCCGGTCGCGCAGCAGCCGTTTCAGCTCTACCTTGGCCGTCCGATGGAAACCGAACACTGGGTGGTACGCCTGGTGCATCTCCATCAGCTCACACCATAGGCGATACAGCTCGTCGAGGTCGTGAATTGTGGCTTCGCGAATGGTCATACAAAGGTGGAAAGGCAGCGGCTAGAGTCAGGCAAACAAGTGAAAGTAGAACCACAAAGGTTAGTTCGCAAATAGCTGGGCGCGAGTTAAGGCCGAAAGGGTACTCACATCTTCCATATAGCTAGGAGGTACCTGTCCGCTTTTTGCCGTTTTGCTGAGGTATCACACGCAGTGCAGGTGCTGCGAGACCAGCCTGTTGCTGGCCGAAGTTTCACTGCGGCATCTTGCGTGGCGGCACCAGCAAGCGCACGTGGCCCGCCCGATAGTTCTGTGGCCAGAGCCTGCACAAAAAGGGGGGTACTAGAGCCCAGGTTGTTTGCTGAGGGCATTTTACTGTGCTTGCTCCACTTGCTAGCCTACCCATAAATAGGTGCCGCGTAGCAATTGGCAGTTGCCGCGCGGGACAGTTAGTTTACGTTAGCCAGCCTTGGCTGAAGGCCGTTTTCACCAATGCTGCCGTGTTTTTGGCCCTAGTTTTTTCCATAATGTTCTGGCGGTGCGTTTCCAAGGTGCGCGGGCTGGTAAAGAGCTTTCCGGCAATTTGGGCGGTGATCATTCCTTCAGCTACTAACCGCAAAACTTCCAGTTCGCGGGCTGAAAGACCGTTCGTGGGTTTAGTGGAAGATTCAGCTGGCGCGCTGGCTGGCGGCAACGGCGCGTACGGCCACCATCAACTCGTCGTGGCTGGCGCTTTTCAGCACGTAGCCCGAGGCCCCAGCTGCCATTACTTGCCCGATGGCGCTCGTTGTCTACCATTGAGAGCACCAGAATCCGCACATCCGGAAACTCGGCGTGCAGCCGCTGGGTGGTGGCCAGTCCGTCGAGGCCCGGCATGTGCAGGTCAAGCAGCACCACGTCGCAGGGCGTGGTAGGCAACTGGGCTAGCAGTTGCTCCCCGTTTTCGGCCTTGTCTACCACTTGCAGCGCGGGCTCCTGCTGGAAAAGGGTGCGCAGGCCGTGGCGGAGCACAGCGTGGTCGTCAACGAGAAAAAGGCGAATCATGGGGTGGTGAAAGCAAGTAAGGGAATCCGAATGCGTACATAGGCACCGCTCAGAGGAGCGGAGCCGATTTCCAATTCGCCCCCGAGTAGTGCCACCCGGTTGCGGATGCTACGCAATCCTAGCCCTGAGTTGGTTGCTGAAGTGTCTATGAAGCCTGGTCCGTTGTCTTCGGCCCGCAGTAGTACCCAGCCGGGCATGGTTTCCAGTTCCAGGCTAGCCTCCGTGGCCCCACGCGCGTGCTTCACAATGTTCTGGGCCAATTCCTGAGCTATGCGGTAGAGGGCCATTTGCAGTGTAGGTGGTAAGGGGGCCACGGCATCGTCGAACACAACGTGGCTGCGCAGGCGTAGCTGTGGAGTACTCATTTTGCGGCTGATATCTTGCAGGGCTGCTGCCAAGCCAAATTCTTCCAGCACGGTAGGTACCAACTCGTGCGACAGGACGCGGGCCTGGCGAATGGCCTCACTCAGCAGTTGGTCGGCTTCGCGGCGGGCTGCTACCACCGTGGGAGCGGTGCCTTGCAGCGGCACGTGCAATTGGTCGAGGCGCAGCTTAGTGGCGTACAGAATCTGGCCGATGCCGTTGTGCAGGCTTTCGGCCATGCGCTTGCGCTCGGTTTCCTGGGCAGCTTGTACCGCCTCAAACAAAGCCTGCTGCCGGGTAAGGCGTAGGCGTAGGTTGTCGGCTTCGAGGCGCTGCAACTCGCTGATGTCCAGGTTGACGCCCAGTACCCGCACCGGTTGGCCAGCTTCGTCGTGGTGTACCACACCTTTGATGCGCACAGTCTTAATCTGCTCGTTTACACGAAGTCGCAAGGTTTCCTCGAAGTGGGTGGTCCCTGCTGTTATGTGGGCCACTATCTGCTTGGCTTGGCGTTGGTCTTCAGCCCTGGCAAACTGGAGGTACACATCGGGTGTCACCAACTGGCCTTGCGGTAAGTTGAAAAGCTGGTACATGCCATCCGACCACACAAACTCCCGGCTAAGCAAATGGTAGTCCCAGCTACCCAGGCCCGCCACGGCTTCGGCTTGTTCCAGTAGTTGTAGGTTTCGGAACCGTTCTTCTTCGGCAGTTTTCCGAGCTGTAATATCCAGATTGATGGCCACCACGCCGTCGCCTAGCTTCACAAACTGACAGGCAAACCAGCGTTGAAAGCCTTCATGCTCGTAGAAATACTCCATGCCTTGAGGCTCATCGGTGTGCAGGGCTTGCCGCATTAAGTTGAAGATGCCCACCTCCCGAATGCCGGGATATTCGGCGGCGTAGAGCTTGCCCACCAGGTCGGTTCGCCCGGTTTCGCGCTCTAGCTCTCTGTTAACCAAGCCCAGACGGAAATCCTGCACCTGCCCGGTTTCATCGCGCACGGCGTAAAGCACCGACATCGAAATGAGGCTGGTGTCGAACACCGATTGTAGCAGGTCACGGCTGGCTTGTAGGTCGCGGGTGCGCCGGGCTACGCGCTGTTCCAGCTTGGTGTTGAACTGGGCCAGTTGGGCTTCGCTGGCGCGCAGGGCTTCTTCGGCCTGCTTGCGCTCGGTGATATCGTAGCTCACTACCAGCACGGCCTCGGGCACGCCAGCGGAACTCAGCAGGGGCACCCCGCGCGAGATATAGGTATGGCCATGGGCCGCATGCTCCACCGAGAAGCCTTGCCCGGTTAGGGCCTGCCGGTAATGGGCCTCGTGTTGCGGGGCCACATCGGGCGGCATGACCTCGGCTACGGTGCGGCCTAGCAGGTCGGTGGGGGTAAGGCCAGCCGCTTCCAGGGCCTCGCCGCCGGCTAGCTGGTAGCGCAAGTCAGCCCCAACAACAAACGCCGCCGCGCCCGGCAGGTTGGTAATCAGGGCCCGAAGGCGTTGTTCGCTGAGTTGCAGTGCTATTTCCGCTTGTTTGCGGGCCGTGATGTCGTTGAATACAATGGCAATCTGCCGGCTCTCGCTCCCGTCCACGCGTGAGGCACTGGCTTCGTACCACCGTTCGGTCCCGGCGTGGTAGTTTTCAAAACGTGCCGGCTCACCCGTATACAGCACTTGTTTGTAGGTATCAAACCAATGGGCTTCGGTGCTGGGCGTCAGTTCGCTGATGAGTCTGCCCACGGCATGGGCCAGCCCGGTTTGTCGTTCAAACGTGGGGTTGACTTCCAGAAACCGGTAATCCACGGCTTTGCCCTGCTCGTTTAGCAGCATTTCGATAAGGCAGAAGCCCTCATCAATCGACTCGAACAGGGTGCGGTATTTTGCTTCCGATACCCGCAAAGCTTCTTCGGCGCGGGCGCGTTCCAGCCGCGACCAAATGCGGGCAGTAAGCTCACGCAGCAACTCGATTTCGTCGGTGAGCCAAACCCGCGGACCTGCGTCAAGCAAGCTGAAATAGAAGCACCATTGGTTGTGGCGGATACAGGGTACGCCCACAAACGAGCCTACTCCTAGGGCCGCATATCGCGCCGCGTTTACCCGCTCGTCGTGCGCAGTATCACTTACAATGGCCAGCCCGCCGGCGCGGTGGAATTGTTGGAATTCAAGCGAGAAATAGTCTTGAATAGGGTATGAGCCTTGCATGGCGGGCAGCCCTGCCCGGTGCCACTCGTAACTGGTGTGGCCGGTTTGTCCCTCTGCGCTGATTTCAGAGAAAACAACGCGCGCGACGGCAAAATGCGCGCCTAACCGTGCACCAAGCTGGCGCATTGTCTCATCAATATTGGTTAGCTGCGCCAGATCTTGGCCAACTTCAGCCAGCAAGGTAAGATTGGCTTCACGGCGTTTGCGCGCGGTAATATTTTCGAAGACAAACCCAATCAGACGGCTGCCCGCGCCCCCAACGCGCGAAACGCGGGTATGATACCAGCGGCCCGTGTCGGCGTTATACACTTCACTGGAAAAGGCTTCGCCCATGAGTACTGCTTGGCGGTAGAGCTCCCGCCACGTACTTTCCAAATTCGGAAGCACTTCACTGACCAGTTTTCCGGTTACGGCAGGCAGGCCGGTTTGCCGGTAGTAAGAACCATTTACTTCTAAAATCCGCCAGTCTATGTTACGGCCGGTTTCGTCTACCACCATTTCCTGCAAGCAGAAGCCCTCGTCGATGGAATTGAAAAGGGCGCGGTATTTATCGGTGGTCTGCTGCGCTATTTCTTCTTTCAGGCGAAGAATTTCCTGTTCGGCTTGTTTGCGGCTGGTGATGTCGTGGGTGGTCGTCGTCACGCCGTCGCCTAGCTTCACCGTCGATTGAAAAAACCAGCCGTTGAATTGCTCGTGCCTATAATGCCGCTCCGAGCGGTCGGGTACTCCCGTTTCGAGCACCTGTTTGAACGTATCGAAAATACCACTTTCCACTACGCCAGGATTTAACTGGCACAGGCGCTGGCCGATGACGTTGCCGTGCGCCCGTTCGGCGGCGGCGTTGTTGAGTACCCAGGCGAAATCCACCACCACGCCTTGCTCGTCGCGCACGGCTTCAAACACCTGCACCATATCCAGGGAACTGTCGATGGTGCGCTGTAGTAACTCGCGGCTATGGCCCAGGGCCTGTTCGGCCTGTACCCGCTCGGTAATATCCTGCACTAAGCCGCGAAGCTGAATGGGAGTGCCGGCTTCATTGCAGCGGACGTTGCCATGGGCTTCGAGGATACGCTGCTCACCGCTGGGGCGGCGGATGCGGCGGCGGTACGTATAGGGCTGCCCGGTACGCACGGCTTCATCGAGAACCTGCCGCACCAGGGCCACGTCGTCGGGGTGGGAGCGGGCGTCAACAGCATCCAGCGTAGGTACAAACGACTGCGGCTCTTCTCCAAAAAGCTGGTACATGCCGTTGGAGAAATAGAAAGTCCCACTCACCAGGTCGGCGTCGTAGAAACCAGTGTGCGCTACTTCTTCCAGGTCCAACAGGAGTTGGTTGCTGCGCTGCTGAGCGGCTTCAGCCTGCTTGCGGGCCGTTACGTTTTCCCAAAGCACCCAGCGGTACCCAGCTGGGGCCGGGGTCTGGCGCAAGCTAAGCCACTGCTCGGTGTGAGGCCGCCAGATTTCGTGGGGAACTGTTGCGCCGGACTCCAACACATAAAGTAGCGCAGCAGCTAAGTCCGCCGGTAATGCAATTTCTGTTAACGGCTGCCCCAGCAAGCTTTCGGGCGAGGTGCCACACCACTGAGCGGCCTGCTGGTTGACGTGCCGGATAACGCCTTGTGCATCGAGTGCCAGCACACCACACGGCAGCGTATCGAGTAGCGCAGCCGTGGCGGCCAGGATTTCCCACGCCGAAGAGTCAGGTGGAACAATAGCAGAAAAGTCCATGCAAGGCGACGGGTAAAAAGAATCCCTGTAAATCAAGTTTACGAAGATTTTGCTGCTTATTGTGCCAAGCCAGCAGCAAGCAGAACCGTGGAGCAGTGGTGTGTGCGCTGCTACAAGCGCAGGAAGGCATTAGGCTTTTGAGTGGACCATAGTGAGCTGTACGGTGTATCCACTGCTTAGCAAGCCTCTGGCAAACCACTGCCTTGCCAAACCATCATAAAAAACACCAACGCCAAGTACGGCGCTGGTGTTAAGATAGCTATCAGCAAGAGCCAGCCGACAGTTGCTAGGCGCTGGCTTCACCAAGCTCCCGCAAGTCGTCGGGGCTGAGTTGGAGTTCGGTGGCGCGCAGCAGTTCGGTTATTTGCTCGGGAGTGGTGCTGCTGGCAATGGGCGCCGTGAGGCCGGGCTGGGCCATAATCCAAGCCAAGGCTACCTGGGCAGGCGTGGCTTGCGCGTGCCGAGCCACCACGGCATCAAGCGCCGCCAGAATCCGGCGGCCCCGGTCGTTGAGGTATTTCGGACCGATGCTGCTGCCGCGGATGCTTTTGCTGAGGTCGGCTTCGGTGCGGTACTTACCCGTCAGGAAGCCTGAGGCCAGCCCAAAATAAGGAATGACGCCCACCTGCCGCTCGCGCGTTAGGGGTAGCACTTCCTGTTCCAAGCCGGCCCGCTCATACAGGTTGTACTCCGGCTGCAACGATTCGTAGCGGGGTAGGCCGTGCTGCTCACTGGCATCCAAGGCTTCGCGCAGGCGGCTGGCCGAGTAGTTAGAGGCTCCAATGGCCCGGACTTTTCCTTCCCGAATCAGGTCGGCGTAGGCTTCCAGCGGCTCGGTTACGGGTAGGCTCTCGTCGTCCTTGTGCGACTGGTACAAGTCGATGTAGTCAGTTTGCAGGCGGCGCAGGCTGTTTTCCACCTGTTGCTTGATGTAGGCTTTGGCAAGGCCCTTGCTGCCGTCGCCCATTTCCATGCCTACTTTGGTGAGAATCAGCACGTCGTCGCGGCGGTTGCGCTGTTTCAGCCACTTGCCCAGCACCGCCTCCGATTCGCCGCCCTGGTGGCCCGGCACCCACGCCGAATACACGTTGGCAGTATCAATGGCATTGCCGCCACCCGCCACGAAGGCGTCCAGAACTTTGAAAGATGCTGCCTCGTCGGCGGTCCAGCCAAAGACGTTGCCACCCAGCACGAGCGGCGCAATATGCAGGCCAGAGCGGCCCAATTCGCGGTGTTGCATACGATAAACAGATAAACGAAAGGCAACTCACCGTGAGTTGCCAGAACACGTTATCAAACTACAAACCGGCAGTTGGGTTGTCGAAACCTTTAAAAACAGGCAACCCCGTCAGCAGACCGCCCTGAATGGGCGCATCTACCAACGGGGCCATAGCCCAGAAAGACAGAACGGATTAAGTGAAAAGAAACAAGTGGCTACCTGGCATTAGGCGTTGCGGTTGGCCTGCCGGACGGTAACGGCCTGTTCCAGCGGCAACGCCAGTTTGTCGAGATAAGGAGTCAGGCAGCGTTGGTTGGTGAATGTGCGGAAGAAATCCAGCTCGGGGCAGTGCTGGTCCAGCCACATTTCGCAGTAGAAAGAATGCAGATAATACAGATTAACGCAGTAGCTTCCTTCTTGCCGGCTGGCCAGATAGGTACCCTGGCCGAAAACATAGCCGCCCTGTTCTTCGGCGGGAAGCAGTATAAAATCAGTATGCGTGAGGCTCATAGTATGCGTAGATTATAGAAGCCGGTCCTGTACCGACTCAACCCATATTGCGTGAAATTTTTTAGGAGGCTAAAAAGCTGAACTGCCTCTGTAGGTCGCTCAATATGGAATTTTAAACTACGAACAAATATGAATGGTATTATTCTTAACTCCTATAAATCTTGAAATGGATTGCGATTTTCATCGACATTTCCCAAAATGAACCATTTTGCAGCGCCCAATAAAATGCTTCTTGCCTTAATGCAATTACTGCGTAGGCTACTGATTTGCTTTATTTAAGTGGATACGCTATACCCTTTCCAGCACCCGCCAGCCATGCGCTGCTACAGTTAAGGTAGAGCCCGGGTGTAACTCCAGCTTCTCACCGCTGAATACATCGTGCCAAGTGCCTTGGGCCGCCTCCGGAAGGGTTAGCTTCTGAATTGTAGGCGCAATGTTGATGGTCGTTAGTACGGCGGCTTCCTCGTGGCGGCGCACAAAAGAATATAAGGTCGGTGAGGCATGCAGGCGCTCGAACCGACTTTCCAAGACGCCATTGTGCAAAGCGGGGTGGCGCTTGTTGAGTTGGAGCAGCTTGGTGTAGAACTCCTGCAACGGAAAGCCCTGCCAGTCTATTGGGTCCCGGTCGAAGAAGGCGAGCCGCTTTTGCAAGGCGGCTTCCTGCCCGCTGTACACCAGCGGCATGCCCGGCAGCAAGGCGCACAGCACAGCAAACGGCAGGGCATTGGGGCCGAGGCGCTCATACTCGGTGCCGTCCCAGCTGTTTACGTCGTGGTTGCTGGTGAAGTGCATCAGGTACACGCTCGGCGGATACTTGGCCCTCTCAGCCGCTAGGTATACATCGATGTCGGGTAGCTCTTGCTTTTCCTCTGCAATGTGGTCGAGCAGGTAGTGCAGGCGCAGGCCAAACGTCATGTCGAAAGCCCGTTCCAGCAGGCGGGTATTGCCATCGAATTCTTCCCAACTCAAGCCACCGGAGGGGTATAGCTCGTCCCATTCGGCCAGCATGAATATCGGTTTCACTTGGTCGAGCTCCTGGCGGGCGGCATCCCAGAAATCGGTGGGTACCAGCCCGGCCACGTCGCAGCGGTAGCCATCAATATCCGCTTCGCGCACCCAATAGAGCAACGCATCGGTCATGTAGCGGCGCAGGGCCGGCTGGTTGTAATCGAGGTCGATAACGTCGTGCCAGTCGGGTATGGGCGGCACGAAGTTGCCGTTGGCGTCGTGGGTGTACCACTCGGGGTGTTCGGTCACGAGTGGGTTGTCCCAACTGGTGTGGTTAGCTACCCAGTCGAGCAGTACGTAGAGGCCCAGCGCGTGCGCCGCCTGCACCAAGTGGCGCAGGTCGTCGAGGGTACCAAACTCGGGGTTCACGTCGTAATAGTTCTGCACCGCGTACTGGCTGCCCAGCGTGCCTTTGCGGTTGACGGCGCCAATTGGGTGAATCGGCATCAGCCAGATAATACCCACGCCCATATCAGCCAGCCGTGGCAAATGCGCCTCAAAGGCCTGGAAAGTGCCTTCCGGCGTGAATTGGCGCACGTTCACCTCATAAATACTGGCGTGCGCCGCCCAGGCGGGGTGCTGAACTTGGAACAGGTGCGAATCGGGATGCAAGAAGGAATCGGCCACAGAGTGGAAAGTTTTCGGGAGTTAATAGAGCAGCTTCGCTTACGCAAAACAGCCAGCCGGTGGCCGCAAACCACCGGCATTGCGTTTTCGGGATTAGGTGCTTTTGCTGCATCCATCACCGGATTTGCTTGCTGTCTGTGCAAGCTAGTCGGGTAGCACGCTGATGTCGCGCGGCTCTAGGCGGGGTTGGGCGTTCATGTGGTGGCGGTACGCCGAGGACGCTTCGTAGGCCTTGATGCGTGCCCGGTTGATGGAACCCAGCGGCTGGTGCTCGGGCAAGCAGTGGAACGGGTTGTACGACAGCACATCATCGGCAAATACGCGGCGGGCCGGGCTGTAGGCGTCCTGCGCCGGAATAACCAGCTTGGCAATGGGCTGGTGGGGGCTTTGCGTTTCCGGCCACTTCACCGAGGCGTCTTCCACGGGCATGGCCTTGAGGTCGGTGCTGAGCTGGGCGCGCAACTCGTACTCGGCACCCTGGGAGTGGAAAAATTCCACCACCAAGTCGCGCCAGGTGCTGGGGTCGGTTACTTCCACCTCCTGCCCGGTAAGGGCTTGCACGTTCACAGAAAGCGGCGCCGCACTGAGTTTGGCTACATAGTCGCCGAAGCGGAGCGCGCCCATGGAGTGGTAGGTTTCGCCCAGCAAGTGGTGGTTGGGGTTGCCGGGGCCAAGCGGACTGATTTGCGGGTTGATGCCCACCGCATCCAGCGCCTTGTTGGCTACCCTTGACACTGTAGATAGAGTCTCTTGGAAGCCTTCCGGGGTGTGGGCCAACTTCTCCAGTTTCAACTGCATGTCGTGGTAGCTTTTGATGTCGCCGGTGGGAATTACTGGGTCGTTGACCAGCAAGAAATCCTGGGTGACTTCGTCGGCTTTGTCGGCCAGAAACTTCTTGCCTTCCACCCCAATCAACTTCACGGCCATGCCCTTGAACGTGGATTGGGTGTCGGGGCCGATAGCGCCCGGCGCCGACGACAACCGGATGATAACGGGGTAGGTGCGCGCTTCCCGGAACAGCCCTTGGGCTAAATGCTCGGGTAGGTTGGGGTAGATATGTAGCTCGCCGCGCAGGATGCCGTGGCTTTTGGCGTGCGCGTCGCGGATGGCGTGGCGGTGCTTCTCGAACATGAAGCGGTTCAGCCGGCTCATCGACTCCACAGTTTCGTTGGTAAGCTGGGCTTCGTCGAGCTGGGTTTCCTCTACGCCGTCGGCGTAGCGGATGTAGGAAGAGGGAAGAATAGAAGAGGACATACTACATAGGAGGCAGTAAGGTCCTGCTTACGGCCCATGGTTCTCCCAGGATGGGATAAAATTATTGCCTTGTATTCCAAGCTAAAACCGCACAGACTATTCATTTTCGCCGAGCTCAACCAAAACTGGTTACGAAAACAAGACCACAAAAAAGCCTGCCCTCTGCGGGCAGGCTATCCTGCAATATCAGCTAACCGACAGGCCGACTACGAGCGGATCGTTCGGGCGCGGCTAGGGTCGTAGTGCACGCCGCCGAACCAGTATAGCATCAGGGTGCGGGAGTAGCGCAAACTAAGCGGTGTAAGCAGCAGGGAGGCTACCGCCACACTCACAATATACACCCAAGTAGCAGGGTCATTGAGCAGGAAGTATACCGCAAAGCCCACCACCAGCATGATGCCCGTGGAAAAAGCAAAGCTGATGTACATGGCACCCCAGTAGAAGCCGGGCTCGGGCTCGTAGGCCTGGCCGCATACTGGGCAGGCTTCGGGCATGTCGGCAAACTTGGTGAGGTTGAGCGCGGAGTGCGTGAACAAAGGCCCCTCGTGGCAGCGTGGGCAACGCTGCGCAACGGCGGCCATAACCGATGAATTTATCTTTGACATGGCAGATACCAGCTAAAAATCTTTTCTACAAAGCTATTGTACGGAAGAGAGCCAAGTAAGTGCCATTTACGGGTTTATACAGGACAAATCAATTGCGCAACTACCCGCGGAAATAGCCGGCGACTTTATGCTATGTGGTGGTCCGGAATGCTTCGGCGGTCAGGCCGGTGTGCTTGCGGAAGTAGCGGCTGAAATAAGAAGCGTCCTCGAAGCCTAGCGCATCGGCTACCTGGGCCACGGTGGCATCGGTGTGGCGAAGCAGGCGGCGCGCCTCCATCAGTACCCGCTCCTGAATGAAGCTGCTGGCCGTTTTGCCTAGCTGGCGGCGGCACAAGGCGTTGAGGTGGTTGGGCGACACGTGCAGCTGGTCGGCGTAGTACTGCACTTCGCGGTGCCCCCGAAACTGTTGGTTGATGCAGGCGCCAAACTCGCGGAGGAGCTGCTGCGCGTGGCGTGGCTCGTCAGGCTCCGCAGTGGAAGCAGCCACCGGAAAACGCCGGGCCGCCAGCTCCAGACAGATGTGCAGATACGACCGAAACACTTCGTCTTGCTGCGGGGCGGGCGTGGTGTGCTCCATCCACATGCGCTCCATCAGCAGCTGAATTTCCGTTTCGCCTGCCAGCAAATACAGCACCGGCGGGTAGGCATGGTTGAAGAACGGGTACTCGAACAGCCGGTTGCCGGGGTAGCGCGACAGGTAGAAGTCGGTTTCGAACAGCACCACGTAGCCCTGGGCATCCTCGGAAAGCTGCCAGTGATGCACCTGGCCCGGCGTCATGAAAAACAAGCTGCCGGGTTGCAAGTCGTAGCTCACCAAATCGATGGTGTGGGTGCCGTGGCCCTGCGTGACGTAGAGCAGCAAGTAGAAACTATGGGCGTGCGGCTGGCTGACTCCCGGGAAATTAGCTACGTGCCGCGCCAACTGCTCCAGATACCACGGCCGCCGCGCCCGGCCCTGCGGAAACGACTCTAGCGTGAGTATAGGCAGAACGGGAGGCTTCATAGTCGCACAGTAGCTGTTCACTAGTCGCCGAAATTACGCAGTTGCTTCTTGCTAAGCTCGTAGCCTACGATGGCCGGAATGTAGAACGTAACATCAGCCAGCAGCTTGGCCGCGATGATACCCCCACTAAAACTGCCTAGCCAGCGCGGTAGATAATACATCAGTGCTGGCCGAATGAGGAAGCTGTCGAGCACCTCGGCCAGCCCAAACTCCACCACCAAAGCCCGCACGTTGCGGCCAAACGTGCGGCGTGTATACGGCTGGTGCTGCGCCCGGCACTGCCGGCGCGCGAGCTGCACATCCTGCACCAGCAGCCACCCGAAGTAGGCTACGTTACCGGCCCAGGTGGCTGCCAGCGCGGCACTTAGCGCGCTGTGCATGCTCTGCAAGGCCACCCAGGCGCCCGCCAGCGTAGCCACCACCGACAGCAGCTCGGCGGGCAGGTAGCGGCGCAGCCACTCCCGGATTTTCTGCTTCATAGCAACCACGTATCTGGGAATAGAGAAACCGCTATTTTACTGGTTGAAAAGGTACGCTAGCTGCCCAAAATCAACGGCCGCAGTGAAGCCAACCGCTCGCAACTTATGCAGATTCCGCTTACGCCCCTGGTCGTTGTTCTGTTTGCGGTAATTACCCAAGCCGTGTTTGCTGCCGGGCTGCTCTGGCTAACCCGCGCCAACCAACTGCCCAACCGGTTTCTGGCGCTGCTCATGCTGGCTATTGCGCTGTGGCTGCTCGATGGGTTCTTTCGGGTAGCCAACATTTATGCTCAAGACCCTAACTGGTATTTCGCGCCCATCTACTACTCGTTGGCGTTCGGGCCGCTGCTGTATTTCTACGTCCGCAGCCTCGTCAACCACGATTTTCGGTGGCAGCTACAATACTGGTGGCACTTCGTGCCGGTATTGGTGCAGGCAGCGCTGTATGCGTGGCTGCGCCTCCAAGACTACGAGGCCCGCAACTGGTTTTGGCAGCAGGTGCACCGGCCTTATACCTACCGCCTGGAGTTCATCGGTACCTGGGTTTCACTTACGGTGTACTTGGCTTTGAGCTTGCGGCGGCTGCGGGAGTACCGCCGCTGGCTGCTCAACAACTTCTCGGAGGTGTCGCGGCTGCGGCTGCTGTGGCTGCGCACCCTGCTGATACTGGTGGGCATAGTAAGCGCACAATGGCTGCTGGAGTTGGTGCTGCGCGAGTTTTTTCAGCTGTATTACCGCTTCGATTACTCGACGGAATTGCTGGGGGTAGTGGTATTTCTGATTGGGGTGGTAGGGCTGCGGCAAGCTGATATGCAGGCCGTGCGCTTCGAGCCCGAAGAAGTTACTGCTGCTGTTGCTGCCGCGGTGCCCGTAGCCGCTCCCGGGGCCGCCACTCCCGCGCCACCCTCCAGTATAGCAGTGCCTTTCCCAGAAGTGTATGCCACCGAGGAGCTACCTACTGCGCTGTCCGTGCGCGAAGCTGTGCCTGCCGCAACTGCCCCGGCAGACCCGGCTGTGGTGGAGCGGATACGGCGGGCGCTGGAAGACGAGCAACTTTACTTGAATCCCACGCTTACGTTGGCCGAGTTGTCGGCGCACACGAGCTTGGCGCCGCGCCTGATTTCGTTCACCGTCAACACAGGCTTCAAGCAGAGCTTCAACGATTTGGTGAACGGCTACCGGGTGGCGGAAGTGAAACGCCGCCTCGCCACCTCCGACGCCCAGCGCCTGACTTTGCTCGGCATTGCCCTTGAAAGCGGCTTCAACTCCAAAACCACCTTCAACCGCATCTTCAAGCAGTTCACCGGCGTCGCCCCGCGGGACTATAGAGCAACTGAGTAGCGGAGCAAATGAGTAATTGTTCTGATTGGTCGGTTCAGTCAGATTGGTCAGTACGATTACTCTAAAGCGCCCATATCATGATGTGGGGCGTCCCAATGGCGGATTCGGGGCGTTTGGGGTGTTTTGGACGGCCACCTTTGGGTCATACTTCAACCCGGTATGGCCATGAAAACACTTCTGCTATTTGCCACTCTGGTGGCAACCCCCGTTGCCCTGGTGCGGGCCCAAACTACCTCTGCCCCCTGGACCGACCACAGCCGGGTGCTGCCCGACAAGCTGCGGCAGGTGCCCGTTGGCATCACACTCTGGCACACGCCCAACCCGGTGTATCCGGAGCCTAACCCCGAGCAGCCAGGAGGCTACGTGTGGAAGCACAGCACTACGGTGCGCTCAGAAGTGGGGGAGCTGGAGGTAGTGGAGTGCGGCAGCTTTATCTGGTACAGCGCCGAAGGCTGGAAAGCCAATATGCACGAAACCCCTGCCGAATTTGCCGAGCTCTTCAACTGCCCCGGCGCTCTGCTCCGCGCTGGCCAGCCCTACACCTTCCAGAAAAACTACCGCTTCGCCGACAACGCCCAACGCCTCTACGGCGGGGATGCCCTCTGGTACATCTTGGCCAAAGACAAGGCCGGCAAACTGTACAAAGGCTTCGGTCTCATCGAAACCGAAGCCAAAGTGAAATAAGGAAGTGGCAGCTAAGCAGGTAGATAGGTGACAGATGTCAACCCTATTATACTCTGCCTGAGACCTACTTGCTCCCCTGTAACCTCAAATCAACGCCATGAAAATCATCCTTGCTTTCTTGCTGTTCCTAACGCTGGCCGCCGCGCAGCCAGCGCCCACCACTTACCAAGCTACCGCCACCACCAGCCGCCTCACCTGGACCGGCCACGCCGAAGCCGGCACCTGGGCTCCCACCGGCACCGTACAGCTCCTTCGCGGCGCCCTCATCTACGATGGCCGCACCCTGCGCAACGGCCGCTTCGAGTTCGATATGAGTACCATTCGGCATGAAGACGCCAAACTAACCGAGCACTTGCAGGGCGAAGATTTCTTTGATGCCAAGAAGTACCCCACCGCCGTATTTGTGCTACGTGAGGTGCGCGGCGGCACGGCTACCGGCCAACTCACGCTCAAGGGCATCACTAAGCCGGTGCAGTTCCCTGTGGTATTCGAGCAGCTACCCAATAACCGGTTGCGCTTGGCAGGCACCGCCACCATCGACCGTACGCAGTTTGGGGTGAATTATAATTCCAGTAGCTTCTTCCAGAACCTCGGTTCCTACGCTATCCGCAACAACTTTCAGCTGGCTTTCTCTTTGGAGGTAGTGAAGCTATGAGCCAGTGGGTTGCCTTTGTGCGTGCGCGACCAAGCAACAGTTTGCCACCACCGGCGCGGGTAGTCCGTTTCAGGTTAGTGGGTGGTGCCCTTGCTAGCTCTGGCAACGCCAGCCGGCTCGCTGGCGTACAGCCAGGTAGCTTTCCCGTTGTTTCCCAAACTTCCTGTACCATGAACCATAACGATCATATCGACCAAACCGTCCGCAATATGTACCACGCTTTCGAGCACCCCGGCACGCATCCCCTCGACTCCGGCCTTACCGCCATCGATGGCTGGATTACGTCACTCGACGGTATAGGGGGCTCGGCGCTAGCAGGGATACAAAGCGGATTGCGCACGCTACGAGGCCACATAGAGCGTGGCGACCGTCCGGCTGTTGCGGCTTCGCTTCAACAGCTCGGCCAGGAAACCTCAGTTATTGCTCGCGACCTACGCGGCGGCGACGGTGACCATCTGCGCCATCTGGGCCAGGCCCTGATAGTGGCTTCCGGCAATCTGAAGGCATCATAGGGAAAAGATGTTATTTTTCTGCTACTAAATAAGTAGTGTATAAGATTTGGGCTGGCTGGCTTCCGTACGGAGGCCAGCCAGTTCTTTTTCAAGCAGACTACAGTCCAGCAGGAGCAGTTATTTGCCATACCCGCGCGCAAGCAATATGTTTTCAAATGGCTTGTTTAAATAATTGATAATCAACATTAATGACTTAGCAGAGTAGTAGAGGTAGTCATATCTTTCCAACCAAACCACAATACCATGTCAGATTCATCCACTACCCAACTCGACGCTACTATTCAAGCCCTCAGCGGCGGTCTTAGCGGTGCTGCTCCTGCTGCTAGCGGCAACATTACCAGTTGGATTTCCACGCTGAACGGTGCCGGTAGCCCCGCCCTCAGCGCCATTGCTTCCGAGCTAGAAAACCTGCAAACTGCCATCAGCAGCGGCGACGGTTCCCAAATCAGCCAGTCGTTGCAAACGCTGGGCGAGCATACCACCAAGGCTGCCGCTAGCGCTACCCCCGATGCCAGCGCCAAACTCGAGCAGCTCGGCCAAACGCTTAGCTCGGCAGCCACTTCGCTGAAAGGCTAAGTAGTAGCTCCCGCTTACCAAAAAAGGCTCCCCCAGCAATTGGGGGAGCCTTTTTTATTGAAAATCTGATGTCTACTAGTATCCCGCGGCCTGGTCGTCGCCGCGCGGGTCGGCGCCGCCTTCCAGCTTGCCGTCGGGCAGCACCCGAATCACATCTACGCGGCCCCAGGTACTACGCGGGTGCAGCGTGTAGCCGCGGGCCCGGAGAGTATCTTGCGCGACCGGTAGCAGAGCACCTTCTTCTACCTCAATCTGGTCGGGGAGCCACTGGTGGTGCAGGCGTGGCGCAGCCACCGCCTGCTGGGCATTCATGCCGTACTCGAAGATGTTGAGGCTGGCTTGCAACACACTGGTAATGATGGTGGAACCGCCCGGCGTGCCTACTACTAAAGCTAGTTTGCCTTTGCGCGTGAAGATGGTAGGCGTCATCGAGGATAGCATGCGCTTGCCGGGCGCAATGGCATTGGCGGAGCCGCCTACCAACCCATAGGCGTTGGGCGTGCCAGGCTTGCTGCTGAAATCGTCCATCTCATTGTTGAGCAGAAAGCCCGCCCCCGCCACCACTACCTTACTGCCATAGGCGCCATTGAGAGTGGTGGTGCAACTCACCGCATTGCCAGCGGCATCCACAATATTATAATGCGTGGTCTGGTCTGATTCGTAGGCGGGTAGGCCGGCGCCGGCCGTTACCTGGGCGCTGGGCGTGGCGCGGTGCGGGAGGGTGGAGGCCATGCGCTGCTTGTTGTAGGGCTTATCGAGCAGTTGCGCTACTGGCACCTTCCCAAAATCCGGGTCGCCGAGGTAAGTGGCGCGGTCGGCGTACACGCGCCGCTGGGCTTCCGTTATCCAGTGTGTAGCCTGCGGCGAGTGCCAGCCCGCCTTGCCCAGGTTATAGGGCTCCAGCATTTCCAGCATTTGTAGCAGTGCTACCCCACCTGAGCTGGGCGGCGGAAATGCCAGCACATCGTAGCCGTGATACTGCCCGTGCAGGGGAGTGCGCCACCGGGGCTGGTAGCCGGCTAGGTCTTGCTTGGTAATGATGCCTTTGCCGCGCTGCATTTCCGCCACAATAAGGTCGGCAGTTTGGCCTTCGTAAAAACCCGCCGCGCCCTGGTCCCGGATGCGGCCAAGCGTAGCGGCTAGCTCAGGGTAAACAATAGTTTCGCCGGCCCGCCAAGTGGTTGGCTTCAAATAAGCACTGCGCGGGTTGAGCTTCGCAAAAGCGTCTTGCTGACTGTTCAATCCTGCGGCTTCCTTTTTCGTCAATAGCAAGCCCTTCGCCGCCAGGTCCACAGCGGGCTGTACTACTAGCTTCCAGGGTAGTTTGCCCAGCTTGCGGTGCAGTTCCTCCATGCCGGCCACGGTACCCGGCACGCCGGCTGCCAAGTGCCCCAGCGTGCTCAAGTCGGGTAGTACGTTGCCTTGCTTGTCGAGGTACATGTCGCGGGTGGCGGCGGCGGGGGCCGTTTCGCGGAAGTCCAGGGCGCCTTCAGTGCCATTGGCGGCGCGGTACAGCAAAAAGCCCCCGCCCCCAATGTTGCCGGCCGCGGGCAACGCCACTGCCAAGGCAAACTGCACCGCCACGGCCGCGTCGTAGGCGTTGCCGCCTTTCCGCAGAATGTCTACTCCAATGCGCGTAGCCTCCGGATGCGCTGACACGACCATGGCGGAGTTAGCCACAACGGGAATTGCCGCCGGGATGGGCGCAGCCAGTACAGGGGCACTGGTAATAGCGCCAGATGAGGGTTGGCTGGGGCTACAGGCTGGCAGCAAACCAGCGAAAGTCAGAAGAAGAAGAAGGCGGGACACGGGCTGAAGCGAATGGCGGGAAATAAAGGCAACAAACTACATATAAAATAAGGTATTCAGCCGAGTAATACCAGCATATAACCTATCATGTACTGGCTGCTACTGGGCATTCTGCGTAGGCTGGTGTTCAGCTTGCCCGAACGTTCGTATACCTTCCTATCTTTCCGGCTCACCCCTTACTCCCGCGCCCATGGCTCCTGATATGCCTATCCCGGCTCTGAAAACGCCCCATCTTCCGCTGGTGCAGCAAGACCCCTGGCTCACCCCTTACGAGCCTACGCTGCGCCGCCGCCTAGCTCGCCTTACCCAGCGCCTCGATGAAATAAAGGCTGGCTGGGGGTCTCTAAGTAAGTTTGCGAGCTTCCATCAGCAGATGGGTATGAACTACGACTCGCGCCGCCGCGGCTTCTGGTTCCGGGAGTGGGCCCCCGCCGCGCAGGCGCTTTCTCTTATCGGCGACTTCAATAACTGGGACCGGCAGACTACCCCACTGACGCGCAACGAAAACGGCGTGTGGGAGGTATTTTTGCCCGATAAAGAGTACAAAGACCGGCTCACGCATGGCAGCCGATTTAAGGTGCACGTGCAAACCGCGCACGGCGCTAAAGACCGGCTGCCGGCTACTTTGCACCGCGCCGTGCAGGACGAGCACACCCACGACTTCGCCGGCCAGCTTTGGCGGCCCGAAACGCCTTTTGTTTGGACCGACCAGAAGTTCCGCATCAGCAATTCGGTGAAAGAGCCGCTGATTTATGAGGCCCACGTAGGCATGGCCACCGAGGAATGGCGCGTGGGTACCTACCGCGAGTTTGCCGACAACGTGCTGCCCCGGATTCAGGCAGGCGGGTATAACTGCGTGCAGCTCATGGCGGTGATGGAGCACCCCTATTATGGCTCGTTCGGCTACCACGTGGCCAATTTCTTCGCGGCCAGTTCGCGCTTTGGTACGCCCGAAGACCTGAAATATCTAATCAATGAAGCTCACTTGCGTGGTATTGCCGTCCTGCTGGACATCGTGCATTCGCACGCCGTAAAAAACGAGGCCGAAGGCTTAGCTGACTTCGACGGTTCTGGCAACCAGTACTTCCACGCTGGCCCGCGCGGCAACCATCCCGGCTGGGATTCCAAACTCTTCAACTATGGCAAGCCCGAAGTACAGTGCTTTCTACTCAGCAACTTGCGCTACTGGCTGGAAGAGTACCACTTCGACGGTTTTCGTTTCGACGGGGTGACCAGCATGCTCTACCATCACCATGGCGAGGGTGTGGCTTTTGTGAGTTACGAGCAATATTTTGGGCCCGAAGCCGATGAGGATGCCATTCTGTACATGCAGCTGGCTACCACGCTAGTGCACGAAATCAAGAAAGGGGCCTTGCTGATTGCCGAGGACATGAGCGGCTTGCCCGGCCTGTGCCGACCCATTGCGGAGGGCGGTATCGGGTTCGACTACCGCTTGGGTATGGGCATTCCCGACTACTGGATTAAGCTGCTCAAGCACACCCCCGACGAAGCCTGGAACCTGCACGACTTATGGCACGTGCTGACCAACCGGCGGGCCGGCGAAAAAACGGTAGCTTACGCCGAAAGCCACGATCAAGCCCTGGTAGGTGATAAAACCCTTTCGCACTGGCTGCTCGACCGGGCCATCTACGAGCACATGCAAGCCGCCGACCCCGACCCGATTGCGGAACGGGGCATAGCCCTGCACAAGCTAATTCGGCTGCTCACATTGAGCTTAGGCGGCGAGGCGTACCTGAACTTCATCGGCAACGAGTTCGGCCACCCTGAATGGGTGGATTTCCCGCGCGAAGGCAACGACTGGAGCTACCAGTTTGCCCGCCGCCAGTGGAGCCTTGCCAACAACCCCGACCTGAAGTTTCAGCAGCTTCTAGCTTTCGACCACGCCCAGCTGGCGCTGGCCCGTAAGCATCACTTGCTAGCTAGCTCGGCCGCCCACCAACTCAACATCGACAGTACCAACCAGGTCCTTGTTTTCGAGCGGGGCGGCTTGCTGTTCGTCTTCAACTTCCACGTGTCGCGCAGTGTACCCGATTACCACTTCTTCGTGCCTAAGGCTGGCCGCTACCGTGTCCTGCTCAGCACCGATGCCCCCGAATTTGGTGGCCACAACCGTATTGATACCTCACTCACCTACGAAACCTTCGAGGAGGAAGGTCTGGAAAAGCTCAGCCTCTACGTAACCAACCGCACGGCCTTGGTGCTCACGCGAGTAGGATGAGGTGAGGTAGCGAACGGGTAAGTATAATGAGGTGGTGAGTTTAAGGTTCGATTGGCACTACTTGCGCAAGCCGAACCTTAAACTCACCACTTTGCATATTTTCCTACTTAAGTTTCTTGCTGGCTTCGGCGCCTTCCAGCACTTCTGTGATGCGGCGGGCACGGGCGTCGGGCTTTTTGGCGCGCTCCACCCATTGCACGTACTCGCGGCGGTAGGGGTAGGCCAACTGGTCGAACTTGGCGCGGAGGCCGGCCCGGTCCAGGGCGCGGGCCAGGTCATCCGGTACAGTGAAGCTGGGCTCATCGGTGTCGGGGGCCATGGTAACGTGTACCGAAAGCCCCCAGGTTTTGCCAATGGTGTTGCGCAACTGCTTGTTCACCAGCAATACGTGGTGGCCGTCTTCATCTAACGTTAGCGGCAGGCGGAATGGAAAGCCGTCGAGAGTGCCACGTACGTGCACCTGCCCGCGCTGCCCGAATACGTCTGGCACGTTGAAAGGCACAAAAAGAAACACGCCGCCATCCGTGGGATGCAGCTCCAACTCGGCATCAAAAACCTGTTCCTGAGAATCAGCCATAATAAATACAAGGTGTAAGGTGCGAAGCTTCACGCTCCGCAAAGGTAGTACCCTAGCGCGGGCCCGCAGGTACAGAAAAGACGGAGCATTCTTCGCCGCTATATTTCAAGCAAGACAAGCCACAAAAAAAGCAGCGCGGAATGGGTTCCGCGCTGCTTCTCCTCTTCGTCGAGTGGCTTGCTATGACACTTCGCCCAGCGCCGACAGAATAGTTTCGGCCAGCAGATCAGGGTCTTGGTTGGCGGCGCGGCTCAAGCGCCGTACGCGTTGCGGAGGCACTTCATATAATTCAATCACGCGCAGTGCTAAGTCGGAAGAGCTAGTCAGAATTAAGTCGGCGCGGCGCAGGGCCATGCGTTCCATCTCCATCACCCAGCCCCGGTCGGCGGGTGTATTGCGCTCCTGGGCCAAGCTATACACGTGCAACACCAGCGGTTTGCCGGTCAGTTGCCGTATCTCCATGCCCGCTAGCCACGACTGCCAGTCAGAAGCGTATATCACCGAAAAATCTTGGCTAGCGGCCAGCCGGGTAGCCAGCCGGGCGTACTGAATCACTCGGAAATTTAAGCCTGCTTCGTCGGACGGAAGGGCCTGCAACGCTGCCAGGGCCACATTCAGGATAGAATTGTGCACTGGCATCTCAGAAGAAGCAGGCGTTGGTTGCACCTCTTCTACGAAAGGCTGAGGCTCCAATTCCGGGGTGTAAGCAGTTGGTTCGCTTGGTGGAGTGGTGCTGTCACTGACGGTAGGGGCTTCCGACTCAACGAATGCCAAGTCGGCAGCTTCCTGTACGCCCAAGCTGCCTTCTTGCACCTCTTCTGCCGTAACGGCCGGCACAATGTAGGGGAGGTCTGAAGCTTCTTCCAAAGAGCCAATGTAGGGCGCCGCGGGTACGGTCAGGCCGTTGTCTTGGTCGTGGTTGGCACCCAAGTAAGGCGAGGCGGGCCACTGCCAGTTTTGCGAACGGTCAGTTTCCGGCTGCGGCTCCAGCAAAGCTAATTCTTCGGCGGTCAGGTTGGCCAAACCAGTGGTCTGCACCAAGCTGGATAAGTGCATCGGCTCAGAAAGCCGGGGCAGCAAAAGTGTGAGGTCGGCACGGGGAGCCAGGGCCTGGAGCAACGTAGGAGTTGGGGGTACTGCTTCGGTAGGGGCGGCGGGGCCATCCCAGCCCAGTAGTAACACCTTAAGCGGAGCTGTTTTCATATGGGGGGTAAGATAGAGCGGATTTATCCAATAACTGCACTGGTGAGCTCAACAGGACAATTAAAACGCCGGATGGTCAATGTTAGGCAAATTTCGTGGGATTCATTTTTACCTTTACAGGCTCAATAGGAGTATTCTTGGTATATCCGGAATACATTCGCTTGTTTGCTTCTTCTCTGCACTGCTGCACTTTATATGAACGATAATAGTTTCGAAGGCCAGAATTACATGGTAAACGACCTGGCCGCGAAAGCGAAACAGGAATTTTACCCCGGTCAAGTTGTTGCCAGCCACCAGGAAGGCACCGACTTTCTCTTCCGTTGTGACAATGGAGTGCAATTACGGCTTGAAGTCATTACCGACAAAGTGCTGCGCTTCCGATTTGCCACCGAAAACGGTTTCGCTCCTGATTTTAGTTACGCTTTTCCAGAAGGAGTGCCTTCCCGGCAGGAATTGGTGTTCCTGGAGTTCCGCGAAAAAGAAGACCACTACCGTATCACCACTAACCGCCTCATTTGCACTATTGCCAAAGAGGGCCTGAAAACGCGGGTGCTCAACCGCTCTGGCGTAGTGCTGATGCAGGATGATAAAGGCTTCCACTGGGAGTACGACTATGACTCCGGCAACGATATCGTGAAGATGAGTAAGCAGGTGCAAAGCGGCGTCTGCTACTATGGCCTCGGCGACAAGCCCGAGAACATGAACCTACGTGGCCGGCGCTTCACCAACTGGGGTACCGATACCTACGGCTACGTGAAAGGCTCCGACCCGCTCTACAAGAACATTCCGTTCTACCTGGAATTGCAGCAGCGCTTAGCCCACGGCATCTTTTTCGACAATTCGTTTAAGGCGCACTTCGATTTTGCGGCCGAGCGCGCCGACGTCACTAGTTTCTGGTCGCAGGGCGGCGAGATGAACTACTACTTCATCTACGGCCCCTCACTCACCGAAGTAACCCAAGAGTATACCCGCCTGACCTGCCCGCCTGAGCTGCCGCCCTTGTGGGCCTTGGGCTACCACCAGTGCAAGTGGAGCTATTACCCTGAAAGCAACGTGAAAGCCATCGCCCAAGGCTTCCGCGACCGGCAGATTCCGTGCGACGCCCTGTACCTCGACATCGACTATATGGATGGGTACCGCTGCTTCACCTGGAGCCCCACGCACTTCCCGGAGCCCAAGCGCATGGTGCAGGAACTGGCCGCCGATGGTTTCAAAACCATCGTTATCATCGACCCCGGCATCAAGATTGACCCCGAGTACCCAGTGTACACCGAAGGACTGGCCAACGACTACTTCTGCCGCCGCGCCGATGGCCCGTTGATGAAGGGCTCGGTGTGGCCCGGCCTATGCAACTTCCCCGATTACACCCGCCCCGAAGTGCGGGAGTGGTGGGCGGGCCTGTTCAAGGGGCTGATTCAGGAAGACGGCGTGAAGGGGGTGTGGAACGACATGAACGAGCCGGCTGTGTTCGAGAAAGGTACCTTCCCCGATGATGTGCGCTTCCACTACGACGGCCACCCGACCTCACACAAGAAGGCCCACAACATCTACGGCATGCAAATGGCACGGGCCACGGCGGCGGGCGTCAAGCAGTTCAGTTTCCCTAACCGGCCGTTCAGCATCACGCGTAGCTCCTACGCAGGTGGCCAGCGCTATTCCTCCGCCTGGACCGGCGACAACATTGCTTCCTGGGAACACCTGTGGTTGGCCAATATTCAGTGCCAGCGCCTGAGTATCAGTGGCTTCAGCTTCGTCGGTTCCGATATTGGTGGCTTTATTGATACGCCCGACGCCGAGCTGTACGTGCGCTGGGTAGCGCTGGGGGCCTTCCACCCGTTCTTCCGTACCCACAGCTCCGGCGACCACGGCGACCAAGAGCCTTGGAGCTTTGGCGAAGAAGCCGCGGCCTTGGCCAAGAGCTTCATCGAGCTGCGCTACCGGCTACTGCCTTACATGTACACCACCTTCTGGCAGTATGTGCAGCAAGGCACGCCCATGCTGCGCCCGCTCACCTTCCTCGACCAGAACGACACCGAAACCTACCTGCGCATGGCCGAATTCGGCCTCGGCGACCACCTGCTGGTATGCCCCATCACGCAGGCCGGCGTAGACGGCCGCTGGATGTACTTGCCCCGCGGCGACTGGTTCTACTACTACACCGATGAGCCCAAATCGGGTGGCGCGGAAGTGTGGGCCACCGCTGGCCTCGACCGGATTCCGCTATTCGTGCGGGCTGGAGCGGTACTGCCGTTCTACCCGGTGCAGCAGTATGTGGGCGAGAAGGTTATCGAAGAAGTAACCTTGCACGTGTACTACAAAGCTGGCCAGGAAAGCAGCGTGCTGTATGACGACGGCGGTGAAGGCTACGGCTACCTCGAAGGACACCAAACCACCCGCCGCTTCACCGTGGTCGGTACCGACAAAGGCCTGCTGCTCCAGCAAACTATTGAGGGCGAGTACCAACCTAGCTTTACGCGCTACCGCGTGGTACTGCACGGCCTCCCATTCGGGGCGACGGCCTACAGCACCGATGGCCAGCCGTCCGAAGCCGAGGAAGTAACGCTGGAAACAGGCCTTACACTGCCGAGCGTGGTGGTGTCAGCTAGTTTTGGGGAACTGGTTATTGGCTAATGATATGTTGGTCAAGCATTAAAAAGGCCCGCCACTTACAAGTGGCGGGCCTTTTTAATGCTTGATGTTGGAAATGTAAGTTGGTGACGTGATGATTGGTTGTGCTAAAAATTGTACGCTACCCCGCCTGAAAGGCCTGTGGATTTACCTACGTTACGGCCGCTCACATATGTTGTGGCACCTAATGAAAGGCCGAAGCCTTTAGCCAATGGCCGGAAGGCACTTACCCCAAGGCGGACGTAATTAACACGGGTAGCCGGGAAGAAGCCTGTGAAACCGGGTTGCAGAATATCGGTGCCACTCTTATCGGAGTGCTGAATGGAAGCCAACGCATCCACGTACAACTTCGGGCCAGCGTAACCAACTTTAGTTTCTGCTACAAAGGCGTTAGGAGCACTATTGTCACGCACGCTATAGCCTGCCTGTCCTGTGAAGAACACCCCGGATACTGTTTTGAGGTGGGCCACGCCCGACACATTAGCTTTTTTAGAGTGATTACCAATGGCAATAATATACCCCAAGCCCGTCTTGGATTGATAGTCGCTAACTGGAACGCTACCTCCAACTACCCCCAAAATATCCAGTACGTTGGTGCCTAACTCACGGCTCAGCAACTTGGCTTTAAGCAGCACGGTTACGTCCTGCAAGCCCGCCCGGCGGTTGGTGTAGTTCTGGTCCTGCAACACCCGCTCGTCGGCGCTGCCCTTCGACTCGATATAAGGCAGACTGACCACTGCATCTAGCTTGTCGGTGATGCCGTAGTTGGCGTACAAGTTGATAGATGTTATCCGTACCTCATTGAAAATAGGTACTTTATCAATTTTAGCTGGGGCCAGATACACACTGCTGTAGCGCTCGACGGTGCTTGATACTACCACTGAGCCATGGCCCTTGCCTGCCATAAAGCCACTCACCAAGCTTTGTGCCTGGGCCATTGATACTCCGCCTAAACTGGCTAACGAGAATAGAATGAAGGAACGGTACATGTGTTGCATAAATACTAGCTAGAGAAACAAAGTTAAACGAACTTATCAAGAAATTATTCAAATATAATACCTTCGTAGAAATGTTCTTGTGCTTTGTTGAGGTTAGTGTAGGAAAGCTACGCAAACATTAGGTTGTCGGATTTGTGTCCGGGTAAATCCGGACCGGATTTTATTTCGTTGTTATCCTGTTCATCCATGTAGCAATGAAAAAAATGTTTTACTATTTGTTGTAAATTTCTGTTTAAAAGTGAGTTATACATGAAAAAGAACGTACAAATTTTGTGCTGCTACTTCGCATTGAGCGTCGGAGTATTAGCAAGCTGTAGTAAAGAAGAAGCCCCCGATCCTACAATTGCCAGTATTGCGGTTTCTAATCCTGATTTTCAGATATTGGAGGATGCCGCTATAAGAGGGGAGGTAGCAGGAATTTTATCTAATAAAAATCCTAATGATCCGCAAGGCGCTGGTAACTTCACCGTATTTGCTCCCAACAATGCTGCCTTTGCTCGCCTTGGGCTAAACTCAGCTTCGGATTTGCTCACGTTGCAGAAGCCGTTCCTTACCAGCACGCTGCTGTATCACGTAGCCAATGGAACCCTAGCCGGCAGCAGTTTGCAAACTGGTTCGACGTCTGTTTCGGCCCTCGGTCCGGTGCGCCGTATTAGTAAGAAAGGCAATGATTTATATGTGAACGGCTCTAAGATTCTGGCCACCGATGTACAGGCCGCCAACGGTACTATTCACGTCATCGATAAGGTTCTGCTAGCTACGGGCGGGAACGTGGTAGAGTCGGCGCTGGCACTAAAAGATGCCCAGGTGTTCACAAGTCCTGAGTTATCTTTTCTAGTGGAGGCAGTGCTGTATTGCGAGTTGCAGGGGCCCCTTTCTACCACTCCTAATATCACCGTATTTGCGCCCACCGACAAGGCTTTCAAAGAGTTAGGTGTTGCGCTGGGTGTGCCACTCAACGTGCCCGCTGATATTCGTAAGCTTCCCAAGGCAACCGTAACGGCCGTACTCCTGAACCACGTACTGGCTAATGGAGCCAAATTCACCCCCGAGTTGCCCGAAAACACTACCGTTAGCTCTCTGGGTGGCACTCCAGTGCAGATTGGTGTCTTCGCCAACGGAACCCTAACGGTGAAAGGCAGCAGCAATACTGTCCCGGCCAACATGGTGATTCCCGACGTGCAGGCCACGAACGGCATTGTTCACGTTATCGACCGGGTACTGCTACCATAGCACGCCTTTATATTAGGCGGTGATAATGCTAAGCTCATCGGTTTTTTGGTGGCTTCCAGCGAAATGGCCGCTTACTACAGTTGAGCAACACCTTACTTGCAGCGTCTTTAGCTTCAGCCCACTTACTCGGCGAGTAGGTGGGCTGGATTGTAACTGGCCCGCATAAGTGGCTTGTAGTTTCCATATTTCTGGTCATGAAAAAAATGGTTTCCGGCTCTGCATGGGGCTGGGTCTTGCTGTTCCTCGTCGGCTTGTCTATACGCACTCAGGCGCAGGCGCCTGCCAAGCGCTATTCGTTGGAAGGGCAGTGGCGCGGCGCGCTAACGGTGCCGGGCGGGAGCCTGCCTCTGATGATTACCGTAACCGAACTGGCTGATGGCAACCGATTTGCCGTTCTAGATGTGCCCATGCAGCGCGTCAATCGGGAGCCCATGGCGGTGACACCCCGCGGTGATACGCTCACGTTTGAAGCTGAGCGTGCTGGTTGCCGCTTCGTTGGTCACCGCTCGGCTGATGGGCAGCAGTTACTGGGGGTGTGGCAGCAAACGGGCTATTCTGCGCCACTCACGCTGTTGTTTGTTCCGCCAGCTACTACTGTGGCTCCTAAAACCTTCAAGTTTCCGCCACCTTACCGGGTAGAAGAAGTAAGCCTGCCTAATACTGCTGACCACTTGCGCCTAACCGGTACGCTTACTATTCCGGCCGGTGAAGGACCCTTCCCAACGGCACTATTATTATCTGACTTCGATACGCAAACCCGCGACGCTGTGTATAGTGATTATGCACTAGCAGGTGGCTTGGCTGACTTTCTAACTCGTCGGGGCATTGCTGTCCTGCGCCTCGATGACCGAGGGGCAGGGCAATCAGAAGGCGATTCGACGACGGTAACTACCACGGAGCGGCTGCGCGACGCCCAAGCGGCTTTAAGCTTTCTACGCACCCGGCCGCTGATTGATGTTGCGCACGTAGGTATTGTGGGGCACGGCGAAGGGGGCAACATTGGCCTGCTGGCCGCTGCCCAGCCGCTGCCCCCCGCATTTGTTGTGACGCTGGCAGCGGCAGGTCTGTCGGGCCGCGAGCTATTAGCCGAGCAGCGCCCTTCCTTGCTGCTGCGCTCCGGTGTGGCCGATACGGCGCTACTCGGCTGGGCTCGTCGGCAGGAGCAGGGCCGCGAGGTGGCACGTCGCCAAGCCGACAAGCTGCGCGCTGCTGGTTCCAACGCAGCCCAGGTGGAAACGTATCTGGAGCAGCAGCGCATGCGCCAGAAGGGCGAGGATCGGAAGCGGACCGATGCGCTTCGTAAGCGGCGGCGCGCTATGCTAGAAATTGTGCGGCAAACAACCGATAATAGCCAAGCGCAGGCTATTGTGGCCAACATGATTCAGCAAGACAATCCTAATATGCCACTCGCAGAGGTGCACAACGCCGCCGTACGGCTTACCTCGCCCTGGTACCGGCAGTATCTGAATTTCGACCCACAGGCTGCGTTGTCTGGTGTGCGTGCTCCCGTACTGCTGCTGCACGGCACCGGTGATGATATAGCTGATGCACAAGGCAACCTGGATTTGTTAGCCAAGGGCCTCAAAGGCAATAAGCTGGTTACAACGCAGAAGCTTGAGGGTATAAACCATTTGTTCCAGGCTCCGACCACTGAATGGCCGCTCATCAATGGCCAACCCCGCCCGGTAATGGCTCCTGCCGCGCTGGAGCAGATTCAATCCTGGATTAAAGCCCGCACCAAAGAATAAGGATGATGATGAAAAGGGACATAAGGTACTAAATGTCCTCTCTCACTTATCACCTGCCACTTGGTTGCGCAGATATTGATATACTTCGGGGTTGCTGAGCAGCGTACCGTGGTGCAGCTTAGGAAATACACGGGTGCTGATTTGCTGCTCTGGTGGGAGGGCTGGGTCGCCGAATACGCGCCCTAGGGCACTGCCGGCCCCCACCAAACCGTCGCCAAAATAATCGTGTAGAGCTGAGTTGGCTGATTTCAATAGGGAGCCAACCAGCACATGATACCGTACGCCGGGTAGGGGCGGTACCAGCGTACGGGGCGGAAACAGGTCGTTGGCGTGTGGGTCTTGCCAATCCTCATCTACCAGAATAGCGTGCCGCAGGTCTTTGATGCCGTTGCTACGCTTATCAATCAGGCCACTGATAAACCGGGTGGGCCGAAGGTTGATTTTGCGCAGCACTACCGATGTGAAGTGGCTGTTCTGCTCCAGAAACGACCCGTCGTTGGGTACCCCAATCAGAAACACGTTGCGCAGGTGCGGCAACCAGCCACTTACTTCCGAAGAAGCGTTGCTTGCTGAACCGGCTGCTGCTTGGCGCGCTGCATAGTAGCCTGCACTCCGAGCAACAAGCCCCCCCATGCTGTGGCCGACCAAGGTCAGGTCGCCGATGACCTGGGGAAAAGTTGCCAAAAGCTCCGTAAGTAGGGCGTGGAACTGCTGGCCATTTTCTGAGATATGCAAGCCGGTATTGTAGCGCAGATACAGACAGATGGCGCCGGTATCTTGCTGTAGGCGTGGGCCATAGCGCCATCCATCCGGCGAGCCAGCCTGCCAAATAACTTCGTCGCCCATAAGGCCGTGCAAAAATACCACTGTGCTGCGCGGGCGCCCTTCCGGGGTGGGCTGCAAGTTGAGCGAGGCTACTGCTACATCGGCAGCGTGGCGGCGGAAGCTCATCTGAATGGCGCGCCGGTCGTGTCGCTCGGCTAACTGGTCGCCGAAAGCTCCGTTGAGAATGGGGAGTGTGAAATGTCGGTTGGCCTGGCCGGTGCGGTATAGGTAGTCGGCTGCATTGAATGGGGCCGCAGCAGCCCGGCTCATCACCGCTGCCGCCCGCTGCCAGCGCGAAGGCTGCTTATCGGGTTGTGAATCGGCGGCGTTGGCATCGGGAATAGGCAGGTCGTCGGTCACAGCACACAATGGAGTTACGAGTAATTGGCAGCGCTAAACGGCATAAGATACGTGGTGGCTGGCAATCAGTAGCCCCACATGAAGCAACAACAAGCCACAACAAAAAAGCTCCCGCTGCCAGTAATGCCGGCAGCAGGAGCTTCTGCAAATCCATGTCGAGCACCAGCGGTTTACTTGACCAGCAGCTTACGAGTTACTGGGCCTTCTGGCGTGCTCAGATTTAGTAAATAGGCTCCAGCGGGCAGGCCTTTCAGCTCTAGGGGCCGGCCGGCTGCTAGGCTGGTTGGCGCCGCCACCGCAGACCGTACAACGCGGCCGGTGGCATCGGTAATGCTGTAGGCGGCCGTGGCTACGGCTGGGTTGCTGAGGGAGGCCAGCCGAAATTCACCGGAAGCGCTAGGGTTGGGGTACACGGTGAGAGCCGCCGCCAAGGCGGGGTTCTGGTTGGATGCTACCACGCCGTTCATTGTCACATCGTCAACGGTGAGGATGGTGCCTGCTGTACGAACTTCGCCTAGGCCCGAAACGAAGCCAATATGCACAGAATCAGGAGCTATAGATGACCGATACGTGAGTGGTATAGTAGCCAAGGTATAGGTGGCGGCTGGTTGCAAACGCAATTCGCCACTGGCAACGGTTTGCAGCACGCCGCCTATTGTGCGCGTGAGCGAAACCAAGGCATAAGCGGAGTCTGCTAAAGCATTTGTACCAGTAAGTTTGTAGTAGAACTGCATGCTAGCTGCCCGTGTCGTGAAAGGCAAGCCACCTACGGTACTGATTGCCCGATCTTCTAGGACATCAATGGCCTCGTTAGCCGATACTGTTCCTACTACTACACCACCAGGTATTGGCCCAAGCAACCCGCTGAGAAGAAGGTCTGTTTTGGTTTCCATTTTGGCAGCAAAAGCCCCATTACGGCTACCAGCATCTTTAGAAGTAGTAAGCGTCGAATAAAGAGCCCCGAAAAGTGGGTTCGATTTAATGGCCTCATCAATAGTGGTCCAGTTCTGAGGAACCTCAAGGCCAGTGCGCGTCACCCAAGTGTCGAAAGTGCCGTTGGGTACGGTGGCTACCTGGGCAGAGGAGGGGGTTGCAGTCAGCAAGCTCATAGCCGCTGCTACCAGGGTGAGTAGGGTTGTTTTCATGGATAGAAAGGAGTAGTTGGAAGGAAAAGAGGCCTTATTTTGGCGCAAATGGTTCTCTCACGCCACAGTGTATAGAGGACGTAAGATTGTTATTGGTTGTATTACAGTAGGATAAATTTAGGTATTTATATGTTGCGACTACTTAATACAGTCTCATTTAAAGGAAGTAGAGCCTTTTCGGCTCGTAGTCAGTGCGGCTAGCAAGCCTACTATAAAGCCCGTGAGCAAGCCCCCGAAGTGCGCAGCATTGTCGGTAGTGGGGCCCTCCAGCCCGCTCACTAGGCTACCCAGCGCGAAGTACAGCAGCAGCCCAATAATGCTGGCTCGTTCTTGTCGGCTTCGGAAATAGGTGCGGGTCAGCAGCAACGCCAGCAGCAGCCCATACAGCCCAAAAATAGCTCCCGAAGCTCCCACCGAGTTGCCGCCGCGCGCCAGGTGCCACCACCAACTAGCCACACTGCCCCCAATGCCGCTTACTACATACGCCAGCACCCACAGCCAGCGGCCCACCTTGGCCTCGGCCAATATGCCCAACAGCAGCAGCGCACTCAAGTTGAGCAGCAAATGCGCAGGACCACCGTGCAGAAACATGCTAGTAAACAGCCGCCACGGCTGGGTGGAAATCAGCGGTGAATAGTTGGAGCCCCAAGCCACCAGCGCGGCGCTAGAAGGTGCCCAAAGGTCAACGCCACTCAGTCCCATCAGCAGGAACACCAGCAGATTGGTCAGCAGCAGCAGCGGGGTAACTACATAGCCCGGCCGCGGCCACAGCATGCTTCGCACCACCTGCCCCAGCCGCCGCCAGCCGCTGCTGCTAGGTTCGGCTATGGAGCCAGTAGGTCCGGTAACTGGTTGGGGTAGCTCCGCCGGAATCAGGCCGCGGCGCTGAAGTTCCCGCACGGCGGCATTGGCAACGGCGGCTGAATAACGGGCCCCGTGCTGGGCCAGAAACAACAGCTCCGCGTCGGTTTTTTCAGAGAAAGGGTTGGGAGAAACGGCCATGCGTGGGGCAGGGGAAAGAAACCGGACCACCCAGGTGGCAACGCCGTCTAGTATCCGGCAGCGGTTCTCACAATTCCTAGCCCAAAAAAACACCGCTTGGGTTGCTAGCCACAGAACGGGCAACCCAGGCGGTATAGCTGACGGCTTGGCGTATAGTGCTACCTGTCCTCAGTGGGCTACCTGCCCGTTTGTCAGACCTCTAAAACCGCATTTGTTGCATCTGCCTTCTTTGTTCCTCGCGGCTGAGCAACGATTCGCGCATGTGAGTGGCGGAGTCGCGCAAGTTGAGAATGCTCGGGTCAAGGATGGGCTGGTCGTTTTGGGCGTGGCGGGCCACTTCTTGAAGTGCCTGAATGCGCAGGTAGGCCGCACGGCGCATTAGGTTTATGCGCTCGGCTAGTACTGGCGTCAGGCTATGGTCGTATACCAGCGCTTTGGTTAGGCGGCGCCAGGTTTCTATCACCACCGGTGCTTGGTTAGCTAGCACGGCGTCCGTGGCTTTGCCGTTGAGCTTACCGAACAGGTACCCAGACTGATTTTCGGCATCCCAATAGCGTGTAGCCAATATCCGGTACCGGCGAGTAGAGGCCGTGTCGGCGGTGCGCTCGGCCACCGTCAGCTGGCGCATCTCTTGGGCAATTTGGGTGCGGGTCAAGGAATCGAAAGTGGGAATGAGGTGGGTTTCTACGGTTTCCAGCACAATGGGCTTTTCCTCAACTGGGCGCACGGCTACAGTTTGCGCGGCCTTGCTTTGCATGTTGTTCCAATACAGAATGCTACCCATCAGCAGTACAACAAGCAGCCCCACCCACGGGGCCGGCCGCTGCCAGAATGCCGGTTCCGCTACGTCCTCGTCGGTACGCGGGTGGTGCGGGCGGGGCACGGGTGTTGCTGGCTCTGGGCTGATGCCGCGGCGGCGAAGCTCCTGTAAAGCAGCCACAATCAGGTCGGGATGGTAGAGACTAGGATTTTGCGCCAGAAAGAGCAGTTGCGCATCGGTTTTATTGGTGAGAGAGTTAGAGGAGGATAAGTCGGGCATAGCAGCACTGAAGACGGATATAACGGAGTTGCCTTCCAAGGTCAGCAAAAGCCCTCATACTACCATGCCCCATCAGCCAACGCGGCGGGCTGCGCCGCGTATAGCCTTTACTTGCCCTCTCTCCCGCATCCACTCACCGAACCAAATACTGCTATGGACAAGCCCACCGAAAAACCTATCGACGCCAGCAACTTACCCGAAGCCAGCAACTCCCAGCCCGAGCAGCGCCAGCCCGAAGGCCGCCAAGCTCCCGGCGACTCCGATACTGGTAACAACGCCGACGATAACTCAGGCAGCGGCGGCACCGAGGGCGGCCAAGAAATCAAAGGCGCCCGAGTTCGGTCAGGGGCACCCAATTACGATGCCCCCGGCAACGCCCAAGACGGCGACGTAGGAGGAAATTCTACCAGCGCGGGTACCGGCGTATCGGGTGGCGAAATTGGTCAGGTCAACCTGTAAGCTAAGCGGATAAATGGATGGTTGAAGGTCAGCCATCCTCCTTATCCTTGCTTGAGTTGTCTTTCTTATCTATCATCCGCTCATCAATTCTTCCCACCTCTCTCATCATAAATTATGGCAAACGACCAGCAGAACCCCAACCAGAATGCCAGCCAGAAAGCTGACGCTGAAAACCAAGCCAACCAAATGAGCACGGGCGGCCGCATTCCCGGCCAAGATGACCCCGACCCCAAAGCCAGCGGTAACCCCGAAGCTACCAGCACCCAGGAAAACATGGGCGACGGTTCGGGCATCCGCGGCAACTACGGCGACGCCGGCCAAACCAACGGCCTCGAAGGCGGCCCTGATTCCGCCCCCGACGGTAGCCCCGACGACCAAGGCGCCGAATAGCCGCTCCAAGTAAGCAAGAAAGCCAGCTCCTTTTCCTGTTTGATGCGCAACACCATCACAAAGGTAGAGGAACTGGCTTTCTTGTGTCTGGTTACCGAGGTTCTACGCTTGCTGTTAGGCTCTATTAGCTGATTATAAACTGTCTATTTGCGTTTTAAAGAACTTTGTATTGCAAAGTTAAATTATCTTCAGTTGCTTTGTGGCGTAAGGCTTTATGGTTTCAGGTGAGGCGAGTGTCGCCACGCCGAAGCTCCACTATTCAGGCCTGCTTCACTGTTATATGTACACTCTGGTATCAGCTGTTTTTCCGGTAGCCATTCTCTACCTGTATGTCCGTTGGTTCTACGAAAACCGGGAGAACATCCAGTATTACTTGATGCCAATATGGATTCTGCTGGGCTGCCTGCTAATTGCTGCCATGAGCCAAAGCCATGTGTTTCAGCAGGCTATAGTTGAAAGCTACAGCAATGACGAAGGCTGGATCAGCGAAATGAAGTACCATGAGCCCAACTATGTAGGGGAAAGTATGCCGCTACTACTGGTTACACTGGGGCCTATCGTTGGGCTTGTGCTGATGTTGATTATGCTACCGCGTGGTATGCGCAGGAGTCAGGGCATCCACTTTGTGCTGTTGCTACTGTTTGTGTATCCAGTGCTGGCCTTCATTACTTTGTCGCAAATAGGCGGCACTAAGCCCCGGTTTTATGATGGCACGCCACTGCCCGCCATCGGTACCCGAGTACCACCACGGCTGTAATCGGCAGCTGTCAGTAGCAAAAGCTGCGTCCTAAAGCTGCGCTGCATAATTCGCCAACTATTCGCGGCTAGATGTGCGTACTTTTGGGGTCTTCTCTTGCGTTTTCGTTCTGATGCCCCGATTGTTTGCCGCTGCCCGCCTAGTTGCTTTTCTGTTGCTGACTGCCAGCCTGCTGGCTGTTTCCTGCCGCCCGGCCACCGCCGATATTCCGCCTAAACGTGAGTTGCGCGGCGTTTGGATTGCTACTGTAGAAAATATCGACTGGCCCAGCTCCCGCAACCTCACGCCAGAGCAGCAGCGCCGCGAGTACATCCGCATGCTCGACCAGCAGCAACGCAACGGTATTAATGCGGTGTTTGTGCAGGTGCGGCCTGCTTCCGATGCCTTCTACCAGAGCGCCTTAGAGCCTTGGAGCCGCTGGCTGACTGGCACCCAAGGTAAGGCCCCCAGCCCAGCCTACGACCCGCTGCCGTTTCTGATTGAGGAAGCGCACAACCGGGGGATGGAGTTTCATGCCTGGTTCAACCCTTACCGGGCCAGCATGGATTCCGTTACGCGCCGGCTGGCTCCCAATCACCCGTTTCGGCAGCATCCCGAGTGGTTTCTGCGCTATGGCGGCAAGCTCCTTTACAATCCTGGCCTGCCCGAAGTGCGCCAGTACATCAACCGCGTGATTCTAGACGTGGTGCGCCGCTACGACATCGACGGTGTGCACTTCGACGACTACTTCTACCCGTACCCCGAAGCCGGGCAGGTGATTCACGACGAAGCGGCTTTTGCTCTTTACAATCCCGATAGCCTCACGCTGCCTAACTGGCGCCGCCAGAACGTGAACTTTCTGATTCGGGACCTGCACGATTCCATTCAGCATGCCAAGCGCTGGGTGAAGTTTGGGGTGTCGCCGTTTGGGGTCTGGATGAACCAGCGCAACGACCCAGAAGGTTCGGCCACTTCGGCGTTTGAGGGCTACTCCGGGCTGTACGCCGATGCCCGCGAATGGACCCGCCAAGGCTGGGTAGACTACATTCTGCCACAGCTGTATTGGAGCAGCAGCTTCAAGGTAGCAGCTTATCCGGTGCTTGTGGAGTGGTGGACGCGCAACCGGTTTGGGCGGCACCTTTACATTGGGCAGGGTGCTTACCGCATGCTGGAAACCAGCCGCCGCGACACCGCTTGGCTAGGCAACCGCGAATTGCCCCGGCAGGTACGCACCAACCGCTCGTTTCCGTCGGACGTGCAAGGCAGCGTGTTTTTCAGCTCGAAGTCGTTGATAGTTAACCCGCGCCACGCCGCCGATTCGTTACGCCTGAACCTGTTCCGGTACCCGGCGCTGGTGCCCACCATGCCGTGGTTGGATGCCGTGCCGCCCCGTCCCGCCCAAAACCTGGTGCTTACTGCTTCGGCAGTAGCCAACACGCTTACCTGGCAACATGCCCCCGCTGCCCCTGATGGCGACCTGGCTGCCTATTATGTGCTCTACCGCTTCACCGCCGCCGAAACGCCTACCCCCGACGACCCCCGCCATATCCTGACGGTGCTACGGTCGCGCCCCGGTACGGGCCTCGTCTACGTGGATACTACGGCCCGGTCCGGCACCAGCTACGCTTATTACCTCACCGCTGTTGATCGGCTGCACAATGAAAGCCGCCCTGTGAATGTGCGTACCACTGGCCGCCCCGTTGAAATTATAGTGGCACAAGCTCCTGCCAGCCCGGTAGTACCAGCAACTGCCACTGCTCCGGTAACTACCGCCCCTGCCCCCCGCCCTACAGCGCCGCGCACCACTGCGGTGGCAGCAGGCACTGCTATTAAAGTTAAAACCAAAGTGAAACCCCGTCGGAAGCGTGGCTTCTTTCAGCGGCTGTTTGGCGGTCGGTAGTAAGGCTACCACCGCTAATAGCTGCCCTGAAATCCTGTTTCTTGACAGCCTTTATGCAGCAGCGGCCACGTAGGGGGCATCAGCAGGAGCGGTTTGCTTGCCGTATGCGTATGCCTGGATTCGCTTTTCGACCTGGGAATAGAACAGATAAGATACTGCAAGACAAAGGAGCGTTCCTGACATGAGCGGGAAGTACCCGGTAAACATCACAGGGGAATTGAAGCAACTGAGTACGGCACAATACAGCATCAGCACCCAAGCGTGGTTCAGGTAGACGGAGTAGCTTATTTGGCTAAGCCACTTCATTGGTTTGGGCAGTGTTCCTTTGCGGTGCAGAAAAAAATCCAAGGCCAGGAAAGAAAATAGTAGCGTAAGCACGCTTGCCACTCGTTCATGGCTATGGGTAGGATCAGCAAAATATTGAATGCTTGCGTATAGCACTCCGAACGTGAGATAATAGCAGGCTGCCGGGAGCTTGATTGGTAAGGTGAAGCCTTTCGAGAAAATATCGTAATAAGCCATGCCCGCCAGAAAGAATATCTGGGTATGCACGTAGCGGTTGTGCGTAGTGCAGAACAGGGCTACAAGAACGAGCAGCAAGGCCAAGCGCCAATGGCTTTTGAGATGATAATAGAGAGGGAATAGCAGGCAGAAAATAATTTCATGTGGCATCGACCACAGTTGATACGCCCCGCCAAAAAGGTTGTCGGTAGCCAAGAAAAGGCTGGTACGCACAAAGTTGTAGTGCGTCAAGTAAGAGTAATAATTCGTAATAAACTCAGTAAACCTCGGAGGAGCACTAGTAGCCACTGGTGCGTTATCAAGTAGGTTGAAGCTGATGAACAGCGCTACCCCTGACAATACGATGGAGAGTAGGTAGGCAGGATACAAACGGAGCAGGCGCTTACGAGCGTAATCACTTAAGCTGAATGATTCGCGCACCGAATACTGCAAGAAGAACCCAGAGAGGATAAAGAAAAAATAAACCCGCTGATCTTCAACAGTCACGATTTTAGACAAGCCATACACTATGTAGTCGTGGATATCCCATTGCACAACGGGATGGGTGCTCTTAAAGACCTCTTCGCCAACCCATAGCGTCTTTGTGGCATGGTTCAGCAGCACTCCCAGGCACGCAAAGGCACGCAGGATATGCACTTGGTTGATTTTCAAGTTAGTGTGCACGATGATAATAGTTGATGCGACTAAAATGCCGGTGCTTGTGCAGCGGATAATGAGCAATTCATGGCTTGCCAGTTTCAGGCTAGCTCATGCGTAGAAAGCCAGCAAATGGTGGAAGAACTGGATCTGTGGAAAGGAGCAGAGGAAAATGTATAACAATCAGAGGGATATAGACCTTTATTGATGGTAGTTCAGGCCCTCTGACTGTACTTAAGTGACAACTATTATGACTATTTTTTTATAAATGTATTTTGTAAAGTTGATATTATCATCATTGTGCAATGATATTTATTATGTTATAAAATATTAATTTGAACGGATATATTGTTTTTGACCTCTATCATTTTCCGACAGAGGATAAGAGTATCAAGTACTTGTGATGGGAGCTAACGGCCTATTGGCGCTGCATAAAACCAGCAAACAAAATAGCTGCGAAGAATAACCGCTTGGCCTTTTGGTGCGGAACCGCGCGTGCTACAGTGCAGCTAGAAGCGCGTGAAACTTACTCACCGATACTAGCAAGCTACGGCGTATTTCCGCGCTATAAAGGGCCTTTAGTGAAGTGCGCCTTGGCGGATATATAAGATGACGGATAGGCCTGCTAAGGCTACCTATACCGCTAACAGTTGTGCTTCACTGAAAGCAGCACCTCAAGCAGGTTCCAGACAGCATAAGTCAATCTAGTGTCTAGCTCAATTGAGCCACGGAGTATACCGCCAAGTATAACAGGCCATGTGGCTGGTAGCACTAGGTATGAAAGCGCAGCACGCAGAATTAATCAAGCTCCTGAACTTGAGGCTAGCGTAGTTGGTGTGCCGGCTGGCACCGCTCGCACACGCCAGAGAGCAAGTAGTCGCGAGTTTGTGCTTGAAAACCGGGGGGTAGCTGCACGGCTGGCACCGTTATCTGGTCGAGGCAGTAGGTTTGCTGGCAGGCGGTGCATTTGAAATGCACATGGTTATCGGTGTGGGCGTGCTCAGTGCAGGCGGCGGGGGCGCAGGCAGCGTACCGTACAATGTCGGTGGTGCCTACCACGCGGTGGATGACGCCTTTCTGCTCGAAGGTGCGCAGGGTGCGGTAAAGCGTAATTCGGTCGGTATTGGGGTCTAGTTGCTGCTCCAGGTCGTGGCTGCTGAGGGCATAGGGCGCGGCGCGTAGGGCTTCCAGCACCGCCCGGCGCATGGGAGTCTGGCGCAGGCCGTGCAAGGAAAGAGTAGCAGAAATGGAATCAGCAGTGGACATAACACAAAGTTACGCAATCAACTGTGGCCTTTCTTGTTTCGGCCTTTCCACATGGCTCCCAGCTGGCAATGGTTGCTGCTACGGCTGCAAAATCAAATAAGGCGGCGTGATGAAACGAATGAGTTTCAGCAATGGACTGCGTTGCCTCGGTAAGTTGTCTGCAATGATTGTATTAAATATTCTTACTACGAGTAGTACTTAAGCTAGACATTGTTTTCTTTGTCCTGGTAGCTTCGTGCAATTCTATGATTGATTGCACTGGGCCTGAACTTATCAGGAAAAGGCCCCAATAGATAAAACATCAAAACAAACTCCCTACTCTCAATACAACTCCCACTTATTTTCATGAAGACCATTTCCCTTACAGGAGGCATCAGCTTGCTCATCGCCTTGGCGGCACAGGCACAAAACGGCAGCCCCGTCAGCGTCGATAGTCCCAACGGGACCATTCGGGTTACCGTCGAAACTACCGCTCAAGGCGTACCTACTTATACCGTTCGGTACGGCCAAACAGAGGTATTGCGTGCTTCCAAGCTGGGCTTGCAGTTGGCCGGTGCCGATTTAAGCCAGGGCTTGCAGCTGAAAAACGCCGACCGGGTGGAATCGGTGACGGACAACTACACAATGGCCACCGACAAGCGTACCAAATGCACTTATAAAGCCAACCGGCGGGTGGTGCATTTCGCGGGCGGCAAAGGGCCGCAGCTGAGCGTGGTGTTTCAGGTATCGAATGAAGGGGTGGCGTTTCAGTATCTGGTAGAAGGCAAAGGCAAGGACCTGCAGAAGGTGACTGCCGAGAAAACCACTTTCCACCTGCCCACTGCGGCTAAAGGCTGGCTGCACCCGCACGCCAAAGCGCAAACCGGCTGGGCTAAAACGCAGCCTTCTTACGAAGAGTATTACCAGATGGGCGTAGCAGCGGGCACGCCATCTACCATGGGGCAGGGTTGGTCGTTTCCGGCGCTGTTTGAGGCCGCTGGGCACTGGGTACTGCTCACCGAGGCTGGCATGGGCCGCACCTACTGCGGTACGCACTTGGCTCACCAGTCGCCGGATGCCGAATATGGCGTGGCGTTTGCGCAGGAAACGGAGCGGACCACTACTGGCGCCGCCGTACTGCCCGAAGGCCCTTTGCCGTTGCGCACGCCGTGGCGCGTGATTGTGGTAGGCAACTCGCTGGCCCCGGTAGTGGAATCGACGCTGACTACCGACCTGAGCGCGCCGGCACCAGCGTCGGCGCCAGCGGCTGGCACCTTCGGGAAGCCCGGTAAGGCGTCGTGGTCGTGGGTGCTGATGGGTGATGCCGCTACCACCGAAAAGGTGCAGCGCCGGTTCATCGATTACGCTTCCGTAATGGGCTGGGACTACTGCCTGGTGGATGCGTTGTGGGACAAGCAAATTGGCTACGATAAGATGGCCGAGCTGGCCACCTACGCCCGCTCGAAAAAGGTGGGGCTGCTGGCTTGGTACAACTCCAACGGTAGCTGGAACGAAGCGCCCCAAACGCCCACCAACATCCTGTTCGACGCTGCCAGCCGGCGCAAAGAGTTTGCTCGCATCAAGCAGATGGGCATTGTCGGCGTGAAGGTGGACTTCTTCGGTGGGGATGGGCAGTCGTTTATGAACTATTACCAAGACATCCTGACGGATGCCGCCAAGGCCGGGTTGCTGGTGAACTTCCACGGCACCACCATTCCGCGCGGCTGGAACCGCACCTACCCCAACCTAGTGACGATGGAAGCTGTGAAAGGCTTCGAGTTCCTGACCTTCGACCAAGGCAACACCGACCAGGAGCCTACGCATTGCGCGGTGCTACCCTTCACCCGCAACGCCGTCGGCCCGATGGACTTCACGCCGGTGGCGTTTTCCGAAATCAAGGGCAAGGAGCGCAAAACCAGCAATGCGTTTGAGCTGGCGTTGTCGATTCTATTTCAATCGGGCATTCAGCACTACGCCGAGATACCCGATGGCATGTCGCGGCAGCCTATTTACGTGGTGAATTTCATGCGCCACCTACCTAAGCAGTGGGACGACGTGAAGTTCCTGGAGGGCTACCCCGGCCAATACAGCGTACTAGCCCGCCAAGCGGAAGGCAAATGGTACGTGGCAGGCATCAACGCTACCAACGCGCCCAAAACCATTGAGCTGGACCTAAGCAAGCTGGGCGCCACGGAAGGTGGTACGCTCATCACCGACGGCGAAAACAACCGGAGCTTCTCCACCCGCACCGTAACGGGCGCTAAAGTGAGCGTGACGCTGGCCCCGCGCGGCGGCTTCGCACTACAGTTGAACTAGACTGATAAGGACGGCCATTCTGTAGCGCGACAATGTATTTCGCGACGAGCACCGCGAGTAGCCGGTGCTCGTCGCGAAATACATTGTCGCGCTACATGTAAGCGGCCTAGTAGTACCAACTCATTGCACACTCGACGAGTACCTCAATCCATGTCAAAAATTGCTTGTCTATTCGGCGCCGCTCTAGTAACTGTATCACTGGGCACGGGCTGTTCCACCTCCAAAGACGGATTGACGGGCAACCAGTCTAAACCGCAGGAGGTGGTGGCCCTCATCACGAAAGTAAACGACCATTGGCAGGCCGAGCACCGCCCGCAGGAACGGGCTTTCTGGGACGTGGCGGCGTACCATACCGGCAACATGGCGGCCTACACCGTCACCAAAAACGAGAAGTACCGCCAGTACTCCGAAGATTGGGCCGTGCACAACGAGTGGAAAGGTGCCAAGTCCGACGACAAGGCCAACTGGAAATACAAGTACGGCGAGAAAGACGACTACGTGCTGTTCGGCGACTGGCAGATTTGCTTTCAAACCTACATCGACCTGTATAAGCTTAAGCCGGAGCCCCAGCGCATTGCCCGCGCCCGCGAGGTGATGGAGTACGAAATGAGCACCGCCCAAAACGACTACTGGTGGTGGGCCGATGGGCTGTACATGGTGATGCCGGTGATGACCAAGCTCTACGGCGTCACCAAAAATCCGCAGTACCTGACCAAGCTGCACGAGTACTTCAGCTACGCCAACAGCATCATGTACGACGCCGAAACCGGCCTTTACTACCGCGACGCCAAGTACGTGTACCCGCAGCACAAGTCGGTGAACGGCAAAAAGGACTTCTGGGCCCGCGGCGACGGGTGGGTGCTGGCCGGCTTGGCTAAAGTGCTCCAGGATTTGCCAGCCGATGACGCGCACCGCGCCGAGTACCTAAGTAAGTACCGCGGCCTAGCTGCCGCCATTAAAGCCGCGCAGCAGCCCGAAGGCTACTGGACCCGCAGCCTACTGGACCCGCAGCACGCCCCCGGCCCCGAAACCAGCGGCACTGCATTCTACACCTACGCCCTGCTTTGGGGTATCAATAATGGCGTGCTCGACAAAAAGGAATATCTGCCTACCGTGCAGAAAGCCTGGCAGTACCTTGTCACCACGGCCCTCCAGCCCGATGGCACCGTAGGCTACGTGCAGCCCATCGGCGAGAAAGCCATTCCTGGCCAGGTGGTTGATAAAAGCTCCACGTCTAACTTCGGGGTGGGTGCTTTCCTGCTGGCGGCCAGCGAAATGCACCGCTATGTTAGCAAACGCTAGGGCCATTTCATTGGGAAAAGTCGGTTGAAGCGCGGAAATCAAAGGGGCTCTATTGCAACTGCGGTAGAGCCCTTCTTCTGGCTAGCGTCGTACCTTATAAATAGCCAACCACATCGGGCAGTATATTGATTATCAGATTATAAAAGGCAGCTTATGCGCGTTATCTATAAAGTTGTTTTTACGGTGCTGGTGCTGGTAGCCTCCGCAGTTGGCGGTTACGCGCAACGCCGCGAAGCCTTTATTGTCAACCAGAGCGCGCCTACGGAAGACCCCATTCTGTTTTACTATACCGATATTCTAGCCCACCACAAACAGAAGTCCGTTCGGCCTGGCGATACGCTCCGCATTGTTTTCGACGAAAATTCCTTCGACCAGATCCGCGTCCGAATTGCTCGCCCCATCGACAAGATTACGGAACCCATACCAGCCTTACTCGTCTGGCCCGGCGATGTGGTAGCTATTCGCTACGAACTAGCCACAAACACCTGCACCTTTTCCGGCAAGTACGCGGCCGAGCTGAAGTTCTACGAGCAACTTTGGCGCAACCCTATCAACCTGGATCCGTGGTATGAATCGCGCTTAGATGAGTTGCCGGCTGACTTGCCGCCTACCTTAACCGAGATGATGCGCCAGTGGCAGAACAAGCGGCAACGGACCGATAGTATGCTGGCTGAGTTGCGCATCACGCCCGGCGTCCGGCCGATGGTTGCGCAGGCGCTTACCCGTGAGCTACGGCTACAAACGCTGTGTTTCCTATTGCGGGGCAACAGCTATCAGGAACTGTATTTTGCTACCACGCCCGGCGTGCCTAGCTCATTGCGGCAGTACAAGGTGCCGAGTGCGGTCAAGTCGTTTCCGGTTGCGTACCAGGATTCCGTGCTGGCGCATTTCCGGCGGCTGCGCTACGTGCAGGCGTTGCCACTGGCGGTTTCTGAGTATAGAATTCACGCGGCCTTGGCTTTCACAACGTACCTGGCTTTAGCCCAAGGCAAACCTGCCACCTTTGGTACGCAATACGCATTAATCAAGCGCCAGTATGAGGGCAACCAGAAAGAATGGGCCGCTTTCTGGCTGTTAGATTATGCCAAGCTCATACACCGGCCCCAGCCGCACCTACTGAAGGACTACCGTAGCTGGATGATGCCGGAAAGCCGCTTCGTGCGTCGCCTCACCAATCAAGACAACATGACGTTGGTGATGCCCGACCAGCAGTTCGCTCGCACCGATACGCTCGTTAGTACCAACGGCCGGAAAATCACTCTCGCCCAGTTGTTGGCCCAGCACCGTGGTAAGGTTATCTACCTCGATTTGTGGGCGAGTTGGTGCCTGCCTTGTCTGATGGAGATGCCCGCTTCGGCTACCCTGCGGCAGTACTACCAGGGCAAGCCGGTGGAGTTCCTATATCTCTCGATTGACGATGACCACCAAAAGTGGCAGCGTGCCATGGAGCAGCTCCCGCCCCAAACGGCGTTGCATTACCGCTTCACCAGTCACAAAACGGCGCAGTTCCTGAAGCGCTTCGCCGTAAATAGCGTGCCGCGCTATATCCTGCTGGATAAGTACGGCATTATACGCTACGCCGAAGCCCCGCGCCCCGACGACCCCGACCTCAAAACGCAAGTAGCAACGTACTTGGCTCGGTAATACGTTGGGGCTGCTATATACAATGCTACAGTCCAGCACATCTCTTCGGTTTGGCCGACAGCAAGATGTACCACTGATTGGTTGAAAAATGGCTGCCTGCTTGTGGAGCTAGGTTGTTTCGGGCTGGGAGCTTTCTGATGCAACGCAACAGGCGCCGTTGGTATCAGTAGAATATAGCGAAACAGGACCTTGTAGGTGGATTGTCGCCCAGGGCCCTATGTTTTTTAAAAGCCAATTATGTCTGCTGTAAGGGGTTTGATTTGGTGTTGCGTAGCTTTTCTGTTTGCTCTTAAAGCCGAGCCATTAGTTGCCCAGATTCCAAACGATAAGTCGGTGCTGCTACAAGGGGTAGGAAAGGTGCCCGTGCCCTACGACCCGGATGCGTTGTGCACCACCACTAGCATCAACGAGCAGCCCGAAATTATCCTGACAGCCGAAGTGGACCCAAGCCAGCTGGAGCAGTCGTTCCAATTGGTGGCGCTGAGCAGTAGCCGGCTGGGAAAGGGCAAGATGTTGGTGTTTAGCTCGCCCGCCTACTTTCGCAAGCCGCTGGTGCAGGATGCCGAGGTGCAAAAGCTGCTACTCAACTGTCTCCACTGGGGCAGCAGTGCCCGCCGCAAGCGGGTGCAAGTGTGGGGTGGCGACCAAGCCCTAACCACTTTTCTAACCCGGCAAGCGCGGGTCAAGCTAGTTGGTACCCGCACTGCCCTCGACCCCGCAGCAGATATTCTGCTGCTCAACCAAGAGGTAACGGATACGGCGCAAATAAGCGGCATCGAGCGGTTTGTGCGCCGGGGCGGCACGTTGCTCTACGGTTGCCCGCTACCCGACCGGAAAAGCCAGCAGGCGCAACCAGAACTGCAATTCAACCAACTGCTGCTGAAAGCCGGGCTGCTGCAATCCAACTACCTGACTGTGCGGTACCCGAAGCGCGGTTTCCTGAGTGCCGGGCCCGTGCCTTACTATCTGGGTCTACAGAACATCTTGCAAAGCATCAGCAACCTTCGTCAGCCACCGGCACTGATGGATGGCGGCTACCTCTACACCTACACGCTGGACCGAGCCCTCGCCCTGAATCCGGCTAACTCGCCCATTATGAAGCAGCTCCGGCAAGTGGCGCATCATTGGCCCGATTCGCTGATTGTTCCCACCCCGCAAAAGCCGGTTACGCTGGGTGAGAAAGGCAACTACCTAGCCTATTTGGTGCAACATAGCTTGCAGGAAAAGCAGTGGCGTGACCACCCACCCGCTCCCACCTACGTGGCCCCGGCCGCCGCTACCTTTCCAGGTACGGTGCCGGCCACTGCCGCGCGCATTACTACGGAGCTAGTGCTACCCGTGAAAGTAGGCTCGAATGGGGCGTGGGAACCGGAGTGGCGGTACCGCCTTTCGCACGGTACGGGCCTGTACGTGCCGGCCGGCGAAAAAGTGACTATCTACCTGACTGGCAAAGATTCATTGCGGCAGCTCCAAGCCCAGATTGGCGTGCACAATGATGACGTAACGCGCCTGTCGCAAGTCACCCGCGAAGCCTTTGACCTAACCCGCCGCTTCGACCTGACGCAGCAGCGCACCGAAATCTACTCGCCGTACGGCGGCCCGCTGCTCATCAATATTCCGGATACCACGGCACTGGGAGAGGTGCGCATCAAGGTAGAAGGTGCGGTCCAAGCGCCCCGCTTTCAGCTCGGCAAAACCAACCTAGCCGAGTGGCAAAAAGTTATTCGGCAATACCCCGGCCCGTGGGCCGAACTGGTCAGCAACAACGTCAGCCTCACGGTGCCCTCGGCGCGTATCCGCACCCTCGCCGACCCGACAAAGGTGCTGGCTTTCTGGGATGCCGTGCTAGCCACTGATGCCCAGTTGGCCGGCATAACCACCCCCCGCCGCCACCCCGAGCGAATCATAGTGGACCAGGATGTAGCTCACGGCTACATGTTTGCCACCCAGGAGAAAATTGTGGTGCCCAACGATGCCAGTTGTGAACACATGCTAGACGCCGACTACCTGTGGAAAAACGGCTCCTGGGGCCACTTCCACGAACTGGGGCATCGGCACCAGTTCCGAGGTATCGACTTCGAGGGTCTGACCGAGGTAACCGTCAACCTGTACACTATGTACGTGTTCGACAAGCTGTTGCATAAGGGCCTGTATGCCAACAACCACGAGGCCTTTAGAAGTCGGCAGCAGGTGGCTAAGCGGGTTGCCGATTATTTATCCGATTCGCCCTCGTTTGAGAAGTGGCAGGACAACCCATTTCTGGCCTTGGCCATGTACGTGCAGCTGATTGATGCCTTTGGCTGGGAACCCATTGAGCAGGTGTATCGGCAGTACCGGCAGCTGCCGCGCAGTAAGTACCCGGCCACCGAAGCCGCCAAGCGGGACTACTGGTTTTCGGCCATTAGCGCGGCTACGCACCGAAATCTGGCGCCCTTCTTTGCGCAGTGGCGGGTGCCGGTGGGAGAGGAGGCCGCCAAAGCCGCCGCTAGCTATCCTACGTGGCTGCCTCCAGAAATGCAGATACGGTACCGGCAGTACGAATAGGGCAGAGGGGCTACTTTCCAGTTAGGCTACCCATTCGCTTTGTGTAAAGACCTACTTTTGCCGAAGTCAACTTCAAGAAATACCATCAAAACCACCTTATGAGCCATTCCCATAGCGGTGATGCCCTTCGGCGAGGCCTCCTGTTCCTGTCCCTTTCGTTGGGCGCGCTGCACGCCAGCGCCCAGGCCCGCCAGGAGTACCTGCTAACCACCAACTGGAAATTCACCAAAGGCGACGTGCCCGAGGCGTCGAAACCCGACTTCAAAGACGCCAAGTGGCAAACAGTGAGCGTACCCCACGACTGGGCCATTTACGGCCCCTTTGATGGCAACAACGACTTGCAGAAGGTGCAAATCGAGCAGAACCAGGAGAAAACCGCTACGCTCAAAGCCGGTCGTACGGGTGGGTTGCCGTTCATCGGTACGGGCTGGTATCGGCGGCAGTTAGCGGTGCCAAACTTTGGGCCGGGCAAACGGGCGGTGCTGCTGTTTGATGGCGCCATGAGCGACGCGCACGTGTTCGTAAACGGCAAGGAAGTGGGTTCCTGGCCCTACGGCTACAACTCGTTCAGCTTCGATATCACCGACGCCCTGCAAGCCAACGGCAACAACGTGCTGGCCGTGCGCCTGCAAAACCAGTCGGAAGCTTCGCGCTGGTACCCCGGCGCCGGCCTCTACCGCAACGTCCACCTCATCGTCACCGACGACGTGCATATTCCGGTGTGGGGTACCTATATCACCACGCCCGAAATCAACGCCGACTTCGCGAAAGTGAAGCTGCGCACCCAGGTAGCCACGCCCAACAACGCCTTCCAGCCACTGCGCCTAGTAACGGAAATCAAGGACGCGCAAGGACAAGTGTTAACTACCAGCACCGCTACCCTGGCCGCTACTGATGGGCAGGAGTTCGAGCAGAATCTGGTGTTGCCGAAGCCGCAGCTTTGGTCACCGGAAACGCCGGTGCTCTACACGGCTTCCTCGAAGCTGTACGCCGGCGAAACGCTGAAAGACGAGTACACCACCCGGTTTGGGGTGCGCTCCTTCAAGTTTGAGGCCGGCAAAGGCTTCTCGCTGAACGGGCAGGTGCGCAAGTTCAAAGGCGTGTGCAACCACCACGACTTGGGCCCGCTGGGCACGGCCATCAACACGGCCGCGCTGCGCCGCCAGCTTGCTCTGCTGAAGGACATGGGCTGCGACGCCATCCGGACCTCGCACAACATGCCCGCGCCCGAGCTGGTGAGCCTCTGCGACGAGATGGGCTTCATGCTGATGGTGGAATCGTTTGATGAGTGGAAGTCGCCGAAGGTGAAGAACGGCTACAGCCAGTACTTCGATGCGTGGTCGGAGAAGGACCTGGTGAACATGGTGCACCGCGACCGGAACAACCCGTCGGTGATTATGTGGAGTATCGGCAACGAGGTGCCCGACCAGAGCGCGCCCGGCGGCGGCAAGATTGCGCGCCGCCTTCAAGACATCGTGCACCGCGAAGACCCCACCCGCCCCGTCACGGCCGGCATGGACCGGATTGACGCGGCCATCAACAACAACTTCGCTTCGGTGCTCGACATAGCCGGCTTCAACTACAAGCCCGCGCAGTACGAGAAGGCCAACGACAAGCTGCCCCAAGGCTATATTCTGGGTACCGAAACGGCCTCTACGGTGAGCAGCCGCGGCGCTTACATGTTCCCGGTAGTTACGGCCAAGCAGAAAAAGTACCCCAACAACCAGTCGTCGTCGTACGATTTGGAGGCCTGCGTTTGGTCTCAGACGCCGGACGAGGAATTCGTGAAGCAGGACGATTTGCCCTATGTCATTGGCGAGTTTGTGTGGACCGGCTTCGACTACCTCGGCGAGCCTACGCCTTACGATGAAGCGTGGCCGTCGCACAGTTCGTACTTCGGGATTCTGGATTTGGCTGGCCTGCCTAAAGACCGGTTCTACCTCTACCGTGCCAAGTGGAACACCACCGCGCCCACGCTGCACGTATTGCCGCACTGGACCTGGCCCGGCCGCGAAGGCGAAACCACGCCGGTTTTCTGCTACACCAACTATCCATCGGCTGAGCTGTTTGTGAACGGCCAGAGCCAGGGCCGCCAAACCAAAGCCGCCTCCGACAAGCCCCAAACCCGCTACCGCCTGATGTGGAACGACGTGAAATACGCGCCGGGCAGCATCAAAGTAGTGGCCTACAATGCCCAAGGCAAAGTCGTGGCCGAAGAAACCGTGCGCACCGCCGGCAAGCCCCACCACATCAAGCTCGTACCCGACCACACCACCCTCACCGCTGACGGCGAGGACCTGGCCTACGTAACGGCCCGCGTGGAAGACAAGGATGGCAACCTCTGCCCCGATGCCACCAACCAGCTGCAAATGTCAGTAAGCGGCGCCGGCAAGTTCCGCGCCGTCGGCAACGGCGACGCTACCAGCTTGGAGCTGTTCCAAGTGCCGCAAATGCACGTTTTCCACGGCCAGCTGGTCGCCACCGTGCAAGCCACCGACAAGGCCGGCAACGTGCAGCTGAAAGTGACCGGCAAAGGCTTGAAGCCAGGCGTTATCTCGCTGAAAACGCAAGCCCCAGCAGCAAAGTAGGAGCGTAGCTTCGTAGCGAAAAGGCCCCCAACGTACAGCCAGTGGCTTGTAGGTTGGGGGCCTTTTCAATTGTCGTTGACAGAATAGCCCGTCATGCAGAGGCGGAGCCGAAGCATCTCGCATGGTGTCGTTGAGTTAGTAATCCAGGCGTCAGCAGGCGAGATGCTTCGGCGGCGCCTCTGCATGACGGGCGGTTAGTTGGCTTCCAGTTCTCAGTAGAAGCTACTACTACAGCTTGTTCACCAGTTCGCGCCAGGCGTCCTGCTCGGGAACGCCTGGCTTGCGCTTGCCGAAAAACAACAGCAGGTTGCGGCCTTGGGCGTCGTAGAGTTCCAGGGAGTGCACGAGGCCGTCGGTGGTAGGCTTTTTCACCAGCCAGGTTTCCGCTACGTCGCCGAGTTTCAGGTGCAGGTTGAACTCGGGGTCGAGGACGTTGAACCACGGGCCGGTGGTGACGAGGCGTTTCACCGAGCCGGTATGAATCTGGATGCAGCCGCGGCTAGCCACGAACAGCATAATGCCCAAATCAGTGGCGGCGGCGGCTTCTAGCCCGCGCACAATGGCCTCGTTGTCGAGGCGCTGTACCAGCTCGGGTGGGCCCAGGCGCAGGGCCTGCGTGCGGCTCACGCCAAAGGTGCGCAGCAACCCGAAGAAGGCGTGCGTATCGGTGAGCTGGCGCCAGGCTTCGCGGAAACCGGGTACGTCGATGTCGGCGTCGGGCGTTTCGGGGGCGGCTTCCGGGGCGGGCTGGGTGGCTAGCTCCGGGGTTTGGTCGGCGGCCCGGAAACGGTCAACTAGCTCGTCATAAGCGGTGGTGTTGCTGGCTTCGGTGAGGTAGATTTTGTGCACTGCCTCGCCATCCTGCGCGAAGAATTGCAGACTGCGGCGGCCGTTTTCATTCACCGCAAACCCGAAGTGCCAATGGCTCATAAACAGGCGCAAGTCGATGTCCTCGCCTAGCACCAAGCCCGTTGGCCCATTGAACGACACCTTCAGGTAGGGGCCTTTGCGCTCATGCACCACGCTGTCGTTGCGGGTTAGGGCCATAACGTGGCCCAACTTCGGTACTTCGGCTAGCAGGGCGGGAAAATCGGCGGTTAGGCGCATCACGGGCGCGTCGGTTTCGCCGGTGCACTGGGTGGCCAGCAGCTCGGCTTCACTGGTGCCCAACTGTCCGGCGGCGTCGCGGATGCGGCTTTTAGGGTTTTCAAGCTTGAACTGCTCCCAGCGCTCGGCCAGAGTGGCAGTGGTTGAATCGATGACGGACATACAGAAAAAGGGTAAAAGGATTTGCAGAGAAATTACGCCCAGCTGCGGGTAGCTGGCAACGGGCGCGGACACGGCACGATGAGCGGGCAGCCGAGGCTGGGGTGCACCAACAGCTCCACGGCTATATCAAACGCATGCTCGATGGTGGCGGCCGTAAGTACCGCCGCGGGCTCGCCGTACGCCACGGTTGCGCCTTGGCGCAGCAGCAGCACTTGGTCGGCGTATTGGGCGGCCAGGTTGAGGTCGTGCAGGACGGCCACCACCCCGAAACCCCGTTGCACCAGGGCACGGGCCACGTCGAGAGTGTGGTGCTGGTGGTTAAGGTCGAGGCCGGTCAGGGGCTCGTCGAGGAGCAGGAAACCGTCTTTGGCTTCCCACACCTGAGCCAGCACCCGCGCCAGCTGGGCCCGTTGTTGCTCCCCACCCGACAGGGTAGGGTAGCTACGGTCGGCTAGCTCAAAGAGGCCGACCAACGCCAGCGCCTCGGTTACCACGGCGTGGTCGTGGGTGCTGGGCTGACCCCGGAAATAGGGGTAACGGCCCATCAGCACCAACTCGCGCACCCGAAACGCTAACGACAACGTGTGCTGCTGAGTGAGCACAGCCCGGCGGCGCGCTAGCTCCGGCGCGGGGATGCCACCCAAGTCCTGGCCGGCAAACTGCACCTGGCCGCTGGTGGGCGTCAAGTCGCCGCTGAGTAGGCGCAGCAGCGTGGATTTGCCGGCTCCGTTGGCGCCCACCACCGCCAGCAACTCACCGGGCCGGGCCTGCAACGACACGCCTTGCAGCAGCACCTTGCGGCCAATCTGGTAGCGTAGATTCTGAACGTCGAACATAGGGTAGAGGTAAAGTAGCCAGTTTGAGTTTTAGCTTTCGTGTCATGCTGAGCGGAGCCGAAGCATCTCGCGTGCTGATGCTGGATTACTGCTGCAACGTCAGCACGCGAGATGCTTCGGCTCCGCTCAGCATGACGGTCTGCTTAATTCTAAAATACTAAGCAGCTACGCCAGCCGCTGCCGTTTTTCGCGCAGCAGAATCCAGAGGAAAACCGGCGCGCCGAGCAAGGCCGTGAGGATACCAATGGGCAATTCGGCCGGGGCTACTATGGTGCGGGCCAGCATGTCGGCCAGGGTGAGGACCAGCGCGCCGCCCAGCGCCGCGCCCGGCAGTACTATGCGGTGGTCGGGGCCGGCGACAAGGCGGACAAGGTGCGGTACCACCAACCCCAGGAACCCAATAGTGCCTGCCACAGCCACCGAAGTGCCCACGGCCAACGTGGCCAGTACAATCAATTGCCGTTTCAGGCGCGTCACGGGTAGCCCGAGGTGAGCAGCTTGCTCTTCGCCCAGCGCCAGTAGGTTCAGCGACTTGCCCAGGCGCGGCAACAGCAGAATCGGGAGGGCCAGTAGGGGCAGCACGCCCAGCACCGTCGGCCAGGAGGCACCGCCTAAGCTGCCCAAGCCCCAGAACGTAATGCTGCGGAGCTGCTCATCGGTGGCGGCGTAAGTGAGTAAGCCAGTCAGGGCGCCGGCCAACGAGTTGACGGCAATACCGGCCAGCAGCATGGTGCCCACCACGGCCCGCCCGCTTTCCTTGGATAGCCGATACACCAGCAGCGTCGTGCCGCAAGCACCCAGGAAGGCGGCCACCGCCAGCACGTAAAACCCCAGCCACTCACGCACGGCGGCCAACACCGTCACTTCCAGCACAATGGTTGCCACGGCTGCCAACGAGGCTCCCGCCGACACGCCAATCAAGCCCGGATCAGCCAACGGATTCCGAAACAGGCCCTGCATAGCCGCGCCCGCCAAACCCAGCGCCGCCCCAATCAACACGCCCAAACACACCCGGGGCAACCGAATGGCCCAGAGCACCGCTTCCTGTTGCAGCTCAAACGTAAGGCTGGTGGTCAGCCCCATTTTATGCAACAGAATCCCGAGCACCGCCGGTACCGGAATGGGCACTGCCCCGGCCCCGGCACTCAGCAGCACCGCGCCCACCAGTAAGCCCGCCAGCCCCGGCAGCAACAAACGCTGCCGCCAATCGGTAGGAGGCGGCGCCAGTGGCGGAGCGGTTTTCGTTGGGGCAGGACGTTCGGCTACGGCAGGCATGGGTTGGGGTGTTGGTTTTCAGAACGATGTGCGAAAAAGACGCTTCACCTATTCGATGTAGACAGCAAGCCAAAAGCGGATCTGTCATGCAGAGCATTCTGCGCATCAAGCAGAGACGGAGCATCTCGCGTGCTGATGTATAATTACCGTTGCAACGTCAGCAGGCGAGATGCTTCGGCTGCGCCTCTGCATGACGGGCTTTTAGACTAGAAAGACAAGCAGTTACTTACTGTAGCTTGCTGGCTAGCTCGGTGGTGGCTTGGCCGAGGCGGGGGCCGAAACCGGACAGCAACTGACCGTCCATTTCCACCACGCGGCCGGTGCGGCCGGCATTGGTTTGGGCGATGCCGGGCACTTTCAACAAGCCGGCTTTGCCGCCCAGGCTTTGCAGGCCGCTGTCGAAGAGCAGGAGCACGTCGGGGTTGGCGGCTACCAGGGCTTCGGCGGTCAGGGGCTTGAAATCGGTGAAGCCGGTAGCGGCGTTTTGCCCACCAGCCAAGCCGATAACTTTCTCTACCGATGTGCCCTGGCCAGCTACCATCATGGTGCCGGTGCCGCGGGCGTAGATGAACAGCACTTTAGGCGCTTTAGCGGGCTTTTTCGCCTTTGCCAATTCAGTGTCCAGCTGCTTGGTTAGGGCCGGTACTTTGGCCGATTCATTGAAGGCGGCAGCTAGTTGCTGCATCAGTTTCTTGGTGCCCGCCACCGAATACTCCTGCGTGAACAGCTGCACCGTTACGCCCGCCGACTTCAGCTGGCTGGCTACTTCCGGCTTCAACGATTCCATGGTGCCCACCACAATAGTAGGGCTCAAAGCCAGTACCCCTTCGGCCGAAATATTACGATTATGGCCCACTTTGGGCAGCTTGGTCAGGGCTTCGGGGTAGGTGCTGGTTACGTCTACGCCCACCAGCTGGCTTTGCAGGCCCAACTGGCAGATAATTTCGCTCACGGTGCCGTTCAAGGACACAATGCGGGTTGGCGTGGTAGCTTGGCTGATTCGGTTGAGCAGCAGCAACCCGACCAGCAGGCTGATTTTCAGTAGGAAAGAAAAACGAGTAAGCATGGGGTTCTGGAAAAAATAGTGCCGGCAGCGGGCCACCCGGTTTGTGCCTCACTCACCAAGGGAGCCGGGCAGCCCGTGCCGGACTTAAAGGGTTATTTCAGGTTGATGCTGCCGTCGGGCTGGTACACATAGCGGAAGCTGTAGTAGCCGGTCGGCTCGGTGCCCGCCGGGGTGGCCGGGGCGTCTTTGTAGTAGTTGGTGATTTCCACCTTGGCGTACTTGCCCGCCGCCGTCCGAATCAGGAGCACCCGGCCCGCAATGGGCGAAACGACGTGGGTGGTGGAGTTGTAATTGTACCAGCCGTTGCCCGAGCCCGTCGGAATAGCTTTAGCGGTGCCATCCACAGCGTAGCCGGTTTCTGGGGCGACAACTGTTTCCACAAACAACCCAGATTTCACTTGGGCGCCGCCCCGGCCGGGGCCGCTGGTGCCCGCGTTGGTCAGGATGGTAGTGCCGCGGAAAGCCAAGTCCCATTTCGTGCTGGCCGAGTCGGTGTAAGGCACTTCCTTGCCATCGGCGAGGCTGTAGAACGTGTAGTGCTTGGCCGTGCCCGGCTGGCCGGTGCTGGTTGGCGTGGACGGCTGCGGGGCCAGGCTGCTGACGGTTTTGGTTTCCAGCGCAGGAGCTACCACGGCAGTATCTTCGTCGTTGTCGTCGGAGCAGGAAGTGAAGGCAACCGACGATACGGCCAGCGCGGCCAGGGCAGCACGGAGGAACAGGTGATGCATGGGGTGTAAGAGAAATGGGTGAAGTGGAAGAGAGTAGTTGGTAGTTAGTATTGAGTATTCAGTAGTGGGTATTTGTGATTGATAATCAATCATTTGTCTGGAATCTAACCACTCAATACTGAATTGCTATCGGCGCTTGCCTAGCTCTAGCGCGATACTGGCGTAGTAGAGCCGGCCGGGTAGCGTGCTGATGTAAGTCGGGTTGGTGTAGCCGAGCAGGTTGTCGAGGCCGGCTTGCACGGTTAGGCGCTGGCGGAAGGTTTTGGCGGCGGCCACGTTCACCAGCCAGTAGCCGGGCACGTACTCCTGGTCGGCATCCAGAATGGCGTTGCCGTTCAGGTCGCCGAAACCGTAGCGGCCCCGGTAGATGCCCCGCGCACTCGCCGACCAGCCGGTTTGCTGGTTTTCGTAGAACAGCTTCAGGTTCAGGGAGTGGCGGGAGCGGTTGTAGAGGCCGCCGTAATCCTGGGGCTGTACCCGCTCGGTTTCCTGGGTTTGCGGGTCCTTGCGAAATACTTCGCCGGCCTCCAGCTTGTCCACCACCGCTTTGTCTTTGGCGAACAGCAGTTGGTAGCCGCCGCTTACCGTGAGGCGGGGCGTGAGCAGGTAGCGGGCGTCGGCCTCCAGACCTTGGGTGTAAGCGCGGGTCACGTTGCGGTACGAGTACACCGACTGCCCATTCACTTTCAGAGCCACCGCCGCCGTTTCAATCAGGTTGCGCAAGTCGTTGCGGAAGCCATTGATGGTGACGCGCGTCTTGGCGTTCGGGTCGAGCTGCACGCCCACGTTGTAGGCCAACGAGCTTTCGGCCGTGAGGCCACTGGCCTGCGCCAGCACCGCCTCGTACACCACCGGCTGCCCGGTTTCGGTGTCCACGGCCAGCTGGCCCTGAGCTGCCAACTGCGCCACTTTTTCACGCACTTGGTTGGTGCCGAACACGCTGTAGCCGATTACCGGATTCGAGAAGTTCAGGTACAACTGCCGGAAGTCGGGGGCCCGGTAGCCGCGGCCCGCCGAGCCCCGCACCGCCAGCCACGGCCGCACCTGGTAGCGCCCCGACACCTTGGGGCTGAACTGCCCGTCGTATTGGCTGTGGCCGTCGTAGCGAGCGCCCAACACCAAGTTCAGGCGCGGCATCGGCGTCCAGTCGTACTGCCCGAACAGGTAGTGGGCCCGCAGCTGCTGGCGCTGCTCGTAGCGGGTGGCTTCCACGGTTTCGCGCAGGTAGCCCGCGCCGCCGGTCAGGGTCTGGTTGGGTTGCAGCTGCCAGTCGAGTTGCAACTCGGGGCGGGTGAAGGTCTGGTGGAAATACGAGGTGTCGTAGGGCTGGCCGTCGGCGCGGTAGGTGTAGTCTTCGCGGGTGCGGTAGCCGCTGTGGTAGAGGCGGGCCGTGGCAAACAGCTGGTCGCTGAAACGGTGCGTGAGCACCGGGTTGAGGTTGTAATCGTGCTGCCGCGACTTAGCTGCTACCACGGCCGCCGCGCCGGTTTCGGCCGTCACGGTCATGTCGCTGTGCTGGCCTTCGGTGAAATACCGCCCCGAAACACTGAGGTTGTTTTTCTCGCCGAGGTGGTACATAAAGCGGCTTTGGGCGGTATAGCTGGCGAAAGGCGGCTGGGTGGGGCCGGTGCCACTCGGCAGCAACGTGTAGCCCTGGGAGCTGTAGCGGTTCACGAAAACCGTGACACCCGCCCGCTCGCCCTTGGTGTTGAAAGTGCCGCCCAAGTCCAGCGTGCGGTTGGAACCGTAGCGCAGCCGCACGTCGCCGCTGGTGCCGGGTTGGGGCTTCTCGGTGATGATGTTCACCACGCCCGCCAGCGCCTCCGAGCCCCACAACGCCGAAGCCGGCCCTTTCACCACTTCCACCCGCTGAATGTTGCCCACGGCCACCCGCGAGAGTTCCAGCGTGCCCGCCGTGCGCCCAATCAGCGGCTCCCCGTCCACCAAAATCAGGGTGTATTCGGGGTTGAGGCCCTGCATTTGCACGCCCTGCCCGTGGTCGTTGACGGTAGTGAGGCCGGTTTGCTCGCTCAGCACGTCGCCAAGCCGCAACGAGCCCATGGCCTTGATTTGCTGCTCACTCACCACCGTCACCGGAATCGGTACCTCGGTCAGGCTGCGCTCGGTGCGGGTGGCCGTCACTACCACTTCCCGCAACGCCAAGCGGCGCAAGCTGTCCGGCTGGGCAACTGCGCTCTGCTGAGCCAGCGCGGACGCCGGCAAGCCAAGCAACAAGCAGAAAGGAGTGAGGTGATGCATACAGTTGACAAGCAGGCAAGGCAATTTCGAGGCGACTCTGAGTGGTGGTAGCTCGATTGACTTGTGTGTTTTGTTTAGACATATTCTAAACAGTGCTCAAATGTATGGGTCAAGAAGTTGTAGCCAATGCTTATTTAGAATAATTTTAAATAAAGTTGTGATTGTTAGATTCCCTGTTCTACCTTCGCCTCACTTACCTCCTGCAACGACTGATTCACGGTTTGCGAATCGCGAATTTCACCCCTTCCAGACCCGTTTTTGTATGCGCAAGCACAACGGTATGCGGCCCCAGGATGTAGTAGTGTTATTGAAGATTACCACGCTAACCACTACTTCCTGGCAAGGCAAAGACCTAGCCGCTGCCCTCTTCATCAGCCCCGCCGAAATATCCGACGCCCTGCGCCGGTGTCAGTACGCCCGCCTGCTCCAGCCCGACGGCCGGACGGTGCAGCAGCAGGCCTTATTGCGGTTTCTCCAGCACGGCTTGCCCTACGTATTTCCGGCGCATCCCAGCGGCTTCGTGCAAGGCACCCCCACGGCCTGGAGCGCCTTGCCCAACCTGCCGCAGCTCCGCACCCCCACCGAACCCGCCTACGTGTGGCCCGACCCCGAGGGCCAAGCCTGGGGCCTATCCGTCAGCCCGCTGTACGCGAGTACTCCCGCCGCCGCCCGCCTAGATACGGAGTGGCACGCGGTGCTAGCCCTGGTTGATGTGCTGCGCCTCGGTGTCAGCCCACAGCGCAAGGCAGCGTATGAGCTACTAAGCGCCAGGCTGGTGCCGCAAGTAGCGTAGGGGAGAGGTCCGCACACAAAAAAGCCCGGTCCTGGGCAAGCAATTGTGCTTGCTTCAAGACCGGGCTTTTGTTGCCCTGTTTCGGAGGTGCTACAGGGCTTTCACCGCCAGTGTCACGGCCACGTCGGTAGCCGAGGTGCGGTTGATGCCCGTCACGGTGAAAATGGCGTACTGGTCGGCGCCGCGCAGGCGGGTGATGTACACGCTGCCCACCGTCACGTTGTCGATGGTGGTAAGCTGGGCAGTGCTGGCAGCCGTGAGGTAGGCTTGGCGGATGCTGTTGAGCGTGGCCGCGTTGTAAGCTGCCGCCGTTGACACCAGGAACCGGCTGGTGTTCAGGGCTTGCAGGCGCACCGCATTGCTGGCCGTGCTAGTAACGGCTACGTCCTTGGTGGCGGGAGCATTAGCAAACGGTACTGCCATGAAGGTGGTCAGGTCGTACGCCGCCAAGTCGCCGCCGTTGGTGCCAGCGTAGGTGAGCGTGACGGTGCGGGCCGCCGCTAGTGCCGTGGGCGTACCCGGCGTAATGGCCGTGGCCGTAACAGTAGCCGTGCGGTAGGTGAAGTTGGTCGGCGTCGTTATGGGGCGGGGCGCTACGCTTTGGTAGCGGCTTTTCGCTTCAAACCGAAACACCAGTGGCTGGCCACTGCTGCCAGCGGGCAAGGTCAAATCCACGTTTACGGTGGCCGCCGCCCCGGTTTGGGTGCCGGCCGTGGGTAGGCGCTGCCGCGCGAACCGCCGCTCCGCCGCCGTGCCGATGCGGACGTAGGTAATCAGACTGTCAATGTCCTTGTATAGAATGCCCGCCGTGGTAATGGCCGTGGCTGAGGTGATACCACCGGCATTCAACACCACCGGAAAACGCACTACGTCGCCGGGCACGGGCGTGGTAGTGCTGGGAGCGGTGATGTTAGTGGGCGTGTTCAGGCTGATGGTCGGCGTGGCTTCGGCCACCCGAAACGAGGCCGAGCGGGTCCGAAACTGGCCGTTGGTGCTCACTACCCGCGCATCCAACCGAATCAGGGCTTTGTTGGCGGCCGTGGGCACCACGTAATTGATGAGCAGCGTATCGGCGTTCTTGGTTTTCGAGTAAGCGGCCTGGTATGGGATGGTTTGCACTACCACCGAGTCGCGGGATGGTTCCACTTTCTGTAGCACCAGAATCTCCTTGATAGGGTCGGTTTGGGGGGCAAAATTCAACTCGACCGTCACGGTTTCGCCAACAGCGTACTTGGTGGCTATGGGAAAGGGCGTGGTACTGCTCACGATGGTGGGAAACCGCTCGCCAACCAGCGTATAGTTCTCGTCTATTTCCTTGTCGCAGCTGGCCGTCAGGGTCAGCAAACCAACCAGCAGCCCCGGCGTGGCGCGCCGTACTAATGAATATGTCATGTCGGAAGTTCAATCAGGTTAGGGAAAGGACACAAGCCGGATGGGTCACTACGGCTGATCAAACCACATGGGCTTGGCCACGTAATCGGGCGCGGTAGCCCCAATGCGGGCTATTTCGGCGGGGTTGTACAACACCTCGGTAGCGCCCGGCAGCAACCGGCGCGGAAACTGCCCCATCAATGCCGGATTGACGCCCGTTGGAACCTGGAAATTTACGTAGTACTGCGTGGAGAAATCCAGCCGACGCAAATCCGACCAGGTATCCGGATTCAGGAACATGGCAATGTACTTCTGCTCCATAATGCGGCGCAAATCCAACTCAGCTTCGTTCTGTGCCACGGCGGCGCTAGCCAGATATGTTGTAATCTGGGCGGCTGTAATAGCCGGAAACGTAACCGTGAGGCCCTGCGACGCAGCCGTACCGCCCGCGCTGATTTTGGCCATGTGCGCCCGGATACCTTCGCGGTAGGCGGCCAGCGCCCGGCTGCGGTTGCCCGCCCGGAATGCAGCTTCCGCCTCAATAAACTTCAGCTCGTGGTAGGTGATAACCTCGAAATAGCCCAAGTCGCGAGCGTACCAGGAGCTGTAGAAATCGGTGACGGTGGTGCCGGCCGCCGCCCCCGGCGACAGGTTGGAGGTAGTAGTAGCTACACCAACGCCGGGGTCAACGCCGGTGCTAACCGCGGCGGCGGTGGTACCGCTGGCCGGCACGTTCAGGGCCATCACCCCGAAGCGCGGGTCGATGACGCCGGGGTAGGTGCGGCCGTCGAGGTACTTGATGAAGTTCGAGGAGAACGTAGCCGTACCAAAATTGGCGCGGGTGGTGCCGAAGATGTTGGTGGTGCTTAAAATGGGCGGTGCCGGGGCTTGGTAGTTGAGTTGGGCGTCGTCGGCCGTGGACGTCATGCCCTTATCGCAGAGCGCCAGAATGGTGGTGGCGTCGTAGGAAGTTTTCTTGGTGAGGTGCTGAAGCTGCCGAGCTTTGAGCGTGTTGGCCAGCTTCACCCATTTCTGCGCGTCGCCCCGGAACAAGATGTCGCCGCTGATGCTGGGCGAGGTCACGTACAGCGGCCGGAAGTTGGCCGAGGCCGGCTTGCTCATCTCCACGATGCCCTCATCGAGCAGGCGCAGAATGTTGTCGTAAATGTCTTTCTGGTCATCGTACTTGGGCGTGTAATTGGCCGCGCCCAGGAATGCTTCCGAGTACGGAATGTCCCCCAGCATATCGGTGGCGTGAGCCAGCACCAGGGCCATCATAATCTTGCCAGCCCCCACGTAATACACCGAGCCTTCGGCCTGCGCCTGCTCGATCATCGGGCCAATGTTGCCGGCCGAATAGAAGTAGGTGTAGTTGAAGGTGTTGGTGCTCTGGGCGTTGGTGAAATAATATTGGTCGTTGCCGCCGCTGCTGCGCGTCCGGCTCACCACATACTGCGTGATGAACGGCGTGCGCAAGGCCGTAAACATTTGGGTTTGAATGCCGTTGGAAATGATGTTGGGCAACAGGAAATTCGGCGTAGCCGAAATCGGGTTGTTGGGGTCAGTATTGACGTCGAGGTAATCGTCGCAGGAAGTCAGAGCGCCGCCACCTAGCAAGAGCCCCAGGAAAAGCAGATATTTTTTCATTGAAATTCGATGTTGATGGTTGGTTGCTGATGGGTGATAGTTGACTGACTAGGTGAGTAATGCTTGTTCGTGCATCGCCAACCAATCATTCACCCATCAGCCTAAAAATTGACTCGCAGGCCCATGTCCACGCCGCGGGTGGCGGGCACGCTGCCGTAGTCGAAGCCGCCCGAGCCGCCACCCCGCACGCCGGCGCCGGCGGCGGAGGTTTCGGGGTCGGTGCCCGAGTAGTTGGTGAGCAGCACCAAGTTGCGGCCGGTTACGCTCAACTCCACGCCCTTCACAAACGACTTCCCAAACAGACTTTTCGGTAAGCCGTAGCTCAGCGTCACGTAGCGCAAGCGACTCCACGAACCATCTTCAATAAACGCCGAACCTACCCGCGCCAACACATCCTGGTAGTAGCCCTGCGTGAGCTCGGCGGGGCGGGTATTCGGGGTGTAGGTGATGGTGCCATCGGCAGCCGGCGCGGATGCCACCACGCCCTGGAATACGCCTTGCTTGTACCGGTCGAGGGTACGCAGGCTGGTGCCGCGGCTGGTGGCGTACCAGTCGTTGCCGTTCACCACTTTGCCGCCTTTGCGGAAGTCGAGCAGGAACGCCAATGACAACCCTTTGTATGTAAATGTGTTGGTGAGCTGCACCGTGTAATCGGGGGCGCGGTTACCCTGGTAGGTGAAGGCCGTATTTACCAGCGGTAAACCCGTGGTGGCGCTAATCAGAATCTGGCCGTCGGGGGCGCGCTGGTAGTCGGTGGCCCCGATGGAGCTGATGGCTTCGCCCGGAAACGCGCCGCCTTGTGCCACGTCGATAATAGCCGCATCCGACTGGTACACTACGGTCAGCACCGACGGCAACTCAATGGTTTCGTTGCGGTTTTTGTAGAAGTTGGCGGCCACGTCCCAGGTGAAATCACCTTTGATTGGCGTGCCGTTCAGCGAGATTTCCACGCCCCGGTTGCGCACCCGGCCGCCGTTGATGTATTGCAGAATAAAGCCCGACGCCTGGCTCACGCGCGGTGCAATCAGCTGGTCGCGCGTCACGGACTGATACACGTTGAAGTCCAGCCCCAAGCGGTTTTGCAGAAAACGCAGCTCCACGCCGGCCTCATAAGAGCGGCTGCGCTCCGGTTTCAGCAGGCGGTTCGAGCCGAAAAAGCCGTTACGGAAGCCCCCGCCAATGTAGGTGGCCTGCGCCAGCGGTGAATCTACGCGGTAGGGGCCGGTGTCTTTGCCCACTTCCGCCGCCGATGCCCGTAGCTTGCCGTAGTTGAGAATCCGGTTCTGGTCGAGGCCCAGCGTGCGGGTGAATTCGTAGCCCACCGACGCCGAGCCGTACCCGAAGGCCCGGCCGAAGTTCTTGTTTTCGCTAGGCCGGGGCAAGGTCGAGGATTGGTCCACGCGGCCTTGCAACTCCACGAACACCTGGTCGAACAAGGTCAAACTCAAGCGAGCGAAGTTGCCCACCAGCCGCCGCTCCCGAATGGTCGTCAGCGCGTTGCGAAATACGGTGTTGTTGATGCTGACCAGCGTGGGGTTCTGGAAGGTGGTACCCAGCGTGTTGGTTTCGTCGCTCCGGGCCTGGTCGAAGCTGTTGCCCAGCACCACCGAGCCCGAGAAGTTCTCACTGAACCGGTGTTGCAGCGTCGCTAGCAAGTTGGACGTCAGCGTGCGGCTGAACGTTACGGTTTCGGCAATGCCACCGTCCTGATAACCCACCTGCGAGGTGCCAATGGCCCGCACCGACCGGTTGCGCTCGGTGTACAAATCGGCCCCGATGTTATAGTTGAACGTCAGCCACTTGGTAGCGGCGTAAGTGAGCGAGGTATTGCCAATAAACCGGTCGGTCCGGTCGGTTTGCGGGTTGCGCTCTACCGTGAAATACGGGTTGTCGGGGTCCTGGGTGCCCACGCCGGCAATGAGGCGGCGGCGGGTGCCGTCGGGATTGAGGTAGTTGCGGGCGTCGTCGTTGCGAGGCCAGTTCAGCAAGCTCACGAAGAAGCCGCTCGGCGAGCCACCCGTGCCAAATAGTCCGTTGGCCTGCAACGGCCGCTCGCCACCCGAATTGATGTAGTTGGCCGAAGCCGTAGCACTGATTTTCGGGGAAAACTGCGCCGTGCCCGACAGCCGCAACGATACCCGGTCGTAGGCGCTCTGCGGTACCACGCCCTTCTGATCAAGCTGCGAAACCGACAGGAAATAGGTGGCTTTCTCGGAGCCGCCTGACATGTTCAGGAAGTTCTGAAACGTGGTGCCCTTGCGGAAAATATTGCCCAGGTTATCGTACACCGGCTGGCCTTCGGCGAAGCGCGGCCCCCACGAGGCGCGGGTAGTGGCATCGAACACGCCGCCCGACCCCTGCCCGTACTGGTTTTGCAGTTCTGGCAACCGGTTCACTTCATCCACCGAAAACTGGGTGCGGTAGTTGATGCTCATGGTGCCCTTCGAGCCGCGCTTGGTTTTGATGATAACGGCCCCGTTGGCGGCTCGTAGCCCGTAAAGCGTGGCGGCGGCCGGCCCTTTCAGCACCGTAATGCTTTCGATATCCTCGGGGTTGAGGTCGGAGGCGCGGTTGGTGGTGCCCACCGAGCGGCCCGTCGTACCATTAAAGGCCGAACCCCCGCCCGGCAGCGTTGACTCGGTGAACGAGTTGTTGTCCATCGTAATACCGTCGATGACGAACAGCGGCTGGTTGTCGCCATCGAGCGAGGTGCCACCCCGAATGACAATGGCCGCGCCTTCGCCGGGCGCGCCACCCGAGCTGGTGATGTTGACGCCGGCAATCTTGCCCTGCAAGGCATTCACCACGTTGGTTTGGCGCGAGTCAATCAACTCCTTGCCTTCCACTTGCTGCACTCCGTAGTTCACTTCCCGGCGCTCCTGCTCGATGCCATAGGCCGTTACTACCACGTTGTTCAGCTCGGTGGTATTCTCCCGCAGCCCAATATCTATGCTGCTGTCGTCGCCGATGGCGCGCTCCAGGGTGGTGTAGCCGATGAAGCTGAAGGTGAGCGTGCTACCCGGCGCGGCCTGAATGGTATAGCGGCCGTCGGCGCCGGTGCTGGTGCCGGTAGTGCTGCCTTTCACGAGCACCGTTACGCCTGGCAGCGGGCTCCGGTCGGTGGCCGACGTGACGGTGCCAGTGATGGTGCGCAAGTTCTGCTGGGCGTGGCCGGGAAGTACGGCGGCCATGCTCAGCGCCGGCGCTAGCAAGTAAAGTCTGTTCATAGGAGAGAGGGAAATAGGGAAACAGAAAACATGAGAGAAAACAGCGGCAGGAATTAGGCTGCTACACGCAGTCCAATTCCTGCCTGAGCAGCTACTCAGGCGCAAGTGCCAGACAATATGAAAAGTAGCTGCTGCGCATAGGGGGTGGTGAGAGAGTGAAGCTTAGGCCGCAGAACACATTGGGAAGCACTGTAAAATAGATCCTGATAAGCGTGTTTTTCAAGGAAAATAGGTCCTAAGCTAAAAATCATCCTAAGTGAAATCAACTATATATGGCATTTAATGTAGGTATTTTTCAACTTTAGATGCTTTCAGAAAAGCATCAGCTTACTAGTGCAGCCACCTTCACCGTCCGCGTCATGTTCAACGTCACTGCTGCTACCCGCGTCCCCATCCGGGTTTCCCCCAGTTCCGAGTTGGCTGCCTTCATTTGCCAGGGGCTGCCGAGGTCTGTGCTATCGTGCTGGACCTAGTCACCAGCTTGTCGCCGACGTGGCTGTACTAGAAACTGGTGCGGCTGCACGTGCCGTGAGCAAGAACTGAACTTGAGAATATAGTGAAGGCCAGCTTTAATGAGTATTGTCTCCGAGGGTATCGAGCCCTTTGTGCGCTGAGAGTTTCGAATAACAACCTAGTGTGTGAATAGATCAGTTTTCTAATTCAAAGCTCCTCGGTTATGCACCAATCTGATACGCCCTTAGCTACCTATCCGCCCCCGCCTCCCAATGCCACGCCCGCGCAGCAGCGCGAATACGAACGAGGGCGCTGGAATCATTTTCTGCTGGATGCAACTTGGCGGCGTACACGCTTCAACGAGCAGCCAAACACATTGCTCGTGGAGGCAGTGCAGGGCCGCCAACCCGGTAAAGCGCTGGATATGAATATGGAGAGGGACGCAATGCTTTATACCTGGCTCAGCAGGGCTGGCAGGTGACGGGCGTGGATATTGCCGACCAAGCGCTGGCGCACGCCCAACAACGAGCCCAACGGCTAGGATGCCAGCTGACCACCATTGAGCAGGATGCTGATACGTACGATTGGGGCATCGGGGAATGGGACTTAATTGTTCTGTGCTACGCCGATGAACGTACGCATGTGGCGCAGGTGCAAGCCGCCCTTAAGCCCGGTGGCCTGCTGGTGTTCGAAAATTTCCACGCCGATATCAACCAGCTACGGCCAGCCGCTTCCGGTCAGCAAATCGGGTTTGGAACCGATGAGTTGAAGAAGCTGTATGCTGCCGCTGCCTTTGAGATTGTGCGCTACGAAGAGCCAGTAGGAGTGGCTGATTTCTCCAAAGAACAGCACCGGCTGGTGCGGTTAGTGGCTCGTAAGCCTGAATGACTGGTGAGCAGCCTCGGCTGGACAGGAAATTTTTGCACCACTTTGAAGCGAGTAGGCTAGGGCTTTTCTGCTGGAAACACTAGTTGTGTTTTGGGGAGTGGTAATATCATATATTGACGAATAGTATAGCTCTCCTTCCACTTTCTTTCCCCACTTCCCACTATGCGAAACACCTACTTTTCAACGAGGCTGACCCTACTGTTGGGTGGGCTGCCCCTCGGGCTGCTGCCCGCCGCCCCAGCCGTTGCGCAGGATAGCGCCCGGCAGGCCTACACGCTCCAGGGCCGGGTTACGGATGAGCGGGGGCAGGGCGTGCCTGGCGTTACGGTGCTGCTGGGCGGTACTACGCTCGGCACCGCCACCAACCTTGATGGCAACTACACGCTACCTGTACAGGTAGCGCCGGGTAGCTACACGCTCAATTTCTCTACTATCGGCTTCAAAAGCCAGTCCCGGCCAATTACGCTGGGCGGCAGCACTACTGTCAGCACCGATGCATCCTTGACGGAAGCCCGGCAGAACCTGGATGATGTAGTGGTAATTGGCTCCACCATTAGCGTGAACAAGCGCGAGTTGGGTAATGCCATCAACACCATAACGGCCAAGGACCTGGTGCAAAGTGGCTCGGGTGGGGTGCTTACCTCGTTGCAGGGTAAAGTGCCCGGCGCGCAGATTACACAGAACTCCGGCGACCCATCGGGGGCCATGTCGGTGCGGCTGCGGGGGGTACACTCCCTAGCGGGCACTTCCGACCCACTCTATGTTATCGACGGCGTAATTATCAGCAACGCCAGTACCAACGTGTCGCAGCTGGCCGCGGCGGCCGATAACGGCATTGGTTCGGCCAGCGCCGGCCAGAACCGTCTGGCTGACCTCAACCCCAACGATATTGCCAGCATCAACATCATTAACGGGGCGGCGGCAGCGGCGCAGTACGGCTCCCGAGCCGCCAATGGCGTGGTGCTCATCACTACTAAGCGGGGCCAGACCGGTGCGGCGCGGGTGTCAGCGTATAGTAGTTTCAACATCAATGAGCTACGCAAATCGGTGCCGGTGAATACTTATGGCAAGCAGTTTGGGTTTGCGGGATTGCGCCTCTATACTATTGGGGCGCCCACGCCGGCCCAAATTGCGGCTAATCCTAGCACTACCACGGTAGGTATTGTACGGGCAGGTGCTACCACCCAGCTGGCCACCAACTTGGTAGATGTGCCACGCTATAACTACTTCGATGAGATATTCCGGACCGGCTATGGCACCGACAACGGAGCGTCTATTTCGGGCGGTTCGGAAGGCACGCAGTACTTAGTGTCGGCGGGCTACCTCAACAACCAGGGCATCATCAAGGACACCAACTTCCGGCGCTACAATTTGCGGGCCCGGGTAGACCAGCGGCTCACCAAATGGGCAAAGGTGTCGGGCGGACTGGCGTACAGCAACAGCTTCTCGAACGAGAAAGCCAACGGCAACGTGTTCTACAGCCCCGTCAACTCCATCAACATCACCAACAACATCTACGACATCACGCAGCGCGACGTGAATGGCAATTTGCTGGCCGTGGAGCCCACCCGCGTAAATCCGCTGTCTACTATCGAGGACATGAAATTCACGCAGGCTGTGAACCGGACCATCTCCGATTTGCAGGTGAATCTGACGCCGTTTAAAGGCTTCTCCATCGACTATGTGGTGGGGGTAGATTCGTACTCGCAAGTGGGTCAGAACTACATTCGGCCTTACCCGTACCAGGCCACGGCCGGTTTGCCGCTAGCACGGTACCCCTTCGGATTTGCAGCCGATGCTAACAATTCCGTGCTGCAACTGAACTCGGACATCAACCTGGGCTACGAACGGGCCCTGACCGAGAACTTCAAAGTAACGTTGTTGGCCGGCTACAGCTACCAGTACAGCCGCCAAGAGCTTTCCCGCACGCAGGGGCAAAACTTAGTGCCGTTCGTAACGACCGTGAGCGGAGCGGCCAACAACACGGTGATATCTAGCTTCGACCGCAACCAATACGACCTGAGCGGCGCCTATGTACAAGGTACCGTGGGGTTCCGCAACCTGGCGTTCCTAACTGGTGCCGTGCGGCGCGACCGTTCATCGGTTTTCTCGGATTCAGAAACCAACCAGTTCTACCCCAAGGTGAGTGGCTCGCTGGTAGTGTCGGATATCGGGTTCTGGCAGAATGCAAACTTTGCAAAAACCTTTTCTACTCTGAAACTACGGGCCAGCTACGGCGACGCTGGCAGCCTAACTGCCAACAATCCTTACCAACGCTTCTACCCGTTTCAGCCCGTCGGATTTTTGGGTAAGAACACCTACTTGCCAGGGTCGGAGTTGGCAAACCCACAGGTGCGGCCGGAGCGTATGCGGGAGCTGGAAGGAGGCGCTGACCTCGGCTTCTTTAACGACCGAATAGCATTGGGGGCCACCGCCTACCGTCAGACTACCAGAGAGTTGCTGGTGCGGCGTAACTTAGCTTCTTCGGTAGGAGGATCTAGCATCCTCAACAATGTGGGCACGGTGCAAAACCGCGGTATAGAGTTGCAACTGAATGCAGCGGCCCTCAAAACCACCGATTTCCGCTGGGATGTACTGCTGCTCTTCAACCGCAACCGCAACAAAGTAGTGAACCTGCTCGGGGACGCGGCCAACCAGGCCATTGCAGTTGATAATGTGGCGGGGGCACCAGTCTATTTGCTCAACGGTCAGCCAGTAGGGGTGTTCTACGGATCGGGCTACGCCCGCAACCCCGATGGCTCGTTGCTGCTCACCTCGCAGGGCTTTCCGCAGGATGAGCGCACCACGGGCCAAGCCGTAGGCTCGGTTAACTATGTGCCCTCCCGCGGGGCCGACGGGCAGCCGAGCTACGGCGCCGGTACTTCCATTGCCAACGTGCTCATTGGCAACCCCAATCCCGATTGGACCGGCTCGTTTGGCACAACCCTCACCTACAAGAAACTCGCCCTGCGCGGACTGCTGGATGTGGTGCAAGGCGTAGATGTGTTCAACGCCGACAAGCGCACCCGGCAGGGGGTAGGTCTGGGCGACCTGGCCGAAAAGGAACTGCGGGGTGAGCTACCGCGCGGCTACATCTTTGCCGTGTACAACACCCAGGAATTCCGGATTGACGACGGCTCGTTTGTAAAGCTACGCGAGGTTGAGCTAAGCTACACGCTGCCAACCATCAGCAAGTACATCAGCAATCTGAGCTTGTCGTTGATTGGGCGCAACCTATATTCCTGGGACAACTACAACGGCTTCGACCCAGAAACCAGCGCGGGTGGCTCTTCCGATTTGCTGCGGGCCATCGACTTCGGCAACGTGCCCGTGCCACGCACTTATCAGCTGCGGCTTTCGGCCACTTTCTAGCCTGGGTTGACTGCTCGCCTAGATATTTTGGGCAGCACAATATTTAGTAGGCTTTCCATCATCTTCTCTTTTGCTTCTGCCATGAATAAATATATTTCCTCTTTCCTCATGCTGCTGGTAACGCTGAGCAGCTGCGAAAAAGAATATCGAAACCCCAGCACGGCCACTCAAGACCAGGTGCTTACCTCGTCGGATGGGCTGATTACGGTGTGCAATGGGCTGCAATACCGCTACACCACGGGCGCGGCCGTGAGCGTGCTCTACAACACCGTCGCCGCTGGCGGCCTGAGCACCGGTGAGCTGCGGATTTTAAATGTGGGCAACATCGAGGAGTTCAACGTTAGTGTTGGCGCGGGCAACCTCACCAACGCTAACGGGGTGGTGCGCAACCTCTGGACCCAATGCCAGCTAGTGAAATCCAATGCCGACCTGCTACTCGCCAACACGGCCAGCGCCACCGATGCAGGTACTCGTAGCGGGGTAGTAGCATACGCTTCCATCTTTCGGGCGCTGGCTTTAGGCACATTAGCTCAGTATTTCGAACAGGCGCCGCTGGTAGTGCAAGCCAATGCCCCGTTTGTGAGCCGAATTGAGTTGCTCCGGTCGGCGGTAGCACAGCTGGAAGTAGCGGCTACCGACTTGGCAACTGCTCCTGTTTCTGCCGATTTCAACGCCAAAATTGTACCCGGCATCGACATCCCGAATACCGTGCAGGCGCTGATTGCACGCTACAGCCTGATGGCCGGCGACTACGACAAAGCCATAGCCGCTGCCGGGCGCGTGGACTTAACGAGACGCTCAGTGTTCAATTTCGACGAAAATACCCGCAACCCGGTGTTTGAAGTTTCGTTTGGCAACCGCAACGTGTTTGAACCCACCAATGCAACCTTGGGCTTAACTGGCACGCTGGTACCCGAGGCCAACGACCGGCGCCTGCCCTTCCTGGTTCGTACTAATCCAACCGCAACTCAGAACCTGGGTACTGGTTTCTACACGGCCAATAGCGCGCCTATTCCGGTATATGTGCCCGGCGAGATGCTGCTGATTCGGGCGGAAGCCTACGCCCGCAAAAACGACCTGACCAACGCTGTGACGGAGTTGAACCGGGTACGCACCAGCGCGGCCACTGCCACGCTAGCCAATAACCTACCTACGGCTCCTCCTGGTGCGGCGCTGCCGGCCTACAATGGGGCACTCACGCAGGATGCCGTGCTGCTCGATATCTACCGCAACCGTCAATTGGAGCTGGCTTTCCAAGGTTTTCGCCTTGAAGATAGTCGCCGCTTCAACCGCCCTGGCCCTGGCGCCGCGGGTGCTGAGCGGAACCGTAATTTCTTCCCGTACCCCCGCACCGAGCGCGAAAATAATACCGCCACTCCCACTGATCCAGCTATTTAGATAGAAGTCAAGAGTTAGAAGTTAGGAGACGGAAAACACGCTTCCTCTAACTCTTGACTTCTAACTCCTGACTTCTAATTCCTCAGTTTTAGCTTCTCAGCTCCCAACTCCTTGCCCCATGCAAACCACCACCCAAGCCGCCATCGAAACTACGGGTACTGTGCCGTTGGCCGAAGCTTCGCAGCCGGCCCGCCTCATCAGCCTCGATGTGTTTCGGGGGGTGACGGTGGCGGCCATGATCCTGGTAAACAACCCCGGCGACTGGGGCCACATCTACGCGCCACTGGAACACGCCGCCTGGCACGGCTGCACGCCCACCGACCTGATATTCCCGTTCTTTCTGTTCATTGTAGGGGTGAGCATTGTGTACGCTTTGGATGGGGCCCGGCGGCAGCCGGAGGCGCACGGCCGCACGATGGTCCGCATTCTGAAACGGTCGGCTATTCTGTTCGGGTTGGGGCTGTTGTCGGCGCTGTATCCGAAGTTTGAGTTTGAGACGCTCCGGATTCCGGGGGTGCTGGCGCGCATTTCGTGGATGTTTCTGGTGTGTGGCGTACTGTTCCTGAAAACCACGCGGCGGCAACAAATCGGGCTGCTGGCCTCGGTGTTGGTGCTCTATAACGTGCTGCTGCAAGTGGTGCCGGTGCCCGGTTTCGGTCCGGCCAACCTGGAGCCTAGCACCAACCTCGGGGCGTGGCTGGATCGGTTGGTGTTCACCGAAAACCATCTTTGGAGCCAAAGCCGAACCTGGGACCCCGAAGGGTTGCTGGGCACGTTGCCCGCCGTGGGTACCGGCCTGCTCGGGATGCTGACTGGCCAGTGGCTGCGCCGCAAGGACGTGGAGCCGGCTACTCGCGTGGCGTGGCTGTTTGTGGCGGGTGGCGCGGCCGTGCTGCTGGGCCTGATCTGGAATGGCTGGTTTCCAATCAACAAAGCGCTCTGGACCAGTTCTTACGTGCTATACGCCGGCGGCTTAGCCATGATGGCGCTGGCGGGTTTGTACTGGCTGACCGACGTGCAGAGCTACCGTCGTTTCACCACGCCCGCGCTGGTCTACGGCGTCAATGCCATTACCGTGTTCTTTCTGTCGGCCATCGTTTCCAAAACCCTCAACCTCATCAAAGTCGGTGATGATACGCTGCGGGCCTGGCTCTACAACACGTTTTTCACCCCCTACTTCAGTCCCATCAATGCCTCCCTGGCTGGCGCCATTGTATGCGTGCTGATTTGGCTGGGTATCTTGTGGGTGATGTACAAGAAACAGATTATCATCAAGGTATGATGCTGCCCCAGGCACGGCATTATCGAAACGGGAAAATTGCCGTATTTCCAGGATGAAAAAACTGTGGATACTGGCGGCCAGTCTCTTGCTGGCGGCCCCAATGGCAAGTGCCCAATCCTCGAAAGCAACAACTACCGCCGCGGCGCCGGTGTCAGCCAGTCATCGGAAAGCAGCGGAAGAATTGCTGGTGGTAACGGGCGGTGAACAGAGCACGAACGACATAATGAGCCGGATGCTGGACGTGCAAATGCAACAGCATCCCGAGCTGAAAGCCGTAGAGACAGAGATGCGCAGTTTTATGAACAAATACATGAGCTGGCAGTCCATCAAAGGAGATATGTTGACGCTCTACACGCAGGAATTTTCGGAAAAAGAACTGCAAGAGCTGTCCAAATTCTACCAGACGCCCACTGGCCGCAAAACCATCCAGAAGATGCCCCAGCTCCTGCAAGCCGGCATGGAAATCGGGCAGAAACGGGTGCAGGAGCACCTGCCGGAGCTGCAACAAGTTATCGGCGAGAAGATAAAGACTCAGCCGCCCGCCACCGACAACTAGAACTGAGTTCTGTAGGCTAGCACGATCCGGAAACGACAACGGCCCTGCCACTGGCAGGGCCGTTGTCGTGTAGGTGCCACGTGTTGTCAGGGGTTTTTACCCCGGAAAGCTGTACCCTGCAAAATCTTTGCGGAGCTGGGTTTTCAGTAGCTTGCCGGTGGCGGTATGTGGCAATTGGTTTACAAATTCCACAGCGTCGGGCTTCCACCAGGTAGCTATTTTGCCGTCGTAGAAAGCGAGTAGTTCCTCTTTGCTCACGGTAGCGTCGGGCTTTCGGACGACCACCAGCAGCGGCCTTTCGCTCCATTTGGGGTGGGGCATGCCAATGACGGCGGCTTCGGCTACCTGCGGGTGCGCAATGGCCAGGTTCTCTAGCTCGATGCTGGAAATCCACTCGCCGCCCGACTTGATAACGTCCTTGCTCCGGTCGGTGATTTGCATGAAGCCGTCGGGGTCGATGGTGGCTACGTCGCCGGTGCGGAACCAGCCGGAGCGGGTTAGCTCGCCAGGGTGGTTGGCGCGGAAGTACTCGGCCACCACGAACGGCCCGCGGACCAGCAAATCCCCAAAGGCCACGCCGTCGTGGGGCAGTTCCTTGTCTTCGTCGTCCACTATTTTCATGTCGATGCCGAAGATGGCGCGGCCTTGCTTGGTCTGCACGGCGAATTGCTCATCTTCGCTGAGTTGCAGGTGCTTGGTTTTGAGGGTGCACACCGTGCCCAGCGGCGAAGTTTCCGACATGCCCCAGGCGTGCCGAATTTCCACGCCTAGTTCTTCGTCAAACGCCTTAAGCAAGGCCGGCGGGCAAGACGCCCCGCCCACAATCATGCGCCGGAGCGTAGTGAATTGCAGCTTTTTCTCGCGCATAAACGTCAGCAACCCGAACCAAATGGTGGGCACGCCGGCCGTAAACGTGACGCCCTCCGTCTCATACAGTTCGTACAAACTCGCCGCATCCAGGCCAGGGCCAGGCATTACCAGCTTGCAGCCGTTGAGTGGCGCCATGTACGGAATACCCCAGGCATTGACGTGGAACATGGGCACGACGGGCAATACTACGTCGCGGGCCGAGCAGTTGAAGCAGTCGGGCAGGGAGGCGGCGTAGGAGTGCAGCAAGGTGGAGCGGTGGGAGTAGAGCACGCCCTTGGGCTGGTCGGTGGTGCCAGAGGTATAGCAGAGTGAAGACGCTGTATTTTCGTCGAATACCGGCCATTGGTAGTCGGCGGGTTGGGCAGCTACCAGGTCTTCGTAGCAAAGCAATGCCACCGGAAAGCTGCTGTCGGGCATGTGGGCGCGGTCGGTGAGCAGCACCCAGCTTTCCACGGTGGGGCAGAGGGGCACCAGCTTCTCCACCAGCGGCAGAAACGTGAGGTCGAAGAATAGCAGCCGGTCTTCGGCGTGATTGATGATGTAGACCAGTTGCTCGAAAAACAGCCGCGGATTGATGGTATGGCACACCGCACCCATGCCCGAAATGCCGTAGTACAGCTCCAAATGGCGGTGCGTGTTCCAGGCCAGCGTCGCCACCCGGTCGCCCCGGTGGATGCCTAGCTCAGTTAACGCGTTGGCGAATTGCCGGCTGCGCTGGCCCAGGTCGGCGTAGGTGTAGCGGTGCAGCCGGCCCTCCGGCATCCGCGACACGATTTCAGTATCGGCGTGCCATTTGGCGGCATATTCCAGGAGCCCCGCAATGCGCAGCGGCTCGTTCATCATCAATCCTAACATGAGTGAAGTGGTGGGGGTTGGGGAAGCAGCAGATTCTGAACGAACGGGTGAAGCAGTAAACCGCTTAACGCGTACTGCCAAGTTATCATACTCCGGCTGCCCGAACAATGGGCAGCATAGTTGAGCTGTGTGACGCGGATAAGCCGGTTTGCCGTAGTGCCCAGGCCACTCTATAGTGGTGGAAAGCAACCAAAACATCCGTTAGGCTGAATGCCAGCATAGCGAATTTGAGTAATTGGGAAGGCCTGTTATCGTCCCTGTTAAGGTTGCGTATCGGATGGTCAAAGAAGGTTATGTTTGGCAGTCATACTGCCCTGGTGTAGAGTAGAAGATGTATACCCAAGAAATTAAGCGAACTATCTACGGAAAGAGGAATAAAATTCGGGCTGAAGATTGGCTACTGCGCAGCTTGTTGCGTAATAACTGGAAAGTACCCTCTATGCCTAGTGCTTTGTCCCATGTATCTTGATTTTACCTCGTCCGACTTTCTAAGCATCAGCTATAATTCCGAGACGCACATTTTGGTGGGCCGTTGGCTGCGGCAGGTAACTACCGCCGAAGCTCGCCAGGGATATAATGATCTGCTGGCTGTAGCGAAGCGGCAGCAAGCGCGCTACTGGCTGCTCGATATCCGGCGCCGCAGCCGCAGCTCTCCCGAAACCCTGTCTTGGCTCCTGAACACGTACTACTCCGTTTTGGTGGCCGAACTGGGGCCGCCGGTGTGCATGGCTTACTTCATGTCGCCGGATTTGCGCAAGGATTTTGAGGTGGACGGCACCGTGCCCGAACCGGCCACTTACGCCGGTAAAGCCTTCCGCATGAACCAGTGTACCACGGAATCGGAAGCTATGGATTGGCTGCTACAGGAGCAGCAGAAAGAAAAGCAGCCGATGAAAGCTAGTTAATAGTTTCAGCAGCGTATCACCAGTATGCGGTATATGAAAAAAACCCCGTTCACGGCCGTGAATGGGGTTTTTTGGTGTTGGTGCTCTGCTTTAAAAAGAAAGAGCCCCGTACGATTTTGCTTGAAAACCTATTGCTCCACCGTTGTTTCCACGGCTTGGCGCTGGGTGGGTCGCACGCTTTCCAGGGCAACTTGCAACACGCCAGACCGCACGCTGCGCTCCGAGATTTTGTTGTTGCGGCGCGTAGGATTCACCCGGTTGGTTAGCACGATGCAGGTCAATTCTTCCTTGGGGTCAACCCAGAAATACGTGCCCGTGAAGCCCGTGTGGCCGTAGCTCTGCTGCGACACACTCTTGGCCGAATTTACGGTAGGGTTGGCGGCGGGCCTATCGAAGCCGAGGGCGCGGCGGTTGTCGGGGCAGAACTGGCAGCGGGTGTACTCGGCCATGGTTTCGGGTTTGATGAGCTGCTGCCCGCCGTACTTGCCATTCCAGGCGTACAGTTGTACCAGCTTGGCCAGGTCGTTGGCGTTGCCGAACAGGCCCGCGTGTCCCGAAAGGCCGCCGAGCAGCGCCGCGCCTTCGTCGTGCACCGTGCCGTGCAGCTGGCCGTGGCGAAACAGCGAGTCGTACTCGGTGGGCGTGATGCGGGCCAGCGGGAAGCGGCGCGTGGGGTTGAAGCCCAGCGTAGTAGCGCCCAGTGGCCGGTAGATTTCGTCGGTGATGAACTGGTTGATGGGCTTGCCGCTAACTGATTTTATGAACTGCGGGTACATGATAAACGACAAATCCGAGTACACGTAGCCCGGCTTCTCGTTCAGCGGCGACTCACCAATTGCCTTGGTAATCCGCTCCGGAAAGTCCTGGCGAGCCCATAAGTTGGGGCCGGCCGGCAGCGGAAACCGCGCCGACGAATCGGGCCGGAAGTAGCGGCGATTCAGCTCGGCGGGTTTGGTGGAGGACACATCCTTGGCCGCCGGACTCTTACCGAAAATCGAGTTGAATAGGCCGCGGGGCTTGGTGTAATCTTTCCAGAACGGAATCCAGGATTGCAGGCGGGCTTGGTGGGTAAGCACGTCGCGCAGCTTTAAGTCCTGCTTGTTGGTGCCCTTGAACTCCGGAAACAGCTGCCCCATCGTCATGTCGGGGTTGAACTTGCCTTCGTCTTGTAGCTTCATCAAAGCCGGCAGCGTGGCCGATACTTTGGTTAGGGACGCCAAATCGTAGAGGTCGGTGTTGCGGACCGGGCGGCTGGGGCGGCCGGCCTGCGCGGGAGCATCGGCAAAGGAATGCGTGCCGTAGCTTTTGCGCAGCACCACCGTACCGCGCCGCGCAACAACAACCTCGGCGCCGGGGAAGGCGCGGGCCGCCACCGCCCCGTTCAGTATCGAATCGACGCGGGCCTCCAGGTTGTTGTTCATGCCCACGGCCTCGGGGAAGCTATAGCGCAGCCGGATTCCGCCTTTCGTCGCCAGCCCGGCGCCGTAGCCGTACTTATCCGTTACCGTAACGGGCAGCTTGCCAGTAGCTGAAATGCCCCCGAAAATCACCTCGGCGGTTACGTCTTGGGCATTTTTACTTTCCTGATAAGCCAACACTACCGCATCCGCCCGGTCTAGGTCCCGGATTTTGGCCACCGCGTAGGCCGAGCCGAACACGGCCACTACCACCTTTTGGTTTTTGCTGCCCAACTCGCGCAGCAACACGTTGGCCTCAGGCGTCACGCCAAAGTTTGTAGCCGGCAGGCGGCCCAAGTTGTTGAACCCCACCAGCACCACGTTGTAGGCTTTCAGTGTTTCGCGCATCTGCGTCAGCTCGTCTATAGTAGGCGAAGCCGACATCCAGAAGTGGCGCGCCGGCGCATAATCCGTTACCATGCGCTGGAAGTCGGTGGTGTCCTTGGTGCCGATGGTGAGCGTGGCCAGGCGGAGCGTATCGAGGCGCTGAAGCGGCAGCAGGTTTTTCTGGTTACGCAACACCGTCACGCTCAATTCGGTGAGGTGCTGGCTCAGGTATTGGGCGTGCGGCGTGTTGAGGTCCTGGGTGATGTTGCGCAGGTCGATGGGGCGGTAGTGGTTCAGGCCCGCCCACTCTTTGAGGGCCAGCATCTTGCGGCAGCGCGCATCAATAGACGCCTGCGTAAGCTGGCCCGCGTTGATGGCGTCGCGCACCATCCGAATGGCCAGCGGAATGTTCTTGCTGAACTCTAGAATGTCGTTGCCGGCAATCAGGGCGCGCACATCGGCGTCACCGGGTGGGTACTTGCTGATGACGCCCTTCATGTTCATGGCATCGGTGAAAATTACGCCTTCAAACCCCAGCTTTTCCTTCAGCAAACCGGTGGTAATGGGCTTGGAGAGGGTGGAGGGCATGCCGGTTGTATCCAGCGCCGGAATGTTGAGATGGGCCACCATCATGCCGCCCAAGCCGCGCTGCATCAGGCTCTTAAACGGAAATAGCTCCAGGGTGTCAATGCGCTTCCGGTCGATGCGCAGGAGCGGCAAGGCCAGGTGCGAGTCGGTGTCGGTGTCGCCGTGGCCGGGGAAGTGCTTGGCTACCGCCAATATGCCCGCGTCCTGCATGCCCTTCATGTAGAGGTAGCTCTTCTCGGTTACGCTCTGGCGGTTTTCGCCCCAGCTGCGGTAGCCGATGACGGGGTTGGCGGCATTGTTATTCACATCCACCACCGGCGCAAAATTGACGTGCATGCCCAGCCGCCGAAACTGTGCTGCCACCTCAGTGCCCATGTCGTAGAACAGCTGATTGTCGCGGATGCCGCCCATGCTCATCTGGTAAGGGAAGCGCTGCACGCTGTCCAGGCGCATGCCCACGCCCCATTCGGCGTCCATGGCCACTAATAGCGGCACCCGGCTTTCGCTCTGGTAGCGGTTCAGGAGCCGGCTTTGGCGCATGGGTCCGCCCTGAAAGAACACCATGCCCCCAATGCCATACTGCTTGATAAGCGTCGAAATGGAGTCCTCGTCGATGCGTTTGCGGTTGGAATAGGCTGCCACCATAAACAGCTGCGCCACCCGCTGGTCGGGGGTGAGCGTCTTCATCACCGAGTCAACCCAGCGCGAACTGCTTAATTGCCGCGCAAACGGCACCGGCTGGTTGCGCGGTTTGGCAACGATGGTTTTGCTAGCGGAACGACTGTTTTTTGGTGATGCGGAAGCTGGCGTACGGCGCTGAGCTGAAGCATCGGTGGCGCTCAGCAGGCCCAGCAGCAATGATAAAAACGGGAGGAAACGGGGAAACAACAAGACGAAACGAGGATGGGTTAGAAAACGAATTTACAAGAAATATGAGGCGTGGCGTGCGTTCCGATTTCGTAAGTGCCCAGCAGGCGAAAAACAAAAAAGCAGAGCGGCCCTTGGCCGCTCTGCTTAACGTATTGAAATATGTTCTGCTACTAACGAACTGCTATTGCAACATGCGTTGCTGTTGCAGCAGCCACTTTACGGCTTCTGCCTCATCATCGAAGTAGCAATAGGTCATAGGCAAGTCGCGCGCGGCGGTTACCACCATGGCAGTAGCCAAGCGGGCAAACACGTTGTGCGCCACTATTACGGCCCCATAACGGTAGCCGCCGTCCTGCGCCGCTTGCGGCAACCATTGCTCCAGTACGTAGACTTGTTCTTCGGGTGTGAAAGGGTCCATCAGCCGTTGATCTACCAGCAGGCAACCATCGGAGTACTGAGTCAGCAGGCGGGTAACATGGCCAAGTAGGGTTTGCAATGCTTCCTTCTGACGAAGACCAGGCTGATACGTAAGTCGAGCGAAACCCATAGGGTCATCCAAAATGCGTCCCACGCTATTTTCATAATATGTCTTATAGATAGTAATAGCTCTCATATCAGTAAATATAAAGCGTTGTCCTGTATAAACACAATTAATGATTTCAAATACAGACATTAAAGGGCTTTGAAGAACGATTATAATTTAAAATATCCTATTGTTTTTACTTATAATGCTGTGTTGCTTGCTCTCAAAATCACACTGATTTGATATAGATTGAAGAGCTCGTGCGGAATTAGTAATCGTACCTGTAGCTACTGACCCAGCGGCCACTGGCGTACAAATTGGCATTGCGCTGGCGTTTCGGGTGAGAGGGTGTCACTTTTGGCATCAGTACGGCGCAGGTGCTGCACAAAATCCAGCGCCCGCTGCCCAGTGGCGTAGCCGTGGCGGGCCAAAAAGCAACCCACTACCGTGCCCGTGCGCCCACGCCCACCCCAGCAGTGCACGTAAGCAGGCTGGCCAGCCGCTAGCGCAGCATCCAGCATATCCAGCACCTGGCGCATATGCGTTGCAGTGGGCACGTCTAGGTCGGTGATGGGGAGGCGGTGCGCAGTAGCACTTACACCTAATGCGGCAGCTTCTTCGGCCAATTCCTGCTCGTAGCCTGGTATAATCTGACCGGCATAATTGTACTCGTTGTCGTGCATCAGGTTCACGAATGTGCGGATACCTTGGTTTAGTAAGGCACGTAGCTGCCGGCGGGTATCGGCCCGGTTGGGCTTAACGGGCACGTAGCCAGCCAGCAGGCGGCCGGGTAGCACCCAATAGGCCCGGTCGAAGGGTAGTACAGGCGAGGGGTCGGAGGTCGGAAATTGGTCGGTCATGTTCAACGGTTCAATAAAATGTTCTGCTATTTCAGCAACGCCCCGGCGGTTTTCTTTAAGCTAGTGACGCGCTGCCACTCCCGCAGACGGTCTTGCACAACGTTAGGTACCGAATGGCGCACCCGGCTTAAGGTGTCAGCGTAGGCATCGAGCAGCTTGGCGGTGTTGCGTAAAGGAACCACCGGGAGCAGCGGCAGCAGGGCATCTAGGGTTTGGCGCAGAGCATCATCGGTGCGGAAGTTGATGGCGCGGGCCTGGGCCAAGGTATCGGTGAGGCGAGCCAGCGGGGCGCGACCAGTAGCCAGTAGGCGCCCTAGAGCACGGCCGAGGTCGGCGGGCAACAGGCGGCCGTTGTCGGTGGCACTAAGCAGTACTTCCAACGCCATAGCTCGCACAATGGATGCTTGGTGCAGCAGCCCAGCGGCCAGCAGGGCCGAGGTACCAGCGGCGTGGCGTGGCCCCAGGCTCAACAGGCCGGCTAAGGCAAATTGTACGGCGTCGCGGGCTTCGGACCCAGCCTCATCGGTACGGCAACACGTGCGCAGCGTGTGCCAATGCAAGGGCTCGGGGTTGTTGGGGAGCATTGCCACCGCGTTGGCTACGCTGAAGCGCAACACATAACTATACTGCTCAGGCCGCTTGGGCAGGCCGGCATAAGCAGCGTAGGGCAGCAGAAGGGGCGCGCGACTGGCGGCCGGCGCATCGGGCACCAGTAGCTCCACGTGCTTGTCGGTGATGGTTGGCTGGCCTTTCTCCCACTTCCGCACGTAGGTATGCGCCACTTCAGCCAGGGTCCAGCCGGGCTGCCAGGGGCGGGCCAGGCCGGGCGCTTTACCTAGCGCCGCCAAGCAGGGTAGCTCGGCGGTGGGGTAGCGGGTGCGGGCTGCCACGGCCCATAGCCAGGGCAGCGCATCAGGCAGACTAATGGGTACTAGCTCTGATTCGGTGCTTATTGGGATAAGCTTGCTTAGCTTTTCCCTGGCGCGCTGTAGCAGGCTAGGAGCCGCCGCCTCGCTGCCGGCACCCGACAACACCGGCAGCCCGGCGGCATGAGGTGGCGACGGGGCCGGTACCGGCACGGGCACCGGCTCTAGGGGGGTAGTGATTTGGGTGGAGCTGTCGCCGTAGTATTTCAGCTTCTCGGTAGTGGGTGCCGGCAACGCAGCGGCGTAGGTTTCGGGAGTGGTAGTGGAAACCGGGGTGTCGGCCTCCGCTGGGGCCAGTAGCCAGGTAAGCAACTCGCGCAAGTCGGTAGCGCGCAGCTCCGGCAGGCGGGTGCGGGCCTGGGTGGCATCCTCCTCATTCGACCACGCACACCGGGTCAGCGCTACAGTCATATCGGCGGCATTGGGCGTTTCGTTGGCGGCCTGGTAGGCGAGTAGTTTTTCCACCAAAGTCGTGGGAGCTACCCAGTGTGGAGCATGGGTGATGGTGCTCAGCAAAGGCAACGGCGTAGCGCCGAGGCACAAGCGGGCTTCGGCGGCGGCCAGACGGTGCTGCTCCAGATACAGCAGCGGGTCGGCATCGTGGTACTCGTTGGGGCTCAAGTTGATGCGCGACACTTGCGGGTGCTCGAAGCCGGTAGCCAGCCCCACGACCAGCGCGGCCAGCAAATCGTTTGGGCCCGGCCGGCCGGTGCTTTGGAAGTGCGGCAACCAGGAAGCCTGATCGTCGAAGTTTTGAACCTGCCCATACCAACTCATTATTTGCTTGAGGTAGGGGCGCAGCTGGAGGGCATGGTCGGGAGGCAGCTGAGCGCGGAGGCGGAGCAAGCCGTCCACCCAGCGGTCCACGGCGGCGGGGGCGTCGGCGGCTAGTACCGGGCCGGTCAGAAATAGCAGCTCGTGCCAGTCGGCTACCGGGGCTAGGGCGGTGGCGGGCGTCAGCTCGGGCGCGAAGTGGGTAAGCGGCGTGTAGCGGGCTGTTGCGGTGGCGTCGTCGGTATCAGGTTGAGTTGCCTGTGCGAGCCAGGGTGCCAAGCGGGTGCGGGCCGCCGGAGCTAGCAGGTCGGCGTAGGCGCATAGGTTGGTGGTAGTTTCCTCGGCTTCGGCGGTTGAGAGCAGGGGCGTTTTAGTGGTTAGCACGGTGGCCAGCAGGCGGGCGGCGCGGTCCTGCACACCGGCATCGGCGTGGGGCAAGGCGGCAGTAGCTAATCCAACTAGAGCGGGTGCCTGGCTTGGGTGGCGTTTTAGTAGTTTTTCAAAAGACCCTAGCAAACTTTTGAGGCCAGTTTTCAGGTCCTGCCGGGTCATAAGGCCATCAGCGTATTGCAGCAGTGGGCCCAGCTCGAAATCGGGTTCTTCCCAGAGGTCTTTCAGCTGCTCGATGGCAAAATTCACCACCACCGGCAGCGGATGAGCCAGCAGCTCCACCAATTCGCCTTGCCGGGCCAGTCGCTCAGCGGGCGTCGGCTTTAAGTCAAGAAATACATCTTTGAACCAGCCCAGCAACGGCCGTTTGAAGTCACGGCGTAGGGCCAGCAGACTGCGCGTGAGCAGCTCGTTGCGGTTTAGAGCGCCAGCGTTGGCCAGCTTCGTGAGCAGAGGTTTCCACCCAATCGAAATGCCATCAGGGTAGGGGCCAATGTAGGTGCTGTCGTAGTTGACGTTGGTGGCATAGTCGAACAGCAGCCATACGTCTCGGCCCAGCAGTTCCGGGTCGGCTCGCAAATCGGCACAAACCAGCTCTTCCACTTGTTGCGTAGTAAGTTTGCGCTTGCCCATCGCCTCGCGAGCGTAGCGGGAAAGGCGGTTGCTAAGCAGCTGGGCGAACATCGGCGCGTCGAATGGCACGAGACTTTCACGCTCCATAGCCCGGAGCTCGGTATAGTCGGGCGCTTGCCACTGGTTGGTGCGGGTAAGCGAAGCCAGAAAATCGCCCAGCCAGTCGGGCCGAAAGTGGCGCAGCACCTGCCAGTGCAATGTGTAATGGTGGCGGTTGTCGAGGGGGTTGCGCAGGCTCCAAGGCAGCTCAAAGCTGCGGGCCAGTCCTTCTTTGCGCGTAAATGTGGCCAGCCCCGCCATAGCCAGCATGGCCTGTTGCTCAGCGGTGAGCAGGCGCTGGTATTCCTTCTGGCCTTTCTTGTTTTCCACCGGGCGGTATTCTTCTAAGTGTTTTTTGAGCTGCTGGGTGGGGCGGCGCAGCGTCATAAGCTCCTTCTTGTCGAGGTTCATCAAGAAGGGCACCAGCTCGTGGGCGGTTTTATGCAGGATAATGTCCTCGAAGTTTTCGGCGGCAGTAAGCATAGGAAAGCGAAGCTGTATCAGGTAAGGGAGGCAGATAAGATAAAGGGTATTTGAGGAGCCGTACGCCTACGCCCCAAACCGCAGCTGAGCCGCTAGAATATGCTTGCAGGGGCCGCGCTGGCCTTGGTTGCCGGTAAACCAGGGACAGGTGCAGCGGGCCGGCTCGCCGCTGCCAAGCACCACCGTGTGCCACACGCCGGTGCCCCGCACGCGCACTTCGGTGCGACCCTGTGGGCCCACGCCTACTAGTTGCACGTCGTCGGCGTTGTCGAGTAGGGTGCGGGCGTTTTTCAACCGTGGGTTCAGCTTCAGAATACGCTCCGTTTTAAATGGCAGGCGGCGGTAGAAGTACTGATTGTCGCGCAGGTCGAAGCCCAGCAGACCTAGGGCCGAGAGGTGGGCGCACAGCCGAGTGACGGTGGCCGGGCTCAGATCGTGCGTCAGCCCAAACAGAGTGGGGTTGAAAGTTTCGTTGCTTTGAAACAGGTTGTTGGCGCCGGTCAGCCACTCAGCCGGCAACTCCTCAGCCAGTGTTTCCAGCTGGGTACCTTCGCCTGAGAAACCCCGGTTCACCTCCGCCGACAGCGCCAGCAGAAATTCGTGGCCGCCACCTAGTGTCAGTACTACGGCGCTGGCTTGGCCGTCGGGGGTGCCATACACGCGCACGGTTTCGCTCAAGGGCAGCAGGCCATCAAGCAGGCGCAGGCGGTGGGCGCCACCTACTCGCACGGCCCCCGGTGCAGCCACCGGCGAAAAGGCCGGCCGACCCCCGCGCAGCACCAAAAATGTATCGGTGCGGCTGGTTCCGGCGGGCAGGGTTTGCAGCAACTGGGCCGCCTGCACGCGGCTGAGTGCCATTTTTTCATCCATGCGGGCTAAGTAGTCTTGGGCGGCAGTGAGGCCCCGTAGCCAGCGCTCCGGCAGCGTTACTTTCCGCTCGGTTACGTGCCCAGTTGCGCGCTCCAGCGTTACTTCTTGCTGCCCAACGCTCAGCCGCACCGGCTCGGTCCGGCTGATGCGGCTTAGGGCATTCACCATCGGCTCGTTGAAATCGACGTTGGTGGTGCCGCTGTGCACAAACTCCCCGTCAAGCGCGGCCGGCCCTAGGTCGAGGCGGGCATACACGCCGTTGCACGACGAAAACGCTTCGAACCGCAGCTGCCCCGCCCCCGCCGTCACGATAGGGTCACGCAGGGCAGCACTCTGCGGCACGAAGCGCGAGGCCACTACTTTGGCTAACGTGGTTAGCCCGCGGGCCGTTAGCCAAGAGTCGCGCAGCTGCCCCCGAAAAAAGCAGGCAGCACCAGTGGCAGGGGCATTTTCGGCATACGCTGCCAGTAGTAATGTGTCTCCCTCTGCTTGTCGCACGAGGGTTGAGGCTTGGTCGTAGGCATAAGCAAAATCGTTCATAGGCGTAGAAGTGAATAGGGGCTTGGCTGCCGTTTAACTAAGTTTTCTTACTGTAAATATGCAGCAATAGTTTTATTAATTACTAATTTTTTTAGCTTTTCGTAAAGCTAATTTTTTTGGCTGAAACGGTTCTGGGTTTTTCTGGAAAGCGGAAGCCCAGGACTGGCTGTACTATTTGTTGCAAAGCATGGCGTAAGCCCAGCCGCACGGGCCCAGCGCGAGCGGATAGTTGGGTCAACGCTTCAACCGACCGGATTTTGGTGGCACCTTTGGGGTTCGTTAGTACAAGCGCCGTAAGTGATGAACGAAACCGAACTAGAAGAACGAGAATATCTGGAAGAAATCAAGGAAAAGCTGGTGCTGGCCGTCCGGCGGGTAGATGACGCTGTGCGGCAGTTTTCCGATGAACTGCGGGAGAAAAAGCAGTACATCCACGAGCACCAGTCGGGCATGGACGACGCCGACATGGTGGCCGCGGGGCAGTCCATCAACCGCATGGCTTTTACCGGCGAAGCGGCCGTGTCCAGGAAGCGCAAGCTGCTCAAGCTGGTGCAGTCTCCGTATTTCGGCCGCATCGATTTTGCCACGCCCCAGGGCACGGCGCCGCTGTACATAGGGGTGCATTCCTTTTTCGATGAGCACCACCGCCAGAACCTGATTTACGACTGGCGGGCGCCTATTTCGTCGATGTTCTATGATTTCGAGCTGGGCGCGGCCTCCTACGTTACCCCATCGGGCACGGTGCGCGGTACCATTGAGCTGAAACGGCAGTACAAAATCCGGGACGGCCGTATGGAGTTCCTGCTCGACAGCGGCGTGAACATCCACGATGACGTGCTCCAGCGTGAGTTAGCCAAGTCGTCGGACGACAAGATGAAGAACATCGTTGCCACCATTCAGCGCGACCAAAACGCGGTGATTCGCAACGAGGACGCGTCGGTGATGGTGATTCAGGGCGTGGCGGGCTCGGGCAAAACGTCCATTGCCCTGCACCGGATTGCGTTTCTGTTGTACCGTTACCGCGAAACAATCCGGGCGCAGGACGTGCTTATCATCTCGCCCAACAAGGTGTTTGCCGACTATATCTCCAACGTGCTGCCCGAACTGGGGGAAGAGCACATTCCGGAAATGGGTATGGAAGAGCTGGCCGCCGATTTGCTGGAAAACCGGTATCAGTTCCAAACCTTTTTCGAGCAGGTATCGGCGCTGCTGGAGCGCCACGACCCGGCCTTTATCGAGCGGATTCAGTTCAAGTCCTCGTTTGAATTCCTTAGTCAGCTCAACCAATACCTTCTGCACGTAGAAAACAACTATTTCAGCGTCAGTGACCTGCGGGTAGGCCGAACGGTGGTGCCGGGGCGCTTCATTCAGGAGAAGTTCAAGGCCTACCACCGAGTGCCGCTCCTGAAACGATTCGCGCAGGTTTCCAACGACGTGCGGGCGTACGTGCGCACCGCCGTGGACCGCAAGCTGACCGGGCAAGAAAAATCCATCATTGGGGAGGGGGTACCGCGCATGTTCCGGTTTCATCAGGTGCTGGACTTCTACCGGGACTTTTACCGTTGGGTGGGCCGGCCCGAGCTGCTTAAACTCGACCACCAGATGAAGCTGGAATACGCCGATGTTTTTGCCTTGATTTACCTGCGGGTGCGGCTGGAAGGCATTAGCGCCTATGAGCAGGTCAAGCACTTACTAATAGATGAAATGCAGGACTACACCCCGGTGCAGTACGCCGTGCTGTCGCGCCTGTTTTTGTGCCGCAAAACCATTCTGGGTGATGTCAGCCAAACGGTAAATCCGTACAGTGCCTCCTCGGCTGAAACCATCGAGCGGGTTTTCCCACAGGCCGACGTGGTGAAACTGTACCGCAGCTACCGCTCTACGGTTGAAATTACCAGCTTCGCGCAGCGCATCACCCCGAACCCGCACATCATACCGCTCGAGCGCCACGGCCCGGAGCCCACCGCAACGCGCTACAACAGCAGGGGAGAGGAGCTGGCAGCTCTTCAGCAGCTGGTCAGGGAGTTCAAAAGTTCGAGCAACCACTCGGTGGGCATCATCTGCAAAACCCAGCGCCAAGCCGAGCAGGTGCATCAGGCACTGCAAGAGTTTGAAGTGCAGCTACTCACCGAAGAGTCGACCACGTTCAAAGAAGGCGTTATTCTTACTACTGCCCATTTGGCAAAAGGCCTGGAATTCGACGCGGTGGTGGTGCCTTTTGCCTCGGCCCTTAACTACAAAACTGAGGTTGACAAGAGCATGCTCTACGTGGCCTGCACCCGCGCTATGCACCAACTCACGCTGACGTACTCGGGAGAGGTTACCGCCTTTCTGGCCGGCAGATAAGAGCAACTAGAAGGCCCGGAAAACCAAAAGGGCGGCCCACACGGGCCGCCCTTTTGGTTTTTATTCGGTGAAGGCACGTTTAGCCTTTCTTCACGGCGTCGAAGCGGCGGTTCACCTCGGGCCAGTTCACCACGTTCCAGAAGGCGGCCACGTAGTCGGGGCGCTTGTTCTGGTACTTCAGGTAATAAGCGTGTTCCCACACATCGAGACCCAATACAGGGGTGCCGTGTTGAATGCCGGGCAGGTCCATGAGCGGGTTATCTTGGTTGGGAGTAGAGGAAATGAACAGCTTGCCGGCTTTGTCGGCGCTCAGCCAGGCCCAGCCCGAACCGAAGCGGCTAGTGGCTGCCGCAGCAAACTGCTCCTTGAACTTATCGAACGAGCCGAACGAGCTGTTGATGGCCGTGGCCAGCGTACCGGTAGGCTGCCCACCACCCTTAGCCGACAGTAACTGCCAGAACATGGAATGGTTGAAGTGGCCACCGGCATTGTTGCGCACGGCATCAGACTGCTTGCTAGCCGAGGCCAGCAAATCGGCCAAGCTCATTTTCTCCTGCGGCTTGCCCGCAACGGCTTCGTTCAGCTTGGAAACGTAGGTTTTGTGGTGGGCATCGTGGTGCACTTCCATGGTGCGGGCGTCGATGTGCGGCTCCAGGGCATTGAAGGCATAGGGCAGAGCCGGCAGCGTGAAAGGGCCGTCGGCAATGGGGGTGGCCCGGGCTTCGCGGAGCAGCTTTTCGTCGTGGGCGCGCGCCAACAAAGCGGGGCTCACCAAGGCTCCTACCATAGTCAGAACGCCATTTTTCAGGAAATCTCGCTTCAGCATGATGTGGAAAGTAATATGAGAAAGGAAAGGAACTGTTGAACGGCCCCAAGATAGGGCGCGTTGGGTTTACGCAGATTAAGGAAAAGGTATCATGTTCGGCTGCACTGTTCTGGTATACTTCAACCGCCGTGTGGCATTGTAGTTGCATTTGGGCGGCAGGACTTTGCTTTTTCCGGTTTCAAAATCCGGCGCGGGCCTACCTTTGCGGCAGCGGCATACGCCCTGGGCGCTGCCAGCCGTTCTATCGTTTCCATTCTGGTACTCATTTAACTTAGCTTCGCCTTGCACTCATTCCACTTCCCTGCTATCCGGTCGTCCTTATTCCGTTTTTCTTCTTTGGCCAGCCTGTTTCTGCTGGCTCTGCTGGCTTTGCCTTTGGGAGCGGCGGCGCAGTTTTCGGTGCGCGGCACCGTGGTTGATAAAGAAACCAAAGAGCCGCTGCCGTTCGTGAGTATTCAGGTAGTGGGTACTACCAACGGCACAGCCAGCAACGTGAACGGCGAGTTTACTTTAGTGCTCAAGGACTTGCCTCGCACGCTGGTTTTCTCGGAACTGGGCCACTTGCGCGACACTTTGCGCGTAACGCAGGCCACCTACAACACGCCGCTGCAAGTAGCCATGGCGCCGGCCTCGGTGGTACTGCCCGAAGTGAAAGTGAATAGCTACCCGTTTCAGCTGGTGGAAAAGGCGTTCCGGCAGCTGCAAAACAGCTACTCACGTAAGTTCTATGGCAAGGCCTACTACCGCCAGCTCACCCGCATCAGCAACGAGCCCACCGAATTGCAGGAAGTGGTCTGGAACGTGAAATCCAACCCGGCCCGCATTGAGGGCACAGCCATTGCACAAGGGCGCTACGCGGCCAAGCAGGCGGCCACGGCGTTTAGCAACTTTTCCATCTACACCCGCTCCTACGGCCTCTATGATGCCAACGCCGACAGTACCAAGTCGTTGGCGCTGCTCAGCCCGAACACCGTGAAGAACTACTTGCTGGAACTGAAAGGCCTACTCGACCAGGACAGCAGCACTATTGCCGAAATCAGCTTCGAGACGCGCCCCGAAATAAAGTACCGCGTGGAAGGCACCATCTGGATTGATATCGAAACCAACAAGATTGTGCGCTATAAAATGATGCAGCCCAACTTCACGGCCAAGTCCAGCAACCCCAACCAGAAGTTCAAAAACCCCAAGCTGTCGGTGGATATGGTGTTCAAGCCCTCCGACGATGCCCCCGTTTCGCCGCTCGACCACATGCAGGTGGACCTCACGGCCGACCTCGTAACCGGCACGAAAACCGGCACCGTACCACTGAGCGTTAACTCGTTCACCTACTTCTACGACACGTCCACGACGCCCACCAAAATAGCCTACGCCCGCCCCAACGTCGACGACCGGGACCTAGAAACCATTAAGGCTACCAAGTATGACCCCGAGTTCTGGGCCAACAACCCCGTGGTGCAGCGCACTCCCGTGGAGGATGAGGTGGTAGCCTCCTTCGAGAAAAAAGGTGCCTTCGGAACGATGGTAAAAAAAGCCGAGCCCAAAGCCGACGTCATCATCCGTAACGGTAAGATAGAGTAAGGACTTAGTCTGTGTTGATATAACGCTATAGGTAAAACAAAAGAGCCTCCGCTATTCAGCGGAGGCTCTTTTGTTTTGCTGCTATTAGGTACTCACTACGGATTGGTGCTCCACATGCCGGCTTCTTTAATAAAGATGCGGCGGTTGAGTTTGAGCTGCGACACGATGAACTCTGCCAAATCTTCGGGCTGCATCACCTTGTCGGGGTTGCCGTCGGTGAGCTTGTTGCTGATGGCCAACTCGGTAGCTACAGTGCTAGGGGTGAGGGCCGACACCCGGATGTTGTGCTTGCGCACTTCTTGCATCAACGATTCGGTGAGGCCGAGCACGGCAAACTTGGAAGCACTGTAGGCGCTGGTAGTGGCCGCGCCGCGCTGCCCGGCCGTGGAGGCAATATTGATGATGTCGCCGGTTTCGCGGGCTATCATGCCGGGTAGCACAGCGCGCGTGGCGTAGTACGTGCCCATCAGGTTCACCTGAATGATGTGTTCCCACTCCTTGGGGTCCATATCAACCAGCTTAGCGAAAGTGCCGATACCGGCGTTGTTGATCAGAATATCAATGGTGCCAAGTTCGGTTTCGGCCTGCGCTACAGCCGCTTCCACAGCGGCACGGTCGGCAATATCGGCTGTTACGATGGTGGCTTTCACGCCCAGAGCCTGTACTTCCTGCGCTACGGCTTGTAACTGGCTTTCGGTGCGAGCCAACAGGGCTACGTTTACGCCTTCCTGTGCGAGGGCAATTGCTACGGCCCGGCCAATGCCTTTGCCGGCGCCCGTTACAAGGGCATTCTTTCCGCTGAGAGATTCCATAGGGGTAGTTAAATGTAGTTTAAGACAGACATCGTACCCACTTTGTTGTCGAACGGTTGCTGCTACACCTCTGCGAAGGCTCTATTTCAACTAAGCACAACATTAAGTAGCCACAGAGCGTCATATAATTAAAACCATTTTATTGAACTTAATAAACAAAATTAAGTAATAATTAAAAAAAATTGTAAAGTAAATCTAGGAATAGTATTATTGTAAAAATTATACGATTGTGATGTTTGTTACGTGCTGAAGTGAAATAGGTCCTCTAAATTCATATTTACTTAACAAGATATAATATGAACGATATAAGAGAAATCCCATCTAAGTAGCCTGTAGCAGGCATCTGAAAGCGTATTGAACCGTAAGACGCCGAAGATGAAGTACCCTTTTACCCTGATTACCATGAAGACGACACTACTCACTTTTCTTTTCATGCTGTGCACGCTCTTTGTGCAAGCGCAGCAATCAACTCCCGTTAGGTACGATTCTCAAGTCGACGGTAACTGGAATAACCCAAGCACTTGGACAATTATCTCAGGTGACGGTCCGGGAGTATCGCGGTTTCCGGCTCCTGGAGCCAACAATGTAGTTAACGTTACTACTAACGTCCGGCTGAACATTGACTATGACGTGAGTGGTAGAAATGGTGCTCTATCAATCTTCCCTAACGGCTCCTTAGTAGATGGCGGTAATCGCACGCTAACCTTGGGCGAACAAACGGGGGGCCCTAGTGACCGCCTAAATGTGCAGGCCCGGAGTAATAGAACACTGGCGCTGGACCTCTATAAAATCAACTTTATCAAGACAGATGCGCTGATTTACGCTAACATCAATGTTTCTTCTTGTGTAACCTTCGTAGTTAGCAATGACATCACGCTTACCGCCACTTTCACCATCGGTGGTAACCTGATAAATGACCAAGGCAACTCTTCTATTAACAAAGGGCAGCAGAAAGCTGGGAATCTTGTTGTAGCTGGCAAAATTCTCGGCTACAACAACGCCAACCAGATTAGGCAGTTTATCAACACTAACTATACTGAAGGGCCGGTTGCTCTCGACTGTAATGCGGCACCGCTGCCCGTGGAGCTAAGCAGCTTCACTGCCGCTTACGACAACAACCAAGTAAATTTGCGCTGGATTACGGCTAGCGAGAAAAACTCGGCCGACTTCACTGTAGAGCGGTCCTTTAATGGTGAAACCTTCACTGAAGTAGCTAAAGTGGCTGCCGCTGGTACCTCTAGTGCCCGCCGTGAATATGCTGCCACCGACCTGGGCATGCGTAAGGGCCTGAACTACTACCGCCTCAAGCAAACCGACCTTGATGGTACGTTTAGCTACACCCAGGTTATTCCAGTACAAGTAGGTAGCGTGAAGCAACAACTGCAAGCCTACGGCGACAATGGCAACCTCAACATTGTGCTGCAAACCGAAGCCGCCCTGCAAACCTTGCGAGTGTTCGACAACATGGGCCGCATGGTGTACACAGAAAACCTGACCAGCCCAACCACTGGCCTCGTAACCCGCCAGATTCCGGTAACAGGGATAAACAACCGGCAGATGTACATTGTGCAGGTCGTTACCTCAGAAGGCGTATTGAGTGGCAAGTTCCTGATAGCGAAATAACCAACATCGCCCGATTCGCAAAAGCCCGTCCGAACCTTTCGGGCGGGCTTTCTGCTGCTTATTGCTTACCACTTCGGCCTGGCGAAAACCGCCGGTTTCATCGGGTGGGCCAAACCACGTACCTTTTGGGGCTGAAACCTCTCTGCCTGATTTCCTATGAAAACCCGCGTACTCACCGGCCTGTTGGCTGTGGCCTTGCTTGGTGCCTGCAACCAACAGAAACCTGCCGCCGATGGCAGCACGCCCATTGAAACCGACGTGACTAAAATCAAGAACCTGCCCGACCTATTTGCGGGCTACTGGGAAGAGCAGGCGCGCCTGTTTCCACTGGAAGCTACCACCCAAGGCGACAACCGCTTCAACGACCAGCTGCCCAACGACGGCACCAAGGAATTCCGGACCCAGCTGGCGGCTTTCTACCAGAAGTACCTCACTAAGCTCCAAACTTTTCAGCGGGCCACACTGTCGGAAAACGACAAAATCAGCTACGACATTTTCCAGTATGACCTCGAAACCAAGCTGGAAGGCCTGAAGCTGAACACTTGGATGATGCCGTTTCAGCAGTTCTGGGGTTTGCCTATCACGATGGGCCAATATGGCTCGGGCGAAGGGGTGCAGCCTTTCAAAACCGTGAAAGACTACGACAACTGGCTGGGCCGGGTGCGGGGCTTTTCGGTGTGGGGCGACACAGCCATTGCCAATTTTCGGCAGGGCATGAAAGCCGGCGTGGTGCTGCCCAAAGCCTTGGTAAGCAAGATGATTCCGCAGATGCGCGACTTGGTGGTGACGGACCCAACCCAAAGCTTGTTCTATGGTCCCATCAAGAAGTTTCCGAAAAACATTTCCGCCGAAGATCAGCAGCGCATCACGGCCGACTATAAGAAGGCCATCATGAACGAGCTGGTGCCTACCTATCGTAAGCTTGGCGACTTCCTGGAGAAAGAGTACGCGCCCAAAGCCCGTGCTACTACCGGCATTTCGGGTGTGCCCGGCGGCCCGGAGATGTACCGCTACTACGTGAAGAGCTGGACCACCACCGACAAAACGCCCGAGCAAATCTACCAGACCGGGCTGGAGGAGGTGAAGCGCATCCGTACGGAAATGGAGAAGGTGAAAGCGCAGGTCGGTTTCAAAGGCGACTTGAAAGCCTTCTTCACTTCCCTGAAAACCGACCCCAAGCTGATGCCCTACAAAACGCCGGAAGATGTGCTCAACGCCTTCCGCAGTATTCAGGCGCGCATCACGCCCAACTTGCCCAAGCTGTTCGGGCGCACGCCCAAAACGCCATTTGAAATCCGGCAAACCGAGAAGTTTCGCGAGGCTTCGGCCTCAGCCGAGTACAACCAAGGCAGCCCCGACGGCTCCCGGCCGGGCATCTTCTACATCCCGATTCCCGATGCCACCAAGTTCAACGTGACGTCGGGCATGGAGTCGTTGTTTCTGCATGAAGCCATTCCGGGCCACCACTACCAGATTTCATTGCAGCAGGAAAATGAAGCATTGCCGAAGTTCCGGCGCTTTGCTTGGTATGGCGCCATGGGCGAAGGCTGGGCCCTTTACACCGAAAGCCTGGGCAAGGAACTCGGCCTCTATACCGACCCGTACCAGTACATGGGCGCCCTCGGCGACGAGATGCACCGCGCCGTGCGCCTAGTGGTAGACGTGGCCATGCACACCAAAAGCATGACCCGCGAACAGGCCATTGCCTACATGATGGACAACGAAGCCATCAGTGAAGACGGCGCCACCGCCGAAATTGAGCGGTATATGGCCATACCGGGGCAGGCGCTGAGCTACAAAATAGGAGCCCTGAAAATCAGGGAGATGCGCGAGAAATACGCCAAGCAGCTTGGGGTGCAGCACAACAAGCTGCGCGAACAGTATGCCGGCCAGCATCGGGAGCATTTCCACCTCACCGATTTCCATGACGAGCTGCTGAAGGACGGCGTCATGCCTCTTTCGGTGCTGGAACGCAAGATGGATACCTGGGCCCACGGCCAGGAATAGGCTGACAAATCTGAAAAAAGGCGGTTATCCTGCATGCAGGATAACCGCCTTTTTTTGTGGCCAGTTGTGTTTTCGCGCTACATGCTCACGAAGCTACTTGATGGTCTCTAGTTCAGCCATGTCCTCGGGAGTCAGGGCAATGGATGCAGCCTGTACGTTTTCTTCCAGGTGCTTCACTTTGGACGTGCCGGGGATGAGCAGGATGTTGGGCGCGCGGTGCAATAGCCAGCTCAGGGCCACCTGTTGCTTGGTAGCGTTGTGCTTCTGCCCGATTTGCTCCAGCTTGCTCAGGGCCTGCTCGTTGCCGCCACTGAGTGGGTACCACGGAATGAAAGCAATATCATTTTGCTCGGTGTACTCCAGCTCAGCTTCCCACTTGCGGTTGTCCACGCTGTACATGTTCTGCACCGATACCACTTTCACGTATTCCTGCGCCTTTTTGATTTGCTCCACGTTCACTTCGGAAAGGCCAATATGCTTGATAAGGCCATCTTCCTGCGCCTGCTGCAAAAATTCCAGCGTCTGCTCGAACGGCACTTCCGGGTCGATGCGGTGCAGTTGGTACAAGTCAATCTGGTCGAGTTTCAGGCGTTTCAGGCTACCTTCCAGAGCTTCGCGCAAGTGGTCGGGGCGGGCATTGATGGGCCACTGATTGGGGCCAGTGCGCAGCAAACCACCTTTGGTAGCAATCAGCAAACCGGCAGGGTAGGGGTGCAGCGCCTCGGCAATCAGCTCCTCCGACACGTTAGGGCCGTAGCTGTCGGCGGTGTCAATGAAGTTCACGCCCAGTTCCACGGCCCGTTGCAGCACCCTAATGGATTCGGCGTGGTCTTGGGGCGGCCCCCAAATACCGTCGCCGGTAATGCGCATGGCGCCGTAACCCATCCGGTTCACGGACAGGTCGCCGCCGATGGTGTAGGTGGGAGAGAATGAGGTCTTAGGTGAATCGGCCATAGTAATTGGGTTTTAATAGAAAGGTGGAAAGTACAAGCGTCGAATTGCGCTTGCGGCTCGTAGTAACAAACCAGGCCGCAAAATGTCCTGCGTACGCTGCGCCTTTTCTCTTTATCCGTCTCCTGGTTTCACGCTTTTTTACTTATGCGCCACATCACGCCCGCCGACCTTCAGGCTTTCGAGAAGGTGTACCGCCTCAACCTTATCAACGCCCTACCCGGCTATAAGCCCGCTAACCTTATTGGTACGGCCGACGCTGACGGAGCCACCAACCTGGCCATATTCAGCTCGGTAGTGCACCTGGGTTCGGCGCCGGCGGTGCTGGGTATTATCACCCGCCCTACTACGGTGCCGCGCCATACGTACCAAAACCTGAAAACTACCGGGTGTTTCACCATCAACCACGTGCACGCCGGTTTCGTGGCTCAGGCTCACTACACCTCCGCTGACTTTCCGGCTGAAGAATCAGAATTCGAGCAGTGCCACTTCACGCCTGATTTCCGCGACGATTTCCCGGCGCCCTATGTGGCCGAAAGCCACATCGGCATTGGGCTACGTCTGAAAGAGGAACTGCCTATTCATAATGGTACGGTGCTGCTGGTGGGTACGGTGGAGCATATCTACCTGCCCGAAAACGTGCTGCTCCCCGACGGGACCCTCGATTTGCCTGCCGTAGATGACGTCTGCATCTCCGGCCTCGATACCTACTACCGCGCCAGCCAGGTAGGTGCCTTTGCCTACGCCCGCCCCGGCCAGGGCCCGCAGTATAAGTAGAGTTTGAAAACGTATGAGCCGCGCGAAAAAGACCTGAAACCTATTTGGTCATCCACCCGGATTTATCGTTTAAAGACCTACTCCTTTCAACTGAACTCACTGAAAATAAGATGAGCAAATACTTTTGGCAAACCGTAGGACTCGGCACGTTGGCGGGCTTCCGGAGCATGACGGCCCCGATGCTGCTAAGCGGCAACCTCACCAAATTTCACCCCCACGCCCTGGCTAAGTCGCCGTTGCGGTGGATGCAGAAGCCTTGGGTGGCCACGGGCCTCAAGCTGATGACGGCCGGCGAAATGGTGGGCGACAAACTGCCCGCTGCCCCCGACCGTACCGCGCCGCCTGTACTGGCGGGCCGGGCCCTATCCGGGGCGCTGGTAGGGGCCACACTCTACAAAGTCAACCATGATAGCGCCATAAAAGGGGCGTTGCTCGGTAGTGCTGTAGCGGTAGCCGCCACGTACGCCAGTCTATACCTGCGCAAAAAATCAGCGCAAGAATCCGGTTTGCCGATTGCCTTGGTTGGCGGCTTTGAAGATGCGCTGGTGCTGGGTGCTGGCTTGGCCCTTTCGAAAGGCACAGCGCTGGGCTTACCCGCTGGTCGGGCGCTGTAGCTAGCTTCTTCATAACATAAAAAAGCCCGCCAACTACAAGTTGGCGGGCTTTTTTACAAATAGACTACGCTCTTATTCGCTGCCTTTCGATTTAGCTTCCTCTGATTCTTTAGGCATGCGGTTGGGTGGCGAGTTGGGGTTGCTCGGCGACGACTCCAGCGCGGCATCGGCATTACCTTGCGAAGCTTGCTGGTCGGCGGCTGAGCCTTTCCCGGCTGGGGCTTCCACCCGCTGCCCACCCGAGATGCTGTCGCGGTCCGTTTCGTTGACGGTGGCGGGTGGCGCGTTAGTGAAGTCCTCGGTAACTTGGGGGTCTTTGCCAGGAGATTTCTGCCGGTCGCAGGCGGCCAGCGAGGCTACGGCCGCAACGGCTAGCAGCAGATGGGAAATGCGTTTCATAGAAAGTAGTTGGAATAGGAAAAACAGACGAAGCAAGCCGGCGCAAAAACAAGCAGCTGCGGCTGCTTAACCCAACGTAGGGCAAGGCGCTGCGGTTGCGGCAATGTTTCGAGGTGGCCCTCTACCTTTACCGCATGTCAGTTCCTGCCTTGATGAATTGGAGCGGCGGCAAAGATTCGGCACTTGCCCTCTACTACGCCCTCCGCAACCCCCGTTTCCACGTCACCGACCTGCTCACCAGCGTCAATGCCCATTACCAACGCGTTTCCATGCACGGGGTGCGGCTGGAATTGCTGGCGCAGCAGGCCCAGCGCATTGGCCTGCCGCTCACCCAGCTGGAACTCCCCGAAATGCCCGGCATGGAAGACTACGAGCGGATTATGCGCGAAACCCTGGCCCCGCTTCAGGCAAAAGGCATTCGGCATTCCATCTTCGGTGATATTTTTCTGGAAGACCTCCGCCAGTACCGCGAACAGCAACTAGCTGGCATCGGCATGGAAGCCGTTTTCCCTATCTGGCAGCGCCCCAGCGCCGACCTATTGCGTGAGTACCTCGACCTGGGCTTCAAAGCGGTAGTTGTCTGCGTGAACGACAAGTTCCTGGATGCCAGCTTCTGCGGCCGCCTGCTCGACGCCGACTTTCTGCGCGACCTGCCGCCCGGCGTAGACGCTTGCGGTGAAAACGGCGAGTACCACAGCTTTGTGTTCGATGCGCCGTATTTCGCCTCGCCCATCTCGTTTGAGTACGGCGAGAAAGTGCGCCGTACCTATCAGCCGCCCGCCAACAGCCAAGCTAATTGCCACCAAGAGGATGCCCCTGACCCCTACGCCGCCGGCTTCTGGTACTGCGACTTATTGCCCGTCGAGTAAGCAACAAGTAAGGCTACCAAAAAGACAACGGCCTTCCCCGCAGTTAGGGAAGGCCGTTGCTAAAACGTTGCTTGTATAAGTGCCCAATAGATTACTGAACAACCAACCGTTGTGGCTTGCTGGAATAACCAGGTGCCTCTACGCGCAGCAGATACACGCCAGTTGAGAGCGAAGCCGGCAGGTTTACTTCTGTATCCGTGCCGCCGCGTAGCTTCTGGGTTAGCACCGTGCGGCCGCTAAGGTCGGTAAGCAGTACGCGGGCCGGGCCGCTGGCCACTGCCGATAAGCGTACTGTTACGTAGTGGCTGGCTGGGTTAGGAAACACCGCAAATTGGTTGGGGCTGGGGTGGCTAGTAGCCAATGGGCCGCCGGTAATGGCCACCGAGGCTACCGCCGAGTAGCGCGCTACGCCGGCCGCGTTGGTTTGGCGTAGGCGGTAGGTGGCCTGCATCAGGCCCTGCGTGTTGCGGTCTTGGTAGGTATAGGCTAGCGGCTGCGGTGTAACGCCTTGGCTGGCTACGAAGCCAATCTGCTGCCAGTTAGTGCTGGTAGTGGAGCGTTCCACTGCATACCCGAACATATTATCTTCGCTCGGCAGCGTCCATTCCAGCGCCACGGTGCCGGGGGTCGGCTGGTCGGCCGTGAAGGAAAGTAGCTGGGTGGCAAGCGGGTTGACAGCCGGCGAGAGGGAGCCCAGCGTGAACGTAGTGAAATTGCTAGCTGGCCGAGCCGATACCACCGCACCGGCGTTAAGACTGCCGCTCAAGCCGCTGTTGCCCGCTGTGTCCCAGGTGGTGCCGTTGAAAGCTGCCACTTGCAAATCCGTCGAGAAATTATTGATGCCACTACGGAAGGCGTTTTCCCAGAACAACTGCACGTTCACCGCGTCGGAAGTGCCGGCCCCATCTAGGGTCCAGTGCTCCACCTGGCTGACCTCGCTTAGTGGGGAGTTGGCGGTACGGGTAGCATAGGCCGTAGGTATGTACTCGGCGGTGAAAGCCGTAGTGGCGCTAGCCGGCGCCGAAATGCCCAGGCGAGCCCACTGCCCATTCTTGCCCAACGGGAACACGAAAGCCTGCTGGCCTTCTTTGCGCAGCGGACCATCCACGTAAGACGTAGCATTACCCGCGGTGGCCGTGGCTTGGTCGGTAAGGGTAAGTAAGTTGCTGGCCGTAGTGCGTAACAGGCCGTCGGTGAGAGTGAGGCTGCCCGTAAGAGCGAGAGGCGCGCCCAGTGTGAGGGTTTTGCCGGCGCCGTTGAGCGACAAAGCACGCAGGGTAGTAGTAGCTTCGGCGGTCAGCGTTAGGCTTTTGCTGATGCTGATGCTCTCATCATAAGCGGAGGCACTCAACCCAAGTGTGCCATTTTCAGCTACTAGCGCCAATCCTTCGGCTAGTGGAGTATCAGTTGAGGACTGCGGGCTATAGTTATCAGCAGTCAGCTGAGCAAGATCTGGCTGGAAGCCCACGGCAGCCGCAGCGTCTAGGTTGCTGCCAAGGAAGGGAGAGTAATCAATTAAGCCAGTAGTAGCAAAAGCTGATTGCCCGGCGAAATTGGCGGAGGGTCCGGCTAGCGTCGTCACGAGGCCGCCGGTGCCGGTGGTACCGCGCACCGCAGTTGCCGTAGCAGCACCCAGCCAGTTCAGTGAAGCGTCAACCGGGTTGGTTAGGTTCACGGTGCGGATAGCGGTGGCGCAGCTGTCGAGGCGGTTGCCCCGGATACTGTCGCCACTAGATACGACCAATCCGTTGCGGCTGCTGTCAAAGAAAGGGGTGAAGCCGGTGCTGTTGGCGGGGCGGTCTTGCACTTGCACAGCCCGCTGGCATTGCGCCACCACGTTGCCGAATACCTTGTTCTGGCTGCCTTCCAGCACCATCCCGAAGCCGTTGATATTGAAGCTGGAACTGGTAGCATCGGCCAGATAGCCCCGGATGGTGTTGCCTGCCACATAAGCGCCGCCCGTGGTTAGGTCGCCATTTACGCCGCCCCCGGCCGCAATTACGCTCCGGTCCCGGTCGATAAATGCCAAGCCGGCATTGTCCTCAGAGAGGTTGGTTGGGGTGCTAATAGTGCGGGCAACGTAGTTGTTGCGGACCACAAAGCTACCAGCGCCACGGCCTTGGCCATTGCCGGTGCAGGCCTTCAACTCCATGCCATTGGAAGCATTGTTGCGGATGGCATTGCCCTCGATAAGCGCCGCAATGCTGGTAAAACTGCCGCCGTTGCGGGTACCAGCCGCGCCCAGCACTACCAGCGCGCCGCCTGCATTCTGGCTGAACTGGTTGTTGCGCACCGTCAGGTTGCTCACGCTGCCGTCGTTGATGTCGATGCCGCCGCGGCGGTTCATTTCAAAGGTGCCGCCTTCAATCAGGATATCCGCTTTGTGGCCATTGACTAGGAACAGGCCCCGACCGGCTCCGTTGGCACTAGGGTTGGTGCCTTCGGCGGTATAAGCAGCCCGCACTCGCCGAAACGTCAGGTGGTCAACGCCACCCAAGCTTCGCCAGAAAATCCCTTGCCGCCGGTTGTGCACCGTTTCCACATCTTCCAGTAGAAAATAAGCCTGCGGATTGCTGCCATCAGCCTGAATACCAAAGTCGTAGTTCTGGAACGTAAGGTCAGCAATGGTGAGTGAGTTGGTACTGGTACCGCCGCTTACCGTTATCAGCAGGCCGGCTTCGTTGGTTTGGGTGGGAGATGGTAGTAGCCCGCCATCAAAAATGGTGGCGCTGCTTGGCTGACCCGTAGCCGTACCAGCTCCCTGCAAACTGATAGGCTTGTTGAGCACGATGCGCTCGGAGTATGTACCTGCATCAATAAAAATGGTTTGGGTAGTAAGATCGGCTTGTGCCAAGGCGCGGGCTACGGTGGCAAAAGGTGCTGCTGCCGAGCCGTTGCCGGTAGCGTCATTGCCCGCCGCTGTTGTAAATAAGTCGCCGATAGTGGCGCTGTCGTTTACGTACAGGGCAGGTGGGTTAGTAGACTGTGCTGTTGCGGTTGAAGGCAGACCACCAAGCAAAACGCATGGGAAAAGAAAGGTAAAAGCGGGTAAAACCTGTTTCATTTTAGGTGGTTATATTCTGTAAAAAATTGTGTTTTTGGTGTAATGTATAATGTGATGCTAGCGCGAGTAGGTGATAATAGAGTAGATATTGTCTAATTTTTTATAGAAATAAATTCAATATAAATAAGTGCTGATTAGCTTGCTTGTTGTGTTATAAAATCAACTTTAAAGCAAGTTAATATTCGTTTATATAATATGGGTAACCAACGACATATTTCGATTGGTTTATTCTTTATTATAAAGATTTTGTCATATTGAAGCTATAATCAATGATGAATAGTAAATATAATTATTATGATTCATGGTGCGTCGCTGTTTTCACGTAATTGTTCTTTGGCTAGCTATTAAAAAAAGCGGCTTCGTCCACTTGTGTGAACGAAGCCGTTGGTGGCTACCAAAGATGCGGTTAAGTGAAATCAGCCTCTGTATATGGTAGAGGAAATGTAAGTCCGGCGCTTAGTGCGTCGAGTTTCACCCAAAGCAGCAACTTTATGGCTGTTGCGCGACAACCAGATGCCGCCTGCTACTGCTACGCCAGCCCCTACCAGCCAGATAGGTAAATTGGTTTTCGCTGGCGGCGGCACCGATACCACGCCACTTTCGTTGGCTTGGGCTGGGTGGCCCACATAGCGGCCCTGGGCGGGTACGGCTTTATCATCGAAGTGCGCTACCAAATCGGCTAGCTGCTGGCGTAATTCTTCGCCCTGCATCGGGATACCGTGGCCGGTAGCTGCTAGGGTGGGGTTGAGGCCAGCCAGCAGTGCTACCGAGTGCCGAGCATGCTGCCAATCGGGGGTGAAATAGGCGGGCGGGCCGTGCACTTCTTGCTTCTGCGTCCAGGTGGCCATGCCCGATTCGGCCTGCACCGTTACGAAAGCGTCGCCGGGTACCAGTACATGGTCGGCTTCGCGGAAGAAGGAAACATGGCCCGGCGTATGACCCGGTGTATGTACCCAGCGCCAACCAGACAACTCGGGCACGGTGCCGTCGGGCGGGAGAGCCTGTATGCGGGAGCCCAAGTTGAGCGGCTTCTTGGGATACAAAAATGACATGGCCGCCATTGTCCCGCCGCCCACGGTTGGGTCGGGTGGGGGGTACGACGAGCGGCCAGTGAGGTAGGGCAGTTCCAATGGGTGGGCGTACACTGGCACATTGGGCCACGCCTTCAGCAGGTGTGGTAGCGCCCCTACGTGGTCGAAGTGGCCGTGGGTAAGCAGGATGGCCGCGGGCGGATTATCGTGCCCAAAAAGGGCTTCTGCTGACCGTTGTACCTTTTGGCCAGAACCAGGAAGGCCGGCGTCAATCAGCACCCAAGCGTCGGTGGGGGCCTCAGGGTTACGCACGAAGTAGAGGTTGGCAAATACGTCGCGCAGACCCCATAGGCCAGCGGTAACGTGTTGCAGCGCGGGCGTATTGGCGCGGGTTGCTTTGTTGAACATAGTGGTTGATATGTTAATTGTTGATGTGATAATGTGCTGTTTGCCAACGCGCTTGCCTGACTACTCACTGGCCGCGTCGCAGCCACAAAGCACCTCACGGGTAGGCTTAGCCGTTTTGTAGTTAGGCAGGGATATTTCTTTCATGTACACCACATCAAGGTGGCGCAGCGGTGGGTTGCCGGGCTGTTCGCGCCAGATGCGGAGTAAGTAGTTGCAGTAATACGGCCGCATGTAAGCATTCGAAACAAACAGGTAGTTCTCGGAATACTTGCGCCACCGGTCGTTTTTAAAAAGGCGCATCACCGATTCGGGCTTGCTGTAGGTAAGGGGTTGGCCGTGGCGGTTCAGGTCGAGGTGGCGGCCATCGGTGGTGGTAGCATCCAGTAGATACCAGCCATCATCCTTGAACACGGCCGGCGCAAACATGCCCCAGTGCTGGTCGATGCGTACTAGGTAGCCCAACCACCGCAGCGGCTCTTTCATGGCCCAGCGCGGGTTCACAATGTTGTCGAGGTTCCACCAGCATACATATACCAGTACGCCCACTACTAGCCCTTCGCGCACGCTCCGCAACAGCCGGCGCGCCCCCGCCGAAACTTCTATCGACGAGTTGATTTGCACGTTGACGGGGCGCTGCCAACTGGCTAGCCGAGTCCGTAGAGAAGCTAAGCGGGCTGCCACACGGGGGCGCAACTGTTGCGTGGCCGGTACCAGCCAGCGCTCCAGCCTGTCCATAGCTACGGGGGGCAGCAAGCCCAGCACTGAGGCCAAGTTGATCAGGAAGAACAACCCCACGAACAAGGTCAGACTGATACCGATGTGAAAGCCGAACATTACCCCCACAAACAACAACCGCCAAAACGGCACCCAGAACGGCAGAAACAGCACAAACGGCAGAAACTTCTCCAGATAATAAGTGGCAAAGGTGAGAAACCGTAGCAGCTCGGGATAGGGATAAATGAGCTTGCCGCCTGGCATCAGTACTTGGTCGAGGCTAAGGGCATAGTAAAGGGCCGTGCCCTCAGTGGTCCATTCTGCGCCCGATTTGAGTAGCGCCGTGCACCAGTACACTAGGGCTATCTGAACTACGTAGGCTACAGTAGCCGCACTGATGTAAGTCAGTTGGGGCGGAGTGAGCCGCTTGCGCGCATCCCAAGAGTACACGCGGCCCCAGGGCAAAAAGAAGCCCCAAAACAACAGCATGCGCAACAGGTCGTCGCCGCCCTGCGAGATAAGCGGGTTCCGATTCTGCAATGATACCAGTAGCACCCACGATACCACCGTGGCTAGCCGGGTGTGGTAGCCAAGTAGCAGCGCCACGGCTGCCACGGCAGCTACTCCGAACAGTACTGCCTGTACCTGCCACAAACCGCTACTGCTGTGCAACGAGAATTCGTACGAGTTCCAGTTATGCTCAAACAGTACCTGCAACGGCAACACGCCCATATTGGAGTAGTGAGCCTCCAAATCGGTGCTTCTGATAACCAAATCAGTAAGTAGCACAACCGCTACGGCAACTCGTAGCAGCGCAAGAGCACGCAAATCGAATACAAAAGGACGGCGGAGAGCGGCTAACAGTGCAGGCATAGACAAGCAAACGGAACTCGGAGACGAACAGGCAAAAAAAGGCGGAAAGGTTGCTCATCGTTTCCAATGATCAACCTTTCCGCCTTTTCAACCGACTATTGAAAACAAGCCGGCATATTGCTTAGCGGGTGGTGCTGCCGCTAGTAGAGCCCGAAGTGGTAGAACCGCTGGTGGTCATGCCGCTAGTAGTACGGCCTGCGTTTTTGCTGCCCCGTACTTTGCTGCCGCTAGTGGTGCGGCCCGAGGTGGTAGAACCGCTTCGACGGCCCGAGGTCATGGAGCCTGATGTGCTGCCCGATGTCGTCATAGAGCCTGAAGTAGTGCCATAGCCGGTGGTCGAGCCACCTGTACTACCTGAGGTAGTGCCTGAAGTCATCGAGCCCGAGGTAGTGCCGGCCGTAGTGCCCGATGTCATCGTGCCGGAAGTAGTGCCTGCTGTTGTACCTGAGGTGGTGGTGCCGGAGGTCATAGTACCAGCAGTTGTGCCGGCAGTTGTACCGCCCGTGGTGGTTTGAGCCAAGGCTGAGCTACCCGAAGCAGCTACTAATGCAGTGATGAGAGCAGCAGAGAGGAGGAAAGAGGACTTTTTCATAGCTGAAAGAACAATGGGAAAGGTGGAATCGGTTGGATGATGGATGACAATGATGCTTCTACGGCATCGAGTTAGCAAACGACTAAAAATGCGTATACGAATAAATACGCATTTTTAAAAGCTTCTCTTGCGGTAAACACCGGTTGAGCCTTCATAAACATCTGTAGTTAATGGTCTAGGCTAGGTTAGTAGCACAATTGGCTACCATTAACTGCGCAAAGCCCACGGGTGGGCTATTGATTTTGGCCGCCGGTTGTGGCACTGCTGCCCGATGTAGAAGCCCCAGTAGTACCGCTGGTGCTGCCTGCACCTGTACCTGAGGTTACGGGGCCATTGCCCATGGTGCCACCGTTGGGGGTGCCGCCCGTAGAGCCTGATGTCGAGCCCCCGCTAGCAGGATTTTCGGCTTGGCCTGCTGCGGCTCCTGCGTCAGAGCTCATCGAGTCTTGTTCGGTATTGGAAGTGCCGTTGATGTCGGAACTGCCATTGGCATCGGAGTCGGTGGCCATGTCGCCGGAGCCCGTGCTGGGTTCGTTGGAACTGCTGCCACCACTGCAAGAACTGAAAGAAAGGGCGGCCCCCAATAAGGCAGTTGTTATTAGGTTGATACGGGGTATGAACATGCTATATATAAGGAAAAGAGGAGAACAAAACAGACTGTACCCCTTCTACGCTTCGGCCGCAAAGAAAGCCTAGAGTAAGACTGCCTTTGCGGCCGAAGCGTAAATATTAGGTAGTTGAGCCACCGGTAGAGCCTGAGGTGGTACCAGAAGTTGTGCCGCTAGTGGTACCTGAGGTTGTACCACTTGTAGTGCCCGACGTGGTACCGCTAGTGGTGCCACTCGTAGTCGTACCGCTAGTTGTTCCAGAAGTAGTTGTGCCGGAAGTGGTGCCACTTGTAGTGCCGCTGGTTGTACCAGTTGTGGTTGTGCCGGAGGTAGTTCCGCTGGTAGTAGTACCAGCAGTAGTACCGCTCGTGGTAGTGCCAGAAGTTGTGCCACTCGTAGTACCTGAGGTAGTGGTACCGGAAGTAGTACCACTCGTAGTCGTGCCCGAGGTTGTTCCGGAAGTGGTACCGCTGGTAGTCGTGCCCGAGGTTGTTCCGGAAGTAGTTGTGCCAGATGTAGTGGTACCGCTTGTAGTGCCCGAGGTGGTCGTGCCCGAGGTAGTGGAAGGGGTGCTACCGTTATCGTCGTCGTCGCAGGAGGTCATTCCTAGCGATAAGGTTAGCAGAGCAGCCGGAATGGCCAATAGCCAGTTTTTTTTCATAGCGCAGAAAGAATTGGTGGTGGAGGAAAACTCTTTCGTTATACGCTGATAGGAAAAGTGCAACACCTGGACAATAAGCGAATTAGTACTGATTTTTGGAGAAAAAAGCGGAGAGAAAAACACGTAATGTGTCCTTTTGTCTTTGTAGTCGACTGTTGTATAGTGTTTTATATATGTGTTAATGCACTAACCGAAGCCCCAAAACCACTAGCGCTCAACTCGGGTTACAAACAATACACCTAGCTTCTAGCAGACTGCGTATTGTTATTGCAGTCCACTTCGTAAGAAAGGCTGCTTGTCAAATTTTAGACTACTACTATGGCTTCTCCCGCCGCCGTAATTCTGTTCGATGGAGTTTGTAACCTCTGCAATGGTTTCGTACAGTTCGTTATCAACCACGACCCTACTGGCCATTTTCAGTTCACCTCCTTACAGTCGGAAGCGGGGCGGGAACTATTGGCCCAATACGGGGTGCCTGCCGTCATTGAGCCCGAAACGGTTATGCTCGTCCAGAATGGGCAGGTTTACACCCATTCCACGGCGGCACTGCGTATACTACGGCAGTTGCGGGGGCTATGGCCGGTGCTATACGCGGGCATGCTGGTGCCGCGTCCTCTCCGCGACTGGGTATACCGCTTCATTGCCCGGCACCGCTACCAGTGGTTCGGCCGGGAAGAAAGCTGCTGGCTGCCCACGCCCGAATTGAAGGCTCGGTTCTTATAGGCGCTTGCTTCCAAGTCGTCATTCCTGTTTCCTTTACCACTCCAGTCACCGCAACTCCTCGTTTACATGCAAGCTCTTGTTCTTGATGGTATCAATCAACCAGTTCAGTTACGGGAAGTGCCCACGCCCCAGCCCGGTCCTGGGCAGGTGCTGGTCCGCCTCCATGCCGCCGCCCTCAACCACCGCGACGTCTGGATTCAGAAGGGCCAGTATGCCGGGCTAAAGTTTCCCATTATTCTGGGTTCAGATGGCGCAGGTAGCGTTACCGAAATAGGGGAGGGAGCCGACGAAAGCCTCCGCGGACAGGCCGTAATCATCAACCCCGGCCACAACTGGGGCGACAACCCCGCCGCGCAAGGCCGTGACTTCTCGATTCTGGGGCTGCCTCAGGATGGCACGTTTGCTGATTACGTGTGCGTGCCCGCCCGCTACGTGCAGCCCAAGCCCGCGCATCTGTCATATGAGCAGGCGGCGGCCCTGCCGCTGGGTGGCGCTACGGCCTACCGGGCGTTGTTTACGCGGGCGGCTCTGCAACCCGGCGAGCGGGTGCTGATTAGCGGTGTTGGGGGCGGGGTAGCCCTGCTGGCTCTGCAAATGGCGGTAGCTGCCGGTGCCGAAGTGTGGGTAACTTCCAGTTCAGAAGAGAAAATCGAAAAAGCTGTGGCGCTGGGCGCCAAAGGCGGCATCAGCTACAAAACTGAGAAGTGGCCCGTCGAACTTACCAAGCAAGCGGGCGGCGGCTTCCACGTACTGGTAGATAGCGCCGCCGGCCCCGGCTTCGGCGACTTGATTGATGCGGCAACTCCCGGTGGCCGCATCGTGTTCTATGGCGCCACCCATGGCAACATTCCCACGCTGGTCGCGCGCAAAGTGTTCTGGAATCAGCTTTCCCTGTTGGGTTCTTCCATGGGTACCGAGCAAGATTTTGCGGGTCTGTTGCGCTTCTTCGACGAGCATCAGCTGGTGCCCATCGTGGACGAAATGTTCCCTTTGGCCGAGGGCGAAGCCGCGCTGCGCCGCATGGATGAAGGGCAGCAGTTTGGTAAGTTGGTTTTGAAAATAAATGACTGATAATCAGAGTTTTAATTAAGGATAAGTTAGGTAAAAACTTCAGTGCCAAGGAATGAAAACAGGGGGTGAGCTGTTATATAGTCGATAAGAATTTAACCAAGCTCACGCCCATGAAAACGCCCGCCGAATACCTGCAATGCCCGGTTTTTGACCTCACGTATCCTACGGGCGAATCTGCTGAGTCAGTACCCGTAGTTAGCTACCACGACGCCCTGCAAGCCGTGGAAGCAGCCCTTGCCGACGCCGAGAAATACCGGTATCTGCTGATGCGCGCCTTGCGCCGCACCAATGCTGCCAACACCGTTGCGCCGTCGCTCATCCCCACCTTCCCGGTGGCCCCCGAAACGCCCGTGCTGCCGCTCTATCCCAATGGCGACGACGAAATAGCCGCGTAACGAGTTTTCGTTTTGTAAACGCAAAAGCCCTCCTGACTACGGTAGTCGGGAGGGCTTTTGCGTTTGGCTGGATATCAGTTGATTGAACTGTTCGATTTGGGGCAGTGCGTTGCTACCCTTGCTCGATGTCCATCTGCCTGAACAGGCTATCCTGAATTGTGTAGATGTGCTTCACTGGACCATCGAACAGCAGTTGTCCCTGCTTATCTTTCACCACTTGATGCACGGCAACTTCCAGTCTGCCGTCTTCTCGCTCGCTAAACCCAGTCGGCTCAACGTAGGGGTCTAGCTCCTGCCACTGCCGCAGCCAATAGTCGCGCACGTCCTCGTGGCCCGTTGCGTAGTCGCCTTCCCATGCTTTCGACCAGCGCACCTGTGGGTGAAAAGTGGTCAGAACGGTTGGAATGTCGCGGGCATTGAAGGCGGCGTATGCTTTCCGAATCAGAGCGTGATACTGTTCCATAAGTGAAGCGGAGTAGACCTATTTGTAGGAAGAAGTAAGCAGGAATCGGATAAGCGGTACTAACTGCTAGGCGCGGCCTTTCTTATGTAGCGAAACAGCACCAGCCGTACTACAGATAAACCCCAGGCACCAAATAGTTGCGCACGTAGTCTTGCACGCCATCTTCCAATGACGTAAACGGCCGGTCGTAGCCGATGCTGCGCAGCTTGCTCATATCGGCCTGGGTGAAGTACTGGTACTTGTCGCGGATATCCTCGGGCGTGTCGCGGAACTGGATGTCGGCGGTGCGGTCCAGGGCAGCGAAGGTGTTCAGGGCTAAATCCAGGAAGGTGCGGGCTTCACCGGTGCCTAAGTTGTAGATGCCAGAGTTTTGGCGGTGCTGCATCAGAAAGAAGCACACTTCCACCACGTCCTTCACGTACACAAAGTCGCGCATCTGGCCGCCGTCGGTGTAGTCGGGGTTGTGGGAGCGGAATAGCACCATCGAGCCCGATTTCTGAATCTGCTCGAAAGCGTGCAGAATCACCGACGCCATGCGGCCCTTGTGGTACTCGTTGGGGCCGTACACGTTGAAAAACTTCAGGCCGGCCCAGAAAAACGGCTTTTCCTCCTGGTTGACTGCCCAGTTATCGAATTCGTTCTTGGAGTCGCCGTAGGGGTTGAGGGGCCGGTAGAGTGGCAGCAGTGCGTCGTCCTGGTCGGAGTAGCCGAGCGTGCCCGACCCGTACGTAGCCGCCGACGAAGCATACACCAGTGGCAACTGGTACTTCACGCAGGCCTGCCACATCTGCTTGGAGTAGTTCAGGTTCAGTAAATCCAAGATGGCGCGGTCCTGCTCGGTGGTATCGGTGCGGGCTCCGAGGTGGAAGATGAATTCCACCTGTTCGTGGTTGGTGTCCAGCCAGTCGAAAAACTCGGTGCGGTCCACGTATTCGCGCAGGTGCTTGCCTTTCAGGTTGGCGAGCTTGCGCTCCACGGCGAAATTATCCACCACCACAATGTCGTTGAAGTTGGCGGCGTTGAGGCGGGTGACAAGGCAGCTGGCAATAAAGCCGGCCGCTCCGGTTACAACTATCATAGAAGAGAAAATTAAATCCGGAGCTAACCGGATTTTTGGGATTTCACGGATGCAGTGGCCCCACAGATAAGGCTTCTGGCCGACGAAGGTAACGCCATATTAGGCGAAATGCTGTCCGGCTCAACCCAGGTGGCTTGCGCATCTGAAACGGACGAGTACCGCTGACTGTTTGCCTATTCTATCAATAGGGTGTTCTGGAAAACACGCTTTTGCTCTCGCTAAATCTGATTGGCCTCAAAAATTCGAGTTTAATGCGTGACTTTTGCGGCCATGCTCCACCTTCCTTCGCGCCGGCTCCTGAAGCTGCTGCCGCTCCTCTGGCTGCCGCTGGCCTGCCAACCCGATAAGCCGAAAGCTACCGAAGCTACCGAACCGGCTGCAACCACACAGCCGCAAACCCAGCAACTGCGCGACGACCTGGGCCGCCAGCTCACGGTGCCGGCCCGGCCTCGCCGCATCATGGCGCTGGCTCCCTCCATGACCGAAATGCTGTACGCCGTAGCCGATACGGCTACCATCATTGCCCGCACCCAAGTCTGCGACTATCCTACGGCTGTGCTGCGCAAGCCAATCGTCAATAGCTACCCGCTGGACATGGAGAAGCTGGTGGCCATGCACCCCGACGTGGTGTTTACCGTGGAAGGCATTACCTCGCTCGATGATGCGGCTCGGCTGGAGAAATTCGGCGTGCCCGTGTACTACCAGCGTTTCCAAAGCCTCGACGACGTATTTCGTGGCCTGCGCGACCTGGGCCGAATCCTGAACCGGCAGCCCCAAGCCCGCCACCTCACCGATTCTTTACAGGCCGAACTAGCTGCCATTACCAAGGCTGCTCCAGCCACCCAGGCCCGCCCGCGCGTGCTGGCCATCACCTGGCAGGACCCCATTTACGTGTATGGCCAAAACACGCTCTTCACCGATAAAATCAAGGTGGCCGGCGGCCAGAACGCCGTAACCGAGAAGTTCGCTCAGCCTTACCCGGCCCTTACCCGCGAGTACATTCTTAAACTGAACCCCGATGTGCTCATCGGCGGCAGTTTCGGTAAGCTGGATAGCACGTTCTTCAAAAACTACCCCGAACTCAAGCGAATTAAAGCCTACCAAACGCGCCGCGTGTACGGCATCACCGGCAACCTGATGGAGCGCCCCGGCCCCCGCGTGGTGGAATCGGTGCGCGAGTTACAGAAGCTGGTGACCAGTAAGTAATTGTGGTTCCGCGCTACAGCAATCAATAAGCCTACTCGATGAACCGACACGCCTTGCCCTGGATTCTGGCCAGCCTGCTGCTTATGCTGGCGCTGGTGGTGCTGGGCATGCGCGTAGGCAGCTACGACACCGATTACGCCCTCATAATCGAGGCTCTGACGCACTACAACCCTCAGAACCCAACCCACTTAGTGCTGGTGGAACTGCGGCTGCCCCGCATATTGCTGGCTTTGCTGGCGGGCGGTGGCTTGGCCTTCAGCGGGTATCTGATGCAGGCGATGGTCAACAATCCTCTAGCCGATCCTTATTTGTTGGGTACTGCGTCAGGGGCATCATTGGGCGCTATTTTCTGCTTTTCGTCTCTGCCTAGCCTAGTTTGGGGTGGTTTCTATTTGCCGCCACTTTTCGCGCTGGCTGGGGCACTGATAACTACGCTGGTTGTAGTGGCCGTTGGTACGCGGCGCGGCCAAGTAATTCCGGCGCAACTACTGCTGGCTGGCGTCGCCGTTGGTTCGCTTACCACGGCTATTGGCGGCGTATTCACGTTTTTGTTGGCCACTCAGGAGAAGCTGCGGAGTGTTACGTTTTGGGCGGCGGGCAGCTTCGAGCGGGCGGGCTGGGCGGAACTGCCGTATCCGGCGGTGGCCCTAGTGGCGGCGTTGGGGCTGTTTGTTTTCCTGCAAAAAGACCTCACCATCCTGATGCTAGGGGAGGAGCGGGCCCAGGGCTTAGGCGTGGATGTGGCACGTACCCGCTGGCTGCTTCTCATTACGGCGTCAGTGCTAACTGGCTGTGTGGTAGCGCTGTGTGGGCCAGTTGGGTTTGTGGGATTGGTGGTGCCGCACCTCACGCGCTGGTTGCTGGGCGTGACGGGCCGGGCCAATCCGCTGTTCTGTGCTTTGCTCGGCGGCAACTTCCTACTGGCCTGCGACCTGCTGGCCCGCTTGCTGTATCCGCCGGCCGGCTTGCCCGTAGGCTTGGTCACGGCCCTGTTCGGCGTACCGTTCTTCGTATATTTGCTGCGCAAAAAAGGGTCTTAGGGTCTTGGGGACTTAGGCTTCTGATTCACGTTGTACGACCTGTATCAAGTTGAAAGTCCAAGATCCTACTGCCCCAATACCCTAAGATTCCAATCAATGATTTACATCAGCCGGCAGGAACACTTCAACGCGGCGCACAAACTCTACAACCCCAAGTGGAGCGAGGAGCGCAACAAGGAAGTGTTTGGCCCCTGTGCCAACACCAACTGGCACGGTCATAATTTCGACCTCATCGTGACGGTAAAAGGCAAGCCCGACCCCGACACCGGTTTCGTCATCGACCTCAAGCAGCTCAGCACCCTCATCCGCACCCACGTCATCGACCAGGTTGACCACAAAAACCTCAACCTCGATGTGCCGTTCATGGCGGGCCAAATGGCCAGCACCGAAAACCTGGCTATGGCTTTTTGGCAGATTTTGGCCCCCGAAATCGAGCGTATTTCTCCAGCCCGTTTGCACAGCATCAAACTCTACGAGACTCCCCGCAACTTCGTGGAGTATTTAGGGGAGTAAGTGGTTGATAAAGTCAGCACGCGAGATGCAGCGGCGCCGCCGGAGCATCTCGCGTGCTGATGTTGAAGCAGTAATCCAGTGTCAGTACGTGCGCTGCTTCGGCGCCGCCGCTGCATTCCAGAAAAGTTGTTTACCAACTACATGAAATACTACCTGATAGCCGGTGAGCGGTCCGGCGACTTCCACGCTGCCAACCTCATGCGGAACCTAGGCCAGCAAGACCCCCAGGCCGAGTTTCGGGGCTGGGGCGGCGACATGATGAAGGCCGAAGGTGGTACGCTCGTGCATCACTACCAGGAAATGGCCATTATGGGCTTCTGGGAAGCTGCCACTAGCATCCTCAAATTTCGGGGGTATCTGAAAGAGTGTCAGCGCGACTTGCTGGCCTACCAGCCCGATGTGCTGATTCTGGTGGATTATGCTGGCTTCAACCTACGGGTTGCCAAGTTCGCGAAGGCGCACGGCATCAAGGTATTCTATTATATTTCCCCTAAAATTTGGGCCTGGAACCAGAGCCGAGTTCACACCGTCAAGAAGCTGGTAGACAAGATGTTCGTCATCCTGCCATTTGAGCGGGAGTTCTACCAGCGTTTCGGCTATGATGTCGATTACATCGGCAACCCGACCGCCGATGCTGTAGCCGAGCACCAGAAAACCATCGATTTCCACCAACGCCACAACCTCGACCCGGCCCGGAAAATAATTGCCGTACTTCCCGGCTCGCGCAAGCAGGAAATAGAGGAAATGCTCTACGAAATGGTGGCCATCCTGCCGCCCTTCCTCGACTACCAGTTCATTGTAGCCGGTGTCGATAACCTCGACCGTAATTACTACGCCCACTTCGAGCGCAACAACGTCCGTATCCTCTTCAACGAAACCTACGACCTCCTAGCCCACTCCACCGCCGCTCTAGTTACGAGTGGTACCGCCACGCTGGAAACCGCGCTGTTCGGGGTGCCACAAGTAGTGTGCTACCGTACCAGCGCTGTTTCCTACGCCATTGGCAAGGCCGTTATCAAGGTGCCCTACATTTCGTTGGTTAACCTTATTGCAGGCCGTGAAGTAGTGAAAGAGCTAATCCAAGGCGAATTCAACTCTCGCAACCTTGTGCAGGAGCTGAAAAAAGTAACTGTCAACGAAGAGTTTATCACCCAGCAAAAAGCCGGCTATACCGAAATCCGCGAGAAGCTAGGCCGCCAGAACGCCGCCGAAAAAGCCGCCAAGCTGATGGTGGGATATCTGAAAGAATAAAGTACCTCGCACAAAAGCAGAAGGCCCCAACGAAATTGTTCGTCGGGGCCTTCTGCTTTTATGCTGCGTTATTACGCTGCGCGCAACTGCTTCATCGGCGACTGCTCGAACTTGCTACGAGCATATTCCAAGTCGATAACTAACTCCTTGGTTTCGGTTTCCGAAGGCATATCGAACATAGCGTCGGTCATTATGCCTTCGCAGATGGAGCGCAAGCCACGGGCGCCGAGGCGGTACTCATCGGCTTTCACCACAATATACTCCAAGGCACCTTCCGTAAAGGAGAGTTGCACGTCTTCCATCTCAAACAGCCGTTGGTACTGCTTCACGATAGAGTTCTTGGGCTCCGTGAGAATTTTGCGTAGGGTGGCGTGGTCGAGGGGGTTGAGGTGCGTGAGCACCGGCAGGCGGCCAATCAACTCCGGAATCAAGCCGAAAGCTTTCAAGTCTTGAGCTGTTACGTAGCGCAGGAAATTGTCGGTATCTACCTTTTCTTCTAGCTGGGTTTTAGCAAAGCCAATCGGCTTGGTGTTCAAGCGGCTCTTGATGATGCGCTCAATGCCTACGAAAGCGCCCCCGCAAATGAAGAGTATGTTTTCGGTGTTTACCGTAATCATCTTCTGCTCGGGGTGCTTGCGGCCACCATGCGGCGGTACGTTTACTGTAGTACCTTCCAGCAGTTTCAGCATCGCCTGCTGTACACCTTCGCCGCTCACGTCGCGGGTGATGCTAGGGTTGTCGCTCTTGCGGGCAATTTTATCGATTTCGTCGATGTAGACGATGCCACGCTCGGCTGCTTCCACATTGTAGTCAGCTGCTTGTAGCAGGCGCGTCAAAATGCTTTCTACGTCCTCACCTACGTAGCCAGCTTCGGTAAGCACAGTAGCATCAGCAATGCAGAAGGGCACTTGCAGAATGTTAGCCAGCATGCGGGTCAAGAATGTTTTACCAGTGCCAGTTTCGCCCACCATGATGATGTTGGACTTCTCAATCACCACATCATCCTTCTGCGGCTTCTGCATCAGGCGCTTGTAGTGGTTGTATACCGCCACCGACATCACTTTCTTGGCTTCGTCTTGGCCCACCACGTACTGGTCGAGATAATCTTTCATCTCCCGCGGCTTCACCAAGTTGAACTTGGGAGTCTTCGAGTTCGACCGAATCTTATTTTCCTCGTTGAGAATTTGCTGGGCCTGCCCGACGCAACGCTCACAAATGTGCGCGTTGATGCCGGAAATCATAACCGAGACGTCTTTTTTGCTCTTACCGCAGAAGGAGCACGTTATATCTGCCATTGCTAAGGAAACTCTCAAGTAGAGGAGATAGGTAAGTAATTTTCATCACCTACCTCAAAGGTACGAAAAGGCCAACGCCGCGCACGAGGAAAAAAGTGCCGCCACGGTGAGGCTTCTATATAAAAGGAAAAGCCCGCCAAAGCGGGCTTTTCTAAGGAGCGTAAGCTCTGAGCGTGTGATTAAAAGCTGTGCTATAATGTGTTAGGAGGGTCACTCAGCACATTAGGTAGTAGCTTCAAATGACTATGCGGCAGGCTTCTTTTCCAGCACTTCGTCGATCAGACCATACTCTTTGGCCTCATCGGCGCGCATCCAGTAGTCACGGTCGGAGTTATCGTGAATCTCCTGGTAGGTTTTGCCGGTGTGCTGCGCCAGAATGTCGTACAGTTCTTTCTTCAGCTTGAGAATCTCGCGGGCCGTGATTTCAATATCCGACGACTGGCCTTGTGCGCCACCCGAGGGCTGGTGAATCATAACGCGGGCGTGGGGCAGAGCCGAACGCTTGTCTTTGGCACCACCAGCTAGCAACACTGCACCCATCGAAGCCGCAAGGCCGGTGCAGATAGTAGCTACATCGGGATTAACGTACTGCATGGTGTCATAAATGCCTAAGCCAGCGTACACCGAACCACCCGGCGAGTTGATATACAGCAGAATGTCTTTCTTGGCGTCAACCGACTCCAAAAACAGGAACTGTGCGGTGATAATGTTGGCAATGTAATCGTCAACGGCCGTGCCCAGGAACACAATCCGGTCCATGATCAAACGCGAAAACACGTCAATCTCAGCGAAACGCGTTGGGCGCTCCTCAATTACGGAACGAGTCATGCCCGTTGGCAACATCAGGCCACCTTTTGCCTGACCTTCAATATGATGCAGATACTGGTCCACACCCAGGCCGCTGAGGCCCTGGCCCTTCACAGCGAATTTGCGAAACTCTTGTTTGTTCAGCATGGGAGAAATTAGGAGATGTAAGTAGCTAAAACGAAACCGTTGGGCAACAAAAAAGCCCGTACGGCAAGTAAGGGCTTTTTTGTTGGTTAGAAAACCGGAACGATAACCTTAGCCAGCGTTCTGATTGCGGAAGTCCTCAGCCGTAATCGGGTTGTCGTTAACAACAACTTTGCCGCGTAAGTTTTCCACTACTTTCTCTGCCAGAATGGCCTCATACTCCTGTACGTAGTTCTTGCCGTTGTCCTGACGTAGGAAATTGTCAGCAAAGCCACGTACCGATTCTTCCAATTCTGGAGTCATTTCCATGTTGAACTGGCCCAGAATCTTCTGCATCGTGCGGTCTACGATTTCCTCGTTGTCAACCTTTAGGCCTTGCTCCTCAACCACTTTGTTTCGGATCATCGACCACTTCAGCTCCTTAGCGTAGTCATCGTAGTGCTCCTCAATCTGCTCGGCGGTCAGTTTGCCTTCGTTGGCGCGCAACAACCATTTCTTGAAGAATTCAACTGGAATCTGCACCGTGGTGTTCTCCACCATCTTGTCGATGATGGTGCGGTTGATCAAATTGTCAGCTTCCCGGTCGTAGTTTTCCTGTACCGTTGTGCGCACTTTTTCGTCGAACTCCTCTTTTGAAGTCACGATGTCTTTGCCGAACACTTTGTCGAACAACTCCTGGTTCATCTCAGCAGCTACCGTACGGTTGATTTTCTCAACATTCAGCACGTATTCGCCTTCTGCAGCCTCAGAATCCTCTTTGCTCAGGCCCGTAACGCTAGCAATAGCCGTTGCGTCACCGTCGAAAGCTTCTTTCAGGTTGAACGTGATGCTGTCTTCCGGCTTCACGCCTACAAACTTGTCAGCACCATTCTTTACTTTTTTGATGGGCAGCAATACCGGACGGCCTTCGCCTTCCTCATCGGCCTTTTTCAGCTTGCCGTACAGCGAGTCACCTTCTTCCGAAACCTCGGGGTTGGTGCTCTCGCCGAACTGACGCTCAATCTGCTCGTAGGTTTCCTGTAGGGTAGCCTCATCGAGCTCTACTTTATGACGGTCAACCGTAATGCTTTGGTCGGCTGGAAGTTCGAAGTCGGGCAGCAAGCCCAACTCGAAAGGAAACGAGAATTCTTTTTCGGTGTCAAAATTCACGTCGGTTGGCACCGGTAGGGGCTCACCCAGAATTTTGAGGTTGTTTTCTTTGATGTAGCCATCAACTGCTTTGCCTAGCAACGCATTGATCTCATCGGCCAAAATACCTTTGCCGTACATTTTGCGCACCAGCGTAGCCGGTACTTTACCTGGGCGGAACCCTTTGATTTGCGCCTTCTTGCTGTAGTCCTTCAGTTTGGCATCTACAGCGGGAGCATAGTCGGCTTCCTTGAGGTTCACTGTCAGGATGGCACTCAGTTGGTCGTCTTTCTTATCGAGGGTGATGTCCAAAGCGGGTCGTCGGTTAGAGGTAAAGTACGGGTAAGCGGCGTCCAAAAACGGGGAAAAAGAAACCCCCAACGGTTGGGTTGAGGGCTCAGGGCTTGTTTTCGGTGATGTTTACTAAATAAATGTGCGGATGGAGGGACTCGAACCCACACGCCTTGCGGCACCAGATCCTAAGTCTGGCACGTCTACCAATTTCGCCACATCCGCCTCAAGACTCGTTTGTCTCGGGGCCGCAAAGCTACGTAAGGTCTTTGAAAAACCAAACGTCTATTCCATCATTATCTGTAAAAGTTATTTGTTTCCTGAACTACACGGAGCACTAACACCACGCAATAGCCTCAGTGATAAGAGAGAAGAAGCTGACTGCTTAGTTGTTAGGCAACACTCAACCTTTTGGTTGCCATCCGTTGTTTATAAGCCACCCCTTGCTTCGTACTTTAGCATTTATTGACCTTTGGCGCTTCGGCGCTGCCTACTCATCATGGCCACCTTGATCGACCCCGAAGTAGAACGTCAGGAAATCCTGCGCCACTACCGCCGCCTACTCCGCACTGCCAAGCCTTACTTGAAAGAAGGCGACGCGAAACTGATTAAAAAGGCTTTCAACACGTCATTGGAGGCGCATAAGGAAATGCGCCGCAAATCGGGCGAGCCTTATATTCTGCACCCGTTGGCCGTAGCCCAGATTGTAGTAGAAGAAATTGGCCTGGGTACTACCAGTATTGTGGCCGCCTTGCTGCACGATGTGGTAGAGGATACCCCCTGGGAGATTGCCGACGTAGAGCGAGAGTTCGGTACTAAAGTAGCCCGCATTGTCGATGGCCTGACCAAGATTTCCGGGGTGTTTGAGTACGGTACTTCCGAGCAGGCCGAGAACTTCCGTAAGATGCTGCTCACGCTGTCGGAAGATGTTCGGGTCATCCTCATCAAGCTAGCCGACCGGCTGCACAATATGCGGACCCTCGACTCGATGCCGCGCCACAAGCAGCTCAAGATATCGTCGGAAACCATCTATTTGTATGCGCCGCTGGCTCACCGGTTAGGCCTTTATGCCATCAAAACCGAGCTAGAGGACCTGCACCTGAAGTACACTGACACCGAGATTTACAACGAATTATTGAACCGGGTGCGCCAAAGCCGGAGCGCGCGTAACCGCTTCATCAAGGAGTTTGTATTGCCTATTGATGACGAGTTGAAAGCCCAGGGCTTCGGCTTCGAAATCAAAGGCCGCCCTAAAAGCATCTATTCCATTCTCAAGAAGATGCGCAAGCAGAACATCACTTTCGATGAGGTGTATGACCTGTTTGCCATCCGCGTGATTCTGGATGTGCCGCAGGAGCAGGAAAAGGCGGCGTGTTGGCAGGTGTACTCCATTGTAACCGACTTCTATCAGCCTAATCCCGACCGGCTGCGTGATTGGGTAAGTACGCCCAAAGCCAACGGCTACGAGAGTTTGCACACCACCGTCATGTCGCGCTCCGGGCAGTGGGTAGAAGTCCAGATTCGCTCCCGCCGCATGGACGAAATTGCCGAGAAAGGCTACGCGGCCCACTGGAAATACAAAGACACGGGCGCTATTCAGCCCGAATCAACGCTGGAGGCTTGGATAAACAAGGTGCGTGAAATGCTCGAAACCAACAATTCCAGTGCCCTGGAATTCATGGACGAGTTCCGCCAAAACCTGTTTGTAAAGGAAGTTTATGCCTTTACACCCAAAGGCAAGCTGCTGATTCTGCCTGATAAGGCTACCGCTTTAGATTTCGCCTTCGAAATACACACCCATATTGGCTTGCAGTGTCTAGGCGCAAAAGTCAACCAAAAGCTACAGCCGCTCAGCTATCAGCTCCGCAACGGCGACCAAGTGGAGATTTTAACTTCGCAAAAGCAGAAGCCTACCGAGGAGTGGCTGCAATATGTCATTACGTCCAAAGCCCGCTCCAAGATAAAAGAGTGGTTGCGCGACGATAAGCGTAGCAAAGCCGATGATGGCCGATTCATTGTGGAGAAGCGGCTAGAACTCTTGGGGGTAGAATACTCGCAGGACAACTTCAATCGCCTGCTTGCGCACTTCAAAACCTACAACGCGCAGGAATTTTTCTATCGAGTAGCCATCGGCCAAATCGATGGCCGCGAAATAAAAACCGACCTGTTCGACCCCACTATTGAGGCACCACGGTTGCCCTCCAAGTTAGAGCCGAAAGCCTTCGACCACGAAGTACAGAAGATCAGAGGCCTCAGCGCTAACATGCTCGTTATCGGCGAACAAACCGACAAGTTCGACTATACCATTGCGCCCTGCTGCAACCCTATCCCTGGCGACGATGTGTTCGGCTTTGAAACCGAAAACGGTATTGTAATTCACCGGACTTCCTGCCCGAAGGCGGTAAAAATGATGTCGAACTATGGCAACCGCATTGTCCGCGCCAAATGGACCGACCAACTCGAACTAGCCTTTCTGGCCGGACTGCGCATCAAAGGTTCCGATAGGGTAGGGCTAGTAAACGACGTCACTCGCATTATTAGTAATAGCTTAAAAGTAAACATGCGCTCCATCACCATTGACTCAGATGATGGTATGTTTGAGGGACAAATCATGGTTTTCGTCAATGACACTGCCCATCTGAACAAACTCATTCAGCGTCTGTCGAAAGTAAACGGCGTTCTGTTAGTTGAACGATTTGATTCCTAAGACAGCTTTTAGGTTCTAAAGAGTCTTAAGTAAAGCAGGGAGTTTTAAAAGGTATATAAATGCTGTGGGCCTCTCGGCTTATAGCTGCCTTGCCTCTCGTCTCTATATCTGGTAGTTCGTACCTTTGCACACTCCTTATATATAAGGTCGCACAAAATGCTTGACAAAGAAAAATACGAGGAGGTGAAGAAAATCTTCACTGCCTACCTCGAGAATAAAGGCTTGCGCAAAACTTCAGAGCGCTACGCCATTCTAGAGGAAATATACTCTCGCACCGGCCACTTCGATGTGGAAGAGTTGTTTGCTGGAATGAAGGAGCAAGGCTTGCAAGTGAGCCGCGCCACCGTCTATAATACGCTTGATTTGCTGGTAGAACATGGCCTAGTGAGCAAGCACCAGTTTGGCCGCAACCTAGCTCAGTACGAGAAATCATACGGCTATCGGCAGCATGACCATGTCATCTGTACGGAGTGCCACAAGGTGGTTGAGTTCTGTGATCCGCGCATTCATGGTATCCAAACCATGGTCGGGGAGTTACTCAACTTCCATATCTTGCACCACTCTTTGAATCTTTATGGCGTTTGCGGCGACTGCCGCGCTAAAGCTGCCACTCGCTCTCTAGCCGAATGAAAACAGAAACCGCCGTTCAGGACGGCATCCTCTTCGTGCGCCTCTCCGGCGACCTTATCGGTAGCCCCGATACCCAGCAACTCCTCCAGTCTGTCGATCAGCATTTAGGGGAAGAGTTGCGTCACTGCGCCGTTGACCTCTCAGAAGTGCGCTACATCAATAGCACGGGTATCGGCGTGTTGGTCTCGTTGCTCACTAAATTTCGCAGCCGTGGTGGCGAGCTTGTGCTCATCAATCCCGCCGATCATCCCCGGAAGATGCTTGCCCTGACCAAACTGAACGCCATTTTTTCTATAGCCGACGACGCCACCGCCGCCGCTCAACAATTGAAAACCGTAAACTAATGCCAGTTGATGTTTTAGTAGGCCTACAGTGGGGCGACGAAGGGAAAGGTAAAATTGTTGACGTACTCGCTCCCACCTACGATGTAGTAGCCCGCTTTCAGGGAGGACCCAATGCTGGCCACACCCTCACCTTCGACGGCATTAAGCACGTCCTCCACCAAGTGCCATCTGGCATTTTTCACCCGCACATCCTCAACGTAGTAGGCAACGGCGTCGTCCTCGACCCTTTCGTATTCCGTCAGGAACTGCAAAAGCTCACAGACCGGGGTATTGATTGGGCAGCCAACCTATACATCTCTAAGAAAGCACAGCTCATTCTACCCTCACACCGTGCCCTCGACCGTATTAATGAAGAAGTGCGCGGTAGTGGAAAAATCGGTTCCACGCTAAAAGGAATTGGTCCTACGTATCAGGATAAAATCGGCCGGACTGGCCTGCGAGTAGGAGATATCCTGTTGCCTGATTTTAATCAGCGCTATCAGGAAGCAGTAGCCCGCCACGCAACTCTTGCAGCCTTCCATAACCAGAAGCTGGAAATAGAGGAGTTAGAGGCTGATTTCTTCTCAGCTATCGAGTTTCTACGTACGCTTCAGCTAACGGATACAGAATATTTATTAAACGATTTGCTAAAGCAAGGCAAGAAGATTCTAGCAGAAGGTGCACAAGGTTCATTGTTAGACATCGACTTTGGCACTTACCCATACGTTACCTCTTCAAGCACTATAGTTGCTGGCGCTTGCACCGGTCTTGGTATTGCTCCAAAGCATATTGATAGAGTGTATGGTATCAGTAAAGCATACTGTACGCGCGTAGGTAGTGGTCCATTTCCAACTGAATTGCATGATGAGGTAGGAGAGCAAATTCGCCAAGCCGGCCGCGAGTTCGGCTCCACAACTGGCCGTCCCCGTCGTTGCGGCTGGATTGATCTACCTGCCTTGCGTTATAGCATCATGCTCAACGGCGTCACCGAGATTCACTTGATGAAGGCCGACGTATTGGATGAGTTCGACGAAATTTATGTTTGCACTCACTATGAGTACCCCAATGGTCAGCGAACCGACCATTTGCCTGACCATGGTGACTTGCAGACTATGAAACCAGTCTACAAAAGTATGCCCGGCTGGAAAACCGAATTACAGCAGCTAACTGATCCACATGCTTTACCTGCAGAACTGAACGCATATGTCCAGTTCTTGGAACAGTATCTGGATGTACCTATCAGCATAGTAAGCGTAGGACCCGATAGAATCAGTACGTTACATCTCAATTAAGGGAATACACAAATAGAAGAAGGGCACCTTACAGTGCCCTTCTTCTATTTAAAACTGTACGTCTCAGATAATATTAGCAACATGCTATAGTGCTGATAAGCTGTAGCAAATAGAAACAGTAGATATTTTTCTGGATATGAATTGCATCTTCCAAATCAATACTGCACCTTTGCACTCCCAAATCGGACGGACAAGGGGACAAGAAAGGCCAAGAAAAATTTCTTCTTGTTTTCTTTGGTTGCTAAGGCCATAGTTTGCTAGATTTGCACCCCACTTCGACAGGGAGGGGGCCACAAGATAACCGCAACGAAGTAGTGTAAAACTTTTTTTGTAGTTGGTCTTGCACAGAATGAAAAGAAGCTGCTACCTTTGCAGCCCGCTTCAATCGGAGGCGAGTCAAGCGCCCGAAACGATAGAGAGTCGAAAAATAAATTTCAACTTTTCTTGCAAATCGAAAAAAGCTTCTTACCTTTGCAACCCCGAACGGAACGACGCTCGGCATAACAACAAGACCGGCAGCCACTTGAGGCTACCACACGGTTCTTCCAACGGGAGGAACACACGTTCTTTGAATGGATGGAAATGACAAATTGGTAAGCTCACTTTAGCGCTTCGGCCCCGAGTGAGAGACGCGTAACAGTAAGAACCAAGTTCTTGCAACAACGAGTCGGATCAGCACTCGACATCAGCTTACTTTCGAGTAAGTGTAGAAAATTTATACAATGGAGAGTTTGATCCTGGCTCAGGATGAACGCTAGCGGCAGGCCTAATACATGCAAGTCGAACGGGTGTAGCAA
>NZ_ATVL01000007.1 GCF_000420705.1 Hymenobacter norwichensis DSM 15439
GCGCTACCTGCCCGCGCCGCAATTGGAAATCGACGCCAGCGCCAACGACTATGGTCAGGCCGACGTCAAGATTGCCAACGGTTTGGTGGTGGCCGGGCAGCCGCCTGTGAATGTGCACGTCTATTCCTTTAAAGCGGGTACCCACACCCTCAACCTAAGCCGCGGTGCCTGCCTGATTCTGGGCTTCGTGGATGCCAGCCAGCCGCTACCAGCCTACAATGCGGGCCTCGGCAGCAACGGCGAGCAAACCAAGGAAATCGACTGGTTATTTCAGTAATAGAAATAGAAATAGAATGAATAATTCAGTATTGAAAACTAGAGCTAGTGACTAGTTTCCCTCCTTTTTTCAAGGAGGGGTGCCCGGAGGGCGGGGTGGTAAAACCGTTAGAACGACAACTAGCTCTAGCTTTCTAATTCCAGCAAACCACCCCGCCCTCCGGGCACCCCTCCTTGAAAAAGGAGGGGAGTTAGCCTCTAATCTTAGAGTAAAACGCACTAGAAAGTAGCATATGCTCTCACGCACCACAGCACTTTTACTTTCCCTCGGACTACTTGGCGGCGCTAGCTGTAACTCCACGAAGTCAACCACCCAAACCACATCCGCGCGCCCGGTACTTACCACCGATGGCCTGCGTGCCAGCGTGGCCCGCTTCAACGCGCTGGACAAGGAGGACGTTATCAACCTGGTGCCCAACGCGCAGACCGCCGACTGGATGGCGGCGCAGGTGCCGCTGTTCGAGTGCCCCGATTCGGTGTTGCAGCAGATCTACTACTACCGATGGTGGACCATGCGCAAGCACCTCAAGCAAACGCCTGATGGCTACGTGTTTACGGAGTTTATCACCCCGATGAAGCACGCCGGCACCCATAACACCATCAGCAGCGCGCTGGGCCACCACCTCAACGAAGGCCGCTGGCTCCACGACCCGCAGTACGTGAACCAGTACACCAAATTCTGGCTTTACGTGGACTCCAAACGGACGGCCCCGCGGCTGCACGGCTTCAGTGGCTGGTTGGAAGATGCCGTGTATGAGCTGTACAAGGTGCAGACCGACAAGGCCTTCGTGCAGGAAGTGCTGCCCGCTCTCACCGCCGATTACCGGCTGTGGGAAAAGGAGCGGATGCTGCCTAATGGCATGTTCTGGCAATACGACGTGAAGGACGCCATGGAGGAATCCATTAGCGGTGGGCGCAAGGAAAAGAACGTGCGCCCCACCATCAACAGCTACATGTACGGCAACGCCAAGGCGCTGGCGGCCATGGCAAAACTCACCAAAAACGACACGCTAGAACGCAAATACGCCCAGAAAGCCGAGCAGCTCCGCAAGCTGGTAAACACCACGCTCTGGGACGATAAATCCGCTTTCTACAAGGTGCAGTACGAGAAAGGCGGCCTTTGCGAGTGGCGCGAGGAATTGGGCTACATTCCGTGGTACTTCTCCCTGCCCCCCGACGAGCCCAAGTACGCCAACCAGTGGACCCAGCTCACCGATGAAGGCGGTTTCAAGGCTCCCTGGGGTATCACCACAGCTGAGCGGCGCGCGCCCGGTTTCCGTACCCACGGCTCGGGTCACGGCTGCGAGTGGGACGGCGCGGTGTGGCCCTTCGCCACCACCCAAACCCTGAAAGGCCTCGCCAACCTGCTCACGCAGTACAAAAACCAGGACGGCATGAGCGCCCAAATCTACTACGACGAGCTGCGCAAATACGCCGCCTCGCACCAGAAGAATGGGGAACCCTACCTCGGAGAGTACCAAGACGAAAAGAATGGCGAGTGGCTGAAAGGCGACAACCCGCGCAGCAGCTACTACAACCACTCCGGTTTCGCCGACCTCATCATCACCGGCCTAGTCGGCCTCAAGCCCCGCCCCGACAACGTGGTAGAGGTATTCCCCCTCGTGCCCGCCAGCAAGTGGGACTATTTCTGCCTCGACCAAGTGCGCTACCACGGCCGCATGCTCACGGTGCTCTGGGACAAAACCGGCACCAAATACAATAAAGGCCAGGGCCTGCGCATCTTCGCCGACGGCAAGGAAATCGGGCACGCCGACGAGTTGAAACGCGTAATGGCGAAGCTGTAAGAACATCAAGCTCCCCTCCTCAGATGAGGAGGGGATGCGGCGAGTACACTCGCCGCTGGGGTGGTTGACGGGCGTCCGCGCCGTTAGGTAATCCGCCTCAACGATTCTTATTCATTGTAAACAACATCAGCAACGACCTCAACCACCCCAGCGTCTGCTTCGCAGCCACATCCCCTCCTCATCTGAGGAGTGGAGCTTATCGTTCTGATTATTTGGTAATAACCTGTTGCTCATGAAGCTTAATTCCCTGTTACTCGCCCTGTTACTACTGCTTAGCACTACTACGGTACGCGCTCAGCAGTATTACAACGTGCTCAAATACGGCGCCCGCAACGACAGCACGAAGCTCGCCACTGAGGCCATCAAAAAGGCAATAGCAGCGGCCAGCAAGGCCGGTGGAGGCACGGTGTACTTTCCAGCAGGCAAGTACCGCACCGGCCCAATTCATCTGAAAAGCAACATCACTATCGACATTGAAGCCGGCGCGGTGCTGTACTTCAGCGATAATTTCGACGACTACTTGCCTATGGTAGCTTCCCGCTACGAGGGCATCGACATCACCAGCTTCTCGCCGCTGTTTTACGCGTACAAGGCCGAGAACATCACTATCAAGGGCCGGGGCATCATTGATGGGCAAGGAAAAAAGTGGTGGGATTTTGCGGAAGGCAAGTCGCGGGCGAGTCAGGATTCCAAGTGGCAGCAGGAGTTCTTCCGTCTCAACAAAGACATACTAAAGCCCGACGAGCCCGGCGTGATTGAGCGTGGCTTCATGCGCCCACCTTTCATCCAGCCGATGTATTGCAAAAACGTCCGCATCGAAGGCATTACCATCCGCAACTCCCCATTCTGGACAGTGAACCCCGAATTTTGCGAGAATGTGACCATCATGGGTGTCACCATCAACAACCCGAAGTCGCCAAACACCGACGGCATCAACCCGGAGTCTTGCAACAACGTGCACATCAGCAACTGCCACATCAGCGTCGGCGACGACTGCATTACTATTAAGTCGGGTAAGGACAAGGCGGGGCGCAAAATGAACGTGCCGGCCGAAAACTACACCATCACCAACTGCACCATGCTCAGTGGGCACGGCGGGGTGGTGATTGGCAGTGAGATGTCGGGCGGGGTGAAGAAAATCACGATTTCCAACTGCATCTTCGACGGCACCGACCGGGGCATCCGCATCAAAACGGCCCGCGGGCGGGGTGGGGTAGTGGAGGACATTCGGGTGGACAACGTGGTGATGAAGAACATCCGCGAACAGGTGATTGTGCTGGACATGCAGTATGCCAAAACCAAGGAAGAACCCGTTTCGGAGCGCACGCCGCGCTTCCGCAACATCCACTTCAGCAACATCACCGCCGAAGGCAACCAGGCCGGCTACCTCAACGGCCTCGCCGAAATGCCCATCGAAAACGTGACCTTCAGTAATATCAACATCGACGCCAAACAGGGCTTCACAGTGAAGGAAGCGCGCAACATTGCCTTCCATAACGTGCAGGTGAACCCGCAAATTGGCCCCGCCGTGCGCGCCGAAAACGTGCAGCAGCTCCGCCTCGACGGACTCCGCAGCACCATGCCGTCTGCCGCCACGCCGCTCGTGGAGCTAACCAACACCGAAGACGCCTTCATCTATAACACCTTCCCCGCCGCCGGCACCGAGAATTTCCTGAAGCTGAAAGGCCCCAAAACCCGCAACATCGTGCTCCAGAACAACAACTTCAAGTACGTGAAAGCCCCAGTAAGCCAGGAGTCTGAAGTGAAGGAGAAGGTGGTAGTGAACTAGCTTGAGTTTACAACAGAACGTCATGCAGAACGCAGTGAAGCATCTCGCGTGCTGACGTCAAGTTGCTAATCCTGCATCAGCACGCGAGATGCTTCACTGCGTTCTGCATGACGTTCCTATAATTCCTTTTTCCTGTTCAATTTCATGCTCCACCCACGCCTCATTCTGTTACTTCTGGTAAGCTGGCTCACTGCCGGCACCTGCGTGGGGCAGGACCAATCGCTACGGCTCTGGTACACCAAGCCCGCCGAGAAGTGGACTGATGCGCTGCCGCTGGGCAACGGCCGGCTGGGGGCTATGGTGTTTGGAGGAGTAGAGCAGGAGCGGATTCAGTTCAACGAAGGGACGCTCTGGACCGGCCGGCCGCGAGCATACGCCCGCCCCGGTGCGGCGCAGTACCTGCCCCAGATTCGGCAGTTGCTAGCGGCCGGCAAGCAAGCCGAGGCCGAAGCGTTAGCAGCGCAGCATTTCATGGGTCAGCAAGACCACGAAGAAACCTACAAAGCGGAGCAGGCCGCTTGGCTCCGGCAGGCGCAGGCCGTTACAGTTGCCCAGGCTACGGTGGCTAGCAATACTTGGAAGCCGCTCACGCTGAACATGCCCAACGGTTGGGAAAGCGCCGGATTGGGCTTGGAGGGAATGGATGGGGTAGTCTGGTTTAAAACGACTTTCGAGCTGCCCGCTGCTTGGGCTGGCAAAACCCTCACGCTCAGCCTAGGCCGCATCCGCGACGCAGACGTAACCTTCGTGAACGGCCAGCAAGTAGGCACCGACGAAGGCATCAGCAAGAAGCGCCGCTACCAAGTGCCAGCCGCCGTGCTGCGCCCCGGCCGCAACGAACTGGCCATTCAGGTTATCAACTACTACGACAAGGGCGGCCTGATTGGGGTGAAGGAAAAGCAGCCGGTATTTGTAGTGTATTCCGAGGGCGCCGACCCCGCTACCGGGGTGCCGCTGAACCCAGCGTGGCAGTTCTGGGTGCAAGACGATAAGCCGCCGCTGTTCCCGAGCTACCAGGCATCGTACCAGCCGTTTGGCGACGTGTTGTTGGATTTCGCGCAAACGGGTGCGGTGACCTACTACCAGCGCCAATTGGACATTAGCAGCGCCATGGCCTTAACCCACTACAAGCAGAATGGGGTAGCCTTTATTCGCGAGTACTTTGCTAGTGCCCCGCGCAACGCTATAGTGAGCCGGTTAAGTGCTGGTGAAAATGGCCGAATCAGCCTGAACGCCCGCCTGCAAAGCCCCCACAAAAACCAGAAAATCTACCGCCTCGACGACCACACGCTGGCTCTGGCCGTGCAGGTGCGCGACGGGGTGCTGCGGGGCGTGAGCTACCTGCGGGTGAAAACTAAAGGCGGCAAAGTAACCGTCACCGACAACCAAATCCAGATAGTGGGGGCCGATGAGGCGACGCTCTACTTAACGGCCGCTACCAATTTCAAGAACTACCAGGACGTATCGGCTGACCCTGAAAAGCTGGCGGCGCAGGCGCTGCGTAACGTGAGTGGCAAGTCGTATGAGGCGCTGGAAAAAGAGCACGTGCGCGACTACCAAGCCTTGTTCAATACCTACTCCGTTGACCTGGGCCACACGCCGAATGAGCGGCTGCCCACCGACGAGCGGATCAAGCAGTTCAGTCCCACTGCCGACCCAGCATTGCTGGCGCTTTACCAGCAGTACGGGCGGTATCTGATGATTTCGTCGTCAAGGCAGGGTGGTCCGGCGGCCAACTTGCAGGGGCTCTGGAACGAGTCGTTGACGCCGTCGTGGGGCAGTAAGTACACCACCAACATCAACCTAGAAATGAATTACTGGCCCGCCGACCTGCTGAATCTTTCGGCTTGCGCGGCGCCGCTGTACCAGCTTATCAATGAGGCGGCGCAGGCGGGGCAGGTCACGGCCAAGGAGCACTACAACGCCCGCGGCTGGGTGCTGCACCACAACACCGATATCTGGCGGGGTACGGCGCCCATCAACGCGTCCAACCATGGCATCTGGGTGACGGGTGGAGCCTGGCTAAGCCAGCACATTTGGGAGCGGTACCAGTTCACCCACGACCGGGATTTTCTGCGCCAGCAATACCCCATCATGAAGCAGGCTGCCACTTTCTTCGTGGATTTTCTGGTGAAGGACCCGCGCACCAACTGGCTGATCAGCACGCCTTCCAACTCGCCCGAGCACGGCGGCTTGGTTGCCGGCCCCACCATGGACCACCAGCTGATTCGGGAGCTATTCCGCAACACGGCCGCCGCCGCGCAAGTGCTTGGCACTGATGCAGACTTTCGGCAGACACTCCAGGAAAAAGCCAGCCAATTAGCCCCCAACCAAATCGGGAAGCACGGGCAATTGCAGGAGTGGCTGGAAGACAAAGACGACCCCGCCGACACGCACCGCCACGTGTCGCACCTCTGGGGCGTGTTCCCCGGCACCGACATCACTTGGAACGACCCTCAACTAATGCAGGCCGCCCGTACCTCCCTCACCCAGCGCGGCGACGAAGGCACCGGCTGGAGCCTCGCCTGGAAAGTGAACCTGTGGGCCCGCTTCAAAGACGGAGACCATGCTCTGCGCATCCTCGAAAAGCTCCTTTCACCCGCCGACAACGCCACCGGCTCCGAGCAAGGCGGGGTCTACCGCAACCTGTTCGATGCCCACCCGCCCTTCCAGATTGACGGCAATTTTGGTGGGGCGGCTGGCATGGGCGAAATGCTGCTGCAAAGCCACGCCGGCTACCTCGACCTGCTGCCCGCCCTGCCCACTGCTTGGCCCACCGGCGAGGTGCGCGGCCTGCGCGCCCGCGGTGGCTTCGTGGTGAGTTTGAAGTGGCAGCAAGGCAAGTTGCAGCAAGTGGAAATCCAGTCGGAAGCCGGGCAGGAATGCGTGGTGAAGTACGGCGGGAAAGAGCTGCGCTTCACCACGAAAAAGGGGAAGGTGTATAAGCTGACAGGTGACCTAAAGCTAAACTAGAGCTAAAAACTAGTTCCCCTCCTCAGCTGAGGAGGGGCTAGGGGTGGTTGACAATCGTTGAACATTCAGTAGCATTAGTTTATAAAACCGCCCAGCGTATCAACCACCCCTAACCCCTGCTCAATTGAGGAGGGGAACTAGTTTTTAGCTCTAGTTTAAGTTCTAGCACTATATGTTGCCTCGTCTATTTTTCCTGTTCCTCATCGTATTTGCGGCAGTTGCTGCCTATGCTCAACCTTCGCTCCGCACCGAAATCCCGCTGCTGGACAACTGGCGCACAGCCGTGGACGAGAAAAACCAGCAGGCGCACTCCGGCTTCGAGCAAGCGAATTTCAACGACCGAACCTGGAAAACCGTGGCTGTGCCTCATAACTGGGACGCCTACGAGGGCTACCGTCGCCAGCGCCACGGCAACTTGCACGGCTACGCCTGGTACCGCAAAACCTTCAGCGTAACGCCTCCGAAAAACGGGCAGCGCTACTTTCTTTTCTTTGAAGGAGTAGGCTCCTACGCTACCGTGTGGCTGAACGGCAAATCCGTGGGCCAGCACGCTGGCGGCCGCACCACCTTCACGCTGGACGTCACTGACGCCATTCGTCTTGATGGCCAACCTAATCTATTAGCCGTGCGCGCCGACCACCCGGCTGGGATCCAGGATTTGCCGTGGGTGTGCGGGGGCTGTTCCGAGGAACGGGGTTTTTCGGAAGGCTCGCAGCCGCTGGGCATCTTCCGGCCAGTGCAGCTGGTAGTGACTAATCCGGTGCGCATTGAGCCGTTTGGGGTGCACATCTGGGCTGATTCTACGCTCACGGCGCAGGCGGCACAGCTGTTGGTGACTACGGAAGTGAAGAACTACGGCCGCAAAGCCCAGACCCTGACGGTGCTGAACCAACTGCTTGACAAGCAGGGTAAGGTAATGGCCGAAACCAAGACGAAGCGCAAGCTGGCGGCCGGTGAAACGGCGGAGCTACGCCAGCAACTGCCGCAGCTCAAACAGCCGCATTTATGGTCCCTGCAAGACCCCTACTTATACCGCCTCGTAACCCGTGTGCAGGCTGGTAGCAAGCTGCTTGATGAGCTGGAAACGCCCTACGGTATTCGGTGGATCAGCTGGCCAATTGGCACAGTAGCCGCGGCAGGGCAGAAGCAGTTCCTGCTGAACGGCAAGCCGGTGTTTATCAACGGCATTGCTGAGTATGAGCATCTGTTGGGCCAGAGCCACGCATTTTCGCCGGAGCAGGTTCGCACGCGGGTGGAGCAGATGAAAGCGGCGGGCTTCAACGCCTTCCGCGACGCTCACCAGCCCCACAACCTGCGCTATCAAGCCAACTGGGACTCGCTGGGCTGGCTATGGTGGCCCCAGTTGGCAGCCCACGTCTGGTACGACACGCCGCAGTTTCGCCAGAACTTCAAGACGCTGCTGGTCGATTGGATCAAGGAGCGGCGCAACAGCCCGTCGGTGGTGCTGTGGGGGCTGGAAAACGAGAGCACCCTGCCCGAAGACTTCGCCAAGGAGTGTACTGCCCTTATCCGCCAGCTCGACCCCACGGCTTCGCGGCAGCGCAAAGTCACGACCTGCAACGGCGGCAAGGGGACCGACTGGGACGTGCCCCAGAACTGGACCGGCACCTACGGCGGCGACCCCAACACCTACGGCGCCGACGTGGAACGGCAGGTGCTCATCGGCGAGTACGGCGCTTGGCGCACCCTCGATTTGCACTCCGAAGGCCCGCCCGTTTTCAACAGCGGCCCATTCAGTGAGGACCGGTTCACCCAGCTTATGGAACTGAAAGTGAAACTGGCGGAATCGGCTAAGGACAAAACCGCTGGGCACTTCTTCTGGCTGCTGACTTCGCATGACAACCCCGGACGGGTGCAGGGCGGGGAAGGCCAGCGCGAGCTTGACCGAATCGGCCCCGTGAACTACAAGGGCCTGCTCACGCCCTGGGAGGAGCCGACGGACGCATTTTATATGTTTCGGGCCAACTACGCGCCCAAGGACCGGGAGCCGATGGTGTACCTGGCCTCTCACACCTGGCCCGACCGGTGGCTGAAACCCGGCCTCAAAGACAGCATTGCGGTATACTCGAACTGCGACGAAGTGGAGCTTTTTAATGACGTGAATGCTACGTCATTGGGTCGCAAAACCCGCGCCGGCATCGGCACTCATTTCCAGTGGGACAAAGCCGATATCCAATACAACGTGCTTTACGCCGTGGGCTACGTGGGCGGCAAAGCGGTGGCGAAAGACTACATCGTGCTGCACCATTTGCCTAAAGCGCCTGGTTTCGAGCAGCTACTGGCCGGTGCCCAACCCATTATCGCACCGCAGCCGGTCCTCAACTACCTCTACCGCGTGAACTGCGGCGGTCCGGCCTACGTGGACCGCCACGGCAGCCAGTGGCTCCCCGACCAGCCCCGCACCAGCCCCACCACCTGGGGTTCCGAGTCGTGGACGCGGGAGTTTCCGGGTGTTTCGTCGTTCTTCGCCAGCCAGCGCCGCACCTTCGACCCCATCCAAGGCACCACCGACTGGCCGCTGTTCCAGGACTTCCGCTACGGCCGCGAGAAACTGCGCTACACTTTCCCGGTGCCCGATGGCGACTACCAAGTGGAGCTGTATTTCACGGAGCCCTGGCTGGGTACCGGCGGCGGCCTCGACTGCACCGGCTGGCGCCTGTTCGACGTAGCCATCAACGGCGAAACCGTGCTTAAAGACTTGGACATCTGGAAGGAAGTGGGCCACGACAAAGCCCTGAAAAAGACGGTGAAAGCCCGCGTAACCGGCGGCCAGCTGGAAATAACATTCCCCCGCGTAGCCTCCGGCCAAGCCTTGATTTCGGCCATTGCCATTGCCAGCACCGATGCTAACGCCAAGCATGCCCCGGCGTCACCGTCAGTAATCAGCAACCTGCAAGGCACCACTGCCGCTGCTGCCGGTCAGTGGACCGCGCAAACCTGGCTCGATACCGGCAACCAACCTTATACTGATTCGCCGGTGGCGTTCAGCAACATGCCTTCGGCGCTGTACGGAGCCGAGTGGCTGCGTGCCCAACTCAAAACGGCTGCCACGGCGGCTAGCCAGTCTCGCGGCACCTTCCAGGTCAGCACCGCTGCCGATGTGTATATCGCACTTGATGCCAAGGCCACGCCGCCTACCTGGCTCAAGCAGTACGAGGACACCAAAACCACCCTCGAAACCAACGAAGCCGGTGGCCGCCAGTACCGGGTGTACCGCCAGCGGTTCGCGGCGGGTTCTACCGTAGCCCTCGGCCCAAACAGCAGTACCCCGAACACGCGGCCCTACATCGTGGCCGTTAACCGGGCCAGCACCATCGAGCCGGCCTACGACCTCAAAGCTATAACGGGTTACAAGCCCGCCACCGCCCGGACGTCTGGGCCCGGTATGGTGCGCGAAACCGTCAATACCAAGGAGAGCATCACCTTCAAGGAAGCCGCGGGTGGCGCAGTGGAATGGACGATTCAGGTGGGCGTGGCCGATACCTATTCGCTGACCGTGCGCTACGCCAACCAACTCACCAAGCCCCTAACCGGCAAACTCAGCGTGGCCCTAGCCGATGGCACTGTGCTCAAGGAAGAAACCGTGGAACTAGTGCCCTCCAAGCCCGGCAAATGGAACTACCTAGCCAGCTCCACCGGCTCCATGATCAACGCCGGCAGCTACACCGTGAAGCTCACCGCCGTAGACGCCGCCGGCCTTAGCGTGTCGGGCCTGGAGGTACAGTAGGGTGTAAGCTTGCCTGAAAAAGTCCGTCATGCAGAGCATGAGGCGCATCAAGCCAGGGACGAAGCATCTCGCCTGCTGACGTTGCCAAACTACCTGTCATGCAGAGGCGGAGCCGAAGCATCTTGCTCGAATCATTGAGTTAGCTCTCCAACGACACCATGCGAGATGCTTCGGCTCCGCCTCTGCATGACCGTTTCGTTGTGAGTGTGTTGTAATCAGTCAACCAGAATACAACCTAAGTCAAGATGCTACAATAGGAGGGGAAAATCATATACGGACGCGGGGCTGGCCGAAGGTAAATTTGTACATACTCAACTTACCGGTGTAGGCGAAGATTCGCGGCATTTCAGTGAAGTTTGCTCCATGAACAATTTGCGACTCCTTGACCTTGCCATTATCGCCCTCTACTTGGTAGCCATGATTGCCGTGGGCGTGTACTTTGCCCGCAAAAACAAGAATCCGGAGCAGTATTCCAGTGCGTCGGGGACCATTCCGGGCTGGGCCATTGGCCTATCCATCTACGCCACGTTTCTGAGTAGCAACACCTTCCTAGGTGTGCCCGGCAAGGCCTTCGGGACCAACTGGAACGCCTTTGTGTTCAGTATTTCCATGCCGCTGGCCGCGTGGGTGGCGGCCAAATACTTTGTACCATTTTACCGTAGTACCGGCGAAATATCGGCCTACACGCACCTGGAAAAGCGTTTCGGGAGTTGGGCGCGCACCTACGCAGTGGTGTGCTTCTTGCTGACGCAGCTCGCCCGCATCGGTTCCATCTTCTTCGGTATTGCCCTCACGTTGCAGGCCCTCACCGGCTTCTCGATGGAGATGATTATGCTGGTTACCGGCGTGTGCATCATCATTTACACCGTGCTGGGCGGTATTGAAGCCGTTATCTGGACTGAGGTGGTGCAGGGCGTTATCAAAACGTTTGGGGCGCTGCTGATTCTGTATCTGATTATCGAGAACATGCCCGGCGGGGTGGCTAAAGTGGTGGAAATCGGGCAGCAGGACGGCAAGTTCAGCCTCGGTGGTTTCGCGCCCGACTTCACCCAATCCACCTTCTGGGTGGTATTGCTGTACGGCTTCTTCATCAACCTCAACAATTTCGGCGTCGACCAAAACTACGTGCAGCGGTACCACACGGCTACGTCGGCCAAGCAGGCTACCAAGTCGATTTGGCTGTGCGTGTGGCTGTATCTGCCCGCGTCGCTGCTGTTCTTTATTATCGGTTCGGCGCTGTTTGCCTACTATCAGGTGCACCCCGAGCTGATTGAGGCCGTGAAGCTGAAGGTGGCCGCCGAGCGGCTGCCCCTCACGGCCACCGCCGCCCAAATTAGCCAAACTGCCTCCCAACTCCTGCCTTCCGATTACGGCGACAAGGTGATGCCCCACTTCATGGTAACCAAAATCCCAACGGGTTTTGTGGGGCTCATCGTGTCGGCCATTCTCTCCGCGGCCATGAGCACGATTAGCTCGGGCATGAACGCCTCGGCCACCGTCTTCACCGCCGACATCTACGAGCGGTATTGGAACACCAAACTCACCGGCCGCCAAATGATGCGCGCGTTGCACTTAGGCACGGTGGTGGTGGGTTTGCTGGGCATGGGCACCGGCATTGCCATGATTGGCATCAAGAGCGTGCTCGACGTGTGGTGGGAGCTGTCGGGCATCTTTGCTGCGGGCATGCTGGGCTTGTTTCTGCTGGCCGTTATCAGCCGCCAAACCAGCAACCACGAGGCCCTCACCGCTACCATCATTGGGGTGGTGGTCATTCTCTGGATGACCTTCTCCGCCAACCTCCCCGACAACCTGGCCCTGCTGCGTAACCCGCTGCACAAGAGCATGATTATCGTGGTGGGCACGCTCACCATCTTCCTGCTGGGCTTGCTGCTCACCAAGCTGCGCCGCAGCCGCGTGGCCGTGGGCGCCCCCCACGACGAGGTGCAGCAAATAGTTCATTAAGACATCCTATCCAACTCCGAGGCCCCCGTGGCCTACTACCACACAACTACCTCGCCAAGCCCAATGAAAAATTCGCCCAAGGGATTTATCCCCGTGATGCTCATGCCCTTTCAGAACGATGGGCAGATTGATTACCCGGCCCTCACGCGCCTGACGGAATTGTACTTGAAGGCTGGCGCGGCAGGGCTGTTTGCTAATTGCCTGTCCAGCGAAATGTTCGAGCTAAGCGCCGAGGAGCGGCTGCAAACCATTCGGCACGTGGTAGATGTGGTGGGCGGGGCTGTGCCCGTAGTAGCTACTGGCACCTTCGCCGGTACGCTCAACGAACAGGCTGATTTCGTGAAACGTGTACACGAAGCGGGCACCGAGGCCGTCATCGTAATTACGGGGCTGCTGGCTACTGAGCAGGAGTCGGATGCTGTGTTCAACGAGCGGGTGATGCGCCTCATCGACTGGACGCCGGGCATTCCGCTGGGCTTCTACGAGTGCCCAGTACCGTACAAGCGGCTGCTGTCGGCGGAGCAGCTGGGGCAGTTTGTGGGCACCGGCCGCGTAACCTACCACAAGGATACTTGCCTGGATATCAAACAGGTGCAAGACAAAATAGCTGCCGCGCAAGGCTATCCTTTCGGCCTCTACGATGCCTACATGGGCCACGCCGTGGAATCGTTGCGTGCTGGTGCCGCTGGTCTTTCCTGCATTCAGGGCAATTTCTTTCCGGAGCTGATTGTGTGGCTGTGCGAAAACTACGATAACCCACAGCTAGCCAACGAAGTGCAGCAGGTGCAGCAGTTCTTCATCGAGAACATGGACGTGATGCACAACGTGTACCCCATCGTGGCCAAATACTCGCTCAAGCAGCGCGGCATGGATATTTCCACCTTCACGCGCCGCCAAGTGGGCACCTTCTCCAGCTCCATCCGCCAAGCCGTAGAAACCCTCAGCGGCGACTACACCAAACTGAGCCACCACCTGGAACTGGCGCTAGCCTAATCACGCATAACACCAAAAAAAGCCGAAGGGCGGGCGGAACCAGTTCTGCCCGCCCTTCGGCTTTTTTGTGCGCTAGACTTGCTGGATAGCCTATGCTGCAACCAGCTCTTTGTAGCTGTGCAGGTACTTGCGCTTGTACTCCAGCGGCGTCATTTTGGTGATTTTCTTGAAGTGCCGGTAGAAGTTCGACACGTTGTTGAAGCCGCATTCAAAGCAGATAACCTCGGTCGGGAGCTTGTCCTCGATGAGCAGCCGACATGCCTGGCTGATGCGGATTTCAATCAGGAAATCGTAGTAGGTTTTCTTGGTAATTAGCTTGAAGTAGCGGCAGAACGACGTCACGCTCAGGTTGCTGATGGATGCAATTTCGTCGAGCGTAATTTCCTTTTTGTAGTTGGAAAGCGTGTAGTTGCACACCTTGTTGATCCGCTGCACGTCCGACTCGTTGGACTGCTTGAAGGCGTGGTGCTCGGCGGCAATGGTTTGCACTTCCTGCGTTTCGGAAATTATTTTCAGGATGGACAAGAAGATGATGATGCGGTCCAGGTCGGTGGCGTGCACGGCGGCTTGCATCAGCGGAGCCAAGCGGGCTTTAGCTTCCCCTTCTATAATGAGGCCGCTTTTAGCTTTCTCGAACAGTTTAGGAATCAGATACGCCTCGGGCAACCCCAGCAGATAGCGGCCCAGGCACTCGGGCAGAAACTGAATCACAATGGCTTCCACTTCCATGTCGGGGTCGTTTTGGAAGTATTGCTCGTTGCAGCGCCAGGTGTGCGGTAGGTTGGCACCGAGCAGGATAATCTCGCCCGACGAGAAGTTGTTGATGTTGTCGCCCACCAGGCGCACCCCTTCACCCTTAATCACATAATGCAGTTCCAGCTCCGGGTGGTAGTGCCAAACGGTGCCGAAGTTGGGCTTCCGGTCGTGGCGGATGCTGAATGAACTCTGGGTGTTTACCGGGACTTTGTGAAACTGGGCTTTCATGTGGGAAGGAGTGAGAGTGGGAATTGGAAAAGGAAGGAGCAGAAAGCTGAACAGGAGCACCGAAATACCCTGACCAGTATCTACTAATATACCGTTTTCCGCCTGAAAACGTGCCTTAGTTACTTACAAGCTAACCCCAGATTATTCTGGTAATCAGCCACCGAGTTGGTTTACCTGTACCCGTCTGGTGCAAGGGAATAGTAGGGATAAAATGCACAACAACTATATGATCTTATCCTAATGGCCTATTGCCGAAAGAAGAAAACAAGTAGGCTTATCTCTGGAAGTGACTAGCAATTTAGATTGTGCTATCGATTGCACTCTCCTGTAGTCTACTGGCCAAGTTGGAAATTTCGGACGAATCCAAGATGAGTTAGAATATAAGTGGCAAAATATTGCGATACGGTCATGTCAAGGCCCGCAAAGCTTTGCGCGGGGGAATGCTAACATCCTATACTAAGTAGGCAATAACAAATAGATACCTGGCTTAATCCGCTGGCATATTTGCTTTAGGAATATCCTCTGGCATTTTTCCGCCCAAAGCCTTCAGCTTCTAGCTGTACCGAGCGGGGGCTCACAACGCCAGAGGAAGCAGGCCAGGCCCGCTTTTCCGTGTACCTCTAACCAGCAGCAAGCAGTGGCTACCGACACGACCAAAGAAGTATTGTTACTCGCCAGCGGGGATTTGCGCCTCGCCGCCAACCAAAACTGCTGGCCCGCACAGCAGGCCATGGAAGAGCAGTTGAGCGCCGCACTAGCTCGGCAGGGCTGGAGCGTAAAGCGCGCCCACCCTTACGACTCCGAAAAGCAGCACGGCTTCCTTGACTCGCAGAAGATGGGCATTGAGGTGTTTCGCACCCTCGACCCCCACCAGCCGCTCATCGTGGCCGAAAGCGTGTGGCAATATTCGCACCACGTACTGGCTGGCCTCACTACGCACAAAGGCCCAATTCTGACCGTAGCCAACTGGAGCGGGCAATGGCCTGGCCTGGTGGGCATGCTGAACTTAAACGGCTGCCTAACCAAAGCCGGCGTGGCGTATAGCACGCTTTGGAGCGAAGATTTCACCGATGCCTTCTTTGAAGCCGGTCTGCAACAGTGGCTGGCCGAGGGCCGCGTCACCCAAGACTACAGCCACGTCAAGAGCTTCGGCGCCGCCACGCTGCCAGCCACCGACGAGCAAACGGGTCGGGCGTTTGGCAAACGTTTCCAGCAGAACAAGGCCATCATGGGCGTGTTCGACGAGGGCTGCATGGGTATGTACAACGCCATTGTGCCCGACGAGCTGCTGCACGCTACGGGCATCTTTAAGGAGCGCCTCAGCCAAGCCAGCCTCTACGCCGCCATGCGCGACGTAACTGCCGCCGAAGCCCAGCAAGTGTTTGACTGGCTGCTGGCCCGCGGCATGAAATTCAACTGGGGCACTAACGAAGCCACCCAGCTCACCAAGAACCAGACGCTGGAGCAGTGCAAAATGTACATTGCCGCCGTGCGCATCTCGGCCGATTTCGGCTGCGACACCATCGGCATCCAGTACCAGCAGGGCCTCAAGGACCTAACGGTGGCCAGTGACCTGGTGGAAGGCCTGCTCAACAACACCGACCGGCCGCCGGTCTACTCGAAAACCGGTGAAGAATTGTACGCCGGCCAAGCGTTGCCGCACTTCAACGAAGTGGACGAATGCGCTGGCCTCGATGCTCTACTAACCTACCGTCTCTGGAACGAACTAGGCCTGCAAGGCGAAACCACCTTGCACGACTTGCGCTGGGGTCAAGCCTACGACACGGGTGCGGGTGAAGAATTTGTGTGGGTGTTCCTGATTTCCGGAGCAGCCCCGCCGGCGCACTTTGTGGGCGGCTACGAAGGCGCCAGCAGTGAGCGGCAGCCTCCCATGTATTTCCGGTTGGGTGGCGGCAGCCTCAAGGGTGTGAGTCGGCCCGGTTCTTTGGTTTGGAGCCGGGTGTACGTGATGGACGGCAAGCTGCACTGCGACTTAGGCGTGGGCGAAGCCGTGGCTTTGCCAGCCGCTGAAACCCAGCGCCGCTGGCAGGAAACCACCCCCGAGTGGCCCATTATGCACGCCGTACTGCGCGGTGTGAGCCGCAACCAGATGATGGCCCGCCACAAAGCCAACCACATTCAGGTGGTTTACGCGCCCTACGAAGCCAAAGCCCACCAGGCCTGCCGCATCAAGGCGGCGGCGCTGGCCGAGCTGGGCATTGAGGTGCACTTCTGCGGCGACGTGAAAGGCCTTGTGCCCGATGCCGTGCTCAACTCGGCAAAACATGCGGTGCTGCCTGGCTAACCCAGGCTGACTCACCCCCGATTACCACGCTCTTTAAGTCCCACACCTTCTATGAAACCCTTCTTACCGATTCTGGCTATTTCGGCTTTGTGCGCGGGTGCCGCACAGGCCCAAACGCGCACGATTACGGGCCAGGTGCTCGGCAGTGACAAAGCCGAGGCGCTACCTGGCGTAACTGTGTTGGTGAAAGGCACCACTAACGGCGCTTCTACTGATGTAGAAGGCCGTTTTACGCTGCAAATTCCCGATAAACAGGACGTTACGCTGGTACTGTCCTATATCGGCTACAAAAACCAGGAGCTGCTGGTGAAACCCGACCAAGCTAAACTGGAAGTGAAACTGGCTCCCGCTTCCGCCGAACTCGACGACGTAGTGGTAATCGGTTATGGTACCGTGCGCAAGCGCGACCTGACCGGGGCCGTGACGTCGGTGAAAGGGGAGGAGGTAACCAAGCTGCCGGTTACCACCATCACCGAGGCCTTGCAGGGCAAGATTCCGGGGGCCGATATCAGCCGGGCCAATGGCTACGCGGGGCAGGGTGCTTCCATCCGGATCCGCGGCAACCGCTCCATTGCCAACCCCGGCTCGTCCAACAACGTGCTCTACATTGTGGATGGGGTGCAGAACGTGAATGCCGCCGACATCGACCCGAACGACGTGCAAAGCGTGGAGGTGCTGAAAGATGCTTCCTCGACGGCCATTTACGGCTCACGCGGCGCCAACGGCGTTATCATCATCACCACCAAACGCGGCAGCACCGGCAAGCCCAAAATCAACTTCAACGCCTACACTGGCATCACGAAAGTGGCGGGCTACGGCGAATTTATGAGTGGCCCGCAGTGGATTGATTTCCGCCGCGAAGCCTTCCGCGCCGCGGGCACCTGGAACTCGCCCGCCGATGACGCGGTGGCTTTCAACCCGGCGCAGCGCGAGGCTATTGCCAACGGCGAGTACGTCAACTGGCCCGACCAACTGCTGCATACCGGTATGCAGCAGAACTACCAGGTGGGTCTTTCGGGTGGCTCGGAGAACACCAAAGTGTACTTCTCGCTGGGGTATTACGACGAGAAAGGGTTGCTGAAGATGGACCGGTTCAAGCGCTATACCACCCGCGCCAACATCGACCAAACGGTGAACAAGTGGCTGAAAGTGGGCGTGCAGTCTCAGCTGGCCTACATCAACAACGACATCCGCCGCGACCCGTTCAACCTGGCCTCCCAGGCCGTGCCGCTGGGCCGCGTCTACGACGACGAGGGCCGGCTGAACTTCCGGCTGCTGGGCAGCACCCAAATCAACCCGCTGGCCGACGAGCAGCCCGGCGTGTATGACCGCAACACCAAAACCAACCGCCTCAGCGCGTCCGCCTACGTGGAAATAACGCCGTTCGAGGGGTTAAGTTTGCGCTCCACCTTCGGGGCCAACTACGCCACCGCCGAGGCCGGCAACTTCTACGGCATCAACACCATTGATGGGGCCGGCAACCGTTCCCAGTCGTCCATTACCAACACCCAGAGCCGCAACCTGAACTGGGAAAACGTGCTGACCTACCGCAAGGACATCGGCGACCATTCGTTGACTGCCACCGGCGTGGCCAGCCATTTGGTGTTCATTAATACCAACAGCTTCGCGGGCGGCCAGAACCAGGTGTTGCCTTCGCAGTCGTTCTATAACCTGGGCGCAGCCAACCAGAACGTATTCCTGGGCTCGGGCTACCAGCGCAACGACCTGGTTTCCTTCGCCGGCCGCATCAACTACAGCTGGAAAGGCCGCTACCTGCTCACGGCCACCGGCCGCTACGATGGTTCCTCGAAGCTCGCTACCGGTAACAAGTGGAGCGCGTTTCCTTCGGTTGGTTTGGGCTGGCGCATCATCGAGGAGTCGTTTATGCAAGACCTAAAGTTCCTGACCGAGTTGAAGCTGCGCGGCAGCTACGGCGTGTCGGGCAACGACGGTATCAACCCGTACGGCACCCAGAACTCGCTGACCAACACCCAGTTTTCCTACGGCGACACCAACGCTTCCCCTACTTACACGATTTCGGCTCTTATCGGCAACCGGGGCCTGGGTTGGGAACGAACCACTACCACCGACTTCGGGGTGGACTTTGGAGTGCTGGATAACCGCCTGACGGGTAGTGTGGATTACTACGACGCCAAAACCAACGATCTGATTTTTCCCTACAATTTGCCGGCCTTCACGGGTGTAGCAACGGTGAACCGCAACATCGGGCGCACCCGCAACCGGGGCGTGGAAGTGGCGTTGACCTCGCAGAACCTGCGTGGGGAAAACCTGACGTGGTCAACCACCCTGACCTACGCCCGCAACAAGGAAACCATTGTGGAGCTGCCCAACGGCAACGTTATTGCCGACGACTACCGCAACTCCCTCATTGTGGGCCAGCCGGCGCAGGTGTACTACGACTACAAGAAAATCGGAATTTGGCAGTTGGGGGAGGAAGCCGAAGCCACCTCTTACGGCACACCCGGCCAATTCATCCCCGGCGACATTAAGGTGGCTGATATTTCCGGCCCCGATGGTGTGCCCGACGGCCGCATTACCGCCGCCGACCGGCAGGTTATTGGTTCACGGGTGCCGAAGTGGACCGGTGGCTTGAGCAACGACCTGCGCTACAAAGCCTTCGACCTGAACGTGTTGCTGGTGGCCCGCGTGGGCCAGTGGATCAGCTCCGATTACTACGCCAAGTACACCCGCACCGGCAACGTAAACGGCGCCATGGTAGACTATTGGACGCCGGAAAACCCGACCAACGAATACCCCCGGCCGCACGCCACCCGCACGCTGAGCTACATCACCACGCTCACGGAACGCGAGGCGTCCTGGGCTAAAGTCCGCAACGTGACCTTGGGCTACACCCTGCCAAAGAGCGTGGTGGGTAAGGCCAAAATCGACAACGTGCGGGTGTACGTGTCGGGCCGCAACCTCTACACGCTCAGCAACATCGACGACTTCGACCCCGAGGGCGAAGGTGTAATTGACCGGCCGCTGAACCGTGCCTACGTGGTAGGCATCAATGTAGGCTTCTAATTCGATCAGACTGTCATGCATAAAATCATCCGCCCCCTTGCGCTGGCCCTGCTAACCCTGGCTGCCACAGCCTGCGAGGAAACCCTTGAGGAGTACAACCCCAGTGGCGCCACCGCCGAAGCCGTGTTTACCACGCCCGAAGGCTTTGAAACCGCCATCAATGGCGCCTACACCTATAACCGCACCATCTACGGCAAGGAATCAGGCTACGCGCTGCTGGAAATGGGCACCGATATTTGGACCAATGCGCAGAGCAATAGTCAGACGGCCGCCAGTAACACGACTCCGCAGCCGCCCCTGATGAACTACCAGGGCCTAAACACCGACAACGTGTGGGTGAAAAACAACCTCTGGACGCCCTGCTACGCTGGTATCAACCTTGTCAACCAAGCCCTGAAGTACATTAATACGGCCGGGCTGTCGTCGGCGCGGCGTGCTTCCGCCGAGGCCGAGCTGCGCTTCATGCGCGCTTGGTACTACTACCATTTGGTGGAAAGCTTTGGGCCGGTACCGCTGCGTCTGGAGCCCACCGAGGGCGTAGTTACCACCGCCACCCGCGCCTCGGTGCAGGACGTGTACGCCCTGATATTCGAGGACCTGACCTTCGCCGTGCCCAACCTACCCGTGACGCTGGCTACCTATCCGGCCCCCGTCACGGCCAACGATTACGGCCGTATCACGCGGCCCGCTGCGGAGGCTTTTGCGGCCAAGGCGTATTTGTCGGGTGGGCAGTACCAGAAGGCGGCTAGTTACGCCCGCAAAGTGACGACGCAGTACACTGGGCAGGGCATCCGGCTGGTAACCAACTACGCCAGCCTCTGGGACATCAACAACCAGCGCAACTCCGAGGTGCTGTGGGCGGTGAACTACTCCACCAACCTGACCTTCAACGCGGGTAGCCACACCGGCCACCAGTGGTTCCTGATGAAATACGACGACCAGCCCGGCATGGTGCGCGACGTAGCCAACGGCCTACCCGGTGTGCGCTACATGCCCACCCGCTTCCTGCTCGACCTCTACAACGAGCAGAATGACGCGCGCTACTTAGGTTCGTTCAAGCAAGCCTGGATTGCCAACAGCGCCACCAACATTCCGCGTTGGAATGCCGCCGAAGTAGCCCAGAATGCCGCTCTGGCACCGTTCCTGAACCAGCCTAAGTTTGCTGTTGGCGACACGGCCGTATTCACCAGCAAGCGCAGTATCGACAACTTCCAGCAGCAGTACAGCCGTCGCTACCGCTATAGAACGTACGATATCGATGACCTCTACAACACCGATGGCTCGTTGAAAGGGGAGCGGCGCTACTATCCTTCGCTGCGCAAGTTCGACGACCCTACTCGTGCCACTGCCACCGTTACGGAAAGCTCGCGCGACGCCTTCATGCTGCGCCTCGGCGACATTATGCTCATTGGGGCCGAAGCTCAGGTGCGCCTCAACCGCCCCGATTCGGCAGCTTACTATGTGAACCAAGTGCGTACCCGTGCCGCGCTGCCCGGCCGCACCACCGCCATGCAAGTAACCGCCAGCCAGATGACCCTCGATTTCGTGCTGGATGAGCGGGCCCGCGAACTGGCCGGCGAGCAAGTGCGCTGGCTGGACCTCAAGCGCACCGGCAAACTGGTAGACAGGGTCCGCCTCTACAATCCCGACGCCCGCCCTAGCATCCAGGGTTTCCACGCGCTTCGCCCCATTCCGCAGAGCGACATCGACGCCGTGACCAACAAAGCCGACTTCCAGCAGAACCCAGGGTACTAGACCGGTAAAATAGAACGTCATGCAGAGCGTAGCGAAGCATCTCGCGTGCTGACTCAAGATTACCAGCTTAGCATTAGCAGGCGAGATGCTTCGCTAGGCTCTGCATGACAAGTAATTAAACGTATCGACCATACATGAACAAGCGCCTTCTCTTCCTCTCCGTTCTTGCTTCTGCCGCAGCCCGGCCCGCGCTGGCGCAATACCCCAAGATTCCGCCGGAAGTGCAGGCCAAGGCCGATGCCGCTTTGGCGGAAGCCGAGAAACGTTCGGACGAAGCCTGGAAGAAAGCTCTGCCCATAATTGAAGCCGAAGCCAAGGCCGGCAAGCCCTACGCGCCTTGGGCAGCCAAGCCGTCGGATTTGCCGCAGTCGAGCCGGCTAGCGTTTCCGGGAGCGGAAGGCGGCGGGGCGCACGTGTTTGGCGGGCAGGGCGGTAAGGTGTACGTAGTGAAAAGCCTGGCCGACAGTGGCCCCGGCACCTTACGTGAGGCGCTGGAACAGGGCGGAGCGCGCATCATTGTGTTTAATGTGGCGGGTATCATCAAGCTGCAAAGCCCCATCATCATCCGGGCGCCCTACGTGACTATTGCAGGCCAAACCGCCCCCGGCGACGGTATATGCGTAGCTGGTGAATCCATCTGGATTAACACCCACGATGTGGTAGTGCGCTACCTGCGCTTCCGGCGCGGGGCCACCGACGTAGCCCGCCGCGACGACGGCCTGGGCGGCAACCCGGTGGGCAACATCATCATCGACCACGTGTCGGCGAGTTGGGGGCTGGATGAGAACATGTCCATCTACCGGCACGTCTACCACAACCCTGAGACCGGCAAAGCCGATAAGCTTCCGACGGTGAACGTGACCATTCAGAACTCCATCTTCTCGGAAGGTCTGGATACCTATAACCACGCTTTTGGTAGCACCATTGGTGGGCTTAATAGCCTATTTACCCGCAATCTGTGGGCCAACAACATTGCCCGTAACCCCTCGGTGGGTATGTACGGTGACTTCAACTTCGCCAACAACGTGGTGTTCAACTGGTGGAACCGCTCGGCTGATGGGGGCGACAATAAATCGGAGTACAACTTCGTGAATAACTACTACAAGCCCGGCCCCATCACGCCTACCAGCCAGCCCATCAGCTACCGGATTCTCAAGCCTGAATCGGGCCGTGATAAGGATGCGAAGAACCTGTTCGGCAAGGCCTACGTGGCCGGCAACGTGGTAGATGGCAACGCCAAAGTAACGCAGGATAACTGGGCTGGCGGCGTACAAATCGAAGGCGTGCCCGAAGCCGATAAGGTAGTAGCCGCAATTAAAGCCGAGAAGCCGTTCACGCTGCCTAACATGGGCACCGTGTTGTCGGCTCAGGAGGCCTACCAGTACGTGCTGGCCAACGCCGGCTGCACCCTGCCCAAGCGCGACGCCGTGGATGCGCGCATCGTGGAGGACGTGCGCACCGGCAAAATCACCTACGCCAAAAACGCCCAACCCACTCCGCAAAGCCCATACATCAAGCGTCGCCTGCCCGCCGATTCCTACAAGCAAGGCATTATCACGGACCCCGCCCAGGTAGGAGGCTACCCAACGTACGCCGGTAAGCCCTACGCCGACGCCGACAACGACGGCATGCCCGATGCGTGGGAAAAGGCACACAACCTAAACCCTAAAAACGCCGCCGATGCCACCCAGGACCGTGACAAAGACGGCTACGCCAACATCGAAGAATACCTCAACAGTGTGGTGCCGCTGCAGAACGTGCGCCCCGCCGCTGGCAAAACCAAGTCGTAAATGAACCATTCCGAAAGCCCGTCATGCTGAGCTTGTCGAAGCATCTCTACCGCAGAAGCAATCATATACTTTGGCAGTAGAGATGCTTCGACAAGCTCAGCATGACGTTCCTTTTCAACTATACAAGAGCAATACAGTCAAGCAAATGCCTATAAAGCCCCGCAATTTCCTCTTCCCCTTATTATTGTCGCTTGTGGCTTGGGCACCGGCCGCGGAGTCTACTGGCCCGCTCAAAGTGTCGGCCAATGGCCGCTACCTGATGACGGGTAGCGGCAAGCCGTTTTTCTGGCTAGGTGATACAGGTTGGCTGCTGTTCAATAAGTTGAAGCGGGAGGAAGCGGAAACCTACCTCGAAGACCGGCGCAAAAAAGGCTTCAATGTCATTCAGGTAATGGTGCTGCACCAAGTACCCAGCGTAAACGTGTACGGCGACTCGGCGCTGGTGCGCGGCAACGTGGCGCAACCGCTGCTCACGCCCGGCAGCACGCCCACCGACGCCGCCCAGTACGACTTCTGGGACCATGTAGACTACATCGTGGATTTGGCCGCCAAAAAGGGCCTCTACATGGGCCTAGTGCCGGTGTGGGGTACTAACGTGAAGGCCGGCAAGGTGAATCAGCAGCAAGCCAAAACTTACGCCACGTTCCTGGCCGAGCGGTACAAAAACCGCCCAAATATCATCTGGCTGAACGGCGGCGACATTGCCGGCTCCGATTCTCTGCAAGTGTGGAACACCATCGGCAGCACCCTCAAAGCCAAGGACCCCAACCACCTCGTCACGTACCACCCGCGCGGCCGTACGCAGTCCTCTGACTGGTTCCATAAGGCCAAGTGGCTGGATTTCAACATGTACCAGTCGGGCCACCGGCGCTACGAGCAGGATACCTCCCGCAACGAGAAAAAGCTCTACGGCGAAGACAACTGGCGTTACCAGCTGGTAGACAACAAGCTGACGCCCATCAAGCCCAGCATCGACGGTGAACCATCCTACGAGGGCATCCCGCAAGGTTTGCACGACATCACCCAGCCCCGCTGGAACGACGCCGATGTGCGCCGTTATGGCTACTGGTCGGTGTTTGCGGGGGCGTTTGGTTACACCTACGGGCAGAATTCGGTGATGCAGATGCACAGCTCCTTCGATAAAGGCAGTGCCTACGGTTCGTCGGAGCTGTGGTCGTCGGCCATCAACGCGCCTGGCGCCGCGCAGATGCAGTATCTGAAGCAGCTGATGTTGTCGCGCTCCTTCTTTGAGCGGGTGCCAGACCAGAGTTTGATTGCCGGGGAAGTGGGGGAGAAGTACAACCGGTTGTTCGGCACGCGGGGCAAGAACTATGCTTTCGTGTACACCTACAACGGGCGCAACATGAAGGTGAACATGGGTAAAATCAGCGGCACTAAAGTGAAGGCCTCCTGGTTCAGCCCCCGCGACGGCAAAACCACCGCCATTGGCACTTTCCCTAACAAAGGCACCCAGGATTTCAACCCGCCCGGCGAGCAGAAGGACGGCAACGACTGGGTGCTGGTGCTGGATGCAGTGTAGCTAGTAGTAGATGAAACCGTAAAACGAAAGAACGTCATGCAGAGGCAGAGCCGAAGCATCTCGCGTGCTGATGTCGAGTCGGTAAGCAGACATCAGCACGCGAGATGCATCTGCATGACACATACCTTAGCAACATCAGCACGCGAGATTCCTCGCAAGCTCGGAATGACGTTCTGGAATATTTAATCCATGTTCAAACCCAAACCCATCCGCTTCCTACCGCTGCTGCTTGGTGCCGCGCTGCTCGCCTCGTGCTCGAAGGACGTGTACATGTTCACGTCGTTCCATGAGCCGGCCAATGAGGGGCTGCGCCTGCTCTACAGCAACGACGGCTACAAGTGGACGGACCTGAACCGCATCTTCCTGGCCCCGCAGGTCGGGCCGAGCAAGCTCATGCGCGACCCTAGCATTTCTCGCGGCCCGGATGGCACTTACCACCTCGTGTGGACCTGCGGCTGGAAGGGCGACAAGGGCTTCGGCTACGCCAGTTCCAAGGATTTGGTGCATTGGTCGGAGCAGCGCTTTATTGATGTGATGAGCCAGGAGCCGACCACCGTGAACGTGTGGGCGCCGGAAATCTTCTACGATGCGCCCACTAAGCAGTACCTCATTGTGTGGGCCAGCACGATTCCGTTCCGCTTTCCGCGGGGCATTGAGGACGAGGACAACAACCACCGGCTCTACTACACCACCACCCAGGATTTCCAGACCTTCACGCCGGCCAAGCTGTTCATCGACCCCGGTTTCAGCTCGATTGATGCGGTAGTGGTGCCGCGTGGGCCCCAGGATTACGTGCTGGTAGTGAAGGACAATACCCGTCCCAACCGCAACATCAAAGTGGCCTTCGGGCCGACGGCGCTTGGGCCGTTTCCGAACGTGTCGGAGCCGTTTACCGGCAACTTCACCGAAGGCCCCAGCGTGCTGGCGCTGCCCCATAAGGAGTGGCTGATCTACTACGACGCCTACAAGGAAAAGCGCTACGGCGTGATGAAGACCTCTGATTTCAAGTCGTTTACCGATGTATCGGCGCAGACCAGCGTGCCGCAGGGGCACAAGCACGGCACGGTGTTCACGGTGCCGGCCAAGACATTGAAGAACCTGTTGCGTAGCGCCCCGGCGGGTGCTGCCGCAACCTCAACGAGCGGAACTCATGAGTAAGCACATAGCACCTTTTGCGGCTACTGCGTTGGCTGTGCTGGGCAGTATTACTGCCCGCGGCCAGGAAACCATCCGCTACACCGGCACCACGCTCAGCAACGTGGACTACCACCACGGCCAGCTGCGGCCCGCCATTGGTACGCACGCCCGGCAGGTGCTACGGGCCAACCGGGAGCACCCAGATGCTTCGAACGGGGAGGGGTGGACCTACAACCACGCGCCCATGCTGGCCTACTGGAATGGGCAGTTCTACTATCAGTACCTCAGCAACCCGGCGGGTGAGCATATTCCGCCGGGCCGCACGCTGCTGCTGACCAGCAAGGACGGCTACACCTGGACTAACCCCACGGTGATTTTCCCGCCCTACAAGGTGCCAGACGGCTTCACGAAGCCTGACCAGCCCGGCAAAGTGGCCAAGAACCTGGAAGCGGTGATGCACCAGCGGGTGGGCTTCTACGTGTCCAAGAAAAACCGCCTACTGACGCTCGGCTACTACGGCATTGCCCTCGACGCCAAAGACGACCCCAACGACGGCCAAGGCATCGGGCGGGTGGTGCGCGAGGTGCTGCCCAACGGCAAGTTCGGCCCGATTTACTTTCTGCGAAACAACAAGACTTGGGACAAGTCGAAGTCCACGTATCCGTTCTATACCAAGAGCAAAGACAAGGGCTTTGTAGCGGCCTGTGAGGAAATTTTGGCCTCGCCGCTGATGATGCAGCAGATGGTGGAGGAGCAGGACCGGGACGACCCGTTGATTCCGCTCAAAAAGGAATACAAAGCCTTCAGCTACTACCATCTGCCCGACAACCGCGTGGTGGGCCTCTGGAAGCACGCCCTCACCAGCATCAGCCCCGACGGTGGCAAATCCTGGCCCAACCCCGTGATTCGGGCGCCGCACTTCGTAAATAGCAACGCTAAAATTTGGGGGCAGCGCACTTCCGATGGGCGCTACGCCACGGTATATAATCCTTCGGAATTTCGTTGGCCGCTGGCTATTTCCACCAGCCAGAACGGCCTCGATTACACCGATTTGTGGTTGGTACACGGCGAAATTACGCCTATGCGCTACGGCGGCAACTACAAAAGCTACGGCCCGCAGTACGTGCGTGGCATCCAGGAAGGCGACGGCACGCCGCCCGACAAAAAGCTGTGGGTGAGTTACAGCGTGAACAAGGAGGATTTGTGGGTGGCCTCGGTGCCCGTGCCTGTGCGCGCCACTGCCACCAGCCACGCCAACGACGTATTCGCCCAACTGCCGGCCGGCCAGGAGCTAGACCAGTGGAACACCTACAGCTTGGTGCAGGCCCCCGTGGAAATCGGCAAGCTACCCGACGGCTCCAAAGGCCTCGTGTTCAAAGACTCCGACCGGTTCGACTATGGCAAGGCCGAGCGGGTGATTCCTGAAAGCAAGCAGTTGGTAGCCGAGCTGTCGGTGATACCCGGCCAGAACGACCACGGCCTGCTGCAAATCGAGTTTCAGGATGCCAAAGGCCAGCCCGCCGTGCAGCTTTCCTTCGACTCCACCGGCACGTTTAGCTACAAAGCTGGGGCCCGCTTCAAGGGCGTCACCAAGTACACCGCCGGCCAGCAACTCGACCTGCGCGTGACCCTGGACGCGCCCAACCGCACCTGCACCGTGGCGGTGAATGGTGGCAAAACTAGCACGTTCATCTTTTACGCGCCGGTAGCTTCCTTCGAGCGGGTGATGCTGCGGACCGGCCCGGCCCGCCACTTCCCCACGCCTGACACCCCCGCCGACCAGACCTACGACCTGCTCAAAGCCGGCGAGTCGGAGCCGCTGGCTACGTTCTATTTGAAATCGTTGAAAACGAGTGAGGGAGTAGTGACGCCCTGACGTGGGGCCTCACCCCCCGGCCCCCTCTCCGAAAAGGAGAGGGGGAGCCACGGCGGCGTGGTTACGCTTCTTAGCTTGTTAATTTTCTGATCAGATGGAGCCTACTGAGCCTTACCTACCTCAAGACAAAGTCTTCACTGCTGATAAAAAGCAATATGGAAAGCTGAATTTGGGTGGGCGTGCCCGAGGAATGCGCCACGAGCCCACACCAGCCGAAGACCTACTGTGGCAACGGCTGCGGAACAGTCAACTCGGCGTGAAATTTCGACGCCAGCACTGTATCGACCGCTACATCGCAGACTTTGTCTGCCTTTCGCACAAACTTATTGTAGAACTAGACGGCGCTGGACACATAGAACCAGACCAAGCAGAATACGACAAAGGCCGCTCAGCCTTGCTAATTGAGCTAGGCTACCGAATTCTACGCTTCCCTAATGAACAAGCCATCAACGAAATCGAAGAAATCCTAAAGGCTATTAAAGCCAATCTGTAAGTAACATTAGCACCTACCCAAAGCCGTAAGTCGTCAGGCTCCCCCTTTCCTTTTCGGAGAGGGGGCCGGGGGGTGAGGCCCCACACCAGCACAATATGCCCAAACGTCTCCTACTCGCCCTCCTTGCCCTCCTTCCACTGCCGCTTAGCCTTCACGCCCAGCAAACGGAAACCCAATTCCTGTCGGGCACCGATAAGGACCACACCAAGAAGTGGAAGTTCTACTGCACCGCCGGGCGCAATTCCGGCAAGTGGACCACCATTCCGGTCCCCTCGAACTGGGAGCTGCAAGGCTTCGGCAAGTACAACTACGGCCACGACAAAGACCCGGACCGCGGCAAGGAGAAGGGCCTCTACAAGTACGAATTCAAGGTGCCCAAAACCTGGGACGGCAAGACGATAAACCTAGTGTTCGACGGCTCGATGTCGGATACCGAGGTGAAAATCAACGGGCAATCCGCCGGGCCGATGCACCAGGGTTCCTACTACCGCTTCAAGTACGACATTACCAAGCTGCTGAAGCCCGGCAAAACCAACCTACTCGAAGCCACCGTTTCTAAGCACTCCGCCAACGAATCGGTGAACGATGCCGAGCGGCGCGGCGACTTCTGGCTGTTTGGCGGCATCTTCCGGCCGGTGTTCTTGGAGGCGCTGCCCGCCACGCACATCAACCGCGTAGCCGTAGACGCTAAGGCCGACGGCAGTTTCAAGGCCGATGTGTACACCCAGGGCAACGCCGCCGATGAAGTGGTCGGCCAGCTCTACACCCTCGATGGGCAGAAAGCCGGTGCCGAGTTCCGGGCAGCCGTAGCGGCGGGCGGCGCGGCCACGCGTCTGCAAACCACGCTCAGCCAAGCCAAGCTTTGGACTCCCGAAAGTCCAAACCTATACCGCGTGGCTTTCACGCTGCGCAAGGGCGGGCAGCCGGTACACACCGTGGATAAGCGCATTGGGTTCCGGACGGTGGAGTTGCGCGAGCGGGACGGTATCTACGTCAACGGCGCTAAAGTCAAGTTCAAGGGTGTCAACCGCCACTCGTTCTGGCCGACCTCAGGCCGCACCACCAGCAAGGCGCTCAGCATTCTGGACGTGAACCTGATGAAGGACATGAACATGAACGCCGTGCGCATGTCGCACTACCCGCCCGACGACCATTTTCTGGCTGCCTGTGATTCGTTGGGCCTCATGGTGCTCGACGAAGTGGCCGGCTGGCACGCCAACTACGACACGCCCACTGGCACCAAGCTCACCGAGGAAATGGTGGTGAAAGACGAAACTCACCCGAGTATTGTGGTGTGGGTGAACGGCAACGAAGGCGGCCACAATTTCGACCTCGACCCCGTGCTCGACCGGATGGACCTGCAAAAGCGCCCGGTCATTCATGCCTGGCAGGTGTTCCGCGGCACCGACACCCAGCACTACATCAACTACGACTACGGCAACGGCACCCACTTGCAGGGCCACAACGTGGTGTTCCCCACCGAGTTTCTGCACGGCCTCTACGACGGCGGCCACGGCGCCGGCCTCGAAGACTATTGGGAGCAAATGTGGGCGCATCCCCGCTCGGCGGGCGGTTTCCTCTGGGACTTCTCCGACGCCGGCGTAGTCCGCACTGACAAGGGCGGCATTCTCGACACCGACGGCAACCACGGCGCCGACGGCATCCTGGGGCCGTACCGCGAGAAGGAGGGAAGCTACTTCACCATCAAGGAAGTGTGGAGCCCCGTGTTCTTCGAGCGCCGCGAAATCACGCCGGCCTTCGATGGCTCGTTCCGGGTGCAGAACCGCTTCCACTACACCAACCTCAACCAGTGCAAGTTCACCTGGAAGCTGGCGCAGCTGCCCGGCCCAGGCAGCAAAGCCGCGCCCGTTACCAAAACCGGCACCGTAACGGCTCCATCCGTAACGCCGAATGGCACCTACGGCACCCTCAAGCTCGATCTGCCCACCGATTGGCAGCAGCACGACGTGCTCTACATCACGGCCCAGGACCCCGCCGGCCGCGAAATCTACACCTGGAGCTGGCCCATTGCCCGCCCCGAAGCCGTAGCGAAACAGCTGATTCGAGTGGATGGCCCCAGCGCCGCCCGCCTCACCGAAACCGACTCGCTGTACACCGTATCCGCCAACGGCGTGGAGCTGACGTTCGGCCGTAAATCGGGGGTGTTGCGCTCCGTGCGCAATGCCAAAGGCGTGATTCCGCTCACCAACGGCCCTGTGCTGGCCGAAGGCGAAACTATGTTTGAAGGCCTGACCCAGCGCCAGGACGGTCAGAACGTGGTTATCGAGGCCAAGTTCGCTAAGAAGAGCCGCTACCAGTCGTTGCAGTGGACGGTGTACCCCTCGGGCTGGGTGCGCATGAGTGCCAAGTACTTCCCCAAAGACTACGATTTCGCGCTGGCTGGCCTGAGCTTCACCTACCCCGAGAAAGAGGTACGCGGCGCCCAGTGGCGCGGCGACGGCCCCTACCGCGTGTGGAAAGACCGGATAAAGGGCACTAACCTCGGCGTCTGGACCAAAGGCTACAACGACACCAGCACCGGCGAAATGGAAGGCACCCGCGGCCCCGAGTACCCCGAGTTCAAGGGCTACTACTCCAATTTCTACTGGCTCACGCTCCAAACCACCGGCCAGCCCTTCACGGTAGTCTGCGACCAGGAAGACGTGTACCTGCGCCTGTTCACGCCGCGCTTCTCGGCCACGCCCTACAACACGGCCCCGGCTTTCCCGAGCGGCAGCATCTCCTTCATGCACGGCATCACGCCCATCGGCACCAAGTCGCAGAAAGCCGAGAACATGGGCCCGATGGGCAAAACCAACATGTACTACGACTACAGCAAAGACCCCTCGTACGCCAAGGAAATCACCCTCTACTTCGACTTCACCGGCCAACAGGCGACACCTGCGGCCGTTGGGAAACGGTAGGAGAGAAGCGTTAGGATGTAGCAGCGGGTAGCAAGCCAATGAGGTTTGCTACCCGCTGTTTGTATGAAGAGGATAGAAACTCGTTACTTGAGCACCGTTATAAATTTTACAAATATCAAGATGGCCAAAAAGCAAGAAGACCTTAAAAACGAATTGGTTAGAAGCTATTCTTTCCTGAAAGAAATGTATGAAGACTCGTATTTCCCAAGTAAGCTAGTAGACAAGGGCAAAGCCATCTTGGTAGGCCTGTGCTTCAAAATCGAGCAAGAACAACCTAAGTCGTTGAATGAATTGTACGAGTTGACTCACGCTGCCACCGACAAATTCAACGACTTGCAGGAGGAATTTTTTGATGCTGATAGTGAGATAGAAACAGGTGCAAGAGAGGCTATTGCCGAGGATTTTGCCTTCGTGGCAAAGGCTTATGGTTTTGAGGCTGATATAGAAGAGTTGATAGCGACCAGAGAGTGGTAAAAAAATAATGTTTAATCAAGGTGATGGGTGTTATTTTTAAGTTGAACCGCGAAATTTTTCCATTTTTATACCAGGAGATTAAAGATGCTAAAGTGTCCATTAATGCGGCAATAGCCTGGTTTACTGATCCAGCACTCTTAAAGCTTTTGATAAACAAAAAAAACATAGAAAATGTAGAAGTGAAAATAATATTGTTTAACGACGATATAAATTTAATGTTAGGTCAGCTTAAAAAGTTAGGTGATAGTGTCATGTTCTCAAATGACCTAAAATTTAACTATATTATGCATCATAAATTCTGTATAATAGACGACAAAAGAGTAATAACTGGTTCTTATAATTGGACAGTCAAAGCTCGTAGGTATAACAAGGAGAATATAGTTTGTATTGATGATGAAGAAATAATCTCAGAGTTTAGTAAAGAATTTTCTAGTTTACTTAAGAATAGTAAGGCTCAATCGATAGTAAAACCAATTCAGAATTTTGACTCAAATAACTCAATTGAAGATATAGAAATATTTAATATAGAGCAGCGTTATAATAAATTAATTGATGATAGAATTAAGATGATCGACAAGTTAAATGTGGGTGTTGATATAGCACTTGTTCATAAATTAATTGATAATCGTACGCCAGCAATTGTTGCGTCTGTTTTTGCAAATGCGGAAGGTGGTAATTATATACAATCAGCATTGTTGAAGTTAGAAGCTGCTGGTCGACTTGATTTATGTTTCGAAGAGTCGATTATTAGAACGGAGTATTCAAAGTTATTCAACAAGGTTACTGTAGAATTAGCTAGGCAGAAGCTGGACAGATTAGACTACTTTAAAAATGAAAAGTATAGTCGCTTTTGGGGTGATTACATATAATTATATCCATAGTGTTATCAACTCACCCCACCATGCCCAAATCCTAAAGCATCTTGCTAAGATCGTAGAATGAACTGGTTGAAAAATTGGTGAACTATGGGACGCCAAAAGTGCTCTGCACAACCCCGCGTCCCACGCTTGCCAATCGGTAGGCATTCCTGCTCCTGAAAACGGCGGGAACCGGGGGTGAGGCCCTGCCCCATGAACGCAAACCGCCTGCTCGCCTTTCTTTGTACGATCTTGCTACTCACGGCCTTCCGGGAACCCCGGCCTGCCGCCGTGCAACTCCAGCGCCTGCGTTGTGAACTGCTCACCAACCCCGAAGGCATCGACGTAATTGCGCCGCGCCTAAGCTGGGAGGTTGGCAGCCCGGAGCGTAACCTAGAACAAACCGCCTACCAGGTGCTGGTGGCCTCCACGCCGGAGAAGCTGGCCGCCGACGAAGGCGACCTGTGGAACTCGGGCAAGGTGAATTCCGGGCAGTCGGTGCACGTGGCGTATGCGGGCGCGCCGCTGCGGAGCCGGGCGCAGTGCTACTGGAAAGTACGCACCTGGACCAACCAGGGTGAAACCGCCTGGAGCACGCCGGCCCGGTGGAGCGTGGGCTTGCTGAACTACCTGGACTGGAAAGGCCGCTGGATTGGTTTCGACCGGGCGTTTGCCTGGGACAAAGAGGAGAGCCACGCCCGGCTGTCGGCGCGCTACTTCCGCAAGGAATTCAAAACCGAAAAGCCCATCAAGCAAGCCACGGCCTACATCATCGGGCTGGGGCTGTACGAACTGTATGTGAACGGACAGCGGGTAGGGGACCAAGTGCTGGCGCCCGGCCCCACCGACTACACCAAGGGCGTGAAGTACAACACCTACGACGTGACGCCGCTGCTCAAGCAGGGCCCCAACGCGCTGGGTACCGTGCTCGGCAACGGCCGGTTCTACGCCATGCGCCAGAACTACAAGCCCTACAAAATCAAGACCTTCGGTTACCCCAAGCTGCTCATGCAACTGGAAGTAACCTACGCTGACGGCACCCGCGACGTCATCAAAACCGACGATACCTGGCAGGGCACCGCCGACGGCCCTATCCGCACCAACAACGAGTACGACGGTGAAGAATACGACGCCACCAAGGAAATGCCCGGTTGGAGCACCGCCGGTTTCGACGCCAAGAAGTGGGGGAAGGCCGAGCTGGTGCAGGAGCCCGGCGGCGCGTTTGAGGCGCAGATGAACGAGAACATGAAGGTGATGGAAACCATCAAGCCGGTGTCCATCAAACCGTTGGCTGGCGGCAAGTACATTCTGGACATGGGCCAGAACATGGTGGGCTGGCTGCGGCTGCGCACCAGCGGTCCGAAAGGCCAGAAGGTGACCTTGCGCTTCGCCGAAACCTTGCAGAAGAGCGGCGAACTGTACGTGGCCAACCTGCGCGACGCCCGCGTAACCGACGTGTACACGCTCAAAGGAGGCGGCCGCGAAACCTGGGAGCCAACCTTCGTTTTCCACGGCTTCCGCTACGCGGAAATCAGCAACTGGCCCGGCGCCGCGCCCACCGTAGCCGATTTCGACGGCCGCATCGTGTACGACGACATTGCCGCCACAGGCGAGTTCACCACCTCCGACGCCACCATCAACCAAGTATATAAGAACGCCTACTGGGGCATCCGCGGCAACTACAAAGGCATGCCCATCGACTGCCCGCAGCGCAACGAGCGGCAGCCCTGGCTCGGCGACCGGACTACCGGGGCCTACGGCGAGAGTTTCGTGTTCGACAACTCGCGCCTATACGCCAAGTGGCTCACCGACATCGAGCAGGCCCAAAAAGCCGACGGTAGCATCCCCGACGTGGCCCCCGCGTTCTGGCGCTACTACGGCGACAACGTGACCTGGCCCGGCACCTACCTCACCATCGCCGACATGCTCTACCGGCAGTACGGCGACGCCGCCCCGCTCACCCGCCACTACGATTCCATGAAGCGCTGGCTGACCTACATGCGTCAGAACTACTCGGAAAACGGCCTCATCACCAAAGACAAGTACGGCGACTGGTGCGTGCCACCCGAGTCCAAAGAGCTGATTCACTCCAAGGACCCTGCCCGCAACACCGACGGCGTACTCATTGCCAGCAGCACCTACTACCACATGCTGGGCTTGATGCAGGGCTTCGCGAAGGTGCTCGATAAGCCGCAGGACGCGCAGGAGTTTGCCAAGCTGGCCGCCGACCTGAAAACCGCCTTCAACCAGAAATTTCTGAACAAGGAAACCTGCCAGTACAGCAACGGCACCGTCACGGCCAACCTGCTGCCGCTGGCCTACGGCATGGTACCCGAGGAAGACCAGGGCAAAGTATTCCAGAACATTGCCGACAAGATTCTGGTGGAAAACAAGGGCCACATCAGCACCGGCGTTATTGGCACGCAGTGGCTGATGCGCGGCCTCACCGAGCACGGTCGCCCCGATGTTGCCCTGCGCCTCGCCACCAACCGCGACTATCCGAGCTGGGGCTACATGGCCGCCAACGGCGCCACCACCATCTGGGAGCTGTGGAACGGCAACACCGCCGACCCCGCCATGAACTCCCAAAACCACGTGATGCTGCTCGGCGACCTGCTGATTTGGTACTACGAAAACCTGGCCGGCATCAAGTCCGCCCCCGATTCCCCCGGCTTCCAGCGCCTGGAAATGAAGCCCACGCCCACCACCGGCCTCACGTCGGTGCAGGCCTCGTACCGCTCGGTGCGCGGCCTGGTAAAAAGCAGCTGGAAACAGGAGCTCAAGCGCTTCACCTGGAACATCACCGTGCCCGGCAACACCAAAGCGCTGGTCTATATCCCCGCCAAAAATGCGAAAGACGTGCAGGAAGGCGGTAAAAAAGCGGCATCTGCCACGGGCGTGAAGTTCGTGCGCCAGGATGGCGACCGGGCCGTGTTTGAGGTTGGCTCCGGGGACTACGCCTTTGAAGTGAAATAGAAACTGAATCAAAACAAAAAGAACGTCATGCTGAGCTTGCCGAAGCATCTCTACCGCCAAACTAACCCCTGACGTGTGCAGCCGAAGCGGTAGAGATGCTTCGGCTGCACTCAGCATGACAATACTGTTCCAACGTCAGCACGCGAGATGCTTCGGCTCCGCCTCTGCATGACAGACGATTTACCAATGAAACATACCCTCGCCTTCTTACTCGCTACTTGCCTAACTGCCAGCTGCTCGGTAGCGCAGACCCCAGCTGCCAAAACTCAGCCCAACCCCTGGCAGCGTGCCGTCACCACCAACGAGTTCATTCTGGAGAAGATGCCCTTCCCGGAGAGCCACGCCGCTACCCTTGCCGAAACGCCAGCCGGCCTGGTGGCCTCGTGGTTTGGGGGCACCAAGGAGCGTAACCCCGACGTAGGCATCTGGGTGAGCCGGATGGAAAACGGCAAGTGGACGGCGCCGGTGGAAGTAGCCAACGGCGTGGTAAACGAAACCCTGCGCTACCCTACCTGGAACCCGGTGCTTTACCAGGTGCCCGGCGGCGAACTGCTGCTGTTCTACAAGATCGGTCCGAAGCCCTCGGACTGGAAAGGGTGGATGCGCACCTCCAAGGACAACGGCCGGACGTGGTCGGCGGCGCAGGCCTTGCCGGAGGGCTACATCGGGCCGGTGAAGAACAAGCCGGTGCTGCTCTCGAATGGCACCCTGCTCAGCCCCACCAGCACCGAGGGCAACGACGGGTGGCGCGTACACCTGGAAGCCACCACCGACTTCGGCAAAACCTGGAGCATGATCGGGCCGATTGCCAACGGCGACACCAAAGGCGCCATTCAGCCCAGCATCCTCACCCACAAAGACGGCCGCCTGCAACTGCTCTGCCGCAGCCGCGACCGGGCCATTCTGGAGTCGTGGTCGTCGGACCAAGGCAAGACCTGGACGCCGCTGGCCAAAACCACCCTACCCGGCAACAACTCCGGCACCGACGCCGTGACCTTGCAGGACGGCCGCCAACTGCTGGTGTACAACCACGTGCTACCGCCCGGCACCCTGGCCAAAGGCCCGCGCACCCCGCTGAACGTCTCGATTTCCAAGGACGGCAAGGAGTGGTACGCGGCGGCTATCCTGCAAGACTCGCCCATCAGCCAGTATTCCTACCCCTCGGTGATTCAAACCAAGGACGGCAAGGTGCATTTCGTGTACACTTGGCGCCGCAAGAGCATCAAGCACGCCGTGCTGGACCTGAAAAAGGTAAAGCTGGTGAAGATTGAAAACGGCCAGTGGCCCGCCCTGAAAGGCTACAAAGCCCCATCCGCCACAGCCGAGATTACGCAGGACTAACAGCGTGTCAAGAAGCCCGTCAATCTTAAAAAAGCCCGTCATGCAGAGCGTAGCGAATCATCTCGCGTGCTGACGTCTGGATTACTAACCCAACGATACCACGCGAGATGCTTCGGCTGCGCCTCTGCATGACGGGCTACATTTCGTTTTAAGCACTACTCCACCCATGCTCCGAACCCTCCGCATCCTTCTTGCTTTCCTGCTGTTGACCACGGCCGCCGTGGCCCAGAACTCGGACGACCAATACCGGGAGCCGCTGCAAACGGTGCTCGACCAGATTCAGCAGCGCTACGGCGTGAAAATCAGGCCCGATGCGGCGATGGTGAAGGACAAATGGGTGACGTATGCCGAGTGGCGTTTCCGGCCGGATGTGGAAGAAACGTTGAAAAACGTGTTAGCGCCGTTCGATCTGCAAGTCACCAAAACCGGCGACAAAGCCTACAAGCTCAAGACCTTCCAGTACCACCTGAAAACGCCCGAGGAAGGCGCCGCGCAACTGGCTTACCTCGCCAGCCAGTACCACGATGCCGCCACCTGGGAAAAGCGCAAAGCCGAGTTGCGCAGCTGCATGTGGCAAGCGCTCCAACTCTCGCCCATGCCAACCAAGCCCGCCAGCAAGCCCATCATCACCAACAAGCGGCAGTTCGACGGCTACACCGTAGAAAACGTGGCGCTGGAAACTCTGCCGGGCCTCTACATGACTGGCTCGGTGTACAAGCCCCTGAAAGTGAAAGGCAAAGTGCCCGTCATCATCAGCCCCGACGGGCACTTTGGCGACGGGCGCTACCGGGCCGATGCGCAAAAGCGCTGCGCCACGCTGGCCCGGATGGGAGCTATGGTGTACAGCTACGATTTGTTTGCCTGGGGCGAGTCGCTGTTGCAATTCAAAGGCGAAGACCACCGTCGCAGCCTCGCCATGTCGGTGCAGGCTCTGAACGGCGAGCGGGCCCTTGACTATCTGTTATCGTTGAAAAATGCGGACCCCAGCCGCGTGGCCATCACCGGCGGCTCGGGCGGCGGCAGCCAAACTATGCTGCTCACGGCCCTCGATGACCGTATCAAAGTGAGCGTGCCGGTGGTGATGCTCTCCACTTACCACAGCGGGGGCTGCCCCTGCGAAAGTGGCCAGCCGGTACACCTGTGCGGCGGCGGCACCAACAACGCCGAACTGGCCGCTATGGCCGCCCCGCGCCCCCAACTCGCCATCACCGACGGCGGCGACTGGACCGCCCAAACCCCCGAAGTAGCCTATCCTTACCTCCAAAAGCTCTACGGCTACTACGGCAAAACCGACCTCGTGCAGAACGCGCATTTCCCCAAGGAAGGCCACGACTACGGTGCCAACAAGCGCCAAGCTATGTACAAGTTCCTGGCCCAGCACCAGCGCCTAAACCTCTCCGCCGCCGAAGATGCCAGCGGCAAGCTAGACGAGTCGAAGGTGACAATAGAGAAGGAAGAAGCCCAGAAAGTGTTCGGCCCGAAAGGAGAGCTGCTGCCCGCCAACGCTATCCACAGCTTCGAGGCATTGCAGGCCCTGTTCAACAAAACCGCACCAGCCACCTCTACAGGAGAAGCAAAAAACTAGAGCTAGATAGTCTAGTTCGGGGCCTCAATAGAAGGGGAGCGAGTAAAAATATGGTTGGCGGTCATGCTGAGCTTGTCGAAGCATCTCTACCGCTGACGATTGATTGGTAATCCAACGAAGCAGTAGAGATGCTTCAACAAGCTCAGCATGACAGACGGTATCTTCCGGAAAACCTTATTCATAGTCCTCAATCTGCTGGCAGCCAGTACGCAGGCGGCTGACATCTGGGTGGCACCGAATGGCTCGGACCGCAACCCTGGTACCGCCGACAAGCCACTGGCCACGCTGAACATGGCGCTACGGCAAGCCCGCGACCTGCGCCGCTTGCACGATGCCTCGGTGCAGAAGGGCGTGCACATCTGGGTTCGGGGGGGCGAATACCGACTAACGGAACCGTGGTTTTTTCGCCCCGAAGATTCCGGCACGGCCGAAAGCCCCACGATAGTAGAAGCGGCCCCCGGCGAGCAACCCGTGCTCAGTGGAGGAGTGCCCGTGGCGGGTTGGCGCAAGCCGACTACCACACTGGCCGGGCTGCCGAAGGCGGCACGTGGCCAGGTTTGGGTGGCCGACGCACCGAAAGTAGGCGGCCAACCGCTGGACTTTCGGCAGCTCTGGGTGAACGGCCGCAAAGCCACGCGTGCCCGCACGCCCAACAACGACAACCTGCCCCGCCTGCTCACCTGGGACACCGACAAGCGCGACACCTTCATTCCAACAGCGGCCCTAAGCGGACTACGGCAGCCGGGCCGGGCCGAGATGGTACTGCACCAGATGTGGGCCGTGAACGTGCTGCGCATCAAAACGATAACGGTGCAGAGTGACAAAGCCCGCGTGACGTTTCAGGAGCCCGAAAGCCGGATTCAGTTCGAGCACCCGTGGCCGCGGCCCATCATCGACGGCAAAAACGGCAGCTCGGCCTTCTACCTCACCAATGCCCCCGAACTGCTCGACCAGCCCGGCGAGTGGTACTATGATGCCGCCCGCGGGCAGGTGCTGTACTGGCCGCGCCCCGGCGAAAACCTGAGCACGGCGCAGGTGGTGGCACCGGCGCTGGAAACGGTGCTGCGCCTAGAAGGCACCCTCGATCAGCCGGTAAGCCACGTCCAATTCAAGGGCCTGACCTTCGCCTACACCACCTGGCTGCGGCCTTCGCAGCAGGGCCACGTGCCGTTGCAAGCCGGTATGTATCTGCTCGATGGCTACTCGCTGGCCAAGCCCGGCACGCCCGACAAAGCCGGCCTCGAAAACCAGGCCTGGATTGGCCGCCCACCGGCTGCCGTGCAGGTGGCGGGCGCGCACCACACGCGCTTCGAAAGCTGCCGCTTTCTGCACACCGGCTTTACTGCCCTCGACTACCAGAGCGGCACCCACGACGACGTGGTGGTAGGTTGCACCTTCCGTGACGTGGCCGGCAATGGCATTCAGTTAGGCAAATTCTCCGACGAAAGCGTGGAAACCCACCTGCCCTACAACCCCAAAGACGAACGGGAAATCTGCACTAACGAGTTGCTGGAAAACAACCTGCTGACCGACTGCGGCAACGAGGACTGGGGCGCCGTGGGCATTGCCGCCGGCTTCGTGCGCCAGACCACCATCCGCCACAACGAAATCAGTGAGGTGCCCTACACCGGCATCAGCGTGGGCTGGGGCTGGACCAAAACGGCCAACGCCATGCGCGACAACCGCGTGACAGCCAACTATATCCACCACTACGCTCAGCACACCTACGACGTGGCCGGCGTCTATACGCTGTCGGCGCAGCCCGGCACCACCATCACCGAAAACCGGGTGGAGGATATTGCCCACGCGCCCTACGTGCACGACCCCGACCACTGGTTCTACCTCTACCTAGATGAGGGTTCGTCCAACATTACGGTGCAGGACAATTGGTGCCCCACCGAGAAGTTCCTCGCCAATGCCAACGGACCCGGCAACGTCTGGAAAAACAACGGCCCGATGCTATCCGACGCCATCAAGCAAGCCGCCGGCCTAGAGCCAAAGTACCGAGCCTTGCGCACTGGAACCATACCTGCCGAAGACAAGAAAAAGTAAAACCTCACGAAACAAGACCGTCATGCAGAGGCGGAGCCGAAGCATCTCGCGTGCTGACGTTGCAGAGCTAAACCAACGATTCGAGCGAGATGCTTCGTCCCTGGCTTGATGCGCCACATGCTCTGCATGACGGGCTTGTTTTCTGCATGACGTTCTTCTATAGAAAACCATCACCCCACCTGATGCTAGAAACCCACTTCCTCAAGCGCTTCACCACAACAGCTGCCGCCGTGCTGGCACTGCTCACGGTCAATACCGTTCAGGCCCAGCAAGCCTCCAAGGCCACCTGGATTTGGTACCCCGGCGACTATGAAATCTGGCTGAGCAACCAGATGCAGAACCGCCGTACCGAGCGGGGCACGTTCTTTCCGCCGTTCTGGCGGCTGGATAGCCACTATCCGCTCATCGATTTTCACCAGGATTTCGAGTTGAAAGCGGCCGAGGAAGTGGAGTTGCGCGCCGAGGGCCAGTACAACGTGAAGCTCGACGGCAAGCTGCTGTCGGGCTCGCCTACACGCCTAACGGTGCCAGCGGGCAAGCACCGGCTCAACATCAAAGTCTACAACCAGGCCAACGTACCGACGGTGTTCGTGCGCGGCAAAACCATCGGGACGGATGGGAGCTGGCTGGTGACTTACGAGGATAAAGAGTGGATTGACGCCTCGGGTAAGGTGTCGGACCAGTCGGGCACGACGTGGCTGACGGCTGGTAGCTGGAACTTCAATGAGGCGCAGGCGCTGCCTTCCACCTTCAAGCTCAAGACCGAGCCCCAACGCGCGGCCAGCGTCACGCGTACTGCGGGCGGCGGCATGTTAGTGGATTTCGGGCGCGAAACCTTCGGGTACGTGCGGCTGCACGGGCTGAAAGGCAAGGGGCAAACCACGTTGTACTTCGGCGAATCCAAGGAAGAGGCGCTGAGCACCGAGGGCTGCGAAACGCTGGAGCGCCTGGACGTGAACCAGCCGCAGAAAGGGGAGAAGCTGACTTCGCTGTCGAAGGCGTTTCGGTTCGTGAACATCCAGCCCGAGGCCGGCGTGACCCTGGATTCGGTGTCGATGCTGTACGAGTACGCGCCGGTGGTGGAACGGGGCCGGTTTCGGTGCTCCGACGACCAGCTGAACAAGATTTGGGACGTGGCGGCTTATACTATGCAGTTGACGACACGGGAGTTTTTCATCGACGGTATTAAGCGCGACCGGTGGGTATGGTCGGGCGACGCTTACCAGAGCTACCTGATGAACTACTACCTGTACTTCGACACGCCGGCGGTGAACCGGACCACCTTCGCGCTGCGTGGCAAAGACCCCGTGACCAGCCACGTCAACACCATCATGGACTACACGTTTTACTGGTTTATCGGCATCTACGACGCCTACCAGTACACCGGCGACAAAACCGTAGTGACCCAGCTTTACCCGCGCATGCAAAGCCTGATGGACTACTGCCTCTCGCGCCGCAACAAAGACGGCCTGATGGAAGGCTTGGCCGGCGACTGGGTGTTTATCGACTGGGCCGACGGGCTAAGTAAGAAAGGCGAAGTGAGCTTCGAGCAGCTGTTGTTGTGCCGCAGCCTGGAAAGCATGGCCTTGTGCGCCAACCTCGTGAACGACCAAGCCGGCGCCCAGAAATACCAGCAGCTCGCCACCGACCTCAAAGCCAAAATCTTCGCTACCTACTGGAATCAGAGCAAAGGCGCGCTAGTGCACAGCCGCGTGAACGGCCAGCCCACCGACAACGTGACGCGCTACGCCAATATGTTCGCCATCTTCTTCGACTACCTCAACAACGAGCAGGAGCAGCAGGTGAAGAAATCGGTGCTGCTGAACCCCCAGGTGGCCAAAATTACCACGCCCTACATGCGTTTCTATGAGTTGGAAGCTCTCTGCGCGCTAGGTGAGCAGCCGTACGTGCTCAAGGAAATGAAGAGCTACTGGGGCGGCATGCTCAACGAAGGCGCCACGTCGTTCTGGGAAGAATACGACCCGGCTAAGAAGGGCACCGAACACCTGAGCATGTACGGCCGGCCTTTCGGCAAGAGCCTCTGCCACGCCTGGGGCGCCAGCCCGATTTACTTGCTGGGCAAGTATTACCTCGGCGTGAAGCCCCTGTCGGCCGGCTATGCCACCTACGAAGTGGTGCCCAACCTCGGCGGCCTGCAATGGATGGAAGGCGCCGTACCAACGCCGCAGGGCGATATTTCGGTGCGCGCCACGCCTAAGCAGCTGAAAGTAAAGGGCGCCGTTGGCACTGGCACGCTACGTTTCGCTAGCAAGACCAAACCCAGCTGCAAAGGCGCGAAAATCCAGGTGAAAGGCAACAACCAGTATGAGTTGCAGCTGGAAAAAGGCCGCGAGTACGTGGTGACTTATCAGGCCGTGTAATGAAGGCGCTACCTCGTGCATCCACTCGTTTGCTGGTGACCCTGCTGCTGGTGCTGTTTCACGGACTAAGCGCTCAGGGACAGGCGGGTGAAAAAGCGTCGATAGTGGAGATTATCGGTGCTGGTAAAGCGCCGCTGGCAGCGGAAAACTTGGTGGCGCTGTGCCGCAAGTATCAGGTGCCGGCCACTGGGGTGTACCGCTGGCAAAACCATCTGGTGGCTTACGGTAAGTCAAAGAATATTCAAGCGCTGCACAAGAACCTCGCGGCTATTTACGCGGGCAGTACCGTCAAGCTCTACGACGCGCCATTCTACCAATTCGACCGGCAGCGATGCCCCGATAAAACCACGGCCAAGCAGTGGGACAACATCCTGCTGACCTGCAACCTAGTGGACGACAAAACCAAGCAGCAGGAGTACATGCAGTATCACGCCACCCAGTTCGAGCAGTGGCCGGAAGTAGCCACCGGCTTCTGCAATGCTAGCTTTCAGCAGCTCCTAGTATTCCGCCAGGGCCGGCAGCTGATGCTGGTTATCAGCATCCCGAAAGGCGCTAGCCTAGACGAGCTGAACCCGCGCACGACCCTGCACAACCCGCGCGTAGACGACTGGAACGCGCTGATGAAGCAGTACCAAACCGGCCTGCCCGGCACCAAGCCCGGCGAGGCCTGGGTGTTCCTGAAGCCCATTGCGCCAGTGAAGCAGCTGGTGCCCATCAAAAAGTAAATAGACAAAAAAGACCGTCATGCAGAGCGTAGCGAAGCATCTCGCGTGCTGACGTTGCAGTGGTAATTATACATCAGCACGCGAGATGCTTCGCTGCGCTCTGCATGACGATTCATCAACAATAAACCAAGTAAAGCACCCCTTATGTTGAACCTAGGAATATTGGGCCTGGGCGAAGGCCGTAGCACCATGTCGGCCGCGCTGAATAGCTCCAACTGGACGCTCAAAACGATTTGCGACCGAAACGAGGAATTGTGCCGCCAGCGGGTCGATGAGTTTCAGTTTATGGGGCAGGTCACGGCGCAGTACCAGCACATGCTCGACGACCCGGAAATCGATGCCATTGCCATCTACACGCCCGACCACCTGCACGCCGAGCATGTGGCGCAGGCGTTGCGCGCCGGTAAGCACGTGGTCTGCACCAAGCCGTTTATTGACGACCTGTCCAAAGCCAACGAGCTGTTGGCGCTGGCCGAGCAATCGGGCAAAAAGGTGTTTGTGGGCCAAAGCTCCCGGTTTTTCGAGCCGATGAAGCGCCAGCGCGCCGACTACGAAGCCGGCCTGATTGGGGAGCTAATCAGCATCGAGAGCTACTACCACGCCGACCACCGCTGGTTTCTGGCCAAAGGCTGGTCGTTGCAGGATAGCTTCAAGTGGCTCTACGGCGGCCTCAGCCACCCCGTGGATTTCGTTCGGTGGTACCTGCCCAACATAGAGGAAGTAATGGGCTACGGCGTGCTTAGCTCCAACGGGCGCGAAGGCGGCCTCAAGAACCCCGACACCATGCACTTCATCTTCAAGGCCACCGACGGCCGCGTGGCTCGCGTGAGCGGCTGCTACACCGGCCCCGTGCAGCCCGTGCAGCGCGACTCGGAAATGAGCTGCATCCTGCGCGGCACCGAGGGCGCCAGCCAAGGCGACTACATGGACCTGCGCTACGCTATTACGGATAAAACAGGGGAGGAGCGCCTCATCACCTGGGAGCACAAGCTCAAGCACTACTTCCGTTTCGAGGGCAAGAGCCACCACGCCGGCGAGTACCAAAACTACCTCGACTACTTCGCCGATTCCATCAACCAGAACTTCACCGCCTACCCCGACATCCACGAAGGCATCGGCACCATCGCCCTGCTCCAAGCCATGGACCGGTCATTGCAAACCGGCCAGCCAGTGAAAGTGCAGGATATTCTAAAGGAAAACGGGCTGTAAGATTATATAGAAAGACACAAGAAAGCCCTAAAAGGCCGTCATGCAGAGCGCAGCGAAGCATCTCGCGTGCTGACTCCTGCAAACTACTTGCGCTTCCATGAGCTACTGCGTCTACCTGCTGACAAACCCTGCGCGCACCGTCTTATACACCGGCGTTACAAATGACTTGGAGCGCCGACTGTATGAGCACTCCCAGGGGCTAGGAAACGCAGGTAAGTTCACTGGTCGATACCAGTGCAATCTGCTGGTGTATTTTGAGCTATGTCCTGATGCTCAGCAAGCTATTGTCCGCGGGAAGGAAATAAAAGGCTGGAGCCGATCCAAGAAGGAAGCCTTGGTTACAACGCTTAATCCAGATTGGAAACCTATCGATTTGTGCACTTGGAGTGGGTGAGATTACTGCTCTAGCGTCAGCAGGCGAGATGCTTCGGCGGCGCCTCTGTATGACGTTCTGATTTTCTGTTTAGCTACCTGTCCCTAATCCTACTCCAAAATCCCACTTTCCCTACCACATGGGCAATAATCTACTTGGCCGGCTTACCATTTGGGACTACGCTATTGTGGCGGCGTACCTCGTTATCCTGTTTGCCATCGGCTACCGGGCCAGCTTCTCGAAGAGAGAGAAAACCGAGGAATCGTTGTTTCTGGCGAACAAGTCGTTGGGGTGGGCCAGCATTGGGTTCAACATGTGGGGCACGAATGTGGGGCCATCGATGCTGCTGGCCTTTGCCAGCATTGGGTACAGCACGGGCATTGTGGCGGTGAATTTCGAGTGGTACGCCTTTGTATTCCTGTTTCTGCTGGCGGTGGTGTTTGCGCCGCGTTACTTGGCCGCCAACGTCAGCACGATGCCCGGCTTCATGGGCCGGCAGTTCGGCGACTCCACCCAGAATATCCTGGCCTGGTACGCCCTGATTAAGATTCTGATTTCGTGGCTGTCGTTGGGCTTGTTCTCGGGTGGGGTACTGGTGCGCCAGATTTTGGGCATTCCGATGTGGCAGTCGGTGATTGTGCTGGTGCTATTTGCGGGTTTCTTCACGTTTGCCGGCGGCCTGAAAGCCATTGCCAAGGTGAACGTGTTTCAGATGCTGCTGCTCATCGGGGTTTCGCTCACGCTGACGGTGATTGGGGTGAACAAAGTAGGCGGTCTGAGCAAGCTCTGGAACAGCGTACCAAGTCATTATTGGAACCTTGTGCAGCCTGCTTCCGACCCCAAGTATCCGTGGTACGCCATCCTACTGGGTTATCCGGTGTCAGCGGTGGCGTTTTTCTGCACCGACCAAGCCATGGTGCAGTCGGTGCTGGGGGCCAAGAGTTTGGAGCAGGGGCAACTGGGCGTGAACTTCATCGGCTGGCTGAAAATCCTGTCGTTGCCGCTGTTCATTCTCACTGGCATCCTGTGCTACATCCTGTTCCCCAACCTCGCCAGCCCCGACCAAGCCTACATGACGATGGTGACCACCCTGTTTCCGGCCGGCATGAAGGGCTTGGTTATCGTGGTGCTGATTGCAGTGCTGGTGGGCACCATCAGCTCGTCATTGAACGCGCTGAGCACCGTGTTTGCCATGGACGTGTACGCCCGCAATATCAACCCCCAGGCCACCGAAAAGGACGTAGTGCGCGTTGGCCGCCTGACGGTGCTGGTGGGTTGCGCCTTCGCCGTGCTCGTGGCCCTGGCCATCGACTCAGTGAAGGGCCTCAACCTGTTCGACGTATTTCAGGCGGTGCTCGGGTTCATTGCGCCGCCGCTGGCCGTGGTGTTCCTGCTGACGGTGTTCTGGCGGCGTACCACCCAGCGGGCCGTAAACGGCATTCTGTCGGTAGGTTCGGCGTTTAGCTTAGGCGTGGGCGTGGTGTATTTGTGGGTGCTGCCGCCCAGCCAGTATAGCTTCTGGCCGCACTATCTGGTGCTGTCGTTCCTCATCTTCGCCGCGCTGTTCGTGGCCGCCGTGCTAGTCTCCCTCACCGACCCCGCCGGCCAGGCCGCCCGCCAAGCCGTGGACTACGGCGTACTGGCCAAACCCACGCCGCGGGTGCGCCTGCTGTGGGCCGCGCTGGCCGTCGTGATGGTGGGGCTGTACATCGTATTCAACGGGCACTAGATTGCCGAAGTGGACCCAATGGCGCCGCAACGTTCCTTGGAAACTGACAATCCCAGCCACCTCGTGCAAGGTGGCTGGGATTGTCACTGGAAAAGCAGACAGGAAAATACTGCCGGAAGCGGTTATACCAACGTGCTCAGGGCCTCGCGGCTGTAGCCCTTCATTTCGTCGGAGCGGCCCTGCTGGATTTTCTCCACCCAGTTCGGGTCCACAATCAACTGGCGGCCCACGGCTACGAGGTCAAACTCGTTGCGGTCGAGGCGGCGCAGCAGTTCATCAAGGGAGCGTGGCTCGGAGGCTTCACCCGCGAAGCCAGCCAGGAATTCGCCCGACAATCCCACCGAGCCCACGGTAATGGTGGTTTTGCCGGTAAGCTTTTTCACCCAGCCCGCGAAGTTCAAATCCGAGCCTTCGTTCTCGAATTCGGGCTCCCAGAAACGGCGCTGCGAGCAGTGGAAAATATCCACGCCGGCATCGGCCAGGGGCCGGAGCCACGCCTCCATTTCCTGCGGCGAGTGGGCCAGTTTTGCGTCGTAATCCTGCTGTTTCCACTGCGAGAGGCGTAGGCTGATGACGAAGTCTTCGCCCACTTGGCGGCGCACTTCCTGTACCAGTTCCACGGCAATGCGGCTGCGGGCGGTTAGCTCGTCGCCGCCGTAGCTGTCGGTGCGCTGGTTGAGGCCGGCCCAGAAAAACTGGTCGATCAGGTAGCCGTGGGCGCCGTGCAGTTCCAGGCAGTCGAAGCCCAGGCGCTTGGTATCGGCAGCCGCCTGCCCGAAAGCAGCAATGGTGTCGGTGATGTCGTTTTCAGTCATGGCCTTGCCGGTAGCTTGGCCCGGCTTGAGCAGGCCCGACGGCCCCTCGAAAGCTTCCGACGGTTTCCAGCCGGAACCATGCTCGCTCATCACGCCCATATGCCAGAGCTGCGGGCCCATTTTGCCGCCGCCGGCGTGTACTTCCTTGATAACGTGCTGCCAGCCGGCCAGGGCCTGCTCGCCGTAGAAATGCGGAATGTTGGGGTCGTTGGACGAGGCCGGGCGCTCTACCACCGTGCCTTCCGACAGAATCAGGCCCACTTGGCCCTCGGCGCGGCGGCGGTAATAGGCGGCTACGTCGGGGCCGGGCACGCCGTTGGGAGAGAAGGAGCGCGTCATGGGAGCCATGACGATGCGGTTTTTCAATTGCAAGGACTTCAGCGCGAATGGCGCGAACAAGGCGTTGGTTGACATATACTCGGTTTGTTGAAACAAGAACCGCTACAACCAATAAGCCTACCCATTTGATTTGCCAAACCCAGAGTATTGCCTGCAAAGCCGCGACTTGCTGCCAGCACTCAGAGCGTACTCGTTCCGTATCAATCCATCATAATATCCTTGCGCCTCGACTCCGGCGTGACGCTGATAATCCGGGCTTTGCCGTCTTTTACTTCAGCTTCGATGGTGGTTTGGTAGGGGGCGTGGAGCTTGAAATGCACGTCCCAGTCGCGGGGCCAGGCGGGGAGCAGGAAGATGCGGCGGCCGTCGGTTTGGAGCAGCATTTCTTGCAGGCCAATCATGCCGGAGCCGCCCCAGTTGTGGTCGGGCGTCCAGTCGTAGCCGGGGCCCCAGAAGGCAGGGAAGCGGCGGCCCGAGTCTTGCAGTTTCTTCACTGTTAGCTCGGCGGCTTCCTCCGTCAGGCCGAGGCGGGCGGCGAAGATGTTGTGCTGCTTCCAGCCCACGTGGCTGCGGAATTTCTGTACGTCAGGGTCGTAGCGGTAGGTGTTGACGGCCGTAGCCAGGTCGGGCTTCCCGATGCCGTAGATTCCCCACGGAAACACCGGGTAGAGCTGCGGGCTCTCCGTGTTGTTGACCCGTTCCCACAGTTTGGCCGGGGCCAGCAGCTGGTGGCCTTCCACTTCCCGTAGGCTGATTTCCGGAATCCGGCCCAGCATGGCGGTCCATTGCTGGCGCTGCTCGGGCGTGCCGTAGGTGGTGGGCAATGCCAGCAGGCGCGTTAGCACGGTGCGCAGGCCGGCAATGGTGGCGGTGGAGTTGTAGGCCATCTTGTAGGTCTCGGCCCCCGAGCCAGGGTACAGGACGAGGTGGCCTTCGCCGTCGAGGGCTTTGGCGCCGCGCTGGCGAGCGAGGTACTGGTAGTGCTGGTCGAAGAAGGTGAGGCAGCTCTCGATGAAGGGTAAATACGGCGTGGCATCCTGGCTGGCGTACTGCTCGGCGTCGAGCATCATCAGGCAGAATTCCAGCACGGTGTCCCACTCGTATTCCAGCCAAGCGTTGTGCTCCAGGCCTTTGTCGTAGTCGGCGGGGCGTTTCCAGTTGTATTCAGCGGGATTGGGGAGGCCGAAGTTTTCGAGCTGCTCGGTGAAGCAGGCGCCGCGGTGGTTCCAGTAGGTCTGGCTGCGTAGCTCGGCGTTGCGCAGGAGGCGGAGGTAGAAATCGAATTGGGGCTTGAGCAGGGCCGCGTCGCCGCTTTTGAGCAGGGGCCAGTACACGAGGCGCTGGTTTTGGGCGGTGTGGGTGCCGCCGCCCCAGTTGCGGAAGTCCGGCGTAAACTTCAGCGTGGAGTCGGTGAGGGCCGGGTCGTAGGTGAACAGGCCGCCATTGAACTTGGTGGGATACTGCCCGAAAGCGTTGCAGCCCAGCATGTAGCGCATCAACTGGTAGTTGCGGCCCGCCTGCCACTCGGGTGCGTTGGCCGCCGCTTTACCCGGCTGAATGTGAATGAAGCTGCGCTGCCAGTAGTCGCTCCACCACGCCACGGTGCGCGTGCGGTCCTCTTTCGGGTTCTGCCGGGCAGCTTTCAGGGGCTGTTGTAGCTCCTGCTGCCACTGCGCCACCGTCGGGGCGACGGTTGTGTGCAACGCCAGCGTGAACGAGTGGGAGCGGGCCGGTTGGCGGCTTTTCAGCGCCCAGCCGCGGTAGGGCGTGCGCAGGTATTGACCGTCGGTGGTACCAGCCGGCACCATGTTCGGTCCTTGCAGTGCCCCACCGAAAATCAGGTTCTGCAACGGGTTGAATAGCTGCGCTTTTACCGCTGTCAAGCCCTGCTGCTGCACGGTCACATCGAAGACGGTTTGCGGACGGTTCTGGTGGAAAAACTCGACGGTTTGGCCCCTGAAGCTGATGCTGTCGTGGCGGGTTTTTACTTCGCCCTGGGGTGCCCACTTGTAGGAATTCTGGTTGTTTTCCTTGCCTTTCAGCACCCGGTCCTGAAATCGCCAGCTTTCGTAGCTGGCCGTAGCCGTCAGCTTCTCGGGGCTGCTCACTTCCACGTGTACCACCGGCCGAAACACATCCACCCAGATGTGCACCTGCGTGGAACGGTTGCCAGCCGTGCCGGTTAGCGTCACGTCGCCAGTTTGCAGATTGAGTTGCTGCCTGAAGGTGCCGCCTTCAAACGGGTTCGGGCTCAGGCGCAAGCGCACCCGGCCCAGTTTCAACAGGCTGTTGTTCTCATCGAAAGTGCCGCTACGGGCAACGTAGAACAGCACGTCGCCGCCCTCGCTCCATACGTTCAGCCCAATATCACCGCCCCCGCACGGCATGGATTCGCCGCTGTTTTTGCTCGGGCTAGTCCAGGTAATGTTGTTGGTGGTGAGTTCGGGATTTTCTGCCGTAGGCTTTTGGGCGGTGGCGAGGAAGGGCAGGAGTGCCAGGATCGTGCAGACGAAGGGCCTCGCCCCTTGGCCCCCTCTCCACGGGAGAGGGGGCCAAGGGGCGAGGTTTTGAATCGTCAGGCTCCCCCTCTCCACGGGAGAGGGGGCCGGGGGGTGAGGCGCCCGATAGAACAAACTCATTGCGCCCAGTCGTCGGTGCGGAACGACGAAACCGGCAGGCCTTCGTTGCTGAACAGAGTGGCCCGCGTGAAGTCCTGGAAGGCGTAGCGCACCGCTATGGGTGCCTTAACTACCTCAGCCGACACGGTGATGCTGCTGCCGTTGATGGTGGCTTTGGCGGGGTAGAACTTTTGGTCGGCGCCGGCTACTTCGAAGCCGGTCAGCTCCTGCCCGAAGCTGGTCATGCCGTTCGGCGCGTTTTTAAAGCGCACCACCGCCGAGTTGTCCTTCACCGTCATCGATTCATAGTTCGGACTTAGGGCGCCGAAGCCTTTCCGCCCGTAGGTTTGCGACAAAGCCAGCAACGCCAGGCGGGTGCCGCCGGGCTCTTTGCGCATGGGGTGAATGGACGTTTCCTCGCCGATGTCCAGCATAACGGCCATGGCGGTGTTGGGCACCTGGTCTTGCAACTTGCGCTGCGTATCGCGGATGAAAGCCGAGTTGTACTTGCCGCCCTTGTTGGTGGAGGTGCGGGTGTAATCGAAGGGCGCAATCTGGGCGTAGTAGAACGGGAAGTCGCCCATACCCCACTTCGTGCGCCACTGCTTCACCATGGCGGTAAACAGCTTGGCATACTCATCGGGCCGGTCGTAGTTGGATTCGCCCTGGTACCAGATAGCGCCTTTAATACCGTAGCCCTCAATAGGATGCAGCATGCCATTGTACAGCGTGGTAGGGGTGCGGCTGACCAACTTAATGGTGTCGCCTTTCACCGGAATCTTCACCCCGGCAAACTGCCGCAGGTTCTCGGCGTCCATCCACGCTTCGATGTAGGAGCCGCTGTAGCTGCAATGAATCAGCCCCACCGGCACTTGCAGTTGCTCCTGAAGCAGCCGCCCGAAATAGTAGCCAGTGGCGCTGAAATTGGATACGGCTTCCGGTTCCGCCAGGCGCCACGGCGACGGTTTGCTGTTTTCCTGGGGCTCCGTCACTGAAGAGCGGGGTACGGTGTAAAGGCGGAGTTGGTCGTTTTTCGAGCGCAGAATAGCCTCGTTGGAACCCAATATGGGTTGGCCCTTGAATCCCTTCATGGGCATTTCCATGTTCGATTGACCGCCACACAGCCATACTTCTCCTACCAGCACGTTCTTTAGCTTCACGGGCGTACCGTCGTTGATGGTCAACTCATAAGGCCCGCCGGCCGTTGGGGTTTTTACCTTCAGCCGCCACTTGCCCGCCGCGTCCACCTTGGCGGTGTATTTCTGCTTGCCCCAGCTTGGTGCTACTGTTACGGTGCTGCCCGCCTTGGCCCAACCCCACACGGCGCATTCGGCTTGCTGCTGGAACACCATGTTATCGGTGAAAAGGGAAGGCAACTTGACCTCGGCCCGCAGCAGGAGTGGGGCGAAGATGAACAGAGAGAGAAGAGAAAGAGCCTTTATTTTCATGAAAACGCTAGTTAATATCTAAGGCTAGTACTAGTTCCCCTCCTCAGATGAGGAGGGGCTAGGGGTGGTTGAAAACCCATTGAACGATTTACTAGCACTGGTTTCTAGTTCTTCAACCACCCCCAGCCCCTCCTCATCTGAGGGGAACTAGTATTTTAGCTAGCTCTAATCTTTTAGAATGGTAGTTACCGGCTCACCGGCAGCCACACCTGCATGTCACCTAAGCCGCGGTTGCCCCAGGCGTAGTAGGGGATGAGCTTGAAGGGGACGGGCGTGGGCTGGGGCTTGCTGATGGGGTGGTAGAGCTGGCCTTTCCAGGCCGAATTGTCCACGAATTCGCCCTGGCCTTCCAGCCAGACGATATCGGAGCCGGCTACGGTGTTGTGGCGCGGGGTGAACGTGGTGCTGGCGGGTATCAGCAGGCCGCTCAGGGGTTTGCCGGCGGGCAGGTCGGCGGCTTCGAGGCAATACACCACAGGGCCGCGCTTCACAGCCACTTGGTTGCGGTTTTCCTCTACCAGCGGGTTGGTTTCAACGAGTTGCGCGGGCATCGGCAGGTTCAGTTCCACTTTGTCGCCGGCTTTCCAGCGGCGGTTCACCTCGGCGTATGTGCCCGGCTTCAGTGTCACCGATTCGGGCTTGCCGTTCACGAGCAGCGTAGCGCCTTCGCACCAGCCCGGCACCCGCAGAAACAACGAAAACGGCTTCTTCGGGGCTTCACTCAGTGTCAGTTTCACGGCGCCGTCCCAAGGGTAGTTGGTTTCCTCGGTGAGCTTGACGGGGGAGCCGTCTTTTAGCTTGGTGTTTAGGTTGTTGCCGCCGTATAGGTTCAGCCACAAGCCCTTATCCGAAACGCTGTAGAGGTAGTTGTTCACCTCCGAAATGGTGCGCACCACGTTGGGCGGGCAGCAGTTGGAGAGGCTGATATAGTCCACCCGCTCCTTCGACCACCGCTGCGAAAACGGCAGCGCCGCCGAATACGCCAGCGGGTTGGTGTACAGAAAGAGTTGCCCGTCCAGGCTGATGCCCGACAACACGCTGTTGTAGAGGGACGTTTCCAGCACGTCGGCGTACTTGGCGTCGGCGGTTACTTGCAGCATCCGCCAGTTCCAGAGCACGTTGCCGATGTTGGCGCAGGTTTCGCCGTGAGCCGTGTGGTTGGGTAGTTGGTAGTCGCGGCCGTAGGCCTGGTGGATTTTCTGCACCGTATCGGGCTTGTAGGCCGTGCCGTCCGGTGATACGCCGTCGTAGAGGGCTCCGCAGGCACCCGTCACGTACATCTTGTGCTGGGTCACGTCGTCCCACATCCGGTCGAGGGTGGTGAGCAGGGTTTTGTCGCCGGTTTCGGCGTACACGTCAGCGGCCCCGGCGAAGAGGTAATTGGCCCGCACAGCGTGGCCGCCGGCTTTCTGCATCTGCCGAAATGGAACCCGGTCTTGGTTGTCGTCGGTGCCGATGTCGGCCGCCAAACCCCGAATATTAATCAGGCTCTGGGCTAATTCCAGGTAGCGCGGGTCGCGGGTGGTGCGGTACATTTCCACCACGCCCATATAGTGCGAGGGGCAAATGGCGTTGCGTGCCAGCTCCGGTGAGGCCCTTTTGTAGAAGTTGTAGAGGTAATCTGTGGACTTCTTCGCCAGGTCCAGCATAGAAGTCTTGCCGGTAGCGCGGTAATGTACGCAGGCCGCCGTCATCAGGTGGCCCAGGTTGTAGGTCTCGAAGTTCAGCCGGTCCTTAAAAGCCGCCTTCTGCCCCGGATTATTCAGCTCGGCAATGGTGCTGTGCGTGCTGATGTAGCCATCGGCTCGCTGCACCTTGGCAATCAAGGCAATGGCTTCGTCGAGCTGCTTATCGAGCTTGGGGTCGTGAGTGACGGCGTAGGAAGCGGCCAAGGCTTCCAGCAACTTGAAAAAGTCGCCGTCGTGGAAGGGCGGACCTTTGTGCCCGCCTTTGGCCAGACCAGCCGCAATTTCGAAGTTCTTGTAGGCGTGGTTTCGGTCGCTGTGGTAAAGCTCCCACATGGTCGGAATCATGGACTTCTGACACACATCGAACCGCTCGGCCCAGAAGCCGGTGGTCCAGGTCGCGCCGCCCATGTCCACGCTGCTGAGCTTGGCGTGGGTGCTGGCGGAAGTGTTGGTCAGGGCCTTCTGCTGAGCCGCGGCCGGCTGGCCAACCGCGGCGCCAAACAGCAGCCCCGCAGCAAGAAACTTATAGGTGGGAAAGGTCATGGTAGTAAGTGAATATGAACGTCATGCAGAGCGCAGCGAAGCATCTCGCGTGCTGATGCTGGAGTGGTAATCAAGAGTCAGCACGCGAGATGCTTCGCTGCGCTCTGCATGACGTTCTGTTCTTAATTAAGGCTATTTTGAGCGTGTTGATTCAGTGGAAACACCGATGGTCACTGGGCCCAGCAAGCCAGCGGGCAGGAGGGGCTTAGTGGCGGCGGGGGAGGGAGCGGGCGTCCAAGTGGGGCGCTGATCGGGGGGGAGGGTTTGGTCGCCGGTAAGGCGGTTGGCCCAGGTATTAGTCATGAGGATGCGGAGCTGGTTGTCGCCTTTGCGCACGGCGTCGGTGATGTCGAGACGGTATGGGGCAGTCCAGGCGGTACCGACGGGCTTGCCGTTGAGTTGTACTTCGGCTAGGTTGGCCACCTGGCCCAGTTCCAGCCACACGCGCTGCTGGGGGCGTTTCTTCCCCTTCCAGCGGAAGGCGTGGGTGTATTCGGCGGTGCCGGAATAGTGGCGAATGGTCTCGTCGGAATGCTGACTCCAGTCGGTGAGCTGGTTGAACGTGACGGGTTGCGCCGGGCCGCGCTGCTTGCTGTCGAAGCTGACTTGCCACGGCCCCGCTATAGTTTGCACCGGCTTCACCGTCGTCCAGTTGGAACCGGCTGAAGCGGTGGTTTGCGTGGCTAATTCCCGGAACACCACGAACACCGACCCATTGCGGTCTAGATGCAGTGGTAGCCGCGTCCGGCCGTTTTCAGTAAGCCACTTGCGAGCCGGTTGTATTTCGCCAGTCACGGCATCCCACAGCTCCGGCTTGCGCCCCGCCAATCGCAACGATAAGTCGATGGTGCGGGCAGAGTCGAGCTGATTGGAAATGAAGTAGATATCGAAACCGGTGCCGGCGCGGTGGGTCCAGGCAATACCGCTGGCACGCTGGCCACCGGCGGTGTTGGCCACCACGTCGCGCGCCAAACCCAGCGCCTCAAACGACTCCGCCGTGTACGGCCCCTGCACCACCCGGCCTTGCCCAAACGACAGAGGCGCTACGGCAGCGGAAGCCGTAGGACCATTCGTGGCGGGCAATTGCGCCGTAAGCTGCTGGGTGGCCTGGTCGGCAGCCGGGTAGTTGCGCAGCTCTGGTGAGTGAGTTGGGCGGCGGTTGAGCAGCACGGTGGCCCCGGCCTCTACCAATTCCCGCAGGCGCTGGGCCACGGCCGGGGACATGGCTGTGCTGTCGGGGCTCATCTTTTGGGCCCCTGGCACCACCAGCAAGCCGTAGCTAGCCCCGCCCGGCAGTACAATACGGCCGTTTTCCACCTTCGCTAAGCGCAGCAGCGCATCCTTGTTGAACGAGTCGTAGGTGTAGCCATGCAGTGGGTCCACGAGCATGGCGGCGGTTTCCATGTTGGCCGAAGCCGATACTTTTTCCGGCTGTTCACGCATGGGCAGGCCCTTGTTGGCGAGGCGCTTTTGTTCAGCGGCCACAGCTTGCGGCCCGAAAATGCCCGGTAGGTCGGGAACTAGCTTGTTGGGCAGAATGGCGCGGCGCGGAGTTTCCTCGCCGGTGAAAACCGCCACATCGGTTACGGGGTGGCCGAGTTGCAGGAGGGCCTGGCAGCGGCGGGCGTAGTCCACCCAGGCGCGGCCGGGTTTCCACCAGGTTTGGTCGCGCTGGAAGAACAGGCCGATGCCGCTCAGCGTCATACCCGGCTTGCGGTTCAGCCACGGGTTGTGCACGAATACGTGGTACACCATCCGGTTGACGCCCAGGGCGTAGTTGCGGTCTTGTAGGGCTTTCAGCATGCCGGGGTGCTCGTCCCAGGCCAGTTTTAGCTCGGTAAACGCCTCGGCCTGCACGATGTTCTTGCCGTAGATGTGCGCGCCCGAAATGGCGTCGAGCATGTCGTTGGGTTTGTCGTGGGTGGGGCTGCGCAGCCAGAACTCGCCCATCGGCACGTCGGCGTGCTGGTAGTGCAGCAGGCCGTCGCTCACCATCGTGGGCGCAATGGCTTCGGCCGAAAACGTGCAGCCTTTGGCGTGCGCCTGCTCTTTCAGCGTCACGTAAAACTTGTCGTTTACCAACTCGGCAATGGTCTGGCGTACGTCAAACAGCACCCGCTCCGATACGTCGGCGCTTTCCAGCGGCACCCCGGCCAGCACCGGAAGGTAGGGCAGCACATCATAGCCGCGGCGCTGCTGGAATTCGGTGGCAAAGTTGGTCGACCAGTTCTGCGAGCCGCACTCCCAGCTGTCCACATGGAACATTTTCAGCACCCGACCAGCCAGTTCCGGCCCGCCCTGGCGGATGGCTTCGCCAAACCAGCTGTCGAATTGCAGCTTCACGGCCTCGGGGTTGAACTTGTCGCACTCCAGGCCGCGGGCCCCGCCGCCGGTGGTGTTGATTTGGCCCGTCGAGCCGTGTCCTACGCGCAGTACCGTCCAGTTGCCGGGTGGTGCGGTCCAGATCAGGCGGCCGTTGGCATCCATCTTGCCGGTCAGGTTAACGACTTTGTTAAGCGGCACGCACAGCGAATCGGGGAGTTGCTGGGCGGTGGTGCGCGGACTCACGCGCCATACTTCGCCGTTTTTGCCTTCATACTGATTGATGCGCGCCTCACCCGACAATCGAATTTCCGTCACCTTCAACGACTGTTTCCACTTGGCCGCGTCGAGGTCCTCGGCACCTGGTTCCGAGCCGGCCGGGTCGTACACAAACCGGAAAAACCGCGCCGTAGTGGCCTGAATGGCGTGCGTTACGGCGCTGCTGTCCTGCCAGCCGCTGCGGGGCGGCGTCAGTTGCACAACTGGCCGGAAGGTGCGGCCGTCGGTGCTGGCTTCCACCCGCAGGCGGTTGACCTGGTAGTTATAGCCCGTTGACCGGATGCGGATGGAGCGGCAGGTAAATGGCTGCGCGTAGGCATACTGGATCCAGCCCGGCTCACTAGTTTTGAAGCCCTCCTTGTTGCCTAGTACAGCCAATAATTCCGGCTTAGTGCCTGCTATGCTGCTCGTAACCTGTGGTTTAGCGGCGGTAGTCGTAGCGCCCACAGGGGTAGGGTAGGCGTACACTGCAATGTCGCGGTAGTAGTTCTGCACGGTGGTGGCCTTCGACAGCACCTGGTTGATGCGCCGCCCGCCCTGCACTTGGGTCTGCGTGTACACCACCTTCTGCATCGACAGCTCTGGCGTAATCCAGGGGCCGCCCGCCAGTGCAAACCCGTCGCTGACGTGCATGGCCAGTTTCAGGTTGAGGCGGTCGGCTTCGGTCATGGCGTGCTTCACCATCTGCCACCAGCGCGGCGAGAGTTGCACAGCCGGGGGCGTAATGGCCGGCGGATTTTCCACGCCCTTAATCGGCATGAGGTAGGCGCCGCCGATGCCAGCCTCGCGCATGGCTTCCAAGTCGGCGGTGATGCCCTCGGGCGTTACGGCGGCGTTCATCCAGTACCAGAAAACCCACGGCTTGGCGGCCTCAGGCGGGTTCTGGAAGACTGCTTGCAAGTCAACTGCTGGTGCTTGCTGGGCACACACCGGAGCCGGCAGCCCACCGCAAAACGGCAGCGCGAGCAGTAGGAGGGCCTTGGGAAGCAAGCGGGTTTTCATGGGAGCGTTTAATTTGTTAGGTCGTCGTGTTGGTTTGTGCGGATGAGCTATGCTAGCTTCCCTTTTATCCGGTAGCCGTACAGCCCGAAGAGCAGCACCACTAGGTAGCAGACCAGCGGGATGAGGTAGCCAATCTGGATATTGTCGCCGCGCAGGTCGATGAGGGAGCCCATCAGATAGGGCATAATGGCGCCGCCCACAATCGACATGACCAGCCACGACGAGCCAGGTTTGGTGTCGTCGCCGAGGCCGGCAATGCCCAGGGCGAAGATGGTGGGGAACATGATACTCATGAAGAAGCCCAGCCCGCCAAGCGCGTAAATGACGTAGGCCCCGTCGCCGAACACAGCCACCGCACACAGCGCCATAGCAACGATGGCGTAAATCGAGAGTAGCTTTTGCGAGGCGATGTACTTCAGCAAAGCGGTGCCAATGAAGCGCCCCACCATGAACAACAGCCCGTACACGGCCAAATAATTGCCGGCCGTTATTTCATCGACACCCGCCCCTTGCTTGGCCATCCGAATGAAGAAGCTGGTCACGCATACCTGCGCCCCCACGTAGAAAAACTGCGCCACCACGGCCCACGTGAGGTGCCGATGCTTGAGCACCGCGAAGAAGCCACCGCCTTCGGAGGGCTCGGCTTCGGCGGCCTTCACTTCGGGCAGCTTGCTGAAAAAGAACAGCACTGCCACGGCTACCAGCACGCCGCCCAGCACGATATATGGCAGCTTCACGGCGGCCGCTTCGTGATTGAGGTAGGTTGTGCGTACCGTGTCGGTCATGGCCGCCAGCTGCTCCTTGCTGTACTCTTTGCCCGATAGAATCATCCGAGTGCCGATGAGCGGCGCCACGAAAACGGCCAAGCCGTTGAAGGCCGCCGCCAGGTTCAGCCGGCTGGTTGAGGATTCGGGTGGGCCGAGTACGGCGGCGTAGGGGTTGGCGGCCGTTTCCAGCGTGGTCAGGCCGCAGCCGATGATGAACAGCGCGGTTAGGAACAGGCCGTAGGAACGGGCATCGGCGGCGGGCACGAACAGGAAAGCCCCACCCGCAAAGGCCAGCAAGCCCAGGATGATGGTCGTCTTGTAGCCCAGCCGCTTCAGCAGGATTCCGGCCGGAATAGCCATCAGAAAGTAGGCCAGAAACACGGCCGTATCAACCAAGGTAGACTGCCGGTTGTTGAGCTGGCAGGCCTTTTGGAGGTGCGGAATCAGGATGGAATCCAGGCTGTGCGCCATGCCCCACAGAAAGAATACGCCCACCACCAGGATGAACGGGAACAGGTAATTCCGGTTCTGGTCGGTGGTAGCGACGGCAATGGGGGCAGCAGTGGTGGGGAGGGCCATGGGCGGGATTTAGAGAAGTAAGAACTTAGATGGGAGAGCTTGGAAGAGAGAAATTACAACGGAACACTTAGCTACCAGAGCCTAGAAGCAGGAAAGGACGTTTCTAAGCTCTAATATCTGACATCTAAGTTCTAAGCGCGCAGTTTCACCACCAGCAGATGGTCACAGGCCAGCACCACTTCGCCGTGCTCGTTGATGACTTCCACGTGCTCGGTCACGGTGCCGTAGCCGGGCTTTTTGCCTTCCTCTTTGTTGGAAATCGTGACTTCGGAGTGGATGGTGTTGCCAATGAACACTGGCTTCACGAACCGCAGCCGGTCGTAGCCCTTGGAAAACGCCTCGGGGTTGATTTCGGAAGCTGTGAGGCCGATGCCGATGCTGAAAATCATGGTGCCGTGCGCGATGCGCTGGCCAAACGGCTGTGTTTTGCACCACTCGGCATCGAGGTGGTGGGGGAAAAAGTCGCCGGTGTGCCCGGCATGCACCACGAAGTCCGTCTCGGTGATGGTGCGGCCAAGGGTCACGCGCTTCTCGCCAAGGGTGTAGTCTTCGAAGAAGGTGGATTTGAAGTACATGTCTTGTTTGTTGATTGCTGGTAGTTGCTTGTTAATCAGGCAGGTCCGTCATGTCGATGGTAGGCCGTCATGCAGAGCGCCGCGAAGTATCTCGCGTGCTGAGGTTGTGGTGCACTCCGGCGTCAGCACGCGAGATGCTTCGCGGCGCTCTGCATGACGGGCTTTGGTTAGTGGGGCTGCTCTTTTATGACTTCGGCTTGCACGCCGCCCGTGTCGCTGGAGGTGTAGGCGGCTTCCACTACGGCCATGGTTTTTATTATGTCTTCCACGCTGGTGGGCAGGGTGTCGATTTCGCCGTTTTTGTACTGCATCAGAGTGCCCATCGTGCCCATGAAAGCGTCGGGGAACCAGGAGCCTTCTAGGTCTACGGTGTGCCAGGTGGGCTTCCCGTCTTCGCGCAGCAGGCAGTACTCGAACTTGTCTGGGACGCCATGGGGGTAGTCCATCAGCAACCCCATGCGGGCTTTAATGGCGCCTTTCGTGCCTTCCCACTTGATGAAGCTCTCCTGATTTGCGGGGCCGAAGGAGTGGTCGTGGTTGGTGTTGATGACGGCGTGCATCGTGTCGCCGTAGTCGAATAAGATAGTGGAGCGCGACGACGACAGCGCCTTGGCCGGGTGCTTCAGGGTTTTGGCCATCACGCTGTTTGGGTCGCCGAGGAAGCTGCGAATCAGGTCGATGTAGTGGATGCTGTGGTACTGGATTTCCAGGCGCGGGTGTACCATCACGTGCGGAAACAGCTCCCACGGCGTTTCCAGCGTCACGCGCACTTCCATATCGTACAGCTCCCCAATGAGGCCCTGCCGAATCATCTCGCGGGCGGCACTCACGTAGGGCGCAAACCGCAGCTGGCAGTTGATGGCGGCCGTGAGGTTTTTGCGGCGGCACACCTCCAATATCTCCTGGCTCTGCCAGAAATAGTCGCCCATCGGCTTCTGAATCAGCACCCCGCAGCCGTCGGGCAACTGGTTGAGCGTTTCCACGAAGTGCTCGGGCATGATGGTGATGTCGTAGACGGCGTTGGCGGGCGCGTGGGCCACGGCCTCCGCCACCGAGTCGTAGACGTGCGGAATGTTCCAGGCGGCAGCCAGCTTCTCAGCGCGGGCGCGGGTGCGGTTGGTGATGCCCACCACCTCGAACCCCGCCTTGCGGTAGGCCGGCAAATGCGCATCGCCCACAATGCCGCCCGCGCCAATCACCACGATGGGCAGCGGCTGCTTGGGCCGGACGGGCAGGTAGGGAATGGGCGTGTCCTGTATCTTAAACATGGTAGATCTGATAATTTAATTTGAGAACTAAGCAGCTCGTCATGCAGAGGCGCAGCCGAAGCATCTCGCTCGAATCGTTGAATCGGCTCTGCAACGTCAGCAGGCGAGATGCTTCGTCCCTGGCTTGATGCGCCACATGCTCTGCATGACGGTTGAAAATGAGGTTCTACTTAGCTGCATGGTCGAGTAGGTTGAGTTGGCGTTGACCCTCGGCAAGCAGCTCCGCCACGGGCGTATCGGAATTGATAGCCCGCAATACCACTTCATCAATGATGGCGGCAATGGCGGCCCAATTCGCTTTCTGCGGCAAGCTGTTGGCTTGCTGATGCAGCATTTCCAGCTTGTGGTAGTAAGGCACCAGGGCGTTAATTTCCGCATCGTGCCAGGTGGAAATGCGGCAGCCGATACCGCCTTCCAGCGTCAGGAGCTTGTCGTTGGGCGCGCTAACAGCGAAACGGATAAAGTCGTAAGCCACGTCCTTGTGGCGGCTGCCTGCCCCGATGGCGTACAGCCAGTACACGTTCAGCGAAGTGGACTGCCCGCCCGCGCCCCGCGGAATGCTGGTGATATCCACCTTGCCTTTCACGGCGGAAGCTTCGTCCACCTCACACACCGCCGCAAACCCAAACCAGTTGATGGTCATGGCCGCCTCGCCCCGGGCAAACGCCTGCCCCGCCGCCACCGATTCGTAGCTCCCGGACTTGGGGTGCACGGCCGTGGTGTCGTTGAGCAGCGCGCGGTAGTAGGTCAGGCCATCGATGGCCGCCTGGGAGTTGATGGTCACGCGGCCCGTTTCATCCACGAGCTGGCCGCCGCGGGTCCAGAGGTGCAGGCAGAAGTCAAACACCGTGTTGTGCCCATCGGGGTAGCCGGCGGCGACGAGGCCGTAGAGGTTTTCCGCGGGCCGGTGGAAGAAGCGCGCTACGTTCAGGAACTCCTCCCAGGTTTCGGGTACCTGCAACGGGCGGCCGTGCTGCTGCTGGAAGGCGGCCTGCTCTTGTGGGCTGTCGAATAGGTCTTTGCGGTAAATCAGGCACTCGGGACCATCATGAAACGGCAGCCCCACCACCGCGTCGCCGTACTGCTGCATGGTGCGCAACGAGGCGCTCCAGCCGTGCGGGAAGTCAGCTGGTGGGTTTTCGTTGATATAGGGGGTTAGGTTTTCGAGCGCGCCGCTGCTGTGTGCTTCCAGGAGCCAGTCGGTGTTGATGTGGGCCACGTCCCAGTTGCCGCGTAGCAACCCCTTGTCGGTCAGCAGGCTGTGGTGCAGCTCGTGCAAATCCATCGGCACCATTTCCACGGCCAGTTGGCAGCCGGAGTACTGGCAGTAGTTGGCCCACAGCTTCGCCAGGGCACTCTCGAAGGGGCCGAACTTGCGGACCGCAATGCGGAAAGTGGACGAGTCAGACGCCATAGCGGAAGGCAGTTAGGTTGGCTATTTCCTGAAGGATGGCCTCGTTGTCTTGCCCGAGCTTGGGGGAGCCTTTCGCGGAAGTCAGCAACTCGCCATCCAGGCGGATGGGGCAGCGGGTGGTCTGGTACTGGTAGCCGTCCACCATGCGCACGCCCTGCACCATATCTAGGGTTTTGAAGCCTTCGTGCGCCATCAACTGGTTCCAGATCAGAACGTTGGCGCACCAAATATCGGCGGGTTCCAGAATGGCTAGCCAGGCTTCGGTGGTGTCGGTTTGCAGGTGTTTGGCCAGCGTGGCCTTGATTTCGTCGCGTTGGGCGAAGGCCTGCGCCGGCTCGGGGTAGGCCAATAGCGCGTCACACCCCAGCAGCTTACCCAGCACCGGAATCGAGCCCATAGCCAAGGCCAAGTAGCCGTTTTGGGTTTGGTAGATGCCGTAGGGCGCGCCGAGGTAGGCGTGGGCGTTGTTGTGCTGGGTGCGCTGGGGGAGTTGGCCGCCGTCGTTGAAGAAGGTGGTGATGGTCTCGAATTGGAAATCAAACGCCGATTCCAGCATGCTCACTTGCACCAGCCCGCCTTCGCCACTGGTGCTGCGGCGCATTAAACAAGCCAAGAGGCCCTGCGCCAAATGCGCGCCGGCCAGCATGTCTACAATGGATAAGCCCATCGGGACCGGGCCGGCGTCGGCATTGCCGCTCAGCCACGTCAAACCCGAAACGGATTGCAGCAGCAGGTCCTGACCGGGCTTGTCGCGCCACGGGCCTTCGGCGCCGTAGCCGGATATTTCGCCGTACACCACGTTGGGGTTCAGTTGCTTGACGCTGGCGTAGTCGAAGCCAAGGCGCTCCATCACGCCGGGGCGGTAGTTGTGCATCACCACGTTGGCCTGCCGAACCAACTCGCGCACCTGCTCCCGGTCCAGCTCGTTTTTGAGGTCGGCGGTGAAGCTTTCCTTGTTGCGGTTGATGGCGTGGAACACCGACGACTCGCCATTCATAATGACGTTCGAGGTGTACAGGTGCCGGCAGATGTCGCCGGTTTCGGGCCGCTCAATCTTGATAACCCGCGCCCCCAAGTCGGCCAACCGCAAGGCAGCGGAAGGGCCAGAGAGGAACTGGCTGAAATCAACCACCAAGTAGCCTTCCAGGGGCTTGTGCTGACTGGGAACACTAGGCGCGGACTCAGAAATAGGGCTAGGAGCCGCGGCCACTACCTGCGAATCCAACTGGAATTCCTGCTGAATGGTCTCGGTGTGCTGGCCGGGGCGGGGGGCGGCTTGGGCGGAGTACAGCTTCTCCCCATCGATGCGAATGGGGCAGCGGGTGGTGGGCAGCTGCTGGCCGGTGGGCAGCTCCACGAGTTGCTGCATGCCGAGGGCCTGGTAGCCGGGGCTGGTGGTGGCCTGCTGGTAGTTGAGCACTTCGGCGCACCAGATGCCCTGCGGTTCCAGCTCCGTCAGCCAGGTTGCCGTGGGCTTTTCGCGCAAGGCGGTGGCGAGGCGTTCGGCAATATCGTCGCGGCCTTCAAACCAGGAGCTGGCGGTGGGGTAGTCGGCCAGGATGCCACCCTGAATGGTGGCATCGAGCTTGTCGAGGTTGCCCATAGCCAGCGCCAAGTAGCCGTCCTGGGTTTGATACACGCCGTAGGGCGCGCTCAGGTAGGCGTGGGCGGTGCCGCGGGCGGTGCTGCGCTGGGGGAGTTGGCCGCCGTCGTTGAAGTGGGTGGTCAGCAGCTCGAACTGCATGTCGAGCACCGATTCCAACAGGCTGACTTCCACCAGTACGCTCTGCTTGGTTTGGTTGCGCTTGAGCAGCGCCGCCAGAATGCCCTGCGTGAAATGGGAGCCGCAGATGATGTCGGCCACGGCAATACCGAAGGGCGTGGGGCCGGCGTCGCGGGTGCCGGAGAGGTACGTGAGGCCCGAGAGCGACTGAATGAGCAGGTCTTGGCCCGGCTTGGCGGCCCAGGGGCCAGTGGGGCCGTAACCGGTCACCACGCCGTACACGATGCGCGGGTTCAGGGCGCGCACCGCGTCGTAGTCCAGCCCAATTTTCTCCATGATGCCCGGCCGAAAGTTGTGGGTCATCACGTCGGCCTGGGCCAGGAGTTGCTTCACGCAAGCCAGGTCGGCTGGGTTTTTGAGGTCGGCGGCGTATGATTCTTTGTTGCGGTTGATGGTGTGGAACACCAGGCTGCTGCCATCGACGAACAGGTTCTTGATAGCAATCTGCCGGCCCGCTTCACCCGAGCCCGGCCGCTCAATCTTGATGACGCGCGCCCCCAAATCAGCCAGCCGCAAGCCCGCCGACGGCCCAGCCAGAAACTGACAAAACTCGATTACTAAAAGACCTTCTAAAGGGAGGGGCATGGTGGGTAATTTGGTTCTGATAAGTAGGCCGTCATGCAGAGGCGGAGCCGAAGCATCTCGCGTGCTGATGTTGGGTTAGTAATCAAACGTCAGCAGGCGAGATGCTTCGGCTGCGCCTCTGCATGACACGTTCTATGCTGCACGACGTTCTATGCTGCATGACGGTCTATGAGTTGTGCCTTAGGCCATTGCTCTGGATTTCAGATATAAGGTGTTCAATTCCTGCAATAAGGCTTTTTCGTCGCCGCCGTGCATCAGGTACTGACGAACTGGCTCGCCGGCGTGGTCTTGGAAGAACATGTGGCCGTGGTAGCGAGGGCGCAGGAAGGCGCGCTGCAAGGCGGGCAACGTGGCCGCAAAATAGTTGCTGCTCTGCTGGTTGACGTGCTCATCCTGCCAAGCGGCGAGGTGGCCGGGCTGGCCGCCGTTGTCGAAATACAGGGTTTGCTGGCAGGCGGGCGAGGCCACGAATTCGGCGTAGCGTACGGCGGTTTTCACCTGGGCGCATTTAGCGGATATGGCTAGGCCAGTGCCGCCGAGGGTGCTGCGCAGGCGCGTGCCGCTGGGCGTGAGGGCCACCATGTCGTGGAAGTGCAGCAGGCGGCGGGCGTAGCCGCGGCGGGCGTAGTTGGAGTAGCCGTAGGCGAAGGGGCAGTAGGCCAGCGTGTCAGTCTGGGTCATGGCCTCGTACACCTGAATGGGGTTGCGGTGGAAGCAGGCCGGGTCTACTTTGCTGGCGAGCTGGCGGAACAGTTGCAGCGCCTGCACGCCCACGGCTTCGCTCACTACCTCGTCTTCGCGCTGGCAGGGGTCTTCGCCCAGCGAGCAGCAGAACATGTAGAAGCTCATCAGCGTGTCGATGGGGATGAGCGAGAAGGCCACCAGGCCTCGGTCGGCCAGCGCCAACAGGTCGTCGAAGGTTTCGGGGAGTTGCAGGCCGTGCTGGGCCAGCAGGTCGGGGCGGCTAGCGGCTACGGGCGTGGCCGCGTCGATGGGTAGGGCCCACTGGTGGCCGCTGAAGCTGTAGCTCTCAAAGGAATGACCCACGGTGTTCTGCTGCTGGTCGGCCAGAAATTCAACCGGTAAATGCTCGTTCAGCGGCAAGATGGAGCCGGTGCGGGCCGCAAAACCAGCCCACGGGTGGTCAATCACCAGCAAGTCGAACCGCTCCGCCAGCTGCTGAATCGACTCGTCGGCAAACTGCTGCAACGAGCGTTTCTCCCAGCTGATGGTCACGTGCGGGTTTAGCTCCGAGAAGCGTTGCGCCGTGGCCGTCATCGGCACGTAGCCGCGGCTGTGGTTCCAGGTAATTCCTTTTAAGTGAATGGGTTCGGTTGGCATTTGAAAACAGATCTTATATAGAAGCCCGTCATGCAGAGCGCAGCGAAGCATCTCGCGTGCTGATGTTGGGTTAGTAATCAGACGTCAGCACGCGAGATGCTTCGCTGCGCTCTGCATGACAGGTTCTTTGGTTGGACACAACACATTCTTCGGTTGGTTATGACTCGTCTTCGATTGGGCATAACACGTTCCGTTGCTCCGCATGGCGTTTCGGTTACTGAGCATTGCGTTTCGCTTGGCTGTTGAATCGGATGGTGCGGGCCAGCGCGGAAGCGTCTTTCTTGCCGACGGTGGGCAGCAGGTAGAAGCTGTAGCTGTAGGGTTTGGCGGGCAGCTGGTACTTGTCGATGGGGGCGGCTTGGGCGTCCCAGCTGGTGTTGCCACCGACGCCCATTTGGGCTAGGTCGATGTTGACGGTGACGAAACCGGCGTCCTGAAGCTTGTTTGTATGGCGGGCTTTCTGGATATTTTGCTCGGTGTGGGGCCAGGCGCTCATGCTCAACAGGCTGTCGGCCACCACCAGCAGGCCGGCGTTTTGCTTGTCGGCGAGGTGCATCCAGCGCACGTCGGTACGGTTGGCGTACTCCATCGGCACCACGTACGAATCGGCAAACTCGCTGAGCGGCTGGCGGTAGATACCCGCATCGAAGCCGTAGCGCCGGTCGATGTAGTTTTCCATGGGCCCGCGGCCGTAGAAACTGATGTTGTCGTAGGCGCGCTTGATGCCGACTTGCATGCCCACCCGCGGAATGTTGGGCAGACCGGCGGCAGGCGTCAAAGCATAATCTACCTTCAGGGTGCCGTCGCCGTTCAGGGTGTAATTCACGCGCATTGTGGTCTTACCGTCGATGAGCGAGTAGGTGCTGGTGAGGCTGGGCTGGCTGGGGTTCGACTTATCGAGGGTCAGGTTTTGCAGCTTGGGTTCCGTTGCAAACCACTCCTTCAGCTTCTTGTCGGCCTTCCAGCCGCGCCGGTCATTGTCGGTGAGCGGGCGGGTGAAGTGCGGCAGGAGCGGGGTGGCTAGCTGCTCGGTGCCGCGGTGGCGGTAAGAGGTCAGTGCGCCGGTGGTTTTGTCGATGGTCACCTGGAAGTCCTTGCCGCTCAGCGTATAGGCCGCAGCTTCGTCGCGCACCGCTACGGCTGGGTACTTGGCGGTTTTGGTTTGCGGCTGGGCCAAGCCACTCAGCGCGAACTGGTTGCTGGCTACCTCGTGGCCTTTCGGCGCCCAGTTGGTGGCTTCGGGCAGCGTGAAGGAAATCGTGGCCAGATACTCGGCGCCCGCTTTCATCTTCGGCAGGTACGGCTTGAGGTTTAGCACTGTGTCGCGGCCGGCGGCCAGCCGTAGCCGGGGCAGCGGTTTGGTACTCACTACCCGGCCATCTTCGCGCACCACCAACGCTGCCGCGTAGTCAACGGCCGACTTCATGGCGTGCCGGTTCTCGACTTTCATTAGGCTTTTGCCGGCATCGGTCAGCGTGCATTCCAGCGGCTGGTACACCCGCTTGCACTCGTAAATGGCCGCGTGGGGTTTGCCATCGGAAGCCACGATGCCCTTGATGGTGAAGTCGTCGTAGTACTTCTCCTGGAAGTCGCCGCCGTAGGCGTAGAAGGCCTTGCCAGTGGAGTCGCGCTTCTCCAGGCCCTGGTCCTTGAACTCCCAGATGCAGCCGCCAATCACGCGCTTGGTGGCGCGCCAGCCGTCCCAAAACTCTTTCATGTTGCCGGTGGCGTTGCCCATGGAGTGAGCGTATTCGCAGAAGAAAATGGGCCGATTGTCGCCGTTTTGCTGGTTGGCCAGTAGTTCACCAGTAAACAAACCGGGGTACATGCGGCTCACCATGTCCACGTAGGCCTGGTCGCGGGGCGTTTGGATGCGGTAGGCGTGGTTTTTGGGGTAGGCGGGGTCGTTGGGGTCGATGTAGCCTTCTACATGCGGGTCGCCCATGGCGGGCTCGTAATGGATGGGCCGGGTGATGTCGAAATCGTGCAGCCAGGCCGCCATGGCCGCGTGGTTCGGCCCGCGCCCCGACTCATTCCCGAGGCTCCAGAAGATGATGCTGGGGTGATTTTTGTCGCGCAGGGCCATGCGCATGCTCCGCTCTTGGTAAGCGGCCGTCCAGGCCGGGTCGTTGCTGAGTTTGGAGCCCAGGCCGTGGGTTTCCAGGTTGGCTTCGTCGATTACCAGGATGCCGTACTCGTCGCAGAGGTCGTAGAAATACGGGTCGTTGGGGTAATGGCTGGTGCGGATGCAGTTGAAATTGAACTGCTTAAGTGTGCGCACGTCTTCTCGAATATCCTCCCGGCTTATGGCCATGCCCTTGGTGGGGTGGTGGTCGTGGCGGTTGACGCCGTAGAGGTAGGTTTGCTTGCCGTTGACAAGCAGTTTGCCGTTGTCCTTGGAAAACTCGATGCTGCGGAAGCCTACTTTGCAGCTCTTGGCTTCCAGCACCGCGCCGGTTTTGTCGGTGAGCGTGAGCACCAGCGTGTAGAGGTTGGGGGCCTCGTCGCTCCACTTCAGCGGGTTGCGCACGGTGGTTTCCAGCAGCCCGAACTTGGCGTTGTCGAGGCGCGGGTAGGGCTCGTTGATGATGCTTTCGGCGGTGCGCTGCAAGGGTTTTTCTAATACTGCCTTGCCGGTTTTGTCGTAGAGTTGGGCCGCTATCTGGTAGCCGCTCAGGTCGTTGTTGCCGGTCAGGTTTTCCAGGCGCGGACGGACACTCAGCACCGCGTCTTTGTACTGCTTGTCGAGCTTGGCCTGCCAGTGAAAATCGGCCAGCCGCATCTTCGGCTCGGCCAGCAGCAGGACCTCCCGGTAGATGCCGCTCAGCCGCCAGTGGTCCTGGTCTTCCAGGTACGAGCCATCCGACCAGCGGATTACCTGCACCGACACCACGTTTTCGCCGGCTTGCAGGTAGGGCGTCACGTTGAACTCCGAGGGCAAACAGCTGTCTTCGCCGTAGCCCAGAAACTTGCCGTTCACCCACACCTTGAACGCCGAACTGACGCCGCCAAAGTGCAAGGTCACGTTCTGGTTTTGCCAGCCCGTGGGCACCGTAAACGTGCGCTGATAGGAGCCCACCCCGTTGTAGTCCTGCGGCACGAAGGGTGGATTCACGGGCCGAAACGGGTACTTGGCGCTCTTGTAAATCGGCAAATCGTAGCCGTTCATCTCCCAGTTAGCCGGCACGGCCAGCTGCTTCCAGCCACTCACCCGGCTTTTGTAGAAGTCCTTGGGCGCATCAGCGGGTTTGATGGCGAAGTTGAAATCCCAGTTGCCGTTCAGGTTCAGCAGGCGCGGCGTCTTAGACCGGTCACCGAGTAAAGCGTCTTTCTCGGTGGGGAAGGAGTATGCCGTGGCCCGCGTCCGGTCCCGGTTCAACTCCGTGATTTGCGGAATTTCCCAGGCGTCGCCCTCAGGGCCGGCGTAGATTTTGGGCGGGTTGGAAATGCCAGGGAAGAAGTACACGCTGGCTTCCTGGGCGCTGGCTGCGAAGGGTGATAGAAAGGCAGTTAGAACGATGTAGAGACGCAATACGCTGCGTCTCGTCGTAGCTGATGTTGTTGGAACTGCGCATTGCCGGCCGTTCAACGCCGAGACGCAACGTATTGCGTCTCTACATTCGGCCTGTCTGCGTGAGAAATTCCGGAGGTATGACATGGGTCGAATTAGTTGCTTTTAAGCGTTACCGTAGCTGGCGCAAGGCCGTCGGCGGTGGCTTGGATGGTGATGGTGCCGCCTTTTTCGGTGGTCTGGATGATGGCCAGGCACATGCCGTTGTAGGCTTTGCGGGAGTCGGCTTTGAAGGGTTCGAGGCTGGCCTGGTAGCCGTTATCCACGCCGGCCACAAAGCCGGGGCCGCTGACGGCGAACTTCACCAGGTTGGCGGCGGCGGGCACCAGGTTGCCGGCGGCATCCAGCACCCGCACCGTCAGAAACGACAGGTCTTTGCCATCGGCTTGCAGCTTGCTCCGGTCGGCGGTTAGCTCGATTTTGGCGGCTGGGCCGGCGGTGCTGATGGTGCGCGTCAGGACGGTTTGGCCCGCCTTGCGCGATACGGCTTGCAGCGTGCCGGGGGCGTAGGGCACGCGCCAGAATACGTGCAGGTCGTTGGGGGCTTTCTTTTTGGTGCCGAGCGACTTGCCGTTCAGGAACAGCTCCACTTCATCGGCTTGGTTGTAGTAGGCCCACACATCCACGGTCTGGCCGGACTGCCAGTTCCAATGCGGCAGCAGGCGCAGCACGGGCTGGGTGGTCCACTCGCTCTGGTACAGATAGTAAGCGTCTTTGGGGAAGCCGGCCAAGTCGATGATACCGAAATAGGAGCTGTGCGCTGGCCAGGGGTAGGGCAGCGGCTCACCGAGGTAGTCGAAGCCGCTCCACACGAAGGTGCCGGTCAGGTGCGGGTTCTGCTTGATGGCGCCCCAGGCGGCTTCGTGGGTGGCACCCCAGTATGGGCGGGCGTTGTCGTAGCTGGAAGCCGTGAAGTCAGGGTTGCCGGTGGTGAGCTTGGTTTTGCCGTCCAGGGGCCACACGCGGACACTGTCGGAAGGCATATCATAGTGCCCGCGGGTTTCGAAGGCCGCCGCGGTTTCAGTGGCCAGGAAGATTTGACCGGGAAAGCGTTGGGGCAGCTTGGGGTATTCCGCGTGCTTGTAGTTGAAGCTCAGCACATCGAGCACGCCGGCCTGGCTGATGAAGTTCTTGTCGGGCTCCTGCTCCGTAAGGGCCGACGTGACAGGCCGAGTGGAGTCGAGGCGCTTCACGGTGGCGGTCAGCTCGCGGGCCAGGCGGGTGCCGGTGCTGTCGAACTGCTCCCTGATTTCGTTGCCGATGCTCCACATGAACACGCTCGGGTGGTTCCGGTCGCGGAGCACCATGTCTTCCAGGTCGCGGCGGTGCCACTGCTTGAAGTCGAGGTGGTAGTCTTTGCCGTTCTTCTTTTTCTGCCACATGTCGAAGGCCTCGTCCATCACCAGAAAGCCCATCCGGTCGCAGAGGTCGAGCAGTTCGGGCGCGGGCGGGTTGTGCGACATCCGAATGGCGTTGCAGCCCATAGCCCGCAGGATTTCCAGCTGCCGCTCGGCGGCCCGCACGTTGAAAGCCGCCCCCAGCGACCCCAAATCATGGTGCTGATTGACGCCCTGAATGCGCAGCACCTGGCCGTTCAGCAGAAAACCCTGCGGCCCAAACACAGCCGTACGCACGCCCAGTGGCGTCTCGTAGGAGTCTATGGCCTTCTTCCCGCGCAGTACGGTGGTCTGCACCCGGTACAGATAGGGCCGCGTGGTTGACCACAGCTGCGGGTTGCTGAGGCTGAGGGACTGCGCCACGCGGGTGGTCGAATCGGTCAGGCGGATGTTTTGGGTGAACTGCCGGGCCACCTCCTTGCCTTGCGCATCCAGCACCACCGTTTGCAGGTTCACGGGCGCTTGCCCACCCGCCGTGTTACGAATTTGCGTTTGCACAGCCACCGTGGCAGCGGCGGCGCTAATCCGCGGCGTCGTCACGAAAGTGCCCCAGTGGTCCACGGCTACGGCGTTGGTGGTGACCAGCCGCACGTTGCGGTAGATGCCCGAGCCGGAATACCAGCGCGAGTTCGGCTGGGCCGAGTTATCGACGCGCACGGCCAGCACGTTGGGCTGCCCGGCGGGGCGCAGGTGGGGCGTCAGGTCGTAGCGGAAGGAAATGTAGCCGTTGGGGCGGTGCCCCAGCAGGTGGCCGTTCACCCACACGTCGCTGTGCTGGTACACCCCATCAAACTCGATGTAGACGCGCTTATCCTTAGTAGCGGGCAGCGTGAACGTTTTGCGGTACCAGCCGATGCCGGTGGGCAGGCCGCCGCCCTCGGGTTTGGCGGGGTTCTTCTCATCGAATTTACCCTCGATGCTCCAATCGTGCGGCAAAGTCAGCTGCCGCCAGCCGGCATCGTTGAAAGCCGCTTCTTTGGCCTGCGCCTCGTCGCCGAGCAAGAACTTCCAGCCCTTGTTGAACTCCGCCACCACCCGCCCAGCTGGCCGCGGCTTGGCATCGGCAGCTTGCCGGGTACCGAGCAATAACAGCAGCAATAGTAAGGGGAGGAGACGGGGCATAGGGTGTGTAGTTATGTCAGTCAGAAAAGTCGTTTGTCATGCAGAGCGCAGCGAAGCATCTCGCGTGCTGATGTTAGGTTAGTAATCCTGCGTCAGCAGGCGAGATGCTTCGGCTGCGCCTCTGCATGACGGCCTACTTAGCATCGGCTTTTTCGGCTTTCGGTTTCTTCACGGGTGGGGCGATGAACGTGAGCTTGCTTTTGCCCAGGTCTTTGGAGGTGGCCACGGCAATGCCGCGCTGGTCGGGCTTGTTTACGGCGCAGTAGTAGTGGTACACCACGCCTTTGTGCTTTACCACAAACGACTTATGCGCGAACAGCTCGTCGTAGGGTTCGGAGGGCTCGATTAGGTTGGCGCCGGACCAGTCGGTCCAGGTTTTTAGGTCGTAGGAGCAGGCGAAGCGGTTCACGGCGCCTGATACGCCGGGGTAGAAGGCGCCGAAATAGAACATCACATACAGGCCCTTTTCCACCTGGTCCATCTGCTGGATGTAGGCGTCGCCGGTGATGCCTTTGTGGTGGTTGACCACCGGGTTGCGCAGGTAGCGGCTCCAGTTTTTCATGTCGTCCGACACGGCCATACCGATGCGCTCGGCCCCGCGCTTGGTGTCCAGGGAGTCGCCGTTGGCGTTGTAGTACATCACGAAAGGGTGGCCGGTCAGCTTGCTCTTGTCCCAGATAACCGAGCTTTTATAGATGGTGTGGTTTTCCCACCAGCGCACGTCCTTGTCGTCGGGGCGCAGCACGGGCTGGGGCAGGCGCTGCCACTGGTGCACGGTGGTCGGGTCCTGGTTGGTGTAGGCCATGCCGATGGATAGCAGCCCCTTCTCGTAGCCCCGCGACTTACCCCCGAAATACGACATCCAATACTTGCCCTGGTAAGGCTGCCACTCGTAGCTGCCGCCCCATTTATAGTCCTGTAAGGCCACGTAGCCGGCTTTCTGGTTGGTATCCCAGTCGGCGGTGTCGGTGAAGGCCATGATTTTGCCCTTGGTTTCCCACTTCAGCAGGTCCTTGCTTTGGGCCAGCCAGGTTTCGTAGCCGCGCCCATCGTAAATGATGTAGGTCATCCACCACTGCCCATTTTTGCGGAACACACTCGGGCAGTCCATCTTCTTCTGGTTGTCGTCGGTTACCAGTACCAGCCCGTACTTGTGGGGCGTTTTTACTTCCTCGTACACCTTCTGCATCACCGCGGCCGGCACCTCTTTGGGCTTGCCAGCTTGCGCATGGGCGTACGTCTGGCTGAGGCAGGCGAGGAGAAGTAAGCAGGCGGATTTCAGTTTCATGCGGGAAAAGTTTTCAGTCTTCAAATCGTCTGTCATGCTGAGCTTGTCGAAGCATCTCGCGTGCTGACGTTGAGTTAGTAATCCAGCATCAGCACGCGAGATGCTTCGGCAAGCTCAGCATGACGTTCTATTCTAGCTGTTGACTGACTGTGAAATGGTAAGTGCCCGAACCTGTTTGGATGCGGGCTTTGCCGTTTTCAATGCCCAGCAGCTTGAGTTCCGGGTAGCGCGCCAGTGGCTGTGTGCCTTCCAGAATGGTGGAAGCAGTCGTGGCTGGCAGGTAGATGGTAGCGGTGGTGTTGGCCGGAATAGTGGTCGTCAGCTCGAAGTTGGTGGCGGTTTTCTTCCACTCGCTTTTGATTGGGCCGTAGGGCGAATGATGGCTGGCGGTGGCGCTGGTAACGTCGCCCACCGGCTCGGGCCGGATATTGATCTTGTTGAACGCCACGGCATCGGCGGCCGGTTGAATCCCGGCCAAGCCGCCGTAAAACCATTCCTGCAAGTGCCCCAGCATTAGGTGGTTGTTGGATACCGTGGGCAGCGCCGCCCACGACTCGGTGAGGGCCGTGGCGCCATGGGCCAGCTGGTAGCCGTAGCCGGGCACGTCGGCGCGGTTGTTCATAGCGAAGATGACGTCGGAGTGGCCGGCGTCTTCCAGCACCCGCAGTAGGTAACGGTAGCCAATGTCGCCGGCCGTGAGGGCGTTGTTGCGGCTGCGGATATCCTGCACGATGTTCTCTACCACGGCGGCCTTGTAGGCGGGCTCTACCAAACCCATGTACACGGCCATGGCGTTGGCGGCCTGGCTACCGGTGGCGTACTGCTTGGTGCTGGGGTTGAAGAACTTCTGGTTGAAAGCAGCCCGAACTTCGGCGGCCAGCTTCTCATAGGTGGCGGCCTCCTGCGGCTTGCCGAGCAGGCGCGCCACCTGGCTTAGAATTGTGAGGTCGTAATAATAGGTGGCGGTGCCGGTTACGCCCATGGGGGTTTGCTGCGAGGTGCCTGGCGGCTTGGGGCCCAGGTCGTACCAGTCGCCGAGGCCCTGGCTGAGGATGTGACCCTGGGCCTTGGTGCCGAGGTAGGCGACGTAGCGCTGCATCATGGGGTAGCTGCTTTCGAGCACCTGCTGGTCGCCGTACCACTGGTACACGTACCAGGGCAGGATGATGCTGGCGCTGCCCCACTCCGGCGAGTCGCGGAACATGTCGCCGCCCCACTCGAACTTCACGTACTCGGGTGCAATTTCCGGTACCAGCCCGCTGGGCAGCTGTGAGGCTTGCATGTCGGCAATGGTCTTGCGGCAGAGCGTGGCAATGTCGTAGCGGTAGCGGATGGAGGCGCCCATCAGGTGGGTTTCTTCCAGCCAGCCTAGCTTCTCACGGTGCGGACAATCGGTAAACACGCTGGCCATGTTGCTCTTGATAGACCAGTCAATCAGCGTGTTGGTGCGGTTGAACAGGCCGTTGGAACACGCAAATTCCCCCACTGCCGGCGCGGCGTTGCGGGTGTGCAGGCTGGTGAGTTTGAGCACCACTGGCCGGCTGTTGGGGTTGGTTTGGCCCTTCGGCACGCCACCTTCCAGCTGGGCGTACCGGAAACCGTAGTAGCTGAAGCGAGGCCGCCAGGTTTCCACGCCACTGCCGCGCAGTACATACGTGAAATAGTAGGGTCGTCCGCTGTTCTTCTGGTTTACGGTGCCATCGGCGGCCAGTAGCTCGGCCGGCGTGATGCGTACCGTGTCACCGGCGTGGCCCTGCACTTGCAGCTCGATGATGCCCGAGGCGTTCTGCCCGAAGTCGTACACCCACTTGCCGGGCTGGGCTGGCGTAATTTTCTGGCTGCCAAACGTTTCGTGGACTTTCAGCGGCTCGGCCATCTGTGCTTTCAGTTCGGTGGGGCCGCTCGTCAGCACCACTGGTTTCCAGGCGGTATCGTTGAAGCGCGGGGCGTCCCAGCCGGGCTGTTCCAGCGTGGCGTTGTAGTCCTCGCCGCCGTAGATGCTGCTGAAAGTGACCGGACCGGCCGCCGTTTTCCAGCTGGCGTCGCTCACCATGCTTTCCGAGGTGCCATCCCGGTAGTCGAGCACCACGCGGCACAGCAGCTTGGGGTAGCCAAAGGCCGATTTGAGCTTGCGGAAGCGGTTTTTCACCGGCGGCACGTAATAGAAGCCGTTGCCTAGCAGCACGCCCACCGTGTTCGTGCCCTTGCGTAGCTGTTCGGTCACATCAAAGGTCACGTACTGCGCCTGCTTGTCGAATTTGGTCCAGGCGGGGTCGAGGAAGTGGTTGCCGACTTTCTGCCCGTTCAGGTGCAGCTCAAACTGGCCCAGCCCGCACACGTAGGCCGTGGCGCGTTGCAGCTTCTTGGGCACCGTGAAATCCTTGCGCAACAGGGGTAGCACGTTGGTCCCGAGGTAGTCGTCTTTTTTGCCGTCCAAGGGCAGCACGTTCACCCGCTCGGCGGGCAGCTCTTCGTAGGCTATCCATTGCGCGCCCTGCCAGTCGGCGGCCGACAGCAACCCCATCTGCCAGCGAGCCGGCTTGCTCCACGAGGAGGCGTTGCCGTGGTTGTCCCACGTCATCACCTTCCAATAGTAGGTTTTGGTGGCTTGCAAAGCCGGCCCAGCGTAGGGTACCTGAATGGAAGCACCGGACGTTACTTTCTGCGAATCCCAGATGGTACCGGTGTTTTTGGCGAAACTTTTCTCGTTGTCGGCCACCAGAATGCGGTAGGCCGTTTGGGTGGTGTTTCGCTGGCTAGAGGTCAGTTCCCAACTGAAGTTAGGCTTTGGGGTTTCAACACCCAATGGCTGCTGTTGGTAGACGCACTTCAAGTTGGTGGTGGCCAGCTGCTGCGCATCAGAGGGCTGGTGGGCTGCCACCAGAATAGCCGCCACTATAGATAGTGCTAAAGACTTGTTGAAACGTAGAAAACAATTCAGGGTCATTGCTTTACGTTCTGTCGGGTGGGTGGGAGAGGGCGGTTGGCGTGAGTAACTGAGCAGAGAATACCTAGAAATAATCGGAGTATAGAGTGGTTTTAATACAAGTAAGTAGTGGTATCTGCAAATTTAGAGTTCCTACTGCCGCGGCTGTCCTCCTCTTTGGCATCTTGTTGTAGGATGTTAGCATAGCGGCCAAAACGCGGAAAAACCGTGAATAGCCTAAGTGAATCCCGTTTTTGCCGCACGCGCAACTCATTTGGTGCGCCCCAGAAATCCAGCGTCCGCTGCTGCCACTCTCCTAAGGCCACAGACTGCCGGAATCAATCCATACTATTCGATACGCCCGCAAAGTGTATCGTTGGCTTGCAGGAATAGCCCATGCTAATATCTTACAGTAAGCAGCTTGTGAGCGGTCGGTGCTTGCCGCGGACAGCCACAGCATAAGACCTGCTAGGTTGATGGTAAGTGAGGCTGCTTCTACCGTCAGGCCTATCACGCAACAAGGCCGGCCCCAATTGCTAGGACCGGCCTTGTGTAGGTTGGTAAGCTGGTTGTTGGGTTAGTGCACGATGCGCAGCTCATATTGGGGTTCTGCGTCTGTAGAGCCCGCTACGCGGAATGCGCCCACCCGGCTGGGGCCGTAGCCGAGGTTCACCTTCACCCACTCGTCGCGGACGGGCAGCAGGTTGATGATTTCCTGGCGCAGTATGGCCTGGTCGTCGCGCAGGTTGAGTAGCTCGTTGTGCACTTCGTCGGCATGTTGGTCGAAGCTGCCGGTGGGCGGGCGTTGCTCGAAAGAGTTGGCGGAGGCTTGCTCGTCGGCTTCCACTGCGGGCAGGTTGGATTGCTTAACCTCTGCCCGTTGCAGCTCCTTTTCGGCAGTTAGGTAGGCAGCTAGTTTGTCTTCGAGCGGTTGCAGGCTGGGGTTGAGGTAGTCGAGGTTGCTGGACATAAAGGCAGGACGAAAGGATGTGGTCTGAAACCCACAACGCAGCCCAGCCGTGGAAGGATACATACTGGTGAAGTTGTGAGATGGTGAAATTGCGAGTTGACGTTCTGCTGGCACAGTTCTGCGCAAGCGGCGCGGTTCGAACGTCAAACTCACCAGTTCACAATTTCACTACCTCACCACTTCACCATTGCCGTACTTTGTAGCGCCGACGCGGTGTTGGCGCTTTCTGTTTGTATTTCATTTATGTCCGTTCCCCATCCCGACCCGCTGGGTCATGCTTTGCTCGATTATCAGCAGGGCCAGCTCGATGCTACCATCACCGTACTCAGCAACGTGGCCGAAGAAGAGCCGCTGCCGGCCAGCTACTTTTTCCGCAGCCTGTGGGAGATGCCCGAACTAGAGCGCGAGGCGCTGGAAGAGTGCCGCGGCTACGTGCTCGACCTAGGCGGCGGCGCGGGCTGCCACGCGCTTGAGCTACAGGAGCGAGGCTTCCAAGTGAAATCCATTGACGTCTCGGAAGGGGCGGTGCGGGTAATGCAGGCCCGCGGCGTGCGGGAAGTGGCCTTGCACAACATCTTCGACGTAAAGCCCGACGTCACCAAATACGACACGCTGCTCATGCTCATGAATGGCCTGGGACTAGTGGGAACGTTGGAAGGGCTAGAGAAATTTCTGGAGCGCGCCAAAACCCTGCTGGCCCCCGGCGGCCAAATCCTGGCTACGTCCTCCGACATTAGCTACCTCTACGAAGACGAAGATGGCGCCCTGGTTTTCGACCTCAATGGCCCCTACTACGGCGAGGTGGAGTACACCATGAGCTACGACACCCAAACCGGCCACGTATTTCATTGGTTGTTTGCCGATGCTAGCATCATGCAGGACTACGCCGAGCAGGCCGGCTACGAAGTGGAATACCTGGGCGAAGACGAACAGCAGCAGTACCTAGTGCGGCTTACGTTGCGGCCGGAGCGCGAAGCCCAAAACCAGAACGCCTAATCCTTGCTTTCCCCTTTACCTATACTTCGCCACATGGCCTACGAAAAGACCTTCACCGCCCGCTGGGCCGACATGGACCCCAACCGGCACATGCGCCACTCCGCCTACACCGACTACGCCGCGCAGGTGCGCCTGGAGTTCCTAGCCGACCAAGGCTACCCCATGCAGGAGTTTGCCCGCCTCAACATCGGCCCGATTTTGTTTCGCGAAGACACCCGTTTCCTCAAGGAAATCCACCTGAGTGAAACCATCCGCGTGACGGCCGAACTGGGCGGTATGAACGAAGACGGTTCGCGGTGGCGCATCATCCACACCATCTACAAAGCCGATGGCCAGGAAGCTGCCGTGGTAGCCGTAGATGGGGCCTGGCTGGATTTGAGCAAGCGCAAGCTCACCATCCCACCTGCTGAACTCACCGCCGCCTTCAACGACATCACCCGCCACACCAGCTATGCCGACATAGTACGCGAGCGGCAAGCGTAATTCTCCCGGAGGCATAAGTACTGAAAAGCCCTTGACGCATAGGTAGCGTCAAGGGCTTTTCAGTTGATGAGCTTACGGTTTGTAAGAAATTAGCTGACCTGTTTCGTAATCCGGTTGAGCTGGCGCTGATGGTGCAGGATGTGGTCGAGCATGAAATCCAGCGTTTGGTAGATGGTAAGCATGCCCGAACGGGGATGCTTGAAAATGGCCCGATCGAGCAGATTGTTGGGATACTCGTTAAGAATCTGCTCCAGGCTGCGGCGCACCGATTCCCATTCCTGCCGCAGTTCGGGTAGGGGCGGGACCTGCTCGGGTGTCAGCGCTTTGAGCTTGGAAGGAGCCTTAAATTTGATGCCCGGTATCCGGAACAACGCTCTCATTAAAAAGTATTTCAGCTGGTGGCCCATGCTAGCTTTCTGTAGTTCTTCGGTGCTACGTAGCTTTTTGTCGATGTAGTGGTTGATGCCCGTCTCGGATATCAGCAGATGGTGCACCACCTGCGCCGCCGACCACTGCCCCGCACCCGGCGACTGATGGGCCCGAGGGCCAAGGGCTTCGGCACTCTGGAACAAGTGGTTGGTAGCAAGTTCGAGTTGCTCGAAGCGAAGGTGCAAACGATGATTCATGTGGGAAAGTGGCGGTAGGAGAGAAGCGGCGTAGCTTTGGGTGAAAGGTACGTAGAATACCTGCCTATGGTCGGGCCGGAATGTTGGGGCGCTGCTTAAGGTCCCGACCCATATCCTGCTTCGTTATTTTGCAATCTGCCGCTGAATGCCCACTCGATCTACTTCATCTGTTCAGCCAATTACCCCTGCCGTCCGCGTAGCCATCTGGCGGCGCCTTCTGGCCCAGCCGTGGCCGGTGTGGGTGCGGGCCTTGGTGGTATTGGGGCTTTATGGCGGCTACTTTCTGCTGGGCGGCGGCCTGCAAGGGGAAAGGATGCCGTTCGACGCCGGGCACTATTGGGAGCTGGCCGTTGGGTTTCAGCAGCACCACCAGTCGTTTTCATTGCTCAACTTCCACGACCCAACCCGGGGCTACTTGGCGGCGCTGCTTCAGTTTCCGGCGTTAATGGTACGCTTCTTTACGGGCTGCTCCATGCCCACCGCCGCCAAAGTGATGGGTACCGGCTGGGCAACCCTGCTTTTTGCGTTTCTGATTCCGGAGGTGTGGCAAAGCGTTAGTCGGCGGCCGGTGAGCGGTGGCCGGTGGCTGCTGCTGATACTGCTGGCCTTCTGTTTCTGGCGCGACTATTTCAGCTTCACCACCACCGACATGCCCGCGTTAAGCTTGCTATTGCTGGCGCTCTGGGCCGTTAGCCGGGCTGGCATTAGCTGGTGGCTGGTGGCCGGTCTGAGTCTGGCTGCGGCTTTCAACAGCCGGCCGATGTATTTGGCTGCCGTACTACCAACTTTGCTGCTGGCGGGCTGGTGGAACCGGCAGCACCAAGGCTTGGGCTGGGTGCGGTGGCTGGCCCTAGCGGTGGGCGTGAGCGTGGCCCTTGCTCCGCAACTGGCCATCAACCGCCTGTATTTCAATAGCAACAGTCCGCTGGTACTGGCGCGGGTATCCAGCCAGCAAACCACGCCGCTCTACCTCAAGCAGCTCACCTGGGGCACCCGCGTACTGCGCTACGACACCAACCAGGACCGTGCCCTTATCTATGCCGATTCGGCTGGGCTGGCGCTGCTCCGCCGGGAAGGCCTCAGGGAGTATCAGTCGTATACGCAGTTTCTGTGGGTGGCCGCGCGCCATCCGCTCAACTACGGCTGGCGATATGTGCGCCATCTTTTCAATGGGCTTGATGTGTGGCAGCCCACACCGTATCTATTTCAGAAATACGAGCCGGTTCGTTTCTGGGTGCAGCTGCTCAACTACAGTGTTCTGGGCGCGGGGTTGAGCGTGCTGCTGCGGCTGCCGCCGGGCCGCCTGCCGGGCTGGCCGCGCGCCGGGATGCTGCTGGCGTTGCTGCTGCCCTGCCTTGTGGCCATTCCCACGGCCATCGAAACGCGGTTTTTGCTGCCGCTGCACTTGCTGCTGTTGGCGTTGGCCGCTTTCTGGTTCAGCCCCGGCCAACTGCGGCAGTGGCCCCGGCTGGCCGTAGTGCTGCTGGCCGGATTGTGGCTGGGCGGCTGCTTCTGGCTCTCGGATTCCACGGCCCGCACCCTGCAACCGGACCAGCTTAAAACCCTAGTTGATGACTAGATAGTATTTTGCTGGCTACACTGGCTGGCGCCCTTACTTTATCGCTCAGGCTGAATTATTTACTCTCCAACCTATACTCTTGCTGCCTTCCTCTGTATTGCCGCGCCCGGCGGGGCATGCCTTCCGCGAGTACCGGCCGCTGACGCTGCTGATTCTGGTGGTGTATCTGGTGTATCTGCCCTTTTCGGGGTATACCAAGATGTATTATGATGCACTGGATTACTGGTTTATCTCCATCTACTTCCATCACGAGGGCAGTATCTCCCTGCTGAACTATCATAACAGTCTGCGCGGCTACCTGCTGCCGCTGCTGCTGTTTCCGTTCCGCATCGTGCAGTTCTACACCGATGTGCCGCCCATCGTGTTCGGACGGCTGCTGGGAGCCGTGTCGGCGGCGGTGGGCTTTGGCTGGCTGTCCCCAGCGCTGTGGCAGGTGGTACGGGGGCGTCCGGAGCCACTGGGGTGGCCGCGGCGGTTGGCATTTGCGGCCCTGGGTTTTGTCCTGTGGCGCGACTATTTCAACTTCACCCTCTCCGATTTTCCGGCGCTGTGGGTGCTAGGGCTGGGGTTGCTGCTGCTGCATCGGTTCCGGGGGCTGGGCTGGATGGTAGCGGCTGGGGCGTGCATGGCGGCGGCCTATAATATCCGTCCTAGTTACCTGATTGCCGCGCCGTTTTTTCTGGGTGTGCAACTGCTGGCTCCTTATGCCGGTACCCGGCCACGGCTGCTGGGCACGGCGGCGCTGGTGTTGGGGGCGGGGCTGGTACTCGGGCCGCAATGGGCCATCAACCGCCATCAGTTTGGGCAGAATACGCCCGTAGTGCTCTCTTACATTAAGGAGCTGGAAACCAACAACCTCTACCGCGAAAAGATGAAATGGGGTCTGCTGCATCAAAAGCTGGAAACCTCCCTCGACCGCAGCTACCCCGACCAAATGCTCATCTTCCGCGACGTAGCGGGCGAGCAGCTAATCCGCAACGAGCATATCACTTGGTTTGATTCCTACGCCGATTACTTCTGGCTGGTGTTGCGCCAACCACTGGTATTCAGTAAGATGTACGCCCAGCGCCTCTTCAACGGCCTTGATGTGCAATACCCGACCCCGTACATTACAAAGATTTACGTCTCGACGCTGGGGCTGGCCGGACTGAATTACACCGTGTGGTTTGGGGCCCTGCTAGTGGTGCTGCATACTCGGTTTCGGCGGTGGCCGCTGCGGCAGTGGCTGGTGCTGGCCGTGCTGCTGGTGCCCTGCCTGCCTATGCTGCCTATGAGTATGGAATGCCGTTTCCTGCTGCCGCTACATTTGGTACTCTACGCCACTATCTGCTTCGGCTGGCCCGCTCAGTGGCAGCCGATCAACATTGGCCGCCGCCAACTGCTGACTGTGGCCGCCGCATACCTCGTGTTTGTGGCACTGTGCTTTTACGCCTCCGCTTCCGCGCAAGCCACGCTGGAATTTGGGCCCCGCTCGTTGTGGTAGTGTGTCTGTATCCCTCTCAAAAGCATATGTGAATGGTAATGTTGAGTCTTTCGAAGCATCTTTACCGTTTCGGCTTCTCGGCAAAGTAGTCCACAAAAAAAACACCCCGCTGGCAGATGCCAGCGGGGTGTTTTTTGATCTATAGATTCTGTGATTTAAGCTTTCTGGTACGTTACCTCTTTCACAGCCTGTACGGTGCGGGCCACGTTCGGCAGCGAAGCTTCGATGAGGGTAGGAGCGTAGGGCAGCGGCACGTCCATGCAGGTTACGCGCACTACGGGGGCATCCATGTAGTCGAAGGCGCGGCGCTGCACGATGTAGGCCAGCTCCGAGCTGATGCTGGCCAACGGCCAAGCTTCTTCTACCACCACCATGCGGTTGGTTTTCTTCACCGAAGCTACCAGCGTATCGTAGTCGATTGGGCGCACTGAGCGCAGGTCGATAACCTCGGCTTCAATGCCGTCTTTGGCCAACTCGTCAGCAGCAGCCAAAGCCACTTTCATCATCTTGCCGAAGCTAACCAGCGTCACCGACTTGCCTTCGCGCACTACGTTGGCTTTGCCGATTTCCAGCAGATACTCTTCTTCGGGTACCTCACCTTTGTCGCCGTACATCTGCTCCGACTCCATGAAAATCACTGGATCTGGGTCGCGGATGGCGGCTTTCAGCAGGCCTTTGGCGTCATATGGGTTCGAAGGAACTACCACTTTCAGGCCGGGTGTGTTGGCGTACCAGTTCTCGAAGTTCTGCGAGTGCTGGCTGGAAAGCATACCGGCGCTGCCGGTTGGGCCGCGGAACACGATAGGGCAGGAGTACTGTCCGCCCGACATCGAGTAAATCTTGGCGGCCGAGTTGATAACCTGGTCGATGGCCACCAACGAGAAGTTGAAGGTCATGAACTCGATAACGGGAATCAGGCCGTTGATGGCCGCGCCTACGCCGATACCGGCAAAACCTAGCTCGGCAATCGGGGTGTCAATCACACGCTCCGGGCCGAATTCGTCGAGCATGCCCTGGCTTACTTTGTAGGCCCCGTTGTACTCGGCTACTTCTTCGCCCATCAGAAACACGCGTGGGTCGCGCCGCATTTCTTCGGACAGCGCTTCACGCAGGGCTTCCCGGAATTGAATGGTCCGCATAGATGTTGATTAGCAGAAAATCGAAAAGTGAAAACAGCAAAAACCGGCTCGGGCCGGCGCGTAAAGCTACAACGGCAAGCCCGGTTGGGCAAGCTGGTTCATGATTCAAGTTGCAGCCGCACTGTATCAGCGTTGACTTTAATGCCCCATTCGCTCTGAAAATACAGAGTTAAATCATAGCTGTGCTGAGCATCCACATTGAAATAAATGTTTTCAAACTCATCACGACTTTCAGTCGGGGTGCGACAGATACTTTGTAGGCAAGCATCCTCACTAAGTGGGTAATCTGGGTCTCGCGCCTTCACTTGCATGTAGCCGACTCCCTCAAATAGTAGGTATAAAGTTTGTGCCGCCGCATTCTTCGCCCACTCGCCCGATGATTTCTGCCAAGAAAGTATGAGCCTAGCTTCTGCTGGTACATAAGTAAGCTGGCTGAAATCGTAGTGGTTATGCAAATCAGCATAACCATCATCAGGCCATTCTAGGTCGATGTTTTGGCGGCCGATAGCGAAGTTCAGAAGCTGCATAAAGTCACCTATTGCTTCAGCACCTCCACAAACGTCTTGGTGCGGGCCATGTCCATGAACTCGAGGTCCTCGACGGCGCGCTGGGCGAACTTGCGGTCTAGCTGCACGGCGCGGCGCAGGTTTTCGCCCATACGGGCTTCATCTTTTTGGCGGGCGGCCACCACGGCCAAGCAGTAGTAAGCCAGCGGGTCGTTGGGTTTGAGGGTGAGGGCCTCCTGGTAGATGCCGGCGGCGCCGTCGTAATTGCTTTTCAGCAGGTAGATAAGGGCGCGGTTCATGGTGTTCTGGTAGCTTTTCGAGCTGTAGCTAAGGCTGCTCAGGGCATCATCCAACTGCCCAATTTCGATTTCCAGCGCGGCTTTATCGGCAAACACTTTATCGAGGACAGGGCGTGAACCACCTAGCTTGATGGCGTAATCATAGCTCTGAAGCGCCTCTAGTTTGTCGCCAGCGCGGTGGTAAGCGGTGGCCACCCGGTAAAACATAACGGCCGTGGGGTTGCGGTGAGCGGCCAGCGTAAAGTTGACTGCTGCGCGCCGTAGATAGGCCCGGCGCACTTTGTCGCTCACTTCCTTCTCGGAGCGTTGTAGTAGCACCACGGCCAGGTTGTGGTAGGCTTCCCAGTTGCCAGTAGCCGCCACCGAAGTTTCGTAGATGCGCTGTTTCTCGGCGAGTAGCGGGGTGAGCGTGGCGGAGTAGCGCAGCTCCTCGGGCGTGAGGGCATCGGTTTCCAACTGCTTGTCCACTATCTTTTTCGAGAGTAGATAAATCTCGGAATCGTAGCGCTTGGGGGCGGTGTACTGCACGGCCACCGTGCCGAAGCGCATCACTGGGTAGATGTATTGCTCGAGATAATCGAAGTAGGAAAGCTGGTGCAGGCTCTTTTCCTTCTGGGCATAGCTGCCCGGTGTGTCGTTGACGAGCAGCAGCACCGAATCAATCTGCGCAGGCTTGAGCGCCGACTGCTGCACCTTGCTTAAGAATAGGTCCCAGCGGCGGACGTAGGTTTCCGTCTCGAAGTCGATGGCGCTGACCTTGTTGAGGTAGGAATCGGTATCGACGCGCTTCTTATAGTACTTGAGCAGCGCCTGCACCCGTTTGTTGGCTAGGCGGGAGTCACGCGAATCGATGGAGTCGGGCGAGTGGCCGGCCACTATCATCACCTTGGTGGTGTGTTGGTTGGCCTCAATGAAATCTTCCAAGGCCGCCACGTTGGTACCCAGAAAGTTGCGGATTTCAGCCTTGCCGTTGTCGAAGTAGAAGGGCAGTACCCGGGTGCCGCTCATATTGTTGTCAGCTGCTTCTGCGAGCAGGGCAATGGCTGAATCCTGGCGCACTACCAGTTGCCCGGTGCTCACAATGCCGCGTGCCACACGGGTTTCCCGGCCCTTTAGGCGTTTGCCATTGGGTTTCAACTGACGTACTTCGGCCTGCGCCAGCAACTCGCCAGGGCTCTTGTTGGGCGCGTACGGAAACGACATCTGCTTGGTAATCACCAGTTGGTCTTTCTGGTTTTCGTTATAGGTGTACTCGCCTGACTGAAACGAGAGGCGGCCCAGGGTGTCTTCGCGCAGTTCGTTGTCGTAACGGTAGCGCATGTTCAGGCTGAAGGCAGCGCCATCCTTCAAGTGTTTGGCCGGTACGCGGGCCGTAACTTCGAAAAGCACGTTTTCGCCGTTGGTTTCCAGCACCGACGGCTGCACGCTTATTTGTTGGCCGGCCTGCGCAACCTTCAGCATCCGAGGCAACGTACAACCGGGTAATATGCTAGTTCCTGCAACCAGCAGCGCAAACGAAATCAGGGGCAACGAGCTTCTCATAGGCAATAGGGGCGGGGGAATTTCAGCAAGCAAACGAAAAACCAGCCGCCACCGACGTATCTTGGATGGGATTTGTACCGGTTGGGCTTGCTTCCGTAACTGTATCTTGTTATTTTCAACCAAGTTAGCCACAGATTGAAACGAGAAATAGCTATGAAAAAACTAACCGACTATATCGAGAAGCAGAGCTTCGGGGTCTGCAATGCTGTGGGCAATCGGCTGGGATTTTCTTCGGGCAGTGTCCGGCTATCCTTCGTGTATGCTTCGTTTTTCACGTTCGGCTCACCGATTGTGCTGTACTTTGCGCTGGCTTTCTGGATGAATGTACGGCGGGCCCTGCGTCGGCAGCGCAGTACCGTTTGGGATTTGTAGGAATACAGTTTTCGTGTGCTTCAGTGCCTGCTCTTTTCGGGGCAGGCTTTTTTTTGCTGTTTTCGGTGGGTGTATTTCTTGTAGAAGTTGGCAGTGAGCTAACGTAAAAGAGTAGCCTTTAAATCTGAGAATTTGCGCTGCCCTTTCGCAAAATAGGCCCACACGAGGCTGCCTTGGTACACGCCGGGCCGCTCAGATGCCAGCAAGCGAGGTGGGTGCTGTTGTCGCACTTGCTTCCAGTAGGAGAGGCCCCGGTAAAAATCAAGGTGTGCCCGCAAAATAGCTTTGGTATCGGCGGTTTCGCCTTGTAGCAGTAGGCGCAGGGCGGCCACCCAATCCAGCACGAGGCGCACGCCCATAGCGCCCGGCAGTTCCGGCGCGGCAGTGTTTTTGTACACCAGTGCCAACCCGTTGCGGAAATTGAGGTAGGTTTTGCGAGGATTGGACTTGTGCAGCGTGCCACCTCCCACGTGGTACACCGTGCTGCCGCCGTGGTACCATATTTCGTGGCCCGCGTTCCAGAGCCGCCAGCACAGGTCTATTTCCTCCATGTGGGCGAAAAAGCGCGTTTCCAGGCCGCCCAACGTATGCCAAGCTTCAGCGCGCACCAGCAAGCATGCGCCAGTCGCCCAGGCCACTGGCCGCGGGTCGTCGTACTGGCCGTGGTCCGCTTCGATAGTGTCGAAGAGCCGGCCCCGGCAAAAAGGATACCCCAGCCGGTCAAGGTAACCGCCACCCGCCCCTGCGTACTCGAACAGCTCTCGCTGTGCCGGATCGGAGCTATACTGGCGGATTTTGGGCTGCACGGCGGCTACCTTGGGGCGTTCCTCTAGTAATTGCCGCAACGGTAACAGCCAGCCCGATGTCACTTCCACGTCGGAGTTCAGCAACACGTAGTAGCGAAACCGAGCTGTCAATTGCTTCAAGCCTTGGTTATAGCCTTCACAGAAACCTAGGTTGGTGGCGTGCCTAATTACTTCTACCGCCGGAAACTCTGCCGCCAGCAGTGCTAGCGACTCGTCGGTGGAAGCATTGTCTGTTACCACTACCTGCGCTCCGTTGGAGTGAGCCACTACAGCGGGCAGGAACTGGCGCAGGAACAATGCTCCGTTCCAGTTCAAAAGAACGACGGCTACATCGGCGCAGGAAGCAGGGGACGAAGCTGAATCAGAGGCCAAAACCGCCAAGGTCGAGGCCGGGAATATTGGGAATCAGGCCGCTGGTTTTGCTTTTCAACTCCTCCTTGGCTTTCTCGCCCGCTTCGGTCAGCGCCTTGTTCACGGCGGCTACCACTAGGTCCGACAGCATCTCCTGGTCCGAGAGCAACGACTCGTCGATTTCCAGCTTCACGAGGCGGTGCTGGCCGTTGGCCGTGGCCCGCACCAGCCCACCGCCCGCTTCGCCGGTAGCCGTTACAAACTGCATTTCCTGCTGGGCTTTCTGCATTTTCTCTTGCAGTTCCTTCATCTTGCCCATCATTCCCATCATGTCAAACATAAGCTGAAAAGTGCTCTAGGAGCGTTTAAACGAGTTTCAAAATTGAGTAGTGCCGAGCAGTATAAGCCGTTGGTGGTGATAGCGCAACAGCGGTTCGGCCTACCTTACCTACGTAAAGCCGGCGGCGGCTTCATTGTTCGCGCCGGCAGGGCCGCGCAAGAAGCAAAATTAGGGCACGTAGTACAATCCTGCGGAAAAAGTGCCGTAAATCAACAAAACTCGCTTAACATTGGCGCCGGAAACAGCCCCGGCCTGTTGTCCGAAAACCCACTATATGCGGCAACGCGTAGTGGGCCTGATGCACACAACCGCTATAACCCCCAAGCAGTAATGGTAAAAATTAAAGTAGCAAACCCCGTAGTAGAACTGGATGGCGACGAAATGACGCGCATCATCTGGAAGTTCATCAAAGACAAGCTCATCACCCCGTACTTGGAGCTCGACATCAAGTATTACGACTTGGGCATCGAGTACCGCGACGAAACCAACGACCAAGTAACCATCGACGCCGCCAACGCCATCAAGCAGTATGGCGTGGGTATCAAGTGCGCCACCATCACGCCTGACGAGGAGCGCGTGCAGGAGTTTGGCCTCAAGCAGATGTGGAAGTCGCCAAACGGTACCATCCGTAACATCTTGGACGGCACCGTGTTCCGTGAGCCGATTGTGATGAGCAACGTGCCCCGCCTGGTACCCAACTGGACGGCCCCTATCTGCATCGGCCGTCACGCTTTCGGTGACCAGTACCGCGCCACCGACTTTTTGACCAAAGGCAAAGGCAAGCTGAAAATCACCTTCACGCCTGAAGATGGCGGCGAAGAGCAGTCGTTTGAGGTATTCAACTTCAAGAGCGACGGCGTGGCCTTGGCCATGTACAACACCGACGAGTCGATTCGGGGGTTTGCACACGCCTGCTTCAACCAGGCCCTGATGAAAGGCTGGCCGCTGTACCTGAGCACCAAGAACACCATCCTGAAAAAGTACGATGGCCGCTTCAAGGATATCTTCCAGGAGATTTACGAGCAGGATTACGTTGAGAAGTTCAAAGCCGCCGGCATCACCTACGAGCACCGTCTGATTGACGACATGGTGGCCTCGGCACTGAAATGGAACGGCAACTTCGTGTGGGCCTGCAAAAACTACGACGGCGACGTGCAGAGCGACACGGTAGCTCAGGGCTTTGGCTCGTTGGGCCTCATGACCTCCACGCTGGTGACGCCCGACGGCAAAACCATGGAGGCTGAGGCTGCCCACGGCACCGTAACGCGCCATTACCGCGACCATCAGAAAGGCAAGCCAACGTCTACCAATCCCATTGCTTCCATCTTTGCCTGGACCCGTGGCTTGGAATTCCGCGGTGTTCTGGACGGCAACCAAGAGCTGATTGACTTTTGCAAAGCGCTAGAAGAAGTGTGCGTGGAAACCGTAGAAAGCGGCAAAATGACCAAGGATTTGGCCGTCTGCATTCACGGCAATAAAGTGGAGCACGGCCGCGACTACCTCTACACCGAGGAGTTCCTGGAAGCGCTTGACGAAAACCTGAAAGCCAAGCTGGGCAAATAGTAATCTGCCAAGCTCCGGACTTAACCAAGCCCCGTCCCTGTATCAGGGGGCGGGGCTTTTTTTTGCGTTTGTTAGGTTTCGGCGGCGCTGCTCTACGCTGTTGGGCTTTGCGAAGCGCTTTTTCGGCGGTTGATTACCTGGAGTATAGTTCGGTAGAGGTCTGCTTCCTCGAAGGGCTTATTGACGCAGGCATCCATACCGGCGGCCAGGTAGCTGATCTGGTCGGCTTCGAAGGCGTTGGCTGTCAAGGCAATAAGGGGAAGTTGTGCATGGGCAGGGTTGGGGTGCTGGCGCAGGGCCAGCGTGACTTCCACGCCGCTCAGGCCTGGCATCCGGATATCAAGCAAGGCGGCATCGTAGGGGGCAGTAGTGAGGGCGGCTAAGGCGTCGGTGCCGTTGCTCACGGCTTCTACCACTACCCCCCAGTGTTCTAGCACCACCGTAGCAATCCACTGATTCACAGAGTTATCCTCAGCCAGTAGCACCCGCAAGCCTCGCAACTCTTCGTAGTCAGGCTCAGCTGGCGGGGAGGTGGTTTCGGGTAGTAGCGCGTCGGGGGCTAAGGGGAGCGTTAGGTTGAACGAAAAGGTGGTTCCCTGGCCAAGTTCGCTGCACACGCGCAGCATTCCGCCCATTTGGCTTACAAGCTGCTCGCTGATAGACAAGCCCAGGCCCGTCCCACTAGAGTTAGTATCGGGGGCAACCTGAGTGAAGGCCTCGAATATTTTCTCTTGCTCGGCCGCTGCAATACCAGGGCCGGTATCCTGCACCCAAAACCGAAGCGTAAGGTCGGTGGCGGTTTGGCTGATTACCGTGGCGCCCAGCCACACGGCGCCACGTTCTGTAAACTTGAGGGCGTTTCCCAGCAGGTTCAGTAGCACCTGTTGCAGCCGGTAAGCGTCGCCAACTACCCGTGGAGAGGTGGTAGGTGATTCCACGGTGAGGAGCAGTTCTTTCTGAGTAGCCAGCGCAGCCACAGTTTTCTCAGCTTCCTGCAACGTGCAATTCAAATTGAAGGCCGCACGGGTGAGCTGCGGGGGATGGGTGGTTATTTTGGCCAAGTCGAGCACATCATTTACCAACGCCAATAGGTGATGCCCCGCCTGTTGCATAGCCGCCAGATATTCTTGCTGCAAAGGAGCCAGCGGAGTTTTTTCCAAGAGCTGCGCCATACCTAGCACCCCGTTCAGAGGTGTGCGGATTTCGTGGCTCATGCGGGAAAGAAAGGCCTCTTTGGCTCGTGCATTTTCTTCTGCTTGCTCCTGGGCCTGCATGAGGGCCGTCACGTCGGTGCTTACAATGAGCACATCAATGTGGCCGTTAGCCCGACGCAAGGGACGCATGTGCACTTGCAGGTAACAAATTTCATCGTCATGCATCGACAACGGCAGTTCCACAGTCAGGGGTAAGCCAGTAGCAATTACCTGCTGGCGCCAAGCTTTAATCTTAGTGAGCTGAGCTTTTACCTGTTCGCTCTTGTGGATGGAGTACATGTGCTGGCTTCGGGCCGCCAATGCTTCAAAAGCTGCGTTCCGAAACAACACGTTGTCGTTGGGGTCGGCTACGTATACCACATTGGGTAGCGTGTCCACAATAAGCCGAATAAAAGCCTCCTGTTCCTTTACTAGGGCCTCAATGTGGCGCTGCTGCTCTTCTGCCTGCCGGCGTGCCGTCAGGTCGATGCTCGACCCAACAAGCCGCTGAATACTGCCGTCGGGCTCTATAATAGGCCGCAACTGCCTTAAAATGAAGTGCTGCTGGCCTTCTTTATGAAATGTTTCTTCCCAGCTTACTTCTCGCCGCTCGCGCATGGCTTGCTCAAAGAAGTGCTGTCGGCGAGCCTCAATATCTGGCGGAACTTGTCGATAGGCACTGGCTTCGGCATTGGTTTTGCCGATTATCCAAGCCCGGATTATCGGGTCGGGTTCGGTTTGTGGGTTGATGAACAAGTAACGGAAGTTGTTGTCAATAACTGCTACCGCCATGGGTACCTGCTCAAGAATCGTTTCGTAGAAAAGCCGTTGCTCGGTGAGCTTCTGCTCGGCCTGCTGACGCGCGGTGATGTCGGTTAGATACAGCGTGGCATCCGCTGTATCGGGCAGGGCTATGGCGGTGAACAGATAGTGCCGCCCGGCCACCGTAAGCTCTTGCTGGTGTTGCTGGTTGGTGTGCAGGGCCTGATGCACCAGCGCAAGCATCCGGGCCCGAAAGTCGCCCTCTTCGCCATCGGTTTCCAAGGCCCGCAGCAGAGAGGCTGCCGTGGGGTTAGCATATAATACCTCGCCCGTCGCCGATAGCCGCACAATGGCGTTTGGGCTCTGCTGGGGAATGTGCGAGAGGGTCCGCAGTTCTACATCAAAAGTATGATCATCAGCAAGTTGCTGTTCAAGCGCCGCAATACGAGCTTGGGCCGCCACTAAAAGGGCTTCGGTTTCGCCTAGGGTACGGTTTCGGTTTCCGGCTTGGCGAACAGCTTCAGAATCAAGCGGCGAATCGATAGGCATGTAGCATAAAGAATTCAATAGATAGAAAAACCAGTTGCCCTGTATGAACGTGAACTGGTATAGAACCACGTGCTCCGTAGGGCACTAGTAGGCTGTTCTTGCCTTGACACAACAAGATAGTAGAATAGCAAGATAATAATTTAGAACGAGCAAGCAGAAGCATACGGTACTCGTATTCTTGCTCCGGATAGTCCGTGCTGCTTGTAAGCATCAGTAAGAAAGCGGCCTATCTATCAGGCTTGCGCCAGTCTACTTTAGAACCGTGACGGTGCCGTGTTGTACCACGATTTGGCCGGCATCATCCACCGCCTCGAAGCGCCAAACGAAGGCGCCGGGTACGGGAGCTTCGTTGCGGACGCGCCCGTCCCAGGTTTGGGTGCGGTTGGTGCCGCGGAATACTTCCTGCCCATTGCGGTCCACAATCACGAAGCGGAAGGTTTTCAGGAAGCGGCCCTTCACTTCTAGCACGTCGTTGAGGCCGTCGCCGTTGGGCGTAAAGGCGGTGGGCACGTAGATTTCGAGGCGGCGGGTGGCGGTGGCAACGTTGGAGTAGCTAGGGCCGGGGAGGCCGCCGCCGCGCACTTCCAAGCGGTAGCGTACCTGCTGCTCAGTATCAGAGGGCGTAAGGTCGAGGTAGGAGGTTCGGTTGCTGACCGATACGCTACGCACTACCGCGTTGCTTGCGTCGAGTACCAGCAGGCGGTAGCTGAGCGTGTCGGTGCTAGGCGCGCCGCGCAGCCCCGACCACGTCAGGCGCACCGACGAACCCCGACTGTCGGCTAGCTCGGCGGCTAGCACAGCGAGGCAGAAGGGCGCACTGTCGGCGGAGCGGTTGGCGCAGTCGTCCACGAAACGGGCTTGGTAGCAAGGGCCAGTGCCCGGTACAAAACGCGTGGTGGAGGAATCGGTGAAGGCACGGCTGGTGGTAGCAGCCAGAATGCGACCTTCGGTGAGGTAGGTAAGCTGGCCGGTGGCCGAGAAGCGAGCCACAGTGGCGGTTAGCTGCACGCGGTTACGCAAGTCGAAGGTGGCGAACAGGCGCGGAGTAGCCGGGGGTTGGGTGGCCGTAGCCCGCACCAGCGCCACATTGGAAACCGCCGAAACCCCGCCCGCATAGCGCGCTGTGAGTTGGTAGGTGTACTGCACTCCACACGCCACGGCCGTATCGGTGTACGCGCGGGCCGATGGCGCCAGCGGTGTGGCTAGTGGAGCATTGTCGCGAGTTAGCTCGTAGGAAATTGGGTTGTCGAGGAGCTGCCAGGTTAGTTCGTTGCGCCGTTCGGCGGGCGCGGCGGTCAGCGTCAGGTTTGGCACGGCGGCGGAAGGTGAGAAGGCGTTGCCGCATACATCAGTAGCGCGCAACCGATAGCGGCCGGGCGCAGTGCTAGGCACCGTGAAGGAGGTCGTACTGTTCTGCACGGCCCCTGGTACGGTTTGGTACACGTTGCTGGCATCGGCGCGCTCTACGGTGTAGCGGTAGCCGGCCGTCAGCGGGGCCACGTCAAGCTGCGTACTGGTGCCGTTGCGAATTACCCGTTGAATAGCCAGTGGACCGAGTGGTGCCAACTGTGTCAGGGGCTGCGTGGCCGAGTTGGTGCACAAGGAGTTGTCGTTGTAGCGCCCGGTTACCGTCACGGAAGTAGCCCCGGTAGGTACTGGATACGTTACTACCTGGCCGGAAGCTGCCGAAACCGGCGCACCCGTACCAATCTGTACTGTGTAGCTGTCGTAGGGGGCGCTGGGCAAGGTCACCTGCACCGAGCCCGGCGCACAAGCTGCCAGCGTGAAAGCCGGTGCCGGACTGTCGTACACCTGAAACGTGATGAAGTAGATGGTAGGTAGTGCAGGAGGCCGGGCCTGCGTATTCTCAGTTACCGTAACAAAGCCGGCGGCGGTAGGGGTGTATCTAACGGAAGGAGGCTGAAAGTTGCCACCGCATGGGTTGGGAAGCGTGGCACTCCCTGATACTACTTGGTAAGTGTTTTGTAATGAAGCATCCCGGCCAGTGCAGTATTCAAACCGCACTGGCCGGCCTACGCACATTTTTGTTACGGGGGTACCCGTAGCATCATCAATGGCCCGGAAGGTACAAGCGGGTGGATTAGCGGTAGGAACACACGCCTGCGCCTGCGCCTGCGCCTGCCGGTTGCTCGCCAGCAACATTCCAAAAATCACTAGTAACCAGGAGAGTAACGTTTTTGCAGGCATGTATATGATGGCAAGCGGATGCGAAAGGGTGATGAGTGACAACGCAGGCGGGTTGCGTTGTCCTAACGAAGCAGTGAAGGCAATTCGCACACAAGCGGCTGATTACTGCTTCGTTCAACTGCCAAGTTACATCCAATCGTAGCTGCGTACAAAAGCGGCTGCCGCTTGCAAGTCGGGATACAACACCCGGTCCCGGCTCACGAAGCTCACTTTCTCGCGGAAGGCCGCTACTACTTGCTCTAGCTGCGGAGAGGTTTGCGTAGGCCGCCGGAACGCCAGCGCTTGCACTGCATTCAGCAGCTCAATGCCCAGAATCTGTTCCACATTTTCCACCACGCGCAATACCTTGGTGGCCGCGTTGGCGCCCATACTCACGTGGTCTTCCTGTCCGTTGCTACTCACTAGGCTATCCACCGAGGCCGGCGTGCACAACTGCTTGTTCTGGCTGACGATGCCGGCGGCCGTGTACTGCGGAATCATAAAGCCGGAATTTAGCCCCGGTTCGGCTACCAGAAACGGCGGCAGCCCCCGCTGCCCACCAATGAGCTGAGTAGTGCGCTGCTGCGAGATGCTCCCAATTTCGGCAGTAGCAATAGCCAGCATGTCCAGGGCCAGCGCCAGCGGTTGCCCGTGAAAGTTGCCTCCGCTCAGAATCAGGTCGTCATCGGGGAAGATGTTGGGGTTGTCGGTTACGGCGTTGCACTCGGTTTCCACGGTTTGGACCACGTAGGCCACGGCGTCGCGGGAGGCGCCGTGCACCTGGGGCATGCAACGGAACGAGTAGGGGTCCTGTACGGCGGTTTTGGGTTGTTGCTGCAACTCGCTGCCCGCCAGCAACGTGCGCAGCCGTTCGGCTACCCACAGCTGCCCGGCATGGGGCCGAATGCGGTGCAGCCGCTCGTCAAACGGCTCGGTGCGCCCATCAAACGCCTCCAACGACAGCGCCCCGATGACGTCGGCGGCATCTAGGAGTTGCTGCACCCGCAGCAGGCAATGTACCCCGTAGGCCAGCATGAACTGGGTGCCGTTGAGCAGCGCCAACCCTTCCTTCGCCTCCAGCGTGAGTGGGGCCCAACTAAATAAGCTTAACGCATCGGCGGCGGCCAGGCGGTAGCCTTGGTAGTTCACCTCGCCCAGCCCCAGCAGCGGCAAGCACAGATGCGCCAGCGGCGCTAGGTCGCCGCTGGCCCCCAACGAGCCCTGCTGGTATACCACCGGTAGCATTTCACGGTTGAACATATCCAGCAGGCGCTGCACGGTAGCGGGCTGCACGCCGCTGTGGCCATAACTCAGGCTTTGGGCCTTGAGCAGCAACATCAGCCGTACCAACTCCGATGGTACCTCCGCGCCCGTGCCGCAGGCGTGCGACATCATCAGGTTCATTTGCAGCTGGCCGCGGTCCTGAGGCGAAATGCTGGTATCACACAGCGCTCCAAAGCCGGTATTGATGCCGTACACCGGCGCGTCGGAGTGAATTAGCCGTTCGTGAAGGTACTGGTGGCAGTGCTCGACGCGCTGGCGGGCTTCGGCGCTGAGTACTATGCGGGGGCTTTCTTGCAGCAGTTTCCGTAGGGTGGTCAAACTGAGCGGGATGGAGGGGGTGAGGGCGAAATCGTCGGACATGGGAGGGGTGGCAAGGCGGCGGGTGGGGCCGGGGTGAAGCGCCAAATTTGCCATTTTTTCCGGAAGCAATGCTTTGCCAGCTCATGCCTCACGCAAGCCGCTCAGTTGTTGATTGCGCCCGCCTTGTAAGGAAATCCTGATGGCTAGAAAAACTGTTGAGGGCGGCTTCCAATCTACTGTACTACCCAAATCAGGTATCTGGATAAGGAAGAGGGGGCGGCAGCATCTTCTAAAACTCAACTGGCATCAACCACGACGAAAAACAATATAAATAATATATAGTAAATTGTATATTTATTCTGATTTACGGCTTGCTTGCCGGGACGTCTTACTCCAACCTTTACTGCTATGAAGTTCAGGATTTTGCTTTTTCAAGCTTTACAGCCTAGATGCTATACGTTGTTGCTGCTTCTGTTGCTGGCGAGTCCGGTGTGGGCACAGTTTTCCACGGTGACGTCCCAAACCCAATTTGTGTGCAACGCCGCTAACACCCAGCAAGGGGTGCAGGCTTTTGCCGATGGTACCGGCGGCTCCTATGTGCTCTGGATTGACAAGCGCAACGGCAGTAACACCGGCGCAGGCACCGGCATTTATACTCAGCATCTGAACGCGGCTGGTGTGCCCCTGCTGACGGCCAATGGCCTGCGCCTGTTCCAAAGTCAGGGCCGCGACATCTTCGGAATGCAAGCCATTCCCTGGAACGGCGGGATGCTGGTAGCCTGGGTACAAGGGGCTTTTGGGGTGGGTGGTGACACGGTGCGCTGCCAGTACTACAACACCGGCGGGGTAGCACAATGGGCCCAACCCACGCTGATTGCGGCCCGTGTATTGCCCGGCATTATTTACGAAAGTGAGCAAGGCCTTAACATTATTCCCACTAGCACCGGCGCCACTATTACGCATGCGCTGGCTCTAAATGGAGGCAGTGCCCGCTTCACCTTCAATCAGATAAATACGGCTGGGGTGCGTACGTATCCCAACAACGACCGGCAGGTGCAGGTACTGCCCCCGAGTGGCTTCGCGCTGGACTACTACCACACCGTGGCCGACAGGGCCGACGGTTTCTACCTGGTAGCCAGTTCCGGGGGGCTGGGGGCGGAGATATACGCCCAGCATTTCAGCGCAGCGGGCGTGGCTACCTGGGCGAGCTATACCATCGTGTCGGGGGGCGGGCCCTCAGGCCGGGGCTCCGACTGGCAGCTACTCACCGACCCGGCCAATAACCTCTATGTGGCGTGGACCTCGAACGGCGGCGACCCGCTGGTATCGAAAGTGCTACCCAGCGGGACCCTCGGCTGGGCTGCTCCCGGCTACGTAAACCTGTGCACCTTCGCCTCGCGCCAAACCAATCCGCACGCTCTCTGGCATAACAATGCCCTCTGGATGATATGGGAAGACACGCGGGTGGGCACGGGCAACTTCGACTATGGGTGCTACGCCCAGAAAATTGACGCCGCTGGTACCCTCGCCTGGACCCCCGACGGCGTGCCTGTCTACGCATTGTCGGCTGGGGCTCCGCGGCCTAAAATAGCGCCTTCTGACAATGGCTCGGTGATGGCCTTCTACACCACCGATACCAACGGTGCCAACTTTCGCGCCCAAAAGCTCCTGCCGACCGGCAGCGTCGCCTTCGCCGCGCCTGGTGTAATTCTGCACTCAGTGGCCGATAACCGGCCATACGAACTTGACTATGTACCCGTGGGCCAGCCTAACGGTTCAATACAGGTATACTGGTCGTCGCCGGGAGCTGCGCCCACGGGCCGCGACATCTGCACTGGCCGCATGCAAAACTCCGGCACGCTGCTCAGTGCTGAGCGTGCCGCCGAAACCCTGGGCTTTGCTGTGTATCCCAATCCCGCCACGAGCGAGCTGAAGCTGCGACTACGCCACGAAACTCAGCCGATTGGCTTACGCCTGTTTGATGCCCAGGGCCGGCTGGTCCGCACCTTCACCGAGGCATCGAGGCTCTCGGTGCGTGGGCTGCCGACTGGGCTGTACACACTGCGCGCTACCGTGGCCGGGCAGGAGGTGAGCCGCCGGGTGGTGGTTGAATAGTAGGGGATAGATTGGCCCTCATCCGCCATTCGCTCCGGTTCTAGGCACGAATAGCGGATGCGGGGCCTGGTTCTGTTATACGGCCAGCTCGGTCAGTACCTGTTCCAATGACAGCACCCGTTCCTCGCCGGTGCTGAGCGTTTTCAGCTTGAACTGACCGGCGGCGCGTTCTTCGGAGCCTTGCAGCAACACAAACGGAATGCCCTTAGCGTCGGCGTACTTGAACTGCCGGGCGAGCTTGCCGGGCTCCGGGTACAACTCACTGGCCACGCCGGCTTCACGCAACTGGCGTAGCACCGGCAGCACGGCCCGCTCGGCATCGGCATCAAAATTGGCGACCAGGCAACGGGTGGTGGTGGCCACGGCCGCTGGGAATAGGTTCAATTCTTCCAGGCAGTCGTAGAGCCGGTCCACGCCGAACGAGAAGCCCACGCCCGATACGCCCGGCAGCCCAAACGCGCCCGTGAGGTTATCGTAGCGGCCACCGCCGCTCACGCTACCCATGTTTACGTTATTAATCTTGATTTCAAAGATGCAACCAGTGTAGTAGCTCAGGCCGCGGGCCAGCGTCACGTCGAAATCGAGGTGGTCGAACTGCGCGAAGCCAAACTCCTGGAGGTACTCCTGCACCCGGCGCAAGTCTTGCAGGCCTTTGTAGCCGTCGGCAGTGGCGTTATCGGCATCCACGCCGGCTGTCACGAAGCCGGCCAGCAGGCGCTCCAGCTTCTCCTCGAAACTGCCTTCTACGCCCAACAGCGCAAACAGCTTGTCGGTGGCATCCACGGAGAAGCCCCGCTCGGCCAGCTCTTTCTCCACGCCCTCGCGCCCAATTTTATCGAGCTTGTCGATGGCCGTGAACAGGTCGGTTTCGGTGCCTTCGCCGCCCAAGGCCTGGTAGATGGCACCCAGCACGCGGCGGTGGTTGATTTTGATGGTGAAATCGGTCAGGCCAATGCCGTTGAGTACCTCGCACATCATCAGCACGATTTCGGCCTCACAAAGCAATGAATCGGTGCCTACTACGTCGGCGTCACACTGGTAGAACTCGCGGTAACGGCCACGCTGGGGTCGGTCGGCGCGCCATACCGGCTGAATCTGGTAGCGCTTGAACGGGAAGGTAAGCGTGCCACGGTTCATTACCACGTAGCGCGCAAACGGCACGGTCAGGTCGTAGCGTAGGCCTTTTTCGGCAATCTTGGGCAACACGGCGCGGGGGCCCGCCTGCAAGTCGTCGGGCGTTACCTGGTCTTTGATAACGTCGCCCTTCTGCTTTTTCAGAAAGTTGCCGGAGTTCAGTACTTTAAACAGCAGCTGGTCGCCTTCCTCGCCGTATTTGCCAGTCAGCACCGACAGATTTTCAATTGTAGGAGTTTCGAGCGGCGCGTAACCGAATTTCTCGAAGGTGCGGCGGATAACACCGAAGATATAGTTGCGGCGGGCTACTACGGCCGGGCCAAAGTCGCGGGTGCCTTGTGGAATGCTAGGTTTTGGGGCGCTCATCGGGAACAGTGCAGAATGATGCCGCGAAGGTACAACGGCCCGCCCGTACGTCGTTGCGGCCAGTGCAAGTCCAGCTTAGTACGAAAGTTTTATTTCGTCCACAGCTTCCAGCAACGACGATACCAGTAGGGGTTGCGAGGCAGGGTCAAGGTCGAGGAAGTGGTAGCGGACCGGGTTGGGAACGTGTGACAGTACCAACCGGCGGCCTTGGGCCCGTAGTATGAAGGAGTACGCCAGTAGCAACTCCACGGCCTCATCGGAGAGGCGTTCCACGAGGCTGCAATCAATCATTACCGCTTGTTTTTCGCTACGGGTGGCCCGGTGCAGGGCACGGCTGAGCTTTACTTCGCCGTGCGGGTTGGCAATTTCAGGAGAGAGAATCAGTAAGTACCCATCGGGCAGCACTTCTCTAAATACATCAAGCATAAATGGGGTGGAACGTACAGTAAGAGTCACGCAAAACCTATCTATTTATTAGCCAGCAAGTGACAACTCCGGCTAATAGCCATTGTTGTGAGCAACAGCAAGGACTTTACCGGGGTAGAATAGGTTTGGTTGCTCTATTAGCGCATGTTCTAATAGGATTTATACTTTTTGTTGACGCAGGATAATTTGGATTTTCACTGTATTATAAAAGGAATATAATTTGTTGGTTATGTGCTAGCGACGAGCTTGGTCAACGGTGAGAGCGACGCCTAGGTAATCTATTTCTAATGACCGAAGAGGACGCATAAGCCAAAGTGGTTATGCGTCCTCTTCCAGTAAAACAGACTAGCAGGTTTGGGGCTACTTACCGTAGCATTTGGGTGCTAGCAACTCAAAGTATCCTACACCTCGTGCTTAACGGGCTGCGTAGGCGCGTTGTACAACCCGGTTAGAGGCCATTAGCCGGGTTGACACCATAGAGTTGGCTTGTAGCCGCTGCACTTGCTGCAAGGTAGTGCCCAGCATACGGGCCATGCGGCGGTGTGAGCCTGCGTTTTTGCAAGGGTTAAGGCAAACACCATTCAGGCGTTCCTGATACAGCAATTCGTGCTGGTCGTTGAAGAAGCTCACCACGGTGTAGTCGCCGACGGTTTTGTCGGTTTCCAGCGTCCAATAGCCGGAAGTGGCTACCACGGGCTGCTCGCTGTACACTACTTTCTGAGCCATAGCCCCGGTAACGGAAGCAACTACGAACAGGCAGGCAACACTCAGGCGGGAAAACAGAGAAGATTTCATGATGCGTTATAAGTAAGAAGGTGAGAAACAGAAGAATGGAAAGGAAAAAACGAAAAGTTAAGGCAAGGCAGTAGCCAGTAGGCAAGCCGAAGGGCTACCAAAAAAGCGCAATTCAGAAAACGAAAAGAGAGATGGAAGGCCACACTAGGCGGCGGGTACTACGCTCCGCCCCGGCTGGGCGAAGAATCTTCGGTGGGCGGGTGGCCTGACTTCCCGAGTGGAAGTCGCCGCCTAGCGAAGCAGGAGCGGAACGCAAAGTGCTAGCTTCTTTGCGGGGGCAAAACTAGTGGATAGTGCAGAGCGGCGGGAGGCAGGGCAGCAGGCATAACGAAACAATAATTTCGGGGGGCGCTGCGGTGGCTTGATGCCTCAGGAGGTGAACAAGAAAGCTGGTTTCGGAAGTGAATACCGCCTTACCGGGGAGACGTTACAAAGACCAGTGGATTTATTTTCGGTTGCAGGTAAGTGCTTGATTTTCTTAGCCTCCGAAACCACCGCCACCGCCCTGAGGCTGGCTGTCAATCTTTTTGGGCGGCTTGTTGGAGCCCATGTACCACGAGAAGCCCAAGTAGCCCACCCGCGACTCCCACTTGTTATAGTAGCGGGCCTGAAAGTTGTTGCCGGCGGCATCGGTGGTGTACACGTTGGTGAGGTTGCGCTGGGTGTTGAACAAGTCACTGATGCGGAGCGTGAGGGCCGCCCGGTCGTTGAAGAGGCGCTGGCGCAAGGCCACATCCACCGAGCCCACTGGGGCCAGCCGTCCTTGTGTGGTGAGGGCCGCCGCGCGGTAATTGCCAGTCAGCTGCACATCCAGCTTAGGGGTAGGCGTAAAGCTGTTCATCAGGCGGGCCGTGCCCGACACTGTGGTCCGGCTGGATTCGTTGCCGGTGGCGGCCGTTACGCTGCTCTGGAACAAGGAGCCGCTGGCCGCTACCCGCCACCACTTGTTAAGCTGCTGGTTCAACGACACCTCGCCCCCCAGGTTGGTGGCTTGCCCAAAGTTGTCGGCGTAGGTAGCCGTCACCACGGCGCCGTTGCCGTACAGTCGGGTAGCGGTGGTGTCCACCCGCACCAGCCGCTGGATGGCATTGGTGGTTTGGCGGTAGAACAGCGTGGAGCTGACCGTGGCCTTGCCTACCGTTACCTGGTGGCCCAGCTCGAAGGCATTGATATACTCGGGCCGGAGCGTAGGGTCGCCGATGCGGTAGCTACGCTGGTCTTGGTAGAGCGGGAAAGCCAGCAGCTGCATGAAACCGGGGCGGTTGAGGCGGCGTGAGTAGCTAAGCTGCACGCGCTGATCGGCAGTAGGCAGCGTTTTTACCAGCGTGGCCGAAGGGAACAGGTTCAGGTAGTTAAGCTTGAATTTGCCGGTGCCGCCGTCTACTTGGCCGCTGGTGTTGGTGTACTCGGCCCGCAAGCCGCCTTGCACGCGCCACTTGCCTAGTTCGTGCTGGGCGGTGGCGTAGCCTGCCTGAGTGTACTCGCGGAAGTTGTAGGCATACGACCGGTCCACTTGGCGCTCGAAGTTGGGGCCGTCGGCGTTTTGGCGCAGGAAGTCGTCGGTGCCGTCGTTTAGCATCAGCTGGCCTTTCAGCCCGGCTTCCAGGCGGCTTTTCTCACCCAGCGGATGTACGTAGTCGGTTTGGTAGGAAGCAGCGTTCAAATCAACTTGCAGGTCCTGTTTCCACTCCAGCAGGTCGGCGGTGCCTTCGGTGTTGCGTTGCCCAATCACCACGTTGGCGTCCAGGTTGGTGTAGGCCACACTGGTAGTCCACTCGCGGCCTTTGTGGGCTTCCCAAGTGCGGCGGTAATCCACCGAGCCTTCGGTGTTCATCACATTCTCGCGCACCTGAAACGTGCTGCCAATGCGGGTGGTACCGTCGGGGGCCGTGAGCGTAGCCAGCTGCGTACCCGAGTTTAGGCCGTTGTTTTTGTTGGGTTCTACGGTCACCGTCAGGCTTTGCTCGGGCGAAATGGTGTAGTCGAAGCCTAAGCGGGCCGAGTGCGAAACACTGTGGCGCTGGTTTGTGCCGTCTTGCAGAAGGCGCAGCTCCCGGCCTTCCAGCAGGGTAGTTTGCTGGGTGTTCATGCGGCTGCGGTACCGGTCGTCGCGGAAGTCATACGAGCCAAACCAGTTCATTTTGCCGGCGCGCCGGTTCAGGCTCAGGCTGGTGTTGTATTTGTCGCGGGTGCCTAGGTTGAGGGTGGCTTGCCCGTTCCAGCCGTCTTTTTTCTGCTTTTTCAGGATAATGTTGATGACCCCGCCGCTACCGGCCGCATCGTAGCGGGCCGATGGGTTGGTTACCACTTCCACCTTCTCAATGGCGCTGGCTGGTATCTGTTCCAAGCGGTTGCCGCCGGCGCCGCTGTTGGCGGCTTGGCTGGGTTTGCCATCAATCAGGATGGTGATGTTGCTGCTGCCACGCATGCTCACCGTACCATCGGGCGAGACGGCCACGGAGGGCACATTTTGCAGCACATTCACGGCCGTACCGCCCACGCTGCTCAAATCCTTCTCCACGTTGATAACCTTCTTATCGAGGCTTTCTTCCACGGCGGCCCGCTCACCCTGTACCGTTACGCCAGCCAGTTGGGTGGCGGTAGGCGCCAGCCGCAAAGCACCCAACCGCACCGTGCCAGCAGCGGCCGAAAGTGTAACAGCCTGCCGCAAAGGCTTGTAGCCGAGCACCGTAACCCGGAGCAGATATTGTCCGGCCGCTACCTTCGTCAGCTCAAACGCGCCATTTTCAGCGGTTTGGGCGCCGGCCACAAAGCTACTGTCGGCGTTGGCGTGCAACAGCACTACGCTGGCAAAGGAAAGCGGCTGGCCGGTTTTGCTGTCGAGCAAAGTGCCGGAAATGCTGCCGGCGGCTGTGCTCTTGGTAGCGCTTTGGGGCAGGGCGTTTTGAGCCTGCAAATCCAGCGACGATAAATAAAGTGTAGACGCGGTAAGGAGCCCCAGGCACCGGAGGGCCTGAGTGGTTGGAAAGGAAGTCATCGGGATAGGAGAGTTAGGTCAACACATCAGGCAAAGGGGTGCCGTTCCAGGCGGCCGCGGTTCCGCTGGGTGGCTATTTGCTAGAAATTCAGGTATAGAAAAGAAGGATGACGCTACCATAAAAGCAGCGCATCAAGCGGCCATAACACGGTGAGCAGCAAGCCGAAACCTAGGTTTCGTGCTGGGCTGTTCGGCAACCGGCCCGGCTGGCGCGGTGGTGTCTGGCATCGGCCGGGGCAACTCCCCGGTTGGGAGCAGCGGCGCGGCTGAGATTTTCTCTAGTTGATGTTCCAAAGGTAACAGAAGGTACTATGTAACGCAAGGTACCTTTGATAAATATTTATCTATAACTGGCTTTACATAGCAGTCGGTTAGACTTTTCATTGCACCAAATGGCTCTAGGTGGCTTATCAGCGCTTTTTATAGCACTCCTGTCCGGTAGATGAATTTGCTGCATTCTATATAAAGCTCTTGAAATGCTCCATCACTCGTTTAATAGTGGGCATATCAGGTAGATGGTAGCCGTTACTAAAGGGTTGCCTGAGCCGCAGAGTTGTTGGCCAGTTGAGTGCCTATGTCTGCTTTAACGACGGTCAGCACCCAGATAGTCCCATTCATTCGGCCAGAATTGTTGGCTTTTCACTTGCTGCTAGGCTTCATTCGTTTAGCGCTGCCTGCGGCTTTCCCTCTCGGCAGTTGGTGGGCAAGGGCAAATAAGCTCAGGCGTAATGCTTGAGGAGGATGTTTTTATAAGAAAAGTTATAATTTATATGAGTTGGTTGTCGATGTTGGAAAATAATTGGCTTGGATTGTGCTTCCTACTCAGAAAAGCCGCCCAAGTAGCGTTGTTTAGGCTATTGCAAGTAATTTTCTACCTTTGGATATCGGTAAAAGGGTGTTGGTAGATGGTGCTGGCGAGAAGGAGAAAGGATTCGTGTTTCTTGGAAAAAATCTAACTTTATTATGACTGCTTCAATCAGAGTTTCCCAGGAAGTTGACATCAACTGGAGTGCCTTCACAAGCATCAACGCCTACTTCGTTATGGCCAGCTCAAACGGAGTCTTTCTACTGACTTCCACGCTTGATACCGTTTGGGCACCAGCCATGGCTTGGGCTTAAGTAATTAGCAAACAACTGCCTGGCATAAGGAAATAGCTGCTTTAAGGGTGGCTTCCTTGCACAGCGGCTTACTACTTTTCTCTCACTCTTTGCTTTTTCTGTTGTGGTTCTTCAATCAGAAACATCAGTTCAGACTCTAGCTCCGGTGGCGGATTTGTCCGCAGATTGTGTGCCGGCTGCCACTACCAACACGGCCATTAGTACGGCCCCACCCGTGGCCACGGCTCCCGTTACCTCCTACGCCAACGTGGTACTGCCCGGCGACTTTCCCGACCCGACTATTGCCAAAATAGGGGATACGTATTGGGCCAGCGCCACTTCGGCGGAATGGGGCCCGGTTTTCCCACTGTTCAAGTCCACCAACCTGGTAGACTGGCAGTTGGTCAGCCACGTTTTCCCTACCAATGACTTGTTGCCGGAATGGACGGAAGCCAACTTCTGGGCGCCCGAGATTTTCCACGAAAACGACAAAACCTACGTCTATTACACCGCTCGTAAGAAAGGCGGCCCACTGGCCATCGGCGTAGCTTCGGCCGACGACCCGGCCGGCCCCTACACTGATCACGGCCCGCTGGTAGCCCAGCGCTACGGCTCCATCGACGGCTTCCCGATGCGCGACGAGCACGGCGACCTGTATCTGGTGTGGAAGGAAGACGGTAACGCGTACAAGAAGCCGACCCCCATTTGGGCGCAGCGCATCAACGCTAAGCATACCAAGCTGGTAGGCAAGAAGGTGGAACTGTTCCGCAACGATGCCCCTTGGGAAGGCTGCCTGGTAGAAGGTTCGGCCATCGTGCGGCACAACAACTACTTCTACATGTTTTATGCCGGCAACGGCTGCTGCGGCAAGTGCTGCACCTATGCTACCGGCGTAGCCCGTGCCGAAAGTTTGCTGGGTCCGTGGGAGAAGTGTCCCGAAAACCCGATTCTTAAGAAAAATACCACCTGGAAATGCCCAGGCCACGGTACGGTAGCCGAGTTTGAGGGCCGCTGGTTCCTGCTACACCACGCTTACCACGTGCAAAGCCACGAGTTTGTGGGCCGGCAGGGCATTCTGAGCGAGTTCACCTGGAACGAAGAAGGCTGGCCGGAATTTGAAAACAAAAGCCCCCAGGCCGCTCCGTTGCATGATGTGAGCATCCTCAACGTAGCCGACAACTTCGAGGGCAACTGCCTGGCTGGTACCTGGCAATGGCCCATCGGGCGCCAGCCGCAGGTAGGAGTGAGCGACGGGCAACTACTGCTCACCGCCAGCCCCGACGGCGTGGGCTCGTTGGTAGCGCAACGCACCTTCACGGCCACTTACAAAGTGACTACCGCGGTGGAAATGAACTCGTTGCCGCCCGCCACTTTCGCCGGACTCTCGGCCATTGGTGACCCCAACAACGCGCTGGCCCTGGTAGCTGGCGACGGTACGTTGCAAGTGTGGTCGGTGAAGGGCGGGCAGCACGAGTGCATTACGAAAGTGGATTTGCCTATCGGCAAAACCCTGAATCTGCGCCTCGAAGCTTGGGGTGGGCAGCGTTTCCGCTTCACCTATAACATGGATGGCAGCGCTTGGCAGCCAGTAGTGCTCGACAGCTTCGCGCTCAACGGGACCTACCTGCCGCCGTGGGACCGGGGCATCCGGGTGGGCCTGCTGGCTCAAGGACCCGCTTCTTCCACCGTGGCGTTCAACAGCTTTACCATTCGTAACCAGCGCTAAATAGCTGATTTATAAAGAGTAATTAGATTAGAATATAGGTGGCTTACTGATAGGCAAGAGCTTATTATTATAAGGCAGTTTATAGATTAGGTGATAAAGAGCCCGGCAGCGCAAGTTGCTGGGCTCTTTGCTTGCATAAGTGAACAACTTGCTTTTCACAGCCGAACACGTTGTCCATTTTCGAACAGATTACCGAGTAGTCGATAAACAAATATTGTATTTAAAATTATGATTTTCAATATTTTATAGATGTGGCACGGCCATTGGCTTACAGTAAGGGAATCCTATTCCTTCCTGTACGAAAATGGACAGAGCTATTTCAACCTCCACCCAGAACCGCCGCCAGCGCCGCACGTGGCTGCTTGGCGCCGGGGCACTACTGCTACTAGCCGCTTGCTTGTTTGCGTTTCGCAACGTGCTAAAGCCCACGCTGGAACGCAACGCCATCCTGACCGCCAAAGTGGAAACCGGCGATGTAGAAGCGGCCCTGACAGCGGCGGGCGTGGTCATTCCGGCGCATGAGGCGGTGATAACCAGCCCCATCCAAAGCACCATCCGGCAGGTAACGGTAGCGGTGGGTAGCAAGGTACTGCCGGGCCAAACTATCCTGGAACTCGATAAAGAGCAGACCACGTCGGCGCTGGCCAAGCTGCAAGACGAGCAGCAGCAGAACCGCAACAAGAACAGTCAGCTCCAACTCAGTCTAGAAAAAGCCTTGAACGACCTTCGCTCGCAGGAGCAGGTGCAGCTAGTGCGGGTCCGCAGCTTGCAGTCGGCTCTGCGTGATGAGCAGTATTTGCTGAAGATAGGGGGCGGCACCTCGGAGAGTGTGCGCCAGGCCGAGCTGAACCTGAAAATTGCGCAGCTAGAGCTGAAGCGGCTGGGTGAGCAAATCCGTAACCAGCGCGCCGCCAACGGGGCCGATGTGCGAGAGCTGGGCTTCACCATGCAAATTCAGGACCGTAGCATTGCCGAACTGGCCGGTAAGCTGGCGCAAGCCAACATCAGCAGCCAGCAACCCGGCGTGCTGACCTGGGTGAATGAAGACCTAGGCACCACCGTGCAGGCCGGCGACCCACTGGCCCGCGTAGCCGACCTGAGCCGCTTCCGGGTACGGGCCACCATTTCCGATGCTTACGCCGACGCCCTTCACCTCGGCGACCCGGTGGTAATCCGTATCAACGACACCGATTTGCGCGGCACCGTGAGCACCGTAAGCCCCGCCGTCGACAAAGGCGTGGTGACCTTCTACGCCACCCTAGCACAAGACCACCACCCGGCGCTTCGCTCCAACCTGCGGGCCGATGTGTTTGTGGTGACCAAGGCGCATCACAACGTGGTGCGAGTGAAAAACGGGCCGTTCTACCAGGGCGGCAAAGAGCAGCCAGTATTTGTGGTGCAAGGCGGCAAGGTCACGCGGCGTGTGGTGCAGTTCGGCGACAGTAACCTGGATTTCGTGGAAATCATCGGGGGCCTGCGTCCTGGCGAAGAGGTGGTGGTGTCGGATATGAAGGAGCACCTCGAAACGCCCGAACTCACTCTCAACAACTAGCCAAGCCCATGAAACGGATACTTTATTTCCTGCTGTTACTGGCTGGTAGCCCCGTTCTGGCGCAAACCCAACCGGGCAGTCTGACGCTAGACCAAGTAATCGAGCTGGCCCTAACGCAGTCGGCGGTGGCCAAGCAAACCCAAACCAGCCGCGACCAAAGCTACTGGCAGTGGCGCAGCTACCAAGCCGACTACAAGCCGCAACTGGGGCTGCAAGGCGTGGTGCCCGGTTTCAGCCGGGCCGTAACGCCTGTCGTGCAGCCCGACGGTACCACCGACTTCCGGGCCGTGCGCATCAACAACTCTAACCTCTCCCTGACAGCCAGCCAGAACATCGGCCTGACGGGCGGGCAAATATTTATTGCCTCAGAGGTGCAGCGCTTCGACGATTTCAACCGCAGCCTGAAGCGCTACAACAACCAGCCCGTAGCCGTCGGCCTGACGCAGCCGATTGGCCGCTTCAATTCGTTGCGCTGGGCGCGGCGCATTGAGCCGCTGCGCTATCAGGAAAGCCAGCGGCTGTACGCCGAAGAGCGCGAAACCATTGCCCAGCGCATTACGGAGCTGTATTTTGATGTGTTGCAGCAGCAGGTAAACGCCGAGGTAGCCAGCCAGAACGTGCAAGCCAACCAGGAGCTACTGCGCCTCGGCAAAGAGCGGTACCAGCTCGGCCAACTCTCTCAGAGCGACTTGCTGCGGCTGGAACTGAACCTACTCAACGCCCGCCAAGCCATGGCGCAAGGCCAACTGGATGCCCAGAATGCCGCTGTCAGCTTGCAGAGTTACACGGGGGTGCGCCCGCAAACGCTACGCTTAGCCGTGCCGGTGGCGGCTCCGCGGCTGGTGGTGCCAGCGGGGCAGGCCCTGACTGAAGCCCGGCAAAACCGGAGCGTAGTGCTGGCCTTCAGCCGCCGCTTGTTGGAGGCCGAGCGGGTGGTAGCACAAGCCCGTGGTACTACCGGTTTCCAGGCCACGCTTTCGGCCAACTTGGGCTACGTAAATCAGGCGCCCAACCTATGGGATACGTACGCGGCCTTGCAAAACCAACAGCAGGTACAGCTTACTTTTGCGCTGCCGCTCGTAGACTGGGGCCGCCAGAAGGCCATTGTGAAAACCGCCGAACTAACCCGTCGTCAAGTGCAGGTTGATGTCAGCCAGGAGGAGGCCACCTTCGAGCAAACTGTGCAGGTTCAGGCCGGCCAACTGAGCACCTTGGGGGAGCAACTGTCCCTCGCAACCCTAGCCGATTCCCTGGCGCAGCAGCGCTATGCCATTGCCCAGGCTACCTACAAAGTCGGCCGCATCAGCCTCACCGACCTCACTATTGCCTCCGCCGAAAAAGACCAAGCCCGCCGCGCCTACATCCTGGCGTTGCGCGCCGCTTGGGTGGCCCATTACCGCCTGCGCGCCCTCACGCTCTACGATTTCGAGCGCCAAATGCCGCTGGCGGCAAAGTAAGCCGCCTTAACACCACGCGAATAGGATCTATAGCAGTCTAAAAGGCTTTGTAGCTGCTTGCTAGAACACAGTTCCAATCCGCCTTATACCCAGTTCCACTGCTAAAAATAGAAAGCCCGTCGTTGCCGGAATTACCGGCAACGACGGGCTTTTTGTCTGCAATGCAGACGGATAGACTGTTTCCTCGCCCGCGTACTACAGCATCATTCCGCCTGTGGCTTCGAGGCGCTGGCCATTGAGCCACCGGGCGGCATCGGTGCAGAGAAAGGCAACAACGCCCCCGATGTCGTCGGGCTCGGCCACGCGGCCTAGGGCCGTAATCTGGGCCACGTAGGCGCGGATTTCAGGCGTATCCGTCATGGCGCCGCCACCGAATACTGCGCCGGGGGCTACCACATTGGCGGCAATGCCCCGCGGGCCTAGCTCCAGGGCCAGATAGCGCGTGAATACTTCCACGGCTCCTTTCATACTGGCGTAGGCCGAACTTCCTGCGAAAGTAACCCGTGTGGTACCAGAGGAAATGTTGATAATTCGGCCGCCGTCACGGAGTAGCGGCAACGCTTTTTGGGTGAGGAAGTACACGCCCTTGAAATGGATGTTGAGCATTTCGTCGAATTGCGTCTCGGTGGTTTCGGCAATAGGCACGCTTAAACTGGTACCGGCATTGTTGACAAGGAAATCGAACCGGTCGGTGCCGAAGGTATCGGCTAGGGTCGTGGTGACTTGCCCAAAGAAGGCCTCGAACGTGCTGATGTCGGCGGCATCCAGAGCCAGGGCCACAGCCCGGCGCCCCAGGGCTTCGATTTCAGTCACCACGGTGGCGGCTTCAGCCTGCTGGCTGCGGTAGGTCAGGATAACGTCGATGCCTTGTTGAGCCAGTTTGAGGGCCATGTCTTTGCCTAAGCCCCGGCTGCCGCCGGTTACGAGGGCTATTTTGGAGGTGCTCATATGAAGTGCGTTTGTGGTGTTAATTGAACACGACAAAGGTCTCCCGAGTAGCTTCTCGCAATGTTGTACTCGTCAATCCGCTTTTTGTAGAAATCAAACCGGTACGGCTTCCAGCGTCCGGAAGGCGCCGGGGCTCACGGTGGCGTAGCGGCGGAAGAAGTGCGAGAAGTGCGCTACATCCACAAAGCCCAGGCTGTCGGCAATTTCCCAGAGTGTCCATTCCGTTTGGCGCAGCAGCACCTTGGCCTCCTGCGCCAGCCGCCCGCCGATGAGGTCGGTGGTGGTGCGGCCGGTGCTGTCCTTGAGTACCTTATTGAGGTGGTTGACGTGTACGGCCAGGTGGTCGGCAAAGTCTTTGGCCGTGCGTAGCGGCACGCGTTGCTGGGGTGTGGTGAGCGGGAACTGCCGTTCCAGCAACTCTACGAAGCGCGAAGAAAGCCGGGCTGCTGCCGATTGGGCAGGATGCAGCGTGGTGGCGGGCTGCCGTTTCTGGCCCAGATGCAGCAGTTCCAGTACATAGGCCCGTAGTAGGTCGTACTTGTGAGCGTAGTCGGAAGCCAATTCTTCGCGCATCTGGGCGAAAATACTGGCCGCCCGTGCGGCTTCGGCGAGCGTCAGCTGGAATACGGGGTAGCCGTTGGCTTGAAATAGAGGCAACTCGTCGGGAGCAAGGCCGCCGAGAACCGGGAGCAAGAACTCCGCCGTGAAGAGGCAGAAATGCCCCTGTTGCACCTCGGCGGGCCGCCACTGAAACGATACCTTGGGCGACGAAAATACCAGGGCATCGGGCTCAACAGTAATGGTTTGGTCGGCGTATTCAGCGCGGCTGCGGCTGCGTAACAAGCTGATTTTGTAGAACGAGCGGCAAGGATACGACGTGGCCGGCTGTAGCTGAGTGGAATCCCAGAGGTCAGCTAAATCAAACACATTGAAGTGGCCCACTTCCCGCTGAATGCCCTGGGGTAGCAGCGTGCTTAGGTCGTGGCCAGTACAGGGCGCCAACTCTTGGTACAGGGTGCTCAGCGCGGTAGTTGTCATGGCAGCATTGCTTGTAGAATTCAAAGCTTGTGCAACCTGATGGCGGGTGAAAAGTTTGATGGGGCTTACGGTGGCGCTTAGCTAGTTACCACTTGTTTCACCTTAGTATGTCTAAAGCCCAGTCTATAAGTTGAGAGTACCCTACTGGCTAGCAGATTGGAACCAGATTTCACGCTTCTATTTCCTCGTCTGCAACAAAAGCTGAAATGCGTACAGTCGGCCCTTTATTTTCGAACACACTGTCCGTTTTTGGACATGATTTGCAGTTGGTATAAAGCGCGTTTTATGTGTAAATAACTGTATGTCAAATGATTGAAAACATGGCACGGCGCTTGGCTATACTACTACGAACCCAGCGCCGGACTGCTTGAAACCGGACACTTCCTTCGTCATCCTTCCTATACTGACTTTAGTTTCTCATGGAAAACGTCCTCGCTCAAACCACTTCCCGGCCCCAGGCAACTACCGAAACAACTCGCTCAGCCGCCAGCCAGCCTGTTATTCAGCTGCGCGACATCGAGAAGGTGTACCAAACCAAAACCATCGAAACCGTAGCCCTGAACCGCGTGAACCTGACCATCAACAAGGGCGAATTCGTGTCGATCATGGGGCCGTCGGGTTGCGGGAAGTCCACGCTGCTGAGCATTATCGGGTTGCTGGACGAGCCTACCAGCGGCACGATTGAGCTGGACGGCCGGCCCGTGAAGTCGTATTCCGATAAGGAGCTGGCCTCGTTGCGCAACCACAAAATAGGGTTCGTTTTCCAGAGCTACCACCTCATCAACGACCTCTCGGTGCTCGACAACGTGGAACTGCCGTTGCTGTACCGGCCCGGAGTAGGCGGCAAAGAGCGGCGCGAGCGGGCCTACTCCGCCCTGGAAAAAGTAGGGTTGGGTGCCCGCACCAACCACTTCCCTAGCCAGCTTTCCGGCGGCCAGCGCCAGCGCGTAGCCATTGCCCGGGCCCTGGCCGGCCGCCCCGAAATCATTCTGGCCGATGAGCCCACCGGCAACCTCGACTCGGTGATGGGCGAGGAAATTATGGATTTGCTGCTGGGCCTCAACCGGCAGGAGGGAACCACCATTGTGATGGTGACCCACGACGAGCAGCAGGCCCTGAAAACACAGCGCCTGATCCGCTTCTTCGACGGTAGCCAAGTACAGTAAGCCCCACTAAAGTAGGCAGTGCCCAATAGCAGTTCGACATTCTTCCAAGTATGAAAACCCTCCCCCTTCCGCTCTCCGATGCTGCTTTGGTAGCCGCCTGCCGTAAAGGCAACGCCGCCGCGCAGGAGCAGCTTTATAGCCGCTTTGCCCCCAAGATGTTGGCGTTGTGCTTGCGCTACATGCGCCACGAGTTCGACGCCGAAGATGCGTTGGCCCGCGGCTTTATGAAGGTGTTCCGCTGCCTGCATCAGTTCGAAGGCAAGGGCAGCCTGGAAGGGTGGGTGCGCCGCATTATGGTGCACGAATCGTTGAGCATCCTGCGCCGCCGGGAATCCCTCACGCTCAGCATCGAGGACTGCTACACGGGCCACCTGGCCGCCGACCTGCCGGCCGCCGATGTGGAGCTGCAAGCCGCCGATTTGCTCCGGCTGGTGCAGGAGCTGCCAGCCGGCTACCGCGCCGTGTTCAACTTATGCGCGCTGGAAGGCTATTCGCACCCCGAAGTAGCCTCGCTGCTGGGCATTTCGGAGGGTACCAGCAAGTCGCAGCTCAGCAAGGCCCGCGCCGTGCTGCAGCGCCAAGTGGCGGCCTTCAACTCCTCCTATTCTTCGTCTTCCTACGCCCACGCTCATGTTGCTTAGCTACCTCAAAATTGCCTGGAAGGTCTTGCTGCGCCGCAAGTTCTTCACCTTCATCAGCTTGTTCGGCATCAGCTTCACCCTCATGATTTTGCTGGTGGTGTATGCCTTCTACGACCACACGGTGGGCCCGCATACCCCCGAGAAAAAGGTGGCGCGGCTGCTGTTCATCAACCGCGCCACCGTATCCTACAAAGAAGGCGACGGCAGCAACAATGGCACCATCAGCTACAGCTTTCTGGAGCGCTACGTGCGGCCCTTGCGCACCCCTGAGAAGATTTCCATTAGCACGTATTTCGCCTCTACGGCTGCCTACGTGGGCAACCAGAAGCTGGATGTGGACCTGAAATATACCGACGGCCAGTTTTGGCAAGTGCTGGATTTCGACTTCGTAGCCGGCCGTCCCTATACGCTCAGCGAAGTGCAGAGCGGCGCCCACGTAGCCGTTATCAACGAGCGTACCTGCCGAGCGTACTTCGGTACGACTAGCGGCGTGTTGGGCAAGACCATCGAAACTGACCGAATCCGCTACCAGGTGATAGGGGTGGTGAAGGACGTGCCCGGCATGCGCTTCAACTCCTACGCCGACATGTGGGCACCCATCAGCACCAGCACCCAGGACGCCAAAGACCCTAGCTATTTCGGCGACTGTATGGCCATCATCCAGGCGCGCACGCCGGCCGATATGCCCGTCATTCAGGCCGAGTTCAACCGGGTAGTGGACCAGGTGCCCGTACCCGACCCCAAGAAGCACGCAAAAGTGCACGTGTACGCCGGCAACCTGCTGTCCTCCACGGTGCGCTGGTTCAACAACAACAGCAAACCCGACGACGGCGTGGCCGCCCTCATGGGCAAAGTGGCTCTCATGACGTTGCTGTTCATGCTGCTGCCGGCCCTCAACCTCATCAACGTCAACGTAAGCCGCATTCTGGAGCGTTCCTCGGAAATCGGGGTGCGCAAGGCCTTCGGCGCCACCTCGGGTACGCTCATCCGGCAGTTCCTGGTGGAAAACGTGTTCCTGACCTTGCTGGGCGGCGTGCTGGGGTTAGTACTGGCCAGCGTGGTACTGCATATCATTGATAGCAGCGGATTCATTCCTTACACCACGCTCACGCTCAACCCCCGCATTTTCGCGAGCGGGCTGCTGCTGAGTTTGCTGTTCGGGGTGCTGTCGGGTGTGTATCCAGCCTACAAAATGTCGAAGCTTCAGGCCGTACAGGCCCTGAAAGGCGGCCGTAATTAGTTTCTCTCTTCTGCTCTTCCAATCCAATATGATACGCCATCTGTTCACCCTGATCTGGAATCGTAAGCGGGCTAATTTCCTGCTGGTTGCCGAAATATTCTTTGCCTTCGTCGTGCTGTTCGTGCTGGGCAGCCTGTTGGTTGACAACTACCGCAAGTACACCGCCCCGCTGGGCTACACCTACGAGCACGTGTGGCGGGTAGACATGGACCCTAACGGCCAGCCAATCAGCCGGCAGGACGCTACGTTTCAGCGCCTGATTCAGCATCTGAAATCAATGCCCGGCGTGCGCAGTGTGGCGTCCACCCGCTCCAATACGCCTTTCTCGTTCAGCGACAGCAGCACCGACTTCAAGGCCGACAGCAAATCAACCAACAGCGACATTTACAGCGCCGGCGACGACATGCAGGACGTGCTGAGCCTGGAGCTGGCGGAAGGCCGCTGGTTCAACCGGCACGACGAAGTGGCTGCGCATCCACCGCTCGTCATCTCGCAGGAAGCCCGCCAGGCCTTATTTGCTGACGAGCCGGCGGTTGGCAAAATCGTTCGGGCCATGGACGACAAAGAGTTTCAAGTGGTAGGGGTGCTGGCTTCGTCTTACCGCGGCCGGGGCGAATTTCAGGAGCTGGAACCGGCTATTTTTCAGCGTAGCGAAAACTTGGTAGACCCCAAGGATACCACCAACTTCGACCGGCCCCGGCTACTAATTCGGGTGCAACCCACGGCCACCGCCGAACTGGAGCAGCGTATCACCAAGGAAATAGCGGCCGTGACGGGCGGCTGGAAAACCACCGTCACCACCCTGCCCGAGGAGCGGACCACCCGCATGAAGTTTGCGCTGGCGCCCATGGGCGGTATGGTGCTGGTGTGCGGTTTCCTGATTTTCAACGTGGCCCTCGGGCTGTTTGGGGTGCTGTGGTACAACATCAGCCAGCGCCGCGCCGAAATCGGGTTGCGCCGGGCCATTGGTGCCACCAGCAGCCGCATCAGCGCGCAGTTTCTGGGCGAGGTAATGGTGGTTACCACGTTCGGGCTGGCCTTTGGGCTCCTGGTAGCAGCGCAGTTTCCGTTGTTGGGCGTGATGGGCATTCGGCTGCCGGTGTACCTGGCCAGTATGGGCCTCGCCACCGTGCTGATTTACGTGCTGACCGCCATTTGTGCGCTGTATCCAAGCCAGCTGGCTGCCAGCGTCCGGCCAGCAGTGGCGTTGCGGGAGGAGTAGCCAGTTGTTCTGGCGTAGGGGCCTCACCCCTAGCCCCTCTCCGAAAAGGAGAGGGGAACTAGCTCTAGTATTGCTGATAGATTCTAGTTCTAAAAACTAAAACTAGTTCCCCTCTCCTTTTCGGAGAGGGGCTAGGGGTGAGGCCCCTACGCCAGAACAGCCAACCCGCTTACCTTCGTGCTTTCTATTCCCTATGATTCTCATTATTGATGATGATGTGGCGGTGCGCACGTCGCTGGGCTTGCTGCTGAAACAAGCCGGCTACCCCACCAAAAGCGTCGCCACGCCCGAAGACGCTTTGCGCATCGTGCAGGAAACGCCCCCGCGCCTGCTACTGATGGACATGAACTACTCGCTGGACACCTCCGGGCAGGACGGTCTCCGGTTACTCGGCCAAGTGAAGCAAGTAGCCCCGCAGGTACCCGTCATTCTGATTACCGGCTGGGGCTCCATCACGCTGGCCGTAGAGGGCATGAAGGCCGGCGCCGCCGAATTCGTGACCAAGCCCTGGAACAACGACGCGCTGCTCCAAACGGTGCGCACCATTCTCAGCTTGCAGGAGCCAGAGCCGGAAGTTGAAGCCGGTACCCTTACCCGCCGCCAGCTCGATAAGCAATACAACTTCCAAGGCATTGTGGGACAGGATGCGCGCCTGCTGCAAGTGCTGCGCAACGTGGGCCAAGTCGCCGCCACCGATGCCTCGGTGCTGATTGAGGGCGAATCGGGGACGGGTAAGGAGTTGATTGCCGAGGCTGTGCACCACAACAGCCACCGCCGCCGCCAGCCCTTCGTGAAAGTGAACCTAGGCGGCGTGTCCACGTCGTTGTTTGAAAGCGAAATGTTTGGGCACCGGCGCGGCGCCTTCACCGATGCTAAAACTGACCGGGTCGGCCGCTTCGAGTTGGCTAACGGCGGCACCATCTTCCTCGACGAAATCGGGGAGCTGGACCTCGGCAGCCAGGTGAAGCTGCTGCGCGTGCTCCAAGACCGCACCTACGAGGTACTCGGCGACAGTAAGCCCCGCCGCCTCGATATTCGGGTGATTTGCGCCACCAACCGCAACCTGGCCGAAATGGTCCGCCAAGGCCGTTTCCGCGAAGACTTATTCTACCGTATCAACCTGATAACGGTGCGCCTGCCCGCCCTGCGCGAGCGGCCCCAAGACATTCCGCTGCTGGTGCAGCACTTCGTAGACGGCCTGCGCGCCACCTACAACCGCCCCGCCCTGAAAGTGGGCACTCGCGGCCAGCATTGGCTACAAGAGCAACAGTTGCCGGGCAACATCCGGGAGCTGAAAAACCTGGTGGAGCGCGCCGTGCTGGTAAGCGGCAAAGACGAGCTAGGCCCCGAAGACTTCCAGGCGCAGTCGGCTGCTATGCCCGCCCGTCCCGCCGAACCCGGCGAGCTACCCGAGCCCGGCACCATGACCCTCGACGAACTGGAAGCCCAAATGATCCGGCGCACCCTAGAGCACTACAACGGCAACATCAGCCGCGTGGCGAAGGCATTAGGCCTTAGCCGCGGTGCCCTCTACCGCCGCTTAGAGAAGTACGCCATTCCGTTTGATGCGGAGTAGGAGCGAAGCTAAAAAAACTAGAAGTCTAGCTCCCCTCCTTTTTCAAATTCCGCGCATCAAGCGGCGTGGGTGGCCGCAGGCCGGGGTGGTAAAGCCGTCAGGACGACAACTAGCTCTAGTTTTCTAGTCGCAGTCAACTACCCCGGCCTGCGGCCACCCACGCCGCTTGATGCGCGGAATTTGAAAAAGGAGGGGTGCTTTTTGGTTTCTAGCCTTAGATTAGACGCTAATTCACTACCCCGTTTGCATGTCTCTGCGCGTCAAGTTCATTCTGTTTGTGGTCATCATCCATGCCGTGCTCATTGTGCTAGCGGCGCAGGTGGTGCGCACCAACGCGCCGTTGTTTGTGGGCTTGGAAGTGCTGTTGCTAGTGAGTATCATCCTCACGGTGCAGCTCTACAAGGGGTTCGTGCGGCCGTTTCACCTCATTGCGGCGGGCACCGAGGCCATCCGGGCCAAAGACTTCTCCATGAAGTTTGTGCCGGTGGGGCAGCGCGAAATGGACCAGCTGATTGACGTGTACAACCACATGATTGAGGAGCTGCGCAAGGAGCGCATCACCCAACACGAGAAAAGCTACCTGCTGGAAAGCCTGATTCAGGCGTCGCCGGCCGGGGTGCTACTGCTCTCGTTTGATGGCCACATTGAAGGTGTGAACCCCGCCGCCGAACGAATGCTAGGCTTGCCTTCGACGCAGTTGCTGGGCATTAAGCCCCTTGACTTACCCGGCGACTGGGGCCTGACCCTGAGCAACCTCTCGGAGCAGGAACCGCAGGTGGTGCGCCTTTCAGGCATCCAGACGTACCGGGCGCACTGCTCGCACTTCGTGGACCGCGGCTTCACGCGCCATTTTATTGTGCTGGAAGAGTTGACCCAGGACTTGATTCGGCAGGAAAAACAGGCCTACGAGAAGCTGATCCGCATGATGTCGCACGAAATCAACAACTCCATCGGCGCCATCAACTCCATCCTGCAAAGCTTCCACTACTACGCCCCCCAGCTCACCCCCGACGACCAGCCCGACTTCACCGAAGCCCTCGACGTATCCATTGGCCGCAACACGCACCTGGCCAACTTCATTGCCAACTTCGCCAACCTGGTGCGGCTGCCCGCCCCCATGCGCCAGCCCACCGACGTGCATGAACTCCTGCGCACCACCGAACGGCTCCTGCACGTGCAGGCCACCCGCCACCAGATTCAGTGGCACCAAGAACTAGCCCCTGGCCCTTTGTTGGTGGATCTGGATGCGCAGCAACTCGAACAAGCACTGCTCAATATCTGCAAAAACGCCCTCGAAGCCATTGGTGAAAACGGCAACATCTGGGTGCGCACCAGCTCAACTCCGCCGCAGCTCGTCATCGAAAACGACGGCCCCGGCATTGCCTCCGACGTGCAGCGCCGCTTGTTCACACCCTTCTTCAGCACCAAGCGCGACGGTCAAGGCATCGGCCTCACCCTCATCCGCGACATTCTCTTGCAGCACAATTTCACGTTCAGCCTAGCCACCCAGGAAAACGGCCGCACCGCGTTTATTATTCGGTTCTAGCGGAAGGTATAAAGCCCGTCATGCTTCGGCTGCGCCTCTGCATGACGGGCTATTATAACCAAATACTGGCTACTTCTTAACCGGCGGCTTGCGAGCCGGGGTGGGTTTGGTGGCAGGGGCGGCACCTTCGGCTACCACTTGGCCGTTGCGAAAGGTCTTTTTCTCCTTCACGGTCTTGCCATCGGCCTCGAGATACGTCCACACGCCTGATTCCTTGCCGTTGCGGTAGAAGCCGGTTATTTCCGGGGTGCCATCTTCTTGCAGCTGGCGGAAGTTGCCTGTTTTCAGGCCTTTAACGTACGTGGTTTCCGTTTTTAGCTTGCCTGAGGGGTAGAAATCCTGGCCGAGGCCGGTGGGCTTACCGTTCTCGTAGAGCACCTTGCTAAGTACTGTGCCCGTAGGGGAGTAGGCAAGCTTCTCGCCGGCTAGGCGGCCATTTACGTAGGTTTCTTGGCTGGCGGGCTGCTTGCCGCCGGCATGGAACTTGCGCCACATGCCCGTGGGCTGGTTGTTTTTGAACTGCTGTTCTTCACGCACCGTGCCGTCCTCGAAATAGGCGGTTACTTTCCGGTCGCGCGCTTGGTTGGCATACTCGGTTTTCTGCTCCGGCTTGCCCGATTCGTAGAAATCCTCCTGGGTGCCGGTTAGCACGCCTTGGCGGTAGTTCATCTTGCTTTTGAGGGCGCCGCTTTCGTAGTAGGCTTTGGCGGGGCCATCGAGGTTAGAACTGCCGCCGGTTAGGCTGCGGGCCTGCTTGGTAAGGTCGTCGCCGAGAGGGTTCTTCACGGCGCGGCCGGTGAAGTTAGATGCCACGTACGTGCCCTCAGTGCGCAGCTTTCCCGAGCGGTAGTAGCTGCGGTAGCTGCCCTTGCCAGTTTTATCGGCTAGCACCTCGGTTTCCACCTGGCCGTTGTCGTAGTAGGTTTTGTAGGGGCCGGCCAACAGGCCCTTTGCGAAAGTGGCCTCGCTCTGGAGCTGACCGTTTTCGTAATACGTCTTCACGGGGCCGTTGGGCTGCCCGTTTAGGTAGGTGATTTCCGCCTTGGTTTTGCCCGACGGGTACACTTCCCGCACTGCGCCCACCGGTTGGCCGTTGGTGAGCGTCGTTTCCAGCTTTACCTTGCCATCAGGATGGAAATAGCGTAGCGTACCAGTGGGCTGGTCGTTTTCGTAAGTGCCTTCCTGGGCAGGCTTACCGGTGTCGTAGTAGGTTTTGAAGGGCCCCTGGCGCACGCCCTGGTTGTAAGTCACTTCCAGCCGCCGCCCGCCGGTGGGGTGAAACTCCACGTACAGCGAGTCGCGCTTGCCGGCAGCGTAGCGGGTTTGGGCTTCCAGCTTGCCAGAGTAGTAAAAGCGCTTGTACGGGCCCTCCATCACAGTATCGCCCGTCACCACGGCCGAATATATTTCGCGCTTATGGACGTTGGTCGAGTCGAAATAGGTGGTGAAGCGCCGCAGTTTTTGGGCGTGGGCGGCGGTGGAAAGTAGGAGCAGGGCAAGCGTCATTCGTTTCATGACGGCAAGAACGCAGGAAACTGCCGGATAGTGCAAGGGGCCTATAGCATCTATATCAGAACGTCATGCTGAGCGCAGTCGAAGCATCTCGCGTGCTGACGTCAGATTAGTAATCCAACATCAGCACGCGAGATGCTTCGACTGCGCTCAGCATGACGTTCTTCTATACCTCCCTCTTCTAAGCGAACATCGCCTCGGCATCCTTGGTCGGCAAAGCAGTTTTGCCCATCAGGAACTTGTCTACTTGCCGGGCGGCTTCGCGACCTTCGGAAATGGCCCACACCACCAACGACTGCCCGCGGCGCATGTCGCCGGCGGCAAACACCCGCGCTACGCTGGTCTGGTACGACTTTTCGGTGGCTTGCACGTTGCCGCGGCCATCCAAAGCCACGCCAAACTGCTGCAACATGCCCTGCGCCTGCGGATGCAGGAAACCCATGGCCAGGAAGATACGCTGGCACGGCACTTCCCGCTCCGAGCCTTCAATTTCCTGAAACTTCATGGGACGGCCCAATACGTCGGTTTCCCAGGTTACGTCGCTGATGCGCAGGGCACGCAGGTTGCCTTTTTCGTCGGCCAAAAACTCCTTGGTGTTGACGCCCCAGTAACGCTGGCAGCCTTCTTCGTGCGAAGACGTGGTTTTGAGCACCATCGGGTAATTGGGCCACGGCATGTGCGCGGTGCGTTCTTTGGGCGGCTGGGCCAGCAGTTCGAACTGCGTAACTGAGGTGGCTCCCTGCCGGTTGGAGGTGCCCACGCAGTCGGAACCCGTGTCGCCGCCCCCGATTACAATGACGTCTTGGCCGGTTACCACAATGGGCTCCTGTTCCACGGCCCGCTCACTCACGCGCTTGTTTTGCTGCTTCAGGAAGTCCATAGCGAAGTGAATGCCCGATAGCTCTCGGCCCGTCAGCGGCAAGTCGCGCGGGATGGTGGAGCCGCCAGTCAGTACCACGGCGTCGTAGCTGTTCAGCAGCACGTCGGCGGGCATGTCTTTCCCGATTTCGGTGTTGCAACGGAACATTACGCCTTCTTCTTCCAGCAAGCTGATGCGGCGCTCTACCACCCATTTTTCCAGTTTGAAATCCGGAATGCCGTAGCGTAGCAGTCCGCCTGGCATGTCGTCGCGCTCAAATACGGTTACGGAGTGGCCGGCCTTGTTGAGCTGCGCCGCTGCCGCCAAACCAGCCGGTCCCGACCCTACCACGGCCACCGTTTTGCCCGACTTCAGCAGCGGCGCCGACGGCCTAACCAGCCCTTTCTGAAAGGCGGTTTCAATGATGTGCTTCTCGATTTCCTCAATAGCTACCGGTGGCCGGTTGATGCCCAGCACGCAAGCCGATTCGCAGGGGGCCGGACAAATCCGACCCGTGAATTCAGGGAAGTTGTTGGTGGAAATCAGCACGCGGTAAGCTTCTTCCCAGTCCTGGCGGTACACCGCGTCGTTGAACTCCGGGATGATGTTGCCTAGCGGACACCCCGAATGACAAAACGGAACGCCACAGTCCATACATCGGGCGGCCTGGTGGTTGAGCTGCTCGGGTTCGTAGAGGCCCACAAACTCCTGGTAGTTGCTAATGCGCTCCTGTGGGGCCACCTTGGCCGGCAGCTCCCGGTCGAATGTTTTGAATCCAGTGACGTGTCCCATGACGAGTAAAGTGCTATGTGTTAGAGATGTAGAGACGCGATACTCGGCGTCTCATCGTTGCTGACGTTATGTACCTAAAAGCAAGACTAGGCGGGGCTACGTCGAGACGCTATGTTTAGCGTCTCGACGTAGCTAACCGGCCGAACGGCTACTGCGCCGCCACCTTCTGGGCAGCTTGCAAAACCCGCTTGTATTCGATGGGGAATACCTTGATGAACTTGCGGGCTTCAGCAGCCCAGTTATCGAGCAGGAAGCTGGCGCGGCGGCTCTGCGTGAGCTGCACGTGGCGTTGCAGCAGGCCGCGGATAACCACTTCGTCTTCGGCTTCGAGGCCTTCCAAATCCACCATTTCCTGGTTGCAGTTCGCCGGGAATGTGCCTTGTGGGTCGTACACCCAGGCAATGCCGCCGCTCATACCCGCCGCAAAGTTGCGCCCAGTTTCGCCCAGAATCAGGGCCCGGCCGCCGGTCATGTATTCGCAACCATGGTCACCGATACCTTCCACCACGGCCGTAGCCCCGGAGTTACGCACCGCAAACCGTTCCCCAGCCTGCCCACGCACGAACAGCTCGCCGGAGGTGGCGCCGTACAGCGCCACATTGCCGATGATAATGTTCTGGTCGGGTTCGAAGCGGCTTTCCGCGGCCGGGAAAATGGCCAGGCGCGCGCCGGAAAGGCCTTTGCCCACGTAGTCGTTTGCCTCGCCTTCCAAGCGGAACGTCAGGCCGTTGGCGCAGAACGCGCCGAAGCTCTGACCCGCCGAGCCCCGGAAACTGAAGTTGAGCGTATCATTGGGCAGGCCGGGCGCGCCGTACTTCTTGCAGACCTCGTTGGAAAGCAGCGCCCCAATGGTGCGGTCGGTGTTTTGCACTTCGAAGTGGCCGGAAATCGGCGTAGCGTCTTCCAAAGCGGGCTGCGCGGCTTCTAGTAGTTTCCAGTCCAGCACGTTGGTGAGGCCGTGGTCCTGGTCTTCGCTGTGGTAGGCGGTGGTGCCGGCCGCTATGGGAGCCGGATAGAGCATGCCGGTCAGGTCCACGTGGCGAGCCTTCCAGTGCAGCATGTCTTCGCGCATCTTCAGGAACTGCGTCTTGCCTATCATTTCGTGCACTGTCCGGAAGCCCAGTTGCGCCATGATTTCGCGCAGATCTTCGGCCAGGAACTGGAACAGCGCCACAATGTGCTCGGGCTGCCCGCTGAACAGCTTGCGCAGCTCGGGGTCTTGCGTTGCTACGCCTACGGGGCAGGTATTGAGGTGGCACTTGCGCATCATGATGCAGCCGCCCGCTACCAGCGCCGCCGTAGCCACGCCCCATTCCTCAGCGCCCAGCAACGCTGCTACGGCCAAGTCTTTGCCAGTTTTCAACTGCCCATCGGTTTGCAGTACCACGCGGCTGCGCAGGCCGTTGCGCACCAGCGTCTGGTGGGCTTCGGCGAGGCCTAGTTCCCAAGGCAAACCAGCGTGCTTGATGGAGCTAAGCGGTGAAGCGCCCGTACCACCATCATAGCCGGCCACCAGAATCACGTCGGCGTGGGCTTTGGCTACACCAGCCGAGATGGTACCGACGCCGGCCTTGCTCACCAGCTTCACGTTGATGCGGGCGTCGCGGTTGGCGTTTTTCAGGTCGAAAATCAGCTGCGCGAGGTCCTCAATCGAGTAGATGTCGTGGTGGGGTGGGGGCGAAATCAGGCCGACGCCGGGGGTGGCGTGACGCACTTTTGCAATCCACTCGTCCACTTTGTGGCCGGGCAGCTGGCCGCCTTCGCCGGGCTTGGCACCCTGCGCCATCTTGATTTGCAGCTCGTCGGCGTTGGTCAAGTAGTTGGCTGTCACGCCGAACCGGGCGGAGGCAACTTGCTTGATGGCGGAGCGCATGGAGTCGCCATTGGCCATTTTCTCGTAGCGCAGCGGGTCTTCGCCGCCTTCACCGGTGTTGCTCTTGCCCCCAATGCGGTTCATGGCAATTGCCAGCGTGCTGTGCGCCTCGTGTGAAATCGAGCCGAACGACATAGCACCAGTAGCAAACCGCTTCATGATGCCCGCGGCGGGTTCCACTTCTTCCAGCGGCACCGGCTCCCGATGGCGGGCAAACGTGAGCAAGCCACGTAGCGTGAACAGCTTGTCGGCCTGCTCATTGACTTGGGCCGCGTACTGCTGATACGTGGTGTAGTTGTTAGTGCGGGTAGCTAGTTGCAGCAAGTGCACCGTCTGCGGGTTGAAGAGGTGGGCCTCGCCCCGGCGCTTCCACTGGTAGAGGCCACCTTCGGGCAGCAGCGGCACGTCTGCTTTGGCGTCACCGAAACCTTTGAAGTGCTTGTACAGGGTTTCGCGGGCAATTTCATCGAGCCCTAGTCCGCCAATACGCGTCACGGCCCCGGTGAAATACTTGTTTACTACGCTTTGGTTGATACCCAGAATCTCGAATACCTGCGCCCCGTGGTACGACTGCACCGTGGAAATGCCCATCTTCGAGAAGATCTTCAGCAACCCGTCGCACACTGCCTTCAGGTAGTTTTTGGTCAGGGTCGGGTAGCTGAGCTGTGTTTCCATCTTGCCAGCCTCGTGTAGGGTGCGCAAGCTCGCCAGGGCCAAATATGGGTTGATGGCCGTGGCCCCGAAGGCCAGTAGGCAAGCGAAATGATGGACTTCCCACACGTCGCCGGCTTCCACTACCAGCCCAACTTCACCACGCAACCCCTTCTTTACCAGGTGGTGATGTACTGCGGAGGCCGCCAGCAACGACGGAATAGGGGCGTGCTCGGAGTCGATGGCGCGGTCCGACAGAATCAGCACCTCGAACTTGTCGTACACCGCATCTTCGGCGTAGCGGCATAGGCGCTCTAGGCCGTTCTGCAACGAGCCCGACTTCCCATCAGCCTTGAAGTAGGTTTGCAGCGTTTTGGCGTGAAACAGGCCCGTATCAATGCTACGCAGCTTTTCCAGCTCGTGGTTGGTAAGCACGGGTTGCTTCAGTGCCACGCAATGGCAGTGCATCTTGTTCTCATCGAACGTATTACCGTTGTTGCCGATAAACGTGGCCAGGCTCATCACCAGCCGCTCCCGAATTGGGTCGATGGGCGGGTTGGTTACCTGAGCGAAGAACTGCTTGAAGTAGCTGCTTAGGTGCTGGGGCTGGTCGGAGAGTACGGCCAGCGGTACGTCGGTACCCATCGAGCCAATTGGCTCTTTGCCATCCAGCGCCATCGGCTTAATGATGGTTTCCAGGTCTTCGCGGGTGTAGCCGAATACCTGCTGGTACTTGAACACCGAATCGGCGGCCAGATCGGTAAACACCTGCCGAGGCTCTGGTAGCTCCTCAATCCGAATCTTGTAGTTTTCCAGCCACTGCCCATACGGCTGCCGGCCGGCCAGATCGGCTTTGATTTCTTCGTCGGTCAGGATCTGGCCCGCCACGGTGTCCACGAGGAACATTTTGCCGGGCTGTAAGCGGCCTTTCTGCAGTATCGTTTTCTCGGGAATAGCCAGTACGCCGGCTTCCGAAGCCATAATTACGCGGCCGTCGTCGGTGATGACGTAGCGCAGGGGCCGCAGTCCGTTGCGGTCCAGCATGGCGCCAATTATACGGCCATCGGTGAAGGTGAGGGCTGCCGGGCCGTCCCAAGGAGCCATAAACGTAGCGTGGAACTCGTAGAAGGCCTTTTTGAGCGGGTCCATCTGCTCGTTGCCGTCCCAGGCTTCTGGCACCAGCATCATCATGACGTGTGGCAAGGAGCGGCCCGAATGCGTGAGCACCTCAATGATGTTGTCGAGGCAGGCGGAATCCGACTGGCCATCGTCGATGACGGGCAACAGCATTTCCATTTCCTCGGCCGAGAAATACGGCGAAGCGTAGGAGCGGAGGCCCGAGTAAAACCAGTTTAGGTTGCCGGTCAGGGTGTTGATTTCGCCGTTGTGGGCCAGCATACGAAACGGCTGGGCCAGCTTCCAACTTGGGAACGTGTTGGTGGAGAAGCGCGAATGCACCATGCCAAACGCCGATTTCACCCGCTCGTCGCTCAAATCGGGGAAGTAGCCGCGTACTTGCAACGAAGTCAACTGGCCCTTGTACACGATAACGCGGCTGGAAAGCGAGGCAAAGTAGAAGTCCTGGCCTTCATCCTTGAGCGTTTCCTTGGCGGTTTTGGTGATGAGCCGGCGCAAGACAAACAACTTACGCTCGAAATCTTCGCCCGCAGTGATGCCAGCGGGCTTGGCCACAAACACCTGCTCCATGTCCGGCTCGGCAGCCAGCGCCGTAGTACCGATACCCGCCGGATTGACCGGTACCCGGCGGTAGCCCAGCACCCGCAAGCCTAGCTGTTCAGCGGCTTTGTTGATGAGGGTGTGGCAGGCAGCCTTGGCCGCAATCCGCTTGGGCAGAAACGCCATGCCCACGCCGTAGTAGCTGGGTTCGGGCAGGTGGATGTCCAGGGCCAGACATTCTTCCATGAAGAATTCGTGCGGAATCTGGAGCAGAATACCCGCACCATCACCGGAATCGGCGTCGCAGCCGCAGGCGCCGCGGTGCTCCATGTTTTCCAGAATGGTTAAGGCATCCGGAATGGTTTGGTGCGAGCGGCGGCCGTGGATACTGGTGACGAATCCAGTGCCGCAGGAGTCGTGCTCGAACTCGGGGCGGTAGAGGCCCGCTGGTTGGTCAGGAGTGAAGGTGTCCATAGCAAGAAAGAGTGTAGACCCGGGGCGACCAGCCCGGTGGTCGAGGAGAAGCTAATCCAAGAGAGTATTTCAGGAAAACTCCGTTGGACAGAGGTTGTAATATCAAAAAAAAGCTCCGGCCCAAAAAAGGACCGGAGCTTTCCAATTTATTTCTAAGTTCTGCTCTGGAAAACAGAAAACTTGGTTAATGCGCTTTAAAAGGGCTTTTTTATTTAAATAAAAGCAGCGCGCAATATTATTTCTAAAATCTCTCCTACAGCTTTTCTACTACGATGCTGCTGGCGCCACCGCCGCCGTTGCAGATACCGGCCACCCCAATTTTACCGCCTTCGTTGTGCAGTACGTTCACCAGGGTGGTTACAATGCGGGCTCCGGAGGCTCCCAGCGGATGGCCCAACGACACCGCGCCGCCGTACACGTTCACCTTGGTGCCTTCCAGGTTCAGTAGCTTGTTGTTGGCTAACGATACCACCGAAAACGCCTCGTTGATTTCGTAGAAATCCACGTCTTTGGCTTCGAGGCCCGCGTGCTTCAATGCCTTCGGAATAGCTAGGGCTGGCGAAGTCGTAAACCATTCTGGAGCCTGCTCGGCATCGGCAAAACCACGGATACGAGCTAACGGCTTGATGCCTAGCTCGTCGGCTTTTTCGCGGCTCATTAGCAGCACGGCAGCAGCCCCGTCATTGAGGGTGGAGGCATTAGCTGCCGTTACGGTGCCACCGTCCTTCAGGAAGGCCGGCTTGAGGCCCGGAACTTTGGCGAAGTCCACTTTCAGATATTCCTCGTCGTCCTCAATCACCGTCACTTTGCCGCGGCTCTCGATGCTTACGGGTATTATTTCGTCTTTCTTCTTGCCGGCCTTTGCCGCCGCGGCGCTGCGCGTGTACGACTCAATAGCAAACGCATCCTGCTGCTCGCGGGTAAAGCCCATTTCCTTGGCTGTGTTTTCGGCCGCGTTACCCATGGCGTAGTCGTGATACGGGTCCCAGAGGCCGTCACGCATCAGGCCATCAATCATCTGGCTATGCCCGTACTTTGCCCCGAAACGGGCTTTGTCGAGGTAATACGGCACATTGCTCATGCTTTCCATGCCGCCGGCCAGCACCACCTCGGCCTGCCCCAGCATGATAGCCTGGGCTGCGAACATAATAGCCTTGGTGCCCGAAGCGCATACTTTATTCACGGTGGTGCACTCTACGGTGTCGGGCAAGCCGGCTTTCTTGGCAGCCTGCCGGGCCGGGGCCTGGCCCAAGTTGGCTGAAATAACGTTTCCCATAATCACCTGGTCCACTTCCTCGGGAGCTACACCGGCTTTGTCCAGCGCGCCTTTCAAGGCAATGGCTCCCAGTTCTGTGGCCGACAACGAGGCTAAGCTGCCGCCAAACGAGCCAATGGGAGTACGAACGGCAGCAACGATTACTACTTCTTTAATTTGCATAAAGCGGGGGTGGGAATTTGTGGAATTTGTGTGACAAAGGTAACAAGTACAGCGGTGAACTAGCTGTGTGGTCAGGCTGAGCACATACGCCATACAATGTACAGTGACGCCAGGGCTAGTGCCCAGTTACGCTACCAAGTTGGCTTACCGGATGTTGGCTTGCGGGTGCTTTTGCGCGGTAGCTGCTGCAAGTACTGCTGCTCAGCGGCATCCAGCGCCTGTAGCAACTGCTTAGCCTGCCCGGTGCTGAGGTTTATCTGCTGCAAACGGGCTCGTTGGGTCTGCATCTGAGCTTCGTCTAGAGTGGCCGCTTCGGTACCGGCCTGTTTGCTGACCCCGGCGCCAGCTTCAACGCCAGTTTCATCGTTGCTCAACCCGCGCGTAGTGCCCGGTTCCGAGCCCTGCGCCATGCTGCGTTCCGGCCCTTGACCCGGTTGCAAGCTTCCGTTAGCTGTACCACCCGGCGCCCCCGAGGAGCGGTTCGGGTCGCGCTGTCCGCTCGGGTCGGGTCGGGTTTGAGGTGGGCTCTGTGAATTATCGGGCTGCTTGTCGTCATTCAGCTCGTCTTGCTTGTCTTGGCCGGGGCGGGGGGTAGGCTGGCTGGTGGGGTCCTGCTGCTCGTTCTTGTTCTTTTCTGGTGTTGGCGGCGCGCCAGCCGGTACTGGCGGTGGTACACGCGGGTCATCGTGCCGTCGCCGTAAATAGTCGCTAATTAGTTCGTAGTCGTAGCGGGCCACAGAATTTGTTGGATTGGCAATCAACGCCTGTTTCAGTAGGCGTAGGGCTTGTGCATATTCTCCTTTGCTCGCGGCCAATACGGCCAGCTGCTGCTGGGCTACACTGCGCATTTGTGGTTGCCGGCTAGTCAGTAGCCGGCCATAGGCGGTGCGGGCGGTACCTGGCTGGCCAGCCCGCGCGCTGGCGTGCCCCCAATTCAGTAGCACTGCCTCGTCGGAGGCGCCCAGCTTTTCGACGGCCTCCTTATAATAGGTAGCCGCCACCAAGTAGTTGCCACGCTGATAAGCGTTCTGCGCTTTTCTAATTGCCTCGTTGCGGTCATGGATGCCACTCAGGCCGTGCCAGCTACTCCAGAATGTCAGGAAAATAAATAAGAAGCCCGTTTTCATGGTTTGATTACGCGTACCGTGATGATGATATCAAACACCAATAGCGCCAAGGCCAGCGCCAGTGGATACCGGTAGCGGTTATCGGCCACCGACACCGAGCGGACTTGCTCGGTTTGCCCTTCCAGGCGGTTTAGCGCATTCACCAGCAATGCAAACTCGTCGCGCCGCTCCGATAACTCGAAATACTGCCCGCCGGTTTGCTCGGCCAGCCGCTGGAGTGGCGCAGGTGTAAGGCGGGTTACGGCGTCGCGGCCCCGGGCGTCGCGCACGTAGCCACCCTTGGACTTCGGCAAGCGGCTGCCCTCCAAAGTGCCAACTCCCAGCGCAAACAGCCGCACTCCCGACCGAGCCAGCACCCGTAAAGTAGGCTCCAGATTCTCGCCAAAGTCTTCTCCGTCGCTCACTACCACCAGCGCCGTGGCGCGGGGCGTAGCTGTAGGCTGTAGCTTAGCCAGCCGATCCAAGGCTATTTCCAGCGGGGGCGCAAAGTCGGTGGCACCCGCTGGAAGCAAACTGGTTTGCAGCGTGCTCAGGAAAAGCTGGAGTGCGCCTTGGTCGTAAGTAAGCGGGCATTGTACATATGCGTCGGCCCCAAATACAATAAGCCCAATTCGGTCGGCCTGAAAGCGGCTGATAAGTGTGGCTAGTTCAGCTTTGGCTTTTTGCAGCCGAGTTGGGGCCACATCAGGAGCATCCATCGACCGTGAGACATCTACCAGAAGCCACACGTCCTTACCCGTAGTCCGGACGGCCTGCTGAGTTACGCCGTATGCCGGCCCAAGCAAAGCCACGCCCAGCAAGCCAAAGTATAACAGTCGCAAGGCTAGCTTCCAGCTCAGCCGCCAGCCCCGTTGGCCCAGCGGGGCGGCTAATCGGCGGGTCCGCAGAGCGAATCCGATGTAGAGTACTAAAAAAAAAATCAGTGCTAATATCTCCGGCCAGGCCACCGGATAAGCCCAGTTTAGCATAAGGTCAGGAAAGGCAACGGAATGAAAATCATATAGAAGCGAGCTTGGTAGCTGTCGACAGGCAACAAATATACGGTCTGGCCCGGCGGTAGTATAGAGCCTCTGGCTAGCTGCTAATCAAGAAAATTTTTATTGAAAAGCGGTTGTATGTAGAATTGGCTTGTATATTTGCACACTCTTCAGCCGGAAGGGAGTAGAAAAAGAGAGATGGGTGAGTGGCTTAAACCAGTAGTTTGCTAAACTGCCGTAGCTCTAAAGGTTACCGGGGGTTCGAATCCCCCTCTCTCTACTTTTTCACTTTATTGGCTTCAATGTTGAAAGTTGCTGTATAGCATGTAGCCTTCAATAGTTGAAATTTGTTTTCGGGGTGTAGCGTAGCCCGGTATCGCGCCTGCTTTGGGAGCAGGAGGCCGCAAGTTCGAATCTTGCCACCCCGACACAAGTACCCCAGCCGCTGGGCCGGAGCCCATGGCTTCAGACCCCGTAGCTCAGCTGGATAGAGCAGCTGCCTTCTAAGCAGCCGGTCATGTGTTCGAATCACATCGGGGCCACTCTCAGAATCAACCACTTAGCGTAATTGCTAAGTGGTTTTTTTATGCCCGGTTCATACATGGGTTGTATAACTAAGTTGTTGATCTGCTATGCTCGATATTTCGTGTTATTGATTCACCAACCTAGCATGTTGCTAGCTTGCCTTCGCCTAGCAACATACTAATCAATTGGCGGGACCTTTTAAAAGCGTTGGTGAGGTGTTGCTATTTTCAATTGACACTACTTGCGAGGCATCTCCAATGTTCCTGCATACGCCTGCCGATTAGCAGAGCACAATTTTACTTGCAAGCTTTAGAGCTGAATATGCCGATTCGGTGTTGCAACTCTTTTACTGTAGCGTTTGGGCGAAGCTACGAATGCTTTCATCAGTTAGTGCACTTGCTTCTGTATGTTTAATGTAGTCAACCGTTTGGGTGAGTTGGTTAAGTTGGGTTTCCCGCTCAGCCAATGTTGAAGGAGCTACGATAGGAAAAGGCAGAGTCGGAATGCTCAGCCCATCAACTGAGGTCGAAGTGAGATTGTAAAGCAATGTGCTTTGGATAAGTTTGCTTTCCTCATCGTCGAGCTGCTGGTTCATGTAGTCAACTACGATACTGAAATCGCGCAGAATTTCTTGCTTTTCAAGTTCCGTCATAAGAAAAAGTTTGGTTTGTTGACAACCTACTAATTATTAAAAGGAATTAGCTGAAAAAATGAACTTCAACCGGTTTTTAGCTATTGCTATCCTGAATACATGCTCAATAATTGGCTGCTTGTGCCTGTATAGTGTATAACTCTAGGCAGGTATCAGAAGCAAAAGCGTAGTAAGAAGGCCAGCGCAGGCACTCTTGCTCCAGCCATAGCTCACAATAGAATACTCCCAAATCATATAGCTCAATGCTATAGTTTTCGTGCCAGCGTTGGGCAATCAACTGGCCATGAAAGCGCACAAATTGGTCTTGCTGACTGTAAGCCAGCGTTTGGAACTGCGAGTACGAAAGCAACATGGGAATTGGTGGGGAGTAGCGGGAGCAGGGCAGAACGAGAAGATACAAGTAGCGCATAACATGTTGAAGCATAGTATCTCGAACGGCAGACAAGTGTAGCAGGCAAAAGGTTACTTCTAGTAGAAATATTACTTATTCTTTTTATAGCATTTGGTAGAACTCACTAAGTGAGGCGGCGACGAAATAATAAGTTGTCTTATTTCAGAGAAGCCTTTGTATGCAAGAGCATGTCTATAAGCATAGTAGTGTCACCTCTCATGCTTAGGTTATGTTATACTTGCTTGTCGGCGCGTTTTGGGTACTATTGCTGCTGTTCATCTTTGTGTTGCTAATCGGACAGCGTCGCCAGCGTTGGTAAAGCCCGAAAACGGTAGACGTAATCTGTGGGGCTGTCGCAATGCATTCCACTTCACGGCTTAGATATATGTCAGTTGGATCCCTAACTAGACTAGTCGCTCAGCTAGTGCTGGAGCAGAAGGCGGTACAGCAGCAAGCTATACTCGTGTAAGAGTCCGTGCAACAAGCGTTGAATTTTACTTGTCAATTGCACTGAAGGGCAATACTGCACAGAGGTAGGGCTGGCAGCGAGTTGTATGGGAATAAGCTTCCTAGAATTAGGTGGAAACGCTAAAGTAAAAGCTTGATTTTTAGTCCAAAAAACGAACCTCTTCACGCCTGAAACAATACCCGGTTTTTGTGAGGTTTTGGAGAGGATGATTTGGGTAAAAGCTGGCAAAAACGCGGAAAAATCGGTACTTTTGTAGGATAGCACAACCGCTAAATCTACGCCCGAAACATGAGCGAAACGAAAGAGAAAATAGCCGCCGAAGAACAGTACTCTGCCGATAGCATTCAGGTACTGGAAGGATTGGAAGCTGTGCGCAAGCGCCCTTCCATGTACATCGGCGACACCGGTGTAAAAGGCCTGCACCACTTGGTGTGGGAAGTAGTAGACAACTCTATTGACGAGGCCTTGGCTGGGCAGTGCGACCATATTGAGGTCTATATTCACCCCGGCAATGCCATATCCGTGCAAGACAACGGCCGCGGTATTCCCGTGGGTATCAACCAGAAATTTGGCAAATCAGCCCTCGAAATTGCTTTGACCATGCTCCACGCAGGCGGCAAATTCGATAAGAACAGCTATAAAACCTCCGGTGGTCTGCATGGTGTGGGCGTGTCCTGCGTGAATGCACTCAGTACCCATACCCATGTAACCGTCAAGCGCGACGGCCACATCTACGAGCAGGAATACGTAATCGGAATTCCGCAGTACGACGTGCGCCAGGTAGGCGACACCACGGAGCGCGGCACGCGGGTTATGTTCCAGCCCGACGCCACCATCTTCGATGAAACCACCGAGTATTCCTTCGAGCGAATTGCGAGCCGCTTGCGTGAGCTGTCGTATCTGAACCGGGGGGTGCGCATCCTGCTCACCGATTTGCGTGAGGCCGACGAGAACGGGGAAGGTGCCGTAAGCGAGGAGTTTTTCTCGGAAGGGGGCCTGGCCGAGTACGTGCAGTACCTCGACAACAGCCGCACCGTGCTGATGACCAAGCCGGTGTATGTGGCTACGGAGCGCGGTATTCCGGTGGAAGTGGCCTTCCAGTACAATGATTCGTACCAGGAGCACATCTTCTCCTACGTCAACAACATCAACACCCACGAGGGGGGTACGCACGTAGCGGGCTTCCGCTCGGCTATTACGCGCGTGCTGAAAGCCTACGCCGAGAAATCGGGGGAAGTGGCCAAAGCCAAGGTAGAAATTCAGGGCGACGACTTCCGCGAAGGCCTCACCGCCATCATTTCGGTGAAGGTGCAGGAGCCGAAGTTTGAAGGCCAGACCAAAGGCAAACTGGGCAACTCCGAAGTGAGCGGCGCCGTGAACCAGGTGGTAGGCGAAATCCTGAACCAGTACCTGGAGGAAAACCCCAAGGAAGCCCGCGTCATCGTGGACAAGGTGATTCTGGCCGCCAAAGCCCGCGTAGCCGCCAAGAAAGCCCGCGAAATGGTGCAGCGCAAGTCGGTGCTGGGTTCCAACTCCTTGCCCGGCAAGCTGGCCGACTGCTCGGAATCGGACCCCTCTATCTGCGAGTTGTATCTAGTGGAAGGTGACTCTGCTGGTGGTACTGCCAAACAGGGCCGTAACCGCGCATTTCAGGCTATTCTACCGTTGCGGGGTAAGATTCTGAACGTGGAGAAGGCGCAGGAGCACCGCATCTACGAAAACGAGGAAATCCGGAACATGATTACCGCCCTCGGCGTGAGCTTCGAAACCCGAACCGACGACGAAGATGGTAGCAGCAGCCGCTTCCTAAACCTGGACAAACTGCGTTACCACAAGGTCATCATCATGACCGACGCCGACATCGACGGCTCGCACATCCGGACGTTGATTTTGACGTTCTTCTTCCGCTATATGCGTGAACTGGTTGACAAAGGCTACATCTACATTGCCCTGCCGCCGTTGTATTTGGTGAAGCGTGGCAAAGAGGAGCGTTACTGCTGGACCGAAACCGAGCGTCAGCAAGCCCAGGACGAAATGGGCCGCGGCAAGCCGGAAACCGTGAACGTACAGCGTTATAAGGGACTAGGCGAGATGAACGCCGAGCAGCTCTGGACTACCACCATGCAGCCCATGACCCGCTCCCTGAAGCGCGTGGACGTGGAATCGGCCGCCGAAGCCGACCACTTGTTCTCGATGCTGATGGGCGACGAGGTACCGCCTCGCCGCGACTTCATTGAGAAGAACGCCAAATACGCCAAGCTGGACGTCTAGCTTTTGCATTGGTTGCAACAAAAAAGCCCGCGTATAGCGGGCTTTTTTGTTTGGGTTGATTCAATATACTTAGCAGCTAGTGTGGCATAATGTGTCATTTCTGAATGACAGGAGCATTATCTTTTGATGTTTAATTCAGCCTGAACCACGTTAAGCCACTATCTTGCCCATCTACTGCCACCCATTGCCTAAATCAGCGTAAGCCGGCTTATCAGCGCTTTCCTGCCTTGCCCTATGAAACTCTTCAAATCTGCCGACCTCATCCGTAAAAGCAAGTACATCAGCCGCGACTTAAGCTGGCTGCGCTTCAATTACCGCGTCCTCGACCAGGCCAAAGACCCCGGCCGGACGCTGTTTGACCGGATGCGGTTCCTGAGTATCACTTCGTCGAACCTCGACGAGTTTTTCATGATTCGAGTGGGGTCGTTGTACAACTACCTCGACTACGGCAAGGAGCGGGTAGATTACTCGGGGCTGCGGGAGATGCCATTTCGGCGCAAGCTACTCGATTTCGCGCACCGCTTTGTGAATGACCAGTCGATGACCTACCTCAATGAGCTGAAGCCGCTGTTCGAGAAGAATGGCTTCAATATATTGAAGGTGAGTGATTTGACGGAAGTAGAGCTGAAGAAGGTAGATGGCTATTTCAAGAATACCATCTTCCCACTGCTTACGCCCATGGTTTACGACTCGTACCATGGTTTCCCGCTGATGGTCAACCAGATGCTGGTGCTAGGTGTGGTAACGCGCACCGGCACCGGCGACTTGGAAACGGAGAAAGGGCAGGAGCGCATCACGTTCGTGCAGATTCCGCAGAACCTGTCGCGCTTCTTTGAACTGAGCCGCAAAGACAAGGTGATGTTCGTGCCCATCGAGGACATTGTGCGCGAAAACCTGCCGAAACTGTTCCGCAACGTCAGCATCGAGTCGGCCAACCTGTTCCGCATCACTCGCAACGGCGACTTCACGCTGGAAGAATCAGAGGACATCGATACCGATTTTATCAAGGAGCTTCAGCAAGGGCTGAAAACGCGCAAGCGGGGCCGGGTTGTACGGCTGGAAGTGGAGCCTGATGCCTCGCCGCTGCTGATGGCGGTGCTGAAAGAACGGTGGAAGATTGATAACGGCAATGTGTTTGTCATCAGCTCGCTGGTGGACCTGAAAGGACTGTTACAAATCCTGAAACACCCGAATTTCCGGGGTAGGGGGTCTAAGTTGCCTTCGCCGGTAGCGCCGTTGAGCTTACCTGAAGGCGCCGACGAAAACCTGTTTGAGTACCTCAAGCACCACGACGTGCTGCTGCACCACCCCTATAACAGCATTGAGCCGATGGTGCGGTTACTGGAACAGGCTGCCGAAGACCCGCAGGTGCTGGGTATCAAGCAAACTATCTACCGTCTAGCCGAAGACTCGCGCGTATCAGCGGCGCTACTGAAGGCGGCGGAAAACGGTAAGCACGTATCGGTACTGTTTGAAATCAAGGCCCGATTCGATGAGGAGCGCAATATTAGGGAGGGCGCGCGGCTGGAAAAAGCGGGGTGCTTTGTCATCTACGGGGTGAGCAAGTACAAGACGCACACCAAAATGCTCATGATTATCCGTAAGGAGGGAGAGAAGGTGACGCGCTACGTGCACATCGGCTCAGGCAACTACAACGAGCAAACTAGCAAGCTCTACACCGACGTGAGCATGCTCACCACCAACGACGTGTACGGCCACGACGTGTCAGAATTCTTCAACGTCATCACCGGCCACTCGCAGCCTGACGACTACGAGTACCTGATTACGGCGCCCAAAGACATGCGTCAGCAACTCATCCACCTGATTCGGGAGGAAGTGCGCAACGCTAAAAAGGGCTTGCCGAGCGGCATCGTCATGAAAATGAACTCCCTGGAAGACAAGGAGATGATTGATGAGGTTTATCGGGCTTCCAAGGCGGGCGTACCCATCCGCTTTATTGTGCGCGGCATTTGCTGCCTGCGGCCGGGCCGGCCTGGCTTGAGTGAAAACATAGAAGTGCGCAGCATTGTGGGCGACCTGCTGGAGCACTCCCGGCTGTTCTACTTCCACCAAACCGGCCAGCCCAAAGTGTACGCCGGCTCCGCCGACGTGATGGTGCGCTCCTTTGACCGGCGTATTGAGGCGCTGTTTCTGATTGTGAATCCGCAGCTGAAGCGTGAGGCCATCAGCATTTTGATGCTCAACTTGCTGGACAATCAGAACGCCTACATTATGCGGGAGGATGGTGCCTACATCCGCCGGCAACCCACGCCCGACGAACCCATTGTGAACGTACACAGAGACTTCTACCGCCGCGACGAAGAGCGTCTGGCCGCTGCCACGCCCGAAAAGCTACTAACGCTATTAAGCAAGCAAACCTCTCGAAGCGAAGTGTCCGATGTGCCCGTTGTAGATGACGACCAAGGCAGAACGGATATTGGCAGTGAAGTTCCTGGCAGTGAGCTGGATGCTACCACTAATGAAGCCGCAGAAGGAGAAGAGCAGTTTGCTTACCCAGTTGCCGTTATCGAGAAATATGAGGGCGAAGCCAGCCTGCCTAACGTGTAAAAAGCCAGCCGACTACTAAAAAAGCAGGTAAATAAAGTGGGGAGTAAAGGCCAAACTCATTGGTCCTTACTCCCCACTTTATTTACCTAGTGCGCTGCTATTCTATTTCTGTTGGGCGGCTTTGCGGGGTCGGAAAAGGCACCGTGAGCGAGTGGTCTTCGCGGGCTCGGATTTCGTCGAAATGCTCTTCGAACAACGTTTGGAGCATGCCGTCTTTCAACCCAATATCGGGCACAATCATCTGGTGCACGTTGGCCCATTCCATAGCCGACAGGTAGATGTGGCCAGCCGGCACAATGACGTCGGCGCGGTCAGGGTTGAGCATAGCCACGTTCACCCGCTCATCCATGCTCATGCTGGTCAGATTGTGCAGTACGGTGGCAATGCGGCGGCGCGTCACTGATTTATCGAGTTGCTGCGGCTGCGCAATGCTGTAGAGCTTGTTGATGTTGCCACCCGTACCGATAGCGCGCGTTACGTGGTAGCGGCGGGCGTTTTCCTTCACCCATTCCTCCATACGCTGCCACAGGTCGTTCTGAGCTTCGGTGGAAGCTAGGCCACTCTCTTCCTGTTGCATCCGCCGAATCGAGCCGATTTCAAACGACTGTGAAGCTACTTTGCGCCGGTCGTGGTAGATATTGAACTCGGTACTGCCACCGCCTACGTCAATGTGCAGGTAGTGCTTTTTGTCTTCCAGCAAATGCTCGATGACGCGGTTGATGTAGGCGGCCTCGTCCTGGCCGTCAATCACCAGCACTTTCATACCCAACTCCCGCTCGATGCGGGCTGCCACTTCGGCGCCGTTGGCCGCGGTGCGCATTGCCGACGTAGCGCAGATTAAGTAGTGGTTAGGCGCCACATCGTGCACCTCCATCAGCAGCTTAAGAGCATGCAGAAACTTGATGAACTTCTCCTGCTTTTTGTCGGAGATGGTGCCGGTGGCAAATACGTCTTCGCCCAGCCGGAGGGGGTAGCGCACATATTCCACCCGTTTGAGGCGGTACCGGTCGCCGTAGTGGAGCACTGCTGAAATCTGGCAACGAACGGCATTGGAGCCTATATCAATAGCGGCCAGTTTCAGTAGCGGATACTCCATCAGGAAAGCAGGTAAAGTTGAAATTTCGGCCAAATATAGCCGTTTGCGGAGACTGGACTAGCTTTTAATCAGAAACTGCCTCAATAGAACTGCCTCTCCACCAAGCATAGCCATCAAACTCGCCCGGCAGAGGGGCCCGCTAAACATTGGCTAGTTATCGATCCGGAAGCCCACGCCAAACCGAATCAGGCCGTTTTCCGGCGACTGTTGATAAGAAAAGGACAGGGCATATTGGTCGGAAACAGGGGCCAAGTAGAAGCCTGCACCGTAGCCCTCGTGCCAGCCGCCCGGCGACGAGCCTTTGTAGTACACCCGGCCCCGGTCGTAGAACCCAAATACACCGTAAGAGAAGGGCAGAAACGCCTTTTGCACGCGGCCCAGTGCCAGGCGCAGCTCTGTATTGAGGTAGAGGCTGGCGTCACCGGTGAAGCGGTTGCGGTAGTAGCCACGCAGGCTTTCGTTGAGGCCCAGGCTGGTGAATTTGTAGAACGGTATTTCGTCGTCGGCACCGTAGTTTTTGCCGCCGCCGCCTTTCACCACTAGCGTAACCGGAATGCCCAGGCGGGCCGTGCCATAGTACTCAGCAAACCCCTGCGTGAGTCCAAACAGCTCCTGGCCCTGATTGAGCTGATAGTACGTGTTGTGGCGAGCCACCAAGCGCACTCCCCGCCGCGCAAAATTCTGCCGGTCGCGCAAATCAAGATCGAACAATCCGTTCAGGCCTAATAGCTGCTGCTTGCTGGTGTTAGGGCGCCGGTCGTCGTTGCCAGGCAATTGGCCACCCAGCAACTCACCCAGGTAGCTGTTGCCCGCAAAATCCGACGTGTATTGCTCGAACGACGGCCCCACGCGCAGTACGCTACGCCGCAGGAAAACCCGCTCGGTAAACACGTTGATGGTGTAGCCCTTGTAACGGGCACGGTAATAGTTGTTGTCGAACCGGGCTTCGTCTTTTTGGGTATCGTTGCCGAGGCCGAAAAAGTTGTAGAACGGGAAATAAGCGCCGTAATCTACGGCCGCGCCTACGTCCCAGCGCCCGAAGGCATAGCGGTAGCGCGAGGCCAGCCCCACCTGAAAGTTGCCGCCCGTAGAGCCACGTAGGTTGAACGTGTAGAGGTTACGGTAACCCGGTTTGCGGAAGCCCTGGCGGTTGAAGTTGATGCCCACACCTGCTCCAAAGCCGTCGTTGCGGTTGTAGATTAATGTGGCGCTTGGGGTGTAGCCGTTGTACTGGAACGATTCCCGGTCGTAGCGGTTCACATCGGGGCGCAAAGACGTGCGGTTGTCACTTTCGGGGCCGAGTTGGAGCTGAGTATCGGGTACGTCGTAGATTTTGGTGAGAGCCCGCAAGCCACCAGCGCGGGAATTATCGGTGATTTGGTCTTTGCCTTCGCCCCCAATAACGCGTACCAGTACGCTCTTGCCGGCCGTGCCCGTCACGTTGAACACGTCTTTGCCATCGAGCCCGTACAAACAGATTTCCTCGGTTTCGTCGCGCTTGAATGTGCGCTCAAATAGCGGCTCTCCTTTGGCGGTGCCTTCCTCTTTGTCTTTCTTGAACATCTGCACCCGCACGTTGCCGTCGGCCAAGCGGGTCACTTCAAATACCTCGTTCTTATTGGAGCCCACCACGTCTACCCGCTTGGCCAGCATCAGGTAATACTCATCAAGTACTTTGGGCAGTTCCTGAATACGAGCCTTAAGCTTGCGGTTCAGGTCGTTGCCCGACAGCGGCATTAGTTCCGGTGGAAGCTGAGCGGTGGCTTCGTCAATGGCGGCCGGCGTGATGCGCGCCTGTACGTAGCGCCCGATTTCCTGCCACTGTTCCCGCGTCAGGCTTTGCAGCAGGAACCGGTCCAGGTCTTTGGCAGGCCAGTTCAGGCTTTTGAGGTCGTGGAATTCCGTTTGAAAGTCCTCGATACTGCCCACCGCCCATTCACGGTTGGCCAGATAAGTCAGCAGGCCGTTCCAAAGGGTGAAGGCCTGGTCCCGGTCGCGCGGAATGGGTTTATAGATGGTTTTCTTGCCCTGCTTGTAACCGGCCCATTTCCAGTTGTCTTCGTGCTTGCCAAAGTCGGCGACCAGCATATCGAAGGCGCGGGCCCGCCCAAAAGCCTCTGCGTCGATGCGGTTGTCGTTATCCTTGTAGAGCTGGCGAAAGAAACTGAACGAGCGGCGCACCTCATCGGCTCCCCCGAAACCGGGTAAGTTGGGCTTGGGGTCTTTGGGGCTGTCTTCGAGCGTACCCAGCATGCCAGCATAATCGGCGCGGTAGGCCCCCAGTTGGTTGTTGTCGGGTAGGGCAAACAGGCGTGGCCGGGCGTGCAGAATATCGGTTTTATCGAGCATCGAGCTGATAACCAACGCTGAATACGGATGCGCCGTGGGTGTAATACCGCGCAGCACGTCGGCGGCCACCGAGTTTTGCAGTTCCGGCGGCAGAATCTTGGTTACGTCCTTGTCAACCGAACGAAACACGTATTCCGACGAATCGGCGGCAATAACCTTGAGCGAGGTGGTCTGGCGTCCGCCGCCGCGTCCAAACGGCCGGAGCCCGCCATTCTCGGTGGCGAGATTAAGCGTGCGCACCCGCACCGGCTGGGTCCAGGAGGTGCGGTACACTGGCCCTAAAAAAAACCGCGAAGAAGCTGAACCGCCATACTGCGGCCCGGCCGCTACCGTTTGGGTCGGCTGAAAAGGCGCATCGGGCTTGAACTCGGCCACGCCTTTCGGGGCCGAAGGACATTCGGGAATAAAGCTGTTGACGGGTACGCCCGCCAGCCGTGGCTGCTGGCACGCCGACTGAAACAGTGTACCTGCATACGACTCCTGCGCCGTAGTACCCGCAGCATCGAACGTGTAAAAATGGGCCTTTACAGTGCCATCGGCAAAATATTCGAGCTTGGAAAAGCCTTCTTCCGACTTGTTGTATAAAGCATCCCCGCCGGCTCCTACGTGCTGTTTCTCAGCAAAGGAGCCCGATACGAGGTGGTAGTTGTCGTCGCGGCGGTTGAGTTGCAGGCTGTAGTCGTGGGCGGCGGCGTACACGGCACCGGGATGGTCGCGCAGGGTGTTGAGTAGCTCTTTGCTGAACTCCTGGTATGCCGGATTAGCTAGGTCGCGCGGGGTGCCCACGTTCTGGCGGTAGGCAGCGTATATCGTGCCGAATACGGGCGGCAGTAGGTGGCGGCTTAGGGGCTGCTTGCCACCATACACGCCGTTGCTGATAACCGGCTGATGCCCGAGCAGCAGCACGTTCTTGTCTTTAGTGTCGTCGAGCAGGTCTTGCAACTGCTCCCGGAACTCCTGCTGCGTCAGGGTTTTGCAGTCGGTATCGGGCGCTTCGGGGCGGTGAAAGGGGTGGGTAAACCACGGCGAGTTGAGGGCGACCAAGCGCACGTTGGGTGCCACATCCACCACTTCGGGGCCAGGGCAGCCGCCGGTGGGCACAAACGCATTCTGGCCCGGCAGGCGCTTCTCGATGTAGTCTTCCAGCCGCCGCACACGCTTGAGCCCGTCGCGGCCGGAATTGGCCCAGTCCCGGTCGCCGGGCACAAAGTAGATTTTGCCGTTAGGGAGCCCTTGCACCAGCGCCAGCAAAGCATCCACGCGGGCTGTTTCGTTGCCGCGGGTGGAGTCGTTTTTGGTGCCCATGCCTTGCGGACCCACAATATCACCTAGGTGCACTACTGTAAACGTACCGGGCTGGGCTTCTAGGCTCTTGCGCAGCGCTTGCAGGTGTGCGGTGGGCAGGTCGGCGGTGGCCGTGTTGCCGAGTAGGTAAACGGTGTGCGTGGCGGGGGAAGGAGTTTGCGCCAGCAGGGGAGAAGCAGTGGTCAGGCCAAGCGCGGCCAGCAACAAGCAGCGGAAAGGTGAGGGCATAAAGAACGAGTTATTGGCCGGCGAGACCGGAATTGAGAGCAAGATTAATTTAAAATTAATCCTGTCATTTCCCCTAACCGGCTTTCTTCAATAAAGGTTAGGCCCGGCGCAGCCAACTCCGTTTAACTAGTAAGACAAGCAGACACGGCAACCCCACCCACAAGGCCTCACTGCCGAGTACCCGGACGCCTTTTTCGCCCAGAAAATTCCTGATTCCGATGGGCGAAACCTGAATGGGGCGGAGCGAAAAAAAGTAGCGTTGCTGGTCGAAAGGACTGAAAAAGGCTACGCCCAGTCCGCCAGTAGTCATGGCGTCGAGCACGCCGTGTGAGGCCGTAGCCAAAAATAGTAATGTCCATAGCCGTGCGACCGGTGGCATAGCGTTGCTTCGGCGCAGCCCTGCCAAGCCGGTAATAACAGAGGCCACTACCGCCGCCGCCAGCACCGAATGGGTGAGGCCCCGGTGCCCCCACGAGCTGGCGTAGGCTATGTGAAATTTAAAACCAATAACGTCGGCATCGGGCAGAAACGCGCAGGCAGCTGCTACCAGCCACCAGCACCAGTGATGCCGCTCCGGCAGCAGCACCGCGCCCAGGGTGGTGCCCAGCAGCATGTGTCCGAATACAGAAGCCATGGCGTTGGAATTATATGTTGTTAGGCTACAAGGCTCGAATAAGCTCGACTGCTACGTTTGGTACACCTAGGCTGGCGGGCTCCGTGATGAAGTGCAGGTTGGGCCGGTGCACCAGTGGCGGCTGGTGCGGGTCGATGACGTAGATGGGGCAGTTGGTGGGGGCGTAGTGCACCAAGTTGGCGGCCGGATACACTTGCAGCGACGTGCCTACCACCAGAAAAATATCGGCCGTGGCGGCCTCGTCTGCGGCCACTTCCATCAGCGGCACCTGCTCCCCAAACCACACGATATTCGGGCGCAACTGGTGGCCTTTCTCGCACAAGTCGCCCAGTTCAATCCGGTCGGACGTCATGGGGTACACCAAGTCTTCGTACGCTGTGCTGCGCGACTCAAACAGCTTGCCGTGCAAGTGCATAACGTTGGATGAACCGGCCCGCTCGTGCAAATCGTCCACGTTCTGTGTAATGATAACCACGTCGAAATCCTGCTCCAGCGCCACTAGCGCCAAATGGCCCGAATTAGGTTGCGCTGCCCGTGCCGCCGCCCGCCGCTGGTTATAAAAATCGAGCACCAGTTCGGGGTTGCGGGCCCAGCCTTCCGGCGAAGCCACATCTTCCACCCGGTGTCCTTCCCACAATCCATCGGAGCCTCGGAAAGTGGCTAGGCCGCTTTCGGCGCTGATGCCCGCCCCGGTGAGGGCTACTATCTTTTTTCTGCCAGCCATATATTTCCTTGCTTGTTGATTGAAGCCAGACTAGTTAAAGTGCTTTGGAAGCTATGAACAAGCAATAAAGCAACAAATAAGGAAAGCCAGCGGCGAGCGGCTGGCCATCAATTGAACCGCCGCAGCTGCTCTCGGCCAAACGTCCATTCAGGCGTATCGAACCGCGCTTCGGCCGGATTTACGGCGAACCATACCCCGCCCGCTGCCGCCGGGTCGCGCAGCACATGAATCTGCTGGGCGGGCATGTAGCTTTGGGCCAGTAGCACGTACCGCTGGCCGGTGGCAGGCAGTTCGGCTACATCCAGCACCAGCACGGCGTGGCCCGGCGAGCCGCCCCGAATGAATACGTCGCCGGGCTGCACGCCGGTTAGCGGCGTTGGGGCCAGCTCCCGCTCCAGCGAAAGGGTGCCGGCATACGTGAAAATCTGGTCGAGGTAGCGGCGGAAAACGTCGTGTGTGGGTTGTTCTATGGCTTTGGGTGCTGCCACTACCGCGTTGCCGCTCGCCCGGAAGCCCTGGCCCCCATACCAGTCCACAAACCGGATATCGTCGCCGCTGGTCAAATGGAAATGCACTTGGTCGAGGTTTCGAGAAAACTCGTACTCACCACGCAGCCGGATTACGGCATCGGCGCACTGCTGCAAATCCCGGCTGCCCACGTCGATGTTCACAACCGCCGCGTGTACGGTTTGCGGGGTTTTTAGCTGGCCGTTGTGTAGGTGCACTGCCGTACCGGCGGGCAGCAACGGCAGGTAGCGCAGCCATTGTCCGAAGGAGCCCTGCGCCACCGCCACCCGCCGACAGCCCGGTGGTGGCGCAAACCGTGCGGCCAGACTTTGTTTCGCGTTGTAAGCACCAACTGGCAGCCACGGATAGCGGTTGGTGATAGCAGCGGCACTCGCAACATTCTGTTGACCAATCATTGGCGCTTTTTGTGAGTTCGTTGACAACGCAACTTGACTGAACGCCATTAGAAGACTGCCTATAACAAGGAAATGGCGAAGCATAGGGATAGTAGCTATAAAAATTCCTAACGTTTCAAAAGCCGCATCAGGTATAGCTGCCGCCGGCCGTTTTGTATCTTTTTCGGCTTCAATATGCCTATAAAACCAAGCGGCCCACCGAATCAATTCGGTGGGCCGCTTGGTAATTCAAAACGAATGCCGGAAGGCTACTTAGCTTTGGCCGGAGCCTTTTTAGCGGCGGCTTTGGTGCCAGTGGCTTTCTTAGCAGCTGGTTTTTTAGCGGCGGGTTTTTTGGCAGCCGTCGGCTTCTTTTTTGCGGGCTTGTCGGCTGCTTCCTCGGTATCAGCAGCTGGAGCGGCTTTCTTAGCAAACCGGCCTCCTTTAGCAGGCTTGTCGGGGGTGGCGGCGGCCAGCTCCAGGCAACGTTCCAGCGTGAGGCCGGCTGGCTCTTCACCTTTCGGAATTTTTACGTTCTTCTTGCCTGCCACAATGTATGGCCCAAACCGGCCATTCAACACCTGGATGTCGGGGTTTTCGGGGAACTCCTTGATGAGGCGCTCGGCATCCGACTTGCGCTTGTTTTCAATCAGTTCCACTGCTTCCTGCGCAGTTATGGTGTGCGGGTCCTGCTCCTTAGTGAGGGAGTAGAACTTGCTGTCGTGGCGGATATACGGTCCAAATCGGCCCAGCGCCGCCGTCATCGACTTTTCTTCGAACTCACCTACAATGCGGGGTAGCTTGAAAAGGTCCAGCGCTTCTTCCAGCGTAATGTTCTCAATGAACTGGCCTTTTCGTAAGCTGGCGTACACTGCCTTCTCATCTTCTGGCGCACCTTCTTTCGGCTCGATCTGCACATAAGGACCATAGCGGCCGAGGCGAGCCGTTAGCTTCTGCCCGGTTTCGGGGTGAATGCCGATTACGCGGGTGCTGCCCAACGTACTCCGCTCAATGTCCTGGCCGCGCTCCACAGTCTCGTGGAAAGTGCTGTAAAAGCCTGCCAGCATATCGGTCCACTGCTCGTGGCCATTGGCAATCTGGTCGAACTCGTCTTCTACCTTGGCCGTGAACTGAAAATCCACGATGCTAGGGAAGTGTTCTACCAGGAAGTCGTTGACTACCATAGCGGTATCCGTCGGGAAGAGCTTGGCTTTGTCGGCCCCGAAGGTTTCGGTTTTCACTTCCGTTTTCACCTCACTGCCGTCCAGCGTCAGTACATGAAACTTACGCTCCTTGCCTTCACGCGAGTCCTTTTCCACGTAGCCACGCTTCTGAATGGTGCTGATGGTAGGCGCATAAGTGGAAGGACGGCCGATACCCATTTCTTCCAGTTTCTTCACCAGCGAAGCCTCAGTGTAGCGGGCCGGTGGCGACGCAAACCGCTCCAGGGCGCGCAACAACTGCAATGGCAACTGCTGGCCTACCGTGAGCGGCGGCAAACCGCGCGAAAACGAGGAGTCTGTGTTAGCCGTTTCATCCAGTTCTTCCTCGTCTTTGCTCTCGGCGTAGGCTTTCAGGAATCCCTCAAACGTAATTACCTCACCGGTAGCCGTTAAGGTCACACCGGGCTGGGTGCTAATGCCAATGGTAGCCACTGTGCGCTCAATCACGGCATCGGCCATTTGCGAGCCCATAGCCCGCTTCCGAATCAGGTCGTATAGACGCTGCTCCTGTGAGTCGGAGCCGGCTTTCACCAGGGCAAAATCGGTAGGGCGGATAGCTTCGTGCGCTTCTTGCGCCGAGGCAGACTTAGTTTTATACATCCGGGTCTGAGCGTACTCGGCTCCGTAAGCGCGGCTGATTTCCTCTTGAGCGGCGGCCAAGGCATCCTGCGAGAGGTTCACCGAGTCGGTCCGCATATAGCTGATTTTACCGGCTTCGTAAAGCTTCTGCGCCACACTCATGGTCTGTGCCACCGAGAAACCCAGCTTGCGCGAGGCTTCCTGTTGCAGGGTACTCGTGGTAAACGGCGGTGCGGGGCTACGCTTGCCAGGCTTTTTCTCTAGGTTTTCAATCCGATACTCTGCACCTACGCAACGGGCCAGAAAGGCCTCAGCTTCTTCTCGTGCCGTGAAGCGCTTAGGTAGCTCGGCTTCAAGCACTGCCCCGCGTCCGGCATCAAATCGAGCCGTTATGCGGTACGCCGACGAAACCTTGAACTGATTGATTTCCCGCTCCCGTTCCACCACAATGCGCACGGCTACGCTCTGCACGCGGCCCGCCGAAAGACCGGCTTTTACTTTCTTCCAAAGCACCGGGCTCAACTCAAAGCCCACCAACCGGTCGAGCACACGGCGCGCCTGCTGGGCGTTTACCAAGTTCAGGTCGATTTCGCGCGGGTTATCGATGGCCGTTAGGATGGCGCTCTTAGTGATTTCGCGGAATACGATGCGGCGGGTTTTATTGCTGCCACTCAGATTGAGCGTTTCCGCCAAGTGCCACGAAATAGCCTCGCCCTCCCGATCATCGTCACTCGCTAGCCACACCGTTTCCGCTTCCTTAGCCAGCTTCTTTAGCTGCGCGATTATCTCGCGCTTATCGGCCGATACCACATAGGTCGGCTTGAAGCCGTTGGCAATGTCAATGGCATTATTGTCTTTGGGCAAGTCGCGGACGTGACCAAATGAGCTCTTTACAATATAGTCCTTACCCAAATACCCTTCAATGGTCTTGGCTTTGGCGGGTGATTCGACGATGACTAAATTTTTAACCATTGGAGGGTAGTAGTGGCAGCAGTAGACAGCTAACTAAGAGAAAATGTACTTAGAAAACGAGACGGAGAGTGGGAAGTTGAATTTTGCCGCAAAGATGATGGAATAATCTCGTGTCCCACTGTGCGGCGCACAATAACTCTGCCACGCCTCCTTTGGTGATACGGCTTGATGGCAACAACGGATTAGTGAGAAGAGGTTCACGTAAATCTTTTCTTCCTGTTTTACCTATGCCATAATCCTGTGCGGCGAAACAACCGTATTCGTTACCTTTGCCAAGTAGGGATACGGCCCTTTTTGGCCGGTTCCCGTTTGCTTTGCCCACTTTCCACGGGCCTCGCTACTCCTTCTTTATGGCATCAGGTAAGACTACCACCCCCTCCATCCGTCGCGCCAAGCCCGCTGCTTCTGCCGCCTCCGCCGCTGAGCCTGAACAGATTACCGCCACCGCTGCCCTGCCTGAGGAGAATATCCGCAAGAGCGCAGCTAGCCGGAATAACCGCCGCGACCAAGCCGTGCAAAATCCGGAATATGTGAATGAGCAACTTAACCGCGTGCTTTTTGCGCTGGATGCTTTCAAAAAAGGCGACGTATCGGTGCGGCTCACCAAGCAAACCGACGACATCTTCGCTGAAATTGCCGAAGCCTATAACTCGATGGTGGAGATGATAGGCGGGGTAGGGGGCGAGGTGTCACGCATTTCGAAGGTGGCCGGGGTGGAAGGCAACCTGAAAGCCCGCGCCTCGGCCGACAACGCCGCCGGATTCTGGCGCGACATGATCAACAACATAAATGGCCTCGTAGATAGCATTGCCGTGCCGGTGTTGGAAGTGGGCAAAGTGCTCAAGAACATCAGCAAAGGTAACCTCGACGAAACCTTCCAGATTCCGGTTTCCGGCGACTTCAAGGTGATGGCCGAAACCATCAACAAGACCATCGACAACCTCAACCTGTTTGCCGGCGAAGTAACCCGCGTGGCGCAGGAAGTGGGTACCGAAGGCAAATTGGGCGGCCAGGCATCTGTGCCGAACGTCGGCGGGGTGTGGAAAGACCTGACCGACAACGTAAATACCATGGCCTCGAACCTGACGAGCCAGGTGCGCGACATTGCCAACGTGGCTACCGCCGTGGCTAAGGGCGACCTGAGCCAGAAAATGACCGTGGACGTGAAGGGCGAAGTGCTGGAGCTGAAGAACATCTTGAACCAGATGGTGGACTCGCTCAATATCTTCGGCGACGAGGTAACCCGCGTGGCCCTGGAGGTAGGTACCGAGGGCAAACTCGGCGGCCAGGCGGCGGTGCCTAACGTGCGCGGTACCTGGAAAGACCTGACCGACAACGTAAACTATATGGCTTCGAACCTGACGAGTCAGGTGCGCGACATTGCCAACGTAGCCAACGCCGTAGCCAAAGGCGACCTGACCCAGAAAATGACCGTGGACGTGCGCGGCGAGTTGCTGGACTTGAAGCAGAATCTGAACCAGATGGTGGACTCGCTGAACCTGTTTGCCGGCGAAGTAACCCGCGTGGCCCTGGAAGTAGGGACCGAAGGCAAGCTGGGTGGTCAGGCGTCCGTGCCGAATGTGGCTGGCGTCTGGAAAGACCTGACCGACAACGTGAACTTCATGGCCTCCAGCCTCACATTGCAGGTGCGCGACATTGCCAACGTAGCTACGGCCGTAGCCAAAGGTGACTTGAGCCAGAAAGTGACGGTGGAGTTGAAAGGCGAGCTGCTGGATTTGAAGCAGAACCTAAACCAGATGGTGGACTCGCTGAACCTGTTCGCTGGCGAAGTAACCCGCGTGGCCCTGGAAGTAGGCACCGAAGGCAAGCTCGGTGGCCAGGCGCTGGTACCGAACGTGGCTGGCGTCTGGAAAGACCTCACAGACAATGTGAACTTCATGGCTTCGAACCTGACCTCTCAGGTGCGGGATATTGCCAACGTGGCTACGGCCGTAGCCCGCGGCGACCTAAGCCAGAAGATGACGGTGGACGTGAAGGGCGAGATTCTGGAGCTCAAAAACATCCTGAACCAGATGGTGGACTCGCTCAACATCTTCGGCGACGAAGTAACCCGAGTAGCCCGCGAAGTAGGCACCGAAGGCAAGCTCGGCGGACAGGCCGCCGTGCCGCGTGTGTCGGGCACTTGGAAGGACCTGACGGACAACGTAAACTTCATGGCCTCGAACCTGACTTCTCAGGTGCGGGATATTGCCAACGTAGCTAGCGCGGTAGCCAAAGGCGACCTGACCCAGAAGATGACAGTGGATGTGAAGGGCGAGATATTCGACCTGAAGAACATCCTCAATCAGATGGTGGATTCGCTCAACATCTTTGCCGGCGAGGTAACCCGCGTGGCTCGCGAAGTAGGCACCGAAGGTATCCTAGGTGGTCAGGCCTCGGTACCCAACGTAAGCGGCACTTGGAAAGACCTGACGGACAACGTGAATACGATGGCCTCGAACCTGACTTCTCAGGTGCGGGATATTGCCAACGTAGCCACGGCCGTAGCTAAAGGTGACCTGAGCCAGAAAGTAACCGTGAACGTGCGCGGAGAGCTATTGCAGCTCAAAGAGAACCTGAACCAGATGGTGGACTCGCTGAATACGTTCGGCGACGAAGTAACCCGCGTAGCCCGCGAAGTAGGCACCGAAGGCAAGCTCGGTGGCCAAGCCGATGTGCCGAACGTGCGCGGCACCTGGAAAGACCTGACCGATAACGTTAACACGATGGCCGCCTCGCTCACCAGCCAAGTACGCGACATTGCCAACGTAACCACCGCCGTAGCCCGCGGCGACCTAAGCCAGAAGGTGTCGGTGGACGTGAAAGGCGAACTGCTCGACCTCAAGGACAACATCAACCGGATGGTGGACTCGCTCAACATTTTTGCTGGCGAGGTAACCCGCGTGGCGCAGGAAGTGGGCACGGAAGGTAAGCTCGGCGGCCAAGCTGATGTACCGAACGTAACCGGCGTGTGGAAAGACCTGACCGACAACGTAAACACGCTGGCCGCCAACCTCACCACCCAGGTACGTGGCATTGGTAAGGTAGTAACCGGCGTATCGCAGGGTGACCTGACCCAGAAGCTGACTTTAGACGCCAAAGGCGAAGTAGCGGACTTGGCCGACACCATCAACCGCATGGTGGACGACCTGAACCGTTTGGCGCAGGAAGTAAGCCGCGTGGCCAAAGTGGCCGGGGTGGAAGGCAAACTGACCGAACGGGCCAGCGTAGGCGGCGTGAGCGGTTCGTGGAAGGAAATCGTGGATACCCTCAACGACCTGCTTGAATCCATTGCCTCGCCAGTGCTGGAAGTAAGCCGCGTGGTGCGGGCCATATCGGAAGGCGACCTGACGCAGCAAGTGGAAATCCAGACGGCCGGCGACATTCAGGCCATGGCCGATGCGCTGAACCTGGCCGTTGACAACCTGAACGACTTGCTGGCTGAAATCAACGAGTCGTCGCAGGTGGTAGGCACCTCGTCGGAGGAAATGGCAGCGAAAGGGCAGGAGATGAGCCGGGTAACCGTTGACGTGGCCTTGGCCATGCAGCAAATGGCTGAAGGTGCGCAGAACCAAGCTCTCAAAACTGACCAAGCCTTCAAGCTGATTGAAGAAATCATGCAGGCCACCAAGGAAACGGCCGGCAAAGCCGATGTAGGCATCAAGGCGGCTATTCTCGGGGAGCAAACCTCACAGCTCGGCTTGAAAACAGTAGCCGAGGTGGTGAAGAATATGGAGGAAATTTCGGCGGCGGCAGCCCAAACGGCCCGCACCATCGAGGTTCTATCCAACCGTTCCCAGGATATCAGCAAGACCCTGGCCGTCATTACCGACATCGCCTCTCAAACCAACCTGCTGGCCCTGAACGCCGCTATTGAAGCTGCTCGGGCCGGCGAAGCGGGCCGCGGTTTTGCGGTGGTAGCCGAGGAAATCCGGAAACTGGCCGAAGGCTCCCGCCGCTCGGCTTCGGAAATCGGTACGCTGGTAGACGACGTGAAAAAGGACACGACCAGCGCTGCCACGGCTATTTCTACCATGGAAGGCCGGGTATTGAAAGGCAAAAATGCCACCTTCGAAGCCAGCTCGGCCTTCAAAAACATTGCCACTAGCTCCGGTGAAACCCTACGTACCTCGCGCGACATCCTCACGGCCACCGAGATTCAGAAAACCTCGATTGGCGACGTAGTAAAGTACGTGGAAGAAGTGGTAGCTATTGCCGAGCAAACTGCCACCGGCACGCAGCAAGTAGCCGGTACCGCCAAGCAGCTCTCGGGTTCGATGCAAGAGCTGACCGTATCCAGCCAGCGCCTCACCGACATTGCCGACGACCTACAACTGGGCTTGTCCAACTTCCAGTTGCTAGAGGAAATTGAACCCGAGCCGGAACCCGAGCCAGTACGTCCGCGTCGCTCGGCACGAAGGGCGGCGGCAACGCAACCGCCCGTGTCAACCACACCGGAGCGCGACCGGGCCAGTACCCGCCGCCAGAATGCCGCCATTGATGCCGCGCATGCCCAGGCCGTAGCCAGCCGGCCGTTGGTGGCCACGCGCCGCGGCGACGCCCGGCCCACGGCTGAGGCTCCGGCGCCCGTGCGCAAGCCTACCAACGCCGAGCAGAACGAAGCCCAGCGTAGCCGCAAAGCCAGCCGCCGCGCTGCCAGCGAGGCTAAAGCCGCCAATAATCCTGAAACAGAAGCCACGGCTTCAGGTGAGAAGCCTGCTAAAGCCCGCTCGAAAGCGAAAGCCAGGTAATGAAGAGGGCAGGGTATAGCAGTGCTATACCTTGCTCTTTCGTTCTTTCAGTTTTCACCTTTTGGTTTATCTCAGTAAATGCCTGATTCAGAACAATCCAGCGATAAAAAGAACGTCAAGGCCGACGCCATCATTCAACTGATTGTGTTTCGGCTGGGCGACGAGGAATACGGCTTGCGCATCGAGCAGGTGAAGGAGGTGACCATCACGCCGGAAGTGGCCAGAATGCCCAAAACGCCCCCGTTCATCAAAGGCATTGCCAACCTGCGCGGCGACATTATTGCCATCGTGGATTTAGAGGAGCGGTTTGGCTTGCGCCCTGCCGGACAAGAGTTGCCAGCTACCTCATACACGCTGGCCATCGAAGCCAAAGACTATACCATTGGCATTGTGGTGCGAGAAGTGCCCCAGCCGTTGTCGATTCCGGTGTCCATTATTGAAAAAGCTCCCGATTTTATTCAGGACATCAACATCAACGACAAGTACATCGAGGGGATAGCCAAAGTGAACGGCCGAATCATTATCGTGCTCGATATGTTGAAACTGCTCACGCCCTCCGAAATAATGCAGTTGCAAAGCAGCTAAGCATCTTTGCCTGGCAGCCACCGTACAACGGGCCAGCTTTTACTCTTCTCTGGCTTCCTTTTGGATCTTGAAATTCCTTTTATGAAAAACCGCATCCTCATCGTCGACGACTCTTTCTACATGCGTACGATGCTCAAGAATGTGCTTACTGATGCTGGCTACGAAGTGGTAGGCGAGGCCGCCAACGGCCAGCAGGCCATTGAAATGGCTGCCTCCACCAAGCCCGACCTGATTACGCTCGACGTGATTCTGCCTGACAATACCGGCCTTGACGTGCTCAAAGGCATCCGCGAAAACGACCCCGACGTGAAAGTGGTGATGTGCAGCGCCGTGGGGCAGGAGGTGATTGTGAACGAAGCACTGGAAAGCGGCGCCTCAGCTTATATCGTAAAGCCGTTCTCGGAAGAGAAGGTGCTGGAGATTGTAGGTGGCGCTTTAGCCGCCGAATAAGCAGCAACTGTTCTCCCTTTAGCTTACGCCCCGCGCCTTTGTTGCGGCTGTAGCCTGCCTGTCGTCTTGGTTATTAGTCTCGTGCCTAATCCCTCCTCATCTCTTACTGTTTTGCTTGGCCACCTGCCTACCGCAGGGCGGCTTATGCTGGTGCGGCTTTTGGAGGCGCAGGTAGGGGTGCGTGTAGTGAGCGCCAGCGAAAAGCCAGCCGAGTTGATAGCTACAGCGCGCCGGTTGCGCCCGGCTTTGCTGATAGTGAGTGATGCCCAGGTGCGTACGTTGGAGCTGCTGAGCCATTACCAAACAACGCCGGTGCTGCTGTATTGCGAAAGTATCCCGTTGGCCGGTACCCTGCGCGAAACCAAGCGGTGGGGAGTGGTTGATTACATTTTGGCAGTGAGTAGCAGCACCGATTGGGCCGGCGAAGTATTGCGTAAAGTTCGCCTGCATCTGCCGCAGGCTACTACGCCTTCCTTGCAACCAGTCCGCTTACCGGAAGTACCTGGCTTACCTGGCGGCGTGGTTGTTATTGGGGGCTCCACGGGCGGGACGGCAGCGGTTGAAGAACTGGTGCGGGCCTTGCCAGCTACACTGGCCTGCGCCGTGGTAGTGGCCGTACACTTGCCGGGCTCCTTTCTCGATTCGTTTGTGAAGCGGCTAGCGCGGGTATCAGCGTTGCCGGTAGTGGCTGGCTGGCCTGGTACGCAGCTAGAGCCGGGCCTTATTGTAGTGGCACCGGGCGGGCACAACCTGCTGGTTCGGTCGGCGCTGAACAGCCCCTGGCAATCCTGGCAAACCGATTTCTCCTCGGAGTACAGTCCCTCTGGAGACCAGCCTTCCATTGATATTCTGATGCGCTCAGTGGCCCGCACCGTTGGCTGTAACGTGCTAGGAGTAATTCTCACGGGGCTAGGCCGCGATGGTACGCTGGGGGCACAAGTCATTCGGCAGCACGGCGGTACCGTATTGGTGCAGGATGAAGCCTCTTCGATGGTTTTCTCGATGCCCAAGTCGGTAATCCAGGCAGGTTGGGCCGATACCGTACTGCCCCTGCGTGACCTGGCCAGTACCATTGTGCGCCATGTGGGCCGTTTCCGCTGTGTAAGCGTGTGTTCCACTGTCTCTGTATCCCGTTCCGTCTGACTATGAAATCACGCGAGCAGGAATACCGAGAGATTTTCATGTCGGAGGCGCTTGAGTACTACGACGCCATGAGTCAGCACATCAGTGAGTTGGAGCGCAATCCGCAGGATCAGCCCTCACTTAATGAGCTGTTTCGGCTGATGCACAACCTCAAATCTAACTCGCGGGCCATGGGCTTCACGGAGATTGGTGAGGTGGCGCACCACATGGAAACCATCTTCGGTCTGATTCGGGAAAAGCAGCGCGACTTTGCGGGCAGCCTGTCCAAGGTGCTGTTTTCTGGAGTTGACACGCTGGGCACCATGATTCGGGCGGTAGGAGAAGAGATGCCTCTGCCCGACGTAACTACGCTCCTCGACAACCTCGACCGGCTGGTGCGCGGCGAAGAGCCCGAATTAGCCGATGAGGAGCTGTCCGATGAGGATGCTACCCGCAAGCTGGAGCTATCAGACTTGGTGTATATCCAGATTAAAAAACTGGACCACCTGCTGAACTTGGTAGGCGAGCTGATTATCGACCGAGACCGGATTCTAACGCTTAGTAAGGAACTCGGCAACACGGCGCTGCAAAACACAGCCGCGCACCTGTTCCGCATCACCGACGAGCTGCAATACTCGGTGATGGATGCGCGCCTCGTAAACGTGGGGTCGTTGCTCAACAAGTTTCCGCGGGTGGTGCGCGACGTAGCCACGGCCGAACAAAAGCAAGTGGAACTAACGCTGAGCGGCCAGGATATTCAGATTGACCGGAACATCTTGCAAATCATCACCGATGCGCTGCTGCACCTGGTGCGGAACGCAGTGGCCCACGGCATCGAAACGCCCGATGAGCGGGTGAAGGCTGGTAAGGCTGCGGAAGGCCAGCTGCGTCTTTCGGCCCAAACTGAGCGCGACGATGTACTGATTCAGGTAATTGACGATGGCAAAGGCATCAACGTAGAGCAAGTGCGCCGTAAGGCGGTGGAGCGGGGCTTGGTAAGCAAGCAAAACGCCAAAAACCTCGACGACGATGCCGTGCGGGCCTTTTTATTTGAGCCCGGCTTCTCAATGGCCAAAGAAGTAACTGAAATATCGGGCCGGGGCGTCGGGCTCGATGTGGTAAAGCTGGCCATCGATTCGTTGGGCGGCCAGTTACGCGTTGATTCCAAGCTGGGCGAAGGCACCACCTTCACGCTGGTGCTGCCTACGTCCATTGCCGTGAAAGGTGCCCTGCTCTTTGAACTGGCCGAACGCAGCTACGCCATTCCGCTGATGCACACCGATTCGGTGGTGTCGCTGATGCCAGAGCAGTTACATATTGTAGGCGGGGTGCTGATGGCCAGCATCCAGAGCGAAAATGTGCCCGTGGTTAGCTTAAAACGCCTTTTGTACGGCGAAGGGCCCATGCCGCCGGTCGTTCGGGCCGAGGTGCAGGGCCGCCACGATATCATCATCATTGACTACAACAACCGCAAGCTCGGGCTGATTGTCGACCGTTTTCTGCGTCAGCAGGATATTGTTATCAAACCCATGAGTAAGCCATTGGATACCATCGAGTTGTTTGGGGGCGTGACGCTGCTCGGCAGCGGGCAAGTTTGCCTAGTGCTCGACGTGCCCGCCCTGACTCGGCTGTTTCTTGCCCGGCGACCTTAAGATTTACGTACTGCCTAAGCCCGCGTGGTTGTTTCACCAAACGGGCCAATTAATAGAATAAAGTATATGGACTTGCACATGACGGAACTGGAGCGCGACGTAGTCCGCGAGATTCTGAACATAGGACTGGCCCGCGCCGCCGATTCTTTCGCGGTGATTGCCCAAGAAAAGGTGCTTCTGGAAGTGCCTAGCCTCGATTTGGTGCCGGGTATCGGTATCTTAGATCGGGTGCATGCCATTCAGGCCAACCACGTTCCGGTGCAGTCCGATATTCGCGGCGAGTTCAACGGCACTACGCTTATGTTCTTTTCCGGACAGCATATTCAGCGTTTGTCGAAGGTCTGCTTGCGCATGAACACACCCGCATCCACCCAAATCGACGAGATGCAGGAATCGTTGTTGCTGGAAATCAGTAACATCATCACTGGGGCCCTAGTCACGCAGTTGGCTAACATTCTGAAAGCCCAGATTTATGGGGCGCCCCCCATAGCCCCTCACGGCGACATAGCGTCTTCTCTACATAACCTGCTCACTGAGCAGCCATTGGTGCAGCCGCTTATCTTCTCGGTTATCACCCAGTTTTCCGACAAGAATAATTCGGTGGAGCTACCCCTGATGCTGTTCTTCGACCGTCTCACTTTCGAGAAAATCCTCGAAATCATTCGCACTTACGATTTCCTGAACGGACAACCCTCATAACGGTGAGTTGGTGAGATAGTGAAATGGTGAGGTTGATGTTTGACCTGTACAAGTTGTGCAGTACCGAGCGTCAACCTCACCATTTCATTATCTCCCTAATCACCAAACCACAATATGGCTACAGCCCTCGATAAAAAATTAGCTGATTTCGACCCTAATGCCCTCGGCGACTCGCAGGGTGGGGTATACGGTTTGCCTTTCACCATAGACGAAGCCCAGGTGGTGATAGTGCCAGTGCCCTGGGAAGTAACTGTCTCGTACCGAGCTGGCACCGCCGATGGCCCCGAAGCTATTCGGGATGCGTCGTTGCAGGTGGACCTCTACGACCCCGACCTGCCTGATGCCTGGCGCATGGGGTTGGCCATGGAAGAGGCTGATGATAAGGTAGCCAAGCTAAGCCATGATTTGCGGCCCCAGGCTGCTGCCTACATCGGGTGGCTAGAAGAAGGCCAGCCTACAGCAGACAGCGCCCAGCACGCCGCCGCCTTGCCAGCTATTACCAAGCAGGGCTTGGAATTGCTGAACTATCTCAAGCAGAAAACCGGCGCTTACCTCGATGCCGGCAAAGGCGTGGTGCTACTTGGCGGCGACCATAGCACTCCGCTTGGCTACCTGCACGCGCTGGCTGAGCGCCACGAGGAGTTCGGCATTCTGCAGATTGACGCGCACTGCGACCTGCGGCCCGCTTATGAGGGCTTCGAATATTCGCACGCTTCCATTATGTACAATGCCCTCAAGCTGCCCCAGGTGAAAAAGCTGGTGCAGGTGGGCATCCGCGACCTATGCCAGCAGGAAGCCGAAATGGTGGAGCACAGCCAGGGCCGAATTGCCATGTTTCACAATCGGTTTCTGAGCGACGAACGGTTTGCCAAAAAGTCGTGGAAGAAGGTGTGCGGCAAAATTATTGCGCAGCTACCGCAAAAGGTGTACCTGAGCTTCGATATCGACGGGCTGGACCCCAAGCTTTGCCCTGGTACTGGTACGCCAGTGCCCGGTGGCCTGGAGTTTGAGGAAGCGCTGTACCTGATCCGTGCTGTGGTGCGCTCGGGCCGTACTATCATCGGCTGCGACCTGAACGAAGTAGCTCCTGGCGACACCGAATGGAACGCCATTGTGGGCGCGCGCCTGCTGTACAGCATGGCCAATTGGATGGGCGTCTCGCAGGGCCGCTTAACTGAAAGAGGCGGCGAGAAGTAGGAATTGGTGGAGAAAGAACTGCGAAGTATAGACGACAGGCTATCCTTTTTAGCTTGCCTGCGTACATTCCTCAACTTTCTCCCCAACCTAACTCTCTCCACACTTATGGGATTCATCCTGAAATTTTTGCTTACGGCAGTCATCACCTACGTGCTGGCCGCGTTCCTGCCCGGTTCGCACATCGGCGGCTTCGGCGACGCTATCCTGCTGGTACTGGTGCTGGCCGTGCTTAATGCCGTACTTAAGCCAATTCTGAAGCTGCTCGGCTTGCCAATTACAGTGCTGACGCTGGGCTTATTCCTGCTGGTTATCAATGCGGCCATCGTCATGCTTGCTGATGCGTTGCTTTCGGGCTTTGCCGTTGATGGATTCCTGTCGGCCCTGTTGTTTAGCGTGGTGCTGTCTGTCGTTACCTCTATTATTGATGCGGTAGTAGACTAACTTGCCACAATTCGTTTCATGAAAAGGGCCGACTACTTAGTAGCCGGCCCTTTTCATGAAACGAATTGTGATTCTTACTCTCCGGTAGCCTTAGTGGCGCGTTGCCGACGGTGGCGCCACGCCCGAACGGCCCATAGCACCAGCGCGCCACCAAGTAGCAAGGGCCAGGCCGTCACCAAACCTAGTACGAGGCCCGTGAGGAGTTGCCAACCATCGTAGAAAGCCTGCGTGAGGCGGCTGCCGAAAGATAGTACGGGCGCATCCGGCGTATTGAGCGGCAGTTCCTGGAAGTAAATAAGTGTGATGGTGGAATAAGCCACCTGGTCATTGAGGGTTTTCAGGCGGCTTTCCGTCGATTCGATGTCGCCGCGCACTTCAGCCAGCTTTTCCTCGATTTCCAGAATCTCCGATACTTTCTTGGCTTGGCCCAGTAAGGCTACGTAGCGCTGCTCTAGGGCCCGCTTGGTGCTCAGCCGCGCCGAAACGTCAGCATGTTCGGCCGTTACGTCGTCGGAGCCCAGTACCTTAGATTCCACCGTGCCAAGGCCGTTGAGGCTGCCAAGCAACGCCTGAAAGCGGCCCGGCACCACCCTGATTTTCATCTGGTACCGCCATTCCCCATCCTCCCGCGTCTCCGATGCATCCGACACGTAGGCACCATAAGTGCGCGTCAGGCTATCCATCCGGGCGTTAGCGCGGAGTAGGTCGATTACTTTCACCCGCACCTCAGCGTGGTAGATAATCTTGCGAGTAGCAGCCGGGGCAGCCGAAGCGGTACTCGAAACGGGCTTATCCTGCGAAATGACCGCTTTGTCGTCTAGTGCTGGAGGGGCTTCTGGAGGAGGTGGAGGAGCGGCCATTTCGACGGCCTCCATTTCGTTTTGAGAAGCAGCTGATTTCTGTTCGTTACTGCTACAAGAGGCTAAGGCGAATAAGCCGGAAAGGATAATCCAGGCAGGATTTCTCATAAATCGAAGCGTAAAAGTGAATGGCCTCCTTCGCCCTAGCCTGCCGCACGTACCCTTAACGTACCCGGAAAGCCGGTTGTTATGCGGCCTAGCGTCTTCGCTTGGATTAATTTAACTTCAGCTATATCTAGGGCATAGTAAACGATAGGTCGGCGCTGATGAGGTTGGCCGTCAGGCCAGTATCCTGGCGGTAGTAAGCGTAGCGCACATCCAACGCCTTGAATTGCGCCACGCGCCCCTTAAACGGCGTTTTGAAGCGCCCAATGCCATACACCGGTGAGTAGCGCAACCCCAGGCCCATTTTGTGAGCCGAGAAGGCAGCTAAGTCATAATCAGAGGTGAAATACGCATCCGTAGTGGAGTGTTGCAAATAGGGCGCGAAATAGTCGGCGGCGGTTTGGGTGTGGTAGCGGTAGAAGGGGTAGAGCACGAAAAACGGCGTCACTTTCACCGGGGTTTCCAACTCAAACGTGTGGGCCGTAATGCCGAAATTGTCGTTGTAGAACCGGTAGTAGCCGCGCACCTGCACTAAGTCGGTGGCGTAGTAAGTCAGGCGCAGACCTACCGGAAACTTATAGCGCTGGCGCGGTAGTACCTCGGCCTTGGCCGTGCCAAATGCGCCGCCGGTTTCCCGGAAATACACCCGCTGAAACGGTGTACTCAATAGCCCACGCTGGGCCACCAGCTCAGTGCTGACGGCCGCTTGCAGCCGCTGGGTCAGCACTTGCGCGTACACGATGTTCAGGTTGTAGCTCTGGCGCGTATCAAAGCCCGAGCCGTGCTCCTGCCCACCGCCGTAGCGCAGTTCTACTGGCAAAATCAGGGTAGCCTTATCGAAAAAGGCTTGCCCGGCTATGCTCAGCTCCCGGTTGCCATCCTTGGAAGCGTGGGCCCATGAGGCGGTTACGTTGACGGAGCTGTAGTCGTATTCCTTGGAAAAGCCGCCGCCCACGCCTACAATGGTGCGTTTGTCGGCCAGTTGGCGCGAAAGTCCCAGGTCCAAATGAAAACGGGTGTCGCTGGAGGAAGGCGAGGACAGCACCTGGTCGATTCGGTCGGTGGAAGCTGAGGCGTAGTAGTCCATGCCAAAGTTGGCCGATACGCGCGTCACCGAGTCGAGGGGCACGTTCAGGATGATGGTCGGCGTGAGGTCGGTGAGGTGCTGGGTGCCCTGGCCGCCCTCCACGGCGCTGTGGTTGCCATCCTGCTCGTAGTAACTGGTTAGGATGTTGACCTCGGTTTCGCCGTGGTTGCTGGGGTTGGAAGGGCTGGGCACCGTAGTAGCCGGGGCACCGTAGCCATCCACCCGGTTAGGCGTAGGCGTGGCTTGGGCCCAAACAAAAGCGGGCAGCAGGAGCAGAGTAGAAGTAAGAACGACGGACGAAAAAGAGCGCATACGCATGGGAATACTTAACATTAATTGCAGCCGCAGCCGCCGCCTACTTTGCCGCCATTGGCCCCGCCGGCTCCTTCGCGGTAGCTCTGGAAGTTGGTTTCGTACACCTCAATACGCTTGTTGGCCAGCTTCATGTCCTCGTCGTTGAGGTACACTTTCTGGTAAGCCGCCACCGATACGCAGCCGCTTAGGGCGTTGCTGCCTAGCAAAAGGCCGATGCCCAGCGCTAGCCGGATTATTCTAGATGATTTCATGGTTTCAGAGAAGAAGTGGCAGGAGCCGGCTGGCCGGGCGTGGAGTAATAGTTAAGCTTCATGTTTTTCGAGGCTAGGGTGCGGCCGTCGTTGGTGATGAGCGTGCAGTCGACGCCCTTCAAACTATTAATAAAGGCCAACCCGGCTTCCGGACCCAGCACAAATACCACCTCGTCTAGGCCATCGGCCAGCTCCACATCAGGGCAGATGATAGTGACGGAGCGCAGCCCGGTGGCCGGGTAGCCGGTGTGCGGGTTGATAATGTGGCCGTAGTATTGGCCCCGCACCGTGAAATACTGCTCGTAGTTGCCAGCCGTTACCACGGCCATATCCGACACCGTCAGCCACGACGAAACGGACTGGGGAAAGGCTGGGTCGCCGATGGCAATCCGCCAGCCAGAACCATCAGCCTGCTTGCCCCAGCACGACACGTCGCCGGAACCATTGATAAGCCCACCCTGAATACCCCTCTGCCGCATCAGCGCCTGCGCGCGCCGTACGCCGTAGCCTTGCAGAATGCCCGCCAGATTCATGCGCATGCCCTTGTCTTGAAGCATCACCGAATGCGCTACCGGGTCGAGTAGCACTTTTTCGTAGTTGATACGCGCTACCGAAGCCCGCACTACCTCTGGCGCCGGCAAGGCCACGTGTTCCTGCCGGTCGAACTTATATATTTTCTCGCCACCCGCGAAGGTGATGTCGAAGGCACCGTTGCTGAGTTTGGAAAGCTTGAGCGTGCGCGCAATCAGGTCATACACTTCCTGGTCGACTACCACGGGCCGCAAACCAGCCGCACGGTTGACCTGCGTAATTTGCGAGGTAGAGTCCCAATAGGAGCACAGCCGGTCGATGCGCTGCGCCTCCCGAATGCCCGCCCGAATGGCACGCCAAGCCAACGAATCATCAGTAGAAACGGCCGTAAAGGTGAAATGGGAGCCCATCAAATGAGCGCTACGGGTGAAATTGCGCGGCTTGGATACCACTGAAGCCGCGCTGCTGGCCTGGGCGGTTAGGGTACCGGTCAGTAGTAGGGCAAGCACCATTGCTACCACGCTCCGCAGAGCAGCAGGAAGAAAGGAAGAGGCACACACGAGGCTTATTGCTTGGCTAGCAACTGATTGAGGTGCGCATCGTAGGCGCCGGGGCCGCCGGGGCGGTAGCCGGTTTTGGCCAGCACTTTTCCTTCCGGCGAAAGCAAAACGACTAAAGGGAAGGCACCTTCTTTGTTGAGCTGCGCGGCGGCTTGTTCGTTAATCTTGGTTTCACTGGCCGAAAGCTTGTTCTTCTTACTACGCGGAAAATCGAAGCGAGCCAGCACAAGTTTATCTTGGGCGTACTGCGCAAACTCAGGTTGGTCGAATACTTCTTGTTTGAGCATGATGCAGGGCTTGCACCAGTCAGAGCCCGAAAACACGACCAACACGGGCTTGTTGGCGACTTTAGCCTGTTGAAGCGCTTTGTTTAGGTCGGTATTCCAGGTAAGGACAGGCGTTTGCGCCTTGGCTCTGCTAAAAGTTAGCAGTGCGCAAAAGCACAGGAGAAGCATACGCATAGCGGAAGCGGAAAGAGGTGTAAGATTAAAACTAAATTAAATCTACAACTCCATCAGTATCCCAATAGTTGTATACCACGGAATAAAAAAACGCCACTGTATGAAGGCGCAGAAATTCATGCGTAGCTCATCAATACACTAAATCCAAATTTTGTTGATTCCCGTCAAATTCAGCCAATTTCCGTATTGCGTTTAGTACCCGTAACCTCCCCGTATGTCTGCCGCCAAAGAAGAATCATCTACTGCCATCAATCAATTGCTTGAACAGGTCGGAACGCACCTGCAAGTTGACCGGTGCTTCCTATACGTCCGCGACCCGGCGGCCGGTATGGGCCGGATTGCCTTCTGCTGGCGCAAAAACGACGTAGTGCCCAACCCCATTCACGACTGGCAACTGGATACTACCGACTTGCCCGAAGAAGACCCGTTGTTTCGGGCGGCGCTGGCTTGTCGGCCCTCAGTGTTTGTGGAAGACGTGGAAACCGCCTCACCCGACGTACTCAACCGGGACTTCGAGCACCAAACCTTCGGTCACCGGGCCCTAGTTCACGCGCACATCACCGAAGGCGAGCAACTCTGGGGCATCCTTCAGCCCTGTACCTTCGGCCGGCCGCGCCACTGGACGCCCCAGGAACGCGCCTGGATAGAAGCTAGACTGCCCCGGTTTTTTCCTTTGATTCAGGAATATATCAGCAGCGTGGAAATTCCTGAGAAACAAAAAGAGCCCCAAGTTTAGAAACGCTTCTAAGCTTAGGGCTCTGCATATTAGGCCTACTACTGAGCCAGCAGACTTATAGCCGGCGAATCTGGGCGCCAAGGGCGTTCAGTCGCTTATCGATGTACTGGTAGCCACGGTCAATCTGCTCCACGTTCTCAATCACGCTGCGGCCATCAGCTGAAAGAGCAGCAATCAACAGCGCCACCCCGGCCCGGATGTCGGGGGAGGTCATGGTGATGCCGTGCAACTGGGTGCGTTTGTCGAGGCCGATAACGGTGGCGCGGTGCGGGTCGCAGAGGATAATCTGAGCACCCATGTCGATGAGCTTGTCCACGAAGAACAGGCGGCTCTCGAACATTTTCTGGTGAATAAGCACCGTCCCCTTGGCCTGCGTAGCTACCACCAGCACAATGCTGAGGAGGTCAGGCGTGAAGCCCGGCCACGTGTGGTCCGATACAGTCAGGATGCTGCCATCGAGATAGGTGGCAATTTCGTAATTCGATTGGGCCGGAATGTAGATGTCGTCGCCGCGGAACTCCAACTGGATGCCCAGCTTGCGGAATGTGTCGGGGATGATGCCCAACTCCGGAATCTGGCAGTCTTTGATAGTGATTTCTGAACCCGTCATGGCCGCCAACCCGATAAACGAGCCGATTTCAATCATATCGGGGAGCATGCGGTGCTCGGTACCGCCGAGGCTTTCCACGCCTTCAATGGTGAGCAGGTTGGAGCCGATACCATTGATTTTGGCACCCATACGCACCAGCATTTTGCAAAGCTGCTGCAAATACGGCTCACACGCCGCGTTGTAGATGGTAGTGGTGCCTTCGGCCAGCACGGCCGCCATTACAATGTTGGCCGTGCCCGTTACCGAAGCTTCATCCAGCATCATGTAGGCGCCTTTTAGCTTGCCATCGGCGTTGATACGGTAGAAATCAGTGCCTTCCAGCGTGAGCTTGCCGCCCAGCTTTTCCAGGCCTACAAAGTGCGTATCCAGTGGCCGGCGGCCGATTTTGTCACCGCCCGGTTTGGGTAGCTGGCACTTACCGAAACGGGCCAGCATCGGCCCCAGAATCATTACCGAACCACGCAACGCCCGGCCTTGCGCCACAAACTCGGGCGTGTCCAGGTAATCCAAATGCACGTCGTCGGCCTGGAAACGGTAGGTATCGGTGGCGAGCTTGCCGACTTTCACGCCCATGTCGCGCAACAGCTCGATGAGCTTGTTGACGTCGCGGATATCGGGAATATTGGAGATGGTAACCGGCTCCGAGGTGAGCAGCACGGCGCACAGAATCTGGAGTGCTTCGTTCTTGGCACCTTGGGGTATAATTTCTCCTTTCAGCGGATTGCCGCCAATTACTTCAAATGAGGCCATAGTAGGGAGCCGTTAGCTACTGGCTGTTAGCTATTAGCTTTTAAGTTCAAGGGAGAGAAAAAGAGAAGAGCCGTCAGCTACTAGCCGACAGCTCAAAATAAGCTACTGGGGAGGCTGCTGGGGCTCCTGGCGGCCTTTTTTGCCACCGCGGCGCTGCTTGTCGCGCCGGTTATTATTGTTACCTCCGCCACTGTTGCTGCTGCGGCGTGCGTCTCGGTCTTGGCGCGGCTGCGGCACGATAAAGGCGGCCCGGCTAGAGCCGCTGCTGGTAGCGGCAGCGGGAGCAGAACCAGCGGCAAACTCAAACAAGCCCTGGGCTTCCACCTGGGCAGGGTCCAGCGTCAGCTGCCCACCCGAAAGGTCTTTCAAGTGCTTGAGGATGGTGACGTCCTTGGCGTTTTCCTTGTTGTGCGAACGGTACAGGAACTTCATCGTCCGCCCGATGGTAACGGTGGCTTGCTCCCGCTCGGTGGGATCTTCCAGCGTCAGGGCTTTCTCCACCATCAGCTCCACGCTACGGCCGTAGGCTTTCAGCTTCGGGCTCAGCTTGGGGTAGGGAAGGGGCTTGGGCTGCTGGTTGAGCTGGCTCAAACCCTGCAACTCGAAAGGCGCGTCGATGTCCAAGTCTTCGTCGGCCATCTCGTAGAGGTGGTTCCACACGCGCTGCTGGGCGTCGGGTTGGTCGCGGAGGTTGGGTTGCAACCGGAAAATAAGCTGCACGATTTGGGTGGCGCGGCGCGTACGCTCGGCCTTGTCTTCTACCTCGCGCAGGCCCTGTACCAATTGGTAGGTGCTTTGGCCGTATTCGCGCTGTAGCAGCTCGTGTTTATGTAAGGAAGGTAAGGGCATCTAGAAAAGGAAAAATCCTAAGAACTGGGACAAGTAGCCACACGTAAGGGCGGCTACTATGCTTATAAGTTGAGCAGCAGTGAAATTCACCGCGCTACTGGTGGAGTATCGTTGCCAAAACTAGGCATCCGATGGGAATTCGCTTAACCAAGCACCCGCAATTTCGCAAAACTCAGCAATAACGTCTTCTCGCCGACTTCTTCGAACTGAATAATGGCTTTGGTAGAGCCCGAAACGGTTTCCAGCTTGGTTACGTGGCCGAAACCAAACTTGGGGTGCTCCACCCGCTGCCCGGTTTGCAGGTTGCTGGTGTCAGAAGGCTGAAAATCAGCGGGTGGGGTGTAGCCTTTCGCTACGGTCTTACGGGGCGGGGTGGGCAACAGGTTGCTGCGCCGCTCAAATACGTGCCCAAACGGCGACTCGCCCGGCCCGGCGCTGGGCGTGGCCGCAAACTTGAAGTCCACGAATTGCGGGTCGATTTCGTCGAGGAACCGGCTTTTTTCGCAGCTACGCAGGTTGCCCCACTGGTAGCGGGAGGTGGCGTAGCTCAGCGTCAGCTTCTTTTCGGCCCGCGTGATGGCCACGTAAAACAGCCGGCGTTCCTCTTCCAGGTCGGCCCGCGAGGTAATCATCATCTGGCTCGGAAACAGGTTTTCCTCCATGCCCACGATGTAGACGTTGCGAAACTCCAGGCCCTTGGCCGAGTGAATAGTCATCATGGTCACGGCCTCGCCTTCCTGCTGCGCGTCTTTGGTGTCGGCGTCGGTTACCAGGGCAATGTCTTGCAGGAACGCGCCAAGTGTTTTGTCTTCGCGTTCCGGGTCCTCGGTGTAGGCCTTCACGCCGTTCAGAAGTTCCTGGATGTTCTCGTAGCGCGAAAGGCCCTCGATGCTCTTATCGGCGTACAGTTCCTCAATCATGCCCGAGTTCTTGGCAATGAACTTGGCCGCTTCAAAAGCGTCTTCCTTGGCCGCTACGGCTGTGTAGGCCTTGATTTTTTCGGCGAAGTCAACAATTGGGTTGGCCGTGCGGGTAGGTAGGAACTGGTCGGCGTTGGCCACCACTTCCCAGATGGTGTGGTTGCTTTCCTCGGCCGCGTTGATGAGCTTGGCAATGGTGGTGTCGCCGATGCCGCGCTTGGGGTAGTTGATGACGCGGCGCAGGGCCTGCTCGTCGTTGGGGTTCACCGTGAGGCGCAGGTAAGCCACCAAATCCTTGATTTCCTTGCGCTGGTAGAAGCTCAAACCGCCCACAATCTTGTAGCGGATGTTGAGCTTGCGCAATGATTCTTCCATGGCCCGGCTCTGGGCGTTGGTGCGATACAGGATGGCAAAATCGTCGTACGACAGATGATGGCTCATCTTGTCCTCGAAGATGGAATTGGCCACCAGCTTGCCTTCCTCGTTGTCAGAGGCAGCTTTCAGTACCTCAATCAGCGGGCCTTCCTCGTTGTCGGAGAAAACATCTTTGCGCAACTGGGCCTGGTTGTTTTTGATAACCGAGTTGGCCGCCTTTACAATGGTTTTGGTGGAGCGGTAGTTCTGCTCCAGCTTGAACACCTGCAACTCCGGATAGTCTTTCTCGAAATTCAGAATGTTCTGAATATCAGCGCCTCGGAACGCGTAAATGCTTTGCGCATCGTCACCCACCACGCAAATATTCCGTTCCTTGGCTGCCAGCTTCCGCGCAATCAGGTACTGCGAATAGTTGGTGTCCTGGTACTCGTCCACCATCACAAACCGGAACAGGTTCTGGTACTTGTTGAGTACGTCGGGGTGGTCTTTGAACAGGACGTTGGTTTGATAAAGCAGGTCGTCGAAGTCCATGGCGCCGGCCTTGAAGCAGCGGACGGCGTACTGCTGGTAAATCACGCCGATTTTGGGCCGCAGCGCCGCATCATCATCCTGCCGGATTACCGGGTCGTTAAGGTACTGCTGGACGGAAATCAGCTTGTTTTTCGCGGCCGAAATCCGGCCCAGCACCATGCCCGGCTTGTACAGCTTATCATCCAGCTCCAGCTCTTTCAGAATCTGACCAACCAGCGTTTTGCTATCCTGGGTGTCGTAGATGGTGAAGGAGCGGGGGAAACCGATTTTATCGGCCTCGGAGCGCAGGATCCGGGCGAAGATGCTGTGGAAGGTGCCCATCCACAGGTTTTTGGCTGCTGCGCCGCCTACTACCTTTTCAATCCGAGCGCGCATCTCCTTGGCGGCCTTGTTGGTAAAGGTGAGAGCGAGGATATTGAACGGGTCAACGCCCTGTTCGAGCAGGTTGGCAATGCGGTAGGTGAGCACCCGGGTTTTGCCCGAGCCCGCGCCGGCTATAATCATGCAAGGGCCGTCGATTTGCATCACGGCAGCCGCCTGCGAGGGATTTAAGAGAGATAGATAATCCAGTGCCATTCAGAAAAGCTAAGCGTTTTGGCTTATTAGCAAAGGTACGGCTTTGCAACCGGGTGCGGAAACGATACTAACAGCGGATATATTTAGGTGTATCTTCATTACTATTAATAATCCCCGCAGTTGAACACCTCCTATACGCCTTCACCTTGGTGCAACAACGTTCTAATTGGAGCTGTTGCCGCGCTGGCTTATTATGGTTTGGGATTCGGAATCTGCTTTGGTCTGGTGCAATTCATGCCCGTAGCCGATATGTGTAATCCAGGTGTACCTCTGGGAGTTGGAGCTTTACTAGTAGTTATAGGGGCTGTGCAAGTATTAGTGGCACTGATTGTTCTACTGACGCGTAATCACAACCGATTTATTGTAGGGTACTTTGTTGGCCATATTCTAGTATTGGGTGGGATATGGCTGGAATTAGCTTCATCTATAAAGTAGTAGCACACACAGCAATGCAGAAACAACACGCTGTATCTTCGCCGCGTGAATCCTGCCACCACCACCGAAGCTAAGTTTCCGTTGTCCTTGCTGTGCTTGTCGGCTAGTTGGGGCGGCTTGGAGCTGAACACCGTGCGCTTCGCCGATTGGATGCACCGCCGCGGCTGGCCAGTGCAGGTGGTCACGCTGCCCGATTCGCCCATTGCCGCGCGGGCTACGGCCCTGGGGCTGCCGGTCGTTCTGCTTACTAACCGTTGGAAAGCGCTGGACGTTCCCGCGGCCGGCCGGCTTGCCAGTGCCTTGCGCGCTTTCAACACGCAGGCCCTCATCGTCACCCGCAACGGCGACCTGGGGCTAGCTGTACTTTGCAAGAAACTGCGGCTGCCGGCTCTGAAACTGGTGTACCAGCAGCACATGCAGCTCGGACTGGCCAAGCGCGGCCTAGTACACACGTTGCGTTATCAGGCGCTGGATGCGTGGCTCTCGCCGCTGCCGGGACTGGGGCGGCAAGTGCTCGAAAAAACCCGTTTAGCGCCCCACAAGCTGCACGTTGTACCGTTGGGCATCGAGCTGGAAAAGTTTGCCGACCCTGCATTAACCCGCGCCGTAGCGCGCCAGCAGCTTAACCTGCACTTGCCGGCTGGTGCCGTGCTGCTAGGGCTTATTGGCCGATTTGATGATGGCAAAGGCCAAGATTTTCTAGTGGAGGAGCTGGTCATATTGCGCAGGAAGTACCCAAACCTAAACTTATTGCTAGTTGGCGAATCGACGCGCAACGAGGGCAATGCCTACCGCGAGACGGTGCTGCGCCGCGTGCAGGAACTGGGGCTGAGCGAGGTGGTGCACATCCGAGAGTTCACGCCGCAACCCGAAATAGCCTACCGCGCCCTCGATATTTCCGTAACGGGTTCCACCAACGAAACCTACGGCATGGTTACCATTGAGGCCATGGCGGCGGGCTTGCCGGTAGTAGCCACCGCCACCGGTGGCACCTTGGAAATAGTAAACGACGGACGCACCGGCTTGCTGTTTCCGCTGCACGACGCAACTGCTTTCGAGGCGGCCATTGGGCGCTTGTTGCGGGAACCGGAGCTGATGCAGCAGTTAGGCCAGCAGGCGCAGGCCGAGGCGTTGGCCACGTACTCGCATCATCGGCAGTGTGAACTGACGGAACGTGTGCTGTTTGGGCTACGGTAATTGGGTATCTTTGTGGCTACCCTTTTCGCAGTGGAACGCTACACCTAGCGCAACGAGTTGTAAAGAACTGCCACCGCTACTTCATTGAAATCCTGGCCGCTCTTTGTCGGCAATACCTATGATTATCATTCAAGACACCGTCATTTCCGACGATATCAAAGACAACTTCTTTGTCTGCAATTTGGAGGCCTGCAAGGGCGCCTGCTGCGTGGAGGGCGACCTGGGCGCGCCGCTGGAAGAAGCAGAACTGAAAATCCTGGAAGCGGAGTACCAAAACATCAAGCCGTTCCTCACCGAAATTGGCCAGCAGGCCATCGAGCAGCAGGGCCTCTACATCAAGGACTGGGAAGGCGACTACAGCACCACCACCATCAACGACCGGGAGTGTGCCTACGCCTTGTATGATGAGCGCGGCATTTTGAAGTGCGGCATCGAGCAGGCCTACTTGGCGGGTGCTACCAGCTTCAAAAAGCCCATCAGCTGCCACCTGTACCCCATTCGTATCACCAAGTATGAAGGCTTCGAGGCGCTGAACTACGACCGGTGGGGCATTTGCAACCCGGCCTGCGCCCACGGCGCCAACCTAGGCGTGCGGATATACCAGTTCCTGAAAGACCCGCTTATCCGCAAGTACGGCGAAGGCTGGTACGGCGAGCTGGTACAGGAAATCGAGAATCCGTCGAGCTAATACACAAAGAAGCCCAGCGCGCAGAACAAATCTGCTGGCCGCTGGGCTTCGGGGATGGGGAACTAGGTCGGGCTGCCACTACTGGCGGCCCGATTTTGCTTTACAGAATCACTTGCAGCTGCATCGTGACTTCGGGGCGGTAGTTGACGTTGTTCACGTCGTTGAAATCGGGGCGGGCGCGGTAGTTGAGCGTCACTTTGGCTTGGTGACCGTCGAGCAGCACATTCACCCCGCCGTCCATAATGTGCACGTCCTGAATGCCGCCAACTTCGCGGCGCAGCCCCTCGTAGCGGCCATGGATGTATGACACATAAGGCTGCAAGCGCACCTTGGGGCCTAGCAACCGGCGGGGGAGTAAAAAGCCGGTCTGAATGGTTTGGGCCGTGCCCGTGCCTACCACCGGTACTGAGTTGCCGCGTAGCGCCGCCGAGCCGGAGCCGGGGTTGAGGGTGCCGCCGTAGCGCACGTAGTTCGGGCCCATGTTGTACTTGTAAAGCGCCGTGTACACCGTAAAGGCGGTTTGGTTGCGGGCAGAGGTATCCACGGGCGTATCGAAAAATAAGTCGGCTGACAAGACGCTCAAATCGTGCTTGGCGTACGGAACGTCCCAGGCGCCAGCCGTGGTGGTGGGTAGGGGCGAAGGGGCGGCTTGCGAACGGGAGTACATGCCGTCGGCGTAGTACAGGAAGCCGGTGCCGAGGTTGAATACTCGGCGCGCACCTAGGTAGTTGCCCACCGCAAACGGCACGAGGTTCAGCTCTTTATCCAGGAACTCCCAATCGAAGTAGCCTTGCAGTATTTTGCCGCGGCTGCGCGGGTTGAACTGGGCCACGTTGGTAGCCAGCGTAGCCGGCGAGCTGGTCACGTTGTTGCGAAACGCATCGTTCACCGACAAGCGGTAGTCGAAGTTGCCGACCCGGCCTCTGGTATAGACGCCCAAGCCCCGGCCGGTCTGGTCGATGGCATCAATGACTGGCGACTGGGTACCGGGCACGTCCAGCGTTATCAGCGAGAAAGCCGCAAAGCTGGTTTGGCGCGAGATGCCGTTGTAGTAGTGCAAGCCACCACCGGCACTCATATACTTGTTCACTTTGTACTCCACCAGCGCATCGTGGAGGTAGAACTGGGGCTTTTTGCCGGGGCCGGTAGGCTCGCCGGGCGCACCACCCGAGATAGTGCTTTGTCCGTTGATGCCCAGTTGGGTAATCACCAGAAAGCGCGGATTCAGCTGCGAAACCAGCAGCACCCGGGAGCGGCGCAAGCCAAAATCAACCTGGTCGGGGGTGGCTTCCTCGGTGGCCGACACGGTGCCGGTATTGTTCTCGTTGTAGCGCACCCACAACTGGTGGGCCGTCATGATGCGCACGTACTTCGACCCGTCGGGCGAAATATTGATTTTCATGCCCCCCGCGTACGGAGTGGATTTGGTGGGCGCGGGATTGGTCTGGGGTAAGCTGATCGGGGCCGGATCGGGGGCGCGGCCGGTGGTGGGCGGTGCTACCACTTGGGCCTGAGCGGTGGCAACGGCCAAAGCCGTGCCTGCCGTCAGCAAACAGCGTAACAGATTAGTCATCAGGAAGGGAGCGAGGAAGTGGGAGTTTGGTAGAGAGCAAGGCTGCGCCTGCATTCCCAGCTGAGCTGGGAAGAAACAGAAGATATGCAGCAAGGAAAAGGCAGTGGTGGTAGGTCCGCCGAAAGCGTGGCCGACTGGGTTGCCAGCCACGCTTTCCGTTAGAATCTAGCTCTTTACGGCTACCATGGGTACTTCCTGGCGCGACTGCTCGGGCACTTCCACGCGGGGCAGCATCGAGACGGGTTCGGGCGCCAGTTCCTCGGGTACCGATTTGCCAGCCAAGGCCAACTGGTGGCGGTTTTCGTCGAATTCGCCCTCGCTCTTGGCTACTACTAAGGTGGCTACACCGTTGCCGATGACGTTGGTAATGGCCCGTGCTTCACTCATGAACCGGTCAACACCCAATAGCAACGCCACGCTTTCCACCGGAATAACGTTGGTGGCAGCCAGCGTAGAAGCCAGCACGATAAAGCCCGACCCCGTAACGCCAGCGGCGCCTTTGCTGGTCACAATCAGGATGGCAATGAGGCTGAGCTGCTGGGTGAGGGAAAGCGGGATGTTGAAGGCCTGCGCCAGGAAAATAACCGCAATGGACAGGTAGATGCTCGTGCCATCGAGGTTAAAGGAGTAGCCCGTCGGAATCACGAGGCCCGCTACCGAGCGGGAGCAGCCGTAGCGCTCCATCTTGTCGATCATGCGCGGCAAAGCCGATTCCGACGAGGACGTGCCCAGCACCAGCAGAATTTCTTCCTTGATAAAGCGCAAATACGGACCCAACCGCAGCTTGTAGTAGCGCAAAATCAGGTTCAGGACCACGAAAACGAACAAGAACATGGTGGCATACACCACCAGCATGAGTTTGCCCAACGGCAGCAGCGTGGCAATGCCGTACTTCCCAATCGTGAAAGCCATGCCCCCAAACGCGCCCAACGGCGCCAGTTTCATCACCATTGCCAGCACCCCAAACATAGCGTGCGACAACCGGTCAAACGTCTTCACCAATGGCTGGGCCGTTTCACCCATGCGGTTGAGCGCCAGCCCGAACAGCACCGAAAACAGCAGCACTTGCAGGATGTCGCCTTTGGCAAACGCGCCTACCACGTTGTCGGGCACTATATGGGTGAAGAACTCCACCCAGTTCATTTCGCCGGCCTGCGACGTGAACTTGGCTGCTTCTTCGGCCTTCTTGGAGTCTTGCATAACGGCCTGAGCCGTTTCCTGCACTCCGGCGCCGGGCTGGGTCAGATTGGCCACAATAATGCCAATTGCCAGCGCCAGCGTGGTCACCACTTCAAAGTACAACAGGGCTTTGCCGCCCACCCGGCCCACTTTTTTCATGCTGCCCATGCCGGCAATACCCAGCACCACGGTCAGGAAGATGATGGGCGTAATCAGCATTTTGATGAGGCTGATAAACGTATCGGCAATGGGCTTGAGCGACGCCCCGAAAGCGGGAAACAGCGCACCAACCGCCACGCCCAGGGCAATGGCCGTCAGAACCTGCACTGTCAGGTTGGAAAACATTCTTTTCATGGGAGGGAGGGAAGAAGTGGTGGGAGATTTCCGGCGGAAGCGTCGGACAGCAAAGGCAAGCAGCGGCCCGCTAACTTCCGCAGAAACGGCGTGCTAGTAGAACCAAACGGGAAAAGCAGCCGCAATGGCTAGGGAATATGGTCCGCATCGAGGCGGGAAGTGTTTTTGGTTTCCGGCATGCGCAGAAAAACCAGAAACGAAATGGCAATGCACCCAGCTATGTACCAGTAGAAGTACGATTCGTGGCCGTGGCCCTTGAACCAGAGGGCAATGTACTCAGCCGTGCCCCCGAATACGGCCACCGTAAGGGCGTGCGGCAGCCCGATGCCCAGCGCCCGGATTTCCACCGGAAACAGCTCGGCCTTCACTACGGCATTAATGGCGCTGTAACCACTCACGATGGTAAGGGCCACCATAAGCAGCGGCAGCGCCACCCACGGGTTGGTGGTGTCACTCAGGGCCGTGAGCAGCGGCACGGTACCCACGGCGCCCAGCAGCCCGAAGGCCAGCAGTAGCGGCCGGCGGCCAATTTTGTCGGACCAACTCCCGAACAGGGGTTGCAGGGCGGCAAAGAAAATCAGCGACAAAAAGCAAACGTTGGTGGCCGTGGCTTTGGCCATATGCGCGGTGTTCACTAAGAACTTCAGCATGTAGGCCGTGAACGTGTAAAAGGCCAGCGTGCCACCCATGGTAAGGCCGACCACCGTTAGTACTGCCCGGGGGTGTTGCCGCAGCACCCGTAAGCTGCCGCGCTGTTCTTCGGGCGTTTCCCGCTGGGCTGCAAATGCGGTAGTTTCATCTAGGTTCTGGCGCAGATACAGGGCCACAATCGAGAAAACCGCACCTAGCACAAACGGAATGCGCCAGCCCCAGGCCAGTAGTTGCGCCTCAGTGAGCAGCACGTTTTGGAGCACCAGCTGAATCCCGAGGGCCAGTAGCTGCGCACTAATCAAAGTGAAGTACAGCACGCTGGAGTAGAAGCCACGCCGGCCGCGGGTGGCCATTTCGCTGAAGTACGTGGCCGATACGCCGTACTCGCCGCCTACGCTCAGGCCTTGCAGCAGCCGGGCCGTGAGCAGCATTACCGGGGCCACAATGCCCACGGTCTGGTAAGTAGGAGTGAGCGAAATCAGCAACGAGCCCAACGACATCAGCAGCACCGACAGAGTCATGGACTGCTTGCGGCCCACCTTGTCGGCAATGCGCCCGAACATCCAGCCACCAATGGGGCGCATCAGAAAGCCAAGGGCGAAGATGCCCGCCGTTTGCAGTAGCTGGGCGGTGGTATCGTCGGAGGGAAAGAACGAGGCCGAGAAATACAGGGAAAACGCCGAGAAGACGTACCAATCGTACCACTCCACCAAGTTGCCCACCGACCCGCTGAAGATGGCTTTGAGCCGCCGCCGGGAAATCTTTTCCACGCCGCCGGCCTGCTCCGTTGCGGAGTAGGAAGTAGGCGCTATGGAAACGATTGGGGCCATGAGCAGAAGGGAACGGGTAAATCTGGTGGCTAATACAAGTGAGTAGTTACTTACTATGCTGTGCTCTACAAATGAATAACCTGATTTTGAAGAAATTTCAAAGGAAAATTAACGTAGGCATGAAGTTTTGCCTTTAGCCACGAATTATTTGGCTACGTCCGGCTTTGGTGCTACACAACCGGCGCGGCAAATACCACCCGGATGGTATGCCACCCCTCGGCGTAAGCATACTCCACCTGATGCCCGTATAGCTCGCCAATCCGCTTTACAATGGCCAGCCCAATCCCAATGGAGTCTAGTGCGGCATTGCCTTTCTTGAAGCGCCCGAACAGCTCACTCACCGGCACCGATGGCGCATTACCGGTATTGCGCAGCACAAATTCGGTGGGGGAGAGTAGCGCGTGAATCTCACCGCCCGACAAGTTGTGCCGAATGGCGTTGCTAAACAGGTTGTTGAGGAGCAGTTGAGCTAGGGCGGCATCCAGCGGCACGCGCACCTCGGGCGCCAGTTGCAAAGTGGTGCGCAAGCCCTTCATTTCTGCCAGATCGGCAAAGGCTGCTTCGGTGGCCGCCACCAACTCGCTCATATCGGTGAGCGTAGCCGGCTGCGACTCGAAGTTCTCCAGCTTGGCTAGCAACGTCAAGGACTGGTTGATTTTGGCTAGCCGCTCCAGCTCGTCGTGCATGGCTGTGAGCATGAGCAACTGCTTTTCCGACAGGTCGGAATCCATGAGCAACTCAATCTTGGCCTTGATACTGGCAATGGGCGTTTGCAGTTCGTGCGAGGCGTTTTCCGAAAATTCCTTCAGGCCCTGATAGTCACTCTGGGCGCGGGTGGTCATGGTCACCAGAAAGTCGCTGAGCACGTTGAATTCGGCGGTACGGCTGGGCTCAAGAACCAGTGTGGTCGGCTGGCCGAGCTGGAACCGTTGAATCCCACGCAAAATGGCGTTGAACGGCTTGAGAATCCGCCAGGAAATCACCTCGCTCAGAATAACCACCAAGGCCAGCAAAAACACGAACGTCCAGGCAAAGACCAGCACCAAACCCGTCAGATACACGTCACTGGGCTCAATTACTACGGCTTTGCTGGTAATCCAGAAACGCTGCCCGCGCACCAACGGATAAGTGGTCAGGCGCACCACGCTCACCGTGGATTGCAGGCTAGCGTCCCACTCGTCGCGCACCTGCACCAGCTGTGCGTGCCGGGTGGTATCGGTTGGCGCCGCCCGGCGCACGACTACGTGGGTGCGGGCCGGATGCCGGGAATAGTCGCGGCCACTGCTCAGCTGCGCCGTTACTACATCATTCAGGTGTTTGAGTTTGCCAATTGTAGCCTGCGTGACGCTCCTGGACAAGGCCGCGTACACAATAGCAAAGCCAATGGACAGCACGCAGAAGCTGATAACCGCGTAGGCGATGGTGTAGCGGTAGTTGAGCTTCACTAGTCGCCGGCGTTTAGCTTATAGCCCAGGCCGTACACGGTGCTGATGTAGTCCTTGCCGCCGGCATCGGTAATTTTCTTGCGCAGGTTTTTTACGTGCTGATACACAAAATCCACGCTGTCGAGGTTGTCGGTGTAGTCGCCCCAGAGGTGAGCCGCAATGGCTTGGCGCGTGAGCATGCGGCCCTTGTTGTTGATGAAATAGAGCAACAAGTTGGTTTCCTTGCGGGTGAGGGTCAGCAGCTTGCCTTTCACCCGGCACTCCATTGATTCCATATCGGCCGTGAGGTCCTGGAACGTTAGCACGTTGTTTTTGTGCGGACTGCGGCGCCGCATAATGGCCTTAATACGGGCATGTAGTTCAGGCAACGGAAACGGCTTGGTGATGTAGTCGTCGGCGCCCTCGCTGAGGCCGGTGAGCTTGAAATCTAGCGCGTTTTGGGCCGAAATGATAATGACGCTGCTTTCCACCCCGTCTTTGCGCAACAGTTTCAGCAGGTTAATGCCGTTGCCGTCGGGCAGCATAATGTCCAGCAGTACCACGTCGTACGTGAACAAAATTAGCTTTTCCCGCGCCTCATCAAATGTGGCCGCCACCTCGCAGATGTAGTGTTCTTGCGTGAGGTAACTAGCAATGCTCTTGGCCAACTCCGGATGGTCTTCAACTAACAGGATTTTCATGGCAACCAGATGAGCCGGAACGAGGCGGGTGAGAAGTACTCTACCAAGGTGTAAAGGCGGGTATAGTCGAGTGGAGTTAGTATATAGTCTTGTATTCTTAAAAATGAATTCAACTCTGATTGAAAGATATGGAAACAGTTTATGTAGACGGGATAGTGACTGACGAAGAAATAAAGGAAATAATTGTTAGCCTCTTCCCCAATCTATCTCCATTTCGATGGAATTTATTCGATGGAGAAGAAGAGCCGAAAGGATTTGATTCAAGTAATTTGAAGCATGTGTTTTTTGCTACATCAGTTGCCAAAGATTCAATTGAATTCAACCTGAAAATCTGGTTTTTCATGAATCAATCTGCTCATACTGATGAGCGGGAGAAACTTATTGCAAAAACTCTATCAGCAAAATATCACTTGCGTACGCTGGTGCCATTCACGCACCCAGAACAACCCTTAGACCCTTATTATGATATAGTCTTTATTGATGGTATTAGCTTCTTAGGAGACGACTCTCAATTTGAATTTGATAGCGAAGATGGGAACAAAGGAGTCGTGAAAATTCTACGCCCTTACGAACTGCCAGTTCTACACTTTGATGGAGTAGGCAATCTGCGATACATGTAATATACATGAGTATAAAAGCGAAACGCCCCGCTTGAATTGTGCGAGGCGTTTTGCTTTTATACTCATGTATATTCCTACAGCTCCGAAAAGTCGAACGACGTTTCCAGAAACTTGGTGGTGAAGTCGCCTTCCTGGAAGCTCTTATTATCCATAAGAGCCAAGTGGAACGGAATGGTAGTTTTCACACCTTCTACTACAAACTCGCTGAGGGCGCGCTTCATCTTCACGATGCACTCCTGCCGGGTTTGCGCCACGGTAATGAGCTTGGCAATCATCGAATCGTAGTTCGAAGGGATGGTGTAGCCCGCGTACACGTGCGTATCTACCCGCACGCCGTGGCCGCCGGGGATGTGCAGCGTAGTGATTTTGCCGGGAGAAGGACGGAAGTCCTTGGTGGGGTCCTCGGCGTTGATGCGGCACTCCATGGCGTGCATCTTGGGGTAATAGTTGTCGCCGGAAATCGGGATGCCTGCGGCTACCTTGATCTGCTCCTTAATGAGGTCGTAGTTCACGATTTCCTCGGTCACGGGGTGCTCCACCTGAATACGGGTGTTCATCTCCATGAAGTAGAAGTCGCGGTTTTTGTCCACTAGAAACTCGATGGTACCCACGCCTTCATAGCCAATGGCTGAAGCACCCGCTACGGCCGCCGCGCCCATCCGCTCACGTAGTTTTTCCGTCATGAACGGCGAAGGGGCCTCTTCCACTAGCTTCTGGTGCCGGCGCTGAATCGAGCAGTCGCGCTCCGAAAGGTGGCACACCCGGCCGAACTGGTCGCCGCACACTTGGATTTCGATGTGGCGGGGCTCCTCCACAAACTTCTCCAAGTACACGCCATCGTTACCGAAAGCGGCTTTGGCTTCGGTACGGGCATCGTTCCAGGCCTTCTCGAAGTCATCTTCAGTGGGGATGATGCGCATGCCGCGGCCACCACCACCAGCCGTAGCTTTCAGGATAACCGGGTACTTGATTTTAGCGGCCACTTTCTTGCCCTGTTCCACCGAATCAAGCAAGCCAACCGAACCCGGAATGCAGGGTACGCCGGCTTTAATCATAGTGGCTTTGGCCGAAGCCTTGTCGCCCATCTGGTTGATCATCTCGGGCGAAGCCCCGATGAACTTGATGCCGTTTTCCTGGCACACCCGCGAAAATTCCGCGTTTTCGCTCAGGAAACCGTAGCCCGGATGAATGGCGTCGGCATTGGTTATTTCAGCCGCGGCAATCAGCGTGGGAATGCTGAGGTAGGATTGCGACGATGGGGGCGGCCCGATGCACACAGCTTCGTCGGCGAAGCGCACATGCAGGCTTTCCTTGTCGGCAGTCGAATAAACGGCCACCGTTTTGATGCCCATTTCCTTGCAGGTCCGGATGATGCGCAGTGCAATTTCTCCCCGGTTGGCAATCAGTATTTTCTTGAACATGTGGGTCTTGGGGGCTTAAGAACTTGGGGTCTTGGAAAAAAGAGAAGGGTCTTGCGGACTCAGGGTTGGCTTCAGCGAAACCAAGACCCTAAGACCCCAAGACCCCAAGACCCCAATTAATTACATGGGCTCAATCAGGAACAGCGGCTGGTCGTACTCCACTGGCGAGGCATTCTCCACCATGGCTTTCACCACCCGGCCCGATTGCTCCGCTTCGATTTCGTTGAAGAGCTTCATGGCCTCAATGATGCAAATCACCTGGCCTTTTTCCACCAAATCACCTACCTGCACGAACGCAGGCGTTTCGGGGCTGCTGCTGCGGTAGAACGTGCCAATCATCGGCGACTTCAAGGGTACATAATTGTCGGCTGCGGGTGCGGCAGGCGCGGCGGCGGCAACTGGTGCTGCTGGCGTAGCAACCGGGGCCGGTGCAGCCGCTGGGGCTGGGGCCGCTGGCGCAGCCTGCGACGACATGCTCACCACCGGCTTGTAGCTGGGCTCGCGCTGCACGGAGATTTTAAACTCCTCCGTTTCGATGTTGACTTTGTTGAGGCCCGACTTCGCAATGAAGTCGATTAGTTCCTGAAGTTCCTTGGCTTTCATGGCGGCAGTGGGCTTGCTGGGGTGCTTACTTGACTCTTTCGACATAGGAGTAGTCGCTGGTCTTGACGCGAATTTTGGTGTCAGTGTCGATGAACAGCGGTACCTGAATCCGGGCTCCGGTTTCAACGATGGCCGGCTTGAGGGTGTTGGTAGCCGTATCGCCTTTCAAGCCGGGTTCGGTGTACGTCACCATCAGTTCCACGGTGGTGGGCAGTTCAGCGGTGAGTGGCTGCTCAGTCTCGGCATGGAACAGGATGGTGGCTTCCTGGCCTTCTTTCATCAGGTCGGCGAAGGGCACCATGGCTTCGGGTAGTACCACTTGCTCGAAGGTAGCATTATCCATGAAGGTGTAGCCGTAGTCGTCCTTGAACAGGTACTGGTGGGGGCGCTGCTCCACGCGGGCGGTTTCCACTTTCACCCCGGCGTTGAAGGTGTTGTCGAGGACTTTGCCGGTTTTGATGTTGCGAAGCTTGGTCCGAACGAAAGCAGGACCTTTGCCCGGCTTCACGTGTTGAAACTCGGTGATGACGTGCAACTCGCCGTTGTAGTTCAGCACGAGGCCGTTGCGGAAATCTGCGGTGGTAGCCATGTAAAGTGAGAGGGGGAATTAGGAACTGTGAGCTGATTACTAAGCAGATAGATGCCGCATAGAACGCCCCAATTCTTCAGAATAAACGTTGATTCAAACGGAAGTGCCGTCCCGTGAAAGTGGCGGGGCGGCACGTTGGGAGTGCAAGTATAGAAGTTTTCCGCATCCGCACCGTCAGGTTTAAACGGTATCCGGGTCTGGTTTCGGGTCGTAGGCCCATTTCAGATAGATGGAACCCCAGGTAAACCCACCCCCGAAAGCGGCCAAAACCAGGTTGTCGCCTTTGTGCAGCTGCGACTCGTAATCGGAGAGGCAGAGCGGAATGGTAGCGTTGGTGGTATTACCGTAGCGCTGAATGTTGAGCATTACCTTTTCCGGCCCTACGCCCATGCGGTGCGCGGTAGCATCAATGATACGCTTGTTGGCTTGGTGCGGCACTAGCCAGGCTACATCATCGTTGGTGAGGTGGTTGCGTTCCATTACCTGCGCAGCCACGTTGGCCATATTGGTTACGGCAAACTTGAATACGGTAGCGCCTTCCTGGTACACATAATGCTCCCGGTTAGCTACTGTTTCAGCGGAAGGGGGACGGCGGCTGCCACCAGCTTTCTGGTACAGATACTGCTCGCCAGTCCCATCAGACCGCAATACTTGGTCGAGGAGGCCGTAGCCATCGGTGCTGGGTTCCAGTAGTACCGCACCGGCACCGTCACCGAAAATGATGCAGTTGGCGCGGTCGGTGTAGTCCACAATAGCCGACATTTTATCGGCTCCTACTACCACTATTTTCTTGTAAGTGCCGCTCTGGATGTACTGAGCACCCGTGGCCAGCGCAAACAAGAACCCCGAGCACGCAGCTTGCATATCGAAGCTGAAAGCCTGCGTAGCGCCCACCGCCGCCGAAATAATGTTGGCCGTGGCCGGAAATACTAAATCGGGTGTGGTGGTCGAGCAAATCAGCAGGTCAATGTCTTCGGCCCGCGTGCCGGTTTTGGCTAGCAACTGCTTCACTGCCTGCACCCCCATTACCGAAGTGCCCTGGTTTTCGCCCTTCAGAATGCGGCGTTCCTTGATGCCCGTGCGTGTCGTAATCCACTCGTCGGTGGTATCCACCAGTTGTTCGAGTTCCTGATTGGTGAGCACGTAGTCGGGCACATAGGAGCCCACTCCGGTAATAGCGGCGGTAATTTTCATTGAAGAAAAACGGAAAACGCGGCAAGAAAAAATCCGGCCGGGGCCGGACTTAGTCGCTAAGACTTGAAGGTATTTTTTATCTGGTCGGAAATACCAGATTGGGCCATTTGGTAGCCTTGCAGCAGCATATTGCTGATGGCAAGCGGCGTACTTACTCCATGCCCGATGATGGCGTTGTCGTTGATGCCCAATATGGGAGAGCCACCAACAGCTTCATAATTAAATTTGTCGAAGAAGGGGTCTTTCAGATGCTTTTCCGTCATGATATCATACACGGACTCCGCCATCTTCAGCATTACGTTGCCAGTGTAGCCGTCACACACAATCACATCGGCTTTTTCATTGAACAGGTCACGACCCTCAATGTTACCGATGAAATTAACGTGCGGGTTCACCTTGAGCAGCTGATAAACGGCTTGGGTAAGGGTCGTGCCTTTGCCTTCCTCTTCGCCCAGGTTCATCAAGCCTACCTTAGGGTTGCTGATGCCCAATACATATTGAGCGTACAAAGAACCCAGTTCACCGAATTGCTCCAGCATTTCGGGCTTGCATTCGGCATTGGCGCCCACATCCAGCAGAATACCCATGCCACCGTGCAGCTTGGGTACAAAGTTGGCAATGGCAGGCCGTAGCACACCGGGTACCGGCTTCACGCTGAACATAGCACCCACGAGCATAGCGCCCGTGTTGCCAGCCGAGCAGAACGCCTCAACCTCGCCGGCGTGGAGCATGCGGTAGCCTACCGCAATGCTGGAATCCTGCTTTTGCTGATACGCTTTGGCCGGATGCTCACCCATCTCAATAATTTGAGTGGCAGGTACCAACTCCAGCATAGCAGCCGCTTCACCATGCTGCTCCAAAAGGGGCCGGACGGCGGATTCCTGACCAATAAGCACGATTTGCGCCTTGCCGGCCAATTCTTGCGCGGCCAGTACCGCACCATCGACGGCGGCCTGGGGCGCAAAATCGCCCCCCATAGCGTCCAGGGCTATCTTCATGTACGAGGTATCAAGGAGGAGTCTGGGAGAGAGGAACCTTGCTTCTGCTTCCGGCTGCTATACGAGTATGAAAGCAGCCGGAAGAGAAGTAAGGTAGAAAAAAGCAGCTATGCTACTATTCTTCGTCGGTATCGGCGGCAGCCGCCGGCGCTGCTACGGGTGCATAGCCTTTGATGGCTACTTTACCGTGCAGATACAGGTCGCCATCTACTACATATGCCTTATGACGCAGGTGTAACTCGCCGGTGTTCTGGCAAAGCGTAACCGCTTTTGGAGTCAATTTGTCGTGGGTGCGACGCTTGTCGCGGCGGGTCGAGGATTGGCGTCTCTTAGGATGTGCCATGAGTCAGGAAATGTTGAAAGTAAAGTATGAAGGTTGAGTGAAAAGCGACTCAGGCGCTTAGTTTAAATTGCGTAGAGCGTTCCAACGCGGGTCGGTGCCTTCGTCATCATCGTCATTGTCGCCGGGCTGGCGCGTAGTGAAGATGAGCTTGGTTTCCGACTTCGGATTTTCGTCGGGCTCGTTCTGAAAGCGCGGATGCAGCTTCTTCATCGGCAAAGCCAGTCCGATGTAGTCGAACATGTGCTGGGCCAAGGGTAGGGTTTGGGTATCGGGTGTGATTTGCAGCACGTTGTCGTCCAGTTCAACTTCCCGGTCGCCGTAGCGCACCAGCAACTGCTCCTGCACGTTGATATCCTGGTCGTATTCATCGAGGCTACGGTCGCAGATGAGGCGCACAGTACCGTTGATGTCGAAGTTCAGCGTAAGCAGACGGTCGGTTTTTATCAGCTCAACGTCGGCGTGCAGTTTGCCGTCAGGAATGAGCTGTTGATCGAACTGCTCGAAAAACGCACGGTCCAGCTCGTACGCAAAATGATGCGTTTTGTCGGCTAGTTTGGCAATTGCCAGGTCGTATTCAACGTTCTTCTTCACAACTTAATTTATAGCAGGGGGCAAAAGTAGCAAGATTTCGCCGCTTTATGAAAGTCAGGTCTGAGGTAGGCGGCTGGGTCAGGCGTTTTTGAGAATGAACTCTGGCGGAATTCCTAATCGCTCGTACAGGCGTTTAGCTAAGTCGAGCGTTACGCGGCGCTTACCGCTAAGAATCTGGGAAAGGCGCCCAGCCGGCACTTCTAGTAGCTGTGCCAAGTCCTTCTGCTTGAGTCGCATCTGCTGCCGCTTCAGCTCAATCATATCCGCTAAAGAGGTGGGCAGATTGGGAATAGGCAGCAAGCCTAGCTTATCCTCATACGTATCGAGCGCTACAATCAGCTCCCGAAACTCGGCTTCCAATGCAGCATTTCCCTCGAAGCCGGCGGCAGCCAGTGCGTCCATGCGGCGCAAAGCAGTGCGGTAGTCGGCGGGAGTTTGAAGCAGCATATTAGCAAAAAAGACAGGCCGGTTGTGGCTTAGCGGTTGCAAAGCTAGTAGCATAGTTTTAAAATCACAAACAAAATTTCGTTTTTGGAAAGATTGTTTCGATTTAGGCTGTACTTCTAAGTGAGCCTTTTAACCGCAAAAAGGCCATTGCACTCGGTGCAATGGCCTTTGATTGGGAATTCCAGTAACCGTTGAAAACCTACTCGTGGCGGCCTCCACGCGGCGCGACGCCCGGAATTAGGGGCTTGATGGCGGCTTCGGCGGCGCGCTGCCGTACCAACTCACAGGCCAAATAGAGGGCTTCGCGGAACGAGGTTTCGTCGGCTTTATACTGGCCGGCAATACCGTAGGCCGTGCCGTGGTCGGGGGAGGTCCGAATGATGGAGAGGCCCGCCGTGAAGTTGACGCCCCGTTCAAAGGCGATGCTTTTAAACGGAATCAGGCCTTGGTCGTGGTAGAGGGAGAGGGTGGCATCGAACTGGCGGTACTGGCGGGTGCCGAAGTAACCGTCGGCGGGGTAAGGGCCGAATACCAAGTGGCCTTCCTGGAGCAACTGCTGGATAACCGGGGTTACTACGTCTTGCTCCTCAGTGCCCAGTAGCCCGTTTTCCCCGGCGTGCGGGTTCATGCCCAGCACGGCTACTCGCGGCTTCTCGATACCGAAATCTTGCTTCAACGACTTCAGCAAGATGCGCAGCTTATTGAGGAGTAGCTCCTTAGTTACGCGGCTGGACACGTCTTTCAACGGAATGTGGCCGGTGGCGGTGGCTACTCGCAACTCTTCGCTGGTGAGTAACATCAGGCTCTCGGAGGCTCCAAAGAAGCTGGTCAGGAACTCGGTGTGGCCGGGGTAGCGGAAGTCGTCGGCCTGGGTGTTTTCCTTGCTGATAGGCGCCGTAACCAAGGCGTCGAGCAAGCCGGCTTTCAGGTCGCGGGAGGCAGCAAGCAGGCTTTGGCGGGCGGCGGTGCCGCTGGCGGTGCTGGGCTGGCCGGGTGTGAGCACAAAGTCGTCTTCCCAGCAGGTAACGGCATTGTGCTTGCCGGGGGCAATGTCGGCAGCTTCGCGCACCTGTCGAAACGTGAGCGGCTCGGCACCCTGCGCTACCGGGAAATCGTCGAAGAGGACGGTGGCGGTGCCGTAGACCACGGGCGTGCAGAACTTTAGTAGCCGCGCGTCAAGGAAGGTTTTATAGATGATTTCCGGCCCGATGCCGGCCAAGTCGCCGACGGATATGCCAATGCGTGGAAGCATGTGTTGATGTGCTGATTATTGATGGGTTGATGTGCTGCTACAAGACCGTCATGCTGAGCGAAGGCGAAGCATCTCGCTAGCGTGGTAAACCAACGAGCTGAGCGTAATGCTTCGTTGCCTTCGCATGAAAGTCCAGTATAAGCCTTAGGCCTTACCCTTCAGAAACTCATACGTGAGGCGCACGGCGGTGCCGGTGCCGCCTTTGCCGCGGTAGGAATCGGGGGCGGTGAGGAAGGCGGGACCGGCAATATCGAAGTGCACCCAAGGGTAGCCTTCGGTAAACCGCTCCAGGAACTTGCCCGCTGAAATAGCACCGGCTTCGCCCTTACCGATGTTGTTGATGTCGGCAATATCGGATTTGATGTGGTCGGCGTACTCGTCCCAGAGCGGGAACTCCACCAGCCGCTCGTGGGTGCGGTTGCCGGCTTGTTTGAGGGCCAGCATCTGCTCGTCGTTGGCAGTTCCCATACACACAATACCTTCTTTGCCTACGGCGCGGGCGGCGGCACCTGTCAGCGTAGCGAAATCAAGCACCAACTCGGGGTTGTATTTCTTGGCGAAGGCTAGCGCGTCGGCGAGTAGCAAACGGCCTTCGGCATCGGTATTCATCACCTCCACAGTCAGGCCGCTGTACATGGTTATTACGTCGCCAGGTACGAAGGCTACACCGCCGGGGCGATTGTCGGTGGCGGGCACCAGGCCAATAACGTGCAGGGGCACCCGGTTTTTGGCCAGCGCATAGAGTACGCCAGTAACGGCCGCGCCACCTGCCATGTCGCATTTCATCATGTCCATGCTATTGGGGGTGGGCTTCAGGCTGAGGCCGCCGGTATCGAACACCACGCCCTTGCCCACCAGCACGTAGGGCTTGGCGTTGGTAGCGCCCTCGGGCTTGTACTCCATGATGGTGAACGTGGGCGGCTCAGGGCTGCCTTGGTTGACGGCGAGTAGGCCACCCATCCGGAGTGCCTCAATACGTACTAAGTCCAGAATTTCGGTGTGGAAGCCCACTTCTTCACCCGCTTCGGCCATCTGCTCGGCAAACTGCATGGCATTGAGCTTGTTAAGTGGCGCATTCACGAGGTTGCGGGCCAGGAAAACACCTTCCAGCACCCCCGCCAGTTCCTGCACCTGCTCGGTAGTAATACCGGCGCTAACCAGCACTAGTTTTTCCAGTACGGGCGCCTTTTTAGCTTTCTCGTCGGTCTTGTATCCTGCAAATTGATACGCCGTCATGGCCAAGCCTTCGGCCAGTGGCAGTGCGCCTGAGGCGGTGTCGGTTAAGTCGTTGATGTAGAGCGTCTGCACCTTGTCAGATTTAAGGTGAGCGTGTAGCTGGAAGCCACTTTTGCGCAAAGATTCAGCGGCGAGGTGGGTGGTGGTTTTGCCTTCCACCGCGGGGGCTACCACGTAGTAATGGCGGTGCGAATACTGGTTGATGCGAATCAGCTTGGCGTCGGCGGCGAGTTGCTCAGCCACGTAGGTACGGGCGGCTTCGGGCAAGTCGGCGGCGGCGGTTACGGGTAGTTCGGTGGTGCCGGCCGGCAGAATGAATACGGTGTCGGCAATGGCCGGAAAGTCGGTGGCGTAGGCGAGAGCGAGAGACATAGCAGGCAATAGAAAGGCAGTGAAATGCAGAGTGGAGCCCGTAGCTGTTGGTTTCGGCAGCACGGGCGTACCTTTGGGCGTGAAGGTAATTGAAGTTTCCAGTTGCTGGTTTCTCACATCTGGATGAATTGCCAGCTGCGCTTACTTAGCCTTCACCTGATTGGCGCTCTGCCGCACTATTCACCCGTTGAAATCTCCGATGGATTCCGTTAAAGCCAAGAAACACCTGGGTCAGCACTTTCTGGCCGACTCCAATATTGCCCGCAAAATAGTGGAGGCGCTTCGGCTACCCGATGGCGTAACGGAAGTACTGGAAATTGGCCCCGGCATGGGCGTGCTGACCGGTACTCTGCTGGAAAACCCCAATTACCGCACCTCGGTGGTGGAAATCGACCGGGATTCGGTGGCGTATCTGCAAAAGCATTTCTCCGATTTAACGGACCGGATTTACAGCCAGGATTTCTTGAAGATGGATTTGGGGGCGTTATACAACAATCAGCCCATCAGCATCATCGGCAACTTCCCTTACAACATCAGCAGCCAGATCTACTTTCAGGTGCTGGCCCACCGCGGCCAGGTGCGCGAGGTGGTGGGCATGATTCAGAAGGAAGTGGCCGACCGGCTGGCCGAGGGGCCGGGCTCGAAAACCTACGGCATCCTGAGCGTACTGCTGCAAGCGTACTACACTATTGAATATCTGTTCACGGTGCCGCCGCACGTATTCAACCCGCCGCCTAAGGTACAGTCGGCCGTAATCCGGCTCACGCGCAACACCACCGAGCGACTGGACTGCGACGAGAAGCTGTTTTTCAAGGTGGTGAAGCAGGCGTTTTCCACGCGCCGCAAGACGTTGCGCAACGCCCTCAAACCGTTCGGTATGCCCCCGGAAGCCACCACCGACCCGGTTTTTGATAAGCGGGCCGAGCAGTTAGGCGTAGCCGAGTTTGTGAAGCTGACCCAGCACGTTCAGGAGCACAAAGTCTCTTAAAATAAAAAAGGAGTCGAAACGTATTTGAGTCTCAAGCCAAAACAAAGTGGCCGGCTTAGTGCTCAACTTTTCAATTTTCAGCTATAAAATGTCCCTCTGCCTCGTCATCGACGAAATGCATCCCAGCCTGCCCGAGTACATGGAGCCGCTTGGGGTGACGCTGCACTACCGCCCTGAGCTAACGGCCGCCGAGGTACCGGCCGCCCTAGCCGCGCACCCATACGACGGCCTGATGGTGCGCTCGAAGCTGCGTGTAACCACCGAACTGCTAACTCAGGCCCCCGAGCTGCGCTACGTAGCGCGGGCCGGCGCCGGCGTCGATAATATAGATGAGGCGGCCATGGCAGCGGCGGGCGTGACGTTGCTGAACGCGCCCGAAGGCAACCGCGACGCGGTGGGGGAGTACGCCGTGGGGTTGCTGCTGGCCTTGTTCCGCAATACCGTGCGCGCCAACCAGGAGGTACGGGCGGGGCAATGGCGGCGCGAAGCTAACCGAGGCGAAGAAATCGGGGGCAAAACCATCGGGCTGCTGGGCTACGGGCACATGGGCCGGGCATTTGCGCGCCGCCTGTCGGCGTTTGGCTGCACGGTACTGGCCCACGACCATGATCCAGCAGTGCCCGCCGATGAGTACGCCACGCTGGTGAGTTTGGCGGAGTTGCAAGAGCGGGCCGATGTGCTCAGCCTGCACATTCCGTATTCCGCCGCTAATCATCATTTCGTGAATGAGGCGCTACTGCAAAACTTCTGTAACCCAATCTGGCTGCTGAATACGGCCCGCGGCGAAGTCCTCGACCACGCGGCGCTGGTGCAAGGCCTGCAAAGCAGCCAAGTGCGCGGCGCGGCGCTGGACGTGCTGGAAAACGAGAAACTCGCTACGCTCACCCCCGAGCAGCAAGCCCGGTTCGACTTCCTGAGCACTGCGCCGCAAGTGTTGTTGGCGCCGCATATTGGGGGCTGGACGTTCCAGTCGTATCGGCGCATCAACAAAGTACTGGCCGGGAAAATTAAAGAATTTCTGGGAGCCTGATTCCTTGGGCCGGGTTGGCGGTTGACTGGCTGATAGTTACTGGCATCTAGCGGCGGCTGGTGGCAAGCAAGTGGCCGCCGAATGAATCTTCATTCCAGAAACTATGTATATTTGCCTAAACCAGGTTTGGGAGAACGGTCGGCGCCGCTGACCGTTCTCCTTGTTTTTTAGCTTACCACCAACCTACCATGTCCACCATCAATTACTATACCGCCGAAGGCCTGCAAAAGCTCAAGGACGAGCTGCAAGACCTCAAGATCCGCGGCCGGGCCAAAGCCGCCGAAGACTTGCGCGAAGCGCGTGATAAAGGGGACCTGAGCGAAAATGCTGAATACGACGCGGCCAAGGACGCGCAGGGTCTTCTAGAACTGAAAATCTCGAAGCTAGAAGAAGTGGTAGGCAATGCCCGCCTGCTCGACGAGTCCAACCTGGATCTAACCAAGGTGCTCATTATGAGCAAGGTGAAACTCAAGAATTTGAAGAACAACATGGTGCTCGACTACACGCTGGTAGCCGAGGAAGAAGCTGACTTAGCCGCCGGTAAAATCTCTGTGAAGTCGCCCATCGGGAAAGGCCTGCTAGGCAAATCGGCCGGTGATAAGGCCGAAATAACCGTGCCGGCCGGCAAGCTGCAATTCGAGATTCTGGAAATCAGCCGCTGATTGCAAGCTGTTAGCTGATAACTACTAGCTGTTAGCTTTCCATAAGTAAATAAGGCCACTGTCCTATACAGTGGCCTTTTCTTTGTTCTTTAGGGCGTCTTTCCCGTATCAAATGATAGGTCTAAGCATTAGCTCAAAGCTAACAGCTAGTGGCCATCAGCTAACAGCTTGAAAACTATGGCTTCCATTTTCTCCCGTATTGTGTCCGGCGAACTACCGGCCTACAAGGTTGCTGAAGACGACCAGCACCTGGCGTTTCTTGACATTACGCCCCTCGTGGAAGGCCACACGCTGGTAATTCCCAAGCGCGAAGTGGACTACATTTTCGACATGCCGGCCGAAGAGCTGGCGGCGCTGCATTTGTTTGCTCAACGCGTGGCCAAGGGTGTGGCGGCGGCGGTACCATGCCGGCGCATTGGCGTGGCGGTTATCGGGCTGGAAGTGCCGCACGCGCACATCCACCTGATTCCGATGAACAAAGTGGCCGATATGAACTTCGCCAACCCCAAAATAAAGGTAGCCGAAGACCGGATGAAAGAATTAGCCGCCGCCATTGCCGCTAAAGTGCCGGGTGCTACCAACGGTAATCCATCAGCCCCTGCCCCCCTGGACTCGAAAGGCAGCCGCGAAACCACTGAAGCCAACGAGCCCGCTACTACCGCCGCCGCCGATGGAAGTGTCGCGCAGCTGCAACAACTCACGAAGGGTCTGGTGTTTATGAGTGAATCGGAGGCGCCGCTAGAGCCAGTGAGCTACGCGGCCCCAGCCGGTGAGCTGACGGATGCCGCCGCGCTGAAGCTGCTCGGTGAGCCCACCGATGCCAAGGTGGAAACCCAGGAGCTGACTCTATTCCTGCGCAACCACACCGCCGACAACGGCGTGCTCGGCGACCCAGCGCAGGCCAACCGGTTCAAAGCCTTGCAGATGTTTATGAAGCAGGACTTACAGGACACCAAAGTGTACCGCATCGGAACCGGCCCCCAGGTGAAAGTGTATGCGCTGGGCAAGACTGAGGATGGCAAGCTGGCTGGCTTCAAAACCGTACTTACCGAAACCTAAGAGAAAATTAAAAGTTAAGGAAAACCTGCCCCTGCACTGTTTCGCGCCACTAGCTGCGCAAAACAGTGCAGGGGCAGGTTTTGACATCATACTTACAAAATGAGATATAACTTGCCCTTTGGCCTGCTGAGCGCCCTGTTAGTAGCGCAAAACAGCTTTGCCCAACCCACCGCGCCCCCGAAACCGCTCCGTAAACCACTCAGCAAAGTCAACGCGGCTGATTACCGGGCACACGTGCAATACCTGGCCGATGATAAGCTGCGGGGACGTCTGCCAGGCACGGCGGGCTACCAGTTGGCGGTAGACTACGTGATAAGCCAGTACCAGAAATATGGCGTGCAACCGGCTGGCGAAAACGGTACCTACCTGCAAACGGTGCGCCTGCGCCGGGCCTTCACCGAGCCAGGAGCTACGTTGCAACTCCAACTCGCACAAGGGCCAACCCAGCAACTTACCTATGGGCAAGACTTCACATTCTACCCCAATCCGGCGGAAACCAACACCACAGTAACTGCCCCGTTGGTATTTGCCGGGTTTGGCATCAGTGCACCCGAGCTGGGGTATGATGACTATGCGGGCCTTGATGCTACGGGCAAAATTGTAGTGGTGACGCGGGAGGAGCCCAAGCAGTTTCCCGATGCCGTCCGCCTATACAATACCGATCTGCTGACGGTATTGCAAACTGCCGCCCGACACGGGGCTGTGGGCGTGCTGCTGGCGGCAGTGAAGCCTAATGCAAAGCCCCCGGAACCAGTGAAAGGCTTGGTAAGTGTGCTGAACCCCGAGGGAAAAGTAGAGGTGTCGCGCACGTATGGCGGGGCGCAACTGCGGGTCGTAGGCTCGGTGAATGCCGCCACGTTGCAGCAACTGTTCCGCGGAGCCGCCACTGATACCGCTCGTGCTCTAGCGGCACTCCGGGCCGGCCAGCCTACCTCGGTGGCCTTGCTACCGCGCCTGACTGCCACCCAGCGCAGCCGCTACCAGGATGTGGAGAGTTACAATGTGGTAGGCAAAATACCCGGCTCCGACCCGAAACTGCGCGACGAGTATGTGGTCCACACCGCCCACCTCGACCACTTGGGCGTGGGTGCGCCCGTCGAGGGCGACTCGATATACAACGGAGCCCACGACAACGCCACCGGCGTGGCCAGCCTACTGGAGATTGCGGGCGTGTACAGTCGCCTCAAGGAAAAGCCGCGCCGCTCGGTGCTGCTGACTATGGTAACGGGTGAGGAAATGGGGCTGATGGGCTCGGCCTATTTTGCCCGCAACCCCACCGTGCCAAAAGGCCAGCTAGTAGCCAATATCAATACCGACATGCCTACTATTATTGCGCCGCTGCTGTCGGTGGTGGCACTGGGGGCCGAAAACTCGTCGTTGGCAACGCCCGTGGCTGAAGCTACCCGCATGATGGGTTTAAGCGTGGAAGCGGACCCCGAACCGGCTCAAAACCGCTTTATCCGCTCCGACCAGTATAGCTTTGTCACGCAGGGCATTCCGGCCTTGCACATCAAATACGGCAACAAAACTGCCGACGCCCGCAACAACCTCAGTGAGCAGGTGCAGCAGTGGCGCGCCCGCTATTACCATAAGCCTCAAGACGGCATGAATGGCATTTTCGATTTTGAAGCTGGCCGCCACTACGCTCAGCTCAACTTCCTGATTGGCTACTTGGTAGCCAACAATCCGCCCCGCCCCACTTGGAACCCCGGCAATTTCTTTGGGGAGCGGTTCGCGAAATAGCCAGCATAAAGCAATGCTACCTGATTGAGCCGTTATACCAAACGTTTTTGCCGTAGCGGCAAGGTCACAATGAAGGTACTGCCTACCCCCAACTGACTTATAATACGCACGGTGCCGCCGGCATTTTCGGTTATTTTCTTGACCATATACAGCCCTACACCCGAGCCCTCTACGTGGGAGTGTAAGCGCTGAAATAGCCCAAATAACCGTTTCTGCTGGCGTTCGTCCACGCCCAGGCCGTTGTCCTGCACAGTTAGTACCATAGTATCGTCGTGACGCTGGCAGTGGATGTGTACCTGCGGTGTGCGGTTGGGGTGGCGGTATTTGAGGGCGTTGCTAAGGAGGTTGTACACCACGCTTCGCTGGTTTTTCAAGGACAGCGGCAGCTCTGGTAAGGCTACCAGGTCTATTATTACTTGCGCGCCAGTGGTTTCCAGTAGCGGAGCTAAGTCGAGTTGCACGTCGGCAAGTACTGCGGCCAGGCTAACGGCTTCGGTGCTGGGTGCTTCCTCCTGTTGCAGGCGGGATATATCGGTGAGGTGCCCAATGGTTTGCTGAAAACGCAGCACCGACTCGCGCATCAATCCCAGAATGTGTGTTACTGATGCCTCCAGCGCCTGACCAGTCAAGTCACGCGTAAGGGCATCAAGCAGGCCTTCAATGTTGGCAATGGGCACCTTCAAATCGTGACTGGCCGTGTACACGAAAGTATCCAAGTCGGAATTGGTGCGCATGAGCTGCATGTTGGTTTCCCCTAACTCCTCGTTGCTGGCTTGCAACTCCTCATTGATAACGGCCAACTCCTCGTTCAGCCCCTGCACCTGGCCGCGCGCCAGCACTTGCTCAGTCACGTCGAGGCCGAAAACGGATACGCCCACAATGTGGTTTTGCTCGCGGTAAGCCTGGTAGGTGAAGTCGAAATAGTGGGTTACGGACGCGTCGTGCGCGGCTCCAGCCACCGGGACTTCCAGCTGCAACTGCATATTGCCAGTTGTATATACTTCATCGAGCAGTTGGATAAGGTCAGTAGCCAGCGGGTCTACCTGTACCAGCGTGCGCCCCCGGAGCTGCTGGCCCGGAAACAGCGCTTGGTAAGCCGGATTGAAGTAGTCGATGCGGTGGTCTGGTTCGCGCAAAAGGCAAATAACTGCCGGTGACTGCTCGAAAAGCTGAAATACGTTTTCCCGCTCTTCCTTCTGGCGGCGTACGGCGGCTAACACGGCGGCCTGTAAGGTTTCGGCTTGCTTACGGGCCAATACCCGCTCTGTAGTATCAACAATAAAAGCCAGAATGCCCTGTGTACGGCCCTGCCCGTCGGTAAGCGGCTGATACACAAAATCGATGTAGCGCTGCTCGGGCCGGATTCTACTTGGGTTATGAAGCAGCACAGGGCTATCTGTACCACTAAACAGTTCACCGGTGGCGTACACCTTATCAAGCAAATCAATGAAGCCTTGCTCCACCAGTTCGGGCAGCGTATCAGCAACCGTTTGGCCCAGGGCGGGGCGATTGGCCGTCAGTTCCTGATAGTTGGTGTTGAAAAACGAGTACCGATGCTGCGGCCCGCTAAGCGTGGCAACGGCGGCGGGCACTTGCCGCAAAATCTGGTGCAACAGCTGCTGCTGCTCCCGCAGGGCATTGTTGCTGGTTGCCAACTCCTCGTTTAATTGCTGCACCCGCAGCCGGGCCAGTACCTGCTCAGTTACCTCTTGGCCGCTGGCCAGCAAGCCCATAATAGTGCCGTGCGCATCGCGCAGGGGCTGAAACGCAAAGTTGACGAAAGCCTGGGTGGACTGGCCGGTGTGGGCGCGGTCTAGCAGCACGGGCGCCTCAACAATGGCAATGGGCTGGCCCGTGGTTAGCACATCCGTTAGAATCTGCTCAAAGCCCTGGCCGACAATGTCGGGCATGGCCTCAAAATACGGTTGGCCCAACACTGCACTTGGCTCGCGGCCCCAAATAGCTGCCACGGCTGGGTTGGCTAGTTCCACCCGCAAGTTGGCGCCGCGCAGAATGGTGATGGCTACCGGCGTCTGCTCGAATACTTGGTAGAGTTGTTCGCGCTCCTGCTCGGCTGCCAGTTGGGCTTGATGCAAGGCCTGCGTGCGCCGCAACACGCGACCCTCCAACTGCTCATTGAGCTGCCGAAGTTGCTGGTGAGCGTGTTCCAGTTCGGTATTGCTCGCCAGAATTTCTTTGTTGGCAGCTTGCAGCGCTTCATTGAGGAAAGTGGTTTGCCGCTCTTTCTCCTCGACCTGCTGTCGGCGGCGCACTTGTTCCGTTACATCCACTGCCACATCCATAACGCCCAGTATGCCGCCATTGGCATCATAGATGGGCTTATAGATGAAATTGTAATAGGTGGTTTGCAGTTGGCCGTCCCGGAGCATTTCGGCTGAGGCTTCGGTGCCTTGCACCGGCACCCCCGTGGCTAGTACCTGCCGCAGCATGTCATCAAAGCCTTGGCCCTGGAGCTCCGGTACAGCTTCTATGAGCGGGCGGTTTTCCACCTCAAGCCGCGAATAGCCCCAGATGGCACTCATTAGCTCGTTAGCAGCCGTAATAACCAACTCCGGGCCCTCGAAAAAACCAATGGCTACGGGGGCTTGGTTGATGAGGGTGCGCAGCTGCCGACGCTCTCGTTCAGCTTGCCGGGCCATATATTGCTCCCGGGTTCTAATGGCAGTTACGTCAGCTACGTAGTGAATGAGGCCGCACACGGCGCCGTTGGCATCAAGCACCGGCGAATTGAGGGGCTGCCAGTATCGTTCCACCGCTTCGGCGGGCATTGCCGGATCCGGCAGGCGGTAATACTGCACGGGCATTTCGTGGGGCTTGCCCGTGGCAATTACCTGCTCCAAGGAAGCTTGCAGCTTCACCAACGTTTCGGCTTCGGGGCTACCAGGAGCGTGAGGAAATACGGTGGGCAAGTACTTGTCTATTAGCTGCTCACGCGTGGTATGCGTAATGGCCAAATAGGCATCGGTAGCGGCTGCAATGTAAAGGCTAGTCGTCAGGAGTAAGTAGCAGCCTGGCAGCGCACCGAAAACTTCCGGGCGCATTCCTGCGCTGCTGAACAGCGAGGCGTCAGCCGTTGATTCGGGCGCTGAAGGAAGAGTCTCGAATGACATGCAAGGCAGTATTTTCAGCCAGTGCCAGATAGCAGGCCAGTGAGCAGCGGATACGTGAAAACACGGTGGCACAAGGCAAAACCACAGCCTAGTGCTTTGAAATTTTACACTATTTACGGAATAATTAGGGTTTTAATGCCGCGAGCTATAGTTGGGCTTGAATTTCTGCTGTGAGTGCTTCCCGTTGCTAGTTTTCGCACCCAAACAAGCCTCTTTAATTAGACCCGCGCCCGGCTAGCCAGAACTGTCATGCACAAGCCCACCAGCGCAATCAACGCAAACGACACTCGCAAGCTGCTGATACCAGCCACTAGCCCAATCAAAGGCGGCCCCAGCAGAAACCCCGCAAACCCCACCGTGGAAACGGCCGCCAGCGCCATCCCCGCCGACATCACCGAGGACCGGCCCGCCGCCCCGTACACCAGCGGCACCACCGACGATACGCCCACGCCCACCAGCATAAACCCCACGGTAGCGGGAGCCAGCGTAGGTAGCGCCACGGCCAGCAGCAGCCCCGCCGCCATAAACAAGCCGCTCAGCTGCAAAGTGCGCTGCCGCCCAAATCGGTCGGTGAACCAGTCGGCCACGAACCGGCCGGCGGCCATGGTGCTCATAAACGCCGTGAAGCCAACACCCACCCAGGCGGCTGGGGCCTGCACCACCTTGCGGAAGTACACCCCGCTCCAGTCGAACATGGTGCCTTCACCCAGCATCGAGCAAAAGGCCAGCGCCCCTAGCACCAGCAACGACTTATCGGGCAGCACGAAAATGGGCTGGCTGGCATCGTGGCCGGTATCCTGAGGTAGCAGGTAGGGGCGCATCAGCAGCACGCCCAGTACTACGGTGGCCGTAATAAAGCCGAAATGGGGGAGGAGGGCTATGTGGTTGGCCAGCATGAGCGTACCGATGGCCGCGCCCGTGAAGCCCGCCAAGCTCCAGATGCCGTGAAACGACGCCATAATCGACTTTCCGTACAGTGCCTCTACGCCCACGGCCTGGGTGTTCACGCTGATGTTGGCCATATTGGCGGCCAGCCCAAAAAACACCAGCACCCCCATCAGTTGCGGCGTGGTGGTGGCCAGCCCCAGCAGCGGCAGCACCATGGCGTAGAGCAGCAACCCCAGCACCACCAGCAGCTTGCTGCCATACCGGGCCACCAGCCACCCCGACAGCGGCAACGACAGCAACAGCCCCACCGGCACGGCCAGCAGCACGCCACCCAACTCGGTATCGGAGAGACTCAGGCGCTGCTGAACCGTGGGAATGCGCGCCGCCCAGGTGGAAAAGCACAAGCCTTGTAGAAAAAACGAAGCCCCCACCGCCACCCGGTGCACCAGGCGCGAGGGAGTGGCAGGAGTAGGTAGCGTGTTGGTAGTCATAGCGAAGGAGCAGGGAAAAGGCGTGGCATCTGGCCCGAGAATATCCGGTCTGCGGCGTAAGCAGCCACAAAAAAGCCCACAATGCCTCTAGCAGAAAGGCACGATGGGCAGGAGCAGCGGAAAGTGGGAACGGCGCGGCAGCCAACCAGTAACGGCGGCTTCAACAAAGATACCCGAAAAAAGCGCGGCCGGGCGGCGAGCCACTGCGTGGGTGACCTATCGCCCGGCTGCTGCTACCGCACCGGGCCGGCGTCCGCCGTTTTTTGCAGCCGGGTTTGCACGGCCGGGGGCAGGGCGCTCAGCAAATCAAGGCCGGTGGCGGCTTCCAGCGCGTCGATGCTGACGCGGTAACGGCTCCAGTCGGGGCTGACGGACTGGTCGTTGGGTGTGTCGATGGCAATGATGCGGGCCTGGCCGGCGGCAATGCGTTGGAGGTCGTTGGCACCTTCGGGCAGAATCACCAGTACTTTCCACACCCGCGCTGGTACCGTCACGCGGCCGTTGTCGATGGTGGTTTTTAGGCCGTTGAGGCCGATGCCGCCTTTGCCGTAACTGCCCATCACCACGTACACTTCCTGGCCACGCTGCACCTGGCCGCGGGTCCATTCCTCTAGGCCCGACCAAGTGCGCTGGTTGTTGTTGGCTGCCTGCGGAATCATGTTAGTCATCAGGAACGTAGCCGAGTTGTCGTCGAGGTCGGTGGTGCGGTCGGCGCTGGGGCAGTTGTGGCCTTTGTCGAAGCCGGAGCCGGAATAGCTATTGCGGCTCACGGCGTAGAAGCCACTGGGCAGGGCCGGGTCGGGGCGGAAATCATCCTGGCGGGGCGCCGAGCCCATCCAGGCGCGGTTTAGGTGCCAGCTCACCCAGGTGGGCGTGCCGCGCTGGGCGTTGTAGCCAATAGTGAACTGTGGCTTCACCAGCAGATAATTGTTGGGTGTGCTCAGGCTGGCTGTGGCCCCGCTGGGGTTGCCGAGGGCCATATTGTTGTCGCGGCTGACTACCACGGCCGTATTAGGGTCCTGGGGTATTGGAGGCTTGGGGGTTGGGTTTGGGGGAGGAGTAGTGCCGCCCGTGGTAGTAGCAACCGCGCCGCCGGTGGCTTCCAGCATCACATCATCGATGTTGAGGCGGCCGCTGCCGGTGTCCACCTTTCTGATTTCCAGGCGCAGCGGCCCAGTGGTACCACCCTGAAACGTGCTGACCGTCAGGCGCGGGCCCTGGGTGTGGACTGGCTGCCCGATGCGGCGGAAGCTGCGGCCGCCATCTGTACTACCCCATAGTTCCCAGGTGCTGGCCGCATCGGAGCCATACGCCGCGCTGCTGATACGGATGGCGCGTACCCCGTCGCGCGCATCGAAGTTCATGCGCAGGCGGCCTTTGGGGCGGAGGCGGGCGGCGTGCTGGCCGTTTTTGTGGTCCTGCTCGGAGGTGCCAATCAACGCTTCCTCGAAGCGCCAGGGGCCGGTGTCCAGCGTTTCATCGGCATTAGCATACGCCCCTTTGCTGCCCGCCTCAAAGGTTTCCAGCAAACTGCCCGCGGCTGTCTGCGCAACCGCCCTGCCCGACTCCACCGGTATGGCCGGCGGACCAGTTGGCAAGGGTGGCCGGCTGGTTTCAGGCGGATTATGAGAGCAGCCCAGCGTGGTGAGGCTAAAAAGCAGAACTGGAAGGAGGGAGGAGTAGCGGCGCATAGCAGAAGAAGACATCAACCGGCGAATATAAAGCCGCGCCGCAGACTAGTGCTGAAACCACTTCTTTTGCTTCTGCCCCAACCGTTTTGCTGCACAGCAGTTTCAGGAACGATGCCGAGACGCAGACCGAAGGTTGGCGAAGCTGGGTGTCGCGTCTCGGCGTCGTTCGTTTACAGCACAGTAATAGCCTTATGACTTTTCCGACTTTCTGCCTGAAAAAATACTCCCTGCTGCTTCTAGTGGCGCTTCTTACGCCTGCTGCCGCCCAAAGCCAGCCAGCAAGGGGGCCGGTGGTAAAGACCAGGCAAGGACAGATTCAGGGAGTTCAGGAAGGGAATCTGCACGTGTTTCGGGGTATTCCGTACGCGCAGCCGCCGGTAGGTAAGCTGCGTTTTCAGCCCCCGCAACCCGTTCGAAAGCACGCGGGCGTAGTGCCGGCCGTGGCATTTGGCAGCAAGGCCGTGCAGGGCGGCGGCCCAACCGGGGTGCAAGGCTCGGAAGACTGCCTGTATCTGAACGTGTGGTCGCCCATGGCGGCAGCCCGGCGGCCCCGGCCGGTGGTGGTGTGGGTGCATGGTGGGGCCTTCACCGGCGGCTCGGGCCAAGACAACGACACCTGGACCTTCGCCGCGCAGGATACCCTAGTAGCCGTTAGCATCAACTACCGCCTGGGTAGCCTGGGTTTCCTGCAAGTAGGCACTCAACTCGGGCGGAAGTACCAACAAGCCGGCAATGCAGGCCTGCTCGATGCAGTAGCCGCCCTGCGCTGGGTGCAGCAGAACATTGCCGCTTTCGGCGGCGACCCTGCGCGGGTGACGGTCATGGGCGAGTCGGCGGGGGCGAAGCTGGTGGGTGGGTTGCTGGCAACGCCGGCCGCGCAGGGTCTGTTTCAGCAGGTGATACTGGAAAGCGGAGCCGTGCAGGCCGTGCGCGACACGGCTACGGCCGCCGCCGTAACGCGTCAGCTGCTACACACGCTACACTTACCCAACGCCCGCGCCCTGCTCACACTGCCCGCCGATAGCCTCGTGCGAGCCCAGGCGCAGTTTGCCAGCGGGGCTGGGGGCTTGCAGGTGTTCGGGCCGGTGCAGGATGGGCGCACCATTGCAGTGCCGCCACTCGACTACTTGCGCCAGCGGCAACTACCGTTACGGGTGCTGCTTGGCACCAATCTGGAAGAAGCTCGGCTGTTTAGTGGCCCTGGCTCGGTGCTCAATCAGCCCAGCGAAGCGGCCTTGCAAGCGGTGTTTGGCGCGAAAAACAGCCCCCACGTGTGGCAGGCCTATCAGCAGCGCCGCCAGCAGCAGCCCGACCTGGATGCCTGGAACAGCGTGCTCACCGACTACCTCTACCGGCTGGCCACCTACCGCCTCGCCAATCAGCTGGCCGCCCAGGGGACACCCACCTGGCTCTACCGCTTCGATTACGCCGATGCCACCACCCAGCCCTGGCACGCGCAGGAGCTGAACTTTGTGTGGAACGCCCCGGCTGGTAGCTCGGCGGCGGCCAGCACCACGCGTACCGTGCCGCTGGCTTCCAAAGCCTCAAACCCCACGCTGGCGGTCACCATGCACGCCTACTGGGCGAAGTTCATCAAGACCGGTACGCCAGGCCCAGCGTGGCCGGCTTACACCCCGGAGCTACGCCAAGTGATGCTGTTCAAGGCCAGCAGCCAGCCCGAGCCTGTTCTTACGCCCTACGAAGACGCCGCATTTCCGGTGCAGGGGTATAAGCGCTAGGACATTGCTTGGCAGGGCGTTGCTGCCCAAAGTGGTAGCTTTTTAGGGAGGACGCTGGAGAGCAACAAACAACGCCCGGCAAAATCTGGGTGGGGCCGGCAGTTTCGGAAACGGTCTTTTTTCTAGGCCTTGATGGTCTGGTAATAAGCGCACACCTCTCTGCTTTCAGCTAGTTCATCAAACCGGGCAACACATAACGAGCCGTGGCACCGTACTTCGTGAGATGGAGCGCATCATTCGTCTTCTGCTTATTGGGTGGTTGCTACTGCTAGGGGGTGTGTTACTGGCCTATCACTACGGCTATTCGCTGCTAGCGTACCGCCTGCTGTGGGCGGTGGCCATCGGTAGCCCTGCCGTGGTACTGGCACTGCTTGTGCGCGTAGGGCTGGGGCTGCGCGATGCGTGGCACCGGGTACGGGTGTTGCGCCGGGCACGGCGCTGGCGGCGTCGGCAGCAGCCGAACGACCAATGGATGAATAGCTGATACAGTGCTGAAAAGCCACGGATAGCCCCCGCATCCAACCGCATACGCGACGGACGAAAACGAAAACGAAAACGTTGTTCGGTGCGAGTGGTGTAGCGCACGGCGTGGCCCTAGGTTGCAGCACGAAGTAGCGTGAAGCTTCTGCTTCGCGCTACCTTGCCAGCCAATCCTCGTACTGCCTTACATGCTTCAACCCGTACTCCCGAAATTCCTGCTGGCTGCTTTGGCCTTCAGTGGCCTTGTTTACCTAAGCGGCTGCAACAGCGGCCCCGAAACCACCAATACCACCGTGGATGCCGACACCGCCGATGCCAGCTTCGAGCGGTACAAGGCCCGCTTCATCGACTCCTTGTGGTACTATAACCCTGAGTGGGCCAGCAGCCAAGGCTACCACCGCTATGATTCGCTGCTGGCAATACCCACCGCCGCCCGCCGCCTCGGCGACACCAAGGCCCTGAAACGGCGCAGCAAGGAGCTAGCCACCTTCAAGCCCACCGACCTGTCCAAGAGCAATCAAACCGACTGGCAGCTGATGCACAACTACTTGCAGGCCGGGCGCTGGCAGCTGGATACCTTGCGGGAGTGGGAGTGGAACCCGGCCAGCTATAACCTGGGCAGTTCGGTAGCCGAGATTCTAAATGGCCGCTACTGGCCTTTGGATAGGCGGCTGCGAGCCATCAGCTTCAAAATTTCCCGCGCTTCCGAGTATTATGCCGCCGCTGAGGAAAGCGTCAAGCGCCCCACCAAGGAGCACACCGAGCTGGCCATTCAGCAAAACCAGGGCGGCCTGGCCGTGTTCGGCAAGAGCTTGCGCGACTCCATTGCCAAGTCGGGGCTAACGGCGCGGGAAAAAGAGGACTTCCAAAACCGTATCAACAATACTCGCCTCAGCATCGAAGACTACCTGCGCTTCCTGCAAGGCGAAGTGCTGCCGGCCGGCAACTTCCGCAGCTTCCGCCTGGGCAAAGCCCTCTTCGACCAGAAATTCAACTACGAAATCCAATCCAGCTACACCGCCGACCAGGTGTATGCCGCCGCCCAGGCGCGCCGGGCCGAGCTGCTGCGCGACATGAAAAAACGCGCCTCACGGCTCTATCCTAAGTACTTTGCTGGCCAGCCGCTGCCTTCCGATTCGCTGGCCGCAGTGAAGCAGGTTATCAGCAAACTATCGGAAAAGCACGCTACACCCGCCGGTTTTGTAGCCGCGGTGAAAACCCAGATTCCGGCGCTGGTAAAGTTCGTTGATGAAAAGAAATTGCTCACTCAGGACCCCAGCAAACCCCTCGTGGTGCGCGAAACGCCGCTGTATATGCGCGGCAGCGGCGCGGGCGCCAGCATTTCGGCCCCCGGCCCCTACGACAAGGCTGCCAATACCTACTACAACGTGGAGCCGCTCACCGCCCAGCCCGCCGCCCAGGCGGTCAGCTACCTGCGTGAGTACAACGACTACACGCTGCAAATCCTCAACATTCATGAGGCCATTCCGGGGCATTACACGCAGCTGGTGTACGCCAACCGTAGCCCCTCGCTTATCAAGGCCATCTTCGGCAACGGGGCCATGATTGAGGGCTGGGCCGTGTACGCCGAGCGTATGATGCTGGAAAATGGCTATGATGGGGGCTCCGACGAAATCTGGCTGATGTGGGACAAGTGGAACATGCGCGTAACCCTGAACGCCATCCTCGACCACGAAGTGCACGTCAACAACATCAGTGAAGCCGCGGCCAGAACGTTGCTGTTGCAGGATGGTTTTCAGGAAGACGCCGAGGCCCGCAACAAGTGGCGTCGCGCCACCCTCAGCCAGGTGCAGCTCAGTAGCTACTTCAGCGGCTACTCCGACATCTACGCCCTGCGTGAAGAACTAAAGAAAGCCCAGGGCAAAGAGTTCGACCTCAAGGCCTTTCATGAGCAGTTCCTGAGCTACGGCAGCGCCCCGGTGCGCGCCATCCGGACGCTGATGCTGAAGAAATAGCTTGCTAAGCTCATATCAGCTGAAAAAACAGAGGGAGCTGGGAATTTCCCGGATGCCGTTGTTGTCTAAGCCCGCAACATTCTTCGCCCTATTGCCCGTTTATGAAAGAAACTGACCGTCAGCGCGTACACGACACCAACGATGAAGGGTTGCGCCGGCTCACACACGAGCACCTGAAGGTGTTTGCTAAGTTCACTTCAGCTAGCTGCCCCACTTGCGAGCTGCTAGCGCCGCCTTTCGCCCGCCATGCCGACGACGAGGAGTTTAGCCACATCCTGTTTCTGCGGCTGAATGCCGACGAGAATCCGGTAGCCAAAAAAATTATGCAGGAGAAAGTAGCCCCGTTCTTTGTGTCGTATTGCCAGGGCCAGCTGCTGGAGTGCGACATGCTCACGACCGAGCAAGAAGTGTTGGCCATGCTACAACGGCTGCGCGAATTTCAGCCGCAAACAACCTGATAAGCGCATCGGCTGCACAAAGACGTGTAAGCCAGGCTGTGGGTAGCAAGCCGCTGCTGAGGTGGGTGCTGCTTCAGTGAAATGCAGTGGTTAGCTGCTCAATACCAGCCGAATTGTTGAATAAGAAAAGCCCGTTGTCGGTGGTTATTTGTCCGACAACGGGCTTTTCGTTTTAATCTTGCGCTCTGAACTGGCTTCTGGCCCTTACGCTGCATCTGTGTTTTTTCTGCTTTCCAAGCTCCTCGACGTAGCCTTGCAGCCAGCTCTCTGGCTGGTACTGCTGCTAACAGCCGCCCTGCTTGCTCGGCGCCCGGCGCGGCGGCGGCACCTGCTGCAAGCCACCCTGCTGCTGGTGCTGTTGGGCACCAACGGGGCCCTCAGCAATGAGGCGCTGCTGGCCTGGGAACTGCCGCCCGTACCATTGCGCCAACTGCCGCCCCGCGCTGATGTAGCCGTGCTGCTCACTGGCATCACCAGCGTCAGTAAGTCGCCGCACGACCGGGTGTACCTGCACGAAGGCGCCGACCGGCTCACGAATGCGCTGTGGCTGTGGCGGGCCGGGCGGGTGCGCTACATTCTGGTTTCGGGCGGTTCAGGCGCTATGCTGAAAAAGGCCCACACCGAAGCCGCTGACCTCGTCACGCTGCTGCACCTGGCCGGCGTCCCCGATTCGGTGATAATCAAAGAGGACCGCAGCCGCAACACCCGCGAAAACGCTCTGTTCACCCAGCAGATTCTAGCCAAACGCCCCGAGCTGGACACGTTGCTGCTGGTTACCTCGGCCTTTCACCAGCGCCGCGCCTTGGGCTGTTTTGCCAAAGTAGGCCTGCACCCGCGGTCCTTCCCCGCCGGCTTCCTCACCACCGACCGCGCCGCTACCCCCGACTACTGGCTTATCCCCAGCGTTGATTCCTTGAACCGCTGGAGCCAGCTCCTGCACGAAATAGCCGGCTACCTTATGTACAAGGCACTAAGGTATTTGTGAGATGGTGAGTTTGACGGGCTGCTTGCGCTAACGACGCAGTACACGCGGCTAAAACGTCAAACTCACCATTTTATCACTCATTCTACCTTTTTCTTTGCAGCTGGCTTTTCCTCTTTAGCTATCCAGATGGATTTCTGATTCACAAACTCCCGAATGCCCAGGTAGGACAGCTCGCGCCCGTAGCCCGATTTCTTCACGCCCCCAAACGGCATCTCCGGCGCCGACTTCACCATGCTGTTTACGAACACCGCCCCGGCCTCCACGCGGCGGGCTAGCTCCTCGCCGCGCCGCACGTTGCGGGTCCAGATGGAGCCGCCCAGCCCGAAGCGCGAGTCGTTGGCGAGCTGCACGGCGTGGTCGGCGTCTTTGGCTTCAAAAACTAAGGCTACGGGCCCGAATAGCTCTTCGTGGTAAGCGCGTTGCTTGGGCTTGATGTTGCTCAGAATCATGGGCCGAAACAGGGCGATGCCGGGCGCGCTTTGGCCGCCGTGCAGCTCCACTTTGGCGCCCTGCGCCACCGAATCGTTTACCTGCCGGGTTAGCTCATCAGCTAGGTCGGGGCGGGCGAGGGGGCCGTACTGAGTGTCTTCGTTGAGCGGGTCGCCGGTGCGGAAGGCCAGCAGGTGGGTTTTCAGCTTGGCAATAAATTCCTTGAGCACTGGCTTCTCCACAATGAAGCGCTTGGCGGCAATGCAGCTCTGCCCGGCGTTAATCATGCGGGCCTGCGCGGCGGTTTTAGCAGCCACCTCCAGGTTAGCATCAGCCAGCACGATAAACGCATCGGAGCCGCCTAGCTCCAGTACAGTTTTCTTGATTTGGCGGCCGGCGGTGGCCGCTACCGCGCTACCCGCACCTTCCGAGCCGGTGAGGGTCACGGCCCGCACCCGGTCGTCTTCCAATATTTTATCAATCAACTCGTTTTCAATGAGCAGCGTCCGGAAAGTAGCAGCAGGAAAGCCGGCATCATGAAAAACCTGTTCCAGTGCCAAGGCGCATTGTGGTACGTTAGAGGCGTGCTTGAGCAGGCCGACGTTGCCGGCCATCAGAGCTGGAGCGGCAAAGCGGACCACCTGCCACAGTGGAAAATTCCAGGGCATGATAGCCAGCACAATCCCAATGGGCTCGTGGCTGATGAAGCTGCGCTGTGCCTCGGTGTTAATCAGGTCGTCGGCCAGAAATTCTTCGGCGTGGTCGGCGTAGTAGTCGCAGCATAAGGCGCATTTCAAAACTTCGGCGCGGCCGTCTGCTACAGGCTTCCCCATTTCCAGCGCCATAAGGCGGGCCAGCTCGTCTTGCCGCTCGCGCAGTAGATTGGCGGCGCGGTGCATCAGGCGGGTTCGGTGGGCGAAGGAAGTGGTGCGCCACTCAGCGGCCGCGCGCTGGGCCTGGCCGATAATTCGCTCAGTCTGCGCCCAACTGAATGCGCGGAACCGCCGCTCAGTACGGCCAGTGTAAGGATTTATGGAAGCAATGGGCATAGGACGGTGGTTGGATGAGGAAAAGACTAGATAAGCATACGGCGTTGCGTATTGGTCGTTAGCCGCAAGCAGTTTCTTTCACCCAGTCGTGCTATCATCTGCTCAGGCACTTACTCATTGAAACATAGCACCAAACCTAGCCGTAGCAGGCAGGTTATGTAAATTACAGCTGATTATACCCTTCAGCTTTCAAAACAAATGCGTTAGAAGTGTACTTTCGTCCGGCAGCGGGCCGCGTTTAACTGCTCGTTGCCTTATATTCCTGCTACTCGTGAATGTAATCCCCCCAGAAGCAATACCATCCCTATCCGACGAGGATTTGCTGGTGCAACGCCTGCGCGACCGGGATGAATCGGCCATGACACTGTTCTATGACCGATACTCGGCTGCGCTATACGGCGTTATCATGCGCATTGTCAAGAAGGAAGAGGAGGCCGAAGACGTGCTCCAAGAGAGTATGGTCAAAATATGGAACTCTTTCGGCTCGTACGACGCTGGAAAGGGACGCCTCTTTACGTGGGTAATGAATGTTTCCCGGAATTTAGCAATTGATAAAATCCGGTCTCGACAATACCGCGTAGGTAGTCGTACCCAACCGCTTGAGGACAGCGCCGCAGTACGTGAAGCCGCATCGCCCACGTTCCGGCCCGAGCACATCGGTTTGCAGGAAATGACCAAACAACTCAACCCCGACCAGCAGCAGGTCGTCGATATGCTGTACTTCGGAGGCTACACCCAGAGTGAAGTCGCCGAGGAGTTGGATCTGCCCCTCGGTACGGTAAAAACCCGCGCCCGAGCTGCTATTAAGGTACTTTCTAAACTGATTCGATAGCCGTGGACACTCAGCAATACATCGAATCAGGCGTTTTGGAAGAATATGCATTGGGCATATTGCCGGAAGCAGAGCGCGCCGAAGTGGAGCGCCTGGCCGGTATCCATCCCGAGATTCGTCACGAACTAGACGCCATTGTCATGGGCCTTGACGCCTATGCCGAGGCGCACTCACTAACGCCGCCCCCCGCCATGCGCGACCGGGTTTTGGCTGGTTGGCAGCAAGCTGTTCGGGGGCAAGCTTCCGAGGAAAATACAATTTCATTGCCGCCTATGTCGGTTGCTCCGGAGCCAGTAGCCGCGCAACCTACTGCTACATTTACGCCGCCGGTTGCGTCTGCCGCCTCCGAACCAGTAGTGCGCCCCATTAGCAGTGCGCCCGAACCAATGCAGCAAGCCCCGGCCCGCGGATACGGCTGGCTGATGGCTGCTTCGGTGGCTTTGCTGCTGAGCCTGGGGGCCAACTACCTGCTTTATAATCGGTGGCAGCACACGCAGTCGGAACTGTTCGCGGTGCAACAGGAGCAGGCACAGTTTGCTACTACGCAACAGGCCTCGCAGAAGCTGCTTGCTACGCAGCAAGGCGAACTGGCAGTACTCCGCGACGAGCAATTCCGCCACGTGACCCTGGCTGGCACGCCTGCCGCGCCATCGGCAAAGGCCCGTGTGCTCTATAACCCCGCCACCCGCGCCGTGTACGTAGATGTGCGCAGCCTGCCTGTGCCACCCGCTGGCAAACAGTACCAGCTCTGGGCCCTTGACAACGGCAAGCCGGTTGATGCTGGGGTGCTGGCCGCTTCTACGGCCGCTGGGGAAGGTCTTCAGCAGATGAAGGATATTGCCAGCGCCCAGGCTTTTGCTATGACGGTGGAAAACGTCGGGGGTAGCCCTACGCCCACACTCTCCACCATGACAGTAGTAGGCAACATTTAACTTGTATACAGTGAAAAGCGAGGGATAAGGAAGGCAGCTTTCTTATCCCTCGCTTTTCTTTTCAGCGGTGCCTAGCACATCAGGAAGTGAAATACATACCCCCAATGGCGTGGTACCGACGCACGAAAATGGCCTTGCTGGCTTTGCTAACGCTACCTGCTTGCGGCCAGAACAAGCCGTCTACCAGTCCCACCAACTACGACCGGCTGCTCCGAACGCTTTACCGCAATACTGTACCAGTAGTACAGCCCACTCAACTGGCCGCCACGCTCACTCAGAAACCTGGTACGGTCGTTCTGCTCGATACTCGCACCCCAGCCGAATACCGCGTTAGTCACCTGCAAGGGGCGCAGTTTGTGGATTTCGATTCATACGAGAAAAACACTTTTGCTGACCTTTCTCACGACCGGCCCGTGGTGGTATACTGCTCTGTGGGCTACCGCAGTGAACGAGTGGGAGAACGGCTGAAGGCGCTGGGCTTCAAGGATGTACGCAACCTCTACGGTGGTATTTTTCAATGGGTGAACGAAAGCCGCCCCATATACAATGCCGCCGGCCTCACCACCGATATTCACCCGTATTCGGCGCTGTGGAGTAGCTGGCTCGATAAGGGCCGAAAGGTATACGAGTGAACAGCCGTTGGTATCATACTAGTAAAGCAACCCGTTGTCATATGTCAGCACCCAGCACCGCCCACCTGCTCATCTTTGCCCGGCACCCCGAACTGGGACGCGTGAAAACCCGGCTGGCAGCAGGCATAGGGGCGGAGGTAGCCCTGGCCGTGTATGAGGAGCTGCTTCAACATACTTACGACGTTACGGCCGGCGTAGCCGCTCACAAAACGGTGTGGCTGGCCGAGGCACCTACCACGGCTGGTCGGTTGCCGGCGGTGTGGAGTAGCTACGAGCAACGGCTACAGTTCCCAGGCGACCTAGGCCTGAAAATGCAGGCCGCTTTTTCTTACGCTTTTTCGCGCGGCGCCACAGCGGCTGTTATCATTGGCACCGACTGCCCAGGCCTGACGGCGCCGACGCTACAGCAGGCTTATGCTGCGCTGGCTACCCATGAAATGGTTATTGGCCCGGCTGAGGATGGGGGGTACTACTTACTGGGAATGAATGAGTTGTATCAGGATTTGTTTGCCAATAAAAGCTGGAGTACCGACTCGGTGCTGGCGCATACGCTGGCCGACGCCGCCCGGCTGGGCTTGCGAGTGGCGCAACTGCCCACCCTGCGCGACGTAGATGATGCCGCCGACCTGGCAGCCTGGCGTGCCACCTCAAATAATGGGTGCTCCTGAAGCAGGTCTGCCGGGTTTCAGCGTACTTTGGCGCTGTACTCCAACTTTGCATTATGCGTTATTCTGTTCGGCGTTGGCCGCTGGGTTTGGGTTTGGCACTAAGCCTGGGCGCTGGCAGTTGCTCGTCGCCGGAGTCTGCTCCGGTAGCTGGGAAGCCCGTTGCAGCCCCAGTGCATGGAGAGGAACTGCCTAACGCTTTGCGCAGCCTGACTCCGGAGTTCAACGCTCAGTGGGCCATGGATACGCTTTGGGAAGATGGCCTAGCGGAAGTGGCTGTGTACAATGCCGAGCGGGTTGTTTATGATGAGGTGCGGCAGTTCGAGTACGTACAGCTGACGGTGAAAGAGGAGTTCAACCAGCAGTACAAGGTGAAAACCGATGACTACCAGCGGCCCGACCTGTTTCCGGTGATGAAAGTCAACCAATTCTGCCAGATTCCCACTGACCAGTACCCGTATCATTTCCTGACCTCACTGTTCTTCCGGCGCGAAAATCCGGTGGGGCTTTACAAACTCACCAATTCGTCGCAGGAGTGGTGCGGCAACACTTTCAAGGCTTTTCAAGACGATGGCTTGCAGTACATGCAGACCTACAACTCGTACTGGGATGGGCAGGGCGCGGGGCGCCGCCGCTTGCGCCGCGACGTGCTATTTGAAGACGCTCTGCCGTACACGCTTCGCAGTTTGCGCTTCGATGCGCTGCCCACGTTTAAAGCGACTATATGTGAGCTACAGCAAACCAGCAAGGCTAGTCCGCCAGTGTTCTACAACGCGGAAATTCAGGTGCGGCAGGCCCCGGCCACCGATACGCCGGAACCCGCTTGGTTGGTGCGCGTGCAGCTTAACCCGGAAAAGGTCAGCACCTACTGGTTTGCCCGCAAATACCCTAATATGTTGTTGCGGCAGGAGGCTTGGGACGGGCGCAAGCTAGCGCTGAAGAAAGTAAGCCGCTATGCCTACTGGACTCATCCGGCGCCGGACAGCACGCAGGCTAATTAGGCTTTTGGAGGACTACTTTTTCGTTGTTTGCTGTTCTTCAACAAGAATGAGCGGCTTGCTTCGGCGGGTTACGTCCCACGTCAGCACGGCCAGTACCACCGCGTACTCTAGCGCCAGCAGCGCTAGGTTTTCCGTGTAGGTGCTGGTTTGATAAGCCGCGTACGATAAGACAACCATGCCCGACCACACCAGCGCGAAACGGTAGGTACTGAACACGCTCAAAGCTACCAGCGGGACCAAGTACCACGGATGAATCACCGTGGCGTTGAAGTAATACACGGCCAGGATAAGCAGCAACGTGTGCGGGAGCCGCGCCCAGGTAAGAGGTTTTTCCCGCCACGCCAGCCCCAGCGCAAAACTAGTGGTGAGCAGCGCCAGCGCTGGCCCGATGCGGGCAATTTCATTGTAGGTGGTAATTCGGTAGCCGATGGCCCGAAGCACGTAGTACACGCTGGCGTTGAACTCGAACTTGCTGAAGTAGAGCGTGAGGCTGCGGCTGATATTGCGCAGTAAATCAAGGGAAATGAACGGCAGGAAAATAAGTAGCAGCGTGAGGGCCGTTAGCCCACCGTAAAGAATGGCACGCTGCCAGCCCAGCCGCCGAACCAGTAGCGGCAGCATGAGCAGCGGCAGCAGCTTGGTGCCCACTGCTAGACCCAGCACACCCGCCGACAGCTGCCAGCGGCCCCGCACCAGCAGCCCAAGCGCCAGCAGCGTCAGGCAAATCATCAGGCCCTCGAAATGTAGATTGCCGGTCAGCTCTACAATTACCAGTGGGTTGAGCAGGTACCACAGCGCCCGGTGCGCAGGCAGCCGGAACGCGCGTAACAGCTGTACCAGCACCACCGCCATTGCTGCCTCGGCCAGTAGCAGCACCAGCCGCATCAGCAGCACAGCTGCCCGCTCATGAGCCGGAAAAAGCCCCGAAGCCGTGCCGTACACCAGCTGGCATATTGGCGGATACACCGAATAATAATGCGGCGAATTCAGCCGGGAGTATAGGCTGGCCAGGGTGGCTTGCACGGCAACCGGACTGCCGGTGAAAAGGCTATCGGCGAGTGGGGCAAGGTGCTGGCTTGCTGTACCTTCAGGTACCAGCTCGTCGGGGCGGTATTGGTAGGGGTTGACGCCCTGCGCCACCAGCAGCCCGTCCCAACGGAAGCGGTGGTAGTCGTCAGACAAGGCGGGCCGGGCCGGTAGCCATAGCAAACGGAGCAGTAGAGCCGCCACTAGTCCGGCGCGTAAAGATAAACCCGTTTTCAACAGGACGACATACAAGCCAAACGCCACTGCCACCCACCCCAGCAGCTGCCCGAACTGGGTGCGGGGCGTTGCATAGGCTAGTGCTGCGTAGGCCAACGCCGAGAGCAGCAGGGCCAACATATGCAGCAGGCGGAGGTGGGACGTAGGCAAGAAATAAAGCAAATTAAGGCGGCTAGCTCCGGTGCCGCAGCGAGTAATAGAAAATCAGGCCGTAGCCTACCGTCAGCATCAGGTGGAACGGGACGAGGCCCCAGTCGCCAAAGTAGAGGCCCGCCGCAATACCACCGGCAAAGTACAAGGTCAGTACCCCTTCCAGCACAGTAACTCCGTCGAGTAGGGAGCCGGTGCGGTAGCGGCGGCCCCGCCAAGTGCCCTGCCGGTGCACCAGCCCCAACTTAGGCGTCCGGATAAACGCCGACTGCCGGCCCAGCCACCCCAGCACCACCGCCCGCGCGTTGTGCAACGTGAGCCCCATCGACATGGAGAGAAACAGCAGGAATTTCGGAACAAACTGTCCGGCCGAAGCGCCTGGCTTATCTAGCTGCCAGCTGCTGTAGTAGTAGTAGATGAGCGGCACAAAAGCCAGCAAAAACACCGAGGCCAGCTGCAAGAGCGGCTTGAGCTGCGGCAAATCAGCCCGCACGAACACCAGCGGCACACTCACCACGGCCATCAGCAGAATGGCCACAAACACGCTGCTATTGAGCAAGTGAAACGCCGCGTGCAGCTTGGTGGCGGCCGTTTGGTTGGAGCGCAGCACCGTGCCCAGGTGCTTGCGGGCCGTTTCGGCGGCGCCCTTGTTCCAGCGAAACTGCTGCGACTTGAGGGCATCCATAGCAGCAGGCAGCTCGGCGGGGGCCACCACCTGCGGCAGGTAGCGGAACCGCCAGCCCCGTAGCTGGGCTCGGTAGCTCAAATCCAGGTCTTCGGTGAGGGTATCGGTATGCCAGCCGCCAGCATCCTCAATGCAAGCGCGCCGCCATACGCCACCGGTGCCGTTGAAGTTGATGAAGTGCCCGCCGCTAGTTCGGCCTACCTGCTCCAGGTAGAAATGCGCGTTCAGCCCAAACGCCTGCAACTCCGTCAGCAGTGAATAATCTTCGTTGAGGTGGCCCCAACGGGTCTGCACCACCCCAATTTGGGGCGTATCGAAATAGGGTAGCGTGCGGCGCAGGAAGTCAGGCTCGGGCACAAAATCGGCGTCGAAAATGGCAATGAACTCGCCGTTGGTTAGCTCCAGTCCGTGCCGAAGCGCCCCCGCCTTAAAGCCCTGCCGGTCAGTTCGGCGCACCTGGTCGATGCGCAGGCCCTGGGCGCGGTAGTGGGCCACGCGGGCAGCCACCAGGCCCACGGTTTCGTCGGTGGAGTCGTCGAGGACTTGCAGGTGCAGCTTATCGGCCGGGTAATCGAGGGCAGCGCAGGCATCAAGCAGGCGCTCTGCTACATACACTTCGTTGTAGAGCGGTAGCTGCACCGTCACGCGCGGCCAGACAGCCGGGGCAGCCGGTTCAGGCGGCAGTCCGCGCGCGTAGGCCCGTAGCGCCAGCCGCGTCAGCTGAAACTGCGTGAGACTGAAGCCCAGGATAAACACCAAGCACAGCCCGTAAAGCACCAGCAGCGTAATTTCAAGAAAGAGCATTCTATGGTAAGAAGCGGGAAGCCAGGAGTGAGAAACTGGAAGCTAGAATAGAAAAAGTAGAAGAGGTTGAAAGTGAGAAGCAGAACCGGAAGCGGAGGGGCGTCACGTACAACTGCTGTCTTCTAGCTCCTAGCTTCTTCCCTCACAAATAGCGGAAAATAGTCCAGAGAATCTTGTAGCCGGCGCCCAAGGTGCCGCGCACCGTGCCCGACACCTTGCTGACGCCGATGCGCCGCCGGTAGCGCACGGGTACTTCGGTGCTGCGGAGCTTGAGCTTGGCGGCCTTGAGCTGCATTTCCACCGTCCAGCCGTAGGTGGTATCCTGCATACCGATACGCTGCAAAGCCGTAGCCCGGATTGCCCGGAAAGGCCCCAAGTCGGTGAACTGGGCGCCGTACAGCCGTTTCAGAAGCGTAGTAGCCAGCCAGTTACCAAAAATCTGCTGGGGCAGCATCGAGCCGTCTTCGCGCTGGCCCAGAGCCCGGGAACCAATTACCATGTCGGCCTCGCCGCGCAGAATAGGGGCCAGCAGCAGCGGCATTTCCTCGGGATAGTCGGAATGGTCGCCATCCACAAACACGATAATGTCGGGCTGCTCGGCGGCGGGGCGGGCAAAGCAGCGGGCCATGCCGGCCAGGCAGGCGTGCCCGTAGCCGGGCCGGGTTTCGCGGATAACGGTGGCGCCGGCGGCCTGGGCTACGGCGCCGGTTTGGTCGGAAGAGTTGTTGTCAACCACGATAACCTCTCGCGCCAAGCCCGCCGGAATTTCAGCCAGCACCAGCCCTATCGACTGTTCTTCATTGTAAGCGGGAATGATAACGTCAATCAGAGGCATGGGCAGGAGGGAAGGCGCGGGAAGAAAGTTGGCCGGGCCGTGGCGCCGGGCGTCGGCAACAGCTAAACCGCAAAGATGAGACTTGAAACTTCAGCAAGTCGGCCTTTCCGGAATTTTCACCGCGGGCTGCTGCCTTCGCCGGATATTTCACTACGTAAGCTCGACAATTCGGTATCTTCGCCAGCAAATTCCAAATACATAATGGGGGCTTTACAAACAGATATGCTGCAACTTGCCCAGCGCAAGCGGCGCGTGGTGTCGTTACAAACCAGTAGTGGGCTGTTCTTGGGCTACGTGCTTAGCCATAACCCCGACGTGCTAGTGCTGCGCACCATCACCCGCCAAGGTTTGCTGACGGGCGTGCGGACTATTGGCCTGAATACGATTTCGCAGGTGCATTTCGACGACCGGTACGTGCGTCTGATTGAATTCAAAGAGCATAACCCCGAAGTGGTATACGGCTTGCCCGCCGCCCCCGACGGGCTGGAAAACCAGTACCTGACGGTGCCAGTACTCTTGCAGCGCGCCCAGGAAGTACGCCAGCTAGTAATGCTGGAAACGCAGGGCGACAACGACCTGTACGGCTACGTGCTCCGCCTCACGGAAGATGAATTGCTGCTGGAAGTGTACACCCAATATGGCGAAGCCGATGGCCGAACCGTGCTCAACATCGACGATATCCGTAGCGTAATTTGGAGCGACGAAGACACCCGTACCATTGAGCTGCTGCTTAAGCAGCACGGGTTAAACGAGGGTGGAACAACCGGCGAGTAAAACCTTGCCGTAGCTGCCGCACCAGCTTCACCGCCAGCGCTAGCCTGATATTCACAGCGGTAGTAGCCAGGAGGTGTGAAGGAGGTTTACAGTCAAGCAGGCTGGTTTTGCGTAAGCAGTAGCTGACTTCAACTGCCTTGTTTATGCGCAATTGCTGCTTTTTGCTGCTATTTTTTCTGTTGTTTGCTGCCGTACCCGGCCTTGCCCAAACGCCCCCATCGGCCTTCAATGCTACGCTGGATGGCTACTCTTATCCGTTTCCGGTGCAGGTGCTACCACTGAAGCTGGAAGGCCAGAACCTGCGTATGGCGTACATGGATGTGGCCCCTACCGCTAAAGCCAACGGCCGGACCGTGGTGCTGCTGCACGGCAAAAACTTCTTCGGGGCTTACTGGCGCGAAACCATTAAGGCGCTTACGGCCGCCGGTTTCCGGGTGGTTGTGCCCGACCAGATAGGCTTTGGCAAGTCTGATAAGCCCGACCTTCACTATTCCTTCCACCAACTCGCCCACAATACCAAGTACCTGCTCGATACGTTGGGCGTGCGCCGGGCCGTGGTGGTAGGGCATAGCATGGGCGGCATGCTGGCAACCCGTTTCGCGCTGATGTACCCCGAAGCTACCGAAAAGCTGGTGCTGGAAAACCCCATCGGGCTGGAAGACTACCGGGTGGGCGTGCCGTTCCAGCCCATAGCCCAGGCCGAAGCTACTGAGCGCAAAAGCACCGAAGAAAGCATCCGGAAATACCACGCTACCTATTACCCCAATGGCTACCCCAAAGCGCACGACGAGTGGCTGCTGCCCCTGGCGGCCCAAACCCGCCACCCCGATTTTGTGAAAGTAGCCCGTGCCAATGCCCTCACCTTCGATATGATTTATCAGCAGCCGGTGAGCTACGAGTTCAGCTGGGTAGCCGTACCCACGCTGCTCATCATTGGGCAAGCCGACCGCACGGTGGTAGGCAAAGGCCTCATCAAAGACCCGAAAGTGCTGGCAAAGATGGGGCAATATCCGGCGCTGGGTCAGCGCACTGCGGCAGCCATCAAAGGATCCAAGCTGGTGCCGCTGCCGGGCGTAGGACACATTCCGCACTTGGAGGCTACACCGCAATTTCTGGCGGCGCTGCTGGCTTTTGTGCGGTAGGGCAGCTTCTGAAAGCAACTGCTGATGCTGCTGTGCCAACCAGTTATAGTGAATAGTACGTATTACCGTTTGGCAACTCACTGAACCTTCCGGAACCAGGTTGTAGATTGCGCGCCCATTTCAGCGACCTTCCCTTCATGTTTGAAAATTCCTTACGCTGGCTGCTGCCTATGTTGCTGCTGTTAGCGTTGCCAGCCGTCGCTCAACAGCAACCGGCTGCCCCTAAACCTACGCCCACCCAGCAACGGTCAACGCCCCCCAGGAAGCCTGCTCGCCGGCCTGTTGCTCGCCCCAAAACCACCAAGCCTACCCCCAAGCCGGTGGCCCCCAAGCTGGAGCACGCCGTAGTCATAAGCGTGAGTGACACCATTAAGCACCGCTTTGTTGTACCGCAAGTGCAGATGGCTAATGCCGCGGTGGCAGCCCGCATCAATTTAGGGCTAACGGATGCCGCCTTGGGCGAAGACCTGGAGGATGTACCTCAACCACTCACGGCCCAGGCAGCCATCGACCAGGCTCACGTAGAATTTGAAGCTGGCAAAAGCGGTTTCACCGAGTCGCGCTATGAGGTGCTCTACAACGACCATAACCTGTTGTCGGTAGAGTGCATTTCTGAATACTTGGGGGCATACCCGTCCACTGTGCGGCGCCACGCCACCTTTGATTTGCGCACGGGCCGCCTGCTGGAAGTGCGTGACCTAGTGGCCGATACGGCATCCTTGCGGCAGCGCTGGCAGGAGTCCATCAATCGGCGCGTAACAGAGCACCTGCGCACCCTGCCCAACGAGTACCCCCAACTGACCACTGATTCGGTGATGTTGGCCGATGTGAAACAGCGCCTCTACTGGAACGATAGCCTCAAGGCGGTGGAACTGCTGCCCGAAGAACCGCGCTTCTATGACTTCGCCCTCACGCCCTTCGGCCTGATGCTATACTACGACTTTGGATTTCCCCACGTCATTCAGGCCCTGCAACCCGAGCTGAACTACCAGTTCCTTTACGCCAACCTCAAGCCCTGGCTGAAACCCAAAGGCCCCTTGGATTTTTGAGCGGATTCAGAACCAAGACAACCCATCTAAAGGCCGAAAAGTCGCTCAATCGGAGCATTTGAAGCGGAACACATTGCTTAGTAAGTCATTATAAAAACGCCCGTCATTCCGAGTTTATCGAGGAATGACGGGCGTTTTAGTTTGTTGGAAACACTCTACTGGTCAAAGGTTGACTGGCCAATTATTGAGTGGTACATTCAACAATAAGCCAGTCAACCTTTACCCCTTAACTCAATATGCGCAAGGAGTCAGGGTGGATGAGCTGGGAGCTTTGGTAGCGGCCTTCACGCGGGCCATTTTCTAGGTTAAGCACGCCACGGGGGCAGGCCGTGCTACATAGGCCACATCCCACACAAGCGGCCCGAATGATGGGCTCCCCGCGCTGGGCGTATTGCTTCACGTCGATGCCCATCTCGCACACATTGGAGCAGTTGCCGCACGATATGCACTGCGCGCCATTAGTGGTGATGCGGAAACGAGAGAAATGCTTCTGCAACAACCCCAGGTACGCCGCCATCGGGCACCCAAACCGGCACCACACCCGGCTGCCCAACAGTGGGTAGAATCCTACTCCAATCACGCCCGAAAACACCGAGCCAATAGCAAAACCGTAGGCCCTGGATAGTGGATCGGCGACGGGTTGCAAGGCGGGCACCGCGCCCGAAGCGGCCAGCCACAGCAGCGCCGTGAGCAGCACAATCAGCACCAGCACCGCGTAGATAATGCGCACTTCCCAGCGCCAAGCCGCGCGGCTTTTGTCGGAGAGGTGGCGGTAGGGGTCGCCGGCGGTTTCGGCAAGGCCGCCGCAGCCGCACACCCACGAGCAATACCAGCGCTTACCGTAGAAATAGGTGAGAATGGGCGTGCCTACAAACGACATGACCACGCCCCAAAACACCATGAATACCCCCAGTCCCGGCCCACCATCCTTCAGCAGATATCCCACGGTGCCCGGAAACAGGTAGTCATATTTCAGGGGCCAGAAGTAGCTGAAATAGTATTCGGGCCGCTGGAAAGCCAACAGTAAGCCTGGTAGCAAAAAGGCAAACCCCAACTGAAAGAACATCACCGAAACCGTGCGGACCCGCTGATACGGCGAATGACGGTAACGCCACAACGCTCGTCCCCCCATCACCAATATAGCCAATGTATAGAAAGTGCCATACAGAAACCACTGGTCGGAAGGCTTGTGGCGCAGAGCTTGGCTGAACGGGTCGAGGGCGTGTACTAACTGATTGAGCGGCCCGAAATTGCCTTGGTCGTCGGGGCTGCTAAACCAATAAAGCACTACATAAAAACCAGTTAGCACCACTGCCGTCAGCCAAGCTACTGCCCCGCGTCCGGTGCTGCCCCGCAGCCATAGGTTGTTGTGCCGTACGCCCGCTGGGCCTTGCCCAAAGTGTCGCCATGCCCAGCCTAGCGTGCCGCCTCCAATTAGCGTTAAAGCCACCCAGAAACTGAATTTTGCCCGTTGGGCATCGGCGTCAAACGCCACAGTAGTCAAAGCTACCAGCCCCAGCCCGACACTGGTAAGCAGGGCCTTTTCGAGGCCTGGTGTGTTCGGGACGGGGGGTGGCGTCAGGATGAGAGGAACGGCAGAAGCCATGCTATGAACAGGATAAAGAAAAAGTAACGCCCCACACCAAATGAGGTGCGAAGGCGAAGCTACCGGAACAAAAGGTGTTGCCTAAAGGAATTATGGAAGCTACGTTGTAGAGGCCTTACCAAAGGTCCTTGCTGCGGAAGTGCCCCGGCTTAGTGTGCGTAATCGTGGTCGTCATGCTCATCATCGTCGTGGTGATGATGATGATGCGGAGCCGCCGGCTTGCCAAACAGGTTGATGAGCGTGCCGCCCACGTATAGCGCCGCCCAGCACACATACAGCCAGTTGTAGCCAACTGGTGTGGACTTAGTGAAAAAATGCAGCACCAAGTGAGCACCAGCACTCATAATCAGGCCCGTGACGGCAATAAACTGAAAGCTATTGAGGGCGCTGGGACGGTATAGTTTGTTGAAATCCATTGGAGCAAGTGAAAGGCGGGGTAATGGTGGCCCAAAAGTAAAGCGCCTTTGTAGAGCAACAGGCCAAGCCTGCTAACGGCTAGCGGGCGGCGCGGTTGAGCTGCAAGGCACGCAGTAGCCCGCGCCGACGCTTCAAGGTTACGGGTTGGGCCGGAAACTGCTCATTGAACTGTCGGACAATGGCTGCTTCGTGCTGCCGGAAAAACTCAGGGTCGAAGTTGGCGGCTCCTAGCTCTTGCAATACAGTCTGCACTGGCGTTGCGGCTTGCAGCCAGGCTTCCCACACCTCATGGCGCTGCCGGATGCCCATGGCATTCATGCCTGTCACGGCGAATTGAGCATCAGGCCGGAAGTTGATGCGGAATGCTAGCGGAGCCGTAGGGTGCTGCCAGTAGAACGACTCTTCGCCCGGCGCCGGCACCACGGGTACGCGGCCGTAGGTTTGATATTCGAGGTTGAAAAACTTAGCCGAGTTAAACCACGTTCCGCGTCGGTAAGGCAGCGGCTGCCCACAGATAGTATGCGCCACGGTTTCGCCCTGGGCTCGGCCAGTGTACCAAAGCTGCTCGATAGGAACTTCCCCAGCGCCGGGTTGGCGGTGTTGGGCACAGTCGCCAGCGGCATACACCCCTTGGGCGCTGGTTTCCAGCAGTTCATTCACTAGAATGCCTCGGTCGGTAGCCAAGCCGGCCGCTTTAGCCAACTCGATATTAGGCGTCACGCCGGTGGCCAGCCCCACCCATTGAGTCAGTATCTTTTCACCAGTTGTGGTGCATACGGTCTGCACGTGTCCTTCTGTATTGGGTAGCAGCTCGGCCAGTTCGGTGCGATACCGAACGTTGATGTGGTGGGCCCGCAACTGCTGGTCAATCAACTCGGCTTCGGGTTTGGGCAGCACTGAGGCCCAATAGTGGGCGTCGCGGACCAGCAGCGTAACCTGGATACCGCGCGAGTGTAGCATTTCAGCTAGCTCGATGCCAATCAGGCCGCCACCTACCACCACCGCATGCTTAATATCGTGCGTATCGCGGCTCATACGAGCCATATCAGGCAACGAATATAGGCCCTGCACCCCGCGTAAGTCCTGGCCTGGCCAGCCAGCGAAGCGGCTTACCGAGCCCGTGGCCAGCAAGAGCTGATCGTAGGATAAAATACGTTCAGTGCTTAAGGTCAGTTCTTTGCGCTGAAGGTCTAACCCGGTGGCGGTTGCAAAAACCAGGTCGAGACGGTTTTCTTGCCAAAACCAGTCTTCGTAAGGTTTGATATCGGGGTAGCGCAGATGGCCCATGTACACGTACATCAGCGCCGTGCGGGAGAAATGGTGGGTTGTTTCGTCGGATACCAGTGTAATACGCGCAGCCGGTTGCAGGCGTCGGGCAGTGAGAGCCGCCGTTACGCCTGTAATGCCATTGCCGATAATAACTAGGTGCATAAGTGAATATAATACAACTAGTAGCCTAAAAGGCTATCAGTTGATATGGAAGTAGAATGAAACAAAGTGATGCACCAAAAGTCTTGGGTAAGCCTCGAACTTGAAGCCTACTTCAACTGCGTGTAGCCAAACTATCTGCGTATGGTTGCGCTATAGGCGAAACGTTTCAGCACATCATCAGCCAACTCCCTGCTCAGTATGGGTGGACATAGTTAGGTAATTGTATCATATATCTAATATTTTTTTGAAAAATATACTGTTGCGGTGGCATAAATAGATGTGCAAAGCAGAAGAAATTTCCACGGAATGGAAAAGTGATGATAAGATACGTGCCTAGATTCTGGATTCCAGATAGAAAACCCAGTTGGCGCGATACAACTTCACTAGTACCAGCCCGTAAGAATAGGTAAGCATCCTATCTCACCTCAATTCGCACAGCCATGATACTCGATAAATTGTTTGGTAAAGACGAAGTCAACGACGACGATAAAGCAAACAGCGGAATCACTGATAAACAACCCGCTCCGTATAACGAAGAGCTGGAAAAAGAAAAAACGTATAAAGCCGACCAAAGCAACGGCAAAGAAGCCAACGACCCATCGGCACAGCGCAACACCGGAGCCCAGGGCTACACCCAGCGTAGCGACCAGAAAGACCAACTGCAAAACCTGCACATTGGCGGTAGCGAAACGGAGCCCCAGGGCGGCAACGACCACAGCAACTCTGGTGAAAACTCGGCGGGCCCCGGCTTCGAGGCAGAAGGTAGCATCGAGCTAGACCACAAGCTCCGCACCCGCGACCAAGAATTTGGAGAAAGTGCCCCTAGCGGTCCTGCTACCCCAGTACACGACTAAGCTGCCACAAGTAGCCCCCATGCAAAAGCGCCGCGCCGGATATCCAGCACGGCGCTTTTGCATGGGGGCTACTTGTGGCAGCAACTTACTGGGAAGCGCCAAACCGTTTGCCAAACAGGAAATATACCGGCACGCCTAACGCTACCAACCCCAGCCCGATACCTGAGTCTTTGGCAGTAGCCGGCGACACGAGCAGCACCACGCAGAAGGCCGAGGCTAACACCACGTACAGCAGCGGAATAACCGGGTAGCCCAGCGCCCGGTAAGGCCGGGGCACATCGGGGCGGGTACGGCGCAGAATGAAGATGCCGATAATGGTAATGACGTAGAACAGTATAACCGAAAACATCACAAAATTCAATAACTGCCCATACGACCCGGACAAACACAGCCCGCAGGCCCACAAGCATTGTGCCCACAGAGCTACGCCGGGTACGCCAGCCTTGTTGAGGCGGGCCATGCCAGGGAAGAACAGACCGTCTTTAGCCATAGCGTAGTAGGCCCGGGCCCCGCTCAGAATAATGCTGTTGTTGGCCCCGAAAGTGCTGATCATAATCAACACAGCCATTACGTAAGCCCCGGCGCGGCCCAGAATGCTCTCAGCTACGGCAGTGGCTACCAGGTCGTTGTTGGTGTACATAATGCCCCGGCTCACTACGTCGGTGGCGGCGGCGGTGGGGTCGCCATGCAGGGGCAGTACCAGCAGATACACCAAGTTGATGAGCAGGTACAGTGCCGTAACGATGCCCGTGCCAATGGCCATGCTCAGCACGATGGTCCGCTCGGGCCGCACAATTTCGTCGCCCGAGAAGCCAATGTTGTTCCAGGCATCCGAGCTAAACAATGAGCCCGTCATGGCCAGTCCGATGGCTCCAACCAAGCCCCACGTGCTAAGCGGCACCGACTGACCGGTGGGCGAAAAGCTGGCCGCCTTCCACATATCATGAAAGTTGAGGGCCACGGCTTGGTCGTTGATGCCAAGGGCCAGCCCGAACATAATAAGCAAGGCCAGAGCTACCAGCTTGGTGCTACCGAAGATGTTGGAAATCAGCTTGCCCCCGCGCACCCCGCGCGAGTTCACCCATGTAAGGCCCACCAGCAGGAAAATGGCCAGCAGCTGCACCGAATTGAACTGAAACGAGCCGATGCTAAAGAGAATGTTAGTTTGGCTGAACCATGGCAGCAGCACCCCCGTGAAGCGCGCAAAGGCCACCGCCACCGCCGCAATTACACCAGTCTGAATCACCAGAAACAAAGACCAGCCGTAGAGAAATGCCACCAGCTTGTTGTAGGCCTCGCGCAGATACACATACTGCCCGCCCACCTTCGGGAACATGGCTGCCAACTCGCCATAGCTCACGGCCCCGGCCAGGGTGATAAAGCCGGTCAGAATCCAGACCACTAGCAGCCAACCGCTGGAGCCAACCTGCCGCGAAATGTCGGCTGACACAATGAAAATACCAGAGCCGATCATACTGCCAGTCACAATCATGATGGCGTCGAAGAGCGTAATGGCCCGCTGAAAGTGGCCTTGTTGTTCGGACATACTTAAGAGAGTAGGAAGTGTTTCAGGGCGGAAGATAAGTGGATTTAATAGAGACTGTGAATTTGCTGATGCAACCTTATGGCGGCAGCAAGTATCTTCTGCGCAGTAAGTGGCCCCGGACTGTACTTTGGGAACCACCTGCACTTTATCGGCAGTTAGTATGTTTACTTTGCCGCCGCAGGCCAGGCCGGGTAGCGCCTAGCCAAGGATACTTTCATGTCTGTCCACCATTTATAAGTTTGGCCGGCCTACCTGGTTGGCTAGCCTTTTCACTTTCTTTTATGCCCCATCAGCTTTCCACTTTCCAACTCTGGCAGCGCCTGACCAGCGCCGTTCTATTGCTGGCAGCCCCCATGCTTCTGGCTTCCTGCAACGACAAAATCGACATTGATGCGTTGAATGCTAAAGCGTTACAGCGCCAGAAAGAAGTTCGCACTGCCGACTCGCTGGCCATCACCAAGTACATTGCCGACAGCAGCTTCATCAACGTACAGCGCCAACGTTCCGGCTTGTACCTGATAACCAAAGTGCCCGGCACTGGCACGCCGCCGACGACTGGCCAGCAAACCACGGTGATTTATCGGGGTACTTTGCTCACTAATCAGGTGTTCGACGCGGGCCTCGGAGCCGATGGCCGGCCAGCTCCCATTACATTTCCGGTGGGTAGGGGCGTAGTAATTCCGGGTTGGGATGAAGGCATTGGCCTGATGCGTAAAGGGCAGAAAGCTATTTTGCTGATTCCATCAGAGTTGGCCTATGGTCCCTCGGGGGCGGGCAGCCGAATTCCGGGCGACTCCCCTCTGCGTTTCGATGTTGAGCTGACCAACATTCAGTAGCCTGCACAACCAATAGCTAAGCCCCCTGCCAGTTGCCAATGAAGGCGGCCGGCAGGGGGCTTAGCGGTTGGAAGAACTTAGGCGCAGAGAAAAAACCTGCATGCTAAAGCAAGTTAGCCCGCCCGCATAATAACATACAGCGACCCAACCGATACTGCCAGCCACAACAGCAGCCCTAGCACGTACTGCCGGCTACCCACTGCCCGCAGCACGCGCCCCGACAGGCCCGCCCCAATGAAAAACAGCGTAACAGTCAGCCCTATTTTAGCCAAACCCACCAGTACCGGCCCAAGCGGCTTAGCAGCAGGCACAAACGTGTTGATTAGCATGGCTCCGATGAAGCCCAGAATGAAATAGGGAAGCTTGATTTTCACGCCCTTCTGCTTGAACACGAGGGCTGTGCCAACCGATACCGGGATAATCCAGAGGGCCCGTGCCAGCTTTACAGTGGTAGCTACTTGCAGTGCCTCACTGCCGTAGGCTGAAGCGGCACCTACCACCGACGAGGTATCGTGGATGGCAATGGCGCACCATAGGCCAAACTGATGTTGGGTGAGGTACAGGGCGTGGCCGATAGGAGGGAAGGCGAAAAGCGCCAGCACATTGAGCACGAACACCGTCGCCAGACTCACTGACATGGCCTCATCGTTGGCGCGTAGCACGGGCCCCACGGCCGCAATAGCCGAGCCCCCGCAGATAGCCGTACCGCACGAAATCAGGTGGATCACATGGCGGTGCAGCCCTAGCCACCGGCCTACCAGGTAGCCCAGCCCCAGCGTCCCGATGATGGAAGCCATCGTGAACAGCAACCCTTCTTGCCCCACCTGCACGGCTGTATGCGCGTTCATCCCGAAGCCCAAGCCGACAACTGAAAATTGCAGTAGCTTGGGAGTGAGAACTTTAACGCGGGATGCAAAAGGATTGCCTAGGGTTTGAGCCAGTATCAAGCCCAAGCCCAAAGCCAGCGGGGGAGAAGCCCAGGGCGTGAGGCAAAAGAGCAACAGCCCCCCGAACACCAGCTGGCGAACGGTAAGCTCCCAGTTGAAAATTGCCTTTACGGCCTTGGCGGGTGGTATTTCACTGGTATCTGGTGCTGGAAAAGGTGGAGCAAGGTGGCGCGAGGCAGGAGGGTGGGTGGTGGGGGAGGTCATGTAAGAAGCAAGGGCTAATGCCGCTGCAAACTTACGGTTCAGTTTCGTGGTATAGTTATACGTATATGTTATGCACGATAACCTATGGTTATTGCAATTGGGTGATTTATCCCGAATTTGACCGTAAGTCTAGTTGCTCTATTGAAGCTGCTCCCGTACAAGACTCATAAACCGTTGAGCTGCCCTAATAGGAGGCTGCCCCTGCACCCATACCGCCTCAAACTGACGCGACAAATGCAGTCCTACAATCGGAACTACGCTTAAAGCACCTGCGGCTAGCTCCCGGTCGAGGGCCCGCCGCGATACAAACCCCAACGCTTCGGGAGCGGCTTCGAGGTAGCTTTTAATAGCTTCAGTATTGTCTAGGTAGATGGCAACAGGTAGGGCGCTGAGCTTAATATGCTGGGCTCGGAGCGCAAATTCCAGAATTTCCAGCGTACCAGAGCCTCGTTCCCGCAATACCAAAGGGTGCGCCAGTGCCTCGGCTAGCGTAAGGGGCGTGTGAGCCAGGCCATTGGTGCGCGCGCTACGTACGGCCACTAGCTCGTCGGGGAGTAGCAGCTCATAATGCAAGTCGCGGCTTTTTGTGCGCCCCTCTACAAAGCCCAAATCCAACTCACCGCGTAGTAGCGCCTCGGCAATTTGTTCGGAATTGGCGTTGCGTAACGAAAGCTGCACTTGCGGATAGCGCGCCTGAAAAGCGGGCAATAAGCCCGGCAGCACGTACTGGCTGAGAGTAGTGCTGGCCCCCAGGCGCAAGCGGCCGGCGGTTTCGTTGGGGTTGCGCAGGGCCAGGAGCTGTTCAGTGAGTGCCTGTTGCGCGGCGGCTACGGTTTCGGCATGGGCTTGCAGCAGGCGGCCCGCTTCAGTAAGCGTTACCCGGCTGCCGCGCCGCTCTAGCAGGCGCTGACTGTACTCCGCCTCTAGCTCCCGAATGTGCTTGGTAACGGCTGGTTGGCTGATAAATAACTCTTGGCCGGCCTTAGTGAAGCTTAGGTGCCGGGCCACAGCCGCAAATACGCGCAAACGGAAATCAGACATGCCGCAAAGTACACAGGAGTAGCGGCCCGCCGAAGATGAATCGAGCTGGGAAATGAGAGCTAACTCAGGGAAACAACGGAGGAGCATAGGCACGAGGCGGGTTTTGTCGTATGAGAGTACAGATTGCCACCACCTGCTGCCGAATAGCTATTTTTGCCGCCCTCCCTCCGGCACCGCCGTATGTCCAAAAAGCTACTTGCCTTTCTGACTGCCCTTTTGCTGCTGGCGGCCTTGGCCTCCTACGTGTATTACCGGCGCACTATTGCGGCCGTACCCGTTGACCCGTGGGCGCTGGTGCCCGACGATGCCGTGCTGGTAACCGCCACCCGCGACCATCCCATGCTGGTGCGCCACCTCAAGGAAACCCAGCTCTGGGACAACCTGCTGGCCGTGCGCTACTTCGAAGCCCTTCAAGACAACGTGGCGCTGGTTGATAGCCTGACGGGGGGGCGCAACGTAGTGCAGCGTTTTCTGGGCCACAAAAACGTGCTCATGTCACTGCACGTCACGCAGCCCAACCAGTTCGATTTGCTGCTGCAAGTACCTATCCTCAGCGTGCGGGAGTACCGGCTGGTGCGCAGCCTCACCGACGCACTTGCCCGCGACGCGCACTTTCAGGTAAGCACCCGCGACTACGAAGGCACTGTACTGACGGAAGTAGTCGAGCCGGGTACCGGTCGGGGTGTTACGTTTTTCAACTACCGCAACCATCTGCTAGTCAGTACTAATCCAACTCTGGTAGAAGCCGTCATCCGGCGCGTAGCCGGCCCTGACCAGCCCACTGTAGCCGCCGAGTTTCAAAGCACTGAATTCTTCCGGCTGCGCGACGTAGATGCCACATTGCTGGTCAACTACCGCCGGCTGCCACAGCTACTGGGTGTATTTTTCCGGCGGGAGCTGGTGCCCGACATTGGCTCGGTGGCCAGTTTGGCCCGCAACGGGCAGCTTGAAATGAAGCTGGTCGGCAACAAGATGGTATTCAAGGGTTTCGCCAACCCCGAAACCGCCAGCGGCAGCCTACATGAGCAGTTGCGCGGCCAGCCCACCCAGCGTCTGCGCATGGCGGATGTGCTGAGTTTACGCACGGCCCTGCTGGTGCATCTGAGCTTGGGCGAAGTGGAAGTGTTGCGCGGTGCCCGCCGCCCCACCACTCCCGATACGCTGGCCGCCAATGTCAACCCGCTGCTCGACAGTTTGGCTGCCGGGCTGGGGCAGGAAGTGGCCATGTGCTACCTCACGCAGTCGTCGGCACGGGTAAGCCCGGTACGGTTGGCGCTGGCCTGGTGCCCGCAACCAGCGCGGCAGGCGTTGCTACTGGGCCAGCTGCGGCGCGTGGTAGGGGCTAGCCCAGCTTTCGAGCGGGTGGGGCCGTATCAGCTCTACACTACTGGAGTGCCTGAACTGCCCGCGCAGTTGTTGGGCCCGTTGTTTGCCGGTTTCCGGCAGCCCGTGGTGGCGGTGGTTGGCAATTATGTGGTGTTTGGAGAAGATGCCGCCGGTCTGCGCCAGCTCCTGACCGATGTAGCGGCTGGCGAGGTGTGGGCCCGTTCACCTACGCAGGTAGCGTTTTTGCAGGAAGCCCAACCGCTAGCTCGGTTGCGGGTGCTAGTTGATACGCGCAACGCCTGGAATTTGCTGCTGCGGGGCCTAGTAGAAGAGCGGCGGGCTGGACTGCTGCGCAACGAGGTATTATTCAAGCGTTTTCCGCAGATAGTCTGGCAGTTTGTGCCCGCCAGCAACGAAACCGAACCCGGTGCTCAGTATTTCACCGAGTTGATTATGCGCCATCCTGCCATAGGACCGGCCGTGGCCCAGATGCAGGGCGCCAATGGTACGGGGGCGGTGCTTACTTTTAAAACACCTCTGAGCAGTGCCCCAACGCTAGTACCGGTGGGAGCTACCCGCTCGGGCGTGCTGGTGCAGGATGCCACACAGGTGCTGCACTACATCACGCCCGAAAACGCCGTGGCCTGGTCCGATTCGTTGCCGGGGCCGGTAATTGGGGCAATTCAGCGGCGTACCATAGCTGGACAGCCAAGCTACCTGCTGGCTACGGCCGGGCAGCTACATTGCCTGACTGCGGCCGGCCGATCAGCGCCCAACTTCCCGCTCAACCTACCCGATTCGGTGCAGGCAACGTCCCTGAGCGTATCGCCAGCTGGTACCGACAAAACCCCGCCGCGCCTGCTGGTAGCGGGCGGCGGCGGCAACCTGTTTCTCTACGATACCAACGGCAACGCCTACCCCGGCTGGCAGCCCCGCCGCTTCGATTTCAACTTGGCCGCGCCACCGTTGTACCTGACTGTGGGTAGCCGCGACGTGATAGTGGTGCTGCTGGAAAACGGCTATGTGTACGCCTGCGACTTACAGGGCGGCGTGTATCCTGGCTTTCCCATCAGCGTGGGGGCCCGGCTACAAAGCACTGCCCTGGTGGAAACCGGCGCTACACTGGGCCGCACCCGCCTAACGGTGATCAATCAACACGGTGAGCGAATTGCATTTTCGTTGGCGGGGGAAGTAACGAATCGGGGGCGGATTGCCACCTGGAGTCGCAATTCGGTGTTTCGGCTGGTGCCCGACCAGCGGGAGCGCAGCTACGTGGTTAGCCGGGAAGAAGGCGGGCAATACGATTTATTCGACCCTACGGGCCGCCGCCTACTCAGCCGCAAGTTCCTGACTTCGGCACCCAAGGCTACGCAGTTTTTCAATTTCGATGCTGAGCGCCGGTTCTACGCAGTTACCGAAACCGGACCGCGCCAAGCCTACGTCTACAACCAACAAGGCCAATTGCTAGGTAATCAGCCTTTCGAAAGCAGCGCTCTCACCATTGGCCTGGAATACGACGCGCCCAATAAGCTTTATCACCTCTACCGCACCGTAGGCAGCGAGCTGCGCCGCACAGATGTGAAGTGGTAGATGGTGAGATGGTGAAGTTGTGAAATAGTGAAGTAGTGAGTTTGATGGGGCATTGAAGCAATTTGCATCGCCAAAACATCAAACTTACTACTTCACCATTTCACAACTTCACCTATTCGTGAGCCAGCCTTTGCGGTAGAAGTAGTACACCTGCCCGATAACCATGAGGCCCATGAGGGTGAGCACGCCGGGGTAGCCCCAGGGCTGGTACAACTCGGGCATGTTGGCAGGGTTGGGGCCGGGCGGCGGGGCTTCGCGCGAGAAGTTCATGCCATACACGCCCGCCACAAAGCTCAGCGGAATGAAAATCGAGCTGATGATGGTCAGCACTTTCATCACCTCGTTCATGCGGTTGCTTTGGTTGGACATATACAAATCCACGAGGCTGCTCACCGATTCGCGGTAGGTTTCGGCTAGTTCCAGGGCCTGAATGGCGTGGTCGTAACTGTCGCGGAAGTACATCTTCATCTCCTCTGATACCACCTCGTCAGACATGCGCAGGATTTCGGCAATCTTCTCCCGCTCGGGGTACACCAAGCGGCGAAAACGGATGATGTCTTTTTTGATCCGTAAAATCCGGTTAAGCACCCGCCGATCGGGGCGGTCCTGCAAAATCCGGTCTTCTAGCTTCTCGATGTAGTCGCCGATGGCGGCCATGGTGGGGTAGTAGTGGTCGAGTACCACATCGGTAATGGCATAGGCCAGGTAGAGCGGCGGCTTGCGGGTGAGCTGACTGAAGCCGGAGCGGATGCGCTGCCGCACTGTGTTCAGGCAATCGTGGTAGTCGTCCTGAAAGGTGAGTACGTAATTTGGACCGGTGAACAAGGAAAGCTGGTCGTCATCCACTTCCAGCAGGGTGGTAAACTCGGTCATGCGCGACACCAGAAACAGGCGGTTCTCATCGAATATTTCCACTTTGGCCCGCTGATAGTCACCTAGCACGTCTTCCATCTGTAGCGGGTGCAGTTGGAAATCGTCGATGAGGCGCTGCATGAGTTCCAAGTCGTCGTAGCCGCGCACATCAATCCAGTGGCGCAGTTCCGGATGCGCGCGGAATTCGGTTAGCAATTCGTCGTAGCTGGCATATTCCTGCTCGGTATAATGCTGCTGATCAAAGGAAAGTAGAAACAGCCGCGGCTTGTACGAGCCTTCCCGAATGGTAAGCGTGCCGGGTCGGTTGCCCACCTGCTGCTCGCGGGCCAACTGCGTGGCTGAGCGGTCGGCTATCGAAGAAAGCTGCGTGTCCTCGGGCGGAAACGACGAGTCAAGCGGCTGGTCGGGGGCGAAGGTGGATGATTCCATAGGTGTCGTGAAGCTGGGCCAATGTACGGCAGAAGCATGAAGCAAGGATGAGCCGCTTAGTCTGCAACTGAAACAGTCGGCAGTGGATTTCAAGGCTCCCAGGAAACTCCGCTACTTTTGCCCCGATGCCATCAGTCCCAATACCTGCGCCAGAAAACGCCCCAACTGCTGGTACTCGCCGGTTTGTACGCGGCTCGGTGGGTTCAGGCGTGGTGGTAGTGGCACGGGGCTTGGGGGCATTGTTGCTCAATAAGCTACTGGCCGTGTACGGCGGCCCCGGCGGCCTAACGCTGCTGGCGCACTTCCAGAACCTGCTGGCCATGCTCACCATGTTGCCCAACGATGGAACACACGTGGGCGTGGTGAAGTACCTGGCCCCGCTTAACCCCGCCGGCAACCGGTACCGGGCGTGGCTAGGCGCGGCGATAGTGCTGAACTGTGGCGCGCTGCTGCTGGCGCTGCTGGCTTTAGGTGTAGCTCCCGGCCCGCTAGCAGGCGTGTTCCACCCAACGGCGGGTTGGTTTCTGTGGTTTGGAATAGGGCTGGTGCTCCTCACGGCGTATGCGTTGCTGAACACTTTGCTGCTGTCGGCCAGCCGGTTGCGAGCGTACGTAGCAATCAATGTAACGATGAGCGTGCTGGCGCCGGCTGCCGTGGCCGCGGTGCTGCTGACTGGTGGGTCCACTACCACAGCGCTGCTGGGTTATTTGTTTGGGCAGGGTAGTATGCTGCTGCCGGCGCTGTGGCTAGGGTATCGGGCGGGATTGGTGCCGCCGTTGCGTGGGCGGGTGAGTGGCTCGGCGTTACGGGCGCTGAGTAAGTTTCTGCTGATGGCCGTGGGGCTGCTGCTGTTCGGAAAGGCCGTGGATTTCGCTGTGCGAGAGCTGCTGGTACTGCAGTACGGCATGGGCCACACCGATTTGTGGCAGGCCGTGATGAAGCTCAGCGACAATTATACGATGGTGCTGGCCGCCACGATGAGCAGTGTGTATTACCCCCGGCTGGCCGCCTTGGCCGCCCAACCGGTGGCCCAGCGGCACTGGATACGTACGGTGCTACGGCTGGTGGTGCCCTTGGCAGGGGCAGGGTTGCTGCTGCTCTATTTGCTGCGCAACTGGCTGCTGCCGCTACTGTTTGAGGCCCGCTTCACGGCGGCGTCCTACCTGCTGGCGCCCCAACTGCTAGCCGACTGGTTTCGGTTTGTGGCCTGGCCTTTGGTGATGATATTCACGGCGCAGGCGCGGGTAGGACGGTTTGTGGCTTTTCAGGCGGTGTCGGCGGGGCTGTACTCGGTGGCGTTGGCGGCGCTGCTGCCGCAACTGGGGCTGCTGGGGGCCGTGTGGGCTTCGGTGGTGCGGCAAGGGCTGCTGCTGCTCTGGTGCGGCTGGTACTTCCGGGCGTACTGGCGGCGGTGAGATGGTAGCCTGTTTAATTCTTGATACCTTCCAGTTCTTACTATATGTCGGCTGGAAGCCGGTTGTAGCGGTTTTTTACCAAATACTTGTCCTCATGCGTCGAGTTAAAATTCTGTGGCTGGCTGGTGGATTAATTATGAGCTTGTTGTCATCGGTAAGTCAGGCGCAACAGAACTTGACGCTATGGTACAAGGAACCCGCTGCCACCTGGACCGAGGCGCTGCCGGTAGGCAACGGCCGGCTGGGTGCTATGGTGTTCGGGCGGGTCAATGAGGAACTGCTCCAACTCAATGAAAGCAGCCTCTGGTCGGGTGGGCCCGCCAATCTCAACCCCAACCCCACGGCCGCCAGCTACCTGCCCCAGATTCAGCAGGCGCTGTTGCAGGAAGACTACAAAAAGGCTGAGGAACTGTGCCACAAGTTTCAGGGCTTGTACACCGAGGCCTACATGCCGCTCGGCGACTTGGCCATCAAGCAAGCCCTAACCGGCACCCCCGCCAACTACCACCGCGACCTGAACATTTCCGAGGCTACCACCCGCACGCAGTTCACTGTGGGCAGCACTAAGTACAGCCGCGAAGTGTTTGTTTCGGCTCCCGACCAAGTGATTGTCGTGCACCTGAAAAGCAGCAAGAAGGGCAACCTCACGTTTGATGTGGTGGCCAAGAGCCAGTTGCAATTCACCACTGCGGCCGATGGCGCCTCGGAACTGGTGATGCGGGGAAAAGCGCCTTCGCACGCCGACCCCAACTATGTGCGCTACAACGCCCAGCCGGTGATATACGAGGCAGCTGGCTCTTGCCGAGGTATGCGCTTCGAGCTGCGTTTGAAAGCCAGCAGCATGGATGGCACCATCAGTACCGATGCCGCGGGGCTGCACGTGCGCAATGCTACCGAGGCCGTGCTGTATGTGTCGGCGGCCACCAGCTTCAACGGCTACAACCAGTGCCCCGACCAGAATGGCAAAGACGAACACCAATTAGCGGCCAGCTACTTACGGCAGGCTGTGGCCAAAAGCTTTGCTACTCTGCGCCGAAGCCACGTGCAGGATTATCAGCAGTATTTCAACCGAGTGAAGCTGAGCCTGACTGAAAGCCCCGAGCCCAAACTATCCACGCTGGAGCGGCTGAAGCTGTACGCTGATGGCGGCCCTGATCCGGCGCTGGAGGCGCTGTACTATCAGTTTGGGCGCTACCTGCTGATTTCCAGTTCGCGGCCTGGGGGGCTGCCGGCCAACCTGCAAGGCATCTGGAACAACAGCGTGCGGCCACCGTGGAGTAGCAACTACACCACCAACATCAACGCCCAGATGAACTACTGGCCGGCCGAGGCTGCCAACCTCTCGGAGTTGCACGAACCATTTATCGAGCTGATTAAGAACACCGCTGTAACCGGCCGCGAAACCGCCAACAACTACTACAATGCCAAAGGCTGGGCCGTACACCACAACTCCGATATCTGGGCCACGTCCAACCCGGTGGGGGACCTGGGCAAAGGCGCGCCTACTTGGGCCAACTGGAACATGGGCAGCCCCTGGCTAAGCCAGCACCTCTACGAGCATTACCGCTTCACCACCGACACCAACTACCTGCGCAACACAGCGTACCCGCTGATGAAAGAGGCGGCCCTATTTTGCCTGGACTACCTGATACCCGACCAGAACGGGCGGCTGGTAACGGCGCCGTCGTCGTCGCCGGAAAACGTGTTCATCACTGAAAAAGGCGAGAAGGGTAGTATTTCGGTGGCTTCCACGATGGATATGTCCATCATCCGGGACCTGTTCACCAACGTCATTGAAGCTTCCACTACGCTGGGAGTAGATGCCGATTTTCGAAAGCTGTTGGTGAGAAAGCAGGCCCAGCTGTTTCCTTTTCAGGTGGGGCGCAAAGGCAACTTGCAGGAGTGGTATAAGGATTGGGAAGACGCTGAGCCCCAGCACCGGCACGTGTCGCACCTGTTTGGGCTGCACCCCGGCCGGCAGATTTCGCCGCTCACCACGCCCGACTTGGCCGCTGCGGCCCGCCGTACCCTGGAGCTCCGCGGCGACGAAGGCACCGGCTGGAGCATCGCCTGGAAAATCAACTTCTGGGCCCGCCTCCACGACGGCAACCACGCCTACAAGCTGCTCCGCAACCTGCTGCACCTCACCGGCCTCGAAAACACCCCGTACAACAAAGGTGGCGGCACCTACCCCAACTTATTCTGCGCCCACCCACCGTTCCAGATTGATGGCAACTTCGGGGGCATTGCCGGCATCGGGGAAATGCTGCTGCAAAGCCAAGACGGCACCCTGCATCTGCTACCCGCCCTGCCCGACGCTTGGCCTGCGGGCAGTGTTACGGGGTTACGGGCGCGGGGCGGCTTTGAGGTGGACATCACCTGGCAGAGCGGCAAACTGGTTGCCGCTACTATTCGTAGCGTGTCGGGCACAACGGCCAAGGTGCGTTACGGCAGCAAGGTGGTAGAGCTGGCCCTGAAACCCGGCCAAACCAAAAAGCTCGGTCCAGTTTTATAACATGCTTCCGGATAACAAAGGCGTTGCTAAAAAGGGGAAGGTAGCAGAACGAGCACCGCGCTTGGCTTTTGTACCTTATGTTTGATTTTTCTGAAAATAAGGTACAGAAACTGAGGTAGAGGCCAGCTTCACTTCAATTTCAAAACCGACCAGGGCTTTTTTTCAAACGGCTTCCAATGAGAATAATCACGCCCACACGAAGCTAATTACTGCATGTCCGCCGCCGCCGTTTTGCCGCTTGTTACCATTGTGGCGCTGTGCCACAACCACGCCCGGTTCCTGCGCCCGGCCTTGGATTCTATCCAAGCCCAAACCTACCCCAACCTGGAGGTGATACTGGTTGATGATGCCAGCACCGACGAAAGCGTGGTTGTACTGCGCGAGTACGCCGCCGCGCACCCCGAATGGCAGATACTGCTTATAAAGCAGAACGTGGGCAATTGCGCCGCTTTCAACCTGGCGCTGGCGCATACCCACGGCCAGTACATCATCGACTTTGCCACCGATGATGTGCTGCTGCCGGAGCGCGTGGTACGGCAGGTAGCGGTGTTTGAGCAATTGCCCGCTGATTACGGCATGGTGTATTCCAATGTAAAGCTTATTGATGAGGCCGGTCAGTTCCAGCGGCTTTTCTATACTCGTACGGCGGTGAATGAGCTGCAACCCACGCCGGCGTCGGGCTGGGTGTTTGAGCAAGTGCTGCGCCGTTTCTTCATCAGCGCCCCTTCCATGATGATGCGCCGCGCGACGCTGGAAGCCCTAGGCGGCTATGATGAAACGCTGGCCTACGAAGACTTCGACTTTTGGGTACGGGCCTCGCGCAGCTGGCAGTTTCATTATCAGGATGAAGTGCTGACGAAGAAGCGCCTACACCCTCGTTCCAAATCCGCCCAGAGCTACCGCCCCCACGACCCGCTGGTAACCTCCACCGTGCACATTTGCCGCAAAGCCGCGGCGCTATGCCGTACGCCCGCCGAGTGGGACGCCCTGGCCGTGCGCCTTCGCTGGGAGCTGCGCCAGGCTGCCCGCTGGGGCAACCTAAGCGCCGCCCAACAGTTCTACGCTTTGCTGCACGGCATTGGGCACGCAAGTTGGCTGGACCGGAGTATTGGCCTGTATTTAAAGCTCAGAGGCTAGCCACAACGGTTCGGCAGCAGTATGCGGCAGGTGCTGGCAGTAGTTTGGTTGGACATAAAATTCGGCGCGGCTGATGCGCAATGGCCACATTATCATTACGGGGTCGGCGCCGAAAACCGGCATTCATGTTGGATTGAAGTATCTTTCGGGCACTGGAGTACCATAGTAACGCAGAAATGAAGGCCATTATCAACCACCAATCCGTCAACTACCAGGTAGAAGGAGAAAGCAGCCCGCCCGACAACCGAGTACTGCTGGCCTCCGATATCGACCTGACGGCGGATGCTGCCTGGGCGGCGGCTGGGTACACTGTGGCCGATTTTCTGCCCGTCGCCGAGCAGCAACTGTTGCAAGCTGGTTTGGCGGAGTTAGTACGGGAAGCCCTGCGCGAAGTCGGCCAGCCCGTTGCCGACGACTTCCCGGTGAGTTGCTACCATGAGCTAATCGGCGACGATACCGACCAGCATCTGGCGGTAATCAACATCACTAAGCAGTACACCCAAGACCAATTGCCAGTGCCAGTGGCCTTGCTGGAAGCGCGGGTAGGGGCACTCTGCGGCCGGCCCGTACAGTCGCTAAACCCCTACGACAGCGCTCGGGTTTTTCACCTGCGCATCGTGCGCCCCGGCCGCTCCGACAACAACCCGCTGCACCGCGACGTGTGGTTGCCCAACTACGCCAACTGCATCAATATCTACGTGCCCGTGGCCGGCAGCACCCCTAATTCCTCGCTGACCCTTATTCCAGGCAGCCATTGGTGGCCCGAAAACCAGACCGAACGAACTTTGCGGGGGGCATGCTACAACGGGGCCGCCTACAACGTGCCCGGCGTGAAAGGTGCCGCCGAGGTATTGCAGTTGATTCGCCCCAATCCTGCCGACAAGGAAGTGCTATTATTCTCGCCGTATTTGTTACACGGCGGCGCCGTCAATCTGAACCCGGATGCTACGCGTATTTCACTGGAAATGCGGTTCTGGCCAGCGTAGCATTCTTGCGGCTCATCTCACCTCTGGTTGACTTACTCGCGTCCGGCACGCAGATTCCGGTTTATCTCTAGCAGCTACCGGCAGCCATGCACGTACTTCCTTCTTCACCCATTCACTTCTTCACTCTTTTTCGGCGGGTGCTGCTGCCTGCACTGCTGCTGCTGGCGGCTGGCTGGGGCTTGGGTTGCTACTTTGAAACCAACGACGACCCGGCTATTATCCTGATGCTGCGTGGCACTACGGCGGCAGCTCCGGTCAGCAATTTGCACTTGTATTTTCATGGGTTCAGCAACATGCTGGCAGCTTTGTACCACACCTGGCCGGCGCTGCCCTGGTATGGGCTGGTGCTGTACGGGCTGCTATATGTGGCTACCGTTCTAGTGTTTAGTGTACTAGACCGGCTACTAGCCGGCAGGGTGCCAGCGAGTTGGATTACAGCTCTGCTAGTGCTGTTTTTCCTGACGGCCTGGCTGGAACACGGCTTGTGGTTCAACTACGTGCGGGTGCCGGTGCTTTTGGCCGGGGCGGGCGTGCTATTCGCCGCGCAACGTCCCCAGAGCCGTGCGGCGTTGGTGGTAGGTGTAGTGGCGTTTGGGATAAGTTGGCTGATTCGGCCCAGTATAGCTGTGCTGGGGCTGCTGTTGGTTGTGCCGGGGGCGTGCTGGCTGAGTGGCCGCCGCGCTGCGCCAGTGCTGGCGGCGGCCGTGCTGTGGGCAGCTGTTGGGGCTGGCGTATTGAATGTGGTGCGCAGTCCGCAGGCCGCTGCCCTGCGTACCGTCGATGTGCCTAAAGCCAACCTCAACGACTATCAATTGCTGCGCGCTGTGCCCCGCACTGCCACCGACAGCTTGGGAATACGCGCGGTACGTGCCTGGATGATGGCTGACTCTACACTGCTCAACGAAAACTTTTTCCGGCGGGCCACTCGCCTTGAGCCCGCATACTTTCTGCGCCACACCGCCCCCCTCAAGCTGCAAGTACTGCTGAACCTAGTGCTGCGCGACTATTTTCCGCTACTGCTGCTGCAACTAGTGCTGTGGGGGTGGGTGGGGGGGGCTAGCGACGCGCCGGGACGGCGCTGGTTTTGGTTGGTGCAGCTTGGGTATATGGGTTTGGTGCTAGCGCTAGGCGTGGTCCTGAAATTGCCGCCCCGCATCGGGCTGCCAGTGTTCGATTTCTGGGTGCTTGGCAACTTATTGTACGTGCTACGTGTCGGTGGCCAAGCCCCCGACCGGCGCTTGGCTACCATCTTGGTGGTGCTGGCAATAGTTGCTGTGCCCTACGCCTACAAAACCTTGCACCGCCGAAGCATTTTGCAAGTTGAGCGCCAGCACAATCAGCAACTTCGGCAACAACTTACAGCGGCTTTGCCTCCTGCGGTCTTGCTTGTAACCGACGTGCTACCTGCTACTTACAAATCGGCAAGCCCGTTTCGTAACCCCGATGTAGTGCCTGCCAAAATGCTGATGCTAACGGGCTGGACTACCGCCGACCCCTCGCAGGTTTCTTGGCGGCAGCAGCTAACGGGTACCCGCAACTTTGGGGCGGGCATGCGGCAACTGGCACAACAAGGTTCTGCGGTGCAGTGGCTGCTTACGCCAAGGGTAGCGGCTATCCTCAATCAGCAATTACACTTGCTCCCGGCTGGCAGCCAAATGCGGTTTGCACCGGCTCCCAAATTCCGGGCAGCCACTCAGCCCGCCGATACCATTTGGTACTATCAACCAGTTCTGGAAACGAGGAAGTAACCAGGAAAGACAAAATTTTATAGGGCATAGATTGAATTTAATCCGTGTATTTGGGGCTTCTGATTAGATACCTTTGCCTCTCCCTTCTCCCGCAATCTTTCTTCACACTGCCATGATATCCACCTCCACATCCATTTCTCGCAGCGAGGTCTTGGAACATATCGAACCGTTCTTGCGCGCCAACCTGGGTACTTTTCTTAAAAGTGTTGAGGACAGTTGGCAGCCTTCCGACTTCTTGCCCGATTCGCGGCAGGATAATTTTTTCGATGAGGTGAAGCTGTTGCGTGAACGGGCCGGTGAGTTAAGCTATGACTTGTTGGCTGTGCTGATTGGCGACACCATTACCGAAGAGGCGCTGCCCAACTACGAGGCATGGTTTCATGAGCTAGACCACCTGAACCGTGACCGGGACAACGGCTGGGCGCAGTGGATTCGGGGCTGGACGGCCGAGGAGAACCGCCATGGCGACTTGCTCAACCGCTACCTCTACCTGTCGGGCCGCGTAAACATGCGTGAATTCGAGGCCAGCACTCAGCACCTCATTGCTGATGGTTTCGATCTGGGCACGGCCCACGACCCGTACCGGGCTTTTGTGTATACCAGTTACCAGGAAGCGGCCACCAACCTCTCGCACCGCCGCGTAGGTACGCTGGCCCGCAAAGCCGGTGATGCGTCGTTGTCCAAGCTCTGCGGCATGATTGCCGGCGACGAATCGCGCCATGCACGGGTGTACCAGACGTTTGTGGAGAAGATTTTCGAGGTAGACCCATCGGAAATGATGCTGGCTTTCGAGGACATGATGCGCAAAAAGATTGTGATGCCGGCTCACTACATGCGCGAGCTAGGAGTGGAAATGGGCAAAACTTTCGGCCACTTCACTGATGCCGCTCAGCGCTTAGGCGTATACACTAGCCAAGACTATACCGACATCCTAGAGGGTCTTATCACCACCTGGAAAATCGACCAGATAACCGGCCTCAACGGTAGCGCTGAAAAAGCCCGTGACTACATTATGAAGCTACCCAACCGCCTGCGCCGTGTAGCCGACCGAATGCCGGTGCCTAAACTGGAATACAAGTTCAAGTGGATTGAATAGCCCTTTTAATTCATATTAAAAAAGCCCCGTAGTAGCAGCTACGGGGCTTTTTATTTGAAATATGTACTGCTGCTTACGGCTGGCCTTCCATTACTTGGCCCATCACCCACTTACCGGTTGGGTCGAGGGTATAGGTAATGGTGCGCGAACCAGCGGCAGCGGGCTCGGTGGCCGTGGCCGAAGCGGTGCCGCTGCTTACAGGGAAAGTGCGGCTCAACATGTTATTGGCCAGCGTGTAGGTGTCTTTGCCGCCGTAGCCTACGCCGGCCGTGCCCGAAATAGAGCCGGGGCCGTTGATGGGCGTATAGCCACGTTCAGCAAACTCGTAGCCATAGAAGCCACCGTTGGCGGAAGCCGCATCCGTGAAAATGTACACTTCTGGCTTGCCATTGCCGTTCAGGTCGGCTGTTACGGCGTCGCGCACGGCTCCGGTGATGTCGAGGCGGACGGGGTCGGCGGTAAGGGCCGCGCCCCGGTACGAGCGGATGGTGAGTTGCCGCATTGCCTCCGAGCCAGTGGTTTTGATTTCAAAGCGGGCGTTACCCTGCGTCAGTTCCTTGGTGAAACTTACAGGCTCAGTAGCCAGCGTATTTTCCACCGTGGAAGCGGCAGTCGAGGTATCTTCAACAACACCCCGCGAAGAGTCGCAGGCAGTGGCAACCACGAAGGTGCTGCCAAGTAACACTAAAGCTTGTACTTTCATATGAATATGATTTTGGGGAGAGTGTAGTGTGGAAAGCTGGATAGAGTACCTAACTGAAAATCAGAACCAGTACGAAGGCCGTAAAACCAACGCTGCGAAACCAATGCTTCGGCCAACGTTAACTCCATATCGCCGAATGCGGCGCAACGGAATACCCCTGCAAGGTATTGTGTTCTATATGCAATACAAATTTAAGATACATAAATTCCTGGTAGCAAGCAGCCTTTGCAGGCTGGAAAATTGCTTTTCCGACTCGCAAATACCTTATTTGTCGAGCTTCGCTTTCTATGTTAAATCATTTCACTGCACCATTAGCGGGCCTGACTTTTATAGTCTGCCTGCTGGAATGCGCTGCTACCAACGGGTAGTTTGTAGTGCACGATGCGTTGGCCGCCGCTAGGGCAGCAATTCGGGTCGGCGTCGAGGTAGATAGGAAAAGAGCGCACCACTTGCTGGCCTTCCACCTTGAACGTGTCGTGTCCCTGGTAGCCCTGGGCCGCGGGGCCGCTCAACTCGGGAAGGGTGAGAGTGCGGCGGCCTTGGTTCAGAAATTCATAACCTATTAGTTGTCCGTAAGAGCCACTACCTGCGTCGGTTACGAACACCAGCAGTTCCGGAAACTTGTCGTCGTTGAGGTTGGTAGTCACGGCATCCGACACGGTGCCTTCTATAGCTTGGGTGCTGGTGGCCAGTTCTTTGCCCGCTTTTTCCACGCGCATTTCCAACTGGCGCTGGGTGCCTTCGCCGGTGGTTTGCAGCACAAACCGGTGGTCGCCTTCGTTGAGCTCTTTCCGAAAGCTGACGGGCGTAGCAGCGGCAATTGGGGCGGCGGTGCTGCGCAAGGCACTGGGGTCCGACGCTTCGGTAGTGGCCCGGGGCGCATCACAGGCGGCTAGCAGTGAAATGCCAAGAAGAAGGAGGAAAGGCTTTTTCATAGAAATACAGGATGCTGCTCCCTACTATGCGGAGCAGCATCCTGTATTTACCGTTCTGTTCGGCGCCGGGTTACAACAAAGTTGATAAGCCTAGTCTACCACCTGCACGCCTTTCCAGAAAGCCACGCGCCCCTGGATCTGCTGGGCGGCGTCTTTGGGCTCGGGGTAATACCAGGCGGCATCTTTGTTCAACTCACCATTCACGCGCAGCGAGTAATAGCTGGCCCGGCCTTTCCAGGGGCACGTGGTATGCGCAATACTGTCCTCGAAAAACTCTTTCTTGATGGCGTCGGCGGGGAAGTAGTGGTTGTTTTCTACCACCACTGTATCGTTGCTTTCCGCTACTACAGTGTTGTTCCAGATGGCTTTCATAACTAGGAATTGGAAGGTTAAGGTCTTGGGGACTTCGTGAAAGTAAGGGCAGCGCGCCACGCTGGGAAACCAAAAAGCAGCAACCGTAAACCAACTCTGCCTGCTTGTTGTTCTGATAACTCAATTTCCTTCCTATGTCCGCAGGCTTCCGTTTCCAAGATTTCGTGCCCGAGGAGTCGTCTGAGAAAGGCTTCGACTCGCTGCTCAAGATATTCATGCAACTCATTACCATCACATCGGGTGATGTGGGCGAAACCTTGTCGTGGCTCAACGAGCTAGACAAGCAGTATGGCCTCACCGATGATGATTACGGGATGGGCAACTTTATTGAAGACCTCAAGAAAAAAGGCTATATCGATGAGGATCCGCAAGAGAAAGGCGCGTTCAATATCACGGCCAAAAGTGAGCAGCAAATTCGTAAAAGCTCACTCGAAGAAATTTTCGGCAAGCTGAAAAAATCGGGACAGGGTAACCACCGCACGCCGCACACCGGCCAAGGCGACGAGCAGAGCACCGATATGCGCGAATTCCGGTTTGGTGACTCGCTCGACCAGATTTCCATGACCGAATCCATCCGCAACGCCCAGCTCAACCACGGCCTGGGTACCGGCGAGTTCATGCTGACCGAGGGCGACCTGGAAGTGCGCGAAAACGAGCACAAAAGCCAGACCAGCACGGTGCTCATGATTGACATCTCGCACTCCATGATTCTGTACGGCGAGGACCGCATTACGCCGGCCAAGAAAGTGGCTATGGCGCTGGCTGAGTTGGTGAAGCAAAAGTACCCAAAGGATACGCTCGACGTGCTGGTGTTCGGTAATGATGCTTGGCAGATTGAGGTGAAGGATTTGCCCTACCTGCAAGTAGGACCTTACCACACCAACACGGTGGCTGGCTTGGAGTTAGCCTTGGATTTGCTGCGTAAGCGCAAAACGCCCAACAAGCAGATTTTCATGATTACCGATGGCAAGCCAACCTGCTTGAAGGAACCCGCCGGGGGCTACTACAAAAACAGCTTTGGGCTCGACCGTAAGGTGGTAAACAAGACGCTGAACCTGGCTGCTGCTGCCCGCCGCCTCAAAGTGCCCATCACCACGTTCATGATTGCCTCCGATCCGTATCTGAAGCAGTTCGTGAATGAATTCACGGAAGTGAACCAGGGTAAGGCCTATTATTCTTCGTTGAAAGGCCTCGGCCACATGATTTTCGAGGACTACAAGCGCAACCGCCGCAAGTCGTTGTAACAAAGTGCAGTTCAGCAGCACGTCATGCCTTACTTATGTTTTGTGTGGCGCGCTGCTCGGATACTCTACCTGTACTAGTTCTCACTTCAATCGGCCTTACTGGCCGACCTGAACCTCTACCGCCCCTACATAGTTAACTAGCCTGGGGCCACACTCTCCCTCCTCTAATTCCTGATGAAACAAGAAGCAATTCGTACGCTGGGTCAGCTTCGCGCCAGCGGGTATCAGCCGCGTTCCGTTAAACAAGAGCTGCGCGACAACCTGATTGCCAAGCTCCAAAGCAAAGAAGAAGTATTTCCGGGCATCTATGGCTACAACGAAACCGTAATTCCCGATCTGCAGCGCGCTATTCTGGCTGGGCACCACATCAACCTACTCGGCTTGCGTGGGCAGGCCAAAACCCGCATTGCCCGCCTGCTGGTAGGCTTGCTCGATGAGTACATTCCGGTGGTGGAAGGCGCCGAGCTGAACGACGACCCCTTGCAGCCGCTGTCGGTGTACGCCAAAAACCTCATTGCCGAGCACGGCGACAACACACCCGTTGCCTGGATGCACCGCGACGACCGATACACCGAGAAGCTGGCCACCCCCGATGTATCGGTAGCCGACTTGATTGGTGATGCCGACCCCATCAAAGCTGCTACCCTCAAGCTGCCGTATTCCGACGAGCGAGTGATTCACTTTGGCCTGATTCCGCGGGCGCACCGGGGCATTTTTGTTATCAACGAGTTGCCTGACTTGCAGCCCCGCATTCAGGTGTCGTTGTTTAATATCCTGCAGGAAGGCGACATCCAGATTCGCGGCTTCAAGGTGCGTCTGCCCCTGGATTTGCAGTTCGTCTTCACGGCCAACCCCGAGGATTATACCAACCGGGGCTCGATTGTAACGCCGCTCAAAGACCGGATTGACGCCCAGATCATCACCCACTACCCGAAATCCATTGAAATCGGGAAGAACATCACCAAGCAGGAAGCCCGCATCAAGGATGAGCAGCGCGGCTTGGTGACCACCAACGAAATCATTCACGACCTAGTGGAGCAAGTGGCCGTAGAAGCCCGCGCCTCTGAGTTTGTGGACGCTAAAAGCGGCGTATCAGCCCGCCTCACCATTTCGGCTTTCGAGCAGGTGGTAGCCGGGGCCGAACGGCGCGCGCTCATCAACGGCGAGAAGAAAACCTACGTGCGCGTCGGCGACTTTATTTCGGCGGTTCCCGCCGTGACGGGTAAAGTGGAGCTGGTGTATGAAGGCGAGCAGGAGGGAGCCGGCATTGTGGCCGAGAAGCTGATGGGTAAAGCCATCCGTACGCTGTTCCTGAACTACTTCCCCGACCCCGACAAAGCCAAGAAGCTGAAAGGCCGCCCTAGCCCTTACAAAACGGTGCAGGAATGGTTTGGCAGCGGCAACACCGTAGACGTGTTGCACGATGCTTCCGACAACGACTATCACGCGGCCCTCGACAAAGTGCCCGGCCTGCGCGACATCGTGAAGGAACTGCATCCCAACGAAGACCAGGAAGCCACTTACTTCCTGATGGAATTCCTGTTGCACGGCCTCGCCGAGTATAGCCTGATTTCGCGCAACCGCCTCACCGCCGGCGCCCAGTTCAAAGATTTGCTGAGCAGCATGTTCACCATGCCCAGCTTCGGCGAGGATGAAGACGACGAGGACGACGAAGACGAGAAGCCCCAGCGCGGCCGCCGTCGGTAGAATTTCCAGTTCGAGCATAACACAAAACCCCGCGTGCCAGCCGGTACGTGGGGTTTTGTGTAGGGAGCGGGGCTTGCCCCCGCCCGTCGCCCACGCCGATGTACCGGTATCGTCCGTACCGGCGCACCGACATCGGGCAACGACATCGGGCAACGACGGGCGGGGGCAAGCCCCGCACCCAACGGATTTTGCAGCATATTTTTTAATTTTTGAAAAATATGCTGCAAAAAGCCACCTCGTTATGCCCCGCCGGTCCATTCCCTCCACTACTCTGTTAGCGCAAGTGCGTAAGTATTACGGCCTGGACCAGCAGGAGCTGGCCGACTACTTACGCATCAGCCGGCCCTACGTGGCCGATATCGAAGCCGGGCGCCGCAGCCTTACAAGCAAGATACTGCTACGCCTAAACCCATTGGCGCTGCTGCCGGCCCGGCCGGCTGGGCTGAAGTAGCGTCTCTGGCCCGCCCAACAAAAAAGCCCCCTGCTTCGCGTGGAAACAGGGGGCTTGATAGCAACCCAGAAGGTGCTTTCGGCGCTTAGTTTTCCGAAACGACAATCTTCTGAATCTCGTCGTTCGGCTTGATTTCGTCCACGATGTCGATGCCTTCTACCACTTTGCCGAACACTGTGTGGTTGCGGTCGAGGTGGGCAGTGTTCTGGCGGTCGTGCACGATGAAGAACTGGCTGCCACCGGTGTTGCGGCCGGCGTGGGCCATGCTCAGGGCGCCCCGCTCGTGGTACTGATGCTCGCCGGTTAGCTCACAGTCGATTTTGTAGCCGGGGCCGCCGGTGCCGGGCTGTCCTTTGGCGCCGTCGCGCGAGTTGGGGCAACCACCCTGAATCACGAAGTTCGGGATGACGCGGTGAAACTTGAGGCCGTCGTAGAAGCCTTTTTTGGCGAGGTCGGTGAAGTTTTTCACGGTGTTCGGAGCGTCTTGCTCGTAGAACTCCACTTTCATTACACCGCGGTTGGTGTGGATTTCGGCAGTTTTCATGGTTGAGAGAGGATAGATGGAATGAAAACGATATACGCAGGCACACCCTATTGGGTGCCGGCGGGGCACAAAGGTAGCCAATTTGCGAGGCCCGAAACATCCGGGTTGCTGTCGAGTTTCGTAACATAGCAGCCGCGGCGCACGCTATACCGTGCGCTTCATCTCACCTCCCAACCAATTCTTTCTCTTTTTAAGTGTATGAAAAAGACCTTCCGTACTGCGTCGCTGAGTTTGCTTTCGGCCAGTGTATTTGCCCTGGCCCTCAGCAGCTGCGGCGACAACAAAACGGCCGAAACCTCTACTTCGGAGGTTCCTACCGAAACCACCGTTGACTCGGCGGCTATGATGACGGATTCGGCGCGTATGGCTAAGCCCGATGGTGTGATGGTGGATGGCGTGGCTATGACACCCGATAAAACCATCGTGCAGAACGCTGTGCAAGCCAGCAGCGTAACTACGCTGGTGAAGGCCGTGCAAGCCGCCGGCCTCGACGGCACTCTGAGCGGTACCGGCCCATTCACCGTATTCGCGCCCACCAATGCCGCCTTCGATAAGCTGCCCAAGGGTGCGCTGGCTGGCTTGCTGAAGCCGGAAAGCAAGGACAAACTGAAAGGTGTGCTCACCTACCACGTTATTGCTGGCCGCTTATTAGCCCAGGACCTGAAAGATGGTCAGGAACTGACCACTGTGAACGGTCAGAAACTGAAAGTAACCGTGAAAGACGGCAAAGTGATGGTGAGCAACGGCACCGATGCTCCCGCTACCGTGCAAATCCCGGACGTTATTTCCAGCAACGGCGTAACCCACGTAATCGACGGTGTAGTGCTGCCGAAAGCCGAGTAGCCAACGGATTTAATAAAGAACAAAGAGGGCCCGGCTGTTGCAGCCGGGCCCTCTTTGTGTGATTGATGCGCGTTGGGTGCGGGGCTTGTCCCCGCCCGCCGCCTGTGCCAGTACAACGATATCGGGCAACGGCAGGCGAGGCAACGACATCGGGCAACGGCGGGCGGGGGCAAGCCCCGCACCCTACAGCCCGGCATTCTCTGCCACGCGTTCTGCAAAGCCAGCCCAGTCTACATCCTCCTTTTTCGCCACGGTGGTAGACAGGTTATCGAAGATGATGTTGGCAAAGGGCATAGGCACGGTATGGGTGCGAGACTCATCCAGCACCAAACGCAAGTCTTTACGGATGATGGCTGGGGCCGCGCCAATAGGCTGGTAGTGGCGCTCGGCTACCAGCTTGCCGTAGCCTTTATAGATGGGCAGGTTGAAGAGCGTGCTAGTGAAGAACTCGTAGACCTGCTGCCGGTTGAGGCCACTTTTCTGGGCCAGCGTGAAGGCTTCGGCCATAGCTTCAATGGCGGCGCCCAGCATGAAATTGCCACACAGCTTCATGGTGTTGGCGGCGCCGGGGTCGGTACCGAAATCCTGGGCGGTGCCCTGGCCCAACACTTCGAGCACCGGCCGAAGCTTCTGCTTGGCTTCATCGTCGCCGGCCATAATCAGCCACAACTTGGCCGCCGCGGCAGCATCGGGCTTGCCGAACACGGGAGTAGCCACCAGATGGGCGCCCTGGCGCTTGTGGGCCCCGGCTAGGCGGCGGTTGGTGTCGGGCGCTACGGTGCTGCACGAGGCGTGCACGGCCCCTTGAGGCAAAGCCGACAGCAGGCCGCTGGGGCCAGTACATAATTCCTCTAAAGCCGCGTCGTCAGTAACCATCGAGAAAACAATGGCGGCGTCTTTAACGGCTTCGGCTGGAGTGGCGGCTACGGTGGCGCCTAGCTCCTTGAGCGGGTCGGCTTTGCTGGCCGTGCGGTTATAAACGGTAAGCGGGTGGCCGGCTTTTAACAGGTTGGTAGCCATAGCCACACCCATATTGCCCAAGCCAAGAAATGCAATGTTCATAAGAAGGTGAACTGGTGAGATAGTGAAGTGGTGAGTTTGACGTTCTAATGGCGTCACTGCGCAATACGTGCAGTTGGCACCATGAGAACATCAAACTCACAATTTCACCAGTTCGCCACCTCGCCTCAGCGCCGGTTGTCGCTGCCTTCGAGCATGCTCACGTAGCTGTCGTAGCGGGGCAGGGCAATTTGGCCCTGGTCTACGGCTTCGCGCACAGCGCAACCGGGTTCGTGAGTGTGCTGGCAGTTGTGGTAGCGGCACTGGTTGAGCAGGGCGCGCATTTCCGGGAAAAAGTGGGCCAGCTCGCCCGGCTTCATGTCCACGAGGCCCAGTTCCTTGATACCGGGCGTATCGATGATGAAGGTGCCGGGCCGTACTTCCAGCATTTCAGCAAACGTGGTGGTGTGCACGCCTTTATCGGAAAACTCGCTGATTTCAGCCGTTTTGATGTCGAGGTCGGGCACCAGAGTATTAATAAGAGTGCTTTTGCCCACTCCCGAATGCCCCGACAGTAGCGTGGTACGTCCATCGAGTAGGGCATCAATAGCGGCCACACCTTCGCCGGTGTGGGCCGAGCAGCGCAGGCCAGGGTAGCCAATTCGCTCATACATGGCCTGAATCTGACCTTGATAGTCGTTTAGGTCGTCGTCGTAGAGGTCGGTTTTGTTGAAAATCAGGGTTACCGGAATGCTATACGCCTCGGCCGTCACCAGAAACCGGTCGATAAACCCGAACGAGGTAGCCGGGGAGGCCAGCGTCACGACCAGCATGGCCAAGTCGAGGTTGGCGGCTACGATGTGGGCGTGCTCGGTTTTGTGCACCGAACGGCGGATGATGTAATTACGGCGCGGCTCGATGTGGTGAATCACGCCGGCGCCCTCAGTTTGCTCTTCCACCGTGAATTCCACCTGGTCGCCTACGGCCAACGGATTGCTCACCTTCAGGCCTTTCATCTTGAACTTGCCCCGCAGCCGGCACCGATGCAATTGCCCCGTGCCCACCTCGCGCACCACGTACCACGAGCCCGTAGATTTAACGATTGTTCCGGTCATTCAGTGAAATGGTGAGATAGTGAAGTGGTGAGTTTGTGAAGTGGGCTGATGGTGAGGTGGTGAACTTGTGAGATAGTGAGTTGATATTTTGGCAGCGCAGTCCGTGCAAATGACGCAATTAGAACATCATCTCACCATCTCACAAGTTCACCACCTCACCATCAAGCCACTGCATAATTTTGCTGGTAGCGCCGCTGCTTTGGAATACATAATCGAGGCTAATGTCCTGCAAGCGCAGCCGGGCAGCTTCATTATGAAACAAGGGCGTGAAGGCTTGGTGCAACTCTGCGGCCGAAGCCACCGGAAAGGCACAACCAAGAGCCACCAAATCTTGCGCCTCCTGAAACTTATGGTAAGTCGGCCCAAAAAACAGAGGCAGTCCGAAAGCTGCCGCTTCCAGTGTGTTGTGCAAGCCCTTGCCAAACGCGCCGCCGATGTAAGCATATTGCCCGAACCGGTATAGCTGACTCAGTAACCCCACATTGTCCATGAGCAGTACCCGTGTGCTGCCAATAGTGTCGGGCTGAGCCTGGGAGTAGCGTAATACGCGGCCCGGTAGCGCCGCTTCCACCAGCTTCAGGTTAGTTTCACTGATTTCGTGGGGCGCTACAATGAACCGAAGCTGGTTTTGGTACTGCTCGAGCAGGGGCGTTAGCGCGGGTAAGTCCTCGGGCCAACTGCTGCCAATGATAAACACGGGAGTCCGGTCTTGTACGAAAGCATCAACAAGCGGCAATGGCCGGGGCGGTGCTGCTGCCGTGCGCACCACCGTATCGAAGCGGGTGTCGCCGGCCACGCTGGCGTTGGGTACGCTGGCCGTGCGCAGCAACTCTACCGATGCTTGATTCTGCGTGAAGATGTGCGTGAAGTTGCGCAGCATCCGGCGGTAAAACCCGCCCCAGGGTTGGAAAAACACCTGTTCGGGCCGGAAGATGGCCGAAACACAAATGGTTGGCACCTGACGCCGTTTTAGCTCAACCAAAAAGTAGTGCCAGAACTCATACTTCACAAACACGGCCAGCCGAGGGCGCACCGCTTCCAGGAAAGTGAGCGCGTTGGCGGCCGTATCAAGCGGCAGATAGAACACATGGGCGGCGCCCGGCCAGTTTTTACGCACCTCGTAGCCCGAGGGCGAGAAGAACGTCAGCACAATTTTGTGGTTGGGATGCTGTTGGCTGTAAGCCTCTATCAGCGGCCGCCCCTGTTCAAACTCGCCCAAAGAAGCACAGTGAAACCAAGCCAACGGGGCTGTTTCATTGCGTAGAGTCTGCTGAATGTGCGGCAACAAATTGCGGCGGCCCTGTATCCATTGCGCCGCTTTGGGCACAAAGGGGGCTGCTAGTTGCAGAAGCAGCGCATATAGGCGTAGCGCTAAAGTATATAGGAAAAGCAAATGCGGATTCGGGTTGCAGGTGGCAGATTTTCAGCTGCCAATGCCAAGCAAAGCCTGACCTCGGCAGCTGAAAAGAAGGGCAAAAGTACAGCTAACTACCGGTAGTTGGCTGCTGCCCCCACACGTAACCCCGTTACGCACTACGAGTGGCGCGCACCAAAAAACTTGGCCAATCCTTCCTTGGTGTTGGTTATAGCTTCCTGGCCGGGCTTCCAGTTCACAGGACAAGCCTCGCCCGACGTCTCGTAGTGCTGTAGGGCGTCAATCATGCGTAGGGCTTCGTCTACGTTGCGGCCAAGGTGCCCATCGTTTACTACTTGGTGCCGTACGATGCCATCTTTGTCAATTAGAAACAAGCCACGGTAGGCCACCGGCGACCCAACAAACACCATTTCGCCGGCTTCGTTGTAGTCATAGCGCCCGCCTAGCACGTCGTAGTTAGCGGCAATTGTTTTGCTGGCATCGGCTACCAATGGGTACGTAACGCCTTCGATACCACCTTTTTCGCGCGGGGTTTGTAGCCACGCCATGTGCGAGTAGCGCGTGTCAGTGGAGCAGGCTACCACAGCTACATTTTTAGCTTCAAATTCGGCTAAACGCTCCTGAAATGCCAGGATTTCGGTAGGGCAGACAAACGCGAAATCGGCTGGGTAAAAGTAGAACAGCACGTGCTTTTTGCCTAAGTAGCGGTCAAGCGAAAAGTCGGCCTCGAATTCGCCGTTGACAATAGCAGTGGTTTTGAAAGAAGGAGCGCGCTTACCTACGAGGACGGCCATTTTGGGGTGCTGATTATGGGTGTGTTGATGGGAAAGAGTAGCTGCGTCAGGTGCTTTCAAATGCGCAGATTTCCTTCTTGCCCTAACGTAGGGATGACAACAAAGTTGAAGTGCCACTCATCCGCCCTTCAACCTGTCAGCTCAACAGTCAGAATTCAGCATAGTAACTCATCAACCCCGGCACACAAACTGAAACGTCTGGCGGGTGCGCTGTTCGAGTAGTAGTTCCCGGCTGCTGGTGAGCTGCTGAATACTGGCCGCATCGTAGTTTTTGATGGTGTACAGTTCCAGGCCGGTGTTGTAGTGAATGGTAAACTGGTCGCGCAACGCTTCCAGTAGCTTTTCAAGGCGGTGCTCTGAAAAATCGGCGCAGATAGAAAAGCTAATGGCTGAGTTTTGCATCAGGTTGATTTTCAGGCGTGCCTGCGCCAGCGCCCCGAATATCACCTCCAGGTTTTCCTCGGAAATAAAGGCAAAGTCCCGGGACTCGAACGAAACCAGGCACTGATTCACTTTGCGGATAAACGCCGGTGCCAGCAAGCCGTGCTGGCAGTCATGAATCTTGGTGCCCTCGGCCGTGGGGTCCAAAAATGACTTCACGTACAGCGGAATCTGGCGTACGGCCAGCGGCTTGATGGTTTTGGGATGAATGACCGAAGCCCCGTAGTACGCCATTTCGATGGTTTCCTGGTAGCTGATTTCCGGGTAACGCACCGTGTTCTGGAAAATCTTGGGGTCAGCGTTGAGCAAACCCGCCACGTCCTTCCAAATCGTCACCGACTCGGCCTGTAGGCAGTAGGCCAGAATGGCGGCAGTATAGTCGGAGCCCTCCCGGCCAAGTGTGGTAGTAAGCCCGCTAGCCGTCCCGCCGATGAAGCCTTGTGTTACAATAGGGCCTTGGGTCAACAGTGGTGGAAGTGTGGTGGCAATGATACGCTCTGTGGTCGGCCAATCGACGCGGCCTTCGCGCCAAGCGTGGTCGGTGCGGATAAGGTGGCGGCAATCCAGCCACTGCGCCTTTAGCGCGCTAGCCACAATGCGCGTTGCCAGCAACTCCCCGAAGCTCACCACTTGGTCGTACTGCTTGTCGAAGTCGCCGGACGTAAGCGTTGCCAGCCGGTCACTGAGTTGCTCTAGCAATTGATTGAGGCTGGGCTCGTTGGGCGTGTGGCCAAGTACATTGCCAGTTTGCTCGGGCAGTAGCTCCCGCGCCACACCTCGGTGAAAGTCAGTTAGCTGAGTTACGTGAGTGGTATAGTCTTGGCCGGCGTAGGCTAACTGAAAAATCTCCTCTAGCGCATTGGTCGTCTTGCCCATAGCCGACACCACAATCAGCAAGGAACTGCCAGCCCCTTGCTCTTGCACCACTCGAACGAGGTTGCGGATAGCGGCGGCATCTTTCACGGAGGCGCCGCCGAACTTATATGCTTTCAGGGAGTGCGAATTTTGCATGGCCCCAAATGTAGGAAATGAAGCTTGGCCTGAAAGTTTTGAGACGGCAATACGCAACACAATGGTTTGCGGAAAGGCCGAACCTAAGCGTAGCGAAATTTCGCTTTTTCAGCGCCGAAAAAGGGTTTAATTTTGAGCACCTACCGACTCCATTTTTCAATTCTTTATGAATCAACACGACAAACTGGCGCTGCCCGTTGGCACTACCCTGGACCGTTTCATCATGCGCAAGCAGGAAGACTTTCCCTATGCCACCGGAGAATTGTCGCAGCTACTGCGCGACATTGCTTTGGCCGCCAAAATCGTGAACCGCGAAATCAACCGCTCCGGCCTAATTGATATTGCCGGGGCCTACGGCAACCGCAACGTACAGGGCGAAGACCAGCAGAAGCTCGATGTTATTGCCAACATCCGCTTTATCCGGGCGCTTCGCAATGGGGGAGAGGTTTGCACCATTATCAGTGAGGAAGACGAAGAAGTTATCCAGACCGGTAACACGCAGGGCAAGTACATCGTGGCTATCGACCCGCTCGATGGCTCCTCAAACATTGATGTAAATGTGAGCATCGGTACTATTTTCAGTATCTACCGCCGCGTATCGCCGACGGGCACTGAAGGTACCATGGCTGACTGCCTCCAAACCGGCACCAATCAGGTGGCGGCCGGCTACGTTATCTACGGCTCTAGCACCATGATGGTGTACACCACCGGCAACGGCGTGAACGGCTTCACCTACGAGCCGTCGTTGGGCGAGTTTTTCCTGTCGCACCCCCAGATTGTAACACCCCAGACGGGCGCTGTGTACTCAGTGAACGAAGGCAGCTCGGCCTCTTTCTCGGCCGGCATGACTGGCTTCATCAACCACTGCAAAGAGGCGAATTACTCGGCCCGCTACATTGGTTCGTTGGTAGCCGATTTCCACCGTAACCTGCTGAAAGGTGGCATCTACATTTACCCGCCCACCAGCAAGTCGCCGAACGGCAAGCTGCGCTTGATGTATGAGTGCAACCCGCTGGCTTTTATTGTTGAGCAAGCCGGTGGCAAGTCCAGCAACGGCCGCACCCGCACCATGGAACTGCGCCCCGAGGACATGCACGCTCGTTGCCCATTATTCATTGGCTCGAAGGAATTGGTAGAAAAGGCTGAAGAATTCCTGGCTCAGGAAGAGGTAATAGAAAGCTAAAAAGCAACTACATATTGCAATAAAAAAGGCCCGCCGGAAATTATCCGGCGGGCCTTTTTTATTGCTAGGACTTTATTAAAAGCTACTCTTTGCTTTTGGCTGCTTTCTTAGCGGGCTTCTCGGTGGCTTCTGCCTCGTCGGTTTCCGCTTCCTTTTTCTTTGCTTTCACCTTCTTCGCTACGGGTTCATCGGCTGCCACCTCGTTGGTTTCGGCGGTTGGAGCATCTGCCTCAGTGGTGGTGGCTTCATCTTCGGTGGCGGGGGCCTGGTAAGGCAGGGTACTGCTTACGGCGTGGTACCACTGCACCAACTTCTTGATATCCGACATGTACACCCGGTCCCGGTCGTAATCAGGGATAATCTCGCCCATGAAGGCCGTTAGGTCCCGGTCGTCCGACTTGTGGGTTACGGCGAGGTCAGCGCCGTATTTCTGGTGCACCCGGTCGAATACCTCCGTAAGCGGAACGGTCTGGTCGTAGTCCTGGGTGTAAATGGAAATTTCCTGGAGCAATGACACTTTATTGCGAGCCGAAGCTACCGAGCGGGTGGCCCGCGCATCCAGGCTTTCGATGATGACGCCAGCGCGGGTAGGTTTCACGAGGCGGTACAGACCGGGCATTCCGCTGATGGCGGCAATTTCCTTGAGGTCGTAGGGCATAAGTACAGAACAGTTATTGAAAAACGCAAAGTTACTCAGTTGCGGCGGCTTGGCCGGGCGCGGGCAGTTTAAATACGATGGGCAGGCTGGTCAGGATGGCGTAGTCGGGCTTTTTGAATTGCAGCAGCTTCACTACACGCAGGGCTTCCTCACCGCAGCCGCCACCTACTTGTTTCACCAACTTTACACCTTCCAGTGTACCACTCGTCGTTAGGGTGAAGCTCACCACACAGGTGCCCTGAATCCGGTTGCGCTTGGCCAGAATCGGATATTTCTTCTCTTTCTCGATGAAAGCATACATGGCATCTTGGCCGCCTTCATAGTACTCGGCTACCGGAATGGCTTTGGTTACACCACCGGCCTGATGCTGCGGAGCAGTGGTAACAGGGGCTGTTTCGGGGGCAGGAGCGGCGGGCTTGGTAGTTTGCGCAAATGCGGGGGCTGCGCCCGCACATAGGCCCAGAGCCAGCGCGACAGTAAGTTTTTTCATGAAGTTGAAACTGGGTGGTAAAAAGTAACGCAAGGCAGGAATACCTCGCGCGGCCTATAGGCAATTACAAGGCCAATTTATGCATTCTGTTGGGTTTCGGCCAGTTGCCGGTTTACATTCTCAATGAAGCTCAACACTTCGTCGCGGCCGGTTTTCTCCTCGGCCGACGTAACGAAGTGCTGCGGCACTTCTTCCCAATTTTCGCTCATCTTCTTCATATAAGCGCTTACCTGCTGGCTGGTGCGGCTATGCGACTGTTTATCGGCCTTGGTAAATACCATGACGAACGGAATGCCTTCAGTACCTAGCATTTCCATAAACTCCAGATCAACGGCTTGGGCAGGGTGGCGCGAATCAATCAGCACAAACACGCAACTCAGGTTTTCGCGCTTACGCAGGTAGTAATTGATCATGCGGCCCCAAGCTTCCCGATTGGTTTTACTGGTTTTGGCATAGCCATAACCTGGCAAATCCACTAGGTACCACTGCTTATTAATTATGAAGTGGTTGATTAATTGGGTTTTACCGGGCAGTGAAGACGTTTTGGCTAGGCCGCGCCGCTCCACTAGCATGTTGATCAACGACGACTTGCCTACGTTGGAACGGCCAATAAAAGCATACTCGGGTAGCGTAGGAGCGGGGCACTGATCTACGCGCGTGTTGCTCATCAGGAATTCAGCGTCACGGATTTGCATCGGAAAAGGAAACTAGTTTACGTACAAAGGTAAGCAGTTCAGTAGCCGTCGTTGATTAATATAAATTTTCAGCTAAAATCATTGTGATTTGCGAAGCACGTCTATATTTGCGCAGTTTCAGATAGATATCGAAATGATATATTCAAACCCGGCGTCCGCATAAAGTGAAATTCAAGGGTAATCCACTAGTAATTGGATGAGGCTAAGGCCGTATTATAAAGTTTCTATCTTTGCCCGCAGATTGCCTTACCACGCACAAATAGCTGATAAGGTCAATTGCACAAAAAGAGTTCTTTTTCGGGCATTTTACCACCAAAAAATACTTTTTTACTTAACCCTGGAACGGGTTTTCAGTATAACGGGGCAACCTACAAGAAACACTACTGGCACACGCTGCTGCCGCGGTTTTATCTTCCCCATTCCTCCGCAACTCCTTATTCTTCAAACCCCCTCCAACAATGGACAACTTAGTCAGAAGGTTATTGAAAGCCTCTTGCGCCTTCGCTCTTGCCGCTGCCGTGGCCCAGCCCGCGCTGGCTCAGAGCACGCGCAAGCAGCTCAAGACTGCAAATAAGTTCTTCGAACAAGAGAACTACCGGGCCTCTATCCCTTTCTACGAACAAGTGTTGGCCAAGGAGCCGAATAACCCGCTCGCACTGTTTCGGGCCGGTATTTCTTACATGTCGTTTGATAAGGAGAAAGCCAGTGACTACATCTATAAGGCCCAGAAGCTGAAGCCGAAGGTGTCGAAGGATGTGGAGTACTGGTTGGGGCGGGTTGACCACTTGAACTACAATTTCGACGAAGCTATTTCCCACTTTCAGGCCTATAACACCACGCTGAAAGCAAAGGACACGCGGAAAGCCGAATTGGCGCAGCTGATTCAGCACTCGAAAAACGCTAAGGTGCAGTTCAACAGCCCCAAGGATATTTTCGTGAAAAACCTGGGGCCTACGGTGAACACGCCGTATGCTGAGCATAGTCCGGTTATTTCATCGGATGACAAGATGCTACTTTTCACTTCGCGTGGTGAGAACGTAACGGGCGCCGGCAATACAGATGGCAAGAAGGGCGGTAACATTGCTACTGATGGTGAGTACTACGAAGATATCTTCGAGACCAAACGCATCGACGACGAAAACTGGGACAAACCTCGCTCGTTGAGCGGCGTGCTGAACGGCAAAGGCCATGATGCTTCCACCCAGCTTTTCGACAACGATAGCAAGCTGCTGATGTATCGCCAAGATGAAAATGGCGATATTTTCTACTCCGAGAAATCGGGGGGCGACTGGACTCAGCCCAAAAAACTCAATCAAAACATCAACTCGAAAGCCTTTGAGTCAGATGCGTACATCACGCCAGATGGATTGACCATTTACTTCTCAACGGGTAAATACTCGGAGGATGGCACGCTGGATATCTACTACGCCACACGCCAGGCCGGTGGCGACTGGGGTGCTGCCAAATCGATGGGTAGCGCCATCAATACCAAGTACGATGACGACAGCCCGTATTTGAGCCGTGATGGTAAGACGTTGTACTTCTCGTCGCGCGGCCACAACACGATGGGCGGTTACGATATTTTCAAGTCGGAGTACGACTCAATCGGCAAGAAGTGGGGCCGCCCTGAAAACATGGGCTACCCTATCAACACGCCTGATGATGATACCTATTACCGCTTAAGCCCTGATGGCAGCTACGCTTATCTGTCGTCGTACCGCATTGGAGGCTATGGTGAGAAGGATATTTACACCATCAACTATATCAAGAATGCCACTATTCGTGGTAAAGTGTTAAGCCAAAAGGATAGCACTGTCATTCCGGGTGTGGAGTTGGTGTTTAGTGGTACCCAAGCCGACAAAACAGCACTGAGCTACCGCGACATTACCAAGCCAATCACCGGCGACTATCAGGTGAACGTGCTGTCGGGCCGCTCGTATCAGGTGGCTCTGTCGAAAGATGGTAAGAACATCACCACGGAGGAATTTGCCATTCCGGTTTCTACCAACGACTCGACGGTTGTCGAAAAGAACTTCTACGTGCCATATGTAGATACCACTTCGCAGGTGGCGTTCAAGAATATCTACTTCGATACCGATAAGTTCAAGCTGCGGCCGGAGTCGATTACCGAACTGAATAACATCAGCGGTATTCTGAAAGCCAACCCTGGCGTGAACATTTCAATCGAAGGCCATTGCGACTCGCGCAACACCGACGAGTACAACATGGTACTCGGCCAGAACCGCTCTAACGCCGCTTATAACTACCTGAAGAAAGCCGGTATTGCTGAAACGCGCATGGTAACGGTGAGCTACGGTGAGCGTCGTCCGGCAGCTGCCAACGATTCGCCGGAAAACATGCAGCTCAACCGCCGCGTGGAGTTCCGTCCCATTGTGAAGGAAGGCGAAGCTGCTCCGGTGCTGACGCCAGGCGCTCCGGCTCCCGCACCAGCCCCTCAGACCGCTGCGCCGCTGCAACCCGGCAAAAGCAAAGTGAAGCTGGCCGATGGCACCAAGGTGAAAACCAAGGTGGATGAAGACAGCGACAAAGTGAAGGTGAAAACCAAAGGTGCTAACGACGAGAAAAGCAAGACTGTAACCAAGGACGGCACCATCGACTCGAAGGCTAAAGACGCCAGCGGACAGAAGGTCAAAGTGAAGACCGACAACGACTAAGCTGTCGAGTTTGATAGGAACGGCGGGCCGGGCATTTGTCCGGCCCGCTTTTTTTTCAACATAATGGCTGAACAGACGTTATGATTGGGCAATTTTGCTGTTCGTATCCTCGTTGTTCGCCCCAGAACCATGGCCGTAGTACCCTACAAAGACGACACCGCTGGCAAGAAGTCCCAGGTAGCCCACATGTTTAATAGCATTGCGGGCAAGTATGACTTCCTGAACCACTTCCTGAGTGTTGGCACCGACATTTATTGGCGCCGCAAGGCGGTAAGCGAGCTAAAAGCCCTACGCCCGGCCCGCATCCTTGATATTGCTACCGGCACGGCTGATTTCGCAATTGAAACGCTACGCGCGGCCTCCACCGACGCGCAAGTGACGGGCGTGGATATTTCGGAAGGCATGCTGGAAGTAGGCCGCCGTAAACTCCAGGAAAAAGGGTTGTCTAACCGCATTCAACTGGAACTCGGCGACTCAGAAAACTTGCCGTATCCCGACAACCACTTTGATGCCGTAACCGCCTCGTTTGGGGTGCGTAACTTTGAAAACCTAACCAAAGGACTAACTGAAATGCGGCGCGTACTGCGGCCGGGTGGCAAGCTGGTGATTCTGGAATTCTCAAAACCTACGGCATTTCCACTCAAGCAAGCCTATAATTTCTATTTTCGGCGCGTGCTGCCCGTCTTTGGCAAGATGATTTCCAAAGACAATTCCGCTTATACCTACCTGCCCGAGTCGGTGCAGGCCTTTCCCGACGGCCCCGACTTCCTGGCTATTCTCCGGGAAGTGGGCTTTAACACTCCTGCATGGCAACCCCTGACCTTCGGCATCAGCTCCATTTACACCGCTCACAAATAGGCCGCGTTGCGCTGGTATCATTCCTTGCGCTAGCCACTTCCTTGGGGGCGCAGGCCCAGCGCAAAAGCAGTTCCAGTGCTAGCCGTGGCAAAGGTGGCCGGGTGAAGTCGATTACCGTAAATAACCTGCCGGGCTACGACGACAAGTGGTTTCACCCGGGTTTCTATATTGCGCCGCACAGTTCCCGATTCGTAATTGAGCAGTCAACTGCTTATATTCAGAACCTGAACACCAACCGTGGGGTAACAGCCAATGCCATCAGTAGCGCAGGCTTTTCGGTGGGGTTTGTGGGAGATGCACGATTGGGGGACTATTTCAACTTGCGTTTTGCGCCGGGCGTGAGCTTCGTTACTCGCCAGATTGAGTTTAAGCCGCTGGGCTACACGCCCGACCCAGCGAGAATGAATGACCCAACTGAGATTATCACGCAGGAAGTAGGAGCTACCCAAGCCGATTTTCCATTGCTGCTTAAGTTTCATTCAGAGCGGCGCCGCAACACCAGAGTGTACGTGGTGGGAGGGGTGAAGCCTAGCGTGAACGTAGGCAACCGCCGCAAAGACCCGGACCGTAATCAGATTACGGCCGCCAATACCGACATGGCCATTGAATATGGTATCGGGCTGGATTTGTTTTATCCGTACTTCAAATTCGCGCCTGAATTGCGCTTCTCGCACGGCCTAAAAAACCTCTATGAGCCTAGCAACAATGTGTATAGCAACAGCTTGCAAAGCCTGCGTAGCAATACCGTAACGCTATACCTCACATTCGAATAGAACATGAATTGCGGATAGCTGCATTGTTGTATGGTTGGCCGTTCTGCCCTGAATGTCAGAGTAGCCACCCATACAACAATGCAGCTATTCGCAATTAAACAACTCAACAACCTATGAAAACTGCGTTTATTACCGGCGCTTCGTCGGGTATTGGCCGGGCTACAGCCGTAGCATTGGGCAAGGTGGGCTTTCGGTTGGTAGTAACTGGCCGGCGGCGGGAGCGGCTGGATGAGCTGGCGAAAGTGCTAGCCACGGTGCCCGTGCATATTCTCACGTTTGATGTGCGCGACCGAGCTGCCACAGAAGCCGCTATTGCCAGCCTGCCCGCCGAATTTGCCGAAGTGGATGTGTTGATTAACAATGCCGGTAACGCCCACGGACTGGCCCCCATCCAGAATGGTGACCCTGCAGACTGGGATGCCATGCTGGACGGCAACGTGAAGGGTTTGCTGTACGTGAGCAAAGCCTTGTTGCCAACCATGATGCGCCGCCAAAGTGGGCATATTATCAACATCGGGTCGGTGGCTGGGCATGAGACGTACGCCAACGGCAACGTGTACTGTGCCTCAAAAGCTGCCGTAGCAGCCCTGACTAAAGGAATGCGGCTGGATTTGCTGCCGCATCATATCCGAGTGGCTGAGGTGAATCCCGGCGCGGTGGAAACCGAGTTTTCGCAGGTGCGCTTCAAGGGCGACACTGACCGCGCTGCAACCGTATACAAAGGTTTCGAGCCGTTGCGGGCCGAGGATGTAGCCGACGTTATACAATTCATGGTAACCCGTCCGTCGCACGTGAATATTGCGGAGGTACTCTTATTTCCCGCTGCCCAAGGTGCTGCCGCTACTATTCATAAGGAATAGAAACCAACTACGGTAAAGAGAAAAAGCCCCATTCAAAGGGGCTTTTTCATGATGCTTCAACTAGCCTTGTAGCGCCAAGCGGGTACTTCGCTAGGCGAGGCTATCGGTACGAGTATCGTTAGTATAAATCTGCCGAAGTGTATCTGCGTGCAATGCGTGCTTACCATTGAAGCGCAAAACGTCCAACCCAACGCCTAGACTCGTAAGATACTCCTGTTGCGCGGCAAGTTTCTCAGGACCGACAAATGGATCTTCGGTGCCTGCTACCAGCGTAACGGGTAGGTTCTGTAACAGATGTGCCGCAACAGGTAGCTCCATATCGGGTGGGAAAACGCCGGCCCATAGCACCAACCGCCGCGGCTTGAATTGGGCGCGAGTAAGCCAGCGGCTGACCGTGGCAGCTCCTTGCGAGAAGCCCAACACGGTAACGCCTACGTTAGTGGTAGTAGTAGCGAAAATATGGCTGGCCAGTTGGTTGAGGTAATTTGTATAGTCCTCGATTTCAGCATGGCGGTCTTCGCGTGTCATCCAGGTAGCCCCGATTCGGCCCCGGCCGTTGGTATTATTTTCCAGGTAGAAGCGGGAGAGTCCTTCCGGTGCCACTACCACCAGCGTTGGGTCGGGGGCAACAAGAGCTGCAAAGTGACGGATGAAGTACTCAGCCAGCTGCCCGTAGCCGTGGCACACTACCCACACCTGCTGAGTGTGTTTTGATAACTCGCCTAGTTGAAAGTACCGGGCCGTACGACTAACGACCAGATGATGCTCGTGTGCAAGCATGGTAGAGAAATACTGGTGCGGTGCCTAGGCCTTACTGCTTCGACGTTGGCCGCGGCAAATCATCGGGCGTAAAGCCGAACGGCAGCAGGTCGGAGAGGCTACGGAACCGGTAGATGGTGCCGTTAGGGCCAGGTAGCAGCAGCGGAATAGCCTGGCGTTGGCGGTGTTCATATTCGGCCATGACCTGGCGGCATGCGCCGCAGCTGGTTACGGCTACAAAGTCGCCGTTGGCGGGGCGGGCAGCTACGGCCATGCCTACAATGCGCCGGTCGGGTTGGGTGGCGGCCAGGCCAAACAGTGCAGTGCGCTCGGCGCAGAGGCCCGAAGGAAAGGCGGCGTTTTCCTGGTTGGTACCCCGAAAGACGGTGCCATCGTCTAGTAACAGCGCCGACCCTACGTGAAAGTGCGAATAAGGAGCGTAGGCGTGGTCGGTGGCGGCGCGGGCCGCTTGCCAGGTGGTAGCTTCGGCGGGAGTTAGGTCAGCTTCGGTGAGAACCTCAACATCAATAGTGAGGCGGAGCGGTTGGGCCATGGAAAGAGCGGGAATAAAAGAAGTGCCGGTTCCGACTGGCGGCCCCGGTAGCGTAAGGGGCGGTGAATGTACTACAATTATCAATGAGGGAATAGGCGAATGGCCGGCTGTGGGCACCGTCGAATGAAAAACTTTACGCGCATAGCTCGTGGATTGCGTAGTCAGACAACATTTGTTGTCTTACATTCACCCCTTCACCCACTCACCCTTTCCTAATGACGCGTTTGTTGCTGCTCGGTGCGGGCCGGTCCTCTTCTTCCCTCATTCAGTATTTGCTGCGTCATGCGGCTACCGAAAGTTGGTTTCTAACTGTGGCCGACATGGCTCCGGCTCATCTGGTGCCCGTGCTGGCGGCCCACACCGAGTACGCCCGTGCGGTGCCTTTCGACATTCAGGATGAGGCGCGACTCGATGAGCTAGTACGCAATGCAGACATTGTAGTATCGATGCTGCCGGCCCTGTTTCATGGGGTGGTGGCACGCACCTGCGTGCAGCATCGGCGGCACTTGGTGACGGCCAGCTACGTGAGCGAGGAAATAAGAAGCTTGCACGAAGAGGCACAGGCGGCCGGCAGCCTGATTCTCATGGAATGTGGCTTGGACCCCGGCCTCGACCATATGTCGGCCATGGCGGTAATTGAAGACATTCGGACGCGGGGTGGGCACATTACATCTTTCCATTCGTACTGCGGCGGCTTGCTGGCACCCGGCTCCGAAGGTGACAATCCGTGGCAGTACAAGTTCACCTGGAACCCTCGCAACGTAGTGCTGGCGGGCCAGGGTACGGCCAAATACCTGGAAAACGGCCACCCTCGCCTAATACCCTACCAGCGTTTGTTTGCTGCGGCTACTCCGCTGGAAGTGCCCGGCTACGGCGCATTTGAAGGCTACGCCAACCGAGACTCGCTCAGCTACCGTGCGCCTTATGGCCTGCAGAATATTCCTACTATTCTGCGGGGCACCCTGCGCCGGCCCGGCTATTGCGCCGCCTGGCACGCACTGGTGCGCCTCGGCCTCACCGACGATTCCGGCCGGCTGGGCAACGCCGCTACTTTCACATGGCGGGAATTGCTGGAAGCCTACCTGCCGGTTTCGGTGCCGCGCAAAGCCACGGAAACAGACTTGGCCATGCAGTTTGCCGATTACCTGGACTTGCCTTTCACGGGCCCCGAAATGCAGCGGCTGCAATGGCTAGGCTTGTTTACCGATAAAGCCGTGGTCCTCGCCGATGCCACTCCCGCACAGTTGCTGGAGTACCTGCTAACGGAGAAATGGCAGCTGCAACCCCACGACCACGACATGATTGTGATGCAGCACCTTTTCGGGTTCGAGCTGGGTGGGCAGCATCACCGCCGCACGTCTTCGCTGGTAGTACTCGGCGATGATGCCACGCATACGGCTATGGCCAAAACTGTGGGCTTGCCCGTAGCCATGGCAGTGCGGCGGCTGGCGCGGGGCGAAATCAAGCAGTGCGGCGTAATCATTCCCACCCAAGCTGATTTGTACGCACCGATTCTGGCCGAACTAGAGGCGGATTACGGTATCCGGTTCGTGGAAGAGGAAGTAGTAGGATAACTGGGTTGAGCTTTTCTCACTGGAAAGACAAGTTTACGGGTACGGCGGCGTTGCATGTCCTATGCTAACTAGTTTCAAGTGAAAGCCTACTTCCTGCTTCGATGGCGCGTGCTCAGCCGGCAACTAATTGAGATGGGCTGGTGGCGGCCGTTGCTACTGGCCCCGGTACTGATAGCAGCAATTGGCAATGCCTTGGTCGTGCTGTCTAAGCACCAAACAGCTCAGTGGCTGCTGCCATTGCTTCTATTTTTCTTGACGATAAGCCAGCACCGCCGCCGCGCCGACCTAGGTTTTCTACACCTTGCCGCGCCTAATTTTCGGCAGTGGCTAGCTGCTGAATATGTTCTGTGGAGTGTGCCGGTAGTACTGGTGCTATTGGCGTTCGGGCGGCTTGAAGTAGCGGCCCTGACTGTAGCCTTAGTGCCGTTGGCTGCCTGGGTGCCGCCCGCCCGCCCCCAAACCAGCACCCAACACCGGCGCAGTGTGTTCCGTAGCGAAGCATTTGAGTGGGTGAGTGGCTTCCGGCAAACCAGAGCAGGTTGGGTGTGGGGTGGGTTGGTGCTGGCGGCTAGCTGGTGGCATCAGTACCCGCTGGCCCCAGCCTTAGCCATAGGCGCGTGGGTTCTGACTTTGAGCGCATTATACGCCACTCCCGAACCTTCTTCGATGCTGCTGCCGGCGCTTCGTCAACCCAGCCACTGGCTCCGACGGCGTGTAGCACTGGCGCTGCTGTATTTCGTGCTAACGGCCGCGCCATTTACTTGGCTGATGGGCACAGCCTCTGCCGGGTGGGGTAGCGCTGCCGCGTTGCTGCTGTGGGGAGTGGCTGTACTCGTGATGGTAGTGTTGGTTCGCTATGCTTTCTACCCGCATGCCTTGCTGGTGCGCCTAACGCAGGGGGCGGTAGTGTCCGTTGCGTGCCTGCTGTTCGGGCATCCAGTGTATCCGGTATTGCTGCTGGTAACTTTTTTCGGGCTGATCTGGAAAAGTAACCGGCAATTATCCGCATTTCGTCATGATTGAAATAGTAGCGCTTTCCAAGCAATTCGGGTCGCAGCAAGTGCTGCACGATGTGGGCCTGACGTTGCGGCCCGGTACGCTGCACGGCCTAGTAGGAGCCAACGGCGCTGGCAAAACCACGCTGTTGCACTGCCTCTACGGTCTGCACGCCGACTACCAAGGTACAGTGCGCGAAACCACAGGCCTGCCCATCCGGCCCAATACGGGCCTTTTGCCTTATGAGCCGTACTTCTATCCCCGGCTTACCGGCCGTGAGTATTTGGAATTTACGTTGCAAGCCCGCGGCCGGTCCGTGGTTGATTTTGCACCATGGAATCAGCTGCTAGAGCTACCTCTCGACCAGTACGCCGAAGAATATTCGGCGGGCATGAAGAAGAAACTGGCGTTGCTGGCCCTGCTAGTGCAGCCTTTCCGCTACCTTATTCTCGACGAGCCCTTCAACGGCCTCGACCTTACTACCAACCTGTTGCTGATGGAAATTCTGCGGCGGCTGCGCCAACAAGGCACCGGTATCCTGCTGACCTCGCACCTACTGGGCTCCCTCACTGAACTGTGCGACGAACTCACGGTACTAGCCGACCACACCGTGCGCCGCCGTTATCTGGCCCACGAGTTCAGCCAGGTCCAACCCGATTTGCTCGACGGTTTCTACCAAGACAAGCTAGCTCAGGTGCGAAAACTCCTACCAGAAAGCTGATTGCCACAGTGCGTGTTGCACTGTTAGCTCATCACAGGGCCAAGTAAAACGGCCCCAATAACGCCTGAAAGTCCGGTGAATATTCGTCGTTTGCCGTGACCAACAACTCCTGCGTCTGCACAGGCTGTGGCTGTTTGCCGAAAGCTGTAATGTGGCGTAGCGGCTTGCTGCCAATTCGGTGCCGCAGTACCAGGCGCGTGAGTGGGAACAAGCCGGCGTGAGTGGCGTCCCGCTCGAAATGCTGCATTTCTGGTGGCGGGAGTAATACGGTCAGCAGGCCCTGCATGGTAAGGAAATCAGCTGCAAACTGCGCCAGCTCCAGAAAAGACAGCGTATCTGGAGCGGTGTGGCGGGCGGTGGCGCGCTGGGCATCGGGGGGGCGTAAGGAGTGGCGGAAGAACGGCGGGTTGCACAGGATGTGGTCGAACGGATCTGGGCTAGTAGCCGCAAATTCTGCTAGGGCCTGGGCATGCAGGCGGAGGCGCGGCGCCCACGGACTAGCTCGGAAGTTTTCGGTGGCTTGGCTTGCCGCGGCTGGGTCTAGCTCCACGGCTTCGATGGTGGCGGCCTTGTTGCGTTGGGCAGCCATTAAAGCCAGTAAGCCGGTGCCCGTACCTATATCCAGTATGCGCTGGGCCATGGCTATATCAGCTGCGGCACCCAGTACACAGGCATCGGTGCTCACCTTCATGGCGCACTCGCTCTGCTCGATGCGAAACTGCTTGAACTGAAAATACGAGTTAGCCACCGGACTGTGGGAAGATAGGGGAGGATTGTCTGCTGCACCGGCCCGACAAGTCAGTGCAAATTCGTTGAAGCCCCGGTTTTGCTGCCTGCCTATTGTCCGGCGGCGCGGCGCTTTTCATCTTCGGCGCCGGTAGCACGCTTGCGGGTAGGGGCTACTTCCTTGCTGCCAAAATTATAGCTAAACGCAACGGTTACCACGCGGGTATCCTGGCTGCTGCGCTGATTGGCCCTAATAACCTCATAACGCGCCGATGAGCGGACTGGCGCGGTGTAAAGCAGGTCGGTGGCATTCAGGCGCAGAGTGCCTCGCCCGGCCAGCAGGCTCTTCTGCATCCCCACCGACAGCTGCCCGAACGAGCGAATCAACTCAAAGGCATACTGCTCGCGCGAGTGGTAGCTACCATTCACGTCGGCGGTCCAGCCTTTGCCCAACTCAAACGAGTTATTAACGCTCAGAATAGCGCCTATTTGACCGGGCAGCGTGGCCGAGCCAGCGAAGGTGCCATTGAAATAAATGTAAAACAGCTCGGCGTCGGCGTACAGCTGCCACCACTTGGCGGGGCTGAGTGGGGCCGTCAGTGTGAAAGCGTAGTAGTGCTCATTCGCCAGATTCGCATACGTTGAGCGAACCAAGGTGTCGTTTTCGAGGCCATACACCGACACGATAGGCCGGGTGGTATAAGCGTAGCTCAAACTGCTGGTGAGCTTGTTCAGCGTGTAGGTTAGCTCGGCTTTGTAGCTTGGCTGAGCTTGCAAAGCCGGATTACCGGCCCGGTACGTGGTGGGGTCTACGTAAAAGCGCAGGGGATTGAGCTGGCTGTAGGTCGGTCGGTCGAGGCGGCGGCTAAGTGAAAAGCCGATTTCGTGGGTTTTGGAAATCGTATGGCGCACGCTCAGGTTAGGAAACAGCTGGAAGTAGTGCCGGTCGAAATTGCCACTGGCCTGGGTTTGCCGGCCGGTGGCGTTGGTTTGCTCGGCGCGTAGCCCAGCTGTTAGAGTAAGCTCCGGCGTGCTATGGCCGACACTTACGTAGCCTGCGTTGATGTTCTCTCTGTATTGAAAGCGGCTGGACTGGTTGGGGTCTAGCAAGGTTATACCGCCGGCAGTGGTATAAAACACCACATCGTTGTCGGAATGCACCCAGCTGGCTTTTAGGCCTGCTTCCAGCCGCAGCCCGCCCCGCAGGGGGCGCACGTAATCAGCCTTAACCGACTGGATGGTGAGCGTGCCGTCTTGCGCACTGGTGAGTAGGCGTGGCGCGCGCGACGGGAAGAAGTAGGTGGTAGCCAACGACAAATTTCGGTTGGTACCGTAGCGGGCTATATCGGCGTCGGCGGTTAGTTCTGGCGTGCCTACTGAGTCGGCAGGGAATAGGTGGCGTAAGGTGAGGTTACCGGCTACGTTGGGCGTGTGGACCACGCTCAGGTTGCGGGCAGTATACCCAAGCGTAGGCTGCCCGGTACCGTCGTAAAACGCTGAGCTGTTGCTGCCATCCACGGGGGTACTGCTACCCAGGCCGCTTACCACCGCGCCCAGCGTAGTACGAGGATTGAGGGTGTAATCAAGACCAGTTTTCCAGGTGTGCGACTCCACATCAACGCGCCGCGCGTTGTACTGTGAACTGCTGGAGGTCAGCTGCTTGTTCCGGAAGTAGCTCCGGTCGAAGGCTAAATTTTGAAAGCCGTTACGGTCGGTGTAGGAGTAGGATCCATAGAGGTTGAAGGTCCGGTTGCGGTGATTCAACGACAAGCCAGTGTTCAGTTTGCCATACCGCCCACGGCCGTAGCTGATGTTGGCGCTGCCGTTGGTGCCCAGGCGCTGGTCTCTCTTGAGGTTTATGGCAATGATACCGGCTCCGCCCTGTGCGTCGTACTTGGCGGGTGGATTGGTTATCAACTCTATGGTGCTGACTTGCTCGGCTGGCAACGAGCGAAGCAGCGTCGCCAACTCAGTGCCCGTGACGGGTACCCGCTTGCCATCGAGGAGTACCAGCAAGCCCTGTTTACCCCGTAGCGCTAAGTTATCGTTGCCGGCAACGGTTACGCCAGGAGCTCGGCTTAGCACATCAAGCGCCGTGTTACCACTGGCGAGGGTGCTGTTTTCCACGTTGATGATGGTGCGGTCTGGCAAACGCTCGAATACTGTTTTCTGGCCCGTTACGGTCACTTCTTTAAGCTGCACCGTAGTAGGCACCAACGCTACAACAAGCGGCGCCGAGGCCGCAGCTGAAACTTCCACCGGGCCCACCCAGACGCGCACATAACCCAACTGCACCACCGACACCAGATAGTTTCCTGGCTCGGGAGCAGCAAGTGTAAAGCGACCATCAGTGGCGCTGAATTCCGTTTTGACTGTCAGTGAGTCGGTGGCACGATGTAGCGTGACTGTAGCCGCCTCTACGGCTGCTCCATCCCGAACATTCACCACGCCGCTGACAGGCGCCAGGTTTTGGGCCGCCAGCGGAAAAACTGGCAGCAACAGTGTGGCCAGCAAGCATACAAACCAACCCGAAGGCTGGGCAAAGGCAAAAAACATGGGCACCATCCGTGAGTGAGAAACCGGAGCGTGCAAGAGGTGTGACCAGCGAAGCAAATAATATTGTAAGGAGTGCTTCGTGGTAAAGTATAGCAGAGCAGTTTACGCACTCAACTAGTAGAATTCAAAGAATAAACTGTCGAATACGCGTAGGAAAGATACTATATAATTGAGCTAAATAATGTAGGGACAGATAATAATACTAACAAAAAGAGCATTCTACGAAAAGCAAGGTGCACAGTAAAATGCAAAAAACCCGACCATAGAGGTGCTGAATTATTCAGGAAACCTCAACTAGTCAGGGTTTTACTGCAACCAAGAGTAATGTGCATTAAGTGGGGCTACAAGTATAGCCCCACTTATTAGCGTAATGCTTCCAAAGCAGCTTTCAAGCGGGGCAAAGCGGCCTCAATAGACGCCAAGGAAGCGCCGCCTACTGACATACGGAACCACGGTGCCGTATCGGAGGTGCCAAACGCACTGAAAGGTACCAGGGCCAGCCGGGCTTCCTTAATCAGGTAGAACGTAAGGTCTTTAGTGGTAGCTAGCACCTCGCCAGCCGGAGTAGTGCGGCCTAGTACGTCCAGCTTAGCCGTGAGGTAAATAGCCCCCATTGGCACCATCGAATCGACAGGCAGGCCCTGGCGCTGCAGATCTTGCAAGCCCTTGTGCAGTGTGTCGAGGCTGCGTTGGATGTTGGCTTTAAAATCGGTTGTAAACTGGTCAACCGCCTCGGTCTGTGGTAGGTACTTGGCGGTGGCTACTTGCTCGGCCTTGGGCGCCCAGGCCCCCACGTGGCCCAGAATCGACTTCATCTTGTCGATGACCGTGGCCGGACCAAATGCGTAGCCCACGCGCACCCCGGTAGCGGCCAAGCACTTTGAGATGCCATCAATATAAATAGTATAGTCGCGCAGTTCGGGGCGCAGGTTTACGGGGTCGAAGTGCTGGGTTTCGCCGAAGGTTAGCATCCAGTAAATCTGGTCGTAAAGCAGATACAGTGGCTTCTCATCGGGCTGGCGGCGCAGGTTTTCGGCTACTACCAAATCGCAGATTTCCAGCAGGTTCTGCCGCGAAAACACGGTGCCGGTGGGGTTGAGCGGGGAGCATAACGCCAGCAGCGTCGCGCCGGGTAGGTGCGGGGCTAGCTCGGCGGCGGTAGGCATGAAGTTGTTTTCGGGCAGCGTTTCCACCATCACCGCCTCGGCACCAGAGAGGTGGCAGTAGTGGTTGTTGTTCCAACTTGGTACCGGAAACACCACCCGGTCGCCGGGGTCGATAAGGGCCAAGTAGGTAGCGTAGATGAGCGGCCGGGAGCCGCCGGCTACCAGCACGTCGTTGGGGGAGTACTCCAACCCCAGCCGCTGCTTGGTGAAGGCGGTAGCGGCTTCGCGCAGTGCAGCCATACCATTGGCGGGTGGGTAGTTGGTGTTGCCGGCCTGGTAGGCGGCAGTGATTTCAGTTTGTAACTCGGTTGGAATGGGGAAGATGGTCGGGTCGAAGTCGCCGATGGTCAGGTTGCAAATCTGCTCCCCCTTCCGGATCATCTCGTTTACTTCATTGCCTATTTTGATGATTTCGGAGCCAATCAGGCTACCCGCCATTCGCGAAACTTGCATGAGGAAAGGTGTTTTGGTCGGCCAAATATAGAGCCTAAGGCTCATACGAAACTGTCATTTCGAAGCAGGAAAAATCTGGTATTATTTACTTTAACTTCTTCACTCAGATTCTTCCGGCGTCGGAATGACAGCTCGTGCTGTTGCGTCATTTCGTAAACTTGTATCCCTAAAACTGCCGCAATATGTCTGCTCCGTTGCTTGAGATTCAACTGCCCAACCTGGCCGCCTTGCCCGCCGTCGCTTCCCGAGTGCGCGACGTTATTGAGGGGCAATCGGCTACTATCGTGTGCTTTGAGGGGGAGATGGGCGCGGGCAAAACCACGTTTATCAAGGCGCTGTGCGAAACTATGGGCGTGCTGGCCGCCGACGTCAGCAGCCCCACCTTCGCCCTTGTCAATGAGTACCGCGACGTCCGCAACCATCCCATCTACCACTTCGACTTCTACCGCCTCGACAGTCCGGATGAAGCCGAACGGATTGGCGCGTTGGAGTACTTCGATTCTGGCTATCTTTGCCTGATAGAGTGGCCCAGCCGTATTGAGCCGCTCTTACCTTCCAACCGACTACTTATCCGGCTCACCGTTACTGGCGACGAGTCGAGGGAATTAAAAATTACGAATTAAAAATCAGGATTGTTCGTGCCACCGCCCTTTCCAAGGTGTTCATCGGACAGCCCTCCCAATTTTTAGTTTTTGATTCTCAATTTTCAATTGAAAAATGCCCGAAGCAGTACCTCCCGGATTCGAGTCGTTGGCGGCTAGCCGCGCCTATTTCACCCAAGAATCCATGCTGGCCGTGGAGGTGCGCAAGCGTAAGCTGTTTATCGGGCTGCCGCGGGAAACGTCGCTCCAGGAAAACCGCATCTGCCTGACGCCGGAGGCGGTAAAGCACTTGGTAGAGGAAGGCCACGAAGTGGTGATGGAAAGCGGGGCAGGGGAGCCCAGCAAGTACTCCGACCACGACTACTCCGAAGCCGGCGCCACCATTGCCTATTCGCAGAAGGAAGTGTACGAAGCCGACCTCATCCTGAAAGTGGCCCCGCCCACTCAGGACGAAATCGAGTTTCTGAAAGCCAACCAGACCCTGATTTCAGCGCTGCAATTCGGTACGCTCACCGCCGAGTACGTTATGGCTCTCACCCGTAAGAAGGTGAATGCCATCAGCTTCGAGCTGATTAAGGACCCCAGCGGCGCGCGGCCGGTGGTGCGGGCCATGAGCGAAATTGCCGGCTCGACCGTCATGCTGATTGCTGCCGAATACCTGGCCCGCTCCAACGAAGGCAAGGGTATTATCCTGGGTGGTATTACCGGTGTGCCGCCTTCCCAGGTGGTGATTCTGGGGGCGGGCACCGTGGCCGAATACGCCGCCCGCGCCGCTACTGGCCTCGGCGCCGAAGTGAAGGTGTTTGACAATCACATTTATAAGCTGCGCCGGCTCAAGCAAAACCTGGGCACCCAGCTCTACACCAGCACTCTCGACACCTTCGCGTTAAGCCAGCAAATCCGCCGTGCCGACGTGGTAATCGGGGCCCTGAACTCCGAAGAGGGCCGCGTGCCGTTTATGGTGCCCGAAAGCATGGTGGCCAGCATGGCGCCCGGCTCGGTGATAATCGACGTGAGTATTGACCAAGGTGGCTGCTTCGAAACCAGCGAAATGACCACCCACAACAAGCCGGTCTTCCGCAAGTACGACGTTATTCACTACTGCGTGCCCAACATTGCCAGCCGCGTGCCGCGCACCGCTACCAACGCCCTGAGCAACATCTTCACGCCCATTTTGCAGGAAATCAGCCAGCACGGCGGCATCAACGAGGTGCTGTTCTCGAACGAGCATTTCCGCAGCGGCGTGTATATCTATAAAGGCTCGCTCACCAACGCTACCATCGCCAAGCGCTTCAATATGCGCTATAAGGAACTAAGCCTGATGATTGCCGTGCGGAATTAGAACGTAGATTGTTGAATAATACGCCTAAGGCTGAGAGAACCGGCGCGAATATTGTGCCCAAACGCGGGTCGACTTACCTGTTCTGCTTATGCCTAGATACATACTCTTGTTGTCTACTGGTCTACTAGCCACCATAATTACCGCTCGCGCCCAAACTACCTCAATCCGCAATGACTTGAGTGCTATCCGCTACGACCGTGCGGACACGCTGCGGGCCGTGCAGCACCTTTTCATGCAGCGCTCCAAAGCTACCCGCGACTGGCTGGAAACGGGCGTGGGCATACTGGCTTCGGGGGTAGTGAAAAAGACAGTACTGGCCGCTTCCGGTTTGAAGAGAGAAGAAAAGGAATACTACCGGGGCCTCCAGCAGGAAGCCAACGAGGATTTAGTGGTTGGTAGTTTGCTGGCAGGTTACGGGATTTTCCGCCTCAGTCGTTTCGGGCCGCAACAATATCAACGCGTGATGGATGTTTACGCCCAAGGTGGCCCGCTGCCCCAGTACCTCTCGCGCCGGCTCAAGACGAAGTTCTTTCGACTGCTGCCTTCGTAATTCTAATTAATGGCCTATTTGGCCGCTAGCAGCAACACCTTCCACGCTTCCAGCAACTTCCCTTCCTCTAGCAACTGCTTGCCGAGTAGCATGAGTTGCTGCCGCTGCTCGGTGGGGTTGCCGAAATGCTGTTGGAGTAGGACGCTTACCAACGGGTCGTGCTTGAACTCCTGAACTTGCTCGGGGGTGGGAATGGCGGTTTGCTCGATGTTGGCGAGGCGGCCCAGGTTGTTGCCGGTGAGGATGTCGGAGGTCCGGATGTGTTCGGGTAGCTGGTCGATGCCGATGCCCAGGTTGCGGTTGGGTTTGGGCACCGTGAACAAACTTTCGGGCGTAACGCGGCTGTACCAGTCGCCGGCGAGGCGGGCGACGGCATCGAACTTATGCGGGTCGATGCCAGGGCCGGAGTCTAGTAGGATACTCTCGCGGAAATGGGCCTGCACGACGCGGCAAATTACGAGGTTGCCGCCGCCGTTAGAATCTCCAATGGCAATAATCTGTTCCACCACGCACTCCAACGACACCGGGCACTCGGCCACGCGCGGCGGGCGCACTCTGTCGGAGGCTAGCTCGGTGAGGCCGGCTTTCACGAACTCATTCACGCCCCGCCCATACTCCGTGCTGGCCAACGACATCTGCTCCACCACGGCGTAGTCGCAGATGTTGACCACGCACTCGGGCACCTCGCGCACGTTGAAGAGCGTGTGTTTCTGGGTGTTGTCGCGGACGCGGTTGGCCGGCGAGAAGATAAGCGTGGACGGGTTGGAACTGAACACGTTGAAAAACGAGTACGGGCTCAGATTCACTTCACCCGCCGCCGAAATGGTACTGACAAAGGCCACCGGCCGCGGCGCTACGGCACTCAACAGAAACTGGTGCCACTCCGGCCCCGGCAACGTGCCTGGCGTAATCGTACGAAAAGAAGGTAGATGTGCTGATGTGCTCATGTATGTGATGTCCTGATGCTAATGGAGAATTGCCAGGTTATAGGAGGGATTATAAACCGTAAATCACGGCTACTTCCGGTTGATCAAGTAACAATCAACACGTCATCAATTAGCAAATCGAAAAATCAATTCGTCCAGGCGGTGGGCACGGTGGGTTTGCCTTGCAGGGGGAGCGTAATGATGAATTCGCTGTACTGGCCGGGCTGGCTCTCCACTGCTATGGTGCCGCCGTGGCTGCGCGTGATGATGTCGTAACTCACCCACAAGCCCAGGCCTACGCCTTCGCCATCGGGCTTGGTGGTGAAAAAGCGCTGAAAAATAGCCGACTGCGTTTCTTCGTTGATGCCAAGGCCATTGTCGCGCACCCGGATTTCCACCTGCTCGCCGAGGTTGCGGGTTTGCAGCGTAATCTGCGGTACGTAGTCGTCTTCGGTGGTTTGCTGCTGGCGCTTGTGCACGGCGTAAAAGGCGTTGGTAAACAAGCTCACCATCACTCGGCCGAGTTCCTGCCGGACCACCGGCATCATCGGCAGCGTATCATCAAGGTGGGAGAAGAGAGCAGAGTTAAAGTGGCGGTTTTTCAGGCGCAGGTCGTGGTAAGTGAGGCGCATGTACTCGTTGGTCAGCAGGTTGAGGTCGGTGGGCTGGCGCTGGGCTGGGCCGGTGCTGGAGTAGTCGAGCATGCTGTTGACGTAACCCTCGGCCCGCTGGCAGTGCTTTACAATATCCGACTGATACTGACTCAAATTCTGAAACATCTCATCGATAATCTGTTGATCATCAATGGGTAATAATACCTTGGCTAGCTCTTCGCGCAGCTCTTGGCACAGACCCACGCTGATGGCCGCAAAGTTCTTCACGCTGCTTATCGGGTTCTTGATTTCGTGCGCTACGCCAGCCATCAGTTCACCCAACGAGGCCATTTTTTCGCGGAGTACCAGTTGGCTCTGGGTGGTACGCAGCTCCTGCACCATGCGGGCTAGGGTGTCGCGCTGCTGCGTTAGCTCCATTTTCTGCTGGTTCACCCGGTCGTTGAGCAGGAGTAGGCGCTGGTTGGCTTTGCGTTGCTGATACGTGTAGCGCCACAAGGCCAAGGCCACTAGCAGCGAAGCTCCCAGCCCGGCCCATAGTGCGTAGGTACGGGCCTTTTCGGCAAACTGAGCACTTTCCTCTTCCAACTGTCCTAAACGCTGCTGCTCGGCAAAGCCAATAGCATCGAGTTGCTTGATACGTTTGGGGTTTTGCAAGCTGTCCTGGGCCGTGAGCATGATGCGCAGGTATTTGAGGGTGCTGTCGTTTTGCTGTCGGGCTTGGAAAGCATCGGCCAACAGCCGGCTCGTGCGCAGTACTGCCACCACAAAGGGCAGACTCTGGCCCACTGTCAGGGCCTTCCGCGCGTAGAGAATGCTGGAATCGGGTTGCTGGCGCTTGTGGTAGAGCTCGGCCATGTATTGAAAGGCCCGGCAGCGGCTGCGCAAGTCGTTTTCGGGCATGGCAGCCTGGGCGCTGCGGTGATAGTAGCGTAATGCCTGGCCCTGGTAGCCCAGGGCAGCTTGCAGCAGCCCTAGTTCCCGCAGAACATAAGGCCTGGGGTTGCCCCAGCAACTCCAGCCGGCGGCCGGCGGGGGCTGAGTAAGAACAAAGGCTTTATGTAAATAAAAGGCTGCCGAATCGAGTTTGCCCAAACCTTCATAGCTGGCTCCGATGTTAGTCAGAACACTGGTCAACTGCGAAACATCGGTGATGTGCCCTAGCCGGTAGTTTTCCTGAGCCCGGAAATAGTAGCTTAGTGAAGGACGAAAATCGTCGAGGGCGAAGTACAGCAGCCCGGTTTGGTTGAGGATGCGGGCGGTGCCTTCGTAATCCTGGGCGGCTTTACACAGCTGCAAAGCCCGGAGGTTGAGCCGTAACGCGGCCGGCAGGTTGCCCCGCTCCGACAGCAGAATGGCCAAGCGGGACAGGCAACGGCCTTCGCCTTTGCCGTAGCTGATGCGGCGAGCCAGCTGCAAGCCCTGCTTGGCGTACCACCGCACCGAATCGAAATGAGAATAGCGGTACGTGGCACTTAGGTTGGCCAGCAGCAGCACCCGGCTGGTGTCGGAAGTGGCCTGCGCCAAGGCTTGCCGCACGGTTGCCGTTTGCGGGCTCTGGGCCGTTGCCCAACTGAAGGGCAGCAGTAAAACAAGCAGAATCCCGGCGAGTAATCGTGAAATCATGTGAAAAGGTACGAATAGGAAATACGCTATGCATTACCGGCTTTCAAAGCTGAACAGTTTCCGGTAAACCCTGGTCGTAAAAATCTGGCTTGCCTGGTAGGATGCAACTGGTTTGATCGAGAAAATCCGGCACAAGTTCTCACTAACCGTGTTTAGCTTGCTTATATATTGCCAACTCTCTGTTCAAGCTCCTGCTATGTTTTGCCGTTTCAGTTGCGTTCTGTTGCTTGTGCTGCTCGTTCAGCCGGCGTATGCTCAGCGTGTTGAAAAACCAAATACGGCCGACTCCAGCCGGTTGCGCCAGCATTTGCTGGCCCTTATTGGTACGCCGCAACCCCGCAACTACCAGCACCCCGCTAGCCTAGCGCAAGCCGCCGACTACATTCGGCGTGAATTGCAAGCAGCCGGCGCCCGCAGCACCGACCAGCCCTACGCAGTGCAGGGCCAAACCTACCGCAACCTGATTGGCAGCTTCGGCCCCGAAACCGGTCCGCGCCTTATTATTGGGGCGCACTATGATGTGTGCGGCGAGCAGCCCGGCGCCGACGACAACGGAACGGGCGTGGCGGCGCTGCTGGAACTGGCCCGACTGCTCGGGCAGCAACCTAGCCTGCCGTACCGTATTGATTTGGTGGCCTACACGCTGGAAGAGCCGCCATTCTTCCGGACCCAACAGATGGGTAGCTATGTGCATGCGCAGGCCTTGCACACGGCTGGCGTGCCGGTGCGCGGTATGGTGGCGCTGGAAATGCTGGGCTACTACGATGACCGAAAGCACAGCCAACGCTACCCGTTTGGCCCGTTGAAATTCATCTTCGGGAGCCGGGGCAACTACGTAACGGTGGCGCAGAAATTCGGGAATGGTCGCTTCGGGCGGCAGTTTGCGCGGCAATACAAGGCCACCGCCGCCTTACCCGTAAAGCGGTTTAAGGCGCCGGCCTGGCTGCCTGGCATCGACTTCTCCGACCACCTCAATTACTGGCAGTTCGGGTTTTCGGCGGTGCTACTCACCGATACCGCCTTCTACCGCAACCAGCACTATCACCAGCCCACCGACACCCTCAACCGGCTGGACATGCACCGCCTGGGTTTGGCCGTAGATGCCGTGCTGGCCACGGTGCTGCACCTCTAAACCTGCCTATCCCTGAACTGTGCGCCCCAAGTAACGTAAGGGGAGCCGCACGCTCACCAACTTTTTCTGGTGCCGTTGGCAAGGTCCATGAAAAGATTATTGGTTGTAGTAGGAGTACTAGCGCTGAGTAAGGCGGGTTTCGGGCAAGCGCTTCCCCGCCTGCTCGACCACAACACGCTAGGATGGGTGGTGTATTCCGGCGACTTGCAAGTGAGCGAGAAGTGGTTTTTGCACACCGAATACCAACTACGGCGCGTGCAGCTGTTAGGGACGCAGCAACAGCACTTGGCCCGGCTAGGAGTGGGGCATCAGCTCACCAACCGCGTAACGGTAAGCGGTGGCTATACCTACTTTCAAACCCACGAGTACGGGCGCTACCCCACTGTGATGGGCCGACCCCAGCCGGAGCACCGGCTCTATGAAGATGTGACCTTAAGCGACGAGCTAGGCCGCCTGCAACTCGCGCAACGTCTACGGCTGGAGCAGCGCTGGCTCGGTACGCGGTCCGACGAAGGCGCTGGTTCCGTCCAAGACTGGGATTATCAGCACCGCATCCGGTACCAGCTCAGCGGCAGCTTTCCGCTGCAAGGCCCTACCATCGACAACGGCGAGTGGTACCTGAATGCTTTCGACGAACTCTTCATCGGTTTCGGGCGCAACGTGGGCAACAACGTGTTCAACCAAAACCGAATTTCAGGCGGCCTAGGCTACCGATTCACTGACCACGCGAAGGTCGAGCTGAACTACCTCAACCAAGTAACCCAGCACGCCGACCCCGACCCGGTTTCCGGCCGCCCGGTGTTCGAAATTAACAACGGCGTCCGGCTCAATATCCTCTATGACCTGGACTTCACTGACGCTGCCCACTAATCAGCTAGTACGATTTTTTCAACTGTCCTACCCATACCCAACCTGTCTGCACAACCAAGTATTGGCTGCCGTCCTCAGACTGCCAAAGGTAGTTTGGCCGCTGTAGCGTCCAAGCCGGCCAGCCGTCCGGATAGTCATAGGCATCCACAAAAATTTCCCAAGGGTAGGTATGCCACGCTAATTGATTAATGCCGGGCAACTGCCGGTATTCTAAAGGCAGGGCCGGGCCAGTGGGGTCGGAGTCACCAAACCTTTCTTGGTAGTTATTCAAGTGTTTCCCAGTGCTTACTGCTACTTGTGAGCTGTGCGCAAACTCTGGCCCCACCAGCCAGATGGCGGCATAGTAAGGCTCTGGTAAGGACGTGAGGGACGGTTGCCACGCCAGAAAGGTGGTAAGTAGATGCTGAACGGCTAACTGTTGGACTTGTTGTGGCGGCTGCCGGTGGTGCCAATGCCATAGATGTAGCCCTAGCTTCTCGTAGTAATAGTGGTTTTTCTGAAGAGTAGCAATGGGCAGTAGTGGTGCCAAATGGCTTTCCCGCTGCAACCGTTTCAGATGTCGCTTGCCGCCGCGAATTTTGCGCTTGTCGGTTCGGTAGTGAGTGCTACGGCGGCGAGGTTTCATATAGCTGATGTCAGGTGTATAATTAAATACGATGTTGTTTTTGCTAAAATACTATATCTTTACTAACTTGGTATAGTTTGTAAGTAAGTGTTTACTCACTGGTGTATGGAACAGGTTGTTTGCCCGAAGTGCGAATCAAAGGAGGCTACTAAAAGTGGCATTGTAGGCGGGCGGCAGCGCTATAAGTGCAGAAACTGCGGCTACCACTTCTCGGTAGCGAAGGTGGGTAAAGAAATTAACTCCTACTATGTTATCAAGGCATTGCAGCTGTATGTGGAGGGATTGAGCTACCGGGAGATTGAACGGCTGCTAGGGGTGAGTCACGTGAGCGTAATGAACTGGGTGAAGAAATACGGTATGAAGGCACCTCGCCAGACTGAGTATCACCCAACCTATAAAATTCTCAATCAGAAGGAATTAGCCGAATATTTTCAGCACCCTGAGAACCTGAAAGATGCCGGTTTGGTGGTAACTGAGCTCGGAGATAAGTACATGATGATTCGGTGGGAGCGGTTCCGGCAGGCGTAAGCCTATAGCACTTAGCGAAAATATAGCCAGCGTGCTGGTTCTATAGGAAGGTTTTGCTATTTGGTTGGCCTGAAAGGGGAGGGTGGCTGTAATAGCGCTGTCTTTTTCTTCGGGCATTTACCAATTCCCACGCATCACTTCCCCATCCCCATGCGAAACACTCGTTACGCACTTGCGCTGAGCGCATTGGTAGCAGCTACCGGCGCTTCGGCTCAGGTAGTTACGCCGCCAGCTGGCCAGGCCCCGCCGCCTGCCGCTCCGGCCCCGCCGCCCGCCACGCCGGCCCCCACCAAGCCAGTGCCGTATGGGCCGGGCATGAAAGTCAATATCTCGCCCGACGGCTCTAAATACCTGCGGTTTCTGCTTTGGTCGCAGATATACACCCGCTACAACGAAAACAACACGGGCACCCTGCGGGCGCCCAATAAGCCCAAGGAAAGCCAGGTGGATTTCGGTATTCGCCGCTCTCGGATGGTGATTCTGGCGCAGCTCAACCCGCGCTTCCTGATCTACACGCACCTGGGTATCAACAACCAGAACAATTTAAGTGGGGGTCTGAATGCGGCTACCGACGGCAAGAAGCCGCAGCTGTTCATTCATGAGGCCGTAACGGAGTACAAAGTTAACAAATACCTCAACCTAGGGGGGGGGCTGCATTACTACAATGGCATCTCGCGCCTGAGCAGCGCCAGTACTACCAGCATGCTGGCCATGGACTTCCCGCTCACCAACTTCCCCACCATCGATGCCCTCGATCAGTTTGCACGGTGGCTGGGCGTGTTTGCCAAGGGCCGCGTCGGAAAGTTCGACTACCGCGTATCGATGAGCGACCCGTACCTGACCAACCTGCCTACCAACGCCAATTACGTGGTGGGCGGCGTGCAAACCGGCAACCCGCTGGGCCTGGGTGTGAACCGGACTACGCTGGACCCACCCCTTATTACCACCAACGTCGGTACTAACACGGCGCAGTATAACCCGCAGAACACCAGCCATGTGTATCAGGGGTATTTCAGCTATAATCTCTGGGAGCCGGAAGCCAACCTGTTGCCTTACTACCAGGGTACTTATCTAGGAACCAAGAAAGTGCTGAGTCTCGGAACTGGCTTCATGTACAACAAGGATGGTATGTACTCGCGGCCGACCAGTAGCAGCGTACCCTTGAGCAGCCTAACGCCCGGCTCCGATTTGTACACCGCTGTGCCAACCCGGAAGCACGATATCAAGCTGTTCGGGGCCGATGTGTTCCTCGACATGCCAATTGATACGGCCTCGCGCACAGCTCTGACCGTGTACGGCGTGTACTACAACTACAATTTCGGGCCGAACTACGTGCGCTACGTAGGGGCCGAAAACCCCGGCTACGGCACCCTGGCTACTCGCGGCAACGCCGTACCACAGTCGGGAACGGGCAATTCCCAATACCTGAATGCCGGGTTTCTGCTACCCCAGAACACCCTCGGCCCCAAAGCCCGGCTGCAACCTTACATCGCCTACCTGCACAGCAGCTATGAGGGCTTGCGCAAAGACAACGGCGAACGGGCCGGCGTGAACGTGTACGATGCCGGCGTGAACGTGCTGCTCGATGGCCACAATGCCAAAGTAACGCTCAACTACCGTGCCCGCCCCGATTTCACCGTCCCCAACGACGTGAAGTACCGTCCCGAAATCACCTTGCAAACGCAGGTATTCCTCTAAGAAGTGAGATGTGAACTAGTGAGATGATGAGTTTGGCGCTTGAACCGCACCACTTGCGCAAATGATGCCAGCAAAACGTCAAACTCACTATTTCACCACTTCGCTATTTCACCAACTCGTCTCACCTTCAAAAACTCCCTTCCTTATCATGAACCAAAACCTCCCCAACCGTGACTCCGGGGCCTACTCCGGGGCGGCTCCTCTAGCTGGCGCTACCGATGCCTCGCTGGAGCACGACAACAACGCCGTTTCGTCCAGCACCATATGGCAGGTAATCACCGCCTCGTCGGTGGGTACCGTTATCGAGTGGTATGACTTCTACATCTTCGGTTCGTTGGCGGCCATCATTGGGCCGGTGCTGTTCGGGCAACAAGGGGATTTGACCAAGTCGCTGTTGGGTGCGCTGGCCATTTTCGGGGCTGGTTTCGTGGTACGCCCGTTTGGGGCCGTATTCTTCGGCCGCATCGGCGACATGATTGGGCGCAAGTACACGTTTCTCGTAACGCTGCTGATTATGGGCGGCGCTACGTTCGTGACGGGCCTGATTCCGAGCTATGATTCCATTGGCATTGCCGCACCGCTTATTGTGGTGGTGCTACGGCTGTTGCAAGGCCTAGCCCTGGGCGGCGAATACGGCGGTGCAGCCACTTACGTAGCCGAATATGCCCCCGATAAAAAGCGCGGCTACTTCACCAGCTTCATCCAGATTACCGCCACCGGCGGCCTCATCCTCAGCATTTCGGTGATTCTGATTACCCGCAAAGCCCTCGGCGAAGATGCCTTCAAAGAGTGGGGCTGGCGCATTCCGTTCTTGCTGTCGGGCCTTTTGGTTATTGCTTCCTACTACATCCGGCGCAAGCTGCACGAGTCGCCGCTGTTTGCTAAGGCCAAAGCCACAGGCACCACCAGCAAAAGCCCCCTGCGCGACTCGTTCGTGAACCCCGTGAACCGCCGCTTGGTACTGATTGCGCTGTTCGGCGTGACCATGGGCCAGGGCGTTATCTTCTACACCAGCCAGTTTCAGGTGTTCACCTTTATGAACGCCACGCTCAAGCTTGACATCGTTGATTCCAGCGTGATTATGGTGGTTTCCATGCTACTGGCTACGCCGCTGTTCGTGTACTTCGGCTCGCTTTCGGACCGGATTGGCCGCAAGCGCATCATCATGACCGGCATGATTTGCGGGGCTTTGTTCACTGCGCCGCTTTTCTATGGCATCAAGGCGTTTGCCGGTCCGCTCACCGAAATAACCCCCGCCACCATTGATGCCGCTGGCAAAGCCGTACCGGCCGTTATGAAGGCCCTGACACCCAACTTGCCCGCCATGATTGCCCTCACGTTCTGCCTAGTGTTATTCGTGACGATGGTGTACGGCCCCATTGCAGCTTACTTGGTGGAACTGTTCCCAACCAAAGTGCGCTACACGTCTCTCTCAGTGCCATACCACATCGGCAACGGCATTTTCGGGGGCTTCGTGCCGCTGGTAGCCACCTCTATTGGGGTATGGGCCGCTGCGCAGCCGGAAGGTACATTCTCGAAGGAGCACAGCAGCCTTATTGGCCTGGTTTACCCGATAGTTGTCGCCTTTGTCTGCTTCGTTATCGGCATGATCTACGTGAAAGACGTGCGCAACGTGCGCCTGCTGGAAGACGGTTCCGGCGACACCCATTAACCGGTTGCTGGCACCGAAGGAAAGGCTTGCCGTCCGCCAACTTTTCTAGTTGCATCAACCAAGAAAAGTCCGTTGGGCCCCGGCTCAGCGGACTTTTCTGTTGGTAACCCAGTTGTCATTCCGACGCAGGAGGAATCTGAGTTATCCATAATTTAACGATTCCACTCAGATTCGTGCTGGGTCGGAATGACAAGCCTACAACAACCAATTCCCACCCTTAAAATCCCCACCTCATGCTACCCATGTCGCCACAGGAACAGGCCGAGCAACGCCGCGGGCAGCGGCTCTTGTTTGTGACCCTGCTGTTCGGAGTACTGCTGAATTTCCCGCTGCTAGCCGTTTTCAACCACAACGGCCGGGTAGGGGGTATCCCGGTGCTCTACCTCTACGTGCTGCTCACTTGGGTGGCCCTGGTGCTACTCACCACCCGGCTGGTTCAGAAGAGTAGCTGATTGGTGAAATTGTGAGATTGTGAAATGGTGAGTTTTACGTTCCGTTGGCCCCATTTGCGCAGACTGCGCGGCTAAAACGTTAAACTCACTATCTCACAATTTCACCACCTCACAATTTCACATTTCATGTCCAAGCTGCTGGTTGTTTGCTTTTCGTTCGGCTATCTGGCGCTGCTCTTTTGGGTGGCGTACGCGGCGGAGCGCAGGGCAAACTCGGGCCGGAGCAGCCTAGTGAACAACCCGTACGTGTACGCCCTGAGCATGGCCGTGTACTGCACCGCCTGGACGTACTACGGTTCTGTGGGGCGGGCGGCGCATTTCGGGCTGGAGTTCGTGGGTATATACCTGGGGCCCACGCTGATGGCCCCGGCCGCGTGGCTGGTATTGCGCAAGCTGATTCGGGTGTGCCGATTGCAGCGCCTCACCTCCATTGCCGACTTCATTTCGGCCCGTTATGGCAAAAGCGCTGCGCTGGGGGCTCTGGCTACGGTGGTGTGCGTGCTGGGGGTAGTGCCGTATATCTCACTGCAAATCAAGGCTATTGCGGCCTCCTTCGACATCATGACCCGCGGTACCACGGCCCTGGAACTGCCGCTAGAAGGTGCGGCGGCCAGTACGGCTCTGTACACCACCGTGGCGTTGGCGTTTTTCACCATCATCTTCGGAGTACGCTCCATTGAGGCCACCGAGCGGCACGAAGGCATGGTGCTGGCTGTGGCCTTGGAAAGCCTGGTGAAGCTAGTAGCCTTTCTGGCTGCCGGCCTGTTCGTGGCCTACGGGTTGTTTGATGGCATCGAGGACATCTTCACCCAAGCCGCGGCCGTGCCCGACCTAAGCCGGCTGTTTACACTGGACGGCGCGGGCACCAGCAGCGGACAGTGGTTTACGTTGCTGATATTGAGTATGGCCGCTATTCTGCTGCTGCCGCGGCAGTTTCAGGTGTCGGTGGTGGAAAACGTGAACGAAGACCACCTGCGCAAAGCCATGTGGCTGTTTCCACTGTATCTCATCATCATCAACCTATTTGTGCTGCCGCTGGCTTTCGGCGGCCGGCTGCTCACTGGGGCTAGCTTCGATGCCGATACGTTTGTGCTAGCCTTGCCCTTGCAGGCCGGGCACCCGTGGCTGGCGTTGTTTATCTACATCGGGGGGCTGTCGGCGGCTTCGTCCATGATTATCGTGGAAACCATTGCCCTGAGCGTAATGATGAGCAATCATCTGCTGATGCCGCTGCTGGTGCGTATTCCTACAGCCCGCGCCGAAGGACCGCGCTGGTTTGCTTATCTAGGGCAAGTGGCCCTGAATAGCCGCCGGCTGGCCGTGGTGTTGGTGCTGCTGCTAGCTTACGGCTACTACACGGCGGTGGGGCATCTGCTGCCGCTGGTGAATATCGGGCTGGTGTCGTTTGCGGCGGTGGCGCAATTTGTGCCGGTGGTGCTGGGCGGCTTGTACTGGCGCGGCGGGAACCGGCAGGGAGCCACGGCGGGTATTCTGGCGGGGTTTGTGGTGTGGTTTTTCACGCTGGTGGTGCCTACTATGGTGGGGCCGGGTATGCTGGATATCACGCTGCTGTCTGATGGATTGTTTGGACTGCACGGGTTGCGGCCGTTTGCGCTGTTTGGGCTCGAAGGGCTGGACTATCTGTCGCACGGCCTGTTTTGGAGCTGGTTTTTCAACATCGGCTTCTACGTGGGCATCTCCCTATTGCGCGGCCCGTCGGCGCTGGAACAGCGGCAGGCCGACAGCTTCGTAGGCGTGTTTCACTACCGCAATGTGTTCGAGGGGCCGGCTGGCTGGCAAGGCGCCGCACCGCTGCCCGACGTGCGCGAACTACTCACTGGCTTCCTCGGTAAAAAGCGGGCAGCACAGGCCCTTAAGGCATTTTCTGAGCGGTTTCCTGATGCGCACCCCGCCGACGACGTAACCCCGCCCCAAGCCGACCCGCGCCTGCTGGCCTATTCCGAGAAGCTGCTGGCCGGTAGCATTGGACCGGCGTCGGCGCGGTTGCTGCTGGCGTCGTCGGTGGGGGTGGAGGACATCAGCTTCGACAACGTGGTGGGCATTCTGCGCGAAAGCCAGCAGTTGCTGGAAGTGAACCGCCAGCTCCAAAAGCAGCAGCGGCAGCTCCAGCGCCTCACCGACGAGTTACGCGTGGCCTACGACCAGCTCCAAGTTCTCGACCACGACAAAGACGAATTTCTGGCCACTGTAACCCACGAACTGCGTACCCCGCTGACCAGCATCCGGGCGCTGTCGGAAATCCTGACCGATAATCCCGACCTCGACGAAGAGGAGCGGCACCGGTTCCTGCTCACCATCACCAAGGAGTCCGAGCGGTTGGGCCGGCTAATTACGCTGGTGCTGGACCTGGAGAAGTACGAATCGGGCAAGGCTACCCTCGACCGGAGCCCCCTCGACCCGGTGGAAATTGTCAACGACGCCATCGAATCGGTGGGGCAGTTGCTGCGTGACAAGCAGATTCAGCTGGATGTGGCCGTGCCGCCTGGTTTGCCCCAGCTCTCCGCCGACCGGGACCGACTGATGCAAGTGCTAGTGAACCTGCTCAGCAACGCCATCAAGTCGTGTAGGGCCGATGGGAGCGGCCAGATTCGAGTAGCCGCTGAACTGCCCGAACCCGCCGCTGGTGCCCCGGCCACGTTGCGCCTTGTGGTGCAGGACAACGGCAAGGGCATCGAAGCGGCGTTCCACACGCTCATTTTCGACAAGTTTTTCCAAGCCAAAAACCAAACCATGCGCAAGCCCGAAGGCTCGGGTCTGGGTTTGGCCATCACCAAGAAAATAGTGGAACTGCACGCCGGCCGCATCTGGGTGGAAAGTGAGCCCTACCAAGGCGCCCGGTTCTCGGTGGAGCTACCCGTTGGTTAATTAGTAATTGATAATTAGTAATGAATAATGGCATGTCCCAGCCCTTCAAAGCCTCCTTAATCACTCAATCAGAACGGCGTCGAATCAATTATTAATTTCTACTTCTTAATTACTAATTGAAAAATGGCACACATACTAATCGTTGATGATGAGCCTAATATCGTGATGTCGCTCGAATTCCTGATGCGCAAAAACGGCTACGCGGTGAGCATTGCCCGCAACGGCACCGAGGCCATCGAAGCCGTAGACCGTGCGCCGGTGGATGTGGTGCTGCTTGATATTATGATGCCCGACGTTGACGGCTACCAAGTATGCCGGTACATTCGGGCCCGTCCCGATAGGGCCGGTACGCGCATCGTGTTTCTGTCAGCCAAAACCAAGGAGGCCGATATTCAGAAAGGTTACGAAGCCGGCGCCGACCTCTATATTCCCAAGCCGTTCAGCACCCGCCAACTCATGGCCAAAGTGCAGGAACTGCTCGTAAAACCATCCGTCAGCTAATTTCCTTCGGGTTTTCTCCTTGATACCGGGCCTCAAGCGGCGCCGGCTGTAGCGGGTGCTTCACCCCCTGAATACGACACTCATCAACTTACTACTCACCATTTCACCACGTACAAAATGCCCGACGCACCCACGAAACACGCCCGTATCCGCACGCTGGAAGAGTACCACGACGCCTACCGCCGCAGCCTTGAAAACCCCGAGCAATTCTGGGCCGAGGTGGCTGAGCCGTTTACGTGGCGCCGCAAGTGGGATAGGGTGGTCAACTCCGACATGGCCGCCGGTACAAACGAGTGGTTCGGGGGCGCCCGCCTCAACATCACCGAAAACTGCCTGGACCGCCACCTGGCCAACCGCGGCAACAAGCTGGCCATCATCTGGGAGCCCAACGACCCCAAAACCCGCCACGTCCGCCTGACCTACCGGGAACTGCACCAGGAGGTATGCAAATTTGCTAACGTGCTGCACAACAACGGCGTGGAAAAAGGCGACCGGGTGTGCCTCTACATGCCCATGATTCCGCAGCTGGCCATTGCGGTGCTGGCCTGCGCCCGAATTGGAGCGGTACACTCCGTTATTTTTGCCGGCTTCTCCGCCAACGCCATTGCCGACCGGGTGAACGATGCCCAGGCTTCCGTGGTGCTCACCGCCGACGGCCTGAACCGCGGCGCTAAGCAGATTCCGGTGAAGCGCGTGGTGGATGAGGCCTTGGAAAGCTGCCCATCGGTGCGCCGCGTAATCGTAACCGAGCACCTGGGCTGGCCCGTGAACATGAAGGAAGGCCGCGACGTGTGGTACCATGAAGAGGCGGCAGACGTGGAGAAAACCTGCCCCGCCGAAGAAATGGAGGCCGAAGATCCGCTGTTCATCCTCTACACCTCGGGCAGCACGGGCAAGCCCAAAGGCGTGGTGCACAGCACGGCCGGTTACATGGTCTGGACCGACTACACGTTCCGCAACGTGTTCCAAATCGAAGAAAACGACGTGTACTGGTGCACCGCCGACATCGGTTGGGTAACGGGCCACACCTACTTGCTGTACGGGCCGCTGTTGGCCGGGGCTACTACCCTCATGTTTGAAGGCGTGCCCACGTTCCCATCGCCGGGCCGTTTCTGGGAGGTGATTGACAAGCACTCAGTGAGCATATTCTACACGGCACCCACGGCCATCCGCAGCCTCATGGCCTCACCGCTCGACCACGTATGGGCGTACTCCCTGGATTCGTTGCGGGTGCTGGGCTCGGTAGGCGAACCGATTAACGAGGAAGCCTGGCACTGGTACAACGACCACATCGGGAAGCGCCGCTGCCCCATTGTAGATACCTGGTGGCAGACTGAAACAGCAGGCGTTATGATTTCGGCAATGGCGGGTATCACGCCTAGCGTACCGGCGCGGGCCGGATTGCCCATGCCAGGTGTGCTACCCGTGCTGCTCAACCAGGACGGCTCCGAAGCGGAAGGCAACGGCCAGGAAGGCTACTTGGCCATCAAGCAAAGCTGGCCCGGCATTATCCGCACCACCTACGGCGACCATGAGCGCGCCCGCCAAACCTACTTCGCGCCGTACCCCGGCTACTACTTCACCGGTGACGGTGCCCGCCGCGACGAGCAGGGCCTCTACCGCATTATGGGCCGCGTGGATGACGTGATAAACGTGAGCGGCCACCGCTTCGGCACGGCTGAAATCGAAAACGCCATCAACGAAAACGACTACGTAGTGGAAAGCGCTGTGGTCGGCTACCCGCACGACGTGAAAGGGCAAGGCATTTATGCCTACGTAATTCTCAAAGAGGGCGTGCCCGAAGGGGATTTCGAGCGTAAGCGCATCGAAGAAAGCATCATCGAAACCATTGTGGCAGAAATCGGCCGCATTGCCAAGCCCGACAAGATTCAGTTGGTATCGGGGCTGCCGAAAACCCGCTCCGGCAAAATCATGCGCCGCATCCTGCGTAAAGTGGCGGAAGGCGACACCGCCAACCTCGGCGACACGACCACGCTCCTCGACCCGCAGATTGTGAATGAAATCATCAGCGGCAAGAAGTAGTAGAGTTTTTTAGTTAACAAAAACGCCCGCCCTGCAATAGGGTGGGCGTTTTTGTTGATTTGTGATACTATCAACTGCAAAATAAACCGTCATGCTAAGTTGGTCGAAGCATTGAGGTTTAGATGAAGCTAGCTTAGTTCTTGTACTTTGGCTTGTAAGTCTTGCTCTTCTTGGAGCCTGAGCTCAGCCAGATAGTAGCGCCAGCGGTTATGGCAGTCAAAACGGAAAGCTTCAGGATCAAGCTGCCGCGCTTGTATTTCCAGTCCATATCGTAGCCTTTCTCAGCCCAGATATTCGGGACTTTGCCTTTGGCCAAATCTTCCACCAAGCCTTCCACCATGTTCACTCGGTCAGCCAGGATTAGTGGGAGCCAGTGCAAGTATTCGTTTTCAGTGTACCGGAAAGCAAAGCGCCGGATCATGCCGCTCAGGCCCTTTGGAGGTTCCGGGGTACCATACACCGCCGATATGTTCGGCCGCTCAACTGAGCGCAGTACTTCCGTATCTACGGGTTGAAGGTTGTCAGGACGGTTTTTGGGGATAGGATCCTGAGTAGCGTTCATGCGGTTGCGCATGGGGTACGTCGGGTCGTTTTCGGGGTCGGCATCCACACCCCAGCCTTTGATCTGCCGTGGGTCGATGGGAGTATTTACTTTCGAGTTTTCCATGGAGCAGGAGGCGTTAGAGAGAAACGGTAGGGGGGAGCAGCACGGTTTTGATGCAGTTATCCATTTTGCCGGAGAACATGCGGTAGCCGTCGGCCACTTCTTCTAGCGGCAAGCGGTGCGTGATGAGGCCTTTCGGGTTGAGCGTACCATTCTGTACGTGCTCAATCAGCCGCGGCAGCAGACGCTTCACCGACGTTTGGTTGCCGCGCATCGTTAAGCCTTTGTTCATCAGGTTGCCAACCGGCACCAGGTTGTCGGTCGGGCCATACACGCCTACTACGGATATTACACCGCCCTTTTTCGCGGCGTTAATAGCCCAATGCAGTGCCGTAGCTGATCCCGCCTGCAACAGCAGCTTGCGGCCCGTAATGGTTTGCAGCGCATTGCCTTGCGCTTCAGCGCCCACGGCGTCAATCACGCAGTCAGCTCCTAACCAGTCGGTAATCTTCTTGATAAACAGCACAGGGTCACCGATTTCGCGGAAGTTGTAAGCTTCGCAATACGAGTAGTTGCGCGCAAATTCCAAGCGGTAATCCTCCTGGTCGATGATGATTACGCGGCCTGCTCCAAACAGCCAGGCGCACCGAGCAGCCATGATGCCAATGGGACCGGCTCCGAATACTACAACGGTATCATCTTTCTGAATACCCGCCATTTCGGCTGCCTGGTAGCCGGTCGGTACCACGTCGGTAAGCAGTACCGCGTCGTCGAGGTCCATGCCTTCCGGAATGATGGTAGGACCTACGTTGGCGTAAGGGACGCGGGCGTATTCGGCCTGGCCGCCATCAAAGCCGCCAGCGGTGTGCGAATAGCCGAAAATGGCACCTACAGCCGTGGCTTCCGTGTTGGACTCGTGGCAGTTGCCAAACATACCTTGACGGCAGAAGTGACACTCGCCACAGGCAATATTGAAGGGCACAATCACCCGGTCACCTACTTTTACTTTGGTGACGTCATTACCTATTTCCACGACTTCGCCCACAAATTCGTGGCCGAAAGTGGAGCCGACGCGGGTGTCGGGCACGTTACCATTATAGAGGTGTAGGTCGGAACCACAGATGCAGGCGCGCAGCACCTTCACAATGGCATCCTGTGGATGCTTGATTTCCGGCATGGGTTTCTGCACGGCACGGACCCGGCGGGGGCCCCGATACTCCATTGCTAACATAGCGTGTTTGGTTGAGGTAGGATGGGACGATTAGGCGGATATAGTTGAACTGCTCAAGCGGGCTGGTTGCTCTTGGCAACCAAAATGCTGGCTTTCACTCCGACTCAAGTTGTACTACTTCAGCTTGCTTACCGTTGCCGTAGAAGCCGCAAATCCGTGTTTGACGCGCCCTATCTGCGGTTAACACGGGGTAGTAGGTATAAATCCCTATCTGGTAGGACACCAAAAGCTATTGGCCTGTTGAGTGCCCGTAACCCTTATCAAACCAGACTAGGCCTGGTAGCTGGCGCTAGTTGTTGTGCGGCGCGCCGCTACCTTCGCAGCAACTACCGCCTTCATGCCCGACTTCCACATCCCGCCGCTCAACCAGGCCCTGGCCGCCGCCATCCAGTACAAAATCGACACCAAGACTAAGCCCCTGGGTGCGCTCGGGCAGTTGGAGCAGCTAGCCCGGCAAGTGGCGCTGGTACAGCAAACCCTAACGCCAACGTTGCGCAAGCCGCACCTGCTGATATTTGCTGCCGACCATGGCATTGCCGCTGAGGGCGTGAGCAAGTACCCCCAGGAAGTCACCTACCAGATGGTGCTGAATTTTTTGCGTGGCGGGGCGGCCATCAACGTGTTCTGCCGCCAGCAAGGCATTGCGCTGCACATCATTGATGCCGGCGTTAAAGGCAGCTTCGCCGATTTTCCGGCCGTGCGCAACCAGAAAATAGCCGCCGGTACCCGCAGCTTCCTCCGTGAGCCCGCCATGACAAGCATCCAGTGCGAGCAGGCACTAACCGCAGGCGCCCAACTGGCGCGGGAGGTGGCAGCTACTGGCTGCAACGTACTCGGCTTCGGCGAAATGGGCATCGGCAACACGTCGGCCGCCACCCTGCTCATGCACCGCCTCACCGGCCTGCCCCTCACCGACTGTCTGGGCCGCGGCACGGGCCTAGATGATGCGCAACTCGCCCACAAAGCCATCGTGCTAGCCGCTGCTACTAAAACCCACGCCCACGTAACTGCCCCGCTGGACGTGCTGGCCACGTTCGGCGGCTTCGAAATTGCCCAAATGACCGGGGCCATGCTGGCCGCCGCCGAAGCGGGCTTGGTGCTGCTCATCGATGGTTTTATTGCTACGGCGGCCCTGTTAGTAGCGGCGGCGCTGCACCCAACCGTGCTGGAATACTGCGTGTTCGGGCATCAGTCCGAGGAAAGCGGGCACCAGCAGCTGCTTCACTACCTGCACGCGCGGCCCTTGCTGAGCTTGGGGTTGCGGCTGGGGGAGGGTACCGGCTGCGCGCTGGCCTACCCGCTGCTGGTTGCAGCCGTGGGCTTCCTCAACGACATGGCCTCCTTTGAAAGCGCCGGCGTAAGTCAGGCTGCGGCGGAACCCATCGAGCCTACTATAACTGCCGAATGATGCGCCGCCAGATCGAGCTGTTTTTCACGGCCCTCATGTTTTACACCCGCGTGCCGTGCCCGGGCTGGGTGGGGCACTCCGAGGAGTTGCTCAACAAATCCACCATCTATTTCCCGCTGATTGGCTGGCTGGTGGGCGGGGTAGCCGCGGCTACCTATTGGCTGCTGCTGTATCTTTTCTCACCTGATATTGCGCTGCTGCTGAGCATGGTGGTCAGCATCCTGATGACTGGCGCCTTCCATGAAGACGGTTTCGCCGACGTCTGTGACGGGTTTGGGGGCGGCTGGACCCAACTGCGCATCCTCGAAATCATGAAGGACAGTCGCCTGGGAACCTACGGGGCCGCCGGCCTCGGGCTGATTCTGGCGTTGAAGTTTCTGGCCCTGAATAGCGTAGCCGCAACCCCAATGCCGGCCTTGCATTCCGTAGTACCGCTGTTGGTGGTGGCACACGCTCTGAGCCGGGGCACGGCCCTCACGTTCATCTACACCCACGAGTACGCCCGCGCCAACGAGGACAGCAAAGCCAAGCCGGTAGCCAAGAAGATCAGCCTAACAGAATTGCTGATTGGCCTGAGTTTCGGAGTCCTGCCGTTGCTGGCTTACGCTTTTTGGCTTCGCAACCCCTGGCTGCTGCTGGTGCTGCTGCCGCTTGCCCTTACCAAAACTTACTTGGGTAACTACTTCCAGAAGTGGATTGGCGGTTATACCGGCGACTGTTTGGGCGCAACCCAACAGGTAGCAGAGGTAGTGGTTTATCTGTTTTTCTGCGTTGTATGGAGATTTATCTAGTCCGCCACACCCGAGTGGCCACCGCCGCCGGTATTTGCTACGGCCGCTCTAATGTGCCCGTTGCCGCCACCTACCCCGAAGACGAAGCCGTTGTGCGTGCCCGCTTGACGCCAGTGCTGGCTGCCGGGCCAATAATAGCCTATGCGAGTCCGCTTAGCCGCTGCCGCCAACTGGCCGAAGCCCTGGTGCCGGAGCAGTTGGTCTTCGACGACCGGCTCATGGAGTACGACTTCGGGCGCTGGGAGCTGCAACCCTGGAACGACCTGCCGGCTACGGAACTCGACCCCTGGATGGCCGACTTCGTGCAGGTGTCTGCTCCCGGCGGCGAAACCTTCCAGGCCCTGCAAGACCGCGCCACCGAGTTCCTGACCGAAGCCCTTGCCGCCGCCGACCCCAACGCCACCATCGTTATAGTGAGCCACTCAGCCGTTATCCGCAGCCTCGTCTGCCACTGCCTGGGCCTGCCACTTTCCCGCGCCTTTCGCCTCGATATCGACTACGGCTCCATCACCAAAATACGCTACCGCCACGGCCAGTTCAACGTGGCCTACACCAACGGCTGACGCGGCTTATAGAAACTGTATATTACTTCAAGAGGTCTGTCATCCTGAGCTTGCGAAGGACCTTATTACATTAGAACAAGCCATTATCAAGCTGGGGGTTCATACCTGACAAGGTCCTTCGCAAGCTCAGGATGACAGACCTCTTGAAGTACAGAAAAAGGCCTGGCTCATTCGTGAGACAGGCCTTTTCCTTTGCAAACTAAAGTGAGAAGTACACTCGTTCTTTAGATGCTCGCGGCCGGTAGTACCGTGCCCGTTACCTCTCCGAAACCGATGCGGATGCCTTCCCGCTCGCAGTAGCCGCGCATGGTTACGGTGTCGCCGTCGAGCAGGAATTTGCGCTCCGAGCCGTCGGCCAGGGGTCGGGGTCGGGTGCCTTTCCAGGCCAGTTCCAGCATCGAGCCGAGCGAGTCGGGGGTGGCGCCGCTGATGGTGCCCGAGGCGTACACGTCGCCGACTTCCAGGTTGCAGCCGTTGCTGCTTTGGTGGGTGAGCTGCTGTGCCATGCTCCAGTACATGAGCCCGAAGTTGGAGCGCGACACCACAGTTTCCTCGCTGCCTTCGGGTTGGATTGCCACTTCCAGCTTGATGTCGAAGTTGTGCGGGTTCGACTGGGTCAGGTAGGGCAGCGGCTCAGGTTCCTGCACCGGCCCGGCCACCCGGAACGGCTCCAGCGCATCCAGCGTCACCACCCAAGGCGACACGCTGCTGCCGAAGCTCTTGCCCAAAAACGGCCCCAGCGGCACATATTCCCAGCTCTGGATGTCGCGCGCGCTCCAGTCGTTGAACAGCATCAGCCCGAAAATGTGGTCCTCGGCATCGGGCAGCGCCACGGTGGTACCAAGCTCGGTAGCCCGGCCCACCACAAACGCCATTTCCAGCTCGAAATCCAGCTGCTGCGACGGCCCGAAGGTAGGTGCAGTGGCATCGGGGGCCTTGCGCTGCCCGTTAGGCCGCCGGATATTGGTGCCCGATACCACAATGCTGCTGGCTCGGCCGTGGTACCCTATGGGAATGTGGCGCCAGTTGGGCAGCAGCGCGTTGGCCGGGTCGCGGAACATCATGCCCACGTTGGTAGCGTGTTCGATGCTGCTGTAGAAATCGGTGTAGTTCTGAGGCTTAATGGGGCGCAGCATGCGGGCCTCGCTCTGCCGCACTAGGCACTCACGCATCACCTCCAGGCTACTGGACAGGGCCGGGTTGTCGTGGCGCAGCAACTCCGATACGCGCTGGCGCACGGCCCGCCACGCTGGCCGGCCCAGGGCAATAAACTGGTTGAGCGAGCGGCGCCGGAATACCTTGGGCATTTTCGGGCCCAAATCGAGGTCGGAGAAGAAGCCAAACTGCGCTACGGCGTATAAATCCAGTACGTACTCGCCGATAGCCACGCCCAAATGTGGGCCTCGCTCGTCGGTTTCGAACACCCCAAACGGCAGGTTCTGGATGGGAAAGTCGCTGGTGGGCGGAATATCAATCCAGGAGCGGAGCGCCGGGTCGTTCAGGTTGGCCATGTTTCGGGTGGTTGTGGGTAGAAGCGGCAAAGGTAAAGCCGCCCGCTAAATGATGGATAAGCAAATTCTAGGATAAAAATTTGTTTAAATTATAATATGAGTATATATTATAATTTGAATTTTAAGCAAATTGCCGCTAAGGTTTCGGGAATAGCAGTGGCGGCAAGCATGCTACCGTTGGTATGATTGCCGCTACTCAGCCTACCTTCAGTAGCAGCAATACAGATGTTGGCGGCAATTTTTTAAGAACTCAACTCACTAATCAAACTTTCATACAATGGAAAAGCTATTAGTACTTCTTGCACTTTTAGTACGGGTATCAATTTCTTTTGGACAAGTAGTATGTGTCGATAGCAAAAGCATGTATTCAAGCAGTAACCTTAATATTAATTATTGCACCGAATACTTAGGCAATGATGGTAATTGCAAAAAAATATAAAGTTACGATTTCAATGAGAAATAGTGGTGACGACTATATAAGCATTGCGGGTAGTAATATAGTTCTCTCTTCTGGTCGTAATATGTTCCCTGCGGCTGGAAAATGTGGATTAGGAACTTCCTATACCGATGCCTCTGGTGATGTAAGGCTAGCATTTCCAGGTCAAGCTTTAGGGTTTTTAACTGAATTAAAGCCAAGTTACAACGTTTCAAATTCATATGTAGTTTATACAAATGATACTTATCCAAAGGTGTCCTATTATATCACCCTCAATTACATGAATATTAAAAAAAGCAATGGCAGTAGTCAAAATATAACTACGCAAAATAATGCCAATACAATTACGGGGAACAGTGCTGCATATCAAAGTATACAAGAAGCTATTGCAAAATTTAATTCATTGATAAATCAAGCAGGAACAGTAGACCAGCAAAGAGCTACACAAATACAAAATAATATTCAAACTGCATTAAATAATAATAGAAATACTGAAAATTTCAAACTAAATATAGTAAACAACGGAATAAGAGATTTGGAAAATCTTATTGCACGAAAAAACACAAATTCAAATAATCTAACAACTCAATCTAACAACTCAGCTCAACAAACTCAGCAAAACGACCTTACCGAATACAATCGAAGCAAGGCAGACCTTGAAAGACGAATGCAACAACAAAATCAAGAAATTGCTAATCATAATGCAGAAGTACAAAGGCAACAACAATTACTAAAACAACAGCAGGAGGAAAAACGCCAACAGCAACTACAACAAGGAATAAATCAACTAACAACAGCAACAGTTGATTTAGCATCTTATTTTGCAAACAGAAAAAATGCTTTAAGGAATTCATTGAGTAAAGAAGATGGGCAAGCATTAATAGATATTGTAAATTCAGAAAACCCAACCAATTACACTCAAAATATAATCCAAATTTTTAAAGGTTTGGGATATACGCTTCGGAAGACAGAACATGAAGACAATTATGTAATTATCACCTTGAATAACGACGTGGCGAACATCAATGATTTTATGCTAATTTTTATTCATCCAGCCAGTGATGATTTCTATAATAGCATAAGTTTCAGGTATCGGGAGAAAAAATTACGAGAACGATTAGCTGTCTTAGGAGGCAATTTAAAAGGCTTAGAATTAAAAGGAATTTCTCCAAGTAATGCACAAAAAAAAGAAGCCAAGGAACTACGCGAAAAAGCAGCACAGTCAGAAAAAGAAAATGCTACTAGAGAGAATATACAAAAAATTACGGAAATCACTCCTGTGAAATCCGACAAGATTATTGGCAATGATATAACAGTTCAATCGATTATTGATAAGTGTATTACTGCAATGGGAGGAGAAGAAAAGCTAAGCGCTGTTGAAAACATATTTGAATACTGTGAAAATGAAAAATCCAGTTCTAAGACCATTATAACTTTTGGGAAATATTCATCTGTAGGAGTTTTTGAAGGAAAATCTTCAAAAATAATATTTGATGGTATAAAAGGCTATATAGAATACGATGGCAGGATTATGCCCATGGACGAAATGGCCGTTTTATCTCATAAAAAATCTCAACCGTTCTGCATTCTTGAACTGAAGTCAAGACAAGATTTGACACTTGGTACAATTGAAACCGTTGAGCAAAAAGATTATGTCACCATTATTAAACCCTTAGAGCTAATAAATGGAATGACTATTTCCACTAAGTTTTATTTTGAAATGGATAATGGCTTATATTTTGGTACTGCAACTTCAATTTCGAGTAATAACACAACATCAGTTTCGTATAATTTCAATTTTGACTATAAAGAAGTAAATGGAATTAAATTTCCTTTTACTAGGACATCTACGTATCGCAATAATTCATCAGCTCGTTTAACTTATAATAATTCATTCACAAAAACAATCACTACTCAGATCAAAATAAATGAACCTCTTACAGATAATGATTTTAAGTAAAAACGTCCAACAAAAGGTTTTGTGTAATTGGGGCTTGACGGGAGTACAATCATCGGCAGTGCATATCCATTGGTTTCGGCGGACGGAATTCTGTTGGGCATTAGTCCTAAACTTTGATTATTATTTATTAGGTGGTGGTATAATGGGATGTGATTGGGGATTTACAGTCGGAATCAAAAGCTGCTAGTGGGGATCAGAGGATGGCCATTCATTAGATTGAAAGATTTGCTGCGTCACCTCCCTTTATACCACCGCCAATTTATCATCACAACTTTATTGCGCATCGCCCCGGACGGACACAACAACAATACCCCGCCTTCGCTAAGCCCTGCCCGGTAACACTTTTCCCAAAATCAAAGCGCCCCGCTTCCACCGAAAACCGGTAGGAGCGGGGCGCTTCGTATGTGACTAGTCTAACTTAGAACTGCGGAGTAGGTACCGGGGCTGGCGAAACGGGGTGACCCGTTTGCCCGGCCGGCTGCTCTGACATGGGGGTGATGTTGATGGCCTCTACGGACCGGATTTCGGGTACGGCCTTCTTCACCGATTCCTCCACACCAGCTTTCAGCGTCATCGGCGACATAGGGCAGGTGCCACAGGCCCCGAGCAACTCCAGGCGCAGCACCATGTCGTCGGTAATTTCCAGCACCCGTACGTTGCCGCCATCGGCTGCCAGATACGGACGGATACCGTCCAAGGCTACTTCAATGCGTGACAGTAACGGGTGGTCTTCTACGGCGGCGGAATGCGTCATAAACTACAGGTTGAGCGACTGATCAGCTTCACAGGAAGCAGCCAGCCGTGGGGTACTAGCAAAGGTAAGGCTTCTGGCGGGTAAACGGTAAACCAACTTTCTAGTGGCAAAGTTGCCCCGCCAGCGCACTTACGAGTTCATTTCCACAATATTGGTTTTGGGAGCCACCGCATTGCGGATGGATACCTGCCGCGCCAGCTCTTCGGCCAGCTGCTCGAACAGGGCGGCGGCGGGGGTGCCGGTTTGCAGAATGGCCGGGGTACCCAGGTCGCCGTTTTCGCGGATGCCCTGCACCAGCGGAATCTGACCCAGTAGCGGCACTTGGTGCTTTTCGGCCAGCCCGATTCCTCCACCTTCCCCGAAGATGAAGTACTTGTTGTCGGGCAACTCAGCGGGCGTAAACCAGGCCATATTCTCCACCACGCCTAGCACTGGCACGTTGATCTGCGGCAGTTTGAACATCTGCAAACCCTTCTCAGCGTCGGCCAGAGCCACTTTTTGCGGCGTGGTCACGATAACCGAGCCGGTAACGGGCACGGTTTGCACCATGGTGAGGTGAATATCGGAGGTGCCGGGCGGCATGTCGAGGAGCAGGTAGTCCAGCTCGCCCCAGTCCACTTCGGTGATGAACTGCTTGAGCGCCGACGAAGCCATCGGGCCGCGCCACACAATGGCCGATTCGGCGGGCGCCAGGAAGCCGATGCTCATTAACTTCACACCGTGCGCAATGATTGGCTCAATCAGGTTCTTGCCTTCGGGGGTCTGGTAGACGTGAGGGCGGGCATCCATCACCCCGAACATCAGGGGCATGCTAGGGCCGGAAATATCGGCATCAACGAGGCCTACTTTGGCGCCGGTTTTGGCCAACGCAATGGCCAGATTGGCCGTCACGGTGCTTTTGCCCACGCCGCCCTTACCCGAGGCAATGGCAATGATGTTGCGCACGCCGGGCAGAATGTCGCGGTTCTGGCGCATGGTGGTCACGCGCGAGGTCATCTTGATTTGTACGTCGGCGTCTTTGTCCACCATCGTATGGATGGCGCGCACGCAGGCGTTGTGAATCAGCTCTTTGAGGGGGCAGGCCGGCGTAGTGAGAACCACCGTAAACGACACCGTTTTGCCGTTGATTTGCACGTCCTCAATCATGTTGAGCGTAACGAGGTCCTGGCCCAAATCGGGCTCTTCCACGTAGCTCAGGGCCTTGAGGACGTCTTCTTGGGTAATTGCCATATCTATCGAGGAGTCGGAAAATGCGAATCGAAGTGCAAAGATAACCCGGAAACGGGGGCGGAAGTTACCCGCGTAGCAACATGAACTGGGGAGAATAAAACTACGCCCAGCAACAAGCTGCGCCGTTGTGCATTCACTGCGTGGTATAGCCCAGGGTAACGGGTTATAACTCACAAGTAAGAAAGGCCGTCATGCAGAGGCGGCGCCGAAGCATCTCGCGTACTGACGTTGCAATGCTACTCCAACGACGCCACGCGAGATGCTTCGGCGCCGCCTCTGCATGACGTTCTGTTTGGTTACCGTCAGTGGTGATTAGGTTATTAATAGAAGGGTGGTTTTATAGGCCGAAGCGGGCTAGCAGAGCTTCCTTATGTTGTTTGCCGATGGGCAGTTTTTCGGGTAGGTCGTAGAGTTCGGCCTCGTTGCCGCTGATGGCTTTGATGGCGTCAATCTTGACGATGTAGGATTTCTGGATGCGCGTAAATCGGTCGGGGGGGAGCTGGTCCTCGATACGGTTCATGCGCAGATACGTGACGATGACGCGGTTTTTGAGGATGATTTTGATGTAGTCTTTCATGCCTTCGATGTAGTAAATCTCATGAAAGAGCACCCGCTGCAAGGAGTTGCCTTCCTTCACAAACAGAAACTCAGGCGCAGGCGGGACGGGCACCGTCGGGCGGGTGTTGAGCACGGCCAGCGCCTTGTTCACGGCTTTCAGAAACCGCGGAAACGACACCGGCTTCACGATGTAGTCGAGGGCGTCCAGCTCGAAGCCTTCCAGCGCGTAGTTGGGGTAGGCCGTCACGAAAATTACGTAGGGCGGATTGTGCAGGGAGCGGATAAACTCGATGCCGTTGACCTGGGGCATGTTGATATCCGATAACACCAGGTCCACTTTTTGCTGCTGCAACACTTCCAGCGCCTCGAATACATGCTCGCAGCTGGCCAGCAAGTGCAACGACGGAATCTTGGCGAGGTAGCTTTCCAGCAGCTCGCGGGCGAACGGCTCGTCGTCGATAATTAGGCAATTAATCATAAGCGAAGAAAGAAAAGCAGAAGCGAAAACGTGACCAGAATGCCCGTTCTAGGGGCGCCCCGCAAGCGGAATTACCTGGGGTGGCGCGGCCTCGGCTAGGGGCGGGGGAGCAGTAGGCGAGCCAGCGGGGGCGGGTGGTTGCAGGCGTAGCGTGAGCGTTACGCGGTAGGTATCGGGGGCCGCCTGGATGGTGAGCTGGTAGTCCTGCGCAGGGTAGTGCAGGGCCAGGCGCTTGCGCACGTTGGCAATTCCTACGCCGCCAAACGCTCGGCTGGGCGCGGCCGGAGCCAAGCTGTTGCTGACTTCAAAGTGCAGCTGTTCGGCCTCGGCCGTCAGTTTGATAGCCACCCACGAGGCGTCGAGGCTGCTATCAACGCCGTGCTTGAAGGCGTTTTCCACGAACGGAAAGAACAGCAGCGGCGTGAGGCGATAATCGTGCGGCAGGTCGGCTTTGTGGTAGCTGATGGTCACTTTCTGGCCGTAGCGCAGCCGTTCCAGCTCCAGATACGCCTCCAGAAAACCTACTTCCTGGCTCAGGGGCACCAGCGCCGCATCCGACTCATACACCGTGTAATGCATAAGGTGCGAGAGGTGCGCCACCATATCGGGCGCGCGCTCGTCCTGCTTCACCACCATGGTGTAGATGTTGTTGAGGGTGTTGAACAGGAAATGCGGGTTCACCTGGGCTTTGAGAAAACTGACTTCCAGGGTGAGGTTTTCGCGTTGCAGGCGCAGGCTTTGGTTGCTGCTGGCCAGCAAAAACTGGATGAAGCGTAGCAGAATGGGCGGCACAATAGTAACGGCAAAGTCGCTGAGGCCCATGCTCACGCTACGCCACGAAAACACCCCTTCCCACAGGCTGCCATCCAGAAAGCGGTGCATGTACTCGTAGGCGTCTTTGGAAATCAGGTTGTAGTGGTCGAACAGCGTGAAGCAGACGTAGCACAGCAGCGCCCAGAAGTAGTAAATGGCGCCCATGCCCAAGGCCGTGAGCAGCCATCGGCGCCGTAGCAAAAAGCGCGGCAGCAGTACCAGCGAGAAGAAATAGTAGCTAGCCACTGCCGCCACCGTGTCTTTGAGCACAAACCCCCACGTGACAACCGGCTGCTGCTGCCACTGGCTGAACACGAGGTATTCGAAGCCGACAAACAGCGTCCACCAGAACAGATGCCGACCCACCCGGCTCGCTGGCGTGGCGGCGTAGCGCAGCATACGGGAGCCTGAAACTGCCATAGCTATTGGGGTGAGTCGGGGCGGTTGGAGGTGGTGTCGGTGGGCTTACGGAACATCAGAAACACGATGCCCATGACGGGCAGTACCAGGAAAGCAACCAGAAACAACGGCGTGTACTGGCCCAGCGATAAGCCAAACAGCACAACCAAACACAGAAGGATGATGCCGATGGCGCGTTTGTTTTTCCGGTTGCGGTACACCAGCCAGGGCACAAACCCCAAGGCAATAATGCCAGCCACGGCTACCACGGCAGGCAGTACGCCCGGTGAAGCCTGTTCCGATAAGAGTAGCAATGCGAAAGGCATCTGGTAAAAAGCGGGGGTGAAAACGAAAGCGTAACTACTTATAGCCGAAGAACCGTTGTCGTCCCGAGCGGAGCTAGGAAGGAACGGGCTTATGTAGTAGAGAACATCACAGACGAATGTACAGCTCGACCTGCACCTGGTGTGCGGTTTCGGTCAGGTTGATTGTGTGCTGGCCGGGGTACTGCAAGGCCAGTCGCCGCAACGCTGCGCCAATGGCCGCATCGGTGCGGTAGGTGAGGGGCAGGGCTTGCTCGGTGGTGCGCTTTACCCGCAACGTCACCGCTTCGGCTTCCACCAGCACTTCACTGTGCACTTGCGCGGCGGCCTCGGAAGCCGCATTGAGCCCGGCAAACAGGCGCTCCAAAAACGGATGCAACAGCAGAGGGGCTACCTGCTGTGCCCCGGTGGTGCACGCCACGGTGTGGCTGATACCGACGGTGGCGGGGCGGCGCAGGCGTTCCAGGGCTAGGTAATCATCGAGAAATTCCAGCTCCCGGCTCAGGGGTACGCGTTCCGTGTCGGTTTCGTAGAGGGTGTAGCGCATAAGGTCGGCCAGGTGCAGCACCACGTCGCCGGCCCGCTCGTCGTGGGTGCGGGTCATGGTGTGGAGGCTGCCGAGGGTGTTGAACAGAAACTGCGGGTTGATTTGCGACTTCAGATACCCCAACTCCAAGTGCAGATGGTCGCGCTCCAGGGCCAGGCGGCGGCGGTCCACCACCAGCGCATACGCCAGAAAACTAACCAGCACCGGAAACAGCACCACGGCCAACATCCCCAGAAATACATTCACTTGCGCCACCGGGCTAAGCAGTTCCGGCCAAAAGTTGGCCACGTAGAACTGCTGCAACGTGCGGTGCATCAGGGGCGAAATGGGCAGGTAGGCCTGGGCCACGCGGGAGCCGAGGTACATCCAGATTTCAAATGCGTAGAGCACCGCCACGCCCGCCGCCAGTGCCCGCCAGTAGTGCCCTTGCAGCAGCCAGCGCGGAATAATCAGGTACACCAAGCTGTTAAACAGCAGCACGGAAAAGCCCATTTGCAAAGCTACCAGCGGCCACACCGGCCCCTCGAAGTGGAAGTTGGGCCGGTTGTTCCAGGCGAAGTAGAAGCCCGCCAGCACCACCCACAGCACTAGTTGCAGCAGCACGGTGGTCGTGCGGGCACTCAGGCGGCGCCAGTGGAAAGCGGCAAACGAAATAGGTGCGGGCATACCAGGTAAAACGGCAGACCAACTCGCGCTTTGGTGGTGTTGGGCCGCGCTTTGGTCGAATAAACTTCCGGGGCCTAAAGCTCTGCAATTTCTTCGTGCCAGATCTTCTTCCTTTCCCAAATGTCCTGCCTCATGAATCGGTTTCTCCTCGCCGCCAAGTCCCTAGTTCGCCCCACGCTGGGCTGCCGCCTGCGGCAGTTGGCTTTCACGGTGGTAGTTGGTGTACTGGCTAGCCCAGCACACGCCCAGGCGCCCACCGACACTACTTTTGCACGGCTGATGCGGAAAAACCAGTTCGCCCTCACCCAAACCGGCACCCAATGCAGCGGCCCCGGCTGGGACAAGCTTCAGCAAGACATACAGAAAAGCACGCTGGTGCTGCTGGGCGAAGACCACGGCATGGCCCAGATTCCGCCTTTCGCGCAGGCCGTGGCTCAGGTACTGAAACCCAAGGTGTACGTAGCTGAAATCGACAAGTACCAAGCGCAGGACCTGACGCGGCTGACCGCCCAGCCGGGGCTGCCCACGGCGTATTTGCAGCAGTTCCCCATGAGCTTGTCGTTCTATAGCTGGGCAGAGGAGTTTGAGCTAGCGCGCTCCTTACGGGCGCAGAACACCACAGTGGTGGGCATCGAGCAGTTGGGTTTTGCCTCCACCGGCCGCTCCCTCACGCTCATGGCCGACCAGGTGAAAAGCCCCACGACCCGCACGTTTCTGCGCAAACAAGCCACCGCCATCCAAACCCACGACCGGGCCGCCCTGATAGCCGATAACTACGGCAGCATCACCATCAACAACATGCGCCCTACGCTGCTCGATAGTTTGCGGAAGATGACGGCCACGGAGCCGCTAGCGGTGCGCCAGCTGTTCCAGGACCTAGAGGCCAGCGCGAACATCTTCAAAATCAACGCCTCCGGCAAGCCCGGTGGCCACCAGACGCGCATCAACCTGATGAAGCGCAACCTGCTAGCGGAGTTGCAGCCGTACCAGCAAGCCGGGCAGCCGTTGCCGCCCATGCTCTTCAAGTTCGGGGCCTACCACCTAGGCCGGGGCCGCAGCATCTGGGGCGACATCTACGACGTGGGCAACCTGGCCGTGAACCTAGCCGACGCCCACGACCAGAAAAGCCTGCACATCTTCGTGATAGGCAAACAGGGCCAGAAAGTAACCGGCCAGAATCCGGTAGACTTCAGCAAAAACGCCACCTCCTACTCATCCGCCGACGAGCCCATGGTCAAGCCCTTCATGGCCGTCACGCCCGCCGGCAGCGCTTGGCAGGTATTCGACCTGCGCCCCCTGCGCCGGGCCATGCTCTACAAAAACATGCCCGTCGCCGATCAGGAGCTGCAAGCCACCATCCTAGGCTACGATTACGTGGTCATTATACCCGAAACCACCGCCAGCCGGAATTATTAGGGGCATTCTGGTTCATTGGATGGGCAGCTTCAAGTATGCTCGCTGATGACGAACTGGCTGCATATGTAGTGCGTAGTGAGTGATGCGGCCTTCATTGCTGCTGTACTTGCACTAGGCTGTGCTGCATTTGCCACGGGTTAACGGCAGATTCAACAAACCAATGAGCGGCGGTCTGTCGGAGTGCGCTATAATCGGGGGCGTTGTCAGAAGCCCAAGCCACAAACCCATCCGGGCGTATCAGGGCGGCGCTGATGCCCAACTGTTCTTTCGCCGGGCCTGAAACGTACTTTAGTTGGTGGCCGAACTCATTCGCTAGCGTTTTGAGGGACTCATCCCCGGTAAAATCTAGCAGTATCCCGTGGCCATCATGCAGGTACTCGCCGATCGTCGTTCCGGTTTCAAATTCAAAGTTGGGCACGCTACGGCCTACCAGCGGGTGGCCGCTGCCGAGAGGGTAGTGAGTGGAAATGCCCCACACTCTGCCGGCAAAATAGGTGGCCCCATCACGCGTGTTCATCAGGTCGCGGACAATGGCGTGCAGGGCACTAGCCGCTGGGTCTGGTTTCATGATGGCAACCTGAGCGCGGGACCAGTCCAACACTTGGGCCCCGATTGGGTACCGTTCGGTGTAATAGCTGTCTAGCAAGCCGTCCGGCGCTTGCTCTTGGATGGTGGCGGCCAGCTTCCAGCCTAAGTTCAGGGCATCGCCCAGCCCCAGGTTGAGCCCCTGGCCTCCCAGCGGCGAATGAATGTGCGCGGCATCGCCGGCTAACAGCACCCGGCCGTTGCGGTAGGTGCTGGCTTGCCGAGCCCTATCCGTCCATGTGGTGGCCATATGCAAGGCGCTGATGGTAACGTCAGTGTTTGAGATGCGGCGTAGTAATTCTTGCACATGCTCAAGCGTAACGGGCTTTCCGGTGCTATGAAACGCCCCGCCGTCAAAATCCTGTAGTACCAAGTAACCGGGCTGGGCCTGCATGTACATGCCGGTGGGCGTCACGTTGCGGCCTGGGCGAAGCTTCTCCGGGTCGGCCAGGTCAACCTGGGCTGAGTAGCCGGTGAATTCTGGCTCGGTACCGGCGAAGTCGAAACCACCCATCTTGCGCACTGCACTCCGGCTTCCGTCGCAACCTACCAGCCATTTCCCCTCAAACGAGTGGCTACCGGCCTGCACCGTTACCCCATCCGTAGTTTGCTGAAAATTGCTGATGGCTACTCCGCGCTTGATTGCTACGCCCGACGCTTCGGCGCGGCGAGCCAGTACCGTTTCCAGCTCCTCTAGCTCCGAAAATAGCTGGATATCGGTCGAGCTAGGCAGGCGGTACGGCCACTGGGAGGCGTCAATAGTGTCGCTATTAAATTGAATGCCAGCAAAGTGGCCACCCGCCTGATGTTTCGAGCCTGGTTTGGCCGGGGTAGTGAAATGTGAGGCTTTAAAGCGTTTGGGTACTTCCAGCTCCTGTAGCAGCCCCCGGCGGTAAAGAGCTTCCACCGAAAGTGCATTGAGCCCCCGCAGCCCGAACGGTAGTCGCTTCAAGGGCGAGTGCTGGTTCTCCGCCTTTTCCAGGAGCAGAACAGAGCAGTTGGCCAACGCCAGCTCACAGGCGAGGAACAGCCCGACCGGCCCGGCACCGGCAATGATGACATCGTAAATAGGTTGATTGCGTGCGGATTTCATGCTTTCCAGGGTTGCTTTTTCAGAGAATGATTGCAACACAAAACTCCGGAAAGCTTCTGCCTTAGGCTTGAATAAACACGACAAAATCGGCGCCTGCCGCCGGTTGTCCGCTCCTGGATTTCCGGGCAAAGGCCGCGGGCGTAGTGCCGCTGTAGCGTTTGAATTCCCGGCTGAGGTGGGCCTGATCGGTGTAGCCCAACTCTTGTGCTAAGCCGGCCAGGTTGGTATTCGGGGTAAGCCATAAGTGGTTGCGTACCTGCTCGAAGCGCATCAGCCCGGATACGTCTTTCACCGTGTAGCCCGAAGAGTGCTTGAACTTCCGCTCCAACGTGCGAACCGTGGCGTGCGCCGCCGCCGCAACCTGGCTGACTGGCAGGGTGCCGTTGGCTTCCCGCATCGCCACGCCCGCTTTGCCTAGTAGGCTGCCATTGGGCATCAGCGTCCGGGCCTGCACGAAATACTGACTTACCTGTGCCAGTGCTTCAGCTATCTGGTCCGCCTGAATACACTTGTGCAACAGCGCATGCAGCTGAGCAATGGGATGCTCCACAATACGCACGCCGTCTTTATCAGGCGGTAGGCCCAGCAAATCAAATACAGTCCAGGGAAAGCATCGGATACCGATGATTTCCAGCTGGTTTCTCGTATGAAAATGCACTGGCTGAGTAAGCAGCCCTACTATAAATGGGGATGGTAATGGCTGCAATTCTTCTCCAATAGCAATGCTACAGGCGCTGCCAAAATGAAAAATAATTTCCGCGTAGCCATCCGGCAGTACCTCAAATCTCGATGCTACATCTCCGAAATTCAGGCGGGTGTGCCAGAAGCACTTAATGGTGTCCTGTAGCTCTTTCGGAGGTTCAACTTCTTGGTGCCGCATGTTGAAAGATAGCCTACTGGGGCGTACTGATACAAGTTCCGTAGCCTCTTGAGTTGCCTAATGTGCCGGCGTAGACACTGTTAGCTGGAACCTGGCTTGGTGGCAACGGGGGCACAGGTCTTTGCCTTAGCTGACTACTTCCAGGGTCAAGCCAACGAAGCAGGCGAGATGTTTCGGCAAGCTCCGTATGACGGGCTAGTTGCTAGGGTGGTGTTCACGTGAAAAGGCGAAAACTTCGCGCCGGTTCCTGCCTACCTTTGCGGGCAGTATGGCTCGGATTCCCAAAGAACTAGTTGATCAGATAATTCACCACGCCGATATTGTGGAGGTGGTGGGCGACTTTGTTAGCCTCAAGCGCAAAGGCCAGAACATGTGGGCCTGCTGCCCGTTTCACCACGAAAAGTCGCCGAGCTTTTCGGTGGCGCCGGCCAAGGGGCTCTACAAGTGCTTCGGCTGCGGCAAGGCGGGCGGCGTGGTGCAGTTCATCATGGACATCGAGGGCACCAGCTACGTGGAGGCCCTGAAGTACCTGGCCAAAAAGTACGGCATCGAGGTTCAGGAAGAAGAAAAAACGCCCGAGCAACAGCTGGCCCAAAACGAAAAGGATTCGCAGTTCATCGTGTCCAACTGGGCCAAGGACCGCTACCACCAGCTGCTGCAAAAGAACGAGGAAGGCCAGAGCATCGGGTGGAGCTACTTGCGCCAGCGCGGCCTCAACCAAACCACCATTGCCACCTTCGAACTGGGCTACTCCCTCGATCAGTGGGACGACTTGCTGAAAGCAGCTACGGCGGCCGGCTTCGAGCAGAAGTACCTGGAGAAAACCGGCCTTGTAGTGCGCCGCGAAGACGACAACGGCCAGGATACCGGCCGCCGCTACGACCGGTTCAGGGGCCGGGTGATGTTCCCGATTCATAACATCTCGGGCCGGGTGATTGGGTTTGGGGCGCGCACGCTCAAGCCCAACGACAAAACCGCCAAGTACCTGAACTCGCCGGAGTCGGAGATTTACCACAAGTCGGATGTGCTCTACGGCCTCTACCACGCCCGGCAGGCTATCCGGACCGAGGAGCAGTGCTACCTAGTGGAAGGCTACCTCGATGTGCTGAGCTTGCACCAAGGCGGCATCAAGAACGTGGTGGCTTCGTCGGGTACCTCGCTCACCGACGGCCAAATCCGCCTGATCAAGCGCTACACCGACAACGTAACCGTGCTCTACGACGGCGACGCGGCCGGTATTCGAGCCTCGCTGCGCGGGATTGACATGCTGCTGGAAGGCGGCCTGAACGTGCGCGTGGTGCTGTTTCCCGATGGCGACGACCCCGACAGCTACATCCGCAAAGTCGGCGACCAGAAGTTCAAGGAGCACCTGGAGCAGGCCAGCCACGACTTCATCCAGTTCAAAACCGACCTGGTTTCCCGCGAAGCGGCCCAGGACCCGGTGAAAAAAGCCGAAGCCATCCGGGAGGTGCTGCAAAGCATTGCTAAAGTGCCCGACCCCATCAAGCGGCAGGTGTTTTTGCAGCAAACCTCCCAGACGTTTGGCATCGACGAGCAGGTGCTCATCACCGAGTACAACAAGATTGCCCGCCAAACTGCCAAGTCGCCGGCCAGCCTCCCCGGCCTAGATGTGCAGAAGCCCCGCTCAGGCAGTGCCTCGGCTACTGGCCAGACGCCCGCCACGGCCCGCCCGGCCCCACGGCCCATGAGCCCCGAGGAAGAAGCGGAAGCCCTGATGTACGGCGCCTCGCCAGAAGATTTGATGGGCGGAGGCGGCGACCTGCAAACCCTCACCAAAGAGGACCTGGAGCCCGTGCCCGACGTGCAGGAGCAGTGCGAACGGGAAGTAGTGCGGCTGTTGCTGCTGTATTCGGCCCAGCCGCTGGCTCCGGACGTGAGCGTGGCGCAGTACATCTTCGGGCAGCTTGATGATACGCCTTTCAAAACCGGCGTGTACGGCGACTTGCTGCACTTGTGCCGCGAGGAGTTAACCCAGGGCCGCTGGCCGGAAATCCGCATCCTCATCCAGCACAGCCGCTCCGATATCCGGTCTTTAGTAGCCGAACTAGCCACCGAACGCTACGAGCTAAGCCCCAACTGGACCACCCACCAGATACACGTGCCCCGTGAGCTTGATTTGCTGCAAATTGCCTGCGACAACGCCATTCTGCGCCTCAACAAAGTGAACGTGGAACGGGCCTTGGCCGAGCACATGGACGCCCTACGACACCCCATGGACGAGGCCACCCTCGACGGCCACCTGCAAACCATTCGCGCCCTCAAGCAGATGGATAACCAGCTGGCAGGTATGCTCGGGACGGTGCTTTCGCGCGGAGCGTAGTGGTAAGCCGCTAAATGCGTTGTCATTCCGACGCAGGAGGAATCTGAGAGAAATCAGTGAACGACTGCACCCAGATTCCTCCTGCGTCGGAATGACAACATCTGTTTGGATAGCCCCTTTGCGCTTAAAATAACGTGGATAGCGTGGCCGCTTTGCCACCTGCACGTTCTTTGTAGCTTTGCGGCCTGTTCGGCTTGTCCTGTTTTCTGTGCATATACTGCAATTCTGTCCGCGCGTACCGTTTCCACCCACCGATGGCGGGGCCATTGCCATGTACGACGTGGCGGCAGGCCTCATCCGGGCTGGGCACCGCGTAACAGTACTGGCCATTAATACGCCCAAGCACGACCAGCCTGCCGATGCGCTGGCCCACCTCGGCCCTAATCTGCGCCTGGTTACGGTGGATGTGGATACCCGCCTCTCGCCGGTGAAAGCGCTCCGTAACCTGCTGTTCAGTGAACTGCCGTATAATATAGAGCGGTTTCTGAGCGACGCGGTAGCCGTGCGGCTAGCGGAGCTGCTGCGCGAAGACGACTTCGACGTGGTACAAATGGAAGGCTCATTTGTGGCACTATACGCCACGCCTTGGCTGGACGCTACCGCAACGCTGCCGCCGCTGGTGCTACGGGCCCATAACATCGAGTATTCTATCTGGGCAATGTTGGCCAGCCGTACCGGGAACCCGCTTAAGAAGTTCTTCCTCAGCACGATGGCCAAGCGGCTCAAGCAGTACGAGCTGGAAGTGTGGCAGCGGTTTGATGCCGTGGCGGCCATTACCGAAGCCGACCAGCAGCGCCTGCGCCAACTGGGCTGCCACGAGCCGGTGGTGTTCATACCGGCCGGCGTAAACCTCGACCGGTTTCAGCCCGACCCAGCCATCCAGTCCAAGCCCCGCACGCTGTTCATGATAGGCTCCCTGGATTGGCTGCCCAACCAGGAGGGTTTGGATTGGTTTCTGGCGGAAGTCTGGCCGCGGGTGCACGAGCTGTATCCAGATTTGGAATTCCATCTGGCGGGTAAGGAAATGCCGGTGCGGTTTCGGGAGTTGCAATTGCCGGGCGTCACAGTGCACGGCTTCGTGGAATCGGCGGCCACGTTTATGCAGCAGTATGAGGTGATGCTGGTGCCGCTGCTGAGTGGGGGCGGTATGCGCATCAAAATCATCGAAGGGATGGCGCTGGGCAAGTGCATTCTGAGCACTACGCTGGGCGCCGAAGGCATCCACGTCCGTGACGACCACGACATTCTGGTGCGCGACACGCCCGACGCCTGGGTGGAAGCCATCGGCCGTTACTACCACGGCCAGCTGCCCGCCGACCTGATTGGCCGCGAGGCCGCCCGCACCATTGCGCGCCTCTACGACAACCGCCGCGTGGTGGAGAGTTTCCTTGACTTATACAGCGTGGTGCAGCAGCGGCGCGTGGAAACGGCGTAAGTTTGCCTGCTATGAAGCTCTTGGTTTTGCTGTCCCGGTTTCCGTACCCACTTGACAAAGGCGACAAGCTCCGGGCGTATCATCAGCTGCGCTACCTGGCCCGCCACCACGAAGTTTGCTTGTTTTGCCTCTCCGATGAGGACGTATCGGCGGCTAGCTACGCGGCGGTGCGGCCCCTGTGCACGGGTGGTTTGCACGTGCAGCGCCTGCGCCGGCCCGGCATTGCCCGCAATATGGCCTTGGCCACGCTCCGGGGTTTGCCGCTGCAAGTCGGCTACTTCTACGATGCCGCCGCCCAACGCCAGCTTGATGCGCTGATGCAAGCGTTTCGCCCCGACCATGTGTACTGCCAGCTGATTCGGATGGCGCAGTACGTGCGCAACTATGCTGGTCAGTTGCCCATGACGCTGGACTATATGGACGTGTTTTCGACGGGGATGCTGCGCCGCGCCGAGCAGTGCCGCTGGGCCGAACGGCGGTTATTTAGCCATGAAGGCCGCCGCTTGCAGGCGTACGAAGCTGCCGCCTTCGACTGGTTTCAGCATCATACTATCATTTCCGACCAAGACCGGCAGCTGATTGAGCACCCGCGCCGCCAGGAAATCCACATCGTCCGCAACGGCATCGATGTTGATTTTTTCCAGCCCCGCACGGCCGAGAAAACGCACGACATGCTGTTCTGCGGCAACATGAACTACCACCCCAACGTGGATGCCGCCGAGTTTCTGGCCCTGGAAATTCTGCCGCTGGTACGCCGCACGCACCCAATGGCGCGACTGTTGGTGGCTGGTACCTCGCCGGCCCCGCGGGTTCGGGCCTTGGCTTCTGAAGCCGTAACGATTAGCGGTTGGGTGGAGGATATTCGGGATGCATACGCGGCGGCGCGGGTGTTTGTGGCCCCCATGCGGGTGGGCACGGGCTTGCAGAACAAGCTGCTCGAAGCCATGGCCATGGAGCTGCCCTGCGTGACGACCCCACTGGCCAATAACGCCCTCCATGGACACCCCGGCCAGGATTTGCTGGTAGCCCAATCGGCCGCTGAACTGGCCGACAGCATCAGCCTGCTCCTAACCGATACCACCGTCGCTACCCGCTTAGCCGCGCAAGGCCGCGTGTTCGTGCAGCAGCACTACGACTGGCAGGCATCCACTAATCAGTTGGAAGTGTTGTTTGGGCAGCAGCCGAGCTAAGCTTTGGCTTCGCCCTATATTTGCCTTTTCACCGACTAGCTTATTGAAATGGATAACCTGCGTATTGCCATTTTGGGCTGCGGCAACATGGGACAGGCGTTTGCCAAGGCTTTCCTGCAATACAACCTGGTAGCCCGCACCAACATGCTGCTGCTGGGCCGCGACGATGCGCACTGTCAGCGCCTCAACGCCAGCGTATTGAACCTGCCCACCAGCCTGCTTTCCGAGGCGGTGGGTACCTACGATGTGGTGCTGGTAGCCGTGAAACCCCAGGATTTTGGCAAGGCCGCCGCTGGGTTGCGAGAGGTATTGCAGCCGCAGCAAGTGGTAGTGTCCATCATGGCGGGCATCCCAATTGCGCGGTTGCAGCGGGAGCTAGACCACCGGCAAGTGCTGCGCGCCATGCCCAACACGCCCGCGCTGCTAGGCATGGGCATCACCGGCTTTTCGGCTTCTCCGGAAGTGGAGCGCAGCCGGCTGCACCAGGTTGAGAACCTGCTGAACGCCACGGGCCGGTCTATTTTCCTGGAAGATGAAAGCTTGCTCGACGCCGTAACGGCCGTGAGCGGTAGCGGGCCGGCCTACTTCTACTACATCGTGCAGGCCATGATGCAGGCCGGGCAGGAGCTGGGCTTCTCCGAATCGGTGGCCGGGCTGCTGGTGAAACAGACCATGCTGGGCGCCTTCCACCTGCTCAACAACTCCGACCAAAGCCTCGACCAACTCATAGCCAACGTGGCCTCCAAAGGCGGCACCACCGAAGCCGCTCTCCGCACCTTCCGCGCCGGCCACCTCGCCGAAACTCTCATTGACGGCATGAAAGCCGCCCAACAACGCGCCACCGAACTGGCTAAGGAGTAGTGGTGAAATTGTGATTTAATGGCTTAGTGATTCAGCGAGTTTGATGTTCAGCTTGCGCAGTTGGTGCGGTTAAAACGTCAAACTCACCATTTCACCACTTCACAATTTCACTGCTCGTAACTTCGCGAGTCCATTCGTGGTTGTAGCAGCAAATTCATGCAGGATTTCACCGCTGCAAAATCCGTGAAATCCTTTTTAATCAGAAAAATCAGCGTTCCATGCTTGATTCCATAGAAGACGCCATTGCCGATATCCGGGCCGGCAAGGTTGTAGTAGTAGTTGACGACGAGGACCGCGAGAATGAAGGCGACTTTATTTGTGCTGCCCGCTGCGCCACGCCTGAGGTTATTAATTTCATGGCCACCCACGGCCGCGGCCTGGTATGCGCACCGCTCATCGAAGCCCGGTGCGAAGAACTGGGATTGGAGCTGATGGTGGGCCGCAACACGGCCCTGCACGCCACTCCCTTTACGGTGAGCATAGACCTGCTGAAGAACGGCGTGACCACCGGCATTTCGGCTTCTGACCGTTCCAAGACCATCCTGGCCCTTATTGACCCAGAAACCAAGCCCGAGGAACTGGGCAAGCCTGGTCATATCTTCCCGCTGAAAGCCCGCAAGGAAGGCGTATTGCGCCGCGCTGGTCACACTGAAGCCGCCATTGACTTGGCCCGCTTGGCTGGTTTCGAGCCGGCCGGCGTGCTGGTGGAAATTCTGAGCGAAGACGGCGAAATGGCCCGCTTGCCCGAGCTGCGCAAAGTGGCCGACAAGTGGAACCTGAAGCTGATTTCGGTACAGGACCTCATCAAGTACCGCCTCAACAACGAAAGTCTGATTTCGCGCGATATTTCGGTGCGCATGCCCACCCAGTGGGGCGACTTCGACCTGTATTCGTTCACTCAAAGCTCCAACGGTGCCCAGCACCTGGCTCTGGTGAAAGGCGACATTTCCACGCCCGAGCCTGTATTGGTGCGCGTGCACAGTTCCTGCGTTACGGGCGACATTTTCGGGAGCTGCCGCTGCGACTGTGGGCCGCAGCTGCACAAAGCTATGGAGCAGATTGAGCGCGAAGGCCGGGGAGTGGTGGTGTACATGAACCAGGAAGGCCGCGGCATCGGGCTGCTCAATAAACTGCGCGCCTACAAGCTCCAGGAGCAGGGCCGCGACACCGTGGAAGCCAACGTAGAGCTGGGTTTCGGCATTGATGATCGGGACTATGGCGTAGGTGCCCAAATTCTGCGTGACCTGGGTATCAGTAAGATGCGCCTGCTCTCCAACAACCCCCGCAAGCGTACCGGCTTGATTGGTTACGGTCTGGAAATAGTGGAGTCGGTGGCTATTGAAATCGAGCCCAACGAGCACAACCAGAGCTACCTGGCTACCAAGCGCGACAAAATGGGCCATACCATTCTGAGTGCCAGCCGCGCCCCGCACGTCAGCCCCGACCCGGTGGTAGGAGTGGCCGGCGCCTAGTCGTTGCCTCCGGTTTCTTGAACCAGCTTAGTTAGCGCCCCGCACGTAATGTGCGGGGCGTTTTTGGCTTTAGGGGGCTAGTAAATAACTTAGGTTTGGCGTTACTAATTGGTTGAATTCGACTTATGTCGAGTATCACATATAAGGGTGAGTTCGTTGGTCCATAGCGAGTTAAGCTATATATTCAATTTCACTGATTATATCTGCTTCGCTATGCAACGTCGTTCTTTTCTTCATCTGTCGTTAGCAGCCCCAGCTTTAGCCTATACCGGCACTTCGACTATTGCTGCCCCTCCAACCTTTGGGGCCAACGATGAGCTACCTCAAAAAGCGGTTTTGGTAAGAGCCGGTGATGACCGAACCAACCAGCCATTCGAGTTTCTCGACGCTACTTTCACCGTGAAAGTATCGAGCAAGGACACGCAGGGACGGTGCGTTATTTTCGATACGCTCCGGCGGGGAAATATTGGTCCTGTTTTGCACATCCACGTTAAAATGGATGAGTGGTTTTACGTGCTGAGCGGGGAGTTCAAGTTTCAGGTAGGAGAGGATATTCTGCGGCTAAAAACGGGGGATTCGCTGATGGTGCCGCGCAACGTGGCGCATGCTTTCGTGAAAAACAGTGAAGGTCCGGCCCGCCTGATTGTTATGCACCAGCCAGCGGGCAACATGGAAGAGTACTTCCGCATCGCCGCCAAAATGCCCGACCAAAATCCGGAAGCCCGCAAAGCGTTGGCTGCAAAGAATGATACCATCTTCGTCGGTGGCCGAATTAATCCGGACTAAAAGCCGACAAAGCAAAGGAAAGAGCACTGAATGGAAGTGAACCGAGCGGCGGGTTTGGCAGTTACCCCCAAAGACGGTCGGTTTCTAGTTGGCCGTTGAAAAACGACGTTGTCCAGCTGGTTGACCCTCGTTTTTTCGGTTATCTTTCCCCGGCTATGACCCTACTTCGCGCTACTTTCTTCTCCCTGCTGACCGGACTACTGACGGTAGCGGCTACCACCCAGGCCCAGCAAACACCCCTCACCCAGCAGTTTGCCGGTAGCACCATCTTGCTCACCAACGGCGACACCTTGCGCGGCCCCATCACGCTCCGCCGCGACCAGGACGTACTGATGATGGCACAGGCCGACGGCACCGTTACCACGCTTTCGGCGGTGGCTATCAACAGCTTTGCCGTGAAGGGCGAAGATCGGGACAGCCGCCGACCCACCGGCTACTACGACAATTTCTACGACGCCCGCGCTGGCTATTACTACGGCAACCCCATGTTCAGCGCCCGGCGCACCGAGCCCTCCGACCTGAACCGAGTACGGGTGTTCCGAACCTTTCGCTGGAACCGCGGCAATGATTACAGCGACTTCAAGTCGCCGGCGTTTTTCGAGCAGCTCAGCAACGGCCCCCGGATGCTGTTGCGCCGCGAGTCGCTGATGCAGCGCAGCGTTCCGACTTCCAGCGCCTACGGCGGCTACGGTTATGGCACGCCGTACGGCCCCGGCCGCTACATGGGCACCTACACCGAAATGAAGGACGACTTCTTTCTAGCCACACCCACCGGCGACATTATTACCCTGCGTAATCCCAAAAAAGATTTGCTGAACGTATTTCGGGCCCAATCCAAGCAGCTCGAACAATACGCCAAACAGAACCAGCTCAGCTTCACCGTGGCCCGCGAACTAGCCTTTATCGTGAACTACGCCAACTCGCTAGTGAAAGAGTAGCTGAATAATCATTCTAAGTTGCTCATTTACTCTTTTCTATAAATCTCGGTTGCGGAGCACCAAGTAGCTCAACCCCCAAAATAGCGCCGTGTACACAAGAGCCAGCGGCAGCGCTTCAGTAGGCAGTAGTGCCGATGATGGACCGGTTACGGTATCGAGCATTTCCTGGCCGGGCAGGGGCGTTAGACTGTTGAACACCTTGGCGGGCAGAAACCGGTCTAGCGAGTCGGGGAGGGAGAAGCGCAGCAGCGGCTCGGCCACCCAGGCGTAGAGCAGGAATAGCAGGATACCCGGCCCGCTGCGGCGTACCAGTACCGCCACCAGCGCCGCCATCGACAGTAGGCCCAGCACCTGCACGCCGTACAGAGCAATACCCGTAATGCCTTCAGCGGCCTTATTGGCCGTTTCGGCGGCGCGGGTCAGGCCAAAGTAGAAGCCTAGCCCCAGCACCGTCAGCATCCCGAAAACCATCAGGGCCACCGAAACCAGCAGCTTGTTTTGCAGCAGCTCGGCTACCGATGACCCATCAATTATCTGCTGCCGGAACGTGCGGAACTGAAACTCGTCGGTTATCAGGATAATCAGCAGAATGCCCAGCAGCAGGTTGAAGTAACTGGCTACGTAGGTTAGCTTCTGCCACAGCCCCGGAAACGTGTAGAGCGTAGCGCCCACCTGCTGTCCGTTCAATGTCACGCTGCCCCCCGCTGACACAAACAGCGCCAGCAGCACCACAAACAGCAGCAGAATAATCCAGACGGTACGGTACGGTAGTATTTTACGAAGTTCAGCGCGGAACATAAATTGATGATTGGTGTGCTGATTAGTAGTGTTTCGATCGTTGATGCTTAGTATGATGCTGATTAATAACACGTTGATTGGTTGAGGGCGTGCGTAGCCACCACATCAACGCAGCAAAAATTAGCACATCAAGGGCGCATCAACGGGTCAGCTCCAGGAACTGAGCCTCCAGGCTGCGGTGGCGGACTTCCAGCCCAGCTAGGGCAATGCCCTGCTCGAAGAGGGCGCGGTTCAGGTCGGCGGGGCCGTGGCCGGCGGCTAGCACAGCACTGTAAATCCCGGCCGTTTCCGGCTTCAGGTCCGATACCCAAGGTAGCGCCGCCAGAGCCTGTTGCAACGTGACGATGCTGGTATCGGGGGCCGGGCGCAGAATTACCCGGTCGGCAGTGGCCAGGATGCTGTGCACGGGGCCGGCGGCGCGCAGGTCGCCACGCTGGAGCACGGCTACGTGAGTGCACACCTTTTCCACCTCATCGAGTAGGTGGCTAGCAATAATGATAGTTTTGCCGTCGGCGGCCAGGCGCGTTACCAAGTCGCGCACTTCAGCAATGCCTTGCGGATCGAGGCCGTTGGTGGGTTCGTCGAGTACCAGTACCTCGGGGTTGCCGAGCAGGGTAGATGCCAAGGCCAGCCGCTGCTTCATACCCAGTGAGAACCCCCGGAACTTGTCGTGTTGGCGAGTGCCCAAGCCGGTTAGGTCCAGGGCCTGATCCACGGTGCGAGGGTCGGCGCGCTTTACATCGGCGGCCAGCAGCAGGTTTTGGCGGGCCGAGAGGTAGGGGAAGAAGTTGGGCGTTTCCAGCAAGGCGCCCACACGGCGGCGGTTGTCACTGGACGGCGCCTGCCCAAACCAGCGCACCGACCCACCCGAAGCCCGTAGCACCCCCAGTGCAATACCCAGCGTGGTGGTTTTGCCGCTGCCATTCGGTCCCAGCAACCCGTATACGCTGCCTGGCTCTACGCTCAGCGTGAGACCTTTAAGGGCGGTGGTACTGCCGTAGCTTTTAGAAACATTGTCGAGTTCGAGAATAGGCATGCCGCGAAGCTAGGGGAAAGAATGTCAACCGTAGTAACGACGCCAGAATGAACGTCATGCAGAGCACAGTATCTTATATCTGATGTTTGAGTGCTTGGGCAACGTCAGCACGCGAGATGCTTCGTTGTGCTCTGCAGCACGGTCCGCTAATATGACACCAGCTTACTGCACCGGTAACGCGCCGCCTTGCCAGCGGGCTATGGGGTAGCGTAGGTGGGTGGGTTCGTAATACTTGGAGTGCCGGTACACCCATTCCAACTGGGCCGCGCCGCTTTTCGCTAGGGCCGGGTCTTGCTGCTTCTGTTTCTCTAACTGTTCGCGCAAGGCCGGGTCGCGGCGGAGCAGGTCGGCGGCTACGTCCTCGAACACATACTCCGAAAAGTGCTCTTTTTGCTGCAAGATGCTGTCGAAAAAGCCCCAGGCGAAGTAGGAATCGGTGGCTTGTGGCTCCAGGGTTTCGATAAGGAAACGGGCAGTAGTGTTGTCGAGGCGAGCAACATAGTCGCCGCGGTGATAGGGTAGAGCCTGCTGGGTGGGGCGCACCGTTACGGAGGTATGCAGGTAGTGACCTTCGTAGGGGCGCGGGCTGGTTTTATAGTCGCTGATATAGTAGACCTCGGCCGTGAGGGTAGTGTCGCGGCGGAGGCGCTGCAACGGTACGCCTGCCGTGCGGAGCCGGTCCAGTACCTCGCCCCAAGCCTGCGGAATCAGGTAGGCCTGCGGGCGCGAGACCGTGACCGTGGGCCGGAACGTGTTGTAATAGTTGATGGCACGCGTGAAGGGAGCTTTCCGGTCGTAGTAGAGGCGAGGCTGGCCGCTTACGTCGCTAGGTTTGGTGCGGCCGGTATAGCCCCGGAAGTTCACTTTCTCAGCAGCAGTGGTGTCCAGCTTCCAAGCCAACGGAAACGCCTGCTGTTCACTCAGCTTTTGGGAGGCCTGGGCGCGAGCCTGGGTGAGGGTACCGGCATCTTGGTGCACGAAGCGCAGCAGCACATCCAGGAAATCGTAGGTGACTTGTACGCGGGGCGCGTAGGCTTTCAGCATGTGCGTTTCCGTCACGAAGCCGATGGTGTTGAACAGGGTGGTATAGCCGGTGGAGTAGCGCGGCGTTTCCAAAAAGCCCACCAATCCGCGCGCGTCCGGCGTGCGACCCTCAAAGTCCACGTAGGGTGTGAGAGGCGACTTGCGCTTGTCCATGCCAGTGTTCAAAGCAGGTAGCAGGCGCTGGGTGAGGTACTCACTCAGTGCTGGGGCCAGCTTATCTTTTTGGGTGGCAATCAGCGTCATGAAATACTGATAGTCAGCGCCATTAGAGGTGTGGGTGTCAACAAACACATCAGGCTGCCAGCGGCGGAATAAATCGGCAAACGAGCGGGCGTTGCGCGAGTCCTGCTTTACGTAGTCGCGGTTCAGGTCGAGGTTGCGGGCGTTGCCGCGGAAGCCGTAGCTCTCGGGGCCGTCCTGGTTGACGCGAGTGGTGGAGTTGCGGTTCAGGGCGCCATCCACGTTGTAAATCGGGATAACCACCAGCGTCACGTTTTCCAACTGCCGGCGTAACTCTTTCTTCTGCACGTAGTCGCGCACCAAGGCCATGCTGGCATCAATACCCTCTGGCTCGCCGGGATGAATACCGTTCTGAATCAGGACCACCGGCCGGCTGCGGCCGGTAGGAACACTGGGCTGGAACTGGCCATCGAGCGAGACAACCACTTCGTGCAGGGGCTCCCCGCTATCGGTGGTGCCGGCCTCGCGCACCTGAATTTCTGGGTAGGCGGCGTCCAGTTTTTTGTAGTAGGCAATGCACTCGGCGTAGGTGGCCGTGGTGTTGCCGTTGCCTTTCTCGAATGGGGTACGCCAGTCGTCTGGGGGAGCAGACACTAGCAGCAGGGTGGAAAGTAGAATCGAAAGCATGCGGCAAAGGAAACAAAACCCGCCATCATGACATCAGAAATTGTTGTACTGTGCTACCCTACGCCAGATGCTTCCCCCTTAATACAACCGCCGCCGACCGGGAAACAACAGTTGGTCGAGGCTATAGCGGCCGGGGCCAGTGAAGGCTAGGCCCAAGAACAAAAACGCTGATTCTAGGGCATGGGCGTAGCCATTGAACCCGTCGCCGGCGCTGATGTGCTGGGCGGTGGCCACCAGCATGGTAGCCAGTAGCAAAGCGCAGGTGATACGGAAAAACAACCCCAACGCTAGTAGCTGCCCGCCCACGGCTTCGGATACGGCTGCTAGGAAGCCCCACGCACCAGGTGCAAAGCTGATACCAACAACCTTCATTGTTCCCCCCAATTCAACCCAGGTTTCAGGCCCGCCTACCAGCTTGGGGTAGCCGTGCACAGTGAACATCACCCCGATGCCCACCCGTAGCAGCAGCAGGCCCCAATCGTGCGTACGGTAGTAGTTGTTGAAGAGCGCCATAGGGACGGGGAAAAGCGGTGAAGCCTAAGTGTCGGTGACCGGGAGGGAAGGATGAAAATCTTCCTTAGTGTGGCCAAAATACACTATTTCTCTTCGAGTGCTATTTTCTAGGCGCGCCGGCTATTGGTACAGCAGCACGCAGGTAATGCGGGCGGCGGGCGGAATATCAGCGGAATTCATTTCATCGGGATGCTTGGCTGGCAACGATTTTGGGTCGATTACCCAGGCCATTTTCACCAAGCCAGATACCCCCGCAAAACCGGCTGGCGTATCCCGAACCCGCGTGAGGCCCATGGTTTGGCGAGCCGCTCCAAAAGGGGAGCCGACCCCAATACCCTCGGCCGTGCGGTACTGCGGGTCGTATATTCGGATGCGGCGCAGACGGTAGCCGCCCTTCACCGAATCGGGGAGCAAATGCAGCACGGATGCCGGGGCATCGGGTTTCTGGGCATCCAGCATTTCATAGGCTGGGTAGGTGGTGTCTTTGTCCTGGTAAGTGGTACGCCGCAGTTGGGTTTCGGGCACCCGTTTCAGCAGCTCCCGCTCACTCATGTTCAGGCGCAGGCGGCCCGCCCGGCCCGGACTCAGCAAATGCAACGAATCGGGCACGTTGGGGTTGGCAGCCAGGCGCTGCTCGGCGGCAGCCGGGTCGCTGCTGCGCGAGTCGCCAGCAAAGGGTACGTCGCCGTTGGAAGAGGGGGAGCTGCCATTGCAGGCTCCAGACGCAAAGGCAAGTAGCGCCAGACGCGCCGGCCGCAGAACAAGAGAAAAGCTGGACATGAAGCTGGACATTACATAGTGGCAATGCGTTGCTTACGGGTACCACGGCTCCGGCGTTCAATGAACTAGCGAGCCGCTGTGATACCAGCGCCACTTATGCAGCCTGAATGCCAGGTGCACCATTCCGCCATTTACTAACCCAGTACCTTCGTATGCGTACCAGTTACCTTCGGTTTAGGGGCTCTGCGCTGGCAGCCCGTCAAACCCACCAATCACCAGTTCACTACTTCACCGCCCGTGTCTACCAACAATTCCAAGCCCCTGATTCTGATTTCCAACGACGACGGCATTTCGGCCCCCGGCATTGCCATGCTAGTGAGCGTGATGCGGCGCATTGGCGAAGTGGTGGTCGTAGCTCCCAACTCGCCGCAGTCGGGGATGGGGCACGCCATTACCATCGGCAACCCGCTGCGCCTCGACCCCAGCACCATCTTCGAGGGCATTGAGGCCTACGAGTGCAGCGGTACCCCCGCCGACTGCGTGAAGCTGGCCAAGCACCACGTACTGAAAGACCGGCAGCCCGACCTAGTAGTGTCGGGCATCAACCACGGCTCCAACTCCTCGGTGAACGTGCTGTACTCCGGAACTATGTCGGCGGCTATTGAAGCAGCCATTGAAGGATTGCCAGCTATTGGCTTCTCACTCTGTGAGTACGGGCACAATGCTGACTTCTCACACACCGCCGAATGGATTGAAATGATAGCGCGCCAAGCCCTAACAAATGGTATTCCGGCCCACACCGCGTTGAACGTAAATATCCCCAAAAAATCGGCCGGACCGATTGTAGGCGCCAAGCTCTGCCGGCAGGCACACGCCAAGTGGCAGGAAGAATTCGACCTGCGCCACGACCCCTACAAGCGCCCCTACTACTGGCTGATTGGCGAGTTTGTGAATCTGGACCGCGGCACTGATACGGACGAATGGGCCCTGGCCAACAACTACATTTCCATCGTGCCCTGCCAGTTCGACCTTACGTCTAACGCTGCCATGAAATCTATGAATACCACCTGGCAACTCAGCGAATCGCCGGCTGCAACTGCCACGAAGCCCGCTCCGGTAATCGGCAGCGCCACTCCCGAACCCGGCGAGTCGGCAGAAGGGCTTGGATAATCTTGGCTAAGCCGCCATAGCAGCATGAGGCCCATTAGCACACCAGCTAATGGGCCTCATGCTGCTATGGCGGCTTACCAGACAATGTGTGTTGATTCAGTTACTCTGGTCCGACGGCTTTTTGGCCGTCGGACCGGCTATACCAATTTTTGAAGTTATTTTAAACTAGCATTGAAGGGTAGCTACATCCGGGCTGGCGGGCGCCTTACGTCGCGGACATGGTGCACCACGGGCGCGGGGGTGTGCCGCAGAATGAGCGGAGCGGTGTGGGCCACCGGGCTGGGTTGGCTCAGCTTCAAAGGGTCGGGCAGAAAAAGGAGTATCGCCAACAGTATCAGGAAGAATACGATGATTCCGATGGGAGCTTTCAAGCCATTCAGGGAAGTTTTCATAGACAGAACGTTCAATGAATCAGTACCCTAAGTTCGGGTGCCAACCATGAAGACTGCGTGAGTAGCGCAACACCCTAGCTCCTAACTAGTCAACTGCCGGAGGCTGAAATTCCAAGGTGAATGTGCTGCCCTTGCCCACTACCGACGTAACCGTAATACTGGCTTTGTGAAAGTTGGCAATGGTTTGGGCAATAGGTAGTCCCAGCCCAAACCCTTCCGGCGACTTAGGCCCGCTGGCATGAAAGCGCCGGAACCGGTCGAAGAGGTGGGGTAGGTTTTCGGCAGCTATACCAGGGCCGGTGTCGGCTACCGACAGATGGTAGCCACCCTGGGGCGGTACCAGGCCCGTAACCGTAATGCTGCCGCCCTCCCGGTTATACTTGATGGCATTGCTGAGTAGGTTGAAAATCAACGTAAACAGCAGCGTTTGATTGGCACGCAGGAGCACAAAGTCGGGCTCTAAGTGCACCCGCAGATGCAGTTCCCGCTGGGCCAGCCGGTCCTCTAGCTCATTGGTAGCATCGGCCACCACGGCCGCCAAGCTTACCGATTCCTCCCGCAGATACTGGTCGTTTTCGATGTTGGCAATTAGCAGTAGCGTTTTCACGGTGTTGCGCAGCCGGTACAACGTCTTCTGCGAATCAACCAGCTTTAGGGAGTGTACGTGGGCCAGCGTGGGGTCTTGGAGCATGTTCTCGAAGCGCGTTTGCAGGATGCTAACCGGCGTGAGCAACTCGTGCGACACGTTGCTCATAAACTCGCGCTCCTTCTCGAAGGCCGACTGCATCTGCCGCATCATTTCGTTGAGACTATCGTCGAGCTGGCGGAAGTCGGTGGTGGTGGTGGGAATGGGCGTGAACGAGAAGCCCGAGGGGTGGCGTACGTTGCGTAGCTTGCTTGAAATCAAGTCGCCGAGGGGCCGCAACAGAAACCGGGCAAAAGCCGCATCGGTAACCACCGTAATGGCCGCCCCAATCACCAACACCCACAGCGCCAGCCGCCGCAAAGTTTCTTCTAGCAGTTCTACCGTCGCTAATGATGAACCGATTTCCAGGCGGTAGGGCCGGCCACCTGAAACAAACCGGTAGCTCAGAATGCGGAAATCCTCCACCTCGTCGTCTACCTGCCGGGGCTCATTGAAAATCTTTTCTTCGGGCGTAGCCGCAGTGGGGGCAGCGGCAGACTCTGGGGTGAGCGTAATGTACTCTTGCTTAAGAATATTGTAGTCGGCGTAGGCCTGCTCCTGGCGCACGAAGGCCACTAACCCGTCGCGCTGAATTAAGCCAAGTACCTCCCGCTTCTTTTCGTGCAGGCGCTGATCGGTGTGGGCCACGGCCACCCGGCTCACAATGGCCGGAATAACCGCCGCCCCTAATAGCACCAGCAGCAGCTTCGACAGCGCATTGAATAGGGCAAGCTTGGCTTCGAGGCGCATTTTTTAGGAGTAATAAGCCTGAGGCTGGTCATGCAGAGCGCAGCGAAGCATGACCAGCTTTTCTGTTTATAATAGTTTTGGGTTAGTAATTAACCCTCTGCTACTCTATAGCCAATGCCGCGCACGGTTTCCAGAAAATCGGCGGGAGCGAACTGACCGAGTTTTTTGCGGATGTTCTTGATATGCACGTCGATGTAGTTGGAGTCGGAGTCGTCTTCCAACACGTTGCCCCACAGATGCTCCCCGAGTTGGAGGCGGGTAAGCACCCGGTTTTTGTGCAGCACGAGGTAATGCAACAGGTCAAATTCCTTTTTGGTGAGCGGTACTTCCTGTTCGGCGTGGCGCAGCACACGGCCTTGCACGTCCATCACGAAGCCAGGCCCAAACACAATTTCCTGGCGCTTCAGCCCAAACTTGCGGCGCGTAATGGCCTGCATCCGGCTCTGTAATTCCAGCAGCGAAAAAGGCTTCGGTAGGTAGTCGTCGGCGCCTAAGTCCAGGCCCTTTATCCGGTCGTCGAGGGCGCCGCGGGCCGTCAGGATGATGAATGAGGCTTCTTGCCGGTCGTTCTGGCGGGCTTCGCGCAGCAAATCCAGACCGTCGCCGTCGGGTAGACCCAAGTCGAGCAGCACGAAATCGTAGCTATTGACAAAGATTTTCTCGGAAGCATCGGTGTAGTTATGAGCCGAATCGACGAGGTACTGTGATACTAACAGAAACTGCCGCACCTCATCGTGCAGGCTTTTTTCGTCTTCTACTATTAGAACGTGCATAGGGGTGGTAGCTGAATTAAGTGCACAACATACATACAATTGTAGTGAAGCGCAGGTGAAGAACCGACGCGCCGGTAGGCTTCCTGCCCTGGTACAGATAGCCAGCCGGTACCTCGCTGCTAAGCCCCTGCCGGCTGATTCCGCTCGGTGACACCAGGCAACTATCCGGTGGCTACTCTAGCCAGCTACTACAACTACCGGTTTTTGGGTGTACGGGTTGATAAGCAGGCGCATATCTACCGCAAATACATCGCGCAGCAATGGCTCAGTAAGCTCGGCCGGGTCGGGGAGGGTAGCGTGTATGTGACCGTTCTTGAGCAGTACCAACCGGTCGGCATAGCTGACTGCCAGGTTGATATCGTGCAGGATGGCAACCACAATGGCTTGTTCGTGAGCAAGTTGCCGAGCTCGTTGGAGGAGCTGATGCTGGTACTGAACATCCAGGCTGGATACTGGCTCATCGAGTAGCAGCACCCGGCTACCCTGAGCGGGAGCCTCCCAAATCTGGGCCAGCACCCGGGCCATTTGTACTTTCTGTGCCTCGCCGCCGCTCAACGTGGAGTAGTCACGCCCGGCAAAGCTGCTCATGCCCATATCGGCCAGGGCCTGCTGTGCAAGGTGCTGGTCGTGCCGGGTGGGGCTGCGCTGGAAGTGCGGGTAACGGCCCATCAGCACTACATCCTGCACGCTGAGCGGGAAAGCCAGATGAATTTGCTGGGACATTACCGCCCGCTGCCGTGCCAGTTGGGTGCTGTTGAAGCTGGATAGGGGGTGCCCATCGAGCAGCACTTGGCCGGTGCTGGGCGGATACAGGCCGGCCAACAGGCGCAGCAAAGTGGTTTTGCCGGCCCCATTAGGGCCCAGCAGCACGGTTACCTCGCCGGGCCGGCAGGCCAGTGTAGCGTCGTGGAGTAAGGTCTTCTCCCCGATGGCGTAAGAAACAAGATTGGCTTCAAGCATACGAGCTAGGCGTAGAAACCACCACGGGAAGAAAGCTGCTGGTACCTAGACAGCAGCCACAGAAACACCGGAGCGCCCACAAAGGCTGTAAGCACCCCAATAGGCAGCTCGGCCGGGGCAATAATGGTGCGGGCCACAGTATCGGACACTATCATCAGGATGGCGCCCAGCAGCGCGGCGCCCATAATGAGTAGGCGGTTATCGGAAAAGCCGGCCAGCCGCAGCAGGTGGGGTACCACCAGTCCCACAAACCCGATAACGCCTACTGTGGCAGTAGCCACGGCTACCAGCAGCGTGTTGAGCAGCAGTACTTGGGTTTGCAGGCGCCGCACATTGATACCCAGATACTGTGCCTCAGTCTCGCCCAGCTGCAACGCATTCAACGACTTAGCAAAACGCAAAGCCGCCCACCCGCCCAACACCGTAACCAAACCAACTAAATAGAACGAAGGCCAATCGGCGCTGGAAAAGCTGCCTAGGTTCCAGAACGTAATGGAGCGGGCCTGCGGGTCGCGGGCAATGTAGGAGAGGAACCCCGTGCCGCCGGCGGCCAGTGCATTCACGGCAATACCAGCCAGCAGCATCGATGCCACCGTTACCCGCCCTTGCACCGCCGATAGCCGGTAAACCAGTGCCGTAGCAGCCAGCGCCCCCACAAAAGCCGCGGCCGGCAATACCAGCGCCCCCAGTACAGGCACGTTCGCCCAGTTTAAGGAATTACCTAGCACGAAGATTACGGCCGCCCCCAATGCCGCGCCGGCGGAAGTGCCAATCAGGCCCGGTTCCACAATGGGGTTGCGAAATAAGGCCTGCATCAAGGTGCCCGACATCGACAGCGCCGCCCCCACGCAGGCACAAAGCAGCACCCGTGGCAGCCGAATCTCGAAGAACACGCCCCGGTGCAGCGCCGCTACCGGATCAGCCGACGGTGCCGCTACCCCAAACGCCTCTTGCAGAAAGCCGCCCAGTTCCGGATACGTCAACGCCATAGCGCCCAGCCGCGCCGACAGCACCAGTACGACCAGCAAGCTCACGGTCAAGCAACTGAAATACAGGCGCACACGCCCAGGGGATAGAGTCACTATTGCGCAGGCTGTTGGTGAATAAGTTTTTGCAGCATCAGCACGTTTTGGCCGGTGCGCGGGCCGAGGTACACCATGTCGTGCTCCTCAACGCGGTAGATACGGTTGTTTTTAGCGGCGGGGGTGAGGGCCACGCCGGGCAGTTGCTTGAATTTTTCCAGTCCGCCTTGCCGATCGTAGCCAAAGTCGGTGGCCAGGATTACGTCGGGCTGGGCTTCTGCAATCAGTTCGGGGCTGATGGGCTTCATACCTTCGGCCGCGTTAAGCGAGTTGACGCCGCCAGCCCAGGCCACCATCTGCGTACCAATGCTTTTCTGGCCCATGGCCAGGTAGATGTTCTTTTGCAGGCCGTAGTGAATGATGACCACCTTCGGATGGTTGGGGTACTGCTTGGCGTTGGCGGCGGCCTGCGCCATATCGGCGGTGAGCTGTTGGGCCAGCTTGTCGGCCTGGGGGCGTTGTTTGAACTCGTCGCCGAGCTGCTGGAGTAGCTGGCAGGTTTCAGGTATGGTCTTGGAGGGGGTGAATTCCTTGATGGGAATACCCACTTTCTGCACTTGGGTAATAACGGCCTCCGGGGCCACGTTGCCATCAGAATACACCACGGTGGGTTTCAGGGAAATGATGCCCTCGGCGTTTAGTAGGCGGTGGTAGCCCACAGTCGGTAGCTTTTTGGCCGCCGCCGGGTAGGTGCTGGATAGGTCCACCCCCACCAGCCGATTTTCCGCACCCAGCGCAAAAATCATTTCCGTCAGTTGCTTGGACACCGACACAATGCGCTCCTGCTGAGGCATAGTCGTGCTAGCAGATTCTTCGTTCTGGAACCGGTTACAGGCTACGGAAGCCAACAGCAGGGTCGCGTAGAATATTCTTTTCATGTAGAGAGGAGGCTAACACTGTAGAGACGCGACACTTAGCGTCTCGTCGTTGCTGACGTTGTTATGCTGGCTTATTCCAGCTAGGTCGTTTAACAATGAGACACCAAGTGTCATGTCTACAGCGTGCGGAGAAACGGATTAGAAAGTATAGCTCAGGTTAGCGCCGGCGTACCAGTTGCGCGGCATGCCGGGGTTGTAGAAGGTTGGGCGGCCTACCGGCGTAGCCTGGTTCAAAGCCACCGAAGCCACGTAGCGCTTGTCACCGATGTTGTCGATGCCGCCAAAAACGTCGTAGCTCAGGTGCCCGGCCAGCTTGTTGCGAATCCCGAGGCGGCTGTTGAACAGCCAGTACGAGGGCGCGAAGCGGGCATTGTTGTCGCTCATCGGCGTCTTGTCGGTGTAGTACGAAGTCAGGTTCAGGTATACGCCGGGCTGGGTTTCCACGTCGAGGCCACCAGTGAACAGGTTCTTGAACGAGCCCGTTACTTGCTTGCCGCGGTAGTTGTTGGCGCCCAGCTCGTACGATTTGAACTCGGCATCGGTGTAAGTGTAGCTCACGAAGGGCCGCACCTGAGTGAGCACGCCGGGCTGGGTTACATCAATCAAATTGCCTGATAACGCCAGCTCCACACCTTTATATTCCGACTCGCCAGAGTTGACGAAGTAGGTCACCCGGTCGGCATTAGTCTGCGACACCAAACCGTTCTTCACCTGCATCCGGAACAGCGTCACGTCGTAGTTGAGGTGGTTGCCCAAGATGGTTCCGCGCGAGCCCAGCTCCATGTTGGTGTTGGTTTCCGGTTTCAAATCCGGATTAATTGGTCCCGTTGATAGGGAAATCTGGCTGCTAATGGGCGGTGAGAAGCCGGTGCTATACTGCGCAAACACCGAAAATTGGTCGTTGAACGAGTGCAGCACCGCCACGCGGGGCGTATACGTCGGCTTGAATTGCCGGTAGCCGGTCAAGCTCCGCGCTGGCAAGGTCTTCGGAATCAAATCCTGAATATCGTACGACACCACGTTGTAGCCCACCCCAGCTGTGACGGTGGTGTGCTCGGTTACGGATGCCTCGGCCTGAGCAAACACGTTGGTTTGCGTGGCCCGCAGCTCCTGGTCGGAAGTAATGGCGCCAGACACGCCGGTGGCGGAAATGGCGTAGCGCTTGTTATTGTCTTGGTTGGCTATGTACTCGGTGCCCAGTACAAAACGAGTGCGCAATTTGCCCAGTTCAGGGGCATACGTAAACACGCTACGCACGCCGCGCTTGCCGCGCTGCGTGTGCGCAAAGTTCGGTTCTACCGGGCTCAATGAGTAAGTGTTCGAGGTGAACAGCGTAGTGGTATTAGCGAAGTTAGACGTGAAGCGGTACGTGTGGGTCAGGCCCAACCGGGTGATTTCAGCGTCCACGCCCACGTCTTTCTGCACGTAGGCCGGGGCCGTTTTGGTGTAGTTGCTGAAGAAATCGGTGCTGTCCAGCTCTCCGGCGTAGTTGTCGTGCTGGTTGGTGTAGGTGCCCAGCACGCTCACCGTCTGCTTGTCGCTCACGTAAAAGTCGCCGGCTACGGTTACGTAGTCTTTGCGGCTATTAGAATGCGCGTCGCGGAAGCCGCGGGTTTCCTGGTGGCCGTAGTTTACCAATAGGTTCACTTTGTCGGTGCCCACGCCAATGCCTGTGTTGGTCCGAAACAGGCCGTACTTACCTACCGTCGTGCCCAGGTTGATGCTGGTGCCGGGAGCAGCTTTGCGGGTCTGAAACGATACCACTCCGCCCAGCGTAGCGCCGTAGATGGTAGAGGCAGGACCTTTGATTACCTCGATGCGGCCGAGGGTAGTGAAGTCCAGATCATCGAGGGACGTGGTACCATCGGCTTCCGAAAGCGGAATGCCGTTCTGGTACAGCTTGATGCCGCGGATGCTGAAGCGCCCATAGGTGCTGCCAATCCCGCGAATCACGAGGTTGGATTGGGAAGTGGCACTGCGCACATTCATGCGCACGCCGGGCACCTGGTTGAGGGTGTTTTGCAGGAAGATGGTGTTGTTGCGCTGCAAGTCTTTCTCGGTCACGATGGTGAGGGCCGCTGGGGTTTCGAGCAGTTTCCGCTCGGTGCCCGTGCCGTAGCCAATTACCTGCACTTCGCTCAGGCCCGTGTTGGACGGTGCCAGCGTGACGGTCAGGGGAATGCTGGCGTCTTTCACTGCAATTTCTTGGGTGATGTACCCCAACGACTGCACCCGAACAGCCCGAAACTCCTCGTTGGCCGTCAGCGAAAAGCGGCCCTGCGCATCAGTAGCCACGGCGTTGGTTTGGCCGGCCACCACCACAGCGGCACCTACTACCGGCTGCCGGGTTTGCTGATCGAGCACGGTACCGGTGGCGGTGTATTGCGCCCAGGCAGGCGCACTTACGAGCATCACTGCTAGCAGCAGCAACGTGGTAAAAAAAGTTTTCATAATAAGGGAAAGGAGGACCGAAATGGTCAGAATAGGTTGCCCGGCTTCCGATACAAGAAGCGGTAGAGCAGTAAATAGAAACTTCTCAGCTAAGGCAGGAAATGGCTGCCTGTGCGGCCACTACCCCCGCAAAATCAGCGGGCACCAGGGGGGCGGAACCGCTACCACTGCTTCTGCCACTGGCAAAGGGGTGGTATATTCTGGATAAGTTGGCTGGCTGGCAACAGCTATTGCCATGGGCAACACATTGCTGGCAGGCACCAGATAGTTTATTTTAAACCAATAGCTGAACGCCTTTTTCGCTGATTTTCGCGCCCCGGCGGCGGGGTAGGCATACTCTCGTACGTGCTTGTTGAGGCCAGCCAGTAGCTTTTCCTCGTCGTGGTCGTGCCAGCAGAAATACGTAACCGAGTCGGGGGTTACGCGTTGCCGCACCACATCATAGAGCTGCCCTCGGTATGAAAACTCGTGTTCTTCGTGCCACTGCACCTGGTGTTTGTTTTGCGCCGGTTGCCTGGCTACTACAATGCGAACCAGAGCTTCATCGGGCAGGTTTGCACGACGCATACGCTCAGCCTCGCAGCGTAACTGGTGCTGCTGCCACATAGCCACAGGATACACCCCCACCAAATTGTAGAGGAAGACAGCAAGCAGCAGAAAGGTGGTAAAGTGTTTCAAGCGAGGTAAGCAACACCTTAAAATTAGATTAAAATCTTAGTTATAGCGTGTACAATCAATTTTTATTACAAGCTCAACAGCAGCAAATCTGCCCTGAATGAGCTTGAGACTTCGCAGAAATAAAGCAGACTAAAGGGTACAGTTCTCCCTGGCACTATGTCTCACCCGGGCCGCCTTACTGCCGCAAGTACACGCCCAAATCCGAAATCGAGGTTATGCCCAGCTGCCGGGCCTGTTGCCGCCGCATAAGCAGGGCGTAGGTATTGTTGAACCCCAGCGGGGCCAGCCATTCCAGCGCGAAGCGCTGCTGAAACCTGGCCCGCACGTAGCCCAGCACCGCCCCCGCGTCGCCGCCCAATGAGTCGATGACAGCGGTAGGCGGCTGGAGCAGCACCAGCAGCCCGGTGCCGGTGTACTCGGGGTACATATCAATGGCGCCGCTGCGTAGGGCCTCGAAGCAGATGGTGGTGCCGCCCAGGCCGGTTTTGGTTTCCACATTCAGGTCAGTATAGCCTCGAATTAGGTCGGCGTACATTTCAGCCAAAATGTACTGCTCAGCAAAAATCTTGGAGCCCAGCTTCACGGTAGCGGCGTCCGGCCGGATGGGGCGTGGTGCCCGCCACAGACCGCGCCGCCGCAAAAACGCCCGCGCTACCGCTTGCGGCGCTTGATGTAGATAGTCAACCCGGTAGTTCAGCTCCGTCATCACCGAATCGGAGAGCTGGCCGGCCAGCTTGCCAAACACCGGCCGCAGTTCCGGGTGGGTTGTTAGGAGGCCGGTGCGCACCACTGGCGCGGCATAGTAGGGCGGAAACACGCGCTGGTCGTCGTGGAGCACTTGCAGGTGGTAGGCCTTGATGCGGCCATCGGTGGAGTAGCCGTCGATAACATCTACATTGGCATTGCGGGCAGCTTCATACACCAAAGCGGGAGCTAGCACTACGCTGGGCAGGCGGCGCAAACCGTAGGTGCGCGTCAGGCCCGGCAGACCATCGGCCCGGCCCACAAACTCGGGGCTGAAACCGGCCTGTAACCGGCCCGTTGCGCGGGGTAGCAAATAAAGCGTGGCCAGCAGTGGCAAGGCCAGCAATACGCCTACCCCCACGCTGCTGCGCTTACGACTAGCTAGCCGCTGTACCGCGCCCAGGGCGGCATCGAACACCAGCGCCAGCGCCGCCGCCGGAATAGCGCCGGCCAGAATCATAGCCGGATTATTGAGTGCAATGCCCCCGAAAATGAATTCGCCCAGGCCGCCCGCCGCCACGTATGCCGCCAGCGTGGCTACTCCCACATTGATAACAGCCGCTGTGCGGATGCCCGCCAGCAGCACCGGCAAGGCCAGCGGCAGTTCCACCCGGCGTAGCACTTGCCCATCAGTAAACCCCAGGCCGCGCGCTGCCTCCACCACGCCCGCATCCACGCCCCGGATACCAGTTACAGTATTGCGCACAATGGGTAGCAGGGCGTACAGAAAAAGCGCAAAAATAGCGGGCACCGGCCCGATGCCCATTGCCGGAATCAGGAAGCCCAGCAGCGCAATGCTTGGAATAGTTTGCAGGATGCCGGTAACTCCTAGCACCCACGGCGCCAGCCGTGGCCGGCGCGTAAGCAGCAGTCCTAGCGGCACGCCTACCGCCACACCCAGCAGCAAGGAGGCCGCCGTCAGGCCGATGTGCTGCACGGTCTGCTGGCCTAGCTTGCCGGCCTGCAATTGCCAGAAGTCAAGGAGTTCGTGGAGCGTGTTCATAGGCGTTGGAAGTGCTGGATAGCCTGCCCGAAAGCGGCCATTAGAGAGGGAAGCGTCAAGGGAAACGGAGCCTTGAATGTGGGCGCTACTAGCTGGTTGGCAACTGGCAATTCGGGCGGGGTAGAGAAGCTAGTTATTGCTTGTAACCACAGTACAGTGGGGGCGGGCGGAGGCTCCGGAAGAGAAGGCGTGGGAGGCGGAGCAGGGAAAAAAGCTGCGTCCACAACAGAGCCAGCTTGTGCGCTAAGTTGCTCTAACGCCTGTTGAACTGTTGCATCAGGTCTTATGGTGTTTGTACCTGATTGTGAATTATATACATAGCCAGATGGGCTATGATTTGCTAAATATGGAAGCAGGTCGTTCAGGGTTAGCGTACGGAGTTGCAGTGTAAGTTGCTCGGCTGCAAAAAACTGCCGCACAAAGTCGTTAGCTGGCCGGAACAGCAGTTCCCGCGGAGTGCCCAGCTGCTGTACCTGCCCGGCATTAAGCAGCATAATCCGGTCGGCTAGTTCAAAGGCTTCCTGTACGTCGTGGGTAACCATCACCACCGTTTTCTGACGTAGTTCTTCTAGCTCTCGAAACTCCCGCCGGATGCCCGCCCGCGTGATAGGGTCGAGGGCACCGAAAGGCTCATCGAGCAGAATAATGGGCGGGTTGGCCGCCAGCGCCCGGGCTAGTCCCACCCGTTGCTGCTGCCCACCCGAGAGCTGCCGGGGGTACTGCCCGGCATAGCGGGCCGGTGGCAGGTGCAGGCGCGTCAGCAGTTCCTCGGTGCGGGCAGTTATTTCGGCGGCCGGATGGCCGAGGAGCTTGGGTACTACCGCTACATTTTCGGCTACCGTGAGGTGCGGCAGTAGCCCCACCTGCTGGATAACGTATCCGATGCCACGCCGCAGCAATTCGGGCCGCTGGTGGCGTACGTCTTGGCCCTGCACCTCCACGGTGCCAGCGTCAGGCTCTATCAGGCGGTTAAGGGTTTTGAGGAGAGTGGTTTTACCGCAGCCACTCGGGCCGAGCAGCACCAGCGTTTCGCCGGCGGCCAATTCAAACGACACGTTTTGCACCACCGTCTGGGCGCCGTAGTGCTTACTGAGGCCGCGGACCCGGATAACAGGTTGAGAATCGAGCATACAATAGGATAGGAGGCAGTAAGGTAAAGAATGTAGCTCGAGCTTAGGTTGCCACGGTTCACGCAAGCAACCTAAAGCGTCGGGCCAGCGTCCGGTATGTATCTTGAGTTGATGCCTTTCAATAGTTGTAAACCGTTGAAGCCCGGCTGTGCTTTTTTTGGCTGGCAGCGGCGCTAGCCATCCCGTGGCGCTGTTGCAAGCAAGTGACCTTCTATCTTGCACCATTCACAACATTATGCGTTTATGAAACTTGCTTCTCGTCCGCTGCTCTGGCTGATGGCCCTGCTGGTATTGCTGATGGGCGGCAACTGTGGTCGAGCCGTGCGGCAACACTTCGACCGGCAAATCACCACTACCATTTACGTGGTGCGGCACGCCGAGAAGGACCTCACGCCTAACCTGCCCGACCCACTCCTGACTCCTGCCGGCCAGCAGCGCGCCCTCGCTCTGCGCGACACCTTGCTGCGCCATCGGCCATTGAGCGCCATCTTCAGCACTGCTACCACGCGCACCCGCGCCACCGCCGAACCGCTGGCCCAAGCTCTCGGCCTCACCATTCAGGATTACGATGCCAAGCAGCTACCGACACTTGTAGCCCGTATTCGACGCGACTATGCAGGCCAGAAAGTACTGGTAGTAGGGCATTCCAACACTATTCTGGAAACTGTGCAGGCTTTTGGGGCTGCTCGACCGGTACCCTCCATCGGCGACAATGAGTACGACTATCTGCTGGAAGTGCGAATGGCCAAAGATTCGACGCGAGTGCCTACTGCCGTAGCTCGGCGGTACGGCCAACCCAGCCGATAATGGCGTTAGTGTGCAACTTGCCCACTGTTTCCTGCTACTTTTAACGTGAGAGCCACTACTACCGGAGGTTTCTTTATTATTCGACTTCTCTTTTCTATGCTGCTTTCCATGCCTCGTTTGCTGTTCGGTAGTTTGCTGGCGCTAGCCATTACGGTCCCTGCTGCTGCCCAAACGACCACTAAGATTGACTCCCTGGCTGTCCGCAAAATCTACGATGAGGCCCTGCTGCGGGGGCAGAGCTACGAAAACCTGCGCGAACTGTGCACCAAAATTGGCGGGCGGCTAAGTGGCTCACCCCAAGCCGAGCAGGCCGTGCAGTGGAGCAAAGTAGCCATGGAAAAACTGGGCGTTGATAGGGTATATCTGCAAGAGGTAATGGTGCCGCACTGGGTGCGTGGGGCCAAAGAAAAAGCCGAAATTAAACCTGCCAAAGGCAAGGGGTTGCCGCTGGCTGTATGTGCCTTGGGCGGCTCAGTGGGCACCAACGGTAAGCTGAAAGCGCAGGTGGTAGAAGTGCACAGCATGGCCGAGCTGGCCGCCTTGCCCGCCGAAAAAGTGAAAGGCAAAATTGTGTTCTTCAACCGCCCCATGAACCCGCTGTACATTGAAACGGGCCGCGCCTACGGCGAAGCCGGCGACCAACGCCGCATTGGGGCTTCCGAGGCCGCCAAGCGCGGGGCCGTAGGTGCCCTGGTGCGCAGCCTCTCTCTGGCCCATGATGACCTGCCCCATACCGGGGCCATGCGTTACGAAGACAATGTGGCTCAGGTACCCGCCGCCGCTGTCAGCACCAACGGCGCCGATGAACTCAGCCAACTCCTTAAGGTGGATTCCGACCTGACTGTAGAGCTGGAAATGGCCTGCCAAACCCTGCCCGACGTGAAAAGCTACAATGTAGTAGGCGAGATCAAGGGCTCGAAATACCCCAACGAAATCATCACCGTAGGTGGCCACCTCGATTCCTGGGACCTTGCCCAAGGCGCCCACGACGATGGCACTGGCTGCGTGCAAAGTATGGAAGTGCTGCGCTTATTGAAAGCCACTGGCCTGCGCCCTGAGCGCACTGTTCGGGCCGTGATGTTTATGAATGAGGAAAACGGTACCCGCGGCGGTAACAAGTACGCTGAACTGGCCAAGGCCGCCAAAGAGGTGCATATAGCGGCCATGGAGTCGGATGGGGGAGGCTTCACGCCGCGTGGCTTTGGCATTGAGGCCGAGCCGGCGGTGGTGCGGAAGGTACAGCAGTGGCAGCCACTTTTCACTCCCTACGGCAGCGGCGATATCAAGCCCGGCCACGGCGGCACCGATATTGGCCCTCTGAAAGGCCAAGCCAAGGCCCTCATCGGCTACGACTGCGACGACCAGCGCTACTTCGATATTCACCACGCCGCTTCCGATACGTTCGACAAAGTGAACCGCCGCGAACTAGAATTAGGTGGTGCCAGTATGGCCGCGCTTATTTATTTAATTAGCAAATACGGATTATAGTATCAAGTGAAATAAAATTCGTGTAGCTACCCGAGTACTGTTGACAGAAGTAGAAAAACAAAAAGCCAGCTGCATTTAGATGCAGCTGGCTTTTTGTTGGTGCTTTACTAATTAAGCTGAAGCAACTTCTTTCTTAGGACGGCCTGGGCGCTTGCCAGTACCGTTGGTAGCACGGGGTTTACGCTCTTTTTTCTCTACCGTGTAGCCGGGCTCTAGCATAGTGCTGATTTCAGTAATCAATTCAGTCACCTTCGACATGTTTTTTCGGATCTGGTTTAGTACCGCTTCATTGTCTTCGGCGCTGGCCAGAATTTGCTGTAATTTACTGAGGTCAGGAGTAGCCATTCGTGAAATGATTTTTGGAAGGAAGTGAAATAACGCTCAAAGTTTACTCAAAAAGTATTTATATCAAATACTATTCTGCTGTAACGATTAAAAAAACATTTCAGTTATAAATTTTTTAATCGTTACTACTGTGTTAATGGCTAACAGAAATAAGCTAGAATGATAAGTCTAGGATTGGAGTTATTTAAGTACATGCGTTTACAGGAGATGATAGCATCTAAAGCAGCCTTGATACATGATGTCCTAGTATCAAAAGGGCATTCTGCTAATCAAGATGAGCATGCAACTGATGCATTAAGCAAGCAATATTCTCGCGTATCACGCTTAATCAAGTAGCTGCCTCTGCACCAAGTGAGAAAAAATTGATTGTTAGGGGTTATATAAAGAATTCTTTTGGTGTGTAAAGCAGCAAAAACGAATTTTTGCAATCTGTCTCCATACGTATGCTAGAGTACAGACGATTAAATCGTATCGTGTAATTGTGCTAATATTTATTTTAAATATATAAAGATGTTTGGGTTGATATTTATACGTCGAGCACATTAATGACTATATAGCTGGATATTCAATCAGGTTTAGTAGGCACGATTACAGAATATACTTGCTTGAAGTAGTTTGAGCCTTGTAGCTATAATTGCAAACTGGAGGTCTATCTGATAAGCTGAACACTACTAAATGGATTCTTAACGCCATCATCTTATGGCACATGCTTTAAGACTATTATTAGCGCCTTCATACAGTCTTATTATAAAGCTAAAAATACAATGAGCCCATCATTAACATTATACTGCAGAAGATACTATACAGCAACGGCTTCCAATTTCTCGGAAGCCGTTGCGTTAAAAATCTTTTCAACTATAGTATTAATTGGCTTCCAATATTTGGAATAACTCATCCAGTTTGGGTGTCAAAATGATTTCGGTGCGACGATTTAATGCTTTGTTGGCTGGAGTATCATTCTGAGCGATAGGAGCATACTGAGCACGGCCCGAGGGGGTTACTTGGCTGGTAGGCAAGCCATTTTCTGTGAGCAAACGCGTAATTTCAGTGGCGCGCAACACGCTCAAATCCCAGTTGTCGCGCATGCCAGCGGTGCCTTTGGCAATGGGCACATTATCAGTGTGGCCCTCCACTAACACATTCACATCCTGATTACCTTTTAGAGCAGTGGCCAGTTTTTTTAGCGCTTCCTGGCCTTTAGGGTCAACTTTGGTGGAGCCTGATTTAAACAGTAGTTGTTCCGACAACGACACGTACACTTTGCCGTTTTTCACGGTTACCTGCAAATCCTGGGCGTTGAAACCCAATAGCGCATCGCCAACTTTTTGCCGAAGCGCCTTTACTGCCGCATCTTTTTGGTCGAGGATGCGCTGCATTTCAGTAATTCGTTGCTCTTTGGAGCGCAGGTCGGCTGAGAGGGCGCTGTTGGCTTGCTCGGCTCCCGTTAGGTTGTCGTTGAGCTGATTTACTTGTTGGTTTTTGTTGAGTAGGCTAGAACGCAGTGCCGCTTCATTGCGTGATTTCTCTTGCTCTAAAGCTGTTTTCTGTGCCTGAAGCTGGTCACGAGAGGAGGTAAGAGAAGCATTTTGCTGCTGAAGGGCCGCAATTTCTTTGGCGTTGCAACCACCGAGTAACAAAGCACCGGCACTGAATAAGGATACAGTAGCCAGACGAGCAGAGAGCAAATTCATAGAAGTCGGTGAAGAAAGGTAGAGAAACTATGTGTTGCGCTTGAACGGCAGTGGACAAGGTTGAGTTGCAGTCAATAAGCTCAACTAATAGCCTTTCTAATATTCTCAAATTGTGCGTACGTAAATTTTATTTTAGTGCTTAGTTTCCACTGATATGTGCAATAGATAGGCTGTTTAGCTGAAATGAGCGTACTTATCTTTGTTCGTTTATTTCTATGCCTTTGCCACACTTCGCTCGTTATTTTCAATATGTACTGCTTGGGTTGCTAACAAGCTTTGTCGTTCTGCCAGCTTGGGGGCAAGCTTCTGCGCCTACTCATCGGTATTGGGTGGAATTGCGCGACAAAGCAGGAGTGGAGTTTAACCCGGCCGCATATTTTCACCCAGCCGCCCAGGTCCGGCGTCTACGCCAGCATCTCCCAGCTTTCGACCAAACCGACTTGCCCGTAAAAGCCACCTACATAGTGCAGGTGCAGGCTTATTCCGATTCTGTTCTGTTTGTGAGCCGGTGGTTTAATGCCGTAGCGTGTCGGGCTACAGCGGCCCAGTTAACGGCCCTCGCTAAGCTGCCAGCAGTGCGTCGCGTAACGGAACTACCCGACCGGCCCTTGTTGCCGACAGCTCGCTTGCCTGCTGTCAGACCGGTTGTCGGCAAAGATAAAATGACGCTTAGTACGGCTGACCGACAGCTGGCGCGGCAGCAAACCCGGACTTTGGGCGGCGATGCTTTTCGCCGGGCCGGACTGGATGGGCGCGGGCTGCGCATTGCCATTTTCGATGTGGGTTTCAGCGGAGCCGACCAGCATCCGGCGTTTCGGGAGCTGTTTGCCCAGAAGAAGGTGGTAGCCAGCTACGATTTCGTGCGCCACGTACCCGACGTGTTTCATGGCGGTACCCACGGGCTGGAAGTGCTGTCGTGTTTGGCCGGCCGACTGCCTGATGGTACCTTACTAGGGCTGGCGCCAGGGGCAGAGTACCTGCTGGCTCGCACCGAACGAATGCACCGGGAAGTGTACGCCGAGGAGTTGGACTGGCTGGCCGCCGTGGAGTGGGCTGACCGCAACGGCGCCGACATTATCAATTCGTCATTGGGCTATACATCGCGCCGCTATTTTCCGGAGGAGATGAACGGCCGCACCAGCCTAGTAGCTCGCGCTGCTGAATTAGCTGCTCGCAAAGGCATATTGGTGGTAAATGCAGCCGGCAACGATGGCGACAACGAGGACTGGCGTACGGTAGGCACACCTGCCGATGCCGATTCGGTGCTGGCTGTCGGTGGCATCAACCCGGAAACCGGCTTGCACCTTGATTTCAGCGCTTACGGACCTTCCGCCGACCGGCGGCTTAAACCTAACGTGGCGGCTTTCGGGACGGTGTTGGCGGCCTCACCGGGTGGCTATTCCCGCATCGACGGTACTTCGTTTGCCTCGCCTTTGGTTGCCGGGTTTGCTGCCTGCGCTTGGCAGCAGCAGCGTACCTTAACAGCAATGGCCCTGTTTCAGCAGATTCAGGAATCGGCCAGCCTGTACCCGTATTATGACTACGCCCACGGCTATGGCATTCCGCAAGCCGAAGCGCTGCTGCGCCAAACCCAGCAAGCAAGCAAGCAACCGCAAGCCGCTACGGTCAACTTCGTGGCGCAGGATAGTGTGCTGGCTGTTTTCATCCGACCCGAAATTGCCCAAATGGTTCTGACCCAGCAATTGCCGCTGTACACCGACTCAATTGGCGGCTCGGATGAGGTGCCCAGCCGGGTAGCGCCGCTGGGCAAGGAAGAAGCCCGTCCTGCGTCGTCGTTGGAAGCACCTAGTGAGACCACGCCTGCAGTGGTAGCCCGGCCACCAGCCTTACCCGCTGCCAGTTACCTCTACTGGCACGTAGCGGATGCCAAAGGCGTACTGCGCCGCTACGAAGTACTGGAAGTTAGCCAGCGGGCCATACTGCGAATTCCGCGCCGCACGCTCTTGCCCGGCGACGTCGTGCGGGTATTCTACCAGGGCATCACCCACAGCTACCCCATTAAATGAAGCGTATTCTGAAACCTGCGGCGGCTTTGGGGATAGTAACCGGACTATTGTGCCCGATTTCCACTTACGCCCAACGGGTACTACTGCACTCAGATGTAGCCACGGACACCATTTACGGCAGCTTCGGACCTAACCGCAAGTTCTTTAACCACATCTACCTAGGCTACTTGCCTGTGGTAGGCAAATCCGGTGTCGGCTCGGAAATAAGGTATGGCAGTTCTGGAGAGTTTATGCTGGGGTTGCGCAACAAGTTCCGGTTGAGCGAGCCACTTAGCATCGGTCTGGATTTGCGTTTTGTGCGCTTGTCCTACTTATTATCCCAAACCGACCACAAACGGCTGCCTACTCCCGTGGTACATTACCGCGAGTCGTTGGCACTGTCGCAGTGGCAGTTGGAGGGGTTCGTGCGGCTCAATGCCGGGGCCCGTGGCAACGTGGTGGGCCGCTACCTCGACCTGACGGGTTGGGGTGGCTGGGTGATGAGTACGGCCCATCGAGTGGAAGACCGCCCCAGTGCGGGCCCGCGGCGGGTACAAACCAACGAGCGGGGGCTGCCGTACCTGCGGCGCTGGCCCTACGGCGTAGGCGCCCGAGTGGGCTCCGGCCGGTACGCCGCCGTTGCACGCTACCGCCTATCCGATACGTTCACGTCATCTTACCAAGATGCCTACCCCGAGCTACCCCGCTGGACGGTAGGATTGGAAATAGGCTGGCTATAGAATTTTAACTGGCATTATACAAATCCTGCATCTGGTGCGTTGCGTATATGCGCCTACTTCCGCATATAAGTGGTGGGAACTGTGGGCGAGAAAACAAGAAGTTGAATCCTACAGTTCTGTTTCTTAATCCCAGGCTATTTCTTGGGTAGATGAAGGGTTAGCCGTAGCTTTGATATAAAATTAGTAGCTCTGGCTTGGGTGTTGGTCTCTATTGAAGAGTAACTTGTACTTTGCCAACTTGATCTAATGATAGTTTGCCGACCGATAATGAAAAGAAAATTACTAGTTGCCGCCTGCTTTGGGCTTTTACTTCAAGCTACCTCTTGCATCAACACCGAGCGGGAAACCGTTACTTCCCGCAACAATGACCGGCCCTACACCCCAGTGCCAGAGGGCGCGCGGGGTCGCGTAAATGAGCGTACGATACTGCGTACCGTCAACTCAGCGCATTACTTTTCAAACAATAAGACCAAGGATAACTTTGTGCTGCAATTGCAGGGCACCAAAATCCTTAATTCGCAGGCTCGCCTTATCATCCTAAGTAGTACCGGTGACACTCTGCGTAAGGAACTGATGCCGGCCACCGCCCTCGTGGACGAGCGGATGATAGAAGACCCCCGCGCTGCCACTGCCCGCGACAAGGAAATTGCCATTTTACAGGGTATGAACACTTTCTTCCGGGAAGATAAGTTCACGCAGCCAGCCATTCCACGTTCGGCGCGCCAGCCCTCCGACATTGATGCGCAAGCCTGGCAGGCCATCCGGGAAGACAATAAAGCGGTAGGCTTCGACTACGTTACCAGCGGCGGTAAAGAGCGGCGAATTGCATATGCCAAGAAGCTACGCAAAGCAGTTATTGTAGCCGAATAGTTTAGCTATCAGATTATTACAACAAAAGCTCTTGGCAACCCCAGGAGCTTTTGCTGTTTCTGACGGAAGTGAGTTTCGAACGTACGCGCAAAAAACGCGGCGCAGCCCCAACTAAGGCTACGCCGCGAATACTCCAATCACCGCCATGAAGGTATAGGAAGCTGGGTGAGCAATTGGTGAAGTATGGAATAGGCGGCCTTAGCCCGCCACCCAGCCGATAGTACCACTGGCACTACGTACCAACCGGAACCCCTGAAATTCGCCAAGCACTGCCACTTTGCTTTGGGCCGGCAACGAATCCAAGGTGGCGGCGCCGACTAGCGGCTTGGTGTAAAGGTCGGTGGCTACGGGTAGGGCCATGCTGCGCAACGGGGCTGCCGCTGGCACCACGGCCCGCGCCGCAATATAGCCTAACTGCCCGTCGGGGCGCTGCACGCGGTACCAGTCGGTGTGGCTACCTACCACCAGCAGAGCGGTATTGCGCGCGACGCCGGCTACAGTGGTGCCCTTGCTGGCCGGGGTGTTCTGCAGGTTGGTTTGCTTGTCCTTCACCCGCACCCATTGGCCGAGCCGCTCCGGGGCAGTGCGCGGAGCCGGCGGCAGCGCATCGGCGCGGCGCACAAACGGAAATGGATCAACAGCGCCACGCCCGCTCCGGTAGATGCCAAAGTGCAGGTGCGGTGGCGTGGTGCGGGCGTTGCCGGTGTTGCCCACCAGCCCCAGCGTATCTCCAATCTTCACTTGCTGGCCGGGCTGCACTAGTTGCTTGTCGAGGTGAGCGTAGTAAAGGTGTTGGCCGTGCTCAGTATCGGCTAGCCATACCACCCGGCCACCCCGCGGAGTTTCGTTTACGCGGGTGATGTAGCCTGCCGCCGCCGCTACGGCTGGAGTGCCACGCTTGGCAAAAATGTCGATGCCCTCGTGCCGACGCGCACCACCATCCCTATCGACGCCCCAAAAACTGCCCACGGCCACATCGTTCTTGCCGCGCACCGGAAAGCTTAGGCTAGGCTCCCGTTGGATGCGCAATGTAAAGCGGCCGGTGCGCAATAATTCCGGCTGCACTCGCAGTAGGTGTTGGCGGTTATCGGCGGCTACATAGCTGAAAGCTAGGGCTGTGGTATCCGTCGAGGTAAGGGGGCGGGGAGTGGTACGGCTAGGGTCCAGCTCGAAGGCATCCAGAAACACCCGGGCCTCGGTGCCGGCGCCCAGTGTGAGGCTGATGCGCACGGTTTCGCCTTCGCGCACCTGGTAACGGTAGGCCGCGGCCGTGGCCCGGTCGGCACTGAAATAACCAGTTTCCTGAAAGGGAAGGGTTACTACCAGCGAGTCGCGCAGGGCACGGTTGGCGGCGGCCAGCCAGTCGCGGCCCAGGGCAGTTTCATCGAGGCCTGCCTGCCGTAAGCGGCGGGCGTATGTTTCGTGAGGCGTTGATTTCTGGAAGATGCCTTGCAGCGTTTGTTGCTGGCTGCAAGCAGTAAGAAGCACAAAGAAAGCGAGGTAAAATGGGGCGCGAAGGCGAAGCGGCATGGAGTAGCTGTTTCCCACTAAACGCCTGCCGGGGCTGGGTAGTTCGATGCACGCCGCCAGGGCAAGAAACTTACTTCGCATACCATACCTACGGCGACAATTATGCAAGTGGGAGCGGCCACACTGCCCCTGCGAACCGCCTCGTATATGGAAGGCATGAGCGCTGGTGGTAGAAGCTCGGGCATGGGCGGCATGCTTGGCAATGGAGTCTTTCAGCGGGCATACTATTGTGGTAGATGTGGCTGGTAGGCGCTTTGAGGTGGTGAAAAACTGAGCGGCTGGCAGCAGAACCGGTGGGAGCCGGCAGGAAGTTACCTTTACGGCCCCAACCCACTGTTCCCGCTCCCATGAAACTCATCGACTGCCCCCGCGACGCCATGCAGGGCTGGCTCACGTTCATCCCAACCACCCAAAAAATAGCCTACCTCAACGCCTTGTTACGGGTAGGCTTCGATACGCTCGACTTCGGTTCCTTTGTGTCGCCAAAAGCCATTCCGCAACTGGCCGATACTGCCGAGGTGCTGGCTGGTCTGGAGCTAGAGCCGTCGAGTACCAAGCTGCTGGCCATTGTAGCCAACCTGCGCGGCGCCGAAACCGCCGCCCAGTACTCGCAGATTCGCTACATCGGCTTCCCGCTGTCGGTATCCGAAACGTTTCAGCAGCGCAACACCAACAAGAACATCCGTGAGGCCCTCGACGATGTAGCCCGCATGCAGGAACTGTGTGCTCGCACCGGCCAGCAGCAAGTGGTATATTTGAGCATGGGATTCGGCAACCCCTACGGCGACCCATGGAGTCCAGAAATTTTGGGTGAATTCACCCAGAGGTTGGATGCGCTGGGCGTGCGCATCGTGGCATTGTCGGATACTATTGGAGCTTCCGTACCGGCCACCATTGCGCCCCCATTTCGCGAGCTGACGGCTGCTTTCCCGCACATCGAGTTTGGGGCGCACTTACACACTACCCCAACTACCTGGCGCGAGAAAGTGCAAGCCGCCTACGAGGCCGGTTGCCGCCGCTTCGATGGGGCCTTGGGCGGCTATGGCGGCTGCCCCATGGCCACCGATGAGCTTACCGGCAACATGCCCACCGAGCGGCTTGTGGAGTTTGCGGCGGAAATGGGAGAGGAGCTACACCTAAACAAGCAAGCATTGGCAGAGGCACAGGTCTTGAACCAGGGTATATTTGCAGCGCAACCTCACCCCTAACACCCCCTCGCCAAAAGAGAGGTAGAGGAAACAAAAAGCTAACAGCTATCAGCTAATCGCTCTTTACAAGGAGGGGGACCTAGGTGGGTGAGGTTCCTACCACCCGAACGAAACTACACCATGCCAACTGCCGTCGATATATTCATTCCCTGCTTCGTAGACCAGCTTTTCCCACAGACTGCCATGAACATGGTGAAAGTGCTGGAATCGGTGGGGTGCGAGGTGCACTATAATAGCAACCAAACCTGCTGCGGCCAGCCCGCCTACAACGCCGGCTACAAAGCAGAGAGCCGCGAAGTAGCCTGCAAGTTCCTCGACGATTTCCCCAACGAGCCGAACCGCTACATCGTGAGTCCTTCAGCGTCATGCGTGGGTATGGTGCGCAACACCTACGCCGAGCTGTTCGATGGCAGCCCCGAGCAAGGGCGTTATCACGCCACCCAGCGCCGCATCTTCGAAATGACGGAGTTTCTGGTGGATGTGCTGGGCGTGACCTCTATTCCGCAGGCCCAGCTCACGGGTACCTATACCTACCACGACTCCTGCTCGGCGCTGCGGGAGTGCGGCATCAAGCAGGCCCCGCGGCAGCTACTCGACGCCATTACTGGCTTGGAGCGCCTGGAAATGGCTGAAAACGAAACCTGTTGCGGCTTCGGGGGCACTTTTGCCGTGAAGTTCGAGGCTATATCAGTGGCCATGGCCGAACAGAAAGTGGAGCACGCCCTGGCCACCGGCGCCGACTACATCGTCAGTACTGATACCAGCTGCCTGATGCACCTCGACGCTTACATCCGCCGTACTCAGAAGCCCATCAAAGCCCTGCACGTAGCCGACGTGTTAGCCAGTGGCTGGTAATCGATGGCAACGAGCTTCGTAGCCTTCCGGCGCTTTGGTTTTTGGTGCAACGACAGCGTGCTGGAAACTTGGCTTTCGTACTTCCTGGAGGTGCTTGACCGAGAGAAAAACCTGCCCGACTGGTTGCAGCAACTGCACCAGGATTGGGAGGTGCAGGCCACGGTGGGCTTTGTGGGCTGCATCGAATTGCTGCTGGATGAGGTGGCAACTGATGAAAGCCGCGTAGCAACCTTGCTGAAACTAGCCGCCCAAACCAACCATCTCCTGGCTGCTCACGGCGAGTTCATTCCCGCCGAAACTCTCAATCAGCGCCAATACCAACCCCCTGACGGAATCTGGACAGCTGCTGTTGCCACTGCCATATTCCTTAAAGTGGGCCAGCTGTTCAGTCGTTTGCTGGAGGGGAAACTTCACACCACAGCTAGTAGTCCGCTTGATTATCTGGACCCTAAAAACTGGCGAGAACCTCTGCCATAACTAGTGACAAACACGGAGTCAATATATTGGCGAGTTGTTGGTAATATTATGAATTGCCGCTCTTCTATAGCTCCGTACTTGCCGTGAAAGTCAACTCATTACTACTGGGGGTATTCGGTCTACTTTCACTGACATTCTGTGGGAAGCCTGACGAAAACGTGGAGCTATTTAATTCAGAAAACACGGCTAACGCTCCCAAGGAAATCTTCACTGAACACAAGGAGTTCATCTATCGAGTGAGTTGTACCAGCAGCAACGGCCAAACTGCCAGCGCAGATACACTTGTGTTGTTGTCAAGCGGTAGCCCCTGGAATCTGAATGTAGGTCAGAAGAAAATAGCTTGGGGAAAGCGAACCGCTGGTAAGAATACCGGACTTAATGGGACCGGAGTGGTTGAAGACAGCCTACGGCTTTGGATTCATCCTCCGCGTTTCGACCAGTATGCAATCCTGGAGTTAAGTCCCTTCCCGGAGGTTAAAAAGCCCTTTATTCCGGGCCAACAGTGGTATTGGGGATTAGAAGTGGGTAGCCAATACGCCAATCCTGCTTGGGCTGTATGGCAAGGAAATATGCTGGTGAAAACTCGTTATAAAGCCACGGGCCAGCAAACGATAGAAACGGCACTCGGAAAACTCACTTGCCAGGAAATACTAGCAACTTCCACATGCGCAGCGGGCCGTTCTACGCTTCGCACGCTATATCACCCTGAGTATGGCTTTGTGCTGCTGGACTATGTGAATATTGATGCCAGCAAGATGAAACTTCAGTTGATTTATGTTGGGATAGAAAACAAGTTTGATGGTGGTGCTTACTTCAAGAAGTGAAGTAGTACCATATAAACGAAAAGGACAGCCCAAGTAATGAGCCGTCCTTTCACTGAGATGTTGCTGTAAGAAAGCTTACACCAGCTTCCCAAGCTTGTCTTTTAGCTCCTTTGAAGCAGCCAATAACGGCAACCGGACGGCGCCAGAGCAAACGCTCAACGCTTCCAAGGTAGCTTTCACCCCAACGGGGTTGCTTTCCTCGTACATCAGCGGGTTCAGGTCTACGAACTTGAAAAGCAGCTGGCTAGCTGCCGCAAACTCGCCGGCCAGTGCGTGGCGCACCATATCGGTGAAGGGCCGCGGGAAGGCATTGGCCAGTACCGAAATAACACCTACAGCTCCGAAGCTGACGAGCGAAGTCGTCATCATGTCGTCGCCGGAGATGAGCAGGAAGTCAACGGGCTTGCGGGCGGCTATCTGCTGGCACTGCTCCAGGTTGCCGCTGGCTTCTTTGATGCCGATGATGTTGGGGTGCTGTGCCAGCCGGAGCGTGGTAGCCGCCGTGAGGTTGGAGGCGGTGCGGCCGGGCACGTTGTACAGGATAACCGGCACCGGCGAGGCATCGGCCAACAGCTCGTAATGGGCAATGATGCCCGCCTGCGAGGGTTTATTATAATAAGGGCTAGCCGACAGCAGCGCCGTAACACCCGACAAATCGGTAGTGCGGATGGTGGCTACGGTGCCAGCTGTATCATTGCCGCCGATTCCGTAGACCAGCGGTACGTGGCCGGCTACGTGTTCCTTCACCACGCGAAGAATCTCAGTTTTCTCTTCGCTGGTAATGGTGGGCGATTCGGCGGTGGTGCCGTTGATAACCAAATATTCAATGCCGCCCTCGATTACGAAATCAAGTAGGCGGCGCAGGGCGTCGTAATCAACGGAGTGGTCGGTGGTAAAGGGAGTGACGAGGGCGACGCCCGTGCCTCGGAGCTTGTCCATGCGGGGAATTAACTGTTGCTTTGTAGGAATGCAAGACGGGCGAGTTGTACTGCTCAGCGCAGATTCGCCTTCTTGGCTTCAAAATTAAAGTATTTGCTAGCGGTATGGCCGCGTTTTTCACATTTATGCAATTTTCTTACTCTGCGCTGTCCACTGCCGCCGTTTGCGCCGCGGCTCTCACTCTTTCTTCTTGCAACGATTCCAAGACGGCCACCGCCGCTGAAACCAGCTCGCCCACCCGCGAAGTAATGAGCGGCACGGCCGCCGTGGCCGCCGAAGAAGACTCGGCCGCCGCACACGCAGCAGCTTCTGCCGGCACCCCGGCACCCGATCCGGCCAGCATTCCGGCCAGCAAAATTGCCGACGCGGCTACCATCACGGCCCGTCCGCAGGTGCCCATCCTGTGCTACCACCAAATCCGGGACTGGCGCGCCAAAGACTCGAAAGGCGCCAAAGACTACATCGTGCCCGTCGAGGCCTTCAAAAAGCAGATTCAGATGCTGGCTGACAGCGGCTACCACTCCATTCTGCCCGACCAGCTATACGCCTATCTGGCCACTGGCGCGCCGCTGCCCAGCAAGCCCATCATGCTCACCTTCGACGACACCGACCTCGACCAGTTCACGGTGGCCCGCCCGACGCTGGAAAAGTACGGTTTCAAGGCGGTGTACTTCGTTATGACGGTAAGCCTCGGCCGGCCGCGCTACATGAGCAAGGCCCAGGTCAAGCAGCTTTCCGACGAAGGCAACGTCATCGGCTCACACACCTGGGACCACCACAACGTGAAGAAATACCAGGGTCAGGACTGGGTGACGCAAATTGAGAAGCCCACCAAAACGCTGGAGGAAATCACTGGCAAGGACATCAAGTATTTTGCGTACCCCTTTGGCCTCTGGAACCCCGAAGCCATTCCGCAGCTCAAGCAGCGCGGTATGGTGGCCGCCTTTGTGCTAGCCGAAAAGCGCGACCCGCAGGATCCGCTGTTTACCATTCGCCGCATTATTGCCAGTGGCTACTGGAGCGCCCGCACGCTGCACAACAGCATCGTGCAGAGCTTCTAAGCCGCACAGCAGTAGGCTCACTTCATCCCCAAGAAGCGTGAAATGCAACAAGCCCTTGCAGCCTAGGCTGTAAGGGCTTGTTGCGTTGGCTAAGGGCTAGCTATTCAGCCTTTATGCCTTCGGCCTTCAGATCTTCGAAAGCTCCAATGTTGATGATCTTCTTGAAGCCGGTTTCCTCCATTAACACCGTGGTTTGGCCGCTGCGGTTGCCGGAGGCGCAATACAGTAAATAGGTTTTGTTTTTGTCTAGCTTGGCTATTTCGAAGCTGAAACCAGCTGCTCTGAAGTCGATGTTGCGGGCGCCTTTCAGATGGCCGACAGCAAATTCGGCGGGCGTACGCACGTCTAGCAGTATTGTGTTGGGCTTCTTGAGGTAGTTGGCGGCTACGGCGGGCGGTACCGGTTTCGAGGCCGTTTGAGCCAGAGTAGGTTGCGTCAGGAAAAGAGCGCCAGCCAGGGCCAGCAACAAAAGGCGGGACATACGATATAGTCAGGAGTGGAAGTGGCGGCGGGTAGTATCCCGCGGGCCATGAGACTTGGCCACCGGTACTCCCGGGCGCGTACTCCCCGAACTGGTCAGGGGGGATTTGAGACTGGCTACGCGGTAGCGAGACTAACCCGTTTGTGAAAGTACGCAGCCCGGGAGGCCGGTATTATGAGAGCACTAAAATAGAGAACCTTGCTGAGCTGCACCAGTGTTTTCGGCGGGGAATGTGTCAGAAATCGAAGAATCGGTGGTAATGCCTGAATTTTGTACGCCGTCGGGAGCTATATCCAAGGTGTTCAGGTCGTTGTCTGCCTCGGCGGCAGTAGTTGGCAGCATAGCCAATAGGTCGGTTTCCGAGATGATAGGCACTTTTAGCTCGGTGGCTTTTTCGCGTTTGGCAGGGCCCATTTTGTCGCCGGCTACCAGGTAGCTGAGCTTTTTGCTGATGCTGCCCGTCACTTTGCCACCGTGCGCCTGAATCAGGGCTTGCAGCTCGTCGCGGCTGTGTTGCTCGAATACTCCCGACAGCACGAACGTCAGGTTTTCCAGGCGGTTACTCACGTTCTGGGGTACCTCGCCGGTGAGGGCCAACTGCACCCCAGCCGCCCGCAGCCGTTCCACCAAGTTGCGGTTGGCAGCCTCCTGAAACCACGCCGCCACCGATTCGGCAATGACGCCGCCCACCTCCGGCACAGCGGCCAGTTCGGTGGCGGTGGCTTGCTCCATAGCCTCTACGGTGCGGTAGTGAGCCGCCAGCTTTTCGGCAACGGTTTCGCCTACGTACCGGATGCCCAGCCCAAATAGCACTCTATCGAACGGGACCTGTTTACTGGTTTCCAGGCCGGCTACCAGCCGCTGCACCGACTTCTCGCCTAGGCGTTCCAACTGCGCCAGCTCGGCGGCTTTGCCAGGCAAATCGTAGAGCGAGGCGGCGTCAGTTACTAGCCCCAGGTCGAAGAAACGACCTACAGTTTCAGCGCCTAGCCCATCAATATCTAGCGCTTTGCGTGACACGTAGTGCTCCAACTTAGCTTTGAGTTGGGGCGGGCAGCCCCGGTCGTTGGGGCAGCGGAAGTGGGCCTCGCCCTCGGGCCGGATGAGTGGGGTGCTGCAAGCCGGGCAGGTGGTAGGGTACACAATCGGCTGGCTTTCGGGTAGGCGGGCCGCCAAGTCGACTCCCGTGATTTTCGGGATGATTTCGCCGCCTTTCTCCACAAACACCATGTCATTGAGGCGCAGGTCAAGGGCGGCAATCTGGTTGGCATTGTGCACCGAAGCGCGCTTTACCACAGTACCGGCCAGCGGAACGGGGTCGAGCAGGGCTACAGGCGTAACGGCGCCGGTGCGGCCCACTTGATACTGGATTTCGCGCAGCCGGGTGCGGCCCGCTTCGGCGGGGTACTTATAAGCAATGGCCCAGCGCGGGCTCTTAGAGGTGTAGCCAAGTAGTTCCTGCTGCCGGAAGTCGTTGACTTTGATAACAATGCCATCAGTGGCAACGGGCAATGTGAAGCGTTTCTTGTCCCACTCGTGCACGAAATTCAGCACTTCATTGATGTTGCCGCACAGCCGCCAGGTATCCGACACGGGTAAACCCCAGGCGTGCATAGCTTCCAGGGAGGCGCTGTGGGTAGGGAAGATACTGCGGCCGGGCATCAGAAACGAGTAGGCGTAGAACCGCAGCTTGCGGGCTGCCACCAGTGCTGAGTCCTGGAGCTTGAGGGCGCCGCTGGCCGCATTGCGCGGGTTAGCCAGCAGGGCTTCCCCATTCACTTCACGCTCGGCATTAAGCTCGGCGAAAACTGGTAGCGGCATGAAAATCTCGCCGCGTATTTCCATTTCCGCGGGCTGTTGGCCGGCTTCGCGCAGATGCAGGGGCAGGTTCTTGATGGTGCGCACGTTGTTGGTTACCACGTCGCCGCGGGTACCGTCGCCGCGCGTCACGCCTTGCGTGAGTTGGCCGTTCTCGTAGGTCAAACTCATAGCCACGCCGTCGAACTTCAACTCGCAGACGTAGGCAAACTCGGCGCCTTCCAGCCCCCGGCGCACTCGCTCATCGAACTCGCGCAAGTCCTCTTCCGAGTAGGTGTTGCCGAGGCTGAGCATGGGATATTTGTGCAGCGCCGTAGGAAACTGCTTGGTGATGGTGCCACCCACGCGTTGGGTGGGAGAGTTGGGGTGCGCAAACTGCGGGTACTCCTTTTCCAGCCGTTGCAGCTCGGCCAGCAACTGGTCGAATTCCTGGTCGGGTATCTCAGAAATGTCGCGCTGGTAGTATTGGTAGTTGAGGTGATGCAGGCGCTCGGTGAGGGTCGTTATCTGCTGCTGAATGTCGTTGATCATAGGAAAAATAGCATAAGCTTCAGGGGGGTATTGCTGCCAGGCCAGGGCTGGAAACCTGCTGCGGCCAGCTACTCTGCAAGCTACGGCTTTCAGCGTAGTTGGGACGTAAAAAGCCCGCCTGTAAGAAACAGACGGGCTTTATCGGCGCTGAGTTAGAGCCAGCTACCTATTTTTATTTCAGCTTACAGCTTGTCGGCAACCAGTACGCCGTCGGCCTCAAAATTCAACTGCTCTTCGGGCTTGGTAATGGCGGCTACTTCTTTGTCGGATTTGCCGGCGTCCTTGGCGTAGTGCTGCAAATCAGCTACGGGTACTTCCTCCCGGTGCGCCCAGCCGTTGATTACCACGGTTTTGCCGGAAATATCTTTAGGCACAAAAAAGGCGTAGTCCTTGAAGCGTACCCGCATTTCCTGGCCTTCGGGCGTTTTCATGGTTAGCCAGCAGCCTTTGGCCTGGCATACGGCATCGGCAGTGCCCACCAGCTTCACCTGCGCCGAATCCTTGTCGCCGAGCACTTGCTTCAGCTCCGACAGTGGCTTGGCACCCTCAGCCGTTACGGCGGCGCCGTAGGTTTTGCCTGCTACCTGGGTAACCGGAGCGGCCGGCTGGGTAGCAGCCGTTTCCGAGGCAGGCGTAGACTGGCAGGCACTCAAGGAAACTAGGGCGGCGAAAGCAAGAATCTTGGAAGTCATGGAGTTGGGCAATGAAGTTTGGAAGGTTGCTGCCGGAAAAATACGATTTTCAACTGGCTTTTCTGCCGCCCAGCCTCCGCTACTTGCCAGCATTGCGGGCCGCTAGTTCCCGCACTTCATCCAGTTTACCGTTCTTGTTGTAAATCTCCGTCCGTACGATGCCTACGCCGGGGGCATAGAAATCCACCTGCTTCACGTTGGTACGGATGGCCATATCGGGGCGCGGTACGGTGGCACTCTCGCGGGCTGACTCCACTTTGTAGCAGGAAAACGTGCCGGCGGGTGTCTTCAAGGGGGTTGGCCCGCTCACCACTTTACGTTTGCGAATAGTGGTGCTCACTGTTGCAATGCTCACGACCGAACTACTGACCTGCACGCTGATGCCGCCAGGCGGGAGGGTGCTACCCACGGTGGGGGCGTTGGGCCAAGCTAGTGGAGTAGGATTGTACACCAGTTTCCGGTCCCGGAAGGAGCGGAGCGCGTCAGTATTCAGTTCGGCGAGGCCATCGGTGAAGCTGGTGTCGCGGCGGGTGCGGAAGGTGAGGTCTTGGAGGTGCAGTAAGCCGTTGCGAGTGTTGTAGCGGCCACTTTTGAGAGAAGCGGTGTACTCAGGTACTATGCGTTTTTTGCTCTCTTCCCGCTCTTTTAGGGCCAGCGTCACCACCCGTTGCCGCAGTTCCCCAACTGGTTTGCCATTGCCACTCAGCACTCGGTATGTCAGCTCCATGTTGTCGGCCATGTTGAACGGCGACACGGCCTCGGTAGAAGCAGGCTGGGCTGCGTCAGGTATTAAAGCTTGGCTGGTGGCCGACGTTGTAGGAACAGCTATGGTGCTGTTCTGAGCCTGCGTAGCTGTAAGAGGCAGCAACATAGCTTGTGCAAGCAATACGGTGCGAATAGGTGGAATTAGCATGGATAAGAGCGGCAAAAGGTCGGTAATGGCCCCACATACGTAGGACATCTTTTTTGGATTACGGTAGAGTTACCAAAAAGTATGCAGCCTTTATGCAAGGCCAAGGAATAAGTGCAAATAGCGAGCCAGCAGATTTTCCTGCCGCTTGCCATAAGGCAACTAACAGGCGGTGAGGTGCCAGCAGGTTCTCTACCGTATACTTGAGCTACAGCGCGCGTGCTTTGCCGGTGCCAAACCTGCGCCGACACGTAACTTGCGCCCAAGCCAGTCCGTTTTCATGGTATTATACTCAACCATTCCACCTTACCCTCATGCCTGATTCTTCGCAACAAGCCACTTCCTGGGCCGATACGGCCGCTTCTCTACTTTCCAAACTGTCGGGCGGGGTGGAACTGGCCCTGGCCTTCGACCAGATGGAACTGCAAGTGCCTAACCCGCAAAACCCTAACGCCCCCGCCGCTACCTGGCGCCTGAACGGCTCGTTGCGCATTCGTACCCGCGGCGAAAACCCACCTGCGGCCAGTAACAACCCTGCTGCCTTGCCACCCGCAAAGCCGACCTCCCTTGGCTAACTCACTGGAAATAGAGGCGCAACTGGTGGTAACGCTGGACGGCGACGATGTGCAGATTGCCGCGTCGGGTACCTATCTAATTGTCAACTTCCCTAGCCAGCGGGTTTTCGACAAAATCACCAGCGGCCCCCCCAAAGACCCCAACGCCCCACCTAAGCCCAAATCAACTAAACGCATCGACCCACTACAGCAACTCAACGACCTGGCGCTCCGGTTGGGGCTGGTGCTGGATATGCGCGTGGCCGGCAAAACCCACGTCACGTTCGGGACAGGCCGCAGCGCCAAGATTACCATCAACGCCGTACTGGGTAAAATTGGGTCTTTCTTTCGGGGCGACTGATAAACTGATAGCTGCCTGCCAAGCCACTAAGCGTTACTATTCGGGGCCACAGTGGCACTGAAACAGAGAAGGTAGCTGGTTGGCGGCAGTAGGCCGGAATTCAGGGGGCGGTGCTTGTTGGTGGGTAGGGCTTTTGCGTAACTTGCTTTGCAGGCTCCAGTTTCAACGGTTTAGTTTCGTCCGGAACTAAAGGCCGGTGAATTGGTTAGCCAAAGACTCCGCTTCATTCCGCCCCACCGCATGAATTCCGATAAAGAACGTAAAGATAAAGTAGGGGCCAATCGGTCGGCCTCCACCTTCCAGCGCATGGAGCGTATGCCGCCGCTGCTCATGATGCTGTATTTGGGTATGGTGGGCATTGGAGTATTGTTTCTGGGCTTAGTGGTAGCCTTTGCCTATACCCGCTACCACGAAGACCTGCCCCGCGGCCTGCACCCGTTTCCTAAGTTCTTTTCCATCAGTACCATCGTGCTGCTAATCAGCAGCTACGTGCTGGCCCAAGGCCAGCGCCTCTACCGCGCCGACGACGTGCTGAATCTGTCGCGGTGCTTGGGTGCTACGTTGCTGCTGGGCTGCATCTTTGCCGGGTTGCAGGTGCTGGGCTGGCGCGAGCTAATGATACAGAACGTATTCATGGATGGCGCCGATACTGGCAAATACATTTACATGATTTCGGCGCTGCACGTGGCGCACCTATTAGGGGGCATGCTGTTTCTGCTGGCGCTGCTGCTGCGTACTATCCACGCCTCGCGCGACGCCGTTCGGACCCTGGTTTTCATCCGCAACCCCTACCGTCGACTGCAACTCCGCCTGCTCAGCCGGTTCTGGCACTTCGTTGATGCGCTCTGGGTGATACTTTTTGTGGTTTTTGTGTTCCTGTATTAGAAGTAAGTTACTGAGCCAATAAAAGCGGGGAGGTTGATGTTTTAACTGTGCAGGTAGCACCAGTGGAACATCAACCTCCCCGCTTTTATTAGCTAACCAAATCATCTTGCTAGCGTAATCGGTCCTTTGTACTTACGGCCGTCGGTGTACTCTATGAAGTAGAAATACACCCCTGGCACGGCCTGCCCACCATCCCAGCGGAAGTTGCGGTCCTTGGATTGATAGACTAGGTTGCCCCAGCGCGAGAAGATTTTCACATTAGCAAAGCGAGAGTCGCAGAAATCGGGCGGCAAATCCGGTACATTGAAGATGGCGTTCTTATTGTCGCCATTGGGCGTGAAAATATTAACGGGCCGAAACGCCACTGTATCCGGGTTTACCAGTTCGAAGCGGACGACTCGTGTTTGCGGGATCGGCTGGCAGGTGGATTCCTGCAACTGAAACGTAACTTCCAGGGCCCGGCCCGCTTGGTCGTAGCCAGCGCAGTTGGCATCCCACCGAAAAGTGGCCGAGGCTTGTCCGTTGCCGTTGGTAGGTCGAAAACTCATCCCAGCCTCAGCCAAATCAAAGCCGTTGCCAGTGGCCGAAAGTACTAACGCGTCCCGGTCGGTATCGGTGCCGTTGAAGGTGGCCTCGTACATGCCTCCCACCAACCGCCGGATTACTGTAGGCTCAGTAGTGGAAGGCGCCCTTGGCAGCGACGTAGCCAGCAGAGGCGGCGCGTTGGTGTACTCCACCTGAATGGGCACTGTCAGAGTAACGGTTTGTGGGTCATTGCACGGCCCAGCCGAAGCCAGAAACCGAAATTCGTGCAAGGGTCGCCCCACGGCCCGGCAGTCAACTCGCCATGTAAACCGGCCGCGGGTCTGGTTGCCATTCAGTCCTTGCACAAACGTAGCGCCTAGTTCAGTGGGCTGAAACCCAACACCTGCCATCGTCAGCGTCACCGGGTCACTGTCGGGGTCAGTGCCCGTCACGTCAAACGTAATCAAGTCGCCGACGCGGGCCCGCAGCGGGAGGGTGGGGCCAGCCGTGCTTGCCAAGGCGGGTGGGCCATTGGGGTCGGGCTGGGCCGTGAAAGCCACCCGCACGGTGTCGCGCTTGGGTAAGCTGCAGCCGTCATCGGCCACTATTACATCCAGCAAGTACACCTGCCCGCGCGAGTTAAAACAGTTCGGAAAGCAGAGCTGAGACACCAAAGTGTCAGGCGCCCCCGGTGTTTTAATCATGCCTTGCGTGAGCGTGAAATTGGGTAGCAGCGAGCTAGGAAAATTCACGGCCCGCAAGCTCAAACTTAAGCGTGAAGGCGAATCGGCATCAGTGAAACGCAGGTTCAGGCAGCGGCTGAAACCGGGGCGTAGCCGTAGCGTGTCTTGGCCTTCTCGATAAGGCCCACGGCTGGTGGCGGCCTGCACCGTCATGGTAGGAGTTGAGTTTTGCGCGCACGGAATTACTTTGAGCTGGAAGTCGCGCCGGGCCTCACCAATTTTCACTCCCATGCGGTATTCCACGCATTTCAGACCGAATACAAACAAGCCCTGGCGGCTGGGGCGCACCTGTAACCGGCCGGTCAGCCGGTTGATGCTTAGCGTAGGCGCCCCCGGAATCTGGCTGTTCACGCTGTTGCCCGCCGCCCAACTGATTTCCTGATAGGGCTGAGGTTCGGCAACCGGCTTTGGGAAGGCGCTGGTGGCGTGGCCATTGTAGGGCGTGGCCAGCTCATACACCAGCGAGTCGCCGTCGGCATCCTGCCCCCCGAAGTCGTAGTAAAACAGCTCGTTGATGCAAGCGTAGTCGCTCAAGGGTGGGAAGATGCGTGGCGTGGAGTCACGGAAGGGCTGGCCGTTGCGCACCACTGCCGGAAACTCCAAGTAGAACGTTTGGCCGGCGTCGGCCGCATTCAAAATGTTGTTGATACCGTTGTTGCGGCAGCAGCGCTCCACGGCGGCATAGTAGCCGCCCGCGCTGTTGTAGCGGTTGGCCGCCAACTCAACACGCGCCGTGTACACGAGGCGGCGCGTAATCAAATCGGGCTTGGAGCAGGCCGGGTTGGTGTAGTTGACCAGCGTGTTGTTGCCCAGCGGCAGCACCACATTCTGCATGCGGTTGTTGGTGTTCTTGTCGAAAATGCTGACCGTCAGGTCATTGTCGAGAGCACCCGGCTGGCCATTAAGCGCGTCAAAATATAGGTTGAGCGTAATCTGATATGTGGAGCCACTCAGGTATTGCAAGTCCATTTCGCCCCCTACAATGTGGGTGGCGCAACTCGGCCGGCTGAAGGCAAGCAGCAAAACAAGCAAGAGCAGCAAACCGGGCCGTCGGGCACTGGAACAGGTAGTTCGGGGTATAGGTAGGAGCATAGAGCAACAGGAAAGGGCAGGGGAATACTTCCGAAATATACAACCTGCCCAAAGCAAGCAGGTTATTGTAAGGTACAACGGTTTATGCAGGCTCCTGCGTATCTTGTTCCACCTTGGTAATCTGTGTTTTTCGCATTTTTACTTTTCCTATAGCTGTTTTCCATGCCACGTTTTTACTTGTTGCTACTGAGTGCGTTGGTGGGTTTTTCCGGCGTGCGGGCCCAACAGCCGGGACCTCGCCCCGGAGCTCCCAACCTCGGCGCCGATGCAGCCTTTAGTTGCGCTTTAACTCATGAGCGAGCCGCCCTTCGGCAACCGACTTCGACTGTGCGGCACCGCCAGAAAATGGATGGCTACGACGTGAAATACTACAAGCTGGACATTGCGCTGGAAAACAACTCGCGCAACGTGAGCGGCAACGTACGAATGCTGGCCCGCACCGTACAAACCCTCGATTCCGTGGCTTTCGAGCTGTACCCAACCTACACTATCGACTCGGTAGTGGTAAATGGGCGCCGCTCACCGGGCGTACGCCGCGCTGGCCCTGATGCAACCGCCGCGCTGCCATCGGGGGTGGCAGCGGGCACATTGTTTAACACGCTCATCTATTACCGGGGCACTGCTCCCAGCGGGCAGTCGGCGGCTATTGGCAATGCCCTGAGTACCAACACGGCCCCCACGTATGGCGTAAGCGTGACGTGGAGTTTATCGGAGCCGTTTTCAGCGCACGAGTGGTGGCCCTGCAAGCAAGTGCTGACCGACAAAGCCGATTCGGTGGATGTGTGGGTGACAACGAGCAGCAGCAACAAAGTAGGTTCCAACGGCGTGTTGCAGCGCGTGGCGGCGCTGCCTGGCAGCAAAAGCCGCTACGAGTGGAAGCACCGCGCCAAACCCATTGCCTACTACCTTGTATCGGTGGCCGTAGCGCCTTACATCGAGTACGTCAACTACGCCAACCCCACCGGTGGCCCCCGTATTCCGATTGTCAATTACGTGTATAACCAGGCGGCACTCAATACCTTCCAAACTGAAATAGACCGTACGCCGGGCTTTATTGAAAATTTCTCTAGCCTAGTTGGCCTCTACCCGTTTGCCACCGAAAAGTACGGCCATAGCATGGCGCCTATTGGGGGCGGAATGGAGCATCAAACCATGACCACCCAAGACGGTTTCACGTTCACGCTCACCGCCCACGAGCTGTTCCACCAGTGGTTTGGCGACAACGTAACCTGCGGTTCGTGGGAAGATATCTGGCTGAACGAAAGCTTTGCTTCTTACGGGGAGTATCTGGCGCTCAATGCCTTTGCGGCCACTGCTCCGCGGACAGCGCAGGATTGGATGGAGGAGGCGCAGTACTACGCCCGCTACCGCTATGCTGGTGGCGGCCAGTGGACTCCTATGCTCGGCGGCAGTGTACGCGTGCCTGATACCACCAACGTAGGTCGCATTTTTGATTACTATCTCACCTACAAAAAGGGCGCTACGGTGGTGCATATGCTGCGCTACCTGCTGAACGACGACGTGAAGTTCTTCCGGGCTTTGCGAACTTATCAGACCACTTACTCGGGCCGTACTGCTCGCACCATCGATTTGCAGCGCATTATTGAAGCCGAAGCTGGCCGACCATTACAGTACTTTTTCGACCAGTGGTATGCTGGACAGGGCTACCCCACCTTCAACGTCCGTTGGAACCAAGTGGGCCAGAATCTATACCTACGCAACACTGAAACCGTGAGTATGGGCACTATCACGCCCTTTTTCGATACCGAACTGGACTATCGGCTAGTTTTCACCGATAACACCACCCAAACCTTGCGGTTGCGGCAAAACCAGATGGTGTCCTCCTTTAGCATACCTGTTGCTAAAACGGTGGTGCGCCTTGAAGTAGACCCTAACCAATGGATTTTGAAAGGCGACGGCACAACCCTGCGCGACAACAGCCTGGTGCTGAGTAGTAGGGCCACTGCTGCTATTGCGCCCTTAAAGGTGTACCCCAATCCGTGCCGTGAAACGTTGATGCTAGCGGACCTCGCCACCCGCGCCGAGGCAGAAGTAACAGATGCCACCGGCCGCGTATTACTTCGCCAAACCGTGAGCACCCTAGCTGCTCAACTCGACACTCGCCGCCTAGCGGCTGGCCTCTACCACCTGCGTCTCACTGCATCCGACGGGGTCGTTTCGTTGGCCCGATTCGTGCGAGAATAGGACGAAAGACATCAGTTGATTTACGCACAAGCCCTTGGCAACGCTATAATTGTCAAGGGCTTTTAGCGTTTTAAAGCGAGAGTTCGGGCTTCTTAGCCCTTATAATATTCATTGATGAGCGCCTGCACCTCAGGCGGTGCAGTAGGCATATCAAGTGCCGCGGCCATCAGCTCATCGAAGGAGTGGGCCGGCGTAAAGATGTCGTCCTGATAAGCGTTGCTGGTGAACCGAATGAAGCCCGGCTGCTCGTTGATACTAACCAAATCTATAGTGACGGTGCCGAACTGCTGCACGCAGCGCCCGGTGTAGGAACAATCGTTGGGTAGCGGCTTCAGGAAGTGCTTTTCGATGGTTTCGGTGTACCGCTCGTGAGGTAAGATTCGCCGGTCGGAGGTAGAAAGGTGGTAACCCAACGCCAGCACCCGGTCACGAAGCAAATCGAAGAAATGGCGGAAGTTACCGGGTCCGATGCTGGGGTCGTAGAAAAATACCGCACCCTTGCGGCCCGCTTCCGAAAGCAGTTGCACCCGTAGCCCCTGGCCCTGCACGCCCGCTTTCTGAAAGTGGTAGGCCTTAAAATAAGGGCCCGCCCAGTTTAGGTACACCTGCTGCTTTACCCACTGGACGTGTCTGCGAACCTCAGCCGGGGTGCGGCGCAGGGGCTGCCACTCGGTGGAGGCAGGAGCCGAGGGCGAGGCGAAAAGACGTTTAAGAAAAGGGTGCAAGGTGGTGTGGGGCAGTATGAGGAAAGAACACCAGCCTGCGCAAATGGTTTCGGTAGCTACCGTACACTAACTCCATAAAAACGCAGAAAAGGGGCCGAAAAAGCAGAAGGCAAGCCCCGTGCCGGAGCTTGCCTTCTGCAATAAAACCCGAAAAATACTAGTTCGGGTGGTTACTCTGCCCCCGGTTTCGTGGCCTTCACTCGCTGCCAGTAGTGCGACTTGCCCATCATCGAAAAACCAATGTAGCCCTTTACTTCCAGCCGGTCTTTGCCGGCCGGCGCCACGTAGCAGGAGTAGGTGCGGCCGTTTTCAGGGTCATAGATTTTGCCGTCTTCCCACCGGTCGTTGCTGGGGTTATAAGTGAGGCGTTCCAGCACCGTTAGGTTAAGTAGTGGCCGGGTCTTCTGGTTGGGTTCAGGATGATGCTCATCAAGGCGGGGCTTGCCGTTGGCGTCGGTCGGCTGGCGCAGCCACACTAGGCGGCCACACAACTCCTCGCCGCAGCGGTACAATTCGATGTGTGAGTCGCCGGTATCATCGGCCCACACGCCCAGGGGTACAACTGGTGGCGCGGCGGTTTGGGCGCTAGCCGAACGGAATAAAGCCGCAATAAATAGAACAAGGAGTAGCGTGTATTTCACAGCAGAACAGTAGGTTGGCAGAGCAGGACACCGCTGATTTTCAATGGCTCAGCCGGGTAAGATAGTAAAAAAGCGACGCCCCCGCCGGAGCAGGAACGTCGCTGATTATACGCGGTACAACTGAATAGGGGCTATTTCACCCGTGTCCAGGCCTGCGACTTGCCAATCATGGAGAAGCCGATGTAGCCTTTCACCTCCATCGAGTTAGCATTGTTCATCTTCATATAGCAGGAGTAAGTCTTGCCGCTTTCTGGGTCGTAAATCTTACCATCATCCCACTTGTTGTCGTCGTCGTACTCAAAGCCTTGCATGAACACGAGGCCTAACCGAGGGCGGTTGCGTAGCTTGGGGTCGGGGTTCATCGAGTCGGTTTTGGGCTTGCCGGTTTTGGGGTCATTGGGCACCGTAAGGGTCACAATCTTACCGCACAGCTTATCGCCGCACTTATAGATTTCAAAGGTGGCCTTTTTCTCGGCGTTAGTCCAGATACCCAGCGGCGACAATGTTTGAGCGGAGGCTACGCCCAGGCTGCCCAGCAGGCAGGTCAGACACAGGAAGAGGAATTTTTTCATGGAAAAATAAAGTGGGAGTGAGGTTGTCGAGAAAAAGATAGGAGAAAACTTCAGAAAATGCGCTGCCGCCCATGTCGGTCCCGGTTAACGCCACTAGGCAAGTTTGGCGCCAACCTCTCAGCAAGCATCCACAAAGCCTTTGACGTAGTACGGAAGCCGGAAGTTGTACCGCCCGAGCTCCACAGTGAATTGCTACTATAAAACGTTTATAAACAGTGAAATAGGTATTGCGCCAAACGACGAGTTGACCACCAAGCAAAACGGCGCTTACTATCATTACCCAACAATCAACGCTAATTTGGGATGATAGGACCTAATAGCAGCAGCTGAAATTTCGTTGGAAATTGTTGAGCTTGGGTAGGGTTATGGTTTGCAGAGTACTACGGCTTTAAGGAAATCATGGCAGAGCCAATGCATACGATTCATTAGATTTTATTTATATTATCTAAGGCTGAAGGGTTTACACATCTAAAGAGGATATCTGCTTACTTCGCGCTTAAAGCGGGTTAGTACATGCCTTCCAGTAGGTAGAGTAACTGTAATGAAAAGATAACTTTTCGGCTATAAGACCAGCCATTCGGGTACGGTAGTTTTGCTGCGTATTTGCCAATGGCCTATCGTGTAGAAAGGCAAATCTTCGAGTTGTATGCCCCTTGCCGAATTTGAACCTTGTCCTTCTACCGTGGTAATAAAGCGGTTTCTGGCGTACCCGTCGTCAAGCCAGCTAGCAATTCTACACCAACTGCGGTGGACGCTTTTCCCCGAGGGCCTCTTCTCGCAGGTGCCTGCGGCGGAGTGGCTGCGGCTACTCCGCCTCACCGACCCCCTGATTCAGTACACCAAAGCCCGGCAGCAGGATCTATACCAGGTGGGCGAGGGGCGGCAGTTGCTGCTGCTGCTGGTTGGGCACTACCTGGATATTCATTGAAGAGCTGCATTGGTAAGCAGGAAACGGCAGTAGCAAGGCCATCCATCCATCAGCTATACGGCCACTATCCTGAAAAGACTGGAAGTGCAGATGTCTTGTAAAAACAAAAGTCCTGAACCTCAGCGTAATGACAGTGAATAGCGCCTAGCGCTTCAAAAAAAGCCATTTTTATTTTGAACCATCACGGGGGCTTTTAACTTTACCTTCCGTAGCGAGTGCTACAGCCCCGCCCAAGCAGCCCTAAGGTGCTGGGAGGCGCGGCCGGGGTTATGTCGAACGTAAAGAAAGGAGGTACAAAATGTCTGATAGTCCCAAACGAATCCTGCCAAGCCTGTCGAATGTAGTCTGCTTCACCGCCGGACGCGCTTAACAACAGCTTTCGCGCGGAAAAACGCCCCATTTGGCTTTTTCCCGCATTCTGGCAAGGTCTTACACATAGGATGACGGGGCTGTACCCCAGACTCGTCGCTTGGTAAGATTTGAAGGATTAGATGCCCGATTCGCCCAGCAGCCTCTCAACTGAGGTTCTGCATAGGCGGATCGGGCATCGCTCTTTTACAAGAGTAACCGAGCAAGTGAGTAACGGAGTAATTGTTCTAACAGTGAAGCTGAGCATTCAGAACAATTTCTTAGCTACTCTTATAGCACCCGGCGTACGGACATGAAACGCCGCTCGTAGTCGGTGCCTTCCACCTGGCTTATTTTCACGCCCGATTCGCGGCGGGCCGAGGAGGAGTGAATGAAACGTAGCGGCTGACCGGGCTCGGAAACCACAATACCCGCGTGGCCGGGCGTAGTAGCCGTAGCGGCGGTGCCCGTAAATACTACAATGTCGCCGCGGCGGGCTTGTTCGCGCGGTACCTGCCGGCCCACCGAAATTAGCAGGCTGGTGGAGTGTGGCATGGCTACGTCGAACTCGTTGAACACGTACTGCACAAACCCCGAGCAATCGAAGCCGGTAGCAGGTGTGTTGCCGGCGTAGCGGTAGCTGATGCCTAACTGGCGCATGGCAAAGCCTACCACACTATCGGCGCGGGTAGCGGCCCGTGGGCTCACCCATGCCGTGCGCTGCACGGGTAATTCCGCCACTGAGGCTCGGGGAACCGGCGAGAAGGCCAGCCGCCATTTCGGCCAGCCAAACATAGCAAGCATCACCAGCGAGAGAGCAATAAAGGTTATCCAGACGTAGCGCATCGAAAGGCTAATAACGGAGAGAAGAAGCGGCAAATTTGCTTCCCTAACGGTGGAGTTTGGGGGCGGGTTCCGGCGGTGGGTAATGGCTGGAATGGCACAAGTGTTATTCTGACCTGCGTAGCCGCCACCACAACGCCCGCCGCGGAATGAGTTGCGAAGCTGTCAGGAAAAGGCAATTTCAGTGTTAGGTTGCAGCCCTGCCCGGTTTTCGCCGTTCTTTGCGGCAAACCCGGCCGTGCTAATAGCCGGGGCCACTCACTTATTCACTTTCCTGCATGAAGTCTTTTCGTCTCCGCCGGCTTGCGGCGCTGGGGTTGCTGCTGCTGCTGACTGGCTTACGCCCGGCGCTGGCCGCTCCTACGTTGCGCTACACGCTGGCTATGCCGGCTCCCCAAACTCATTACTTTGAAGTTGGCATGACCCTTAATGGGTTTGGCAAGCCGTACACCGACTTAAAAATGCCCGTTTGGGCTCCCGGCTCTTACTTGGTGCGCGAGTTTGCCCGGCACGTAGAGGCTTTCGAGGCCAAAGCTGGTAGCACCACGCTGCGCACCGAAAAAATCAACAAAAACACCTGGCGCGTGTATCACCCTAAGTCGAAAGACTTTACGGTGCGCTACGATGTATATGCCTACGAGCTGAGCGTGCGCACCAGCTTCCTCGATGCCGCCCACGGCTACGTGAACGGCACCAGCGTATTCATGTACCCCGCCGATGGCAAAGAGCTAGCCAGCACCCTGCAAGTGCAGCCCGCTACTGGTTGGGCGCAGGTAAGCACCAGCCTTAAGCCGGCAGGCGGACAGTTCACGTACGCGTCTTCCAACTACGATGAGCTAGCCGATTCGCCCATTGAAATCGGTAACCACAAGGTGCTGAGCTTCGAGGCCAACGGCACGCCGCATACGGTTGCCATGTTCGGCAGCGCCAAATACGACGAAACCAAAGTGCTCAACGACATGAAGCGGGTGTGCGAAGAAGCGCACCGCGTGGTGGGCAAAAATCCGCTGGACCGCTACGTGTTCATCGTGCACAACATCGAGCGGGGCACCGGTGGCCTGGAGCACCTCTACTCTACCACCCTTTCTGTTTCGCGCAATGCCTATACTACCGACGCTGGCTATAAAGGCTTCCTGGGCCTGGTAGCGCACGAGTATTTCCACCTCTGGAATGTGAAGCGCATCCGTCCGGTGGCCCTCGGGCCATTCGACTACGACAATGAGAACTACACGCACATGCTGTGGGTGAGCGAAGGCGGCACCAGCTACTTCGGCGACCTTATCGTGCACCGGGCCGGTTTTGTGAACCCGGACGAGTACTTGGCTAGCACTAGTGCCGGCATCACGCAAGTGGAGAATACGCCCGGCAACAAAGTACAGTCGGCCGCCGAGTCCAGCTTCGACGCCTGGATTAAGGGGTACCGGCCCAACGAAAACTCCAACAACACCGGCATCAGCTACTACAATAAAGGAGAGCTAATTGGAGCCATGCTGGATTTGATGATCATCAACGAAACCAAAGGCCAGAAGCACCTCGATGACGTGATGCGCTACCTCTACGACGAGTACTACGTGCAGAAAAAGCGTGGCTTCACCGACGAGGAGTACCAAGTTGCGGTAGCCAAAGTAGCCGGCCGCCGCTTCGACGACTTTTTCCGCCGCTATGTGTACGGCACCGAAATGCTGCCCTATGATACCGTGCTGGGCTACGCCGGCCTGAAGTTGAGCAAGGCTCCCGTTTCGTCGGATGCAGCTCTGGGCGCTACGGTTAGCACCGCCGGCGGCAAGCTGACCGTCACGAGCACCCAGCGCAACGGCAGCGCCTGGCAGGGTGGCCTCAATGTGAACGACGAACTACTGGCCCTCGACGGTAGCCGTCTCACCGAAGACCCCAGCAAGCAGCTAGCTAGCCGCCCGGCCGGTACGCAAGTGAAAATGACCGTCTCACGTGACGGCCGACTTAAGGAGCTAACGTTCCCGCTGCTGGCCAGCACGGCCATGCGCTACCGCATCGAGCAGGTAACCAGCCCAACGCCCGAGCAGCAAACGGTGTTGAGTAAGTGGTTGTCAATAAGATAATTGAAGAGACCTAATTGATTGCATAAAAAGCCCCGCCTGGAAAAATCAGGTGGGGCTTTTTTTATGCAGTAAGATGTAGAACTTTAAAAGTTAGCCGTCATGCTAAGCTTGTCGAAGCATCTCTACCGCTTTGTCTCCACGTCGGGATCTACCACTGTGGGAGAGATGCTTCGGCAAGCTCAGTATGACCGTCAGCTTTGGTTTCTTCCTCTACACAGCGTCGCAGTTAGCTTCTCTACAGCACTGGCACCCCTACGGCGGCAGCTACGTTCACGCGGCCCCAGCCGAAACTGCTGCTGCGGGCATTGCGGTTGGAACTGGCGGCTACCAGGCGGCTCATGATTTGGGCGCGGGTTTCGATGGGGTAGCGGGCCCACACCAGGGCTGCCATGCCGGCCATGCTGGCGGTGGCTACCGACGAGCCACCGACGGTACTGGGCGCGTCGCCGGTCATGGCAAGGGTGAGGGCGCGCAGGTCGTTGCTAGAGCGCTGCATAACCACGGAAAACTCCACGTCGGCGCCTACGTGGCACTCGTCGCAGCGGGTAGTGAGGTTGTCTTTCACGCCGGTTACGGCTACGGCTTCGGGCAACGTGGCGGGATAGATAACGCTTACCAAACCAGCCGACCAATCAAAGGAAGTGCCCGCCGCGCAGAAAATCAGCTTGCCCCGGTTGTAGGCGTAGCGAATGGCATCGGTCATTTGCGACGAGCTGGTGAGGCGGCCCATGCTCATGCTGATGATGCGTACATCGGCGCGGTTGCCGGCCAGTACATATGCATCCGACACGCCCTTCACCTCCCGGCTGCCATCCAGAAACACGTCTTCGGCAGCGCGCACCGTAATCAGGCTGGCATTATACGCCACGCCCACTGCGGCGCCATCGGTGCCGCGCGGGGCTACTGCCGCGCCGGCCATGCTGGTGCCGTGGCCGCAGCCGTCGTCGGGCGTTTCGGCGGCGCCGTACGGAATGCCAAAGATTGAATTGCGGGGCAGCGTCACGAGCCGCTCGATGGTGCGGCCACTGCTCAGGCCCTGGTTGAAGGCCGTGCCCAGGTTTTCCTGCCCACTGGAGCAGCCTGTGTCAATGATAAGAATCTTCACGCCCTGTCCGGTGCTCTGGTTCCAGGCGGTGCGCATGCCGTGGTATTGGTCGTCTTGGTTCCAAGATGATTTGCTGCCGTTGGGTAGCACGGTGTAGTCGGAGCCGGCTAGCAGGTTGGGGGTGGCGGTGTTATTGTCGCAGCCGCTGCTGGTGAGGCCGGCGGTGCCTTTGCTGGCGGTGCTGGCCGGGCGGTTGGGCTCGTAGCCCATCGGCTCGGCGTAGCGCACCAACTTAGAGGCACGCAGGGCCTTGATGGTGCTCAACTCACGCACCGTTACGTCGAGCACGGGCAGCACATTTTCCTGGTAGGCCACTAGCTTTTCCAGCGTCATATCGGGGTGAGCTTTCTGCTCTTCGGCCAGAACCAGGGCCAGCACCTGGGCGCGGGCCTGCTGCCAAGCGGGGCTGCTGGCCACGTCGGCCGGAATGTCGCCTGCGCAACCCGTGGCCGGCTGGTAGCCCACCGACAGCACGTAGTCGGAGCGGGTGAGGGCACTCCACACCACATGCGCCGACGCCTGGTTCCAGTCGAAACGGCCGGTTTCGCGCAGGCGGCTCATAATTTGCTCGTCAAGCTGCTGGGTGCTGAGGGCTTCGGTGGGGTCGGCAGTGGGCTGTGGGGCTAGCTGCTCGTCGGGTTGGTGCTGGCAACTTGCTAAAAGCAGCGCGGCTAGTGCCGCAGAAAGGGTAGGAGTACGCATGGGTTGGGGGAATTAGGTTGTGGTAGATTGGCACGTTGTGTAAGGGACGCAAAAGCAACAGTAAATGCAAGCATCCTAAGCAGTTGTCCATCGAAATACCCTGCTCGCCGCAACCTGTTCTGCAATAAAAAAGCCCTACTGAGTATCAGCAGGGCTTTCCTAGGCAAAAGAATAATTGTTACGAAATCCGCTTCAGCGCCACGTCGCGGACAGGCGTAATAACGAGTGGCACTTTCTCAACTTTCACCGAGCTGGTATCCAGGCCGAAGTACTTGTCTTCCGAGGCAATAAACTGCTTGATGTAGAAGTATGCCTGCATCACCAACTTCTCGATGGTGGGGAAGTCATTTTCCACCGACAGGAACTTCTCCAGCACCACAAAGCGGAAGTCGCCGGTGACGTGCTGCTTGCTCAAGGACTCGTAGCGCGAGGTGATGTCCACTTCCTTGTTGCGCACCAGGTCTTCCACCACTTTGCGGAAGTAGAGGTTGATGCGCTGCTCCACCCGGAAACCCAACCGGAACGTGATGCGGAAGGCATCATCGGGGGCCAGTTCCACCACTTTGTACTCCATGGTGTACGGTTCGTCGGTGGTGTCTACGTGCACAAACCAGTATATATCAGCACGTTTGGGGCGCTTCTGGAAGATGGAGTAGATGATTTTCGACTCGATTTCTGAAGCCCGCTCCGCCGACGTCATGAACACCAAGTGGGTGGAATACTTCGGGATGGTATCGTCGTCGGAGAGCTGCTTCAGCGCGTCCATGTACGGCTCAATCTTCACGAATTCGGTGAGGCGGCGCTTGATGTAGAAGGCCCGCAGCCACACGTACATCACGCCCACCAGCGTCAGGCCAATGGCCAACGACACCCAGCCGCCGTGCGGAAACTTCACCAGGTTGGCAATCAGAAATGAGCCCTCAATAAAGCCATATAGAGTAGCAAACAGCACCACAGCCGCCAGTGGCACCCGCTTGGTGCGCAGCCATACCGTAAGCAACAGCGTGGTCATGAGCATGGTAAGCGTAATGGCAAGGCCATAGGCCGCTTCCATGTTCTCGGAACGCCGGAAGTACAGCACCACGCCAATGCAGCCGAGCAGCAACAGCCGGTTCATGCTGGGCACGTACAGCTGGCCTTTCACGTCGGTGGGGTAGTTAAGCTTCACTTTGGGCCACATATTCAGGCGGATAGCTTCTGCTACCAGCGTGAACGAGCCCGTAATGAGAGCCTGTGAGGCAATAATGGCCGCAATGGTAGCAATACCGATACCAATGAGTAGAAACCACTCCGGCATCAGCTCATAGAACGGGTTGCGCTTATTGAGCTGCTCGCCCTGGTGGGCAATCAGCCAGGCACCCTGGCCCATGTAGTTGAGCAGCAGCGTGCTTTTCACGAACACCCAGCTGATGCGAATGTTGCCTTTGCCGCAGTGCCCCAAGTCGGAGTATAAGGCCTCGGCCCCGGTAGTACACAGGAATACGGCGCCCAACAGCCAGAATCCGCCGGGGTAGTTTACCAGCAAATCGTAAGCGTAGTAGGGATTGAAGGCCTTCAAAATCTCGGGGTGTTGCATCACGCCGCTCACACCCAATATGCCCAGCATCGAGAACCAAATCAGCATAATTGGCCCGAAGGCTTTGCCTACTATTTGGGTGCCAAAGCTTTGCAGCAGAAACAAACCCGCAATAATACCGATGACAATGGGTACCGTCGGGATATTCGGATACACCGTTTCCAGCCCTTCAATAGCCGACGACACCGAAATGGGCGGCGTAATTACACCATCGGCCAGCAGCGCCGAGCCGCCAATGATGGCCGGCACGGTAAGCCAGCTGGCCTTGCGCCGCACCAGGGCGTAGAGCGAGAAAATACCACCTTCCCCGTTGTTGTCGGCGTTGAGCGTGAGCAACACGTACTTGATGGTGGTTTGGAGCGTGAGCGTCCAGATAACGCAGGAAATGCCGCCATACACGAGCATGGGCGTTATCTGCTCCGGCACAATGGCCTTCATTACGTACAGCGGCGAGGTCCCGATGTCCCCGTAGATGATACCGAGGGCAATTAGCAAACCCGCCGTCGAAATGGCGGTATGCTGGTGTTTGGCGTCCATGAGTGGCGTAAAAAAGGAGTAGAGGGCGTTGGCTAAGCGCAGTAAAAAGCGCCCAAAGGTAACGGGCAGCGTGCAAACCAAACACCCAGTTGTTGTGGGTTGTCGAAATGGTATTGCACGCGGTTACTCAGCGGCAAAAAATGTATCAGAAGAATTGGCCTGAGCGGCCAAGAGCGCCGCCGTAGCCGCGGCGGCCGTTTCGTGCTGCCGCTGCCGGATGCGGCGGTTGATTTCGGCAATCAATTTCTGCCAAGAGGCCAGCTCACCAGGCAAAGCAAAGTTGGTGGCCTCGCGGCCCAGGCGGTGCAATTGCAGCCGGTTGGCGCCCCGTTGGCCGAACGCCAGCAGCAAAGCGCCGACAGTCATGCCCAAGGCGGCGGGCATAGTGCGCAGCCAGTTCTGAAGAAAGCCCAGCAGGAAACCCGCCAGCGTGAAGCCCCCCAGTAGCAGCCACAGCAGCCACCGGACCCGCTTCACCTCACCCCCTTCCAGCTCCCACCACCCAAACGACTGCCCATTAACCGTCAGTGCATCGTTGGTAAGCACCAGGCGGCCATCTTCGCTCTGCACCACCGGAAACTGCTGCGGGGGCGGCAAAGGCGGCGGCAGAGCTGGCACAAACCACGCGGCAGGGGCTTCCGGCTCTTTTGGAACGGCGCTGCCAGTGGCAGGAGGTCCATCGTCGGGCGGTGTTGCCTCAGGCGAAGGAAAAGTAGAATCGGTCATAAGCAAAGAAACCCCGCTGCCCGTACTGGTTGATACCCAGCGGAGCGGGGCAGCGGCAGTAGTGGACAGCGGGGCTTTCAAGGGTGCTTAGTTGTTTACTTTCAGCAGCTCTACGTCGAAGATGAGCGCCGTGTCGGGGCCGATGTCACGGCCGGCGCCACGCTTGCCGTACGCCAGATCCGAGGGGATGTAGAGGCGCCACTTCGAGCCTTCGGGCATCAGTTGCAATGCTTCTGTCCAGCCAGAAATTACCTGGTTTACGCCGAAGGTAGCAGGCTGGCCGCGCTGGTAGCTGCTGTCGAATACGGTGCCGTTGATGAGCGTGCCGTGGTAGTGCGTGGTTACCTGCGAAGAAGGACCGGGCTTCTTGCCGCTACCTTCGGTGAGTACTTCGTACTGCAAGCCGCTGGGCAGGGTGGTTATGCCCGGCTTGTTCTTGTTTTCATCTAGAAAGGCCTGGCCTTCCTCTTTGTTGTTGCCCATGTCGTTGGAGAGTTGGTTGTCGTCTTCGTCTTCGGGTCCGCCCATTTGCTGCTGAAGTTGCTGCATGGCGGCGTGCATTTGCTCTTGGGTGAGGCGGCTTGGTTCGCCACTCAGGCCCTCTTTCATGCTGGCGGCCAGCACGTCCACATCAAGGTCGAGGCCCTGCTGGGAGAAATTACGGGCTAAGTCGCGCCCAATGATGTAGCTGATTTGGTCTTTAAGGCTACTCAAGTCCATAGAATCACTGCTTTTTAGCTGCTGATTGCAATGTGGCCACTCCATACGGGCAGCCCCAACCAGCAACAGGTGAGAGAAAACCGCCAGCCCTTTGTGAGCCGCCGGAGTGTGAAGTACCGAAAACAGCGCAGAATAGATACGGTTTTTTTACTGTCACTTGGTAAGATGCTGATTTAGAATAGGGCTTTCTAAATACTCCTAAACAAACAAACCCCGCCAGGGGCGGGGTTTGGGGAATTTATAGGCAAGCAGCGCTTAGCAGAAATGCATTTCTTCCTCGTCGCGGAGGTCGAAAAATAAATTCAGGTCCAGTACCTGAGCAGTCAGGTAGCTCAAAGAACCAAGGCCCCCGAGGACCAGCAAAGAGGATAAGGCAGCAGTGCGCTTTTTCATGGCAATGAATGGATAAGAATGCGGGTCAGCTTGTTGAGTGCAAAGATAATACGAGACGCTGGGAAAATTGTTATGCAAGCATACTTATTTTCAAAGGTAACGGCACTGAGCTACCCAGTCTATGCCCGTCACGTAGCCCTCGGAACCACTTAACGCACAAACCATTCCAGTTGCAGCAGGCCCGCCACGTTGTCGGACAAGTCGCCGAAGTCGTAGGCCACAGCCGGGGTAACGGCGAAGTGGGAGAACCGGCACGGCAGCTCCCCCAACAACGACGTTTGCCTCTTGGCGGGAGTGAAATAAGTGTCGTTGTAGTAGTTGCCGTAGTGCCGCAGGTGGGTAGCCAGCACCCGGTACGCCACGGCTGGCGCCACGCGGCCCTTGAAACCGGCATGCACGCCCGCCACCCGGTTGCTGATAACGGTTCCACCGGCCAGCGTACCGGGGTTTAGCTGGTACCGTTTGGCGTCTTGCTGGCTGATAAACAGCGGCGTCCCGATAATCCGGTCTTGGTACTGCCAGCCGACGCTATACGTACCGTTGTTGTAGTAATTGTCGCGGCCCTGGTACAGGATGGGGCCTCCCTGATACTTGGTGTAAATACCTTCCAGCAGCACGTTTTGCAGGAATTTCGAGGTGGGATTTTCCCAGCTCAGCCCAAGTAACCGGTCGCGCCCCAGTATTTTCAGACCCTTGATTTGGTCGCGCTGGTTGAGGTTGGCAGTGTCGGCCACGCCCTTATCGAAAATGGTTTGGGTGTAGAGCCGGATGGTTGTGTGATTTTTGCGGAAGGTCAAGCCGAAATCGGGTACCAGAATGTGGTTGCCCACGGCATTGTCGTTGTCGATGGGGCCTTGCTGATACACGGGGTCGGCGGCGTTGCCGCTCCGGGCGGCCACAATGCGGAGGTAGTCTTGGAAGCGGCTTGGTGCCCGGCCCGAAGGAAACACCCCGCCCCACTGTGCGAAATGCGTAAGGCCGCCGTACACGCTCAGCTTATCCCGGCCCACCTTCACGTACAACGATTTCTGGTGCAGCAGATACTTCCGGATGTAGTCTTGGCTGCCAAACCAGCCGTGCGCGAAGTTGCCTTTAAACTGCACTAGGCCTTTCGTGAGCGGTACGTTGGTATATTCGGCAACGGCCAATTCCACTTTGGGTAGCGGGAGGGCATTGCCGCTGATACCGAACGAGCCGCTGCTTAGACTGGGGTCGAGGGCGCCAGTGATTTCGCGGTAACGGCCGGCCCGCAGCTGCCAAGCACCGTAGCTGACCTTGGCGTAGCCTTCCTGCAAAAACGTGCTACCAAAGTGGCGGTTGTTGTACATGGCCACCCCGTAGCCAACAATCCAACGGCGCGGCGCCTCGGTGGCAGGAGCCGCAGTGCCTAGCGCATGCTCGTTGCGCAGCCTGAAAAACGTAGAGAGGTCGGCTTGCTGGCTGGATACGCTGCCGTAGCGGTTGGCAATACTCCACAGAGGCTGGTAGCTTTGCGAAGCTACCGTAGTCAAAGTGCCGACCGTAATGCGCAGTGAATCTAGGTGTTGTGCCTGCAAACCATCCAGCAAGCCCAGGAAGCATACGGCAAGTAAAAGTCTCTTCATGCAAGCAGTGTCAGCAGGAGTTCAAATAAGCCGTTAAATATAGTCTGTAAGGTATAATAGAAGGGTGTTCTATAGCCTGCGTTGTCGGCTGAAAATAAAAACGCCCGACTTGTTGGAAGCCGGGCGCCCGTTGCGAAGTCAAAATTAGCGTGGAGTAGTTGGGTTGCGCTGCTGGTAGGCTTTCACTTTTTCGGCTACTTCCACCATCGGAGCCACCCAAATATCCTTTTCGTGCGCCTTGAGGTAGCGCAATAGTTGGCGGTGCGCTTTCAACTCCACGTTGAGGGCGTGGCCGCCGCCCACCCCATGAAATAGAAACACCAGCAGCGTGTGCGACTCCTGGGCCTTCTTCACCAAATCGAGCATGTACTCCGCCGACTGGCCGTTGATGGAATAGGCGTCGATGTTGGTCAGGTCTATCTGGGCAGCGGTTTGCAAACCGCCCGTAACGCCCCGCGCCCCCACAAAGTCGTTGCGGAGCTGGTCGTAGAACCTCACGCCCCCGATTTGCAGGTCGCCGCAGGGGTAGGCGAAGGTGCGGGTGGTTTTGCCGTCGATGGCGGCCAGCAGGGTGTTGTTGGCCTTGATTTCACTCACGGCCCGCGTGACGGTGTACTTGCTTAGGTCGTTGTCGGGCGTAACGAAGCCGCGGCCGGGCAGGCTCCCGTCGCAGGGATGCATGAGGGCGTGGTTGCCTAGCTCGTGCCCGCGCTGGGCCGCCCGGCGCCACTCCGGCAGCCGCCGCGCCACCACCGATGATGAGCCAATCAGGTAGAACGTGCCGCGCAGCTTCGCCGAGTCCAGGGCTGGTACCACGTTGTCCAGGTCCACATCAATGGCATCGTCGTAGGTCAGCACTACAGCGCACTGCTTGTTGTTCCAAACCGTTTGGGTGCTCTGGGCGTGGCTGGCGGCGGTAGTTAGCAGCAGGGCCGTAGGTACAAGGAAGTGTAAAGCGCGCATCAGCAGATAAGACGGAAGTAGATAAGCCAAGCTACTTTTTAAGCACCAACTCAGCTTTCTTGATTTTCAGGGTAGGATTGTTGGCCGCTACCAGCCGGGCTTTGAAGGTGTAGTTGGCGTTCTTCGGAATAGTAAGGCTACCGTTTTTGCCAGAAAAACTCCACGTTACTTTATCATTGACGGCGGTTTTGACTTCTCCCACCGTCACGTTTTTCTCGGTAGGATCCAGCTCCAACTGATTTACGTGGGCTCCATCGGCTAGTACCATTATCTGAAACCGGACGGGGGCCTCGCCTTCGTAGGCCATGTCCATGTCAGACCACAAGCTGATAACGTCGTCTTTTTTCAGTTTCAGCGAAGCTTCTTTCACCACCTCGTGTCCTTCCGTACTGACTTCATTGATGGGAAGGCGGGCCACTTCTTTGCCTAATAGCGTGTCGCAGGCGCTAAGCGGAGCGGCCAGTAGCAGGGCCCAAACCAGGTTTTTTCTGTCAAGCATCGGATAGATAGAGTGTAAATGCCGGCGTATTTGCGGCGGAAAGCCAATATAGAGCTTAATCCTGCACCTCGGCCACTTCCACGCGGCGGTTGCGGGCATCGGGCGAGGGGTAGAGGGGCTGGGTGTCGCCGTAGCCGATGGTACTGATGCGCTCAGCTGCCACGCCGGCTTTCACCAGGTAGGCTTTCACGGCGTCGGCCCGCTGCTCCGATAAGGTCTGGTTTTTTTGAGGCTCTCCAATTTTATCGGTGTGGCCGGCCACCCGTAGCTTCAGGGTGGGGCGGGCTTTCAGCTCGGTGGCCAACTGGTTGAGGGCCGGAAATCCATCGGGCAGCAGCTCGGCGGTACCTAGCTTGAACAACACCTTGGGCAGCACCACGGGCGCGGGGGTGAGCAGCGGCGCCGAGGCAAGCGGTGGGGCCGAGGTGGTGCGGGCGGTGTCCAACTTCACCGGGGCCGGAGCAATAGGCTCGGGCGAGGCAGCCGGCTTAGGGCCAGTTACCTGAATGGTGATGGGCACGGCCGAGTTCTGGCGGGTAGGATAATAGCTCTGGGTGAGGTAGAACGTGGTGGTTTTGCTAAGCTTGGTACGGTAGGTGTTGCCGGTAGCCACGGGCTGCGTGAGTTCGGCATCGGCATACCACAGCACGTTGCGCCCCGATACCCGGTGCGTGGCCTCGGCCCCGGCAGCCACCGTCGCCGCCGATTTCAGCTTGACGCGGTAAAACGTGAAGGTGCCCACGTCACAGTTGCCTTGGGGGCGGTAGGTGGCCCGACCGGTTAGCTTTTCCTGGCTGGCATCGTAGGTGAAGGTGATGGCGCCTTCGCACCAGTAGGTGAAAGGGGAGCGGCCGGTTTCATTGAGCTTCTGCACGTGCTCAAGCTGAAGCCCGCTAGCTGTGCGGGTGCCCTGCACTTGAAACGTGGCCGATATGCCGGGCTGCCCACCCAATTCCTGATACAGCACCCCCATCAGCGTGCTGCCTTTGCCTTTTTGTACCCGGAGCACTGCCGGCCAGTTGATATTCGGCTCGTCGGTGTCGGTTTCTACGCCCTGCCATACGCCCGTCAGGGATTGGGCCTGTACGGGGCCACCCAAAAGCAGGGCCACCATGCCATACCAAAAACTGCGTTTCATTTAGCTTAAGTGATTCTGGTTTGCTGCAAAGAGTCGAAGGGTGGGCCAACAAGTTGCTTGCCACTAATAAAAGTGCGCTATTGTCCGCCGCTGTCCGTTCTGCGCTCAACTGCAACAATAGCACTTCTGGTTTCCTGACCCGCAAATCTGAGGGCGCTATGCAGCTACCAAGCCTAAAAAACAGCCTACATTTAAGCCTGAATTTGCGGCTGGGGCAGGCTTGGCCCAGAAACATTCAGTAGCCAACCCCTCATTGCATGAAACGTACCCGCCTGTATATCGCCGTGCTGGCACTGCCGTTGGCCGTCAGCCTGGGCTGTGAGAAAGACACCGACGAACCTTTCAAATCCTGCGAGAGAGAAAACAATGGCATTGTTGTATTTACGTTTAGCAATACAGCTGTGCGGCACTCTATCCGCATAGCGTATTCCACCACCAGAATAGAGGAGAGAACAGTGGCCGCTGGAAAAGGCACCGATACGGTGAAAGTTTCGGCAGGAACGTATCCTCTGTCGATTTCCAGTATCAATAGCAGCAGCCAAGTATTGGAAACGTTCAACAGAACCGTGGTGGCGGAACGCTGTAATGAGCAAACTATAAGCGTGCCCTTTTAATACCCCCGCCGATTGGGGCCTCACTCGGACAGATTTCAGTGTGGCTTCATGAGGGCTATTCGGGCAGCTTTCCAGGCTAGTACCCACTCTGGGCTCGGCGCTGAATACGCTTTTCCCAACGTTTACGCTTGGGGGCAATGTAGCCGCGCAAGTGCTTTTCCATCACCAGCACGGCGCAGGGAGCTGCCGCTGTAGCCCCGAAGCCGCCATTTTCCAGGTACACCGCCACGGCAATCTTGGGGTTGTCGGCGGGGGCAAAGCCGACGAAGGCGGCGTGGTCGTCGCCCTCGTCGTTTTGCACGGTGCCGGTTTTGCCGGCTACCGTAATGCCCACATCGGCGAGGCTGGAAGCGTCGGCCGTGCCGCCCTTTTGCATGACGGCCACCATGCCTGGTATCAGGGCCGCAAAATGGGCGCTGTCGATGAGGGTGTAACGCTTTTCGGTGAAGCGCGGTAGCGGTCCACCATCCCCAACGCTGCGCACCAAGTGGGGTGGGTAGTACCAGCCGCGGTTGGCAATGATGGCGGCCATGTTGGCCATTTGCAGGCCCGTTAGGTTGATTTCGCCCTGCCCGATGCTGAGCGAGTAAATCGAGCGGTAGGTCCAGCGGCGGGTGCGGCGGGCTTTATCATAATAAGCGGCGGTGGGCAGGAAGCCAGGCGCCTCGCGCGGCACGTCCACACCCAGCACCGAATCGAGCCCGAACGAGCGGACGTAGCGCCGCCATAGGTCGAGGTTGGCGTGGCGAACGGCTACCGTATCTACCGCCAGCGTGTCGGGCATGCGGTTGATGAGGCTCTGCATGGTTTGGTAGAAGTAGGGGTTGCAGCTGTACTTCAGCCCCAGGGTCAGGGTTTTGGCCTGCGGGTGGTGGTGCACGCAACTCACCAACGACTGGTTGCAGCGAAACCCGGTGGTGGGGCTGATGGCGCCCAACTGCAAGGCCACCGCGGCGTTCACTAGCTTAAACACCGAGCCGGGCGGGTTAGCCAGCATAGCAGGCCGGTTGATGAGGGGCATGTCTTCACTTTCCAGCAGCTCGGCGCGCACCCCGGCTTGGTCGGGGGCCGTGAGCGTAGCCGCATCATACACTGGCCCCGATACATAAGCCAGGATTTCGCCGGTGCGCGGGTCGAGCGCCACCAAATAGCCGCGGCGGTTGCCCAGGAGCTTTTCGGCGTAGGCTTGCAGCTTTACGTCGAGGGTGAGGTGTAAATCTTGGCCTTGGCGGAACGTGGTGTCTTTAGTCCAAGTGCCGTGTTGCTGGCCTTTCGCATCGAGTAGTGGGTGCAGGTAACCGTGGCGCCCAGTGAGCAAACCGTTGTAATAGCTTTCCACGCCGCCATTGCGCAACCGATAAAACCGCCCACGCCGGTAGCGTTGGGCTTGGCGGTAAAAACCCTGGGCTTCGCTGGCCTTATAGCCTAGCACGGCCGCCCCCGCACTACTGGTATAAACGCGCTGGCGCCGCTCGGCCAGGGCCAGGTTTGGCCAATCAGCACTGTCGCGGCGCACGCGCTTCACCTCGGTGGCCGTCAGGCGAAGCTGCACTCCGGCGCTAGGCCGCGCGCCGGGGTAGGGCAGTGCTTCGGCAATGCGCTGCCGAACGGTAGTGGAGTCCCAGCCCAGTAGTATTCCTAGCCCTAGCGTATCGAGTGGGGGACGCCGGGGCAGCTTCAGCACAAAGTAGGAGCGAGTATCAACCAGCACCGAATCGTTGCGGTCCAGCACGCGCCCCCGAATCAGCGAGTCGTCCACTACTATCCGCTTCCGGGTGTACACTTCACCGGTTTCAGGATCTTTCGTCGGGACGCTGGTTTGCTGGTCGGGAGAGGAGCAGGCAGCCAGAACTGAGAGCAGTGCTAGCAGAATCTGTCCCCATATGGTTGAAGCCGTGCGCATGGGGTAAAGCTAGGCAATTGCCGGAAGTTGAGGCCGTGAGTAGCCGACAACCAGCACTGCTCAAATCCATCTACTCAAACAAAAAGAAGGTAACCCCTTCAACTGGCAGTTCCAGGTATTCACGTATCCTACCCAAGCCTGCGGTGAGCTAAGTCCTTGCCAGCCAGCTCAGGACGCCACGGACAACCTGGGGTAAGCTGCGGCTAGGTTGCCCTGCACTACGCTGCTAACAGGGGTATCCGGGGGCTACTTAGTACCCGTGTCGGGCCCGACTCTGAATGCGCGCTTCCCAGCGTTTGCGCTTGGGAGCAATGTAGCCGCGCAGGTATTTCTCCATCACCAATGCGGCACAGGGCGCGGCGGCGTCCGCCCCAAAGCCGCCATTCTCGATGTAAACCGCTACCGCTATTTGGGGGGCATCAGCCGGAGCAAAGCCCACGAAAGCGGCGTGGTCGTCGCCCTCATCGTTTTCTACGGTGCCGGTTTTGCCAGCTACCGTAATGCCTACATCCTCTAAGCTGGAAGCATCTGCCGTGCCGCCTTTCTGCATCACGGCCACCATACCGGGCACTAGAGCCGCGAAGTGGATACTGTCGATCAGGGTGTAACGCTTTTCGGTGAAGCGCGGCAGTGGGCCACCTGTGCTAATGCTGCTCACCAAGTGAGGCGGGTAGTACCAGCCGCGGTTGGCAATGATGGCCGCCATATTGGCCATTTGTAGGCCCGTCAGGTTGATTTCGCCCTGGCCGATGCTGAGCGAATAGATAGAGCGGTACCGCCAGCGGGTGGTGCCCCGGGTCTTATCGTAGTACTCGGGGGTAGGAAGGAAGCCGGGCGCCTCGCGCGGTATATCCACGCCCAGCACCGAATCCAGCCCAAACGAGCGGACGTAGCGCCGCCACTGGGCCAGGTTCACGTGGCGCGCCGCCACCGTATCCTGCACTAGGCTGTCGGGCACGTAGTTGATGAGTTTCCCCATCACTTGGTAGAAGTAGGGGTTGCAACTGTATTTAAGGCCGGCGGTTAGGTTGCTTGGCGCCGGGTGGTGATGCACGCAGCTGACAAGCTTCTGGTCACAGCGAAAGCTGGTGGTGGGGCTGATGGCGCCCAGTTGCAAGGCCACGGCGGCATTTACCAGCTTGAACACCGAGCCGGGTGGGTTGGCGCGCATCGCCGGCCGATTGATGAGCGGCATGCCTTCTTGTTGCAAGAGCTTGGCGCGTACCCCGGCCAGATCGGGGGCGGTGATGGTGGCGGGCTTGTAGATGGGCGCCGACACGTAGGCCAGGATTTCGCCAGTGCGCGGGTCGAGGGCCACGAGGTAGCCCTTGCGGTTGCCCAGTAACTTTTCGGCGTAGGCTTGCAGCTTCACGTCGAGCGTCAAGTGCAAATCCTGGCCTTGCTGGAAGGCAGTATCGGTAGCCCAATTGCCTTGCGTCTGGCCTTGCTCATCTACCAACGGGTGCATAATGCCCCGGCGCCCGTTGAGTAGGCCGTTGTAGTACCCCTCCACGCCGCCATTGCGCAATTGGTAAAAACGACCCCGGCGGTAGCGTTTGGCCTGGCTATAGAAGGGTTCTGCCTCTGCGCCCATATAGCCCAGCGCATGCGCACCCACGTTGGTGGTGTACGTGCGCTGGCGGCCTTCTGTCAGGGTGAGGGTGGGCCAGTCGGCACTTTTACGACGCACTCGCGCTGCTTCAGTTGCCGTAAGGCGGAGCTGGACCGGATAGCCAGCTGGTGCTTTTTCATACGGTAGGGCATCGGCAATACGTTTTCGCATAGTCGTCGGTCCCCAGCCGAGCAGCTGGCCTAGCGCCAGGGTATCGAGTGGGGGGCGGCGCGGCAGCTTCAGCAGGTACTGCGGGCGGGTGGCTACCAATACGGAGTCGTGGCGGTCGAGAATGCTGCCACGCTGCGGCACCTCGGGTAGCACGATGCGCCGCTTGGTGTACACTATGCTCGTATCGGGAGCCTGAATCAGTGAGTCAGTTTGCTGCTGAGGTGACGAATAGGCGGCCAGCACCAAAAACACTGTGAGTAGACTCATTTTTCAAATTTCAAACAGGTAGACCCAAGCGGATCTGGGTTGCTTTACGCAGTAGCCGAGCTCCTAGATGTCTTGCTCAATAAGCCCAGCTGAAATGGTTGCCGCCCGACTAGCACAAGTGCGCCTCTTCGCTTTCTACATAGCTTTTGCCTCGCACAAAGCTGCCACCCCAAAGTAAGCCACCCGTATGCTGCTGACTTGGGAAACACAGACCTTTGATTCACTTAAAAGGTACTTACAGGATATTGTCATTTTCGGCTTGGATAATCAGATATAATAGCCTTCAGGAGCGAGTTAACCAGAAAATAACATGGCTCTGTCGGATGACTCCATGATAGATAGTGAAGTATTATTAAAGAACGATTTGCGCGCAAAGACGTCGTGCTCTGATTCATGATAATACTGCTTCAGTCTAAACAATATATTATTGGTTTTCAGGCGTATGCTGTTACATAAGGAATTGTATAATAACAATAGGTAGGGTGTGGCTACATCAATTGCATTGAGGGGATAATAATTGTCGAGTTTATTTGCCCTTCTTGGAAAGCAGATTAACAGCTTGTTAGTGTAAAATATTGACAATAAGACGATAATAGTAAACAAACGCGTGGCTTTTGCTGATGGCAACAGAGGTCAACCTACTAGAATACGGTCCGTTGAAATGGCAGGGCAAGGGATACTTGCTTTTACTCTTTTATTGTTCTGACCTATGAAAACGGACGACCTAAAACAACTTATCAAAGACGGCCTATCGGCCCAGCAGGCAGGAAGTCAAGTGGCAGCCAAGGCAACCGACGAAATTCTCAACGATGCCAAGCATCCGGAGCTGAAAGCCGCCCTTCAGGAAGGCAACGAAACCGCCAAGAAGTGGGCCCAGCGTATTGAGCAGGCCCTTGCCGAAGTAGGCGGCGCGGAGAGCCAGAACAATGAAATCCTGGAGGCGCACTACCGCGTGAGCAAAGAAATCCGGGCAAAAGCTGAGTCCGACACGACGCGCGACCTAGGCATTATCGCCAGCGGCCAGATGGCCCTGCACTACTGGATTGCTTCCTTCGGCACGGTAGCCTCGTATGCTGCCTCCGCCGGCCTCACTGAAACCGAACAAAACCTGAAAACCTCCGTGCAGGAAGCCAAACAGGCCGACGACAGGCACACCGACATTGCCCAGCGTATCCTCGCCGAGCAAGGCCAGGAGTAGAGTCAATCTTCTCTACAGCACTCCTTCTGACTGTAACGCAACCGCGCCGCTTGGATAGCTCCAGGCGGCGCGGTTTTGATTTGTTGCTAGCAGTTGCAAGGGTACTAACCTTATGGTTCTAAAACCATAATGATGCCGGAGCCAATTACAACTCCCACCCGAAAACAACCGCGCCGCTCAGATGGCTCCAAGCAGCGCGGCTCCGGCTTGCTACCGGGGCGGTAGGGGGAAGCCGGCACCGCGCCAGTTTAGGCGTTAGGGCGTGGTCTTACTGCGCCACCGGATACCAGTTGCGCAGCCGAACATCAATTTTCTTGTTGGCCGTGTTCACGGTTTTCTTGAAGCCGTCTACGTCGCTCAAGCCGCTCTGGCCCCGGTAATGATACGGATACACAATGCCGGGCTTGAAGGCCAATACGCCCTGCGCGGCCTGCTGCACGTCCATGGTGTAGGGCAGGTTCATGCACACAAACGCCACGTCGATGCCCTTGAGGGCGCGCATCTCGGCAGTGTCTTCGGTGTCGCCAGACAGGTACACGTTTTTGCCGCCCAGGTTCAGCACGTAGCCGTTGCCCCGGCCTTTGGTGTGCGGCGCGTCGGCGGCCTCGGGCAGGTTGTACATCGGAATAGCGGCTACACTCATGCCCAGTGTATCGAGCTTCTGGCCGTTGCTCAGGATGCGGACCTGGGCTTTGTACTCGGCGGGCAACTTATCGGCCACGGCTTGGGGCACTACCATCAGGGCCTTGCCCACAGAGAGACCCGCCAGCGTCTTCGGGTCCAGGTGGTCGCCGTGAATGTCGGTGATAAGGATAACATCGGGCGCGGCCAGGCCAGCGTAGGCGGCGGCCCCGCCGTAAGGGTCCACGTAAATGGTCTTGCCATTCCAGATAAACACCACGCTGCCGTGGGTGATGGGCTGCACCGTGAGCGGACCTTTCTTGGTGGCAATCTGGTCGGCAGCCGCCCGCGGCGCGGGGGTAGTAGGGGCGGTTTGGGCCTGCGCCTGCACGGAAACTACAGCCAGGGCGGCCGCAAGGATAAGGGTGGATTTCATCGGGTTTCTGCTTGTTGAGTAATAGGTGCGAAGGGGTTGTTACGCAGCTCGGCTTTCGACGTATAGGCGGGCCGCAAGCGCATCAAGGAGCTTCAGATTGCTAACTAACCCACAGTGGGGGCGAAAGTTCGGCCAGCCATGCTTGCAAAGGGTAGCCGCCGTGTAACACATGGGTGGAGCATAAAAAACGCCGCCCGGATTTCTCCAAGCGGCGCGGTTCCGGCTTGCCGCTGGAGCGGCTGCTGAGGCTTGAGCTTCTATGGGGCACGAGTTACGGTGCGCTTAACTTGAGCAACACAGGGAGTGCCATTGCACTGGATCAGGCAATGGTTGGCTGACTACCCAACCCAAGCGTGGGAAAAGTGGTTAAGAGTAGGTGCAGACCATAAAGTGCTGATATAAAAGTCTTGAGCAATTACATAGTTATTGCCAATGAATAGAACCGCAAATGGGAGATTTACTTTAGCTGGAAGTGGTCTAGGTATTGACTGACGAACATTCATAGTTGTATTGGCATCATACAGCCAACATAGAGTCTCGACTTCATCTGCTAAAACTTGTGGTACACAGTTCAACAAATGGCCACGACCACGCTCAATGACACGCACCATTTCCTGTCGCGTATCTCGAGACTGAAATTTTAACCATTGACTACGCCATCCTCCAGGTAGTTTCAAAATTAGCTGATCAATGGCTTCAATTAGCTCTTCAGAGCGTCCACTTCGACTATTCAAAAAAACATGAGCAAGCGGTTCGTGGTAAAGCGTCAGTAAGTAATGTGCAGTTCTGTACTGTAGTTCTCCGTGTATTCCGCGCTTTAGTCGCGCTTCTACTTTGCCAATAAATTCAATCCTATGTAGCTCGACATCGGTAGCCAACTCCAAAAACGTTGATTGGATATAGGTGATTTTAGCTGTCGGATACAGTTCAATAAAGGATGAAATCATAGAATGAAGTAAAACAAAATAATTATTGACTCTATAAAAAACGGGTGCTACCTCAGCAAGGTAGCACCCTTATACAATCAGCCAAACCAGCTAATTACATATTCCGGCGGTACTGCCCGCCGACTTCAAACAGCGCGTTCGTAATCTGACCGAGCGAGCAGAACTTCACGGTTTCCATGAGCTCCTCGAAGAGGTTGCCGTTGGCAATGGCTACTTGTTGCAGCTGCTTCAGGCGCTGCTCGGCGGTGCCTTCGTTGCGGGCGTGTAGGTTCTTGAGCATCGTAATTTGATACTGCTTTTCTTCCTCCGTGGCGCGGATTACCTCGGCCGGAATGACCGTGGGCGAGCCTTTCGAGGAGAGGAAGGTGTTCACGCCGATGATGGGGTACTCGCCGGTGTGCTTCAGCATCTCGTAGTGCATGCTTTCCTCCTGAATCTTGCCCCGCTGATACATGGTTTCCATGGCCCCGAGCACGCCGCCGCGCTCCGTGATGCGGTCAAACTCCATCAGCACGGCTTCTTCCACTATGTCGGTAAGCTCCTCGATGATGAAGGAGCCTTGCAGCGGGTTTTCGTTTTTGGCCAAGCCCAGCTCCCGGTTGATGATGAGCTGAATGGCCATGGCCCGGCGCACCGATTCCTCGGTGGGCGTGGTGATGGCCTCGTCGTAGGCGTTGGTGTGCAGCGAGTTGCAGTTGTCGTAGATGGCATAGAGGGCCTGCAACGTGGTGCGGATGTCGTTGAAGTCGATTTCCTGCGCGTGCAGGCTCCGGCCGCTGGTCTGGATGTGGTACTTCAACATCTGCGAGCGGGCATTGGCGCCGTACTTCAGCTTCATGGCCTTGGCCCAGATGCGGCGCGCCACGCGGCCAATTACCGCATACTCCGGGTCGATGCCGTTGGAGAAGAAGAACGACAGGTTGGGCGCGAAGTCGTTCACATCCATGCCCCGGCTCACGTAGTACTCCACAAACGTGAAGCCGTTGCTGAGCGTGAGAGCCAACTGCGTGAGCGGGTTGGCGCCGGCCTCGGCAATGTGGTAGCCCGAAATCGACACCGAGTAGAAGTTGCGAACCTTCTCCTTGATGAAGTATTCCTGCACGTCGCCCATCAGGCGCAAGGCAAACTCGGTGCTGAAGATGCAGGTGTTCTGCGCCTGGTCTTCCTTCAGAATGTCGGCCTGCACGGTGCCGCGCACCTGGCTGAGCGTGCGCGCCTTGATGGTGGCGTACACGTCGGCGGGCAGCACCTGGTCGCCGGTTACACCGAGCAGCATCAGGCCGAGGCCGTCGTTGCCGGCCGGTAGCTCGCCCTGGTAGCTCGGGCGCACCAAGCCTTTCTCTTGGTACAGCTGGTTGATTTTGGCTTCCACTTCCGCCTCCAGGCCTTGTTCCTTAATATACAGCTCACACTGCTGGTCGATGGCGGCGTTCATGAAGAAAGCAGCCAGCTGTGCAGCGGGGCCGTTGATGGTCATCGACACCGAGGTGCTTGGGTTGGCGAGGTTGAAGCCGGAGTACAGCTTCTTGGCGTCGTCGAGGCAGGCGATGCTTACGCCAGCGTTGCCGATTTTGCCGTAGATGTCGGGCCGGTGGTCGGGGTCTTCGCCGTAGAGCGTCACCGAGTCGAAGGCCGTGCTCAGGCGCTTGGCCGGCAAGCCCGCCGACACGTAGTGGAAGCGGCGGTTGGTGCGCTCGGGGCCGCCTTCGCCCGCAAACATGCGGGTGGGGTCTTCGCCTTCGCGCTTGAACGGGAACACGCCGGCGGTGTAAGGGAATTCACCGGGCACGTTTTCCTGGAGCTGCCAACGCAGCAAGTCACCCCACGCGGTGTAGCGGGGGAGGCTTACCTTCGGAATCTGCTGGTTGCTGAGGCTGGTGGTGTGTGTCTGAATGCGGATTTCTTTGTCGCGCACCTTGAACACAAATTCCGGCGCTTTGTAGGCGGCTACTTTTTGCGGCCAGGCCTCCAGAAGTTTCCAGTTCTGTCCGTCCAGCCGAAGCTTGACCTCTTCGAAGGTGCTCTCCAAGCCGGCCACGAGTGCTGCTGGTGCGAGTCCGTGGCTGCCGTCCCCAGCGCCAGATCCTCCAGGTTGCTGCTGTCCGAAGCCTGCTCCGAGGCTTTCAACGGCTCCGATGGCTTCCCGGATTCCGAAGAGCTGCTGGGCCACTGCCGATTGTTTATCAACCCACTGGTCATATTGATGGATGGTTTCGGTGATTTCGGAAAGGTACCGCGTGCGGTGCGGCGGAATGATGTAAATCTTCTCGGAGTCCTCCTTCGAGGTTTCGAGCTGCGACGCGAACGGCACGCCGGTTTTCTGTTCTACGGTGGCAAGCAGCGCTCGGTACAGCCGGTTCATGCCGGGGTCGTTGAACTGCGAGGCGATGGTGCCAAACACCGGCATGTCGTCCAGCGGCTTGTCCCAGAGGCCGTGGTTGCGCTGGTACTGCTTGCGCACGTCGCGCAACGCGTCCAGTGCCCCGCGCTTGTCGAACTTGTTGAGGGCAATAACGTCGGCGAAATCGAGCATGTCGATTTTCTCTAGCTGCGTGGCCGCGCCGTACTCAGGCGTCATCACATACAGGCTGGCGTCGGAATGCTCGATAATTTCGGTGTCGGACTGGCCAATGCCGGACGTTTCCAGGATAATCAGGTCGAAGTCGGCGGCGCGTACCACGTCCACGGCGTCCTGCACGTACTTACTCAGTGCCAAGTTGCTCTGGCGCGTAGCGAGGCTGCGCATATACACCCGCGGCGAGTTGATGGCGTTCATCCGGATACGGTCACCGAGGAGGGCGCCGCCGGTTTTGCGCTTGCTCGGGTCCACGGATATAATGGCAATGGTCTTCTCAGCGAAATCCATCAGGAAACGCCGCACCAGCTCATCCACCAACGACGACTTACCTGCGCCACCCGTACCCGTAATGCCGAGGATGGGTGCTTTCTTGCTGGCGGTAGGAGTGGAGTCGATGCGCTGATCGGCCTCACCTTCCGATTTCTGAAACTCGGAAATCAGCTGGCCTTTCACCCGCTCGAACTCCTGCGGGAAGTTTTCGGCGGCCGAAATCAGGCGGCCGATGCTACGGGCGTCCTTCTCTTTTACGTGGCCGGCTTCGCCGTTCAGGTTCTGGCCAGTCGGGAAGTCGGAGCGTTCCAGCAAATCGTTGATCATGCCCTGCAAGCCCATGGCGCGGCCATCGTCGGGGGAGTAGATGCGGGTGATGCCGTGCTTCTGCAACTCCTCGATTTCGGAGGGCAGAATCACGCCGCCGCCGCCACCGAAGATCTTGACGTGCCCTGCGCCGCGCTCTTGCAGCAGGTCGTACATGTACTTGAAGTACTCGTTGTGGCCGCCTTGGTAGGAGGTAATGGCAATGGCCTGTGCGTCTTCCTGAATGGCGCAATCCACGATTTCCTGCACCGAGCGGTTGTGGCCCAGGTGAATAACTTCGGCGCCGCTGCTCTGGATAATGCGGCGCATAATGTTGATGGCGGCGTCGTGCCCATCAAAGAGGGCCGCCGCCGTGACGATACGAACGTGGTTCTGGGGCTTATACGGAGCTACGGGAGCTGCTTGCATAGCAGGTAGGATTGGGTGGAAATTGGGGTAGCGAAGGTACGAAAAAAGCCCCGGCGGGTAGGCGCGGGGCTTTTGATACTGTGCTAGCAGCTAAGTCTAACTTTTCTTTAACTATTAATGTCAGCTGGTAAATATACATTAAGCAGGACACCCAACTGCTCAGCTAAATCCTTTGCAAATATTGTTGCCTCCTGCAACTCCGATAAAGGGAATGTTTTGATAACTATACCGGTACTAGAGTGAGCAACGGACAGCATTATAATAATTTCCTCATTGCGCTGGGAAGCGTCGTTCCAAATACCCCAACTAGACCGTGACGAAGGTGTAGTATTGGGTTGAATAGAGGAAAAATACTTTAGCGTTATGCCTACAATAGGTGGTAGTGGTTTCCAACGGCCTAGTGAATAGCCTATGGCAGAATAATAAGTGCGTTGGGTTTTCTGCACTAGGTCCAACTCCATTCCCGATTGCACCAACCAAGTTGCCCCAATACTTGCCAATGCGATACCGGCTGCTAATACTGGCTTGCAGCCTAACAGTAATAATAGAAAGAAGACGACAAGTGGAGCTACAAAGGCCAACCCAGCTACCGGACCTCTAGTAAGTCGAATCGGCATGAGCAACTGAGTATGTAAGAACGATGACAAAGAAATTTTGCTGTAAATTCACTTGTGTTTTACCGCAGTTCCGCTAGCCGCAGCCGGAACCCCGGCAGCACCTCTTCGCCGGACAGCTCGTTGTCGAAGCCCTGCACTACTTCTGGTTCCGGCTGGTTGAGGCGGTAGAGGTAGGCCGTTTCGGTTTCAGGTACAATGAGCCACGCCAATCGGGCACCGTTGCGGAGCCAATCGAGCATTTTGGCTTGTAAGGTTTTCGTGGAGTCGGAAGCGGATTTCAGCTCTACCACAAACTCCGGGCAAATCGGCGCAAATTTATCCTGTTGCTCCATAGTCAGCGCGTTCCACTTGGCAGCTGACACCCAAGAAGCGTCCGGCGACAATACGGACGTGTCGGGGAGTGTAAAGCCGGTGTTGGAATCGAAGTATTCTCCTAGCTGCGGATTCTGTTCGCACCATTTGCCCAATTGAAAAGTTAGGCGGGCATTACGTTTGCCGGAACGGCTACCGGTGGGGGACATAATTAGGATTTCATGTTGAGCACTGCGTTCAATTCGTAGCTCAGGATGTTGTTGGCAAAACTCAAAAAACTCATCGTCCGACATACCTGCCAGTAGGGGGCTGCGGAGCGTAATGACGTCTTCAGTGATGGTAGGGCGCATGGCAAGGAAGGGTTAGCTGCTTGAAGTTACGCAAAAACGACACAGCCGAACCGCTCGAAAGCAGTCCGGCCGTGTAGAATAGAAACCACTGTAACCTACTTCGTGGCCTTTTCTTCCAGCTCCTGCAACAGCTGGTCGGCGGCCTTCTCGATGTCGGTGTAGCCTTGCTGAGCAGCGCGTTCTTTGGCGGCTAGCAGGCCGTCGCGGTGCACGGTTTCGAAGTCGCCGTAGGGGAAATGGTAGCGGCCTTTGGTGTCTTCGCCCTTGCTCATATCCAGGCCTAGGTGCCACTGGCCGTACTCGGCTATTTCGTGCTGGTCCAGATACTTGTTTTCGGCGTTGGGTTTGGGGTTGTGCTGGCCCCAATGACCTTCATCGTTCTTTAGTTTGCCTTCTTCAATGAGGCGTTTGGCGAATTGCACGGCGGCGGGGTTCAGTTCAATGCTCATGACGTGGGAGACGTTAGTAGGGGTGAACAGACAAGCTGGCGCGGCGGTGCCGCGCTAGGTGCTTACGCTGCGGCCTGCTTTCCGTTAAGGCTGAGCTAGGTGACGAAACGGCCGTTCGGCCGCTGAAACTACACGAATTGATGGCCGCCATTCTCCCCAGCCTTACGGGCGTCCAGGTCGCGGTTGAGCTGGAAGGCGGCGCTAATCAGGGCCAAGTGGGTGAAGGCCTGCGGGTAGTTGCCAATCTGCTCCCCCTGCGGCCCAATCTGCTCGGAATACAGCCCCAGCGGACTCGCAAAGCCTAGCAGCTTCTCGAACAACAGGCGGGCCTTATCCAAGTCGCCGGCCCGTGAGAGGTTCTCGATGTACCAGAACGAGCACATCGTGAAGGTGCCTTCCTCGCCATTGAGGCCGTCGGAGGCGCCGCCCTCAGCGTGGTAGCGAAACAGCAAAGAATCGAGAAGTAGCTCCTTTTCAATGGCGCGCATCGTGGATTGCCAGCGTGGCTCGGCAGGCGTAAACATGCGCACTAATGGCATCAGGAGTACGTTGGCATCCAGCACGTTGCTGCCCTTGAACTGCACGAAGGCCTGCTTTTCTTCGCTCCAATAATTGTTGTAGACCTCCGCGTAAATCTCGTCGCGGACGCGCAGCCACTCCACCAACGGCGCCGGAAACGACCGGTCGCGGGCAATGCGGATGGCGCGGTCCAGGGCCACCCAGCACATCACCTTGCCCGAAATAAACTGCCGTTCCTCATCGCGCACTTCCCAAATGCCATGGTCGGGGCGCTGCCAATTTTCAGCCACAAAATCAACGAGGCGACAGACGTGCTGCCAGAAGTCGTAGGTGATGGCGCCGCCGTACTTGTTGTAGAGGTAAATGGTGTCGAGCAGCTCCCCGTAGATGTCGAGCTGAAACTGCTTGGCGGCCCCGTTGCCGATGCGGACAGGCTGCGAGTCGCGGTAGCCGTTGAGGTGGGGTAACTCCTTTTCGGGCAAGTCGGCGGTGCCATCTACGGCGTACATCAGCTGCAATTTTTCCGGGTTTTCCAACTGGTCGAGCCGCTCCATGATCCAGCGCAGAAAGGCCTTGGACTCCTGAGTGAATCCCAGCCGCAGAAACGCGTACATAGTGAAGGCCGCGTCCCGAATCCAGGTGAAGCGGTAGTCCCAGTTTCGGTCGCCGCCCACGGCTTCGGGCAGGCCGAACGTGGCGGCGGCTACCGTGGAGCCGTATTGCAGCGAGGTCAGGAGCTTGAGCGTGATGGCCGAGCGGAGCACTGTTTCGCGCCAGCGGCCAGTGTAGGTGCTGCTTTCCACCCATTCGCGCCAGAAACTGAGCGTGTCTTGGAAGGCGGCTTCGGTGTAGTGCTCTAGCTCGCGGGCAATGAAACTAGGGTCGTCAACGGGCGTGGCCTCAATCACGAAGCTGGCGGTTTCGCCCACATGCAGCGTCCAGGTGCCGGTGGCTTCGCCCTGCGCGTTGGCTTGGAAAGATTGATTGCCGAGTAAGCGAAATTGAAAGCCGTCTTTGCCTTGGCTGCGGAACAGCAGACTGCCATTGTCCTGCCGCTCCACTTCGTGTTCGGCCCGGCCGTAATCAAAGCGTGGGGCGCACCGCATTTCAAATGGCATGCTGCCCTTGATAATACGCACAGTGCGTACCACGGCGCAGTTTTGCTCGTGGCGCTTCACGGGCATGAAGTCGGTCAGTTCGGCAATGCCTTCTTCGGTGAAAAAGCGGGTGAGCAGAATGCCCGTATCCGGCAAGTACAGCTGCTTGCTGCGCACCTCGTCGCCCACCGGGTGTAAGTGCCAGTGGCCGCCTTTTTCGGCGTCGAGCAGCGAGGCGAAGATGGTGGGGGAGTCGAAGCGAGTGAAGGATAGGTAGTCGATGGAGCCGTTTTTGGCAACCAGCGCTACGGTGTGCAGGTTGCCAATGAGGCCATAGTCTTCTAGCGGTAGGTAACCGGGCATATAGTCTACAACAGGTGGAGTTAGAGGAATACCTGCTAACGAATAATTGCCGCTACCTGACGAGCCTGCCCATAATTTTTCCCTTGGAAACCAAACAGTCGGACCATCCACAGGATGATCCGACTGTTTGTGAAAAGCTGGAAAACGCCTACCGTTAGTGGGTTGCGGCAGCCTTGGCTTTGGTTTTGGGTTTCACGTCCGGAATTAGGTTGTGCGGGTTGATAACGAACTTCTTGGCCACGCCGCTGTCGAATTCGGCGTAGCCCTTGGGCGCATCATCGAGGCTGATGACCTCCACGTTTACTGCTTTGGCAATCTGCACTTTATCATACAGAATGGCCTGCATGAGCTGGCGGTTGTAGCTCATCACTGGGGTTTGGCCAGTATGGAACGAGTGGCTTTTCGCCCAGCCCAAACCAAACCGAATCGAGAGGCTGCCTTTCTGCGCGGCCTCATCTTTGGAGCCGGGGTCCTCGGTTACGTAGAGGCCTGGAATGCCAATGGAGCCCCCGGCGCGGGTGATTTCCATGAGCGAGTTGAGCACGGCAGCCGGCACTTCCTTCTTGGAGTCGGTGCCGTGCCCGCTGGCCTCGAAGCCCACGCAATCCACGGCGCAGTCGATTTCCGGTACGCCCAGAATCTGGGTGATTTGCTCGGTGAGCGAAGCGTCCAGCGTCAGGTCTACGGTTTCACAGCCGAACGAACGGGCATGCGCCAAGCGGGCTTTGTTCATGTCGCCGACTATCACCACGGCCGCGCCCAGCAGCTGCGCCGAAGCCGCGGCGGCTAACCCCACTGGTCCGGCCCCGGCAATGTACACGGTGGTGCCAGGCCCTACGCCTGCCTTCACCGCCCCGTGGAAACCCGTCGGGAAAATGTCGCTCAGCATAGTCAGGTCCCGGATTTTCTCCATGGCCTGGTCCTTGTTCGGGAAGCGCAGCAGGTTGAAATCGGCGTACGGCACCATCACGTATTCGGCCTGACCGCCAATCCAGCCGCCCATGTCTACGTAGCCATAGGCGCCGCCCGCGCGGCCCTCGTTCACGTTCAGGCAGATGCCGGTTTTCATTTCCTTGCAGGTACGGCAGCGGCCACACGCCACGTTGAACGGCACCGATACTAGGTCCCCCTTCTTCAGAAACTCCACGTCGGTACCGGCTTCAATTACCTCACCGGTTATTTCGTGGCCCAGCACCAGGCCGGCTGGGGCGGTGGTGCGGCCGCGTACCATGTGCTGGTCGGAGCCACAAATGTTGGTGGACACCACTTTCAAAATCACACCGTGCGTGATTTTCTTGCCTTTCGGGTTTTTCAACTCCGGAAAGGCTATGTCCTGTACCTCGACCTTGCCGGGTTCCAGGTATACTACGCCTCGGTTATCAGCCATAGAGTGGGTGGGTTAGATGCTGAGAAAAGTGAAAAGCCGGGTCAACCGGAACAGAATTTCTACTGGCCCTCCAGCGCCCGCACGCCCGCTTCGGCCACCGTATGGTCGTTTTCTACGGTGTCGCCTGATACGCCAATAGCACCAAAAATCTGTCCCTCACTGTTTTTGAGCGGGATGCCGCCGGGGAAGGTGATGAGCCCACCGTTGGAGTGCTCGATATTGTAGAGTGGGCCGCCCGGCTGCGAGAGGCCCCCAATAGCCCCCGTAGGCATATCGAAGAAGCGGGCCGTCTTGGCCTTCTTGATGGAAATATCGAGTGAGCCAAGCCAGGCGTCGTCCATCCGGATGAAGGCCACCAGATTCGCGCCGGCGTCCACCACAGCAATATTCATCTTAACGCCTAGTTCAAGGGATTTTTCGTGGGCGGCCTGCACGGCCTGTTGTGCTTGCTTGAGGGTGATACCCATAGTGGTTGTATGGTTAGAGGAAGGAAGAATTGAACTACCAACAACGGCATTCCCGCTGCCGAGGACAAGCGCAACGGTAGAATTGCGACGATTCATACCCAGGATTGCGACAATAGTGCAGCTCAATTCCTGATTTGCTAGCCGGGTTAGCCGGTTTGAGTGGCCTCAACCACGCATTTCTCCGCAAAGCAGGAAGCAGCAAGTAACCATCGGCTCATTAGAGGACGACTTGAGTGGGCTGCTTATGGCGCTCGGCAGGATTGGGATGAAGCTCGACAGTAAACTATAACAATACCAATATTAATCAGTAATAATATATTAATTTATTAATTGATTTGTGCAAAAAGTATACATTGCCAGCGTTTTCTGAATGGAAAATACAAGTAGCTGATTTAGTGAGGATAGCGTCGGAATAAGCTGTTTGAATTGTGTTGGTTTAACGGCGGTATAATTCAAAAAAATGGATTATCGTTTCAATGGTCTGATGTCTTGTTTTGCTTGGTGCCTTACTAATAGCTCTCCCTGAAGTTGGCAGTGTGCTGCAACCGAGCTATTCTCTTCTCACTTACACATCAACATTTAGTACTCTATGACACTACCTTTTACCCGAGCAACCAACCGGCCTTGCTTACAGAAAGCCCTGATAAGGTCGGCTGGTTTAGTGGCCGTATGCGGCGGTTTGCTGGCTTCTCAGTCGGCGCAGGCGCAGGACTACTTCATCCGGGACGACTTTCGAACGAACAGTTCGACTACGTTTCGAGTAGGAGGGGATGCCTCGTTAACGAACCCCGGTTCCACTGGCGACACGGGTTACTTGCGGCTGACTTCTAGCGTCAGCAACCAGAGGGGCTTTGCTATTTCCAAGCAGACCTTCAATCCGGCAAACGGCTTCAGTATCTCGTTTGAGTATTTCTCATACGGCGGTACCACCAACGACAGCCAATTGGCCAAGGCCGATGGCATCAGCTTGTTTCTCATTGACGGAAGCATTGTAACCGATGCCACTAACTTCGTGCCCGGCGGCTACGGCGGTTCGTTGGGTTACGCCCAACTTGTGGCAGGTTCCACCAACATTGCGGGTGCTGCCGGGGGCTTTCTTGGCATCGGGCTCGACGAATTTGGGGGCTATTCCGTTGCAAACGAAGGAAAAAGTGGTGGAACTGCTGCTCGGGTAATTTCCGGGGTGGCTATTCGGGGAGCTGGCAACGCTACTACAAGCGCCACCGCTTATCCGTACATAACTGGCGCCCGCACGGCTACCTACACGGTTAGCGGCGGCACCCGCAATCTGACATCGGGCTACGGTATTGATGTGCCTACTACCCGCGCCCAAAGCAACTCGGTGGATTACCGGCGGGTATTTGTGGACGTGTTTCCGGTTAGCAAAGGCTCTACCACCTACAAAGTCACGGTGCGAATTCAGAACGGCCCAACTACCGTTTCTACTGTTATTGACAACTACTCCTTCACCTCGGCCACCCAGGTGATGCCCTCGAGCCTGCGTATCGGCTTTGCGGCTTCCACGGGTGGTAGTACCAACTTCCACGAAGTCCGGGACCTGCAAATTGTGCGGCCTCCCGTGGCCAACAACGATGTAGTTGGTACCGCATACAATGCGCCAATTACGTTCAGTCCGCTCAACAACGATGAAGCCTCGGGCAGTACCCTTGATGTGGCGACGCTGGACTTAAATCCCAGCACTGTAGCCATCGACAACAGCCTGCTAGTGCCAGAAGGTAGATTCGACATCGGTAGCAACGGTGTAGTTACGTTTACGCCATCAGGTACTTTCTCTGGAACGTTCACGGTGCCGTACACGGTACAGAGTATCCTGAAGTCCATTTCCAACCAGGGCACTATCACCGTGGTGGTATCGGGGGCCGACGTGGCCACGGCCCTCAACGGCCCGGCAGTAGCCAACACCGGCTCGATGCTCACCTATACCTCCACCACGTCCAACGTGGGGGTGGAAACGGGGAACAACATCATACCCAAGCTGACGCTGAACGGAGACATTACAGTTACTACCTCGGCAGCCTACACGTTCAGTTCCACTGGTACGGGCGCAGCCAAAGTTACTACCGTTACCTTCCCCACCATTGCCTCCCTGTCGCCAAGCAGCGCCCCGGTTGACAACTCCGTGAACTTCGTTCTGAACTCAGGCAGCGTAACGGGCAGCGCGTTCTTTACCAGCACGGTGCCCGACCCCGACAAAGATAACAACACTGCCACCCTAGCTACCTCGGGCTACAATCCCACGGCTACTGCCACCGGCTGTGGCGGGCCCGGCACCGATGGGCCAGGCCCGATAGGGGTAGGGAGCGTCGACGGCACTATTATCAATACCTATTTTCAGGGGCGGAACTCAGTGGCTGCCGGCACCAAAACCATTACGCTGGTCGGGTCGGGTACCGGGTACAGCAAGCCCCTCATGCCCGGCGACCTGGTGCTGATTATGCAGATGCAGGGAGCCGACATTACCACAACCAATTCCACTGCTTACGGAACGGTCAGCAACGTAACCGCTGGTACCTATGAATACGCAGTAGTGGCTCCGAATACCAATGTGACTTACACCAACGGCGGTACCTTGGTGCTAACCAGAGCGCTAGTGAACAACTACATGGCGGCAGCAGCCACCTCTGCGGCCGGTCCGAGGCGGTTTCAGGTTATCCGGGTTCCGCAGTACTCCACCTTCGACGCCACCCGGGGAATAACTACCGGGGAGGCTTGGAACGGTACAACGGGCGGAGTACTGGTACTTGATGTGGTAGGTGCCACCACATTTGGCGCTACCAACACTATGCGCTTCACCATGACTGGCAAAGGCTTCCGAGGCGGCGGCGGGGTCCGCTACGCCGGTAATGTCTCCTATAGCAGCACAGAATACCGGAACGCGGCTGCGACTAAAGAGGGTGTCGGTGCCCACGGAGCCAAGGGCGAAGGCATTGCGGGCACTCCGCGCTACGTATTTCAGGATGCAACTACCTCGCTTGATTTAAGTACAGACGCGTATCCGGGCGGTAGTGTTGGCCGGGGCGCACCCGGTAATGCCGGCGGCGGTGGCACCGATGCCACGGTCCTCACCAACGCCGGAAACACGGGCGGTGGCGGTGGCTCCAACGCAATAAATGCCGATAACGGTGGCAAGGGCGGTAGCTACAACACAACGGCAACCGGTGGCATAGGGGCTGTTGCGCCAGGTCTGTCGTCAGCCACCCGGCTGTTTATGGGTGGCGGTGGCGGCGCGGGCAGCACGGGTATTACTGGTACTGAAGGCAGCGGCAGCGGGGGCAACGGGGGCGGTATTGTCATCCTGCGCACCGGCACAGTATCCGGCACGGCTACTATCAGTGCTAATGGCAGCAATGCGGTAAGTGCCGGGTCTGGTACCCCAGCCACCGGCAACGCGGCCGGTGGCGGCGGTGGCGGCGGCGCGGTACTCATAGCCAGCACGGGCTCCATGGCCAACCTGACCCTCGCCGTTAATGGTGGCGCAGGCGGCAGCACGGCTTCTAATAGCACCTTTATTTCTTATGGTGCAGGTGGTGGCGGCAGCGGTGGGGTAAGCTACAACAATGCAACCTCTATGACACTGGACCCATCTGCTACCGCTATTACTGGTGCCAATGGCACTGCCAAAGCTGGTACTGCTGGTGCCGTTGCCAATGGTGCGGTTGCCGGTAACGCTGGTCCCGTGTCTGCCCGGGATGCGGCCCAAAACGGCGGCATTTCGTCTATTGGCTGCCGCCCTATTCTGGCTGCTACGTTGCGGGCCAATACACCGCAGGTGGTGCGCAGCAGTGCCATGCAGGCTACCTATACCCTAACCGTAGCAAATAGCGGCGGAGCTGCCTCCGGCGTCAAGGCGCTAGTGGCGCTGGCCAACGCTACCAACCCCAGTGGCGGGGCCGGCTCGCTCTTCAAATACAACAGCACGGTATCGGCTACCCTCACCCTCACCGATAATACGGTGGTAAACCTGAGCACTACAGCCGGCGCCCTGAACTCCTACACGGGCCCTGGTGCCGAAGACGCCAACCCCAGCTTCAGCGACATTGACCTGCCCGCCGGTGCTATCCTGACCATCAAGTTTCTGGTGGATCTCAATACTGCGGTTGAAGGCAACGTAGCCTACCAGTCGGACGCGCAGATTACCTATCTGGACCCCACGCGCACGGTGGCGGCTACCACTGTTTCGCCGGGTGGCACTTACACAGGTACCGGGCCGGTGCCCGGCAGCAACTACTTAGGAGCCAGCTCCACGGCCGAAGACGTGTCGGTGGCGCGGCCCCTGCCGGTTGAGCTGAAGCAATTCAGTGCCCTAGCTATCCGGCAGGATGCCAGCCTGACTTGGGTCACCGCTTCTGAGCGCAACAGCGACCGGTTTTACGTGGAGCGTTCCTTGGATGGCGCCCATTTCGAAGTGATTGGCTCGCGCAAAGCGCAGGGATACAGCTCCACCGACCATACCTACCAGTACCTGGACGCCAACGCGGCCCTGCAAGCCGTTGCCTCGGTGGTGTACTACCGCCTGCATCAGGTAGATACCGATGGTGCCAGCTCCTACAGCCCCGTGCGGATGGTGCGGTTCCAAAAAGGCCTGCAAGCGGCCATCAGCCTGTACCCTAATCCCGCCCAGACCCAGCTGACGCTCAACCTAAATGCCGTGCCGGCCGGCGAATACCAGGTTAGCATCCTCGACATGGCCGGCCGGGTCATCAGCCAGTTCACGCTGGCGGGTCAGCAGGCCCATGAGCTGCCAGTCCGCAGCCTGTTGCCGGGTTCCTACATCGTGCAGGTGAAAGGCGCGGGCACAACCAGCACGCTGCGTCTGCTGCGCGAGTAGTGCCGACATAGTCCCACAGCAAAGAAAGGCCCGGCACACGCCGGGCCTTTCTCTTTCAGGTAGATACGTGCGGCGGACCGGGGTAGCTACTGTTGCAGTCAACTGTACCGGCCGGGGGACTCCGGCGGCGTTTGGCAACTAGCCGACCCGCTTTGCCGTGGTGCCTGAGTGTCGCCGGATGGGAACTAGGCCGGCCAATAGCAGGTGCGCGGCCCGATATTCTATTTTTGCGCCCGCAAACTCGTACCTTTGGCTCGTTGCGCTTTTTCGCGCCGGCAGGCCGGACGTCGCTTTCACTCTTAACTGGCCGTGTGGCGGAGCTTCTCAGCGCTGTCCAACGCTGGCACCCTCAAGCCTGCGCGCTTCGGCGCCAAGCTTTGGGTAGGCAGTGAAGAGAGGCAGGCAAACGGTAAAAGCGCTACGGAAGGTAGAAAAGTACACTAAAAAAGAACAGGAACGGCCCGGGTAGATACAGCGAAAACGCTTTGAACTACTCTCGAATCGTATTATAAAACACTAGTGAAGAACATCCGCAATTTCTGCATCATTGCTCACATCGACCACGGCAAAAGCACCCTGGCCGACCGTCTGTTGGAGTTCACCAGTACCGTGGCCAAGCGCGACATGCAGGCTCAGTTGCTTGACAACATGGACTTGGAGCGGGAGCGGGGTATCACCATCAAGAGCCACGCCATTCAGATGCAGTTTCCCTATAAAGGTGAAATCTACACCCTGAACTTGATTGATACACCCGGCCACGTCGATTTCAGCTACGAGGTATCGCGCAGTATTGCGGCCTGTGAGGGTGCTTTGCTGATTGTGGATGCTTCGCAGGGTATTGAGGCGCAGACGATTTCCAACCTATACCTGGCTATCGGGGCCGACTTGGAGATCATTCCGGTGCTCAACAAGATTGACCTGCCCCACGCCATGCCCGAAGAAGTGTCCGACGAAATTGTGGACCTCATCGGCTGCGACATAGAAGATATTCTCCATGCTTCCGGCAAAACCGGCATTGGCATCGAGAACATTCTGAATGCCATTGTGGAGCGGGTGCCAGCCCCTAAAGGCGACCCGCAAGCGCCGCTGCAAGCCCTTATCTTCGACTCGGTTTTCAACTCGTACCGGGGCATCGAAGTACTGTTCCGCATCAAGAACGGCACTATGCGCAAGGGCGATAAGCTCCGCTTCATGGCTACCGGCAAGGAGTACGGTGCTGATGAAATCGGTATCCTCGGCCTCAACCAAGAGCCTCGCCTCGAAATGATGGCCGGCAACGTGGGCTATCTGATTTCGGGCATCAAGGAAGCGCGCGAAGTGAAAGTGGGGGATACCATCACGCACGTAGCCAACCCAACCAAGGAGGCCATTCAGGGCTTTGCCGACGTAAAGCCGATGGTATTTGCCGGTATTTACCCCGTAGATACCACCGAGTATGAAGAGTTGCGTTCGTGCATGGAAAAGCTTCAGCTCAACGATGCCTCGCTGGTGTGGGAGCCTGAAACTTCGGTGGCGCTGGGCTTCGGCTTCCGCTGCGGCTTTCTGGGCATGCTGCATATGGAAATTGTGCAGGAGCGGCTGGAGCGGGAGTTCAACATGACGGTGATTACCACTGTGCCCTCGGTGCAGTTCCACGCCATCGGAACCAAAGATCAGGCCCTGACCATCAACGCGCCGTCGGAAATGCCGGAGCCGAACATGATCAAGCTGATTGAGGAGCCCTACATCAAGGCGCAAATCATCACCGCTGCTGATTACGTAGGCCCCATCATCACGCTGTGCATGGAGAAGCGCGGCATTATCAAAGGCCAGAGCTACTTGACTTCGGAGCGGGTGGAAATGAGTTTCGAGCTACCGCTGTCGGAGATTGTGTTCGACTTTTTCGATAAACTCAAGACCATCAGCCGCGGTTATGCTTCCCTTGACTATGAGCTGATTGGCTTCCGTGAGTCAGATATGGTGAAGCTAGATATTCAGCTTAATGGCGAGAAAGTAGACGCCTTGTCGGCCATTGTGCACCGCTCCAAGAGCTACGAATGGGGCCGCCGCCTCTGCGAGAAGCTTCGGGAGCTACTGCCGCGTCAGATGTTTGAAATTGCCATTCAGGCCAGCATTGGGCAAAAAATTATTGCCCGCGAAACCGTGAAGGCCCTGCGCAAAAACGTAATTGCCAAGTGCTACGGCGGCGACATTAGCCGCAAGCGTAAACTACTTGAAAAGCAGAAAGAAGGTAAAAAGCGGATGCGCCAAGTCGGTTCCGTAGAGATACCCCAAGAAGCCTTCTTGGCTGTATTGAAGATTGATTAATACCTGAAACGCGGCTTTTTCGGAGCCGCGTTTTTTGTGCCCAATAGATTTTTTCACCTCATACACTTCTTGACACGGTGTGCTATGACTTACCATCAATCCAATGTCTGCCAGCCTCACCCAGAACTGTACGAGCGAAGCTCAACTAGAGAAAATTATTAAAGGCCAGGAGCGCAAATTCCGGTGGCGGGATGATTGGCCCGCTATGGAAAAAGAACTGATGGAAGCCGGCACCGCCGCCATCCGTCTGCACGAAGAGAAGAAGAACGAAACCCCGGCCAACCAGCCGCAATAACTTACTGCCCATGACCATGGCCCCCGACGCCACCACCTACCAGCTTATCGACGGCAAGCAAACTGCCGAAACCATCAAAGCGGAAATAGCCGCCGAAGTAGCCACCATCAAAGCTGCCGGTGGCAAAGTGCCGCACCTTGCCGCCATCCTCGTCGGCCACGACGGCGGCTCCGAAACCTACGTGCGCAACAAGGTATTGGCCTGTGAGCGGGTTGGGTTCGAGAGCACCTTGCTCCGCTACGAAGACGACATAACCGAAGCCGAGTTGCTAGCCAAAGTGGAGGAGCTGAACCAGGATGCCAGTATTGATGGCTTCATTGTACAGCTGCCGCTGCCCCGCCATATTTCCTCGGAAAAGGTATTGGAAGCGGTGCGCCCCGAAAAGGACGTGGATGGCTTTCACCCAATGAACCTGGGGCGAATGGTGGCTGGCCTGCCAGCGTTACTGCCCGCTACGCCTTCGGGCATTGTGGAACTGCTGCGCCGCTATAAGCTGCCTACCGATGGAAAGCACTGCGTGGTAATCGGGCGTAGCAACATAGTGGGTACACCGGTTAGTATTCTGTTGGCTAAGAACTTAGAGCCTGGTAATTGCACAGTTACTTTATGCCACTCCCGCACGCAGAACCTGGCCAGCATCACAAAAACTGCTGATATTCTGGTGGCCGCTCTGGGCCGGCCGGAGTTCGTCACGGCCGACATGGTGAAGCCAGGCGCCGTAGTTATTGACGTGGGTACGACCCGCGTGGAAGATGCCAACCGCAAAACGGGTTGGGCGCTGAAAGGCGACGTCAAATTCGATGAAGTGGCTCCGCTTGCCTCGTACATCACGCCGGTGCCCGGCGGGGTCGGCCCCATGACTATTGCCATGTTGCTACTCAATACCTTGAAAGCATGTAAAGGCGAGGTTTATCCGCGCTAAAATCCAATATATAGCGCTCCGAGCTTTTGAATTTCAGGGCGTTGTACTACTTTTAGAGTCAGGTTGCTGGAACGAAAACCGAATGTGCACACGTTCGGAACAACGGCCAACTACCTGGCTTTACTTGTTTGAATACCGTTTTGCTGCACGAACTTCCTCTTGTATTGGGCCCCTCAAACCTGGCCGCGGCCCCACTACTTGTCCTGCCCGTAATGGAGCAGTTTTATACCATTCAGGGTGAAGGCTACAACACCGGGCGCGCTGCCTACTTTGTCCGCCTCGGCGGCTGTGATGTGGGCTGTGTTTGGTGCGACGTGAAAGAATCATGGGATGTAGATGCCCACCCACGCTTAACCCTCGACGTCATTGTAGCCGCTGCTACTGCACATGCCGGCCGCAATGTAGTAGTTACAGGTGGGGAACCGCTAATGCACAACCTGGGTCCCCTAACCCAGGCCCTACACGAAGCGGGCTGTCAGAACTGGATTGAAACGAGTGGCGCCTATCCGCTCAGCGGGGAGTGGGACTGGATTTGTGTGTCACCCAAGAAGTTTAAAACACCGCTACCCTCTGTGCTGGCCGAGGCTCACGAGTTGAAGATCATTGTGTTCAACAAGTCGGACTTTAAATGGGCCGAAGAACACGCCGCGCTGGTAGGGCCAGAATGCCGGCTGTACTTGCAGCCTGAGTGGAGTAAATCCGCGCAAATGATGCCGCTTATTGTAGACTATGTAAAGGCAAATCCGCGTTGGCAGGTCTCGTTGCAGACCCACAAATTTCTTGATATCCCTTAGGCTTCTGCTTTATGCGCCGATTGTTATCAGTGCCGCTGCTGTTGGCCTGCACCTTGCTGCCACTGGGAGCCGCGGCGCAAGCCTCCTTGAGCACCACCAATACCAAGGCCCGCAGCCTCTGGGACAAGGCGCAGTCTCAGGCCAAAGAGCGCAACTTCGATAAAGCCATTGAAACCCTCACGGTGCTCAATGAGAAGTTTCCGTCGCTGGGGGAGCCGCACATCATGCGCGGTTCGTTGCTGAAAGCTATGGGTGAAAACCGTCCGGCTTTCGAGGCCTATCGTGACGGCTTGGCCAAGCTACCCATGGACTCCAATAGAGCCACCGATTACTTTAACCTCGGTGAACTGGCTATGAGCTTCGGGGAGTATCAGATTGCGGCCGATAGCTACAAACGGTTGCTGAAATCGGGACCTAAAGGCCAGCGCAACGCCGCTCGGGCCCAGCGTCAGCTGCTGAACTGTGAGTTTGCCTTAAAGGCCATAGCCGCTCCCGTTGGTGTGCAGCCCCAGCGGTTGGGGGCCCCGCTCAATACCTTCCGGTTTCAGTACTTCCCCGCGCTTACTGCCGATAACCGTTTCCTGCTGTTTACGGGCCGCCCAACTGCGGAAAGCGGCGAAGACCTTTTCATTGCCAAAACTAACAAGGACGGTTCCATTGGCGACCCGGCCTCCATTTCGTCCTTCATCAATACCCCCTATAACGAAGGTGCCGGCACTATTTCAGGCGACGGAAAAACCCTGGTGTTTGCTTCCTGCGACCGGCCTAATTCTGTAGGAAACTGCGACTTGTATATTTCGCGGCGAACCGGTAACAACTGGAGTAAGCCGCTGAATCTGGGGCGCACGGTCAACTCACCCGAGTGGGACTCTCAGCCCACGCTGTCGGCGGATGGGCGCACGCTGTACTTCACCTCCACTCGCCGGGGCGGCCAAGGTCAGGAAGACATCTATGTGACTACCCTAGGCGCCGATGGCAACTGGAGCCCGGCCCGTAATGTGGGCCAGCCCGTGAACACACCCGGCAAGGATATGGCGCCCTTTATTCACGCCAGCGGCACCACGCTCTACTACGTCACTGACGGGCTGGTGGGCATGGGTGGCCTGGATGTGTTTCGCTGTGAATTGCAGGCCGCTGGCCGTTGGAGCGAGCCGCAAAACCTCGGCTATCCGCTTAATACTCACGAGAATGAGGCCTCGCTCTTCATTGCTTCCGATAACCGACGCGGCTTTTGCTCACGCTCTAGAGCAACCGAGCCAGGTGTTCGGATGGAGCGGGAGCGACCGGTAGAACTGTTTGCGTTTGAGGTGCCGCCGTCCGTCCGTGCGCGCGAAACCAGCACCTACACCCAAGGTCGGGTGTTCGATGCGGCCACCAAGAAGCCCATTAAAGCCGACGTACAACTCTACGACCTGAATACTGACGAACTAACTCAGTTTGTCACCTCGGACGCAGAAAACGGGGATTACACGGTGGTATTGAACGAAGGCCGGCAGTACGCTATGTACGCCGCCGCCGACAAGTACCTGATGAAGAGCCTCAGCTTCGACTACTCCGACAAGCACGCCTTCGACCCGCTGACGCTCGACATCTATTTAGAGCCGGTGCGCTCGGGCCGTAGCATCGTGCTCAACAATCTGTTCTTCGATACCAATCAGTACGAGTTGAAGCCCAAGTCGCGAACGGAACTCAACCGGCTAGTGGGCTTTATGAAGCAGTACCCCGATGTGCAGGTGGAAGTCAGTGGGCACACCGACGACGTAGGTTCTGACGACGATAACTTGGCCTTGTCGCAGAACCGGGCGAAGGCTGTATACACGTATCTGCTCAGCCAGGGCGTGAAAGCCGAGCGTCTCCGTTTCAAGGGCTATGGCGAAAGCAAAGCGCTGGTCGCAAACGATTCGGAGGCACACCGGCAACAAAACCGCCGAATAGAGTTGCGCATTCTCTAACATTATTTACATGCATAAAGCCCGGCAATACAAATTGCTGGGCTTTTTTTATTTGTAGTATTTCTTTTTAATTGAACTATTAAGTTGCTGAGGATGAAGTAAACAATACACTTTCATCAAACTAATAGATTAGAATAGTTATAAATTTTCGTTTTATTTTTAAATATTCTCGTATATTTGGACATTCCAAAGTAGATAGGATGTTGCCAGTATCTGACTGCTTTAGGAGTTTGAGTTAATCATTGTTTACCCTTTAAAATCATGCTATCATGAAAAGACCCCTTTTACTTGCTGGGTTTGCGCTTATGTTGGGTGTTGCCACCTATGCTGCTACCGACCGGGAAGCTTCCATTAAAACCAGAGCTACGGCCTTGGCCCGTATTCAGGTAGAGAAAGCCCACCTCGACGAAGGACAGTACGTACAGGTTAAGACCCTGAACATCCGGATGCTCACGGAAATGGAGAACCTGAAAACCCATTTTGCGGCCGAGCCCGCCATCCTCGATGAGCGTCTGGCGGTAGCTCAGGCTCGCTACGAGCTAGAGCTAACCGCCCTAATGCGGCCGGCGCAGCTAGCCTTGTTCAACCAGGCCCGCAACAACATGACTGCCCTTACGGAACCGCGCTAGCAAGTCACTGCGTAGCAGCGTTGTGCTCACGTGCGGGACATAGCGCTGCCATGTAGGCAGACCATTACCTGCGTCGATAGCTAGGTGAAAATTAGTACTTACCGGTCAAGCTGGTTACGATGGCCTCAGTGATACATTAGCTATAGTAAGCGAATGGTAATGAATGTGCTAATACAGTAACGTTTGCGTAAATAAATCAATAATAATATTTGTGTTTATTTGATAAAATGGTATATTCAGTACAAGATATTCATGGATGCGCATAATAGCACTTCCTGAAGCTCAACATTTCCGTTTTTCCAACCCCAAATTCCCGTTATTATGAAAAACTTTTCCACTCTTGTAGCATTAGCTCTACTGGTAAGCGCTGCCCAGCCTGTGGTAGCTGGTCCTGGCGACCAAGGCAAAGCCGAAGCACGTGCTACCCAGTTGACCAAGCAACTGGCTCAAAAAGCGCAACTCAGCGAAGGTCAGTACGTGAGAGTGCGTCAGCTCAACCTGCGCATGATCACAGAAATGCAGGAACTGCAAGCAAGCCTGGCTACTGATCCGGTAGCTCTCGATAAGAAAATGGCCGAATTACAGTCACACTATGAGTGGGACCTTACCGCCATCATTGGTCCACGTCAGATGGTTGCTTACAACCAAGCCAAAATCAACCAAATGGCGTTCAGTGGCCGGTAGCCCCCGCAACAGTACCGCACAAAAAAGCCGGCCCTCCACGGAGGGTCGGCTTTTTTGTGCGGTACTGCTACTTGCCTTAGCGGTTTTCGATGCTCTTGTAATCGCGCTCCAATTCGCCAGTATAAATCTGTCGTGGGCGGCCGATAGGCTCTTTGTTTTCGCGTAGCTCTTTCCACTGGGCAATCCAGCCGGGAAGGCGGCCGAGGGCAAACATAACAGTGAACATCTCGGTAGGGATACCCAACGCTTTGTAGATGATGCCCGAGTAGAAGTCTACGTTCGGGTACAGCTTGCGGTCAATGAAATACTGGTCGGTAAGGGCAGCTTGCTCTAGCTCCTGCGCTATTTTCAGCAGTGGGCTGTCTTGCATACCAAGGGCTTGTAGCACCTCATCGGCCGCTTTTTTGATGATTTTGGCGCGCGGGTCGAAGTTCTTATACACCCGGTGGCCGAAGCCCATGAGGCGAAATGAATCATTCTTATCCTTGGCTTTAGCAATGAACTTGCTGGTGTCACCACCATCGGCTTCAATAGCCTCAAGCATTTCAATTACCTCTTGGTTGGCGCCGCCGTGCAGGGGACCCCACAGGGCATTGATACCTGCCGATACCGAGCCGTAGAGGCTGGCATTGGCTGAGCCCACAAGGCGCACAGTGCTGGTCGAGCAGTTTTGCTCGTGGTCGGCGTGCAGGATGAGCAGCTTGTTCAATGCGCTTACTACCACCGGGTTCTGCTGATATTGCTCAGTGGGGTAGCTGAACATCATATACAAGAAGTTGGACGTGTAGTCCAGCTCGTTGCGTGGGTATACGTATGGGTGACCCACCGAATTCTTGTAGCTCCAAGCCGCAATGGTAGGCAGCTTGGCGATAAGGCGCACGATATTCAGATTCAGCTCTTCCTTGCTCAGCTCTGGCGCAATGCTCTTGGGGTAAAAGGCGGTGAGCGAACATACAATAGACGACAAAATGCCCATTGGATGAGCCGACGATGGGAAACCATCGAGAATTTTGCGGATGTCTTCGTGTACCAAGGAGTGCTGGGTTACCTCGTAGCTGAAGGCATCGAACTCGGCTTGGGTAGGTAGCGAACCGTAAATCAGTAGGTAGGCAACTTCCAGGAAAGTCGATTTTTCGGCTAGCTGCTCGATGGGGTAGCCCCGGTAGCGTAGAATGCCTTCTTCGCCGTCGAGGAACGTAATGGCACTCTTGGTAGCACCCGTGTTCTTGTAGCCGGGGTCGTAGGTAACGTAGCCGGTCTGGTCGCGCAACTTCCCGATGTCGAATGCTTTTTCGTGTTCGGTACCTTCAATGACGGGGAGAGTAATCGATTTCCCGTCGAGGATAATCTCAGCAGATTCTGCCATAAGAGAGAGGGGTAGAAGGGTGGTTCAGGGCGAAAGCGAAAGAATTGCCGGCACACTAAGCGCCGATTGATTCTATACTACCATATACCCTATTGTGTTGTTTAGGTGAGAATGTATTGTAAAGAAACACAGTGACATAAATTTCACATCACTGCCAACGGTACTTCAGGGGAAGAAGCGAAAATTCGCCTCCATCATTTTGAAGGCGCTATGATAAGCCCTAACGAGTGAAATGCCAATGAATAAGTGGATATTCTTAGCACTCCGTCGAACTTACTTGCCAATGCAGAACTGTGTGAAGATGCTGGTGAGTAAATCATCAGAAGAAATTTCGCCAGTTATTTCGCCCAGTGCGGCCAGTGCCTGGCGTAGGTCGGCGGCCAGCAGCTCGGTGCCGGTACCGCTGCTAATACCTGCCAGCACGGCATCCAGCGCCACCGCCGCCGATTCCAGACTGCGAGCGTGTCGGAGATTGGTGACGATGGTACTGCTGCCGGCCCGGTCAAGGCCTTCACCCCGAACCCGGCTTAGCAATACTTGGCGCAGTTCGTCGAGGCCGTCGCCGCGGCTAGCGGCAATCAGCACCGTATCCGGCCGCGTTTGGAAGGCAGTTAGTTCTTCCTCGGAAGCTACGTCTAGCTTGTTGCCAATGGCTAATACGGGCGTGGTAGAAGGCAAGTGCAAGTCATCAATCTGTGCTTGAAGTGAAACTGGATTAGTATCCGTCAAATCAAACAGATATATGATGATAGCGGCCTGCTGTACTCGCTTCAACGTTCGCTCTACGCCAATGGATTCCACTAGGTCGGTGGTGTCGCGCAGGCCAGCAGTGTCTACAAAGCGGAAGCGGATGCCATCCAGGCTTACTTCGTCTTCAATCAGGTCGCGGGTGGTACCCGCTACTTCCGATACAATGGCACGCTCTTCGTTGAGCAGGGCATTGAGTAGGGTGCTTTTGCCCGCATTAGGCCGGCCGGCAATAACGGTGGTTACGCCGTTTTTGATGACGTTGCCCAGCTCGAAGGAACGCAGCAACCGCTGTACTAACCCGCGAACTTCCGTCAGTAGCACCAGCAGGCCTGAACGGTCGGCAAACTCCACGTCTTCCTCCCCGAAGTCGAGCTCCAGTTCCAGCAATGCCGCAAACTGTACCAGCCGGGCGCGCAGGTCTTTCAGCTCACGCGAGAAGCCACCCCGCATCTGCTGCATGGCTACTTGGTGCGAGAGTTGCGAGTCAGCGGCAATCAGGTCGGCTACGGCTTCGGCTTGGGCTAAGTCGAAAGCGCCGTTCAGGAAAGCCCGTTTGGTGAACTCGCCAGCCTCGGCTAAGCGGGCTCCTTGGCGAGTGAACAGCAGTAGCAGTTGCTGCACAATGTAGTCGGAGCCGTGGCAGCTGATTTCCACCACATCCTCGCGGGTGTAAGAATTGGGGGCCCGGAACAACGACACCACCACTTCGTCGATGATGCGGCCTTCGTCGCGGATGGTGCCGTAGTGCAGGGTGTGGCTGGGTTGTTCTGCTAGGGCTTTGCCACTGAATACGGCATCGGTCAGGCTGATGGCAGCAGCGCCGGAAAGACGGACCAGCGCAATAGCTCCCGAGCCGGGCGGCGTAGACAACGCAACAATGGTATCGGAAAGCGCGGGGGGTAAGGCAGCCACAAGTGCAGGTATGGAAAGTAGGGCAAAGGTACACAAGCCAAGCAACCCCGAATTAAGGGCAGATTAAACTGCAAATGGCAAGAAAGCTAGCTAATCGGCCACAAATAGATTGCGGCCAACTTCTGGGGAGAGCATTATAATTTTGTCTTGGTTGATCCTGACTTCCAAAGAATTGTCGAAGCTGATTTTATCCAGTACTTCAATACCGGAACCCAGCTTCAGACCAACCTTATCGAGGTATTGCAGGAAGGAAGGGGACGTGTTTTTTACGGCCATCAACTGGCCTTGCTCACCCGGCATGAGGTCGGCTACCAAGCGGTTCTGAGGGCGCGGCATGGCACCATCTTCCGTCGGAATAGGGTCGCCGTGTGGGTCGAGGCGCGGGAAGCCCAGAAACTCGTCGAGGCGGCGCACCAGCAGCAGCGAGTCGATGTGCTCCATCTGCTCGGCCACTTCGTGCACCTCGTCCCAGTTGAAGCCGAGCTTCTGCACAAGAAACACCTCCCACAGCCGATGCTTGCGGATAGTCAGCAACGCCAACTGCCGGCCTTCCTGAGTGAGCGATACGCCCCGGTACCGCTGGTAATGCAGCAGGCCCTTCTCCCCGAGCCGCCGCAGCATATCCGTCACCGACGCCGGGCGCGTCTGCAATACCTCGGCAATGCCGTTGGTGCTGACGTCGGTGCCCGGCGCGGCTTCGCTTAGCTTGTAGATGGCCTTCAGGTAGTTTTCCTCGGTGAAGCTGGGCATTTTTAGGCATTAAGAATCAGGAATAAATACTTAAGAATTAGCTGTTCAATAAGTCCAGACAGGTTAAGAGCAGCCAATTCTTCGTTCTCAATTCTTGATTTTTAATTGAAGGATTACCACTTAATCAGCGCGGAGGCCCAAGTGAAGCCGGAGCCGAAGGCAGCCAAGCACACCAAGTCGCCGCGCTTGATGCGGCCTTCCTGCACGGCCTCGCTCAGGGCCAGGGGCACACTGGCGGCGGTGGTGTTGCCATAACGCTGGATGTTGCTGTAGATTTTGTCGTCGGTGAGGCCCATTTTCTGCTGCACATACTGCGTGATGCGCAGGTTGGCCTGGTGCGGAATCAGCATGTCCACGTCTTGGGGTTGGTAGCCGTTCTGGTCGAGGGCCTCTTTGATAACCTGCGGAAACCGCACTACGGCGTGCTTGAACACGTTTTGGCCATTCATGTAGGGGTACATGTCCAGCTCATTGTCTACCACGTACTGCACCCGGTTTTCGCGGTTGGAGCCCGGCTCTTTCACAATCAACTCCTCGGCATGCTCACCTTGGGAGTGCAAGTGAGTGCTCAGGATGCCGTGGCCCTCGCGGGTGCTGGGGCGGAGAATCACCGCGCCGGCGCCGTCCCCAAATATCACCGATACATTCCGGCCCCGGGTGGATTTGTCGAGGCCCGAGGAATGGATTTCCGAGCCTACCACCAGTACCGTGTCGTACATGCCAGTCTTCACAAACTGGTCGGCCATGCTCAGGGCATATACGAAGCCCGAGCACTGGTTGCGCACGTCGAAAGCTGGAATGGGCGCCTGGATGCCTAACTCACGCTGAAGCAGCACGCCGGAACCTGGAAAGAAATAGTCGGGGGAGAGCGTGGCAAACACAATCATTTGCACGTCGTCGGGGGTAAGGCCGGCCATTTCCAAGGCCTTGCGGGCAGCGGCGGCCCCCATGTTGGCAGTGGTGTCTTTGCCTTCCTCAAACCAGCGCCGCTCCTTGATGCCAGTCCGTTCCTGAATCCACTCGTCGGTGGTTTCCATGAATTCGGTAAGGTCGGCGTTGGTAACCACGCGGCTCGGGACGTAGTGGCCGACGCCAGCAATTTCGGAGTGACGGAGAGAGGACATAAGGTGGGAGCGTGAGAGAAAGAAACGAGAAGTTAGGAGAGGGGGCCGAAGGTAGTAAAAACCCACAGGGCTACTTGCTAAACGGGCGGCGAAGGTCGGTAGTTACCGAATGGAATCGACCAAGGCCCGTAATTTTATACCTTCCGAAGCCCACAGAGCCGCCGTTGGAATTCCTTCAGGATAGAAAAGGGAAGTCGCGGTTAATTTTGGAGTGGTAATTTCATGCAGCATCTTGGCAGCTTCAGTCATGTGCTGCAAATCCACTACCAAGCCAGCCCGATAGCGCCGCACCACGTCTTCCCATAGCGGATTGGCGGGTATGAGCATGGGCAGACCGTGTGCCAGGTACTCGAACAGCTTGGTGGGCCGACACCGCTCGGTGCTGGGGTGGGGCTGGTAGAGCAGCAAACCTATATGGCTTTGCTGAATTTCGGCCACAATGGCGTGGTGGGGTACTGGGCCAGCCGCCACCACCAGCCGCAACCAAGCTGGGTTGGCCTGTTGCCGTTGTTGCAATTCGAGTAGTAGGCCAGGTTGCTGGCAAAAGCCAATAACTGTAAGTAACGCACCGCCTGGCCGAATCCGGTGTAGTTCTTCGGCTAGTGTTAGCGCTTCTTCGATGCCGTTGAGCCGGGAGATAGTGCCGGAGTAAAGCAGCCGGAGCGGCTCGGTGGGGGTGGGCAGCGGCCGGGGCAGGAGGGCAGCTTCCGCGGAAAATGGCTGGTACTTGTTTTCTAAAAGCAAGACTTGCTTTGGAAGAAGAGCCTTGAGAAAGGGTAGCTCGTCGGCGTAGCTTTCCTCGGCCAGCAAGACGGCCGCTGCTCGATGGGCGGCTCTGGCTTCCACCCACCGCAGCCCCGCCGCCAGCCACCGGCGCGTAAAACCGCCATACACCTGCTGGGTGCTTACGTTCAGGGCGTAGTTCTCGCGGATGTCGTAGAGAAACCGCCGGTTGGTAGCCAGCCAGTGCCAGAGCAAGGTGAGGAGTAGCAGCTCAGGGGCGTGCACAACCACCAAATCGGGTTGTAGGCGGCGCAGTAGTTGCCAGTAGCGCCATTGGGCCGCCAGCCGGGCCCAGCTTAGGCGGCTGCCTTCCAGCAAGCAATGCGTGTGCAGATTGGCCGGCGCAGTAGCGGGTACGGCCGCCGCACGGCCTGCAACGTGCACGCTAGTATTGGGCCGCTCAGCCAGAGTAACGCCAAATTTGCCGTACATCCGCGTGTCATCCAGGGGCTTAAGCACTGAGGCCAGCAGCACCGTGCGAATGCGAGAACCGGAAGGAGAAGAAAGTGGCGCCATCTTGCCCGCGAAGATGGTAAGTTTGTGCTTGAGGTGCTGGTTTTGGAGGCTGATTATTGATTGTTAAGGAGATTATCCCCTGGGCTAATCACGTCTTGTGCATGTTTCCTGTCTTTATCAATCGGCTCTTAAAGCATAACAACCCGCTCTTATCAATCAACAATCAACAACATGACCGATCTGCAACAAACCATTGAGGCCGCCTGGGCCGACCGGAGCCTGCTCCAGCAAGTCGCTACCACCGACGCCATCCACCACGTAATTGAAGAGCTCGATAAAGGCCGCCTGCGCGTGGCTCAGCCCGCCAGCGACCAGGAAGGCGGTTGGATTGTAAACGACTGGGTGAAGAAAGCCGTCATCCTGTACTTCCCTATTCAGCAGATGGAAACGCTGGAACTACCCCCGTTCGAGTACCGCGACAAAATGCGCCTGAAAACCGACTACGCCGGCCAGGGTGTACGGGTGGTGCCCCCAGCTACGGCCCGCTATGGTGCTTATCTGGCTTCCGGTGTGATTTTGATGCCCAGCTACGTGAACATTGGCGCTTGGGTAGGCGAGGGCACGATGGTAGACACCTGGGCTACGGTGGGCTCGTGCGCGCAGATTGGCGCGGGTGTGCATTTGAGCGGTGGCGTAGGCATTGGTGGGGTATTGGAGCCGGTGCAGGCCGCCCCGGTAATTGTGGAAGACGGCGCCTTCGTCGGCTCACGTAGTATTCTGGTAGAAGGCTGCTTCGTAGGAAAAGAAGCGGTAATTGGGGCCGGCGTGACTATCACGGGCAGTACCCGTATTATTGATGTCACGGGCACTGAGCCCAAGGAATACCGTGGGCACGTACCGGCCCGCTCGGTGGTTATTCCGGGTTCGTTGCCCAAGCAGTTTCCGGCGGGCGAGTACCACGTGCCCTGCGCCCTCATCATCGGCCAGCGCAAGCCCAGCACCGACCTCAAGACCAGCCTCAACGACGCTTTGCGCGAGCACAACGTAGCCGTGTAACTTTAGAGTTTGGAAGGGAGAGCCTGAAATGCAGCTAAGCCAGTACTTTAGCTTTTCAAGCTCTCACTTCTCGATTCTTTGTTTTAAAATTTCCACTCCATGAACTTCAAATCCAATCCAGCTTCGGCCGCTGAAGCCCGCGAAGAGATTCGCACCTATCTGGCGAACGAACTGGAAGCGAATCCCGCCGACATCCAGACCAAGGTTATCTACAACACCGAGCTGCCGTGGGTGGATGGGCGCAAGCAGCAATGCTACCTGGTGGAATGGTCGGTGGCCAACGGCTCCGACGGTGTGGCACTAGCCGGGCCTTACACTTACACGCTGCCCGATGTCAGCCAGGCCGAGGCCAAGCGCCTGGGCTCTCTGCACGAGTGGCGGCAGCAACTGCTCAACCTGTATGCTGGGTGCGAGCTAGCCGCGCAAGCCCGTATGAAGCAGGCGTTAGTTGACGTGTACGACCCCAACCGCACTAAGCAACTGTTGGAGGCTCTGCAAAACCCGGCTGCGCCGCGCTTTGCCGTGCGCTGCTCGTTGCGTGAGTTCATCCGTATCGGCACCGACGAGTACTACATCTTCAATGGCGACTGGGTGCACAACCCCAACTTCTCTTACTCGCCTACTTTTGGCTTCAAGCCGCGCAAGGAAGACCCAACGCTGAAGCTGCCAGTTGAGCAGGAGAACATCCAAATCAAGCCGCACAAGTTCCTAACCCCCGTGCCACCCGTTGGGGCCGATGGCGCATATCCAGGCGAAGCTACCGGCTTCATCATGGTAAAAAACGGGCAGGTAGTAGATGCTAGCTGTTCGGCGTGGGCCCGTAGCGTGGTTGATAAAGTAGCTATGTTCTATTTCCTTGGCAAGGAAATCGGGCCATTTGCCATCACCCTGCAAGGGTAACCTAGAAGCCTCGATACAGGCACAAAAAGGCCCGTTCCAAGCGCTTGGAACGGGCCTTTTTATGTCTGTAGTGGGTGCTTCCTAAATAGCTTGTTAAGCAGTTGCTTTTTTCAGCTTGTCGCCGAACAAGGCTCTCACTTTTTCCACTTTAGGCCGCGCTACAAACTGGCAGTAGGGCTCATGGCCGTTCTGCTTGTAGTAGTTTTGGTGGTAGTCTTCAGCAGGGTAGAAGCTCTTTAACGGCTCGATTTCCGTTACAACCGGGTTGTCGAAAGCGTGAGCCTCATTGAGTTTCTGCTTGTACTCCTCGGCCAAGCGGCGCTGCTCGTCGTTGTGATAATACACGCCCGAGCGGTACTGAGTGCCGGTGTCGTTACCCTGGCGGTTGAGGGTGGTGGGGTCGTGGGTTTTCCAGAACACCTCCAGCAGCTCCTTGAAACTGATAACCTGCGGGTCATAGGTGATTTGGATAACCTCAGCGTGGCCAGTCAGGCCGCTGCATACTTCGCGGTACGTAGGGTTGGCAATGCGGCCGTTGGAATAGCCCGACACCACTTTCTGCACGCCCTGAAGATCCTGAAATACGGCCTCGACGCACCAAAAGCAGCCGGCCCCGAATGTTGCTAGTTCCATGAGTGTAAGTATCTGATGGGTGAGATGCCACTCGGCAGGACTACCCCGCACAATGCTTTGTACGTGCAGCTTGGAATGGAGAAGCATATACGGATAAAAGCGAATTTTGAGCGGAAAAGTTTACGCACAGTCGAGGTAATGCTCTGCTAACGTCGCCGCTAGCTACGTTGCTTCCGCTGCTGCTCAGCCGTAAAACACAACAAGCCCCCAAAGTGCGCTCAACTTCAGGGACTTGTCTAATATAGAATACAAAGCAGGCTTGCAGCCGACCGGGGAACAGTGCAACTGCTACCGAGTTTATTGCCGCCTGCTATTTGCGGAACCGCTCAGCTATTACCAGCTCCTTGGAGCCGGCCGTGTATTGGTAGAAACCCTCGCCGGATTTCACGCCCAGGCGGCCGGCCATTACCATATTTACCAGCAGCGGGCAGGGCGCGTATTTCGGGTTACCCAGCCCGTCGTGCAGCACCCGCAAAATAGCCAAGCACACATCCAAGCCAATGAAATCGGCTAGCTGCAAGGGGCCCATAGGGTGCGCCATGCCCAGTTTCATCACCGTATCTATTTCCTCGACGCCGGCCACGCCTTCAAACAAGCTGATAATGGCCTCGTTGATCATGGGCATCAGAATACGGTTGGCCACAAAACCGGGGTAGTCATTCACCTCGGTGGGCGTTTTGCTAAGCTGCCGCGAAAGGTCCATCACCTGCTCGGTTACGGCGTCGGAGGTAGCGTACCCGCGAATCACTTCCACCAGCTTCATTACCGGCACCGGATTCATAAAGTGCATCCCAATTACCTGCGCCGGACGCTTGGTAACGGCCGCTATTTTGGTGATGGAAATAGACGAAGTATTCGAGGCCAAAATGGCTTCCTGCGGCGCATGCTGGTCTAGGTCGCGGAATATTTGCAGCTTCAGGTCCACGTTTTCGGTGGCGGCTTCTACTACTAGTTGCACTCCCTGCATGCCTTCGGCAATGCTGGTATAGGTTTGAATGCGGCCAAGGGAAGCCGTTTTGTCGGCTTCCGAGAGGCTGCCTTTACTTACTTGGCGGTCGAGGTTGCGGCCAATGGTGGCAAGGGCCTTGTCGAGGGCTGGCTGGTTGATGTCGATGAGGGCAACGGAAAATCCGTGCTGGGCAAATACGTGGGCAATGCCATTGCCCATAGTGCCCGAGCCAATAACGGCAACATGCATCGTGCTCATGCTACGAAACGAAAAAAAGGGTGGGAGGAGAGGAACATCAGCGCTAAAAATGGCGCTGGCAAAACTACTCCGAAAGCAGCATTCCCGTAGGCTAGATCAGTAATCTGAGGGCTAGGAGAAAATTGTTTGAGGAAACGCGAAAAATATATACACCAAGAAAACGCTCTCAGCGTCTATCCCTGGCTGTTTTTTCGGAAACGACCCTATAAATGCCAAAGTTTTTTAGTGCGGATATATCCTTTTGCAACCCCCCGCGTACAAATCCGCAAATCAGCTTCCCACAACATCTGTAGTTGTAATTGAAGCCTTCCTTTCCACTCTCCCCACTTCAACCACCACTTACCATGGGAAATCTATTGTACATCATTGCCGTTGTGCTCATCCTCATCTGGGCTCTTGGCTTCTTCGGCGTTTTGGGTGCTGGCATGGCTGGCAACAACCTGATTCACATCCTGTTGGTTATTGCCATCATTGCCATCCTGCTACGGGTAATCCGCGGCGGCCGGGTAGTGTAGCTATATCATAGCCGAAAATTTTAGTCTGAAAACACAAAAGAGCCTCCCCAGTCATGGGGAGGCTCTTTTGTGTTTTGCGGGTAGCTGCTACTTGCCTAGGTTCACTAGGAAGTTGAAGCGTATTTCGGGCTGCCCGTATGGCGAAGTACTAGAGCCATCAGGATTCAGCCCGTCGTTGAAGTTGTATAGTACCACAATATCCGCCGCCACCCGGTCACTGAATTCGTTACGGTAGCCGGCCCCAGCTAGCGGGGTGTTTAGGGTCCTTTTGATATTGAACCCCTGAGGCTGGCCTTGGCCCTGATTCTGGAACCGGTACTTTATATTACTGCGCGTTACCTCGTATTCGGCGTGCAGAAAGAACTGCTTGTACACGATGTACTGAGCAAAGGCCTTCAACCCCAAGTTATTGGCAATAACACTGGATGGGTAGCCATACACCTGTTGGTTGTAGTCGGAGTAGCTGATATTGGTGTAGGAATAGCTAATGCCAGGGCCTACTGCCAATTTCTCAGTCACCCGAATACCCAGTGCCGGGGCAATACTCGCGTTGAACTGCCCATCGCCGTAGAAGCTGGTGTAGCCTAGCCCGAGGTTGGTGTACAGGAAGTACTTCCGCAACGGCGGTGGCGGCGCAGCTACTCCTGGCCGTTGGGGCAGCTCCAGACCCGAAGGACTGTTAGTGGAAGGTCGGGTGGGAACGGGCTCGTCAACGGGGGGCGGAGCCGGAACGGGAACCTGCTGGCGCGGAGCCGGAGTAGGAGTGGGCGTAATCGGGCGCGGCGCAGTGCCGGGCGGGGCCGTGTTCAGCTGCGGCTTCACCGTAGAGGTGGTATCCGTGCGCTGAGCAAAGGCCGCGGGGGCTGCCAGGAACCCAGCGCCAGCCAGGAAAACCGTAAATAAGGAGCGGTGCAGAGCGTTCATACCAGGTGGTAACGCAGTTAGGAAACGAGTTGGTATTTGCGCTGACGCAGCGCTTTGATGGTGTCATCGGCCAAATACTCCTCATAGCTCATGCGCCGGTCGATGATACCATCGGGCGTAAGCTCGATGATACGGTTGGCCACCGTTTGAATGAACTGCAAGTCGTGCGAGGCAAACAGTAGCGTGCCGCCGAATTCGCCGAGGCTGTTGTTCAGCGCCGTAATGCTTTCCAGGTCCAAATGGTTGGTTGGGTCATCCAGCACCAGCACGTTGCCAGATTCCATCATCATCTTGCTAAGCATGCAGCGCACTTTTTCTCCCCCGCTTAGCACGTTGCTTTTCTTTTGCGACTCCTCACCCGAGAACAGCATGCGGCCTAAAAAGCCCCGGATAAACGATTCGTCTTTCTCGGTGGAATACTGCCGCAGCCAATCCACCAAGTTAAGGTCGGTATCGAAGAACTCGGAGTTTTCTTTGGGGAAGTACGACGGCGTGATGGTAGTGCCCCACTTAAAGTCGCCGGTATCGGGCCGGATTTGCTCGAACAGAATGTCGAAGAGGAGGGAAGCGGCCCGGTCGTCGCGCCCAATGATGGCCACTTTGTCTTTCTTATCCAGCGAGAAGCTCACGTTGCGGAACACCGTCTGGCCGTCCACCTTCTTGCTGAGGTTTTCTACAGTCAGCAGCTGGTTGCCCGCTTCGCGCTCGGGCTTGAACGCAATGTAGGGGTACTTGCGCGAGCTAGGTTTGATTTCCTCCAGCGTAAGCTTTTGCAGCAGCTTCTGGCGCGAGGTGGCCTGCTTGCTTTTGGAGGCATTGGCCGAGAAGCGGCGCACAAACTCTTCCAGCTCTTTGCGCTTGTCTTCGGTTTTCTTGTTCACGTCCTGCCGCTGACGCATAGCCAACTGGCTGCTCTCGTACCAGAACGAGTAGTTGCCGGGGTACATGGTGATTTTCGAGAAGTCGAGGTCGGCCATGTAATTACACACGGCGTCGAGGAAGTGCCGGTCGTGGCTCACCACAATCACCGTGTTTTGGAACGAGTCGAGAAAGTTCTCTAGCCAGAGTACCGTTTCGGCGTCGAGGCCGTTGGTTGGTTCGTCGAGCAGTAGCACGTCGGGGTTGCCGAATAGGGCCTGTGCCAGCAATACCCGCACTTTATCGGAGCCACCTAAGTCGCCCATCAGGGTGTAGTGCTTGTCTTCACCAATGCCGAGGCCCGAGAGCAACTCGGCCGCTTCGTATTCGGCATTCCAGCCTTCGAGGTCGGCAAACTCACCTTCCAACTCGGCGGCCCGCTCGCCGTCAGCGTCCGAGAAATCGGCTTTGGCGTACAGGGCATCCTTTTCCTCCATCACCTTCCACAGGCGCTGGTGGCCTTTGATTACGGTTTGGAGCACCGGAAACTGGTCGTAGGCAAACTGATCCTGACGCAGTACCGAGAGGCGCGAGTTAGGCGGCATGGTAACGGAGCCGGTGTTGGGCTCAATTTCGCCGGATAGGATTTTCAGAAACGTGGACTTGCCAGCTCCGTTGGCCCCAATGAGGCCATACACGTTGCCGGGCATGAATTTGATGGTGACGTCTTCAAACAAAACCCGCTTGCCATAGCGCAAGCTGACATTGGAGGTGCTAATCATAGAAGGAAAAACAGGCGAAAATTCAGAGGAAACATCTGATGAGATGCAAAAATAGGCAAAATGCGCTGGGCTATTCCGGTGATTATGCGGCTATCAGCACCCAAAGTAAAAGAGACCCAGAAGATTATATAGCAAATTTTCAACGAAAAAAATGCCGATTACCCCAACATCCCTGAATTAAATACAGTATCAAGGTTAGGAAACTTAGCAAGGTGGGTAGCTGCTTTTTGCAACACGCTATATACCCCGGCAGGTTCCTGCAATAAAATAGTCCTCTCCCAACCAAACTCCTCGAATTGCTATGACTGACACGCGTATTACTCCCGAAACCAATGGGGTCCGCTTCGGCCTGATTACCGCCGGTGCCCTTATTCTCTATACTCTGATTGCCGTTTTTGCCGGTTTCTTCGATAATCTGGCTGCTGGCGGCCTGAATTTGATTATTCTGGCTATCGGTATTTCAATGGCTATTGCCAATTACAAGCGCGTAAAAGACGACCGGATGCCTTATTTAGGCGGTTTTGGTACAGGCATTGTTACGGCCATTGTAGCCAGCTTAGGGCTAGGCTTCTTCTTCATTGCAGTAAGCGCCATTAAGCCTGACACCCTTAACCTGAGCCACGCCCGTGACTTGTTCGGTTATGATCTATCGGCTCTAATGGCGTTTTTGGCTATCATTCTAATGGGTAGCCTAGGTGGTACCATTATTTCATTGGTAGCTATGCAATACTTCAAAAGCCCCGACCATAAGCCGATTGAAGGCGTTGAATAGAGTAACACGAAGCTTGTTAAGAAGCCCGGTTCTATTTAGGAGCCGGGCTTTTTTTATGTAATAAAAGCTCGTCTGTAGCGCCGCAAAGGCATTTGTGAATATTATTGCGAAAAAATTGTTCTATTTGTTGTTAGTGTAACTTTGTTGATATATATTTGTATCAAGTAGTCGGAAGAACTCATTTGAAATTCTCATTATTCTACTTTTTACCTTAGCGCACCACCTCATGAAAGCATTGTTCGTGACTCTATTAATAATGGTTGGATTGCAAACAGCCGCTTCTGCACAAAAGCAAGACCGCCACGCAGAACTGCCAGGTACCAATGCGGTTTCACAGATTCGACTGAGCACCATCACGCGCGAGATGAGCAATGAAATGCGCTTGAACGAAGCGCAGTACATCCGCCTGCGTGCAATTAATAAAGCCAAACTGGCACGATTAGATGAAATTTCATGGCTGTACCGAGACAATGTAGCCCAACAACAGGCCTCCATCGGTGAATTGGAAGCGCAGTACGAAGCAGAGTGCAGCCGTATTCTTTCGCCTTCACAGCTAAGTGCTTTGCAAAATGAGTTCCGGCACGATGCAGTGCCAGCTACGTCTGACCCACTGGAAGGCGGAATAGGGTAGTGCTAGCGCTGATACTTGGAAAATAAAAAAGGAGGGCTTCCATACGGAAGCCCTCCTTTTTGCGTTCTGATATGCTATGGTCGGTTATTGTTGCTCGTGAATATGAGCTAAATCCAATAATGGCTTATTTAATTGGGTAGCGGCCGTTCAGTGCGGATTTCAGTGGCCGTACCAATAGCTCCGAAATGAATAACAAGCTTGTTGGCATTGGAACGAGCATGTCCAGCGTCACACTGAGAGCCAGGCTCTAAATAGTAATAGTACGTTTTCTCGGTTTGCTCAGCCAATTCCTCCTCGTCGGGGCGGCCCAATAGCTGCTCAATAGCAGCAGTAGTTTTGCCATAAAGCTTTTCCTTGTTGCTAATAAAGGCTTTGGCTTGTTCGCTACGCTTATTTTGGCACCCGTAGGTGTCCTGCGTCCAAATAGCAGTATTCAAACCCGGTACAGACGTATTGGATTGGCCGCAGGAAGCCAGCAGCACAAGTCCGGTGGCAAAGGCAAATAGGGAGCGAGGCAACATAAAGTGCGAGGGTAGGAACTGAAAATAAGAGGATTGCAGTTCAGATGTTTTGAAGAAGCGACTTTAAAGTACTATTATTGTAATCCAAGGTTTGTGTGGAGTAACAGCTGCCACTTCATTTCGTTTTTGATTGACTGCTTTGCCAATGACTCAGGTGCCGACTGTTTTTACCTCGATACTGCTCACTGCATGTCTGCTTTTCTCTATTCCGGTAGCCAGCTCCAGAGCATTGCCACCCACTAAGCCAACGTTGGAAACCCGTAGTACGCTGTACATGGCTGCTTTCGAGCAGTATGTAGCAGGTAGCTACGTGGAGGCGAAGCTCGTGAATTACGGCGTACCTGCCAACGTTTACCGGGAAGCCTTGATGGGGTATTACACGCTCAGCCGGCGCGGTCAGGTAGCTCCTAGCCAGCATACGCTTACCATTATTGATTTCGAGCGCCCCAGCCGACAGAAACGCCTGTGGGTTATCGACCTGAAAAAGCAAGCAGTGCTGTTTCACACGCTGGTTGCTCACGGCAAGAATACCGGAGCCGACCTAGCGCAGGCCTTCTCCAACCAAGAAGGCTCCGAAAAAAGCAGCTTGGGCTTTTACGTAACTGGCCAAACATACCAAGGCAAGCACGGCCTGTCGCTGAAACTGCACGGCCAAGACCCCGGTTATAATACCAACGCCGCTAGCCGTTCAGTAGTAGTACACGGTGCCGACTATGTGAGTGAAGAATTTGTACGGCAGCACGGCCGGTTAGGCCGTAGCCAAGGATGCCCAGCGCTGCCGGTTTCGCAGAGTTCTGCCATTATCCGTGCTATCAAGGGTGGCGGCGTACTGTTCGCTCACGGGCCCAACGCAGTGCGGTATCATTCCAACTGGTTGGAACTGAACTCGGCGCTACTGGCATTTGCCCAGCAGCAGGGCTTGGCCGGAAGCTAGACTTACCCGACTGAACACACGTATCCCCGGCTTCTTGATTATCTGCTCACTCGAGTTAGATGACCAAGGAGCTGGGGATACGTGTGTTAGGCCCGGTCGCTGGTAGTCTTTACCAAGTTGATACCCGCAAAAAAGAAAATCAATCCTACGCCAAATGGTACTAGGGAGTTGATTTTGCTGAGATTCACGCCAGCTACGTGCAGAAAGCCAAGAGCACCATAGATGATACCGATGATACCAAGAATAGTGAGTAAGGAGCCGAAGGTGCGTTTCTGGTTCATAATGGTGCTGAAGTAAGAGTATGTGAGAAAACAGGAAAAGGGAGAATGTGCCTGATACGGAAGTAACCGGTATTTAGGTGTGTTATACTTCGGCAACCCTGCTACCAGTGCTGCGTTACAAGCCCAACAGCCCATTAGAGGCTGAAACCCGTCCTGTTTTTTCTGCCTTCATACCATGAGAGGAAATCTTCGCTTCGTTGTTGCCATTCTGATGGCCGCCTTCGCCTTCGTAACTTATTACTGCAAACGCTCGGTGAATGAAGTAACTGGCGAAGTGCAACACGTAAGTATGTCGGCTGACCAAGAAATAGCGTTAGGCTTACAAGCCGCTCCTCAAATGGCCCAGCAATACGGTGGCTTGCACCCTGACCGGCAGGCGGCAGCCCGCGTCGAGGAAATCGGTCAACAGATTGTACGGAGCACGAAAGCTGGCCAAAGCCCTTATAAATTTCAGTTTCACCTGCTGGCCGACGAAAACACCATCAACGCCTTTGCTTTGCCAGGCGGTCAAGTATTTATTACGGCCGGCTTGCTGAAGAACATGACCAGCGAAGGGCAGGTTGCCGGCGTACTGGCCCACGAAATTGGGCACGTAGTGGGCCGTCACTCCGCCGAGCAGATTGCCAAGTCGCAGTTGACGCAAGGACTAACCGGGGCAGCAGCTATTGGCATGTATGACCCTGACCGGCCCGGTACCATGGCCGCTTCTGCTGCCGCTGCTATGGTGGGCAAGCTGCTGACGTTGCGCTTCGGGCGAGAAGACGAATTGGAAGCCGACCGCCTGGCGGTGGAATACACCCCGAAGGCTGGATACGACCCCCGCTCTATGATTAAGGTGATGCAAGTACTAGAGCAAAAAGGCGGTGGAGGCGGCCAGCCAGAATTCCTGAGTACTCACCCCAATCCCGGCAACCGGATTGGCGAATTGGAACAGGAAATTACTGCCGAGTTTCCGCAAGGCGTACCTAGCAACCTGAAGCAATAACCCGCAAGAGTGCTCACGGATTTTTCCGGTCTATTTGCTCATGACAATCCCTCCGCGTCCGCCGCTGCTTAACCTGCTGTTTGTTTTGAACCCGGTTTCCGGCGACATCGACAAGGCCACCCTCGAACAGACTATAACCGACTACTGTACCGAACGGGGCCGCACCGCCAATTTTCATCATACCACCGGCCACAACGATTTGGGTAACCTGCGCGCCAAACTAACCGCGCGCGACTATGATGCCGTTTTTGCGGCGGGTGGAGATGGTACGGTCAGCTTAGTGGCTGAGGCTTTGTTAGGCCAAACTACACCACTCGGAATTTTGCCGCTGGGCTCCGGCAATGGCCTATCCAAAGACTTAGCCATTCCGCAAGACATCCAGGAAGCCCTGCATCTTATCTGGCAAGGGCAGGAGCGAGTAATTGATACGCTGCAAGTAGGCGGGCGCTTCTCAGCTCACCTAGCCGATTTGGGTTTCAATGCTTTGGTAGTGGAGCGCTTCGACCAGGGCGATACGCGCGGGCCGGGCGCCTACATCCGGATTGCCACGCAGGAATACTTGAACTACCAGCCGGCCAGCTACCGCATCGAAACCGATTTGGAAACTTGGGAAGGGGCGGCCTTCATGGTGACTATTGCCAACGCCAATACGTTCGGCAGCAATGTGGTTATCAATCCAGACGGCAACTTGGATGACGGTCAATTTGAAATCTGCGTGATAGAACCCTTTCCCGGCGTGGCCGCTCCCAGCGTGCTCTACCGGCTCTATAATGGCGAGTTCGACGAGTCCAACTACACGCGGCGGTTCTGCTGCCGCCGGGCTTCCGTGTCGGTACCCGGTGCCCAGGAGGTACTAGTGCAAATTGATGGCGAGCCGCAAACCCTGCCTAGCCCAGTACAGATAGAAATAAATCCGCAAAGCCTACGGGTGCTGGTGCCTGCGTTGGACAAGGAAAAGCAGGCCAGTTAAGCGGGTAGCAGCGGCTCTCTGAGCACGGAGGGTACCACCAAAGGCGGAGCGGTAACCGGGCCGGGTACGAGGCGCTGCCGGAAAACTTCAGGGCTTTCCTGGTTGGCTGCCGGCTCTAGCGTTCGTAGCCACACTTCGCCATTGCTGTAGAAGTCGACGCTGAAGAAGCCCTTGTGTTCGTGCACAAACGTGGCCTTACCGCCTTTCTGCACGAAAGCCGTTTTGCTGCCCGCCCCACTCACCAAGTAGTGCCCACCGTGCCGCTCGAAATATTGCAGATTATGGTCGTGGCCGGCGGCGTAGATGACGTTGGGAAACTGATGCAACACCCGCAACAGGCGGCGGCGCATCTTACGGTAGCGCGGGTGCGCCATATCCTCGGCGGCACCTACCACTTTGCGGTAGAGCGGCAGCAACGAGCCAATAAGCGGCAGGGGTACATAAGCGCGTTTGTGTACCGTGGTCAGCGGGAATACGTGCTGCTTGGCCGTAAACTTGCCGCCGTGCATAGCATTGGAGTAGAGCGGATGGTGGCCCGCCACCAGTACCCGCTGATGCTGGTTGGCCGCCAGAATTTGGTGCAACTGCCGAAACGGCTCTTTGGAGTCGGCGGTGGGCCGAGCGCCCTGTTGCACCCACCATTGCGTATTCAGTACCACCAGTAATACCCCATCGGCTAGGGGCAGTGTAACCGGGCCCGGTACGCCGCCCTGCGGCAGATACAGCGCCGTGGGTAGGTGCTCGGCAACGTATGCTTCTTGCCGTAATAGGTACTCGTAGCCGTCGGGGCGGCCCTTGTTCCAGTCGTGGTTGCCGCTCAGTAGTACCACGCGGCCGGGGTAGCTGCCTACCGCCTCAAGTAAAGCCGTAAGCCGCTTTTCGGCGGCGGGACGGGCAGGGCTGTCGGGTGCGGGCAAACCTACGGGATATACATTGTCGCCGAGGATAACAACGGTGCCCGCCGCGCCCGTACTGTGCTGCCAATCAGCCAGTAACTGCAAAATTGGGTCGGTGCCATCGGTAGCTACGGCACCAGGGTCGCCGAGCAGGGCCACGCGGTGCAACAGGGTGGCGTCCGGGGCGGGGAGGTGCTGATGCCAGTCGTTGCGGGCAGGAGCGACGTATGGCCGCCGCCGATACTGCCGTTCCTGCCAGTAGCGCACTAGCAGCCATAGGGCTAACGCCAAGCCAGCGGCCAGCATCAGATATAGCAGTAGAGAAAGGATAGTAGAGGGCAGCGACATAGGAAACAGCAGTGTTTCTTTCTATACGTGCAAACCAACTGCTTACGTTCGTTTTAGGGCGCTGGTATTAGAAATTCGGAGGTGTAAGGTTTTTGAAGTGGCCATTCAACCGCACTCTTTCCTTTAACCGCTCGGTTTCCATTAGCACCGGCAGAATGTGGTCTAGGTGTTCGAGCACAATTTCCTGTCGCTCCATCTCGGTACCCGCTTCTAGCAGTTGGTATTCCTGCTCGGTACTAAGGCCCAGATGGTGCGCTACATCGTAGATGCGGTAATCGGGGGGCAGCTCCTGCATCAATTTGCGTAAGCCGAGCACATCGTAGAGTTGCTGCAAATGACTGGCAATGCGGCCTTGCAGAACAATATCCGGGCGCGCATCGTCGGTAATGTCTTCTACCAGACCTGCCGCGTAGAGCTTGCCCGGCGCTTGTCGGTAAAATTCCTCTATCCGAAACAGCCCAACGGCCCGGGTCCGAATGTCCATTTCGCCACTGGTATAGTTTTTTTCCACATCCACTAGCTGCATTTCGGTGCCTAGGGTACTCACTGCTTCGTTGAGGTAGGGAGGAATGCCGAATGTAATTCCCTCGCTAATACAGTCGCGCACCAATTGGCGGTAGCGAGGCTCAAATATGTGTAGGTTGAGCTTCTCACCGGGAAATACGACGAGGTTGAGTGGAAACAAAGCAAGCTGACGCATACTAGCTAGTAAGGCAAATTGAAAGGTATTGCTTGGCAGTACGCAGCTAGCACAAGCAACATCGCACAGTTGTGTTGTTGTAGGAAGCTGGCCAGGATATATCCCGCTAACAGCCCCGACAAGCTACAAACAAAAAAACAGCGACTTGGCTTCCTTGCCGCAAATTCGTTGTGGCGGCAAGGAAAATAGGCCTTTGGCAATACTTGGTCACATAGTAGCAGTAAGCTGTGTAGAGTTTTGCGAAGTCAAACTCACGCTAATGACACCAGCGCGTGAAATTTCTTGGTCTACTTAACTGATGATTCTCGAACGACCAGTTGCGTGGTGAGGACCGTTTGCTGGGGCGCCACTTCCACTTGAGGGTTTATCTGCTTGAGAAATAGCAGCCCCGCTTCCCGGCCCATTTCATAGGTAGGATGCATTACCGAAGTCAGCGTGGGCTCTACTACTGTGGCGTGAAACTCATCGGTGAAGCCAACCAGCCCTATGTCGGCAGGAATGCGCAGGCCCTGCCGCTTGATTTCCTTCATGGCCGCAAAGGCAGTGGTGTCGTTCACCCCAAAAATGGCATCAGGCCGGGAGGGGAGGGCCAGGAGTTGCTGAGTGGCTTCGGTGGCGCTTGGTATGCTTAGGTCGCAATGTACTAGCAGGCTGTCATCAAAAGGCAGGCCGCACTCGGCTAGCCCCTGTTGGTAGCCCTGAATCCGCTCCTGCGTGATGTTGAGCTGCGCGGGCCCCGCAATGTGGGCAATGCGGCGGTAGCCACTCTCAAAGAAATGGCGCGTTATCTGCCGGGCAGCTTCCTGGTTGTTTACCACTACAGTCGAAACCTCTTCGGAGCGGCACACCCGGTCGAAAAATACCAGGGGCACCTGCTCTTCTATCAGGTTGCTAAAGTGCGAGTAATCTTGGGTTTCTTGCGCCAGGCACATAATAACGCCGGCCACCCGCAGCTTTAGCAGGTTGTCGAGGCATTCTTTCTCTTTTTCGGCACTCTCGTAGCTGCACCGAATTACAATGTAGTAGCCGTGCTCATTAGCCACGCTTTCAATACCGCTGATGATGGAAGAGAAGAAATACGTTACCAAGTCGGGCACGATAACGCCAATGGTATTCGACTGGTCTTTAAGCAGCCCGATGGCCAGCGGGTTGGGGCTGTATTTCAGCTCTTGTGCCAGTTCCTGCACTTTCTGAGTTAGCTCGGCGCTGATATCGGGGTGGTTGCGCAACGCCCGCGAAACCGTGGAAATAGACACATTTAACGTCTGAGCCAGGGTTTTCAGAGAGACGTGCCGTTTGCTCATGCTACCGCTTGTTTTGAGAGTTGAAAATGAACAGAAGCCCTTGCTGGTGAAAGTAGCTGCCGCATTAGGAAGGCGCCAATTTCCACTTCTGCGGCAAGAGAAAAACAATGTTACTGTTATTTTCTTTCACAAACCTTTGCGCAAAGGTTTGCGGAATTATCTTAAATACAATCGATTGTGCGAGTTAACTGCGCCTCTACTTTTGCCTACACCCCACCTACTTAGCTGAAGCGTAAGCATGGCTGGCGGTTCATTTTCATTACGGCACGTATGGAGCGCAGAACATTAGGGAAAACAGGCATGGAAGTTTCCTGCCTAAGCTTAGGAGCCTCTTCGTTGGGCGGCGTTTTCCACGACATCAACGAGCAACAAGGCATTGAAACGGTTTGCGCGGCCGTCGAAAACGGCATCAACTTCATTGATGTATCGCCCTACTATGGCTTCCTGAAGGCCGAAACGGTGCTGGGCAAGGCACTGCAACAGCTGCCGCGCGACCAATACTACCTGTCTACCAAAGTGGGCCGCTACGGTGAAAACGGGGTGAAAAGCTGGGACTACAGCGGGGCGCGCGCCGTGCAAAGCGTAGAGGAAAGCCTATCCCGGCTGCACCTTGACTACATCGACCTGATCAACGTGCACGACATCGAGTTCAGCGACTTGGACCAAGTAATTAACGAGACGCTGCCGGCCTTACAGTCGATGAAGGCGGCTGGGGTGGTGGGGCACGTGGGCATTACGGGGCTGCCGCTGGAGCAACTGCGCTACGTAATCGAGCGGGTGCCGCCCGGCACCGTGGAAACCGTGCTATCCTTCTGCCACTATTGCCTCAACGATACGGCCCTGAAAGACTACGTGCCATTTTTCGAGGCCAAGGGGATAGGTGTCATCAACGCCTCGCCGCTGGCCATGGGCATGCTCTCAGAACGGGGGGCGCCCGCCTGGCACCCGGCCTCCGAGCAGGTGCAGGAGCACGCCCGGCAGGCGGCGGCTTTCTGCAAACGCCAGGGGTATCCCATTGAGAAGCTCGCCGTGCAGTTCTCGGTCAGCCACCCAGGTATCGCCACCACGCTGGTCAGCACGGCCACGCCCGACAACATTTTACGCAATATCCGATGGGCTACTGAGCCCCTCGACGCGGCGCTGCTACAGGAGGTGCAGCAGATTTTGCAGCCAGTGCTCAACGAAACTTGGGAAAACTCGTGACGTAGCGGTGCAGTACCTTGCCTTCCCAACCGCAAATTCCTACCACCATGAAGATTGACGCCCACCAGCATTTCTGGCAGTACGAGCCCGTGCGCGACGCCTGGATCAACCAGGAAATGGCCGCTATTCAACGCGACTTTTTGCCTACCGACTTGCAGCCGGTGCTAGAGCGCAACGGCCTGGACGGCTGCGTGGTAGTGCAGTCCGACCAGTCGGAAGCGGAAAACGAATTTCAACTAGCCAATGCCGCGCAGCACAGCTTCATCAAAGGCGTAGTGGGCTGGGTGGATTTGCAAGCCGAAAACGTAGCGGAGCGGTTGGGCTATTACCGCCAGTTCGAGAAGCTGAAGGGCTTCCGGCACGTGTTGCAGGGCGAGGCCAACCGCGCCCTCATGCTGACGCCCAACTTTCGGCGTGGCATTGCGGCGCTGGAATCACTGAACTTCACCTACGATTTGCTGATATTCCCCGACCAGTTGGGGTATTCTCAGGAACTGGTAGCGGCGTTTCCCAATCAGCGCTTCGTACTCGACCACATTGCTAAGCCCGACATCAAAGCCCAGCAAATCGACAAATGGGCCGCCGACCTCAAAGCCTTGGCCGCCCACGAAAACGTGTGGTGCAAAGTGTCGGGCATGGTGACGGAAGCCCGCTGGCAAGCTTGGCAGTCCTGCGACTTCCGGCCCTACCTAGATACAGTGTTCGAGGCGTTTGGAACCAGCCGGGTAATGTTCGGCTCCGACTGGCCGGTGTGCGAAGTAGCCGGCGGCTACGATGCCGTAGTAGGATTGGTGCAGGAGTACCTGACCAGTTTCTCGGCGCCCGAACAGGCGCTGTTCTGGGGCGACACGGCCACCGCTTTTTATTCGCTTTAAGTTGCTGGTTGGTTGCGGCTAGTTGATTATTAGCTTGATTTAGAAAGCCAAGAAGCTGGGTCTAACATGCTAACAGTCAACTAGCCGCAACCAATTAGCCGCCAACAACTATCAACCATCAGAATGAATACTCTCGTTTGTATTGAGCCCGGCCAATTTGCGTACGAAAACCGCACCATGCCGGTGGCTGAGGAAGGGCACGCCCTGCTGCGGATTCGGCGCATTGGCATCTGTGGCACCGATTTACATGCCTACGAAGGCACGCAGCCATTTTTCGCCTACCCGCGGGTACTGGGGCACGAGCTGGCCGGGGAGCTAGCCTCAGAGGTGCCGGGTTTCGAGTTGGGCGAAGCCGTGACGTTTATTCCTTACTTCAACTGCGGCGTGTGCATTGCCTGCCGCTCGGGCCTACCTAACTGCTGCACCCAGATAAATGTGTGCGGCGTGCACTCCGATGGCGGTATGGGTGAGTATCTGTCGGTGCCGGCGTATTCGCTGGTGCACGGACAAGGTCTGAGCTTCGATGAGCTGGCCTTGGTGGAACCCCTGGCTATAGGCGCGCACGGTGTGCGGCGGGCCGGCGTGAAACCCGGCGAGTACGTGCTGGTAGTAGGCGCAGGACCAATCGGATTGGGCATCATGGAGTTTGCCCGCATTGCCGGTGCCCACGTCATTGCTCTCGACATCAACGAACAGCGCCTAGCTTTCTGCCAGGACCGGCTGCAAGTGGCGCACACCATCAACGCTCTGGCACCCGACGTGCTGGAGCAGCTCCGCAGCATCACCAACGGCGATATGCCCACGGTGGTAATCGACGCCACGGGCAGTCTGAAGGCCATTAATAATGGTTTCAGCTATTTGGCGCACGGCGGGCGCTACGTGCTGGTGGGCTTGCAGAAAGGCGAGCTGAGCTTCTCGCACCCCGAGTTTCATAAGCGCGAAGCCACGCTCATGAGCAGCCGCAACGCCACCCGTCAGGATTTCGAGCACGTTATTGCTTCCATGAAAGCCGGACTGGTGCAGCCTACCACGTACATCACGCACCGCGTGCCGTTTGGGGAGGTGCAGCAGGAGTTTGCCAGCTGGCTCAACCCGGCCACCGGCGTCATCAAGGCTATGGTGGAGTTGAGCTAGCAGCTCGTTGGCTCACGGCTGAGTGTGTTGGCGAGGCACGCGGCAACCAGTGAAATTTCTCGTTGGAAGCACTGAAAACCGCTACTTTTGCCGCTCCCGTGGCTGTTTCGGCCGGGGGCGGCTCTAAGGTATTTCGGTTTGGCAGTGGATTACAAAAAAGTGCGGCGGCAGACCCAACAGGTGCTGTTGCAAGTGGTAGCGGCGTTGTTTCTGACGTCGGTGGTTTGGGTGCTCATGTACCGCTGGGTGTCGCCGCCGGCTACTTGGCTGATGCTGGACCGGCGCGCGTATGCGCCGGTAGGCAAAGGCTACTACGGTATTCAGGAAGAGGACCGGCGCATCAACTACTACTTCAAAACCCTGGATGAGGTGTCGCCGGAGGTGCCGCTGGCGCTGATTGCCGCCGAAGACCAGCGCTTCTTGCTACACCACGGCTTCGATGGTAACGCGCTGTGGAGTGCGGCCAAGTATAACCTGAGCGGTGGTAAGAAGCTGCGCGGCGGCAGTACCATCTCGCAGCAGGTGGCCAAAAACGTGTTTCTGTGGCAAGGCCGCAGCTACATCCGCAAAGCCGCCGAGGCGTATTTTACGGTGCTCATTGAGCTGCTCTGGGACAAGCAGCGCATCATGGAAATGTACTTAAGCGTGGCCGAAATGGGCGACTGTACCTTTGGCGTAGAAGCCGCCTCCCAGCGGTATTTCCACAAGTCGGCCGATAAGATAACGGCCAAAGAAGCGGCCTTGCTGGCGGGCGTGCTGCCTAACCCGTTGCGGTTCCGGGCCAGTAACCCTGGGCCACAAGCCCGCGCCAAACAGCAACGGGTATTGCGCAACATGCGCCGCTTGGGTGGCAAGAAGTACGTGGCAGAGTTAGTAGGAGAGGAATAATTGCCGCTTGATGCGCGGAAGTTGGAATGCCAGTTACTGGAACACTGGTTCTGCTAGTAGCCACACCGTATCTTGAGCGGCATGAAAGCTTTCCTTGCAGCCTCCACATTGGCACTACTTGCCGCCTGTACTTCCGCGCCGGCCACTAGTGCCACTGAAACGCCGGCCGAAACGCGCCGCGCCATCATTCAACTGCTGACCACCCAAACTGCCGCCTGGAACCGCGGCGACGTAGCCAACTTCATGAAGGGCTATTGGGAGTCAGACTCGTTGGTGTTTATTGGCAAGAGCGGCCTCACCTATGGCTGGCAGCCCACCCTCGACAACTACCGCCGCAGCTACCCCAACCCCGCCGCTATGGGCCAGCTCCGCTTTGCCAACCTGCGCGTTACGCCCGATGGCCCCGATGCAGCCCACGTAGTAGGGCAGTGGCACCTCACCCGCCCCGGACTCGGCGACTTACAGGGCCAATACTTGCTGGTGATGCGCCGCCTCAACGGCCAGTGGGTTATCGTAGCCGACCACTCCAGCTAAAGGTGAAATTGTGTAGTAGTGAGATGGTGAGTTTGATGTTTTAGCTGCGCAAATAGTGCAAGCCTAACATCAAACTCACCATCTCACCATTACACAATTTCACCGCTTATTCCATTACGGGCTTGCCGGTGCCTTCATCGTCGGTGCTGCCGTCGGTGTCGGCGGCTTCGTCTTTCTGCTTCTCGGTTTGCACGGCCGGAAGGGCTTCCTGATGAATCAGACCAATGCTAGCGGCGTGTTCGGCGGCTTGCACGGTGTCTTGTACCAGCAGCATTTCCACTTTGTCGTTGCGCAGTTCTTCGCTTACGCCCTCCACCATCGTGGCCCGGTCGGCCCGGAAAATATCACGGATATAGATGGCTAGGATGCGGCCGGGGTGGCGGCGCACTACCTCGCGGTAGATGTTGGCGTCTTCTTGGCCCGAGTCGCCGATGAGTACAAAGTTGAGCTTCGGATAGGTCAACAACAGGTTGTCGATTTCCTTGAGCTTATGGCCATGGTGGGCCGTTTGGTGGCCGGGTTTCTTGCTACCGATACCAAAGTCGCGCAGCAAGAGTGGGCCGGGTGGTATCTTATTTAGGGCTAGAAAGTCTTCCAGTAAATCGTACAGGTTCCAAGGCGAGCTGCTCACGTAGAAAAACGGGTTGTTACGCTTGCCGTTGCGGCCCAGCTGCAAGGCCCGGTAAAACTCGGCCACGCCCTTGAACGGCAGCCGCGAATGGGCATTGCGCACCAGCACAATGCGGGCCATGCGCAACAGATTGGTAGACGAGGTTTGAATCACTGTGTCGTCGAGGTCGGAAATGATACCGTACTCGGCGTCGTCGGGGGGGATGAGCACGGGAGCAGCCGCCCGTAGGTTGGGCGGCGCGCTGAACGGGTGCGGCACCTTCTCCAGCAGTACTTCCACCGGATACCACATAAAATCAACCGGCTCGGGTAACACCTTGGGGGCCATATTCAGGGTGAAGTAGCCTTCGTCGTCGGTGACTATCGGGTGGTCTACGCCCTCGGCATCCTGCACCCGCATTTGGGCGCCGCTGATTTCGTTGCTCTCGAAACGGCGGTACATATTTAGCAGGTTGTGGAAGCGCGAATCTCCTTCGCCGGGCTCACCAATACCTTTATCGGTGAGCAGGCGGCCTTTTACGTAAAGGCGGTCGGGGGTGCCGTAGCTGCGGTAGGGCACAATCTGGAGTGGGTGCAGCAGCCCCAGGCGGGCGCGGGTGCGGGTCAAGAATTCGTCGGCGCGGTCGGCTAAGTCGCCAATCTTGTTGAGTATAGACATACCGGCAAGTACGCGGGAGAGCAGAATTTGATACCCTCCTGCATAGAAAAGGTCAGCTGCTTATGCAGCTGACCTTGCCGGATACTACAACCAGGAGCCTGTTGCTGGGCACTCAGTGCTACCCAGCAACTGCTGTTAGATAATGCGCTTTAGCTCGTTGAAGTTGTCGTTGGAGCTAGTGCGCTGCCGACAGTTCAGTTCAGTAGCTTTCGTCTGGATGGCTTGTACACGGGAGCCTGGGTCGGGGTGGGTACTCAGAAAAACAGGTGGGTTGTTTTGGGATTGGGTCTGGGCCTTAATAAAGAAGCCAGCTGCTCCGTCGCAAGCGTAGGTGGTTTTATTGAGGTAGATAACGGAATACTGGTCGGCCTCCTGTTCAAAGTCGCGGCTGAATTTCAACTGGCCCAGGTTAGCAGCTAAGTTCACCAACTGCCCTGGATTGTCGCCTACTACCAAGCTGAGCAACAAACTGATGCCATACTGCTGCTGAAGCTGACGCGAAGTGTGGCGCCGGTCAGCATGGGCAATTTCGTGGCCCAATACGCCGGCTAATTGGTCTTCGGTTTCCAGAAACTTAATCAAACCCGAAAACACGTAAATATGGCCGCCGGGCGTAGCAAACGCATTCTGGGTGGCGTCGTCCTTGATGATTTTTACGTCCCACGGGAAGTCGTTGCGGTACTGCAACTCACCCGAGTTCAGTACTTTATTCACTACGCCGTCCAGCAAGGTGTAGGCCCGCTGGTTGGCAGCAGTGCTGCGTTCCAGCAGCTGACCTTTAGCGCGGTACGTCGAGTCGGTTTGGGCAGCCACCTGCTCGCCTAAGGCTTTATCGTCCTCAATGGAAAACAGAACCGGGTTGCCGTTATCATCGGTGCAGGCAGCAGTGCTTCCGAGGGTAGCTGCCAACGATAAAAAGAGTAGAGGCTTGAGAGAAAAAAGGCGCATTAGCTGATAATAATTGAAGAAAAAACAGTTGACTGCACTGAACAAGGGAAAATGATGCCAGAAATGCCGATACGGCACCAGAACCCTTCATGTTGCCGGCTGAGCGCCGCTGCTGATAGAGAGCAGAAAATCAGCTAGAAAAATTTGCAGGCAAGCACAACGCTGCTGCTACTCATCTACCAGTATTGAAATAGAGCAAAGCAAGCGTCAAACGACAAAGACCTTTCCGCAGTATCTGCCGTACACGAAATTCCGGCTGGCTCCGCTATAGCAGTTGGTATCCTTTTTCGTAATTCCTGCATCCTCATGCCTACTGAAACCCACCCGCGCACTAAAACCAAAAAGAAGCGTCTAGCGCCCTTGCCCGATTCGCACGAACTCTATAAAGATCCTGCCCGACAAGCCGAACTGGCGGGCCTACGCTACCGTACTGATAACAAACCCGCCATTACGCGCACGCCCGGCCCCGATGGGGCGTTTAGCTACCACACGGCCAAGGGTGAACTGATTACCGACCCCAAAGTGCTGGACCGGATTCATAGCTACGTAATTCCGCCAGCCTGGACCGACGTGTGGATTTCCGATTCGCCGACCAGCCACTTGCAGGTAACCGGGCGCGATGCTAAGGGCCGCAAGCAGTACCGCTACCACGCCGCCTGGGACCAAGCGCGCAGCCTTACCAAGTTCAGCCGGCTGCGGGCTTTCGGCGAAAAGCTAGCCGATTTGCGCCAACAGATGCAGAAGGATTTAAGCCGCCCGCAGCTCGATAAAACCAAGGTAATAGCCCTGGTACTTACGCTTATGGACCGGTCATATATCCGTATTGGTAACAAGGAATACGCCAAAGAAAACAAAACCTACGGCCTAACCACCATGCGCGACAAGCACGTGCAAGTGAGTGGGTCTGATGTGCGGTTTGCTTTCGTGGGCAAAAAAGGTGTACCCCACGACCTCACGCTACACGACCGAAAACTGGCCAAGCTGGTGCAGAAGTGCAAGGAAATTCCGGGCCAGCATCTGTTCCAGTATTATGCTTCCGACGGGCACCGCGCCGAACTGGAATCAGGCGATGTGAACGAGTATTTGCAGCAAACAACGGGTATGGCGCTGTCGGCCAAGGATTTCCGCACTTGGGGCGGCACCGTGAAGATGGTGGAGTGCCTAGAAGCTGTTATAAACGAGGAACCAGAATTCCCAAAGCCCAAAACCCTGAAACGGGCATTGAAAGATGTGGCGCACGAACTGGGCAACACGCCTACCGTCTGCTCGAAGTATTACATCCACCCGCAGGTAGTTGAGTTGTTCAACTCCGATAAGCTCATCGACTACCTGCGCCGCCACGATGCCGACCCCGCTAAAAACGACCTGCTTACCCCCACCGAACACATGGTGCTGGATATGCTAGCCGAGTTGGAGATGGTGAAGTGGTGAGTTGTGAAGTGGTGAGTTTGCTATTATACATAGCGCAAACGGCGCGAACTGAATAGCAAACTCACCACTTCATAATTTCACTACTCACCTCCCCGAGCCGTCTCGGTCGAAGGCGTGTGACTTGACACCGCGGGTGGTTTTGTCTTTTAACTCCGGAGCGGGTTCAAACTCGTTGTTGCGGGCTGTATCATAGAAACGAGTCTTGCGGCGCAATCCTTTTACCCGCGACTCATCCACTACCAAGTCTTCCTGGGGGCCGCCGTATATGTTTACGAACGGGCTGCGCCGCACCGAGCCACGTATTTCAAATATATCGTCGCCGTGCAACCCGTATAGGTTGATATGACGGGTGTAGGCAGGGTTGAAACTGCGGCGGTACAACAGCGAGTCCGTTTTGAGGTCCTTTTTGCCATCGGGGATGCGGTATACCGATACCAGCGTGAGCGTGTCGTGGAGGCGGTCCACTACAAACCGTTCCTCTTCATCGGTGCCGGCTACCAGCACGCTCTTGGCTCGCAGCTCATAGAAGCGGGCGGCGGCTTTGGGGAGGGCGTCGCGCCGGGCCCGCAGGTCGGCTACCATTTCGGCGCCTTCCTGCTGATATAGTTCCCGTGGCAACCCCTGGCGCACCGCTTTTTCCAACACTGCATCGGTGAGGCGTGTTTGCAGGTCGCGGGCGATGAGCAGATAAGCACTGCGGTTCAGTTCAGTAAGTACATGCTCGTCGAGGTAGCGGGCGTTGCGGGTATAGCCCTCAATGCTTTCGTAGCGGGGCCCAAAGGTTTGGAACTTGCGCACAAACTTGCTAGCTAACCACGGAATCAGGCCATCATTGAATCGAAAAAACACTTGGTCCCGGTCTTGTGGCACGGGCACCCAGCGCGTTTTGCCCTGCGTGGCGGGGTAGGCGGCCCAGGTCCACTGCCCTTCGTGCCGGTCCCAGTCGCCAATCAGCAAATCAAGCAACCGCGCCCGTACGAATGCTTCTTCGTCGATGGTGTGTTTGTTTGAGGCATAGCGCTGTTCCAGCATATTGTCGCTTTCTTCCAGCGCAGTGGCACCCGGTACGCGGCCGGCAATATTCACCTGCTTCTCTAGCTTTTCTTCCAGCATCACCACGCGGCCCCGGTATAGCTCCGACGCCTTGCCAAGCCCATCTTCATCGGCTCTGACGTAGAAAGGGCGGGGGCTTGTATGGAGTACCCCGGCTGCTTCAGCTAGCGGTGGCACCACAAAAGCGCCATATGGATGCCCAGCCGACGTAGCGTCGCGCACTAGATTTAGCACGAATGTGTGGCGCAGTACTTTAGGTAGCGTACGGTACGGGTTCTTGTCGATAGAGCGGAGCGCGTAACCCTGGCCGTTGCGGTCAAGCACCGTCATGCTGGTTGTTTGAAATCCACCCCCAAGTTTGCCTGGTTGCAGCCCTCCTGGTACCACTGTTGCTGGCTTTAGTACTGGTAGCGTAACCACTTGGGTCCAGGCCGGGCGGTGGTGGGGGCCTAGTAATACGCGGCCAATAGGGCCTCTTTTATAATGACGACCGGCGGTTACGCGGGCACTGTCGGCATTGGCGGCCAACGGCGTAGAGTCAGGCCGAGCATCGGGCTGAAAGAATTTCTGACGGGCACAGCCCGCGGCAAAAAAAACAACGAAAGCAAGAGGGTAGGGATATTTCATGCGGGGCGAAAAGCGCGGCTTGCTTCCTTGAACGCAGATACTGGCCAGTAGTTAGTGATGATTGTACCAGTAGTGGCTCCCGTCGCTAGGGCTGAGGTTGCCTCAAGTCAGATTTGTCAAGTAAACAGCACAATAGTTCAACCCCTATGGGTTGGTTTGCGGTATAAGGCTGGTGTCCGACCTTATGGCGCTGCTTCATTACGCTGTGTTACTCTCCCTTATTACACGTCGGGTCTGGTTTGCTGGTTGGTTATGTACCTGGGCTACGTGCCCAGCCTGTACTGCGCCGGCCGCGCCTACTCCAGTGGCAGCTCCCGCTCAAATTCTAGCCGATTCCACGGTGCGCGTGGCCGCAGGGCCGCAATACGAACGGTCGGCACTGCATCAGTTTTTCTGGGGCAAGCACTACCGCAAGCTGTGGGGGCTGCCTATTACCGTGCCCGTGTTCAACCTGCGCACTGCCGTGCCGGGCGGCCTAACACCGGTGCGGGAGGGAGGCTCGTTCCAAACCAAGAACCTGCGTTTGGTTGCCCCCGACGGCCGGCAATACGTGCTACGCTCCGTGGACAAGGATGCCACCAAGGCCCTGCCCGAAGAGCTGCAAAACGGCCCCATCGGTCGTTTAATGAAAGACCAAACCAGCGTTATCAACCCCTATGGCGCCTACATTGTGCCCACCCTGGCCGAGGCTGTGGGCGTGTACCACACCAATCCTGTACTGGTATATGTGGCCGATGACCCCGCACTAGGCGAATTTCGGACGGCGTTTGCCAATGCCTTATACTTGCTGGAAGAACGACCCGAGGGCGACCAAAGCACCGTGGCTAGCTTCGGCAATTCCAGTTTAGTAGAAAGCTCCCGCCGGGTATTCACTAACCTGTTAACCACACCCCAGTATCGGGTGGAAGCTCGCCCGTATCTGCGGGCCCGGTTGTTCGATATGTGGCTCGGCGACTGGAGCCGGCGCGAAGACCAGTGGCGCTGGGCCAGCTTTCCAACTCCCAGTAATGGAACGCAGTACCGACCCATTCCGCGCGACCGGGACCACGCTTTTTTCAAGTTTAATGATGGTCTGCTGACCCACATGATAGGCTGGGTGAAGTCTAATTACCAAACCTTCGACAACGATATTAAGCTCAATGATGTGGCTGGCCTCAACCGTGCCGCCGAGCCTATGGACAAGTCGTTGCTGGTGTATCTCAGCCGACAAGATTTCCAGCAAATTGCCGATTCCATGCGGCAGCAGCTCTCCGACGCTGTCATCAAACAGGCGCTGACCGTGTGGCCTCAGGAGGTGTATGCGCTGGCGGGAGAGGAGTTCAGTAGCAAGCTCCGAAGCCGACGCCGCCAGTTGCCAGCCGTGGCCAACAAGTTTTATGAGCTGCTGGCCCGCCACGTGGAAGTGCCTGGCACCGATGCCCCCGAGCGGTTTGTAGTGGAGGCTCCCACGCCGCAGCAACTCCAAGTTAGCGTGTATCAGCGCGGCTGTGCCTGCCTGGATAGTTTGGTAGGGCGGCGCGTGTTTAAAACGGGCGAAACCAGCACAGTGAAGCTGTTTGGACTGGGCGGCAACGACGTTTTCGAGCTGCGGGTCTTGCCCACTTCGGGCATCACGCTCAGCATTTATGACGGAGCCGGGCAGGATGTGGTAACTGCTCCGCTGGAAAATGCGCCCAGCCGGACACGTATTACTGTATTCGACAGCGGCGACGGTAACACCATTCGGGTACCCCGCCCCGTGAAAGTAGAGAAGTACGTGCCCGCAGCCACCGAATTTGATGGCGCTGGCTGGCTACTGCGGCACCGGCTGTTTTAGCCCACTACATACCGTAGGCCAACTACCCGCAGTCCTTATCTTTGCGGTTCTATCCTATTGTATGCAGCACTTTTCAACGCCAGATTACCTGGCTATTTCCTACCGCGACGACCTACGGATGCTGGTAGCTCGCTGGATGCGGCCAGTTTCAGCTGTCGAGACCCGGGAAGGCTACCAAGTGATTCTGGCGGCAGGGCAACACTTCCGGTGCCCATTCTGGCTGCTCGACGGCCGCCGCCGGTTGCCTGCCGACGAAGAAACTACGCAGTGGGGTCTTTATGAATTTTTTCCGCAGCTCAGCGCCAAGTTGGGCAGTAAGGTGTACATGAGCCAGTTGCTTTCGCCTAGCTATCAATTGCTTACCCAAGGTATTCCGGCGTTCCAACAACTTGAAAGCCAAGCCTCACAATCTTACTTAATGCGGCGTTTCAACGACGAAGCCCATGCCGTGCAGTGGCTGCGCGAATGCCAGCAGAAAGCCGAAACCGTATAACACATTCGTTGCTTGTCCTACCGCACCGGCCCGTCAGTCTGCTTTTCTGCCCCTGTGCACAAATCGGTTAGGGTTTAGTATAGCCATTTCAGGCTATGGCGTTCCAGAATGGTCCGCAATGCCACATAATACCAATGACGGCCCCGAGGACCTACCCAGCGGTAGCGCCGTTGCATGTGGTCAATGTACCTAGCGGGTGGTGGACTGACTGTGGGTAATAATTGGCTCATGGCAAGGAAGAGTTGGAAGTAATTGATATAGCGTAAATCTAAACTTTTGCCCTGCCCTGTGTCAACCTATTTCTTATCACATAAATATGTGATGTTGCCAGGGCGCATTATGTAGTGCTAATACTTGGCAGCCTATATAAAAACAGCCCGCTTCAGGTGTGAGTACCTGGGCGGGCTGCAATGAAAAATGGATGTGGTTTAAGTAGTCTTAAAGAGCTTTACCTTGTCTTTGTGCTTGGTGCGCAGGTACTGCCGGATAATCTGTTGCACGTCCTTGTTGTCGTTGTAGCGCGTAATGACCTCTTTGAAGTCGTTGATGTTGCGGGCCGAGAAGGTTTCGTCCACGTAGGCGAAGCCTAAATAGCGGCCGTTTTCCACCAATACTACCGTTTTTTCCAGCTCCGAACGGCCCTTGCCAATCACCACAAACGAGCCGTGCTCATACGTAAACGACTCGATAGCCTGCTCCACGCGCGCATTGTACTCCTCGGCGGGTTCCAGGCCGATGCAGGCACCATTGCAGCGGTGCACTTGGTAGTCGAAGCACGAGCCGGTGGTTTTGTACAGGTCGCAGAGCTTCTGGCACAGGTTGAACTTGGCTACTTTATGAAATAAGAACCCCTTGGCCTTGTACTGGTTGCCCAGCGCAATCAGCGGGTGCGACTCGGCGTGGTCGTCGGCGCGGCCGTAGTAGAGGCGCTTGTAGCCGTTCTCGTCGGTCCGTAGGAAAATGCCGGCTGGAAACACCGAGCGGCGTTGCGCCCGGTTATACAGCGGTTTTAACCGCTTGATTTCGTGCGACTCGTAGAGCAGCGCCACCAACTCCGAGCCAGTCAACTCCCACGTAATATCGGAAATGGAGTTCTTGAACTCAATGCTCTTGCGCGACTTGTAATCAATGGCGAAGTGTTGCAAAATCCGCTTGTAGATGTTGATGCTCTTGCCCACGTAAATTACCTCCCCAGCTTCGTTGTGGAAGTAATACACCCCCGCCGAGTGCGGTAGCGTCGACATTTTAGCCGGGGTGATGTTGGCCGGCAGCAGCGCGGTTTTAATGGCTTCCTGTACCGCCTTTATCTTGCGAGCCGAGGGCTGCTTGGTGGTTGCGGCCGGAGCTTCTGAATCGGCCGCGGGTACCGGCCGGCGGCCACTAGGGGCAGTAGCATCCACAGCAGCCAACGTATCAGCCGCCGAAATGGTGGGGTTGTGGAGAGCTTCGTCCTGCTGGCTGATTTTTAGGAGCCGGTCGAAGAGGATGGCAGTAGCGGCGGCGTCGCCGGCAGCGCGGTGGCGGCCATTGAGTGGAATGCCAATGTTTTGGCAGAGCTTGCCCAAGCTATAGCTAGGTTGGCCTGGTATCAACGACCGGCTTAAACGCACCGTGCACAGCGTTTTGCGCGAGTAGTTGTAGCCTAGGTCAGCAAACTCCTTTTTCAGGAAGCTATAGTCGAAGCGCACGTTGTGAGCCACAAACACGCAGCCCTCCGTCATTTCCACCACCTTGCGGGCCACCTCATGAAACTTGGGCGCGTCGCGCACCATGTCATCGGAGATGCCGGTTAGTTGGGTGATAAAGAACGGGATAGACCGGCCGGGGTTGAGCAGCGTCTCATACTGGTCGATTACCTTTTCGCCATCGTGAATGAAGATGGCAATTTCGGTGATGCGGTCCTGTGCGGGCTGGCCCCCGGTGGTTTCAAGGTCAATGATGGCGTACAAAAGCGGCGCGGTATCGGGTAGCGGAAATTAGCTAAGGCAAGTAGTAATGATAACAAAGATAACCCTATGGATGGTTGCGTTGAGTGGAAATCCGGCAGGGCGCAACCGTCAAATTCGTAGCAGAAAGGCGTTTGCGGGTACAAAAAAAGGCCCGCACAATGCGGGCCTTTTTAGTAAAAGCAACTTCTAAAGCTTAGCGTACGGTCGATTTTTGCTGAGTAATCCAGTTTTTAGCCGACAGAATCTCGCCGTGCTGCTTCTGAATTACGGTGCGGGCTTCAGCTGGCAACTCGTTTGACTTCAAAGCTGTTTCGTAGGCCGACAGCGCCGTGGCGTCGCCAGTTTCGCACTCGCCTAGGATGGCGGCATCATCTTGGCCGGTAATGGCCGATTTGATATTGATCCAGCCACGGTGTACGGCGGCAGCGGCATCGGCCGCTAAGCCTTCAATCGTGTTGGTTTCTTCGGGGTTGATGCCGTACTGCTGCGCGTGCTGCGACAACTCCGAGGCAAACTGGGCGCGCTGCTGGCTCATTTTGCTGAGCTGTGATTTCAACTCGGCGCTCGATGCTTCTTCAGCCGCTTCTTGGTAGCCTTTGGCCGCCGTCTTGTTGATTTCTACTAAGTCGTTGTAAGCGCGGGAGGTTTCGCCGGTGATGATAGCCATGATTGAAAAATTTGGTCGTGGAAAGGAGGAATGCCGACAGCCTGTGGCCGTCCGGCTTGGTGTGTTATACCTTCCCGACCAACAACAGGTTGCCGACCCCCAAGTATAAAATTTAGGTTTGTGTGCTGAACTGGCTGGAAAGCATACCTGCTGAGCATAGCATTCCTTGGTTGGCAGTGCGTTTGATTAGCGCTACTTTTGGGCATCCCGGCCCTGTTGTCGGCAGCCACGAATTCGGCCCGTTCGAGTAGATATTGACTCACTGCTTTGTTGCGTATGAAGGTTTCTGAAGCCCTGCCGTCGGCCCCACGTTTACTGAAATTTCCGCAAACCGGCGACGCCCACACGGGCTTCACCACCACCGCTACCCCACCGGCACTGCCGTTCCAAGTGGCCCGCACCTACTGGACCTACCTCACGCCCGACGAGGTGCTGCGCGGGCACCATGCCCACCGCGCCCTAGAGCAGGTGCTGTTTGCGGTGAGCGGCAGCTTGGAAATCACGCTGGAAAATCCGGCCGGTGCGTGCCTGCACTTCACCCTCACCCGGCCCGATGAGGGCCTGTACCTGGCTGGGCTTTACTGGCGTACCATCCGCTTCCACCACCAAGCGGTGCTACTCTGCCTGGCGTCGCAGCCCTATTCCGAGGCCAGCTACATCCGCGACTATGCTACCTTCCGGGGCCTGGCTGGGCAGCCTACCACGGAATGAATATGCCCTTGGACCTACCCCACAGTCTGCGAGTGGAACCCTACACACCCACACAGGTTGCTGCTTGGAACGCCTTGGTAGCCAGTTCCGCCAATGGCCCCTTCCTGTTCGCGCGTACCTTCCTCAACTACCACCAAGACCGGTTCGAGGACCATTCTTGGCTGGTGTGGCAGGGCTCGAAGCTACGGGCTGTATTTGTGGCGGCGGTGGCCCATACCACCACCGAGCCCACTACCCTGGTGGCACACCCTGGCTTAGCTTACGGTGGCTTGGTAACCGCCGTGGGCGTGAAATACGCCGAAACTGCTGCCATGCTGGATTTGCTGCGGGTAGCCTGGCAAACGGCCGGTTTTCGGTACTTGCTGGTACGGCCGGTGCCCCGGGTGTTCTGTCAGCAGTTCTCCGAAAACCAGGCGTTCTGGCTGCATCAGCAAGGTGCCGAGCTTAGTAATCGGGAGATGAACTCGGTGCTAGACCTGACGCAGCCCGTGCACATTGGCACCTGGCGGCGTGGCAACCTACGCAAAGCTCGTTTGCACGGCGTGGTAGTGCAACTAGCCACCAACACCGACTACGCGCCGTATTGGCAACTGCTCACCGAAACGCTGGCCGCAGTGCATGGTCGTCAGCCGGTGCATACCCTAGCTGAAATTAGTAGCCTGCGCGACCAGAACCCTGGCAACCTAGAGCTTTGGGGCGCGTGGCTGGGCCATGAGCTGGTAGCCGGCGTGCTGGTGTTTCAAGACCGGCACCAAAACTTCGTACATACCCAATACATTGCCGGTAACTCCCGCGGCAAGCAGGCAGGAGCCGTCGATGCCGTGCTGGCTCGCATCATCACGGAAAAAGCCACCGAGTACCGGCGGCTGTCCTTCGGTATATCAACCGTGCAGGGAGTGGTAAATCCGGGCTTGCTCAATCAGAAAGAAGGTTTTGGCGCCACCGCCGAACTGATGGAAACCTACCGACTGGCGTTGTAATCGGCTTCGGTACGCACAAAAAAGGGAGGTTGCCAGATGGCAGCCTCCCTTTTTGAATCCACTATTGACCTGTCTTGCTTACGAAGGTGCTCCCCTGAGTCTGGCCCACAGCTTACCAATGGCGCTAGGGCCCTGGTTGCCGGGTTTGGTGGAGTCTTCGCCTTCGGCCGTGTCGCCGAGCAGGAAGCCCCAGGGCTCGGTGGTTTTGTTGGAATCCAGCACCACCTTGATAACGGCCATCAGCGGAATGCTCAGAATCATGCCGGGCGTACCCCATAGGGCATTGCCCAAAATCAAGGCCAGGATGGCGGCCAGTGGGTTGATGCTTACTTGGGAGCCGGTAATCATGGGCGTAATGAAGTTGCCTTCCAAGAACTGCACCGCTATAAACACGCCCACTACCCCAGCCGCTTTCAGAGGCGAACCGGTTTCTACTAGCGTAATGATGGCCGGCAGCGTCGCCCCAATCATGATACCGATGTAGGGAATGATGGCCAGTACCGAGGCGAAAATGGCGAAGAAGATGGCAAATTTCACTCCCAGCGCCAGCAAACCAATGCCATTGAGAATAGCCACAATGGCAATAACCTTCAGTAGGCCCGAAATGTAAGCCTGCACCACCGTTTGGATGCTGTCCACGGTGTGCAGCACCGACGTGCGCTTCTCGGGCTTCACAAACCGGAACATAAACTGCCGCAGATGGTCGCGGTACAGCAGCAAGCAGAAGATGTAGATGAAAACCTGCGCCAAGTTGCCGAGCACTGCCGACGTGGTATTAAGCGTGGTGCCCAAATACGAGCCGCCCGATTTTTTCAGGACTTTCAGCGTGGAATCTTTCACTTCGTCTAGGCTCATGGGCTTATAGCCGAACTTCAGCTGGGCCCATTCCTGCGCGTTGTTAAAAAACTCCATTAGCTTGGTTTGCAGCTTAGGTAGCTCGTCTTTAAACTGCGTGAGTTGCGAGCCAAAGCCCACAATGATGCCCGCAAATATCAATACCAGCACCAGCAGGCAGATGATAATGGCCCACACCCGGCCTACACCGTGCTTTTCCAGCCAACTGCACAGTGGCATAAGCAGCAGCGCAAACAAAGCCGAGAAAACTAATGGTAGCAGAATGTCATCGAGGACGCGCAAGGTGTACACTAGCAGTACCGCGCCCAGCATGAAGAAGGCAAACTGAATAGCGGCAGACTGCTTTACCGGCTCACTGGGCTTGTGGCTGGGTGGCGGCAAATGATGAAGAGTAGAAGGGGGTTGCATGTGCTAAAATTATTGGGAAATCGAGGGGAGGGAAAATTCGCTTTTCAGCGACCAAACGGAACAAACAGGGAATAAAGGCGCGTTTAATGTGGACAAAAGCCAAGGTTTTGCTAACTTGGCTAGCGAAACGAGGCGTGGAAACGGGGGATTTTCTGCGTTATTTTACTTTGAATCTGATTACTGGTTTTCCTGATGGCTGAACAAGAAGCACCTATCGCGGCCGTACCCGACCATGGCTACACCGAAGACAGCATCCGGTCCTTGGACTGGCGCGAGCATATCCGGCTGCGGCCCGGCATGTACATCGGTAAGCTCGGCGACGGTTCTGCTTACGACGACGGCATTTATGTGTTGGTAAAAGAAGTTATCGACAACTCGATTGACGAACACGTCATGGGTCATGGCCGCACCATCGACATCAAAATATCCGACCAGCGCGTGCAAGTGCGCGATTATGGGCGCGGTATTCCATTGGGCAAAGTGGTCGATGTAGTAAGCAAAATCAACACCGGCGGCAAGTACGACAGCAAAGTCTTTCAGAAGTCTGTGGGCTTAAACGGGGTTGGTACGAAAGCGGTTAATGCGCTCAGCAATTACTTTCTGGTGCAGTCGGTGCGTGACGGGTTGATGAAGGCGGCGGAGTTCTCGCAGGGCAACCTGGTGCAGGACCCAAAGCCGGTGAAAACCAGCCAGCGCAACGGTACGCTGATGACGTTCCAGCCCGACGATACGATTTTCCGCAACTACCGTTTCATCCCGGAGTATCTGGAAAATCAGATTTGGAATTATGTTTATCTGAACGCCGGGCTGACCATCAACTTCAACGGTCAGAAGTACTTTTCCGAGCACGGCCTGCTGGACTTGCTGGCCCGCAAAATCGACCAGGAAAGCCGCCGCTACGACATCGTCCACCTGAAAGGAGAGGACATCGAACTGGCCCTGACCCACGGCAACGATTATGGCGAGGAGTATTACTCGTTTGTGAACGGCCAGTACACCACCCAGGGTGGTACGCACCTCGCGGCTTTCCGTGAGGCCGTGGTGAAAACCCTGCGCGAGTTCTACAAGAAGGAGTACGACGCCGCCGACATTCGGGGCTCAATTGTGGCGGCCATTTCGGTGCGCGTGCAGGAACCAGTGTTTGAGAGCCAGACCAAAACCAAGCTGGGCTCGATGAACATGGGCCCCGACGCTCCCACGGTGCGCAACTTTATTCTCGACTTTGTAAAGGAGCACCTCGACAACTTCCTGCACAAGCACCCCGCTACTGCCGACGCCCTCAAGCGGCGCATCGAGCAGAACGAACGGGAGCGGAAGGACATGGCTGGTGTGAAGAAGCTAGCCAACCAGCGCGCCAAAAAAGCCAACTTGCACAACCGCAAGCTCCGCGACTGCCGCTTCCACCTCGGCGAAGGCAAACAGGAAGCCGAGGCCCTCACCACACTCTTCATCACCGAAGGTGACTCGGCTTCGGGAAGCATCACCAAGAGCCGCAACGTGGAAACCGAGGCGGTGTTCAGCTTGCGCGGTAAGCCGCTGAACTGCTTTGGGTTGAAGAAGAAGATTGTGTACGAAAACGAGGAGCTGAACCTCTTGCAGCACGCCCTCAACATCGAGGAAGGCATCGAGCACCTGCGCTATAACCGCGTGGTAATTGCCACCGACGCCGACGTAGACGGCATGCACATCCGGCTGCTGCTGCTCACATTCTTCCTGCAATTCTTCCCCGATTTGGTGCGCAACGGCCACGTGTTCATCCTGGAAACGCCGCTGTTCCGGGTGCGCAACAAGAAAACCACCATCTACTGCTACAACGAGCAGGAAAAGCAGAAGGCCATGCGCCAACTGGGCCGCAACCCCGAGGTGACGCGCTTCAAAGGCCTCGGCGAAATCAGCCCCGACGAGTTCGGCAAGTTCATCGGCGACAATATCAAGCTGGAGCCGGTGATTCTGCAATCCGACCGTTCCATTCAGCAGGTGCTCACCTATTACATGGGCAAAAACACGCCGGCCCGCCAGGAATTCATCATCGAGAACCTGCGGCTGGAGAAGGATTTAGTAACGAGTGACGTGCTGCCGGTAGAAGAGGTGCCGGAAGAAGATCTGGCGTAATTCCAGTTTTAACCTTCTGTTTGTTAATTGTTTATTCAACTGGCAAAGCAGGAGAGAGGTACAAGAACAATAACCGTGGCAAGCGCCACACCCTACTGTGTCAGAAGAGAACAACCCCCAAGACCTGAATTCTGAAGAACAACCCAATTTGTTCGGTGCCGGCGACTCGTTTGAGTTCGGGACCGACTCCGATGCCCCAACTCCGGCGGAAGAAGGCGCGCAATCGGTCGTAAGCGAGGCCGGTGAGCTGCTGCTCTCCGAAACCAGCGGCGACGTGGAAGCCGTAACGCAGCCCGAACCCATAACTGAGGAAGTAGAAGAGCAGCCCAAATTCGCGCCCGGCGAAACCATTCACGACGTAGCCACCGTGAACGGCATGTACCAGAACTGGTTTCTGGATTATGCCTCCTACGTGATTCTGGAGCGGGCCGTGCCTGCCATTGAGGATGGCCTCAAGCCCGTGCAGCGCCGGATTCTGCACGCCATGAAGGAAATGGACGATGGCCGCTTCAATAAAGTGGCCAACGTAATCGGGCAAACGATGCAGTACCACCCCCACGGCGACGCCTCCATTGGCGACGCTATGGTGAACCTGGGGCAGAAGGATTTGCTGATTGAAACCCAAGGAAACTGGGGCGACATCCGGACCGGCGACGGTGCTGCTGCGCCCCGCTACATTGAAGCCCGCCTGAGCAAGTTTGCGCTGGATGTGGTGTTCAACCCCGACATCACGGAGTGGCAGATGAGCTACGACGGTCGCAAGCGCGAGCCGACCACGCTGCCCGTGAAGTTTCCGCTGCTGCTAGCGCAGGGTGTGGAGGGTATTGCGGTGGGCTTGAGCACCAAGATCATGCCCCACAACTTCCGCGAGTTGTGCAAAGCCAGCATCGACGTGCTGCGGGGCCGGGATATTCAACTGTTCCCCGACTTCCCAACCGGCGGCCTCTGCGACGTAACCAACTACAACGGCGGTTTGCGCGGGGCCAAAATCCGCCTGCGCGCCACCATCGAGAAGGCCGACAAAACCATGTTGGTCATTCGTGATATTCCGTACGGCACCACCACCACGGCGCTGATGGAAAGCATCGTGAAGGCCTCGGAAGCCAACAAAATCAAGATTCGCAAGGTGGTTGATAATACGGCGGCGGCCGTGGAAATTCAGGTGCACTTGCCTACGGGCGTGTCGCCGGATTTGACCATGGACGCGCTGTACGCCTTCACCGACTGCGAAATCAGCATCTCGCCCAACACCTGCGTTATTATCGAAGATAAGCCGCGCTTTGTGGGGGTGGAGGACATGCTGCGCCTGAGCACCCAGAAAACACTGCGCCTCTTGGAGCGGGAGCTGGAAATCCGGCAGGAAGAGCTAGAGGAAAAGTGGCATTCGGCTTCGCTGGAGAAGATTTTCATCGAAAACCGCATCTATCGCAAAATAGAGGAGTGCGAAACTTGGGAAGATATTCTGCAAACCATCGACGCCGGTCTGCGCAAGTTTGTGCGCATTGATGGGGAGAAGCAGAAAGCCAACGACACCCGCATTGTGTTGCGCCGCGCCCTCACCGAAGACGACCTGACGCGCCTCACCGAAATCCGCATCAAGCGCATTTCCAAGTTCGACGGCTTCAAGGCCGACGAGTACATTCAGCGCCTGGAAGGTGAACTGGCAGAAGTAGCCGACCACTTGGCCAACCTCACGCGCTACGCCATCAACTACTTTGAAGGGCTGCTGAAGAAGTACGGCCAGAACCGGGAGCGGAAAACCCAGCTGCGCACCTTCGACGTGGTGACGGCTCAGAAAGTGGCGGTGGCCAACCAGAAGCTCTACGTGAACTACGCCGACGGCTTTGTGGGCTATGGCCTGAAAAAAGACGAAAAGGCGGTAGAGGTTACCAGCTGTTCCGACCTCGACGACATCATTGCCATCCGCCGCGACGGTTCGTTCACGGTGAGCCGCATTGCTGAGAAAACCTTCGTGGGTAAGGATATTCTGTACGCCGGCGTGTACAACAAAAACGACGACCGACTGGTGTACAACATGGTCTACCTCGATGGGGCCTCAGGCATTGCGTTTGCCAAGCGCTTCTTGGTTTCGGGTATCACCCGCGACAAAGTGTACGACCTCACCAAGGGTACCAAGGGTACCAAAACGCTCTACCTCACAGCCAACCCCAACTCTGAATCAGAGGTGGTGAGCATCCAACTCGGTGATAAAGCGCAGGCCCGCGTCAAGCAGTTCGACTTCGATTTTGCCGAGCTGGCCATCAAAGGCAAAGGCTCGATGGGCAACATCGTCACCAAGCAGCCCATCAAGAAAATCGTGCAGAAAAGCCGAGGCGACTCGACGCTGGGCGGCCGCGAAACGTTCTTCGATGCCGTAGTGGGCCGCCTCAATACCGCCGGCCACGGCCGTTACTTGGGCGCTTTCGATACCGAAGATAGCCTGCTAGTGGTGTACAAAGACGGTTCGTACGAAATGAAGTCTGCTGATCCGGCCCACCATTTCGATGTGCCCAACATCGTGCTGCTCCGCAAGTTTGAGCCCGATACGGTGCTAAGTGCCGTATATGTAGAAGGCGACACCAAAATTCATTACGTCAAGCGGTTCAAGATTGAAACCAGCACCTTAGAGAAGCGCTTTATCTTCATTTCGGAAACGAAAGGCTCCAAGATGCTGGCTGCTACGGCTTATCCCGAGCCGGTGGCAGAAATCAAGTTCCAGCGTGATAAGAAGGCCGACAAGGAAGCCGAAAAGCTGTTGTTGCACGAGTTCATCGATGTGAAAGGCTGGAAGGCCATGGGCAACAAGCTCAACTATTACAAAATTCACAGTGTAACGCTGATTACCGACGAAGGCCCTGACCCGCAACGGCGCGAAGCCCCCAAAAAGCGCGGTCCCCGGCCCGATACCGATGCCGCCGGTGCTACCAACGACCACAAGGGTCCGCTGCCCGAGTTGACCGGTCCCGTGGATATATCGGCGGATGAAATAGCCCAAGCTCAGGCTATACTTAAAACGCCAAAGTCGCAGCTCAAACTATTCTAAAGTGAAACGCCCTACCGTAATCCGGTAGGGCGTTTCACTTTATTTGAAGTAAAAGCCGCAGTTTTGTGGCTGAGTCTGTATGAGGAAGCTGTTTGGTTGTTTGTTGGTGCTGGTAGTGCTGACCGGGCTGAATGCCGGGCCGGTGAGCGGGCAGTTCCGCAAGCCTAAACCCAAAGCCAAGGCGCCGGTTGAGGCACCGCTTTCCACGGAGGTAGCAAAGCTGCTCACCGAAGCCCGAACTCTCCAGGCACAATACAAAGAGTCGGAGGCGCTGGCCAAGTACGAGCAGGTGCTGGCCAAAGCTCCGGCCACTTACGAAGCCCTATGGCAGGCCGCCGTACTCAGCGTCCGGATTGGGGCCCGCTACACCGACGAAACCCGGAAAATTGCCTATTTCTCGGCTGCCCGGCTCTACTCCAGTCGTGCGTTGGTGGTACGCCCCGATGGGGCCGAAAGCAATTATGCTGAGGCGTTAGCCCTGGCTAACCAAGCCACGCTGCTCACAGCCCGCGCCCGGCTGCTGGCTTACCGGGAAATGAAGCCCTACGTTTTCAAGGCCGTGGAGCAACGCCCCGATTTTGCCGACGCCTGGCAGCTGCTGGGCCGTTGGCACTTCCGCGTCGACCACTACAACCTGATTGAGCGGGTATACTCCCGGCTATTTTTGGGCGGCACTCCCGATGGCGCCAGCAGCAATGCCGCCGTCAATGCCCTGCTGAAAGCCCACGAGTTGGAGCCGCAGCGCATTCAGTACCCATATGACCTCGCGCGCATTCTGCTCAGCCAGAAGTTGCGGACCCGCGCCGTAGCCGCCCTCCAAGATGCCGTGGAAATCACGCCGGTTACGGCCGAAGAGTTGGAAATCAGTCGCCGCTGCCGCAAGCTGCTTGTGCAGCTCAACCGCCGGATGCTCAAGCAAGTGCAGAGCCGCGTGCGGGAACTGGAGTAGGAGGGAACGGCTAGGTTGCAGGTCTGAATGGCCGTTTAACTTTGGCGGCATGGTATCTTTGCAACTACAGATTATATTTCGAGTTCAACCCGTCGTTTGTGGCTTTTTCGCGCTTCATTTTTCATCTGTTACCTCTTCTCGTGCTCAGCGGCGCTCTAGCGTCATGTGGCAGCAGCCCCGATGAAGAAGAGCCCGAAACGATGGTAAGCCTGACTTCGGTGCAAAGCGGCCCCAAAGTGCAGGCCGAGGAGTTGGACGGCGCCATTAGCCGTCAACCGCGCAATGCCTCCTTGTACGGTCGTCGGGCTGCGTTTCGCCTTGATGCTGGTCAGGTTGAACCCGCGTTAATGGACATCAACCGCGCCCTCGACTTAGATGATTCGCCCGGCGAGTTTTATTTCACTAAAGCTCGCGCGCTCCGGGCGCAGGGTAAGTACCAATCGGCACTAGCTGCGGCTGATGTAGCTTCGCAAAAAGGCTACGCCTCCGTCGAGCTGAATCTGCTGGTAGGCGAAACTCACCTGGCGGCCCGTCACTACCAAACCGCCATCGACTACTTGGACCGCACCCTGCAACAGGAACCCGACCACACAGCGGCCCTGTTCTACAAAGGTGTGGCCTATATTGGCCTACAAGACACGGTGCAGGCTCTGGACTACCTGCGGGCCAGCCTGTCCCGTGACCCGCGCCAACCCGAAACCCTGCATCAACTGGCTTTTCTCTCTAATGCTTTCCGGCAGCCCGCCAACGCGGCTATTTACGCGGCCCGTGGCCTGAAACTGGCTCCCACTTACGGCCCACTCTGGTACGACTACGGCCGCCAGTTCGAGCTGCAAAATCAGCCTGATAGTGCCACGCGCATTTACGCCCGGGTCGTGCAGCTCGATACCACCTTCTATCGGGCCGACTACCGGTTGGCTATGGTCGCCTTCAAAAACCACAAGTACGGCGCCGCTATTCCGCATTTGCAGCGGGCCTTGCGCCGGTCTTCGCGGTTACTGGGAGCCCGCCAAATGCTGGCCGAAAGCTTCGAGAGCCTCGGCCGTTACCAGGAAGCCGCCGACCAGTACCGCTTGCTTGTAGTGGAAAATCCCGGCAACCGGCACTGGACTTATAAGGCTTGGAAAGTTGGCAACCGTGCTCAAGGTATCATCGTCGATGAACGGCCCCAGCGAACGGCCGCGCCTGCCGCAGAGCAGCTGGAACCAATATCCCCACTACGGCCGGGGCTGTAGCCAAGCGTGCCAGTCGTGGAGGTAGGAGCACCCTAGCTTGGCTGCTACGGGCTGCTGATTTCGCAACTTCACCTTTCACAACTACACCCTTTCCGTAACTTGCGGCCTCACGGCTGTTTGTATAGCCATTATCAACCCCATTCAATGCTCAATATCACCCTCCCCGACGGCTCGGTGCGCCAGTTTGTAGATGGCGCCACGGGCTATGACGTTGCCGCCGGCATTAGCGAAGGCCTCGCCCGCAATGCCCTCGGCATCCGCGTCAACGGCGAAGTGCGCGACCTGCACCGCCCCATCGAACAGGATGCCGACGTGGCTATTCTGACCTGGAACGACCAAGACGGCAAAAGCACCTTCTGGCATTCGTCGGCGCACTTGCTAGCCGAAGCCCTGGAAGCCTTGTACCCTGGCGTGAAGCTGGGCATCGGCCCAAGCATCGAAAACGGCTTCTATTACGACATCGACCTGGGCGAAGGCCGCACCATCTCTTCGGAAGATTTTCCTGAAATCGAGAAGAAAATGCTGGAGCTGGCCAAAAAGAAAAGCCAGTACGAGCGGCGTGCCGTGAGCAAAGCCGACGCCATTGCCTACTTCACCGAAAAGGCCGACCCGTATAAGCTGGACTTGCTGGAGCGCCTCGACGACGGCTCCATCACGTTCTACACGCAAGGTGATTTCACAGACCTCTGCCGCGGGCCACACATCCCCGATACCAGCCCCATCAAGGCTGTAAAGCTGCTGAACGTAGCCGGTGCCTACTGGCGCGGCGACGAAAAAAACAAGCAGCTCACTCGCATATACGGCATCACCTTCCCCAAAGCTAAAGAGCTGACGGAGTACTTGGAAAAGCTGGAGGAAGCCAAGCGCCGTGACCACCGCAAGCTGGGCAAGGAGCTGGAGTTGTTTGCTTTTTCCGATAAAGTAGGAGCGGGACTGCCACTGTGGTTGCCTAAAGGCACCGCCCTGCGTGAGCGGCTGGAGCAATTCCTGCGGCGCGCCCAAATGAAAGCCGGCTACCTCCCCGTCGTGACGCCTCATATCGGCTCGAAAGAGCTGTATGTGACCAGCGGCCACTACGAGAAATATGGCGCTGATTCGTTTCAACCCATCAAGACGCCAAACCCCGGCGAGGAGTTCTTCCTAAAGCCGATGAACTGCCCACATCACTGCGAAATCTACAAGACCAAGCCCCGCTCGTACCGCGACTTGCCAGTGCGTTTGGCCGAGTTCGGCACGGTGTATCGCTACGAGCAGTCAGGCGAGCTGCACGGCCTGACCCGGGTGCGCGGCTTTACGCAGGACGATGCCCACATCTTCTGCCGGCCAGATCAAGTAAAGGAAGAGTTTTTGAAGGTTATTGATATTGTCCTCTACGTACTCAAGGCGTTGGACTTTCCTGACTTCACGGCTCAAATTTCTTTGCGCGACCCTGAAAACAAAACCAAGTACATCGGGTCGGATGAGAATTGGGCCCGGGCCGAAGCGGCTATCCAAGAAGCTGCTGCCGAGAAGGGATTGAACACCGTAACCGAGTTGGGCGAGGCGGCTTTTTACGGACCCAAACTCGACTTCATGGTGCGCGACGCCCTAGGTCGCAAGTGGCAGCTTGGCACAATTCAGGTGGATTACAACCTACCCGAGCGGTTCGAGTTGGAATACGTGGCTTCCGATAACTCACGGCAGCGCCCCGTTATGATTCATCGGGCTCCATTCGGCTCGTTGGAGCGGTTTGTAGCAGTACTCATCGAGCACTGCGGCGGCAATTTCCCGTTGTGGCTCTCGCCCGAGCAATTTGTAGTCCTCCCGATTTCCGAGAAATACCACGACTACGCTCAACAAGTGTACGACACGTTGGTACAAGCCGAGCTGCGCGGTACCGTTGACCACCGCGACGAGAAAATCGGCCGCAAAATCCGCGACGCCGAGGTTTCCAAGGTGCCATATATGCTGATTGTCGGCGAGAAAGAGCAGGAAAACGGTATCATCTCGTTGCGTAAGCACGGTGAGGGCGACATTGGCGCTATGCCAGTTGCTGATTTCGTACAGAATTTCCAGACACAAATAGCTGCCATGATGGACGGCAAAACCAAGTAAGTTTTGTTTAATGGAGTAGTAGGCAGGTATAAAAGCTCGATTATTGAAGCCAAGTAACCTGCTTGCTACTCCAGTAAACAGTTCTTTTTCAAACGCTCATGGGCAATTTTATATAGCCTTTTTTGAGCGTTTGAAAAAAATGGCGGATATTTGCCCGCTGATTGAACCCATTGGGCTTGGCCCATGTCGTGTCAATCTTAGCAATACTATTAGCTCACCCTCAAGAGAACCAAGCCATAGCTACCCCAAACCGCCGCTATATTCCTCGCGCTCAGGTCGAGGAGCCGTTTAAAATCAATCAGAAGATTACGGCTCGGGAAGTCCGCCTCGTTGGTGACAACATCGAACAAGGCATTTATTCAATTGACCAAGCCCGGCGTTTCGCGCAGGAGCAGAATCTCGACCTCGTGGAGATTTCGCCTACTGCCGTGCCGCCTGTCTGCCGCGTCATCGACTACTCGAAATTCAAGTACGAGCAGAAGAAGAAGACCCGCGAACTGAAGGCCAAGCAAACCAAAGTCATCCTAAAGGAAATCCGCTTCGGACCCAATACCGATGACCACGACTTTGCGTTCAAGCTGAAGCACGCGCAGGAATTTCTAAAGGAAGGCGCTAAAATCAAGGCGTACGTCCACTTTGTTGGCCGTAGCATCGTTTTCAAAGAGCGCGGCGAAATTCTGTTGCTCAAGTTTGCCCAGGCCCTCGAGGAACTAGCCAAAGTAGAGCAGCTACCGAAGCTCGAAGGCAAGCGCATGTTCCTGTATCTGGCGCCCAAGGTGGTTGCCCCTGCTAAGCCCAAGCCTGCTGCTGCCCCGGCAGCCAAGGAAGCTGGTAAGGAAAAAGCTGGTCAGCCAGCTGCCAAAGCAGCACCGCAACCCGCTTCTGGTTCAGACGACGAATAAGTGGTTTTTCCAATGGCTTCGGTCATTTTATACGCTGGCGCACCGGCCCTAGGCAGCCGACCGCCGCAGTTTTTTCACTTCTTACCTCCTTCACAATGCCGAAAATGAAGACTAAGTCCGGCGCCAAAAAGCGTTTCACGCTGACCGGCACGGGCAAAATCAAGCGTAAGCACGCTTTCAAGAGCCACATTCTGACCAAAAAGACCACCAAGCAAAAGCGTAATCTGACGCACATTACCTTGGTAAGCTCGGCGGATATGAACCGTGTGAAAGATATGCTGAACATGTAATTGCCTTTTGTTGGTTGTTAGCGCCGAAGAACAGCTTTAACAATCAGCGACTAGTGATTACCAATCAAAATTTTCAACCAGGCGTCCGGCTAAACCCAAAGACAAGACCAACGTTCTGTCGCCGGCCGCCAAAAACTAGCAGGTTATGCCAAGAAGTGTCAACCACGTGGCTTCGCGCCACCGTCGGAAAAAAGTAATGCGTTTGGCGAAAGGCTATTTCGGCCGTCGTAAGAACGTTTGGACCGTTGCCAAAAACGCCGTTGAAAAAGGTCTGCTGTACGCCTACCGCGACCGGAAAGCCAAGAAGCGCGAGTTCCGTGCCCTCTGGATTCAGCGTATCAACGCTGGTGCCCGTGAGCATGGCTTGTCTTATTCGCAGTTGATGGGCGGCCTGAAAAAGGTTGGCATTGACCTTAACCGCAAAGTGCTAGCCGACTTAGCCTTGAACCATCCCGAAGCCTTCAAAGGCATCGTGGAGAAAGTTAAGTAAGCCATTGTGCTACCAACAAAAAGAGCCTGACCATTATGGTCAGGCTCTTTTTGTTGGTAGGTATTACTGTGTGCCATGAATTGTGCTAGCTCATGTAAGCTTGGATGGTTTAGGCAGGACTGTTAGCTGGCAATAAGAACAGCAATGAAACCTCTGAAGTCCTGTGCCAATCTCTAATTGATAGGCTTGATTATTGCTGGGCTGCAGTGCGCCTTCGTTGGGCTGCTTTTTCTCATCTTTACTTGCTGCCTATGTTGGCTTTTCTACTCTCGCGGGTATTTCATGTCGGGTTTTGGTTGATGCTCATTGGGTTGCTGAGCTTGCCATTTCATATCCAAGCCACTCACATTCGGGCGGGGGATATTCAAGCTAGCGTTGACACTGGTGTTGGGGGTAATCCTCGCCGGGTGGTATTCCGCCTAGTTCTTTATTGTCGCGAGCCTAGCAATACTACTAATGGTGCAGCCGATCAGCCTACAGCGGCTATCTTTTTCGGCGACGGAACCTGTGACCAAAATGTACCAAGGGCCACAAATGTATTGTTAGGTCCTGATATTCGGCGTTATACCTATGATTTTGAGCATATCTATAGTGCTAACGGGCGTTATTTAGTCAGCTTTATTGGCGAGAACCGCAACGGGGCAGTGCGCAACATGGATGATCCTGTTAATCAGTCTTTCTACGTTGCTACCAGCGTGGTTATTGACCCTGGTCAGGGTACAAACCGTTCCCCAATTCTGACCCGGCCCGCTGTGGATAATGCCGCAGTTGCCGAAGTGTTTCAGCACAATCCTGGTGCTTATGACCCTGACGGTGACTCACTGGTATTTGTGCTAGCACCTAGCCGGCAGGCAGGAAGAGCAATAGACGTAGTTGGTTGTACGCCTACTCCGGCCCCGGTTCCTGGATTCCGCTATCCGAATGACTTACTTAATGGCTCTAATGGAAGCCAAGTAGCCTTTACAGGGCCACCTGTAGGTAGACCAGGGGATGCGCCCATTTTCGAGATGAACCGACGGACGGGGCAAATTGTGTGGAACTCGCCGGGCACGGTGGGCGAGTACAACTTCGCTTTTGTGGTGCGCTCATACCGGCGCACGGCCTTCGGCTACCGGCTCAACGATTCGGTGATTCGCGACATGCAGATTGTGGTGCGGCCGACCACTAACCGCCGGCCTGAACTCAGCATTCCGCCCGATTTGTGCGTGGTGGCCGGTACGCCCGTCTCAGCTACGGTGACGGCCACCGACCCCGATGCCAACCCCATTACCCTCTCAGCCAACAGCGGCATTCTGCCCCCGGCCACGTTTACGCAGTCGTCGGCAGGGCCGCCCACGGCGCGGGGTACATTCCAGTGGACGCCGGACTGCAACGACATTGGCGTGCAGCCCAAGCTGGTGGTCTTCAACGCCGTGGACCAGCCCGCCGGCGGGGCTAGCGGTGTGGCCCTGACCGACTTGCGGGTATGGTCTATTACTGTCATTGGGCCGGCTCCGCAGAACCTGCGCGTGCGAGCTGGCACCGGCACGCCCCGCACGGCCATCCTGGAGTGGAACAGTTACCTGTGCCGCAAACCCGGCGCCCAGATCCGCATCTACCGCAAAGAAGGGACGTCGGGCTTTAGCCCAGGGCCGTGCCAGACGGGCATTCCGGCCAGCAGCGGCTTCGTGCAGATTCAAGCGCTAACTTATACCGGGACTACAGACATAACCACTTTCACCGACGACAACGGCGGCGCGGGCTTAGACCGGGGCAAGGAGTACTGCTACCGCATCTATGTCGAGTTTCCGCTGCCGGCCGGGGGCCAGAGCATTGCTTCCAATGAGGCCTGCCTCAACTTTACGGGCCGTGCCTTGGTCATGCGCCGGGTCACGGTGGACCGCACGGCTGTTAGCAGCGGGCAGATTACGGTGGAATGGACCAAGCCCAAGAGTACCCCACCTTTTGCCGACCCGCAGCAGTTTCGCCTCTCACGGGCTGTGGGGCAGACTACAACGGGCCCGTTCACGCCCATTGCTACGCTTAACGTAAGCACTACTGGCAACGACACAACGTACGTCGACCAGGACCCCACCCTCGACACGCAGAATCGGTCGTACAGCTACCGGGTGGAGTTCCTGAGCCAAAACCAAGTGCAGGAAATAGCCCCGGCTGCCTCTAGTGTGCGGGTGGAGGGCACGGCCATTCCGGCCGTAAGTATCACAACTCGGAATGCTATTGTGCTGAACTGGACATACACCGTGCCTTGGAACAATGCGCTACGCCCGACCATCATCTACCGGAAGGGCCCCGATGCGCTACCCACTGACCCGTTTGTGGCCATTGCCACTGTTACAGGCACGGCCACCGGGGGCAGCTACCGCGACGAGGGCACAGCCAGCCAGCCCTTGCGTAAGGGAGCGACTTACTGCTATTATGTGGAAACTAACGGTACTTACAATGCCCAAAGGCTGCCCGATACGTTGGTCAACCGCAGCCAACAGCAATGCATTGCTGTGCGCAACATTCCGTGTGCGCCAGTGCTGACGCTCACGCGCCCCAACTGCGACAGTCTGGCCAGCCGCTTGTTCGAGTTGCCGGCCACGCCCATCAGCGGAGCCGTGTACACCAACAACCTGCGCTGGACGCTGGGCACCACACCCGCCGATTGCAGCCGGGCCATCCGGTTCTACAACATTTACTACGCCCCCAACGACCAGGATTCCTTGCGCTTCCTGACTCAGGTGCCGGCCACGCAAACCAGCTACGCGCACACCAACCTGCGCCAGGAGGCTGGCTGCTACGCCGTGCAAGCGGTGGATTCGAGTGGTACGCTCAGTGCCCGCAGCAACGTGGAGTGCAAAGACGATTGCCAGCTGTTCTTGCTGCCCAACATCTTCACCCCCAATGGTGATGGCAAGAACGACACCTTCCGGCCCAAGGTCTTCACCCCGATCCGGCGCACGCACTTCACGGCCTTCAACCGCTGGGGCGTGAAAATCTACGAGAGCAGCGCCGACCCGCTCATCAACTGGCCGGGCGGGGGCAGCCGCACGGAGGGCAGCGGCGGGGCCTCGGTAGTGGAGGGCATGTACTTCTACCAGGCCGAGGTGGAGTTTGGCGACGTCAACAACACCAAGCGCACCTACAAAGGCTGGGTGCAGATTACCCGCTAAGCTGATAAGTGGTAGTTGATTTCTTGTTAAGGAAAGCCCGTTGTATCAAGCAACGGGCTTTTTTTATTCGTGCTATCTTGCCAGCCCATCCATTTTCTCTTGTTTTTCTCTTCATATGAAAGCAGTTGTTTTTCCGGGCCAGGGCAGCCAGTTCAGCGGCATGGGCCGCGACTTGTACGAGCAATACCCTCAGGCCAAGCGCCTAATGGATCAGGCCAACGATATCTTAGGCTTTCAGCTCACCGACGTTATGTTCAGCGGCTCTGAGGAAGATCTGCGCCGCACCGACGTAACCCAGCCGGCTATTTTCTTGCACTCTGTAGCCTTAGCCTCCGTATTGCCCGACCTAAAGCCAGATATGGTGGCTGGGCACTCGTTGGGCGAGTTTTCGGCGCTGGTGGCAGCCAAAGTGTTGCAGTTTGAAGATGCCCTCCGCCTGGTAGCCCAGCGGGCCCAGGCCATGCAGGCCGCCTGCCTAGAGCAGCCCGGTACGATGGCCGCTATTCTGGCTCTCGACGACGACACTACAGCCCGCATTTGCCAGGAAATTACGGCCGGCGGCAGCGTAGTAGTGGCCGCCAACTACAACTGCCCCGGTCAATTGGTGGTGTCGGGTTCTCAGCGTGGCATTGAGCTGGCGTGTGAGCAGTTGAAGGCCGCTGGTGCTAAGCGGGCGTTGCCACTGCCTGTGGGTGGAGCGTTTCATTCACCACTGATGCAGTCGGCGGAAGCAGCGTTGGCCCAGGCCATTGCCAAAACCACTTTCTCAACGGGTGTCTGTCCGGTATACCAGAACGTGGATGCCGCCCCGCACCGCGACGCCGACGAAATCAGGGAAAATCTGGTGCGCCAGCTCACCGCGCCGGTCCGCTGGACTCAGAGTGTGCAGCGCATGGTGCAAGATGGTGCCACCGAGTTTGTGGAGTGCGGCCCCGGTAAAGTGCTGCAAGGCTTGGTGAAGAAGATTGCGCCGGAAGTAGCCGCCCAATCGGCAGTGGTAGGATAATCATTTTGTGCGTCGTGTCGCCGGGAATATTCTCTAGTCCGTTCTGGCGGCAAAATAACGGTATAGTGCTTGGCGCGGCGGTGTTGCTGGCCCTTTTCCTCTATGCCTGGGGCGAAGGACCAGCAGCTACCTCCGACTCGTGGCATTACCTAGCGGCAGCGCGTAGCTGGGCTGACGTACACGAACTGCGTGGTCCAACGGGCGCGCCGTATGTCATCTGGGGGCCGTTATATCCCCTTTTGCTATCAAGTTTGGGGGCCTCTGCTCAAGCAATGGTTCGCGCGCTGGTATGGCTGCATGGGGTGAGTTTGGTAGGTAGCCTAGTGGGGTGGAGTTGGCTCGGAAGTCAGCTATTGGGCCGCGAAATAGCGTGGAAACGGTGCTATTCGTGGGCGCTAGCTGTCAGTACCCCCTGGCTGATGACAACTAAGTTTGTATGGTCGGAAACCTGCTTTCTGCTGTTGTTTACCATCTATGCGGTGGCCCTATATAATTGCCTTACTACCAAAGCAAAGGGCTGGTGGCTAGTAGCTACACTGGCCGGCTTGCTACTGCCTTTACAGCGTACAGCGGGGTTCTTCGTGCTGGCCGGCGTAGCATTAGGGCTGCTTGTTGCCTATGGCCGCACACTACACGAATATGCACTAGCGCCTGTACTACATTTTCTATTGAGCGTATCCGGTGGCTTGCTCTGGCAGGTACACGTGTGGCGCACCAACCTCGACTTACCCCTGGTAGTATCTAATTCGGCCTCAATAGGTCTGCAGGCAGTAAACGACTTCGGGTTTATGTTGGTGCATTGGCTACTGCCGGTGCCTATTCCGCCTGCGCCTGTTCCCTGGGCTTACCTTGTTGGGGGAGTGCTGGTAGTTGCCATACTGATTGTGGGAGCAATGGAGATTGGCAGATTTGGGCAAATGCTCCTCGTTACGGCCGGTGTGTATGTAGTATTGCACGCCTTGAGCTACCAGTTAAGCCGTGGTTCGGCGGGCTTCCACGACAGTGAGCGGTACGCCGCAGTATTCTACGGCCCTGTGATGTTGCTGCTGTTTGGCGCACTGCGCCGGACGATGGGCAAACGTCCGCGCCTGTTGCATTGGCTGCTACTGGTGTGGCTGCTGTATCCGGTTGTCCGGGTAGTGCACAACGCCGTGTTTTTGCGCAGCCGGCCCGTCATCCACATAGCTAGCGCAGAAAGTTTAGCTAATAAAAAACAGGCAGTGCAGCACCCATTGAAGCTTTAGCCCACTACTAATTGATTCTCGTTACCGGCAGCGTATCCGGGCAGGCCACTAGCAGTTCGGTTACGGTGCACTTTGCCTCGGGGTGCACCACATTGGCGGCAATTTCAGCCAAGGGCACTAAGGCAAAGCGGCGCTCCGGCAGACGTGGGTGCGGCACAGTGAGGCGCGGAGTATCCAGCACGAGGCCATCGTAAAGCAGAATATCCACGTCTAGAGTACGGGCCCCCCAGCGAACCAGACGCTCCCGGCCAGCTAACTGCTCAGCTTGTTGGCAGGTATCAAGTAGGAGTTCGGGCGTCAGTTTAGTTTGCAAGCGTACTGCTTGGTTGAGGAAAGTGGGTTGCTCTTCTAGGCCCCAGGCCGCCGTTTCGTACAGTCCTGAGGTGGCTTCTACGGTACCGGCTGTTGCGCGCAGGTGCTGCACTGCATCCCGGAGGATGGTAGCCCGGTCGCCGAGGTTGGAGCCGAGTAGGAGGTAGGCAGTGTGTACCGCACTCATAGTACCCGGCGCAGAAACGCTACAGTAGCTTCCGCAGCTTGCTGAGCCTGGGTGGGTAGCTCCGAAGCAGAGTAGGGGTGGCCCCCGCCAAAATTGTGCGTGACGCCGGGTAATACCACCAGTTCGGCATCCGGTTTCCAGATTTTCAGCTCGTGGGCGCGCTGCACTGATACGGTTTCGTCTTGGTCGCCGTGCAAAATTAGGAGGGGCTTGCGCAGGTGGCGACGTACGTTGTGCGGAATATCGAGGCGCAGGCGGTTGGTGTGGTAGTCTTCCACAATCTGGTAGTAGAGAGGAAGCTGCTGTTTGGTGCGGCTGTTTTCCACGTGGTACACACCCTGTTGCTGCCACTGCTGCATCAGTTCGTCGGTCCAGCCGGGGTCTATGTTATTGATACCGGCCCATGTAGCTACGGCTGTTACGCGCGCATCTTCGGCGGCTTTCAGCAACACCAAGCCACCGCCCCGGCTGTGGCCGATAAGCGCTAAACGCGAAAAGTTGATTTCCGAGGCGGGCACCACCGAGTCGGGGCTTTCTAGGTAATCGAGCAGTGCGCCAATATCATCCAGCTCCAAGCTGAAATTATTCTGGCCGAACGCCTCCAGGTCTTCCAGGTCGCCGGTGCCATCCACCACCAGCCCGTTGTGCGAGAGATTTAGCTTCACGAACACAAAGCCCTGCCCGGCAAACCACTCGGCCAGCACATTGAAGTGGCCCCAGTCTTTGAAGCCCTTGAACCCGTGCACAAATACCACTACCGGCTTGGGTTGGCCATCGGGCACGTACTGCGCATCGGCGGCGAAAGGCCGGCTGTGGCGCGTGCTGGATAACAGAAAATCGAGGCGGATGGGCTGAGTTGGCATAAGGGCGAAGGTAAGCGCTGAGTTGGTGAAGTAGTGAAATTGTGAAGCGGTGAAATAGCGAGTTCATCGTTCTGATGGTGCAGGCTGTGTGGGTCGAGCAGACAGAACAGCAAAATCACTATTTCATCACCTCACCACTTCACCTTTTTCCCCGTACTTTCGCAGCGCCCAAAACCGCTGCATGAACGTTACGCTGGACCAGATACAAGCCCCAATTGCGGGCGAAATGGAGGAATTTGAGAAGAAATTCCGTGCTTCCATGCAAACCAAGCAGCTGCTGCTCGATAAAATCATGGGCTATATCGTGAAGCGCAAGGGCAAGCAGATTCGGCCGATGTTCGTGTTCTTCACGGCCAAAATCAGCGGCGGCGACCCACTGCCTGAAGCTACGTTCCGCGGCGCGGCCCTCATCGAGCTGCTACACACCGCCACCCTCGTGCACGACGACGTGGTGGACGAAAGCAACTATCGGCGCGGGTTCTTCTCCATCAACGCCCTCTGGAAAAACAAGATTGCCGTCCTCGTCGGCGACTATCTGCTGAGCAAAGGGCTGCTGCTGAGCTTGGAAAACGATGATTACACGCTGCTCAAAATTGTGAGCAACGCCGTGAAAGAGCTAAGTGAAGGCGAACTGCTGCAAATCGAGAAAGCACGCCGCCTCGACATCACCGAAGACGTGTACTTCGACATTATCCGGCAGAAAACGGCTTCGCTCATTGCCTCTTGCTGCGCCGTGGGCGCCGCCTCGGCCGGTGCCGATGCCGAAACCATTGAGCGCGCTCGGCTTTTTGGCGAGAAAGTAGGCATGGCTTTCCAAATCAAAGACGACCTATTCGACTTCGGAACTGCCGAAATTGGCAAGCCGCTGGGCATCGATATTAAGGAGAAGAAAATGACGCTGCCGCTCATCTATTCGCTCCAGCAGGCCGATTGGCTGACTAAGCGCCGCATCATTTACAACGTGAAAAACAACGACGGCCGCAAAGACCGGGTGCAGGCTGTTATTGAGTTTGTGAAAACCACCGGTGGCCTCGATTATGCCATTGGGGTGATGAAACGCTACCGCGACGAGGCCTTGGAAATCTTGCACACCTTTCCGGCGTCGCCCTCGCGCATGTCGTTAGAGCAACTTATCAACTACACGATAGAGCGAGAGAAATAGCGCTATGTACAGCGGCGGTAGTTTATAGGAAAACGATAATTTAGTCCCGATATATCGGCAAGCTGCTTATCGAATAATAGAATGAAAACTATCCTCTTGTTGCTTTGGCTGCCAACTGCTGCTTTAGCTCAGAAAAAGGCAGAGTTACCCATTGCTGCCACTGATAGCACTTACGGATACACAGCGCTTAATCCGTTGCGGCTAAAGCAAGGAGATTTATACAAGAGCATGGCGCTAGCAGAGGTTTTTCTGCACAACCTCCGCACATCAGACGACCAGCCATTGCGCCTAATAACACGCTTCTCTGTTAAAGATCCAGGTTATAAGCGCCCCGCAATTGCACTGACTGACCGGTATACAGGCCTACCACTCAATGGAAAGCTTAGTATGATGGACCTCTATATATTTCGGACAGCGTCCAACGATACTTTACGCCTGTTTGTTGATGTTTCTAGTAAAGGCCCCAAGCTAGTGCCAGTAGGGTTGAAGTACGTTGGTTTTCAATGAGTTTGCACCTAAGCCAGATACAACAAAGCCGGCTGACCACATGGTCAGTCGGCTTTGTTGTATCTGGCTTAGGTGCAGCTACTTAACTATTCGTGTGCTATCTGATAGGCTACGCTGTCGGGGGCTACTTCCGAAACGTCAAACGTGACGCCATCGAAGGTGCTTTTCACGGTTATTTCGTGGGTCATGTCGCAGCCGGGGCACTTGATTTCCTCTTTCTCGTACTGGCCGTCATCTTCCATGGAGTTGGCCAGATGGTCGGGGGCGGGTACGCCGAGCAGGTCAGTGAAAACTTCGGTGTGGCAGTGGTTGCACTCGAATTTGAGGCCTACTGTGCGGCCCTGTAACTCATCGAGCGGGGCGGGGGTGGCTTTCTGTTGAATCCACATAAGGAATACAGTTTGGTTTTGGAGAAAGGGAGAGCGGGGCAGCCAACGGGAAACGAAGGCCCTTCTGGTATGGTGTACGCGCCACCTACGGGTTTGTGTTGCCTTGCCACCAGGATATGTAGTGCCGAAGGCTGGCAGCGTGTAGTGCTGGCGCGTACCTTGGCAGGGCTTTTCATGTACTTTATGCCTATTCCATTATGCCCGACGCTTCTATCGAACCCGTAGAACAAGCCCCCAAAACCCCGATTCCGTGGGTGCCACAGTGGCGCACGCTGCTCAATTCGGTGGCTTTCTCCCGCGACCCTATCGGTAACCTCGACCGGATGCTGGCGCAGTACGGCGACACGGTAGGAGTGTACCTAGGGGGCGTCCGGCCTGGCATCATTACCCGCGACCCGGCTTTGGTGCAGCATATTTTGCAAAAGAACCACCGGCGCTACCTCAAATCCGACCTCACGCACGGTCTGATTCGCTACCTGGGCCGGGGCCTGCTCACCAACGAAGGTGCCGACTGGCTACGGCAGCGCCGCCTCATTCAGCCCGGCTTTCACCGGCAACGGCTAGCGGGTTTGGTGCGCCTGATGCAAACTGCCGCCGCCGAATGGACCACCGAGCTGACCGAGCGGACTACCACGCCTGACCAGTCGGCCGTGGTGGATATTCACGAGGCCATGACCGGCGTAGCGTTTCGGATTATGGCGCGGGCCACGTTCAGCACCAGCCTCACCGAAGCGGAAGGGGAGCGGCTGGCTGATATTCTGACCCGGATTCAGGCGTTCTACGTGCGCACCATTCGGCAGCCCTACCTGCGGCCCTGGTTTCGGCTGAATGGAGCCTACCGCCGCCACGATGCGCTCAGCCAGGAACTGCGCACCTTAGTGCGAGGCTATATCCGGCAGCGCCGCCAGCACCCTCCCGCCAGCCCTGACCAAGCCCCCGACGACCTGCTGCAAATGCTGCTCGATACCCGCTACGAGGACACTGGCGAGCCCATGACCGAAGAACAGCTGCTTGATGAGGTGAATATTCTGCTAGTGGCCGGCCACGAAACCTCTGCCAATGCGCTGAGCTGGCTGTTTTACCTGCTAGCCCGGCACCCCGAAATAGCGCAAAAAGTACGCACCGAAATGACGGCCGCCTTGGCTGACCGAAGCCCGGAGTTCCATGAGCTAGCCCAGCTGCCCTACGCCCTGAACGTAGTGCAGGAAGCCTTGCGCCTCTACCCGCCCGCCTGGATACTGGACCGGGTGGCGCTGGAAGCCGATGAATTTCAGGGGCAGCCCATCCCGAAAGGCACGCAGTTTTCGCTCTACCTCTACGGCCTGCACCACCATCCTACCCTCTGGCCCGATGCCGAGGTGTTCCGGCCCGAGCGGTTTGCGGCTGGCGCGCAACCGGCGTTGCCTACCTATGGCTATTTGCCGTTTGGCGGGGGGCCGCGCCTGTGCGTTGGCAACCACTTCGCCCTCACCGAAATTCAGCTGGTAATGCTTGAAGCCCTCCGCCATTTCCATCTTGAACCCGCTGCCCCGGCACCACCCGTCATGATGCCGCTGGTCACACTTCGGCCGGAGGGGGCCATGCCGCTGCGGTTCCGGCGGCTTGTGCCATAACCGCAGCGGCATGGCCTCAGTGTGCTTATTGATTCGCTACCAAGTCTGACAAGAACCTGCTCGCCCGTTTATGCGACTTGCGGAATAGGGGAAAGCGGCAACAGGATGGTGAACGTAGTGAGTACGTTGGGTTCGGTTTCCACTGAAATGCTGCCTCGGTGCGTGCGCACAATATCCTGGCTGATAAACAAGCCTAGCCCCGTCCCCTTGGAGGTAGGCTTGGTGGTGAAGAAAGGTGAAAACAGCTGCTGCTTTTCCACCTCCGACATGCCTTTGCCGTTGTCCTGAATCTTGATTTCCACGAATTCGTCGTGGAAGAAAGTTTCTATTAGTAGCAGGGGTTGCAGGTGTTCGTCTTTGAGCGCGCGCTCATGCAAGGAGTACAGCGCGTTGTTGAGAAGGCTGAAGAGCACGGTGCTCATTTCGGTGGGCAGCAGCTTCACCGATTGCCTGGGTGGCATGGGTTGCGTAACTAAGTGTAGCGGCACGTAGCTGTAACCCGGGTCCAGCTCGTTTCTGTACAGGACAAGCTGGTTTTCAATAAAGGAATTGATGTCTGCTTCCACAAACTGGTCGGACTTCACTTGCAGCAGTTTGTCCATGCTGCGCACAATGCGCGTGAGGCTGAAGCTGTGCTCCTTTATCTTCTCAGTGTTGTTTTCAATCATGGTGAGCAGGGGCAGCAGCTCGGTTTGGACGTGGGGGTCGGTAGCGTACTTGTCGGCGCCCAGCAGTTCCCGGCTTTCCTCCAGCAGCTCATTGGACACCGCCGCAAAGTTGCTGACGTAGCTCAGCGGGTTCAGCAACCGATCTACCAAGCCTTTGGTGAGCTGTCCGATGGAAGCCAGCTTTTCCTGCCGAATCAGCTGTTCCTGCGTCTCCTTCAAATCAAACAGCGTCTTCTGAAGTCCTTCCAGCAGCTCATCTGACTTCTTCTTTTCCAGTACCAGTTCACTGGTGCGGGCTTCCAGTTGCTGGCGCGCCGTAGACAGGTCAGTTACCATCTTGTTGAAGGCAATGCCCAACTCCCCGATTTCATCGCGCGATTCGCTGATAACGCGCTGGGTAAGGTCGCCGCGGCCAACTTTGGTGGCAGCGTCGCGCAGCTTCAGTACGGGCACCGAAATGCTGCGGGCCAGCCCAAACCCAATCACAATGCCGATGCTGAACACCACAAAGCTGAAGAACAACGACGTGAGGCGAATCTGCCGCTTGCTTTGCACAATCTCGCGGGTGGATGACGCCAGCAGGATTTCGCCGTTCATCATGGGGGTGCTAAACGCCGACCGTTTCACCACCGTCGAATCGTCGGAAAGGGCATTTACGTTGATCTGCCGGCGCTCCGGATAGGTCCGGAATACCGTGCGCTTCACTTGATAAGTGGCGTGGTTTTGGTCCCAAACGGTATCGGTCTGGAGCAAGCTCACAAATTCCAGCAAAGGGTCCTGCTTCACAAAGTCCATAGCCGTTTGCACGCCTTGGAAGTTCTGCTCGGTCATGGCAATCTTCACGCCCAGAGCTACCGTGTTGGCGTGGTTCTGCACTTCCTTGTTGAAGTTGCTCAGCAGGTAGCGCTCCTGAATAGCCGGCAGATAAAACAGCACAAAAAACGAAAACAGCAGCACAATACTGGTTACTGCCAGCCAAATCTTGGTCTTAACCGTCAGGCGGATTCGCTGCAAACGGCGAAGGAGCAGCGGCCAGGGCGCGGGCTTGTTCATGCGAAGCAGTGGTTACAAAATCTTTTTTCCGTCGATAAGAATGGTCTTACCGCTGGCGGGGGGATGGCTCATCACCCCAATGGCCCCGTTGGTCTGCGCCACAAATTCTTCCAGCTCCGCCTCAGATGTAAAGAAGTTGGGTGCATCGGCTTTGCCCTGAAACACCAGCGCCAGCCAGTACTTGTTCAGCTCGTTGGCGCTCATGTTGTAGAGCCGGCGGCTGGTAGTGGTACCAATGGGCGTGTTGCTTTTCAGCAGCGCAATAATCACCTTGCTGCCATCGGGCCAGCGCAGCCGCTCGCCCCGCAGGGTGGCTTTCAGCTGCGGCAGCTTCATCTCCGAGGGTACACCCTTGCCGTTGCCAATCACTACCAAGCTAGTTTCCTGCGCCCAGGCCGGGGCCTGGCAGCAAAGACACAGCAGTAGCGCGTATATAAATAGCCGGTAAACCGAAATCATTCCTGATAGTATGTTAAAAGCCGACGGCTACCTGGAAAATCACCCGGTCGGCATCGACCGTGTCGTGATGGTTGGTGCGTTGGTATTCAAGCTTGAATACGGCTAGGTAGCTTAGCTCATAGCGCAAGCCCCCAACCAAGGATTGCACTTGGTGGTTATGAAAATACACCTCCTGCTTACGGTAGCGAATATCATCGAAGCGGACGTACGGAATGATTTTATCGGTGAGCCGAAGCCCAGCGTAAGCGTAGGAAGCCACCACGTTCTGCCTGCCCAGGCTGTCGGCCTTGTTCATGGCCATGCTGCTCTCGGCTAGCAGCTCGTACTTCTTCGAAAAGATGGAATCGTTGTAGGAAACCGAGGCCGTTAGGATATGCTGCCGGATGCGGGCGCGTGCCACGTTGATGGCCCCGCCGGAGTGATTGTGCACCACGCTACCCTTGGAAATGACATCCTGGTAGAGAGATACGCCGAACCGGACGCCATCGGTGGGCTTAACGTGCACGGCCGCCGTTAGCGACTTGAAGGGGTTGTTGTCGGCTATGTCGCCGGAGCCCAGGCCATTGCCCAGCATTAGGTCGTAGCCGAACCGGAGCCGCCCCAGGTTCTGGCCTTGCAGGCTGACGCCCGTGGTGTGCAGCGGAATGATGCCTTCCGAAAAGATGAGTGGCCGCTCCACCGTCGGGAAAAACACCCGGCCGTGGTGGTAGGTGTCGTTCCAGTAGTTGAGAGGCGTGTGGTGCTTGCCTAACAGCACGCTGTGGTTGCCCGCGTAATTGTATTTGAGAATTACCCGCTCGATGCTGATATTGAAATCAGTGGGCGAATCCAGAGAGTACTTGAAAACCGTTTCGCCCAAAAACGACAGTCGCTCGGTTATCTCGGAGGTGATAAACAGGTCCTGCTCGCCGAGGCCAAAGTTGAGCTTGCCGTTTTGGTAGGAGCTATAAGCATCTACAAACCCCCTGATTTGGGTCCGCTGAGCCTCTGCCCGTTGCATCGACCCCCACAGTAACCCCACTAGCAATAAAAATAGTAGAGTATATCTAGTAGTATTCATGCTTCATGCGCGAGCAGCTAAAGGAATAGGAAGTAAAAGCAGCAAGCAAGATTATCGTTGCAGCATAGTTTCAAGCTGATAAAGAAGGGCTTAGAACGAGGCTTGATAGACGAACTGCTACTTTATGTGCTGAGCGAATAGGTGATGTAAAACGGAAGCAGCGGAAAAGTGAATGGGCGCCGAAACAAATGAAAAGAGACACACTTACACAAATTCAGTCCCAGTCAGTAATCTTGTTAAGCTTCCAAATATACTTTAATTTTTCATATTCTATATTCTATCATTAAAGCCAGTTTACGGTTGTTGGGGCCGGCACAGGAGTACCAGCTGCATCACCTGAATTGGCAGCAGTTTTGGTCGAGTAATAGTGAAGCTGAATAGCCGAAGGGTACTTCGTAGAGGTGCGCCTGCCTGTCCGCTTTTCGGCGAGTTGACAGGTTGACGGGTTGACATGTGTTGTTGTCGCCTGATGCTGGTCTGCCATACACCGCTGGCAGGTGCCGGTTAGCTGGCAGCAAAGCCAGCTAACCGGCACCTACTTCGCACCTTGGAATAAACAAATAACACGCCGATAGGTACAACCACGACGCCGGGTAGCCCGCGTTGGTAGCTTACCCTGCCGTGTCGCCTACTTCGTCCTCGTCGTCTACCATCACGCGGGCTAGTTTCTCGATGTTGAGGCTGCGTGCGGAGGCGTCGAAGATTTCGCGGTAGGTGCCGCGCATATCGTAGAGCTGCTCGTGGGTGCCGCTTTCCACCATGCGGCCTTCCTTCATCACGAAGATGCAGTCGGAATCCACAATCTGGGCGAGGCTATGGGAGATGATAACCACCGTGCGGCCCTGCTTGATGGCGTCGAGGGAGTTCTTAATCTGCTCGGTGGCAATGGCGTCGAGAGAGGCGGTGGGCTCGTCGAGAAAGATGATGGGCGGATTTTTCAGGAATAGCCGGGCAATGGCAATGCGCTGTTGCTGCCCACCCGAGAGTTGCTGGGCATCGGACTCGTACTGTTTGGGCAGTTGCATAATCTGCTCGTGCAGGTAGGCCTGCTTGGCGGCGGCCTGCACCTGCTCGAAGCTGGCATCCATCACGCCGTAGCGGATGTTCTCCTCAATGGTGCCCTTGAAAATGTGGTTTTTCTGAAGCACTAGCCCGATTTGCTGACGCAGGGCGTGGGTGTCGTAGTCGGCTAGGGGTTTGCCGTCGAGCAGCATCTTGCCGTGGTCGGGGGCGTAGAACTTGCAGAGTAGGTTGATGATGGTGCTTTTGCCGGCTCCGCTCAATCCCACTAGCGCCGTGGTTTTGCCAGCTTCGATGGTCAGGCAGACGTCGTGCAGGGCCTGGGTGCCGCTGGGGTAGGTGAAGTCCACGTTGCAGATGTCGAAGGTGCCGCGCAGATGGTCGGGTTGGAGCTGGCCGGTAGGTTCCACGGCGTCCTGAGCATCCAGAATATCAAAGAAGCCTTCGGAGTAAGTGAGGGCGTCGTTCATCTCATCATAAATGCGGTGCAACTGCCGGATGGGCGCCGACACGTTGTTGAACAGCAGGATATGGAACATGATGGCCCCAATACTGATCTGTCGGTCCAGTACCAGATAGGCGGTCAGGATGATGATGAGTACCACGCCCACCTGCTCGGTGAAGGTTTTGAGGCCGTCGAAGAGGAAGTTGGTTTTGCGGGTTTGGAGCTGGGCCTGCTGAAGGTTCTGTTGCGCTTGGGCCTGTTTCTGTTCCTCGTAGTCTTCGCGCACGAAGCTCTTTATAACCACCGCCGAATCGATGAGGTTGACGAGACCCTGGCTTTTGGTTTCGCGCAGGCCGCGCAACGCCCGGCGGGTGCCGTTCAGCTTATCGGCCTGCCGGTAGCTGATCCAGAAGTACAGTGGCATAATGCACACCGCCACCAGCCCCACGTACACGTTGGCCGTGAACATGACCACTAGCGCCACAATGGCGTTGGCAAACAGTGGCAGGATGTCGATAAAGAAGTTCTGGACCAGCTTCATCAAGCTTTCCACGCCCCGGTCAATGCGGGTTTGGAGCTTGCCGGTCTGGTTGCCATTGTCAGAGTAGAAGCCGAGCTGGTAGCTCAGAATCTTGCGCACCGCATCCTGCGAGAGGGTGCTCGATACGTTGATGCGGATTTTCTCACCGTAGAACTTCTGCCCGAACTGGATGAACGTGTTGATGATTTCCTTGCCGAGCAGCAGCCCGCTCACCAGCAGCAGCAAGTCGGCGCCTTCCACCAGGCCCTGGTTCTGGTTCAGCAGCCCTTGCACTGTATCCACGGTGTAGCGCAGCACAAACGGGTTTACCTGCGCCGCCAACGAGCCCACCAGTGTGAGTAGTAATGTCGCCACCACCAGCCCCCGGTAGGGCCGTACGTACGGAATCAGGCGCTTGATAATCTCCCAAAGGCTCATGCAGAATCGGCTAGTGTGATAGTGGCTGGTTAGACGAGTGAGGTGGGGGTGGGGTTATCAGGTAGATTGAATGGTCATGCAAATCCAATCAATGCAGCAGCTACTTCACTTGTTCTACATCCCAACCATCATATAAACCAACACCACAATGCATTGCTAATTCGTTGAAGGCAATATTACGGCGGTGCAGTTTTTCTGGTGTCAGAAGGTCTAGCTTGGAAATATGAAGAACCCAGTCGCCGTCGTCAGCTTGATGCAATTCTTCCAAATGATACGTGTGATTTTCAAGCTCTGTGAACAGGGATAACAACTTATCCTTGTCCTTATCAAAAAAGAAGAATCCCCATTTTAATGCCGAACCAGTATCCCAGCCCTCTGTATTCATCTTTTCAAAAATGTCCCGTAGGTTCTCGAAAGAAGCAGTCATGGCAGATTGATCAGAGAGGATTGTCGGCTACCACCGCGTAGTGGTTCATCTCCTGAATACTGGCGTAAAACGGTTTCACCAACTGAAAAAATGCTCCGAACCCCGCACTTTTCCGGAAGCCGTTCAGGTGCCGTTCCACCGAAGTCCACTCGATGCGCCAGACGAACAGTTCTGCGTCTTCCTCGCAGTGAGCGAGCTGGTAGTTGAGGCAGTCGGGCGCGGCGGCTAGTAGCTGGTTGGCGCTCCGGATGGCCTCAATGAAAGCCGGTTGCAACTCGGTGGCAATGCGGTAGCGGACATATTCGACGGTCATGGCAGTAGTGCAAGTACCAGCTGTTAAGAATCGATTTTTACGACAGGGTGGATACTGAAAGATAATGATGTACCCTTTTGTGTGCCGCAGATTTGCACATAAAAAAAGGAGACTGAATACTCAGTCTCCTTTTAGTTTTAGTAAGAGTTAATTGGCTGCCTACGGGCTTAGTCAACTACGTCCCAGAAGATTTTGGTGGTGAACTGGGTGACATCAGCCGGAATGTTAGCTGCGTTGGTGTTAATCTCCGACTGCGGGTAAAGCAAACGGAGCGGCAGCTTATCGGCCCGGGGCGAAGCGGACTGCAACGAAGCTGGGAACTTAGGGAAGGCAGTACGTCTGTACTCGTTCCATGCCTCAATGCCAGTTACCGAGTTCATAGCCAGGTATTTCTGGTAGATAATCTTCTCCAGCTTGCTAACATTACGCGCCGGGTTGCCAGTGGCCACACCTACTCGAGTGGTGGCAACATCCCAGGTAACCAGACCGTTGGTGGTATTGGCCGTCAGGTAGCGGTTGTAGTCCGTTACAGCGTTGGCCGATACGTTGTTGGCAGTTGCGGCTTGGCTTGGTGCGGGGGCGTAGAAATACACAAACGAAGTCCGAATACCGTTGTTGAAGTCGGTACGGGCGGCGGCGTCGCCACCAGTTAGGTAGCCACTCGACTTGGCTTCGGCTTGCAGGAAATAGCTCTCGGCAGCCAGCATCAGTGGTACTGGTGCGTCGAAGCCTTTGAGAATCCCGCCGAAGTCTTTCCAGCGGGAAATTTGGGTGCTGCCTGGTAGGGGGTTAGGGTCGCCCAGTACTACCCCTTTGTACGTACCGCTGAATGCGCCCGCCGTAGCCAGAAAATACAGCTGCGATACGCGGGGGTCGTTGTTCAGAACGTACTGGTCGATAATATACTGGGTACCAGCTTGGTAATTGCTTTGAGCAATTCGTGCGCCGGCCGGATTGGCACGATAGGCATTCCAGATCGGGTTCTGCTTACCGGCGGTTTGCAGGTAGCCAGGCTGTACCTGCACATCGGTTGTGATGAAGCCTTCGGTACCTAGAGATGTCTGCAACTTGGTCATTTCAGCCCGTACGTAGCTATCCAAGGCTGGTACAAAAGCTTGGCGCAGTAACAGGCGCAGCTTCAGGGTATTGGCAAAACGTACCCAGTTTTGCATGTTGCCACCAAAGATAATATCCTCACTGCCCACGACCGTGGTACCGGGCGTAGCGAGGCCAGTTCTGATAGAGGCTATGGCTTCATCCAGCTTCACTGCCAAGTCTTTGTAGATAACATCGGCGGCGTCATACTGCGGGGCAATAATGGGCGAAGCTGCATCGGCGCTCAGGGCCTGCGAATACGGAATATTGCCGTATTGGTCTACCAAGAGCTGGTAGTTGAACACCTTCATGATTTTGCCAATGGCCGAGAGGAACGCTAAGCCCTGCGCGGCTCCGTTCTTCTCGATGTTGTCGTAATCCTTCAGGTTGTCATATACTCCACCCCACAGACCCTGTTGGTAAACAGTGCTGTAAACATAAGTGCGCTCTTCAGGAAAGCCGTTGACCGTACCCGTTTTGGCCCAGTAGCCTGCCGTCCAGCTACCGTAGGTGTTCAGTGTTAGGCCAAAGTTGTCAGCGGTTACTTTCTGAGCCTGGGACAGTACCGCCGATGGAGATACGGTGTCAAGGGTCAGGTTATTAGGATTCTGGTTTACGTCCAGAAAGGAGTCGCAGCTGGTGGTGAGTGACACCAAAGCCAGCGCAACGAGTACTTTAGAGATATTATTCATTGTGCTCAGGATGCTGGATGATTAGAAGGTAGCCGACAGGCTGGCGCCGTAAAAACGGGTTGGCGGCGTCTGGTTCGTATCGTTAATACCGATGCCGTTGCCGCTGGTAAAGCTGAACTCGGGGTCTGTGTACTGATTCTCTTTGGGCACCCACGTGAACAGGTTGCGGCCATACAGGTTCACTGATACGCCTTTGATGAAGCCGGTATTGCTAAGCAATGCGGCTGGCAAAGCGTAATTCAGCGACACTTCCCGAATCTTGAAAAAGTCACCCTTGGTAATGTAGTTGGCCGCAATGCTACGGTTGTAGGATGTATTCGCCCAGAACTCAGCGCCGCCTGGAGTCAGGTTTTCCGTGTTAGCTACATAAGAGCCATCAGGTGCTTGTACAGAAGAATTTGGGAGAATAAATGGTTCCCGACCATATGCTGCGCTACGCGCCGATGCCCCCGTAAAGTCCATGGTAGCTCCAAGGCCGTGGTACACGTAGTAACCGGTCCGGTATTCGGCCTGTGCTGCCACCGTCAGGCCCTTGAACGATAAGCTGGTATTGAAACCATATTTGTGCTTAGGTAGCGTATTGCCGAACCGTGTAAGCTGGCCAGCCTGAGAAGGTACCCAACCTTGGCGCTGGTACGTGACCCCACCCGCGGTCTGCGGGCCTAGATCAACGTAGCTCAAGATAATGCGGCCGTTGCTGTCACGAGTGTAGTCGGTGCCTTGCAGAACCGGGTAAGGCTGGCCCTCAATGGCATACACCTGCGCGTTTCCGCCAGAAGTAAGGGGTAGCTGGCTGGTCTGATCGGAAATCTTGAGAACCTTGTTGTTGTTATAGTTGTAGTTGGCGCCCACTTTCCAGGTCAGGCCACTAGCGGCTTCTACCGGGGTGGTATTCAGGTCAATTTCAACTCCATTGTTTTGCACCCGACCAGCATTTAGCAGGAAGTTGGTGAAACCACCCGATGGCGCAATGTTGGCGTTGATGGTCTGATTGATGGAAAGCTGATAGTAGTATGTAGCCGCAAAATTGATGCGCTGCTTCATGAAGCTCAACTCTGTTCCTACTTCCGTCGAGTGCGTAAACTCAGGCTTGAGGTCCGGGGTAATCGTTCGGTTGCTAAGGGTATAGGACGCCGTTGACCCGAAAGGGAAGCCGCTGCCAGGGTTATACACCGGCTGCAGGCTATACGCCCCAAAGGTGGGTGCTACCCCCGCAGCAATGCCACCTAGGTTCACTTGTCCAACCTTCGAGTAGCCGCCCCGCAGTTTGCCGTAGTCAAAGAACGACACGTTCTTCAAAGCCGGCACTACTTCCGACAGCACCAACGAAGCATCAACACTTGGGTAGAAATACGAACGGTTTTTATCACTTAGCACCGAAACGGCCTCCTGCCGGCCCGAGCCATGCAGAAATATCATGTCGCGGTAGCCCAGCGTCAGATCTGCAAAGAAGGCGCCTTGCCGGTACCGGTACCGACCTTGGTCGCCGGTTAGTTCTCCTACCCGGTTGGTGGCAATGTTGAAAACACCGGGTACCGACAGCGCGTTGGCCGAAACTGTCAGGTACTGAGAGTTGTTGATTTGTAAGTTATTACCCAGAATGCCCTTTATGGAAATATCACCAACCTGCTTAACTATGTTGAGGAATAGGTCGGAGTTCAGTCGGTTCACGTAACTATTTAGCTCGGTTACGTTGCCGGCGATATTAGCGCGGGAGTTAATCGGGCGGCCCAGTGTGTAGGTCGAGTACGTGAATTTATCCTGCCAGTTCTTATTGTCCTGGTTGATATTGGTCAGGCCGATACGATACTGAGCCGACAGCCAGTCATTGATCTTATATCCTAGGTCGATGTTGCCAATCAGCGTGTTCTGCCGAATGTTGCGACGGTTGTTGTCGAGCGTGAAATAAGGATTAGGGAAATACTCGTTGTAGTAGCCATTTGGATTAGCAAACTCATTGTTGCGCCAATCTTTGTATTGCGTGATAGGAATCAGCGACGAGGTATTCAGCAACTGGTCGTAAGTACCAGCCGTGGTTTGGTCGATTTTCACCTGCGCAAACGAAACGTTCATTCCGGCGGAGAGCTTGCCCATCTGCCGAGACGCGTTGGCCCGGAACGTATTCCGGTCGTACTGATCTTTGGGTACGATGCCCTTGTTCTTCACATTCTGGTACGACACAAAGATCTTCGTGTCTTGGTCGCCACCCGAGAACGAAACGTTGTTTTGCATCTGGTATCCCGTATTGAAGAAATCCTTCCGCTCATTAGGGCGAGCTTCATAGGGGATAGTCTGGATATTTTGAGCTTGTGTAAGGTAGCCAAGCTCCTGGAGCGAGCCGTCGTACCGGGGGCCATATTGCTGGTTTTCATAGGGGGTATACTCCCGAATCCATTCTGAAGAGCCAGGACCAAATTCGTTCTGGAGTTTGGGCCAGAAGTTGATCTGCTCGAACTGAGAAGTATGCGAAAACGTAACCGAAGGCTTGGTTCCGCCTTTCTTGGTGGTAATAATCAACGCCCCGTTGGTAGCCTGCGAACCATATAAAGCGGCAGCGTTGGCACCTTTCAAAATAGTAATGTCGGCAATGTCGTCGGGGTTGAGGGCTGTGAGTACCTCCTGAGTGGTTTGTACCCCGTCAATAACAACCAGTGCTTGGTTTTCCCCGGTCAGTGAGCGGGTACCCCGCAAGGTAATACGCACGCTGGGGTTGATACCGTTGTTTACGGTCTGGATCTGTAAGCCCGATACTTTGCCGGCCAAGCCATTGGTCACGTTCGTAACCCGAGCTTGGTTCAGCTCTTTTGCATCGATAGTAGAAGTGGAATAACCCAATTCTTTAGCTGGTCGTGCAATACCTAGCGCACCCATTACCACCACTTCGCCTAGTTGCTTGGTGTCAGCACCTAAGCCTACGTTGACGGTAGATGCATCTCCGATGGGCCGCTCAATAGCAGCATACCCAATGGAAGAGAAGGTAAGAATGGTGGTACCGGCCGGAACGGATATGCTGTAGCTACCATCGGCGTTTGTAGAAACGCCAATATTAGTTCCTTTAGCCAATACAGTCACCCCAGGCAGCCCTTGACCATTGCTCTGATCGGTAACCCGCCCAGAAATTGCTCGGTTCTGTGCCATGCCCTGCTGCAACAGGCTGACAGTCAGCACAGAGGTCAGAAGTAACTTTTGTCTCATGTGTTTGCTTTTGGTGAGTGAAGAGAAAAAGAGGAATCGGATGAATTACAAGTATACAGTAGAAGTTTCATTACATAGTCATTAAATACAACTTAAATTTTATTATAATTTGAACATTGTCCTTCAATAATTGTGAGTCTGCTAAGAGAGTATAAGTGTTGATACATGGTTTGCATAAAGTATTGTATTATTTTATTTATAATCGTTTGGGCATATTAATCATTATAAAGCTCAGGTAGAGGTGGTGCTATAAGTTACACGCGCGTGTTTGAATTAAGCGTTGTTAATAGGAAATTCAGCTAGCGAACTTGCATTGGTAGTAGGAATTATCTTTCTACGACTGCCTTTGCTACTTGTGAGTAGATAGTTGTGAACAGTTTTGTAGAATGGCTTTTATTATTTTAATTATATTATACGTGGCAAGTGCATCTGTTTTATAATGGGTGAATAATGTTGTTCAGCGAGTTGGACGCGACAGTTTTAATTATTGACTTTTTTTACATTAGAACTGCACGATTTCGCGCAACACTGCTGCTGTTTCGGTTACTTTAGCTTCCGAAGCTTCACTTACAATTTGCTCTATGAACAAACTTCAACTCTTAACCCTAGCGGGCAGCTTGGCTGTTGCAGCACCTGCGCTGGCCCAACAAACCACCGAAAAGGTAGACCAAACTGCCATTGCCAAAATCAAGGACGAGGGCATGAACCGCTCCAAGGTGATGGAAACGGCCTTCTACCTCACCGACGTATGTGGCCCGCGCCTGGCCGGCTCCGACGGCCTCAAGCGCGCCTACGACTGGACCAAAAACCGCCTCACCCAAGATGGCCTCGCGAATGCCAAACTAGAGCCCTGGGGCGAGTTCGGCCGCGGCTGGGACATCGAGAAGTCGTACGTGGCCATGACGGCGCCCTACTATCACACCATGATTGGCGCGCCCAAAGCCTGGACGCCCAGCACCAGCGGCACCGTGAAAAAGCAGGTGGTGTATGTAAAGGCTACCACCGAAGCCGAACTAGACAAGTACAAAGGCCAGCTACGCGACAAAATTGTGGTGCTGGAAGTAGCCACCCCACCCAAGGAAGGTTTCGAGCCCGACGCCAAGCGCTACACCGACGAGGAGCTAAGCAAGATGGCCGCTGCCACCGTTACGCCCGCCGCTCCTCGCCCTGCCCCAGATGCCGACCGGATGGCCACCATGCGCGCCCGCATGGCCTTGCGTACCAAGATGAGCGACATGCTGATGAGTGAAGGCGCGGCCGCTGTGCTCAGTACCCGTGGTGGCTCACAAGGCACGTTCTTCACCTCCAACGGCGCCCCCTATGCCGCTGATGCCAAGCCCGTACTGCCCGAAATTGAGATGTCGCCGGAAGACCAGTTGCGCATCATCCGGTTGGTAGAGGCTGGCATTCCGGTGGAAGTTGAAATGGAAACCAAAACCCGCTTCCAAAGCCAGGACTTGAAAGGCTATAATGTAATAGCCGAAATTCCGGGTACCGATAAGAAGCTGAAAAGTGAAATAGTAATGCTTGGTGGCCACCTCGACTCCTGGCACGCCGCTACCGGCGCCACCGACAACGCTGCCGGCTGTGCCGTGATGATGGAAGCCGTGCGCATCCTAAAAGCCAGCAACCTGAAACCGCGCCGCACCATCCGGATTGCGTTGTGGAGTGCTGAGGAAGAAGGCTTGTTTGGTTCGCGTGGCTACGTGAAAAACCACTTCGCCGACCCTGTTAACATGAAGCTGCTGCCCGAGCACGAGAAGTTGTCGGCCTATTTCAACCTTGATAATGGCGGTGGCAAAATCCGCGGTATCTACCAGCAAAGCAACGAGGCCGTAGCGCCCATCTTCACCGCGTGGCTAACGCCCTTCGCCGACCTGGGCGCTACCACCGTAACGGCCCGCAACACCGGCGGCACCGACCACCTTTCCTTTGACGCCGTAGGCCTACCCGGTTTCCAGTTCATCCAAGACCCCCTCGACTACGGTACCCGCACCCACCACACCAACCAGGACACTTACGACCGGCTTATCCCCGAGGACCTCAAGCAGGCCTCCGTCGTAGTGGCCTCGTTCGTGTACCACGCCGCCATGCGCGACCAGAAACTGCCCCGCAAGCCGTTGCCAACCGCTACTGCTAAGGCACAGTAATAACTTATCAAGTAACACAAAAGCCCCGCTGCCTTTCCAGGTCAGCGGGGCTTTTGTGTTATAAAATATGAGCAAAGAACGTCATGCAGAGTGCAGCGAAGCATCTCGCCTGCTGATGCTAGGGTAGTAATCAAGAGTCAGCACGCGAGATGCTTCGCTGCGCTCTGCATGACCGTTTGGGCAGGTTGATACAATAGTAACGTTACTCTGCTATTCCCAGCTTCTTGGTGACCCAATTCTTAGGTACTTCCATTTTCACGTCCACTACGTCCTGCTCGGTTTTGCGGCGGAAACGGTCGGAGAGGCGCTCTAGGCGGCTCTTTTCGTCGGTGCGGGAAAGCAGAATCTTGCCGTAGTCCCGGATGGCGCTGACGGCTTTCGGGACCGTTACTACTACGGTTACCTCCTTGTAGTCTTCGTCTTCGGGAGGTAGAGTGGCCGCTCGGCGGGTTTGCGCCCAACCGCTCGTAGCCGAGAGCAGCAGGAAAAACAGCAGACCAAGCAGTTTACTCTTGAACATCGGAACCGGGTTGATGCTGTAAAGATGCAGCAGCCAGCCGCGGGGTTGTCTGGGTGCAACCACAAAGCTGCCACGGTTTTTCAAGTAACCAAGCGGAATTAGGCAGTATTCGCAGAGGCGGCCAGCGCAGAACCCGAAAGGCGCTTGACTGTTAGGGATTAAGCACTATTTCATCAGCAGAAACTTGCGTTTCATTATCTCCTGCACCGGCACGTTGGTAATCTTGCTGTCCAGCCAGGAAATGATGTCCAGGTACAGAAACGGGCGGCTCTCGAACGGGTCGGCGGCAATAACCATCAGCTTGTCCCGGAGAGCCATAAACGCCTCGCGCACCTGGTTGGGCGCAATGTTGCCCACGTTGCGCAGAAACCGGAATATCTCCACCTGCATGGGCTGTTGGTCGTTCATCATGCCCAAAAACCGATACACCGAGCGCACTTGGTACTCCAAGCTGGCATCTTCGCCGGCCTCATAGTGCGCAATCAAATTCAGAATGCGCGCAAAGCACTGCAAGTCTTCGCGCAAACTCAGGTCCTTGTGCTGAATAATGAGGTTCAAGTACTCAATGGCCTTGTGGTAGTACCCGCTGCCGAAGTACAGGCTGGCAATCTTGTAGTAGAACACCAGCGTGCGGTGCATATCCAGCTGCGACTTGAAGTGCTCCAGGTTCTCCAGCAATTCCGGCACTATTTCCAGCCCTTCGGTGAAGCGGCCTTCCAGGAAGTAGGCGTTGATGCGGTTGGTGTAGATGTACTGGAACAGCAGAATCTCGGTGTTGGGGCTGCTGCGGCGGGTTTGGTTGGCGGCAAACTCTTCCAGTGTATTCAGTACTTCTCTGAACTTGCTGTAGTACAGCATGTTGTAGAGTGTGGCCAGCAGGTTGTGCAAGCCCTTGATGTAGAGCATGGCCTGCAAATCCTTCATGTGCGGGGCCTGCTCAAACAAATCCACCCACTTCTGCGCGTAGCGGTAGCAGGCCCGGAAGTCCTGGTTGAGCGTGTAGTACCACACGTGCGCCTGGTAATAGTACAGCTTCTCGAAAAAACCGCCCTTGCTATCCTCAAAGGGCGGCAAATTCTCGCGGAAAAACCGGCTAATCTGCTCATGGTCGGCGCGGTTACGGGCGTGGCCGGCTTTCAGGTACAACCCATAGAGGCGCAACGACGCATTCGATAACTCGTGCAGCTTGCTCAGGTGCTCCACCGTGTCCACGGCCTCGGTGGCCAGCGTTTCGGCGCGGTCCTTTATGCTGCGCGTGATGTACTGGCTTTCAATCAGCTTCTCGAAATCCAGCGCCAGTAGCACGATGTGGGGCATTTCCACCTGCCGGGCGGCCACCTTCACCTTCTCCAACATGCGCAGGCTCTGCTGGTAGAAGCCCTTATTATAAAGCACCCGCGCGTAGTCGAGCTGCTCGTGAAGCTGGATATCAGGGTTTTGGCCGGCGTGGTACACCCGGAGGCTGGAAAGCAGCTGCTTGTATAAGTTGGCTTTCAGGTTGGCCAGCTGCACCCGCTTCAACGACGGCACGTGCGCCAGAATCTGAGCCTCATCATAGGTTTCCAGCGCCTCCAACGCGTCGAAGAGCTGGATGAACTTGAGGCCATCGGTGGAGCCCTGCCGGTTGGTGAACAGCCGGAAATGCCGCTTCTCCGACCGGGTTAAAGACTTTATTAACTGAAAGATGGGCTCTGTACTACGGTTGGGCATTGTAAGGATTTGCCGGGTAAGTGTCTGATAAATAGATTATTAAATTGTTATGCCACTTGGTCTGAAATAGTAGGAATAACTAAAGAAAGGTTTTCACGACGCGTAAAAGCCCGGTACTTAGACCCAAGTTGAACATCGGACTTTGATTCATAAGGCTATTCTAGCATGGCGCATCAGCAAATACAAATCTTTGACACAACGCTCCGCGACGGCGAACAGGTGCCGGGCTGCAAGCTAAACAGGGACGAGAAACTTGTTATTGCTCGACAGCTAGAACTACTTGGCGTCGATGTAATCGAAGCCGGCTTCCCGGTGTCCAGCCCCGGCGACTTTGCCGCCGTGCAGGCCATAGCGGCCCAAACCAAAGACGCTACCGTTTGCGGCTTGTCCCGCGCCGTTGAAAACGACATCCGGGTAGCCGCTGAAGCGCTGCAAAAAGCCCGTTACCCGCGCATCCACACGGGCATCGGTACTTCCGATGTGCATATCCAGCACAAGCTCTGCACCACGCGTGAAGACGTGCTAGCGCGGGCCATAGCCGCCGTAAAGCTCGCCAAAAGCTTCGTGGAAGACGTGGAATTCTATGCCGAAGACGCTGGCCGCACCGATAATGAGTTCCTGGCTCGTGTGTGTGAGGCCGCCATCAAAGCTGGGGCCACCGTCCTCAACATTCCGGATACCACGGGCTACTGCCTGCCGCAGGAGTACGGTGCCAAAATCAAGTTCCTCCACGAGAACGTGACGGGCATTCAAAACGTGCGCCTCTCCACGCACTGCCACAACGACTTAGGGCTGGCTACGGCCAACTCTATTGCCGGCGTGATGAACGGTGCCCGCCAGATTGAGTGCACCATTAATGGGGTAGGGGAGCGGGCCGGCAACACGGCCCTTGAGGAAGTGGTGATGATTCTGCGTCAGCACCCTTACCTCGACCTCGATACGCGCATCAACACCCGCTTGCTGGCTGAAACCTCTGCCATGGTGTCGCATCTGATGACCATGCCGGTGCAGCCTAACAAGGCCATTGTGGGCGCCAATGCGTTTTCGCATTCCAGCGGCATCCACCAAGACGGCATCATCAAGCACCGCGAAACCTACGAAATTATCGACCCCAAAGAAGTGGGCGTCGCCGATTCTTCTATTGTGCTCACGGCTCGTTCGGGCCGTGCGGCGCTGGCCTACAGGCTCCAGAAAATCGGGTACGATTTCGAAAAAGTGGCGCTGAACAAGGCTTATGCAAGCTTTATGGAACTTGCTGACCGTCAGCGGGAAGTAGGCGACGAAGATTTGCACGCTTTGGTTGAACAGCAAAAATTGGTAGCAGCAAACTAACATGGCCAAGTCCTTATTTGATAAAATTTGGGATGCGCACGTGGTGAAAACCGCGCCGGGCGGCTTGGATGTTGTGTACATCGACCGGCACCTGATTCATGAGGTAACCAGCCCGCAGGCTTTCGACGAACTCGAAGCCCGCAACCTGCCGCTCTACCGCCCCGACCGTATTCTGGCCACCGCCGACCACAACGTACCGACTCGCAACCAGCACCTTCCTATTGAGGAGCCGCTTTCCCGTTCGCAGGTGGATAAACTCACTGCGAACTGCGAAAAGTACGGCGTGGAGCTCTACGGCTTGGGCCACGCCCGCCAAGGCATCGTGCACGTAATCGGTCCGGAATTGGGCCTCACGCTGCCCGGCGCTACCATCGTGTGCGGTGACAGCCACACCTCTACGCATGGCGCGTTTGGCGCGGTGGCGTTCGGTATTGGTACCAGCCAAGTGGCGCAGGTAATGGCTACACAGTGCTTGCTGCTGAGTCGCCCGAAGCGCATGCGCATCACCGTGGATGGTGAGTTGCGCCGCGGCGTAACGGCGAAAGACCTGATTCTCTATATTATCTCGCAGCTCGGTACCGGTGGTGCCACGGGCTATTTTGTTGAATACGCGGGTAGTGCTGTGCGCGGCCTGAGCATGGAAGGCCGGATGACGGTCTGCAACATGAGCATCGAAATGGGGGCGCGCGGCGGCCTTATTGCCCCCGATGCTACTACGTTTGCCTATGTGGAGGGCCGCGCCTACGCCCCGAAGGGTATTGTGTGGGAGCAGGCGGTAGCCTACTGGAAAACCCTGTATTCCGACGACGATACGGTGTTCGACGCCGAACACCACTTCAGCGCCCGCGATATTGCCCCGATGATTACCTACGGTACCAACCCCGGAATGGGTATTGCCTTGAACGGCAACATCCCAAGCGAGGTAGCCGCCAGCGAATCCGAAAGCTTCGATAAGTCGCTAGCCTACATGGGCTTCCAGCGCGGCGAGTCGTTGTTGGGTAAGGAAATTAACTACGTATTCATTGGCAGTTGCACCAACTCGCGCATCGAGGATTTGCGGGCGGTGGCGGCGTACGTGCAAGGCAAGCAAAAGGCCAAGCACGTGGAGGCCATCATCGTGCCTGGCTCCAAGCAAGTCGAGCAGCAAGCCATTTCCGAAGGCTTGGATAAGATTCTGGCTGAAGCTGGCTTCGAACTACGGGAGCCTGGTTGCAGCGCCTGCTTGGCTATGAACGAGGACAAGATTCCGGCCGGCGCGTACTGCGTGGCTACGTCCAACCGCAACTTCGAAGGCCGCCAAGGGCCGGGCTCGCGCACGTTACTGGCCTCGCCGCTGGTAGCGGCCATCACGGCCGTACAAGGCCGCATTGTCGACATCACGCAGTACTTAAACTAAGCGCCGCCGACAGCCATGGAAAAGTTTCAGACCCTATACTCCAGCGCAGTACCGCTGCCACTCGAAAACATCGACACGGACCAGATTATTCCGGCCCGTTTCCTGAAAGCCACCACGAGGGAGGGCTTCGGCGAGAACTTGTTTCGTGACTGGCGCTGCAACGCCGACGGAACGCCGAAGCCCGACTTCGTGCTCAACGACGCGCGCTACAGCGGCCAGATTCTGTTGGCCGGCAAAAACTTCGGCTGCGGTTCCAGCCGGGAGCATGCTGCGTGGGCCCTGTATGACGCCGGTTTCCGGGTAGTGATTTCCAGTTACTTCGCCGACATCTTCCGCGGCAACGCCCTGAACACCGGCCTGTTGCCGCTGCAAGTAACCGACGCCGAACTAAGCAACCTGTTTGCCTTGGTGGAGCAGGACGCCGACACGCAATTCGTGGTGAATCTGCCCGAGCAAACTCTGCACGTGCCGGCCACCAACCAAACGATTCACTTCGATATCGACCCCTACAAGAAGGAATGCCTGATTAATGGGTACGACGACATCGATTTTCTAGTAAGTCAGAAACAGGCCATCGAAGCCTACGAACAAAGCAGAACATGGGCATGGTAAGCAAGAAAATAGCGGTATTGCCCGGCGACGGTATCGGGCCGGAGGTGTGTAGACAGGCGGTGAAGGTGCTACAGGCCGTAGCCGAGCGTTTCGGCCATCGGTTCGAGATGCGCAACCATCTGATGGGCGCGTGCGCCATCGATGCCACCGGCGACCCGCTGCCCGAAGCCACCCTCACTGCCTGCCGCGAGGCCGACGCCGTACTGCTAGGCGCCATCGGCGACCCGAAGTACGACAACGACCCTTCTGCCAAGGTGCGCCCTGAACAGGGTTTGCTGCGCCTGCGCAAGTCGTTAGGCTTGTATGCCAACATCCGCCCCGTTACGGCCTACGACGTGCTGCTGAACCACTCGCCCCTCAAGCGGGAGCGGATTCAGGGCACCGACATGGTCATCTTCCGCGAGCTAACCGGCGGCATCTACTTCGGTGAGAAAGGCCGCACCGCCGACGGCACCGGCGCCTACGACCATTGCACCTACAGCCGCGACGAGATTCTGCGCATCGCGCACCTCGCCTTCAAAGCCGCTGCCGGCCGTCGCCAAAAGCTGACGCTGGTTGACAAAGCCAACGTGCTGGAAACTTCCCGCCTCTGGCGCGAAGTGGTTCGTGAAATGACTGCCCAATACCCCGAGGTGAGCGTGGATTACCTGTTCGTGGACAACGCTGCTATGCAGATCATCCTGAACCCCACGCAGTTCGACGTGATTCTGACCGAGAACATGTTCGGCGACATCATTTCTGATGAAGCTTCCGTCATTGCTGGTTCCATGGGCTTGCTGCCCTCGGCTTCGGTAGGTGCGGAAGTGGCCTTGTTCGAGCCTATCCACGGTTCGTATCCGCAGGCCAAGGGCAAAGGCATTGCCAACCCCATTGCCGCCATTCTCTCGGCCGCCATGTTGCTCGAGCACCTGGATTTGAACACGGAAGCCGCCATTGTGCGCGAGGCCGTGGACGAAGCCCTGCACAACGGCATCCTGACCCAAGAACTCAGCCCCAACGCTCCATACAGCACCGAAGAAGTAGGCAGCTACATCGCCTTCTGGATTGCTGATTCCAACGAGAAGCAGTGGAACAAAAACAACGTGGAAATCGGCGCTAGCACGATTATCTAGGTTGTCCGAACAACAAAAAAGGAGTGTCATACAGAGGCGCAGCCGAAGCATCTCGCGGGCTGACATTGCCAAACTATCTGTCATGCTGAGGAACCGAAGCATCTCTACCGCTTCGTTGTAATAGTTGAGTTTACCACACTAGCGAGATGCTTCGACTTCGCCTGCGGCTTCGCTCAGCATGACGGCCTGGATAGAACAATACAACTCAATGAATAAGAACCTGCTGCTGGTGATTATAGTGATTATTCCTTGCCTCGCGGGCGCATAGGAACAGCTTTTTGTATCTCGACAAAAGCCTTTCTAAGCCCCGCGCTCAGGAAGGCTTTTCTTTTGGCTTCTCTTCTTCTCAAGTTTCACACGCATGTATTTCAATCCCGACACTCTCGCTTTTGTAGACGGCGAGTTCGTGAAAGCCGATCAAGCGCAGGTTAGCTCGTATGCGCAGTCGCTGCACTATGGCTATGCTGTTTTTGAAGGCATTCGGTCGTATGCTACACCGGCGGGCACGCAGATTTTCAAGGCCAAGGAGCACTACGAGCGGCTGCAATATTCCTGCAAGTCGGTGGGGTTGCCGTTGTCTTACTCCATCGAGGAAATGACGGAAATCACCTACCGGCTGCTCGAACTCAACAACCTGTCGGATGCCTACATCCGGCCGCTGGTGTACGCCGGCACGCCCAACATGACCCTGAAGCACGCCAGCACCAGCAACCTGATGATTGCCGTGTGGGATTGGGGCAAGTACCTCGGCGACCAATGCCTGCGCCTCAGCATTTCGCCCTACCAGCGCCCCAACCCCAAGGCCGTGCCCATCGAGGCTAAAGTGTCGGGCCACTACGTCAATTCTATCATCGCCAGCTCGGAAGCCAGAAACCGCGGTTTCGATGAAGCCTTGCTGCTGGACATGAACGGTTTCGTGGCCGAAGGTCCGGGCGCCAACTTCTTCTTCGAGAAAGACGGCGAGTTGTTCACGGCGCCTCCCGGCAGCATCCTGCGCGGCATCACCCGCAACACCATCATCGATTTGGCGCGGGAAGCCGGCATCAACGTCACCGAAAAGTTCTTCACGCCCGACGAGCTGCAAGGCGCAACCGGCGCCTTCTTCACCGGCACGGCCGCCGAAGTAATCGGCATCACCTCTATTGATGACTTAGAGTTCAGCACGCCTTACCAAGAAACCCTCGGCCACGTGCTAGCCGAGCGCTACCATGCCCTGGTAACCGGCCAATCTTTGGTACAAGCTTCTAACCTCGCCCACAGCTAGCTTCCGTGAAAAAAGAACGTCATGCTGAGCGTAGGCGCAGCCGAAGTCGAAGCATCTCGCTGGTGTGGTAAACCCAACATCAGCACGCGAGATGCTTCGACAAGCTCAGCATGACAAACGCCCCGAACGGCCTCTGATACAAAACAAATTTCCTCATGATTCTCAATAAGTACAGCCGCATCTACACCCAAGACGACAGCCTGCCGGCTTCTCAAGCCATGCTGATTGGCTCCGGCCTGTCGGATGCCGATTTGCGCAAGCCGTTTGTGGGCATCTGCTCTACGGGCTTCGAAGGCAACACCTGCAACATGCACCTCGACGGCCTGGCCGACGCGGTAAAGGTCGGCGTGCAGGCGCAAGGGCTGGTGGGGCTGCGGTTCAACACCATTGGAGTGAGCGACGGTATCACGAATGGTACGCCGGGCATGCGGTTCTCGCTGGTGTCGCGCGAAATCATTGCCGATTCCATTGAGGCCATGGCCGGCGCGCACAACTACGACGCCATTGCCACCGTGGTAGGCTGCGACAAGAACATGCCGGGTGCCCTCATTGCCATGGCACGTCTGAACCGGCCGTCGCTGATGGTGTACGGCGGCACGATTAAGGGCGGCAACTTCAAGGGACAGCAGCTCAACATTGTGTCGTGTTTTGAGGCGTACGGCAAGAAATTGCAGGGGCAGATTTCCGATGAGGATTATCAGGGCATCATTCATAATGCCTGCCCCGGCCCGGGTGCGTGCGGCGGTATGTACACGGCCAATACCATGGCCTCAGCCATCGAGGTGTTGGGCATGAGCGTGCCGTTCTCGTCGTCGTCGCCGGCAGTGAGCACCGAGAAAAACCAGGAGTGCCTAGATACCGGGGTGTACCTACGGCGCCTGCTGGAGCTCGACATCAAGCCCCGCGACATTCTGGTGCGCGAGGCCTTCGAGAATGCGCTGGTGATGATTACGGTGCTCGGCGGCTCTACCAACGCAGTGCTGCACCTGATTGCCATTGCCCACGCGGCTGGCGTGCACCTCACCATGGAAGACTTCCAGGAAGTCAGCAACCGGGTGCCGGTGCTGGCCGACCTCAAGCCGAGCGGCAAATACCTCATGGAAGACCTAGCTGCCCTTGGTGGCGTGCCTGCCGTGATGCGCACCCTGCTTGATGCCGGCCTGCTCCAAGGCGACCTGCTGACCGTGACCGGCCAAACCCTAGCCGAAAACCTAGCGGATGTGAAGCCGCTCGGTGCCGAGCAAGACCTGCTTCGCCCGCTCAGCAACCCCATCAAAGCCGACGGCCACATTCAGATTTTGTACGGCAACTTGGCCCCAAAAGGCGCAGTAGCCAAAATCACCGGCAAAGAAGGGCTGCGGTTTGAAGGGCCAGCCGTGGTGTTCAACTCCGAAGAAGAGCTGAATGAGGGCATCGTGCAAGGCAAGATCAAGGCCGGCAACGTGGTGGTGATTCGCTACGTGGGGCCCAAGGGCGGACCCGGCATGCCGGAAATGCTTAAGCCGACTTCCGCCATCATCGGGGCCGGCCTCGGCGACAAAGTGGCCTTGATTACCGACGGTCGGTTCTCGGGTGGTACGCACGGCTTCGTAATCGGCCACGTCTGCCCCGAGGCCTACGATGGTGGTCCGATTGCCTTGGTAGAAGACGGGGATTGGGTGGTGCTCGACGCCAGTACCAACACCATGGACGTGCAGCTAGAGCCCGCGCTGCTGGAATTGCGCCGCAGCCAGTGGCAGCGCCCGCGCCCCAACGCCACGCAAGGAGTTCTCCTGAAATATATCCGCACGGTCAGCGACGCCAGTCACGGCTGTATCACCGACTTAGACGAAAGCTATGTTAACGAACGAGCAATCAGCGCAAACCCTGCCTGAGTTTACCGCCACGGCGGTACAGACGGAAACGGAAACCATGACCGGCGCGGTGGCCACCTTACAGGCCCTGCTGGCGGAAGGCGTGGATACCATTTTCGGCTATCCGGGCGGGGCCATCATCCCAATTTACGACGCCCTCTACGACTACAAAGAGCAGCTAAACCACGTGCTGGTGCGCCACGAGCAAGGCGGCATCCATGCGGCGCAGGGCTACGCGCGCTCTTCGGGCAAAGTAGGAGTGGTGTTTGCCACTAGCGGACCGGGCGCTACCAACCTAGTAACGGGTTTGGCCGATGCGCTGATTGACAGCACGCCGCTGGTGTGCATCACGGGGCAGGTTTTTGCGCATTTGTTGGGCACCGATGCTTTCCAGGAAACGGATATCATCAATATCACCACCCCGATAACCAAGTGGAACTTCCAGGTAACTAACGCCGAGGAAATTCAGGAGGCGCTGGCCAAGGCGTTCTACATTGCCCGCAGCGGCCGACCCGGTCCGGTGCTGATTGACATCACCAAGAACGCGCAGCAACAAAAGTTCGATTTCGCGCCGTACGTGCCTTGCACGCACATTCGCAGCTACCGCCCCAAGCCCATTGTGCGGCCCGAGTACATCCGGGAGGCGGCGGCCCTCATCAACCAAGCCAAGCGGCCGTTCGTGTTGTGGGGCCAAGGCGTGCTGTTGGGCAAAGCCGAGCAGGAGTTCAAAGCCTTCATCGAAAAAAGCGGCATTCCGGCGGCCTGGACCATCCTCGGTGCCGGCGCCTTGCCCACCGACCACCCGCTGAACGTGGGTATGCTCGGAATGCACGGCAACTACGGCCCCAACGTCCTCACCAACGAGTGCGACGTGCTCATTGCCATCGGCATGCGTTTCGACGACCGGGTAACCGGCCGCCTCGACAAGTACGCCAAGCAAGCCAAAGTCATTCACCTCGATATTGACCCCACCGAAATCGGCAAGAATGTGGCGGCCACCGTGCCCGTGTGGGGCGACTGCAAAGAGACGCTGCCGCAACTCACGGCGCTAGTCGAGGCCAAGCTGCACCCCGAGTGGCACGAGCGGTTTCGGGTGCACATGGAGCAGGAAGTAGACGCCGTTATTCGCGAGGAACTGTTCCCGACCAGCGAGGAACTGACCATGGGCGAAGTCATCCAGCAGCTCAACGAGCTGACCGAAGGTGAGGCCATTATCGTGACCGACGTGGGCCAGCACCAGATGGTGGCCTGCCGCTACGCCAAGCTCAACAACACGCGCAGCAACATCACCAGCGGCGGCCTCGGCACCATGGGTTTCGCGCTGCCGGCGGCCATCGGCGCCAAGTTCGGTGCCCCGCACCGCCCGGTAGTGGCCATTATCGGCGACGGAGGCGTGCAGATGACCATTCAGGAACTCGGCACCATCATGCAAACCGGCGTCGACGTGAAAATCATCATCCTCAATAACCGTTTCCTCGGCATGGTGCGGCAGTGGCAGGAACTCTTCAACGACCGGCGCTACTCCTTCGTGGACATTGCCAGCCCCGATTACGTGACCGTGGCTAGCGGCTACAGAATCGCCGGCAAGCGGGTAGAAGCTCGCGCCGAGCTGAAGCAAACCCTGCAACAGATGTTGGAGCACCCCGGCTCTTTCCTGCTGGAAGTAATGGTGTCGAAAGAGAACAACATCTTCCCCATGGTGCCCCAAGGGTGCAGCGTATCGGAAATCCGGCTGCGGTAGCAGGACGGTAGAAACTACAAAAGAACGTCATGCAGAGCGCAGCGAAGCATCTCGCGTGCTGACGCTAGAATAGTAATCCTTCATCAGCACGCGAGATGCTTCGGCAAGCTCAGCATGACAAGAGCCTTATACCGAGCTAAGGTTCAACACTAGTAAAAGTATCAGCCATGAGTCAGCAACCATCCATCGACCGGCAGGAATACAACATTACGGCGTACACCGAGAACCAAGTGGGGCTGCTGAACCGCATTGCCATCATTTTCTCGCGCCGCAAAATCAACATCGAGAGCCTCAACGTGTCGCCTTCCGAGGTGGAAGGGATTCACCGCTTCAACATCGTTATCAACGAAACCGAAGAAGTGGTGAGCAAGCTGGCCGGACAGATTGAGAAGCAAATCGAGGTGCTGAAGGTGTACTACAACACCAACGCCGACGTGATTTGGCAGGAAATGGCGCTCTACAAAGTGCCTACCGATGTCATTGCCGAGAAGGCCATCGTGGAGCGCCTGCTCCGCGAGAATGGAGCCCGCGCCGTGGTGATCCGCAAAGACTACACGGTGTTCGAAACCACCGGCCACCGTGAGGAAACCGACAACCTCATCCGCGTGCTGCAACCCTACGGCCTCATCGAATTCGTGCGCAGCGCCCGCATCGCCATCATCAAGGCCAGCGACGGCTTCAACAGCAAGCTCCGCGAGTTCGAGCGAACCGAGCCAAGCGCCGAACCCGCCGAAAACGAGTTCCTGAACAGCCGCAGCAAGGTGTTCACGATGTAGAACATGCAACATAAAAGAACGTCATGCTGAGCGCAGTGCAACGAAGCCGAAGCATCTCGCTAGTGTGGTAAACTCTTTACCGTTGCAACGATTCGAGCGAGATGCTTCGACTGCGCTCAGCATGACGGATAGCTTGGCAATGTCAACTGCATAAATCAACAAGAAAACAACACACATTCACCCTTAATAGCCCACAGCAAAATGGCACAAATCAATTTTGGCGGAGTAGACGAAACCGTAGTTACCCGCGAAGAATTTCCCCTGGAAAAGGCGCTGGACGTTCTCAAGGACGAAACTATTGCCGTTATCGGCTACGGGGTGCAGGGTCCCGGCCAGGCGCTCAACATGCGCGACAACGGGTTCAACGTTATTGTTGGTCAGCGCGAAGATTCTCCGTCGTGGGAGCGGGCGCTGAAAGATGGTTGGGTGGAAGGCGAAACGCTGTTCTCGATTGAGGAAGCAGCGGAGCGCGGCACCATCATCTGCAACCTGCTCTCCGACGCCGGCCAAATTGCGCTGTGGCCTACGCTGAAAGCTAAGCTGACGCCCGGCAAAACGCTGTACTTCTCGCACGGCTTCGGCATCACCTTCAACGACCAAACCAACATCATCCCACCCGCTGATGTAGACGTAATTCTGGTAGCGCCCAAGGGCAGCGGCACCAGCCTGCGTCGCCTGTTCGTGGCCGGTGGTGGCCTCAACTCGTCGTTTGCCGTGTACCAGGATGCCACGGGCAAAGCCTATGAAAAAGTAGTGGCTATGGGCATCGGTGTCGGCTCAGGCTACCTCTTTGAAACCGACTTCAAGAAGGAAGTATACTCCGACCTCACCGGCGAGCGGGGCGTACTGATGGGCGCTTTGGCTGGCATCATCGAGGCGCAATACCAAGTGCTGCGGCAGCGCGGTCACTCGCCTTCCGAAGCCTTCAACGAAACCGTAGAAGAACTCACCCAAAGCCTCGTGCCATTGGTAGGCGAAAACGGCATGGACTGGATGTTCAGCAACTGCTCGGTAACCGCACAGCGCGGCGCCCTCGACTGGAAAGGCCGGTTCCGCGAAGCCACCCTGCCCGTCCTCAACGAGTTGTACGACAGCGTAGCCAGCGGTGAGGAAGCCCGTCGTACCATCGAGCGCGGCACCACCCCGAACTACCGCTCGGAACTGGAAACCGAACTCAAAGAAGTGCGCGACTCCGAGCTATGGAAGACCGGCGCTACAGTGCGTCAGCTCCGCTCCAAGGCCGCCGAGAAAGTAGAAGAGTTGAGCTAAAATAGAGTAACAACTGCAAAGGCTGGCCTACCATTGCTGGTAGCGCCAGCCTTTCAATTTCCAAGTAACTATGCAATGGAATGCTGATTCCTATGTCCAGAAGCACGCTTTTGTCTTTCAATATGGTACTGGCTTGGTTGACCTATTAGCGCCAAAGCCCAACGAATCAATTCTAGATTTAGGCTGTGGTTCAGGGGAGCTAACCCAGGAAATTGCTAGCCACGGAGCTACGGTAATGGGGCTAGATGCCTCGGCTGCCATGATTGCTAAAGCCCAGCAGCAATTTCCTGCTCTGGATTTCAGAATAGCCGATGCCACTGATTTCGAGTTGCCTGAACGCTTCGACGCTGTATTCTCTAACGCTGTACTGCATTGGGTGCCGGAGGCTAGCGCTGTGATTCAGCAGATACATCGGCATCTAAAGCCGAGCGGACGCTTGGTAGCTGAATTTGGTGGCCAGGACAACGTGGGACAGATTGTGACTGCCTTGTTGCGGCACTTGCATGAGAGTGGCTACAAGCAGGCGCAAGCTAATTGGTGGTACTTCCCTTCCGTGGGCGAATACGCTTCGTTGCTTGAGAAATACGGTTTTCGGGTTCGGCTGGCGCAGCACTACGACCGAAATACGATTCTTGCTGATCCTGAGCATGGGCTGACGGATTGGATTGAACAGTTCGGCGACAACTTTTTCACTGGTGTGAGTGCCACCGATAAAGCCACCGTGCTAGCTGCCGTTAATGGGGAGTTGCGGCCTGTGTTGTTTCAGGATGGACAATGGGTTGCGGATTACAAACGGCTGCGTGTAGTAGCCGAAAAGCGGTAATGCTGTCTAATGAGTGTCTGCCGTTTAAAATATCAAGGACATGGAAAATGAAGTAGCCGCGCCGCTGGCCGTCACGCTGGAAAATGTGGAGCAGGCCGCGCGCAACCTGAAAGGCGTCATCTACAAAACCCCTTTGCTGCAAAACCACGGCCTCTCGCGCACCTACGACGCGACGGTGCTGCTGAAGCGGGAAGATTTGCAAGTGGTACGCTCCTACAAGATTCGGGGTGCCTACCACAAGATGCTCACGCTGCCGCCCATTAGCGGAGAGCGGGAAATAGTGTGCGCCAGCGCCGGCAACCACGCGCAGGGCGTGGCCTATGCCTGCCAGATGCTCGGCTTGAAAGGCTACATTTTCATGCCCGCCCAAACGCCCGCCCAAAAGGTGGACAAAGTGCGGCTCTTCGGCAAAGAATACGTGGAAGTGGTCCTCACCGGCGCTAGCTTCGACGACTCGTTCCGCTCGGCCCGCGAGTTCTGCGACGAACGGGGCAGCACCTTCATCCATCCCTTCGATGACCTTGCCATTGTAGAAGGCCAGGCTACCGTGGGCCTGGAAATCCTGAAAGCCGCTACCGTGCCTATCGACTACTGCTTCATGCCCATCGGCGGCGGCGGCTTGGCTTCGGGCGTGGCCAGTGTGTTCCGGCAGCTCAGCCCGACTACCAAGCTCATCGGCGTGCAGCCCTTGGGCGCGCCCTCCATGTACTCGGCTATCCGCGGCAACCAGCACGCCGCCCTGGCTAGCATCGACAGCTTCGTGGACGGCGCGGCCGTGAAGTGCCCCGGCCAGCTCACCTACGAAATCTGCCGCGAATTGCTGGACGAGGTAGTGCTGGTGCCGGAAGGCCAAATCTGCCAAGACTTGCTGAAGATGTACAACGAGGAAGGCATCGTGCTCGAACCGGCCGGTACGCTTACCATCTCGGCGCTGCACCAGTTTCGGGAGCAAATCAAGGGCAAAACGGTGGTGTGCGTCGTTAGTGGCTCCAACAACGATATCACTCGCATGGAGGATATCAAGGAGCGCGCCATGCAGCACCAAGGACTGAAGCACTACTTCATGGTGACTTTCAACCAAGCCCCCGGCGCCCTCCGCCGCTTCGTGAACAACGTGCTGCACGAGGGCGACGACATCATCCAGTTTCAGTACATCAAGAAAAACAACAAGGAAAAAGGTCCTGTCTTCATCGGCGTCGAAGTAAAGCAGCCCCACGATGTGGAAGGCATCAAAGTCCGCATGGCGGAAGAAGGCTTTGCCTTCGAATACCTGAACGGCAAGCAGGATTTCCTGGCGTTGTTAGTGTAGAAACAGAGGCACTGCACTAACAACAAAACAAGCTGCCCCGCCGATACTATCGGCGGGGCAGCTTGTGGTTTAAGGGGCCGAGAAGGGGCGAATTTAGGAAGCTGGGGCCACAGCCAGCAGCAGAACAATGCGGGTTATTAGCAAAGCGTGTAGTGTTCTATTCGTACGAGTTTGCCGTGCTGGAACATCAAGAGCCAAGAGTAGTCGGATTGTATTGGACCTGATGCTAGATTCACGGTTACCACTTTCCCCAGCTTGTAAACATTCAATTCGTACTGGCCTCTTACTGCATTCGGAAAATCCTTCGCTAAATCCGATAAAGTGGTTTTTGAATTCAAACGAATGTTGCCCGTTTGTAGTGTCAGTTGTGGCTGTTGCTGAAAGTTGATAATGTCGACAACAGCTGTATCGCCGCAGACTTCGACTTCTGTTGACTTGATATAAGCGAACTTAAATTGCTGGTCGAAGTAAGGCATGCAGACTTCGTTCATATCTGGCGTAATCAAACTATCGGGCTGCCCTAACTCTTGGAACACTACTTTGGTGGTGCTAAGCATCGGCAGCCGGCCGTTAAGCTTTGCTGTACTCCAATCCAGGTATTCTGCATTGGTAGAATCATTAGATGGAGTAGACAGTTCCGGTGTGTTGAGTTCAGTCACGGAGGATTTGGTAACCTCAAGGCTAGCTACGGTCTGCTTCTCTGCCTCCTCATTTCCACAGCTCGATAGTATTGATAACCCAAGAAGTAAGCCGCTGCTTAAGCGAGTGAGTAAGGCAAGTGTCATGCAATAAGTTTGAATAGTTACTTCACTTGAAGTTTGAGGTAGATACCTAGACCAACTTCTCCTTGAACAGCTTCAGCGTCCGGTCCCAGGCGAGTTTGGCGGCTTCGGCGTTGTAACGGGCGGGGGAGGAGTCGTTGTTGAAAGCGTGGTTGACGCCTTCGTACACGTACTGTTCGTACTTGATGTTGTTGGCTTTCAAGGCCGCCTCATAGGCGTCTTTGCCGGCGTTTACCCGCTCATCGAGGCCGGCGTAGTGCAGCAACAGGGTGGCCTTGATTTTGGGCACGTCCTCGGCTTTGGGCTGGGTGCCGTAGTAGGCTACAGCGGCGTTGAGCTTGGGGTCGGCTACAGCTAAGCTGTTGGCCATGGCCCCACCCCAACAGAAGCCGACGCAGCCAATTTTACCGTTCGAGTCTTTGCGGCCACGCAGGTAAGTGAGAGCCGCTAAGTAGTTGTTCAGGTTTTGCTGCTTATCGAGCTTGCCAATCATCGTGCGGCCTTCGTCCTCATTGGCAGGCGTACCTCCAAACACCGACAGCGCATCAACCCCTAAAGCCAAATAGCCGGCCTGCGCCACGCGGCGCGTTACGTCCTTGATGTGGGGGGTGAGGCCGCGGTTTTCGTGAATCACTACTACGGCGCCCAGCTTCTTCCTGCTCTTCGGGTGCACCAGGTAGCCCTTCATGGTCACGCCCGCGTCGCCGGGCCAGGTTACTTCTTCGGTTATCAGGTCGTCGGCTTGCTCGGGCACAGTGGCGGCTTGGGCATAGCCGGGTTCCAGCACGGCCAGCGCTGCCGCCGCCATGGCCGCGCCGCCCGTCAGCTTGTGCAGGCGGTCCAGAAAGTCGCGGCGGCTGAGGGGGGCGTGGGTGTACTCGTCGAAGAGGTTGATGATGCGCTGGTCCATGTGGCGGGAGTGGGCGTGAGAGTGTAGTTGAAAGATAGGCAGTTAATGCAGGGAAAGGTTGCTCGTGGCAGCGCAATCAGTGCCGATAGCGCTAATCAGTCAGAAACCATTGCGTAGCTTGCTGTATGAACTCGCTGATTTACCTGGCTTACGGCCTGCCCGACCTGATTAACGAAGGAATTTATAGCATCCTTTCGTATCAGCAGCTTGTGCCGCACAGTCCGGTGCAGATACTCGTTTACACTGACCAGCCGCAGGCGTTTCGGCAAGTAATAGGGGAACAGGTTTACATCCACTATCCGGTTATTTCGCCTGCACAATGGCAGGCCTGGCGAGGAAGTCGGGTGTATCTGCTTAAGATTGAAGTGCTGAAACACGCTGCTGAGCACTACCCCGGCAACTTGTTGTTCGTGGATACGGACACCATTTGGCAGCAAGATCCGGCGCCTATCTTTCAGGCCATTAGCCGCGGGCAGCGCTACATGCACGTTTGCGAAGGCGTGCTGGCCCAGGGCAATTACCTGAGTCAAAAAATCTACCGGCACCTACACGGCAAGCACTGGCAAGTCAACGGTCGTATGCTCACCGTTGACCCCAGCACGAAGCTCTACAACTCTGGCGTACTCGGCTTCCCGAGCGAGGATGCGCACGCGCTGGACAGCATAAAGGAACTGGGAGAGCAACTATACGCAGCTTACAACAAGCATATTATGGAGCAGCTGGCTTTCAGCATGTGGTTCCAGACCCAGGCGCCCATAGCCGAAGCCGCGCCGTATGTGCTGCACTACTGGAACCTGAAAGAAATCAGGCCGGTGCTTACGCAAGTGGTGCAGCACTACGCCTCCCAGGGACTTGATGTACTATATAAGCAGCTAAGCCAGCTGAATGTTGCGCAGCTGCACCAGCAAGAACTAGCCTACCGCAACCTGCCAAGCTGGCGGCGCACCTTACTGAAACTTCAGGGCCGGCGGTGGCGCCTGCCATCCATCGATATATAATGCTGCCGCTCGTCAGGATACTTTATTGCTCTTCACGGTGCACTGTGGCCGGGCTGAATGCTGGCACGCACACCGACCAATACTCACATTCGGCATCAAACGGATTGGAGTAGCGCACCCGCGCTCCAGCCTTGATCAGCAATGATTCGCCGGCGCCTAGCTCTACCACGTCGCCGTCAATTTCAAACCGTTTGCGGCCGCGTACAACAATCGTTACCTCATCAAAATCTGGGCTTTGGTGAGGCTCACTCCACTGTGGCGGTGCTACCATATGCGCCACGCTGTAGGCAGCTGTTTGGGTGCTGGCTAGGCCAATATGCTCCTCAATGAGTTTGCCGTCGGTGGTAGGCACCACGAACGGGTTCTGCTGGCGGAAATAACGCTTTTCAGGCATGGTAAAGGCGGTTTTTACTTTTGCGGATCGGGGCAGGCGCCGGGCTTGAAGCTGGTAACGCCGGCATTGGTAGCTACACAGGCGTTGCTATATGTTTTGCCGTCGCAGCCGCAGACTGGGTCGTACTGCATGGTGCACATGGCATCCGTCCGGATTTTGGCGGGGTCGATGCACGGCTTGGTGGCAGTGCTGGCCGGGGTGGTGTTCTGGCAGGCGCCGGCTAGCAGCAGGGCCAGTGAAAACAGCATTGGTTTCATCAGATAAATAGCTAAAAAATAAAACAGGAACGCAGCCACTTTGGGCAGATGCGGAGGCCGCAAGGTACATGCCCGAAGCCATCATGCAAATTATATGGCGCAACGGCGCACGCCGTAGCACCTAGTGCAGCAACTGCTAATACGCAGCCTACGCATGGTATAAACGGGTCGCTATATTTTAAAGAACCGCTTTTTTAGCTGCCAATGAAAACCTGTGCTGCTAAGCTCCGTAAGAGGCTCATAATGGCGAAAACCTGACGAGCTCTTGTTGCTCGCTTAGGCCGGAGTCTCGCTCTGGTAGCCACTTAATTGCAATTCATCACTTTTCTCTCCCTACATCATGTCGTATCACGAAGAAGACAACTCGGGTAAAATTCTCCTCGCTGCTTTGGCCGGTGCCGGTGCTGGTATCATTGCTGGTTTGCTGATGGCTCCTGATAAAGGCAAAGCTACCCGCGAGAAAATCGGCAGCGCTGCTACCAAATACACGGGCCAGTTCGGTGAGCAATTCGCTAAATACACCGAAGACTTGGACGCCAAGTTCAAAGGTTATGTTGAGAAACTGGAAGACTTGGGTATCAGTGGTGCTGGTAGCAGCCTGAAGCTGAAAGGCAACTGGGACGACGCCAAAGGCAAGCTGAAGCAGCAGTACGCTCAGCTCACCGACGAAGACCTAGAGTATGCCGAAGGCAAGAGCGACGAGCTAGTAGGCCGCTTGCAAAAGAAGCTTGGCAAAGCCAAGAATGAAGTAGTGAAATTGCTGAACGACCTGTAGGCCGAAGCAGTAACTAATAGAAACGCCTCTGCTTTCTCACGAGAGCAGGGGCGTTTCTGTTAACTAATATTCAGCAAAGACGTTATTGTAGAAAGTGGCTATGCTTGCGGGCATCATACCTGCGCTAGCCACGTAGTTCATGTACTCATCACCCAACTATTCTGTTTTATGGAAGATACGAAAGGCAAAGTGATACTCTCGCTGCTGGCCGGAGCCACTATTGGAGCCGTAGCTGGCCTGCTGCTGGCTCCCGAAACCGGCGACGAAACTCGGTCGGGCTTAAAAAAATCTGCCTCTAAGTTTGGCAAGGACTTAGATAAGCTGTTCAAAGAAGGACTATCCCGCTTCAATTCGCTAACCGACCAAAGCAAAGGCTCGGCCAAGCAACAGTCCGACCGTTCGGCGGCTGACGTGCTTCTGGGCGCGCTCCACTCACCTGAAAGCGGTTCCGATGCTGATTCCGACTACGATGGTATCGGTGGCGACGCTCGACATTCGGCGAGCTATGGTAAAGGAATCTAAAAAAAGTTTGTGCACATTGTAACTTCTTTTCAGTGCTGCCGTTAAAGAATATATAACCGACTTAAAAGAAGATCGGAGAATTCAATGTCGTAAAATTGCCGGCTACCGAGCTTCTGCTGTTTGTGGTTTAAACAAACAGCAGTAAAATCTGGATGTGCCCATCGCAAGCTTCTGCATTCGAACCCGGTTGGAATGGTAAGTCTGTTGTACAAAAGAAAGCCTCCCGCATTCAATTAGCGGGAGGCTTTCTGATTTTAAGGGTAGTAGGTTCATAGGTTTTTTTGAAAAAAAGAATATGTGCATAACCTCTTTTCAAATATTGCCGTTAAAGAAGACATAACCGGCTTGAAAGAAGTTGGTAAGCACAATTGAAGTAAAATTGCCGACAGTAGAGCTTCTACTTGATTATGGTTAACTTAACCAAGTAGTAAAATCATACTTGTTCATCGTAAGCTTCTTCAAATAGTTCTGCCAGCAAAAGTTAGCCGCTTATAAAAAGAAAGCCTCCCGCACCTTTATTGTGCGGGAGGCTTTCTCTATCTAGGGTCAGCTTACTTATGCGACTGGCTCCTCTGGTTTCGGTGCGTTTTCCGATTTGGTGTTCTCTGGCTTCATCTGCGGGAAGAACAGCACATCCTGAATGGAATTGGAGTTGGTCATAATCATGCTTAGGCGGTCGATACCAATGCCGAGGCCGGCGGTAGGGGGCATGCCGTACTCCAAAGCTCGCAGGAAATCCTCGTCGAGCACCATAGCCTCGGTGTCGCCGCGCTTGCCTAGCTCCAGTTGCTCCTCAAACCGAGCGCGCTGGTCAATAGGGTCGTTTAGCTCTGAGAAGGCGTTGCAGATTTCCTTGCCATTGCAAATAGCCTCGAACCGCTCTACTAGGCCTGGCTTGCTGCGGTGCTTTTTGGCCAGCGGCGACATTTCCACCGGGTAGTCGGTGATGAACGTCGGCTGGATCAGCTTGGGCTCCACATGCTCACCAAATATTTCGTCGATGATTTTGGCTTTGCCCATGCTTGGGTCGAGGCCTACTTTCAGCTCCTTAGCCGCCGCGCGCAGTTCGTCTTCCGACTTGCCATCAATATTGAAGCCCGTGAAGTGCTCAATAGATTCGGCCATGGTGAAGCGCTTCCAGGGGCGCTGGAAGTTGATGAGGTTTTCGCCTACCTGCACCTCGGTTTGGCCGTGCAGCGTCAGGGCTACGCGCTCCACCATTTCCTCCACTAGGTCCATCATCCAGTAGTAGTCTTTGTAGGCTACGTACAGCTCCATCTGCGTGAACTCAGGGTTGTGGAACCGGCTCATACCCTCGTTACGGAAGTCCTTGCTGAACTCATACACCCCGTCGAAACCACCCACAATCAGGCGCTTCAGGTACAGCTCGTTGGCAATGCGCAAATACAGCGTCATGTCCAGCGTGTTGTGGTGCGTTTTGAAAGGGCGAGCAGCGGCACCACCGTACAAGGGCTGCAGAATTGGGGTTTCTACTTCTAAATAACCTTTATCATTCAGGTAGTTACGCATAGCCTGCACCAGCTGCGTCCGTTTGATAAACGCTTCGCGCACGTGCGGGTTCACCACCAAGTCCACGTACCGCTGGCGGTAGCGCTGCTCGGGGTCAGAGAAGGCATCATAGGTTATTTTTTCACCGGTGGTTTCGTCGGTGCGCTCTTTCACTACGGGCAGGGGGCGCAGGCTTTTGCTGAGCACCGTGAGGCTGGTAACGTGGATGGACGTTTCGCCCACCATCGTCTTAAATACGTGGCCTTTCACGCCCACAAAGTCACCGAGGTCCAGCAGTTTCTTGAACACTGTGTTGTACAGCTCCTTGTCCTCACCAGGGCAGATTTCGTCGCGGTTGATGTAGAGCTGAATCCGACCCGACGCATCCTGCAACTCCGCAAACGAGGCCTTGCCCTTCACCCGAATCGACATCAGGCGGCCCGCTAGGCTCACATCCTGAAAGTTGTTCAGCTCGGGGTGGTAGTTATCGTGGATTTCCTGGGCGTAGAAATTTACGTCGAACAGTTCGGAAGGGTACGGCTCTATACCGAGCTTCTGGAGCTCCTCGAGCTTGCTACGACGAATAATTTCCTGTTCGCTAAGATGATGCATGGGGCAGGGCGTAAAAAGAAGACCCACGTAGGGCCGGAATGATCAGGTCGTAAAAATAGCGCGACCTGCGCGCCTAACCTAACACGTAGCTGAGTGTACTGGTTTTCGATAACGCAAAAAGCGCCACCCCAAGGGGATGGCGCTTACGTGTATATGGAGTAAGATATGTTGAGCTAGGGAGGATATTAGGCGGCAATACCCATCTGCGGAGCGGGAGTTTCGCCAGTGATGGTAGGCTGCACACGCGTACGCAGGCGCTCCTCTACAAAGCCGTGGCGCAGGTGCTTCGGCAACTCATCTACCAATTGCTGATAGCGCTCCAGCCCAATAGCCTTGGCCACGTAAGTTTCATGAAGGCCGTTGAGGTAGCTCACAATGTTGAGCAACGACTGGTGAAACAGCTTGAAGTCAATTTCGGCTTCAATGAACCGCTCTATCTCGCGGCTAGTCTGCGAAATGCGCAAACGTCCCAGCAAGTCGAAAATGGTGGTGTATCCCAGGCGCCACGTAATCTGCTGCCAGTGTGCGGCCGTCCACTTATCCAGCACCTTGCCAGTTTTTTGGCTGCGGATAGCCGTGTTAGGGTTGGCCTGAATCTGCTGACGAGTAGCGGTGGCTTTGAGCTTGCGCGTAGTGCGCAAGAACTGTCCAATCTGGGCCTGAGCATCAATCTCCTTGCTGGCGATGTTGAGCCCGGCCTTGTAGCCAGCCAGCGGCAGACGGTGAATACTAAAATCGCCGTAGGCACCAGCAGCGTAGAACGATACTGGCCGTGGGTATGCATTGCGCACTACCAACCGACCGACCTCGCGCCGTACCAACGACGGGTTGTTACCACGTACACCAGCCGTATACAAGAAGGCTTGCAAGCCTGCCATGATGGTATGATACGCCTGTGGGAACGTCCAATGCAGCGCATTGCGCAGGTAGTCCTCGTCGCCCAACTCGGCTGTGGAACGCAAGGCATACTCGGTGCTCCAGCAGGAATGCAGCAGCTTGGTTACGGCCGTTAGGTCAGTGTCGGTTAGCTCTGCTTGATGGGCCCGGAAGAAAGGAAGATGCTGTAAGCCGCCAGTAGCGTCATCAGCTTCTTGAATGTGGTAGTTAATGGCGAAGAAATAGTTGAGGAAAACCTGCGCCGGAATAGACTTGCGCCAGGTCTCGTCAGCTAGCTTCTGCTGCTCGTCCGTCACGAGCGGGATGATAGGAGTTTCCATGTTCGTCGTCATGCTAGTTTAACATGAAGGTAAAAGTATTAGTTCTTATTTGCTAAAAATATTGGGTAAATATAGTGTCAATTATAGCGCTGTAAATCAGATGATTGTATCAAGTATTATAGGTTTTGTAGAAGAAAAATTTAGGGTCTGTTTACTAACGATAAGTAGGCGCCATGTTAGTTATATAATAAGCCGCAAAAAAGCCCCGTTAGCTACTGCTATCGGGGCTTTTTTCAGAACGGAGAGTTTACCTCTTGCTACTGGATTTAGGGTTACATCTGGTCCTTCACAACCGATACGGCCTCACGAAGCGTGATGTCCTTATTTAAGTTCTTAGTGAAGCGCGAAGCACGATTGATTTCTACTGTGTCGGTACCCAACACGCGCAAGTCAGATGAGAGCGGAGCAATAGCCAAGGGCTGAGCAGCTTTTTGTGCAGCTTCGTACTTATCCGATTCTACCTTATTGGTTTGCTGCTCGGCACGGAACGCCGTTAGTTTCAACGATACTTTCGTTTCGTCCTTACGCTTGCGCATGCGCTGAGCCAATTCGTTTACGAGGCGGAAGCTTGGGCTGGCTGCTACGCGGACTTGGCTGGCCGTACGCAATTTGTCGGTAGCCGGAGCCTGCGCCCAAGGGCGGTAACGAGCTGGCGTAATTTCGTCCCACTTCAGTGGGTAGTCCGACTCCTTCTCACCTTGGTCGAGGTAGCTGTACGCATCGGGCAGGATAATGTCAGGCACTACCCCTTTGAACTGTGTAGAGCCACCATTGATACGGTAGAACTTCTGCGTGGTCAGCTTCAGCGAGCCAAATGGTTTGATGCTGTTGAACTCAGCTGGTAGAGCATCATCCAAATCAAAGATGCGCTGTACAGTGCCTTTGCCATAAGTGCTAGCGGCACCCATAATCACACCGCGCTTGTAGTCTTGAATAGCGGCAGCCAGAATTTCAGACGCCGAAGCACTGTATTTATTTACCAACACCACTAGTGGGCCGCTGTATTGTACGCGGGGGTCACGGTCGTTGAGAACAGTAGGGGCACCCTGCGGGCCTTTTACCTGCACTACTGGGCCGCTGTCGATAAATAGGCCTGCCATTTCCACAGCGTCCTGCAGCGAGCCGCCACCATTAAAGCGCAGATCAAGTACCACGCCCTGCACATTTTCCTGCTTCAGCTTCTCTAGTTCTTTCTTCACATCATCAGCCGAGCTACGGCCGCCGTTGTCGTTGAAATCAGCATAGAAAGTTGGTAGCTTGATATATCCAATCTTCTTGCCAGCCTCGTTGATGGTAGCCGACTGCGCGTACGTATCCTTGATGATTACCACATCACGGATGATAGATACGATTTTTGTGCTGTTGTCGGGCTTTTTAACCGTCAGGCGTACTTCTGAACCTTTCTTACCCTTAATCATCGACACGGCTTTATCAAGGCGCATGCCTTCCACCGATACGGGCTCATCGGCACCTTGTGCTACACGCAGAATAACATCGCCGGCTTTCAGCTCGCCTTGTCGGTACGAAGCACTGCCCGGAATGATATCGGTAATTTTGATTGAGCCATCTTTCTCTTGCAGCGAGGCCCCAATACCTTCGAAGCGGCCAGTCATGGCTACGTCGAAGCTTTCCTTATCGCGCGGAGCGAAGTACTCAGTGTGGGGATCATAGGTATTTGCAATAACGTTGGCGTACATGGCTAGCCGGTCATTAGCATCATTCTGCAGCAGGTCGTTGAACTGGTCTTCGAAATACTTCAGAACCCGTTTGCGGGCTTCAGCTTCCATTTCAGCGGGAGTACGAATAGGTTCAGAAGTGGTGGCGGAAGAAGGCGTAACAGAAGTAGCAGCCAATGGCTTGTCCTTCTTCTTAGCCTGAGTGTCCATCATTTCCGAAATCCGTACCATTGTTTGGTACTTCAAAAACTTGCGCCACTCTTCGCGCTGAGCAGCCTTATCGGCGGCAAAACTGGCCTTATCGGGCTCGGTTTCGAAAGTTTCCTCAGTGGTAAAATCAAACGGTTTAGTCAGGATGTCGCGGTATAACGCTTGCACGTCTTTCACGCGCTGATCGATAACGGCATTTGTTTGGTCCATGAACTCATGGGTACCACGCTTCACTTCATCGTCGACGTCGTTTTGGTACTTGGTGCGCAACTGAGCTACATCCGAAGCCAGCAAGAACTTTTTGTTGGAGTCAACCCGCTTCAAATACAAGTCGAACACTCGCTTAGAGAAAGTGTCGTCTATCTTTTCGGGTTGATAATGAGCCGTGGTTAGGCCCGAAAGCATGGCCTGAATAAGAACGGCGTCTTTCTGAGGCGGCCTGGCGTCGCCACGGCGGTAGAGCTTGTAGGAAGCCAGCACGAAAACTGCCAGCACCACCGCGGCATATAAGCCGATTTTAATTCGGGGGAAAGACATGAAGAATCGAGTGAAATGAAGGAAAATCAATTGTAAGCAAATGCCGTCCTTTACTTTACGACATAGTTGCCACCCTAGTTCGAGATGAAAACGCCTAAGTCCAGGGAATAAGTGCCCAAAATACAAGGCTATTCCAGAAAACAGCGCGGTTTATACGACGCAACAGCTGTGTAGGCGGTTGCTTTAGAGGGTAGCTAAAAGCGCGCCAAAGAGTGGGATAATGGCATTTGGCAGAAGCAGTAATTTATATATTCTAGCTCTACAAAAAAAGGCCTCTCCTACAATAGGAGAGGCCTTTTTACAAAATACTTACTGTCAACTAGTAGCGACGTACTTTGTCACCGTTGTTGCGACGGAACTCGTCCTCGAAGTAGGTAGCATCTTCGTCATTACGGGGTTTTACACCCATTACAATGCCACCGTTCTGGATGTCGGATTCGTATTCTTTAGCGTGCTCTTCAGGAATACCCGAGCCTACCAAGGCGCCTACTAGGCCACCCGTCAGGCCACCGGCACCAGCGCCAGCCAAGGCGGCAGCAATTGGGCCAGCAATAATCAGACCCAAGCCAGGCAGTGCTACCGAAGTACCAATGGCAGCAATGGCGCCAATTACAGCACCAGCAGTGCCACCAATAGCTGAACCTACACCAGCGCCTTCCATGGCTTTATCGCCTAGGTCGGTGTCAGCCGTGTTGTCGCCGAAGTGGGTTTTGCGGGTGTCGTCCGACATCAGCAAGTTCACGTCGTCTTTGGTGTAGCCACGCGAGGACAATGACTGGTAAGCACGCTCTGCGCTGTCACGGTCACGGAACATACCGGTCATCATACCACCTTTGTTGGCAGAACCATAAGTGGTATCGTTGCCAGTTACGGTACGAGCTGCATCACCTGCAGCGTTTTGTACGGCATCAATACCAGCGCCTACCGTAGCGCCTACACCACCGGCTACAGCTGCACCTTTTTGAGTTGCGCTGTAGTCATGGTGTGCTGCATCGTTATCGGCTGAGCTGAGGCTAGAATCACCCGTGCTGGAGTTGCCTAGGTTGCCGCCCGAAGTAGAGTTGCTGTTAGAGCTTGTGCCGCTACCGAAACCAGTGCCAGCGTTGCCGGTGCCGTAGTTGGAGCCTGAACCGGTACCAGTATTCATCGGGTTATTCGAATCGTTAGTGCTCATAATACAGAGAGAGGTTAAATGAAAGGTGGGAAAGGAAAGAACCAGCCCGAAGAGTAGGGAGACCAGACTGGTTTGATAAGTACCTAAACGCGGCCCCTTTGTAGAGGTTACACATAAAATTAGGGCCTTTCAAAAACCTTGGCTTAATCAATCATCTGTAATTCTGCCTAACCAAAACGCTCGAAGTTTGCTTGGTCTTGCCAGAAAGCCCGGCATTCGCGGCGCAGATTTTTTAGGAAGTCCTCTTGCTGCTTGAGGGTGCGCCATTCGCCCATTCCTAGCCGTTCGCACAACTTATAGAAGTTGTCACCTTGGCCTTTAGATCCCTCTACTTTCACCAAACTGCTGATGATGGGTCGGCCGGCTTGGTATTCTTGTTCCGAAATTTCGGCTAATAGTTCGTTCAAGCGGGCCTTCTCGTGAGAGATGTCGAGGTTGAGGCCTAGTTCAGCTTCTTGCACTAAGTTCAGATAGCTGATAGTACCTACCTGATGGCGGGCAAAGCGAATTAAATGGCTGCGAATTCGGCCGTACATGGGCAGTGAGAATGGGAGTTGGGTGTGAAAAGTACAAAAAAAGCCCGTTGTCTCGGCAAAATACCGAAGCAACGGGCGGCGGTTACCCAAAACCGTGCCGATCAGTGAAACCCACTTAACGGCCCTGGCGGCGCCTTATTTCTTTTTGAATCAATAAAAATTCGCGGCTGCTCTGGCCGGCAATGGCGGTATTCTCATCGGCGCGGCGTAGCAGGTAGGGCATAACTGCATCTACGGGGCCGTAGGGTACATATTTGGCGGTATTGTAACCGGCGTGCGCTAGGTTATAGCTAAGGTTGTCGCTCATGCCATAGAGCTGCGCAAACCAGATACGCGGGTCGCCGGGCTGTACATCAAATTCTTGCATCAGTTCAGTTAGAAACTTGGAACTAGCTTCGTTGTGTGTACCGGCACAGATGCTGATTCGATTGATGTGCTGCACGCAGTAACGCAACGACTCATTATACAAGTCGTCGGTGGCCTGCTTGCTGGGGTTAATGGGGTTTTGGTAGCCACGCTGGCCAGCCACTCGGGCCTCTTTCTCCATGTAGGCTCCGCGCACCAGTTTGCCTCCTAAGTAATAACCACCCTGTTTAGCATCATCGTGCGCTACTTTGATGGCATCGAGCCGGTCGTGGCGGTAGAGCTGGTAAGTGTTCCAGACAATGGCCGACTCGCGGTTGTACTTGCGCATCATCTCGTAAGCCAGATTGTCGATGGTATGCTGAAACCAGCTTTCTTCAGCATCTACAAACACGCGTACCCCATATTGGTGGGCGCGTTGGCAAATGGCGTCCATGCGGGCGTGGGCCCGGTCGTAGCTAGCTTGCTCAGCCGGGGTAAGCGGCTTACCGGCCTGCACTTTCTCCAGCAAGGCACTATCGGCCAGCCCGGTTACCTTGAATACCGAAAACGGAATGTGGGTGGACCGATGCGCCAAGTCAATTGTTGCCAGGATTTCGTCGCGGGTATGGTCGAAGCTTTTATCGCTGCCTTCGCCCTCCACCGAGTAGTCGAGGATGGTACCGATGCCGTAGCGGCCTAGCTCGGCAATGACGGGAATACACTCCTTAATAGTTTCACCCCCACAGAATTGGTTGAATATAGAGTGCTTAATTAAAAACTTGCTGCCCGGTATGCCCCACTTCAGCGCGGTTTTCATTAGCCCGCCGCCGGTTTTCACCAGCGTATTGTTGTTCATGGAAGCAAATAGCGCGTACATTTTGCGCAGCTCCGCATCCGACTTCGAGGCGAAGGCTACGGCGGTATTGTCAAATGAAACGGGCGGGGCTTGGGTTATGGGCATAGGGTGTAGCTTTGGCGGAGGAAACTAGGGAACAAAGGTAGCTTTTAAACAAGATTCTGATAGATCAGGTTACGCCCTTTGTGCTCTTCTTCCGAACATAGTTTCTCCTGCTTTCATTCACTGGCTGGGTAGCTTCAGTTGCTCGGTTTTTCGCTTTCGTTATGTCTGCATCTGCCACTCCCGAAAATTTCTTTTCCAGCCGCTTACTTGCTAAAGGCAGCCCACTACTGATTGCCGGGCCGTGCTCGGCCGAAACCGAAGAACAGGTATTGGCTACTGCTCACGGCTTGAAGGCGTTGGGTAGGGTAGATCTGTTTCGGGCCGGTATCTGGAAGCCACGAACCAAGCCGGGTGGTTTCGAGGGAATGGGCTCGGTGGCCTTGCCGTGGTTGCAGCGCGTAAAAGCGGAAACCGGTATTCCAACCACGGTGGAAGTAGCTACCCCGCGCCACGTGGAGGAGGCGCTGGCGCACGGTATCGATGTGTTGTGGATTGGTGCGCGTACCACCGTCAACCCATTTGCTATCCAGGAACTAGCTGATGCGCTGGCGGGTACTGGCATACCAGTGATGGTGAAGAATCCTGTAAACCCCGATGTAGCCTTGTGGGCTGGGGCTCTGGAGCGGCTGGAACGCGCTGGCATTACCGATCTGGCGGCTATTCACCGCGGGTTCAGCACATTTGCGCCCTCGCGCTACCGCAACGCGCCCACCTGGATTTTGCCTATCGAGCTGAAAAGCCGCTTTCCGAAGCTGCCGCTCATCTGTGACCCCAGCCACATCGGAGGCCGCCGCGACCTGCTGCTGCCCATCGCCCAAAAAGCCCTCGACCTCGACTACGACGGCCTGATGATTGAAACCCATCCTGACCCAGACAATGCCCTCAGCGACGCGGCTCAGCAAGTAACGCCCGCCCGCTTAGGGGAAATCATTAGCGAACTACATTTCCGCTACCGGTCTTCCAACAACGCCGAGTATCTGAATAAAGCCGAGGAATTGCGTAACAAGATGGACGAAGCCGACCGGGAAATAATGGAAGGCTTGGCCCGCCGCATGGCGCTAGTAGGGGAGTTGGCCGAGTATAAAAAGGAAAACGACGTCAAAATTCTGCAAATGGACCGCTGGAATGAGATTTTTGAGTCGCGGCAGGCATGGGCCCGCAAGCTGCAAGTGAATGAGAAGTTCATTGCTGAGCTATACAAGCTGATTCATATTGAGAGCATCCGGCGGCAAACCGAAATCATGCAACGCCCTGAGTAATAAGCAAAAAAAGCCCCCGTTCAATAAGGAGGACGCGTAAAGCGAAACGCTTTTCCCATACTGAACGGAGGCTTTCCCTGAATGAGGCCACAAAGACTACTTTGGTGGTTGATTTAGGGTTGTAAGTTCGGTTTCGGAAGGGAGGCGCACGTAACTATGCCGGATGGCTTTACCTCGCGTTTCCTCCAGATACAGGATATTGCCCGTTACGGAGTAATATTGAGTGCCTTCATAGCCCCGATATTGGATAATGTACCGCCCCGGACGCCGGAAGCCACCACGTTTGTGCCGCACGGTGAAGGCCGCTGCACTTAGCAAGTTGCCATCCTGATAAAAGCGTGCTCGGCCCCGGCGGTCGAAAACAACCGTTAGTTGGTGACCTGTAGAGGCCGGTGTAAGTACAGAATTGGTGCTGCCGGATGTTTGCTGCCATTCCCAGCGGCCTACCAATTGCTGCTCCATAGTAGGCACTGAGTCGCGGTTGCAGGCACTAGCAAATAAGCTTACAGCAGCTAATAGTGCAGGTAATGTGTAACGGTGGAGTAAGGATAACATCAATAAATAGGAAGTAAAGTCTGTTACAAATACATGATTATTGTTAAGCCAAAATAGTTGCATCAAAGCAAGCTATTTTTACACCGAAACGAGAAATTTATCTGTTAAATTTTCTTTAAACCAGTTTGCATTGAACAATATCTTGTCGATTGGAGCAAATGCCTTGCCAGAGTTAGCAGAAATGCTGCGTCAGCCGGCCGTAAGTGAAGTTTTTGTGCTGACGGACGAAAACACTGGTCGTCTGTGCTACCCGCTCTTGCAGCAACACCTGCCCACGAACCATACTGTACTAGAAATTCCGGCTGGCGAAGAAGCCAAAACTCTAGCTACTTGTGAGGTGGTATGGAGCAAACTAACCGAGCGGCAAGCCGACCGATTTGCAGTGTTGGTAAACCTAGGTGGCGGAGTAATCACTGATTTAGGGGGCTTTTGTGCGGCCCTCTACAAGCGCGGTATCCGGTTCATGCAGGTGCCTACCACCCTGCTAGCACAAGTAGATGCTAGCGTAGGCGGCAAAACCGGCGTCGATTTTCAAGGTTTCAAAAATCATTTAGGCGTATTTCAGGAACCCGGCGGAGTGTTCATCGACCCACGTTTCCTGGCTACCCTCGACCCGCGCCAGCTAAAATCGGGCTATGCCGAAGTAGTTAAGCACAGCCTGATTACCGATGCCGACGCTTTCCGGGAGCAACGCATCAATAGCGTGTTTATCGAAGACTGGACCGATACCATTCGTCATTCGGTGGCTCTGAAGCAGGAAATTGTAGCCCAAGATCCGCTGGAAGCCGGCCCGCGCAAGCTGCTTAACTATGGGCACACAGTGGGCCACGCGCTGGAAAGCTTCCTGCTGGCCCAGCCTGGCCGCGAGATTCTGCATGGTGAGGCGGTTGCGGCAGGTATGGTGTGTGAGGCTTGGTTGAGCGTGCAGCACGGCTTGCTAAGCGAAACTGAACTCGACCAGATTGAAACCTTCCTTTTCTCGGTGTATGAGAAAGTGCAGTTCGTGTCGTTAGAAGTGCAGGCCATTGCCGAGTATGCGCGGCAAGACAAGAAAAACGCTGGTTCCATTATCAACTGTACTTTGCTCGAAGGCATCGGCCACGGAGTGTACAACCAACCAGTAACAGTAGCGGAAATAATGGATTCATTGCGTTATTACAACCGACTTTAACTATAGCCAAGCTGTCAGAGGCGTTGCACGTGCTGGCGGCTTACTTATTTTTTGTTTCACGCCGAAGCCTGGCTTCGCAAGTTTCATGCGTACCATCATCAACTCTTCCGTCCAACTCAGCTGGTCCGGCAACCCTTTGCGGGGCACGGCCCACTTGCCCGCCTCGAAAAGCGAAAGCAACCGCGCCCTCATCCTGCAAGCCTTGGCAGGTGGCGGCCACCTCGACAACCTCTCCGACGCCAACGACACCCAACTGATGCAGCGCTTGCTGGCTGACCCAACCGCCACGGAAGTTGACGCCGAAGATGCTGGTACCGTCATGCGCTTTTTGACGGCTTATCTGGCTATCACTAACCGCGAGGCGCTGCTTACAGGTACCGCGCGAGCCCAGGAGCGGCCGATTGGTATTTTGGTTGATGCTCTGCGGGAATTGGGAGCCGATATTGGGTATGAGAAAGAAGAAGGCTATCCGCCGTTGCGCCTGCGCGGCTGGCAGGGGATAGAGCAGGGAAAGGATTCCGTAGCTGATAGCACCGAGCTGATTGAGCTAAAGGTGCGCGGCGATATCAGCAGCCAGTACATTTCGGCCCTGCTGATGATTGGGCCTATGCTGCCCAATGGCCTACGTCTCTGGCTGACTGGTAAGGTGGGCTCCCGGCCATATATCCGCATGACGATGGCGCTGATGCAGCATTTCCACGGCGACTGTCGCGACCTGGGTACCGCCTTGGAGGCACGCCCCAGCCGCTACCAACCCGCCGATTATACCATTGAATCGGACTGGTCGGCGGCTAGCTACTGGTACGCTATGGTAGCCTTGGCCCCGGCCGGCTCGCACCTCACGCTGCCCGGTTTACGGCGATATTCCTGGCAAGGCGACCAAGCCATTGTCGATATCATGGCCAAGCTGGGTGTACACACCGAGTTTCTAACTGATGGGGTCCGCCTCACCCAAACCACGCCCACCGGTGGCTTCACCCAAGATTTCACCGACTGCCCCGATCTAGCCCAAACCATAGCTGTAGTAGCCGCCGCCCTGGATGTGCCCGTGGTAATGACAGGCCTAGAAAGCTTGCGCATCAAGGAAACCGACCGGATTTTTGCGTTGCAAACCGAGCTAGCCAACTTTGGCGCCTTTCTCACCGAAGAAGAGGCCGGTCACTTCCGGGTGTCCACGGAAAGCTTCCACGTAGGCGGCCAAATCGTAGCCACCTACCACGACCACCGCATGGCTATGGCTTTCGCGCCCTTAGCACTACGTGGCCCTATTACCGTTGACTCGCCGCAGGTAGTGCGCAAATCGTATCCGCAATTTTGGTTGGAACTGGAAAAGGCGGGGTTCGGCGTGGTGTAACGCTGTAGTTGTTCTGGGTTTTTTAGCTCGCAGAGGGCGCGAAAGTTTGCGCAGATGACGCAGTGTTCTTATGGCTGTAAGCTGCGCAAATATGCAGCCGAGTGCCGCAACCGGCTACCGTACCAGCTAAACAACTCGCCATCCACAATGCGCACTTCGGCAGTTGGGCAGATAGCTTGAAATTCAGCTATGTGTTTCTCGCCGAACGGATACGGCTCGGAAGAGAGTAGAATCTGCTGCGGGGCTGCGGCTGTGAGCTGTTCGGTTGTTACCTCAGGATAGCGGCTAAGTTCTTTGAACACGTTGCGGAAACCGCCGCGGCGCAATAAATCATCTATGAATGTGCCGGCGGCGGCCACCATATAGGGTTTGCGCCAGATGAAGTACGCCGCCGAAATCGGTTCGGGAGGAGTAGGCAGACTTCCGAAGGATTGTGCTATTTCGGCTGCCAACGCCTCAGCCATGTGCTTACGGCCGGTAATCAACGCTACTCGATTCATCATGTCTAGCGCATCCGGAAGTGTATAGATATCACTCAGCCAAACCGGATATTTGGCGGCTAGCTGCTCAATACCTGCTTGGTAGTTCTCCTCCTTGTTGCCAATAATTAAGTCGGGGCGACAAGCAGCAATTTTCTCGAAATCAAAGTTCTTGGTACCTCCGATAACTGTTCCCTGTTGCCGGGCGACTGGCGGATGAATGCAGAATTTCGTGACCCCAACCACGCGGTTGCCGATACCTAAATCGTAAAGCAACTCGGTTTGGGAGGGTACCAACGACACAATTCGCTGCGGCGGAAACGGTACGGCCACTCGCCGCCCCATTTGGTCGGTTACGGTTAGCGGTGGAAAAATGGGAGGGAGGTTCATAGAACGAAGGCTGACAGTTGCAATGAAAAGGCCTTCCGCTCTGCCGCCAGTTTTACCAGCGGCTAGCAGAAGGCCTCATTCATTAGAACAATTGGAATTGGGGCTTATTTGAAATACCGGAAATCGTGACCATCCTCAATGCGCAACAGCGTTTCGTAGATGAGTTTGGTTACGGCCTCCACATCGTCTTTGTGCACGGTTTCAACGGTGGTGTGCATGTACTTGAGCGGCAACGAAATCAGGGCTGAAGCCACACCAGCGCCGGAATAAGCAAATGCATCAGTGTCGGTGCCGGTAGCGCGGGTGGCAGCGGCCCGTTGGAACGGAATTTCCGCTTCTTGGGCCGTACTGATGATTAAGTCACGCAGGTTATTTTGTACCGCTGGCCCGTAGGTTATTACTGGGCCTTTACCGCAGAACAAATCACCAGCCGTTTTCTTCTCATACATCGGCGACTGGGTATCGTGGGTTACGTCGGTGATGATAGCCACGTCAGGCTGAATGCGGTGAGCCACCATTTCGGCACCACGCAAGCCGATTTCCTCCTGTACAGCATTCACAATGTAGAGGCCGAAGGGCAACTTGTTGCCGTTCTCTTTCAGCATGCGGGCCACTTCGGCAATCATGAAGCCACCCACGCGGTTGTCCAAGGCCCGACCCACGTAGAACTTGTCGTTGAGGACCATAAACTCGTCCTCAAACGTGACGACTGAGCCCACGTGAATGCCCATCTGCTCCACTTCCTCTTTGCTGGATGCACCACAGTCCAAGAACACTGTTTCAATAGTAGGAGCCTTATCTTGCTCTACCTTGCGCACGTGGATGGCCGGCCAACCGAAGACAGCCTTCACAATGCCCTTCGCCGTGTGAATGTTCACTCGTTTGCTAGGCGCTACCAGCGGGTCGGAGCCACCGTTGCGGCGCAGGTACAGGAAGCCCGATTCAGTGATGAAGTTGACGAAATAGCTGATTTCGTCGGCATGGGCTTCAATCACCACCTTGTACTTAGCCTCCGGGTTAATGACGCCTACTACCGTACCGTAAGTATCTACAAAGTACTCGTCGATGTAGGGCTTGATGTAATCCAGCCAAATCTTTTGGCCCTCTTTTTCGAAGCCGGTAGGGGATGGATTATTGAGGTATTTCTGTAGGAAATCGAATGATTCTGGACGCATACGCGAGAAAAAAAGTAATTAAATCGATTTGCTGGTCAATGCACGGAGTATCAGCCCGAGTATAACGCCACCGCCACCGCCTATTAGCAAATAGCGGCTGGCTTTCTGAGGAGTCGTATCAACGTTTGGGTTGTCGCTGAGCGAGTGCCAGTCACCGGTCAGCAAGGAGCCAAGCGTAAGCACCAGCCACAACGCCGCCAGCAACCACCGCCCTACCCGAAACCGCAGCAACAAACCTATCAACAAGGCCAATAGACCCAAGCCGAACAGAACGTTGCCGATAGTTTCCCAGTTCATGTGGCGTACAACTTATAACGGAATGTTGCCGTGCTTCTTACGTGGCAACGTAGCTACTTTGTTTTCCAGCATTTTGAAAGCCCGGATGAGCTTCTGTCGGGTCTGGGAAGGCAGAATTACTTCATCTACGAAACCCCGATGCGCGGCCCGATAAGGAGTAGCAAACTTTTGCTGGTACTCGTCTACCTTCTCCTGGAGTTTGGCTTCCGGGTTTTCGGCAGCAGCAATTTCGCGCTTGAAGATAATTTCGGCGGCTCCTTTGGCACCCATTACTGCAATTTCGGCTGTGGGCCAAGCATAGTTCAGGTCGGCGCCAATGTGCTTGCTGTTCATTACATCGTAAGCGCCACCATAGGCTTTGCGGGTGATAACGGTAATGCGCGGCACGGTGGCTTCGCAGAAAGCGTAGAGCAGCTTGGCGCCGTTGGTGATAATGCCGCGCCACTCCTGGTCGGTGCCAGGCAAGAAGCCGGGTACATCTTCCAGCACCAGCAGCGGAATATTAAACGAGTCGCAGAACCGTACGAACCGCGCTGCTTTGGTGCTAGCATTGATGTCGAGTACGCCCGCCAGCACGGCCGGCTGGTTGCCCACTATGCCAATGCTACGGCCGCCCAGCCGGGCAAAGCCGACTACAATATTCTCCGCGAAATTCTGGTGAACCTCTAGGAACGTATTGGTGTCGATGAGGCCCTCGATTACCTCCCGAATGTCGTATGGCTGGTTGGGGTTTTCGGGAATAATGTTGTCCAGTGCCGGACGGGCTTCGTTGCCAGCTTCGTAAGGAACGGCTGGGGCGGTTTCCTCGCAGTTCTGAGGCATGTAGCTCAGCAGCTGCTTGAGGTGGTTGATGCAGGCCACCTCATTGGCGCACGAAAAATGCGTGACGCCGCTCTTGGTGGAGTGGGTGCTGGCGCCGCCAAGTTCTTCACTCGTTACGTTTTCATGCGTTACGGTCTTCACTACGTTGGGCCCAGTCACGAACATGTAGCTCGTGTCCTCTACCATCAGAATGAAGTCGGTGATGGCTGGCGAATACACCGCGCCACCCGCGCATGGCCCCATAATGGCCGACAACTGCGGTACCACGCCTGAAGCTAGTGTGTTCTTATAGAAGATGTCGGCGTAGCCCCCGAGGCTTACTACACCTTCCTGAATACGGGCGCCGCCTGAGTCGTTGAGGCCGATAACGGGCGCGCCGTTTTTCATGGCCAAGTCCATAATCTTCACGATTTTCTCGGCGTGCGTCTCGCTCAGTGAGCCACCAAAGACCGTGAAATCCTGCGAGAAGACATATACCAGCCGGCCATTTACTGTGCCATAGCCCGTTATTACCCCGTCGCCGAGATAGTACTCCTTATCCAGACCGAAATCCTTGGAGCGGTGCATGACGAACTTGCCGATTTCTTCGAACGAACCTTCGTCGAGCAGCAAGTCCACCCGCTCCCGTGCTGTGAGCTTTCCTTTCTTGTGTTGGGCCTCAATACGGGCCTGACCACCGCCTAGCAGGGCTTCCTGGTTTTTGCGTTCGAGAATTTCCAGTTTGCTTGAGTGGGGTTTTGCCTGCGGATCGGACATGGAGTGGGGAGTCAGGTTGGGTAATTAGGTGAGAGATTCAAAGGTAACGTAAGGGTAAAGAAAAGCCGCATCAGAATTGTGGTGCAGCTATTTGGTTTCGGGACACACTATGTATCAACAGTAGTTGAAAGCCAAGTTTAAACTGTACTGGCTACAAACAGAAACGGCCGGCTCCTTCACAGGAACCGACCGTTTCTATAGTCACGCTATTTGCTTACTTCTTAGCGTCAGCGTCGTCGCTTGGCTCAGGCTTTTCAGCTGGCCGCTCGTCGCTGGCGAGGTTCTGTGCCTCGCCGCTCTTGCTCACTTTGAAGACGAGTTCTTCAGCGCCTTCTGTGAAGTCGGCAGTGATAACGTCGCCCTGAGCAATTTCTGCTTTCAGGATTTCCTCAGCAATCGGGTCTTCGATGTACTTCTGGATAGCCCGGTTCAGCGGACGAGCGCCAAACTTCGGATCGTAGCCTTTCTCAGCTACGAAGTCCTTAGCAGCTTCGGTCAACTCGACACGATAGCCAAGTTGCTGAATCCGACCCAACAGCTTCGACAACGAAATGTCGATGATCTTGTGTATGTCCTTCTTCTCGAGCGAGTTGAAGACAATCACATCGTCCAAACGGTTGAGGAACTCTGGCGAGAAGGTTTTGCGCAAGGCGTTGGTGATGGTGCCTTTCGTCAACTCATCCATGTTCTCGTTCCGGGCCTTCGTACCGAAGCCGATGCCTGCACCGAAGTCCTGCAAATCGCGGGCACCGATGTTGGAGGTCATGATGATGATGGTGTTGCGAAAGTCCACCTTGCGGCCAAGACCGTCAGTCAGGATACCATCGTCGAGCACCTGCAACAGCAAGTTGTACACGTCGGGGTGCGCCTTCTCGATTTCGTCGAGCAGGATAACCGAGTACGGCTTGCGGCGAATTTTCTCCGTCAACTGGCCGCCTTCTTCGTAACCCACGTAGCCGGGAGGTGCGCCCACCAAGCGCGAGATGCTGAATTTCTCCATGTACTCCGACATGTCGATCCGCACCAGCGAATCTTCTTTGTCGAAGAGGTAAGTGGCTAGCACCTTCGCCAGTTCTGTCTTACCAACACCAGTTGGGCCGAGGAACACGAACGAACCGATTGGCTTCTTGGGGTCTTTCAAGCCCACGCGGGTGCGCTGGATGGCTTTTACCAACTGCTTGATAGCCTTGTCTTGGCCAATAACCTTGCCTTGCAGCTCTTCGCCCATGTTCAAAAGCTTAGCGCTTTCGTTCTGCGCGACACGGCTAACCGGAATACCGGTCATCATGGCAATAACCTCGGCTACGTTTTCTTCCTTGACGGTATAGCGCTTCTTCTTGGTTTCCTCTTCCCAATCCTTCTTGGCTTGGTCGAGTTGCTCCAATAGCTTCTTCTCATTGTCGCGGAGCTTGGCAGCTTCCTCGTACTTCTGAGATTTCACCACGCGGTTCTTCTCGGTTTTGATATTCTCGATGCTCTCTTCGAGCTTCAAGATATCTTCCGGAACCACGATGTTGTTGATGTGCACACGAGCACCAGCTTCGTCCAAGATGTCGATGGCTTTGTCTGGCAAGAAACGGTCAGACATATAGCGGTCCGACAACTTCACGCACGACTCAATCGCCTTATCGGTGTACACCACATGGTGGTGGTCCTGATACTTGTCTTTGATGTTGTGCAGGATTTCGATGGTTTCCTCGGGCGTGGTAGGATCTACCATTACCATCTGGAAACGACGAGCCAAAGCGCCATCTTTCTCGATGTACTGACGGTACTCGTCGAGCGTAGTAGCACCGATGCATTGAATTTCGCCGCGGGCCAAAGCCGGCTTGAACATGTTGGAAGCGTCCAGCGAGCCTGAAGCTCCACCAGCGCCTACAATCGTGTGCAATTCGTCAATGAACAGAATCACGTCGGGCGACTTTTCCAGCTCGTTCATCACGGCCTTCATGCGCTCCTCAAACTGGCCACGGTACTTGGTGCCAGCTACCAGCGAAGCCAAATCCAACGTAACAACTCGCTTGCCGAACAGCACGCGCGATACTTTCTTCTGGATGATGCGCAGGGCAAGGCCTTCAGCAATTGCTGTTTTACCAACACCGGGCTCACCAATCAGAATCGGGTTGTTCTTTTTGCGGCGGCTCAGAATCTGGGCTACCCGCTCAATTTCTTTTTCACGACCTACAATCGGGTCGAGCTTGTCGTCTTCAGCTAGCTTGGTGAGGTCACGGCCGAAGTTGTCGAGTACAGGAGTACGCGACTTCTCAGTGCCTTTCTTGGGAGTAGCGCCAGCACCGGCACCGCCGCGGCCTGCACCACCACCAAAGAGGCGGTCGTTGTCGTCGTCATCGGCCTCGGGGCCGTTGGTTGGGTTGTTCGCCGTGTTACCGTGGTAATCCAGCGAATCGCGCACAGATTCGTAGTTCACGTTGAATTTGCTGAGGATTTGAGACGAAATGTTGTCTTCATCGCGCAGAATCGACAGCAGCAAATGCTCGGTGCCGATGATTTCGCTCTTGAAGATTTTGGCTTCGAGGTAAGTAATCTTGAGGACTTTCTCGGTTTGTTTCGTCAGCGGGATAGAGCCAGTAATGCTCGTACCCTGCGTGGCCGTATTGCGAGTGGCTTGCTCGAGGGCGTATTTCAGCTCGTCTACGGATACACCCAATTTCTTGAGCAAACCAATAGCCGTGCCTTCCCCTTCGCGAATCATGCCCAACAATAAGTGTTCGGTACCGATATAATCGTGCCCGAGCCGGATGGCCTCCTCCCGGCTCAGGGAGATGACCTCCTTGACTCGATTTGAGAATTTAGCTTCCATGCAGATAAGGTAATGAAGAAAAACGGAACCCCGCAAGCGCAGTCAGCGCGTTTTCCGGCGGGTTGGGCCGTATGTAATCTGAAAACAGATAGTAACGGGCGATGGTTCGGGCGGCAGGTGTACTACACGAGAAAATTGCCGGCAGCCGGGCCCTGCATGAATAGCAGGTCGAGGATGCTGAGCCCCGGTGCAAAATCTTTACCAAAGGTTTGGAGGTAAGGTAGTACCGACTTCCTGTCAGGTTCGGTAGCTACCAATGCCTTTGGTGTCAGGGAATCACGCTTATCAATAACGGAGGGTGAGGAAAGATTTTCAAGTGAAGTAATGCTGGATGGTGGAAAATACTCAGTAGTGAATTCCACAGGAATCCGCAACCGCAAGCAACGCAAATAGAAGCGTAAGAAAGCCAGATTCAAGTCGAAAAGGCGCTGATGTTTCTGTACGTAGATATCGTGCAAATAGTCGGCGTAGTACTCAAAATACGGTGTGCCGCCGTAGGCGGTTTGAATGGTGCGCCAATGTTGATGCACCCAGTTCTGCCGGTAGTCGATTTCAATTTCAGCGGTTTTCACTTTCTCGCTACGGTTGCCGTCCACTACCGGCACGGTAAGCGGCTTTACACCCTGCGCGGTCAGAATCAGGCAACGGTTGCGGTAGGTTTGCTTGCGGTAGTGCTCCTGTGTTTCCAGTTGCAAGGCATCAGCCCCGATAATTTCAGCGAAAAACGAAGTGGGAGGGTGGTACTGAGTTTCAAAAAGAATACGAGGCATTAGCAGCAAGCAAGACTAAAAAGCAATTGGTAAATGGAAAGATGGCGCAGGCAGCGACACCATAAGACGGCATAAGTGGAGCTACCATTCAGCCGCTTTTCGAACGTATGGGGGTGGTAAGTAAGTTGGGCTAATGATATACATAAAATTATGGCTACCGTCATGAAACCACATTCTTTTGAAAGTCGCCTTACCTTTACCGGCCAAACTGACACGATGCGCACGGTATACCTTTTATTTCTACTGCTAATATTACCACTTGCTGGTCCGGTGCTGGCAGCACAGCCGCAACTGTTGCTGGATGTAGCCCGCTTCCGCAACCTAGATACCAGCGTGAAAGGCAGCGTAGTGGAAATCTACGCTACCGTGCCCGGCCAATGGCTGACGTATATGCGCCGCGCCTCCAAAATGTACCAGGCAGCGGCCGTGCTGACGCTGGAAATTATCCGGCCCGATGGCCAAGCGGCTTATCAGGAGAATATCACGCTCAAACCGCCCGTGCTCAGCGACACGACGGCCGCCATCAAAAATCCGCTCAGCTTTCAGAAACGGCTGGTACTGCCTGATGGTAGCTACCGTATTAGGGGCCTAGTGCGCGACCAGTATCGTGGTAGCCAGCAGGCCCTAGTGGAAATGCCCCTGTTGCTGGCATCTGCCGACGGGAAACCTACGCTCAGCGACGTGGTGCTTTTAGCCAAACCAGCTGCCAAAGGAGCCGAGGCCAGTAATTTCAGCCGCGGCGGTTTCAGTTTGACGCGGGCCCCCGGCGGCACCTACGCCCGCGGCGCCGATAAGCTCTGGCTGTACACCGAACTCTACAATGCTGCCCCAGAGCAGGAACTGCAAGTGCGGTACCGGCTGCGCAAAGCGGGTAGTAAAACCGATGCGCTAACCCAAGCTGCTACCACGCGGGGCATGGCTGGCCGGCCAACGCCTATTACTAATGAGCTTGATTTAAGCAAAGTGCCCGCCGGCGACTACACGCTAACAATAGAAGTGCGCACGCCCAAACAAGCACTGACCACCCAAACCGCCACCGTGCACCGCATGACCACCGATTATGCCCCGGCTGGCGCAGGCCCCGCCCGATGAGTAAACCCACTTCCAAATCGTACCTCTGGTACTACCATGTGCTTGGCGGGTTGTTGCGTGGCCTAGCGCATCTGCCGCTAACCATGCTCTATGGCTTAGCCGATTTTATCTACTTCCTGCTGGCTTACGTGGTGCGCTACCGCCAAAATGTGATTCTCACCAACCTGCGTAATTCTTTCCCCGAGAAGCCGGAAGCGGAAATACAGCAACTCCAGAAACAGTTCTACCGCAACTTTGCGCAGGTGCTAGTGGAAACCCTAAAGCTGGGTGCTATATCCAACGAGGAACTGAAGCGGCGCGTAACTTTCCGCAACCCGGAGGTATTGGAGCGGCATTTTGCGCAGGGGCGCACGGTGCTGGGCTTATCGTCGCACGCGGGCAACTGGGAGTGGGTGCTGACCTCAGGAGCGCTCTGGCTGTCGGCGCACGTAGATGGGGTGTACAAGCCGCTGATGAATCCGTTTTTCGAGAGCTTCATGCGGCAATTGCGCACCGGTACCGGCGCCGGCCTGATTCCAATGCGCGACACACTGCGGGATTTAGTTCAGCGTCGGGGCGAAACGCGGGTGGTAAGTCTGCTCTCCGACCAAGCCGCCGGCCCCGAAGACCGGCCCTACTGGACCACCTTCATGAACCAAGATGCTGGTTTTTACACTAGCGCCGAGCGGCTCGCTAGCCGTTTCAATTGCCCAGTGGTGTACGTGGGCATTCATCGCCTGCACCAGGGCCGCTACGAAATTGTGCTGGCCGACCTCTACGATGGCAATTCGCCCTTACCCACCGACAGCTTTCCCATCACCGAGGCCTTCGTGCGTCACTTAGAGGCCGATATCCGCGCCTTCCCCGCCGACTACCTTTGGAGCCACCGCCGCTGGAAGCATAAAAGAGAAGCTAGGCGTTAGAAGTTGATTACTAGAACAATAGAAAGTCTATTGTTCTAGTAATCAACTTCTAACGCCTAGCTTCTAGTGGCACCTAACTTCTTTTACAAATACTGCTCGATGTCGCCAGCACCCTGGCGGATTAGCTCGAAGTCGTCGTTGGTGCAGTCGATGATGGTGCTGGGCACGTTGCCACCAAAACCGCCGTCAATTACTAGGTCCACGAGCAGGCGGTACTTCTCGAAAATCAGGTCGGGGTCAGTTACGTACTCTTCTAGTGTGTTTTCATCCTCCCGCACCGAGGTGCTAATAATAGGGTTGCCTAATTCCTTTACCAGCTGAATGATAATAGTGCTGTCGGGCACCCGGATACCTACGGTTTTGCGCTGGCGGCCACCTTGGCGGGGAGCTTTAGCGCTGGCCTCGAAGATGAATGTGAACGGACCTGGCAGTGCCTTCTTAATTACTTTATAAGTTGGCGTGGTGATGCCGTGGGCGTAATCGGAAATGTGCGAGAGGTCGGAGCAGATAAAGCTGAGGTTGGCTTTATCGGGGTTTAGGCCTTTGATGCGGCAGAGTTTCTCAACAGCCTTGGCATTGTGAATATCACACCCAATACCATACACGGTATCGGTAGGGTAGATGATGATGCCGCCTTTGCGCAACACGTCTACAACTTGCTGAATGCGGTTCTGCGGTGGGTTATCGGGGTGAATGCGGAGCAGCGTAGCGGGCATAGGGAAACAGGGGAGTAGCTAAGTGAAACAAACGACCCAGGGGTCGGAGCGGAGCAAGGTAGCCGATGTAGCAGACTTCTGCTTACAGTTTTCGTGTAAAATTCCTGTTAGGTTTTCATTCATCGAAAATCCAGCCACAAAAAAAGCCTCCACCCGAAGGCAGAGGCTTTCCTTTAAAATCAGCAGTAGGCTACTGTTTCACCACTTTATAAGTAGCACTTGCAGCACCGTCCTGAACGGAAACCACATAGCTGCCCGCGGGCAGGCTGCGCAGGCTGAACGTGCCATCGGCAGCAGCTGTACCGCTCAATACCTTACGGCCCGTCAGGTCGGAAACGGTGATGGGCGCGTTGGTAGCTTTGCCGTTGATACGGATGCTCACTACGTCGTTGGCCGGATTTGGGAACACGCTAATAGCGCTGTTAGCAGCCGCATTGCGGGTAGCCAATGGCGTAGTACCAGTGGAAATAGCAAAGTTGTCAACGGCAAGTAGCGCATCGGAGCCGGTATTGTCAACATCCTTCCAACGAATCCACATGGTAGTGTTAGCAGGCCAGTTTAAGGTGATGCTGCCACTGATAGCAGCATTATTAGCTGCTAAATTACCGTCAATAGCTGCTGCCGTTGTAGTGGCAGTAGCACGTTCATTTAAGTCTAGTGCTGTAACAGCAGTCCAAGTGCCAGTGCTTAGGCTGGTAGCATTAAGGCTGTATTCAAAGGCAACTACCTCATTTACGGTGTTGTTACTGCTTGAGCGCCACTGTTCGGCGCGGGCGGCAATATTTACACGCGTTATAGCAGCACCCGTACCATTGGTGAATACTGCTCCTATGGCTGGCTCGGTGCTAGTAGAACCAAGAGTGCCAAAGGCACGGTCAGTTGCACCTGTTGTTCCAACGTTGTACACCCCTCCTGCATTGGCACTGCCATCGGTAACAGCTGGTGGCAACGTTTCATTTGCCACACCCGAGCCTGCAAGACGCAATCCTGTCCAACCCGCTGGATATGTAACGCCCGTAGCGCCAATAGCGTCGAAGTTCTGAGTGTATACTGCTGTAGCACTGCTGATGCTAATAGGAGTTTGGGCAAGAGCAGCCGAGCTAAGACCTAGGCCTAGAGAAAGGGTGAATAGCTTGCGTAAGCTTAAAAGAGAAGAGTAGGTGTGACGCATAAGTCGAAAGCAAAAGGTTAAGAGACAGAACATGTACTTTTGAACCGTCAAAGCTACTTTGAAATCAGCCCGCAGCCCAAACGATAGAGGCTACGCACTTTTCCGCTTTTTGTTTTCTCTCAACATGGCCAAACCCCGCATCGACTACAAAGCCAAGGCCACTCGTCGTCGCAACCGTTTCTCCTACACCGTGGGCATCATCGGCCTGCTGCTCATCACATTCTCGTATTACTTCTACCAGATATTCTTCACCCCGAATATCGAAACCAAGGGCAAGCGTACCTACGTGCTGATTCCGCGCGGAGCCGACTGGAAAACGGCCCTGAACCGTGTGGATACTAGTGGGGCAGTTATTGATAAGATGTCGTTGCACTTCGTCGGGCGCATGATGAACTACAACAAGCCGGGCGCGGTGAAGCCCGGCAACTACGAGTTGAAGGATGGCCTCACTAACCGCCAGCTCATCAATATCCTGAAAAGCGGCTCCCAGTCGCCGTTGCAACTTACTTTCAATACTGTGCGCTTGCGCCAAGACCTAGTGGACCGTCTGGCTGCGCAGGTAGACGTGAAGCCCCGCACCCTCGATTCGTTGTTGCGCAGCCCTAGCTACACCCGCAGCCTGGGCTTCGACACTACTTCAGTGCTCACCATGTTCATTCCGAACACCTACGAGCTCTACTGGAACACCTCGGCCGAAAACCTCATGCAGCGCATGAAAAAGGAATACGAGAAGTTCTGGACACCGGCGCGCGACGCCAAGCGCGAAAAGCTGGGCCTCACCCGCGCCGAAGTCAGTACGCTGGCCAGTATTGTGGAAGCCGAGCAGCAGCAGCACGCCGATGAGCGGCCGCGCGTGGCCGGTGTGTACCTCAACCGCCTCAAACGCAACATGAAGCTCCAGGCCGACCCGACGGTGGTGTACGCTAACGGTGACTTCGGCATCAAGCGGGTACTCAACGTGCACCTCACCAAAGACTCGCCCTACAACACGTACAAATATGCCGGCCTGCCGCCCGGCCCCATCAACCTGCCCAGCATTGCCAGCATCGACGCCGTGCTGAACCCCGAAAGCCACGATTACCTGTACTTCTGCGCGAAGGAGGATTTCAGCGGCTACCACGCCTTTGCCCGTAACGAGCAGGAGCACTTAGTAAACGCCCGTCGCTACCAAGCCGCCCTCAGCCGCGCCGGCATTATGAAGTAAGTGTTTGGCTTGTGATAGTAGAGACGAACAAGCTAAGTCACGAACAGTACCAAGAGACTTTCCAGGCTCCAATGCTAGATGTGACAACTACGGCAGAGCCTGTAGTAGATATTTGGCCGTATGTCGATGCAATATCAATTGATGATTTGGCAGGTTATGCTCTTGCTGATGATGGCTTAGTTCAGCACGTATATCAGCACCCAGAAAGAAGATTTCTGCACGTCCTTGTTTCAACCAATAATGCAGACGTGTTTCTAGTGGTAATAATTGATTTATCCTCAGTGGAAATATATGGCCATTATCTACTGAATCTGTTAGAGCTTTATCAAGTAACGCCTGAATTTGATCAATAAAACTATGTACTCTTCCGACACCAGTATCCGGGTCCGCTACGCCGAAACCGACCAGATGGGCTACGTCTACCACGGCAACTACGCGGCCTACTTTGAGGTGTGCCGTACTGAGGCGTTCCGGCAACTTGGCATCAGCTACAAAGATTTGGAAGCGGAAGGCGTTGGCATGCCCGTGGGCGAAATCCGTACCCGCTTCCGGCGCCCGGCCCGCTACGACGACCTGCTGACGGTACGGTTGCTGCTTAAGCAGCCCGCCGAAGGCACCCGGGTCTTGTTCGAGTACGAAATCTACAACGAAGCGCAGGAACTGCTAACCGAAGGCCACACGTTGATGGTGTTCGTGAGCATGGCCACCGGGCGGCCCGTACCCGTGCCGGCCCATATCCAAGCCAAACTGGCCCCGTACTTTACCGACGACGAAACGGCTGGCCCGCTTACTCCACCCAAATCCTCCTCGGATGCCCCGGCTCCGGCTGCGTTTCTCAAAAAAGAGTAGCCGAGTGACTAATTCATAAGTTGCTCGTTTACTTAGTCACTCAATTACTCGCATGGCCTTACCCACTCGCCGTTACCATCTGCCGGACTTGCGCCGTCGGCGTAGCTACCGCCGATTTATCGTGTGGTTGAAGCGCTTACGCTTCGCCGATGGTAAGGCCTCTGTGTACGACGTGGTGGACCGGATGCTGCAGGAGTTGAAGCTCGACAGCGTGGAAAAGCGGGCAGGCTACATGGCCTTCAACGTGACGGTGGCACTCTTTCCTACCATTATTTTTCTGTTCACGCTCATCCCATATTTGCCCATCCCTAATCTGAATGTTGATATCCTCCAGTTCCTGGCCGATTTCATTCCGGCGGAGATGTACAAAGTGCTGTCGGGTACTATCGAAGACATTGTAAACATTCCGCATGGGGGCCTGCTCTCATTCGGTTTTGCCACGGCGCTGGTGCTCAGCAGCAACGGCCTGATGGCACTGCTTGATGCTTTCGAGAAAAAGTATCCCTCGTTCAAGAAGCGGACTTACGTGCGCAAGCGGGTCATTGCCACCCTACTAACAGTGGTGCTGTCGGCGGTGCTACTGGTATCCGTAGCGGGTATCTTCTTCGGGACCTACATCATTGATGCGCTGGTATTTCAGGAAATAGTGCCTGAAAAATATACTGGGGAGCTGATTACGATTATCAAATACGGCTCGGTGGTTAGCCTATTTCTGCTCACTACTTGCTTGGTGTACTACTACGTGCCCCCAGTGCACGACAAATGGCCTTTCTTCTCGGCCGGGGCGGTGGTGGCCACGCTGCTCATCTTCTTAGTGTCATTTCTGTTCATTCTTTACGTCAAGATCTTCGACTCTTACAATACCTTTTACGGCTCTATCGGGGCGCTGGTGGGCTTTATGGTGTGGCTTGATTTCGTGTGTATGACCCTGATTGTGGGCTTCGAAGTGAATGTCAGCATCGATGTAGTAACCGGCCGCCTGCGCAATGAGAGTGGGGGCCTGCGCCTGCTCGACCGGCTACGGCGCAAAGAAGTGAAATCGGTTAGCGCCTGATTATCAGTTGGCAAAGCTGAGAGCAAGCACAGAAAGCGCCTGAATTCAGAAAAATATATCAGTAAAAGTTGTGACGAGGGCGAGGCGCTGCTACTTTTGTCGTCCCAAAACGACTGATTATACCTTCTAGAGAGGTGGCAGAGTGGTCGAATGCGACGGATTCGAAATCCGTTATACCTGCAAGGGTATCGGGGGTTCGAATCCCCCCCTCTCTACAGTACCGATAGCCGGTTTCCGCTGGATTCTGTGTATCTTGCTTCCGAATGACAAGCCGATCTAGAGAGCTGGCAGAGTGGTCGATTGCGGCGGTCTTGAAAACCGTTGAGGGTTAAACCTCCGGGGGTTCGAATCCCTCGCTCTCTACAAAAAGCCCCGTTTCTGATTCAGAAACGGGGCTTTTGCTTTTCAAGGGCACAGCTAAAATCAGAATTACTAAAAATGTATGGGCTTTATTGGTTGCCAGTAGGAGAGGAGGCTGTAGCCAAGGCCTATAGCTTGCCATGCATAGGCTACCTATCGTTGGCCCTTTTCTCGGAAGATGCCAAGCTAATTTGCATCGAAGCAACTAGCTAGGTTGAGCAAGTGTACCACAACACAACGACCATACCGCCCAAGCTCGGCATAAGTAGCAAGCTGTTTTACGTTTGTATGAAGCCTGCACAACATAGTATCCAATAGTTAGCGCCTGCTAGATATTTGGGCCGTGAAAGTAAGTGAAGAGGCCTTGAAGGGGGCAATGTCTGATTGGACACTGGCCCTTTTTTCATTATAGGTTTCAGCAAACAGCTCAACAGCCTATAAGTAAGTCGGTTGTTGTTTGCTGTGGAGAGGGATAGATAAGGGAATTGGTGAAACAAGGAGCCGAAACCGATTGCAAATGGTGATATAAGATGAAATAGTCGGAAAATATTGCTGATCAGTGGATTGCATCTATATTCACCAACTGGCAGATGCTGCTTACACGGTTGCTGCTTGCCACCTTTCCATCCTCTATTTCCACCATCTATGAGAAAAACTTTACGCGCATCTTGGCATCAATTGAAGAAGTGGCGTGCTAGCCTAGTTACTTCTGTACTTCTCGGTGCCGCTTTTGGCAACGCGCAGGCGCAGATTGACACGTACCAGTTCTCGGCCTCACAAGGAACCTACACTGTGCTGCCAGCCACCGCTAATTCGGCTTCTATCTTAAGCGACGACGCTGTATCCGGAGCTATTCCCATCGGGTTTTCGTTTGCTCTCGATGGCCTGCCATATACAAACGTCTTCGCCAGCTCCAACGGTTTTTTATCGTTCAATAGCGCCGCTAGTACTTCCTTGAGTAATAGTTTGGCTAACGGCAATGCCTCCGACTTTCCCTTGCTGGCCCCACTCTGGGACGACCTAAGCGGAAACGGAACAGGGGCCGCTGCCAGCTACCAGACCACTGGCACAGCGCCCAACCGGGTGTTTACGTTTGAATGGCGCAATTGGAAATGGAATTACTCTGCCACGGGCCCGGTGCTGTCGATGCAGGTGAAGCTCTACGAAACCACTAATCGTATTGAGTACATCTACCAGCCCGAAACCACGCCTCCCAACTTGCCTTCAGCTTCTATTGGGCTAGCGGGCGGAACGCCGGCTACGTTTTTGTCGCTCAGCAGTACGGGCGCTGCACCTGTGGCTAGTGCCGTTACCGAAAATTCTTCGCTAAACTCGGTGCCAGCCGCTGGGCAAGTGTATGCTTTTGTACCCTTGCCGCCAGCTGCTTGCCCTACCCCTCGTAACCTAACCACTGGGACCATTACGGCTACTTCGGCAGTACTGAACTGGACGGTGACTGGCGGCGGTGGTACATTCCGGATCAACTACGGGCCCACAGGCTTCACACCCGGTACTGGTGGGCAGACGGTTACCAGTTCCACTAACAGTGTAACGGTAACTGGACTCATGCCCAGCACCGAGTATCAGTTCTATGTAACTCAGGTTTGCTCGGCTACTTCCAGTTCGGTGCGCTCCAATGCTGGCGTTTTTCGTAGCGACTGTGTAGCGCCGCTGTACGCCACGGTGCCGTTTGTAGAAACGTTTGAAAACAACTGGCTTAGCCGGTGCGGTACCAACGACGTGCCTACCAACTTCTGGCGTAATAGCCCCAGTACCGGTAATAACTCGTGGCGCCGTGAGGATGATGGCGTATCTGCCAACTGGGCCAGTCCTACCTCTTGGTCATACTCGCCGTCGGGAGGGCAGGGCAGTGACCATTCAGCACGTTTCCACAGCGGCCAAAACAGCCGAGGCGTGGTTGGTACCTTGGATTTGTTTATCAACCTGAGTTCGCCCGGCAGCAAGGAGTTGAGCTTCGACTACATCAATACACTTGGTGCCTTTGGTGGACCTGATTCTCTGACGGTACAGGTATCCACTGATGGGGGCCTCACGTTTGGGCCGCAGTTGTTGCGCTTATCGATACCGTTTTCGTTCCAGACTCAAACGCTGCAACTCACCAGCACCTCCGCTACCTCAGTTATCCGCTTTCGGGCTGTTGCCGATTATGGTACCAACGACTTAGGTATTGATAACGTGACGGTGGCCAACTGCTCCCGCGTAAGTGCCTTGGCAATAAGCAACATCACGGGTACGTCCGCCACTGTCACCTTTACGCCCGTGGCAGGCGTAACCAGTTATACGGTGGTAGCAACTCCTACTACGGGTACACCAGTTACAGTGCAAGCTACCGGCTCGCCAGTGCAGCTTACTGGGTTGGAGGGCCTGACACAGTACCGGGTGAGCGTGGTAAGTAACTGCGGACCTGGCCAGTCGTCGGTGCCCGTAACCGCTAGCCTCACCACCCTCATTCCGCCTTCAGTCAACGACGAGCCGTGCGGAGCCATGCTGCTTACCACTGGCCCAAATGGAGCGTACCAAACCATCCGGACCACCAACTTGGGTGCTACTTCCACTCCTATAAACGGCTACCAGAACCCCGGCTGTACGACGGCCTCGGCCCCGAAAGATGTGTGGTACCGTTTTGTAACGCCCGCTACGGGTGGAACCAGTATGAGCCTGGTGGCTATTGGCGACCCAGCTGGGCAAGTGCGCGTGTTTTCGGCAGCTAGCTGTTCAGGTCCATTCACTCAGATAAGCTGCAAGGGTGGCACCGGTCCTAATACAGCCGCTGGTGGGCAGGTGCTAACCAACCTGACGCCTGGTGCTACCTACTACGTGTCGGTGTCGGGGTATTCATCGAGTGATTTCCCAGGAAGCTTCTCGTTGCAACTAGGGCAGGGCGTTTTGGCAACCCGCAACGAGTTACCTAATGGGGAAGTATCGGTGTACCCAAACCCCAGCAACACCGGTCAACTGACGCTCCGTATTGCCGGCGCTACCACTACCACCGCGCAGGCTACTCTCTATAATGCCCTAGGCCAGCAGGTATTCACGCAGGCCGTAGGCCTGCGGAGCGGTACTGCTGAGCAGCCTTTAGCCGTGCGCACCCTAGCCAAAGGGCTATATACACTGCGCGTACAGGTTGACGGCCTCTTCATCACGCGCAAAGTCATACTGGAGTAGCTGCCAAGCACTGCCCCCGTTATTGTGGGAGGTAATTAAGCAAGCCCCTAACGTATCCGCGTTGGGGGCTTGTTGTTTTTAGTTAGTAAGCTGATTGAGGCGTAAAACGTAATCTGCAACTGTCTCTTGTACCAACGACTCACCAAAACACAACTCCGGCCGAGCTTGCGCGTACAGACAGTGCTTTAACAGCGTTGGAATTTCCCGACAGCCTGTTCAGGGCTTGTTTCCATGCTTAAGTGCCTATTGCGAAGTTTGGTGTTGGTGGTGCTGTTGGTTCCGTTTTCTGCCTCCGGCTATTCAGTGCTGACGCACCAAGCCAATGTCGATTCGTCGTGGGCGCGCTGTCTGCTGCCAATGCTGCAACAGCGCTACCCTGGTGCCACCGAAGAGCAGTTGGTAGAAGCAAAAGCCTATGCCTATGGAGGCTCCATCTTGCAGGATATGGGCTACTATCCGATGGGGTCGGAGCTGTTTACCAACCTCACGCATTATGTCAGGAGTGGCGACTTTGTGCGCAACTTGCTCAATGAGGCCCACAACCGCAACGAATATGCCTTTGCGCTAGGAGCACTAGCGCATTACGCGGCTGATGTTATTGGGCATCCGGAGGGTACTAACCGGGCTATGCCCTCGGTGTATCCGGAGCTAAAGCGCAAGTTTGGCAACGACATCACCTATGAAGAAGCACCCATTCAGCACACTCAACTGGAGTTTGCCTTCGATGTAGTGCAATTAGCTGCCGGCCGCTACCGCACTGCCGAATACCAGCGTTCCATCGGCTTTAAAGTATCGAAGCCAGTGTTAGAGCGGGCGTTTCAGAAAACTTATGGGCTGGAACTGGGCAATGTGGTATTCAACGTGGACTTGGCCATCGAGTCGTTTCGGTTTGCGGTGCGCCAGCTGATTCCTATTGCCAGCCGAGCTGCGTGGCAGTCGCAAAAAAAGGAAATTCGGCGGCTGAGCCCGCAAGCTCGCCGGCGCGAATACGTGTACAACGAAAGCGAGAAAAAGTACCGCAAGCTCTATGGCACTGGCTACCAGAAACCCGGTACTGGTGCCCGTATCCTGTCTTACTTTGTGCGGGTGCTACCCAAAATTGGGCCGCTCCGTCCGTTTGCGTTCAAGCTGCCTACTCCTGAAGCACAAGAGTTGTTCAAAGCTAGTTTCCGGAATGTAATGACGGGATATTGTCGGTTCGTAGAAGCTGAGCCCCGCGACACCACGCAGATGGGCACTCAACCATTGCCCAACACCGATTTTGATACCGGCAAACCCACCAAAGTAGGAGAGTACGAGCTAACCGACGAAGCGTACGGGGAATGGCTACGCCAACTGGCCGATAAGAAATTTGAGGGTATGACTCCACCAGTCCGCCAGAACATCCTAGCTTTCTTCGATTCCTCCGCCAAGTCTCCCATTGACGAAGATGAAAAGGAAGCCAAAACGCGCGAAAAAACTCTCGAAGCTCTCAAACAACTACGGGAACTACAATTAAACTAATGGGTGTCAAGACCGCGCAGTACTAAGTACTTTCAATCCAATGAAAAAGGCTGCCGGAACATCCGGCAGCCTTTTTAGTGGTTAGCAACATTAAACCCAGTGAAAAGGGAGTAGCTGATGGGCAAGCAGAACTGAAAAGCAAGCCGCTAGATTACCTTTAGCAGCGGTAAGGCTTGTAAGCGTGGTAGATGGGCCGGTGAATTGATTTGAGACGATTCTGCTTTTTCATGCGTAGCTGAGGGAGCAGCCGAAAAGCAGGCACAGCGGCAGTGGCTTCAAAGGAGGCACAGGCTACACCCGCCACCAGAGTTAGGAGCAGGAGTAGGCGGCAGATAATGGAGAGCATGGTGCAATAGGTGTGTAGGGAGCAAACTTTTTCATCAACAGTCTATAAGTAGCCCCGATGAAGAAGTGCTCAAAAGTACCTGGCTACTTCCACAGAAATGGCGCTTTTCGGTGAGCCAGCCTGAACCCGCCTCCAAACCTTGTCAATTCCCGACGAAGCTCAAAAATAGCCACAGCGTATTCCGCTGCTAGATTGCGGGCTATGAAGAAGTTACTCGCTAGTACCCCCAAAACACCTTGCAATTCTTACCTGAACACTAGTAACCTAGCCTCCCAGCGTCTGCGTTTACATAAGTATGCACATTTCTATAGACATTGACCCAAAAGATGGCAGTACCTGTGAACTGGTTTATGACGAGGAAAACCAGTGGATACGGGCTATTTGGCTGGGGTATATTGAGCCTGCTCAGGCGTATGCGGGAGCAACCGGCTTTCTGGATGCTATGAAAAGCTTCCACTGCCCCTACCTACTCAACGACAACAGCGGCTTACGTGGACCTTGGTTCGACTCCGTAGAATGGCTCCGGACTGTGTGGGCCCCGCAGGCTCGAAGCTTGGGCTTGCGCTACATTGCGCACATTTCGCAGCCCAACGACCTCTCTCACGAGGTGAGCGTGTTGGAAGCCGAATCGTTCGGCGGTGACATCCAGCTACAAGTATTCGACGATGCCTCAGCGGCCGAAGAGTGGTTACGTGAGCAGCAATAACAAGTGAGCTACTTACTGGCCTTGCACCAAGCCACTGCTTAGGCGGCGCAATACAATTTCGGCCTGCTTAGCTTGGTAGCGAATATCGAGCAGGCGTACCTCAGCATCGAGCTGGGTACGCTGGGCCACGCGTAGATCGAGGGGGGTAAGCAGGCCTAGGCGGTACCGTTCCAGGGCAATGGCCACGTTTTCGCGGGCCAGCAGGATATTAGCTTCTTCCAACTTCAACAACTGCAAGCGGTTCTGATACTGCGCAATGGCTTGCTCGGCTTCAGTGTTTAGCTGCAACTGGGTCTGGTTGAGCTGAAGCTGACTTTGCTCCTCCACAATGCGGGCATTCTGCTCTAAACGAGTACGGTTGAAACCATCAAATATCGGCACCGATGCTACTACGCCATAGTTTAGCCCATACGTGCGGCCGGTATTAGTTACCAGTTGAGTACCGAAAAATGCTGCGCCGTTGATGTTACGGTTGAGGCCATAGCCCGAAGTCAGCCCGATTTGCGGGAATCGGGACGCACGCACCAGTTTCCGGTCGTAGGTGGCTACTTCGGTGTTGGTACGGGCCTGTTGTAGGCGCGGGTTGTTGGCCCGAATAGCTTGCAGTACCTCGTCGCGTTGCAGATTTTCCGTCACTACAATCGAGTCCTGAGGCTGAAAATCCTGGTTTGGGTCGCGACCCAGCAGGTTGTTGAGGCTGATTTTAGCAGTTTTCAACAGTTCCTGCTGCTGAATCAGGATAGAACGGTCGGCGTTGTAATCCACGCGGGCCGTCAGCACTTCTACCTTGGCTGCCACGCCCACATCCACGCGGGCCTGTGTTAAGTCGATGCGGGCTTGCCCGATTTTAAGGGCTTCTTCGATGGACTTGATTTTTCCCGACTCACGCACCACCACGAAGTAAGAATCAGTGATGTTGGCAACGGTTTCCTCAATGGTAGCACGGGTAAGCTGGCGCTGGCTTTGCTCCAAGGCTTGCAGCCGGTCGTAGGCAATAAACATCCCAAAACCATCAAATATGGTCCAGGTAGCGGCCACGTTGGCGTTGAGCAGGTTGGACTTGGCTCCGTTGGCAATACTAGGGTCGGGGCGGCTCGATGACTCCTGCCGCACGTTGTTGCGGTTGAAGGTGCGGGTAAGGTTGCCATTGACTACCGGCAACTGGCCGGCGTTGCCGCGCGTCACGTTGTTTTCCGCAATCCGTACATCCTGCCTCGACAGCCGAATATCATAGTTGTTTTCCAACGCAATCCGGAGGGCTTCCGCCAAGGTCAGAAAGGGGGCGCTGGCAACTGTTTCTGGCTTCTCCGTCTGAGCTTTCGACTGGGGCTGGGTTACGGGCTGCTGGGAGGGCAACACCGGTTGCTGAGCATAGCTAAGCAGCGGCAGCGTCAGAAAGGCAAGGGTGGGAAGGAAGCGGAGGGAAAACATCAGAAACTACTAACTGCTAAAACGGGAATCGGGCGGGACGCGAATAGGGAGGCGGAGGCTAGGCCACCACTTTTTTGTCTTTGGGTTTAGCGCTATGCTTTTTGGCCGTGGCGAAGTACGAGTACATCACAGGCACCACGTACAGCGTGAGGCCGGTAGCAAAAAACAGGCCGCCCACCACACCAATACCCATAGCTCGGCGGCTAAGCGCGCCCGCGCCGGTGGCAATGGCAATGGGCAAAATGCCCAAAATGGCGCACAATGAAGTCATCAGAATCGGGCGGAAGCGGGCGGTGGCACCTTCAATCAGGCCGGTCATATAGTCTTTGCCCTGCTCCACTTGCTGGTTGGCAAACTCCACAATCAGGATGCCGTTCTTAGTTACCAGCCCGATGAGCATGATGATACCAATCTGCGAAAACAGGTTGAGCGTCTGGTTGAAGTACCACAAGCTCAGCAGCGCCCCGGATAGTGCCAGCGGCACCGTTACCATGATAACTACCGGGTCGCGGAAGCTCTCGAACTGCGCGGCCAGCACCAGGTAAATCAGCACCAAGGCCAGCCCAAAGGCAAAAATGAGCGAGGATGAGCTTTCTTGAAAGTCGCGGGAGGCACCGGCTAGCTCGGTGGTAAAGGTTTCGTCCAGTTGCTTGTCGGCAATAGCTTGCATGGCGGCAATACCGTCGCCGAGCGACTTACCGGGGGCCAGCGAAGCCGAGAAGGTAGCCGAGTTATAGCGGTTGAAGCGGAACAGCTGCGGTGGGGTGCTACTTTCTTCCAACCGAATCACGTTGTCGAGCTGCACGAGTTGGCCAGCAGCATTTTTCACCGACAGCAAGCGAACGTCCAGCGGCTGGTTGCGGTCTTCGCGGGCCACCTGCCCGATAATCTGATACTGCTTGCTGTCCTTGATGAAGTAGCCGTAGCGCTGCCCGCTCAGGCCCGCTTGCAGCGTCTGCGAAATGCTCTGCACCGACACCCCGAGGCTCTGGGCCTTCTCCCGGTCGATGGTCACGCGCAACTCGGGCTTGTTGAACTTCAAATCGACATCAGCATATTGGAAGGTTGGGTCTTGGCGAGCCGCATCGAGGAACTTCGGCACGGCTTCGCGCAGCTTGTCGAAGTCCTGGGTCTGGATAACAAACTGTACCGGCAAGCCCCCGCCGCCATTACCAATACTCTGGTCCTGCGACACAGAAGTACGTGCGGCCGTTAGCTTCTTCACGCCCGTCGAAAGCTTGGCGGCAATCTGGTCTTGGGTTACTTCGCGTTTATCGGCATCAAGCAGCAGCACACGGGCCCGGCCCGAGTTGGAACCGCCGCCAAAGCCCGGCGACGTCACAGCGTAGACGCTGCTTAAGTTCTCTTCGCCCGTCGAATCAACGCCGAGCTTGCTGAGTTGGTCCATGTAGGCATCCATGAACTCGAATGATGCACCCTCAGGGCCGGTGGCGTTCAGGTTGATGCGGCTCCGGTCTTCCACCGGGGCTAGCTCAGAGGGCAGCACACCCATGAAAAACCAAATGCCCACGCCCGTACCGGCCACCATCAGCCAAGCCAGCCAGCGGTTTTGCAGGAAGGTTTGCAGGCTGTGTTTGTAGCCACCAATCAGCCGCTCGAAGAAAGGTTCGGTTTTGCGGTAAAACCAGTTGTGCTTTTCCTCGCGCTTGAGCAGCACCGAGCACATCATGGGCGTGAGCGTGAGCGAGACAAACGCCGAAATCAGCACCGAACCGGCTACTACAATACCGAACTCACGGAACAGCCGCCCGGTGATACCCGTCAGAAATACCACTGGCAAAAATACCGCCGCCAGCACCACCGTAGTACTTACTACGGCCAGCAGAATTTCCTCGGAACCCTTAATGGCGGCCGTTTTCGGGTCTTCGCCTTCCTCAATACGCGAGTAGATATTCTCCAGGACTACAATGGCATCGTCTACCACCAGCCCGATGGCCAGCACAATAGCCAGCAGCGTGAGTACATTGATGGAGAAGTTGAGCAGGTACATCACGAAGAAGATACCCACCAACGACACGGGAATGGCCACTACCGGGATAAGCGTGGAGCGCCAGTCGCGCAGAAACAAGAAGATAATCACCACCACCAGCACAAAGGCTTCCACAATGGTATGCTCTACTTCGTTGATAGACTGCCGGATAAATACCGAGTTATCGAAGCCGGGCTTCAGTTGTAAGTCTTTAGGCAAATCTTTGCCATAGAGGTCAATTCGCTTATTGAACTCTTCGGCAATGTCAATCTGGTTGGAGCCGGGCTGCGGAATAACAGCCACGCCCACCATCGGCACACCGTTTACCTTGAAGATAGTTTGGTCGTTTTCGGGGTACAGTTCGGCGTATCCAACATCGGTGAGGCGTACTAGCGAGGAAGCGTCTTTGCGAATAATCAGGTTGTTGAAATCCTCGACGGTAGTAAGCCGGCCCATGGTGCGCAATGTGAGCTGGGTGGCCTCGCCCTGCACCGAGCCGCTGGGCAGCTCCACGTTTTCGCGGGTGAGGGCAGCTTGTACATCCACGGGGCTCACGCCCAGCGCTGACAGTTTCACGGGGTCCAGCCAAAGCCGCATTGAGTACTTCCGCTCGCCAAACACCCGCACCTCCGACACGCCTGGAATGGTTTGGAGGCGCTCCTTGAGTACGTTGTTGGCGTAGTCGGTCAGCTCCAGCAAGCTGCGTTGGCTGCTGCTGAGGTAGGTCATTACAATCGGTTGCGAGTCGGCGTTAGCCTTGCTCACCACTGGCGGGTCAATATCCCGCGGGAGGCGGCCCTGTGCCCCTGATACCTTGTCGCGCACGTCGTTGGCGGCGGTTTCCAGGTCGGAGTCGAGGTCGAACTCCACAGTAATCTGGGTGCGGCCGTCGCGTGAGTTTGAGGTTAGGTTTTTGATGCCCGCAATGCCGTTGAGGGCTTCTTCCAGCGGCTCGGTCACCTGGCCCTGCATTACATCAGCCGAAGCCCCGGTATAGCTGGCTGATACCGTAATGATAGGCGGATCTACGCTCGGATACTCCCGGATGCTGAGGTACCGAAACCCAATCACGCCGAATATCACGATGACTAGGCTCATCACAATGGCGAGCACCGGCCGATTTATACTAGTTGAGGATAAGCTCATATGGTTTTCTCGCAGAGGTTCGCAGAAGGTAACGCAGAGGTTCGCAGAGAAAAACGCCAGCGTACTGCGAACCTCTGCGAGAAATATTACTTAGTTGCTCTAACCGCATCACCCGGTTTCACTTGCAATATGCCCGTGCGGAGTACAGAATCACCTACCGCAAGCCCATCCGTTATCTGGATTACTTTATCGGAACGAATACCAATTTTTACCTTCTTCGGTACCATTTTGCCTTTCTCCACCGTGTAAACACTGTAGCCGCTGGCTTCTGGAATCACCGATTCGGTAGGCACTTGCAAAGCATCTGCCGATTCGCCGAGTTTCAAATTCACTTTCACGAAGGCACCAGGGCGCAGTTCGTTGTTGGTATTGGCGTAGCGGGCGCGCACTGGCTGGGTGCGGCTCACGGGGTCAATCTGCGGGTCGATGGCGTAAACTTTGGCATCGTACTTCTTGTTGGTGCCCTCGTCCGTCACACTCACCACGTCCCCGACGCGCACGTTGTTGGCAAAGCGGCCCGGTACAGCGAAGTCAATCTTGACGGGCCGCACCCGCGAAAGGGTCGTAATTTCAGTGCCGGGGCTTACATAGGTACCCACGGTGGCAGTGGTCAAACCCAGCACCCCTGAGAAAGGGGCCTTTACGTAGGCTTTATCCAGCGTGGCCCGTAGCGCCTGCAAGTCGGATTGCGCCGTGAGCAGCAGGTTGTTAGCTTGCTCATACTCCTGGGCGCTGATGTATTCCTTATCAAGTAGCGTGCGTTGGCGGCGCTCCTGGTCCCGGTACAGGTTGATGTTGTATTGCTGCTTCTTGATGGCGGCCTGGGCCTCATCGGCGTTGATGCTGAACAGTAGCTGCCCTTTGCTAACTGGCTGGCCTTCCCGAATGTTGAGGCTGGTAATCTTACCCGACAGCTCGCTCTTAATTACCACTGATTCGTCGGCCAGTACCGAGCCCGTAGCGGCCACTTGGTCGGATAGGCTGGTGGCCTTTACTACGTACACCTGTACAGGTAGCTTCTGGCCGCCGCCTTTGCCACCGCCTGCGCTACCAGGGCCTCCTTTGCCGGCTCCGCCTTTGCCACCTCCTTTACCATCTGCATTAGTGGAAGGGAAGTATTTCATCTTCACAAATACCAGCCCGGCCACTAAGGCCACGGCCACTACTATCCATAGCACACGGTTGCTTTTACCAGCAGGAGCTGGCATTACTTCTATTTCTTCTTGCTCCTTGGTTTGCATATACGGGGTGGGTTCCGGCTGAGGCACCTAACTCATTGAAGCAGGCAACGTTCCACAACGCGAATCGGCAGATATAAGTTGACTTGCCCGCCAAAGTTGACGCGGCAAGTATGGCGGTATGACACCAAAAAACGGCCTAGGTTGCAGCCGACGCCAGTTCAATAAGAAACCCGGCCGGCCAAGCAGCCAACCGGGTTTCTTAAAATGCTTCTTAGGAAGCTGAAAATGCTATAGTGCTTTCTGGTTGATATAGCCTTTTGCTAGGTTGTTGAGCTTGGTATCAGCGGCTTGCTCTTCGTTGAGCGTCTCGTGCAGCAGCGTGGCAGCTTCGTTTTGCCCTACGCGCTGGGCGTAGTGTGCTGCCGTGCCGTAGCCCGCAATTTCGTAGTGCTCTACGCGCTGGGCTGAGGCAATTAGACCGGCGTCTTTCACTTCGTCGGAAGCATCTTCATGAATCATGTCGGAGCCTTCCTTCAGAATGCCTTCCATGGCTTTGCACTTGTGACCGGTCAGGCTGATGTCCAGTAGCTTGCCAATCTTTTCGAGGCGGGCTACCTGATTTTTGGTTTCCTGCAAGTGGGTTTGGAAAGCAGTTTTCAGACCCGAGTCCTTGGCCTTGTCGGCCATTTTGGGTAGCACTTCCAACAGCTGAGTTTCAGCGCTGTACAAGTCTTTGAGCTGCTCGTGGAAAAGGTCGTCGAGGGTGCTGAGTTTATCTGAGAAAATACCCATGATACACAATTAGTTAAGGATGGAAAGAAAGTGCCTTCTGTACGCATAACCTCAACGTGGTGTTATGGTCCGGCTTGGGTGCTGGCCGATGGCTCTCTACCTTGTTGTGTTCATTTCTATCTTTCCAGCCCATGAGCCTGCCCCGCAACCCATCTGAAGCCAGCCGTAATTTTTTCCAGGAAGTGCATGAGGTGGTGCGGCTGATTCCGCGCGGGCGGGTGAGTACGTATGGGGCCATTGCGCACTACCTCGGGGCCAAGCACGGCGCCCGCATGGTAGGCTACGCCCTCATTGCCGCCGTGCCCGCCCACGGCCTCGACGATATTCCGGCTCAGCGCGTAGTAAACCGTAATGGGTTGCTAACCGGCCGCATGCACTTCGCCACACCTACCGCCATGCAGGAAGCCCTCGAAGCCGAAGGGGTCCGCGTAGAGGACGACCAAGTAGCCGACTTCAAAACCGTATTTTGGGACCCGAGCGTAGAACTGGAGTAAGCTCAGCAGTAGCCTATACTAATTAAGCAACACCCTACCGCTAGGCATAGCGTAGCTCTACCATAAGCTGTAAAACAGCTATGGTAGTGGGTAACCCGCACTTAGAGCGCTCTACCAGCTACACACGTGCAACAAGCAGAATTAAGCTGTCAGGGCAATGCGTGACTCGTGGGTGGAAGCCGCCGCCAGAATAGCGCCGCGCACTTCCTCTGGACTAGCATTTTTGAGCAGGTAGCCGTGGGCACCTTCCACTTTCAGGTTCTCAATCAGCTCCGGCTCGTCGTGCATAGAAATGATGATGACGCGGATGCGCGGATACTGTGCCCGGAGCAGGCGCACGGTTTGCAGGCCATCGAGGTTGGGCATTTGCAAATCCATCAGAATAACTTCGGGTAGGTTGCCCTGGTCGAGGCGCTGGAGCAACTCTTCGCCGTCGCCGGCTTCAAAGAGGACCTCCATACCAGGAAAGCCGCTGATGAGGGCACGTAGTCCCTTTCGAAATAAAATATGGTCGTCGACTACGGCCAGGCGAATTATTGCAGGTGTCATAATAGGGAGGTGAGAGGAGCAGGAGCTTGAGAAGCAGTAATATACGGCACAGGTAAAGAAATCCAGAACTGGCTACCCGTTCCTAGTTCCGACTGGTAGCGGAGCGTTCCTTTTAGCACCTTCACGCGGCTTTGCAGGTTGGTAAGACCGTGGCCAGTGCGGGCGCCCAGCAAGGGTTGGGTGTCAATGATAGAGGTGTCGAAGCCGATGCCGTTATCGGTGTAATGTAAAGAAAGCGTGTCGGCTCCGAAATCCACAATTATGTCAATTCGGTCGGAATGAGCATGGCGCAAGCCGTTGCCAAGCAACTCCTGTACCATACGGTAAACAATCAGTTCGTAGTGCGGATTGAGGCGGCGCGGCTGGCCCCGCTGCTCCAGGTTCAAGCGAGTAGGCCCGTCGGAAGGCACTGTGCGGGCCAGCGCATCCAGCGCGAAAGGCAGCCCAAATTTCTGAAGTGCTGCCGGGAGCAAGTTGCGTGAAATACGCCGCACCTCGGTAATAGCTTGGTCGAGTAAAGCGCTGGCTTCCTGCGTAAGGGCAGGCTGGCCTAACGTACTTAAGTGCAGCTTCACAATGGCCAGCGTAGTTCCTACCCCGTCATGCAGGTCGGCGGCAATTCGGCGGCGCTCATCTTCTTGGGCTAGCAGGGCCGCTTCCAATGCCTGTTGCTGAGCCATTTCGCGCACCTGTCGGATTTGCTCCTGCTGCCGAAGCAGCCGCCGCTGGTAGCGTAGCACAAAGGCCACGATACCCAGCGCGAGCAGCAGCAGCACCGGAGTTGCTAGCAATACAGGAACCAGCCAATTATTCATGAGAGCGAACCGCCGGTAACACAGCTGGCTGAGAGGCGTGGTAGAAAGCCAATGTAAATAAACCTAACCGCACCACATTTACTGTCGACATCAGCAGCGAAACGGTATGCTCCCCTATAGCATCGGTGGCACTCACAAAGTGGCCCGCAAATACATACAGTAATACGGTACCTGAAAAGTACATCACTATACCCGAACTAGCCAGAAACAACGAATGATTTTCGAGGTGAAGCACAGGCATCTGCTGAGCTAGCTCCCGCAAGTATAGACCACTTAAGCCCACTAGTAACACACTCTGTACGCTGTGTGTGTAGGCATGCATAGAAGCGCCCTGTTCCAGCCACCTCCAATCGAATAGGGCAAATGCCAGAAACCCCACTAGCACCAGCAAAACCAGTTGCCGCTGCCGTTTTTGCTGGAAAGCCAAAGCGTAGATTCCGCCAAAAATCAAAGTTTGAACGATGGTGTAAAGGTGCCACAGTATGCTCTCAGCTGCGGGCGTAAGCTGACCCAAAGCAGCAAATGCAACCAGCGCAGACGTAATAGCCAACCCGCTAGCCAACAGCCGCAACGGCTGCGTTAAGTAAGGCCACCGAAGTCCGGCTAGCGTCAAAGGAAGTAGCACCAGTAAGTCGCTAGCTTGTTCTAAGTAGTCAGCTACTGTAATTATCCAAGGTGGGAATACCATCAAATAAACTCCTGCCTATAAGGGATACGCAAGGTACTATTTTGCTTAACGAAGCCCGTTAGGTTGCATCCGGAAAGAGAGCATAATAAATCGGGCATTGTACAAGCATCATGTAGCCCAGCAGTAGCTATAACGCTTCACGTTTGTATGCTTTCGATGAGTTCAATTCGTGCAGCGGTTCTCGGCCAGCAAGCCAGAAAGCCCGCGCAATAATGGAATTCAAAATAAAGCTCAAAACGAAGTTGATTAGCATCATTAGCAACTTTTGAACTCCATGCACTGAATTTTGCAGCAGAAATACCATCACTGTTCCAGCGAAATAAGTTATTACGCCTATACCAATCACAAACATTGGGTGGCGCTCAAGAGGAGTAGTGCGCAGGTCATGCAATGACCGCTCAAAGTAGAGCAAGACGAGTGTAACCAGCAGTACGGTTTCTAAGGCTACCGTGTAAGTAGTGGTAGCGCGCAAGCCACTAATGAAAAAGTAATCGGCAAAAGCCGTAACCATAAATATCCAAGCCGCCAGGCGGACAAAGAATCGAATTTTGCTGGATGGCAAGGCTAAGTAAAAGGCATAGCCTATAAGCAAGGTTTCCAGCACCGTAACGAGGTTCCAGATATACAGGTTGAGCAGTTTGGCGGCGAAAAGGATTTCCCCCACAACAGTTAGCACCGCCCACATGACGCAGCACCAGAATATCGGCTTATATTCTTGCTTTAAGTAGTTCCAGCGTTGGTAGCCAATCCACAAAGGCAGTAGCAAAGAAAGCTGCGCGGTAAACTTGATAAACTGACTTAAAGACCACCACGCAGACTCTTTCAGTATCATGCTGCGCGTGCTTTCTAGTCGTGATTCAACGGGCTGCTGACGCAGCTGTCCGGGCAGGATGCCCCTTTATCGTAAACCAAGTGTCGCCCTTCTGTTAAGTCGTCGCTGGCAGTGGCTCCTACCAGCACGAAGCAATCTTTACCAGTGGCATCGGTGGCATTGTAGATGCGGATACCGTCGGCGCCAGCTTGCTTGAGCAGGGCCGTAAAGACGTCGGCGCTGAAATAAACAGCTTTCAGTTCACCCTGATGCTTGTCTTGATAGGTTTTGGTCCAGTCACTAGCCTCCTGCATCGAAATTTGAGCGCCAACGGTGGCTCCGGGTTTTTTCTCCGGGCTGTCGGAGAGGATGTCGGTGACTTCAGGTTCCATGGCAATAGCAATACTAATGTGAAACGCTATATTCGACCCCGTTACTTAAATAACGGAATCCAAATATAGAACAAAGTACATCGTGTTGCGTGCCTGTGTCTGCTGGCCGTCCGATAAACCCTTAAAACAACAGACCACCACCTGTTTCGCGCGGTGTGCGGCTGGCACGCTTCGGAGCGGGTAGGGGAGTAGGGGCCTGGGTTTCTGGCGCGTCATCGGCTAGGTCATCGTCAACGTCTTGATCCAGGTTTTCAAATACCCGGTCGATGGCGTCTTCGGCAGTGCGCAGCTTCTGCTTGCACAGTCGGATAAGCTGGGCGGAGCGCTGTACGCGGGCCGTTAGCTCGTCTACATCTACGGTATCAGTTTCTAGAGCCCGAAGAATGGTTTCGAGTTCGGCTATGGCGTCGCGGTAAGTGGTTTCCATGCGGTGAGATTGTGAATTGGTGAACGGGTGAAGCAATAAACCAGAAGAGGTATTTCTGGCAGCGCGAAATAGAATGCGCCCGCTTATTGCTTCACCACTTTATTGCTTGCCATTTCCAGCAGCCGGATTTCGGCGCGGTGCAGCAGGCGCTCGGCGGCTAGTTGCAACTGGTAGCGGCGGTGTAGCAGCTGCTCGCGGCGGCGGCGGTGCAAGTGCCGAAAGCGCCGAGCCAGCGTGATGCCCAGGCTCACCAGCCGCCGCTGTTGGCCCGTGGCCGCGTGGTGCGCCGCCCGCTGAAGTGCGTAGCGTTGCTGGCTGAGCTGGGTTTCCTGCTGCCGTAGCCGGGCGCGGGCCAGCGGCGCAGTGGTGCGTACGCGCTGGCGCAGGGCGTTGTGGTGGTCTTCTAGGCGGGCCTGCGCCGCTTGGTGCGTCTGGTGGCTGAGTTGGTCGAGGTGGCCGGCGGCATCTTGTACCTGCTGCATAGTTAGCTCCCGGACGCGGCCGGCGTAACCGTCGAACACCGCATCAAGGCGGGCCAGGCGGTCAGCCAGGAAAGCGGCTACGGCGGTGGGCGTTTTCAAAGCCAGGTGCGCCGTCAGGTCCACCACGGCTTCGTCCCGGTCGTGCCCGATGCCGGTGAGAACGGGCAGCGGAAACGCCCCAATGGCCGCTGCCAACCCGTAGTCGTCGAAGGCCAGCAGATCGGTTTTCGAGCCCCCGCCCCGGATGATAACCACAGCATCGAAGTGCTGCCGCTGTCCTCGGATGGCATCCAGCGCCGCCCGGATGCTGCCCGGCGAGTCGTCGCCCTGCATACTGGCCGGAAACAGCGCCAGCGAAAACGCATACACCGACTCTTCGAGCTGCCGCACGAAATCCTGAAAGCCAGCGGCCGTGGGTGAGGAAATAATAGCCAGCCGTTGTGGGGCCAGAGGTAGGGGTAAAGCACGCTGGCGGTCCAGCAAGCCCTTTTCGGTGAGTTTGCGTAGGGTTTCCAGGCGCTGCCGGGCCAGCTCGCCCACCGTGTAGGTGGGGTCGATGGCTACTACATCTAAGCTCAGGCCATACTGCTCGTGAAACTTCACTTGCACCCGCAGCATGATTTTCAGGCCTGGCCGCAGTTCCTGGCCGGTGTGCTCCTCGAACACGGGCGCCAGCTGTTGGTAGCGCTGGCTCCAGATGGTAGCTCGCGCTTGGGCTTTCATTTGAGCGCCGCGGCTGGTTTGGTGCTGGTCGGTGAGGGTGAGGTAGCAGTGCGCGCCGTCGAAGCGGGGCAGGGTGAGGTCGGCAATTTCAGCTACCACCCAGTACGAATCAGCAAACCGCTCACTCAGGCTTTGCTTGACGCGTAGCAACAGCTCGGCCAACGGCAGGGCTACGGGCGGCAAGGAAGCAGAAAGACCAGGTTCGGGGCGACGGTTGTAGAGGGGCGGCATGAGGCGTAAAGTTACGACCTGCGTACCGACTCGCGCTAAAAAATCAGGGCTAACGTGGCGGCAGCGGCCGTAATCGGTAGCCGACCTGCACGCCGAAGCCTGCGATGTAGCCTCGAGGCCAGATGGTGGAATGTAATTTGATCAGCCGCTGTTGGCCGAGCGCTAACCCTGCATATGTGTCGAGTGTGATGCGGCGGCCAAGCAGCCACTGCCGCCCTAGATTCAGCTCCAACTGGCTCAGCACCCCCGAGGCGTTGTAGTTCTGCGCGGTATACAAGGTGTGCCGTTCCTGGCTGGCTCGCAAAAAGGTGTGTAGGTTAGCCGCTAGGTACCAACCCCCGAGTGGCCGGGAAGCACGAGGGCGTATATAGCGGCGTACTTGCAGATCGAGGCTGTAAAACCGGTCTTGCATAGTGTACCAGTCTTCAATAAATGTGTCGTCGTAGTCGTGGAAGATAGTGTTGCTGCGCGAAGTCTGGCCGTAGTAGCCCACGCCTCCCGATACCGACCATCGACCATCCGAAAACTGCCGCTCGTAGCTTAAGGTCAGGTCGGCGGGAGAAAAAGCGTGCAGGCCTAGTTTCACTTGCTGATGCACGGGAGGCCGAGCGGCCGTATCTGGAGGGGAAATAAACGGGAAAGAGCCCAGCAAAATCGTATAGAGTGTGAGCATACAGGGTAGGATAAGAAGGGTAAGAGAATTACGCTCAACCTAACTAAATCTTAGAGGAGTAGCTACTAAAAAAACGCCAGCAGATAGGCCTGGCAGGAAAAGGCCCGAAACCTGGCTACCTTGCGCTCCGTTTTCCGATTTTTCGCTATGCCCGTGCCGCCTGCTACGCCTTTTCTATCCCAGCAAACCTTCACCGTACTTGTGCCCGTGTACGACGAAGAAGAAAGCCTGCCGCAGTTTGTGGTGGAGATGAACAAGTTTCTTGACCAGTCGCCGCTGCCTACTACGGTGCTGTTCGTGAATGACGGCTCGAAGGATGGTTCCCTGGCCTTGCTGCGCGACATTTGCCGGCAGGATGCCCGCTACGAGTTCATCAGCCTGAGCGAAAACAAGGGCCTAAGCACGGCCATCAAAGCGGGCTTCGACTACTGCCGCAGCACGCTAGTGGGCTACATTGATTCCGATATCCAGACCTCGCCGCTCGACTTCCTGAAGTTCTTCGAGTTCTTGCCTGACTACGACATGGTGAACGGGATTCGGGCCAAGCGGCAGGACACATTCGTGAAGAAAATGTCGTCGAAGATTGCCAATACCGTGCGCCGAACCCTCATCAACGACGGCATTGAGGACACGGGCTGCCCGCTGAAAATCATCAAGATTGAGTACGCCCGCCGGATTCCGCTGTTTCATGGCATGCACCGCTTTTTGGGGGCGCTGGTGCAGTTGCAAGGCGGGCGCGTGAAGCAAATGCCGGTGCAGCACTTCCCGCGGTTTGCGGGCACGGCCAAGTACAACCTCTGGAACCGCGCCTGGAAGCCCCTGGTCGATACGTTCGGGTTCCGCTGGATACGGAGCCGCTGGAAAAACTACGAAATCGGGGAGCAGCACCGCGCCGATGCCCATGCTTAAAACCGAGCAGGTAGCCCTGGGTATTGGGCTGACGTCGCAGCTGTTGTTCAGCAGCCGAATTGTGCTGCAATGGGTGCAGAGTGAGCGGGCCAAACGCGTATTGGTGCCCACGCTGTTCTGGCAAATTAGCTTGATTTCGTCGTTTCTGATGATAATCTACGGCATGCTGCGCCACGACCCGGTGATACTAGGTGCCCAGCTCATTAGCTACGGCATTTACATTCGCAACCTGCAACTGCTGGGCGAATGGCGCAAGCTGCACGGCCTGTTCCGCTTGGGGGCGTACGTATTTCCGCTGGCTACGCTGGCGTGGTTTGTGGTGGGCAATCAGCATTTTAGCTTGCAAGCCATGCTCAGCCATAGCATTCCGAGCGGTGTGCTGGCGCTAGGAGCCATCGGGCAGGCTATTTTCCTGATGCGCTTCGTGTATCAGTGGCTGTATTCCGAACGCAAAGGCGAGTCGGTGCTGCCGCTGGGGTTCTGGCTGGTGAGCTTCGTGGGCTCTATCCTGATTCTGGCCTACGCCCTCCTGCGTCATCCCATCGACGTTGTGCTTATCGTGGGCAACGTGTTCGGAACGGTGGTGTACGCCCGCAATATTGTGCTGATGCGGCGCGAAGAAAAAACCGAGGAGCAAACTGCCGAAATACAGCCAATCCGGCCCGATTAAGTAGGCCCTGCCCTTGAAATCAAGCTAGCAAGGCAGAAAATAAGGGGGCGAAGTTTCTAATTACGCTGCTACTCCGCCTCAATGGGCGTAACCAGCGTAACAAACCAGCGGCCGTCTTTGCGGCGACGGTCTAGGTAGAAGCTGTCCACCACTTGCAACCGTACCTGGTTGCGCCAAGCCAGCGGCAGCTTTTTGAAGGTGTATGCCGGCTTGAACCCAGACAGCAAGGCTACGGGTCCGGGCGGCTTGATTAGCAGCGAATCGGGGGAGCGGGGCCAGGTGGGCGTAGCACGGCCGGCATCCCAAATTCGCTTAACGTGCAACTCCTCAATGGTGTACCAGGGCAGGGAAGCCAGCACCGGGTTGTGGCGCAACTCCTGAATGTGACGCAAGCCAGGCTCGGCTTTGCGGTTGGTCCAAAGCGGGTAAGCAGGGGCTAACACCGATAGTAGCAGCGCCATAGCTATGATAGAGCTAGCCATCAGCACCGGCACTTGGTACTGCCGGTAACCCCAGCGCACAATGGCCGCGGCCAGCAGCAGAAACGCCACTAGGGTAATCGTAAAGGGTATCGAGCCCGGTCCGTACGGCGGCAGCTTCATAAAAATCAAGACCACCGGGAACAGGCAACACGCCACCGCCAGTAGGCCCGCCCAAATACGGACTAGTTTGGCATCCAGGTGCGGCCGGATTTGCTCACGCATCACCGTTTCCAGGTGCCGCAACAAGCCGCCTATCAGCAAGGCCAGCGGCGGCATCAAGGGCAGCAAATACCGTTCTTTTTTCTCGGGAACTAGGCTCAGCAGCAGAAACGCAATCAGTAGCCAGGCCAGCGCTGCTTGGTAAGGCACGTAGCGGCCGGCCCGGTTGCGAGCAAAAGGCACCGCCAACACCGCCAGCGCCATCGGCGTCCAGATGCCGGTGAAAACCGGGAAGTTCCAATAGTCCCAGAACGGTTGCACGTGCCGCTCGGCCCACGATGTAACCTCCACGCGCGCCACAGCCATGGCCGCCGGGGCCACTGTATGCTGTACCGACAAGTAAATCGGCCAAGCTGTGCCTACCATCAACCCAACAACTAGGGCCAGCAGCAATTGGAAGCGGCGCGGGCGCATAGGGCCCCGCTCAGGGTAGAAACGCGTAACGCCGAAACTTGCCAGAAAGGGTAATAGAATAGCGTAGGGCGCCACGGGGCCTTTGCTGAGCATGGAAGCGCCCAGCAGCAAACCACTCAGCGTAAACCAGCCCCAGCCCGCTCCGGCGGCAAACCAACCGCGGGCCAGTGCCCACAAAGCCCCCACCAACAGACTATTGGCAAAGATGTCCCAGTGTCCTTCGCGCCCCACGGTGATAACCAATAGGCTGCTCGCCAATACCAGCGTAGCCAGCCAGGCGGTACGGCCGGGGTCTTCGGTTTCGCCAGGTACGTTGCGAATGAGGGTGCGGGCTAGGCCCCAGAAGAAAAACACCAGCAGTGTGGTCATGCAGGCTGCGGGCAAGCGTAGGATTCCGGGGTTTTGGGTAGGGCCCGTTACCAGTTCCACCGCCGCTACGGCCCAAGTGGGCAGTGGCGGTTTGGCCACCCGTAGTGCGCCGTTCATGGTCGGAATCAGCCAGGAGCCGCCAGCTACCATTTCGCGGGCTGCCGTGAAGTTGCGTGCTTCCATCAAGTTGACCTCAGGGGCTCCCAAATGCACGAAGCAGCTAAAGAAGCAAACCAATAGCACCGTAAACGGCCGCAGCCAGGGAGAAGCAGTAAATGAGGGCATTACGGGGTGTCGAGTTCTGAAAAATTACCGGAAAGCAACGCCACTAGGGCGCCAGCTGGCAGGTTTCCCCGCCAACGCGAAGGTGACCGGCTGCTACGAGGCCTGAATGGAAACCAGCGGTGTAACGGTGGTTGCCTCTTGCTCTTGTAGCCACCGCACAAACTGCCGTAATCCTTCGGGTAAGGCAGTTTGGGGGGCGTAGCCAAGCAGCTGCCGGGCTTTACTAATATCGGCGTAGGTTACTTCCACGTCGCCAGCTTGCATGGGTTTAAGGTCTAGCACGGGCTCTACGCCCACTGCGTCGCCCACGGCAGCTATCAGGTCACAGAGCTTGACGGGGCTGCTGTTGCCGAGGTTGATGGTTTGGTAGGTGCCGGGGTGCGTGAGCAGATACGCCACGCCACGCGCAATACCGTCCACAGTATCGGCCACGAACGTGTAGTCGCGGGCGGTGCTGCCGTCGCCGTACATCGGGATGGATTGGCCGGCCAGCAGCAGGCGCGCAAACTTATGGATGGCCAAATCGGGGCGCTGGCGCGGGCCGTATACGGTGAAAAACCGCGCATTCAGCACGTTTAGCTGGTAGAGGTGGTGGTAGGTGAAGGTGAACTGCTCGGCGCTCAGCTTGGAAGCTGCGTACGGCGAAATGCACGTTGACAGCAGGTTCATATCCTCCCGAAATGGCACTTCGGTGGTATTGCCGTACACCGACGACGACGACGCAAAAAACAGGTTTTTTACGCCTGATAGCCGCATCCACTCCAGCAACTGCACCGTGGCCAGTACGTTAGCCTCCAGGTAGGCGGCCGGCTCCTTCACCGACGGGCCTACCCCGGCTTTTGCCGCTAAGTGCACCACCACATCCACCTGTTTGGAGGCCAGCACGGCCGATAGCGCCGATGCGCCAGCTTGTAGGTCCAACTCATGAAACACAAAGTTCGGGTGGTGCAGGGAGCCCGCCAGATTGGTTTGCTTGAGTTTCCGGTCGTAGAACGGGTCGAAGTTGTCGAGGCCCACTACGTGGTAGCCATCGGCCAACAGTCGTTCGGAGAGGTGGGAGCCGATAAAGCCGGCACAGCCGGTAACGAGGGCAGTAGGCATGCAGAGTAGCCGAAATAAGCAACCAGGAAAACGCTCCGAAAGCCAGTTCGGGCGCACAAGGTAGCAATAGATTAGAATAGCATTAGAGCACCATTAGAACAGGATTAGAAGAAGAGTTGTTGCACTAGCCAATTGCTGCGGCCACAGCGTAGGTAGGAGTGAGGCTACGTTTCGGCTTTACTCAGTGAGGCGAAGTCCAACCAAGGCTGGTATTATGCCTGGAAAATATTACAGAAAAAGTATAGGCTAGCAGGCTGGTAGCGCAACCTTTATTTTGTTGGCGTTGTCTGTCATGCGCAGACTGAAACCTATGGTGCAAGTGCTGCCTTCTGCTGAAAGCAAGCTTTGCGTAGTATTTCGCCTGTATATTTCGCCACCGAAACCATTGAACACACCAATTTCAATTTCCATGAAAAAACGCAACAGCATGACGCTGGCCGCCGTGGCTCTCACGGGCCTGACGCTGGCGGCCTGCTCCACCAGTGGCCCCAAGGCACGCCCGGCTGCTACCTCCATCAAGCCGGACATGTCCGCGACCGGCAGCACGTCGGCCCCCGCGGAAGCTCCTACCCTGAAAGGCAATGGTCTGAATCTGGCCAACATCGACCCATCAGCTTCGCCATGCCAGGATTTCAACCAGTATGCTTCCGGTAACTGGTACAAGAACAACCCGATTCCGGCTGCCGAAGTCCGTTGGGGCTCGTTCCAGGAATTGGGCGATAAGAACAACGCCGTAATGCGGCAGATTTTGCAGGAAGCTGCCGCCAACACCTCGGCCACTAAAGGCACCAATGCCCAGAAAGTAGGCGACTTCTACGCCTCAGCCATGGACACCGTGGCCATCGAGCAGGCCGGCCTGAAGTACCTGAAGCCCGAGCTAGACCGGATTCAAGGCATCAAAGACCTGAAGGGGTTGCAGGCGGAAATCGTGCGTCACCAACTGACGGGCACGGGCGCTTTCTTCAACGCCTACGTGGGCCAAGACGAAAAGAACAGCACGCAATATGCCTTCCAGATGGGCCAGGGCGGCCTTTCGTTGCCCGACCGGGACTACTACCTCAAGGACGACGCCCGCTCGAAGGCCATCCGCACGGCCTACGTCACCTATCTGACCAACACGTTCAAGATGCTGGGCGACGCGCCCGCCGTAGCCGCCAAAAACGCCGCTACCGTGGTGCGCCTGGAAACCCGGTTGGCCAAAGCCAGCAAGAGCCGTGTTGACCTGCGCGACCCGTATGCCAACTACAACAAAATGACCGTGGCCGAAGCCAACAAGCAATTCCCGAACCTGGGGTTGCCCACGGCGTTGCAGGCCATGAAACTTGGGGCCGCCAAGGAAATCATTGTGGGGCAGCCGGCTTTCTTCAAAGAGGAAAGCGCCATGCTGAAGCAGGAGCCCCTAACCGACCTGAAAACCTACATGCGCTGGCACATGGTATCGTCGGTTACGTCGGCGCTGCCGAAAGCATACGGCGACGAGGCGTTTCGCTTCTCGCAGGTGCTGAGTGGTGCCAAGCAACAGCAGCCCCGCTGGAAGCGCATGAACCGCGCCACCGATGGGGCGTTGGGTGAAGCCTTCGGTCAGTTGTACGTTGACAAAGCCTTCACGCCCGAAACCAAAGCCAAGGCACTGGAAATGGTAGCCAACATTCGCGAAGCCATGGCCGACCACATTCGGCAGGTGGATTGGATGAGCGAAACTACCAAGAAGGAGGCCCTCAAGAAGCTGAACGCCTTCACGGTGAAAATCGGCTATCCTGACAAGTGGAAGGACTATTCGGCCCTGACCATCTCGCGCGACTCGTATTTGCAGAACACGCTGGCTGCCCGCAAGTGGGCCACGCTGGACAACTACAGCAAGCTCGGCAAGCCAATTGACCGCAACGAGTGGGGCATGACCCCGCCCACGGTAAATGCCTACTACAACCCGCCGATGAACGAAATTGTGTTCCCGGCCGGCATCATGCAGCCCCCGTTCTTCGATCCTAAAGCCGATGATGCCGTGAACTACGGCGGTATGGGCGCCGTTATCGGCCACGAAATCACCCACGGCTTCGACGACCAGGGCCGGCAGTACGACTCGGAAGGCAACCTGAAAGACTGGTGGACCAAGGAAGACGCCGACAAATTCACGCAGCGCGCCGACATGGTAGGCAAGCAGTACTCGGCCTTCTCGCCGCTGGACTCGGTGTACGTGAATGGCAAGCTCACGATGGGTGAAAACCTCGCGGACTTAGGCGGCCTTAACATTGCCTATTCGGCGCTGCATAAGCAGCTGAAAAAGCAGTATCCTGATGGCAACTACCCCAAATACGATGGCCTGACGCCCGACCAGCGCTTCTTTTTGAGTTGGGCTCAGGTATGGCGTACCAATGCTCGGCCTGAGTATCTGCGCCAGCAGGTACAAACCGACCCGCACTCCCCAGCCATGTTCCGGACCAACGGCCCGCTTATGAACATGCCCCAGTTCTACGAGGCCTTCGGTTGCAAGGAAGACGCCAAGATGGTGCGTGCCCAAACCGACCGCGCCAAGATTTGGTAGGGTTTGGCTTGTTGAATGGCTGACTGATAAATCGTTGAAAAGGCGGCTCGCACATTGCGAGCCGCCTTTTTTATGCTATTTGATGTCCTGTGTTGCAAGTACTACTTCAGGCTTCCAATAGCCGCTATTAAGTGGCAGCATGACAAATAGAAGCCAACGCGCTTATCTTGCCAGTCAACTCCCAACCACCTTTACCAATGCCTTCTAGTATCCGTCGTCTCTGCTTGCTGCTCTTACCGCTCCTAAGCGCCTGTTCCGATGAGACAGTGCAGGAAAAGGTGGCCAACCCCAAGGCTGGAGACGTGTACGTGGTGCAGTTTCAGCCCGCAGGCGCCACTACTACGCGCTACTTTTTCTACCACCTTTACCGCGTTACGCCCGATAGCGCCTACCTCCACCCCGCCCGCCAAGATTCGCCTACGGCCGACGCCGACTTACGCCAGTTGGCCTTCGAGCCGCTACCCAAAACAATTGCCTATACCCGCGCCGAACTAGTTGAACTACTGAACGAGCAGCCCGGCGACGCCACTAAAAGCAAGCTGATTCAGGTGCGTCGCCCGTAGCTTAGGGTTACCTACTTCACTATTTCTATCTTAATATCCACGTCCTTTTTCGGCCACTTATAAGGGTCCACGGGTTCGTTGGCTATCTTATCTACCACATCGAGGCCCTCTGTTACTTCGCCGAACACCGTGTATTTGCCATCGAGCGACGGTACGCCACCCACGGTGGCATAGGTGCGCTGCTGGGCAGGGGTGAGGGAGCGGCCGGCCATGGCCTGGCTTTGGGCGGGCGTCATGGTTTGGCCTTGCACGAAATAGAAATCGGTGTTCGAGGACAGCTGGCCGGGATTTTCGTCGTCGTCGTAGCGGGCCATGCCGAGGGCGCCGCGCTTGTGAAAGTGTTGCGGCAGAATTTCGGGGGGCAGACGGTAGCGGCTGAGGCGGATGGTGCGGTGGTCGGAGGCGCCACCTTGTACCGCAAAGCCTTTTACCACGCGGTTGAACACAGTTTCGTCGAATACGCCGCGGCGGGCCAGCAGCAGAAAGTTGGCCTTATGAATGGGCGTATCGTCGTAGAGCTTTACCCGGATGTCGCCGAGGCGGGTGTGCACTATCACCTCCGACGCCGGATACTGCTTGCCATAGGGGAGCAGCAGCCGGGCCGCATTGCTGTCGGCTATGGCGGTTAGGCTGGGGCCAGGCACGTTGCGCTCCGCTGAGGGTGTGGGCGCCACAGTGTCGTCGGCGGGCTGCTGGCGGTTGCACGCCGCTAGTAGCAACAGGGAGAAGGCAAGCGGAAAATGGGAAGCAACGAAGCGCATGGGCAAAAACGGTAGTACGCGGTGCAAGCTAGCCGAAAAACGCAAGAGGTGGCCACCTTGCGGCAGCCACCTCAACCATATGCTAGATGATTGATAGTAGGTATTGAGTGGTAAGATGGAGTTGCTCTTGTCTTACCGCTCAATACCGACTGCCAAACTACAGCTTGATGCCTAATTTCTTGGCAATGTCGGCAAACATCTGTGGGTCATAATCGTCTGCGCCAGGCGAATTGAGCTGGGGCTCCTCTTCCAGCACCGGGTACGGTACACCCTCAAAACCGCCGTGAATTACTTCCAGTGGCTGGCCGTCTTCGGGGTGAGTGCCGTTCCAGATAATGCCTGCCTGCTTGTAATCGTCGGGACTGAAGGTGTAGAGTTTCAGGTGCAGCTTCTGCTCGTCTTGAAGCTTCTTAGCTTCCGGGAAGGCGTCATTGCTTAGTTCCGGTACAGGCACCAACTTGGTTACCTCCACGCCGGTCAGGTGCTCCAAAGCCTTGGCATACGCCACTACGTGCAAGCCGCCGCGTACCAGCAAATAGCCTACCATGGTACGGGCGCAAGGGTCCGATACCATTTCATATACTCTCATTTTGTTGGCGCGGGCTCCGCATTCCAAGAAAAAGTTGTGTAGCAAATCCAGCTTCAGGTTGCCGCTGGCATGCACATTTTGGCCGGTCCAGGGGTTACCCATCGAATCGACGGGCAGCGCGGTTTGGGCGCTGCTCAGGAAGTGATAGCTGTTGCGCGCATCTTTGGCGTCGGCTAGCGGCGCCGGTACTGGGTCTTTGCCTCGCACCGTTTGGCCGGTGAGCAGCAGATTAATGGCGTACGACACGGCCTCGATGTGGCTGTACTCCTCAGCTGCAATGCTGCACGTCAGGTCGTAGAATGGCCGCAACCGGTTACGCCCCCGGAAATTGAACGACTGGAACGTATAGTTCATCAGTGTCGACATCTCTCCGTATTTACCGCCGAGCAATTCCTGAATGGCGGCCGCATCATTGGGCGACGGGTTTTTGGGTTTGGGCAGCTCAACAGCCAGCCGGTCATAGCGCAAAATCATAGCTCAGAAATTGAAAGGATGAAAGGTCGTGCGCTCCTGCCAATGCCAAGCTGGCACTAGCAGGAACACTATCAGCCTACGCGCCTCCAACCGGGGTGTTATGTCGAGCTTGGCGTTGTAACTGCTTTAAGCTCAACCGTATGCCGCTCAATATATCTCAACAAAAAGAGCATTTCCAGCTTGGCTGAAAATGCTCTTTCGTAGGGTGCTTGGAGTAAGATAAGTGCCCGGTAGTCAGGGGCTCCACTCGGGGCGGGGGGGGCACGGGTGCGGCGAGTACCGTTCCGCTTCCCAGCTACCAGCCTGAGTTAGAAGGCGAGCCCCAGCCGTCATCTTTTTTCTTGGCTGGTTTCTTGGGTTTCTCTTTCTGCTTGGTGGTGCCCTCGTCGGTTTTTACCTTCACTTTCACCTTTTCGGCGCCTTTCACGGCTGGCGCACCAGGAATGGGTGAGGCCGACGGTGCTGCTTCGGTGGGTGAGGTGGTTTCCAGCACCGGCGCAGGCGCATCCACGGCCGAGTTGATTTGGTCGGCTTGTACGCCAGCTTCTTGTTTCGCTAATGCCAGCAACATCTGCTGCGGCACCAACTCGTTGTCTTTCCACACTTTCAGCTGGCTGCTCAGCAATTCCTTTTCTTCTTTGCTAGGCTTGCTGGCTAGCATTTCCGTGAGGTTGGGGCTACCGGCGTCGCGCCAGGCCGTGAGCCACATCGAGGCCACCATGGTGGGGGCCTGCTTCAGCTGGTAGGCTACCATGCCACCTACTTCCTTGTGGTAGGCATCAGCAAAAGCATCGGAGTAGGAGCGGCGAGTCTTGCCGTATTTATGCGAAAACACGTATTTGGTTTCGGTTTTGAAGCCACGCGAGGCCTTCTCTTCCAGGTCGAAAGTGGCACCCAGGAAGCCATACGACTTCTGAATTACCTGCCAGATGGCAGCCTGCGGGTCTTTCAGGTAGCTCGCCGATTCCGAATCCAGCTTGTATTTGGCAATGTTGTTTTCGGGCAGCTTCGACTCCCACAGCGAGTGAATGCCCTGCTGGTTGCTAAGCTGCCCGTCGTAGTTGACGGTAGTATGCAGCGGTACAAACGCATCGGCAACGTAATGGCACAAGTCGGCGGAGAGGCGCACAATGGCCACGGTGTCACGGGCCTTGAAAGCGGCCGTGAGATTTTCTTTCACTTCCATGATTTCCCACGGCACCGTGCCGTACTTGCGCAGCGTGTCGGCGGTGTACTTAGCTTCGGCCTTCTCCCAGGTTTTGGGCATGAGTCCAAACGGGTCGTCGCCGTAGTGGTCCATGTCGATGAAGTGCTTGGTAGCCTCTTTCGGGTCAGAGTCGCGCCGCTCATCGGGAGCCGTGGAAAGCTTCACGATTTCCTTGAGATGCCGGAAATAAAACGGCTGCAAATTGGACGGCAGCGCGTACACTGATATCTGCGCAATGGTGCGGTGCGCGAAAAAGCCCCAGCCTGGCGACGTAAACGGCACCAGCAAGCATAGGCACAGCAAGAGAATAAACGGTTTTTTCATGGTATAATGACAGAGCCCGTGGATAGACGCTTAAAGTTACTGGAGATGGTGAAATTGTGAGATGGTGAAATGGTGAGTTTCCGGTTTCACCCAAGCAATTCACGCAGATTCTCATCCGTAGCACATAAACTCACCACTTTACCATTTCACTACATCACCTTATGGCGCTTATTTCCCGCAAGAAGCTACACTACGCCATTCAGCCGGCGCTCCGCGAGTACCTGCATCACTACGACCGGGAAACCCGGCTGCCGATCAGCTACCGCGACCTGACCCGCTTTAGTGGCGCGTTTCCGCTATTAGATAGGCAGGGAAATGATACGCTGTGGGAAACCGTGTTCTACGAGCCCCAAACGCTGGTTGAGTTGAGCGAAGGATTGGCCCAAGTGTATGCGCTGCTGAAAACCGATGGCGACCTGTCGTTCACCGACCACCTGCTGGCCGACCGGATTGACTATTGCCGCTTCGGCAACTCCAACCCATTTCGGGTGCGCATCATCAACCGCCTCAACGACAACTACGACTACTTTTACGTGAAAACTGCCGATGCCTCGCGCATCTACGGGCTGGAGCTAGAGCACCTGTTGTCGCCTAACCGCATCAGCTACCTGGTGAGTGGCGATACGCTGATTGAGGAGCACATTGCTGGCATCCCCGGCGATGATTTCATTCGGACCCGGATTCCACAGATGCAGTTCAACCAGGTACGCATTGCCAAGGAGTTCGTGAAGTTCAACGAGCGGTGCTTTGCCCGCCTGCTGGGGGATATGCGCTCCTACAACTACGTGATTGTGGTAACGCCCGACTTCGACGCCGAGCAGTACCGTGTGCGGGCCATCGACTTCGACCAGCAGAGCTACGAAGGCCGCAAAACCATGTACTTGCCGCAGTATTTCAAGGACAACCTAGCCGTAATTCAGATGTGCAGCCGCTTCCTGAAAGCCGAGGCCATCCGCCAGTACCAAACCGAGGAGCGGGTGCTGATGCTGCGCCGGGTGCGCCTGGAGCGGTACCGCCTCAAAGCCCTTATGGACTGCATGCGCCGCGACGACCTAGCCCCTCCCGAAAAAATAACTCAACTTAAGCAGGAGTTGAACGCGCACCACCAAACCACCGCCTTCAACCGTTGCCACAGCATGGGCGACCTAGTACGCCAAAACTTGAAGCTGGTGCTGGACATTCCCAATAAGCTAGACTAATAGTAAAATGTCGAGGTGGTGAATGGGTGAGGTTGATGTTCTGACCGCGCTAAGTGCGCAACTTGAATATCAACCTTACCCATTCACCACCTCATTATCTTATCATCTCACCGCTAGTTTTGTGCTAGCTTGGTTACGATGGCGTCGTTAGCGTGCTGTTCGGCGTAGTGGTCGAGCAGTTCGTTCAGATGATCGAAAATGAAATCGACGGCCAACTGGCGCACGGTGTCGCAGTTGCCCTCGAACTCCTGACGCAGCTCCTTAGCGCGGTTTTCGTGCAGGATGGTGAAGTACATAGTGCCCACCGGCTTTTCGTCGGATTCGGAGGCGCCGCCCGCGCACAGGCCCGTTACGGCTACGCACACGTCGGCAGTAGGTAGGTGTTTGTGCAGGCCCATCACCATTTCGTTGGTTACCTGCTGGCTTTCGGCAGTGTACATGGCTAGGGTTTCCTTTTTCACGCCCAGCAGCCGCTGCTTGGCTACTGCGTGGTAAGTAACTACCGAGCCGAGCAGCACCTCACTGCTGGCTTCTGCTTTTATAAACTCCGAAGCCAGCAAACCGGCCGTGCAACTTTCGGCAAAGGCCACTGTGAGCTTGTATTGCAGAAATTTCTTGACAAGCGTATTCAGGTCGGATGGTTTCATAGGGCAGGGCTAGTGGAATCCTCCCTGTACGCAAGCCAGGCCCCTGCTAGTTATAGCCGAGCTGCTGGGTAGTAACCTGCTGCTCGATTATAACTAACAGAGTATTAGCGACCCAGCCCAATGCTCATACCCAGCGAAATTTCCAGGCCGCCGGGAGTGAAAAGGTCGGTCATGTTGCGCATGCGGGTGGAAGGCGCCATACCCGTAGACGTAGCATACAGCACTGGGTCGCCGGCAAACCGGATGCCGTAGCCCACGGTGCCCAGCAACCCCACCCGGCCCGGCTGCCAGCGCAGGCCGCCGCGCAGGTGCAGTAGGCCGGAAGGGGCCATTGTATAACTGGCTTTTTCTTCGGTGGGCAAACCTTCGTCCAGCGTGAGGTTGAACTCATCGATCCGGCCGCTACGGGAAATATTGGTCCCCAGGTACGGGGAAACGCGCTTGGCGGGGTTCACAAAATACCGAGCGCCGATGCCAATCTTGCCGCCAAAGCCAACTCCAAATCCTGCATTCAGGTCGATGTTAGGCGTAATCATGTGGGCATAGCTGAAGCCCAGGCCGCCATAGGGGCCGCCCCAGCCTAGGTCTACACCCAGCGAGGAAACCCGGTAGTTGCTTAGGTCGATGGGGCGAGCCATGAAGACAGGCTGTGAACTGGATGCCGGGGCCGTTGGCTGTGTGTTCAAGTCGGTTTGGGCGGCAGCAGGTAGGCTGGCAGCTAGCAGCAGAGCGGCCAGTAGGGTAGAGGCTTGCATAAAGTAACCGGAATGGGCTGGAAGAGTAGCAGATGAAATTATGCGAGAAAGAGAAAGGAGGATGGCTTTTCGTTGTATAGACTATTTAAATTATTATCACTGCTTCATGCAGCGTTCTGCCTCAACCCGCTCACTACCTATTCCTGCCGATACACCACGCCCTGCTTCATCACAAACCGCACCTGCTGCATCACTTTGATATCCTGGGTCGGGTCGCCTTCCACGGCTACTATATCAGCTAGCTTGCCTGGTTCTAGCGTGCCAATGTTGGCAGTTTGGTCGAGCAATTCCGCCGCCGATACGGTGGCGCTGCGGAGCGCAGCGTAAGCGGGCATACCAGCTTCCACCATGTATTGAAACTCCAGCGCATTCACGCCGTGCCGGTACACGGCCGCATCGGTTCCAAAGGCAATCTTCACTTTGGCTTTATATGCCCGCGCAAACGTGCTTTGCAGCTTCGGCCCAATAGCTAGGGCCTTGGGCGTTACCAGCGGTGGGTAGTAGTTCGGTATTTTAGCCGAGTCGGCTACCGATTTGCCCGCCGTAATGGTAGGCACGTACCAAGTGCCGTTTTTTACCATTAGGCGCATGGTTTCGTCATCCATGAGGGTGCCGTGCTCGATGCTGGTGACGCCTGCCCGCACGGCCCGCTTCATGCCCTCGGCACCATGGGCGTGGCAAGCCACGCGCAAGCCCAAATCGTGGGCCGCTTCCACTACGGCCTTGATTTCGGCTTCGCTCATTTGAGGAGCCGAGCCGTCTTTGGCCACGCTCAGCACGCCGCCGGTACTGGCAATCTTGATGAGGTCGGCGCCGCGCTTATACTGCTCGCGCACCGCTTGCCGGCCCTGGTCGGGCCCGTTGATAACGCCTTCGGCCGGGCCAGGCACGCCCATCAGGCTGAGGCGGTAGCCGTTGGTAGGGTCGCCGTGGCCGCCGGTGCCGGAAATGGTTTTGCCCGATGTAAACACCCGTGGGCCTACCACCTGCCCCCGGTTGATGGCGTTGCGCAAGGCAATATTCACGCCCGAGCCGCCCAGGTCGCGCACCGTGGTAAAGCCGGCCAGCAGCGTTTTGCGGGCGTGGTCAAGCGAGTTGAACGCTACGTCGGCCGGGTTTTCAGTGAAGCCTTTGAGCTGGTTGTCTTTGCTGGTTTCGCCTTCTAGGTGCACGTGGCAGTCGATGAGGCCGGGCAGCACGGTGCGGTTTTTTAGGTCGATAACCTTGTCGGTGGGACCGCCGGTCTGGTAGCCAGTCTGCACGGCAGTCACCCGGCCGTTTTCCACTACCACGGTCATTTCAGACTGGGGTTGGGCGCGCTCCTGGCGCATGTCCAGCAGCCGGCCGCACTGTACGTAGGTTTTCTGGGCCTGCGCGGCCGAGGAGTGTAGCAGTAGCGCCAGGGCGGCCAACAGTAGCGGTTGTTTCATGAGTGGGAGTAGTGGCTAGCCGGCACGCGGCAGTACCCTAAATAACAAGCTTTTGCAGCACTTCCACTCTCGGACTCTGTGATGTGCTAAATCTGCCAGCAACCAAAACAAGTAGGCATGCCGCCTAAAATTTCCGGTTTCGCCGTACCTTCCGCCTACTCACTCATCCACTTACTCGCTCTATGGCCACTCCCGAAGAATTTGAAGCCGCTGCCACACGCAGCAAAGAACTTCCCAGCAAACCATCCAACACGGTGCTGCTCCAACTGTATTCCCTCTACAAGCAAGCCTCCGAAGGCGACGTAAGTGGCGAGCGGCCCGGCGGCTTCGACTTCAAAGCTATTGCCAAATATGATGCCTGGAGTAGCCTTAAAGGCAAAAGCGCCGATGAAGCCCGCCAAGAATACGTTGACCTCGTCAATTCTCTGTTTCAGCAGGCATAACGGAACGTTCTAAGGCGTTCTGAAAACGCAACAAGCCCCTGCTACCGCGCGGTAGCAGGGGCTTGTTGCGTTTTAGTGCTGGCCGTAACGTGGCTAGCCCAGCGTGGTACCTGAGTTAGGAGGCGTCACGGGCGGCGTGGCGGGCTTGGGCGTGGGCAAGTCGAAGGCTACGGCGGCGTGCTCGAAGTGGCCTTTGTGCGAACCGTCGCAGAAGGGTTTCTGGTTGGAGAGGCCGCAGCGGCAGATGCTGATACGCTCGCGCCCGCCCAAGCCATACGGCTGGCCTTGAGCGTCAACTAGTTCGATGTCGGTACCCTCCACGCGGAGAGAGCCATTGCTGAGAACGGTGAGTTTGATAGACATTGTGGTGAGTGGTGAGAAGGTGAAGTGGTAAGGTAGTGAAGTGGGGAAGCGGTGCGTTTGCTACCAGAACGGCAATCGCACCGTTTCCCACTTCACCTAATGCAATTCCTTGCGCATGATGTAGTCGTTCATCCAGAAGGGGCCAATCGGAATATCTTCCTCTCGGTTGCGGGTAAAGCCCTGGTGCTCATAGAATGCCAGCGCGGGATTATGGCGATTCACGTTCAGTTCCAGCGCCTGACCCCCGGCCGTGCGGGCTGCCGCTTCTACGGCTGTCACTAGATGCTGGCCTAGTTTCTGGCCCTGGTGCGAAGGTAGTACGTATATTTTATGAAGCTTAAACACGTTGTGGGTGCCAGGCAGCCGCGAAAATGACGCGAAGCCTACCGGTTGGTCTTCAGCAAACAGCAGCAGAAACGTATGCTGATCATCGGTCATCTGGCGCTGCAACGAGGTAGGCGTGTAGATGACACGGTACATGTAGTCGATTTGCTCCTTGGAAATAATGAAGCGGTACGTGGGCTCCCAGGTGGCTTCGGCCAGCTGAATGATGGTAGGAATATCGGCCAGGTCGGCGGGCCGGATGGTAATAGCAGCAGAGGCAAAAGCAGACATAGGGTGCAAAAACGGCATTTTCCGGGGAACCACCGAACTTCACCCTGGATTTCGCCGTTTTGGGCCGGAAATTGCCTGTCGACGTATAAAAGGTCTGACTTTAGCCGTTAACAGGCTACTTCCAATCCCATTTTTTATGAAACGTCTCGTTCTTTCCGTGTCGGTTTTACTGGCTGCTTTGGCCTTGGCTCCGACTGCTTACGCCCAGCAAACCACGCCTAAACCCACCACTCCGTCCACCCAAACCCCATCGGCCATCGAGCGGGATTTGCGGGTTTTCAGCTCCTGGGTGAATGATAAGCTGGACCGCGCTGAGGCGGGGGTGCGCCGCGAAATGCCTAAAGTATCGGATGAGTTCGACCGCCAAAGCCGCCGCATCGACCGGAGTGTGGATAGCCTCTCGGCCCAGGGCAAGCGCGAGTACGCCGACCAGAAGCAGCGCTACAAAGACTGGGCTGCCCGCCAGGATAGCCTAGATGCCCGCGCCCGCCGCCCCGAAACCGCGCAGCAGATTCAGGACCGGCTGCTGGGTGAGAAAGTGGTGATGAGCCGGGTGCGCGCCAGTGAGATGCCCGATTTATACGCCCGCTTTATTGAGGCTACCCGCAGCCAGCGCCGCCAGTGGTCGGCTACCGACTGGAGTAATGCCAGCGCCGTACTCGCTAACCTGAACGGCCGCTACGAGCAGGTGCGCGAGCAGATTCCGCTGGAAGATAAAATCCGCATTCGGTCGTGGCAGGGTGAGTTCCGCACTCTGGAAGCCGCCCGCGACGCCAAAGAAGTAATCAGCAAGTAACCGTAGTTGACTGGACTAATGCAGTCGTTGGTCGCGTAGCCAAGCCAACGCAGTTTCGGTGTCATAGAATACTTGGATAGCTAACGTCTGTTTGGCGCGGTTCACAAAGTCCAGCGAGGCCAGCTGGTTGTTCAAGTCAGGCGCGAAAACGTAGGCAAAAGCCCGCAGGCCCAGTTCGCGGGCCTGCGGCAGCCACTCAAACTCCAGCCATTCCATGGCCTCCATCCAGTCGCCGGTAGAGGTTTGCTTGTCGTTGAGCACCGTCAGGCACGGTAGCTTCTGTTGAGTTTCCAGTACGGCTTGTGCCCCCGTTACCACCGTTTCGGGCGTGAGGTTGCCATACCACTGCACGTAAAGCAACTGCTCGTGTGGGTAGTACAGTTGCCGCAGCAGTGGCGCCCCGTGCGCGTCATGCAGCAACCCTAATTCCTGGAAATGGCTGTCCAGCGTATGGCCAGACAGGTGCTCGGTGGGGGAGGATAACAGCGACGCTAGCATAAGGCACAATAATTAGGTAACAAGATGAATATACTAGATAATACATATAAAAAATAGCAATGTTGGTCCCGATTTCCGATTCAGTACTTTTGCGGTTCGGTTTCAGCCACGGAGGTTAGCCGGTATTCTTTTTCAAGCGTTATGCACATTGCCATCGTCGGCAACATTGGGGCCGGCAAAACCACGCTGGCCAACAAGCTAGCCCATCATTTCAACTGGGAAGTGTTCCTGGAAGACGTCGACCATAATCCGTACCTCAAGGATTTCTATGACGACATGCCCCGTTGGGCTTTTCACTTGCAGGTATATTTTCTGAATAGCCGCTTCCGCCAAACGCAGCGAATCAAGCAGCTACAGGACACTGGCAAAGGCGTAATCCAGGACCGTACGATTTACGAGGATGCCCACATCTTCGCGGCCAACTTGCACGAATCGACGCTGATGAGTGAGCGGGACTACCAGAACTATCTGAGTTTGTTTGACTCGATGATTGACATGGTGCGCCCTCCCGACTTGTTGCTGTACCTCCGCGCCGACTTGCCCCGACTGATCAACCAGATTCAGAAGCGTAACCGCGACTACGAGAATAGCATTAAAATTGAATACCTCCAGAACCTGAACCAGCACTACGAGAAATGGATCAGCGGCTACAAGCACGGCAAGCTGCTCATCATCGACGTCAACCACCTCGACTACGTGCAGAACCCTGAGGATTTAGGTACCATCATCGAGCGGATCAACGGTACGCTGTTCGGTCTGTTTTAACCAGATAAAAGAATACAAGAAGAGGGCCGAATAGCTGCTATTCGGCCCTCTTCTTGTATTCTTTTATCTGGTCATCCTGCCGATGCTTCAGTTACTCAAACCGTCGTTCAGGAAGCGTACCAGCGGCTGCGCGGCACGGAAGGCAGCCAGTACGCGGGATACGAATTCGGGACGTAGTACGTCGGCGTCGGCGACGGGCTGCACGACGGTGAACTGTTTGAGCTGCAACCATTCCAGGTCGGGAGTGTGGCGGTCGTAACCGCGGGGCGGCCGCTGAAGCTGCTCGCCCTGCACCCCGGCTGGAAACTGCTGTTGCAGGTCGGCGGCTTCGCGCACCGCTCGAAATTCAGCCCCATTATAGTGGATTTCTTGCCGGATACGCGCCAGCCCAGCCGTATCAGGCCGCCAGATGCCGCCGCCCACCCAAGAATGGCCTTCGGGCTGAATAGCCAGAAAATAGCCGGCCCACGGTGCGTGTCGGCCGTCGCGCTTCAGGCCGGCGCCCATACGCCGCTTGTACGGCTCCGGGTCGCGCTGCGACCGGTCGTTTTTGTTGATGCGAAACATAACGTCAGCCGGGATGAGGCCGCGCACTTCCGGCTCGAAAGCCTGCAAGCCCGTCAGGACTTCCTGCACCAGAGTTGTGTAGATGGCGCGGGCCCGGTGGTAGTCGGCACGGTGTTCGTCCATCCAGGCCTTGTGGTTGTTGGCGGCCAGATTACGCAAAAATTCGAGCAGGAAAGCGCGGTCCATGAGCGGAGGAAAGAAACGGGGTGAGTGCCGCTAACGCAGTTTCCGGTTTGGCCGTTCACTAAGCTAGCTCACCAGTAGCGGGTTTCACGCTCAGAATTTCCACGGTGTCGCCGATGCGGAGCACGCCCTGGTTGGCACTGGTTACGTTCTGGCCGAACATCACCTTGTTGCCCACTGTGCGGTAGTGGGCCAGGGTGCGGAGCGGCTCCCCGGTAGGACTCTTTCGGGCGGTTTGCTGATCTACAGTGGTCATCACGCACCGTCCGCACTGCCGCACCGCTCGAAAATTCACGTCGCCGATGCGAAATTGTTCCCAGCTGTCCTCATCGAAAGCATGGCCGCCGCTGAATACCAGATTAGGACGAAACCGGTCCATGGACGCCGGCTCAGCGAGGCGAGAATTAAGTTCCTCCAACGAGCTTTGCCCAATCAGTAGAAACGGGTAGCCATCTGCAAAGCTCACGAGTTGGCCTTCGGGGTTTCGCTCCGGCTCCACGTCGCGCCGCACCATATCCGACATGTATACCAACTTGCAGGTGCTGCCCAGAGCGTCGCTGAGCCACTCGTCGGCCTCGCGAGAGCCCCGCCATCCAAATACCATATCGTCCCAGATGGTCACGAAAAGTGTGCGTTCTGGGGTGGTTTCGAAGGGAATGTAGAGCGGCAGCAAATCGGGTCTTTGGGCGTGCGTGAGCAGAAAGCCGTTGTAGGCGGGTGCCACGCGTAGCAGCGCCATGGCTGGCATCTGGCGCTGGGTCATGAACTGGTTGCGGGCATCTACCAGCACCCAACGCCGGTCGTGGCGCAGGCCCCGAGTTGTTGTTGCTGATTCCGTGAGCCGGATACCACCTAGCGACTTAACGGGATAAATATAGAGGTCCTGTAGAATCAAAGAATCAGCCATGCGGCGAAATTAGGATACTTGCGCCAATGCATCGGCTGGCACCTCGGTTATTTCTGGCAGTATAGCGTAGCGGAGGCTAGTTTCACTGAAAAGTGGCTCAATTACAGAAATGAGAATACCACTTTGGGCCATAGCAGCAAAATACTCCGTTGTCTACAGTTGCCTTGCTAATAAAAACAGAAAACAGCTGGATTGATATAGTGCAATACTATAGAAAAAAGACAGAAGTGAGGTGAGGCTAGCTGAGTTGTACAAGTGCGACGTGCCGAGCTGTTAATGAGCTTCCTGTATAGCTGATGCCGAGATTTGAAAAGAAGGGAGATAGATAAAGTTCTATTGCAGGTGGTTTGGCTATTGCAATAACAAGGGGTGACTACAAGGAAAACCGGAAATGGCGTGGCTTTTGGCTGTAATTCCGCCACGACCTGATTACTATACTACTTAACACACCCTATCGTGATACAATTACCTGCTTTCCTCGAAGGCCGCCAAGGCCGTCTGGCTTATGGGGCGCAACTGCTCGTTCTACTTCTCCCCCTGTTAGTTGCTTATCCGCCTGCCGAAACGGCCAGCTGGGTTTATATTCTGTTGGCTACGCTCCTAGTTATCGTGTGCACAGTGGCGGCGGCCCTGCTGGCCGTGCGCCGCTGCCACGACCTGGGTCTGAGCGGTTGGCACACGCTGCTGCTTATTATTCCGGGCTTGAACCTGCCGGGGCTGATGCTGCTGGCTTTGCTGCCGGGCCAGCCGGTCGCCAACCGCTGGGGGACTGCTGCGCCCGTCAGTATCCGTAAGTCGCGCCTCAGCCTCGATGGATACTATTTCACGGCATTGCGCTACCTCCGGATAGGGCTGGTTCGGACGATGGCTCACTAGCAAAAAAGCCCGGCGTACCTGACAGGCACGCCGGGCTTACCAACGACGGGCGCTGGTACAGCCTACGGATTCTGGCTGGCTGCTAGCTGTACCGCTTGGTACAGGTTCACCAGCCCACCTGTGTTCGATAGTTCGGCGAAATCCACTTCCAGGTTGGTGCCAGGCTTCACCACTTTCGTGTGGTATACCACCGCCGATTGCAGAATAATGCGCTTGAGGTCAGTGGCAGTCAGCTTCGGGAAGTACGATTTCAGGACGGCCGCCATGCCTGCTACCACCGGCGAGGCCATACTAGTGCCGCTTTTGTTGCCGTACTGCTGGCCGGGTAGCGTCGAGTAAATCTGATGGCCGGGAGCAAACACGTCTACGTTCTTTTTGCCGTAATTGGAAAAGTCAGCCACTAAGTGGTTGTCGTTGAGGCGAGCGGCGGCACCCACAGTTATCATATTGGGCACGCGCTTACCGCTCAGGTACACTGGCGACGGATATTCCACGTTCGTGTCGATGTCCTGGCCTTCGTTGCCAGCGGAGTGTACCAGCAGCACGCCCTTCTTTTCGGCGTACTGAATAGCGGCATCTACGGCTTCCCGCTGCGGTGAGTAGTACTTACCGAAACTCATATTGATGATGCTGGCCCCGTTATCCACGGCGTAGCGGATGGCGTTGGCCACATCTTTGTCTCGTTCGTCGCCGTTGGGTACGGCCCGCACGGCCATTAGGCGTACGTTGTCGGCCAGGCCCAGGATACCCGCGTTATTGGTACGGTCGGCCCCAATGATACCAGCTACGTGTGTGCCGTGGCCGGGGTCGGGGCCGTGCGTGTCGCGGTTGCCGTAGAGCCGGTCGGTGGTGTTGGTGGGGTCGTCGCCGATGATGGTAGCGCGCGGGTTGAACTTGGGGTTCAGGCTGTAATCGAGCAGGTTTTTGCTTTGGTCCATGCCCTCCTTCATATCAGTCACCACCGACTCTAAATCGGCATAGCCAGCGGCCCGCAGGTTGGCATCTAGGCCCTGAACGGCACGTTGTAGGTTGGGGTCGGTGGGCTGCAGCCGGCGCAGGGTAGCCGTATCGAGTCGGGGCACACTCAAAATCTCCCGTAGGTTGTCGGCCATGGACTTGCTTTGGGTGTAGCTCTCATTCAGCGACTGGTACTGCTGGGTGTTTTCGGCTATTTTGTCAGCCTGGCTGCGCTTTACTTTCTGATACAAGTCGTACTCAGCGCGCTTGGCGGCTGGAATGGCCGTCCGAACTTTGCCTTCGTAGAGCGGCTTAAGCCGGGCTAGCAGGCGAGTGTCTTCGTAAGTGTCGACATCCACGTTGCGGCCGTCGGCGCTGCCTAGAAAGTTCCAGCCACGCACGTCATCTACGTAGCCATTCTTGTCGTCGTCTTGACCGTTGCCCGCAATTTCGCGCGGGTTGGCCCATAGCACGCGCTTCAGGTCCACGTGAGCAGTATCAATACCGGCGTCAATTACGGCCACTACTACCGGCGTCGATACCCGGTTTTTCAGCAACTCCTGGTACGTACGCTTGGCACTCACGCCCATAACGCCGTCGGCAGTTGGGTCGAGCAGGTACCATTGCGGAGCCGGAACTTCAGGCTGCGGCGGGGTAGCGGTTTGGGCGGTAGCCAGCACCGGCAGCAGCAGCGCAATGCCGAGCAACTGCCGGCGGAAAGTAGGAAGAAGCATGATAGAAATAATCGGTCAGAAAGCACAAGTGTACGCAGCCTAACAAAATCTGGCCCGCAGAATTCAACTGCGCATTACGCAGCCAGCAGAATTAGGCCTACAGACTATTTTGAACTCTGTGAAGATGCATGGCCTTTAAAATGTGCCATTGGGTACAGGGATAGGACAAACTTTGAATTTTTACAATGGGTGCAATTTTTTCCAAAAAATACACCACCTAGAATTGATTTTTAGTAATTTTGCAGCACTGAATCAATACAAAATATGGTTCTGCTGGAAACTGACGCTACGCTTGAGGAAAGAGGGGTACGGTAAATGTTCTGTTGCGCGTTCTTCTATTCTCTGAGTTTGTAGCACTCACGTTGTATGCTGCCTGGTGGCAGCGCATGTTCTCCTATACCCACAATCCCATCTTCTCTACTCTAGAAGGAATGAAACACAATCTACCATTTCGGCTTTCAACCGCTAATCATTTCAAAAGTGCCCACAAGCTGGGCGTGCTTCTGGTTGTCCTGCTATGTGCCCTTATCCCTACTGACTTGCTAGCCGGTTCAGGCATTTGGCAGGGCTTTGTTGTGCTGAATCAAAAAAATACTCGCGACATTTTTTATGATCTGAACCCTAGCACTCAAACCGGTAATAGTGACTTCAATGGGGTGTCGTTCGGTGATTTCAAAACCAATGAAAAGTTTACACTCCGGGGTGGCGAAATCAAGACGTACAAGAACAACCTGAGCGACGTGCTGGATGGCAACTTGCGTTATCGGGTGTATAAGGCTGGCGCTGATGGTGGCCGGTTTGAGACAATCAACTTGCCTTACAACGGAGAATTGTACAACCCAGAGGCGAGTCCTACCAACTCGATAGGTGACCAGCGGTGGCAGCAAACTAACGCCAACGTTGATTTGATTGCGGGCCTTGCCACTGGTAGCTACGTGCTGGAAGTATATATGGACTCCCGGTACAATGATTACAATGCCGGCGGCCCAATTGGGAGTGGTACTAACTACTACAGCAACGGTGGTTCAAATTTCGTGGCGTATTTCACGGTCAGCCAAGGCCCTTTGCCAGTTGCCCTCACCCGCTTTGTAGCTCAGCGCCAAGAGAATAACGTAAAGTTGAGCTGGGAAACGGCTTCTGAGCACAACAACCGTGGCTACGAAGTGCAGGTATCTACCGACAGCCGCACGTTCCGGGCACTGAGCTTTGTTCAGAGCCATGGTGACGGCACCAGCACCGCCCGCAACACGTACAGCTACCTCGATACCGAAGCCAACAAAGCTGGTGTGCGCTACTACCGTCTGCGCCAGGTTGACCTCGACGGCACCGAAAAATTCTATGGCCCGCAAGCCGTTAGCTTCAGCAAAGCTGGCTCATTGGTGGCATTACAGGCTGTTCCAAACCCTTTCAATAGTGAGCTGACTTTGAGCTTGCCATCGTTGGGAAACACCCGCACCGGCACTGTGGTTCTGACCGATATGATGGGCCGTACGGCGCTGAGTCAGCCGCTCACACTAGCTGCTGGAGTTGATGAGGTGCGGTTACCCGCACTAAATAATCTGCCTACTGGTATGTATCACCTGCGCCTGAACCTGAATGGCGAGTTGCAGACTATGAAGCTGCTAAAAAAGTAATATCTGCTAGTCGTAAATGAAAAGTCCTCCCGATGGGAGGACTTTTTTTGTGCGTAAGATTGCCCGATGAGAAGTAGGTTCTGTTCGTTATGTAGTTGGAAAAAGATTCAGGGTGAAGTGCCTGTCATAATCCCTGCAGCTTTAGCGTTATCTATGCACAACGGCGCTCAGTATGAGAATTATCTGTCAGCTTCTGTTAGTAGTGCTTACACTGGTTGCTCGTACCACCTATGGCACAGCTCAATACCCAGATTATCTAATATATAAGGGCGACACTCTGCTTCTGTATTCCAACCCTCTGGAAGGGTGGCTGGATAAGCTGCCCCGGCGGCCGAAAGAACTGGAAAGTAATTCTACTGCCTGCTGGCGCGGATATTATGCTACCTGGTTGCTAGAAAATAACCAGCTTTTTCTACTGAGTATACGCCCCGGCTGCAACAGCGAAAAAGCGGTAATCCCATTGCGGCGCTGGTTTCGTCCGGATGCTCATGGGCGGGTAGCTGCCACTTGGATGGACGGGAAGTTGACTGTGCCATTGGGCAAGGTGCTGCACTACGAGCACATGGGTTATGAAACTATACACGAAAAAGATTGGCGGCTGACTTTTCAGCGCGGCCGGCTGGTCGCACAACGCACCTACCAGAACCGGGTGGGCTGGATGCCGGATGAAGAGTTTGTGGCGCAACTTCACCGAGCCATCAATTGGAGCAGCATACCCGAACAGCCAGCTGCATCGTGCCGGGTGCTGGTGGAGTTTTCACCTGATAGCACTGGTAAACATTGTCGTGTACTTATTAGAAGAGGCTGTGGCAATCCTTATAATGCAGTTGCTTTACTGGCCGCTCAGCAAGTTGCGCGCCGCAACTGGGGTGCTACCTACCACTTTGGCCGTTGGCGCCCAATGAAATGGACGGCTCCTGTAAATTTCAGCGAAGAAAACCGCCGTAAGTACGCCCGGCGCTGAAACGGCTAGTACGGCTGCCCAGAGCTAAACATACGTAGTCTTTGTTGCTTGCTGAAGGATAAAACAACTGTTGCTAACACCTTTGCGGACATCTCCGCCGTGACAATTCTGCAACCTGTTCGCGCCACCAGTATCTTTAGCCCTTCCGTCACGCTTCCGACTTACCGAATGCATTTCTCTCGACTTCGCGCCGCTTTGCTGGCTGTCATACTCGCTCACTCAGTCAGTCACTCCTTCACTGCCCAGGCGCAGGCTCCCAAAACGTACTCATCGTCGGAAATTCTGCTAGGGCTGAAGAAGCTGAACGTGCTGGGTTCGGTGCTGTACATGGCGGCTCACCCCGACGACGAAAATACCCGTTTGATTGCCTATATGGCCAACGGCCGCCTGCTGGAAACCGGCTACCTGAGCTGCACGCGCGGCGACGGAGGTCAAAATCTAATCGGGCCGGAATTGCGCGAGCAGCTCGGCGTAATTCGGACGCAGGAGTTGCTGGCAGCTCGCCGCATTGATGGGGGCCGGCAGTTTTTCACCCGCGCCAACGACTTCGGCTTCTCGAAAACCTCCGACGAAACCTTCACCATCTGGGACAAAGAGCAGGTGCTGGCTGATATGGTGTGGGTGATCCGGCAGCGTCGCCCTGATGTGCTCATCACCCGTTTCCCACCCGACCCCCGCGCCGGCCACGGCCACCACCAGGCCAGTGCCATCCTAGCGGCCGAGGCCTTCGATGCCGCCGGCGACCCGAAACGGTTTCCCGAGCAGTTGAAATATGTGCAGGTGTGGCAGCCCAAGCGCCTGTACTGGAACACCGGCAGCTTCTTCGTGAAGCCCGGCGAGAGCATGGACGGCTACCTGAGACTTGATGCCGGCGGCTACAACCCGCTACTGGGCCAGAGCTACGGTGAAATTGCTGCTCGCAGCCGCAGCCAGCACAAAAGCCAGGGCTTCGGCTCATCAGCCACCCGCGGCGAGGCGCTGGAGTATCTGCAATACGTGAAAGGCGACAAAGCCAAGTCCGACCTGTTCGAGGGCATCGACATGACTTGGAACCGGGTGCCCGGCGGCGCGGCCGTAGGGAAGCTGCTAGACGAGGTGATTCGGAAGTACGACGCGGCGAATCCGGCGGCCAGTGTAGCAGGGCTGTTGTCAGTTAGAAAGGCGCTGGACGCTTGGGGTGTTGCGTATGGAGGACGCCGGACGGAGCAACCAGCTTATTTTTGGATAGAAGCAAAACGTCAAGAAGTTGAAAAACTACTTCAGGCTTGCTCAGGCTTGTATTTAGAAGCAGTAGCGGTGGAGCCTAGCGTTGCTTCGGGCCAAACCGCCCAAGTATCTGTCACGGCCCTGAACCGCTCATCAGTATCTGTTGGAGTGGTAAGCATTGGGGCAAGCGGATTCAGCCAGCGAAACGCGGTTAACAAAGATCTGCTTGCCGGCCAGACGCTTACCCAAGCCCTGAGTCTGCCACTAGGCACCCAAGTGCCTGCGTCGCAACCCTATTGGTTGCGAGAGCCAGGCACAGTAGGGATGTATGCGGTTCCTGCTCAGCTAGTGGTAGTGCAAGAAGAGCTTTCCTCTCCTTCGGCAAGCAAGGGGCTGCATTCTTCGGACAAAGGCAGCCAGCGGATGATTACTCAACAGCAGCTGGTTGGAAATGCTGAAACACCAGGATTCTTAGCCGTTGATGTGGTAGCAACAGTGCAAGGCGCACCCGTTACGTATCAGATTCCGGTCCAGTACAAAAGTACCGACCCAGTGGAAGGGGAGAAGTACCGCCCGCTGGCGGTGGTGCCGCCGGTGGCCGTGAATATTGGTGGTCGGGCCTACGTGTTTGCCGACAACCAGCCCAAAACTATTCCCGTGACCTTGCGTGCTGGTAAGGCTGGTGTGAAAGGCTCGGTGGCCCTCACGCTGCCGACTGGCTGGAAAGCGGAACCGTCGAGCTTTAACTTCGATATTGCCAGCAAAGACGCCGAGCAGACTGTCCAGTTTCGGGTGCAGCCCGGTGCCGGAGCTCAGGAAGGCAAAACGGATTTGCGGGCTGTGGCTACCGTGGATGGGCAAGCGTACTCACGGGGCTATCAAGCCATCGAGTACAACCACATTCCCACCCAAATCCTGTTTCCCGAAGCCGTGGCTCCGCTGGTGAAGCTGGACCTCAAGCGCAAAGGCCAGGAAATCGGCTACCTGATGGGAGCCGGCGACGAGGTGCCCGACGCCTTACGGCAGATTGGCTATAACGTCACGCTACTCAAGCCCGAGGATATCACCGAGCAAAACCTGCGCCGCTTCGATGCCGTGGTGCTGGGCATCCGGGCCTACAACACACTGGACCGGCTCAAAACGCTTCAGCCGACGCTGTTGAAATACGTGGAAAACGGCGGCAATATGATAGTGCAGTACGTGGTAGCTCGCGGCACCGTGATGGGGCAAATCGGACCGTATCCGCTCACCCTCTCCAACGACCGGGTGACGGTGGAAAACGCAGCTATTACGTTCCTCAAGCCTCAACAGCCGTTGCTTAATACGCCCAATAAGATAACCACCAAGGATTTCGAAGGCTGGGTGCAGGAACAAGGCCTCTATTACCCCTCGCAGTGGGATGCCAAGTACCAGCCCGTCATCAGCAGCCACGACCCTAATGAGCCCGCCAAGGAAAGCGCCATTCTGGTTGCCGATTATGGCAAAGGCCACTACATCTACACCGGCCTCAGCTTGTTCCGGGAGTTGCCGGCTGGTGTGCCAGGCGCGTACCGCCTGCTGACCAACATGGTGTCGTTGGGTAAGTAGACAAGACGCGCAGGCTAATCCTTGAAGCCAGCGTAGCCCAACTTCATTCACTTATGCGCTATGTTACCAAGGCGTCAGTACGGCTATTCATTTCTTGCTGGGTTGCTTGCACTGTTGGTCGCGCCCATTTTGATTTGGTGGGTGGACGAGCCGCTAGCGGAGCTAATGCATGGGCAGGGAGGCTTTCTTAAGACATTCTTTGCTGAAGTAATGTGCCTGCACGATGCCTTTATAGATACAGTGCTGATGCGGCAACCACTGTACTTGTGGCTGGCACTTCTACTTCTGTTTTGCATTACGCGCCTGCTGCGGCAGCGCCACAGTACCATCTGGCTGGTAGCCGTTCTGACTTTAGTAAGCAGCCAAGCCGTACGCAACTTGTTGGCGGTCTATTTCAACCGGCCGCGGCCTTTTCAGGTGTTCAGTCAGCTAGGGCTTGGTGCTTATTTCTGGCAGCCGGTGGGGCAGTTCGATGCTTTTCCGTCGGGGCATGCTACCGGTGCGGCAGCTTTGCTGTTGCCTTGGACGCTACGGTTTTCAAAGGCCCGGCCATGGCTGCTAGGCTGGCTGGGACTGGTATGTCTGGGGCGGGTGGTGCTGGAGTACCATTGGCTCAGCGACGTAGTAGCCGGAGCTTCCATTGGGCTGCTGCTTACTTGTGGATGGGAACTGGGTACGTGGTGGCTGCGGCCTGTTTCACCGGAGAAGGTTGAGCTGGTAGCTGCCGGTGCAACCTGAGACTGTATCTTTCGCCATTGCCAAACTATTACTTACCAACCGTGTCAAACTTCCCTCAGCCATCTGAAGTCGATAAGCCTCCACTGCTGCCTTCGTGGCAAACCTGGTATTGGCTGGTGCTGGGGGCATTGATAGCAGAAGTGGGGATTTTCACCTACCTCACTCAGCATTTCACCGCATGAGTTTCCTCGATTGGCTGGTATTGGGCGGCACACTGCTCTTTATAGTGGGGTACGGTACGTGGCGCACCCGCCGCGCCGACCACACCATGGACTCTTACCACCTCGGCGACCGGCAGGCGCAGTGGTGGGGTATCGGCTTGAGTATCATTGCCACGCAGGCCTCGGCCATCACCTTTCTGAGCACTCCCGGCCAAGCCTACGACGACGGCATGCGGTTCATTCAGTTCTATTTTGGCCTGCCATTGGCCATGGTGCTAATTGCCATTTTTGCCGTCCCAATCTATCAGCGGCTTCAGGTGTTTACGGCCTACGAGTATCTAGAAGGCCGTTTCGATAGGCGGACTCGCACGTTGGCGGCGCTGCTGTTTCTGGTGCAGCGCGGTTTCAGCAACGGCCTCTCGTTGTACGCGCCGGCCTTGGTATTGTCGGCTATTCTGGGCTGGAACATCAACCTCACGGTGTGGCTAATGGGCGGGCTTATGATTTTCTATACGGTGGTAGGCGGCAGCCGCGCGGTGGCCGTTACGCAGCAGTGGCAAGTGGGCGTTATCTTCACGGGTATGGTGGTAGCGGGTTACCTGCTGGTGCACTACCTGCCAGCCGATATGGGCTTTACCGACGCCATGCAGGTAGCTGGAAACCAGGGCAAGCTCAACCTCGTCGACTTTCATTTTGACCCCAACGACCGGTACAATTTCTGGTCGGGTATGACGGGCGGTCTGTTTCTGGCCCTCTCATATTTCGGCACCGACCAAAGCCAAGTGCAGCGCTACCTAGCCGGCCGCAACATCACCGAGAGCCGCCTCGGGTTGCTCATGAACGGGCTGGTGAAGGTGCCCATGCAGTTTGGTATCTTGCTGATTGGGGTGCTGCTGTTCGTGTTCTACCAGTTCAACGCGCCGCCACTCACCTTCAACCGCCCCATCCACGACCAAGTAGCCGCCAGCCCCACTTACGGTCCGCAGCTACAGGCTCTGGAGCAACAGCACGCCACGCTGTTTGAGGCCAAGCGCGCCGCCACCACCCGCCTTGTGCAAGCCCTACGCACCCACGATGCTACCGAGCTAGCCGCGGCTCAAGCCCACCTGCAAACCACTAATGCCGCCACCCGTGGCCTACGCACCGAAGCGCAGGCCTTGCTTAAGCAAGCCGCTCCCTCCGCCGAAGCTAAAGACACCGACTACGTATTCCTGACGTTTGTGCTGCGCTACCTGCCGCAAGGTTTAGTGGGGCTGCTGATTGCCGTGGTGCTCTCGGCAGCTATGGGTTCGGCAGCCTCAGGGCTTAATGCCTTGGCGTCCACTACCGTAGTGGATTTGTACCAGCCAAGCCGGCCGCACCTCACGGGCACGCAGTGCGTGCGGGCGTCGCGGTGGGCTACCGTTTGGTGGGGAGTATTGGGTATAGCCTTCGCCACGTTTGCTGCCCGCCTCGAAAACTTGATTCAAGCTGTGAATATATTGGGGTCCCTGTTCTACGGCACCATTCTGGGTATTTTTGTGGTGGCGTTTTTCATGAAATTCATTGGGGGGAAAGCCGTGTTCTGGGCCGCCATTCTGGCTCAACTACTCGTGCTGCTGCTGTTCTGGCGCACCGACGTTGGCTACCTCTGGTTCAACATCATCGGCTGCGGGCTGGTCATGCTCTTTGCTAGTCTGTTGTCTTTGAACAGCCGCCGAAAAGTAGCGTGAACTATCGCTGGAAGTGGAATACCTACTTGCTAGGTACTGAAGCTGTTTGCTTGTTCTGTCCTTTGTAGGCACCAAGGACAGGGCCAGCGAGTTCCTTACTGGATTTATTGCAAAAAGTAAACCTCATGCCATGCTGAGGTTGGGAAGGTTCCTTATCCTATACAAATCAAAAACGCCTCTTGCTACAAGCAAGAGGCGTTTTTTGCATGGCAGTAAGCTAATGCTTATGCTACAGCCGTTCTATTTGGCACCAGCCTTTTTGGCTTCGGCAATGATATCGTCGTTCATCTTCACGTAGTCGGCATTTTTGGCGGCCAAGGCCAGGGTGCGCGACTGGGTGGCGGAGGTTAGGGCGCCTTTGGCGTCCTTCATCTTCATCCGAATTTTAGCTTCGGTGTGCACATTCCAGAACTTGGGGTCTTTCTCGTTGGCTTTCTGCATCCAGGCCAGGGCCTGCTTTAGGTCCTTGTTATTGTCGTAGTAATAAACGGCAGCGGCGGAGAGGTCGTTAGCAGAAGGAGCGGCGTTCTTGATGACTTTCTCGTCGATCTGGGCCATCACCTTGGGGTCAACATCGGTGGCCACTTTGAACTTCACACCCGTAGTTTCCCAGACCATGTCCACGTTGGCCGTGGCGCTGGTCAGGTCGGAGAAGTTGACAGTGAAGGTCTCCACTTTGGTAGCGGTTTTGTAAGGCTTCACCGTAAAGATGGCCACGTTATCGGCGGCTTTAAAGCCGTCAACATCGGCGCCCTGCTTGGTGCTCTTGTTGAGTACAATAGCCCAGGTAGCTTTGCCAGGTACACTGTAGAGGCCATATTCGCCGGCCGCCACCTTCTTGCCTTCCACCGTTACGTCGTCGGAAAACTTAATGGTAGTGGTAGAATTGGCCCCGGTGCGCCAGCGCTTACCGTTAGGTACAATGGCCTTGGTGGTAGAATCGCCGAAGATGGTGCGGCCCTTGGCGCTCGGGCGCGAATACGTGATGGTGATGTCGGTGAGGCCAACACGCTGCTGAATTGTGCTTTTGGGGCTGGCCGCGGGGGTGGCAATCTGGGCGTAAACAGCTTGGGGAGCAGCGGCTAGCAACACCAGCCCGGCAGTAACAGAAAAAAGAGCTTTCATGGAAAGGAAAAGTGAAACGATGATGAGCGGCCCAAAAGTAATGAAACCCGCGTTGGAGCGCGGGTTTCAGTTGTGCTATTTGAAAAGTAGTTGCTACACCTCCACAACCGGAACGCCAGCATGCCTCACCAGGCTCAGCAATTGCTCAGGCGTGTTAGGCGTTTGCACCCGGCGCAAATCCACGTAATAGCAGGCTACTTCAGTTGGATAGAGTAGCAACCAGTCGGGCCGCACCCACACGGCCCGGCGCACTGTGTGCCAGCGTGCCTCGAAACAGCCGTCGGTACTTTGGCTACGCAGCATTTCGGCGTCGAAAGAAAAGTCAACGGGTATGTGTAGAGCAGTGTTTTTGACGTAGCCGCGCCGTAGCTGGTAACGCACCAGTTGCATTCGGAACAAGCCATAGAGCACACCTACCGCCAAAACAGCCACCGTGCTCCAGTTGCTGACATACCCGGTCCGGACTACATCCAGTGCCACGCTTATACCAAGCAGAAGCAGGGCCAGCCCCAGTAACCCATGGTTCAGTTTAGTACGGGGCCTTTTCCGCCACAGCCGAAAGTTGACGGCCACAAATTCATCGGCTGTCATCGTGACGTGGGAAACGAGCAGGAGAGGGGCAGGTGGTGTCAAAGGCAAATGGCCGTTTAGAAGAGGTCTTGGTTCCGTGAATTAGCTACTCCAACTCCGCCAACTGGTGCCGCTCGTTTTTCACGGTGTTGGCCACCGTCCAAGGGATTTCGCGGCTGAAGGGATGTTGCCGAACGGGGCACTCCGGCATGTGGCAGTGCGAGCACGCCGCAAACGTGCAGGGGTCGGCGTGCACAAACATTTCGGTGTCCACCTCGAAGCGGGTTTGAATGAATTCTTCGATGCGGTGTACTTCGGTATGCACTTCTTCTAGGCTGAAATAGTAGGGTAGCGTCACATGGCAGTCGATGTGTAAATCGGCGCCGTAGCGCAGCACGCGCAGGTTGTGCACGTCAATCCAGGCAGGCTGGCGGTGCTGCTGCAACTCCTGAATCACACTGCGTATCGTTTTCACGTCCGATTCATCCATGAGCCCGGCCACCGACTTGCGCAGCATCCGGTAGCCGTTCACCGTGATAAACAGCCCCAACAGATAGGCCGCAATGGTGTCGTAAATAACATTGTTGGTAAAGAACACCAGCGCCAGCGCCACGCACGATACAATGGTGTTCAGGGCATCAATGTACAGGTGCTGCCCGTCGCCGACCAGCGCTACTGAGTGCAGCCGCTTGCCGGCCCGCACCAAGATGAAGCCCACTGCCAGGTTTACTATAGCTGTAGCTGCCAGCAGCCACAGGCCCGAATCGGGGCGGGCTACTATATGGGGGTGAAACAGCGTTTTGGTGGCGCTGTAAAAGATGTAGCCCCCCGCAAATAAAATCAGTCCGCCCTCAAAGCCAATAGACAAATATTCCACCTTGCCGTGGCCGTAGGGGTGGTTTTCGTCCTTGGGCAAGCTGGCCAGATAGATGCTGTAGAGCGCAAAGCCACTGGTAAATACGTTGATAATAGATTCCAGCGCATCAGTCAGAACAGCTTGCGAGCGGGTCAGGTAATAAGCGTAGAATTTCACCAGTACCAGCACAATGCTCACTACCAGTGAGAGTAAGCCCAGGCGGTTTTTGGTCGTGGCAACAGACATAAGCAGGAACCACCAGCGGAATGAAGCTGGCGAATGAGGGAAACGCGAAAAAAGCGGAAAAGGTCGCGCTGAGGTGGTGCGAATCTGCAAAGCTAGGGCCCACGAGTGGAACTCAATAGCGCAGAGTTGAACAAATAACACAGATACCCTTTATGGGTGAAAGGGTTGGATTAAAAGAGGCTTAAATGCAGAATTAAGATGATAAATAGTCCAAAGCAGTTAAATAAAATACCTGCGTATTTATATATGTAGTTGTTTTTTCTACTTTGGGGTATCCAACAACCCTTTACTGTACTGTATGAAAACAACTTTTACTCGCTCTATTAAACTAGCTCTTTTTGCCGCCGCCGCTTTGGGTGCTGCCACTGTGGCGCGTGCGCAGTCGTATGCTCCCGTAACGGTTACCGGCTTCAACCAGGATGTGGTAGCTGATGCTACGGGCACTACGCTGGTTTCTACTACGTATGATGTAGATGGTAGCAACGGCGCCGGTTATAATTTCATGGCGCCGAGCTTCGTTACTCCCTCCGGCGCAACCCCTACGCGGTTTCTGCCTGCCACAGGTGTGGTTACTAGCGCTCTTACTACGGGCCTGACCTACCAGTTGGCTTCATACTCAGCCAATAACTCGTTGCGTTTGCCACTTACCGGGCTTGGCACGGCGGCTAGCGGCACACTCACGTTCAGTACTCCCCGTACGGCCTCTGTTGTATACGTACTGGCTACTTCGGGCGGCGGCATTAGCAACGTTACACCTACTATCACCTTCACCGACGGTACCACCCAAGTATTAGGGTCGCTACTTGTGCAGGATTGGTTTGATGGCAGCAGCCCCGCCGCCACCGGCTTGGGCCGGGTAAGCCGCAACACGGCCAGCACCATCGAAAACCTGACCACTAACCCTCGGCTGTATCAATTGCAGCTGGCTGTGTCGGCGACAAACTACGCCAAGCCGATTCAGAGCATCACGTTCAGCAAGGCGGCAGGCAGCACTTCGGGTGCAGCCAACATCATGGCTATCAGCGTAGCCGCTACCCCATTGGCCGCGCGCAATGGCTTGCCCCAAGTAACCATGCAGGCGTATCCGAACCCAGCTACTGATGCCCTCACACTGCAAGTAGACGATGCGCAACGCACAGCCACAGCGCAATTACTGGACCTGACAGGCCGCGAGCTGCAAACCACTACCATGAAAAATCAGCAGGCTGTTTTCTCAATGAGCAGCTTGGCCGCCGGCGTATACATGGTGCGCTACCGCAACGACAGCGGTAGCAAAACCATCAAAGTAGTGAAGCAGTAGCTTGCTGCTACTGGCAACGAAAAAGGCCCCGTAGTATCTGCTGCGGGGCCTTTTTGCGTAGAATTCAGTTTTTGTTAGCTCAACTCAAACTGCAACTTCAGCAGGTTGGCGTAGAGGCCGTTGTCGTTATGGGCCAACTCGTCGTGGGTGCCTTGTTCCACAATGCGGCCACCATCGATAACCAGAATTTTATCGACTTTGCGGATGGTGCTCAGGCGGTGCGCAATAATGATGCTGGTACGGTGCAGCATCAGCTCGTCCATGGCGCCTTGTACTAGCTTTTCGCTTTCCGAGTCGAGGGCTGAGGTGGCTTCGTCTAGAATCAGAATGGCTGGGTTTTTCAGGATGGCGCGGGCAATGGCTACTCGCTGGCGCTGGCCGCCCGAGAGCTTCACGCCCCGGTCGCCTACCACCGTATCAAGGCCTTCGGGGAAAGCCGAAATAAATTGCCAAGCATTGGCCTGGCGGGCGGCAGCAACAATCTGCTCGTCGGTGGCTAGCACGTTGCCGTAGGCAATGTTTTCGCGTATGGTGCCACCAAACAGCAGCGTCTCCTGCGGTACGATGCCGATGTGGCGGCGTAACGCAGTGAGGTCGTAGTATTGCTGAGGCTGCCCATCAATGATAATTTCGCCGCCGCTCAGCTCGTAGAACTGCATCAGCAAACTAGCAATAGTGCTTTTGCCCGCACCGCTAGGCCCAACGAGGGCAATTTTCTCGCCCGCTGCAATGTGAAAGCTAATGTCACGTAGCACCGGCAAATCAGGGCGTGTGGGGTAGCGGAACGCCACGTTGCGGTACTCGATATTGCCTTGGATTTGGGCGGGTACCAAGCCCACGGGAGGCTTGATGTGAGTAGGTTCCGAGGGTTCGTCCAGAATTTCCAGGATCCGCTCTGAAGCGCCCAGAGTACTTTGCACTTTGCCATATAGCTCGCCCAAGCCTGCTACGGAGGCCCCAATGAAGATGGTGTAAAGGGCAAACTGCGTCAGGTCGCCAATCGTCATCTGGCCCGATTGTACCAGCGTGGCCGCCCGCCACAGCACCAGTATGATACCGCCGAACAGCCCAATAATTACGAACGACACGAAGCCGCCCCGGTAGAGGTTGCTTTTGAGAGCGGCCTGCACCGTGCGCGTAAGCGAAGAAGTGTAGCGGCCCGTCTCGAAATCTTCGTTGGTGAAAGCCTTTACCGAGCTAATGCCCTGTAACGTTTCTTCTACAATGACATTGGTTTTAGCTAGCTCGTCCTGGGTAGTTTTGGCCAGCGTCCGAATCTTGCGCCCGAACACCATCGCCAGCAGCACAATGGGCGGAAACGTAAGCAGCATGAACAACGACAGCTTCACCGATACCACCATAATAAATACCACACCTACCAGCAGCGTCATTACCTGGCGGAAAAGCTCGGCCAAGGTGATGGAGAAAGTATCTTGAATTACGCTCACATCGGAGGTGATGCGCGAGGTGATGTTGCCGACTCGGTTGCTCTCGAAATAGGGAATAGGCAGGGTCACAAACTTGCGGTAGAGCGCCTGCCGGATGTCGCGCACCGTAAACTCGCTTACCTGCGTCAGAAACCAGATGCGGCCAAACGAAATCAGGCCCTGCAACAGAATCAGCACGGCGAAGCCAATAGCAATCTGATTGATGGTTACAACAGTACCGTTGGGTAACTGAACCGGATGGCCACTAGCCGTATCAGCCAGCTTGCCGATAATCCAGGGGAAAGCCATGGTAGTGGCGCTGGACAAGGTCAGGAGCACAATGCTCAAGATTAGCTTGCCCCGGTAAGGCAGCGTGAAGCGAAAAATCCGCAGCCCCTGTTGAAAGGTTTCTTTATTCAGTTTGGGTTTCGGCGCATCCGAGGCTGCGTCGTTGCCACTGGTATTCAATCCACTTCGGGCCATTCTAGGTATAGAAGGGAGAAGCAAGAACCAAGAAAGGAGACAAATGGATGCTCCTCCAAATGAAGGGCAAAGGAATGTCGTGCTTCTCAGCGCTTAGTTCTCATGTCTTAAATCGTTATTGAAATTTCGTTTTACCTTGCTCTACTTTCAAAATCTGAGCGTTGCCGAACGGTACCGGCAAGCTGATCTGCACTGGTACTGGCTGGCCTTTGCGGGTGGCTGGTTTGAAGGCCGGTAGCAGTGCCACCACCCGTAGTGCCTCCGCATCCTGCGCCGTAGATAATGACTGGGCTACCACCGGGTTAGTCAGGCGGCCATCGGCTTCGATAGTTGCCGTAACCACTACGTTGCCAGTAGGACTATTGACGCCCGGCGCCTCTGAATACTTGATGTTTTCCTGAAAAAATGCACCCAGCGCGGCCGCGCCACCCGGAAACTGCGGCGCTACATCGGGGCGATTGGCGGCGGGACGGGCTTGTGCCTGCATCCGGCCGGCTTTTAGCTCGATGGGTTGCTTGGCCGGAGTAGATTGCTGCGCCTGGGTTAGCTGGCCGCAAGCTACGAGCAGCAACATGAAGAACAGATGTTTCATAGGGTCGGGTTTGCGCGCAGTGCCACGTAAAGGTACGCACGCATCCTCCTAAACACGCCCTACGCCACGGGGTTCAATTCGGTGGCAACTCGGGGCCGCGAAATTGCCAATAGTCCAATAAAGGTGAGCAGCCCGTTGAGAATCAGAATCTCGAAGCCAAACTCGTAACCCCACCAGGCTTTGGAATTGGCATTGATGAAGTAGGTAAGCAGCGGCGTGAACAAACACACGGGCAGCACTAGCTTGTCGTGGAGGCCACGGCTGGTGAAGATGCCGAACGAGTAGAGTCCCAGCAGCGGCCCATAGGTGTAGCCCGCCGCCTTAAACAGTGACGTAACTACGCTCTGGTCGTTGATGGCCTGGAAGATGAGGATGATAACGATGAGCACCAGCGAGAATCCAAAGTGCGTGAGTTGCCGCACGCGGGTCTGCTTTTTCTCCTCGTACTGCTTGATGTCGAGCATGTCCACGCAGAACGAGGTGGTGAGGGCCGTCAGGGCCGAATCGGCGGAGGCGTAGGTAACGGCAATGATGCCCAGGATGAACACAACGCCCGCAAACAGCGAGAAATGCTCGGTGGCCAGCAGCGGAAATACTTTGTCGCCGATGACAGCACCGGTGGCGGGGTTGATAGGTAGTGCTATGCCTTTAACCGCCGCAAACTGATACAATAGCACCCCCAACGACAGGAACAGGATATTGACGCCAACCAAAGCAATGGTAAACCAGAACATATTTTTCTGGGCATCCTGGAGGTTGCGGCAGCTTAAGTTTTTCTGCATCAAATCCTGGTCGAGGCCGGTCATTACAATGGTAATGAAGGCCCCGGAGGCGAACTGCTTCCAGAAAAACTTGCCGTCTTTGGGGTCGGAGAAATAGATCTTCGACATCGAGCTTTCCTTCACCGTTTTCACTACCCCGGCAAAGCCCAGGTTCAGCTCATCGGCCATCAGATAGATGCTCACCGCCACACACACCAGCATGGCCATGGTCTGGAAAGTGTCGGTCCAGAGGATGGTTTTGAGGCCGCCACGGAAGGTATAGAGGTAGATCAGGAAGATGCTGACCGACACGGTGACGGCAAACGGCACGCCTAAGTCGTTGAATACGGCCAGCTGCAACACGCCCGCCACCAGAAACAGCCGGAACGCCGCACCTACGGCCCTGGAAATCAGGAAGAACAAGGCGCCGGTTTTATAGCTCCAGAACCCGAAGCGCTGCTCCAGATACGTGTAGATACTCACCAGCCGCAGCCGGTAGTAAAGTGGCATCAGAATGGTGCCAATTACCAAATAGCCAACGGTATAGCCCGCCACTACCGCCACGTAGCTCCAGCTTTCCGACGCCACCATGCCCGGAATAGAAATGAACGTGACGCCCGATAGGGAGGTGCCAATCATGGCAAACGCCACCATGTACCAGGGGGCGTTGCGGTTGGCAATAAAGAACGATTCGCTCGTGGCTTTGCGCGAGGTCAGAATCGAAATGATAATCAGTACAACAAAGTAGCCCGCAATCAGGCTGAGAATGAGGGTAGGGGACATGGGTAGTTAGCTGTTAGCTTTTGGCTGTTAGCTGATAGCCGCGGTAGGGCGGCCGTCGGTAGCAAAACGAACATCAAAGCTAACAGCTAACAGCCAAAAGCTATCAGCTCATTCCGCGCCCAGGGTACGGGTGCCGGCGTAGTAATACAGCTCGGCCAGGGCCTTTTCGTAGCTGGCACGCATGCTTTCCTGCTTCAGGCGCAGGTCGATGAGCTTGGTTTCGCGGGCGTTGATGAGGAAGATGGTGCTTTCGCCCAACTCGAACTTTTGCAGCTCGGCCCGCAACAGTAGGCGCTGGTTGGCAATGGTTTGGGTTTGCACCTGAAGCTGTTGCTCGTAGGCTTTCAGCGTATTATACACACCGCTTACCTGGTTGATAATCGTGCGGCGGCTTTGCTGTTGCTCCAGGGTGGCATCCTGCACCTTCAGGCGGGTTTGCTGGAGCTTGCCGCGCTCTTGGCGTAGAAACAGCGGCAGCGCAAAATCAACCCCCAGCTTGTAGTTGTCGCGCCCGAAATCGTAGTAGCCCGGCAACTCGGAGCGGTAAAAATCGCCGCGGCTGAGTAGGGTACCGCTTACATTGAGCTTGGGCTTGAGCATTTCCCGGCGGTAGCGCTCCTCTACGCCCAGCTGCCGGATTTTGGCGTCGAGCTTGATAAGGGTAGGGTGTCGGTTGGCCGCCAGATCCCGCAGCTGTTCGAATTGCACCGAATCTACGGGGGTGATGGGCGGGGTCTGGGGTACGGCATAGGTAGGCAGTTCCACCGGCTGCCCGTCGCGGTTCCAGAGGTGGTTGGACAGCAGCAGCCGGGCGTTCTGGATTTCCACTTGCAGCTGGGTAGCCTGCACCTGCCGGTCCTGCACGGTTATTTGTGCTTCCACCGAGTCGATGGGGGCCTGGTCGCCGAGTAGGGCACGGCGGCTGATGCCTTGGAATCGGGTTTCCGCCAGATTTACGCCTTCCTGAATGAGCAAAATCTGCTGGTAGGAGTAGTACCAGTTCCAGTAGTCTTTGGCGGCTTGCAGCCACACCTCGTTTATCTGCTTCACTCGGTCGGCTTCAGCAGCCGTTACCATGATGCGGGCTTGGCGCAGGGTGCTCCGGCGGGCATCAATGAATAGCCCCTGGCCCAACGGTACCGAAAGGCCGACCCCAGCTAGGCCGTCAAGCGGGGTGCGGTGCTCGGGGTTGACGTAGGTACCCACCATCCGGTCGTAACTAGCTTTCAGGTCGATGCCGCCCGGCCAGATGGGTACTTTCAGCTCGTTGCCCCAGTTGTTGTAGTAGTCAGTACCGCCGAACAGCTTTCGGTCGAAGCCCGAGCCTAGCTTGGGGTCGAAGCCGCCGCGGGCCTGTTGCACTTGGGCCTGCGCATCAGCACTGAGCAAGGCAGCTTGCTTCACTACCGGATGATTGGCAAACACCAGGTCGGCCAAGTCCTGCAACGAAAACACGCGGGCTGTATCCGTTGGTGGCCGGTCGGCGGCCAGTTGGCGGGTTTGCAGCGGAGCAGGCTCCAAACCGGGCTTTTGGGTGGGCAAGCGTGGGTCTTGGGCCTGCGTACGGCCTGCTATCAAAAGCAGAAGCACCGCTAGCAAGCGCAGCCCGCGGGTGCCATAACCCACAAGTTCAGTTATCATCGGAATCCTCATCTGCTATTTCTTTTGCGCTTCTGCCTTAATCGGGGCCTCATTGGGCGCGTCTTGTAGGCTAGGCGGGAAGCCGTTGAGCTGCCGCCAGATTTCGTACCACACCGGCACCGAATCCAGAATCACCCAGCCGTACACGCCCGAGCCCAAACGCAACTGTGAGGGCCATTTGTTGTCGCGCTGGTGGTGCCGGTCGGGGCGCACCAGCAGGCGGTATCTGCCGTTGGTTGAGCTTACTACATCAATCACCGTGACGGTGCCGCCGAAGGTGCCTACTGCCACCGAGGGCCAGCCCGAAAACTGTACCGCCGGCCAGCCATCAAATTGAATGCGCACCGGACGGCCCCGCTGAATGAGGGGAACATCCATGGCCCGCACGTACATTTCGGCGGCTAGCACAGGCGTATCGGGTTGTAGTGTGGCAATGGATTCACCCTCCTTGATGGTTTCGCCGATACCGGCTTTGAGCGTGCGTACCACGAAGCCGTCCTGTGGGGCCCGTACCACATACAAGCCGCGCCGTACTTCCACGTTGCTGATTTTGTTGCGTAGCACCGCCACCTCGCCCTCCGAGCTGGCCCGGCTAGATACGGCCGAACTGCGGTCTGAGAGGGTTTTGGCCAAATCCTGCTCGTACTTGGCGCGCAGGTTGGCTAGCTCGATTTTCGCATTAGCCAGAGACTGTTGCGAGTTCAATAGCTTGTTGCGTTGCGCAGTTACCTTGGCCAAGTCTTCCTGAAGTTTCAGGCGGCGCGTTTCAATGTCAGTGAGGGAGAACAAACCGTTTTTGTAGCCTTCCTCATAGCGGGCCAACCGGTTCTTGGCAATCTGGTAGAAGTTGGTGACAGCCACCAAATCGGCACTGTCGATGGAAACAGTATGGCGGGCTTGTATTACGCGGTTGGCGGCGGCTTCTAGCTGCACAGTTAGGGTGAGGCGCAGGGCTGCCATTTGCTGGTCGGTGGCCTGAATTTTGGCTACGTTGGCATTCACGTTGCCACGCTTGGCGGTTAGCTGCTCGCGCAGGCGCTCGGGCAGATTGGGGTCGAAATACTCGTCCTTGATTTCAGAAATGGTGAGGATAGTGTCTCCCTTCTTCACCAGCTGACCCTCCCGCACATTCCAGTGCTCAATACGGCCCGCAATGGCATTTTGTACGGTTTGGGGCCGGTCTTGGGGGCTAAGCGTGGTGAGCATACCCGTGCCCTGAATGGTTTGCCGCCAAGGCAGAAACAAGATAATCAGGAAAATAAGCCCGATGGCCAACATAACCCGGCCCAAGAACTTGCTGCTTTTGGGTTCGAGCAACTCTTTGCGGGAGCGTGTCGGCTGCTCATGCCACACAGCCTCGTCTACGTGCTGATTCGATAAATTAAGCATGGGTACCTTCCGTTTCTTTCTCGTCCATTGGCAAATCGGTTACCGCCGCTAGTTTCTCCACGCCGGTCAGAATGTCGAACACATTGCTGACGCCGGACATCAGTTTTTCAATGGAGCTGCTGATCTGTACAATGAGTACCTCAGCCGCCACAAACTGCCCAAGCGTCATTTGCCGCGACACCACAAACAGGGTGCCCGCAATCAGCAGACCGCCCGTAAGCACGGTGCGCAGCGCCACGCCCCATTTATAATAGTTTTTCAGGACCCGGAAGTGAGCATTGCGCGCGTGTAGATAATCGGCTGATAGCTCGTCGGTACGGGTCAGGGCCCACTGTTGCTCTTGTGGATTGCCACGGAACACGGGCAGGTTGCCGGCCACTTGCTCCAGCCAGTTCACCACTTCGTATTTGTGGGCCGACTCCTCGATGCTGGTGCGCAGGGCCCGGCTGTAGTTCAGCATATACACGAATACCAGCATGACAATGGTGAATAACCCAAAGGCAATGAAAATGGGATGGTAGAACGCGAGTACAATTACTCCGAAGAGAATTTGGAACGCCGCGAACATCATGTCAATCAAGAACTTGGACAAGCCTTTCTGTACTGTTAGGATGTCGAAGAAGCGGTTGACCAGTTCCGGCGGATTCTCGCCTTCCAATGCCTCGGCCTTGATGCGCGGCAGGCGGTAGGCATACTCAATGGACGCCTTAACGAACAAGCGCTGCTCAATGGCTTCCACCAGCTTCATTTGGCCAATTAGCACAATACCCCCAATGAGCACCCCCAGCACCACCACTGCAATCAGGATGTACGAAGACGCAAACACCGCCCCCGTCGAAACCAGGTTGAACACCGCTTGGGTACCCAAGGGTAGCGTGAGGCTAATCAGGCCTGTAATGATGGCATAGAACAGGATGTAGCGAATGGTGTCGCGCTCCGTGTCGAGCATGCGTGTGAGGCGCTGCCACGGGGTAGGGGGAGGTAATGGTAAATTCTTGGAAGCCATAGGTTGTTGCGAGAGAGGCAGTTACCAGAGGAGCCAGACGCACATCAAAACAAGCGTTGAATAGAATAGGCCAGTTGATTCTATTCATTGACAGCAAGTCGAGCCGGACGACGCAGCTGTACTCCGTTAACTAAGCAGTAAGCAGACAGGTTAACAAAAGACAAAGGTGCAAAAAGGTTGCAAAAACTTGTATTAAAATGACGTTAAATGCAGATTAACGCCATTTTAATAGGATTAAATCTCGAAATACGACAAGGTTCAATAGTAGGTTCGCGTGTGTGCGAAGCTGAACAGTCAGGCCCTATACGCTGGAAACCAGATATTAGATGGAATAACCACAAAGCGGCGTGTGTCGGCTCGGAAGCCGACAAAAACAAACCGCCTAATAAATCCTTTCAGGCCATAGCTCACAGGTTTTCTGTGAGCTGTTCATATTGTTTCGAGGGGGCCGTATTTGGGCCTGGCTGCCAAGTTTATTCCCAGTCCTGCCAGCGCAGCACCTCCCCCACGGCCGGCACGTGTAGCTCCCCACGCAGCATATTGCCATTGGCCACCATCTGGATTTCGTGCAGGGGCTCCGAAGCCGGCTCGTCGCTCAAATCGAAGGTGCCGTAGTGCATGGGCACCACGTGGCCGGCCCGCAGCAGGTTGGCCGCCTTAGCGGCTTCGTGCGGATTTACGTGGCTGAGCTGCATCATGTAAGCCGGTTTGTAGGCTCCAATAGGCATCAGCACGATATCCAGAGGGCCAAATTGCTGCTCAATGTCCTCGAAATGCCCGGCCATCGACGTATCGGCGGCGAAGTAGATGGTGCGGAAATCGGGCGTCCGCAGCAAAAAGCTACCCCACAGCACCGTGTTCAAATCGAAGAGGCCACGGCGGTGCCAGTGCGAGGCGGGCAGGTAAAACAGCTCGAACGGGGCCTTGTCGCCCAAGTCGTATTGCTGCCACCAGCCAGCTTCCTGCACCTTTAGCGTGGGTGCCATGCCGCGCAGCAGCGGTGCCATGCGCAACGAAGTCAGCACCTGCATAGTGGGGTTTTGGCGAGCCAGCAGTTTGATTGATTCTGCGTCGAGATGGTCGCGGTGGCCGTGGCTGAGCAGCAGGTAGTCGATGCTCACTAGGTCCTCGGGGCGGCAGGGCAGGGCGTGGCGGCGGCGCAGCCCGATAGACGAAAACAGCAGCGGGTCGGTGAGCAGCAGCACGCCGCTTACGCGCAGCAGAAAGCTGGCGTGGCCCAGCCACACTAGGCCATCTTCCTGGCTTTGCAGAAACGCCGTGCAGTCTACCACGTTGGGCACCCAGGTATCGGCTTTCTTCTCTTCTTTCTGTGGATTCTTGCTGGTCTGCCAGCGCAGCACCGTACTAAACGTAGGTTCGTACAATTCCTCTCCGTTGCAGAATTCCTTGCCAATCATCTTGTTGCCAGGATAATTGGGGCGAATGGTGTTCAGCGCTTCGTTGCGGACGTAAGTAGGGCGAGCAGCCATGCAAGAGGTAAAGTGAAGGGGTGGCAAATAAACAACCAAGCCCCGGAAGGTTCCCGAGGCTTGGTTGTAGAAGCTGAAAAGTAAGATGATGCGTTCTACCAGATGCCGCCGTTCGTCAGCCCCGGCGCATACCCCGGATACGCTCCCGACTGCCCGTTGCTGACCCGAATACCACCCGACACCGACAGGTTTTCGGTAATCAGGTAATCGGCCCGCAAGCTCATACCCGAGCCCATGCGGCCCCCAAACCCGGCGTACGGATTCACGATAGGGCTGCCTGGCACGGCGCGCGACAAATCTTTCCAGGCCGTGCCCGTAAGGGCCAGCCGCGGCGACACGGCGTACTGCGCGCCCACCTGCATGAGGTACTGATTGGTACCCGCGAAGGCGCGGGGGGCGCCATCGGCCACGGCGGTGCGGGTGCCCAGGCCGGGCGTGAGGCGCATGTAAGTGAGGCCCGTGAACACCGTGAGGCGGTTGCTGAGCTTGTAAGCGGCTTCGGGGCTAACGTACGACGCCGACCCAAACCGCCCCATCGTCATAAAGCCTGCATTCACCCGAAAGCTCTGGCGCGGCCCCAGTACCCCCGGCAGCGTGGGCGACGAGGCCGACAAGCCGGCCGCAGGCAGTACCGTTTGGGCGGCGGCAGTGCCAGCTAGTAGCACGCTCACGAGGAAAGCAGAAAGACGAAGCATAGCAAAAAGAAATGGTGGGCGGTACTGGATAGATACGGTATGCAACGCAAAGGATGCGCGAGTGGTGCAGTTTTCCGGAAATATACCAAGCTTCCGCGGGCATTGCTATGCCTTCAGCTTACTTGCTTAGGCCATAGCAGCCCCACTGCCAATCAAAAACGATTCGGCAGCTTTACGGTGTGCTTGCAGTTCGGACAGGGCGCTGGCATTAGCCGCTTCGTAGCTGGCCAGCGCCGACTGCGTTTTCTGCTTTTCCTCGGTGAGCTGTTGCTGGGTTTCGGTGAGCTGCTGTTGTTTTTCTTGAAGCTGCTTAGTGAGTTCAGCAATTTCCAAGGCCAGCTTTTGTTCCTGCGCTGTTAGGTTCAGTAGTGCGCTGGGAGCAATGTTGTGGCCCTTGGTTTCGCCCATTTTTTCGCGGTGGCGCTCTAGCACCTTGTTGCGGTCTGATTGTAGGGCCGTTTCAAATGTAGCCGCCGAAGCCAACAGGCCCGGCACCGTTGCGCCATTTATGGCGGCAAAAGCGTTAAACGCCGTTTGGTAGAGCAGCGGGCCATTCATGCCCGCGGCGGCCATGCTCTTCACCATCTTCATATAGGCCGCAAAGTCTTTGCCGTCACCAATCAGCAGGCCGGCAATATGGTCGAGGTGACGCTGCTCGGGCTGGGTGCTGGCATTGTAGGAAGGGAGCGACTGACTGATGGAAGTGGCAGCCGGGTGGGCGGGTGCTGAAGCTGCTGGCTTAATGGCAGCTTCATCTTCCTCCACAAAAAAGTCTTTGGCGGCTTTGGCGATATTATCGAAGATAGCCATGATGCGTACGGGCTGGGAAAGAACTGATAGGTTTCCCGCCATGTATCGTCAGTTAGCAGTAATCATTACAGCTTTTCCATAAAAAATAGCTGACCCTGCTCACTATATAGACATATAGACCGTGCCCTGAAAACTAGGCCGTCATGCAGAGCGCAACGAAGCATAAAGGCGTCTTAAATTGTGGTTTGTGACAAACTACCTACCGTTCATTATGCCGTTTTCCGATTGCGGGCCAACCACGCTACGGCGGCCAAGCACAGCGTAAACCACACCCACGGCAGCCGCAAATTCAGCACCGACAGCGCCCCAAATACCAAGGTGCCAGTGAAGCTGGCCAGCCCCTGAAACGCTTGGTTCAACCCGAAAATCTCGCCCCGGTCGGCCTCGGTGGTGCGGCGAGCCAGTAGCCCTTCCAGCAAGCCCTGAATCAAGGAAAGCGTGAGGCAGTCGAAAAACACTAGCCCAAACAGCACCGTGCGCGACGTCCCTACCAACCCGTAGCCGGCCAGCACCGGAGTGCCTAGCACAGCCAGCCACACAATGGCCCGGCGCTGGTTGATTCGGTCGGCAAAGTAGGTGTAGAACACGTAGTTCAGCCCGACGCTCAGGGCCCCGAAAAACATGAAGAAGTAGGAAATAGACCGGGCATCCATGCGCAGCTCACCCAAGCTCATAAATGGCACGAAGTAGAAATAATAGCCTGTGCTGAGCGTGAGAGCCACCTGCGTGAGTACAATCCGCCGGATGCCGGGGTTGGTAGCATCCTTGGCTTGCAGCCGCGCCCAGAGCGTGAGCGGATTCACGGCTAATGCTAGCTCGGTACGTAATTCAGCGCCTCGCACGCCGTTGCGTTGCCGATGGGTTTCAGGCAGCAATAGGCTCAATCCAATGTTCAGAGCAGCCAGTACCACCGCCAGCCCTACCACGTACGCCGCCTGCTGAGTGGGTGGCACGTGCAGCGTGGTAAGTAGCACGCCCGCCGCCATTGGCCCCAGCACGAAGCCCAACGAAATAATAGCACCTTCCACGCCCAGGTTCTTGAACAGGCGCTCGGGTGGCGAAATATCCGTAATGGCCGAGCGCACGGTGGCATACATGCCGTTGGTGAGACCGTCGGAAGCCCGGTTCACGAAGTAGAGCCCGGCCCGCACCGGCAGCAGCAGCAGATTGGCCAGCAACGTGCCCACCGCCGACACAATCAGAATCGGCCGGCGGCCGTACCCGTCGCTGAGCCGGCCCAGCAGCGGCGCCGAAAACAGCTGTACCCCCAGAAATACGCCCGTCCCGACCGACAACCATAGCTGCGGCTCGGGCAGCCCCCGCACAAACTCCGGCATTACCGGCCCAATGGCCGCCCCCGCAATTACATCGAGCAGGATAATGGCGTACAGCAGCCAGAGCTGACGCGTAGAGGGAAGGACGGGCATTCGGCAAAAGTACCGGCAATCCAGTAAAGTGGGGCGGCTAGGTTCATATATGGCAAACCACTAATTTCCCCCGTCTTTACCTCACACCTCTACTTATTTTACTACACAATGGAAGAGTTTGATTCTGAAAATTACCCTGTTCAACAGCCGCAACTGGTATTGTCGCCGGAGGAAGCCTCCCAGGTTATGGCGCGCTTCATGACCCAGGTATACGGCTGGATGGCCGCTGCATTGGCCATGAGCGGCGCGGTAGCCTTGGTAGTTGGCGCCTCCTCCACGCTACAGGAAATGATATTTGGTAGCCGGTTTGTGTTTATGGGTTTGCTGCTGGCTCAGTTGGTGGTGGTAGGCTTCCTGTCGCGTAAAGCCTTCGACTGGTCGGCGGGTACTACCACAGCGGCTTTCATCGGTTACTCGCTATTGAATGGCCTGACGCTGGGCGTCATCTTCATGGTGTACACCACCGAGTCCATATCATCCACGTTTTTCATCACGGCGGGCACTTTCGGCATCATGAGCCTCTATGGCTATATCACCCGCACCGACTTGTCGCGCTGGGGCAACTTGCTGTTTATGGGGCTGATAGGGCTTATTATTGCTTCGGTAGTGAATCTGTTCTGGGCCAACTCCATGTTGTACTGGATTACTAGCTTCATTGGCGTACTGCTCTTCACGGCCCTTACCGCCTACGACACACAGAAAGTGAAAGCCTTGGCTTTCTTGGGCTACGAAGACCAGGACATGGACCGCAAAGCGGCTGTGCTCGGTGCCCTCACGCTGTACCTCGATTTCGTGAATCTATTCCTGTTCCTGCTCCGCTTCTTTGGTCGTCGCCGTTAGAACAGAGTAGTTGTTAAGTCCATAAAAAAGCCTCTCCGTACGTACGGAGAGGCTTTTTTGTGATTAGGTGAAACTGCTTACTTTGCTTTACCAGCCAGCCATGCTTTACGGAAGGCCAGTTGCTTGCGGGTAGCGTTGGGCATCGGTACCACTTCCAGAGTATTGTCTTGCTGAAGCGTGATTTGCGCGGTGTGTACCCCGTCGCGGGTGCGGTACTCGATGGGCACCACGTCGCCAGGCTTGTGGGCGGCTAGGCGTTTCTGCATTTCCTTGGCATTGGTAGGCTTTTGGCCTTCCACCTTCAGCAGCACATCCTCCCGGTCGAGGCCGGCAGTATAGAGCGGGCTGCCGAGTAGGGTGGTGCCGAGCATGGCGGTGCTGTCGGGGTTGAATTGCAGGCGGGCAGCCAGGGTGGCTTGGCCGGGGCGAGCAGGTCGCACCAGTAAGCCGGCGGGAGCTAGCAAGGCATCGTACTTGTGCAGCTCGTGCCCCATAATGTGCTGGCGGAAAAACTGTCCGGCAAAGGCGGTGTCTTTGGCTACTTCGCCCAGCACGCGTTGCAGGTCGCGAAGGGTGTAGGGCTGCGCGGGCGCGTAGTTGCGCTGGGTTTTGCCATGCTGCTGCCACACGGCCCGCATGTAAGTGTCGAGGTCGGTTTTGTAGTTCTGGCGCAGTTGCAAATCCAGCGCCAGCGCGTTGCCCGCGCCAATGTAGTAGTAGCTCAGGTAGGTGTTCGAGCGGTTGTTGGGGTCAATGGCGGCGGCGGCATCCACGAAGGGCGCCTGCTGGCTCATATACACCGGCGAGTAACGCTTCGGCCCCGGCATCGTGAGCATGGCATCCACGATGCCGCTCAGAGCCTCAGTGCAATATTCGGCATCGGTGTATACGCCCGCCCGGCGCAGCAATAGCTCGCCGTAGTACTGCGTGAATCCTTCGGCAAACCAGAGGTTACTGCTCATGTTGGCCCGCTCGAAATCAAACGGCTCCAAGTCTTGCGGACGAATCCGCTCCACGTTCCAGCTGTGGAAAAACTCGTGCGACACAGTGCCCAGGTTATCGAGGGCAGCGGGGCCACGTAAGGGGCGGCTGCTGGTGAGGGAGGTGGAGTTACGGTGCTCCATTCCGTCGCCGCTGGTCTGGGGCAGGTAGTTGGCAATGAACGTGTAGCGCCCGAAATCATACTCTGGCAGCTCCCCAAATACGGCAGCAGCTTCCTTCACTACTTTCTTGGTCAGGCTTACATAGCTGTCCAGCTCGGCTTCGGTACCGTCGTGCAGCACCTGCATTTCAATGGTACGGCCTTGTTCTTGCCAGCTGCGGGTTTGCTGCGGCCCCAACGAAGTAGGAGAGTCCATGAGATACTGTAGGTGAGGCGCATACCAGGTGCCTTTGGTGGCATCGGGCCGGAGCTGTGAGGCCACCTGCCAGCCAGCCGGCACGGTAAACTTCACTTCGGCGGGGCGCTGCTCTAGGCCCCGCGCAAAAGCCAGCGTGGCAGGCATGTTGAGGTGAGCGTGGCGCCGGTCGATGCCGGCGTAGGTGCCGTCGGTCCGGTCGCCAAACAGGGTGTAAGTGAAAATAACCGTGCCATCGTGGCCAGTTACATCCCAGCCGTAGGGGTCGGGCTTGTTGACGCTGAGCGCCTTCCCTTTCGAGTCGGTGGCCTGCACGTCATATACGTTCTTGGCAAACTCGTGCAGCGCGTAGCGGCCCGGAGACGAGCGGGACATGCGCACCTGCAACGGCCCGGTCGGCACTTGCGCAAACGTGACCTGAATGCGGGCTTCGTGGTGAACGGCATTGGGGAAAGCCACCGTGTACATAACGGGAGTTTCCTGAGCCGCCGCCGGGCGCGTGAAAGCCAGCGGCAGCGCCAGCAGCAACAGAGTAGCAGTTTTACTGATCATTCGAGAGCAAAGAGGTGTGAAAACCAAGGACGCGCTAAAGGTAGCCCACGTTGCGGATTTCACTGACACTGCATTTAAGGCGGTGTCTTCCGCATTTACATTCCTACCGCCACACCGAAGCTTCTATCATCCCACCAAAAAAATACTGTTTCTGTTCTGCCCGCAACCCTAATCGGGTTAGTTCCTCCCGAAAAGGTGGAAGCGTTTGGCCGCTGATGCCGGTGGTCAGCCGAAAAAACCGGTACATAGCCGCCAGCAATAGCCGTTGCCACCACGTTTGGGCGGGCGCAAAATCGGCTAGCAGCCAGGAAGCACCGGGTTTTTGAGTGGCGTACAGGCGGGCCATAATCTGTTGCAAACGTCGCAGCTCAAACAAATCCAAGAAAAAGAAGGTGATGATGCCGTCGAAAGCGTCTTGGCTGGTCAGGCTGGCCTCGGTACCCCGCCTAAACTCCACCTGCGTGGCCGCTGCGGGCAGCCGGCGCAATAGTAAAGCTTGTGCTTTCCTAAGCATTTGCGGTGAGGCTTCCAGATACAATACTGTGGCTTGGGGCCGCTGGCGCAGCACTTCTAACAGTACGCCTCCCGTGCCGCCGCCGATAACCAGCAGGTGCGGCGCACCGGGCGGTAAGCCAGCTTCCAGGGCGTGATGCTGGGCGCGTAACAGTGCTTGGCCGTACACCAGCCGGCTCAGCGGGTCGTAGAAAGCGGCTACCCGGTCGAAGCCGGAATCAGGAAGGGAAAAGCGCATACACTAAAGACTGAGCCGGCAGCAAAGCAAGCAACAGCTACCTTGCCCGAGCCGTTACTTTATTCATTCAACCGGCTCGGTTTGTCTTTACGTTGTTTTCATTGCTTATGACCACGCATCTGCGGCGGATACTAGCCACCCTCACGCTGTTTTTCACCGAGTTTACGGTTACGCTGCTGCTGGGCATTGCAGGCGTAGTGGGGTTTCTGGCGTTAGGGCGGGAGGTGTTCGACCAAGATGCTGCCACCTTCGATGCGGCGGCGTTTCGCTGTGCGCGCAAGCTGCTAGGGCCGCGCCAGCAATGGGTGGAAGCCATTACGTTCCTTGCCTCCCGCAACTTTATCACGGTGGCCGGCTGCCTGCTTATCAACTGGTTTCTGCTGATTCGGCGGCACCGCTGGAACTCGTTGCTGGTGCCGGTAGTAGCGCTGGGCAGCATCACGCTCAACCTAGCGCTTAAGCAATTCTACCACCGCCCGCGGCCATTGCTGCCCCTGGTTTCGGCCTCGGGGCTAAGCTTTCCCAGCGGCCACGCCATGATTTCCAGCTCGTTCTACGGCCTGCTCATCTACCTATGCTACACCTACGTGCGCCGCCCCCTGTGGCGCTGGCTGCTGATTGCCGGACTGGTGCTGCTGATTGTTCTCATCGGTATTACCCGCGTGTATCTGCGCGTGCACTACGCCACCGATGTACTGGCCGGCTTCACGGCTGGGCTGGTCTGGCTGCTGGTAGCTATTCCGGTATTGAAACAACTGGAAAAACGCTGGAAAAAACCATTCGAAAATCCAGCGCAAACAGCTGAAAAACAGCCTGAATAGCTTGTAAATAAGGATTTGCTGAGGAGAATTTACTGGATTTTTTGTCCTGATACTTGCCTAAGCCTGAAAAATGCGCTTATCTTTGCAGAACCAAACAGCAATCCGAAAGGGAATCTGTAGTTTGGTTGTTAGTCTGCGCTTGTGGCGAAATTGGTAGACGCGCTGTCTTCAGGCGGCAGTTCCGCAAGGTGTGAGAGTTCGAGTCTCTCCGAGCGCACCGAAAGCCGGTCCAGAAATGGACCGGCTTTTTTTGTTTGTTCTTGTCTACATCAATAAGACCGACGCTGCTTCTGGTCTTCATCAGAGACAATTGTCTTGCGTAATCAGCGAAAAACCGCGTCGCCCGTGCCAAGAAAATCCGTTACCGACCGTCTGCTGACCTTGTTTAGCTTCCTGACCTTGGAAGTGCTGGTGGTAGGCGGAACGTTCGTCGCGTCGTTGCTGCTGTTTTTCTACCTTACGCGGGTGGTGTTCGTGGCGCACTCCGCGCAGTTCGACGATTGGGGTTTCCGGCAAATGGAAGAGTTGCGGGCGGGCCGTTTGTGGTTGGACTCGGTGGCTAGAGGCATTACGTTTTTTGGTTCGGCACCTTTTCTGGTGGCAGTGGCTATTCTTGGCCCTAGCTTGCTACGTTGGCTAGGCCGAAAGCGGGAGGCGCTGGAAGTGTTTCTGGCCGTGGCCGGCGCGGCGCTATTCAACCAACTGCTTAAAACACACTACCACCGGGTGCGGCCCTCGTCGGCGCTGTTATACCAAGCGGGGCTGAGCTTTCCGAGCGGCCACGCCATGATTGGTATGGCACTTTATGGTTGCTTGGCTTGGCTGCTGTGGCGGCACGGCCGGCATCCGGCTTGGGCGGGTTTGCTGGTGGTCTGGGCAGTGCTTATCGGCCTTACGCGCGTGTACCTGCATGTGCATTACCCTACCGATGTACTGGCGGGCTTTGCGGCCGGTTTGCTATGGCTGATTCTGCTGCGCACCGCGCTTCGGCTATGGTGGCGCGAGGAACAGAAGGCGTAGGGGTAACGGGTTCTTTGCGAAATTCCAGCTAAGTACTCGTAAACAAGCAACTAAAGCTCGGCAGTTGCGGTATGATACGGCCTCTTCACTGCAAACAAACCAATGGATGCCACTTCACCCTGGGAGGCTAGTTTATACTCCGTAGACCCTTCCCTGCACTATATGCTGTGGCTGTATGAAATGCCCACGTGGCTCCTGGCTGTGCTCATTGTGGGCGTCACCATCTTGGTTTCTCTGCTCGGCCTGTATTTCAGCCACCGCCGGCTGCACGGTAGCCGCATGGCCACCCTGATTGACAATGGCACGGTAGGTTGGTTCTTCTCGGGCGTGACGGTGCTCTACGGCCTGACGCTGGGTTTGCTCACCATAGCTACTTGGCAGAACTACTCCGATGCTTCCAGTATTGCCTCGCAGGAGGCCGCCACGCTGGCCGTCCTCTACCGCGACCTAAGCGGCTACCCCGACACCGTATCCCAACCCCTGCAACAAGAACTGCGGGGCTACACCGAATTTATCGTGCGCAAATCGTGGCCGGCACAGCGCCTAGGCATGGCCAACGATACCGAGCGCAAAGTCCTCACCAAGTTTCAACTGGGTTTGCTGCACACCGAAGTCGAGACGGGGAGCCTGCAAGTGCTGCACGGTGAGGCCATCGAAACATTCAATAAACTGGTGGAACTGCGGCGGCAGCGCATTGAGAGCATTAGCAGCGGGGTGCCGGCCGTGCTGTGGTCGGTGGTGCTGATTGGGGCGCTCATCACCATTGCCTTTTCCTACTGCTTCGTGGTAGACAGCTTACCGTTTCATGCGCTGCTAACTGGCTTGCTGGCCTTCATGGTTGGGCTGATGATCTTTCTAATTGCGGCCCTCGACCATCCGTATTTAGGCGAAGTAAGCGTCACCGCTGATGCATATCAAGTAGTGCTAGATAAAGTGATGGTACCGGAAGGAAATTAAAAACTAGAAAATAAAAATTGGCCGTTCAATCCCCTTGTTTGAGCATATTGAACGGCCAATTTTTATTTCTGATTTACAATTTCACTTTCACCCGTAGGGCCAGTAGGCCTTTCACGCCTTGTAACTCTTCCAGCTCTAGCTCCTCAATTTCCGGTTCCAGCAGGCCCCGGTCTTGGAGGTAGTCGAGGTACTCTAGGTACTCATCTGCTTCGCGCTGCTGGGCGTACACGAGGGCAATATGGCCGGGCTGGGTGAGCCGTTCGCCGGTTCCTAGCACGGTGGCCTTGTCGATGCGCTTCTTAATAATTTCGTAGCGAATGTTGTAGGCACCGTCCACATCGAACTGGCGCTCATCTTGCCGGAAACGGATGCTCAACGACTGGCTATGGATGAGGATGAGCTGCGTGGTATCGAGCGGTACGGGCAGCTGCGGTTTAAGCGCAGCGGTGCGACGCGTAATTTCTATCATCACCAGCAACTGCCACAGCCGCAGGTTTTTCAGGAAAACCATGTCGAACGGCTTGTTCTCTACCAGTGACGCGCCCACGTAGATGTTGTACTCCACCCCGTCGGTTTTGAACCGCTGGAAGTAGTGCGGAAACATCAGCTGAGCCTTGTCCTCCTCCTCGTCGAGGTAGTCGCTCACCACGTCGTTGAGCATGGTGGTGCTTTCCTCAAAATCCTTGCGGCGCTTGTACACTATGCCTAGCTCGGGGTCAATATTCGACCAGTACTGGCTGATAATTGGCCGCAAAGCCGGCGTGTTCTGCCCCAGATACTCGAACAACGGCTCCACCTCCGTTCGCAACGACTCAAAGATACTTACCTCATCACCCGACACGATACCCTGGCGCAGGCGGCGCAAGTTCTTGTTGACGTAGAATTTCAACTCGTCGAGAATAGGCAGCGCCTGAAATTCAGCGGCCTTTTTCAGCACCTTGTTGGCTAACGATAAGTGCTCAATCAAGTCGCCCTGGATGGCTTCGTTGCGGGCCGTGCTGCTGCCCCGGATATCACTGGAACCGTGCAGCGGGAATACGTCGTGAAACACGATGTCCTCCATTTCGGCGTTGCGGTTGCCATCTTCCACCTTTTGCAGCAGGTTTTGGGCCGCGTTGGTAAAGCGCCATTCCATAGTGGGGTGGATGGCCGTGAATTTCTCCTTGATAATGGCCTGCACACGGGTATGGATTTCCTCGGCGTTGCGCTTCACGGCCACCGCAAAGAGCGGGACAAACTGCGCTACCGTTTCCACGTCGAACTCGTCCAAGTCGCCCACGTTCGGCGAGCCTAGCTCCAGCAAGCCTACTGTGTCGTCGCCGTATGGCAGCAGAGCCAAGATGGCTGACCGAATGCCGAGGCTTAGAATCTGCTGGCGTAAATCTTCAGGAATGTCGGCGGTTTCCACGTTTTCGAGCACCAGCGGCTGGCGGTTCTGCCACAGCTGGCTGTAAATCTGGCGGAAACCCGAGCCGGCATCTTGGCTGTGCAGCTGCTTAGTGAGAAAACTATGGTTGATTTTGCGGCCGAAGTCCACGAAAGCCTGCTTCTTTTCGTCGTAGGCGGCAATGCCAAGCTGTAAGAACGGCCGGCCAAACAGCACCCGCAGCTTCTCCTGAATCTGCTCCAGCCGGTCGGAGGCTTGCAGTACGTCGCGTTCCAGCAGGTCGTACTTCAGCTCCGACAGAATTTCCTGGTCAGTGACGTCTACAAGGTGCAGAATGTTGAAGCCTTCCAGTTCGAACTGCTCAGCGGGCAGCAACTCCTGCCACAAGCTGAGGCGGTGTGGGTTGCGCGTCAGCAGTTCAATCTGCTCGGAAGTCAGCTCGGGCCGGGGGCCGCCCACTACCTGCACATCTAGGAAAGTGGAGTTGAAATCGACGCCGTAGTGCCGATACAGGCCAATGCTGTAGTCGGGCACCGTGAATGTAATGGCCCCGGTGTGGGGCATCTGCACGCCATACACCTTGTCTAGAATGAGCTGGTACGCCATTCGGGTGGTGTAGATTTCCAGCGTTTTGAGGTCGATGTTGAGCGGCTGCTTGATGGTTTTGTTGGCCGTCAGCAGCACATCAGCAAAGGCAGGCGTATGATAAAAGCTGAAGCGCTGAAACGGCGCAATAGCGCCACTGATGTCGGTTTTGAAGGAGGCCGGCGGAAACATAGCCAGCATCAGCGTTTCTACCAAGTCGCAGTTGCACTCTAGCAACGACATATCGGTGATGGGGCCGCGGGCCCAGGGCTGCTCGGCTACCCGTTGGCCAATGGCGCGAGCCAGCATGGCCAGGCCGGGGTTGGCGTCGTTTTCGTGCGCTTGCCAATAGGCAATCAGCGGCTCGAGGCTGAGCGTTGTTTTGAACGGAAACGCCGAAAGGGTGGCGCGGGTGAGTGTGGGTTCGGGTAGCATAGCAGAGGCAACAACATCGAAGATAGCCAAATTCAAGGCCACTCATCGGCGGAGTACGCCAACTATACGTAGCTGGCCCGCCTGCCGGACGTAGAGGCGGTGTTACGGTTTGCTGTTGAGCACCACTTCCACGGTTTGGTCGTCGCCCGCAGGATCAGTCAGGTTGTAGTCCCGGCCATCGAGCCGAATGAACTTGTCCAGGTTGCGGTTGCAGGTGCAGCAACCGGAACCGGCGAAGTCGTCAACGACCCGAACCGTATCTATCACAAACTGCTGCGTTGGACGACGGCGGTTGCCCAGGTAGATGGTGTAGTCGTATTGGTCGAGCTTGCGGGAGCTGTTCTGTAGGAACGGCGTGTTGTTGTTGATGGTGAACGTGGTAACGTAGCCCGCCCGTCCCGTTATGGCCACCGTGTCGGCGCGGGGCCGCTGCGCGGTATCAATAGGCACCCGCCGAATAAAGACTGTATCGAGTTGGGTAAGCGGGAAGCTTTTGGTTGGATCGTTCACCCCGTCCACATTGAAGCGAAAGACCAGGGCATCGTCTAATCGGTCGTTGCAGGCACATTCCACCGACCCGCAGCAGCCAGCCAAGGCAGTGGACACAACAAAAAGCAAAAGCCAGGTAAGCGGGTTGCGAAGCATAGAGCACAAAGATAGAGCGGATTCCAGCAGACCCACTCACACGAAAAAGCCAGCCCCGAAAGGAAGCTGGCTTTCTAACGCTGGAAGGCAATTGGTTATTCTTTCACGAACCGCTTGGTTTCCGAGCTGGTGCGGGTGGTGATTTTGTAGTAGTAAGTGCCCGCCGCTAGGTCGCTGAGGTTAACAGGCAGCACATGCGGGCCTTTTTCCTGCTTGGGCTCCTGGGTAATGGTGCGCAGGGTGTTGCCGCGGCCATCAAGCAGTTCCACGGTTACGGGGCCGGCCTTGGTTACGGTGTATTCGAGTTGGCTGGTAGCTACTGCCGGGTTGGGGTAAAGGCTGGTGCCACTCACGCCGGGCTCAGGCGCCGTAGTAGTAGCGCTAGGGTCGAGCAAGAGAAAGGCGGTAGGCCGAAAAAACCTGCCAGCGCCGTGGTGGCGCATACGGCCCTGCATCGGAGCGCGCTTCTCCTGCTGCTCGGGCGTGGCGTTTTTGGCGGCAATGGCCTGCATATCATTGGCCCACTTCGCGCGCTGAGGCTGGACTTCCTCAGTTAGCTGGCTGATGCTACCGGCATACTTCTGAGCCAGTTGCGCCACATTCTGCATAATGGCCCGGCTTTCGGTGTGCAGCTGCCGAAACTGCTGGCGCTGCTCCTCGGTGAGGGCAGGGCGCGTGCTGGCGGGCGCGGGACTGGCCGGAGCGGTAGCTCGGCTGACGCGGAAACTGTGCCGCAAGGCCTGGCTACGTTGGCGCACGTCTTTCAGCTGGGTGCGGTAAGTGGTAAGTTGAGCTTTGTCGGTGCTGGCGAGTTGAGTTTCCAGCTTCTGACGTTGCTGTTGCACCACAGGTAGCACATTCTGCTCGAAGTAGGCTTTCATTTCGGAGCGGGACGGGCCACCGGGGCCTTGAGGCTTATCAAGCGGATTCTGCGCCAGCGTGGCGGTAGCCAGTAGCAGCATCGCTAGGGTAGAGGTTAAGGTTGCTTTCATAGGGCAAAGAAAAGAAGATGGCTGTTTTAGGTGCATAGATGCCAGCCGTGAGTGCGGGTTTAAACTGCCGATTGGAAAAATTGTGCCAGCTGCTCGGTTCAGAACATCAACGAAGCCTTGGTAACTTGCAGTACCCATGAACGACCCGGAAATCCGCGCTCTGCTTTACCCACTGCTTGCGGGCGGCGTGTACATCAACGAGCTACCCACTGGCAGCACCCGCGTAGATGTGGTGCACATCACCGAGCAGTTTATGCACGGCTATGAGGTGAAAGGCGACGGCGACACGCTGCAACGGGTGAGCCGGCAATTGGGCTGCTACGCCGGAGCCTACGATTTCGTGACGTTCGTGGTGACGGAGAAGCACCTGCCTAAATTGCTGCCTTTGCTGCCCGATTGGGTGGGGATACTAGTAGCGTCGGCGGAAGGGCTGCGGGCGTACCGGCCGGCGCTCTACAACGCCACCGTGGAGCGCGCCGTAGTGGCCGATTTGCTGTTGCTGGAAGAGGTTCGGCAGTTTCTATTGGCCCGCGGCCTAACTGGCATCAGCACGCTCCGCCGCCGCGACGTGCTCAATTTGCTGCGCACCACGCATGCCATTCCGCTGTCGGCGGTGGCGCAGTATGTGCGGGAGCGGCTAACGGCTCGGCTACCGCAGCGCCTGGAAATGCGGGCCGAGCGGAAAGCGGTGCGGGAGCTGTTCGGCAAGCGCCCCAAACACCGCAAACCAAAAAAGAAAACCAAAAAGCGCCCGACGCGCAGCAAACCTGCCAAGGCCAGCAAGCTATAATGCGGGCGTAAAGCACCAGAAAATACTGTGACTGCATAAGCGGTATAGCGGCCCGCACCGAGTTGTTCAGACCTTGGAAAGCTGAAAAATTAAACGAACGTATCGGCCTGAAGGGGGAAGATAACCACATACCAAGCGGAACCGTATGTGGCCGTATGGCAGAAGAAGTTATTGTGGACGAGCCCTACGCACTGGTGTGGGCCGACCAAGAAGTACCCTGTATTATTGTCCAGTTGCATGCTTTTGCCAATCGGGACCAGTTCAAGCACCTGATGAATGCGGGTTTAGCCCACTACAAGGCGCACAGCCAACCTATGCAGCGCTGGGGCTGGATTGCCGATACCCGGCACATGAGCGCCATTCCTAAGGAAGTGCAGCAATGGTTGGCCGATGACTGGAACGCCCAAGCATATCAGGCGGGGCTGCGCGAAGTGAGCATTGTGGCCTCCACTAATATTCTGGGACAAATGGCTACGCAGCAGTACGCCAAGCAGGCCGTAGCCCAGCCGGAAAAGTATGTGCTGGACCCTGTGTACTATGCCTCGTTGGAAGAGGCTCGGCAGAGCGTGCAGAAACGGTGCGCTGCACTTAATGTGTAGGCTCTCTCCTGTTACCAGTTCAACTTGTTTCGTTCGTCTCTGCTCTGCTTATGGAAACTCTGTACAGTTCCCAGTACCTGCATATCTACCTGCACAAGACCACCCATAATACGCTGGAACTGCAATGGCTAGACTTTGTGCCTAGCGCCGATTTCCGAGTTTCAATGCTGGAACTCATACGCTTGATTCAACAGCACGGGGCCAAGGCCCTGATTGCCGACAACCGGTTGTTGCGCGCCCTACGCCAAGCCGATTTGCAGTGGAGCGGTGACTTGATATTTAAGGGGTTAAGTGAACGGGGAGGGTGTCGGTTTGCGGCCGTAGAGTCGTTGGACGCCATGAACCGCATGGGTATTACCGCGCTGGTAGCCACGGTCATTCCGCATACTCAACTAACCAGCCAATTCTTTTCTACCATTGCTGAAGCTCGCGCCTGGGCTACTGCACCTTTGTAGCTTAGAACTTCAGCGTCAGCTGCTGGCCTGGGGCTTCGGTTTCCACTTCCAACGTAGAGAGGGAAACGCCTAATAGGCGCACACCTAGCGGCAATGGCAGCAACACCGCTAGTAGCTCGTGGCTGACCTGAGCCAGCAGCTCAGGTGTACGGATGGGAGCCAAGAAGGTGCGGCTGCGCGTAATCTGCCGGAAGTCGGCGTACTTCACTTTCAGCGTGACGGTGCGGCCGGTGGCGCCGGTCCGTTGGCTGGCTGCCCACACCGCCGCTAGTACGGGTTCCAGGCCCGCCAGCAATTCAACATGCGTGGTAAGGTCTTGCTCGAAAGTGGTTTCCGAGCCGATGGACTTGCGCACCCGGTCGGCTACTACCGGGCGGTGGTCTTGGGCGCGGGCAATGTGGAAGTAGTGCGAACCAGCCTTGCCGAAATGTTGCCGCAGAAACGCCTCCGTTTGCTGCCGTAAATCCAGCCCTGTAAAGATGCCCAGTTGGTTGAGCCGCCCAGCCGTAGCAGGCCCAATGCCGTGAAACTGGCCTACGGAGAGTGTTTCCACGAAAGCCAGCCCTTCGTGCGGCTTGATAACGAATTGTCCGTTTGGCTTGCGGTAATCAGAAGCCAGCTTGGCCAGAAACTTATTGTAAGAAATGCCTGCTGAAGCTGTCAGGCGGGTTTCCTGATGAATTCGGGCCCGGATTTCCTGCGCAAGTTGCGTCGCCGAAGCTATGTGCTTCAGGTTGTGCGTGACGTCCAGGTAAGCCTCATCCAGCGACAAAGGCTCAATGAGCGGTGTGTACTCCAGAAAAATCTCCCGAATCTGGCGCGACACTTCCTTGTACACCTCGAAGCGCGGCTTCACAAATACCAGCTCTGGGCACTTGCGCACCGCCACCGACGAAGCCATGGCCGAGCGTACCCCAAACTGCCGGGCCTCATAGCTGGCCGCCGCCACCACGCCCCGTTGCCGGGAGCCACCTACTGCCACCGGCCGCCCTTGCAACGCCGGTTGGTCACGCTGCTCCACCGAGGCATAGAAAGCATCCATGTCTAGGTGAATAATCTTGCGCTGTACCTCCTGCTCCACTGCGTTACTCGTTGAAACAACGAAGATAAAGCCCCAGCATCAGTTGTGCGAAGGAATTGGGTACAGCACTCAATAACCCCTAAACACTATATAAAAGCACATCCCCTTAGCAGATTCGCTCTACTAAGGGGATGTGCTTGCTTGATGTCTAAAACTGCTTAGTGCGTGTGCTGGGCCAAGGTGCTGTCGGCTTCAGCTAGGCCTTCCACCGGGTCGGGGGCTACGTAATTGTCCACAAACTCGCCTTCCCAACGGGCTACCACGGCCGTAGCCAAGCAGTTACCGATTACGTTGACGGCCGTGCGGGCCATGTCCATCAAGGCATCAATACCCAGGATGATGAACACCGGCCACGCCGGCAGATTAAACGATGCTACCGTTGCCAGCAAAATCACCAACGACGCCCGCGGGACACCCGCCACGCCTTTCGAGGTCAGCATCAAGGTGAATACCATAACCAGCTGCTGCCCAAACGACAAGTCGATGCCGGCGGCCTGCGCCACGAACACCGCCGCCAACGATAGGTAGAGCGTGGTGCCATCCAGGTTAAACGAGTAGCCCGTGGGCATCACGAAGGCCACAATACGGCGCGGTACGCCAATGCTTTCCATGGCTTCCATAGCGCGGGGCAAAGCGGCTTCCGACGAGGTAGTGGCGAAGGCAATACTCACCGGCTCGGCAATGGCCTGCACGAAGCGCTTCACTGGAATGCGGGCAATCAAGGCCATGGGTAGTAGTACCAGCAGCAGGAAGGCCAGCAACGCCACGTACAGCGTGAGCAGCAGATAGAAGGCATTTTTGAGCGGCTCGAAGCCCATTTTGCCCACCGTGTACGCCAAAGCGCCACCCACGCCAATCGGGGCGAAGAACATGACCACGTTGGTGAATTTGAACATCACCTCCGACAAGCTTTCAATGATTTCCAGCATCGGCTTACGCTTGTTTTGGTGCACCATAGCCAGCCCGATGGCGAAGATGATGGCAAACACCACCACCTGCAATACCTGCCCCTCGGCCACCGATTTGGCAATGTTTTCGGGGAAGATGTGCAGAATAATATCGGAGGCTGACTGCTTGACGGCTTGCAGCTTTTCGGTTTCTACGTCCACGCCGGCCTGGCTGATGCCCACGCCGGCTTTGGTGAGGTTGATGGCCGCCAGCCCGATGAAGAGGGCAAACGTGGTGATGACTTCGAAGTACACCAGCGCCTTGAGGCCCATTTTGCCTACTTGTTTTAGGTCGGCGTGGCCGGCAATGCCCACCACCAGCGTAGCGAAAACCAGCGGTGCAATAATGGTTTTAACCAGCTTCAGGAAAATGTCGCTGAGCACTTTCAGGTTCACGGCAAATTCGGGGAAGTCGTTGCCGATTTCCGCGCCCACAAACATGCTCACCACAATCCAGAAGGTGAGGGAGCGGCGCTGAATGCCATAGACGAAGAAAGCGGCCAGAAACAGCCAGCGGGCCGCCTGCGCCACCACGGGGTCGAGGCTAATAACTTGATAGGAAGTGAGAACGGTAAGTAGCACGGCCACCAGGGCCAGCACCAAAACGACAGGGACGAGTCGCGAAAACTTCATACGCGGCAGCAAAATGAGAGAGGGTGTAGATAGCAAAGATAGGTTTTTGGGGTCGGCCAGCGCCAACCCAGCTTGCAACTCCTCTAACCGGCCCCGCCGCCCCTTTCCACCAGCCTGCACCAGCGCACTACAGACGGGGCAGGCGCAGGGCGCGAGTGCCCGCGCCGAGTACCGGGCACGCACTAGGCGGTAACGCTCTTGGCTATGAATACTGGCTGTGATTTTCGTTGAAAACGAGCCGCAGGAAGGCGGGCTTTACCACATGCTTATGTGATTGGGGAAGTAGCAGCGCTTTGTTTTATTTGTGAGGCTATGGATAGGTAAATTGTTGATAGCCAAAATATAAACCGTGAGGGAGCTGCGGCGTGGCGGAGTGAATACAAGGCGGTTAGGAGTGGTAAGTGGGACTTTCAGCAGGAACAGGATGCCAGGACCAAGCAAAACACCGGGAGTTTATGTGGAGGAAATACCGAAGTTCCCGCCTTCGGTTGCCGCAGTGCCAACGGCCATTCCGGCCTTCGTCGGCTACACCCAGCAGGCCCAGCGCACCACCGCCAACGACCTGCATCTGCAACCGACTCGCATTACATCCATGGCAGAATACCGCCAGTATTTTGGGGGGCCACAGCCTGAAACTGCCGTTGCCGTCACCATCACCGGAACGCTAAAGGCCGCCGGTAAGTCTGCAACGAATGTAGTGGCTACATTGGCGGAAACGGCCCGTTCCCGGCATATTCTCTACTATGCCATGCAGCTGTTTTTTGCCAACGGGGGCGGGCCCTGCTATATCGCGTCGGTGGGGCTGTACAAGCCGCTAGGAACGGCGCTTGTCTTGGCCGAACTGACCGCCGGCTTGGCTGTGCTGCGGGCCGCCGACGAGTTAACTCTACTGGTATTGCCTGAAGCGCAGGCTCTGGCTTCCATCATCGATTTTAAAGCCCTGCAAGATTTGGCTCTGGCGCAATGCGCCCTGCGCCAAGACCGTTTCGTGCTGCTGGACGTGCACGGCGACGGGGTTTCTCTGAACGAGCCCGGCCCTGATTTCCTGACGGTCATCAACAACTTCCGCCGTAGCGGCATAAGCTCCGGCAACCTCCGCTACGGAGCCGCCTACGCGCCCAACCTGGCCACCGTGCTGGACTATGCCGTGGACGAGGGCGCCGTTGTGGTACACTCTTTTCAGGGTTTCAAGCGGGCAACTATCACCACTTTAAGTAGCCTGGCTACCACCAATCCGCAGCGCTATGAGCTGGCAAAAGCTGCCATTCGGGACCTGCCCTGCAAGCTGCCGCCTAGTGCGGCCGTGGCGGGAGTATATGCCACTGTTGATGCTAGCCGGGGTGTTTGGAAAGCACCGGCCAATGTGAGCTTGGTGGCGGTGCTGAAGCCAACTTTCGCGCTAACCAACGCCCAACAGGACCAATTGAACGTGGACCCGGTAGCCGGCAAATCGGTGAATGCCATTCGGGAGTTCGTTGGGAAAGGCACGCTGGTGTGGGGCGCCCGCACCCTGGCCGGCAACGACAGCGAATGGCGCTACGTGAACGTGCAGCGGCTGTTTCTTTTCGTGGAGGAATCAGTGAAAAAAGCCATCCAGCCATTCGGGTTTGAACCCAACGACGCCACCACTTGGGGGCGGGTACAGAGCATGGTTGAAAACTTCCTGCTTACGCTCTGGCGGCAAGGCGCTTTACCGGGCATTAAGCCGGAACACGCCTTTTACGTGGCCGTGGGGCTGGGCAGAACCATGACTGCCCTTGATATTCTGGAGGGCCGAATGGTAGTGGAAATGGGTTTGGCCGCCACGCGTCCCGCCGAGTTTATCGTCCGGCGGTTGGTGTGCCGCATGGCTAGTGCCTAATGCTGCTGATGTCGTTAGCGGCCACCCAACCATGTTGTGGTGCTGTTACAGTGGTTTGAATTTCACGGGTATAAAAACACAGTCATGCTATGGCCTACTCCTTTACTATCAGTTCCAACGTGCTGCCCAACGGCCGGACTGCCTACCTTGGTGCGCGGCTGAATTCTCCGGAAGCGCGCTTCACCATTGGGTATAGCACCCGGTATCAAGACAATTTTGGGCTCTACAACACCGATGTGAAAGCCGGGCTGGTTTATCAGCCGGGCACGTACCGGGCCCGGCACGGCTTCTGGGTGGATTTCATTTACCCGACCGCCTACGTGGAAAGCAAAGGCTCGTTTTTCTGCCTCAATACCTACGACCGAGCCCGGTTCACGTTCGGGTTCATGCAATACGCCGCTCATGTTCCCAACGGCGACTTTGTACGCTATGTGCGGGCGCTGCTGCAACTACCGCTGGCCGCCGAATATTTCCCGCGGCTAACACTGAAACAGAACCGCATCTGTTACCAAAGCAACGATGAAACCCTGACGCCGCTGGAAAGTGACACGTCCACCAAGGGGCTGATGGAATACCTGAACCCGACGCTGCTGGACATTGAAACGCAGGAAACCATCTGCGCTGCCCGTATGGTGCACTGGGCTCAGCATGATGCGCTCAATCAACAAACCCAGGTGGAGCTAGCTGTTACCCATTTTCAGGCCAATCTGCCGCGCTACCATCGGCGGCTCGGCCTCGACCAGGCCCCGGCTCGGGTGTGCATAGTGGTATGCGACATTCTGCACCAGGGCCGCGCTACCTTCGACCGGATTGCCGCGGCCCTAAACACTGGTGGCAATTGGGACCGGGCCTACGCCAATCTGCTAACCATTGGGGCCGCCAACTATGCGGAGCGCATCAAGTCCCTGAAGCAAAAAATTGCTGAAGGCGTCGGGACGGGAGTGCTGCAAAAGACCTACCACGCAGCTACCAACACGTTTGTATGAGTGCCGAAAAAAACCGTACGCCGGTTCGTCCTGGCCAATTGGGTGCCTTGCAGCCCCGGTCCAGCTATGTAGCGGCGCCGCTTGGCGCCGTAAGTAACTCACTGGCTTTTCCTACTGAAGTCCTCGCAACGGATATTGAACGGGACGACTTGGTGCTACACCCCGATACCTTGCGCCAGGTGCAGGCAATGGCCCGCCAGCTTGCACCTGGTTCGGCTGCATCCGGGCTGGGGGCCTCAAGTCCCGGCTACCGGGCTCTGTTCTATGGACCGGCTGGTGCCGGTAAAACCCTAACGGCTGCTGTACTAAGCAAATATCTGGGCAAAAAGATAGTGCGTATCGACGCCGCGCAGGTAGTGGCCAAGTACAGCAGCGAAACCGAGAAAAACCTGGCGCGTCTCTTCGAACAAGCGGAAACTAACAACTGGGTGCTATTTTTCGACGAAGCCGACGCCCTGTTTGGGAAGCGTACCGGTATCCGCAACGCCCACGACAAGTACGCCAACCAAGAAGCCAGCAACCTCTTGCAGCGCCTTGAAGCGTACAAGGGTGTAGTAATACTAGCTGCCGAGCACCGCACCAACCTCGATGATGCCTTCTTGCGGCGCCTTCGCACCATCATCCAGTTTCCGGCCCTTTGAGTGGAAGAGCGGGCGGTAATCTGGCAAAAGACGATTTCCTAACAGCTCAGTTTAGCTCCCGACATCGAATAACCGCAAGTGGCAGCCCCCCCACGAGCTTACCGGAGCGGCTATCCTGCAAGTTGTTCACTGTTGTACCACTGCACTGGCCGCCGCTGGTAGCCAGCAACTGACGCTGAAACAGTTGGAAGATTGTATTCGACAAGAAACCAGCAAAGCAGCACAAGCAGTGCGTGGCATTGGGCGCTAATAGGCTATTTTCGTCTTTTCTGCTGCCTCATGCCCCTCTGGACTCTCACGCCCTACGTGCTGCCGTTGCGCTTCACCTGGAAAATCTCCCGCAATGCCTCCACCACCAAAACCAACCTGGTGGTGCAGGTGCAGGATGCCGGCGGTGGGTCAGTAGGCAGAGGAGAGGCCGCCCCCAACGTGCGCTACAACGAAACGCCCGAAGCACTCCAAACGGAATTTGCAGCACTAATGGCGGCTGGCTTGGCAGAAGTACAAACCGAGTTGGAGCTGCACGAGTTTCTGGCGGCGCACCCGCCGGCTCACGCGCTGCGCTTCGCAATCGAGGCGGCGTTTGTGCAGTGGCTGGCGACGCGGGCCGGGCAGCCGGTATGGCAGTGGTTGGGCGCGCCGCAGCCCGCGGTAGCCGTGCCCACGGCTTTCACGCTGCCCATCATGGAGCCCGGCGCCGTAGCTGATTTTGTGCGCGAACAAGGCATGGCACGTTTCCAAACCCTGAAAGTGAAGGTGAACCAGGAAAGCGGCTACGATTTGCTGCGGGAGCTAACCCGCGTGCTACCTGGCCGGCCGCTGCTCATAGATGGCAACGAAGCTTGGCAGGACGCCGATGCGCTACTGCAATTTGTGGAGCGTGCAAGTGGTTTGCTTGGCCTGCACGTTCGGATGCTGGAACAGCCCCTGCCCGCCACCCAGGCCGCTGACTACCGTTACTTGCACTCCCGTTCCGCCTGGCCGCTTTTCGCCGACGAATCGGTGACAGATGCGGCCGACTTCGCCGACATTGCCCAGCAGTTTCACGGCGTAAACATGAAGCTGATGAAGGCCGGTGGCTACCGCAACGGCCTCCAGATTCTGCGCGAAACCCGCGCCCACGGCCTGCAAACCATGATTGGCTGCATGGTGGAAACCTCCTTAGGCATCTGGGGCGCACTTCAGGTCAGTGCCCTGGCCGACATCCACGACCTAGATGGCCTGCTGATTGTGCGCGACGAGCCGTTTGGGCTGGTGCGCGAGGAAAATGGCTTCCTGCTGGCTGACCAATAGGCTAAGATAACTACCGGCCTATCTGTGCATCCAGGCTCTTGATTTGTTGGTTGAGCTTGTCGAGGGCGGCTTGGTTAGCGGGGTTGGGCGTCATGAGGCTGATTTTCTGGTTCAGCAGCTCAATTTTGCGCGTGAGGAGCGTGGTAAGCTGCTGCTCCATGGGTGTAGCCGAAACGGTAGTGCTAGTGGCCGTGCCGGTTTGCTGCACATACGGGTCGTACTGCGCGGTAGCGGGTACCGAGTTGTTGCCGCGGGCAGCGGCGGCGCTGGCTGGGGTGGCAAACACAAGGTCGCCGTTCATTTTCACGTAGTCGCCCTCTTGCAGCGTGGTTTTTTTGCCCGTGACGAATTCTACAATCCCGCTTTTGTAGTTGATCTTAGTACCGTTGGCCAGCACTACGTTTTTGGTGAGTGGCGTAGGGCGCCTACCTTGCACTAATACCACGGCACCATCCTGCATCAGAAACCGATCCGATGAGTTGGCCTCAACAGCACCAATTGGTGGCGCGGTTTTGGTTTGGGCCGCTGCTTGACTGGCAGCACCAATAGTTGACCCTAGTAAAACCAGTAAAAACAGCAGCTTTTTCATAGTATTCAGATAATAAAATGGGAGGCTGGCTGCGCTTACGGACAGCCAACGAGAATGGCTACAGCGGGAGACCAGTAAATTCAGAATAAAAAATATTTTCGAACTGTGTTGCAACATTAAATGTATGTACATATATTTGCAACGCTTTCCGGGTCAACGCCCTTCACGCAATGAAAATTGAAGACGAAATCAAGCAGCCCACTTTCAGCGACGTGTATCAGAAAGGCTTAATCAATATTCTGTATACCGCCGGCTGGATTGGGCAGCGTAACACGATACAGCTCAAACAATACGGTATTACTGCTCCGCAATTTAACGTGCTGCGCATCCTGCGGGGCCAGCACCCCAAGCCAGCCACCGTTAATCTGCTGATCGAGCGGATGCTCGATAAAACCAGTAACGCCTCGCGCATTGTAGACAAGCTGGAGCTGAAGAAACTGGTGACGCGCACCGTGTGCCCCAGCAACCGCCGCGCCGTTGATATCCGCATCACCGAAGCGGGCCTGCAACTGCTCAGCGAAATAGACATAGTATTTGCGCAAGAACCTCAGTTGCGCAATCTTACTGAGGCCGAAGCCATTCAGCTCAACGACCTTCTCGATAAAATCCGCGACTGACGGTTTTCAGTCCGCCCTTCATTTTACTCTCATTCCATTTCTTCTTTTCTCATGAAAAAGATCATTCTCCCAGCCCTGTTGGCCGTTTCGTTGTTGGTTTCGCCCGTTATTGCCGGCACGCCTGCTGCTAGCAAAGCTGCTGTGAGCAGCTCGAAGGCTGCCACCAAAACCTTCAAGCTGCAGCCTCAGCTGAGCACGTTGGGCTGGGAAGGTAAAAAAGTGACCGGCCAGCACAACGGCAACGTGCAGTTCAAAGAAGGTACCTTGCAAGTAAGCGGCAACCAGATTGTAGGCGGCATGTTCACCGTGGACATGAACACGCTGAAAGTGGAAGACATCAAGGATGCTGGCATGAACGGAAAACTGATGGGCCACTTGCGCTCCGATGACTTCTTCAGCATCGAGAAAAACCCAACCGCTACTTTCAAAATCACGAAAGTAACCACCATGAAAGCCGATGCGGCTGGCAACAACGCCACCATCACCGGCGACCTGACCATCAAAGGCATCACCAAGCCCGTAAGCTTCCCCGCCAAAACCGGCGTGAAAGGCGACTTGGCTTCGGCCAGCGGTACCGCTACCATCGACCGTACCAAATTTGACATCAAATACGGCTCGAAATCTTTCTTTGAAGGCATCGGCGACAAAGCCATCATGGACGATTTCACGCTGAGCTTCAACGTTATTGCCAAATCTGAAGGCAAGAGCAGCGCTTCGGTTAAGTAGTAGCTGCACAACGTAAAAAAGCCCCGCTGGCATTGCCAGCGGGGCTTTTTGTTTGGTGGTTATTGCTCGGTGCGGCTCTGGCGCTCCAGCATTTGCTGGTTCAGGGCTCCGGATAAGGCAGGCGTGGGCTGCCGGGTAGGAGGAGTATTCAGGTTAGCTAGGTTGAAGCGCAGCCAATAAGTGCCATCAGCGTGAGTGAAGGCGTGGTCCTTGTTGGAATCGGGCTGCACTTCCACCAGCATAATGTTGGTTTTGGGCAGGATAATCCGGTTGGCTAGGCGCGTGCCGTTGGGCGTGAGCTGCCGCAGTTGCCGGCCGCTCCGGTCGGACACGAACAGGGTGCTGGCGTCTGCTTCGGTCTGGTGTCCGTCGGCATTGGTATCGGCCTTGATGACGGTGTAAAACAGGTAGGGCCACCGTGCATCGGGTTTCCTATCGATATCAATTTGCATTATCACAAAGCGCCCGTGCGCAAACAGCGCGTGCTCCTGCAACGTTGATTTCTGAAAGAACAGCACATTGTAGCACGTGCCTTCAATGCTGCTGCGTGCTTCTTCGTACTCACCGTATTCGTTGCTGGATATGATGCGGCTCCGACTGCCTTGGTTGAGCGGCACCACCGAAATGGGCTGGTAGTAAAAATCGGTGCTGTCTAGGCTCACCGATGTGTTGTAATGCACTCGATACTCCCGCGCCGCTTTGCGCACCGCGGCCGTATCAGGCGTTGCTTCGGGGGGAGAAGTGGCAGCGCGCTGGGGAGAATTTTCGGAGCAAGCGGCCAGGCCGCCAAGCAGGATAAGGGTAGCGAAAATGCGGAAGATCGACATAGAGGATAGTTTTCCGCAAGAAACTATTAATCTGGTAGCACCAACTCGCGGGGCAGGATAAACTTGAGGCCGTGGCTTTTATTGCGGGTGTGCAACTGGCTTAGGAAGTCATCGAGGCTTTCCTTGTATTCCAGCCATAAGTCTTCGTGCAGGTTGCTGATAATCAGCTGGGTGGTTCGGGCTGTTAGCCGGGCCGTAGCCGTGTAAAACCCGCCGTACACGCTTTCAAACTGCCCGGTATAGTTATCGAAGACAAGGCCCAAGATATATAGGTTTAGGTCGATTTCCAGGCGCTTGTTTTTGGTGACGCGCTTGGCGCGGGCCACTTCTTTGGTAGCTTTTTGCAGCGCTTTGGTAAGGCTACGGTTGAGCAGCCGGCCGGTGGCGCCTACCGCAAACAGCTCGTGAATCCGGTCGGAGGTTTCCTCGAACACAGTTTCAATGGTTACTTCGGGCAGCAACTCGAAGCTCAGCGTATCGTAGAGTTCAGCGTCGCGGCGAGCCGCACGGAGCAATAAGGCTTCCTTTTCTTTCTCGGAGAGGCGCTGGAGGGCTTTTTTGAAATCGGCGGACGGAACAGGCATGGCAAACTAAAATGGCGGATGCAGGCTAAAAGTAAGCTTGAAACGCAGCCACGCAATTTTTGGCGAGTTTGCCGATTATGTTAGCAGGTATTGCTAATAAAATTAGTATATTGAGTTCAGTTAGCAACTAATCTTTCCCTTATGGCTTACCTCACCATTCAGGACGAAACCGCCACCGGCAGCATCCTCAACCGGCTGGAGCTGGAAATCACCCAAGAAACCCTCACCGTGCGCGAACTGATAGCTCAGCGCGTGCAGCAGGAAGTGGCCACCCACAACGCCCAGCAGTCGGAGGTGTACCGCGGGCTGGTGCAGCCCACCGAGTCGGAGCAGGTGCTCAACGGGTTTCGGCTGCGCAAAATCAAGCAGATTGATGCGGAGGAGCAAGTGTATAAGGCGTTGGAAGGCTTCCAGCAAAACGGCTATTTCGTGCTGGTAAACAACCGGCAGGTGGAAAGCCTGGACGAGGAAATCTGGTTGGGCGCAGGCGCTACGGCCAGCTTCATCAAACTTACACCGCTGGTTGGTGGCTGAGTTGGCCTCGTTTTGGGCCGGCCTGTTGCCTGCGCCGTCTGCACTGCCTGGGCCGGCAAGTCTTCCGTAGTACCTTCTTCTTCGCCTATGACCACCAAAGAAAAAAAGGATTTCACGAAGCTGCTTGGCAGCCAAAGCCCCGAAGCCACAGAAATGCGGCCACTGTTGCTGCAATTCCTAACCGAAATCCAGGACCGTAACCTGAGCTATTGGAATGTGAAGCTCTCGGAAATAACGGCTTACCAGACGCTCAAATACAAGGATGTGGCCTATAAAGGGCGCCTAGCGCTGGCTACGGCGGAGGCCATGCGCCAGCAAACCGATGACTACCAGATTCGCCATCAATTAGAGGCCCTGTTGCAGATGTTGCTGCGCTCCACGTTGGGGCTGGGCAGTGACGGGCTGTTGCGGTTGCTAGGCCTGTACGGCTTGCAGGAAGGCCAGACAGAACTAAGTGCTTACACCACCGCTATGTACCGGTTTCCGCTGCTGCTCACCTTGGGGCAAGTAGATAAACTGGCCAAAAAAGAAAGTTTGTCGGATGAGCTGATGGCGCGCTTACATCATCTGCTTGCCCTTACGGCCAATAATACCAGTGACGCAGGCGTGGCGAAAATGCGGGTGAAGGTGCAGGAAATACTCGGCAAATCGGAAGGTGCTGCCGATGCGCTGCCCGTAGTGCGCTTCGCCGACGGCGACTTTTTCGGCCAGCAGCTGAACACGGTAGCGGAGCAACTGCACTACGATAACCCGGCGGCGCGCCCCTGGCTGACGCTTCTGCAATTGTGGCAGAAGGCTAGTGGCTCGCAGCCCTCCGCTAAGTTTCGGAAAGAGCTGGATGCTACGGTGGCGGCTATAGGCGAGCCGGAAGTACAGGCGCGCGGTAACGATTTGCTAGGGTTGCTGCTGCGGGTAGCAGTGGAGGAGCGCCAGAATAGGTACAGCTACGGTGATGGTAGCACCCGCACGTATACTGAGTACGTGTGGGTGCTGGAGCCTAATCTAAACGTAGCCAAAGGCCTCATCTGGACCATGCAGGCGGTGGCCAACGAAACTACCCTGCACCAACTGGCCGATTTGGCAGTGAAATGTTACCGCAAGATTCCGGGCCGCGGGCCGCTGGCGGCCAGTCTCGGTAATGCTTGCCTGCTGGTATTGGCTGAAAGCGGGCTGGCCGGCGTAGCCTACCTCTCGCGGGTGCGGCCCAAAATCAAGCAGTCGAATACGCAAAGCCTCATTGCGGGGCACATCGAAAACGCCTCCGAAAAGCTGGGTGTGAGTCCGGCCGAAATTGAGGATATGGCCGCGCCGGATTTTGGGTTGCAGGCGGGGCAGGTTCAGCATGAATTCGGGGAGTACAAGGCTACGTTGCGGCTGGTGGCTGGCAAAGCCGAGGTGCAGTGGGAGAAAGCCGGCAAACCGTTGAAGTCGGCTCCTGCGGCCATCAAGAGCATGCACGCCGAGGAGTTGAAGGACTTGAAAAACACTCAAGCGCAAGCCCAGCAGACCTTCACGGCCCAGCGGGAGCGGCTTGACCGGAGCTTCGTGGACGAGCGGCGGATTCCGTTTGCCTGGTTTCAGCAGTACTATTTCGAGCACGGCCTGATGGCTGAACTCGCGCGCCCGCTCATCTGGCGTTTTCATCATGCCGAGGGCTCTTTTACGGATGCGCTGTGGCTGGATGGCACTTGGTGCGACAACCAAGGAAATCCACTGGCACCGCGTTCCGAAGCCGATACCGTGCAATTATGGCACCCCGTGCTAACCGACAGTACACAGGTTTTGGCGTGGCGCAACTTACTGGACGCGCGGCAGTTGCGCCAGCCGCTCAAGCAAGCCTACCGAGAAGTGTACCTGCTGACGCCGCCTGAGGAGCGCACCCGCACGTACTCTAACCGCATGGCGGCGCACGTGCTCAAGCAGCACCAATTCAACTCCTTAGCCAAGCTACGCGGCTGGCACTACAGCCTGATGGGCGCCTACGACAAAGGCTACGAATCGGATTCGGCCACGCTGCAACTGCCGGCGCACGATTTACGGGCCGAGTTCTGGGTGAGTGAAGTTAACGCCAACGACGCATTCAACGACACCGGCATCTGGAACTACATCAGCACCGACCAAGTGCGTTTCACCCGCATGAATGCCGACGAGCCTTTGCCGCTGCCCGAGGTACCGCCGCTGGTGTTTTCGGAAGTGATGCGCGACGTGGATTTGTTTGTAGGAGTGGCTTCCGTCGGTAATGATCCGCTCTGGCGCGACAATGGCGGTTTGGTGCAATACCGCAATTACTGGGAAAGCTACAGTTTTGGGGAGCTGGGCGAAGTGGCCAAGAACCGCAAGCTGGCTCTGGAACGGCTCGTACCGCGCCTAAAAATTGGGAAGGTGAGCGAAATCAAGGGCAATTTCCTGGAAGTGCAGGGCAAGCTGCGGACCTACAAAATCCACCTCGGCTCGGGCAACATCCTCATGATGCCCAACGACCAGTACCTGTGCATCGTGCCCGACCGGTCCACCAAAACCGCCAGCACCGCCGGCGTATTCCTGCCCTTCGAAGGCGACGCCGTGCTGTCCATCATCCTCAGTAAAGCCCTGCTCCTGATGGACGACGACAAGATTACCGACGACACCATCATGCGCCAAATCAAGCAGCGGTAGGAGGGAAAACAATAGAGCTAAGCGGCTATTCGAAACATATAAGCCCGTCATGCAGAGCGCCGCGAAGCATCCCGCGTGCTGGCACTATATTCTACTCTATCATCAGCACGCAAAATGCTTCGCGGCGCTCTGCATGACAGCTGTCTAAGAGGCTTTAGTACACGCATAGTTATAAAAAAAGGGCCTGTTGATACCAACAGGCCCTTTTGCCTTTATTGATGTAGGAGCCTACAGCTTCTCGTCGAAATACTGGGTGATTTTATTGTAGAGGTGCACTCGGTCTTTGCCGCCGACGTTGTGTGGGTGGCCGGGATACACGAAGTAGTCGAGCTGAATGCCTTTATCGACGGCGGTTTTCAGGTAGTCGAGGCTATGCTGCCACACCACCACGTCGTCGACGGTGCCGTGGATGAGCAGGAGTTTGCCTTGCAGCTTGTCTACGTAATTAAGCAGATTAGCCTGAGTGTAGCCTTCGGGGTTTTCTTGGGGCGTGTCCATGTAGCGCTCCGTGTACATGATTTCGTACATGCGCCAATCGATAACCGGGCCGCCACCTACGCCTACTTTGAACGTGCCAGGGCTGCGCGTCATCATCGTAGTAGTCATGAAGCCGCCGAAACTCCAGCCGTGGATGCCCATGCGGGCCTGGTCTACGTAGGGCAAGCTTTTCAGATACTCGACGCCCCGAAGCTGGTCAGCCATTTCCACGGTGCCGAGCTGCCGGAACGTGGCCCGCTCAAACGCCGAGCCCCGGTTGCCGCTACCCCGCGAATCCACGGTAAATACCACGTAGCCCTTCTGGGCCATCAGCTGCATCCAGAGGTTGCCACCACTCAGCCACGAGTTGGTTACCATTTGGGCATGCGGGCCACCATAGAGATACACCACCGTGGGGTACTTCCTGGCCGGGTCGAAGTTGGGGGGCGTGATGAGGCGGCCATACAAGTCAGTGCTGCCGTCAGCGGCCTTAATCGTTACTAGCTTGGTTTCGCCTAGCGTGTAGCCGGTAAGCGGATTTTCGGCGTTGAGCAACTGCTGTTTTAGTTTGCCATCTACCCCGATAACACCTACAGTGCGCGGCGTGGCAGTGCTGCTGAAACTATCGAACAGGTGGTTGCCGCTGGGGCTGAGTGTGGCGGTGTGGGTGCCCTTTTCTTGGCTGATCTGGCGCACCTTGCCGGCGCTCAGCTTCACGGCGTACACCTGCCGCTCCAGGGGGCTAGCTGCTGTGCTTTGGAAGACCACTTCCTGATTCTTGTTGGTAAAGCCTAGCAAATTAGTTACCTGCCATGCGCCTTTAGTGAGTTGTATGGGTTTCCGGTATCCAGTCAAATCGTAGAGGTACAGATGATTATAACCGTCTCGCTCGCTCTGCCAGATGGCATATTTAGAATTCCCCGGTACGAAAACCAGCGGGTGTAGCGGCTCCACGAACGTCTTTTCGTCTTCCTCCTCGAACAGCGTTTTCAGGAAAGCACCGGTGCTGGCATCGTACTGATTCAGCTTCATGTGGTTCTGGCCCCGGTTCAACACGGCTACGTAAATCGACTTTTCATCGGGGCCCCAGCTGATGTTGGTCAGGTATTGCTCTTTCAACTCGCCGGTTTGCAGAAACACCGTTTTGCGCGATTCCAAGTCATACACGCCTACGGTTACCTCATGGCTTTTGTCGCCGGCCATGGGGTATTTGATGGGTTTAACCTGGGCTGGGGTGATGGAAATATCTACCAGTGGGTAGTCGGTTACCATCGTCTGGTCCATGCGGTAGTAGGCCAGTCGGCGGCCGGTGGGGCTCCAGAAGGTGCCTTTCGTGATGCCGAACTCCGAGCGGTGCGCCGCCTGCCCGTTCACGATGGTCGGGTTGGTTTCGGTAGTTACGGCCTCGTTTTCGCGCCCCGCCAACGACACGTATAAGTTCTGCGCTTTGGTGTACGCTACGCGGGTTTTGGTGGGGTCCAGTTCCACGTTTTCAGCGGTTGGGTCGTAGCTGAAAAGCAAGCTGGCTTGTTTGGTAGCTGCATCAACCCGGTACATTTTGCTGGCGCGCGTCACCACAAAACTGCTAGGGCTGGTCCACGTTACGGATGGAAAGCTGGTGGCTTTCACGGCGGGGGCGCCGGCAGCTTGCAGCGCCTGGCCCAATTCGTTCAGCGTTACCACGGCTCGTAGGTTACCGGCAATGTTGGCCCGCATCAGTTCGTCCTGGCCGCCGGAAGTACGCAAAAAGCTGTATTCGTCCTGCGAAGTCGGAATCCAGGACAGCTGGCGGATATTTTCGGGTTGCAGGCTGCGGTTCAGGAAGGCGTCTTCCATGGTCAGCAGTTTCTGTTGGGCGCGGGCGGGTAGTTGTGCCAGCAGCGCCAGCAGCACGAGCAGCAGCAGGCGGGGAGAGGAATGGAGCATAAATGTGGAAGCGGGTGCCAGGAATTAAAAGGCGAAAATTACGGCGGCTGACGGTAACCCAGCACAATTTTCTGCTGCTGCTACTACCGCTCGTCTTTTCTGGAAATCCGCGAAACGATTCTGCCCTTCAAGAGGTTATAGTAGGCCGATAGAGGCCACCAACCCCGTTTTTTCGCCCGTTTTTTCCGTACTTTTGTGCTATGAATAGCAAACCACAAATCGACTACGACGAGGACGTTCTGTTGCTGGAGGAAACAACGGATGTTCGCGACTTAATCGTGTACAACGACGATATCAACACCTTCGACCACGTCATAAAAACCCTCATGGATGTGTGCGGCCACGAGCCCGAGCAGGCCGAGCAGTGCACGTTGCTGATTCATCATAAAGGCCAGTGCACTGTGAAGCACGGCGTCTACGAGGAACTGGCCGCCATGTGCACCGCCATCCACGACCGGGGCATCTCGGCCGACGTATTATAAATAGTTGGATGGTTGATTGTTGAATTGGTGGTCGTTTCAGCGGCTCGTTGAACAGTCAACAATTTAACAATCAGCTATTCAACAATTCAACTGAATGGACTTTCCTTCCAAACTGATAGAAAACGCCGTCGGGGAGTTGTCTAAACTGCCCGGCATTGGCAAAAAAACCGCCTTGCGCCTTGCGTTGCACCTGCTGAAAGCCGAAACGGATACCACCGCCACGCTGGCCGAGGCACTAGCCAAAATGCGCTTCGACATTCGCTACTGCGACACCTGCCACAACATTTCCGACACGGCCGAGTGCAGCATCTGCGCCAACAAGCTCCGCGACCATAGCATCATCTGCGTGGTATCAGACATCCGCGACGTTATTGCCATCGAAAACACGGGGCAGTACAAAGGCGGCTACCACGTGCTAGGCGGCGTGATTTCGCCCATTGAAGGCGTGGGCCCCAGCGACTTGCAGATTGACTCGCTAGTGGAGCGTATCAGCGCGCCGGAGTCTGAAATCAAGGAGGTTATCTTGGCCATCAGCCCCACGATGGAAGGTGACACTACCGCCTTCTACCTCTCGCGCAAGCTCCGCGACTTTGCCGAAGTGCACATTAGCTCCATTGCCCGCGGCATCCCGATGGGTGGCGAACTGGAGTACGCCGATGAAATTACGCTCGGCCGCAGTATTGTGGAGCGCCAGCGTCAAGCAAAATAATCGTTTGATTACTTGAAGCCATGGGGCCACTGCTTTTTAGCGGTGGCCTTTTGCATTATACTCGGCTTAGCAGTGGCGCGGGAGGTACATATAAGCTATTCGGGGGTTGTTACCTATGTTTGCCAATTCACCTGCTTTACTTCCATGCTCACCGTAGAAAAAATCGGCGGTACGTCCATGAGTGCCTTCGCCGACGTGCTAAGCAACATCATTTTGTACAACCGCACGGGTACAGAGCTGTACAACCGCATTTTTGTGGTGTCGGCGTACGCGGGCGTGACTAACTGGCTGCTGGAGAACAAGAAAACCGGCGAGCCGGGCGTGTATCACCGCATCACCGAGCACAAGAAGTTCCACCAGGCCCTGGCCGAAGTAGCTACCAAACTCAAGGCCCTCAACCGGCAATACGAGCCGCTGGGACTGGATTTGGCCGTGGCCGATGCCTTTATCGAACAGCGCATTCAGGACGCTAAAACCTACCTTAATAGCCTCGTTAATATTCTGGCGTCGGGCTACGTGAGCAGCGCTAATATCCTGCAAGCTGCCCGCGAGATTCTGGCCTCTATTGGTGAAACGCATTCGGCGTTCAACTCGGTGAACATCCTGCAAAACCGCGGCATCAACGCTACGCTGGTGGATTTGAGTGGTTTCCACGACCATAAATCGTACACCATCGACCAGCGTATCCGGCATGCCTTCAAGAAAATCAACTTCGCCGAAACCATCTGCATTGTGACGGGCTACGTGAAGGGCACCGAAGGTATTATGCGCGAATTCGACCGGGGTTACTCCGAGGTGACATTCAGCAAGATAGCCGTAGCGGTGAAGCCCCAGGAGGCCATTATTCACAAGGAGTACCACCTCTGCTCCGCCGACCCTATGATGGTGGGCGTGGACAATTGCCAGCCCGTTGGTTTCACTAACTACGACGTAGCCGACCAACTCGCCGACGTAGGCATGGAGGCTATTCATCCGAAAGCCTCGAAGCCGCTGGAAATCAGTAAGATCAACCTGCGCATCAAGAACACCTTCGAGCCCGAGCACCCCGGCACGCTCATCACCGAAGATTACGTGTCGCCGCAGAAGCGGGTAGAGGTGATTACCGGCACCGATAAGGTGATGATGATTGACGTGTACGACCCGCTGATGGTGGGTGCGGCCGGCTACGACCTGCACATTATGCAGATATTCTATGACTTAGGCATCAGCTACAGCTTCAAGGCTACCAGCGCCAACAGTATTTCGGTGGTTATCTGGGAGAAGGACTTCAACAAGAAGCTGGTGCTGGAGCTACAGGAGAAGTACGAAAAAGTAACGGTGGAGAAGATGGCCATGGTCTGCCTCATCGGCTCCAACATCGACCAGCCGGGCCTGCTGGCCAAAGCCGCCGGTGCCCTGGCCGATGCCGATATCAACATCATGAGTGCTGGTTTTGCCTTGCGCAAAGTGAACATTCAGTTTCTGATTGCCCGCAAAGACTTTAAAGCCGCCGTGGTGGCCTTAAACAAAACCCTGTTTTTCTAGGTACGGGACGTAACGCATAAATCTGTTCCGCGACGAACCGCACTAGTATCTGGTACTGGACCAACGTGTATGAACTCGCGTGGCTCGTCGCAGAACAGATTTACGCGCTACATTCTGATCTGACTCTGCGTACCTTTCGAGGCTACTTCTTGCTTGCTGCCGTCCGTGAAACTTTCCGTTGTTATTGTCAACTACAACGTCTGCTACTTTCTGGAGCAGGCGCTCTTGTCGGTTCGGCGAGCGGTGGAAAAGTTGGGGCTGCCGGTGGAGGTGTTCGTAGTGGACAATAATTCCGTGGACGGTTCGGTAGCCATGGTTCGGGCCCGGTTTCCGGAGGTGATTCTCATTGAAAACCACGACAACCCCGGCTTCTCGAAGGCCAACAACCAGGCCCTGCGCGTAGCCCGCGGCGAGTACGTGCTGCTGCTCAACCCCGATACCGTGGTGGAAGAGGATACCTTCCGGGCCTGCTGCGCGTTTATGGACCATCACCCCAACGCCGGCGGGCTGGGCGTGAAGATGCTGGACGGCCAGGGCAAGTTTCTGCCGGAAAGCAAGCGGGGGCTGCCTACGCCATGGGTGGCGTTCTACAAGATATTCGGGCTGGCCAAGCTGTTTCCGAAGTCGCGCCGGTTTGGGCGCTACCACCTCGGCTTCCTCGACAAAGACCAAACCCACGAGGTGGCAGTGCTGAGCGGAGCCTTTATGCTGATGCGGCAGGTTACGTTGCAGCAAGTCGGGCTGCTCGACGAGGACTACTTCATGTACGGCGAAGACATTGACCTTTCGTACCGCATCACGCAGGGCGGCTGGAAAAACTATTACTTCCCCGGCACCCGCATCATCCACTACAAGGGCGAGAGCACCAAGCGCACGAGCGTCAACTATGTGTTCGTGTTCTACCGGGCCATGGTGATTTTTGCCCGCAAGCACTTCATGCCGGGCCAGGCGGGTCTGTTTTCGGTATTGATAAACGCAGCCATCTGGCTGCGGGCAGGTATGGCGGTGGCCGAGCGCCTGCTAACCCGCGCCGCGCCGGTGCTGCTCGATGTCGGCCTTATTTACGGGGGGCTGTACTTCCTGAAAACCTACTGGGAGCAGAACCATAAGTACGTGCCCACGGCCTATCCGCCGCAGTTTATGTTGGTGGCAGTGCCGGCCTATATTCTGGTGTGGCTGACTTCAGCATACTTCAGCGGCGCCTACGACGAGCCCACCAAAACCTCGCGCATCGTGCGCGGGATTTTCCTGGGCACAGTCCTGATTTCGGCCATCAGCAACTTCTTTGACGCCTGGCGCTTCTCGAAGGCGCTGATTGTGCTGGGGGGCGTGTGGGCCGTGGCGGCTTTGGTGGGTCGGCGGCTGGCCACGCACTTTCTGCGCTACCACGACCTACGCTTGAGTGAGCGGCGGCAGAAAAACGTGGCCATCGTGGGCTCGGGCGTAGAAAGCCTGCGGGTGCGGCAACTACTGGAACACGCGGCGGTGCAGGTCCGCATCATCGGCTACATCACGCCGGAGGTCGGTACAAGTGCCGTTTCTGTTACAGCGGCAGCGCCGGTGTTGGCCGGGGCGGCCTGGGTGACTTCTGGAACCCAATCGGCGGTGCAAGCTGCGGAAACCGCACTAGCTGCTCCCGCCGACGACTTACTGGGCGAAGTGCGGCAGTTGGAAGAAATTATTCGCATCTACGCGCTGGATGAGTTGATTTTTTGCGGCAAAGACTTGTCGGCCAGCCAGATTATTGGGTTGATGGTGAGTTTGCCACAGCACCCGGCTGTTGCCTACAAAATTCTGCCCCAGGATAGCCAGTACATCATTGGTAGCTCGTCGAAAGATGCGCCCGGCGACTACTATGCCCTCGATATTACGCTCAATCTGTTCCGGCCCCAGCAGGTGCGCAACAAGCGCGTACTCGACATTCTGACGGCCCTGCTGCTACTGCTGGCCTCGCCGCTGGTGCTGGGAGTGCAGGAGAATAAGGGTGGATTTGTGCGCAACTGTTTGCGGGTGCTGGGCGGTTCGCGCACTTGGGTAGGCTTGCGCCACGCCGCCACGCCTACCCACATGGCCCGCGCCATCCTCTCGCCCGCCGATGCCACGCAAGTAACTACACCCCTAACCGAGGCCACCCGCCGCCGGCTGGAGCTGCTCTACGCCAAAGACTACGAGCCCGGCACCGACCTGAGTATCATGTTGCGGCGCTTTCGGTGGCTAGGAGTGGAGTAGCGCTACGCTCCGAAGAGCGGTTATTTAGCCACTCCCAGCGGGCTATCCGGGCGTTGGAAATAATAGATTCGCTTTGCGGCGTGGAAGTACTTTAGGACGCTGGCTGCCACGGTAAGCCGGGGTGCCAAAGCAGAAGCAGCAAGGATCCATGTACAGTTGAAAGCCGCTATTCAGCACGTTCAGGCGTATTCTGGAATCCGACTTAGGCGAAAATGCGTGGCTGGAAACCAAATTCGGTGCAGAAGGACAAGAGGGTCTGAAGTCCCTAGATAAGCGGCTAAGGGCAGCGGAAACAGTACGTTGGCCTGTGTAGATAATCCGGGCGCTGATACTGCATAATTATTCTATCCTCAGTACATTCGCCCGGTTCACTAATTCGTCTTTGCCCCCATGTCTCAAGAAGTTACGCTTGCCCCAGAGTCTACCTCTGTCCTGTCCGACCGGATCCTGACCATGCAGGAGTCCCAGACGATAGCCATGGCCAAAAAATCCCGCGAGCTGGCTGCCCAGGGCGTGGATGTTATCAACCTCAGCTTCGGCGAGCCGGATTTCCAGACCCCGCAGTACATCAAGGATGCCGCCAAAGCTGCCCTCGACGAAGGTTACACCTTCTATACACCCGTGCCCGGCTACCCCGAGCTGCGCCAAGCCATCTGCGACAAACTAAAGCGCGACAACAACCTCGACTACAAAAACGAAAACATTGTGGTGAGTACTGGCGCCAAGCAGTCGTTGGCGAATGCCGTGCTAAGCTTGGTGAATCCCGGCGACGAGGTGATTGTGTTTGCGCCGTACTGGGTGAGCTACACCGAAATAGTGAAACTGGCGGAAGGTGTGGTGGTTGAGTTAGTGGGCTCCATCGAAAACGACTTCAAAGTGACGGCCGCCGAGCTGGAGGCTGCCATTACGCCGCGCACCAAGCTCATCATGTACTCTTCGCCCTGCAACCCCACGGGCTCGGTGTTCTCCCGCGACGACCTGGCGGCCATTGCCGACGTGGTAGCGCGCCACGAGCAGGTGCACGTGCTGGCTGATGAGATTTACGAGTACATCAACTTCGTGGGGGACCATGCCAGCATTGCGCAGTTCGCCGACATCAAAGACCGGGTGATTACCGTGAATGGCTTCTCGAAAGGCTACGCCATGACCGGCTGGCGCGTGGGCTACATTGCAGCCCACAAGGATATTGCCAGCGCCTGCGAAAAAATCCAGAGCCAAATTACTTCGGGTACCTGCTCCATTGCCCAGCGCGCTGCTCTGGCCGCTCTGGAAGGAGGCCGCGCCTCGGCTGACGAAATGGTGGAAGCCTACCACCGCCGCCGCGACTTGGTGCTGGAAATGGCCAAGGAAATTCCTGGCCTGCGCACGCCCACGCCCAGCGGCGCGTTCTACGTTTTTCCCGATGTGAGCAGCTTCTTCGGCAAAACTGCCCCCGACGGCCAAGTGATTGAAAACGCCTATGACCTCGCGCTGTTTATCCTGCGTGATGCGCACGTGTCTTGCGTGGATGGCCGGGCCTTTGGGGCGCCGAACTGCATCCGGTTTAGCACCGCTGCCGCCGACGAAAAGCTGCGCGACGCCTTCACCCGCATCAAAAAGAGCTTAGCCACCTTAGTATAAAGTAGCGGCGCCAACCAATTGGCACCGCATACAAGGCGAGTAGCCGGCTACTGTACCATTTAGGGCAGGGCTAGCTACTCGCCTTGTTCATTTCAGCAAGTGAAAGTCGGCGTTAGAGTTACCTTTGCGGCTTCACTGAATCCGTCAGAATGCCTGTCCCAGCCGCCCTCACCACCTTACCCGAGCTGTTTAATGCCTTCAATCAGCTACGTGTGCTTATTGTAGGCGACGTGATGATGGATGCCTACGTGTGGGGTAAAGCCACCCGCCTTTCGCCGGAAGCCCCCGTGCCTGTTGTGAATGTGAGTCGTATGGAAAACCGCCTCGGCGGAGCCGCCAACGTGGCTCTGAACGTGCAGGCGCTCGGGGCCACACCGCTGCTGTGCGCCGTAATCGGTGAGGACCAAGGCGGCAATCAACTGGTGGACTTGTTGCACAGCACTGGCCTTTCGGCCGAAGGTATCGTGCGCAGTTCGTACCGCCCGACCACCGTGAAACAGCGGATTCTGGCGCAAGGGCAGCAGTTGCTTCGCATCGATTCGGAAGTGGAAACCGACCTCAACGCCGAGGAAAACAAGCAGCTCACAACCCGCTACGAAATGCTTTTGGCGCAAGCTGATGTGGTAATTTTTGAGGATTACGACAAGGGGGTGCTCACCGAAGCCGGCATTCACCACTTCATTGCACTGGCGCGGCAGCGCGGCATTCCCACCGTGGTTGACCCCAAGAAAAAGAACTTCTTGGCCTACCAGCACTGCACTTTGTTCAAGCCTAACCTGAAAGAGCTGCGCGAAGGCCTGAAGCTGGAATTTGGGGAGCCGGATACCGACCGCACCGGGTTTGAAGCAGCCGTAGCTCGCCTGCGAGAGGTGCTGACGCCGGAAATCGTGCTGGTAACGCTTTCCGAGCATGGCGTATTCGCGCAGCGCCAGCAGGAAAAAACCTACCTGCCGGCTCACCTACGTTCCATTTCCGACGTATCCGGTGCCGGTGACACGGTGATTAGCATTGCGGCGCTCTGCGTAGCCCTTGGCTTGCCTGTAGCGGTTATGGCAGCATTGGCTAACCTTGGGGGTGGCTTGGTTTGTGAGCAGGTGGGTGTGGTGCCCATCGAGAAGCAGCTACTGCTGGAAGAGGCGCAGCAAGTGGGGTTGTTGAAGTAGCGCTTACTGTGATGGCGCCATCACCTGTACTGAATCTACCCCGAACCAGATGGCTAGCCGCGTGTTTACCCCAAAGCCAGGCATTGTAGACAAGTCGTCGGGAGGAAGAAAGTTGAAGCGGTTGGTGAGAGGTGGGAGAGGGGGCACCCGAAGGACAGTGTGGGGCGTACGGCCCGCGTACTGTAATGCTTGGAAGCGTTGCTCCCATTGGCGCGCAAATTCAGGCGCATCATGCTGTAAGTCTAGGTAAGCTCGTCCACTTGAAATAAATACCACGATGAGCAGTACAAAAGCTAACAATGTACGCACCGCCGGTGAGGCTGCTGGTACGGTAGCCGGTTCAGTGGGTAAACTCGCCCAGGAAGCAACTATCCAACCCAGCAGCCACCACCAGACCATAGCGTTGGTGGCCCGTGGTAACAAAGGAGGTCGAGGGAGCATGAGGGCATAGGGAACAGCGGCTAACATCACGCCTACCACCAGAACAATAGCACTAAGTAGCAAGGGCAACTTCAAGCCTAGCGGCCGAGCTGGCAACGTTCGGGCAGCTAGTGGTGCCAATACCAGCGTCAGTATCGGCGCAATCAACATGTAAGGCTCCACGAACAAGTAGCGCAACAGTATCACCAAACGTGAAGCGGCTTCCCACGCAGAAGCGGCTGGAACTACGGCGCCATCGAGGTGTTGGCGTGCGGTGTTGCCTGGTGCTAGTACCGATATGGTGCCGCATATGACTAAGAGAATGCCTAATCCTATCCAAATTCGGAGGCTATAATACTGCCGCCGAAATAAGCTTATACCGGCCGCCACGGCCATCAGCCAGCAAAGTTGGATGAGCGTAAGCTCATTGGAGCCAGCGGCGGCAATGGTACCTACGACGGCTGCTAGGCCCCACGCTCTTCGCGAGTTACAGTTGGAAGCACGGTGCAGCCGTTCCACCGCCAGCGGAACCAGTACCAGCAGCCAGGTAGCCACCTGGTACACCGCAATTTCGGTGAAGTAGTACAGGACAGAAAACCGGTAGGGGGCTAGCGCCACATACACCAAGCTCAAGCCAGCAGCCAGTAATCCTGCCTCACGGCGACGAAGCTGCTGACCTGTGAGGCGGCGTACAAATAAATACAGCACCACAATACGTAGCAGGTGGCTAATAGCAGCCACCAGTTTAACTCCAGCCAGCCATCTATAGCTCAGAGGGTTAAATGCATATAAAAGAAAATTGCTGAAATAACGCCCTGACCAGTTTTGAAAAAGATAAGGTTGAGCCCCCCATATACCATGGTTGAACGTGTCCGAGGATACAGAGAAATCGCACCCAAACGGCTGGTTATAGAGGCACAGCGCTAAAAAGGGTAACAACCCTAGCCCTATACCAATAGTTAAAAGTGCCAAGCGGTGAGAAGTAGCCCACCGCATTACTTGTGAATAGGGCATAAAGGATTCGATTAAACACAATGCAGCCCGCTACAAGCGGGCTGCGGTAGTAATAAGCATAAAGTGCCTGACTGCCTAACGCAAGGTTGGGCTATACTCCTTCACGGTTTCGATGAACACCTTCACGTTGTCGGGATTAGTATCGGGGTAGACGCCGTGGCCGAGGTTGGCAATGTGGCGGTGCGGGCCAAACTGGTCGAGCATGGCGATGGTAGCGGCGCGCACCTGCGCGGGCGTGCCGTACAGGGCGCAAGGGTCGAGGTTGCCCTGCAGGGTTTTGTCGCCTACTAACGGGCGCACAACGCGGGCGTCCTGATTCCAGTCTAGGCCGATGGTGCGGCAGGGGAGGGTGGCAAACTCTTCCACAGCCCAGAAGGCACCTTTGGCAAACACTGTAACGGGTACTTCAGGAATGGCCCGGCAGATTTCGGCAATGTAGCGCGTGCTGAACTCCTGATAGTGCGCGGGCGGCAGAATCCCAGCCCACGAATCAAATATCTGCACGATGTTGGCCCCAGCCTCTACCTGCGCTTTCAGGTAGGCAATAGTGGTGGCGGTAATTTTGGCGAGCAACTCGTGGGCCAAGGCGGGCTCAGCGTAGAGCATGCGGCGGGCTTTACTGAACGTTTTCGAGCCGTGGCCTTCCACCATGTAGGCCATAATGGTCCAGGGGGCACCGGCAAACCCGATGAGCGGTACCCGGCCATTGAGGGCCCGCTTGGTCACGCGCAGGGCTTCTAGTACGTAGCCCAAGTGCTCCTCGGGGTCGGCAACGCGCATCCGGGCCACGTCGTGCGCGGTTTTGATTGTTTCGGGGAACAGCGGCCCTTTGGCTTCCAGCATTTCGTAGGTGAGGCCCATGGCTTCGGGCACTACTAGAATGTCGGAGAAGATGATGGCAGCGTCTACGTCCAATGCATCCACGGGCTGGATGGTGACTTCGGCAGCCAACTCAGGTGTTTCCACCAGCTCTTTAAAGCCGCTCAGGCGGCCTCGCAAGGCGCGGTATTGGGGGAGAATGCGGCCGGCCTGGCGCATCAGCCAGACGGGGGTACGTTCGGTTTCTTCGCCGCGAGCGGCCCGGAGGAGGAGGTCGTTTTTAAGCACTGATTTTGCAGATTATTCGGAGTGCGCTGATTCGCTGCCGCAAAGGTAAGGCCTGCTGAGTAAGGGAATGGCTGCTATTCCTGAAACAGCGCCTTTATAGCCGACGCCAAAAAATTCACACCAATAGCCAGCGTGATAAAGCCCATGATGCGCGCCAGCGCTGCCATGCCCGGCCGCCCCAGAAACCGGGTGAGTCTGAGCGACGACATCAAAATAACGTAAGCCGCCAGCGCCACTAGCACGAAGCCCAGTACAATCAAACCCATGTCTAGGTAGCTCAGCTTCTCGGTAAATAGCCCGATGCACACGGCCATGGAGCCTGGCCCCGACAGCATGGGCATGGCCAGCGGCGTGAAGGATATATCATCCTTGTGCATGCTCTCCTCCAGCGTCTCTTCCGATACCTTCGAGCGGTTGCCGCCGGGCGTAAGCAAGTCGAAAGCAGAGCGCATGAGTAGGATGCCGCCCGCAATGCGCAAATGGTGAATGTTGATGCCAAAAAAGTTGAGCACGTACTGCCCCGCGAAAAACGATACCGACAGCACCCCAATCATATAAAGGCAGGCCCGCAGGCCAATGTTGGCGCGTTCGGCGGGCGAATCTTCTTCGGTCAGGGTCAGGAATACGGGCATGGCTCCAAACGGATTGACAACCGAGAAGAGCGTGGTGAAGGTGGCGAGTAGAATTTCCATGACGGGTAGCCGGTGCAAGGCCCGGCAAAGGTACGCGGCCTGATAGAAGCGGCAATCCAGGAAAGTACTATGTTTGAAAGGTCAACCGCTGGCTCACATTAGCGTACAAATCCCAGCCTCACGGCAAAAAACAAATAACGCACAGCAAACAGGATGGCAATCTGCCCCACACAGACCTGTAGTTCGTTGTTTTCTGCCTTGGCAGGTGCGCTCTTCACTCTTAATACCCACCCACCTGTGCCTAACCTCAACGCTCCGCTCTGGCTTCTCATAGCGCATGGCTTCACTCTTCTACTTGCTATAATGGCCGTTGTGGCCACCTTGCTGCCGCTTTTGCGCCAAACGGCCTGGTGGATACGAGTATTCGATTTTCCGCGCCTCCAAATTGTGGGCATAACCTTGCTCACGCTGGGCGCTACGGCGATGCTGGGGTGGCACCAACTGCCAGGCTGGGCCGGCTTGAGTGCTATGGGCGCCTTGGGCATTGTGGTAGCTTATCAGTCGGTGCGGATTGCGCCTTACACGCCGCTAGTGGGCAAGCAAGTGGGTGATAGTACGCTGAAGGATGGGCAACGCCACCTAAGCTTAGCCGTGATGAACGTGCTGCAATTCAACAAGGAAGGCGCCAAAGCCTTAGCTACACTACAGCAAGCCGACCCCGACGTTATCATGGCTGTGGAAACCGATAAGTGGTGGTACGAGCAGTTGAAGCCTCTGGAAAAGACGCACCCCTACACCTGCCACGAGCCGCTCGATAACACCTATGGCCTATTGTTCTTTTCGCGGCTGCCGCTGGAAGCATGCCAAGTGAAATACCTGCTCGACGATGATGTGCCTTCCCTGCACTCCCGGGTGCAGCTACCCGACGGTAAAACTTGGGTGCGACTCTACGGCTTGCACCCTAAGCCGCCGGCACCCGCCGAATCGAAAACCAGTACCAAGCGCGACGCCGAATTGCTATTAGTGGGCAAGGAGATAGAGCAGCACAAAGAACCGACCATCGTATTCGGTGACATGAACGACGTAGCATGGTCGCACACCTCTGAACTGTTTCGCCGGGTGAGCGGGCTGATGGATCCGCGTGTAGGCCGCGGCCTGCTCCCTACGTTTCATGCCGATTATACGGCCCTACGTTGGCCTCTCGACCACGTATTTGTTTCGCCTGATTTCAAGGTAGACGATATGGAGCGCCTACCATACGTGGGCTCCGACCATTTTCCTATCTACATCAAGCTCAGCTACGAGCCCGAGTGCAAGGAAGAGCAGGAGGAAAACGCCGAGCAAGCCGACGCCGACGACCACCAGGAAGCCAATGAAAAGATTCAGGAGGGCTTCCAAGAAGAAGCCGAAGAAGAGGCTGAAGAAGCTGCTAATCCGGAGAAGCAGCGAAAGGAACTAACCACCTGATTGACGCACTTTTCAGCTTGAACCTATCAAGCACACCCAATGCCCGCCCGACATACAGTTGGCCGGGCATTTTTGCGTCTGCCGCCAGACGGAAAAGCGTATGTAAGCCTCGGCATAGTCAGTAACATCACACTGCTTGAAACCTGCTTATCTAATGAACAGCCTATACTTACTAGCGTTGCTTCCTCCCGAACCAGTTTTTTCAGAAACGTGGGCGTTGAAGCAGGAAGTCCACCGCCTCACAGGCAGCCGCAATGCTGTGCGCCTACCCCCGCATATCACCCTAATTCCGCCGTTGCACCAGCCCGATGAGTTTGAGGCCAGATGCACAGCGGCACTGACTGGGTTTGTGGCAACGCAATCAGCTTTTGAAGTAGGGTTGCGCGATTTTGCCTGGTTTGGTAACCGTACATTGTTTGTAGAGGTTAATGAAGCGGCGGCCATCCAAACCTTTCACGCGGCTCTCGTTGCGTGGTGTGCGTTGCACCTGCCAGAAGTACCGCGTGAGCAGCGGCCCTTCACACCTCACCTCACGCTAGCCACCCGCGACCTGCCAACCACACAAGTGCCAGAGTTACGTCAGCTTTTCGCGGCTCGTTCGTATGCTGCCTCATTCCCGGTGGAAGCTCTTACGCTTTTTCGCCACAACGGCCAGCAGTGGCAGCCCTGCGCTACGTTTGAATTAGGTCTTGGACTAGCCGACCATTTGTAGAGATGCAACAATTCGCGGCTCGTCGCTGCCGACGTTGTTGGCTACTGCATCATCCAAATGGTTTAGATACTGAGCCGGGGAATGTCACGTTTCTACATCGTGCCTCTAACAAAAAAAGGCCCGAAGCAATACGCTTCGGGCCTTTTTTTTAGTTAGCAACTATTACTTGTTGCCTACTTCTTCGTAATCCACGTCCGTCACGTTGTCGTGGGGCTGGCCTTGGGCACCGTTGCCACCAGGCTGGCCGGCACCACCAAAGGGGTTGCCACCGTCGGCACCAGGTTGGCCTTCGGCACCGCCTTGGGTAGCGGCGTACATCTCTTGCGAGGCAGCCTGCCAAGCAGCGTTGATGGCCTCCATAGCGGTGTCAATCTGGCTGATGTCTTTGCTCTCGTGGGCCTTCTTCAGGTCAGCAAGGGCGTTTTCAACGGCCGTTTTGTTGCCAGCGCTTAGTTTGTCGCCGTACTCTTTCAACTGCTTTTCGGTCTGGAAGATCATCGAGTCAGCAGCATTCACCTTGCCAATACGCTCGGTTTCGGCTTTGTCGGCGTCGGCGTTGGCTGCGGCTTCGTTGCGCATCCGCTCGATGTCGGCATCGGTAAGGCCCGACGAAGCTTCGATGCGGATTTTCTGCTCTTTGCCAGTGCCTTTATCTTTAGCTGATACGTGCAGGATACCATTGGCGTCGATATCGAAGGTTACTTCGATTTGCGGTACGCCGCGGGGTGCTGGCGGAATGCTGTCGAGGTGGAAACGACCGATAGTGCGGTTTTGCGAAGCCAACGGACGCTCGCCTTGCAACACGTGGATTTCCACCGAAGGCTGGTTGTCGGAAGCCGTCGAGAAGGTTTCCGACTTCTTGGTAGGAATGGTCGTGTTCGACTCGATGAGCTTGGTCATTACGCCGCCCATCGTCTCGATACCCAACGAAAGCGGCGTAACGTCGAGCAGGAGCACGTCTTTCACTTCACCGGTCAGTACACCACCTTGGATAGCAGCACCGATGGCCACTACTTCGTCGGGGTTAACACCTTTCGAAGGCTTCTTGCCGAAGAACTTCTCCACTTCTTCCTGGATGCGCGGGATACGGGTCGAACCACCTACGAGGATAACCTCGTTGATATCCGACGTGCTTAGGCCTGCGTCTTGCAGAGCCTTCTTCACTGGCTCCATCGAACGACGAACCAGGTTATCAGCTAGCTGCTCGAACTTAGCACGGCTCAGTTTCACCACCAAGTGCTTGGGACCTGAAGCAGTAGCCGTTACGTATGGCAGGTTGATTTCCGTCTCAGTCGAAGACGACAACTCCACTTTAGCTTTCTCAGCAGCTTCTTTTAATCGCTGAAGAGCCATAGCATCTTTACGCAGGTCGAGGCCTTCGTTTTCGCTGGCGAACGTCTCAGCCAGGAAGTTGATGATTACTTGGTCGAAGTCGTCACCACCAAGGTGGGTGTCACCATTGGTAGAAAGTACTTCAAATACACCGTCGCCGAGCTCCAAGATGGAGATATCGAAGGTACCACCACCCAGGTCGTACACAGCAATCTTTTGGTCGGTGTGCTTCTTATCGAGGCCGTACGCCAGAGCAGCGGCGGTAGGCTCATTGATGATACGTTTTACGTCGAGGCCGGCAATGGCACCTGCTTCTTTGGTGGCCTGGCGCTGGGCGTCGTTGAAGTAGGCCGGAACCGTAATAACGGCTTCGGTTACGGTGGTGCCTAAGTAATCTTCAGCGGTTTGCTTCATTTTCTGAAGCACCATGGCCGAAATTTCCTGCGGCGTATACTGCCGGTCACCAATTTGTACGGCTACCGTGTTGTTGGCACCCCGTACGAGCTGGTAAGAAACGTTTTTGGCTTCTTCGGTCACTTCGCCAAAAGAGCGGCCCATGAAGCGCTTAATCGACTGAAGCGTGTTAGTGGGGTTGGTAATGGCCTGACGCTTGGCCGGGTCACCGACTTTCCGCTCACCTTTGCCATTGTCGAGGAACGCCACGATGGAAGGAGTGGTGCGGCGGCCTTCGCTATTTGGAATAACCACTGGCTCGTTGCCTTCCATTACGGCGACGCACGAGTTGGTAGTGCCGAGGTCAATACCGATTATTTTGCCCATTTGAATGGTTGTTATGTAGTAAGTTGAGGTGTCAGGTTGTGTTGCGAATCACTCGCACCGGGGGAATTACAAGGCTCGTACCATCCCCGAGAAAAGGCTTTCTTTGTGACAGATTGTCATTTTTAGAGGCCTCAGTTCGTGAATCCCCGCCGGACTGACTTCTACGGAATTTATAACTGCAGGATATGCTGACACAGGGGCAGGATGAGGATAAAGCTCAGCAGCGGCAGCCGATAAAGCCGCTCGTCTGGAACTAGGCACGCAGTTCTTTCAAAGAGTTGGTCGGACTCCTGCGGCGTCGGGCCGAGAACCGACGGACGTTTTGCCGCCCAAAAACTCCTGAATTGTCTGTTCCCATAGCGCCTTATACTTGCGCCAATACGGCTCGTGGCCAGAGCCGGGGAAATCCTGGCGTTGCTTGGGGCCACGCAGAGCCGCATAAATGGCGTCGGTTTCCGGGCGGGTTACGCGCGGGTCGGCGGTGCCCCACATCAGAAGCGTGGGCGTGCTGATGCGGGCTCCATAAGCGGTGGCGTCGAGGTCGAAGGCCCAGAAGTTGTTTTCCACGCCGCCCCAGAATACCAGCAGGTTGGCCATCGGGAACGATGGGACGTGCATAGAGCGGAAGCGGCTTTGGGCCGTTTCAAGCATGGAGCCGTAAGGGCATTCCAGCACGTTGGCAGTGGGGCGCACGCCTAGCTCGGCCTCGGCGCGCAACGTGGCCACGGCCCCCATCGAGTTGGCGTAGATAAACACTGCGCCGGGGCGGCGTTGCAGCCAGCGCGTTACAGCGGCCACGTCGGCGGCTTCGTGGTGGCCGACGGTGCAAACGTTGCCCGCGGAGCCGCCGTTGCCGGTAAAGTCGGTCAGCAGCACGTTGTAGCCGAGGCGGCGAAACGTAGCCGCTTCAGTCAGGAGCTTACTTTTGGAGCTGGTATAGCCGTGGAACAGCGCTACCGTGCCTCGCGCGTGCGGCACGGCCCCGTACCACGCCTCCAGCCGGCCGTTGGGGCCATTTAGGTAGATGGTCCGGTACGGGAAAACCGGCGTCTGGTGATTGACAGGTTTGGGGTTTTTGATGCCGGTCAGCAGCACCCACAACTTTTGGGCGGCCGTCAGCTGCTCGGGATTATCGGTGTGGGTACCCGTTTCGGTGGTGAAATGGGTGAAGCGCCACGCGTGAAAAGCCGCTACCACGTTCATAGCACTAAACGCCAAGACTGCCAGCAGTAGCAGGCGCATTGGCCATTTACGCCGGCGTGCCATTAGCTCCGGCCGCCCCGGCCGCCGGCTGTTCCGCGTCCTGCCGATTTTGGGCCGGGCTTGCTACCGGTTTTGCCGGGCGTTGACTTTGGGCCACCGGTGGGCTTAGCTTTGAACGTACCACTGGTAGGCTTGGCATTACGGCCGGAACCTCGTACGCCAGCAGCCCGCGCATCACCTTTCGTCTTGCCACCTGATGTACCACCGAAACCGCCTCGGTTGTACCCACCGGCGCTGTTTTGGTTGGATTTGGCCGTGCCGGGTCGGACGCCGCCGGGCCAATATTCCGAGGTTTTGCCAGGCGTTTTGAAAGTGCCTGCCGCGGCAGTTTGGGCAGCCATGTCTTCTTTCAGGGCTTGAACTTCCTCGATGGTCAATTCGCGCCATTTGCCGGGTTCCAAGCCTTCTACGCGCAAATCGGCAATGGCTACGCGCACCAGGCGCAGGGTGGGGAAGCCTACGGCCGCCGTCATCTTGCGCACCTGCCGGTTCATACCCTGCGAAATGGTAATTTCAATCCAGCTGGTTGGGATGTTGGCTCGGAAACGTACCGGCTTGCTGCGGAGCCACAGCTCGGTATCATTAGGTAGCAGGCGGGCTTCGGCGGGAGAAGTAAAGCCGCTTTTAATGTCTACGCCGCGGCGCAGGGTTTCCAGCGCTTCTTCGGTCGGGGTGCCTTCCACCTGCACCCAGTAGGTTTTAGCTACTTTAAACCGGGGCTCGGAGAGGCGGTGCTGGAGCTGCTTATCGTCGGTGAGGAGTACTAGGCCCTCAGAGTCGAAATCCAGCCGCCCAACTGGGTAGATATTCGGAATAGCCACGAAATCCTTGAGCGTGGCGCGGCCTTGCTCGTCGGTGAATTGGGTGAGGACTTCGTAGGGTTTGTTGACCAAAATGTAGCGCATGATGCAAAGGTACCACGCGGGGCTATATAACAGTGCCTGCGAAGGACTCAACACTTGGCGTTTCGGCATCCGCGCCGCTTAGGTCGTCCGGTTAAACAACATCAGTAACAACGAGACGCCAGGTATGGCGTCTATACATCGTTCTGTCAGACAGGTTTATACCCCGCCTGAGTACTTGCGCGTAGCCCATTCCGCCGTTACAAGGGCCAGAATTAGGAAGAACAGCCATTTCAGGTTGATGAGGTCCTTGAGGTCTTCCTGCGAGTAGATGACGGGCTTGTAGTCGGCCTTGAGAATATCCTGGGTGAGTTGGGCGAATTGCTGCGGATAATACAGCCGCGAGTTGCTGCGGCGCGCCAGCTGGTACAGCAGATTGTGGTCGGCGCGCGAATCGAGGGCTTCCAGCTGTTGCTCCTGAATCAGTAGCTCGCCTTGGTCTTGCTGGGCCTGGCCGCTTAGCATGGCGCGGGCCGCATAGCGGTATACGCCGCCGGGCAGCGTGCCGAGGTGCAGCGGCGCGCCATCTTCGGAGTTGGTGTAGCTGAAGGTGCGCGTTTTTTTCTGCTCGTCGGTGAGCGTGAGCGTGATTTGTTGGCCGTAGGTGCGCTCGAAAATGGCGTTGTAGGTTTCGGCCCCAAACGTAACGTCGTCTTGGGTGCTGAAGGCGTCCTGGGTGGGGTACACATCAAGGCGCTTTTTGTTGGCGTTCTGGGTGAGCAGCTGAAGCGTGCGAATCACGAGCCGGTCGTACGCCTCGGGCTGGTCGTCGTGCTCCACGGCTTCCTGGAGGCGCCACTGCCAGCTGCCATCCGTGAGCAGCGTGGCCTGCCGTTGCGTGCCCGAACCACCAAAAACGAGCAGTGGCTTCTGCGTCCGCAAGCGACCCACCTGCTGATACAGCGCCACTTCGGCCCCGCCGCCCAAGCGCAAATCCCCGAATGGCACTGGCGCGGGTGGGTACGCTGCAAACCGGCGTAACGCTTCTTCCTCGAACGTGAACCGCGAAAAAGCAGGGTTCAGCACGGGCGTTACGTCATCAGTTTGGGTGCCGCGGGGCAGGATGGTAAGGCCGGTGCCCGCGCTGTTGTAGGCGTTGAAGTCGGACTGTGCGCCCACAATATAGAGGGCCGGAATGCGGCGGCTGCGCACTTGGGCCAGCACTTCGGCGCCCTCACCGCTACGGGCCGGCAGTTGGTGCAATATGGCTACGTCGTAGTCCTGACTTTTCAGCGGGCTGATGCCGGGCAGGTAAGTAACCAAGTCAAAGTTGTCGTTTTGCTGAATGGCGGCCCGCAGCGCTTTCAGGTCGGGGTGCGGCGCGGCCCCGGCCAGCAGCACCCGCAGCTTGCCTTTCACGACTTCGATATAAGCGAATTTGCTGTTGTTGAGCGTGGTAAGCTCTCCGGTTTGGGGCTCCACTACCACTTCGTAGCGGCGTTTGCCGGGTGCCGGAGCTACTACCGTAAAAGTGATTTTGGTGCGGCGCTGGCCGGCAGGCAGACGTACCCGTTGGGTTTGCAATACCCGGCCGTTTTCGCGCAGCCGCACGATGGCGGTGCCGCCCGCAAACCCGTCATAGGTCATTTCGGCCTCAATCGGGAATTTGTTGCCGCTGAACGCCACCCGGTTGTAATTCAGCGCAGGCAGGCTTAGGTCTTTCTTGGGCAGCGTATCGCCCACGGCTACCGAGTAGATCGGGAAGTTGAACTCAGAATACGTTGGCGACTGGCCCTGGTTCACAATGCCATCCGACACCAGCACCACGCCGGCCAGGTTGCGCCCCTCATACGTTTCGCGCACACCAGTCAGCAGCCCGTTCAGGTCGGTGGCCGGGGCCGTGAAGCGCACAGAATCGGGCGCGACGGAGCGGCTAGTACTAGGGCCGAGCGTGCGGGTTTCCACCTCGAAGCCCCGGCCGCGCAACGTTTCGGCAAGCTGTTGCAGCCCGGTTTGGGCCTGGCTCAGCACAGCGGGGGGCGTAAACAGCCCCACCGACTGCGAGTTATCGACGGCCAATACAACCGTGGGCTTTTCAGTGGTATTGGTAGTGGTTTTCAGGAACGGGGAGAGCAGCAGAAAGCACAGAAAGCTCACTACCGCAAAGCGCAGGGCTGCCAGCCCGTAGTTTATCGCCTTGCTCCACGGCGCTTTCGCCGAATACAACAGCGCCGCGTAGCCCGCGCCCACGGCCAGGCACAGCAGAATCAACCAGGGAGAAGCAGCGACGGAAATCAAAGACAGGAATAGCGAGTGAGAGTATCAAGAACCCCGAAACCAGCCGGGAAGTTGCTTGCGAAGGTAGTGGCAGAGTTGGTTAGCCAAAGTAGGAAGTTAGAAGACAGGACTTCACTTAACCTGAATAAAAAGCATATTGCCTCAACATATATAAATCAGATTCTATAGAATAAGCTGACTGAGAGTATGTGGAAAGCTGCATTAGTGCTGCTGGTAGCAGTGTCTGTTTTAGTAATAGTATTCACACGAAAGCCTGTTGCACCTCACGTGAATCAAGCAAAGCATAGTGAGGAGCATGTAATCGACAATATATCTTACGGAGATACCCTTTTCATTTATGCACAATACTCAGAATGTGGAGAGTTTGGTGGGCATCGGGAGTTAATAAAAGTGTACTTGTCTGATGAAGGTGACGTTAGAGAAAGACTAGGCTATGCAGAGTTTCGACAAAGACCATTTACTGCGGATTTTTTCCTTGATACAATAGGATGCTCTTACCGGGCTGACAGAAAGTATTTCTTGGAAAAGCAGAAAGTGCTAAGTGCCGACGATGAAAAAGCTATTGTGCGATACATGCATGCTTTGCTCAATTACAGCTTGAAAGACCTGCGTACATTCCATGCCGGAAATGTATACTGGGTTGGAATGGATAATGGAAAACCTCAAATATGGGTTTATGATACCCAGTATAGTTGGAGGGGACATAAAGCATTGCGAGAAAAGTTATTCGGCAACTAAAGTGCTCAGCCCACATAATTATTACGCTGCTTGAAACCACAAGGTCCTTCGTGCTAGCACGAAGGACCTTGTGGTGTTGATAAGTGCGAGAACGGACGTACGCCAAGTTACTCTGCCAGCAGACTCGCCACGGTTTTCTCGAACTCCGCGGTTTCCTGCTGGTAGTACTTGCCGGTGCCGGGGCCGGAGAAGCCGGTGTGAATCTTGCGCACCTCGCCTTTTTTGTCTATAAAAATTGTGGTTGGGAAGGCTACCACTTTCGCCAGCTGCGGCAAAGAGTTGGCGGCCGAATCCTTATTAGCTACGCCGGCCACGGCCAAATCATAGCCAACGTTGAGGCGCTGCTTCATCTTGAGCAGTTTCTGCGAGGCTAGTTTCTGGTCGGGGGTACGCTCATAGCCCAGCCCAATGATTTCCACGCCGCGCTGCTTGTTCTTCTCGTACCACGGAGCTAGGAAGTTGGTCTCGTCCATGCAGTTTGGGCACCACGAGCCGAGGATCTGCACTACCACCACTTTGCCTTTATACTTAGGGTCGGTGGGGGAGACGCTGCCACCTTCGTATACACTCGGGAACTTGAAATCCAGCTTTTTCTGGCCGGGCTTCATGCCTGCCAAGGCGTTGGCGTCGGGAAGCTTGGCGTTGCCGTCGAGCACAGCAGTCCAGGTCTCGTGGCCGGATTTGCCGGCATAGAAGTCACCGGTGATGTTGTTGATATTGCCCGGCTTGGCCAGCTTGCCATCGAATAGAAAGCCATGGCTACCATCGAAAGTGGAAAGCAGAATATGCTCGCCGTCGGCCTTATACACTAGATTGCCCGCTAAGTAACGGTAGTCACCGGTGGAAGTCAGGAAGGTGCCGACAAGCCTATTACCATTCGCAGTGTCCTGTTTAATTAGAGCCACGGCAGGATAAGTTATACCCTCACTGTCCCGAAATTCCGTGCGAAAAGTCGCACCGCGAACTAAGTCCCCATAAATAGGGGTGACCTTCGTTGCATCATTAAAGAATAAATCGTCTTCCGAAACTGTGTTCCGATGTGCCGCAAACGGCACCCGATACGGCTCTTTGCCATCGTACTTCACCCAAGTGCCTTTCACCTTGTCGGCACCGTCGGCCCGCACCACCAAGGCCGCGTCGAACACGCCCAAACGGATGGTGGTGGAGTCGCCGGCCGTGCTGATTTCATCGAGCTTGAGGCGTTCCTCGCCGTTGCGCAGCGTCACGGTGAGCTTACCACCATCAGTGGCCACATCGAATAGAAACGGTATTTCCTGGCCTTGGGCCGAGAGTACGCCGCGCCAAGTGCCCGCCGTGAGGGGGGTGGCGGCCGTAGTGGCCGCTTGATTTTCTGATGATGAGTTTGACTGACAGGCCGCTACGGCCAGCGCGAGTCCGGCCCCAGCTACAGCCTTGCGAAAGAAGAAGGCAACGGGCATAGAGAAAAGTTGAAAAGGTTGATGCGGCACTAAACTACTACGGGCCGCTATTAGTTTACTACCTAAGGCCGCCAAGGTACTGCCTACATAAGGAGTATGGCGTTCCGTTTCGGCCCTGGTTCATTGGAATCATTCTAAATGAGGTCGGGCAGGTCCCGCAAAGCCCCGAAAAATTGGGACGCGCCCTACCCGGTACCTATATTTGCGTACCTACCTCCTAGTAGGTTCGTTCCCTTCACATTTTTCCCTTTCGCATTATGGCGTTTGACTTAGAAATGATCAAGGCGGTGTACGCTGGTATGGGCCAGCGTATTGAGGCAGCGCGTGCTGCTGTTGGCCGTCCGCTTACCCTGACTGAAAAAATCCTGTACGCTCACCTGTACGGCGGCTCGGTTTCGCAGGCGTATCAGCGGGGTGTTTCTTACGTCGATTTCGCTCCTGACCGTGTGGCCATGCAGGATGCTACTGCTCAAATGGCGTTGCTCCAGTTCATGCAGGCCGGTAAAGCCCAAGTGGCCGTACCCAGCACCGTGCATTGCGACCACCTGATTCAGGCCAAAGATGGCGCCGACGAGGATTTGGCCATTGCCAACTCCGAGAACAAGGAAGTATACGATTTCCTGGCTTCGGTTTCCAATAAATACGGCATCGGCTTCTGGAAGCCCGGCGCAGGTATCATTCACCAAGTGGTACTTGAAAATTACGCCTTCCCCGGCGGTATGATGATCGGTACCGACTCGCACACGCCCAACGCGGGTGGCCTCGGCATGATTGCCATTGGTGTTGGTGGTGCCGACGCCGTAGACGTGATGGCGGGCATGGCCTGGGAGCTGAAGTTTCCGAAAGTAATTGGCGTGAAGCTGACCGGCAAAATGAACGGTTGGACTTCGGCCAAAGATGTAATCCTGAAAGTAGCGGGCATCCTGACCGTAAAAGGCGGTACCGGTGCTATTGTAGAGTACTTCGGTGAAGGTGCCAACAGCCTTTCGGCTACCGGCAAAGGCACCATTTGCAACATGGGTGCTGAAATTGGGGCTACCACTTCGGTGTTCAGCTACGACGAGAAGATGGGCGACTATCTGCGCGGCACCAGCCGGGCCGAAATTGCTGATGCTGCTGCCGCTGTGGCCGAGCATCTGCGCGCCGACGACGAAGTATATGCTGACCCGCAAGCCTATTACGACCAGCTTATCGAAATCGACCTTAACACGCTGGAGCCTTACGTGAACGGCCCGTTCACGCCGGACGCCGCTTGGCCGATTTCCGAGTTTGCTGCCGCTGTGCGTGAGCATGGCTGGCCCGAGAAGCTAGAGGTTGGTTTGATTGGCTCGTGCACCAACTCGTCGTACGAGGACATCACCCGTGCGGCTTCGGTAGCCTCGCAAGCAGTAAGCAAAGGCCTAACGGTAAACGCCGAATTCACGGTAACGCCCGGCTCGGAGCTGGTGCGCTATACCGTGGAGCGCGACGGTTTGCTGGACACTTTCGCTCAAATGGGTGGCGTGGTATTGGCTAACGCCTGCGGTCCGTGCATTGGGCAGTGGGCTCGTCACACCGACGACCCCAAGCGCCGCAACTCCATCATTACGAGCTTCAACCGTAACTTTGCCAAGCGCAACGACGGCAACCCGAACACCCACGCCTTCGTGGCCTCGCCCGAAATCGTGACGGCTTTCGCCATTGCCGGCGATCTGACCTTCAACCCGCTGGTTGACACCCTGACTACCAAAGACGGCCAGCAAGTGAAGTTTGACGAGCCATCGGGCCTCGAAATGCCGCCTGCTGGCTACGCCGTGGAGGATGCCGGCTACCAAGCTCCGGCCGACGACAGCACTGGCGTACAAGTGATTGTAGACCCAGGTTCCGACCGTTTGCAATTGCTGGCGCCGTTCAAGCCGTGGGAAGGCACCGACCTGAAAGGGTTGCGCCTACTCATCAAGGCCCAAGGTAAGTGCACCACCGACCACATTTCGATGGCTGGCCCGTGGTTGAAATACCGCGGCCACTTGGACAACATCTCCAACAACATGCTCATCGGGGCAACCAACTCCTTCAACGGCGAGGCCAACTCGGTGAAGGATGCGCTGACCTCGGGTACGCCTTACTCGCCGGTTCCGGCTGTAGCGCGTAACTATAAGGCCCAGGGAATCGGGTCGATTGTAGTGGGTGATGAGAACTACGGAGAAGGTTCGAGCCGGGAGCACGCCGCTATGGAGCCGCGCCACTTGGGCGTACGCGCCATCTTGGTGAAGAGCTTTGCCCGGATTCACGAAACCAACCTCAAGAAGCAGGGCATGCTGGCGCTTACCTTCGCCAACAAGGCCGACTACGACCTGATTGAGGAAAACGACATCCTCGATATCCTCGGCCTCAATAGCTTCCAGCCGGGTCAGCCGTTGCAAATCCGCCTGCACCACGCCGACGGCGACACCGACCTGATTACCGTGAACCACACGTACAATGAAGGTCAGATTGAATGGTTCAAAGCCGGTTCGGCCCTGAACCTGATCCGTCAGAAAGAAGCTAGTGGCGCGGAATTGTCACAGAAGTAATCCTTAGCTAGTTTTCAGCTGTTACGCAAAGAGCCGTTTCGTAAGAAACGGCTCTTTGTTTTGCTTTGTAGCGTGTTTCAACATGAATTCTTCTAGTAAGCACACCTTGTCGTTGGGTGGGTTGTTTATCACGCTGGCGGGCGCCGTACTGTTTTCCACCAAAGCCATCTTTGTGAAGCTGGCTTTCGGGCAGCTACGCGTAGATGCCGTAACGCTGCTGGCGGTCCGGATGATTTTTGCGCTGCCGTTTTACTTGGTGGCTGCTTTCGTACTGAGCCGGCAGAAAGGCAACGTGCGATTCACGGCGAAAGAATGGCTGTATGTAAGTACCATTGGAATCCTAGGGTACTACCTCAGCAGCCTGTTCGACTTCATTGGCCTGCAATACATATCGGCGGGACTGGAGCGGCTAATTCTGTTTCTGTACCCCAGTTTCGCCGTGTTTATCAACGCTTTCTACTTCAAGCAACGGATTTCCGGTATTCAGAAAACGGCTTTGCTGCTGACGTACTTGGGCATTGGTATTGCCTACTTCGGCGAGCTGTCGGTTGACGCTAGCAACCCGGATTTCTACTTTGGAAGTTTTATGGTGCTGCTGTGCGCCGTCACGTACTCGGTGTACATTGTGGGCAGCGGCCGAATAATTCCGCGGGTGGGGGCCAACAAGTTCACGGCCTACGCCATGCTGGCGGCCACGGTGGGTGTGCTGGGGCATTCTTTGGTGGTTAATGCCGGTAAGGGACTGGCACTCAGCCCAGATATTTGGCAGTACGGCGTGTTGCTGGCGGTTTTTTCCACGGTGCTGCCCTCGTTTATGTTGTCGCAGGGGCTGAAAAGCATTGGCTCCAACAACGTGGCGGTTATCAGTGGCATCGGGCCGGTTTCCACCATTTTGCAGGCGCATTTTGTGCTGGGCGAGAAGATATTTTTCACGCAAGTGCTGGGTACTTTGATTGTTATAGTAGGTGTGCTATTGATTAGTTGGAAGCGGGAAGTACCATTGGCGAAACCTGAATCTGGGGCTTTGTAAACACGGCTAGTGGCTGCGGTGCTGCGGTAAGCGTTGAAAGAGCCGTAGCTTCGGGCTTATTTATCTTACGCCGATACACTTGATGAAACGATTAGCCAGTGCAATGGTGGCTGCACTAGTGTATGCCGCCCCGGTTCAGGCCCAAACCCTATCCGCCGATACCACCCACGCGCTGCCTGAAGTGCGCGTAATTTACCAGGCGGAAAAGCTGACGCCAGTTACCTTTCTGAACCTCGATGGCCGGGCGCTGGCCCGCAAAAGTGTAGGGCAGGAGCCCTCGTTTCTACTTTCCGAAACGCCCTCTATTACCGCCTATTCCGACGCGGGCAGCACCCAGGGCTACGCCTATTTCCGGCTGCGCGGCATCGATCAGACTCGCATCAATACCACCCTAAACGGCGTGCCGCTCAACGAGCCGGAAGACCAGGGTGCCTACTTTTCCAATTACCCCGACCTGCTGAACTCGGTCAGTTCCATCCAGATTCAGCGTGGAGTGGGCACCAGCCAGAACGGCACGGCCAGCTATGGGGGCAGTATTCAGCTATTTTCAACCTCGCTTCGCGACTCGGCGCATACCACGCTGGGGCTGGGCTACGGCTCGTTCAACAGCTACCGGATTTTTGGGGAATACGCTAGCGGACTGCACAACGGCAAGGCCCTATACGTGCGGGCTTCGGAGCTGCATTCCGATGGCTACAAAGATCGGTCGGCCAATACGTCGCGCTCGGTGTTTGTGAGCAGCGGGCTGTTCCGCGACAAAACCACCTGGAAGCTGAACATTCTGGCTGGGCAGCAGCGCAACCAGTTGGCGTGGCTGGGCGTGGCCGATTCGGTGCTGCAACGCAACCGCCGGGCCAACGCCAACAGCCCCGCCGAAAACGACCGTTTCACGCAGGCTCTGGTGCAGCTAAGCAACGACTGGCAGCCTAGTGCGGGCTCGTTGGTGAGTTCCAGCGTGTACTACTCCGCGCTGCGCGGCAATTACGATTTCGACTTCAACAACTTTATCGGGCTGCCGAGTACCAGCGAGCTGTACAACTACGGGTTTCAGTCGGGGTGGCTGGGCGCATTCAGCACGTACACCCGGCGCACTCAGCGCCTCACCTGGACCAGCGGGGTACACGCCAGCACCTACCACCGCCGCCACACTGGCACCGAACGAACCCTAGGCCAGCTCTACCGCAACACCGGCCGTAAGCCAGACCTAAGTGCTTTCAGTAAGCTGGAAGCGCAGGTGCAGCAATTTACTTTCTTTGCCGATGTGCAGCTGCGCTATACCGCGTTCCGCTACGAAGGCAGCGTGCCACTACCGACCCTCAACTGGCACTTTCTGAACCCCAAAGCTGGCATAAGCTACGCTGCTGCCCCTACTACGACGCTCTATTACACCGTGGGCCGTACCAGCCGGGAACCCACGCGCAACGACTTATTCATTGGCAACGACGACCTGCTGGCCGACAGCACCGGCGCGGCTCTGGTAACCAGCGCCACGCCCGAATCGGTGGTGGACCAGGAGTTGGGCGTGCGGCACCAAACCGAACGGTGGCAGCTGAACCTGAATGCGTACTACATGGCGTTCCGCAACGAAATTGTGCTGAATGGGCAGTTTGGGCCGAATGGCTTGGCGCTGACCAACAAAGTGGAAAGCAGCCGCCGGACTGGCCTGGAAGCCACGGTGCGTTACCAGCCCAACCGTCAGTGGGCGTTTATCAACAACTCGGCCTTCAGTTACAGCCGCATCCGGGAGCAGCGCGAAACGTTCGAGCCTGTTCTCACGCCGCCGCTCATCATCAACCAGGAAGCGCAGTACCAAGTGGGCCGTTGGACTGCCGCGCTGGTAGGCCGCTACCAAAGTCGCTCCTACATCGACTTTGCCAACTCGGCCACCGTGGCCACTTACGTGCTGCTGAACGCGCGGGTGCAGTACGCGCATAAAGGCTATCAGGTGTCGTTGTTTGCCAACAACCTCACCAACACCAAGTACTACAACAACGGCTATGTGGAAGCCGATGGTACCCGCAAATATTTCGTGCAGGCCCCCGTCAATTTCTACCTGAACGCGCAGTACACCTTTTAACCCCCTGTTGTTCTTCCCTCTGGTCGGAATGACATATCATTATTCATGCAAGCTGACGCTCCGCTTAAAGCCTTTGTGTTTGGTAAGTTCATGCCTTTCCACAAAGGCCATGAGCAGCTCATCAACTTCGCGCGGCGGCACTGCGACCATCTAACGGTGCTGGTGTGCGCCAGTGACCAGGAGCAACTGCCGGCCCAGGTGCGGCAGGCGTGGTTGCGGGAAACCTATGCCGGGCAGCCGGACGTGGAAATCCGGGTGCTGGAATACCTGGAAAGTGAGCTGCCGAATACGTCGGAAACGTCGTTGGCTGTATCGGAGGTATGGGCCGACGTGTTCAGCCGACTACTGCCGGAATGCCAGTTGGTAGTTACCTCGGAGCCGTATGGTGAGCTGGTGGCGGCGCGCATGGGTATTCGATATCTGCTGTTTGATGTGGCGCGCGCAACCGTACCCGTTTCGGCGTCGGCTATCCGGCAGAACCTGGTGGCGTACTGGCAGTTTCTGCCGGATAGCGTGAAACCGTATTACGCGCGCAAAGTGGTGATACTAGGCGCCGAATCGACCGGCAAAACCTTGCTAGCCAACCAATTAGCTGCGCACTTCCAGGCCAGCCTAGTAGCCGAAGCTGGCCGTGACTTAATTGCTAGCTCCGAGTGCTTCAGCTTAGATGACCTGCACGCCGTAGCTCAAGAGCACGCCCGCCGCATCCAGCAGGCACAAACTGGCCCTAGTCCGCTGCTGATAATCGATACCGACGTGCACATCACCATGTCGTACGCACAGCTGATATTTGGGCTGGAGCTACTGGTGCCGGCGGAGGTGTATGCCCTCAACCGCGCCGACCTGTATCTGTACCTGAGCCCCGATGTGCCCTTCGTGCAGGACGGCACCCGCCTTTCCGCCGCCGACCGGTTACGGCTAGACGCCTCACATCGCGCCACGCTGCGCCGCTACAACGTGCCGCTGGTGGAAATCAGTGGCGGTTGGACTGCGCGGCTGCAGCAAGCCATTCAGCTAATCGACGAACTGCTGCACGGATAAGAAGCTTTCCAGAAAACCCCGGTGGCTATTATGGTATGCAGGGAGAAGGATGAAAGCTCTTTTGTATATTAACTTTGTAATACAAAGTTCTTTGTTTATGTTTGCTCAGGCTTCAATTTCTGTTTCATCTCATGCTGCCTTCACGCTGCTGGTTGCCGTACGGCCTTGTTGCCGGCGCTTTCATAGCCCTCAAGTTCGGGTATATGCACGCTGCTACTAGTCACCTGCTGTGGCTGTTGTGGCCTACCGATGTGCTGGTAGGAGGGGTGCTGGGGTCGGTGTCGAGCTTCGAGCCGGCCCGCGGGTTCGTGCACGCTGACCTGCACATTGCTATTGATAAGTCGTGCTCGGGGTTCAACTTCTGGTTGCTATGCAGCGGCCTGCTGCTTGTCTCGGCTCTGCGCCATCAGGAGCCCATGCGGACCTTCCAGAACAGTTGGCTTCTGCTTTTGCCCGTGCTGGGCTATGTTCTGACTTTACTGGTCAATACCTCCCGGATTTTAACAGCAGTGAGCATCCAGCGCGTGTTTCCGCAGGCCGCGCGGCAGCTACCGTGGCTGCATCAGGCCGAGGGCGTGCTGGTTTATCTGGTTTTTCTATTGCTTATCTACAGTGGCTTCGAGCTGCTGTGCCACCGTTATCTACTGCGCTATGCGAAATCTGCTTAACCCCAAGTGGCTGCTGGTTCTGAACACGTTACCCATCGTGGTGCTGCTGGTGCTGCTGGCCGGCGAATACGCCGTGATTCATACGCTGCTGCCCAAAGCCAGCCAGCAGGTGTGGCAGGGGATAGGGACGGCCCTGCTCGTTTTAGGAGCAGCTCAGGCCGGGTTTGCACTCTGGCAAATGCACCGTAAGCAGCGCCTTACGGTTGCTTATGGCGTGGTAGCGCTCAGCTTGCATATCGCCTTCCTGTATGCCTACGGTTCTTTCCTGCGCCAGCTGTTTCCCACTGAAGTGCCCCGCTGGATGGTGCCCGGCGAAATGGAACTGTACGCCGGAACCTTTCTAATGCCTACGTTGGCCCATGCCGTGTTGGTACTTTTAGTGCGCCTCACCCCCGAAGAGCAGTCGCACAGGGCATTGCCAAACTTTGGGGTTGCGGTAGCTATTCCCGCCGTGGCCTACCTGTTCGGGCAACTGATATTGCCCTTGTGGCGCGTACCCGCTGGAGAATTCGGCGAGCATGCGCTGATCGTGCTGCTGATTGCCACAACGCTGGGGTTTCTGTTTTTTCTGGCCCGCGGGGTGTACATTCTAACCAGCAGCAGAACAGGAGTTTGGGCGAAGTACCAGCTGGTGTGGAAGGCGCTGATTGCCTTAGTGCTGCCGTTGATCGGGCTGGCCACCAACAGCGGATTGATTCTCAACTTTGGCTCCGCTGAAAACGGCGTTTTCGGTGATTTCAACGGCCCCTGGTTTTATGGCCTGGCGGTACTGAATGGGGTGCTGGTTTGCTGCCCGTCGCCGAGGGGGAAATGGGGGCGGTTGGCCTTGTTTGCCGGGCGCGCCGCCACATTGGCCTACACCCTCTACTTTTTCCTGGTCTTTCTGCCCTTTTTGCCGCTCTCCCTGGTTGCTGTTGTTGCCGTTGGGCTTGGCTTTCTGATGCTGACGCCGCTGGTACTGCTGTTGGTGCACTTGCGGGAGCTAAGCCAGGATTTCGAAGTGCTGCGCAGCTACTTTTCGCGGCGAGTACTGGTGAGCATACTTATTGGCAGCGGGTTGCTGCTGCCGCTGGGTATCACCGGTACGTACCTGCATCATCGGCAGGTGTTGCACGCCGCTTTGGCTTACCTCTACCTCCCGGATTACGCGTCGGCGCAGACCGTTGAAGCTGACGCGCTGGTGCCCGTGCTCCAGGAGGTTCGGGACCATAAGCGCGGCGGAGGCGGAATGTTTGGGAGCCATCTGCCATATCTGTCGTCGTATTTCAACTGGCTGGTACTGGATAACATGACCTTGTCGAACCAGAAGCTGAATCGTCTGAGCCAAGTGTTTATGGGGGAGCCGCCAGTAGCCGAGGCGCCCGGCAACCCGGCCGCCGACAACCCCGACCAGACCCGCCTGACCCAGATTACCAGCCGCAGTACCTACAATATGCACCAAGCGACCTGGACCAGTTGGGTGGAGCTGGAAATGACGAATACCACCGCCGCCGACAATGCCGAATACGTTACCACGCTGCAACTACCGGCGGGCTGCTGGGTGCAGGATTACTACTTGGACATCCGGGGCCGCCGGGAAAAAGGAATTCTGGCGGAGAAAAAAGCCGCTACCTGGGTGTTCTCCCAAATTCGCAACGAGCAACGCGACCCTGGTATTTTGTACTACCTGACCGGCAACCGAGTGGCTTTGCGAGTGTTCCCCTTCGCCGCGCGGGAAGTACGTCGAACTGGCTTCCAACTCGTGCACAAAGAACCGGTTGTGCTGCACCTGGCAGATCGGGCTATTTCCCTGGGCGACTCCGCCAAAAGCAGCGTGACAACTCCTGTTACTTTGCCTGGCGGCCAGGTTACCTACCTGAGTGCAGCTGCCAAACGCGCACTGCCCCTGGTACGCCGCCGTCCTTACTACCATTTTCTGCTCGATGCGTCAGCAAGTGTGGTTGCGCGCCGGCCGGCTTACGCGCGGCAGGTAGCTGCCTTTCTAAAGCAGCGGCCCGGCACTGCCGCCATGGCCCGCTACAGCCTGGTAAGTGCCACCACCAAGCGTACCACCGAGTCAGAATGGCAGGCCGCACTTGCTGCCGAACCGGCCACCGGGGGCTTTTACCTGGAAGGAGCCATGCGCCAGCTCCTGGCAGAAACCCAAACCAATCCGGCCGCCACCTATCCGGTATTTGTTGCCGTCACCGATGATTTTGCGCGGGCCCTGTTGCCGGCGGATTTTGCCGAGCTACAGGACGCTACTCCTGAGCAGTCGGTTTTCTACGTTCTCACCCCCAACGCACCGCCGGTTGCCCACTCGCTCCGGCAGGATTCCTCTTGGCCACTTGCTGCTGCGCCGTCCGATTCGGTGCCGGCGGTGCGGGCATGGCCTTCCGCCGGCGCACCGCGCGCTTATCTGCCCAACGATGAACAACCGTCGGTTGTGCTGGTGGCCACGGAACTGCAGTTACCCGCTACGGTAGGCCAGGGCTGGAAAGCCGGCTTGTGGTTGCAAGGGTACCAAACGTATGCAGCTCTCCACCCCGCAGCAGCCGAAACCATGCGGCTTTCTGCCATCAAAGCCAGCTTCCGGTCGGGTATCATGACGCCGCTGACGTCTTACCTGGCCCTCGAAAACGAAGCGCAGAAAGCTGCCTTACGCCGTAAGCAGAAAGAAGTGCTGAACGCTCATGCGGCTCTCGACGCCGGCGAGGATACGCAGCGTATGTCGGAACCAGAAGTATGGCTGCTCTTATTACTGGCCGGCGGCTGGGGGCTCGTACAATGGTACAGGCGCCGCAAGCTTCAGGTGTTCTGAGCCAGATGACTACGACTATGGTAGCTTGCCTGCCCGCGCATCAAGCACCAGGGCTGTGAGTTACTACAGGGTGGCTACCTGTGCGGCGCGGTTCTCGCGGGGCTTCTGCACGATGTAATAGAACAGCAGAATGCCCAAGCCCGTGAGAAACGGAATCAACGCCAAATGCTTGCCCGTTACATTGCCCCACACGCGCGCCGTATCAAAGCCGAGGAACTCGCTGATCATCCAGTAGGAGTTGGCTGAAATCCAGAATACAATAGCCAGATTGTGCGCCAACTCGGCCTTGATGTCGCGGGTGCGCCAAGTAATGACGATGGCAATAACCAGCGTGGGTACAATCATGCTTAGCCCCAGCGGCTTCCAGATCATACACCAGCCGATGTCTTTGAGCAGCCAGAACAGGATGTGCATGTTTTCCATCCGGCGGTAAGGAGCCGGGATGCTGTATATTTGGTCGTCGGGCTGCGGCATGGTGCTGATGGATTCCCCAAATATAAACCGCAGGTAGTTTCTTTGCGAAAACCTCGCCCAAGCGTCTGCCTTTACTTGTAGCTGCCAGTTCATGCCGATTACGCTCAGAAAAGTGCTCAAAACAACCGCCTACGTGGGCGGCGGAATAGTGGGTGTGGTGGTGGTGTATGCCGTGGCGGCGGTTGTCTGCTCGGCTATACCGGTAGGGGAGCGAAGCCAGCCCACACCCGGCGCCATTGAGGCTTACATCCTGTCCAATGGTGTGCACACCGATCTTGTAGTGCCGGTGCGTAACCCCGAAATCGACTGGACTCAGCAGATTCGCTACGTCGATACGCCCGCCGCCGACTCCAGCATGCGCTACGTTGGGTTCGGGTGGGGCGACAAAGGCTTTTACCTTGATACGCCTACCTGGGCCGAGTTGAAACCTAGTACGGCCTTCAAGGCCATGTTCTGGCTCGGCGAGTCGGCCATCCATGCCACCTTCCACCACAGGCCCAAAGAAGGCCCCGACTGTGTGCGCATCTACCTGACTCCGGCGCAGTATGCCGAGCTGGTAGATTTCATCCGCAAGAGCTTCGATTACGATGCGCAGGGGCTGGTGGAGCACATCAAAGGCCATAGCTACGGCCAGTATGACGCTTTTTACGAAGCCAAGCGCACATACAACCTGTTTTACACCTGCAATAGCTGGGCCAATGCAGCGTTGAAAGCTGCCGGCCAGCGTGCCGCCTTCTGGACACCGTTTGATGGCGGTATTTTTTGGCACTACCGCAACCGAGGCCCCGTCAACTAAAAATCTTCCACCTGCAAAAGCATCTTCCACGGATGCAAAACGTAAAAGCCCCTATGATAACATACGACCAAATCTTCGAGAAAAACCGCCAATGGGTAGCCAGCAACACGGCTTCCAACGTCAACTTTCTGGAGCACCTGGCTGCCGACCAAAAGCCCGACTATCTGTATATCGGTTGCTCCGACTCGCGCGTAACGGCCGAGGAGCTAATGGGTGTAGCGCCGGGTGAGGTGTTCGTACACCGCAATATTGCCAACATGGTCATCAATATCGACTTGAATGCCATGTCGGTGATTGAGTACGCAGTGGCGCACTTGGGTGTGAAGCACATTGTAGTATGTGGGCACTACGGCTGTGGAGGGGTGAAAGCCGCTATGCAGGCCAAAGACCTGGGCATTATGAACCCTTGGTTGCGCAACATCCGTGACGTGTACCGCCTGCACCACGCCGAACTTGATAAAATCGAGGACACTACTAAGCGCTATGACCGGCTGGTGGAGCTGAACGTGCAGGAACAGTGCGTCAACGTTATCAAGACGGCAGTCCTACAGCAGATGTACCTCAAAAATGGCTATCCTACGGTACACGGCTGGGTTTTCGACCTGAAAACCGGCCTGCTGAAAGACCTTAAGCTGGACTTCGAGCACATCCTGCACGACATTCAGGAAATCTACAACCTCAGCGACCAGCCGATGTACGCGGAAGGCGGCAGCCCGGCGCAGGAAATTGGCCAGCTTGCCAAAACCGATGCTGAACGCTAAGTAGTACGCTGAGCAAGCAAAAAAGCCGGGTCTGCTATGAACAGGCCCGGCTTTTTTGTGGGGTGCTGCCTGTAGCCGGCAGCCATAAAAGAAACCCGGCTGCCCCCGCGTAGCAAGACGGGAACAGCCGGGGCTGAGGGTGGCAGAAAAACGGCCGGATCCTATTAGTTGAGCCAAAGCTCAGCCACCGTTTCAAAGCGGTGGCGGGCAAAGGCCCCATAAGGCTGTTCGGCATAGAAGCCCAGCACATGTATTTGGGGAAGGCCAGTGCGAGCGTTGCGGCGCACCTGAATCGGGTACACCTGACCAGCGGTAGGCCAGTCGCCGATATGGTCGGAGGGGCGGCGGCTGTCATCTACACAGCGAGCATATTGCTGCACGGGCGGCGGGACGGGAAGCTTAACTTTCGACATATCCAAAGATAAGGATATTAAGCCATTCTAAAAATATTAGTTGATATTTTTTTAGAGAAAACAGCCTCTAATAGGTATTTAATCGAATTTTAATGAATATTAAAGTCATTTTTCGGCCAACTAATCATCGAGAACTGTTGTTGCTGTATAGGTTGATTTTGCTAAAAAAGTTAGTTGATAATACCCTATTGTGTATGTATATACATCGGTAGTAAGGTGTAAAGTTTCTTGATTTTAGGAAGAGGTATAGGCGGGTTATTCTGCTAGTTAAAAGGCCTGGACCAACAGCAAAGTCAGCATTTTCGCTGCTTTTGTTGTTGGTCCAGGCCTTTTAGGTGTGCGTCTGTTTCTGGCTTAGCGCGTTAGCAAAACCCTGCGTGTTAGGGAGCCGGCCGCGCCATGAATCCGGACCAGATACATGCCGGCCGGCAATTCCTCTAAGTTTACCTCGGTTGTTGCGCCCATGAAAGCCTGCTGCTTCATTACCTGACCCACGGCACTCAGCACTTCCAGTTGGCGGCTGCCAAAGCCGGCAGGTACTTCTACCCGAATGCGGCCGGTAGTAGGGTTGGGGTAGAGCTGCCACGCATTGACGGCCAGGGCAGAGCGGGCGGGCAGTGCCTGTTGAGGGCTATAGCGTATCTGGGCGGCACTGGCCGCCGCGCGTAGCTGCCCAAGCGTGGGAGCGGCTACTACCGCCAGTGCCACCACCACCGAATCGGAAGGAGCAAGCCAAGGCAGCTTGGCGCCTACCACTTGGGCAATATCGGTACCGGTGGTTGCACCGACGGTGCGCTGCTGGGTGCCGCTATTAAGGGTAAGCATCTTTTCGGCGCGGCTGAAGCCATTGGACAGCCGAACCGGGCCGCTAGGAGCATTCACGTCGATGGCATAGGCAAGCGGAGTGCCGCCCCGTAGCCATTGTAAGCCGATGTAAGCATTCTGGCTGTTCACGTTGTAGGCGTAGCTCAGGTTACGTACCGAGTCCCAGGCTACGGCGTTGCGGATATAGTCGCCCAGGTCCCAGTCGGCAAACAGGCCGGCGTACAGTGGCTTCAGTGTATCAGCTGTCACGTTCTTGATTACGTATTCCAGCACCACGTAGTCGCGGTGCGGGGCCTGGGCCCACGAGTAGCCGCGCTGCCGGATCTGCACGCCTACGGTACGGTTGCGGGTGGCGCTTGGCAGAGAATCTTGCAGCAAACCACAGGCCTCCTGGTCGGCGCGCAGGGTCTGGCGGTTCATGGTGGTTTGGGATTGGGTGTAGAAATCGGCATCCACCCCGTTCCGGTCGTTGCGCAGGCGGCTGGAAACACGGGTAGTGCCGGTACCCACCATAAGGCCACCTTCGTAAATCAGCGAAGCACCGCCTTGGTACCGCACACCTTCCCCCTTAGTAGAGCCTAGCCCGTCAACGCCCAGGCTGCCGCGGTGTGTCAGAGTAAGAGCCAGATTGCCGGCATTCAGTACCACATATTCCGGGTTGATAAGCAACGTGCTGTACTGATCCTGCTCGTAGCCGGTGGCAGGGTCGGAGAGATGGTAGCGGATGGTAACGGAGGTATTGACCGGAGCCGCCGCCGCCACTTTCAAGCAGAAAGGAACACTCGTGTTGGACGTCCGCGCCATAGTGGCAACCGCGCCCGCCGTGAACGTACCGCGCTGCACCGTGAGGTAAGGCGACAGGGACGTAACCGTGAGGGTCAGGTTCTGAACGGGTTGCAACAGATTCTGCACTTCCACGGCCAGCCGGATGGTGTCGTTGAGCTGGTAGATGGTTTTGCTGGGCGTAAACACGCGCTGCGTAATAAGCAAGGCATGTTGGTTGTTGGCCTGCACCGCCCGAAACACATTTAGGCGGCCCGTACCCAACTTGCCAGCGTATGCCGCGTTACCGGGCAGGTCGTAGATATTGTCGGTGGTGGCGCGCAATTGCGCAACAACCTGCGCGGCCGTAAACTGCGGAAACCGGGCCCGCACCAGCGCCGCCGCTCCTGATACCAACGGTGCCGAGAACGACGACCCCGTGGCCCGAACGTAGTCGGAATCGGTATCGCCCCAAGTGGTGTAGATGTTGTCGCCGGGCGCTACCAAGTCGATGCGGCGGCTGTATGTGGCGCGGCTGGCCCGCACATCATCGGCGCCGGTCCAGCCCACCGACAGCACATGGTCGTAGCTGGCGGGGTAGAAATCTAGCTCGGCGTTGGTGTTGCCGGCCGAGGCCACCAGCACCACGTCGTGGTTGACGGCAGCGTAAGTAATGGCATCCTGCTCGAACTGGGAACGGCCCCCAGCGCCACCCCACGACATGTTAATGACCTTGCAGCCGTGGTCGGCGGCGTACACAATTGCTTCGTAGCCGGCAAAGCTCCCGGTGCTGGTGCTCGGGTAAATTTTCAGAGGTAGAAAGCGGCAATTGTAGCCCACGCCCGCAATGCCCAGCCCATTATCCACGCGCCCGGCCGCTGCGCCCGCTGTGTGCACGCCGTGCAGGGGCTGCGTCATGCCATTGGCGGCGGGGTTGTTGTCCCGGTCGGCAAAGTCCCAGCCCCGATAGTTGTCGATAAAGCCGTCGTTGTCGTTGTCGATGCCGTCAGGTGGATCTTGGTTGTTGCGCTGCCACTGGCCGGCCAAATCTTGGTGTGAAAGGCGGAAACCGGTGTCGGTGATGCCAATTAGCACGGTGCTGTCACCGTGGGTTAGATTCCAGGCTTGGTAAGCCCGGATGTTCTTGAGGTGATACTGGCCGGTAGCTAGAGTGGAATCGGCTAGTGGGTCGTTGGGCTGCGAAAGAGGCTCGCGGTAATAGAGCGGCTCCGCATAGCTAAGGGTGTTCGTGCTGAGCAGGGCCTGCTGTACTTTGGCCAGTGGGGCAGCCTTATCCAGCCAGATCTGATAGATCAAACGTAAATCAACAGCGTCGCGCTGTTCCGGGTGTGGTGCTGTAGCGTGCGGAAACTTCTGCGCTATCCGGGTTATACCCATCCGCCGGAGCATATCCGTCAGAGCTGGTACTGTTACCCCATCACGAAATGCCTGCGCTTGAAATTCAGGTTTTAGCTTGAAAACCAGCGTGCCCTCCAGTGTAGTTGGTTGATTGAAATTATCAGTGAAAGAGCCGGTTGTTGATGACGCAGAGCTGTTGCCTGACTGCTGAGCCTTTCCTGAGAGGCTTAAGCAGGTGGTCAATGACAATAGTACTAATTTGAAGGGGTGTATAAGTTTACTCATAGCAGACTGAAAAGAACGGATAAACAGATGAAGATTTTGTACTAATTATTAAAAAGTGCAAAACCAATACTGTAAATCTAGTTAGTATAAAGTCAATTCTAAGCCTGTTGAGATGTATAAATGCTAATAATCATTGTTAAGTGATACATTATACTGATTCATTTATTTTATAATAAATGAATATAGATAAATGGTGTTTACTCCAATTGCTTTTAAAATGATTGTGCCACAAGAAATATATAACGTACAATAGTTATAAGATGGCAGTTATAGGTGATCTGCAATTTTGCGCGATATAGTAGTTGATAGGTGTACTAATTAATGTGTAGAGCATACTGTCGACGATAGGATTATTGTATGCTTCGATGTTCTAGAATTGAGGAGGTCAGTTAAGGCTATGTAGGCCGATAGAGGAAGGAAAAGCCAAATGAAAAGCGCCTGGCCAAGCCCATTTAAGGGTGGTCAGGCGCTTCGTTGAAACTCACGCTGTACTACTTAGTATCCACTACGACAAGGGTGGGGGTGGCGGAGAACTACTGGCTGGGCGGGAATGGGTGGTGGGCAGCGGAATAAACTCGGTGTTATCGGTGGGCGGAAGAGCAATGCGACCGGCTTGCCAGTCGGCTTTGGCCTGCTCAATCCGCTCCTTCCGCGACGACACAAAGTTCCACCAGATGTACCGCTCGCCCAGTGGTTCGCCGCCAAGCAGCATAAGCGTGGTAGGCTCGCGGGCTACCAATATGGGGTCGAGGTCGCGGGTGAAAACCAGCAATTGCCCGGCCGTATAAGTTCGGCCATTTACCTCCACGCTGCCTTTGGCTACGTAGGCGCCACGCTCTGGATAACCTGTGGGCAGACCGAAGCGTGCCCCGGTTTGCAGCACTACGTGCAAATAAAACAGGGGCGAATGGGTTTTTACGTCGTTGCGCAGGCCGAAAGCGTCGCCGGCAATCAGACGCATCCACACGCCCTGGTCGGTGAAGATGGGCAGCTCGTGGGGCTGGTAGTTGGTGAAGCTCGGTGCATCTTCCTCGGCCGATTCGGGTAAGGCCACCCAAGTCTGCACCATTTCCAGGGCGCCACCCGCCAGCGCGGCCGGGTCCTCGAACCGCTCGGAGTGGGCAATACCGCTACCGGCCGTCATCCAGTTCACCTCACCCGGCCGGATAACCTGCTCCACGCCCAGACTATCCCGGTGTACCACCTGGCCGCCAAACAGGTAGCTGACCGTAGACAAACCGATGTGCGGGTGCGGCAGCACATCCAGAGCCGGCATCAGCTCGGGGGCTACCTGCACCGGGCCGGCGTGATCCATGAAAATGAATGGCCCCAGCATCCGCCGCAGCCGGTAGGGCAGAATGCGCCGCACACCGAAACCGTTGCCAAGATCGGCGGGGCGCGCATCAATGATTAAGTCCAGCATGAGAATACGACGATGGTACCGCCGCAAAGTAGCGGATTGGCGCTTTCCAACCATAGCTCGCCTGCCTAGGTGTCTACAAGCTCAGCAACTCCCGAAACCGCACCGATTGCTGGCGCGATACTTCCACCTCGGGGCCGCCACGCAGCCGGATTTTCAGAGAGTTGCTGAACCAGGGCTCGATGCCTTCCACCCATTTCAGGTTGATGATTTGCTGGCGGTTGGCCCGAAAGAACACCCGCGGGTCGAGGCGCTGCTCCAAGTGCTGCAAGGTGCGCGGAATCAGGGGTCGGTGCTCGTGGAAGTGGATTTGGGTGTAGCTGCCGTTGATTTCGAAGAGGCGAATATCGGCGAGACGCACAAACCAGCACTTCTCGCCATCCTTCACAAACACTTGGGCGTGCTCGGTGAGTGGCGTGGCGGCTGGCTCCTCGGGGGTAGTAAATGCCGGGGCTTCTACGGCAACCGCCGGGCGCAGTTTGGTGCGGACTTTGTCGAGGGCGGCAGCCAATCGGTGTGCTTCAATGGGTTTGAGCAAATAATCGAGGGCATTTACCTCGAAGGCGCGCAAAGCGTACTCGTCGTAGGCAGTGGTGAAGACAACGTGCGGGGCTGCTTCCAGCGACGCCAGCAGCTCGAAGCCGGTTTCGCCGGGCATGTGGATATCAAGCAGCAATACGTCGGGCCGTAGCTCCTGAATGCGGGTGCGGGCCTCGGCGGCGTGGCGGGCTTCACCTATCACCGTTACGTCGGGGAAAACTTGCAGCAGGTGGCGCAACTCGGTTCGGGCCAGGCGTGAGTCATCAACGAGCAGGATATTCATATGAAGGGGGATGGCTATTGGCTGATGGCGTTCTGCGGCAGAAAACTTACAGCCATCGGCTAATAGCTAACAGCTGAAAAAACCAAAGATTAAGCGGCTGCCTGTATGGGTAGCTGCAACTCGGCTACTACCATATCAGCAATTGTGGGGTCGTTGTTGATGGTGAGTGTAGCGGCCTTGCCGAAAAGTAGCGCCAGCCGCTCCTGCGCGTTGCGCAACCCTACGCCCTCGTGGCCGAGCTGGGGTTGGTAGCGGCCAGTGTTGCGCACCACAATATGCAGCTGCCCAGTGGCCGCGTCGGGCTGGGTGGTGAGCTGAATGATGCCGCCTTCGGGCCGGGGCGCAATGCCGTGCTTGATGGCGTTTTCCACGAGCAGCTGCAAGGTCATGGGCGGAATAAGCACAGTTAAGGCCGCTGGGTCTACATCGAGCGAATAAGTGAGGCGCTCTTCCAGCTGCATGGCTTCCAGCTCCAGATAGTGCCGCACAATTTCCAGTTCCCGCTGCAAAGGCACCCATTCGGCGCTATTGAGCTGGATGGAATAGCGCAGCAAGTCGGAGAGGTGTGTAATCATGTTGCGGGCGCGAGCGGGGTCTTCCATCACCAGGGCCCGGATGTTGTTGAGCCCATTAAACATGAAATGCGGGTTGATTTGGGCCTTGAGAGTGCGCATTTCTGCTTCCTGCACGGCAGCTGCCAGCTTCCACTTATCTACTTCCGCTTGCTTGTAGCGGTGAAAAAAGTGCCATCCAAAGTAGAAGCCTGCCCACAGCCACAGCATAAAATTGACGTTGAGGCAATAGCCCAAAAACTGAGCCCAGCCGTGCGGTTGGCCATCGGGGCTGGGCCGCACCACCCAAATCAGCAGTGCCCAGATAATCACCTGGCTCAGCACCGACAAGGTGGCGTTCATAAATAATAGGCGGCCGAGTAGCGCGAAAGGGGGCAGCCGTTCCCACTGGTTGGCCCGAATGTGGTAGCGCAGTGCGTGCGTGAGGGCCGCTATGGGTAGCACAACTGCCGTAGTGATGAGCAGCAGCTCGCTGGAAAACCGCCCAAACACGGAAAACAAGAGCAGGTTGAAAGCAAAATAGAGCGTCCAGCCGAGTAGCTGGGCCCGCCAGTAGAGGCGGCTGGGTGGTGGAACAGATGCGTAGGAAAACATAGTGCCGCCCAAATTACTCGGATTGCGCCGGTAAAAGCAGGTACTCTTGCTTGTTCTGGCGGTAGGAAACATACAGCAAACCGCTCAACAGCACCAAGGCACAAGCCACAAAAACAGGAAGCAGGTACAGGTTTGTTTCCGAAGTGTGCAGCCCCAGCAGCAGGCAGCCCACTGCAATAATGCCAGCCATGACGGCATACGGCTTGGCCTTGTAAAACCAGGCGTAGGGAAAGAAATGAGCCCCGGTGATAATACCGTAAGTCATGATAAACTGGGCGGGATGCTTGCTGTACATGAACAGCAGGATCGGAAAATAGAGCAACTGCGCAAAATTCAGCCACAACCCTAAAGGCTGCAACGGGTTGTGCGCAATAGTCCAGGTGGTGCCGAGTAGTTTAGAAAAAAGCCACGCCAGCGGCAGGACAACGGCGCCCACAAAAAACGTAATAAACCCATTCAGTCCCGGCGGGTTGGGTAGCGTCCAGACGAAGACAATAGCAGCCCAAACAATGCTGGCGGCCAGAATGAAATCGAGCCCATTTTTAGCTTTTACCGACAGTTCAAGGTGTAGCTTGGCAAACTGCTGTTCGAGTAGCATAAGCAAAGGAGAGGCACTAAATGTAGATGCAACAGGTAAAGAGAGGGTAGCCTGCCAAGGCAAGCTCAGCGCCTGCGCCAAGCTTGCCCCGACCAGCAAAGAGCAGCTTACTTTTTGGCTATGGGGTTCTGCTTCAGAAAGGCGTCGGACTGCGCGAAAAACCAAGCAGTGTCGTCGTACATCAGGAAGTGGCGGCCGGCCTCCGACATTTCGATGTGGTGCTGGGGCAGTTTGGCGTATTGCTGCTCGAAAACAGCCTTAGTGCTTTCCTTGGTAGAGCCGTATTGCTGGTAGGCCGCCCAGGCACCGAGCACTAGCACTGGCTGCTGAATACGGGCAACATCCGGGCGCAAATCGGTGGTGAACATATCGTACATGGCCTGCCCGACGGTAGGCATATCGGAGGCGACGCTCCACCGGGCCAGCTGCGTAACGCGGGCCGTGTCGGTTACCAGTGAGGCCGACATCTGGCGGGCGTTGGCCATGCTGTTTTTGCCGTTGCTCATCTGCTGGCGCATACCTTCGGCCATGGGGCGGGCGCCTTCGGCCGTTTGGGTAGGGTTTTGCACGGCCGCCAGAAACGGCAGCGAATCCACGATAACCAGTGGGCCGAGGGTGGTTGGCTCGGTGGCGCTCATCCATAAGCCCATGAACCCGCCCAGGCTGTGGCCGACCACTACTGGCTTGTCGAGCTTCTGAGTTTTGATGTAGGCCAGCAGTTGGTCGCGCACGTTGAGCAGCAGCTGGCTGGTGCTGGCTGGCGCGGCGTTGCCGCCAAAACCCGCCAACGATACAACGTGGCACTGGTACTGCTTCTGGTAGCGGGCCACCGTTTCGTCCCACACTGCGCCGGGGCAGGTGAGGCCCGGAATCAGCAGCATCGGCCGGCCCTTGCCCACCACTCGCACCGTGAAATTGGGGTGCGCGGCCGGGTTATCAGGTATAACCGACAAAGACGTGGTGCCAGCCAAGGCCGGAGCGGCAGCAAAGCCAGGGTCGGCCAGCAGCAAGGCAGAGCAAAGCGAGAAGGAGCGGAGGGCAGAAACAAGTTTCATGGTAGCGAGCAAGTAAGGAGCGGCAGAAGTGAAAGGATAGCCAAACCTACTGCCGCCGCCCGCCGCTGGAAACAGAATTTCAGGGAACGGTAAATCCACGGGCTGAACTGCTTTATACCCGTCCGAATAGCCGCACCGTGCCGTTGTTCAGCAGCGCATGCTACCGTCCGAAACACAAAGAGACGCCCCCGAGGAAGCGTCTCTTTGTGTTTCAAATAGTGGTTTCCGCGTTACGGGGCATTAAACTGTTCGCGCTTCAACACAGCCGTTATATAATGTTGCGCAGGTCGTTGCGGAGGTTCTCGATGCCGTGCCAGATTTCGCTCCAAGTGCTTTGATCTTCGTTGCTGGGTGGGGTATCGGCGGCGGGGGTTGGGCCGAGGCGCTCGGCCAGCTTATTGCGCTTGGCCTCTAGCATAGCAATGTGTTCGTGGTAGGTATGCTGAGCGCCCTCAGTAGTAGCGTGGGCGCGGTTGCGTAGGGTTTTGATTTTGCCGTCCAAGTCTTCGAGCGACTGGCGTAGGTCTTTATCGGAAAGGTGCTGGGGCACGCGTACGTGTTCGGGGGCTGGAATAGTAGACATAGCAGGTGGATGCTGAAGGTTGAAAGTCTTACTGAATAAGATACAGCTTTTAGCGAGCAAAGGATACGCCGAGGCCATAACACAAACACAACGGTTCCGTAACGCCGCCGCCGAGGCAGGGCAACAAGGCGGCTCTACCTTTGCACGGTTATATTATATTCTGTTCGTATGCTTCGCCTGCGCCTTTTACTGCTTTTAGTGTTGCTGCCTGCACCCGGTTTGTTTGCCCAGACACTCACTTCCAGTGAGCTAGCCGACACTGGTTCTGCTTCTCAACCACCTCCGCAGGTACCCCGCGTGTATCTGGCCGCCGACGAAATGCCTAGCTTCCCTGGTGGCGCCCTGGCATTCCAAAAATTTCTGAAAGCAAAAATTAGATACCCCGAAGAAGCCTTGCAGCGCAATCTATCAGGTAAAGTGCACGTCAGTTTTGTGGTAGATGAAGAAGGCCGGATTCTGGATGCTAAAGTGGTGCGGGGCCTAGGCTGCGGCCTCGACGAAGAAGCCCTGCGCCTAGTGCGCATCATGCCTTGGTGGACGCCGGGTCGCGTTAATGGGCAACCGGTGCGCGTGGCTTACACGCTGCCAGTTGGATTCAGGGTCTTGGAGTGATAAAAGGAATAGTTACACTTTGTATGGTAGTAGTGTAAATGCCACTTACTTGAATCTAGTCGTAGGGTTCAGGATAAAAAATAGGTAGCAAATTGGGTTTTCAAGCTGGCCCTACTTGCATGACTATCACCCAAAAGTTGTAGGTACGCCTAACTCTCGCGCCAACGGGGCCGCCGCCGAGGCATAGAGTAACGGCAGCAACTCATTCACGGCCGGCGCAAACTCCACGCGGTAGTCTTCGTGCAACTTAATGATTTGCTTTAGTACCTCGTGGGTGCGCCGGGCCAGATGTTGCAGCAGCAACTGAGTGGGGCCATGGAGCCGGGCCACCGCCTCGGGCTGATGCCGCAGCACGTTGGTGAGTAGCCGCAGGGTCAGCTCGATTTCGCCTTGCGTGTCGCCGGTAATGCGGGCGTGATAGGTGAGACGGGCTTGCAACTGCCGTACAATATGCAGTAAATCGTTGGGGGTTTGATGGTAGCCGCGCACTGGGTCGTCTACCTGCGTGCGTAGCCGCTCGCGCCGGGTTTCCAGCGCATCGTCGCCCTCCAGCAACCGAAACGTAAGCTGCTCGGTTAGCACGGCATCCTGCGCCACCAACCGGGCCAGCAGCTGGTCTTTTTCTTTTTGCGGAAGGTTGAACAGGGCTTTGCGCAGGTCAGGAGAAAGGGTAGGCATGCTTTAGGAGGAGTTTAGAATTAGAAGTTGGGAGCTAGTTTCACTTTCTAGCTCCCAACTTCTAGCTTTTCTTCTTCGGCTTTGCTGATGGCTTACTGTCACCAGCGTATGCCACGCGGTAAATCACGCCGTTGTCGTCGTCAGATACCAGCAACGAGCCGTCGGTGGCCTGTACGATGGCGCAGGGCCGCCCGAACTCCGATTTGCCATCTTCAACCAACCAGCCGGTCACGAAATCCTCGAACTGCTGGGGCTGGCCCTGCTCGTTGAAATGCACCCGCACAATCTTGTAGCCCGAGGGCTGGGCGCGGTTCCAGGAGCCGTGCATGGTCACGAAAGCATCGTTCTGGTACTCTTTTGGAAACTGCTGAGCCTTGTTGAACACCAGCCCCAGCGGCGCGGAATGCGCCTTATAGAGCAATAGTGGGCGCACGGCTTTGGCGTCGAACTGCTCGTAAGTTTCGCCCGATTTGGGTTTGTTGGCGGGGTAGGGCTTGCCATCGGCAATGATGCTGGGCCAGCCGTAGTTGGCGCCGGCCTTCAGCTGGTTGAACTCCTCCTGCTGGTCTTCATCACCAAGCCAATCAATGCCGTGGTCCATGCCAAACAAGGCCTTGGTGGTCGGGTGCCAGTCGAAGCCAATGGTATTGCGCAGGCCGGTGGCGTACACGCGCCGCCCCGAGCCGTCGGTGCTGACTTCCAGCAGGGTGGCGTTTTCGGGGTTGTCTTCGTCGCAGGCGTTGCAGGTGCTGCCCACCGAGAGGTAGAGCTTGCCATCAGGCCCGAAGTTGAGGGTGCGGTTGGCGTGCTGGCCGGCGTCGGGTAGGTCTTTATACAGCATTTTCAGCTCGCCGAGGGTACCGTCGGCTTTCACGTCAGCCACGTATAACTCGCGCACGGCGGCCATGTAGAGCTTACCGTCTTTGAGGGCCAGCCCGTGCAGGTGCGGCTTTTGGGCTACTTGCTTGGTGGTTTCCACCTTGCCGTCTTTGTTGGCGTCGCGCAGCAGCGTAACAGTGCCTTTCACTCGGTTGCTCACGTATAGGTCGCCGTTTGGAGCTTGCGCCAGCATACGGGGCATGTCTAGGTTTTCGGCGTATTTGCTGACGGTGAAGCCGGACGGCGCTTTTAGAGTAGCTACTCGTTCGGGGGTGGCCGGTAGCTTCTTGGGCAGATAGATGTTGCCCTGCATCTGGAATGGCGTGCCTTCGGGTGGTACGTTTTGGGCAATGGTAGAGAAACCTGCCAGTAAAATAGTGACTAGTAAAACAGTCGTTTTCATGAGAAAAGAGAAGCAGAAAAGGTGCTTCTGTTCAACTGTTTTTGCCGAGCTTAAGTTACGTTTAGGCATCTAGCCAGTGCGCCACTGCCGATACAGGCGAATGGCGGTGAGGAGTGTCAACAAGAGTAGCAGGAGTGTGGTGTTGCGCCAGTCCGGGTGAAAGAGGGTAGTATACGTTTTGGGAGAGAAGAGCGGTTGCAACCAACTACTCAGCTGTTGCTCGATAGGTACATAGGGATAATAGGGAATGACATCAGGTCCAGAAGGAAAATTATTATCGGCGTAAATAAAACTTGGTATCACCATACCACGACACTCAATTCTACGAAATACCGGTTCTCGGTATACATAGATTTTTGTGAGTGTACTTCGAGTGTCAAGCCAGAAAAGTACATCTGAACGTTTCTGCAATGAGCTAATTGTTCTGTCCATTTCCTCCACTTTAGGTACAGAGTGAAATTGGTATTCTATGCCTTTAAAAGGCTTGTTATAAGAATTATTTGGGAGAGCAAAATCTAGTTGTCTGGAGAAGAAAAAGTCATCTAATGGAGTTAACGATACAAACATGTTAGGTAAGTCAGCTTGTCTGACGTCCGCAACAGGCAGAGCTGGGTCAAGCCGATTGGTATATAAACCAGGTTGTAAAGGAAGTGGCGCAAACGAAGCAAAGAGAGACCCATATTTAACCGGAATATGTGGCAAGATCACCACACAACCTATCCACAGCAGCCACGCTAGCGCCAACAGGCCCGGTGGGAACAGTAGCGGCCGGCGGTGGCGGCGGGGCAGATAGAGCGTGTTGGTCATGGCTAACAATCCATAGGTGAATTATTTACTTGTCTCGCAGTGGCCCCCACCCAAGCGCTACTAACAGCCAGATACTGGCGGCCGCTAACAGCGCGGTACCCCAGGCTGGCTTAGCCAGGTGGCTGCTGATACGGTCAAGCCAGCGTGAAATGCCAGTAGCAGTTGGCCGGGTTTGAGTAGATACTCTTTCGGCTTCAGAAGTAGCGGAAAAGCCTGATTTGTAACGTAGTGGGAGTACGTATAGCGTTGTAATAGACGAACGGATATCAACGAAATATTTTGAGGCGTTACTCATATTCACTTCATCAAGCGCATCTACCAAACTGCCATAGCGTGCTCGGGCATGAAAGCGCACTTGTAGACCATCAGTAGTTGAATGATAATATACAGCGCGCAGATGACGCTGTACAAGACGCAAGTTGCTGCTGTCGGCAGTAGCATTGCCGGTGAAATCAGCAATCCGCCAGAAGCCCATGTTCCTGATTTCTTGAGCAGAAGGTAACCGAAGTACAAGTGGATCTTTCGCGCTATGCGAAGCTGGCATAGTCAGCTGCATTATTGAATAGCGGTGGAGGCGGGGCTGATTCACTAGTACCCGGCAGCCTATCAGCAGCAGAAACCCCAGCGCCAGTAAGCCGCGGGGCAACAGTAAGGGCCGGCGGTGGCGGCGGGGGAGGTGGAGCGTGTTGGTCATGGCTGTGAGGAATAGATACTACACGCAGACAGATGAAGGAATATTGTCTGGAATTGCCGGCAACTCCAACCCTGACCACTGATTTTCGGTTAGCAGCAACGAATCCTTTTGCTTGCCTGATGCCTACCCGTTACGCCGCGCCCTTATTGCTGCTGCCTATTTCGCTGTTTGCCCAAACCGCGCCGCCCGATACCACCCGTACCGTTCGCCTGCCCGAAGCCACTGTAACCGGCTATGGTCAGCAGCAGCCGCTGCGCCGTACGGCTGCCGCCGTGGGCGTAGTAGATGCCGCCACGTTTGAGCGGTTTCCGCAGAATGCCCTCACCCAGGCCGTCAACACGCTGCCGGGGGTGCGGCTGGAAGAACGCGCCACCGGCAGCTACCGCCTCAGTGTGCGGGGTAGCACGCTTCGCTCCCCATTTGGAGTGCGCAATGTGAAGGTGTACTACGAGGGTATCCCATTCACCGAAGCTAGCGGCAGCACCCCGCTCAACCTGCTCGACCCTAGCCAGCTGGGCCGGTTGGAAGTGCTGAAAGGCCCTGCCGCCAGCGTGTACGGAGCTGGTACGGGTGGGGCCGTGTTGCTCGAAAACCGCCGCCCGGTAGTGGGTGAAACACGGGTTCAAACCGGCTTTACGGCGGGTTCCTACGGTTTGCGCCGCTACACTGTGGCCGCTGAAACCGGCAGCGCCACCGGCTACTTCCGGGCCCAGTACGCCCGCCAAACCTTGGATGGCTACCGCCAGCAAAGCGCCCTGCGCCGCACCGTGCTAACCCTGGATGGCGAGCTGCGTGCTTCCGAAAAAGGCACCCTCGGCGTGCACGCCCTCTACACCGACCTCGACTACCAGATACCCGGCAGCCTCACCCGCGCCCAGTTTGATGCCGACCCGCGCCAGGCCCGCCCGAGTACCACTACTGCGCCTGGCACCGTGGCCCAGCAGGCCAGCTATGCCTCCCGTACCGCGTTGCTCGGCGTGACGTATGAGTACCGCTTCACCGACCGGATTTCCAGCAAAACAACCCTCTACGGCACGGGTAGTACTATTGCCACGCCGTTTCTGGTAGATTTGGAGCGCAACACTCCCGTGGGCGGTGGCGGCCGCACGGCGCTTAACTACCGCACCACGCTGGCTGGCCGCACGCTGCGCTTGCAAGGTGGCGCCGAGCTGCAAACAAGCTTCGAGAGTTCCCGCAACTACCAGAACCGCGGTGGCACGCCCGGACCACTGCGCTACGACGACGAAATCCGGACGCTCACGGGCTTTGGCTTCGCGCAAGCTGATTACGAGCTACCCGCGGGGTTTCTGCTGACGGCCGGGGCCAGCTACAACCGCCTGCGCTACCGCATCAACCGCCTGACCGAAGCCGTGACACCACCGCTGCAAGGATACCAGACGGAGCGCAACTTTCAGCCTCGGCTGGCGCCTCGGTTGGCTTTGCTCAAAGAGCTGACTTCTCTGGTATCGGTGTACGGTAGCGTGAGCAGTGGCTTCTCGCCGCCGACCGAAGAGGAAATCCGCCCGTCCAACGGGTCCATCAACACGGCCTTGCAGGCCGAGCGGGGCACCAGCTACGAAGTGGGCACCCGCGGCACTCTGTTCAATCAGCGCCTGAATTTCGATGTGGCCGCCTACAATTTTCGCCTGCGTGAAACCATCGTTACGCGCACCGACGAGCTGGGGACGCAACTGTTTGCTAACTCCGGCAATACCCGCCAGCGCGGTGTGGAAGCCGCACTGAGCGGCTGGTTGTGGCAGCAGCGGGAATTAGTAAGCGAATCGACTTTGGTTGGACCTGCTGGAGCCAGTGTCACCTATCGAGAGGAAAAAGTAGTTGGTGCGGTACGGGCCTTTGCCAGTTACGCCTACAATCACTACCGGTTCGGGCGCTACGAGTCGGGCGGCAACGACTTCAGCGGCAACTGCCTCACCGGTACTGCCCCCCACACGCTCAGCGCCGGTCTCGATTTCAGCGAAAAGCATGGCTTCTACCTCAGCCCAACTACCAACCACCAGGCGCGCATTTTCCTCAACGACGCCAATACCGTATCGGCGCCGGGCTATTGGACGTTTGCCTCCCGTGCGGGCTGGCGCCGCACCCTAGGCCGGCTGGAATTGGATGTATTCGGCGGCATCGAAAACGCCACTAACCGCCGCTACAGCCTTGGCAACGACCTCAATGCCTTTGGTAACCGCTATTTCCAGCCTGCCCCTGGCCGCAACTACTACGGCGGTGCGCAAGTGACGGTGAAATTGTGAGATGGTGAAGTTGTGAGTTTGATGTTCTGCTTGCGTGAGTGGCGCATGTGGTGCAAAAAGCCCGTCATGCTGAGCATAGCATGACGGGCTTTTTGCAGGTTTACAACCTAATATTCACCATTTCACCACCTCACAATTTCACCTTCTTCCCAGTGCGGGCGGCCTCGTAGATGGCCATGATGATGCGGATGTCTTTGAGGCCTTCCTCGCCGGGCGTTTTGGGAGTTTTGTTTTCCAGCACGCATTCGGCCATGTGGTCCAGTTCGGCGGCAAACTGGTTGCCCTCCTTGAGGCTCACTTTCATGTCGCCTTCCTTGGTGCCGATGGTCATGTTGTGCTCGTAGTAGTCGGTGGCGGGGTCCAGATCCAGGAAGGCTTTGTCGCCGAACACCCGGTAGCGCTTCACCTCCTGAATGCTGTAGGAGCTGGTGCAGGAAGCCAGCACGCCACTGGGGAAGCGCAGCGTGAAGTGAATGGTGTCTTCCACTTCCTTGAAGCGCGGGTCAGATTTGTCGCTGAATTCTTGGGCGGTTACTTCGGTGGGCTCCTCGCCGGTGAGGTAACGGGTGGCGTTCAAGGAGTAAATGCCAATGTCCATGAGTGAGCCGCCGCCCGCCAGCTTTTTCACTACGCGCCACGCTTCGGCGGGCTCCTCAGTGGGTTTTACAATGCGGCCGTGGTCGGCGGTAATCTGGCGCAGCTTACCCAATTCGCCTTTTTTGATGCGCGCAATGGCATCAAGGTTGAAGGGCTCGAACTGGGCGCGGTAGGCTACCATTAGCTTTTTACCGGCTTTGTTGCAGGCATCAATCATCTTTTGGCAATCTTCCACCGATGTCGCCATCGGCTTCTCGGTCAGCACGTGCTTGCCGGCTTTGGCGGCCCGCAGCGTGTACTCTAGGTGCATAGACGGCGGCAGCACGATGTACACCACATCCACGGCCGGATTGTCTTTGATGGAATCGAAATTCTGGTAGCTGTAAATGTTTTTGGTGTCTACGCCGTACTCGGCGGCCAGCTTTTGGGCCTTGTCGGGTGAGCCGCTGACCAGGGCGGTGATTTTGGCGTGCTTACAGTCTTTGAAAGCAGGCATCATTTGCTGGGTGGCAAACTTGCCGAGGCCCACAATGGCGAAGCCGAGCTTGCGTTGGTTGTCGTTTTGCATAGCGGCAAGAGGTTCGGAGAAGGGCAGCGCGACGGCGGGGCCGGCCACCGTGGCAACGGCTGCTGTAAGGCTCGCCTGCCGTAGAAACTGCCGGCGCGACTCCGTGGAGTTGGAATTGGAAAGCATAGAGAAAAAGTGGTTCCTCTCAAACAGAACGGGCGAATGGGGCAGCGCGTTATGTTTCAATCTATTAAGCAGCGGGGTATAAGCAATAAGTAGCCGAGGGTAAACTGCTCATAGACGTTTGCACAAGAGGTGTTACTGCTGCCTACCCGCTTAAAGCGGCGCCCCGCGCCTTATGTACCAGATAAAGCACACAGGCGCGGGGCGAAGACGTAGGGCTTGTACTTCCCGCTTAGGTTACGGCCGGCAGCAACAGCACCGGCACCGGGCTGTGCAGCACCAGCTGCGACGATACGCTGTGGTTGAACATGTGTCCGAAAAAGCTGCGGCGCCGCGCAATAACCACCAGCAAATCGGCTTGCTTGTCTAGCTGCGCCTGCAAAACGCCCTCCGATGCTCGGCGGCAGCGCACCCCGTAGCCTTGCACCAACGCCGTCTCCGGAAGCAGCCCGCTGTCCTGCACACTAGCTACGGCGGGCTTGGAGTCGTCGCTGTGCTCAGGCTCGGCCACGTACGCCACCGTAATACCGGGCGCAAGGGCCGCCAGTAGTTGCTGCGCGCCTTCTGCTACCGGCGCACTCAACTGAAACGGCTCCCCGTCGGCGGCTACTACCACCTGCGTCGGTACCGTGGCCGCCTGCCCCACCGACACCACCAGCAGCGGCAGCGACACCGCCCGCAAGAGATTCAGCGAGGTGGTGGTCACTAACTCGTCGGGGATTCGGGTGCTGTCGGGCTTGCCCAGCACCAGCAGCAGCGGCTGATACTTTTCCAGGGCCTGCTGCGTGGCCTCCGTGATACCCGCCACCGACGCTTCGACGGTGGTGGGGGCAGTGAGCGGGGCCGTCCGTTCGGCCAGCGCCGCGGCTACTTCACCTTCACTCATGCGCTGAATGTAGCCGTTGAAGGCATCGGGGTCGAGCAGACTTTCCCGGCGAATGTGCAGCAGCACCAACGAAGCCCCCAGTTTGGTGGCCAGTTTATCGGCGTAGGTGAGGGCCTGGTCGGCGGCGGGCGTGAAATCGGTCAGAACAAGCAAGCAGGCAGCCATAGCAAAACAAGTAACGATGGATTACGGCTCTATACGCAGGACCAGACGCATAAGCTGCACCTTGCCCAAGCAGCCTAGCGCCTCCTTCGGAAGAGAAGTAGGCTAAAAAGAAAAGCCTTCCGCGTGGAGCAGAAGGCTTTTCCAGAATATGTGCTGGTTAACCTAGCGGTTGTTGTCGTCGATGGGGTTGTTGAAACCAGGATTGTTCATTTCGTCGGTCATGCTGGAGTTGTCGGGGTCAGGGCCGGTGGTGGCACTGCCAGTCGGGATGCCGGTGGTTTCGTCTTCCAGCCGCTCCGACGTATCGAGTGTGCCTTCTTCGTCTTTCTTATAGCCGTAGAGCTCTTCGCGGTGCTTGCGCTGCTCTTCAGTCAGGTTAGCACCTGAGTTTGGGTCGAGAGCGGCGGCGGGGTCTTGGTTGGGTTCAGTCATGGCTGTGATAAGTAATGCTTAATTGGTAGTAGTTAGTGCATAGTTGGTAATGTCTCATGCTCAGGCTGTTCAACTCGCTTGTAATCGAACAGCCTGAGCATGAGACATTACCAACTATGCGCTACAATTATTTGCCAGGTATGCCGGCACCACCATCGGGGCGCAGGGCGCTGAACTCGTCGGGGTTGTCGTTGCTGCCGTCGTTGGGGTTACGGCGCTCCGAATCGGCAGTTTCTTCTTCCGAGCCCGTGCTTTTGTTGGCCGGCTCGTTGGTGGCCCAGTTGCGAGTACCGCCGCCGTAGCGTGGGTCGTCTTTGGCCCAGCCTTCGCGCTGGTCGCGGTACTCTTCGTCTTCCACGTTGCGCACCTCAGTTGGGTTAAGGTTTTGGGGCACGCTGCCACGCTGGTTTGGGTCGACGGTGCTAGGAGCCGCTTCCCCATCGGGGTTGGTGCCAGCGGGGCGGTCGGACTGCTGGTTGGTAGGCTGTCCCGCTACGTGGCCGAAGTCGCCGTAGTTGGGCGTATTGGAGTGGCCGGAGGTAGGGGCGGGGCTGTTATCGTGCGTGCCCCGCTCGATATTTTCGGGGTTCTTGTTGGGCACATCGTTGAAGTCGTCGGAGTTGAATGGGCTGTTGCCGTCGGAAGCGGGAGTGGTATTCATCGGGAAAAGCTGAAAGATGAGGGGGTAGGAAGGGAGAGGGGCGCAGGCCCCGAACTGCATACGCAGGCTGGGCAGTGCACGGTTAGGCTGGAAGCGAAAAAGTTGATTGATGATTGTTGTGGGATTGATAATTGAATTGGCCTTATCACTCGTACACCCTTGATTATTGCACCTTCAGCAATCAACCATTCCACCATCAGCAAGTCAATTTCATGTCCGTTTCCATTCAGCACCATCCCGAAGACCAAGAATTTGTGGCCACCGTTGATGGCTACGAGGCCGAGCTAGCCTACAGTCAACCTGCTCCTGATACCATCGACTTTGCCCACACATTTGTTGACGAAGCCCTGCGTGGCAAAGGCGTGGGAGAGGCACTAGCTAAGGAAGGCCTTGCCTACGCCCGCGAGAAAAATTTGCGCGTGAAAACCAGCTGCGAGTTTATGGCTGGCTTCGTGCAGCGCCACCCCGAGTACCAGGACTTGTTGGCGTAGCGGCAGATACCGCAATAGCTTGGATAGCAGCTCCCAACAAAAAGCCCCGGCTTCCTGCTCAGGAAACCGGGGCTTTTCAATGTGTGCTCGATGAATTAAGGCTGCACGGCCACGCGGCTGGTGTAGCGCACGCCGTTCACCGTCACGCGCAACGAGTACAGGCCGGTGGACAAATTGCGCACGTCCAAGGTGGCTGTATCGGCGCCGGTTAGGGGTTGCTGTTGAGAAAGCACTTCCTGCCCCAGCGCGTTGTAGAGGCGAATATCGGCGGAATGGCGGCCAACCAAACCAGGAACTTGCACCTGCACGGCAGTGGCCGCTGGGTTGGGGTACACAGCCAAGCCGGTATTGATAGGCGCGTTTTTGGTGGTAGAGTTCACCACGCAAGCCGTGCTGATATGGCTGCCAATGTTGGTGTACACATCAGTGCCGAGAGCCTGCCAAGTAGCAGCGGCGGTGCTCCAGCGCACTTCGCCCCGCGACACCGTAGGCCGGCGAATCAAGGTGTTGTTGAGCGTTGAGCCACCCGGAATTAGCCAAGCATTGCCAGCAGGCGTTTGACCTGGTACGCCAATAACATCAAGGGTATCAGTGCCATCAAACAGCACCAACGAGTGCGGGCCGTTGAAGAAGCAAACGCTGGAAATCAAATCGGCCTGGGCCTGCACTATTGGTGAGGCTACACCCGTATTGGCAATAACATACACGTCGCCGGGGGCTAGCGTACCGCTCAGGGTGACTGTAGTAGTGGGCGTGCTGGCGCCGGGCGCAAACAACGATACCCGGATGTCGCTCAGGCTGATAGGGGCGGGGCTAGGGTTGTAAATCTCCAGCGCCTTGGTGTTACCCACTGAGCCTTCCACGTATTCCGAGAAGTACGGGTCGGTGCAGGGAGAGCCGGCCGGGGCTTGGTCGTCGTTGAGGATGGTGAGTGTGTGCGTAGCCGGAGTGGCTAGCAGAACTGCCGTGTTGCTGGGTGTGCCAAAGCGCAGTCGAACCGTTTCGTTGGGTTCGGGGGTGGTGTCACCGGTAATAATTACTGTTACAATGCCGGTTTGTACGCCGCTATTCGCCGCAAAGGTCAGGGCGCTGGTATTGAGCAAGTAATCAGCTGCGGTAGCCGTCGTATTGGCGGCATCTACGGTAATTGGCACTGTTACGCCGCCAGCCGGAATGTTGGTGGCCGTTACGTTCACCGTGTAAGTGGTAGTACCGGCGTTGCCTTCCGCAATCGAGCCCGAAACTGCCGCGAAACGTACTGAAGGCGGCGTGCCGTCGTCGTTGGTGATGGTGAGTTCGTGGGCAGCCGGCCCCCCAATGGCGCCGCCACTGCTTGCATTCCGCAGGGTTAGCACCACTGTTTCATCGGCTTCAGGAGTGGTGTCGCCATTCACTGTTACCGTCACCGTCTGGCTGGTTTGGCCGGGCGCGAAGGTCAAAGTCTGGGGCGAAGAAAAAGAGAAATCGGTAGGAGAAGTGGCCGTAGAGCTGGCTGCATCAAGGCCTACTTGCACCGTGAGGGCCGTAGTAGCAGCACCCGTGAGCGTAACGGTGGCGGTGTAGGTACTGGTGCCGGTGTTGCCTTCTGTAATGCTGCCAGTAGCTGTAGCAAACGAGAAGGTAGGCAGTACCTGGAACCCGAAGGCGCGTCCCACAAGGTCGGGGTAGGCAATGTAGGGGTTGAAGTTGCCCTGGCTTTTGGCGGTGCGCCGGTTCCGTTCCCGCTCCCGGGCGTCCACCGGGTCGGCGAGGTGCCACTGGTAGAGGGTATTCACATCGGCCAGGGCCGTAATGGTGTCTTTGCCAGCATCGAAGGCCTGGCCCTGGTGCATGGTATAGAAGTAGAACGCCGCCCGCGCCAGGTTGCCCTTATGGTCTTCGCGGGGCTCGAACTGGGTGTTGGTGTCCTCGCTGTACTCGTTGATGTTACTGGTCGGGATGGTGCTCTGGCTTTGGGTGCCGCGCATCCATTTCAGCGTTTGCGCATCCGGAATCTCAGCAAATGGGTCGGAGCCCCGGTCAGAGTTCCAGGTGATATAGGTCGGGAACAGGTGGTGAATGTCGGAGCGCATCCGCACCGTTTCGTTGAACCACGACTGCGGAATAGTATGCTCACAGTTGATTTGGTTGACTACGGTGGTACTGGTGCTCACCGAGTCCAGCGGGGTAGTTTCGGGGTAGCCCGAGTACACGCACACCACGCTGCCGTTCTGGTTGTCGATGTAGTTGTACATCTTGCCGCGAGCCACGTTGTAGCTCAGCACCGTGCGGCGGCCATCATACCAGTTCTGGCGCAGCCATACTTTCAGGGCTTGGCCCTGGAGCGAAACGGGTGGAGCCGGCGGCAGTACCTGGGCCGAAGCGGCAAGGCTGCATACCGTCAGTGCTGCCCCCAGTATTCGAGCGAAAAAGTGTTTCATCAGCAAAAGCAATAGGTAAGAAAAACGTTGTTAAAGGTCGGGATTATGCCGCAATGGTTGGATGATTAGCGGGATAAATGGTAGTCATTAAGGATGCCTTAGAAATTGGCTGCTCTCAGTTGCTTGCCACCCAACACATGAAAAAGGGTCCGCTTCATAAAGAAACGGACCCTTTCAAGGCTGGTTGCTGAACGCTCAATAATTTAACAATTCAGCAATTCAACTCTATTTAGATGGCATCAGCACCGCGTCGATTACGTGCGTTACGCCGTTGCTCGATACCACGTTGGGGATGGTAACGTTGGCCGTGCCGCCTTTAGAGTCGTGCAGCATCACTTTGCCGCCTTTGGCCATTACGGTCAGGGTTTCGCCTTCCACGGTGGTCAGCGTCTGGCCGTCTTTGAGGTCAGCGGCCATCAGGCGGCCGGGTACCACATGGTAGGTCAGGATGGTGGTCAGCTTCTGCTTGTTTTCGGGCATCACCAGCGTGTTCACGGTACCAGCGGGCAGTTTCTCAAACGCAGCATTGGTAGGGGCAAATACCGTGAAAGGACCTGCGCCTTTCAGTGTTTCCACCAAGCCACCGGCTTTCACGGCGGCTACCAGCGTGGTGTGTTCCGATGAGCCCACGGCATTGTCTACAATGTCTTTGTCGGGCGTCATCATGGCCCCACCTACCATCACGCCGCCGGCTGCGTCGGTGCTGGTCATCTGCATGTTTTTCATGTCCTTGCCTTCGCGGGGCTTGGTGGTAGCTTTCATTTTGCTACCGTCTTTGGCCTTGCCTTTAAGCTTGGTTTTGCCATCGTCGGCGACCTTGGTTTTGGTCATCATTTCGCCGTCTTTGGTCTTGGTTTTTTCGTCGTCCGATTTGGTTTTCATCGAGCTTTGGGCCTGCGAGGTAGCGGCACTACCAAAAGAGAAAGCCAGCGTGAGGGCCGTAACGGAGAGGAGGTTCTTAAGCATGAGAGAGAAGATTAGTAGGAACAGTCAACATATTGTCGGAAGCCTATACGGGCTAAACCCAACAATAGATTTAGCCAAGGCTTTCTTGTTTCTACATCAGTTTCTGGCAGCTCTCTGTTTGCCCTACGCTTGGTTCGGCTTCGTGCCCGACGAGCCGCGCACCATCAAATCAGGCTGCAATACCACCCGGCGCGGTGAAAACAGGCCGTCATTTTCTTCGCGCATCTCCAAAAACAGTCGTACGGCGGCCTGCCCCATCTGCTCACAGCGCTGGTCTACCGACGTGAGCAGCGGGTCGGTGAAGGAGGTGAACGTCTCGTTGCTGAAGCCCACCAGCGCCATATCCTGCGGTACGCGCACACCACGTTGCTTTAGTAGCTGCAAGGCCCCCACCACCGAAAAGTCGCTGGATGAAAACACGGCATCGGGTGGCTCGGGCAAGCTCAGCAGGTAGTCGATGCCCCGCTCGCCATCTTCCAGAGTCATGTCACAATTGAAAATCAGCTCTTCTACCACTGGCAAACCGTACTCGTGCAAGGCGTCGAGGTAGCCCTGGCGGCGGTTTTTGTAGATGTTGAGGTGTTGCGGGCCGCAGAAATGGGCTATGCGCCGGTAGCCCCGTTCCAGCAGGTGCTTGGTAGCCTGGTAGCCACCCTCCCGGTCGTCAATCACCACGGCACTCACATCAAGCCCATCCAGAACCCGATCAAAAAACACCAGCGGAATCTGCTGCATCCTCACCTTCTCGAAGTGCGTGAACGTGCGCGTAGTGCGGGCCAACGATACCAAAATACCTTCTACCTGCGCATTAAGCAGGGTTTCGATGTTTTTCTGCTCGTGCACTACGTCTTCGTTGGACTGGCAGATCAGCACATTGTAGCCAGCCTTGGCGGCCACGGCCTCAATGCCTTTCACCACCATCGTAAAGAAGTGCCCATCGATGTGCGGTACTATCACGCCCAACAGATTGCTGCGGCCTTTGCGTAACCCCGCCGCCATATGGTTGGGCTGGTAATGCAGGGCCTTGGCAAGTTTCCAGACCTTCTTCTTAGTGGCGTCGCTGATGCTGGGATGGTCGGCGAGGGCGCGCGAAACCGTGGAAATGGAAATGCCGAGCTGCTGGGCTAGGTCGGAAATGGAAGTACGGGTGCGGGCCACGAATGAATCTGGTTGAGTAAGATAGGACTGGTAAGGTAGCCTAGGCTCTGCAAGTTTGCGCAAAGATTTGCATAAAAACAGCCCGCTGTGGAATACCAGACCAGCGAAAAGCACCCAGAATGCATACCAGATGCACACAAACGTTTGTATAGCCAGTTTCTTTCTTCGTTCTTGGCTCGTCTAAGCTCCCGCATACCAACTCCCACTCATCAGTTATGAAAAAACTACTGCTCTTTCTGCTCCTACTTTCTTTTGGGGGCACCACCCATGCGCAAAAGGCGAAAACCAGAACCAAGGTCACTGCCCAACCTGCCGCCGGCCAAGTCTGGACGCCGGCCAAGGCCTGGGCTTGGTATCGGGCGCATCCGTGGATGTCGGGCGCCAACTTCATCCCAAGCACTGCCATCAACCAGCTGGAAATGTGGCAGGCCAACACCTTCGACCCCACCACCATCGACCGGGAGCTGGGCTGGGCCGAGGGCATCGGGTTCAATACCATGCGCGTGTTTCTACACAGCAAAGCCTGGCAGCAAGACCCCAGCGGCTTCAAGCAGCGCCTGAACACCTACCTAGGCATTGCCGACAAGCACCACATCCAAACAATCTTCGTGTTCTTTGATGACTGCTGGAACAAGGAAAGCAAGCCCGGCCTCCAGCCCGCACCTAAAATTGGCATCCACAACTCCGGCTGGCTGCAAGACCCCGGCGACCCCGCCTCTCGCGACTCCACCACCTTCGTGCAACTCAAGCCCTACGTGCAGGACGTACTCACCAGCTTCAAAACCGATAAGCGGATTCTGCTCTGGGACTTGTTCAACGAACCCGGCAACTCCGGCAAGCTGGCTACCTCGCTGCCACTGGTACGCAACGTGTTCAGCTGGGCCCGCGCCGTAAACCCCGACCAGCCGCTGAGTGTGGGCCTCTGGGCCTGGGACTTCGAGGCGCTGAATACGTTTCAGGCGCGCAATTCTGATGTTATCACCTACCACAACTACGAGGAGGCTCCTATGCATCAGCGCCTAATCGAGCTGCTCGAAACCCACGGCCGCCCACTCATTTGCACTGAGTACATGGCCCGTACCCGCAACAGCCGCTTCGCCAACATTATGCCGCTGCTCAAAAAGCAAAACGTAGGGGCCATCAACTGGGGCCTGGTCGATGGCAAAACCAACACCAAATACGCCTGGGATACCCCACTAGCCGACGGCAGTGAGCCAATCGAGTGGTTCCACGAAGTATTCCACAAAGACGGCACGCCCTACCGCCAGGACGAAACCAACCTGATTAAGAAGCTAAATGGGAAGTAGTGTTGGTGCTTGGGTAATGTCCTGCCGCCACAGTAGGGATGTAATAACCTGAGCTTTCCTTGCATTAGAAAGACATTCGTACCCGAGAAAGTATCATCTAAACGTCATGCAGAGGCGCAGCCGAAGCATTTCGCTCGAACCTTGAATTAGTAACCCTTCATCAGCACGCGAGATGCTTCGGCTGCGCTTCTGCATGACGGCCTGTTGTGTTTTTTAGGAAATTTCTGTGCGCAACAAAAAGGCTCCATTCCTGACGGGATGGAGCCTTTTTGTTGCCGTTAGAAGCAAAATCTAGTCGTTGACGTGCTTGTAATGCACGTCCGACTGAATGCGGAGTCGTTCAGCGGCAAACTCCGGGGTTACGTCGCGCTGGGGGTTGCCTAGCATTTCGTAGCCGACCATGAACTTGCGCACCGTAGCTGAGCGCAGCAGCGGCGGGAAGAAGTGCATGTGGAAGTGCCAGCTTTCGTGCGCCTGCCCGTCGGTGGGGCGCTGGTGCAGCCCGGCCGAATAGGGAAAGGATATTTCGAACAGGTTGTCGTAGCGGATAGTGAGCTGGCGCAGAATGTCGGCCAGGGCATCTTTCTCGGCATCGGTGAGTTGGGTGATGTCCTGTACGTGGCGGCGCGGTACCAGCAGCGTCTCGTAAGGCCATACTGCCCAAAACGGCACTACTACCACGAAATGCTCGTTTTCAACTACTACACGGGTCTTTTCCTTGGTCTCGATTTCCAGGTAGTCGGAGAGCAGGCTGCGGCCGTGCTCGGCGAAGTAGGCGGCCTGTTGCACGGTTTCTTTGGCAGGTTCTACCGGTACGGTACGCTGAGCCCAAATCTGGCCGTGCGGGTGCGGGTTGCTGGCCCCCATGGCCTGGCCCTTGTTTTCGAAAATCTGCACGTAGTTGATGTCGGGCCGGTCACCTAGCTCTTTGTATTGCTGGATCCACACGTCCACCACCCCCCGGATTTCATCGGGTGTCATTTCCGGCAGCGTCAGGTCGTGGCGCGGCGAAAAGCAGATAACGCGCCCTACGCCCGACTCCGACTCGGCCCGGAGCAAGCCGCCCACGTTCATGCTGCCCACAGGCACGTCGGGCATGAGGGCCGCAAAGTCGTTGTCGAATACAAACGTGCCTTCGTAGGCCGGATTCACGGAGCCGTTGGCGCGGGTGTTGCCGGGGCAGAGGTAGCAGGTAGGGTCGTAGGTGGGGCGCTCTTCCGCTGCCGTTTTCTCCTGCTGACCCTGCCAGGGCCGCTTAGAGCGGTGCGGCGACACCAGAATCCATTCGCCGGAAAGCGGGTTGTAGCGGCGGTGCGGGTGCTCGGCGCTGTCGAATTCAGCCATTGTGTTCAGTTGTTAATTGCTAGTTGTTGGTTGCTAGTTGGTGGTTGTTAGTGGTTAGTTGATACTCTGTTCAGCCGACCAATAACAACCATAAACCAACAACTAATCGATTATTTCCACACCACCTACAATTGTGGTCTGATAGGTTTCGAGGGGCAGGTTCAGGTAGCGGTGGTATTCTTCGGACGCTTTCTGCACGAAATTGTCAACGTGCTCGGTGGCTACCAGGTTGATGGTGCAGCCGCCGAAACCGCCGCCCATCATGCGCGAACCGTACACGCCGGGCAGCGCCTTGGCAATTTGTACCAGCACGTCCAGCTCGCGGCAGCTTACTTCGTAGTCGTCGCGCAGGCCGGCGTGGGAGGCGTACATTTCCTGCCCAAAGGCTTTCAGGTCGCCGTCTTTGAGGTGCTGGCAGGCAGCCTCCACCCGGAAGTTTTCCTGCACCACGTACAGGCAGCGGCGGTACACGACGTCGCCCATTTCGTCGCGGTGCTCGTTCACCTGCGGCAGCGTGGCGTCGCGCAGGGAGTTGATTTCGGGGTAGTATTTCTTAAGAATGGCCACGCCCTGCTCGCACTCTTGGCGGCGCAGATTGTATTCCGAGCTAGCCAACGAGTGCTTCACGCCGGAGTTGCAGAGCACAATGCGGCAGGCCTCAGTATCGAAGGGCAGATACTCATAGTCGAGGGAGCGGCAGTCGAGCCGCACCACTTGGCCGGGCTTCCCGAACAGGCTGGCAAACTGGTCCATCAAACCCGATTTTACGCCGGCAAACTCGTGCTCGGCTTTCTGGGCCATGTGTGCCAGCGTCATCCGGTCGAGTTGAGTGTCCATCAGGTGGTCGAGGGCAAAGGCCAGCCCGCATTCAACGGCTGCTGACGACGACAAGCCCGCGCCAATAGGAATAGTGCCCCCAAACACGCAGTCGAAGCCCGGCACGGTGAGGCCGCGCTTCTGAAACTGGGCTACCACGCCTTTCAGGTAGTTGGCCCACATAGTTTTACCCTTGCTTACGTCCGCCACCTCGGCTTCGTAGTCTTGCTCTAGGTCATAAGCATACAGGCGGAGTTTGCTGGTGCCATTCAAGCCTACTGCAAAGTATATTTCCTTGTCAATGGCGCCCGGCAACACAAATCCCTCATTGTAATCAGTATGCTCACCAATAAGGTTTACTCGGCCGGGCGCTCTGACCAGCAAAGGAGAGTGGTCGAATCGTTCTTGAAAAGACTTTGCAATTGATTGTTGGAGCATGGGCTGTAGGAAACAAGGACGTGAAACTGGACTAAGGCAAAGGAAACAGAGGCTAAAGTAAAGGAAATTAATTCTGGATTTCGGCGCATACGTTTGCAATATTTCAGTACCACTTACCAATCTTTGGGCGCACTTAATACGCCACCAGTGAAGTGTAGTGGAGCTAGCAAGGATAATTTAGCATAGTGACAAGTGAAATAAATGATGCAAAGGTTTGCACAAATTATGCGCATATTTCACCTGTTTAAGCGTCTTTCTGAACGTTATCGGAATGCAGTAAATGAATGGGATTAGGCTTTCCTTGTGTGCATTAAGCACTGTAATTTTTAACTACTTGCAATGCGAAGACTACACAAGCCTGCGATTATTCCAATTGGTTTGAATAATAGCTGGAAACAAATACCTAACCGGACACCAGTGCAGTAGGCTACCATCAAGATAAGTAGCAGCTAGTGGAATTAAGCTTGAATGGAGTTTTAGGCTATAGACGGCAAAAGTTCAGCTGCCCTTTTTCAATAATTTATTGCCTAGTACCAAGGAGCGAATTGCTAGTACTCAAGTAAATACAGCAGAAAGCGCAAATCGATATCTGAAAACAAGCAAGCACAAACGATTGTGCAAACCAATAGTAATTCATACTTTACGGGCTACTTAGCCATGATGGCTCGTCATGCAAGAAGCACTTACTTCTTATTTGATTACAACTTATGCTTGCTGAAGTGGAATCGAACCTGCTGCCAGTCCGCACCGCAGCCGGCGTATTGTGCCCAGCTATCCGGTCAATCGGTTGATTTCATCTGCATTTCACGGCTTACTTGCACTCTCTATTTCTAGCATTCCTAACTCCCCCTCGCTTGATGAAAAACCTAAACCGTGCTGGTCTGCTTGCCGGCAGTATTGCGGCCAGCTTGGCCTTTGCAGCTTGCAACCAGCAGCCTGCCACCAACACCGAAGGTAGCAGCACCGCTGCCGCCACTGATTCCACTCAAACCTCTGCTGCTGCAATGCCTACTTCCACTTCTTTCGGCAAAACCAACGCCGGTACCGAAGCGCAACTCTTCACGCTCACCAATGCCCACGGCGTGAAGGCCACCATCACTAACTTCGGTGGCACGCTCACCAGCCTCATGGTGCCTGATAAGGACGGCAAGATGGGTGACGTAATCTTGGGTTTTGATGAGGTAAGCGGCTACCAGAGCCCGGAGTTCTTGAAGTCAGGCCCATACTTTGGGGCCTTGATTGGGCGCTACGGCAACCGCATCAAAGGCGGCAAGTTCACGCTGGACGGCAAGGAGTACACGTTGGCCAAAAACAATGGGCCAAACACGCTGCACGGCGGTAAAGTAGGCTTCGACAAAGTGGTATGGGAAGCCAAACCCGGCACCTCGGCCGACGGCCAGACCCTGACGCTCACCTACAATAGCAAGGACGGCGAAGAAGGCTACCCCGGCAACCTGGCCGTGACGGTGGTCTACACTCTTACCAACGACGACGCCCTGCGCCTCGACTACACCGCCACTACCGATAAGGCCACGCCCGTCAACCTGACCAACCACGCCTACTTTAACCTCAATCACGGCGTCGGCAAGGACATCCTGGGCCACGAAGTGACGCTGCCCGCCGACCGCTACACCGTCGTAGACGCCACCCTGATTCCGACTGGCGAGCTAAAGCCCGTGAAAGGCACGCCCTTCGACTTTACCACGCCGCACACCATTGGCGAGCGGATCGGGCAGGTGCCCGGCGGCTACGACCACAACTGGGCGCTGAACAACCCGAGCGGTATGCATGCCGCCGCTACCGTGTATGATGCCGCCACCGGCCGTACCATGGAAGTAACCACCACCGAGCCCGGCATCCAGTTCTACACCGGCAACTTCCTCGATGGCACCCTGAAAGGCAAAGGCGGCACCGTGTACGGCAAAAACTCCGGCTTCTGCCTGGAAACCCAGCACTTCCCCGATTCGCCGAACCAGCCTTCGTTCCCAAGCACCATCCTCAAGCCCGGCGACACCCTGAAATCAACGACGATCTACAAGTTCGGCGTGCGCAAATAAGGTGAAGTTGCAATGTACTATCAGAACGTCATGCAGAGCGCAGCGAAGCATCTCGCGTGCTGATGCTAGGTTAGTGATCTGACGTCAGTACGCGAGATGCTTCGCTGCGCTCTGCATGACGTTCTAGTGACACTTCACAAACTCACCACTTTACAACTTCACCATTTCACCACCCGTGGAAACTTCTCATACCGCATCTTCCGACTCCCCGGCGTACGTCATTGGGGTCGACTACGGCACTGACTCGGTGCGCTCCTTGCTGGTTGATGCCCGGACCGGGGCCGAAATAGCCCAGGCCGTGCACTACTACGCCCGCTGGAAAAAGCTGGAGTTCTGCAACCCAGCCCGCAACCGGTTCCGCCAACACCCCCTCGACCACATCGAAGGCTTGGAAACCACTATCCGCAAAGTGGCCGCCCAAGTGCCCGCCGAGCAGATTGTGGGTATTGCCGTGGACACCACCGGCTCGACGCCCGGCCCCGTGAACGAACAGGGCGTGGCCCTGGCTCTCACACCCGGCTTCGAATCCAACCCGAACGCCATGTTCGTGCTCTGGAAAGACCACACCGCGCTAGCCGAAGCCGCCGAAATCAACCAGAAAGCCCGCACCTGGGGCGGTGAAGATTTCACCAAGTTTGAAGGCGGTATTTACTCATCGGAGTGGTTTTGGGCCAAGATTGCGCACGTTATCCGCGAGGATGAAGCCGTATTCCAGGCCGCGCACTCCTGGATTGAGCACTGCGACTGGGTGACGCTGCTGCTGACCGGTCAGGATTTGGCCACCTTCAAGCGCAGCCGTTGCGCCGCCGGCCACAAAGCTATGTGGCACGAAAGCTGGGGCGGTTTGCCCTCCGAAGAGTTCCTGACGCACCTGGAGCCCAAACTGGCCGGCTTGCGCAGCCGTCTGTTCGAGGAAACCTACACCGCCGACGAAGTAGCCGGCAACCTCTCCGCCGAATGGGCCGAGCGCCTCGGCTTGACCACCAACACCGTGGTAGCCGTGGGTAGCTTCGATGCCCATGCCGGCGCCGTAGCCGGAGAAATCGAAGCCTATTCGATGGTGAAAGTGATGGGCACTTCCACCTGTGACATTGTGGTGGCGCCCACCGCCGAAGTGGGCAGCCACCTTGTGGCCGGCATCTGCGGACAGGTAGATGGCTCCGTAATTCCCGGTATGCTGGGCTTAGAGGCTGGGCAGTCGGCTTTTGGTGACTTGCTGGCTTGGTTCCGGCAGATTGTGGAGTGGCCGCTGCACAACGTGCTGCCGCATTCCAAAGTGCTGAACGCCGAGCAACAAGCTGCCCTGCGCGACGAAATGAGCGACCTGCTGCTAGTAGAACTCAGCAAAGCCGCCGCCGACGTGGACCCCGAAGAGTCGGCCGTATTGGCCCTAGACTGGGTGAATGGCCGCCGCACGCCTGACGCCAACCAAGCCCTGAAAGGTGCCTTGATGAATCTGACCATGGGCACCAACGCCCCCCAGATTTTCCGGGCGCTGGTGGAAGCTATCTGCTACGGCTCCAAGCAAATTGTGGAGCGTTTCGAGCAGGAAGGCATTCCGGTGAAGCAGGTAATCGGCATCGGTGGCGTAGCCAAGAAGTCGAAGTTTGTAATGCAAACCCTGGCCGACGTGCTGGACCGCCCCATCAAAATTGCCGTTTCTGAGCAGGCCCCTGCCTTGGGCGCGGCCATGTACGCTTCGGTTGCCGCCGGTATCCACGCCGATGTGCTGACCGCCCAGCGCGTGATGGGCAGCGGCTTTGCCGAAACCTACGAGCCGAACCCCGCCCGCGTGGCCGACTACCAGGCCCGTTACGAGCAGTACCAAGCCTTTGGTAAGTTCGTGGAAAGCGCCACCGTGGGCCAGTCTGAGCCGGTAATGGAACCCGAAACGCCTGCCATCACCTCCGCATGAGCCAATACCAAGACCTGAAACAGGCGTGCTACGACGCCAACATGCAACTGCCCAAACTCGGGCTGGTGCTCTTCACCTTCGGCAACGCCAGCGTGGTGGACCGCGCAAAAAGCGTATTCGCCATCAAGCCCAGCGGCGTGCCCTACGATACGCTGAAGCCCGAGGACATTGTGATTGTCGATTTCGACAACAACATTGTGGAAGGGGAGAAGCGTCCGTCGTCTGATACCAAAACGCACGCGCTGCTTTTCAAGCAGTGGACGGAAATTGGAGGCATCGTGCACACGCACTCCACCTACGCCACGGCCTGGGCCCAAACCCAAACCGACATTCCGATTCTGGGCACCACCCACGCCGACCACCTCACCACCGACGTGCCCTGCGCCCCGCCCATGGCCGACGAGCTAATTCAGGGCGACTACGAGCACCAAACCGGCTGGCAGATCATCCAGGAATTCGAGCGGCGCGGCATTTCGCCCACCGAAGTGGAGATGATACTCGTGGGTAATCACGCGCCGTTCACCTGGGGCAAAACCGTGGAAAAAGCGGTGTACAACAGTGCGGTGCTGGAAGAAATTGCCCGCCTGGCCTACCTGAGCTGCACCCTGCGCCCCGAGGTGCCTCGCCTAAAAGATGCATTGATTCGCAAGCACTACGAGCGTAAGCACGGCGCTAATTCTTATTACGGACAGTAGGGCCGCCAAAACAGAACGTCATGCTGAGTGGAGGCGCAGCCGCAGTCGAAGCATCTCGCTAGCGTGGTAGACTTAGTTAGCACCACAACTTCAGCACGCGAGATGCTTCGGCTTCGTTGCACTGCGCTCAGCATGACCTTAGACCTTAATTTCTTTAGTTTCCCTTTCTCATGATTGACATTTCGCAATACGAAGCTTGGTTCATCACCGGCAGCCAGCACCTCTACGGCCCCGAAACCTTGGAAGAAGTAGCCGTACACTCGCAGCAGATTGCCGCCGAGCTGAACACGCAGCTACCCATCAAGATTGTATACAAGCCCGTGCTGACTGGCCCGGAGGAGATTTATAAGCTGGTGCAGGAAGCCAACACCACCCCGAACTGCGTGGGTCTGATTGCCTGGATGCACACCTTCTCGCCGGCCAAAATGTGGATCAACGGCCTGAAGATTCTGCAAAAGCCGCTGGCGCACCTGCACACCCAGTTCAACCGCGACATTCCGTGGGGCGACATCAACATGGACTTTATGAACACCAACCAATCGGCGCACGGCGACCGTGAGTTTGGTTTCATTGGGGCCCGTATGGGTATCAAGCGCAAGGTGGTAGTGGGCCATTGGCAGGACTCTGCTGTGCACCAGAGCTTGAATATCTGGAGCCGCGTGGCTTGTGCCTGGGCTGATTGGCAGGGTGCCCGCTTCGTACGCTTCGGCGACAATATGCGCTACGTAGCCGTAACCGAAGGCGACAAAGTGGAAGCTGAAATCAAGTTCGGCTATTCAGTGAATACCTATGGCATCGGGGACCTGGTGGCCGTGGTAAACGCCGTAACCGACGAGCAAATCAACGAGCTGCTGGCTACCTATGAAAAGGAGTACGACCTAGCTGACACGCTGAAAGACGGCGGCAGCCAGCGCGAATCCCTGCGCGACGCCGCCCGCATTGAGGCTGGCATGCGCAAATTCTTGCAAGACACCAACGCCAAAGGCTTCACCGATACCTTCGAGGACCTGCACGGCATGGTCCAGCTGCCCGGCATTGCCACTCAGCGCCTGATGGCCGAAGGCTACGGTTTCGGGGGCGAAGGCGACTGGAAAACCTCGGCGCTGGTGCGCGCCATGAAGGTGATGGGTGCCGGCCTGCCCGGCGGCAACTCGTTCATGGAAGACTACACTTACCACTTCGCGCCCAACAACAACCAAGTGCTGGGTTCGCACATGCTGGAAATCTGCCCCACTATTGCCGAAGGCAAAGTGCGCGCCGAGATTCACCCACTGGGCATTGGCGGCAAAGCCGACCCGGTGCGTCTGGTGTTCAACTGCCCCGCTGGAGAAGGCCTCAACGCCACCATCGTGGATATGGGCAACCGCTTCCGCATGATTGTAAACGAAGTGGTGGCCGTAGCGCCCGAGCAAGACCTGCCGAACCTGCCCGTAGCCCGCGTGCTCTGGAAAGTGAAGCCCGACCTCGCCACCGGCGCTGCCGCCTGGATTCTGGCCGGCGGTGCGCACCACACTGGTTTCAGCCAGAACCTGACCGCCGAGTACCTGGAGGATTTCGCTGAAATGGCCGGCATCGAATACGTGGTTATCGACGCCGACACCAAGCTGCGCACCTTCAAAAACGAGCTGCGCTACAATGAAGTAGCCTTCGGTGGCCGCTAATTTCACTAATTTCCAGCTCCACTACCTCTCATAAAGTCCTACCACTTCCCCAATGAATCAACTGGCCACAATTGATTACATCATTTTTTTCATTTATTTCTTGATTGTGGCCGGCTATGGCATCTGGATTTATCGCCAGAAAACGAGCCATGACGGCACCCTTGAAGGCGACTCCAAAGACTACTTCCTAGCCGAAGGCTCCCTAACGTGGTGGGCCATTGGCTCATCGCTGATTGCCTCCAACATTTCGGCCGAGCAGTTCGTGGCTATGTCGGGCTCAGGCTTCAAGATGGGTTTGGCTATTGCTGCTTACGAGTGGATGGCCGCCATTACGCTCGTTATCGTGGCCGTATTCTTCATTCCGGTGTACCTGAAGAACAATATTGCCACGATGCCGCAGTTTCTGCACCAGCGCTACAACGGCACGGTGGCCATGATTATGGCCGTGTTCTGGTTGGCGCTGTACGTGGTTGTTAACCTGACTTCGATTCTTTACCTCGGAGCTATTGCGGCCAGCAGCGTATCGGGTCTGAACATCAACATCTGTATTTACGGGCTAGCCATTTGCGCGGTGATTATCACGCTGGGTGGTATGAAGGTTATCGGCTTCACCGACGTTATTCAGGTGTTTTTCCTGATTCTGGGCGGCTTGGCTACCACCTACATGGCACTCAACCTGGTAGCCGAGCATTACGGTACCAGCGGAGTGGTTAACGGCTTCAACCTGCTCACCACGCAAGCCAACGACCATTTCCACATGATTCTGGAGCGCGACAATCCGAGCTACATCGACCTACCTGGTATGACTGTACTGCTTGGGGGCCTCTGGATTGTGAACCTGAACTATTGGGGCTGCAACCAGTATATCACGCAACGGGCGCTAGGTGCCGACTTGCCCACAGCGCGTGGTGGCTTGCTGTTCGCAGCTTTCCTCAAGATTATGATGCCGGTGATTGTAGTGCTGCCTGGTATTGCGGCCTTCGTACTGTTCAAGCAGAATGTGTTTGGCTCGGAAATGATGTTGGATGGTAAGGTAGCGCCCGACCGCGCTTACCCCGTACTGCTCAACATTCTGCCAGTAGGGTTGAAAGGCTTGTCGTTTGCGGCACTTACGGCAGCGGTAGTAGCTTCTTTGGCAGGTAAGGCCAACTCTATTGCTACCATTTTCACTCTTGACATCTACAAGAAAGTACTGAATAAAGATGCTTCGGAGAAGAAGATGGTAGCCGTAGGTAAAATCTCGGTGGTAGTAGCGATGCTGCTGGGCATCTTGCTTGCGCCGCATTTAGGCATCGAGAAAGGTGGTTTCACTTACATCCAGGAGTACACGGGCTTTGTGTCGCCGGGCATCTTTGCCATGTTCATCCTGGGCTTCTTCTGGAAAAAGGCTACCTCCACAGCAGCTCTGTTCGCTACTATTGGCGGCTTCTTGCTATCGGTACTGCTCAAGTTCCTGCCTATTATGACAGACCTATCGTGGCTGGCACCGTTCGGCTTTGCAGTTCCGGTTAACGGTATCTACGAGATTCCTTTCCTCGACCGGATGGGCTTCGTGTTCGTCTTCTGCATTCTGGGCATGGTGCTCATCAGCCTCATCCAAACCAGCCAGGGCGCCAAGACCAACGGTCTGGAAATCGATACAGATATGTTCCGTACTAACCGTAGCTTCACGGTCGGCTCGATCATCGTAGCGGTGTTGGTTACGGTGCTTTACACAATCTACTGGTAACGAGTTTGTTCAGCCCACCAGTTGCGAAGCGCACTGCTTTGTAGTTGGTGGGCTGGATGAAATCAACTACAACTGTTTGTCATGACTTCAAAAAACAACTCCCACAAAGCACAATCGATTGTGTGCGGTGCTTTATTGCTTAGCGCGCTGGCCAGCAACGCGGCGCTGGCCCAGAATACCGCGCCGGGCACCATCACGGTGCAGGTCAACAAGCCGGGCGCGTCCATTGCTAAAACCATGTACGGTCTGTTCTTCGAGGACATCAACTTCGCGGCCGATGGCGGCTTGTACCCGGAACTGGTGAAAAACAAGTCGTTTGAAACCGATGAGAAGCTAGTAGGGTGGAAGGGCATCAATGGGGCGGCGGCGCTATCTACATACACCATTTCCAGCCAGCAGCCCATCAGCGCCACCAACAACCACTTCCTGCGCATGACGGCCACCACCGCTAGCGCCGATGCCGGCTTCACCAACGAAGGCTTCCGGGGAATGGGCATAAAGCAGGATGCCGAGTACACGTTTTCGGTGTATCTGCGGCGCGGCCCCGGCAACGCCAGCGGCCTGATCGTAACGCTGGAAGAGCCCGGCCGCGGCAACACTGGGCAGGTTTTGGGCCAAACCAAAATCACAGGCCTGACCAACGAGTGGAAGAAGTACACGGCCGTTATCAAGGCCTCAGGCACGGCGCCCAAAGCCCGGCTCAAGCTGACGATGGAAGGCGCCGGTACCCTCGATATTGATGTGGTATCGTTGTTTCCGAAAGACACTTGGCAGAACCGTGAAAACGGTTTGCGGCCCGACTTAGTGCAACTGCTCAAGGATATGAAGCCTGGTTTCCTGCGCTTCCCTGGAGGCTGCATTGTGGAAGGCCGTACGCTGGAAGAGCGGTATCAGTGGAAAGAAACCATTGGCGACGTAGCCAGCCGCAAACCTTTGATTAACCGCTGGAACACCGAGTTCCGGCACAAGTTCACGCCCGATTACTATCAATCATTCGGCCTAGGCTTCTTCGAGTATTTCCAGCTTTCCGAGGATATTGGGGCTGAGCCGCTGCCCATCCTGAATGTGGGCATGGCCTGCCAGTTCAACTCGGCCGAGCTGGCACCTATTACCACCGCCTCGGGTCCGAATGCTGGCAACACAGCAGGTGGCGCTGATCTTTCGCTGGACACCTTCATTCAGGATGCGCTGGACTTGGTGGAATTCGCCAACGGCTCCACCAGCAGCCCCTGGGGCGCCAAGCGCGCCGCTATGGGCCACCCCGCGCCGTTCAACCTGAAGTATATCGGGGTGGGCAACGAGCAGTGGGGGCCGCAGTACTTGGAGCGCTACGAGCCGTTTGCTAAGGCGCTGAAAGACAAGTATCCCAACATCCAGATTGTGAGCAGCGCCGGCCCGAGCCCCGATGGGGATTTGTTCACCAAAGCCTCCAAGCGGCTAGGCGAGCTGAAGGCCGACTTCGTGGATGAGCACTACTACGCCAAGCCCGACTGGTTCCGGCAGAACGTGGGCCGCTACGACAACTACGCCCGCACCGGCCCGAAAATCTTTGCCGGCGAGTACGCCGCGCAAAGCGTGAACACCGGCAATGCCGAAAACAAGAACACCTGGGACTGCGCCATTTCGGAAGCGGCTTTCATGACCGGCTTGGAGCGCAACGCCGACGTAGTACGCATGGCTTCCTACGCGCCGCTGTTTGCGCACGTAGACGCCTGGCAGTGGACACCCGACCTGATTTGGTTTGATAATCTGAAATCATACGGTACGCCTAACTACTACGTGCAGAAAATGTACGCCACCAACGCCGGCACCACCATGTTGCCGGTGCAAATGCCGAACAACGCGAAGAACGGAGACGCAAACCTTTTCGCCAGTGCCGTAGCCGACGACAAGGCCGGTGACATCATTGTGAAGCTGGTCAACTACTCCACCGATGCGCGCCCAGTGAAGCTGAACCTGGCTGGGGCCAAGAAAATGGGTAAAACCGGCCAAGCCATTGTGCTTGCCAGCAACGATTTGCAAGCCGTGAACAGCTTGCAGGAGCCCATGAAGCTGGCTCCGAAGGAAGAGCAGTTCAAGGTGTCGTCTACCACGGTCAGCTACACGCTGGCCCCGAATTCATTCACGGTGCTACGGATTCCGGGTAAGCGCTAAAGCATGAATAGAAAAGCGGAGTGGCTGAAAAAGCGCTCCGCTTTTTCATTTACCTGCGTTGACTCGCTAGGCTCCGACTTAGCGTTATAAGCAACTTTTGCACTCGCTGATGAAATTTATACCCCAGTCAGTACTAGCTGTAGCCGCGCTTGCCTGTGCGGCCATGCCCACCTTCGCCCAAACCAAACCTACCTCCAAATCCGACTTCCACCAGTGGGCTGCTACGCCGCCGATGGGTTGGAATAGCTGGGACTGCTACGGCCCTACCGTGACCGAAGCCGAGGTGAAAGCCAACGCTGATTACATGGCCAAAAACCTTAAAAGCAGTGGCTGGAACTACGTGGTAGTGGATATTCGGTGGTACGTGGGCAACGACACGGCGCACGGCTACAACGAGAAAAACCCCGACTGGAACATCGACCAGTACGGGCGTTTCGTGCCGGCGCCGAACCGGTTTCCATCGGCGGCTGGGGGTAAGGGCTTCAAGCCGCTGGGCGACTATTTGCACGCCAAGGGGCTGAAATTCGGGATTCACATCATGCGCGGCGTGCCCGTCATTGCCGTAAATCGCAAGCTGCCCATCCTCGGTACCAAGCTCACGGCGGCGGACATCTACTCGAAAGAGGGGCAAGCCCGCTGGCTGCACGACATGTACACCGTGAAAGAAGGGCCGGGCGCACAGGAGTACTACGATTCACTGTTCAAGCTCTACGCCTCGTGGGGGCTGGATTTCGTGAAAGTCGATGACCTCTCGGAGCCTTACCACAAGGCCGAGGTGGAGATGATTCGCAAAGCCATTGACCGCTCAGGCCGCAAAATCGTGTTCAGCACCTCGCCCGGCGAAACGCCCATCAGCGAGGCCAAGCACGTGCAGGCCCACGCCAATATGTGGCGCACCGTCGGCGACTTCTGGGACAGTTGGGAGCAGCTCGAAGAGCACTTCGAAGTGTGCAACCGCTGGGCACCGTACGTCATGACGGGGGCGTGGCCCGATGCCGACATGCTGCCGATGGGCCGGCTGGGCATCCGGGCCGAGCGCGGCGACGACCGGATGACGCGCTTCACCCACGACGAACAGTACACCCTGATGACGCTGTGGAGCATCTTCCGCTCCCCACTGATGTTTGGGGGTGATTTGCCAAGCAACGATGCCTTTACGCTGGCCATGCTCACCAACAAGGACGTACTGGCCATGCACAGCAACAGCCGCAACAACCGCCAGCTGTTCCGCCGCGACAACCTAGTGGCTTGGACCGCCGATGACCCCAAAACCGGCGACAAGTTTCTGGCCGTATTCAACGCCCAGGACCAAGAACTGGCCGAAGAGAAAACCGCCGTGTGGAACAGCGGCGTGATTACGCGCAGCACGCCCGGCCAAAGCAAAACCGCCGAAATCGACATTACGGGTGCCACCAAGCTCTACCTGAACGTGCGCAATGGCGGCGACGATACCGGTTGGGACCACGCCGACTGGCTAACACCCACGCTTTCCAACGGCAGCAAATCGGTGGCCTTGACCTCGATTCCGTGGAAAACGGCCTCGGCGGGCTGGGGCAAAACCACCGTCAATAAGAGCGTGTCAGGCGGGCCACTGGTGGTAGATGGCAAAACCTACGCCGACGGTATCGGCACCCATTCCAACTCGATAATCGAGTACGACTTGCCGGCCGGCTACACCAAACTCACTGCCACGGTAGGCTTGGACAAGGCGGCGGCCGGCCAGAATACCGGCGGCACCGTGCAGTTTCTGGTGTTCACCAAAAGCCCTTACCAGGCAGCCCCGCTCGATTCGGTGGCGGTGAAAGTGAATCTGGCCGAGGTAGGTCTCACCGGGCCGTGTACCGTGCGCGACCTGTGGGCCGGCAAAACTGTGGGCACCGTTACCGACGAGTTTGCCCCGTACGTGCGGCGCCACGGCGCGCATCTGTACCGAATTTCCAAACGCGGAACGGCTACCTCGAAGTAGGCCGTTCCTTCCTCACGCATTCCCCATCCCCAAATTCCCCCTTTCGTATGAAAAGCTTATTTCCTGTGCTTGCCGTTGCCGGCTTGCTTGCTACGCCGAGCGTAGCGCAGTCGGTGAAGCGCTCCGACTATCCCATTCAGGCTGTAAATTTCACCAAGGTGAAGCTAGATGATAAGTTCTGGTTGCCCCGCCTCAAAACCAACACCGACGTCACCATTCCGGCTTCGTTTCAGCGTTGCGAAGCCACCAACCGGGTGAAGAATTTCGAGATGGCCGCGGCCAAATCGGGCAAGTTTGCCACCACGTTTCCCTTCGACGATACCGACATCTACAAGACCATCGAGGGTGCGTCGTACTCGCTGAGCCTGTACCCCGACAAGAAGCTGGAAAGCTACATCGATGAGCTGATTGCGAAAGTGGGCAAGGCGCAGGAACCCGACGGATACCTGTACACGGCCCGCACCATCGACCCGGCACACCCGCACGCCTGGGCCGGTAAGGAACGCTGGGAAAAGGAGCGGGAGCTGAGCCACGAGCTGTATAACTCCGGCCACCTCTACGAGTCGGCGGTGGCGCACTATGAGGCGACTGGCAAAAAGAACCTGCTGAACATTGCCCTCAAAAACGCCGATTTGGTGTGCGCCACCTTCGGGCCCGGCAAGCGCGCCGTCGCGCCCGGCCACGAAATCGTGGAAATGGGCCTCGTGAAGCTGTACCGCGTGACTGGCAAGCCCGAGTACCTGAGTACGGCCAAGTTCTTTATCGAGCAGCGCGGGCAGTACAAAGGCTACGACCCCAAGAGCCCCGATGTCTGGAAAAACGGCTCGTACTGGCAAGACCACCAATCGGTGTACGACCAGAAAGAAGCCATTGGCCACGCCGTACGCGCCGAATACCTGTACTCGGCTATGGCGGATGTAGCGGCCCTCACCGGCGACCAGAAAATGCTGGCGTCGGTGGACAGCATCTGGAACAACATGGTTACCAAGAAGCTGTACGTAACCGGCGGCACCGGAGCCGTGGCTGGTGGGGAGCGGTTCGGTGGCAACTATGAGCTGCCCAATGGCACGGCCTACAACGAAACCTGTGCCTCGGTGGCCAACGTGTACTGGAACCAGCGCATGTTCCTGTTGCACGGCGACTCGAAGTACGTGGACGTAATGGAGAAGGTGCTTTACAACGGCCTGATTTCGGGTGTGGGGCTCGATGGCAAGTCGTTCTTCTACTCCAACGCCATGCAAATCAAGAACAGCGCCGTGTTCGGGCAGTCGGAGCCGGAGCGGGCGGGCTGGTTTGAGTGCTCGTGCTGTCCCACCAACCTGGCGCGGCTGTTCCCGTCGTTGCCGGGCTACGTGTATGCCCAGAAAGCCAATGACGTGTACGTCAACCTGTTCATCAACGGCACCACCGATTTGAACGTGAACAAGCAGGCCGTGCGCATCACCCAGCAAAACAACTACCCCTGGAACGCTGACCTAAAATTCACGGTAGCCCCCAAGTCCAGCGCCGACTTCAACCTTCTGGTGCGCCTGCCCGGCTGGGCCCGCAACGAAGCGTTGCCATCTAACCTCTACACCTTCGCCGCCCCTTCGCAGGAGCAAGTGAGCATCAAGGTGAACGGTAAGGTGCAGCCGTACACTACGCGCAATGGCTACGCCGTATTGGCCCGCAAGTGGAAGAAAAACGACGTGGTAGAAGTGGCCCTGCCGATGGAAACGCGCAAAGTAGTGGCTAACCCCAACGTGCGCGACGATGCTGGTAAAGTGGCCCTACAGCGCGGCCCGCTGATGTATTGCGCCGAGTGGAAAGACAACGACGGCCGCACCAGCAACATCGTGGTGCCCGCCGCTACCAGCTTCACGGCCAGTTACAAGCCTGACGTGCTCAACGGCATCACCGAGCTAACCGCCACCGTGCCCGTGGTGAAAGTGGACGCCGCCAACAACTCCATCAGCACCGTGCAGCAAACCCTAACCGCCATTCCGTACTACGCTTGGGCCAACCGCGGCAAAGGCGAAATGACCGTGTGGTTCCCAGAACGTATCACCGACGTGGACTTGATTACCCGCAAAGCGGAAGAGAAGATAGTCGCCAAGTAGACTGTTATTCCGACCGTATAGAGGAATCCAGATTCATTTCTGCCAGTCAAAAACCGGTCATGCTTCCCGAAGCATGACCGGTTTTTTATGGGTTTACCAGGGTGTGCATAGCAAACAAAAGAACTGTCATGCAGAGCGCAGCGAAGCATCTCGCGTGCTGACGCTGGATTACTGTTGCAACCTCAGCACGCGAGATGCTTCGCTGCGCTCTGCATGACGGCCTTTGTTATGTGATTAGCTCATGTATAGAACAAAACTGGTTATGCTTCTTGAAGCATGACCAGTTATTGTTGGGCTGATAGTGCCTATTCCAGTTTGATGCGTAAGCCTGTTATCTACCGTATAGACCTCGACTCGTCAACCAACCAACCCACCTACGCAATGCCCAATCAACCCTCGTTCACGCCGTTTCGCCGGGAGGTGCTGTTGCAACAATTGGAAGCGCAGCCTGAGTGGGACCTGCTGGTAATTGGGGGCGGCGCTACTGGGCTGGGGGTGGCGCTGGATGGTATCAGTAGGGGCTACAAAACCTTGCTGCTAGAGCAGGTGGATTACGCCAAAGGCACCAGCAGCCGCAGTACCAAGCTGGTGCACGGCGGGGTGCGCTACTTGGCGCAAGGCGACGTAGCGCTGGTGCGCGAGGCATTATACGAGCGGGGTCTGTTGCTGAAAAACGCGCCGCATCTGGTCAAGAATCAGGATTTCATCATCCCAAACTACAACTGGTGGGGCGGCCCGTTCTATACTATCGGTCTGAAACTGTACGACCTGCTGGCTGGTAAGCTCAGCCTGGGTGCTTCGGTGCATCTTAGCAAAGCGGAAACCCTGGCGCGCCTCGGCAGCCTGAAACCGGAGGGTTTGCGCGGCGGCGTGCTCTACCACGACGGGCAGTTTGATGATGCGCGGCTGGCCATCAACCTAGCCCAAACGGCCATCGAGCAAGGCGGTACGCTACTCAACCACTTCGAGGTGCGTGGGCTGCTGAAAGACGCGCGCGGCAACATCATTGGCGTATCGGCCACCAACCAGGAAACCGGCACTGCCTATGAAGTGCGCGCCAAGGTGGTGGTAAATGCCACCGGCATCTTCGTGGATGATATTCTGCAACTTGATAAGCCGGGCGGCCGGAAGCTGGTGCGGCCCAGCCAGGGCGTGCATATCGTGCTAGACAAGTCGTTTTGGCCCGGCGACGACGCGTTGATGATTCCGAAAACCGACGACGGCCGGGTGCTATTTGCCGTGCCCTGGCACAACCGGGTGGTGGTTGGCACCACCGACACGCCCCTCACCGAATACCGCCAGGAACCGCAGGCCCTGGAAGCGGAAATCGAGTTCATCTTGCGCACGGCCGGGCGCTACCTCACCCGCGCCCCCCAATGCTCCGATGCGCTGAGCGTATTTGCCGGGCTACGCCCCTTGGCGGCTACGGAAGGCGGCGACGAGAAAACTCAGGAAATTTCGCGCAGCCACAAGATAATCGTGTCGGAAACCGGGCTCATCACCATTACGGGCGGCAAATGGACCACCTACCGCCGTATGGGCCAAGACACCGTGGACCAGGCCGTGGCGCTGAGCAAGCTGCCCGCTGCCGCCAGCCGTACCGCCCACCTACCCATCCACGGTGCCCAGCCCACCCCCGACCGAAGCAGCCACCTCTACGTGTACGGCACCGACCAACCGGCCTTGCTCGAACTAATAGCCCAGCAACCCGAACTCGGCCAAAAACTGGACCTAAGCCTCGAATTTCTGAAGGCGGAAGTGGTATGGGCTGCCCGCCACGAAATGGCCCGCACCGTGGAAGACGTACTGGCTAGGCGGGTGCGCATCTTGTTCCTCGACGCCCGCGCAGCCCTGCGCGTGGCGCCAGCAGTGGCCGCCCTGCTGGCGCAGGAGCTAGGCCACGATGCCGCCTGGCAGCAGCAGCAAGTAGCGGCATTCCGAGAGGTGGCCCAGCAGTACGTGCTGCCTAGCTGAGTGCTTCTGGTCGTATCTTACCCTTGACTTATCCACCCGCCATGCAACAGTTTATTCTGGCTCTCGACCAAGGCACGACCAGCTCCCGCGCCATCCTTTTCGATAAGAAAGGGCATATTGTGGCCGAAGCGCAGAAGGAGTTTAAGCAGATTTTCCCCAAGCCCGGTTGGGTGGAGCACGACCCGCTGGAAATCTGGTCGACGCAGGCGGGGGTGGCGGCGGAAGCCACGGTGAAAGCTGGCCGCAACGGCAAGAGCATTGCCGCCATCGGCATCACCAATCAGCGCGAAACCGTGGTAGTTTGGAACCGCAAAACTGGCAAGCCGGTCTACAACGCCATTGTGTGGCAAGACCGCCGCACCGCCGAATACTGCGACCAACTGCGCGCCGAAGGCCAGGAAGACCTGATTCGCCGCAAAACCGGGTTGCTGCTGGATGCCTACTTTTCAGCCAGCAAAGTGCGCTGGATTCTCGACCACGTAAAAGGCGCCCGCAAGCAGGCCGAGGCGGGTAAACTGGCATTTGGCACCGTGGATAGTTGGCTGATTTGGAATTTCACCCAGGGCGAGCTGCACGTGACGGACGTAACCAACGCTTCCCGCACCATGCTCTTCAATATTCACACGCTCGAATGGGATGTGGAACTGCTGGCGCTGTTTGATATTCCGCGTAGCATGTTGCCCGATGTGCGGCAATCGAGCGAGATGTATGGCGAAACCAAAACCACCATCTTCGCCTCGAAAATACCCATTGCAGGCATTGCCGGCGACCAACAAGCGGCGCTGTTTGGGCAGCAGTGTGTGCGGTCGGGTATGGTGAAAAGCACCTACGGCACCGGCTGTTTCATGCTGATGAACATCGGGACGGAAGCCCGGCTCTCGCAAAACCAACTGCTTACTACCGTGGCCTGGAAGATAAACGGGCAGGTGCAGTATGCGCTGGAAGGCAGTATTTTCATTGCCGGCGCCGTGGTGCAATGGCTGCGCGACAACCTCGGCGTCATCAAAACATCGGCGGAGGTAGAGCAGCTCGCTAGGCAAGTCAGCAGCTCCGACGGAGTGTGTTTCGTGCCCGCTTTTGCTGGGCTGGGCGCGCCCTACTGGGACCCGTACGCGCGGGGCGTCATCTTCGGTATGACCCGGGCCACCCAAGCGGCGCACATCGCCCGCGCCGCCCTGGAAGCCATTGCCTACCAAACCATGGACGTGCTGAAAGCCATGCAGGCTGATGCCGGCCTACCCATTGCCGAGCTACGGGTAGACGGCGGCGCAACCAGCAACGAAACCCTGATGCAGTTTCTGGCCGACGTGGTGAACACCAACGTAGTGCGGCCGCGCATGGCCGAAACCACCGCGCTGGGCGCGGCTTACTTGGCCGGACTGGCCGTGGGCTACTGGAAAAGCTTAGAGGAAATTCAGGCGCTGCCCCACGCCGAAAAACGGTTCAGCCCGAAGCTGCAACCAGCCCAGGTGCAGGCCGGAATTGCGAACTGGCACCGCGCCGTGCAGGCCCTGCAAGTATGGTCAAAAGCCCCGCAATCCACCCTACTCGAAACTAGCTAGTATTATATGGGCCTTACTTCACGGCTAGGTTTTTCTTGGCGAAGTCGGCAGCAGCTTGGTTGAGTTGTTTGGTGGATAGGGTACTGTTGCCTTCGTCGATTAGCACTCGGTAGCGGAACGTCACCGATTCGCCCTTCTTGAGTTGAAGGTTTTTGGCAGTGGCGCCGTTGGTGAAAATCTTCTCGCCGAGTGGGTTGGCGGCAAACAAGCCGTAGCCGCGGGCGTGCCAATAGGTGGGATAGTTGAAATTCTTGGGATGGTCGAGGATAACAACGCTCACCGAATCAGCGCCCATTTTGCCATACATCTTGCACCATGCGGCGCGAGTACCCCACACGTCGTTGCCGCGCTTGCCGGTGCTGGCGAGGTAGTTGCCGTTGGGGATTCGGTCGGTGCCAGCCTTCACTAGCGTTACGTTGCCTTTGTTGTCGGTGAACTTCTCGTCTTTGTCGCTCGGGATTTGCAGCTCATGGGCCACTCGCAAGCCTAGCAGCCCATCCTTGACATCGGTAAACGTGACTTCGGTATTCGCCTTGAGCGTCGTAACCCGGTCGATGGTGCGTTGCTGGTGGGTGCCGCTGAACTCGAAGCGGGTGGTTTCCTCTAGCAAAACGTCGTTTTGCTGGTTCGTCCAGTTGGCGTGGTAGGCCAAGGTGCCAGTGGGGCCGCTGGTGGTTTCCAAGATTTTGTCGGTCTTGATCCAGCCGTAGGCCCCCTTTTTCTCGGTTGGAATGGCGTAGGAGTTGTTCCAGAAATCGAGGCCATTCACGTTCTCGAAGTTCAACCACAACCCAAGGTGGTGCGGGTGGTCGGTGGGGTCGCCGGGCTTAGGCGCTACGGGGAAGCCGCGCGTAACGGCCGTGCCTTTGGCCGTGTGCAGCGGGTAGAGCACGGGCTTTTCCAGGCTGTCGGGGTAGAGGAAGCTGGTGAATAGCTGCTTGCCCACAAACACATCTATCTTTTTGGCTTTGGCGTCTTTGGTGATGCGCACAGCCGGCTTTTGCTGCGCCTGTACTTCGGTCAAGCAGCCAGCCGTCAAAAGCAAGCAAAGAAATTTCATCATGGCGCGGACCTGTAACGGGCTAAGAAGTAAACACCTTACCGCCCACCATCACCTCCTGCTTTTTCTCGTCAAAGGTGGCTTTGAGCCCTGTGTGCGCGGCGGCGGTGGTCATGATGTTGGCAATGGAGTGATAATACCCGGCCTCAACAGGCGCATTGGGCTGCTTGCGGCTGCGGACGCACTCCATCCAGTTGCGCACGTGGTTGGAGGTAAGCAAGTCGCCGCCCGTATTGGCCGATGCAGCCACCGCCGTAGCCTCCGACAAGCTGAACTCCGGCAGCAGATTGGCTTGCATCTGCATTTCGTCGGCGTGCTGTTTGGTTAGGCCGCCTCTGGGTATCACCTTGTTGGTGTTCAGGTTCAGCTCGCCGCCGTTGGAGTAGTAGATTTCGGTGGGCCGTTCGTCGCCGTTGTGCATGCGCGAGCCAAACGTCACCTGGAAGCCGCTGGACGGGTCGTTGGCCGGGCCGTAGTCGAACACGGCCGTTAGCGTATCCCAGTTGCGGCGGCCGTCTTTCCACATGTAAATACCGCCGTTCGCCACCACGCTGCGCGGGTGTTGCAGGCCCGTAAACCAATGCACGGTGTCAATCTGGTGGCTCATCCATTGGCCCGGCAAGCCCGAGGAGTAGGGCCAGAACAACCGGTACTCCAAGTACTTCCGCGGGTCGAAGGCTTCGGCGGGGCGGTTCATCAAAAACCGCTTCCAATCGGTATCCGCTTCCTTGAGCTGGCTGAGTAAGGCCGGCCGGCGCCAGCGCCCCGGCTGGTTCACGTTCCAGGTTAGTTCTACCATCGTAATCGGGCCAAACTTGCCGGATTTGATGAAAGAATCGGCGGCGTGATAGTTGGCTCCGCTGCGGCGCTGCGAGCCAATCTGCACAATCTGCTTGGACGCCTTAATGGCTTTCAGGGCCGCCCGGTTGTCTTCCATCGTCTCGGCGAAGGGCTTTTCCACGTAGGCGTCGCAGCCGGCTTTCACGGCCTCAATGGCGTGCAGCGCGTGCTGGAAGTCGGCGGTACCCACAAACACGGCATCCACATCTTTCTTGGCGTACATCTCCTCGTTGTTGCGGTAGGCCACCACGTCGTGCCCCAGCTTCGCCTTCCACATGGCCGCGCCTTCTTCCCGGCGCTGCTTCCAAATGTCGGACACGGCCACTACATCGAAATTCAGCTCCTTGTAGTGGTTCAGAAAGCAAGGCATGTGGGAGTTGCGGTGACGGTCAGAGAAGCCCACTACGCCCACTCGCACCCGGTCGTTGGCCCCGATGATGCGCTTGTAGCTGCTGGCCGACCAGGAAACCTGCGAGAACATCACTCCGGCGCTAGCTAGGGCAGTGGTTTTAAGAAAATCACGACGCTGATAAGACATAATAACAGGCAATTGAGGGTGAGAAAAGCGGATGATTACTTCAGCTCTTTGATTTTGATGCTCCGAAACGACACGTTGTTGCCGTGGTCTTGCAGCAAAATGTGCCCAGCCGGGGCCTCTCCAAAGTTCGGCCACACCTTGTACTTGCTGATGGCCACCAGGTCTTTGAACTCCTGGGAGCCGCGCGTGTATTCCAGCACTTTGGCGCCGTTCAGGTAATGTTCCACCCGGTTGTCGGGGTACACCATCACGCGCCCCACGTTCCAGTCCCCGATTTTGTGAATGAAGCGCGGGTTTTTATCGGCCTTCTTGAGGTCGTAGAGCGAGGCCAGCGTGCGGTTGCCGTCGCGCCCGAGCTTGGCGTCGGGGTGCAGCTCATCGTCTAGCACCTGATACTCCAGGCCAATAGCTGACCCCGTGCTTTGCTCGGCCAGCGTCACGAAGTATTTCACGCCGCTGTTGGCGCCCGGCGTCAGCTTGAACTCAAACGACAGGTCAAAGGCCTTGTACTGGCCATTGGTTACAATGTCGCCGCCATTGGTTGATTCCTTGCCTTCGGCGGGCAGCACGCTCATCATGCCATCACTCACCTGCCAGCCTTTGGCCGGAAAAGCTGTGCCTTTGGCACTGCGCCAGCCCGCCGAGGATTTGCCATCGAACAGCAGCTTCCAGCCGTGCTCTTTCTCGTAGGGCGTCAGCATGTTGGGCATAAAGTTGACCACGTAAATGTCGGTAGGGAAGGCGCTTGGCTTGAGGCCAGTGGTCTTGATTTTGATGTTCTTGAAGTACACCTTTTTGCCTTCCTGCTCTTTGGTGGTGATGCCGTGCACCTGCAAGCCAATAAAGCCCTTGGCATCCACCGGGTCTACCACGTAGGCCACGGGCGTGCCGTTCAGCCAGGTTTTCATCTCGTTGCCGATGCATTCCACTTTCATGTGGTTGTACTGCCCCACCTTGAAAAGCGGCTTAGCCTTGGGATTCAAATCCAGCGGGTACAGCCACTGCCGGCGCGCCTCATCGTACACGCCCCCCGACCAGCTCCGCTCGGACGGGTCGATTTCCACCTGCCGGCCGTACACTTTGTTCTCGAAACCGGGCGTGTTGAAGTGGCTGCGCGTTTGCACCCCCGAGTTGCTGACGTTGCTTTCCAGCATAATGTCCAGTTCCAGCTGAAAGTCGCCGTACTCTTTCTCGGTGACCAGAAACGTGTTGCCGGAGTTCATCACCGTCGTCCCAATGATGGCGCCGTTTTCCACTTTGTAGTCGGCGGTGCCAGCCAGGCGCTTCCAGCCGGTCAGGGTTTTGCCGTCGAACAGGTTCTGCCAGGTATCGGCAGGGTCGACAGGAGCGGGGCGAGGCTGCACAAACGCCGCTGAAACCGCGGTGGCGCAGATAACGAAGGTCGTAAGCTTTATCAACTTGGTGGAATTAGGAATGGTGGAGGATGTAGTGCGAGTAGGAGGGTCACTTGCCAGAAAACTCAGGCAGCAAGTAGCATCTAGTGGTACTTGATGATGAAAAGGCAAACGATTTCGGTGGTGCGTTTTTCGTTGCCCTTTTTCCAGTGGCGCGCAGGAAGCAAGAGAAGGCCTTAGAGCTAAGGTGTGCCTTTCGCAACCAGGCAAAGTGCTTGATATGCTAATCTATAGGCAAATACAATCCAATAGCCAATATTCTGGGCTTTAATTGCGCAATCGTTTACGAAGAGCGAAACTATTAGCGCCTAGTGGCAGATATAGCAGATTCACGAACGGTGTACGTGATAGCCGCAGTGGTTGAACCACGCGGTGGCGTCGTCACGGGTAATCCACTGCAAGGCGGTTTGAATGGCCGCTTCCAGCGCCTCACGGGTGCGAGCCTGCGCTTGGCGCAAGATGGTTTTGAGCTTGCTCCAGGCCTGCTCGACCGGGGTGAAGTCGGGCGAGTAAGGCGGTAAAAACAGCAGCTGCACGCCGCGGACAGCCAGCGCTTCCGGCAGCCCGCCGAGTTTATGCACGGCCAGGTTATCCAACACCAACACGTCGCCGCGGCGTAGTTGCGGACCCAGTACACGGCCCACGTAGAAGGCAAAGTTGTGCTGGTTCAAGGCGCCGTCCAGCAGTTGCACCGCCGTCAGGCCGCGCACGCCCAGCACCCCAATCAGCGTTAACGCCCGCCCACGCCGGAGCGGCACCGCCTGCCCTACACGTTGGCTGCCTGCTGCCCGCCCGTAGTGCCGGCAGTAGTCCAGGCGCACGCCGGTCTCATCCAAAAAGTAAAACCGGTGCACATCGCGGCGGGTGGCGATGGCTTCTACATGCTGGCAACGCGCGTCGCGCACGCGGGGCGTGTCGCGTTCAGTGGCGTGCAGGCTTTTTTTTGCGGCGCAGCCCGTGCTCGTCGAGTACGCGCCAGACCGCCCCGAGGCTCACACACTGACCGCTTTCGGCCAGCAACCCGTCACGCAGCTCCGCCAGCGTCGCGTCTGGCTGCCGCTCGACCTGCGCCACCAGCCACGCCTGCGCCGCCGCACTCAGGCAGCGCGGCGGTCCGCCCCGGCCGGGCAAAGCTGCCACCTGACCGGTCTGTCGCTGCCGCCGCAACAGGTTGCCTACAAAGGCCCCGCTCACGCAAAAGCGCTGAGCCACCTGCGCCTGCCGCGCCCCCGGCTCAGCGCACGCCTGGGCCACACGCTGGCGTAAATCCAAAGAATAGGCTTGCATACAACTGCTTACGTAGCCCGGACGCGAACAGCTACACCGTTCTTGAATCTGCTATAACATACGTGTGGCTAAGGCTAATCGAAACCGCTACGCTGGAGTGGGCACCGGCTTGGGTTTGATGGCAATGCCCGCTGCTAGTACTCCTACCGCGGCCCCAACTACCGCCACAAGTGCAAAGGAGATACGCAGATTAAAGATCTCACCTAGCAACCCAATCAGCGGCGGTCCCGACAGAAACCCCAGGTACCCAATGGTGGAAACTAGCGCCAGCGCTACCCCCGGCGACACGGTTTGCGCCTGCCCGGCAGCAGAGTAAGCCAGCGGCGTAACCGATGCAATACCAAACCCAACCAGCAAAAAGCCCAGAATAGCAGGCACCAAATACGGGAAAACCACTGCCGTTAGCAGCCCCGAGGCAATAAGCGCGCTGCTGACTTGCAGCATGCGGGCCGCCCCGAAACGGTGCGTGAAGTAATCGGCGAGGAAGCGGCCCAGGGCCATGGTGCTCATGCAGGCCACGTAGCCGCTGGTTACCAGCGTGGCATCGGGACGCACTACCCGCTGGAAATACATCCCGCTCCAGTCGAACATGCAGCCTTCGCAAAGCATCCCGCAAAACGCAATCAGCCCGATGCGCAGTAAATATGGCTCGGGGCGGCGCAAGCTCATGCCGCCGGATTCGCTGCCTTCGTCGTGGCGCACGGTGAACGGGTGCGCGCCCAGCACCAGCAGCAGCCCCAGCACGGCCACCAGCAAGAAGTGGGAGAGGGGCGACTGTTGCCAGCCAATCAGCAACGTGCCCAGCGCCCCGCCCAAGAAGCCCGCCAAACTCCAAAGCCCGTGAAACGACCCCATGATGGGTTTGCCGTAGTGTGCCTGCACATTAATGGCCTGAGTGTTCACCGATACATTCACCAGATTGCCGGCAAAGCCAAACAGTGCTAGCGCCGCGGCTAGCGTCCAGAAATGCTCCACCCACCCGAGCAGCGGCAGAAACACCGCGTATAGGATGGCCGCTAACAGCACCACCGTTCGGCTACCCCAGCGGTGCACTAGCCAGCCGGCCAGCGGCAACGCGGTGAGGGCGCCCACTGGCATGGCCAGCAGCAACTGGCCAAGGTCGCCTTCACTCAACCCCAGCTTCAAGCTGATGTCGGGAATGCGGGAAGCCCAGCTGGCGAAACAGATGCCTGCCTGGAAGAAAACGGCCGCAACGGCAATCCGGCTTCGGGTAATTGAAAGCTGCATATAAAGGAATAATCGGGCAAAGGTACGCGCAGGTACACAATCGGTTGTGTTTGGCAGACAGGAATGCTAGCTTGCTTCGAACGTTCTTGCTCTCCCAACCCCACCACGTATGCTAAAGCTGGCCATATCTTCCTGTGTGAACCGTAGCGCGGAAAGCCGTTCCGCGCCGAACACAGCGAGTTCCTGCATGTGCATGTATGGTGCGGTACCAGATACTCGCGCTGTTCGTTGCAGAACGGCTTTTCGCGCTACAATTTTTTATGCCGTTTGCTTGCTGTTGTTGGCCGCTGGCCCTGCCAAAGCTCAAACACCTGCTGCCCCGGTGGTTATTCAGGTGGATTTGGCGAAGCCGAAAGGCCCCATGTACCCAATGTGGGCCTACTTTGGGTATGACGAGCCGAACTACACCTACATGAAGGACGGGCAGAAGCTGCTGACGGAACTAGCCGCCCTGAGTCCGACCACCGTGTACGTGCGCACCCACAACCTGCTCACCACCGGCGACGGGACGCCTGCCCTCAAGTGGGGCTCTACTAACGCCTACACCGAAGACAAAAAAGGCCGGCCCATCTACAACTGGAAAATAGCCGACCAGATATTCGATACCTACTTGGCGCGGGGCATGAAGCCCATTGCCCAAATCGGGTTCATGCCCGAGGCGTTATCGTCGCACCCGGTGCCGTACCGCCACCATTGGAAGCCCGGCGACAACTATAACGACATCTACACCGGCTGGGCCTATCCGCCCAACGACTACAAGAAGTGGAATGAGCTTGTGTACCAATGGGTGAAGCACTGCGTGGCGCGCTACGGCGAAGCTGAGGTGAAAAGCTGGCCCTGGGAACTGTGGAACGAGCCGAATATCGGCTACTGGAAAGGCACGCCCGAAGAGTACAGCAAGCTGTTCGATTACACCGAAGAAGCCGTGCACCGTGCCTGCCCCGGCATCCAACTCGGCGGCCCCGAAACCACTGGCCCAGGCTGGGATAAGGCCGCCGACTTTCTGCGCAACTTCTTGCAGCACTGCGCCACCGGCACCAACTACGCCACCGGCAAATCCGGCACCCGCCTCGACTTCATCACCTTCCACGCCAAAGGCGGGCCGAAAGTGGTGGAGGGCCACGTGCGCATGAACATGGGCACCCAGTTCAAGGACCTCACCGAAGGCTTTAAAATCGTGGCCTCGTTTCCGCAGTACCAGAAGCTGCCCATCATCATCGGCGAAAACGACCCCGAAGGCTGCGCGGCCTGCTCCGTAGATTTGAGCCCGGAAAATGCCTACCGCAACGGCACCATGTATTCCAGCTACACCGCCGCCGCCTATGCGCACTTATATGAGCTAGCCGACGAGTACAAGGTGAATCTGCTGGGTGCGGTAAGCTGGTCGTTCGAGTTTGAAAACCAGCCCTGGTTTGCCGGTTTCCGCGACTTAGCCACCAACGGCGTCGGTAAGCCGGTGCTGAATGTATTCCGGATGATGGGCCTGATGGGCGGGCAGCGCGTAACCGTCAGCAACGCTACGGCGCTGTCGTTGCAGGACGTGCGCCAAGGCCAGCAAACCCAGCGACCCGATATTAGCGCCTTGGCCTCTACCGATGGCCGCTCCGCCAACGTGCTCGTCTGGAACTACCACAACGACGACCTGCCCGCGGCGGCATCGGAAGTTGAAATTGTGCTGCAAGGTATAACCGCGCCGCAAGCCCTAGCCCAGCACTACCGCATCGACGGCGAGCATAGCAACTCCTACACGGTGTGGCAGAAAATGGGTTCCCCGCAAAACGTATCGGCCACCCAACGCGCCCAGCTGGAGCAAGCTGGCCAGCTGGCCCTACTCGATTCGCCGGCCTGGGTGAAAACCAAAGACGGCAAAACCACCCTGCGCTTTACGCTCCCGCGGCAAGGCGTTTCGCTGCTAAAACTGACTTGGTAGGAGTGTAAGCGGCTTTACCTTCACTACTCAAAAAGGCCGTCATGCAGAGGCGGAGCCGAAGCATCTCGCGTGCTGACGTTGATAGACTAACTCAACGACGCTACGCGAGATGCTTCGGCTCCGCTCTGCATGACGACCTTTTATCTTCTCGTAAGTAGACAAATGTGCGAAGCCACGCCTATCTGTATTTTACTTCGCCGGTTTCACACCTTCGGTGGTCATTACCACCCGTTTGAGCGTGCCATCCTTGTTGTAGTTCAGGTAATCAATGCAGACGGAACGGCGGTAGCTGCCGCCATCGGTGTTGATGGCGCCGTTGTGGTAGATGAAGTACGACTGGCCTTTGAAGTCGATGATGGACTGGTGGTTGGTGTTGGAATTGCCAGCTATTTCGTTTAGAATGCCCTTATACTCCCACGGACCCTCAATCTTGCGGCTCATAGCGTACACAATCTTCTCGGGGAAGCCAGACGCGTAGGAGAGGTAGTACCAGTCGCCGCGCTTGTGGACCCAAGGGGCCTCGGTGAAGTTGGGCAGCGCCACTTTGTTGATGGGGCCGTCCAGTTCGGTCATATTGGGCTTGAGTTTGGCGTAGTAGCACGTGGTGTTGCCCCAGAACAGGTAGGCTTGGCCCTTTTCGTCTATCCAAACCGAGGGGTCGATATCGGCCCAGCTGATTTTGTCGTCGGGCGTCATGTCGCTCGTAATCAGTGCTGAGCCACGAGCATCTTTGAAAGGGCCGGTGGGGCTGTCGGCTACTGCTACGCCAATTGCTTTGCCCTTGACGGTGGCGTGCTCCACGGCCGCATACCAGTAAAACTTACCGTTGCGCTCCACCACCTGCGAAGCCCACGCATCGTCTTTGGCCCACGTGAAATCCTTGACGGCGAGGGGTGAGGCGTGTTCGGTCCAGTTCACCATGTCGGTGGAGGAAAAGCACAGCCAGTCGTGCATCACGTAGCGTTCCTGCCGGGCCGGTGCTTCGTCGTGGCCAGTGTAGAGATACACGGTTCCTTTGTGCACGAAGGCGGCCGGGTCGGCAGTGTACTTCTGCTTAATGATGGGGTTGCCCGCCGGTGCCGTCGAAGCTGGGTTTTGAGCTAACACCGAGGGCACGGTCATCATTCCTAATAAGCCAGCGAAGGCGGCGTAGCGGAATAAGGAAACAGCTTTTTTGTGGGAGTTTAAGGGCATTCTGGAATGGTGAAGAATTACACAATCGATTGTTAAAACTAAACAAAAAAACCGGCTTGGCGCTGCTAGTGCCAAGCCGATTTCAACCTAGTCGGTTACTCGATTACTTCGCTTGCAACGTAGCCGCTTGCAGGGCCGTTAGCACGGTTTGCAGACCCTGCTCGGCATCGTCGCCGAGGTGGATGTGCAGCGTACGACGGTCATAGTCGTGTAGGGCTTGTAGGTCACCGGCGGCTTGCGCGTTCTGGAACGTGCCGAACGTGTAGGAGCGGCCGGGGAGGGGCAAGTCCTGCGGGTGGTTTTTGGTGAACTGCACGAACAGCCCGTTGTTGGGGCCGCCCTTGTGGTATTGACCCGTGGAGTGCAGGAAGCGCGGACCGTAACCGGAAGCCGTAGCAATGTGCAACTGCTCTTGCACCTGCGCCCGGAACTGGTCGAGGCTGGCGTTCAGGCTAGGCGTTTCGGTCAAGTAAGCTTGCAGGCAGAGGAAGTTGCCGGGCTGGGCCTGGTCGAAGAAGGCTTGCAGCACCTCCGTAGCACTGGAACCCGACACGGCAGTGTAGTACGCCACGTCGTTTTCGGTTACTACTGGCGCGTCGCCTTCGGGCAGGCTGCCTTGCTCTTCCACCACTTTCATCAGCGCATCGGTAGCCGTTTTGGCGGCTTGCACGTTGGGCTGGTCGAAGGGGTTGATTTCCAGCACAGCGCTGGCCACAGCAATGGCTACTTCCCAACGGAAGAACTCCTGGCCGAAATCATACGCGTCTTCGAGCGTAATCCGCACCACGGGGTGGCCGGCTTGCTCCAGCGCTTGCAGCGCCTGCTTGTTGGCTTCGTCGGCTTCGTTCTCGTAGCCCACGTACACAAATACCCGGTCGTTGCCATATAGCGCAGGCTCGCGCACTGGCTCGCCGGCAATCGGCATGATGCCGGTGCCCTGCTTGCCAGTGCTCTCGGCCGTCAGTTGCTCCAGCCACAACCCGAAGCTGCTCAACGATTCGGGTACAATCAGCGTTAGCTTGTCGCGGCCTTGCTTGGCTAGTACGCCCAGCGCCACACCTAGCTCTACGCCGGGGTTTTGGTCCACTTTGCCGTAAGCGCCGCAGGCGCGCATCATCAGCACAGCCCGGCCCAGAATTTCGCCGGTGCTCAAGCCGTACATGGCCGCTGGCACCAAACCGAAGTAGGTAAGAGCCGAGAATCGGCCACCCACTTCCGCGAAGTTCAAGAAGATATGGCGGTAGCCCTGCGCCGTCGCCGACGTCACGAACTTGGAGCCGGGGTCGGTAATGGCCACGAAGTTTTCGCCGGCTTTGTCGCCTTTAATCTGCTTTACCTTGTCGTAGAAATAGTCGCCAAATGCCAGCGGCTCGGCCGTGGTGCCCGATTTGCTGGCCACAATGAACAGCGTATCTGCCAGCGGTATTGACTCTTCAATGCGGCGTACCGTGCTTGGGTCAGTGGTATCGAGTACCGAAATTGGCAGGCCGTTTTCGCCCTGCTCGAAGCTCTCGGTAAACACGATGGGCGCCATGGTGCTGCCGCCCATGCCCATTACCACTACGTGCTTGAAGCCGGCATCTTTCACTTCCTGCGCGAATTGCTCGATGGCGGGCACGGCCGCTACCATCGTTTCGGCCACGCGCAGCCAGCCCATGAAGCTGCGGATGCTTTCCTGCCCTTCGGCATCCTGCACCCACAAATCTGCCTGCTTGTTCCAGAAGCCTTCGGTGAAGTTCTTGTCGTTGAACTCCTTGACTTTGGCATCGACATCAGCCTGGTACTGACCCAACGCCAGCTTAGCCGGAGCCGTGGTTAGCTCCAGTGCTGCCAGGCGTTTCTTCTCAATCGAGTCCATCAGCTTAGCGAAGGGCTCTTTGAATTTTTTAGCGCCATCCTCTTCCAGCGCCTGGGTTTGCTCTTCCAGGTTGATGCCCAACTCGGGTAAGCGGCGCAGCACGTCGGCGGCTTTGTCAAGGCCTTCTTCCAGGCGGTTAGCGGGCTGGCCTTTCTCGCGGAAAATGTCCAGCGTTTCGGTTGGCACGGTGTTCACCGTTTTCGGCCCAATCAGGTTCTCGATGTACTTCAGGTCGTCGTACTTCGGGTTTTTGTTGCCGGTGCTGGCCCACAGCAGGCGCTGCGTATCGGCACCTTTGGCCAGTAACGCTTTCCAGCGCGGGCCTTGGAAGATTTCCTTGTAGATCTGGTAGGCTTGCTTGGCACTCGACAGGGCTACTTCGCCCACCATACTTTCAGCTAGCGCACCTTTCTCGCCGCCTTCGGCTGCAATTTTTTCCAGCATCGGGTCAATCAGCACATCAATGCGGCTGAGGAAAAAGCTGGCTACCGAGTCGATGTTGTCGAGGGGTAGGCCAGCTTTCACCCGGTCTTCGAGGCCAGAAATGTAAGCTTCGGCCACCAAGCGGTAGCGCTCCAACCCGAAAATCAGGGTCACGTTGACGTTGATGCCTTCGGCGATGAGCCGGCGGATGGCGGGGAGGCCTTCCAGGGTGGCCGGCACCTTAATCATCACGTTCGGGCGGTCCACCGTTTTCCAGAAGCGCATGCCTTCTTCAATGGTGCCTTCGGTATCGTTGACCAGCGTCGGCGACACTTCCAGGCTCACGTAGCCGTCGGAAGAGTTATCGTGGCTGTCGTAGAGCGGGCGGAACAGGTCGCAGGCGTGCTGAATGTCTGCAATAACCATCTCCGTGTAGATTTCGTCGGTGGTCTTGTTTTGCAGCGCCAAGCTTTTGATAGCGCCGTCGTAGTCGTCGGAACCGCCAATAGCCTTCTCGAAGATGGCCGGGTTGGAGGTTACGCCGCGCAATGCCTCGTTATCAATGCGGCGCTTCAACTCACCGTTAATCAGAATTTTGCGGCGAATAAAGTCCAGCCAGATGCTCTGGTCGAACTCGCGGATGGCAATTAATGGGTTCATGCTAGGGGAATAGAGTGGAAAGCGAATGTAAGAAGTATAGGTGGCCAGAAGCAGCAAGTGTAGCGCGGAAATCTGGTGGCTTCCGCGCTACAAGTAGGCTAGCTGTTCGCGCACCTTGGTTACTGCTTACGAAACCACTTGTTTTTCGTCTTCTTCTTCTGGCTGACCGTTCAGCACGGAGTGGGCGACTTTCACCACGTTTTTCACCGTGAAGCCGAACTCCTCGAACAAGTATTCGGCCGGGGCCGACTCGCCGAAACGGTTCATGCTGATGCTGGTGCCTTCGTCGGTGGCGTACTTGGCCCAACCGATTGGCGAACCAGCCTCAATGGTCACGCGCTTGCGCACCGAAGGCGGCAGCACCTGCTGGCGGTAGGCCTTATCCTGCTTCTCGAACAGTTCCCACGACGGCATGCTCACCACGCGGGTAGCTACCCCTTCGCCTTGCAGCGCCTTCTGCGACTCCAATGCCAAACTCACTTCCGAGCCCGTTGCAATCAAAATCAGTTGCGGCGTGCCACCGTCAGCTTCGCTCAGGATGTATGCACCTTTGGCCACACCTTCGCGAGCGGAACCCAGTACGGTCTGGTCGAAAATCGGCAGTTTCTGGCGCGACAAAATCAAGCAGACCGGCGACTTAGGCGTGGTCATGGCAATGCGCCAGGCTTCGGTGGTTTCGTTGGCGTCGCCGGGGCGCAGCACCACGATGTTCGGAATGGTGCGCAACGATACCACTTGCTCAATTGGCTGGTGCGTTGGGCCGTCTTCGCCCAAGCCAATGCTGTCGTGGGTAAAAACGAACGTGGCAGCCGACTCGGCCAGGGCCGTGAGACGGATGGCACCGCGCATGTAATCGGAGAAGGTGAGGAAGGTACCGCCGTAGGCGCGTACACCCGCGTGCTGCGACATACCATTCATGATGCCGCCCATGGCGTGCTCGCGCACCCCAAACCAGATGTTGCTGCGCTCATAGTGGCCGGGCTGGAAGCTGTCATCCCCTGACTTGTCCATTTCGTTGGACGAAGCCAAGTCAGCCGAGCCGCCGAACATGAACGGAACGGATTTCTTGAGGGCCGTCAGGGCCTTGCCGGATGCCTGGCGGGTGGCTAGCTCGCCATCAGCAGGGGTGTAAACCGGCAGGTCTTTGTCCCAGCCTTCGGGTAGGTCGCCGTTGAAGGAAACGTGGAACTGCTGGGCTTCCACCTGGAATTCCTGCTCGTATTTCTTGAACTGCTCGTCCCACTCTTTTTGCAACTCAGCGCCTTGCTGGCCGGGCTTGCTCAGGTGCTCGTACACGCCTTCGGGTACCACAAAGCTGGCTTCTGGGTCCCAACCAAAAAACTCCTTGGCTTTCTTCACGTTGTCGGGGCCGAGGGGGCTGCCGTGGGCTTTGTTGGTGCCGGCCAGCGGTGAACCGAAGCCAATGATGGTCTTAATCGAAATAATCGAAGGCTTATTTTTCTCGTCTTGGGCTGCTTTGATAGCGGCCTCTATGTCGTCGAGGTTGTTGCCATCTTCAACGCGCTGGGTGTGCCAGCCGTACGCCTCGAAACGCTTCATAGCGTCTTCGGTGTAGGCCAAGCTAGTCGGGCCGTCGAGCGAGATGTCGTTGTCGTCGTAGAGGTAGATGAGCTTGCCCAACTTCAAGTGGCCGGCTAGCGAAGCCGCTTCTGAGGCAATGCCTTCCATCAGGTCACCATCACTCACGATAGAGTAGGTATAGTGGTCTTGCACGGTGTGGCCGGGCTTGTTGTACGTGGCGGCCAAATGCGCCTCAGCCATTGCCATACCCACGCCGTTGGCGAAGCCCTGACCCAAGGGGCCAGTAGTTACTTCAATACCGGGCGTCACGTTGGACTCGGGGTGGCCGGGGGTGCGGAAGCCAGGCTGCCGGAATTGCTTCAGCTCGGCCAGTGGCAAATCATAGCCGTAGAGGTGCAGCAGGCTGTAAATCAGTGCTGAGCCGTGACCTGCCGACAGTACGAAACGGTCCCGGTTAGGCCACTTGGGGTCTTGGGGGTTGAAGCGCAAAAAGCGCGAGAACAGGACGTAGGCCATGGGGGCGGCACCAAGTGGCAGGCCGGGGTGGCCGGAGTTGGCCGCTTGCACCATGTCCACGGACAGCAGGCGGATGGTATTAACACTTTGCTGCTCGATGGACGTTGCTTGTTCAGTCATGAGAAAATGGAAAGAAGTGTATGTGCTTGATTGAGTGAGAATTAGGTGAAATGTTGCGGTTGATGCTGAACTGCTTGCCGTTACAAGCAGCGTGAACCAGCCAGCGGGTTCGAATGCTCGGGCAAACCAGTCCCCGGAATGGCCCTATACGTTTATTGGAAGCCTAGCGCCGAGTAAGTAGTGGCATTAGTGCGCAACCAGCGCGCTAAATTGACCGGCTTGCTCCAAAGAATGTTCGGGGCTAAAGCGCTTCTCCGGCCCCCAACTATTCGGTTATGCAAAGAAGAGTATTTCCTTATTTATATGGCCGACCGGAAACGATTCAGTGAAAAAATAACCTGATATTTTAGCGCTTTACCACGGGCCAGCCATCGGAATCCCAACCTAGTTTCTCGATTCGGAGCTTGGAGCGGCCCCGGTCGGCGGCATCGTAGCCGTGGAAAACTAGATAGTCGGTCTTATCGAAGGTGTACACTGAGTTGTGCCCGACGCCGAACCAGTTCTTGTCGCCTTCCAGTACCAGCGTGCCACCGCTTTGCTCCAGGCCCGTGCCGGCTTTGTCCACATAAGGACCGGTTACGCTTTTCGAGCGGCCCACCATCATCTTGTACGTGCTTTGGGGGCCACGGCAGCAGTAATCGAATGAGGTAAACAAGTAGTAATAGCCGTTCTTCTTGAAGATGAAAGGGGCCTCAATGGCCGCGTCGCCGGGCAAGGAGTCGGTGAGCTTCGGGTCGCGGGGACGGGCGGCTACGGTGCGCCAGTGCTCGGGCTGGGCGGGGGCTGTAAGGTCGGGGCGGAGTTGCACCAGCTTCATACCGCTCCAAAACGAGCCAAACACCAACCACGGCGTGTCCTTGTCGTCGCGCACTAGGTTGGGGTCGATGGCGTTCCACAGGTCGCGCCCCGGAACCGACTGAATCACCTTGCCTTTATCCACCCACTGGTAGTCGGGTGAGGTTGGGTCCAGCGTTTTGTTGGTAGCTAGCCCAATGCAGGACGTGTTCTTGCCAAACGCCGACACCGAGTAGAACAGGTAATACACGCCGTTATGCAAGGAAATATCCGGCGCCCAAATGTGGCCTTTGAAGCCGGGTATGGCTTTCACGGCCCACTCTGGCGCGCTGGCAAACACCGGCTTCTCCAGCTTCCAAGTCTTCATATCCTTCGACGACCAGATGGCAATACCTTGACCAGTGCAGAACATATAGTACGTGCCGTTCTGTCGGATCATAACCGGGTCGTGGGCCGGAATGAGGTGCGGAGCCTGCTGGGTGAACCCCGGAAACCCAACGAATAGCACTAGGAGGAACAGTAAAAATCTCATCAAGCAGAAATGCTAGATTAACGATTGTGTAATCTGCGCATAGATAAGAGAAATTATGCTATTCATATTCTGCTGCCGCTGTAAAGTGCTCTGTTGTTCTCCGATTAAGCTTTTCGAAGGTGTATGAGCTTATACCCAATGCGCTTTTAATTAGACTAGTTACCTAAAAGCAGTGTCGTTTCACTTGGGGTTATGAGCATGGCACGTACTGAAGTAAGCGTGGCTTTATTTCAGCAGTCATACACAGTTATTTACAAAGTAAGAGTTTTCAAGGCAACCTTTCGCTTTGAGGAGCATCATTGCCATTCGGTGAAAAAGAAAAGCATATTATACCACGCATAGCAAGCAGCGCGTATTTCGTCAGGCTATAGGCAGTCTATAAAACTGCTGTAGCTTTACGCAACGCATCTATATAAGCAGCCTTTCGCCATCCATTTATGCCTCCACGCGGCAGCAAAAAACACGATACCACCCACGAGCCCAACAGTCCGGTATCTATGGCTGATTTGGCGCGGGAGCTAGGTGTTTCGATGACTACTATTTCGCGGGCACTGAGCGACCACCACAGCATTGGGCCGGCCACCAAGCAGAAGGTGCTCAAGCTGGCCAAAAAGCTCAACTACCAGCCCAACCACTTGGCGGCGGCGTTACGCAAAGGCAAAAGCAAGTTGCTTGGGGTGGTAGTACCATACATAGAAGGACGCTTTTTTCCGTCGGTGGTGCACGGTATCGAAACGGCTGCCAGCAAGGCGGGCTACAGCGTCATCATCTGCCAGTCGAACGAGGATGTGGCGCACGAGCGGCGCAACATCGAAACGCTGATTAGCGCGCAGGTAGCCGGTATTATGGTTTCCTTGTCGCGCACTACTGTTGATTTCAAGCACTTCGATAAGGTGCGTAAGCGCGGCATTCCGCTGGTGTTTTTCGACCGCGCAATGGAAGGCGAAAACGTGAATGCCGTGGTGCTCAACGACCGGGACGGGGGCTTTCAATCCACCAAGCACTTGCTGGAACAAGGCTGCCGGCGCGTAGCCCATTTCGCGGGCTTGCAGCACCTCAACATCTACAAAAACCGCCGTCAGGGCTACCTCGATGCCCTCACCGAATACAACATCCCGCACGACGAGGACCTGATTGTATATTGCGACATGAACCTGGAGGAAGGTATGAAAGCCATGCGCCATCTGCTGACATTGCCCAACCCACCTGATGCTGTGTTTGCGGCTGGCGACTCAGCGCTGCTGGGGGCATTGCAGTTGCTCAAGCAGCAGGGGATTCGAGTGCCGCAGGATGTGGCGCTGGCTGGCTTCAGCAACGAGGGCTTCACCGCTATTACTGAACCCATGCTCACTTCCGTGGATCAGCGCTGCGAGGAAATGGGCCAAGCAGCCGTGCGGCTTTTTCTGGAGCTAGTGGAAGCCAAAGGCACCAACTTCTCGCACCGGCAGGTGGTATTGCAGCCCCAATTGTTTGTGCGGGATTCGTCGTTGCATCAGAACAAAGCTTAATGCTCCCGGTTGCGCCTGTTGGAACATGGAGCAGACAAACGTCTTATAATTAAGAAAAGCCGGGTGCAGCAATTTTTACTGTTTGTCGATACCGAAACCACCGGGCTGCCCGGCAACTGGAACACGACGTACGCGGCCAAGCGCAACTGGCCTTACGTAGCGCAGCTTGCCTGGCTGGTGTACACCCAAACAGGTGAACTGGTAAAAGAGGAAAACCACTTTCTGCGAGTACCCGCTGGCCAGATGCGGGCCCGGTCTCAAGCCATTCATGGCCTAACAGCAACTTTCTTGTCCGAGCAGGGCGAGGACCCCGCTCTGGTTATGCAGCGCTTCCACGACGATTTGCGCGTGTATCAGCCCCTAGTAGTCGGCCATTACATGCGGCTCGATTTTCACATGATAGGCGCGGAATTCCACCGGACGGGCTTGCCCAATTTGCTGGCCGAACTGCCCACGCTCTGCACCATGCAAACCAGCCAGCGGCACGCAAAAGCAGTTCAGCGCAATTTCCTGCGCCTGGGCGAGTTGCACGAACACCTGTTTCGGGAGCCGATGCCGCGTCAGCACGACGCCCAAGCCGATGCCCAGGCCACTGCGAACTGTTTTTTCGAGCTGCGCCGCCTTGGCGATTTGGATGAGGCTATTATTGCTGGCCAGCCGCAGCTGCTGGTACCAACCGCCGAACCCGGTATCTTTCAGCGGCATCGGTGGCTAGGGCCGGGCGTGCTGGTTGTGGCCGGAGTGCTTTTACTGCTATTATTTTGGGTTTATGGATAACCGCTTCGCTTTTCTGAAAACCGTCAGCCCCTTCAACTTACTGCCCGATGACGTGCTATTGGGCGTGGAAAGCTTGTTGCAAGAGGTGCGCTATACCAAGGAAGCCCTTATCTACCAGCAGGATACTTCCAAGCTGCGGGGGCTCGACATTGTGGTGGAGGGCGCCTACGAAACGTTTTTTTACGATAGTGAGCAAAACAAGCGTCTGCCCGAAACCTACGGGGTAGGGGCTTGCTACGGCGGCATGTCGATATTGCTCAACAAGAAACGCTCAATTCGCACGGTTATAGCCCGCAAAGGCACCGTGGTATATGCCCTGCCCCGGCGCGACTTCCGAGCGCTCTGCCTAGCTTACGAGAACTTCTTTCATTACTTCACGGCGCGCTACGGCGAGCGGATGCTCAACGAGGAATACGCGCACTTCGTGAAGCCTATATCAGCGCCCGAAGAAAATTACATTGCCGCCGACCAGATGTACTCGCGCCGTATCGAGACGCTGGAGGTACGCTCTATCCTAGCCGTGCCCTTCGATACGCCCATTTTCCGGGCCGCCCAGCTCATGGCCGAAGCGAAGGTGAGTTGCTCGTTTGTAACCGCCGATACCGGTGAAATCATCGGCTACCTAACCGATATCACGCTGCGCGACAATGTAATAGCGCAGCAGCTGAACGTGACGCGCCCCGTAGCCGACGTGCTGGATACGCCCATTGTGAGCATCAGCAGCGAGGCCTACGTGTATGAGGCCATCCTGCTGATGTTCCAAACGAAAACCCGCTATCTGCTAGTGGAGAAGGGCGGGCAGTACATTGGGTTTATGAGCCGCAACAAGCTGCTAAGCGACTTGGCGCAGTCGCCGTTTATGTTCATTCAGGCGGTGAAATCGGCGCAGAGCGCGCGGGAGTTGAAGCGGCGCTGGGAGATGGTGCCCGACATGGTAAATCAGCTGCTTAGCCGCGGCGTGAAGGCCGAAATTGTGAACCAGGTAATCACCACCGTGGCCGATACCATTGCCCTGAAGGTGATTGAAAGCGTACTGGCCGAGCACGGCCCGGCCCCAGCCAAGTTCGTGTTTATGGTGCTCGGCAGCGAAGGCCGCAAAGAGCAAACCCTGCTCACCGACCAAGACAACGCTATTATCTACGAAGACAAGGCCAACGAGCAGCGCGAACTGGTGCGGGCGTATTTCCTGCACTTCGCCGAAGCCGTTTCCGACCAGCTCAACCACATCGGACTCAGCTTTTGCACGGGCGGCTTCATGGCTAAAAATCACAAGTGGACTCACTCCCTGTCGCACTGGAAGCGCAACTATCACAGCTGGATGAGCGATTCGAACGCCGAAACGGTGATGAAGTTCTCCACGTTTTTCGACTGCCGGTTCTTGTATGGTGAGGCAGCCATCATGGACGAGCTACAGGCATTTATGGGTGAGGAGCTGCGTGGCCCGGTGGACCGGTTTTTCTACTACATGGCCAAAAACGCCCTGCAATACGAGCCGCCCCTCACGTTTTTCCGCAATTTCCGCACGTTCACGCAAGGCACCCAGCAGGTATTCGACCTGAAAAAAACTATGACGCCCATCGTGGATCTAGTACGGGTGTACGCCCTCAAACACCAGATTTTCAAGACCAATACCGGTGAGCGGCTTCAGGAGCTACGCACGAAAGGCGTATTCACTGAGAAAGAGTATGAGGAACTGTTTCAAGCCTATTACTACCTGATGGGTATGCGCCTGAAAAAGCAGGCCCGCCAGCTCATCAACGACCGGGTGCCGCCCACCAACTACCTCGACCCCAAAGTCCTCACGCAAGTAGAGCAAGTAACCCTAAAGGAGATTTTCAAAGTCATAGCCGACTTCCAGCTTCGCATCAAAGTAGCCTTCACCAAGACGCTGTAGGCTATGCGGGTAGCAACCCAATAAAGGCCATGATTTCGAGCTTACCGAGGAATCTCGCGTGCTGCTGCTAGGTTAGTAGTCTGACGTCAGCACGCGAGATGCTTCGCTGCGCTCTGCATGACGAGAAATTAAATACTTGAGCACAAACACTACGCCCCGGCGAAGTGACGTTGCCGCTACTTTGCCGGGGCGTAGTGTTTGTAATCCGCAAGAATCCGTTAGTCTTTCACTTCAGAGAGTGGCGCTTTGCCAGCTACCCAAATGTCTACTAGCTGGCCCATCCGGATGGTGGCAACGGGTGAGGCTACCGGCCGCTGCTTCACTACGGTGCCTTCGGTTTCGCCGTCTTGGGGCTCCTGATAGAAGGTTTCGCCGAGTTGTAGACCCTGGCCAACCAGCAGGGTAGTGGCCTCATCGGCGGGCATATTGATGAGGTTAGGCACCGCAAACTCTTGGTTACCGAGGCCGTCACCGACTTCTAGGTCCACGCGGGTACCTTTGGCAATAGGTGAGCCGGGTGTTATTTCCTTGCCGTCCACCAACTGCCGTAGCACTTGGTTCTGGCGCACATCGGGCACCTTAATGAGCTTGCCCACCGTGAGGCCGTAGCTGGAAATAATCATCTGCGCGTTCTTCTCCGACCCATCGGTGAGCTTCGGCATCTTGATAACCGGCGGATTCTGCATCGCTACCGTGATGTAGATTTTGCGGTCTTCCTTCACCTTCTCACCCGGCGCGGGGTCCTGGTTGAGCACTGTAAACGGCCGGGTGCCAGGGTTGTAGCTGGAATCATCCACGAAGTAGCGCAGGTTCCGCTCGTCGAGGTAATCTTCGAGGTCGGACTGATTCATGCCCGTAATCTTGGGTACCACAATGGTTTCGCCGTGGTTGGTGGTGAGCGGCAGATACACGAAGAAGAAGCCAAACACCAGCGCCGCCGTGGCCACCGCCATTACCACTAAGTGCTTTACCAGGTCAATCGGCGTATCAGATTTAAGAAAAGACATTCTATTGAAGAAGCTAGGAGCTAGAAGTTGGGAGTTGGAGTGCTAGGAGAAGCAGAAAAGAAGAAGTTAGGAGCTACAATAGTAAGGAAAGCTGGGAGTTGGAAAGCAGAATGAATTCTAACTCCCAGCTTCTAGCTCTGGAATGCTAGCTTCTCACTCCGCGCTTTCCCAAACTCCAAAATCTGGTCGATGAACTGATAAGGCGTGTAGCCGGCCAGCGCGGTTTGGTGGAAGATGCAGGTGGCAGGCGTCATACCCGGTAACGAATTCACCTCGATAATCAGTACTTCCACGGCGCCGTTTTGCCGTACTCGCACAAACGCGTCGATGCGGGCGTAGCCTTGGATATCGAGCACCTCGGCCACGCGGCGCAATTCGGCCTTCACTTCTTCGGAAATACGCTGCCGCTCCACGGGGTCGGGAGCGTAGCGGGCCGGGGTGATATTTTGGCCTTCGCCGGCCAAGAATTTCTCTTCCAAACTCAATACTTCGCCAATGGCCAGGGCTTCGGAGGCCTCAAATACTTCGATTTGCAGCTCGCCATTTTCGCCCCAATGCGTGAGCAGGCCACCGGTTACTTCCAAAAAGTGGGCCGCGCCGTCGCGCTCAATCAGGGTTTCTATTAGAAAGGTTTCTTTCTGCGGAAACTCTTCCTTGAAGCCTAGGTGCAGCACGGTAGCGTCGGCGGCCATCAAGTCCTCCTGGTCGCGGAAGATGAGGCGGGTGAAGGCCGTCAGCTCCGCCCGATTCTTGATTTTCTTCACGGCCGAGGAACAGCCGTCGTCGGCGGGCTTGGCAATGAAGGGGTAGGGGAACTGCGTTTCCAGGCTCTGGTAGAACGCCTCCGGGTCGGCGGTCCACTCCAGGCGGCTGGCCATGCGGTGCTCGGCCACGCGCAAGCCGGCCTCGCGCAGCTTGCGGTTGGTTTCGAACTTGTTGATGGTGATGCTGCTGCTGGCTACGCCTGAGCCGTTGTACGGCAGGCCGTATTGCTCTAGCTGGCGCTGCAAAGCTCCATCCTCGCCGGGGCGGCCGTGCAAGGCAATGAAGACCTCGCTCACTTCTTTGGCCAGCTCCGGGAACGTAATGGCGCGTGGCTGCTCCACCGGTTGCCCAGCGTAGGTGTTAGTAATGGTAGCCGCTTCCTGCCGGATGCGCGTCAGGATAGGATGCGTGGCGTGGCCGGCTTCGGCTAGCTCGATCTTCTCCCGGATGTCGTCGGCGTTGTCCTTGAGCATCACGTTGATGGGCAGCACATACAGGCGGAACTCCTGGCTGTTGCCGGTCAGGAACACAGGCACCGGCTCGTACTTCACCGAAGAGCTAAGCTTCTCGTAGATGTTGCGCCCGCTCTCCACCGAAATGTGCCGCTCCGACGAATAACCGCCCATAATGACGGCCACTTTGGTGCGGGTGCGCTCCTGGGTTTGGCGAACTGCTACGGCATCATCTAGCTGCTTAAGCAAGCCGGCCAGCCGCACCGGCTGCATACCGCCGCGCCGCCGCGCCGCCAACGAGGTACGAATCAGGAAGGTGAGAAACTGCGAAGGATTCAGCCCGATTTCGGCGGCTTGGTGGAAGAAGAACGACGCCGGCAACATGCCCGACGTGGTGTTCGGGTCGTTCAGGAACAGCGTACCGTCGGCCTGAATGAAGCCATCCAACCGCGCATATACCTGAAAGCCGAACGTGTCGAACATTTCCTCGCATGCCTCTCGGATGCGCTGAATATCCGCTTCGGGCAGGTCGATGGGGGTGACTTTGCGGGCCAGGCCGGGCAGGTATTTCGAGCGGTAATCGAACATTTCCTCGCCCTTCACAATCTCTGTGGGCGGCAGGGCCAGGGGTTTGCCATCGGGGTCTTCCACCACAATGCACGAGAATTCGCGGCCCTGCACGAAGCTTTCCACCAATACTTGCGCCTCACCTTCCACGCTGGTTAGCAGCACGGTTTCAGCGGTTGCCAGCTGGGTATCGAGAGCGGCTAGTAACGCTTCGGGATGGTAAATGAAAGACGAACTTGTAGCGGTTAGCTGTTGACTGTTAGCGTTTTCCTCTGCCAGAGAGCTAACAACTAATGGCTCAGGGCTAGCAGCCAAAACAACCGGCAGGCCAATGCCTTCCCGAATATCAACCAGTTGCTGCACCCACTGGAGTTTATCATGCTCGGTGAGTTGCTGCCACTCGGTGCGGGTGACAGTTTTGCGGAACAAGCTGCGCTCCATAGCCGTGGCAAACTTGGCCACGTCGGCCTCGCGCAGAATGCTGATACCGATGCTGGAACCCTGGCGCGGCGCCTTAAATACCAGCGGCAGGCCCAACTCCCGCACCAGATAACCGAGGGTGGCGGCAGGGTCGGCGGCATCCCATTCTTCCGTTGAAATCACGCGGAAATCGGGGGTAGGACGGCCCAGGGCTTTGAGCAGCTTCTTCTGAGCCACTTTGTTGATGCCGAAAGCCGAGGGCAGAATGCCGGAGCCGGAATACGGGATGCCGTACCATTCCAGCAAGCCCTGAATGGCACCGTCTTCGCCGCCCGGTCCGTGCAAAGCCAGGAAGGCGAAGTCCATCAGCTCGCGCAACTCGTGGGGCTGCACGCGCCGGCCTACTTCGGAAATGATGCTGTCCTGCTCGGATTGGGATAAGTCGCCTAGGCTTTCCAGGTACACCTGCACCGGCAGCGTGGACGGCGGCAGCGCCGAAACTGGCGGGTAAAAGTCGCGGATGGTGCCTTTGTAGATGTAGTGCCAGTCGAGCAGAATGAAGTTGCCCCGGCTATCCACAAACACAGGAACGGCCTCGAACAGAGACTTGTCGAGGTTATCATATACGGTGCGGCCGCCCGCAAAGGAGATTTCCCGCTCGCGCGACGGGCCGCCGAAGAAGATGCCAATTTTCATAGTTACCGCAAAGGTACGGGGATGGAACGTAAGGTGTAGAGTGGCTTTGCCTACTACGAAAGTGGGACGTATAGGCCATACTACGACGTGTAGCCGATGATTTTCGTGGCCGTATTCCGGGCATAAGCTTCAAAGCATACAAAGCTTATGCTACATTCGCCCCGTTACGTTCCACTTTCCCCATCTCTTTCTTCTTCATGAAAACGCTCGACCAGTACAACTTCAGTGGCAAGCGCGCCGTGGTGCGCGTAGATTTCAACGTGCCTCTGGACAAAGAATTCAACATCACCGACGACACCCGCATCCGGGCGGCTACGCCCACCATCAAGAAGATTTTGGCCGATGGCGGCTCGGTGGTGCTGCTTTCGCACCTGGGCCGGCCCAAAGGTGGTCCCGAAAACAAGTACTCGCTGAAGCACATCGTAGCTCGCCTCGGCGAAGAGTACGGCACCGACGTACAGTTTGCCGACGACGCCCTGAAAGCTGAAGAGCAAGCCAACGCCTTGCAGCCCGGCCAGATACTGCTGGTAGAAAACGTACGCTTCTACCCCGAAGAAGAGAAAGGCGACGAAGCCTTTGCTGAAAACTTAGCCAAGCTCGGCGAGGTGTACGTGAACGACGCTTTCGGGGCCGCTCACCGCAAGCACGCCTCCACGGCCGTAATGGCCGCACAGTTCGCACCCGAAGACCGGGTGGCCGGCTACTTGCTGCAATCAGAACTAGACAACGCCCAAAAAGTGCTGGAACACGCCGAGCGGCCTTTCACGGCCATTATGGGCGGCGCCAAAATCTCCGACAAGATTCTGTTGATTGAGAAGCTGCTTGATAAGGTAGACAACCTGCTCATCGGGGGCGGCATGGCCTACACGTTTGCCAAAGCCCAGGGCGGCAGCATCGGCAGCTCGTTGCTGGAAGCCGACAAGATGGATTTGGCCCTACGCCTCATCCAGCAAGCCAAAGACAAGGGCGTGAACCTAGTGCTCCCTACCGACAGCATCATTGCCGATAAATTCGCCAACGACGCCAATACCAAAGAAGCCAACAACGACAGCATCCCCGACGGCTGGTTGGGCCTTGACCTCGGCCCCGAGTCACAGAAGGCATTTGCCGACATCGTGCGCCAGTCGAAAACTGTGCTCTGGAATGGTCCAATGGGTGTGTTTGAGATGAGCAACTTCGCGGCCGGCACCACCAAAGTAGCCGAAGCCATTGCCGAAGCCACCGAAGCCGGCGCGTTCAGCCTCATCGGCGGCGGCGACTCCGCGGCGGCTGTCAACCAACTAGGCTTCTCCGAGAAAGTATCCTACATCAGCACCGGCGGCGGCGCCCTCCTCGAATACATGGAAGGCAAAGAACTACCCGGCGTAGCAGCGCTGAACTAAGTGGTGAGATAGTGAAGTGGTGAGTGTGGTGTTCCTTCGGCGCTGTTTGCGCAAGTCGAACATCAAACTCACCACTTCACAATCTCACCACTTAGTTCACATAAGGCGATTCTAATTCCTGACCCATACTGCGTAGGGGGGATGAGTCGAGGCGGCCGGTGAGGCGGGTGGCGAGGATGCGGGCTTCCCGCTCGGTCAGCACGTCGAGCTTGCGCAGCCAGCGTAGGCGGTGCAACTGGGTGTCGATGAGCCCAAGCGGGTTGATGTTGGCGTATTCCTCGCGCAGGTAGGCTTTGGTGCGTGACTCCAGCGCACGAGCAAACTTATCGACCGAGGCGCGTTCTGAGGAACGGTCGGCGAGAGTGATGTTGGTGCGGGCCGTGCCTAGCGTAACGTGCTGCCACCAGTTGCGTTGCCCATAGAGGTATACTCCGATCAGCAGGCCACCAAATCCGAACAGTCCTAGCCAGGCTGCGTCGGAAAGCTGTCCGTTTTCGGTAACAGGAATCAAGCGGTGTAATAGATTAACCACAAACCACAGCGCCAGCAAGGGCCGCCAAGTGAGTTGCGGCGTAGTACGGAAGCGTGTTACTTGCACTGGCAGCACTTCCTCGTACGGCATTTCAAATTCCAGCGTAGCGCGGCCGTGGCTGTTGCGTTGGCAGATATATAATCCGTTGGGACGTAGAGCAAGCTGCGTGGAGCCGGCCAGCAGCCGACGTTGTTCAATTATCATTCTCTGGGAATAAATGCCTGATTGATATAGTGCTTAGTTGGTAGTGGCTTGTGCCTACTTCACGGATTATAGCAGAGCAGCCTAAGTACTACGCACGAGGCAATAGCACCAAAACAGCTACGCAGCAATCAATGAAACGGACTTGGGGTGAAGCACAGTACAAAAATAACTAGCATCAGCCAGCCCAGCACCTTGCGGCCCGTGCTCAGCGCCGACTCGTCGGGAGCAGGCGGGTGGTAAATACCTGTAACCCGGCCCAGCATCAGCCCAAACACCAGCCAGCCCGGATTACCCATAATATCGGGTACGGCCACTGTTACAGCTAATTGTGCGGCCCACACGCTCAGGCTTAGGAGCAATGCCCGGCGCGGAGTAGGCAAGGCTCTTCTAAATACTAGAAACAGGTACCCGAAGTAGGGTAAGCCCCAGTATAGCCAAGTGTCGGAATCGGTTTGCAAGGAAAATAACCCTAGACCAGCGTAAAAGATGAAGCCCACAAACAGAACCATCGACAGCCGATTGAACTGCTTGAACCCCAACAGGCCGTACAAAATGTGCCCGCCGTCGAGCTGACCAATGGGCAGCAGGTTCAGCGCCGTGAAGAACAACGACAGCACGCCTGCCATTAGCACCGGGTAGTGCATTAGCTCGTACGGATGCGGCAGGCGTGCAGGATCAGCAAACAGATATTCCAGCCCCTGGTAGAGCAACGGCCGCGCCAAGGCTATGCCCTCGCCGGATTGGTACACGTAACGGGCATAGTCAGAGCCGTATGCCCGATATTCGGGGTGCACCTGAAACACGTAGTCGGCCGGCGGCAGATGCGTGAAACCGTAGATGAGCACCGGTACCGCCACCAAAAACCCCGCCAGCGGTCCGGCCAGGCCTACATCAAAAAACTCCCGGCGCGAAAAAATCCGCTCCTTGATTCGGATAACCGCCCCAAACGTACCGATGGTGTTGAAGAAGCCCGTGAAAAACGGAATGTAATACGGCAACGTAGCCCGAATGCCGTTGCGGCGGGCCGTGAAATAATGCCCAAACTCATGTACCGTGAGCACCCCCAGAAATGGCAGCGAAAACCAGAGCCCACGCTGCATTTCCGCAGCAGTTAAGGGCGTTGGGCCAAAGGTGAGCTTGCCGGTCATCCACTCGGCGCCGGCCAGCGTGGTAGTAAGCAGCGTCAGCAGAAACAGCCCTAAGTGGAGCGCGGCGGTGCGCCAAGGCGGAGTAGGTTTTTCATACTGAATAAAGGCTGTCTCAACTTCTTCTGCGGGCGTAGGCGCCGGGGCGTCAGGAAACGGCAGTGGCGGGGTCGTATTCTCGGGGAAAGGCACGGATGGCAGCGGGGAGAGCGTCGAGGATGGTATGAGGCGGGGGCAGAAACAACGTGCGCAACCCCAGGCGGCGGGCCGTTTCGATATGTTGAAAACTGTCTTCAATGAAAAGAGTTTCTTCGGCTTTCCAGTTCATCTCGCGCAAGGCATGCTGGAAAACTTCCTCGCCCGGCTTACGCAAGCCTACCTCTTGCGAGTAGAATACTCGGTCCAGCACATCAGCAATGCCGTGCTCGAAGCCGTACTGCGTTTTCAACGTCTGGTTGACGGCCTCAATGTGAATGTGGTTGGTGTTGGAAAGCAGCGCGGTTTGGTGACCTTGAGCACGCAAATCGGCAATGAGAGCCAGCCGCTCCGCCGGTACATCCAGCAGCATAGCGTTCCAGGCAGCGTCTAGCTCGGCATCGGTAGCCGTCAGGTTGTAGTGCGTCCGCAAGCCCGCTCGAAACTCATGAGGCGTGAGGCGGCCGGTTTCCACTAAGTCGAACAATTCACTTTGGGCTGCCTGCGTGAACGGAATAGTTTCTCCTTGCGAGTTCAGAAGACGCATAGCTTCTAAGGTGCGCCGAAACTCGATGTTGAGGATAACGCCTCCGAAATCGAAGAGCAGATTAGGCAGTTTATGTGGCATGAGTGAGGAAGTATACAGCAGAAAAGAAATACGATATGGGGTGCTGACCAAAGACCAGTTCCAGCAAATCTTGCGAGCAGCGTTGCAAAATTGCCCGTAAAAGTCGAAGTTTGCGCTGCCGAAACCAACTGCTTTGGCAGTCTTCGCACCGGGCCTATAGCTCAATCGGTTAGAGCAGCTGACTCATAATCAGCAGGTCACTGGTTCGATTCCAGTTGGGCCCACAATGCACCCTTGCAATGAGCTGATAATCAGCACTTCGCAAGGGTGTTTTTTTGTTTGTAAGGCCGCGTTTGGTAGTTGCTCAACTTTATCCGTGGTCTTGCTTGAAGAAAGCCAACCTCGATTTACACTACTTTTAAGCATTACTGTTGCTTGCATTCTGTGCTTGGCTACGACTTGTAACACCTCTTATAAGCATCAGCAGAAGAAAACCGCTGAAGAGCGGCTCTGGAGAATTGCTAGCAAGCTCAGTAAAAGCACCAATGCCGCCAAATACAAGTATGCTGCGCTGGTGCATGTCTTACTTATATCTATTGCCAGTTCCTTCAGCGCTCTATTTCTTGTCACCATGGCTGTGGGATAAAAATAGTTATTCAATTTATACCGCTCCTAATCCGTTGATTGCCAGTTCTACAACGTAGCGCTGGCTTCGTATGTACGGCCGGGTTACGGTGCCCATTTGAAATTATTTTCTGAGAGTAAGCTCCTCTATAAGTGAATTAGCGTACAGCGTAGCGGAAAGCTACGGTCCAGGTTGCGCAAGCCTCTTTTGCTTGCACTCTGGGCCGGTCAGCTATCCTACACTAAGTCCACTTATCGAACCCGTCATGCTCAACATCAACCACGACAAAACTGACACCAAGAGCTTCGAAATGCTTGGGAAGTGCCCGTTCGGCGGCGACCGAATTGGAGGTGTAGTAAGTACACCCCCCACGCTGTCTGACTGGTATCCCAACCGCCTAAAAGTGGAACTGCTGCATCAGAATGGTCCCCAAGCCAACCCATTGGGTGAGGACTTCAACTACGCGGAGGCTTTCAATTCTATTGATTTAGAAGCGTTGAAGCAAGAAATCAAAGGCTTCCTAACCTCGTCGGTAGATTGGTGGCCTTCCGATTACGGCAACTACGGCCCACAGATGATTCGCATGTCCTGGCATTCGGCTGGCACCTATCGTATTGCCGACGGCCGCGGCGGTGCGGGCGAAGCCTTACAGCGTTTCGCGCCTATCAATAGCTGGTGGGATAATGGCAACACAGATAAGTCGCGCCGATTGCTCTGGCCTATTAAGCAGAAATACGGCAGTGCCCTTTCGTGGGCTGATTTGATTGTACTGACCGGCAACTGCGCTTTAGAAATCATGGGCTTCCCAACCTACGGCTTCGCCGGTGGCCGCCAGGATGCCTGGGAGGCCGACAACGCTACGTATTGGGGACCCGAGGTGATACATGACTTGTCCAAGGCTAAATCGCCTGACGAGATGGTGAACCGCGACAAGCGCTGGCGCGGCCGCAACGGCGACGCTAACTACGACCTCGAAAACCCGTTGGCTGCTTCGCACCAAGCCCTCATTTATGTCAATCCCGAAGGCCCTTATGCCAATGGCGACCCTCTAGGTTCGGCGCGCGACATCCGCACCACCTTCACGCGTATGGCCATGAACGACGAGGAAACCGTGGCTCTCATTGCTGGTGGTCACGCCTTCGGCAAAAGCCACGGCATGGTGCCGGCCGCCGAAATTGGGATGCCGCCCGAAATTGCACCGATGGAAGCCATGGGCCTGGGCTGGCACAACCCCAAGGGTGCGGGTAATGCCGAAAATACGATGACCAACGGCATCGAAGGCAGTTGGACGCCCAACCCTACGCAGTGGGACAACGACTACCTCACCAACCTGTTCAAGTTCGACTGGAAGCAGACCAAGAGCCCAGCCGGCGCGCTGCAATGGACGCCTGTGGACTCGAATGCTCCTAAAACGCCCGACGCGCACATCCCCGGCCAGATGAACGCGCTGATGATGATGACCACGGATATTGCGCTAAAAGAAGACCCCGAATATCGCAAGGTGTGCGAGAAGTTTCTGAACGATTTCGAGGCCTTCACCCAAGCTTTTTCTAAAGCGTGGTACAAACTGACGCACCGCGACATGGGGCCGCGCGAGCGGTACTTAGGTCCGGAAAAACGCAACGAAAACGACTTGCTCTGGCAAGACCCCATTCCACTGGCCGATTACGCCCCCATCGACGCGGCCGATGTGGCAGCGCTGAAAAAGGAAATCCTGAACCTAGGAGTGTCGCCTTCAGATTTGGTGTTCACGGCATTTTCGGCGGCCGTCACGCACCGCCACAGCGACAAGCGCGGTGGCGCCAACGGTGGCCGGCTCGCGCTAGCTCCTCAAAAGGACTGGGAGGTGAACCGTCGTACGGTGCCGGTAGTGGCGGCCTTGCGCACGGTGCAGGAGAAATTCAACGGCTCGGATGCGGGTAGCAAGCAAGTTTCGCTGGCCGACCTTATCGTACTGGGCGGTTGCGCGGCACTTGAAAAAGCCGCTGCCGATGCGGGCGTGCCTACAGAGGTGCCTTTCACGCCGGGCCGCCGCGATACCACGCAAGACCTCACCGATATCGAGATGTTCACTTGGCTAAAGCCCGTGGCCGATGGCTTCCGCAACTACCTCGACGAGGGCTTCAACGAAATTTCCCAGGGTGTGGCGCCAGAGGAAATGTTCTTGGATAAAGCCCAACTGCTCTCACTCACCGCTCCTGAGTGGACGGCGTTGGTAGGCGGCCTGCGGGCTATGAATGCCAACCACGACAACTCCAAGCACGGTATCTTCACCGATCGGGTGGGCGTGCTCACTAACGATTTCTTTAACGTGCTGACGAGCACCGACCTGGAGTGGAAGAAAGCCGATACCAAAAGCCTAACCCTAACCCTTAACGACCGCAAGACGGGTGAAACGCGTTTCACCGCCACGCGCGCCGATCTAGTGTTTGGCTCCAATAGTCAGTTGCGCGCCGTATCAGAAGTATATGCTGGCAACGATGGACACAAGCGCTTTGTAAAAGCGTTTGTGAAGGCCTGGCACAAGGTGATGATGCTCGATCGTTACGATGTAAAAGCATAGCATAAGCTAAGTAACGGCCCCCAAACGAAAGGCAGACCTCGCATAGTAGCGGGACTGGACTTTTGTTTGGGGGCTATTACTTAGCTTATTCCTTTGTTTAACAAAGAAGTGCCCCGCTCGCAAAACCGCTATAACTTGCTGCCCGAAGGCAGCGGCACCCCGCATAGCTTTTTAAAAGCGAAAATCACAGTATAAGTATCCAACGTATGGCTTCCGGTTTTTTTGCTCTTTTAGATGACATATCCGCTTTAGTCAAAGCCAGCGCGGCTAGTCTAGATGACGTACCGGCCCAAGTAGCCAAGACCACCGGCAAAGTGTCCGGTATTGTTATTGATGATACGGCCGTGACACCCAAGTATGTTGTGGGCCTCGACCCCTCTCGGGAGCTAGCTATTATCTATCAAATAGCCAAGAAGTCCCTAATCAATAAGCTTCTGCTTCTGACGCCTGCGGCTCTACTACTCGGGTATTTCGCGCCGTGGGCTATTACGCCCATTTTAATGGTAGGTGGGGCTTACTTATGCTTTGAAGGGTACGAAAAGGTGCACTCTTTATTTAGCAAACATCCCGACGTGCCAGTGGAAAGTGAAAACGTAAAGCAGATTACGCCCGAGGAGCTGGAACAAGAGCGGGTAGCGGGGGCCGTGCGCACCGATATTATTTTGTCCGCTGAAATTATGGCCATTGCCTATAGCCAGGTGACCGGCCAACCGATTGTCAACCAGATTGTCGTTATGGCGGCTGTGGCTGTGTTTATTACCGTGGCCGTCTATGGCTTTGTGGGCTTGCTCGTGAAAGCAGATGATATCGGCATGCACTTAGCGCAGGATAACTACCCTGCTGTTACGCAAAAAATTGGGCGTGGCATCGTGCACTTAATGCCGCGCTTGTTGAGTGTGCTAGGCTATGTGGGAACAGCCGCCATGCTGTGGGTTGGGGCCGAAATCATTGCCCACGGCATTCCCTTTACCAATCATTTGCTGCACGGTTTAGAGCAGACATTCGCTCACCTACCGGTGGTGGCATGGTTGGCTAAAGTGCTGGCTTGCGCAGTAGGCGGGCTCCTGATAGGGTTTGTGGTTGAAAAAGCAGTGTTGCTCTTCAAAAAGATATTCCGCAAGCCTTAACAAAAGTGTATTTACTGGTTCCGTGTATCCTTGCCTTGAAAAGCTAGCCCGTTGCCAACGGCTCGGCTAGATTAGGAGAGTTGACCAAAACTATTACTACGGCAGGAACCAGGATTTGATTTGTTTAGTGTAAATTAAAATTGGTAAAATATAATAAACGCCTTGCTAGAGCAACGAGAAAATAGATAACATTCCGTTGAAATTATGCCTAACGAAGAAGTGGTAGTATAGAGGAAGTACAACCACTATACAGTCCAGATACGACTGTGCTTGAAGGTGGCATGTCCTAAGCTAAAGTACTGCTAACGTTAGGCTTCAACCACGGCAGCAACAGTTGAACTCGATGTTCGAGCTTGGTGGCAGATTTCAACCAAGACGTGGACCTCACTGATGAGCTAGCGCCGCCAAAATTTTAGCTTGTGGGGATTTGCCGCAGCCATAGCCTGTCAGCTAAGGCTGCGGAATAAAGAGCTAAAGTTAAGATGGAGCGTACATGCAAAGCAATTGGCCACGCAGGCCATAATTTTTTTGATAGCAAAAAAGACAACAAAAACTGCGTAGCTCAGCTCGTTAGGTTGGAAATAGAATTTGTGAAGCGCGAGGTGAAAAAAATTAATCTTACTAATGAATTGCTGGGCTTAACAATGCCTTAATTTTGCGCCATGCTTCAACCAAAAAATTCGTTGATGAAGCGCGAGATCCTGCTCGGCTGGGAACCGCGAGTGGACCGTAAGGTCTTCGCCATCATTGGTTTCCCCGATTTTGCCTTTGGTATCTCTATTGTCTCTTCTGATTGTTGCCCCGCTACCGTTTCGGATTCCGAAACGGTTTTTTTATGCCCGCTGAGTTTGGCGGCTGCCGTCGCGCAGCACGCAGCTTCCCGTTATGGCGAGGGGTAGATAAGAATTAACACTGTCCATTTTAGCTAGTCAACCTCATTTTTCCTCAACTTCGGTATGGCACGTAAAGACCTGCTCGACATTGCCTCCCTCCATCGTGAGGAAATCGAGTTCCTGCTCGACCAATCCACGTCCTTTAAAAAACTGTTCACCCACTCGGTGAAGAAAATTCCTGCGCTAGAGGGCAAGTCCGTGCTCATGCTGTTCTATGAGGCCAGCACCCGGACCCATTCTTCCTTTGAGGTGGCGGCCAAGCGCCTCTCGGCGGAGGTAACGAATTTCGACGTCGCCCATTCCTCCATCACCAAGGGCGAGTCGGTGCGCGAGACCATCGAGACGCTCCAAGCTATGCGCACCGATTATATCGTCGTCCGCCACAGCCACCCCGGCCTGCCCGGCATGATTGCCCGCCAAACCACGGCGTCGGTTATCAATGCCGGCGACGGGGCGCACGAGCATCCCACCCAAGCCCTGCTGGATGCCTTCACCATCAAGGAAAAATTCCCTGATCCTCGGGGTAAAAGAGTGCTCATCATCGGCGACATTCTCCACTCTCGCGTCGCGCGCTCTACCAGCACGTTGCTGCAAAAGCTAGGTGTTGAAGTTGCCTACCTTGGTCCAGGCTCGCTGGTGCCCAAATACGTGCCGGAAAGCATCCCCCGCTTCACCGACTACGAAGCGGCCATGGCTTGGGCCCCCGATGTAGTGTACTTGCTCCGTGTGCAGATGGAGCGCCAAGACGTGCAGTTTTTCCCTAGCGTCCGCGAATACCACCGGGTGTACGGCATTACTACTGCCCGGCTAGCGGAAATCCGCGATAAGGGTCTCTACATCATGCACCCTGGCCCCGTGAACCGGGGGGTTGAGCTGTGCGATGCCGTTATGGACTATGAGCGCAGCCTGATTACCAACCAAGTTGAAAACGGCATCTCCATCCGCATGGCCGTGCTCGACTGGCTCACGCCAGGCGGGGAGTTCCCGAAACAGGAGGCATATGCCGCGCGGCAGCGGGCTGGCTCATCGGTGATTATGCCCTAAGTGCCGAACGCGGCGGTTAACTCTTTACTTTTACTTCTTCCATACCCCTTGCCGGTTTACAGCAATTATCACCTCATGCTTCTCCTTCAAAACGCCCGCATTGCCTCCGAAAATTCACCTGTGCTGCTCGAGGGCGACGTCCTGATTGTCGAGGGGAAAATTCAGGACATTGGACCCAACCTGACTGTTCCCAAAGGAGCCCGCGTCATCGACGCGCGGGGCCGGGTGCTGATGCCGGGTATGTTTGATGCCCACGTTCATTTCCGCGCCCCTGGGTTTGAGAACAAGGAAACCATTACTACGGGGAGTGAGGCAGCTATCAATGGCGGCATTACTGGCGTGGTGATGATGCCCAATACCCGCCCGGCCATCGACTCGGCAACGGTGGTAGCTACGGTGCTGGAAAATGCCAAGCACCGGTCGCGCATTCCGGTGTATACCTCCGGCTGTGTCACCAAGAACCGTGAGGGCAAGGAACTAGCGGAAATTGAGGGGATGCACCGACTCGGCGTGACCATGCTGACCGACGATGGAGACACCACCAACGACCCAGCGGTGCTGCTACGGGCTATGCAGTACGCCACCGAGTTTGGGATGTTTTTCGCCAGCCACTGCGAGGTGCCGGAGCTGGCTGGGCCGCGCGCCCTCAACGAAGGCGTGATGAGCTACCGGCTCGGCATTAAGGGCTCACCGGCCTGCGCCGAGGAAATCATCATTGACCGCGACATCCGGCTGGCCCGGGCGGCGGGTGCGCACGTGCACATCCAACACGTATCCAGCAAGCTCGGCATGGAAACGATTCGCTGGTGGAAATCCCGCGGCGACGTGAAGGTGACGGCCGAAGTGGCCCCGCACCACCTGCTGTTCACCGACGAGCACATCGGCGACTACGACACCAACTATAAGATGAACCCACCGCTGCGCACGCAGGCCGATTGTGATGCGCTGCTGGAAGGGCTCATCGACGGCGTATTCGACCTTATTGCCACCGACCACGCGCCACACACGCCGTTTGAAAAAGCGCAGGATTTCATCAGCGCGCCCAACGGCATCACCGGCCTAGATACCGCCCTCGTGTCGCTCCACCATTTCTTTATTGAGCCCGGCAAATTTGGGTGGGACTTATTGGTGAAGCGCTACTCAGCGGAACCCCGCCGCCTGATGGGTTTGCCAGTACCCACCATCGAAGTCGGTCAGCCAGCAGAGTGTATTTTGTTTGATACCGAAGCGGAAACGACCTTTACGCGGGAATTCATGAAATCCAAATCCCAGAACACGCCCTTCATCGACCAGACGTTGAAAGGACGGGTAGATCTGGTGATTTTGGGTTCGGAAATCCTGCTGGAGCGCTAAGTAAGTGTCCTACTAAGCTTGGAGAAGCGTTCCTATCGCGCAGATTGAGGATGACTGATCTATAGAATCATGGAGAATTCATCGCAGATAGGTGATAGTACAACGCATATTGTGCGCTACTACAAAAAAGCCACTTATAGCTATTTGGCTCCTTTTGGACTTGTACTGCTGGGTTTTCTGCTAGATTTTTTCTGTTGCTAGCACTACTCACGGTAATGCCTTGCAGCGTTATAGGCCTGTATTTTTCTTTCAAAGGTTTCAAATCATCTAGCAGGCTGGGCGACTTAGAAAAGAAGGATGTTGGCTACACCAATATTTTACTAGGTATCATTCTTTTTGTAGTCGGATTGCTTAGTGCTGGATTTGCTTACGTTTGGATAAGCGGTTAGTGCTCTCCTTTAACCTGCTACGATGCTTCGACTCCGCTCCGCTTCGCTGAGCATGACCACTAAATAATTTCGATGAGTACTCCTTCCTCTTCCAATACTATCAAACCCCTAATTGGCGTGGTTATGGGTTCCAGCAGCGACTGGGACACCATGCAGCATGCCGTGCAGATTCTCACCCAGTTTGGTGTGGCCCACGAAGCGCGCGTAGTGTCGGCCCACCGCATGCCCGACGACTTGTTTGCCTACGCCGAACAAGCTGGTCCGCGTGGCTTACAAGCCATCATTGCTGGCGCGGGTGGGGCCGCCCACCTGCCGGGCATGCTGGCGGCCAAAACTACGGTGCCCGTACTGGGGGTGCCAGTGGCCAGCCGCCATTTGCAGGGGGTGGATTCGCTGCATAGCATCGTGCAAATGCCCAAAGGAATACCCGTTGCTACGTTTGCTATTGGCACTGCCGGGGCGGCTAATGCGGCGCTGTTTGCCATCAGCCTGTTGGCTTTGCACGACGCAGACTTGGCTGCAAAGCTACAGGCGTTTCGCGCCGAACAAACCGAAGCGGCTCGCGCCATGACGTTGCCCCTATGAGTGCCGATAATCACGTTGCAGCCCTGGCTCCAATTTTTCCAGGTAGTGTGGACGCTGCGGGTCAGCGGGCCACCTTAGGGGTACTGGGGGGCGGGCAGCTGGGCCGGATGTTTGTGCATGCTGCTCAGCGCCTAGGATACTTCACCGCCGTGCTGGAGCCCGACCCGCAAAGCCCCGCCGGGCTGGTGAGTCACCACTACATCCAGACCAACTACGACGACCCGATCGGGCTGGCGGAACTAGCCCAGCTATGCCAAGCTATTACCACCGAGTTTGAAAATGTGCCGGCCCAGGCTCTGCAAACCCTAGCGCAAACCCGGCCCGTGGCACCCAGTGCGGCCGTGGTTGGCATTGCCCAAAACCGCATTGAGGAAAAAGCGCAGTTCGCGGCCTGTGCTGACGTGTCGGGGGTGACCTGCGCGCCTTATGCGGTGATTGAAACGACGGCCCAGTTGCAGGCCGTGCTGGATGAACAGGCCGATTTGCTTCCCGGCATCCTGAAAACCGCGCGCATGGGCTACGACGGCAAGGGCCAAGTCCGCGTCAAGACTGCCGATGAGCTGGCTGCCGCCTGGGCGGAGCTGGGTGGTGTGGCCTGCGTGCTGGAAAAGATGTTGCCGCTCACCGCCGAGTGCTCGGTGCTGGTGGCGCGTGGTTGGGACGGGCAAGTCGTCAGCTTCGCTCCGCAGCGCAATGTGCACGTCGATGGCATTTTGGCCGTGACTCACGCGTATGAAGGCAATATGCCGGTAGCCTTGTCTACTAGGGCGCGTGAGGCCGCTGTGGCTATAGCGCAGCATCTTGGCTATGTCGGAGTGCTGTGTGTGGAGTTTTTTGTGGTGGACGATGGCAGTGAGTTCGGTGGTCTGGTTGTCAACGAAATGGCCCCGCGCCCGCACAACAGCGGCCACTACACCTTGGACGCCTGTGACGCGTCGCAGTTTGACTTGCAGGTGCACGCCATGGCCGGCTTGCCCTTACCGCAGCCACGCCAGCATTCCCCGGCCATCATGCTCAACTTGCTGGGCGACGTGTGGTTTGACGCCGATGGTCAATTGCAAGAACCGGATTGGTACTCTGTGCTAAGCCTGCCGGGCACGCATCTGCATTTATACGGCAAGATGCAGGCCCGCGCCGGCCGCAAAATGGGCCACCTGACCATCACCGGCCTGGATGTCGACAGTATCAAAACCGTGGCGCGCCGCGCCGGTGCTCTGCTCAACTTGCCAGGGTTGGACGCTATATAGAGGCCCTTGCCTGAACGTGACCAAGTCAGCCGAAGGTCTCGTATCTGGACCACATCATTCATTACCTGATGCTCTCTGCTGAGAAAAGAAGTAAGCATCGAGGTAGCTATAGTGACTTCAGGCTCCAATAGCTTCTGAGCCTGAACGCCAACAGTTTGATGAGTACTAATTGGGCTTATGAACCCCTATTTGCAAGCTGCAAATAGGGGTTTTGTTTTGCTGCCAATAACTCTGTTATCACAAATTGGTTTGAGTTCTACTACTAAGGGCTGCAAAAGGCAGGAAGCCTAGCCTTCTGGGTTGTATGCCCAATAGCTGCTCTGCGGGTAACACCGTTCGGTAGCTCCAACTGAATCCCAGTATCTTGCCGTTTCGATTTCGTTCTGCACCCTGAATCTAATCCATGAAAATTCTGCTGGTTGAAGATGAGCCCAAAGTGGCGGCGTTTCTGCACAAAGGCCTTACCGAGCAACAGCACGCCGTAGAGGTAGCCACCGATGGACCCATTGGCTTGCGAATGGCACTAGCGGGCACCTACGACCTGATTATCCTTGATAACCTGCTGCCCGGCCTAAGTGGCCTCGACGTATGCCGGCAGGTGCGCGCTCAGAACTCCGCCGTCCCGATTCTGATGCTGACGGCCCTGGGCGAAACGGACGACAAAATCCGAGGGCTCGATGCCGGCGCCGACGATTACTTGGTGAAGCCATTTGCTTTTCAAGAATTGCTGGCGCGGCTTCGGGCCTTAGTGCGCCGACGGCCCGAAGCTAGCGGTAACGCTGCCGTACTGTTCCTCGCCGACCTTACTCTTGACCCCGGCAGCAAACGAGTGCAGCGGGCTGGCCAGCCCATTCAGCTAACCGCACGCGAGTTTTCGCTCTTGGAGTACCTGCTACGCCACAAGGGCCGGGTTATTTCACGGGTGGACATTCTGGAGCACGTCTGGGAAACTAGCTTCGATACGGGTTCCAACGTTATTGACGTGTATATCAACTTCCTGCGTAAGAAAATTGATAAAGACTTCAACCCCAAGCTAATTCATACGCTGGTGGGGATGGGCTACGTGATGAAGGAAGAATAGGCCAATGTGTTGCCTGTTGGGGTGGTTGCTAATCATGACGACGCTGGCTAGAGAATAGATGTTAGGCACGTTAGCACAAGTATTTCAATGAAATAGGAAGCCCCAATCATTATAGCAAGGCGCATCAACACATCACTAATCAGCATCCCAATTCATCATGTCTATTCGCCTGCGTCTGGCTTTGCAGTTTGCTGCTATTCTGGCCGTTACGCTGCTGTTGTTTTCGGTAGTAATCTACTACTTCACATTCCAGGCCCGCCAGGAGTCGTTTACGGAGAGCTTGTTTGCGCGGGCCCGTATTGTGGCCCACGTCTACCTCGACGGTACCAACCGCGCCGACGAGGCCAGCCGGGCGTCTTATCGGCGGTACTTGCGGCAGTTCTACCGGACGCTGCCCGAAGAAGAGGTGCGGGTGTACAACGCCGACAATAAAGTGGTGTTTCGAGAAGGGCAGCTAACGGAAGTGCCCGTGCCTGTGAGCTTACTGACAGCCGTGCGCCAAACCGGCCGGCAGGTCCAGACGCGTAATAGGTTCTATCAGACGGTAGGGCTACTGTACAAAGATGCTCGCCAAGGCTACTTTGTGGTGGTGGCTTCCTCGGTGGATACTGACACGCGCGATAGGCAGCAGGGTTTGCGTAATATCCTGATTAGCGGGCTGTTGGTTTCACTGATTATTGTGGGTATTGGCGGATGGTTTTTTGCGAGCCAAGCATTGCAACCTATGCAGAAAGTGGTGCGGGAAGTGGACAGCATCACGGCTTCTGATTTGCACCGGCGCCTCTCGCAGGCCGATGGATACGACGAAATAGCTCACTTGGCCCAGCGCTTCAACCAACTGCTCGACCGGTTGGAAATTGCGTTTGCCGGGCAGCGCACCTTCGTCCGCGACGCTTCGCACGAGTTACGCACCCCACTCACCGTATTGATTGGTGAGCTGGAAGTGGCCCTGCTCCAGCAGGAGCGCAGCCCCCAGGAATACCGCCGGGTGCTGCAAAGTACCCTCGACGCATCTCGGCTGCTCAAAGACCTCACCAACGGCCTACTCCAAATTGCCCGTGCCTCCGACGATCCTTCGCAGGTACCTCTGACCACCTTGCGCCTTGATGAACTGCTACTGCAAGCCCATGAGGAATTGCAGCGCCGCCACCCTACGCACCGCGTCGATTTAGAATTTGGCGATGTGCCAGTCCAGGTGAAGCAGCCGTTTGCAGTACGGGGCAACGAGGCGCTGCTGCTATCGGCTTTCTTGAACGTGCTGGAAAATGCCTGTAAGTTCTCAACGGGCGCCAACATGCCGGTGCTGGCCAGCTTGACCACCACCACCCGGCATGTGGTACTGGAAGTGCGCGACTACGGCGTAGGCATGACTGAGGCCGACCGCCAGCAGGTATTCGTGCCATTTTTCCGCGCCGAAGCCATCCGGACGGTGCCAGGCCATGGTATTGGGCTGCCGCTTACGGCCAAAATCATGTCGTTGCACGGCGGAACGGTGCGGGTGGAAAGTCAACTGGGAGAAGGAACGCAAGTACTGCTGGAGTGGCCCGCTCTGGGTTAAACTGTGAGGATCAACGGGAGGGTAAGTAGACGCTTATTTTAGAAATTAATCTGCTTTTAATTTCCTTTTAACCAGGTCTTAATTGCTGACTTATAGACTTGTAAGATATCCACATCGGTAGGCGGTTACTGCCTGACATTGGGGACATCAAACTCGTCTATTTATGCCTGAAATAGTCAACGTCCCGCTGACCACCAAAGTTGCTGCCGAGGCACCAGCCAAGGTGGGTTACCTGCAACATTTAGGAAAAGATATTCCGGCTGGGCTGGTTACTTTCCTGGTAGCGTTGCCATTGTGCCTAGGCATTTCACTGGCTTCTGGTACACCGCTGTTGTCAGGCATCATCACCGGCATTGTGGGGGGGGTAATGGTATCCTGGCTTAGCGGCTCACAACTTAGCGTAAGCGGGCCAGCTGCGGGGCTAACGGCCATTGTTTTGACGGCGCTGCAAACTCTGGGCACTTTTCAGGCGGTACTGGCGGCCACGGTAATAGCAGGGGCGCTACAGGTGATAATGGGTTTGGTGCGCGCTGGCATCATTGGGCTGTACTTTCCTACGTCGGTTATCCGCGGTATGCTGGCCGCTATTGGCTTGATTCTCATCCTCAAGCAGATTCCGCATCTGCTGGGGGCTGATACCGACTACTTCGAGGACATGACGTTCTTGCAATTTGACGGGCAAAACACGTTTTCGGCAGTGGCTGGTGCGTTACGTTCTTTCGGCTGGGGCTCGGCCTTGATTGGGCTGCTATCGTTAGGCGTGCTGCTGTTCTGGGAAAACGTAGTGCGCAAGCGGGTAGCAGCCTTGCGGATTATTCCGGCAGCGTTGGTTGTGGTGTTATTTTCCATCGGCATCAGCTCCCTGCTCGACGTTACGGTACCGGGGCTGCGGGTACGGCCCGAGCATTTGGTGCAGCTACCCGTAGTGTCGTCGTGGCAGGATTTGGCGAGCATCTTCACCGCCCCCGACTGGACGGCCTTCACCCGGCCCGCTACTTACACAGTGGCTTTTACTATTGCTATTGTGGCTTCGTTGGAAAGCTTATTGAGCGTAGAAGCCGTGGATAAGCTTGACCCCAGGAAGCGCGCTACGCCCACCAACCGGGAGTTAATGGCGCAGGGCACCGGCAACATGGTGAGCGGTTTGCTGGGCGGTCTGCCACTAACGGCGGTTATCGTACGTAGCTCAGCCAACATCGACGCGGGCGGCCAAACCAAGGTGTCAGCGTTTTTTCACGGCTTGCTACTGTTGGTAAGCTTGCTGTTCCTTGAAACCATTCTGAACCGGATTCCCCTATCGGCTCTAGCGGCTGTGCTGCTGGTAGTGGGTTATAAGCTGACCAAGCCCGCCCTGTACCGTACCCAATGGCGGCTGGGCTGGCAGCAATTTTTGCCGTTCATTGTAACGGTGCTGGCCGTGCTGTTTACCGATCTGCTGAAAGGCGTGACTATTGGGCTAGTAGTGGGCATTTTCTACATTCTGAAAACCCACTACGAGTCGGCGTATTTCCTGCGCTCAGCGCCTGCGCTTCAAGAAGCCGGGGTGTATCACCTCAAACTAAGTGAGCATGTCTCGTTTCTGAATAAGGCCAGCATCGTGCGCATGCTGGAGCAATTCTCGCCCGGCACCCACGTCATCCTTGATGGCACCGAATCGAAAATGATAGACTACGACGTGTTAGAAGCCGTGGAGAACTTCCGGCAAACTGCGGAATCCCGCGGTATCAAGCTGGAGCTACGCGGCATCAAACAAGTCGACATGATTAGCCACTAGCTGCCAAGTCAGCAGGGCTCACCCTCTTGCCCCCGGGCAAGTTAATTAGTTAAGTGTGGTTAAAACCGCCGTGGCTTCTGGCTGCGGCGGTTTTGCTTTTCAGCGAGGCTGCTACTGTATGGGTTGGGTCACTAAGTACAGTTGAGTTACGTATGAATTTCCAAACACCAACTCACTTAGCCATGCAAGCAGCTTATTTCGAGCAATACGGCCCCGCCGATGTACTACAATACGGCGAACAACCTACCCCCACGCCCAAAGCCAACCAGATTCTGGTGCGGGTGCGGGCCAGCAGCGTCAACCCCGTAGACTGGAAAGTCCGCAACGGCGACTTAAAACTTATTACCGGCTTCTCGTTTCCCAAAATTCCGGGCCGCGACGTGGCCGGTGAGGTAGCGGCCGTAGGAGCCAACGTCACGCGCTTTTCGCCCGGCGACCGGGTGTACGGCATGCCCAACGATGGCGTGGGTGGTGCCAACGCCCAATACGCACTGCTGGCGGATTCGGTGGCGGCTTTCATCCCTGAAAAGCTGAGCTTCGAGGAAGCGGGCTCTATTCCGCTGGCTGCCCTTACGGCCCTGCAAGCCCTCCGCGACCATGCCCAGCTGCTATCCGGCGACCGGGTGCTGATTAATGGTGCATCCGGCGGTGTGGGGTCAATGGCGGTGCAGATTGCCAAAGCTCTGGGCGCTGGCGAAGTAACCGGCGTGTGCGGCCCCGACAACCAAGACCTAGTGCGCAGCCTCGGCGCCGACCGGGTGCTCAACCACCAAGAGCACGATTTCACCAAAGACCTGAGCCACTATGACATTGTGTTCGATGCCGCTGGTAAAAGCTCGTTTGTAGCCAGCAAAGAAGCGTTGCGCCGCAACGGCCGCTACGTTACCACCACACCCGACCCCGCTGCAATAGTAGCTGGCAAGGCGGCCGCAGTGTTCAGCACCAAAACGGTACACGCCTTCATGGCCAAGGAAAGCGGCTCGGATTTGGCCCTGATTTCCGCATGGCTGCAAGCTGGCACCCTGCGACCTATCATCGATAGAACTTTTCCTCTCCAGGAAATTGCCGAAGCTCATCGCTACAACGAGCAGGGCCACGCCGCCGGCAAAATCGTGCTGACGGTGGAATAGGTCTGGTTGTTCTGTGACAGCAAAAAGCCCCTTCCGCTTTGTGCAGAAGGGGCTTTTTGCTGTTATTCAGACATTCCACTTAATGCGTGGAATGTTGGAATGCCAAGCGGGCTTACTTGGCCTGCTGGATTTCAGTTACGGCTTTGTCGATGATGGGCTGCTGCATGGTGGCAGCGGCGCCCGACTTGCCTTTGGTTACGCCTTGCAGTAGCTCAATCATGGGCTTGTCGGCGCCGCGGGCTTTGAACTGAATGGCAATGGCCTTAATCCGGTCTACGCCTTCGGCAAAAGCCGTAGGGTCTTGCAGGCGGGGGAGCATAGTGGAAATGCTTTCCAACAAGCCGAACTTGCCTTGCAGGCTGGCGGCATCGTACTTGGTGCGGATGTAGTTCCACTCGGGTGTGCCACCGGCTTTGGCGTACACCTCCGTTACAGACTGTACCACCGACTGTTGCTCACTGGTTTCCAGCGGCTTCGCCAGCTTCAAGGCTTGCGCCGGGTCGGTGCTGGCCAAGGCGCTAAGCGCAGCGCCCTGCACGTTGTACGATTTGCTGTCGTTGAACTTGTTGGCAAACAGTTTGGCGTCGCGCTTGTCCTTTAGCTTCGATAGAGTAGTGAGGGCATCGGCTAGTACGGCGGGCTCTTTCTCGCTGGCCGCTAGTTTCCGGACGGCAGGGGCAGCCGCTTTGGCTACGGCTTTGTCGTCGAGGTCGAGGCGCTCTAGGGCGAGACTGCGCAAGCCGGCGAATTTGTCGCGCAAGCCGCTCAGCAACAGGGTACGGGCAGCAGCGTTGGTTTTCTGTTCGTTGGCAGCGGCTACTAAAGCTTCGCGCCGGTCCAGGTACAAGGGAGCGTGGGCATACTGGTAAGCGTATTCGGCCATCGACTTCTTGTCGGTAGGCATCCACACCAGCGTTTTTTCGGCGTCCACGTTCACTAAGTCGGGCTTGCTGGCCAGCGGCATCAGGAAAGTTTGCGTGGCTTCGGTCATCATCACGCGCTGGCGCTGCGGCTTGCCGTTCACGTAGTAATCAATGGCAAACGGCAACTGAAATACTTTGCCGGGCTGCGTCTGCTTCACGGTTACGGCCTGGATCTTTTTGGCGGCGTCCCAGCTGTAATCGATGGTAACCAGCGGGTGGCCCGAGCTGAAATACCACTGGTTGTAGAACCAGTTCAAATCCTGGCCCGATACGGCTTCCATGGCCAAGCGCATCTGGTGGGCTTCGCCATTGCCGAGGGCGTTGTCTTTCAAATACTTCTGCAAGCCAGCAAAAAATACGTCGTCGCCGAGGTAGGTGCGCAGCATGTCTACAATGGCGCCGCCCTTCTGGTAGCTCACCAAGTCGAACATGTCCTCTTTGTCGGCGTAGTGGAAGCGCACCAAGTCCTTAGAGGCACTACGGGCGTTGGTGAGGTAGTTGCGCAGGTTGCGGTAGTTGTGCGCGTCGGCCTCGTCGGCGCCGTACTTGTGCTCGGCATAGAGGCCTTCCGAGAAGTCGGCCATACTCTCGTTCACGGTCAGGTTGCTCCAGCTTTCGGCCGTCACGTAGTCGCCAAACCACTGGTGGAACAGCTCGTGCGCAATAACCGATTCGTTGCTGTACGGCCGGTCAATTAGCTCCCGGTCGGTCATCTGCACAAAGTCGCCGTGCAGGGTGGCCGAGGTGTTTTCCATGGCCCCGCTCACGTAGTCGCGCACCACAATCTGGGCGTACTTGTTCCACGGAAACTCCACGCCCAGCCGGGTCGAGAAGAATTCCAGCATGTCGGGCGTGTTGCCGAAAATCTGCTTGGCGTAAGGCGCGTACTTGGGCTCCAGGTAGTAGCTGACTTCCTTGCCGCGCCAAGTTTCCTTATGGATTTTGAAGTCGCCGACGGCCATCATAAACAGATAGGGCGCGTGCGGCAATTCCATTTTCCAGGTATCGGTGCGCAGGCCGGCCCCAGCAGGTTTCTGGCTGACTAGGGCGCCATTGCTGAGCGTGACGTACTTGCTGGGCACCGTCATGCTGATTTCCGAGGTGGTTTTCTGGTTGGGCCGGTCGATGGTCGGGAACCAGGCCGATGAAGCTTCCGTCTCACCTTGCGTCCAGATTTGCACCGGCTTACCGGCTACGGAGCTATCGGGGTTGATGAAATACAGGCCCTTGGCATCGGAAATGGCCGCGCTGCCTTGCACTTTTAGCTCGTCGGGCTTGGCTGTGTACTCGATGTACACCATATATGCGGTGCCCGGTGCCATGCTTTTGCCGAGGTCGATGCGCAGGTTGTTCTGGTCGGAGTAGGTGTATTTGAGGGGCACCTGCTGCTCGCCGTTCATCAAGGCCACGCTCTTGATATCCATGCCTTTAGCATCGAGCCGCAAGGAATCGGTGGCGTAACCGTGGGGCTTGAGCGTCACCCACTCTTTGCCGTAGAGGTAGCGCTTGGCATAATCGAAGCGCACATCCAACTTGGTGTGTACCAAGTCGTTGATTTTGGTGGCTGAAGCCCGGTACGGCCCAACTGGCTCGGTGGGTGGGGCAGGGGCCTGGCCCTGCACAGCACTGGCGGCTAGTACCAACAGGCCTAGCGCAAAAGAATGCTTCATTGAAAGGAACGTGAGAGGAAGAGGTTTGAGGGCCTAAAGATGTGGACTTCAAGCTGAAGTTGCCTCGCACCCTCGAAGAAACATCTCCTGCATCAGCAGGACCCGTGCGTTCCTGCCAGCCAAGGAAAGCTAGTCGCCGCCACAGCCGCCGCAACCCGAGCAGCCACTGTCGCCGCCACAGCCACTATCCCCACTGCTATTGTCGCCACCGCCGCCGCTGCTATTGTCAGAGTCGCCGTGGCTGGGGCAATGGCTGTCGAAGGTGGTGCCGTGTGCGTGCCAGGAAGTGCCACTATCGGTGGTGCCGCCAAAATCGGTGCTGGTATTGTCGCGTGGCTCGTGCAGCTGGTGTAGCTCCCGTTCCAGCTGGCTGCTAGTTTCCGAGGTGTAGGAAGGCAGCAGAAAAAACGCGCCGCCGAGCAATGACATCAGCTGGTAGCTGTTGGCCGGGTTTTGCGCGGTTTGCGCCTTCACCTCTTTGTCGAGGCGCACTAGTTCCGCTTCAACGGCGTCTTGCAGCTGCTGGCCCTCCCGGGTGAGGTAGCGGGTATTGATCAGGCTCCAAAACCAGTGCTGCGAAAACAATTGCCCGGTGCGCGCATTCGCCTCAATGAGCTTGTAGTACTCCGACGCGGTGCGGGCCTGCTCAAACACCATGTGTACGTACTGCTTGAATGGTATACGCAGTTGGTCTTCAGCTCGGAACGCGTTAATCAGCAGCTTTTCGTGAGGTAATGCTGCGTGCGTGCGCAGGGCAGGGCCGCTTACAATGTATTGCTGCCACGTAACCGGGTCGCGCGGATGCGGCTGGCCTGGCTCGTTGCGGATGGCGAGTACCTGCTGGCGCAGCAAATCCAGGAACGTAACGCGCAGTAGCTGGCGCAGATTGGGGTTGTGGTGCTTAGCAAGCAGCAACAGCAGCTCGGCGGGGGAGTGCGGGGGAAGGCTGGTCATGTTTTGCGACGAAAACGAAGTTTGGGTAGCAGCCAAAAAGCACTCAAGTTCACTCGGCGGAAGTTTACGTCTCGGAACCGCGTCTCGTTGTCGGGCCAAATGTCGGCGGGCGGCACTTGGCTGAACACCTCCTGATACAGCGCTTTGGTGCGGCCGTACCAGTCGTTGAACTTGCCCCGCTCGGCGTCGCCGCCGCGGGTGGGGCCGTGGTGAATGGGCCGTTCCAGCACTTGCTCGCAGAATTCCAGCCAGTAGGAGCGGGTGTAGAGCAAGTGCAGGTGCCACACCTGGTCCACCTGGTCGGAGGGCGTGAGCGGGTGCTCGGTGAGGCACAGCAGAAACATGAATTTCTTGTATTCCAGCGTTGCGCGTAGGGCATATTCCAGGGGCCAGCCATTTTCACGGGCCAGCCGGTCGGTGAAGGAAAACGCCGCGGCTGGGTCGTCCAGCTCGAAGCGTCGGATGCGGTTCCACAGGTCGGGTTGCCGGGTGGGCGTCATGGGAAAGCAATAACAGCTGAGCTTACCGAAAGATAAAGCATTTTAAGTCATACAAGCGGCTCACAACCTCCACAATACCCTTTTTGCATCCCTGGCGTACCTGTTTTATCCACCATCTGAACGTTTGCACATATGAATCAGCCTATTTCCCGTAAGCAACACGGCTTCACCGACTACAGCTACATTCCTCTAGCTTTGGCCCTGCCTAAACTAGCTGGGTTTGAAGATGAAAAAACAGCCGTTACGCTCACCCGCGTACTGGCCGGCAACATTCTCACCTCCAGCCTATTCACCCGCGCCGAGTGGGGCGCTTTCAAGAAGCTGCCCTTCAAAACCCATCTGCTGCTCGACATAGGCGTGGGCGTGCTGGCGGCCAGTGCGCCGTGGTTGTTCGGCTTCGCCGACAATAAAGCGGCTCGCAATTCCTTCCTGCTACTCGGAGCATTTGGCCTGGCGGCTGGCACTCTGTCGCGCCCCGAGGAAATGCCGGACGAAGTGTAGCGCCCAATTTTTTGAAAACAAAAACGGCCCGCCTGCTACCAGGTGGGCCGTTTTTGTCTACTGCTAATGAGTTTACGCTTCGTCCTTCAACGACTGCATATCAATGACGTGGCGGTAGCGCACTTCCTTGTCCATGAGGTCGTCGAAGGCTTTGTTGATGTCTTGCATCTTAATCATCTGCACGTCGGGCAAGATGTTGTGCTGAGCGCAGAAGTCCAGCACTTCCTGGGTTTCGGCAATGCCTCCGATAACTGAACCGGCCACCGTGCGGCGGTACGTGGCCATTTCCATGTTGTTGAGCGGCTTCTTGTATTCTCCCAGCAAGCCTACCGCTACTATGGTTCCGTCGAGGTCGAGTAGGTTCACATAGTCGGTGATGTCGTAAGCGTCGGGGATGGTGTTGAGGATGAAGTCGAACGAGGCTTCGTGCTGCTTCATGGCCGTTGAGTCGGTGGAAATGAGCACTTCATGGGCGCCCATGGCTTCGGCATCAGCGCGCTTGTCTTTGGAAGTGGTAATCACCGTGACGGTAGCGCCCAGGGCTTTGGCCAATTTTACGCCCATGTGGCCCAGCCCACCCAGACCCACAATGCCTACCCGGTCGCCTTCCTTCACGTTCCAGTGCTTGAGCGGCGAATACGTGGTAATGCCCGCGCACAGAATCGGTGCGGCAGCCTTGATGTCGAGGCTATCCGGAATGCGCAGCACGAATGATTCCTTCACGGTGATGTTGGTGGAGTAGCCCCCGAAAGTATTGGCGCCGCTGCCGTCGGGCTTCATGGGGCCGTTGTAGGTGGCCGTCCAACTGACCGGACCTTGGCAGTAGTTTTCCTCGCCGTGCTGGCAAGGCTTGCACTGGCCGCACGAGTCTACCATGCAGCCCACGCCCACCGTGTCGCCTACTTTGAACTTGCTCACAGTGCTTCCAACTTCAATTACCCGCCCCACAATTTCGTGGCCAGGTACGCAGGGGTACACTGTGTTTTTCCAGTCGTTCTTCACCTGGTGCAGGTCGGAGTGGCACACGCCGGTGTAGAGGATTTCGATGTGCACTTCGTCGGCCTGCGGGCGGTGGCGCTCGATTTCCATGCGTTTGAGGCCATTGAAAATCGAGTTGGTAGCACCGTAAGCTTTGGTTTTGATGATGTCGGGGGAGGTAGTTGACATAGCGGTAACTCAGGTTGGTTTTGGAAGTGGAAAAGGGCGGAGTGGCCCACAGCCGGTTGAAGCCAGTGGAGCCTGTGTGAGGTACGGCCGCATTCAGCCGGAAGTTGGTGGGGCACAACTGAATGGCAGAATGTTGTAGGTACATGACTGCTGAAGCGGCCAGCGTCTGATATTCTGGAGGCAGCCAATAATAGGGTTGGAGGGGGCGGATGTGGTATGGCCGCGCATCACATATAGATGTGACTGGGTAGGTTATTTATTAGGGCTTTTTAATATTTGATAACCACTCTAAATAATTAGGTTATGACACGACACGGGGCGCTCTACCAGGATATTGTACCGTACACCTCCCGCTACTACGACAAAGGGAAGTTCGGGCGAATGTTTGCCAACCTACCGTCCTTCGCGCCGGACAGCCCAAAGGTGCGCGAGGCCCTCAAGGACATCGGTAAGAAGGGTGGTATCATGGATGCCAAAGATGACCTGACCAAGCCGCCAGTTGACCTTATCACCAACCCCGATCTGCAAGTCAACAACCCCAACGCTCCCTTCATGACGGCCGGCATGACCTTTCTTGGTCAATTCATCGACCACGACGTTACGTTCGACCCGACTTCCAGCCTAGAGCGCCAGATTGACCCGGAGTTTGTGGAGAATTTCCGCACGCCCACGCTGGCCCTCGACAACGTGTACGGCAGCGGCCCCGGCGCCTCGCCCCACCTCTACGACGCTTCCGACGGGCAGGGCATCAAGTTTCTGGTTGAGCCGCTGGGCGTAAAGGGGAAAGACGGAATCGAGAAGTTTGACTTGCCGCGCAACACCCAGAACACAGCTCTGCTCGGCGACCCGCGCAACGACGAAAACCTGATAGTATCGCAGTTGCACCTGCTGTTTCTGCGCTTTCACAACGTGCTGGTAGACGCCGTGCGAGTGAAATATCCGAGTAAGGGCCCCAGTGAAGTGTTTCGGGAAGCACAGGAACTAGTGCGCTGGCATTATCAGTGGCTGCTGCTGCACGAGTTTCTGCCTCAGCTCTGCGGCGAGCAGGTGGTAGACGACGTGCTGAACAATGGCCGCAAGTTCTACAACTGGCACAACGCGCCCTACATTCCGGTGGAGTTTTCGGTGGCGGCATACCGGTTTGGGCACAGCCAAGTGCGGCCATCTTACCGCGCCAATTTTGGTATTACCAGCGCCCCCAATCCAGCTCCGTTTTTTGCCACCATCTTCGACTTCAACGCCGACCACCACAGCCCCGACCCCAACGACCTGCGCGGCGGCAAACGGGCCCCGCGCCGCTTCATCGACTGGCATACGTTCTTCAACCTCGGCGACGGTAGCACCCGCCCCAACAAGCTTATCGATACCAAGCTGTCGTCGCCGCTGTTCCAGCTGTTGGGCTTCGCCGGCGGCGACGTCATTTCGTTGGCTTCGCGCAATCTGCTGCGGCAGCTTACGTTCAGCCTCCCCTCGGGCCAACGGGTGGCCCATGCTATGCGCATGAAGCCGCTGGAAGACGACGTGTTCGAGGATTTGAAAGGCTATAAAGTGAACTTCGAGAAAAGCACGCCGCTCTGGTTCTACATCCTCAAGGAGGCCGAAGTGCAGCACATGGGCATCCGCCTGGGCGACGTGGGGGGCCGCATCATTACCGAGGTATTTGTGGGGCTGCTGGAAGGCGACAATAGCTCCTTCCTCACCCAAAACCCGTTCTGGAAGCCCTGCCTAGACTGCTGGGAGCCTTACCGCACTGGTAAGCACTTCACCATTGCTGACTTGGTTCGCATTGCCGAAGGGAAAGTAAGCGTCAAGCTATAAAGACAAGCGTCATCCCACGACTACTCTAACGGCCTTTTGGGACGTCGGGCCGGTCGTGGGATGCTACTTTTGCTAGCTGGCGCACGATGGCCCAAAATCCGTCAGGCCAGTTCCGCTAAAACAGGTTATGCTATCTATGAAGGCACTATAAACACTTTTACAGGCTGATTGGGTTGCCTCACTACTACTTACTTTACCAACAGTTTGCGCCGTACCACGCCAGTGCTGGTCTGTACTTCTAGTGAGTAAACGCCTTTGGACTGCTGGCTCAGGTCGAGGCGTTTGTCGGCGGGCAATGCCGCCGCTTGATATATGCTACGACCTAGTGCGTCGAGCACGCGCACGTGGCTAATCGGGCCAGCCGTAGTGGGAAGTTGCACGGTGAAAGTGCCCGAGGGGCTGGGGTTGGGAAACACATCGGCGGCAACAACCGGTGTGCTTGCTGCGCGTGCTGCTAGTGGGCGGCCCACATAGCGGCCTATCCCTTCATACTCATACCACCAAGTGGGAGCAGCAAAGGAAGCGCGAATATGCCAGCCCGCGTCGGGCGAAGTGAACTGTATAGACAGGTAACTATTGTTGCTCTCTAGTATTGTCCAAGTCTGGCCATCGTCGTATGTAACGGCTGAGCCATTGGTTCTCGTAAATCCAATCCAGTTTTCAGCGCCTGCTATATACGCACGAGTACCTGGTATGGCTGTCAACGGCCCTAATCGGAGAGCAGAAGTCGTGGTGTTCTGCCAGCAGGGAGGAGCCGTGGCATTTTGCCACGTTAAGCCTCCATCAATGCTGCTTAGTAGGCCTCTTTGAGGAGTAGGGAGCAAGGCATGCTGCGCATCTCTAAATACCACCGCACTTGGTGCAACTGGTATCAACTGACTGCGCCACGTTAAGCCACGGTTGGTACTAGCCCAAAACGCAATAGGATGTGCTTGTGTGTCGCAAACATCAACCCAAAGTATGCCAGATGCTTCGTGAATACCCGATAAAGATTGACCTGCTGATAGAGCAGGGGTGGTAGTTTGTAGTTGCCAGCTTAGGCCCCCATCAGTAGTGCGATATAATGCGCCCGCTACCTGGTCGAGTAGCAGACCCTCTGTAAGGCTGAAAAAACGAATCATATTTTGCCGCGGAGATACTGTCGGCAAGGAGCGCCGGCTCCAGGTTGCACCCCCATCAGCAGTGTAGTGTAGCTCCAGGTTGGGTGTAGTGCCAACTGTAATGGTGCGCTGTAGTATCAGCCAAGCATTCTGGCTATCGTAAGCTTCTAGAATGCTGCTTGTATAACGGCCAGCAGCTGGTGCTACCGGCGTACTATTTTGCCACGTTTGGCCACCATCAATAGTGCGTGAAACCTGAACCGTTGGCAGCGGGGTAGAGTAAGATGTATTGGTAAACCACGCAGTCTGCGCATTGATAGCATCGAGCTGGCAACCTTGCAATACACTACCTACAGGCACAGGGTCGCTAACGGGCTGCCATTGAGCTAGAGCCGGAAAGCTACTGATAAGCAACAAGAGGAAGGAGAAAACTTTAGACATAAGAAAGAAGAAGGATATAGTAAGGTGATGTATACTGCTTAACCCACTGCTGTATGGCCTGTGTCGGTATGACCGGCAGCAGGGGCAAAGGGTTGCATTGGTTAATATAGTATCAACAAATCAAGAAAATATTATAGTTGACAAGTACAAGCGGTTTAAGCAGCAATAGCCTTAAGGTGATACACTAGTCGTTTTTTGTGTTTCTTTTTGCCCTGGTCAAACAGCCTAATTTCTATGTACATCAGCCGACTTTTTCTCCTGTTATCTTTGTTGATTCCCTGCTGACCACCTCAGCAACCATACCACCTCAGCGAGAACCACCGATTTGAAAGTCTGCATTGCCGAAAAGCCCAGCGTTGCCCGCGAAATTGCCACTGTCCTCGGCGCCAACCGGCGCATGGATGGCTACTACGAAGGCAACGGCTACCAAGTCACCTGGACGTTCGGCCACTTCTGCCAGCTCCGGGAGCCCGAGGACTACCGCCCCGAATGGAAGCGCTGGAGCATCCACGACCTGCCCATGCTGCCCGAAACCTTTGGCATCAAGCTCATGCGCCGCGACGACGGCGTGGTGCGGCAGTTCAACGTCATCAAAAACCTGCTGGCTGATGCCGAGGAAGTAATTAACTGCGGTGACGCTGGGCAGGAAGGGGAAGTAATTCAGCGCTGGGTGCTAATGGAAGCCAAGTACCGCAAGCCCTTCAAGCGCCTCTGGATTTCATCTTTGACTGAAGAAGCCATCCGCCAGGGCTTTGCCAACCTGCGCGACGGGGCCGAGTTCGACAAGCTCTACCAGGCCGGCAAGAGCCGCGCCGTCGGCGACTGGCTGCTCGGGCTGAATGCTACGCGGCTGTTCACGCTGAAATACGCCGCCGGGCAGCGCCAAGTGCTGAGCCTGGGCCGGGTACAAACGCCCACGCTCGCCTTGCTGGTGGATCGGTACCACGAAATTCAGAACTTCAAGCCGGAGCCATATTGGGTGTTGCGCACCGAGTATCGCGGCACCATGTTCAGCCACGTTGCGCCGCCCAAGAAAGGCAAAGCCGACGACGATGAGCCCGACGAAAAAGCTCGCCTGAAAGCCCGTGGCTACTTTGTGAGCCAGGAAGAAGCCGACGTGGCTATGGCCGCCGTGAAAGACGTGCCGCTGACCGTTACCGGCGTCGAAATCAAGAAAGGCTATGAAACGCCGCCCTCGTTGTTTGACCTGACCTCGTTGCAGGTGCAGTGCAACAACCAGCTAGGGCTGTCGGCTGAGGATACGCTCAAGATTGTGCAGGGCCTCTACGAGAAGAAAGTGGTAAGCTATCCGCGGGTAGACACCACGTTTCTGCCCGACGACCAGTACCCCAAAATCCCGGATATTCTGCGTGGCTTGAGTGGTTATGCGGGCCTCACGGCGCCGTTGCTGGCCGCTAAAATCCGCAAGAGCACCAAGGTATTCAACAACAACAAAGTCACCGACCACCACGCCATCATCCCGACCGGCGCCAGTGCCAGCAGCCTCAGCGGCCACGACCAAAGCGTGTACGACATCATCGTGCGCCGCTTCCTGGCCGCGTTTTACCCCGACTGCGAAGTGTCGAACACCACTGTTACGGCCGAAACCGGCGGCTACCCGTTCCGGGTGCGGGGCCGCCAGATTCTGAATCCAGGCTGGCGCGTGGTGTACGGCGACCCGGAAAAGCAGCAAGCCCCGTCGGCCCCGAAAGCGGCTGGCGAGGGCGAAGACGATGTGGTAAGCACCGTGCTACCCAATTTCGTGAAAGACGAAACCGGCCCCCACAAGCCGCGCCTCGACCAGAAAGTAACCCAGCCGCCCCGCGAATACTCCGAGGCCATGCTGCTACGCGGCATGGAAACCGCTGGCCGCAACGTAGACGACGACGAACTGCGGCTGGCTATGAAGGAAAACGGCATCGGACGGCCCAGTACCCGCGCCGCCATCATCGAAACGTTGTTCAAGCGCGGCTACATCATCCGCGAAAAGAAGAAGATTCTGCCCACCGCCACTGGCGTTGAACTCATCGGCCTGATTCGCAACCCCACGCTTAAATCGGCGGAGCTGACCGGGCAGTGGGAGCGGAAGCTGCGGCAGATTGAGTCCGGCAACCTAGATGCGGGTTTGTTCCTGGATGAGCTGAAGCAACTGGTGCGCGAAATGGTGCAGGAAGTGAAGCAGGACGGCTCGGGCCGTGGCATCACCGTCAGCAAAACTGAGCTAGCCGACCTCACCGGTCAGAAGAAAGCCGCTGCCGTTAAAGCCACTCCGCCCAAAGCCGCGCTTACGCCGGCTGTTCCGGGGGCGCTTGGTGCCTGCCCGGCTTGCGGTAGCGGCCATGTGCTGCGCGGTAAAACCGCCTTCGGCTGTTCCCGCTGGCGCGAAGGCTGCCAGTTTCGGCTGCCCACTGAGTTTGAGGGCAAAAAACTCACCGACAAGCAGCTGGCGCCACTGCTGGGCAAAGGCCGTACGCCGGTTATCAAAGGCTTCGTGGATGATGCTGGCCAGAAGTTCGACGCTGCCATCCGCCTCACCCCGCAACGGACCTTGCAGCTGGTGCGCGCCGCCGAGAGCAAACCCACCACGCCTACCGACCCCGGCCAGATTCCGTGCCCAGTATGCCGGCTTGGCACCATGCTCAAAGGCAAAGCTGCCTACGGTTGCTCCCGTTTCCGCGAAGACTGCCAGTTCCGGGTGCCCTTCGAGTGGGGCGGTAAAACCTTGAGCGACACCCAAATGAACCAACTGCTGCGCAAAGGCAAAACCGGCGTTATTCGTGGGTTCGTGTCGGCCAAATCAGGACAGCGCTATGAGGCGGTGCTGCAAATCAACCCAGAAGGCCGCATCGAGCCGGTGTTCGGGCAAGGCTGATGTATATCTTTGTTAGATTCACCACTATATGAACCAATCTACTTTTCTGCCGCGCCTCGCTGCCTATTGCATGGGTTTGCCAGTGCTACTAGTCTTGTATTTGTTTACGCGGGGGCATGTATCCATGCAGGTGATGTTTCCGCTTTTTGTAGTGGGGCTTTTTATTGCCATTGGGGGACAAGCGCGGATTCGTCGTTCGTACCCGCAGGATTTCAGAAAGCGTGAAGAATGGCTGGCTTTTGGCGTTTTTCTGGTGCTAGTAGTTATTGGTACGCTACTAGTAGTGAAGTGGTAAAGGCTTCACTCTCGTAGTTATGTCTCCTCAGCTTGGTAAAATACTTGTCCTAATGGGCTTGGCCGTAGCTGCTTTCGGTGCGTTCGTGTGGCTTGGTAGCGGTGCGTGGCTGAGCTGGTTCGGCCGCTTGCCCGGCGATATCCGCATTGAACGGCCCGGCTTCCGGCTGTACGCGCCCCTCGTGTCGATGCTACTTGTGAGTTTATTGCTGAGCGCGATACTATGGCTGTGGCGCCGACTGAGCGAACATGCCTTATTGCTTTTTCAAAGGAATTCTATAGCCAACGCGCATATTCACTTGGTGGTGCCCATCGAAGTTGGTAGCGCCATAGGGGTAGAGCATAAAGCCTGAATTTCCCAATCGGATATTAGCTTCAACAAAGCCCATACCGTAGCTAGGATGATGACGGCTGAAGGCCATACCGGCTAGAATAGAACTACCATCTGGGCGGCCTAAACCAGAACCTAAGCCTACGCGACTGGTAAAATTGCCTAACCCTAACATTCCACGGTTAATATCACCTTGTAGGTATATGATTTCACGCAGACCTACCCAGGTGCCTAATTCAACATTGGCGTTGCTGAAGTCTTCCCATTTGTCAAGTTTCTCGCCATAGCGGGCAAGCCTTCCTAAGTGCAGACCTACGCGAAACCCAAAACCTACCCGCCCAGGGCGTAGCCGCGAATGAGAAGCTATGTACGGGTTGATGTCTAATAGGGACTTCTTACTAGCAGCCTGGAATATAACAGTGCCGTCTTCAGGATCAAGGTCCTGGTACGCAATACGGTCCTGGCCTTGCCAAATGCCTAGGCCATAGGTAGTCAAACGATTTTCGGGTCGGTAGCGGTGAAGTTCTATGGAGCCACCACGTAAAGAGTAGCGGTGGTCGAATGTTTCCCGACTGTAGGGCGAAGAGCAGCCGCTGGTCGAGACATCTTCATAAAAGGCTCCGCTACCTGCGCCCAAGCCAATTTCTAACTCTGTTCGGGCAGAATCAGCGGGTACCTGGTTGGTGAATAGCAACACTACGGCCGCCGCAGCCAAGGGCAGCCCGGCTCGTCGCGTAGCAATAGCCCCTTGTAATACCGTAGCAGTAGCCAGAAGCACTACCACCAGTAGTACTGCCTTCATTACCACCACTTCTGGCAGCGTGAGTGCCCCTGCTGGCAATAGTAGCGTGCAAACCAGCAGTAGCACCACAACCAGCAGGTTGCGCACAGGCTGGTTGCGGGGTGGCACTTCTGGGGTGAGCTTTACGGTACGCGCGTGGTACACGAAAAGGCCCCACACGGCCAGTAAAAAAGTGGCGTACGGCAGCAGTAACCACTGCAACTGCATCATCCGGATGCCGCCCAGCGTGATAAACTCTGCGCCAACTGGCTCACCGGCCGGCTCACGCCAGAATTCGATAACCAGCCGCCCCAGTACCAGCAAACCGGCTTGCAGCAAAGCCCAACTGCCAGCCGGCCAGTGGCGGTGGCGCGTCAGCCATAGTACTAGCCCGGTGCCGGCGCACAGCACCAGCGTATAGAGCTGAGTGGGGTGCAAGGCCAGGGAGTGGGCAGCTCCCATTTCCAACAAGCCCTGCTGCTGTTGAAAAATGTAAGGAATAGATCCCGCCGCATAAGTAATTCCCCAACTACCATCAGTAACCTCCCCGAAGCAGCAGCCGGTCAGTAGACAGCCCACACATTGCACCACCAAACCAGCGCAGAACGGCATAGCAAAGGCATCGGCCACGTGCCAGCCGAAGCCTAGCCATCGGCGTAGCAACAACAGCACCATGCCAAACCCTAGGCCGCCGCCCAGTACTGATCGGGCCGTAGTGGCGGGCCAGGTGCCGTGTTGCAGCAAAGCAGGCCAAGCATCGGCGGGCAGAGCTAGCAGCTTAGTGCCTACAATAAACGCTAGGGTGCTGGCAGCTACTAACACCAACCACGTTTGAAGCGGATAGCCACGCTTATAGCCTGCCCGCAGCAGCAGGGCCAGCTGTACCCCGAAAGCCGCTACATAGCAGGTGGTATAATAAGAATAAGCGTGTCCCTCGGGCGAAGGCAGTAGCAGCGTAGCAGATAGGGGCATAGCAGTAGATGGAAAGGAGGAGCGAAAAACGAAAACCAGCGCGCGGGTATAAAAGCAGCGGCAATGAAAAGGCCGCCTTTCGAGCTATAGATTTCGAAAGGCGGCCAAGTATAAAAGCACCATTATACTACACTGTATTACTAAGTGAATAGAAAGTAAATGGATAGCAGCAATAACCTAATGCAATGTGGGTTGAAGGCAGACTCAGCTGCTATGAATCTTGAAAATCCAATTGCGCTGAACCATGGGTTGAATTACAGAAATTCGTTTCTGTAAACGAGGCTAAAAGCTGATATATTCAGACTCTAAATATAGCTGATGCATTGTGTTAGTAATTTGAAAATCAAATAGATATACCTTATATATAGAGACTTTTAAATTTATATAATGGCAATAGATAATCGTCTTGCAGGTGTATACTTGCAATTACTTCTGCCAACGTAAATCTTCATTAGGTTTAAGCGGTTGACGGCCTACTGCGACAGACAGACCACCTTCGAACGAGCCGCTTGAAAGAGTTTTAGCTAGCCGGTGCTGCCAACGGTGGATGGGGCAGCGGAGCGTCTTCGCCGTACTGCACGATGTTTTCAATCATGCCTTTGAAGATGACGAAGTGAAACGGTACCAGTGAGTACCAGTACAGCCGGCCCGCCAAACCTCGCGGGCGGAAAGCCGCCAGCTGTTCCAGCGTGTGCGAGCCGTCGTCGTTGGGCAGAATGCGGAATTGCAGCCAAGCTTCGCCAGGCAGCTTCATTTCGGCGTAGAGCAGCAGGCGGCAGCTTTTGCGGTCGGCTACCAGCACGCGCCAGAAATCCAGCGGGTCGCCGGCGCGCAGGCTGGTGGGGGAGCGGCGGCCCCGGCGCAACCCCACGCCACCCACTACTTTGTCGAGGAGGCCGCGCACCCGCCACAGCCAATCCACTTTGTACCAGCCCCGCTCGCCACCAATGCTCCACACGTTTTGCAGCACCTCCTGTGGGGGCCGGGTGAAGCGCAGGGTTTGGCGGTCGGTGAGCAGGCCGTGCTGTGGTATCTGAATGTGGTCCATGTAGTTGCGGGGCATCACGCCGCTGCTTAGCGCGTCGCTCCAGCTGCTCACTACCTCGTTCTGCTCGATGCGCTGAAATGCTAGCTCCACGGCGGCACGGTAGCTCATGCACTCGTGCGGCAACACTTGCCCAATGCTGCGGGCTGGGTCCGATACAGTGTCGTTGCGCAAGCTTTCCACCAAGCTTTGGGCCAGCGAAAAGGTGGTGCGCGTAACCAAAAACAGCCACCATGATGACAGCCGCGGCGTAAGCACGGGCACCGTCACGATATAGCGCCGGTAGCCACGCACCTCGGCCAGCCCTAGCAGCATTTCACGGTAGGTCAGCACGTCGGGCCCGCCAATGTCGAACGACTTGTTGAAGCAAGCTTCGTTGCCCAACACGTTTGTTAGGTAATGCATCACGTCACGGATACCAATGGGCTGGCAGCGGGAGTTCAGCCAGCGCGGCGTCACCATTACCGGCAGCTTTTCCACTAGGTCCCGGATAATCTCGAACGACGCCGACCCCGAGCCAATAATAATACTGGCCCGCAGCACGGTGAAGGCCGCTTTGCACTTACTTAATTCCTGCTCCACCCCCAACCGGGAACGAAGGTGGGTGCTCAGGTCGTGGTCGTTGGCAATGCCGGAGAGGTAGATAACCTGCCGGGCCGTGGTAGTATCCAAGTAATGCGCGAAGTGCCGCGCCGACTGCTGCTCGGAGTGGTAGAAGTTCTTGTTGCTACCGCTCATGGAATGCACCAGATAGTAGGCAGCTTCGATGTCGGTAGGCAGCTCACGCAGCGAGTCGGGTTTCAGCAGGTCGCCCTCGGCTACGGTTACGCGGCTGCGTAGGCGCTCCGGCAACTCAAACCGGCGCGGGTCGCGCACCAAACACACGACCTCGTGGCCGGCTTCTACCAGCAGCGGCAGCAGGCGCTGGCCGATATACCCATTAGCACCAGTGAGTAGGATTTTCATAGCGGACAGTTAGGAGGTAGATTCTCTTTAACCGAAGCGCCGCCGTTGAGTTGCGTGAAAAGCTGGTAATCCACTAAAAACCAAAAGCTCCCAACGACCATCGACGTCAGGAGCTTCCAGCTATTCGTGCGGCAAAGTTACTTCCGTGTTACTCCTCAGTGTACACCGCTGCGGCTTTTTCGCGCAGGTTGTACCCCGATGACATCACCTCGCCGTACGCGCCCGCTGACCGGATGGCTACCAAGTCGCCGCGCTGAGTGGTGGGGAGCTGCACGCCTTTGCGAAACGTGTCCGACGACTCGCAGATGGGGCCTACTACGTCGTAGAGCTGCTCGGGGCCGGTGCTGGTTAGGTTTTGGATATGGTGGTAGCTACCGTAGAGGGCCGGGCGCATCAGCTCGGTCATGCCTGCATCGAGAATGGCGAAATTGGTTTCCTGGCTTTGCTTGACGTAGAGCACCCGGCTGATGAGCGTCCCTGCCTGCGCCACCACGGCCCGGCCCAGCTCTACATGCACCTGCTGGCCTGGCCGCCGCACCAGGTGCTTTTCAAACATCGAGAAATAGCCCTCGAAATCGGGAATGGACTGCTCGTCGGGTTGCTCGTAGCTGATGCCTAAGCCGCCGCCCACGTTGAGGTGGGGGAGGTGGTGGCCCTGGTCGGTGAGGACAGTTTGCAACTCATTGAGTCGCTCACTGAGCTTGGCAAACACCGTCAGGTTGGTGATCTGAGAGCCGATATGCGCGTGCAAACCTACCAACTCTAGGTTGGGCCACGACGCGAATTGTGCTACCACAGCCGGCAGATCGGTCAGGCTGATGCCGAACTTGTTGGCGGCCAGTCCGGTGGTGATATGCGGGTGCGTATAGGCATCCACGTTGGGGTTCACGCGCAATGCCACTCGCGCCGTGCGGCCCTGCGCTCCGGCCAGAGCATCCAGCACCGCCAACTCCGCCGCCGATTCGGCATTGAAGCACCAAATATCGGCGGCCAGCGCCAAGTTGATTTCCGCATCCGACTTGCCCACGCCCGCAAACACAATGTGACCCGGCGCGAAACCAGCTTCCAACGCCCGTTGCACTTCGCCACCGCTCACGCAGTCGGCGCCCAGGCCCGCGTTGCGAATGCGCTCCAGAACGGGCAGGTTGGCGTTGGCCTTCAAGGCATAGTGTACCTGAAAATTGCGGGGCTTGGCGGCCTGCTGCAAGGCCGTGAGCGTGCGGTCGAGCAGGGTTAGGTCGTAGTGGTAAAAAGGAGTTGGCTGCGCGTGCAGCGCGGAAGAAAGCTGAAAGGACATGAGCAGTTAAAACGCACTCGTACAGAGGCTGTTTTCGGGTGGAGGAGCCAGTAACCGGCCTTGAAATTGGCTGGTGGTTGTACCTCCGGACCCGGAAAGAGCAGCGAATGGCTGGTAATCGGGAAGTTGAAGGAATAGGTTTGAAAACCCGGTTTTCAAACGCAAGCAAATCTACTACTAGAAAGCTAGTTCCTCTTCTTTAAAAGAAGAGTTGAGGGAAGTAGCTGGCCGCTGAAACAGCCCTGCATTCAGCGCCTGCAACGCCTGCACTTTATCGGCAGAATTCACCAGGATGCTGATGTTGTTGGGGGAGCCGCCGTAGGAAATCATACGCAACGGAATGTTTTGGAGCGCCTTAAACGCCCGATGCGCCGCGCCGTGGTTGGCCTGTCCCAGGTTGCCCACCAGGCAAATAATGGTTTGGTGGTTGTCTACTTCCACAGTACCGAAGCGGCGTAACTCCTCTAGAATCTGGGGCAAGCGGCTGGCGTCGTCAATAGTGAGCGAAACGGCTACTTCCGAGGTGGTAATCATGTCGATGGAAGTGCGGTACCGCTCGAATATCTCGAATAAGCTGCGCAGGAAGCCGTGTGCCAGCAGCATCCGGCTCGATTTTACATTGATGGCCGTAATACCGTCTTTAGCTGCTACGGCCTTGATGGCTTCCTCACCGGTTTTGCTGGAAATAAGGGTGCCAGGCGCTTCCGGCTGCATGGTGTTGAGTAGCCGCACCGGAATGCCGTGCTGGCGGGCCGGCAGCACTGAGCTAGGGTGCAGAATCTTCGCCCCGAAATACGCCAGCTCGGCAGCCTCGTCAAACGACAATTCGCGCAGCGGATACGTGTTGGGCACAATGCGCGGGTCGTTGTTGTGCAACCCGTCGATATCGGTCCAGATCTGAATTTCCTCGGCCGACAAAGCTGCTCCAATCAATGAAGCCGAGTAGTCGGAGCCGCCGCGCTTGAGGTTATCGATGTGGCCCTGCGTATTGCGGCAGATATAGCCCTGCGTGATAAATAGCTGCTGGTTGGCGTGCGGTGCCAGCGTGGCAGCTAGGTGCTCCCGAATGTAGGCGGCGTCGGGCTCATCGTCGTGGTCGAGGCGCATGAAGTCCAACGCAGGCAGTAGCACGGCTTCGCGGCCCAAAATACCCGTGACGTATTGGTGAAACAGGTAGGTGCTCAACAGCTCGCCTTGCGCCAGAATTACCCGCTCGCCGGAAGCGGAAAGCGGCTGGCGCGTAAGGTCGAACTGGGCCCGAAAAATGGTGTCCAGGTGCCTGATGGCTGCTGCCGCTACGGCAGGTTCAGGTAGTAGCTCGCGGGCTACCATATGGTAATCCTGGCGCATGATTTCGATGCGCGCCGTGGCGGCGGCTAGGTCGCCGGCGTAGAGCAGCTGCGCAATAGCCACCAGTGTATTGGTGGTGCCACTCATGGCCGATAACACCACTACCCGCCGCTGGCCAGGTATATCAACCAACTCGGCTACCTCACGCATTCGTTGCGCCGACCCCACTGACGTACCGCCAAACTTGAGAACTTTCATACTGAAAAAAGGGAATAGAGAAACAAAAAAAGCGCCGGCCCTATTAGGACCGGCGCGGAGAGTTCAGCAAACGAAGGTGCAGAGAACAGCTACGACGGTCAGGCCGGAATCCGTTTCTTGCATTTCTTCACCATCACGCACATGCTGGCTGCCTTGGAAACAGGCAGCGGTAGCGCATTGAAAACAGGTGAAGCAAACAGCATAGAGGCAAGCAAGCCACGCATAAGTGGTTCTGCGGCTGCAAGTAAAAACATAATTCTCATTTTGCCTGCATACCCCGCAGAAATCTTGTGCCAGCTCGGCGGCGGGCTTGCTTTGCCGCGCGTGGCTGTGTTGGCAGCTGAAGTGCAGTGTTTACTGCGCCGGCGCCGAGGGTATGGCAGCCGCCATAGTGGCCAGGCCCTTGGCGGCGTGGCTGAACTCCGACGGAATCAGGACGACGGTGGTGGTGCTGTTGTCGATGCCGATTTCGGAAATCATCTGCATCCGGCGTAGCTCCAGGGCCATCGGGCTGGCTTCCATCTGCTGGGCCCCTTGGGTGAGCTTGATGCTGGCTTCCAGTTCGGCTTCGGCCTTGATGATGCGGGCCCGTTTTTCGCGCACCGCTTCTGCCTCGCGCGCCATAGCCCGCTGCATGGATTCGGGAATTTCCACGTCCTTGATTTCCACCAGTTCAATCTTCACGCCCCAGGGCTCGGTAGCGGCATCCACGAGTTGCAGCAACGACGCGTTGATTTGCTGGCGGCCCCGCAGCACTTCATCCAGTTGGTGCTGCCCGATGATGTTGCGCAGTGCCGTCACGGCCAGTTGGTACACGGCTTGGTTGTAGTTGGCCACTTTGATGATGGCCGCCGCCGGGTCGAGTACCCGGAACCAGAGCACCGCATTTACCTTAATGGTTACACTGTCTTTGGTAATGGTTTCCTGCTGTTCCAGGTCTACGGTTTTGGTGCGCATGTCAATGGTGACGCGCCGCTCGATGAAGGGAATAATCCAGTACAGCCCCGGCCCGCGCGTGCCGGTGTACCGGCCCAACCGGAACACAATGGCCCGCTCGTACTCTTGGGAAATGCGCAGGCCAAGTAGCAGGAAAACAACGACTAGCAGTACAATAGAGAGCAATGACATAGGAAAAGAAGTGAAGGTGAAACGCTGGCGTCAATGAACTGGCGCTATCATCTTCCGCCACAAACCCGGTGCCGGCTTGGCTTAATCTTGCTCACCCAAGTTGTATTTGCTTTGTAGAAGCTGGTCTATTACTCTTAAAAGCGCTTTTATGAAGCTAATAAGTGGTTGAACACTCTTGGTAAAGCTTTGTAGCGCCCGTTGTTGCCCTACCATTTCGGTTAGGGTAGCTTACCGTTTTGGTAGGGTAGGAGCCCCGGCAGCGCGATGCCGAGACGTGAACTGAAGATCGGAGTAGCCAAGTGTTGCGTCTCTACAATGGTTATAATAGCACGAAAAACAGCAAAGGGAGCAAGCCAATACGGCTTACTCCCTTTGCTGTTTTTAGCTGAGGCTAGTTTCTGGCTCTGAATCCAGTTTAGTAGCCAGGGTTCTGCTCGGCAATGCGCTCCTCGTTGGTGAGCGGACGGCCGTTACGGAAGATACGCTCCAAGTGGCTCTGTGGAATTGGGCGCAGCTTGAACTTCGGCGCGTTGGCTACTGGGGCAGCATCGGCGTTAAACAAAGGCGCACGTAGCAACAGCGTCTCGGTGCGGGTCAGGTCCTCCCAGCGGTGCAACTCACCCAATAGTTCGCGGGTGCGTTCATTCAGGATGAAGTGAATGAAGCGCTGCTCGGTAGTGGTAACGGAAGCTGGGTATAGCTCCCGGGCGTCGTTGGTGGTGAAATTGGTCAGCGTAGCCGTCAGAGCGGGGTACGTCGTTGCCACGTCGCCGCGGGTACCGCCTTCAATGCGCCAGTTCACCGAGGGTTTCACCTCGCCGGCTTTGTAAGCCGCGCGCTGCCGTAGCGCATTGATGTATTCCAGGGCCTTGGTATAATTGCCTTTGCGGCCGTAGGCTTCTGCGCCAATCAGGTACGTTTCAGCGGAGCGGGCTAGGATGCCGTCTTTGGTGCCAGCTTCATCGGCGGCACTGGGGCGGTATGGGTCGGTGTACTTGATGAGCTGCGGAAACTTGTTGCGCAACGCCAGCGTGCCCGATGGGTCGTAGGCACCGGCTACCACGTTGCCGGCCGCGTTGCGCACAAAGCGGGCGAAAATCTTGTAGCGCGAGCGGTCAATCTGGGCTTGCGGCACTGGGTTGTTGCGCGTGTTCACAATAACGTAGAACGCCGTGTCGCCGAGGGCAAACTTAGGCTGGCCTACCTGCGCCGGAGTGGGGGCGTCGGCGGCGGTCCAGCGGGGGTAACTGGTGGCACTGGTGTTGTTGGCAATCCACGCCGTTTTCATCATCTTATAGAAGCGCGAATCGTTGCGCCGGTCGAAGATGTCCATGGCATAGTTGGTCGGCATCACGCGGCGGAAGGGCCGGTCGTTGAGCAGGTCCCGAATCATGCCCGGCTCGCCGTCGTACGACAACGTGAAGTAAGAGTGCACCCGGTTGCCGAAGCGGCCCGACAGCGCGGGCACGTTGACGAACTGCGACGAAAACAAGATTTCGCGGTTGGTTTGAGCCGCTACGCTGCTGGCGTAGGTTGGGAGAAAGTTATAGGCGAAAGGAGTAGTCGGCGAATTTGCAACGTCGAACAAGTCCGCATAGTTGGTAGCCAGTGGGTTGCGACCCGAGGTAATCACCTGGTCGGCATAGTAGGCCGCGCTGTCCATATCGGTGGGCTTCTGGCCGCGCACGTCGGTAACGGCGCTGCCGCGGGTCAGGTATACCTTCGCCAAGTAGTGCATGGCTGCATTCTTGGTAGCCCGGCCGAACTCGGTGGTGGTTGGAGCCAGGTTATCCGAAGCAAACCGCAGGTCCTTGATGATGGCACTGTACACGTTCGGCACCGATTCGCGGGTGAACTCCAACTGCACGCCTTCGGTGGGTTGCAGCAACAGCGGAATAGCGCCGTACTGCTGGACCAGCTGAAAGTAATAGTAGGCCCGCAGGAAGCGAAGTTCAGCCAGACGCTGGGTTTTCTGCGCGTCGGTGCGGAGCGTGGTAGTGCCCTGTATGCCGGGAATCCGAGAGATGCCAATGTTGCAGCGGTTGATGCCGTCGTAGTTGGCCGTCCAAACCTCGCCCACAAACAAATCCGACGAGTTCAGGCGGTTGTCGTAGCGGTTCCACCACTCGTAGTTGATTTGGTCAGCGCTGGTCATCTCATCTACGCCAAAGTTGAACATGGCATAAGAGTGCTCATTGGCGAATTTGTAACGGGTTTGCTCGTAGCTGGCTTTCACCAGGTCTTCCAGGCCCTGCTCAGTGTTGAAGTAGTCGTTGGTGAGCGTGGAAACCAGCTCTTCTTCCAGGAAATCTTTGCAGGAGCCCAGCCCCAATCCCATCAGGACGGTAAGGGTGGCAATGCGTATGGTACGGTTGAATTTCATGATAAGTATTGTTGATTGATGGGAGTTGAGTGTTGAATCGTCGATTATTGATTGGTAGGATAGTGGGTGGTTGTTCGAGCCTTTGTAGCACTCATAAGTAACAACCACCCACTATGCTACCAATCAACAAGCAGTGTTCAGCAGTCAACTCAGAATCCCACGCGCAAGCCAAACACTAGGCTCTTGGTACCCAGGTTGCGGGCCTGGGCCCGCTCGCCGGACGTGGTGCCTACATCAGTAGCTTCAGGGTCGAGGCCTTTGTAGTTGGTGAACAGGAAAGGATTCACCGCGTTGGCATACACGCTCAGGTTGCTCATTTTCACCTTCGAGCTGATGGCCTGCGGCACGGTGTAGGTGAGCGAGATATTGCGCACCCGCACGAAGCTGCCGTTCACGAAAGCGTAGCTCTCGTAGCCAACGGGAGTTTCATTCTTATAAATAGGCCGCGGGAAGTCGTTGGTGGGGTTACTCGGAGTCCAGTAGTTTCCTTGCTGGCTCTGGAACACCCCGCCCAAACTGGTGGTATAGCCGGTGGCCACCTTCTGTCCGATGCGGGCGTACACCAAGAAGCTCAGCTCAAAGCCCTTGTAGTTGAACGTGTTGTTGACGCTGCCCGTCCACTTTGGCCGGTTTGAGCCCAACACCACGAAGTCGTTGGCATTGATGACATTGTCGCCGTTCTGGTCCACCACCTTGATGTCGCCGGGCACCCGGCCGTACACGCGGGCCGCGTCTTCCTCACCCAACTGCCAGATGCCGGCATTCTGATAGCTATAGTACACGCCCAGCGGCTGCCCGATAAACCAGCGGTTACCGATGTCGTCTTGCGCGCCGGAAGCCAGCTTCACAAACTCCTCCTTGTTGCGGGTGTAGATGAAGTCGGTGCTCCAGCGGAAACCACCATCCGACTCCACGTTCACCGTGGTCAAGCTGGTTTCCAAGCCGCTGTTGCGGGTTTCGCCAATGTTTTGCAGAATGCTTGCTACCCCGCCTACTGTGGGCAGGCCGCGTGGCAGCAGCAGGTCCGAGGTGTTGGCGCGGTACACTTCCACCGAGCCGCTTACCCGGTTCTTAAACAACCCGAAGTCTAAACCTAAGTTGATGGTTGAAGTCCGTTCCCATTGCAAATCCGGGTTGGGAATGCCACCAAGGGTATTGGGCAACGTACCCGGCGTAGGCGAGTAGCCGTAGGCTGGTACTTCGTTGAAGGCGTAGGAGGAACGCTGTAGAGTACCGCCCGTAGTGTAGGGGTCAACCGAGGCCTGGCCCACGGTGCCGTAGCCGCCGCGCAGCTTCAGCTCATTGATGGCCGTTACGTTCTGCAGGAAGTTTTCCTGCTGAATTTTCCAGGCTACAGCTACCGAGGGGAAGAAGCTCCACTTGTTGCCTGGTGCCAGCACCGAAGCGCCGTCGGCGCGGCCCGTAGCCGTCAGCACGTAGCGGTCCATGAAACTGTAGTTCACGCGTCCCATCCACGACTGCAACGTGCGTTTGGAGAAACCGGAGCTAAAGCCGTTGGCGGCCGCCTGATACGTAGAACTGATGTTGTACCACTTCTGGCTGTCGTAGGGCAGGTTTACGGCACTCACAAAGGAACCTTCGCTCCGGTCAGCCTGCACGCTTTGTAAAGCTGTGATGCCCAGGCTGTGCTTTTCGTTGATCTGCTTGTCGTAGAACAGCAGGTTTTCCACTACGTAGGTGAAGTTCTGGCCCTGGTCGTAGGAAGCAAACGAGGTGGAGTTTGGCCCGCCGGCATCCCGGGCAATAGCCCTAGCCGACTGGAATATACCTGTCCGGTTGTTGCGGAAGTCGGGGCCTACGTTCAGGCGATAGCGCAATCCTTCAATCGGGAGTTTCACCTCACCGTAGAAGCTGCCGAAGAAGCGGGTCACGCGCCGCTCGTTGAAGGCGTTATCGACTTCGCGCAACGGGTTGTAAATAGTAGCTATGAAAGCCGGGCTGACGATAAACGAGCCGTCGGGCGCGTAAGGCGTGGCATACGGAATCTGGCCCACGGCGCGGCCGTAAATGTCAGGGCCGTAGTTCTGAATGGCTAGGCTAGCGTTGGTGGAAGCCCCCAGCGTCACGATGTTGTTGACCTTATAGTCGAGGGTAACGCGGGCGTTGTAGCGCGTGAAATCCTGGCCTTGCTGAATGCCCTCCTGGTTGAGGTAGCCCACCGACAGCGAAGCGCGCATCTTATCGGTGCCGCCACTGGCGCTGATTTGGTGGTTTTGGGTGAGGGCCGTGCGCAGAGCCAGCTTCTGCCAGTCGGTGGTGCGCACCTTGCTGGCATCGTAAATCGGAATCTGCGTAACGTTGGCGCCGTAGCGGGCGCGCTCCTCTTCGGTGGTAGGGCGGGTGGCTACTACGCGGTTAGCGCGGTCAGTCCACTCGTAGCCATCGGCAATGCCTTCCCAGGCGTTGAGGTCCGCGGCCCCGAACAAGGCGAAGTCTCGTGCTGGGTCGGCGTAGAGGGTGGGGTAGGCGTTGGTGTTGCGGTTGGCTTCGCGCTGCAGTTCCAAGAACTCGCCACCATTAAACAGGTCGAGCGTGCGCGAGGCCTTATCAATGCTGAAGTAGTTGTTGTAGTTGAGCGTGAACTTGCCTTCCTGCCCACGCTTGGTGGTTACTAGCACTACGCCGTTGGCCCCGCGGGAGCCATAAATAGCCGTGGCCGATGCATCTTTCAGCACTTCCACCGACTGAATATCCTGGGGGTTGAAGTCGTTGAGGCCGGTGCCTTGGGCCAGCGGAATGCCATCCACCACGTACAGCGGCTCGTTGGACGCCCGGATGGAGCGGTTACCCCGGATGCGGATGGCGGGCGTTTCGCCGGGGCGGAAGTTGCCGCCGGCCACGTCAACCCCAGCGGCCCGGCCTTGCAGGGCCTGCGTGAGGTTTTGGGTGGTTACCTGCTGAATCTGTTCTTCTGATACCGACGACAAAGCGCCAGTTACATCACTCTTTTTCTGGGAGCCGTAGCCCACTACCACCACTTCGCCCAAGGCTTTGGTGTCTTGGCCCAGCACGATAGACAGCTCTGAGCGGCCATCAATCGGCACCTCTTGCGTGGCGTACCCGATAAACGAGAAAATCAGCGTGCCTTGGCGGTTTGGTACGTTGATGGAGTAGCTGCCATCGGCGCCGGTAGCAGTGCCCGTCGTGCTGCCTTTGAGTACCACCGTTACGCCGGGCAGGGGCGCCTTGGAATCGTCGGCGGTGATTTTGCCGGTTATGACCTGGCCCACTGCAGCCGGTGCTACCAACAGCATGGCCGCAGCTGGGAGGTGCCGGGACAAATGATAAATTTTTCGCATAGGATGTGTGGGATTTAAAGGAATTCTGCTGAAAGTTTTCAGTAAAATCATACTACCCCATCCCGCACTCTCCTGCACGCAAAGGTTTTCGAGGGCTATCAGAAAGTTGCTACACAGGAGCTTCCATGCGTTAAAAGCCCAACCAGCCTGCTAGTTATCCTGCGCCAGCACGGAACTCGCCACACGAAAAAAAACCACTCCTTGCTACCAAGAAGTGGTTTTTCTGATACGGCTTAGCTTTTTAGAATGGAGCCTTAGCCAATGGCTGAGCCGCAGTAAGCTCTACATAGCATTCCTAGCGAAGTAGTTGCCAGTTGCCACCCCCAAAACCAGTAATCTAACAGAAGAGTATCGGCCGGAAAGGCAACTGTACTGTAGTGTACCGGTCTTGTTTTGAAGCGTTACCGCACCGGCTTGGGCAGTGCTGGCAAGCTTTCGTGCCCCTCGGCATCCACGGAAACTACCCCAAAAATGAAGTTGTCCTTGCTGTGGGGCAGGTCGGCTTTGGTGTCGGCTACGAAGAATTTCTGCTGCCACTCTGGGGCGCTGGTTTCGCGCATCAGTACGTAGTAGCCCGTGGGTTTTTCGCCGGCTTTAGGGGCTTCCCATTGCAGCTCGGTGCGGTTGGTGAGCTTGGCAGTGAGCACTCCTACATTCTCGGGAGCGGCGGGGGCTAAGGCTAGGTTCGCCAGCGTGGCTAGGTTTACGCCGGTGTTTTTGCGCAGGTAGGCGAAGTCCATAAACTTGGCGTAGTCGCCATATTCCTCGCCGTTTTCGGTGCGCAAATCCTGGTGTTGGTGGCGGAAGTCCTCGTTCATTTCAGAGAAACGCACCGCCGCAAAGCCCTGCTGATTGAAGGGCGTATGGTCGCCGCCGCGCAGGAACCGGTCGGGGCGGTACTCCAGCACTACTTCGTGGCCAGCTACGTGGCTTTTGGTAACCATGCGGGCGTAACGGGCCAGCTGCCGGCTCGGCGAGTCGTTTTCCGAGGATAGGGTACGCCGTACTTTGGCTTCCTCGGGCGTTTCGGTGGCGGGCACGCCTTCACTGAACACGCGCAGCTGGGTGGTGTTCTTGAGCTCGGGGTCGTGGCCAGTGGAGTTGCCCATGATGTCGTTGTTGAGCATGGCCACTAGGTTCCAGTTCTCCGCTTTGGCCCGCTTGGCGAGGTGCGTGGAGCCATACAGGCCCTGCTCTTCGCCCTGCACCGCCACAAAAATGATGGTAGCCGGAAACTGCTGCTTGCTCATTACCCGCGCCAGCTCCATCACTGCCACCGTGCCCGAGCCGTCGTCGTTGGCGCCCGGCGCGTCAGCGGTGGCATTCATCACATCCGAAACGCGCGAGTCGATGTGGCCACTCACAAGGAAGATGCGCTTGTCGGTAGGGTCGGTGCCGGGCAATGTGGCCATGACGTTGGCCATGAGCACCGGCCGGTTGATGCGGCGACCATCGGGCTTGATGGTGAAGGTGTCCTGCTCGACTTTCAGCCGGCCGCCGCTGGCTTTGCTGTACTTGCGAAACTCGTCTTCCACCCAGTTGCGCGACGCCCCAATACCGCGCTTCTTGCTTTTCGTGTCGGATAAAGTGTGGCGCGTGCCGAAGCTCACAAGCTTGTCCACGTCGTCGCGTAGGTTTTTCTCCGACAGGTCCTCCACCATTTTCGTGATGATGGGGTCGGGCGTAGTGGTGGGTTTGGTTTGGGCAAAAGTGGAGACGGCAAAACCCAGGGCCAGCAAGAACAGAGTAGAACGAAGCATTCAGCGAATGAATTAAGAGAAGCTAAGGGCAGAGACCCACGAAGACAGGCAAACGTTGCGGCTGCACTGCAATGTAAAGCCAATGAGAATTTCTAGCACTTTTAATAAAGCACTTCCCCTGTTTTTGCCATAATTTCAATAATGCTACGCTTAGCGCTATTGCAGAAACGCGACACTTCAAGTTTCGGTGTTGAACTACCAGAACTGCGCTAGTCGAATACTATTAGCAACGCTAAGGCGTGAAGTGCTCTGGTTATAGCAGCGTCACAAGCACGCTGGCTGCGTTGCCGCCAAAGCCAGCCGCATTTATCAGAATACGCCGAATGGGACGGGAGGTGGCTTTTGCCAAATCCGTAACAAAAGGGGCAGCAGGCCACTGCTGGGTTTCGAGTACGTGCAGGGCAAAATCCAGGCTGAGTGCTGCCGAGGCCCCGAGAGTATGGCCCAGCAGCCACTTGTTGGATAGAAACGCTGGTAATTCCTCCCCGAAAACCGCCCGTAGTGCTGCCCGCTCGGAGGCGTCGCCGGCCGGGGTGCCGGGACTGTGCAATACTACCGCATCCACATTGGCTGGTTGGCAACCGGCTTGGTGCAGTGCCTGGCGAATAGCCTGCTGAAAATGCTGCCCGTCGGGTGAAAGGCCGGTTTTGCTGGCAATGGCTTCAAAGCCGAAGCCCACACCTTCCAGCACGAATACAGGCTCGTCTGTGCGTTGCCCAGTTGCTAGAGAGGCAGCCGTAACTTTCTCCAACGCAAATAGGGCCGCGCCCTCACCGAGCACAAACGTAGAAGGCCGGCCAGCACCGGGTCGGCAAGGCCAGTCGGCCGCGGGAAAGGTGGAATAAATGCCCAGCGCATGCATCTGGGCCAAGGTGAAATCGGTGAGCGGGGCCTCGGTGCCGCCAGCCAGAAAGCGGGTGGCCATACCGGCCCGGAGCCACGCCATGGCGTTGCCCAGGGCCTGAAACGCGCTGCTACACGTGCTAGAATGGCTGAGGGCCGCGCCGCCGTGGCTGCCCGCATCAAATGCCACCCAGCTTGCCACATTGCCCAGGGTGGTAAGGGGCGAAGAGGCAGCAGCCACCGCCCCATCAGCCAGAAAATCGGCGTGAAACTGCTCCAGTCGGCCCGTAGCTCCGCGGCTGGATCCTATGCTGACGGTTATTGGTTGTTGGTTTTCGGTTGCTGGTTTTTCGATGTTGGGAGTGAGGGGTGTGTGCGGAAGAGTGGCCTCCGGGTTCCAGCCCGCTTCGGCGGTGGCTTGTCGGGCTGCCAGCAGCGCCAGCAATACCGTGCGGTCGAGTTGGCGGTAGGCGGGGTAGCGGCGTTGTAAAGCTGCTACGGCCGCTTCGGCGGTAGCGGGCAGCCGGGCCACCGGGAGGTTATGGGAGCCGACTGCTTGGGTTTGGAAAGGCGCGTAGCTGACAGGAGCGTAAGTGGCTGCATCGGTACCCAAGGCACTCACCCGGCCCCGACCCCGAATCACAATCAAATCGGGCGAATCAGACATGAGAAGACGTAGCGGTGAGGGAAAGCACTAGCTGGCGCATCTGGCGCAGCACGTTGTAGAGCAGGTCAAGCTCCGCGTTGGTGGTGCAGTAGGGCGGTAGCAGATACACCACGTTGCCGAGCGGGCGCAGCACCACTTGGTTGTCGAGGGCCAGCTGGTACAGCGCGTCGCGGAGGCCACTGAAGTAGCTGGTGCCTTCGCCGGGGTCATATTCCACAGCTAGCATAGTGCCTAATTGCCGCACCTGCCGGACACCTGGCTGGCTTTCTATTTCCTGCCGGAATGCGGCGTGGGCGGCGGCAATGCGGGTGCGCTGCATAGTGCATTCGTCGGCGCGGGTAAGTTCCAGGCTGGCCAGGGCGGCGGCGCAGGCAATGGGATTGGCAGTATAGGAGTGCCCGTGAAACAGAGTTTTCAGCCGGTCTTCGCTCAGAAACGCCTCGTAAATAGTGGTTGTGCAGGTGGTCAGACCCATGGCCATCGTGCCGCCGGTCAGGCCCTTTGAGAAGCACATCATGTCGGGCAACTCGGCAAGCAGTTCGCTGGCAAATAGCGGACCGGTGCGCCCGAAACCAGTCATTACCTCATCGGCAATGCATAGCACGCCGTGCTGGTGGCAGCGGCGCATCAGCTCACTCAGTATTTCAGGCGAATACGTAATCATGCCCGCCGTGCCCAGCAGCAGCGGCTCGAAAATAAAGCCGGCCACGTCGGGGCGGGCTACTACCGCATCAAGCTGCGCCAATACCTCCGCCTCCCGGCCCGGCACCGGCACATCAATAAACTCCACGTCAAATAAATACGGTCCAAACGGCGCCGTAAACGCCCCGCGCCCACTCACCGACATAGCCCCGAACGTGTCACCGTGGTAGGAGTCGCGGAAGCAGAGGAAGGTGCGGCGTTCCGGCTGGCCCTGGTTGTGAAAGTACTGCATCACCATCTTCAGGGCCACCTCTACTGCCGTCGAGCCGTTGTCGGAGTAGAAGACGCGGGCCTGGTTGCTGGGCAAGATTTCCAGCAACTGTTCGGCCAGTTCTACGGCCGTAGGGTGCGTGAAACCGGCAAACAGTACGTGTTCCAACGTGTACAATTGCTCGCTCACGCGGGCCGCAATGTGCGGGTGAGCGTGCCCGTGCAAATTCACCCACCACGACGCAATACCGTCGAGGTACCGGGTGCCATCCTCGGCAATCAGCCAACTGCCTTCCCCGCGCACAATGGGGATGGGCAGCGGCGCAGTCTGCATCTGGGTGTAAGGGTGCCACAGCACGGCGTGGTCGCGCTGGGCAAGGGAATTGGTGGACGGGGAAAGCGAGGTTGATTTCACTGATTTCGACAAGGAGGAAGAAGGGCAATACGCCCCAGCAGCGGCCGCAAAGCTAAACCAGGATGCAACAAGGTCGCCGCCGGAAGGTTGGCCGCGGTGCGTCGCCCTGTCTTAAAGCCAAGCTGTGTGCCGCCGTTACTCCTTGATAAATCGTTGCGAAACAAGGCCACTAGGCGCTTGAAAACGAATAAAATAGGTGCCGGTCGGTAGCTCAGCAACCGTAATCAGCTGGTCGGAGGCCAGTATGCCCTTGCGTAGCAGTAGCCCTTGGCTGTCCAGCACCTCGTAGGGTAGCGGCTGAGCAGCGCCATTCACAGTTAGCTGTTCCCGTGCGGGGTTGGGATAGAGCTGCAAGGCTAGCTCGGGAGCACTGTGTAGCACCAGGGTTGGGTTGCCATCGAGGGTATAAATGGGCCGGTACTTAGTGGTTTCATCCGCAGCGTATTCCACCACCCGAAGGTGATACTTGTGGCCTGGCGCTGGTCGGGGTATGCGCACGGAGTCGTCGGCTTCGTTGGCTACTACGTAGGTGCCCCGGCCCAGCGCAGGCCCACGGCCGAAAGCAGCGGTTTGGTAGTGGGTGCCATCCAGCGGAAAGGCATCTACGGGGGCATCGGCCTGCATGAGTACCAAGCGGCGGGTGCCGGTGCCGCGGGTCCAGTGCAGCACCACGCCCAAGGAGTCTTCGGTGGCACTGAGGGCCGTGGCGTTTTCGGCGGGCGCCAACAGATTATGCGTCGGCCAGGCCGCAGCAGTGGGCATAGCTCGCCAGCCCAATTGGTCTAGCTCTTGCCAAAATGCTTCGGTATTGGGGCAGCTATTGAGCAGAATGGCCCAGGTGTAGGTGCCTGCCGTGCGAACCAAGTAGGTGGCCGTGCCATCCAGCAAACCACTGTGCCAACGGTTGCCTGCTTGGTTTACCTGCCAGCCTTTGGCGTAGCCGGGGGCCACGTTCGAGGGCGCTACCATTGCTGCCAGCGTAGCGGGGGCCAATAGGCCGGGGTGGGTGGCGTTGCCTTCCGCCGCGAGTTGCAGCCGTACCAGGTCACGGGCCGAGCACACCCAGCCGCCGTGGGCACTCATGGCTTCCAGGTGGAAGCCGCCGTAAGCCGCCGGTACCTGCCGCCCCGATCCATTGCAGGCCGGCATTTGGTAGCTGCTCTGGTATTCCACTTCGCGCTCCAAGCGCCCGGCGGGCAGGTCGTGGCCCAAATGGGCTTCGAGGGCGCCGGCTGGCACGAACAGGTTGGCACGTACCCACGCTTCGTAGCTTTGCCCCGTTACTTTTTCCACGATTTTGCCCAGCGCCAAGTAGCCCATGTTGGAGTATGCAAAGCGGCTGCCGGGTGCGTAATTCAGGTTTTTGGTGAGCAGAAACCGAAGTAGCGTGGAGTCGGCTACGGGGGTGGGCGCACCTTGGGTTTGAGCCGCGTAAACGGGAAAATCTATTGGGTCGCAGCTGTTGTAGCCGTCGCACCCAATTTGCCGGTCCCAGCCGGCAGTATGCTCCAGCAGTTGCTGCACCGTAATGTCGTGGATACGCTTATCGGTGATGGCCCCGGTATAGTATGGACTCCGCAGATACCCTGTCGGCCCGAAAGCTTTGCCGACCAAGTCGAGACGGCCCTGCTCCACCAGCTTCAGCACCGCTAGGGCCGTAATAGGCTTCGAGAGGCTGGCCACCCTTAGTAGGTGGTAGGGTTGTAGTGGCACGGTGCGAGCCACATCGGCGTACCCAAAGGCGCGGGCGTACACCAGCCGGCCCTGCGTCCCGAAGGCCACGGAAGCACCCAAGATATTCCAGCGCTGCATGAAGCGCTGCGTGGCTACCTCAAATGAGGTGAATTCGGGAACTGGAACGCCTTGCTGCGCTATAGCTTGTAAGGATAGGAGCAGGTATAGGAAAGTATAAAATCTCTTCAAACAAATAGCCGATAAAAACGCCGTTAATAGCCTGAATTGAAGCTGATTTCAATTCGGATTGCTAGCGCAATTTTATTAGCTTATTTGAAGTTTCTAGTTCAATATAAGTTCAATAAATATGAATTTTAACTGTTGCTTGGATGCTGGATTCAGTATAGGGCCTGTCAGTAAAGTGTAGCTGGGTTAAGTACAAACAGAGCAAGCTATGCACGGGCTGCCTGAACTAGTTTCTACAACCCGAACCACGACCGAAACTCGGCCGCATAGCGGCTCACCATAGCCGGTGTGACTTCCGTTTCGGGCAAGATGCGAGGCATAAGCGGCACGCCGGTGTGTTCGGCAATGAAGTCCTCAGTGGCGGGCGTGGGCTCCCCGTTGAACACCAAGCCGCGCACCCGCAGCCCGCGCGCCTGCAAAGCTTCCAGCGTAAGCAAGGTGTGATTGATACTGCCAAGGTAGTTGCGTGACACCACTATTACATCAAGCGCGAATTGCTGGGCAAGGTCGGCCAGCAGGAAGCCAGGTGCCAGCGGCACCAGCAGCCCGCCCGCGCCCTCCACCAGCAGGTGGTTGGTGGTTTCAGGTAGTTGAAAATCGGCAGGTTGCAGGGTGATACCCTCCACGGCAGCGGCGGCGTGGGGCGAGGCTGGCAATTGCAGTCGGTGCCGCTCGGGCCAGAATCGGCTTACCGGGTTCTGCACGAGGCTGCGTACCGTGGCCGCGTCGGTGGTAGGCTCTAGGCCCGCCTGCACGGGTTTCCAATAATCGGCTTGTAAGGCTTCGGTGAGGATGGCCGAAACCAGCGTTTTGCCAACGTCGGTGCCAATGCCGGTAATGAAAAGTCGTTCCAAGGGAGTAGTTTCTTAAGTGTAGAAGCAGTGTTGAGCCTAATCGAGTTCTGCTCGAGAAAATAGGTCGCGTATCAGCGTTTCGTTCTCGACGGCCGTTTTGAAAGCAACAGCAAATTGCTTTAGCGCTTCTTTGTCTGATGAGTAGGCGCAGTACATGCTTCCTTCTGGGTCAAACTTCACGGTGCCCACTAGCTGAGGATGTTTCTCTGCTAAAATACTCTGGCTAAGGAAGCCCAGTCATAGCCGCTGCCTTCGAAGCCCTCTTCGGCTCGTGCTTCAAAGATTTCGTTTCTATAGCTTCCAACTTCCAAACATACAGAAGCGCTGTTGTCGCATTCCGACCAGAAGAACGGGCTAATCGTTTTCTTGAATCCTTCGCTATTCATACTGTGGTTTCCTTATGGTGGGATGAAGTAGTACGCAAAACTTTCTTCAACTGGTAATTGCCTGCCCTAACACCGCCGCTAGCCCGTCAATTTCCGCCACTGTGTTGTAGCTATGCACGATAAGCCGTAGCCGCTCGGTGCCCACCGGCACCGTCGGCGACACGATGGGGCGTACGTCGAAGCCGGCTTGCTGGGCGGCACCGGCTACGCGCCGGGCGGTTTCGGGGCCGGGTTGCTGCGGGAAGAATACCGGGTGGATGATGTGGCTTTCCGGCGGCACGTGCAAACCGGGCACAGCATTGAGCGTAGCCTTGAGGTAGTCGGAAAGGGCGAAGAGTCGTTGGCGTTCTGCGGATAGCTGCGGCAGTACCTGATAGGCGGCTGTAAGGCTTGCTACGGTAAGTGGAGGAAGGGCCGTAGTATAGATGAACGGGCGGCTAAAGTTCAGTAGATAGTCGCGCAACACGGCGGGACCAACAACGGCGGCCCCTTGGCTGCCTAGCGCCTTCCCAAACGTAAGGATGCAGGCAAATACCTCGGCTTCCAGTTCTAGAGCCGCTACTAATCCTTCGCCTGCTGGTCCGTAAACGCCATTGCTGTGCGCTTCGTCCACCACTAGGTACAAGCCCCGCGCCCGACACAACGCCGCCAGTTCCAGCAGCGGCGCCATGTCGCCATCCATCGAATAGAGCGACTCCACAGCCACAAACACGGCGCCAGTAGCACGGGTGAGCCGCCGCTCCAGATCGGCGAGGTCGTTGTGGCGGAAGCTCCAAGCGGTGGCAAAGCTGCTGCGGATACCGTCCTTGACGGAGGCATGGGAGGCTTCGTCGTAGAGAATGGTGTCGCCGCGGCGGGGCACAGCCGAGAAGAAGCCCATATTGGCCGCGTAGCCAGAGTTGAACAGCAACGCGGCCTCGGCCCGGTGAAACTGCGCCAAGTGTGTTTCCAACGTTTCGGCTGCCGCCGAGTTGCCGGTGAGCAGCCGGGAGCCGGTGCTACCCGCAGCTTCTGCCATAGCCTGTTGCAAAGCAGCCTGTACTGCTGGGTGACGGCTCAGCCCGAGGTAGTCGTTGGAGCTGAAATCCACCAGTCCGGCCGCTGGCTGCGTGAGGCGGCGGCGCGTGCCGGCTACTTCACGCTGGGTGAGTTGCTGGGCAAGGCGCTGGTGGAGGGGAGAGAGAGTTGACACTACTTCTTTTTCTTTTCGGTAGGCAACGGGAACTGCCGAGGTAATCCTAGCGAGTCGGGCTGCCAGCCTAATGAGGTTCTGGCCTCCTGACGAACGGACGTTTCAATTACTTGCTCATTGAGCATACCTAAGCTGGCAATATGAAGCGCAACGTCAGGCAAAGCATCCTCATAGAGAATGTACGTGCGCTTGCCTAACCAATAGAAGGCGCCTTCCACATTGCCAGGTTTCGGTGGACCGTACCGGCGAGTAAGTGCTTGTAGAATAACGCGGGTCTTCTGTTCCTTTTTCAATTGGTAAGTCACTCCGATAAATCGGCCACCACGAAACCAGAACTGGGGGCGTATTTTCTCGTGAGCAAACGTTGCCGTGTCGGCTTGGGATATAAGTCCATACACACGGGTTATCTTCCAGCGTTTGCCAATGCCGGAGACCTGTGGTTGTAAGCTCGGAACGGTTCCTTCTGAGGTTCCAAACGGAACACCATGTACTGCATATGTGGAGTAAAGCTGCTGTAGTGCAGGCATAGAACCGCTGGTAGTTTGTGCTTGACCGAAAAGTGGCAGCATTCCTACTAATGGTACCCAAGCAAGTGCTTTAATCTTAGGGGAATACATTTCCATGCAGAAATAGAAAAATGCTCCTTCGGTTCAGAAATGTCTAACCGAAGGAGCACTAACTAATCTATTTGTAAAATAGATTACGCCTCTATTGAAACCTCTTTACCCAACACCATAGCGCCTTCCGGCACGTCCTTGAACGATTTGCGGGGCTTCAGGCCGAGCAGCGCAAACATCTGCTTGTCGGCGTCGAAGTCGGGGTTGGGAGTGGTGAGAAGCTTTTCGCCGCTGAAGATAGAGTTGGCACCGGCCAGGAAGCACAGGGCCTGTTCGGTAACGGGCATTTCCTGGCGGCCAGCCGAGAGGCGCACCATGGTGTGCGGCATTAGAATGCGGGCCGTGGCAATCATACGCAGCATTTCCCACACGCTCACGCGGGGCTGGTCGGCGAGGGGCGTGCCGGCTACGGGCACCAGCGCATTCACGGGCACCGACTCGGGGTGAGCGGGCAGGGTCGCTAGGGTATGCAGCATGGCTACCCGGTCTTCGTCGGTTTCGCCGAGGCCGATAATACCGCCGGAGCACACCGAAATACCCGCCTTACGCACGTGCTCCAGCGTGTTCAGCCGGTCGTCGTAGGTGCGGGTTGTGATGATGTCGTCGTAATGCTCGCGGCTGGTATCGAGGTTGTGATTGTAGGCGTAGAGGCCGGCTTGCTTGAGGCGCTCAGCCTGGTACTCGTTCAGCATACCCAGCGTGCAGCACACTTCGAGGCCGAGGCCGTTCACTTGCTCCACCATGCCCAGCACCCGGTCGAAGTCCCGGTTGTCGCGGATTTCGCGCCATGCAGCGCCCATGCAGAAGCGGGTGCTGCCCGAGTCTTTGGCGCGTTGGGCCGAGGCCAGTACTTCGGCATCGGGCAGGAGCTTATGGGCCTGCACGCCGGTATGGTAGCGGGCAGCCTGAGGGCAATAAGCGCAGTCTTCGGGGCAGCCGCCGGTTTTCACGCTCAGCAGAGTGCACACCTGCACTTCGCCGGTGGCCTGGGTTTGGGCATGAATGGCCGCGGCCTGCGTCACGAGTTCCAGCACGGGCTGGTGATAGATGGCATTTACTTCTTCGAGGGTCCAGTCGGTACGGAGCTGCATGTGGGAGCGGTAGGCGGTGAAGAATTGACAGGAAACAGGCCCTGAAAAGGGCAGCCCGCCGGTGCTGACGCTGCACGGCGAGCCGCAAGATACGGGGTCCTCGTTTTTCGTTGCTGGTTTTTTGTTTTTCGTTGGTGTTGTAGACACACGACACTTGGCTACGCCGGCCTGTGGTTAGCGTCTCGGCGTTGCTGAGGTCGTTTGCCTTGTGTCGTCCAAACGGCGCGTACGCCGAGACGCGAAGTGTCGCGTCTCTACATCGTTCTGCCTGGCTTACACCGACCGTAACACCCGGCAGGGGTTGCCGACAGCCACCACGCCGGCCGGAATGTCGCGCGTGACTACGCTGCCGGCCCCGATGGTGGTGCCGGCCCCAATGGTTACGCCGGGCATCACCTGCACGCCGGCTCCCAGCCACACATTGTCGCCGATGGTGATGGGCCGGGCAAACTCCCAGCCCGCTATGCGCGGTTCGACTTCTACGGGATGGCCGGCGGTGCTGAGCAACACATTTGGGGCAATAAATACGTTGTCGCCAATGATGACCGGGGCGCAGTCGAGGATGGTGAGGTTGTAGTTGGAATAGAAATTCCGGCCTACTTTGATGTTGTAGCCATAGTCGCAGCGCAGCGGGGCCTCCATGTGGGCATCGGTTTCGTAGCCCAGCAGCTCGGACAGAACTTGCTTATCGAGGTGCACGGGCTCCTGGTTGTAGCGGTGGCACAAGGTCTTGGCGTGCAGGCGTTCCACTACCAGTTCCGGGTCGTTGGCCTGATACAGTTCGCCGGCCAGCATCTGTTGTTTGGGTGTCATCACCATAGCTGAAAAGAGGGATAATGACGCCAAAGCTACGGGTTGCCTTGTTGTTGCGCCGCCGGGAGGTCAGGTTTCGTTCAGGGAAACTAAGCTTCCTCTCGCCGCTTAATGCGCGGAATGTCGGAATGACAGAACAACGGGTAGCTGCATTGCCGCGCGACTCGGTGCTTACAGCGGGTTGCTGTTGGTACGGCTGTCGCGGGTGTTTTTCTGCACGGCAATGGCCCCGAACAGCGCCAGCAGGAATGACATGCCGTAGAAGCCTTTTTCGCTGAGCGTGAGGGTGGCGTTCCAGAGGCCTACCACCAGCAGCGCCACCGCCATTAGGGTAGAAAACCAGCTCAGGCCGTAGTATATGCTCGTCACCGGCACGCCTTCCATTTGGTCGCGCACGGTTTTTTGCAGTGAAACAGCCGAGAACAGACCGTACATGAGCACGGTGAAGTAGTAGCCTTTTTCGTTGAGTACCATCTGGGCGTTCCACAGGCCAACAATAAAGGCGGCCATTCCGGCAAGCAGCGCCACCCAGGAAGCGGCAATGAAGGCATTGGAGGGCTTGGTGTTCATAACGGTACAATGGTGTGTGGTTGGAGTACAAACGCCGGGTAGTAGCCGGTCGACAAGCCAAACATAGCAGTTATTCCCACCTACTCCGTATCCAAACTTCTGTCTTGATTAGACTTTTGAAAATGCTTTATTCTTTGGGTTTTAAATCGTGTTATTTAACTGAAAAGGCTGTTTTAATGCTCTTGAAAGGTATTCTTTATTGATTTGGCTTCTGTTATTTTTTTGATAAAATCAGACTATTAAATGGCGCTAATTCGTATTGTTTCCCACGCGCAGCAGGCTGAAAATTGCTCCGTTAACAAGCCCCAGTCCCTCATGCAGAGGTGGAGCCGAAGCATCTCGCGTGCTGAGGTTGCAGAGCCGATTCAACGATTCGAGCGAGATGCTTCGGCTGCGCCTCTGCATGACGGTCTAGGGTTTTTATGGGTGCGCTTATCTTCGCCAATGACAGACAGCATGTACCACAAACCAGAACGAGCCGCTCCAAGTGGAGCGGCTCGTTCTGGTTTGTGATTAAGAGCGTTTGCCGGGTCGGGCGCTGCCGCGGGTACCGCGGGTGGTATTTTTGGGCCGACCGGCGCTTCCCGAAGGGCCTTTGGATGGGCCAGCCGGGCGGTTGGGGCGGGCGCCGGGCTGGCCGGTTGGTCGCCCGGAGCCGGCGGCGCGGCCCGCAGTAGCCAGGCCACGCGGAGTAGCGGGTTTGCGGCCAGCGGATTTTTCAACCCAGGCGCCGGCTAGTTTGGTTTTGGGCTTGCGTGGCGCGTCATCGTTGCCGGGGCCGGAGGCGGGGCGCGCTATAGCGGCTTGACCGGAGGTCGGGCGCGCCGTTTTGCGCGATGGCCGGTCGGCCCACTGCTCGGCGGTGGAAACGGTTTTGCGGCGGCGCGGTACTGAGCCATCGTCGGTGCCGCTGGAGTGCTCGATCATGCTGAACAGCTCCTTTAGCTCCTTCTCGGTTAGCTCGCGCCAGTCACCGATACCGATACCTTTGATGTTGATGTTCATTACCCGGATGCGCTCCAACTGCACCACCTCGTAGCCGAAGGCTTCGCACATGCGCCGAATCTGGCGGTTCATGCCTTGAATGAGGGTGATGCGGAAGATGTAGTTGGTTTCCTTCTTTACCTCGCACTTCTGCGTCATCACACCCAAAATCGACACACCGTTGGCCATGGCCTCGATGAACTGGTCGTTGATGGGCTTATCCACCATCACAATGTATTCCTTCTCGTGGCGGTTGCCGGCCCGCAGAATCTTGTTGACAATATCGCCGTTGCTGGTCAGCAGAATCAACCCCTGCGACTCCTTATCGAGGCGGCCGATGGGGAAGATGCGGACGCTGTGCTTAATGTAGTCGATGATGTTGCCTTTCACGCCCCGTTCGGTGGTGCTCGTCACGCCCGGTGGCTTGTTGAAGGCAATGTACACGGCGTCTTCCTCGGCCCGCGGCTCAATGGCGTGCCCATTCACCACCACTTTGTCGCGGGCACCGACCTGCACGCCCACCTCGGCCCGCTTGCCGTTCACGAACACGCGGCCCTGCTCGATAAACTTGTCGGCCTCCCGCCGGGAGCAGAAGCCGCTTTCACTGATGTATTTATTGAGCCGGGTTGACATGGTGTGGGATGCTAAGCGAAAAAGAAACGACCCGCCAGAAATACCAGCGGGCCACAAAGATACGGCAGAAGCAAACGCTTCACTTAAACTGCCGCGTCAGCCGCTGCGAAAAACGCAAACAGCGCCGTTTCCACTTCGGCAGGCAGGGTGGCGGGCGTTACGGGGTGCAACGGCAGCGGCGCGCCTGCCGCCTGGGGCGTGTATGCGCCTTGCGTAGTTGTAAAGTGCAAGTGTCCCTGCGTGAATTCACGTTGCTGCTGGTCGCCGTCCTTGTTCATCGATACGAACGTGAGCGGGTGCAAGGTCTGCGTGGCTTTATCGAAATACAGCCAGAAATACACGTCGCCGGGGTTGTCGCTCTGCACATCGAGACGCTTGATTTCGAAGATAATGGCCGCGTCAGCTTCGAGCAGAAAGAGGGTGCGGTAGGGGATGGGCATAAGGTGAGATTGTGATTTATTAGACTTTACAGCTCCACTTTCTTCTCCCCCTTATTCACGCTCACTATCCACTTGGTTAGTCCGTTCATATAGATCTGCTGGTCGTCATACATGCTCATGTGGCTGCCTTGGGGGCAGATCAAGGACGTGCCGTTTTGCACTTTTTGAGCTACCATGCGCATGTGCTCGGGGTCCATGGTGTCGTACTGGCCGCCGATGCTCAGGACTGGTACTGATAGTTTCGGCAGGTCGGGTACCCGGTTCCAGGTGGTGAGCTTGCCCGAGATGCCAAACTCGCTGGGGCCCTGCATAGTCACGTAAAGCGACTGGTTGATTTTGTTCATGGAGCGGGTTACCGGCTCCGGATTAGGTACGATGCGGCACAGGTGCTGGGCATAGAAATTGGGTTCGAGCAGCCCCATATAGCGCGGGTTGGCGAAATCCTTTCTAGCCTCCAACTGCCGGATTTCGGCCAGCACTTCGGGCTTCATTTGCTTGGCGAGCACCTCGTCGGCATACCGGCCATAGTCGGGGCAGCTCATCATCATGTTGGAAATGACAAGGCCTTTGAGGTTCTGCTGATACTTGAAGGCGTACTCGGCCGCCAGGATGCCGCCCCAGGAGTGGCCGAGTAGATAGAAGTTGTCGTTGGTCAGGTTGAGGGCTTGGCGCACCTGCTCCACTTCCTCTACGTAGCGCGGCAAGCTCCACATGGCGGTGTCTTTGGGGTTGTCGGAGTTGCCGCAGCCGAGTTGGTCATAGTAGATGAACTCGATGCCTTCCTGGGGAAGGAAATTCTCCATGCACTCGAAATACTCGTGGGTGGCACCAGGGCCGCCGTTGAGCAGCAGCACCTTCATCTTCGGGTTGTTGCCGAACCGCTTGGTCCAGACGTTGAACGTGCCCTTGGGCGTGGTAATCGGAATGACTTGCACGCCACCATCCTGCACGCCGGTTTCCGTGCGCTGGAAGTAGCTAGCCGCCGGCGCAACGGCTGCTTCCTGCTTGGGCTGGGTATTGCACGCGGTGGTAAGGAGGCCGGCAAGGAGGAGGGCAGGAGCGAGTAGTTTGTTTGTCATGGCTATGAGAAGAAAATGAAGAAGTAGCAGGACTGAGCGAGAATAAATAGTATGCTTTCCTACACGACTGACTTTGTAATAATGTTGTACCCGTGTTCTGCGCAATAAACAGGAATATGAGCCCACGACAATTGTCGTTCTACTGCTTGCTGGTGAGCAGTATACACTAACTGCCGATACCGCGCCAAAACGAGTTGCTCACACCAGTCGTGAGCGTCTTGCAAGTCGTCGGAATCAAGCGCAATTTCCTCGAATGCCTCCTGCAAACTTTCATAGCCTACCAGGACGAATGCCTCGTCAGTACTAATGGTTTGGCTGAAATCGGCTAGCCATTCCTGGTCGTCAAGGCCACCATCCTCCGCGTACGTAAATCCCTCAATTTCCCACTTATCGGTGTTGATATCAAATTCGGTCAACTCAAAGTAAAGTGACTTAACGACGATACTGCGTGTTGCCTTCTCGTAGAAGCTGTCAACCCACAGACATAAGCTTTCGGCTTGGTTGAGTAGCGACTTGCCAAGTATCAAATGAAAAGGGGAAGTAGGAATAGCCACTAGTCGAGCTTCAGCGAGCTGAATTGCCTGATTGAAATCTGCCTTTTCTAGAAAAGGATTAACAACCTCTGCAAAATCGAAATTCATAGGTAGAGTTTCTATTGGCGCTTGTGGTGATACCAAATAAACGTAGCGGGCCGCCCCAGTCAGGAGCGGCCCGCTAACATAACCGAATCGACTATAAAACCCGGTGAATACGTGGTTTAGCCGAGCGTGTGGTACACGGCCTGCACGTCGTCGTCCTCCTCGAACTTCTCGATGAGGTTCATTACCTCTTCCAGCTGGTCGCCTTCGAGGTGGACGGTGGTGTTGGGCACGCGCTGAAGCTGGGCCGACGTAACGTTCAGGCCCTTTTCCTCTAGCGCTTTCTGCATCTGGCCGAAGTCTTGGAAAGTGGTTTCCACCACAATGAAGTCCTTCACGTTGCCTTGCTCGTCTTCTTCCTGGTCGGCGTACACGTCTTCAGCGCCGGCGTCAATCAATTCCAGTTCCAACTCGTCGAGTTCGAGGCCCTCGGCGGCGAGGCGGAACACGCCTTTGCGGGTAAAGGTGTAGTCTGAGGAGCCGGCGGTGCCGAGGGCGCCGTTGCCACGGTTGAAGTACATGCGCACGTTGGCTACGGTGCGGGTGGGGTTATCGGTGGCGGTTTCAATTACCACGGCCACGCCGTGGGGGGCGTAGCCTTCATATACCACTTCCTGGTAGTCTTTCTCTTCCTTGCTGCTGGCCCGCTTAATGGCGGCTTCCACCCGGTCTTTGGGCATGTTCACGCCTTTGGCGTTCTGCATGGCCGTGCGCAGGCGGGAGTTGGCATCGGGGTTGGTGCCGCCTTCCTTCACGGCCATCACAATCTCCCGGCCGATGCGGGTGAAATCTTTGGACATCCGGTCCCAGCGCTTCATTTTGCGGCCTTTGCGGAATTCAAATGCGCGTCCCATCTATGGTGAGTTGGTGAAATGGTGAGTTAGTGAGAATTTCTGTCGGCGTAGTGGAGCCGAAGGGGCTGCAAGTTAGGAGAAAGCCGGGCGGGGCGCAATTGCGAATTCCGGTTTGGGCCGGCCGGCTACGTGGCGTTCGGGCCGGCTACCGGCTCACTGCGCCCGTAGCGTGTAGGTGCTGGAGTTGCCGGCCGGGTAGCCCTCGATAACCAGCGTGAGCAGGTTGTTGCGCAAGCTGAACGTGCCTTGGTCGGTGCGGGGCTGGCCTTTTTTGTCGCTGTACGTGAAGGTGATGTGGTTGCCGGCGAAAGTGAAGCGGCCCGTCTGGTCGAAGGGCATGGGGTTTTGGTTGACGGTCAGGGTCAGGTGCTTCTGGTAGGTGCCGTCGGGGCGGAGCGTGAGGGTGCCGCCTACGCCGCTGGCCGCCACTGGAGTAGGGCCGCTTTCCTGGTCCAGGATGCTGTAGCTGAGGTAAGTGTAGGTGGTAAAGAACGACGGCTTGAGCGTGGCCGCCGGCGTGGCTTTGCGCTGTGCTAGCACCGCTGGTGCGCTCAGCAGCAAACCAATAATGAAAACGAAATAGCGCCTATTCATGCTGGAAAGGTAATACAAGTGAGGTGGTGCAGTAGTGAAATGATGAGGTTGCCGTTCTAATGACGCCGCTTGCGCATATTGCGCAGCCAGAACAACAACCTCACCATTTCACTACTGTACCAGTTCATTTCATGCCTGACTTTCTCCGCGACCTTATTCGTCCTACCGCCGAACTGGCCGAAGCCGATGTGTGCTTAGTGGGCCTGCCGCTTGATTTTGGAACGGTGCTGGAAGGGGGACGGGCTGGCGCCGTACATGCCCCCGACGCCATCCGGCGGGAACTGCGCCGCTACCACAAAACCTATAACCTAGAGCACAACGTCAGCCTCGAAAACCTGCGAATTGCGGATGCTGGTAATGTGGACTTACGCCATCCTAACCACGAAGAAAATCACCACCGTATTCGGGAGAAGCTAGGCGAGTTGTGCCGACAGTATCCGCGGGTAGTGGTGCTCGGTGGTTCGCACGACGGCACCTACAGCACCGTGCGCGGCCTGGCTGATGCCAGTGGCGGCCAGCCAGTTGGGGGTATCAACCTTGATGCGCACGCCGACGTGAAGCATAAGCTCGGCATCATCAGTAGCGGTACCCCCTTCGGTAAGCTGCTGCGCGAAGAATTTTTGGCTGGTTTTCGCTTCACTGAAATCGGCCTGCATTCCAACCTCAACACGCAGGCCGATATCAACTTTCTGCACGAACAGCAAGTTCATATAGTGCCTTTGGCGCACATACAAGCCGATGGAATGCCGGAGTACATGCGCCGCGCGTTGAAGCGAGCCGGTGGGCCAGCCTTCGTCAGCTTCGACCTAGACGGTTGCGCCGAAGCATATGCCCCCGCCGTTTCGGCCCCCAGTGCTGATGGCTTCACGCCTCGGCAAGCGGCAGAAGCGGCTTTTCTGGCAGGGCAAGCAGCGGAAGTCCGTCTATTTGAAGTGGTAGAGCTGAACCCCATCTTCGACCGGGACAACCAAACGGCCCGCTTGGCCGCCACCATCATCACGGCCTACCTAACGGGCGTGGCAGCTGGGCTTACCACAGCAGCCAGAATAACTACTAGGATTTGAATACCAGTGAAAAAGCCGTCCTGCTTACAGTTGAAGCGGAACGGCTTTTTCAATGAGAACGTGCGTTCTACGCCTGATATTTGCCGGAGCCGGTGGGGAAGCGACGCGACGAAACGTACTTGGTGGTTGGGTAGCCTTCGTGCCGGCGCTGCTGCCGCCGCTGTACCAACCAAGCCGCGCCAGCCAGTAAGCCCACGCCCACAATGGCCAGTGTCAGGCGCTGTGGGAACGGGTCTTCGGGGGCGGGTGGCAGGTAAGCTACGCCGTTTGCATCGAGGCGGGCAGGGTCGAGTACGTAGCGGCCGGTGGTAGGCATAGGGAAGAAGTTGGCCAGCTGTTGGAGGCCATCGGTGGCTTCTACGCCCTGCATCACCGGGCCGTGGCCGCAGCCGATGTTTTCGGGGCGCAAACCTGCCAGCTTCTGCACCGACTCGCGTACCTGCTGCCAGTTGTAGTTGAACGGCGCACCCGCCACGCTCACCTTGGGAACCTGGAGCAGCAACGACGGTACCGACTCGTGGTTAGCCGTGGCAAAGGCATCGGCGCCGAGCAAGGTTTTGTCTTTCTCGCGGAACAACGCCACTTGGCCAGGCGCGTGGCCGGGCACGTGCACCCAGCGCCACTCCGGTAAAAACGGTACTTCCTCAGAATCGGTGGGAAGGGCCTGTACCACGCTACTCAACTGGAACGACTGCGGCGGGAAAAACCGAGCCATGAAAGCCAGCGTACCGCCGTTTTCCACGGTGGGGTCGGCGGGCGGATACACGGCGTGGGCCGTCAGGAAGGGCAACTCCAGCGGGTGGGCCAGCACGGGTACTTTCCAGTGCTCGGCCAGGGCCAGCGCCGAGCCGGAATGGTCCATGTGGCCGTGGGTCAGGATGATGGCCTCGGGGTGTGTGCCGGGATAGAACAACTCGTCGGCTGCCGCAATAATGGCCTTCTCGGAGCCGGGTAAGCCCGTATCGACCAGCACCCAGCCGCCAGCGTGACCAGTTTCTACAAAATACAGATTGACAAAGCGCTGAATAGTAAGCTGCGTGACGCCGGGAGCTACTTGTTTCATGGTGTTTGTTGGGTAAGTAATGGTTGAGCTCGATTTGGGAGATAGTACGCAAATCAGGCCGGCAGGGAGACAACAACCCCGGATTTTATCGGTTAGTAGCGACTGTACAGCCCAGCCGGCCCCAAACAAAAGAAGCCACCCGAAACGGGTGGCTTCTGGCCTGAACAAGCAGGATAGTGGTCGGGGTACAAAGCAATTCCCGAAAACCGGGCGTGCCCGTATCTTCTATTGACCGGTGGTAGTGCCGGTGCCGGCGGTAGTGCCTGTAGTAGTGCTGCCGGTGGTAGCGCCGCCCGTGGTGGTAGAAGCGCCGGCCGTGGTGCCACCAGCCGTGGTACCAGCCGTAGAGGTGCCGTCAGTGGTGGTAGCGCCCATGGTAGTGGAGCCGTCGGCGGCGCCCGTGCCACCCGACATCGACGTGTCGGAGCTCATGCCGGTATCCGTGCCGCTAGCATCCGAAGAGGAAGCTTCGGTTGAGGTGCCCGAGGCGTCGCTGGTTTCGCCGCCAGCCTGGCTGCCTTCACCGGCTTGGTTGCCGCACGAAGCGAAAGTCAACGAAGCGGCTGCAAGGGCAAGAAACAATACTTTTTTCATCGTGTTAGGGTAATGGTGGTAAGGAGTTTGGAATAGGTTGAGACGGCTCCAGTAGCTGAGCTGTCTGTGGTTTAATACCGATATCTAACGGAGGTAACCCAAAAAAGATAAAACAGATCATAATTTTATTATATAGTCCAGCTTTGTAAAATAGTACAGTTGAGCTATTAGTAAAAGCAGATACAACGAATAGTGCAAAAGGTATCTGAGGAGCTTCAGGCACTCAAGGCATCTAAGAAGCTTTCTGACCTTCAATGAGTTGCAGGTAAATGTGCTTGTTGCCTAAGAGGACAGCAGCTACAGCTTCCCGGAAAAAGATATGCTAGCTGGCAGATGAGGAGGAGGCATTCTCGTCAGGCACAAATTCCAGTAAGTCGCCGGGCTGGCAGTCCAGTACTTGGCAAATGGCTTCCAGCGTGCTGAACCGAATGGCCTTGGCTTTGTCGCTCTTCAGGATGGACAGGTTGGCCAGCGTGATATCTACGGCGGCGGCCAACGCACTGAGCGACATTTTGCGCCGCGCCAGCATGACGTCTAATCGGACTACAATGGGCATCTCGTTCAGACAGTTAATTCTGCTTCCTCGGCCAGTTGCACTCCGCGCCGGTAGCTAGCCGCTAGTATCACCAGCATGGCCGCGACCAACCCATTAGACACCAACGACGAACTGAACTCGGAGTTAGGCGTCAATTCAGCTATACCGGGTGGGGTCACGCTGTGAAGGTAGTGTTGCATCCACCAGAAAGCTGCCCGCTGGTACACCTCGCAGCCAATAAAAAGCGCAGCCAGCCAATATAGCCGCCTGGTGTTGGCTGGGCTAAAAGGTACACCGGGCTTAACGTCGTTTAGAATTGCGGCCATGATGAAGCTAAAAATTAGGCCCGCCAGCATCAGCGGTAATGGACCTTTTTCGGCGTTGATGATGCGGACCAACAAGCGGCGGCTTGCCTGTGGCTCCCGTAGCACGAGGGTGCCGGTTTGAGCATGCATAATTAGTTGGGTCGGCTTACCGGCTGCCACTTCCTCCTTGGCAATAGTAACCGACGGTATAGTGGCGCTAGTCGACGGGAGGTGTTGCCGTACATTCACGGATACTATGTCGTCAGCTTTGGGGGAAGAGGGGAACATGAATGTAAAAATCCCAATTCCCACTAGGCCAACTACACCAGCCACGCTGGATAGGGTAAAAACAAATTGCAAAAACTTGAGGAGCAGCGTAGTGAACTGGTTCATAGGGAGAGGTATAAATAGAATTGGCAGAGCAGATCAAAGAAATAAAAATTTATTGATAAACAATAAATAATATCTGATTAAAGATAAATAATTTTCTTTGTTCGATAGAAGAGTGTTGTGTCTCAGCACCATTAAGCCATACCGCGCAGCCCTGAAAATTAACTGGCACAGGCCGAGCACACTCAGTAATAGAAAGGAGCTAGGCTACCGTAATCAACGGCTGCCAAACGGGGAGTGCAACCCAATGGAAAGGCCGCTAGGGTAGAAGAGCGAAAAGTTTAACTTGCCAGCCTACCCACTTTCATCAGCCTTCCACCTCATGCCCCATTCCGCCCTCGACACGCCCGAACTCAACCTCGAAGCCACCAGCCAATCTACCCCGGCCGCCGCGCCTGCCACCCGGCCTATGTACTATGAGTACAAGCCCGAGGAATCCGTGCGCGCTATGCACGGCACTACGCTGCGCTGCAAAACCTGGGAAGCCGAAGCGGCTTTGCGCATGCTGGAAAACAACCTCGACCCGGCCGTGAGCTTGGTCTACGACGAGCTGATTGTGTACGGCGGCGCCGGCCGTGCGGCCCGCAACTGGAAAGAGTACCAAACCATTGTGCGCACCCTCAAAAACCTGGAACCCGACGAAACCATGCTGGTGCAAAGCGGCAAGGCGGTGGGCGTGTTGCGTACCTGGGCCCATGCCCCGCGGGTGCTCATTGCCAACTCCAACCTCGTGCCCGCCTGGAGCACCCAGGAGTATTTCGATGAACTGGACAAACTGGGGCTGATGATGTACGGCCAGATGACGGCTGGCTCCTGGATTTACATTGCCACCCAGGGCATTCTGCAAGGCACCTACGAAACCTTCGCCGCCGTAGCCGATAAGCACTTTTCGGGTACGCTGGCGGGCACTGTTACGGTTACGGCGGGCCTCGGCGGCATGAGCGGCGCCCAGCCGCTGGCCATTACCATGAACGACGGGGTGTGCCTGGTTATCGAGCCGATTGATGAGCGGGTGAAGCAAAAGGTGCGTGAAGGCTACCTCGATGAGCAGGCCCGCGACCTAAACCACGCCCTGGAGCTGTGCGCGCAGTACAAGCAGGAGCGCAAAGGCTGGAGCATTGGCCTGACCGGCAACGCCGCCACTGTGCTGCCCGAGCTGCTAGCTCGTGGCTTCCGCGCCGACATCGTAACCGACCAGACCTCGGCCCACGACCTGATGGACTACCTGCCTGAAGGCGACATCAATGAGGTGCTGGCCTTGCGCGCCAGTAACCCTGAGGAGTTCAAGCGCCAGGCGCTGACCTCCATCGTGAAGCACTGCCAAGCCATTATCGACATGCAGGCCGCCGGTTCTGTCGCCCTCGACTATGGCAACAACCTGCGCGGCCAAGCCGAGAAAGGTGGCCTCAAAGTGCGCGACGAGCACGGCCAGTTCCTGTACCCCGGTTTCGTGCCCGGCTACATCCGGCCGCTGTTCTGCGAAGGCAAAGGCCCTTTCCGCTGGGCGGCCCTCTCCGGCGACCCGCAGGACATACTGCGCATCGACCGGGCTCTGCTCGAAACCTTTCCCGAGAACAAGATGCTGGCCCGCTGGATAGCCAAGGCCCAGGCCAAAGTGCCGTTCATTGGCTTGCCGGCCCGCGTCTGCTGGCTGGGCTACGGCGAGCGGGAGAAGTTCGGACTGGTTATCAACGACCTAGTGGCGCGGGGCGAAGTATCAGCCCCCATCGTCATCGGGCGCGACCACCTCGACTGTGGCTCCGTGGCCTCGCCTAACCGCGAAACCGAAGGCATGAAAGACGGCTCCGACGCCGTAGCCGACTGGCCTCTGCTCAACGCCCTGGCCAACTGCGCCAGCGGCGCCGACTGGGTTTCGCTGCATAACGGCGGTGGCGTGGGCATCGGCAACTCCACCCACTCCGGCATGGTGATAGTAGCCACCGGCACCCCTGAAAAAGCCGAGCGCCTGCGCCGCGTCCTCACCACCGACCCCGTTATGGGCGTCTTCCGCCACGCCGACGCCGGCTACGAGCTGGCCCAGCAAGTAGCCGAGGAACGCGGCGTGAAGATTCCAGGGCGGAATTAGGAAGCTGATATCCAAACTTTGTTTCTTGCATTCGAAAAATTTAATACCGTCAATTTGCTCTTATCTAAGCACTGCTTTTCGAAACTGGTGCTTGGGTAACATGTATAATCCTCTCTTTTTTTATTTTGTTATATGAGTAAAGTATTCTACTTGGGTCGGTTTAACTTGAATGCTAATTATGATTCTTATGAGCAAAAAGAAATAATAATAAGAAATAGTTTGTCTGCAGATGTGGCTATAGATCATTTAAATTTTAGATTTAAATTTTCAAAAATAGATGAAGTGAGTATTTCAGGTCGTTTATTCTTTGTTGGATATTTGATAAAATATAGTAAAAACGAATTGCATCCAGTGGTGGATGAAAAAAATAGGGAAGTAACTGAAATCGAAGTTGAGAATGAAGTAATAAGTTTGGCTAGATTTGTTTTGGAAAATGAGACAGGTCTTATTGTGTACAACACTCCTTCAAGGCATTTTAATATACAATCTTTTGCAAATAGATTTACAGAGCTCATTGAAAGAGCGAATGATAATTTTTTTATTGAAGCAAAAATAGAAACTATTGAAGATAGAGGTAGTCTGCTTGATAGGTTAAGAACAATGCGGCGCATTAAAGAAATAAAAATTAATCTTCATCCTTCTAACCCAAGTTCTTCGCGCGTCTGGGAACAAGTAGATAATAGAATTCAGAACCTGCATGCAGGAAAATATGTTCAGTTGTATGAAGCTAAACCAGCTGGTCCTTCTTTATCAACGGACAATCATATAGAGCAATCTATAGCTATGGCTGAAGATGGTTATGGTATAGCATCTGCAATAGGAACAGACCAAGATGGAGCTGATGTCAGTTATACAACTGCTGATAATCCCGAAACTTTTAAGCTAGATGACGAAAAATCTGAGCCGTCTATACTCGTTGAATATATATTGCCCTATATACAGCGAATGATTAATCGAGTTAAAGGAAAGCCATGAAGTTAAAAGATATAATAGTGAGTTGGGACCTTGCTTTAGCATTAGTAGTAGGAGGCCTTACTTACTATTACTCACCTGATAGAGTTTTTCATGATATAGCACTAGCTTTTTATAATACGGGCGTTTCTGTATTGTCAATATTGTTTTCTGTTTATTTCGCTGCTCTTGCAATAATATTGTCGTCATCAAGTGATGAATTTGTAAAATTCCTTGAAAAGGATGGTAGTTATTCTGCTATAATTAATCTATATAAATATACTCTTGCAGTATTGTTTGTTGGCCTAGTAACTTCTATATCCCTTTCTTTAGTTACTTCATTTAAGGCAAAGGGTCCTGTAAACAATCAGAGTCAATTTTATATATCTACTTTTGCATTCTTGTTTTCGTATGCGGTTTTTTGCTCATATAATTCAGCCAGAGATGCCATAGCATATTCTATGTACCGGATGAAATTTTTAAAGGGAAAATGACTTTGTTGTTGCACCTACCCGTAATGATATAAGTAACGCTTCAGAAAACTCATGCGTTGTCCGTTTTAGAGAGTATAAAGAAAAAAGCAAAACCCCGCTTCCGTTGTTTACCTCCCTGCACCGGCACATCACCGGGACACGAACCAAATAACACAACCATGAACATCGGAATCATTGGGGCCGGCTACATCGGCAGCGCCCTGGCCGTGCGGCTCACCAGCCTCGGCCATTCAGTATACATTGCCAACTCCCGCGGGCCGGAAACCCTGAAAGACGTGGAGCAGAAGACGGGCGCTACGCCTGTTACGGCCGAGGAAGCTGCCCAGCGCGGCAGCGACTTTATTGTGGTAACCATCCCGCTGAAAAACATCCCCGACCTGCCCAAGGACCTGTTCGAGGGCGTGCCCGCCAACGTGCCCATCATCGACACCAGCAACTACTACCCCCTGCTGCGCGACGACCAGATGCCGGAGCTGGAAACCGGCGACCTGACTGAAAGCGGCTGGGTGCAACAGCACCTGGGCCGCCCCGTCGTGAAGGTGTTCAACAACATCCTCGCCGAGCACCTCGAAAAGAACGGCCAGCCCGCCGGTACGCCCGGCCGCATTGGCCTGCCCGTAGCCTCCGACGATGCCGCCGCCAAGCAGAAAGTAATGGCCCTGGTAGAGGAACTAGGCTTCGACGCCGTGGACGGTGGCAGCATGAGCGAATCGTGGCGGCAGCAGCCCGGCGGCCCCATCTACTGCAACGATTTGTCGGCCACCGAAGTGAACAAGCATCTGGCTTCCCTTGGCACCACGCGCACCGAGGAACAGCACGCCGAGTTCCTGGCCAACCAAAATGCTGCCGAAAAGCATATGGAGGCGCAAGGCATCTCGCTACGCTAACCGCGGCAAAATAATCAGCTAATTAACTCACTATGAGCGCCGCCTAGGAAACCTGGGGGGCGCTTTTTGTTCTTAGAGCGTGTTTAGGAAAAAACGTCATGCTGAGCTTGCCGAAGCATCTCTACCGCAATGGTATATAATTTACTTTGGTGGTAGAGATGCTTCGGCAAGCTCAGCATGACGGTTTATAGGCGCTTTTAGTGGAATCCAAACGCGCTTTTACTTCTATCCTTATTTTAGCCCCGAGCCAACCACTCTTCCCCATTCCGCATCTTACCTCTTATGAAACCCGAACTGCAAGGCCTTCCGCTCATCGACAACAGCGGCAGCCACCGCTTCGAGCTGACTGTAAACCACGCCACCGCCTTCGTGGAGTACGGCGACCGGCCTGAAGCCATTGCCCTGTTTCATACCGAAGTGCCGCCGCAGTTGGAAGGGCAGGGGGTAGGCTCGGCTCTGGTGGAAAAGGTGCTGGCGGAAGTGGAGCGGCGGCAACGGCAGCTGATTCCGCTGTGCCCCTTCGTGACCAGCTACCTGAAGCGGCACCCAGAGTGGCAGCGCCCGGTTATCAGCGCTGGTTCCAGCCAACGCCACAGCAGTAACAGTTGGCCGCCGCCGAATGGCGCCAAAGCAGGCAAAAGTCAACGCGCCGCTGCGTAGTAGTACACTCCATAGTTTTTCAAGATACTGATGCGAAAGGTGATAAGTGCGCTGGTTCTGCTGTGCAGCCTGGCGGTAAGGGAGGGAAAGGCGCAACAGCCGTTGGAAGTGGTGATTGTAGCCACCTCGCACTACAATGGCAGCAAACCGGCAGAATACCGCCCCGTGATTGAGAAGCTGAAAGCCTACCGGCCCGACATGGTGTTCGGTGAGTACCTGACGGCAGTCGACGCCCAACAACTTCCTGCCGATCAGGCCATGGCCCGGTCGTATCAGCGCTGGCAGAAGTACTTGCAGCGCCGCGAACTGACTGCCACCCCACTCACCGCCAAACAAGCCGCCGCCGCCCAGCGCCGCCTGCGCAAAGCCCCAACCCTGGTGCGCCCCCGCGTAGATCTGGCCCGCTACTACACCGCTGGCTACGACCGGGGCAATGCCGAGTATCAGCTGTATTTGCTGGAAGAACCCCTGAAAGGGCTGCTAACCGCCGCCGACCGCACCTACTACACCCAGGCCTTCGGCCCGGCCGACTCCTTGCGTAAAGTCAAGCTGGTGCGCCCGCTCACCGAGTACCACACCATCATCTTCCCGCTGCTGCACGAGCTGGGGCAGGAGCAGATTTTTGGGATGGACTGCCAGCGCTACGACGGGCCCTGGAACACGGCCTCCGGCCAAGCCTACACGCAGTACGTAGCCTTGCAAAAGGGCTTCAAGGTCGATTCGACTACGGCGCAGGCGGCCACGTACCGGCGCATTGATGGGGCCAAAACTGCCTACTTCGCCCACCTCAACACCGCCCCCACCGACGCCGACGCTTACCGCCTGCTAAACACCCCGGCGTACGAGAAGCTCGATGCAGCCCTGAATTTCTACGGCGGCGAGGCGCTGTACGGAGCGCCCGGTTTTCCCACCCAAGCCGTGCAGGACATGCATGTGCAATGGAAACTGCGCAACCAAGGCATGTGCGAAAACGTGGTGCGCCAAGCGCGCGCGCAGAAGGCGAAACGTGTGTTGGTAGCCGTGGGCGCCTCACACGGACAAGCCATGCGCGAGATTCTGGCGCAAATGCCCCAGGTACGAGTACGCATCTACAACGACCTGCCGTAGAACCGCCGCCCCAACCTGCACGGCTGAGCTAGCCAGTCACGCTTAGAGAACCGTATCAATCTAACGCCACGTAGCATGACCCTCCCTCAAACTCTTGCCCCGCCGTTTCCGCCGCTTGCTTGGGATGGATACGCTTGGTCGGCTTTGGTGCAGTTGCCTACCTGGACCGGAATGCGGCTGCCAGATGATACCTCTTTGCCTATTGATGGCACTGTGGAAGTACGCGTATCCACTGAAAACGACGAGCCCGCGCTGCCAAGCCCGGAGCAGGCCGCAGCGTACGAGCAGCTAGCGGCCCAGGCCGCAACGGTGCGCGAGGCCATTTTGGCGGCGGTGTTTGACTGGTACCAACAAGACTACCTAACCTGGCGCGACGAAAACGGCTACGATGAAGAGGAGGCCGCCCGCTACCTACCAGCCCTAACCGAGCCGGCGCAACTGGTCGGGCTTATGCAGCTCACGGCCATCAACATATTTTCCACCGCCAAAAACGGGCTGAGTTACACCGGATACGAGTTTGTGTGCAGTTGGGAAGAGGAACACGGCTTGGGCGCCATGCTGCATGGCAGCCGGGTAGTGGAAGTAGGGGGCGCCGACACGGCTATTCTGGAATGGATAGCCGCCCGCGACGCCGAAGGAACGGAGTAGCGCAGCTCGGGCCGCCGCTAACCGGAAGTAGGTTCTACTTGGCCAGCTGTTGCTTCAGCCATATCAACGACTGCTGGTTGGTTTCCTCGAAACGCCAGTGCCCTGAGATGGGCGTGATAACCACGGTTTTGGGCGCCTGCACGGCGTTGATAGCTGCATATATCGACGTAGGCGGGCAGGTGTTATCGTTGTAGCCCCAGGAGTAGAAGCCGGGCACTGTGATTTGCCGGGCGAAATTCACCACGTCGTAGTAGCCGATGGTGGCGAGTTGGGCTGGCAGGCTGGCATCGGGGGTGGTGCGCTCGGTGAGCAAGTGGGGCCAGCCTCCGGCCCGGCCGTGCTGATACCCGGTTAAATCGCAGAGAGCTGGATAGAAGGGCGCCAAGGCGGTAACGCGCTTATTTAGAGCGGCCGTAACAATGGCCAGCGCGCCGCCTTGGCTGCCTCCGGTTACTACCACGTTTTTGCCGTCAAACTCGGGCAGGCTGCACAGGTAATCTACGGCGCGCACGCACCCGAGGTACACCCGCTTGTATTGTAGTAATAGGCGTTGCGGTCTGCTAGGTTCTGGGTTTGGTAGTTGCCTACTGCTTTATTGATGGTTTTGTATTCTTCGCTGCTTAGTAGGGGAGAGTAGCCGTGAATCTCGATGCTGAAGCTGATGTAGCCTTGCTCGGCATAGGCAGTAACCGGACTGAACGGCTTGACCCCGGCCCCTGGCGGCTGAAACAAAACCGGGTACTTGCCGGGTGCTTTGGGCTTGCAGAGGTAGCCGTATAGGCGCTGCCCCACCCGGTAATGCTGCAAACTAACCAGGTACACATCCACGGTGGCCGTGGAGTGCTCGGGTAGATGGGTGAGCAAGGGCGCCATTGGCACTTGGGCTGCTTCGGCATTGGCCTGGTTCCAGAACGCCAGAAAGTCTGCGGGCAACGCAACGGTGGGCTGAATCCGCTCCGGCGAAAAGCCCACTTTCACTTGGCCGCTGTAGGTTTTGCCTTGGTACTCCGTTTTCACTACCAACTGCCGGAAGCCCGGTTGCTGGCTAGTGCCCAGCTTGATTTTGCCTTGTCCTCGCTTCAGCAGCACAGTGCCTTTGGTGTCGGCAGGCAGCATTTCCGGGCCCGCTTCGTAGCTGAGCGTCACGTTTTTCAAGGGCACGTCATTCTTCAACACCGTCACCTGCACCACCGCCGGCTGGCCCACGCTGTACTTCCAGTCTTCCGCCCCAGGGGTCAGCACAAACTCCAGCAGCTTTATCGGGGCCGGCGAATTCTGCGCCTTTAGTTGGCTGATGCCAGTTGAAAGCAAGCACAAAAACAGCCAGAAGCGCGCGTAACGAGTGCCCATGCAAAGAGAGGTAACCAGGAAAGAAACTACTTGAAAACGGGTGTCAAACTGCGGGTGTAGCCGAGGCGTACAGCCGCGTTTTGCGCAACTACGGGGCGCTGGCGTGGCCTACACCGCGCCAACGCCCCGTTGGGCTACCGCTAGTAGCCGCCTAGAGCCAAACTACTTTTTAGGCGACTTGGCCGGGCTACTCGTGGGCTTCACGGGCTGGCCGTTGATGAGCACATTCTGCAACACCAGGCCCTGCTCGTAGTCGATTTGCAGCGGCTTGTCCACGCTTCTGATGGTGGAGTTAACCAGCCGTAGGTTCTTCACCGGCGACTCTTTGTAGGCATTGACAAACACGCCGTATTCCCCGCCATCAGCTACGTCCAGGTTTTCCACCCATATGTTGCGCACGGTGGGCAAAAACTTGCCGGGCTTCTCATAGAACATGGTGCAATGCACGGCCGCCATTTTGTAGGTGCCTACCTTGATGTCTTTCAGGAAGATGTTCTCGATGATACCGCCGCGGGAAGAGCTGGTTTTGATGCGCAGAATGATGTCCAGATCGGGGCTGCTCATGGTGCAGTTCAGGGCGAAAATGTTGCGGGCGCCCCCGGCAATTTCACTGCCCAGCACCACGCCGCCGTGCCCGTCTTTCATCTCACAGCCCTCAATGATGTGGTTTTCTGCCGGCTTGCCGGGGCCCCGCCCGTCCTCGTCGCGGCCCGATTTGATAGCAATGCAGTCGTCACCGGTGTCGAAGTAGCAGTCCTTGATGAGCACGTTTTTGCAGGCGTCGGGGTCGCAGCCGTCGGTGTTGGGGCCGTGCGACGAGATGCGCACCTTCTCCACCGTCACGTTTTCGCACATCACCGGGCTAATAAACCACATCGGTGACTCGATGAGCTTGACGCCGGAAATCAGCAGGTTTTTGCAGTTGTAGGGCTGAATCATGTACGGCCGCAGGTAGTGGCCGTCGCCGAAAATGCGTTTGCGCGGGTCCACCTGCTGGCGCATCAGTACGTGCAGACTGTCGCGGGCTTTGGTTTGGTTGGGTGTGCCTGGCTGCCAGCCGTATTGCGTGCGGCCTTTCCAGGGCCACCAGTTGTCCTTGTCGGCATTGCCGTCGATGGTGCCGCTGCCAGTAATGGCAATGTTGGTTTCGTTGTAGGCGTAAATCTGGGGCGAATAATTCATGCAATCCATTCCTTCCCAGCGCACCAGCACCAGAGGGTAGTCTTTGGTGTTGCGGCTGAACACAATGATGGCTTGCTCGCTCACGTGCAGATTGACGTTGCTTTTCAGGTAGATGGGGCCGGTCAGGAAGCGGCCTTTCGGTACTACCACCCGCCCGCCGCCCCCGGCGTTGCAGGCCTCCACAGCTTTGCGAAAAGCTTCAGTGTTCATCGTGGTACCGTCGCCTTTGGCCCCAAAGTCAACCACCGCATAGTCTTTGTTTTTGAACGTGGGAGCCTTAATCAGCTTACGGATTCGCTCGATTTCTTTGAGGGGCTGGCTAACCGATGTCCACACGGTGGGCTCGTCTTTGTCTTTGGGGCGCCAGGCCAGGAGCAGCGTAATGCCCGCCACTAAGGCCAGTATTCTGACAACGTACTGATTCAGATTCATAGGATAAAGCAAACAAGTAAGACCAAGCAACCACGGTATTTCAGTTCCATAGTTGCTTTCAACAAGAAAGTATAGCGGCGGCCACGCGGCAAGAACGGCTAGTAACTACTGTTCTTGCCTTTCCAAGATGTACACCTGCATCTGTTTGCGCAGCTGAAAGCCCAGTTGCTGGTAGAGGGCGTAGGCTCGGGTGTTGTTCTCGTACACGTGCAGGAAAGGAGTGCGGCCCGCGGCTAAAATAAGCTTGATTTGGTGCCGCAGCAGTTGGTTGGCGTAGCCTTTGCCGAGGTGTGCAGGGTGGGTACACACGGCACTTATTTCAACGTACGGCGAAGGTTGCAGCCGCTGGCCGGCCATAGCCACCAACTGTCCGTCCTGAAAAACGCCGTAGTACTGGCCGAAGTCGATGGTGCGGGCGAGAAACGGACCAGGGTTGGTCAGGGCCGTTAAGGCCAGCATGGCGGGTACATCCTGCTCTTGCAAAGCCACCAAGTGGCTGTCGACGACGGGTGGAGCTACAAGTGCAGGATACACGAGTTGCAATAAGTCTCGGTGCAGCAATGGCTTCCAGCCAGCGGGTAGGTTGATGGCTTCGGCCGTAAACAACACCGCTAAGGCACCGGCCGGTAGCAGCTTGTGCAGGCTGGCGAAGGTTGAAGGCGAGTAATCGGCTAGCCCGGCAAATGCTCCTACGTCGGGTGGCAGAATGCGGGCTTGCTGGTCGCCGAGGGCCAGGGCGTGGTTGCCGGTGCGTAAGGCGTTCCAGATGGGGTTGTCTAAGGGGTGCTCCATGTAGCAGGAAATAAGCATTGCCTCAGTTCCACCGACAGCGAAGGCGCTTAGCTGAGGAGGCGTTGCAAGCAGGAAAGCTAGCCAAGCTTCCGCTAAAACCTAGCCGCCCACACTAATCGGCTGCGCCTGTCACCTATTCGCCCGTTCCCAAATCGAGCGGGTGATAATAATGAAACGCCAGTGGCCGAAAGCCCTTGCGCAGATACAGCCGCTGCGCTGCGGCCTGAGAGAAAGCCGAGGCCAAGGCCACGCCTTCCGCGCGTAGCGTCCGGGCCAAGTTGGTGGCATAGTCGAGCAGGTAGCTGGCGTAACCGTTGTTCTGCGCGGCAGGCAACGTAACCAGGTCGTCGATGTAGAGGGTGCCAGCGTCCAGCTGGTCGAGGTAGCGGAACCCCATAGCGGCCACCACTACGCCGTCGGATTCGATATACGCCAGTTGGTAGCCACTCTGCTGCATGCGCTGAATCCGAGCCAGAAAAGTATGCTGCTGGAGTTGGGGGCGTAGCAAATGCAGCACGGGCCAACAAGCCAGAATCTGGGGAGCGTGGGTGGCCAAAAAAACAGGCGGCATAATCAGTGTGGAAAGGCTTGGAATGAGAAGAAATTGACAGTTGGTGATGAGTAGCAGGCAGCAGCTGTGGAGTAGTGTGGAGCGGTAAGCTTCCGAGTAGCATTCGCCCAACAGTACCCCCGACTACCTACCACTCAACACCAGCTACTCAATACCCAGGGTTCTGCCCGAACTCGGTGCCGTTGAGCAGAGAATTCAGCTCTTCCTGCCGGATGGGCCGCAGCCGGTGGAAGTCCTGCACCTGCGTGATGTCGGGGTTGCGCTGCTTGATGTAGCTCACGAAACTGGGCCCATCCTTCATGCGCTTCACGTCGAACCAACGGATGTTTTCGCCGGCAAATTCGCGGGCCCGCTCATCCAGAATAAAATCCGGCGTAATGTCGCCGGCCGGTACTTGCAGGGCCGCCGTGTAGTTGACGGGCGTTTTCTTAGCGGCCCGGGTGCGCAGCACGTTCACCATAGCCGCGGCGGCCGCGTTGTTGCCCAAGCGGTTCTCGGCCTCCGCCGAAATCAGGTACATCTCGGCCAGGCGCATCACCACCACGTCTTTGGTGCCGGCCTGCACGTTGGCGGCGGCCCGGTCAGGGTCCTGAAACTTGCGTAGCGTCACGAAATTCAGGCCGTTGCGAATGGTGCGGTTCGGCAGGTACACATCGTCGCGGTCGAACACCACGTAGTTTTTCGTCCGCTTGCCCGGAATGGCGCGCTTGGTAATCACCATGGCCGTGTCGCCCACCCGAATCTGCCGGCCCACCACGCTGGGGTCTTTCAGGTAAGTGGTAGCGTCGGCGGTGGTCCAGGTGTAGGCGCGAGTAGCCAGCCACACTTCCTGAAACGAGCCATCGTAGCGGCTGTCGCGCGTTTGGTCGTAAAGGTCGAGCAGCGTGAGCGTGGGCATCAGGCGGCGGTTGTTCTCGAAGCCGTAGTTCAGCGTCAGTTCCAGGCCCGGCCGGTTGCTGTACTGCGTCTGGAAGACGTGAAACAAACGGTTGCCGTTGTCGTCGTAGTTCAGCCCGATGTTGGTGGAGTTGCTGATTACGTACAGCGCCTCGCCCCCGTCGCGGCCCAGCGTTTTGTTGTTGGCTGGGTTCCAGAGGTCGGCGTAGGCGGGGCGTAAATCCACGCGCAGCTCTCCCTTGCGGTTGATTACGTCGTTGGCCGCATCGCGCGCTCTGGTAAAGTACTGCTGGGCCTCGGCGCCGGTGCTGTAATACGCCCGCGAGAGGTAGGCCCGGGCCAGAAAGCCCAGCGCCGATTTGCGCGACGCCCGGCTGTACTCGTTGCCCCAGTTCAGGGGCAAGTTGGCGGCGGCAAATTGCAGGTCGCTGATAATCAAATCGTAGAACTCGGGTACCGAACTGCGCGTGGCCGTCAGGACTGGCTCCTTGGTTTCTTCGGTGCGCAACATCACGCCACCGTAGGTTTCCACCAGGTGCCAGTAATAAAAGGCCCGCAAAAAGCGCAGCTCACCTTCGCGGCGGTTACGCTCCTCGGCGTTGCTGAAGCCCGCGTCGCCAATGCGGTTGATGCCCGCGTTGCAGAGGTTAATGGATTTCCAGAGCAGCACCCAGGCGGCGCGGTTGGGGTTGCCTTGCAAGGGCGTCAGGCCAGCGTACTGGGTGATTTGGCCGGCGTAGGTGTTTTTGTCGCGGTTGAACCACAGGTCCGTACCCGATTCGCTCATGAACTCGCCGTCTTCCTTGCCGTACCAGGAGCGCTGCTCGGAGTAGGCCGCATTCACCACCGTTACGAAGCCTTCGGGCGTCGTCCACACGGTATCGGCGGTGGCGTTGGAGGGGTTGAACTCGTCCAGGTCGTTGCAGGCGGTGAGGCCCAGGGCGCCGGCTACTGCCGCCAGCCCGATATGCTTTGCTAGTGAGATTTTCATCGTCGGAGGGGGGGAGAAGTCGTTAGAAACTCAGGTTCAAACCCACTATTATCTGGCGGCTCAGCGGCGTCGATTCGTCGCCGCCCCGCTCCGGGTCGTAATTTTCAATCAGGTCGCTCTTGGTGATAATCAGCAGGTTGGTGCCGGTTACGTACAGGCGGGCGTTTTCCAGCAGGGCCTTGCCAGCCCAGGCTTTCGGCAGGTTGTAACCCAGCGTCAGCGTCCGAATCTTGAAAAACGAGCCGTCCACAAAGTTCAGGGCTTGGTAGCCGGTGTAGCCCTGGTAGGAGCTGAGCGTGGTGCCCCGGCGCGGGCGCGGGAAGTCGTTGCTGGGGTTTTCGGGCGTCCAGTAGTCGAGGATGGCCGGGCCGTTGCCGCCGCCCGAAGTGTTGTAGCGGCCCAGAAACTTGGCGTCGATAAACTGCCCGTAGCGGGCTACGGCCAGCACGCTCAAATCGAAGTTGCGGTAGCTCACCGTGTTTTGCAGGCCCGCCACCCACTTCGGTACCGTCGAGCCGATGTAGCCCTGGTCGCTGGCGTTGAAGGTGAAGTCGCCGTTGAGGTCAGCCAGCTTGATGTCGCCGGGCTTGAAGGAGTAGTTACCGATTTTGTACTGCGCAGCCTCATCGGCTTCGCTGGTTTGCCAGATGCCCAGCTTTTGGTAGGAGTAGAACGAGCCAATAGGCCGCCCGAGCAGCAGCGAGCTGGTTTCCGGCGTACCCGTCGCAATAATGTCCCGGTCGTTGATGAGCTTGGTGATTTCCTCGCGGTTGCGCGTGAAGGTGAGCGTAGTGGACCAGCGCAGCTTGTCGGTGGCAATGTTCTGCGAGGTAATGGCCAGCTCCACGCCCCGGTTGCGCGTCGCCCCGATGTTCTCGTACACCTGCGTCACGCCCGAGGAAATGGGCAGCGGGCGCAGCAGCAGAATGTCGGAAGTGTTGGTATTGTACACGTCCAGCGTCGCCGACAAACGATTGTCAAACAAGCCCAAATCCAGGCCCAGGTTCAACGCCGCCGATTTTTCCCAGCCCAAGTTGGGGTTGCCCACCGTTGGCTGGAACTGATAGAACTGCGCTGGTACCTCGCCAAAGCTCATGCGTGAGCTGGCCGACAACACGCTCTGGGTGCCGTAGGGCGCAATGGAATAGTTGCCCGACACGCCGTAGCTGGCCCGCAGCTTCAACTGAGAAAGCCAGCGGGTATCCTGCAAAAAGGCTTCGTCGGCAATGTTCCAGCCTACGCCCACGGAAGGGAAAAAGTCCCACTTGTTGCCCGGCGCGAGGCGAGAGGCGCCGTCGTAGCGGCCGCTCAGCGTGAGCAGGTACTTGCCGGCAAAGCTGTAGTTGACGCGCGCGGCATACGCCATGTTCTCGGAGCCCACGTAAGGCGACAAAATGTTACGCGTAGTGGCTGTGCTGGTCGAACTCAAATCGTAAAACAGCTGCGAGGCCAGCAGCTGGTTGGTGCCGCTGGCGTAGGTGTTGTCGATGTCGCTGCGGATGTAGCTGGTGATGCCGGTGAGCGTGAGCGAGTGTTTGCCTATCTCGCGGCTGTATGTCAGGATATTGTCCCAGTTCAGAAACCGATTGAAGGTGTTTTCCGTGGAAGCTACGGCCGTGCGGTTGTTGGCCTGCGAGAAGGAAGTACGGTCGTTGTAGATACCGCGCCGCCGGAAGTCGAGGTTGGTACCTAGGTTGGAGCGGAACGTCAGGCCTTCCAGCGGCGTCACTTCCAGGTAGCCATTGGCAATGACGTTGGTACGAATGGTGTTGTCGCGGGCTACGTAGGGCCCTCGCTCATCGGCCAAGGGGCTGATGCGCGTCTGGTCGGCGGCAATAGGGTAGAGGTTGACTTCGCCGGCCTCGTTGTAGGGTACGCCCAGCGGACTGATCTGCGTAGCCTGGCCGAGCGGGTTCTGCCGGTCGTTCTGTTTGTAGAAATTCACCTGGCTCAGCAGCCCCGCCTTGAATACCTTGCTGATGGTTTGGTCGACGTTTAGGCGGGCGTTGTAGCGGTTGTAGTTGTTGTTTTTCAGCATGCCTTCCTCGCGGAAGTAGCCCAACGAGCTGAACACCCGGGTTTTGTCGGAGCCGGCGCGCAACGATACGGCGTGGCTTTGCTGGGTGCCGCGGTTTTTCACCTGATCAATCCAGTTCACCCACTGCCCGTTTTGCACAGCGTCGTATTCGCCGGGGTCGGGGAAGATTTTGGGGTCGTCGGTGGGGCTGTTCCAGTCGCCGGTGGCGCGCCAAGCTTCCCGGCGCAGCGCCAGGTAGTCGTCGCCGGTGCGGGAGTCGGGGAACTGGTAGTCGTTCACGCCGTAGTAGCCGTTATAGTTCACCTGCACTTTGCCGGCCAACCCACGCTTGGTGGTTACAATGAGTACCCCGTTGGCCCCCTGCGCCCCGTAAATGGCCGTGGAGCTGGCATCTTTCAGCACCTCAATGCTCTCGATGTCGTTGGGGTTCAGGTCACTGATGTTGCCGCCCTGAAACCCGTCGATAACCACCAGCGGGCCGTTGTTGGCTCCGTTGATGGAGCGGGTACCCCGAATCAGAATGTTGGAGTTGGCCCCGGCCGCACCCGAAGCCCGAGTGATGTCGGCGCCCGGTACGCGGCCCTGCAAGCCTTCCACAGCGTTGTGGGTGGGCGTTTTCGTAATGTCATCGGCCTTCACGGAGTACACCGCGCCGGTCAGGTCGCGCTTGCGCACCGTCCCGTAGCCAATTACCACCACCTCGTCTAGGGCTTTGGTATTCTCGGCCAGCACCACGTTCAGCGTAGGTCCCGTTACGGGTACTTCCTGCGACACAAACCCAATCGAGCTGAAAACCAAAGTGCCGCCGCTGGGCACGGCCAGCGTGAAGTTGCCGTTGCCATCGGTGGAAGTGCCCTGGGTGGTGCCTTTCACTACCACTGTTACGCCCGGCAGGCCGCCTCCTTTGGCATCGGCCACGCGCCCGGTTACGGTTACGTCGGCGGTGGCAGCTGTGGCTTGGGAGGCTGGGAGTAGCGCGCCCGTTTTGGTGGCCCGGCGGCTGATAACCACTTGCCCTTTCAGCACCTCATAAGCCAGGTTGAGTGGCTCAAACAGCTGAGTGAGTACCGTGGACAGTTGCTGCTGCTGCACCTGCAACGATACTTTGCGGTGCGCATCCACTATGCGCGAGCTATACACAAACTTCACATCGGCCTGCTGGCCGATGCGGTCTAGCGCGGTTTTCAGCTCCAGGTCGTTGACTTCCAGTGTAATAGTTCGAGAGAGAATTTCCTGCCGCTGCGGCAACAGATTGGCGCCGGCTGCGGGCTGGGGTGCCAACGACCAAGCTAGGCCGAGAAATGGAGCGGATAACCCCAGCCGAATCCGGGAGGGTAACGTAGTAGCCATAATTGCGGGGGATTTTTAGGGAGGAACTGGCGTCTCCATCTGGCCGGATGGCACGACGTTATATAGCGGCCGGGCGGTGCAAGCTTCGCCGGCTCTTTTGCGCGGAAAACAGTAGCGGGTCAGGTCATAGCAGCAAGTGAAAAGGCGGATTACTGGCAGCTGAAACCCGTCACAACAATCTGAGTATCCAGTACTTCGTAGCTGGCGTGCACTGCTTTACACAGCAGGTTGAGCTTTTCAAAAAGCGGTTCGTCGGAGAGAGAGGCCGTAATCGGGCAGTTGCCCAGCGTGGTTTCGTCGTACACGATGTCCACGTTGTAGGCTTGCTCGATATCGGCGAATATTTTGCGAATCGGTGTTTCGGCGTATTCGAAAGCAACCGTACGCGGGGCGCCGGGCTGCAAAATGGGCTGCGGAACCAAGGAGCGAAGCAGCTTCCGGTTTTGCAGATGATAGATGACCTGCTGATTGGGCGCCAACACAAAGCCTTCCAGCTTGCGCGTGTGCAACTGCCGTTGCGCCTGCTGGCTTTCCTGCGGATACACCGATACCCGCCCGGTTTTCACTGTCACTACCACGGCGGGCGCCTCGGGCTGGGCCTGCACCTCGAAACTGGTGCCGAGCACCTTGGTTACCAAATGCGCCGTCGAGACGAAGAAGGGCCGCTCGGGATTCTTCGACACCTCAAAAAACGCGTCGCCCTTTAAGTACACCACGCGGGTAAGTCCGGTGAAGCGCGCCGGAAACGCCAAGCGAGTACGCGGGCGTAGCAGCACCGAGCTACCGTCAGGCAGATTAACCAGGCGCGTTTGGGGCCCAGTATTCACCACTTCCTTCAGTGCTTCTGCTTGCCGGGCTGCCGCTACAAGCGTTTCGTAGGAACTGGCGCTTGGCTGACGCACCTGCCACAGCTGCCAGCCCCCCAGCAGCGCGAAAACAAGTGCTGCTGCCGCCCAATACCAGTTGCCGCGGTGGCGCGAGTGGAAGGCTGGCGTGGTGGGCGTTTGCTCGGCCCCTATTTCCGTGAAAATACGCTGCTTGAGGTCCTGCTTTTCGTCGGTGGTAAGGCGCACCTGGGGCAGCTGGTGCAGGGCCAGCAGCAAGTGGCGCGCCAGCTCCACCTCGTCGCGCTGAAACGGGTACGTGGTTAACCACTGCTGCCAGAACGCTTCGGTGTCGGCATCGGGGGTGAGTACCCAGCGTGCAAAATGCTCGTCCTGGGCAAAGTCTTCGGCAGAAAAAGAGAGGTAATCGTGGGGGCCGGGCATCAGTCAGCGGCTATCGTCCGGGCAGTGCGGTTGCCGGAGTAAAGGCCTGTGCTAGGTAAGAGCAAGCCCAACCATTTTTCTACCACGCATCGCGCAGTAATTCTTTAAATATTTTTTTTGCTCCGGTAAGCTCAGCATAATGGCCTTTGAGGCTTACTGTATAGTACAGTGCAACCTGCTACGAAAAATGGTAAGGACCCTCAGCTGCCCGGCAGCAACAGCAGCAGGGCCAAGCTGATAGTGAAAGAACGGCGCAGCTTCTGAAGGGCGCGGTACAGCAGGTTGGAAACCGTTTGCTCGTTGACTTGAAGCAAGTCGGCAATTTCTCTGATTTTGAAGTTGTTGAAATACTTCAGGTTGATAATTTCCTTTTCCCGGCCGGAAAGCTGGCCCAATGAGGTGCTGAGCTTGATAGTGCGGTGGTGCTCGTCTTCGGAAGCCATTAGCTGCTGCTCCACCGACGGCTCGTTTTCAAGGTGCTCGGCGCTTGGCACCCACATGCGCGCTTCCTTGCGCAGCTTAAGCAGCTCCCGCCGCAGGCTGCCGTACAGGTAGAACTTCACCGATACCTCTGCCGCCAAATGCTCCCGCCGCGCCCACAGCGTCACGAACAACGTTTGGATGCCGTCCTTCACGGCCTCCTCGTCGGCGGTGATGTGGTGCCCGTAGGCGTAGAGCTGCTGCGCGTAACGGTCGAAGAGGGTAGCCAATGCCTGCTGCTGCCCCGCCCGGAAGGCTTGCCACAGCGCCAGGTCCTCGCCGTGGCGCTGCTCATTGTAGGAAGGGGCAGGAGTATACACGCTGAAAAGGGCAACTCAGATGGTACGGAAGAAAGGTTGAATGTTAAAGTTATCAGAACCGCAGTTAGTAAGCTAGCATGCTGCAATAAAAACCGGATGGCCCTGCTACTTGGCTAAAGCTTTTACAGTCAGAACCTTGCTTCTGCTGTATCTCTCTGTGCTTGGGGAGGATTGTAACAGGATGTATCGGCTTAGTGCTGCTTGTTCCAAGTGGGCTGCGACCAGTTTGCGGGTTTTTGCGGTTCACAATTCTTGAAACGAATGTCAGCGGATTTGTCGCCCGTTACGGTGGCTTGCACGGCGTTGCCCGGCACCACGAACTTCACTTCCTCGAACAGCACCTGCCGGGCATCAAGCAGCGTAATCTGGGCGGCGGCAGTACGGAGGGTGGCACGCCGCACGGTGAAGCCTTGGAGGTCGGCGCCCGTAAATAGTTTCTGCGCGTTTACCTCAATATTTTCCAGCAGCACGTTGGTGAGCGGCGTTTCCGGAATGGCTTCCACTTTCACAAACTGGCTGGCTTGCTCTACCAGAATGTGGCGGGCGGTATTGTTGGCGAAATGCGGCGTGAGAGGGGTAATGGGCAGGGCAGGCAATCGGCTGGCCAGCGCGCCTACGTGGGTGGCGCTGCCCAGCATATCCCAGTGAAACGCCGTGGCTTTCAGGTTCATGCGCAGGCGCTCATAAGTCAGATTTTCGCCCCCGCCTCCGCGTGAGCGTCGGGTTTTGAAGCGAATACCCACGCCGGTATTGTCGAACACGCAGTCGTGCACGTACAGGTTGCGAATCAGGGCTGCTGTTTCACTGCCGCAGGTGATGCCGCCGTGCCCTTCCCGCGCCAAGCAGTAGCGCACTACCACATTTTCGGTGGGCATGTTCACCCGCAGGCCGTCCTCACCGCGCCCGGCCTTGATGGTGAAACAGTCGTCGCCGCAACTTAAAGTGCAGTACTCAATCAGCACGTTGCGCGACGATTCCACGTCAATACCGTCGCCGCGCTGAATGCCCACCGAATTCACTGTTACGCCCCGGATAATCACTCCGTCGCAGTACACCGGCACAATGTTCCAAAAGGCCGTGTTTTCCAGCGAAACACCTTCGATGTACACGTTGCGGCAGTTAATGGGCGAAATGAACATGGGTGGAAAAACGATGCTGCCGTTGTGGCCTTCGTACACCCGCTGCGCTACCGGCGTACTGGCCAGCACCACGTTTTCCACCACGTCGTGGGTCATCGTCTGCTTGCGTACCGAGCCGCCCTGCGTGGGCCCGATAAGTTTGCCTTTGCCCGTCACGGCAATGTTTTGTTGCCCGTTGGCATAAATGCAGGCGCCCAACGACATGACCTCCACGCCCTCGGTGCGGGTAAATACGGCCGGGCGGTAATCCTTCACTTCGCCGCTGAAATACAGTTCCGCGCCTTCATCGAGGTGCAGGTTTACGTTGCTTTTCAGGCTGATACGCCCGGTGTGCCATTTGCCGGCCGGCACCACTGCCGTGCCCCCGCCGTGCTGGCTTACCTCGTCGATGGTAGCTTGGATTTCGGCTGTGACTTTGGCGCCGGTATGGGCTCCTTGCTCAACAATACTGCGTGTGTAGGCCGGGAACGATGGTTTTCGGAAGGCTGGCATGGTAAACGGAGCCCGCACCGGCGCAATATCTGCGGGTAGCTGGCTGGCCCCAACCTGCTCTTTGGTGGGAATAGCAGCCGTAGTAGCTGCTGGCCTCCCGCTATGCCCCACCGTGCACGAGGCAACAAGCAACAGCCAGCAAACCTGCGCTAGCACGAACAAGCGGTTTTTGCGCATGTGCCGATTTTCCTGAAAAACCAAAGGTGGATAAGGCACCATAAGCAGCTAAATAAGAGGCGTAAAGCAACCTGCCAGGGTAGTAGCAACTGTCCTGTACTGTCCTATTATTCGAGATTTCTGTATTCCAGAAATACGCCGCCCGCACTGTAAATTTTACCCTCGGCTATTCAGAAACCCAGACCTACGAGGATGGGGTTACCACGATAGGCCTGCGGCTGATGCCTTACTTGTGGCGGCAGAACGTATTGTTGGGCGCGGTCAATTGTTGCCAATGCGAAGAAAACTACGGGGACACGTGCGTCGGGTAAAGGGCATCATCTACCAGGAAACGCTGTTCGATTACAAGGAGCACTTCTGGACGTTCGTGGGGCGTTTGTGGGAATCGGGCTGCTGAGCCGCTATGAGTTTGGGTCCACCAACACCATGCTGCTCGTCGGTTCGTTTGGGCCTCGTCGGTGCTGATTTATGGTGTTATCAATAGTCTGTTGGCGCAACCCCGCAATCTGCTGGGCGGGCACGTGCTCAGTGCCCTTATCGGCGTGACGGCGCAGAAATTGGTGGGCGGGGAAATGTGGCTGGCATCGGCGCTGGCCGTGGCACTATCTAGTGTGGTGATGCAAATAACCAAAACGTTGCACCCACCCGGCGGCGCTACCGCCCTCATTGTCACGGTAGGCTCGGAGCAGCTAAAAGCGCTGGGTTGCTGGTATGTGCTGCTGCCGGCACTGGTAGGCGTGCTGCTATTGCTGGCCGTGGCGCTGGTGTCCAACAACATTACAGCCACCCACAGCTACCCCACCAACAAGTACTGGTACACAGTCTAGCGGCGTTATTGGTAGCCAAAGAATATGTAGCGGATAGCGGCCATATTGCCGCATCTACAGGAGCGTATTAACCGGCGGCGCACAGGAAGCGTATGGAAAAGCATGCATCCTATTGTGCCCTGGCTTCCGCTGCTGTTTATCCCTGTTTTCGGGGCTTTTTGGTGCTTGATTGTATTCATGATTTCCCGCATGGGCTGGCAGCGGCTGGCCGCGCAATATGCAGTGGAGGCTGTGCCCGCCACTGCACATCGGGAGACGCTAACTTTCCTGCGCGTGGGAGTAGCAAACTACAAAAATGCCGCCCGGGCTGGTTTCACTCCACAGGGCCTGTACCTGACCACCTGGAAAATTTTCTTTATCGGGCATCCCCCGTTATTTATCCCCTGGTCGGCTTTCGGGCCGGTGCAGGAGCATACGTTTCTGTGGTCGAAAACCTATTCCACCCACATCAGCAGCGACGGTAGCACAGTGCCTTTTTCCTTCAGCAGTGATAAACTGCTGGCGGCGTTGAGGGCAGCCGGGGTTCAGTAAGTCAGGTACTTGCCAGTCCGCTTCTCGATTAAATAAAACCAATGCGGCGGCCACGGGGTACAACCCTTGCATTAAACCAGGGCATCGGAAGGGTAGGCTAGGGGCTTGCGTACTTCGGTGTCGTACGCGCAAAATGGAACAACTCGACAACCAACGCAGCACTCGGCCTTATGTCATTGCCTGGGTGTTTTCTTTGCTGTTTTACTTTTTGGAATACGCCGTACGCTCAGGCCCGGCCGTCATGATTCCGGAGCTAGCTGGTGTGTTTGGGGTCAGCAACCTGGAAGTCGGCTCCATTCTGGGTACGTACTACTACACCTACTCGTTGGCTGGGCTAGTAGCCGGTATTGCCTTAGACCGCACCGGCGCCAAGTATGCCCTGCCGGTGGGCGTGCTGGTGGTGGCCGTCGGTAGCGCGCTGTTTGCAGTGCCCGGCGCAGCCGCTGGTAATGCGGGGCGGCTGTTGCAAGGAGCGGGCTCGGCGTTTGCCTTTACGGGGTCGGTGTACCTAGCTTCACGAGGGTTTCGGGCGGGTTCGTTGGCTACGGCCATTGGCGCTACGCAGTGCCTGGGCATGCTGGGTGGCGCCTTGGGGCAGTCGGTGGTAGGGCCGCTGATTCACAACGGGTTCGATGTACAACTGTTTTGGATGTTGATGGGCGCGGCCAACCTGGCTACGGCGCTGGCGCTGTATTTCATTACCCCCAATGATGCCGCCGAGCAAGCCCGTAAGCCCGTGGCAGCGGGCGGCTTTCTGCAACCCTACAAAATTGTGTTCCGCAACCCGCAGTCCTACCTGTGTGGGCTGATTGCGGGGTTGCTATTTGCTCCCACTACTATTTTCGCCATGAACTGGGGCGTGGCCTCATTGCAGCAAGACCAGCAGATGAGCTACGCCGCCGCTACTTGGGCCTGCTCGATGGTGCCACTAGGCTGGGTGGTGGGGTGCCCGTTGCTGGGCTGGGTAGCCGACCGTATTGGGCGCCGCAAGCCAGTGTTGTTCGGTGGCGCAGCTGCTATGATAGTAATTGGGCTGCAACAACTCTTTTTGCCCACGCTACTACCGCTCTATGGTAGCCTGTTCCTGTTTGGGGTGGCCTCGGGCGCGGCCATGATTCCGTATTCCATCATCAAAGAAGCCAACCCCGACGAAGTGAAAGGCAGTGCCACCGGCGCCATGAACTTTCTCACGTTCGGCGTCTCGGCGGTGCTGGGGCCGTTGTTTGCGCGCGTGTACGGCCAAAGCCTGGGCAACGCCGACGACCCTAGCGCCCACTTCATGACTGGCGGGCTGTTCTGGATTTGCTGCACCAGCGTAGCTCTGCTGGCTAGCTTATTGCTGCGCGAAACTGGTTCCGGCCGCCAGCCAGCGACTGTAGCGGCTGCGCGGCAGTCCGCAATACCGCTGGGGTCAGCAACGTAAAAGAGGCTGCCGTTTAGGCGTAGTTCCACGCTTAGGCCTGCGTGCCTGAGTGGATATAAATTAGGTCGAGCAAAGCGCGGCAGCGTATTAGTGCTTGGCCTTACTCTTTGCCAATAGCATAACGAATGCCGCCCAGCAAGTGCTGCCGAAACAACGGCTCGTCGAAGCTCTCATTGGTATGGCCGCCTCCGGTATAAAACGCCCGGCCACCCTCAAATTCATGATACCAAGCAATAGGGTGGTTGGGGCCGTTGGTGCCGCCAGTGTAAGTGCTTTCATCAAGCGTGGCCAGCACCGTAAGGGTGGGGTTGAGGTTACGGAAATTGTACCACTCATCAGTACGCGCCCACTGCGCCGGCAAACCCACAGTAGCCGGATGAGTGGTATTGGTGACGCGCACGGTAGCTGCCTGCACTGCCGGATGGCCATTGAAATAAGCGCCTACCAGTTGCCCATACCAGGGCCAGTCGTATTCTGTATCGGTGGCGGCGTGTACCCCAACAAAACCCCGGCCACTGCGGATATATTGTTGGAAAGCATTCTGCTGGTCGTCGTTCAGCACGTCCTGCGTGGTACTCAGAAATATTACCGCTTGATAGCGCCGTAGCCCCGCCGTTGTGAATAGTTTGGCATCCGTAGTGGTATCAACCTGGAAGTTATTCTCTTGGCCCATGGCTTGAATTGTTCGGATGCCAGCCGGAATCGACTCGTGGTGGAAGCCGCTGGTTTTGCTGAATATTAATACCGCAGTGGTTGGCTCGGGCTGCGGCTTGTCGGCCTTTTTTGTAGCGCAGCCCCCTAGAGTAAAGGCGATAAAAACACAAGTTAAAGCCAGCAGACGCATATCAGTTGTTTTTTAAGTGCAGTTTCAGAACTGGTTTACCTAGCCCGACGGCTTTTCGGCCCTCAGACTGGTCGTAGGATTTCTCCCTTTCTAACTAGCGGACGACTGGCCCGGCGGTTGAAAAGCCATCGGACTGGAGCTCATAAAACAGGATAACTGTGCAGTAAGAGCAGGTGCAGACTACTAGTGAATAAAGTACGAAGCGCGCAAGTGAACGTGCACGCAGACGTTGAAGCAAGCAGATGCTAATTACAGCTTGCGGGCGGCTACACCTTCTTCAGTAATTTTCACGGGCTGAATGCGGCCTTGCGCGTCAAAATACATTCGGTCGATGCAGGTGACGCGGTGATTCTGGTCGGTTTCGGTGAGGGGGCGGCGGTGATACACAATATACCATTCGTCGGTACCCGGCACTTGCAGCACCGAATGATGGCCGGCGCCAGTTGCTACTTTCGGGTCTTGCTGCAAAATCCTGCCCGCCCGTTGCCAGGGTCCCAGCGGAGAATCGGCCACGGCGTAGGCCACCGAGTAGTTGGGCCCGGTCCAGCCGCCTTCGCTCCACATGAAGTAGTACTTGCCGCCGCGCTGGAACATCAGCGGCCCTTCCACATAGTTCTGGGGCGTTATTTCCTTGAAGGTGCTGCCATCAGGAAAAGGCAGGAAGCCAGTGAAATCGGGCTTGAGGCGCGCCATATTGCAGTGCGACCAGCCACCATACAGCAGATAGTACTGCCCGTCTTTGTCCTGAAATACGAACTGGTCGATGGGTTGGGCGCCGTTGTGGATATTGCCGACGAGTGGCTTGCCTAGGAGGTCCTTGAACGGACCTTCCGGCCGGTCGGCTACGGCTACCCCAATGCCACCAATTTCGCCCTCGTGCACATCGTTGGCCCCGAAGAACAGAAAATATTTGCTGTCTTTTTTGATGACGGACGGAGCCCACATAGCCCGCTTGGCCCACTTAACGCTGGCCGTATCCACAATGCGCGGGTGCTTGGTCCAGTGCACCAAATCGGGCGACGAAAACGCATCCATCAACACCTGCTGGTTGTAGGGCGCCGAGTAGGTGGGGTACACCCAATATTGCTTGCCGAAAATGATGGCTTCGGGGTCGGCGTACCAGCCCGGGAATATTGGGTTACCAGATTGCGCAGCGGCAGCAGTAGGCTTTGGCTTAACGGCAGTTTTGGTGGTTTGCGCCAGTAGGGCCTGGGGCAGTAGCAGGCCAAGCAATACCGTGAGCAGCAGAAGGTTCTTCATGGCCGCTATGATAGTGAAATTCCAGAGTATGCGGCTTGGGAGTGGTAGTCCGTAAGTGGCAAGAGGCTAATTCCCTCTTCAGTTGAGGAGGGGAATTAGCGTTTAACTTATATGGCTGTGGCTAGCTTACTTGATGTAGCGGGCCAGGGTGTTCTTTAGGTCGTCGCCTTTCAGGTTAAAGGCCACGATTTTGCCGGTTGGGTCAATCAGGAAGTTCTGCGGAATGCCCTGCACCCCATAAAGCCGGGCCACCTGGTTTTCCCAACCGCGCAGGTCCGATACCTGCGTCCAAGCCAACTGGTCGTCCTGGATGGCTTTCAGCCATTTTTCGCGCCCTTTCTCGTCGTCGAGCGACACGCCCAAGATATCGAAGTTGCGGCCTTTATACTGGTTGTATATTTTGGTTACGGCGGGGTTTTCTGCGCGGCAAGGTTTACACCAGGAGGCCCAGAAGTCAATTAGCACGTATTTGCCCCGGTAGTCGGTTAACGATACTGCCTTGCCCTCGGGCGTTTTCTGCGTGAAAGCTGGCGCCTGAGCGCCTACTGCTGTAACCTTAAGTCCCTGCACCATGTCGCCGTACTGGCGGCCGGGCGCGCTTTTCTTTAACTCTGGGCTTAGTGCCTCATACAGCGGCGCAACCTCGTAATATTGTGGTTGCTGTATCATTTTTAAGCTATGCAAAGAGTACAAGCTCACCCAAGAGGTAGGGTTGGCCTTAATAAACGCCATGTCGCTCTGCGCGTATTCTTTGAAAAGGGCTTGGCCCATAGCCTCCATTCGCTCTTTGAACTCGGGTGTTCCGCGCTCTTGCTCCGTTGCCTTCTGATATTCGGCCCCCAATGCTTTCTGTTTGACGAGCAAGGGTTTCGAGGAGGCCACCAACCGTTGGTGGTCGGCGTTGATGGGGCCTCCCGTAATGCGGGCGTTTTTCAGCGAATCGGGGCTGGTAACCACGATTGGGCTAGGCTCTAGGTATATTCTGGCTTCATCGGTTGGCCCGAATAGGCCTTCTCCTAGCTTGCCGTTGCGCTTTATTACCAGACTCGCCGGCTTCGGTATGTCAGTAGTGCCCTTGAACTCGAAGGTGCCATTTTTGAGCGTTGCAGAATCCGTGGGCTGCATCCCCTGCAATAAGTAGATTTTGGCCGGCGCATTCAGCTTACCAATTGTGCCTTTAATGGTGAAGGGCGTCTGGGCCTGCACCAGCCAAGGCGCAACTAGCAATAAACCGAGTAATGAAGTCTTCATAATAAGGTGGTGGTTAGGCAGCAAGATGCAACGCTCTGTAATATAGCATAGTGTATATCATTCGGGCTTCAACAACAGAAGCCATAATGCAAGCTCCAGCTGCTAGTATTGCCCACGAAACCAGCGTTTGACCTTATTTAGCACCACTATGAAGCTTCTATTCCGTTTGTCGCCGCTGCTACTGAGTTTGGCTATTGCCTGCCAAAGCAGCCCATCTACGCCCGCCGCAGCCAGTGTAGAGCAGCCAGCCACGCCTGTAAAGGAGCAAGCTACCTCCCACGCCGACAGTGCCAGCGCAGTAGGGGCAAATGCAGTAGCTGCCAACTCTGAGCGCATTCAAGATGAACTATTCACCGTCAATGGCAAGCCACACCGACAACTCACCACGCAGGCCTTAATCAAACAATTAGGCCGCCCAGACAGCATTGCGAAAGGTGCTGTGGAATGCGGAAGCGTGTTGGATATCCCCATAAACAGCCCGGAAGGTGACTTCTGGTACTATAGCAAAACGATGTACGATGTGAATGGTAACCAGGCCATTCTATATCTCTTTGACGTAACAACGGGAAAATTCTACGGCAATATTGGCAAGCTGGTTCTCAACCAAAACACAACTCTAGAAGACGTACGCCGCTTCTACCCGCTACCAGTCAAAGAGGCCGGATCTGATAGTGGGACAGTAAGCTTGCCTTTCGAGCATGGTGGGCAACTCATGGATGCTTCCTTGAATCTCATATTCAAGAAAGGACGCTTGCAAGAAGTGGAGTTCTACTTTCCGTGCTAACCGTCACTTCATAAACTCTTATTACATACAAAGAGCCTGACCGACGCCTTATGGCGCTGGTCAGGCTCTTTTGCTTAGGGCTGGCGGCTACTTGCGGGCCAGTAGGTCCTGTACTTTAATGTACTGGATGTCGGGGTAGCGGGCATTGTCGAGCGGTTCGGCTAGCTTGGCCTGGCCCGTGAGCATGTTGTGCATGTATTGCATGCCCTGCCACGGCGGAAACACTTCGTCTTTGGCCGGGGCTAGGGTTTTCGTCAGCTTGATAAGGCCGGCTAGCACGCCCAGGCTACCAACGCGCAACAGCTTGAATTCTTTGCCCATTGCCGCACTAGCGGCGGCTTGCAGCCCGCGGATGCTTTGCACGTCGCCGGCTACCCGGAGGTAACGCGGCGTGTTTGGGTCGAGGGCGGCGGCGGCGGTGAAGGCGGCCGTATCTACCATCGTGGTGAAGTCCAGCGGCTGGTCGGCGTCGCCCCAGTACACTATCCGGCTGATGCCGGGTTGCACCAGCGGCGCCTGGCCCGTGAGCAAATCCATGAACATACCGTTGAGAACGGACGTGGCCTGAATGGGCGCTTTATCGAGCCGCCGCTGAAACTCCCGGCGCAAGTCGAAGTTGCGGTTGGAGCCTTCGGGCAGCTTGGTGAAATCGGCGGAAAAGTCGGAGGGAATGAAGCGCGGAACCCCGGCTGCCACGGCCGCTTCCAGGAGCCTAGTTTGTGCGTCCACGATAATGTCGCGCAGGCCGGATAGGGCTGATACCACGCAAGTAGCGCCGGCGCAAGCTTGCGTGAGGTCGGCTACGCTGTTGTAGTCAACTTCCACCACCTCGGCGCCTTGCAGCCGCAACGATTGCGCTTCGGCTTTGTGCAGGGCGCTGGAACGCACTAGTGCTCGTACGGCGGCGCCGCGCTGGCGCAGGTGGTGGGCAATCAGGAGGCCCAGCGCCCCGGTGGCCCCGGCTAGCACAATGGTAGGAGCGGCGGCAGAAGGAGTGGCGGGCGGAAGGGGCTGAGTCAAAGGGAAGGAGGCGTACAGGGTGAATAAACTAGGCGGAGCCCGGCGCGGCGGTATAAGCGGCCAAGCCGGGAGCTACACTACCGGCTGACACCTGGAAAAGTTGCGCCACGGGGCAAGTTAGCAGGGGCAATTTCGGCTACTACCAAGGGTGAAACGGTAAATTTCGGACGGAACGGCAACAACGCTTACGTACCCGGCAGTAGCAATAGGACGTAGGTAGTACTATAGGAGTAGGCCGAATAGGCAGAATCAGAGGTCCGGATTCAGGCGGACGTAACCCCGATTGAGCTATGCACCAGATTGTTTACCAAAGCTATGCCGTAGGGCAGCCCACAACTGCCGAGCTGAAATCTCTGCTTCGGCAGTCGTTCGTCAACAACACCCGGCTAGGCATCACGGGGCTGCTACTGTACGGCAACGGCTGCTTTCTGCAAGTGCTGGAAGGTGCGCCGGCGGCAGTGCAGCAAATGTATGCCCGCATCCGGGCCGACTCGCGCCATACCCGCGTGGTTCTGCTGGCCGACGGCCCTATTCCGGCCCGCATCTTCCACAACTGGTCGATGGGCTTTAGAGCGTTGTCGGAAGATGACTTCGGGCGGCTGACAGGCTACATCGACCCTAGCCCCGCCCGCTTCCTGGCTGCCACGCCGCCGGGCGTTGACAAGGACATGATGGATTTGCTTAGATCTTTCGCCACCGACGACTGTTTATTGCCCTAAATGCAAGTATCAGTATTTTTTCAAGATGTTTGTATCGTTTCAAGATGGCCGGCAACCCGCTTGGCTACGTAAAACGACGGGTGGGCAGCAACCTAGCTCCACAGTTCCGCGTTTTAGCGGCATTCTGTCCCTCTCTTTTTCCTTATGAAGCTACTCGCTACTCTCACCCTGTCTGGCTCGCTACTACTAGCGGCCGGACCACAGGCTACGGCCCAGAAGGCCCCGTCGCCGTACCAAACCCGTTTCGGCGTTGATGCTCCCATTACTGCTGGCCTCGGTGCCGTTAGTGGCGTGGGGCTCTACCTGATTCAGCAGAAAACCAGCCTCACCGAAGCCGATATAGCCAACCTCAACAAAAACGACGTGCCGAAGTTCGACCGGTTTGTGGCCGGCAACTACAGCGAGTCGGCCCAAACCGCCAGCGACTATCTGTGCTACGGCTCGTTGGTGGTAGCGCCGGGCTTGCTAGCGTTGAACTCCGACATCCGGGCCCGCTACGGGCAAGTGGCCGGGCTCTACCTGCAAACCATGCTCGCCACCGATGCCATTTTCACGATGACGGTGGGCAACGTGTCGCGCTACCGACCCTTCACCTACGGTTCCGACGCGCCCATCAGCAAAGGCACCAGCGTAATTGCCACCAACTCTTTCTTCGCGGGTCATACGGCGCACACGGCTACGGCCACGTTCTTCGCGGCCAAGGTCTTCCACGATTTCAACCCCGATTCGCCGGCCCAGCCCTTTGTGTGGGGAGCCGCCGCCGTGGTGCCAGCCGCCGTGGCCTACTACCGCATGGAAGCTGGCAAGCACTTCCTCTCCGACAACATTGTGGGCTATGCCGTGGGTGCTACTATGGGTATTGTGGTGCCGCAGTTGCACAAAGCTGGCCGTCGCGCCGGTCTGTCCGTCGTGCCCATGCAAGGTATGAACGTGAACGGCTTCTCTTATGGTGGCCTGCTGCTCACCAAACAGCTCTAGCCACTGTAGCTGGCGTTGGTGCTAACTGAAAAAGCCGTTGGTTTTCTGTAACTGGAAAACCAACGGCTTTTTCAGTTACTATTTGCCCGTGAGGCCGTTTATAGAGCGTAATGCCCAAGTCGGATACCCGAGCCACTAGACTTGGGAACGACCTGCACCTTGAAACTTCAGGTAACGCCTCCCATGACCCACGACCAGAATAGCTTTTCTTTCCCAGCGGGCACTTTCCGGCGCCAAGATGAAACGCCCGATGCCCAGTTTTATCAGCACCCGCGCTTCGTTACGCACATTGATGAAGGGGCCATTGCGGCCGTTACGCAACTGTACCGGGAGTATTTTCCAGCCGGCAGCACCCTACTCGATTTGATGAGTAGCTGGGTGAGCCACCTGCCCGCCGAAGTGCCGTACGAGCGGGTGGTTGGGCTGGGTATGAACGAAATGGAGCTGCACGCCAACCCACGCTTGGCCGAGTACGTGGTGCAGGACCTCAATCAGCAACCCTCCTTGCCTTTCGAAGACAACGCTTTCAATGGTGCGGCTATTTGCGTATCCATCGACTACCTGACCCAGCCGGTAGCCGTACTCCGCGACTTAGCCCGCGTGATGCAGCCCGGCGCGCCCCTGGTTATCACCTTTTCCAATCGTTGCTTTCCCAGCAAAGCCGTAGCCGCCTGGCACGCCCTCGACGACCGGGGCCACCTCGTGCTAGTGCAGCAATACCTGCAAGCTGCCGGCGGTTGGCACAATATCGAACTGCTCGACCGGAGCCCCGCGCTTCGCCATTCCGACCCTCTGTTTGCCGTGATTGGAAGGGTGGTATAGGGTATTTTAGGGTTTGAAGGTAAGAGGGTGTGCGGGTAGGGGAGCAAGGGGAAGCATAGCATAACTCACACCATCCTACCCGCACACCCTCTTACTTTCAAACCCTACAGCTTCTCGCCGCAGCGCCAGCAGAACTCGGCGTCGGGGCGGTGGTCGGTGGCTTGGCACACGTGGCAGATTACCTGCTTGAAGGCGGAGGCGGTGGTAGGGGTTGCCGGCCGGGCGCCAGCCATCTGCGCCGATACAATACCAGTGGGCACGGCAATAATGGCGTAACCCAGAATCATGAGGATGGATGCCAGCGTACGGCCTAGCACGGTGGTAGGGGATATGTCGCCGTAGCCAACGGTGGTGAGCGTAACGATGGCCCAATAGATGCTTTGCGGGATGCTGGTAAAGCCGTTGCGGCCGCCTTCCACCACGTACATCAGCGTGCCCATCACCACTACTAGCGTCACAACGGCCGTCAGAAATACCAGAATCTTGAAGCGGCTAGCCTTGAGGGCCGTGACAATAAACTCGCCCTCGCCCACAAACTGGCCCAACTTGAAAACTCGGAATACCCGTAGCAGCCGCAGCGTGCGGATAGTTACTAGGTACCGGCTGCCGGGCAGCATTAGGGTGGCTAGGGTGGGCACAATGCTTAGAAAATCAATGATACCCAGCAGACTGAAGGCGTAGTTCAGGGGCCGCCGGACCACCAATAGCCGGGCTAGGTATTCTGCCGTAAATAGTGCCGTAAAGCCCCACTCCACGGCCCGCAGCACAGGGCCGTAATGGGCATTGATGGAGGGGACGCTTTCCAGCATCACCGTGAGCACGCTCAGTACAATAACCCCGAGCAGCACAATATCAAACATGCGCCCGGCCGGCGTGTCTGCTTCAAAGATGACGCTGTACGCGGCGCGTTTCCAGGCGGGTGCGTTTTCGTAAGGTTGAATTTCCATAGTAATAGAGCCCGGTAGATAGCCCAGCCCAGCCGGTAGCTGGGCCAAGCGGAATGCAGCTATACGGAAGCCTCGCCCGTCTTGGTGCCCAACAGGTACGTGCCCACCGGGCTACCGGCATCAGAACTGCCGGGCTTCCTCGTAATTTGCCGGCTATGCAAGCCACCAACACCGTTTTTGTGGTTCGGCCGGTGCGCTTCGGCTTCAATGTCGAAACGGCCGAATCCAACCACTTCCAGCACCACTTGCCGGGGCTCGATGCCGCTGCTGTGCAGGCGCAGGCCTTCAAAGAATTTGACCGGCTGGCAGCTACGCTGCGCGCCAGAGGGGTACGGGTGCTAATCTTCGAGGATACGCCCGAGCCCGCCAAGCCCGACGCCGTGTTTCCCAACAACTGGCTCACGCTGCACCCCGACGGCCGGGTGCTGCTCTACCCAATGTGTGCCCTCAACCGCCGTCCGGAGCGCCGCCCCGATATTCTGGCGGCGCTGGGGCAGCAGTTCACCATCAAAGAAGTGCTCGACTACTCGGCGCACGAGCAGGGAAACCGGTTTCTGGAAGGTACTGGCAGCATCCTCTTCGACCACGAGCACCGCGTGGCCTACGCGGCCCTCTCGCCCCGTACCGACGCGGCCTTGTTCCAGGAAGTAGCCGCACAATTAAGTTACCGCCCGGTGGCATTCCGCGCCTACGATGCGCAAGGGCAGGAAATCTACCACACCAACGTGATGCTCTGTATTGGCAGCGGCTTTGCTGTGGTGTGCCTGGAAAGTATAACCGATGCTGCCGAGCGCGCTGCCGTGGTTGCCTCGTTCACCGTCACCGGCCACGAAATTGTCGCTATTTCGTTGGCGCAGGTGGCCTGCTTTGCCGGTAATCTGCTGGCGCTGCGCACCTCGGACGAGAAAGTGGTGCTGGCTATGTCGCAAAGCGCCTTCGATGCCTTGGTTGAGCCGCAACGCCAGACCTTGGAGAAGTACGCCGAACTGCTGCCGTTGCCCATTCCCACCATCGAAACTATCGGGGGCGGCAGCGTCCGGTGCATGCTGGCCGAGGTGTTTCTGCCGCCGAAAAGCGGTGCTTAGCCCTGATTGCTAGCTTTCTAAGCTGTGTAAGATGAGAGTAAGAAAAGCGGAAATGCAAAGGCGCCGAAGCATCTTGCGTGCTGATGCTGGATTGCTAATCTAATAGCAGCACGCGAGATGCTTCGACAAACTCAGCATGGCGAACATGGTAAGGGCGTAACCGTGAGGCCCTAATCCAACCTAGTAGCTAGGCTGAGAGTAAAAACGTACTGTTTGCAGCCCTTCCAACTCCATCCTCAACTCATGAACTTAGCCAACAACACTGTTCTTATCACCGGTGGCGCTTCGGGTATTGGCTTCGCGCTGGCCGAGCGTTTTGTACGGGCCGGCAGCACCGTCATCGTGTGTGGCCGCCGTGCCGACAAGCTGCAAGAGGCGCAGCAGAAACTACCTGGCTTGCACACCCACGTCTGCGACGTAGGCAATGCCGCCGAGCGGGTAGCGCTGCTAGACTGGGTACGCAACGAGTTTCCGGCCCTGAATGTGCTGGTCAACAACGCGGGTATTCAGAACCGCGTGCAATTAGCCACCGATACCGAAGAATGGGAAACTCGCCGCCAAGAAATCATCATCAACGTAGAGGCACCCATTCACTTGGCTATGTTGTTTATCGAACAATTGCAGGCACAGTCCCACCCAGCCATCATCAACGTGACGTCGGGGCTGGCTTTCACGCCGGCGGCGTTTGTGCCCATTTATAGTGCCACCAAAGCAGCTTTGCACTCCTTCACGCTTTCCTTGCGGCACCAATTAAACCAAACTCCGATTCAGGTACTGGAAATAGTGCCCCCGGCCGTGAATACCGACCTCGGCGGCCCTGGCTTGCACACGTTCGGCGTACCCGTCGATGACTTTGCCGACTCTGTGATGGCCCGGCTAGCAGCTGGTGAAGTGGAAGTAGGCTACGAGAGTTCGGAAACTCGCCGGCTGGCTTCCCGCGCCGAGTTGGATGCCGCTTTCGAGCAGATGAACAACCGATAATCAACCTTCAATAAGCGAAAAGCCCTCTGCACACGTTGCAGAGGGCTTTTTTGCTTATTGAAGGTCCTACTTCTCTACCATTGGCTCCAAACCTAGTACGGCGCTGGTACGGGTACGCACCTGGGCCACTAGCTCGGGGTTGTCGGGCAAGGACTGGCCGAACGACGGAATCATTTCGCGGAAACAAGCCTGCCACTCTGGGGTGCGGGAGTGCTGCGGAAAGCATTTTTGAATCAGGTGCAGCATGATGCTCACGGCGGTGGAGGCACCCGGCGAAGCGCCCAGCAAGGCCGCAATAGAGCCATCGGCGGCACTTACCACTTCGGTACCAAATTCCAGCACACCGCCTTGCTTGGCGTCTTTTTTGATAACCTGCACCCGCTGGCCGGCAATGGCCAGTTCCCAATCTTCGGGCCGGGCCTCGGGCAAATACTCGCGCAACGCTGCCACCCGGTCCTGCGGCGACTGGCGCACCTGCTGAATCAGGTATTTAGTGAGCGGTATATTTTTCAGGCCGGCCATAATCATCGGCCGCAGGTTGTTGAGTTGAATCGAGCCGGGTAAGTCCAGGTACGAGCCCGATTTCAGGAATTTGGTGCTAAAGCCCGCGTACGGCCCAAACAGCAGTTCCCGCTTGCCTTCGATCATGCGGGTATCTAGGTGTGGGACCGACATAGGCGGCGAGCCAACCGAGGCTTTGCCATACACCTTGGCTTCATGCCGCGCAATAACGGCCGGGTTGGTGCACTTCAGCCACTGCCCGCTCACCGGGAATCCGCCAAACCCATCGGCCTCCGGAATACCTGATTTTTCGAGTAGCGGTAACGAGCCCCCACCGGCCCCAATAAACACGAACTTCGCCCGTATCTTGCTTACTTCGCCGGTAGCCAGATTCTTGGCCTGAATGCGCCACACGCCATCTTTCTGCTTCAGTTTCTGCACCTCGTGGTTGAAGTGCAACGAAACGCCGGGCTTAGCTTGCAGCAGCGTAAACATGCCGCGGGTTAGGGAACCGAAGTTCACGTCGGTGCCCAAATCCATGCGGGTGGCGGCCACAGGTTGCGCCGGGTCGCGGCCTTCCATCACCAGCGGAATCCAGCTTTGCAGCAATTCCCGGTCTTCGGAAAACTCCATGCCCTCGAACAAGGCCGATTTGGTGAGGGCTTTGTGGCGCTTGCGCAGGTATTCCACGTTGTCGGCGCCCCACACAAAGCTCATGTGCGGAATGTGGTTGATGAAGCGGCTAATTTCCTTCACCTCGTAGCGCTCGGCCAGAAACGCCCAGAACTGCTTGCTCTCCTCGAATTGCTCGGCAATTTTCAGGGCCTTGCTGATGTCGATGGAGCCATCGGGGCGCTCGGGCGTGTAGTTCAGTTCACAAAAGGCCGAGTGGCCAGTGCCGGCGTTGTTCCAGGCGTCGGAACTCTCGGCAGCAGCTACGTCGAGCCGCTCGTAGATAGCAACAGTCAGGTTGGGATCTAACTCTTTGAGCATCATGCCCAAAGTAGCGCTCATAATACCCGCCCCGATAAGAATAACGTCGGCTACGGGATGGTCAGTGGCAATATCGTTGATTGGCATCGGTTCAGTGACAGAAACTGAGTTTCAGAAACAGCCCCAACCCGGCGCGGGTGGCGCTAGGTTGGGGCGGGATTGGAAAAGCGTATTTGGGAGCGGAAAGTGGCAATACGTTGAAAGCCGCTGCAAAGGTACTGCTAGCGACTTGAAAACAGATAAAAGTACCGTTTGGGCTACTCATGGTGGAGCTTGCTAGGCAACAAGTAAACTACTGGTAGAACTATCAAAAACCTCGAAAAATCACAGGTTTATGTATGTTTTACGGACTTATCCGGCGGCATTTGGTGTTCTATCAACAGCTATCAAATCCGCGTAGTTCATGTTCGATTCGTTGCCTGTATTGCCGTTATTCAACCAGCCCACCTTGGCCCCGGTTGCCGTTCCAGAGCCTCTCACGAAGTCGGCCAAGCTGTGGCTGCCCAAGCGGGTGCTTTTCACGCCCGATGCGCTCGACGAGCCCTTCGGCCAGCAGATTTTAAAGCGCGTAACGGCTCATGGTTTAGATGTGGAGTTGCTGAAAAGCAACCGCCTTACCAACCTGCGCGGCGCCGATGCCCGTGAAACGTACCGCAATGCCAAGAACACCTTAGCCGTGGTAAAAGCCCCGCCCGGCGCTCTGCGCCTCCAGCCCACGCCCCCTTCCGCCGACTGGCAGATGAACGTGGCCGAAGGCTGCCCGGCGCACTGTCAGTATTGCTACCTAGCCGGCAGCTTGCAGGGGCCGCCGGTGGTGCGCGTGTTTGCCAACCTGCCTCAATTGCTGGAAAACACAGCCAGCTACGAGCAGCCCGGCCGTCTCACCAGCTTCGAGGTGAGCTGCTACACCGACGTGCTGGGCATCGAGCACCTGACTGGTAGCTTGGCTGAGTGCATCCGGCACTACGGCACCCGCGAAGGTGCCCGGCTGCGCTTCGTGAGCAAGTACGACCATGTGAATTCCCTGCTAGACTTACCGCACAACGGCCGTACCCGGGCCCGCGTGAGCCTCAATGCCGAGCCCGTAGCCCGGCGCATGGAAGGCGGTACGGCTTCCGTGGAGGCCCGTATTCAGGCGTTGCGCAAGCTGGCGTTGCCCGTGGCGCAGGGTGGGGGCGGCTACCCGGTAGGCGTGGTGCTGGCTCCCATCATGCTGGTACCCGACTGGCAGGAACACTACACCCAACTCCTCGACCGGGTAGCGGCGGCGCTGGATTTCGACTGCGACCTGACCGTGGAGTTTATCACCCACCGCTTCACGCCCGGTTCCCGTGATGTGCTGCGTGAGTGGTACCCTAATACAGCTCTCAACTTCGATGAAAGCCTACGGGCCGCCAAGCGCAACAAGTTCGGCGGCGTGAAGTACGTGTATCCGCCCGACGATATGCGCCCGCTCAAACAGTTCTTTTATGAGGAATGGCAGCGCCGCTTCCCAAACGCACCCATGCTGTACTGGACGTAAGCCTCCTTGTTATAGCTACTGGCTGTTAGGTTTCTCGGGATATATGTTCAGCAATGAAAATGCCCGCCAAGTAGTACACTACTTGGCGGGCATTTTCACTACCAACTAGGCGGCTTACAGGGTAGGCATCAAGAAAAGCTAATATCTAATAGCTTTTCTGTTTTTTGCCGTGCAGTTCGTGCCATTCGTGCTCCAGCATGCTCATTTCCACGAGGCTCCAGTATTCGTCGCCGTGCTTAAGGATGTCGCGCATGAGGCCATCCTGTTTCAGGCCGCACTTCTCGTAGCAGCGGATGGCGGCCGTGTTGAAATCGTACACGCCTAGGTCGATGCGGTGCAGGCCTAGGTCTTCGAAGCCGATTTTTAGGATGGCTTTGATCATGCCTTGGCATACGCCCCGGCCGCGGGCCGTGGTGTTGCCTACCAGCACCCGGCTGATGCGGGCCGAGTTGTTTTTGCGGCTGATACCGCCCAGCGAAATATGGCCCACCACCTCGCCTGTCTTCGATTCCACTGCCTTGTACACCAGCGCGTCTGATTCCTGCAAGTCGTTGGTGCCTTCCAGGTACCAAGCCAGCGAGTCTTCGGTGAGGGGGAAGCTGAACAGTGCTCCCGACCAGCTTTGCAGCAGTTCTGGGTCAGGAATCCAGGAAATCAGTTGGGGGAAATCAGTGGGGGTGAAGTACTCGAGTCGAATCATGCAGGCAGAAAAGTAAACCACCGAAAAGTGGCTACTCGGTCGTTTAGAGCCATCCAAGGTACGGCGTTTCGGGCACGCCGCCTAACGGTGTGCCGCCGAAAGTAGTGTGGCTAGGCGGGGCAGCAGAGCCAACTTAACTTGCCGCTAGCTGGCTTCGGCAGCCGCGCCGGTGGGCAGGAACGGCGGCTCTGGTGCATCGAGGGTAGTGCGGGTTTTAGGCAGACTTTCGGGATATTTTTGCTGGATAAAGGCTACTAGCTGCTCCCGTATTTCGCAGCGCAAATCGAAGGCCCGGCTGGAACTGGAGGCACTCACTAGGGCCCGTAGCTCGATGGTGCGCTCTTTAGAGTCGGTGACTTGCAGCACGCACACGCGCTGGTCCCAGAGCGGATTGGCGGCGGCCAAGCGCTTCAGCTCGGCTCGCACTTCTTCCACTGGCAGGGTGTAATCGGTGTAGATGAAAACGGTGCCCAACAGTTGGGAGCCGGTGCGGGTCCAGTTCTGGAACGGCTTCTCGATGAAGTAGTTGAGTGGTAGTACCAGCCGCCGCTCGTCCCAGATGCGCAGCACCACATACGTAAATGTTATTTCCTCTACCCGGCCCCATTCGCCTTCCACCACCAGCACATCATCAATTCGGATGGGCTGGGTGAAGGCAATCTGGAAGCCCGCTAGCAGGTTGCCGATGGAGCGCTGAGCGGCAAAACCCACAATCACGCTGGCAATACCCGCCGAGGTCAGCAGCCCCGTCCCGATTTTGCGCACCGTGGCAAAGCTCATCAGAATCAGGGCCACCGCCACGAAGATGATCAGCGAAACCACCAGCTTGCGCACAAACTGAAGCTGGGTGAACAGCTTGCGTACCTGCAGGTTATCGTCGCCGCCCAGCTGGTAATGCTGCTTCACCATATCCTCGATTACGTCCACGGTTTTCACCAAGCCCCAGGCAAACGTGATAAGCAGCGCCGTCTCCACTAGCCGCCTGAGCACCTCGTAGTGCTTGGGCGTGAGCGGAGCCAGCGGCAGCACAAACGAAAGCACCAGCACCGGAAAAAAATAGGTGCTGGCCCGGTTTAGATGGCGGGCCACGGAGTGGGAGAGGAGCGTGTCTTCACGGCGGTTATAGGCCCGCAACACCAGGAAAACCACAAATTTGAGCAGCAATCCGCTGGCCAAGCCGCCGGCTATTACTAAGGCAGTATATAGAATGGCTTCGAGTTGATCGGGAAGCAGTTCCGGTAAGTTGAATTTCATGGGCAGAAAGCGAGTCCGCCTAGCAGTACCCTACTCCAACGCGAAAGGTTGCTGCTGGTCCAGTGGCGCAAGTAAGCCTTACGATAGGGAAAGTATTAGTAAAATGATTTCTTGCAGCATGAACGAGCCCCTCAACTACCTTGCGCTGAACCGGCACCTCTGGAACATGAAAACCGACTATCATGTAGCGTCGGATTTCTACGATATGGTCAACTTTCGGGCCGGTAAGTCGTCGTTGCGGGAAGTAGAGCTGGGGCTGCTGGGCGAGATGGCCGGCAAGTCGGTGCTGCACCTGCAATGCCATTTTGGGCAGGATTCGTTGTCGTTGAGCCGGCTGGGGGCGCAGGTAACGGGCGTCGATTTGTCGGACAAGGCCATTGCCAAGGCCCGCGAGTTGGTCACCGAGCTGCACTTATCAGCTGAATTCATTTGCTCTGATGTGTACGCACTGCCTGAGCACCTGCACCAGCAGTTTGATGTGGTGTTTACCACCTACGGCGTGCTGGGCTGGCTCCCCAACCTCACTAAATGGGCCACCGTAGTAGCGCACTTCCTGAAGCCCGGCGGCCAGCTGTTGCTAGTCGAGTTTCATCCGGTGGTGTGGATGTTCGACAACGACTTCACCCGGGTGGAATATTCGTACTTCAACCGCGCCGCCATCGAGGAAATGGAAACCGGCACCTATGCCGACCGCGCCGCGCCCATCGAGCACAAAGCTATTTCCTGGAACCACAGCCTGAGCGAAGTGCTGGGCAGCCTGTTGCAGCAGGGCCTGGAAATTACGCACTTCGACGAGTACGACTACTCGCCCTACAACTGCTTTGCCAACCTGGAGCAGATAGCTGAGCACCGCTACCGTCTCCAGCATCTACCCGATAAGCTGCCTATGTTGTACTCGGTAATGGCCCGCAAGCGGTAAGTTGCGGTTCCAGGGCGGGAGCAACTGGACTGCACCTAGCCAACGATTCCTCCCGCCCCGGAACTACTTACTGCACTTCCGCGGCAGATACGAAATGCACGCCGTGAGCCAGCAAATCCACGCGGGCTTGGGCGTAGCCATCGGCGGAAATGGCGCGGGTGGCATCCTCAATGAAGAACACTTCGAAGCCTTGCTCCAGCGCGTCTTTGGCTGAAAAGTACACGCAGTAATCGGCGGCCAGGCCGGCCAGGTACACCTGCGTGACGCCGCGGCCGCGCAGATACTCAGTGAGGCCGGTGGCCTTGCGGTGCCCGTTGTCGAAGAAGCCGCTATAAGAGTCGATGGCGGGGTCGGTGCCCTTGCGGAACACGGCTTCAATTCGGTGCTGGTCGAGGGCGGGGTGCAGGTCGGCGCCGGGCGTGGTTTGCACGCAGTGGTCGGGCCAGAGGGTTTGGGGCAGCCCGTGCAGGTCGATTTGCTGGAAGGCCTGCTGGCCGGGGTGGCTGCTGGCAAAGCTGCCGTGCCCGGCCGGGTGCCAGTCCTGGGTGGCTACCACCAACTCGAAACGTGGCTGCAATTCATTCACCAGCGGCAGAATAGCGTCGCCGTCGGTTACGGCTAGGGCCCCGCCGGGTACAAAGTCATTCTGGATATCAATTAAGAGAAGCGCTTTCATTGAAGGAGCCTATTTAGAACGTCGGGTGAAAGTGGCAAGGAGCAGAGGCGAACCGAAGAAGCACCGCTACGAATTAGATAAATGTAGTGTTGGCCAGTGAAAAGCATACGTGAGTAGCGCTTGTGGGAACGTTGCCGGTAACGTTTGCATAAAAAAACAATGGACAACAAGCTTCCGCAAACGTTTGAGTTGCTTAATATTAACTAGCAGTCAAAGTACAGTGCTGCATGCAATGAGTGCAGTGAGCTTACCTGCTTGCTTCTTTATTACAATTCCCACCTACTCATGAAACATTCCTTACTACTACCAGCTCTCATGCTGTGCGCGGCGGCGCCGGCCTGGGCGCAGCAAACCCGGCAGCTCTCAGGGCAAGTGCTGGACGCTAAAACCGGCGAAGGACTGGCGGGCGTAACGGTACTGGTGAAAGGCACCACCAACGGCGCTTCCACCAACCCCGACGGCCAGTTTACGCTGAGCGTACCCGCTACGGGCAGCGTGCAGCTTACTATTAGTTACATCGGCTACGTTACGCAGACCGTAAGCCCCGGCAGCAATGACGCCGTGAAGGTCCGGCTGCTGGCTGATACCAAAGCCCTGGACGAGGTAGTGGTTATCGGCTACGGGCAGGTGAAAAAGAGCGACGTAACCGGCGCCATTGTATCGGTAAAGGAAGAAGACATCAAGAAGACGCCGGCGGCCAACGTTATGGAATCGTTGCAGGGCCGGCTGCCGGGCGTGGATATTGCGCGCACCAACGGCTCGGCCACGTCGGGCGTGAGCGTGACGGTGCGGGGTAACCGCTCTCTCACCGCCAACAACGGCCCGCTGTTCATTGTGGATGGCGTGCAGTACAACTCCATTCAGGACATCAACCCCAACGACATTCAGTCGATGGAGGTGCTGAAAGATGCGGCTTCCACGGCGGTGTACGGTTCGCGCGGGGCCAACGGGGTTATTATCGTTACCACCAAGCGCGGTACTTCGGGTCAGCCGCGGGTGACCATCAACTCCTACTACGGCCAGACCGACGTTGCGAACTACCCCAAGGTGAACAACGCCGAGCAGTACGTGGCTCAGAAGCGGGAAGCCAACCGCACTACGGGCCTGTGGAACAGCGCGGCCGACGATTCTAAAATCTTCACGCCCTACGAACTGGAATCTATTGGCAACGGTACCTCAACCGACTGGATGAATTTGCTACTGCGCAAAGGCGTGCAGCAGGAGCACCAGATCGGCCTCTCAGGCGGCTCCGAAAAAACCAAGTTCTACACCTCGTTCGACTACTTCAACGAGCAGGGTTTGTTTAAGCTGGATAACCTCAATCGGTACTCCATTCGCTTCAACATCGACCAGGAGATTAACAAGAAAATCACCATTGGTCTGCAAAGCCAGCTGACGTACTACAACCAGAGCGTCCGGCGCGACCCCACCAACCAGGCCAACAAAATTAACCCGCTGCTGACGCCTTATGACGCCAATGGCAACCTGGCTATCTTCCCCAACAGCGGCAACTTCATCAACCCCATCATTGATGAGGTCGATGGCAACTACGAGAACAACACCCGCACCACCCGCACCTTCACGACGGGTTACGTGAGCTACCAGATTCTGCCGAGTTTGAACATTCGCTCCAACTTGGGCCTCACGCTGTCCAACGCTCGCACGGGTATCTATCAGGGCAGCAATACCTTGGATCGTAACGGCTCGGTGCCGCAGTCGTCGTACGGCACGCAGTTTGTAACCAACTGGAGCTGGGAAAACATTATCAACTACAGCAAGACCTTCGGTGACCATTCGCTCACGGCCACCGGCGTTACGTCGTTGCTGACTTTCAACACCGAGAATTCCAACGCCCAGGGTCGCAACCAGTTGCTGGCCTCGCAGCTCTACTACAACCTAGCCAACGCCAACCAGCAGCTAGGTATCAATAGTGCCTACGAAGACAGCAAGCTGATTTCGTTTACGGGCCGCGTGCAGTACGGCTACAAGGGCCGCTACCTGCTCACGCTCACCGGCCGCGGCGACGGTTCCTCGAAGCTGGCGGCGGGCAACAAATGGGCTTTATTCCCGTCGGCGGCGGTGGCTTGGCGCATCATCGACGAAAACTTCATGAAAGACATCAGCGCCGTGACTGACTTGAAGTTGCGGGTGAGTTACGGCCGAGCCGGCAACTATGATGTACCGGTGTACTCGTCGCAGTCGTTGCTGTCGCGGATTCCGTTTGGCTACGGCGAAACCAGCGCGCCGGGCTACACCTTCGCTAACCGCATCGGCAACCCCAATTTGGGCTGGGAACTATCGAATACCAAGAACATTGGTCTGGACTTCGGGATGCTGGACAACCGGCTCACTGGCTCGGTTGATGTATATAACACCGAAACCAGCGACCTGCTACTCGACCGGTTTCTGCCGCTTAGCTCGGGCGTATCGGTTATCACCCAGAACATTGGTAAAACCCGCAACAAAGGCATAGAAGTAGGTTTGAACGGGCGCGTCATCGACAACGAAAACTTCAAGTGGAACGCCGGGGTGACGTGGTTTATGAACCGTGAGGAAATTGTGGACTTGGGCGGGGCCAGCAGCGACATCACCAACGGCTGGTTTATCGGCTCACCCACCCGCGTTATCTACGACTACGAGAAGATTGGCATCTGGCAGCTCGATGAAGCGGACCAGGCTAAAGCCTACGGCCAGAAACCCGGTCAGATTAAGGTGCGCGACCTGAACGGCGACGGCCAGATTACAGCCAGCGCCGACCGCAAAGTGCTGGGCTGGCGCGTACCGAAGTGGAACGGCAGCTTCAACAGTGACTTCAGCTACAAGGGCTTCGACTTGTCGTTCCAGTTCTTTGCCCGCATGGGTCAGATGTTCAACTACGAGTACAACAGCTTCTACGACCCCCAGGGCATCGAGAACAGCTCCCGCCAGAACTACTGGACGCCTGAAAACCCGTCCAACGACTACCCGCGGCCGGACGCCAGCCTCTCGAAAACCACGCAGCAAAGCGCTTTGTACGGCAATACCCTGTACTACCGCGACGGCTCGTACGTAAAGCTGCGCGCTGCCACCTTGGGCTACAACATTCCGAAATCGGTGCTAGACAAGCTACATATGTCTTCGTTGCGGGTGTACGTGCAGGGCAAAAACCTGGCAACCTGGAGCGACATTGAGGACTACGACCCAGAGCGCGGCGGGGGCATTACGTCGCCCATCCCACGGGTGGTATTGGCGGGTCTCAACCTCGGTTTCTAATCACAGTGCTTTGATGATAGGGCATCGTGCTTAGTCTGATGGATTTCTTCCTGAGAAGAATAATTCAATAAGCATCAAGTGTCAAGCACAACTTACCACGCATCAACTCCATGAAAATATCTCGCATATCCCTCGGTCTGGCTGCCTGCGCGCTGGCCGTGCTTTCTTCCTGCGAAAAGCAGCTGGAAGAATACAACCCCTCGGGCCTCACCGCCGAAACCGTATATACCACGCCCGCTGGCTTTGAAACGCTGGTGAATGCCGCCTACTCGTACACCCGCTGGTGGTACGGTAAAGAAGACGGCTACAGCGCCTCGGAAATGGGCACCGACCTGTGGCAGCGCGGCGCCGGCGACGTCAACCCCGACCTGACCGACTACACCACGCTGCAAGGCAGCTCCCGCGCCCTCGAAGCCTTGTGGGGCAAGCTGTATGCCGCCGTTAACCTCTGCAACGCGGGTATCAACCGCATTGGGCAGTCGGGCATGACGGACGCGCAAAAGAAAACCCGTGAGGGTGAGTTACGCTTTCTGCGCGCTTTCTACTACTGGCACATTGTAGAAACCTGGGGTGGCGTGCACTTCACTACCGATGAAACCACCACGGTGCAAACCACAGCTAACCGTACCCCGATTGAGACGTTCTACAAGCAGATTTTCGACGACCTGAACATTGCCGTAGCCAACCTGCCGAACACCACCACCGAGTACGGCCGGGTGACAAAGCCCGCCGCCGAGGCGTTCCTGGCCAAGATGCACCTCACCCGTGGCAACAACCAGGAGGCTGCCACGCTGGCCCAGCGGGTGATTTCCAGCTACGGCTACTCGCTTCAGGCCAACTATGCCGATTTGTGGTCGATGACCAACCTGGAAAACAAGGAAATCGTGTGGGCTGTGAACTACTCGAAAGAGCTAAGCCTAGACGATAAGCGTGATGATGTTTTGTACCCCGATGGGCACCCCCGCGGCGCCAACAACGGCCACCTGCTCTGGACCATGAAGTACGACGACCAGCCCGGCATGACGCGCGACATTGCCAACGGCCGTCCCTTCAACCGCTACATGCCGTCGTTGTTCCTGCTCAGGTTGTTCGATGAAACCAAGGATTCACGTTACCTCGCTTCATTCAAAACCGCCTGGATTGCCAACACGGCCGTGACTGGAGCTAAGCCTCTGGCCAAAGGCGATACTGCTATTCTGGCTACCAAAAAGGAAATTCCAACCAGCGTTGAAAACGCCAAGAACTACCGCACCTACGACTTAAGCAAGGTGTACAACCCCGCTACGGGCGCAGTAGTCGGCGACCGGCTGCACTACGTGTGCTTGCGTAAGTTCGACGACCCGACCCGCCCAACCATTGCCGAAGAGCAAAGTGCCCGCGACGCCTACGTTATCCGGCTGGCCGACGTGTACTTGATGGCCGCCGAAGCCAACTTCAAGCTGGGCAACACCACCCAAGCCGTTACGCAAATCAACGCGGTGCGGGAGCGGGCCGCCTTGCCTGGCAAAGTGGCCGACATGCGCATCACCGCCGCCAACTTGAGCCTAGACTTCATCCTCGATGAGCGGGCCCGGGAACTGGCCGGCGAGCAGCTCCGGTGGTTTGACCTCAAGCGCACCAACCGCCTAGTGCCACGGGTGAAAGCCAACAACCCCGAAGCGGGAGCCAGCATTCAGGATTATCACATGCTACGGCCCATTCCGCAACGCCAGCTGGATGCCATTCAGAACAAAGCGGAGTTCATACAGAACCAGGGATACCGCTAATACTTTCCACGAAACCCCACTGGTGACTTAGCCAGTGGGGTTTTATTTGCACCTATGAAACAACTTACTGCTTGCGTTCTAGCCCTTTTCACGGGTGGCCTGCTGGCTTTCCGGCCCGCTGCCGACACGCCGCCCACCTTGCCCAAGGTGGTGGAGCCAACCTTCAGCCGCGACACGTTCAACATCACCAAGTACGGGGCGGTGGCCGACGGTCAGACCCTGAACACCGAAGCGTTCCGCAAAGCCATTGACGCCTGTAGCCAGAAAGGCGGCGTGGTGCTCGTGCCGCGCGGCTTGTGGCTCACCGGCCCGATTCAATTGAAAAGCAACGTGAACCTGCATGTACAGCGCGGCGCGCTGGTGCAGTTCAGCAGCAAGCTTTCCGATTTCCAGCTGATAAAAACCAACTGGGAAGGCGTGGATGCCGTGCGCAACCAGTCGCCGCTTTCGGGTTCCGACCTGGAAAATATTGCCATTACCGGCGAAGGAGTTTTTGACGGGGCCGGCGACGCGTGGCGCATGGTGAAGAAGGAAAAGCTAGCCGAAGGGCAGTGGCAGAAACTGGTGAAATCGGGTGGTGTGGTGGACGCCAAAGGCACCACCTGGTACCCCACGGCGCAGTCGTTGAAGGGCTCTACTACCACCAAGCCCGGTGTCTTGCAACCCGGCAAAGACATTGCCGACTACGCCGACATCAAAGACTTTCTGCGGCCTAATATGCTAAGCTTGCAGCGCTGCAAAAAGGTGTTGCTCGAAGGCTTTACCATCCAAAACTCACCGGCCTGGACCATTCACCCGCTGCTGTGCGAGAACATCACGCTGCGCGGCGTAACGGCCCGCAACCCCTGGTACGGCCAGAACACCGACGCCCTGGACCTGGAGTCGTGCAAGAACGGCATCGTGGAGAACTGCACTTTCGACGTGGGCGACGATGGTATTTGCATCAAGTCGGGCCGCGACGAGCAGGGCCGCAAGCGCGGCGTGCCTACCGAGAACTTCATCATCCGCGACACCAAAGTGTACCACGCCCACGGCGGCTTCGTGATTGGCAGTGAAATGTCGGGTGGGGCGCGCAACCTGTACGTGACCAACTGCACGTTTATTGGTACCGATGTGGGACTGCGCTTTAAAACCACCCGCGGCCGCGGTGGGGTGGTGGAAAACATCTTCGTGGACGGCGTGCAAATGACCGACATTGCCGGCGAAGCCATCCTGTTCGACATGTACTACGCCGCCAAAGACCCCGTGCAGGTGACTGGCGAGGCGTTTGCCATTCCCGAAATCAAGGCCGAGCCGCTGAACGACGGTACCCCGGTGTTCCGCAACTTCCGCATCAAAAACGTGACCTGCAAAGGTGCTGCTACCGGCATTCTGGTGCGCGGCTTGCCTGAAATGAACGTGCAGGATATTGAAATTGAAAACGTGGTGCTGGAAAGCAAAAAAGGCTTGGTATGCCAGGAAGGCAACGGCATCCGGCTGAAGAACGTGTCGCTGTACTCCACGGAAACCAAGCCGGTGATGGAAGTGCAAAATAGCCAGAACATCACCCTCGACAATATTAAATACGCTTCTGGCGCCGATTTGCTGTTGCGCGTAACCGGTGACCGGAGCAAGGCCGTGAAGCTGGTGAATACTAACACCAAAGCCGCCAAAAAAGACGTGGAGCTCGGCCAGAAGCTATCCAAGAAAGTGGTAACAGTTTCCCAGCTGTAATCTGTCCTCCCCATCTTTGTCTGTCATCCGGCGCTTGCGCAGGACCTTGTGCTAGTAGAACGAACCGGTGTAATACTACCCGTTCCGTCAGCACGAGAGCCCCGCGTAAGCGCCGGATGACAGAAGTTTTTCAACTAACTACCGAAACTTAGCCTGCCTTTCCGCCTATGTCCATTCGCCGTTTCCTTTCCACCGGCTTGCTGCTGACTACTCTTTCCGCCACCGCCCAAACCAAACCGGCAGCCCCCGCCATGTCGCAGCGCATGACCGATGCGTTTATGTCGTGGTACCCCGATTCCATCCTCATCGGCAACCGCACCACTGCCCGCTGGGACTACGAGCAGGGCCTGATGATGAAGGCGCTGGAGCGAGTATGGATGCGCACCGGTGACCCCAAGTACTTCTCCTACATTCAGAAGGACCTCGACAAGTTCGTGCAGGCCGATGGCAGCATCCGCACTTACAAGCAGGAAGATTACAACCTCGACAACATGGCCACCGGCCACGCGCTGCTCTTGATGAGCCAGGTGTCGTTGGGTAGCTCGGCGGCGCAGCAGAAGTACATCAAAGCCGCGCAGTACCTGCGCAAGCAGCTGGACGGCCAGCCGCGCACCAAAGCGGGCGGCTTCTGGCACAAGAAGGTGTACCCCAACCAGATGTGGTTGGATGGCCTGTACATGGCCCAGCCGTTCTACTCCGAGTACAGCAATGTGTTCAACCAGCCCACTGGCTTCGACGATGTAGCCAAGCAGTTTGCCCTCATCGAGAAGAACCTGGTGGACCCTAAAACCGGCCTACTTTACCACGGCTACGACGAAAGCAAGGAGCAGAAGTGGGCCAACAAAACCACTGGCCAGTCGCCCAATTTCTGGGACCGGGGCATGGGCTGGTACGCCATGGCCTTAGTGGATGTACTGGATTATTTCCCCGCTAACCACCCACAACGCGCACAGCTCGTCAAGGATTTGCAGCGGCTGGCGCCCGTGCTAGCCAAGTACCAGGACTCTAAAACCGGCACCTGGTCGTTGGTAGTAGACCAGGGCTCCCGCAAGGGCAACTACGCCGAAGCTTCGGGCAGCAGCATGTTCGTGTATGCGCTGGCCAAGGGCGTGCGCCTGGGCTACCTCGACAGTAAGTACGCCGCCGTGGCTAAAAAAGGCTACGACGGGTTGCTGAAAACCTTTGTAACCACTGAAGCCGGCAACGCGCTGGCCTTCAACGGCACGGTAAGCGTGGGCGGCCTCGGCGGCAACCCCTACCGCGACGGAAGCTTCGAGTATTACCTGAGCGAGCCGCTCCGCAAAAACGATTTGAAGGGTGTAGGGCCGTTCATCATGGCCAGCGTGGAAATGGAAATTGCCGCCGAGAGTGCTGCCGGTAAAGGCAAAACCGTAGGCCTCGACAACTACTTCAACCACGAAATCCGCAAAAGCCCCTTGACTGGTGAGCCGGAGCCTTGGCACTACACTTGGGAGGAGCGCCAGCACGGCGGCTTCTATCTGTGGGGCAACCAGTTCCGGGAGTTAGGCGCCAAAACCGTTACCATTCCTACTGCTCCTACGGCTGCCGCGTTGAAAAACGTAAATGTCTACATCATCGTGGACCCCGACAGCAAAAAGGAAAGCCCCAAGCCCAACTTCGTGCAGCCCGCCGACGTGCAGGCTATTTCCGATTGGGTGAAGGCCGGCGGTACGCTGGTGCTGATGGCTAACGACACTTCAAACTGCGAAATTCCGCGCTTCAACACGCTGGCCAAAGCTTTTGGCATTCAGTTCACCAACACCAGCATGAACATGGTGCAAGGCAGCCAGTTCGACCAAGGCCTGGTGACTTTGCCAGCCGGCAACTCGGTGTTCAAAACGGCCCGAACCGCCTACGTGAAAGAACTGTCGGTGCTGGACGTGAAGAGCCCCGCCAAGCCGCTTATCAGCAACGGCAACAGTGTAATTATGGCCACCGCCAAAGTGGGCAAAGGGACAGTATTCGCCATCGGTGACCCGTGGCTGTACAACGAGTACACCGACGGCCGCAAAATCCCAGCGAAGTTCGAGAACTTCCAGGCTGGCAAAGATTTGGCGACTTGGCTGTTGCAGCAGAGTAATGCTAAGTAAAGCTAAGAAACGCGTGTAAAACAGAAGGCCCGATTCCGTACGGAATCGGGCCTTCTGTTTTATCGGTGTACAGATGCCGGTTATTTTCTGGAAGCTGCGCCTGCGTGCTCGGCGTGTTCCGGTAAGCGGGTGGAGTCGCGCACAATCAGCTCGGTTGGGATTTTAACGGTACCTACGGGCTTGGCGCGGTGCTTGAACTCGATTAAGTCAATCAGACGCTCGGCCGCTACCTGCCCGATTTCCTGGGCGGGCTGCACTACGGTGCTCAGCGAGGGGGACAGCAAATCGGCCACGTTCAGGTTGGTGAACCCAATGAGCGATACATCATCCGGAATGGCTAGGTTGCGTTGGTGCAAGGCCTTCAGGCAGCCTACTGCCAGCCGGTCGGAGGCAGTGAAAAAGGCATCGGGCATGGGGTCTAGGGCCATCAACTCGTCCACCATCGGGCCTACCTCGTCGGGGCCAAAGGTACCGTAGCGGATTAGTGTTTCATCGTACTCCAGGCCATACTTTTCTAGGGCAGCGCGGTAGCCGGCTAGGCGCTCCTGGGTGATGCTCAGCCAGGGCTGAATGGTGAGGTGCGCTATGCGCCGGCGGCCCGACTGAATCAGGTGTTCTGTGGCGGCAAACGCACCCCCGAAGTTGTCGGCTACCACCTGCGTCACGCCCAACTCGTCTGCTACCCGGTCGAAGAGCACAATGGGTACGTGTTTGTCGAGCACGTCGCGCAGGTGGGCCACGTCGGAGGTTTCACTGGACAGCGAAATCAGCAGCCCATCCACCTTGCGCGACATGGCTTGGTGCACGTTGGCCATTTCCCGCTCGTAGGATTCCTGGCTTTGGAAAATAATAACGTGGTAGCCACGGTTGTAGGCAATAGCCTCGATGCCGTTGATAGCCTGCGAAAAGAAATAGTTGGCAATTTGGGGCACGATAACGCCGATAGCCCGGCTGGCGCTGCCTTTCAAACTAAGCGCAATAGGGTTGGGGCGGTAGTTGAGCCGCTCGGCACACTCCATTACCAGCCGCTTCGTTTCCGGGTTGATTTCGTAGCTGCCCCGCAACGCGCGCGACACCGTGGAAGTGGAAATGTTCAGCTCGCGGGCAATGTCTTTTATGGTGAATGTTTCCAATGGGAAGGCAGGTTTGAGGGAGTAGGGTAGGAGGTGGGCTTCCTAAAGTGCAAGAGCTGTGAACAGCAGCGCCAAGTGTCTTACCGGGGGTGAAAGTAGAAAGAGCTACTCAGTTTAGCCACACCACCGCCAGTAAAACCTAGCAATCCACTTGTTGGCAACGTTCCCGATAACGTTTGCGAGAATAAACATTGTTCTATTCTTCGTTTTGGCTAACACAATCCTTAATCTTTACAGATACGATGTGCTTCAGGTTGTATGAAAAGTACATCATTTTCCCTCTAAAAGTTTACAAACTCCTATTTGCATGGCCTTCGCTGACTCTTTCGACCTAACCGGAAAGATTGCCTTAGTAACGGGCTGCAACCGTGGTATCGGGCAGGCCATGGCCTTGGGCTTAGCCGAGGCCGGCGCCGACATCATCGGCGTATCGGCCTCGTTGGCCCTGAGCGGCTCCGACACTGAGCAGCAAGTGCAAGCCCTGGGCCGACAGTTCCACGCCTACCAGGCCGATTTCAGCCAGCGGGCCTCCGTAGATGCCTTCATCAAGCAAGTGCAGCAGGACTTCCCGCGCATCGATATTCTCATCAACAACGCCGGCACCATCAAGCGCGCCCCCGCCGCCGAGCACGCCGATGAGCTGTGGGATGAGGTGCTGGCTATCAACCTCGATGCGCCGTTCCGCTTGGCCCGTGCCATTGGCGGGCAAATGCTTCAGCAGGGTAGCGGCAAAATCATCTTCACGGCCTCGCTGCTGACCTTCCAAGGCGGCATCAACGTGCCGGGCTACGCCGCTAGCAAAGGTGCCATTGGCTCGGTAGTGAAGGCCCTAGCCAATGAGTGGGGCGGCCGCGGCGTGAACGTCAACGCCATTGCCCCCGGTTACATTGCCACCGACAACACCGAAGCCCTACGCAATGACCCCGACCGGTCGGCCAGCATTTTGAGCCGCATTCCGGCCGGCCGCTGGGGCACCCCCGCCGACTTCAAAGGCCCAACCGTGTTCCTGGCCTCGTCGGCCGCTGATTACGTGCACGGCACCATCCTCACCGTCGATGGCGGCTGGATGGGCCGGTAAAGATGAAGTTGCGAAGTGGTGAGTTTTCCGTTCTTGACAGCGCCAAGCGCACAGAACGCGCCACTATAACATCACTTCACAATTTCACCACCTCACAATTTCACCACTTTCCAATGACCCAACGATATGCCATCAGCCCCCGCGAAACGGCGGCGATGAACACCCAGCAACTGCGCGAGAATTTTCTGATTGAAGACGTGTTTGTGGCCGGCGAAATCGAACTGGTATACACGCACTACGACCGGATGATTGTGGGCGGCGCCACGCCTACCACCGAGCCGCTGACCTTGCCCTGCCCCGAGAATCTGAAAGCTGATTTCTTCTTGCAGCGCCGCGAACTGGGCATCCTTAACACGGCCGCGCCCGGCACCGTGACGGTGGATGGCACCGTGTATGAGCTAGGCAACCAAGATTGCCTCTACGTGGGCAAAGACGCTAAGGAAGTGGTATTCGCCTCCACCGACGGCAACCAACCCGCTAAGTTCTACTTGCTGTCGGCGCCGGCGCACCACGCTTACCCCACGCGCCGCATGACCCAGGCCGAGGCTACGCCCGTGGAACTAGGCACGCCGGAAACTGCCAACGAGCGCACCATCTATAAGTACATCTACCTGGAAGGCATCCAGAGCTGCCAGCTGGTGATGGGCCTGACTCGGCTCAAGCCCGGCTCGGTGTGGAACACCATGCCCAGCCACGTGCACGACCGGCGCATGGAAGCGTATCTGTACTTCGATTTGCCCGAAAACCAGCGGGTGCTACACATGATGGGCCAGCCCCAGGAAACGCGCCCTTTGTGGGTGAACAGTGGGCAGGCTATCCTCTCACCGCCGTGGTCGATTCACACCGGTTGCGGCACCAGCAACTACACGTTCATTTGGGGTATGGCCGGCGAAAACCTGGAGTACACCGACATGGACCCCGTTACCATTCACGACCTCCGCTAGTTACTGATTCGCCCTATGGCAATTCTTGAAGCTCCTTTTCAACTCGACAACAACAGTCAGCCCTGGCTGCCGGTAGCCGACGGTTTGCGCCGTCAGATACTCGCCTATGGCCCCGACATGATGCTGGTCCGGGTGGCATTTGAGCAGGGCGGTATTGGAGCCCGGCACCAGCATGTGCACACCCAAATCACTTACGTGGAAAGCGGCGTGTTTACGGCTACCGTGGGCGACGATACGCGGGTGATGCGCGCAGGAGACGTTTTTTATGCGGCCTCTAACGTGTGGCACAGCGTGGAATGCCTGGAAGCAGGTACACTGCTGGACACGTTCAGCCCCATGCGCGAAGATTTTATCTAGTCTGGTTCACTTGAAACGATGCGGACTCAGCACCATAACTTATTGAGAAAACTACTGCTCCTGCTGACGGGAATAGGGGGGATGGGGATCTTTTCAACCCGGGCCCAGCAGGTGACGGTGGCGGCGGATGGTTCGGGAAATTTCCGGACCATCCAGGCCGCGCTCAATAGTTTGCCTAATACAGCCGCAAAGCCGCGCACGGTGTACATCAAGAATGGCACTTACCGCGAAAAAGTGCTGCTCGATAACAAGCAGCAAATCATATTGAAAGGGCAAAGCGAGAAAGGCGTTATCCTGACCTACGCTCTTGCCCGTGACGAGTGGCGCTGCAACCCCGACGGCGGCCAGGACGACTGGGGCGTGGCGACGCTCAATATGCGCAACTCGCCCGACATCACCCTCGAAAACCTGACGGTCCTCAACACCTACGGCTTCGATGCGAAAGGCGAAGTGGTAATCGACTGCCCAACCGACCCAACAAAAAAGAAAACCATCAGCAAAACCGGCCACCAGATGGCCTTGCGCACCATGCCAGGTACTACTCGGCTTGTGGTGAAGCACTGCACGTTCCGCGCCCTGGGCGGCGACACCGTTAGCCCCTGGGATACCGATGCAGGCCTGTACTACTTTCAGGACTGCACCATGGAAGGTGGGGTGGATTTTTACTGCCCCCGCGGCTGGGCCTATGCCGAAAACTGCCGCTTCATCTGCCATAATCCTAACGCGGCCATCTGGCACGATGGCTCGGGCAACAAGGACTCGAAAACGGTACTGAAAAACTGCGTGTTCGAGGGCGACGACAATTTCAAGCTGGGCCGTTTCCACCGGGAGGCACAGTTCTATTTGCTGGACTGCAAGTTTGCCAAGAACATGGCTGACGCCGACATTTACTGGGCCACCTCCGGACCGGGCGCCAAAGAGTGGGGGCGGCGCGTGTACTACGCCAACTGCCACCACACTGGCGGCGATTACGCCTGGCACCAAGATAACCTCAGTGCCGCAGTTGGCGCGCCCAAAGCCTCCCAAATTACGGCCGACTGGACGTACGGTGGGCGGTGGTACCCAGTATCGGGCAAGAAAGCCACCGTGGCATTAGCCCCTTCCAACCCAGCCAAAACCAACTCCACACTGCCCACGGCCGCCAACCTGCGCGCCGACCAAGCCGACAGCATTGCCGAGAAGATGCTGGTGTATCAGCGTAGTGTGGGCGGCTGGCCGAAAGCCGTGAAGGAAGTGAAGGTAGACTACACCAAGCCGTTGTCGGCGACGCTGCGGGCTAGCACCCTAGCCGATGCCGACCGCAAAGACGCCACCATCGACAATAAAGCCACCACCCGTGAAATAGAGTATTTGCTGGCGGCTTTCAAGCGCACCAATAACCCGGTGTACAAACAAAGCGCAGAGCGGGGTATTCGCTACTTGCTGAAAATGCAGTACGCTAACGGCGGCTTCCCGCAGTTCTACCCCGATTTCAGCGGCTACCGCCACCAAATTACTTACAACGACAACGCCATGGTGCGGGCCCTGCTGGTGCTGCGGGCCGTAGCCAACCAGCAAGCCGATTACGCCTTGGTGAGCCCTGAACTGGTAGTACCCGCCAAAGACGCCGTAGCGCGTGGCATCGACTGCATGTTGAAAACGCAGTACGTGCAAAAAGGCAAGCGCACCGCGTGGTGCGCGCAGTACGACGAAAAAACGTTACGTCCCGACAAGGCCCGGGCTTTCGAGCTGGCCTCATTGAGCGGTGATGAATCGGTGGCTATTGTGGAGTTCCTGTTAGGTATTGATAACCCTTCGGCGGAAGTGAAGCAGGCCATTGCCAGCGCCATTGCCTGGTTCGAGCAAGTGAAAATACCCAACATGGCCGTGAAAGAAGTGCAGGACCCCAAGCAGCCTACCGGCCGCGACCGGCTGATGATAGCCGAGCCCGGCGCCAACCTATGGGCCCGCTTCTATGACCTTGAAACCAACCGCCCCATCTACGTCGGGCGCGACAGCAAAGTACATTACACCTTAGCTGAAATAGAGAATGAGCGGCGGGCGGGCTACGTCTACGCGGGCACTTGGCCCGAGAAGCTGCTTACCAAAACCTACCCAAAATGGCAGCAGAAATGGGCTGCCGTCCCCGCCACTGTATCCCCGCAAGCAAGTAAATAACCTCCCCGGACATGCCCCAGCTTTCAAAATCCCTCGTTCTTTCCGCGCCTACCACTGCGGCGGCCCTACCCACCGCGGCCCAGTTTGAGTTGCCTGAAAAAGTGCTTCAGTTCGGTACTGGCGTGCTCCTGCGCGGCCTGCCCGACTACCTCATCGACAAGGCCAACCGCCAAGGTGTTTTCAATGGCCGCATTGTGGTGGTGAAAAGCACCGGCGGTGGCGACTTAGACGCCTTCACCCAGCAGGACAACCTCTACACGCTAGCCATCCGGGGCATTGCCGACGAGCAGATAGTGGAAGAAAACGTGGTGTGCTCGGCCATCAGCCGGGTACTGTCCGCCAAAACCCAATGGGCCGAAGTACTGGCCTGCGCCGCCAACCCCGAACTGACGGTAGTGTTGTCGAATACCACCGAAGTAGGGATCGAGTTAGTAGCCGACGATGTAAGCCAAAGCCCGCCGGTTTCGTTTCCGGGCAAGCTGCTGGCTTTCCTGCACGCCCGCTACCAGGCCTTCCAAGGCGACAAAGCTAAGGGCCTGGTGATTGTGCCAACCGAGCTGATTGTAGACAACGGCACCAAGCTGGAGGCCATCCTGCTGGAGCAAGCCCACCGCAACAACCTCGACGCCGAATTCATCGACTGGCTGGAAACGGCCAACTCCATCTGCAACTCCCTCGTGGACCGCATCGTGCCCGGCCGCCCCGACACGGCTATGCAAACCTCGCTTTCCGAGCAACTGGGGTATGAGGACGAGTTGCTGACGATGTCGGAAGTGTACACGCTGTGGGCCATTCAGGGCAACGAGCACGTGAAGTCGGTGCTGAGCTTCGAGCAGGTGGATGCCGGTGTAATTGTGCAGCCCAACATCACCTTGTTCCGGGAGTTAAAGCTGCGTTTGCTCAACGGCACACACACGCTCAGCTGCGGACTGGCCTTCCTGGCCGGGGCCAACACCGTGCGGGAAGCCATGGAAAACCAACTGCTGGCCGGCTTCGTGCACAACCTGATGCTGGCCGATTTGCTGCCCGGTATTCCGTACGCCGTAGACGAAAAAACGGGCCAGCGCTTCGGTATGCAGGTGCTCGACCGGTTCCGCAACCCCTACATCGAGCACCGCTGGCTTAGCATCAGCCTCAACTACTCGGCCAAGCTGCAAATGCGGGTAGTACCCGCCTTGCTGCACTACGCCAAAAAGCTGGAAGCTGTGCCGCACTATGTGGCACTGGGCTTTGCGGCCTACTTGCTGTTCATGCGCGGCACCCGCCAAGAGGGCAGCGTGTGGTACGGCGAAAACAACGGCACCGAGTACCCCATTCAGGACGAGAAGGCCAGCTACTTCGCCGACCTCTGGAGCCGCCTGGAGCCCGAAGAACTGACCCGCACCGTGCTGCACAACACCAGTTTGTGGGGCCACGATTTGCTAACCATTCCGGGCTTTGCGGCCTCAGTAAGCAACTACCTTAAGCACCTGTTGGAGCACGGCGCGCAAGCTACCGTAGCGAAGGTGCTGAACAAGACCGTAGCACGGCAGGAAGTGGCCGAGTAAGCCAGAGACACGAAACCCCGGTTTGTTTTGTTGTGCTTGAATCGGATAACCTGTTCCGACAAATTAGTTGATACAAAATTAGTAACCTTGAGAAGCCGGTTTGAGGCGTCTCTGTCCGGCTCTTAAAAGGCCGTAAATCAAGACCAAGCAATGAAGCATCTGGTAGCCAAAATACATCCTGACGACAATGTGCTGGTGGCCCTCACCGACCTGCCCGTCGGCACGCCCGTAACCTACGACGGGGTTACCGTCACCACTACCGAAAAGATTCCGGCCAAGCACAAGCTGGCCCTGCAATTCCTGGCCCCCGGCGACCCAGTACACATGTATGGGGTGCTGGTAGGCAAAGCCGCCGCCGCTATTGGTGTGGGCGGATTGCTCACCACGGCCAACATTCGCCATGCCACCGACAGCTACGGCGAGCACCAGGAGCGCCGCGCCAGCTGGCAGGGCCCCGACGTAAGTAAGTGGCAGGACCGCACCTTTATGGGCTTCCACCGCGCCGATGGCAGCGTGGGTACCGCCAATTACTGGCTGGTGATTCCGCTGGTGTTCTGCGAGAATCGCAACATTCAGGTGCTGGAAGAAGCTCTGGTGACTGACCTCGGCTACGCTCGCCGCAAATCATACCAGCCCCAGACGCAGGAGCTGCTGGCGCTGATGCAGGCCGGTAAATCGGTGGAAGAAATTCTGGCTACCGACCTGCACAGCGCCGAACCGGGCCACCAGAAACCTAAGCCATTTCCGAACGTGGATGGCATCCGGTTTTTGAGCCACGAAGGAGGCTGCGGCGGCATTCGGCAAGACGCCCAAACGCTCTGCGGTTTGCTGGCCGGTTACATCACGCACCCCAACGTGGCGGGTGCTACCGTACTCAGCTTAGGTTGTCAGAACGCGCAGGCCAGCATGCTGCAAGACGAAATCAACAAGCGCAGCCCTAACTTCAGCAAGCCGCTGTTCATCTTGGACCAGCAGCAGCTCGGCACCGAGGAAACGCTAGTAAGCATGGCTTTGCGCCAGACCTTCGCCGGCCTGATGCAAGCCAACCAGCAGCAGCGCCAGCCCGCCCCGCTCAGCAAGCTGTGCATTGGGTTGGAGTGCGGCGGTTCCGATGGCTTCTCGGGTATTTCCGCTAACCCCGCCGTGGGCCACGTGTCCGATTTGATGGTGGCGCTGGGTGGTTCGGTTATTCTGGCCGAGTTTCCGGAACTGTGCGGTGTGGAGCAAGAACTGGTTGACCGGAGCGTGGATACCGCAACCGCCGAGCGGTTCAGCCACCTCATGAAAGCCTACGGCGACAGTGCTATAGCTGTTGGCTCGGGCTTCGATATGAACCCTTCGCCGGGTAATATCCGTGACGGATTGATTACTGATGCCATGAAATCGGCGGGCGCGGCGCGCAAAGGCGGCAGCTCGCCGGTGGTAGCCGTGCTCGATTACCCCGAGCCCGTAACCAAGCCTGGCCTCAACCTGCTCTGTACTCCCGGCAACGACGTGGAATCGACCACGGCCGAAGTTGGGTCGGGGGCTAACGTGGTGCTGTTTACCACTGGCCTCGGCACGCCCACCGGCAACCCCATTGCGCCGGTAGTGAAAATTGCCACCAACACAGCCCTGGCCAACCGCATGCCCGACATCATTGACGTGAACACCGGAACGGTTATCGACGGCGAGGAAACCATCGAGCAGGCCGGGGAGCGGATTTTGGACTACGTGATTCGGGTGGCTAGCGGCGAGGAAGTAGCCGCCGTGCGCCACGGTCAAACCGACTTTATTCCGTGGAAGCGTGGCGTTTCGCTGTAAAAGCTGCCGCTTTCCAGCGAAAATCAAGCGTCACAGGAGACTTCAGGACGGGCATGCCGGCCGAGTCGCTTACTTTTCTAAATAACCAGGGTGAGCTAGTTGCTCACGCTTTCGGCTCCAACGCCCTTTTCTAGTATGAAAAAGCCCTTTTTGAACGAGGATTTCCTACTGCAAACCGAAACTGCCCAGCAGCTCTACCACGAGTATGCCAAGCAGATGCCCATCATCGACTATCACTCGCACCAGATTCCCGAGCAGATTGCGCAGGATCGGCAGTTTGAAACCATCACCCAAATCTGGCTCTACGGCGACCATTACAAGTGGCGTGCCATGCGCGCCAACGGCATTCCGGAGCGTTTCATCACCGGGGATGCTTCCGACTGGGAGAAGTTCGAGCAGTGGGCCGAAACCGTGCCCCAGACCGTGCGCAACCCGCTCTATCACTGGACGCACCTGGAATTGCAGCGGTACTTCGGCATCAAGGAGCTGCTCAACAAAGACAGCGCCCGCCGCATTTTCGACGAGTGCAACGCCAAGCTGCAAACGCCTGACTATTCGGTGCGGAACCTGCTGCGCAAGATGAACGTGGAAGTGGTGTGCACCACCGACGACCCGGCCGACTCGCTGGAGTACCATCAAGCCATCATCGAAAGCGGCTTTGACGTGCAGATATTACCCACCTTCCGCGCCGACAAAGCCATGTCGCCGGAAAGCGCCGCTGCATATAATCAGTACCTTGATAAGCTGGGCGAAGCGGCCGACGTGGAAATCCGCACGTTTAGTGACCTAGAAAACGCCTTGCGTCTGCGTCACGACTTCTTTGCGTCCTTGGGTTGCCGGTTGTCGGACCACGGCTTGGAGCAGATTTATGCCGCTGACTACACCGCTGAGGAAATCAGCTCCATTTTCGCCAAAGTGCGGGGTGGGGAGGAACTGACTGCCAGCGAAGTGCTGCAATTCAAATCAGCTATGCTAGTGTTGCTGGCCGAAATGGACTGGGAGAAAGGGTGGACGCAGCAGTACCACTTGGGTGCACTTCGCAACAACAACTCCCGCATGCTACGCCAGCTCGGCCCCGATACCGGCTGGGATTCCATCGGCGACTTCTCGCAGGGGCAAGCTTTGTCGCGCTTCCTCGACCGTCTCGACGGGCAGGATAAGCTGGCCAAAACCATCATCTATAACCTCAACCCCGCCGACAACGAGCTGATTGCCACCATGATTGGCAACTTCAACGACGGCTCGGTGGCGGGTAAGGTGCAGTTCGGCTCCGGCTGGTGGTTCCTCGACCAGAAGGACGGCATGGAAAAGCAAATCAACGCGCTGTCGAACATGGGGCTGCTGAGCCGCTTCGTGGGCATGCTCACCGATTCGCGCAGTTTCCTCTCGTACCCGCGCCACGAGTACTTCCGCCGCATTCTGTGCAATCTGCTCGGCAACGACGTGGAAAACGGCGAGTTGCCCGACGATATGGCTCACCTCGGCGCCATTGTGCAGAACATCTGCTATAACAACGCCAAGGAGTACTTTGGCTTTGAGGCCGCCTCGGTGGTAGCAGCAGCTAGCAAAGCCAGCTTTGCCCATAGCTAACCGGACGTAGCGCGGAGCCAGCCTTCGCGCTACTTTTTTTCACTTCAGCAACGATACGAGGCTTAGCGCTTCGTGGAACAATAGTAATACATGAAACAGGTAGTGACCTTCGGGGAAATCATGATGCGGTTATCGACACCGCTCAACTACCGGCTCACGCAGTCTGCGAGCCTGGAGGTGAACTATGGCGGCGGCGACGCCAACGTGGCGGCCGCCGTGGCCGGCCTCGGCATGCCAGCCGCGCACGTTACCTGCTTCCCCGCCAACGAGTTGGGCCAAGCCGCCGTGCAGAGCTTTCAGCGCCTCGGCGTGGACATGCAGCACACCGTGTACAGCGGCAAGCGGCTGGGATTGTATTTCCTGGAAGTAGGAGCGTCGCTGCGGCCTAGCAAGGTGGTATACGACCGGGCCGATTCGTCGTTTGCCAACCTCGACCCGGCGGCTTTCAATTGGGATGAAATTCTGAAAAACGCCCAATGGCTGCACTGGACGGGTATTACGCCCGCCATTTCGGCTGCTACTGCGCAGGCTACTGCCGATGCCATTGCTGCCGCCCGCCGCTTGGGTATCACCGTTTCGGCCGACGTAAACTACCGCCGCAACCTGTGGCAGTACGGCCAAACTGCCCAAGAGGTGATGACTGAATTAGTTGCTGGCTGCGACGTGGTGGTGTGCTCCGAGAATGACGCCGACGACTTGTTTGGCATTCAGGTAGTCGCGGGTGCCGAAAACAAGTTTGCCTCGATGGGGGAGCAGCTGATGGCCCGTTTCCCGCAAATTCGGCAGGTGATTTCCACCCGTCGCAAGACCCAAAGTGCCTCGCACGAGCGAATCAAAGGTATGCTCTTCGACGGCTCTTACACCGAAACGCCTTACCTGGACATTACGCCCGTAGTGGACCGTATCGGGGGTGGCGACGCCTTCATGGGCGGCTTCATCTACGGTGCCTTGACGTATGCCACGCCCGCCGAAGCGCTGAGCTTCGCCCTGGCGGCCTCGGCTCTCAAACACACCATCCACGGCGACGTGAACCTAGTGACGGCCGCCGAGGTCGAGCACGTGATGCAGGGCAATACCACGGGCCGCTTGGTGCGGTAATGGTGTTTGGCTTCTAGCTGATGGCTATTAGCTTTTAAAATGTTTGTTTCAAAAGAGCTACTAGCCAACTGCTACTAGCCAACAGCTCAAGATAATAATGTCCCGATTCTCTCCCGCTGAAGCCTTCGAAACTGTACTGCGCTACCCCGTGGTGCCGGTGTTCTACCACGCCGACGCGGCCTATGCCAAGCGTATTCTGCAAGCCTGCTACGCGGGTGGTTTGCGCGTGTTTGAGTTTACCAACCGGGGCGAAAAGGCCTTCGATGTGTTTACCGAACTAGTGACGTTTGTGCGGGAAGCCTGCCCCGATATGCTGCTGGGCATCGGTACCATTTACGTAGCCGAAGATGCTGAGCGGTTCATTGCCGCCGGCGCTGACTTTGTGGTGCAGCCCTGCCTGACCACTGAGGTAGCCGAGGTGTGCCACAAGCACAACATTCCGTGGCTGCCCGGCACCATGACCATTTCGGAAGTGTACCAAGCCACCAAACTGGGCGCTGCTATTGTGAAGATATTCCCTGGCAACGTGGTAGGGCCAGGCTTCATCAAGAGCCTGCGCGGCCCGATGCCCAAAGTGCCCATCATGGTGACGGGCGGGGTAGAGCCCACCAACGACAGCCTGAAAGAGTGGTTTGAGGCCGGCGTAAACGTGGTAGGCATGGGTTCCCAGCTCTTCAAAAACGCCGACGATACCGAAGCCTTAAGCCGCCAGATTGCCGAGCTGTTGAAATTTGTAGATACCTTGAAAAAGTGACGTCGGGCTGCTCGGCACCGTGAGGGTGCCGGCAGTTTGCCACCAAGTACCGCCCCTTGACTTCCTTTCCCGAACTCGCATGATTCCATCCCCAACCCATTCTCCCCCCGCCCCGTCGTCCGTGTCAGAGTCCATCGGTAAGTACCGCTGGGTCATCTGCGCCCTGGTGTTTTTCGCTACCACGATAAACTACCTCGACCGAGCCGTTATTTCGTTGCTCAAGCCCTATCTGGAAACCGAATTCAAGTGGACAGATGCCGATTATGCCAACATTGAAATTGCCTTTAAGCTAGCCTATGCTATTGGTATGGTGGGTGCTGGCCGGGTAGTGGATAAGCTGGGTACCAAAATCGGGTATGCGCTTTCTACTACGCTGTGGAGCATAGCCGCCATGGGGCACGCCCTAGTAAGCAGTACGCTGGGTTTTGGAGTGGCACGAAGCTTTCTGGGTATCACGGAGGCTGGTAACTTCCCGGCGGCTATCAAAACGACAGCCGAGTGGTTTCCGCAGCGCGAACGGGCACTGGCCACGGGTATCTTCAACTCCGGCTCCAACGTGGGAGCAATTATTGCTCCGCTCTCGGTGCCGTTTATTGCCGAACAATATGGTTGGCAGTGGGCCTTCCTGATCACCGGCGCCTTGGGCTTCGTGTGGCTGGTGCTGTGGCTGGTAATTTATGATACTCCTTCTAACAGCAAACGCCTAAGCAAAGCCGAGTTCGAGTACATCAATGCTGATATTCCGGTGGGCCTGCCGGCGGAAGGCGTGACCGAAGAAAAGCCCAAGGCTTCGTGGGCTACCTTGCTAGGGTTTCGGCAGACTTGGGCCTTCGTTATTGGCAAGTTCTTAACGGACCCTATCTGGTGGTTCTACCTATTCTGGTTGCCTGATTTCTTGAAAAAGCAGTACCAATTGAATGGTACGGCTATTGCGCTGCCAGTGGCGGCCGTGTATGTGCTCTCAAGTATTGGTAGCGTAAGTGGCGGCTATTTGCCTCTGGGTTTCATTAAGCGTGGCATGCCCGCCTTTGCGGCCCGCAAGCGCACCATGTTACTTATTGCGTGTTGCGTATTCCCGATAGTATTCGCGCAGTATTTGGGCCGGATGAATATGTGGTTGGCCGTATTGGTTATAGGTATTGCGGCGGCGGCTCACCAGGCGTGGAGTGCCAATATCTTCACCACGGTGTCGGATATGTTCCCGAAACGGGCAGTGGCTTCGGTTACCGGTATCGGCGGCATGGCCGGCGGGTTGGGTGGTATTGCCTTCACAGCCCTGATCCAGAAGCAGCTGATTGCCCACTACAGCGACCAGCCTGACATGGCGTACTTTATTACGTTCATTATCTGCGGATCGGCCTACCTGTTGGCTTGGGCGCTGATGTTTGCGCTAGTGCCCCGCATGGAACCCATCCAACTGGATGAGCCGAAAGCCTAACTAGTAAGCGGGCCGGGCGAAATCCTGGCCCGCTCAGGCTTTGCACTGATTCTCTATTTCCTATTCGTTTTCCTTGACCACGCCTGGTAAAAGCCAGACGCTTCTCCCGTATTGCCATGAAAAAACTGAATTTCCTGCTGGCGCTGCTGTTTCTGGCGCTACCCGCCCTCACGTTCGCCCAATCTGCCAAAGACAAAGCTGCTGCCAAAGAGGTGGAAGCCTTAGAGCGTCAGCGCTTCGAGGCGCAGGTGAAAAAGGACTACACCATCCTGGAAAAAGTATTCGCCGATGACCTGGTGTACACGCACTCCAACGGCAAGCAGAACAACAAAACCGAGTACATCCAATCTATCCGCGACGGCAAGAGCGTGTATGATAAGATTGACGTGGAAGCCGTGAACGTGCGCGCCTACAACGACGGTAAGGCCGCCGTAGTGAACGGCACTATCACCATCTACCAACCCAATAAGCCCGACGGTACGCCCAACGTAGCGCATATCAAGTACGTGGTGGTGCAGGTGAAAGACCCCAAGAAAGGCTGGCAGGTAGTGCTATGGCAGTCGCAGAAACAGCCCGAAGCCAAGAGCTAGTTTTTACTTGGCTGTTGGCTACTAGCTGATAGCTGTTAGATCTTCCGAATATCCCTCCCAAAAGCTAACAGCCATCAGCTAGTAGCTAACAGCAAAATAACTATGAGTATCACCCAAGAAAACACCTTAGCGCAGCCCGTTGGCATCACGCTGGAGCGCTACATCATGCGCAAGCAGGCCGAATTTCCGTTTGCTACCGGGGAGTTGTCGCAGCTGTTGCGCGACTTGGCGCTGGCTGGCAAAATCGTGCACCGCGACGTGAATCGGGCCGGGCTTTCGGACGTTACCGGCGGCATGGGCACGCAAAACGTGCAAGGCGAGCAGCAGCAACGGCTGGATATGGAAGCTCATATTCGGTTTGTACGAGCCCTGAAAAACGGCCGCGAAACCTGCGCCATTCTCTCCGAAGAAGAAGGTGAAATCATACATACCGACAACGATTCGGGCAACTACGTAGTGGCCATGGACCCGCTCGACGGTTCCTCGAACATCGACGTGAACGTGAGCATCGGGACGCTGTTCAGCATCTACCGCCGCGTTACGCCCGTGGGTACCAAGGCCTCGGAAGTGGATTTTCTGCAAGGCGGCCGGCAGCAGGTAGCGGCGGGCTACATCTTGTACGGGTCCAGCACCATGTTCGTGTATACCACCGGCCACGGCGTGGTAGGCTTCACGTATGAGCAGTCGTTGGGCGAGTTTTTCCTTTCGCACCCCAACATCCAGATTCCGCAGCAGGGCAAGATATTCTCCTGTAATGAAGGCTACTGGTTCGACTATCCGGAGTCTATCCGCACGTTTCTGATGAACTGCAAGCGCCGCGAATACTCCGGCCGTTACATCGGTTCGCTAGTAGCCGATTACCACCGCAACCTGTTCAACGGCGGTATTTACTTGTATCCGCCCACCAGCAAAAACCCGAATGGCAAGCTGCGTTTGCTCTACGAGTGTTACCCTTTGGCTATGCTCATCGAGCAGGCCGGCGGCCAGGCGGTAATCTCGGCCACCGAAGCCGTGCTGGATATTGTGCCTACCGAGCTTCATCAGCGCACCCCGCTTTTCATCGGCTCCACCGACATGGTACAAGAACTGATAGCCTCCGGCGAAGCCGTGCTGGCCGCCGTCTGATCAACTGAGGAGCTAGCCTCCTGCCTCCGTTCTGCGCTCCACTATCCTAAATCCCATCCCCATGCATCCAACTGTACACGATAAGTCCCGACGGGACTTTCTCCAAAAGTCGGCGCTAGCTACGGCGGGCCTACTTACGCCGCTACCACTGGCCGTACTCGGCGCACCCAAAGCCAAACGCCGAGTAGCCATGGTGGGCACCGGCCACCGCGGCACCGGCATGTGGGGCAAATTGCTGCTGGAAGAGCATGCCGATGTGATTGAGTTTGTGGGGCTCTGTGACAGCAACAAAGGGCGCCTGGAAACCGGCAAGAAGCTGATGGGTGTGTCGTGCCCCACGTACACCAACTTCGAGGAGATGATGCGTAAGGCCAAGCCCGACACGCTCATCGTAACCACCGTGGATGCCACCCACGACGAGTTCATTATCAAGGGCATGGAAATGGGCGCCAACATTGTGTCGGAAAAGCCCATGACCACCGACGAAACCAAGTGCCAGGCCATTCTCGACGCCGAGAAGCGCACCGGCAAAAAGGTGACCGTCACGTTCAACTACCGCTACTCCCCGCACCGCCAGAAAATCTACGATTTGCTGCGCCAAGGCACCATTGGCAAGGTAACCTCCGTCGATTTTCACTGGTACCTCGACAACCGCCACGGCGCCGACTACTTCCGCCGCTGGCACCGCCTCACCGAAAAAAGTGGCTCGCTGTGGGTGCACAAGGCCTCGCACCACTTCGATTTGCTGAACTGGTGGCTGGAATCGGAGCCGGAAACGGTGTACGCCAAGGGCGCGCTGGAAAACTACGGCAAAAACGGCCCGTTCCGATTCAGCAACTGCCGCCCTTGCCCGCACAAAGCCAAATGCCCCTACTACTGGGACATGACCAAAGACGCTCGCCTGATGGCCCTGTACGCTGCCAACGAGCAGTACGACGGCTATCTGCGCGACGGGTGCGTGTTCAAGGAAGACGTGAACATCTACGACAAGATGGCCGCTACCATCGGCTACGCCAACGGGGTGCAGGTCAGCTATTCGCTCACGGCGTACTCGCCCTATGAAGGCTACCGCATAGCCTTCAACGGCACCAAAGGCCGGGTGGAAGCATGGATCAAGGAGTCGGGCGAAATGAAAATGGAGCCCTACGACGAGATTATGGTGTCGCACAATTTCGGTAAGGTGGAATACATTCAGGTACCCCAGGCCGAGGGCCACGGCGGCGGCGACAAGCTGTTGCGGGCCCAACTGTTCCGCCACCCCGAAGCCCCCGATACTTACCGCCAAGCTGCTGGCAGCCGCGACGGGGCCATGGCTATTCTGGTGGGTATTGCGGCCCGCAAAAGCATTGCCAGCGGCCAGCCCGTCCGCATTGCTGACCTTACCAATCTGAAACCAGTAGCTGTTAAAGCGTGAGTTGCAAGCTGAGAGTTGATTGCTGATTCCGGGCTTTATGCTAAACGAAATCAACAGTCAGTAACTAACAGGTAACTAGCAATACCCAACATTCCGCCGGGAACAGAGTTGATTTCTCCTTTCCAACCAGTTCCTTTTCTCTACAATGCCTAAAATCATTTCGCCCCAGGTTGAGTTCAGCGGCTTGCTAACTCAGATGAAAGCTGTAACGCCGGAGGTTTTCGCGGCCGACGGGAAATTTCTGAACCTGATGGAAGGCCGCTGGCAGGAGCCGGGCCAGCCGCGCCCGTTCACCTCGCCCATTGATGGCACCGACCTAGGCAGCCTGCCCATGCTCGATCGGGCCACCGCATTACGGGCCGTGGAATTTGCCAAAAAGGAAGCCGCCGGCTGGGCCGCCACCGACCTCGACGAGCGGAAAAGCCGCGTGCAGGATTGCCTGAACCAGTTGCGGGAGCACGTCGAGTTGACGGCCAAGCTGATTATGTGGGAAATAGGCAAAACCTACAAGCTAGGTTTCACCGACATCGACCGGGCCATCGACGGCGTGCAGTGGTACATCGACAACATCGAAGGTATGCTGGGTTCGCGCAAGCCGCTGGGTTTGGTGAGCAACATTGCCTCCTGGAACTACCCAATGTCGGTGCTGTTGCACGCGGTGCTGGTGCAGGCTTTGGCCGGCAACTCGGTGATTGCCAAAACCCCTACCGATGGCGGCTTTATTTCACTGAGCCTAACTTTTGCCATTGCCCGCCGCTGTGGCTTGCCGGTTACGCTGGTGAGCGGTTCGGGCGGCGAGCTAAGCGACGTGCTGGTGAAGAATGAAGCCGTAGACTGCCTCAGCTTCGTGGGTGGGCGCTATAACGGCCGCAACATTGCCGACGCCCTCAGCCAGGAGCACAAGCGCTATATGCTGGAAATGGAAGGGGTGAACACCTACGGCATCTGGAACTACTCCGACTGGAACGGCCTGGCCGACCAGCTCAAAAAAGGCTATGACTACGGCAAGCAGCGCTGCACCGCCTACGTGCGCTTTGTGGTGGAGCGGCAGCTGTTTCCGCAGTTCCTGGAAACGTATTGGGAAGCCATCCGCAGCCTGAAAGTGGGCAACCCTACCTTGGTTGACAACCCCGACGATAAGCTGCCGGACCTGGCGTTTGGCCCGGTTATCAACGCCATGCAGGCGCAGGAACTAGACCGTCTCTACGCCAACGCGCTGAAAACCGGCGCCACGCCCATCTACGAAGGCAAGCTCGACGAAAGCCTGTTCCTGCCCGGCCAGGACCGCTCGGCTTACCGCGCCCCGCGGGCCCTGGTGAACCTGCCCCGCCAGAGCGAGTTGTACTTCAAAGAGCCTTTCGGCCCGATTGACAGCATTGTGCTAGTGGATCGGGTAGAGGAACTGGTAGGCGAAATGAACATCAGCAACGGCGCCCTAGTAGCCGCCGTAGCTTCCGACGACCAGAAATGGGCTGCCCGCACGGCCAAGGAAGTGCGCGCCTTCAAAGTCGGCATCAACAAGCTACGCTCCCGCGGCGACCGGGACGAAGTATTCGGCGGCCTCGGCGAGTCGTGGAAAGGGGCTTTTGTGGGCGGCGCGCTGCTGGTAGAAGCCGTAACCCAAGGCGACAAACCCGTGCTAGGTAACTACCAGGATTCGACGTTGCTGCCAGAGAAAATATAAGCTTAGGCGAATAACTGTAGCTGCTAGCCTGCTTGTACTGCTCAATTTAGAGCAGTACAAGCAGGTTTTTCTTTTACCAATGTTGTAACGCTTCAACTTGCAAAAGGGAATGTTTGGAGGGCTTCCCACGGCCCGTTGCGGTAGGCCCATAGCTGCAAGCCCGTACCCGTGGCCTCAAAGGGTTGGAAGTCGGCTGACAGCTGCTGGTGCAAGGTGCGGCCTACGGCGGGGTCTACCTTGTTCTGAACCGTGACGTGTGGGTTGAGCTTCTGCTGATCCTGGGGGGTAAGGTGAGGCTGCCAGGTGGTTTGGAGCGTGCGGTGCAAGGCTTGTAGCGCTTGGCATTCTAGCGTGTACGCCACGCCGCGGCCCAAAAACCGCACACCTGTAACGGCTAATTTCAGCGGTGGCTGGGTGGCGGCTAGTTGATTTAAGTGGTTGGTGATGGTGGCGTAGTCGGCGCCGGGCAGGTGATGGAAAAGCGTGAGGTGCGCCGATAGATAATTGCGCTCGGGCGGGAAGTGTTGCTGCCGAAGCTCATCGAAAAACAGCTGGGTTTCAGCGTCGAGGGCTAGCGTGAGGATGAGGGGAGTGGCGGCCGAAACTGCGGGTAGGGAGGTGGGCATGCAGCTAATACCACGGTAGGAACACTCAGGTTGCCGCCGTCCGCCGATATTGCACCACAACTTGCGCTTCTTGTCTTATGCCCTACACGCTTCTCGTTCGTAACTGCGGCCAACTGCTCACGCTGGCCGGCGGCCCCACCCAGCAGCTGCTCACCGGTGCCCACATGCAGGACTGGCACATTATTGCTGATGCCTACGTAGCCTGTGAAAACGACCGTATCGTAGCCGTAGGAACAATGGCGGAGCTAGACGAAGCCCACGTAACCGCCGAAACGCAGGTGCTGGATGCCAACGGGCGCGTGGTGATGCCAGGCCTGGTGGAATGCCACACGCACCTAGTGTTTGGCAGCAACCGCGCCCACGAGTTTCAACGCAAGCTTGCAGGCGAATCCTACCTCGATATTCTGGCGTCCGGCGGCGGCATCCAAAGCACCGTGCGCGCCACCCGCGCCGCCTCCAATGAAACCCTACTGGCCAACGCTTTGCACCATCTGGCCGGTTTTCAGCGCTACGGCGTAACAACCGTGGAAGCAAAAAGCGGCTACGGTCTCGATGCAGAAACCGAGTTGCGTCTCATCCGGATTGCTCAAGAGGCCGGTCGCCGTCAGCCTGTGCGCGTGGTGCCCACCTTCCTGGGGGCCCACGTGCCCGGTCCCGAATACAAGGGGCGGCCCGCCGATTACCTCCAGCTGTTGGTTACGGAGGTGTTGCCGCAGATTAGTCCCGTCGAAGTGCCATTCGTGGATATTTTCTGTGAGGAAGGTGCATTCAGTGTGGAACAGTCGCGCCACTATTTAGCCCAGGCTCAGGCAATGGGCTTTAAACTGAAAATCCACGCCGAGCAGTTGCACGATTTGGGCGGCTGCCGCATGGCCGCCGAGTTAGGCGCCATCAGCATCGACCATTGCGACTACCTCAATTCCACTGATGCCGCACAAGTAGCCGCCAACGGCCGCACTGTAGCGGTACTGCTGCCGCTGGTGCCGCTGTTTCTTAGGCAGGAGGTATATGCGCCCGGTCGGCAGCTAATTGAAGCCGGCGTGCCAGTAGCAGTCAGCACCGATTTCAACCCCGGCTCGTGCCCCAGCAAAAACCTCTGGCTGGCAGTGTCTATAGCCTGCCTGAAGATGGGCCTCACCCCTAGGGAGGCCGTGGCCGCCGTCACGCTCAACGCGGCTTGGGCTCTGGATCTGCAAGCGGAAATAGGTAGTTTAGAGCCTGGTAAGCGCGCCGACCTGCTGGTGCTCGATGTAGCCGATTACCAGGAAATACCCTACTGGCTAGGCGAAAACCCGGTGCGGGAAGTGGTAATTGGCGGCATAAGGTGCTGAGTATAAAACAAAGAAGCGCCGCCTGATTGGCCGCGCTTCTTTGTGCTAGCATACGTTGGATAGCTATTCAAGAATAAAGGATAAGAGACTCATAGCGCGTTGATTTCAGTGGTCAGCTCGGCTTCCGTTACGGGCCGGAGCGTGGGGCTGAACTGCTGGTTGGCGGCAATAATGGCCGTTTGCTTGCCGAAGTACAGCTGGGTGCCTTCTTGGTGCAGCACTACCGCCGTGACGGATTGGCCAACCGGAATAGCACTGGCGTAAAACGTATTGCTCGTTGCGCCACCCAGGTAAGCACTTAGTACCGAGTTGAGATTGGTAAATACCAGAAAAGAGCGAGTAGTAGCGTTAGTAACCGGCTGCCGCGTCACATTTACCTGCACAGTGGTGCGGTTGGTGGCCGTCACAAACCGGTCACAATTAATCCAATTGAGTAGGCCCAGGTTAAAGTTGTAGATATTAGGGCTTAGGTTCACCTGGAACCCTACAACAGTACCATTGCCAATGGGGCTCATAACTGGAAAGATGCGGCTGGAATCCTGCTGCGTCTGCGTATTTATCTGGCTCCATGAGCCCACCTGAGTGCGGTTTGCACTATCAGGTAAGCCCCGAAACAACTGCATGTTGGCGGTGGTGCTCAGCGCCGTTGGAAGGCTGGTCCTGACTACAAGAGAATTGCGGGAAAGCCGAAGCTGCTGCCCATCCTGCTGAAACGCCACATTGAACATGCCGCCCGATTCCAGCAGTTGCCCGTTGGAGATGGTAGGAGTATTGGTGAAAATCATTTCGCTGCGCTTGGTTACTTCCTGCACCCGTACTTCCACTGGGCTGCCGGAAAGTGGCCGGCCATCTGGGCGCACCAGGCTAGCGGGTACATAAATTGTGGAGCCCGCCGCTGTCCGGACCACAGCAGCACTGTTGGGCGTAACGGTGAACTGTTGCACGGGCACGGCATGCTTGGTGAGAGTGGCCGTCAGCACACTGCCGCTTTCGGTTTCGGTGGCACAATCAATCAAGTCGGCGTCCTTCTTGCAGCTACCAAACAGAGGCAGCGCGCAAAGCAGGGCATAGGCAAGGAAATTCTTCATAAGTAGGTAGATAGAATTAAGGTTTGAAAGGAAGATCGAAGGAGATTCCACCCTGCACGCCTACGCTCCAAGGGTGGCGTGCGGCCCGCCCAGAGGTAGGATCGGTAATAGAGTTGAGGAAGTATTGCGCCTGCGGCCGAAGCGTCAGCCACAGGCCGGGAGCTGCCTGGTAGCCCACAAAAGCACCCGCCGTAAGCGTCAGATTCAGTTGCCGGAAGCGGCGGGTACTGTCACTAGGCTGCCACTGTTGCTGCTGGCAGTTGCAGGCGCCGCCCTCGGTGGTGCGGGCGCTCAGCAACAGGGCCGGTGCAACTCCGGCCTGTACGCCGTAGCGCCACCGGGTAGTAGCACCGAGCAGATAGTGTGCTTCCATGGGCACCGTAAGCAAGCGGTAATAGTCGCGCAAGCGTGTGATAACTAACGGCACAGAATCCGCTTTCTGTAGGCGCAGATACAAGCTGGCGGCTACTTCCGTGTAGCCAACCCCTACCGAAAGCGAAAGGCGGGGCGTGAGGGTTCGGGCCACCCCAAGTTGCATGCCATAGCCCGCCGCGGGCCGTTCCAGTTGTTCCACGCGCCGCACATTAGCCCCCAGTTTTCGGTACGATACGGTAGGCCCGCCCAACGCCTGTATGGCCCAATTGGGTTTGATAGGCTGTGGCTGCCGGACTTCCGGAACCAGCACGGCAGTTGGCCTTGGCAGGGGTAACCCCGGAAGCTGCAAGCGCACCAGCAGCGGCAGCAAGCGGCCCCCAAATAGTGTTGTCTGGTTAGTCGGCAAAGAGCTACTACCGTAGGCCGCACCTTCACTGCTCAAACCCGCAGTAAGATTTTTTGCTGCTTCTTGCTCCGGATGAGTTTCCTTATTCGTTGGCTCCGCGTAAGTGGTTTCCAGCGAAGCAGCAGGTATCTGCCGGCGCGTTGGATTTGGATATTGCTTAGGCAATACCACCAACGCAACACCTGCTCGTGCTTTGTGCTGCTTACGGCCCTCGCTAGTTGTTGACGTAGCTGCTAGGGTAGCGCCCGAGGCTTCCGACTGAGGCTGCGTGGCGCTATCGGGTGCCAGTACCTGCCGTGGTGCTTTTCCAGTAGGGTCAGTTAGCCGCCCTGCTATAAGGCCGCGGTCCGCCTGCCTACTAGCTGTTGGTGCGGTTTCCTGCGTTGCCACATTAGTACCAGGCTGCGTTTCGGGAGTGGCTAATGATGGTGCCGCTCCAGTATTGGGCGACAAGCCAGTACTAGGTGCCTGCGCAGCAGCGGATTGGGGGCGGCTTGAACTGCCGCTGGAAACGCTGGCATCAGCTTGCGCGCCCGGGGAGACAGTGGCAACAGCAGCCGGCGTACTGATTGGAGTAGGACGCTGAGTACGCGTGCTGATAGTCAAGTAAGACACCGTGCCCACTAGTAATAGCACTAGCAAAGCGCCTCGCCACCACCGACGACGCCGGTTTGGTACCTGCTGTCGGATACCGGCCCACACCGATTCGGGCGGCGGGCTGCCGTATTCTTCCAGCTTGCGCCGGAGGTCGTCGTAAAATTCTTTCGATTCGCGTTCAGTCATGGTAAGGAGAACTATTCGCTTGCGCGAGTATTTTATCCTCTAAGAGGCGGCGGGCCCGGGAAAGCTGCGACTTACTGGTGCCTTCCGAAATGCCCAGCAATTCTCCAATTTCGGCGTGCGTGTAGCCCTCAATGGCGTAGAGGTTGAGCACGGCCCGGTAGCCTGGAGGCAGGGTATTTATCAGAGCAACCAAGTCATCGGCGGACAGCTGGTCGAATGGCGTGCCATCGGGGTGGTGCAGCTCGGCAGCCTCGTCGGGTTCCACCTGGGGGCCGCGCAACTGGTGCTGGTGCCAGAGGTTGAGCGAGGTAGTAACGGCAATGCGGCGGGCCCAAGCCTCGAAAGGGCCTTGTCCCCGAAACTGGTCGAGGCGGGTGAAGATTTTCACAAACGTGAGTTGTAAAGCGTCTTCAGCTTCTGCCCTAGATGGGCAGTAGCGCAGGCACACCCCCATCAGTCGGTACGCTAGCTGGTCGTAGAGGGCCCGTTGGGCCGAAGGGCGCCCCCGCCGACAGCCTTCCAGAACAGCATCAAGAGTGTGGGCCATCGGCAACCTGGATAGAGAAATAAAGATGTAATCCGCTAGCGTTCTGCACCCATGACCGGCCCCGGCCCAGTAGCGTTGCGTTGGGTACCAACTTTATTTCTAGAGGCTGTAATATAAGCTCTTAGCAAAGGCTGCACCGCGCCAAATACAGATGCTGCCGGCAATTTCCAGCTTCGCCACTACCTTAATGGCTTGCCACCTGAATCTTTGCTTTGCCATGACTTTCCCTATCTACCAAATCGACGCCTTTTCCGACCGGCCTTTTGCTGGCAACCCTGCCGCGGTGTGTCCGCTGCCCGAGTGGCTGCCCGCCGAAACCATGCAGGCCATTGCCGCCGAAAACAACCTCGCCGAAACCGCCTTTTTTGTACCCAAAACCGGCCACGAGTATGAAATACGATGGTTTACGCCCGCCGTGGAGGTAGAACTGTGCGGCCACGCCACGCTGGCCTCGGCGCACGTGCTATACCAGCATCTGGGCTTTGAAGGGCCGGAAATCGTGTTTCAGTCGGCCAGTGGCCCGCTGCGGGTGCTGCGCGAAACCAACGGCCGCCTTACCCTGGATTTCCCGAGCCGCCCGCCCCAGTTGCTGACCTCGCACCCCAACGGCCTACTCGACGGCTTGGGCGCTACGCCGCTGCAAGTGCTAGCCGGCCCCGATCTAATTGTGTTGTTTGCCACTGAGGCCGAAGTGAGCGCCATTCAGCCCAACCAGGCGCAGCTGGCGCAGGTGGAGTACCGCGGCGTAGTAGTTACGGCGCCGGCTGCTGATGCAGAAACCGATTTTGTATCTCGTTTTTTCGGTCCGCGGGTGGGCGTGCCCGAAGACCCAGTAACTGGCTCAGCACATACCACACTCGTGCCGTTTTGGGGGGCGAAGCTCGGCAAAACTACCCTCAAGGCCCGGCAAGTATCGGCGCGGGGTGGCGAGCTGTGGTGCGAATTGCGCGGCGAGCGGGTACTCATCAGTGGCTACGCCGTCACGTATCTGCGCGGCGAAATTGAGGTGGGGTAGCGCAATGCAAAAGTATATCGTTCAACACTTCCTGCGCTATAGTATAGCCCTGGTATGGCTGATCAACGGTCTACTATGCAAGGTGCTGTATCTGGTGCCCCGCCATGAAGCCATTGTAGCGCGCATACTTGGCCCTGCCTATGCTGGTCCGCTCACACGGCTGATTGGCGTGGCAGAAATAGTGATGGCCCTGTGGGTACTTAGCGGGCGTTGGGTAAAGCTTAACGTGGCCATTCAAATAGCCTTGGTGCTAGGAATGAATATGCTGGAGTTCTTGCTAGCTGCCGATCTATTGCTGTGGCACGAGTTCAATCTGGTTTTCGCGGGCTTGTTTGGGCTTGTGCTATATTACTACGGTTTTAGGCTACACCCGAATTCCAATTCCACCTGGTAGCATGGCTTGGCTAGCACATCATCCATTTGGCGTAGAGGCACATTTGGCCCGCACCACGGTCGTTACGTTTGCTGTGCCCGCCACCGAGTTGCAGTCCTTGATTCCGGAATGCCTGACGCTGGATACCCTGGATGGTACCTGGGGCTTTGTAGCCGTGGCAATGGTGCAAACCAACGCGTTGCGCCCGCAAGGACTACCGGCGTGGCTTGGCAACGATTTTTTTCTGATTGGCTACCGGGTATTCGTGCGCTACACCACGGCAACTGGTAAGCGGCTCCGCGGACTTTACATCCTCAAATCGGAAACCGACAGCTTGAAAATGCAGTTGCTAGGTACGTTGTTTACTAGCTACCACTACAATACTATTGACGTCCGATATTCCGCTTCAGCAAACCACTTTGCCTTTGAATCTCAGAAGGCAGAATTAATTGTTAGCGTTGAAATACCCCCAACGGAGCCAGCATTGCCGATTGGGTCGCCGTTTGCTACTTGGCAGCAGGCCCGGCGTTTTGCTGGCCCGTTACCGTTTACCTTCTCGTATCAGCCGGCCAAGCAACTAGTGCGGATTGTAGAAGGAGTGCGGGAAGAGTGGCGTCCGGTGCCAGTGCAAGTACACCAGGCACAGGTCGGATTTATCAAGCAGTTGCACTTCAGCGACGTACGGTTGGCCAGTGCCTTCACAATGGCTAACGTACCGTATAGCTGGAAAAAGGGCCGCACTGAACTCTGGCACGCGTGAGAAAACTAGGCCAGGGCGTCTGGAACATCGTTCGATTCAACTGGCACTTCTATGTAGTGGCTGGTGCGGTAGTGCTTTTGCTATGCATTGTGGGTATTTACGGCAATGCGGGTTTGCAACCGTACGCCTACGGGTTAAGCTTTCTGGTAGCCGCTCCTACCATCGTGTCACTGCTGGTTTCCTGCTACGTGTATGACACGCCAAAGCTCTATAGCTTGGCTTGGATGAGCCCCCAATGGCTGCCTAACCAAGGAACAGTGGTAAATATTCATGCTGGATTCGATGAAACCAGTGCTTTGCTACAGCACCACTTTGCTGATGCAAAGCTAGTAGTGCTCGATTTCTACAACCCAACCGAGCATACGGAAGTCTCGATTCGGCGTGCCCGGGCGGCGTATCCTGCATTTCCGGGCACGCAGCAGGTGCGCCCTCAGGCCCTACCTATTCCTACCGCAAGTGCCGACTTAGTGGTTGTGATGCTGGCTGCGCACGAGATACGCCAGCCCACGCAACGGCTTGCCTTTTTCAACGAAATACGCCGAATTCTGCGTCCGCAAGGAAGAGTGTTAGTAGTCGAGCATCTGCGCGACCCGGCAAATTTCCTGGCTTACACAATTGGGTTCCTGCATTTCTATTCCCGCTCAATATGGCAAGGCGTATTCCGGGCGGCCGGGTTACACCTGGAGGAAGAAAAGAAAATAACCCCCTTCGTATCTGCTTTTATACTTCGGTAAATGGAACTGCAACTCAAGGTTATTGGCGGGTTGCTGGTGGTGCTGGCACTACTGCACGCTGGTTTTCCACGCTACTTCGATTGGCCAACTGAATTGAAACCTTTGAGTTTGATTAACCGGCAAATGATGTACGTGCACACCTTATTCATTGCTCTTGTAGTACTGCTTATGGGGCTGTTGTGCCTGAACTGTGCGTCAGAGTTGGTTGGAACTTCGCTAGGCCGAAAAGTTGCGTTTGGCTTGGGGCTCTTCTGGCTGGCCCGGTTACTGGTGCAGTTCTTTGGCTACTCCAGTGCCTTGTGGCGTGGCAAGCGTCTCGAAACCACTATTCACATAAGTTTTTCTTTGCTGTGGACTTACTTAGTGGTTGTCTTCTTCACGGTATACTGGCAATGAAAATCGGTGCGCTTTGAAGGCAGGTTTTTGTGCATCCGGCTCATAGAGTAGTAGCGTAAAGGCAGGCAAGTGGCAACACTATCAAGTATCTGCGAAGCCAAAAAGCAGTACGGTCGTTCTTCAGCTTCTGGGGGTATCCTCAGTGTTGAAGGCCGGCCATACTGCTTTTGGCGGTGAGTGGCGAGTTTAGGTCAGCGCAGCGCTACGCCTATCTTGAAGCCCGCCGGAAAGTAAAACCCCTCGTGGCCGTAATTGGAAGAACCGGAGTGGTAGCGGCCACTCATTTTCCAGGAGTCGCCGCGGCTCTGGCTTTCGCGCCAGCCAAACCCCACGTAGAAGTCCAGAAAAACCGGGCCGGGTGGCAGCGGTGCCTGGTAACCTAGCTGCACGCTGGCGCCGTAGCGGTTGATGGTTTCGGTGTGGCGGCCGTTGCGCAACTCGTACACGGGCGCCCCGTTCGGGCCTTCCACTACCTTCCAGCCCAGCCCCTCGTGTGACAAAGCAAAGTGCTGGAACTGCGGCCCGTAGCTGACATACCAGCCCGATGGATAGTCGGTAGAAAATGTAGGGTCTAGGTACAGGCGGTGGTGCACTTGCAGGCCCACGCCGCGCACTTGCCGGTTTTGGTCGGGGGAGAAGGGGTTATCAATAGGAGTCTCGCCATTGGGGTTGCCGGTAGGGCCGGCGTAGGCCTGCGCAGTAACGGCGAAACTTTGGTTCGGGTGTTGCTTCCAACTTCGCTCTGCTTCCAGCCAATAGCCACTCACCACCACGTATTGGGGCACAGCTTTCACCAGCAACGTCCGGGTAGGTGGCGTGTTCTGCCCCTGTGCTCCGCCCGCTATGCCAAGTAGCAACGCAGGCAGCAACAGCCACAGGCAACAGTAGCCCGCACGAGTAGTCGGCATCAGAGCTGTGGTGTAATGGGCAACAAGCTCAGCTGCTGGAGCGCGGTGCCGGTGTAGCTATACTGATAAAGCCCTTCGGTGCCAATGGCCAGCAATACGCCGCCATTCGGAATTACATCAAACACCTTGACGGGGAAAAACTGGCGCTGGGTGAGGGTGGGGGCCTGGCTGGTGTCAAGCACCTTTAGGCCGTCTTTGTCGCAGATAAACAGCTGGTTGCCATCAACACCCAGGCCTTGCGGCCCGGTCATGGGGTAAGTGCGGGCCAGGCGCGGCTGGCTCAGATTAGTTAGATCAATAACCTGGAGCTGGTTGGTGCCGCCGCCGCACGCCTGGCCGCTGCGTAGCGTTACGTAGGCGTACCGATCGTCTACTACCACCGGGTCGCAGCTTACAGTGTGCTGATAGTAGGCGACTTGGCGGGGCGTTTGGGGCACGGCGGCATCGAAGATGTACATGCCGCGCTGGGTGCCCAAAAACAGGTATTGGCCTTTGGGGAAGATGGTTTCGACGCCGAATTGCAGAGCGAAGTTCGAGCCGGAAGAAGGCTGGGCTGGATCACTCAAATCGAACAGGCGTAGGCTTTGCTCATCCACGGTGTAGAGCGTTTGCCCCAAAATAGCAAACCGGGCTAAAGAGCCGCCTTTGCCTACCGCGCCGGGCGCGGCCGAAGTGGAAGAAGCGTTGGCCATAAAGATGCGGCCGTCTCCCCACCACCGGGGGTCCGGGTTGGGGTTGACTGTGTACGGAATCTGCACCTTTTTCCAACCTACCACCACCGAGTTGGCTGGGCGGTTTTCGGGCAGGGATTCCGGGGGGATGCTGGCCCACCGTACGGGCATTGGCAGCTCGCGGAAGGCGTTGCGTACGCGCCCTCTTATCTGCACGGCTTCGGGGTTGCTGATGTCGATGGTTACTAGGTCGGGGCCATTATCGGCGTAGAGCAGGTTGCCTTTCACGGCCAAATCCACGTTGCCGGGAATGCGCAGGAAGCTTATTGGGCGCGGCTGGGCAGGGTTCTGATTGTCGATGATGTGAATACCCTCGAACCGCTCATTTATAAACAGGTAGCGCCCCAACAGGTATATTTTGCCCGCCTCATGCATGGGCCGCGCCGGCAGCGCACTTACCGACTGCTCCAGCACCGTGCGGTCCATGAGCTGTGGGGCGTAGCCTTCGTAATACGCAACGGTGGGGTCTTCTTTCTTGCCACAAGCCAGCAGCCCCAGCAGCAGTAGCCAACTGAACAGGTAAGTAGATAATTTAGTCATGGAATAGGGTAGTAAAAAGTGGAAGGATGTACGGCGCAGAGGCAAGCCTCTTTCTTTTCAGAGCCAAAGACTTACTGGAAAGTTGCAAGCCAATAAGTGGATTTTTACACACCTATTCTCAGGCCCTTACAAACCACGGTAGCATCACCCAAAGTTGCTTTGCGTGTTGTTATGAACTACTGGCTTTCTGGTAGCAAAAAGCTGCCGAGCCGATTCCATCTTAAGTCGGATAAACGCCGGAAAATGGGCTGCCACTAAGAAGCCGGCTGCGGTTCATGACAGTATAAGCAGGCGCTTATCTACTTGCGAATCTGCTCCCGTGCGTAGCCACCCCGCTCTACCACCTGCTCTACGAACATGGCCTTCCCGGGCACTGCCAGCAAGGCTTGGTACATCGGTTCAGGAACTCCGGTATAGCGCACGATGCTGCCGTTGCGCCACTCTATTTCCAGCACCAAAGTAGTGTCGTCGTAGCCAACGGCTTTCAAGGAAGTAGAACGGACTGGTCGGCGCTGCATATAATTGATAGTAAGAGGTATAGTAACGTATTAAGTAATTGTAGTAATAAGAGGTAACCTCTTCTGCGGCTTGAATTCGCCGGCGTTGGTGACTTACTTGGAGGCCACCTTCTTTTTCTTGCCGGCTACTGGGGCGGCTACCTTGCTGGGGTTGTCGGCCAGAAACTTACCCCAGCTTTTGCCCCCGGCTTTGGCGTTGTTGCCTTTCTGGTAATGGTGGCACAAGGCCACGGCCAGCGCATCGGTAGCATCCAGGAACTTAGACGCCTCGGCAATGGGCGGCAGCGTGAGCGTCTGGCGCAGCATGTGGGCTACCTGCTCCTTGGTGGCCGTACCCGTGCCCGTCACCGACTGCTTCACTTTGGTAGGCGCGTATTCCACGTACGGAATCTGGCGGGAGAGGCAGGCGGCAATGGCCATGCCCTGCGCCCGGCCCAGTTTCAGCATACTCTGCACGTTTACGCCGTAGAAAGGCGCTTCAATGGCCAATTCGTCGGGCAGAAACTCGTCAATCAGCTCCAGCATCCGCTCGAATATCTTCTTCAGCTTGAGGGCGTGGTTGGAGCCCATCTTCTGCATGTCAATCACATCATAGCGCAGCACCTTCACACGCTGGCCCTGCACCTCAATCAGGGCATAGCCCATAATGTTGGTGCCAGGGTCGACGCCCATAATAATCTTGGGTAGTAAATCGGTGGGAGCGAGGGGCAGAATCATTCGGGGGGATCAAATAGTGATTAGCAAGTAGGTAGACTGCCGCTGCGGTTGGTAGCAGTGAAATGCCAACACATATGCAAATAGTGTAGGTAACTTGCCGACGCTAACCGCTTTTGTTGCTGTCATCTTGCCCGACCACCTTTCACAAAAATACGCTGAAAAGCCGGAACGCACCACGCGCCGCAAGTGGCTAGTGGTAGGGGGCAAGCTCCTGATAACCCTGCTCACGCTAGGGCTGCTCTGGCATTCGGTGGTGGCCGACGCAGCTACGGCGGCGGCTTGGCGGCGACTCCTCACGTCCACGCTTACCGGCGAGGGCCGTACGCCGGTGCTGCTGGCCCTAGCGCTGGTGCCCGTGAACTGGGGCGTGGAAGCTTGGAAGTGGTGGCGGCTGGCTCGGCATTTAGAACCCGTTTCGTTCCGTCGTAGTTTCCGGGCAGTACTGGTGGGCCTCACGCTGGGCTTCGTAACCCCCAACCGCGTAGGCGACTACGCCGGCCGCATCATCGAACTGAAAAGCCGCCGCCTCGATGCGCTGGGCGCCGTGTTTCTGGGCCGCTATGGGCAGCTGGTGGTTACGGTGCTGGCCGGTACGGCAGGCTTGGTGTACTTCCTGCTGACCTTCTACTTGTACGATTACCCGGCTACCGGACTGGGGGTAATAGTGGCTGCCGTGCTGGTAAATGCCGCCGTGCTGCTGCCGCTTTACCGCTCGCGGCTGCTGCTGGCCGTGCTGATGGCCGTGCCGCCGTTGCGCCGCTTCCGCCGGTTTCTAGCCGTCATGCCTACCTATCCGGCGCAGGCCATCCATGTGGTGCTGGCACTGTCGGGGCTGCGGTACGTGGTGTTTTGCGGGCAGTTTGGCTTGCTGCTGTACGCCTACGGTGCCCATGCGCCACTGGGGCCGGGTGCGGCCGCCGTGGCGGGTACTTTTCTGCTGAAGTCGTTGGTTCCCTCGCTCAATGCCTTAGCCGATGTAGGCGTGCGGGAGTTGTCGGCCACGCATTTATTTGGCTTGCTGGGCGAGCCGGTGCTACCCGTGCTGAGCGCCAGCCTGAGCTTATGGGTACTGAACATCGCCCTGCCCAGCGCCGCCGGATTGGGCTTTGTGCTGCGCTTGAAAGTCTTTCGCAAAAAGAAACCAGTTGGTGCCACCACCCAAGCTTCCGCTGCCTCATGAAAACTACTGTTCTGGGTTTGTTGCTGCTGGCTGCTCCAGTTGCCTACGCCCTCCGGATGCTGCAATTCCGGCGGGCGTGGAACTCGCCCCCACGTCCTCTTACCCAAGAAAAGAAGTTGGAGAAGGCCAACAGCCAACAGCCAACAGCTACTAGCTCTGGTGCGCTCCACCCGCAACTTTCTGTCCTGATAGCCGCCCGGAACGAAGCCGCCAACCTGCCCAACCTTCTTGCGGATTTGCAACGCCAAACTCTGTCGCCTGTTGCCTTCGAGGTTATTGTCATCGACGACCATTCCACCGATGCCACGGCGGCAATAGTGACGGAGGCGGCCCGAACCAGTGCCGTCCAGCTACGCCTGTTACAACTGGCCAATTTGCCCGATCCTGCCCGCAGCGGCAAAAAAGCCGCCTTAGAAGCCGCCATTGCCGTCGCCCAGGCTCCGTGGATTGTCTGCACCGATGCGGATTGCCGCGTGCAACCAAACTGGTTGGCTGCCCACCAGCAAGCCCACGACCCGGATGCTCAATTTGTAAGTGGGCCGGTGTTGCTTACCGGACAGGGCGCGTTGGCGGCGTTGCAGGGGCTGGAACTGGTAGGGCTGGTGGGCAGTGGCGCAGCAGGCATTCTGCTGGGCGCCCCCACCATGTGCAACGGCGCCAACCTTAGCTACCGCCGCGCCAGCTTCCACGCGGTAGGTGGCTACACTGGCAACGCCCAAGTGGCCAGCGGCGACGATGAATTTCTGCTGCACAAGCTGCACGCAATGTTTCCGGCGGGCATCCGGTTTCTGCAAGACCCACAAGCCACAGTGCGTACCGCCGCCCAACCAACCCTGCGGCAACTGCTCCGGCAGCGGGTGCGCTGGGCCAGCAAGTGGCAGCACTACCAAGCCGCCGCTCCCCAACAGCTAGCTGTGCTGGTGCTGGCTGCCAACGTGGCGCTGGCCGGTGGGGCTGTGGCTATGCTGGTGCAGCCCATTCTGGCGTCCTGGGTGGTCGTTGGCTGGACTATGAAGCTGGGGGCCGATGTACTGTTTCTGACGCCGGTACTGCAGTTTTTCCGGCGGCGGCGCTGGCTGGTCTGGGTGCCGGTGCTACAGTTGGCGTATGCGCCATATGCGCTGCTGGTGGGCTTGGCGGGCCTGCGTGGCGGCTACGAGTGGAAGGGTCGGCAGTTGCGTTAGCCGTTCTCCGTGGCAGCACACCGCTAGAAAGCAAGTGCCTGAACGGTAGCAAAGAAATAAAAAGGTGGAAATAATAGGGATGCTGGCGTTTGGCAACTACTTTTTCGAGTAAGTCAAACAGTTTCATCTAACCGCTGCGCTATGTCTAATTTCAGCCTGAAAATGATGTTCCCCCTGTTGGTCGTGGTGTTGGTATTTGCTATTGGTGGGGTGTTTTTCGCCGCCACCGGTCTTGTAACTCCTCTTGCCGATGCGGGTGCGGTCCGCGCCGACACCGATACGCCGGCTTTAACTGAACAATCGTTATGCGCAGGATCTGGAGAGGATAGTACCACCCAGTCTTTAGAAAATCGGCTTCCTGTTTCTCCTGAGCAAGCTGTTGCCATTGCCGCTGGCGACGCCCTTTTCAAAGGCAACTGCGCCCAATGCCACGCTGTGAATGATGTGGTAGTAGGACCGGCGCTGGCTGGCTTGCACAAACGCCGCCCAGTTTCCTGGCTGATTCCCTGGATCAAGAATTCCAGCAAAGTGGTAGCCAGCGGCGACGAGTACGCCGTTAAGATTTTCAATCAGTACCAGAAGCAGCAAATGCCCAGCTTCGCCCTTTCCGACCAGGAAATCCGGCAGATTCTCGCTTACCTGGAAGTGGAAAGCAATTCCAGCATGACAAGATCTACTGCGGTTGCCCTCAACTAGCCATCATGCGCCCGGCAGGCAGCTAATCCGGCCGGTGCGCGCTACCTTTGCCCGTACTCCCCGTTCTTATTGCCCGTGACTGACCCTGAATTCGACATTCTCGACGAACTGTATTTCGTTACTTCTTTTCGTGATTTACTCCAGAAAACTGGCTTGTCTGAAGTTGCTCTGAAGCAGGGGCTGCGTGGCTTGCTGGAACAAGGCCTCATCCGCAGTTTCTGGCCCGACCCCGATACCGAGCTAGCCTACGAGGAAAGCTCGTTCGGGGCCATCAGTCAGGACTGCTACTATCTGGCCTCTAAAGAAGGTCTGCTGCAACACAATACCCGCTAGCGGTGGCCGGGGCCGTCATATCAGGACAGCCAAGCGCCGCGGCTATTGCCCGGCCGCCGGGCTACTACGTGCGCCAGCGCCTACTACAAAACCGACCGGCTATGGCGGGGCTGGGCTTTATTGTGCTGTGCGCTTTAGTGGCCGTGCTAGGCTATTGGGTGCTGCCCGACAATTCGCCGAATGCCAACAACAGCCTCGTGCAGTTGCAAAAGGAGCCGCCGGGTTTTCGGGCCACCATCCTGCGCCTGCCGCTCCCCGAAGCTGCCCGCTCCACCGCCGCCGACAATCTGCTGACTACTTGGCTGCATGGCCGCGCGCCCCGTTACCAAGAAGTGCCTATAAGTAGCTACCGGTTCGTGGGCGACTCGCTGTTCACCCAGCCTTACCGCAACCACTCCGCCCTCGCCGACCAGCCCCGCCACTACGCCCTAACCGAACTGGCCGGCCAAGCGGGTTCGGCCGCTGAGCTTCGGCAAGTAATAGAGCAAGAGCGAATTATCAACCGAACCTACTGGCTGGGTACCGACAAAGCCGGCCGTGACGAGCTGAGCCGGTTGCTGCTGGGTACGCGTATTTCGCTGGGAATCGGGCTGGTAGCCGTGTTGATTTCGTTGGTGCTAGGCATGACTATTGGCGCGGTGGCTGGCTACGTGGGCGGCTGGCTGGATAGCTTGTTGCTGGGCCTGATGACCGTAGTGTGGAGCATTCCGGGTATTATGCTGGTCATTGCCATTTCGCTGGCACTGGATTCTAAAGGTGTCTGGACCTCTTTTGTGGCCGTGGGCCTAACTATGTGGGTGGACGTGGCTCGCGTGGTGCGCGGCCAGATGCTGAGCTTGCGCGAAAAAACCTTCGTGGAAGCCGGCCGGGTTCTGGGCCTGCCCCAGAGTCGCCTGATTGCCCGCCACTTACTGCCCAATATGACCGGGCCGCTGATTGTCATTGCAACCAGTAATTTTGCGGCAGCTATATTGCTCGAAGCGGGGCTGAGCTTTCTGGGGTTGGGCGTGCAGCCACCGGCGCCGTCGTGGGGGCTGATGGTGAACGAGGGGTTTCAGCTACTGGGCACCGAAGCCGGCTTGTGGCTTACGCTGCTGCCGGGCCTAGCTATCAGCTTACTGGTGCTGAGCTTCAACCTGCTTGGCAACGGCCTCCGCGACGCCTACGACCCGAAAACACCCTTGGATGGGTAAATGGCTTACTTGATAAATGGTTGAATGACCAACCACAGAACAGAACAATCAACCATTTATCAATTCAATAATTCAACAAGTAACTACATGCCAAACGCTGCCCCTATTACTGCCGAAAAGCGGCTCTTCCTGAAAGACCGGGAGCTGGGCGCGCTGCTGGAAATCACGCAGGCTATCAACCAGGACTTGGGCGAGTCGGCGCTCTATAAGATATTCCAGTTCACACTGTTGGGGCAACTCAACATCCGGCGCGTGGTGCTCTATGTGAAAGAGGAAGGGGAGTGGCAGTGCATGGTATCGTTTGGGCAGCACTTACCCGATTACCGCCGTATTCCGCTGCCCGAAGTGGTTATCAACAACTGTACTTCAGCCCCAGCGGCCGTAGCCAGCGTATTGCCCGACGAGAAGTGGAAGCTGCTGGAAACCCTGATTCCGGTGGTGCGCAACGATGAAGTAGTAGCCTACGTGTTCATTGGCAATATGCACGATGACTACGCCAGCGGCGAGGCTACCAAGTTTCTGGAAACGCTGAGCAACATCCTGTTCGGAGCCATCGAGAACCGGCGCTTGGGGCGGCAGCGCATTGCCGCCGCCGCCATGCGCAAGGAGATTGAAATTGCGCAGGAGGTGCAAACCATGCTGTTTCCGCGCTCCTTGCCCAACGATGCCTACGTAGCCGTAGCGGCTTCGTACGTGCCGCATACTGCCGTGGGTGGCGACTACTACGACGTGGTGCCGCTGGATGCCAACCGGTTTATGTTCTGCATTGCCGACGTATCGGGCAAGGGTGTAGCGGCTTCATTGCTGATGTCGAACTTTCAAGCGGGCTTGCGCACCTTGCTCCGCCAGCAGGCCGATATAGCCACGGTAGCCAACGAACTGAACAACCTGATTTTCCGCAATGCTGGCGGCGACAAGTTCATTACAGTGTTCTTCGGGCTTTATGACCGCACCACCCGCAAGCTGCAATTCGTGAATGCCGGCCACAACGATCCGCTGCTGCTCGCCGACGACAACTCGGTGCAGCTGTTAAAAGACGGTACCATTATGCTGGGCGTAATGGACGAGCTGCCGATGCTGAAGGTAGGGGAGGTAGAGGTGCCGCCGCACACGCTGCTGCTCACCTATACAGATGGCCTGACGGAGGTGTTCGACGACAACTACAACGAGTTTGGCGAAGAAGGCGTATTGCGCGTCATCCGGCAGAACCGCTACCTGCCACTACCGCGCCTACACGAAGAGCTACTACGCGAAATCAAAGAATTCAACGTCAACGGTAGTCACTTTGCCGACGACATTACCATCTTAAGCTGCCGGTTTAAGTGAGGAAGCAAAGGGTTCGTAGAGTAGGGGTTAGAAGCCAGAGTGTTGTCTCTGCCGTCTAGTTTCTCTCTGCCAACTTCCGCTCCTAACTTCTGTCTTCTAACTCCATATTCATGCTTAAAGAACTGGCAAAAAGGCTAATCAAGAGTTTACCTTTCGCTTTCACGCAAAACCAGAAATACGACCGTCAAACAGCCGAAGTAATCCGGCGCAGTTGCCGGCCCGACAGTACTTGCATTGATGTGGGCTGCCACAAAGGCGAGGTACTCGATATGCTGCTGGCGGCCAGTCCGGCTGGCAAACACTACGGTTTCGAGCCGATTCCGGTGCTCTACCAAGCACTGCGCGCCAAGTACAACCGCCCCAACATCACCATTTCCAATATCGCGCTCAGCAACAAACGCGGCGAAACCTCCTTCAATTACGTGGTTTCCAACCCGGCCTACAGCGGCCTGATTAAGCGCAAATACGACCGGGAAGATGAGCAGGATACATCCATCCAAGTGCAGACCGACAAGCTGGATGATGTGTTGCCCGCTACCGAGCAAGTTGACTTTGTGAAGATAGATGTGGAAGGCGGCGAGTTGCTGGTGTTGGAAGGTGCCCGCCAGACCCTCACCCGATGCAAGCCAGTGGTTATCTTCGAGTGTGGCCTGGGCGCGTCCGAGTTCTACGGTTCCACCCCCGACATGGTATTTAATGTGCTGATGGAGTGTGGCTTGAAGGTCTCGTTGATGGAGAATTGGCTGAATAGCCGGCCAGCTCTCACCCAAAAGCAATTCGAGCAGCACTACCAAAACAAGTCGCACTACTACTTCATCGCCTACCCCTGATTACGAAGCGTTTGGCGCTAACGCACTGCGGCCCTCCGCCAAGATTTGAGTAGTTCACTCAGGCTTGGCGGAGGGCCGCAGTGCGTTAGTGCTAGTAGTTGTTAAGCAGTAGCTTGTTCTTCAGGTGCTTCCTCTCTGATCCACATACCAGCGCGCATAAGTATTGCCAGCGAGATGTAGAAGAAGGAGCCAATTTTGTCCACTTCAATCAACTCATTGAGTAACAGGTGGAAGATGATAATCACGAGGCACAGCCCCGCCGCCATCACCACGCGCCGATGCAGCATCACCCGGCTGCGGTGGTAGATGCGCTCCACCATCACCAAGGCTGAGCTGATGAGAGACACAAACAGCACGAACCCCGGCACGCCCTGCTCTGCTAGCTGTAGCAAAAAGTAATTGTGGGTAGTGGATTTCTCCAGGTTGTTGCTCACGTAGGTGCGGAAACTCTTGACCGTGTAGCGCTTATACTCTGGATAGAACGTAGCGGGGCCGCTGCCGGTCATGGGCTTGTCGGCAATCATGCGGGCGGCGGCCACCCAGCGGTACACCCGTTCCATGCCCGATACGTCTTGGAGTTTGTAAGTGGCTTCAAGGTGTTTCTCGAAGTTCTTTCCGTTGAAGACAGTCTTTTCAAAATCAGGCGCATAGAGCATATAGTTGTTCTCGCTCATAAAGTAGAAGGCCCCACTAAGCGCCGCTACTGCCGCCGCTACCAGCACTAGCCGTACCAGCCGCCACCGAATGACGACATAAAACAGGCCAGCTACTATCAAGGATAGCATGGAAGCCCGCGTATACGACAAAAACACGCCGGCTATTAGTATCGTTAGGGCTGCGTACCAGAGCCAACGCGCCCGAGTGGTAGTGGCGCTCCGGCCAGCAAAATAGGCGTAGGGTACCAGCAACGCCGCTGTGGTGGCATAAATAACGTGGTTGATGTAGAAGGGCTGGATGGCCTTGTTAATGGTATCGAAGCCGAAGCTAAGAGCCGCATGTCGCTTCATCGTGTAAAGGATGGTAATCACCACGCCTACCGTAAAGAAGCCAACCAGCCGCCACACGTCGCGCGGGCGTCGCACAATAGCCAGCGTGCCAAACACAAACGGCCCGATGTACCAAGTTTTAGCCAGCAGATACTTGACCGATTTCACCCCGCTCACCGAGAACAGCGCAGATATAACTGACCACAGCAGCGCCAATCCCATGATGACTACCAGCGGATGCACCCAGAGTTGCCGGGGTATTTCCTCCCGCCCCAGCAGTACGCTCACCACCACGCATACCAACAACACTAGCATCAGTGGCTCAGAAGGCACATCCATGCTCAGCCCCCCCGGCAACGGAAACTCGCGTGAGAAAGCCAGCGTGAGCAGCAGCAAATAGTACACCCAGCGCCAATCGACGAGCAATACTGCTGCACCTAGCGCCACGATAGGCAGTGCCAGCCAGCCCAAAGCATTCGAGAAGAGCGCCACTACGCCAGAGACCAGCAGCAACCCGACAAACGCCATAAAGAAGCGTTGGTCGGTGTTTTGCGGACGCAGACGAGTTAGGAAGTTCAAACCGAAAACAAGTTAGCAGGTAGTTGGGAGCCAGCCAGTCAAACAGTGGCCGTCCGGTTTACTGGCGTTATTCCTTACCAGCTTTGGACGGTTTGCCCATGGCTAGGTTGCCGCGATACAGCTCCAGCAGCGTGATGAAGATGACCGACAGCGCGAACGTAATCAGCACTGAAGAAGCCACAATCAGCCAACGGACTGGCTTGGATTTCTTGGTGGCGGGGTAGGCTTCTTGCACCACGTAGATGCTGGAAATCTTACCACTAATACCTAGCCGGGCAGTTTCATACGCACTACGCGCGCCCAGCAAGCGGCCCTGAATATCATTGAAGCGGGCGTAGAGCGTGTTCATCCGGTCGATGCCGGCTGTATAGCTTTCTAGGTTGAAAATGTTGCCGCCTTCCGTTTTGGTAAGAGCACGCAGGGCCCGGCGCAACCCGGCTGCTTTGCCGCTGTTGCCTTCGCCCTCGGCGCGCCGCAGCTCACTTTCCGTTTCGATAATCTCTTTAGCTAAGTAACGGGATTCCAGAGCCAGGCCGTACACGCCGTAGCGGCGGCGGCCAGCCAGCAGGCTATCGTAGGTGAGCTGGTATTCGCGCTCCAGAAAACTGCGGCGTTGGGCGTACAGTTCCAGCACTTTGCCCCGGTTGGCAAAGGTAAGTTGCTGATTCACCGAGTCAATGCTTTTCACCAATGCATTAGCAATACGGGCAGCCAGCTGCTTGTCTTTGTCCTGAAACGTCAGCTCAATGGCATCCCGGTCGTTGTGCACGATAGTCAGGTTGCCCGTAAATTCGTCGAGGGCAGCTTGGTCGGCGGCATCATCTCCGGGCTTGCCGGTTTTGTAGTGCTGGTGCAGGTTGAAGCGCCTGATGAGCGCCTCGGCCACCGGCTGCGACTCGCCGATGGTAATTACCCGGTCCAGGTCTTCGCTGCGGCCACCCAGTTCCAGTTTGCCGCCTTCGGTTACAATCCGGTCGGGGTCAGTGGTTTGCGGGTTGGTGGGGTAGAATACCGTAGTTGATTTGTAGATATTGGGTAGCATCAGAGCCACCACTACGCTGACTACCAAGGCCAGCGCCACAGCTGTCAGAACCAAAAATTTCCAACGATTGATAACGGGCCACAAACCCAGAAGCGAATAAGATCGGGACGACATACAGCGGAAAAAGACAACCAGGCAGCACCATCAGCCAATCGGCACTACCACAACGAGGCAAATCTACTCGGAAAATGCGAGTGAATACGTGAATAACTGCCTTATATAGGAGCACTACCCGGTGGAGTACTCCTTATACTCGAGGTAGAATCTTCGTTGGCTGCTTAGAAAAGATTACTTGGGCAGGCAAACTCGTGTTTAAGGGAATCCTGGGGTAGAGCGTTTTTAGGGCGTTTGTAAGGCGGTGGTACTACCGGAAGATTATCTATTCCTAATCTGCTACCGCGTCAATCCGCCTTTTCGCCTACTTTTGCGCTTATCAAACGCTTTTTCGGAAATATCAGCTTTGTCGTGCTGCTCAATCTGCTGGTGAAACCGGCTTGGGTGGTAGTGGAAAACCTAGTGCAAGACCGGCTGGGGCACGTGGCATTTGGCACGTTTGGGGCGCTATTCACGCTGGCGACCATCGTAGCTTCCATCTCCGACTTGGGTACTACTCAGCTGACCACCAAGCGTATAGCTGCCAGCCCGGAGTTTCTAACCGAATATTTTCCTACCCTGTTACCGCTTAAAAGCGGCTTAGCCTTTCTGTTTCTGGGCGGGCTGGTGGGCATCGGGTGGCTGCTTGGCTACCAAGGACATCTGCTCACGTTGCTGGCCCTTACGGGTGCCGGCTTGTTGTTGGCGCAGTACACGCTGTTCTTGCGGGGAGTATTGCAGGCGCATCAGCGCTTCAACACCGATGCGCTGCTGTCGGTGCTGGAAAAGCTGCTGCTGCTGGCCCTGGTGCTGGCTTTGATTCCGGTGGGTATTACGCTAAACAACTACGTGGTGGCCAGGTCAATAGCCATCGGCTTCACGTTCATTGTGCTCTATGGGCTGGTGACGCGGCTCTACGGCTGGGTGAGGTTTCGGTTGGATTGGGACAAGGCCCGGCTAGTAATGAAAGCCAGCCTGCCGCTGGCCTTTATTACGCTGGTGTATGGCCTCAATGAGCGAATTGATATTCTGATGCTGGAGCGCATCGTGTCGCCGCAGGAAGCTAGTTACTATCAGGCTTCGTACCGGCTGGTCGACACCGTGATGATGTACCTTTGGACAGTGCTGCCGCTGTTCTTTGCCAAATTTGCCCACGCCACCAGCCGACCGCAGGAGCAGCGCGACCTGCTATGGTTCGGGCAGCGGGTGGTAACAGTACCGCTGCTGCTGATGTGCGCCTTCGTACTGTTCAGGGGGGAGCTGCTGTTCTTCCAGTTCAAGCACAGCACCCCCGAAGAACTTGCCCGCATGACGGTGTGCCTGAAAATTCTGTTCGTCAGCGTACTGGTGCACGCCTTTTTTGCCATCTATAGTACCCTGCTCACCAGCACCAACCACGAGCGGCCGGTCAGCTGGCTAGTGGCTGGTAGTGTGGTGGTGAACGTGAGTTTGAACCTACTGCTGCTGCCCAAATTGGGCGCGGTAGCTGGGGCCATCAACACGCTGGTATGCGCCGTATTTGTATCGTTAGGGTACTTGTGGCTGGTGCAGCGCCGCACGGGCGTGCCTATTCCATGGGCGTGGCTGGGCCGGTTGGCGTTGGCGTTTGGGCTGCTGTGCGCCGTGTGGTACGGCCTGCAAGCCGGGCTGGCGCTACACTGGCTCCCCGAATCGGTGCTGGCGGGTGTGGCCTTCGGAGGTATCTTGTTTGTAACGGGTATCGTGCGGATTTCCGAGCTTCGGCGCTTACTGCCAAAGTGAGGCGGTGAGACAGTGAACTTGTGAAACAGTGAGTTTACTGTTCTATTTGCGCCATTGCAGGGATATACTCGCCGTTTCACAAGTTCACCATTTCACTACTTCGCCACTTGGATATAGCCGTCAATACCCGCTTTCTACTGCCTGGCGACCAGCTGGAGGGCATTGGGCGTTTCACGTTCGAAACGCTGAAGCGCATGGTGGCCGCGCACCCCGAGCACACGTTCCATTTCCTGTTTGATAGGCCGTTTGATGCGCGCTACGTGTTCGGGCCGAACGTGGTGCCGCACGTGCTGTTCCCGCCGGCGCGGCACCCGTTTTTGTTCGTGGCTTGGTTTGAGGGAGCTGTGGCTTTGTGGCTGCGGCGGCACAAGCCGGCCGTGTTTCTCAGTACCGACGGCTTTACTACACTGGCCACCAACGTCCCGCGCCTGACGGTGGTGCACGACTTGGCCTTCGAGCATTTCCCCCAGGATGTAGAGCTGTTGCGCCGCAAATACTACCATTACTTTTTCCCGCGTTTCGTGCGAGCCTCCGAGCGGTTAGTGGCTGTATCGGAAGCCACCAAGCAAGACCTGATAGCCACGTACCAACTGCCCGCCGATAAGATTCAAGTGGTGTACAATGCCGTCGACGCGCACTTCCACCCCCAGTCCGCCGCGGTGCAACAGGCCACGCGGGAGCGGTTTGCGGCCGGCAAGCCCTACTTTCTGTTTGTGGGAGCCTTACAGCCGCGCAAAAACCTGGTGAATCTGCTCAAGGCCTTCGATGAATTCAAACAGCAAACTGGTGCGCCTTCCAAGCTGCTCATTGTAGGCCGCACAGCTTGGAAAGCTGGCCCCATGTTCGATGTGTACCAACAAATGCAGCACCGCCACGACGTACACCTCACTGGCCGTGCAACCGACGCCGAGTTAGTGCAACTGTACGCCGCCGCATTAGCTACGGTGTATGTGCCTTATTTCGAGGGGTTTGGTATTCCTATCATCGAAGCTCAGGCCTGCGCCTCACCCGTCCTAACGTCCGACCGAAGCTCAATGCCCGAAGTAGCCGGCGGCGCGGCCTTGCTCGTTGACCCGTATAGTTCTGCCGCCATTGCTGCCGCGTTAGGCCGGCTTTGGCAGGAGCCGGAACTGCGGCATCAATTGGTGAGTAAAGGCAAAGTGAATGTGCAGCGGTTTTCCTGGGATAAAAGCGCGGATGCGCTGTGGCAAGCAGTTATTTCGATAAGCAGATAAGTGCGTCAGATATTGTTAGCCGCTCATCTATTCGCCCACCTACCAACTATTGACCCATGCGTCTGCACCGTCTGCCGAAACTTTTGCAACGCCTGCTTCCCCATACCGAATGGCGCCGACCCGCGCCCGAGGGTGAAAAGCTGCTGTATTTAACGTTCGACGACGGCCCCATTCCTGAGCAGACGCCCTTTGTACTGGAACAGTTAGCCCGCCATGATGCCCGCGCCACCTTCTTCTGCGTAGGTGACAATCTGGAAAAACACCCCGAGGTAGCCCAACAGGCACTGGCCGCTGGACACCGCCTCGCCAATCATACCCACCACCACGTCAGCGGCTGGCGCTTGCCTGATGCCGAGTATCTGGCTGAGGTGCAGCAGTGCCAACAGGTGTTGGAGAGCTTGGCCGGAACACCGGAAAAGCAGCCGTTGCTGCGGCCACCGTATGGCCGTATCACTCGCGCCCAAGCCGCCGCTCTGCACCCCAACTACCGCCTCATCATGTGGGATGTGCTGACCTACGATTACGATGCCACCTACCCCGCCGATATTTGCCTGAAGGCTGCATTGGCCCATACCCGGCCGGGCTCCATCGTGGTGTTTCACGACAGCCAGAAGGCCCAGCGCAACCTACGCGCCGTGCTGCCCCGCTACCTCGACGCCTGCGCTGCCGCCGGATATTCGTTCGAAGCGCTGTAACGGAAAGCAGGCGTGGCGCTATAACTTACCTTTGCGCCGATAATTACTCTGTGCCCTTGTTACTTCTCACGGTTCTTCTGGTTGGCTGGTTTCTGATTCTGGCGGCTTCCACCACGCTGTTTGCCACCCGGCCGGGCAGCCAGCCGAAGCCGCTGCCGGAACCATTGCCGCGCATCAGCATCCTGATTGCCGCCCGCAACGAGGAAGCCACCCTGGCCCGCTGCCTGACCGCCATCCGCCAGCTCAGTTACCCCGCGCACCTACTGGAAGTGCTGCTCGGCGATGATGCTTCCACCGACGCTACCAGTGCCGTAGCGGCCCGCACCATGCAGGGTTTTGCGGGTAGCTTTCAGGTACTACAGATCGAAGAAACGCTCGGGCTGGCCCGCGGCAAAGCCAACGTGCTGGCCCACCTTACCCGCGCCGCTTCCAGCAACTATTTCTTCATCACCGACGCTGATATTGCCGTGCCGTCCACCTGGATACAAGGGCTACTGGCGCACGCGGCCCCCAGCGTGGGCACCGTCACCGGCCTGACGCTGGTGGATGGGCCGCGCCTCTTCGACAAGCTCCAAGGCCTCGACTGGCTGATGTCGTTGGGGCTGGTGCAGGTGGTGTCTGACCTAGGGCGGCCCGTGACGGCGATGGGCAACAACATGCTGGTAACGCGCGCCGCGTACGAGGCCATTGGGGGCTATGAGGCGCTGCCGTTTTCCGTCACCGAAGACTACGCGTTGTTTCAGGCCACCATCCAGCAGGGCTTCGATTACCGCATTATTTTCCGGCCCGAAGTATTGGCTATTTCCTTGCCCATGCGCACCCTCGGCAACCTGCTCCAGCAGCGCCGCCGCTGGATGCGCGGCCTGGAAAGCCTGCCATGGAACCTGCGCGGCGGCGTGCTTTACTACACTGGCTTCTACCCGATGCTGCTGGTGTTGGCGTGGTTGGCTGGGCCAGGTGTAGCCGGATTGGTGCTGGCCGGCAAGATGCTGCTGCAAGGCATGCTGGCGTACTTTTGCTACCGCCGGGCCGGCCGCCGCGCTCCGCTATGGCTGATGCCGCTGGCTGAACTATATAATTTCATCCTCACGCTCACCCTCACCACCTACCGCCTGCTGCCGCTGTCGTTTCAATGGAAAGGCCGGCAGTACAAGTAAGAAGGTTGCTTGCTGCTTGTTATTTGTTGCTGGTCTGGCATAACATCAGGCAACTCACAATACCAACAAGTAGCAACCAGCCGTCAATAATCAACCACCATGACTTTATCTGATTCCCACGCCCACGTCTATTCCGAACAGTTCAAAGCTGACCGTGACGACATGCTGAACCGCGCCTATGAGGCCGGCGTTGAAACCATCTTCATGCCCAATATCGACCATTCCAGCATTGATGGGATGCTGGAAACCGAGGCCCGCTTCCCCAATCAGTGCCACCCCATGATGGGTTTGCACCCCTGCTCAGTGGGCAAGCACTTCGAGAAGCAGCTCTACGAAGTGGAAGAGTGGCTCGATAAGCGCCCATTTGTGGCGGTAGGGGAGTGCGGCATCGATTTGTACTGGGACAAAAGCCACCTCGCCGAGCAACAAGAAGCCCTACGCATCCAAATCAGTCTGGCCAAAAAGCACAACCTGCCCCTAGTGCTGCACACCCGCGACGCCTTCCGCGAAACCGCCGACCTCATCGAAGCGGCGCAGGATGGCACCTTGCGTGGTGTGTTCCACTGCTTTTCTGGCTCGGCAGCCGAAGCCGAAGAAGTCATCAAGCTGGGCTTCAAGCTGGGCATCGGTGGGGTAGCCACGTTCAAAAACGGTGGCCTCGACAAGACGCTACCCAGCATCGCCCTCGAACACCTGCTCCTCGAAACCGACTGCCCCTACCTAGCCCCCATGCCCCACCGCGGCAAGCGCAACGAGCCCGCCTACTTGCCCTTCATCGCCCAGCGCGTAGCCGACATCCTGCAAAAAGACGTGCAACTAATAGCCGACGCCACCACCCGCAACACCAAGGAACTGTTCGGCGCTAACATGTGAAACGCCCATACCTCAGGCTAGACAATGTAAAACCCTAGCCCGTCATGTTGAGCTTGCCGAAGCAGCTCTCCCGCTTCACTTGAGCCGTTACAACGAAGCGGGAGAACTGCTTCGGCAAGCTCAGCATGACGCTCGGTATTAACAGTGGTTGAAGTGGCCAATGCTTCTATTGCGCATCGCGCCGTACGATGGCTTCGCCTTCCACTACGGTCAGCTTTAGGCCGCTGGTGTCCAGGCCACGCACGTTTTCCAGCACTAGCCCTTTTTGTGCCGTCACCACGCAGTTCTGAAAGCTGACGTTTTCAATCGGGCTGTTTTTGAGGCCGTGGATGCGACCACCCGTCGTAACAGTGCCAGTAATATTGATGAGCTTCACGTTACGTACCAGGGGTAGCACTTGCGCCGGCGGGGCAACGGGCGGTACCATGCGCCATTCCATGTTGAACTCGAAGGCCTGGCGAGTGTTGCGCAACACCATATCCCGGTAGGTAATATTTTCCACCACACCCCCGCGGCTGGGTTGCGACTTAAACCGAATCGGGGCCCAGTTGTCGGCTTCGGCCACGCAGTTGCGCACCATCACGCGCCGGATGCCGCCGGAGGTTTCGCTGCCCATCGCCACGCCGCCGTGCCCGTAGCCGAAGCGGGTTTTCTTGATGAGTATGTCTTCACTGGGCCGATTTACCCGCAAGCCGTCGGCGTCCTTGCCTGATTTGATGCTGATACAGTCGTCGTTCACGTCAATGTCGCAGCCGCTGATGCGGATGTCGCGGCTGGAATCCACGTCGATGCCATCGGAGCTGGGGATGTTGTGAGCGGCCCGGATGGTCAGGTTTTCCACCACCATGCCTGTGCAGTACAGAATGTGCAGGCCCCACACAGCTTGGTTGTTCAGTCTCAGGTTGGCAATTCGCGCCTTGCGGCAGTTCTGAAAGCAAATCAGGCGCGGCCGGCCCAAGCGGGCGGCGGCAGGGGCAGTGCTGTTTTCTTGTAGCCGGGCTTGTCGGGCCAGTTCCACCCATTCTTCGCCGGAGCCGTCAATAGTGCCCGCGCCCTCCACTGTGACGCCGGTCAGGTCGGTGGCGTTTATCAGCGCTGCCGTGAACTGTTGCTCAGTACCTTCCCAACGGGTGGCTACCTGCGGGTAGTCCTCAGGCCGGGTCGAGCCTTTCAGCACGCCGTCTTTCTCAATCAACAGGTTCACCCCGCGTTTCAGAAAGATGGCGCCCGTCCTAAACGTGCCCTTCGGAACCACCACCGTACCGCCGCCCGCCGCCGAGCACTTGTCAATGGAAGCTTGAATAACTTGGGTGTTTAGCGTTTGGCCATCAGCTACAGCTCCGTTGGCGGCAATATTGTAGCGCTTGGGGGGCTGCCGGGCACTGAACGAGGCCAGCACAACCAGCACTAGCAGGTGCGCTGTCAGAAGAAGCCAGTTTCGTTGTGTCATCGGGTAGGAGTGAGGCTGGATAATGTAGGTGATTTGAAGATGGGGGCTTTAGCTGATGCAGCCGTTCTGCACTTTCCTGCTATAGGGTGTAAACTTCCGGCGGGCCTACAAACTGCGTAGGTTGCCAGACGTCGTTAACTTGGCGCCTCCATTCCAACCATGTCCGCCTTGGCTTCCTCCAACAACCGCCCCGAAACCTCCGTCCTCGTTATCTATACCGGGGGCACCGCCGGCATGGCCTACAACAAGCAAGGCGAGCTGGTACCTATGAAATTTGAGCAGATTCGCAAGAAAATGCCTGAGTTGAACCAGCTCAATATGCACGTGGAAGTGGTGAGTTTAGGCGAGCCCATTGATTCCAGCAACGTCACGATGGCCGACTGGTATAAGATGGCGCTGCTCATCCAGGAAAATTATGCCCGTTACGATGGCTTTGTGGTGCTGCACGGCACCGATACCATGGCCTATTCGGCGGCGGCACTCAGCTTTCTGCTGGAAAACCTGGGCAAGACGGTGGTATTTACGGGGGCGCAGGTGCCAGTGGGCGGTATCCGCACCGATGCCCGCCGCAACCTGATTACGGCCCTGGAAATAGCCGTGGCCCGAAACCCCACGGCTGGCACCGTGCGCGTGCCCGAGGTATGTGTCTTCTTCAACGACCTGCTGATTCGAGGCAACCGCGCCAAGAAAGTGGAAAGCCAGCAGTATGATGCGTTCCGCTCGGAAAACTACCCGCCTCTAGCCCGCGCTGGTATCGAGCTGGAATTCAACGACGAACAGATCCGGCTGCTGCCCGCCGCCCGCTTGCACACCCACCAGCATCTCGACGAGCGGATAACGCTGCTGTCGCTCTATCCGGGCCTGACTGAGCGTATGATCCGTGCCCAACTGGAAGTGGAGGGCCTGCGCGGCTGCGTGCTCGAAACCTATGGCTCCGGCAACGCGCCTACTTCTGCCTGGTTTCTCAACTGCCTGCGCGAAGCGCGGGAGCGGGGCGTACAGGTGCTCAACGTCAGCCAGTGCGAGGAAGGCCGCGTGATTCAGGGACGCTACGAAACTAGCGCCCAACTCACCGACCTCGGCATCATCGGCGGCGACGACATCACCCGCGAAGCGGCCATTGCCAAACTCATGTTCGTGCTCGGCCTAGGCCGTTCCGCCGCTGAAACCAGCCGCCTCCTTACCCACAATTTGCGCGGCGAAATCACGCTGGGTTGAAAGGTTGTTGCGGGTGCGGCTTGCGTATCCGGAAAATCGGGTGCTATTTTGTGCCCGCTAACCACACCTAGAGAGGTGTCCGAGTGGTTGAAGGAGCACGCCTGGAAAGTGTGTATGGGTCTAAAGCTCATCGTGGGTTCGAATCCCATCCTCTCTACAATAAACCCTGATTCCGTAATGGAAACGGGGTTTTGTTTTTTTGGGGGTACGCGTAGGGGTACACGAAGTATAACCAGCGTATAACAGAAAGCATGAGGCTCTGCATGCCGGTGCATTTTTGCGTTGGCCGATTATCTTTGTTCTATCCGCTGGGTAAGTAGTTGCCAGCTCCTACCTACGGGCAAGGGCCGCCGCGTCATTTGATGCGGCGGCCTTTCTTTTTAGAGGCTTAGTAAGCCGTTTCATAAAATCGGATTCATTGAGCAAGGGTGTCCAGAGTACCGGCTACCCTTACATATGAGTGCCGCCGGGCTACTCCCTAATTTTAGGGAGTAACCCGGCGGCAAGAAACAACGTCCGATAACTCTATCAATTGTAACAGCCGGCCCTAGTTGGGCAACAGCAAGCGGGCGGCTTGGGCGTTGGCTTTCTGTTGGGCTGGGGTGCCGCCGATATGTAACGTCACTTTGATTCGGCCTGTGTCGGTATCATCAGCAGCCAGGGCAGTACGTTGCAGCTTAGGCGTTACGAACTCTGCCAGCTTCACGTAGGCGTCTATAAAGTCTTTACCGTTGAGGGCTTCCAGCTTCGCCTGTAGGCTCTCAGCAGTGACGCCGGAGAGGGCCGCGCCTATGGCTTCGCGGGCGTAGGCCGTAGCTTTGTTGGGCCGGCCCTTGGGGCGGCCGGCGGGGTTGCCACTTGTTCCTTTGTCGTACTGCATCGGCGGTGCCTGTTTCGGCCTGTTGTTTACAGGGAAGATACGCCTAAAGCTCCGGGGCACGCTGGTTTTGGCGGCGCAATTTTGCGCCGATTGCAGGCGTATCTGAGCATGTACTTTTTGGGGTTCCATGTTTGCACGCCTACGCCGGCGGGGCCGGGAAAGTAGTCCGTTTTTGTGGACAACTTCTCTGCCTGCTAGTTCGGAGCGGGCGCGGGCTGCTACAGCTTAGCCAGGATAGAATGTGGCTGTAGCTCTGTAAAATCTACAGAGTATAACCCGGCGGGGGTGAATCCAAAATTGGATTTGGGCCCCGCTCTAATTCCATGAAATTTACGGAGTAGGGTGCTTTGCCTGACTGGTATTGACTTTTACTACCAGTTACCGACGGTGCGAAAAATCCCTAGAGGTACTTTTCATAAAAGCGGTAAAATCTAGTTTTACAGAATCTACCGGTAAACCTTAGCGCCTGGCGTTCATAGGGTTTTCTTCAGTTATGCGGAAAACTCTGCTTCCCTTCGCATGAAAGCAAAACTGCTTTCTGCTAATCCGCCCGAAAACAACAAAGGGTATACCGGTTAGATATACCCTTTGCTGCTGTAATGCACGCGGCCCGGTCTAAGGCAGGCAGTACTTTTAGTCAACTTTGGAAGAAAGTATTTACTCGAAAATCTAGGCCGCGTAAGCTACTTCTTCTGTGCGGCGTAAGAGGCTCAACGCGGTTAGGATATCTAATAACGGCTAAACGTGCTCCGGCTTGTTGCGGCGGGAACGGGCGGCCACTTGGGGCCCCGGTAAGAGCTTGCCTGGCTTGTTGCACGGCATCCCGAACGGCCTGCATCTGTTGGGCCAGAACTGGGGGCCTGTGACTTCGGATGCAGCGGCGGCCGTGGCCATGGCGGTGTGTAGGGCCAGCGCTGACTGCTATAGACTGACGCTGCAGAATCCCGGCCTCGGGTAGGGCACGCTATTCTACCGACACACGGGCAGCATAACGCTGGCCCTGGGCATCGGTAGCGCGAAGCGTGTAGAGGCCCGGCGCCAGGCCCCGCACCGATACTTGCGAAGCAGTTGAAATAGCGGTTTCGCGGACTATGCGGCCCAACGCATCAAGTACTTGCACCCGGGCCCCTGCTGGAATGCCCTTTAGATGCACTTCCGTAGTAGCCGGATTGGGGTACAGGTCGAACGTTTTCCCGTCCGGGCTTTGCGCGTCGACCACTGGGAGCGGAGTCTGCGGAGAAGCGGCTAACTCTGCCATAACCCCTATCCAATTAGAACTTATACCCGACTGAATGGCACCGAAAGTAGCGCCACGGCCCGCGTAGCCGAATACACGCAACCGCCCCTGGGCCGTGAAACCCAGGCTAAAACCTTCATCGTCTTCGGCGCTGCTGGCCTGTTGCACCCAGCTCAGCACGCCTTGCGACGTGTAGGCGGCTACCACCATATCGAGCTTGCCCGCCGACGTGAAGGTCCGGGTGCCAAACTGGGCGTTGGAACTAGCACTACCCGTCACATACACATTGCCGGCGGGGTCGGCGCACACGCCGCGAAAAAGGTCGGCGCCAGGACCAGCCAGCGACCTTGCCCATTGCGGGTTGCCTTGGGAGGAATATTTCACCACATACCCGTCCTCGGCGCCGGCACCGGGCAAAGTAGTGGTGCCAAAGCTCAACGACCCGCGGAAAGAACCGCTCACATAGACGTTGCCAGCTGCATCGATGGCGGCGCCGGTCATTTCATCCCAGTTGGGCCCCCCAAAGGTGCGGGCCCATTCCACCTGGCCCGCGGCGTTGTACTTGGCCACCAGCATGTCGGGGCTGGTGGGCGCAGGTAGGGCTAGCCCCGAGGTGAAGGACAGAGCCGTGACGTAGTTGGCCACAAGGTAGGTGCCCCCGTCGGGAGCGGTCAACAGCTTTTGCGCATAAATCAGCCCGTTTCCGTTGGCCGCGGTGGAGTATAGCAGCGGAAACAACGACTGAGGCGTGCCGGTAGCGGCCGAAAAACGGGCCATGTACACAGTGGCCAGCGCATTGCTGTTCGGGGCGGCGCTGGCTGTTGCTCGCAACCCGCCGAAGCCAAATCCGGTAGCGAAACTATACACGCAGGTCACGTTTACGTGGCCGGCGCCATCAACTTGCACGCCTAAGCTGTTGGCTACGGGCGGGCAGGTGGGGAGCATGGTGCCTGGGTAGGAGTCGCTCTGCTGTGCCCACAGGGGATTGCCGGCGGGGTCGTATTTGATGAGAAAAATTTTCCGGCCGGGGTCCGTCCCCGCATCCAGGGTTTGGCCGTTTCCCAGGTTGATGCGGTGCGTGAAGGAGCCCACCACGTAGGCGTTGCCAGCTGCGTCGAACGCCACATCATCAGCCCCGTCCTGGTCAGTCGAACCGAATTGTCGCACCCAGGCCGCCGTGCCATCGGGGTTGTACTTGCCCAAGTAGCCGTCGAAGCTGCCTTGGCTCCGAAGGTAGGTATGGCCCACGTTGGCCGCCACGCTGAACATACCCAATTCATACACGTTACCCGCTGGGTCGGTCGCTAGGTGCAGGTTACCCCTATTGTAGGAGAAATATTCGCCAGTGTTGGATACACTGACCCAAGCTGGGGTGGTTTGGGCAACGGCGCGCGGGCCGAATGCCATGCTGCTTAAGGTCACTAAAGCTAGCTGGGCAAAATGGAGGATAATTGTTTTCATACAGACGGCAGGGGTAAGGATGAAGGATTATAGTACATAGGCGCCCTCGGGCGTTTGGCGGAGCAAAGACAGTGCCGTAAGTGTCTGAAGAAGAGGCTCTACCTTTTCGGGTTTCAAGCGCCGAAAGCAAGTGGCTACCTGGGCGGCGGTGAGCGGCTGGGCGGCTTGCTGTAGGGCGTCGCGCAAGGCTTGCATCTGCTGGGCCAACTCGGCGGGCCAGACTTGGGAGGCGATTCCCCCCGTTGGAGAGGATGACCGGCCGGTAGCGGGAACGGTTGCGTCGGCAGGCAAAGAAAGTTTGGCCTGCTCGGTTTCGGGGGCCTGGTAAGCGGGGCGAAGGTACCGAACGTGGCCGGCCTGTTCTTCTTGGGCCCGTTCGTGGTTGAGGCGTACCAGGCGGGTAAGGATTTCCGCGTCGGGTAGGTCGGTGGGCCAGCCGTAGGCATCAGCTACGGCGGCGTCTAGCTGTTGATGCAGGCTCAATACCACAGAGGCTAGGCCCTGCTGATTAATGGTTTGCTCTTTGGCCGTGGTGAGGGGCTGGCCGGCGCGTAGCTTTTCCACCACGTTGTAGAGGTCGGTGAGAGTGAGGGCCGCGTGTTGGGCCTGCTGGCGTTTGCGGTGGGCGTCCAGCTGTTCGGCTAGCTCCCGGATGCGCGCCTGCTGCTCCACCGTGGCTATTGGGAAGGGGAAAGGGTCTAACGTTCGGGTTTTATTATAGATTAAGTCATTGCCTACACCTAACCTACCTCCTGCAGCAGCAGCCCAAGTTGTATGAATTTGGCTTGATAGCACACCTAAATAAAAGGCGTCATCTAGTGCAATATTAACTAACCTATGATCAGGTAGTATTTCATTGCTCAAAAACTGAAATATTCTGTGCTTCATTGTTTCAGGTGTAGCAATGAAACGTGAGAGGCCTTGCAAAGCCGCTCTTAAAGTTTTTCTAGGCTCAGCAAATTGCCACCAGACCTCCTTCAGTTTTTTTCTATTATTCTGATCCCGTTCGGGCTTTACTCTCGAATAAATATGCTGGTATACCTCAGGAAACCGATTGATTACTTCGCTCTCAGTTAGTCCAAATAGATCAATCAAATACACACCCCTAGGTGAAGCTGTCAAATCCTTGCCATTTCTATATTGTCTAATATGCTTTTCTAGCCCCGGAATACGTCCCAAACCAAGGGCCTGAGCTTCAGCAGGAGTAACTATAAAACCTGAACCTGCTAGCATCATTCCGAAACTCGAAATTATTCCGTTCGCCTCTAATGCTTTGGCACTTGCTACATCGGCGCCAACAGTAAAATCAGCATTAATTATGCCTTCAAATTCTGTGAGTTCCACGGAGTGGGCGTCGTCGTCATCCGTAGCCGCTTCATTTGTTAGCTTCAATAATTTGCCAGCCAGCATATCTGTACGCCCTACACTCATGCCAATTCGTACAGCAGCTCCTTGAGCACTATCTACCCATGGATGGTCAGCTATAGCATAAGTAAGATAAAGCGGAGGGGAGGCATCAAGATGACGTTGAACTACCCGGCGGTTGAAAGTTTGAGTAATAGAGTTTGTGGTAATGAATCCGAAAGCCTCCGCCTTATTTTGACGTACAATTTCAGCAGCCTTTTCCCACCAGTACATTACTAAATCAGCAGACTCAGGTACAATACCCTTATAAGTCTTGCGTAGCGTATCCACATAGGCTCCACCTAACGCGCCGCGCATAGCTTTGTCACCTAAGAAGGGAGGATTACCAATGATGAAATCAGCTTTAGGCCACTCAGTAGGTCTGGCGTTTTGAAAACCGTCATCATAGGTCAGCACGGCATCCTGTTGGCGGATATTCTGGTACTCATCCAACAGCGGCTCCCGGAGTTCGGAGGGGCCGTAGGTGCGCAGGTGCCATTGCAGGTAGCCAATGCGCAACACCACGTCGGCAATGGCGGCCGCGCGCGGGTTGAGTTCCAGCCCTAGCAACTGGTGCGGGCTAACGGTGGTACCGCCACCCAATTCCAGCAAACCGGTTTGGCCGTAGCTGTTGATGGCGGCCAGCACTTCCCCTTCCAGCCGTTTGAGGTGTTCCAGCGTCACGTATAGGAAGTTGCCGGAGCCGCAGGCGGGGTCTAATATTTTGATGCTAGTGAGGCGAGTGAGGAAGCGCACCAGCTCGGCGCGGGCGTCTTTGGGCTGGCCTTCTTCCAAGCGGCGGGCGGCTGCGGCTTGCGCGGCGGCCCACTCCCGGCGTAGGGGTTCCAGCACGGTAGGCAGCACCAGGCGTTCCACGTAGCGACGCGGGGTGTAGTGCGCCCCCAGGCTGTGCCGTTCTTTGGGGTCGAGGGCGCGTTCCAGCAGCGTACCGAAAATGGCCGGTTCTACCTCTGTCCAATCCGCTTTAGCCGACTGCAACAGCAGCTCCGCCTGTCCCGCGTTCAGGGGTAGGGCCGTGGCATCGTGAAACAGCTTGCCATTAAAGCGGCGTAACCGGGCCTTCAAATCCGACGAAAAGCCGCCGGTGTCCATGGTGCGCCACAGGTTGGTAAGTGCGTCGGGCAGAAATTCCAGTAGCTCCGGGGTGTTGTATTGAGCCAGCATGCCGGTAAAGCTCTGCTTCGGAATCAGGTTTACATCTTCCGAAAACATGGTAAACAGGCAGCGCATCAGGAATTGCGCTACCACGTCGGGCGCGTGCCCGGCCCGTTCCAGCTGCTCCGATAGTTTAGCCAGACGGGCAGCCAGTTCCCGCGTCACGCGGGCGGCGCGGCGGCTGGGGTCTAGCTCTTTCGGGTCAAGGAAGATTTGGCGGAGCATAGCCCGTGTGGCTTCATCGGCCAGCGCGGCCAACGGCAGCCGGAATCTGGTTTGGTCAGAGAAGGGTACGAAGGAATCCCCAACGCCAGCAAAGTTGCTGTACACGTCTATACAGTAGCCCACATCGGCCACTAGCACAAACAGCGGGCGGGGTTCCTCCGCAGGCAGGGCGCGCACGTACCCAAGGGCCTGTTGGCGGGCGGCCTGCATCATTTCAGCCCACTTGGCGGAGCCGCGTACGGCGTGGCCCTTGCGGCGTTTGCTGGGCTCCAATCCTAGGTCGGCGCGTTCCTGTTTCTTCTGCTGGTCGGCGGTGTCGGTGCCCTGTTTGGTTTCCAGCACAAAGCAGCCGCGCTTATACAGGTCAATCCGGCCGGTGCTTTTCTTAGCCCCGTCGTTGAATTGCACGGCCCGTTCCAGCACGTAGCTATCTTGGGTAGGGTCGTCGGTAGTAGGGTCGGGGCGGGGTACTTCCAGCAGGTCGCATAGGTCTTGTAGAAACAGGCCGTAATTGGCCCGTTCCGCGCCGCCGGAGTTCTTCCAGCGGGCTTCAAAGTCGGGGTAAGTCAAAGCGGATAAGAATAAGGTAGGAATCAGGCGGGGAAGATAATTCCTCACTCCAATTATCTACTGTTTTAGAATCAGTCTTTTTTTAGTTGCTTAGAGGCTGTATTTATCCGAATCTGTCTATGAAGCTGTTTTTCAAACTCTCAATCTTTGTATTCCTTATATGTTCAGCGCTAAACTTGTCGGCCCACAGCGGAGGATTAGATAGCAATGGGGGACATCACAATCATAAATCAGGAGGCTATCATTACCATAGAGGGGTAAGAGGGAACATGGGTTGGATAGCCCTAGGTGGTGCTGCTATTGTCTTTTTTATCTTAAAATCCAGAAGCAATAAATAATAGTGAAGAAAATTATACTAGTTCTTTGTGCGCTCTCATTGTCATTTAGTGTAGCTGCTCAGAGGTATTATGATAGAGGGCGTTACTACGGTAACGACGAAGTTGACCTACTATCAGCCTCTGACGTTGGGTATGGTATTCTAGCTGCAACTTGTTGCTTTCTTTTGGGGTACGGACTCTCAAAACTAGGTAAGGATGGATCTAGCAATTGGGGCTGCGTAACAGGCCTATTATACCTAGGTGGCCTCATATGCCTCATTCCATTATTTAACTGGCTCCATATTATTCTGCAATCTGTTATGGCTTTGGGAATTATTGCCGCTGTGGTAGTAGGTGGAGTATACTTCTTGTATAGCCTTGTCAAGAAATGAAGTAATGTCCCGTCCCAATACTGGGACACGGGACAAGTAACTTTGGGCAAGGTTCTCTATTGTAGCTAGCTTAATCCCAGCCAACGTGCTACCGTTGATTTGCCTAATTCTAATTGTTCAGCAATAGCCCGCACGCTCAAGCCTTGGGCGTGTAGCTCTCGTACGCGGGCCTCTTTCTCTGCCTTGCTGGCGTATCGGGTAGCACCTTGGAAAGCAGAGCCACCGGGGCGGGGTAGCCGTTCGTACAAAGCTAGCGCGTGCTGCCTGTACACGTCGGCAATAGCTAGAGCGGCCGTTAGGTCGGCATCTTCGCAAGTAAGGGTACGGCCGGCCGGGGCTTCCCCGTTCTCAAAACAGCGTAACAGCGTCAGCAGCATACAGAGGCGGAAACAGGCGCGGCCGTGGCGTTTAGAGGCACTGCCAGACCCTTCCCCAAAGTCGGCTATTCCTTCGCGTAGCCACTGCTGCCAGGCCGCGTTGAAACGTTGTTCCTGAGTTGGGGCAAGGCGTACCACTACCCGGCCCGCGCCAGCGGCGGCTATCATTCCTGATACCCGCACCGACAGGGCATCAAACCAGGTATCGAGAGAGCCGCCGGCGGGTACGGCAAACGGGTCGTCCCAAACGTGCGGAGCTTCAAAGGCATAAAACCAGAAGCGCGAAAACAACCCATCCTCAGCAGTTGGAATAAGCCGCGCCACTTGCTCCGGCGTGCCTCCCAGCGCCACCGACAGGGCCGGCCGGCTTAACTCGTAGGTGCCAGCGGTTTTGCGGTCGTACTGGTGCGGTTCGTGTTCGGAACATTTGCGCAACAGTGCGGAGTAGTCGCCAAAGTCTTGCTTTAGCGCGCCGCTTAGGGTGTCGGCTTCCGTGTCAAACAGTATACCACGTTCGTCGTTTTCGGCCAGCGTCTTTACCACATTGGCCGCGCCGTTGTCGGCTGGGATAAAGAGTCGGCGGCGCGGGGGCTCTGTTGGCTTTGGGGGTAGCGGCCCGCCGGCTTTGGCGGCGCGCTTCTGTTGCTCGTATTCCTGTAGCTGCAGTTCGTATCCGTCCCGTTCCCGCTGGCTGGCTTCGCGCACGGCCAAATGCTGAGGCCATGCCAGCCGGCGGGCCCAATCCAACGCACCCTTGCCGGAGGCCGCGGGGGCTACCACAAAGGCATACACGTTGGCCCCGATAACCTTGCCCCGGTACATTCCTTCCAGCGTCGGGAAGCAGCCCGATAGCACAGCCAGCGCACCGGTTAATAGTACGTCCCGTTCGCGGGTCGTGGGCAAGGGCTGGCAGCACTGTTGCAGGAAGTCAGGTAGCAGCTGGTACACTTCCTCCGAAATGGTCGGCGTATGGAGGGGCGCGGCTGGCAAGGGGCCGGAGCCCGTGCCGCCGAGGCTACGTCCGGCGCTACCGTACTCAGCTCCGGCGGCTGTGTCGGGTCGGGCCGTGGGCGGCTCCCATGGCCTGCTGTTATGCTGGCCGGCCCCCCGCTGGTAAATGCCGCGTATGGTACGGGCTATTTCATCGGCAGAGAAATCGGCGCCGGCATACCCGGCGGCGTGGTTCTCCAAATCGGGTAGGGGTACCCCTTTCTCATTGCAGAAAAAGGCCAAAGCAGTTAGCCAAGCATTACGCCCACCCTTAGCCGGAAAAGCGCCATGCCGTGCTTCATGTTGGGTTATACACCAGGTAAGGGCATCAAGGGTAGGCATTTCGCGACCAGTACGCGCGTACGGGTGCGCGCGCGTAGGGGTGTCCAGTTCTGTCCTGTTGGCAGTTTCGGGAGAAGTACGCGCGTACGCGTGCGTGCGCGTGGAACTGTCAACATTTGTCAACACCGGCGGGGGAGTTTCGGGCCCAGTACGCGCGTACGCGCGTGCGCGCGTATTGGGCCCGAAACTCCCGTCGACGGGTTGCGCGGGCGTTGATGTGTCGGGTTTTGTCGGGTCGGGCTCCGGTGCCGGGGTAGCAGCCCGGAGGGCGTTTAAGTCTAATTTCATTGCCAGCTCTATTCAAAATGTAGGGTTTTGTAGGGTTCTGTGGGGTTGTTATCCAAGTGGACGAAAACCCAGCCCGTGCTTTTTTCTCGGAAGTAGGATACCGGTCAGGCGTTTCACTGCTAGCCAGTATAACTCTCCTTTTTAGGGGTATTTAAGCCGCAAAACCCAGTTTATTCTTCTGCTCAATATTGAGCGAAAGCCCGCGGTTTAACCTGCAAAGCGTGGGCTTAACCAGGCGTCGTCGTCATGGCAGACAAAGCAGGCGCGGGCAACATCTTTGCCGCTGGGGTCGGGTTGTAGCTCCGGCCCGTAGGAGCCTAGCAAGTAGCCCGATAGTACCCGAAAGTTGTCGAGGTGAGAGGCGGTTGGGTCCGCTTCCAGGATAGCCTTTAACCCTTCCCCGCCGGGGCTGGTAAATAGGACTACCAGAGCCGGACTCAGCAGCGGATCAGCTAGTAAGGCGGTGCGGGCCGTGCCCACGTCGGACAAATGGTCAAAGTCCAGCACCAGCAAACCCGAAGGGGCAACCAGGTTGCCATTGGCACGGGTAGGAGCGAAGGTGCCGGCGGGCGTTACGTAGTCGAGTAGCTTTTTCCGTTCGGCGCGGGCGTCACTGCCAGCCGGTACTTGCCGGAGTTGGGCCGTAGCCGACGCGAACATAGGGCCCTGTATCATTTCCCAGAGTTGGCGCGGGGTAATGGCCGCGTAAGGAGTGGCGCTCCGGATACCGCCCCGGAAGTAGCTGAACTGAGGCGGCTCCAGTACCACTGAAACCGGGTCTGTTATTGCTGTTTCGTTGCTGTTATTGGCCAGTAGCTCCGGTGGCGCGGCCTCACTTGCTGGGGCCGGTTCTATTCCGATTGTATTCCGTTTATTGTCCGATTCTTCGGAATAATTCCCTGTAGTTTCACTGTATTCTGTTGGCTTCCAAGGTGCGCCAAATACACCCCGCCGCGGCTCCCGGAGGCCACCGGCCCGGAGCATGCTTAGCCAGTCGGAGAGGGGCCCCGTGTAGCCGTGTCGGTGCAAAGCTGCTTCCAGTTCGGCGGCGGTACGGGTAAGGGTTGGGCTGTAGTCAGAGAATAGAGCGCGTACGGCGGCCGTATCCATGGCACGGGTTTCAGCGGCCGGAGGCCCACCACTAGCCACGGGGTCGGCGGGCCGGGCCCGTTCTGGTAACCGTAACGGGTGAAGCCGCAGCAACTGGGTTCAGCAAATAGAGCCGTTTTATGTCCGACGCCTCAAAACGAAACACCGGATCGTCGTTGGGGTGCGGGTCAGCCGGAACAAAAGCCAGTGCGCCACTATAAGAGGTAAGCAGATTCGTTACTGCTTTGCCTACCCAGAGGATACGCGGGCCAAAGTCCATCCCTTCCCCGGTTGTGAGTAGTGCCACGGCAGAACCGGCTGGCACGGCGGGCCAATCCCGGCGGCGTACGGGGTAAGCTAGGCAGGGCCGGCCGCTGGCTAACAGTAGCACTGGTGGCGCATCGAGAAGCAGTACGTTAGCCACGGCGCGTTCCTCCTTTCCCGGCTGGCTTAGCCGTACGCTGGTGGCCCTGTAGTGCGTTCAGCACATCGACTCTTTTCAGGTACGTACGGCCCCCTATTTTGTGATATAAGAGCATACCCCGCCGTTTCCAGTCATGGATGGTTTGGGGGCATACATTCAGAAAATCGGCGGCCTCTCGCACGGTTAGAAGTTCCGGCCCACTGGCTGTATCAGTGGGCGCGGCCGGGCTTGAGCTACTTACCTCATGCCTGATAATTGCTCTTAGGTCATCTAGGAGTTGGGAGTATGTCACTCCGCTGGTTAGGATGGTTTGCATTTCGCTGGTGGCCTACTTTTGTGCAGAACCGAGGCGAAATACAGAACTGAGTCTTGACACTCTTTGACGCATCAAGCAAAGTCAAAGAATGTCAAGTTTAAGCTGGTTTATACTCTGGAATGACTTCGCAAAACTGCCGATATAAGCGCGTGGCCTGACAGTTTCTTTTTTCTGTTTCTACTCTTCTATTAAACGAGTTGCGGGCAATCTTAACTCCGAAATGACTCAACATAAAGTTAGAGGCCTCTTGGTCGGTAAGTGGGAGCAGTAGATTGAGGGATTCAAGTGCAGACCTTAAAGCGACCCATTTTAGAGGCTTACTGATTGCATCAGGACCAATCATCTTGAATTTTCTTAGTATGTCTCTTAACGTGTCAATATCAATGTATCCTATTAGAACCTTATCTACTGGTTGTTGAGCTTTAATAGTCATTGTTTCTATAACAGAAACAGGAGATATAGCAGCCAAGGGAGGTACTTTATGTCTCTTGCTTTCTGCCCATTGTTTAACAGCATCATTCACTTCCTCTGTGAAATTAGCTTCTCTTGTATTCGCTGCTAGTTGAGCTACAAAGTCACTAGCCATTTTTCGGCTAGTAGCCTTGTAGTTATTGTAATAAAAATTCAGGGTGATATAGATATGTTCTCTCGTACTTCTTCTGAGAACATGAAATAATTTATCAAAAAATATAATCGTTTCTCTTATAACATTTGGTAATTCTAAATGACTTATAGGCTTTCCCTCTTCATGAATAGTAATGTATCCGTCAATATCAGATTCTCCAAATGACACTTGTTTAAGAGCATTTTGTACAAAGCCAATCCATTTAGTTTTGATATACTGTTGGGGTAAAAAGGAAGGCTTAGTACAGTATAGACCTAATAAAGCAGCGCCATGTGTGGTGCCCTCTAATTGAGTTATTAGATCGATAAAGCTACTTCGAGCATTAGAATTTGGGATTGAAGGCGCTAGATGTGTAATAGTTTTTGCAGATGGAATAACTGGTAGCATGACGGATGCTTTTTCGCCAATATTTTTTGGAGTTGCAAACGGTATTATAGAATTGCCTATTAATTTATTCATCATTAATTGAATTTGTTTTGCGAGTAAATTATTGAGCAACACGTAATAACTGAGGCATTTCGTAGACGCGGGCAAACTCGCGTTCTACCGCTTGCTCTGTGATATTCACATAGCGTTTGAAAGACTTCCAATCCCGGTGCCCGGTTATCTTCATTACCAACTCCGGCCGTAGGCCCCGTTCTAGGCTTAGCGTTACGAACGTACGGCGGCCAGTATGACAGCCTAAACGGTGCCACTTGGGTACAGTGTGGCTTTCGCGGGTTCCGCCCCGGTAGCGGATAACCTCTACCGGCTCTGTAATACCGGCCCGCTCTCCCAATTCCTTTAGGTAGTCGTTGAGCTTCTGATTAGTTATCGGCCGCACTTCTCCGGCAATCATCCGGCGCACAATAGGTAGGGCGCGGGCCTGCAGTGGGATGGTTACTGCTTCCCGTGTTTTCTGAGTAGTGAGGCGTAACGTCTGGCCGCGTAAGTGTTCGGCCCGGATGCTTACTAGGTCGGAGTAGCGGAGGCCGGTGTAGCAGCTCAGTAGAAACAGGGTGCGGGCGTTGTCTAGGTAACCGGCTTCTGGCAGGGGCAAGGTTTCCAACGCTTCCACTTCCTCAGCAGTGAGCGTCATTATATCGGGCTCCTGTCGTTTCCAGGTTAGCCGCTCGTATCCTATGCTTTGGTGGTAGCCGCGTTCGGCTGCCCACTTCATAAAACGTTTGAGCGTCATTACCTGCTTAGCTACTGTGTTATCTGTGAGGCCAGCAGTACCTAGCAGGTAGGTTGTAAAACGGTCGTTAAAGGCGGTGGTAATTGTATCGAATCCTACGGCGTACTTCGCTTTCTTCTCAAAGCCGCGTAGGTGCCGGCCGGTTGTCTCGTATACGGCGGCGCTCCGGGCTTTGCCACGTACGCGGGCTAACTCTATCCATTCAGCATAGTAGTCCCAGAAGGCGAGGGTAGGGCCTGCTTCGGGCGTTTCCTCCTGTGACTTGGGAGCGGCGGCCTCTTTGAGTTGAGCTGCTGTTGGAAGTAGTCCCTCTGCCAAATAAGAGGCGTAACAATCTTCTATCTGCTTTGCCTTGACCTCTAGCGCGTCATTAACTGCTGGGTTATCTGGGTAGCCGCGTTCCAGTGCCTTCTGTGCTTTAGCTAGCCATTGGGTAGGATGGATAGAAAGGCCAGTATAGACCTTTATCCGGGTGCGCCTGTCAACAGTGAGCAGCGCGAAGATAGCCGTAGGGCGGTCAGCCTTGGGCTCCTTCAAATGGAAGGATACAGTTGCCATAAAACGGGGTAAGTAGTTGCCGTTCTAAAGCTACTGAAAAATGTTTTTCGGGGTACGCGTAGGGGTACACACTTGCCGATTTACCCCGACTTTACCCGATTTGTTCTTTCAGGGTACACGCTCAATATGCCTGTATACGCTGCAAAGAGGCATTATTTGAGTCTTATGCTGTCGGGCCCGCATGTAGGGAGTAAGTCCCATCCTCTCTACAATAAACCCCGTTTCTGAGTCAGGAACGGGGTTTTGCTTTTTTCTGGGGATTGATATACGGGTGCCGTGCCGCCGGCTGCCGTGTGGGTAGATCCGGCAGTGAAGGCAAAGGGGAAAAATGGACGGGCCACGGCCGCGCATCTTCCGTTTAAGGCCTACTATGAAACGACCTCACGTAATCTGCCACATGATGTCCTCGGTGGACGGAAAGATTCTGTCTGCGAACTGGAAGGACAAAGAACTCACTGATACCTTTTCCGGCTACTTCGAGAAGTACCACGATACCTTCACCAGCCAGGCCTGGATGTGCGGGCGCGTGACCATGGAGCGTGACTTTTCCGGCGGCGTGCAGCCCAACCTGCAACCGGCCCCGCACCCCATTACCCGGCAGCCCTTCATCGGCGATGTGCAGGCCACTTCCTTTGCTGTGGCCGTAGATGCGCACGGCCGGCTCGGCTGGGACGCCAACACCACCGGCGGCGACCATATTGTGGAAGTGCTGACCGAGCAGGTGAGCGACGACTACCTGTATTACCTGCAACGCCAGCGCATTTCGTACCTGTTTGCTGGCCGCACCGAAGTGGACTTTGCCTCAGCGCTCGAGCAATTAGCCGCACTGTTTCCTATTCAAACGCTGATGCTAGAAGGCGGCGGCCACCTCAACGGGTCCTTGCTGAATGCCGGGCTGGTTGATGAGCTGAGTTTGCTGCTGCTGCCCATTGCTGACGGTACACCCCAGTCGCCAACCACCTTCGAGGTGAGCGACTACCTGCGCAAAGGTCCCGCCACGCGGCTACATCTAGCTGAAGTAAAACAGCTAGACAACGATGTAGTCTGGCTTAAATACCGCTTCAAATCCACTAAGTAAAGTATCAGCCGGTGCAGCAAGAGCTATTCGCTAGCGTTTTTCCTCCCCAGGAAAGGCGCTAGCGAGTAGCTCTTGCTGCGTTTTTCTCGGTGTATGCTCGTAAGCTCAGCCTACAAGTTAGCTTGCTGTCAACGTGCTGCTAATGTTATTCCAACGGGCTTCAAGGTATATAGGATTGATATATAGGCACGGCTAGAATTAAAATCATTAGGAAAGAGTGAGAGCTAATGAGTGGCTTACATACGAGCTATATGACAAAGCCTGCTTCTGGCCGAAACAACTCCAAGAATATGTATGCAACACAGTAAATATTATACCTCAATAGCTTGGTATCTTGGCGAATACGGTATACTTAAGCTCAAAATATGTGATTTGTGCTTATACTTTTTAGTATGCTTATGGTGGCAAAATACTTTTAATAAATCATTTATTGCAATATTTTGCTAATGTTGTAAAATATATTGATAATGTCGAGCTTATATTTAAGTTTGTATATCATTACTTTCGCATCTAGCATATGAATTCGCCGGTTACTTGGCTCCGCAATCTCTTTTCGTGGGTGTTAGCTGTTGACACTCCGCCTTATCCGTATGACTCGTGGCGTGAACTGCCGAGGGAGCAGTGGCCTGAAGGGTATGACCCTGTCACCGATATTATTTTGCAGGCTAAGGCAACTGGGTGGGCCACCAAAGAGCCGTTGGCGGTAGTGGTTCCAGCGCCAGTTGTCAAATTGAAAGCAGGCTTAGCATCTGCACGTGCGGCAGTGGCTAGCTGACCTGCCAAGCAGCCGCGCAAACGATTAGTACGCACAGCCAGCAACCAGTAACTGCCCTTGAAGCATTAGGCCGTAAAGCACTGGTCTTGGCTACGCTTTCCAAGGCAGAAGTTGGAATACCAGTACTGCCTGCTATGCAATAATAATAAGCCAGTCGGGCTTCTACTAGAATCATTTTAACCCTATTGGCAATGCATTAGTAAAAGTTTGTAAATATCTGTTATACAGTTGTATATGTTTGTAAAGTAATTTCAAATAGGATGCTTTAGATGAAATCGACGGGCAGTTTTTGTATCTAGGTACTCAATCCAACTCAATAGGGCCTTGCGTACTTAAAGAATACATTACTCATGCGTCCGAACCTGTCACGTTTATCTCAGCGCGCTCATTTGCGCCGCACCTGTTACAAGTCTTACGACCTTGCTAGCGGATTCTTTCCGACGCGCTGGGCATGGTATTGCTGGCGCCGTCGTAGCAAAGGCATCACTGGCCTGCCTACCGAATAGATGCCCTAGGTGGTAGCCTCATGAGGTATGAAGCTCTCTAGGAATATCCGTTGGACCGGCCGGTAGATTGGTGAAAAACGGAGTGAGATGTTCAAGCAACACATTCTATGAACATTGGGGCACAACCTGAACGGTACTGCGTTCGTATGCGCTTCGATTGTTGTGCCAGCTTAGGCTAAGCGCAACTGTATTTCAGGTTGCTTTTCATATTATCCTTCTCTCACACCACTAGTCATGAAAAAGGCACTGTTCACTGCTGTTCTCTCTGCTTTCTTGCTTGGTACTGTAGCTCCTGCCTTCGCCCAAGGCATGCCTATGCAGGGCGATACCACCAAGATGAAAACCAACTCGAAAAAAGAGAAGGTTAAATCTACGGATGGCAAAACCAAAATGAACAATAAGAAGGGCAAAGGCAAAATGAAGATGGATAAGTCCAGCATGTAATTTCAGACCTTCGCTGAAGTGCACAACCCCTCCACCGTAAGGTGGAGGGGTTGTGCTGTTTTAGGCCAGTTGTAAGGCTACCTAACTATATAGCCAGCGCATGCAGCTTAATTATTGCCAGATGAAGAGTAGCATAAACTCCACTGTATAGTCTGCCGTATTCAATAAGGAGGATTGAGTTGCTCGGAGGGGCCAGAAAGTTGCGCGATACTGCCACATCTGCCCCTTAAACCTCTGTTCATCAAATAGGTTGTTATTATGCCGGTAGCTCGCATAGGGCTGTTAGCTGTTCACTTTGCGCTTTTCTTTCCTCTTATGTCAGCTTACCCTACTCCCGACGACTCCCCCGAAAATCCGCTCAGCGCACGGCCCGATGATAAATCGCGGCGCTCCTTTATGAAGCAGGCAGGCGGGATTCTGGGATTGGCCCTTACGCCGCCGCTGGTCAGCCAGGCCGAGCGCTTAAAGGCCTACTCGAAAACGGTGGAAGGAGTAAGCGAAATAACATTGCGAGTAAACGGCCAAGCACGCACGCTACGCGCTGAACCCCGCGTGACCTTGCTTGACGCCCTGCGCGAGTATTTGGACCTGACCGGTACCAAAAAAGGCTGCGACCATGGCCAGTGTGGAGCCTGCACCGTGCACATAGATGGTAAGCGCATCAACTCCTGCCTAACGCTGGCCGTGATGACGCAAGGCAAAGAAATTACCACCATTGAAGGCCTAGCAAAAGGAGAGGCTCTGCATCCCATGCAAACTGCCTTTATCAAGCACGACGGCTTTCAGTGCGGGTATTGCACACCGGGGCAGATTATGAGCGGTGTGGCGTGCGTGAAGGAAGGCCACGCCACCACTGATGCCCAAGCCCGCGAATGGATGAGCGGCAACCTCTGCCGTTGCGGCGCCTACCCCAACATCACCGCCGCTGTGCGCGAAGTGGCAAAGAGTGCATAGTGCCTTGGGCTTTGTGCTTACATCGTTTTTCGACCGAGAAGACAGGTAAGCACAAAGGAGGCGCGACAATATTTAAGCACGAGGCACAAAGCACTAGTACATGAATAACTTTAGTTATACCACCACCAGCACGGCCAAAGAGGCTACCAGTGCCCGAAAAGACAATGCGCAGTCGGCCTTTATTGCCGGCGGCACCACACTTCTCGACTTGATGAAGCTTAACGTGGAGCAGCATCCACAGTTGGTTGACATCAACATGGTGCCGTTTAAAGGCATCAGTGAAACAGCTGACGGCCTGCGTATTGGGGCGCTGGAAAGAATGAGCGACGTAGGCGAGAATCCGTTGATAGTGCAGCAGTACCCCGCCATTTCGGAGGCGCTGCTGCTAAGTGCCTCACCGCAGCTGCGCAACATGGCCAGCATTGGTGGCAACCTGATGCAGCGTACTCGTTGCTCGTATTTTCGCGACACAGCTTTTCCGTGCAATAAGCGCAACCCTGGCTCGGGCTGCCCGGCCCAAACCGGCGACAACCGCGGGTTGGCTATTTTGGGCGGCAGCACCGCTTGCATTGCCACCAACCCCGGTGACATGGCCGTGGCCCTGGTGGCGCTGGATGCCGTAGTGCTACTGGAAAACAGCAAGGGCAAGCAGCGCCGCGTGCCACTTCTCGATTTTCACTTGCTGCCTGGTACCACGCCGCAGCGCGAAACCGTGCTGGAGCCCGACGAGCTGATTGTGGCCGTAACGGTGCCCACCGCAGCCCACGCCCGCAAGTCGCACTACGTGAAGGTGCGCGACCGGGCTAGCTACGCTTTTGCGCTGGTATCAGCAGCGGTGGGGCTGGATGTGCAAGGCGGCCAAATCCGGTCGGCGCGTATTGCTATGGGCAGCGTGGGTACCAAGCCTTGGCGCGCCCTAGAGGCCGAAAAGCTGCTGGTGGGCAAACCAGCTAACGAGGCCAGCTTCCGGGCGGCGGCTGTTGCAGCCGTGAGTGGGGCCGCACCGCGGGAGCACAACCGGTTCAAAGTGGAGATGGTACAAAAAACCGTTGTGCGGGCGTTGCAGGAAGTAGCAGTCTAGTGGTATGCTCTTCTTGATGTAAGCCACCAGCCGCAACAAATAATGTGCGCCGCTTGTGTTTTAAATGAGCCCTGGCGACACCTAGTCGCACGCTTCACCTAGTACAGTAAACAGACTTGCCAAGCGGAAGCTTGGTGTTATAGCCAAGCTCACTCTCACTATGGATACCGAACCCAGATTTTTTGAAACCAATGGCCCTGGCACGGGTGGGGTAGTGGGGCAGCCGCTCAACCGCATAGATGGTTACGACAAAGTAACTGGCAAAGCCCGCTATTCGGCCGAGTTTCCGCAGCGGGGATTGGCTTACGGGGTGCTGAAAGGCAGTGAAATTGCGAAAGGTCGAATCCAGAGCATTGACGCCACGGCAGCCCTGAAGGAGCCTGGGGTACTAGCCGTACTCACCCACCAGAACCTACCCAAACTCGCGAAAACGCCCAACGACCCCGAAGGCAAAAAGGCTATTGGGGCCCCAATGGGGTTCCTGCCGCTGACTTCAGATGTAGTGCACTATGCCGGACAACCTGTGGCATTAATAGTAGCCGACACTTTTGAGCGAGCCACCCATGCTGCTTCGCTGGTGCGGGTGCAATATGCTGTGGAGAAGCCTCTGGCCTCGTACCTGGACCCCAAAGCCGAAATATTCAACCCGGAAAAGGTGCAGGACGACAAAACCAAAGGCTACACTCGGCGCGGCGACGCCCGGGCGGCTTTGGCAGCGGCCCCCATCAAACACACAGCCACCTATACCCACGCCATCAACCACCACAACCCCATGGAGCCCGGTGCCACTACGGCTGTATGGGAAGGCCCCGACCGGCTGACGGTATACGAATCTACGCAGGGCATTACACGCACCCAGAAGTCTCTGGCTACTATGCTGGGGCTACCGCAGGAGCAGGTGCGGGTGGTAACCAAATACTTGGGTGGTGGCTTCGGCTGCAAAGGTGCTAGCTGGCCCCACACGGTGCTAACGGTGCAAGCTGCCAAAGCCGTGAACCGGCCAGTGAAGCTGGCTCTCACGCGCCAGCAAATGTTTACGGGCATGGGCCACCGCGAAGACCAGACCCAAACCCTACAGATAGGAGCTACTCAGGAAGGCAAGCTGCTGGCGCTGGTGCACGAAAAAACCTCAACCACTTCGCCCTGGGACAATTACGCCGAGCCCAATAGCAAGATTATCAACCTGCTGTACGCCTGCCCTACGTTCGAGTCGAGCTACCAGCTGGCCCGCGCCAACGTAATGACGTCCACCTTTACGCGGGCTCCCGGCGAAGCGCCTGGCTCGTTTGCCATTGAGTGCTCGATGGACGATCTGGCGGCCCAGCTGGGCATCGACCCGCTGGAAATCAGGCTGCGCAACTACGCCGAAAAAGACCCCACCAACGGCAAGCCTTGGAGCAGCAAGAGCCTGAAGCAGTGCTACGCCCGTGGTGCCGAGCTGTTTGGCTGGAGCAAGCGCAACCCCCGCAATGGAGCTACCCGCGACGGGAAATATTTGGTGGGCTACGGTATGGCTACGGCTTCATACCCGGTGCACAATTCGCAGGGCACGGCCCGTGTGCGGCTCTACGCTGATGGTCATGCCGTGGTACAAAGTGGGGCTACCGACCTGGGTACCGGCACCTATACCGTTATGACCCAAGTAGCTGCCGATACGTTAGGCATCACGCCCGACAAAGTACGGTTCGAGCTGGGCGACTCGCGGCTACCGACGGCGCCCAACTCGGGCGGTTCGGTGGCGGGCGGCACGGTGTCGTCGTCGGTGTACGTGGCAGCACAAGAGGTGTGGCAGAAGCTGAAGAAGCTGGCTGTAGCCGATAAAAAGTCGCCGCTATACCGGGCTAAGCTAGATGATGTAATGGTGGAGAAAAACCGGCTGGTGCTGAAATCCAACAAGCAGAAAGGCGAAGACTTCATGGCCCTGATGAAGCGCAACGACCTGCCCGACATGGAAGGTACCGGCAACGGCAAATACGGCTCGGGCTACGAAGCTGCCCAGGCTGCCCTCAACGCTGACCCCACCAAGAAAGATGAGGCGGGCGAACATTCCATGCACTCGTTTGGGGCACACTTTTGCGAGGTGCATGTAGATGCCGAGCTAGGTACCGTGCGCGTGACGCGTTGGGTGAGCGTGCACGCCGCCGGCCGGATTCTAAATGCCAAAACCGCCCGCAGCCAAATCATCGGCGGCAGTATTTTCGGTATTGGGGCGGCCTTGATGGAAGAAACCTTCCGGGACCAGACGTTTGCCCGCTACACCAATGCCAGCCTCGGCGAATACCACATTCCCGTCAATGCCGATATTCCGGACATGACTGTGGAATTCATCGACGAGCACGACCCCTATATAAATGCTATGGGCGTGAAGGGCATTGGTGAAATTTCGATGGTGGGCGTATCGGCCGCCGTGGCCAACGCCGTATTCCACGCCACTGGCAAACGGATTCGGGAATTGCCTATCACCCCCGACAAAGTAATGGGCGCACTGGCAGTGTAATGTCAGTTGTTGGTAATAAGCTATCAGTTGCCAACTGGGAGTAGAACTTTCAGGGCAACTGGTAATTCATTGCTGACAACTGACAGCTCCCAATTGATAATTGAAACATGACTGAGCTTCAACGACTTCTTATAGCCTACGACGACCACAAAGCCACCAACCAGGCCTGCGCGCTGGCCTCAGTGGTGGATGTGGCTGGCTCGGCTTACCGGCGGCCCGGCGCCCGGATGCTGGTCACCGACGACGGGCGGCTGACAGGGGCCATTAGTGGCGGCTGCCTCGAAGGCGACGCCCGCCAACGTGCCCGCCGCACTATCCGGCAGGGCCGCCCCACCGTCGTCACCTACGACTCCACCGACCCTGACGACGATTTGCAGTTCGGGGCCGCGTTGGGCTGCCAGGGCGTCGTGCAAATTCTGTTGGAACCCCTCGATTTCGCCGACCCCAATAACCCGCTGGAATTGCTGCGCCGCTGGGCAGAAGGCGTGGAGAAACCGGCCGTGGTAGCTACCGTCTTCAGCTTGGCCGGCCCCGACGCACCAGCTCAGATGGGGGAGCGGCTTCTGCTGCTCGCCGACAATACCGTGCAGGGTACTCTGCCAGTCACTTCCGAGTTGTATGCTACCATTCTAGCCGACGCCCAAACTGCACTTGTAGCCAGTCAGCCTGCCACCCGGCACTACCCCGTAGGAGCGGGTACGGTGCGAGTAAGCTTGGAAATTCTGCGCCCCCCAGTGCGCCTCACGGTGTACGGAGCCGGCAACGATGTGCAGCCGTTGGTACGCCTGGCCGCTGGTTTGGGCTGGCGGGTGCAGGTAGTGGATGGCCGCCCGGCGCAGGCGCAGGCTAGTCGTTTTCCGGAGGCCGAGCAGGTACGGATTCTGCCACTGGCCGAAGTGCCAAACGAGCCGCACGATGCCCGCTTCGCGCTGCTCATGACCCACAACTATTATTACGACCTAGCCGTGCTACGCCACTTACTACGCGCCCCCACCCGCTACATCGGGCTGCTAGGACCCCGTAAGAAATACGAGCGGCTGCTCACCGACTTGCACAAAGAAGAACCTGCTGCCGCCGAGCTGCTAGCCACTCGGCTGCATAGCCCTATCGGCCTCAATTTAGGGGCCGAAACGCCCGAGGAAATTGCGTTATCAATAGTGGCTGAAATTCAGGCGGTGCTGGCAGGTCGCCCGGCCGGTTTCCTGCGCGACTCGCCGCACCCAATCCATCCGCCACTGCACGCCAACGCGCCCTTAGTAGCCGAAGGCCGGGTAGATGCGGTCTGTGGGTTGTAAGCAACGCCTACTCAATGTCTACGGCTATTATTTTGCTGGCAGCCGGTTCGTCGTCCCGGCTTGGTGAACCCAAGCAGCTACTTCCGTATCAAGGCCAGACCCTGCTGCGCCGCGCTGCCGAAACGGCCGTAGCTGCCGCAGCTGGTGCCTCGGTAGTAGTGGTAACAGGCGCGCTACACGAGGAGTTGTTGCCGGAGCTGGCGGGGCTGCCAGTGCAGGTGGTGCGCTGCCAGAGTTGGCAGCTGGGCATGGGAGCTTCCCTGAAAACTGGCCTGCATCTGCTGCAAGCCACCACGCCGGTCTTGGGGGCTATTATAGTCATGCTCTGCGACCAGCCTTTCGTGACGCCGGCGTTACTCCAGCAGCTAGCCATCACCCACGAATCTACCGGCCAGCCTATAGTCGCCGCCGAGTACGGCGGAGTGCGCGGTGTACCCGTGCTCTTTGGCTCTGAGGCATTGCCGCTGCTGGGTACTCTACCCGATAACGCCGGCGCCAGCCAATTCCTAAAAAAGCACCCGCAACTGGTAGCCACTGTGCCTTTTCCGGAAGGCGCCATCGACGTGGATACGCCTGAGCAGTACGCGGCGCTGCTGGTAAAATAGTACCCTAGCGAATATATACTCAGCTAGCGTGTGAAAAGTGCTGCCCACACAGCTGGATTAGTTATTGTTCGATAAGGTTGCTGGCTTGGAGAAGCCGTCGTGTAGCCGACGAATGGCACATTCGTGCGGATAGTTTCGCAATTAGATAGGGCAGAAGTGAAGGAGAAGGCACAGGGTTAAATAATGTTGAGGAGCTATAGAATTACTTTGTAATAAGATGGTGTAATTCGCTTTCCTGACGTGAAGTGAAAGTCAGCGGCTTGGTCCACCCCAACCTGAACCTTGGAAACCCGTTACTTCACTCGTTGCTACGTTGCTACTCCCTCTTTCATGACTTCAGTTCCTACTACACCGCTGGCACCAGCCGCCCACACCTCTGACATTCCCAAAGACAACAAGCGCATCACCACCGGCTGGACGTTCTACGACTGGGCCAACTCGGTGTATCCGCTGGTTATTACCTCCAGCATTTTTCCCATCTATTGGGGATCCATGGTGAAGGCCATTACGGGTACCGACAGCGGTAAAACGCCAGTGGAATTTCTAGGAATGCACATTCCGGGTACCTCCTTGCAGAACTATTCGGTGTCAGCGGCTTTCCTTGTCATTGCCCTCATCAGCCCGCTTCTCACGGCCCTAGCCGATTATTCGGGCCGCAAGAAGCTGTTCCTGCAAATCTTCTGCTACATCGGAGCCATTTCCTGCGCCGGCCTCTATTTCTTTGAGCCCAGCACCTTCACCATCAGTGTGTTTGTGTTCATCATGGCTACGGTGGGCTTTTCGGGCTCTATTGTTTTTTACAACTCCTACCTGCCCGATATTTCTTCGGAAGAAAAGTTCGACTCCCTATCAGCGCGCGGCTTCTCTATGGGATACATCGGGTCGGTGCTGCTGCTGGTTATGTGCTTGATGCTGATTCAGGGCCCCACGCTGTCGGGCACGCCTATGTTTGGGCTGGATGCCGGCATGGCCACCCGCTACAGCTTTCTGCTCACGGGCGTTTGGTGGGCCGGGTTTGCACAGATTCCCTTTTTCACGCTGCCCCCTGACCGAGGCCGCCCCGCTGGCGCCACCGCCGAGTCGGGCTGGCTGCTCAACGGCTTTCGGGAGTTGGGTAAGGTGTGGGAAGAAACCAAAAAGCAGCCCAACCTAAAGCGTTTCCTGCTGGCTTATTTCACCTACAACATGGGCGTACAGACCGTGATGTATGTGGCCACACTTTTCGGCGACGAAGAGCTGCATTTGGATAGCAAGTCGCTCATCATTACCATTCTGCTGCTTCAGATTGTGGGCATATTGGGTGCTTACCTGTTTGCCAAGCTCTCAGAGCGCATCGGTAATACACGGGCCCTAAGCTGGGCCGTATTTATCTGGATGCTGATTTGTATCGCCGGCTACTTCGTGCAGGCTGGCTGGACGTTCTATGCGCTGGCGGCCGTTATTGGCCTCACCATGGGCGCAGTGCAAAGCCTCTCGCGCTCCACGTATTCCAAGATTATTCCGGAAAATACCCCCAACTCCGCCGCCTATTTCAGCTTCTTCGATGTAACCGAGAAAGTAGGCATTGTGATTGGGTTGGTAGTATTCGGAGGCATCTCGCAGCTAATGGGCGGCAACATGCGCTACAGCATCCTGGCCCTGATTGTGTTCTTTATCCTAGGCCTGATTTTCCTGTTGCAGTTGCGTGGCCGCAAGCTCCGCGAAGATGTAAACGACACCTTGGCGCCGCCACCTGCTACGCCTAATGCCGGTATGCCGGCTACTAGAAAATAGCCATAACCTCAAGCTTGAGAAAGCCGCTTCTATTATTGGTAAGCGGCTTTTTTGTCAGCAGCTCAACCCAAACGCTTGGCATGTAACGGCTGCCGTCTCGCATTTTTTTTTCTTTCTAAGCACTATGAATACTTCGCAACCCACTCTACAAGCTAGCCTCAGCGCCGAACTGAAGCACGAGCTGAAGTTGACACGCCGCCTACTAGAACGGGTACCTACTGAGCAGTTCAGCTGGCAGCCGCATCCTAAATCCATGAAGCTGGGGACGCTGGCCTCACACATGGCCAACTTAGTTGGGTTTTTGGAAATGTCATTGCTGGGGCCCGAAACCGATATACTCACCCAGCAAATGCCCTCGTCGCCAACCACTACCGATGAAGTGCTGCGCCGCTTCGATGTGAATGGCGAAAATATCCATAAGGCTTTAGAGCAAGTAGACGATACCACATTGCATGGCACTTGGACTATGCGCCGGGGCGAGCAGGTATTCATGACGATACCTCGCGCGGCCGTAGTCCGCACTTTGGTTCTCAACCATCTTATTCATCACCGCGGCCAACTAAGCGTGTACCTGCGCCTGTTAGATATTCCGGTACCAGCCATCTATGGCGGCTCTGCTGATGAAGCACCGCAACGCTAATAGCAACCGTTAAACCCGTATGCGGCTACTAACTACGTTCTTTCTAATGCTGACGGGCGTGGTTAGTAGCTATAATACAAGCGCTTGTGAATGCTACGTGTTGCCTGCGCTTGCGCAAGATTTCCGGCAAGCATCAGCAGCTTACGTGGCCACTATAGTAGCAGCGCCCTCTGGTTGGCAGGTATGAGCAACTATTAAACTTGAAAGTAGAAAAGGTATTCGAAGGCAACAGCAATGTGCTAAAGTGTGTGCTGTTAGCTGATACCAATTGCCAGTTCGGTTTTCAGATTGGGAAGACTTACTTAAGTCATGCCGATAACTAGATATCCCCAACGGTTCTTTCAGTGAGTATATGCTCCCGCACGAAAGAACTGCTAGCGGCTAGGAAGGAAGAACTGGCTGAACTGCAAAACATAACCACAAAGAAAGCCAAGCAGTAGAATAACTTTATTTGCCCTTGTACACCTGCTCGCCTGCAATCCAGGTTTGTTGCACTTGCGCACCGCGTAGCTTTTCCTTAGGGGCTTCTAGCAGGTCGGTGTCCAGGACCACGAAATCGGCGGCCATACCGGGCCGGATGCTGCCTTTCTGCTTGTCTTGGAAGGCGGCGTGGGCGGCCCAGGTGGTCATACCGCGCAAGGCGTCAGGGCGGCTGAGGGCGTTTTCCATCTGGAAGCCACTGGCCGGGTAGTTCTTGGCATCCTGCCGAGCTACAGCCGAGTGAAAGCCGAACAGCGGATTGATGTCTTCCACCGGAAAGTCGGAGCCAATAGCCACTTGGCCGTATTGCTCACGCAGGGCGCGGTAGGCATAGGCAGTTTTTAGGCGCTCAGCCCCCAGCCGTTCCCCGGCCCAATACATGTCGGAGGTGGCGTGGGTGGGCTGCACCGAAGGCACGATGCTGAACTGCCCGAACTTCACCATATCGGCCTTGCTTACCACCTGGGCGTGCTCGATGCGCCAGCGCCGGTCGTTTTTGCCTGTCAGCACTTCCCCGTATATATCGAGTAAGAGCCGGTTACTGGAGTCGCCAATGGCGTGGGTGTTCATCTGGAATTTGCTAGCTGCCAGTTCTTTGGCCAAAGTGCGATAATCGGCAATAGACGAAAGCAGGAAGCCAGTTTCCCGGGGCTTGTCGGTGTAGGGGTGCAGTAGGCAGGCGCCACGTGAGCCCAAGGCCCCATCGGCGTACACCTTGAAGCTGCACACCGTTAGGCGGTCTTGAAATACAGGGCCATTTTTCAGGTAATACTCCTTGTTGGCCTTAGTGGGATTGAGCATGGTGTAGAGACGCAGCTTCAGCTTGCCCTGCTGCTGTAAGGTCGCCATCTGGTCGATATTGGCTTTGTCGAGGCCGGCATCGGCGAGGCTGGTGAGGCCCACGGCCACGCAGCGCTGCTGGCCTTCCAGCAGGAGGGTAGCAGCTTCGGTAGCCGTCGGTTCCGGAATCTTCACTGACACCAAATCCACGGCGTTGTCAACCAGTAAACCAGTTAGGCGGCCGGCGGCATCCTTGGTGATGGTGCCGCCGCTGATGGGCGTACGGGTTGTTACGCCGGCCAAATCCAGTGCCTTCTGGTTGACGAGGGCAGCGTGCCCATCCACCCGCACGATAAATACCGGCGTGTTTGGGAACAGTGCGTCCAGCGTGTCTTTGGTTGGGAATTGCTTACCGGGCCAGTCGTTCTGGTCCCAGCCGCGGCCGGTGAGCCACGCGGCCTGCGGGAACTGCTGGCGTTGTTGCTGTAGTTTCTGCACCACCTGCGCCCACGAGGTAGTACCCACTAAATCGGCGTCGCGCAAGCCCAGGGCGTAGCGGTAGAAGTGGCAGTGCGCATCGTAGAAACCGGGGTAGATGAACTGGCCGTGGGCATCTACTTCCTGCTTGGCCTGGAATTTTGCCTGCACTTCGTCGGCGGTACCCACGGCTACAAACTTGCCATCCTGTACGGCAAAGGCCGTGGCCTTGCTGAAGGCGGAATCCACGGTATATATGGTGGCATTATAGACCACCAAATCAACGGGCTGGCGCGACTGGCAACCGCTCAGCAGACTCACCAACAGGCCTGCGGCAAACAAGAAAATTCGGTTCATACGGGCGAAGGTACGCGCCCCTACGCGGTTTTGCGGCGGCGAATTTTGGCATCCTCCTGGCGGCAATTCTGGAGCCAGGCTAGGGCCTCTGGTTCTACTGTAAACCGCTCTATGCGGTAAGAACGGTCGTCGTAATACGAGGCGTTAGGAATATTAGGATCAGCGAGGGAGCCAGCTAGTTGGTGCGGCGCCATTAGGTAGGCAATGTACACGGGCTTCCGAAGCCGCAACGGGAGTTGCGGAAAGAACTCTTCCAATATCCATTGCAGGTCGGTGGCACTTACGCCGCTAGCCCGGCCGCTGAGGTTGATAAGCCAAAAGCGGCACCGGCGAGACACGGCTTCATCTAGCATAGCCATGTAGCCGCGTTGCAGCTCAAATGGCATCACTCCGCGCCGCCAGTGGGCCGCCAACACCCGCGGTATAGACTGATACTCAATATCAAGGTAGGTAGAAGAAAAAGCACCCATGTAGAATAAACGTCTCGGTCGATATTAAAACGAAATGAATAAGGAAAAGTAAGAAGAAAGTAAACTGCAAAAAAATCCCCAGTAACTACAAATTACTGGGGATAAACGTTATGCTTGGTACTAAGCAACTAGTGTTTTCTCAGTGCCTTGCACTATTCAAAGCGCATGTGCTTCACCGATTCGCCGGAGTTCTTCAGTTCCAGCAGCGAGTCGATGCCGATTTGCAGGTGTGCCGTCACAAAATCGGCCGTCACCTTTTTGTCACTCTCCGACGTTTTCACGCCCTCCGGCGTCATCGGGTTGTCGCTCACGAGTAGCAGCGCGCCGTGCGGAATTTCGTTTACGAAGCCTACCGTAAAGATGGTAGCCGTTTCCATATCCACGGCCATAGCCCGAATCTGGCGCAGGTACTCTTTGAAGTTCTCGTCGTGCTCCCACACCCGGCGGTTGGTGGTGTACACGGTGCCGGTCCAGTAGTCTTTCTCGTGCTTCTTGATCATGCTGCTCACGGCGCGTTGCAAGCGGAACGAAGGCAGGGCCGGAATTTCTGCAGGTAAGTAGTCGTCGGAAGTACCTTCCCCACGGATGGCGGCTATCGGCAGAATCAGGTCGCCGAGCTTGGTTTTGCTTTTCAGGCCGCCGCATTTGCCCAGGAACAGCGCCGCTTTGGGCCTGATGGCCGACAGCAAATCCATTACGGTGGCCGCCATGGGGGAGCCCATACCAAAGTTGATGATGGTAATGCCGCCAGCCGTAGCCGACTGCATGGGCTTATCGAGGCCGCGCACTTCCACGCCAAACTGCTCGGCAAACATGTGCACGTAGTTCAGAAAGTTGGTGAGTAGAATATACTGGCCGAACTCTTTTAGCGGAACGCCGGTGTAGCGGGGCAGCCAGTTCTCTACGATGTCTGATTTGGTTTTCATTAGGGTCTTGGTTTATTGGGAATTTGGGGTCTTAGTTGGATAGGGCTTGGGGTTTTAGGGCTTTGGCGGCGAATAAAGCCAAGCCACTAAGCTCCTAAGACCCTATAAAAAAACCGCCGACCTTGTGATAGGGCGACGGTACGGAATTGAAAAGCGGGAACAGAGCCCAGGCCGTACCTTTGGAGGTGATGCAAGAGCTAAACCTGCCGCCTTTCGAGTACAAAGTTACGCAAACCGGCGAAATTCTATATATCTGGGACGTACTGCGCCGCAAGAACGTGGTGCTGACGCCCGAAGAGTGGGTGCGCCAGCACATTCTTCATTATTTGATAAACCACCGAGGCTACCCGCGCGGCTTGCTGAGCATCGAGCGGGGGCACCGCTACAACCAGCGCCAGAAGCGCACCGACCTCTGGGCCCTCGGCCCCGACGGCAACCCGCTGCTGCTGGTGGAATGCAAGCGGCCCACCGTGCCCATCACGGCGGCCGTAGCCCAGCAGGCCGCCACCTACAACCAAACCATCGGGGCGCCGCTGCTGCTGCTTACCAACGGGTTGCAGCATTTTTGCTGGCGCGTAAATCTCGCGCAGCGCACCAACGAGCGGCTAAGCGAAGTGCCGCCGTATGGTGAGGTTTTGAGTTAGTGAAATGGTGCGTTTTATGTTCTAGTCGCACGGTTTTGCGCAAGTAGCGCCAGCAGAACAGTAAACTCACCATCTCACAGGTTCACCATTTCACTTGTAAAGCGTGTTGTCGGCGAGGCCGTTGAGGTAGAACTGTACGCAGGCTTTCAGCTCGTTGCCGTATTGATGGAGCTTCTGCGGGTCGGGAGCAGCTAGGGGCAGCGCAGGCAGGGCATGCTTTTGGTAGGGGTAGAGGCGCACCTGATTGTCGGTGGTGAGTTCGGCCACATAGTCAGAGTGGACGAGGAAGTAGCTGCCGCCGCTCAAGAACAAGGCCCGGCCGGTGGTACCGGCGTCAAACACAGAGTAGCCGAACGGCAGCAGTGGCTGCCCCGGCGCTAGGCCCAGGTAGTCGAGGACGGTGGCCGGAATGTCGGCTTGCTGGGTGATGCGCTGCACGTTGGCGGCGGGCAAGGCATGACCGGGGTGGAAGAGTAGCAGCGGCGTTTTGTAGGAACCCAACGTGTTCTGGTACTCGGCACGCAGGGTTTGGGAGGTGTGGTCGGCTAGCACAATGAACAGCGTATTCTGATACCACGGCTGCCGGGCGGCGGTTTTAAAGAACTGCCGCAGCGCAAAATCGGTGTACTGCACGGAGGCATGAATGGGCAGTTCGCCGGCCGTGAACTTGCCCTTATACTGCGCTGGCACCGGAAACGGCTCGTGCGAAGTGAGCGTGAACACTGTGGAGAAAAACGGCGGCTTTTGCTGCCCCAGCTGCTTAGCGAAATATTGTAAGTAGGGCTCATCGAAAATGCCCCAGTGCCCATCAAAATCGGGGCTGGAGGTGCCGCCGGGGTATTCGCTTAGGCCGTAGTACTGCTGAATACCGGTAATGCCGGCGAAGGTGTTGAAACCCATGGTGCCATTGGTGGCTCCATGGAATACCGAGGTAGCGTAGCCCTGCCGCCCCAGCAATTCGCCTAGCCCGTGCAGTTCATCAGTCTGGAAATCAGAGGTGATAAACGAGTTTTCGGTGAGGGCCGGCAAGCCCGCCAGCACCGCCGGCAGCGCCTCAATGGAGCGGCGGCCGTTAGCGTAATGCTGCCGGAAAAACAGCCCCTGAGTAGCCAGCGAATCGAAGAACGGCGTGTAGCCCTTGCCACCGTTTTCGATGCCGTTGTACTCGGAGGCAAAGCTCTCAATCAGCAGAATCACCACATTATCCCGCGGGGCACCGGGGCGCGGGCCAGGCGGTCGGGCGGCCAGCGCCGGCTTCAGTGCCGCCATTGAGGGGAAATACGTGCGCCGTTCGGGAGCTTCCGTGCGCAAACTTTTCAGGAAGGTGAAGGTGCTGTTCAGCGCCACGTGACCCAGCACGGGCGGCGTCTGCATGAAGGCGTGGCCTGTGCGTAAGGGCTTGAGCTGTACCCCACCCCGGATACCCAGCACCGTGAGTCCGGCCAGGAGCAGCACCTCTACAATCGGCTGCCACACTCGCCGCTTTGGGCGGGCCTGATAGTAGGCAGCGTCGGCCTCGGAAGGCATGGGGTAAAAGTACCACACTAGGCCAAACAGCACCCCAAACGGAATTAGCAGAAACCAGTAGTGCCCCGCCAGCTGCCCCGCCTGCCGCTGAATGTCGTCGGTGATAGTGAACAGCTCGTTGGTAGTGCGCCGCCCGATGAACTTGAAATACTGCGTGTCAATCAGGTTCAGGGCAATGCCAACGGCGTTGACGGTCAGGTAGAACCCGCGCAAGAAGCCCTGCCAGCGGAAGCTGAAAGCCGGCACCAACGACAGCACCAGAAACGGCACGTTGAGCAGCAGCAGTGCCGAAATGTCGTAGCGGAAGCCGTGCCAGAACGCCAGTAGCACTTGCTCCGTGGGTGCCTCCTGAAATACGCTCCGGTTGGCCCAGTAAAAGCCCAGCCGGAGCAGCACATACACGCCCATCAGCAGCAGCAACCGACGCAGCAACAGGCGCAAAAGCGGTGAAATCATGGGTTCTTAGTGCTTGGTGCTTAGATGGCAGCGCTTAGGTTGTTCTGATGAATACCAAGCACTATTTCTGGTCGGGCGTGAAGCGGATGGACTGCCCATCAGGCAAATCCTTGATCTGGCGGTAGAAGTTGGCCAGCCAAGCCAGGCGTTCAGCAGCGCTTATTGCTTTGGTGCTGGCGGGCTGTTGGTTGTTGGTGGCCATGCAGAACGGCGGATACACGCTTAGTAACTGGCCCGGCCGCAGCACGCCGCCACCTTGCTGAAAAGCTCGTAACGGCTCCATGCTCAGCGCATCCATCGGAAATTTTTCAGCCCCAAACAGAAAATGCTTAAAGTCCACTTCCAAGTCGGCCAGCTCGCCGGTTTCGGTGTCCAGCCACAGCACCGCGTCGCCGCGCAGCAGAAACTGGTTGCCTACACAGTCCTGCCCGAATGGAATATCGGATTCCATTACTTCATCATAAGTGCGCCAAAAGGCTTCTTCGCCGTGCCAAGCCACGTCCAAAGAGTGCCAAGTGGGTTCGGCCACGCAGCCCCGGATGTGCAGGCCCCCGAAATATGCTACTACGCCGTTCTGCTCGCGCAGGAAGGTTTGTAGATACACCGGAAGCCGGGCAAACGTGACGAGGTCGGTTAGCTCGCCGCCAGTGAACAGAATACCTTTCAAATCAATCGGAAATTAAAAATTGAAGATTAAAAATGGTGACTTTACGAAGTCAGGCTGCACATTGAATGAGAGCCACCAGCTGCCGGGTTGAATTAAAAATTGGGCGTCCTAACAACCATGAAGTTGTCAGAACGCCCAATATCTATTGTTTGCTTCTACTTTTCAATTACACAGCAGCGCCTTCCAACACATTCTGCACGTCAACCAGCGGCAGGTTCCAGGCTTCGGCTACACCTTTGTACACCACTTCGCCATGCACCACGTTCAGGCCGAGACGCAGGGCCTCGTCGCGGCGGCAGGCTTCCTGCCAGCCCAGGTTGGCTAGCTTCACGGCGTACGGCAGTGTAGCGTTGGTCAGGGCCAGGGTAGAGGTGTAGGGCACCGCGCCGGGCATGTTGGCCACGCAGTAATGCACAATGTCGTCGATGATGAAGGTGGGGTTTTCGTGCGTGGTGGGCTCGCAGGTTTCGATGCAACCGCCTTGGTCCACGGCCACATCCACGAGTACCGTGCCGGGCTTCATGGTTTTCAGCATCTCGCGGGTGATGAGGTGCGGCGCTTTGGCCCCCGGAATCAGCACCGCGCCAATGATGAGGTCGGCAGTTTTGATGGCCGCGCGGATATTATACTCGTTGGAGTATTGCGTCACCACGTTCTTGGGCATGAAGTCGTCCAGCTCGCGCAGGCGGTTCAGGCTGATGTCCATGATGGTCACTTGCGCGCCCAGACCGGCGGCAATTTTAGCGGCCTGCGTACCCACGATGCCGGCACCTAACACCAGCACCTCGGCGGGCTTCACGCCGGGCACGCCGCCCAGCAGGATACCACGGCCTTTCAGCGGCTTCTCCAGGTATTTGGCACCTTCCTGCGGGGCCATGCGACCGGCTACTTCGCTCATCGGGATGAGCAGGGGCAGGGCGCGGCTGGGCAGTTCCACGGTTTCGTAGGCCAGGCACACGGCTTTACGCTCAATCATGGCGTGGGTCAGTTCCTCGCCCGAGGCAAAGTGGAAGTACGTGAACAGCAGCTGGTTTTCCTTGATAAGTGGGTACTCCTGCGCAATCGGCTCCTTTACTTTCACAATCATCTCGGCCTTAGCATATACCTCCTCGATGGTAGGCAATACAGTGGCGCCGGCCTCTTCATACTCGGCGTCCTGGAAGCCGCTGCCCAGTCCGGCTGTGCTTTGCACGTACAGCTCGTGGCCATGCTTGCGGAGTTCAGCTACGCCGGCGGGCGTCAGACCCACGCGGTTTTCGTTGTTCTTGATTTCTTTCGGGACGCCAATAATCATGTGAGAGCGGAGATGGTGAGGAGGGGAAAATAACTGGCTTGAAAACGGCAGCAAAGATAAGCGAAGCGGTTGGCATTGCACGTTGCCAGGCCGCCGTTCCTTTGTTACAAGCCGCCAGCCTATGGTTGTTGAACCAGAGGGCTAGCACATGGCTGCAAAATGGCCTTCCGTCTCGATTATGGGCTAGGAGTGGTGCCGGGAGCTTAAAATTGAATGCAGAAACAGCTGCCTGACGAATTATTACCCCTTAAAAAGCTGATTTGTGCCACAATGGTCATTTATAAAAACTGACCTTGCTGCCAGTATACTTGGCCTCAGTTGCCTGTTCGCTCAACCTTCCTTTTCGCCCGTTACTCCTTGAGTTGCAGGCTGCTCATAGTTTGAGCCGTAGTGCTGCATACTTATTTACATAAGCACAATCGATTGTGCGAAAATTAATCATCTTTGCAAGCAAGGGCATAGTTGAGCTAATCTGAAAAGCAGCCTTCGCTATTTAGTTGCCAGCTGCCTGCGCCCTGCATTATTTGCTTTAATGGTACCGTACTGCTCTTTCCCTGACTCGAAGCCAATGAACTGCCTTGCCGCCTTCAATAAAACCTAGCTTTAGCAGGTCCGTCTGGCTGCTGCACTCAACCCCGAAAATTATTCGGTGGGTTGGCCCGAGCTAGTTGCCACTGGCCTTCGAGCGCACCACGCAGGGCTTGCGGTTGATGCTGCTAGCCTCAGGCGGACAGCTTAGTTTATGGCTTTACGATTGATTCTTTCCTGATCCTCCCCACAACATTTGCTACCCACCCCCAAACAGAATGTTTCCAACTAGCTTTAAACCATTAGCCAGCCTGGGGCTACTACTGACTACCGCCGTTGCCGCTCAGGCCCAGCGCTACCAGCCTACCGCTACCGGCCTCAAGCTCAGCACCGACTCAGTGACCGTGGAAGTGCAGTTTTACTCGCCTGATATCGTGCGGGTGCTGAAGTTTCCGAAAGACCGGGAAGCCATGAAAAAAAGTTTGGCGGTGGTGCTAACGCCCGCGCCGGGCAAGTTGAAATACAGCGAAAAGAACGGCGTAGCTACCGTGGGCAGCGCAAGCACGCAGGTGCTGGTCAACCAGCAAACCGGCCAGGTCAGCTTCCGGACTGCTAAGGGGCAGCCGCTGCTGAGCGAAAAGGCATACGGGGCGCGCTTCAGTGCCAAAACTGATATCGACCAGCCCACCTACCGGGTGCGCCAGCAGTTTCAGCTGGCGCCCGGCGAGGCAGTGTACGGCCTAGGCCAGCACCAAGAGGGGACCTTCAACTACCGCGGTAAGCAGCTGACGCTCAAGCAGAACAATATGGTCATTGCCGTGCCGGTGCTGCATTCCAGCAAGGGCTACGGCGTGTTCTGGGACAACTACTCGACCACCAAATTCGAGGACAACGCCCAAGCCACAACCTTCGACTCGGAAATAGGGGACTGCGCGGACTACTATGTGCTCAATGGCGGCGGCACGGCTGATGGCGTGGTGGCCCGCTACCGCCAACTCACCGGTCCGGCTCCCATGTTTCCGCGCTGGACGCTGGGCTACTGGCAAAGCAAGGAGCGCTACCGTAGCCAGGATGAAACGGTAGATGTAGTTAAAAAATACCGCAGTTTGGGTATACCGCTTGATGGCATTGTGCAGGACTGGCAGTACTGGGGCGAAAACAACGACTTCTGGAACTCCATGGAGTTCGGCAACCCGCGCTTCCCGAACCCGCAGGGCATGGTGGACGAGGTGCATCAACTGCACGCCCACCAGATGATTTCGGTGTGGCCTTCCTTCGGCAAGAAAACTAAGCCCTACCAAGAGTTTGCCGCCAAGGATATGCTCTTCGATTTCATCACCTGGCCCCGCACACCCCACGTGAAAGTGTACGACGCCTTCGACCCCGCGGCGCGCGATATTTACTGGAAGTACCTGAACAGTGGCATCTTTAAGCTGGGCATGGATGGCTGGTGGTTGGATGCCACCGAACCCGACCAACTCACGCCCTTCGACACCGACGACGACAACGAAACCGCCCTGGGTAGCTTCCGCAAAGTGCGCAATGCTTATCCGCTCATGAGCACCAAAGGCGTGTATGAACACCAGCGCCAAACCAGCGAAGCCAAGCGCGTATTCATTTTGACGCGCTCGGCCTTTGCCGGGCAGCAGCGTTACGGCACTATGGTGTGGTCGGGGGATGTAAATTCGCGCTGGGACGTGCTAGCCAAGCAGGTGCCCGCTGCCCTCAACTTGAGCTTGGCGGGATTCCCGTACTGGAACAGCGACATTGGCGGCTTTTTCCCGTCGGGCAATTACCCAAAAGGGGTGAAGGACCCGGCGTTTCAGGAGCTATACACGCGCTGGCAGCAGTTTGCGGCGTTCACGCCCATGATGCGCAGCCACGGCGAGTTCACGCCCCGCGAGATTTACCAGTTTGGCGAGCGGGGCACGTGGTCGTTTGACGCGCAGGAGAAGTACATCCACCTGCGTTACCGGCTGCTGCCCTACCTGTACTCCAACATGTGGAACGTGACGCACAACGCCGGCACGCTGCTGCGCGCCCTACCCATGGACTTCCCCCGCGACCCGAAAGCAACGGACCTGGGCAATGAGTATATGTTCGGCCCCGCGTTCCTAGTGCGTCCCGTTACGGAGGCGCAGTACGTGAACCGGCCCGACAAGAACGTGCCCGTACCTGCGGATTTCGCGCAGACGAAGAGTGTAGATGTGTACCTGCCGGCTGGCACCGCTTGGGTTGATTTCTGGACGGGCAAGCGCCAGACTGGCGGCCAAACCGTGCAGCGCGAAACGCCCATCGACCTTCTGCCGCTCTACGTGCGGGCCGGCTCGGTGCTGCCGCTGGGGCCGCGCCAGCAGTACACCGGGGAGAAAGACGGGGCGCCGCTGGAAATCCGGGTGTACCCCGGCGCTGATGGTGAATTCACGCTATACGAAGACGAAAACGACAATTACAACTACGAGAAGGGTGCTTACGCCACCATTCGGATGCGCTGGAACGACAAAGCCCGGCAATTAACCTTCGAGGACCGCGCCGGTAATTTCCCGGGCATGCAGGCCAGCCGCACATTTCGGGTGGTGCTGGTGGATGAACAGCACGGTACTGGGCTAGGCGAGGATAACGCGCCGGCCAAGGAAGTACAGTACGCCGGCCGCAAAACCAGTGTGAAGCTTTAAATAAATAATGCCAGAAAAGCCGTTCGTCATGCAGAGCGCAGCATCTCGTTCCAATCGTTGGATTAGTAGCCAGACATCGGCACGCGAGATGCTTCGCTGCGCTCTGCATGACCAATGTTTTCCTTGGTACCTCCTGCTTCAAATAGTAAGCTCTACAGCTTTTCTTTTCTCAACCCGTTTTAATGAAACGCCCCTTTTCTCTGACCCTACTGCTGAGCGCCCTAGCGCTGACTAATCCGGCCAGTGCCCAGTCCGCCAAAGCCGCGAAAACTGCCGCTGCCGCACCCTACAGTGCCTACCTGTTCGCCTACTTCACCGGCAACGACAACAAGAAACAGGAAGAAGCCATCCGCTTTGCCCTCAGTCCCGATGGCTACCATTACACCGCCCTGAATGGCAACCGACCCGTGGTTAGCTCGGCCGCCATCAGCGAAACCGGCGGGGTGCGCGACCCGCACATCTTGCGCGGAGCCGATGGCAAAACCTTCTACATGGTGGCTACCGATATGGTATCGGCCAAGGGCTGGAGTTCCAACCGCGGCATGGTGCTGCTCAAGTCCACGGACCTGATTAATTGGAAATCCAGTGTCATCAACTTTCAGAAGCGCTACGCCAAGCAAGATGACCTGAAGCGGGTGTGGGCTCCGCAAACCATCTACGACACCAAGGCCGGCAAGTACATGGTGTACTTCTCGTTGCAGTACGGCGCCGAGCCCGATAAAATCTACTACGCCTACGCTAACAAGGATTTCACCGACCTGGAAGGCGAGCCGAAGCAGTTGTTTTTCAGTCCCACCAACGGCTCGTGCATTGATGGCGACATTGTAGCCAAGGATGGCAAGTTTTACTTGTTCTTCAAAACCGAAGGCCAGGGCAACGGCATCAAAATAGCTGTGTCCGACAAGCTGACCGAGGGCTACGTGCTCGGCGACAAATACGTGCAGCAAACCACTAGCCCAGTGGAAGGCGCAGGCACCTTCAAGCTCAACAACTCGCCCGACTACATCCTGATGTACGATATGTACACCAGCGGCAAGTACCAGTTCACCCGCACCCGCGACCTGCAAACCTTTACGGTAGTAGATCAGGATATCAGCATGAACTTCCACCCGCGGCACGGCACCGTCATGCCCATTACGGCTGCCGAAGCTACCCGCCTAGCCGCCCGCTGGATGGTGCCCTCTGATGTGCTGCTGGCGGCTACTAACCCCTCTATCCGCAAAAACAACACCGTGGTAGACAGTACCGCTGGCAAAGTGGCGTTTATTGTGCCGGCAGGTAATAACCTGAAATCGTTTGACTTGCAACTCCGCAACCCCGCGTTGCCCGTCACGCCCAGCAGTCCGCAGAATTTCATCAAAGGCCCCGTGACGTACACGGTAGGGCAGGGAGCCACCAAGCGCGCCTACCAGGTGAGCGTGACCGAAACCCATAACCCCGCGCTAACCGGCTACTACGCCGACCCGGATATTCTGTATTCGCAGAAAAACGGCAAGTTCTACCTCTATCCCACGAGCGATGGGTTTGATGGCTGGTCGGGCACGTATTTCAAGACGTTTTCCTCGCCCGATTTGGTGAACTGGAAGGATGAGGGCGTGATTCTGGACCTGCCGAAGGATGTGAGCTGGTCGAAGAAAAGCGCTTGGGCGCCGACCATTATCGAGCAAAAAACGGCCACTGGCTACAAGTACGCCTACTATTTCTGCGCGGGTGCCAAGATTGGCGTGGCGCTGGCCGACAGCCCCACCGGCCCGTTCAAAGACTCGGGCCAGCCCTTGCTCGACAAGCTGCCCGAGGGCGTGAAAGGCGGCCAGCAGATTGACCCCGCGGCCTTCCGCGACCCCAAAACCGGCAAATTTTACCTGTATTGGGGCAATGGCTACATGGCCGGCGCGGAGCTGAATGACGACCTGACGAGCCTGAAACCCGGCACCACGCAGGTGATGACGCCCGATAACACCTTCCGCGAGGGTGCTTACGCATTCTACCGCAATGGCAAGTACTACTTCATGTGGAGCGAGGACGACACCGGCAGCCCCAACTACCAGGTGCGCTACGGCACCTCCGACACGCCGCTGGGCAAGATTACGGTGCCCGCCAACAACTCGGTTATCGCCAAAAACCCGGCGTTGGGCATCTATGGCACCGGCCATAACTCGGTCATTCAGGTGCCGGGGCGCGACGAATGGTATATCGTGTACCACCGCTTCACCTACCCGAAGGGCATTACCATGAATGGCCCTGGCTACCACCGCGAGGTGTGCATTGACAAGCTGGAATTCAACGCCGACGGCAGCATCAAGCCCGTGAAACCCACCCACGCCGGCATCCAGCCGGTGAAACTAAAATAAGTAGCTATGAACCTGTTAAAAATAGGTACAGCAGCATTGGTGCTGCTTGCCGGCCTGCCCGCTGCGGCCCAGAAGGTTGCCGCTAGCAAGCCCATCAGCCCCGATTTATTTGGCATCTTCATCGAGGACATCAACTACACCGCCGACGGTGGCCTCTATGCCGAACTGGTGCAGAACCGCTCCTTCGAGTACAGCCCCAGTGACCAGGGCGGTTGGCACCCGCTTACCAGTTGGGACTACCTGCACGAGGGATACGCCATGGGTAGCTTGTCGGTGGAAAGCGCCGCGCCGCTGCACGCCAACAACCCGCACTACGTGCAACTGCGGGTGGAGAATCCGTTTCAGAAAGGCCTGGGCATTAAGAATTCCGGCTTCGATGGCATTGCGCTGAAAGCCGGCGAGAAGTACGATTTCTCGATGTGGGCGCGGGTGAAAGCAGGAGCTGTGCCGCTACTAGTGCAACTGCGCGATGCGAAAGGCACGATACTGGCCGAAACTACGCTGTCGGCGAAAGCAGGGGAGTGGCAGCAGTACCGCGCCATGCTCGCGCCCAACGCCAGTGTTCCCGATGCTAGCCTGGTAGTGCTGGTCACCGGCAAGGGCGTGGTGGACCTGGACATGATTTCGTTGTTTCCGCAGAAGACGTTTCGTAACCACCCCAATGGTCTGCGCGCCGACCTGACCCAGGCGCTAGCTGACCTCAAGCCCCGCTTCGTGCGCTTTCCCGGTGGCTGCCTAGCCCACGGCGACGGCCTCGACAATCTGTATGATTGGAAGAAAACTATTGGGCCGGTAGAGCAGCGTGTGGCTCAGCGCAACATCTGGGGCTACCATCAAACGGCCGGATTGGGCTACTTCGAATATTTTCAGCTGTGCGAAGACCTGGGGGCCCGAGCGCTGCCAGTGGTGGCCGCCGGCGTGAGTTGCCAGAATTCGGGCGGGTCGTGGCGCATTGGGGGCACCGGCCAGCAGTGCGTGCCGCTGGCCGATATGGCTGCCTACACCCAAGATGTGCTAGACCTGATTGAGTACGCTAATGGCCCGGTTACTTCCACCTGGGGCGCAAAGCGGGCCGCGGCCGGCCACCCAGCCCCGTTCAACCTCCACTACATCGGCATCGGCAACGAGGACAAGCAGACCCTCGAGTTTCGGGAGCGGTTCAAGCTCATTTATGACGCCGTACAAGCCAAATACCCCGCTATTGAAGTAATTGGTACGGTAGGGCCGTCTCCAAAAGGCGACGATTTCGAGCAGGGTTGGGCGTTTGCCAACCAGCTGAACGTGCCGTTGGTTGACGAGCACTACTACGAAAACCCAGAGTGGTTTCTGGCCAACAACCGCCGCTACGACAGTTACGACCGAAGCAAATCCAAGGTGTATCTGGGCGAGTACGCTTCGCGGGGCAACACGCTGTTCAATGCCTTGGCCGAGGCCGCGTACATGACCTCTTTGGAGCGCAACGGCGACGTGGTGCGGCTAGCCTCTTACGCCCCGCTGTTAGCCAAGGAAAACCACACCCAGTGGAACCCCGACCTCATTTACTTCAACAACAGCACGGTAGTGCCCACCGCCAACTACTACGTGCAAGCTTTATTCGGCCAGAACGCCGGCACCGAATACTGCGCCAACGTGGTAAGCCTGCCTACAACTGTAGCTGCCGATACCGTGGCCGCTTCCTGTGTGCGGGATGCCCAAAGCGGCGACATCATTGTGAAGCTAGTGAATGCGGGAGGTAGCGCCCAGCCGTTTACGGTGGACTTGTCGCGCTTCAAGGGGATGAATTCAGTTGCTACCCTCACCACCTTCGCTGGCCCAAAAGCCGCTCAAAATACCTTCGCCACCCCACAGGCAGTCCTGCCCCAAACCAAGGCCTATAAAGCAGGCCGTAACTTCACCTACACTGCGGCCCCTTACTCCCTAACGGTGATTCGGGTGCGGGGTAAGCGCGGGTGAGTGGGGTACTAGCAGGTTGTAATCCGGTAACGCATACAGTATTCCTTTAAACACAAAGCGGCCGCGCAAGATGTTCTTGCGCGGCCGCTTTTATTATGTGGTATCAGCAGCAGGCAGCTACTTTATATGTCTTACTTGAAGGGCACCGTGGCGCTGCTTTCCTTCACCATGCTGCTACCGTTCAGGTCGCGCACGATGTTGGCTTTCAGTGTAATCTTCACGTCGCCGTTCAGGTCGTTGGAGCTGAGCGTGGCCACGTCCGACATCTGGCCGGTCTGGCGCTGGGCGTACAGCAACTCCACCACGGCACTCTGGCCGGACTTGATAACTGGCGGCACCGACTTGTAGCCCACGCAGTTGCAAGCCGAAGTAATCATGCCGAGCTCCAGGGGCTGCTTGCCGGGGTTCTTTACTGTGAACTTAGCCACCGGCTGCTGCCCCGATTCAATCTTACCGAAGTCGTGGGCGGTGCGGTCCAGCACCATGCGTGGCGACTGCGCCAGTTGGGCGGGCGTCATGCTGGCTTTGGCCTGCTCCTTGTTCACCACGTCGCCCTTGATGCTGAGCACCACGCTCGGTACGCTGGCGTTGCTGGTAACGGTTACGGTTTTGTTGAACACACCCGGCCGGCCGGCGCTGCTGTACATGGCCTTCACGATACCCGATTTGCCGGGCATTACTGGCGTTTTGGTCCAGTCGGGAGTGGTGCAGCCGCAGCTGGCTTGCACGTTGGCAATAACCACGGGCTGGTTGCCAGTGTTCTTGAACTTGAACTCATGCGTGGCCATGGTGCCTTCGGGCACGCTGCCAAAGTCGTGCATGTCTTTCTCGAAGGTGATAACCCCCTGGGCGCGGGCGCCGAGGCAAACCAGTACGGCCAGGAAAAGTGAGGCAAAGTGTTTCATAGAGGGTATGAGTTGTTGTCACTTATGAGTTGCCGGTCGCTATGCATGAGTTGTTTGTTTCCCCTTCCAAGAAGGAATCTGGCAACTGGTAACTCATAACTGGCAACCAACCTCCCAAAGATAAACAAAAACACCCCTCGTTGGGTCTCAACGAAACCTCCCGGCCAAATCCGTACTTTTGTGGCTCCTACTTCCGCAACCGGCCTTCCAGCCGGCTGCAGTATCTACATCCGCCCCATCCCTTTATGCCCACTACCGAAGCTACCGACCTGCTGGCCATCACGGCCACTCTCAGTAAAGACGAACTTCTGCGCGACTACCGCCTCGGGTGGGAAAGCCGGTACGCCTCGCTGGCGGGCCGTAAGGAGGTATTTATGGGCAAAGCCAAGTTCGGCATCTTCGGCGACGGCAAGGAATTGCCCCAGCTGGCCATGGCCCGCGCCTTCCGGGCCGGCGACTGGCGCGCGGGCTACTACCGCGACCAGACGTTTATGCTGGCCATCGGTGAGCTGACCTTGCAGCAGTATTTCGCCCAGCTCTACGCCCACACCGACGCGGAAGCCGAGCCTGCCACGGCCGGCCGGGCCATGAACGGCCACTTCGCCACCCGTATTCTGGATGAAGACGGCAACTTCAAGAACTTGGCAACCAGCAAGAACTCGTCGGCCGATATTTCGCCTACGGCCGGCCAGATGCCCCGCCTGGTGGGATTGGCCTATGCTTCCAAGCTGTTCCGCCAGAACTCTGAGTTGCACCAGTACGAGCAGTTTTCGGTGAATGGCAACGAGGTGGCATTTGGTACCATCGGCAACGCCAGCACCTCCGAAGGCATGTTCTTCGAGGCCCTGAATGCCGCCGGTGTCCTCCAGATTCCGATGCTGATGAGCGTCTGGGACGACCACTACGGTATTTCAGTACCCGCTGAGTACCAGACCACCAAGCAGAGCATATCAGCCATTCTGATGGGCTTGCAGCGCGACGGGGAAGGTGAGCCGGGCTTCGAGATTTTCGTGGTGAAAGGCTGGGACTACACCACCCTAGTGGACACTTACCAGCGTGCTGCCGAGCTGTGTCGCACCCAGCACGTACCCGTACTCATTCACGTAACCGAAGTAACCCAGCCCCAAGGCCATAGCACCAGCGGCTCACACGAGCGGTACAAGTCCAAAGACCGGCTGGTGTGGGAGCAGGAGCACGACTGCCTGCTGAAAATGAAGGAGTGGCTACTTACTGAAGGCCACGCCACCGAAGACGAGCTAACCCATATTGAAAATGAGTCGCGCGAGGCGGTGAAAGTAGCCCGCACAGCCGCTTGGGCCGCTTTCTTCAACCCTATTAAAGAGGAGCGCGACGAAGTGGTAGCGCTCCTCAACCAACTGGTAGCGGAAAGCGGCACTGAAAACGAGCTACACGAACTGGTGGCGCACCTCGCCCAAAACCAAACCCCCATCCGGGCCGATTTGGTGCGTACAGTGCGCCGGGTGTTGCGCCAGGTGCGGGGTAAGCGCAGTGTCGCCCGCCGCGAACTGCTCAATTGGCTCGACCAATCTTTGGCCGAAAACGCTGACCGCTACAACTCTTACCTGTTCAGCCAAAGCGAAGAAGCCATTGGCAACATTGAGGTAGTGCCTGCCAAGTTTGCCGCCGATACCGCCCAGGTAGATGGCCGGGAGGTGCTACAAGCCTGCTTCGACGCCAACTTCCAGCGCGACCCGCGCATTTTCGCCATCGGCGAAGACGTAGGCCGCATCGGCGACGTGAACCAGGCTTTTGCAGGCTTGCAGGACAAATTCGGCGAGCTACGCGTGACGGATACCGGCATTCGGGAGTGCACCATTGTAGGGCAGGGCATAGGGGCGGCCTTGCGCGGCCTGCGCCCGATAACTGAAATTCAGTACCTCGACTACCTGCTCTACGCCATCCAGATCCTGAGCGACGACCTGGCTAACCTGCAATACCGTACCAAAGGCGGGCAGAAAGCGCCGCTCATCGTGCGCACCCGGGGGCACCGTCTTGAAGGCATCTGGCACTCCGGCTCACCCATCCAGATGATATTAGGTGCCATCCGAGGCATTCATTTGTGCGTGCCGCGCAACATGACCCAAGCCGCCGGATTCTACAATACGCTGCTACGTTCCGATGAGCCCGCTATTGTAATTGAGCCCCTGAACGGCTACCGCCTCAAAGAGCGGATTCCAAGCAACGTGGGCGAGTTTACCTTGCCGCTGGGCGTGCCCGAAACCCTACGCGAAGGCACCGACCTGACCATCGTCACCTACGGCTCGATGTGCCGCATTGTGCTGGACGCCGCCACCCAACTGGCGGAGGTCGGCATTTCGGTGGAAGTGCTGGACGTGCAAACCCTGCTGCCCTTCGACCTGGAGCACGTTATTGTGGACAGCATCCAGAAAACTAGCCGCGTGCTCTTCGCCGACGAAGATGTGCCCGGCGGCGCTACTGCCTTCATGATGCAGCAAGTCCTTGATGACCAGGATGCCTACCGCTACCTCGACTCGGCTCCGCGCTGCTTGGCGGCCCATGCCCACCGCCCACCCTACGGCTCCGACGGCGACTATTTCTCGAAGCCCAACGCCGAAGATGTGTTCGATACGGTGTATGAGATGATGCGCGAAGCCGACCCAAAACAATTCCCGGCTATTTATTAGGCTTTCGTATTAAAATAAACGCTCCCCCGGCGTTGCGTGAAGCGTGCCGGGGGAGCGTTTTGTTTTGGCAATCAGCAAGGCTAACGTACCACTGTAAAGCTGTTGGTTGTTACTGTATTGCTGGTATTGAGGGCGCGGTCTTTGATGGTGATTTCGAAACGTACTTCCTCACCCGGTACAAAAACGTCGCCCAGACCAAATGTCTGGCCGAAGTACAGCTCTCCTTTCAGTGGAGCTTTCTTGTCCGCATTAGGCTCTAAGTGGGGAAACTGCCCGTAATACTGAGTGGGGTCTAGCGGACTACCATTGATCAACGTAGTACGCTGCACAAACTGATTGTTTCTGTCTTTGACGAATATCTTAAAGAAGTAATTCCAGTGGTTCAGGTTGATAGTGTTATCACTATTCAACCGGTTGTAAGGCGGATTGCTGTATTCCTCACTATTGAGGCCTAAATCACCATCACCGTCTTTGAACTCAATGGTGACTGTAATGCTGTCAATGGGCTGCAAACCAGGAGCGGAGGGCAGGCGCTGTACTTGCAGCGACTTAAACTCGATGCTGGGAGTATCGGGAAAGTCGGGTGGGTTGATGCAGGAGGCAGCTACCATGCCGCTAAACGCGAAAAGCAACCCAAAACGAAGTGTACGCAACATGTCCATAAAGAAGAATCAGACCAGTGAAGCCACCGTGGCGGCAGGCAAAAGGTACAGTTTCTCAACGAAGTTGTACCGCAATTGTTATATGTTTTGCTAACCCAGTTCCCTGGCAATGAGTTTCCGTGAAGACCACATAAGGCAGCTACCACACCTGAATACCGCCGAGGTACCCGCTGCCGCCCTGCGCCTGTTCCAGCATCAGGCGGTACACTGTCCACCCTATAGAGCCTACCTAGCGGCATTAGGTTGTACGCCCGCCGCCGTTCAGCAGCTTACCGACATCCCGTTTCTGCCCATCGAGTTTTTCAAAACTCAGGATGTGCGTACCGAACCCGAAGTGTGGGAGCCGCAGGAACTGTTCCTGAGTAGCGGCACCACGTTGCAGCAACGCAGCCAGCACCAAGTCCGCGAACCGCAGCTATACCGGCAGAATGCGGCCCGCATCTTCGAGCAGTATTATGGGGCACTAACCAGCTGGACGTTTTTGGCGCTACTGCCCTCGTATCTGGAGCAGGGGCACTCGTCGTTGGTGGCTATGGTCGATTACTTCGCCAAACAGTCGGGCCAGACGCAGCCCGCGTTTTTCCTGCACGACCACGCCGCGCTGTTGCAGGCCTTGCGCGAGGCGAAGCAGGATGCCAGCCGGCGCGTGATGCTGTTTGGGGTGAGCTATGCTCTGCTGGACTTGGCTGCCGAAGTGGGGGCCGCGCCCGAGCTGCAAAACCTAACGGTGCTGGAAACCGGCGGCATGAAAGGCCGACGCCGCGAAATGATTCGGGAAGAGCTGCACCACGAGCTACGACAGGCCTTTGGCCCGGCTGGCATCCACTCCGAGTATGGCATGACCGAACTGCTCAGCCAAGCCTACAGCCTCGGCGACGGCCGCTTCCATGCCCCGCCCCAGTTGCGCGTATTGCTCCGGGACCCCGCCGACCCGTTTTCCGTCAGCGAGTCTCGCCCCGACGGTGCCCTCAACGTCATCGACCTAGCCAATGTGGATTCTTGTGCCTTCATCGAAACCAAGGACCTAGCCCGCATGTACCCTGATGGCTCATTTGAGGTGCTAGGCCGCCTCGACAACTCCGATGTGCGCGGCTGTAACCAGATGGTGTGATGCCGAGCACGGAATGGCAACTGCTACTTTTTCTTTATCACACTGATGGAGCCGTCGTGTTCCAGTCGCACCGTTTTCGTTTCGGCTAGATCGTCCACATTGGCAGTGCTTCGGACGTCGGCTCGCATGTCATCTTCGCTGATGTTGGCACTCCGTAATTCCTTCTGGTTGATCTGTCCTCCCTCGACCAGCACCGATGCTTCGCCCTTCACCAAACGGTGCAGCCACGGAAACGCAAACACGGCGTAGGCCAGCGCCCGGTGCACGGCTACTAGCGTAATAGCGGCGGCCAAGGTGCCCGGAAACGAGGCGTCGCCGGTGATAGTGCGGCTCAGGATGGCCCCCATCATGAACTTCACAATCATGTCGAGGGAGTTGTTGCTGGCAAACGTGCGCCGACCCGATAAGCGCAGCAGCACCAGCGCCAGCACAAATACCACCAACGTGCGGGCACACATTTGCCCCGGCGTCATGGTTTTTGCGGTTGCCTCCAACCCGAACAACTCACTAAAGAACATTTCCATAATCACCTGAAAATCGTGGGAGTTAAATAGCCGTGCGGGCCGAAAGCAGCTGCTACAGCTACTTTCGGCCCGCACGTTTCCTTTCTACAACAAACAGCTAATGGCTGCTGAGGTTATTTCCCCGCAAATGCTTTGGCGTCGGCTTCCGAGATGGTGTCGTCGCTCATGATAACGAGGCGCTCTACCACGTTGCGCAACTCCCGGATGTTGCCGCGCCAGTCGAGGCCCTTTAGGTAAGTGAGGGCATCGGCGTCAATTTTCTTGGGCTTGTTGCCGTAGTCGTTGGCAATGTCCTTGAGGAACTTCTCAATAAGCTCTGGAATGTCGTCGCGCCGGTCGTTGAGGGCGGGCACCTGAATCAGGATAACCGAGAGGCGGTGGTACAGGTCTTCGCGGAAGTTACGGTCGGCTATTTCCTGGAGCAGGTTTTTGTTGGTGGCGGCTAGCACCCGTACGTTCACCGAAATTTCCTTTTCGCCGCCGACGCGGGTGATTTTGCTTTCCTGCAACGCCCGCAGCACTTTGGCTTGGGCCGAAAGGCTCATGTCGCCGATTTCGTCGAGGAACAGTGTGCCGCCATCAGCCTGCTCGAACTTGCCGATGCGCTGCTTCACGGCCGACGTAAACGAGCCTTTTTCGTGGCCGAACAACTCGCTTTCAATCAGTTCGGAGGGAATAGCGGCGCAGTTCACTTCCACCATCGGGCCGTTGGCGCGGTTGCTTAACTCGTGCAACTGGCGGGCTACCATTTCCTTGCCAGCGCCGTTAGGGCCGGTAATTAGTACGCGGGCATCAGTGGGGGCAACTTTCTCAATGGCTTTGCGCACCGCGCCCAGCGCCTCCGACGAGCCCACCATTTCCGAGCTTTTGGCGACTTTCTTCTTCAGCGTTTTGGTTTCAGCTACCAGCTTGGTGCGGTCCAGGGCGTTGCGGACGGTTACCAGCAGGCGGTTCAGGTCTGGTGGCTTCTGGAGGAAATCGTAGGCGCCTTTTTTAGTGGCATCCACGGCCATTTCCACGTTGCCGTGGGCTGATACCATGATGAAGGCCGCATCAGGCGCCACAATGCGGGCGCGCTCCAGTACCTCAATGCCATCCATCTTGGGCATCTTGATGTCGCAGAGCACCACGTCGTACTTGTCGCGGATCAGCATGTCGAGGCCAGTCGGGCCGTCTTCGGCCTGGTCTACCTGGTAGCTTTCATATTCCAGAATCTCCTTCAGCGTATTGCGGATGGCCTTTTCGTCGTCGATGATAAGAATGCGGGGCATACCAATTTCAGAAAAACAGATGGGTGCGAAGAGCAGCGAAGGTAGCGAAAAGCCGTTCTTGGGAAATAGTGAAGCGTACGAAACGCCTATAGCTTCCGTTTTCGGTGGTATCTCTGGAGCGAGTGCCGACAACTTCCTTCCTCGGAATGCAGTTAAGCAACTCAAACCGGAAACCAGCCTCTTTGTAAGACTGACAGGTTACCTTTCTTCCGACAACTGAATCCAAATCCTACCTATGAAAAACAACCTACTCCGCTTGCTGCTGGTGCCCACGGCCCTGGTCGGCAGCCTGTCGCTCTACGCCCTCACTAGCAAGGTAGGGCCGCCCGCCCCCGATGCCGACAACGCTGGTCTAAAGCTGCCAGCCGGTTTTGGGGCGCTGAAAGTGGTGGAAACGGGTGCCCGCACCCGTCACGTAGTCGTGACGCCCCAGGGCGTTATCTACGCAAAGCTGAACCGGCCTGATAAGTCGGGCAAGGGTATTCTGATGATTCGCCCCGGCGCTGACGGCAAAACGCAGACAACCACTGGTTTCGGTAGCTACGGCGGCACCGGCCTCTACGCCAAAGACGGCTACCTGTACGCCTCTTCCGACGAAGAAGTGTTCCGCTACAAGCTCGATGCCAAGGGCGAAGTGACCAACCCAGAGAAGCCCGAAAAAATCATCACTGGCCTGATAAACCGCCGCCAGCACGAAAGCAAATCGGTGGTGCTCGACAACAGCGGCAACATCTACGTGAACGTGGGGGCCTACTCCAACTCGTGCCAGGTGAAAGACCGGCAGAAAGGCTCGCTCGGCCAGCCCAATTGCCCGATTTTGGATTCCGCTGGTGGTATCTGGCAGTTCCGCGCCGACAAGCTCAACCAGACCTACGGCGACGGTACCCGCTATGCCACCGGCCTGCGCAACGTGGTGGGCCTCGACTGGAACCAGCAGGCCAACCAGCTCTTCGTGATGCAGCACGGCCGCGACCAGCTCCACGACATCTTCCCCGAACTCTACGATACCAAGCAGTCGGCGCAGGTGCCAGCTGAATGCTTGTACGCCCTCAAAAAAGGCGACAACGCCGGCTGGCCCTACATGTACTATGATGGCCAGCAGCACAAGAAAATGATGGCCCCGGAGTACGGTGGCGATGGCAAAAAGGAAGCCACCGGCAACTTCATCGAGCCGGCCGCGGCTTTCCCGGCCCACATGGCCCCGAACGCGCTGCTGTTTTACACCGGCACTATGTTCCCGGAGCGGTACCGCAACGGCGCGTTCATTGCCTTCCACGGTTCCTGGAACCGCGCTCCTGAGCCGCAAGCAGGCTACTACGTGGTATTCCAACCCTTCAAGAATGGCAAACCCAGCGGCGAATCGGAGGTATTTGCCGATAACTTCGCTGGCTCACCAGAGAAGGCCGCCACCGGCCGCGCCGACCACAAGCCCTGCGGCTTGGCCCAGGGTCCGGATGGCTCGCTCTACGTTTCCGACGACAAAGCGGGCACCGTTTACCGTATCGTATACGCCAAAAAATAAGCGTTTTAATGAAGAAGCTACTAGTTGCTCTTGCCGGCCTGCTGCTCTGTGGTGCGTCTGCTTCGGCCCAAAAGAAACCAGCCCCTAAGGCCAAAGCAGCTGCTCCGGCTGCCGCCCTTATTGCGCAAGGCAAAACCGTGTACACTGAAACTTGCCTGAGCTGCCACCAAGCCGATGGGGGCGGAGTGGACGGCCTGAATCCGCCGCTCATCAAAACCAGCTACGTACTTGGCGACAAAACGCGCATCGTGAAAGTGGTACTCAACGGTTTGCAGGGCGTTGACATTGACGGCGAGGAATACAACAACGCCATGCCATCTTACGACTTCCTGACCGATCAACAAATAGCCGCTGTGCTAACCTATGTGCGCAACAGCTTCGGTAACAAAGCCACCTCAATTAGCGCTGCAGAAGTGAAAGCCATTCGTGCCGCTAATAAGAAGTAACAGGTTAATAAAGAACGTCATGCTGAGCTTGCCGAAGCATCTCTACCGCTTCGTCGTAACGGTTCAGGCGAAGCGGTAGAGATGCTTCGGCAAGCTCAGCATGACGGCCTGACAAGCCGCATCATAGCAAAAAAGGTGGCCGCAACGTGTGTTGCGGCCACCTTTTTGTTGGGGGTGACAAGTCTGTAAGCCGGGTTTTGTCCGCTACCCCGAAAGGCGGCGTCTCCACCATTTATCTAGGCCAGTCCTCGCGGAAAGGCTCCATCAACCTACCCACGGACGCCGGACGAGCCGCCCGGTGCCAGCCCGAAGACTAGCATGCCCGCTTATTTGGTCTTTCAACCCCTGAGGTTTACCCAGCCGGAACAGTTGCCCGCCCGCTGGTGCGCTCTTACCGCACCTTTTCACCCTTACCGGCTGCCCGAAGGCAACGTAGGCGGTAGTTTTCTGTGGCACTGGCTGTCTGCACCTTGCGGCACATCCTTCCCGTTAGGAAGCAGGGTGCTCTGCGTTGCCCGGACTTTCCTCGTCGCCTTGCGGCGCCGCGGTGGAGCGACTTGTCACGCGGGCAAAGGTAGTGGATTATGCCCGTCGGGCCTCAATTAGCTCGTAACCTTCGTCGATGAGCAAGCGGGTGCCGGTGGCGCTGCGCACGGCGAGCTGGTCGCACCGCTCGTTTTCGGGGTGGCCGTTGTGGCCGCGCACCCATTTGAACGACACTTTGCGCTGGGCATATACTTTCAGGAAGCGGCGCCAAAGGTCTTCGTTGGCTTTCTTGCCGAAATCGGCTTTTTTCTCCCAGCCGAACACCCACTTCTTTTCCACTGAATCTACCACATACTTTGAGTCCGTCACGACGGTAATGGGCAACTCGGGGCGGTTGATGGCTTCCAGGCCGACAATGATGGCCAGCAACTCCATACGGTTGTTGGTGGTCAGGCGGAAGCCTTCAGTTAGCTCTTTTTCATGCTGCCCGAAGCGCAGAATGGCGCCGTAGCCGCCAGGGCCAGGGTTACCGCGCGAGGAGCCGTCGGTGAAGAGGTAAATCAAGAGAGATAGGTATGAGGAAGTGAAAAGAACGTCATGCAGAGCGCAGCGCAGCATCTCGCGTGCTGACGTTGCAGACGGTGACCCAATGACGCCCCGCGAGATGCTGCGCTGCGCTCTGCATGACGGGCTAGAGAATCAGAAATTCGATTTAAAGAGCTTAATGGCAATAGCCAGCAGAATCACGCCGAACACGCGACGCAGAATGTCTTCGCCGGCTTTGCCCAGCTTGCGCTCAATCCAGGCGCTGCTTTTGAGCACGCCGTACACGAATACCAGGTTTAACGCTATGCCCACCAATACGTTAGGGAGTGAATAGGCGGCGCGCAACGAGAGCAGCGTGGTCATGGTGCCGGCCCCCACAATGATGGGAAACGCCAGCGGCACGATAGAACCCGTAGTGGCCAACGGATTGTGCCGGAACAGTTCGATACCCAGAATCATCTCCATGCCAATGAGGAAGATGATAATAGCACCGGCCAGCGCGAACGACTGATAATCAACGCCAAACAAGCTCAGAATGCTCTGCCCCAAAAACAGAAATACCACCATGAGCACGCCGGCTACCAGCGTGGCCTTCTCGGACTGAATCCGGCCTTCCCGCTGCCGAATCTGGATGATGATGGGGATGGAACCCAGCACATCAATCACGGCGAACAACGTGAGCGTGACGGAGAATATTTCCTTGAGACTGAACATACAGTGAGATAGTGAGGTGGTGAAATGGTGAGTTTGACGTTCGGCTTGCGTCATTTGTGTAAGTGGCGCAGTTCAAACATCAAACTCACCATTTCACCATCTCACCATTTCGCCTTTACGCGAATTCCTTGGCGAAGAATTGGACCAGCTGCTCGAAGGCTTCGTCGGGAATGGCGGGGAAATTGGCAATGCGTAGGCTGCCGGCTTTCCAGTTGCCGTAGCCGTTGCCGAGCTGTAGGCCCTGCGCCAAGGCGCTACGCTTCACCTCGTCGATGAGGGCGGGGGCGGCTTGCAGGCCGATTACGGTGGTCGAGCGGGTTTCCGGGTTGGTGATGAGCGGCGTGAGCTGGGTGGCCTGCTCGAAGTAGTCGTAGAGCTTGGTAGCGCGCTCTACTAGGTGCTGGTGCACTGTTTTGATGGGCTCCCGGTCTTGCAACACGCGGCTCAGAAGATAGATGCCAAGCACGTTGGGGGTGTGCGTGGTCTGGAAGTTGAGCATTTTCTCGTATTGCGCCGTGAGCGAGTTGTAGTGGCTCCGCTCGTTGATCTGGCGGAACCGGTCCACGGCCCGCGGCGAGAGAATCATCAACGACAAGCCGGCCGGCAACCCAAAGCACTTCTGCACCGAGGCGTACCAGATATCGGCCTTGATATACTTCATCTGGATGCCCGCCAACGACGACGTGGCATCCACAGCCAGCAGCGAATTGCCGATGCGGTTGTACAAGTTCAGGATGAAACTGTCGCGCAGCTGGGTGGCGTTGCTGGTTTCGTTTTGGGTGATGCACACCAAGTCGATTTCCGGGTCGGGGAGGGGCAAGGTGGCTACGTCGGGCACCTCGTTGGGACCGAACGGGAGGCCGATGGTAGCAGGCCGCAGGGCCTTGGCGTACTCGTACCACTTCTCGCCAAACGCGCCGCTATACAGGTGTAGGCTCTTGTTGGGCGTCAGGCTCTGAGTGAGAACTTCCCAGCACTCGGTGGCCGAATTCATAAAGAACACGGTGTAGTCCTGTGGAACGTTGAGCTTGTTTTTCAGCTCGGTTATGGTCTGGCGCATGAGCCCCGTGAACCGTTCGCCCCGGTGCGGAGCCGACAGCCAGCCCTCGTCAAACGCATCTTGCAGATACTGGCGTACCTGTGGGTACACCTGCGACGGGCCAGGATTGAATGTATACATGAGTTGGAAAGGCTAGAGGAAACGGAAGCGTAAAGGTAGGGGAGGTGAAATTGTGAAGTGTGAAATTGTGAAGTGGTTGTTACAACGCTGCCACTTGCACGGATTGTGCAAACCCATCAACTCCTCATTTCACCACTTCACACTTTCACGCTTATCTATACCTTAAACCCCAGGCGCTTAGGCCGGAGGCTGTCGAAATACTGCACGGCCAGCCGGTAGCTTTCCAGCTTGAAGCCCGTGATGCTGCCCACGCAATGCTTGCCGATGAAGCTTTTCTGGCGGAAATCTTCGCGGGCGTGCAGGTTGCTGAGGTGCACCTCCACCACTGGGGCGTTGATGGCCGCTATTGCATCCCCAAGGGCTACGCTGGTATGGGTGTAACCGCCGGCATTGAGCACGATGCCGTGGTACGTGTAGCCCACTTCGTGCAGCTTATCGAGCAGTTCGCCTTCGTGGTTGCTTTGGAAATACTCGATGGTGAGGTGGGGGAAAGCGGCACGCAGCTCCGGCAAATAATCGTCGAAGGAGCGGGTGCCGTAGATGCCCGGCTCGCGCCGACCCAGCAGGTTGAGGTTGGGGCCGTTGAGGATAAGAAGCTGCATGTTCAGGACTTAGGGAATGAGTAAGTAAATGGCAGGCGGATAGGCTACAGGAAAACAAGTAGCTTGCAACACTATGAAAACATTAGCGCATTGCCGCCGCCGGATGGAGAGTTTGCTCCTGGCGTGCTTATTAGTAGTGGGTAGTACTGCCTGCGATAAAGCAGAAGATAGCGCCAAGGAGAAAATGCCCGATGCCACACAGGAGGGTAAAGGCACATTCGGCTGCCTGGTGGACGGCAAGCTCTGGCTGCCTTATAACCCCAATTCAGCCAGCATGTTGCCGGCCGACTACACGCTTAAAACCTATACTTTTCCAGTGGGAGCGTCTGGGTTGACAGTGGATATCCAAAACCACGGAGCCAACGGCGACAATGCGGGAATTGGCCGTATGAGCCTTTCCTTACGCTCGGCCAGTGCCATTGCGCCGGGCGTGTATACACTGAGCCAAGGCTTTAGCGCTTCCGCCAACAACAACAACAGCACTACAGCATCGGGGGGGCTTGAACTATACGACACAGTGAACGGCACCGGCGCCGTGACTATCACTAAGGTTGAGCCTCGCACAAAAACCGTAAACGGAATCACCACCCGCAGCACCATTGTGGCAGGAACGTTTCAGTTCACGGCCCGTAGTCCAAGCGGCAAAACCATCACCGTTACGGACGGACGCTTCGATTTGTCGCCCTCTCAGTAAGCGGTGAAGGAAAGCGCGCAGCTGGCTGGGACCGGTTGGGAGCTGTACTTACCTTTGGGCTCTATGTCTACTTGGTCAATCACGCTACGTCAGTTCGAGGGGTACTTGCAGCTGGAAAAGTCGCTCTCGGCTAATTCGGTGGAGGCCTACGTGCGCGACGTGGGCAAGCTGCGGTATTTCCTGGAAATCCGGCACCTACCCAACAACCCCAAGGAGGTGACTACGGTGCTGCTGCGCGAGTTTCTGGACTGGCTGGGCGAGCTGGGCATGACGGCTACCTCGCAAGCCCGCACGTTGTCAGGTATCAAGGCGTTTTTCAGCTTCATGATTATGGAGGACCTGCTCACCTTGGACCCCACCGACACGCTGGAAGCCCCCAAAACCGGCCGCAAACTCCCCGATACGCTCAGCTACCAAGACATTGTGCAGTTGCTCGAAGCCGTGGACCTAAGTACCGCCGAAGGTACCCGTAACCGCGCCATTCTAGAAGTGCTCTACAGCTCGGGGTTGCGGGTGAGTGAGCTAACTGAGCTGCGCCTTTCCAATGTATATGTGGACCAAGGCTTCGTGCGCGTAACTGGCAAAGGCAACAAGGAGCGCCTCGTGCCCATCGGGCGTGACGCACTGAAACATATGGGTTTGTACCTGCAAGGCATCCGCTGCCACCTTGATATCAAGCCCGGCAATGAGGACTTTGTATTCCTGAACCGGCGCGGGGCCAAACTCTCGCGCATCATGATTTTCAACATCATCAAAGACGCCGCGAAAACGGCGGGGGTGCGCAAAACGATCAGTCCGCATACCTTCCGCCACTCCTTCGCCACCCACCTCATCGAGGGCGGCGCCGACTTACGCGCGGTGCAGGAAATGTTGGGCCACGAGAGCATCACTACAACCGAAATCTATACCCACCTCGACCGAGACTACCTGCGCCAGGTCATCACCGCCTTCCACCCGCGCAGCTGAAAAGCAGTTGTTGCTGGCTTAGCGCACTTACGTAAGTCCAACGGGCTTATCGGTGGGAGGTGCTTTAGGAGTGGGTTTTTCGGTGGCAGCCCCGTGGCAGCCTCGCAACCAGTCTTCTGCTTCATCCACCGATTCGAAGAGTTGCAGTTCGGTGCCGGCGCTACGGGTCCAGGTGGTGTCCAGGTCGCCGACGTTGGCGTCGCCGCCGGGCTGCATAACGTGCGCAACGCAGGCGGGCGGGGGGGTATTGGTGCTGTCCCAGGCGTAACGCAGCCACGTCAGGGAGTCAAACCACGGGTTTAGCACCTGGCTGTTGTCGTTGAGAAACAGGGTGGCTGCCGGAGCACTCAGGGTGTTCAACGACGACACGATGCTTTGCAGGGCGTGTTGTGGGTTGATGAAGCCACGCCATGTAGCGCGTACCCAATGGTTGCAAGGGTCATAATCAACGTGGCAGTACGGCTGCCCGGCTGAAGTCAAAGACAGTTGTGGCATGGAGCAATGCAGAGGAAGGAGGAGAGGTCCTAATTAAGCATTGCAATAGGTGTGAGTGGTAGGAGCGCAGTGGTACTTTTGCAACAAATCTAATCATTTCACTGTGCTATCATCCAGGATTTTGAAAATTCCTCGGCTTTCGCCCTTGCTGTTGGCACTAGTGGGTTTATTGCTGTTTCTACTGCCATACGTGGTTTTGCGGCAGCACAGTTACATCACGATTGATGATAATCTGGACGCCGAATTTTCCATTCCGTATCTGCTTGTCCAGCAAGACATAGTATTCGACTATCAAGCCACCACCACACTGCCGGCCATCATGAACGGGCTGCCGCGCAATGCCGTTCGCTCCGGCCTGAGCGTGACGATGCTGCTGTTTGAGGTGCTGCCGCCTTGGGCGGTGTACCTAGTACAGCAGACGCTGGTTCGGCTGCTAGGGCTGCTGGGCATGTACGCGCTGCTACGGCAAATAGGACTGCGCCAGCCACAGCAACAGGCTTTGGCGGCGGCGCTAGCGCTGGGCTGGGCGTTGTTGCCCATCTATTCCATGTATGGCCTATCGTTGCTGGGGCAGGCGGGGTTGTTGCTGGCCTTTCTAGCAGTGCGGCGCGGTGTGGCGCGGTGGTGGCACTGGGTTATTATTGCCGGGTTTCCGCTGTGGAGCACATTTGTGTTTGTGGGTCCGTTTGTGCTCACGGCGCTGGGCTTGCTAACGCTCTGCGACTGGCGAACCACCAGCCGCCTGAACTGGCGCTTGGTAGTAGGGCTGGGTTTGCTGTTGGTTATGTACGTGGTGGTCGAGTGGCCCTTGTTCTACTCGCTGCTGTTCAAGCAGTTCGTGCCGCACCGGCTGGAGTTCGACATGCGGCGCCTGACTCCTATGGGGCTAGTGGCCGGGCTGCGTAGCTCCGCGCAGTTCTTTTTGTTTGGGCAATACCACGCCAGCCGTTTTCTGCGGTTGGCGGCGCTGCTGGCCGTAGGAGTGGCGGTGGTGCTTGCTCCAACTGAGCGGCGGCCGGTGCTGGGCCGGCGGTTAGCGGTATTGCTGCTGGCCTTGGGCGGGCTAGCACTGTTTAGTGGCTTCTATCCGCAGCTGGTAGCGGCGGCGCAAACGCGCTTGCCTGCTGTTGGGGTGTTCAACTTTGGGCGGTTTCACTACCTCACGCCGCTGCTGTGGTTTGCGGTACTGGCGTTGGCACTGCGCGAAGTGTCGGGCCGCTGGCAGGTGGGGCTGGTGGGGTTGCAGCTGCTGGTTGGGCTGGGGATGAACCCAGAGTGGCTTAATAACCTGCGCGAGCTAGCCGGCTACCCCAAACCCAACGAGCCGACGTACGCCGAATATGTGAGTGAACCGTTGTTCCAAGCCGTGCAACAGGCCGTGCAGCGCCAAACCGGCCTGCAACCCGCGCAGTACCGGGTGGTGTGTCTGGGGTTTCCGCCGGCCGTGGCTCAACTCAACAACTTCTACACCCTGGACTCCTACCAGAACAACTACCCGCTGCCGTATAAGTACCAGTTCCGGCCGCTCATTGCCGGAGAGCTGGCCAAAAGCCCCACCCTGCAAACGTACTTCGATGCCTGGGGCAACCGATGCTACGCGTTTTCTGCCGAGTTGGGCAAGGATTTTCGGGTGGGTGCGTTTCAACGCCGCGTAGTGCAGGATTTCACGTTCGATACCCCTAACTTCCGCAAGTTAGGCGGGCGCTATGTGCTGTCAGCGGCTCATCTGGCCCAACCGGGCCGTACCGGATTGCGTTTGGTTGGCGTGTTCACGCGGCCCGACGCGTACTGGCAGATTTACTTATATGAAGCGTTGCAACAATGAATTTCTGCAATAATTAAACAAAGAGTTTTCATGCTAATGAGTTGCCGCTAAGTAATGTGCAACCCAAACTCCTTGTTTCACTATTTTAGGGTTTCACCGTTGCGCCGCCGGAAATGCCTAAATTTGGCTCTTTGGTGCGTTTAGAATGGCTAAGAATACTTACAAGCAAGATCAACCCACGCCGGTAAGCCGGGGCAATGAGCCGCGGCCCCCGCGTGCTACGGCAGCCCGGCCCGCGCCGGCCGAACCGGCCGCGCCCCGCGAAAACCGCCGGGCCTCCGAGCCCAAGGCGGCTCCCAAAGCCGCCCGGTCTCCTTTCAAGCTCCCGACTTTCGAGCTGGGTGGCATGTTCGCGTTTGTGCGCGACCGGCGGTTTCAGCTGTTCCTAGGCTTTTTCTTCCTGCTCGGCTCTTTGTACCTGACCATTGCCTTCCTATCGTTCCTTTTCACGGGCCACGCCGACCAAAGCGTGGTGGCTGGCCTGGACCGGACCCCGGTGAAAGAGGCTGGGCAGGAGTCGGGCAACTGGCTGGGGCTAGTGGGCGCTCTGTTAGCACAAGCCTTCATCTACAAGGGCTTTGGTGTGGCTGCGTTTGCCCTCATTCCCATTGTGTTTTTCCTGGGCTACAAGATTGTGTTCCGGCGGGCCGGCGTGTCGGTGAGCTACGTGCTGGCGCTGTGCATCTTCATCATGGGCTGGCTGAGTGTGCTGCTAGGCTACGTAGTTCACTCCATGCAGGCTCCCGACGCCGACCCCGCCCTGAGCCACCGCCTCGACTTTCTGAGCGGCGGTATCGGCTACGAAGCGGCCCTCTGGCTCGATAGTCTGATTGGCTGGGGCACTGTGCTGCTGCTGGCCTTCCTGCTGATTTCCTTCGTGGTGTTCTTCTTCAACGTTACTACCCTCAATCTGCCCCGTTTCGGGACGGACCAGGAAGAAGCTGATGAAGCTGCTCCGGCACCTCACAGTCAGTTCGGTCAGCCTAATGTCCGGGGCAATTACGCGGCGCCGGCTGCTTTGGAAGAAGAGGAAAAGGACTTCGGCATGACAGTTCGCTCGTTGCGGCCAACCTCCGCAGCTGCTCCTACTACATCACCCGTTGCTGCCCAAGATTACGAGGACGAGGAGGATGCTGATGCCCCAGTGGTTATGTCGGGCTCGGTGGCTTCGCCGGCCACTGTTGTGCCGCTAGGTACTGGCGCTGGTATGGCAGCCGGTGCGGCCGTAGCAAGTGCCGCGCTGCCGCTCACCGTAGCACCGGCCGCGGCAGTTGTTAGCGCTGCCGGTGCAGCGGCCACGGTGGTAGCCGCCGGAGCTGCTGCGCCAAGCAAAGGCCCCAGCTTTTCTATCGAGTCGGCCGTTGATCCCGAGCCGGTGGCCGTGCTGCCCAGCCGGGTGCCCACGCCGCTTTCCCTGGCCGACTTAGCCGACAACGACGCGCCGCTGCCAGTTGCGAAAAACGAGAAACCAGCAACGAGCAACGAAACTCCAGCCCTGCAAATCACGAAGCCCAACGAGTTGGACCCCGCCGCTGGTGCCGATATGGCTGTTATTGCCGACGAAGATGAGGACGCCGACGCCATGCCGGCCGTCAACTACGACCCCACGCTGGACCTTTCGCGCTACCAGTATCCCACGCTGGAGCTGCTCAACGACTACGGCCAGGCCAAAGCCCAGGTATCCAAGGAAGAGCTGGAAGCCAACAAGGACCGGATTGTCGAAACGCTCGGCCACTACGGCATCAACATTGCCAGCATCAAAGCCACCATCGGCCCCACCGTCACGCTCTACGAAATCGTGCCTGATGCCGGGGTACGCATCTCGAAAATCAAGAGCCTGGAAGATGATATTGCCCTGAGTCTCGCGGCGTTGGGTATCCGGATCATCGCCCCAATTCCCGGCAAAGGCACCATCGGTATCGAGGTGCCGAACACCAAGAAGGAAATGGTGAGCATCCGGTCGGTATTTGCCACTGAGAAATTCGCCAACACCGAAATGGATTTGCCGATTGCCTTCGGCCGCACCATCACCAACGAAGTGTTTGTAGTGGATTTGGCGAAGATGCCGCACTTGCTGATGGCGGGGGCCACCGGCCAAGGTAAATCGGTGGGCCTAAACGTAATCTTGGCCTCGTTGCTCTACAAGCGCCATCCGGCCCAACTGAAATTCGTGCTAGTTGACCCCAAAAAGGTGGAACTCAGTATCTTCAATAAGATTGAGCGCCACTTCTTGGCCAAGCTGCCCGACACCGAGGAAGCCATCATCACCGATACCAAGAAGGTGGTGAACACGCTCAACTCGCTGTGCATGGAAATGGACCGGCGCTATGATTTGCTAAAGGACGCCGGCTGCCGTAACCTCAAGGAGTACAACCGCAAGTTCATCGAGCGGCGCTTGAACCCCAAAAAAGGTCACCGCTACCTGCCGTTTATCGTGCTGGTAATCGACGAGTTGGCCGACTTGATGATGACGGCGGGCAAGGAAGTGGAAACCCCGATTGCACGCCTCGCACAGCTCGCCCGTGCCATCGGTATTCACTTGATTGTGGCCACCCAGCGGCCCTCGGTGAACGTTATTACCGGTATCATCAAGGCCAACTTCCCGTGCCGGATTTCCTTCAAGGTGACTTCCAAGATTGACTCCCGCACCATCCTCGATGCCGGTGGCGCCGACCAGCTGGTGGGCCAAGGCGACATGCTGATTTCGCAGGGCTCCGATATTATCCGGGTGCAGTGCGCCTTCATCGATACGCCCGAAGTGGACCGCCTCTGCGACTTTGTAGGCGAGCAGCAGGGCTACCCCGATGCCTACATGCTACCCGAAGTAGTAGGAGAATCGGGCGGTGGCAACGGCGACCTGGAGGACATGGACCCCGCCCAACGCGACTCGATGTTTGAGGAAGCGGCCCGCGTGATTGTCACGCATCAGCAGGGCAGTACCTCCCTGTTGCAGCGTCGCCTCAAGCTCGGCTACAACCGCGCCGGCCGCCTCATCGACCAACTAGAGCAAGCAGGCGTAGTGGGGCCGTTTGAGGGCAGCAAGGCCCGAGAGGTTTTAATTCCCGACGAATACAGTTTGGAACAGTTGTTGAATACCCTGCCTAAATAGTACGTAAGGCAAGATTTTCAGTGAAATGAAGCATTATTTCAAACTTCTTTTTGTTGAATCTTAAACAAAGCTTGCCTTCGTACGTCTCTGTACTGACTTCTACTGCATCACCTTTTCGTAATGAAAAAATTTCTCTCCTTGCTTGCCCTTTCCGTGTCGCTCGTGTCGGCCGCTTCGGCGCAGCAGGACCCCAAAGCTGGCAAGATTCTCGACCAGATGAGCGCCAAGTATCAGGCCATGAAAGCATTCAAGGCCTCGTTCACGCAAACCCTGGAAAACGACGCCGCCAAAGTGAAGGAAAACCTGAGCGGCGACATCACCGTGAGCGGCCAGAAGTTCCGGCTGAAAATGAGTGGTCAGGAGGTTATCAACGACGGCAAAACCGTGTGGGCCTACGCCAAATCGGAAAACGAAGTAACCGTTTCCGACAACGAGCCTGACGAGCAAGAAATATCCCCCTCGCAGATTTACACCCTCTACAAAAAGGGGTATAAATACTCGTACGTGCAGGAAGCCAAGGAAAATGGCGAACTGGTTGACGTTATTGAATTGTCGCCGGAAGATCGTACCAACCAGATTTTCAAGGTGCGTATGAAAGTAAGCAAGGCCGATAAGTCGGTGAAAAGCTGGCAGATGTTCAAGAAGAACGGCAACCGCTACACTGTCAAAATCAACAAGTTCACTCCGAACGTACCCGTAGACGCTACCACGTTCAACTTCGATAAAACCAAATACAAAGGCGTCCGGGTCATCGACCTACGCTAAACTATCTGATTTGCCGATTTATCCGGCCCGCTTCCGCCTCGCGCGGAGGCGGGCCGGTTTGGTTTGAGCAGGAAAGAGTTGCATCCTGCGTAGTGACTTCTGAAAGGATGCAGGCAATGCCCTATATTTCCTGTTCATGTATCCGTTATGCAAGAAGATTTCCTTCACTATGTCTGGCAGCACCAATACTTCGACCGGACTGATTTGCGCACCACCGATGGCCAACTGATAACCGTGCTCAAACCCGGCTACCGCAACGCCGATGCCGGTCCCGACTTCCTGACGGCCCGCTTGCAACTCGACGACGTGGAATGGAACGGGGCCGTGGAAATCCACCTGAAAGCCTCCGATTGGCACCGCCACAACCACCAGACTGACCCTAAATATGACCAGGTTGTGCTACACGTAGTGTACGAAGCCGACCAGCCGGTGCAGCGCCTGGATGGTAGCACCGTACCGGCGCTGGCGCTGGCTGCCCGGATTGCACCCCATTTGTTGCAGGCCTACCACCGCTTGTTGGAGCAACCTACCTCCTTGTTGCCGTGTGCACCTCACCTGCCGGAAGTGCCCGAAATCACCCGCACCAGCATGGTAGAACGGGCTTTGCTGGAACGTGTGGAGCAGAAAGCCGCTGTAGTATCCGCTTTGCATCAACGCCTCGGCGACGATTGGGAAGCTACGGCTTATCACACGCTGGCGGCGGGCTTCGGCTTCCAGAAAAATAGTGAGCCATTAGCGCGGCTAGCCAAAGCCCTACCGCTTTCAGTGATTAGGCGCCACCGTCACGATGCTATGCAAGTGGAGGCCTTATTATTTGGGCAGGCGGGCTTCTTGGCGGAAAATGAAGCTACCGCCACTGATGAATACGTGAGCAAGCTGCGGCATGAGTTCGAGTTTCTGCGCCACAAGTACAGCCTGCATGGCACTGGGCTGGCGGTGCATGAGTGGAACTTCTTACGGCTGCGGCCCGCCAATTTCCCGCCGGTGCGGTTGGCGCAGCTGGCGGCCGTGTTGCATGCCCGCCCGGCCCTGTTCGATGCCCTGCTGACGGCCACCGATTTGCCTACGTTGCTGCGGTTTTTCCAGGTGCCCACCTCGGCTTACTGGCGCGAGCATTATAGGCCGGGCGTGGCGGGGAAGGTGCCAGCTCTGGGTAAAAGCAGTATCTATCTGCTGATTACCAACGTGGTAGTGCCGCTGCGCGTTGCTTACGCCCACCACACCGGCCAGCAAGAGCAAGTAGAAAGCGCCGTAGCGTTGCTAAGCATGCTGCCTCCTGAGCACAACCACTTCACCGACGATTACGCCGCCTTGGGGTTTCAGCACCGCAACTCCGCCGACTCGCAGGGTTTGCTGGCCTTGCACCGCGCATATTGTGAGCCGCGCCGCTGCCTGCATTGCGCCGTAGGCAGCCGGATTTTGCAACGTAACCCAGTTGGCTGGTGAAGGTAGCGCTAGCCATTCTGCTCAATGCCGCGCTAGCGGTTCTGTTCTGGCGTTGGTTGCGGGTGCAACTGCGGGTGCCCCGGCTGGGCCGCTGGGTGCTGCCTGCGTTGGGCCTCAAGTTGCTGGCCTGGGTGGCGGCCTGCTGGAAACCCAGCTCCGACGCTATCCACATGCAGCAATTCTCCTCCACCATGACGCGCCAGCTCTGGGAGAGGCCGGGGGCTTGGCTACAGGCTATGTTAGGCAACGAGTTTCATTACAGCAAGAAGCTCTACCTCATTTACCACGGCTATTCCAATACGTTTTTCACCGCCAAAATTCTGTCGGTGCTGAACTTGGCTAGCTACAGCAATAACTGGGGCAACGGTTTATACCTGTCGCTATTCTGCTTTGTGGCGGGCTGGCTGCTAGTCCGGACGGTGGCGCAGGTGTTTCCGCAGACCCCGCCCGGCGCCGCGCTGATTGGGTTTCTGGCCTGGCCGATGGTGGTGTACTGGACGGCGGGTATCACCAAAGAAAGCCTGGTGGTAGCCAGCGCGGCCGGTTTGGTGGCTATGCTGCTGCGGTGGCTTTACGGCAGCAAACCGGTTTCCGTGTTCGGCATAGTGATGGTGTTGCTGCTGGCCGCGCTGCAATTCAAGATGCGCTATTTTTTCGCGGCCCTGCTGTTTGCGGCACTGGGTGGGCTGGTATTAATGCGGCTGCTGGAGCTATTGGGCGTCACGCGGCGCTGGGTGCTGGTGGGCGCGCTGGCAGCTACCATCGGGGCAGGCGCCTGGATTGGGGGGGAGGTATCGTTGGTATTCCGCACCAACCGGATTACGCTACAACTGCTTCGTAACTACAACCAGCTGACCCGTGAATCAGAGGGAAAGCCGCGCATTGTATTTGCCGAGTTTCGGCCGACTACCGAAAGCGCGTTGCGCAACGCCCCGCAGGCGGCCTGGGAAGCTCTGAGTCGCCCGTGGTTCTGGGAAGGCGGAGCACTATATAAAGTGGCGGGCCTCGAAAATCTGGTCCTGCTGGCAGTACTGGCCGTGGCGGTAGTGGCCACGTTGCGCGGCCGGCCCGGCCGATTACCGTTTGCGGTGGTGGTGGCCTTGCTATTCTACTGCGTAGCACTAGCCGTGCTACTGGGGCTGAGCACGCCCAACCTGGGTACCCTCAACCGATACCGGGCGGCGCTGCTTCCGTTTGTGCTGTGGCTGGCCCTGCAAAACGACTACGCGGCCCAGGTGCTTCGGCGGCTAGGGATGTAAGTTGTTTTTCGGGGATGGTTTTTTGAGTTAAGTGAAAGGTCAGCTAAGCGAAAAACCACCCCCGAAAAACGAACCCAAACGTGGCGTATCTTTGCGGTCTAACTCGCGCTGTACTTTACAGTCTCTCTTCGCTACGCATGGAAAACCCCGTTATAATTCTTGGTGCTCAAACCGTGGGTATTACTGCCCTTGATTCTTTCCTTTCCAACGAGGTAGTGGTGTATTGCCTTCTCGACGACGATACCAAGCTGCAAAACACTGAGCTCTTCGACGTGCCCGTAATGGGTAACACCGACGATAAAGAGCTGCTCAAGCTGCTGGGCAAAAAGTGCGAAGTATTCGTGGCCACCGAAGACGTGGCCAGCCGCCGCAGCCTCACGGCCATGCTCCACGACGAATACGAGGTAGCCCCCGTCAACGCTATCCACCAGCGGGCTAGCGTGTCGCCGCATGCTTGGCTGGGCCACGGCAACTTGCTGAGCGCCAACGCTGTGGTAGCCGGTACTGCCAAAATTGGGAACGGCTGCCTGATTGGGGCCAACGCTGTAGTAGATGCCAAAGCCGAAATGGGCGACTATTCGCAGCTCAGCGCTGGCGCAATCCTCAACGCTGGTGTAGTGGTAGGCGAGCAAGTGTTTATTGGAGCTGGCGCGGTAGTAGTAGCTGGCGTGAAAATTGGCAACAAAGCCCGTATTGGCGCTGGTTCGGTGGTCGTGGCCGACGTGCCTGCCAACCAAACGGTGTTCGGCAACCCTGCCGTAAAGGTTTAATGTTTGAGAGTTTAGAGTTGTGAGCTTAGAACTTAGCGCGGTCGTTGGTTTGTCTAAGCTCTGAGTTCTGATTTCTCGTTTCCAGTTAAAAAAATGGATTACCGCGTTTTACTGTACTACTGCTACACGCCCATCGAAGATGTGGAGCTGTTTCGGGAAGAGCATCACCGGCTATGCCTGCAACTCAACCTGCGGGGGCGCATTATTGTGGCGCCCGAGGGCCTGAATGGCACTGTTTCGGGCCTAGAGGCCAACTGTGCTGAATATATGCGGCTGGTGAAGGCCGACCCGCGCTTTGCGGCCTTGGAATTCAAGGTGGAAGAAGCTGAAGCGCATACCTTCCAGAAGCTGCACGTACGCGTGAAGCCGGAAATTGTGCACGTAGGTTTGCCGCATATCAAGCCCTACGAGCGGACCGGCGTACACCTCTCGCCCGAGGAGTTTCGCGCCATGAAAGACCAGGACGACGTAGTGATTGTGGACGTGCGCTCCGACTACGAGTATGACCTGGGCCGCTTCAAAAACGCCGTAACGCTGGATATCGAAAACTTCCGCGAATTCCCCGACCGGGTAGAGCGGCTGGAGCAGTACAAAGACAAGAAAATTCTGACCTACTGCACCGGTGGCATCAAGTGCGAAAAAGCCAGCGCGTTCCTGCTGGAGCAGGGCTTCGAGAACGTGTATCAACTGCACGGCGGCATCATTAAATATGGGCTGGAAGCCGGCGGTGAGGACTTCGAAGGCAAGTGCTACGTGTTTGATGGCCGGGTGGCGGTAGACGTTAACCACGTCAACCCCACCATCATCAGTGAGTGCCATCACTGCCACACGCTTTCCGACAGGATGGTGAACTGCGCTAATCCGCACTGCAACGCCCACGTGCCGCTCTGCGAAACCTGCGGCGAGCAACTGCAAGGTGCCTGTTCGCCCGCCTGCCAGGAGCACCCCGACAAGCGCCCTTACGACGGCACTGGCACGTACCCCAAAATCAGCAACCACTACCGCCCCGAGCAAGGCCTGATTTCTTACCGGGCTCCGACGCGGTAGTTATTAATTTCGTCGTTCGTTTTTCGGTTTTTATCGTTAAACGGGGCAGTTTTCTGCCTGCTAGGCGCCGAAGAACGAACAATAAAAAACGAACAACGAAAAATGGCCATTCCCGATTCCGAGCTGATTTTCAATAAAGACGGCAGCATTTACCATCTCAACTTGCAGCCCGACCACATTTCTGACACCATCATCACTGTTGGAGACCCGGAGCGGGTACCGCTCGTGAGTCAGCATTTTGATTCCATCGAAACCCGGATTCATAAGCGCGAATTTGTGACCCACGTGGGCTACTACAAGGGCAAGCGGCTCACGGTCATCAGTACGGGCATGGGTACTGATAACATTGATATTCTGCTCAATGAGCTAGATGCGCTGGTCAACATCGACTTTGTAAGCCGGGAAGCACGTCCGCACGAGGAGCACATTGCCTTGCGTATTGTGCGGGTGGGTACCAGCGGCGCCCTACAGGCTGACATTCCGGTAGGCTCGCACCTGGTTACCGAGCACGCCGTCGGCCTCGATTCCTTGATGCAGTTCTACCCGCTCGTGGAAACCGGACTGGAAATTGAAGTAGGCACCGGCGTGCAGCAGGCCCTAGCCCTCGACTACCGCCCATACTGCGTGCGGGGTACCGATTTGCTGCGTGAGCAGCTGGGCAAGGGCATGGTAGTAGGCAATACGCTTACCTGCCCCGGCTTCTATGGCCCGCAAGGCCGCGTGCTACGCTTGGATTTGCGCCGCCCCGACCTGATTGAGCAATTCCAGAACTTCCGCCACCAAAGCGCCGAAGGCGAGTTCCGCCTTACCAATTTCGAGATGGAAACGGCCGGCTACTACGCCCTGGGCCGGATGCTAGGCCACGAAGTGGTATCGTTGAACGCCATTGTGGCCAACCGCGCCACCGGCGAGTTTGCCACCAACACCGACGCTGTAATGAACGACCTGATTGCTAAGACGCTGGATCGGGTGTAATCCTGCATCTGCTAAAAAAACTCGGCCCTTGCTCTCCAATTGGAAGGCAAGGGCCGAGTTTTTTTAGCGGCTTAAGCTAATGGCTTAGTAAAAGTCGAAGCCTAAAATGGCGCGGATGGGAAGCGAAATGCCGGATTTAAGCGTCAGATACTCGTGGTGGGTAGCCCAAACGGTGGTGTATACCCGTTTGATGGCGCCGTCGGCCGTTTTGAAGTAGATATCCAGCTTACCCTGGTAGTTGTTGCCGAGGCTGGTGGCGCGCTCGGCATCATGGCGGCGCTGCTGAATGTCGGCTGGGTCGGTCAGCACGTCTTGCGGTGAAAACTGCAACGCGGCAATGGCATCTTTCTCAATTACTTCGGCGGTGTCAGTGGGCAATTCAAAAGCCATGATAGAAAACTAAAAGTCGGAAGAGAAACATAAGGCTGGCACCTAGTGCAAGCCAAAGCGCAATACCTGACCAGTCCAAAATACGGCCAGCAGTTGGCATTGCGTAATCAAGTTTTACGCCAGTTCCGCCAAAAAGGCCATCGTATCCACGCCATCGGCATAATCGGATACGCTGGGATACTGCGCCTGCCCGAAGGCGGTGCTGCCGGCCCACCGCCCGCTGCCCGACACAATGCACTGGGTTTGAGCGGCTACGTCGGTCAGCTGATCTACCAAATCTACCTCGTGGGCGTAAGTGCCATAATGCAGCACCGAAATAGGGGAGACGAGCAGCGGACTTTCAAGGAGCAGCAGGTAGCCAGTATCGAGGTGCGGCACCCCGTTGACCAGCAGAATGCTCTTGTTGTAGTCGTAGTTGTTGTTGTACTTGTGGTGGTCGACTACGTGGTGCCAGGGGCGGAGTGAGTCGAGTAGGGGTGAAAAGTTGTAATTCTGGGGCACAAACAGCTTGCTCACGTTGCGGCAACCCAGGCCATAGTACCGGAAAATATCCTCGCCCAATAAGCTCAGCTCATGGTCGGTTTCGTGGCCAGTGAGCACGCCCAAGCTGGTGCGGTTGCGCCGGATGATGTGGGGCCGTTTGCCGAAGTAGTAGTCGAAGTAGCGGGCCGTGTTATCGGAACCAGTGGCAATGAAGGCATCGGCGGCATTGAGGCGCTCCTGAATTTGAATCCGCTCCTGAAAGCGGGGCTCAATTTTCGTTAGCTCGTTCAGTACCCATGTCATGAGGATGGAATCGTCTTTGCTGAGCTTGGCTAGTAAGGTGTGGCCGCTGATTAGCACGCACAACGCATCATGAAAGCCCACCAGCGGAATGTTGCCGGCCATTACCACCCCTACCTGTTTGGGGGCGCTTGGTTCAGCAGGGTAGTGGGCGGCCCAGCGGGTCAAGGTGTCCTCGGTGAGCATATCGGCCACGCTTTTGATGGCCGTCGTTACGTTAAGCAGGTCGAACCAAGCGTTGCGGTTGCGGGCGTGGGAAGTTAGCTCAGTGAAAGTATCAGGGACAAGGTGGCGCAAGTGGTTGCCCAACGCTACAAAAGCAGCCAGGCGGTCGGAGTGAAGCATCAAAAACGGGTTAGCGGGGTGACAACGGGAGGATGATTACGAAGACGAGGGGGCTGCTAGCGAGCATGTCAAGCAAAAAACGGCTAGGGTACTGCCAGCAAGATTTTGTGGTTTCCGTCAGTAGCACGATACTCGCTCAACAATTAGCCAAAAATCAACTTATCATCTGGTAATAAGTCACACATCCTAAAGTTAGTTTCTACTTTTGCACAGCGAAGAATCCGCCAAGCGGAAAAATTTCGCGTACAACCCTCTCTATTACTCACATTACCTGATTCTACGGCTATGGCCATCATGATAACCGACGAGTGCATCAACTGTGGTGCCTGTGAACCAGAATGCCCCAATACGGCCATCTATGAAGGCGGCGCTGCCTGGCGCTGGGCCGACGGTACTACGCTGAAAGAAGTAACCATCGACGGCGGTAAGACTGTACCCGGTGTAGCTCCCCAAACCCCCATTTCCGACGAGTACTACTACATTGTATCAGATAAGTGCACCGAGTGCGTTGGTTTCCACGAAGAGCCACAGTGCGCCGCCGTGTGCCCCGTTGACTGCTGCGTAGACGACCCCGACTACCGCGAGTCGCAGGAGAAACTGACCGAGAAAAAAGAGTGGCTCCACGCTTAAGAGTCTAGTTCTGAATCACAGAATATGCAGATTACACGGATTTTGTAGCCCATTATCCGTTCTTAGGCCGCGTTACCACATAAAACAGAAAGAGGCTTGCTACTTGCAAGCCTCTTTCTGTTTTTAATAGTCTACAAAATCCATGTAATCCGACTAATCTGCATAATCCGTGATTCCGAATCAGGTGCCGCAGTTGAAGTACTTGTCGTAGGCCGACTCCGGAATTAGATTGAGCTGGCTAAGTACTTTGATGGGCCAGCGCAGCTTCCGGATCAGAGCGTAATTGTTAGGGTAGTCGCGGAAGGTTTTCGGTGGGGCTTTCACAATCTGCTCGAACTCTTCGCGCGTCAATCCTAGGCGCTTGATGCACAGGTTGATGACTTTCTCGTCTTCGATGCCATTGATGTGCTTCACCTTTTCCAGCGCCGCTTCGCGGGGCATTTGGCCGGAGCGCACCAGGGCCGAGTAGTTGAACAGCCGCCGGTCGATGTTGAACTTGGTGCGGTTGAGGTAGTAAATAACGCTCTGGTACAGGTCGTCGAAATAGTGCGCGCCGGGGTTCACCCAGGCCAGTTCCCGCTCCAGCAACTGGTCGACATCGGCCCTCACGTAATCCACGTGGTAGAGCAGCGTAACGGTTTTGATGCGGCGCACGAAAGCGTAGTAGAACATCTGCGGGATGTCGAGGTGGAAGCCAGGGTCGTCGGCTTTCCAAGGGCGCAGCGGTACTGTGCCAAAACGTTTGTGCACTGCCTTCAAATACTTGCCATCCAGGTAGTTCCAAGTGAGCGGTGCAATGCCCTCCGTCCGGAACGACTGCCCGATGATGATGCGCTGAATACCTTCCTTAGCCGCTACGCCATACAGCGCCGTGGCAATACCCACGTCGGTGCCTTCCTCCATATCTGGGGTTGAGGCTTTCAGGAAGGCAATTTTCAGATCTTTGGATTCGCGCCAGTCCGAGGTAATGGTGCGCATTTCCACGCCCAGTTTCTGGCAGGCTTTCACCATGTTCTCGCCGGCCACGGGATTGCCAAAACCGTCGTTGAAGTGCACCGCCAAGGGCCGCAGCCCCAGTTTCACCACGCAGTACCACAGCGTAAACGACGAGTCCCGGCCGCCGCTGACGCCCAGCACGCAGTCGTACTTTTTGCCGCGGCCCATTCGTTTGATATCGGCTGCAATTTCTTGAACTTTCAGACGACCTGCCTCTCCCAGCGGGAAGGCATCATCCATGTGGTTGTGTACTTCACAAAAATTGCACTCTCCCTTGGTATCGAACGTAATGCCAGGAACAGTGGTGTCCATGATGCAACGGGTGCAGCGTTGGTAAGCTTTAGTCATGCAGAAACGCAACAGGGTATCGGCAAGAGCACGAGCCCTGTAAGTAAACGAGAATGGAAAAAGAAAGAGGTTTCCTCTTTAGGAAGGCAAGGAGTCGAACTTGAAGCCCTTACGGACGAGCATCTCACCAATTTGCGTGCCCTTCTCAACGCGGTTGGGCCGGGGAATGTCCACTACCACTAAGTCGCCGGCAAATTCGTTGAATTTGCCCTGCGCCCGAATGCCCGAGGCATCTACGGCCAGGGAGCAGCCAATGCTTTTTTTGCCCTCATACGGGCCTCCTACAATGTAGCCTACCGACGTAGTGCCTACCACGGCTACGTTGTAGAGCCGGGCCAGAATGGAATACGGCTTCACCCACTTTTCGCGGTACGGGTCGTGCTCCTCGGTAATGGAGTAGTCCACGGTCCAGGAGGAAGGCGACAAAATGAACTCGGCCCCCATACGAGCCAGCGTATGCCCAATGCTCAGGCCATCGATGAAGTTGTCGGCGCAGATATTAACGCCGATTTTGCCGAGCGGCGTATCCACCACGTTTAGGGTTTGCCCTACGGCATAGTAGGGTTGTTCTACCGTGAGTAGGTTGATTTTGTGGTACTTGGTGATGATTTCGCCTTGCGGATTGATAAGCAGCGCGGCGTTGTACACGCGGCCGTCGGCGCCTCGCTCGGTGAGGCCGGCGCAAATGTAAATTTGGTGCCGGATAGCTTCCTGGCAAAGTTGGTCGGAGTAGATACCGGGGATGGGCTGGGCTTCGGTGAGGGCGCTGGGGTGCGTCCAGGCGAAGTCGAGGGTTTCGGGTAGTAGCACTACGTTGCAGCCCCGGCCGGCGGCTTCGGCAATCATCTGGGCGGCCCGCACCATGTTGCGTTCCGGTTCGCCGCCTTCCACTAGCAGCTGGCCCATGCCAACCCGCAGAATATCGGTGGTAAAAGAAGCCGCTGGAGTGGCTGGTTGGGAAACAACAGGTGCCTGCATAGGGGCAGGCGGAGAGGGCGCGGCTCTGCGGAACTTAAACAAGGAAGCCATGAGGCAGAAGGAGAGAAAGGCCAAAACTGAGAATTTCAACTATCTATATAAAGATGAAAGCATGTAGCATATAGTCAGTTAATTGTCAGAAAGGCAAGCCAAATTTAAGTTATATCTGGGATTTGCTCTCTTTTTTTGGGAAGAAAATAGATGATAAATATAATCTCAAATAGTCGAGCTTATACTGCTTATACAAAGGCCCGTTATGAAATTCTTACTTTTGCGGCCAATACGTATTCACTGACTTCCCAATTGTCGATGTCCATCGCCAAAACCTATACCCCCGCCGACGTTGAAGCCAAATGGTATCAGCGGTGGCAAGAGCAGGGCTTTTTCAAGGCCAAAGCCAACCCGCGTAAGCAGCCGTACTCGGTGGTAATTCCGCCGCCCAATGTAACGGGCGTGCTGCACATGGGCCATATGCTCAACAATACCATTCAGGATGTGCTGGTACGCCGGGCCCGGATGCAGGGCAAAGAGGCCTGCTGGGTGCCCGGCACCGACCACGCGTCCATTGCCACCGAAGCCAAGGTAGTAGCGCTGCTCAAGGAGAAAGGCATTGATAAGAAAGACCTCACCCGGGAAGAATTTCTGAAGCACGCCTGGGAGTGGAAGGAAAAATACGGCGGTATCATTCTGGAGCAGCTCAAGAAGCTGGGCGCCTCCTGCGACTGGGACCGGACCCGCTTCACGATGGAGCCCGAACTGACGGAAGCCGTGTTGCGCGTGTTTGTAGACCTGCACCAGAAAGGCCTGATTTACCGCGGCATCCGCATGGTAAACTGGGACCCCCAAGGCGGCACCGCTGTGTCCGATGAGGAAGTAATTGCCAAGGACACCATGGCCAAGATGTACCATTTGCGGTACGAAGTAGTTGGCCAGGCTGGGCAGTTCTTAACGGTAGCTACCTCGCGGCCCGAAACCATTATGGCTGACGTAGCCGTGGCGCTGAACCCCAACGACCCGCGTTACACGCACCTGCACGGCGCGAAAGTGCGGATTCCGCTGCTGGGCCGCGAAATTCCGGTGATTCTGGACGAGTACGTGAGCATTGACTTCGGGACGGGCGCGCTGAAAGTGACGCCCGCGCACGACTTGAACGACTACGAGCTGGGCCTCAAGCATAACCTGCCGGTTATCGACATCCTCAACAACGACGGCTCGCTCAATGAGAAGGCCGAGCTGTACGTGGGCCAGGACCGGTTTGCGGCGCGCCGCAACATCGTAAAGGACCTAGAAGCTGCCGGCTTGCTCGATAAGGTGGAGGAGTACGCCAGCGTGTTGCAAACCTCGGAGCGCACCGGGGCCGTTATCGAGCCGCGCCTGAGCTTGCAGTGGTTCCTGAAAATGGAGCACCTAGCCAAGCCGGCGCTGGAAGTGGTGGAAAACGACGAAATCAAGCTGCACCCGCCCAAATTCAAGAACATGTACCGGGCGTGGATGGAGAACGTGCACGACTGGTGCATTTCGCGCCAGCTGTGGTGGGGCCAGCGCATTCCGGCCTACTATCTACCCGATGGCTCGTTTGTAGTGGCCCTCAACGAAGAGGAAGCTCTAAAGCTGGCTCGCGAGAAAAGCGGTAACGCCAACTTGCAGGCTACTGATCTGCGCCAGGACGAAGATGTGCTCGATACCTGGTTTTCGTCGTGGCTATGGCCGATTTCGGTGTTCGACGGCTTCAAGGACCCCGACAACGCCGACGTTAACTACTTCTACCCAACCAACGACCTGGTAACGGCTCCGGAAATTCTGTTTTTCTGGGTGGCGCGCATGATTATGGCCGGGCTGGAATTCCGCAAGCAGGTGCCATTCCGCAACGTGTACCTCACCGGCATTGTGCGCGACGCGCAGGGCCGCAAGATGAGCAAGAGCCTCGGCAACTCGCCTGATCCACTTGACCTGATTGCCACCTACGGCGCCGACGGCGTACGGACGGGCATGTTGTTTTCGTCGCCGGCTGGCAACGATTTGCTGTACGATGTGAAGCTGGTGGAGCAGGGCCGCAACTTCACCAACAAGCTCTGGAACGCCTTCCGCCTCACACAGGGCTGGGAGGTGGATGCCACCTTGCCGTTCGTGAATGCCAAAGCCGTGGAGTGGTTTTCGGCCAAGCTGCACGTCGCGCAGTTGGAGTTGGATGAGCACTTCGAGAAGTTCCGGATGTCGGATGCGCTGATGACCGTGTACAAGCTGGTGTGGGACGACTTCTGCTCGTTCTACCTGGAGATGGTGAAGCCCGCTTACCAGGCTCCCATCGACCCCGAAACGCTGCGCCACACCACTAGCTTCCTCGAAACGCTGTTGAAGCTGATGCACCCGTTCATGCCGTTCATCACCGAAGAAATCTGGCACGAGCTGGCTGAGCGTGGCCCCAAGGACTACGTGTGCGTGGCCGCCTGGCCCAAGCCCGCCCCCGTAACCGGCGGTGCTGATTTGCTGGCCCGGATGGACAAGGCGCTGGAAATTGTAGCCGGTGTGCGCAACATCCGCAATCAGAAAGGCCTCGGCCCTAACAAGCCCCTCACGCTGGCCACCAAAACCGACGATGCCGCCCTGCTCCACGACTACGACGGCGTAATCCGGAAGCTGGCCGCTCTCACCGAAATCAGCGTGGTGGAGGCCGCGCCGGCGGCTTCGGTTAGCTTCGTGACGGGTGGATCCGAGTTCTTTGTGCCGCTGGAAGGGCAGATTGATCTGGTCGCGGAAAAGGCCCGCCTGGAAAAGGAGCTGGAATACGCCATCGGCTTCCGCGACTCGGTGCTGAAAAAACTCTCCAATGAGAAGTTCGTGCAGAACGCCAAGCCCGACGTGCTGGAGCGGGAGCGGCAGAAACTGGCCGACGCCGAAGCCAAAATTGCTACGTTGCAGCAGAGTTTGAACAACTTATAACGCAGGCTTCGGCTTATGCTAAGTCACCCATAAAAAGCTCCACCTCATCAGGTGGAGCTTTTTTTTGACTAGCATCCAACTGCACTATGCAGAATGAAGCATAGCCGTTTACTTTCGGCCCACATGCCTCGATTTATTGCGAAACTTCTGTTGCCTCATGCCCTAGTTGCGCTCATTTGCTTCCAGCGCTCTAAAGCTATAGCCAAGGAAGTATTGCGCACATTGTTGTTACGCGTAATGTTGTTGCTGCTTCACTGCGCCCAATAGCGCAGTTTTACGCTCCTTCTTGAGCTTGTTTTTCAACCCAACTGTACCGTATATATGCTCACCCCACCCGTTGCCGCCCTTAAGCCCAAACAACTCACCACCCCCCACGGCACCCGTACCGATAATTACTACTGGCTCAACGAGCGTGAAAACCAAGAGGTAATCGACTACCTGAACGCCGAAAATGCCTACTTCGAGCAGGAAATGGCGCCGGTGAAAGACTTGCAGGACCGACTGTTCACAGAAATCAAGAGCCGCATCAAAGAGCAGGACGAATCGGTGCCGTACCGCGACAATGGCTACTTCTACTACGTGCGCTACGAGGCCGGCGCAGAATACCCGATTTATTGCCGCAAGAAAGAAAGTCTGGACGCGCCCGAGGAGGTGTTGCTCGACGCTAACCAGATGGGGGAGGGGCAGGCCTATTTCCAAATTGGCGGCTTCCAGGTCAGCGACGATAACAACCTGCTGGCCTTCAGCGTGGACACGGTGGGGCGCCGCATGTACACGTTGCGCATCAAAAACCTGACTACCGGCGAGCTGTACCCCGAGCAGATTGAAAACACGGGTGGTGAGGCCGTGTGGGCCGCCGACAACCAGACGGTGTTCTACTCCAAGCAGGACGTAAACACGCTTCTGACCTACCAAATTTATCGCCACCAGCTAGGCACCGACCCCGCGCAGGATGTGCTGGTGTACGAGGAAGCCGACAATACCTTCCACATCGGGGTGGGCCGCTCGAAGTCGCGCGACTACATTTTCATCCAGATGGGCAGCACTATGTCGTCGGAAACGCGCTACGTGGCGGCCACCGACCCTACGGCGGCGTTCCAGGTATTTCTGCCCCGCGAGGACGACCATCTGTATGAAGTCGAGCACTTCGAGGATTACTTCTACATGCTATCGAACGACGGGGCGCCTAACTTCCGGCTGTTGAAAACGCCCGTTTCCGACACCAGCAAAGCCCGCTGGCAGGAAATTATTGCCCACCGGGACGATGTGTTTCTGGAGAATATGGAGCTGTTCCGGGAGTATCTGGTACTAGGCGAGCGGCAGGAGGGCCTATTGCAGCTGCGCGTAATTCGGTGGCAGGATAACGAGGAGCACTACCTCAACTTCGGGGAGCCCACCTACACCGCCGCCATCAGCATCAACCCCGAGTTTGATACCACTGTGCTGCGCTACGGCTACTCCTCACTCACCACGCCCACCAGCACCTACGATTACGATATGACCGCTCGCACCAAAACCCTGCTGAAAGAGCAGGCGGTGCTGGGTGATTTCCGCAAGGAAAACTACGTGACCGAGCGGCTGTATGCCACGGCCCAGGACGGTACGCGCATCCCCATGTCGATTGTGTACAAGCAGGGGTTCAAGAAAGACGGCAGCGCGCCGCTGCTGCAATATGCCTACGGCTCTTACGGTATTTCCATCGACCCCACATTCAGTTCGGCCCGGCTTAGTTTGCTGGACCGGGGCTTCGCCTACGTTATCTGCCACATTCGGGGTGGGCAGGAGCTGGGTCGGCAGTGGTACGAGGCCGGCAAGTTGCTTTATAAGCGCAACACCTTCACCGACTTTACCGACTGCTCGGCGTTCCTGATTCAGGAGCAGTACACTGCCGCCGACAAGCTGTTTGCGGCGGGCGGCTCGGCGGGCGGGCTGCTGATGGGCGCCGTCATCAATCAGCACCCCGAATACTACAAAGGCATAGTGGCGGCCGTGCCCTTCGTGGATGTGGTAACGACCATGCTCGATGACACCATTCCGCTGACCACCGGCGAGTACGACGAGTGGGGCAACCCCAACGAGCAGCCGTACTACGAGTACATGCTGTCCTACTCACCCTACGACAACGTACAAGCTCAGGCCTATCCCAACTTGCTGGTCACTACCGGCCTGCATGATTCGCAAGTGCAATATTTCGAGCCGGCCAAATGGGTTGCCAAGCTGCGTACTCTCAAAACCGACGACAACCTGCTGCTGCTCCACACCGATATGGAAGCCGGCCACGGCGGCGCCTCCGGCCGCTTCAAATCCATCCACGACGCGGCCCGGCAGTTTGCGTTTATGTTGCTATTGCTGGGCGAGCGGTAACCTGCTAACTGCCGCCGATGTAAGGAGTTGATTCGGATTCGAAAGCAGTGCCTTTGGTCCAAATGATGCGAGGAACGGCGGTGTTGCGCTTGCTGCATGGGCCAGCAAAGCTCCTGCAAGCCCAATCAGAAATTTCAAACGGTCATGCTGTGCTTCCGCGGCATGACCGTTCTTTTTTGCGTTAGCCAACCTTTCGGGTAGGCACTAAGTATCAGGTGGGTAAGTGGCTTCTCAACTATTAATGACCCTTGATGCCACCTTACCATTAAACCGGTGTCTGTAGGGCTAGTCCAATGCCTTGGCCTGTCTGCTGTTCTCGTGTTCTGGGCGGTTGCAAGCGGGGATTGGTCGTTTTGATAGATGCGGCTGCTTGCCGAGCGAGTAGTTTCAAGGAAATTTTAATACATGCCTATGCCACACCGGTTTGTCGGGTGGTTTTCTTCTAGCGGATTGATGAAAAAGATTTTACTTGCTCTGGCTTTTACCAGCGCTGGCCAGTTGGTTGTTGCACAGAATCAGGGCGGTCCGCCCGCCGGTGGCCGCCCTGCCGGTGGGCCGCCTGCCGGTGGCGCACCACGCCAGCTAGCCACCGGAGCACCGCAGCCCCAGCAGGGTAGTGGGCGTATTACTGGCACCGTGACCGACGCTGTTACCAAGAAGCCGGTTCCTTATGCCACAATAGTGTTGCTCAACCCCGCCACCGGTAAGCCCGCTGATGGTACCGCTGCTGACGAAAGCGGTAAGTTTTCGATGACTAGAGTGGCAGCCGGTACCTACACGGTACAAATCAGCTTTCTGGGCTATAAGTCCATCGATAAGCCCGGCATCACCATCACTGAGGCCGGTAACACCGTTGCGCTGGGCACGGTAGCGCTGGCCTCATCGGCGCAGGCACTCAAGGAAGTGGTGGTGGAAGGCCAGCGCGCTTTGATTGAGGAGAAGGTGGACCGCACCGTGTACAACGCCGAAAAAGACGAAACCACCCGCGGCGGCGACGCTACCGATGTGCTCCGGCGGGTGCCTTCCCTGAGCGTAGACCTGGATGGCAACGTGAGTTTGCGCGGCAGTTCCAACATTCGGGTGCTCATCAACAACCGCCCGTCTACCATTGCCGCCAGCAGCATTGCCGACGCCCTGCGCCAGATTCCGGCCGACCAGATTAAGAGCGTGGAGGTGATTACCTCGCCCTCGGCCAAGTACGACGCCGAAGGCTCGGGCGGTATCATCAACATCGTCACCAAGCAAAACAACCTGCAAGGCTTCACGGTGGATGGGCGCGGCAGCTTCGGCTTGCGTAGCTCCGACTTCGGGCTGAACGGCAGCTACCGCACCGGCAAGATGGGCTTCTCGCTGGGTGGCGGCGGCCGGGCGCAATACAACACACCGGGGCGCTTCTCCAACATTCAGAACACCTTCGACGACGACGCGGCCCGCACCTTTCTGGCGCAAACCACGCAGTCGGCCAAAACCACCAACAACCGCCTGAACGGGCGCTACTCGCTGGGCTGGGACTACGATATCAACAAGTTCAACTTCCTGTCGGCTTCGGTGCAGTTTGGGGTCGGCAACTCCAGAGTTCAGCAGAACGACCTGCTCAGCGAATCGTACCGCCTCAACCCTGCTACCGGTATTTTCCCGCTCACCCGGCGGGACCTGCGCGACGTGTTGACCAAGGACAACTCCAACAACGTGGACGTGAACCTGAACTACACGCACACGTTTGAAACGCCGCAACGCGAGCTGAGTGTGCTGGGCCTGTACAGCCGCAACGACCGCACCAACAACTTCACCAACAGCATCCTCGAAAGCCTCGACCCGAATTCGGCCAGCCAGATTCGCAACGAAAACGACAGCTATAACCAAGAGGTTACCGCGCAGCTCGACTACCAGACGCCAGTGGGTAAAAACCAGCTGCTGGAGCTAGGGGCCAAGGACATCATGCGCACCGTAAACAGCCAATACAGCACCTTTATTGATGGCGCGCAAACGGTGGGCGGCAACCTGTCGAATACGTTCACCTACGACCAAAACATAGCCGCGGCGTATGCCTCGTACACGCTGGGCTTCCTGAAAAATTACACGCTCAAGGCCGGTGCGCGCTACGAGTACACGACCATCGACGCCAAGTTTCAGAACTCTGATACCAAGGTTTCGATTCCGTCGTATGGGGTGCTGGTGCCGAGCGTGAACCTGTCGCGCAAGCTGGCTAGCGGTAATACGCTGAAAGCGGCGTACAACTACCGGATTCAGCGGCCTTCCTTACAGTTCCTCAACCCCAACCGGCAGGCGTCGAACCCGCTCAACGTCACGATTGGTAACCCCAATCTGGAGCCCGAATACACCAACAACTACGAGCTGGGATACAACACGTTCATCCAGAAAACCTCGCTTAACTTCTCGGTTTTTGCCCGTAACACCACCGGTTCCATCCAGCCGCTGCGTACTACCAACCTCGACACGATTATCACCCGCTTTGCCAACATCGGGGTGGAAAATGCCTACGGAGGGAGCTTGTTTGCCAACGTTAACCTCAACAACAAGTTCACGCTGGGCGGTGGCCTCGATGCGTATTACGCCATGCTCGACAATAAGTCCAACGACGTGATTCTGCGGGCCAAAAACGAAGGTTGGGTAATTAGCGGCCGGGCACAGGCGGGCTATGCGCTGAGCAAAGGCTGGGGCCTGCAATTCTTCACGTTTTATCGTGGGCGTCAGGTGCAGCTCCAAGGCTACCAGGGCGGCTTTGGCATCTATAGCCTGAGCTTGAAGAAGGATTTCAACGAGAAGAAAGGCAGCATCGGCTTTGGCGCCGACAACTTCTTCACGCCCACCAACAAGATTCGCTCCCAAGTCGATTCATACATTCTGGCCCAGCAGAGCGAGAACGTGCTCTACCGCACCGGCTTCCGGGTGAATATGAGCTACCGCATCGGTAAGCTGACCACGGCCCCCTCGCGCCGCAAAAAATCCGTCACCAACGACGACCAGAAAGAAGATGGCGACGGTGGCAACGGAGCAGGCGGCACGCCACAAAGCGGCAGCAGCGGCGGCCGGCCGTAAGGTGAGTTTGTGAACTTGTGAAATGGTGAGGTTGCTGTTCTATCCGCGCAAATAGTGCCGACGGAACAGCAACCTCACCATTTTCATTAGGCCACTGGGCTAGGTAGATAATAAAAAAAGAAGAACGTCATGCAGAGGCGTAGCCGAAGCATCTCGCGTGCTGACGCTAGGAGAGTAATCCTGTGTCAGCACACGAGATGCTTCGTCCCTGGCTTGATGCGCCACATGCTCTGTATGACGTTCTTTTTTGGTGCAAATCCGCTTTATCTCACTTTCAGGCTATCGGGCACGGCGGCGCCACGGGTGGCCTGGGTGAGCTGGTTTTGCAGCTGAAAGTTCACCTGCTCGCAGTCCGAGAACCGCAGGTTGGCTTGCTTGAGGGCTTCCTCCGTTTTGGTGAGGCGTAGGTACAGAAAGATAATCAGACCCAGCGCAATCAGCAGGGCAACAAGAGGCAGTACTTTATTCATGCGGGATGTAAGGCAGTGAAGAACTGTAAAGGTACGCGCCTAGCCATGCACCCTGTTTCCCATAGCAAAACAGATTTCCTTACATGGTTTTTTGCAGCTTATTTTTTAGTTTTCTAAAAATAAGCTGCAAAAAACCACCGTTCATGCCGCGCAAATCCATTCCATCTACCACCCTGGTGGCGCAGGTGCGCCGCTACTTCGGGCTCGAACAGCAAGAACTGGCCGGGTATCTGGGTATTAGCCGGCCCTACGTGGCCGACATCGAAGCTGGACGGCGCACCCTTACCGCGGCGGTATTGCTGCGCCTGAACCCGCTGGCCCGGCTGCTGCCGGCCGCTACGCCAACTACATCCTCTGCGCCAGAGCCCACTGATGTGCCTACTATCCCGCCCGCGCCGGGCCTCCTGGAGGCCCGCCTCGATTACTGCCAGCACCACGCCCGCCGGCTGCGCCGGGAGCTACAGCAGCTAGCGGCGGCGGCGGTCAAGGTCCGGCGCTGGCAGGCGGTATTGCCCGGCCTGCTGGCAGCCCCCGCTTTACCGGAAACTCTGCTGCCCGCCGCCGAAGCTCACCGGGCCCGGCAGTGGCTGCTCCACCGCCAGCAGCAAACCACGGCGCTGCTTAACGACAGCGCCTGGGCCGCCCGCTACCACCTGCTCCGGCTGCGGGCCGAAGCCCTGGAAACCGAAGCGGCGGCTTTAGTGGAATTGTTGCAGGCTACGCTACCGGAAGGCGTCCCAAAATAGGGGCAGCGGGTCTCAAAACAGGGGATAAATCGTGCGGCAGTGCGCGGCAAGCGCGGCTACCTTGGGGTATATCTCACCTTCTAACCCCTCTACCTCTATGGCTCTTGATGTAACTGTATTAACTACCCGCGCCGAGTGCGACGAAGTGCTCGATGATCTGGCCGCCGAGCTGGATGGCTACCAACAGCGCACCAGCAACCTCGAATTTGCCGACCGCCGGACCAGCCGCTCTCAGGCCGACGCAGCCGGGCAGCTGGCGGGCGTGGAAGCCGAAATAGCCGCTTACTCCGCCATTCTGGCCTCGCCCGATATTACGGCCGCTATGCGCAAGCAAAACGAAACCAAGCTGCGCCGCGCCAACGACCGGCGCGACAACCTCACCGACACAGGCAGCGCCCGAAGTGCTACCAGCCGCTTTCTGGCGGCCGTAGATGCCCAACAGGTGCAAGCCCAGGTAGATGTGCTCACCGATGCCCAAACGCAGGTAACCAAACACCAAGCTACGCTGCCGGCCTAAAGGCATACTATTCTTATTACGCCATCAAAAAAGGCCCGCCGGACTATCCGGCGGGCCTTTCTAGTACAAGTGGGGGCAGGCCACCAACCAGCAAGCAACTATTAAATAGTCGTATTCGGGTCGAACTGCTCCAGGTAGTCGGCCACCTTGCGCACGAACATGCCGCCGAGCGAACCGTCGACCACGCGGTGGTCGTAGCTGTGGCTCAAGAACATGAAGTGGCGCACGCCAATCAAGTCGCCCTGCGGGGTTTCAATAACGGCAGGCTTCTTCTTGATAGCGCCCACGGCCATAATGGCCACCTGCGGCTGCATGATGATGGGCGTGCCCATCACGTTGCCGAACGAGCCGACGTTGCTCACGGTGTAGGTGCCGCCTTCTAAATCAGCCGGGGTGAGCTTGTTGATGCGCGCCCGGTTGGCCAGGTCGTTTACCTTCTTGCTGAGGCCGTTGAGGTTGAGTTGGTCGGCGTTGTGAATCACCGGCACAATCAGGTTGCCGCTGGGCAGGGCCACGGCTACGCCGATGTTGATGTCGCGCTTCTTGATGATGTAGTCCCCATCTACCGATACGTTGATATTGGGGAAGTCCTGAATGGCGCGGGCAATGGCCTGAATGAAAATGGGCGTGAAGGTGAGGTTTTCGCCTTCGCGCTTCTTGTAGGCATCCTTGTGCTTGTTGCGCCAATTCACGAGGTCCGTCACGTCGGCCTCCACAAACGAGGTAACGTGCGGCGCAATGCGCTTGGAGTCCACCATACGCTGGGCAATCATCTTGCGCATCCGGTCCATCTCAATCAGCTCCTGCCCGCCGCTGATGGAAGGCACGGCTTTGGTGGGGGCTTGGGGACTTGGGGACTTGGGAGCTTGGCTTTCGGTAGCTGCCGTACTTGGAGCAACTGGTGCCGCTGGTTGGGCAGCTGGCGTTGGCTCGGGAGTTGAAGCCGGAGCAGTAGCGGGGGCTTCAACGGCTGGTGCAACCGGGGCTGATGCTACCGGAGCAGCGGCAGCTGGCTGGGCTTGTGGCGTCAGGGCCTTTTTACCGGCGGCTACGTAGTCGAGAATGTCTTTCTTGGTGACGCGGTTTTCGCTGCCAGTGCCGGGCAGGTATTCCAGGTCGGCCATGGAAATACCTTCTTCGCGGGCAATGCTGAGCACCAGCGGCGAGTAGAAGCGGCCGGGCTGCTGGGGCTGGGTTGCGGCTGGCGCGGGTGCCGTAGCGGCAGCTTCCGGTACGTAAGGTACTTCGGCCGTACCGCCGTGCGGGGCAGTTGGTGCTTCCGGTGCCGGTGCCGCTGCGGGCGCGGCCGGTGGCGGCGTGCCGGCCTGGGCGGCGGCTACATCGGTTTCCACCACGGCAATGGGGGCACCCACGGCCACTACTTGGCCTTCCTGCACCAATATCTCCTGCAACACACCGGCATGGATGGCGGGCACCTCGGTATCTACTTTGTCGGTTGCCACTTCCAGCACCGATTCGTCTTGCTCAATCGTGTCACCGACTTGCTTGAGCCATTTCAGAACGGTGCCTTCCATAATGCTCTCGCCCATTTTGGGCATCACCATTTCCACTCGTGCCATGCGGTATAGGGGTAGGGGTTGGGTTATTGGGGTGGGGAAATTTCAGGCTCAAAGGTAGGGAATAGTGAAGTGGTGAAATTGTGAGATGGTGAAATTGTGAGTTTGACGTTATAACCGCGCAAATGGCGCAAGTAAAACGTCAAACTCACAATTTCACCATCTCACAATTTCACCACTTCCCCCGCTGGTAGGTTCTGGCGAAGCATATTCAGGGCCATAGTTACGGTGTATTCCACGTTGAGCTGGCGGCCTCGGTCAAACGAAAACTGGCGGCTGACGGTTTGGTGGGCGTCGGCGTAGGCTATGCAAATAGTACCAACGGGTTTGGCTTCGGTGCCGCCGCCGGGGCCAGCAATGCCGCTGGTGGCTAAGGCCACATCTACGCCCAGGCGGCGGCGGGCACCTTCGGCCATTTCGCGCACGGTGGCTTCACTCACGGCGCCGTGGTCGGCCAGCGTGGCGGGGCTTACGCCTAGCTCCTGTACTTTGATATCGTTGTGGTAGGCCACGATGCTGCCCCGGAAGTAGGCGGAGCTGCCCGGTACGCTGGTTATCTTATGGGCCAGCAAGCCACCCGTGCAGCTTTCGGCGGTGCCCAGCGTCAAGTTGCGGGCCAGCAGCAGCGGACCGATTGCGGCTTCCAGCTTCACTTCACCTTCAGCAAAAATGTACTCGCCAATAGCCGCGTGCAGTTCCGGCAGCAAGGCCTCCATGCGGGGCCTCAGGTCGGGCTGGCCATCGGAATAGCCGGTCAGGCGCAGCCGGACGCCCCCGAGGTAAGGCAGATAGGCCAGCTTCACATTCGAGGGCAGTGCCGTTTCCCAATCCGCAATTTTCTCAGCCAGAAACGACTCGCCCAGGCCTACAGTCTGCACCACTACGTGCTCGATGGGGGGCACCTGGAAGCGGGTTTGCAGCCGTGGCAGCACCTGCTCGCTCATCAGGTATTTCATTTCGTGGGGCACGCCAGGCATGCTCACAAACACAGTGCCCTGGTCGTCGAACCACATGCCGGGGGCCGTACCCACCGCGTTGAACAGCACCTCACAATTGGCGGGAACCAGCGCCTGCTGACGGTTTACGTCGAGCATTGGGCGGTTGTAGCGCTTAAATATGCCTTCTACGTGCTCCAGGGTGGGCTCGTGCATCACCAACTCACTGTGGAAGTAGCGGGCTAGTACGTGCTTGGTGAGGTCGTCTTTGGTGGGGCCGAGGCCGCCGGTGATGAGTATCACCCGGGCGCGTTGGCGGGCTTGGTCGAGGGCGGCTACAATTTCGTCGGCTCGGTCGGATACGCTGGAAATCTGCCGCACGCGCAGCCCGATTTTGGCTAATTCCTGGCCCATAAAGGTGGAATTGGTATCGATGACCTGCCCGTAAAGCAGCTCGTCGCCAATGGTCATGATTTCAACGTCGGGAAGCAGAGACATAGGGGAGTAGGTTAGGATGGGAGAGGGAATTCACGCAATTTGGCCCCCCGACGCGTAAGACCGCCACAAGGGCCGTCTGGTTTTCGTCTTTTCTATTTATGCCTACTTTCCGAATCCTGACCTTAGCATTAACTCTAGGTGTAGCCGCCCCGCTGGCTGCCCAGGCCCAAACCAAAACCACGGCCAAAAAGACCACCGCCACCACCGAGAAAACAACCACCACGGCCAAGAAACCAGCCGCTAAAACCACTACGACCACCAAAACCACCACGGCTAAAACCGCTGTAGCTGCTGCCGCTGCGGCCGTAGTTAAAACCCCGCTCACCGACAACGAAGCCAACAACGGCCTGAAGGAAGCCCTCACGCAGAGCATTAACCGCAGCATCGAGCAAGCCTCCGCCGCCGATGGGTTCAATGCCAATACCGATATCCGCATCCCGTTTCCGCCCGAGGCTGAGCTGGTAGCGGCCACCATGCGCAAGCTGCGACTGGGCGCTTTGGTTGATAATTTTGAGGTGGCACTGAACCGCAGCGCCGAGTCGGCGGCCAAGGAGGCGGCCCCTATCTTTCTGGGCGCGGTGCAGAACATCAGCTTTCAGGATGCGTTAGGTTTAGCCACCAGCAAAGAGGATGACGCCGCCACTACCTTTCTGTACGGTAAAACCGCCGACCAACTCAAAACGGCGTTTCAGCCCATTATTCAGCAGTCGTTGGAGCAAACTGGCGCCACCAAGCTCTACGCCGAAATGGTGAGCCGCTACAACAAGATTCCGCTGGTTACCAAGCTGGAACCCCAGCTGACGCCCTACGCTTCCCAAAAAACCGTGGATGGCCTGTTCACGCTGGTAGCGGCCGAAGAGGCTAAAATTAGGGCCAACCCCGCCGCCCGTGGCAGTGAGCTGCTGAAGCGGGTATTTGGAAAGTAATTCTTTCCCAACAAGGGAGTTTCTGAATCAAAGAATTGTAGCGCCTGGCTTCGGCTGGGCGCTACAGTTCTTTGGAGTTGGTCCGGTTTCTGCAAAAGGGTCGTACAACCAAGTACCTCGTTTCTTTCTGCCATGAACTACCGCCGTTTTTTATTCATGCCACTCGCGCTGCTAGGGCTCCAGCTCAGTGCTTCTGCCCAGACGTTCAGTTTGCCCAAAATCGGCAACATCAGGCTGCCGACCACCAAAGGCAAAACCACCAGCACCAGCCAAGGCAGCCTGACCAATACCGAAGCCGCCAACGGCCTCAAAGAAGCGCTAATCCAGGGCATCAGAAAAGGTGCCGACCAAGCTTCCCAAACCGACGGCTTCAACCTCAACAAGCTGATTCGTATCCCGTTTCCGCCCGACGCCCAGCGCGTAGCCAACACCCTGCGCAGCATAGGCCTAGGCGGCCAAGTGGATCGGTTTGAACTGTCGTTGAACCGGGGCGCGGAGGATGCCGCCAAAAGCGCCAAGCCTATCTTCCTGTCGGCTATCAAGAGCCTCACCTTCACCGACGTGTGGAACATCTTGACCGGCGAGAAAAATGCCGCCACGCAGTACTTGCAGCGGACCACTACCACGCAGCTTACCACCGCCTTCAAGCCCATCATCCAGCAAAGCCTCGACAAAGTGGGCGCCACCCGCTACTACACCGATCTGAGCATGCGCTACAACAAGATTCCGTTGGTAACGCCCGTGCAAACCGACCTCAACCAATACGCTACCGGCAAAGCCATCGACGGTTTATTCACCCTTATTGCCCAAGAAGAAGCCAACATCCGCGAAAACCCCGTGGCCCGCACCACCGACTTGCTCAAGCGTGTTTTTGGTCGCAAGAGCTGATTGCTGATTGCTGTTTGTTGATGGGTTGCAGGTACAAAAATTGAAATACAAAAGGCCCTGTTCTAATTCAGAACGGGGCCTTTTTAATGAGCTAAGCGCGAAGTCTTCTCATCACTTCAACTCATCTATAATCAATACTTTAAAAATCATCATCATCGAAGCTGCTCCGACGGCCGCCGCGCGACGAACCGCCTAGGTCGTCATCGTCGTCATCATCAAAGTCGTCGTCATCGTCGAGGCTGCTGAAGCCGCGGCTGCCGTCAGGGTCTTCGGCGGCTTCGGCCGTGGTGTATTCTTCTTCGGTCATGCTCGCCAAATCCAAGGCTTCGTCGTGCGAAGAGCCGGTATCGCGCCACATTAGATAGTCGGCGTACTTAGCGGAAAGTTGGTCTTCGGAAGAGCCGCGGGTTTTGCTGCCGCCAGTTTTGGCGAAGCTATCTAGCTCGTCATCATCACCGAGAAGGTCGTCGTCGTCGAGGTCGTCGTATTGTCTCATGGCCTTGTCAGGGGCTAGGGAAGTTGATAAAAGATTTGGCGCGTAAGGGCAAGGTTACCGTTGCGAAGATACGTGACGGAAGGTTTCAAGTTAGGAACACCCCGAAGTTTTGCTGTCAAAAAGTGCGTTTCAGGCGGGCAGCAACACTTTACGGTAGAGCTATTACCAGTTCAGAACCACAGTTATCGGGCTGCCTGCGCCCCAAAATCCGTGATATTGAGCTGCGCAGTGCAGAAGGCGTATTCCTCAGGTACGTTGCTGGAAACTAATACCGTGCGGCCCGCTAGTGTAACCTGCACATGCTCCTGATACCAGGCTACACCGGCGCGGTCGAGGTTGGTGGTCGGCTCGTCGAGCAGAAGTAAAGGCGTGTCAGCGTAAAGAGCCAGGGCCAGCTTGAGGCGCTGCTTCATACCCGAAGAAAAATCACGCACCAGCTTGTGGCGGGACTTTTCAAGGTACATTAGCTCGATGAGGCGTTGCGAGGTCAGGCCAGGCCGGAGCGGCTTGAACCGGGAGTGGAAGTGCAGTAGTTCAGTCAGCGTCAGTTCCTCAATCAGCTCTAGGTAGGGCGCCGCGTAAGCTAGCAATGGCGGCACCTCTTCTACCGGCACTTCCCGGCCCTGGTGCTGGTAGCGTAAGGTGCCGTTGGTAGGCAGTTGCTGCCCAGAAAGCGTATTGAGCAAGGTGCTTTTGCCCGCCCCGTTAGGACCCAAAATAGCCGTAGCCGAACCGGACTGGAAGGTATGCGTCAGGCCTCGGAAAATCCACTCGCGGGCATACCGCTTGCCGAGTTCAGCTACCTCAATCTGCACCGCTGCCGTTGCGCGAATAGCCCTTGATAACGCCCCGGCCCGAGTTGCGCACAAAATTCACTACTTCGTCGCGCTCCGGCGAGGGGGCCAGCTCTAGCTCAATCTTGTCGAGGGCTTCGTTGTTGTTCATACCGCCCAAGAACAGCAACCGGTACAGCTGCTGAATCTCGGAAATCTTCTGGTCGGAGTAGCCGCGGCGGCGCAGTCCGATGCTGTTGATGCCGGCATAGGTCAGCGGCTCGCGCCCAGCCTTCACGAAAGGCGGCACATCCTTGCGCACCAACGAACCCCCTGATACCATAGCATGCTGCCCGACCTTCACAAACTGGTGTACCGCCGAAGTACCGCCAATAATGGCGTGGTCCCCAATTTCCACGTGACCGGCCAGCTGCACGCCGTTAGCCAATACGCAGTGATTACCGATGATGCAGTCGTGCGCGACGTGCACGTAGGCCATTAGCAGACAGTTGGCACCCACCACGGTTTTCATGCGGTCAACGGTGCCGCGGTTTACCGTCACGCACTCCCGGATTACGGTATAGTCGCCGATGTGAACGGTGGTTTTCTCGCCGGCAAACTTCAAATCCTGCGGCATGGCCGCAATAACAGCGCCCGGGAAAATCTTACAATTCTTGCCGATGCGGGCCCCCGCCATGATGGTTACGTTCGGGCCAATCCAGGTGCCTTCCCCTATTTCCACATCCTTATCAATGGTTGTGAAAGGTTCCACTACTACGTTTTGCGCAATCTTGGCTTCGGGGTGAATATAGGCGAGCGGCTGGTTCATTCGGATCAATTAAAAATGAAGAACTAAAAATTAAAAATTGAAGCAGATGGCCCCGTCTGAACGGTCACGGGCATTTTTAATTCTTCATTTTTAATTTTTAATTGATTTTAGGCGTCTTTACGTACGATGGCGGCACTCATTTCGGCTTCCATCACCACTTTGCCATTCACAAAGGCCTGGCCGCGCATTTTGGCAATGCCACGCTTAACGGGAGCCAGCAGCCAGCACCGGAAAATAACCGTGTCGCCGGGCTTCACCATGCGGCGGAAGCGGCAATTCTCGATGCCCACAAAGTAAGGCGTATAATTCTCCGGATCCGGTACAGTATTTAGCACCAAAATACCACCCGTCTGGGCCATGGCTTCCACCTGCAACACGCCCGGAAACACAGGGTTGCCGGGGTAGTGGCCCATGAAGAAAGGCTCGTTGATAGTTACGTTCTTGATGCTGGCCACCGACGTGTCGTCAAGGTGTATCACTTTGTCGATCAGCAGGAACGGGTAGCGGTGCGGTAGCACCTGCATGATTTGATTGATGTCCATGACCGGCTCCCGCGTGGGGTCGTAGTGCGGCACGGGCGAGGAGTTGGCCTCCATCATTTTCTTCTTGATCTTCTTGGCAAACGCCACGTTGGCGGCGTGGCCGGGGCGGGCCGCCAGAATCTGGCCTTTCAGCGGCCGACCAACTAGGGCTAGGTCGCCTACTAAGTCGAGGAGCTTGTGGCGGGCGGGCTCGTTTTTGTAGCGGAGGTCTACATTGTTGAGGATGCCTTCCTTCTTCACGGCCACTTTGGGCTTGCCCAGCATGGTAGCCAGTTCGGCCAGTTCGTCTTCGCTCACCACTCGGTCTACTACCACAATGGCGTTGCTCAAGTCACCACCTTTGATGAGGTTTTGCTTATACAGCGCCTCCAACTCGTGCAGGAAGCAGAAGGTGCGAGAGCTGGAAATATCGTGCTTGAACTGACTGATATCGGTGAGTGAGGCGTGCTGCGAACCAAGGACCGGCGAGTTATAGTCCACCATTACCGTCAGGCGGTAATCGTTGAGGGGCAGGGCGGCTAGCTCTACGGCGCGGCTGTTGTCAACGAAGCGGATTTCCGAGGGAATCTCGTAATAGTTGCGCAGGGCGTTCTGCTCTTCCAGTCCGGCGTCTTCCAAGGCCTGAATGAACTGGTAGCTGGAGCCATCCATGATGGGCGGCTCGGGGCCGTCCAACTTAATCAACACGTTATCAATCTGCAAGCCTACCAAAGCTGCCAGCGTGTGCTCCACGGTGTTCACGCGGGCGCCATTCTGTTCGATGGTCGTGCCGCGTGAAAGGTCCACTACGTTGTCGACGTCGGCTACAACGATGGGCTGATCGGGCAGGTCCATGCGCTGAAACTGGTAGCCGTGGCCGACGGGGGCCGGGCAGAACGTCATGGTGGCTTGAACGCCGGTATGCAGCCCGATGCCGCTTACCGTAACGGGGGCCTTGATGGTGTGTTGCTTGTCGTTCATTTATTAGCTGTTAGCTGCTAGCTGTTGGCTATTAGCTGACGTACTGGTAGAAAATGCGAGCGGAAAGGATACGGAAAAACGCCACAGGCTAACAGCTAAAAGCTACAAGCCAACAGTTTTCCGGGTCGCAAAGCTAGGGCTTTTCCGGCGGGTTTGTGCGGCGTTCCAGCTGGGTGATGCGGCGCTCCAACTCGGGCAGGTGCCGGAAAACAGCTTGGGCCCGCAAACTGTCGCGCAGGTTGAAGGCGGGGGAGCCCTGTAGCAGAATACCCTCTTCCTTGATGGATTTGCCTACGCCCGACTGCGCCGTAACGGTGGTGCGGTTGGCCAGCGTAAGGTGCCCAGCCAAGCCTACCTGGCCTGCCAGCACGCAGAAGTCGCCGATTTTGGTGGAGCCAGAAATGCCGCTCTGCGAAGCTACTACCGTGTGCCGCCCGATTTCCACGTTGTGCGCAATCTGCACGAGGTTGTCGATTTTGGCGCCTTCTCGGATGATGGTCGAGCCCATGGTGGCGCAGTCGATGGTGGCGTTGGCCCCGATGCTGACGTTGTCTTGCAGCACCACGTTGCCAATCTGCGGAATGGTGCGGTACGAGCCATCGGGCTGCGGCGCAAAGCCGAATCCGTCGGAGCCAATTACCGCTCCGGCGTGCACGGTGCACCGCTCGCCAATAACGGTTTCAGCGTAGATTTTCGCGCCAGCATATAGAATAGTGCCGCTGCCAATCTTGCACCGGTCACCGATGAAAACGTGCGGGAATATCACCACGTCGTCACCGATTTCACAGTTCTGGCCCACGTAGGAAAACGCCCCGCGGTAGTGGTTGCCACCAATGGTGGAGTTGGGCCCTAAAAAGCTAGGTTCCTCTACGCCGCGGCGCCCGGTGCGGGTGGCCTGCTGGTAGAACTCAAGCAGGGTGGTAAAGCTGGAATACGGGTCGTCAACCCGGATAAGGGCCGTAGTTACCGGGTGCCGCAGCTCTAGCGTACGGCTCACAATAACGGCCGAAGCGCCCGTCGTGTAGAGGTGCGCTTCGTACTTAAGATTGGCCAGGAAAGACAAGGCCCCAGCCTGGGCTTCTTCGATTTTTGCCAGCCGGTTAATGGGCTGGGCTACGTCGCCTTCCACTGTGCCGTGCAGCACTTCGGCTATCTGACCTACCGTAAATTCCATCGGGCAAAAGTAGAGAAATATTCAGTTGTCGGTTATCAGTTGTGAGTTGTTGGTTTGTTCTGGCAACTCACAACTGATAACCGACAACTCATAAAATTTCCTTGGGGTAGCAGATGTAGTGCTTTTCAACGCGCTGGCCCAGCGCTTTGATGTTGGGCAGGTCGGAGGCTTCGGCCACGTTCACTACCCGGCCGCGCTTGGTTAGCACGTCGATGGTGTCTTGGCCATCGGCGTCGTAGGCGTTGTTGCTGATGCGGCCGGCAATCATGAGTTGGGCGGCATCGTCGTGGGTGAGGCCGAACCGCTCGGCAATTAGCTCCACAATGCCAATCTGGAAGTCTTCCTCAAAAGGCTCGGTTTGCAGGCTAATTTTGAACAGGTGTCGGTCCAGAATACTTTGGGAGAGGTAGTTCAGCACCTTGTCGGGGTGGTCGGCCCAGAGCTTCACGGCGCTCCACACGTCGGTGTCGTCGAGGCGGGCGAAACGGCGCAGGATGGCGTCGTCGGCTTCAAACTCAGCCTGGGTTACGGCTTTGGCCAGGAAGAAATGCAGGGCCGGGGAGGCCGGTACCTTATGGCCGGCGCGGGTCAGTTCTTGGGCGCGTTGCATGATGCGGATAATCATCTGCTCGGCGCTGGTTACGGTTTTGTGCAGATACACCTGCCAGTACATCAGCCGCCGGCTCACCAAGAAATTCTCGATGCTGTATACCGCTTTTTCTTCTAGCACCAGCTTTTCATCTACCACGGTCAGCATTTTGATGAGACGGTCGGCGCCGGGGCGGCCTTCCTGCACGCCAGTATAGAACGAGTCTCGGTTGAGGTAGTCGAGCCGGTCCATGTCGAGCTGGCTGCTGACGAGCTGGTGGAAAAACGGCCGGTGGTAGGTGCCCTGGAAGATTTCGATGGCCAAATCCAGCGCCCCGTCAAACTCGGCGTTCAGCTTCCGCATCAGGTGCAAACTGATTTGCTCGTGGTCGACGCCGTGGAAAATACTGCGCTCCAAAGCGTGGGAGAGGGGGCCGTGGCCGATGTCGTGGAGGAGGATGGCCGCTTGCGCCGCTTCGCCCTCACGGGCGGTAATGGCTACGCCTTTATCCTTAAGTGTGCGCAACGCCAACGACATGAGGTGCATAGCGCCCAGCGCGTGGTGAAAGCGCGTGTGCAGCGCCCCCGGATACACAAACATGGTGAGGCCCAATTGCTGAATCCGCCGCAGGCGCTGGAAATACGAGTGCTCAATCAGGTCGAACAACAGCTCGGTAGGGATGGTCACGAAGCCATACACCGGGTCGTTGAAGATTTTCTTTTTATTCATAGGAGGCAGCCCGATCCTCCAGCTTCGGGCATTGTTGCACGGTTTGTGCTGTATGTGGCTGAACGGGTGTCGTTCAACAAGGCCCGAAGCTGGAGCTTCAGGCAGCATTTTGGCGGCGCCAACAGGAATCCACTTATTTTCCGGTTCTTTACGGCGGAGTTTGACGGGAATATCTGTTGGCGATAATTTTTTAAATCAAAAACCGAGGATTGGGAGTAAAGCTACTTACGAAACTTCAGTTGCAACCCTTTTAAGCCTGTTAGGTTCTTTGGAATCTAACGGTGCTGTGAATGGTACAACTACCACAGGAAGCTCGTTTATTGCCGCGCCAACCGTAGGTTGGCGTTACACCCAAGACCCCACTCAATGCAACGTTACAGCATACTCTGGGCCGATGATGAAATCGACCTCCTTAAGCCGCACATCCTCTTTTTACAGGAAAAAGGCTACGACGTAACCGGTGTTAATTCTGGTGCCGACGCCATCGAGCAAGTGCAGGAGCAGAACTACGACATCGTATTTCTCGACGAAAATATGCCCGGCCTCACCGGCCTCGAAACCCTCACCGAAATCAAGGCGGCCAAGCCCACGCTTCCCGTCATTATGATTACCAAGAGCGAGGAAGAGCACATCATGGAGGACGCCATCGGCTCCAAGATTGCCGATTACCTCATCAAGCCCGTCAACCCCAGCCAGATTCTGCTGTCGGTGAAGAAGGTACTCGACAACAAGCGCCTCGTATCCGAGAAAACCAACTCCGGCTATCAGCGCGACTTCCGCCAGCTAGGCATGCAGCTCTCCGACCGCCTCAGCCCCAGCGAGTGGGCAGATGTGTACAAGAAGTTGGTGTACTGGGAGTTGGAAATCAACGAGACGGAAGGCAAGAGCATGGCTGACGTCTTCAACATGCAGAAGGACGAGGCCAATACCTACTTCGGCCGCTTCATCACCGAGGACTACGAGGACTGGGTGAACGGCGACGATAAGGACGCTCCGCTCATGTCGCACCAGCTGTTCAAGGAGCGGGTGTTTCCGCTGATGAAGTCCACCGGCGACACACCCGTGTACTTCGTGCTCATCGACAACCTGCGCTACGACCAGTGGAAGATTCTGGAGCCCATCATTGCCGAGCTGTTCACCGTGGACCAGGAGGAGATGTATTATTCCATCCTGCCTACTACCACGGCCTACGCCCGTAACGCCATTTTCGCGGGCATGATGCCCGGTGATATCCAGAAGAAATACCCCAACCTGTGGGTGTGGGACGACGATGACGAAGGCAAAAACCTGCACGAAGCCGAGCTGGTGGAAATCAACTTCCAGAAGGCCGGCCAGAAGCAGAAGTTCAGCTACAACAAGGTAACCAACCTGCAAGCCGGTAAAGACTTGTTGGGCAAAATGGCCAACCTGCACAACAACAACAAGCTGAACATCATCGTCTACAACTTCGTGGACATGCTCAGCCACGCCCGCACCGACATGGCCATGATTCGGGAACTGGCTGCAGATGAGTCGGCGTATCGCAGCATTACCCGTTCGTGGTTCCTGCACTCGCCGCTGTATGAAATGTTGCAGCAGATTGCCGAGCGCAAAGGCAAGCTCATCATTACCACTGACCACGGCACCATCCGGGTGAAGCGCCCCTACAAGATTGTGGGCGACCGAAACACCAACACCAACCTGCGCTACAAGCACGGCAAAAACCTGGGCTTCGACGACAGCAAGGACGTGTATACCGTGCGTAAGCCGGAGCGCATCTTCCTGCCCCGCGAAAACGTGAGCACCGCCTACGTCTTCACGGTTGGTGACTACTTCTTCGCCTACCCCAACAACTACAACTACTACGTGAACTACTACAAGGACACGTTCCAGCACGGTGGTATTTCGTTGGAGGAGTGCATCATCCCCTATATCACGCTCACCCCGAAAGGGTAGAAGAGGATGGATTTTAAAAAAGGGACGCCAGAGTATGGCGTCCCTTTTTTAGTTTATAGTAAATGGTAGGGAGTTACTTCTTCATGGTAATCAATATCACACCGTTCAGGCCACTAGGACCATACACGGCGGCCTTGCTGCCTTTCAGAACTTCGATTTTTTCAATCAGATTAGGTTCCAGCGTTTTCATCCGTTCCTCCGTGATGGGCGTTCCATCGACAACGTAGAGGGGCGGGTTGCGTGAAGCTAGCGTTGTATTGTGCGAAAGGCGGATGGAGGTGCTAGGCGCAGAATTGGCTGCCGGCTGCCCGTTTTTGGGTTGCACCAAAGGCTCTGGCTTTCCAATGGATAATTGCGGAAGGGCAGTCTGGGCGTAGCTGTTAGTACTAGCACTTAGGAGCAATGCCCCCGTGATACGTGCGAAAGTCAGGCTTAGCTTTTTCATGCAAAAAGATAGTGAAGTTTGCTGTTATAACGTGCTGTAAATGAGAAGGGTCTTACTTTCTCATCCACACGTTATCGGCCTTGTGCTTGTCGGGTACGTAGGTGCTGCCTAGCTCCACGCGCTTCACGGCTTGTTTGGTGGAAACGGGCACCGTGACGGTGGTATTGCCGGCTTGCCACACTGCAACGGTGCGGTGAAGTTTCTCGGTTTTGCCATCGGCGAAAGTCACGGTGAGGTCGACGGGGACGGGTTTGGTGCCTTTGGCGGTTACCAGGATGTCGTAGCCGCTGCTGGTTTTGCTGACGTTGCTAACGGCCAGATCGGGGTAGCCGTCGTCGAAAAACCAGCGCTGCCAGAACCAGTTCAGATTTTGGCCCGCGCCTGTGTTCATCGAGTTGAAGAAATCGTAGGGCATGGGGTGCTTGCCGTGCCAGTTGCGGATGTAGGTGTGCAGGGCTTTCGTGAACAGCTCCTCGCCAAGCAAATCTTTCACGTAGAGGTAGCCCAGCGCCGGTTTGGGGTAAGAATTCAGGAAGAACGCCGTGCCGTTTTGGAGGGTGCTGAGCGTGGTGATGGGCACATCAAACTCTTGCGCTGAGCCGCGGGCGTAGGGCTCCACGCCGTATTCATCCTCGAAACCGGGCTTGATGATGCCGGAAATAATCCACTCCCCGATGGTGGCCCAGCCCTCGTCCATCCAACCGTATTTGGTTTCGTTGGTGCCCATGTAGAACGGGAACATGGTGTGGAATACCTCGTGGTCGGTGAGGGTGATGGCGTCGTCGCGGGTGTCCACAGGGTTGTCATTCACCATCATCGGGTACTCCATCTGGTCGAGGCCATCGAACACGGTTTCGTGGGAGTAGGGGAAGGGCCACTTCGGGAAGGTGTAGCTCATAGCTTCCACGGTCTGACGTGTGAACTGCACCACTTCCTCGAAATCCTTGTGCTTGGGATTATACACGGCATCGACGCGGGTGCGGCGCTTAGTGGCGGCATCTACCACCAGGCTGCTGGCCTGCCACACGTAATGGTCGGCGGTGGCAAACACGAAATCCGTTACGTCTTTGGCTTCAAAGCGCCAAGTGTTCTGGGCGTTGGCGACGGTAATGTCTTTACGCTTGAGGTCGGCCTCGCTAATGATAGGGGTAATGCCGTCTTGCTGCTCGGCCTGCTGAAGGCGCTGCACGTATTTCGGCGCCAAGACCTGGCTGGCGTTTTTCAAATCACCAGTGGCCCACACCACGAAGTTACGGGGCACTGTAATGGCGGCTCGGAAGGTGCAGAAGTCGTTGTAGAATTCCTGAGAGCCGTTGTAGTCGGCGGTGTTCCAGCCATCAATATCATCATACACCGCAATGCGCGGGAAGAAATACGCCACGAAAGCCGCCCCCGGCTCAATTTCGCCGGTGCGCATGTGGGAGCCTTTGTTGAGGAGGTAGGAGTAGGCCACCCGCACCTTCAGGCTGCCGCCTGAACCCAACGCCTTGGGGAGCTTCACGGGCAGGTTGGTGGCCTGAATCCGGAGCTTGGCTACGTCCTGGGCTTGCCCGTTGAAACTGAGCGCTTCAATCTGCACTCCCTCGCCAATATCTTCAGCACTCATCGGGTTGACCCGCGGCGCACCTTTTTGATACAGGTTCGGGTAGAGCTTGAATTGCAGTTGCCGCAGCGAATCGGGGCTGGCGTTTTGGTACACGACATCCACGGTGCCCGCCACCCGGCGCGTGGCGGGGTCGAAGCTAACGTTGATGTCGTATTCGGCGGAGTTCTGCCAGTACTTAGGACCCGGCGCGCCGGTGGCCGAGCGGGTGCCCTTGGCATAGGTGGCTTGCAGGTTGAGCGGTACTGGCAGCAGCTGGCTGCGGCCGGGCAGCGCCAGCAGCAAGGTCAGCCCGGCCAGTAGGGTAGAGGGTAGTTTCATGAAGAGGGAATATCGCCACAAAAGTAACCATCCTCTCCACCGGGCTGCATTTCGGCCGTGCGAACTGTCGTTTAGTTCTGCCCTGTCGTGGCCAGTAGCCGTTGCCTGGTGGCTACTTGGCCGGAGTCACGAAGCTGCAAACTGCCCGCGTAAAGGCCGCGTTGTTTTCATGGTAGAGCAGATGGCTGCCGGGAAGTATCACCGTTTGTTGCTGCGGGAAACGAAAGGATTTGTAATGTTCCACCCCCACCGCATAGTCGCGGGTGCCGGTGATAACGAGGGCTGGTACGTGTATCTGCGCCGTTAGCGCCGTGTAGTCGGCTACATATTCGGGGTAGGAGTTGGCCAGCGTACTATCGAGCAGCGGCGGAATCAGCTTGGACCCGAAGTCGGTGGTGCGCTGGTAGCTGCTTTCCAGGCTGTCCATGCGGGCAATGGTGCCAATGCTGTCGGCCAGCAGCCGGTAAGCCAAGTGGCGCTGGCTAAGCTGCTGTCGTAGCTGCCCCCAGGCCTGCACCAGGCGCGGGCGGTTGGTAGGTGTAAGTACCGTGTCTATGCCCAGCAGGTGGTAGCCGGCCGTTAGCTGGTTTTGCAGGAAGGTGGTGCTAAAGAAATGCAAGGTGGAGTTTGCCAGAATGAGGCCGGCCACGCGCTGTGGGTATTTGCGGGCGTAGTTTACGGCCAGCACGCCCCTACATCTTCTCGACCCCCAGCTGCTGCCGGATTTCCTCCATATCTTCTACTAGCCGGTTCAGGCTGTAATCTGCCGCGTTCTGCGAGTGGCCCGACCCGCGCTGGTCGGCGTAAATCATGGTCAGGCACTGCTCCAGACGGTTGCCGCCCAGCTGCTCGAACGAGAGGTAGTCCTGGCCCGGCCCGCCGTGCACGTACAGGCAAGGGTAGCCCTGGCCCGCTACCTTCACGGCCACCTTCACGCCGTCATGGGTGGTAATCATCTGCTCGGAAGGCGGGAGCTGCCGGTATGGGGGCGTGGAATGGCAGGCTGCTAGCGTTGCCGCAAGGACCATGGCCAGCACAAAACGAAGCAAACAAGGTAGAGCGGGCATGAAACAGAAGCGTGAATAAGCCTGAAAACACAAGTAACAGTGTCCAACTCGACAGCTTAGCAAGGTTTGGCAATAGGCTACTTTCCTTACACGCTTACCAACCCGGCTGGCGTTAGTTCCTGTTCGCCGTGCCAACAGTAGGCCACCAGCTCGCCGCCTTTCGCCACGCTGTAATCCAGACACACGGCGTGCGGGCTCAGCAACTGCGGCGTACCACGCAGCCAGTAATGGCCGAAGAACACGGGTGTATCGTCCTGGTAATGCCACGCGTCAGTTAACGCGGCCACATCAACGGGTAGCAGGTTTAGCGCCTCAATGGGCTCCAAGTAATACTCTTGGTAGGTGCTGTTTTGCGGGTCGTGCCACCAGCGGGTGCGCATTTTGGTGCGGGCGTTGCCGTCTTTGTCGTGGAAGGAAACGGCGGGGGGTAGGTCCACTTCCTTGCCTTTGAGGGTGTCTTCCACCGCCTGGTACTCGGGGGTGCCGCGCTGGGAACTACGCAGCAGAAAGGCGTCGGTGAGGCGCGCATTAGGTAATTGCTGGCGCAGGTACTCGATGTGGCGCGGGTCCCAGCAGGCGTGTACCACGCGCATGCCCGGTAGTTCCAGAAACAGTGGCAACGTTTTGAACCATTCGATATAGTCCTGCCACTGCGCCCAGCCTTCCCGAGTGCTGAAGGCTTCCAGCGTTTTGAAGTGCTGCATGATGTTGCGCGGCATATGTGGCCGTAGGTGGCCGCCTTGGGGGTGCTTTTCGTGGAAGCAAATGGCATTGTACTCGTGGTTACCCATCACCGCCAAAGCTGCGCCACCGTCCACCATACCGCGCACAATCTCCAGCGTTTCCCGGATGTACGGCCCCCGGTCGATGAAGTCACCCACGAAAATTACCTGCCGGTTGGGGTGCCGATACACGCCTTGCTCTAGCGCATACCCCAGCTTGGCCAGCATGGCGCGCAACTCGTTGGCGTGGCCGTGAATGTCACCAATGATGTCGTACATGGGTTTGTTAATCTATAAGATTCACTGACAGCTACTTATGAAAGCTAGTTCCCCTCCTCAGATAAGCAGGGGCTAGGGGTGGTTAACCAATCGTTGAACGAAAATTAGCTTTCTAATTCTAGTTCTTCAACCACCCCTAACCCCTCCTCATCCAAGGAGGGGAACTAGCTTTTAGCTTACTTCAACCGGACCAGTGTGGCGCCGTAACCGAACTTCTCTTTTCGGGAATCCTCGAAGAACTTGATGTCCTTGTTGCGGCTTAGCAGCTTGTGGATTTCTTTGCGGAGCGTGCCGCTGCCCGAGCCGTGGATGAACACAATTTCATGCATGTTGGTGGCTAAGGCGCGGCTCAAAGCATCTTCAAACGCTTCAATTTGCAGCTTCAGGATAGCCGTGTTGCTTAGTGTTTCGGCGCCTTCGGGCTGAAGGGCTTCTAGGTGCAAGTCCACTTCGTGCGGTGGCGCCACAATGGCTTTAGCGGGCTCCGGGGCGGGGGCCACGGCGGCCGGTTTGGCGGGCGCGTTGCCACTGAGCTGGGCTTTCAGGGTTTCGGCGAGCTTGTCGGGGGCAATGGCAACTGGGGCAGCGGGCTTCTCATCCAACTGAAACAAGTAAGCATCCTGCTTGAGCACCGGGGCCTCGCGGCGGCTAGTGTAGAAGCTGCCGGCCCGGAACTGAGTGCGCTTGGTAATCAACTCATAGGCCGTGTTGCCGTTCACCTGGTGCGGCAGCAACTGCACCACCAAAGCCGGCCACTGGTCGAAATCCTTGAGGTGGAAGTGCCCCAGCGCTGCGCTAACGGCTTTCGGGCCGAGCTTGTCGGAAGTCAGGCCGCGGTACTGCTCGCGCCGCTCCTCACCGTACGTGAACAGCACATCGGTGTCGGTATTGTTGATGACATGCACCGACAGCAGCTCCGGCGACTGATGGCTGAGCGCCAGATATAGGCCTTTGGGGGCGGGTTGGGCCACGGTGGCTTTGGGTGGGGCGGGCTGCTCGGCTTTGCTCTGGGTTGGTGCCGCACCTGGCTGCGGTACTTTGGGCTGCGCAGCTTTAGCCGATTTGGCGGCCTTTGCGGCTTTGGCTACGTCGCGCGGCGCCACGGGTCCTTGCGACGAGGTACCGAAGGCCTTCTGCTCGTCGGCGGCTATTACCACCACTTCGCGGCGCAGCACCGGAATGGTAAAATCATTGTCGATGGCCACTTCCACCAGCTCGTCGCTGAGCAGGCGGGTGATGATGCCTTGCTCACGGCCGGTTAACAGGCGTACTCTATCTCCTACATTCATGAATCACAGATTTAAATAGGTGTATCGGATTACGCGGATTCCCGGGAAAGGTGGGCGCGCTTGCTTCCGACAAGGCAAAAGTCGGAAAGAAAAAGTCGGCACTGCGCCTAGGCTGGAAAATACGAGCCAAGCGTAGCTATTTGCTGTTACCTAATGTGAGCGGCCTGTACCCAGCCAGTCCACGGTGCAGCTGCCCGCCAGGCATTAGTAGTACAGGCCATGCGCCACGAAGCCGCGCCGCTTGTTCCATTCCAGCGCCGGCGCCGGCAGGTGAAAGATGCTGGCCACGTAGAACACGCGGCGCAGCAACTTGCTGCGAGTTGGGATGCGGCGCAAATCCACGTCCAGAGTCAAGTAAAACTGGCGGTAGGCGTGCAGGCCGGCGGCGGCGTTGGTGGCCGGGTCGTTGAATACCATCTGCTGGGCGCCGTAGCCTACAGCCGGTTGCAGCCAGCGGGGCCAGCGCGAAGTAGCGGGAAGCCAGGCGCCCACGTCGGTGCACAGCCAGTAGGTCTGACCGTTATAGTCTTTCAGGTGCTGCTCGGCCAGGGTTTTGCCAAGTACGTTGGGCCGGCGGGCGGCATATGGCGTGGTGTGGAACGAGTATTTGGGCATAATGCGGACCTCGCCCCAAGCCAATTGCTGCCCAATTAAACCTGCCGAGCCTAAAAAGTTGGCCGCTAAATCGGGGGCCGATGCGCCATAGGCCGGGTCCCGGCCATCGAGCAGTTCGATGGGACTTTGTAGCAGAAACCCCACGAAGCCGCCGTACCAGATGGCGCGCCGGTTGGGTACGCCGGCCCAACGTAGCATGTCCACGGCGCCGCGGCTCTGGTGAAACGCCCCCCAGAAGTGGCCGGCCTTGTCCATCTGCTTCCACTCCGGCAAATCATTGAACCAGTGTAGCTTGGTTTTCTCGCCAGTGTACCAGGCCTCGCTCAGCGCGTACATGAGGCCGGTGTACGTTACGGCTAGGCCCCCCGCCAGCAGCGGCAGCCGGCGGTTTAGGCGGGTGGCGGCAGTATCAGGCGCAGAGCTTGGAGCGGCAACTGGTGCTACCATTGTGGCCGCCGAGTCGGGAGTGGGCGACTGGGCCAGTAGGTGCAGCGGCAGGCAGCTACTTGCCAGCAGCAGCCCCAGCCGCCGGCGCAACGGCAGCAGACTAGGGGAGAGGCGCAAAGCGGACAGGAACTGCACAGAACACAGGTGAATTGAAAGAGGCCAACAAAGCTACAAACAAAAGCACCGGTCAGCAGGCCAGCAAAAAGGGCAGTTTGAGTACCTTTGCTAGCTTTTACTGCATTTTTCTGCGGCTGCGTCACCATCCAGCCTTTCCCTACTTCCCACTCACCTTTTTCATGAAAGCACTTCGACTTTTAGGTAGCCTTTGGCTATTACTGCTCAGCCCGTGGCTAGCCCAAGCTCAGGTAGTTACCGCTCAACCTACTTTTTTTCAGGATACTACTCCTGTCACGCTCACCTTCGATGCCAGCCAGGGCAACGCCGCGCTGGCTAATTTCACGGGCCCGGTGTACGTTTGGACCGGCGTTATTACCAACCTGAGCACCTCGCCTTCCGACTGGAAGTACGTGAAGAGCCCGTCGTTCGGCACCGCCGACCCGGCCGCCCAACTGACGCGTGACGCTACCAATCCCAATCTCTACCGCATCACGTTCACGCCGCGGACGTTTTATGGCGTGCCAGCCGCCGAGCAGGTGTTGAAGCTGGCCATGATTTTCAAGAATGCCGATGGCAGCATCGTCGGCCGTGGCCCCAACGGCAGCGACATTTTCGTGGACGTGTTTCAGGGTGGCCTAGGGGCTCGTATCATAACGCCGGCCGTTAGCGGTACGGCGCAGGTAGTGGCGCCGGGTACTACGGTGAACGTAACCGGCGAGGCTTCAACGGGCGCGCAGCTGACGTTCCGGCTTAATGGCACGCAGGTGGCGCAGCAGGCTTCGGCTACTACGCTTAGCGCCCCGGTTACGGTAAACCAGGCCGGCCGCAACGTCGTGCGCTTTACGGCCGTGAGCGGCACAACCACCGTGTCAGATTCCCTGATTTTGCTGGTGCGGCCCACGGTGAATGTGGCCGCGCTGCCCGCTGGCGCTAAGAAGGACGGCATTACCTACCTGAACGGCGGTACATCGGTTATTCTCAGCCTCACGGCGCCCAACAAGCAGTTTGTGTACGTGCTCGGCGAGTTCAACAACTGGCAGCAAACCAGTGCCGGCTTCATGAACCGCACTGCTGACACTGACGCCGCCAACGGCCGCTGGTGGGTGCAAATCAACGGCCTGACGCCCGGCCAGGAATACGCCTATCAATACGAAATTGATGGTGCTTTGCGCGTAGCCGACCCCTACTGCGAGAAAGTGCTGGACCCTGGTAACGACCAATTCATTCCGGCCGTCACCTACCCCAACTTGCGCGCGTACCCCACTGGCACCATCGGTATTGTGTCGGTGCTGCAAACCAACCAAACGCCCTACCAGTGGCAGGTGACCAACTTCCAGAAGCCGGCTCGCACCGATTTGGTGGTGTACGAGCTGCACCTGCGCGACTTTGTTGCCCGCCACGACTACCAGACTCTGCGCGATACGCTGGGCTATTTGCAGCGCCTAGGCGTGAACTGCATCGAGCTGATGCCAGTAAACGAGTTTGAGGGCAACGACTCCTGGGGCTACAACCCCTCGTTCTATTTCGCCCCCGATAAGTATTACGGCACCAAAGACGCCCTGAAAAGCTTCATCGACGAAGCCCACCGCCGCGGCATGGCCGTGGTGCTCGACATGGTGCTCAACCACAGCTGCGGCCAGAGCCCGATGGTGCAGATGTACTTCGACAACGGCAACCCCTCCACCACGTCGCCGTGGTTCAACCGCACCGCCACGCACCCCTTCAACGTTTGCTACGACTTCAACCACGAAAGCCCGTTCACTAAGTATTTCAGCAAGCAGGTGATGTCGTTCTGGTTGCAGGAGTACCGCATCGACGGCTACCGTTTCGACTTGAGCAAGGGGTTCACCCAGTTTAATTCCGGTTCCAACGAACCCCTAATGGCCGCCTACGACCAGTCGCGCATCAATATCTGGCTGGACTACTACAACCACCTGGTTTCCGTCAGCCCAACGCTGTACCCAATTCTGGAGCACTTCGCTGACAATAGTGAGGAAACCGTGCTGGCCAACGCCGGCCTGATGCTATGGGGCAACCTGAACGGGGCTTACAACGAAGCTTCTATGGGCTACAACGCCAACTCCAACTTCAGCGGGGGCTACTTTGGGGCCCGCAACTGGCAGTCGCCGCACTTGGTTACGTACATGGAAAGCCACGATGAAGAGCGGACGATGTACAAGAACCTCACCTTTGGTAACCAGGCCCCGCCCACAGCCCCAGCCTACGATGTACGCAACCCGACCACGGCCCTGGCCCGGCAGGAAGCGGCGGCGGCCTTCTTCTTCACGGTTCCCGGCCCGAAAATGGTGTGGCAGTTCGGGGAAGTTGGCTATGATGTGGACATCAACTTTAATGGCCGGACCGGCCAGAAGCCCATTCGCTGGAACTACTACCAGGAAGCCAACCGCCGCAAGCTGTTCAACGTGTACCGTGAGTTGATTGCGCTGCGCAAAACCCAGCCGGTGTTCAAAACGGGTACTTTCACGCAGCAAGTGGGCGGCGCCACCAAGTCCATTCACCTCACCGACCCGAATTTGAGCGTGACGGTCATCGGCAACTTCGACGTAGTGGCTCAGCCCATCAACCCCGAGTTCCAGCGCACTGGTAAATGGTACAACTACCTCACCGGCGACAGTATCACGGTGGCTAATGCTACGGCTCCGATTACGTTGCAGCCCGGCCAGTATGCCGTGTACACCTCGCGCCTCATCAGAAAAAGCACCGTGCTGAGCAATAAGCCTCGCGCCACCGATGCCCTGCGCCTCACGGCCGCGCCCAACCCAACCAGCAGCAGCGCCTTGCTCCGTTACGAGCTAACCGCGCCGGCCGCCGTTACGGTGACGGTGCAGAACTTGCTGGGCAGCACGCTGCGCACCATCCAAGTGGGTACGCGCCAGGTCAGCGGCCAGCACGAGCTAAACCTGCCCGTCCGGGACCTGGCCAACGGGGTGTACCTAGTGCGCCTAAGCACTGGGCAACTCACCCAAACCACCCGATTGGTAGTGCAGCACTAATTTTTAGTGCCTGGAAGGTAGTGTTTAGAAAAGCCCGACAGGGGATCAAAAAAGAAGGCCGATTCCATCAGGAATCGGCCTTCTTTTTTGATCCTGGAATTAGAATGCCGAGTACATTCTAAGCACTAAGCTTGCTCTCGTGGTAGGATACCAAGTCGTCGATGGGTGAACGGATGATTTTGCCGACTTCCATGCCGTGGTTGCGAGCGGCTTGCGCCAGCGCGTCGCGGAAGTTGTAGCCCACCGAGCCGATGCAGTTGAAAGTGTACTGCTGGTAGTCGGGGTAATGCACGACCAGGTTGTCGAAGAAGGTTTCGAAGCCTTGGAGTACGATTTCGCGGCAGTAGCTGATGTTGTTGTGGTCGTAGGCGAACTTGGCGAAGCTGGCCAGAAAGCGGTTCGGCAGCGGCTGGTTGTAGAGCCGGTCGATTACATCTTCGCGGGTGAGGTTGAACTCCTGCTTGAAGGTTTCCTGCAACCCATCGGGCAGCAACCCGCGCAAATAGTCACGCAATAGGCGCTTGCCGATAAATGAACCCGAGCCCTCGTCACCCAGGAAGTAGCCCAGCGAATCAACGTTGTAGGTGATTTTCTCGCCGTCGTAGAGGCAGGAGTTGGTACCCGTGCCGAGAATAGCCGCAAAGCCGGGCTTGTCGCCGAGTAGGGCGTGGGCCGCTGCCAGCAGGTCTTCGGCCACCTGCGCTTTGCAGTTCGGAAACACCTGCCGCATGGCCGCCGCTACCCGCTCGGCCTTCTCGGCATTCGACACACCCGCGCCGTAGTAGTACACCTGGGTCACGTCCGCCCGCGGGAGCGTGTCGGGTAGGTTTTTATCGAGCGACGCCGCAATGGTTTCGGTGCCTACAAAGTCGGGGTTGTAGCCCTCAGTATTGAAAAACACCCGGTTGCCGGTGCCATCAAGTTGACACCAGTTGGTTTTGGTCGAGCCGCCGTCGGCAATTAGAATCATGAGCGTGGGAAGAAAAGATGAAAGACTAGGGGTAGTACGAGCAAGCCGCCAAAGCTACTGTGCGAAAGTACAGGATGTGCGCGCTTTCACAACTGTTAGTGCCAAGCGTGGCATTATGCCCGGACAACAAAAAGGCCACTGATGAGCAGTGGCCTTTTTATTAACAGAAGTAAGCTTAACCCAGACCTACTGGGTTAAGGTATACGTCATAGTATTCAGGTTGAAAATAATAGTGTAAGTGCCAGCTGTCGGAACCGTGATGTTCGTGCCGCCTAGCAGAAGGGGGCCAGTGCCGTTAGCATTTCGCGTACCGCCACCATAGTCCACTGTCCAAGCTCTGTTTTGCCGAAATTTGAAATCACCAGCTTTCAAAGCACGAGTCAGCGTGTAGGCCTGCAAGTCACAGTCGTACGTCATTTGTATGTCGGTATTCCAGTCCACACCCGCCGGGCCGATGATAGTCCAGATACCGTCAGCTACAGGAGCTTTGCACTCGAAAGCCGTGGCTACGAGCGGAACCGCCGAAGTATAGAGCGGATTGTTGGCCGCGTACGGGAGTATGGAGCGCAGACGCATTTCAACCGGAGTAGCTATGCCGGGCGTGAGACCTAGGCTAATCAGGGCGTTATTCAGCTGGCCATACGTAACTATTGTATTGGGGCCGGCGCCGGCTTCGAGGGTAACGGGGGCAGCAAAATTATTGCCCTGCTTGTCGAGTTGTAGCGTGTACGTAACGGCCGGGGCGTAGGCGTGCTCGGTATTCTTCCAATCGAAGCTGATAGGCGCCCAGGTGTAAGTAACAGCTGGGGTTGTGCTACGGCCCTGTACCAATACGATTGTAGAAGTAGAAGCCGTGAGAGTAGGAGACGAAGTTGGAGTGAGCGTAGCCTTAGTTTCGTCTTTTTCGCAGGCCGAAAACACGAACAACAAGGCGCATAGCCCCACTACTTGAGAAAACCAGTTTTTCATGTGGGAAGTGAATTGAAGTGTGAAGCATAACGGGCCGGCCTCGGTCAAAAGACCGGCCCTTGAAGCAAAAACTATCTGTAACCTTCGTTCTGAACAAGGTTTGAGTTAACCGACAGGTCGGAGGCCGGCAGTGGGTATAGTACCCGATAGGCCTCTACGCCCCGTCCGTTCTGTACGCCACCCTTCCAAGGCCACAAGTAAGTGCCCTCCACAAAGCGGTTGTAACGAATCAGGTCCGTCCGACGGAAACCTTCCCAGAACAATTCCCGGCCCCGCTCATCCAGCAGCGAAGCAACCGTGACAGAGCTGACATCCACGGTGGCATTTGCCGTATTGATTGGAAGATTGTAGGCGCGGCGCCGAATTTGGTTGACGTAGGTTCGTGCCAGGGTAGCGTCACCGGTACCGCCACGGGCTACTGCCTCCGCGTAGTTGAGCATCATTTCCGATAAGCGAATCATCGGGAAATCTACGCTCGACTGGTTCTGTGAGCCACCCAGGGCGGCGCCAGCCGACGTTACGTTGCGGAATTTAATTACACCCAAGCCTTCCTGGAAATTACCGATATCCGAAATTTCCAGCGTCTGTCCTTGCGTCCAGAAGCGGCCCCGTGTGTCGCGGGCGGTATCGGCCCCAAACAGGTTTACTAGGTTTTTGGTGGCGCGCATACCGCCCCAGCCCCCTTGAGGCATACCAATTTTGGCTTTCCAGTTAGTATTGGACGCAATAGCCGAGCCATTCACCAGGAATGTGGTGCCCCCAAAGCTGCGCGTATTGTTGGCATCAAACGTAATCGGCCAGATGATTTCGTTGCGAGCCGGCGCCGTGTTATTGTCGGCCAGAAATAAGCGGCCATAAGCCGAGGATACATTGCCCGCCGCCGTGGTCGAGAGCGTATAGCCCGCGTCGATTACACGCTTGGCATACGTAGCAGCATCGTTGTAGCGCGGCGTGCCAGTATATGTTTGGGCGTTCAGGTACAGGCGGGAAAGCATACCCCAGGCAGCCGATTTGTCTACGCGGCCGTACTCGTTGGTGCGGGGCTCGGCAAAATCGGCATCATTGCTGAGGGCTAGTAGTTCGCTCTCCACATAGTCGAACAACTGCTGACGGGTGCGATAGGGCGGCGTAAATACCCCGGACGGGTCAGTTTCCGTTACGAACGGGCCACCACCATACAAATCGATGATATGCTGATAGGCTACGGCACGCAGGAAGCGGGCTTCGGCGCGGTAGCGCCGGGCCAAAGCCACATCAGCTCCACTCAGGCGAGCGTTCAACTTGTCGTCGCTCGACTCCCGGATGAACTCGTTGGCAACAGCAATTTCATAGTAAACACGGTAGTACAAACCACGAATGAGCGGGTTGGACGCCGTCCAGTTCATATTGTGCCAATCGCGGACCCCCTGGTCACCCCAAGCCAGAATAGCCTCATCGGTTGAGACTTCCTGCGCGCTCCACAGCTGGCGGATATAGTCGGAGGTTCCTTCGTCAATGCCCTGCACGTCGCCGCCACCAGCCGCGCCGTTGTCGTCGGAGCCCAGGCCCGTTACGGCAAAGCCGCCGTACACCTTAGCCAGCACCGAGCGGTAGCCATTCAGGTCCACGTACACGCGTTCCGGAGTGGTTTCGTATTTGGGGTCTAGGTCGAGGTCGTTGCAGGAGGTAAGTCCACTGCTGAGAGCCAGGCTGGTAGTGGCTACTGCTAAGCCACGAATCAAAAACTTATTCATTGGATGGGTGGATTAGAAGCTGGCGTTGATACCAAAAGTGAAGGTGCGGGCACGCGGATAGAAGTTGTTGTCAACCCCGTTGAAAATCTCTGGATCCAGACCTTTGTATTTGGTGATGAGGAACAGGTTCTGAACAGCAGCAGTGAGACGAAGATTCGAGCCTTCTTTGAAAATCTTACCAACATTGTAGCCCAGCGTAACATTCTCGCCGCGCAGGAATGAGCCGTTCTCCACGTAATAATCGGAGAGTACCTGCTGCGTGAGGAACCCGGTGTCGCGGATGCCAACGGGCAGATTGCCGACGAAGCCAGTAGAAGTGCGGGAGTTAGCGTAGTTGGCTAGGTTGCCTTGCAGCGAGTTGTACACGTAATTGCCGGTATTGGCGCGGAATACCGCATTCAGCGTCAGACGCTTATAAGCGAAGTTGGTGGTGAGGCCAAACGTAGCCAACGGGGCACGCTGCTTGTAGCGGTACAGGTCCTGCTCATTGATAGTGCCGTTGCCGTCACGGTCGGCATACACGCCTTCCAGCGGGCGGCCGTCTTCGCCGTACACTTGCTGGTACACGTAGTACGCGTTGTTAGCGTAGCCCACCGATTGAATCTGGATGTTGGTACCCGTACCGCCGGGGATACCCTCTACCTGATAGCCAGGGAAGCCTGCCTGCTGCGTGCCTAAGTCAGTGATTTTGGTTTTGTTGTAGGCTACGTTGAAATTCAAATCCCAAGTGAAATCCTCGGAGCGAACAGGCACCACGTTCAGGGCCAGTTCCACGCCGCGGTTACGCAACGAACCGATGTTGCGGTTGAGCTGGTTGCTCAGGCCGCCTGCTGGTACAACTACGTTGGCCAGCAGATCGTTGGATGTACGCTGGTACGCATCAATGGTACCCGAGAGACGGTTATCCAGCACTCCCCAGTCTAAGCCCACATTGTAGGTAGTGGTGGTTTCCCAGGTCAGGTCGGGGTTGTAGCCGGCCGGGCGCTGGGTTGTAACGAAGAGCGGCGCCCCGTTGGCATCTACGCCGAACTGGTACTGCACTGTCGAGCGGCCTGTCACGTAGCGCGGTAGAAAGTCGAAGGGACCACCAATTTCCTGCTGGCCCGTGATGCCGTAGCCGGCCCGCAGCTTCAACTCCGTGATGGAGTTGTTGTTGGCGAGGAATTCTTCGCCCTTAATACGCCAGCCCAAGCCTACAGCCGGGAAGTAACCACTCCGGTTGCCTTTGCGGAAACGGGAAGTATTGTCGTTACGCAACGTAGCCGTCAGCAGGTAGCGGTCCTTCACCGACAGATTGGCGCGGCCGAAGTACGAAATGAGGCGGTAGGGGTCGTAGTAACCTGCTACCGTCAGCTCCTGGCCCGGCGTGAAAAGGGAGGTACGGTCGAAACGGTAGGGGAGGTACAGCGGGCCTTGGGTTTCAAAGTCCTGGTACGAATAGCCAGCCTGCACGTCGAACTTGGTGGTTTCACTTAGCTGCTTGTTATAAGCCAAGTAGAATTCCAGCAGACGCATGTCTTTGTCCTGCTTGTACTGCGAGTAGCGGCCGTTTTGGTTGACGTTGGTAACGCCGCTGTTGAAGTTGCCGAAATCGGTTACCGAGTTAGTCGTCGAGCCTTTGCCCCGCGAAACGTCGGTAGCTAGGTTCAGGTTGGCCCGCAGCTCGGGTAGGAAGTGGAATTTGTAGTCCAGCTGCACGTTACCAATAAAGCGGTTCACGTCGCTGATGTTGTTGGTGTTGCGCAGGGCCGCTACTGGGTTGCCAGGGGCCAGCGTCAGCGGTATGCCAGCGCTGGTGAGGTACTGATTGTAGCCCCCGAAAGGCGTAAACCGACCTTCTGGTGAGAAAACGGGTTGGGTTGGGTCGTAGAACAAAGCACCACCAATAGCCCCGTTATCAATGAAACGGTTTTTCAGCTGCGTGCCTTTGGCATTCACGTCGATGCGCAGGTGGCCGTCGAGAATTACCGGTGAGAGGCTCAAAGAGCCCGTATTACGCTTCAGATTGTTGGTGATGACAATACCGTCCTGGTAGAGGTTACCATAGGAGACCCGGAACGGGAGCTTGCCCAGGTTACCGGTCAGGCTGATGTTGTTGTCGTAAGTGGCGGCGGTGCGGAAAATCTCATCCTGCCAATCGGTGTTAGCTGAACCCAGTGTGGCAACCTGTGAGGCAATACCATTGGCCTGAATCCGGGAGCGGAACTCATCGGCACCCAGTACGTCGTAGGTTTTGAAAGGGCGGGCAATGGACGTCTGCGACGAGAAATTTACCGTCAGCTTCTCGCCCTGTACGCCGCGCTTGGTGGTAATAAGTACCACGCCGTTCGAGGCCCGGTTGCCATAGATGGCCAGCGCCGAAGCGTCTTTCAGTACCGTTATCGACTCAATATCGTTGGGGTTGATGAGCGTGAGGGGGTTGCTGGCTCCGCTAATGGACCCCTTGTCTACGGGTACCCCATCAATTACAAACAGGGGGTCGTTGTTGGCATTCAGTGAAGAGCCCCCGCGGATACGGATGGTGTTGGCTGAGCCCGGGGCACCACCACCCGTGGTAATGCTCACCCCCGCAATCTTACCCTGTACCAACTGCTCAGGGTTGGTTACTTGGCCCGGCACGAAGTCTTTGGCCTGCACGGTGGCAATGGAGCCGGTTACATCCTGGCGGCGCTGCACACCGTAGCCTACTACTACTGCCTCATTGAGCAGGGTAGTGTTTTCGTTGAGCGTGACATTACCTAAGGCCGAGTTCTGGCCGTTTGTGCTGTTAAACGGGAGCCGAGTGGAAGTAAAGCCTACATACGAAATGACGAGCGTGTGCTGGCCAGCCGGGACTTTCTCAATGGAAAAGCCTCCGTCTGAATTGGTGGAATTACCGAGTGTTGTACCCTCAATTAGCACAGTCACACCAGGTAATCCTTCGCCTTTTTCGTCGACGACGCGGCCACTTACAGAGCCGGTCTGGGCAAAAGCGCCCGTGAAACCGGCACACACGAACAGTAGCAAAAACAATAGTTTTGCCAGGTAGGGGTGTTTCATTGGAAAAATGTTAGAAATGGAAATGGGTTTTTCCGGCTCAGCCGGAGTGGGAATTTGTGCGGCAATGCGCATATCATCAAGCAGCCTTGGTAAACTAGCAGGTCACTTCGGGGTAAGACTTCTTAACTATGCTCTGAGTACTGCAATCCGGTAAATGGGCGTGCAAGGTACTGCTTTCACGCGTACATCGGAAACGTTTGCGGGTGCTCTATAGGAATAGCACTAATTCCGCTTTATTGCGAAATTTTGCTTTTGCCAGCCGTTAAACGTGTGCCACCCGCCAACTGAGAGCAGTGCATGGGATACCTAATAAAAACCAAGAACTCCAATTAATGGTAGGCTTACCAGCAGCGCATCTGCTGGCTGCTGAGCGCAGTACCGTTAAAAGCAGCGCCACAATTGATAAAATTAGGCACATAGATGAAACCAAGATGCAGCATACAAAAGGCAAGTAAGCCCTTGTAGTTAGATAGCAGTATCTGTCGGAGGTAGATGTGTCGTACCAGAATAGGTCGTTTTTATAGGGGGTATACCTAAAATTCCCCAACAGCAAGCCCAACCATAACGCAATAGAATAAACGCGTAGGTCATTAGTTATGAGCAATGAAGCGGCATATAGGTTATCTTAGGCCCCAGCTAACTCGGTTGCTGCAGTTGCTGATATTTTAGTGGGTATTTGCCTACCTGAGAACTGATACTGGCCTCACTCGGTGCAGGAAATGGCTGCAATCCAAGTTTATTGGTGCAGGTATGCTTCCCCCGACGAGAAGAAAAAATGCAATTACTTTTTATCGACTTGTAAATAAATAAGCGGGTATTGAGCTGCTGTTACTCTGCGTTACGGCCGCCAGGGGAGCAGGTAGCTAGCATCGAGGCGCGTTTATAAATAAGGCGGTCGACCCAAACTGGAACTACGAAGGCCTGAAACGCACGGCTAGGCACCTGCGAAGAAGCGCCTAGCCTTACTCAACAACACCTTTCTGGCTGACCGCCCGATTGCCAACTTTAGCTTCACTAGGCAAGGATCAGCAGCTAAGTTGATGATGGCATGTCGTTTGCTGCGGCCCTGCTGCTCATTGGCCAGGGAGCGTATCAACTGGCTCATGGAGTTATAAACGGCCAATGATACATTTTGCTGGCCATTCACTTTATACGCTACGTAGTTGTGGCCTGGGCAGGGCCTGCTGCGTGCTGGCGCTGTTGTAGAAGGGGTAGCCGGCCGCTTCTATTTCCGTAACCAGCCGACGTCCGCTCCTTTGGCAAAAACTGGCGTTTGCGCATCGGCTATAGGCGTGCTGCATAAAGCGGCAACTAAGCCGATAAGCTATAGAAGTTTTTTCATGGAATGGTAGGTATTCGAGGTGGATAGGAACAAAGAGAGTAGGATAGAACGGCTACTTACTGCAACGAAACCGATTCGAGGTCGAGGTGGCGCTGACCGGTGGCGGGAGCCGGCGCCTCAAACACTACTTGTAGCACTTCTGCCTCAGAAAGAATCAGGGCAGATTGGGCGTTAGGATTATACGTAAGTGGCAAGAAGCCCGGATAGGGGCGGGGTACTAGCAATAGCGCATCAGCCTGGAACGCCGCCAGCGGAATCCGTTGGGTTTGCACTTCGGGGCCCATCTGCACAGTAGCGGAGTAGGCAGTAGCATCTTTGGTCATAAGTACCACTTTCACGGTGGTAGTTTCGCTGGCACGGCCTTTCAGCACAACTTCCTTGAAACCTGCCAAATCAGTAGTACGGCCCGCCAGCTTATCAGCGAAATAAGCCCGCAATACAGCAGCTGGCCCCGGCGTAGCGGCTGGCTGCGACTGGCCGTTGCGAGGCGCACCTTGCACAATGCGCAACGCTAGGTCGCCAGCTGGGGTGGTTACGTAGTCAGTCCAGGCGGTGCTGGCCAGGCCGCGGGCTTCTACTCGCTCCTGGTCGTGGCGGGCTTGAAACAGCGGTAGTGGTGCACTTGGGGCGACAATGGGGGTGGTGTAGTGCTCGGGGTGATAGTAGTTCCAGTCGCGGGGCTGGCCGTCGAAGCCGCCAGGGAACGTGACGGGGTACTTGTATTTGTATTTGCCTTTGCGCACCACAAACCAATAGCGCAGTTCCCCGGCGTACAGCAGTTCGGCAGGCACGGTGGCTTCCACGGTGGCATACTTCGGGCTGGTTGTGGGCAGGGTGAGCGTACGGCCGTAGTAATGCTGAGCAACCAGATACACGCTGTCTTGTGGCTCCAGACCAGTGAGGGTGGCGCTGATGCGTAACGGCTGGCCTACTGCGGCCTGAACTGGTGGCGTGTGGCGTATCTGCTGCTGACTTCCTGCAGGAAAATCGGCCCATCTTGGCGCGTGGAAATCCCGCAATTCGCCGCGATTGAAGGGAGTACGGGGTATGAAAGCATCCGTGGATTTGCCGTTAGCGGCTAGCACGTACACCCCGGGCTTCACAGTGGTACGACCATCAGTGGTTTGTACTCGGGTTCCCCAAATATCATCCAGGGGGCGTAGCGAAAAGCTAGGACCGACGTCGGGCAGCGTTACTTGCAGCGGCTGCTCGTTCCAAAAAATCAGGGTGACTTGCTTGCTGAGTGAGGCTTTTTCGAATGGGTCCCGAATGGGAACTGCATCCGGCATCACCTCCAAGCGCCATACGCCGGGAGCCAGTTTATCGAGGAAGTAGGCGCCGGTGCCGCCGTAGCGCACCACCGGCGACGAGCCCACGCCGGCCAGGTGCTGCAACTTGGCCGGTTGCTTGGGCTGGGTGCTGGTATTGGCGGTGTAGTAGAACTCCTCTGGTGTGTTCATTTCGCTTAGCTGCTGCCGGTAGCTCACCCGAAACGGCCCAAACACCGAATCCTGCGGGTAGCGCTCAAACGACTGACCACGCTTTACCTGGTGGAATACTTTGGAGGCAATTAATAAACTCAACGCCTTGGCTGGGGTGTAGGCCAGATTCAGGTAGTGCGTCTGGTACTCGGTGTTGGCGTATGCAATGGACATGGGGTCGTAGGCGAACTGAGTGGCCCACTGGAAGCCGGCTTCGCGGAAGCTGCGCGCCATGAACGGGTACATCACCGGCTGAATAATATCGGCCGACTCGAACTCGTAAATCATGCGGGCTTTGCTGGTGAAGCGCTTGTCCTGGCGAAACGGAATCGGGTACTGATCCACGTAGGGCAGGAAATTGCCGCGCAATTCGTGCCCGGCCACCAAGCCCTGTGGATACCATTGAAACGTCAGCCCGTCTACCTTGGCGTTCAGAATGGCCTCGTACACATCCGGGTTTTCCGATATGTTGTAGAATACCGGCTTGCGGCAGCCGGTGGCCCGGATGGCCTCGGCCATGCGGTTGGCAAAACTAGTTACTTGCGCCTCCGGCTTGCCGTAGCGCGGCTCGTTGCACACCTCGAAAGCAATAATATCCTGGTCTTCGCGAATGAGTTGCTTGGTATAGGGGTTGCGGTGGTTGAGAAACTGAGTCAGGTACTTTTCCTGCGCCGTAATGGCCCGCGGGTTGGTGTAGGCCTGGGTTTTTGAGTAGATGCTGGAAAAGCCGGTGCCAGTGTCGGGCTCGGGGTAGCCGTTGTTCCAGTAGGCAATGGGCGTCAGGATGATTTTGATGCCACGCTGCTTGAGTTCGGCCACTAGGAAATCAAGCAGTTTCAGGTGCTCATTTTGCTGCAAATTGCCCAGCGTATCGGTGATTTCCACGTCCCAGACGTGCACCCGAAACGCATCAACTCCGAGCCGGGAAAGGTGATACACGTCCTCCCGAATGGCCTGTTCATGGTTGATGCCCACTTTCTGAAGGGCCCGGTAAGAGTATGCAAATGGGGTAGTGTAGTTCACGCCGAACAGCGCTACTTCCTTCTTTCCCTGTTGCCAGCGCAATACGCCCTGTTTGTCCACAAAAACGTCGCTCTTGGGGAGGCTGGAATTTTGGGCTCTGACAGCGGTTGGAATAAAGGTGTAGCAGGCAAGGGTAAGGAAAAGCGTGAGTAAGCGAGTGAGCATGAAATTGTAATTAAAAGGAGAACCCGCGAGTAAGTTTGCGAAAACGAGGTACGAGGCAGGCGCTGGCGTAATCCGGTGCAAGTTACGGCAGTTCGACATCGGCAGGCCCGGGAGTTTTCCAGTCCGGCCCAACTTGCCGCCTGATGCGCGGGCTTTGGAAAAGGAAAGGAAGTAGCTTTGCGCCTCCGGTGCGGCCTCCACTAGGCGGCTACAGGCCAAGTGGTTCCTAACCTGCCTAGTTCTTATGCGTATCCTGTTGCTGCTGGCTGGTTTATTGTTGTGGGCGGGTTGCTTATCGGCGCAAACCACGATTAATGTGGTGCGGGTCCCGGCCACTACGCCGACCGATGCTGTTTTGTACATGGCGGGCTCGTTCAATAACTGGGACCCAGGCAATGCCGCCTATGCCTTTACCCGTCGCCCTGATGGCACCTATCGACTCATATTGCCCGCTACGGTGAATGGCCCTATTGAATACAAAATCACGCGCGGCACTTGGGCTTCAGCAGAAACTAATGCGCAACACAAGGGCATTGAAAACCACCGCTTCACTGTGGGTAGCGGCCGGGCCATCGTGGAAATGCAGGTAGAGAACTGGCAGGATTTCGGTGGTGCCAACAAGCCCTGTGAAAGCACGGCCCTACAACCCAACGTGCAGATAATCAACACAGCGTTTGATATACCCCAGCTCAAACGCACCCGCCGCATCTGGGTGTACCTGCCCAACGACTACGCCACCAACGCCACCAAACGCTACCCCGTGCTTTACATGCACGACGGCCAGAACGTGTTTGATGCCTGCACCAGCTTTGCCGGCGAGTGGGGGGTAGATGAAACCTTGAGCGAACTGCAAAAGCAAGGCCTTGATGCCACTGGCTCCATAGTGGTAGCCGTGGACCACGGCGGCACCGAGCGACTCAACGAACTTTCGCCCTGGCGCAACCTCAAACTCGGCGGCGGCCAAGGCGACCAATACGTGGATTTTCTGGTTGAAACCCTGAAGCCCTATATCGACGCCCACTACCGCACCCTCACCACCCGCGAGTTTACGGGCATTGCCGGCAGCAGCATGGGCGGCCTCATTTCCACGTACGCCGCCCTGAAGTACCCGATGGTGTACAGCAAAGTAGGTGTGTTTTCGCCCGCGTTCTGGTTTGCCAAGGACTCCTTGCTGCAGTACCTGCGCCAGCACCCAGCCAACCCAGCCACGCGCTTCTACTTTGTGTGTGGCACCACTGAGGGCCAAAGCATGGTGCCCCTCATGCAGACGGTACACGATGCGCTGCTCTGCAGTGGCGTACCGGCCGCCAACCTAAGCTTCAACCCGCACACCGACGGCCAGCACTCCGAGTGGTTCTGGAAACGGGAGTTTTCAGCTGCCTATCGTTGGCTATCAGCACCGGCAGAGGGTGGGATGAAAAGCAAAAAGTAAGGAAACACACAAGCATCTTTGCTATTATAGCAACTAAATACCTGGATCATTGCCATTACTTCAGCAAGAAAACCAACATTTTGCTTGCTCGATAAAATGTCTGCTGTACCTTTGTGCCACTCAACGCCCTAATCAACTTTTGGTAATGACCGTTTCAATGATGCAGCAAGGCTGGTGGTGGCCCCTCGGAAATTCCGGACGGGACATCCTGTGCGTGCGTTAAGACTCTTGAAACTCCTCTTCGCAACGACTCTACAGAAAGCCCGGCCGCCTCGCCGGGCTTTTTTATTGCCCGGCGTTCAGCTTCTCCTCCCGGCACGCCCCCTATGAAACAGTTCAAGCTCCATACCCGCTTCCTCCGCGCCCTCGCCGACACCATCACGCCCGTGGGCCTCTACTTGCGCCTGCGCGACCGGTACCCCAACTGCCTGCTGCTGGAAAGCTCCGACTACCACGGCCAGCAAAACGCCTTCAGCTACCTCGCCTTCGATCCATTGGCCCGGTTCGAGCTGAGCGGCAACAAGTTGAAGCTGACCTTTCCCGACGATACCACCGAAACCGAGACCCTCGCGGAGCCCCGCCTGGCCCTGACCCGCTTGCAAGAGTTTGCCAACTGCTTTGAAACCGAACCCACTGGCCACGACTTCATCACCGGCGGTTTGTTTGGGTATATCGGCTACGAGGGCGTGCAGTATTTCGAGGACCTGGAGCTGAACGCCAGCAAACAGGCCGCCGGTCAGATTCCGAGCATTCTGTACGGCACCTACCGCTACGTTATTGCCGTCAACCATTTCCGCAACGAGCTGTATGTGTTCGAGCACACGCTGGCTGGCGAAGAAACCGACCCCGAAGGCCTCACGCGGCTGGTGAATCTGGTGCGCAATCCGTCGTTGCCCGATTACAGCTTCGCGACGGTAGGGGAGGAAACCACCAACCAAACCGACGAGGAATTCCTAAAGGTGCTGGCCGCCGGGCAGCAGCATTGCCGCCACGGCAACGTGTTCCAGATTGTGTTGTCGCGCCGCTTTCAGCAAGGCTTCACCGGTGACGAGTTCAACGTGTACCGGGCGCTGCGCTCCATTAACCCGTCGCCGTACCTGTTCTATTTCGACTACGGCAACTTCAAAATCTTCGGCTCCTCACCCGAAACCCAGCTGCTTATCAAGGGGCGCGAAGCTAGCCTGTTCCCGATTGCTGGTACCTTCCGCCGCACCGGCCACGACGCCGAGGATGCTGCCCTGGCCCAAAAGCTAGCCGACGACCCCAAGGAAAACGCCGAGCACACCATGCTCGTAGACCTGGCCCGCAACGACCTAGCCCGCCACGCCGACAACGTGCGCGTGAAAACCTTCCGCGAAATCCAGTTCTACTCGCACGTCATTCACTTGGTGAGCGAAGTAAACGCCACCCTGGCTCCCTCGGCCAGCCCCTTGCAAGTGGTGGCCGACACGTTCCCGGCCGGCACGCTTTCTGGCGCACCCAAGCACCGCGCGATGCAGCTCATCGATGAGCTGGAACCCACCGCCCGCGGCTACTACGGCGGCGCCATCGGCCACCTCGGCTTCAACGGCGACTTCAACCACGCCATCATGATTCGCTCGTTCTTGAGCAGTGCCAACCAGCTCTACTATCAGGCCGGCGCCGGCGTAGTAGCCGCTTCCGACATCAACTCCGAGCTGAACGAGGTGCACCATAAGCTAGCCGCTCTGCGCAAAGCCTTGAAAGAAGCGGAAGCCGTGTAGCCGGTTGGGCTGCAACCTCCCGCGAAAAAACCAGACCCTACAGTCCGAGCCCTATTGCCCAATACCCACACCCCATGAAAATCCTTGTTCTTGATAATTACGACTCCTTCACCTACAACCTCGTGCAGGTGTTACGGGAGCTAGGCCACGGCGACGATACCACGGTTATCCGCAACGATAAGCTGGCCGTTGACGACGTAGAAGCCTACGATGCCGTGCTTTTGTCGCCGGGACCGGGCTTGCCTTCCGAGGCGGGGCTAATGCCGGAAATTATTCGCCGCTACGCGCCTACCAAGCGTATTTTGGGTGTATGTCTGGGGCACCAGGGGCTAGCCGAGAGCTTTGGGGGCGAGCTGTACAACCTGCCCGATGTGCTGCACGGCATTGCCACCCAGGCTGATGTAACCGCCGAAGACCGGCTGTTCAACGGGCTGCCCACGCAGTTCCAAGTGGGCCGCTACCACTCCTGGAGTGTGCGTCCTGAGTCGGTGCCGGCTGAGCTGGAAGTAACCGCCCTCGATGCCAATGGCCAAGTGCTGGCCTTTCGCCACCGCACCTACGATGTGCGCGGGGTGCAGTTCCACCCTGAGTCTATCCTGACCGAGCACGGCCACCAAATGATGCGCAACTGGTTGGCCTAACCGGTTTTCCGTTCCTCAATTCCGCAACAAGGCGCGGAGCTAGTACTTCGCGTTTTAGAAATAAGCACCTGTGAAGCAATTACTTAACATCCTCTTCGAGCAACAGCTGCTTTCCCACGCCGAGGCGCGGGAAGCCATGCTGCAAATCGGGCAGGGCGAGGCCAATCCGGCGGAAATAGCCGCTTTCATGACCGTGTACCGGATGCGGCCCATATCGGTGCCCGAGCTAGCCGGTTTCCGGGAGGCACTGCTTAGCCTCAGCCGCGACCCGGAGCTAGGCACCCACGACACCGTAGATATAGTAGGCACCGGTGGCGACGGCAAGGATACGCTCAATATCAGTACGTTGGCGTGTTTTGTGGTGGCTGGCGCGGGCTATAAGGTGACCAAGCACGGCAACATTGGCGTCTCGTCGGTATGTGGGTCGTCGGATGTGCTGGCGAAGCTAGGCGTTGACTTTGCGGCAAGCAACGACGTGCTGAAACGACAGCTAGAGCAAGCCAACATCTGCTTTCTGCACGCGCCGTCATTTCATCCGGCTATGCGCCACGCCGGGCCGGTACGGCGCGAGTTGGGGGTACGCACGTTCTTCAATATCCTGGGTCCGCTCGTAAATCCGGCCCGGCCGCGCTACCAGGTGGCCGGCACGTTTAGTTTGGAGCTGCTGCGCCTCTACCATTACTTGCTGCAACAAACTTCGGCCTGCTACACCGTAGTGCACGCCCTCGACGGCTACGACGAACTTTCGCTCACCGGTGCGGCCAAATTGGCCACTCCTGAGGGCGAGCAGCTAGTAACACCCGCCGATTTTGGTTTGCAAGCCGCTACGGCGGCTGAACTGGCTGGGGGCCGCACGCCCGCCGAGTCGGCGCAGCTGTTCCTGGACGTGCTGGACGGAAAAGCCACCCGTGCCCAGCGCGATGTAGTAACGGCCAACGCCGCACTAGCCATCCGGTGCCTGGAACCCGGTTTCGGGTTTGCCGAAGCCCTGGCCGCCGCCCAAGAGGCCTTGGATTCTGGGCGGGCCCGCGCGGCATTGCGGCAGTTGCTGGCCGCTACAACTAGCAAGGCTGTAGCCGTGTAATATAGTATTTAATGACTTGCTGAGCAGATGCTTAGCTCTACATAGTAAACTGAAATGCCCACCATCCTCGATAAAATCATCACCCACAAGCGCCAGGAAGTGCAGGACCGCCAAGCGCTGGTGCCCGTGAAATTACTGGAGAAAAGCCTGTATATGAACGCGCAGCCGCTCAGCCTGCGCCAGTACCTACTGCGCGAAGACCTAAGCGGCATCATTGCCGAGTTCAAGCGCAAGTCGCCGAGCAAGGGCATCATCAACGCCCACGCACCGGTGGAGCGCACCACGCTGGGCTACATGCAAGCCGGGGCGTCGGCCCTGTCGGTGCTGACGGATACCGAGTTTTTTGGCGGTAAGAACGAAGACCTGACCGTGGCACGGCGCTACAATTTCTGCCCGATTTTGCGCAAGGATTTCGTGGTGGACGAATACCAGATTCTGGAAGCCAAGAGCATCGGGGCCGACGCCGTGCTGCTCATTGCGGCCGTGCTGACGGGCGAGGAAGTGCTGCGCTTGGGGCGTTTTGCTAAAAGCTTGGGGCTGGAAGTGCTGCTTGAAATCCACAACGCTGAAGAACTAGACAAAACCTTGCATCCCGATGCCGTAAGCATGGTTGGCGTCAACAACCGCAACCTGCACGACTTCTCGGTAAGCCTCGATACTTCTGGCGAGCTGGCCCAGCGCATCCCCAATGACTATGTGAAGGTAACGGAAAGCGGCCTGAGCTCGGCTGCCGACATCGAAGCGTTGCGCGGTGTAGGGTACCGCGGCTTCCTTATCGGCGAAACCTTCATGCGCCACAGCCGCCCTGAAATAGCCTGCGCCGCGCTGGTGCAGCAGCTCCGCGCCACCGAAGCCATAACGTTGCTGTAAAGCGAGTTGTAACGCCAAAGTCATCGTTTCTTCAGCCTGATCATGAACCCAACAGTCCCTTATTTGAAAGTCTGCGGCATGGCGCAATCCGTCAACCTGACGGCCGTGGCGGCGTTGCAGCCCGACTTTCTGGGGTTCATCTTCTACCCGAAATCCAGCCGCTATGTGGGCACACAACTAAACCAGGCTGATTTGGCTGCGCTGCCAGCCGGAATTCGCAAAGTGGGCGTGTTCGTGAATGAAACCGTGGATAAGGTGCTGGCACAAGTAGCGGAATTTGGGTTGGATTTGGTGCAATTGCATGGGCAGGAAACACCTACAGAATGTGCTCGGCTGCAAGCGGCGGGCGTGCCGGTTGTCAAGGCGTTTTCGGTAGGGGAGGAGTTTAGCTTCGAGGTGCTGCAACCCTACGTGGACCACGTCGACTACTTCCTTTTCGATACCAAAGGCATGCAACCTGGCGGCAATGGCACCACCTTCGACTGGAACCTGCTGGCCACTTATAGTTTGCCGGTGCCGTATTTCCTGGCGGGTGGCCTAGGGTTAGAGGAAGCGGAGGCGCTGCGAAACCTGCGCCTGCCGGGCCTGTTTGCCTTAGACCTAAACAGCCGCTTTGAAACCGCACCCGGCGTGAAGGATGCCGAGTTGTTGAGTCAGATGTTTACCAGCCTACGAACCTGCCATTTTTAGCCCGCCGAAGACGCAGAAGCTGGCGCAGAGGGCGCTGAACGTTCCTCGTCTGCAGCAGAAACTCCTAAACCGAACCATATGACCACCTATAAAGAACCCACCGCCCGCGGCTATTACGGCCAATTTGGGGGCGCTTTCATCCCCGAAATGCTCTATCCCAACGTGGAAGAGCTGCGCGACAACTACCTCAATATCCTCGCTGACCCCGAGTTTCAGCGCGAGTATCAGATGCTGTTGCGCGACTTTGTGGGGCGGCCCACGCCACTGTTCGAGGCCAAGCGGCTTTCCAAAAAGTATAACACGCGCATTTTCCTGAAGCGCGAAGATTTGTGCCATACCGGTGCTCACAAGGTCAATAACACTGTCGGCCAGATTTTGCTGGCGCAGCGGCTCGGCAAAACCCGTATTATTGCCGAAACCGGCGCCGGCCAACACGGCGTAGCCACGGCCACCGTCTGCGCCCTGATGGGGATGGAGTGCATCGTATATATGGGCTCGGTGGACATGGAGCGGCAACGGCCCAATGTGGAGCGCATGCGCCTGCTTGGGGCCGAAGTGCGCCCCGCCACCAGCGGTAGTCAGACCTTGAAAGATGCCACCAACGAAGCCATCCGGGACTGGATTTCCAACCCCGTTGACACGCACTACATCATCGGCTCGGTGGTAGGTCCGCACCCGTACCCCGATTTGGTGGCGCGTCTGCAAGCCATTATCAGCGAGGAAATGCGCAAGCAGCTGCTGGAGAAAACCGGTTCCGAGCTGCCACAATACGTGGTGGCCTGCGTGGGCGGCGGTTCCAATGCAGCCGGCGCGTTCTACCACTTCCTCGACGAGCCTTCGGTGAAGCTGGTAGCCGTGGAAGCGGCTGGGCACGGCATCACCTCAGGCCATTCGGCGGCCACGTCGGTGCTGGGCAAGCCGGGCATTATTCACGGTTCGCGCACCTTGCTTATGCAGGACGAAGACGGTCAGATTACCGAGCCGTATTCTTTGTCGGCAGGGCTGGATTATCCGGGTATTGGGCCGTTGCACGCGTATTTGGCCGCAGAAGGTCGGGCGCAGTTTATTTCGATTGAGGACGAGCAGGCCCTACGCGCCGTGGCAGAATGCAGCCGGCTGGAAGGCATCATTCCGGCCCTAGAAACGGCTCACGCGCTGGCCGCCCTCGGGCAGCTTGGCGCCGGCCCCGACGACGTGGTGGTTATCAACCTCTCCGGCCGCGGCGACAAAGACCTGGAAACGTACATGAAGTACGCCGATTCCATTCAATAATTCTTACGGCGGGCGGCGTAGTGGTTTGCAGCAGAACAACCTCTGCGAACTGCTGCGCCACTTGCTGCGAGCCTCTGCGAGAAACACCTCATGAATCGTATCCAACAAGCCTTTGAAAAGAAAGGCAAGAAGCTCAATATCTATTTCACGGCTGGCTATCCGGCCCTTGACTCCACGGTGCCGATGTTGAAATCCTTGGCCACGGCCGGGGCCGACCTCATCGAAATCGGAATGCCCTTTTCCGACCCGCTGGCTGATGGCCCCGTGATTCAGCAGAGCAGCACGGTAGCGCTGCAAAACGGCATGAACATGCGTGTGCTGTTTACGCAGCTGAAGGATATCCGCCAGGAAATACCCGAAACTCCCATTTTGCTGATGGGCTACCTGAACCCGGTTATGCAGTTTGGGGTGGAAAATTTCTGCCGCGAAGCTGCTGCCGCGGGCGTGGATGGCGTGATTCTACCGGATTTGCCGCTCGATGACTACGTGGACGAATACCAGGAGATTTTCCGGCGCTACAACCTAAAACCGGTGTTTCTGATTACGCCGCAAACCGCCGAAGCCCGTATCCGCCGCATTGATGAGCTGACGGATTCGTTTCTATACCTCGTTTCCGGACCCGGCACTACGGGCGGCGCCAATACTCAGGCAGCTGGCGTGCAAGAGGCCTATTTCCAGCGTATTGAGGCCATGCAACTCCGTAACCCCCGCCTCATCGGCTTCGGCATTGCCGATAAAGCATCTTTCCAGCAAGCCTGCCAGTACGCAGAAGGCGCCATCATCGGCTCGGCCCTGATTAAGGCCCTAGATGGTGCCGATGACGCTCCCGCCGCCGCCGCTCGGTTTGTTTCTTCTGTTCTGAACTAAAAGCCTCCTGCAAGCTCAGAACGTTCTGCGCCTTCTGCGCAAGCCTCTGCGCCTTGTGCGGGAACCCCACCATATGGTTATCCAACTCGACCCCCACATCACCGAAACCGCCAAAGCCGATATTCTGGCTCACATCGAGGCGCTGAAATACAAGGCCACTGACGTCACCACCCAACGGGCGCACTACCTCGTAGCTATCGGTAAAGCCGATTTCGACCTGCGTACCATTGGCCAGCTGCCCGGCATCCTCGACATTCACCGGGTATCCGATGCCTACAAACTGGTGAGCCGCAAATGGCGCGTACGCCCCACCGTCCTCGACCTCGGCGACGGTGTGCGCATCGGGGAAGGTACTCTGACGCTGGCCGCCGGCCCGTGCAGCATCGAAAACGAGGCCCAGATGGAGCTGATGATGCAGCATCTACTCGACAACGACGTGCGCATCATGCGCGGGGGCGTGTTCAAGCCCCGGTCGTCACCGTATGCGTTTCGGGGGCTGGGCATGGATGGGCTGAAGCTGTTTCACCAAATGGCCCGCGCCCGCGGCATCAAAATCATTACCGAGGTGATGCAGGTGTCGCAGGTGGAGGAAATGCATGACTACGTGGATGTGTTTCAGGTGGGCGCGCGCAACACGCAGAATTTTAACCTGCTCGATGCGCTAGGTGGCGTAGACAAACCAGTGATGATAAAGCGCGGTATTTCCGGCACACTGGAAGAACTGCTGTCGTCGGCAGAGTATGTGTTTTCGGGAGGTAATGAGAAGCTGATTTTGTGCGAGCGGGGCATCCGTACCTTCGAAACGGCCAGCCGCAACACCCTCGACCTAAACGCCGTGCCTATCCTCAAGGAGAAAACGCACCTGCCCGTCATCGTGGACCCCTCGCACGGCATCGGCATTCGGGAGTACGTGCCCACCATGGCGCTGGCGGGCCTGATGGCCGGCGCCGACGGCATCATCTACGAAGCCCACGAGAAGCCCGAGGAAGCTGCTTCTGACGGAGCCCAGACTCTAAATTTCGAGGAGTCGGCGCGCCTGATTCGCAACTTGCGTAAAGTGTATGCCCTGCGGCAGGAACTAGAGTAGTGGCAGCAAGTTTAGGATTGCACGTAACTTGTGTTCTTCACTTCAAAACTCTGCTATATATGCTTCGAATTATTGTTGGATTTCTACTCGCCAGCACCCTGTTATTCGGATGTGACGACGACGATGCAGGTGGCTCTGGTCAGACCTCTGTAATATACACTACTGCCATTTCGGTCAGTGAGAATGGTGCGCCGCCTTATGTTTTAAATCAAGCGCAAATAGCTTCCTCTACCTACCAAGGGCCTACTGCTAACTTGGTGATAAATGGTAAGCTGAACAGCGGACCTGTGATACGCGTGACATTCAGTCAGAGTAGCCCAACCGTTGCAGGTTCCAACGTTACGGATGTGGTAGAAATGTATTCGGAGACGCAAGGCAATGCTACGCAAACCAGCGGTAAGACCACCCGAAATGCCACGACTAATGCAGTTTCCGGCTCTTTTACCGGTGCTTTTTCTAATGGTACAATAGTATCAGGCACTATTAGTGGTTTGCTACTTCAATAGTAGGTAGCGAAACCAGATTGTATAAGCAGTGCGCCGCTATAGAAAAGCCAGCCGGAAGGTTTGCTAACATAAGGTATGTTAGCAAACCTTCCGGCTGGCTTATTATGTGCCATTTTGAAAGAGTAAAGTCACAAGTATGACCTTCACCTTCAACGCCTACAGCAGCCTACTGCTGCCGTTCTTCCTGCAAGGAATAGTGGTGAGCGTGGTGCTGCTGACGCGCGGCCGGCGGCATGGTTCCACGGCCGATGGGTGGTTGGCGTTGCTGTTGCTGCTGCACACGGCGCGGCTGGCGCAGTGGATGCTAGGGTTTGCGGGCTGGTACGACGCGCACAACGTGCTGTCGACGTTCATGTTCTATTTCCCGTTTAGTAACTGGCTGGCACTGGGACCCGCGTTATACTTCTACTTCCGCAGCCTCACCAATCAGGAATTTCAATTCCGCCGTCACCATTTTCGGCATTTTGTACCGGTGCTGCTGTACCTGGGGTGGCGACTGATGACTCTGGTCGTTGACTTGGGGTGGCTGCGCGGGGTGCAGGGGGTGCCGCTGCCGTACCATTTCGGTACCAAAGGGCCGTTGGCCGCCATGCAGGAGGGCGTGAGCTTTTGGGTGGAAATTGCGGGCTATGTGTCGGTGGGGTGGTATGCCTGGCTGACCTTGCGCGAGTACCGGCAGTATCGCCGCTACATCAACGATTATTTCTCGGATACCGAGCAGATTCGGTTTGTGTGGCTGCGTAATCTGCTGGTGGCTATGCTATTAGGGGTGAGCGTTACTTTCCTGTTTTCGGTGGTGAATGTGAGCGTGCAGCCGCTCAGCTATTATCAGGCGTGGTACGAATTCCTGGCCACCGGCATCCTGATTTACTTTCTTGGCATTGCTGGCCTGCTCACCAACGACCGACTGGCGGTTCCATTGCAATTCCTGCCTGCTCCCGCCACAACAGGGCCGCTGGTCGTTGATATCCCCCAAGTGCCTGAGCCGCGGCCTGAAACACCTGGCACGCAACCCGTTGCTGAGGCCATGCCTAGTATGCCTACGCCGGTAACCACCGCCAACACTGATGCGGCCGACCCGCACTTAGCCCGCTGGCTTACTCGTCTAACTGAAATCATGACCACCGACCGACCGTACCTGGCGCCCGAACTAACCCTGTCGCAACTGGCCACTCAGGTAGGAACTAACACGTCGGTTCTCTCGCGGGTTATTAATACGGGCTTCGGCCAGAACTTCAACGACTACGTGAACGAGTACCGGGTGCGCGAGGCTGAGCGCCTCCTCCGCGACCCACGTCATCAACAGTATACCTTGCTGGCCGTGGCTCTGGAGTCCGGTTTCAACTCAAAATCTACCTTCAACCGTGTATTCAAAAAGCTGCGTGGAGCCACCCCAAGCGAAATTGCGACTGGGCTCAAACCATAATTTGGCACGTCCCGGAAGGTAATTCGGGGCGCTTGGGGTAGGCGAGGAGGGTTCCTTTGGGATATTATTTCACCAACCCAAACCCTCCTTATCCGGTCATGAAGAAGCTACTTCTGGATACCCAGCCCTTCCCGTCTCATCTGGCAGATGCCGCCTGGCTTTTGTTCCGTCTGCACCTCGGCCTGTCCATTGCCATTGGGGCGGGCTGGTCGAAACTCGTTAATCTTATTACCACTCAAGAAGCGGCCAAGCTGGCTACCGGAACTGCTACGCTGGGTCCGCCCGACTGGTTTGTGCAGCAGGTTGCCAGCCTAGGGTTTACCCATCCTTCCCCATACATATGGGCGTGGCTGGCCGCCTGGGGCGAATTTGCGGGCGGCCTGCTGGTGGCGCTGGGGTTGCTTACGCGCTGGGCTAGCCTGCAACTGGCCGTGCAGTTTATGGTTGTTGCCTTCGTGTGGTACGAAGCACCCGAACCGGTTTTGGGCATGTACTATCAGCAGCTGCTTTTTTGGGCGTTCGTGCTGATAACCGTAGTAGGAGGTGGCCGGTACTCGCTGGACTATTGGTGGTTACGCAGCAGTAGTTCCCGTTTCCTGAGTCGGCTGGCGGGTAGCGCGCTGGCCCAGGCGGTAACGGCGCTTTTAGTTGTGTTGGCTAGTTCGGTAGTGGCTCAGGCCCAAATGGCTCCTCCCAAAGTAACCATGCCAGAGCTGCAAGCCATTGTACAGCAGTGGAATGGCACCTTGACGTACGTTGACTACAAAACGCAAAAGCGCGTTACGCTACCAACCACGCTAAACGGCATGCAGTCTAAACCGCGGGAGCTAGTGCTGGATTATATCTACCAGGAGCCCGAAGGTAGTCAAGTGAAGGGCTACGATAAAGTGCAGTTGGCTACCGATGGTCTGAGCCTGATTTGGGATGGAGTACCTCTGCGCCTAGTGCGCAAGACCCGCCTACCGGAGCAGGGGCTGGCACTGGTGCTGGAAGGACGTGGGGTTGACGATAACAAAAGCTGTCTAATCAGAAAGACTGTGCTAATGAAGAAAAAGCAACTCACTATTCTGAAAGAGGTGAAATACGATGGTAGTAAAGACTTTATAATTCGCAACGAATACACCTTCCACCCTGTAGCTAGCTAAACATTGGGTATATAACTACAAAACTTAGTGAATACATAGTATTAAGACTTAGCCTATGAATTTTGGGGCGTATGTTCTTGAAAATAATGTTTCATTCAAGTAGGTACCCCATAATATCAAGGGCTATTTCACTTTTATCAATGTTATGTTTGGCTTTGCCTTGAAAAAATATACAGACGCAGTGTACAGCTTTCGTTAAAATCTATATATTTGCCTACATGATGTCGCACCAGCCAATGAAACAAGTCTGCCTATCCAATATTCGTCCCGCACGGGACGGAGTCGGGCTGCTTTGCCGGTACGGGAGCTAACAGCGAAATGCTACTTATCCTCTGAAACCTTATAAAGCCCGACTCCTTCCCCAAGGAGCCGGGCTTTCTTCTTCCTACTATTCCATGCTACAGCAACACTACGACCGGTACACTGCCCAAGACCAACTGGTTTGGAAAGTATTGTTCGACCGCCAAACCGCCTTGCTCCACAAGCGGGCCTGCCAGGCCTTTGCCGACGGTTTGCAGCGCATTGGGTTCCACCGCAACGCCATTCCCAACTTCGAGGAAACCAGTGAGCAACTGCGCAAAGCCACCGGTTGGCAGTTGGAGCCCGTAGCGGGTATGCTCAATGATGCCGAGTTCTTTGGATTGCTGGCACAGCGTAAGTTTCCTGCCACCGTCTGGATTCGCTCCATGGAGCAGTTCGATTTCATCGAGGAGCCCGACCTGTTTCACGGTGTATTTGGGCACGTACCGTTGCTGATGGACAAGGCTTTTGCCGACTTTCTGCATTTCCTGGGGCACGTGGCGGCGCAGCACCTGGATGACGCCGTGGCGTTGGAGCGGCTCGACCGGCTGTATGGTTTCACGGTGCAGTTTGGGCTAGTAGAGGAAAACGGCAGCACCCGCATGTACGGCGCCGGTTTGTTGTCGTCGTCGGGCGAGATTCATCATTGCATTGCCGACGACAGCACCCGCCACCCTTTCGATTTAGGTACGGTGCTGGATACGCCTTACAGTGAGGCACACCTACAAAACCAGTATTTTGTGTTGCCTAACTGGGAGCAACTGACGGGTAGTGTGGCTGAGCTAGCCGCGTTGCTGGCTTCTGATTGGGAGATAAACCTGGGAAAGCAACTGGTTGAAATCCCAAGAAATAACAAGCAATAGGGTAGGAGCCAGACCGGCTGACTACTTGATGGGTGAACGCGCGGTAGTGAGAGGGGGGATACTATTGTTGCCGCTGCTGTTCACCCACAAGTGTTGCTAATAAGTTGGTTGGGTCGGTTTCTACACTATTCGCTTACAAAACAAAAGCCCGTCTGCTCACAAGCAGACGGGCTTTTTCAATGCTAGAAAATATATTCCGCTAGCTCTTAAGCTTGAAGTTCTTCTTCAAATAGGCCACCGAAAGCGCGTGGGCATTGTCACCAAACGTCTTGTTGTACTTCGGGTTGGATGGGTTGGCGAAGGCGTGGTCGGCATCGTAGCTCTTGATGGTTACCTTCTTTTTGGCGGCGGCCATGTCCTTCTGAAACTGTGCTACCACCTCGGGGTTGATCCACTTATCTTGGCTAGCGAAAATGCCCAGCACATCAGTAGTCAAGGTTTTGAGCTTAGCCACGTCTTTCTCGGGCATGCCGTAGTACATCACGCAGCCTACGGCCTTCGGGCCAGCCAGCAAGGCAGTTTGCAGGCTCCAGCCACCGCCGAAGCACCAACCCACGCTGGCAATCTTGGCGCTGGGGCCAGCGTACTGCATAGCCCCTTTGATGATGGCCTGAGCCCGGTCGGTTTTCACAGCTTGCATGTAGTTGCCGGCCTCTTCGGGCGTGGTGGCTACCTGGCCATCGTACAAGTCGAGAGCAACGACGTTCACGCCGGGCAGGTCCTTGGCGTATTGTGCGGCTTCCTGCTTGATGTAGTCGTTGAGGCCCCACCACTCATGAATCACAAATAGGTACTTATCGGATTTCGTGGCACTCTTGATTTCGAAGCCTTTGCCGGTTTTGCCATCGGGCGTCTTGAATTCAATGGCGTGGCCCTCTCCAGCGTAGTTGAAAGGCAGCGGTGCATCGTGGCCACCCGAAAAGTCCTCGTTGGTGGCTAGCATAGCAAATGCCTCGGTAGCATTGGGGCCGGCTGGTTTCGCGCAGCAGCTAACGGTGTTTTGAGCCGCCGCCATGCTTATCGTGCTTAGCAGCACAGCGCACAAAGTCCAGATTTTGTTCATACAGTGGAGTTAAAAAAGTGAATCCCGGTTGGCGGCTACCCCTATACCTATCAGGAGTGACCACCACCGGGACGCATTAACCCACAAACCACGCAATGGTTTACAAACAGCTACAACTTAAGCGGCACCCGTTTGTACCACGGCCCGGAGTTCCGTCAGCAGCGCATAGAGGCCCACGTACGTGCGGTTCAGATAAATGAAATGCTCGGAGCCGCGCGGCTCACGCTGCTGGCGTAGCTCGGGCTGCTGCATCAGGTCGTCGCCGAGAGCGTATAGGGCCTGCATGTAGCTGGGGTCGCCGAAGTCGAAAGTGGGTTGGCGAAATGGGCGACCTACCAATTCCAAGGAGGCTTGCATGGTGTTCAGGTAGAAATCCTGGCGCGCAGTTTCGTCCTCGGGGCGCAGAATGCCGGCTTCGGTGAGCAAGGCGGCTAGTTTGGTGCGGTCGGCGAGGGTTTCGGGTGTGAGCAGGTCGGTGAAGAGGCGGTGCACATCCATCGGTATTTCCTTTACGCAGCCGAAGTCCAGCACGCCTACAGTGCCGCCGTTTTCAGCGCGTAGCAGGAAGTTGCCGGGGTGCGGGTCGGCGTGCACCATGCGCAACTCGTTGAGCTGGAACATATAGAAATCCCAGAGCGCCTGGCCTAATTGGTTGCGTACTTCCTGGCTGGGCTCGATGGCCATAAATTCCTTGAGGTGCTGGCCGGGCAGCCAGTCCATCGTCAGGATGCGGGAGGATGAAAGCGCCGGATAGTACGCGGCGAATTCCAAATAAGGCAGAGCGGCACACTGCGCGGCAATCTGCTGGCCGCGCCGCAATTCCAGCGCGTAGTCGGTTTCCTCAATGAGGCGCGTTTCCACCTCCTGCAAATAGGGCCGCACGGTGGCTTCATCCAGCCCCAGCACCCGTAGCGCAATAGGCTTTACCAGCCGGATATCCGAGCGGATGCTGTCGGCCACGCCAGGGTACTGCACCTTCACCGCCAGTGCCTTACCGGCTTGGCGGGCAAAATGCACCTGCCCGATACTGGCCGCTTGCCGGGCGTTGATGTCGAACTCCTCGAATACTTCAAACGGCGACTTGCCAAACGCATCCCGAAACGCCTTCACCACCAATGGCCCCGACAGCGGCGGGGTTTGGTACTGGGCCTGCGCAAACTGGTCGGCGTAGGCGGTAGGCAGCAGGTTTTTCTCCATAGCCAGCATCTGCGCCACTTTCAGCACCGAGCCTTTCATCTCGCTGAGTGTACCGTATAGCTCGGCCGCGTTAGCCGCGTGCAGGTCTTCGGTAGTGCTTTCGGCGCCCACGGCCCGCTTGGCGTAGTGCTTCACGTAATTAGCCCCCACGTTCAGGCCAGTGCGGGCAAAACGCGCCGCCCGCGCCACTTTGGTGGTCGGTAGTGAGGAAAGGGATTTGCTATCGGCGGATTCGGACATGGCAGAATATAAACAGATCATGCTGAGCTGCTTGAAGCATCTTAACCACAAGAGTAAAGCATTTACTTTGGTGATAGAGATGCCTCGGCAAGCTCAGCATGACGGGCAATGGTAACTTGAAAATAAGCGGTGCGCTAGCGTCGGCGGTGCAGCAGAAACCGCACAAAGTCGGTGGCCGAGTCCAGCGTGTTACGGCCAACTAGGTCGAAGCTCAGCGTCACGGCTTTTTCGATGGCTGCGTCGGTGCGCTCGAAATTGATGCTGTCATCTTTGGCGAAGAAGCCCAGCACGAATAGCTGCTGCTGCCAGAAGAACCGTGGGTAGCCGTCCTGCACCAATTGGCGGGTGGCTATTTCGTCGGTGCGGCGGCCTTCCCGCAGAAGGTCGTCCACAAAATCCTCGAACTCCTGCCGGAAATCGTCGAGGACGCGGGGCGTGATGCCAGGCATGCGCGAAAGGGAGCGGCGCAGCGCATTTAGCGCGTAGCTGCGGTTGCGCTTCAATATTTCGATGAGCGTGTAGTAGAAGGCCAGTAGCTTTTCGCGGGCCCCATATTGCTCCCACACCGGCTCCCTAGCGGCCGTGACACGGGCTTCGCGGCCAAAATCGGCCCACAGCTCCCGGTCGATGGCCTCGAAATTAGCGTAGTGCAGATAAAATTCCTGTTCGGGTAAGCCCAGCTTTTGCGTGAGCTTGTACACCGAAGCCGGCGTTTTGCCTTTGTCGAGCACATAGTCGAGGTAGGCCTGCTTGATGCGGACTTTCGCCGAGTTGGCTGTCTCGGGCGTTACTTGGGGCGAAGGTTGCTGTTCCATAGTGCAGGTATAACTACCAGAGGCGGAGAGTGGTTTCAACTAAAACAAGGGGTAACTACTACTGCCGGGCGGCCCGGTACGTGTCGATGGCGCGCTGCCGGGTTTCCTTGCTGTCTACCAGGGGGGCAGGGTACTTATCGGTGTTGTACTCCGGTATCCATTGGCGCACGTAGGCTAGGTCGGGGTCGTACTTTTTTAGCTGGCTATCGGGGCTGAATACCCGGAACCACGGCGAAGACGTAACGCCGGTGCCAGCCGTCCACTGCCAGTTGCCGATGTTGTTGCTCATGTCGTAGTCGATGAGCTTATCGGCGAAATATTGCTCGCCCCATTTCCAATCTACCAGCAGGTTCTTGATCAGGAAGCTAGCCGTGGCAATGCGGGCCCGGTTGTGCAGCCAGCCCGTTTCATTGAGCTGCCGCATGCCGGCATCAACAAGCGGGTAGCCAGTGCGGCCCTCGCACCACGCTTTAAACTCGGCTTCGTTGTTTCGCCATCTGATATGGCGGAACTTGGGGTCGTAGCTTTCGTGGGCGGTGTCGGGGAAGTGCCAAAGCAGCATCATAAAGAAGTCGCGCCAAATCAACTCGTCTAGTAGCTTGTCGTTCAGATCGTTAGCTTGGCGCATCAGCTCCCGTACGCTCATAGCGCCGTGGCGCAGATGCACCGAGCGGTGCGTGGTGCCGTCGGCGTCAGCGGGTTGGTCGCGGGTGTGGTGGTAGTTTTTCACCACAGCGGCCGGCGGTAGCTTAGCGGGTGGCACCGGCTGCTCGCACCGCTCAAAACCCATATCTGCCAGGGTAGGCCGTTTGGGAGCTTTGGGCAGGTGGTGCAGGTTTTCTTTCTTGAACAACCGTTTGGAGGGCTGCTCCGCGAAGCTGTCGGGCTGCAAAGCGGCCCGCCACGCCTTGTTGTAGGCCCCGTACACCTTCGGCGGCGTTCCGGCTTTGGTCAGCACCTCGTCTTTGGCGAAAATTACCTGGTCTTTGTGCATGCGAAAAGCCACTTGGTGCTTGCCAAGCAGCTTTTCGATGGTCGCGTCCCGCTGCCGGGCGTAGGGCTCGTAATCTTCGTTGGTGTGTACCTCGGCTACGTCGTACTCCTTAAGTAACTGCTGAAACACCTGCTCGGGCTTGCCATAGTACACCAGCATGGTACCGCCGGCGTGCTGCGTATTGGTGGCCAGGGTTTCCACCGCATCAAAAATATACGTGACGCGGGCATCGGCTTTGTTGTCGAGCTTATCCAGAATTTCCCGGTCGAAGACGAATAGCGGTACCACCGGATGCTCGCCTTGCAGCGCGGCCGCCAAGCCGGTGTTGTCGTGGTGGCGCAAGTCGCGCCGGTGCCAGAAAAGCGTAATTTTCATTTAGTACTTAGTTGTCAGTGCTTTGTGCTTAACTGCTTGGGTTTGATGCGTGGGTTAAAAAAGCTAAGCGCTAGGCACCATAGACTATTTCAATCGGCCCATGCCGCCATCTACGGGCAGCACTTGGCCAGTGATAAACGAACTATGGTCGGACAGCAGGAACGAAGCCATGTAGGCCAAATCTTGAGGCTGGCCGATGCGCTGCAAGGGGTGGCGCTTGGCGCCGGCTTCCGCTTTTTCGGGGGTGTTGAGCAAAGCGGCGGCCAGCGGCGTGTCGGTCAGGGACGGGGCCACGGCATTCACGCGGATGTTGCTGGCGGCGTACTCCGCAGCTAGGGCGCGGGTGAGACCTTCCACGGCGGCTTTGGCGGTAGCAATGCTAGCGTGGAAGCTCATGCCCGTATCGGCGGCCACCGTGCTGAACAGCACCACTGAAGCACCATTGGCCTTTTTGAGCCGCTTCATAACGGCTTGCAGCACCTGCACCGCACCCAGCACGTTCAACTCGAAATCAGCCCGGAAATCATCCACCGGAATCCGCTCGAACGGCCGCAGCTTGATGCTGCCGGGGCAGTACACCACGCCGTGTAGCTCGTCGGGCAGGCCGTCCAGCGCGGTGCCAATCGGTTGGGTGGCGTCCAGCTCCACGAAGGTGGTACCCAGCTCAGCCAGCTCGGGCGAGAGGTGCCGCGAGGCCGTGTAGAGGTTGCAATTGAGCTTGTGCAGCAGTTGAGCCGTAGCCAGCCCAATACCCGAAGAGGCTCCGACGAGCAAGATGTTTTTGTTGGCGAATTCCATGCGAAAAATCAGGAGAGAAGATGCCCTTAAAACTCAACGGTGCGGGTAAGGTTTGGGCACGGTAGTGGAAAGGCGCCGCAAAATTCGGGGGTTAGAAATCGTAGATTCCTGATTTCCGGAAATGGATACTAGTTGCGCCCGCAATATTTTGCCCTCACTAGTAAGGTATGGAAGGCCGAATAAAAGAGTAGCGAATTTTCGCTGTCATTTACCAACTTCTTTATTAGCTTGCTACGCGCATTTTCTGTTCCACTAAAACGCTGTCTTCCAAGATGAATATCCGTAAGCTGCTTGTTGCCAACCGAGGTGAAATTGCCATTCGTGTTATGCGTGCCGCCACTGAGCTAGGCATTACAACAGTAGCCGTATATACTTACGAAGACCGGTATTCGCTGCACCGCTATAAGGCCGACGAAGCCTACCAAATTGGGCGAGATGATGAGCCGCTGAAGCCATATCTGGACATCGAGGGCCTAATTCGGGTGGCCAAGGAAAACGGGGTGGATGCCATTCACCCCGGCTATGGCTTCCTGAGTGAAAATGCCACCCTAGCCCGTCGTTGCGCCGAATCCGGTATCATTTTCGTAGGCCCGCGGCCCGAGGTGATGGATGCCCTAGGCGACAAAGTAGCCGCCAAAAAAGTGGCCGTAGAGTGTCAGGTTCCCATCATTGAGAGCAGCATTCAAGACCTCACTGACCTGCCAATTGCGCTGGAAGAAGCGCACCGCATCGGGTACCCCGTGATGCTGAAAGCCGCTTCGGGCGGCGGCGGCCGGGGCATGCGCGTCATTCGGGACGACGAGCAGCTGGAGCGCGGCTTCTTCGAGGCCCGCAACGAGGCGCTGAAAGCCTTCGGCGACGATACCGTGTTTCTGGAAAAGTACGTGGAGCAGCCCAAACACATTGAGGTGCAGCTGGTAGCCGACAACCACGGCGGGCTAGTGCACCTCTACGAGCGGGATTGTTCGGTGCAGCGGCGCTATCAGAAAGTGGTGGAAGTGGCTCCTTCGCTGAACCTGCCCGACCACATGCGTCACCTCTTGTATGAGTACGCGCTGCGTCTTGGCCGGGCCGTGAAGTACAACAACGTGGGCACCGTGGAATTTCTGGTAAACCCCGAGCAAGACCGGATTTACTTTATCGAGGTGAACCCGCGCATTCAGGTGGAGCACACGGTAACAGAGATGATAACCGGCGTTGACCTCATCAAAACCCAGCTCCACATTGCCGACGGCAAGCGCCTCACCGACCCGGAAGTCGGGCTGGGCCCCGACGTAAAGCCGCTCAAGAACGGCTACGCCATCCAGTGCCGCATCACCACCGAGGACCCCACTACCGACTTCAAGCCCGATTACGGCACTATTACGGCCTACCGCTCGGCGGGCGGCTTCGGCATCCGCCTCGACCAAGGCTCGGTGTACACCGGCGTAAAGGTGTCGCCGTTCTTTGATTCCTTGTTAGTGAAGGTTTCCACTCATGCGCCCACGCTGGCGGAAGCCGCCACCAAAATGGCGCGTACGCTCGACGAGTTTCGGGTACGCGGGGTGCAAACTAATATTCAGTTTCTACAAAACATTATTGCCCACCCGGTTTTCAAAAGCGGGGAGGCCAACGTGGACTTCATCAAAGACCACGCGGAGCTGTTCAAGTTTAAAACCCGGCAAGACCGCGCCACCAAGGTGCTCAACTTCCTAGGCGAGGTAATTGTGAACGGCAACCCCGACGTGAAGGGCCTCGTGGACAAGAACCGGGAACTGCGCAAGCCCGACCTGCCGTATTACAACCCCGATGCGCCCCTGCAACCCGGCACCAAAAATAAGCTCACCGAGCTAGGGCCTGAAGGCTTTGCCAAGTGGCTGCGCGACGACAAGCAGATTCACTACACCGACACCACCCTGCGCGACTCGCACCAGAGCCTGCTGGCCACCCGCATGCGCACTTCGGATATGATGAAAGTGGCGGCCCGCTACGCCCATCAGCACCCCCAGACGTTCTCACTGGAATGCTGGGGCGGCGCGACGTTCGATGTAGCCTTGCGCTTTCTGCACGAGGACCCCTGGGCCCGGCTAGCTAAGCTGCGTCAGGCCATTCCGAACATCCTGCTGCAAATGCTGATTCGGGGCGCCAACGGGGTGGGCTACAAGGCGTATCCGGACAACCTAACCGAACGGTTTGTGCAGCAGGCCGCCGAAACCGGCATCGACGTATTCCGCATTTTCGATTCGTTGAACTGGATGCCGGGCATGGAATCGTGCATCAACTTCGTGCGCACGAAAACCGACCGGCTCGCCGAAGCCAGCATCTGCTACACCGGCGACATTCTGGACGCCAAGCGCAACCACAAGTACAACCTGGAGTACTACCTGCGCCTGGCCAAGCAGATTGAAGATGCCGGCGCCCATATCCTGTGCATCAAGGACATGGCCGGGCTGCTGAAGCCTTACGCCGCTACTGAGCTGATTACCGCCCTGCGCGACACCATCACCCTGCCCATCCACCTGCACACCCACGATACAAGCAGTTTGCAGTCGGCTACCTATTTGAAGGCGGTGGAGGCGGGCGTCGATGTTATTGATGTAGCGCTAGGCAGCCTGTCAGGCCTTACCTCGCAGCCCAATTTCAACTCCATTGTGGAAATGCTACGCGGCCAACCCCGCCACCGGGAGTTCGACCAACACTCGCTCAACGAGTTCAGCAACTATTGGGAAACGGTGCGCGAGTACTACTACCCATTTGAGTCGGGCCTGAAAGCAGGCAACTCTGAGGTATTCCAGCACGAAATTCCGGGCGGACAATACAGCAACCTACGGCCCCAGGCGGCAGCGTTGGGTTTGCTCGATAAGTTTGAAACCATCAAGCACACGTTTGCCGATGTGAACCTGCTGTTCGGCGACATTCCCAAGGTGACGCCTTCCTCGAAAGTAGTCGGTGACATGGCGCTATTCCTGGTTTCTAATAACCTCACCACCCAAGATGTGTTAGACAAAGGCGCCAGCCTCAACTTCCCCGAATCGGTGCGGGACCTGTTCCGCGGCGATATTGGGCAGCCCGAAGGCGGCTGGCCTGCCGAGGTGCAAAAAGCTATTCTGAAAGACGAGCAGCCCTTCACCGACCGGCCCAACGAGCATCTAGCCCCCATTGACTTCGATGCGGAATGGCGCAAGTTTGAGGAGAAGTTCGGGCCCAGCGTCAAGTTCACCGATTTGTTGTCGTGGCTGCTGTACCCGAAGGTGTTCGAGCAGTACTGGGCGCATTTGGTGCAGTACGGCGAAGCCGGCATTGTACCTACCCCCGTGTTTTACTACGGCCTGCAACCCGGCGACGAAACCATCATCGACATTGCCCGCGGCAAGAGCATCATCGTGAGCTTGCAGTCCATCGGCACCGTGAACGAGGACGGCAACCGCACCATCTTTTTCAACCTCAACGGCCAGACTCGCAAGGTGGAAGTGCGCGACCTAAGTGTGGAAGTGAAGCGCGTGCAGAACCAGAAAGCCGACAAAGTAAACCCCAAGCAAGTGGGCGCCCCCTTGCAAGGCTTGCTTTCAAAGGTGCTGGTGAAAGATGGCGAGGAAGTGAAGCGCAACGCCCCACTCTTCATAATCGAGGCCATGAAGATGGAAACCACCATTACCGCCCCCGACGATACCACCGTGCAAAGCCTGCATCTGCCCGAAGGAACGTTGGTTAACGCCGACGATTTGGTGCTGACGCTGGGATAAAAAAGAAGTGGCTAAATTGCTTGACCTGGTGTTTTATATGCTTAACAGAGATGGTAGCAAGCCTCCCTTTGAGTAGTGTTTGATTGAAAAATGATTTCGTAAACCTGAATAGGATGATGAATTTACGTTTGATTTTCTCTATTCTTTTGGTGTCAATGGTGCTGACCACAAGAGGACAACAACCATCTTCCCAAATGGGTGCGGCAGCTCAAGCAAATCTTGATGCGTTGGTAGAAGGCTCGTCAACAGTGCTACCCAGAACAAGCAGTGAAGGTATAGTAGGTTCGCCTTATGCAGATAATCGCTGGTTGGCAGCACGCTTGACGCTTTCCAATAAAATGCCGGTAGCGCCAGTATCAATTAAATACGATGTGCTAAACAAGCGCCTATTAATGCGTTCAGCTAATCGACCTACTGATTCATTGATGATGGATGACCGGCTAGTTACGAGCTTCGATTTAGAAGAACCCACTGGTGGCCGTCGGGTATTTCGTCGTTTCGAGGAAGCCCCTATGGCCACTCAACGTAACGACTACGTGGAAGTGCTACATGAGGGGCGGTACAGTCTGTTAAAGCGCCACATAAAAGTGCTGCACAAGGCCAACCTTTCAGGTGCATACAGCAATGGGAAGCGGTATGATGAGGTGGAAGATAAATCCACCTATTATTTGCGCCGCAACAATGCTGCAGTGATGCTTGTGAAACTGAATTATAAGTCGTTGCAACAAGTTGCTCCCGAGTTGTTTGCAGTACTAAAACAGTCGGCCGCAGCCAAAACGGCCAAAACAGATGCCGAATGGGCGGCCTTATTGGATGAGTTGGACCCTAAATAAGTAGCTCCGGCTTAACGCAGATACACCGCGTGAAATACGGCCGAAGGCTGCGCAGTAGTTTCACCAAATAAGCGTAGCGTGTCGCCACTGATTTGGTAGGTGCGAGCCGCTTGAAGTGCACTCATAAGACCCGACTCGGTTTGCAGGTCGGGGCAGGCCATTTTGGTGGACATCAGCGGCCCGAATTTAAGCTGCCCATCAGCAGGCTGCTCGAAAGAGCCTCGGAACCGGTTGCAGCCGCCATTGCCCTCGGCCCGTAGCTCGTCGGTGCGCAGCAGCAAGTAGGCTTCTCCATTGGCGGGCACTGCAACCGGCTGGCTATTCAGCGTCCGGAGTACCCAGCGCGTATTGCGCAGAGGGGCAGTAGGGGTAGTGACTGTTTCAACTGCCGCTGTTTCCTGAGTGGTAGGGGCAGTGGTTTGGCAAGCAGCTAGCAGCAATGAAAGCAAAACAGAAGCGTTGCGGAACGAAGCAAACATGGCAAAAACTGGAAAATTTCAACGAAAAATGTGAAAAGATGACTGCTGAGGTGTACTGAACAGATTGCAAAAGGTTTATTTTGTGCTATGCACAAGCAATTCCTTCCTTTCTCGCTGGTATTCCTGCTCTCTTTCTCGCTTCACGCTCAGAAGAAGCCTTCCACTACTCCCTCTGACGCCGGCGTATCGGCCGTGACGGTGGGGCGGGTAGTGCGGGCTTTGGCAGCCGACGATATGGAGGGCCGGGCAACCGGCAAACCCAGCGGTGACCGGGCGGCTCAGTTTCTGGCCACCGAGTTCAAGCGCATTGGTCTAAAAACCATGCCAGGCCTAACCAGCTACGAGCAAACATTTCCTGCTTACGAGTCGAGCACCACCTCTTTTTCGGTGACGCTTGATAATGCTCCAGTGGCTAAAGACAAGGCGCTGCTGATTTCCACCCAGCCCCGCCTGAACTGGACCAATACCGATGTGCCAGCCGTACGGGTACTAACGATAGGGGCACAGGACAATCCGCAGCAATACCTGCGCGACATCGTGCGGCCGAAGGAGAACGTTCTAGTGCTGCTCGATTCGGCGCATACCACCATCTTCAAACGACTAGCCGACCGCCTCAGCCATAGCAGCCTGCGGGCGGAAGAGCCCAGTAATAATTCGTTTTCCAGCGTAGTGATTTTGACAGCGGGCCCGGTTGCCAGCAAAGTGCCATTCAAAGTAGCGGCTATTAATACAGTACGGACCCTCACGCTACGCAATGTGGTGGGAGTATTGCCCGGCAAAGACCCAGTTCGGAAGGCGGAGCAGGTTGTTTTCTCGGCTCACTACGACCACCTGGGCGCGCTACCCCCAGTTGCTGGCGACTCTATTGCCAACGGCGCCGACGACGATGCCAGCGGCACAACGGCTGTGGTGGCCCTGGCCGAGTATTTCAAAAAGAAAAACGACAATGCTCGCACGCTGATATTTGTGGCTTTCACGGCCGAGGAAATCGGTGGGTTTGGCTCGCAGTACTTCTCCAAGCAGCTCGACCCGGTGAAGATTGTGGCCATGTTCAACATCGAAATGATTGGCAAACTCGCGCAGTTCGGACCTAATTCTGCGTTTATTACAGGCTTCGAACGGTCGGATTTCGGTACGCTGCTCCAGGCCAACCTCAAGGATACGCCGTTCCGGTTCGAGCCGGACCCGTACCCCACTCAGAACCTATTTTACCGTTCCGACAATGCCACGCTGGCTCGCTTAGGCGTACCAGCGCACAGCATCAGCACCGACCAGATACCAACTGACAAGCTCTATCATTCCGTGGATGACGAAGTGGAAAGCCTAAATCTGCCCAACATGACAGCCGTTATTACGGCTATTGCCCGCAGTGCTACCGGCATTATAGCGGGGCAGCAGACGCCTACTCGCATTGCGCCCGAAACACCAGCTAAGCCAAAGCCTTAATCTGACAGTAGGTGCGCGAGTTACGGTAGGCTAAGCGGCGGACGGGGACCGGAAAGCAGAATCGGGTACGGAGGGAGCTACCAGGGAATGCCCGGCGGCCGGCAGCGTAACCCAAACCATAGCGCCACCTTCGGGCCCGGCGCCCATGCCCAATGTACCGCCGTGGCACTCAGCAAATGTGCGGCACAGCTGTAAGCCCAAGCCTGTGCCCTGAGCGGGGCGGCCCGAATCGGCGGCGCGGAGCTGCTGCGCCTCGGGTTGTAGCACCTGTTTCAGCTTGCTGACGGGCATGCCAGGGCCGGTGTCCGTCACGGAAATGCAGATTTGGGTGGGGTCGGTGGTGTCTGGGGTAGCCTGCAACCGGATGGTGCCGTCGTTTGGGGTAAACTTGAGGGCGTTGCTTACTAGGTTGCGCAGGATGGTACGCACCATATTGGGGTCGGCGTACAGGGCCATGTGCGTTGGCGCATCGTATTGCAGACTGATTTGGTTGGAATGAGCAGTGGTTTGGAACAGCTCGTAGCACTCCGACAGCAACTCCCGCGCAGGCACCCGCTCGGGTTGGCAGCTTAGCTCGCCGGTTTCACTCACGGCCCAGTTCAACAGGTTGTCGAGCAGGCCGTTGAGGTTTTGCGCCGATTCCCGCACTAGCTCAGGCAAGTGGCGCAAACCTTCTTGGTCGTTAGTGCGCTGGTAGAAGCGAATCAGCTCGGTAACGCCCGTGAAGGCCATAACCGGACCCCGCAAATCGTGGGCAATAATGGCGTAAAGCCGCGCTTTGGATTCGGCCAGTTGGCGTAGCTCATGGGCGGCACTTTCTAGGGCAGTGTTTTTGTCGGCTACCAATTGGTGTTGGGCTGCTAACTCTTTGCGGCTACGTAGTAACTGGCCATATAGCACTCCGCCCATCACAATCAGCAAAAGCAAGCCGCCCACTGCCACGGCCAGCAACCGCACCCGATCAGCGTCTCGGTCGGCGTGCAACTGCGTTACTTTCTGGCGATGCGTGAGCAACCGAATGCGGTTTTCTTGGTCTTGGGTGTTGTAGCGGCTTTGCAGTGCCGCCATGGCCCGAGTGTTTACATCGGTTACCAGACTGTCGCGTAGGTGCTGGAACCGCTGCTGCATAGTGTACGCCTGCTTATGGTTGCCGAGCAGCGCATAAGTGGTGGCGAGTTGCTGGTAGGCATTCTGAAGGCGTTCTGGTGAGCCTACCTGCTTGGCGTAGCGCATCCCAAGCGTAGCGGCTTCCAGGCTAGGCAAGGCATTTTTCTGCGTGGCCATCACGGCCGATAAAGTGGTGTATACTCCCGAGAGGCCGTATTCGTCGCCTAGCACTCGGTAAAGCAGCAGCGCATCCAGCAGGTTGTTTTTTGCCGAATCAGGGAGTTGCTGCTCGGCCTGCACGGAGCCCAGCGTGAAAAGGCTGTTGGCCTGACCTGGCAGATTATCAAGCGAGGTATAAAAGCGTAGCGCCCGCCGGATGTACGCATTGGCGCGGGCGGGTTGGCGCTGCCGAGAAGCCAAGTCGGCAAGGTTGCTTAGAAATAATGCTTGGTCGGCAGTATCGTGGCGCTTTTCGGCTAGGTGTAAGGCTTTTTGGTAGAAGGTGGCAGCAGTAGTGAAATTCTGGTGCAGATTGTGGCAGTTCGCAATGCCATTGTAAGCGTGGGCCATCGACTTTCGGTCATTGAGGGACTGAAAAATCTGAAGCGCCGCCATATGGTAGCTCAATGCCTCGTCGGCGCTGCCCGCTAGCGCCAGGCAGGTGCCCAAATTGTTGCTGCAAAGCGCCTCACCAGCCGGATAGTGCAGCTTGCGAGCCAGCACAATACCCTGTTCGGCGTAGTGCCGCGCCTTGGGCAAATCCGAATGGCTCAGATTCCAGGCTAAAGCTCCCAACAAAGACACACGCAGGGTATCATTAGGGCCTGTAAGAGCCAGTTGCTTCTGCAGCTTATCAATAAGCTCGGGGTTGGCACTTTGTCCTCCCGCCGTTAAAACTACCAAGCCACATAGCACCCAAAAGAGTAAAAATTTCTTCACAAGCTTCCAATCAAACCTTACTTACTTACTCGTACTCAAATCTACGTATAAGTACATAGTTAACACAGGTTTATAAGTTGGTTGTTTATTGAGATGAGTGGAAATATATAAAATTATGACAGGATTCATAGATAAGATATATTTCAGCTTGTCTTATTGACAATATAATGACTGGGTACCATCATAATGTCTTTTGATGATTAGAAAACAAACATTCGAGTGTCTGTGATGAACTTTGGTGCGGTTTGCAAATCATCTAGTCGATTATTACTATATCGATAAGTGGTAAAATTGATGAATGCTGTATAATTTACATTGTTATAAAAAGCCGTAAGTATAGGCTCTAGACTGATGCTACGTAGAGCAAGTAATTATCTAATAAATGGTCAGTGTCTACTGCTTGCCTAATAAGCCGTTTAGGTCATAGGCAAAACTGTCATGCAGCGTAGCGCTAAGTGTCTCGCAGGCTGACGTTATGATGTTAGTCAGACGAAGCGGTAGGTGCTTCGACTGCGCTTAGCACAACGAATTTTCTTGCTTGCCCTTCACCAAAGTATAGGCAATAGTGCCAACAAAGCATAGAAGAAGCCCGACCATAGGCCGGGCTTCTTCTATGCTTTAAATAATTTTTGGGTGAGCTAGTGCACCAACACTGCCTGTTCATGCCGCTCGGGGTGCAGTTGCGGGTCGTCGCCGTAGTGGGTGTGCTCGGCGCGGTAGGCTTTTTCGAAAATCAGGGGGAAGATGAACAGGGTGAGGATGGTGCCGGTGATGAGGCCGCCAATGACCACAATGGCCAGCGGCTTCGAGGTTTCACTGCCGATGCCGGTGCTGATGGCGGCGGGCATCAGGCCGATGGTGGCCATGAGGGCCGTCATGACTACGGGGCGCACCCGGCTGGTTACGCCGTCGTGGATGCTGCTGTCGAGGCTCATTTTGCGCACCATGTTCTGCTTGAACACCGATATCAGAATCACGCCGTTCTGGATGCAGATACCGAACAGCGCAATGAACCCAATGCCAGCCGAAATGCTGAAGTTGGTGTGCGTGATAAGTAGCGCCGCAATGCCACCGATGATGGCAAACGGCACGTTCAGCAGGACCAGCCCGGCATCTTTCAGGTTGCCGAATAAGATGAACAGGATGAAGAAAATCAGGCCCAATGACACGGGTACTACCTGGGTGAGGCGCTGGGTGGCGCGGCGCTGGTTCTCGAAGTCGCCGGTCCACTTCATGGTGTAGCCTTTGGGAAGGCTCACTACGGCGTTTACCTTTTTCTGGGCTTCCTCGATGGTGCTGCCCATGTCGCGGCCGCGGATGCTGAACTTTACGGCGGCAAAGCGCTGGTTGTCGTCGCGGTAGATGAGGCTGGGGCCGTTTACGTCGCTGATGGTAGCAATTTCGGAGAGCGGAATGGTGGTGCCGTTCTGGGTGGGCACCATCAGAGCCGCAATTTCCTGGGGCGTCTGGCGGAACTGCTCCTGGTACCGCACCCGGATGGGGAATTTTCGCTCGCCCTCGTACATCTGGGAGGCCTGCTTGCCGCCCACGGCCATTTCCAGCACCGCGTTGGCGTCGGCCTTGCTCACGCCGTACTGGGCCATTCGCTGCTCATCCAGGTCCACGTGCAGTTCGGGCTGGCCGATGTTGCGCAGTACGCCCAAGTCGTCGATACCCTTGATGTTCTTGAGGATGCCGTACACCTGGCGGCCTTTTTCCTCCATCAGCTTGAGGTCGGTGCCATAGATTTTCACGGCAATGGAGCCTTTCACGCCCGAGGCAGCTTCCTCCACGTTATCGGTGATGGGCTGGGAGAAGTTGAAATCCACGCCGGGGAAGCGGTTCAACTTTTCCTTCATGTTGGCAATCAGAGCTTCGCGCTTGTCTTTGTGCTTCATTTCGGCCTCCACCTCGGGGGTGTGCTTGAGCTGCACCAGAAACTCGTTGTTGTAGAAGCCGGTCGGGTCGGTGCCGTCGTTGGGGCGGCCGGTCTGGCTCACCACGTCGCCCACTTCGGGGAAACTCAGGAACACCCGGCGCATCTCGTTGCAGAGCTTGTTGCTCTCCTCCAAGCTGATGCTCAGCGGCAGTTGGGCGCGTACATAAATGGAGCCTTCGTTTAGCTCGGGCAGGAACTCGGAGCCGAGGAAGTGGAAGGCGCCCATGCCCAGCACCACAGCCACCGTAGCTACCAGCAAACTGGCGGTTTTGCGAGCGTAAGTGAACGAGAAGAACCGTTGCGCCCCCCGGTTGATACCGCGTACAAAGAAGTTATCCTTCTCTACTACGTTCTTTTTCAACAGAATAGAGGTGAGCACCGGTACCAGCGTGAGCGTGAAAATCAGGGCGCCCAGCAGAGCAAAACCCAGCGTCCAGGCCAGCGGGCTGAACACCTTGCCTTCCACTTTCTCGAAGGAGAAGATGGGCAGCAACGCGGTGATAATGATGGCCTTGGAGAAGAAGATGGCCTTGCCCATGTCGCGGCCGGTTTTCTTGATGAGGCCCAGCTTGGCGAGCTTGTTGAACTTGTCCATGCCCATGCGGTGCGCCTTGTGGTCGAGGGCCACGAACAGCCCTTCCACCATCACCACGGCCCCGTCTATAATAATCCCGAAGTCGATGGCGCCCATACTCAGCAGGTTGGCCGACATGCCCTTCAGCCGCAAGCAGATAAAGGCAAACAGCAGCGCCAGCGGGATAATTACGCTCACGATGACCGTGGTGCGCCAATCGGCCATGAACACGAACACGATAACCGTTACCAGAATGATGCCTTCCAGCAGGTTATGAATCACGGTTTCGGTGCTGAAGTCGATGAGCTGCTGCCGGTCATAGAAGGTTTTAATCTTCACATCGGCGGGCAGAATCTTGTCGTTCAGGTCGGCCACTTTGTCTTTGAGGCGGGCAATGACTTCGGAGGGATTTTCGCCCTTGCGCATCACCACAATGCCTTCCAACACGTCGTCGTTCAGGCCGCGGCCCACCCGGCCCAGCCGCGGCAGCGCCGACTCGTGCACGATGGCCACGTCCTTCACCAAAATCGGGGCGCCGTTCACGTTCTTGATAACCGTGTTGTTGATGTCGCCGATGTTGTTGAGCAGGCCGATGCCGCGCACCACGTAGTTCTGCTGGCCCTCATTTATCACGTCGCCGCCCACGTTGATGTTGCTGCGCTGGATGGCGTTGTAGAGGTCCAGGGGCGTGAGGCCGAGGTCCTGGAGCTTGCCGGGATTCACGCTGATTTCGTAGTCCTTCACCTCGCCGCCGAAGCTGTTCACGTCGGCCACGCCGGGCACGGCTTTCAGGTTGCGCTCCACCACCCAGTCTTGCAGGGTTTTCAGTTCGCGGGTGGTTTTGTCCTTGCTTTGCAGGGTGTAGCGGAAGATTTCGCCGGTGGGACCGTAGGGCGGCTGCACGTCGGGGTCGGCGCCTTCGGGCAGGTCGGCCTGGCTGAGCAGGTTGTTGACTTGCACGCGGGCAAAGGCATCGTCCACACCATCATCGAAAATCACCTTCACCACCGACAGCCCAAATAGGGTGGTGCTGCGGATGCTGGTTTTCTTCTGCACCGGGTTCAGCGCAATTTCAATGGGCGCCGTCACGAACTTCTCAATCTCCTCGGCCGAGCGGCCAGGCCATTGCGTGATGATGGTAATTTCAGTGTTCGTGACGTCCGGGAAGGCCTCAATTGGCGTGTTCCGGTAGCTGATAACCCCAGCCACCACGACGGCAAACGTCATCAGAAATACGAACCCCCGGTTTTTGAGCGAAAAGGCAATAATGCCTTGGATGAATTTGTTCATGGTAAGTCGGTGCTGACTTGATATTGGATGTCATGCAGAGGCGGAGCCGAAGCATCTCGCGTGCTGACGTTTGTAGAAGGCACTGTCATGCTGAGCTTGTCGAAGTACCTCTGGCTACTCACTAAGCATTGCAACGAAGCGGTAGAGATGCTTCGACAAGCTCAGCATGACAGTTAGCTTCGGGCGAGATGCTTCGGCTGCGCCTCTGCATGACGTTCTATTAGTCGTTCAGCTCGTCGTAGACCAGGAGTTGGTTTTGAGCGATGATGTGCTCCCCGTTTTTAAGGCCGGTTTGCACGTAGCTCACGTCGCCGACGGTTTTGGCGATTTTGACCTCGCGGGTTTCCACGTGGTGCCGGTCCTTGAACACCATCACGAAGTTGCGGTCCTTGTCGAAGACCACGCACTGGGCAGGCACGGCCAGCATCTGCTGGTTTTCGGTGTTGAGCACCTTCACCTGGGCATACATTTCGGGCTTGAGCAGGTAGCCGGGGTTGTTGAGCTTCACGCGCACCTTCATCACCTTAGAATCGGGGTCTAGCACGTTGAATACCTTATCGATGCGGCCGGTGAAGTGCTTGTCGGGGTAGGAGAGAGTCGTCACGTCGGCGGCGTAGCCTTCCTTCACCTTGCTGATGTCGGACTCGAACACGTTGGCCATAATCCACACGTCATCAAGGTTGCTGACCGTGAACAGGTTGCCCACGTTATCGGCGTTGAACTGCATGTGGTCGGTCACGTTCTTCTCGGTGATAAAGCCCGAAATGGGTGCCCGTAGCGTGTAGGTGCCATCGGCCGATACGCCGTACACGCCGAGCTGCTTCTGGCTTTTGCCCACGTTGCTTTGCGCCTTGCGCAGCTCCTGGCGAGCTAGGCTCACGTCGCGCTCCGAGGCCAGGCCAGCCTTATACTGGTCTTCCAGCACCGAGAGGTTTTTGCGGGCAATGTCGAGGTCGGTGCCGGCGGTGCTACTTTGGTTCTGGAGGTCGGCAATTTCACCGCTCTTAATCACGGCCAGCACCTGGCCTTTGGTCACATGGTCGCCTAGCTCCACCGAAAGCTGCTCGACCACGCCGCCCACCAACGGGTACACTTTCACGGTTTTGTCGCCGTCAGAAGCAATTTGGCCCGAAAGGCTTAGCTCGTCGCGCACGGGCTCCCGGCGCACCGTGTCAATCTTCAGTTCCCGCAGCATCTGATTGGAAATCGAGAAGCCCGCTTCGGCTTTCTGCGGCGCGTCGGCTTCTTCGGATTTCGAGCAGCCCACCAATCCCAGGGCGAGCGGGAGAGCCAACGAGGTGGCCAGGGTGGCAAAGCGTTTCATGGAAATAGGGCGTTGGAGGGGAGTTGCTGATGGTTTTGAAGTCGGCTGCATGGCTATTCGGCGTTGAACACCGGGCGGCCCACGGCGTAGTTGAGTTGTTCGAAGGCGCGCACCCGGTTGGCGCGCAGGTTGTTGAGTTGCACGAGGTTGTTCTTGTAGCTCTCGTAGAAATCCAGGAACTCCACAATGGTGAGGTTGCGCTTGGCGTAGCTCTCGTCAATGCCCTTCATGAGGCGGTCGAAGTCCAAGGTCTCGCGGTCGGTGCCTTGGTAGAGCTGGTCATTTTGGCGGGCTAGGCGCCAGGCTTCTTGCACGTCGTTCTGCACTTGCAGCTGCTGCTGGCCCAGCTGCGCCTTGCTCACTTCAATCTGGTTTTGGGCGGTGCGAATGTTGCCTTGGTTGCGGTTGAAGATGGGCACAGCCACGCCCAGCGTAAGGGCATTGTAGTTCTGGATGTAGTTGCCGGCCCGGTCGTACACGTAGCCCACGGCCAGGTCGGGAGCGGCTAGGGCGCGTTGGAGGCGCAGGTTCTGGTTTTGCTGCTGCACGGCGGCCTGGCGGGCTTTCAGGTCGGCGCGGTTCACCTGCGCCGAGTCGATGAGCTGCGCTTCGGTGCGGTTGGTTAGGCTGAGGGCTTTGAGGCGGTTGGGGTCGGCGGTGGGCATGTAGTAGGCCCCGCTGGTGTCGCGCATCAGGGTGCGCAGGTCGGCCTGTTGTGAGGCAATGTCATTGAGCAAGGCCTGCCGCTCGTTGCGCAGCTGAAACAGGAAGGCTTTCAGCCGAATCACCTCTTTCAAAGCAATATTTCCTTTCTCGTATTGGCCCTGATACAAACTCACGGTGCGCTGAAAACTGGCCACTTCCTTGTCGTACACGCCCACGCTCTGCTGCTTGTAGTACAGGTCGTAGAAGGTGCTGCGGAGCTGGTAGCGCAGGGTGCGCAGCAAATCCTGGAAGGTGAACTGTTCCACCAAGGCGTTCTGCTGAGCCACGTTGGCGGCGGCTTTGCGGCGGCCGGCCAAAGCAAACAACTGCTGCACCTGCACAATGGAGTTGCCGGTTTTGGTTACGTCGAGCACCTTGCGCGTCTGCGGGTTGTAGGTGTTCTGCTCGATGGAAATCGTGGGGTTGTCCCAGAGCCGGGCCTGCAAAATCTGGGCCTCGGCCGCCGACACGTTGTAGCGCTGGGCGAGCAGCAGCAAGTTGTTCTGTACAAACTGCTGCTCGGCCTGGGGCAGCGTGAGCGTCAGGGTGTCGCCGCTGAGCGGCGCGGCAGTAGCGTGGGTGCTGAGAGTGAGCAGCAGGGCCAGCGGCAGCAGGAAAAGGAGGCGTTGCATATCCGGATTCGGTGTTGAGATATGCAAGAGTACGCCCCCCGTATTAGGGGCGAATTAGAGGTAAATTAGAAACGGATTAGAATGGAATATTTTTTTCAGAAAGGCCATTCGCTCCACTGAAAAGGCTTTTTCAACATAGCCAGGAGGCAAAGAAATTGCTGCCGAAGACGGTTCCAACAGCTCCCGCTCCGCCGTGCTCATGGCGTGCCGGATCCAGTTCCGGGAGGTCCGCGGGCTAGTCATTGAGTTCCTTGTAATAGAGTAGGGCGTTGCTGGTTACCACCTGCTCGCCGGGTTTCAGGCCGCTGCTCACGTAGCTCACGCCCTGGCCAGCGTGCTGCACGGCCACCAGGCGAGTTTCTACGGCGTTGTTCTTCACCACCAGCGCGTAGCGGCGGCCATTGGCAAACACCAAGCTCGCCGAAGGCACCGCCGGCAGTTGCGTAGCGCTGGTTTCGGTGAGGTGCACGCGAGCAAACATGCCGGGCTTCAGCAAATGGTCGGGGTTGGCGAGCCGCACCCGCACCTGGAGCGTTTTGCGGTTGGGGTGGAGCATATTGAACACCTTATCAACGCGACCCGCAAACTGCCGGTCGGGGTAGCTGAGGGTGTGCACCTGCACCGGCAGGCCGGGCCGCACCTTTTCAATATCCGACTGAAACACGTCAGCCAGCACCCACACTTCATCGAGGTTGGCCACCGTAAACAGGCTGCCCACCTGGCCGGGGTCGAATTGCTGGCCCTCGGTCAGGTGCTTTTCAATGACGGTGCCGGCCTGGGGCGCGCGTAGGGTGTAATGGTCGGGGGCGGTGCCGTACACGTCGGTTTGTTTGCGCAGGCGGGTTACTTCGGCCTGGGCTTTTTGCAGCGCGGCGCGGGCCATGCTCAGGTCTTGGTCGGAAGCCATGCCGTCGGCGTGCATCTCACTGATGGCCTCCAGTTGCACGCGGGCCGTGCCCAGGTTCACGGTGGCTTCGGTACGCTGCTGGGTTAGGCCCGCCATTTGGGCACTGCGCAACACGGCCAGCGGCTGCCCCGCCGTTACCACGTCGCCGAGGGCTACGGGGGCCTGCTCCACCACCCCGCCGGCCAGGGCGTACACGGGCGTCAGGCGGTCGGCGTTGGGGGCTATGCGGCCTTCCAGGCGCAATTCGGTTTGGATAGGGGCCAACTGCACGCTGTCGGTTTGCAGGGCGGCCACGGTGGCGGCGGGTAGCAGGCGGGTGTCGGGGTGGGGGAGTAGTTCGGCGGCTTCTTCGGTGCAACTGCTCAAACACAGGCTGGTAGGCAGCAGCAGCAGGGAGGAAAAATGGAATAGGCGGTTCATGGGCGTAACTGGTAAGTTGCAAGCTTACGCCCCCGGTATTAGCCACAGGTTAGAGGTAGATTAGAAACCAATTAGAAAATGAAGTTTCTATGAATTTCTGCCCATTCCGCCCACTGGCAGCCAGTCTTCAGCCACTCAGTAGCTGCTAAAAAACCACCTCGGCCAAGGTGCCCGCGCCCAACTCGGAGCTGATGCGCAGCTCGCCGCCGTGCAACTGAATAATCTTGCGGGCCAGCGGCAGCCCCACGCCGTGCCCCGTAACGGCGCGGGCATTGTCAGCCCGAAAAAACGGCTGGAAAATTTGAGGCAGCTCTTTCTCCCCAATACCGATTCCGTGGTCCTGCACCCGAATCTGCCGCTGCCCGTGGCGGTAATTGAACTGTACTTCCACCGGCTGGTTTTCGGGCGAATATTTCAGCGCGTTATCGAGTAGGTTTACCAGCGCCCGGCTTAACAGCTGGCGGTTGCCCTTGATTTCCAGACTGTCAGCTTCCTCGGGCAGCGCGCCCAGCGTGATGTGCACGCGGTGGCGCTGGTCGGGGGCTATTGCTTCGCGCACCTCCCACAGCAGCTCGTCCAGCCGAATGTCGTCGGTGCTGCCTGAGTTGGTTTGGGTGAGGTCCAGTAGGTTGTTGATCAGAAGCTTGAGCTGCTGCAATTCGTGTAGTACCGAGGTCAGGCCCTCGCGGTAAGTGGCCAGGTCCCGGTCCCGGTTGAGCAGCACCTGCAACTCCCCAATAGTGGCCGTAAGCGGCGTGCGTAGCTCATGGGAGGCATTGCTGACGAAGGTGCGCTGGGTTTCGAAGCCGTCTTCCAGCCGTTCCAGCATGCGGTTGAAGGTGCGGGCCAGGCGCGTTATTTCGTCCTGTTCGTGGCTGACGCCTTCGTTTACCCGCAGGTGCAAATCCTGGGTGGTGATGCGGTCCACCTGGTCATTAACGGCGGCAATGGGCGCCAGGGCCTTACCCGCAAACACCCGGCCGGCCACGTATATCACCACTAGGCTCACCACAAAAATACCCGCCAGAATCATGATAAGATGCTCCAGCCGGGCGGCGCCGGAGTGGTTCTGAGCAGCGGCCACAATGATGAATTGGCCCTGGTTGTCGCGGTAGAACAGCCCCACGGCCTGGCGCGGCCCCAAATCAAAGTACACCAGCTTTTCGGCTACAATGCGGGTAAGAATGCTCTTCGGAATCTGAATTCGCTCGTCGGCCTCAATGAAGCGCGGTTGCAGCTTGCTGTCATATATCTGGAGAACCTCGCCGGTAAGCGTGCGGAGGTAGCGCCGCTGAAACTCCCGAAATGCCTCAGCCCGCAGCTCGTCCTGCTCCAGAAACACGTAGCCCGTCACCTCGGCCCGGTCGCGCAGGCGTTGGTGGAATTCCTCGTGCGCGTAATCCGCTTGTAGAATGTAAATAGTGGTCATCACCGCCAGCAGCAGCACGGCTACCAACCCTGTAAACAGCCATGTCAGCCGGTTCCGAATCGTCATAAGCAGTGATTGAGTGAAATAGTGATTCAGTGATGACCGAGATTCCTCGGCAAGCTCGGAATGACGGCCATTTAACTAGATTGCTGCTACTCCACTCGCAACACGTAGCCCATACCCACTACGGTATGGATAAGCTTCTGGGAGAAGCCTTTATCCACTTTATTGCGCAGGTAATTCACGTACACGTCTACCACGTTGGAGCCGGCATCAAACGACTCTTCCCACACGTCGCCGGCAATTTCGGCGCGGCTCAGCACGCGGCCGGCGTGGCGCATGAACAGTTCCAGCAGGTTGAATTCGCGGGCCGTGAGCTTGATGGGCTGCCCGGCGCGGGTTACGGTTTTGGCGGCGGTGTCTAGCGTGAGGTCGGCGAGGGTGAGCTGGGCACCTTTAGTTTCTTGGCTGCGGCGGCGCGTAAGTGCCCGTACACGGGCCAGCAATTCCGGAAAATCGAACGGCTTGACCAAGTAGTCGTCGGCGCCGCCATCAAAGCCGCGCAGCTTGTCTTGGGTGGTGCCCAGGGCCGTAAGCATCAGCACGGGCACTTGCTGGTCGTGGGCCCGAATGGCTTGCAGCACCTCGTAGCCGTTGCGCAGCGGCAGAATAACGTCCAGAATTACTAAGCTATACGCCTGGGCCACCGCTAGCCGGGCCCCCATGTCGCCATCGAAAGCGGTGTCCACGGTGAAGCCTTCCTCTTCCAGCCCCCGGCGGATAAAGGCTGAAACTTTGGGCTCATCTTCAACCAGGAGGATTTTCATAACTACCTAAAATCGGGAAAGCAGAATAGTACGTTAGTTGAGGCCTGAAACCACCACGGGCATCTGCCGTACTGCCAGTTTCAGCTTTGCCTCGTAAAGGTGCGGACAAGCACCCGGTTTTTCTGCGTTACCCAGTTTTTCATGGCTTCTTTGTCAGCTCAGCATCAGGCTATAGCCGATTTCCTTTCCGAGCACGCGCTGGCACTCGCGCAGGCCGCCAGCCTGCAACTGCCCGACCGGCCTGCGGGCAGCTCGGAAGCGGCGCTGCTCGAAGAAATCAGAAGTCATTGCCAGCCGCTGGCCGATGCGTTGCTAATGAACAGCGTGTCGTTGATAGAGGCTCATCTGGAGCACGTCCGCCACGAGCCCGGCCCTTCACCGGCCCGTGACGAGCAGCTACGCCAGCAGCTAAACGCGCTGCGCCAGGCCCTGAGCCAGCGCCTCACCATCATGCACTATAACCTGACGCTACCGTATTTCTACGCTGGGCAGGAGGTGCTGAGCAAGCCAGCGGCTATGGTAGAGGCGCCCACCCAGTCGGCGCTGGCCAACGATGCCCCACTGGTGGAAGCGGCCCGCGAGTATTTGATGCACCTGCTGGCTGGCCGCCGCACGGAGGCACTGGCCGGTATCCGGCAGGCGCTACGGGCCGGAACCAACGTGCGCGACATTTACTTGCACATTTTCATGCCGGTGCAGCGCGAAATCGGCCAGCTCTGGCACCAAGGCAAGGTTGATGTGGCGCAAGAACACTACTGCACCGCCGCCACCGAGCTGGCTATTGCCACGTTGCACGCCTACCTCATGGCCGCACCCCGCAACGGCCGCCGCCTAGTAGCTGCCACGCTATCCGGCGACCTGCACGTTATGCCCCTGCGCATCGTGAGCGACTTTCTGGAGTCTGATGGCTGGGACGCGTATTTTCTAGGAGCCAGTACGCCAGCGGCATCGGTGTGGCAGGCTGTGGTAGCGCACCGTGCCGAGTTGCTGGTGGTTAGCGCCTCCATGAGCCACCACGTAGGGAGGGTGCGAGAGCTGCTAGCGTTGCGCCCGGACGCCTGCGCCGATACTTGCGTGCTGGTAGGTGGCGCGCCCTTCAACGCCGACCCACAGCTCTGGCAGGCTGTGGGAGCCGATGCCTGGGCCCCCGATGCCATGAGCGCCATTACGGAAGCTAAGCGGCTGTTCAGCGGTAAAACCCGCCGCGGCGTATTGGTGTAGCTGGCCTTAGTCGTCTTCGTAATCCAGGCCCAGGCACTGATTGAGGGCCTGCTGTAGCTCGCTAGCGGCGTGCATCTGGCCAGCTTGGCGGCTCACTCGTAGCCCTTCGCGGTAAACTTTTTCGGCCTCATCTGGCTTCTGAAGTTGTTCGAGCAGCTTGCCGGCGTGGTAATACGTACCTACATAATCAGGGTGCTCGGTCAGCAGAATCTGGAAGTACTCCAGCGCCCGCAGTGGCTCCGTGGCTTTGTATTCGGTGGCTAGCGCATAAATCGTAAACGGGTCGTTGGGCTCGTCGCGGTAGAAGGCTAGCAGTTGTTGCAAGCGACTGGGTTGGGTTTCCATCAGGCAGTAGTTTTCAGTATCTTTGCCCCAAATTTGGGGCTTTCCCGTAGTATATCCTCTATCTTCCCACTCAAGCAGCCGTAGATGAAGTTTCTCGTTTGCATCAGCAACGTACCCGACACGACCACCAAAATCACCTTCACGCCCGATAATAAGGAGTTCAACAAGGCTGGTGTCCAATTCGTGATTAACCCTTGGGACGAATATGCCCTCACGCGCGCCATTGAGCTGAAAGAAGCGCAGGGCGGCGGCACCGTAACAGTGCTCAACGTGGGCGAGGCCGATACTGAGCCCAACATCCGCAAGGCGCTGGCCATCGGGGCCGATGATGCCATTCGGGTAAACGCCGCCCCCAAAGACGCTTTCTTTGTGGCGCAGCAAATTGCCAATGTGGCCAAAGAAGGCGGCTACGACGTGATTCTGATGGGCAAGGAAAGCATTGACTACAATGGCTTCCAAGTGCACGGCATGGTGGGCGAACTGCTTGGCATTCCTACGGTGGCCCCGGCCATGAAGCTAGATATGAGTGGCATCACGGCCACGCTGGAGCGTGAAATCGAAGGCGGCAAGGAAATAGTAGAGGTAAACACGCCGTTTGTGGCCTCGTGCCAGCAGCCGATGTGCGAGCCCCGTATCCCAAACATGCGCGGCATCATGACGGCCCGCACTAAGCCGCTGAAAGTGGTAGAGCCTACCGCTGATGCTGCCCGTACCGCTGTTTCGGAGTATGCCCTGCCACCCAAGAAGCAAGGCGTAAAGCTCATCCCGGCCGAGAATGCCGGCGAGCTGATCAAGCTGCTCCGCAACGAAGCGAAGGTCATCTAGAGGGAGTCATGAGTTAAAAGTTGCGAGTTATGAGTTGGCTTTGAGCTGATTGTAACTCCGACTGGCAACTCATAGCTCATAACTTTTAACTCATAACTCAAAAAGATGTCTGTATTAGTTGTTGTTGAATGTGATGGCGGCGAGGTAAAGAAGTCTTCGCTGGAAGTGGCTTCCTACGGCAGCCAGGTGGCACAAATGCTCGGCACTACGGCTACGGCTGTGGCGGTGGGTGAAGCTACTGAAGCCAGCTTGGCTAAGCTCGGTGAGCAAGGCATCAGCAAAGTGCTCTATGATGCGGAACCCCGCCTCAAAGACTTTGTGAATGGCGCCTATACCAAGCTTATTGCCGCTGCCGCTCAGAAAGAAGATTCCAAAGTAATCGTGCTGGCCAACTCCAATATTGGTGCATCAGTTGGTTCGCGCCTATCAGTGCGCTTGCAGGCCAGCCTAGCTACCAACGTGGTAGAACTGCCTAAAACCGACGGTGGCAGCTTCACGGTGAAGCGCGGTGCCTTCTCGGGCAAAGCCTTTGCCGACGTAACGCTGGAAGGCGAGCGGAAAATAATTGCCGTTAAGAAGAACTCCATCGAGGCGCTGCACGAAGCCGGCAAAACCGCGCAAGTGGAAAGCTTCTCGGCCCAGCTGTCGGATGCTGATTTTGCAGATGCGCCCAAGCAGGTGGTAATGCAGGATCAGGCCGGTGGCATTCTGCTCCCCGAAGCCGACAAAGTGGTTTCCGGTGGCCGTGGCATGAAGGGCCCCGAAAACTGGAATCTGATTGAAGACCTAGCCAAAGCCATTGGCGCGGCCACAGCCTGCTCCAAGCCCGTTTCCGACGTGGATTGGCGGCCTCACCACGAGCACGTAGGCCAAACCGGTATTACTGTATCGCCGAACCTGTACATTGCATGCGGCATTTCGGGCGCTATTCAGCATCTAGCCGGCGTCAACTCCAGCAAGGTGATTGTAGTTATCAACAAAGACCCCGAAGCGCCGTTCTTCAAGGCCGCCGACTACGGTATTGTTGGTGATGTATTCGATGTATTGCCTAAACTGACCCAGGCTGTTAAGGAGTTAGGCTAAGAAGGAAACAGACTTGGAGCCCGCCGTATTGGGTAGTGCCTGCGGCCGAGGCTTCAAGTCTTTTTTCGTTTCTGTTAGTACGAGCCGGAAGCCTTTGTTTTCTTTGCACGTAGTAAGGCCGAAATCCACGTCTCCAAGCCCCAAAGTCACCAAGACCCTTGAAAAAAATACCGCTCGAAATCCTCGGCCTTTCCTCCAGCCAGTCGCAGTCCGGTTCTTTTGCCCTCATTTTGGGCGAAAAAACGGGCAACCGCCGCCTGCCCATCATCATCGGCATGTTCGAGGCGCAGAGCATTGCCATTCAGATTGAAAAAATAAATCCGAACCGCCCCCTCACGCACGACTTGTTCAAGAGCTTCGCCGAGCATGTGCACGTCGCCGTATTGGAGGTGATAATCTCCGACCTGAAAGAAGGCGTGTTCTACTCGAAAATCGTGTGTTCCGATGGCGCCACCACCTTCGAGTTGGACTCCCGGCCTTCCGATGCCATTGCCATTGGCCTGCGTTTCGGTGTGCCCATCTTTACGGTGGAAAGCGTGCTGAGCGAAGCCGGTATCATCTTGTCAGAACTCGACGAAAACGCCGAAGACTCGGACGACGACGAGGATGACGAGGATGACGACAACCCCGGCGAAGGCCCGGCTAAGCCCGAGCCTACCCCGCGCGACCCTAGCGGCCAAGTATCGCTGGACGAGCTAACTAAGATGCTGGCCCAAGCTCTGGAACGCGAGGACTACGAGAAAGCCGCCAAAATCCGCGACGAGCTAAACAAGCGCGGTTAGTATATCGAGAAGCTATGCTCTTGAAAAAGCCACTCCCATCCGGAGTGGCTTTTTACTTTGCACTACGTTTAGAACAGGCCCTAACTGTAATTGAACTACCTGCTGTATAACGAGCGAAAACCAGCAAATGCGTAGCATTGCACTGTCTTGGCGGCCATTCGCCTTGCCTACAGAACTGCTTACCTATGTCAGACGCCACTGCTGATTTGCGCTTCCCCATCGGCCACCCAGTATTGCCTACTGGCCCGCTAGAGGCCGGGGCCCGCACCGCGCATATTGCCCACATTGCGTTGCTTCCGGACCAACTGCGCGCTGCCGTTACCGGCTTGAACACCAATCAACTCGCCACCCCGTACCGCCCCGACGGCTGGACGGTGCGCCAGGTAATCCATCACCTGCCCGATTCGCACCTCAATGCCTACACTCGCTTCAAGCTAGCTCTCACCGAGGATAATCCGACCATCAGCCCTTACGATGAAGCTGCCTGGGCCGAGCTACCCGATATAGCCGCCACGCCGCCGGCCGTATCGTTGGCTTTGCTGGAAGCCTTGCACATCCGCTGGACACTATTGCTGCGCAACCTGAGCGCCGAGCAGTGGCAGCGCACCTTCTACCATCCTGGCTCGCAAAAGCAATTCACCCTCGACCAAGTGCTGGTACTATACGCTTGGCACGGCCGACACCACTTGGCGCACATCACGCAACTCCGCCAGCGGCTAGGCTGGTAGGAGGGAAGTGTATTAGTTTACTGCCAAAGAGCAAATTGATACTTAACCTATTACAAACAAAGAAGCCCTTGCTGTCCAGATGGATAGCAAGGGCTTCTTTGTTTGGGTATTACTTCAAATTCAATTCTAACGCTCTGAAGAACTACACTTCTGAAAGCGGCTCGTTGGCCAGGGCTTCAAGGCCACCTTCCGACTCTTCATCTACGCGCTTGGCGGCGCGTACGAGGCTACTGCTGAAGATGAACTCACGCAGCTCGGGCACTTTAGCGGTTAGGATCTGGTCTTTATTGCCGTCCCAGAGCTTTTCGCCTTTGTGCAGGAAGATAATATGGTCCCCGATTTCTACCACCGAGTTCATGTCATGGGTGATGACGACGGTAGTGATGCCGTACTCGTGGGTTATTTCGTGAATCAGTTCATCGATCTTGATGCTCGTGGCGGGGTCGAGGCCGGAGTTAGGCTCGTCGCAGAAGAGGTAGGTGCAGTTGGGCGCAATTGCGCGGGCAATACCTACCCGCTTCTTCATCCCACCCGATATTTCAGAGGGCATCTTGTTGCCTGCGTTTTCGAGGCCCACGCGCTTCAGACAGAATTCCACCCGGTCGCGCCGCTCTTCCTTGCTCATTTCCGGCGTCAGCATCTTCAGCGGAAACTCGGTGTTTTCGTACACCGTCATCGAGTCGAACAGCGCCGAGCCTTGGAAGAGCATACCAATCTTGCGCCGGATTTCCTGCCGGATGTCCACCTTGTTGTTGGTGAAAACAGTGCCATCGAAGGTGATGCTGCCCAGGTCCGGTTTCATCAATCCTACAATGCATTGCAGAAGCACGCTTTTGCCAGTACCAGAGCCACCGAGCAGCAGATTGCACTTACCCGTTTCGAAAGTGCAGTTGATGCCTTTTAAGACGGCATTGCCGTTAAATGCCTTCTGAACGTTATGAATTTCAATCATTTCTTTAGCTGTTAGCTACTAGCTGACAGCTGATAGCCATTTTTGGCGGGCCAGTTGCTTGAAAAAGCTAACAGCCAACAGCTAATGGCTAACAGCTAATTAGAGAAGTATCGCGGCCAATACGAAGTCGGCGAGCAGGATGGCAATGATGGAGTTGGTAACCGCACCAGTGCTGGCTGCACCTACTTCCAGAGCACCGCCTTCGGTATAGTAGCCTTTGAATGCCGAAATAGAAGACACCAAAAAGGCAAATACTATCGACTTGATTATGGCAAAGGTGATGTTGTAAGGAATAAAGTCGCTCCGGATTCCCTCAATGTATTCGGAAGCAGAAATAGCACCCGTAAGAGTACCTGCCAGATAACCACCCAAAATAGAGAGCAACATGGCCAGAATAACCAACAATGGGAACATCAGAATAGAAGCCACAATACGCGGCAGCACCAGATAAGAAGCCGAGTTGATACCCATGACCTCCAGTGCCGACACCTGCTCGGTGATGCGCATGGTGCCTAAACCGCCCGCAATGCTGGAGCCTACTTTCCCGGCCAGCACAATACTGGTAATGGTGGGGGCTAGCTCCAGAATAGTCATTTCGCGCACCATGTACCCAATAGTGGATTTCGGGATGAGGGGGCTGATAAGGTTGTAGGAAATCTGAACGCAGGTAACGGCCCCGATGAAGGCTGCTACTACCGACACGATAAACACGGAGTCGGTACCAATGAGCACGCATTCATCAATAGTCCGTTTCCAGAGCACTGCGAATCGTTCTTTTCGAACCAGCATGCTCTGCATAAAAATCAGAAAAGAGCCGAAAGTTTTGACCATAAGAGGGGATGTGAGAAGAAAAGCGGAAACTTGCGGCCGTGCGCCGCTATGTGTTCAAACGGCTGCAACCTCTTACGTAAAAAGCGCAACAACAATCAAAGGAATGGAAAAATATGTGGTAGTGACGGGCGGAACTAAGGGGATTGGGCGGGCCATTGTGCTACGTTTCTTGCGGGCCGGCCTGCCGGTAGTCACCTGTGCTCGTTCCTCCGACAACCTAACTGAGTTGCAAACAGCCTGCCGCCAAGAAGTTCCCGGGGCGGTGCTGCACACGCTGCCCGCCGATTTGAGCCGCGCCGAAGACTGCCGTCGGTTCACTGATTTTGTGCTGGGTTTAGAAGGCGAAGTAGAGGTGCTGGTAAATAATACGGGTGCTTTTCTGCCCGGAAGGTTGCAGGACGAGCCCACTGACGGCTCGCAGTTGCGCCAGATGCTGGCCGCTAACCTGCTGAGCGCCTACGACGTGACGCTGCCGTTGCTGCCCGGCCTGATTGCGCAACGACGCGGCCATATTTTCACTATCTGTTCCACTGCTAGCATTACGGCCTACCCCAACGGTGGCTCCTACGGCATTGCCAAGCACGCCCTCTACGGCCTGACCCGCAACCTTCGTGAAGAACTCAAGGAGCATAACGTGCGGGTGACAGCCGTACTGCCGGGTGCTACCCTCACGGCCAGCTGGGAAGGCGTAGACTTGCCCGCCGAGCGGTTCATCAAGCCCGACGACGTGGCCGAAGCCGTATTTTCTGCCTACAGCCTCTCGCCGCAAGCCGTAATCGAAGAACTACTCATCCGCCCGCAACTGGGGGATATATAGTAGCGCAGCAAGTGAGTAGTTGAGTAATTATTCTTGTCGACGATGATTATTTAGCTGCTCACTTGTTGCACTACTCTTTGATCAGCTTACCCCGGCCAGTTATCTGAACTTCAACGGAAGAAGGATTGCCAGCATAGTGAATAGTGCTGGTGCCTGCGTGAATACCAGAGAGGCTACTAGCAGCATTGACGTGAATAGCCCCATCAGCGTAAGGAGAAAGATTTACGTAGCAGGTGTTGACGCGCAGGTTGCTGGCAAAGAAACGGCCTAGCCCACCGCCGCTGAGCAGCAACTCGTTGGCTTGGCCCCGCAAGCGGTAATCACCTAGCTCGTATTGGTCTATCCAGAGGTATTGACTGCGAAGGTCCAAGTCATAGTCGCCAGCGCCTTTGAGGTGTAAATACAACGTATCGGCTTGGAGTTGACCTTGCCCGATGATGTTTCCCTGGCCGTTGAGGGCAATATTGGTAAGCCGGGGAACATGGAGCGTTACTTCGTGCGGTATCGAGTAGCTGCGGGCCCAGTTGCAGGTACTTTCGTTGCTGACGTACAGGCTGCCGCCGCGTACTTCCAGCTTCAAGTCGGATTGCAGGTGCGCGCCGGTACGCACCTCGGCGTAGGTGTCGGCATCCTGCACCAAAGTGATGTTCACGTTGTCGAGGGCAATTAGCTCCTCAAAGGCGGGTAAGTCGCGCCGCTCGGTGGTTACGTCGCCGGCGCTTTTCAGGCAGTCGTTGTTTTGGCAGGCTGCTAATAGGCTGGTGGATAGACCGAACAGTGAAAGCCAACGTAAAACCCGCCGTAGGCCGCTAACTTGCGGCGCAACTCCAATCCGAATCATCATCTTACAGCTATGGAACTAAGCGGCAAGGTAGCCATTATCACAGGCGTCAGCAAAGGCATCGGACGGGCCACGGCCGAGGCATTGCTGGCTAAAGGAGCCGTAGTGGCCGGTTGGGGCCGCACCGCACCAGAGGGTCTGAGCAACGAACGGTTTCAGTTTTTCGAGTGCGACATCCGCGACGAGGTATCGGTGAAAGAGGCGTACACCAACACGCTCCGGGAACTTGGACCGGCCGTGCATGTGCTGGTCAACAACGCCGGTATCGGCAATTTTGGGCCGATTGATGGGTTTCCGTCGGAAGACTGGCACGCCATGTTCGATACCAACGTGCACGGCCTGTTTTACTGCACGCGGGCGGTGCTGCCGGAAATGAAAAAGCAGAAAGAAGGCCACATCATCAACGTAGCCTCGCTGGCGGGCACGGCCGGTACGGCCAAGCTGGCCGGCTACTGCGCCACCAAATACGCCGTGCGCGGCTTCTCCGACGCCTTGTTCAAGGAAGTGCGGCCCGATGGTGTACGTGTTACTTGCGTGATGCCCGGCTCGGTGGAAACCAACTTTAATGGCGCCGAACCCGGCCAAGAGCCCGACCCACACAAGATGCAACCTGAAGATATTGCTGCCGCCATTGTGCACGCACTGGAAGCCCCGCAAACCGTTATGATATCGGAAATGCAGATGCGGCCCACGCAGCCTAAGTAGCACCAAACTCCGGCTTGATGCTTTGTTGAACGATGCGTAAAAACTCGTTCAATATTCACTGTTCAACGACTTGCCAGGTTATAATTTGGCGTTACAGCATGGTAGAAGTTCAACATTTGACCAAGACCTTCGGCCCGCAAACCGCCGTGAACAACATCAGTTTCACGGTAGGAAAAGGCGAAATTCTGGGGTTTCTGGGGCCGAATGGCGCGGGCAAGTCCACGACCATGAAGATGGCTACCGGCTACCTGCCGCCCTCGGCCGGTACTGTGCTTATTGAGGGCTTCGACGTACTGACGGCCCCATTGGAAGTGCGCCGCCGGGTGGGCTACCTGCCCGAACATAACCCGCTCTATCTGGATATGTACGTGCACGAGTACCTAGAATTCATTGGCTCGGTGCATGGCCTTGGGGGAGAGGCGCTACGCCGCCGGGTACGGCAGCTAGTGGAACGGGTAGGGCTGGGCCGAGAGCAGAACAAGCAAATCGGGGCTCTCTCGAAAGGCTACCGACAGCGCGTAGGCTTGGCGCAGGCCCTCATTCACGACCCCGGCGTGCTCATCCTCGACGAACCTACCACTGGTCTGGACCCCAACCAAATTGGCGAAATCCGCAGCTTGATTCGGGAGCTAGGTGAAGACAAAACCGTCATCTTTAGCACCCACATTCTGCCCGAAGTAACAGCCTTATGCAGCCGCGCCGTCATCATCAACCGGGGCCAATTGGTAGCCGATTCGCCTGTGTCGGAACTGGGCGCGGGCAAGGCCAGTGAAACGATTATCCGCGCCGAGTTCGAGCAGGCCATTGACATGCAATTGCTGCAAAACCTACCCGGCATCAGCCGCGTGGAAGTGGAAACCGGCCACACCTACCGTATCCGGGCCACCGCCGGCACCGACCAGCGTGGGGCTATTTCACGGCTGGCCGCCCAGCAAGGCTGGATACTACTTGGTTTGCGGCAGGAAGAACAGTCGTTGGAGCAAGTGTTCCAAGCGTTGACGAAATGACCTACACTCCAACCAAAACAGCCCGTCATGCAAAGCGGCGCTCTGCATGACGTTTTTAACTATTCATATAGCACATCACTAGATGTACGCCATTCTTCGCAAAGAATTCAATTCCTTCCTCAACTCACCCGTGGCCTATGTGGTCATCGGGGTGTTTCTGGTGGCTACTGGCCTGTTCGTGTGGGTGTTTCCCGACAGCTCGGTGCTGGATTACGGCTTCGCTGACTTGCAGACGCTGTTCAATACCGCGCCTTGGATTTTCCTGTTCCTGATTCCGGCCATCACCATGCGCACGTTTGCCGAGGAGAAGAAGGCCGGTACCATCGAGCTGCTGCTTACCCGGCCCCTCACCGATGGCCAAATCATAGGCGGCAAGTACTTGGCGTGCCTGCTGCTGGCGCTGCTGGCGCTGTTGCCTACGCTGCTCTACTACTACTCGGTGTACAAGCTCGGCAACCCCGAAGGCAACATCGATTCGGCGGCCACGGTGGGTTCTTACCTTGGGCTGGTGCTGTTGGCGGCGGTGTTTGCGGCCATCGGCATCTTCGCCAGCGCCATCACCCGCGACCAAATTATTGCCTTTCTGGTAGCCGTGGTGGGCTGCTTTCTGGTGTACTCTGGCTTCGATTCGCTAGCCTCGGTTTTTGACGGCGCGCCGGCCTACTACATCAGCCAGCTCGGTATTGCCGCCCACTACCGCGACATCAGCAAAGGCCTCGTCGATTCCCGCGACTTACTCTATTTCTTTAGCTTGATTGCCGGCCTGCTGCTGGCAACCAGAGTGGTGCTGCAAAGCCGTAACTGGTAGTTGCCTAGCCGCCGATATCCTATGCCCGAACAACTTCCTAACCCATCCCGCAAACGCCGCGACCTGCTGACTTTCCTAGCGGTTGTTGCCGGATTGCTGCTCGTCAATTTCATCGGCCAGCAGTTCTTTTTCCGCCTCGACCTCACCCAGGAAAAGCGCTATACCATGTCGGCGGCCACCCGGCAGCTGCTCACCAATCTCAAGCAGCCCGTAACCGTGACGGTGTACCTGGACGGCGACTTTCCGCCGCCATTTCGGCGCTTGCAGCAGTCGGTGCGCGAAACGCTGAATGAAATGCAGGTGTATGGCGGCAGCAACCTGAAATACGTGTTCATCGACCCCTCGGCGGCTGGCACCGAGAAGGCCCGCAACGAGTACTACCAGACGCTGTTCAAGAAAGGTCTTTCGCCAACCAACCTAGGGGCCAACGAGAACGGCAAGCGGGTTGAGAAGATCATCTTCCCCTGGGCCACGGTATCAGCAGGGGGGAAGGAGCAGCGGGTGCTACTGCTGCGTGGTAACCAGGCCGCTCCTTCCGATGTACGCCTCAACCAAAGCATTGAAGGGCTGGAATACGAGCTGGCCAGTGCCATCCGTAAGCTCAGCCCCGGCAAGCGCAAGCTGATTGGCGTAGTAGAAGGACACGGCGAATTAAACAACGCCGAAGCCGGCGACTTGATTGGCTCGTTGCAGCAGTATTATGACGTATACCGCGTAGATCTGAGCAAGGTGCGCGACTTGCGGTCCTTAAGCGCCCTCATCATTGCCAAACCAGCCGGTGCTTACACCGAGCCCGAGAAGTTTAAACTCGACCAGTTCATCACCCAGGGCGGCAATGCGCTGTTCTTCGTGGATGCCATGCGCGTCAACCTCGACAGCGCCGCCCGCACCGGCATGCTGTCGTTTCCGCAACCTATTGGCCTCGACGACCTACTGTTCAAGTACGGTGTGCGCGTAAACGCCGATTTGGTGCTGGACCTCAATTCCGGCGTGATTCCGCTGGTGACGGGCATGGAAGGCAATAAGCCCAAGGTGGAGCCCATGCCGTGGCAGTTTTACCCGCTCATCAACAACTTCAGCACGCACCCCATCACCCGCAACCTCGATGCGGTGTACACCAAGTTCGTGAGCACCATGGACACCGTGAAGGCCACCGGCATCCGGAAAACGCCGCTGTTCTTCACCTCGCGCTACTCCCGGGTGCTGCCCTCGCCGGTGCCCGTCAACCTGAACGACGCTCGCTTGGAGCCGGACCGCAAGCTCTATAAAGACAAATTCAAGCCAGTAGCCTATCTGCTCGAAGGCCAGTTCGGCTCGCTCTACGCCAACCGTGCCGAGCCCGGTACCACCCGTTTTCAGCCCGCTTCGTCGCCGCAAGCCAAGCCCGCTAAAGTGCTGGTGGTTTCCGATGGCGACTTTGTGCGCTCCGAGCTGGACCCTAAAACAGGGCAGCCCTTCCGCCTCGGCTTCGACCGTCTCGCCAACACGGAGTTTGCCAACCGGGAACTGGTGCTAAACGCCGTGGACTACATGCTCGACGAAACCGGCCTCATCAGCGTCCGGGGTAAGCAAATTACCCTGCGCCCCCTCGACAAGCTGAAGGTAATCGAACAGCGCAGCCGCTGGCAACTGCTGAACATTGTGGCGCCGTTGGTGCTGTTAGGTATATTCGGGGCCGTACGTGCTTGGCGCCGGAAGCGGCGGTACGCGTCGTTTTAGTGCCTAAATACTTATAGACATTCAATGCAATATCTATGCTTGGCGAGATACTAGGTGAGGTTATCGGACAGGTAATAATCGGTGCGGTTTGGCATTGCTTTCTGACTATACTAGGTTTCTTGTATTTATATGGCCGCTATTTGCAGCCGCAACGAGTGCAGACAATATTGATTGAACAGTATGCCAACCGGTACGTCAATGCTGGAGGAGCAGTGATGACTAAGTTGATGCAAATGCTGGGTGTTTTGCTGCTGCTAACCCTTTGGATAGGCGTTGCTGTTCTCGGCTGGTTACATAGGTAAATAGCGTTTCAGTAAAGCTTGGATGCGGTAATCTGACTACCAAAAGCAGTCCTCTATCCACTAGAAAACCCCGCGCTGGTTTCCTATCTTTGCCCTCTACCCAACCAAGCACCACAACCCAACCCTGATATGAAGTTTATCGTCTCGTCTTCCGCCTTGCTCAAGCAGCTTCAGAGCATCAATGGCGTGGTAACGAACAACCCCGTGGTGCCGATTCTGGAGAACTTCCTCTTTGAAATCGAGGAAGGCAAACTGACCATCACCGCCTCCGACCTGGAAACGAGCATGATGACGGAGCTGCCCGTTGAAGCCCGTGAAGCTGGCCGCATTGCCGCGCCCGCCCGCATCCTGCTCGACACTCTCAAGAACCTGCCCGACCAGCCCGTGACCTTCACGCTGGACGAGGAAACTTACACCATCGAAATTGCGAGCAGCAACGGCCGCTACAAGCTGGCCGGCGAAAATGCTACCGATTTCCCCCGCGTACCGGTGGTAAAAGGCTCTACACCGATTGAAATTCCGTCGTCGTCGCTGGCCCGCGCCATCAACAAGACCATTTTCGCCGTTAGCACCGACGAGTTGCGCCCCGCCATGACCGGTATTCTGGTGCAGCTGGCCGACAACCAGGTAACCTTCGTGGCTACCGATGGCCACCGTTTGCTGCGCTACCGCCGTTCCGACGTGGGCGCTGGACAGACCGCCAACCTCATCATTCCGCGCAAAGCCTTTAACCTGCTGAAAGGCGCGCTACCCTCCGAGGCCACGCCGGTGAAGGTGGAGTTCAACAACTCCAACGCCTTCTTCAGCTTCAACCAGATGCGCCTCGTGTGCCGCCTGATTGACGAGCGGTATCCGGACTACGAAAACGTAATTCCGGTAAGCAACCCCAATAAGCTCATCATCAGCCGTCAGGAAATCCTGAACTCGGTGAAGCGCATCAGCATCTACTCCAATAAGACCACTCACCAGGTGCGGCTACGCCTAGCAGGTTCCGAGCTGACGGTTTCGGCCGAAGACCTGGACTTCAGCAACGAGGCCAACGAGAAGCTTCCCTGCCAGTACGACGGGGAGGACATGGAAATCGGCTTCAACGCCAAGTTCCTGCAAGAAATGCTGTCCAACATCGACTCCGAGGAAATCACGCTGGAGCTGAGCACGCCCAACCGCGCCGGTCTACTCATGCCCACCCTCGCCGACGACAACGAAAGCATCCTGATGCTGGTAATGCCAGTAATGCTGAACAACTACGTTTAATGGCTTAATTGATTACTAGTTAAATGGTTGGTCGTTCTCACGGCTGACCATTTTTCTTATGCAGTCGTTCTGCTTTTTCATTTGGGTGGCTCTAGCTTAACCATGTAGCCATTCAACAATTCAACAACTCAATCATGAAGAAATCCGAAATCCGTTTCAGCATTGCCCTCGACGACCAGAAAGTGCCCGAGGCCATCAGCTGGACAGCTACCGATGCCGGCCCCGACATTCACTTTGCCAAAGCCATCAACATTGCCCTCTGGGACCGGGACGAGCGCGGCACGATGAAAATCGACCTCTGGACCAAGGAAATGCCCGTTGACGAAATGAAGCGCTTCTATGTGGACACCATGGGTGCCATGGCCGAAAGCCTCATTACCGCTACCAGCGATTCGCTGATGGCTACTAAAATCCGCAACCTCTGCAAAGAACTAACCGACCACCTCAACGCCGAAGAAGGCCAGCAGCAGTAGCACATATCCAGCTGCGCCTGAAACTAAGTTGCAACAGAAAGCCCCGCCAGCATCATGCTAGCGGGGCTTTCTGTTGCGGCTTATGTGAGCCTAGCGTCCTGACTTGGCTGGCGTAGTACGGCTTGGGGCAATAACAGCACCACCGGTAGCTGGCGAAGGATTCTGCACCGATTTCACGAAATCAGAATTTACTTTAGCTGAGCGCGAAGCGTAATCCCGGTCGTATTTGCGGAACGTGGAGCGTGAGTCGTAATAGTCGCTGTATTGCTCGTTTGAAAGCACGGCTTGTAGCTCCTGGTCTCGCTCCTTGCACACGGCGTCGCATTGCTCGTTGATGAGCTTCTGGTTGCCGGCGTTGCGCTGCTCAATTGCAGCCATCTTAGCTATTTTATCGTCGTTGATGGCACGCAGGCGGGCAGTTTGGTAGCCGTTCAGGCGCAATTCGCGGGCCATTTGGTCGGAAAGGCGCTTGGCGCGGTCCTGCACCGGATTCAGTCGAGGCGACTCTTGGGTTTTATCTTGCTTTACAACGATTCCCTGGCGTTCAGGTCTGGTACCAGGCGTCTGCGCATTGGCGGCCAGCGTGGCGGCGAGTAGCAGAGCGGCGGTGGCAAGTTGCTTTCTCATCGGTAGGAATAGTGGTAGGAAATTGAAAAACAATGAGCTGTCAGCGGCCACTAATGTGGAGCGAAAATCAGCTGTATGGTATTTCCTAACGAAAAACTGTGCCAGGGAGTTTATGGAGAACAATAAATTGTTGATGGGTAAATAGTTGAACTGCTGCTTATTAGATTGTAAACAGCGGCTCTTAGTCAACTAACTGCTTAACAATCAACAACTCATCAATCAGCGGGGCCGCCATCTAAAACGAGTTCTTCCACATCATCGACTCCACTGGCTTGTCGGTGCGGTCGTTGTATTTGGCGTTGGCTTTGCGGTTGTAGAAGGTTTCCACGTCGCCTTGCACGGCGAAGTAGATGAGCTGGCCGACCGGCATGCCGTGGTACACCCGCACTGGCATCGACACGCTGATTTCCAGGGTCCAATGGTTGCAGAAGCCGATGTCGCCTTTGCCGGCGGTGGCGTGAATATCAATGCCGAGGCGGCCAACGCTGCTCTTGCCTTCCAGGAAGGGTACGTGGGCGTGGCTCTCAGTGTACTCGTCGGTTACGCCCAAGTACAGCACGCCAGGTTGCAGTACGAAGCCTTCAGCCGGGATTTCAAACGTTTCGATTTCGTTATGCTTGCGGGCATCCAACACGGCGTCGCGGTAAGTGGCCAAGTAACGGCCCAGATGCACGTCGTAGGAGTTGGTCCCGAGGCAGCTGCGGTCATAGGGCTCGATAATGATGTTGCCCCGCTCAATTTCGGCGAGAATCTGCTGGTCGGTCAGGATCATGAGTTGTTGAGAATTCTGAATTATCAATTCTAAATTCTGAATTATCTAACACTGACTTATGGAGCGCGAAGAGGGCTTGAAAAGTTGTTTGAAACAATGCTCTCCAGCAATTCAGAACTCAGTATTAATAGCTCAGAATTAATTTTCGTCTTCGTCGTCGTAGCGGTCCTCCGGGAGGGCGTTGGCCTGGCGGCGTGCTACGGTGGCGCCTTGCTGTCGGTCTAGTTCGTCGGTAACGGTGTCAAGGCGGTTGCGCAGTTCGGGTAGCACGCTGGTAACCACGAAAAGCAAGAGCAGGGTAGAGGCGCTGGCCAGTAGCAGCGTCAGGTAATCAATCCAATCGTGCTGTACCGCTGTATTGCTGCTGCGCAAGGGAGCGGTGGGCGTAGTGGCGGCAGCGGCCAGTGAGGCGCTTTCCTCTGGTGGGGCACTAGTGAGCGGCGCGTCTACATCGGCGGGCGGCACAGCAGCTCCGTCAGCGGCCAGCTCTTCGGGGGCCGCGTCTTCGGAGGCGTTGAACTGCGCTGCGCTTTGCTGGATGTAGCGCTCCAAACCACGGATGAGCGACACCCGCTCGTCGCGGGGTAGTACCCGGATAAAGAACTCGAAATTCTTGTCAACCAGGATGCTACGTAGCTGCTTCTCGAATTGTGCCAGGTCGGTGCGGCCCTGCCCGAAGCGGTTTTTGTAGCGTTCTGAAACGCCGTTGTAGTTCTGGAATAGCTTCTGCAAGTCGGCCCGCCCATCGAAATCGTTGAACTCCTTGCGGGCCTTGGCCGTGCGCAACGAAACCGGAAACTTCCGCCGCGTAAATGACTTATCGTACACGGTTTCCATGGTGCGGAAGTTCAACTCCTCCACGGTCCGGTCGAAGAGGCGCTTGTTGGCCGCCGCTGGGCTTTGGGCCGAACTGGCAACTGGCAAGAAAAGCCCGAGAACCAAGCATATCGATACTAAAAGTCGAGACATAGCAGCTGAACGGTTTATCGGCAAAGGTAACCGCTCTTTAATCCGGAATCTACTCACGTTGCTACTTCAAGTGGAATATGTAGTTGAATCTTAGCAATAGTGTTGTAGCCTGGCGTGTAATGCACAGCTAGTGGATAGTATAAATCCGATAAAATGAATTGTGCAAAATGAAAAATCCAGTGCAGACTTTAAGTGTTTTCAATCTGCTGAAAGTAGGGGGGAGCTAATTGTTGATTAAATGGAAGGCGTGTGCGTGCAGTTGACTGTTATTGGTGTGAGTTTTTATTAAAACACACATGTTAGATTACTGAAATGCTGGTTGTGTTATTACTGATACATCTATTGCAAGGTAATGTGAATCAACAATTTATAACCACAATCGAATGCTAGTCCATCGATTATGGTTATAGTAATTCACTCTGCTATATAAATGGAATAAACAAAATTGTATTTTAATATTATGATTGAATTATTAGATGTAAAGAGCAATGTAAATTTTATATTGAACTATAAACTTAATATTTGAATTAGTGCTGCGCAGTAGACTACTTGTAATTTTGTAGCCGGTGAAACACCAGCTTTTTGTGTCGCGCATTTTTCAACTCTCTTGTAGTAGCTTTTACATTTAAATGAACAAAAAATTACTAAGGTACAGCACCTATCTGCTGTTGCTGCTGCCCTGTTTCGCTTTCCACTCGGCGAGTTTGGACAGCCTCTCGGTTTGGCTGGCACCTTTTGCTGCCGACACCCAGGAAGCTTTTGAAACCGGAACGAAGACCACATACCCCACCGATTCGGTGACGTTGAGTAGTGGTATTTGGGTGCTTGACAATGCCGTGCTGGGCAACACCGCCGACGACCACAAAAACGGCAACCAAGCCGTGCGCTTGCAGCAAAACGGCAAGCTGACCATGAACTTCTTTCTGCCAGCGGGGGCCGGTACCGTAACGGTGCAGCATGCCGTGTATGGCACCGACGCAAGCAGCAGCTGGGAGCTATACGCGCAGCCCCAGGCGTGCAACTGCACCAAATGGACGAAAGTAGGCGCTACGGTGCTCACTACGTCGGCCACGTTACAGGCCGCGGCTTTCACCGTAAATATTTCCGGCCCGGTGAAATTCGAGATTCGCAAGGTGTCGGGGGGCACGGCGCGGCTTAATCTCGATGACTTCACCGTCACCGAGTATGGCGCCATCCAACCTTCCATCGACAACGATAACCTGGCGCTGGGCAACCCCAGTGGCGCTATAGCCGACGTGAGCAGCCCCAACAACTACCTGCTACCGAAGCCCCAATTCACTATCGGCTACAACCGGAGCCAAGGCAAGCCCAACTGGGTGAGCTGGCACCTCGATATCACCGACCGAGGCCCTGTTGACCGCCAAGACGACTTCCGCAACGATACTGCGCTGCCTGCCGGCTGGTACCAGGTGCAGTCGACCAGCTACAGCGGCTCCGGATTTGATAGAGGCCACAACTGCCCCAGCGCCGACCGGACTTCCACAGCGGAAAACAATTCGGCTACCTTCTTGATGACCAACATGATGCCCCAGGCTCCCAACAACAACCAGCAAGCCTGGGCTAGCCTGGAAAACTACACCCGCACCTTCTTGCCAGTCAATGAAGTGTACGTGATTTGCGGCAGCTACGGCGTGGGCGGTACCGGCAGCAACGGCGGCGTAACTACCACCATCGACCAGGGCCGCATTACGGTGCCGGCCCGTTGCTGGAAGGTGATTGTGGTTCTGCCAGTGGGCAACAACGACGTGTCGCGCATCAGCGCCAACACCCGCGTTATTGCCATCGATACGCCCAACCAGCAGGGAATCAGCACCGACTGGGGCACGTTCCGCACCTCGGTAGATGCTATTGAAGCGGCTACCGGCTACGACATCCTGTCGAACCTGCCGGTGGCGGTGCAGGATGTGCTAGAGGCCCGCGTTGACAACGGCCCGACTCAGTAATTCCTGCCTTTCTCTTATTGGTTTTCACAGCGTTGCTGTCATCATCTCCTATATGAATCTGACTTCTAATCTATTGTGCTCTTCGCGGCCCTTACGGTCCGTTAAGCAGCTGATAGCCTTTTTGTCGTGCGCTATTTTGGCGCCGCTCGGGGCACAGGCCCAATTGGTGCTGGAAAGCGCTACTCCTAAAACTGAAAACTTCAACGCACTTGGCAGCGCAGCCACGGCCACGTTACCAATCGGCTTCAAGTTCTCGGGCGAGACTGTTCCGGCTTATGCCAGTGCGGCCAATTACCTGACTACCAATGTAGCGGCCAATGGCAACAACTTCACGACGGGCGGTACCTACAACTTCGGAACGGCTACCACCGATACCGACCGTGCAGTAGGTTTCCTAGGCAGTGGCGCTACCACAGCCACCACGCCCCGGCACATTATGCTGGCGGTGAACAACGCCACCGGCGCCACCATTCAGGACCTGCGCGTAGAGTTCAACTACGAAAAGTATCGGTCGGGGACTCGGGCGTTTAACTGGACGTTCTTCACTAGCCCCGATGGGGTGAACTGGACCCCGAATACCACTGGTGACCAGTTGTATCCGGCCGATGCGGCCAGTAACGTGTACTCGTATCCGCCGTTGGTATCTGCCAAATCGGTGGTGCTGCCAGTGAATTTGGGTAGCGGCGCTACGCTCTACATCCGCTGGACCCAGCAGGGCGTAGGCGGCAGCACCAACGGCCAGGGTGCGGGTATCGACGACGTGGTGCTAACGCCCACGCTCGGTACCGGTACCCCTGTGCCAGCGGCTACCATTGCTACTACGGCTTCCACTTTCAGCAGTCCGTATTGCATAACAACTGCCGCGGGTAGTGCCCCGTTCGATGTGGCGTATACCACAACGGGCAGCTTCACGGGTACCTTTAAAGTGCAGCTGTCTGATGCAGCGGGTGTTTTTCCGGCGAATACCACCGACAACATTATTGGCAGCGGCAGCACTTCGCCTATCAGTGCCAGCATTCCGGCCGGCACGCCCAGCGGTACTGGCTACCGGGTGCGGGTGCTGAACGATGGGCCGGTTACTTATGGCTCCAACAACGGCACTAGCCTCACGGTGAATCTGGCACCTGCCAGCAACCCCGTTACGGTAAACCCAACTGCCCCGCAGACGCTTGCTGTTACCGGCAACGGCACCCCCCTAACGGCTACGGCCGCCGTGGCTTCCACCTATACCTGGCAGTACAGCACCAGCAGCGCCGGTCCGTTCACGGCGGTGCTAGCTGGCGCTACTACCGCCACGTACCAGCCCCGCGCCGCTGACTTCGGCGGTGCCGGCACCTACTATGTAGTGGCCCAGGCCACCAGCATTGGTGCTTGCAACCCGGTTACTGAGCAGAGCGCGCCGGTGGCAATTACCATCACGGCCCCAACTCCGACCCCGCAACTCCTGGTTTCCCAGCTAACCGCGCCCGATTTCGGGAGCCTGACAACCGACGCGGCTTCCGGCGCGAAGAGCTTCACGGTGAGCGGCAGTGGCCTGACGGCGCCGCTACTGATTACGCCTCCGGCTGGCTTTGAAATCCGGACGGGCACGCAGCCGTTTTCCTGCTGCGTGATTGAGTTGCAGCCCAACGGCGGAACGGTTAGCAGTACCACTATTGAGGTGCGCTTTGCGCCTACGGCAGTGCAAGTGTATCAGGCCGATATTCCGGTGAGCAGCGCCGGGCTACCGCAGCAGACGGTGGCCGTGAGTGGCACCAGCGTGGCTCCGGTGTATCCGGCTACGCTGAGCACGGTGGCCCTCACCAACATCACCCCAACCAGCGCCACCACCGGCGGCACTATTGTTACTACTGGTGGCAGCGCCATTACCGCCCAAGGTGTGGTGTGGGGCAGCACGCCCAACCCCGTGCTGGGTCCACTGCAAACCACCGACACCAACAACACCGGCACGTTCAGCAGCACCATTATCGGCCTGACGCCCGGCACCACGTACTACGTGCGGGCCTACGCCACCAATGGCGTGGGCACCACCTACGGCGATGAGCTGACGCTGACCACCGAAGTAGTACCGCTGGCCGCCGAGCCCACGCAGTCGGCTACGCCTACGGCCAGCCAGATTACTGGCACTTCTTTGTTGCTGACGTTGGGGGGCGGCAACGGCGCCAAGCATTTGGTGCTGGTACAAAGCGGCAGCGCCGTTGATGGCCTGCCTGTAGATGCTACCACCTACCGCGACAGTACAGCGTTTGGCCTGGGCGCGCGCCTAGGCAGCAGCTACGTGCTGTATGCCGGAACCGCCGATACGGTGCGGGTGACTGGCCTGCGCCCAAATAGCACGTATTCGTTTGCCGTTTACGATTACAACGACAACAACATACTATTCGCTGAAAACTACCTGACCACTGCGCCAGGCCTCTTAACCAGCACGACGCAAGCCCTGCCGGCTACGCTGCTGCTGGAAGAAAACTTCGCCTACACTGCTGGGCAAGACCTGACGGCCAACAACTGGGCGACCCACAGTGGTACCACTAACCCAGTGAAGGTGGTAGCTCCTGGGTTGAGTTTCCCCGGGTACAGCGCCGCCATGGGCAACGCTGCGGCCCTCTCCACCACGGGCCAGGACGTAAACCGGGCGTTTGCGCCAGTATATGCCCGCACGCCGGTATATGTGTCTTTCTTAGTGAAAGTAGCCAGCGCAGGTGCTGCCGATTACTTCTTCCACCTGGGCCCCGCTACTATCGGCTCGACCTTCAAGAACCGGGTGTATGCCCGCCGGGGCAGCACGGCCAGCAAGGTGCAGTTCGGCATCAGCGGCAACGGCACGGCAACCTCTATCATCTACGATACCAACCAGGAATACAACGTAGGCGAAACCTATCTGCTGGTGCTGAAATACACGTTCGATGAGACGGGTACCACCAGCCAGTTGTTCGTGAACCCGCCAGCGGAGGTGGAGCCGACCGTAGCCGACGCTACCAGCCTTGAAACCACAGGCGCTCCGGCTAGCATTGGTACGGTGGCGCTCCGCCAGGGCACTACCACGCCAAATCTGGTGCTGGACGGCATCCGGGTGGGTACCACTTACCGCGTGGTGCGCACCGGCCTGACTTGCCTAGAGCCTGCGCCGGCATTTGCCGCCGCCACCGTATGCGCCGGCACGCCCACCGTCTTTGTTGATTCGTCGGCGGTAGTGGAAATGAATGCCCGCTACGCCTGGGACGTGGACGGTGACGGTACGGTGGACTACACCACCAAAGGCGGTTTCAGCCATGCCTACACCGTCGCTAAAACCTATAATGCCACCCTTACCATCACGCAGGGTACCTGCACAGCCACCTATAGCCGGCCTGTAACGGTACGGGCGCTGCCCACGGCTACGCTCAGCGGTACAGCTACCACCTGCATCGGTACCAGCACCGCCCTCACGTTCCACCTGACCGGGGAAGCACCCTGGCAGGTGCGCTACTCCGCCGATGGCGGCGCTACTGCGGTAACGCTGCCCGTTACGGCGGCCGAGTTGAGTGCTGAGGGCAATTACAGCCTGTCGGTAAGCCCTGCTGCTACCACTACCTATAGCTTGGTGGGCGTGACGGATGCTAACTGCACGGCTACAGCTCTGACCGGTACGGCGACGGTAACGGTGAATACGCCGCCCGTGGTTACGGTACCTACCGTACCAACTGCTACGGCAGCCTACGGACAGACGACGGCTTCGGTGAACTTCGAGGCAACTGCCACCGGTACACCAGCGCCTGCAATTACTTACTCGGTGGTACGCAACGGGGTAGTAACGCCGATAACTTCGCCGTACAACTTTGCGGTGGGTACCACCACCGTAACAGCTACGGCAGTTAATGACTGCGGAACGGTGACCGAGACTTTCCCGGTGACGGTGCAGGCTACCGTGGCCAGCCTAGCGGTGCTGCATCAGAATGCCGATAACTCGCCGACCAACAACGCCATCAAGCCTAATCTGCAACTCGTGAACCTGACTGCGGCGGCCATTCCGTACCAGCAACTCACGGTGCGCTACTGGCTGACCGTGGAAGACTTTGCTGCTACCGTGGCTACTATTGACTGGGCGCAATTGGGCACTAGTGCCGTGCGGGCGCGGTATGTGGCCCTCACGCAGCCGGTGCAAGGCGCTTTTGGCTACGTGGAGTACTCGTTTACGGCTGCCGCGGGCAGCCTACCGGCCGGTGCCAACTCCGGCCCGATTCAGTCACGCATCAACAAGCAGACGCAGACCAACTTCAACGAAGCCGACGACTACTCGTACGCTGCCGGCAGAACATATCAGCAGAACAGCCACATCACCATCTACCGCAACGGTGTGCTGGTGGGCGGAACCGAGCCTACGCCGGTAGCTGCCGCTCCGCGCTTCACGGTATTGTCGCAAAACCGTGCCAACAAGGCCGTTTCCAACACCATCAACACCTACCTGCAAGTGCGCAACGACGGCAATACGCCCGTGGCCTACCAGGATCTGACGGTACGCTACTGGTTCAGCCCCGATGGCCCGCAGCCCCTCAACGCATTTGTGGACTACGCGCAGCTGGGCAATAATAACGTGAACATCACCTTCGGGCAGGCCGGCACCGAAATGTATGCGGAACTGCGGTTTGCCGCTGCGCTGGGCATCTTCTCGCCCCTGAGCAGCACCGGCAACGTGCAGTACCGTTTGGCCAAGTCCAACTGGTCGAACTTCAACCAAGCCAACGACTTCTCCTATCTGGTAGCCACTTCCGCCCTGGCCGCCAACTCGAACATCACCGCCTACGTGCAAGGGCAACTGGTGTACGGGCAGGAGCCGGCTGGTGCCGCTACGGCGGCCCGTGGTGTAGCCACAGCGCCTACCTCCGCCACCCCGGCCTCAGTTGCGGCTACTGGTAAAGCCACTGTTAGTAGCTACCCGAACCCGTTTACCGGCAGCACGACCATCACCTTCACCGCCGCGCAGTCGTCGGATTATCAGCTGGATATCTTTGATATGAACGGCCGATTGGTGCAGCACCTGCCAGCTGGCAGCGCGCAGGCCGGGCAAGTGGTGCAGGTGGATTGGCAGGCTACTGATGTACGCCCCGGTGTGTATATGGCCCGCCTGACCACCGGCAGCACAGTGCAGCAACTGAAGCTGGTGCGGCAGTAAACCCACCACACCCACGCATAAAAAAGGCGGGCCACATCGGCCCGCCTTTTTTAATGGCATATAGTTGAAATCGACTGACTTCTACAAGCCGTGCGCCTCGCGCATAGACTCGCGGCAGGCTGTCAAGTACACGTCCACCAACTCGTCGGTGATGGCCGTGCTAACGAACAGGGCCTCGTACTGTGCCGGTGCCAAGTAGATGCCACGGTGCAGCATGGCCCGGAAATAGCGGCCAAAGGCTTCGGTGTCGGAATGCTTGGCGTCGGAGAGGTTGCGCACGGGCTGGTTGGTGAAGAACACGCTGAACATCGAGCCGACCTGGTTGACGGTGTAGTTCAAGCCTAGTTCGGCGGCAATCTGGCGGGTGCCGTCGGCGAGGCGGGTGGTGATGCGGTTCAGCTCGTCGTACAACTCGGGGTGCTCTTGCAGGTAGGTTAGCTGGGCAATGCCGGCGGCGGTGGCAATGGGGTTGCCGGAAAGGGTGCCCGCCTGATACACTTTGCCAGCCGGGGCCACGTTGTCCATGATGTCCTGGCGGCCGCCGTAGGCGCCTACCGGCATGCCGCCCCCAATGATTTTGCCGAGCGTAGTCATGTCGGGCGTGATGCCGTATAGTTCCTGCGCGCCACCACGAGCCAGCCGGAACCCGGTCATTACCTCGTCAAAAATGAACACGATGCCGTGCTTCGTGCACAGGTCGCGCAGGCCTTGCAGGTAGCCTTCCTCGGGTGCGACCAAGCCCATATTGCCCACCACCGGCTCCAGTATCAGGGCAGCTACCTGGCCTTCATTCACAGCAATAATTTGCTCTACGGCGGCTAGGTCATTGTAGGGCACCGTGAGGGTATCCTGCGCCACGCCTTCTGTTACGCCCGGCGAGTCGGGGGTGCCGAGGGTGAGGGCGCCCGAGCCAGCTGCAATTAGGAAGGAGTCACCGTGACCGTGGTAGCAGCCCTCGAACTTGATGATTTTGTTGCGCCCCGTGTAGCCCCGCGCCACCCGAATAGCCGACATAGTAGCCTCAGTGCCCGAATTCACGAGCCTTACTTTTTCAATGCTAGGCACCATTTGCTTGATGAGCTCGGCCATTTCCACCTCGCGGCGCGTAGGAGCCCCAAACGACAACGACGCCGGAATAGCAGCCTGCACCGCGTCGAGCACGATTTCCGGGGCGTGCCCCAAAATCATCGGGCCCCAAGAGTTAATGAAATCCAGGTACTTATTGCCGTCCACATCGGTTAGCCAAGCACCTTTGGCCGACTGCATGAACACCGGATGCCCGCCCACGGCGCGGAAAGCCCGCACCGGTGAGTTCACGCCGCCCGGAATGTGGTTTTTGGCGCGCTCAAACAGCGTTTCACTGGTAGTAAGAGTAAGGTTGGGAGAAAGAGTAGGGGTTGCGGAGGCTTCAGACATAAAAGCAAGATGTAGCGCCGGGCAAAAGTCTGGCGTGTGAGGGTTCAACTGATGTGAGGCGCAAAAAGTAGTTTGCTAAACGAAAGCAGCGCGCCGTATTCCTAACCTACCGAATGCCCACGGGGTTCAGTACTTCCACTTCCAGCCGCTCTAATTTGGTGATGGGCACGTACTGGTTGTCGTGGGCGCCGCCGGGGTAGCCGATGCCTTGAAACACCGAGCCCGAAATGGGGCCGGCGTTGCTAAGCTGCTGCTGAAAAGCCGGGCCATTCAGGTGCAGTTGGGAGCCGAAAAAGTACAGCAACTCGAAGCCTGTGAAAGCGAAAACCGAAGGCGGTTGGTTCTGGCGCTGCATGTACAGCTGCCGGAAGCGGCGCACCCCAAAGTTGTTGCGGTCCAAGTACTTCGGATGCAGAAAATACACGTCGCGCGCATCCAGTTGGTACAAGCCAATGCGGTTGTTGTCGAGCCAGGAAGAATACGTAATCAGCGGCAGGCGGGCATCCTGAGCTTTCAGGACACCGAATGTATACGGCCCGATTTTCTTGGACTCGGAGGCTACAACCAAATGTCCAATGCTCTTCAGATCAAAGCCCCCAAACCCGGCGCTTAGTGACTCGTCCACGTCGGAGTTGATGCGGCGCAGTTGTACCACCCGGCCTCCCAGGGCCTCGTACGCGTGCTTATATGCTACCCCGAAGGCGGCCTCATCCTTGGTGTCTTCATAAAGCACTACCGCCGTGCGCGCGCCACCCAGGCGGGAGTAGGCAAACTGCGCGGCCTGTTGAGCCTGCGTGGCCGTGCTCGATTGGTACAGGTAATGCCAAGGGTTGTCGAGCACCAAGTCGCCATCCTGCGAAAGGGGGTTCACGCACACAATCTGCTTTTGCTGCGCGTAGCGGGCCAGAATTTTGCTGCCCGACTTATATACCGGCCCGATAATCAGGTCCATACCGGCTAGCTCTGGTAGCGCCAGCACTTGCTTGAGCTGGAGCGTATCGGCGCCGGTGTCGTAGGCAAACAACTGCACCGGATGGCCTTCGCGCTGCAACGAGTCCTGCGCAATACGTAAGCCCGCGTACAAGTCCGTTACGAACTGGTTTTTGCGGCGCGTTTCCCAGCTTGGGTCATTAAACTCGAAAGGCAACAGTACGCCGATGTTGTAGGTGCTTTTCTTGATAGCCCGCGGGCGGGGCGTGTAGCGGGTGCGGTCCAGGGCAAACTGCGTAACCAGTTGGTCGAGTTGGCTTTTGTCGGCGTCGGTGTACCAGCCGCCGTTGGCTAGCTTGTCGGCGTAGGCGCGGGCCAGCGTCAGTTCCTGCGGATACGTTTTCAGCAGGGTCTGAAAGGTGGCTTTATCCTTGATGCGCGGCAGATAGGTGGCCTTCATGTTCTCCCGCTCTTGCTGCAACTGGCCAGCCGGCAACTGGGCCAGCACCCGCAGGGCATTATCGAAGTCGTTCTGCTCGAAGGATATCTGACCTTGCAGAAACAGGGCTTCGAGCAAGCTCGGCCATTGGGCGTATTCGTTGCGCAATAGATTTAGCATCTGCTCGGCTTCGGCCCACTTCTTGGCTCGGCTGGCGGCTACGGCATATAAGTATGCGGCTTCAGGAGCCTGCGCAAACTTGTTGGCGGGTGCGGCCAGCGGCTCCAGCTCGGTCATAGCCAAGTCGTAGCGCGTCTGGGTGATGAGCGTTTTGCCGTTTTTGTAGCGGGTATTGAAGTCGGGGGAACCCAGGTTGGCGGGTAGGGGCGGGCCAGTTGGTTTGGGCGAGGTAGTAACGGCCGGCTTAGCGGTGGCAGGAGCAACTGCCGGCTTGGTGGTGCTGGTGGCAGCGGGCTTGGTGGCTGTTGCGGCGGGCGTGGCTTTGGGAGTTGCGCCCGGTTTGGTGCTGCTGGCGGGCGTGGTTTTGCTGGTAGCGGCCGGTGTGGTGGTGGCCGGTTTAGCGGACTTTGCCGGAACGGTGGCGGGCGTAGCTACGGGTTTCCGGGTAGTGGCCGGCGTGGTAGGGCGTGGCATAGCCGGTTGCTGCGCCACTGCGGGAGCAGCCAGCAGCCAGCCGAATAGCAAGCAAAAGGCGGGAAATCGTTGGGCAGAGAAATGCCTCATAACGAGTGGGAGAGAGGTCGAAAAGTAAGTGTAGCCGCTGGCTCGGGCAGGCGGTGCCAGATCGGGCGGGCCTGCAAAAGTACGTAGGAACCGTGGGGAAGATGCTGCCTAGCAATTTACCGGCCGTTCTGTGCCACTGAGTGGCCACGGTCAGCTTACTCCGTCGGAAATCTTTATTTCCGTTCTGCGGTTTCATATCTGGTTAATTGACAACAGGGCGAAAGTAAAATAGTGGCCCGCTGCACGCCGCCACACAGCACCAAAGTGCGCGTGCAACGTATGAATTTCTTTGCCCCTATCTTTTTCATACGCTAACTTCTTGATACTATGGCACTGGTACCCGGCTTGAAACGCAGACCCCGCACGTACAGCGACGAAAACCCGCGCGACCCTGGCAAATGGGGCTGGTACATGCTGGCCGTAATTACGGTGTTGTGGCTACTGTACTCCTGGTTCTACAGCAAATAGCTTGGGCGGCGCGCTTGCGCATCAGGTTTCGTAGCTACCTTACTAGGGTGCCACAATGCTCGCGCATACAATATAGCCGAAGCTCTATCGTTTCGAGCCCGGAAATTTCGACCTTGTACTTATGTCTATGTCTGCTGCTACGCTTGCTTTACCTCAGCTGCGCCAGCGCCTCAACCTGTTGCTGGTATTGGGGGCGTCTTTGGCGTTGAGTGTTGGGTTGATTACGCTACGGGTATTTTTTACCCACCAGTTCACGTTCGTTTTTTTGCTCTGGAACCTGTTTCTGGCGCTTATTCCGTTCGGGCTGAGCACTATGCTTAGTGTTTCGGCTGGGCGCTTGCAGGCACGGGTATTGTTACCGGTAGGCCTGGTGTGGCTGTTGTTTTTCCCCAATGCTCCCTACATCCTCACCGACTTATTTCATCTGGAGCCCCGCGCCAATGTGCCTTATTGGTACGACTTGGCCCTGATTCTGAGCTGTGCCTGGAACGGCCTGATGCTGGCCTACGCCTCCCTCACCGACATGCAGGCGCTGGTAGCCCGCCGCCTGGGTTGGCTGGCTAGTTGGAGCTTCGTAACGGTGGCTATGTTGCTTAGCTCGTTCGGGGTGTATTTGGGCCGTTACCTGCGGTTCAATTCCTGGGACATTATCACCAACCCGCTCACGCTGTTTTTCGACATCGTATCCCGCCTGCTGCACCCGTTTGCCCACCCCGCCACCTGGGGCGTGACCTTGCTCTACGGCGTATTTCTGCTGCTCGGGTACATTACGGTGCGCCTGTTGGGCCGCATGGAAGCCGCCGAACAATAGTAGCGCAGCATTGCTAGGGCTAAGTAAGGGCGGTTGTAAGGGTATAGCCAAAGCAGTGGTTCACTATGGGGTGGGGTAGTTCAGCACCTTCGTTTTACCTTGCCGCCTTATGATGCATCTGACGCCTACCGATACGCCTGCCATGACTTGGGAGCGGCTACTCAGCCGCCGCCGCTACCCCGCCCAACCGCAACTGCACGTTGTAACGGATGCGCCGCCCGTACGCGGTGCCTTCATTGCCGACTACGACCGGGTGGTGTTCAGTTCGGCGTTTCGGCGGTTGCAGCGCAAAACCCAGGTGATGCCGCAGCCCGAAAACGACTTTGTGCACACTCGCCTCACGCACTCCTTGGAAACCGCCTCCGTTGGCCGCTCTTTGGGCCGCCTGGGAGGCCGGTTGCTACTCGAAGAAACCGAGGGCTTAGCCCAAACCCTGCCGCATCTAGACTCCGACTTCGGCGATATTGTGGCGGCGGCCTGCCTGGCCCACGACATCGGGAATCCTCCTTTCGGGCATTCCGGCGAAGATGCCATTTCCACCTACTTCCGCAGCGCCGCCGCCGAGCCGTTTGTGCGGGTGCTGGATGCCGCCGAGCGTGCCGATTTGCAGCACTTCGAAGGCAACGCCGCTGGCTTTCGCATCCTTACCCACACCTATGCGGCGCACAGCAGCGGCTCGGCCGGCCTGGGGCTGACGTACGCCACGCTGGGCGCCTTCACCAAGTACCCGCGCCCCTCGGTGTTCGACGAAGCCGGCGGCACCCACGGCACCAGCGAGAAAAAGCATGGCTACTTTCAAACCGAAGCCACTCGGTTCCAGGAAGTAGCACAAGAGTTAGGCTTGCTGGCCAAGCCGGCCGGGGCTGCGGCTGGCTTCTACCACCGCCACCCATTGGCTTTTCTTGTAGAAGCCGCCGACGATATTTGCTACCGCATTATCGACTTTGAAGACGGCCTCAAACTTGGGCTCATACCCTGCGAAACCGGCCTGAGTTTGATGCGCGACCTGCTAGGCGACGCCCCCGGCCGGCGCGGTTCGGTGGAGTGGCGCGACTGGCGTGAGGAGCTAGGCTACCTGCGGGCACGCCTCATCAACCGGCTAGTGCAGCAAACGGCCCGGCTTTTCGCCGACCGCGCCGCCGCCTTCCTGCACGGCCGCGCCGATGAGCCCCTAGTGCAGCACCTCGACTGCTGGGAGCAGCTCCAGCACATGAATGCTCTGACTGTGGAGCACCTCTACCAGAGCCGGCCGGTGCTGGAAATTGAGGCGGCTGGTTTCGAGGTAATGGCTGGTTTGCTCGATGCCTTTCTGCATGCCACCTTCGACCCCCACGGCAGCGCCCAGTCGCGCAAGTTGCAGCAGTTGTTACCGGCGCAATTTCGCGCTATCGGGCCGCAGGAAGGCTTGTCGGCGTACGAGCAGATCATCTTGCTGACTGACTACCTCGGCGGCCTCACCGACCAGAATGCTGCTAGCCTGTTTCGCACCATTCGGGGCGTGAGTTTGCCAAAAGCATTCTAGCCGCAGCTTGTTGCCGGTGTTAATATGGCGGTGTGGAAATATGGTTAGCTTTGTGCAATTCTGTCGTGCCGCCTGTTTCCGCCATTTGCCTTGAAACTTTGGTTTTTGCTATTACTCCTGTTGCTGAGTACAACTGCCTGGGCTCAGGTGCCCGCAGTGGAGCGGTTGCAGGTGCAGGTTCGGACTCATCCACAGGCTGATACGGCACGGGTGAACTTGCTCAACGCTTTGGCTTTCGAGCAACGCTCCACCGCTCCACGCATTTCCAAGGCAAGCTTCGAAGAGGCGCTGGCCCTGGCGCGGCAGCTCGCCTATCCTCTTGGCGAAGCCCAAGCCCTGTTAGGCCTGGGGTTTTATTATCGGAAGCGCAATGAATACAGCCTGGCGCAAACCTACACCGAGCAGGCCCATCTGTTATTTGAGCGTCTGCACGACCTGCGTAATCAGCTGGCCTGTACCTACAATCTGGCCTATATCTTCTTTGGCCAGGGCAACTACACACAGGCGCTCGACTATTCGCAGCAAGGCTTGCAGCTAGCCGAAAAGCTGGCCGACCCGCATTGGCTGGTGCTCATGAATGCACAGCTGGGTATCATCAGCACCGAAGTGGGAGAGTACAGTAAGGCGCGCCTGTATCTAGAGCAATGCCTGCAACTGGCGCGCCGATACCACAACCAATCCGGTGTTTCCCAAGGTTTGCGCGGCCTCGGCGACTTGTACCGCACCCAACAAAAGTGGGCCGTTGCCCGCCGTTACTACGAACAGGACGTGCTACTGGCGCGCAGCCTCGGCGACAAGCCAGGGGCCTTGGTAGAGGAAATGAACGTAGCCGATATGGCCGAGCACCAAGGCCGCTACAACGAAGTGTTTGCCTACTGCTACCAAGTGCTGCGGCAATTGCGGCAGCTGGATGTAGTGGGCTACCTGCCCTGGACACAGCTGGTACTGGCTCGTGCCCACCTGCACACCAACCGCCCCGATAGCGCCATTTACTATGGCAAAGCTAGCCTACAGGCCAGCCTGCGAAGCGGCACCAAAGAAAACATTCGCGACGTGAGCGAGGTGCTTGCTCAGGCCAGCGCAACAACCAACAGCTTTTCGGCGGCTTACTGCTACCAGCGCCTGTTCACCATCTACCAGGACAGCCTCAGTAGCCGCGACCTTATTCGGCGGATTGCCGCTTTGCAATACGGCTACGAGCTTGACCGGAAGCAGGCCCGCATCAGACAGCTCACCCGTACCCAGCAGTTAATTCAGCAGAAAAACCGTCAGCAACAATGGCTGCTTTCAGTCTCATTAGTAGGGCTGCTGCTGGTGGGGGGCTTAAGCGCAGTGCTTTGGCGTAATAACCAGCAAAAACAGCGAGCCTACGCTCTGCTAGAAAAGCAGCAGACCGAGCTGGTAGCAACGCAAAAGCAGCTAGTAGCGGCCGAGAAGTGGGCGTTTGTAGGAGAAGTATCAGCTGGTATTGCGCACGAGCTGCAAAATCCGCTGCACTTCATGAAGAAGTTTGCCGAAGTTAGCGTAGCCCTGCTTGACCACGACAGCCACGGTACCCCCACCACCGACCCAGCATCAGCGGAGTTGCAGCAGGAGATTATGGCGGGTCTCAAGCAGAACTTGCAGGAAATCAGCCAGCATGGGCAGCGCGCTTCCTCCATCATTGCCGACATGCTGGTACACGCCCGCACCGGCAGCGCCCAGCGCGAGTCAGTGAATATCAATGCCTTGGTTGAAGAAAATTTGCTGCTGGCCAGTCAGATAGCTGCAAGCAAAGAGCCGCCTTTTCAGGCTACTATTCATACTGCCTTCGATGCCGCAGCAGGGCAGGTGGCGGTGGTGCCAGCCGAAATAGGAAGGGGGCTGCTCAACCTGTTTACCAATGCGCTGCACGCGCTGGAAACCCAACAGAATCAGTCTGCTATTGGGTATCAGCCCGTGTTGCGCGTAAGCACCGAGCGGGCCAACGGTCAGATAGCCATCCGGATCCACGACAATGGCACTGGTATGACGGAAGAAGTTAAGCGGCAGATTTTTCAGCCGTTTTTCACTACCAAACCCCTTGGCAAAGGAACGGGTCTTGGGTTGTCGTTGGCGCACGATACCATCACCAAAGGCCACGGTGGCATGCTGCAAGTAGACACCAAGGAAGGCGAGTTCACGGAATTTGTCATTCTGCTGCCTGCCTAAAAGTGGCGGCTATATGCCGGCTTGTGGAAGAAGTTGCTTAGGTCTCGTACTGGTCCAAGATTACACTCAAATCGTTGAGGCGCCGTGTAATCAGCGTTAGCATGTCCTGCGAAACGGGTATTTGGGTGCCGTGCCGCGTGATAAGGTAGCGAACCAACGCAGCCAACCCCTGTATTTCTTCCTGAATCTGTTCGCGCATGAGTTGCCACTGCGTCAGGCCCAAACTAGGCGTAGCCAAGCAGCAGTACCGAACAGCCACCATCTGGCTGATTAGGGTGGCAATGCGCTCTAAGAGTGCCCGCTCGTCAGCGCTGAACGGGCGTGGCTGCCGGTCAATTACGCACAAGGAGCCAATGCGGCGCTCATCGAGCATGCGTATGGGAGCAGCCGCATAAAAGCGCAGCCCTTTGTTGTTGGCAGCCTCGGCCGCGTCGCGGGTGATGAGCGGCGAGGTTTCGGTGGCTAAATCAGAGTATACAACCGCTTTATTATGCAGAATGGCCGTTGAACACAGCGCCTCTTCGCGGGGCTGCGACTTCACGGTGGGCAGCCCAAAATTTGCTGTGTACTGCACCTGCTCTTCTTCCACAAGAGCAATCAAGGAAATAGGCAAGCTGAAGATGCGGGCAGTGAGCGAAACAAACTCACCAAAAATTGTTTCCTGCAATGAATTAGCCACATCATAGTGCCGGATAGAACCCAAGCGCTGGGTTTCATCGGCAGGTATCAGTAACTGAGAAACTGAAGCCATAAGATGTGCTTTTTAACAGTAAGCTAATTACATATAAGGTTAATACGTAAGACAATTTGCTGCTTAAACTGGCAAGATCAAAGGCCTTCGTTATGGTTCTTTGTAAGGATATATTATTTCTTTAATTGTTCACATAGCGGGATTTGATTCTTAGCGCAACAGTCGAAGTGTGGTATCTAAGCGTTGGGTGCGCAATAGGTTATGGTATTGCTGCTGCAGGTATTCCTGTTGTTGGCGCTGCTCCTGTTTTTTGAAAAGCTGCACTTTGTATTTGCTTTTGGGCGGACGACTCAGATGCACATATATCAATCCTTTGCTAGGACGGTGAGTAGCCTCACCGCTCTGAATCCGTTCTATGCGTTTTTCGTTGTTGCCGAACAGCGTTTGCATGGGGCTGAAACCCAGATACAGGTTAGCCTGCCCATTGAGGTAGTACTCGCCGCTTACTGCCAAGTCCGTTAGGTTACTATTGAGATGCATGCTGGGCACAAGAAGCCGGTTGCCATCCAGAAGGAAGCGTGGGCTCACTGGTTCGAAATATAAATGATTGGTTTTCTTGTTGCTCAGAAACCGCAGGGCTTGAGTCAACGCATCTACATCCAGCAGTTCCAGGTTGCGTAAGTCAGTTTTCAGGTAGGCGTGCGTGCGGGTCAGTTTAGGCAAAAATGCGGCATCAAGGTCGGTGCGTACGTCGGCCTCACACTGCATGGTGCCCCGCACGTTATCGGCCCGCAGCACATCAAACTGGAGGGCTTCCACCAACTGAAACAACGCTGGCAACTCAATACGCTGTAGCCGCATCTGGGCGCGTAGCGGATGGTGGTTGGGGCCGGCATCGGTTTGCATGTGTCCTTGCAACGAAATCGAGCCACCGAAAGCTTGTAGTGAACAGTTTTCCAGTCGGGCGCCCCCCGGCTCTAAGTGGCTGACCAAACGAAAATTGCGGCCCCGTAACAGCCCGTAGCGCACTTGTTCGGCCGCAACTTGCACCTGCGCCGTAACAGTGCCATCAACGAACGGCGACTTAACCGGGCGCAGACGGCTGGAGTTGGCCAGCTTGCCTTCAGAAGGTGGCGGACTCAAGGCGGCCAGCAGCCGCAAAAGCTGTTGCACATCAAGCAGCGCATACCGCAGCTTGATGTCGGCGGTAGCGGCAGCTAGCTTGCCCTGGTTAAGTTGGGCCGTGGCGCTGACGCGCCCAAAGCCCCCGGCGCTGGTTTCAAAATTCAGGTACGGCATTCGGAAAGAAGGCCCATTCTTATCAAGCCGGAGGCGCAGGTTAGTCAGGTTTTCGCCGGCTGGCAGAGTCAGGGTTTTCACCGTGGCTACTATCTGCCCATTGGCGGCCAGCACCACTTCGCGCAGGCTAGGGTCGGGGGTGGCCGATGAGGCAGTGCGGCGTGGCTCCCGGTCCAGGAGGGTAAGCAGGCGGCGGTACTCAATGGTGTTGAAGCGCAAAGCCAGCCGCATGGCTACTGGCTGCAAATGCAGCGTGTCGGTAGGCCAACTTACGGCGCCGCTGGCTTGGCCACCCCATACGCGAGTTTCCAGGTTGGTAAGCTGCACGTAGCGGCCGTCGTGGCGGACCGTAGCAGCTAATTGGTACAGCGTGTCGGCGGGCAGTACCAGTTTGCCGCATTCCAGCCGAATATTCAGCCGCAGGCCCGGCGGCAGCAGGTTCATAGCCCTAGCCGCCAGCTCTTGGTTGCGGGTGCGGCCGGGCTTGCGCGGCCGGGGTGCACGGTGGGGCTGGCCTACTGGTGGGGTCATCAACTGGCGTAGCCGGTCCAGCCGTAGCTCATCCACCGCAAACGTGCCTTTCACCGTTGTAATCGGGTGCTGCCCGTTGAAATACGACAGCAGATACGTGGTAGTAGCATTGGCTTTTACCTGCATGCCATTGAGGCGACCCGACAGGTTTTCTAGCTGCCACAAACTGTCGAGCAACCCTAGCTTCACGTTCAGCCCCGACATATCGGCCCCACGGCTGGGCACCCGGAACGAGGCATTCTGGAGCGTGATGGTACCCCGCACGGCTAGGGGCGGCAACTCGATGTTGCGAGCCCGCACGGCGCGCCGGGTTGCCTGCTTGGGAATTTCCGGCAGCGGCCCGTTGAAGCGCAAATCGAGGGCGGCAGTGCCTTGCCGCGCCTGCCAAAGACCCGGCGCCACCACTGCTGCTAGGGTTTGCAACTCTGTGCGGCCCCGTACCCGTCCGGTTAGCACCGGGCGCAGAAAGTTGCGCGCCGTAAGGGCGGCGTCCAACTCCCCGGCCGTGGAGTACAACCGGCATTGGTCGAAGGTGAGCGAAGTAGTACGAGAATCGTGCTCGGGGCCGTTGTCGAAGGTGCCCCGGGCATCCCAGCGGCGAATGCGCCGGGTGGAGTCGGCCCACTGAATCTGCGCGTTTTGCAATCTGAATTTCAAGACGGTACGCGGCCGAGCAGAGGGGCCGCTGAACCCCTTAATAGTGTACCAGATGCGGGCGTGGCTGGAACTGCGGGCGCCTTCCAGGTATTGGTGCAGACCAGGCGGTAAGGCTACGTGCAGCACTTCCAGTAAGGGCTGCGCGCCTATCATACGCAAATTGAGTCGGGTGCCGCGCGGCTGGCCGGGCGGCGGCGCCTGGTGCGTTCCTCTGATGAGCACAGTGTCGCCGTTGAGCGTGGCTCGGGTACGCAGAAATGTGCCTTTGCGCTGTTTGAAATCGTACTGGTAGCTGACTTGTGCCCGCACCGGCTCCTGCTCAAACAAATTGCCCCGGCCGCTACGCAGAAACACCAGCTGCCCATCAAGCAGGCCCCGCACCTGCGCCACACCCGCCCGCCCCCGGGCCCGCAGCCGCGCTCGATATACAAACGCCTCGAAACCACTGTGCTGAAAGTCGTTGCGGTCTGTTACGCGGAAGTTTATTAGCGTAAGCGAGTCAAGGTCGAAATCGGGGGGGGAACTGGCCGAGGAGCGCCGGGCCCCCTTGCCGTGCAGGCCCCAGTCTTGGCCGGTGGAGTCGGTGAGCTGCCGGAACTCGGTGTTGTGCAGGGTGAGGTGGTTGATTTTCACCCGGCCGTGCAACAATTCTCGCAACTGAAGCCGTGCATCAGCCCGCTCAATGCGTAGCACGGGCACATTACCGCGGGCGGTGGTGTCGGTGAGGTAGAAGTGCCGCAACGAAACGGTGAAATCTGGAAAGTCGCGGAAAGGAGAGAAGTCCACCTCAAACGGCGCCAGCACCAAGTCGGAATTGCGGGCCAGCCGCTCCCGGACCAACTGCGCCACCCGCTGGCGGCCCCAGCTGGAGCTAAGCAGCAGCAGGGCTCCCAGCACCAAAACCACAATGCCCAGCAATGAAAAGCCCAGCAGCTGACGGATAGAAGGGCGTTTCATGCGGTGAGAGGCGGCGTAGGCAGGGCGGGGAGGCAGAAGATGATGCGGGTTCTACGTGAAAACTACTGTTGTGGTATGGACCAGAAGGCATTAGGAATTCAGAATCCAGAATCCTGCTGGGAGCAAAAGGCGAAAGAAAATATATTTAGACAAATTCTAAATAATATTACTTTTGGCTTCTTATCACTCCTTCAACTGCATCAACTCATGGCGCAATTCTTTCATCATAACGACTTCGGCTACTGCGCCCGTTGCCCGCGCACCTGCCATTTGCACGTTTGCTTTGGCAACGTAGCCCTAGCTGCCACGCCTATCGAGTTTGCCGAGTTCCGCCGCGTCGTGACGGATACGTGGCAGCACCATTGCTTACGTACCCACGACCCGGAAGCCCGTTGCATTGCGTTGCGTACCCCGGCTCCGCATTTGGCGCTGGTTTTTTCGCTGGTGGAACTCACTCAGCTCAGCGACATTCTAGAAAATACCGCGCTACTGCTGGAAGTGGAGCAGTTGCTGGCCTCGCAAACCGAATAACCGAAACTAGCCGTAGCACTGAGCGGAAGTAATCAGGTAGCCTGCGGTGGCCGACAGACTTTAGGCGAAGCAGGGTTTTTTGCCTTCCTTGAAGCCCACTATTCCTCTTATAAAATTATAGAGTTTGCAATGAAGCTTCCTTCCCTGAGTCATGTGGCGGTTGAAGCCATCCGCGTAGTTCGCCGGTTCCCACTCACCCTACTGTGCGCGCTGGTGCTTTGTGTTACTGGTATTTATGCCATTTACAATGAAAAAATCACCTACGAATGGCTGGTGCCTTTGGCATCGGCTGGGGCGCTGGGGCTCACGCTCACGCTGAGCGTGGCGCTGGCGGCCGAGCGGTACCGTTGGCCCATAATGGTACGAGTGCTGGCCGAGGTGGGCGCGGTGGGCCTGCTGGCGGTGTGGTACGGGCTCTGCCCCGCGGCGCTAAACCAGATATGGGGACAGCGCCTGCTATTGCTGCTACTGGGGCTGCATCTGCTGGTGGCCGTGGTGCCCTACCTGCCCGAACTGCGCCGCCGCGCCGATACGCCCGGCTTCTGGCGCTACAACGAAACCTTGTTTTTGCGCATCCTCACGGCCGGGCTCTACTCCGGAGTACTGTTTGCGGGCTGTGCGCTGGCATTAACGGCCATCGACAATCTATTCGAGGTAAAGCTGGATGAGCACCTCTACGGCTACCTGTTTGTGGTGCTGGCCACGGTGTTCAATACCTGGTTTTTTCTGGCCGGCGTACCCCACAATTTCGAGGCGTTGGAGCAGGAAGCGCCTTATCCGAAGGCGCTGAAGCTGTTTACGCAGTTTGTGCTGCTGCCGCTCGTGGTGCTGTATCTGGCCATTCTGTACGCTTATCTGGCCCGGATTTTAGTGTTGCAAACCCTGCCTAAAGGGTGGGTATCGTTGCTGGTGCTGGCCTTGGCAGTGGCCGGTATCTTCGCGCTGCTGCTCATCCACCCCGTCCGCGACGATGCCGATAACACTTGGATTCGTACATTTTCCCGTTGGTTTTACCGGGCGCTATTTCCGCTGCTGGGGCTGCTGGCCGTGGCTATTGGCACCCGCATCCGGGCGTACGGCATCACCGAGGAGCGGTATTTCGTGTTGGTACTGGCGGCGTGGCTAGCCATCATGGCCACTTACTTTCTGCTGCGGCAGGGTAGGGGCATCATCTGGATTCCGGCTTCCTTGGCGCTTATTGCGTTTCTGGCAGCTGCCGGGCCGTGGAGCGCCTTTGCCGTAGCCGAGCGGAGCCAGTTCAACCAGCTGCGGAAACTAGCTGCCCAATACAAGCTGCTGCAAAACGGCAAGCTGGATGGCGTGGGTAAGCGGCTACCGAAGCTTGCTAAAAGCGCTAAGCAGCGGGTGGCTTCCGTTTTCGACTTCTTCGCCGACCGGAACGCCGTGCAGCAGTTACAGCCGTTTTTTGTTGCCAGCTTAGTGCCGCCTGATTCACTGCGTGCTAAGAAGGAGTGGGAACAGAGAAGTTGGATTGATGACCGGCTGTATGAGGTGAGCGGTATTCCTCGCTACACTCGTTACGATACAGAGGAGGAAGAGGAGATGGTGGCTAACTTCTATTCTCGCTCCACATTTCAAGCGCTTGGGCGCGGTCGTTATTGGTTGCAGAACGTTGACTTACAGCGCTATGATATTCCAGTTGATAATGTGCTAACGGAAGTGCCCGCGCGGGAAGGCACGTTCCGGCTACGAGCTGCCAACCAAGGACACGACATCTACTTAGAGCAATTGCGCGCCGACAGCACGTGGCAACGCCAACTTCGCGTATCGCCCGGTCCAGTAGCCGATTCGATGGTGCGTGTGCATGGCCAAAACCCAGACCGTTCCGCAGAAATGCCAAAGCGGTTGACGTTGCAAGCTGCTACCTCTGGCATTACACTCTCGGTCTATTTGCAGCAGCTAAGCCGGCGGCAACAGCACGACACGGTGTTCTACAACTTCCAAGGAGAGGCCCTGCTGGAATTGCGCGAACGTCCCGAACAAACAAAAAAGGGCCGCTAGCATTGCGCTAGCGGCCCTTTACTCAGCTACTCGCTATTCCCACTCGATAGTTGCGGGTGGCTTGCTGGAAATATCATACACCACGCGGTTGATGCCACGCACCTGGTTGATGATTTTGTTGCTGATTTCGGCCAGGAACTCGTAGGGTAGGTGCGCCCAGTCGGCCGTCATGCCGTCCACGCTGGTTACGGCGCGCAGGGCTACTACTTGCTCGTAAGTCCGCTCGTCGCCCATTACGCCCACGCTCTGGATGGGGAGCAGCATCACGCCGGCTTGCCAGGTTTTGTCGTAGAGGTTGTGCGCTTTCAGGCCGTTGATGAAGATGGCGTCGGCGCGCTGGAGCAAATCCACTTTGGCGGGCGTAATGTCGCCGAGGATGCGGATGCCCAGGCCGGGGCCGGGGAAGGGGTGGCGGTGTAGGATGTTGGTGGGTAAGCCCAGCGTGTGACCGACCTCGCGCACTTCATCCTTGAACAAAGCCCGCAGCGGCTCCACAATCCGCAGGTTCATCTTTTCGGGCAGCCCGCCCACGTTGTGGTGGCTCTTGATGGTGACCGACGAGCCGTGCACCGAAACCGACTCGATTACGTCGGGATAAATCGTGCCCTGGGCCAGCCAACGGGCGCCGTCCACTTTCTGCGCTTCCCTATCGAACACCTCAATAAAGGTGCGGCCAATAGCTTTGCGCTTTAGTTCAGGGTCGGTGAGGCCAGCCAGGGCGTTGTAGAACTCCTGCGAGGCATCCACACCAAGCACGTTCAAGCCCAGGTCTTTGTAGGAGTGCAGCACATCTTCGTACTCATCCTTGCGCAACAGCCCGTTGTTCACAAAAATTCCGTGCAGCCGGCTGCCAACGGCCTTGTGCAGCAGCAGCGCCGCCACCGAAGAATCCACGCCGCCCGACAGGCCCAGTATCACCTGGTCCTGCTCGCCAATGGTGCGTTGGAGCGTTTCCACCATGCTGTCCACGAAGTGCTCGGGCGTCCAACTCTGGTCGAGGCCACAGATGTTCACCACAAAGTTCTGGAGCAGCGTTTTGCCGTCGGTGCTGTGCGTCACCTCAGGGTGGAACTGAATCCCGTAGGTGGGCTGCCCTTCAATCTTGAATGCTGCCACATCTACCTCGGGCGTGCTGGCAATAATGTCGAAGCCAGCCGGTAGGTGCTTGATAGTATCACCGTGCGACATCCACACCTGCGACTCGGTGGGTACACCGTGCAGTAGCGGGCTCTCGTGGTTGACGTGGGCTAGCCGGGCCCGACCGTACTCCCGGATGGTAGCGGGCAGCACCTCGCCGCCTTGCTGGTGCGCTAGCAACTGCGCGCCGTAGCACACGCCCAGCACCGGCACTTGACCTAAGTAGCTGGAAAGGTCAGGGTTGGGCGATTCGGCATCGCGCACGGAGCAGGGCGAGCCGGAAAGCACAACGCCCCGGATATCCTCAGTGAGGGCCGGGGCGTGCGTATAAGGGTGAATTTCGCAGTACACATTCAATTCCCGAATGCGCCGGGCAATTAACTGGGTGTACTGCGACCCAAAATCGAGAATCAGAATCTGTTGAGGCATAGGCAAAGGTAAGCACGGACAGGAGGAGCACAAAAAAACCTAGTGCCACAAGCCTATTTCCCTACTCATTCATTGAATAATATAAAAAATGTGCAACGGTATTGGATTAGTAGAAAAAATAATTGTCTTATACATTGATTATATAATTATGCTATATATATTTGTAACACTAATCAACGGTTGACAACTGAAACCTGTTTCAGTTCTACCTGATTAAACCGCTCCTCCTACCACACACTCCTATCCCGCATGCAACTTTCTCTACTCATCACTCTAGGTGCGACCAGCCTCCTCTTGTCGACTGCTGCCATAGCTCAGCAAAATGCTTCACTTTCTTCGGGTGCAGTGTTGCCAAAGAATGTGCTTGCTATGAACACGCGAACTACGCCAAGCCTGGACGCAAAAGCGGAAGTTCTGGAAGCTAAAGATTTCAAAGGGACTGTTGTTGATGAGTTAGGGGAGCCGCTTGCTGGAGCGGTGATATCAATAATTACTGGTAACAACCAATTCAGCACCACCACCACTACCAATGCGGAGGGAGAGTACATTATCAATTCCACAAGCATTTCACCTGTGCTGCTGGTTACCTACGCTGGCTGCAACGACATTCAACAGAAAGCAGTATACGGCCACCCGATAACGTTCCAAATGGAGTTTATCGACAACTATGAGCGGAAGCTGAAGAAGCAAGGCAAAACCGCTGAAAAAGCCTGGCGCAACTAAGTAGCAAGGTTGCTGTCTGGCAAAGTGCCGCATTATTTAGCCGAGCGCTAAATAATGCGGCATTTTTACGTGTAGCAGGAAACCGATTTGAGGTAATGCACCGGGCAAGTGAAATAAAAGCGCCTGATTATCTGCGTGTAGATACTATAAACGCAAAAAAAGCCAGGGCACCAGTACCAGCCGCGCAAATCGTGTGTATCTTTGCACCCGGCGAGTCAGAACGACCAGCTCCTGTTGAACTCCCCCAGGACCGGAAGGTAGCAAGGGTAAACGGTTGAGCGGTGCGATTTTGGCTCGCTTTTTTTTGCCCATACCCCAACGGATTATTGAATTGTCGGGCTTCGTGAAGTTCCCAATTTTCAATTAAAAGCGGCTATATCAGCCGCTTTTCGTGTTTTCAGGGGCTGGCCATTACTGCGGCTATAGCAGCCAGCGGTACAAAATCCGTGCAATTCGAAGAATCCGCTGAATCAGTGAGTAGCTTTGGGAGTTGTTTTTAACTGATTTCGCTGCCGCATGAAATTTTTCATTGATACCGCCAACCTGAAAGACATTCAGGAAGCCGTGGAACTGGGTGTGCTCGATGGTGTAACTACCAATCCTTCGCTGATGGCCAAGGAAGGCATCAAGGGTACTGATGCCGTAATGGCGCATTACAAGCAAATTTGTGAACTGGTAGATGGCGACGTATCGGCCGAGGTAATTGCCACCGACTACGAGGGCATTATCCGGGAAGGCGAAGCACTAGCGGAGCTGCACCCCAACATTGTGGTGAAAGTACCCATGATTCGGGACGGTGTGAAGGCCATTCGCTACTTCACCGATAAAGGCATTAAAACCAACTGCACCCTGATTTTCTCGGCCGGGCAGGCGCTGCTGGCTGCTAAAGCTGGTGCCACCTACGTGTCGCCCTTCGTAGGCCGCCTCGACGATATTGGGGCCGATGGCATGCAGCTGATTCAGCAAATCGTGGACATCTTCTCGAACTACGGGTACCCCACGCAAGTGCTGGCGGCCTCGGTGCGCCACATTCCACACCTGATTCAGTGCGCCGAGCTAGGTGCCGATGTAGTAACGTGCCCGCTCAACGTTATTACCGGTCTGCTCAACCACCCCCTCACCGACAAAGGCCTCGCTACTTTCCTAGCCGACCACAAAAAGGTAAACGGATAACCCTCTTCTGGAACTAGGAGTTAGAAGCTAGGGCTGGAATGATCAACAAATCGTCTGGGTTCCTAACTTCTGGCTTCTAATTTCTAGCTCCTCGCTTATGTACATCATCAAAGTAAAAGGCAAGGCCAAAATTCCGGACTACATTCAGTTGCGGGACGAGAATTTCGTGCTGATTGCCTACTTCCGGGCCGACCGACCTTTGAAGGATTTGCACCGCTACGGCCTCGAAAACAAGGAAATAGCCTTAGCTGCCGTTATTGAAGGCCTGGCCTTTGGCAAGCTGCAAAAACTGGAAATATAGTCTAGTGCCTAGTGCTTAGAGTATTCGGTTGTCCTTAAAAAAATAATTGATACGCAGGCTCTAGCTACTAGGAGGTAGGCACCAAGCACCAAGCAATAAAAACATGGCCGTTATTGAGTTGCACGATGCGTACATCATGCAGGATGTGAATACCATCTTGCAGAAGGTGACGTTTACGCTGGAAAAAGGCGAGTTTGTGTACCTGGTGGGCCGCACGGGCTCTGGCAAAAGCTCATTGCTGAAAACCCTGTACGCCGACTTGGAGTTGGGTTCCGGTACGGGTACCGTTGCCAGCTTTGCTTTGCCTAAAATCGGGAGCAGCGGCAAAGTGCCGTATCTGCGCCGCAAGCTGGGCATCATCTTCCAGGATTTTCAGTTGCTCTTCGACCGGACGGTAGCCGAAAACTTGCTGTTTGTGCTGAACGCAACGGGCTGGAGTGGCAAAGCCCGCAAGCAACAACGCATTTCCGAGGTGCTGATGCGCGTAGGGCTGGCCAATGTAGCCGGCAAGATGCCGCACCAACTCTCGGGTGGGGAGCAGCAGCGGGTGGTAATTGCGCGGGCCCTACTCAACGAGCCGTTACTTTTGCTAGCCGACGAACCCACCGGCAACCTCGACCCCGACGTAGCCGACAGCATCATGCGCTTGTTTGTGGAAATCAACAACTCGGGTACGGCTGTGCTCATGGCTACGCACAACTATCAGATTATTAGGCAATACCCTAATCGGGTGCTGAAGTGCGAAGAGGGGCAGCTGGTTGATTCCGCTACCACGCCGTTTCAGTTGAAAGACTGATTGACTAACGCTAGACTTTTAGTTTTTACCTCCTAAATCTTTCGTTGAAAATGTCCGGACTCTCTGTGCTGATTCCGGTGTATAACCGCAACGTGACGGCTCTGGTGCTAGCATTGCAGGCGCAAGCTCCCGACTGGGACGGGCCAGTGGAAATAATGTGCTTAGACGACGGAAGTCGGGAAGAGGAGCGGCTACCAAACCGGCAACTGGCCGCTTTGCCGGGGATTTGTTACCAGGAGCTACCACACAACGTAGGCCGGGCTGCCATTCGTAACCGCCTGGCCAGCACCGCTCGCCACGAGTGGCTACTGCTCCTCGACAACGATAGTCTACTGCCCGATTCGCACTTCTTAGCGCGCTACTCGGCGGCTCGTGCCCAAGCGCCGGTGCTGGTGGGCGGTACCACCTACGAGCGTACCGCACCTCGCCTGCCCGAACTGCACCTGCGGTGGTTGTACGGGCGGCAGCGGGAGGCACGGCCGGCTTCGGTGCGGCAGCACGCCCCGCATGGCCAACTAACTCTCAATAACATGCTGGTGCAAGCCGACGTGTTTCGGCGCTTCGGGCTGGATGAGCAACTCACCCGCTACGGCCACGAGGACACCAAGTTCGGGTGGCTGCTGCGGGAAGCCGGCATTGCGGTCCGGCACCTCGATAACCCTGTTTTGCATGATGGCCTGGAGCCAGCTACCGTGTTTCTGCGAAAAAGCCACCAAGCCGTGCGCAACTTAGCGCTGCTTTACCGGGCAGAAGGCTTAGGCAGTGACACCAAACTCTTAAAGGCCGCCCTACAACTGCGCCGCTGGGGCTTAGCCGAAGCAGTTCGCGCGGCTTTTCGGCTGCGGCAGATGCGGGTGCGCCACAATTTGCTTTCCAAGCACCCCAGCCTGCGCCAGCTGGATGCGCTGAAACTATATTGGATCCTGACGGAGCTGGCGAAATAGTTGTTCACAATCAGTTGATTCGCTTGCCGACCTGAAAGTCCACGGCTGAGTAGCACACGAACGGAATCAGATGACGTGCCTTTGGTTATAGAACACAAAAGAGCCGGCTCCTAACGAAGCCGGCTCTTTTACTTGCTTAACGGAAAGCTGTAGCAGCTAGTCGTTGTCGGTATTCTTCACTTCGGCCTTCACGTCTTTGTAGGCACCTTTTACAGCGCCCCCAACCTTCTTGCCTACTTTGGCTGCACCTTGTCCAACATCTTTACCAGCTTCCTTCACATCGGAAGCAGTATTGCTGACAGCCTGACCAACTTTGCTACGCTCGTCGGCCGTTTCAGCTTTCACTTCTTTGGCTTCGCCGTTCACGGCGTCAGCGCCCTGCGCAACGCGGGCTTCGGTTTTATCGAAAGACTTAAAGGCGGCGTATTTCAGCTTTTCCTTCTGTATTTCAGCTAGATCTTTCGCTGGGATGTCGCCTTTCACTTTGTCGTAGGCTTCATCCAATGCGCGCCATTCGGTGTTGATGTAGCGCCAATCGTCGATGTCGTACCGGTCTTCGTTCTGCTTGATGTTCTGCACGAACTTCTCGTAAGTCGTCCGGGCGTTGGCGGCGGTGAGCTGCGCCGCTGGGCTCATGGGCTTGTAGTATTTGCCGGGCTTCGAGGCCGCAGTGCTGGTGGCCATGCCAGCGGCGTCGGTGCCGGTAGCAGTGCTGGCAGTAGCCGAGCGGCTGCTCCAAGCGGCTTCGCGCTTATCGTAGGCAGTGGTGTAGCGCGTACGTAGCGCCTCTACTTCCTGGCGGCGGGCATCGTCGTACTGGTCAGCGTACTTATCTACGGCCGCTACTTTAGCGTCGAAGTCGGATTTCAGCTGGGAAGTTTCCCGCTCGTAGTCGGCCTCGGTTTCGTTGGCAACGGCATCGGCCTTAGCCTCAGTGTCCGACACGAAGGTTTGGAAATCCTGGTACGCCTGGTCGCTTTCGCCGGCTACCTCTTTCTTATCAGCCTGCGAACAGCTGGTTTGGGTGAAAGCAACGCCGCCCATCAGCATGATAGCCGACAACGCGTTAATGGTGAGTGTTTTTCTGAACATGGCAATGGTATATTTAGGGAGAGAACAAACCGGGAGGCAGCTGAACAATAGCAAGTGCCTATTGGGTCGCTAACGGATTGATTTCACTTCGGGTTACGCTGACTGGTTGTGGTGTCGGGCTGGGTTCTATCTTTGAGACTTGCCTTTCCTTGTTATTGCCTGTGCCTGATTTGCCTCTTCCCTGCGCGCCCATTCATCTGCTAGACCTGCGCGCTCAGCATGCCGCCATCCAACCCGAGCTAGATGCGGCCTGGCAGCAGAGTATGCAGGAAGCCGCTTTCATCCAGGGACCGGCCGTCGGGCAGTTTGCTGCCGAACTGAGCGCCTACCTGGGCGGCCCGCACGTGGTGCCCTGCGCCAATGGAACCGATGCGCTACAACTGGCCCTTATGAGCTTGAAGCTGCCAGCAGGAGCAGAGGTAATTGTGCCCGCCTTCACGTACGTGGCCACGCTGGAAGCTGCCGCCGTGCTCGGCCTCGTGCCTGTGCCCGCCGATGTTTGCCCCGATACCTTCAACCTCGACCCGGTGGCCGTGGAAGCAGCTATTACGCCCCGCACCGGCGCGGTTATCGTGGTGCACCTATTCGGGCAGTGTGCCGATTTAGAGGCCTTGCGCCAACTCACGGCTCGGCACGGCGTGGCGCTGATAGAAGACAACGCGCAGGCCATTGGTGCTACTTTTACTACTACCGCCGGCGAAACCTGGGTGGCGGGTACGGTGGGGGAGGTGGGCACTACGTCGTTCTTTCCTAGCAAAAACCTAGGGGCAATGGGCGACGGGGGGGGCTTATTCACGCCGGACCCGGCTCGTGCCACCTACCTACGCCAGCTTGCCAACCACGGCCAAACCCAGAAGTACCACCACGAGCACATCGGCCTCAATTCCCGCCTCGATACGCTCCAGGCAGCTTTACTGCGCGTGAAGCTGCACCATCTGCCCCAATGGACTGCGGCCCGCCAGCGTGTTGCGGCCGGTTATGATGCGGGCCTAACCGGTGTTCCGGGGCTGACAATTCCAACTCGGGACCCGCGGAGTACGCACGTATTTCATCAATACACTCTCACCGTGGCCGATGAGCCGGGCCGGCGGGAGGCATTACGGCAGTATTTGCAGCAGCGCGGAGTGCCCAGCATGGTGTATTATCCGTTGCCCAACCACCTACAACCAGCCTATCAGTATTTGGGCTACCAGCCGGGCCAATTTCCGGTGGCCGAACAGCTATGCCGGACTGTGCTGTCCATCCCCATCCATCCTACGCTAGATGACGAGCAGGTAGCCTATGTGGCCGAAACAGTGCGCTGTGGAGCTGTGGCCTTCACCTAACGTCAGCGCGGTGTCTGGTAGCTGAGGCTGTACTGTAACCGGCAATGATGCTGGGTTGGCACTGTTTTTTCTTTTCCGCCGTAGAATCTCTTTTTTTCAAGCTCTACCTTTTTCTATGCGCCGTCCGTCTCTTAAACTACTGCTGCCCCTTGCGGCCGTAGCCACACTTACCACTGCCGCCGTTACCAAACCCAATCAAGGCTTTATCCTCTTCTCTGTACAGCAAGACATTGACCTGGGAGCGCAGGTGGCCCGCCAAACCGATTCATTGTACCGTGCCAAGGGTCAGCTGCTGGCCCGTTCCAGTAACGCCCGCGCCTACCAGCTCCTTGATGGCGTAGTGAAACGCGTCCTTGACAATGGCAACCTGAAGTACCGCACCCAGTTCCCGTGGGACGTGCAGATCATCAAGGACGATGCTACCCAAAATGCTTTTGCCACACCGGGCGGCCACATTTATGTGTTTTCGGGCCTGATCAAATTTCTTGACAACGAAAACCAACTGGCCGGGGTGTTGGGCCACGAAATTGCCCACGCCGACCGACGCCACAGCTCGCAGCTGATACAAAAGCAATATGGCATTGGCTTGCTCACCAACATTGTGCTCGGCAACAATCCCAACCAATTGGTGCAGTTGGCCTCTGGCATCGGGCAGTTGAAATTCAGCCGTACCTATGAAGTTGAGGCCGATAAATACTCCACCATCTACCTCAACGGTACCCGCTACTACGCCTGCGACGGAGCGGCAGGCTTCTTTATTAAAGCCGAAAAGCAGGGAGGCGGCACGCCCGAGTTCCTGAGTACGCACCCCAATCCTGGCTCGCGCGTCACCAATATTCAGAAAAGCGCGCAGCAACTCGGGTGCACCAACCGCACCGTTAGCAACAAAAACTTCGAGGAGTTGAAGCGGATTCTATAAGTCTAGCTTACCAAGTTGAGACAGCGCCCCGGCGTGTGGAGTATTCTGCCACGCGCCGGGGCGCTGTATTTGTTTGCGCCAGGTGCTGGGGTTAATAGATGAAAAAAGCCGCTTTTTTCGCAGCTTGCCGCTGTTTTCCGGTCCTGTTCCTTCTACGCCATTGGCTGATTCTGTTTCTCCAGTTCGTTTTGCCATCTGCGGCGTGGGCCATATTGGCCGCCGCCACGCCTCGTTGGTGTCCCGGCACCCGGGCGCGCAGCTGGTTGCCCTCATTGATATTCGGGCGGAGCTAGCAGCCGAGCTGGCCATGGAACATCCAGGCATTCCGTTCTTTTCTTCCCTAGAGCAGTACCTGAAAAGTGCCTCTACGGCCGATGTACTCACAATAGCTACACCAAATTACCAGCATTCCCCGCAAGCTATAGCTGGTTTACAGCACGGTTTGCACGTAGTTATCGAGAAGCCGATTGCCCTGCGCAAGACCGATGCCGAAGCCGTGGTGCACACCGCGTTGCAGACCGGGCGCCTGGTGTTCGGGGTGATGCAGAACCGCTACTCGCCGCCGGCAGCCTGGCTGAAGCAGGTGTATGAGGAAAACCGGTTGGGAGAAATCTATATGGTGCAGTTCAACTGCTTCTGGAACCGCGACGCGCGCTACTACAAGCCCGGCGGCTGGAAGGGCACCCAAACCCAGGATGGCGGCACGCTCTTCACCCAGTTCAGCCACTTCATCGACCTGCTCTATTGGGTGTTCGGCGACATCACCAACGTGGCCGCCCGATTCCGCAACTTCAACCACGCCGGCCTCACCGATTTCGAGGACAGCGGCCTAGTAACGTTTGATTTGGTACGCGGTGGCAGTGGCACCTTGCAGTACAGCACCGCCGTCTGGGACCAAAACCTGGAAAGCAGCCTCACAGTGGTGGCCGAGCACGGTAGCCTGCGCCTCGGGGGCCAGTATATGGATAAAGTGGAGTATTGCCACTTGCGCGACTACACCATGCCGCAACTACCGCCTACCAACCCCGCCAACGATTATGGCCCCTACCAAGGCAGTGCTGCTAACCACGTGCAGGTAATCGAAAACGTGGTGGATACGGTGCAAAAACGCAGCTTTGCTACCACTAACGCCCTTGAAGGCCTGAAAGTAGTGGAAATTATCGAGCGTATTTACAGCCTGAAATAAGCGGCAACACACCAAAGCAGGGCATTGCCACGGTTAGAGAGGGCAAGGCGTGTGAAGCGGATACAGGAAAGGAACACGCAGGAGAAGTTGAAAGCGTATTGGGTTGATTTTAAAGAGTCTGCGCTGAATCGATGGCTCTAAAAAGCAGTTCGGCCTTAGCAACGAAACCAACAGCAGCTCATAAAACTGCGTAATAATTGTGCTACGCGTAGGATTTATGTCCTTTTATTTATTTTTTGTAGTAACCAATGAATGAACAGGATATTGGAAAGATGTGTATCTTGCCGATAGCACAACCTGTACCAACCACCCAATTCGTACCGGAAAACCACCCTCACGGAAGTTTATGAGCTTAACAGAGCAAATCATTCAGGAAATTGATTTACTGCCTCCTACCGAGCTAGAGGTGATTTATCAGGAAGTAGCCCGGCGCATGAGCAACATTAGCCGCGCCACCAAGCTGCTGGCTAAGTACCGGGGCAAAGGCCGCGGCATTTGGTCGATGGATGCTCAGGAATATGTACAGCAAATGCGCCAGGATACGCGTGGTTAGAATCTTCTTCGATACCGCGCCATTCATTTATTTGGTTGAAAACCATTCGGGTTATTATCAGAAGGTAGCTGACTATCTAACTCAGTCGCTGACCGATAATGCCCTGCTGGAAACCAGCGTGCTCACCTACACCGAGTTTTGCGCCAAGCCGGAGCAATTGGGCCGCCCCGACTTGCTGCTCGATTTCGACGACCTGCTCCGGGATTTCGACTTCCAGATGCGCGAAATCAACCTTGCCACGGCCACCCTGGCGTATCAATTGCAAGCCCGGTACGCCGGCTTGAAAGGCGTAGATGCCATGCAGGTAGCCACCGCCGTTAATTCCGGCTGCGACGTATTTCTAACCAACGACAAGAACCTGAAGCCTATCCGCGAGATACAGGTAGTGGTAGTGGCTGAGTTGTAGCCCGCAAAAGGGCGTTTGGGGTAGCCTATTGCCGCAATAACTTCACTCAAGAAAGCTGGTTGTTGGAACACTGAACGCAGCATGTAGTAGCTTGGCTGCGGCCATCACGCTACGGCTGCCATTCCAATGAGCGAACATATCCCAACCTATCGGCTACAGGCGTTTTCGGGTGGCAAAAGTGCTAGCACGGAAGTGTACTTCCCTGACTACACGGGGGCAAAACCGAAGATTCCGCTTAACCTCCTGTATCGGGGCGACTACTACAAGATCAGTATCTGCCTACGCGGGAAAGCCGAACTGAAGGTGAACCTGGAAACGTACGTTGTAACTCCCGGCTGCTTGATTCTAGCCACGCCGAATGTAGTCAAAGAGTGGCTGTATGTTGCCGAGGACTACGAAACGTTATCGGTCTTTTTCACCAAGGATTTCATTGCAACCAACAATGCTGCCACGGGAAAGCTGCGCTTTTTTGTGGCACCTCCGGTTCATGTACTGCCTCTTTCCGCTACGGAGGCGGCTAGCATTGCTGCTTCCTTTCGGTTTCTGCAACAGAAGTATGGCACACCGAACGCTCAGCGCGACAATATTTTAAAGAACATTATTGCTAGTCTGCTCTACGAAATAGGAGCTCTCTACGACCAGCAGCCTCCCGAACTTCCGGCCGCCACTACCAACAGAGGCCAACTACTAACCGACGCTTTTCGGCAACTGGTACAAACGCACTGCATTTCCATGCGAAGCGTGCAATTCTACGCCGCCACGCTGTGCATTACGCCGAAATACCTCACGGAACTGGTAAAAGCAGCTACCGGCCGCACCGCCAGCGACTGGATAGCCGAGGCCGTGGTGCTCGAAGCCAAGGCCTTGCTGCAAAACCACGCCCTACCCGTGCAGGAGGTGGCGGCTAGCCTTCAGTTCACCGACCAGTTTGCGTTCAGTCGGTTCTTCAAGAAAAGCACGGGACTTTCTCCTACAGCGTATCGGCAGGCCGGGTAAGCGCGGTTGCCGCCTTTCAGCCACATTCTGCCGCCATCCGGCCATTCTGTGGTTGGGCCACAGCGTGGAATTTTGCAGCCGTTACTTCAGCGAATTCTGCTTGGGTGTTGAGCCGGTGGAGTTCATGCCGCCTGAAGTCGGTTTATTTCTCACGTAAAATTCCATTTTATGATTTTAGTAACTGGTGCTACCGGCCAATTGGGAACAGCCGTTTTGCAAACCCTGTTGCAGAAAACCAGTGCCACGCAGCTAGCTGCATTGGTGCGCGACGAGCACAAAGCTACCGACCTGCAAGCACAGGGGGTAAGTTTGCGCCTCGGCAGCTACGACGATTTGGCTTCGCTGGACCGAGCCATGCAGGGCATCGAAAAAGTGCTGCTGATTTCGGGCGGGGGGGAAGATGACGCGCTGCAACAGCATTACAACGTAGTGGACGCCGCCAAGCGAGCCGGCGTGCAGTGCCTGGCGTACACCAGCCGGGCCCTCAAAGACCCCACCACCCTCGCCAACCAACTGATGGTCCGCCACTTTCAAACCGAAGACTACATTCGGGCGAGCGGGCTGGGGTATGTTTTCTTTCGCAACATTCTGTATCTGGATACGCTGCTGTTGTTTACGGGCCCCAACGTGCTGGAAACGGGTATTCTACTACCAGCAGGGCAGGGGAAAGTGGCCTATGCTCTACGTAGCGAAATGGGCGAAGCCATTGCCAACGTGCTCTTGCAAGCGGATTGCGCGAACCGCATTTACCACTTCACCGGCCCCGAGGCATATTCGTTCGATGACGTAGCCGCTGCCCTGACGAGCATAACGGGGAAAGAAGTGGGATACACAGCCGTGGAGCCAACTGTTTTTGCCGCTGGTATGCAACAACGCGGAGTACCCGAACTAGCCATTGAGCGCACCATCGGGTTTATGACGGATATCAGCCACGGCCAGGAAGCGGAAGTCAGTTCGGACTTGGCAACTGCATTGGGCCGGCAGCCGGTTTCCCTGACAGATGGAATTAGAGCAGTGTATAAGTTGTAAAGACCATTTTCGCCGGCCGGCCTTGCATTGCCGTTAGAGGATAAGTGGGTTGCGTACGGAAACTCCTAGCTAGGGAGTTCCATACGCAACCCACTTTCCCGCTTTCAAGGGCACGACTTGTAAGGCACAATTTTTAGATTCAGGCTAGCATTTCAACTATGACCCTCGAGGAAGAACAAGCCTACGCACAACTCTTACAATGGCAGCGGCGGATGCAGCGGCACCCTTCCTTGCTGAACCGCGTGGCCCGGCGGGTGCAAGCTCGCCTCAATAACTTACTCCCCGAGAAGGTGCATGTAGCCATTACGGCTACTATCAAGCAGATGGTGCAAGCCGTGCTGTTTGGCTCCACCTACAGTACACGCCTGCCCGTAGCGGATATGCCGCTGCCCGAGCGCGAAATAGCCGTGCAAACCCGCATTCGGCACTACCGCAATGCCGCTACGGCCGAAGGGGCCATAACGGGTGCCGGGGGCTTTTTTCTGGGTCTTGCCGATTTTCCGCTGCTGCTCGGCATCAAGCTCAAGCTGCTCTTTGATGTAGCCGCCCTCTATGGCCACGATGTGAAAGACTATTCCGAGCGGCTCTTTCTGCTGTACGTGTTTCAGCTTGCGTTTAGCAGCCAGCACACGCGCAACGACATCTACCGCCGCCTCGCCGACTGGGAAAACTACCGGCAAACCTTGCCCGCCGATGTCAATGCCTTCGACTGGCGCACGTTCCAGCAGGAGTACCGCGACTATATCGACCTGGCCAAGCTGGCGCAACTGGTTCCGGTTATTGGGGCGGCGGTGGGCGCCGTAGCCAACTACCGGCTGTTGGAACAACTCGGCGAAACGGCCATGAACTGCTACCGCCTGCGGTATTTCGCGGCCACCAACAGCACTCCCGCAAACCTGCCCGCCTGATACCATTTGCTTCTGTTTCATACTTGCTCGGGCACGGAGCCTACCAGCGCAGCAAGGCGCCAGTAGGCTCCGTGCCCGAGTGGGTTTATGGGCGTGCAACGTGGCTTTCTGCTACCTGGGCGTAGGGTTTGCTTTTCTTGTGGTGGGGCCAGCGCCTATTTGGCAATGCGCGCGGTCCGGGTGTACCTTTGCCGCACCAATTCTTTACCGACAAAGGATTGTTTTTATACAGAGGCGCTGAGAGACAGGCTCGACGAAGCGCCGGCAACCCCCGCAATCCGCGGAACGGTGCCAACTCCTGACCATATAAAAACAAGTTGCCGTGGCCTGTTTGCTTGATTCCTGCTTTCCTATTGACGCCTTTTCTGCTGCTTGTGCCAGCGTTACCATCATTGGTTGGCGTAGAGGGTGTTGTTGCTGTTGAGGCACGCCCTCTTTTTAAGCTGAAAAGGTAGTTGCTACGTAAAGCATCAGCCTCATATTTCTTGCTCCCGCTTTTTCTATTCCTAAACCTGTCACTGGTTGGTGCAAGGCAGCCTATAGGGGTTGGTATTGTACGCCAGTAAGGCAGAATACTGTTCACTGCCCCGCGAAGCAGGGCTTCGCGCTACATTCTAGTATGCTTAAAAAATCTTTGGAGTTGCTGCGGCTGGAAGCTGCCGAAACTGGTTCGCACACGCTCAAGCGAAGCCTGAACGGCTTCAACCTCATTACCATTGGGATTGGAGTAATTATCGGAGCCGGGTTGTTCTCGCTCACCGGTATTGCCGCCGCCAATCACACCGGCCCGGCCGTTACGCTTTCCTTCGTGGTGGCCGCTATTGGCTGCGCGTTTTCGGCGTTGTGTTACGCTGAGTTTGCTTCCATGGTACCCGTTTCGGGCTCGGCCTACACCTACGCTTACGCCACTATGGGTGAGTTGTTTGCCTGGATAATCGGGTGGGACTTGGTGCTAGAATACTCGGTGGGCGCGGCCACGGTGGCCATTAGCTGGTCGCAGTATCTGGTGAAGTTTCTGGCCAAGTACGACTTGCACATTCCTGCGCAGTTGGTTACCTCACCTTTTGAAGTTTCCCAACTGGCCGACGGCACCTCCGTGCATGGCTTCGTGAATGTGCCAGCCATGTTGATTGTGTTGGCCATTACGGCCGTTATCGTGCGGGGTACGGAAGGTTCGGCGTGGTTTAATGCGCTGGTCGTGACGCTGAAAGTATCGGTGGTACTCGTGTTCATAGCGCTGGGCTGGCAGTACATTGATCCGGCCAACTATCAACCGTACATTCCGGCTAATACGGGCACGTTTGGGGAGTTCGGGTGGAGCGGTATTCTGCGCGGGGCGGGCGTTATCTTCTTCGTGTTCATTGGCTTTGATATTGTGGCCACCATGGCTCAGGAGACCAAGAACCCGCAGCGCAACATGCCCATCGGTATCATCGGCTCGTTGGTAATTTGCACGGTGCTATTTGTACTTTTTGGGCACGTGATGACCGGGTTGGCCAATTACACCGAGTTCAAGAACAGCGCCGCGCCGGTAGCCATTGCCATTGAAAAAACGCCCTATGCCTGGTTATCAGCGGCGGTTATTCTAGCTATTATCATCGGCTACACGTCCGTTATCCTGGTGGATTTGCTGGGTCAGAGCCGGGTGTTCTTCTCGATGGCTAAGGATGGGTTGCTGCCGCCGGTATTCGGCAAGATTCACCCCAAGTTCCGCACGCCTATGCAGTCCAACTTGCTGCTTGGCCTGTTCATTGCCGTATTTGCCGGCTTCGTGCCGATTTCGGTGGTGGGCGAAATGACCAGTATTGGCACATTGCTGGCCTTCGTGATGGTATGCCTCGGCATCTTAATCATGCGCAAAAGGGAGCCGGATGCTCCCCGTGGTTTCCGCACGCCATGGGTGCCCGTGGTGCCCATCCTCGGCATCCTGACCTGCCTGGTGATGATGGTGTCGTTGCCGTGGGAAACGTGGTTGCGTTTAGGCGTTTGGCTGGCCATCGGCTTGGCTATCTACTATGGTTACGGCAAGAAACACAGCAAACTGCGGCAGGCACAGCAAGAGTAATTGTTCTAGCGGGGGTGAGGCCTCCGCCAGAACAGTACTGCATTACATCAAACACAAATGCCCCGACCAATATTGGCCGGGGCGTTTGCGTTTCTATAAATCAGCTAAACCCTGCGCTACATAAACACCTTACGCAGCGCCCACAAACTCCAGACGATGACCATCAGGCCGACGCCTACAAACATCCAGCGGGTGGGGATGCGGCCAGCCAGCCGGGCGGCGAAGGGTGAGGCAGCTACGCCACCTACAATCAAACCCAGAATAATTTGCCAGTGCGAGATGCCCAGCGTAGCGAAGAACGTAACGGCACTGGCAAACGTGACGAAGAACTCGGTTACACTCACCGAGCCGATAACGTACTGCGGTGTGCGGCCTCCGGCAATGAGCGTGCTGGTTACTAATGGCCCCCAACCGCCGCCGCCAAACGAATCTAGGAAGCCACCAGCTGCGGCCAGGAACCCTAGTTTCTTATGCTTTTTGCGCGGTCCGGGCTTGGTAAAGGCCTTGGAAATGATGCGAATACCCAGCAGCAGCAGATACACTGCCAGAAACGGCTTCACGTATTTAGCGTATTCTTCGCCAAACGTAGCCAGCAGATACGCCCCCGTAATAGCCCCCAGCACCCCCGGAATCAGCAGCACCTTGAACAGCTTCTTGTTCACGTTGCCGAAGCGGTAGTGGTGGTAGCCCGAAGCTCCGCTGGCAAACATTTCGGCTGTATGGATGCTGGCACTAACGGCCGCCGGCGCAATGTTTAAACTCATTAGGCTGATGGCCGTCACCACGCCATAGCCCATGCCCAGCAGCCCGTCAATCAGCTGCGCACCGAACCCGATGGCCACGAAAATATAGAACGTATCGGCGTTGGTTGCTATCTGTACGGCCTTATCCCAGGTGATGTAGTAGGAGAGGATGTTCAGAACAATCAGGCCCGTAAAAGCAAGCAGCGCCCAGGTAGCGCGGCGCCGCCACATAGCCGCCGCCGGCGACTCATAGGCAGGGCCGCCCGTCAATTCGGCCGTTACGGCGTTCAACGATTTCACTTTGTTGGCAAAATCGCCGCCCACTATTTCTCGGATTTTCGACATGCGTTGCAGCACGTCGTTCAGCTCTTCGGGGATGGCGCTGGTGAGCATTTCGCGCATCCGCTTGGCTACCGTGGGTGATTTGCCGTTGGTGCTGATGGCAATTTTCAAGTCGCCTTTCTGCACGATGGAGCCCAGGTAAAAGTCGCAGGCATCGGGCGTGTCGGCTACGTTGCAAAGCAGGCGCTGGCGGGTAGCATCGGCCTTGATGCTTAGGTTCAAGGCTTTATCGTCGGTGGCTACCAGCACTAAGTCGTGGCCTACTAGGTCGGTAATCTGGTAGGGGCCTTCGCGCAGCTGCACGGCTGGGTGGCGGGCGGCCAGTTCCCGTAGCTCTGGCAGAAAGCGGGTAGCCACGACCGTCACGGCCGCGGAGGGGCTGTTGTTGAGAATGGCAGACAGCTTCTCCAAGCCCACATTGCCGCCGCCTACCAGCAGCACATGCAGCTGCTCCAGCTTCAGGAAGACAGGAAACAGTCGGTTCGCGCCGGTTGGTGGCGGCTCAAAGCGGGGCTGCGTCACAGTGTCATTGGAAAGAGGCATGGGTGGTGTTTTGGGGTAAGCTTAGAACGAAGTGCCTAGAAGGAAGAGGTCAAGTTTTGAAAGTTCTAACCTCTCCCTTCTAGGCTCTAAATAAAGCTAGGCGTGAAAGTCCAAGCCTTGCGTGGGGGCTTGCACATATCCCTTGCGGATAGTGAAGTCGCCAAACCGCTCACCAAGCTCCCGGTTTTCGACGTAGTCGGCAAAAATGGGGTTTAGCGTTTCGATTAGGCCATCTTCGTCCAGCATTTCCTTGTAGAGCTTGTTGAGACGGTCGCCGTTGAAGCTGGCACCCAAATACAAGTTGTAGCGCCCCACCGAACGACCCACCAACCCAATCTCACCTAGGTAAGGCCGGGCGCAGCCGTTGGGGCAGCCCGTCACGCGCAGTACAATATCATCCTGGGTTAAGTTATAGGTTTTCAGGCTTTCCTCCAGCCTGGTCAGGAGTTGGGGAAGATAGCGCTCTGCTTCGGCAAATGCTAACGAGCAGGTATTCAGGGCCACGCAAGCCAGCGCGCCGCGCCGCAGCCCCGATAGGTTGCTGCCCGCTACCTCAATGCCGTGCTTCACCAGCGTGGCTTGCACGCTGAGGTGATGCTCGGGGCCAACGTTGGCAATAATGAGGTTTTGGTTGCCGGTGAGCCGGAAGTCGCCGGTGTGGAAAGCGGCAATTTCGCGCAAGGCGGTTTTGAGGGCGTGGCCCGGCCGGTCGGCTACCCGGCCGCCTTCGATGAACAGCGTGAGGTGCTGGGAACCATCGGTGCCGGTGGTCCAGCCGAAAGCGTCGCCGCTGCTCTTGAACTCGTAGGGGCGAGCCGGCTCCAGGTCGTAGCCGAGGCGCTTGTTTAGCTCGGTGGTAAACGTGTCCAGGCCCAGCCGGTCGAGGGTGTACTTGAGGCGCGAGAACTTGCGGTTTTCGCGGTTGCCCCAGTCGCGCTGGATGGTTACCACCTTCTCGCAGAGGTCCACCACCTTATCGGTAGGCACAAAGCCGATGATATCGGCCAGGCGCGGGTAAGTTTCGGGCATGCCGAACGTCATGCCCATGCCGCCGCCAATGGCCACGTTGAAGCCCAGCAGTACGCCGTCTTCCTCGATGGCAATTAGGCCCAAGTCATTGGAAAAGACGTCGGTATCGTTGTGCGGCGGAATGGCCAGCGCAATCTTGAACTTGCGGGGCAGGTAGGTACGGCCATAAATCGGTTCGTCGTCTTCCACGCCTTCCGCGGGGGCGCTGATGTGCTGCTGTTCGCCATCAAGCCACAATTCCCAGTATGCCGACGTGCGCGGCGTGAGGTGGGAGCTGATGCGCTTGGAAGCCGCGTACACCTGCTCGTGTACCTCCGACTGGTAGGGGTTGGGGTTGCACATCACGTTGCGGTTCACGTCGCCGCAGCCCGCAATGCTGTCCATCAACACTTGGTTGAAGCCGTGAATGGTCTTCTTGAGGTTGCGCTTCAGCACGCCATGGAGCTGAAACGTTTGGCGGGTGGTGAGCTTGAGCGTGTTGTTGCCGAACTTCTCGGCCAGCTCGTCCATGCGCAGCCACTGGGTGGGCGTGGCAATGCCGCCCGGCACCCGCACCCGAATCATCAGTGAGTAAAGCGGCTCCAGGCGCTGGCGCTTCCGCTCCGAGTCCAGGTCCCGGTCAGCCTGCTGGTAGGAGCCGTGGAACTTGATGAGCTGGGTGTCGTCGGGGTTGAGGGCGCCCGTAATCGGGTTGGCGAGGCTATCGGCCAAGGTGCCGCGCAGGTAGTTGCTGGCGGTCTTGATGAGTTCAACCTCGGAAAGTTTGGGAGTATCTGACATTATTTTGTTGCGGAGCAGAAACAGGGATGGGCGGCGGGGTGGGCCGCAAATCGAAATTGTGGAAGTAAAACACCCGAATGGTGTGCTGGTTGCGGTACACGTTGCCGGCGGGCAGTTGCTGAAACAGATGCATGTAGCCGGCGTGTAGTTGGCTGTGCTTGCTAGCCTGATACACCACGCCCGCAAACAGGCGGTTCTGGTCGAAGTGGTTGTAGTGAATTTCTTTGCCGAAATTCATCATCACCTCGTTGTTGAGCAGAAATTGCAGCCCGCCCGGCTCGAAAGCGTGCTTGGTGAGTGGTAAGAACAGCGCCGCGTTGTAGCGGGTTCGCCAGTTGAAGTCGTAATCAGACGTTTGCTCGTTGTTGCGGATGGTGTTGCGAAACCGCTCTTCCAGCCGCACCCACTGCATCAGGCGGGCCTTCGGAAAGCGGGTAAACCACTGCACCTGTTGCCAGGAACGGTGCTCCGGCTGGCCCACCGTGCGGGCCCCGTCGGGGAAGTGGTGCACGTAAGCATAGCCGCCCGTCAGACGCACGTCATCGGTGAGGTAGTACGTGAGCCCCACCCGCGCCACGCCCTGAAACAGGTCTTGCACAAAATGGCCGTGTAGGCGTAGGTGCAAGTCGGTCCAGGTGCCCCAGCGCTGGGAGAAACGGGTTTGGTTGAAGACGCCTAGCCACGTTTGCTGTTCTCGCACATACTGCTTCTGCGCCCGCAACGGTAGGGCCGCCAGCAGTAACAAAGCACAGGAGAGAACGGGGCGTTTCATGGGAGAAGCTAGCGCTATAAGTTATTCTAGTTCCCCTCCTCAGATGAGGAGGGGTTAGGGGTGGTTGAACAATTAGAACGACTATTAGAAACTTGTTCTAGCTACTTGTTCAACGATTAAACCACCCCGCCCTTCGGGCACCCCTCCTTGAAAAAAGGAGGGGAGTTTCGTTCTAGTTAGCGAATGATGGTGTTGTCGAAGGTCAGGGCCACGTAGTACAGGCCACCGATGGTTGGGCCGGCGGCGTACTGGATGTAGCGGTTGTTGAACAGGTTGGCGCCGCCTACTTTGATGGTTGTTTTCAGGGTCGGCACGCGTAGGTTCACTTGGGCATCCACGGTTTGGTAGGCGGGCACCCGGCCGTTAGCCAGCGGGCTTTCCCACAAGAAGCTGCTTTGCCGGCGCCATACCACGTTGAATCCCAAATTGCGCGCCACTTCCCGGTTACCGAAGCTCACGTTGGTGGCCCACTTCGGCGTGTTGAAGCCGGTCACGAAGATGTCGGACTGGTCGTTAGCGGAGATGTTGTTGTAGTTGATGTTGCCGCCGACGGTGAATTTCTGGTAGAAATTGTAAGTCAAGCCCAGCGTGGAACCGTAGCTGTGGTAGTCGTTGAGGGCGTTGGTGTACACCCGGTACCGGTCCTGGCGGGTGGAGCGGTTGGTGGCCAGCGCAGCTAGTACGGCATCATCAGAACCAACCTGCACCTGCTGGCCGTCGGCGTTTTTGGGTACGCTCACTTCCACTTGGCCCAGGAAACCAGAGTAGATGTTGTAGTACGCATCGGCGTCAACCGACAAGCGGTTGTCGAACAGCACGCTGCGGTAGCCCACCTCGTAGGCGTTGATTTGCTCGGGCTGCTCGGTAGGCAGGTTGCCCACGGTGAGCAAGCTGCGAATTTCGGGCCGTACGGCGGCCTGCGAGGCCGTAGTGCCCGCGTTGGCGGCTACGTAGGCATTCACGGCGGCGTTGAAGGTGGAAATCGAAGCCAGTGTGTAGGAGTTGTCGAGGTAGTTCAGGCCTTCGTTCACGCGGGCCAGGCCGCCCACGCGGCGCACGTTGCCGTTGTTCACAAACGACAGCGCCTCAAACAGCGACGGGAAGCGCCAGCCATTCTGGTACGAAGCCCGGAAATTGTGCTTCTCAGCCAGCGTATACACGGCCGCTACCCGCGGGTTCAGCTTGGGGTCGAACTCCGGGTTGTAATCGGCGCGCAACGAAGCGGTAATCTTCAGCCGGTCAGCCAGCAACAGCCGCGTGGCCTGCACAAAGCCGCCGAACTTCTTGTAATACTGGTTGTTGCCGCCAGGCTGGGTCCGTTCACCCAAAGGCCGGCTGAAGTCCACGAAGTTGTTGCCGTCGGGAATCACCTCGTACACGCGGGCATCGGCGCCCACCAGCACATCGGCAAACGTGATGCGCTGGCCTACATTCCAGAGCGTTTCGCCGTGGTAGGTGTGGCTGCGCTGGGTGAGGGCCGCGCCGCCGGGTACCGGGGCGCCGGGTACGTTCACGCCGCTGTCCCAGTTGTTGGTATGAACGATGGTGTTTTTCAGGCTGTTGAAAGCCGCCGTGCCGGGAATAGCGCGGCCCGCATCGGCCGCAACGCGGGCTTGCTGCATGGCCACGGGCAGCGGAGCGCCGCCGTTCACTTGGCTTAGCAGCTCCCGCCGAAACTTGTCGCCCCAGCTGGTACCGGCGGCGGTAAGGCCGGTAGCGCCGTTTTGCAGGTCGAGGTTGAGGGCCAGCGGGTTGAGGTTGTAGGAGTCGCCGGTGTCTTCAATCAGCATATAGCCGCGCACCGTCAGCTGGTCGTTTTTCAGTTCCAGCTTATGGTTTTGCACGGTCACGCCGTCCAGCTGAATCTTGTTGCCGCGCTGAAACACGCCGTCCATCAGCCCGAATCGGTAGCCGTAGCTCAGCTCCAGCTTGTCGGTGAGCTTGTAGTGCAGGCTGGCATCGGCCTTGATGTTGCGCACGATAGGGTTGGTGAGGTCCCGCTCGTAGTAGCCCGTGCGGCGCACGTTGAAGGTTTCGTTGCGGCCGTTGTAGGGAATGGTGATGGCCACGTTGCCGGCGTTGTCGTCGCCGTAGCGGTTCCAGAGGTCCGCGGCAGGGTTCTGGTCGCCGCTCAGCTCCGGGAAACGTGGGTTGGCCGAGCTGGCAGTTTGCGGGTTCTGGTCGTTTTGGGTGTTAGCCAGCCAATCGGTACCCCGCATAAAGTCGAGGTTCACCTTGAAGGCAAACTTGTTGTTGAACGCCTGCGCGTACCGCACGGCGGTTTCCGTCAGCACGCTCGGGTCCCGGTCGATACCATCTACGTGGTTGACGCCCACTTTCTGGTACACGCTCAAGCCCTGGTAGGTGAAAGGGCTTTTGGTGGTGAGGTTGGCCATACCGTTGATGGCGTTCATGCCGTACAGCGCCGAAGCGGCACCGGGCGTGATTTCCACGCTGGCAATATCGAGCTCTGTCGGGCCGATGGCGTTGCCGAGCGGTACGCCCAGCGTGGCCGCCTGCATGTCCACGCCATCCACGAGCTGCATAAAGCGGAAATTGTTCGGGATGTTGAAGCCGCGGGTGTTGGGCACTTTAAAGGTGAGGCTGCTGGTGGTCATCTGCACGCCCTTCACGTTTTCCAGCGCGTCGTAGAAACTAGGCGCGGGTGTCTCCTTGATGGCCCGGATATCCAGCTTCTCAATAGCCACCGGCGACTTCAACCGGCTTTCTTCCACCCGCGACGCCGATACCACCACCTCGTTGGTGATAATCTCGCGCGAGTCCAAGGACACCGCAATGCGCCGGCTGCCGCGCGCAATTTCAATTTCGCGCCGGTCGTGGCCCAGGGCGTTGAATACCAGTACAAACGGGTATTGCAGCTTGGCTTGCAGCTCGAACTTGCCTTCGGCATCGGTTTGAGTGCCCAGGGTGCCGCCTTTCACGCTCACGCTCACGCCGGGCAGCGGCTCGTTGGTGCTTTTCTCGCGCACCTCCCCGCTGATGGCAATCAGCTCGGTTTGCGCCCGTGCGGGAGTTACCAGCGCCAAGGCAGGAACAATAGCTAAAGCAGCGTAACGTGCTTTCATCGGAATAAAGGTCTATTTAGCTGCAAGGAAGAGAGTTAACCCTAGTAAAAGAGAAGGGCAAGGGTTTCAGCCGCGACGCAAAAGAGAGGCCGTCATGTTGATGACAGAAACACAACGGCCTCTCCGTGAGGTCTTTTAATACACGTCCTCTAGGTAGCGGCGCTGCTTTTTAAGTTGCTTCAGGTATTCGGCGGCATACTCAGAATCCTGGCCGCTTTGCTGCTGAATGATGGTGAGCAAGGCCTTGCGCACATCGGCTGCCATGCGGGTTTTGTCGCCGCACACGTAGAAGTGGGCGCCGTCTTCCAGCCACTTAAACACCTGCGGAGCCTGCTCCAACAAGCGGTGCTGCACGTAGATTTTCTCGGCCTGGTCGCGCGAAAACGCCAGGTCCAAGCGGCTCAACGTGCCTTGCTTGAGGTGCTGCTGCCACTCGGTTTGGTACAGGAAGTCGGTGGTGAATTCGGGGTTGCCGAATACCAGCCAGTTGCGTCCCGTCGCGCCGGTTTCGGCCCGCTCCTGCACGAAAGCGCGGAAGGGTGCCACGCCCGTACCCGGCCCCACCATAATGATGTCGGTGGCGGGGTCTTGCGGCAGTTTGAAGTACTCGCTGCGGTCCACCCACACCCGCGCCGTGTCGCCAATGTTCAGATGGTCAGCCTGATACACCGAGCAGGCGCCGTGCTTCTGGCGGCCGTTGGTTTCGTAGCGCACCGCGCTTACCGTCAAATGCACCTCATCCGGGTATGCTGACAAGCTGCTGGCAATGGAGTAGGCCCGCGCCGGCAACGGCCGCAATACCGTAGCCAACTGCTGCGCCGATAAGTCGGCGGGAAACTGAGTGAGCAAATCCACCACGTCGCGGCCATACAGGAAGGCTTGCAGCTGGGGCGTACCCGCCAACGCTTCGTGCAGGGTTGGGTGCTGCGGCGCGAGGGCCGCGTAGCGTTCCAGCACGTCACGGGTCAGCACCGACAGCTCTAGCCGCTCAGTCAGGGCGGTAGTTAAATCCAGTTCTTCACCTTTGAATTTCACGGGCGTCGAAGCCTCGAAACGGCCAGCTTGCAGCACATCGGCTACCAGCTCGGGGCGGTTGTGGGGCTGCACCATTAGGGCGTCGCCGGGCTCGTATTGGAGGCCAGAACCTTCCAGGGAGAATTCGAGGTGGTAGGTTTCCTTGGCAGAACCGCGGCCGTTCAGCTGAATCTTTTCCAGCAACGTGGCTTCAATTGGCGTTTCATCGTGCTGCACAGCCGGCGTAGCGGCTGGAGCCGCCACCCGAAACGCGGAAATATCCGCCTGGCTGCCGCCGTTGGAGCCGGAAGCTGCCGCCTGTGCCAACGTAGCGCCCGTGCTGGGGCCGGTTTGGGGCGTGGCGGTGGCTACTTCCTGCGCCAGCACGTCCAGCACCCGGTCGGCCCATTCCGCCGCTGACTCCTGGTAGGCCACGTCGCAGTCCACCCGCTCAGTCAGGCGCTGAGCGCCCAAAGCGGCCAGCCGCTCATCGAACTCGATACCGGTCTGGCAGAACTGCACGTAGCTTTTGTCGCCGAGGGCCAGCACCGAGTAGCGCAAGGCCGGCAGCTTGGGAGCCCGGGGGCCCAGCAGGAACTTGTGCAGGTCTTCGGCCGCAATGGGGGGCTCGCCTTCGCCCTGGGTGCTGGTAATCACCAGCAACTGCTGCTCCGATGCCAACGCGCGAGTTGGGTACTCGTTCATGTCGCGCACCGTGGGCTCCAAACCGCGCTGGCGGGCCGCCTCGGCAGTTTGCAGTGCTATCTTCTTGCTGTTGCCCGTTTGAGAACCATACAAAATGGTGAGTCGCGGCGGAGCCACCGCCGGAGCTGGGGCAGGTGTTGCTACAGCAGCAGATAACGCCTGTTGGGCTGGGGCAGCAGCGGCACTGGTTGAAGTGGCATCGGTGGCGCGGCCGTAGAGGTAGCCGCTCAGCCACACCAGTTGCTGCGAAGATAGGCTTGCAGTCAAGTCGTTGAGGGCCTTGTCGTCGAGCCCAAGCGGCAACCCGGAGGAAGAAGAAATAGACATCAGGAAACTAAGTTGAAGCGGTGGGCTAAGAAGGAGGGAGGCTGGTTTGCTGTTCCGGCCACAGGTAGGAATCTGGGTTAACTATTCTGTTCAGATTCCTCCCTTTGGTTGGAATGGCAGTGCATTAGGCTACCTCCGCGTAGGCTGCGGCAAAAGCTGGAAATGATAAACCGGGGAGCAGGGAGGCTACTTCTGCCTGCGAGGTAGCCAGCCGGACCACTTCGCCAATAATGATGATGGCCGGAGCGCCAATACCGGCGGCGGCGGCGCGGGCGGGCAACTCAGCCACGGTGCCTGTTACTAGCCGCGCATTGGGCAAAGTGCCGTTTTGCACGATGGCCGCTGGCGTACTGGCCTGCCCGTGCTGGCAGTATAGGGCCGCAATGCGCGCCAACTCGCCCAAGCCCATCAGAATAACTGTGGTGCTGCGCGTGCTGGCCGCTTCACTCACGCTGCCCGACAACTCGCCGGTGGCGGTGGTGGCCGTAATCACCCGAAACCCCTCGCTAGCCCCGCGGTGCGTAACCGGAATGCCCAAACTGCCCGCTGCTGCAACGGCGCTGCTGATGCCGGGTACGTAATCGGTTAAGAGGCCATGCTGTTCGGCATACAGCATCTCCTCCCGGCCTCGCCCAAACACGAATGGGTCGCCACCTTTCAGGCGTACTACATGGCCATACTGGCGGGCGTAGTCCACAATCAGGGCGTTGATTTCGTCCTGGCTATGGCTGCGCAAACCGCGCCGCTTACCCACAAATACCGTCACGGCATCGGGGCGGGCGTGAGCGAGCAAGTCATTGTTGGCCAGTGCGTCATACAAAATGACGTCGGCCTCGCCCAATACCCGCGCGCCTTTCAGCGTCAGCAACTCCGGGTCGCCGGGGCCGGCACCTAGTACGGTAAGACGAGGGATTTTGGAGAGTGACATAAGAGAGGCTTGAATAAACAGGAACGTCATGCTGATCTTGCCGAAGCAGGACGTTCTATGGGTATGCACTAAATAGAAAAGGCTACTGGCGGCGTTACCGGGGCGGTGAAGTAGTCGGCGTTGGCGGCGCCAATGAGGCCGGCGGCTACGGTGTCACCGCTTTGCTCGTCTACCAGAATGAAGGCACCCGTCACCCGGTTTTCGTGGTAATTGTCAACGGCCAGCGGCACGGCGGTTTTGATGCGCACCCGCACGATGTCGTTGAGTTGGGCCGATTCGGCATCGGCCCGGTCGAAGGTTTGCACGTTCACTTTGTGCAGAATGGTGGGTACGGCGGCTTTCACCACTGCCGAATGATGCTGCAACAGCAGCTTACGGCCGGGCAACAACGGCTGCTCGCTCATCCAGCACACCGTGGCTTCCAGCTCGCGCGTGAGCGTCGGTACGTGGTTTACGGGGATGATGGAGTCGCCGCGGCTGATGTCTACGTCGTCGGTGAGGCGCAGTACCACGGCCTGCGGAGCCACAGCGGATTCCACTTCCTGCTGGTTGACTTCGATGGCCTCAATCACCGACTCCCGGCCCGAAGGCAACACCTTCACCCGGTCGCCGCGGCGGTACTGGCCGCTCTGGATTTGGCCGGCATAGCCGCGGTAATCGGGCAGCTCATCGGTCTGAGGACGGATTACATACTGCACCTGGAAGCGGGGCTCGGCATTGGCTACTTCCACGGCGGCCGGCACGCTTTCGAGGTGTTCCAGCAAGCTCGGGCCGTTGTACCACGCAATCCGGTTGGAGCGGGCTACCACGTTGTCGCCGTGCAAGGCGCTGAGCGGAATAGCAGTAGCGGCTGGCAGCTGGAAGTGGTCGGTGAGGGCGGCGTAGTCGGCCGAAATCTGATTGAAGATATTCTCGTCGAAGCCCACCAGATCCAGCTTGTTCACGGCCAGCACGAAGTTGCGGATGCCCAGCAGCGCGGCTATCAGCGTGTGGCGGCGGGTTTGCTCTATCACACCCTGGCGCGCATCCACCAGCACAATAGCCAAATCGGCATTGCTGGCGCCGGTCACCATGTTGCGGGTGTACTGCACGTGGCCCGGCGCATCGGTGATGATGAATTTGCGGCGCGGGGTAGTGAAGTATTTGTAGGCGACATCAATGGTGATGCCCTGTTCCCGCTCGGCCCGCAAGCCGTCGGTGAGGAGAGCCAAATCCACAGTGCCGTGCACGGTAGGGCGGTTTTCCAGCGCCGCCAGTATGTCCAAGGATACCGAATCGGAATCGTACAGCAGGCGGCCAATCAACGTGCTTTTGCCGTCATCGACGCTGCCGCAGGTTATAAAACGAAGTAAGTCCATGAGGTGAAATTGTGAAGTGGTGAGATGGCGAGTTCAACTTTGAACTGTCATGCAGAGCGCAGCGAAGCATCTCGCGTGCTGATGTAGAAATGGCATTTACTACACTAGCGAGATTCCTCGCGCTGCTCGGAATGACGTTCTAGATTCGTTTCACCACTTAGAAATAGCCGTTGCGTTTCCGGTCTTCCATGCCGGCTTCCGAGATGTTGTCGTCGAGGCGGGTGGCGCCTCGTTCGCTCACTTTGGCTAGCAGCAAGTCCTGGATGATGTCTTCCACGGTGCTGGCGTCGCTTTCCACGGCGGCCGTGCAGGTGGAGTCGCCCACGGTGCGGTAGCGCACCTGCCGGGTCACGATTTCGTCTTCCTCATCGAGCTGCAAGTGCTCGGAAAGACCCAGTAGCTGACCGCTGGGTAGTACCACGCAGGTCCGCTCGTGGCCGAAGTAGATATCAGGGAGCTGGATGTTTTCGCGCTGGATATAGCGCCACACGTCCAGCTCGGTCCAGTTGGAAATCGGGAACACGCGCACATTTTCGCCTTTCTGGATGCGGCCGTTGTACACGTTCCACAGCTCGGGGCGCTGGCGTTTGGGGTCCCATTGGCCGAACTCGTCGCGCACTGAGAAGATGCGCTCCTTGGCGCGGGCTTTCTCCTCGTCGCGGCGCGCCCCACCGATACAAGCGTCAAACTCGAATTCCTCGATTACTTCCAGCAGGGTGTAGGTCTGGAGCGGGTTACGGCTCGGAAACTTGCCACCCGGCTCACGCAAGCGCTGCCGCTTGATGGTGTCCACCACGCTGCGCACAATCAGCTTTTCGCCCAGCTCAGTGGCCAGTTGGTCACGGTAGGCCAGCACTTCCGGAAAGTTGTGGCCGGTATCTACGTGCACCAACGGAAACGGGAAGCGGCCGGGCCGAAACGCTTTTTCTGCCAACCGGGTCAGCACGATAGAATCTTTGCCGCCCGAAAACAGCAGCGCGGGCCGCTCAAACTGCCCTGCAACTTCGCGCAGAATATGAATGGCTTCGGCTTCCAGCCGGTCGAGGTAATCGAATTGTGGGGTGCTCATATCAAAGGATGCTGTCTGTTTCAATTCCATGGTTGGACGGCGCGGAAGGCAGCCCAACGGCTTGCTATTTTTCAATCTGGATGGGTTCCACCACCGGGTCGGGGCCGTCGTGGCGGGCGGTGGAGTGCAAGCCGCACTCTTTGGCCGATAGGTCTTCCCACCACCAGCGGCCAGCCCGGAAATCCTCGCCGGGCTTGATGGCGCGGGTGCAGGGGGCGCACCCGATGCTCACGAAGCCTTGCTTGTGCAGCGGGTTCACCGGAATGCCATTGGCCTGGGCGTACTCCACGGCCTGCTCCCAGGTCCAGTCGAAAAGGGGGTGAATCTTGGTGAGGTTGTGGGCCGCGTCCCATTCCACGGGGTCCATGGTTTGGCGGTTCTGCGACTGTTCGGCCCGGATGCCGGTTACCCAGGCGTCTTGGCCGGCTAGGGCGCGGTTCAGGGGCTCCACTTTGCGGATGTAGCAGCACTCCTTGCGGTTGTCGATGCTTTCGTAGAAGCTGTTCGGGCCTTTGGCGTGCATCAGCTCTTCCACGCTTTCCCGCTGCGGATAAAATACCTCAATCGGCTGCCCGTACTTGAGCAGTGTCTTGTTCCAAGTGGAATAGGTTTCCTGGAAGTTGCGGCCGGTATCGAGGGTGAACACCTTGATAGGTAATTCGTTCTCGAAGATTAAGTGGCTGATAATTTGGTCTTCTAAGCCGAAAGAGGTAGAGAAAACGGCTTTTCCGGGGAAGCGGGTGGCTACCAAGCGCAACCGCTCCAAAGCGGAGGCGGCTGGTAGCTGAAGGCGTAGGTCGTCCAGATTGGGAACGGCCGAAACGGCAGATACTGCGGACATATGCGAGAGAGGGAGACGTTGCCGCGTGGGCAACATCGGGCCGAAGGATAGCCCCGTTGGCGTGGCGCAAAAGCGCGGAAAACCAGCAGTGGGGCGAAAATCGGGACGTGCGAAAACGCTGTAGAGCTATGCGTAAAAACGCATCAGCAAGCTGAACTCAGCGCACGAACCAGGAAAGAAGGGGGAGTAGCGTAACCTCTAGCAACAGCACCCAAAAGCCACGGTCATACAGACGGGGCTAGCCATGCCACAACACCCATGCTGTACAGCAGAAAGGGTAGTGGAATTGGCGGCGGTGATGGTGAAGAGTTTCACGGTGCTGTTGTTTTTATATGGTCAGGACTTGGCACCGTTTCGGATTATCCGAGGGTTGCCGGCGCTTCGTCGAGCCTGTCTCTCCACGCCTCTGTATAAAAACAATCCTTTTGGGGGTAAAGAATTGATACTACAAAGGTAGTGGCCGAAATTTTACACTTCCAAATTTATTTCCAAGCACCAACTACAGCTAACTACCGCATTGTGTTTTCGATACGTGTTTATTGGTGCGTTTTCCAGCGTAGGAAATAAGCGTGCCCGCCCGTGCAATTCAACTCCTAATTGCATTCAGAGTGGATTATTCCTTTCTGGTACGGCAATAGAAATTGTAGCGAATTGAGTTGCAAATCACCCAACAAGTGGCCGAATGTATACAGGTATTTTGGGCACAACTCCGCTACAGCCGTAGGAGCAGAAGTGAGATTTAGCTGAAAAATTAGTGGCTTGCGCGGCCCCGGCGCAGCAGCTTTTGCAGTGTCTCCCGCACCTGCGGTTCGGCATTGGTAGCCAGCAGCAGCCCACCGTATACCACGGTTAGGAGCGAAGAGCGCAACAGCATTGTCACCAGCAACGAATGCATAAAGGGCACCAGCCACGCCGCCACGCCCGCTACCGAGGCCAGCAGCAGCAGCAACGGTACGCGCCGGTCAAAGGGCTGCAATCCGAAGCTGTGCCACACAAACCAAGTGCGGGCCACGTTGATAGCCAGCAGAGCCGCCGCCGCTGCTACAGCCGCACCCGTCAGCCCCAGGCGTGGAATCAAAAGCAGGTTGAGCAGTACTGTGGCCACGGCTAGCGACGCATTGAAAATCAAGTCGTAGCGGTAGCGCGGCGAGGTAATAACGATGAGGCCATTGACGCCTGTAATGCCATCAAAGAGTCGGCCGGCCAGCAAAATAAGTACGGCGGTGGAGCCGGCGGCATAAGCGGGCTTCATCTGACCATAGATGAAGTCTAGGTTTAGGGCAATTCCTAGGGCCAGGTAGCAGCCTAGCATGGTATTGAGGCGGGTGGTACGCTGGTAAAAGTCGGCCATGCGCGGCAGGTCGTTGTTTTTCCAGTACTCGGCCAACAGCGGGAAGGCAATTTTGTAGAGCGCCCGAAACGGCAGCACTAGTGCCGTGCTGATGAAGAAAGCAGTGCCGTAGATACCCGCGGCATCCAGGTCTACCTTGGAACTCACCATCAACGAATCAATGCTGGAAATAACTACGCCCGATACGTTGCCGAGCAGCGCAAACGCCCCGAAACCAAGCATTTCGCGCAAGGGCCGCACCCGCGACACGGCGGCTGGCCGCAGGTGCAATTCGCCTACAAAAGCCGTGTAGGCAATCAGTAGCACGGCCACGCCGCTACTCGCCCCAATGTACCAGAGCACATAGCCGTGAAAGTCAAGGTAACCGGCGGCGAACAGCAACGCGCCGCCTGTGATAAGCAGCCGGAGTACAATTTCCTGGGTGAACGACGAAAAAGCCGTGTGGTACAGGCCTTTCAGGTAAGCGTCCCAGAGGTTAATGAGCAAGATAAACAGCGCCAGTACTAGGCCCCAAAAATAGTAGTAGTCGAGCAGCGCCATGTCGGTAGCCTCATCGGCGTACCAGCTCATTACCAGCGGCTTGCCAGCCATATACAGCACGGCTACTAGCACAAACCCCAGTAGCGGTACACTCAGCAGAAATGGCAGAAACCCTTGATGGCCGGCTTCCGGTTTGCGGAAATAAGGGAAAAACCGTACCCCCATGTTGCCAAAACCAAGGGCGGCTATCTGGGCCAGCATGGTAGCAATGGCGGCCAGCACACCCGTGAGGCCAATCTGATGCGGCTCCAGAATTTTGGGCAGCACCAGCACCGTATTCACAAAGCCCAGCCCCAGCCCAGCGTACGAAATGATAGTATTGCGCAGTCCCTGCCGCTGAACGATGCCCAAAGAGGTGAAATGGTGAAGAGGTGAAGTGGTGAGTTTGACGTTCCAACTGCGTTACTAGTCAGGGGGAAGCGTCAAACTTTTTTTGTTGCTACATCACGGCTTCCCAGATATCGTAGCCATTGACGAAGGCCGTGTTGCGGCTGTGAAGGTACTGCATGAGTTCGGCGAACTGTCGGGGGCCGGTGGTTTCGTTGGCCGGGTCGAAGTGGTCGTTGTGCCAGAGTAGTGTGCAAACCCCACCGAACCGCTCGATTTCCTGGAACATGGGTTGTAGCGCCGGCAGAATTTGCTCGGGCGCCAGTTGCAGATAATTAGGGTGATGCAACGTGGCGTCCATCACGTTGAGCGGAATTTCCAGGAAATCGAAGCTTTTGCAAGTTGTAAAATCGAAAAGCTGGAAGGGTAGGCAGTAGCTGTTTCGGAAGCCGAAATGCTCGGCAAACCCCAGCGTAGAATCGTACTCGTAAAGCAAGGTGTGAAGTAAGAATGGAGTAATGCGCGGCTCCCATTGCAAATAGTGAAAACGGATTCCATAGGCTTTCACATCATTGCGCAGATGTTGCAGCCGGTGTTCATCCCGCTTGAGCCGGCCTCCGTGCTGAGCCGTGCCCAAACTGGCGTGTAGCCCAACTTCTGACCCGCCAATGGCTGCGGCTAGCTGCGGCCATTTTTGCCGGATATTGTAGTCGGCATTCGGCGTACCGTTGGCCGATTTGCGGTGTTCGGGTAGAAAGAAGAACGTGCTCTTAGCACCGTATTCTGCCACGGTCTGCTGCACTAGTTCCAAGTTGTTCCAGGCATCAGGGCGCGTAAAATGCCGCCACAATTGCCATCCGAATTTCAGCAGGTTGCCGCTTCGTAAGGCGGCCTTGGCTGGGGTTTTCCAAGCACTGCGCAACTCGTCAATATCATGGGTGACGAAGGTGGCGAAAGACGCGCCGTTGGCCCAGCAGCGTGGGTGCAGCGGCTGGCCGGTTACGTGCTCAACGGCAGTTTTCAGAATATCGAAGTAGTAGTTGACGACCGGCACTGCCACAAAGCCGTACCGGTATTGCATACTGGCCGAGTAGGGAAAACGCCCGTGCCGGTCCCGCTCGTCACTGAAATACTCCTGCCAGCCACTGAGCAAATAAAAAGCTGCCGAAATCAGGTCGGCGTGGATGTAGGCTCGGCCGTTGGGCAGCAACTCCAGTAGTAGTTTCTCCGGACTGGAATCGAAAAATATCGGCAGCTGGCGGCCTTGCCACTCGCGCACGTTTGGAGGCGCTGGGTAAGGTTGTTGCTCCGCAAAAAAGCTGCCGGCACAATCGGCAATTTCCACCTGTGGCTGCTGACTAGCGTAGCCGATGCTTACGACCGGCACCGCCTGGTACGCCTGCCGAAAGTGGCGCAGCACATACGTCAGCCGGATTTCGGCGCTAACCGGCGAGACAACAGGTAAAGGAGGTAGCATATTTTTGAAAAACAGAAATGTAAGCTACCTCGTCCCCTCGGATTCCAGCCACTCCGCCAGCAACCGGGCGGCGCGCTGTTGGCTGTGGCCTTCTTCGGGTGTGCCTAGTGTGGCGTTATAGTACGCGGCGCGGCGGTACAGGTCTAGGGGTTTATGCTGCTGATAGCGGAGGAGCAGTGCTCCTAATTCGGGCAAGGTGCGGGCCCGCTCTACCAGCCCTTGGGCCACATAGCCGTAGTAGTCGTCGGCTACGGCATGCGTGCCGAAGCGAAAATACAAACTTGCTACGTTCAGCAAAGTGGCCTCTAAGTGGGTACTGGTATCAGCGGCAATCAGCGCGTCTTGCTTGCTTAGAAACTCGAACACGCTTTCCTGCCGGGCGTTGGAAAAGACGAGCTGCGGATGCTGGGCTTGCAGAAAACGGAAGTCACGCGTGTCGCCAGGGTGGGGGCGGAAGGTGAATGTGAGGGACGGAAACTGCGACAATAGATAGTCTATGGCCGTAGTAAGTGCTTCTGTATCATCGAGTACATTGCAGGCAATACCTACGCGCTGCACCATTGGGTTCAAGTTTTTTTCACTCAAAAACTCGTCGGCTTTGGGCATGCCTACCAACTCTGTCTGGCCCCGTATTGGCCCGCATTGGTGGTACTTGTCGAGGGCATCCTGGCCTTCCAGCAAACTCAGGTCGAAAGCTAACGGTGGAAAGTTCGCACTTACGCTGGCGTGCTGTACGTAAACGGTGGGTACCCCCTCTCGGCGGCAAGCCAGCAGTAAGGCACGAGCGTCGTCGTTGTGGTCGTTGGCAAACACCACAGCCCGCGGCCGGTAGTGCCGCAGGGCCCGGCAATACACTTCGTAATAGCCGATGGCGTTGAAAATTAAATCGAAAAACCGCCAGGCCCGCCGCCCTTCCGTGCGCATAAGCCCCACTATAACCAGCGGAAATTGCCAGTAGTAGAGCAACTTACGCCGCAGGGAAAGCCGGTTTACCTGTACTTGGTATCTGCCAATCTGTTTGCTTTGCCCAGCCACCAGCACCGTATCGGGCCGGGCTTCGCGCAGAAAATGCAAGGAGTCGTAGTTGTTCTGGCTGACCACGTACAGCCACACTCGGTTGTGTAGCGGCTCGGGGTTGCGGATCGGCTGAAACACGTTGCCAACCAACCGTAGTGCTGCGTAGCCCAGTACTTTCCCGAGCCGTTTAAGTGGGTTGGCCGGAGAAATGGGTTCAAGCATTCGCGCCGGCAAGCCAGCAAACAGGTCGGTGAACCGCAGTTGCAGTATGTCGCGCAGACGGGTGGTAACAGTGCCAGCAGCAGTGGAATCGGGCATAGTAAGCCGTTACAGTGCTTCCCAAGTAAGGGCCGTACCTGCCCGCAGGTTCTGCCGGGCGGGTTTGCCTAGCAACTGGTCGTAGTAGCGCGGTGGCAATCCGTCGCCGGGCCGTACTACCCGCAAGTTTTCCTTGGTGAATACTTCGCCGGCCTTCACATCCTGCGCCACATACAAAGAGCGTTTATACAAGCGGCTTTTTTCCTCGGCCCGCTGCACGCCATATTGCACCTGCCCCAGCGCCTGCCAGGCCCGCTCGGTTTCCGTAACTAGCAGCGCCACTTCCTCGGGCTCCAGCGAAAAAGCTGAATCTACGCCGCCATCGGCGCGGCGCAGAGTTACGTGCTTTTCCACCACGCAGGCGCCCAGTGCAACAGCTGCAACGGCCGCCCCAACTCCCATGGTGTGGTCTGACAGGCCTACTAGAGAGTCGGGGAACAGCTGCTGGAAATGCGGAAGAGTACGCAAGTTGGTGTTTTGAGGCGTAGCCGGATAGGTGCTGGTGCATTTCAGCAGCACCAAGTCGCGGCAGCCGGCTTCGCGCAATATCTGCACGGCCTCCGCTACTTCTGATAATTGGCTGGCCCCGGTACTCATAATGACGGGCTTGCCGGTGGCTGCTACTTTGCGCAGCAGGGGCCAGTCCGTATTCTCAAACGAAGCAATTTTGTAGGCCGGCACATCTAAGGTTTCCAGAAAGTCGACAGCCGTTTCATCGAACGGCGAGCTAAAGGCCAGCATGCCATGCTGGCGGGCCCGCTCGAACAGCGGCCGGTGCCATTCCCAGGGCGTATGCGCCTCCTGGTACAGCTCGTGCAGTTCCCGCCCGTACCACAGCGAGTTGGGGTCGTCGATGCGGTAGGCGCCGGGTAGCGTCATCGTATCGGCCGTGTAGGTCTGGAGCTTAATGGCGTGCGCCCCGGCCGCAGCCATGGCATCCACAATGGCCAAGCCCCGGTTAAGGTCCTGGTTGTGGTTGCCACTGAGTTCAGCAATAATAAGCGGCGGCTGGTCGGGGCCGATAAGGCGGGAACCGATAGAGAAGTTCATGTTGCAAAGAAACGAATACCATACCGAAGCTTGGCATGCCTAGCAGCTCAGCATACCAAGCTTCGTGACTGGCGCGGCTATGCGGCGGCTTCCCACACGAACGTAACGGAGCCCGCAGGTGCAGCAGGTAATTGATTGGTGATCTGAAAGCCAGCGTGTTGGAATGATTTGATGGAAGCTGTATTGCTTTGCTGTACATGGCCTATTACCCGGCGCAGCCGCGGAAAATGCTGTAGCACCGTGCGGGTGCCGGCCAGCAAAAGCAGAGGCGCCAGTTTCAGGCCCCGGTAAGCGGCGTCGAGTAAGTAGCTAAGCGTAGCCTCATCTTCTTCAACCTGAAAACGAATCAAACCAACTGGCTTGCCGGTGCCACCATCTTCGGCCAGTAGCAGCAGGCTATTCTTATCGGCGAGCCGGGCCGCAAACCATTGTTGGTGCTGGGTGCGAGTGACCGGAGTGGGATTAAACGAGTGCTGCCGCACAATGGGGTCATTGGTCCAGCTTAAAAGCTGGCTGGAATCGGAGGGCCGGGCGGGCCGGAGGTAGAACGGTGGGGCTGGCAGCTGTAGCGCCCGAAATTCTTGTTGCAGTCGCACTGGTGCCAACCCATCGAACACCTGCCGCTGCCGTTGCCGAAACTTCACGGCCAGCCCACTGGCAGCTCCTGAGGCCAGCGCTACTAGCGCTTCGGAGTAAGGCAACGCCAAACCAGCATCGCAAAGAAACTGATTGATATCCTGTTGGTTATCGGCAACCTGTAACAAGGCCAGCAGGCCACCGCCCGCCGCGCAGTACTCGTAGCTTACCGTACTGGGTGAGCACACCGCCGCACCACAGGTTCGCATCAAGTCCACTAACTGGGGGGCGGCTACGTTGCGGTGCAGTATAAGCTGCGGCTGTTGCGTACCCCAGGCCTGTAATTCCTCCCACCCCAGATAGGCACTTCCTACCACTACATGCACCTCCCTTATTGAAGGCAATGTCAACAGGGTTGCCGCTACATGCCGGGTTTGGTGGGTGGGGTCGGCGCCGCCAAGGCACACCAGCACCGTATCAGAAGAGGAAATGGAGGCTGGCCGCTGAGTGGCCTCCCGAAAAGCGGTCCGCAGCGGCGCGTAAGCGGGGCCAGCCAGTAGCCGTGCCCCCGGTTGACGCATCTCGTACTGGTTGATCTGAATGCCGCCCGCCGGATTCAATACCAAGTCGGCGGCTAGCGGAAAGCTATGTAAATCATCAAGGTACACTAGTCTGGCAACGGCGGCCCGCACCGTGTGCTGGTAGGAATACGTGAAAGAATAGCCGTCCAGAACCAGTATATCCGTGGCTAGCAACACGTGCCGCACCAGCCAAACCGCTTCTTCAGGCAGTGGCTGTACCGGAACTTCTATAACGGTGCAGCCGGCTTCGGTTAGCTGCCTGCGGAGTTCATCCGACGGCTCACGGAGCATAAACAAGCATTCGGCGGCTTCAGCGCGTACTATTTCAGTTAGGGCCAATAGCCGCATCACGTGCCCCAACCCGATATGGGAGTTGCCATCGGCGCGTAAAAGCAGACGGGGAAGGGGCATATCAGATTTTTTTCTGTTCGATATGCGCATTCAGCGCAACTAGTTCGGGATGGGTGTCTAGCAGCGCAATTAGTTCGTTGATAGTAAGTTGGCTAGCCTGGTAGTTTTCAATGAGTTCCTGAATTAGCTGGAAATCCTCGGCGGTGTCCACTGTAAGGCGGTAGTTACTTCGATCTTCCGAGCGTACAATGTGCTGGAATTGCACTTGGCCCGAGCGGTTCTGGTGGATGTAGGGCGTTACATGCTCCCGATCAGAAGGTAGAGTAGCCAGTTGAAAAGCTTCTTCTAGTAGTTCGCGCGAGAAAATCTCGAAATCTAGTCCGCGCGGAAAGCTGCGTTCCAGTACATTAGACAGGTATAAACGTGGGTTGTTGGCCTGCACGTAAGCACGCACGCTGCTGGCAATCAGCTCGCCGTCCAGCAAGGGGCAGTCCGACGTCACACGCACGATAATATCTAAGTTGTGAGTGGTGACGCATTGCTGATAACGGCTTAGCACATCCTGCTCGTCGCCGCGGGTGCAGGGTATATGGTTAGTTGCCGCAAAATCAGCCAAGACATCGTCGGTGGTATTATTTGTTACTGCCAGATAAACCGGCAGCCCGCTGGCTTGTAACCGACTGGTGTGATAATGCAACAACGGTTGGCCCGCTATTACGCGTAGTACCTTGCCCGGCAATCGGGTGCTGGTCATGCGCGCCTGCGAGATAATGCCGACTTTCTTCAAGGGGTAAATAAATGAATGAGTGAAGAAATGACTTCCGCAATCAGCCAGGAGTATGGCGCTACTACTTGCCTGCTTCTGATAGAAAAGCTTGGATGCAGCTGATTACGTATTCTTGCTCTTCGTCTGTAAGGCTAGGAAACAGCGGAATGCTTAAACAGTGTGCGTAATATTCTTCCGCCAAGGGAAAGTCTCCAAGTTTCCAACCCAGTCCTTGGTAATACGGCATGGTATGCACTGGTATATAGTGCACCTGCGCATAGATTTCCTTGGTTCGGAGGTAATCATATAGGCCTTTGCGGTCAGCCACCTGAACAACGTACAAGTGGTAAGCATGACCAGGCGCACCCACTAGTGGGCGCACGGTGGGCATGTTAGCGAAGGCAGCATCATAGCGTGCGGCCAGCGCACGGCGGCGTGTGATGCCCTCTTCAGCGCGGCTAAGCTGGCTGATACCTAGCGCGCACAGCATGTCGGGCATACGGTAGTTGTAGCCCAACTCCTGCATTTCCATGTACCAGCCACCGTCGTTGCGGGTCATTTGGGCGGGGTCTTTGGTGATGCCGTGGGTACGCAGCTTTAGTAGCTCCTGGTACAAATCCTCCCGGTTGGTGGTAATCATACCGCCTTCGCCGGTGGCAATGTGCTTGACGGGGTGGAAACTGAAGATAGCTAGATCAGCAAATTGCCCGTTGCCGCAGCGCTGCTCCCGGCCCTGCGAGTCGGTGAAGAAGCCACCCGGCGCGTGACAGGAGTCCTCGATAATCCAGAGCCCAAACTCGTCAGCCAGCTTACGGGCCTCTTCCATGTTCACGGGTAGACCAGCGAAATCTACCGGAATTAAGCCTTGGAAATAGCCTTCGGGGTGGCTTTCCAGTAGTTGGCGTACGGCCTTCAAATCAATGAGGGCGGTAGCCGGGTCAATGTCGGCGAAATGTACTTCGCCGCCGCAGTAGCGCACGCAGTTGGCCGAGGCAGCAAAGGTGATGGGCGTGGTAATAATTCGCTGCCCCGGTTGCACCCCCAGCGCCAGTGCGCACAAGTGTAGCGCCGCCGTGCCGTTGCTAACCGCCACGGCGTATTTCGCCCCGATGTAGGCGGCAAACTTCTCTTCGAACTCGCCCACCTTTGGGCCTTGCGTGAGATAGTCGGAATGCAGCGTTGCTACCACAGCTTGCACGTCGGCTTCGGTGATGTGCTGGCGGCCGTAGGCAATAGGGTGAGTGGGCTGGAAAGACATGTAGCAAGAATAAGACTTATGGCAGGGAATTTATAAAAAAGCCGCTGCACTCATCGAATACAGCGGCTTACTAATAGCTAGATGAGCTGATTACACTTCAAAGTCGGCATCTACGTGCAGCCGGATTTCCTCGCGGATCTGCTCGGCATTCAGCCAATGGTCGTTGTTGGCCGAATCGTAGTGGAAGCCTAGCGGCATGCGCTTGCCGCCAAAATGCGCGACGAACTCATCCACACTCCACTGGGGCGTAGAGGGCAGAATAACGTAGTACCTGTCGAGCTCGATGGTGCTCAGTGCGTCGGTTTCGGTTATCATTTCTTCATGCAGCTTCTCGCCGGGCCGGATGCCCACGATTTCCTGCCGGCAGTTCGGGCCAATGGCTTCGGCTACTTCCGTAATTTTGTAGCTTGGAATCTTAGGCACGAAAATCTCGCCGCCCCAGCTGTGTTCCAGTGCGTAGAGCACCAAATCAACGCCTTCTTCCAGCGAAATGTTGAAGCGGGTCATGTCGGGGTGGGTGATAGGCAGCACCCCGGAATGGCGCTGTTGCAGGAAAAACGGCACCACCGAGCCGCGGGAGCCGATGACGTTGCCGTAGCGCACCACCGAAAAGCGCAGGTCACGGGCGCCTTTCATGTTGTTGGCGGCCACAAACAGCTTATCGGAGCAGAGTTTGGTGGCGCCGTACAGGTTGATGGGGGCCGCGGCTTTATCGGTGCTTAGGGCTACTACTTCCTTCACGCCGCAGTCTAGGGCGGCGTTTATCACGTTTTCGGCCCCGAAGATGTTGGTTTTGATGCACTCCATGGGGTTGTACTCGGCGGCGGGTACTTGCTTGAGCGCCGCGGCGTGCACTATAATATCTACCCCTTCACAGGCCCGTTTCAGCCGCTCCCCGTCGCGCACATCACCAATGAAGTAGCGGATAGCCGGGTACTTGGCCTGCGGAAACGTCTGCGACATTTCGTACTGCTTCAGTTCGTCGCGCGAGTACACCACCAGCCGCCGCACCTGCGGAAATTTCTCGAACACGGTCTGTACGAACTGCTTACCGAACGAACCGGTGCCGCCGGTTACCAAAATAGATTTATGATTGAGGTCGAGAGCCATTGAAAAGAAGCTAGAAGACTGAAGCTGGGAGGTGACAGGAAGAAAGCGCCAGACGCTGGAGTCACCGGGCGCAAAGGTAAGGGTATTGCGTAGTGCAGAAAGCCAGATTCTGCGGGTAGAGAGACTAAGACGGAGTGGCTGCTATAGAACCACTCACCGCAACAGCTTCACTAGCTGCTCAGTGAGGGAGCGGCGAGAATAGCGGGTGTGGCTAAGGGCCGGCAAGTCGAGGTTGGGATTCACTTGCCACTGCGCCACTAAGGTTTCCAGGTACTCCAGCATATCCTCGTAGGCGTCGTAAGGCCAGGCGCGGCCGGCACCGCACTCTTGTAGCAAATTATCGGCATCGGAGCCAGTCGGACCTACACAGATAATGGGCTTGTTGGCGGCCAGGTATTCGAACACTTTGCCCGGCAGGATACCAAAGTTGTGGGCCACGTCTGGAATGGCCATCAGCAGCACCGTGGAGCGTAGCAGATAGCCTACGGATTCATCATGGGGCACGAAAGGTAGCAGCTCGGTGGCGTCATTGAGGCCAATGGCAGTGAGCTGGCGCTGTACGCCATCGGCTACTTTGCCCACAAAGCGTAGCCGCAACGGCACCTCGGGGTGGCGGCGGCGGCACTCGGCTACGGCGCTTAGCAGCAGCTCGATGTGGTAGGTTTCGGAAATGGTGCCGGTGTGCGTGAGTAGCAGCGCATCGGTAGGCGGGCAGGAGGGAAGTTGGAAGTCACTTTCGTCGTAGCCGTTGGGCAGTACATGGAATTTAGCGGCTTGTAGTTTCCCTGATTTGCCCAGGAATAGCCGTTTGGTATCAGCACTGGTCGTCAGCACAATGTCGGCTTGCTCTAGCACTTGCCGCTCGTAGCGGGCATCGAGCCAGCGGGCCGGCGCGGTCTGGTTCAGCTCGGCTTTGTAGTAAATATCGGTCCAAGGGTCCCGCAAATCGGCCAACCAGCGCCAACCGTAGCGGCGTTTCAACTCCAGGCCAATCAGCTGCGAGGAATGCGGCGGCGAGCTGGTGAGTATAGCATCAAACTGCTCACCCTGCGCTACCAGGTCGGCTACGGCCTGTAGGGCGTGAGCGTTCCAGCCGCGCCGGGCATCCGGAATAAACAGGTTGCCTCGCACAAATTTGAAGGCTCGCTGCACTAGGCTAGTTTTGCTTTCGTTGGCGAAACCACCGTACGGAATCTGCTGCCGGCCAGTCAGTTTCTTGTAGCTCCCAAATGGCTCGGAAGTGCCTGTCCGAATCACGCGGACGCTAGAGGGTATTTCGGCAGCCAGCGAGTGGTCGAGCACGGGATACGCGCCGTGCTCCGGGTCTACGGTAATCACCGTGGGCTCGACACCCAGCGTGGGTAGGTGCTTCACAAACTTCAGGCTCCGTTGTACGCCCGCACCTCCAGAGGGTGGCCAGTAATAGGTAATGACAAGCAGGCGGAGCGGACGGTCGGGCACGGGAGCAGAACAGGAAGCGTGAAAGTGCGAAGGTACACAGATGCGGCCTTTCGGGGTTTTCTGGTTACTTTTGAAGGCTAGACCTAGTAGCTGTTCAGCTCAACAAGCTAGCGGATACGGAAGCGGCCAACCGGCAGCCACTGAATCAGAGAGTAGCAAGTAAAGTTTTCAGGTGGGTTGAAGACTATTCGATACCTCGAAAACCCAAGAAAATAATTAAGCTGCAACAAGATGCGCAAGCACCTCAGCAGCAATGCACTAAATCAATAAGTAGCGCATCAACCGATGTTTGATAACCTCAGTACCAAGCTCGATAAAGCCTTTAAAACCCTTAAGGGCCAAGGCAGCATCACCGAAATCAACGTAGCGGCTACCATCAAGGAAATCCGCCGCGCCCTCGTTGATGCCGACGTCAACTACAAGGTGGCCAAGGAAGTCACCGACAAAATCAAGGACGAGGCCATGGGCCGCGACGTGCTGACCGCCGTGTCGCCGGGCCAGCTCATGACCAAAATCGTCTACGACGAGCTAACCCAGCTCATGGGTGGCGACAAAAAGGATATTGTTATCAAGGGTGACCCAGCCGTGGTACTGCTCTCGGGCTTGCAGGGCTCGGGCAAAACTACGTTTGCCGGTAAGCTGGCCTCGTTCATCAAGAAGCAAAACCGCACCGTGCTGCTGGTGGCCTGCGACGTGTACCGTCCGGCGGCTATCAACCAGCTGCAAGTGCTGGGCGAGCAAATTGGGGTGGAGGTGTACGCCGAGGTGGAGAACAAGAACCCGGTGGACATTTCGCGGAACGCCATTGAGTATGCCCGCAAAAACAACAAGAAGGTTGTTATCATCGACACCGCCGGCCGCTTGGCCGTGGACGAGCAGATGATGAATGAGATTGAGGCCGTCAAGCGTGCTATTAATCCGTCGGAAACCCTGTTCGTGGTGGACTCGATGACCGGCCAGGACGCCGTAAACACCGCCAAAACCTTCAACGACCGACTGAACTTCGACGGCGTGGTACTCACCAAGCTCGATGGTGACTCCCGCGGTGGCGCGGCCCTCAGCATCCGGGCCGTGGTTGAAAAACCCATCAAGTTCATCTCGACGGGTGAGAAGATGGAGGCGCTGGACATGTTCTATCCCGACCGGATGGCGCAGCGGATCCTGGGCATGGGCGACGTAATTTCGCTGGTAGAGCGCGCGCAGCAGCAGTTCGATGAAGACGAAGCCAAGCGTATCAACCAGAAGATCCGCAAAAACCAGTTCAACTTCGACGACTTCCTGTCCCAACTGGAGCAGATCAAGAAGATGGGCAACCTGAAGGACTTGGTAGGCATGATTCCCGGCATGAGCAAGGCCATCAAAGACGTGGAAATCGACGACGATGCCTTCAAGCCAATCGAAAGCATCATCAAGAGCATGACGCCTTTCGAGCGCGCCAACCCCGATGTACTCAGCGGTTCGCGCCGGAAGCGCCTTGCCAAAGGCTCCGGCACGGACATTCAGCAGGTGAATAACCTGATGAAGCAGTTCGAGGACATGCGTAAAATGATGCGCACCATGAACAAGATGAGCCAGACGAAAGGCGGTATGCAGCAAATGGCCCGCATGATGGGTGGCATGGGCAAAGCTGGCGGCAAATTCTAGCTTTCTCCTTCCCTGAAATACAAACCGGCCCGGACGCTATGTGAGTGTCCGGGCCGGTTTGTTTGGATAGATGCCGTCTGGTAGCACTGGAATGCAAAACGCCCCCGCAACTACTTGCGGGGGCGTTTTGTGTTGAGGGAAGTGTACCGGAAGGTTAGTTGCGAATCATAGGCAGCGTAATAATCGTTTCGGCACTTTGCACCCGGATGATGTAGGAGCCGAGCGGCAGCGAATGCAAATCTAACGGATGCTGTAGGCCGCCTTTCAACTCAAACTTTCCAAGCTGACGACCGGCTAGATCTAGTATTTCTACGCGGTAGTCGGCTACAGGTAGGCTTGTCAGGTCGAGGGTAGCGCTGCCGCTGTGCGGGTTAGGGTAGAGGGCAATGGCGGCTTTGGCGCCCTGCGTGAACCGTACCATCCGAACCGGGGAGTAACTACTGGAACCGTCGCGGTCCACCTGCCGCAACCGGTAGTAGATTGGTCTCAGTGATACACGAGCAGCGTTGCCGTCTGTGTACCGGTAAGCGGTTTCACGGGTGGTTGTGCCTTGCCCCTGCACTGTACCAATCTGCTCGAAGCTACGGCCATCTAGGCTGCGTTCTACCTCGAAACGGTCGTTTTGCAACTCACTGGCGGTGGCCCACATCAATTCTGCGTTCAAGCCTTTCGCTGCAACTTCAAAATGCTTTAGCTCGACGGGTAGTGGCCGGGCAATCATCACATCCTCGGCCGTATTGCTAGGATTAGTGCCTGTGTAATTGCTGCCGCCTGCGGCGCCGTAGCTGGTATCATCGGAGTAATAATTGCCGCCAGGCTGAATAGTGGAACTAGCCAGAGCACGCAACGGATTGGTGTAGCTTACACCAGCACTGGCTTGATACGCAAAGTTGTCGTTGGCCGTGGCTGCAATAGTCGCGCGGAAGGTAATACTTGCCGATGCTCCTGCTGGTAGGGTAGCTAGGTTGAAAGAAGGGGTACTACCGCCGCTGCTCACTGTGAAGTCTGTAGGTGTGCTTGACGTATTATCAGCCAGCGTCAGTGTTACTTCAGGAGTGAAAGTGTTGTCAAAACTGAAAATATTGTCAGTCAGGCTGGTAAAGAGGGTCAAGTCAGTGGCAATACCGCCTGTATTGGAAACGGTTAGAGTGTACATGGCCGGATAGACGGCACTACCCGGTGCGCCTACTCGGTTTCGGCGCGGCGTTTCGGTACGCAAAGCAACCGTGAGCATCGGTAAGCAATTGCCAGCACCGGCAATAGTATTTGGGATAGAGGCACTGGTGGTAGTAGAGGAACTACCCGCATTTCCCGCGGCTGCTCCAAAGGCCCGGCTGTTAGTATTGGTACCGCCACGGGCACCAGCCGCTATAGAGGAAGAAGCAAGGGCCGAGTTAGCGAAGATGAAGCCACCGCCACCACCGCCACCCGGTCCAACAGAGCTGTTTGTGTTGGTTTGGGCGTCGCCGCCTCTGCCGCCCTGTGCTCTCACCGTCAAGCCATCCAGGCCGGCTGCTATGCCGCTCGGTGGAGTGGCTAACAGTACCACTGTACCGCCTGCGCCGCCGCCGCCGCCGCCTTCCGGTAGGGTGCCGGCACCCGGCGCATTTCCCCCGTTGGCTTCTATACTGGCCGTACCTGTCACGGAGCCTGTACGTAAGAAAATGATACCGCCGCCAATGCCACCGCTGCTAAAGTATTCTGTACCAGAAACGATAGTTGCATTAGTGGAGCCTGCGCCACCGCCGCCGCCCATTACTAGCCGTGCAGAGGTACCATCAAAGCTTGCGCCTCCTGATGCCTGCGCTCCACTACCCGTATTGTTGTTGCCACTGCCTGCACCCCAGCCCCCAATACCGCCTTTTCCGGCATTGGCACCACCAGCACCGCCTGCGTTGCCATTGTTGGAAGTAGGAGTTAAAGATGTAGCGCCGCCGCCTGCATTGCCAGGGGCACCTTGTGCGGTACTGCCATTTACATAGCCTTCGTTGCCCGTATTCACTATGGTAGTGCCTCCTTCATACACATACCGGGGAGTACCGGCCGTGCCTTCGCCCTTTGAGCCGTGAGCCCCCGTACGGGTAGTGGCTGCTATATTGCGGAAGGCTGAGGCTGTCGTCGTGCCATCGTAGCCCTTTGCGCCACCGCCTCGGAATCCTTTCGCTGTCATCGACAGAGAAGAGCCACTACCATTGAAAATGGTTTTACCAGCTACATCCAGCACTAATACACCACCAGTGCTACCATCCCAGGCAGGACCAGTTACAGTGCTAGCAGCCGTGAACGTGAGAGTGGCATACTGAGGAACCCGAACAACCTGGAAACGACGCTGCCCCGTTTGCGTGCCCGAAATGTTGGCATAATCAACAGTTTCGTATCCGTATGCTAGCCCCTTATTAAGCGTAATTGTCAGGTTGCTGCCTGAGGTGGCAATGCTTTCAACAGTAGCATACTCATAATTCCCGGCTGTGAAGTTGGTGGTTAAATTACCACTAGCCTCCCCGCCAGTAACTCCGTCACCGTAGGCATTTGAATTAGCTGTATTCAGGTCGGCTCCCTGCATTTGCATAATCAATACCACGTCGCCGGGAGCAAGAGTGTTGGTTGCGCCGCGCGTGGTGGTATTTACGCTTATAGTGCTGCTACCCGCTGTTACCGTTTGGTTGCCGGCATAGTAGGTGTTGAGGATTTGGTTGGTTCCGGTAACAGTGAGTGGACCGTCTTTGCCGGGGGTGGCGCAGACCGTGCTTACATTGGCAATACCACTGATTGTGGTAGTAATAGCAGCTGTGTTGTTGGCCGAAACGGGGTCGGGAATGGAGTTGCCGGAAACAGCGGTGCCAGTTATTGTGCCATTGGCCGGTACTATAAGGGTTACCGAGTTTGCAATAGGCGGGTCGCCGCTGGCTAGGCTAGCAACAGGAGCAAATGTAACCAGGCCCGTAGTGGCGTCATAACTTCCGCTGGATGGCGTAACGCTGCCGGCTGGCAGCCGAGGCGCAAGCTGCAACGTGGCCGTCACGTTCTGAGCCGTAATAGAGCCTAGATTGGTGGTATTTACATTGTAAGTAATACGGGACCCAGGGTTGGCAGTGGTAGGTCCTGTGATGCTGGTTGCTACATCAGCGCCCTGTACAACAACTGTGATATTACCCGGGCTGGAAGTGGAGGTTGTCCGGTTAAGAATGTCGTTGACGGTATACGGAATAGTGATGGTACCCGCAAAATTTCCAGTAGGTTGAAACGTTACTTGCCCCGCTGGGTCTACGGTAAAGGTGCCCTTGCCTGAAACTGTGAACGTACTTTGAATACCAGGAGCGCCAAAATCTAGATCCAGAGAATTGGGCTGGAAACCAGTGCCCGGAAATATATCATTGCTGATAGCATTGATGGTGATGGGCTGGTCGTAGCGCGTGGCGGCTAGGTCGTCGTTGGCGAAAGGCGCCTGCACGATGTTCAGGTTCCGGATTTCGTGCACGTTAGTCAGGCTGCCTGTCGAGCCCGAAAAGCCTAGGCGGAGCCGGTCGGGCGGTGTGCTAACCGTTACGTTATCAACAGTGGTAGTAACCACACTACCATGCTGTATGCGGACTGTTATGCGGTAAGTGCGGGTGCTACCCGAGCCGGTAGGTACCACGTCGATGAATGCCCGCCGATAGTCAGCGGAGCCGCTCTGAGCACGGGTAGTGGGTACATCCAGGCTGAAACCCAGTTGGTTAAGTGCCGTGCCAGTTAAATAAGGGTAGTCAGTGGTGCTCGAACCGTCGCCGGCTCCTCGGATAGAAATAGCATCGGGCGTGAAGCCGGGCCCGCCATTGCGGCCTTCGGTAGGGTTGGCAAAGTTGCCGAACTCATCGATGCCAATACCGATGTAGCCGCGTGAAACACCTGGTGACGCCGGCGCATTGGTTTTCTGGGCGTAGCCTAATGAACCGCCCGATGCGCCAATGCGGAAGCCGCTGGCTGGCTGACCGGCTTCGTCTACCAGAAATACACTGAAGCCATCCGCTCCGCTACCACCGTAGGCAAAAAATTCAAAGGAAATAGTAAATCCATCCGGTGCATCAAAGCCTACATTGTCGATGATGGAACCCGCTTGGTCGGTGGCGGCGCTAGTTAGCCGTAGGTAGCCTTGACCAACTGCGTCGTTGCCTGTTTGGCCAGTACCAGTCAGGCGGGCTGCTCCGCTGATAGTAAAATTAGGGGCCGAGGCATTTTTGAAGGTCTCGTTTCGCGGAAACTGCGCATACGCCTGCTGGGTGGCACCAAATAAAAGGGTTGCCGGCAACAATAGTCGGACGGGCTTAGCCAGCCAGATACCAGCCTGCTGAAATGAGGGAAAAAGTGTTTTCATGTGGAGTAGTTGGATTTGAAACGCGGATAGGAAATAGAGCTAGTGTGCTCTTTGAGCGGAGAATTATACAATAATATACTCCTCTATGTTCGCCATAATAACAGCAGCAGCACTAGCCCTCAAAACAAATATATGCGCCTGTCAGTATCTGTCAAATTGCACTTTGTAATTTTTAAGCCAGTATAGCTGTATTATAGTGAAAAAGGTATTTAAACAAAAAAATACAATAGTTTAATCCTATTAAGTTTTTAAATATGTTGTATTGGTATACCAACGGCCTGATAAACACAAGCGTCCTATTGCTGCTCAATAACCTGAGCAGTAATAGGACGCTTGAATATATTGTATTTTGGCTAGTAGTTGGTTCGGTCTTGCTGTAAGTGCCAAGCTTCAAAGCCTTGTTTCGACTCATCTCGCAATAGTTCTATCATACTAATCCGGCGTTCCTCCAAAGGCTTCTCTATTTCATCATAAATAAACTGGTCGTCGAAGCCGGCGTCGGCAGCATCCTGCTTGGTATTGCCATAGAACACGCGCCTTGGGCGGGCCCAGTAAATGGCGCCGAGGCACATCGGGCAAGGTTCACAGGAAGTGTACAGGTCGCAGCCGTCCAGCTGAAACGTGCCTAGCGTGGCGCAGGCTTTCCGGATAGCATCTACCTCGGCATGGCAAGTAGGGTCGTTAGTACTAGTTACTTGGTTGAAGCCGCGGGCAATGATAGCGCCATCTTTCACAATCACGGCCCCAAACGGACCGCCGTAACCGGCTTGCATTTTTTCGATGGACAGGCGAATGGCTTCGCGCATGAAGTCGGGGTTGGGTGCTTCCATGCTGATGGGGAAATAAAGTGGCAGATCATTGCCTGTACGGGCAAAACCACAAAGTACGCCTTACAACTGCTAGCAATCGTGTTCGGAAGACTGGAAATAAAATATAATAATCTAAACATATTTAGAAACCAGGAGTAGTAGAAAGTACAGTCCAGTTGCCAGACGGAAGCCTGGCATATTTCAAATCCCATCTTCATAGTACTATGCATCAAAAACTTACGCATTTGCTGGCCGGCTTGTTGATCCTGCTGTTCAGCCTTCCTTCGCAGGCCGATCATCTACGGGCACATCTGCTGCTAGGTGCCACACTTAATGGTGGTCAAGAGGTACCGGCCGTCACAACGGCAGCACGCGGAGCTGTGAGCTTCACGCTGAATTCCACGCGGGATACGCTGTTTATTTCCGGCGCTTTCAGTGGCCTTAGCGGTCCTATTACAATGGCACATACGCACCTTGGGTTCCGGGGCGTATCGGGACCAGTGGTAACAGATTTGTTTCGGTTTATTCGGGGCAACCGCATTCAAGGCTTCCTCACTGGGTCCGATATCGACCGAGGTAAACTGGACCGCTACCTACGCGGCGGCTACTACCTGAACGTTCACACCGCTGCTAACCCCACCGGTGAAATCAGGGGGCAGATTGAATTGGAAAAAGACGAGCATTATATAGCTGTTCTTTTGGGTGCCAACGAAGTACCTGCTGTTATAACCAATGCTGTGGGTATTGGCACGTTTAATCTAACTCAAGCCCAGGACAAGATGAAGTTTCGGGTGGTAGCTACCGGATTAAGCGGCGCCATTACCGATGCTCATTTTCACCAAGGGTTGCCCGGCGTAGCTGGTGGCGTTATCCAAAGCTTGCTGACCTACGTGAGCGGCAACGTAATTGAGGGCGAACTAACGCCCAACGCCACAGTGCTGGCAGCGCTGGCTAGCGGGCAGGTGTACGTCAATATTCATACGGCTGCTAATCCGGGTGGTGAAATCAGGGGTCAATTGGTGCGGCAGGTGCGCCACCTCGGCCACGATGCCCGCCTCGACGGGACCCAGATGGTACCCACCGTAACAACTACTGCCAAAGCAGTAGCTTTTGGTCGGCTTAACGCTACCTTCGATACTTTACAAGTGTCTTTGGCTCACACCGGCCTGAGTGCCGCCCCAACCAGCCTTAGTATTTTTGTCAAAGAACTGGGCCAGGCCAATACAGCCGCCGATTTGCTGGCCAACCTGTCACTGGTAGGAGCCCCGGCGGCTATCAGCGTGAACTTTACCAACTTGTCGTCGGACTTGGTTAATTTGTTTCTGACGGGCGGGGTGAATTTCGTGCTAAATACGGCAGCCAACCCGAACGGCGAAATCCGGGGGCAGGTGTACCGGTTGGCCCGCGAAGGATATACCTTCTCAATGAACGGCAGTCAAGAGCGGCCTACGCCCAATGCCAGCACTGCCTACGGTTCCGGCTTTGTCAGCATGGACCGTGACCAGAGCAATGTGCATTTTAGCATGGCATGGGGTGGCCTAAGTGGCCCGGTTACGGGCGGGCACTTCCATACAGGGCTGCGCAACCAAGGTGGGCCAGTAGTGTTCGAACTGAGCCCATTTTACACGCCTGCCGGCAACACCGCCATTTCGGCCGAGGGCTTCTGGCAACCGACGGGTAATGTGGCACCTAATACTGCCGCGCCCTTCACTGCCCGCCGTGCCTTGCAGTTCCGCCGCGACAGTATCTACGCCAACATTCACACCGCACTCTACCCGTCCGGCGAAATCCGTGGCCAAGTGTTCCGCGGTGCCCGCGACCTAGCTATTGTGCTCAGCACCCAACCTGCCGTGCTCGTTGCTGAATCGTTCGGTTACTATCCGAATCCATTTCAAGATGCTGTTACCCTATCCTTCGATTCGCGGGTAGCTGGCACTGCCTCCGTTAAGGTAGCTGACTTAGTGGGCCGCACAGTGGCTACACGGGCCCTTCCCGTTAAGGTTGGAGTCAATCAGCCGCAGCTTGATTTAGGTGGCGTTTCGGCCGGAGTTTATCTGGTAACGATAGAAATTGCTGGCTCCCGGCTAGTCAGCCGCATGGTGAAAGAGTAACGGAAGAGCCATCAGAGTATAGTCAACTACTTTATTAATAACCGGCTGTTGCCAGCAGCTAGTTATTTTCTAATTAAGTTTCTTTCACAGCGTCTACTTGGGCTTTTTGGCGCGGTAGTTGTACACGTTTTTAGCAGAAAGAATACTTTTTTAGGTGTTTTGGTTGTGGATAAGGGGCGCTCCTATGGGGCGTCCTTTATTATTTGCGGCCAGTTACTTGGAAACGGCGTTTTTGAGCCTTTCAAAGGGTTTCTTGGGTACTCAGAGATCAGGATTTTTAGCGTTTTGAGGTCAGGAATTCGGTCAAATCCTGACCTCTAAGCGCGCGCATCTTGACCTCACCAATTTTGGGTTTACCTTGGATTGCTTGAAAAGTAACCCTGAAAACTTCTTGAAAAACAGGTCTCTTGTATTCAACGTTTAGATAGGAGGCAAGTGATTGGACCTTGAAGCCCTGGAAGTGTCACCAGTGGCCCCAAAACGCAAAAACCGGCTGGTGTGGCCGGTTCGCTATCTAATTCCAATTCTGCGTTACCAGTTGGCTGCGTATTCAACGCCGTTCACGTTCAACTTCTCGTAACTGATGACGAGTTGCGTGACGAGGCTGCTGTCCTTGGTGCTACCAGTAGCATCAAATTTATCCTTCAGAATCGTGCAATAAGCATTTTCAAAGCTGAGGGTCTTGAATACAGCTTCCACATCATTGCGGTAAAAGGTGAGGGACCCTGATTTTTGCTGGTACGGGTCAAGCATCCAGGCTAGAAGTTCCTTATCGTTGCCGGTACCAATGATGGTGACGTTCATCCTAGTGTGGCGCACTACGGAATTAGGCTGTCCCACATTATTAACTGCTTGGTTGAAGCTATAGCGGCAGAAGATGACCTCATGTCCTTCCGCCTCTCCACCACTCAATTTAAAAACAGCTTTGAAGCTCATAATTAGGAGTTAACAAGTTCCAGGGTTTGAGTTGCGTCAACCAGGTCATCCTTTGCGATACCTCGGGCTTCCAACTCGGCTAAAACATCCCAATCGGTGTTGTCTACCAGCAAGAGAACCTTATCCTCCTGTATGGTAATGTGTACATCGGTTGAATGTACCTGTTCTCCCTTGTGCTCCCCAATTGTGAGCAACAGAAACTGGTCACTGTCAATGACAGCTAAAGATTTCAGGTTTACCGTTGTCGGGTACGGCACGTTAGCTTGTTCCCGGAGGTAGTCTGAAATGATTTGGCGGTAATTGGCTAATCTATCCATTTGTCAAGCGTTTGAGACTCTGGGTTGTACGTAAACATTTTGATTTCGTGCTTTTTCAGAAAACGTTGGGATTCCTGATTGGATAAAAAGCCATCGTAGGTGGCCTTGGGTACGGCTGTATAAACCTCTCGGTCTGGCTCGTTTTCCTCAAACCATTCTTTGTACATCAGGTGCTGCCCAACGTTGCGCTGAAAGTCACCCATTACACCGTTGCCAGTCGGTGGATAGTTCTTAACCTCAACAGCAATCTTTCTGTTTCCTTTCTCTGCTTCATAGATTTCTGCACCTATGTCAACGGTTCCGCGTTTCCCAGCGAATCTGGTTGCAATACCCTGAGGATGGGTTACTGTCCAGCCAGCGGCCTTGAGTGCCTGTATAACAATATGATGGTCCCGGTCTTGCTGAGCCATATAAACTATATAAAGTGAGTCAAATAGGTTAGTGAAGATAGTAATAATCAGCTAGCTCTAAAATGTAAAAACCCGGCACTGAGCCGGGTCTGTATAGGCGTTAGTGATTTGCAGCTTAATCCTGTTACTATGTCTTCCAAAAAGCTTTCTGAATCAACCGACCTTAATGCTTACACCAGCAATAAGGCCTACATCCGTATTTTCAAGTACACGCCTCTTAATCAGTTTGACCATCTAGTTTGCATTCACGGATGGCTCCTTTCTTTAGCTCAGAGTCCTGAATGAATTCCCCTGTGCTCTTCAATACCTCAGTTTTCCCATGTCTGAGGATGACATACAGGAGCTTCTTTTTCTTGTCCCTGTCTTTTGGCTTGGTGAATGCGTTGATAGTAGCCATTTTGTGCTATTCGTGGAGTATTCGGAGTGTACACGAAGATAGCCAAGAGGTCAGGATTTTCCAGGGTTAGAGGTCAGGATTTGCAAAAATAAACCCCTCATACGCTACGTATAGGGGCTTTTTTGTGATTAGGTGTTTTGGTTGTGGAAAAGGGGCGGTCTTGTGGACTGCCCTTTTTTATTGCCAATACTTGTGTTGCTTAGTGTTGAAGAAAACTAAGTAGTACCACACCGGCGCATTACCTAGGCTGGCCTAGCGCATATGCCCTCTTAAAATTGGTCGGAGCAGAATGCCTCGTGCCTGGTAAGCCCAGGTCTTTCTACTAACCTAAACTTCTAACTGCAAATCTGCTAAGTGAGTGATTCAACTACTTCCGCAGGTTGTGCTCATCTACAAGCTGTTGCACGTTTCCATCGACGGCCAACCGGTTACTCTTTGATGAACTTACGGGTTGTGCGGCCTGCATCTGTAAGCACTTCTATCTGGTAGATGCTGTTCGGAAGGTGGCTCACGTCCAGTTCTACGGTGCCAGCCGGCATCGGACCCTGAAGTACTGCTTCGCCTAATAAGTTACGAACCCGGTAGCTGGTAGTACCAGCTGGTGCCACCAAGGTTAGGTGGGTATAGGCCGGGTTGGGAAATAAACTTACTTCCAGGTTGGCGGCGACGGTGGCCACCGCAGAAAAGGTGGCTGTTCCATCATTGTCCACTTGCCGGAGCCGGTAGTAGCTCAGGCCCGCCGGTGGGTAGTGTAATACCTGATAGCTACGCTGCTGCGTACTTTGTCCCTGGCCCGCCACGGTGGCAACCGTCCGAAATGCTTGCCCAGCCGCTGCGTATTGCACCTCGAAGTACGCGTTATTGGTTTCCGAAGCCGTGCGCCAGCGTACGGCTACCCCATCTGCGTGCCGGGTGGCGGCAAAGCTGCTCAGCGTTACTGGCAAGGGGCTTCCTACTATGGGGCCTAGCAAATCGATTCTGGGCTGTGTGAGGGGCGAAGCATTTAAATTTCCCCGTAAAGCCGCCACTACATACAGCTTCGCGGTGGATGAGAGCGAGAAAGCCGAGCCATTCACCCACGTTATGCCATCTGAACTGGTTTGCAGGATGATGGTGCCGTCAGCTTTGCGCAACAGGCCATAGTAGGCCGCAATGGGTGAGCCATTGTAGCTGTCTACTCCTTTATTAACTAAACGCAGGTTTTCGCTGGCAAACATGATACCTGCCTCGATACCAGTCATGCCCAGTGCTTCGTGCGCATCGGCGGTGGTAGCCACACCTAGGGCCAGGCCATCTGTTGCAGATTTGCGCCAGTAAACGCGGGCAACTTGTCCGGCTGCTATGGTTTCTGTGGCAATGGTTTGCTGATATGGGGCAGTACCTTTATTGGTGTACGTGCCATCTAGGTTTTGCCAGAGGTAGTTCCGAAAGTGCAGGGGCCGGCTATTATCAGTAGAATCAGCATCCACTTCTTCTCTCGATACAAAGTATCCCAAATGGCTGCATACTTTGCCAGCGGCCGTGCCTGTTTCCAGTGCGTCGCCGGCTTGTAGCGAGTACGTTATTGTTTGGGTCGGCTGCCAGTCGTTGAGCAAATGCAACTGCCATTTTTGATTGCTGCCCGTAAGCTGCGTCAGCGTATTGCTCGCCACTGAAAAGCCCGCTGCCGTTTGGCTTACGCTCTTGCTGTATACCAGGTCAATAACCTTGGGGTCGGTGGGGGAGGCCAGCGCGGTAAGAATCTGGGGTGGAACCGTATCGATACGTGGGTTTTTGACCGTTCTGTTTTTCAGATATACGTTCACCAGCCCAGTGTTGAGGTTGTAAGACGCCGTATCAGCCCCACTGACGGTTACACTAGTCAAATCGGTAGTAGGCAAGCGCAGGCAAAAGTCGCGCAGTAGACCCTCGGCCGGCAAGCCCGAGGTATCGAAGGTGTACGTCACTACGTTGCCAGTTACCACCTTGCTTATCCGACTGGGATTAGTCAGGAAATAGTCTCGGACTTCGTAGTATTCCATCACCTCCTGTTGCCCCGCCAGCCATACCCGGTCGTTGTTGTTAGGATGGGTTAGCAGGTAATCCGTAAAGCGCTTGAAGCCATCTATTTCCGTGGTGCCGGGGCCGTGAGAAAACGCGTGCCCAATCAGCTTAACCCCGTTTGAGCTTTGCGCCAACAAGTCGTCGATGAAAAATCGGATAGTTGGCTGACCAGGCTCCATCCATTTGCCATCTAAATTGGCGCGGCTAGCCAGAATGCGGTTTGGGTTGAAGGTGGCTATGCGCAGTTTGTCGTTCCATTGAATATCGGCTGTATAACCATCAATGGCATTGGCCGCAAACGTAGAGCCAATGAATTTGTACCCCAAATAGATAGAGTTAGCCGTATAGCCAGCAAAGTCAGCCGGAATAACTAGGGTGCGCATACGAATTCCCAACTTATCGAAAGCCGCCTTTTCAGGGTCTTTGATGGCCCGCCATGCGTTATAGGCGTTGCCGTGCAGGTGTGAATGGTTAGCGAGGTTGTCGCCTTTGGCCAGCGCTTTGGCGTATGAGCGCCAGTTAGCGTTGATAGTAGCTGTATTAACGGCGAAAGTGTAATGAAACTTCACTGGGAGCCCCGCTCCATCGGTGTAGTAGGCACCGGGGTACGTAACCCCGTTCGAGGCTCGGCCGCCATTCAAAACGGGCATGACAACGCTGGTGTCGGTTGCTTCCCCGTCGTCTTTAGTGAAAATAAAGCCGGCCGTTTTGCCATACTTCAATTCTTCGAACTGAACAGTAGTTGCGGCTGGGAGTTGGCGGTATCGAGCCGTTACGGTAACAAGAACCGGGGCAACGCCAGAGTTGGTAGGCTGGCTCCAACCATCATAGGTACCTAAGAGGAGCAGGCACAGAAAAAGCCGCCGCCGTACGGCAGCAAGGGAAAAACTGGAAGAATTTAACACTGGATGAAATAGCAGTAGGTGGACGCGAGAGCAGATATCTTGGCAATGATAAAAGAGAAGTATAAAGTTAGCTTGGAATAATTCACAACTCCTAGCGTTTTACTATATTATTTTTATTTGTTTGCATTTTACTGCTATTCAAGAGTGATTGTGGAACATTTAAGCATCGAGGCATCAGATAGTTATATTGATATCCTGCTCTGCTATAGCTTTCTGAGCTGATGGCGCATAGCACTATCGAGAGGAGTTGCCTAGCATGCTAAGGCAATTAGGGTGAAGCGTATAGCATAGAAGCACATGCGCACGTAAAAGCTGACTTGCTTAGGAAGGCAGGTAAGGTTAGTTGGAAGTTACCTTCTACTTTGCACCTTATCCACGCTATTCGTCTTTTGCTTATGCGCTTTCCTTTTCGTTCCGGCGCTGCCCCAGCCCTACTGTTATCCGCCACCTTGCTTGGTGCAACTGCCCCGGCACCCAACAGCAAAACGGTAACGGTCCGCAACAAGCTGGCTCTGCACCGCCTCTCTGAAACCATCAGTATTCCGGCCGCCCAGCTCACCGTATTAGTCAGGAAATACGGTCCTACTAATCTGCTGGTGAAGGATGCCCGCGGTAAGGCGCTGGTTAGCCAGGCTATAGATAACAATGGCGACGGCGCCATGGATGAGTTGTTGTTTCAGATCGATATTCCGGCCAAGGCCACTCAGAAGTTCACTGTAACCGGTGCTGCTAACGGAGCCGCCCAGCAACCGAAAAGCCCTTATACTACTTTTGCCCGCCTGGTTCCTGAGCGCATCGACGACTACACCTGGGAAAACGACCGGGTAGCCTTTCGCACGTACGGGCCCGAGGCCGAGCGCTTAGTGGTAGCCAAGCAGCCCGGCGGCACGCTCACCAGTGGCATGGACTGCTGGCTGAAACGCGTGCCGTATCCCATCATCGACAAATGGTATGCCGGCCACGTAAAAGAAGCCGGCTACTACCACAAAGACCACGGCGAAGGCTACGACCCTTATCACGTGGGCGACAGCCGGGGCTTTGCGGGCATTGGCATTTGGGAAAATGATTCGCTGTATGTATCGCGAAACTTTACGGGCTATAAAACGCTGGCCAACGGTCCCATCCGTACGCTGTTTGAGTTGAGCTACGCTCCCTGGCAGGCAGGTGGCCGCACCGTCACGGAGAAGAAAATGCTCAGCATCGACCTGGGCTCGAATCTAACGCGCTTCGAAGAGCGAATATCCGCCGATAAACCATTGCCCAACGTTACTATTGGCACTACGTTGCACGCCGAGCCCAAAGGCGTGCTAGGCGAAGTGAAGGGCGAGCCCAAGCAGGGCTGGTTCCGTTACTGGGAGCCCATGGACGATGCGTTTGTAGGGACTGGTGTAGTACTAGCACCCAGCCAAATACAAACGTGGAAAGACCACCGTACCAAAGCCAAAGAGCAAAGCCACTTACTAGTAGTAGCTACGCCAAAGGAAAACAAACTGGTGTATTATGCCGGCTTTGGCTGGACTAAAAGCAACCAGTTCAAAACCGCCGCCGAATGGGACCAGTATTTGGCTAACTATGCCAAGCGGCTGGCTTCGCCATTAGAAGTAACCTATTAAGCAGCAAAATGATGTGTGCTAAAAACGGCCTTGCGCATAGCCCTGCGGTAGTGCAACTTCAGGTCCGGCCATGACCTTCTTTTTTCATGTTGCGCCGGTGCTTCTGCTGCTGGGGGCGGGCATGGGGTATAGCCTGTGGGCGCGTAAGCTTACGCCAGCTGGGGCATGGCTGGGAGGCGTCCTTGGGCTACTTGTTTTTCTCGGCACGGGCTACCTGGGTCTTGCTTTACTCGGTTTGTTTTTTGGGCTGGGCACAGCGGCTTCGGCGTGGCGGGTAGCCGACAAGCGCCGACTGGGGCTGGCCGAAGAAAACAAAGGCCGCCGTACGGCTGGGCAGGTGCTGGCCAATGCTGGAGTAGCCGGGGTACTGGCGTTGCTAAGCTGGCTGTTTCCGGAATTTGCTTCTCTTGGTAAGCTGATGCTGGCCGGTAGCTTTGCCGCCGCCACCGCCGACACCCTGGCTTCTGAGCTAGGCAACATTTACGGCAGCCGCTACGTCAACGTCCTCACGCTTCGGCCCGATAAGCGCGGCGAAAACGGAGTGGTTAGCCTGGAAGGTACTCTGCTGGGAGCGGCGGGTAGTACCCTGCTTGCGCTGGTCTACTGTGCGGGACAGAACTGGGGGCCATGGTTGTGGTGGCTGCCCGTAGCCGGCACGGTTGGCAACCTAGTGGATTCGTTGCTTGGGGCCACCCTTGAACGACAGGGCCGGCTCTCAAACAACGTGGTGAATATGCTCAATACTTTGGCTGGAGCCTGTACGGCGGCAGCTTTCGGCTTGCTTCACGGCCGCGGCTACTGATAATACTGTTGGCTGCAAACTAAACACGTAGATAGTAGCTCATCCGTAAAGCTGCCGCTGGCTTGCTGTGGTACCAGCTTAGGAGCGGGTAAGGTGCTGGGTTACGGTGTCGCTGAGTGGTGAGACGGCCGGACCGAAGTAGTGCGTTAGGCGGCCATTTTCGTTTACCAAGTACTTCGAGAAGTTCCAGACCGGAGCCTGCTCGTTCCAGCCGTTTTGGGCGGTTTGAGTGAGCCAGCGGTACACGGGGTGCTGCTCGTCCTTCTTCACCACCACGCTTTTTTTCATCAGCGGAAACGACACGCCAAAGTTTACCTGGCAAAATTCCTGAATAGCGTGGTCGTCGGCCTTTTCCTGCTCGGCGAAGTCGTTGGCTGGAAAGCCCAATATCACTAGTTCGCCAGCATATTGCTCGGAAAGCTGCTGTAATTCTTCGTACTGGTTGGTATAGCCGCAGTTAGAAGCTGTATTCACCAGCAACACTTTCTTGCCTTTCAAATCTGAGAAAGACAAGTTCTGGCCGTTGTTGAGTTGGCTGGCCAAGTTGTAAAATGGGGTTATGGCCGGTTTGGCTTGCTTGTTTTCCAGCACTTGGCCCCGGCTTCCTGAGCCTGAAAGACGCATAATAAGTGGGTAAAGCAGCTTCAAAAATTTCTGGCGAAAAGTGGCCATGAGGTGGAGTTGAGTACGAAAGATGAAGCCTGTACGCGAATTTGCCGCGTAGTGGATATCGAAACGCTTAAAAATCAAACGCCCCTTGGCCAGTTGGCCAAGGGGCGTTTGAGTATGTAAACCGAAGCTGTTGCCCTACTGCAGCGGGTCAAAAGCGCCACCCCAGGTGTTATTTTGGATTAGCAGGGGGTTATTGTCGATGGCCTGCTGCGGAATAGCGAAGAAGTAGTATTCTGGCTTCCACTGAATACCTTGAGGATAAGCAGCTGCTGTAGTTCCATCTAGTACCTTAGTTGAAAGGGTGAAATAGTTGTCGTAAACGAAGTCGATGTTGAGGTTGTCACGGTTGGTGGCAAAATCGGAGGGGATGCCGGTAGTCTTGAGAGTGACAACAAGTCCCTCGCGGCGCTTACCATTGAGGCTTTCCATCTTACGCCAGCGCCGTAAGTCCCAGAACCGCTTGCCCTCGAAGGCTAGTTCAATCTGCCGCTCGTATAGGATGGCCTCGAACATCTGCGCCCGGTTCATTCCGGTTTGCAAGCCATAGTCGCCACCGCCAGCTTCAATGCCGGCCCGCGCTCGGATAGCACGGAGTTGAGCATATGCTTCTGTGAGGTTATTTACACCGCAAGCAGCCTCAGCTAGGTTTAGTAGTACCTCCGCATAACGAATCTCAATCCAGTCGGTACCAACAAGATTCGCAGTGTTAGCGGGTACCGTGGGGTTGATGGCTTTGCGCAGATAGAAGCCGCTAGGAGTAGCGCCAGATGGTTCTACGCTTGTGGTGCCCCGCAGATAAGTCCAGATTTTGAAGTTGGCGTTACCGTTCAGCGGCCAAGTTGCTCCATTGTAGGCAATGGTTTTGTCGAAGCGTGGGTCCCGGTTTTTATAAAACTTCTGTAAAGTGTAGGGGTACTTCGTCGATTCGCCAGGCTTCTTGCCATCAAGCATCGGGAAAGCCTTCACCAAATCCCAGGTAGGCCGGTTGGAGCCACCGCCGGTACCGGTGTAGGCCGGCCGGGTGGAGTTGTCATATTGGTTGTTCTTAACGCCCTGGGTGCCGGCAGCGCCGGTATTATAGCCTGTTACCAGCACTGCCTCTGGGTTATTAACTTCCGATGTAGGCAGCCATAACTGGTCGAAAGACGGGTGCAGGCCAAAGCCATTGGTACTCAACAGCGTCCGGGCCTGCTGGCTGGCGGCAAAAGCTTTTTGCCACTTGCCAGCATCATCAGAAGGGTTGAACTGTGGACTGGCAGCAAAAAGCAAGGCGCGAGCCTTAAAGGCAGCGGCAGCCCCGCTCGTAATACGACCCCAGTTGCTGTTGCCGCTCCATTTGCCTGGCAGATAAGCAATAGCTGAGTCCAGGTCGGCAGTAATTTGGTTGAAGCACTCAGTGGTGGTATTACGCGGCAAATAAGCCGCCTCACGCGCTTCTGGGCCTACGGCATTCTGCGGCGTGAGTACCAGCGGCACCCCGCCGTACACCCGCACCAAATCGAAGTAGCGGTAGGCGCGGAAGAATAGCGCCTCGCCTTTGAGTTGGTTGCGTGGCTGCGTCGGAATCGGCGACCGTCCGAGGCCCTGGATAAACATGTTGATAGTCCGAATCTTGCCGTAGTTGTTGTTGGCAGCCAGCGCAACGCCAAAGTCCGTTACGGTATTCTGCGTCACCGTGCCTCGGAGGTAGTCGTTGTCTGACGCCGCTTCTTCCGATAAGCCGCTAGGGTTGACGTTCCCCAGGCCTGCACCGGTCACGCCGAACCAGCCGGGTAGGTTTTGGTCGTAGATGTAGCTTAGGTTGAGAAAAGCTATGGTCTCATTCTGGAAAACCAGTTCTTCGCTGGCGGCTGACTGGTTGATTTTATCCAGAGTGTCTTTGCAGCCTGCAATGGTCAGGGCAGAAGCCGAAAAAGCGAGTAAAGCAGCTAGGCGAGTGAATTTCATGAGTTCAGAGGGAATTAGAAGCCAACATTCAGACCCAGCGACAACGACCGTAGCGTGGGGTACGCATCGTAGGCACCTCCGTAGGTTTTGTAGGTGTAGGGGTTGTAGAAGTTGATGGGGTTAACGGCTACGAAGTAGACTTTCACGCTGCTGATGTTAGCGCGGCTCACCAGTGCGGTAGGCAACGTGTAGGAAATGGTGGCGTTGCGCATAGTGGCCGACAGCGAGTTTACATACCAGAACTCCGAGGTCTTGTTGTAAGTGTTGGCAGTACCGGGCGACGGGTATTTAGCATTCGGATTATCGGGGCTCCAGTGGTCGGCCCAGAACTCCGGCCGGTTGGCAGTAGGCGTGGCGACTGAGCGCGCGGTACCTTCTACCAGCCCTTGGCCGCCAAACGACATCCCCATTGTTACCTGAATAGTCAGGCCTTTGTAGGACATGCTCGGGTTGAGGCCAATACCGTAGTGGTTGCTGGACTTCCGGTTCAGGAATGTTTCGTCTTCTTCGGTGATGATACCATCAGGCTCAGTATAGTTGCCCAACGCATCTTTGCGGCCGCGGATGTCCTGGTAATACAGCATGCCGGGTGCCGGCTTATCACCAAAGATGGTGTAAGTGTTACGGTTAAGTTGGGGGTTGGCTTGGAAGAAGGCATCTATATCGTCTTGGGAGCGGAACATGCCCAAGTACTTATAACCCCGCACGCCTTGGTCGCTTGAACGGCCAGTGGGGTCGTCCCACTGCCCGACTTTGCCGCGCTCTATATCCACTTTAATCTGCCGGTCATCGTTCCACGACAGGAATGTATTTACCCGGTACGACCAATCATTGGTAATCTTGTCGCCGAAACCCACCGACAACTCATAGCCAAAACCATCAATTGACGAATAGTTTTCTGAGGGTAGTGGCGCGCCAATCAGCAGCGGAGCCGAGGATGAAATAGCCGTGAGCATGTTCCGGCGCTGGTCGTAAAAGCCATCCGCGCTGACCGACAGGCGGTTGTTAAGGAAACGGGCGTCGATACCGGCGTTGTACTTCCGGTTCTCGTCCCATCGGGCATTGCGGTTGGCCATTGCATTGTTAGGCGATACGGTGAGGGTTTTTTCGCCGTTGCCACCAAATACCGCGCCGCCACCGATCCGGAACTGATAGTTTTCCTGCCAGTTGTAGCCGCGGGTAGCGTCACCTCCAAGCAAACCCGCGGAGCCCCGTAGCTTCAGGAAATTAACTCCGTTGCCCTTCGGAAAGAAGTTTTCCTCGGAAATCACCCAACCCGCTGACAGCGAAGGAAACAAGCCCCAGCGATGTTCGGGCGCGAAGTTGGTGGAGCCGTCGTAACGCAAGGCCAGCTCTGCAAAATACTTGTTAGCAAAGTTGTAGTTGATGCGGCCTGCGTAGGAGAGAATGCCTGATTCTCTTACGTTTTCATCGGTAGATACTTCACCGATAGCAAATTTTATGTTGTCGAGGCCGCCCGGAACAATACCCGTCTTATAAGTTCTGACTTCATCGTAATAGGTTTCAGCTTGCTCGAAGAAGGCCAGTGCCGATATGTGGTGCTGGCCAAACTGCTGATCGTAGTTCAGATAGCCGTTGAGCTGGTACGTATCCGTAGAACTAGGAGTGAGGAAAATCTGGTCACCATTTCGAATGTTGCGCTGCTGACGAACTGCCCCTCCCGGAATGTGTCCGTGTTCACCCTGCCCCACGTATTCAGTTACGTTGTAACTAGTGCCGAAATTCTTGCCGAATGTATTGTCGAGCGTGCGGCTATAAAGCACTCGGGCTTTTAGGCCCTTGAGGAAGGGAATATCGTAGTCAATGTTGGCCGTTAGGTTCAGGCCGTTGTTGCGTTGTGACGCGTAGTTGTTTGACTTCTGGACTTCAAAGAAATGGGCGGCATCAACGCTGTTCGTGTTGGTAAAGCCAGGCGCTTGATAGGCCGGGTTGCCATCAATGTAAAACTCGGTAAACTTAGGTGTCCAGAGCAACGACTTCATGTCATTGTCGGGATTTTCCGTACCCTGCTTAAACCAATATGTCTTCGACTTAAATAGGTCACCGCTCAGCGAGAGGCCTGCTTTCAGGCCGGTAGCCACGGTTACGTCGGTGCTAGCCCGGAACGTCCACTTATCGGAATTAACGTTGTCGAAGTTGCCGTTCTGGCGGTTGTACGATACGCTGGCGAAGTACGTGGCCCGGTCGCTACCGCCACTTACGTTCAGCGCATTGCGGGTAAGGGTAGAAGGTTTCCAGGCCTTCTCCAGCCAATTTGTGTCGTGGGTAGCAAAGTAATCCAGCTCATCCGGCGTGTAAAATATCTGCTCTGTAGCTGCTCGGCCCCGGTAGAAGTTAAGGTCGTTCAGGTAGGTGGCGTGCTCCAGGCCGCTCATCATGCTAGGCAGACGGGCAGCATCCGATATGCCTACCGAGCCACTATAGGAGAACTTAGCCGGCCCGGCTTTGCCACGTTTGGTAGCTACTACTACCACCCCCTGGTTGGAGCGGGCCCCGTAAATAGCAGCGGCGGCGTCTTTCAGAATCGAAATAGCTTCTACTTCCGACTGGTCGAGCAGGTTGAAGTCTTCCTCAGTGCGCACCACGTTGTCAATCACGAAGAGAGGGCGGGTGGTACCGCCGTCTTTGGTAAGAACAACCGGGTTCCGAACCGTAATCTGGCCTTTATCGCCGGGGCGGGCAGTACCACCGCTTACGCCCACACCGGGGTTTTGGCCCGCAATGGCCGTGGAGAGGCTACCTACTGGCAGTTCCTCAATGGCTTTCATATCCACGGTAGCTACTGCGCCCGTTAGGCTTACTCTGGACTGCGTGCCGTAACCCACTACCACTACCTCATCGAGGGCGGCGGCATCGTCTACCAGTACCACGTCGAGGTTGGAACGGCCCCCAACGACTATTTCCTGCTTCTTGAAGCCAATAGAGCTAATAATCAGCGTTTCGTTGCCGGTGGGCACGTTGAGACGAAACACACCTTTGGCATCGGTGGCGGTGCCTGTGGTAGTACCTTTAATGACCACGCTGACCCCTGGTATTCCTTCGCCTTTGGCATCCCGCACCGTACCGGTCAGGTTGATAAAGGCGGCGGAAGCCGTGGTGGGGGCAGCACCTACCGCCGGGCCGACCACAGCGGCACTGGCCACGCCAGCGCTAAGCAAAAAGCCGGCTAATAAGGCGTAGACAGCCTGTTGGCTGGCGCTGAGCGGGCGGGGAGGAAGTAGGGGTACAAAACGGGTCATAGCAGTTGATTTGTGGGAAAACACATGCTGTGTTGGGGGGATTTATTTTGTGGGTTGTGCAGGTTGCGTAGCAGCAGCGGCCCGGCGAGCTTGCCAGTCCTTGCCGGCCTGGTTCATATCGATGCCAGCCGCCGAGAGATAATTGTTGATTTTGCCTTTGTACTTGCCAAACCAGGCGTGCTTCTTCTCCGAGGTGCTGGCATCCATGGCGTGCTCCCGAGCTTCATGCAGCCAGGCCAGCATCTGCGCTTTTTGGGCTTCGGTCAGGGTGGGCAGCATGTCGTTGTAGGCGCGCATGGTGTTGGGCGCCACGCTGTAGGTCATGCCATCCTTCACTTTTTCAACTTGAGCCGCCGTGAGGTGGCGCTCCAGCTTTTTGAGGTATTGGGCGTGCAGCTTGTCGAGGGCCACATTGGTAGTGTTTTCCACTTTCGCCAATTCTGCCTTGGTGGCATCATCCTGCGGCTTTGCCTTCAGCGCCGTAACCTGCGTTTTCTGTTTCTCGTGAATCTCGTTGAGTGCCCGATACTGACCAGCAATAATATCTCGAACCTGCCCGCTAGCTTTTGCGTTTAACTGGCCAAGAGTAGCCACGATCTTGTCGGCCCGTTCCGTGATAGTGCGCGTATAAGCAGCTTCTTTGGTTTCTGTGGGCGGAGCGGTTTGAGCGGCAGCCGGGGCCACAGCAACAACGGATAGAATCCCGGCAAACAGGTAGCTGCGGATGATAGAGTGCATAGGTGAGGAGTAGCTTCAGTGCAGCAGCAATTTACACCCACTCCCAGAGGTAGATATGCACCTTTTAGGCAACTTGTTATACGATCTTATCATCTGGCTTTGGTTGCACGCAGAAAACCCATTTTTAGGATTACCAAAGCACTAATTCATTGGAAATAGTTCGGGTAGAAAGTCGACAATTTAACGGGTAAGTGATGACTCAGCCAGCCTTCTGTATAGTATATAAGGTATAAGTTGTTTTGCTGACAGCAAACGGGGTGCTTTTCTTCTAGCCCGTCTGGAAAATCGACTTCAGATACGCCGTATTGGCTCCAAAATTTCGTTTCACGTTGCGGGCGTCGTTGGCGTCGCGGGAGCGTTCAATCACCAGCCAGCCTTCCCAGCCCATTTCGGCTAGCGTCTGCTTGACCTTGCGCATGTCGAGGCGGGTGTTGTTTTCCAGCCACACGCCGTCCTCGTCGGTGGCGTGCATCTGGCAGATGCGCTTGCGGCCCAGAATTTTCAACTCCTGGTGCAGGTCGCGGCCCTCCTTAAGCGGGTTGGAGAAGTTGAAGTAGATCTGGATGTGTTTAGAACCGATTTCACGCAACAGTTCCACTTCGCCTTTGGCATCTAGGGCGGTTTCGATGCCAACCACCACATCGGCTTTCTGGGCCATCTTGCCCACCACTTTCAGGCGTTCCACAATGGCCGGCCGCAGTTCCGGGTTCTTCACCAAGTTACCCTGGGTGCCGAGCGGTAGGAAAGCCACCTTCACGTTCATGGCCTTCATGGTATCGATGCAGTCTTGCACCATGCGCTGGTAGGTGGGGCGGGTGGCGAAGGACTGGGCGTAGAAGCCCGTCATGGCCAAAGAGCAGATTTCCAGGTTCAGCTCCTTGGCTTTATCAAGAAACTGCTGGCGGATTTCGGGCTTTGCCAGCTGACTATCAAAGGTTTCGCGCTGGCCCAGGCCACCCATGTCAATTTCTACGCCGTCGGCCCCGATGTCCTTGGTGAGCTGTAAGGCCCCCAGCTTCTGCCGCTTCAGAATCATGAGGTCCACTACGGCAATCTTGTAGGTGAGCTTCTTGCTGCGGGCCGAGGAGGCTGACCAAGGCAAGAGCAAACCAGCCGTGAGTAGGGAGCCGGCTTTCAGGAAGTCCCGACGGTTGAGTGGGTGTTGGTGCATGGCGAAGCAGTTAGTAAATACTTACTGATACTATTTCGATTGACAAAGTAGAAGCGGATTCTAAGCTGGCTCCCGTATCGTACAGAAGGCTATTTGCCAGCTTCTGTAGTGGCGGTGGTAGCACTTGTAGCAGCGGCGTTGGTGCGGAAAGGCCGGGCTGGTAGGCCTGCTTTGGAAAACAGATTGGGCTTGGCTACCTCGTCCCAGCCGAAGCGCACAGCCACCGGCTGAAGTACCTCGGACGCGGAAACCAACACGCGCTTGCCTTTGATGCGGGCCTGTGCCTTATGGAATACACCGTCAGCCCCGGCCACTTCAAAATCGGTGAGCGGCTGGCCGTCTTTGCTGATGAGGGCGCTGCCCAAAGACTTGTAGGATATTGTCATCGTGGTGCCCTTCACTTGCAGGTGGTCGAACACCGGGCCACTGGCGGCCACGTTTTTCTGCTTGTACGTATCGGCGAGGGCCAGCCAGGCCAGCCGGCGGCCAATCTTCCACTTGTAAGGGGGGTGAATGTCGTCGAGCTTGGTAACGAGGTCCGTCGTGACGATTAGACCCGTGTGCGGGGTTTGTAGTACGGCTTCCTGCGCTTCGCGGAATTTGGGCAGGGTTTCGCGGGTTAGAGGTACTTTGGTGTCCTTGGATTCCGAGTACTTGAACGGGGCCAGCTGCACGTAGTAGAAGGGCAGCGTTGGGTCGTGCCAGGCGGTGCGCCAATTGCTGATCAGCGTATTCAGCTTGTGGGTGTAGGTGGTGGTTTCGCCCAGGAAGCAGTTGGATTCGCCTTGGTACCACAGGAAGCCGCGCACCGCAAACGGCGCCAGCGGCCGAATCATGGGCTCGTAGAATTTTCCGGGGTCACCGTCCACTTTCTGGCTGGCGTAGTACGGATCCTGCGCAAACGCTTCTTCGGCAATCCAGGGCTCGATGCGGCTGCCCGGAATGGCAGAGGAAATAACCCCGATGGGCACTTTCAGATGGTCGTACAGCTCTTTGGCGAAGAAATACGCCGGCGCCGAAAACGACCGTAAGGCCGAATCCTGCGCGACACTCCAGCCGCGGTGCTGCGGCTCGGGCTTCACCAGCTCCTTCCGGTTCACCAGAAAAATGCGAATGGCCGGGTTGTGGGCGCGCTCCAGTTCGGTAAGCGGACTGGCATCCTCGGTGGCCGGAATGGTCACCTTGCTGTTCTTGCGCATGGTGTACTCCATGTTCGACTGCCCCGAGGCCAGCCACACTTCCCCCACCAGAATATCGTGCAGTTGAATGGTGTTCTGGCCGGTAATCACCAGTTCCGCCGGTTTGGCCGAGGCTGTCAAGGGCTGCAACGTCACCTGCCAATGGCCGTTGGCATCGGTGGTGGTGCGCTGCTGCTGCCCGGCAAACTGCACGGAAACCGCTTCGCCTGGCGTGGCGGTACCCCAAATGGGCAGCGGCTTGTTGCGCTGCAACACCATGTTGTGCCCGAGGATGCGGGGCAGCACCACGTCGGCTTGCGCCGAAGTAGCAAATCCAAGTGCTGCCAGCAGCCCAACTACCTGTGTTTTCATCGTTATTTCTTAACTAACCACACCACATCGGCGCCGGTGGCAGGGCTGTTCAGCGTCACCGACTGCCCGCCTTTCACCATTTCTTTTGAGGCGGTTACCTGACCCGTTTTTGGGTTGATGTGACGGACAGTAAACGTGCCTTTCAGGGCCGATAAATCCAGCTGCACGGGCGCGGCACCGTCGCGGTAGACCACAAATCCCGTTTTGCTGTCACTCAGAGCCCACTGGTTAGCGGGCTTGCCTGGAAGCTCCACCGGGGTCATGGCAGATACGGCAGCAGCAAAACGTGCATCCTCTACGCGTGGCACGCTGGCCAGAGAGCCCCCAGCCAGCAGCGTCGCCCACCCGAAGGTGTCGTAATTGTCGGCGGAGTAGAGCACGGCTTTGTCGGGGAACTGCTGGCGGTACTCGCGCACGGCCCGGTACACCTGCTCGAACGAGCTGCGTTTAGGCTTGAGTAGGCGGGCGTGTTGGCGCGGGGCTAGGTTCTGGCCGCCGGCCGGGGCGTAGGTGCTGCCGTCGAACTGGTAGTGCCAGTAGTTGATGTCGATGACATCGACCACGGCGGCGCGGGCGGGGTCGGCCAGAATGGCGTCCTGCACATCTTTGGTGGTGCTCAGAGCAATGGTGGCTTGGTGGCCGGTTTCCATTTCCCACTCCTTAATGGTATCCAGCCAGAACTGCACGAAGCTGAGCGGCCCGGTGAATTCGGCCCCAATCAAGTGAATGACGCCGGTTTTGCCCACGAAGTTGTTGAGACACTGCCGGATGTAGGCCCGGTGCAGCGGCCGGCGGGTGGCGTCCGTCACGTCGTAGAACTGCTCGGCCATGAAGATGCGCTTGTCTCCGGCGTAGGGGGCAGGCTCGGGGAAGCCGGTGTTGTTGAGGTTGTTGACCGGGCGCCAGGGAAAGTCGGCATAATGGGCGCCGGCCTCGATGATGTTGTGCTGGAAATAATGCTGGTTGAGCAGCACGAGGCCTTTTTGGTCGGCCAGGTCGGCAAACTCGGCCAGGCGGTTCCAGTACCAATGGTTGTACTTGGTGAGGTCGTAGCGGCTGAGGCCGTCCCAGGCGGTGCCCTGGCCGCTGCGGGCGAAGGGCAACTCGTAGAACGGCGGCCATACTTCGCCATCCATGCGCTTCACCCGCTCGTGGTCGTCGCGGCGCCGCTCGTACCACAGGCCGTAGTTGTGGCTGAGGGCTACCACGTTTTGCACGCGCATCGAGTCCGTCATTTCCGGCAAATCGTCGGTGAGGCCGGCGCCGCTCATGCCCGGCACGAAGCGCGTGACGTGGGGCTTGGGGTTGCGCAGGCCGTAGGGCCGGGCGCTGCCGTTCCACCACGGCACGTCCAGCCTGCGGCCCGTTATGAGGGCGTTGCCGCGCGTTACCACGCCGCGCGTTACTTGCAGCGGGGCGGCGTACGTGGGTTTGGCGGCGGGCTTCACCTTCAGCTTGTCGATGCTCGGTGCGGTGGTTTGAACGGCAATCGGCTGCCGGGTTGGGGCGGCCAGAACGAAGGCCCGCACGGTAGGAGCGGCTTCCACCGAGAGTTTCGTTAGTTCCTGCGCTACCGATACAGGCGGACTGCTAGAGGCTTCGGTGGAAATTGGCAGCAGCACGGCGCGGCTGGCTACGCCGGCCCCGAGGCGGTCCTGGAGTTGCGCGTAGTAGAGGCTGCGGGGACGGATATGCTCGTTGGATTGCTCCCAGTGGCCGTTGCCGGCAAACTGTGCCCAGGTGCCAAACGCCCAGTTTTCAGCCGTTGGGGGCTTATAACAATCGACGCGGGCGGCGGTGCACTGCCAGAACACGCTATTGGCCGCGGCCCAGCCAGCGCCCTGGCCGTCCTGCTCCCGGTTGCCGAAACGTAAAGCCTGGCCGTATTCTTTCACAATATCGAACAAGGTGCCCGAAGCCCAACTGTCGATGGCGCCGCTAAAACTGTTGGCATCTTCGGCCTCGCACTGCACGAAGGCATTGGGGCCGGCGGCGCAGTAGCCCACGGCAAAATCGTGGTAGCCCGACTGCGCGTAGAGCCGTTGGAATAGCGTCTGCTGGCCCTTGGTCAAGAAGGTGTTGCGCCGCTCGCCACCGATTTCCGATACGGGCTCGGTGGAAATGCAATCCTCCACGGTCACGCGACGGGCGGTTTCGTGGGCCAGCACCGCCGAGCCGGCAAAGTGCCGAAATACTACTTGGCGCACCCACGCATCCTGCACGTTGTCGAGCACCACGGCCATCCAGCGGTGGTCTTCGTCCTTGGGGTTGGTGGCGTCCACCGTCGATTCCAGCCGCAGATTCTCTATGCCCACTTGCGTGAGCAAACCCGGCCACATGTAGCGGGTTACGGTGCCACCGCCGTAGGTTTTATCGAGCGCCGTAGTGATGGGCGCGTCCAGCGTAAGGCCGTTGGCATCAACGGCCACTACTTGCCGGTCCCAGAACAAGTCGCGCTGGCCGGGTTTCCAGCCCAGCGCCGATTCGCCGCCCCCAAAGCTCTGGGTGCCGAGGGTCTGAATCCAGGTGGCTGTGCTGGGCCGCTGAATGCGTACTCGGTCACCGACTTTGAACCCGGCCGCATTTGCCACTCGCACCGTGCGGGCGTTTACGGGCACGTAGGCATCGGTAATGGCCTGGGCGGTTTCCAGCTTCCGGTCGTTGCGGCCGGTTAGGGTTATCAGGTTGTCGCGCGAGTAACCGGTGCCGATGAGCAGGGTGCCGTCGTCGCCCATGCCGCTGCCGCGCAGCACCACGCCCGAGGCCCGAACCAACAGCCGACCCGCTACTTCGTGCTTGCCTTTGCCCAATAACACTGCGCCTCGGAAGCCATCTTTGCCCAGCGGCAGCCCAGCCACGTAATCCAGCGCCGCCTGAATGCGGGCGGTGGCATCACCAGCCTGCGCGGGTACCAGCACCCGGATGCTCACCATCGGAATAGCTTGCTCGCCGGCCCGGTAGCCGCAGTAGGAGAAGTCGGGCACCCGGTTGCCCAACGAATCGGGCGCGTATACCAGCTTCCCGTCTTTGTCGGCGGCAACGGGTGGCGGCGGCACCGGCTTTTTGGGCGGCTTGCTTTGCGCCAGCACTGGCGCGACGCTAGTTGCTAGTACAATGAATAGTGCAGGAAGGAAGCGTGGTGTGGGCACGATGGGAGCGTGGAGTGGAACGTTCTGGGTGGGGCACCTCACCCCCCGGCCCCCTACGCCGCTTGATGCGCGGAATAAAAAGGAGAGGGGGAGCCTGACGAGTAGAGGTTTCGTACGGGTTGCCCTACTTCAATAAAACTATAAGAACGTCATGCTGAGCTTGCCGAAGCATCTCTACCGCCAAAGTAAATCTGATTACCACTGCGGTAGAGATGCTTCGGCAAGCTCAGCATGACGTTCTAAAGGTGAATAGAGACGCTTACGACGGCTTCACTTCCTTCACGGGCACCACGCTGTTCAGGTACACCTCGATGTTGGTGTAGCCGTCTTTGCCGCGCACCTGGCTGGCGTCGTTGGCGTCGTTGGGGTTCAGCTTGTTCTTCTTTTCGTAGGCGTCGGGCATGCCGTCCTTGTCGGAGTCCTGGTAGGGCTGGCCGGCGTAGGTGGGGTAGCCGCCCACTTGGCTGATGTCGGTGATAATGCCCTGCTTATAGGAGTCGATGGGAAGGCGGCGGTGTTTGAACTGCGTTTCGGGCACTTTTACGCCTTCCGGATACTCGATTTTGCCGGTGCGTACCTGCTTTAGAATGCGGGCGTCCACTGGGTCACGCTTGGGTAGGTTGGCGCCGGCGTTGTCCAGCACGTAGCTGTAGGCCTTTTCAGTGGGCAAAATGGTGATGGTGGGCATGGGCAGCGGCGAGTTTACGCGCATGTCGGCGGTGTACTTGCCGGCATCGGCTAGTTCTTCCACCTGCACGCCGCCGTTCCAGTTGTCCTTGGTCACTCTCTCGTTGCCTTCCATGATGTTGCCATTCACGTAGGCGCGGCCGTACACTTGGTAGCCCAGCTTGCTGCGGCCCGATTCGGGCTTCAGAATGCGGTGGCCCACCGGCGAATCTTTCGGCGTGAGCGGACCGGGCTTGTAGTAGTTGTTGATAATGTTGTACATGGCCCTGTAGTCGCCGCCATCGGTGGAGCGGTGCACCCAGTTGAACATCACATTGTTGGCGAAGTTGAATACGCCGTTCCAGCCAATAGACGGGTTCCGGCCGGCGTTGTCGGCCCACAGGTTGCGCATGAACGTGCAGTTCTCGCCGCCCAATGTGCTGCCAAAGGCGTGGTTCCAAGTGTCCAGCGCCTCCGAGAAGATGGAGTTTTGGATGGTGATGTTCACCGTGCCCAGCTTCTGCTCGGCAATGCCGGTGCTGTCGTTGTACATGTGGCGGTATATCGACATGTTCTCGTCGAGGCCCCAGCTAGCCGAAACATGGTCAATCATGATGTTGCCGACCGGGTTGCCCCCGATGGCATCGTCGCGGCGGCCCACGTTGGTTTCGCCGCGGCGGAAGCGCATGTAACGAATCACCACGTCGTGCGTGTTCAGCCACACCGATTCGCCGGCCACGCACACCCCGTCGCCGGGCGCGGTCTGCCCCGCAATGGTGATGTAGGGCGCCCGGATAATGAGCGGGCTTTTCAGCCGAATAATGCCGGCCACGTTGAATACTACGATGCGTGCCCCGCCTTGCTCGCAGGCCTCACGCAGGGTGCCAGGGCCGCTGTCGGCGAGGCTGGTTACCACGTACACCTTGCCACCGCGCCCGCCAAACGAGTACGCGCCGCCACCCTCAGCCCCCGGAAATGCCGGTATCGGCGACTGCGGCAAATCAATCGGGCGAGCGGCCCACGGAATGTAGGGCTTGCCATTCTTGTTGTCGCGCTCGATGATGGGCAGCGCCTTGGCCCAGGCAATATCCGATTGCCGCTGGGCCTCTTTCATCATGTCGTTGGTAGCTTTCTGGACATCAGCCGGAATCTGCGGATACTGCGCCAGAGCGGCCTGTTGCGTGGCAAGAGACACTGCCAAACCGAGAAGAGGACGAGCGTATTTTTTCATGAGGTGGGTAGGATTTAAACCGCAGCTAAGTAACAAGACAAAAACAGCCCCTACCTATACCATTTTTTCGACCCTGTGTAGGATGTTATCATTCCACGTAGCGGCACTGCGTTATTCACTATTTCAAGCCTAAATCACCCCAAATGCTAGGGGTAGTTGCACCAGTAGGAGCCGGTAAATCCGCAGTGGAAACCGGGAATCTATATGGGGGAAGCGCCATATTATGGTGCCTAGCACCTTGGGGCTATACTATATAAGGAGCGGTGGGAATGATTCAGGCTCGTAGAAGCTGCCTCTTTTGAGCATCTAAAGCGCCGAAAGCAATCCATTGCAACGCCGCCGGAGCGGCTGGGGTACCGTGGCAATATGCTATAAGAGGCGGAGAAGATGGTATAAGGCCAGCGCGGGCAGTCCGTATAACTTTGATGAGGTAAAATACTCTCTTAACCTCAAGATTAACTTAGGAACCTGCCGATGCGTTGGAGTTTGTGGAAGTGCCTCGCAACTAGTTGTTTCCTGATTGGCTGCCTGCTGCTTTCCGCGCTCGGCGCGCTTGCCGCCCCCGCAAAGCCCGCTGAAACCCGCACCATCGTGCTGCCCAAAAAGGCCCACCCGCGCCTGCGCTACGGCGCCGAGCGGCTGCTGGCGGCTCTGCAAGCGGCTGGCTACAAGGCCAGTATCACCGAGCAAGACAAATCCAGCGGCAAGAGCAACCAGATTGTCATCGGCCGCGCCACCGACGCGCTGCTAACCCAGGCTGCCACCGCCTACCACGCCACGCCCGGCCAAGCGCCCGGCAAAGAGGGCTTCACCATCACCTCGGCTGATAAAAACAACGTCCTCATCAGCGGCACCGACAACTCGGGCGTGCTTTATGGCTGCCTGGAACTAGCCGAGCAGGTGAAAGCGCAGGGCAAAATAGGGGAGAAGCTGGCCGTGAAGGAGCAGCCCGAGATGGTGATGCGCGGTGCCTGCATCGGTATTCAGAAGCCGTATTACCTGCCGGGCCGCACTGTGTACGAGTATCCGTACACGCCCGAAGTGTTTCCCTGGCTCTACGATAAAGCCTTGTGGGTGAAGTACCTCGACATGCTGGCCGATAACCGCATGAACTCGCTCTACCTCTGGAACGGCCACCCGTTTGCCTCCCTGGTGCGCCTCAAGGACTACCCCTACGCAGTGGAAGTGGACGATGCCACCTTCAAGAAGAACGAGGAACTATACCGCTTCTTAACTGAGGAGGCTGATAAGCGCGGCATTTGGGTAATTCAGATGTTTTACAACATCCTTGTTTCCAAACCCTTCGCCGAGCATCACAACATCAAAACCCAGGACCGCGCCCGGCCCATCACCCCACTCATTGCCGATTACACTCGCAAGTCCATTGCTGCTTTCGTGGAGAAGTATCCCAACGTCGGGCTGCTTATCACGCTGGGCGAGGCCATGGAAGGCGCCGGTCAGGACGACGTGGATTGGTTCACCAAAACCATTATTCCCGGCGTGCAGGACGGCCTCAAGGCCCTCGGCCAGCAGGAGCAGCCACCCATCGTGCTACGCGCCCACGACACCGACGCGCCCCGTGTAATGGCCGCCGCGCTGCCGTTGTACAAGAATCTGTACACGATGGCTAAGTACAACGGCGAGGCCCTTACCACCTACACGCCGCGCGGCTCTTGGGCTGAACTGCACCGCAAGCTCAGCGCCATTGGCACGGTGCATGTAGAAAACGTGCATATTCTGGCCAATCTGGAGCCATTCCGCTACGGCTCTGCCGATTTTATTCAGAAGAGTGTGCAGGCTATGCACAGTGTGTACGGCGCCAACGCCCTGCACATTTACCCACAGGCTTCGTACTGGGACTGGCCTTATACCGCCGACAAAGCCCCCGAGCGCCTATTGCAACTTGACCGGGACTGGATGTGGTATAAGGCCTGGTCGCGCTACGCTTGGAAAGCCGACCGCCCCCGGCCGGCCGAAGTGAACTACTGGGGCCAGCAGCTAAGCACCAAGTTTGGTACCGACGAAGCCGCCGGCAAGCAGGTGCTGGAAGCCTATGAGCAGGCCGGCGAAATCGAGCCGAAACTGCTGCGCCGCTACGGCATCACCGACGGCAACCGCCAGACCCTAACGCTGGGTATGCTTATGGGCCAACTTATCAACCCTAAGCGCTACGGCGTGTTCACGATGATGTATGAGTCGGAAGCACCGGAGGGCGAGATGATTATCGAGTACGCCGAAAAAGAGGCCAAAGGGCAGAAGCACATCGGCGAGACGCCGCCCCAGGTGGCCGACGAAGTGCAAGCGCATGGCAAAGCCGCCGTAGCCGCCATTGAGCGCGCCGCCCCATCGGTGACGAAAAACCAGGCAGAGTTTGCGCGCATCAAAAACGACATGTATTGTCAGGCCGTGCTGGCTGATTTCTACGCCGAGAAAGTGCGGGCTGCTTTGCGGGTGCTGCGCTACAAATACAGCAAGAACGTAACCGACCTGGAGCAGGCCGTGCCCGCGCTAGAACGCAGCGTGCAGCACTGGCAGAAAATGGTGGACCTTACCAAAGACACCTACCTCTACGCCAACAGCATGCAAACCGCCCAGCGCAAAATCCCGATGCGCGGCGTAGATGCCACCTACATCACCTGGGCCGAGATGTTGCCCGTGTACCAGCGGGAGCTAACCAACCTGCGCCACAGCATCGACTCATTGAAAGCAGTAAAGGCGCTGCCCGCCTCGCAGAAGTTAGTGGTGCTGCGCAACACCCCCGTTACGCTGCTCACCAAAGCCGGGACCTACTCGGTAGCGGCCGGACAGTCGGTTTTTGCTGATACCACCGCCCAGATTACCGCCCTCGCGCCCGAGCTGGCGGGCCTGAAGGGCGTACGCCTTAGTGCTTCCCAGCAGCGGAAGAACGGCACGGAGCTGCGCTTCACGACTGCTAAGCCAGTACAAGTGGTAGTGGGCTATTTCAACAAGAAAAGCCCGCGCTACCTGCCCGCGCCGCAATTGGAAATCGACGCCAGCGCCAACGACTATGGTCAGGCCGACGTCAAGATTGCCAACGGTTTGGTGGTGGCCGGGCAGCCGCCTGTGAATGTGCACGTCTATTCCTTTAAAGCGGGTACCCACACCCTCAACCTAAGCCGCGGTGCCTGCCTGATTCTGGGCTTCGTGGATGCCAGCCAGCCGCTACCAGCCTACAATGCGGGCCTCGGCAGCAACGGCGAGCAAACCAAGGAAATCGACTGGTTATTTCAGTAATAGAAATAGAAATAGAATGAATAATTCAGTATTGAAAACTAGAGCTAGTGACTAGTTTCCCTCCTTTTTTCAAGGAGGGGTGCCCGGAGGGCGGGGTGGTAAAACCGTTAGAACGACAACTAGCTCTAGCTTTCTAATTCCAGCAAACCACCCCGCCCTCCGGGCACCCCTCCTTGAAAAAGGAGGGGAGTTAGCCTCTAATCTTAGAGTAAAACGCACTAGAAAGTAGCATATGCTCTCACGCACCACAGCACTTTTACTTTCCCTCGGACTACTTGGCGGCGCTAGCTGTAACTCCACGAAGTCAACCACCCAAACCACATCCGCGCGCCCGGTACTTACCACCGATGGCCTGCGTGCCAGCGTGGCCCGCTTCAACGCGCTGGACAAGGAGGACGTTATCAACCTGGTGCCCAACGCGCAGACCGCCGACTGGATGGCGGCGCAGGTGCCGCTGTTCGAGTGCCCCGATTCGGTGTTGCAGCAGATCTACTACTACCGATGGTGGACCATGCGCAAGCACCTCAAG
>NZ_ATVL01000008.1:0-403922 GCF_000420705.1 Hymenobacter norwichensis DSM 15439
GAAGGGTCGTCGGAGATGACGACGTAGATAGGCGGGAAGTGTAGAGCGCGAAATCGCACAGCTGACCCGTACTAATGACCCGAACGCTTCTACCAACAACGCACGCTGTACCGCTGGTTTTCTTTCTTGCCCTTGTGTCAACAACATGACGCGGTTTCGGAACACGAACTGCGACACCAGTAATGGTGGCTTTAGCCCGGGTGTTCACCTCTTCCCATTCCGAACAGAGTCGTTAAGCCCCGGAGCGCCTATGGTACTGCCTTCATCGGTGGGAGAGTCGGTCGCCGCCAACCTTACTGTACCCCACACCGCCCCTCCGGCCCCGCGCCGTTGAGGGGCGGTGTTGTTTTATAACTCGGCCTACTTAGAGAAGAGGTAAAGAAATAGTATGGTATTAGTTAATTATTCAATTATGTTGGAAGAAGGAATTCTGATCTCACAGAGTTGTAATGAAGACTGGAGATGATAGACGAGAAGGTTCTATGAGAATCCTGTTGCTCGGTGGCAATAAGTCGTTTTATGCCACGTTCAACGATAAGATCATCGACCTCTCTTTCCGAAAAAACTAAACGCGTCTGGATCCTACCTACCATGGACGCCAGCGCGGTGCCTTGCTATCTACTAGCAATAGTAAGGCTACATCTACCGCGTAGACAACAAAGGTAAGGTCGTTGTTCGCGGCCTGCATTTATTATTTGTTGCCCAGTTTGTGTACGCGGGCCGTTAACTTATTGTGGAAGCCGGCCTCAAGTTGGGCGGTCCTATACCGAACCTGTTCAATTAGCCGTTGCACTCCACACTTGCATACCCCGGCTACAGCGGAGCTTCTCGCAATGCCTGACGGAACACAATACCCTAGTGCTTAAGCCCGCCTGAACAAGTCGCTGTGCGACAAGCGTTTGCCCGCCACGGCCAGCGCTACGGTACCCGTCAGCTGCGGGCAGAACATGCGCAAAGCTCTTCCTACTGTCAATCTGCAAAGGCTAACGGTAATGCCCAATCAAGTCATTGAAATCGATGGCCACAACGAAGATGCTCGCCAATTGCTTGAGGATGTTATGCAAGCTGTACGGCAATAATTGTGTGGCGGGCGGTGTGCATGGTCACCAGCTCATACTTATGTAGCGGCGTCTCAACCAAGCTTCCGGCCATTACCTGCACCAACTCCACGGTTGAGGGTGCCCAGCCAGCCGCAGCACCCGCTTCAGGTAGCGGTTCATCACTTTATTGTTCCGCATTGGTAGCAAGCGGGTGCGCTGGCCATCAGCGTGCCGGTCTATCACTAAGGCCGCGTCCGACGTCAGCAGATTCTGACCCGCTTGCGCGTTTTGCTTTAGGTGAGGCGCAACACCCGTCCACCGTACCAGGTTTTCACGTTGCCCGAGTGCAGCAGCAATGAATCGGAGTAGCGTAACCCCATGTAGTAGCAAAACAGAAACACCTCCCGTACCGGCACCAGATTGGCTAGCAGCACCGCTACGCGCAACTTTTCCAGTTCCGCCGCCGATAAATACACCTTATACACGTCAGCAGAAGTGACTTTCAACTGCTTCATATCCACAGCGTATAGCCTCGCTTATTGCTTTGACCGCCGTGTACACGGAGTTAGCCGACAGCTTGCGCTCCATCGTCATAAAAGCCAGAAAACCGTCATGAGCCGCCAGATCGTACCCGCTTACGGTCAGGGGCCGGCCCAGCTTTTTCTCATAACCGGCCAGCCAGTTGCGCACGACCAGGTAATGCCGCAGGGTTTCGTACATGTAGCCCCGCCCGCGCAGCACCGTCCGAAAGTCATCCATCAGCGTCACCAGCCCTTGCTGTTTCTCAACCACCGGCTCTTCAGTTGGGGGCGCCAGCGCTTTGCGCAAGCCTTCCACAGTCGGCGTTTCGCCGGCAGCCCGGAGCTTACGCCACCAGTCATTGACTTGCTCGATGCGCAGCGTCAGATACTGATTGGCTTCGTCGGCTCCCGTGAATGAGCGTCGGAACTGCTGCCGGTCTGCGTTCCATTCGGCGGGCTTGCATTTCTCGCCGGTAGCACATTTGAGGCGGGCACCATCGAGGTACACCACCAGATGCACCGGACAGCGCCCTACGCTGTCTTTTTTATCGGTGCGGAGTACGAATTGGGTAGTCATTGCCGGAGGGGGGCGTTAGGGGGGGCGTGACTCGCGTCGTAAACCCCCGATTTCGCGTCGTAGACCACCGAGCGGCTTAGACGCAAAAAACCCGGAAAACTGCCTCTGCTACGCGAGAAGCCATTTTCCGGGTACTCCGGGTTGTAATTATAAGAGCCTCCTGCCGGGATCGAACCAGCGACCTACTGATTACAAGTCAGTTGCTCTACCAGCTGAGCTAAGGAGGCGTGCTGATGATGCAAAACTAAGTCAGCAAATGCGTTTTCCAAGCCTATTTAAAAAATTTTATGTCGCAAAAACAGGAAATGCCTGATTGTCAAGGCTTGAAAAATGCGGTGGCTACTGCTTCATCTTGGCAATAGATATCGGCGTAAAAGCGAATCTGTTTGTTTTGTACATCGCAGGTGTAGTATCGCACCCGAATTGGCAGACCCTGAGCTAAATCGTAACGACACCGTTCATGAGAGGCAATATTGCGGTGGATATCGGGTAAGGCACCTTGCTGGGCTTCGCGCTTTAGCAGGAAAGTAGCTAGGTCTAGTGGTTTCTCAATGCGGATGCAGCCGTGACTGCGGGCGCGCTTAGGCTCTCGGAATAACGCTCGGGCGGGAGTGTCGTGGAGGTAAATACCATGCTGATTGGTGAAATAGAACACCATATTCCCTAATGCATTGTGCCGGCCAGCCGTTTGTCGAATGGTGTAAGGAAAAGCTTGGGGCGTGAGGCGCTGCCAATTCACGCGCCAAGGATTTACGCGCCGTCCTCGGTAGTCGAGCAGAAAGTAGTTATTGTCGGATAGAAATCCTGGGTTATGTTGAAGTTCCGGTAGAATTTCATTGACTGCAATGCTATAAGGTACGCGCCATTCTGGGGCTGTAACAAACACAGTAATCCGGCTGTCGAGGGTGGGAGTGGGGGTGGCGGGTTTGCCTACCACGATGCGGTGAGTTTGTACCACCTGCCCTCTCTGAACCAGATGGAGCTGATAGGCGGCAATGTTGACCAAGGCGTAGTCGCCGGAGTCGGGGAGGTGTACATCCCAACGCAGGCGCTCCAGGTTAAGGGCTACGCGCCGGAAGTCGGCGGCATTGCCGGTGGTCGGGCGTAGCGAGTCGGGGTAGAGGCGTAGGGTATGGCTCCAAGCCTGCTGAAGCTGCTGATACGCCCGGCTGGTTGGCTGGCAGGTAAGAAAAGTTGGAGAGAAATTAGGGCTGGTTAAAGCCTGGAGTAGCCCGCTGATTGCTTCCTGTGCATGCGGTTGGGTAAATTCGGTAGGTGTAAGCGTGAGCGGATGCAGGCGGCCATAGCGTAAGTGCGTGGAAAAGCGCAGCAGTGCATCGGTGAGGCGCAATTCGAAGCCAGCTAGAGTAGCGGTAGTAGCGGTTTTGGTGGGCGGTAGCTGCAACGAGTCGGGGAGGGCGGACAGCGCCGACCATGAATAGGTTAGCGGGTCAAGACCAAACTCGGGGGCGCTACGTAGCAACGCTAGGGCTTGTCGGGCCTGTTGATTCCAGGTGAGTGAATCTAAGTGGGTCCAGGCAGGAGCGAAGTTGCGTTGTGCATAGAATTGCTGCACGACTGGGCCAGCTACCAAATGAAGCTGCGAGTATGTGGCTGTCGAGCCCAATGCCACAGTATCAAGCGCCATACGAAGCGAACGGGCGGCTGGGGTGGCTAGTAGCTGGGGGATGGTGGCTCGGGCTGGCAGGTTTGCTAGTGAAAACAAACTGCTTGTAGTAGTTAGCCACAGTAAAGTGGTCCGTACATTCCTTCTCAACCGTTCCATAGCACAGGAGCAATAGCGAGAAACGGACAGGATACACCAGCAACGTCTACACGCTCTTTGCCTACTAAAAGATACCACTCTCGGTATGTGAAAACAATAGCTATGTAACTGGTTTTCTGTAAGTATAATGCCTTTGTAAAATATTTATTGCTATATCAATAAATATTTGTATTATAATTGATAGTTTACTTGCGATGCAACTGACATACGCCTCCTATTTGGGGTAGTATCTACATAGTCATAAAGAAGGGAGACACTAGCTGCCTTTCTCTTTCTGCTCTATCCAGCGAGTTCTGTTATTTAACACTTACCTGACTATCCTGTATGAAACTAACACCTCTTCACCACGCCTATAAGCAAGCAGCATGGGCATGCTTGTTACTATTTAGTGTACTCTTTCCCCGGTATGGGTTCACGCAAAACGCAATCTATCGGATAAGTGCGGGCGGAGCAGCTTTACCAACTTCTATCGGTAGCTTCAGTGCTGATCAGTACTTTTCAGGCGGTAGTACAGCTACAGCTAGCTCTAGCGTGAGTATTGCGGGTACTAGTGACCCTGCGCTGTACCGTAGTGACCGGAACGGCGCATTCACGTACGCTTTGCCAGTAGCCAACGGTACTTACACCGTGGTGCTTCACTTTGCTGAATTGACCTTCACGCGAAACAACCAGCGGGTGTTCGATGTAAATGCCGAGGGCAGGAAAGTGCTGGCTAACTATGATATTGCGCGTAAAGTTGGAGCCCTATCGGCCACCACCGAGCGGCTGACAGTAACTGTAGCGGATGGGGCGCTGACGCTAGCTTTTATTGCAGGTAAGGCCAGCGTACCAAAAGTGTGCGCTATTGAGGTTCTCTCGACGGCACCGGCTTGTTCCCTAGCTGCTCCCGTTGTTGCTGCGCCCAACGTGTATTGTGTTGGCAGTATGGCAGCGCTGTTAAGCAGTCATGTCACGCTAAGTGGTGGGGCTACGTTGCTGATTTATACGAGTGCCACCCAAGGTAGTCCGATACCCGATTTTCGGCCGTCCACTAGCATTGCGGGCACTAGTATCTATTATGTTGCGCAGGTGGCCGGAGGCTGTGAAAGCAGCCGGACTGCCATTGCTGTAACGGTCAATGAGCCTGCCAAGCCTGGTGTAACCACTCCGCTAGCATACGTGCAAGGAACTGTTTCGGCTCCTCTAAGCAATAGCGTAGCGCTGGCAGCTGGCGCGGCGTTGCGCATCTATACTACGGCCAGCGGCGGTACGGCGCTACCTGCTACCTTCCAGCCCCCAACCAACACCGTAGGGAGCGTAACGTACTATGTGGCGCAAGTAGTGCAGGGGTGTGAAAGTGGCCGTGAGGCAGTAGTGGTTACTATTACGGCCCCTACTACGCCACCTTCTCCTCCTTCCACCACCGGCACCTATACCATTACGGCTACCTACTCGGCCTTGCCAGCTGCCCGTACGGCCACCCATGCGCTACTTAAATACAACAAGCGTATTGGGCTGCAACTCACCGACGACGACGGTGGCAAAGTAGACGTTACTTGCATTCCGCAGGTGCTTCATGGAGGAACAGCCGCGGATGGGGTGACGTACCCCGGTATTACTTATACCGATGGCGCTGGCCGTAGCTTACGGCCGGGCTTTACCTTTGCGGTAACTACGCTCATCAATGGCCAGCCAGGGCGCGACGGGGCACCAAATGCGGCGTATGCTACGTGGGCTGAATTACAACCACTCCGGGCTCAACGGACCATTGGTTTCTCCAACCATTCCTCTAACCACGGCCCCGACTACCCGGCCACTCAGCTGGCCGATGCCGACGCTACGTTTCTGCAAAAGCTCGACCTTATTCCACGGACCGTAACAGTGCCCGGCGGATTTCCCGGGTTTGTGGCCGCTACTATTGCTGATCCTAAAAAACTAGCGGTTATTTCGCAGGGTTATGGTTCTAATGGGGAAAGTGCCGATGGGCATTTCAGTGAGGTGCGTTACCTGGATAAGGTCTCGGTGCCCTACGATCCGCCAACAGTGCTAATTCTTACCCGTTATTTTTTCAACCAGGATTGGGGAACCCCTGCTAAAGCATGGGTCGACGAGAAGTTTCAACTAGCCACCGAAGAATACAATGCTGGCCGTCGGGTGATGCTCTCGGGCTTTGACCATTTTCCGCAGAGCCAGACGGCCAATTTAGCGGCCTTTTACGCCTATGTTCAACGTCATCCGCTGAATGTAGGTGGCGATAATGTTTGGTTCGCCAACTTGCAGGAATTTGCCGAGTACGAAGAAATGAAGAAGAAATGCCCCATTAGTGCGCCCGTGGCGAACGGGAACACACTAACCTGGACCGTGGATAAGTCGGCGCTGCCCTCGTATAGCTTGTATCAGGATGCCTCCCTGCTGATTCCGACCGAGGGCTTACAGAACGTTTCGGTTACTGGGGCCGACAGTTTCTCGGCGAATGTGGTTACGGGCTTGGTCAATATTGCCAAGCTTAATGTAGCAACCCTGACGGCCACGCGGGGAACAACTGGTGCGGTGGTCGGCACCGAGTCAACCACTACGGCGAAGATCAAGACAGCAGGTGCAAGCACCGCTCCGCAGAAATTGAAGTCTGGTGAGGCTGAGGTGAGTGTTTATCCGAATCCGGCCTCAAAACAAACTACTGTGGCTTTCACGCTGCCAACGGCAGAGCGTTACGCGCTTATGCTCTACAACGAGGAAGGTAGGTTAATTGAGCGCATAGCCTCCGGCACCGGGCAAGCCGGTACGCGCTACAGTTACGCCATTAGCAGCCGCAACCTAAGCTCCGGAATGTACCTGATTCAGCTAATTACTGGTAATGCCAGCAAGATGTTCCGGCTGCATGTGCGTCAATAGTGGCGTCGTAACCGGCGTGGACCGGCTGTGCTGGTGGTAGATGCTGCGGAAATGTTAGACGGCGGGATACGTGTTTTATCTGTCTGGCAATGGTGCGTGGCTAGCCGACTATGCGCCGGTGTAGTCTCTGTGGAAATTATAGGACGAGTGAGGGAAATAGGAGGGAAGTGCCGGGTTTCTCGCGGCTGTGGTGTTGCTTTGTGGTGCTCCGCTATTTTGCGGTCGGCGTCTTACCTCCCATTTTCCGCCTTGTGACTACCCCTGACCTGGTTACCCGTACCGCTAATTTTGTTCGCGAAAAATTCCTGCATGAAGGTTCTGGCCACGACTGGGAGCATATCCGGCGGGTATGGCAGGTGGCTCGCGCCCTAGCCCGCGACACGCCCCATGCCGACCCACTGGTGACCGAGCTGGGCGCTCTGCTCCACGACGTAGCCGACTGGAAGTTTCATGATGGCGACGAGGAAGCCGGCCCACGTGCTTCCCGCGCCTGGCTGGAAAGCCAGCAGGCGGAGGAACGGGTTATTCACGCCGTGGAGGCCATTATCCGTGAAATCAGCTTTAAGGGCGTTGGGGTGCCCACACCCATGAGTACCGTGGAGGGCGAGTTGGTGCAGGATGCCGACCGGCTTGATGCCATTGGGGCTATTGGGGTGGCGCGGGCGTTTGCCTACGGTGGCCACAAAGGTCGTCCGTTGCACGATGCCAGCATTGCGCCAGTGCAGCACGCGTCGTTCGAGAGCTACAAGAAAAACACGGCGCCCACCATCAACCATTTCTACGAAAAGCTGCTGCACCTGCGCGAGCGGCTGCACACGCCTGCAGCCCGCCGGGTAGCTGAGGAGCGCCACGCCTTTATGGAGCAGTTTCTTGCCCAGTTTCTGCGGGAGTGGAACGGCCAGGACGTAGGGTAGATGCCGGGGCCCTTGGGTTTGAATATCTTTGCCGCCATGAAAATGTATACGCTATTCCTGCGGCTGCTCTGGCCGTTGCTGCTGCTGGTTGTCGTTTCTTCGTGCCGCACCTGCCCCATCCTGTCGTGCCACACCCGCAAGGTGCACTTTCATGATGGAGTGAAGTACCGGGGGCAGCCGATTTTCAAGAAACAGAACCCCGCTATTGGGGAGAAAATCAAGGTGTATAATCCCCGTTCGAAGAAGCGTAAAGCCGACAAGAGCAAGACCTTGCGCTAAGCAGGATAACAAGGCTGATGAACCACCGAAATCGGGGTTAAATCTAAATAAAACGGGTTTTTTTGCCTATCTTGCAGGCTTAACGCAACCATCATTCACGGTGCCGGAACTGCCTTCCAAGCAGCGGCCGGCCGACTAAGTTCTCCCTATGGCGGAAGGCGAAAAAATCATTCCGATTAACATCGAAGACGAGATGCGTGGCGCCTACATCGATTACTCGATGTCGGTTATCATCTCCCGGGCCTTGCCTGACGTGCGCGACGGCCTCAAGCCTGTGCACCGGCGCGTGCTCTACGGCATGAGCGAGCTGGGCGTCTCTTACAACAAATCCTACAAGAAAAGCGCCCGTATCGTGGGCGAAGTACTAGGTAAGTATCACCCGCACGGCGACTCGTCGGTGTATGATACCATGGTGCGCATGGCTCAGGACTGGAGCTTACGCTATCCGCTTGTGGACGGGCAGGGTAACTTTGGTTCGGTTGATGGCGACTCGCCGGCGGCCATGCGTTACACTGAGGCCCGTTTGAAGCGGCTGGCCGACGAAATGCTCGGCGACCTGGACAAGGATACGGTTGACTTTCAGCCCAACTTCGACGACTCGCTGGAAGAGCCCAGCGTAATGCCCTCCAAGTTTCCGAACCTGCTGGTAAACGGCACCACGGGTATTGCAGTGGGTATGGCCACCAACATGCCGCCCCACAACCTGACGGAAGTGGTAAACGGCATCATTGCCTACCTGGATAACTCCGAGGTGACGATTGCCGAGCTCATGGAGCACGTAACGGCGCCGGACTTCCCGACGGGTGGTACCATCTACGGCTACGAAGGCGTGAAGCAGGCCTTCGAAACGGGCCGTGGCCGGGTGGTTGTGCGGGCCAAAGCGCACGTAGAAACCTTGGATAGCGGTAAAGAGCAGATTGTGGTGACCGAAATTCCCTACATGGTGAATAAGGCCTCGATGATCGAAAAAACCGCCAGCCTGATCAACGAGAAGCGCATTGAAGGCATTGCCGACCTGCGCGACGAGTCGGACCGGGACGGGATGCGTATTGTGTACGTGCTCAAGCGCGACGCCATGCCCAACGTGGTGCTCAACCAGCTTTATCGTTACACCCAGCTGCAATCCTCGTTTGGTGTCAACAATGTGTGCCTGGTAAAAGGCCGCCCGATGACGCTCAACCTCAAGGAGTTGATTCACTATTTCGTGGAGCACCGCGCCGACGTAGTCGTGCGCCGGACTCGCTACGAACTGGCGGAAGCGCAGAAGCGGGCGCACATTTTGGAGGGCTTACTTATTGCCCTTGACCATCTGGACGAAGTTATTGCGCTGATTCGCGGTTCCCGCGACGGAGAAGTAGCACGGGCGCAACTCGTGGAGCGGTTCTCGCTTAGTGAAGTGCAGGCCCGCGCTATTCTGGACATGCGTTTGCAGCGTTTGACTGGTCTGGAACGTGACAAAATCGTGCAGGAATACGACGAGTTGATGAAGCTGGTCGATTACCTGAAGTCAGTGCTGGCGTCGGATGACTTGCAGCGGCAAATCATCCGCGACGAGTTGCTCGATATTCGGGAGCGGTACGGCGACAAGCGGCGTACGGGCATCGAGTACGCCGGCGGCGACTTCTCGATGGAAGACATGATTGCTGATGAGAGCATGGTGATTACCATCTCCAACGACGGTTACATCAAGCGCACGGCACTAGCGGAATACCGTACGCAGGGTCGGGGAGGAGTAGGGGCCCGGGGTGCCGCTTCCAAGCAGGACGACTTCACGGAGCATCTGTTTGTGGCTACTACACACGAGTACCTGCTGTTCTTCACCGAGTTAGGTCGGGTGTTCTGGTTGAAAGTGTACGAAGTGCCCGAGGCTGGTAAAGCCGCCAAAGGTCGGCCGATTCAGAACCTGATTGAAATTCCGCGGGAAGACAGCGTTCGGTCGGTGCTGAACGTGCGCGGTTTGCGCGACCCAGATTATCTGGAAAACACTTATCTGATGTTCTGCACCGAGCAGGGCACGGTGAAGAAAACGCCGCTCGAAGCCTACTCACGGCCCCGGACGGCGGGTATCAACGCCATTACCATTAACGAAGGTGACCGGCTGCTCGACGTGCAGTTGACGAGTGGCAACTCGGAAGTGGTAGTAGCCCTGCGCTCGGGTCGGGCGGTGCGCTTCCCGGAAAGCAAAGTGCGCTCGATGGGCCGCACGGCTGCCGGGGTACGCGGTATCACCCTCGGCGACGAGCAGGATCGGGTAGTTGGGATGGTGTGCATTGCTAACGACAGCCAGGAAGAATTGCTGGTAGTTTCTGAGAACGGCTACGGTAAGCGTAGCCCGCTGGAGGAATACCGCATCACCAACCGTGGTGGTAAAGGCGTGCGCGCTATGAAAATTACCGAGAAAACCGGCGCTTTGGTTACTATTAAAGCTGTTTCAGACTCTGACGATTTGATGATCATCAACAAGTCGGGTATCACTATCCGGATGAGCGTGGCCAAGGAACTGCGTTCCATCGGGCGGGCCACCCAGGGGGTGCGCTTGATTCGGTTGAGCAACGGCGACGCTATATCGTCGGTAGCCAAGGTAGCGGCCGAAGACGAGAAAGAGCTTGCTGATGAAGCAGTCGTTGCTGGTATACTCGCCGGAACAGAAGGTAGCCTTGATGGGGTAGCTGGTATGGCTGCCGACGTTGAGGACACTGTGGATGTGGACGACACAGACGACGACGATACTGATGAGCCGGAAGAGGAAGATGACGACTCGGCCGATGATAATGAGTAAATAGTAGTTTTGCGGTCTGAGCAGGAGGGATGCTTCTCTGAATTTATAGAGGTGTTCCTTCTGCTTTGACCCATATTTATAGAAAACCGGCAAGCTGAACTTTGCGCCGGCTTCTCCCGTTTGTTCAGCAATTCCTTTCCACCACATTCTTCACGCAAACCTCCCCATGAAGAAGATTTTTCTGACGCTTGTAGCTGCTGCAGCTTTAACTTCTGCTTCGGCCCAAAACTCGGCTGTAACCAATGCCATCCTGAATCAGCGCCAGGGCTTGCTCGACAAAGCCCGTGTTGAGATTGATAAGGCCATTGCCAACGAAAAAACCTCCACTAAGGCCAAAACCTGGTATACGCGCGGCGAAATCTACGACGCCATGACCAGCAACCCGATTTACAGCAAAGGGCTGAAGCCGGGTGAAGGTACTAGCGTTGCCTATGATTCGTATAAGAAAGCTATTGAGCTGGACGGTAAAGATGGCGAGTTCGGTAAGCAGGCCGCCGCTAAGTTGGATAACTTGTATGGTTTGGCGCTGAACGCCGGCGTGGAAAGCTACAATGGCAAAAACTACGACGAAGCAATGAAGTCGTACAAAATGGCCCAGCAAATCCGTCCGCAGGATACCACGGCGTATCTATATGCTGCTTATGCTGCTGAAGCAAAGCAAGACTATGCCGCTGCCAAGCAGACGTACAGTCAGCTACAGGGTATGAACTATAAGTCGGCCCAGATGTACGGCCGTATGCTGGAAATTGCCCGTCAGGAAAAAAACGAAGCAGAATACAGCAAAGTGCTACAAGGCGCGCTGGCTGCGTATCCGAACAACAAGAACTTTGTACTCGAAGACTTGAACCGCCTTATCAGCGCTGGTCAAGATAAGCAGGCAATTGATAAGTTGAAGCACGCCATTGAGTTGGATCCAAGCAACTCCAACTTGCAAACCGTTCTTGGCTCAGTATATGATAAGCTGAAGCAGCCGGAGCAGGCATTGGCGGCATATCAGAAAGCCGTTGAACTGGATCCGAAGAACTTTGATGCTCAGTATAACGCTGGGGTATATTACTTCAATAAAGGTGCTGAAGTAAGCAAGGCGCTGAATGGTATGAGCTTGGCGACCTACCAAAAAGTAGGTAAAGCCAAGGAGGCTGAATCGAAGAAGTATTTCCAGCAGGCAATTCCTTACTTCGAAGCTGGTCTTGCAGTCAATCCGAAAGACAGAGCTTCAATGACTGCTTTGCAGAAAGCATACACCCAGCTAGGGCGCACGGCTGATGCAAACCGGATGAACACGCAGATGTCAGGAGCCAACTAACTAAGTAAACAAACCTCTCATACAACAGGAGAGGTTTGTTTTTGAAAGCTCTACTTAACATAATATAAATTATAAGACAAATATGGTTTGCTTTAGTACGTGGTCTACGTCTACTACGGATTGAATTGCCTGACCGAAACTGAGACTGTCCACTGGCATGAACTACAATGGCTGTACTGAATCCAACCGTGCAATTGTTAGTGTTCCAGGATGCCGGGTGTCAGTTTTATAGTATTTGGCTCGACAAGAAAAACTGGCCTCGGTGGTTCGACCACCAACCATTTCGTTTGCTTCAATGTAATTGCCAAACAGCATAAAGAAACCGAAGCTATAGTAGCCTCCCAAGTCCTCTCAATTCCAAGTGCCGGGTGGTAGCTAGTATCGTTGACTAGCAACCTAGAGCTGGCTTTGGGTCGGCTTGCTTACCGCTGAAGCGACATTGAGCCAGCAGTAATAAAGCGCTTGTAGAAACATACATGCGTATCATCTAGAGAACAAAGCTCTGGTGTAATCTGAAACACATAGCAGCCAGTTGCACATAAGCTTCTATGAACATAACCTTCTTTGCTCCTCTCCTCTTTTAGCTGCGCAACTGATTTGCGCATGGCCATCTGTTTGCTTTGTTTTGGCTGTTATAAGGACACCTGATTACTACAGGATCAAATTGTCAGGCTATTCAGTGCAAGGTGTAATAAGAGCTAAATACCTGTTTCAAATAGGTGCTTATCCATCCCGGCCCGCCAGCCCGCGTGACGATAGTTTGGTATATAATCTACTACAGTAAGAAATAGTGTGAAAGTCATTAAACAGGGAGGCTAATAAAGATACAATAGTAAATAAAAGCATAAAAAGTATAAGAAAGTATAAATTATTTAGGCTATTTTATACTCTGATCTACTTTTACATACTTATTTTTCTTATACTTGCTTTTCACTTATTCAACTAGCTTTATGCCTAAAACCATAGACTACCCAAGGACCACATACCAGAGTGCCTGGGAGGTATCTGAAGTGGTAGATGATACAGGAGGTAAATGTTCCATTGAAACGTGTGCCCGTAAGCTTAATCGTAAAGTCAGTGGCTCCTTTAAAGCTATTCTAGGTTCAGCAGTTAAGTTTGGCTTGCTTACCAGTAAACGGGAGTTACTAACAACTACGAACCTGTTTCGGCGCATCAAACATGCCTACGACAAACAGGAAGAGATACTGTACCACCGGGAAGCTTTCCTCCACCCACCACTCTTCACCCAGATATGTCGCAAGTTTCGTAACCGGGAATTACCAGTACACATGTTTGACATCATGCTTATCCGAGAGTTTGGTGTCGAAGAAATCAATGCTCAGAATGTATCCAAAGCATTTGTGGAAGGTGCACGCATGACGGGTATTATTGATGAACGGAATGTAATTGCTGATATCGACCAGCTTTCAGCACAACAAGGTCCCCGGCGGGAACTGGCCAGCGGGGAGATGCCACTAAATCTGTTTAAGGGAGCTACTGAGTCTAAAGCAGCGCCGGCACCAGCAGGTGACCTGAATACTACCGACGAATCTGACGGAACACAACCGACGGATGATGATTTAGACCAGGATACTGCTTCCCCTAGTATAAGCTCCAACAGGGCATTTGTACCTAACCCAGCTGTCAGCAGACCTGCTGCTCCTGAAAGTGCGGACATGGACCCTATATCTGCTTTATTTGGCCTTCATGGCTCGGCTCCAGCTTCGGTAAACAGCTCCACTCCAATCCCTGCGCCTGAAGCATATAATAAAGCACCGTCTTATACCCCTCCGGCTACGGAAGCATCTCCAGCGGAAACTCCTCCCACTTACCGCCCAACTCCGGTCGCGGCACCAACGCCGCCTGCTCCCTCCACTTCGGGCTCTCCTACCTTCATGATCCACATCAGCGGTCCGGGGCTAGACACCCAACTCCATATTCAGGATACCGACGACCTAGAGATTGCGCGCATCCTGTTGGACAAGATTCGTAGGCAGTTAACCTAGTATTACATAGTAAATTTCATATATAAATTAAAAAGCCTCGCTCGTATACGGGCGAGGCTTTTTCTGTGGCGGGCAAACTGACTTAACTATCCTTCACGGCGTATTCCTTGCGAGATAACGCTGTGACGCTGACGGAGCACTGCTACAATATCTTCCAGACTGAGACCGGAGGCGGTGAGTAGTACCACTAAATGGTACAGCAGGTCCGCTGCCTCGCCTTTTAGTCCTTCCACATTACCAGCTACGGCATCAATAACCGTTTCCACAGCCTCCTCTCCTACTTTCTGGGCCATTTTCAGGAGTCCTTTCCGAAACAGCGAGGCTGTATAGGAATTAGGCTCCTCCTCGGGAAACTGATGCCGCCGCTGCACCAGCCGCTCCAGTTCCGCCACAAAACTGATAGCCGGCGCCGGATACGCCTGCTGTTCTGGCTGCTCAAAGCAACTGGTGGTACCCCGGTGGCAGGTGGGCCCGTCGGGGATGGCCAGGATGAGTAGGGCGTCCTGGTCACAATCGGGGTGGATACTGACTACGGTGAGAAAGTTGCCACTGGTTTCACCCTTGGTCCAGAGCCGTTGCTTGGAGCGGGAAAAAAACGTTACTCGTCCCTCCTGCTGCGTTTTCGTTAAGGCTTCCTCGTTCTGATAGCCCAGCATCAGCACCTGCCCGGTATGGGCATCCTGCACGATAACCGGCAGCAAACCGTCGGGCATTTTAGCGAAATCCATAGTTGATTGTTCGTTATTGGTTTATAGTTTTTCGGTTGCGGGGGGCCGCTAGTGACCCGGACGAAGCCAACAACCGAAAACAAGCTTATAGCCGGACCGGAATACCGTCCTGGCGTAGATGTTGCTTCAACTCCCGAATACCGATTTCGCCGAAGTGAAAGATACTGGCCGCCAACCCCGCGTCGGCGTCGGCCTGCTGGAATACGTTAGTGAAGTCCTGCTTAGAACCCGCCCCCCCCGACGCCACCACCGGCACCGATACCGCCCGGCTGACGGCCCCCGTAATATCGAGGGCAAAACCATCCTTGGTGCCGTCGTTGCTCATGCTCGTGAGCAGGATTTCGCCCGCCCCCCGGTCGGCTGCCTCCCGGCACCACTGTACGGCATCGAAACCGGTGTTGTGGGTGCCGGCCCGGGTATAGATCTGCCAGCCGTCGGGGGCATGGTAGCGGGCATCGGCGGCCACCACAATGCACTGCGACCCGAACCGGCGGGCAAGCTCATCAATAAGCTCGGGGCGGGCCAAGGCGGCGGAGTTGATGCTGACTTTGTCGGCCCCATTCATCAGCAAGGCCTCTACGTCCTGCACCGTGCCGATACCCCCACCTACCGTGAACGGAATGTCCAGTTCCCGGGCTACGTCCCGCACCAGCGCCACTAGCGTGGCCCGTTTCTGGTTGGTGGCTGTGATGTCGAGAAAGACCAGTTCATCGGCCCCCTCGCGGGCGTAACGTGACGCCAGCGCCACCGGGTCGCCGGCGTCACGTAGGCCTTCGAAGCGCACCCCTTTCACAGTCCGGCCATCTTTTACGTCGAGGCAGGGAATAATACGTTTGGTCAGCATTGGATTTCGTTTTTCATTGTGGGTTGCTCGCTTTTCGTGTTGGTTGATGCTTCTTTACACCGAATAGCCAACATCGGAAAACGAGCCTACAGCCAGGGTTGCAGTTCTGTGAGCGTGATAGTGCCTTCGTAGAGTGCCTTACCGATAATAGCCCCGTGCATCCCTACTTCCGCCAGGGCCTCGACATCAGCCAGGGTGGTAACCCCGCCGCTGGCAATCAGACGGGCCTCGGGCAGAACCTGCCGCAACGTCCGGTACGTATCCAGCGCGGGTCCTTGCAGCTTACCATCCTTGCTAACATCGGTGCAAATGAACGTGGTAGCACCAGCAGCCAGGTAATGCGCCAGAAATTCTTGTAGCGTCCGCTCGCTTTGCTCCAACCAAGCATTGATAGCAATGTGATTGTCGCGAAAGTCGGCCCCCACAATGATCTGCTCTGCCCCAAACGAGTGTAGCCACTCTCCTACCAGCGCGGGCTCACGCACGGCAATACTGCCAGCCGTTACCTGCCGAGCCCCGGCGTCCAGCGCTAGCCGCACGGCCTGCTCACTTTGCAAGCCCCCCCCGTAGTCAATCACCAACGACGTGGTGGCCGCAATGCGCTCCAGTATCGGCAGATTCACTGGGCGCTTGGCCCGGGCGCCATCCAGGTCTACCAGATGCAGCCGCTTGACACCTTGCTGCTCGAAACGCTGCGCTACGGCCACTGGGTCCGAGTCGTACGTGGTCTGCTGTGAGAAGTCTCCTTCCGTCAGGCGGACACATTGCCCGTTGATGAGGTCAATGGCGGGTATTATTTCCATGGTTGTTGTTGATAGTAGATGCCGTAGTTGCTGTGTTGGCTAAGATGGCAGTCACAGAAGCTTCTGCCATCCCTTGCTTTTATCAGCCTACAGATTCAGAAAGTTTTCCAGGATGCGGTTCCCAACTGGGCCGCTCTTTTCGGTGTGGAATTGCACAGCATAGAAGTTCTTGTGCTGCACGGCGGCGCTAAAGGGAGTCGGGTAGGCCGCCTCCGCAATGGTGTACTCTCCTACCGGGGCAAAGTAGCTATGCACGAAGTACACGTAGTCTTCTTCCCGCAGCCCGGCAAACAAAGGAGAGCGGAGCTGTTGCAAGGTATTCCACCCCATATGCGGCACCTTGAAGCCGGGGCTCACTGGAAAACGCACTACATCGAAGGGCAGAATCCCCAACAGATCAGCATTGTTTTCCTCGCTGTGCTGACCCAGCAACTGCATACCCAGGCAGATACCCAGAAAGGGCTGCGTGAGAGTTGGCAGCAACTGGTCGAGGCCCTGGGCCCGCAACTCCTGCATAGCAGAAGCAGCCTCCCCCTCACCAGGGAAAAGGATCTTATCGGCCCGACGAATAACCTCGGGGTCGGCCGTAAGAGTGGCCCGCACGCCTAGCCGGTCGAGGGCAAATAGAACAGACTGCACATTGCCCCCCTTGTAATCTATTACAGCTATTTCCATTTGCTAGTTATTAGAGGCATACTTCGCTTTACTCATATGTTTAAACAAATGGTAAACCATGATTTAAAACACTTCCTTCCTGATTTTAGTCAGAACTTGAACACCTACATCGGCTTACTCATTTGTATAAACATATGGATAAAATCTACAGGATGCCTTTGGTGCTTGGAATTTCCATCTTGCCTGCGTCACGCACTAAAGCCATCTTTATAGCTTTGGCCACCGCCTTAAAAATGGCTTCAATCTTGTGGTGCTCATTGGTTCCTTCAGCCTTAATGTTGAGGTTGCAACGGGCAGCATCGGAGAAGCTCTTAAAGAAATGGTTAAACATTTCGGTAGGCATATCCCCTATCTTCTCCCGGTTGAACTCAGCCTCCCATACCATCCAGGGCCGACCGGAAAAGTCGATGGCCGCCTGCGCCAGCACGTCGTCCATTGGTAGTAGGAAGCCGTAGCGGGCCAGCCCCCGCTTGTCGCCGAGTGCCTGGGTGAAGGCTTCGCCCAGCGCAATAGCCGCGTCCTCTATCGTGTGGTGCTCGTCGATGTGTAAGTCGCCCTGCACTTCGATCTTCATGTCCACTCCCGAGTGCTTGCTGAGCTGGTCGAGCATATGGTCGAAAAAGCCTAGCCCCGTGTGCATCTGCGGACGACCATTCCCATCGAGGTTTAACTCCACCCGAATCTTGGTTTCGTTGGTATCTCTTTGTACTACGGCAGTGCGTGCAGGCAGACGCAGGAATTGGTATATACTTTCCCAGCTGGTAGTAGTTAAGGCGGCCCGCTCATCAGCCTCCTCTCTAATCAAGACAGATTGGCAGCCAATGTTTTCAGCCAACTCTATATCTGTGAGCCTATCCCCAATGACAAAAGAATTAGCAAGATCGTATTCACTATCCTTTCCCGTATAATGTTGTAACATCCCGATTCCGGGCTTACGGGTGGGCAGGTTTTCGTGCGGAAAGCTCCGGTCGATGTGCTCACGGGCAAACGCCACTCCTTCCGAGCGCAGAATATCCAACATCATCGTGTGGGCTGGCCAGAAAGTATCTTCCGGGAAGCTCGCAGTGCCAAGCCCGTCTTGGTTGCTTACCAACACCAGCTCATAGTCTAGCTCACGGGCAATACGGGCCAGCCCCGTAATGGCGCCGGGTACAAACTGAAATTTCTCGGGCGTTAGCGCATCCACTTGAAAATCGGTGGGGGGCTCTACCAGGATGGTTCCGTCCCGGTCAATGAAGAGAACTTTTTTCATGAAGTGAAGATACCGCCAGCGTACGGGTCGGTTCAGGGTGATGAGAGGTAAAAGGAAAAGTGGCGGCCTGTTATGTACCAGCCAATAATAAACTTTGTACAAACTCGCTGTACGGTTCGCCCAGCGGCAGTTCCAGATTGGTAGCAAGGCGGCGCCGGCTGGTTTCCACCATTTCCTGCCGCACTGGGTTCAGGCCGCGCTTGGAGTATTCCTCCCAGTACAACCCTATCCCCCGCTTTTGCCAAGCCGGCAGATTATTGTAGTTGATGCCATTGGCAAATAATAGGTCGTGCTTGGTGGCGGTGCGCTGGCCTTTCACCTGTGCAGTAGCTTCGGCCACCGTCCGCCCTTGCTTGCGAAGCAGCCAGTAGCAATGCGCGTTGAGCGAGTTGCGCCCCGCGTCTTCCTGCCGCCACCGAAAATAATCAACGACATCCTGGACGCGGGGAAACTGGGAAACCCGACAATCGAAAACGCCGATGCTTCCCAATAGCAACGAGAACTTGGCTGAGGCCTCCCCTGCCAGCACCGAGGTGTACTTGCGCAGTTTCCGCCCGAAGGAATCTTCCAATGGGTGCAGCAGCAAAGATATTTCGTCGCTCTGGGTGTAGCCGTATACCATCCGGAAGCCACACTCCAACAAGTGGCGCGTGGTTTCCGTCATGTAGTCGCGCATGCGCACATCGAACGGCGCTTCGAAGGGATGCACCTCTTTAGTAAGCCGGGTGAAACCGCGGCCGTCGAGGCGGGCCACCAGATAAAGGCCGGGTAGCGCACAGTGGTCATGGGCAGTTTCAAACACCCGCAACCGCGTATCCAGATCATCGAATTTCATCTTGCCACTCGTTAACAATGAAAGCCTCGTTGCCGACGGCCTGCACAAAGTAGAGCTGATCGAAGCCTTCGGCGCGGGCCGGCAGCTCCAGCCGGTTGCGCGTCGCCCGGATGCCTTTGTCCGGTACCTGCCGTTCAAGTGGGCGCAACTGGTTACGCACCAACGCCTCGGCGGCCACAGATTGGAAAAAGTAGCCGACTACTTCGAATTGAGCGGCGCGGGCCGCCTTAATATATACTGCCCGTTCTGCCTGGGTCGGGTTGGTATTGTCGATGACGCAGCGCATTTGCGTTTCCAGGCACAATTGCAGCAGCCGTTGCTCCCGGTTACGCGTGCGCAGCAGATCCAGGCTGATGCGCACGTGCGAATGGAAGAAGCGCTGCTGGTAGAAGGTGGACTTCCCCGTAGCCTGAATGCCGCAAAACACCACTAGCTGCATAACTACTTAGCCAGCGAGGTTGAACTCCCGCAAGGCCTGCACCAGCAGCTCGTTTTCGGCGGGCGTGCCAACGGTCAGGCGCAACGTGCCGGCGCAACCCGGCTGGGTGGTACGGTTACGCACCACCACCCCCTGCTCCAGCAGGTAGTCGTAGACGGCCGTGGCGTCGGGGCGGAACCGCGCCAACAGGAAGTTGGCGTCGGACGGAAACACTTCGGCCACGATGGGCAGCGTCGGCAGCTGCTCGGCCAGCCACGTGCGGCCGGCCAGGAGCTGCTGGCGCATCTGCTCGAAATGCGGCGCGTCGTGCAGCGCAGCCAGGGCATGCTGCTGGGTGGCTTCCGATATATTATAAGGAGGCTTGATCTTGTTGAGGTAGCTGATGATTTCCGGCGAAGCGAAAGCCATACCCAACCGCAACCCTGCCAAACCCCAGGCTTTCGAGAAGGTCTGCATCACCACCAGGTTCGGGAATTCCGCCAGGCGAGTCGTCCAGCTGGGCGCGTCGGTGAAATCGGCGTAGGCTTCATCCACCACCACCAACCCGCGGAAACCGCCTAGGATTTCTTCGATTGCCGCGGCGTGCAGCAAGTTGCCCGTCGGATTGTTCGGGGAGCACAAAAACACCAGCTTGGCTTCGGAAGCCACCACCCCAGCCACGATTTCCGGCGAGAGTTGAAAATCAGTGGTGAGCTGGATTCGCTCGATGCGCACATCATTGAGGTTGGCCGCCACTTCGTACATGCCGTAGGTCGGGGGCAAAAGCAGCACGCTGTCTTGGCCGGGGATGCAGGTGAGGCGCACCAACAAGTCGATGGCCTCGTCGGAGCCGTTGCCCAGGAAGATTTGGGCGGGGTCCACTTGTTTCAGCTTGGCCAGTTCCTGCTTCACGGCCCGCTGCTGCGGATCGGGGTAGCGGTTGAACTGCTCGGGGCCCGCGCTGCCCAAGCTGTTTTCGTTGGCGTCGAGCATAACGCGGGCTTCGCCCTGAAATTCGTCGCGGGCGGAAGAATACGGTTTCATACCCCGGATATTGGGGCGCACCAGACTTTCTAAATCAAACATGAAGTACGGTATCAAAGAATAGAGAACAGGAAAACCGAAGCTGGGGCAAGGTTGGGGAACACCGACACCACGGCGGCAACTCACCAGCCTTGCCTAGCTATGCGCCGGGCGGGCGGGTTCGGTTGGCGTACTGTTCGCACTATGAATGGCATCGAGCCGCAGCGTAACGGCACGGGCGTGGGCTTGGAGCCCCTCCGCCTCGGCCATGGTTTCCACCACCGGCCCTACGTTGAGCAAGCCTTCGGCGGTGATGCGCTGAAACGTGATTTTCTTGAAAAACGAATCCAAGGACACCCCGCTGTAGTTGCGGGCGTAGCCGTTGGTTGGCAGCGTGTGGTTGGTGCCGGAAGCGTAGTCGCCGGCGGCTTCGGGCGTGAGGTGCCCCAAAAATACCGAGCCGGCACTAGTTACCCCCTCGGCCAACTGCTCGGGGTTGCGCACGGCCAGAATCAAGTGCTCGGGGGCGTACTGATTGGAGAAATACAGCATTTCCTCGGGCGTACGCAGCAAAATGGCGCGGCTTTCTGTCAGGGCCTGCTCGGCTACGGCGGCCCGGGGCAGTTCGGCTAGCTGGCGCAGTACCTCGGCTTTGGTTTGCTCAAGTACCGCCTGCGAATCGGAAAGCAGAATCACTTGCGAATCGGGGCCGTGCTCGGCTTGGCTCAGCAAATCGGCCGCCACAAACACCGGATTCGCCGAATCATCAGCAATAACCAATACCTCCGATGGACCAGCCGGCATATCAATGGCCACCCCGTAGCGAGTAGCCAGCTGCTTGGCGGCCGTCACGTAGCGGTTGCCCGGCCCGAATATCTTATCGACACCGGGCACACTTTCCGTGCCGCCGCTCAAAGCCGCAATGGCCTGCGCCCCGCCCGCTTTGATAATGGTTTGAATGCCGAGCAGGTGAGCCGTGAACAGAATCACCGGATTCACGGAGCCGTCGGCCTGCGGCGGCGTGCACAGCACCACCTCGGGGCAACCCGCCAACCGGGCGGGCACTCCCAGCATCAGCAACGTGCTGAACAAAGGCGCCGTACCCCCCGGGATATAGAGCCCCACCCGCTGCACGGGCACCGCCCGGCGCCAGCAGCTCACGCCCGGCATGGTTTCCACCCGCTTTTCTTCTTCGCGCTGGGTGGCGTGAAATTTCCAGATGTTGGCGTGGGCCTGCCGAATAGCGGTTTGTAATTCCGAAGGCACTTGCGCTACCGCTGCCGCCAATTCCTCCGGGCTCACCCGAAGCCCGGCGCGTAGGTCGGCGCCATCGAAACGCTGGGCGTAGTCGAGCAGGGCCGCGTCGCCGCGCTGGCGCACATCCTCGAAAATCTGTTGCACCCGCTGCTCCACGTCCTGGGCTTGCTGCGCGGCGGCTCGCTGCTGCAAGGCCGCCCATTCCTGCTGCGCCGGATATTGAATAAGTTGCATGGGTTGAAAGGAGTTAGGAGTCAGAAGCTAGGAGCTAGAATACTGCGGCGTATAAGTAAGAGAAGTCAGGAGTTGAGATCTGCGTAGAATTTCTCCTAGCTTCTAACTCCTGCCTCCTATCTTCTCTAGGCTATCATCTTCTCGATGGGCAGTACCAGGATGCCTTCGGCCCCAACGGCTTTCAGCTGCCCGGTGATGTGCCAGAAGTCGTCCTCGTTCACCACCGACTGCACCGATACCCAGCCTTCTTCAGCTAGCGGCGTTACGGTGGGCGACTTGATGCCGGGCAATAGCGCCTTCACCGCGTCGAGCGAGGACGTGGGGGCATTCAGCAGAATGTACTTGTTGCGGCGGGCGCGGCGCACAGCCTGCATCCGGAACAAGAGTTGCTCCAGCAATTCCCGCTTTTCCGCCGACAGGTTCTCATGGGCAATCAGCACGGCTTCCGAGCGGAACACGGTTTCCACTTCGCGCAGGCCATTGCCCAGCAAGGTGGAACCGCTGCTCACAATATCACAGATGGCTTCGGCCAGCCCAATGCTAGGCGCAATTTCCACCGAACCACTAATGGTATGCAGGTTGGCTTCCACCCCCCGCTCGGCTAGATACTTACCCAAAATGGCGGGGTATGAGGTGGCAATGCTCTTGCCCTGCAAGTCGGCCACCGAGTCGTAGGCGGCGGCGCGGGGCACGGCTAGGCTCAGGCGGCACTTGCTGAAGCCCAGCGGCTGAATTTCCAGCGCCGGATAACCGGCTTCCACTAGCACGTTCTGGCCCACAATGCCCAGGTCGGCCACGCCGTCCTGCACGTAGCCCGGAATATCGTCGTCGCGCAGGTACAGGATTTCGAGGGGGAAATTGGTGGCTTCGGTTTTGAGCTTGTACGAGCTGGCGACAAAGCTAATACCGCACTCCCGAATCAGGTTCAGCGAGTCTTCGCTCAGACGGCCTGATTTCTGGATGGCAAGACGAATCATTTGTTTAGTTATGAATTATAAATTCAGAAACCTGAATTCAGAGGGGAACCCGTGGCGGGAATACGTGCAAAACGGGAAAAAGGCCGAGCGAGAAGCGCCACGACGAGCGGGGCCACCTTTCTAAGGTGACCGGGCGGCCACTTGCGGGCCACCCAACGGGACAATATGGTGCGTTATTCCTCTAAAAAGAGGAATGGTGGCCGTGCTGATGATGGTGCGCCGCGCGCAGCCCCGCTGCTTCGCTCATGGCGAAAGCAGCCCGGGGGCTGATAGAGCAAGAAAAAGGCGCGGCGAAAGCAGGCATATACTGGAAAGAGTGGGGCAAAAGTACACGCTCAGCGCAGGAAACGAAATTTTTTCTGGAAAAACTTGCCGCGAACCTGGACCTTTGCGCCTAGACATGCGTTTCAACCTGGTTTTGGCACTATTGTTTCTACGATTCTTCTGATCTTAGTTGGGAGCTGCTTGATTTGCTGGTTGCCCGTTCTGCTCTTCTTACTGCCTATTGCCTGCGTATGTGTTGTTTTCTTTCCCGGTTACTAGCGGCAGCTGGTACCACCCTGCTTCTGGCACTGCCCCCCGTAGCCGGGGCACGGGCCCAAACCGCCCCTACTCCCGCGCCCTCCGCTCCCACCGAATCATTGATTCCGTTGCCCCAGGCCAGTCCCCAGGTGCTATTGAAGCAGGAAGTCGGACTTACCACTGTTACGGTGGACTACCACGCCCCCAGCGTGAAAGGCCGCACCATCTGGCAGGGCCTGGTACCGTACGGGCAAGTATGGCGGGCGGGCGCCAACGAAAACACGATTATCACCTTTTCGGATACGGTGCGGGTGAACGGCAAATCGTTGCCGGCCGGCCGGTACTCGTTCTACGTAATGCCCCGCTCCGACCAGGACTGGGACTTGATTTTCAACCGCGTGACCACCCACTGGGGAGCGGAAGGCTACCAGGAAAAGGATGACGTGCTGCGCGTACCAGTGGTGCCGGAAGCCTCCGCCCACCACGAAACGCTGCTGTACTGGTTTTCCGACCTAACCACCGGCAGCGCCCACTTCAACCTGAGCTGGGAAAAGAAAACGGTGAGCTTGCTGATTGATACTAATGTGCAGGCCCGCGTGGTGGCCGGCATCGAGAAGGCCGTGGCCGCCCGGCCCAACGACTGGCAACTACTAGCCCAGGCCGCCGACTACCTGGTGCAAAACAACCTCAACGCCGAAAAAGCCCTGAACTACATCAATGAGTCCATTCGGTTGCAGGATGTGTACACCAACAACTGGATTAAGGCCCGTTTGCTGGCTTCCAAGCAGGATTTTGACACGGCCATCGTGTACGGACGCAAAGCCATCAAGCTCGGCGACAAAGACGACGACGCCTTCAAGAGCAAGCTGCCCAACATGCGGGTAGCGTTGATTGAATGGCAGTCGAAAGCGTATTAACCCAACCTGCACCAACGTCCAGCCATTGGCCAACGTAAACGGCCTCCTGATGAAGAATCAGGAGGCCGTTTTTTCTGACTGGTTTTTCCACTCAGTTATGAAGCCAGCAGGTTTTCACTACCCAGAAACCCCTGAAAATCTGTTCCGCGTTGCCGTATCTTTCGCCTGCTAACTCAATTAAACCGCCATTTCACTTCCTCAACCCGCCCTTGCATGAACAAGCTTACTATCCGCAGCCTGGCTGAACTCGAACAACACGTCGGCCAGGAATTGGGCGTATCCGACTACCACACCATCACCCAGCAGCAAATCAACAGCTTCGCGTCCGCCACCCTCGACCACCAGTGGATTCATGTGGATGCCGAACGGGCCGCTACGGAGTCGCCGTTCAAAGCCACCATTGCCCACGGTTACCTGACGGTTTCGCTGCTGCCCTACCTCTGGCAGCAGATTATCACCATCGAGAACCTGAAAATGCAGGTCAACTACGAAATCGAAAGCCTGCGCTTCAACCAAGCCGTAGCCGTAGACAGCGCCGTGCGGCTGCGGGCCAAGCTGGTAGCCGTGAAAAACCTGCGCGGCATTGCCAAAGCCCAGTTGGAAGTAACCCTGGAAATCAAGGACCAGCCCAAACCCGCGTATACCGGCATCATCACATTCCTGTATCACTTCGCGGGGTAAGCCCTTCCCAATGCATACGAAAGGCCCCTTTCCCAAACACGGTGTTTGGGAAAGGGGCCTTTTAACTTATCCGCCGTCTTTACTTAGCAGCTAGCTTGGTAGCGGCATCCATGATGACGGCGGCTACCTCGGCGGGCTGCGAAAGCATAGCTACGTGACTGGAAGCCAGCGTAATGGTAGTGGCTTTCATTTTCTTGGCCAACGTGCGTTCCAGATCGGGGTTGATCATCCGGTCGTTGCTGGCCACGATGTACCAGGAGGGCTTGGTTTTCCAGGCTGCTTGCGTGATTTTGTCTTTCAGCGCGGCAAAGGCCTGCGGGCCCTGGGTGGCAATGAGCAGTTGCTGCTCCTGTTTCGGCAAGTCCTGGGCGAAATCCTCCATAATGCCTTTGGGGCTCATGCTCACGAAGCTGGACGCATCGGGCCGGATTTCGTCGTTGCCGGGCGTGGCCGTGGCGGTTTGCACCAGTTCCAGAAACGACTGACCTTCCTCGGGCGCGGCGGCCGCCACGTACACCAAGCCCACCACTTTCGGGTCGTTGCCGGCCTCGGTGATAACCACGCCGCCCCACGAGTGCCCAACCAGCAGCACGGAGCCATCCTGCAAGGCAATGGCGCGCGTAGTGGTGGCTACGTCGTCGGCGAGGGAAGTGAGCGGGTTTTGCACGGCCGTTACGTGGTAGCCTTCCGTTTGCAGCAGCGGAATAACCTTGGCCCAACTGGAGCCATCGGCCCAGGTGCCGTGCACCAACACGATATTCCTGACGCCAACCGGAGCCGTTGCGGGGGCTTCCGCAGGGGTAGTATCGGGGGAAGTGAAGCTCATAAATAACTCAGCTAAACGACGACTAATAGAATGAATTTCGGCGCGGGCAACGCCTAACAGCTTAGGCGCCCAGGTATTTCTTCAGCTCGGCGCCGGCCTGCACAATCAGGGAGCGGACCTGAGGCACCGTGGCCAGGCCGTTGAGCAACCCGAAATCGTGAATCATGCCGTTGTAGCGCACCGTGGTAACGGTTACCCCAGCCTCGTCGAGCTTGCGGCCGTAGGCTTCGCCCCCGTCGCGCAGGATGTCGCCTTCGGCCACTTGGATCAGCGCTGGCGGCAAACCTTGCAGTTGCTCCGGGGTGGCATTCAGCGGCGAGGCGTAAATCTGCTGGCGCTCGGCGGGGTCGGTGGTGTAGTTGTCGTAGAGCCACTTCATGAGGGAGGTGGTCAGGAAGCGGTTTTCGCCGTATTTCTGGTAAGATTCCGTTTCAAAATCGGCATCGACAATGGGCCAGAGCAAAATTTGCAGCTTGATGTGCGGACCGCCTTTTTCCTTGGCCATGAGGCAGGTAACGGTGGTCATGTTGCCGCCGACGCTGTTGCCCACCACGGCTAGGTTCGCACCGTCCACGTTGATTTCGGCGCCGTGCTCAGCTACCCACTTGGTTGCGGCGTAGATTTCGTGGATGGCCTGCGGGTACTGGGCTTCGGGGCTCGGGGTGTAATCCACGAATACGGCCACGTAACCAGATTCCACCACTAAGTCGCGCACCAGGCGTTGGTGGGTGGGAAAGTCGCCGAGCACCCAGCCGCCGCCGTGAATGAAAATGAATACCGGCAATACTTGCTCGGCAGTGCCTGCGGGGCGCACGATGTGCAGCGGCACGGTCAGGCCCTCGCCACGAATGGTTTTCTCACTGACTTCAATACCTGATAAATCAACTGGCACCGAGGCCTGCGCCCCCACCAAACCCAGCCGGGCTTCCTTGGGTGAAAGGGTTTCCAGCGGCGGCCCGCCGGCGCCGTTCAGGCCCGCCAGAAAGGTTTTCACTTCCCGCGACAGGGCTGGATCGGTGGCAACGGGTAGCGGCTGGAATACTTCGGAAACTGTGCTGCTCATAGCGGTAAGGCGTAAGATTAACGTCGATACTCCCGTTGGGGAGGCAAGCGGACTACCTGCTCGACCACACAAACGTAGCGGGCCCCGGCAGCCAGCAAAAGGTATAAATCATGCATTCGGTGGTATTTTAAGTGCATCGGCGGGGCCAGTACCGCCATCGGCCACCGCGCAGGCAGTACCTTGCAGGGGCCTTATCACCCCGGCCTTGTGTTATGAAGCGTCTGCTGCTGTTGCTGCTTTGCGGGTCTTGGCTTACCAGCCAGGCCGAGCCGCTGTACCCGCTGCTGAGCGCCGCCGCCCTGGATAGCCTGCACGCCCAGCTGCGACAGAGCCGGCCCGATACCAACCGCGTGCACCTGCTGCTGCAACTAGGCACCGACGTGCTGGCCCGGAGCGAAGAGCTGGATACCGATTTCCGGCCGGCCTGGGGCTTTTATCGGCAGGCCCAGGCCCTGAGTGCAACGCTACGCTACCAAACCGGCCTTATTACCTGCCTGTATCTGCAAGGCCGGCTACAAAGCACCGCCGCCGCCGATACCACCGGGCTCCGTAGCATCCGGCGGGGCATTCAGCTTAGCCAGCTGCAACACCGCCCGCGCCTGGAGGCCTTGGGCTGGTATTACCTCGGCAACGCCTACCCCCGCGTGGCGCAGTATTTCCCGCTCAGTATTGTCTGCTTTCAGCGTTCTGGCAACTTGTTCCGGCAACTGGGCCGCCGGCCCGAAACGGCCTACATGCTCAAGCAGGTCGCCGACATGCACTTGCTGCAAGGCCACTCGGGGCTGGCCGTGCATGAACTTGAGCAGGCCGTGGCTTTATACAAGGCGGCGGGCCACCCCAAGCTGCACTACTCCTACGACCTGCTGCTGGCGGCCAACCGGCAACTGGGCGACTACAAAGAGGCGCTGCGCTACGGCCTGGCCACCATCGAGAATGCGCAGACCACCCACGACACCGTTTCCATTGCCGGGTTCTACTCCCGGGTGGCCGCCCTCTACAACGAGCTAGGCGAAACCGACCAGGCCCTGCGCTACTACCAGAAAGTATTGCGCAACAATCAGCTTACGCACTCCTCCGAGGTGGCAACGGCCGGCGACATTGCCGGCGTGCTCATCCAGCAGGGCAAGCCCCAGCAGGCCCTCGACTTCTACTTGCGCACCACCAAGGGTAAGACCAGCCTGGAGCCCCGGGTCCATGCCCAGCGCTTAGCTACCTTGTACGTAGCCCTGAAACGGTACCCGGAGGCCGAGCAGCAATATGCCAAGGTGCTGGCCCTCCCAAAAAGCAAGCCCCTGAGCGACATGAGCCGCATGTACCTCAACCAGACCTTAGGCCAGTTTTACCTACTCACCAAGCGCTACGGCAAGGCCCGCGGGTATTTCCAGCAGGCCCTCCAGGAAAGTGAGCACAGCGGCTTTCTGGTGGGGAAGTCGCGGCTGCATTTGCTGCTGTTCCGCGCCGATTCGGCCCAGGGCAACTTCCCGGCGGCTATTGCGCACTACCAGCAATACAAGGCCCTCAACGACTCGGTGTTCAACGACCGAAAAAACCAGCAGGTGGCCCGCCTGCAAGTGCAGTACGACACCCGCAAGAAAGAGCAAAACATTGCCCTGCTCACCAAGCAAACCCTGCTTCAGCAAAGCAGCCTCCAGCAGAAAGACTTTCAGCGCAACGCCCTGCTCACCGGGGCCGTGCTGCTGACGCTGCTGCTGGGGCTGGGCTACAACCGCTACCGCCTCAAGCAGCGCAGCAACCTGCTGCTGGAAGCGCAGCAGCAGGAAATCAACCAGCAAAACCAGTCGCTCCAACACGTGCTGAGCGAAAAGGAAGCCCTGCTGCTGGAGAAAGACTGGATGCTGAAGGAGATTCATCACCGCGTAAAAAACAACCTTCAGGTAATCAGCAGCTTGCTCGATACGCAGTCGGATTACCTGAGCGACCCGGCCGCGCTGGCCGCCCTGCGGGAGGGCCAGAACCGGGTGCACGCCATGGCCCTCATCCACCAGAAGCTCTACCAGTCCACGTGCACCGCCGGGGTAGCCATGGCCGAGTACATCCGCGAAATAACCGACCATCTGCTGGATTCTTTCGACCACCAGGACACCGTGCGCACGCAACTGGCCGTGGAGCCGGTGGAGCTGAACATCAACCTGGCCACGCCCCTGGGCCTCATCCTCAACGAAGTACTCACCAACGCCCTCAAATACGCGTTTCCACCGCCCCGGCGCGGTATTATCAGCATAACCCTCACCAGCCTGGGCCACGGCCACTACCAGTTGGTAGTAGCCGACGACGGTATCGGTTTTCCGCCCGGCTTCATGCTGGAAGACCACCGCACCATGGGCCTGACCATTGTGCAGGGCTTGGCCAGCCAGCTCAACGGCGCGCTGCATATCTCACAGACGGACGGTGTACGCATCAGCCTGGAGTTTGCGGTAGGCGCCAAAGTGGCTAATCCGGCGCTGTTACCAGTCTGAGGCGGTTGCGTACGCGGCTACTTGAGCGGCGTAATCTCCAGCTTTTTCATGCGCGACTCCAGCGTGGTGGGCCTGAGGTCGAGCAGCTCGGCGGCCCCGCCCTTGCCCCGAATGCGGTTGTTGGCCTGGGCCAACGCCGCCAAAATGGTTTCCCGCATGGCATCCTGCATGGGCTTCACGGCCCCGGCCGGGGCGTACGTACCAGCGGGCGGCGGGCCACTCAGCAAGGGTTCGGCCAGTTCCAGGGTGTTGGAGCGGGCCAGAATGGCGGCACGTTCCAACACGTGCTCCAACTCCCGGATGTTACCCGGCCACGGGTAGTGCTGAAGTTGGTGCAGCATGCTAGTGGCTAGGCCGGTGAGCGGCTTGCCCAGCTTTTTGCTGATTTTTTGCAGGAAGTGCATAGTCAGCGGCAGAATATCTTCGGTGCGCTCCCGCAGCGGCGGCACCAGCAGCGGAAACACGTTGAGCCGGTAGTACAAGTCGGAGCGGAACCGGCCGGCGGCTACTTCCGCCCGCAAATCCCGGTTGGTGGCCGCAATGATGCGCACGTCCACCACAATGGGGCCTTTGCCGCCGATGCGCTCAATCTCCTTTTCCTGAAGTACCCGCAGCAGCTTGGCCTGCACTTCCAGAGGCAGCTCCCCAATTTCGTCGAGGAAGATGGTGCTGCCGTGGGCCAGTTCGAACTTGCCCAGGCGCTTGTCGGTAGCACCGGTGAAGCTGCCCCGCTCATGCCCAAACAGCTCCGACTCGATGAGCTGCGGCGGCAGCGCGGCGCAGTTCACCTTCACCATCGTGTGGGTTTTGCGCTGGGACAGGTTGTGCACAGCTCGCGCAATCAGCTCTTTGCCGGTGCCCGTTTCGCCCAGCACCAGCACGGTGTAGTCGGTGGGGGCCACTTGCCCAATGCTCTGGAACACGCTCAGCAGCGCCGGACTCGTGCCAATGATTTCCTCGAAGTTGTGGCTGGTTTTGATTTCCTCGCTCAGGTAGGTTTTTTCCTGCTCCAGTTGCTCGCTTAGCAGCTTGATCCGCTCGAAAGCCAGCAGGTTCTCCAGCGCCAGCGCCAGTTGGGCACTCAGCTCCTGGAGCGTGAGCAAATCCTTGGCCGTAAACGCATACGCCGCCTTACTGGCCAGCACCAACGCCGCCACCGGCTGCCCCTTAATAAGGATGGGCACGTACATAGACGATTTCAGACCCAGCTGCTCACCATACAGCTGCGCTACCAAACTCCGCTCCTGCACCTCCTGGGACTGCGGCCCCACGTTCAGGGCCGGTTGCAGCAGCCATTGTTCCATGTCGGCCACCAAGTGCTGCCATTCCAGCGGGGATACGGTGGCCGGCAGGGGCAGTTCGTCGTCGGTTAGCAGGGTAAAGCCGTTGGCCTTTTTTAGCACGGTAGCGTCGAAAGGGGTGGCGCCCAGCATTCGGCCTACGCGGTAGATGCTCAGCAAATCCACGCCGGGCAGCAGCTCGTTGATGGCGGCGGCCACCCGCGGCACTATTTCGCGCATGTCCTTGCCGTTCTGAAACGCGCTGGCCACCGCCAGCTCGGCGGTTTTCAAGTTGCGGCGGGCTTCTATTTCCTCGCAGGCCAACAGGTTGTCGAGGGCCAGCGCAATCTGCGGGATAATGAGCCCCACAGCTGCGTAATCGGCGGGCGTGAAGCCGATGGGCACGGTGCAGGCCAGTTGCAGGCTGGTGAACGAGTGGCGCTTGAGCAGCACCGGAAACACCATCAAAGACTGCACCCTGAACGTGTCGCGGCTGGCGCGGGCCGTTAGGCTGTGGGCGCACAGTTCCTCGAACGCCGGCCCAGTGAAGATGCCGGGCTGCTCCCCGAGCTGGTCGGGCGGTTCGCGGAGTAGCTTATCGAGCAGCTCATCGGAGGCCGCGGGGCCCAGCAATGCCGGCAAATGAATCCGCTCGAAGTTGCCCAGGGCCGTTTTGCGCAGCATCACCCAGTAAAAGGATTGTTCTTCGGGCAGCCCGATGCGCAGGTTGAGAAAGGAAAACGGCACCAGCTTATCAATCTGGGCGGCAATGGCCAGGCACAGCTGGTCGCGGTCCTGGATGGTGATAATGGCATTGTTGACGGCCACCTGAATCTGCTGCTGCTGCCGCAGTTGCACTTCCTCGCCGTGGGCATGGCGGTAGCGCGCTAGTTCCAAGGTCGTCAGCACGTCTTTTTCGCGGAAGGGCTTGTTGAGGAAACCGAACGGGCGCGTGACTTTGGCGGCTTCCAGCACGTTGTCGGAGAGGTTGGCCGACAGAAACACGAACGGAATCCGCTGGCCGGCCAGCCACTGCGCCAAGTCGATGCCGGTTTGCTCGCCTTGCAAAAAGATGTCGAGCAGCACCACCATAGGCACTTGCTGCGCCACCAGGGCCTGCGCTTCGGCCACTGATTTGGCCAGGCCCGTCACCTGGTAGCCCGCCCGGAGCAGAATCCGCCGCAGGTTATTGGCGACGATAAACTCGTCCTCGACAATGAGAATGGAGGCTAAGGGCGCAAGTTCAGAAGCGGTAAGCATAGGAAAAACCAGCCGGAGCATAGCGCAACGCCGGCATGCAGCGAAGGTACTCAACGCCTCCAAAGCCTCCGACACAGCCTCCGAAATATCGGAGTCTCCACTAGAGCGGAGCTTCCGCAGCTTTTATCAGAACCCCACATATTTACACAAGACACTTTCAATCAGAAAGTTGACAATAATAATATAGCTTACTTCTACCTTCGGCACTGCGTTGGCACTGGCGGCAGAGTATCCTACTGCTACTCTATCATGCTTTTTTCCACACGCCCTTCCTCCCTCGCCCAGTTTGCCCTTGGTTCGTTGGCTGACTTGCGGCAGGAAGTTCAGCCCCTCGCCAACTCGGCGGCTTTCGTTCGGTGGCCGCAATACACCGTAGTAGTTGAAGACGCGCCAACCGGTACCAATCAGCAACTGGCTGCGGGCTCTTTGCGGCTATATTTCAGTGCCCCCGGTCAATTGGCGTTGGCCACGGTACCAGTGCAGGCCACCGGCCAGGTGCTGCGTTTTTCCGAAGAATTCGTTGGTTTGGCCGCCGATGAGCAGGATTTGCTGCTCTTCAATCTGTTTCACCGGCCCGATACGGGCAGCCCCTTGGTGGTACCCGCCGCGCAAGCCACGGAACTACGGTTTTTGCTGGCTAGCGTGCAGCGGCAGGCCACCGCCGAAGCGCCGCTGGGGGTGGCCTTGCTCCGCTCCTACCTGAAAACCCTGCTGATTTATTGCCTGCATCTGAGCCAGCAGCAACCCGTGCTACTGCCGCCCGCAGCGCCCAGCCTGTTTCTGCGGTTTCGGAAGCTACTGGAGCAGCACTACCGAGTGTGGAAATCGGTGGCCGAATACGCTGCCCACTTGCACATCACGGCCAATCACCTGAGCACCGCCATTAAAAAGGAAACCGGACTACCGGCCAGCACCCACATCCGGCGGCGCATTGTGCTGGAAGCGCAGCGGCTGGTGTCCCTGCGCGACATTCCGCTGAAAGAAGTGGCCTACCACCTGGGGTTCGAGGACGTTTCGCACTTCAGCAAGCTGTTCAAACGCTCAACGGGCGTCACGTTTTCCAGCTTCAAGGAGCACGTTTGGACCCAGTACGGCACCTACTCCAACAGCACCGACTATGCGGCGCACCCCGCCCATGCCGTAGGTATTTCGTCTAGCCGGCACTACCCGCTTTCGGCGGCGTAGGCTTGTTGTCGGGTGCATGTTTCGCCTCAACCAGCTCCTTTCTGTTAACGGGCACTGCCGGCCACGCGTACTAGCTACCTCTCGCTCGTACTCTCTATTATGATGCACAAACTGGCTTTACTTTTCACGCTCAGCCTCGGCCTCACGCCGCCGCTCCTCGCCCAAACCCGCCGTATGCCTACTGCTGCCACCTCCCCGTCGCCCAAATACAGCCGCACGCCCAACGGCTTTCTGATGGTGCTGCGGCCCGGCGACAACGTGCTGCACGAACTAGAGCAACTGGCCGTACGCGAGAAAATTCCCAGCGCCAGCTTCACAGGGTTTGGGTTCGTGCACCCCACGTTCGGCTTCTGGGATGCCAGCAAGAAAGACTACAACCCTAAGTCGTTTCGCAACACCGAGCTGGCCAGCATGACCGGCAGCATCGCCTGGAAAGACGACAAGCCCGCCCTGCACGTGCACGGCGTGGTTACCGACCAGAACTTTGTGGCGTATGGCGGGCACATTCTGGCGCTGGAAGTCAGCACCGGCTCCGTCGAAATTACGATTGTGGTGCAGCCCCAGCGCCTCACCCGTGAGGTGGACGAAAGCACCGGCGCGGCCGTATTGAAGCTGTAATTGCGTTGGCGGAATGCCGCAAGCAGCGCGGCTTGCTTCGCTTGCTGCCCTGCAATCCGCTTGCCTATCCTTCCTGATTCCCTTGCCTTATGCCTTCATTCGTTGATATTCCGCGGCTTTCGGGCCAGGCCTACCACCAGCTCTATTTCCAGGGCGAGGGCCGCAGTTTGGCGCCGGTGCCCAGCGGCAGCAGCACCATCGAGCACTTCGAGATTCATCGGCGCGACGACTTTCGCTACAAGTGCAAGGATACCATTGCGGCCAACCGCATTGATTTCTACCTGATTTTCATTGTGACGGGCGGGGAGGGCATCCACACGTTTGGGGACGAGCAGCACTACATCAAGGAAGACATGCTTTGCTTTATCGGGCCCAACACCATCACCACTTGGCAAACCACGGTGGCCGACCACCAGGGCTATTTCTGCGCGTTTTCCGAGGATTTCTTTAATGCCGACCGCGCCGACAAGACGCTGTTGCGCAGCCTGCCGTTTTTCCGGGTGGGCGGCGGGGCCAGCGTGCTGCCCCTGCAACCCGAGCAAACCCGCTACTTCCTGCGCTTGATGCAGGACATGGAAACGGACTACCGCTCCGGCCAGCCCGACCGGTCCGCACTGCTGCGTGCCCAGCTCAACCTGCTCATTCAGCGGGCCTACACCTTTTACCGCGCCGGGCAGCCCCAAGCCGAGCAGGCCCACTCGGCGGGGCTGCGCATCACCAACGCCTTCCTGGCACTGCTCGACGAGGACCTGGCCGCCCTGGCCGGCAACCGCCCTTTCCGGCAGCACACCGTGAGTGAGTACGCTGAGCGCCTGCACGTCAGCCAAAACCACCTCAACGACACCGTACGGCAGCATACGGGCCGCTCGGCGGGCACCATCGTGCACGATGCGCTGGCCAAAGCGGCTACCGGCTACCTGGTTAGCTCCGCGCTGTCGGTTGGCGAAATTGCGTAGCGGCTGGGCTTCGGCAGCGCCACCTATTTTGCCCGGTTCTACCGCCGCCACACCGGCCAAAGCCCCACCCAAGTGCGCGTCAGCCGCCTCGAAACTCCGGATTCCGTAGAAAGTGCCCGTCATTCCGTAGCCGTGGGTGGCTAGCCAGCCGGACCTTTGCCGTTACAAAAATGCAGCGCCCCCGCAGACTGCTGCGGGCCACCAGACATTCCCAATCATTCTTCTATGGACTTACAACTGCAAGGCAAAACCGTCCTCATTACGGCTTCTACCGGCGGCATTGGGCTGGAAATAGCCCGCTCTTTTGCCCGCGAAGGCGCCACCGTCATCATCAACGGGCGCTCCGAAAAAAGCGTAGAGCAAGCCATAACCGAACTCCGCCAAAGTTTACCCGCGGCCCAGCTTCTCCCGCTGGCCGCCGACAATGCCACGCCCGAAGGCGCCGCCCAAACCATTGCGCAGTACCCCGCGGTAGATGTGCTGGTCAACAACCTTGGCATCTACGAAAACCACGATGTATTCACGCTCACCGATGCCGACTGGCAGCGCCTGTTCGAAGTGAACATCCAGAGTGGCGTGCGGCTTTCGCGCCACTACCTGCCCGGCATGATTGCCCGCAATACCGGCCGGGTGCTGTTTATTTCCAGCGAATCGGCCATGACGGCCGACGAGGAAATGGCGCCCTACAGCGCCACCAAGCTCATGCAGCTCTCTATTTCGCGCAGCCTGGCCCAACGTACTCAAGGCACCAACGTCACGGTGAACTCCCTGCTGCCGGGCTCCACCCTCACGCCCGGCGTGCAGGAGCTGGTGAAGAAGGTGTTTCCCGACGACGAGTTTGCGGTAGGTGAACGGCGCTTTATGGCCGAAAACCGGCCCACCTCCATCATCGGCCGCCTGATTCGCCCCCAGGAAATTGCCGATTTTGCGGTATTCGTGTGCAGCGGCTTGGCCGGGGCCATCAACGGGGCGGCGTTGCGGGTGGATGGTGGCATCTACCGCAGCGCGGTGTAGCGGCGGCCCCGTTTCGGAAGGTATTTTGCAGCCCGCGCCGGGAGTTTCGGCGCGGGCTGTTACTTTGTATCTATACTGGCTGTCAGGCCTTCACGCTACCCCTTTTGCCATGACTCACTCCTTTGATGCACTGATTATTGGCGCGGGACAGGCGGGTCCTTCGCTGGCGGGGCGGCTTACCGCCGCCGGCTGGACGGTAGGTTTCGTGGAACGCAAGAACTTCGGGGGCACCTGCGTCAATACCGGCTGCACGCCCACCAAGGCCATGATTGCCAGCGCCAAAGCGGCACACACGCTCCGCCACGCCACCCAGTTCGGCCTTGCGCCCGTGCCGGATTTCACAACTGACCTGGCGCAGGTGAAAGCCCGCAAAGATGCCATTGTGGCGGCGTCGCGCAAGGGCCTCGAAAGTTGGCTGACCCAGATGCCGCGCTGCACGGTGTTCCGGGGCACCGCCCGGTTTGTGTCGCCTACGGCTATGCAGGTCAACGACGACGTGCTGGAGGCCAAGCACATTTTCCTGAACGTGGGCGGCCGGCCCGCCAGTCCGCCGCTGCCCGGCATCAACCAGGTGCCCTACCTCACCAGCAGCACGATCCTGGAGCTGGAAGAACTGCCCGCCCACCTTATTATCGTGGGCGCAGGAGCCGTGGGGCTGGAATTTGCGCAGCTGTTTCGGCGGCTGGGCTCACAAGTAACCATTGTGGAGCGCAACCCGCGCCTGCTCCCCCACGACGATGAGGACGTGGCAACGGCCGTAGCCGAAATCCTGACCAACGAAGGCATTACGCTGCGGCTCGGGGCCGAATGCATTGCGCTGGCCCAGGAAAACGGCCAGCCGGTGGTGCACGTCAGCTGCGAGCAAGACCCCACCTCCAGCCGGGGCTCACACCTGCTGCTGGCCATGGGCCGCCAGCCCAACACCGATGATTTGGCCCTCGAAAAAGCCGGTTTGCAAGCGGATGCCCGCAGTTTTATTCCCGTTGATGAGCAATTGCAAACGACCGTGCCGGGCATTTGGGCGCTGGGTGACTGCAACGGCCGGGGCGCCTTCACCCACACCGCCTACAACGACTTCGAGATTGTAGCCGCCAACCTGCTCGACCACGGCCAGCGTCGCGTCAGCGAGAGGCTGCCCGTGTCGGCCATTTACGTGGACCCGCCTTTCGCTAAAGTTGGCCTCACGGAAGCGGATATGCGCGCCGCCGGCACGCCCGTGCTACTCGGCAAGCGCCCCATGACCAAGGTGGGCCGGGCCGTGGAGAAAGGCGAAACTCAAGGCTTTATAAAAGTGCTAGTGCACGCCGAAACCGACCAGATTCTGGGAGCCAGCATCGTGGGCGTAGGCGGCGACGAGGCCATTCACTGCATCATAACTGCCATGTACGCCCAGCAAACCGCCGCCTTCATGCGCCGCAACATGTTCATTCACCCCACCGTGGCCGAACTGATTCCGACGGTGTTCGGGGAGCTGAAGCCACTGGCCAAGTAGCCTAGTTGCGTCCCGCCAGATCGGCTAGTGCGCCAGCTTGCGAGGTCGGCAGCCCGTCCACACGGACAAAACAACTGGCTTGTAGCTAGCTGGTTGCCTTATCGACTTCTGCCAGGTATTTATGCACCAGCGTTACGGCCATAGCCCCTTCGCCCACGGCCGAGGCCACCCGTTTCACAGAGTTGAGGCGCACGTCGCCAGCTGCGAAGGACCCGGGCACGCTGGTTTCGAGGTGGTAGGGCGGGCGCGGCAGCGGCCAGCACTCGGGAAATTGGGGGCGTCCCGCCAAGTCGTTGCCCGTGACGAGGTAGCCATTCGGGTCGCGGATAATGGCGGTTTCGGCGGCCCAATCGGTGTTTGGCTTGCCCCCAATGCAGATAAAAAGCTTGCTGGTTGGGTACCAGGTTTCGGTGCCATCCACGGAGTTGAGCAGCTTGATGCCTTCCAGCAGCTGGTCGCCGGCTAGCTCCTGCACCGTTGAATGGTACAGGATTTCGATGTTGGGAATAGTCGTGACGCGCTTTACCAGGTAGTCGGAAAGCGTGGCGGCCAGGCTGCCCTTGCGAATTACCATGTAGACCCGCCGGGCAAAACCCGCGAAGTAGGATGCCGCCTGTCCCGCAGAATTGCCCCCGCCCACGATAAACACGTCCTTGTTGCTGCAAAAAAGCGCCTCGCTAGCTCCCGCGCCGTAGTACACGCCCTTATTGAAAAACCGGCCTTCGTTGGGCAGATTCAGCTTGGCGTACTCCACGCCCGTGGCGCAAATGTTGGCGCGCGCCACCAGCTTAGCCCCGCCAGCCAAATCGACGTGGATACGGTGGTTGTAAAACGAGCCCTTGATGCCTTCGCGCAGCAGCAAAATATCCACCCCAAACTTGAGCGCCTGCTGCCGGGCGCGCTCGGCCAGCTCGGCCCCGCCAATGCCCTCCGGAAAGCCCATGTAGTTCTCAATCAGGGAACTGGTGCCGGCCTGTCCGCCCACCGCCTCCCGCTCGACGAGCACGGTGCGCAGGCCTTCCGAAGCGGCATATACGGCCGCGCTCAGCCCCGCCGGCCCGGCCCCGTAAATGGAAACGTCGTACTCCTGGTAGCTGGGCTTGGTGATCCAGCCTAGGTGCTGCGCCACCTCCTCCACGGTGGGATTGAGCACCAGTTGGCCACCGGGGAAGGCAATGGCGGGCACTTGCGCACCCGCTGCCAAGCCAGCCGGCAACTGTTGGGCCTCGTTCAAATCGACCCAGTCATACGCCACCACGCTGCGCTGCAAAAAGTCGCGCAGCGGATAAATATCCGGCGAATCGGGGGTGCCGTAGAGCGTCAGTTTGTTCATAAATCGAGAGGTTGATGAAAGTGACGCAGCTCAGGGTAGCCAGGTTTTCCCGTAACCCACCGGTGCCGCTCTGCCCGTCAGGTGCCCATGTAGCCGCCGGCTGGTAGCTGGCGGCTGGCTGTTAGAAAGCGCGGAGATACTGCACGGGTACCGGCGTTTCGGTGTGCAGGGCTTTCGCGGCGCGTAACGGGAAATACGGGTCGCGCAGCAGCTCCCGGGCAAGTACCACTAAATCGGCTTGGCCGCTGACGACAAGCTCATTGGCTTGTTCGGGGGTGGTAATAAGGCCCACCGCGCCGGTGATGATGCCCGTATCGGCTTTGATTTTTTCGGCGTAGGGCACTTGGTAGAGCGGCACCACTTTGGTTTTGTCGGGCATGCCGAAGCCACCGGCGGAGGCCGTTACTACGTCCACGCCGTGCTGCTGCAACACCGCCGTCAGGCGTACCGAATCAGCCAAGTGCCAGGCGTGTTCCTCGTCGGAGAAGTCCACGGCCGACAGGCGGACCAGCAGCGGCATTTCCGCCGGAATAGCCTCCCGGATGGCGCGCACGGTGTCCACCAAAAACCGGATGCGGTTTTCAAAGCTGCCACCGTATTCGTCGGAGCGGTGGTTGGTGAGCCCGGAATAGAACTGGTGGAACAAGTAGCCGTGGCCGGCGTGTAGCTCAATGGCATCGAAACCAGCTTGCACCGCCCGGTGGGCCGCGGCGGCAAAATCAGCTACCAGCGCCTCTATTTCCGCAACGGTCAGGGCCTCGGAGGTTTGCTGCTTATCCAATGACACAGCGGAGGCGCTTTTCGTGGTCCAGCCGCCCTCGTTTAGGGGCAGGTAGTGGAAGCCTGCCGTGGGGTGCGCGTGGCTGCCCTTGCCGCCAGAGTGCCAGAGCTGCACCGCTATTTTGGCGCCCTGGGCCTGCACAAACTGCACTATCGGCTGCCACGCTGCCACTTGGGCTGCATTCCACAAACCGGTATCAAACAACGTATTGCGGCCGGTAGGCGTCACGGCGGTGGCCTCAGTAATGATCAAGCCCACGCCGCCCACCGCCCGGCTACCCAGGTGCACCAAGTGCCACGCGCCCACTAGGCCATCGGGGCTGCTGTACTGCTGCATCGGCGACATAACCAGCCGGTTTTTCAGCGTCAGGCTGCGGATTTGCAGCGGCGAAAACAAGGAAGCACTCATAGCTTAGCGGTGATAATACGTTAGGATTTCATGCAGAAAACGGGTTGTTCTTGCTCGTAGCAGCCCGCGCTTGACGGGCAAGCCACCGGCAAAGGTGCCGGGCCCGTCAAGCGCGGGCCATAGCCAAACCCTGCAATCGGTGGTATATTTTACTGTTTCAGGTGGCGGCAGGCGCGGGCTTACGGGTGGTTGATGCTGGAAATGCACCACCGATTACAGGATTTAACCCTGGCCCGACCAAGCCGTTACCCCGTTCTTTGCCGCTTCGCGTAGCAGAACCGTAGGCCTAGTTAGCCTTCTGCCTCGTTTCCTTGTTTACCACTGCGTTCGGCACTCCGCGCGGCCGGCATCCTTCACGAAATCAGCAATCCGTACTCTCTATCTTATGTCACAGCCCACCGTCCATACCGCCGGGCAGCCGCTCGCCACTGCCACCAACGCCCTGATTCTGGTGCACGGCCGCGGGGGCAGCGCCGCCGATATTCTCTCGCTGGCCAACCACCTGCACGTCCAGGATTTTGCTTTGCTGGCCCCGCAGGCCGCCCAAAACACCTGGTACCCGAACTCCTTTCTGGCGCCACCCGCGCAGAATGAACCTTCCCTTTCCACCGCGCTGGCCACCTTATCCGGCCTAGTGGAGAGCTTGGAAAAACAAGGTATCCGGCACGAAAACATGTATTTCCTGGGTTTCTCGCAGGGCGCCTGCCTCACACTGGAGTTCGTGGCCCGCAACGCCACCCGCTACGGCGGCGTGGTGGCCTTCACCGGCGGCCTGATTGGCGACCGAATCTACCCGGAAAACTACCGCGGCCACTTTTCCGAAACGCCCATCTTCATCGGCACCAGCGACCCGGATTTTCACGTGCCCGTGGAGCGGGTGCGCGCCTCTACCACGCTGCTCAACGGCATGGGTGCCCACGTCACCGAAAAGGTATACAAGAACATGGGCCACACCATCACGCAGGAGGAAATCAGGCTCGCCAACTCCTTGATTTTCACGAAAAGCTAACCGCCACGCTTCGCCTTATCCTGAGCGGCCGTTAGCTAATTCAATCTAAATATCACCCGGTGGTAAATCCGTAGTTTATACCTCGGATTACAGGGTCCGGCCATCGTAGCCGTTGCCCGCGCCCCCGTTCTTTGCGCTGGCGCCCCAAGGGAGCTTTTTATTACCGCCGAGACGCTGTTCTCTGCTTTTTTCTTTGCTACTCACTTTCTCCTCATCATGGAAGACCGCATTTTAGGCTTGCACCACATTACGGCCATTGCCAGCGACGCCCAGCGCAACCATAATTTCTACGCGAAGGTCCTGGGTTTGCGCTTTCTCAAGAAAACCGTCAACTTCGACGACCCCGGCACCTACCACTTCTACTTCGGCGACGAAATTGGCTCGGCCGGCACCATCCTCACATTTTTTCCCTGGCCGCACATCACGCCTGGTCGGCGCGGCGCGGGCCAGGCCACCGAAATCGGCTATTCGGTACCGGCCGGCAGCCTCGATTTCTGGATGAAGCGCTTTGATGCCCACAACGTGACCTACAACAAGCCCAGTGAGCGGTTCGGGGAGCAGTACCTACCCTTCCTCGACCCCGACGGCCTGAAACTGGAGCTTATCGTATCGAAGACGCCCGACCCGCGTACACCCTGGACTACCCCGGAAGTGGGCGCCGACGTGGCTACCCGCGGCTTCCACAACGTGACGCTCACGCTGAAAAACCAACAAGCCACCGCCGCCATTCTAACCGAGGTTTTCGGCTACAAGCTGATCGACCAACAGGTGAACCGCTACCGCTACGCCACCGACGCCGTGGAAGGCGCCAGCATCATCGACCTGGTGGAAGTAGCCGGCGAAGCAGCCAGCATTACGGCCGGCGGCACGGTGCACCACGTAGCGTTCCGGGTGAAAGACGATGCTACGCTGATGCGGTTCCGCGAAATCGTTGTGAAGCGCGGGCTTAACATCACGCCCCAGATTGACCGCCAGTATTTCCACTCGCTCTACTTCCGCGAGCCGGGCGGCGTGCTCTTTGAAATTGCCACCGACAACCCCGGCTTCATGATAGATGAGCCACTGGCCGAGCTAGGCACCCACCTGCTGCTGCCACCCCAGTACGAAGCCCGCCGCGCCCAAATTGAGGCCCACTTGCCCAAAATCAGCTAGCATATACTTCTAGCGGCCTGCTGTGCCAAGCTGTCCAGACAGTTCCATTGACGGCTTGTAACAAACCGCAACTACACCGACCGTCATGCAGAGGCAGAGCCGAAGCATCTCGCGTGCTGATGTTGAGTTAAGAACCCGACGTCAGCACGCGAGATGCTTCGGCTCTGCCTCTGCATGACGGCCTTTTTTGGTTTACTAGCTATAGTACTGCTAGGCTTTTTTGATATGACAACAGCCACGACCAGCAAGCGGATAGCTTGTTAATCGTGGCTGTTGTCATATTGAGATAATGACAAACTACTTGGCGCTACTTGCTTGCGCTGGCTGCTGAAGCAGCGGCTGCAAGATGGGCCAGATGGTGCGGGCGACCAGGCGGTGGCCGGCGGGCGTGGGATGAATGCCGTCCTGCTGATTGAGCTTGGCTACTCCGCCCACGCCCTCTAGCAGGAACGGAATCAACACCAGCTGGTTTTTGCGGGCCAGCTCGCCGTACAGGGCTTTGAAATCGGTAGCGTAGTCGGCGCCGAGGTTGGGCGGTATCTGCATGCCGGCCAGTACAATGCGGGCCTGGGGGCTGCGGCGGCGCACCGTATCGATGATGGCTTGCAGGTTTTGGCGGGTGTCGCTGAGGGGCAGGCCGCGCAGGCCGTCGTTGCCGCCCAGTTCCAGCACAAATACTGATACCGGCTTGCGCAGCACCCAGCCAACCCGGCTGCGGCCCCCGGCGGTGGTTTCGCCGCTCAGGCCGGCATTGACCACCGTGTATTTCAAGCCCGCCGAATCTATTTTCTCTCCAATCAACGCCGGGAAGGCCTCTTCGGGCTCCACGCCGTAGCCGGCAGTCAGGCTGTTGCCGAAGAACAGGATGGTTTGCGTATCGGTGGCGGCGGGCGCAGTTGCCGCGGGCGGCGTGGTAGCAGCCGGGGCTTCGGTGGTTTTGGGGTCGGCGTTGCAACCGGCCAGCATCAGCAGAAGCCAGCAACTAAACAAGGACAGGACAGGTTTCATGGAGACGAAGCTACTTTATGGGGGCTGTACGTAAGAGGCTAAGGTAACGCCGGCCCTACTTCGTCTAGTAACTCAGGCTTTTGAGAAGTTAGAAGAACGTCATGCTGAGCTTGTCGAAGCATCTCTACCGCCACAGTCAATTCAACGAAGCGGTAGAGATGCTTCGACAAGCTCAGCATGACGGTTCCTATGGCCTCCTGAAATACATTCTTTCTGATTCTCCACTCCCGCTGACCTTGGCGGGCGCAACTTGCTTGTTTGTGCTTACAGTAGAAAACCTCACCAAATCATACACCAGCGGCGGCCGAACCCTAACGGTGCTCGAATCCGTCAGCTTTGCGTTGCAGGCCCAGGACACGTTTGCCATCGTCGGTCCGTCGGGTAGCGGCAAAACCACCTTACTTGGCTTGTGCGCCGGCCTCGACCGAGCCAGTTCGGGCAGCGTCTCGCTGAATGGCATCGTGCTCGATAATCTGAACGAAGACCAGCGGGCGGCCGTCCGCAACGAGCACGTCGGCTTTATCTTCCAGAATTTCCAGCTGCTGCCCACCCTCACCGCCCTCGAAAACGTGCTGGTGCCCTTGGAGCTGCGGGGCGTCCGCAACGGCACCCGCACCGCCGAGGAGCTACTGGAACGGGTGGGATTGGCTGGCCGCGGCCACCACTACCCCACCCAGCTGTCGGGCGGGGAGCAGCAGCGCGTGTCGTTGGCCCGCGCGTTCGTCAACCGGCCCAAGATTCTGTTTGCCGACGAGCCCACCGGCAACCTCGACGCCGATACCAGCGCCCGGGTGGTGGAGCTGCTGTTTGAGTTGAACCGCGAAGCCGGCACCACGCTGGTACTCGTCACCCACGATTTAGAGCTGGCGGCCCGCACCCAGCGCATCGTGCGCATCAAAGGCGGCGCCATGCTTTCGGATACCCGCACGGCGCCTGCTGCCGTTTCTTCGTCGGCCACCTTATGAGCAACGGCCCGCTTCCTTCCGCCCGGCCGGCCCTGAGCTGGCTGTGGCGCATGGCCTGGCGCGACAGTCGCCGGAGTCGGTCCCGCTTGTTGCTGTTCGTGTCGGCCATTGTGCTGGGTATTGCCGCACTGGTGGGTATCCGGGGCTTCGGCGACAACCTTTCGCGCAGCATTGATGAGCAGGCCCGCGAGCTAGTAGGCGCCGATTTGGTGCTTTCCGGCAGTGCCCCCTTCGATTCCACGCTGGCCCCCACGCTGCGTCAGCTCGGCCAAAACCGCAGCGACGAGGTGGCGTTTGCCTCGCTGGTGCAGTTTCCGAAAGGCCAGGGCGTGCGTTTGGCCCAGATAAAAGCCCTGAATGGCAGCTTTCCCTACTACGGCGAGTGGCTAACCGAACCCGCTGCCGCCGTAACGGATTTCCGCCAGGCCATGACCTCACGGGAGCAAGTGGCCCTCGTGGATGATGCGCTACTAGTACAGTTTGCGGCCCGCCCCGGCGACTCTATTCGGGTGGGGCGGCTCACGTTCCGCATTGCCGGGCGGGTACGCAAAACGCCGGGGCAGTCTGGCTTTAGTGCGGCCGTGGCCCCCACGGTGTTCATTCCGAGTCAGTTTCTGCCGGCCACCGGCCTGATGCAGCGCGGCAGCCGGGTGCAGTACCGCACCTACTACCAGTTCGCGCCGGGCACCGATGTGGAGGCCGTGGTAAAGCGTCTGGAAGCCCGCCTCGACAAAGTGAACATCAACTCCGACACTGTGGCCGAGCGCAAGCGCCAAACCGGCCGCTCCTTCACCGACCTTACCCGCTTCCTGAACCTGGTGGCGTTTGTGGCGCTGCTGTTGGGCTGCGTGGGCGTGGCCAGCGCCGTGAGCTTGTACGTGCGCGAAAAAGTGGCCTCGGTGGCCATATTGCGTTGCTTGGGCGCCAGCGGCAGCCAAGCCATGCTGATTTATCTGGTGCAGATAGCCGCTATGGGCTTGGTGGGTGCCACCATTGGGGCGGCCCTGGGCACGGCGGTTCAGCTGCTGTTGCCGCGGTTGTTTGCCGGTTTTCTGCCGGTTACAGTAGCCGTGGCGGTTTCGTGGTCGGCGGTGGCGCAGGGCCTGGTGACGGGTGTGGTGGTGGCCGTGCTGTTTGCGCTGCTGCCGCTGCTGAGCATCCGGCGGGTGTCGCCGTTGCGCACGTTGCGGGCCGCCTACGAGGAAGACACCGCCCGCCCCGACCCGTTGCGGGTGGTGGTCTACGGCCTGATTGTGCTCTTTATCACCGGCTTTGCTTACCTGCAAACCCGCGAGTGGAAACAGGCCGTCAGCTTTGCGGGCGGACTGCTCGTAACGTTTTTCGTGTTGGCGGGCTTGGGCCAGGGCTTGCGCTTGTTGGTTCGGCGCTTCTACCCGACCTCCTGGAGCTACGTGTGGCGGCAGGGCCTGGCCAACCTCTACCGGCCCAACAACCAAACGCTGCTGCTCACGGTTTCCATCGGACTGGGCGTGTTTCTGATGGCTACGCTCTCGTTGCTGCAAGGCTTGCTCCTGAGCCGGGTGCAGATTTCGGCCTCTGACGGGCAACCCAACATGGTGCTGTTTGATATTCAACCCGCCCAGCGCGCTGGCGTCACGCAGCTGCTCACCAGCCGCAAGCTGCCCATTTTGCAGCAGGTACCCGTCGTGACCATGCGGCTAGCGGCCATCAACGGCCAGCGCACCGCCGACCTGAAAAAGGATACCACCAACGGCTTATCCAAGGGCGCACTGAGCCGGGAATACCGCGTCACGTACCGCAACAAGCTCATTAGCTCCGAAACGTTGGCTGAAGGCCTCGCGCCCTACCTCCCGCCCGATGGTACGCCCCGTATTTCGGTGGACACCGATTTTCTGCGCCGCATGAAGCTGCGCCTCGGCGATACGCTCACCTTCAACGTGCAGGGCGCCCCGCTGGCTACCATCATCGGCGGCACCCGCACCGTGGACTGGACCCGCGTGCAAACCAACTTCCAGGTGGTATTCCCGGCCGGCGTGCTAGAGCCAGCCCCGCAGTTTCTGGTACTCATGACGCGCGTACCTAACAATACCGTGCTCGGGGCCGTGCAGCGCGACCTAGTGCAGAACTTCCCCAACGTGTCGGCCATCGACCTAGGGCTAGTGCTGCAAACCCTGGACGATATTCTCAGCAAAATCTCCTTTGTTATCCAGTTTATGGCCTTCTTCAGCATTGCCACGGGCCTCGTGGTGGTGGTCAGCTCAGTGATTGTGAGCCGCTACCAGCGGGTGCAAGAAAGCGTGCTGCTGCGCACCCTGGGCGCCAGCCGCCGCCAAATTCTGCGCATTACGCTGGTGGAATACGCCCTGCTGGGGCTGCTGGCTGCCGTGGCCGGCTTGGTGCTGGCCGTGGGTGCCGCTTGGGCGTTGGCATATTTCCTGTTCGAAGTACCGTTTCTGCCGGCGGTCGGCCCGCTGCTGGTACTGGCCGCCGTCACTACTACCCTTACCGCCCTCATCGGCCTCTTCAACAGCCGCGACGTACTGACTCGCCCCCCGCTGGAAGTGCTCCGCGGCGAAGCGTAAGACAATTAAAAATTGAGAATTATAAATTAAAAATTGGCCGCTCAACATCTCATCCGAGACACGTTGAGCGGCCAATTTTTAATTTATAATTCTCAATTTTTAATTGACTCTTACCAAATCTGATGCACTTGGGGCTTAATTTTGCGCTCGTAGATGGCTTGGACCTGCTGCATTTGCTCGGTGGTGAGGGCGGGCAGTTCGGCGGCGTGCAGGTTGGAAGTGAGCTGCTCGGGCTTGGAAGCGCCGGGAATTACGCAGCTTACTTCATTGAACATCAGCACCCAGCGCAACGCCACGGGCGCTAGATTAGGCTGGTCGGGGAAGAGTTGCTTGATTTCCTCCACGGCTTCAAGGCCGGTGTTGTAGTCCACGCCCGAGAAGGTTTCGCCTTTGTCGAAGGCTTCGCCCTGGCGGTTGAAGTTGCGGTGGTCGTCGGGCGAGAAGCTGGTATCGGCGGTAAACTTGCCGGTGAGCAGGCCGCTAGCCAGCGGCACCCGCACAATCAGGCCCACATCGCGGCGCTGGGCTTCTTTGAACAACAGTTCAGTGGGGCGCTGCCGGAACATGTTGAAGATGAGCTGAATGGCAGTAACGTTAGAGTACTCCAGAGCTTTGAGGCCTTCTTCCACTTTCTCCACGCTCACGCCGAGGTTCTGGATTTTGCCTTCCGCCTTGAGCTGGTCGAACACCTCGAAAATCTCGGGGCGGTAGTACACCTCCGTGGGCGGGCAGTGCAGCTGCACCAAGTCCAGGGTTTCCAGCTGCATGTTGCGCAGGCTGGCTTCCACAAACCCACGCATGGCGGCCGGTGTGTAAGCCTCGTTGACGTGGGGCTGGAGTTGGCGGCCGCACTTGGTGGCCACGTAAATCCGCTCGGAGCGGCTGCGCACGAGCCGGCCCACTGCTTTTTCACTCTCGCCGTCGCCGTACACGTCGGCGGTGTCAATGAAGTTGATACCGCCATCCACGACGGCGTTCAGGATGGTATCGGCGTTGGCGTGGCTGAATGGGTCGCCCCATTTGCCGCCCACCTGCCAAGTGCCGAGGCTGATTTCAGAAACGGAGAAGTTGGTTTTACCGAGTTTACGATACTGCATGAGGACTTATTGGTTGCGGGTTGTTAGTTGCTGGTTTTATACGGCATATTTAGCCAACAACTAACGACTCGCAATCAATAACCACCTAAATGGCCCAAGAAATCAAACCCTGGACTACGCTCCGCTCCGAGTTAGTAGTGAATCACCGCTGGTACCAGCTCCGCCGCGACCATGTGCAGCTGCCCACCGGCCAGGAGCTCGACGACTACTTTGTGAGCGTGCGGGCCAATGTGGCGCTGGTATTCGCCCTCACCGCCGACCAGCACGTGGTGATGGTGCGCCAGTACAAGCACGGCATCGGTGAAATCCTGATTGAGCTACCCGGAGGCGTACTGGACGAAGGCGAAACCTCGCCGCTGGCGGCGGCGCAACGGGAGCTGCTGGAAGAAACCGGCTACGCTTCCGACGATATCGAGCAACTGGCCGAAGTCAGCGACAACCCCACCAAAGACACCAACCGCATCTACTTTTTCCTGGCCCGCAACGCTCGCCTCGTAGCCGCCCAGCACCTCGACGAAACCGAGAACATCGAAGTGCTAAAAGTGCCGCTGGCGGATATTGAGCACATGATTTTCAGCGGCCAGATAAAGGTGGCGGGTTCCATTGCGCTGTGTCTGTTGGCGTTGCGGAAGCTGAGGCAGTAACTACTTCCAACGGAATCAACCGTACGCGCCCCACCCAACTTCCTGTCTGCCGGGAGTTGGGTGGGGCGTTTTCTGTTCAGAGGAGACGCTTCCCCCGGCCCCTACACTCGCTTGATACGCGACGTAAAAGAAGAGCGGTGCGCTGCTTCATGCATCAGGTTGCTTGCCAGTCGTCTGGGGCCTTCTTACCCTTAGGAGAGGGGGCCGGGGGGTGAGGCCCCTCGTCACCACATCTATATGTGATTGACAGCGGCCCCCGAATAATAGAACTTGCCTATGTTTTAACGGCTGTCCGTTGAACGCTGCTTATCAAGTAATACGCTTATCCTGCTGAGGGCTTCAGGCCCTACCGCCTACTACCTCGGCGGCACGCACACCTGCTTCCGCTTCCTATTGGCCAGCCCTCTGGGCAGCCCTCCCGCTCAGTCCGCTTTTCAGCGGCCACGGCCAGCGGCTTGCCTTTTCCGCCTCAACAGCTTTTTACCCTTCAGCTTCTTTCCACTCCTTTTACTATCACAGTACCCATGAAAACAACCCGAGTAAACACCAAAAAAAACGGCACTGCCGGAAAATTCACTACCAGCGCGGAGCAGGCCGAGCACTCCACGCGCATACCGCAGGACGGCCCGCCCGTCTTTCCGCAGTTGCCCGACCCAATTATGATGGTGCCTAAGCTACCCGAGGAGCTACTGCGCCTACCCTTGGAACGGCAATTAGAGCTGGAAAAGCTGTTTCCGCTGAAGTTTTATAGCCTCGATGCGGGCTGCTACCTGGTGCGCTTCAACCCCACCGGCCTCAGTTACCACTACGACGGCACCATTCGGGTGCAGCGCCAGGGCAGCAACACCATTGCCAGCGGCGACCTGTATCAGCACAACCCTATTCAGATTTGGCCGCTGCCCACTATTCCGGTGATTAAAGGCGGCATCCTGACCCCGCAGAACGACGCCAGCTTCTTCCTCGGCGAGCCGAACCCGGCCAACGGCATTCCGGTGTTTGCCCGCTCGCGCTACCGCTACTACCTGCGCATCACCCAGATTCTAGAGTCCATCAGCTTGTCGAACACCTTCACGCTGGGCTTCGAGATGTGGAAATTCAACGGGGTTAGTGCCTCGCCCATGTGGACCAAGGAAGCCGCCGGCCCCTATCAGGCCCAAATGACCTTTGGCACCGCCCCAGCCGGCTACCCCGCCGGCGCCGACTACCTGACCGGCACGGTGCGCAACGCCGCCAACGTGGCCGTAGGCACCATCACCATGGGCCGCGTGTCCAGCTACTTGCGCAAGGCCACCGTGGAAATCGACCGGGTTTCCGCCTCGGAAGCACCCCTCGACAGCGGCGCCGGCCACGGCTGGCAGTCGATTTTCGACTCAGTGAAATGGCAGCTCAACGTGGTAACCAGCAACGCCGACGTAGCTGAACCCAGCGGCAACTCGTGGAGCGACGGCGAAATGCACGCCGCCATGCTGGCCCGCCGCGACTCCTCCAACCTCGACTCGGAGTGGCGCTACCACGTGCTGGCCGTCAAGAACATCGATTCCACCCCGCGGGGCATCATGTACGACACCGGTGGCACCGACTCCAACAACGTACCGCGCGAAGGCATCGGCATCTCGTCGCACTGGGTGATTCCCAATACCGCCACTTGGGGCAAGGTGAAAGGGCAGCGGTTTGGAGCGGCCAAAGCGCCGTATTTCCGCACCGCGCTGCACGAAATCGGGCACGCCATGGGCCTCTACCACAACACCGTGGACATGGGCATCATGAACACCACCGACGTAATTTCGGCCAGTGCCGTGCCGCCCACCCAGTTCCCCGACAATATCAAGTGGGCCCACGCCGCCGACGACCAAAAACGGCTCATGCACATGCCCGACGTGTTTGTGCGGCCCGGCGGCGTGTCGTTCGGCACGCCCTATTCCACCCACCCGCTCAGCCCCGATGATGCGCACGAGGAAGCCGTGGGGCTGGAAATGCACGTACTACCGGTGCAGGAAGTGCTGCCAATTGGCGCGCCCGTGCGGTTGGAAATCAGCCTGGCCAACACCGCCCCCTACCCGCTGCCCGCCCCCGACAGTTTGGCCATGAAGTACGGCTGCGTGAGTGGCCGGGTCATCGACCCATCGGGCACGGTGCGCACCTTCAAAACCATTATGCTGTGCGTGGACGAGGTGCAGCTACGCTACCTGGAGCCCGGCGAGCAGCTCACCGACTCGCTCACACTGCTGCGCGGGGCCGAAGGGGCCTTGTTCCCGAGTGCTGGCAGCTACACCGTGGAAGTGGAAGTAAGCTGGGACATGAACGGCGGCCACGTGGGCGTCAGCGGCCAGGCCCACCTGTTCGTGACGACGGCCCAAACCAAATCCCACGCCCGGGCCGCCCTGCAAGTGCTATCCACGCCGGATACGCTGCTGAGCATGGTCTTTACCGGTGACCACCTGCTGGAAGGCAACGCCGCCATTCAGGCCGCCCTCGATGACAAGGTACTGCGCCCGCACTACGCCTACCTGGAAGCCAAGCGGCTGGCCCAGCCCTTTAAAAAGCGCAAAGCCAACCTCAATGCCGTCGCCGACCTACTGGATGCCGAAACGGTGATGAGCACCGGTGAAATCCGTAAGTGCACCAAGCTGGTGAAGCAGGCCGACGCCGGCAACGGCAATGGTGACGCCAGCCACGACGGTGACGCCCCAAGCCGGATTGCCGGGGTGCTGCGGGCGAAAACCGAAGCCCACGCCGACACCGATTCGATGACGGCCACGCTGGTGGCACTGTCGTAGGCCGGCGGCGTGAGCCTGCGTTGCCAACCGGCCCTGTTCTTGGTCATAGCGCTCTGCCTGCTGGGTGGAGGGCTATGGCCAAGCTGCGTATTCCCCCATCACCCTTCCACCATTCCTTCGATGAACCTGATTGGCAATTGGCAGAAAACCACCGTTTCGGAGTGCGGCAAGAAATATCCTTCCGCCATCCAATTTAAACCCAACGGGCTCTACGAAGCCCAGGGCGACCCAAAAGCCGCCGTGCACCCCACCTGGGACGTGGGCACGTTCTCGCAGCAGCACGATACCGTGAGCCTGTCCACATCCAACGACGCGGTTATCGACTACCAAGCCTCAGAGGAGGCCGACACCCTCACCTTCCGCGACCCGGAAGGCTGCACCGTAACCTACCGGCGGCTTTAAGTGGTGAGGTGGTGAGTTTGACGTTCCGAGGGCGCAAGGATGCGCAAACTGGCGCCAATGACGCCTTTGGAGCATCAAACTCACCATTTCACCACCTCACCATTTCACCATTTCCTCATGGCTACCAACTTTCATCTGGCTCCGCCCGCCAAAACGGTGGCCGGGCTGCTGGCTGTGCCCATCGACATCCAGACCCTGACTGGTACCCTGCTCTTCGATGGCAGCACGTCCACGGGCCGCGCCGACGCTACCATCACTTTCCTGACCGGCGGGCAAAACGGCTGCCCCATCTTCGATTTGCGCCAAACCATTACGGCGGCCTGGCTGGATGGCATCGCCATTCCGGTGACCAGCGTGGCCCACCACGATTTTGGCGGCGGCCCGCAGGCCCAGCTCCGGGTGGTGAATATGGTGCTGCCGGCTAATACTACGCATACGCTGCGCGTTACCTACAACCTAGGGTTGCCGCAGGCCTCCACGGCCGGCAGCTATCCGCCTCAGCTAACCTGGGCGGCGGGCCCGCGCCTGACGTTCAATTTCGGGTTTACCGATTTGGGCGCGGGCCGCTACCTGGAAGCCTGGCTGCCCGCCAACCTGATTTACGACCAGTTTGCGTGCACGCTCACCGTGCGGGTGCTGAATACGGCAGTGCCGCACTCCATCATCACCAACGGCAGCACCAGCCTATTGGGGGCCAACCACTGGCAGGTCACGTTTCCGGCGCGGTTCACGGCCTTGTCGCACTTGCTGGAAGTGCGGGCCACCAACACTGTACTTACCCAGTCAGCGAGTGTGGTGCTGCCGGTGAGTGGTACCATCGTGGCGCTGGAAGCCTGGAAGCTGCAAACCGGCCCAGCCGACCTTACCACGCAGCTGAATCTGCTGAAAACCTACCTGACTGCCAACGAAAACAAGGTGGGACCTTACCTCCACGGCAACCGGTTTGTGGCCTTTCTGCACGTAGGAGGCATGGAGTACGACGGCGGCACCACCACCAGCACCGGGGCCCTGAGCCACGAGGTGTTTCATAGCTGGTGGGCGCGGGGCCTCAAACCCGCCAGCCAGCCCGACGCCTGGTGGGACGAGGCCTGGACCACCTATTTCAACGACAACGGCGGCACCCAATCCGTACCGTTCGATTTCACCAAGCCGCCCATCGAACTACGCTCCTCCAACCCCTACGCCCGCATTACGGCCAGCAATGCCTACGATGACGGCAACAAGTTCTGGCAGGGCGTGTCGGCGCTGCTGGGCAATGCGGCGCTGCTCGGCTACATGAAGGACTTCTACCAGTTGCGCAAAGGCGAGTTGGTACGCACCACCGATTTCGAGGAGTATCTGCTGTGCCGCTCGGGCAACGCACGGCTGGTCGATGCCTTCCACCGGTTCGTGTATGGCTTCGCCGACCCCGTGGCCGTGCCCGATTTGTGGTTGAAAGACGACGCCTTGGATACGGCCGGCCACAACGACTGGAACGGCCGCTTCTGGGACTCGCCCGACGTGTGGGTGCGCAACCAGGACGACGGCGTTACCATTCATCAGGCCCCGGAATATGGGCAGGACAACTGGTTTTACGCCCGGGTGCGCAACCGAGGCAGCGTTACGGTTCGGCATTTCGTGGTGAGCTTCCACGTCAAGCAGTTTGCCGGCACCCAGTTCACCTACCCTGCCGATTTTCTGCCGTGTACCGCCGCCGCCAGCGGTTTCGAGCTGGGCCCCGGCGGCAGCGCTATTGTAAAGGCCCGCTGGCCGCGCCACCTGGTGCCCGCCGCCGGTACACACGCCTGCCTCACAGCCGCCGTACTCAGCCGCGGCGACCAGCCGGGCAGCGGCCAGCACGTGTGGCAGCACAACAACCTGGCCCAGAAAAACCTGACGGTGGTCGACCTCAAGCTGAACGGCTTTCTGGTGTTGCCCTTCGTGGCGGCTAATTTTATAACGCGGCAGCTGCAACCGCGCGAGTTCAGTTTGGAAGTGTTCCGGCCGGCCGCCCTGCCCGACTTCCGGGTGAGCTTACTGCACGAGCAGCCCCGGCTGTTCAACGGCTTCGAACTGCAACGGCCCTTCCAGCTACCTGGCCGCCTCACCGATGCTGCTTCGGTAACCGTCAGCCACCCACTGGACTGCGGCGGCCATTCGCCCCAACCCAATCAGCAGCACAACCTGCTCACCGACGAGCACCTGCTAGCTACGGCCCCCGGCCTCACCGACCAGACCCAGGAGTTGCGCTTCAAAGCCGGCGCCCAGGCTAGTATGAGCTTCGAGCTGGCCGGCGGTAACCAGCTACTCACCCAGCTTCGCCTTGAGCTGCCGCCCACGGCCCGCGTGGGGCAGCAGCTCCGACTAGATGTGGTGCAGCGCGACACTAAAACGCAGCAGATAACCGGCGGCATTGCCGTGCTTGTGCGCGTGGTCCCGTAAGGAGGCGTATTCGTTAGTTTCGCTGCTCGTCGAGGTTGGCGCGCAGCACCACAATGGGCTGCTCTCGGTATTGGGTGCGCGCCCACTCTTGATACCCAAACTTGCGGGCCACCCGCAGAGAAGGCTCGTTGTCGGGGTCAATGATGCACACTGTTTGCCGCTCCCGGAAATGCGCCCGGCCCCAAGTTAAGGCCACCCGAATGGCCTCGGTGGCGTAGCCCAGCCCGTGCACCCGCGGCGTCAGCACCCAGCCTATTTCCGGCAGGCCTTTCAGGGAAGGCGTGATGTCGCGGTTGTAATCAGAGAAGCCCACGCAGCCGATAAAGCGGCCGGTGCTTTTCTCTTCCACGGCCCAGAACCCGTAGCCCATCATCAGCCAGTGCCCTTGCTGGGCCAGCATCTTCCGCCACACGTCTTCCTCCAACAACGGTTTGCCACCCAGAAACTGATAGAAACCGGGCTCGGCCCACATGGTGGTATATTCTTCCAGGTCGATTAGCTGATGCCCCCGCAGCACAAGGCGGGCAGTTTCCAGCACGGGAATAACCTGGGACAACGTTGGCGCGAAAGCAAGTGGCGAAGTAGACATGGCCCCAAGATAGGAAAAGCCGGAAACGACGTCGCGCTTCCGGCTTTTCCTGTGGCGTACGCGCACTAAACTATTTCACTTAGAACCGGCCAATAACCCGCAGATTAACTACGCGCTGCGAGAGGTAGTTGGGTACGGAGTACGTGCGGCCGTTCAGGTCCTGGATGTAGCTGTAGCCACCCACATTGTTGGCGCCCAACACGTTGAGTACTTCCAGGCCAATCCAGAGGCTTTCCAGCTTACCGGCGGGCCGGTCGGGCTGGTTGTTCAGGGCTACCACTTTCGAGAAGCCCAGGTCGGCGCGCTTGTAGGAGCGGGTGAGGGCGCTGGTGCCGCGCAGCTCGGGCAAGCCGGGCGGGCTGAATGGCAGCCCCGTGCCAAACACCAGGTTCACGTAGCCCCGCACCGAGGGGTTGTCAGGCAAGTGGTCCTGAAAGAAAATCCCTAGGTTCACGCGCTGGTCCTGGGGCCGCCGGATATAGCCCTTGGCGTCGCGCCCGACCACGGCACCGTCGGCATCGAAGCGCGTAATCGAATCACCGTCAATATTTTCGCGCGTAGTCAGTACACCCAAACTGAACCACGACTCGGCCCCGTTCACAAACTCGCCCCCTACGCGGGCATCAAAGCCGGCGACATAGGCCTTGGCGTTGTTCTTGGCAAAGTAGCGCAGCCGCACGTTGTCAATATCGTAGGGCACCACGTCGGTCAGGTATTTCACGTAAGCCTCACCGGTGAAACGGAACGGCCGGCCCCACTGCTGGAACCGGATTTCGTTGCCCACAATCAGATGCAACGAGCGTTGGGCCCGCAGCTCTGGGTTCAGGCTGGCCTGAATGATGAGCGGACTGCCCGGCGTGGCGCGGGTGCCCTGCTGGTCGCGCAGTTCGCGGTAGAACGGCGGCTGGTAGTATAGGCCCGTGGCTACCTTATAGGAATGATTCGGATGCTTGCGCGGCACAAATGAGTACTGCACCCGCGGGCTCACCACCACTTGCCGGTTGGTAGACCAGTAGTGCGCCCGAACCCCGTACGTGAGCGTACGCGCCGAATCCAGCTCGATAGTGTGCTGAGCGTAGCCCTGGGTGCGGGTGCTGCTCAAATCCAGGTCGGATACCTGCCGAGTGCGGCGGCCGTCGGGCACGTAGTCGGCAGAGTCGGCGAAGCTGTATTCGTTCAGCGCATCCTCAATCCGTTCCCGCCCCGATTTCACCCCGAACCGTACCACATTGCGGGCGCTGGGCGTCCAGCGTGCACGGGCCTCCACAGTAGCAATACGGGCCGTGAGCGTATTGCGCGAGTGGTCGAAGCGGGTACCCACGTCGCGTTGGCGCACGGGCAGGTTGAAGTCGGGTTGGTCGGGGTCCCGGTTGATGTCGGCGAGGCTGTAGCTGGCTTCCACGTCGCGGTATTCCAGCTCACGCGAGTACACTAGCCCGCCCAGCAGTTCGGTTTGGAACTTGCTGCTGAAATTGTGCTTCAGGTTGAGCCCGCCCTGGTACATATCGTACTGCATCCGCTCCCGGCCGTCATACACAATAAACAGGCGCGTAAACTGGTTGGTGGCGGTGCTGAACGTGCTCTGGCCGGTTTCGGGCGTGAAGCGGTAGTCATTGTGCGCAAACGTGGTCAGCAGCCCCAAAGACGTACGCTCGGGGTTGTCCTGCGGGCCCAGGTTGGCGTTGATGTAAGCCTGCCCGTCGTAGAACGTGGGGTTGTAGCCGCCCTGCTGTTGCTTGAGCGAACGGAGTACATACGTAGCATTCTTGTAGCGAATCCCGGCCAGGTAGCTGAGGCGCTTGTTGGCCGACGTAGCCTCGGCGTGCGCCGCGCCGCCCACTAGGCTGGCCGTGCCCGACGCCGCAAACCGGGTGGGCTGCTTGTACTGCACGTTCAGCACCGAGGAGAGCTTGTCGCCGAACTGCGGCTGCCAGCCGCCGGTGGAGAATTCCACCTTGCTTACCAAGTCGGGGTTGATGAAGCTCAGGCCCTCCTGCTGGGCCGCCGTCACCAGAAAAGGCCGGTATATCTCAATACCGTTCACGTACACCAGGTTCTCGTCGTAGTTGCCGCCCCGCACCGAGTAGGTACTGGTTAGCTCGTTGGTGGACGAAACGCCGGGCAGGGTTTTAAGAATGGCGTTGAAGTCGCCGAACGGCGAAGGCAACACTTTGGCGGTGCGCGGGTCGAGCTTAATCATGCTCACTTGCTCGCTGGTATTGGCCTCGTCGGTGCGGGCGCGCACAGTTACGTTGCTCAACGCGCGGGTGTCGCTCTGGAGCGTAAGGCGTAGCGTAGGCTGGTCTTGGTTGAGGGTGAGGGGCACGCGCAACGGCTTGAAGCGCAGCCCCCGCACCACCAGCACGGCCGGCCGACCGGTGCGCGGCACGCGCAGCGTAAAGCGGCCCTGGCTGTCAGTAGAGGTACCCCCGGCCTGGCCTTCCACTCCCACGCCTACCAGCTCCACGGGCTGGCCGGCGGCGTCGCGCACGGTTCCGCTGATGGTGATGGTATTCTGCTGCGCTACAGCCACCGGCGCGGACAACAGCAGCGGTAAGGCCAGCGGCACCAAAGGCACCGTGCGCAGCAAACTCCAACGGACAGGGCGCAGCAAACGACCCACAGCAGCGGAAAAGTGGGGCATCAGCTCAGTTCTTCTTCCTGGTTTACACTGGCCGTCAGCTGGGCCCGCAGCTCCGCCAAAGTAGCCACCGGATCGGGCGAGCTGAACACGAACGAGCCCGCCACCAGCACGTCGGCCCCAGCTTCCACCAGGGCGGCCGCGTTGTCGATGTTCACACCGCCGTCTATTTCAATCAGCGCCGACGAGCCGCTGTCAATCAATAGCTCTTTCAGCTCAGCTACTTTGCGCAGGGTGTTCGGAATGAACGACTGCCCGCCAAAGCCGGGGTTTACCGACATCACCAGCACCAGGTCGAGGTCAGCGGCAATGTCTTCGAGCAGCCATACCGGCGTATGCGGGTTCAGGGCCACGCCGGCCTGGCAGCCCAGGGCCTTGATTTGCTGTACCACCCGGTGCAGGTGCGTGCAGGCCTCGTAGTGCACCGTGATGTTGCGGGCCCCAGCGTCGCGCACGGCCGACAGGTAATTTTGCGGGTCCTCAATCATCAGATGCACGTCGAGGGGCTGCTTGGCGTGGCGGTGGATGGCCTGGAGCACCGGAATCCCAAACGAAATATTGGGCACAAAGCGGCCATCCATGATGTCGCAGTGCAGCCAGTCGGCGGCGCTACCCGCGAGGCGCTCGGTTTCCGATTGAAGATTGCCGAAGTCGGCAGCAAGCAAGGACGGCGCCAGCAAGGGCGCCGGGCGGCGAGTTAAAGTCATACCGCGAAGGTAGAGAGTAACACAGTAATTGAGTAACAGGATAGCATACTATAAAAGTAGTGCCTGCGCACTACCTTCAGAACGTGTTGAACGCCCAACTTATTGGCTACAGCAGGAATACTATGCAGGTTTTCTACCGCGGCACCATTCCACTCTATTCTTCTGGCAACGACTTTGGCTTTTGCTAGCCTTAGGATTTCGAGCCCCACAGAAATACCCGGAACGTGGTACCCTGTCCTTCCTGGCTTTCCACCTCAATATGGCCACCTTCGGCGCGTACCAGTCGGTTTACTAGAAACAGGCCTACGCCAGTGCCCTCACTCGCCTCGGGATGAAAACGCCGGAACAACTGAAACAACTCGTTGCCGTGCAAATCCAGGTTCATGCCCAGGCCGTTGTCCTGCACTTCCAGCACGGCCTGCTCCCCCACCAGATAGCTGCGCACCTGTACATGGGCCGGCCGGTCGGGGTGGCGGTACTTGAGGGTGTTGGTAAGCAGGTTGAGCAGAATGGTACGTAGACTGCTGGGTGCGTACGTAAGCGTTGGCAGGCCAGCAAAATCAGTTTCGATGGCGGCGGCGGCCTGCTGCACCTGCGGGTGAAGAGTTTGGAGCAACACCTCGGTTAACGCCGCTAAATCTATGGTTTCGGTGGTTTCCTGACCGGGCTGGCGCGCTACCTGCACCACGTTGGCCAAGTCACTGATGGTAGTGGTCAGGGCCTGCAACGACTTATCAAACAGCTCCCACATATGCGCCGCATCGGGGTCGGCAACGGTGGCGCTTAGGCGCAACTCCTCGAAGAGGCCGCGCAGGTTGTTCACCGGCTGGCGCAAATCGTGCGAGGCGGCGTACACAAAATTATCAAGGTCGGCGTTGGTACGGGCCAGTTGCTGATTGGTGGCGGCCAGTTTGGTGTTGGCCAACGTAAGCTGCTGGTGGTAGCGCGCCATCCGTTGCTGCCATTCGCTTTTTTCAATGGCGTGCACCACGGTTTTGCAAAGCAATTCCTGGTCGAACTGGCCTTTCACCAGGTAGTCGAGCGCGCCGTTGTTGAGGGCGCGTACGGCCAGCCGTTCGCTACCGCCCCCGGTAATCATCACCACGCACAAGCTGTCGGGGGGGGCTATTTGCTTGAGTTTCCCTAGTAAGGTAAGGCCATCGGTATCCAGCAAATTATAGTCGAGCAGCACGCAGTCAGGCTGTTTGTCTACGAATAAAGCTACGGCCTCTTCGCCCGAAGTGGCCTCGAATAACTCCAGTCGCTCGTATTCCTGCTGCTTGGCTAAGTACCGCTTATAAAGCATGCGGTCCTGCTCGTTATCATCAACTAATAATATCTTTTTCACTAGGCAAGCTAAACTAATTCACAACCGGTAATTCTGAGGCTTCCAGCCAGTAATGGATAGTAAGGCGGATTTTCTCTTCCAGGGCCGCGTACTCAATGGGCTTGGTCAGGTAGCTATTGGCCCCTAGCTGGTAGCAGTCCTCAATGTCGCGGGCGTTGGACGAGGTGCTAAAAATAATAACCGGAATGCAATGCAGGCGCTTGTCTTGCTTGAGCTTGCTAAGCACGGTGCGCCCATCGGTGCCGGGCAGGTTCAAATCCAGCAGCACAATGGCGGGCAGCGTCTGGGGCCAGCCTACGGCCTTGCCGTAACCTTGCAGGTACTCCAGCGCTTGGTCACCGTCTTCGCAGCGCAGCACCGGGTTGCGGAGCGCGTGCTTACGGAACGCCCGACCCAGGGCCGTGAAATCTTCGACGCTGTCTTCCACGACGAGGATGGGTTTGAGGGGGAAAACAGACACGTTTATAGGTGTTTTGAAAGCGAGAAATAGAAGGTAGCGCCGGCACCCAAAGTTGATTGCACCCATAGGGCACCTCCATGCTTTTCCACCATTTTCTTAACGATTGCCAAGCCAGCTCCGGTTCCGCCCCCGTACTTCTCTTGGGAGTGCAGCCGCTTAAATATTTTGAAGATATTCTCGTGGTGCTTGGGGTCGATGCCGATGCCATTGTCACGTACGTAAAATACGTGAAAATCGGTTGAGTTTACCTCACCTTTCGGACTCATCATGTTTTCCAGCACCACGCCCACTTCCACATCCTTTGCGGGCCGGTCGTTGTAGCGCATGGCGTTGGTCAACAAATTGTTGAATACTTCGCGCATCCGTACTTGGTCGCAGAGCACTGTGGGCAATGGCGTGGCCACTGTTACGGTAGTGCCGGTTTGCTCGAGGCGGGGCGAAATTAAATCCAGCACCTCGGCCAGCAGTTCGTTCATATCGGTGGGCTCCACCACCAGATCTAGGCGGCCCACCCTGGAAAGCTGCAACAACGACTCAATCAGATTTTCCATGCGCTGGCTGAGCCGCACCAGGGTTTGTAGCTTGTTTACGCCGTCGGCGTCTAACTGATCGGCGTAGTCTTCCAGCAGAAACAGCGAGTAATTGTGAATGCCACGCAGCGGCTCCTTTAGGTCGTGCGAAGCCACGTAGGCGAAAGAGTCCAGCTCGTCGTTGCTGCGCTCCAGTTCGGTGTTGAGCTTGCTCAGGCTGGCGGCCCGGGCCTGCAACTCGTTGAACACTTTCAGGCGTACATCGGAAATATGCAACCGAATTTCCTTGGCCGCTTCAATTTCCAGGGGTTTCCAAACTTCGGAGGTACTTTCCACCGTTTGCTTCCAGGCCTCGAACGACTGCCGGGGCGACAGAAAAAGCTGCCCGTCGGCCAGGGTTTCCACCTTTTGGTTTTGCCCGGCCCAGGTTACGGTTTGAATTACCTCGGGCCGAAACCAAAGAATATAATTGCCAGGTGCCTCGGCCAACGACACCGCCAGAATACCGCTGGCCGTGGGCCGCAGGCTGATGCCAGCCGGATTGAGCTGCGCATACGAGTTGGTATGGAACACGTCTTGCTGCGGAGCGTGCTGCTGCAACCAATCCAGCACGTCCTGCACCTGGGCTGTGGTGGGCGTACGGCCGAGCAAGATAATCTCTCCATCGAAGCAAATGGCTGCCCCGCCGCAGTCGAATACATCCATCACCGTAGGTTGCTGGCGGTAAAGTCCCTCCACGAAGTTTTCGTTGCTGGAAACGTGCTCGAGCAACCGGACCTGGTTTTCGCGGATGCGGAGTTGGTAGTCCTGCTCGTCGTGCTGCTCTTTGGTGCGAATGAGGGCCGAAAACGTTTTGCCGATGAATTGGCACAAATCGCGCAGCTCGTAGCTTACCAGGCGCGGCGTGCGGTGGTGGCAGGTAATCATGCCCCACAACTGCCCCTCCCGAATCAGCGAAATGGTCATGGTGGCCGCCGAGCCCATGTTGTGCAGGTACTGCAAGTGAATCGGCGACACGCTCCGCAGCACCGAATAAGTCATGTCGGGCGGGCGGTTGGTAGCGGGATTGTTGGTGGGCACCAGCCGGACGGGCACGTAGTGCGCATCCGGAATAAAGCGCAGCCAGTTTTTCAGATACATGGCCCGCGCCTGCTTGGGAATGTCGGAGGCCGGATAGCGCAGATGCAGCCACGGGTCCAGTTCTTCGTGCTTGGCTTCGGCAATCACCTCGCCGCTCTCGTCGCCCCCAAACCGGTAGATGGCCACCCGGTCGAAGCCGGTGATGGCGCGCACCTGGTCGGCGGCATCCTGGCAAAATTGCAGCACCTGCGTAGCGGCCAGCATCTTGCCCATTGCCTCGTTAAGAAACGGCAGGTCCAGCGTACTGGCAGGCGCTTCCGTTACCGGCTCGAACTCCAGCCACAGCAGCTGGTCGTAGCGGTGCAGGATGATTTTGTAGAACGGCTGGCCCACCACGTTGCCAAGCTGTGCCCCCAGCAGCCGGGGCGTGGTGGTCAGCGAGGGCAGCATCTGCTCGATGGCCGCCAACGGCTCGGGGGCCAGCAACCGGCTCAGCTGCTGCCCCAGCAACTCCTCGGCCGGGATACCCAGCAGCTCTAGCGTGTTTCCACTGGCTTGCACCACGCGCATAGTGGCCTCATTGAGGCACAGCAAAAACCCGTATGGCTGCACCAGGCCCGGAATATGAATGGGTTCCCGGTCGCAGTTGGTGGTATCAATAGTTGCGTTCAGCAGGCTTTCGTCGGTGTTGTTCATGCCTTGTTAAGCCAGGTTTCCAGGTGCTGAAACGTGCGGCTGGCTGACTGCACTATTTCGTCTTCATTTTCGGGAGCAGCGGCTGCGCTTAGCTGCTGGCAGAACGACTTCCACATGGGGCCGGTACGCTCAGCATAGCCCGTGAAGTAGGCGCGGGTGGGAATATTTGCTTTAACTAACTGCCGCGCAATCACCTGCCCGCCCAGCGTAGAGCCTTCCATTACGTACATGGCGCCCAGCAATTGAGGCAGCGTATCAAGTGGCGGCAGCGCAGGGCACAGCGGCAGCGCAGCGGCATCCGTCCCTAAATCTTCCAGAATCAGGTGGGCGCGGTAGCGTTGCTCCTGTTGCCAGCTTGGCGGCAGCGTATAGTGCCGCAGTCGGTCCTCATAGGGCTTCAAAAAACCGTACATCTTCGCTAGAAAGTGCGTGGTGGTAGCTTCGGATAAGGTGCCCGCCTCGAGGTTCTGGTTGAACTGGTTTAGCTCCAGCGCGTCGTGGTACGGGCGGGTTTCGGTGCGGAGCCGCTGCAAAATGCCAGAAACGGCGGAAGATGGTAGACTCATGTAGGTTGGGCGGGCGGGCGTTCGGGCGAAGACACAACAGGTAAGAACGCCAAAGCTACCGCCCTTGCCGCAAAGACCTCAACTGCTCAGGCACCTTTGAGGTTGGGCACCTAACTGCACATTCACGTAAAAGAAGACCGAAGGTTATTGCCAGCTCGCCTCCTGAGAGGCTAGCAACGCATAAGCCCCAGCTAGCAGGGCGTCGGAAAACCGATGCCTAACGCTAGCCGGGGCTTGTCTGAGCTTATTTTATGTTGGGCGAAAGGTTACTTGGTGGCTTCGTCTTTGTTCCAGGCTTTCCAGTCGAGCTTGCCATCTTCGGTTTTGCGCAGGAAATAAGTTTGGTCGTCTTCCTGGCGCTTGCCGAACGTTACGTCGGAGCGGCAATCCAGGCAGCGGAGCGAGGTGTATTTGAATTTATCCTGGGCCACGCGGGCTGTCAGGTCGAGGTTATCGGAACCGCAGATGCCGCACTTGGCTACATCCGGAAAGCTCAACCGCTCATACTCGGTAACTACCTCGTGAAGGTTTGCCCCCTGAACAGTGAAGTGAAACTGGCGACGCCCCAGGCGCTTCGAAATCATCATTTGTAGCATGCTACTGTTGTTTTGGATTATATAACCCGCGTTAAAGAAGAAAAGAATTCACCTCGTTGAATTCTGGAACAAGATACTAACTTCTTTCGCTTTTCTTGCTAATATTATTGACAAATAAGTAATGGTTGTTATTTGCTGATAGTTGATGATTGACAGACAAGGCTGCCCTGACAATCAAAAATCAGCAATACAACCATCACTCGCTACAGCTTCACAAACCGTACGCTGCGCTGCACCTTGGTGCCAGCCTGCACGGCGCAGGTATAAATGCCCTGGGTAAGCGTGTTGGTGGGCAGTTGAACTTCGGCGGCCGTGGTAGCAGCTAGGCGCTGCTCCAGCACCAGCGTTCCGCGAGCATCATAGAAGCGAATATGCAACGGTTGTGCCCGCAAAGCGGGCGTCAGTTGCAGGTTAAGTTCATTGCCGTCCAGCGGATTAGGGTACACTACCAGCTGCTTGGCGCTGCTAACTGGCCCTGCCGTAGACAACGGCGTACTGGGGTTAGCCAGATTGTAAGCCAGCACAAAATTGGGGACGCCATAGCCCAGCAGATTGTCGGGGGTGGTGTACTGCGAGCCGGAGCGCTGCAAGTAGCTGATAACCTGCTGAGCCGTGAGCGTGGGGTTAGCCTGCCAGAAACCGGCTACCATCCCGGCCAGTATCGGACACGAAAACGACGTTCCGGAGCCACGCACCACCTGCCCGCTCATTGTTACCACGGCCGCCTGTGCCCCCTGCGTGGCCAGGTTAGGCTTGATGCGGTTATCGGCACTAGGGCCCTTCGAGCTGAAGCTCGCGTAATTGCGCAGCGAGTCTACGGCGCCCACCGTCAGAATAGAATCGGCATCAGACGGTGCCAGCAAGCTCGGGCCCGTAAATCGACCATCATTGCCTATGGAGTTCACCACTACCATGCCTACGCGGGAGGCAATGGTGGCGGCCCGCGTGGAAATGGCCGTGCGGCCGTTCAAATCGGCGTAGGTATAGTTGCCGTAGGGCACCACAAAGTCCAGATATCCCAACGACGAGCTGATGACGTCCACCCCGGCCGAGTCGGCCCGTTCGGCGGCCAGCAGCCAGTTCACTTCTTCAATCGGGTTTTCCGTGAAAGACTGCTCGGTCAGATACAGCCGGTAGGTGGCCTTGGGGGCCGTGCCGACAAATACGCCGGTCTCGTTGGCGGCCATGGTAGACAGCGTTTGGGTGCCGTGGCTGGCAATCCGGTACACGTCGGGCAGGCGCTGCACGAAATTATAGGTATCGGCAATGCGCCCTTCGGTGCGTAACGATGCAAACGGCGCAGTGGTATTTACCCCCGGAAAGCCATCATCAAACACGGCAATCTGCATGCCTTCGCCCCGAAAGCCGGCATTGTGCATGGCTACAGCCCCAATCATGCGGGCTTGCTCGTAGGCCTGGCCGTACACCGGGTTAGCCTGGGTACGCTGCTGAGTATTATTATCGAGTATTTCCTCGTACTTACTAGGCCCTGCCACCTGGGCAGGCCGGTTCACGGTTTGGGCAGTGCGCACGAACGGCAGCGCCTGCACCGCCGTCAAGGTGCTGGAATCACACTCAACCACCACCGCATTAAACCAGCGCGACGAGTACCACACCGTAGCGCCGGGCACGGCCTTCACCTGGGTTATGTAGCTGGGGTTCACGGGCAAGTCGCGGGGCTGTACGGCAATGTTCTGGCGGGTGCGGCGCGCAATAGCCCGCGCCGACAGAAACTGCTGGGGCTGGCTGACAGTGAAAGGCGAGCCCGCTTTGTCGCGAAAGTACACCAGGTGCTTGCGCACAGTAGCCGCCGTGGTAACGCCGGAGCCCCCTTGCGCCGAAGCAGTGCCCAAGCTAGTGGCCGCCATCAAGCCGGTAAGTGCAAGTAGAATTGAAAAGCGCATAGAAGTATCCCAATGAATGACGTGCTGGAAGGTACGTATTTTGCACTAAATCCGGGTTGACATCACTTAACAAACGCACGACGCAAGTTTCGGCTACTTCATTAAAAAAACCGCCACCTGAAATTTCAGATGGCGGTTTTTCAATTTATGAACCACTAGTGAATAGCGTCTAGCGTCCTTTTTCTATCAGGGTTTCGGTATGTGCTATACCACTGAAAATGACGCTAGGCGAAGGAACGCAGTTGATGCCAGGCTCACAGTAAATAAAGCGGCGGCGGCTCCGATATACGGGTCCTTCTCCCTGCGCATACACCTGCCGCACCCGCAGGTAGTAGAAGGCATTCACATATTCGGTTTCCTCTAAGCCATCGGGTGTGGATGTGGTGATGGTTTTTGGATATGTGCTACTGACAGTACCCGAGGTGACAGTAAACGGCTCACCCACGCGGGTATAATGCAAGTTTTCGTCTTTGATGCCGTTCATGTTATTGAAAGCATTGGCGTTCCAGTAGCCTTCACGAACCGGAAAAATCAGCTCTACCCGCGGGTTGTTGTTGCGCGTTTCCAGCACGTTAGTAGCAGCCGTGCTCACTACCAGCACACTATCGGCGCGCCAAACGTCGGTGGCGGTGGCGCGGCGGGAACGGATGATGCGGAAGGCTTCGCGGCCCGCGTTATCGGTGTACTGCTCCGCTACCTGCTCCCGAAACTGAAAGCGGTTGTAGGTCTTTACGTTGCGCGTCCAGATGGTATCCACCACGTTGTAGATGCGGTAGTCGCCCACGGCCAACGGGTAGTAGTTGGTATCGGCGGGTTCCACTTTCACCGACTCGTTTTTGCACCCGGCTACAGCCAGTGCCAAAAGCCCGGCCGCCGCGAACCGGCGCGACAACGAAATCCAACTTTCATTAAGAAGATAGCGCAACATAAAACTAGGATTATAGCGTGGCAGTAACGGCCGAAGATACGGGAGTTTCGCCAATCGTATGCCGCTCAATCCAGCCGCCGCCCAGCACGTCTTGCCCGTCGTAGAATACGGCGGCTTGGCCGGGCGTAACGGCGTGCACCGGCTCCTCGAAGTAGATATGGATTTTGTCGCCAATCTGCTCCAGAAACGCCGGGGCGCCGTCGTGATTATAGCGGATTTTGGTGACACTCGGCACCAACCCGCGCCCTTCCAACGACGCAAATTTACCCATGTTCAACTGCCCTACCGTGGTCCGGCTGCTGGCCAAATCGTCGAAATTGCCCAGTACCACTTCGTTGGTATCAGGCCGGATTTCGGTTACGTACACCGGGAAGCCCAGCGCCACGCCCAGGCCTTTGCGCTGGCCAATGGTGTAGAACGGGTAGCCCTCGTGGTTGCCCACAAATGTACCGTCGCGCAGCACAAACCGGCCGCCCGCTACTCGCGCTTCCAGGCCCGGTACCCGGCGCCGCAGGAAACCGCGGTAGTCGTTGTCGGGAATGAAGCAGATTTCGTAGCTCTCGGGCTTGTTTACAAGTTCCGTGAAGCCGCGGCGGCGCGCCTCGTCGTAGATTTCGGTTTTGCGCATGTGGCCCAGCGGAAACAGCGTACGGCTCAGGCTCTCCTGGCTCACGCCCCAGAGCGCATAGCTTTGGTCTTTGTTTTCATCGAGGCCTTTACTGACCACGTAACGGCCGTTTTCCAGGCGCACGTTGGCGTAGTGTCCGGTGGCAATGAACTCGCAACCCAACTGGTCGGCCCGGCGCAGCAAGGCGTCCCATTTGATGTGGGTATTGCAGAGCACGCACGGATTAGGTGTGCGGCCAGCCAAGTATTCGTCGGTGAAGTTGGAGATTACGAAGTCACCGAACTCGTCGCGAATATCAATAATGTAGTGCGGAAAGCCGAGGTCCACGGCAATCTGGCGGGCATCGTTGATGCTGTCGAGCGAGCAGCAGCCGGTTTCTTTTTTAGACCCGCCCGCCGAGGCGTAATCCCAAGTTTTCATGGTCATTCCGACCACTTCGTAGCCTTGCTCGTGCAAGAGCACGGCCGCTACCGATGAATCAATACCGCCGCTCATGGCGACGAGGACGCGGCCCTTGGTAACAGGCGGCGTGGAAGATGCAAATTGCGTCATAAAGAAAAGCGCCCGTGGAGTCAAGGTCCGCGGCCGCGTGGCAAAGATAACACCTGCCGTGCAGCTATAGGTTTCCTGGAGCTTGCTTTGGTTTCCGAAATGGCCGCAGAATGAAACAACAAGGCCTCGGCTACGTCGGAATCCTTACTTTTGCGCTCTGACAGGCCGCCTGTTTCTGGTGCTGCCGCCCTCAATTTCGACTACATATGGCTTTGCTTACCTCCGTGCTGGTGCGCGGTATCAACAACCTCTCCGATGCCCGTTATTGCGCCGGCATGGGCGCCGATGGCCTGATTTTCACCCTCGACCCGGCCCTGCCTGGTGCCGTTGATGCAGCAACTGTGAAGGAACTAGCGGGCTGGGTGTCGGGCGTGGAAATCATTGGGGAGTTTGGAAGTACGCTGCCTGCTTCGGAAATCAACCGCCTGATTGAGGAGTGCAACCTGACGCGGGTGCTCTTGCGCGACTTTGCCGCGTGGCCCGCCGTACCGCCGCTGGCCGTACCGGCGCTGCTGGAAGTGTCGCCGCTGGTAGCTTTTGATGCCGAAGAAAGTGCGCACGCTGTGCCCGCCACCGCGTTTCCGGCCGGCTACGCCCTGCTTACTGCCGCCGAAGACGCCGGTGCCACGGCGGCGCCACTCTGGCTCAGTGGCAACTTTTCGCCCGACACGCTACCTACGCTACTAGCTACCGTTCAGCCAGCCGGCCTCGTCCTGGAAGGCGGCAACGAAATCAAGCCCGGCCTGCGCGACTTCTTGGAAATGGAAGCCGTATTTGAAGCCTTGGAAGAATAGTTATTAGTGCGTAGTGCCTAAGCCGTTCCTCTATACTATATAGAACGGCTTAGGTACCACGCACCAATCTTAGGCCATTACGGTGATTAGGCTGAAAATTGAGTCCGTCAATTGGGGGTCGCCCGTGGTGGCTATGTGGTGCGGGGCTTCGGCGCGGGGCAGGCTTTTGGTGAAGAGCCGCCAAGCCACGTTCCCATCAACGGTGATGGTGGCCGTTACTAGTCCGTTGTAGTCGGTGCCTAACTCCCAGCGGGTGGGCTGCCGTTGCAAAAACCAGGTACCGCCGCCCACGCCGGTTACGGTGAACTGCAATGTAGTGCCGGATGCGGCCGGGACATTCCGGTAATGGTGTGGCAGGGCCCGCACGCAGGTAGCCAGAAACGGATAATACAGCTCCGGCGTCAGCAACGGCTCCTCCTGCCCTACTGCCTGCCGAATCTGTTGCTGGTGATGCCACTTCTCGGTGTAGTCGCGGGCTACGTGGAACCAGTTCAACGACTGCTCTTCCCCGGCCCAACCCACTGAAAACATGGCCGGTTGCAGCATCGGCAACGACGCCATATAGGTGTTGTAGGCCGGCCCAATAACTTCCAGCAGCCAGGTAACCAATTGCGGGCTCAGCCGCTGACCGGCCCGTACCCAGTCGGCGTTGAGTTGGTTGAGGTACTGCACCACATCCTCGTGGGCCGGACTGGCCGGACCACCACTGCCAAAATGCCCATCGCGCAGCATGGACAGGGTGCGCAACGAGCCATCGAGTAGATGCAGGGCCACGTCGTGCACGCGCCATTGCGGAGCGACAGTTGGTTTCAGCCAATCGGCGGGTTCTAGAGCGCGCAGCAACGTCAGCAAATGCTGGTCGAGCACCGGAAACAGGTGGGCAGTGGGCAGGATGGGAAGCGGCTGCATCGGCGAAACAGGAGAGTAACCGCTCAAATTGCGCATTCTATTTCACTTGAACAACGCGCCGCTGGCTTCCCTATTCGGCATCACTCTTATTAACGGCTGCCGTGCAGAACAACGCCCTAGAGCTGCTTTAGGCGCAACACTCCCGGCAGAACTATTGGCGCGGGCAGTTCGCCGGTACGCGCAAAATCCATCCACAACTGCCGCACTGGCCGACCGGCTTCGTGGATGGCCGCCCACTTTACCTCACTTAGCAGCGGCGTTGCCTGCCACCCGGCCTGGGTGCCCAGCAGCAGCGGCAAATCGAGGGTGTGCGCCGCGCCTAGGGTACGACCAACGGGCTGAAACTGCATCAGAAAGTGATACGCGCGGCCTCCGGCGCGGGCATGCCGCCGGGCAAAGGCCAGGGCGGGCTTCAAGTAAATCAGCCCGGAGGTAATCCTCACCAACAGGCGCAGCAGCAACTCCCCCACCACGGGCACCCGCCCCACCCACCGAAACGTTGGGTCGATGACTGCGAAAAAACGCGTTTCCTCGGCGGTAGCGCCAATCAATACGTCCACCCTAGATGCCACGGCCGCCCACGCTCGGTCAAGCTCGGCTTCGGCTGGCAACGGATAGGCGCCGTACTGCGTGCCAAACGGCATCCCGCTTTTCAACCCAAACCGCCGCACAGCTTTGTACACGGCGCTTTCCCGCACCAGCACTTCATTAATGGTAGCGGCGGCGGGAAACGCGCCGGCGGCCGCTACCATGGCCCGGGTCATGGCGTGGCGGTTGCGGGCAAGGCCCAATGGGGCGCTGTGCAGAATAACGCGCCGGAACAGGCCGGCTGCCCCTTCCGCCACCATGAGGTGCGCCAAGGCATCGGCCCCGGAGGAATGCCCCAGCAGCGTTACCAGGTCAGGGTTGCCCGCAAATGCTCGAATATTCCGTTGCACCCAGCGCAACGCTTCCAACAGATCCAGCAACCCCAGGTTGGGCGGCGGGCCACCTTCGCCACCCATAAAACCCAATAGCCCGAGCCGGTACGTAACGGCTACGAACACCACGCGCTGCTCCTGCACCAGCGTGGCCGGGTCGTAGAGGGGCAGGTCGCCGGCCCCGCTCACGTAGGAGCCGCCGTGCACCCACACGATGACGGGCAACGCCTCGCCCGGCTGTCGGTCGGCGGGAAGCGTGATGGAAAGCCGCAAGCAGTCCTCATCGAAAGTGGCCCCCGTATGGAAGTCGCCGAAGGCTTGCGCCAGTTGCGGATCAGCAGCCTGCGGACACGCCGGAGCAGGCGTGGTAGCATAGATGGGAGCTGCTGCGGCCGGTTCCGCTACCGGAAACTGAAACCGGGCGGCACGGGCGTACCGGATGCCGCTGGCTCGCAGCACGGCGCCATCGGACCATCCGATAATGGTCCCCGCAGGGGCATGAAACTGAGGGAAAGCCTCGGCCGGCATGTAGTTTAGAAGGCTTAGTAAGGAGCCGGAATACGCCCGAGCAGCACAATTGGTTTGCAAAAAGGGTATGGTTACTTGAAAACGACATTCACCCCAGCTTAGCCCTAGCACGCCGCTCCTGCCTTAACGCACATAGACAGTAGAGAACTTTCTGTTTAAAATAGCACGTCATGCAGAGCGTAGCGAAGCATCTCGCGTGCTGACGTCAGGATTACTACCACAACCTCAGCACGCGAGATGCTTCGCTACGCTCTGCATGACGTGCTATATCATTTTAGATATCCATTCAGCGTTTAAGGCTGGCCGTAAGCTGCTAGGGCCGGTACGGCTTGCCCAGCACCAGCTTATTGCCCGTTACATCCACCTCAAACAAGTGCGGGATGCGGCGGTATTTGCCGTTGATGTCTTTGTGGCTGTGTACCGACATGAGCAGCTTGCCCTCAAACGTGCGAAACAGCATGCCGTGCCCGTAGTTGGACGGGGTAATCGGGTCTTTCTCCTGTATCCAGGGGCCATCGAGGGTGCCGCTGGTGGAATAGGCCACGCCTTGCGTGTAGTTGTCATACACCCAGCTGGTCCAGAGCATGCCCAGCCGGCCGGTGCCGGTGCGGAACAGCCAGGGGCCGTCGGTTACTTTGTTGGGTCGGGGCGGGCTGTTGCGGGGATTTTCGCGGCTCCAAGGCGCGGCACTGGCACGGAACAAGATTTTGCCGGTGCCAATGGTGCCGGTCAGGTCGGGCTTCAGCTCTATCTTCTCGATGGTCCCATCCATGTTTTGCAGCCACTCGTGGCAGTACACCAGGTAGGGCTTGCCGTCCCTGTCCACCCAATAGGTACCGTCCAGGGTCAGCTTGTTGGCCGGCAGGTAGGTGGCGTCCTGCATGGGCACGTACGGGCCGTCGGGTTGGTTGCTTACCAGCACGTGGCTGGCCCGGCGCTCCAGGGGCGTGCCAGCCACGGTATCTACCTTGATAGCCGAGTTGGTGAAAGTGGCGAAATAGTAGTATTTGCCCTTAACCGAGTGGATTTCGGCGGCCCAAATCATGGGTTTGGGGCCCATCCAGGAAGTGGGGTCGGGCTTGGCTACTGAATACGGGCCTTCCCAGGTTTTCAGGTTGGTGCTCTTCCACAGCAGCCCGCCCGTGCCGGTCATGTAGTACTTGTGCGTTTTCGCGTCGGCCAGAATAAACGGGTCACTCAGCCCGATGGAATCCAGCGGCACATGTTGACGAATGGGCGGCGGGCCCGCCTTTTGGGCCGCTACAGCCAGCGGCAACAACACGCAACTCAGCGTAGTCAACCAGGTAATTTTCATGATGCGCGGGGTGGAAATTGGAGGAATGGAGAGGGTTAATCAGGGTGACAATGAAGCTGTGCGGCTATTTCTCTTCTACAATCTGCACGCCCCAGGCCGCCAGCTGCAACTGCTGCCCCTGGCTGACGGCGGTGCCGGCCAGCAGCTCCTTGCCGGCCCCGTGGGGGTAGCGCACCGTGCCCGGCGTGCCCGAATAGTTGAAGTAATAATGCACCGCTTTTCGGCGCTGGTTGATGCCCGAGCGGGTGATGAACGGAAACCGCAGCTCCTGGTCGGCGCCCCACAGGCCGGCTTTGCGCACGGTGTTGGTTACCAGTTTTTCCACCACGCCATCAGAGGTGTGGCAGCCCACGTAGGTAGCCAGCCCTTTGCCGTACTGATTTTCAGTGATGGCCGCGTACTGGCCCCATACGGGGTGGTCGTAGCGGGCAAGCACCTTGGCCGTGGTGGGCGTGAGCAGCTCCATCCAGGTGGTTACTTGGTTGTCGTTGCGCCCGGCCTGGTAGGTGTCGCCTTGCAAGCCTACGTGGTCGGGTACGGTGAACTGGCTATACGTCACGCCGCAAGCCGCGCTCAGCACGCCCGGCTGCACGGTGGTACGCACCTGCACGTTCTCGTCGGAGAAGCCGCTGCGGTAGGTACACAATAGGTGCCCGCCCTTTTGCACGAACTGGTTTAGGCGCTCCAGCAGGCTGGTGGGCGCGGCATACAGCATGGGCACAATGATGAGCGAATATTGCTCCAGGTTGGGGCTGCTGGGGTCTACCAAGTCACAGCCCACGTTTTGGCGGTAGAGGGCGTCGTAGAACGGGCGCAGCACTTGGTTGTAGTCCAGGCCGCTGCTAAACCAGCCTTCGGCCGTCAGGGCTTGGTTGCTGAAGAGAATAGCGACTTTGTTGGTCTTTTTCAGGTTGAGCAAGCTCGGACTCAGCCGCTGAAAGTCGCGCCCGATGGTTTTGGCCTCCTCGTAGGTGGGATTGGGTTGCAAGTCGTGGCTGAGCAAACCCTTCCAGTAGGTTTCGGCCGAGTTGTGGATGGAGCTCCAATGCCAGTACTCCACCATGTTGGCGCCCGAAGCCAAGTGACTGAACGCCTGCTGGCGCAGCTGCCCCGGGTACGGCACCCACTGCGGAAAGCCCTGAGCCTCGGTTTCCAGCACGAAGTAGTTCTGCCCGCCCTTCATGCCGCGGGTCAGGTCGCCGCCGAGGGCAATTTCGGTGCCCGTGAGCTGGTCCTGGCTGGGATGGTAGATGTCGATGCCGGCCACGTCCAGCACTTTGGCGGCGGCAAAGTGGTCTACGTCGGGCTGAATGCCGTAGGAATGGCCGCGCCAGCCCAAATCGAAGTTTTGGGTGATGAACTGGTTGGGCTTCTTGTACTCGCGCACCAGCGCTGCCTGCCAAGCCAGAAAATCGGTAACGAGCTGGCGCTGAAACGCACTGAACTCGCTGCCCAGGCTGGCGTTGATTGTGCCCACCACCGACGGAAAGTCTTCCCAGGTGTTGATGCGGTTGCTCCAGTAATCGAGCCCGTAGGCCTTGTTCAGCGCGTCCAGCGACGGAAACTTGCGCTTCATGTGCTCCACAAACAACTTCTGCACCGCCGGCCCGGCCGTACCGTAGGCCTTGGTTTCGTTGTCTACCTGATAGCCAATGATGGCCGGGTGGTTCTTCACGTGCCCCAGCAGCGCCCGAATCACCAGCTCGGAATGGCGGCGGTAGTCGGGGTTGCTGATGTCCATGTTCTGGCGTGGGCCGTACTGGTTCGGGCCCCGGTTGGTGATGGCCAGCACCGCCGGGCACTTGCGCACCAGCCACGTGGGCACGGCGTAGGTGGGCGTCCCGATGATAACGCGAATGCCCGCCTTGTGCATGGCATCCAGCACCCGGTCGATGTGTGAATAGTCAAATACTCCCTCCTGCGGCTCCAACGTGCTCCACGTCGATTCGGCAATGCGCACCACGTTGATGCCGGCCGCCTTCATCATGGCAATATCCTTGTCGAGCCGCTCGTAGGGCGAGTACTCATCGTAGTAGGCCACGCCGTAGAGCAGTTGGTCTTGCTTGCTGGTTTGGGCCGAAACCCGGCTGTAGCCAAGGGTAAGAGCAGCAGTAAGGGCGAGCAACGGTTTGAACATAAAGCGGCAGAAAACGTGGGAATAGCCGGAAACTACGGTTCAGTAAAAGTAGAGGAATAGCCAGCGCGCCGAAGGGCAAAAATCGGTCAATCACCCACCCTAAAATGGTCAGCAGCCCGCCAGCGCGTTTAAAAACTAAGGTTTTTGCGTTGGATGGCCGCGGGCGAAGAACCGGGCAGTAGCTGCGCTACGCGGGGCGGCACTCTGAAGTGCACGAGCCGCAACAGGTAGCGCAAGCGGCCTTGGATGAGACCGGACCACTGTTTGAATTGTGTAAGTATTGGTTTGATTCGTGCTTTGTGGCGGCAGATAGCACGCAGACCTTTGTGAGGCCGCTGCGTTTGCTTGCTTTCAGCTCTATAGAGCCTGTTGCGTAGGCAGATACCATCAGCAAACGCCAGCCTGTTGCCACCAAACGGACTGGCTGCACTTTCATTTAACCACACTACTACTATGCTAACTACCAAGTTGAATAATGGCGTTGAAATGCCCTTGCTGGGATTTGGCGTGTACCAAGTAACCGACGCCGCTGAGTGTGAGAACAGCGTGTACGAAGCCCTTCAAGCCGGCTACCGCTTGGTTGATACAGCCGCCGCCTACGGCAACGAAGAAGCCGTGGGCAAGGCTATCAAGCGCAGCGGCGTGCCCCGTGAGGAGTTGTTCATTACCACCAAGCTATGGGTGCAAGATGCCAGCTACGAGGGCGCCAAGCAGGCATTTGAAAAGTCGTTGAAAAAATTGGCGCTGGACTACCTGGATTTGTACCTCATTCACCAGCCTTTCGGCGACGTGTACGGGGCTTGGCGGGCTATGGAAGAGCTGCACCAAGCCGGCCGGATTAAGGCCATTGGCGTCAGCAACTTCCTCCCCGACCGGCTCCTCGACCTGATCCTGCACAATCAGGTGGTGCCCGCCGTAAACCAAGTGGAAACCCACCCTTTTCATCAGCAAACCGCTGAGCAGCAGTTCATGGCCGAGCATAAGGTACAGATTGAATCGTGGGGGCCGTTTGCCGAGGGCCGCAACGATTTGTTCAAGAACGAGCTGCTTGGCCAGCTAGGCGCGAAATACCACAAGAGCATTGCCCAGGTGGTACTGCGCTGGCTGTTGCAGCGCGGCGTGGTGGCCATCCCAAAATCGGTGCGCCAGGAGCGTATCGTGGAGAATTTCAACGTCTTCGACTTCGAGCTGAACACCGAGGACATGGCGGCCATTACCACATTGGACACCAAAACCAGCGCCTTCTTCGACCACCGCGACCCGGCTATAGTACAGCAACTGGCCGGCTATAAAATCCACGATTAGCCGGCCGCTGCCGTACTCAGTTAACATTCACCTTCAAGTAATTACGGACCACAACATGGAAAAACGCGCATTAGGTACCAGTGGCCTCGAAGTATCGGCTTTGGGGCTGGGCTGCATGGGCATGAGCTTCGGCCTGGGCCCGGCCGCCGACAAGCAGGAAATGATTCAACTGATTCAAAAGGCAGTGGAGCGGGGCGTCACCTTCTTCGACACGGCCGAGGTGTACGGCCCGTTCACTAATGAGGAGTTGGTAGGCGAAGCACTGGCCCCATTCCGCGGGCAAGTAACTATTGCCACCAAGTTCGGCTTTGATATTGACCTGGCAACGGGCCAGAACCGCGGCGGCCTCGACAGCCGCCCCGAGCACATTAAAGCAGCGGTGGAGGCCTCGCTGAAGCGGCTGCGCACCGACTACATCGACCTGTATTACCAGCACCGCGTAGACCCCAACGTGCCGATTGAGGACGTGGCGGGCGTGGTGAAAGACTTGATTCAAGCGGGCAAGGTGAAGCACTTCGGCCTGTCGGAGGCGGGGGTAGACGTTATTCGCCGGGCCCACGCCGTGCAGCCCGTAGCGGCCTTGCAGAGCGAGTATTCGTTGTGGTGGCGCGAGCCGGAGCAGGAAATTATACCGACGCTCGAAGAGTTGGGTATCGGTTTCGTGCCGTTCAGCCCGCTGGGTAAAGGCTTCCTGACCGGCGAAATCGACGAGCATACCGAGTTCGACAAGTCGGATTTCCGCAACACCGTGCCGCGCTTCGCTCCCGAAGCACGCAAAGCCAACCAGGCCTTAGTAAACCTGCTAGGCCGCATTGCGCAAGAGAAAAACGCCACCCCGGCGCAGGTGGCGCTGGCTTGGCTGCTGGCTCAGAAACCCTGGATTGCCCCCATCCCCGGCACCACCAAGCTGCACCGCCTAGAGGAAAACCTGGCCGCCGCCAGCCTGGAGCTTTCAGCTGACACGCTACAGGAGCTGGAGCAAGCTGCCGCGCAGATTACCGTGCAAGGCGACCGGTACGCCCCTGCGCAGCAGAAGATGATAAATCGCTAAAACACAGGCAGCCAGTGGCCGTAGCGCATCGACTCGCACTGCTACGCTACAGCTCTACTGGCTGGCTGCGTCTATCGTTTAATCTGGGTCAGCTACTATAGCTCCGTGAGTTGGAAGCCCGAGTTGCAAAAGTACCTTGCGCAAGCTCAGTAGCGGGCTTTCGTTGTTTCACTGCCGGCGTAGTCTTATGCAAAACTTGTTCTTTGAGTTCGTCTTTCTGGTCTTGATTGTGCTGGCGTTGGTGATGATGGCCAGCCGGTTGCGCCTGGCCTACCCTATTGTGCTGGTGCTGGGCGGGCTGGCCCTCAGCTTCACGCGGCTGTTCGACAACATCCAGCTCGACCCGGAAATTGTGTTTCTGGTGTTTTTACCGCCGCTGCTGTACGAGGCGGCGTGGCAGGTGTCGTGGAAGCAGTTTTGGAAGTGGCGGCGCGTCATTGCCAGCTTCGCGTTTCCGGTGGTCATTATCACCTCGTGCATCGTGGCGGTGGTGTCGCACGCCCTGATTCCGGGCTTCACGCTGGCGCTGGGGTTTCTGCTGGGCGGCATCGTGTCGCCGCCCGATGCCATTTCGGCCACCACCATCATGCGGCAAGTGAAAGTGCCGCGCATGATGGTGAGCATTATTGAAGGCGAAAGTCTGCTCAATGATGCGTCGTCGCTGATTGTGTTTCGGTTTGCGCTGGCGGCGGTACTCACCGGGCAGTTTGTGTTCAGCGAGGCAGTAGGCAGCTTTTTTTTGGTTATCGTGTTGGGTACCGCCATTGGCGTAGGGCTGGGGCTGGTATTCTACGCCATTCACCGCTGGCTGCCCACTACGCCCAGCATCGACACGGTGCTTACCCTGCTCACGCCCTACTGCCTGTACTACGCCGCCGAGCATTTCCACTACTCGGGGGTGCTGGCGGTGGTAAGCGGCGGGCTACTGCTTTCCAGCAAGCGCAACACCATGCTCACCTACCGCAGCCGCATCGAGAGTGTGGATGTGTGGTCGGTGCTGAGTTTCGTGCTGAACGGGCTGGTGTTTTTGCTCATCGGGCTGGAACTGCCCACTATCACCCAGCAACTTGGCGGCGTGGGCTTGCGCCAAGCCATTGGCTACGGGCTGCTTATCTCGTTTACGCTAGTGGTGGCGCGGCTGCTGTGCTCGTTTGGGGCGGTGCTGTTTACCATGTTTGCCAGCCGCTTCATCACCGTGGCCGACGCCAATCCAGGCTGGCGCGGGCCACTTATTCTGGGCTGGGCGGGGATGCGCGGGGTGGTGTCGTTGGCGGCGGCGCTGTCTATTCCGCTGCTTACGCCGCAGGGGCAGCCGTTTCCGTACCGCAACCTGATTCTGTTCATCACCTTCGTGGTTATCCTCGTGACGCTGGTTTTCCAGGGCCTCACGCTGCCCTGGCTGATTCGGAAGGTGAACCCGGAAAACCGGCACCAATCCATTCCGGAGGAGCGCCAGGAGCTGATTCTTCAGAAAAAGCTGGCACTACAAGCGTTGCGCTACGTGGAGTCGGCGGCCGGCCCCGGCAGCTCGCCCAACGACTACCTGCAAAACCTACAAGCCCGCCTCCAGCTCGATACGGCGTTTTTCACTCACGAGCTAGATGGCCCGGCCAGTGCCTCGGAAAGCACGCTGCACCATTTCCACCAGCATTATTTGGAGCTGCTTGAGAGGCAGCGCTCCCTGCTGCACGAAATGAACCATCACATGGAATTCGATGAGGAGGTGATTCGCAAGTACCTCACCATTCTGGATTTAGAAGAATACAAGCTGCGCGAAAAGCAGCTGCAACCCGCCGAGCCAGCATAGTGCTCTGTTGGCGGTTTCAGGGGCGTACCGACTGCAAAAAGCAATTCTGCGTTTAAGCTGTTTAGGCCTATGCAGCAACCTGAAATAGCTGCAAAAACGCTTTAATATACTTCTAAGATGAACATTGGAATCATTGGTGCTGGCAACATCGGCAGCGCGTTGGCCGTGCAACTCACCAGCCTTGGCCATTCGGTATACATTGCCAACTCCCGCGGCCCCGAAACCCTGAAAGACGTGGCCCAGAAAACCGGCGCTACGCCTGTTACGGTCCAGGAGGCGGCCCAGCGCGGCACCGACATCATCGTGGTGACCATTCCGCTGAAAAACATTCCCGACCTGCCCAACGACCTGTTCGACGGCGTGGCTCCCGAGGTGCCCATCATCGATACCAGCAACTACTACCCGCTGCTGCGCGACGGCCAGATGCCGGAGCTGGAAACCGGCGACCTAACCGAAAGCGAATGGGTGCAGCAGCACTTAGGCCGCCCGGTGGTGAAGGTGTTCAACAACATTCACGCCGAGCACCTGGAAAAGAACGGGAAGCCCGCTGGTACCCCTGGCCGTATTGCCTTGCCCGTGGCCAGTGATGATGCCGCCGCCAAGCAAAAAGTAATGGCCCTGGTGGAAGAACTCGGCTTCGACGCCGTAGACGACGGCAGCCTGCACGAGTCGTGGCGGCAGCAGCCCGGCACCCCCTCCTACGGCGCCGATATGCCCGCCGACAAGTTGCGCGAGCACCTGGCCAGCCTTGGTACTAAGCGCACCGAAGAACAGCACGCCGAGTTCCTGGCTAACCACGCCAATATGGAGCGCGGGATAATCAAGCAGCTGCAAGGGTAACCTACGGGTTCTCGTAAGACCAGCCGGCAGAACCGTAAGGAAAGCCGCTCGCGGGTTGCTGTGGCAGATGCCATTTCAACGATTGAAGCGGGCCACTTTGCCGTCGGTTGTGCCGGCTGGTCTTATACCTTGTGTTCCCTCCCTTCCTACTTCCTTGCCCGCTGATGAATACCACCTACGTAGACCCCTGTGCCGACTCTAACGTGAACGACCTGAAGCTGACGGGCTTCAAGGTGTACGAAGTGGGCGCGCCGGTGGGCCCGGCGCTGGTGTACCGCCGGCGCGACTTTTACAAGGTGAGTTTGCTGGTAGGCCAGTGCACCATCTACTACGCCGACAAGGTTATTGAGCTGGACGGCACCTATTTGCTTTTCACCAACCCCCACATTCCGTACTCGTTTGAGCATCATGGCGAGCCGCATTCCGGCTACGCCTGCCTGTTTACCGAGGAGTTTGTGAAGGCCACCGACCGTTCCGAGAGCCTGCAACAGTCGCCGCTGTTCAAGATTGGGGGCACCCCCATTTTCATGCTCACCGACGAGCAAGCCGCCTACATCAGTGGCGTTTTCCGGAAGATGCTGGCCGAGCAAAGCACCGATTACCTGTTTCGGCACGACCTGATTCGCACTTATATTCAACTGGTCATTCATGAGGCGTTGCGCATGCAGCCGGCCGAGAACTTCGTGAAGCACCAGAACGCCGCCGCGCGCATCACGGCGCTGTTTCTGGAGTTGCTGGAGCGGCTGTTTCCGGTGGAAAGCCCCGAGCAGGTCCTGCCCCTGAAAACCGCCCAGGACTTCGCCAACCGCTTGTCCATTCACGTCAACCACCTGAACCGGGCGGTGAAGGAAATAACCGGCAAGTCCACTACGGCCCACATTGCGGAGCGCGTGGTAGGAGAAGCCAAGGCCCTGCTGCACCACACCGATTGGGATGTGGCCGCCATTGGCTACGGGCTGGGCTTCGAGTATGCCTCGTACTTCAACAACTTTTTCAAGAAGCACACCGGCAGCACGCCCCTTGCCTTCCGGCGGGCCGTTTGAAAAGTGTAATCATCGGTTTGAAATCTGTAGAAATAGCGGATACCCGGCGGGTAGCTTTGTATTGTATTCTCAATTCAGCGCTGCCCCAACCATGATTCCAGCTAAATCCTACGCCGCTCAAAGCCCCACCGCCGACCTCGCCCCCTGGGAGTTCGAGCGCCGGGAAGTGGGCCCGCACGACGTGCAAATTGAAATTGCCTACTGCGGCGTTTGCCACTCCGATTACCACCAAATCAAGAACGACTGGTTTCCCGGCCTCTTCCCCATGGTGCCCGGCCACGAAATAGTGGGCCGCATCACCAAGGTCGGCGACCATATAAAGAAGTTCAAGACCGGCGACTTGGCCGGGGTGGGCTGCCTCGTGGACTCGTGCCAGGTGTGCGCCAACTGCCAGGACGACCTAGAGCAGTACTGCCTGGAAGGCAACACCCAGACCTACAACAACCTCGACCGCAGCGGCGTGCCCACCTACGGCGGCTACTCCAACACCATTGTGGTGCGCGAAGAGTTTGTGCTGCACGTGTCGGAGAAGCTGGATTTGGCGGCGGTGGCGCCGCTGCTCTGCGCCGGCATTACCACGTACTCGCCGCTGCGCTACTGGAAAGTGGGCAAAGGCCATAAGCTGGCGGTATTGGGCTTGGGTGGCCTGGGCCACATGGCCGTGAAATGGGGCGTGGCGTTTGGGGCCGAAGTAACCGTGCTCAGCACCTCCCCCGACAAGGCCGAAGCCGCCAAAGCCCTCGGCGCCCATCATTTCGTAATAACCAAGGATGAAGCGCAGGTGGAAGCTGTGAAAGGCTCCTTCGACTTCATCCTCGACACCGTTTCGGCTCAGCACGACCTGGGGCTGTACCTGTCGTTGCTGAAAACCAATGGCACGCACATCATCGTGGGGGCGCCACCCAAGCCGCTCGACCTGGCCGCTTTCGCCCTGATCATTGGCCGCAAGAGCGTGGTGGGTTCCAGCATCGGTGGCATTGCCGAAACCCAGGAAATGCTCGATTTCTGCGCCGAGCACAACATCGTATCCGACATCGAGCTAATCGACTTCAAGGACATCAATGCAGCCTACGAGCGGATGCTGAAAGGCGACGTGCGCTACCGCTTCGTGCTGGATATTGCCACGCTATAACCGGCGCCACTTAGCGCCTACCGGCCCCACTCCCAACCCGCGCCCCGGCGTGCCGAGAGTGGGGCTTGGTTTTTCTAGCATCGAAGGCTGCACTGCGTAGCAAGGCCGCTGTACTGATACGCTAAACCACTTATTACCAGACACTATGGAAACTCAACCCAGAACCATTTTCGAGCGGGAACTGGCCGGCGAAGTCATTTCTCTCGACGACCCGGAGTACCCGCAGATTTACGCCATCATCCGCAAGGCCATCCGTATTACGTCCCAGCTGAATGCCATGCCAGTAGACGACAACGAGCAGGTGAACCGCGTGTTCAGTGAGTTGATCAACCAGCCCGTGGACCCCACCTTTTTCCTGATTCCGCCTTTCTACACCGATTTCGGCCACAACATCCGCATTGGCAAGAACGTGTTTGTCAACCACGCTTGCACGTTCATGGACCGGGGCGGCATCACGCTGGAAGACAACGTGCTGGTAGGGCCCAAGGTGAACCTGATTACCACCAACCACCCCACCGAGCCCGGCCAGCGGCGCGCTACGTATTCACGGCCCATCGTTGTAAAAGCAGGGGCCTGGCTTGGGGCCAATGCCACGGTGATGCCTGGCGTGATTATCGGGGAAAACGCCATTGTGGGTGCCGGGGCCGTTGTCACCAAAGATGTGCCCGCCAACAGTATTGTGGCGGGAGTGCCGGCCCGGGTGGTAAAGCACTTGTAGCTTCTGCTACACCTTTTTCTACCGCGTTTTCACCTTCATTTCCATCACCTACCATGGTCCGTATCCTTGTTATTGCGGCTACCCTAGCCGCCGGAATTAGCTTCACAAGCTATGCTCAAACCACTCCTACCGCCTCGGTTGCGGTTAAACCAGCCAGCACCCAAGGTCCCGTCTTCCCAAAAGGCAATAGGGCGCCGGCCACCAATTTTACGGGCACCGTGTATGTCTATTCACTAGTGAAAGACGAGCCTACGTTCAACTGCGCGAGCAGCAACGTCACCTTTGAGCCAGGGGCACGCTCCAACTGGCACTCGCATCCCGCCGGTCAGATTCTGATGGTCACCGACGGTCTGGGCTACTATCAGGAGGAAGGCCAGCCGGTGCGCTTGCTCCACAAAGGCGAGGTGGTGAAGGCCCAGCCCAACGTAAAGCACTGGCACGGCGCTTCGCCCAAGCAGGCCATGACCCACATTGCCCTCAACGTGAATACCGAAAAAGGCATCGTGACGTGGCTGAATCCCGTAACGGATAAAGAATATAACAGCTACCGGTAACCTCTGGGGCCGCCTTGTGTTGGGTACTCTATGAAAGTGCTGCTGGTGCCCCACTTACCCTGCTAGGGTCTGTGGCGAACAAGCTGTTTCAACTTCTACAATCACTTTAATTTTTGCCTCCTATGGCCACGAACCACGAGCCGGACGTGCCGGCCAACCACAACGAAAACCGCCGTACGTTTCTAAAGCAGTCGTCGCTGCTGACGGCCCTAGCCCTGGTGCCCGGCCCAGTGGTATCGGCCGCCGAAGCCAAACTAGACGAGCGGGTAGCCGAGGCTATTGAGCAGATTCCGCTGAGCTTGAAAGTCAATGGCAAGAAGCTGAAGCTGAAAGTAGAGCCCCGCACCACCCTGCTGGACTTACTGCGCGAAAACCTGCACCTCACCGGCACCAAAAAAGGCTGCGACTATGGCCAATGCGGCGCCTGCACCGTGCACGTAGACGGGCAACGCGTGAATAGCTGCCTGAGCTTCGCGGTAATGCACGACGGCCAGGAAATCACCACCATCGAGGGCCTGGCTGAGGGCGACAAGCTGCACCCCATGCAGGAGGCTTTCGTAAAGCACGACGGTTTTCAGTGCGGCTATTGCACTCCCGGCCAGATTATGTCGGCCGTGGCTTGTGTGCGCGAAGGTCACGCTGGCTCGGAAACGGAAATCCGGGAGTATATGAGCGGCAACATCTGCCGATGCGGGGCTTACTCCAATATTGTAGCCGCCATTCAGGACGTAAAATCGGGAGGGCAAAAGGTATGAACCAGTTCCAGTACGTGCGGCCCACAAAGCCGCAGGCCGCCATTGATGCGGTAGCCAAGGACGCCAACGCCCGCTTTATTGCCGGCGGCACCAACCTTGTGGATTTGATGAAGCGCGGCGTGATGACCCCACAAAAGCTGGTGGACATCAACCGCCTGGATTTCCGCAAAATCGAGCGTCAAAACAATGCCCTACGCATCGGGGCCTTGGCGCTGAACTCCACCGTGGCCGACGACAAGCAAGTGCGGGAGCGGCAGCCGTTGCTGGCGTTGGCTCTCAACGCCGGCGCCTCGCCCCAGTTGCGCAACATGGCCACCGTAGGCGGCAACATGCTCCAGCGCACCCGCTGCGCCTATTTCTACGACGTGACCATGCCCTGCAACAAGCGCCAACCCGGCACTGGCTGCGGGGCCCTGGAAGGAGTCAACCGCATGCACGCCATCTTCGGCTTCAGTGACAAGTGCATTGCCGTGCACCCCTCCGACATGAGCGTGGCCTTGGTAGCGCTGGATGCCACGGTGCAGGTGAGCGGCCCGAAAGGCAACCGCAGCATCCCCTTCGCCGACTTCCACCGCCTGCCCGGCGACACGCCCGAAAAGGACACCAACCTAGAGCCCGGCGAGCTGATAACAGCCGTAGACGTGCCCGATAACCCATTCACCAAGCACGTGCACTACCAGAAAGTGCGCGAGCGGGCCAGCTACGCCTTCGCCTTACTTTCAGTAGCGGCAGCTTTGGACATCGACAACGGCGGAACCATAAAAGCGGCGCGGCTGGCTATGGGCGGCGTGGCGCACAAGCCCTGGCGCCTCACGGCCGCCGAGCAAGTGTTGGTAGGCAAGCCTGCCACCGAAGAAAGCTTCCGGCAAGCAGCTACCGTGGCCATGCAAGGTGCCAAGGCCTTTAAGTACAACGAATACAAGCTGCGCCTGGGCCCCAATGCCATTGTGCAGGCCCTCAAAACCGCCGCCGCTGCCTAACCCCGACCAACGATGAACGCACCAGAAAAGAAAATCGGCGCGCCGATGAACCGGGTGGATGGCCGCCAAAAAGTAACCGGCGCGGCCAAATACTCGGCCGAGTACGAGTTGCCCAATATGGCGTATGCCGTGCTGGTAGGCAGTACCGTTACCAAAGGCCGCCTCAGCAGCATCGACACCAAAGACGCCGAGCGGGCTCCGGGCGTGCTGGCGGTTATTACCCACCTCAACGCACCCAAAGCTCCCGGCGTCAAGCCAACGGGCAAAGACCCCTCGCAGCCGCAAACGGTGGGCAGCGCCTTGCAGGTGTTCATGGACGACAAAATCCGCTTCAACGACCAGCCCATTGCCGTGGTAGTAGCCAATACGCTGGAACGGGCCCGCTTTGCAGCGCGGCTGGTGAGGGCGCAGTACGCCAAGGAAAAGCACCAAACCAACCTGGAAGCCAACAAAGCCAACGCTTTCCTGCCCACGCAGGCCAAGAAAAACCCGAAGTCACCAGCGGCCGACTACCAGCGCGGTGAGGTGGACGCCTACAAAACCGGTGCCTTGAAGCTGGAAGCCGAGTATGTGATACCTACGGAGGTGCACCACCCCATGGAGCTGCAAGCCATTACGGCCCACTGGGAAGCTCCTGACCGGCTCACCCTCTACGACAAAACCCAAGGCACCATGGCCACCCGCCGCGACTTTGCCCGGCAGTGGGGGTTGCCCGAAGAGAACGTAAAAGTCATTGCCACCTACGTAGGCGGCGCCTTTGGTAATGCCCTGCATAGCTGGCCCCACGAGTCGGCGGCCATCATCGCCGCCAAGGTGGTGAACCGCCCCGTCAAGTTGATGCTCACGCGGGAGCAGATGTTTACCATGGTAGGCTACCGACCCCACACCTGGCAGAAAATCGGGATGAGCGCCACCGCCGACGGCAAAATCACGGCCATCACCCACGAGAGCATCGGCCAGACTTCCACCTACGAGGAATTCGTTGAAGCAACACTGGGCCAGACTAAGATGATGTACCAGTCGCCGAACCTGACCACCCGCTACCGGCTGGCGGCCTTGGATGTGGGTTCCCCCATCTGGATGCGGGGCCCCGGTGAGGCTACCGGCGCGTTTGCCTTGGAATCGGCCATGGATGAAATGGCCTTCCTGCTGAACATTGACCCAATGGAGTTCCGCTTGCGCAACTACACCGACCAGGACCCCGAGAAAAACCGGCCTTGGAGTAGCAAGTTTCTGAAAGAGTGCTACCAAGCCGGCGCGCAACGCGTTGGCTGGAACAAGCGCCAGCTCAAGCCCGGCTCCCTGCGCGACGGGGAATGGTTCATCGGTTACGGTATGGGCGTGGGCACTTTCGGAGCGCACCGGGGCTCCTCCAAAGCCAGCGCCCAGCTCCTACCCGACGGTACCGTGCTGCTGCAAAGCGCCGTGACGGACATTGGCCCCGGCACCGGCACAGCCATGACCCAAATTGCCGCCGACACCCTGGGCCTACCTCCCGAGAAAATTCGCTTCGAGTGGGGTAATTCCGACTTCGCCCAGGCGCCTACCCAAGGTGGTTCAGCCATTGTAAACACCGTGGGGCCAGCAGTGCAAGAAGTTTGCATGGCTCTGAAAGACAAGCTGCGTGAGCTGGCGGCTACTAGCAACGGCGCCTTTGCCACGGCCAAAAAGGAGGACGTATCCTTTGCCGACAACCACCTCACCCTAGCCGGTAACTCCACGGCCCGCGCCACCTACGCCGACCTAGTACGGCAGGCCGGTGGCAAGGCGGTAACGGTGGAATCCAAGCCCAGCGGTGAAGGCCAGAAATTCTCGATGTACTCGTTTTCGGTGCATTTTGCCGAGGTACGGGTGCATGAGCTGACTGGCGAGGTGCGGGTAAGCAAGCTGATTAGTTGCGCCGATGCTGGTACCATTATCAACGAGAAAACCGCCGGCAACCAAATGAAAGGCGGCGCCGTGGGCGGCATCGGCATGGCCCTAATGGAGCACGCCATCATCGACGACCGGTTCGGCCGCTACGTCACCAAAGACCTGGCCGACTACCACGTGCCCGTGCACGCCGATTCTCCCGCCATAGAGGTGTTTTTCGTCAACCAGCCCGACCCTTACGTCAACCAGCTGGGCACCAAAGGCATCGGCGAAATTGCCACCATCGGCGTAGCCCCAGCCATTGCCAACGCCGTTTTCAACGCTACCGGCAAACGGGTGCGCGAGTTGCCCATCACCCCCGATAAGCTGGTGTAGCTTCTGCCACTAGCTTGGTTATAAACAAACAACGCCTCCTGCAAACTGCAGGAGGCGTTGTTTTTATCCGGCCATTCCAGCGGCTGTAGCGCGAAGCTGTGCTTCGCGTATCGTTGCTGAGTTCCGCGTTATACGCCAGCAGTTCTACGATATGGGAAGCTTCTCTACAGCCTATATTACCCTAGCTGGAACTGCACGTACTTGATGGGGACGCCCAGCGCGCGGTATTTGCTTTCGAAGTTGGTTTCGATGTCCTCGGCGTGGGGCAGCAACTCGGGGGTGGCATACAGGTCCTTGGTGAAGGCCAGAATCGTGACGCCGGGGCGCTGTTGCAGGGTTTCCAGGGTATAGTCGAACAGGCTCTCGTTGTCAGTTTTCAGGTGCACCAGCCCGCCGGGCTGCAAAAGCTGCTGGTACAAATCGAGGTACCGTGGAGCAGTGAGGCGGCGCTTGATGTCCCGGTCGCGGGGCCGGGGGTCGGGAAACGTTATCCAGATTTCGCTCAACTCGCCGGGCGCAAACTGCTTCAGTAAATCTAAGGCCCGCATCCGGATAAAGCCCACGTTGCGCAAGCCCAATGCCTCGGCGCGGGTACTCCCCCGCCAAATTCGGTCCCCTTTGATGTCGAGCCCCAGAAAGTTACGCTCCGGGTAGCGGGCCGCCAGCCCTACCGTGTACTCCCCTTTACCGCAGCCCACTTCCAAGGTTATGCTGTGGTCGTTGGCAAAGAAGTCGGGCCGCCAGTGGCCGCCCAGTTGCTCGTAGGTCGATTTGCCGGGCTCTACAATGTCGGGGCGCTCTGCGTTTTCCGCGAAACGCTTTAGCTTGATTCTGCTCAAGGGGTACGTTTTTCGTTGTCGATTTTCGTTGGTGCGGTCAGGCAGTTAACTGAACAGCCAATGGCCTAGAAACAGCCGTCGGTTTACAGTTCATCCAGATCCGCAACCACAAAGGTACTGCCCCCAATGAACACTACGTCCTCGGCCGTAGCGGCAGCCCGCGCCGCCGCCACGGCCGCCGGAACTGGCCCGTACGCTTCACCACGCAGCCCGACTGCCGCCGCCTGCGCCGCCAGCTCAGCAGCCGGCAACGCCCGCGGAATCGAGGCCTGGCAGAAGTAGTACGTAGCATCCGTCGGCAGCAGCAGCAGCATTTTCGACACGTCCTTGTCATTGACGACACCCAACACGAAGTGCAGCCGCCGCCGCGGTAGCCGGACCAGCTGAGCGGTTATAAAGCGCAACCCGGCCTCGTTATGCCCCGTGTCGCATACTACCAACGGACGACGCCCTAGGATGGTCCAGCGCCCCCGAAAGCCGGTAAGCTGCCGCACGTTGCGTAGCCCCTCCCGCACGGCTGCCTCCGGCACCACAAAACCTTGTTGCCGCAGTTCGTCCAGTACGGCCAACACGCCCGGCAAATTCAGCTGCTGATAGTCGCCTACCAAACCCAGCTCCAGTTGTTCGAGCAATTGTTGCTCGTCACGCAGGACTGTGAGCACCTGCGTGTCCTGATCGGGGGCCGGCGAGGTTTCCTGCACGGCGCGGTAGTGTTGGTCGGCGAACAGCAACGGGGCTTGTTCGGCGGCGGCTTTTTGCTGAAATACGGCTGCCACTTCCGGCTGGGTCTGGCTGATGATGGCGGGCACACCGGGCTTGATGATACCAGCTTTTTCGGTCGCTATCAGCGGCAGCGTATCGCCCAGCAGGTTTTGGTGGTCAAAGCTGATGTTGGTAATCAGAGAAACCAGCGGCGTGATGATGTTGGTGGAATCCAGCCGCCCGCCCAGGCCCACTTCCACAATGGCCACGTCTACTTGCTCCTCGGCGAAGTAGGAAAATGCCAGCGCCACGCACATCTCGAAAAACGACGGCTGCACCTCAGCAAACAACGGCTGCCAACGCGCCACCCATTCCACCAGATAGGCGGGCGCCAGGTCCTGCCCGTTCACCTTGATGCGCTCCGTAAACTCGCGCAGGTGCGGCGAGGTGTACAGCCCTACTTTGTAGCCCGCGGCCTGAAGCACGGCCGCCAGCAGATTCGAGCTGCTGCCTTTACCATTGGTGCCCGCTACGTGCACGCACCGTAACTGCCGCTCGGGGTTGCCCATGGCAGCAGCCAGCTTCTCGGTGGTGCCCAAGCCGGGCTTGTAGCCGGCCGCACCCACCCGCTGAAACATGGGCAGCTGGTTGTAAAGAAAGTCGAGCGTTTCCTGGTAATTCATGCGCAAAAGAAAGCCGCCGGCCGGAGAAATCCGACCGGCGGCCTGAAATAGCGAAATCTAGCGAACAGTAAAGCGGAACGTGTAGAACCCCGAAGCACCCCCGTTAGCCGAGTTGGTACGGCGGAACTCGGCGTTTTGCAGAGCGTCTCGGCAGACCTTTTCCTGCGCCGCCGATACGTTACCGGATACCTTAGTCACAGCTTCCACCTCGCCATCGGCACTCACCTTGATACGGAAACGCACGAAACCCGAGGTATTATCAATGGCCGGAGCGCTAGGACGGTTCACGAAAGCCCAGCCGCTCATGCCTTCCAAACCACCCGAGCCAGGGCTGCTGCCACTGCCGCCGCTACCGGGTTGGCCGTACAGCGCTTTGGCATCCAAAGAACCATTCGGGTCGCCTTGGTCACCTACTGAGCCGGGCCGGTCGCCATTGTTGTTGCCGGTGGCAGCGTTGCTGGTCCCGTTCACGCCGTTGCCGCCACCATTGGCACTGCCTTTAGGCGTGTACAAGGTGCGGGGGCGCTCCACTGGCTTGGGTGCCTCCCGAACTTCCTCTTTGGCCGGAGTAGGCTCGGTTCTTTCCACTCTTACCGGCGCTGGCTTGGTTACGAGCGGGGCCGTAACGGGGCTTTCCTCGGCTTCGCTGGTAATGACACGCTCCTGGGCGGCCTGTTGCGGCGCGGGTGGTGAAGCGGGAGCCGTGGGCTGTGGCGGCGTAGGCTGCGGATTAGGGTTCGAGGCGGGTGGGCGGCTGTCTTCCCGGTTTTGGGAGGCGTTGGCTGTAGCTAAGCTTTGAATGTCGCCCGAGCCGGCTTCGTCCACGCCGTAGTTCAGCTCTACCCCGTCGCCGCCCATAGCATCAAGCGGCGGATCAGGGCCTTTAAACACGGTCAGGAAGAACAGCAGTGCCAGCAAGCCATGCAACGCCACGGTTCCGATAATGGCTTCTTTGCGGTGTTCTTCGCGGTATTCCATGGTTGATAGGCTACTTATTAATTGCTACTTGATGATAATTGATATGCTGAGGTAATTACGGATTACACATCAATCAGCACATCAGCATATCGAACAATTAACAAATTACTTGCCAGCAGCTTGTTGCGCCTGGGTGGCCATTACCATTTTGATCTTGAGGCGGTTGCCAATTTCCAGAATATCTACCAGCTTTTGCACGTTCAGGGAGGCATCTACCCGCAACACGGCCGTAGGGCTTTCAGCCCCTTGTACACGGCGCTGTAGCTCACTTTCCAACTGCTGGGCCGTGGTAGGCTGCCGGTCGATGAAATACTGCCCGGCTCCGTCCACTGATATGGTAATGGGCTGCTTCATCATCTGCTTGCTGCTTTTGGCACTAGGCAGCATCAGCTTGATGATGTTGGGGTTCACCATCGTCGACACAATCAGGAAGAACAGCATCAAGAAGAACATGATGTCGTTCATCGAGCTGGTCTCAACGTGCGAGGAAAGCTTACGGCGACGGCTTAGATTCATTTTTTGGCTGTTGGCTGTTAGCTGCTGACTGTTGGCTTTCTGTTTGCCCACCGGCACTGTTGTACCGAAAAGCTAACAGCTACTAGCCAGCAGCTAACAGCCAAGATTAGTTATCCTGCAAGATGTCCATGAACTCGATGGCCGAATTTTCCATCCGGAATACGAGGCGTTCTACCATGATGCTGAGCCAGTGGTAGCCGATGTGGGCAATGATACCCACAATGAGGCCAGTAGCCGACGTTACCATCTTGGTGTACAAACCACCCGAAATCTGGGCAATACCAAAGTCGCCGGTGGCGGAAATGGCATAGAAAATCTTAATTACCCCGATAATGGTACCCACGAAACCCAACATGGGCGCAATACCAGCAATGATGCCCAATATGCTGATGTTCTTTTCGAGGCGGGCAATTTCCACTTTTCCTACGTTTTCCACGCTGGCCTCAATGTCTTTGAGCGGCAACCCAATGCGGCGGATACCTTTCTCAATCATGCGAGCCAACGGCGTGGCAGTTTGAGCACACAACATTTTAGCACCTTGCAGGTCTCCTTTCACCATCAGGTTGCGAATGCCAGGCATAAACGACTCTGGCACGGCCGCCGCCTTGCGGATAGTGATATAGCGCTCAATGATGATGTATAGCGACACAAACGACAGCAAAAACAGCGGAACCATGATCCAGCCGCCTTTCACAATCAAGTCAATCAGGGACAGGTCGCCGGCTACGGCGTTGGCGGCAGCATCGGCAGCCTGGGCGGTAGAATCAGCGGCAGCCGCACCAGCGGCGGGGGCACTGCCGACTTGCATCTGAAGCAGCAGGGAAAACAAAAACGTCATGCTTAGGTGTGCAGGTAGTTGTTAGTTGTCCGTTGTTAGTTGTTAGCCAGATGCAAAGCAGACGCCTGACAACTAACAACCACAATCGAACAACTTAATAATTGAGAACCCAAAGAGTGTTGCCCATCCGCTTGCGCAGAATAGTAGCCTGCCGGTCGGCCGAAGTCCGGTCGGTGAAGTCAGCCACGGACAGTTTGTACTGACGGCTACCCGCAGGCGGCGTGATAATGCGCGCTGGATGCCCGAGCCGTACCAACGCCTGCCGGCCTTTCTCGGCATTTACCATCGTGGTGTAAGAGCCCGCAATGACGTAGTAACGGCCGGTCCGGCTTTTAATTGTCGTGGCGGCGGTGGCGGGGGTTGCATTGCCGGCGGCGGCTTTTTCCCAGCCCGGCGCTTTCGTAGCGGGTTTGGCGGCTGGTTTCGCAACCACTCCTTTCTTGCCCTGCCCATCCAGTACAGTTTTCGCGGATGCAGCGGCCTTCGCTACCGGAGCGGGCGTGGCTACTGCCACCGCTGGAGCCGCAGCTATTAGTTTAGGCTCGGGGCGCGCCGTTTCGAAATTATCGGTGGTAGCCAGGGCCGCCTGCTGCCGGCTGATGCGCGGCGCGTTTGGTTCCGGCTGGCTGGCGTGTTGTGTTGGCTCGGAGCTAGGCAAGCGTAGCGCTTCGGGCAGATAGCCCTGCTGGTCGGCAAACATGTAGTTGGCCGAAAACACCAGCCCCACCAATACGGCCGTTACGGCCCCGCGGAGCACCCGCCCGGCACGAGTAACACGGCCAGCGGCCAGTTGCGGCGCAGCCGGCTGCCGCTCGCGCGAAAGTAGGGCATCAGTGGCGCGCACGGGGCGCGCTACCAGTTCGGGCAGCCCAAAGCTGGTGGTAAGCAAATTGTCGGTGCCGGTGTATTCAAACTCCAAGCCCCGACCGGCTGACCGGCGGAAGATGCCTACGCCCGTTAGCTCGGTGCGCTGGCTGGCCTCCAGTTCCTGCTGCATCCGCGTTACGGCTTCCCGAATCATCTGCCGGGCCTGTGCCGGACTCAGGTTCAATTGCACGCACAGCGCATCTACCAGCAGCCCATCATTGCGGGTCAACGACTGGTTGAAGGCCACTCGCTTTGAGGGCGGGGCCAGCGTGTGACGCACCGGATGAATCCGGGCCGGCGCGTAATCGGCAATCAGCCCCCCAAAATCAGGAATAATTACGCAGTCGTGGTCCCGAAGCAGGGTGCGGATATGAGCGGATAGCGGCATTTTGTAGTGCTTGGTGCGTAGTGCTTCGTACTTGGTGTTTGGTACTAAGGCCGTTCTTTCAGTTGGCATCTGAACGGACTAAGCACTAAGCATCAACAACTAAGCACTCTAAATCAGAAGTCGTATGTGGCGCCCAATAGCACGTTGGCTCCCTTCACCGGATAGTTCAGGAACCGCTCGTACTGGCCACCAATTAGGTTATTACCCATAGCAAAGATGGATAGTTTTTCCATAATCCGGTAATCGGCACGCAGGTTGAGGTCGATTACCGAGTCGGTGGGGCGCACGTATTCGCGCTTCGTCAGCAAGGTGCTGCCTGCTGCCCGGCGGTACGACGAGCCGTAGCTGGAGCTGTAGGTGTAGAGTTCAGCACCGAGCAGTAGCTTGTCGTACACGTTGTGCGTAGCGAAGAGCACCGACTGGAAAGCGGGCCGGTGGAAGGCCTCGTTTAAGGTCTTCACATTATAGCCGTTGTAGTCGAGCTTAACGCCAATGCGGGTTTTCTCTGCGGCGTTGTAGATAACCTCGCCGTGGGCGTTAAACAGCTGCGTTGACTTCTTATCGTACACCAAGTCAAACTTAGTGGAGTCGCGCCGGGAGTTGTTGTAGAAGTACAGATTCCGGTCGTTGCTCAGCGTCACGCGGGCGTTGAGTTCCAAGTTGCGGGCCGGGGTAGCATTGAAACCGAGGTACAGCGTTGGGCCGCGGCGGGTATCGGCTACGCGCTGGTTGGGAGCCAGCCACGGATTTTCGGTGGTTAGGTCGTACATGGTTACGCGCTGGATACCACCGCCCAAGCCCGCAAACACCACAAACTTGTCTTCCGTAACCGTGTAGCCCACGCGCACCGCCGGATACACCTTGAACTGCGGCGCCTGCCGAATGGTGTCGCCGGTGTAGCCGATGGCCGCGCCCACCGAAACCGCCAGCCGGTTTAGGGTAAGCTCATAGGCCGGAGTCACCTGAAAAAACGGCCGGTTGTACTTCAGCGAATCCTCGAAGGAAATAAACGAGAAGTCACCGTTGACGCTCACTTTGCTGGTTTCGCTTAGCACATAAGCCGTGCGCACCTCGCCGTAGAGGTTGTTTTCCTTGGCGTTGAAATTGTCGTTCCAGTGCCGGAAACCCAGGCTCACGTCGTACTGCACCTGCGCATCGGTGGCGCGGTTGCGGGCGTACACCTTGATGCCGGCGCGGCTGAAGGTTTGCTTGAGCGTGTCGGCAATGGGCAGGCGTGCTACGTCGCGGTTGTAGCCGTAGAAGTTGTACCGCTCCCGGCCCAGCTCCACCTTCGCGCCCAGCGCCGTAGTGCCGCTGTAGGTTTCGCCGTTGAGGTCGAGGGTAGTGCGGCTTTGGCCAGAGTTCTGTTTGTCGATGGGCCCGCGCGCCGACGACAGATGGTTCAGGTCGATGCCGTACGAAGCCGTAGTGCTGCGGGTGTTGTGCAGGTGCGCCCGCCCCAGAAACGTGCCGTAGTTGCCGACGCCCGCCTTCAGGTAGTTGCCCGTCTGCGGCGCCAACTCTTCCTGCCGAATGGTGAGGACCCGCACCGAGGGGTTAAGCAGATCGGCAGGCAGCCGGAAGTCCGGGTAGGTGTAGTTGACGTTGCCGGCAGTTTTGGCCGGCGGGCTGATCTTGATTTTCTCGAAGTTGCGGGCCGCTTCCGGTAGCTGGTTGACCCGCTCTTTTACAATCTCAATTTCGGCCTCTTCAATCTTGCCACGGGTACCTGGGCGGGTGGGCTGCGCCTGAGCGGCTGCCGGCACGGCGGCCAGCAGGCCAGCCAGCGCCAGCAATTTCGACGGGTGAAGCGTCATAGTTCGGGATTTGAATGCTATGCAGGCTGTTGTTTAAACAACCCTTGACAATTTCTTGTGATTCAGCTTCTTATTTTCAATGGAGCAACCAAGCCCCTACCTACTCTTCCTTGCCAATCGGGCCATCGGTGCGGTTGGTGACGGTATCAGAAGGCTGCTCGGTAGATGGCACCAACCCACTACGGCCGGCAGTTTTGCCTTTGGTAGTCGGTGTGGTTTTAGTGCTACCGGGCTTGGTGGTAGTAGGCTTCGGCGTGGTCGATTTAGTGCCACCGGCGGGGGCTTCAACAGGCAGAGCCGCTAGCCGTTGCTTGGCTCCCTCAATGATTTCTGCTACTGGGAATTTGTTGTCGATGATGGAGTTGAGCGTAGCGCGGGCCTGGAAGGTTTCGCCCTGCGCGGCGTAGATGTCGGCAATCAGCAGGAAGCCGCGGCCCTGCCACAGCTCGTAGTTGGAGGCGTTGGTTTTGTAGGCCGCATCCAGCGCTTCAGGGTACTTCTTCTGCTGGAACAGCGCATCGGCTACTAGGTACAGCGCTTCGGCCCCGTTCTCATCGGCCGCGGCAGTAGTGGCGGCGGTGTTGAGTTCGGTAATGGCTTGGTCGAGGTTGCCAGTTTTAAGGCTGGCTTTGCCTAGGTAGAGCAGTGCGGCGTTAGTAGCGGCGGGCGAAGCGGCCTGGGTTTGCAACTCGGCGGCTACCCGGCGGGTGCCTTCGTAGTCGGCGCTTTCGTAGTAGCTCTTCATCAGGCCGAGGCCGGCGTTGGCTACCTCGCGCTTGTTCTGCGACACCTCGCGCAGACGGGTGTAGTATTTGATGGCCTCGGGGTAGTTCTTGTTTTCAAACTCCAACTCCGCCACCCGGCCCACGGCCCGGTTCACAAACTCCGATTTGCCTTCTTGCGCCACGGCTTTGAGCTTGGGCAGCGCCTCGGTTTTCTTACCGGTTTTCAGCAACGCATCCGCCAGGAAATACCGGCCATCGGCCGCCAGTGAATTATCAGGATACTGCTTCAAGTAAGACTCCAACCGTGGGATGGCTTGGGCGTATTTCTCAGCGAGATACAACGATTTAGCCGCCTCGAATTCTACGCTTTCAGTGGCCTTATTATCGGGGTTTTGCTGCTTGAACTGCGCCAGGTACTGGTCGAATTCCTCGGTGCGCCCCAACTCCGACAGGCTTTCCTGTAAGCTATAAATGGCGCTGCTGGCGGCCTTGGTGCGGGGATAAGCACTCAGCACCTGCTTGAAATCGGCCACGGCTTTTTCATACTGTTCCAGGTTGGCGTAGGCTACCCCGCGCTTCTGCAACGCCTGCGGCAGCAGCGCCGAATTAGGCCGGTTGGTAATCAACTTGCTGAATCCATCAATGGCCGGCTGGAAGCTACCCGCCTCGAAATCCAGCTGCGCCTGCTGGTACACGGCATCATCGGCATAGCGCGAGGTGGGCGACGTTTTGAGCAACGTGCTCAGGGTGCTGTTGGCTTCATCGCGGCGGCCCAGCAAGCCCAGCACTACGCTCTTCTGGTAGTAGGCGTAGTCCTTGTCGGCAGCGTTGGCCGTAATTACCTTGTTGTAGAGGTCGAGGGCCTGCTGGTAGTTTTTGGCTACGTAGTAGGTATCGGCCAGGCGCAGGGTCACGTCGTAGTAGTTGGGGTCGGCGGGCTTGGCTACCGGGTCTTGCAGCCAGGCCTGGAACTGGGGCCGGGCCCGCTCATACTGCTGGGTGTTATAGTAGGCGTAGCCGAGGCCGTAGCGCGCCTTCTGCTCGAAGTCCTTTTCGTCGGCATCTACACCACCTTGGCGGGCGGTGCGGGCGGCGGCGGTGTAGGCCGTAATGGCATCGGGGTACTTCTGACCGACGCTGTAGATTTCGCCTTTCAGCACCTGCGCGGCGGCGCGGAGGGCGTCGTCCTGCGGGTATTTCAGACTTTTATCGAGCAGCGGCAGGGCCTCAGTATAGCGAGCGTTGTTGTAGAGCGTGGCGGCCTGCAAGTAGGCCACGCGCTGGTAGGTGCCGTTGAGCTTGGTGCTCCGGTCGTCGAGGTTGTCGAGGTAGTTGAGGGCCTGCACGTAGTCCGACGAATTCAGGAAACTTTCGCTCAGGATGTCGTCGGCGGTAGCTCGGTTCTTGGAGCGCGGAAACTTCTTGTTGAAGTCTTTCAGCGCCGCAATTACCTCGGGCGTGTTGCCTAGCTCGTACTGCACTTGCGCATACTTGAGGGCGGCATTTTCGCTGATATTCCGGTCGTAGCCCAGCTTGCGGGCGGCATCAAACGAGTTCAAAGCCAGCTGCTTCTGGTTGGTTTGCAGGTAACTCAGGCCCATGTGGTAGGCCGCATTCTGCCCCAGCGAGTCGCGGCGAATGGCCACGGTCTTGAAGCTGCCGATAGCGCCTTTGAAGTCGCCCTGCTTGTAATTGGCGTACCCAATTTTGTACTGCACAGCCGGCTCGATCTTCTTGCGGCCCGCGGCATACTTATCGAAATAGGTAGCCGCCGATTTGAAATCCTGCTTCTGATAATACGCATCGCCCACCAGCAACTGAATTTCGTCGGCCGACTGGGGCGGCGGAGTTTGGGCCAGGGCGTTGGTGCCGTAGGTGATGAGGCCGTCGAAGTCGCTTTCCTTGTAGTAAATCTGGCTCATCACGGCCGGCACTACGGGGCGGTAGGCGTCGTTCTGCTCGGCTACTGCCAAGTCCTTGCGGGCTCCGGCGTAGTCGCCGGCACGGTAGGCTAGGTAGCCGGCATAGTACGAGCTGGCGTAGCGGTACTCGTGCTGGCCCTGTTTGTTACGGTCGAATTGCAGCTTGGCCTTGTCGAACTCCTTCTGCGCGAAGTAGCTATAGCCCAGCTTGAACTCCGCCTCGGCCCGCTGCTCGCCCGACAGATTATCGGCGCCTACCCGTTGCAGGTAGTCGGTGGCCTTGGCGTAGTCTTTCTTGTCGAAATAGAACTTACCCAGTTCAAAGAAAGCCACGGCGGCCTTGGGGTGGGCCGGGTTCTGCGAGGCAAAGGCCAGAATCCGGTCCTCGGCGTCGGGATGGAACAGGTACAGGCCCGACACGGCGTAGTAGTACTCGGCATCGACGGTACGGCCGGGGGCCAGCTCACCATTACGGCGCTGGGTTAGCTCTAGGTAGCGCTGAAAGGCCTGCTGGGCAGCGCCATACTTGCCGTGGTCGAATAGTTCGAGGCCCTCCTGGAAGGAACGCTCGTCGGAGGCGAAAACCTGGGTTTGCTGGGCGTGGGCGGCAAGCGGGGCAGTGGCGCTGAGGGTGGCGACCAGCGCAATCCGGGGTATAAACTTCATTGCTCGGCGTTACGGGAAGCGGCCTGGAAAGGCCGGAATAGCCAAAAGTAGTTAAAAATGCCGTTGGGTTGCGGCAAAAAGGCCTTTTCAATCTTCGTAACGTGCTAACAAGCCGGTTTGGTGTAAGCCCAACAGGATTGGTAGCTTGCCTTCCTTTATATCCGCTTTGTTGTTATGCACCACTTCAATCTACTCCTACTATCTGCCAGCCTACTTATTAGCGCATCCTGTTCGCAGCCAAAGTCAACTTCGCCCTATCCGCAAAACCCGGCCGTTTCCGACGCTCAGGGCCATCCGCGGGATACTACCACCTTCTACTTCCCGGCAGCAGATTCACTACATGCTAAGTATGTGCCCAAGAATGAGTGGCCCGCCTCTCGTAACATCTTTGATATTCAATACACTAATTGCGCATACGAACTTGAACATGCGTCTTACGCTCTTACGTACTTCGATGCGCCTGTACTATCCAATTATTATTTGGGCGCCGAGATATTCCGTTTTCTTTGGCTCCGCTCCTTCCACCGGCCGGTTTTGCTTACTCTTTGCCACGATTCTACAGGCACGTCTCTTCGCACACAGCTTTTAGATAAGTCTCCTGGGTTTTACATTTTAGGCGTTCAACACCCAGACAGTTTACCAGCAAATAGTTCAGCTAAAGCAAAGGCTTACGCAAGAAAGTATTATGCAGAAACAATGGCTGACCCGGCTTTCCTTGCGGAAGTCGCAGAGGGTAAGCGCCGAGCCGTACAGGTTTTCGGAGAGGAAACCACTATTTCTATCACCTTGGAGCAATACCAAGAATTTCAGCAGTTACTCCAAAAAGCTCAATTCTGGCAATTACCTAGTTGCAAACCTGTTCCAGGCCTACTAGATGGGTCCAATTGGCTGCTAGAAGCCCACCAAGCCAGCGGCTACCATATGGTATTTCGGCATAGCCCCAACGAAAATGATGGTTTCCGCAAAGCTTGCGAGTATCTTATCAACTTAAGCTCCGTTCGAAATGAGGAACGATACTGAGTATTCCGTTTGCTTATCTACTGCCCCTACTAATGGACTCCGAAGTAACTCGTCTTTCCCGGCTCGTCGCTCTGCTCACGCTGCTGCAAACCAAACGGCTGCTGACGGCAACCGAACTGGCGCAGCGCTTTTCGGTGAGCACCCGCACCGTGTACCGCGACATTCGGACTCTGGAGCAGGCGGGTATTCCGGTGATTACGCAGGAAGGAAAAGGCTATACCCTGCTGGAAGGCTATCGGCTGCCGCCCGTCATGTTTACGCGGGACGAAGCCTTTGCCTTACTCACGGCCGAGAAGTTGGCCGCCCAACTCACCGACGCTCCTACCGCACAGCGTAGCGGCGCCGCCATGGACAAGGTGCGAGCCGCCCTCCGGCGCTCCGACCGTGACCATCTGGCTACGCTGGCCCCGCACATTCAGGTACTGCCTCCCCATCCCGCCCAGGCTGCCCGCCCGAGTGCCTACCAGCAGCTGGCACTGGCCGTGGCTACGCAACGGGTGGTGCAGCTGTACTACGCCGCCGCCGAAACCGGGGAGGTTACCACGCGCGAAGTGGAGCCTATTGGCCTCTACCTGAGCCGGCAATGGCACGTAGTGGCATACTGTCGGCTGCGGCAGGCTTTCCGCAACTTTCGGCTCGACCGGATTCAGGCGTTGGAAGTCAGCGTCGCTGGCTTTACTCCCCGCCCCGAAACCTTGCAGGACTATTGGACGGCCGAGGCCCAGCGGCGGCAGAAAGAGAAAGTGGTACTTCACCTTCGGATGGCAGCCCTGCTGCCCGCCCTAGCCCAGCACCTGCACGATACCAAGCACCAGTACGGCTGGGCCCACGAGCAGCCTTTGCCCGATGGCCAACTGGAAATGACTTTGTTTATTGGCTCGCTGTCTTACCTGGCCACCTGGCTGCTGCCCTACGCGGGGGCCGTTATTGTGCATGAGCCGCTGGCGCTACGTGAGCACCTGCGCGAACTGGCGCGGCAGGCCCACGATTTTTTTTGCACCCCGCCGCAGGTCTGACATAAGGCTGTCAGAGGCGGCCCCGAAGTTTGCAGAGTCAAGAAACCAACCTCTTGACTTAACCTTCAATAACAGATGGAAAAGCAAACCGTTGACCCCTGGAAATGGGGAGAACACACCAATTCAGTGCAGGCAGTAGAAGTGAAACAAGTTGCGGGTACCCTCTATTGCTCCGGGCAGGTAGCCATCGACGCCAACGGCCAACCCAGCACCGCCGACATGAGAAGCCAGCTACTGCAAACCTTCCAAAACCTGGAGCAACTCATCGGGGAGGCAGGATACGAGTGCTCAGGTATTGTGCGGCTGAATGTATACACCACCTCCGTGACGGAGTTTTTCACAACCTGCACCGACGTATATCAAGCCTGGATTGCCGGCCACGGTATCAAACAAGCTACTACGCTACTGGAAGTGCGGGGCCTGTTTGCCGGTCTAACCGTAGAGCTAGAAGCCACCGTAGTGAAATAACTCCCACACCTAGGCTCGCCTTAGAACCAGCCATGTACACGACCGGGCGGAATCACGGCCGTCAGTGCGGCTTATGTGAAGGAACTGCCTATTCAACGTAGGCAGCACACCCAACATCCTTAGAATACCCCGGCTTTCTCAGATGCCGGGGTATTTTCTGGTACCGTGAGAACTGGGAACGGTTTGGTAGCCTAGTCTTAGCCCAGCCGCACAAGTGTCACCTCGTCGCGGGTGAAGTCGATGGTACGCTTGTCTACGGGGCCGCGACAAACCAGGGCGCGGGGCGGGGTCAGTTTGCCTTTGCGGCCAGCCTCCAACTCTGCCTCGCCGGTTACCTCCACTGTTGCTACTGTTGCGCCGTTTACACGCAACTCCCAGGTGCCGGCCTTCACCAGACCTTCTGGGTATCCAACAATAAAGGTCTCTTGCGGGGATAAGGCAATAATGTCGAGGACTTGCATTAAGGTGGAAAGTTGGATTCAGGAAAACGGATTGAGACAGGTTGCGGTACAGAATGGCGTAGGCTAGAGGCTCATCCTACATCCGCGGACTTTATCCGCGCATCAAACATAAACTCTTCGCGCGCCACAATACTGATGCGCTTGAAATCGGGGTGACGGGTGTGCAGGATGTAATTGAACTCCTGGGGCACAATGGACGAAGGAACCCGCAGCACGGCCGCGCTACGCCGCTCGTACCACGCGTCGCCGAGGGGCTGGCAGACGCTGTAGCGGCTGGCTTTTTCCCAGTCAGCAGGCAGTTGAATTGCTGGTATATCTTCCACCACTACATCGTCGGGAATGTCGATAACGAGCACCCGGAACTGGTCGTTGAGGCCTTCGCCGCTGCGGTGCACCACGTTTTCGAGGCAGGCTAGGGCGCGGGAAGCGGCGGTGTAAATCACAAACTTATCTTGGGTGTTCCAGCGGGCCCGGCGGCCGGAGGCAAACAGGTCGTCGGCGTACTTGGCCAGGCAGATGCGGTATACCTGCATCGGTTACGATAGGTCGCCGTAGGCAATGCGGGTTAACTCTTCTTCTACTAGGTCAATACCGCCACTGGTTTCGAGCAGGCGCAGCGGCAACTCGCCGTCGAGGCCGTGGGCGGGTTTGCTGAGCCAACGCAGAAAGGCGGCGGCATCACCAAATACTTCTACCCCGGCTTCGTAGAGCGCAATAATCTTGAATGTCTTTTCGCTACTAGAGGCGCTCAAGTTGCGGTTTTCCTGAGTGTAGCTGCGGAGCGTTTTGGTGGATAGCTCGTAGATGGCCTCTAGCTGGCTGGCCTGCAACTGAAACGCATCGGCCACCTCGAAGGCCGTAGCGGCCGGCAGTCCTTTGCGGGCGGCCATTACCAAAGCAAACGAATCCTGCCCCGTCCGGCTCCAAGCGGCCCACTTCTTGCGCAGCGGTGCGGGTAGCGTGGTGGTTACTTTCACTTTGGGGGCGGCTATGGTGCTCATGGCAGTACGGTAGGTTGCAGAGTTGAAGCTACAGAAATTTTTCTATCTAACGCGGAAATTTTTCTTTTTGTTTCCTGGCCCGCTACCTTGCTAGGGCGGCGGGCCGCTATCCGCGCGTTATCTTGCACCCAACTCCTGCTAACGCTGCCTTATGACTGCCTCTACCCTGCTGCTGCACGCCCAGCGCCTGCAAGCCTTGGCCCAAGCCGGCCTCGCCTACCCTTCCACTGCCTACGACGTGGAGCGGTACGAAGAAATCCGGGCCATCAGCGTACAACTGCTCCAGCAGTTAGCACCCGATGAACCACTAGAGAAACTAACTCAGCTATTTGCCTCTGAAACCGGCTACCAAACCCCTAAGGTAGATGTGCGGGCCGTGCTGTTTCGGGGCCAGAAAGAAATTCTGCTGGTACAGGAGAAAATCGATGGTAACCGGTGGGCACTGCCCGGTGGCTGGGCCGACGTGGGCTACACCCCGTTTGAGGTGGCCGTGAAGGAGGCGCACGAAGAAACCGGCCTAGTGGTGCGCGCCGTGCGCCTGCTGGCTCTCCTCGACAAAAAGCAGCATCCGCACCCGCCCCAGCCCTGGTACATTTACAAGGCCTTTGTGCACTGCGAAATCGAAGGCGGGAGCTTGCTGGAAAACACGCCCGAAACAGCAGGCGCGCGTTGGTTCAGCGAAGAGCAAATTGCCGGGCTGTCTTTGTCGGTCGACCGGAATACGGCGTCTCAGCTCTACACGCTGTTCGAGTTTGCCCGCAACCCCAACCAGCCAACACTCTGCGACTAAATGGTTTTAGCGCTACGTTACAGCAAGCGCATTCTATTCCTCCTCCGACACCATAAAAGTACGCATGATGTTGAGCAACAGCGCATCGGCGCCGCTCAGGCCTTGCGGGGCCGTATCGAGGGCATCGGGGCTCTGGTATCCTTTCAGCTGCGCAAATGCTTCAGCATCGATTGGCTTGAACGCCATAGCCCACTCCGAAAAGCTACGTGCTTCAATCGGCTTGTCGGCTAATTTGAAAATACTGGTATGCCGGGTATCCTGCTCAATCAGCTGGTACAAGCTCTTTATTACAGATGCTTCTCCTTCCAGCAACTGCATGAACTGACCTTCGTGATAAAGCAGGACTCCTGTTACCTGCAGTTGCTCGTTGTTTGCCCGGGCTGTAGTTAGTAGCTCCTGCAAAGCGGCGTCCGTGAATGGGACGGTAGCGGAACTGCTGTAAATGAGATGATGCATACTGTGAAAAAAAAACAGGTGACTTTCACCTGTTTGCAAATCTATAACGAACGGCTAAGAAAAAAGGCCTGCTTTTTATTGAAACATAATAGCCAGAAAGCATCCGTGTTGCTCAGCTAAACAGCTCTACACCATCAAAACTAAAGCCTCACTCTCCCACACGCTCCTTACTACACAGTGAAATGCACCGGTTGTGGCAGATAACCCGTCGCTGCCTGAATGAGTGCAACAGCTCCTATTTCGGCGCGCTGCGTTAGGAGCGTATGGCAGCCAGCTTGCAAGCGCAGAATCTGCACCGGCGTTAAATGTCGTTGCTGCTCGTAGCGCGCTTCCACCACTTGGGCCAGCAACACCGCCGCCGTGGAAAATTTTTCTTCGTGCAGTGCGGCTCGGAAGGCTACTTCAATTTCGTTCATGGGAGTTGTCTGGGTTTATTGATGTGTTTGCAACAAGTGTACCAGATAAGCCATGAGGTTATGGTGAACCGGGCAATTATATCCTCGGACCTCAATCTAGCTCCGCACCAGTCTATTATAACAATAAAGGGCCGAAGATTACTCTTCGACCCTTCGGCGTTGGTTGTGGAAAGGAGGCTGGAACGTGGAAAAGCGTTGTTGTAGAAACTGCCGTTGGCTGTTTGGCTAATTGCAGCATACAAATATCAGTGGTTGTTTTACCGTTATAAAGGCCAAGCAGTGCAATGTCGTGACTGGTATAATTCGAGCATTAAGCATGCATAATTCCTGGAAACTATACCAAGTAGACTGAATGGAATTTTGCTGACTCACGCACCAGCCACTTGATTTGCCCCCGCCTGTGACAGTAAGTATGGCGCCATAAGCCAGGAAGCCGCCACCTTGGCTCCTCCTGTTTCAGCATCATTCACTCTCACTCTCACTCTCTCAGCTCCCTACCACTGCGTGCAGCGGCACAGGGTGCAGAATCAGCCACACCAGCTCCCGCAGAATCTCTCCGTCGGTCATCGAGCCCGATTCAATGCCTTTGCTCTGCGCGTCGGCGCGGCGGATGAGGTGCACGATATTGCGAGTCCTGTAGAAGTCGAACACCTTCAGGCCGGTTTGGTAGTCTTTACGGGCGAAAGTGCTGCGCAGGTTCAGGCGGTTCCAGTCCACTTCGGTGGGGTTGGCTAATTGGTGTAAGGCCAGCAGCCGGGAAAAGTAGTTGAACAGCAGCGTCAGGTTCGGAATTAGTGGGTTGGCCTTGGGGTTGGCCTCGAAATAGAGCAGTATCCGGTTGGCCTTTAGTACGTCGCGCCGGATAAGGGCGCTTTGCAGCTCGAAGATGTTGTACTCCTTGCTGATACCTACCATGCGCTGCACCAACTCCTCGTCGATGGGCTGGCTGGGCGCCAGGTTGAGCAGCATCTTGTCTACCTCATTGGTGAGCCGGCCCAGCTCGGCCCCAATGTACTCGGATAGCATGGCCGTGGCCTGCGGCGTGATGTTGCGCTGCTTACTGCGCACGTAGCTGGTCAGCCAGGGCGCTACCTGGTTGTCATAGAGCTTTTTGCTGGTCAGGAGCACCGTACCGGCCGGGCTGGGCTCTTTCTTATCGCCGGTGAGCAGCTTACCGAGCTTCTTGCGGGCATCTAGCGTTTTGTGCTTGTAGCAAAACACCAGCACCGTGCTTTGCAGCGGGTTCTTGAGGTATGCCTCCAGAAACGGCCACGCCTTCTCAGTTTCGAGGTCGGCCACAGCCTGCGCCTCCTTCACAATCACCACCGACCGTTCGGCCATCATCGGGAAGCGCTTCGCCTGCCCCAGAATCGTGGCTACGTCGGCATCCTTGCCGTACAGCACCACTTGGTTGAAACCCTTTTCGTGCTCCTGAAGCACAGTTTTCTCCAAGATATCAGCTACCAAGTCGATATAGTACGGCTCCTCCCCTTGCAGAAAATACACGGGCTGAAACTGCCGCTGCTGGAGTTGCTTCAGAATTTCGTCGGCGGTGAGGGTCAAGAGCGAAGTGGTGAAATGGTGAAGTTGAGAGTACTAGGGAGTGCACTATTCGGCAGACCACAGCCACTCCACCTACAAATGTACCACCGCCCTTTCTACCTTTACACCTCTCATGCGTGAGTTGACCACGTACTCTCCGCCTGTTCAGTCACGATTCCACAACTTCACAACTTCACAACTTGAACTTAATAGAAGAACTGCGCTGGCGCGGCATGTTTCACGACATGATGCCGGGCACCGACGAACACCTACGCCAAAACGCCCCTATCACCGGCTATATCGGCTTCGACCCTACGGCTTCGTCGTTGCACATCGGCAACTTGGCTACTATTATGCTGCTGGTACACTTGCAGCGCGCCGGGCACCGCCCATTGGCTTTGGTAGGCGGCGCCACCGGCATGATTGGCGACCCGTCGGGTAAGTCGGCCGAGCGTAACCTACTTGATGAAGAGGCCCTGCGCCGCAACCAGGCCGGTATTCAGGCCCAGCTGGAGAAGTTCCTCGACTTCAACGACAGCCCCACCGGCGCCCGGGTGGTCAACAACTACGACTGGTTCAAGGAGTTCGGCTTTCTGCAATTCCTGCGCGAAGTAGGCAAGCACCTCACCGTGAACTACATGATGGCCAAGGATTCGGTGAAGCGCCGCATCAGCGGCAACGAAGAATCGGGCGCCGAGGGCCTGAGCTACACCGAGTTCAGCTACCAGTTGCTCCAGGGCTACGACTTTTTTCACCTCTATAAGGAATTGGGCACTACCCTGCAAATGGGCGCCTCTGACCAGTGGGGTAACATCACCACCGGTACCGAGCTAATCCGGCGCATGAGCGGCGGCGAGGGCAAAGCCTACGCCCTCACTGGCCAGCTCATCACCAAAGCCGACGGCACCAAGTACGGCAAGAGCGAAACTGGCACCGTCTGGCTCGACTCCACCATGACCTCGCCGTACCAGTTCTATCAGTTCTTTCTGCGGGCCGAGGATGCCGATGCCCCGCGTCTGATTCGGGTGTTCACGCTACTACCGCAAGCGGAAATTGAAGCTCTGGAAGCCGAACACGCCCAGGCGCCGCACCTGCGCGTGTTGCAGAAGGCCCTGGCCAAAGACGTAACCATTCGGGTGCACTCCGAGGAAGCATACGAAGCGGCCCTAGCGGCTTCCCAAGTGTTGTTCGGTGGTGGCGAGCTAAGCAGCCTCGACGAGGCGACCTTGCTTGACGTGTTTGCTGGCGTGCCTCACGTGGAAGTATCCCGCGCGCTGCTCCCCGAGCTGAACGCCGTTACACTACTGAGTGAAGCCACCAATGCTGTCGTTTTTTCCTCCAAAGGCGAAGCGAAAAAAATGATTCAGGGCGGTGGGGTGAGCTTAAACCGGGTGAAAGTAATCCCCGACCAAATGGCGCTTGACGTGCCGTTGTTACTGGATAAATATTTCGTGGCCCAACGTGGCAAGAAAAACTACTTCCTGATTAAGCTAGTATAGTTTCTGCCTATCCCCCCAGAACAGAAAAAGGCCCTGTCGATATAGTATCGGCAGGGCCTTTTTAGGCAATCAGGAAAGCCAGGGGTTTCAGAAAAGCCGCCTGACTTCGTAATTACTTCTTTTTTGCTGGAGCAGCTTTCTTAGCAGCAGCAGGAGCAGCAGCCTTTTTGGCTGGTGCAGCTTTAGCAGCTGGAGCCTCAGCAGCGCTGTTTTTAGCGTTCTGAACCTCGGTACGGATGCTCTGCGCCAGGTTTTTCAGTTCCTGCATGCCTTTACGCACGCGGGTACCAGCGGCCGAGTTCTTCTTGTCGTAGAACTTCTCGAAGTCGCCTTCCAGGCCCATTACGAGGTCCTTTAGTTCACTGAAATTACTCATGTTTGATGGGGTTGAGAGGAGTGAAACAATGGGTTTGATGGGGTCTAATATACAGGGATTTCAAATACAAGCAAGTCCCCGTTTTTTTTTCTAATACGGCTAATTCAGCCCGAGAGGCACATTTTCGCCGAACTTTTTTGCATTTACCCTCAGCGAACTCCCCCCAAATTATTAGCTTAGTACAAAAAACAAAGGTCAGGACCCTTTCGGAATCCTGACCTTGCCTGTTATCAGTCTTGGCTATGCTTAGAGCCCGGCTGGTACCTCTGCTTTGGAGTAAAGGCCCTTGCTAAGCTTATCAGCCACTGCTTCAAAGGCCGTAATGGTCTGGGCTACGTCGGCAAGCGTGTGAGAGGCCGTAGGGATGAGACGGAGCATAATTACGCCCTTCGGCACCACCGGATATACCACGATAGAGCAGAAAATACCGTGATTCTCGCGTAAATCGAAGGTTATTTGCGTTGCATCGGATATTTGCCCTTGCAGCATCACGGGCGTCACCGGCGACTTAGTAGTACCGATATTGAAGCCTTTTTCGCGCAAACCACTTTGCAGGGCCCGTACCACGGTCCAGAGGTCGTCTTTCAGCTCCGGACGGGTCCGGAGTAGCTCCAAACGCTTGATTGCGCCCACTACAAGCGGCATTGGGAGGCTTTTGGCGAAGATTTGGCTACGCATATTATAGCGCAAATATTCAATTACGTTTTCAGGGCCCGCTACGAAGGCACCAATGCTGGCCATAGACTTCGCAAACGTCGAAAAATATAGGTCTATGCCATCCTGCACGCCTTGTTCTTCGCCAGTTCCGGCCCCCGTGGCGCCCATTGTACCGAAGCCGTGGGCGTCGTCAACGAACAAACGGAACTCGTATTTCTCTTTCAAAGCCAGCACCCCGCGCAGGTCGCCCATGTTGCCCGACATCCCGAAAACGCCTTCGGTGATAACCAAGATACCCCCGCCGGTTTCGTCGGTGATGCGCTTGGCCCGCTGCAACTGCTTCTCCAGGCTGCCCATGTCGTTGTGCGGATATACAAAGCGCTTGCCTTGGTGTAGCCGTACCCCATCAATGATGCAAGCGTGCGACTCGGCGTCGTACACAATTACATCGTGGCGGTTCACCATAGCATCAATGATGCTTACCACGCCCTGGTAGCCAAAGTTGAGCAGCATGCAGTCCGGCTTCTGCACGAAGTCGGCCAGCTCGCTTTCCAACTGCTCGTGCAGATTGGAATTACCCGACATCATGCGGGCACCCATAGGCAGGGCCATACCGTACTCAGCCGCGCTGTCGGCATCGGCTTTGCGCACTTCGGGGTGGTTGGCTAAGCCCAGGTAGTTATTGAGGCTCCAGGTGAGTACCTCCTTACCGCGGAAAATCATGCGCGGCTTGATTTCGCCTTCCAGCTTAGGGAAAGCAAAATAGCCGTGTGCATAATGTGAGTGAATACCCAGCGGACCGCGGTTGGCGGCAATTTTCTCGAAAAGATCCACGCGGGAACAGATTAAAAGTGAAAAAGAAAACGAGCCGTTAAGCGTGCACTTAACCCTCCGATAATGTACAAAGTTATGGCAATCTGCAAAAGTAGTGGCTCAGCGCGTGGCTTCCAACTTCCTGCTTCACTCAGCAAACCAGCTAACAAGCTTTACGGAGCCGCCGGAAAGGCGTTTCTTTGGCTGAAATATCAGTCGTGGGGCGTCTGTTGTTACTCAAACGAGTAGCTAATTAATAACCGGCACCCCACAACTAGCAACTAACAACCGTCCCATCCCTCCCCCATGAAGAAAATAAGCAAGCTCTTAGTTGCCAACCGCGGCGAAATTGCCCTGCGCGTACTGCGCTCCGCCAAGGAAATGGGCATCAAAACCGTGGCTATCTACTCAGAGGCCGACCGCAACGCCTTGCACGTACGCTACGCCGACGAGGCCGTGTGCGTAGGCCCGCCGGCCTCCGCCCAAAGCTACCTGCGCGGCGACAAAATTCTGGAGGTTTGCCGGCAGTTGGAGGTTGATGCCATTCACCCCGGCTATGGCTTCTTAAGCGAAAACGCCGGTTTTGCCCGCATGGTGAAAGAGGCCGGATTGATTTTCGTGGGTCCTTCGCCCGAAGCCATGGACATTATGGGAGACAAGCTTTCGGCTAAGCAAGCCGTTAAAGCTTACAACATCCCGTTGGTACCCGGCACCGACGAAGCCATTTCCGATGTAAACGAGGCCAAGCAGATTGCACAGCAAGTAGGTTTTCCCATCCTGATTAAGGCCTCAGCCGGCGGGGGTGGTAAGGGCATGCGGCTAGTGCACAACATAGAGGAGTTTGAGGAGCAAATGCAGTTGGCCATCAACGAGGCTACCTCGGCCTTTGGCGACGGCGCGGTGTTTATTGAGAAGTTCGTGACTGGACCGCGCCACATCGAAATACAAGTGCTGGGCGATGAGCACGGCAACATTGTGCATCTGTTTGAGCGGGAATGCAGCATTCAGCGCCGCCACCAGAAGGTAATTGAAGAGGCGCCCTCATCGGTGCTCACGCCCGAGCTGCGGGCCGCTATGGGCCAGTGCGCCGTGGATGTGGCCCGTGCCTGCGACTACACCGGTGCCGGTACCGTGGAATTCCTGCTCGATGAGAACCACAATTTCTACTTCCTGGAGATGAACACCCGGCTCCAGGTGGAGCACCCCGTAACCGAACAGATTACGGGTCTGGATTTAGTGAAAGAGCAAATTAAGGTGGCGCAAGGCGAGCCGCTCAGCTTCACCCAGGACGACCTTACCATCACCGGCCACGCCCTGGAGCTACGGGTGTACGCCGAGGACCCACAGAACAACTTCCTACCCGACATTGGCACCCTCACCACCTACGTACGCCCCCAAGGCCCCGGCGTACGGGTAGACGACGGTTTCGAGCAGGGCATGGAAATCCCGATTTACTACGACCCCATGATTGCCAAGCTGGTCACGTTTGGCAAGGACCGCACAGAGGCCATAGCGCGCATGCTGCGGGCCATTGAGGAATACCAGATTACCGGCATCGAAACCACACTGGCCTTTGGGCGCTACGTACTGCAACACCCCGCTTTCGTGAGCGGCCACTTCGACACCAACTTCATCCGGGACCATTTCCCCGCTGATGCGCTCAAACCCGCCCCTCTCAGCGAAGACATGGCCAAGTTGGCCGCCGTGTTAGGCGCCATGCTAGTCAGCGAAAAGAAGCCCGCTGCCGTAGCTTCCGCAGAGCCGGCCGCTACTGCCTCGGCCTGGAAACGCAACCGGCTGGGCACACGATAATAAACCACAAAAAGCAAACCGCCCGGCTAGTTAGCCGAGCGGTTTGCTTTTTGTGAAGTCCGTGGCTGGCTCACATGGTAGGAAAGCAGCTACACCAACAGTCGCGCCTGATGGGCTGCGTTGAGCAGGGCCGGCGCATTTTTGAGGGTGGCCAGCACCACTTCCTTGGCGGCCTGCTGAAGCTCGTCGCGGCTGATGTCGCGCACTTCCTCACGCACTAGCTCGGTTAGGGCGTGAAAGGCAAACTGCAACGCCTGCTGCCGAGGCCGCTCGGCCCGCATTTCCTGGCGCACTTCGGTTAAGTGGGCCTGAATCTTCAGCCGCCGCAGGTGAAACACCGAGTCGCTGGCGACCTGGGGCTGGATGGTATCGAGCAGCTTGAACAGCGGCAGCAGTTGGGTGGCAGTGGTGGCAGCTAGGCGCTTGCGGCGGCCGGGCGCGGCAGGCGGCGTTGCATCGGGCAACTGCTCAGGACCGGGGAGAGACATCAGACTAAACCGGATAATACAGGCCACGAAACGCGGCATTTTCATTCCAAGATAGTAGTTCATCGGGAAAGTACCGATGGTCTGCGCTACTCCCACACCAGCTTGCCTGCGGTAGTGGCCGGCAGTACCGGAGTGGCTTTGCGCGGAGCTAACCATTTGCGCAACACCAAGTGGGTGGGCAGATACGCTACCAGAAATAGCGCAGCCATCCAGGCCAGTAGGTATACCGGGGCGGGCAGCCACGTTTGCGGACGGGCATCATCAAAGCCGAATACGTAGTTGATGTTGACGGGAATCTTGGAGTCGGGCAGGATGGTGCCAGCAGGCGGCAGAAGGAAGTAGGCCACTAAGCAGAGCCCCCACGCCAGCCCGGTCCAGGCCCAGAGGGCGCGCCGGTCGTAGCCCAGGCGCTTCACCAGAAACACCAGCAGGAAGGGCAACCAGCCGTGAAAGAACGACAGCCCACGCAGAAACAACGAGCGGTTAGGGTCGAACATGTACGACGTCATGCCGACTAGGTGCACCCCAAACAGCTCGCCCAGAAAGTCAACGCACCACAGCACCTGCGGCAGCAGAATACCAACGGCAGCCATCGAAGCCGGCAGCTTCTTTTCCGTCCAGAGGCTGATCAAACAGAGCAGCAACGAAATATCACAGAAGTACAGGAAGTTGGTGGGCCCGTAATTCGCCCAGTACACGGGCACCATAACGGCTAGAAATGCAGTGAAGAGTAATTTCAGTTTTAGCGGCAAACGGGCAGGCTGGCTTTTCATAAGAGTAGCGTCTTAGTGGTTGGCTATCAAACCAAGGCGCGCCAGTAGAGGCGTCACCGTGAATCGATGCTGGAAGTACCATCAAGAATGCGCGTTTACCTGATTAAATAATTCATTTATCAGACTTTTCAATATTTACTGAAATTGGCACTCAGCAAGCTTTTAGCCATATAATACTGACACAGAATTAGACTTTTCAATTTGCCTAAATTCAGTCCTTACAAAGCAAAAAGCCTGACCGGATGGTCAGGCTTTTTGCTTATTACACCACTTTCAGCTGTCTGAACTATTAGATAAAATCAGTTATCTGGCGCACGCCCAAAGTTCGTTCGCGCGTGAAACCTTCCCCGAACTCCACACCTATCAAGTGCCCGAACTCGCGCGCGCGCGCCTCCATAAAGTTGCTGAATTCCTGGCTTGAAAGGTAGGTGGCCGGCTCCTGACTGTTAGGGTTGAAAAACTGGGTCTGGTAGGCCTGAATGGAAGCCCATTTTGTAGGCCAGTGCGCGGTGACATCCACCACAAAATCGGCCGGAATCTGGCGGTCCTGGATGTAGTGGTACACGTGCTTGGGACGCCAAGCCGGTTGCGGCTGGCCATCGTCGCCGAGGGTTTCGATCATGCGCAGGCCAGCCAGAAAGCAAGCCTCAGAAGCCAATTGCGCGCCGCGGCCATGGTCGGGGTGCCGGTCATGAATGGCGTTACAAAGCACTACCTCGGGCTGATAGCGGCGGATAGCCGCAATTAGCGGCAGCTGATGCTCCCGGTCGTTGCGGAAGAAGCCATCGGGTAGCCCCAGGTTTTCGCGGGCGCTAAGGCCCAGAATCTGGCTGGCGGCTTCGGCCTCCTGCGCTCGAATGGCTGGGGTACCACGTGTACCTAGCTCCCCCCGCGTAAAGTCCACGATACCTACCTTCTTGCCAGCCGCTACGGCCGCGGCCAGCGTACCTGCCGCCGACATCTCTACATCATCCGGATGCGCCCCAAGGGCTAGAATATCAAGTTTCATTCAGATTGCGTTGTTGATTGCAATGTCCCTGAATTGGTACATGGTTGGCTGTTCAGCATGAATGAAGAACGGCCAACCATGTACCAATTCAGAGATATTGCGTTGAAGTTACTTCACCCGCAGTGACCGACCGATACGCAGCACGGCCGTACCACCGTTCAGGCGCCGAAGCTGGGCCTGTGACACCCCGTACTTATCAGCAATTTCCGACAGCGTATCTCCACTCCGGATTTTGTGCGTAACCACCCGCCGCGCCGCTGAGGGCTGACTGCGGCTACTACTGCTACGAGTGGCTGCGCCCGGCACACTGCCGCCCCGGTATTTCAACGAACGGCTGTAGTAGTTGAACAGCGCGGAAGTAATCTGGAAGTTATCCTTAATGAGCCGGTAATCCGGGAAGTCGTACATCCGCTCCGGGTCAATGGGGTTGCCTTCGTAGCGCACCTCGAAGTGCAAGTGCGAGCCGGAGCTGCGGCCGGTGCTCCCGCCCCATCCAATCAGCTGCCCGGCTTTCACGAAGGTACCGGGCGTTACCAGCGCCTTCTGCATGTGCCCATACAGCGTCTCAATGCCGTTGTAGTGGCGCACCAGCAGGTAGTTGCCGTAGCCCGAACCGTCCCACTTACTGATGCGCACTACGCCGTCGAAAGCAGCCTTCACCGAGTCGCCGGTTTCCAAGTCCAGGTCCACACCATAGTGCCACCGGGAACCTCGGAAGCCGAAGTCCGAGGTCATAGGCGTCTTTACCAGCGGCATTTTGGCAAAGCGCTGCCGCTCGGGCTCCGTAAGCTTTAAGTTGAGCGTATCCTTGATGCGGCGCCCGTCTACGCGGTACGGGTTGATGTTATGCGTGTCCCAAATGGCATAATACCCGGCCACCTGAATCCAGGAAGAATCAATCTTCACTTGCTCTTTCACCTCCACAATGTGCTGCCCCCCTTCGTTCAGCGACGACGTATCCTCACTGACAATGGAAAGCTTTTTAGCTGGGTTGAAGAAGATGGATTTGGCCGCGTCGGAGCCATCATCAGGCAATTCCTGGGTTTCAATCAGGATGGTGGTATCGGGCCGCACGTAGCGGATAATAGGCGACTTGATGCGGAAAAAGTCGCTCCGTTTTTTGGTAGTACCAGGCTTTGGTTTCGGCACCGGACGACGCTGGGCGTGCAGCTGGCCGGGCAAGCCAATAAACAGCCCGATCAGTAGCAGCGGCAGCAGCCAGTGTTTCACAAAATTCAGCAAGTGCAAAACAATAAGGTGGTGAGATAGTGAGGTGGTGAAATGGTGAGTTTGGTGAGGTAACGATGCAATCTGCGCATATAGCGTAAATCGAATCGCAAATTCACTAACTCACCATTTCACTATTTCACTTCTAATGGTCGCCGAGAGCGGCTAAGTAACGCTCCGCATCCAGAGCAGCCATACAGCCTGAGCCGGCCGCTGTTACAGCTTGGCGGTAGGTGTAGTCCTGCACGTCGCCGCAGGCAAATACCCCATCCACGTTGGTTTTGGCCGTGCCGGGTAGGGTTTTCAGGTAGCCCTGCTCATCGTGGTGCAAATAGGGCTGGAATATCTTGGAGTTCGGCTCGTGGCCGATAGCCACGAAGAAACCATCAACGGCCAGCTCACGGGTTTCGTGGGTCAGGGCATTTTTCACCCGCACAGCTTCCACGGCGTGCTCGCCCAGGATTTCGTCGGTTACCGTGTTCCACAACACCTCAATCTTAGGGTTGTCGGTTACGCGCTTCTGCATGATTTTCGAGGCGCGCATCTCTCCCTTCCGCACAATCATGTACACTTTGCTGCACAGGTTGGCCAAGTAAGTAGCCTCTTCGGCCGCTGTATCGCCAGCGCCCACAATCACCACGTCTTTGCCACGGTAGAAAAATCCGTCGCATACGGCGCAGGCTGATACGCCCGAACCATTTAGGCGCTGCTCCGATGGCAGCCCCAGCCACTTAGCCGAGGCACCAGTGGCAATAATCACCGTATCCGCCGTCAGCTCCAGCTTTTCATCAATGGTCACCTTGTGCGGGTGGCCCGAGAAGTCAACCGCCGTGGCAATACCATAGCGAATATCGGTACCGAAACGGGCAGCCTGCTTTTTCAAATCCTCCATCATTTCCGGCCCCATAATACCGTCGGGGTAACCCGGAAAATTCTCTACGTCGTTGGTGATGGTGAGTTGGCCGCCGGGTTGCAGCCCCTGGTACATTACGGGGGCCAGATTGGCGCGGGCTGCGTAGATGGCCGCCGTATACCCCGCCGGGCCGGAGCCGATAATCAAGCACTTTATGTGTTCTGGGGTGGTATTCTCCATGAGGGTAAAAGTAGCGCAGGCTTGCGCCCGTGCCGTAAAAGGATGAAATAGGATGGCAAAGGTAATCGAGTAAAACAGAGTGACACCTAGCAGCCGGATTCAACTAACTGGTTGCGGTATCGAAGTCAGCTCTCAGACGAGTTTTCACTCATTGCCGACAAGCTGGCATTCCCCAACAAAAAACCCCAACGCTAGGGCCGGGGTTTTCAGTGATGGGGGTAAAAATAACTACCCCAGGTAAGGCTTCAGCGCTTTGGAGCGCGAAGTGTGGCGCAGACGGCGAATGGCCTTTTCTTTGATCTGACGAACCCGCTCCCGAGTAAGGTTGAACTTCTCCCCGATTTCTTCCAGCGTGAGCGAGTGCTCTCCGTTCAAACCGAAATAGAGCGTAATAACGTCGGCTTCGCGCTTGGTGAGGGTGCTCAAGGCACGCTGCACTTCCTTGCGGAGCGAGTCGTTCATCAGTCCGGTGTCCGGCGACTCTTCGTCTTCATTTTCCAGCACGTCGAGTAGGCGGTTTTCTTCGCCTTGCACGAATGGTGCGTCAACGGACACGTGGCGACCCGAAATTTTCAGGGTATCTACCACTTCCGAAGTGGTGAGTTCCAGTACTTCGGCAATTTCTTCAGGCGAGGGTTCCCGCTCGAATTTCTGCTCTAGTTCCGAAAACGACTTGCTGATCTTGTTGAGCGAACCTACTCGGTTGAGGGGCAAGCGTACGATGCGCGACTGCTCAGCCAAGGCTTGCAAGATGGATTGGCGAATCCACCATACGGCGTAAGAAATGAACTTAAAACCACGGGTTTCATCGAAACGCTTAGCAGCTTTAATCAAGCCGAGGTTGCCCTCGTTGATCAAGTCACCCAGCGATAAGCCCTGGTTCTGATATTGCTTAGCTACCGATACCACGAAACGCAGGTTGGCTTTGGTAAGCTTTTCCAACGCTTGCTGGTCGCCTTCCTTGATGCGCTGCGCCAGCGTCACCTCCTCATCGGGCGTGAGCAGATCCACTTTACCAATTTCCTGGAGGTATTTATCCAGCGACTGGCTTTCGCGGTTGGTGATCTGCTTGCTGATTTTTAACTGTCTCATTGCGGGCGCGAGAAGTATGTATTTCTGAAATTGATAAACGTCCGAAAACCCAATCTACGGGTACCGATCAGTTGTTAGCAACGTATCAGTACCCGCGAAAGTTCTACAAGTGGCTACTGGGCCGTACCGTTCTGCTCGGTAGTCCGTTCCGGCTTCGGCAAAAGCACCTTGCGCGACAAACGGTATTTACCCGTTTTCTTGTCGATATCGAGCAGTTTTACGTCAATTTCCTGCCCTACTTCCAGCACGCCTTCCAGCGCCGAGAGGCGCTCATGCGACACTTCCGAGATGTGCAGCAGGCCGTCTTTGCCCGGCATAATTTCCACGAAAGCACCGTACGGCTGAATGCTGCGCACTTTACCTTTGTAGGTTTCGCCTACTTCTGGTGTAGCGGCAATAGCCTGAATCCGGCTGATGGCCGCTTGCATGTCTTCCTTGTTGGAAGCGTAGATGCTCACGTGGCCTTTCTCGTCCTTCTCCTCGATGATAACCGTGGCATTAGTGTCCTTCTGAATCTGCTGAATCACCTTGCCGCCGGGCCCGATAACAGCACCGATGTACTCTTTATCGATGAGCATCTTGTGCGAGCGGGGCGTATGCGGCTTGAGGTCAGCAGCCGGTGCGTTGATGGTTTTGGCCATCTCACGCAGGATATGCAGACGGCCTTCACGTGCCTGGTGTAGCGCCGCCGTCAGGATTTCGTTGCTCAGGCCCTGGATTTTGATGTCCATCTGGCAAGCTACGATACCCTTTTCGGTGCCGGTTACTTTGAAGTCCATGTCGCCGAGGTGGTCTTCGTCGCCGAGAATATCGCTCAATACGGCGTATTCACCGGTTTCCTTGTCCTGCACCAAGCCCATGGCAATACCTGCTACGGCCGCCCGCACTTTCACGCCGGCATCCATCAGCGCCAGCGAACCGGCACATACTGTGGCCATCGAGCTAGAGCCGTTCGACTCCAGAATGTCTGACACAATACGGATGGTGTAAGGATTTTCTTCGTCGGAGGGCAGAACGCGCTTCAAAGAGCGCAGGGCCAGGTTACCGTGGCCAATCTCGCGGCGGCCAGGGCCACGGTTCGGTTTCACTTCACCAGTCGAGAAGGCCGGGAAGTTGTAGTGCAGCATGAACTTGCTGTAGCCCGACTGCATGGCCGAATCGATGATTTGCTCATCGAGCTTGGTACCTAGCGCCACCGTAGTCAACGACTGGGTTTCGCCGCGAGTGAACAAAGCCGAACCGTGCGCACCGGGCAGATAGTTAATTTCCGACCAGATTGGGCGGATTTCAGTGAGCTTACGACCATCAAGGCGCGTGCGCTCTTTGATCATCATGTCGCGGATAGCTTTCTTCTCAGCTGATGAGTAGTAACGGCCGAACTGCTTCATATCCAATTCAGGCTGCTCAGCAATCAGCTGTTGCAGGAACTGCTCCTTCACGCCGCCAAAGCCTTTCTTACGGCCAGCTTTGCTAGTATCACCCAGCTGAGCCACTTTGTAAGCTAAGTCGTAGATGCCCTGCGTAACGCGGGATTTGAGGTCTTCGTTTTCCTCGTATTTTGGGTACTCGCGCTTGATTTGCGCTTTCTCCACGGCAGCAGCCAACTCGCTTTGTACACGGCACTGCTCTTTGATGGCTTCGTGGGCGTAGGCAATGGCTTCCACCATTTCCTCTTCGCTTACCTCGTTCATCTCCCCTTCCACCATGGCCACTGAATCGGCCGTGGCACCTACAATCAGGTCGATGTCGGCGCGGGCAATGTCAGCTGTTTTGGGGTTGATTTGCAGTTTGCCGTCGATGCGGGCCACCCGTACTTCGGAAATCGGGCCAGCAAACGGAATATCAGAAATAGTAATGGCAGCGGACGCAGCCAGTGCGGCCAATGCGTCAGGCTGCACATCCTTATCGGCCGAAATCAACGAAATCAGCACCTGCACCTCGTAGTGATAATCCTTGGGGAACATCGGGCGCAGAATGCGGTCCACAATGCGGCATACCAAAATTTCGTGGTCGGACAGGCGACCTTCGCGGCGTTGGAATGAGCCGGGAATCTTACCAGCACCACCAAACTTCTCCTGGTAGTCAACCGATAGCGGCAAGAAATCCACGTCGCCGCGCGAACTTGGCTGCGATACCACTGTGGCTAGCAGCATAGCGTCGCCGAGGCGCACTACTACGGCGCCATCGGCAAATTTGGCCAGTTTGCCGGTTTCAATGGAAATCTGCCGGCCATCCGGCAGGGTAATGTGTTTAGTAACCGCGTTGTAGTTGGACATCTTCTATTTGCTTGGAAGCGACAGCGGGCGAGCAGCCGAAAAAACAGGGCCTATAACGGCCCCGCTTTGCTCTGAAACTTAATCTCTGGAATATAACAGTTGAGTACTGGGAAAGGTACCCGAACCGGCAAAAAAAGAGCAGGGAACCTTCCGGTGAGGAAAGGCTCCCTGCTCCAATGGGGCGGGTTACTTGCGGATACCCAACTCCTTGATGATGGCACGGTAGCGGTTGATTTCGCGGTGCTGGAGGTAGTCCAGCATCCGACGGCGCTTACCAACAAGTTTCAACAAACCCAAGCGGGTTGAGAAGTCCTTCTTGTTAACTTTCAGGTGCTCCGTGAGGTGCGTGATGCGGTGCGTGAACAACGCAATTTGTGCTTCGGCCGAACCAGTATCGGTGGCCACTTTTTGCAGGCTGTTTTTCTCGAAAATAGCCTGTTTTGCTTCGGTGGTAAGTTTCATCGGCAGATAGGTTTCCCCCGTCTTAGATATAAAAATGAAAAGAAATTTCACCCCGCACCTCGAGGTGGCCGCAAAGGTACAAAATTAGTTGCAAGTTTCACTTATCGGTTGTGAGTTGCCGGTTGCCAGCTTGGGCAACCATTGGCAACCGGCAATTCACAATTCACACGCTCCGCTTATACCCACGAAACGGCCAACGCACCTTGGCTGGCAGCTTGCCCCACAGATTCCATTCCCACAGACCCGAATCGTTACGGGCCTGGTAGAGGAAAAATAAGCCAAACGGCAACAGAATGATAGTGGACATCCACATGCCAAAGTCAACAGGCATCACCCCTTCCCGGCCATATTTCTCGCCGATGATGGAGAAGATATAGTAGATGATAAAAAACAAAATGGACACTAGGATAGGTACGCCTAAGCCGCCTTTTTTGATGATGGCGCCCAGCGGTGCCCCTATTAGAAACATCAGCAAAATAGCCGCTGACTGCACGTATTTGCGGTACACTTCGATGCGGTAGTTACCGGTTTCCTTTTGCAGATTGGCCAGCCGTTCTCCAGTAGTACCAGCGAAGGCACGCACGTTGCGCGCCCGGTTAGCAGCCTGTTCCACAGTACTCACACTCACCACCGGCAGCTTACTAGAAGGCACCTGCCATTGCTCTACCCGGTGGTTAGCGGTACGGCCGGTGGTATCAAAACGCAGGTATGTATAATACGGCGACACCATCCGAGGTACCTGGTGCTGCTCAGTACGCAAGCGGATTTGAAGCGAATCGATGAAATGATGCAGCTGGCCCACATTTTTCATCATCTTGTTGTCCTCAAACAGCTCCTCCTTAGTCCGGTTTAGGTCGAAGGAAGCCAGCGAGAACGTAATCATATTGCGGCTGAATGCCTGCCGGATAAAGCTGGCGCCAGCACGGCTGTTGGCATCGGGCTGCTCTACGTAGCTCTGCCCCCGAAACAGTTCTAGCCCAAGATACTGCCCCCCAAACCGGGTGAACATCCGACCCGAATCGGCCAGAATCACGCGCATATTGCCGGAGCCCTGGGTGTGGTCGTAAATCATGATGCCCATCAAAATGTCCCCATCCTCTCCTAGCTTATCGTTCACCTTGATGGTGTAGCCGGGAATACCATTGTAGAAGACCCCAGGCCGAATGTCGAGAGCGAGCTTTTGCTGGCGCAAATCCCAGAGCAGGCTATACGCACGCAGGTTGGCCTTGGGCACAATATTATTGTTGAACCAGAACGCGAAAACGGCCAGCAGCATACTTGTTATCAAGACTGGCCGCAGAATGCGCGTCAGGGAAATACCCGAGGTTTTAATGGCCGTTAGTTCATGGTGCTCGCCTAGGGTGCCAAACGTCATCAGCGACGAAAGCAGCACCGCCAAGGGCATCGAAACGGGCACCATCAGCACGCTGAAGTAGAACAACAGCTGCCCAATAATATCGAAGCCCAAATCCTTCCCGACTAGGTCGTCGAGGTATTTGAGCATGTATTGAGTGAGCAGAATAAACTGCACCACCGCAAACGTGAGCAGAAACGGGCCCGCAAAGGCCTGCAAAATCAGCTTATCGAGTTTTTTCATGTTACGCTACAAACTGCCCTATCCGGCAGGGCGAGCCATCGGAGCAGACGCCAACCAAGAAACGAAGGTACACTGTGTTTCGCGTGTGTTCCCTGCCTGTAGCGGAAAACGAAATTAGCCGCCTACCTGTTCCCGGAGTTTTTGCGCAAGACTGTCCCACATTTCCTGCAACTCTTCCTCATCGGTTTCCTCGGAGTAGTCCATCACGCGCACATAAACCTCTTGGGTTAATTGCGACTCTTCGAGGCTGAAATCAAGGAAATTGGCGTCGGGTGTGTGGCGTTTGTTGGCGTCGAGAAAAACAAAGCGCACCGAGCGGTTGGTGCGGTGCGAGTTCATTTCGGCGTAGTGGGGCTGGTTGTCCCAGATGAAATTGAAGCGGTGATCTTCGTCGATTTTTACATCCTGGCAAAACCACTGCGACAGGCCAGAAGCCGATGCCAAGTAGGGATACAGAATTTTAGGCGACGCATTGACTGGAAATTCCACCGTAAACCGGTGTTTGCGACGGGTAGCGGAGAGGGACATAAGCTGTACGAACTAGAATAGGCACTCTCTAACAGATAAAAACTGTCAGAATGCAGCCAATATACACGGGTTTTTTTCAAGGCAGTACTTGCACCAGAACAAATATAGTTACTACCTTTGCGGCACCAAAAACCCGGCGGGGTAGCTCAGTTGGTTAGAGCACAGGATTCATAACCCTGAGGTCACGAGTTCAACTCTCGTCCCCGCTACTTGCAAAAACGGCCTCTCCATTGCGGAGAGGCCGTTTTTTATTGTTAGCAACTGTTTTATCACAACAACATGTTTTCGCCTGAGTACTAAAACCGGCTTTTTGACGCCGATGGCGACATGAGCAAACAGTGGTAAATCGACTAGCGGATCTGGTATACCGACAAGAATGCTTTTGTGCGCAAGCAGTATACGGGCATGAACAAGTACACCACGCTACGGGAGCGGAAAAAATGACGAAAATCTAGCGGCTGCTCGACGAGGGCTACATAGCTGGCGAGACGCCCGCTGTACATCTGAGCATCACCCTGCTTGAGGCCGTGGAGTGAGTAGTGACGCGCAAGGTAGCCGCCGGCGTAAGTAACGCGTTTTACCAAGTGCCCCTGGGCAAAATCTGCGAAAACAAGCGTTTGCCACTCTGCCGCTCAAATACCTCTCGCTGGCGCACATTACAGCATTTCTCGACGCACCGAGCAAGCGGGGCATCGAGGCTTAGACCTACAACAGTTACCGCAACAGCCTGAGCGCCTCGCTCAACTACTTGGTCAAGCAGGAAGTTCCCTCCCGGGAACCCGTGTGTGGCCGCCGAGCTGCGTAAGGTGGATGCCTCCCAATTTACATGCCCTACACCGGTGCTTCTCGTCATCACTTCCACCGTGAGGTCGGGAGGAGCCTGGGCCATCACCTGAGTCTGGAGTAAAAGAGCAGACGCCAGGCGGACGCCTACTTATATAGAGTTTTATGGAACTGATAATGAATTAAATATGGAGTTAAATAATTCGAAGCTCACCTCACCAACAGCGCCCCGAAAGAACATAAAATTCCTATACTACGGCCTTCACCAGCTTAACCAAGTATTTGTGTACGGTACCGACCGGCACTCCAGCTGCCGCGCTAATCTTGCGCACACTCAGCCCATCAACCTGCAAGCTCGAATTTCCTCTACCACTACCGGCACGAGGAACCTACGGCCGTGCACGTATGCCTCCCTTTTCGCCGCGGCCTAGGCTTTCTTGCGGGGCAGTCCCTGCTTGACATTTTCGCTGAGCCGCTCGCTGTAGTAGTCGGCCGCCTGGCGCAATAGTTCACCCCTGGGTGCCGCAGTAACACCGGAGGCTTTTCACCCTATTCACTACCCCACGATTAACTGATTGAAGTCGGGTTGGATTATTACCACGTGGGTCCCGACGTAGAGGCATTGCAGATCCACAGTATCGGTGAAGTGGGTGGCGTGCTCCTACGGGCAACTTTACTTGTGTTCGCTCTTCTTTATCTTGCTGATTAATAGTGTAACGATAGTCACGCTTCAGATCAATAGAACCGAGCTTGCGCCGCTCCATATACTACTTCTGGTACTAGTTATGGCATTCAGATTTGGAGCCATATTCGTTATCGTCAAAGACCTGCTCACCCGCCGCAGCTCAGCCGCTCCAGTGGCTGAGCTGCGGCGGGTGAGGCATAACCGACCGAACTAGATTTAAATCAACCATTTACCTACGCGGGCAGCAACGGATGCCCCTTATTCTATGTCACGACTTCTCTTACTTGGCCTATCGCTGCTTATTGTTGCCTGCAAGAAAGAGGACCCACAAGCCGACCCCAGTTTACTAGGCCGCTGGGAATCCCAACAGTCCAACGACTTTGAATACTCGGCTACCGGGCAACTCATTTCGCAAGTGAACCGCCCCGACATGACCTACTACATGGTCATCACGGCCGATTCGCTTAATTACTACGGGCGCCGTGATGGCAGCTCCTGGGGTGAGCATACCTACGTGCGGCAAGGCGACCAGATTACCTATGGTACTACGCAGGTCAAATGCACCATCACGGAGTTGAGCGAACACACCCTCACCCTACGCTTCAAAAACATCAACAAGAGCGCGCCCAATACGCCCTACACGGATGCCGAAGAGCATTACACTCGGTAGCACCTACCTGTTGCTCCGTGTGGAACATAATCGGCCGAATTAGATTTTGATGGAAACTCGTCAGCAGCACAAATACGATATCTGGGCCTCCAACCTGCTTTTTCTTGGCTTTGGGCTTAGTCTGCAGATGAACTTTCTGCTTCACAAAGGCTATTTCGCCAGTGGCTTGCAAACGAAAGATTACTTCATCCTCTGCCTTTTCAGCCCCCTCATACTAGTGATGTATTACTACATCCGGAAGGGAGTGCGAGCAGTAAAAAATCTATTCTTAGCCTTATATGGGCTGTCGTTAGTGCAGTTCCTACTTAGCAATATCGACTCCATCCCTACCGATGCCACCCTCAAGACCTTCGACTTCTTTTCGCAGCACATCTTACAACTTGGAGCTGGTGTGCTCATCCTACTGAGTCTTTGGGTACCCAAGTCCATTCATACCAAGCAAGCAGCACATGCTCAGGCCAATCATAACCGCCTAAACTAGACATGCCAGTTACTATTCGTGAGCATGACGTTAAGGCGTCGAATCTGATCTTCGTTAGCATCGCCCTTTACGTGGTTCAAAGGCTGATCTATTGGCCTATTACTCATCTCAGTGAGCCTAAAAGTATTCTATGGCTATTGTTTGGCCTCACAGGAACCATAACTCTTAACGTGGTATTAGCCTTCGGAATACGATCGGGCTATAGCTGGGTCCGAATCCTGTTCGTTCTCTTGACAGTCCCAACTATCTTTTTCGGTTTGAAGGATGTAGCTTCTCTCAAAGAACCGATAAGCAAAGTAATTCTACCGCTGATTGCTATGGTTCTGCAAGGATGGGCCGTAGTAATCATTGTCAAAACCCAACTCTCCTACCATGACTAAGTGCCTGTAGATGCTGTCGATGCGAGCTACCCAACAAGGTTCTAAAACAGCAATACCTGGTGCTACCTGCTCAAGCGCCGGACGCCGTAGGAACTGCGCTAGCTCCACCGTAAGACCATCTGCTACTGCTGGCCCGCGTATGGTTGGGGCCCATTATCCGCGGCTTGCGCCTCCGCAAAGACCTGCGTGTCATTTGGCAACTTATAGTATCTTACGCTCCATCTGCCTCGCTCCCCTCTCAGCCACTTCCCACCTCACCATGACCCGATTTATTGAAGTAACTCACCTAGAAGGCGGCCAGCCACAGCTTATCAACACCGATTACGTGGTGCGCATTGCGCCCGCTGGAGAGCATACGCTGCTCAGCTTCAACGGCTTTCTAGAGAAGGAATATCCAAATTTTATGGTGCAGGAATCCTACGATACCGTGCGCCAACTACTGCACGGGGTAATAGCCCCACGCCTTTGGTAACTACCTTACGCAACACTCAGGGTCAACCCTATCTTTCGCTCGCTTATGATGCCGATAACAACTGGGTGCACTGCGTCTGGCAGGGCGAACAAACCTACGCCAGCGTAGTTGCGGGCTGCACCGCCTGCTTGCTGCTGCTTGAGCAACATCTCTGCTGCTGTCTGCTTAATGATAACCGCCAGGTATATGGCTTTTGGAGTGATGAGGTCGTTGAGTGGGTGGTAGCCGATTGGGGCCCCCGGGCCATGCAGCTAGGCCTAACCCACATGGCCACGGTCCTCTATCCCGAATCACTGGCCGCCGTGTACGAAGAGGCCATGCGGCTGAGTATGCGGGAGGGTTTGCAGTTGCGGGCTTTTTATGAACTGTCGGCCGCCCAGCAGTGGCTACTCAGCCACCAGGCTACGTAGCCATCTTCGTAAAAAAGCAGACTCACCCCACGGCCGGTTGTTCACTGCTTACAAGACATTCAAGCTGGCAGTGAGCAACCGGCCGGATTTCTTTTACAGTTTGATTATGCACAGCCCCGCTTTTGAAGTAAATATGCTTCTGCTGCGCAGAAACGGCCTTTGGCTTTGTAGCATTTCGTAGCAACCAATTCAACTCTCGCTTCTACTACAAGAACACGCCTTCTGAACTAGGGAGACCTTTTCTTGTCGCACTCAGCACAGGACGCTTGCCAAGTATCTGATATTAATTACGCCTGAGTAGTTAGCTTTTCTTCGATAATGCTCCACCTAAAAAATTGCCTGCTGCTTGGCTTGGCACTTGTCGTTGTGGCCTGTAGCGAGCCGGCACCCCAACAGGTACGCGCTGAGCGCCTCATAACCCGCAAGGGTGCGGTGTATTCGTTGTTTTTTCCGCAGCATCTTGCCCTAGATATTGTAACCACTCGTCCTAATCCGGCAACCCAAGTCAACCAACTTAGTGTGGCGGCGGCGTACACGAATTTGCAAACCGGCGAGCCGCTGGACCTATTGGTCTACAATGGCGTTATCCGGCAAGCAAAAGCTACAGTAGGCTTTCTGGACGGCGTGCTCACCCTTGCAGGAGATTCTTGCCGAATTTCTCAAGTATCCCAAGGTCAGTGTCCTCCGCTTCACGAATTGGAGCAGGTAAGTGCGCGCCGAGGCACCGTGCTCCTTCAGGAGTTGTTGGTCTTTCGCGGGAGAAATCAAAGAGCAGTTGGAGGCAGCCTTTTCCAACGCCGGGCCATAGTTGAATTAACAGATCATCGGTTTGCCGTGGCCGAAAGCGCGTCGGACTTGCTTACTATGCACCAATTTGCAGAAGACCTACGGGAGCTTGGCGCTTATAATGCGCTATATCTGGACATGGGTGATTGGGATGAAGGCTGGTATAAAACCGGCAAGCAAACGGTAAAGCTCGGCCACCGACGGACAGAAACGCACCGGCAATCCAACTGGCTGGTTTTTGCTGCCCCATCTTCCATCAAGGCCGCTGAGCCGGTGGTACCTAAATGAGCTAGACTACAATGCGTGGGGATTCCCCTTAGCAATCAGGCTTACGAGAGAGTTATTGCTTATAACTCTCTCGTAAGCCTGTATTTGTTTTTGGCTATACAACCCTTTGCGCTATGCCGCCCTCTTATTTCCCGACGGTCAACCGGCCGCCAACACAACTCTTTTATTCCTATCACATTCTATGAAATCAGCTCTCCTTTCCTTGCTGGGGCTAAGTTTGAGTGGCCTCACCGCCCAGGCCCAATGGGTAAATCAACCCATTGCCTTCGCCAATACAGGCTCCATCCCTGCCTACCTCGATGTAGTAGATGCTACCACTGTTTGGACGGCAACAGATGGTCTGACGCAATATGTGGCTCCGCAGCTAGGCCTCACCACCGATGGTGGCCAGACCTGGACGGTGCGCAATGTGCCCGTCCGCACTAACCAGCGCGAAACCATTACAGGGCTGAGTGCTCTCTCGGCTACCTCAGCCTGGGTGGTTACTGTGCCTGTAGATAGCGCCGGCAGCCGTATTCTGCACACCACCAACGGTGGTCAGACTTGGACTGTGCAGGGCCGGGGCACTGCTTTCTTCAATGCTGATAGCTACGCCGAAGTCGTGCATTTCTTTTCCGCTACGGATGGTGTGGTGGTTGGAGCCCCGCTCACTCAATCGTCCGGTCCCGAGGTGTATCGCACCACGGATGGCGGTGCAACCTGGTCGCCCGTGACGCTACCCCAAGCCTTGCTCAATGAGTATCCCGTGGGCATCCGGCCGGCCGTTGTGGGTAATACGATCTGGCTAGCTACTACTAAGGGCCGCGTGTACCGCTCTACGGATCGGGGTGCTACCTGGACGGTCAGTGCCACCCCTACAGGGCAAGATCCTACGGGCCTAGCCTTCCGTGATGCACAAAATGGACTTATGTCCTTCCTCGACGACAACGGCACCAACCACTTGCTTTACCGCACCACGGATGGGGGCGCGACCTGGACGCCGGTAACCTACGCTGGCCCCTTGCACGGCAATAGTCTTTCGGCTGTGCCAGGCACCAATCAGTATGTGTCGGTGGGCGGCAACTTGGGCAACAACGACCAGGGTTCATCCTATACCAGCAACAACGGCCAAACCTGGGTAGCCTTGGAAAGTACTCTTAGCCATGCTCCGGTGGAATTCTTGAGCTCGACGGTGGGCTGGTCTGGAGGCTTTGCCCCTAGCCTGATTGGCCTGCGAGGTGATGGCGTCAATAAATTTACTAGCCAAGTACTGAGCGCACGCGGCACAAAGGCCGCGTTGCAAGCTGGCCTGACATTGGCGCCAAACCCAACCGAGAACGGGCAGACCATACTGCGCACAGCGCGCGTTTTCAGTGCTCCCGCCCAAGTACGGGTGTTCGACGCAACAGGCCGAGTGGTTGCCCAACACACCTGGCCGGGAACGAACCCGCTGGCGCTAGACTTAAGCACACACCGCGCTGGCCTATATGTAGTAGAAGTAACTAGCCCTACCGGATCTATTCAACAGAAAGTGCAGGTTTGCTACTAAAGCGTTGCTTAGAAGATGAGCTTATGAAAAGCCCCGGAACCTAGCAGTTGCGGGGCTTTTACTTTTAGGATTAGTTCGTCTAGCAAGCGGATCTACTACTCATTGAAGCAGCTAGCTGACTGGTATTCTGATATTTATAGCTGTATCCAAACTAGCTAACGTAGCGCCTGGGCAGGAACAGCCCAAAATAGTAAGCACCATTCATCTTTCTACTCATTTCCCGCTTCTTACTCTATATACAGCCCTTTTACACTCACCTCTTAGCCATAATCACTGGCACCCGAAGGAGTGTACTACTCTGGAATACAATAACTTGATTTTGTTATCAGCGACACCTTGCGGGGTTATTTTCTGGATGTCAGAGGCACTACCTGCGGCTATAGACAATTGGTATAAGCAGTGCCTTCCTTATAACCGCCCCGGCCTAAATAGCCCCTAACTGGCAACAAAAGGCGCATGCATACGCAGTACTTATTGCGCAACCTTCTCGTATTCGAGGCGGGGACCATCACAAGCTTCCCACGAATTAACCAGCGTATCGTTTGGTTTGACAAACAGGTACTCCTTCAACTGGCTTGGCGTGCAAGTGCCAATTAAACTGTTAGTCGCGTTGTACGTGAGAATGGAGTACTGGCCAGACGTGGAAGTACGCACGGAGAACGTACCGTGCGCATCTACAGCTTGTCCGTTTTGGATGCGCGTTTTGGTGAAAGTGCTATCAGCCTGAAAAACATACGTCTCCTGCCAAGGCAAGGCCGCGCCCGTGAGGATGGTATTTGTCCAACCAGATGTAGACTTAACTAGCTGCCACGTTTGAGGATAGGTTGTAGTCTGAGTTTCTACTACCTCATCTTTTTGGCAGGAACCTAATGTAGCTATCGAAAGGAACAACAGGAGTGCGTTTTTCATAATTAGCAGAATGTAAGAGGTGTACAAGTAAGAGGCTCAAAGTATTATACAGGTTGCATAAGTAAGCCTGAAAGAAGCGCTTTATACAAAGCTTCTGTTTATTCCCCATGAGTCTTTACCGATTTGCTTCTTACTCGCAGATCCTAGCAGAGAGTATTTGTTATGCATGCAATCGTCGGACGTCTGATTCAAGCCGGAGCGCACTGATTTAATGAGCTGGCTTACTAGCATCATGGTGGGGCCGGTTGCTGTAGTTGGAAAGTTAACGTAACGAGGCCGCTGCCTTATAGGATGCAGCCATGCCCACATAGAATAATCCGCATTTGATAGTCAATGCCGTAATCTAAATCGGTTATGCTACGTACTATTCTCTTTTTGTGCGCCTACGGCTCAGCTCTTTGCACGCTTTTTTTATTTATCAGCTGGCGTAACCTGTCTTTCGTTTCTCCCACATGCCTCTTGAATTAGTTAACGGCTTCGGTCACGTGTACCTCACCATTGAGTATGATGCGGCCAACCACTGGGTCTACAATAATTGGCTTGGCATCCAGACCTATATTGGCATCATTGCCGGAGCCGATGCCTGCTTACACCCACTGCGCGAACATCAGTGCGCTTATTTGCTTAATGATAACCGCCACGTACTAGGCCCATGGGACCATGCGGTGGAATGGATTGCTAAGGACTGGGCTCCGAGGGCTAGTGCGCAGGGCCTCACGCATTTTGCGCAGGTTATCAGCCCTGAAGCACTAGCTGCTACTTCCGGCGAGGCAATGCATGTAGGTATAGGCAACCAATTGCAGATACGCCAGTTTTCGGCTATTGAAGAAGCCCAGGCGTGGTTACGCCAAGCGCAGAACAAGCAGTAACGAACTGCCTTTTACTTGTAAGGCTTCTCCACCACAGATAGAGCATATATGGTTTTAGTGCTCAGCTACTTGCTGCGGCCTATACTTTTCTATAAGCAAATTTACTTCGAGTCAGGATGCCTCTATGCAGCCCGAAATTGCTGCGTTTACTCTCTGTGTGGAGCAGGAGAAGGGGTCGGCTACCAAGGCAGGCCTGTAGGCCTTACTATCGTTGTGGTAAAAGCTTGCTCTGCTACCACGTAAGGTTTATTTTCTTGCGCCAAGAGGTATCACTTGCCTGAATTTCGCGTAGAAATACGCTCACTCACACGCTGGTCTGTGCCTATCCGCCCCTGCAGACATAGCGTTTTATATGATGGACCCAGAAGAAGAATTTATCCAGAATGCCACAACTATGCTGCATTACTCTCGAACCGAGATAAAGCAGTTTCTGGCCTGGACTACCCCCAATACAAACCATCACCAACAAGCCACCCAGATGCTGGCGCAACTTGACCAGCTAGCAACTGGCATGAAAAAACTATTGCACACCTACAAAAACCGTTAGTATTCCATAAGAATACGCCGTGTAGCGTCAAACCAGCGCCTTATCTGAATAAAGGATGAAGCATTTGCCTATCCCTACATACATGTGTGATTGTACATAGAAAACTAGTAAAACATTTTGCCAGCTAATAAACACTTGCTCTTTCGCTGGATAGTTAGAGTGGATAATCAATTGTATTATTTAATTTTTTTATAAAATTACAATGATATATATTACAAATTATTCTATGTTTGCTACTGCAACTTCCTGCTATCTTCTCCCAAGCTTTTCCATCTTGTGATGCGCCTGGATTATCTATCCTCCACTATTGGGCATGCTGTGCCGTCGGCAGCCCTGCACTGGCACCGCTGCCTAGATGCGCAGTGCATTTCCTTTCGCAAGCTGGTTGCGGCTCCGCATCAGCATTGGTATCAGTGTACAGATCCGGCTTGTGTCTGCTTTCAGCGCTACGTAAGCGCCGCCCACCAGCACGCCGCTCGATAAGTTTGGCTCCACACTATATACCCTCTTAAAGAGCATCCGCCGGGCGTAGCTGCTGTTACTAATGCTAATTGCCGGAAGCTTAGCGGCCTTATGAGTGTAAGCCAGATTTAGGTTAATACCGTTTGCGCAAGTACGTCCGCGCATCATATCCGGCTACCTGCACAACGCCATTGAATACACACGCTGCTATGAAAACAAAAAAGCCCCACCTAAATAATTTAGGTGGGGCTTTTCATATGAAAGCGTAGCGGATTAGTTGCTGCCTGGGAAGGCGAAGCCCAACTGAAATTGAAACACCGAGTTGCGGATACTATTTCCTCCTGCCAACGCGGCATCTCCGTCATAAAGTTTGGTGATGCCCCCATTATAGCGGATACCAACATTCGGGCCGCTTTCTAGCTGGTAGCCCACCCCTACAATGTAGCCGAACTGCAGCTTATTGAGTTGGCCTCGAGTGGTAACGTCAGCCATGGACGAATTTTCAAACTTTGTTTTCCGCGCGAATAAGTATCCTATTTGCGGACCGGCTTCAAACACTAAACCAGCAGCGTTGATGCGGGCCAAGAGGGGCAAATCAATGTTATGATACGTTGTCTTGGACACATCCTCAATCTGATAGCCGCGCTGAGAATACAGCAACTCCGGGTGCAACTCAAACAGCCCACCCACGCCTAAAGTCGTTGTGGTTGTAACGCCGGCCTGGAAGCCAAAGCGGTTTTGCACATTACCTTCGAAGTCTTTGTTGTCGCCGGCTAACGTAGCGGCTACTACCCCTACTTTAAGGCCGAAGCGGGTGCCGCCTCCGTTGGCGGATTGGGCTTGCGCAGCGGTAATGCTGGCAAGCAGGGAAAGCGGTAGAAGAATGTTTTTCATAGGTAGGAAAGAAAGGAAGAGGGTGGCAAGGTTCACCTAGTGGGAACTAACTCGAAAGCCCCTGAACTCAGGAGGCCTAGATAAAGACGGTAGACACGCGTATTTTGTTCGCTTAAAATATTGATTGTCAATGATAAAATATGGCTTTTGATGTATATTAGCACAGGCCTAATTATCCATCGGACGCTCGCTCAACTTGCATAAACACAGTGCATTCGTCGTTTCTAGCAGGTATTATATAAGTGGCACAAACTGGCTATTTCTCGTTTCGAAGAAGGAAGCTAAGAAGCTCAGACAGAGACCTATCAAGTTATTTACACGCTTACTTTTACTATAGTAAATAGTGAGCTAAATAGCTTATGCTACTACAGCACGAACCGGCCTAGCCCCTACTCGAATAGCTAGTGTATTAGAACCACCAAGAAGTAGGCTCTGAAGCCTGCAAGTAGTTACTCCCTGAAAAGCAAACGGCTTACTGTAGAGCGAACGAAAGCACTCGTATAAGTTTGGTTCAACAGCAGAGGCCATGTTCCCGTTTGATTTTACCTATGCATACGTTCACCCTTCGGCAGGCTCGTATAGCCGACGCACCGCAACTGGCAGCGTTAGCCAATCAACATACGTATGAGCAACTCGACGAAGCAGCTCGGCAAAGCGGCTTTCTTACCGGCAGATTCACAGCCGCTACGCTAGCAGAGAGAATTGCCTCAGCACCGGGCATAATTGCCATGTACCAAGAAGAAGTAGCTGGCTTCGTGGTCAACTCTCACCTACCCGCCGAGCAGTATCCCCCGTTTATCCAGGAAATTATTGCTTTACTGCCAGGGCTATTTTTCCAGCAGCAAGCCATAACTACCTACCGCTGGTTTTTTTATGGCCCAATACTGGTGCTACCGCCGTATCGGGGTCAGGGCTTGTTACAAGAGCTATTCCACGCTACGCAACGAATGCTCGCTAGCCACTATGAAGTTGGAGTTGCTTTTATTGCAGAACGCAATGTCACTTCTCTCCATTTACACACCCAAAAGCTCGGGTTAGAAGTGGTTGGCCACCTTGTACTTGAGCAAGAGACTTACATCCTGTTGGCTTTCGCTGTCAAATAAGCGCTACTTGTTAGTAGCTCTGCTTCTGAGCAGCTCTTTTGAGCTTATCCATTTCCTTTCAGTTAAGCGCACTACCTCAGAGTAAGGCGCACTGGGCAGCGGCGCTGGCTTGATAAAGATCATCATGAAATGTGCGCTATTACCTGCTAAGGCATTGCTATGCCTGTCCTGTGGTCCTACAGACTATCCCTCCGACCAACTTAAATCCTTATGGCGTGCCTACTCCAACTCTTTCGTACCACTCAAAGAGCCAAAGGACTTCCAGAAAATCAGCCTCAAGCCCGGCAAAACCCAGACGCTCACCTTCACCATCGACTAAAATAAGCTAGCTTTCTACAACAGCAAGCAGGAATGGAAAGCCGAGCCCGACAAATTTAACCTCATGGTAGGCTCCGCTTCCGACGACATTCTCCTTGAAAACGTAGTAGAACTTCTACCAAAGATGGTTTTTATCAACTAGACCGCCCCCCTTGTTTGCACTGATATATAGCAGCAAGCACCGCTACCTATATGTTGCGCAGGATTCGTACAAGTATCCATATGAAACCGAAATCCTTAGCTGCCTTTTACGATGCGTGTGCTCCGGGTGCTGAGTCGGTTGGTGGAGTGCTGCCGCCACCGGGTATGGCGCAGGGCGTGGGGCATTTCAATGTCTTCTCGTTGGCAGATATTCCTTTGGCTCCCCCGATGACGTTTGAACGGCGAGCCTATTATAAAATAACGCTCTGCCGGGGACGCAGTCAAGTGGAGTATGCCGACCAAGCGCCACACCTCGGCAATACTACCCTGTTTCTGGTGACGCCGCGCTTGCCCTACCGGTGGCTGCCCCTCACCGAAACGCCCGCGGGATATTGCTGCCTCTTCGACGATGCGTTTCTACTTCCTGCCCGGACTGGAGTAGTACTGGCAGAACTACCAATTTTTCAAGCCGGAGCTTACCCGGTGTGGGAAGTGGCCGAAGCTGACTGCGCGACCATGGAAGCTATTTTTCAGAAGATGGCGCACGAACTCGTGTCGGGCTACGCCTATAAGCACGACCTGCTACGCACTTACCTCTGGGAGCTGATTCATGTGGTGCAGAAGCTGCAACCAGTTCCTGCCCCGCTGGCTACGCACAGTGCTTCTGAACGAGTGGCCACCCAATTCATGGAGTTGCTAGAGCAACAGTTTCCGCGCCAGAGCCCGCAACCGCCGCTACGCCTACGCAGCGCCACCGACTATGCCAACCAACTAGCTGTGCACGTCAATCACCTCAACCGGGTATTGAAGGAAACAACGGGTTACACCACCACCGCTTTCATTGGCCAGCGCTTGACACAGGAAGCCAAGATCTTGCTGAAGCAAACAGCTTGGAGTATTTCAGAAATTGCCGATAGCCTAGGTTTTGCCGACGTTGCCCATTTCTGCACATTTTTCAAGCGGTACACCGGCCAAACGCCAGGAGACTTTCGGCATTTGGCTGTATTCGGAGCCTGATATGTTTGAAATCTAAAACAGATGGGTTGATTGGCGAAGTCTGGTGCCTGCCTATCTCCCTGACCTTTGGGCACACGTAATCACCTCCCTAAGTAGGGAGATCAAACCCAATGGCAACACATGGCAAACAAGAAAATTGCGCTGGTTTCTGGCGCCAACAAAGGCATCGGCTTTGAGATTGTACGGGGGCTGCTACAGGCAGGCTGCCGGGTGTATCTGGGAGCCCGCGAGGCTACCAAGGGCCAGCAAGCTGTAGCGCAGTTAGCGGCCCTTGGCGCTGTCCACTTCCTCGAATTGGATTTACGCAACCAAGCAACGCTCAATACAGCAGCGGCACAGCTGCAACGCGAAGAAGGACACCTCGATATTCTGGTGAATAATGCGGGCATCAACGTAGCCGGCGACGGTTCGCCGAGCACCGCCGACGTACATAGTGTAGAGCAAGTACTTCAGACCAATTTCTTGGGCACGCTGGCCGTCACTCAAACGTTTCTACCACTTGTGAAACAGTCTGCGGCGGGGCGAATTGTTAATATATCGAGTCCGCTAGGCTCGATAACACTCAGCGGCCAGAACGACTGGGGCCTACTGGGGTACTCCGCCTCGAAAGCCGCGCTGAACATGCTCACGGCACAGCTCGCCTACGAACTACGGGATACGGCTATCAAAGTAAACTCGGCTAACCCCGGCTATACGGCTACTGACTTAAACGGCTTTGCTGGCACAGACACGCCCGAGCAGGGAGCAGCGGAGGCCATCCGGCTGGCACTACTTCCTGCCGATGGCCCCACCGGCACGAGTTCCTCTTCCACTGCTCCTTTGCCTTGGTAAGAGCTTGTCAGGCCCCTAACCTCGGCAGCGGTTCACCAATACCAGCAGGTTCGTTCCTTATGGTTAAGCAACGTGCAAGAACGGTAATGGTAGCGGTGCCGGAAGACAAGATGCTACTGTCACCGGAGAGTCACCGTTAGTAACTCTCCGGTGACAGTAGCACCGGGGTTTTAGCAAAACTTCAGCTCGTAGCAACGCGCTTAAAAGCGGTATACAACAGCATTGATATTCATACCGGCGCCAACTGACGCTAGTACCACATGGTCACCTGGCTCTACTTGGTGCCCATCTAGCTGCCCCTTTAACAGCAAGTCCATCAAAGTGGGTACGGTGGCCACGGAACTGTTGCCTAGCCACGAGATGGTCATTGGCATGAGTGACGGGTCGGGGCGGCCTTCTCCACATAGCTGAAAGAGCCGCTCCAAAATAGCCACGTCCATCTTCTCGTTGGCCTGATGAATCAGTACTTTCCGAATCTGAGTAAGCGGGACCTGCGCTTTGTCGAGCGCCTTTTTCACTACGCCCGGAACGTGCTGCAACGCAAACTCATAGAGCTTGCGGCCCTCCATTTTCATAAATCGGTCGGCCCCACTGTAAGCAGGATTATACGACTTGTCCATTTGCAGCAGGCCGGCATACTGGTGGGCATGCGTTTGGGTATGATGAGCCAAGATGCCGGCCGTACCGTCGTGGCGAGCTTCCAGTACAGCGGCGCCGCTGCCGTCGCTGAAGAGGAGTGTATCCCGGTCATGCGGATCTACTACGCGCGACAAGGTTTCGGTGCCAATCACGAGGCACCGTTTTGCGTCGCCGGAGCGGATGTAATAGTTGGCTTGAATGAGGGCTTCCACCCACCCAGGACAGCCAAAGGCCATATCATAGGCCACACAATTAGGATTCTGAATTTCCAGGCGCGCTTTAATGCGAGAAGCCAAGGACGGAACCTGGTCGACCCGGTTACTACCATCAAGCACATCGCCAAAATTGTGCGCTACAATCAAGTAATCTAGCGTTTCCGGGTCGATACCGGAATTGTGCAGCGCCTGTTGCGCGGCTAGCATCCCTAAATCGGAAGCGGTTTGCTCAGGCAGCGCATAGCGCCGCGCCGAAATACCAGTGATGGCGCGAAACCGGTCGAGCAGTAGGGCTGGCTCCTGCTCGATGGCCGCACCTTCTTTGCTGAAAAAACGGGCGGATAAGAACTCCTCATTACGAAGTAACTTTTCCGGAATGCAGCTGCCCGTTGCTGCAATGACAGATCGAATCATGAACCAATTAGGAAAGGTGACTACCAACTACAACCTGCTCGAAAAACAAGAGTGCGCCGGAAAAGTACATGCGGCTTTATTGGAATGTAAAAAGAAGCCGCGGAAATATGGCAGATGCTAATACGTGGCAAGATACGAACCTCGTGCTTGCACTTCGCAGCCCCAAACATACAGTTCGGAATTAAGGATAAATCGGCTGTTCAGGTTAGTAACAGCAAGCACCGGAACCGCCTCAATTCCAACGCAAGCCAGAGCTTTCTTATCCTTCGTTCAGCCAGTTGCTTTCACTATAGTCGATACCCTGCAACAAGGCTATCCGCTGCTGAATAGCCTGTTTTAGATTTTCAACCGCTACTTGAGGGGAAGCACCAAGGCCGTAGACGGGCTGTATTCCTAAAGCCTCCGGGTCGATGAGCGTTGCCTCGAAAGAATCTGCCTTGCCCTTCCCATCATCGTAAATCTGAATCATGATGCAAGGTATAAGGTGCTGTGCTACTAGGTAGGCCAGCTTACCACTTCGATGCTCTATCAAGCTTCACGGAGTCGAAGGAATCCTTGATTTGAAAGCTGTCCACTGGCCACCTTACGTGGAGGTGTTTGCATAGGTGCGCCGACGAAATTTGCTTATCCAGGAGCCAACGGCACCCTTTACCCATTTCGCTCAGGTATTCTAGGTTTGCCCAGCCTCTCAGTCGCCACATTTTTTTCCGACCTTTGCCCGCCCTGCTATTCCCTTGCTTGCCTCTATGGAGTCACCTCCCACCACTCGCCAACGAGCCGAACGCGGCCAGGAATCGGCCATGATGGGCATCATTGCCAATGTGGCCTTGGTGCTCGGCAAAGGCACAGCCGGAATTCTGGGTCACTCCTACGCTCTGGTAGCCGATGCCATCGAGTCTGGCACCGACATTATCAGTTCTTTTATTGTGTGGCTGGGGCTACGCACTGCCGCCCGTGAGCCCGACGAAAACCACCCTTACGGCCACGGCAAAGCCGAGCCGCTGGCAGCGCTGGTTGTAGCAGGAGCGTTGCTGGCTGCGGCTGGTTACATTGCGCACGAGAGCATTCTGCGCATTCAGACGCCCCACCAACTACCGGCCTCCTTCACGCTGGGCGTGCTGGCCGTAATTATTTTTCTCAAGGAATACCTCTACCGACGTGTACTACGTGTCGGCCAGGAAGTGGATAGCGCCGCCGTGCGGGCCGATGCCTGGCACCACCGCGCCGATGCCATTACTTCCTGCACGGCCTTCGTAGGCATTAGCATTGCTCTGCTTGGAGGACCGGGCTACGAAAGTGCCGACGACTGGGCTGCCCTAGTCGCGTGCGGCTTTATCGTTTACAACGCTTACCACATCTTCCGGCCGGCCTTTGGCGAGATTATGGACGAGGCTCCCGAAGGAACCTGGACCCAGGATGTTCGTGCGTTGGCCGAAAGCGTGCCGGGCGTACTGGCCACCGAGAAGTGCTTTGTACGCAAAATGGGCTTCGAGTACTTTGCCGACCTGCATGTCATCGTCGATGGCAACATCAGTGTACGTGCCGGTCACGACATTGCGCACCAGGTAAAAGCCACCATCATCCAAGCCATGCCGTCGGTCTATGACGTTCTTGTCCATATAGAGCCAGCTGCGTAGGCCGTTAGCTGGTAGCCTGAGCAGTAATAGAGAATAGCTCTGGCTAACCAAGCTATTTTGTCTTCCCTTAGATTTAGTTGTTGGAAAGGAGTTACACGGAAACCTGTGTAAACGTCACGACCCACATCCACTGGTTTTGCTCCCAAGCAGTTGGATAAATAGAGTCGAGCAAAACTCGAAAAGCTACTAGTGGTCTGCTGGACCAGTGAAACTGCCCTACCCTGTCTGGATCAGGCACTACCCCACCCCATTGCAGATGGCCATCTTTCTCCTGTTGATGCACGCCTTCTGCCAGAGCATCTTCCTCGGTAATGTCCTGCACTTGCTCGGCTCGGATGCTACGTATTTCCAGTATAAGGCCCGGATCTTCCACTACATACACTTGCTCACCCGGCTGGCCAAACGGGCACGGAACGGGTGGCAGCCTAGACACGGGATTGGCACGCAAGTCAATAAATACCGCGCCCTCCTCTGCTAGCCCATCATACCGGTAACGTTCAGGTTCTTGCTGAAGAAGCAAGTCTAACGGAAAACGACGCCGGGTTACGGTTTTGCGGCTCGCCCAGACGGCAGCCAACATTACTGGGTTGAAAGAAATAGCGCGCATAACTAACTGCTTAGGCCAACACAATCTAGTTAATACAATACGCGTCTAAACTGCTTTATTGCAGAAATATTGTCGTATACCTAGTACAGATATATACTTCTGAATTACAGATGATGAGCCCTAAATGCTAGGTTTGGGCGCGACTCAGTATTAGCTAGAATACAGCTCGTTGCTGGTGCGGATGCAGTTCAGAGCGTAGCTATATACGCTGTACTTTTTTTATCACACTCCTTATTAAGTGGATTCCAACCCAACATCACCTTCAAAAGTGTATTTGAAGACTTTGTAGCTTTAGAGCATACAGCTTCGCCTCTATCTGACGTGGCCGCAAGCATCACGTTACTATTATATTGCCGTTTTTTCTTTTCTGTATGCCAATGCCCAGTTCCATAGTTGCCCATCTCCAGCAGATTCAGCAGCAGCTTGAACCACTTGAACCGCATATAGACGCCGACCAACGGCTACTACGGGAGTTACTCTCTGGAACTATCACAGCCTTACAGGCCCTCTACCCCGATGACCTGACCTTACCACAACGCATTCAGTTGCTACACCAGTTGAGTGTTCTAGAAGAAGAGCTATTTACAACTTCTCATATACTCACTCCGGTGCAGTGGCAACACCTCCACGGGTCTTTGGTGGCGGCCATTCGCAATACGCTGGCCAACGAGGCCAGCAACCGAATGTAACGGCCAATTTCACCTTAATCTCAAGCGCCTACGTACAAGGTATACCCGTTATTCAATTCATCAGGCAGCCTTGCCCAAATTGCGCATCGGCTTTTTGCCTCTACATACTCCACCTTAAAAACTTCAACTCGAATAAAAAAGGCCTCTTTTTAAGGAGGCCTTTTTTATTTGTAGTTCTGCTAACTAAGCTATTTGAAAGTATCCTTTCCACTGCATTATTGGCACTTTTCTCTACTTACCTAGCGGGTAATCTGCACCCAGCCTTTGTAGGTGCGCTTGGTGTTGTTGACGTCGCCAAACTCCACCTCGGCCTGGTAGAAGTACATGCCCTCCACTACCGAGGCCCCGCCGCTGCCCTCCGTGCGGCTGCCCCCGCCCGGCCAGTTGATGAGCGGGTCGGCGCTGCTCTCGTAGATTTTCACGCCCCAGCGGTTGAAGGCCGTGAAGTGCGTGCGCCGGATCGGGGTGAAGACCTTGGGCCGGAAGGTGTCGTTCTTGCCATCACCATTGGGGGTAAAGATGTTGGGCAGCAAGAACAACTGGCAATCGTCTTTGCACTCCACGTTGCTGCGGGCACTGAGCGTACCACTCGAATCCACCGCTTGCACGGCGTAGCAGCCAGCCTCCTGGCGCAGGTTGGTGTGCGCGTAGCTGGTTTGCGTGGCCGGCACCTGAGTCAGGAAGCGCAAGGAATCCTGGTCGTTGGGGGCGTAGTAAATGTTGTAGAACCGGATGGCCCGGCTACAATCGGCGGGCGTGGTGCCCAGCGTCCAACGCAGGTTGTTAGTGTACACAGCCCCGCTGATGGGCGTGGCCGGCAACTCGAACAAGCGGCTGGCCAGACTGTCGCAGTTGGGGCGCGTGAGCGTCAGCACTGGCGCACACGGAATGTTGCGCACGGCAATGCACACCTGCTGGCTGCGGTTGAGCAAATCACTCGGCAGCTTTTGAGCGTTGTAAGTGCCGTTGGTCTCTACATAGTAGCAGTACGTGGCGCCTTTCTGCAGCCGTTGCGTAGCCGTGCCTTCGTCGCGGTAGCTGCCCCCGGTGGCCGTGCCCGTAACGGTGGCAATAGCCACAAACGGGTCAGTAGGTAGCGGATTTGGCCCTTTGCGGTAGATAGTGGTCGGGCGCAGCGTATTGTTCCAAGGCACGTTGTACGTCCAGATTAAAGCAATGGCGTTCTGGGTGCCCGCCAAGGTGGAAGGCAGTGCCGTACCCTCTACTCGCACGCTGGAGGCTGCCGTCGCCGTTTCCTGCACTTGGCTCTGGCTCAGGAACTCCACCCGGTAGCTGTACGACCGATTCTGTGTGTCGAGCGTTGGGTCTTGGTCGACGTAGGTCGTGTCGCTGGTGGAGCTACTGAAAGGAATGGTGGCAATGGGCGTGAACGGGCCCGTTGTAGTCTGCCCCACAGCCCGTGAGAGACGGAACTGCTGCGGGTCGGCAAAAGGTGGGGTGCTCTTGGGCTTGGTCCATTCCACCGTAATCTGCCCGCTGCTAACAGCCGTGCGGTCCACCCTCACCCGCCGCAGGACCAAGGCACGACCCGTAAAGTTGAGGCAGGCCTCATTGGAAGCAATGCTCTGGCCCCCGGCCGGCAGCGGAAACTCGACATAGATGCGGTAGCAGTACTCCTTACCCCGGTCTAAGCCCGCGCCGCCGTTGTCGTCGGTGAAAGTGGTTATGTCTGTAGTCCCAGTATAGGTCAGCGCTTGAATCTGTACAAAGCCGCTGCTGGCCGGAATGCCCGTCTGGCACGGCCCTGGGCTAAAGCTCGACGCCCCTTCTTTGCGGTAGATGCGGATCTGGGCGCCGGGTTTGCGGCACAGGTAACTGTTCCACTCCAGGATGGCCGTGCGGGGCGTGCCGGTGCCAGCTCGCACGCGCAGGTTCTGCGGAGCCGGCCCAATGACAGTAATAGACCATACCCGCAAGTCGGTCAGGGCCACACCGCTAGCCCCGCCGGCGGGCTGGTCCACGGCGTTGAAGACCACCAGCTTGGGCTGCACGCCAATGTCGTTGCAGTCCGGCGTCCACTGGAATGTACCCCGCGCCGTGGGCGGCCCTGCCGACGACTGCGTAAACGTGGCCGGGGGCAGAATGCCGCTGTTGGCCGAGAGGGTAATGGGGTTGGCATCGGGGTCGGTGGCCGTCACCGTAGCTGAGACGAGCGTACCGGCCACCACGCACAAATCGGGCGGAATGCTGAGTTCAGGCCGGCGGTTAGTGGTCGGCCGCACCACAATCTGCATATCACGAATCACCGAATCGTTGAGCCGGTAGCCGAAGGCCGTGCGCCGGTATGAGCGCACCACAAAAGCGAAGTTGTACTCGCCCACCGTGCCCGGCGAGTTCCACACAATCTGCCCGGTCCGTCGGTTCATCTCAAAGATAGAAGCGGTTCCTGGCACGCCTACTGGTGGTCCACTGAAGGCTACTTGGCTTCCATTACCAGTACCTAGATTGTTCGGATAGCGAAACCCTGGTACTGGCGACGGGGCAGGCGTACAATTTGAAACACCTCCAATTGTACCAGCCTGCCGGCTAGGGGCCAGCACGAATACCAGTGAGTCACCATCAGGGTCGTAGGCGCCGGGGTTATGCTGAAACACCTCAGCAACGGCTGCGTTATCCACTGCCGGACGCGTAAGAATAGGGGAACGGTTTACGCCTTGACCAGGGTCGATAACAATGCTGGTAGCAATGTAAAACGACTGACTAGCTGGGTCAATCATGTTGCGCACTGCCCCGTTGCGGTTCTCGCCAATAAAGCTGACTAAATACCGCCCGTTAGCGTTATAAGTATGCTCGAAATCATAGGTATAACGCCGGATATCGGGCGCGTAAAGCACATTGGCATCAATAGCCTCAATAGCGCAAGTACCATCCCCGAAATAGATGTTCACCTGATCCTGGCCAGGACAGCCGCCACAGGTGGCCGGGTCGCGGGCATACAAAATCATTCTAAAATATACCCGGCGAGGGTTATTCTCATCAATTCTTGATTGAATGTCGCCGGCTCGTAGGTGAGTGGCCTGAGCTTGAAACGTTAGGCTGAGCAGCCCCACAAGAAACAGTAATAGCGGTCCGCGCCGGACCAAAGCCAGAAGTAGTGAACGCAACATAGGAGCAGCGAAAAAGGAAGAGACTAGGAGCAGCAAGAGAAACCTACTTCTGACCTAACAATAATCGGACCCGCAGGTTAGTATCAGTCAGGAGAATGCAGTGTATCTCTAACGGTGTATCCGAAAGATTGATTCATGAGAATGAACGACTGAACCCCGAAGTTTATTTGGATTGTTTCCTAGTAGACCGGCATGTACCTTTGGCTGCGTCAAATGACCCTTTTAAACTCCCATTCGCGCTTCTATGAGTTGGATTAACAACACGCTGTCCAGTAGCATTGGCCGCAAGATTATAATGGCCATTACAGGTCTTTTTCTTTGCTCTTTTCTCGTTGTACACCTGATTGGCAACTTCCAGTTGTTCAAGGGCGACGGAGGGTTGGCGTTCAATACCTACTCGCATTTCATGAGCACTAACCCGATGATTCGGGTAGCTGAAATCATTCTGGTAGCTGGCTTCGCCTTCCACATCTACGAAGCAGTGGTTCTGACGCGGCGCAACCAAGCAGCACGAGGCAACCAGAAATATGTGGTTAGTCACATCGAGCAAAACAGCGACTGGAAATCACGGAACATGGGCATACTGGGCTCCGTAATTCTAGTGTTTCTGATTGTGCACCTCTACAACTTCTACTACCGCTACCACTACGAGCCGCTGCCCTTCGACTCGCAAAACAACAAGAACCTGTACGCGGTGGTGATGACCTCCTTCCAGACTTGGTGGTACGTGGCTCTCTACGTATTGGCGCAAATAGCTTTGTGCTACCATTTGCTCCACGGCTTTGCCAGTGGATTTCAGACCCTCGGTCTGAACCACCGCAAGTACACGCCTGTTATAAAGGCGGTTGGCTATGCTTTCTCCATCATCGTTTGTGCTGGATTTGCTGCTATGCCGCTGTACTTCTTCATCTTCAAGTCCTAATCTGCCCAGCTGATGTTTCAGGATTCTAAAATTCCCGAAGGCCCACTAACCGAAAAGTGGGAGAAGCATAAGTTCAATGTAAAACTGGTTAACCCTGCCAACAAGCGTAAATACGACATCATTGTGGTAGGTACTGGCTTGGCGGGTGGCGCCGCCGCCGCTTCGCTGGCAGAGCTAGGCTACAACGTAAAAGCCTTTACTTACCACGATTCACCGCGTCGGGCGCACTCGATTGCAGCGCAGGGTGGTATTAATGCCGCTAAGAACTACCAGAACGATGGGGACTCTGTATTCCGCTTGTTCTACGACACTGTTAAAGGGGGTGACTACCGTGCCCGCGAAGCCAACGTGTACCGTCTGGCGCAAGTATCAGTAAACATCATCGACCAGTGTGTGGCCCAAGGTGTGCCTTTCGCCCGCGAATATGGCGGACTGTTGGCCAACCGCTCATTTGGTGGTGCTCAAGTAAGCCGCACGTTCTACGCCCGCGGCCAAACCGGACAGCAGTTGCTACTGGGTGCCTACTCGGCCCTCTCGCGCCAGATTGCCTATGGTAAGGTAAAAATGTACACCCGGTCCGAAATGCTGGACTTGGTTATCGTTGATGGCAAAGCTCGTGGCATCATCACCCGCAACCTTATCACCGGCGAGATTGAGCAACATGCTGCTCACGCCGTGGTGCTGGCTACCGGTGGTTACGGTAACGTGTTCTACCTAAGCACCAACGCCAAGTATTGCAATGCTACGGCCGCGTGGCGCGCTCATAAGAAAGGCGCTTACTTCGCCAACCCCTGCTTCACCCAGATTCACCCTACTTGCATTCCCGTATCCGGCGACTACCAGTCGAAGCTGACTTTGATGTCAGAGTCGCTGCGGAACGATGGCCGCGTATGGGTTCCAAAAACAGTGGAACTGGCTGAGCGTCTGCGCAAGGGTGAAGTGAAAGTTACCGACATCGGCGAAGAGGATCGGGACTATTTCTTGGAGCGTAAGTACCCCGCCTTCGGTAACCTTGTGCCGCGTGACGTGGCTTCGCGCAACGCTAAGCAGATGTGCGACGAAGGCCGCGGCGTGGGCTCTTCGGGTCTGGCAGTGTACCTCGACTTCGCCGATATTATCAAGCGCACCGGTGCTGAATCAGTGAGCCAGAAGTACGGCAACCTGTTTGCCATGTACGACAAAATCACCGGCGAAGACCCGTATAAGCAGCCGATGCGCATCTATCCGGCAGTGCACTATACCATGGGTGGCCTGTGGGTTGATTACAACCTCCAAACCACTGTACCAGGGCTGTATGCTACCGGTGAGTGCAACTTCTCTGACCACGGTGCCAACCGTCTAGGTGCTTCGGCTCTGATGCAAGGGTTGGCCGACGGCTACTTTGTGTTGCCCTACACCATTGGTGACCAGTTAGCCCAAACGCCTCCTACGCCGGTTACCACGCAGCACCCAGCCTTTGCTGAGGCCGAAGCACAGGTACGCGCCCGGATTGACAAGCTGATGAGCATCAACGGTACCCGCACTCCCGACGACTTCCACAAGCACCTCGGGCACATTATGTGGGAATACTGCGGTATGGCGCGCAGTGCGGAGGGCTTGCGGCACGCAAAAGCAGAAATTCAGAAGCTCCGCCGCGAATTCTGGAGTGATTTGAAGCTGGCTGGCACTGAAGGTGAGATGAACCAGGCACTGGAGAAAGCAGGCCGCGTAGCCGATTTCCTAGAGCTAGGCGAACTGATGATTGACGATGCCTACAACCGCAATGAAAGCTGCGGTGGTCACTTTCGCGAGGAGTTCCAGACGCCAGAAGGTGAGGCGCTTCGCGACGACGAAAATTATGCGTACGTGGCGGCTTGGCAGTTTAATGGCGAAGACCAGCCTGAGATTCTGAACAAGGAAGAGTTGACCTTCGAGAACGTGAAGCTCACGCAGCGTAGCTACAAGTAAAACTGAATTATGTATTAGAAAACATGGATTCTGAGTCAGCTCTATTGATACCTGCTGAGAATTCATGTTTTCAATTCATAATTTTTAATTCATAATTCATAATTCAGAAAATACAATGGCCGGAAGTAACCCTAACGCCAAACCAATGAACCTTACGCTGAAAGTGTGGCGGCAGAAAAACCGCAACACGAACGGCCAGATAGTAGACTACCAAGTGCGCGATATTTCTCCGGACATGTCGTTTTTGGAGATGCTCGATGTTCTTAATGAGGATCTGCTTCGCAAAGGCGACGAGCCGGTGGCCTTCGACCACGACTGCCGGGAAGGTATCTGTGGATCGTGCAACTTGTTTATCAATGGCCGAGCCCACGGCCCGGAAGCTGGCACTACTACTTGCCAGTTGCATATGCGCAAGTTCTCTGACGGTGACACCATTACCATCGAACCTTGGCGTGCCAATGCTTTCCCAGTAAACAAGGATTTGAGCGTAGACCGCTCGGCCTTCGACCGAATTATTCAGGCAGGTGGTTACGTAAGCGTAAACACTGGTGGTGCTCCCGACGGCAACGAAATTCCAATTCCGAAAGAAATTGCTGATCGTGCCTTTGAAGCTGCTACTTGTATTGCTTGTGGAGCCTGCGTAGCATCTTGCAAGAACTCTTCAGCAATGCTGTTCGTGAGTGCCAAGGTAAGCCAGTTGGCTTTGCTACCTCAAGGTAACGTAGAGCGCAAAACTCGCGTGGAAAACATGGTGGCCCAAATGGACAAAGAAGGTTTTGGGGCTTGTTCCAATATCGGTTCTTGTGCTGCGGAGTGTCCAGTGGGTATCTCCCTAGAAAACATTGCTATCCTGAACCGTGAGTTCCTGTCGGCTAAGGCTACTTCCAACAATCTAGCCTAGCTGCTCAATTATCTGGAATACAAAAAAGCGAAACGGCCTGCCGTTTCGCTTTTTTGTTTGTTAAGCAACCAAATACTACTCACTCATCTATTTCTGCTCTCTTCTACCCATCCATGATAACTGTCATTGCTGGTACTAACCGCACTAATTCACGCGCCCGCCGCATTGCGGATCTATACTTAAAGCTGTTGCGCGCTCAGGGGGCCGAATGTCAATTACTAGACCTAGCATTGTTGCCAGCCAACGTCAGCGTTTCGGCATTGTATCACAATACGGGTTCAGATGAAGATTTCAACAAGTTAGCGGCATTAGCTGCCGCCGCCGACAAACTGGTATTGGTGGTGCCAGAATACAATTGTTCATACCCAGGTGTCCTTAAAACGTTTATCGATGGTCTGCCCTACCCCGGTGGAATACGAGGCAAGAAAGCCGCTTTGGTGGGACTTTCTTCGGGCGGCCAAGGCGGTTTGCTGGCTCTCAGCCACCTTTCCGACGTGTTAATGTACTTAGGAACCACCGTAATGCCTGCGCGGGTCCGGCTGCCTTTTATTGACAAACACTTAAGTGAGGCAGGTGAACTAACCCACCCGCTTTACCAGCAGCTTTTACAAGAGCAAGTCCAGCAATTACTCCTTTTTTAACAGCTACACATGCTGTTTATAAAGAAGTAAAAGCACGTAATGTAGTTACAGTTAAATCTTTTCAGGATGAGCGGCCTATATTTGTAATAGGCAACTCTCTTCACTTCCTGTGGCGCGATTTCTAGCATTCTTCTTGGTTGGCTTACTCTTGCTCCAGACATTCAGTCGGGAACTGGTGGTGCTTGACTACCAAGTGCACAAGGAGCGCATCACGGAACTATTTTGCGTGAATAAAGCCAATCCAGCCCTGCATTGCAACGGTAAGTGCCACCTAGTAAAGCAGTTGCGCAAAGCTTCTGATTCGGAAAGCAAGTCCCCAGCAGCCGGTTTTGTGAAAGTGAAGTATGATGTGGTAGTGCCCACTATGTTGCGCTTGCAAGCTCCTGTTAGCATGAAGCTTGCTGCTTTGCGCTTTGCGCAGCCATTAACAGCACACTACGCCTTTAAAGCGGAGCAAAGCATCTTTCGTCCTCCCGTTTTTCAAGTTTAACTTTTAGTGGCTCCGCTGCTAAACTAGCAAGTGACGGTAGTTCCGTCCAGTTAGCACGTGCGTTTATACACGTGGTTTGGTTACTCATTCGAAAAACCGAGAACATGAAATTTCTGAAGTATACTGCCTTATTCCTTGCACTCTTTAGTTTATCAGCGACTGTTACTTCCTGTGACGACGACGATAATACTAATCCTGCTGCGGTTAATATCGAGTTTGAAAATGTGGTAGGAAGCAATACCCTTGAATTAAATAGCGCTACCCCTTATGCAACCGGGGCTGGCGACCAAATTACGGTAACTGCTTTCCGGTATTTTATTTCTAATGTCAAGCTCAAAAAAGCTGACGGTACAGAATGGGCTCAGCCTGAAAGCTACTATTTGATCGACCAAGCACTGCCAGCATCTAAGAAAATCAGCTTAACTGATGTTCCGCCTGGCGACTACACTAGCCTGACTTTCACGATTGGTGTGGATAGTGCCCGTAACGTTGCAGGCGCTCAAACAGGCGCTTTATCGAAAGGGAATATGTTTTGGGATTGGAATACTGGGTACGTGTTCATGAAACTGGAAGGCCGGTCGCCACAGGCTCCGGGCGCTGGTGCCGTGATCCTACATGTTGGTGGCTTCCGCAAGGGTGAGAATGCCGTCCGGACTGTAACCCCAACGCTGAACAATAGTGTAATACGAGTTCATGAGGGCCATACTCCAGAAATCCACGTTAAGGCCGACATCCAAAAGATGTTTGTTGGCTCTACTCCGATTCGTTTTAGCTCAGTAAATAACCTCATGGCAGCAGGAACGAATGCAGTGAACATTTCCAAGAACTATGAAAATGGAATGTTCGTTGTCGATCGTATTCAGGGCAACTAGCATGGCAAGGCCTCGGTGGAGAAACTACCGCTGGTTTAAGTTATGCCTACTGTTCTTATCGGGCTTGCTTGTATTCGCGTGCAAGCCCGATATGGAATCTACATCAACTCAGGAAGTGCCCGGCACTAAGGTGCCGGGAAACTTTCCCGCTCCGATATATGGAGCAGAACAAAATCCACCTACTCAGGCAGCCTTTGAACTGGGACGGTCGCTCTTCTACGACCCTAGGCTTTCGCGTACCGGCAGTATATCATGCGGCAGTTGCCATCAGCAGGCCGTTGCTTTTGCTGATGCTGGCAAAAAATTGAGTACTGGGGTTGAGACGCGGATAGGAACACGCAATACACCCGCTTTACAAAACCTGCGCTGGAAACCCAATTTTCTCTGGGATGGAGGCCCTGTGCATATTGAAATGATGCCAAGGGCTCCCATTTCCAACCCGTTGGAAATGGATGAAACATTGGACAACGTGCTACGCAAGCTCAACGCTGATGCCAGCTATCAGCGCCGCTTTAAACAGGTGTTCGGCGGCAATGGCCCTATCGATTCGTATCAGTTTCTGCGGGCCTTAGCGCAGTTCACGGCGGCGCTAACATCCAGCAACTCCCGCTACGACAGGTATGTCCGGCAGGAAGCAGGAGGCACGCTCACAGCTAGTGAGCTGCGTGGGTTAACGATACTGCGTCAGAAATGCGGCACCTGCCACGCGGGAGAATTATTTACCGATGAGTCGTTCCGCAATAACGGGCTGGACCGCCAGTTTCCGCTGGACTCAGGCCGAGCACATATTACTAGGCGCAGTACAGATGCCGGACGTTTCAAGGTGCCAAGTTTGCGCAATGTAGCTCTCACAGGTCCTTACATGCACGACGGCCGCTTCACAACCCTGGAAGCAGTACTCGACCATTATGATCATGGGATGGTTGTGTCGGCTACGCTTGATTTGGAATTACGGCGCTCTGGTCTAGAGCCGGGCATTGCGCTGGCCCCACAGGAACGGCAGGATTTACTGGCCTTTCTACACACACTCACCGATGAGCAGTTTTTGAGCAACCCGCAGCTAGCCAAACACTAGCTGCCTTGAGCTTGATTGACAGGCGTATTGGCTATTGGTTGGTAGCCGCCCAATTGGGTTGGCCTACAGGCTGTACACTTCCCTTTTTCAATCGAGATTCGTGAGAAAAATAGCTTTACTGATAAGCTTATTCATGCTCGGAACGCTGCGGCCGCGCGTGCGACATATGCGGCTGCTTCATGGGCTTTATGCCCTACGACAACTAGAGTGGCGTTGAAACGACTGGGGTACAAAGCCGCTGATTGTGGGTGGTGGCCTTAAGCTACCCAACGGCTACTTCCGGCACGATGAGACACAAGGGGCGGCGCTATCCGGCGCTCAACCAGCCCGGCACTGGCAATACCAATGGCTTCGTGTACGTCAACTACATTGGCAGCTACCGAGACTTGGGCCTGAGGGTGAATGGCAGCTACCGGCGAGGGACAGCCAACCGTTTCGAGGAAAGCCTAGCCCTTGGTACCGCAGCCTTTGCGAATCTGTTGCATGCTGCCTCTCAATCAGAACTGTCAGCTACACCCTTCGGCACAGCTTTTCTATGAAGAAAGCACCTGACTGGGAACACGACATGAACAACGCGCTGCTTGGCCCTGGCCTGGATATATACTACAAAAACCTGTCGTTGAATACCAGAGTGCAGTTCCCGGTATATACCGCCGACACCGACCATCCTGCCAGCGCCGGACGCTTGGTGCTGGCGGTGGGCTACAACTTTAAGCAGAGCCGTTACCTATTGAAGTAAAGAACAGCCCTAGGTTGAAAGAATGAGTTGGATGTAAGAAAGATAGAACTGAATATTGTGGAGTGATTGTTGTGCCAATGAATCAGTATCTTAGAACCTGCGCTTTCACTGCTTTCCATATGGCCTTAAGCATTACCCGTAGATACCGCGCGTTATTGGCTTCGGCGCTGCTGATGCTGGGCGTAGCAAGTTGCGAGGACAAGACGCCCCCACCTTCTGAGCCAGCCGTTACACCCACCACGCCCTACAACTTGCAACTACCATCGCAGTTGCCACAAAGTGTTGTGCTACCCACCAACAACCCGCTGACGGTGGAAGGCGTGGATTTGGGCCGTAAGCTATTCTACGAAGTCAAACTTTCCAGCAACAATACCATGTCATGCGGTAGCTGCCACCAGCAGAGCAAGGCCTTCACTGATGGCCGGGCCAAGGCTATTGGGGTTGATGGGATTGCCCACAAGCGCAACGCTATGTCGTTGGTGAACCTGCTGTGGGAGCCCAACCTGAACTGGGACGGGGCGGCCACCGGCTTGGAAACACAGGCACGGGTGCCCATCGAAAATCCTGTGGAAATGCACCAGCGCTTAACCAGCGGTGTGGCCAAACTACAGCAAACCGCATTATATCCGCCGCTGTTTGCGGCGGCTTTCGGGTCGTCTACCATCACTGAGGAAAACGTATTGAAGGCGCTGGCCCAGTTCGAGCGGACACTTATTTCCTCGAATTCCCGCTACGAGCAGTCCTTATTACCTACTGGGCCGAAGCTAACCCAGGACGAGCTAAAAGGTAAAGTACTGTTTTTCAACCATCCAGGTGAGGCAGGCAACACATCCGCTCGAGGCGGCTCCTGCGACCATTGCCACAATGGCAACACGTTTTTATTTACTTCCACCAGCTTCACTACGCCGGGTGGTAACACGCAATATTTCAACAACGGCTTGGCGCTATCCTCTGATTTAGGTCGTTTCGGAGTTACGGGGGTTGCCTCCGACCGGGGTAAGTTCCGGGTACCTTCGCTACGCAATATTGCGCTGACGGCCCCCTACATGCACGATGGCCGATTTCAGACGCTTGAAGAAGTAGTAGACCATTACAACGAGCATGTTGATGCCAATACAGCCGACCCCATTTTGTTGGTCTCGAATCCCCAAATTAACGGCAGCCTCGGCGCATTAGGGCTTACGGCCACTGAAAAGCGGCAGCTAGTTGCCTTCCTACGTACGCTCACCGACTCCACATTCATCAAAGACCCACGCTTTTCCAATCCGTTCTAGTTCTGTTCAGCATACTTGCCGAACCGGTTTTGGCTTCATTTCTTCGGCTCTATGCGTCCTTTCCCAACATGGGCTTTGCTACTGGCACTGTTAGCTTCCTTAACGGCTTGCTCCTCTATGTCGTCTACACGCCAGCTTAGCCCCGACCGAGAACCAGTCAACCCGCAAGGCCTGCTCCTCTCCGATTCTGTTGCTCCCTCACTAGACTCCTTGCGACATGAGTAATAGCAATCAACAAAAAGGGCCTTCAGAATATCTGAAGGCCCTTTTTGTTGATTGCTACGAGCAGTTGCTTAATCCACGTTGTCGTGCAGGAAGCGGTTGTCGCCGAGCAACTCGTTATCGTCGGAAAGGTTGAAACGGCTGATGTTACGCTCCGAAGAAGGCGTTACATTTTCCAACTTTACTTGCCGCCGTAAATAAGCGGGCGTTTCCAGTTGGTCTTTAATCACCTCATTTGATAAGCCGTTGCTTAGTTCCTGCAAGCGGCGACGACGCTCCTCGGCACGGGTATCCAGCGCGGGGCGGCCGGGCAGCGGGGCAGCTGGCTGCGGGGCATGATACACCACAGGATCGGGAGCCGGTGTAGATGGAGCTGCCACAGGTGGTACTGGCCCAGTGTAAGGCGAAGTTTCCAAGTCAAACTTCACTGGCTGAGGCTCTGGGGCTGGCGGTGGAGTGTTGCTGGTGAACGACGGTACTACCGGCGCATCTTGACGGTCTTTGTCGAATATATTGATCTGCGGGTCGGGCTGAGGAACTTCCGGTTCTGGCTCACGGCTGCTAGACGGCGTCACCGTAATGGTATGCGCTTCGCGGGCAAACCCTGTAGCAATAACCGTCACTCGGATGCTTTGGCCCAATGTAGAGTCGATACCGTGCCCGAAGATAACCTCGGCATTCTGACCGGCTTTGTCTTGGATGCACTCGGTGATTTCCGTCAGCTCGTCCATTTCCAGCTCAGCCTGGTCGCCCGACATGATGCTGAGAAGGATGCGTTGCGCACCGTGAATGTCGGTGTTGTTGAGCAGAGGCGAAGCTAAGGCCTCTTCCGCCGCCCGCTTGGCGCGGTTCTCCCCCTCAGTGATGCTGCTACCCATTACGGCGGCGCCACTGTCTTTCATGACGGTTTTCACGTCTTCAAAGTCCACGTTCACATCAGCCGTTACCGTAATGATTTCGGCAATGGATTTGGCGGCCGTGCTCAGCACGTTATCTGCTTTGGCAAAAGCCGAGCGAATGGGGAGGTTACCGTAAATCTCGCGGAGCTTGTCGTTGAGAATTACCAACACTGTGTCGCAGTTCTCGCTTAGCTCTTTGATGCCGTGCTCGGCTTGCTGGCGCTTTTTCTTGCCCTCAAACATGAAGGGCGCCGTCACGATGCCCACCGTCAGAATGCCTAGCTCTTTGGCTACTTTGGCAATAACTGGCGCCGCACCCGTACCGGTACCGCCACCCATGCCGGCCGTAATAAACACCATTTTGGTGCCGTTGCTGAGTAGCTCGCGGATTTGTTCGCGGCTTTCAATAGCGGCCTGCTTGCCTCGTTCCGGGTTGGCACCGGCTCCAAGGCCCTCGGTTAGGTCCATCCCGATTTGCAGACGGTTGGGCACTGTCGAAGATGCCAAAGCTTGCTTGTCGGTATTGCAAATGACGAATTCCACGTCCTTAATGCCTTGGCCAAACATGTGGTTTACGGCATTAGAGCCGCCCCCACCCACACCAATCACCTTGATGATGGACTTGGATTGCGCCGGGATGTCGAATTTATAATCCATGAGGTGAATTGCTAAATGGTTACATGACTGAATTGTTGGTCGTTCAACAACAACCATTTAGCAATTCAGTCATTTAACTTCTTGATACTTTTAATACTTGGTATCGTCGAAATCGTCGATGAGCAGACCTTTGGTACGGCTGATGATGTCTTGGAAGAACTTACCAGCTCCAGAAGGCTTTTTAGGCTCTTTAGGTTCAGCCGGCTTCTGCGCTACAGGCTTGGCAACCGGCGTTGGTACCGGAGCCGGGGCGGGCGCCGGGGCCTGATAGTACGGCACGGATGGTGCCTGATACTGCTGCTCCTGCTCGTAACCCCGGTTCAGGCGCTCATCCAGTGAACGGTAGCCCGACAGCACTAAACCAACAGTAGTAGCATACATCGGCGACTTCACGGCTTCAATCTTGCTCTTGCCCAAATGCTCGTTGGGATAGCCAATGCGCGTATCCAAGCCAGTTACGTACTCGGTAAGCTGCACTAGGTTCTGAAGCTGTGAGCCGCCACCGGTCAGCACGATGCCAGCGGCCAGTTTGTCGGCGTGGCCGGTCCGCTGAATTTCGGCATACACCAACTCGATGATTTCCTCCATCCGGGCCTCGATGATGTAGGCCAGGTTCTTGAGGGAAATTTCCTTGGGTGCCCGGTCCCGCAGGCCAGGGATGCTCACGATTTCATAATCAGAAGCTTCCTCAGCAATGGCCTTACCAAACTTCACCTTCAACTGCTCAGCCTGGTTTTGCATCACCTGACAGCCCAGCTTGATGTCGGAAGTCACAATGTTGCCCCCGAACGGCAGCACCGCCGCGTGACGAATGATACCATCCTTGAAAATAGCCAGGTCGGTAGTACCGCCCCCAATATCAATCAACGCCACCCCTGCTTCCTTCTCCTCATCCGACAGCACCGACATCGACGACGACAGCGGCTCCAGAATCAGATTATCGATTTCCAGGCCGGCTTTCGTAACGCACTTGTTGATGTTATTGATGGCCGTGCTTTGAGCCGTAATGATGTGGAAGTTGCCTTCCAAACGCACCCCCGACATGCCCACGGGGTCCATGATGCCTTCCTCGTAATCCACCTTGTAGTCTTGGGGCATTACGTGGATGATCTGGGAGCCGGGCGGGGTCACAAGGCGGTACATGTCGCCGGTGAGGCGCTCCACGTCTTCCTGCGTGATTTCATTGTCGGCCGAGGCGCGGGTAATGCTGCCGTTGTGTTGCAGGCTCTTGATGTGCTGCCCGGCAATACCCACGTTCACCACGCCGATGTTGATGCCCGACATTTCTTCGGCCTGCCGAATGGCGCGCTTGATGGCGTCAACAGTTTTGTCGATGTTGGACACAATGCCACGCACTACGCCTTCCGACACAGCTTTGCCCATGCCCAGTATTTCGAGTTTGCCAAACTCGTTTTTGCGGCCCACTAGGGCACAAATTTTGGTGGTTCCTATGTCGAGGCCGACGACAATCTTATCGTGTTGCATGGGGAAGGGTCGGGTAAAGCTGGCGGGGGACTAGCAGTTGAGTGCGGTGTTAACGGGCAAAAATAGGCTTTTCAAGCCTCAGGAGCAGAAAAATCTACTCACAAATGATTTGATCTTTGAACTCCACGTTGACGCGGTGGTACGTATTCCAGCCGAGCGCCGGCGGTATTTGGCGGTAAAATACCATCAGTTTCGCGAATTTTTCCGAAATATTCTCCGGAAAACCAAATTCTACGCGTTGGTCGCCTACCTGCTGCGTAAACGAAACCTTGCCGTTGGTGCCAATAAACACCTCGGCAATTTGGGCTCGCCAGAATGGCTTTTCGTCGATGTAACGCAATAGTTCAAGGTAACGTTGGCCGGTGGAGTCTTGAAAAAAGGAAGCAGCAAGTGGGACACCTCCTTGCCGGGCCACAGGCACCACCCGCGCCGTAAACAACGAGGACAGCGGCAGCTTGTGGCCGTCGGCATCGAGGTAGCTGTCGAGGCGGGTATCCGAGTGAGTCAGGCGCGCGATAGGGCGGTTTTGGCGTACTTCCGCGTGAATATTGCCGGATAGGTCGCGGTAGACTTGAGCGTCTTTCACAAACGAATGGGCTTTGAGGCGAGCCTCCAGTGCGGGCAAATCCAACTCGTCGGGCGGCATGCCTTCCAAGCGTCGATCACCATTACGGGTAAGCAAATTGGTTACTTCCTGTTCACTGATGAAGTAATTATTGAATTCATTGTTGATGGTCACGATTACCTGCCCAACGGGCCGGTTCGCCTGCTTCACCCCGGCAAATACAGCCAGGCCGCCCAGCAACAATAAGCTGCCAGTAGCAAATACCACGTTATGAATTTTACGTTTAAGCTTCATTCCAGTGAATATCTAAAATATTCTTTAAATCAGGTACTAGTTTATCAATATCCCCGGCTCCTACGGTAGCTAAAATGTCGTAGCTGGAAATATCGGCAGCATTTTTCAGGATTTCTGCCCGGCTCTGCAACGACTTTTTCGGGGCCGTTATTTGGGATAAAATCAATTCCGACGTTACGCCTGGTAATGGTAGCTCCCGCGCTGGGTATATGTCCATCAGCACCACTTCGTCGGCGAGGCTCAAGCTCTCCGCAAATCCGGGAGCGAAGTCGCGGGTGCGCGTGAACAGGTGCGGCTGGAATATCACCCGCAGTTGCTGATTTGGGTAGAGCGCCCGCACAGAACGTAAGAAGGCTTCGATTTCGCGTGGGTGGTGGGCATAATCATCCACATATACTTTTGGCTGCTCAGTGGTACCGGCCGTCACGATAAACTCGAAGCGGCGCTTCACTCCCCGATAAGCCGCTACGGCTGCTTGCAACGGCTCGGGCGCTACCCCTTCGAGCTGCGCTACGCAGGCAGCTGCCAGCATATTTTCCACATTGTGGTAGCCCGGCACTGCTAGCTCTAGGTCGGCCACGGTGCCTTGAGGACTGTGCAGGTTGAAGCGAAACTGATTGCCTTGCGCGGTGATGTCGGAAGCAGATAATTCGGGGCCTTGCTCCGCCGTGAGACCATAGCGGATAACCCGCACCCCGGCGGGCACAGCCGCGGCCACGCTGGCATCGGCCGTGTGGTTGATGATGAGCGTACCACCCGGCTGAATCTGGCTCACAAACTGCCGAAACGACTCCACCAAGGCTTCTTTATTGCCGTAGATGTCGAGGTGGTCGGCGTCGGTGCTTGTGACGATGGCCACGGTAGGGTACAGCGTCAGGAAGCTCCGGTCATACTCGTCAGCTTCCACTACAATTGGTACATCAGGTTGGTTGGGGGGTGGCAGCAGCAGGTTCGAGCCCAAGTTCACGGAGATACCGCCTAGAAAGGCCGCACAGGGCACGCCCGCGTGGTGGAGTAGGTGCGCCACCATGCTACTGGTTGTGGTCTTGCCATGGGTGCCAGCTACGGCAATTGTGCGGTGCCCCTGGGTGAGTACGCCCAGCACTTGGCTACGCTTGCGGATATCATAGCCGTTTTCGCGCAGCCACGCCCACTCCTGATGGTTTTTCGGAATAGCCGGTGTGAGCACCACGAGGGTACGTTCCCGGTTTTCGCGCACGGATACCGGAATACTAGCTACTGCGTCGTCGTAATGCACGGCAATGCCTTCCGCTGCCAGCGCATCGGTCAGGGGCGTGCTGGTTTTGTCGTAGCCCGACACAGTGTGCCCGTTGGCTTGAAACCAGCGCGCCAGCGCCGACATACCAATGCCTCCAATACCGAGGAAATAGACGTAAGGATATGCGGCGACGGGGCTCAAAGGCAAGTAAAATTTAAGAATTAGCAATTAAGAATTGGCAGAGCTATCAGCGCAATTTCTTTTCTGATGGCCTATTCAGGGCTTACTATCAACCAGCTTTAGCAGCTCATCGACAATGGTGGTAGTGGCGGCCGGGTAGGCTAGCTGCTGCACATTGGCAGTTAGCTGCTGTTGCTGCGCGGGGTTCTGTAGTAGGGCGAGTGCAGTGTCGTAGAGCTTGGCCGGGGCTTCAGCATCCGAGACAAGTAGCGCGGCCTCTTTGCGCACCAGCGCCATGGCGTTTTTGGTTTGGTGGTCTTCGGCCACATTGGGCGAAGGCACTAGTATGCTCGGTTTAGCGGTGAGGCACAATTCCGACACCGACAATGCTCCGGCCCGGCTGACCACCACATCGGCGGCAGCATAGGCTAGGTCCATGCGCTGGACGAACTCCAGGGCTTTCAGGTTATCGGCGGCGAAGGGAGCAGCGTGCTGGGCGGCTTCCGGGTAGTAGAGCTTACCGGTCTGCCAGAGAACTTGCACGCCAGCGGCTTTCAGGCGTGGTAATGCTGCCACCGTGGCTTGGTTAAGGGTACGGGCTCCTAAACTGCCGCCAATCACCAGCAGAACAGGCTTATCAGGGTTTAAACCGAAGAATTGCAGGGCCTCTGCGCGGTTACCGCTGGCTATTTCGGTGCGGACGGGGTTGCCGGTAAGTACAAGCTTCTCGGATGGGAAAAACTTGTCCATGCTTTCATACGCCACGCATATTTTATCGACACGGCGGCTCAATAGCTTGTTGACGAGGCCAGCATAGGAATTCTGCTCTTGAATGAGGCTGGGAATGCCGCGCGAAGTGGCTGCCAGCAACACCGGCGCCGACGCATAACCGCCCACGCCCACCACCACATCGGGCCGAAACTTCTCGATGAGCTTGCCGGCCTTGCGTACCGCCCGCATCACCCGAATCGGGAACAGCAGGTTCTGCGGCGTTAGACTGCGCTGCAAACCGGTAATGTCGAGGCCCACTATTTGGTAGCCGGCCTCGGGCACACGCGTCATTTCCATGCGGCCGTTGGCGCCCACAAACAGGATTTCCGCGTCGGGCTGCCGGCGGCGCAGCTCGTTGGCAATTGCCACCGCCGGGAAAATATGCCCGCCCGTACCGCCGCCGCTGATGATAACTTTCATTTCGTTTTTCGTTGTTGGTTTTTCGTTGTTGGCTTCAGTTTCACTCAGCCTAAGCACGAGCAACAACCAACAACAACGAAAAACGACCTAGGCGTAGGCTGATACTTTGGGAATACGGACTGTGTCGGCGGGTTCCCCCACCATTGGGCGGATTTCCCGCTCACCGCGGCTTACGGCCAGAATAATACCGATGCTGATTCCGGTGAAGATGAGGGAGGTACCACCCATACTCAGTAGCGGCAGCGGCAGACCGGTAATTGGACCCAGCCCCACAGCTACGCCCATATTCACCATGGCTTGCAGCACCAGACTGAACGTGAGGCCAGCAGCCAACAGCCCCCCAAAAGCGCCGTAGCTATTCACCACTGTCAATAGTCCTCGATAGAGGAAGGCCAGGTAGAGGAACAGCACAAACACGCCCCCCGCCATGCCATATTCTTCAATGATTACGGCAAAAATGAAGTCGGAATACGGGTGGGGCAGGATGTTGCGCTCGGTGCTGTTGCCGGGACCTTTGCCCGTGACACCGCCCGTGGCAATGGCTATGTAGCTGTGTTCCAGCTGAAACGGCACCGGCTTACTCTTATCTGTGAAGTTTTCAATGCGGGATATTACCGTCTTCATGCGCTGCCCCGTAGCCAGACCTACTCCACCCACTACCGCGCCAATAGCCACCATGACGGCCATTTGCTTGAGTGGCACGCGCCCAATGAACATGAGCAGCAGACAGGTAGCAAACAGCAATAGCGCCGTAGAGGCATTACTCAGAATGATGATACCACAAATCAAACCTACCCACAGCATTACGGGCAGCAGCGTGGTTTTGAAGTCCTGCACGTGTTGCTGACGGCGGCTTAGCATAGAAGCCACGTGCGCAATCAGGGCCAGCTTAGCTAGGTCGGAGGGCTGGAAGGTTTGGTTGATAACCGGAATGGTCAACCAGCGCGACGCTTCATTGATGTTCGAGCCCATAAAGAAAGTGAACAGCAGCAGCGGCACCGAAATGAGCAGCGCGTACAATGACAGCCGCGAATAGTAGCGGTAGTCGATGCGGTGGGCGAGCCACATGAAGGCTAACCCCACGAAGATCAGGCCGGTGTGCTTAAGCAGGAAGTATTCAGTGTTGCCGGCCTTCTGCTTATAGGCCAGCGTACCCGTAGCCGAGTACACTACGGCAATACTAATGAGCGAGAACAAAATCACGATGCCCCACAGCACTGGGTCACCTTTCAGGTTCTGCCGCAGCCAGTTTTTGATAACGTTCATCTGTGAACTAGTGAGAGGGTGAAAAGGTGATTTTCAAATATCAGTGAAATGTCAGGAGCTTTTCAGTCCGGTTTCTTCCATCAGTTTCTCCACGGCCGTCACAAACTGGCAGCCCCGGTCTTCGTAGTTTTTAAATAAGTCGAAGGAGGCGCAGGCTGGCGAGAGAAGCACTACGTCGCCGGGTTCGGCCAGTTCCAGGGCGCGGCGCACGGCAGTTTCCACGCTCCGTGTTTCCTCTAGATGCGGCACCACCCCGCCGAAGTTGGTCTTCAGTTTCTCGTTGTCAACTCCTAAGCAAATCAACGACTTCGCCCGCGCCTTAGCCAAAGGTATCAGCGTGGTGTAGTCGTTGCCCTTATCGGTGCCGCCCGCAATCCACACAATCGGCTGCCGGATGCCGTCAAGGGCATACCAAGCGGCTTCTACGTTGGTGGCTTTGGAGTCGTTGATGAACCGGACGCCGTTGATTTCGCCTACGGGTTGTAAGCGGTGGTCGGCGTTGCGGAAGGTAGCCAGTCCGGTTTCAATCTGCTCAATGGAAAGGCCGGCCACCCGGGCGCACAGCACGGCCGCCAACGTGTTTTGGCGGTTGTGCTGCCCGATGAGCGGCGAGGCGCTAACGTTTACCTCCTCCCCACCTTGGCTAATACCCGGATTCAGGTTGGTGCACAAACTTTCCTCAGCAGTATAATACGCCGCTAGGTGGTAGTCGGGGCGGCGGTGCAAGCTGAAGGGCAGCTGCCGGACAGGCCGTAGCGCCGACTGAAAGTAACGCTGAATGTTCTCGTCGTCGGCGTTGTAGACGAAGTAGCCCGCACTGTCCTGGTTGCGCATAATGCGCAGCTTGGCCTGGGCATAGTTTTGCATCGAGTAACCGTACCGGTCGAGGTGGTCGGGGGTGATGTTGAGTAGCACGGCTACCCAGGGCTGAAACTCGTAGGTATCATCGAGCTGGAAGCTGCTCAGCTCCACCACGTAGTAGTCGAACTTGTCTTCGATGAGCTGCTCAGCGAGGCTGTAGCCTACATTGCCGGCCAAACCCACACTATAGCCTGCTGACTTCAGCAGATGGTAGGTGAGCAGCGTGGTAGTGGTTTTGCCGTTGGTGCCCGTGATGCAGATGCACTTGGCTTTGGTGTAGCGGCCCGCAAACTCAATTTCGGAAATAACCGACGTGCCTTTCTCGCGCAACGCCTGGATGATGGGCGCTTTCTCGGGGATGCCGGGGCTCTTGATAACCTCGTCGGCCTTTAGCACTTCTTCCAGCGTGTGCTGGTTTTCCTCAAAGCTGATTCCGGCCTGCGTCAGTTTCTGCTTGTACCGCTCCTGAATCGGGCTTTTATCAGACACGAACACGGAGTGGCCTTTCGCCTGCGCCAGTAGCGCGGCCCCTACTCCACTTTCAGCAGCTCCAAGAATTACGATGTGCGACATAAGGAAGTGGAAGAGTGGAACTGAGAAAAAGGACGCAACAGAAGAAAGCGCTACAAGCGTAACGCCTGTTTCTTGGCGCTGAAGTTTACCGGAGTTTCAAGGTTACTAGGGTCAAGACGGCTAGCATGATGCCCACAATCCAGAAGCGCGACACGATTTTGGATTCGTGGTAGCCGAGCTTCTGGTAGTGGTGGTGCAGCGGCGACATCCGCAGCAGCCGCCGGCCTTCACCGTACTTTTTGCGGGTGTATTTGAAGTAGCTCACCTGCAACATCACCGACAGGCTTTCCACCAAAAACACGCCGCACAGCACCGGAATCAGCAGCTCTTTGCGCACGATGAGGGCCAGCACCGCAATGATGCCGCCAATGGCCAATGAGCCAGTGTCACCCATAAATACTTGCGCCGGAAACGAATTGTACCACAGAAAGCCCACACAGGCCCCCACAAAGGCAGTACAGAAGATAACCAGCTCCCCGGAGTTCGGAATGAACATAATATCCAGGTAGTCAGCTAGGAAGGCGTTACCACTCACGAAGCAGAAAACCGCCAACGTTGTCCCAATGATGGCCGAAGTACCAGCCGCTAGCCCGTCGAGGCCATCGGTGAGGTTGGCGCCGTTGCTGACGGCTGTGATGATGAGGATGACAATCGGGATGTAGAAGAAGGCGTAATACTCGTTGAAGAAGTCGCCAGCTGTGGCGAACAAGTCGCCATAGTTCAGCTCGTTGTTTTTCAGGAACGGCACCGTGGTAATCATCAGCTTCACATCCTGATACACGGTGCTAGCGTCCACGGCCGAAAGCTGACCGTTAGGTAACAGGTACTGGCGCACGGTCACCTCGTTGGAGAAGAACAGCACCCAGCCTACCGTCAGGCCCAAACCCACCTGCCCCATAATCTTGAAGCGGCCAGCCAGTCCTTCCTTGTCTTTCTTTACTACTTTAATATAGTCGTCTACAAAGCCAATCAGCCCCAGCCACACGGTGCTGAGCAGCATAAGCACGATGTAGATATTATCGAGCTTGGCGAAGAGCAACGTAGGCACCAAAATGGCCAGCAGAATAATCAGGCCGCCCATCGTGGGAGTGCCCTTCTTCTCTAGCTGCCCCTGCAACCCCAGGTCGCGCACCGTTTCGCCAATCTGGGCCCGCTGCAACACCCGAATCAGCGGCTTGCCAAAGAACTGGGCAATAATGAGCGAAGTAACTACCGCCAGCGCCGCCCGAAACGTGGTGTATTGAAACACCCCGGTGCCGGGTACATGGTGTACTTTATACAGGTAGTTGAAGAGGTAATACAGCATGGCGCGAGGTCAGCAGGTTGCAGTCAGAAATTTAAGCAAGCTGCAAAGGTTCCAGTTTTTTAAGGCTCAGCAAGCGTTGTGTTTTTGCAGATTTTGGTGTACGATGGTCATTTTTCCAGCAACTCGAACATTTCCCGGAGCACCTGTTTATCATCAAACTCAGCGCGGACGCCGCGTACTTCCTGGTAAGTTTCGTGGCCCTTGCCGGCTACCAGCACAATATCGTTGGGGCCAGCCAGCTCTACGGCCCGCCGGATGGCTTCGCGCCGGTCGGGAATGGTTTCCACCTTGGGCAGGTCCTGGGTTTTGACGCCGGCCTGCATTTGGCTGAGAATCTCCAGCGGGTCTTCGAAGCGCGGATTGTCGGACGTTAGCACCACATGGTCGGAGCCCTGGCAGGCGAGGTTGGCCATGATGGGCCGCTTGCCCCCGTCGCGGTTGCCGCCGCAGCCCACCACCGTAATTACCTGCTGGCTGGGCTGGCGGATGTCAGCAATGGTGTTGAGCACGTTCTCCAGCGCGTCGGGCGTGTGGGCGTAGTCGACGATGCCCGTGACGTGGGTATGCGCCGACAACACCGGCTCGAAGCGGCCCGGTGCCGACAGCAGCCCCGATAGAATCGTGAGAACTTCTTGCGGCTCCTCGCCTAGCAACACGGCCGCGCCATACACAGCCAGCAGGTTGTAGGCATTGAACACCCCAATCAGCCGGAACTGTACTTCCTGCCCATCCACTTCCAGATGCAGGCCGTGCACCGCATTTTCAAGCAACTTGCCCCGGAAGGTAGCGGCGCTTCGCAACGAATAGGTCTCGCGGCGGGCCGCCGTGTTTTGCAGCATCACGATGCCGCGCTTGTCGTCGGCGTTGGTGAGGGCAAAGGCCGACTTCGGCAGCATATCAAAGAAGCCCTTCTTGGCTTTCAAATAGTTGTCGAAGGTGCCGTGGTAGTCGAGGTGGTCGTGGGTGAGGTTGGTGAAGATGCCACCTACGAAACGTAGTGCCGTTATGCGGTGCTGCACCACGGCATGGCTGCTCACCTCCATGCAGGCGTGGGTGCAACCGGCTTCCACCATGCGAGCCAGCAGCTCATTCAACCGGATGGCGTCGGGCGTGGTATGGGTGGCCGGAATTACCTGCTCGTCAATCTGGTTTTGTACCGTGCTTAGCAGGCCGGTGTGGTAGCCTAGCTCGCGCAGCATCTTGTGCAGCAACGTGGCGCAAGTGGTTTTGCCGTTGGTACCCGTCACGCCAATCAGCTGCAAGCTCCGCGACGGATGCCCGTAGAAAGCCGCCGCCATGTGGGCCATAGCCTCCCCCGAATCGGGCACCTGCACATACGCGGTGCCAGCTTGTAAATCGGCGGGCAGGTCCTCACAGATAACAACGGACGCCCCCTGCTCCACCGCTTTCGGCACGAATAAGTGGCCGTCGGTAGCTGCGCCGCGCAATGCGAAAAACACGAAGCCGGGCGCCGCCTGCCGTGAATCGAGCGTGAGAGCCTGCACGGGCACATCGGTAGGGCCGTGCTGGGATGTTACCGTAACATCGGCCAGCAAGGCGAACAGGGGGAGCGTTATTTCTTTATCGGTTGACAAGGCTGTTCGATTGGTTGAGGCCCACGGTGGGCGCTGAAGTTTACGCAGAAGACGCAGAGCGGCGTTCTAGGCTTTTTTGGGGTTGCCGTTCGTTGTTTGCTGCGTTATCTGAGTTGGTCTTTTAGCAGGTTTGGATTCTGCAGGCTTGGGTTTAGCAGGAGTCGCGGGCTTGTTTTCTGCCTTGCGCGGCTCGGGCTTCTTGGTTGCTTTTTTAGGCTGCGTTGAAGTAGCATTGCCCTTAACCGCTGCCATTCTGATTTTGGCCTTAGCCGCTAGTTCACGAGTCTTGGCTTCTAGATCGGTATCTACCGGCGTCAGCAGCTTGTTTTCAACCAACTGACTGGGAGCTGGTGCGACCAGCGGCATCGGGGCAACGGTGCTGCGCTGCCCGATGGGTTCCAGCGCCAGCGTTACTACCGTACCGCGCCGCGCGGCCGCACCCGCCGCCACCGACTGCGCCTTCACGCGGCCGGTACCCAGCGCGCGCACCCGCAGCCCTCGGTTTTCCAGCAGGAACAAGGCGTCGCGCAACGTCAGGCCGTGCACGTCGGGTACGCGGCCGGGGCGTACGGTCAGCGGCTGGAGGGCCAGTGCGTCGGTATCATTAGCAGTGGTGACGGGCACCCGCACCCAATCTTCATCGGGCGCAGTGGTTTCGTTGCGCACTCCAATCTTCTCGAATACCAGCCGCAGTTCGTCTTGCATACCGGCTTGTACTACCGGTGTTTTGGCGCGGTTGAAAGTGGTGCGGGCTAGCACCGGGCGCTGGCTGGCGGCGTCACGGGCCATAGCTTTATCGGCCACTTCGCGGAACACTGGCGCAGCCACGTCAGCCCCGTAGATGCGACCTTTCTTGGGCGAATCCACCACTACAATACACGAGTACTTGGGCTTATCGGCGGGGAAGTAACCGCAGAAACTGGTGGAATAAGTGCGGGTATAAGCGCCGTTCTTGAATTTCCAGGCGGTACCGGTTTTGCCTGCAATACTGAAATCGGGGGAGCGGATGCTGCGGGCGGTGCCTTCCGTTACCACGCCTTCCATCATGGCTTTCACCTTGGCCAGCGTTTCGTCGGAGCAGATTTTAGGGTTGAGTACCACCGGCTCGAAGTGCTCCAGCACCTTATCTACCTGCTTGATTTCCTTGACAATCATGGGCTGCATTTTCACGCCGCCGTTGGCCACCGCATTATAAAAGGCCAGAGTTTGCAGCGGCGCTAGCTTCAACTCGTAGCCAATGCTCATGGTAGTGAGTGAAGTCCGGCTCCACGAGCGGTCCTGCGGGTCTTTCACGTATGGACGCGCCTCACCGGCCATCTGGAAGCCTAGCTGCTTGTGCAGGCCAAACCGTTTCAGGTAGTCGGTGTATTTGCTAGGGTTCTTGCTAAACTGCGCGTCTACCAACATGGCCACGCCAATGTTGCTGGACTTCTCGAACACCTGCTTCACGGTGATTTTGCCATAGCCGTGCGAGTCGGTTTTCACGGCGCCACCAATGTACTTGCGGCCATTGCCGGTATCCACCATGTCGTCGAGGGTCATTTCGGGGTTGTCTTCCAGAATGGCCATCATAGACGCCAGCTTGAACGTGGAGCCTGGCTCAGTACGGCCCTGGTCGGCAATGGCGTAGTTGTAGTCTTCGCGGTAGATACCCTCATCCACCTTACCCAGGTTGGCCACGGCCTTGATGGCGCCGGTTTGCACCTCCATCAGAATCACGCAGCCGTATTGGGCATTGTTGTCCACCAACGACTTGTACAGCGCGTTTTCGGCTACGTCTTGCAGATTGATGTCGAGCGTGGTTTGGATGTCGTAGCCATCAATTGGCTTGATTTCGGTACCGTCGTAGATGGGCTTGTTGCCGCCGGGCAGCCGCTCAAATAGGGCTTCCCCGTCTTTGCCGGCCAGGTGGCGGTTGAAGGTAAATTCCAGCCCCGCCCCGTTCTTATCTTCATTCACGAAGCCGATGGTACGTTGCGCCAGCCCGCCAAACGGCCGGAAACGCTTGTCCACCTTCTCGAAAATGACGCCGCCTCTGTTTTTACCGGCTCGGAATATCGGCCAAGCGGCCAGTTCTTTCTTCTCCTGAAAGTTAATCTGCCGCGAGTTCAGCCGCAGGTACCGCGCATGTGAACTGTATGCGTTCTGAAGTTTGCGTTTGTATTCTTGCTTGCTTTTGTCGCTGAAGAATTGTGAGAGCAAGCCAGCCAGCGAATCCACCTTACTAGTGAACAATGCCTTGTCCACTACGCTCGGGTCCCAGGCCACCCGGAAGAAGGGTAACGAAGTAGCCATGATGCTCTTGCCATCGTCGGCCACAATAGAGCCGCGGGTAGCAAATACCGGCTGGTACACCACGCGCCGCTCCTGCTCCAGGGCGCGCCATTTCTCGCCTTCCTTGAACTGGATGTTGGATATCTTCCAGACAATAGCAGCCGAGAACAGGCAAACGCCCAGAAACGCCAGCCGCACCCGCGTGACAATGGATTTTTTAACGCTTCCTTTCATTGCGACGGGGCGTAGCGGTGGAATGTTCAGTGGCAGGTTCACCCGTAGCATCGGTGCCAATGGGCACGGGCGGCGCGCCCACTTCAATGTTCATCGAGTCGATAGGCGCCACGGGCACGGCGTGCCGGAGCGAGTCGCGCAGGGCGCGGGCCGCCAAGGAGTCGGCCGTCAGGATAGGCACCAGGTCCAGGGAAGCTTCATCGAGGCGGCCGGAAGGCACTTCGATACGGAAGGGCGGCGAAGAACTTTCTACCAGGCCGTAAGCGGCCACCTTACGGGCTACTTCGCTTTGCTTGCTGGCCTCCATGTAGTCGGATTTCAGCGTGGTGTAGTCGGCGCGCAAGTCCTCGTTTTCCAGCTTCAGCTTCTGGATAGCCCGGTTCATGCGGGTGGCGTAGTGCGTGTTGCCGATGTACAGTAGAATCAGGAACATCACAAACAGCACATGCGGCAGATAGCGCACCGGCAGCCCCTCCCGGAACAGACCGTCCATGCGCGTCACCCGGTCCAGCAGCGTGAACACGCTCCAAGAGCTACGAGGGGCGGCAGGCTGGGGGGCAGCTTGTGGCTCTTTCGGTTCGGGCCGGGAACGGGGCGCAGGCTCGGGCCGGGGGGCGGGCGGCACTACCGGCTCGGGCGCCACCACAAACTCCGGCACCACGGCGCGGGGCGCATTGGTACGGGGCTGTTTGGCAACGGGTTTTATTGTATTGGTAGCCATGGCTTAGTTCTTAATTGCAACCCGCAGCTTGGCCGAGCGGGCACGGCTGTTGGTGGCCACTTCCTCAGCGGAAGCTTCCACCGGCTTGCGGGTCAGTACATCGAATGGCTGGTTGGTATTGCCGAACAGGTCTTTTTCAGCTTCGCCGAAGAATTTACCCTTGGCCATGAAGTTCTTTACCAGCCTATCTTCTAGGGAGTGGTAGCTCATCACTACTAGCCGGCCACCGGGTCGCAATACCTTGGCCGTATTCGACAACATATCTTGTAAGGCTTTCATTTCGTCGTTGGCCTCGATGCGCAACGCTTGAAATACCTGCGCCAGATATTTGTTTTCCTTGCCCCGCGGAGTACAGCTAGCAATGGCCTTTTTCAACTCAGCAATGGTGCTGATGGTTTGGCCGCGCCGCGCCGAAGCTACGGTTTGGGCCAGTGTGCGGGCGTTGGTGACTTCGCCGTACATCCCGAAAATGCGGTGCAAGTCCGCTTCCGGATACTCATTGATAATGTCGGCAGCGGTAGCACCGTCTTCGGCGTTCATGCGCATATCTAGCGGCCCATCGAAGCGGGTGCTGAAGCCCCGCTCCGGCGTATCAAACTGGTGCGATGATACGCCCAAATCAGCCAGCAGGCCATCAACGGGCAAGGCGCCGGCGGCCTGCAACTCAGCGTGCAGGTCACGGAAATTAGCCCGAATGAAGGTAAACTGCGGGCGGGCCAGCTTGGCGGCTTCGCGCTCGGCATCAGCATCCTGGTCGAAGCTGTATAGGTGGCCAGTGGTGAGGTGCTCCAGAATGCGGGCCGAGTGGCCACCACCGCCGAAGGTTACGTCCACATAGCGGCCGCCGGGCTGGAGTTGCAAGGCTTCCAGGCACTCACGTAGCATCACCGGGCGGTGGTAGGCAGTGTCGTTGAGGTAGTCGGTGGGGTTGCTCATGCGGCTAGGGGGCCGCTTGGGCCATTTTCAGTGGTGAGAAATTTCTGGGCCAGCTTCGAGAAGCTCTGCTGGTCCTTAATCAGGTACTCATCGTAACGGGTGGGGTCCCATATTTCGCATCGGTTGCCCAGCCCTACAATAATGGCCTCCTTCTCGATGCCAGAGTAGCGCACCATCGTGCGGGGCAGCATAAACCGCCCAATGGTATCCAGTTCTACCTCCGTCATGCCCCGGAAGAAGTTGCGCTGAAACTGCCGATACTCCTCGTTAAACTCGTCCAGCGCCATCACTTTGTCGTGAATGATGCGCCACGATTCGCGCGGGTACAGCACTAGACAAGGCTCGAACCCACGCACCAGTACTAGCTGGTTGCCGGAGGCTTCCGGCAGGTTACCTTTCACCTTGGCCGGCAGCACCAGCCTCCCTTTCGGGTCCAGCTTGCATTCATATTCGCCGGAGAGCAGGTTCATGGGTTAGGGAAAGGCAGTAGGGAGGGATGCTAGCAAAAGTACGTAATGCCTCAGAAAAGGCAACCACGATTTACCATTTTCTACCACTCTCCTAAAATGCCATTTCCAAGCTATTAAGGCCTTTTTCCAAGATTTTTAGCTTAAAATTTATACATCAAAATACCTACTAATCGACAACTTGCCAAAATGTCAGCCTCGGAATCCGATGCCAAGTAGCCGGTGCTTTTCACTGTTTCTCCACTCGTTAGTTGGTTATCAGTAACTCCAAATCCTGCACTGGTAGCGGCCGGATTTCATACCTGCTGGCTAATCGTTCAATCCGTATCTTTGTCTTGTGAAGCGTCCTCTCTCTCATCGGCTGTTCAGCGTATGGCTGGCTCTGCTCGTACTCACCGCCTCGGTGGGCATGACGGTGCAGCAACACGTGTGCCGGGAGAGTGGTAGCCGGACGGCCTCGGTGATTTTCACTACGCCGCAGCACCGCTGCCCGGTTCCTAAGCCGGCCTCCGAACAGCACACTCCATTCAAGCAAGCCAAGCTGAAAGCTGCGTGCTGCGAATTCAGTGCCCACCTGCATAAGCTGGATGCACCTACCCCGGAGATGACGTGGGCGAAGCTGTTGCCTGCGCCTTTCATAACCGTGTGGTGGCCTACTACGTCGTGGCCTACTCTCCCTCCCGTTCTGCTGGTTGCGCAAGCTGATGTCTGGCACGCCGCGGACAGCTCGCCGCCCTCACGCGCGGGCCGGGTTCTTCTTACATTTATCGGAGTATTAGTGGTTTAGAATTCATTCTGCCAGCCTTGGCTGGGAAAGAAGCTGTGCTATATAAGCAGTAGCTTATTTTACTTGGAGTGAACACTAACTTACCATTGCTATGTCTCCTCTTTTCGGGCCGCGTTGGGCTGCGGCACTCGGTCTTGGGCTGAGTGCTTCAGTTACGGCTACTGCCCAATCTTCCGCTGATTTGCTGGCGCCGGTTCGGGGCCAAGTAACCGACGCTGCGGCGGCCAAGCCGCTACCAGGCGCCGTAGTGCGCTGGCTAGGCACCACCGATGCCGCCACCACTGACAATACCGGCACGTTTGCCCTACCGCGGCCGGCCCGCGCCGAAGCCAGCCATTTGGTTATCAATGCGCTTGGCTATAAGGCTGATACTATTGCCGTAGCTACCACCGGCACTCCATACGTGCGAGTGGCATTGCGGACGGGTGCTGACTTGGGCGAAGTAAAAGTGGAAGGCCGGGCGCCCTCCTACTCGTCGCTCACGCCCACCAATAGCCAGGTCATCACCAGCCGCGACCTAACTAAGTCGGCGTGCTGCAACCTAGCCGAAAGCTTTGAAACCAACGCCGCCGTGGAGGTTTCTACTACCGATGCCGTGTCGGGGGCCAAGCAGATTCAGCTGCTGGGACTAGACGGCGCCTACTCCCTGCTTACCATCGACAACCTGCCGGCGTTGCGCGGCCTCTCTACGCCGTATCGCCTCAATTACCTGTCGGGTACCTGGATTGAGAGCATTGACATCATCAAGGGAATGGGTTCGGTGGTGAATGGCTATGAAAGCATTGCCGGCCAAGTGAACGTGCGCCTCAAGGAGCCCGATAAAACCGAGCGGCTGCTGTTCAACGCTTACGGCAACGACCTCGGCAAATTCGATTTGAACCTGAACGTAGCCGCCCCGGTCAGCAAGAAGGTATCCACGGCAATACTGCTACACTCCGACCACCTAGGCCGCCGCGTTGACCGGAACAAAGACGGGTTTATGGATCTGCCGCTGGCTACGCAGTACAACGTGTTCAACAAGTGGAAGTACCTGTCGGGCAAAGGTATAGTAAGTGAAATAGGGCTGGGCGCACTACGCGAAACGCGGGAAGGTGGCCAGACCAGTTTCCGCGCCAATAAAACGGATGCCTACACGCGCAACTACGGTTTCACTAATCGCACCGACCGATACACGGGCTTCGCCAAAACGTCGTACACCTGGCCCGGCCGGCCGTACCAGAGCTTGGGGTTGCTACTGAGCGGTACCCACCACGATTTCACTTCCTCGTATTCCTATAAGCCGGCTCCATTTGAGCCGCGGCAGTACAATGGCACCCAGCGCACAGCGCAGGCTACTTTGCTGTTTCAGAGCGTGCTAGGCACCACGGCCCACACCTACCGAACGGGTCTGAGCTACCTCTACGACGATTATCAGGAGGTTTTCCGCAACGGTTTCAGCTACGCCAATGAAACGCCCCCCATGCGTTACGCCAGGGAGCACCGCAACCGCCTCGAAAACGTGCCCGGCGCGTTTGCCGAATACACCTACCAGAACTCGCGCAACCTGATTCTGGTGGGCGGCCTGCGCCTCGACCGGCACAACCTATATGGCTGGCAGCTCACGCCACGCTTCAATTTGAAGTATGACGCCACCAAAAACTCGGTATTGCGGCTAGCGGCGGGTACTGGCTTCCGAGTGGCCAACCCCATTGCTGATAATATCGGCTCATTGCTGAGTGCCCGCGAATTCGTAATTGCGCCCAACCTGCGGCCCGAAAAAGCCTGGAACGTGGGCGGCAGCATCACACAGTACTTCCAGCTGGCTGGCCGCACCGCTACGTTTGTAGCTGACTACTACCACACTGCGTTTCAAAACCAAATGGTAGCCGACATGTACACCGCCCCTAGCTTGCTGTTGATTGGCAATCTGGAACCCGGTGGCCGGTCTTTCTCGCGCAGCTTCCAGGCGGAACTGCAAACCGAGCCGGTGAAAGGCCTGACCGCCAAAGTGGCCTACAAGTACCTGGACGTGAAAAGCACCTACGACGGCCAATTGCTGCGCCGGCCCATGACGGTGCCCCACCGCGTATTTTTCAACGTGGGCTACGCCACCGCCTTCGACAAGTGGCGCGCCGACCTGACGCTACAGGCGTATGGGCAGCGGCCTCTAGCCCCACACCCAGGCGAAACGGGGCACCAGCATGGTGCCGGCGAAACTGCCCTGCCCTACTCACCGCGGTTTGCGCTGCTCAACACCCAGGTGACGCGCGCTTTCAAACGGCTTGAGGTGTACGTGGGAGTGGAGAACTTAACCAACTACCGCCAGAACGACCCTATCCAGAGTGCTGCCATGCCGTTCAGCTCGAACTTTGATGCGGCTATGGTGTACGGTCCCACCTACGGCCGCCTGTTCTATTCTGGGCTACGCTTCCGCATCGAGTAGCGTTTGTCTGCCGCGGAACGCATTGTACCGTCGTTTTCGTTGGGGCAGTAAGTTTTCAAGCTGAACAACTGAAAGCGGCACAGTTTTCGTCTCTTTATTTCAACTTGTTTTCAGTGCTTCGGCGCTCAACTTTTTTCATTATGAAACTCATCAAAACCTTCCTACTGGCTTTTTTCGCTTTGCTGACCGCTCAGGCCACTCAAGCCCAAACGGTAGCTAAATCGAAAGACAAAGCTGCTGGCACCGAACAAGTAAAGCTGAAAACATCGGCCGTGTGTGACATGTGCAAAGCGCGCCTCGAAAAGTCCTTGGCCTACGAAAAAGGCGTGCAGGCCGCCGTGCTCGACGTACCCACGCAAGTACTGACCGTTACGTACCGCGCCGATAAAACCTCTCCCGAGGCCCTGCGCGCTGCCGTGCAAAAAACCGGCTACGACGCCGACGCCCAGCCGGCCGATGAGCGCGCCTACAACCGCTTGCCCGAGTGCTGCAAGAAAACCAATGCTGTGCACACCGGCGGCAACTAACCAGCCAGAAGAGAAACAACCATTTCCGAAACAGCCTTCCTATCTACAGGAAGGCTGTTTTTGTTTGTATAACCCGCCACGCCGGATAGCTACTTCAGATTCAATTCAACCGCAGCCCTATGTAATGCATGAACAAGATGCAGCGGGCAGTAACCAACTGTTTCTGCAGGTTAGTGCTCAGCTCAGTCCGAGCAGTTGAGGCAAAAAACCGATTTTCTGCCTCATCCTGTCTATATTCACTGCCTCTGCCCTACCCATACTGCCTTATCGTACGCATGAAGATTACCTGTATACTACTTGATGATGATCCGCTGGTGCTAGACCTGTTGCAGGCCTACGCAACCATGACAGATGTACTCGATATCAAAGCAACCTTCTCGGATCCGCTGGAGGCTCACAAGTATTTAGTTGATAATGAGATACAAGTACTGTTTTCGGACGTAACCATGCCGCACCTCAGCGGCCTCGATTTGGTGCGCGCCTTGCAACATCCTCCGTTGGTGGTACTGATGACGGCGCACTCGCAATACGCTATGGAAGCGTTTAATCTGGACGTAATTGACTTTCTACTGAAGCCTATTACGCTCGACCGGTTTCTGAAGGCGATAAATAAAATATCCAACCTCGTTCGGCTGCACCCTAGGGAAGCTGGCGCAGTCCAGAATGCGGCATCGGACCTGGGCTCTTTCTTTATCCGGACCGATTCGCATTTCGTGCGCCTACACTACCGCGACGTGCTCTACATCGAGGCACTCAAGGATTTCACCAAAATCAACACCGCCGACGGCCGGACGCACCTGACACTGGTGAACTTGAAAAACCTGGAAGAGCAGCTACCCAAGGACCTGTTTGTGCGCACCCACCGCTCCTATCTGATTAACGTCCAGCTGATTGAATCGGTGAGCAACCTAGAGGTGCGAGTGGGTGGCCACGCGCTGCCGCTGGGCCAAACCTATCGGGAACGGGTTACGGAACGGATTGTGAACCGCACGCTAATCAGACGGCAACAGCAGTAGCAGACTCTACGGGAACCAGTGGGCGGATTTCTGGCGCGGCCACGGGCAGCGTGAAGCGGAGCGTCGTTCCGCGGCCGAGCTGGCTTTCGCAAGTGATGCTGCCGCCATTGCGCTCCACAAATTCCTTGCACAACCGCAGCCCCAAGCCAGCCCCTTTTTCCAGCGCGGTGCCTAGAGTGCTGTGGAGGCCAGTTTCGCCAAATATTTTCGGTAGGTCGTCGGCGGCAATGCCTACACCGTTATCCGCCACGGCTATTTCCCAAAGCTGCTGTCCTTCAAGCTGCCGCGCACTGATGCGTACTTGGCCATTTGTGGGTGTGAACTTGATGGCATTGCCAAGCAGGTTGCGTACCACCAAACGTAGCATGTCCAAGTCGGCGCGTACGGTGCTCAGCGTGGGAATGTCGCTGAACACGGCAATGCATTTGCGTTCGGCATCACCAGCCAGCAAGCCCATAGCCTCTTCAATGATGGGTTGAAGCCGGACTTTTTCGGGCCGCACCTTGTCGCCCTGCATCTGCGAGGCCGACCAATTGAGCAGGTTATCGAGTAGACGTAGCGTTACATCGAGGGTGCGGGTAAGGCGCTGCGAGTGGGTAGCCAGCCGCTCCGGGGGCAGCGTGCCCATGTTCATCAGCGAAAACAGCGAGTATAGGGAGCTGAGCGGACTACGCAAGTCGTGCGAGATGATGGAAAACAGGGTGTCCTTGGTACGGTTAAGGCGGCCCAACTCTTCCTTCTGCTGCTCGATAGCCTGATTCTTCTGTTGCAGCACTTGGTTGTTGTAGAGCTGCCGACGCCGGCCACGGTATAACGCAAACACCACCATTAAGAGCACCAGTGCCCCTGCTGCCAGTACATTGCGCACTAGCAGCTGCCGTTGCAGCCGCACTTGCTGGAGCTGTCGGTCTTTGGTGAGCAACTGGATTTCACGCTCCTTCTTCTCGGTTTCGTAGCGGGTTCGTAGCTCAGCTACTTGCGCCGTCCGCTGTTCCACAAAGGCGCTGTCCTGAAGATTGGTGTACTGAGTTTGAGTTCGTAAAGCGTTCTGGAAGTCGCCGGTACGACTGTAAATAGAAGTCAAGAGCTGATACAGGCCGCTGACTTGAACGGCTGAGCCGCCCTGCCGAGCCAACGGTAACGCCCGGCGCAATGCTTCAATAGCCGCCGGCTGGTTGCCAACCGAATCGTAGGCCACCGATAATGCGCGCAGTCCTTCGGCCCGGCGGGTCGGCGAGGTGGCACGGGGTAGCTGGCTCAGTGCCTGGCCATAAAATCCTTGAGCTACTTCATAGTTGCCCAGCGCATCATACACCCGCCCGGTACTGGCCAGCGCTTCACTAATGCGGGTGCTGTCGGATAGTTGGCGAGCTTCGGTAAGGGCACGGTTCAGGTAATACAAAGCACGGCTGAAATGGCGCAGTTGAAAATGCGTTAAGCCAATGTCGTTGAGGGCGGCGGCCTGGCCAATGAGGTTGGAAGCCTGCTGCCACTCCGAATAAGCCCGTTCGTGGCTGGCTAACGCTCTATCCCAGAGACCTTGCTGACCGTACATCTCGCCTAGCTGCGCGTAGCTCTGCGCTATTTCGGTGGAGTTGCGCAGTTGCTCAGCCAGACCCAAAGCCTGCAACGCCGTGTTACGAGCCTGCCCCGTATCCCCTTCTACGTACTGCGCGTGCCCAATACGCCGTAGCGCCAACGCCCGCGCCGGGCGGTTGCCGGTAGCGCGATACGCTTGGCTAGCCTGCCGAAAATGACGCAAAGCCTCCTCGTATTGGCGCTGGGCCTCCAGGGCAGCCCCGACGGCCATGTGCGCGGCGGCCGCATCGGTGGGGCGCTTGGCATCCGTTGCCAATTGTAAGGCGAGCTTTGCTTCGGCTAGTGCTGTCGCCGGGCTCAGAGGGAGTTGCTGCTTGCTTTGCAGCAGTAGTCGCGCTATCTGCTGGGAAATAGGAATGGTACCAGATACTGGCTGGGCCGTTGCTACATAACATAGCAGCAACAGACATGCCACCCAGTAGCACCTCCAACACCGCCCATGTAGTAGCCTATCCTGCATGCCTCTATCCACAATAGCCCTTTTCCGCAGCATTAGCGAAAAGATTAGGCTGAAAAAATTATAAAACGAAACAAGTATTAGATTCTATATACAATACCCTTATTTCAATATAAAGAAGGGGTTTCCTCCTAGCTTCCACCACTCATTCCGGCGGCTGTTACTTCGTAAGTACAAAGATACGAAATACAAGAACCCGGGGATTTAGCCCCCGGGTTCTTGCAGTAACAGCACTTGTACACTTATTTGGTTTGCCACAGCCGCCACCACGGCAGATACGGCTGGTCGTGGTGCTCGTAGTGGTAGCCGAAGAAGTAACAACTCACAAAAGCCCAGACATGGTGCCGCAACTGGCTGCGCGACTTATGCACGTTGTTGGGAGCGTGTTCACCACGGTGCGGCAGGTAGGTTCCGAAAAAGAACAGTTGCAAGGTGGCCAGCACGGCGGGCACCATCCAAAACGCAATGACATTTGCCTGCGGGAAGTACAGTTTCAACACGTTGTATGTAGCCGCCATCAGCAGTATTTGCCATACCGTCACATAGTTCCAGGCGAAGCGAGCAAACCACGGCAAAAAACCCACATGCTCTCCGTCGTGAAAATCGGGGTCGTCGGCAGTGGCTACGTGACGGTGATGCTGATGATGCTTGGGCAGCATGCCGGGAAACCAATTGTAAGCAAACAGGCCCGCTGCCAGAGTGCCCAGCGCATTGTTCCAAGTTTTTTTAGGGCTAACCACGCCATGCATGGCATCGTGGGCCGTAATGAAGAGGCCGGTGTATAAGTGCGTTTGCAGCAGCACCAGCAGATAAGGCCAAGGCGTAGCCCAGTCGAGCTGATACCGTGCCAGCAGAAACGTGAGTAGTCCGGCCCACGCCACTATAATCAATAGCGCTATTGCCACTCCCTTGTAGCCCAGCGGCGCAGGTTTCACCCGTTGAAGAGCAACTGAAGGCGAGTTTAGTAGCTGAGTGGCAGGAGTCATGAAGTATATCTACAAAAATCGGGGCAACGAGCTGTGTTGCCCTAAAGCGCCAACAGCGCGTCGCGAACTTGCTCCATCAGCCACATAGGCGTGCTGGTAGCACCGCAAATGCCCACCGACTGCCCCGGCCGAAACCAAGTGGGACATATTTCCTCTACTTTAGAAATAAAGTGAGTGGCCGGGTTAGTGTCCTTGCACACCTGATAGAGCACTTTGCCGTTGGAGCTTTTCGTGCCCGAAACAAACACCACTTGGTCGTACTGCGCGGCAAAGCGGCGCAAGTCTTTGTCGCGGTTACTTACCTGCCGGCAGATGGTGTCGTTGGCGTTTATCTGGTAACCTCGTTCCTCCAACTCGCCCTTGATGCGGTAAAACGAATCGGTGCTTTTGGTGGTCTGGCTGTAGAGCGTGATGTTTGGCGGCAGCTCGTGGCGCAGCAGTTCATCCAAACTCTCAAACACAATGGCGTTGCCGCTGGTCTGACCTAACAGCCCCCGCACCTCGGCGTGGCCGTGCTTGCCATAGATGAAAATCTTCTCCTGCTTGTCGTAACTGGTTTTGATGCGGTTTTGCAGTTTCAGCACCACCGGGCACGAGGCATCAATCAGAGTCAGGTTGTTTTCCAGCGCCATTTGGTAGGTGCTCGGTGGCTCACCGTGTGCCCGAATCAGCACGGCCTCATTGCGCAATTGCTCGAACTGCTCGTAGTCAATAATGCGCAGGCCACGCTTTTCCAGGCGCTGCACTTCTTCATCGTTGTGCACGATGTCGCCGAGGCAATACAAGTAGCCTTGCTCATCGAGCAGGTCTTCGGCCATCTGAATGGCATAGATGACGCCGAAGCAAAAGCCGGAATTGGGGTCTATACGGACGCTCAGGTGGTGCGGCATAACGCAGGAATAACCGCAGACAGGGCCGGAAGGTTGCGGGTTTATGGTTCAGCTGGCAATATAAAATGCAGAATTTACGATGAAATCAACTATTCTGGCATTCATTCCTATTTATATCCGCCGAAATACGCGTTGTTCTTCCAAGTCTCGAACCAGCTTTTCATCAAGGGGACTGTTTTTCAATATGGCATTATCGAGCCAGAAAGCTGGATTGTAAGGCTGAGTCATCACCTGCTGCAAGTCCTTGCTTTTGCGGGGCACATCGGCGTAGGTATGATTTGGCAGCCGGGGCGTGTACTGGTAGAAAAAGAAATTGGCGGCTACGTGCGTACTGTCCAGCTTGCCATTGGCTTGCCGTAATACCAAGCGGCACTGAGCGCGGGTGCTGGACAGGCGCGTCAACGAGTCGGTGAGCGGCAAATAATCCGATACCACCTGGAATTCGTCGGTTTCAATCTGCGTATCAGGTACACCGTTCAGGCTTAACAGTTGCCCCGCCGAAAACGTCATTTCCCGGCGAAAAAGGGCGGCAGTCTGCCTATCGATGTACAGCAGACCACTTGGCGCGGCTTGCCGCACATCAGGTTTCGGCTCGAACCGAATAACGGCCAGTTCCCGCCCTTGACTGGTTTGGATTTCCTTGAGCGTGAAGTCGAACTGCGCTAGTGCCTTGGCACCAAGCGGCACGAGCAGCTTTTCGCGCTTGGGTTGCCGGCTGAAAGTAGGCAGCACCACCCGGATGAGGGCCGAAAAATTGGTGAACGTGAAGCCACCGGGCTGCACTGCGTAGCGGCTCTCGCCCAGGTCCCAGCCTTCAATCTGCCGGTTATTGAACTTGACGTCGTAAAAGGCATCGTAAAACTCGCGGTACACACCGTTGTTGCGGGTTTTCTGGCGGTAAAAGGCCTTGCCGTAGAAGGTTTCGGCGGCATGCCGCTGCAACTTAGTGGAAGCCCGTTGCACCAGTTCCCGCGCTTCTGCCTCCGGGTTGCGCACCCGCACTTCGGGCAAGGCCACCGCGCTGACAGATACCTGAATGGCAAGGCTTTGCGCGGGACTAGTAACGAGTAAGGTAGTGGCACCATACCCGATGCAAAGCACCTCCAACTGTTGCGGCAATGCGGCCACCCGCAAACTAAATTCGCCTATTTCGTTGGTGGCGGTGCCTTGCTGGCTGCCCTTCACGCCCACGCTAGCGTACGGCACGGGGCGCTGCTGCTCGTCCACCACCCGGCCTGTTAGCACAACGTTTTGGGCCGCAGCCTGAACGCCGAGTAGTAGAACCCCAACCGTAGCCAGTATTTTCATCCGGAAATTTGATAAGTAAAACAAAAAAGCTCCCGAGCAGGAGCTTTTCTAATATAATAAGAAGGACCTGAAAGGTTCTTACAGGCGGGTGAGCTTTTGGGCATCCGCCTCTGACACGTGTCCACGGTCCACCATGAAGTTGCGCACCAATCCAAACGACTCAGCGTCCATGCCCGACTTGGGGTGTTGCAGCAGCGTATTTACCAAAAACTGCCGGTCTTCATCGACGTGCTGGCTCAACCCCAGGAACGAAGGCAGGTTGCTTTCCACACTCAGGCGCAGAAACCGGATTTCAGCATTATCGGAATCCAGCTTCACAGCTTGATCGAACTGCTTAGTGGCGTTCTGCACGTAAGTCAGCTTGTTGAACATCGAAGCGTCGCGGGCTCGAATGGCTTCGGCGGCGGCTTTGTAGGCGAGCACCACGGCATCCTGGTCGCGGTAAGCAGCCATGTGCTGGTAGAATTTTTCGCCAGCTTCTTTGTTGGCAGCGGCCTCCCGGTACTGGCGGCGCAGGTTGGAAAGGGAATAAGGCATTTTTTGAGACAGGAAGTGCGAATTGAAAATGAACTGGGGCGGAGTAGCCGCCAGCACCGTTTCCAACTCAACGGAAAGCACAAGGCAAGCAAAAGCAACTACACAACGACGGATATACAGCTTCACTAGGCAAGTAATTCGTGAGCGAATACGTCGGCTTGCTCTTATACTGCATAAGGCGAGCTAACGATTCAAATAGCCCGCAGGCGATAACGAAAGTACGAACCCATCAGCAAAAGCAGCTTGGTATTATCGGGTACGCGCACTCGCTCACCCAAAATCCGTGCCGCAGGTAGCTGCTTGATCTTATGAAATAACTTGAGGTAATACACATAGGCCAAATACACCCCCAACCGGGCCGAACGTGGCAACTGCATAATGCCAGCGTAGGCGGCGTCAAAATCAGCGCGAATATCAGCTTCTATCTCACGCTTTACCGCGTCGTCGAACCGCTCGTAGCTTACTCCAGGGAAGTACACCCGGCCCCGGTCGTCGTAATCGGAGCGGATGTCCCTTAGGAAATTCACCTTCTGAAACGCTGAGCCCAGCCGCCGCGCCGGCTCCCGCAGCCGCTGGAACATAGCATCGTCGCCTTCGCAGAAGATGCGCAAGCACATCAGGCCCACCACTTCGGCCGAACCGTAGATGTACTTTTCGTACAACGACTGGTTGTAGCTCCGGTCATCGAGGTCCATTTCCATACTGTACAGGAAGGCATCGATAAACTCCCGGTCGATGTTATAAGCCCGCACTACGTCCTGAAACGCGTGCAGCACAGGGTTTAAGCTCAGGCCAATGGCCAGCGCCTCATCGGTCTGCCGCTTGAAATCTGCAAACAAAGCGGCTTTGTCGTGGTCGTGGAAGGTGTCTACTATTTCATCGGCCCAGCGCACGAAACCATAAACGGCGTACACCGGCAAATGAAACCGCGCATCGAGCGTACGAATACCCAGCGTAAACGACGTGCTGTACCGCTGCGTGATGAGTTTGCTGCACGCGCGGCTGGTTTCAGTGAATAAAGCAACGTGGTCCAAGGGAGGGAATGCGGGCTAAGTGGCGGGTGAAGATAAATAGAACGCTCTATTCACATAAGAAGATGCAGCGGCTTGCGAAGAGCCAAGCGAAAGACTGAGCTTACTTAGCAATCGGAAACTCTTTCTCAACCTCTTTGGCTACTACCTGACCCGATATGAGTGAGGGTGGCACTCCAGGGCCCGGCACCGTTAGTTGACCCGTAAAGTACAGATTACCAACTTTCTTACTTTTCAACGACGGCTTCAGAATGGCCGTTTGGCGCAACGTGTTAGCTAAGCCGTAGGCGTTGCCCTTGTAGCTGTGATAATCCTGCTGGAAGTCCTGATGGGCGTAGCTGCGCTTGTACACTACCGCGTCGCGGATGCTGTGGCCGCAGTGCCGCTCCAGCCGGTCCATGATGAGGTGGTAATAATGCTCCCGGGTAGCTTCGGGGTCGGGCAGGTTAGGCGCTACCGGTATCAGCAGAAACAGGTTTTCGGAGCCGGCTGGGGCCACGCTGGCATCGGTAATGCTGGGTACGCAGGCATAGAACAGTGGGCGGCTAGGCCACTTCGGCTGCTCATATATTTCCTCGGCGTGTAAAGCAAAGTCCTCGTCAAAGAACAAGTTGTGGTGCCGGAGCTTATCGAGCCGCCGGTTCACGCCCAGATAAAACAGCAACGATGACGGGGCCATGGTACGCTTATCCCAATACGCTTCGTTGTAGGTGCGCCACTCAGGGGCCAGCAAGTGCTGCTCGGCGTGGTGGTAGTCGGCGCCGGCCACTACCACATCGGCGGGGCGGAAACCGGCGGCGGTTTGCACGCCGGTCGTGCGGCCGTTTTCCACCACTATCTGCTCTACTTCCTGGTTGTATTCCAACGTCACGCCTTGCTCTCGGGCTAGCTTCACCATGCCCTCCACAATTTTGTGCATACCACCCATCGGGTACCAGGTGCCCAGGACTAGGTCGGCGTAGTTCATGAGCGAGTACAGTGCCGGCGTGTTTTCGGAGGTAGCTCCTAGAAAAAGAATCGGGAATTCTACCAGTTCCAGCAGCCTTGAGTCTTTGAAAAACTTGCGCACGTGTTTGTGCATGCTTTGCAGCAAGTCTAGCCGCACGGCATCCACTACCAGCCGCGGGTCGGCAAATTCCAGCAAAGAGCGGCCCGGCATGTGTACGAATTTGCCAATGCCGACTTTGTACTTATAAGCGGCCTGCCGCAGAAACTCGTCGAGGCGGGCGCCACTGCCGGACTCGTACCGTTCGAACAGAGCGCGCAGCTCATTCATAGCCGCCGGAATATCCACGGCCTCGGCACCCTTGAAAATCACTTGGTAAGATGGGTCAAGCCGGACCAAATCGTAGTAATCAGCAACTTTCTTACCGAAGCGGGCAAAATACTGCTCGAAGATGTCGGGCATCCAGTACCAGCTTGGGCCCATATCGAAGGTGAAACCCTCAGCCTGAAACACCCGCGCCCGTCCCCCTGGGCCTTCGTTCTTTTCGAGAATGGTAACACGGTAGCCGCGCTGCGCCAGCGAAGTAGCAGCAGCCAAGCCCGCAAAGCCTGAGCCGATAACAAGTACGTTCTTACTCACAAATCACAGATTACGCAGATTAAAGGCCGTTTTCACCGCAGCAAAGTGATGCAAAGATGAACTATTACCGCTCAAGAAATAGTGCGCACCATTTGGCGCTCCTTATGCATACCGCCAAGCTCGGCATAGGTTTGCCTGCTTGCCCTGAAATTTGTGAAATCAGCAAAGGGCTATAAACAAACCGGGCCGCGAACAGCGCCAAATCAGCGTCGTTCGCGGCCCGTGATACGCCCGGGGCGGGGTATACTCTCTCCCTATTCCCTACTCGCCGGGGGCGTATGTCTTAAGCGCATCCTTCAACTCCTTGCGGGCAATGTGGATGCGGTTTTTGACGGTGCCAATCGGAATTTGCAGCTTCTCCGCAATTTCCAGATACTTATAGCCAATGTAGTACATCATGAACGGCGTCCGGTAGTCGGCCGACAAGCCAGCAATGGCCTGGTTGATATCTGTTACTACGAAGTCGGAGGTGGCTCCGTTGTGCGTGATATAGTTTTCGTCGGTGTTGAAATACTGAAAGTATTCCGTGCTGTCAATGTTGCTGTTGCGCTTGGTTATCTTGTTGTAGTTGTTGATAAAGGTGTTGCGCATGATGGTATACAACCAGGCTTTCAGGTTGGTACCAGCTTTGAACTTGTCTTTATTCAGCAACGCTTTCAGCAATGTCTCTTGTACCAGGTCCTTGGCATCGTCTGCATCGCGGGTCAGGTTCATGGCCACGGGCTTTAGAGAGTAGGAAATCTTCTGTACTTGAGAGGTGAATTCCAAAGAGGTCATACTGTTTAGCTTTTCGTGGCAAAAGGTTAAACAAATATACGAGGCAATTTGAAAGTCGGACAATGCCGGTTCAACTATTTTTCTGCCTGCCGCCTACCCTTCAACTGAGCACTTATCAAAGTACGAAACCCCTGATTATCAGCCAGAAAAACAACGTATAAGATTCTGTTCTAACTGGGTTACACTATCTTTCCACCTCACGTAAAAATGCTCGACAAACCGGGTTTAATCCCCGACAAAACCCAGTATTTGCCAGATAAAATGCAAGCCGTTCAGCTTAGCAAAATCAGGTTGTTTTTTTGTTACTGCGCCATATATTGCTGGCATGGCTGATCAATTTTCGTCAGAAAATCAGTCATCAGCCGGAAGCGCGTTGCGTTGGCGGGTAGCTTCAAGCCTTCCACATGAGCCAGCGGGCCATACAAACTCAGCTCCTTTTCAGGACACAACTCGGCCAATTGATCAACAAACTCCTGCACCCGGTCGCGCTCCGGCACTGCGGTTAGCACGGTGCATAGTGTATGTGGGTTATAAGCTTCGCACACAGCTTTCAACTCGCTAATTGGCAGATTCTGACCCAAGTACAGCACATGATACCCCCGGAACCGCAGCGCGTAATTCATGAACAGCAACGCTAGCTCGTGCATCTCACTTTCGGGCAAGAACAATACCCAGCGGCGGGCTTCACAAGGCTGCACTGGACATAGCGCATCAATGGCGCTCATCATTTTTAAACGCACTAGGTTGGTTACCAAGTGCTCCTGCGCCGGATTAACAGTGCCCGCCTGCCACATCACACCAATACGCTGCAAAAAAGGGTATATCACGTGAAGCATAGCCGCTTCGAAGCCCAACTGACGAATGCTCTGATTGAGAATATTGTTCAGGTTCGGTTCGTCCATGGCCAGCATAGATGCCAGCAGCCCATTCACCCGCTCACAGTAGTTGTTGGTATCATCGTTGCAGGAAATAACGGCTTGGCATATCTCCTGCTCGGTGAGCTGCGCGATTTTAGAAATTCGGTAGCCGCGGCTGCATAGAGTAGCTACGTTCAGCAACCGTCGCAGGTCACTGTCGCAATAAGTCCGGATGTTGGTGGCGGTGCGCACTGGCCGCAAAATGCCGTAGCGCTGCTCCCAAATGCGGATAGTATGCGCCTTAATGCCAGAAAGCTGCTCTAAATCACTGATTGAAAAATGTCCCACGGCTAGCTTTCCTTTTTCACTGAATGCCCTGCGCGAGCGGCTGATTGCCGCAAGGTGCGTGTAGGAGCCGGCTTGCGCAAAGCCAATGTGAAGTAGCGCGGCGAAACCCACAACAACCCAAATTCCTCGGAATTGTCGCGGGTGGTGGCTTTATGGTGCATTTTGTGGGCCATGTTCAAGGCCCGCAAATACGTACTGCGCGACTTCCGCCAGAACCGCAGCCGCCCGTGGATGAGCACATCATGCACGAAAAAATACACACTTCCGTAGGTGGCAATACCTATGCCCATCCAAAACCGATAATCCTTGCTTTCGGCGCCGTACATGATGAGCAGCATCGACAGCGAACCGTAGAACAGAAAAAAGAAGTCGTTGCGCTCGAAGTGGTGCGGGTGGCGCACGTGGTGCGAGCGGTGCAAAAACCACAGTGGTCCATGCAGCACAAATTTGTGCATAAACCACGCAATGAACTCCATCCCCAGAAAAGTAGCCGCGGTAGTGGCTACGGCTGCCGTTGTTGTCATATAGAGGAGCTAACCACCTGATGCAACAGATGTTTTTGTTTTCTTTTAGAGCCCAGCCGCCGATTTACGGGGTGGGCGAAAGACGAGCTAGTTTTCCCAGCTGATTTTTTCCTTAGCTAGGAACGCCGCAATACCCCGGCGGCAGTCCAGCGTGCCGCGAGCTTCGGCATTCAACTGAGCCGCGTACCGTAGGCTATCCTCCAATGGCATTTCGGGCAGGCGCGCCAGCATTTCTTTGGTGACTTCCATGCTTTGGGTGGAATTTTCGACGCACAGCCTCCGCGCAAAAGCATACACGTGCGCGGCCAAGGTTTCAGCGGATACCAACTCGTTCAGCAAATGAATATCCAGTGCTTTCTGCGCCGAAAGAATATCGCCAGTAAGCAGCAGTTGCTTGGTGCGGGCCTCGCCGATTTTACGAATCAGGAATACGCTGACAATGGCTGGCAAAAACCCGATTTTCACTTCAGTGAAGCCAAATTTTGCTTCCGGCACCGCAAAAGCAAAGTCGCAGAGAGTAACCAGCCCGCAGCCACCGGCCAGCGCGTGCCCCTGTACCTGAGCAATTACCACCTTTTTGAGGGTATATATCTGGTGGAACAACTGCATCAGGTGCGTGGAGTCGGCGAGGTTGTCGGTGTAGCCGAAGCCTTGCAGCTCTTGGATGTACGCTAGGTCGGCGCCAGCGCAGAAGGTTTCACCTTCGGCCCGCAGCACCACTACTTTGCACGCTTCATCGTCTTCGGCAAACTCGAAAGCCTGCTTCAACTCCGTTACCATATCGGCACTGAGGGCATTGCGCTTTTCGGGGCGGTTAAGCGTGATATAGCCGATGGCGTCTTGCGCCTCGTAGCGGATAAAGCGTAAGGCTTCCAGCTCTTGGGTGGGCATGTTGTCCATAGGTTTCCTAGTTTAAAAGCAACGAGGTAAACGACGGGAAGCTGGTCTGGCAACGCCAAACGGCCGTGCGACGCGGAATAGGGTCGGTACCAACCAAACCTAGCAAAAATGGTGCGCTATAAAAACTATATAGCGAGTAAGCAGGCGCGGCGGTTTCGTTGGGCGCTACTTTCCGGCCCGAACTGTAGATGGTTGCCGCGTGTAAGCCCCTTGCAGCGTGAGGTCATGCGTCTGCCAACCAGCTACTTGCAGCTTGGCTTGCAGGGAAGCTACGTACCAGGATTTGCAGGAAGAATCGAAAATAATTGTTGGTTGCCGCCCGAATACGAATTCCAACGTCTCGGGCCAAACGCGGGCGTTGCGGCGCAGCACCACCACATCCACCGCGCAAGGCTGCCGGGCGCCATCCAGCCGCCCTGACACAAAAGCCACCCGCACTCCGCGCCATACGGCCAGTACCATCCCACTGCTGTCGGGGCGGTGCACGGGCACCTTACTACTGCGCCAGTGAGTGTGGTAATTTACCTGCCGGGCTTCGCGCTGAATGATGCCTGGTACAATACGGTAGGTACGCTCAGTTTCGGTGAGCGGCAACGAATCGACGGAGACGATATGGGCGGCGGCGCCCTGCCAGAACCCTACCACCGAGCGGCGCGGAATGCTGTAAAAAACTAGGCGCTCATCGGGCGCAAGGCGCCGGGCGGCCCAAATGCTACTGCTGGCAAATACTCCCATCAGGGCACACGCCATGCCCAGCCACACCAAGTGCCGCCGCGCCAGAAAGACCAACAACACCAGAATAATGGCAAAAATCAGCCAAGCCTGCGGCGCCGTAACATGAATGCCGGAAATTAAAGCGCCTGGCATGAAGCTTCCAATCCAGAAGATGTACTCGTTGAACATCCAAATCATTACCTCGAACAGCCTACCTACTATTTGCGGCAGAAAGTCAAGCACGCCAGCCAAACCAGTTGAAAATAAGCCGATAACGGCCACAATACCTTTCAGCAAAAGCAGTCCTAAGCCTACGTACACAGCGCCCGAGGAAATAGGCACCGCCACCAAGTTGGAAAGCAGGAAACTGAGCGGGAATTGATGGAAATAGTAGAGCCCCAGCGGAAACGTGGCCACTTGCGCCGCCAATGATAGCGCCGTAGCCTGCCAAACGTTGTTCATCAGCCAACTGGTTTTCTGCCAAAACCACCGCACCTGCTTGGATTGCCAAGGCTTCTGCTTGCTCAGGAAATACCCTTGTACATCCACCCAAGCCACAATGCGCGGCTGGATATATACAATGCTGATAACGGCCAGAAACGAAAGCTGAAATCCTACGTCGCAGAGCAGGTACGGGTCGTAACAGAGCAGGCAGAAGGCGGCCACGGCCAGCGTGTTGAACATGTTGGTTTGCCGGCCACTGGCCCGCGCCACAATAATGAACGTGAACATCACTGCTGCTCGTAGCACCGAAGCCGAGAGGCCCGTGAGGAAGGCGTAGCTCCAGATAATGCCCAACCCCAGCAGCGCCGACACCAGCCGGAACGTAGCACCTCGCCGCCCCGGAATCCGGCCCAGCACCCACGTGACGGCCCCAAACAGCAACCCCACCTGCAACCCCGATACGGCCATAATGTGTGTGGTTCCGGTGTTGGCATACGCCTGCTTGGTTTCCTGGTCCACGTCGTCTTTGATGCCCAATACCAGCGCCGAGGCCAACGCGTATTCGCGTTTGGCGTGCACATAATCATGAAATACCCCATCGAGGACCCGCGCCGTGCGCATGGCCACGGCCCGCAAGTAGCTGGGCGGCGCGGTGGCTATTTTGCGGTACTGGTCGGGGTGAACAAACTGCTGATGATACACCTGATGATACTCCAAGTAGCGGCGGTAGTCGAACTCGCCGGGGTTGAGTGGGGCTTTACTGGGCGCCGGTGCACCACGCACCAGCCACACATCGCCATAGGTTGGGGCCGCCACGCCTAAGTCGCGCGGAATGGACACCCGGATACCGCCTAGCGCCGGCTGCCACTTCCCCCCTACCCGTACCGCCGACACGCGTACAGTAGTAGCGTACGTAGCGGGTCGCACCACCGTGTAGTCGTCCACCACGGCGCGGTAGAACTCTATTTCTCTCCCAAACCGATACAAGTGGTTGTCGGCTCTGGATTCGGTGGCTTGTTGGGTAAGCGCGGCACCGGTCACATACACAGCTAGCAATGCCAGCAAACCAGCAAAGTCTGTTATTTCGGGTCGGCGCTGCTGGCTGGCCCAGAACTGCGTGGCCCCAAATAACACCACCGTTCCTAGTAGGCATCCTATTAGAGACGGCAACGTTTCCCCGAAATACAAATACGTTAGAATGCCGGCCATTAAAGCCAGCGTGAGCCGCACAAAGGCATAGGCAGCCCAAGTAATAGTATTTTTCATAATAAGGCTAGCACTCAGGATAGAATAGGTTGCTGTAACGCCCAGACGGCTACGCCACAGCTCAGGAAAGATATAAAAAGGCCTAGCAGCTTGTACTATACCGGGCATCACAAGCATAAAAAAGCCCTTCCGCTATGCACAGAAGGGCTGCTCGTTGTAAACGAACTAGCGGCTAGCTTACTGGCTTGCGCACCATCTTGTAGTGCTGAATGTCGCACTCCTCAAACATCTCCCCGACTTTCTCGAAGCCGTGCCGCTCGTAGAAACGCACAGCGGGCAGTTGCGCATTCAAGTATACCTCTACGCCGGGCCATGCCGCATCTACGTCGTCAAGCACTTGCTTCAGGAGTGCCGCGCCAGCTTGTTGGTTTCGGTACTCGGTTAGCACTGCAAACCGTTCTAGCTTCACACCCACTTCGGTCTTGCGCCAGCGGGCGGCTCCGCAGGACACGCCGTCGGTAGCGCGGGCCAAGTAGTGTGTAGCGCCAGCAGCGTCGTAGGCATCATGCTCTGCTTCTGCCGGCACATTTTGCCCTTCCACAAACACCTTATTTCTGATTGCAAAAGCCACTTCCAAATCTTGCGGCGCGGTAATACGCTGAGCTTCCATAAAGCAATAAATTAAGCGAAGTATTCAGTTTCGCGGACATTCCGCCAATACTTAGTCGGCGAAAGTAGAAACAAAACAAAAAAAGCTACTTCCGGCCGGAAGCAGCTTTTTAAAACCAATTGGAAGCTCTAGCACCAAGGCTAGAGCCCTACCTGCTACAGTTGCTGCTCATGGTTCACAGGCAGTTCTTTGGTGCCATCGTCTTCCGGGCGGGCGTCGGGGTGCCGGCCAGGGTCAGAAGCAGCCGAACCGGGGTTATTGGGCCGGCGGTAGGGCTGCGCTTCCCGGATGGGCCGGTTGATGGAGTTGGCTTGCTCGTGCTGGGCTTCCACATCAAACTTGTCGTAGGCCATCACAATGGACTTCACCAAGCGGTGACGCACCACATCTTCGGAGCTCATTTCCACGAACCCGATGCCGTTTACATCCTTCAGAATATCCAGCGCCTGAATCAGTCCTGATTTCTGCTTGGTAGGTAAGTCAATCTGGCTCCGGTCGCCGTTTACCATCACCTTGGCCGTTGGTCCCATGCGGGTCAAGAACATCTTCAATTGCGAAGGTGTGGTGTTCTGGGCCTCGTCGAGCAGCACGAAAGCGTTGTTCAGCGTCCGGCCGCGCATGTAGGCCAGCGGCGCAATTTCGATGGTCTTGTTCTCCATGTAGAACTTGAACTTCTCGGGCGGCAGCATGTCCTCCAGCGCATCATAAATGGGCCGCAGATACGGGTCAATCTTGTCTTTCAAGTCGCCGGGCAGAAAACCCAGGCTTTCACCGGCTTCCACCACGGGGCGCGAAATGATGATCTTCTTGACCTCTTTGTTTTTGAGAGCCCGCACGGCCAGCGCCACCGAAATGTAGGTTTTGCCGGTACCGGCTGGCCCTAGCGCAAACACCAAGTCATGGCGCATAACGGCATCAACCAAGCGTTGCTGATTGGCAGTCTTAGCTTTGATGACGCCCCCTTTAGCCCCGAACAGAATAACGTCGGGAGAGGCCGCCAGTAATCGATCCTGCTGATCCTCATCGGCCGAGGAAAGGTACTGGTACACAATTTTGTCGGTGATTTGTCCGTACTGGTGATAGTGCTCCAGCAAGGCCGACAGGATGTCGTTGATACGGCTGATGACGGGCGTTTGGCCCTGTATTTTAATCTCGTTGCCGCGGGAAATAATTTTGCTACCCGGAAAAGCCGCCGCTAGCTGACGGATGTTCTGGTTATCGGGCCCCAGGAAATCAATCAGGGACACGTTTTCGAGCGTGATGACTTTCTCTACCAAATTAAGGGGTGGTAAGGACTAAGGAGTTGAGTGAAATGAAGGCACCTGAACAACATCGGTTGATGCAAATAGCCTACTTTTGCCGCCCTTGAAGGGCAATAAAACAATAGTACGAAGAACTCAGGATTTCCGGCAATGGGCTTAATTACGTTTCTGTCTGACTTCGGATACCGCGACCACTACGTGGCAGCAGTGAAGGCGCGGATTCTACAATTGGCGCCCGCCGTGCCGGTTCTCGACATTTCGCACGCTGTTGAACCCTTCAACATCGCGCACGCCGTTCACGTTCTAAATGCGGTATTTCGTGATTTCCCGGCGGGTACCGTGCACCTAGTTGGCGTTAATGATTTGGGTGGTCCCCGCGCCGCCTGGCACGCCGCTAGCTTCCAGGGCCATTACTTCGTAGCCGCCGATAATGGCTTGCTCGCGCTACTCTGCGACGGCCAGCCTGAAGAGTTGGTAAGCTTGGGCGCGGCCAGTACGCCTACCTCCTCCCCCACCCGTGACCTGCTGGCCCCGGCCGCCGTGTACCTGGCGCAGGGCGGCCGCCTGACCGACCTCGGCCCCACAGTTATGCAGTTCTACCAGTTGCTCAACCGCCAAGTGCGCCTCCAGGATAACCGCATCACCGGGCACGTGGTGCACATCGACCATTACGGCAACCTGATTACCAATATCACGCGGCAGGCAGTGGAAGTTATTGGCCGCAACCGCTCCTACACCGTGCATTTCGCCCGCGAAATAGTGCGTGAAATTGCCGCCCATTTTCAAGCCGCCGACCCTGGCGAGGCCGTCTGCATTTTCAACAGCCAGGATCAACTTTGCATCGGCATTAACCAAGGCAACGCTTCAGAATTGCTGGGCCTGCACTTCGACTCCCAAGTGGACTTACGGTTTCCAACTGAAGAAACAACAATAGCACCCCCGACTTCGGAAAATTATACAAACAGAGGTTTAAAATCTTAGCTCAAGCAATATAAAGCAAGCTTTTCACTTTGTTTTATACTTATGTTAAGTAGAATATAATAGATCAAAAGCGTACCTCGTACCTATCCCCACAGGTGAGCTTTCTAACTCGGACCCTATGCTGATTCGAATTGTGAGAATGACGTTTCTGCCGGAGGCGTTACCAGCATTTCTAGAGCTTTTCCGCAACTCCGAACAGCAAATCAGGCAGATGCCAGGCTGCGAGTTTCTGGAACTGTGGCAGGATGTTGACCAAGCCAACGTATACTGCACTCACAGCCATTGGCACTCCGCAGAAGCACTAAACACCTACCGCCGCTCGGAGCTATTCGGGCGCGTGTGGCCGGCTACTAAAAGGCTATTCGCCGCTCCGGCACAAGCGTTTTCGGTACAGCAAGTATCATCGTAGGTCATCTAGTGCTATTACACTTAGGTGGGCACCTAACACTATCGGCATCTTAATATCACTCCAACCTGCTAACCTTAATCGGCGAAACCGGTATTGCTAGCTATGGAAACCAATTATTTCGAGTTTTACAATCTACCCGAATCCTTTCAGCTCGATGAAGCGGCCCTGAAACGCCGCTACTATGCGCTGAGCCGCGAATATCACCCCGATTTTCACGCTACGGAAAGCGCCGAACGGCAACAGGAGGTATTGCGCCTATCAACACTTAATACCAACGCCTACCGCACTCTTTCTGACGCTGACCTGCGTATGGCCTACATTTTGGGAAGCCACGGGCTACTAGAGGAAGGCAAACAGTCAATGCCGCCAGATTTTTTGATGGAAGTAATGGAGTTGAACGAACAAATAATGGAACTGGAATTTGACCCAGATCCGGAGGTAGCTGCACGGGTAGAAACCGAGGTTAAGACCCTGACTGACACCCTAGATGCGGGTATTACACCTGTGCTGGCAGGTTACTCTGGGCTCCCCCCTGAGGCGCGCCCCCAAGCCTTACAACAGGTAAAAACTTATTATTTGAAGAAGCGCTACTTGTTGCGGATTCGCGAAAGTCTAACTAAGTTTGCACCCCGCTCCTGAATAGCAAGAGCGAGTGAAGCCCAGATGGCGGAACCGGTAGACGCGTTGGTCTCAAACACCAATACCGCAAGGTGTGCCGGTTCGACTCCGGCTCTGGGTACCTAGGAGTGATTAATTTCCTCCTGTTAGCAAAAAGGCTTCCTCAAGCAATTGAGGAAGCCTTTTTGCATTTCGTCTTCTGTCAAATAGGTATCTGTTCAGCGTTGCCAACGCCACACTCCTGCCTTGGAGCTGAAGCTTACCAGATCTGGCTTACAATAATTTCTTATTGAAGACTAGCTTGGATTTGAATGGGTATTAATTGGCTTGAAAGGATACTCACCTTTTGATGGCTGCCTGATCATTTACTCAAGCCATAACAACAGGTACTGTAACGCAAATCAGGCCAGCAACTTCGGCTTCTCCTGATACACCTTCCAGAGAAACTCGCCGAAGAGGGTGTTGGCCCAGGCAAACCAAGCCCGTGTGAACTTGGCAGCGTCGTTCTTGTGAAAGGATTCGTGCATGTAGCCGGTGCTGGCGTGGGTGGCGCGCAGGCTTTCCACACAGGCGCGGATTTCAACGTCGCTGGAACTGGTGAGTCCGCGCATGGTGATGGCAATGGGCCAGATCATATCTTGGCCGACGTGGGGGCCGCCAATACCTTCCGCGGCGCGGCCTTTAAAGAAGAACGGGTTGTTTTCGGAGAGGATAAACTTGCGCGTGTTCTGGTAGATGGGGTCCGTAGCGGGTAGCGCGCCCAGGTAAGGCAGGGCCAGCAGGCTAGGCACGTTGGCGTCGTCCATTAGCACTTGGCTGCCGAAACCATCCACTTCGTAGGCGTAGATTTTGCCATGCTGGGGGTGGTCTACTACGGCGTGTTGACGCAGGGCAGTTTCTACTTCGTCGGCTAGGGCGGTAAGTTCCTGCGCGGTCTTGGGGTCCTTGGCCAGCTGGGTCATCATTTCGCTGGCTTGGCGCAGGCTGGTTACGGCGAAAAAGTTGCTGGGTATCAGGAAGGAATAGAGCGTGGCATCGTCGCTGGGGCGGAAGGCCGAGCAGATTAGGCCGGTTGGGCGCACGGGGTAGCCGTAGCCGCTCATCGGCTGGGTATCGGTGGCTTTGGCGGTTTCGCGCTGAAACTTGTAGGGGCCCAGGTCCGTTTTGCGCTGCTGCTCCCGGAAGGTTTGCAGCACCATGCGGATGGACTGCTGCCAAGTGGTATCGAATGGGCTGGAATCCTTCGTGATTTTCCAGTAGTGGTAAGCCAGCCGAATGGGGTAGCAGAGCGAGTCGATTTCCCATTTCCGCTCGTGGATGCCGGGCTGCATGGCCGTCAGGTCCGACTTCCACTCCCCCACTTTCGTGTTGTCGCCATAGAAAGCGTTGGCGTAGGAGTCTTTGAGGATGCAGCGCGTTTGGCGGTTGATGACACCGGCCACCAGTTGCCGCAGTTCGGCATCCTTACCCATAAACTGTAGGTAGGGCCACACCTGCGCCGAACTATCGCGCAGCCACATGGCGTCGATGTCGCCGGTGATGACGTAGGTATCAGGGCGCCCCTCCCGCGTGGCGTAGGTTACGGTGGTGTCCAGGGTGCTGGGGAAGCAGTTCTCGAACAGCCAGCCTAGCTCCTGATTGGGCACTTTTTTCTGGAACTCCTTGATGGCCGCCTCCACGGAGCGGCTGCGAAACCGCCGCTTCGCCTCCGCCGGGCGCACCACCGGGAAGCTAGGGGCCGCAGCTAGCAGTGAAGTGGGCTGTAGCAGCGCGCCGCCAGAAAGTAGCGTGAGGCCCTGAAGGAATGATCTACGATTCATGGGGTCAAGGAGAAGTGGAGTGGGAAGCTTTCCTGGGCAAGCTACGGTGATTTCGAGACAGGAGGATGGAGCAGCAAGAAGCGGCAGGTGGCGGGGAGTGTGGATAGCCAAGTCAGGTTTGAATGACCGGGAGTCAACTCTGTATTGCCCAACTATTCACACGAATAGAAAGCCTGCACTACCGCTTTCTACTATGGATTATCGGCTAAAATATTCATGAATTGTACAATCTACCAAGAGGTGCTTAAACATTTTAGCATATTTACCCGGAAGCCTAGCTACCTGCCATTATCATGAGAGCAAGCTTCCACTGCTCAGGCCTACATCTGCACAAGTCAAACTCCTGCTTTTCATGCTTCAATCTGTCTTAAAATGGGTTCCACGGCTGCTAGCAAGTAGTCTGTTGCTGGTGGCTACCTCCTCGTCGGCTCAGCGCCTTACTTCGTTTGTTGACCCGCTGATTGGCACTGGGGGGCACGGGCACGTTTTTCTGGGAGCCAATGTGCCCTTTGGGGCCGTGCAGCTCGGGCCGCAGAACATCTTTAAGGGCTGGGATTGGTGTTCGGGCTACCATTACTCCGACAGCTTGCTAACCGGCTTCAGCCACACCCACCTCAGCGGTACCGGGGGCGCCGACCTCGGCGACGTGCTTATCATGCCCTACACCGGGGAAATCAAGACCGATAAAGGCCAACAGAAAGCGCCCCACCAGGGCTACCTCTCGCGCTTCTCGCACCAGCGGGAAGTGGCGCGCCCCGGCTACTACGCCGTCACCCTCGACGACTACGGGATTCGGGCGGAGCTGACCAGCACGGAACGGGTGGGCTTTCACCGCTACACGTTTCCGGCGGGGGGCCGCAAGCCGGCGCACGTTATCATCGATTTGAAAGAAGGCATTGACGACCAGGCCACGGAAACCTATCTGGAGCAAGTGGACCCGCAGACCTTCGTAGGCTATCGGTTCTCGAAGGGCTGGGCCAACGCGCAACGTGTGTACTTCGCAATCAAGGTGTCGGCACCCGTGCCCAAGTTTGCGCTCTATGAAGAGGCCCAGTTGCTGGCTGGTAAAGCCGGGAAAGGCAAGGCCACCAAGGGAGTCTTCACTTTCGACAAGGCCCCGGCCAACTTACTGCTGAAGGTGGGGTTGTCGCCGGTTAGCACGCAAAACGCGCTGGCCAATATTGCGCAGGAAATTCCGGGCTGGGACTTCAGTAAAGTGCAACAGGCCGCCGACCAGAAATGGAACCAGGAGCTAGCCAAGCTGACCATTGAAACCAAAGATGCTACGGCCCGGCGCATCTTCTACACGTCTATGTACCACGCCTTATTTGCGCCCGCGCTGTTCAATGATGTGAACGGGGACTACCGCGGGTCCGATGGCAAAGTCTACCCCAAAGCGCCTTTCACCAACTACACCACCTTCTCGCTCTGGGACACGTACCGGACGGAGCACTCCTTGTTTACCTTGGTGCAGCCCGAGCGGGTAGGCGGCATGATGCAGTCCATGCTCGCCATTCACCAGCAGCAAGGCAAGCTGCCCATCTGGCACCTGATGGCTAACGAAACCAACACGATGGTGGGCTACAGCGCCGTACCGGCCCTCGCCGAAGCCTACCTCAAAGGCACTCCCGGCCTTGATGGCAACCAGGTGCTGGCGGCCATGAAGACCTCCAGCACCCGCGACGACCAAGGGGTGAACTACCTCAAAACCATGGGCTTCATTCCGGCGGATAAGGAAAGCGAATCGGTGGCCAAGGCCATGGAATACGCCATCGACGACTGGAGCATTGCCCAGGTGGCCCTAAAACTCGGCCGCCAAGACGACTACAAAACGTACACTGAACGCGCCCAGTACTACAAGAAATACTACGACCCGCACACCCGCTTTATGCGCGGCCTCACCTCCGACGGCAAGTTTCAGCTGCCCTTCGACCCCATTCAGTCCATCCACCGCCAGAACAACTACACCGAGGGCAACGCCTGGCAGTACACCTGGCTGGTGCCCCACGACGTGCCGGGCCTGATCAAGCTCTTCGGCAGCGACGCCGCCTTCACTGAAAAACTGGACAGCCTGTTTGTCATCAAAGGGGATTTAGGCAGCAGCGCCTCGCCCGATATTTCGGGCCTGATTGGCATGTACGCCCACGGCAACGAGCCCAGCCACGCTACTGTTTATCTGTACTCCTACGCGGGCCAGCAGTGGAAAACAGCCGAGAAAGTACGCCAGGTGCTCCACGAAATGTACAAAGACAAACCCGACGGCATCAGCGGCAACGAGGACTGCGGGCAGATGAGCGCCTGGTACATTCTGTCGGCGCTGGGCTTCTACCCGGTAAGCCCCAGCAGCGGGGCCTACGTGCTAGGCAGCCCCATCATAGACAAAGCCACCATCCAACTACCAAAGGGCAAACGCTTCGTGATTGAAGCCCGCAATAACGGCCCGCAAAATCCTTATATCCAGTCAGTAATCCTCAACGGTAAGCCATATACCAACAGCTTCCTGCTGCACCGCGACATAGTAGCCGGTGGCACCTTGCAGCTAACAATGGGGCCGCAACCAAACAAAGCGTTTGGCGCCGCCGCAGCCGCCCGGCCTAGGGAGGTTTACAAGTAACCCCCTCCAACTGGCTTCTAAGCTGTGCGAATGGTAGACTGTTTGCACCAAATCACAACCAAATAGACCGTCATGCAGAGGCGGAGCCGAAGCATCTCGCCTGCTGACGTTGGGTTAGTAATCCAGTATCAGCACGCGAGATGCTTCGCTGCGCTCTGCATGACGGCCCTGTTTGGTTGTGGTTTGCTGTCTACACGGTTTAGGAGCGACGAACCACTTTTGCCGAGGCAGTTTTCAAGGCGGCCAGCGTCCCATCGGATATATCGCCGAATAGGGAAACCCCGGCTGCGCCGTTGCGCAGGGCATTTTCTATGCCTTGCTGCACTTCGGTGTCGTTCTTGAAATCGGGTAGGAATAGGCCTGCGTACAACGGAAACTTGCCGTTCAGCGCCTGTACGCCTTCCTTAGTGGCCTGTCCAATCCAGGCTACGTTTTCTTTGTAGAACCCGTGGTAAATCATGGGGCACACGCCGCTGATATTCCAGTTCACCCAGTCCTGTTTCACGTTGCGATGCGCAATGTCGGGGGTGGGAAACACGGCGGCGGTTATCGGCTTCTTGTAGGATTTGGCCACGTTGGTCAGCCGCCGTACCACTTCATTGACCTGCTCATACCGGAACGCCCGCCACGAAGGGCTGGCCTCCGGGTACTGCACGGTATCAATGTCGAGGCCGTATTGGGCTTTGTAGGCCGCTTTGCACACCGGGCAGTAGCAGAAGTCGTACTCTGGTAGCTCGCTGGTTTGCACAATCTTGTAGTTGTCCCAGAGGTTCACCGGCAGAATCACGTCGCAGAAGCGTACGTAGTCGAGGTGGATGCCGTCTACGTAGTCCTTTTTGAGGGCGGCGGCGTAGTCCTGTTCCAGGTACTTCTTCACCTCTTCGCGTGAGGGGCACAGCCAGCGGTAATAGTCTACGTAAGGCGGGTGGGTGGCGCAGGATTCGCCTTTGCGGCTCACGGCGTACCACTCGGGGTGCGCTTGCAGCAGGGTTTTCTCGCCCCGGTTCATAGTCCAGATCCAGTGGTGCGCTTCCAGCTTCTGCGCTTTCGCCGCCCGGAAATGCTTCTCGCTGTCCTTCTCGAAGAAGATGCCTCGGATGCCCACCTCGTAGTACTTGCGGTAGCGGGCAGCGAGTTGCGCCTCGGTGTCTTTCAGGTCGGGGTTGGTCCATACCCAATGCTTCCAGGTGGCGGCGGGGGCGGCTACGGGCAGCGCCGCCTGGGCCACGGACGGCAGGGCGGCGGCCGATAAGCCCGTCAACAAACTGGTTTTAACGAATTTCCGGCGGCTGGTCATGGTTTCAGGGTTTCGATTAGTCCTTCGTCGTTGATGCGAATGGTAGGGTTGCCCGCAGCCGTGATGCTGGCTGTGAACTGGTAAGGCGTAGCGGCTAACTGAAGCTGGTGGCTGCGGCTGTTGATTTCCGCTTGCGGCGCTACCTTCAAGGCGGCTAACGTGGTAGCGTAGCGGCCGTGTTGTTGCCGGTACGTCTGTTGCCGGTAGTACACCAGCCACAAGTAGCGCCGGCGCAGCTCACTATCGGGCAGCTTGAACGTGGTATTGGCTTGGCGGGTGAACTGCAAGTAGCCCCAGCGCTCCGGGTAGTGCATATTCACCACGCCCTGCGGCGACCAGACCCAATTGTGCTCAGGCAAATCCTTACCCGCCGCATCTTGCAGCTTCTTGTTTTTACCATCGGCCACCTTCGTATCCCATTGCACGCGTGAGAAGTTGATGCGCCATTGGGTGCCTTCCGTGGGGGGCTGGAAAGGGAACCCCATGCGCAGCGCTTTCAGCGGAATGGCCATTTCCACGGTCCAGCTTTCGTCCACGTCCTGCGGTTGGTTGAGGATACCTTTGATGGCCACGCCCGACCGCAGCCCCGCCACGTCCCAGCCAATTAAAGCGTCGCCTTTGTTGCGGTAGGGCTTGGGCAGGTACAGGTCGAAAATCTTGTTCAGCGCGTTTACTTCAATCTCGAAGTACTGGTGCGTGTTGTTGTCGGGGTCAATGAATAGCTCGAAGTCGTTGTCGTGGTAGATGATGTCGTCGTGGTGAGTTTGCGTGGCCCAGATTTGCGGCTCTTGCAACGTGGCAGCCACGAATAGCGTGGAGTCGTTCCAGAGCATCTTCACTTGGGTCTGCAAACTCGGCAGCGGCTTGGCCTTGCCTTCAATATCCACGAAGTCGGTGCTCCAGGCAGCTTTTTGCCAGTCACTTTCCTGCAAGTTTCCATCCATTGCCAGGGGCTGGGTGGTGTGCTGCACTACATAGCTGTTGGGAGTTGTAAAGAGGTGTTCTAGCCCTTGAAACGGGTTCTGCGCTTGCAGTGGCGCCGCTACTGCCAGGCTGAGCAGCCAGCCCCACCACCGCCCCGCTGCCGGCGCTATGCGGATACCCGCTTTCGACCGGGTACCTGATTTTCTCTTATATGTTGTGGCGTTTAGCTTCAATAGACTCAGGTTATGTGGCAAGATGCAAGAAGACACGCTGCTACCATTATGCAGAACGTAGCTTCTCTCCTCCCCTTACTAGTAAACAAAAAGTGAGGCTTCACCCCAGGCTCGCCCAGAGTAAAGCCTCACGTACAAATGGCTATCCGATAACCAGTTATCTATCCCACCACACCCTCGACGTCAGCTGGTCGCCGCCGCTCAGGTTGGCTACGGCTGCCTGGTAGCCGTTCGGGTTGTTGGAGTTTTCAGTTGTTGGGTAGATAATGCGGCGCGGAATGGTGGCGTTGGTTACGTTGCCAGGGTAGTTTACGGGCACCAATATCGGGAACCCGGAGCGCCGCCAGTTAAACCAGCCTTCGAAGAAATTGAAGGTAGTGGAAGCTTCCAGCCAGTACTGCTCGTTGATTTGCTGAAGCGCGTTGGTGGTCCGCAACGGATTGGCCACTACAAAGGCGTCGATGGTGGCAGCGGGTACAGTGGCAGCGGCATCAAGCTGCGCCAACGACTGCATGGCTCCGCGCAAGCCGTTGGCGTAGTGCGTGGCGGCGTTGGCCCCCACGCTCCACCCACGCGAAGCAGCTTCCGCTAGCAAAAACTCGGTTTCAGCGTAGGTCAATAGGAAGGCTGGCGTGTTCTGCTTGATATACACGCTGGCACGCGGCCGGGAGTAGTTGCCGAGCAGTGCAACATCAGCCCCGGTACCCGTAGGGCCCGGATAGTCGGCGCGCTTACGGATGTCGAAGGCCCCGCCGGTTAGGTCGTAGCCGTTTGGCAGGCCGCGCTGGACCGCAGCAGCGGTATTGCCGGCCAGGCCTTGGTTGGCATTGTTGGCCGCACCGGCCTGCGGAATTTCGGCAATTACGCCCAGCCGTGGGTCGCTGGTGGTGCGCAGATAATCAATCAGCGTCTTGCTCCATTTCACCTCCCGGAAATCGTCGGTGGTGCGCAGGGCGTTGCTGGAGGCATTCTGAGTATCGCCGAAAGCAATGTCGGTGCGCAGCAGGGCGTTTTCGGTGGTGCTAGCCAAGGTACCGGCCGCCGCCGCCTTCTCAGTCCAGGTTCTGGCCGTAGCTGCATCCACCTTGGTCATGCGCATGGCCACGCGCACCATCAGCGAGTACCCCAACCGGCGCCATTGAGCCACGTCGCCGCCATAAAACAAGTCACCGGTGGCGGTAGGGGCCGCCGGATCGAGGCTGTTGATGGCCGCTTCCAACTGGGTCAGCAACTGCGGATAGATGTCCTGCTGCTTGTCGTACTTCGGCGTCACAATGCCCTGCGACGCCTGCAACGCTTCCGAAAACGGAATGTCGCCGTAGGTGTCCGTAATGCGTTGGAATATCATGACCTTCATGATGTTGCTGATAGCAACAGTATTGGCAAAGCGGGTGGCATTCTGCGTATTCGCTACGCTGATGGCCTGCTGCAAGCGGCTCAGGGCAGTGTAGCCTTCGTTGAACGCCTGGGCCTGGTAACCGGTGAAGCCGCCCGCGTTGACGTACTTATCGCCGTTGCCGTAATAGTTGAAGGTACTAGCTATGGCCTGAATGGCTGGCGCCTGGTAGAGCAGCTGCGTGTACCCCGTGTTGCCGTACCGCAGTTGAGCGTCGGCAAGCAGGTAGTTCGGGTTCAAATTGGCAGCCGAGGCTGCGTTGGGGTTGGTATTGACCTCATCCAGCTTGTCTTCCGAACAGGAAGAGCTGAACAGAATGGCGGCGAAACCTATATAGAAGATCGGGTTTTTCATGGTTCCGATTACTTGAATTTAACGTTGAGAGTAACACCGTACGTTCTGGCGAAAGGCAAAGACCCGCCTTCTACCCCGGCATAAGTCACCAGCGGCGAAATCGTATTCTCAGGGTCGATGTTGTCGGTGTGCTTCATGATGGTGAACAGGTTGCGGCCCACCAACGACAAGGTAACGGCCTGGAACGGCGTATTAGCCAAGATGGCCTGGTTGAGCGTGTACCCGAAGGTGAGCTGCCGGAACTTGATGAAGCTGCCATCCAGCACGGCCACCGACGACACGTTGGTAGCTAGCTGCGGATAGTAGGTGTATGCCGGCACCGAAATGTTATTTACCTCGCCGTTTTCCTTCACGCCTTCCACCACAATGCCGGTTTCACGGCCTTCCAGGGTGGCTTTGTTCAAACCACGCGTGTAAGAGTAATACTCGGTGGCCGACAGAATCTTGTTGTTGAACTTGTAGTCGATCAGGAACGACAGGTTGAAATCCTTGAACGTGAAATCGTTGTTCCAGCCCCCAAACAGGTTGGCAATGCCCGAACCCATCGGCTTCAGGTCGCCGCGCAACGGCACCCCGTTGGCGCCCACTATGATGTTGCCGCTGGCGTCGCGCTTGTAGTCGTAGGCCATTACCTGCGCAATCGGCAGGCCCTTCACGATGGAGATATTGCCATTCATGGGGCGGTACGTGCCGGTTTGCAACGCTGGTGGGTTCTCCGACTGGTCGATTTCCAGCACCTCGTTTTTCAGCTTGGTGATGTTGAACGAAGACGTCCAGTTGAAGCTACCGGTTTTGGCTGGTACCACGGTCAGCATGGCTTCTACGCCTCGATTCATGGTCGAGCCTAGGTTCACCGAGCGGCTCTCGAAGCCGGTGGAAGAGGAAAGGCTGGCGGCTACAATCTCGCCGTTGGTTTTGCGGCGGAAATAGGCCGCGTCCAGCATAATGCGGTTCTGGAAGAAGCGCAATTCTGTACCCACCTCGTACTCGTTGAGGCTGTAAGGCTTGAGGTTGGCGTTGGGCAAGCGGCTATCAAACGAAGCCCGTGGGACACCGTTGATGGGGTTGCCAATGTTGTAGTAGAACGACGTCTGATAAGGCTGCGCTGGCTCGCCGCTGGTTTCGGCGTACGAGGCGCGCAACTTACCGTAGCTCAGCACCGACGATTCAATTAGGTCGGAGAAGATGAAGCTGGTGGAAACCGACGGCGTGAAGATGCTGCGGTTGTCGCGCGGCAACGTCGAGAACTGGTCGTAGCGGCCCGTGGTGCTCAGGGTCAGAAACTTGTAAGAGAAGTCGGCAGTGTAGTACGCCGAAGGCGTTTCCAGCTGCGTGTACTGATACTCCGAGTTGCGGCTGCGCAAGTTGGAAGGCGCGTACAGGTACGGCACGATAAACTGCCCACCGTACAAACGGCTGCTTTCAAAGTTGTTGCGGCGGTAGTTGGCACCCAAGCTGGCATCAACCGAGAAATCTTCAGTGAACTGCTTACTGAAAGACAGCAAGGCGTCGGTGTTCAACTCCAAGCGGGAGCCCAAGGTCAGGTTCTCCAGTCCGCCTTCCCCGCTAGCCGAGTAGAGCGTGCCGTAAGGCGTCACGTTGAAGCGCCGGTCGCTGGAGTAGTCGTAGCCCACGCGGCCCATCAACGACAGGAAGTCGGTGAAGGCATACTTGGCCGACAGCGCGCTGATGAGGCGTTTGCGCGACAGATCATTCTTGAACTGGTTCACCACAAACCAAGGATTGGTGGCGTAGCTATCCGGGTTCCAGGCGGTTTCCAGGCCGTTGTTGTCGGGGTTGAAACCCGGCTTCAGAATGGCCTGGTCCACATTGGGCGCCAGGAAAATGATGTTGTTGGCGTTCAGCGGCGAGTCGCTCAGGTACGGGCGGTTCTGGTCTTTCTGGTCGATGTAGTTGGCGGTCAGGTTGAAGCTCAGACGTTTCGTCAGATCGTAGCCCGTAGTCAGGTTGACGGTCCGGCGGTCGAGGCCGCTGTTGCGCAAAATCGACTTGCCATCTAGGTTCGATACCGACAAACGGTAGGTGCCTTTGTCACCACCGCCAGAAATAGCTAAGGTGTTGGTCCAGGAAGGAGCCGTGCGGTAGAAGTTTTCGATGTTGTCGCGGGCCGGCGAATACGCATGCGGCTGGCCATCAATGCCAATCACCTGCGCGCCGTCCATCCGTTCGCCCCAGGCAGCATTACCCGAGCTAATGGCGGAAGCAGCATCAATAGGACGTACGCCCTGGCTGCCTTGGCCGTACACGTACTGAAAATCAGTGTTGTCAACGGCCCGGTCGAATTGCAGGTTGGTGTTGTACTCGATGGTGGTTTTGCCGCGGCTGCCGCTCTTGGTCGTGATTTGGATAACGCCGTTGGCGGCCCGCGCACCGTACAATGCCGAAGCCGTCGAGCCTTTCAGCACGGTCATCGTTTCGATGTCGTCGGGGTTGATGTTGCCGAGGCCGTCGCCGAGGTCGGCTCCGCCCCATTCGCCGGAGCTACCGCGCACCGTGTTGTCCATCGGTACCCCGTTGATAACAATCAGCGGCTGTGAAGTGCCCGAAAACGACGTAACCCCCCGAATGTTCAGGCGGGCCGAAGCACCCGGTCCGCCGCTGGTGCCCTGCACGTTCAGGCCAGCCACCCGCCCCGACAAGGAGTTGGCGACGTTGCTTTCGCGGGCCACGTTCAGGACATTGCCGTCTACTTTCGTCACGGCATAGCCCAGTTTCCGCTCGTCTTTCTTGATACCGAGTGCGGTTACGACTACTTCGCCCAGTTGCTTGGTGTCAGTGGCCATCACCACGTTGATGGAGGAGCGCCCATTAATCGCTACGGTCTGGCTCACGAAGCCAATGTAGGAGAACACCAGAGAAGCGTTATCAGGGGCGCTGAGGGAGTAGTTTCCATCTACATCCGAGACAGTACCCTGCGTGGTTCCGCTCACTTGCACGCTCACCCCGATGAGCGGCGCGTTGTCGGAGCCGCTTATCTTACCGGAAACCTTGGTTGTTTGTGCATAGCCGTAGCCCTGACAAAGCAGCAAGAGTAAAACAATCAACTGTACTGTTCTTCTCATGGCAAATTGAATAAGTGAGTGATGATGAACCGGTTGTGCTGTGCAACTTCGGATGAGGCAGCATGAAGCTGTTATGCTACCTATCCGCGCGACTAAAAACAAGGCTTAGTTCTGGCCTTGCAGCTAACTAAGTTGAAGACTTCGGGAAAAGCTGAAGAGGTGATTATCACTGATGAAAGCGGCATTTGGGCGGGTGCAAAAACGTTTAACCAAGTCTATAAAATGTTTTATACGAAGGGCTTTTTAGAACTCCTTCGATACTGAGCGACCTTATTTTCTTGGGTATTATGGTTTTCTCGCACCATGGAGCCTGAAAAATGTAATTTTTCAAGCAAGTACATGCCAACTGCACCTCAGTAAAGCATTCCCTGTTGCAGTGCTTGGGATACTTTGCAAATGCAGACCTACTCTACATCACTTGAAGAGTGACACCTTTCTGATGTTGGTCTTCAGGCCAGGGTTGAACTGCATTTTAAGAAGCAGTTACTGATGACTTAATTCAAACGTAATCACCTGTTTATTATAAAGCAAATAAATAAAGTAAAAATACACCCCTATTCACTAATTAAATTTGATGGGAGTGTGCGCACACGCAGACAATTCATGCATATAATACCAAACTTCATATATTAACAGACATTTTATAATTATAAGCAGTCCAGATAAGACTTAAGGTAGACTTATCAGTTGTTACAGAACAGCTAATTGCCGCCTGTACTAGGCGCTATTTACACCAACACTAGTGTAGCGCCACTACATACACAGGCCACGAAATGTGAATTAGAAAAAAGCAGTAAGCTTATAACAGGAATCCAACGGGTTAGCTAGAATCACCAGCCTCGGCAGTGCCTACCCAGGTACTAATGCAACTGAGCCGGAATTTAGGTGACCTTCTCGCTTGGTGTCCTCGCGCTGGCAGGCGGCCGAAGCAGGATAACGCAACTCATTAAGGTTAGCGATTCACGCCCTAACGTGAGTTCAATAGAGACTCGCTGCCTTTCTCAACCAAGGAAATTTAGAAACTCGTTTTATTTCCTGGCTGGTCAGGCATCAGTTGGTGGGCTTTGGCGACTGGCTTACTGAATATGCTAGCCGTGAGAGAACAGCTTCGATTAACTCAATCAAAAGGAGTAGCGGCTCTACTCGCTAACCCGCTACATACGCAGGTGAATTTTTAGTATAAGCTTGGAATAGGTATGGCAAAAAATGTACGCATTAAGGATATAGCGGCAAAAGCCAACGTGTCGGTTGGGACGGTGGACCGGGTACTGCACAACCGCGGCCGGGTGGCCGAAGACGTGCGCCAGAAGGTGCTGCTCATGATGAAGGAGCTGGAATACGAGCCCAATATGATTGCGCGGACGCTGGGTGCCAACCGCACCTATCGGCTGGCGGCCATCCAGCCCAACCACACCCTCGACCCGTACTGGCAAGCGCCGTGGGACGGCATTCATAAAGCGGCCCGGGAGCTACAGCAATACGGCATTACCCTGACGGTTTACTCCTACGACATGACCCGGGTGGACTCTTTTCTGGAGCAAGCCGAACTGGCTACTCAGTCGGAACCCCACGGCATTCTTATTGCGCCGCTGTTCTACCGCGAGTCGTTGCCGTTTTTCAAGCAGTGGCAACAGCAGCAGATTCCGTACGTGCTGTTCAACAGCTACATCACGGATATTGAGGCCGTAAGCTACGTCGGGCAGGATTCTTACCAGAGTGGTTTTTTGGCGGGCAAGCTGTTGCAGTTTGGGCAGGCGCAAGCCGGCACTTTCGCCATTGCGCACATTGCCGAGGACATTGCCAACTCTGTGCACATCACCCAAAAAGAGCGCGGCTTCCGCGACTATTTCGCGCAGCTTGCAGCACCTCAAAACGGCCCCAACAAGACGCCAGCACCAAGCCTGTACACCATCCTAAGCATCGACCTGCCCCATTCCCGGGAGCCCTCGTTCGCGCAGAAGCTCACCCATCTGCTTGAGCAGGAAAAGGAGCTATTGGGCATTTTCGTCAGCACTTCCAAGGCTTACGAAATTGCCCCCTACCTCACCCAGCACCCCAGCACCATCCGTCTGGTGGGCTACGATTTGCTTGAAGAGAACATCCATTTTCTCAACGAAGGCACCATTGCCTTTCTCATCAACCAGAACCCGAAGGAACAGGGCTACTACGGGCTGTATGCGCTAGCCGACCAGTTGGTTTTCAAGAAGGAAGTAGCCGCTTTGAAGTACCTGCCGCTCGATGTTATTGCCAAAGAAAACCTACAGTACTACGTGGAAAAGTAATGCCCGCAACGCGGCTTATTGCATCACCGATTTCGGGCGGTCGGCGGGTGCGGTGCCCCAGGTGGCGCTAGGTTTGGCACCCATTTCAAACACGAGTTTGCTGCCTTGGAGTAGCTCCTGGTGCGTGATGTAGGACTTGGTGTACGGCTTGCCGTTGAGCGTAATGGCCTGGATGTACTTGTTTACTGGGCTGTTGTTCTTGGCGGTAATCGTGAGCGTTTTGCCGCCAGCCAGCGTAACCGTGGCCTGGTCAACGGCCGGGCTGCCGAACACGTAGGCGCCGTTGGCCGGGTTGAGCGGGTAGAAACCCAGCGCGGAGAAAACGTGCCACGCCGACATCTGGCCCACATCTTCATTGCCGATGATGCCGTCGAACTTGGTGGTGTAGAAATTCTCGGTGATGAAGCGGACTTTCTCGGCGGTTTTCCAGGGCTGGCCCACGTAGTTGTAGAGGTAGGTGATGTGGTGGCCCGGCTCGTTGCCGTGGGCGTACATGCCAATGAGCCCCGAAATGTCGGGCGAGGCCTCAGAACCCATATTGCCCTTCACTACAAACAACGAATCGAGCTTCTGACTGAAGCGCTTTTCGCCCCCCAGCAGCCCGATAAGGCCTTCCACATCCTGCGGCACCAGCCAGGTGTATTGCCAAGCGTTGCCTTCCGTGAAGTCGCTTTTCATGTGCACCGACGAGAACGGGTTGAATGGCGTGCGCCACTCGGTTTGTGATACCCGGCCGCGCACAAAGCCCACTTTTTTATCGAAGTAGTTTTGGTAGTTTTTGGCGCGCTTGCTGAAATACGCGTAGTCGTCGGCCTTGCCCATCTTCTTGGCCATCTGCGCAATGCACCAGTCATCAATGGCGTACTCCATGCCTTTCGACACGCTTTCCACTTCGTTGTTGGCCGGAATGAAGCCCAGCGCCTTCACGTCTTTCAGGCCCCAGTCGTCACGCATAGCGGTGGCCTTCACGGCCTCGTAGGCCAGGTTGGCATCGAAGCCTTTGAAGCCCTTTAGGTACGCATCGGCCACCACCGGCACGGCGCTGTAGCCCACCATGCAGTTGGTTTCGTTGGCCATGAGGTGCCACACGGGCAGTTTGCCCTGCTGCTGGTAAATCGCCAGCATCGAGCTTACCATGTCGTTGACGCGGTTGGGCTGAAGCAGCGTAAACAGCGGGTGCGCTGCCCGGTACGTGTCCCAGAGCGAAAAGGTGGTGAGGTTGGTGAAGTTCGCGCCCTTGTGCACTTTCTCGTCGGTGCCCCAATAGTCGCCGTTGTGGTCGTTGAAGATAGACGGCGCCACCATCGTGTGGTAGAGGGCCGTGTAGAAGGTTTTCATGCGCGCCGGCTCGGCCTGAATGCGCACCTTTTGCAGCTCCTGGTTCCAGGCGGCATCGGCGGCGGTTACCACCTTGGCGAAGTTCCAATGCGGCACTTCCGCCCGGATATTGGCCAACGCGTTGGTGGTGCTAACGGGCGAAATACCCACTTTCAGCTTCACGATTTCGCCGGCTTTGGTGGCGAAGGTGATAACACCTTTGATGCGGCTACCAGTAGCAGCGGCCACCGTATTACCCAAGGTATCCGTCACCTGCAAGCTGGTAAACTGTCGAATCGGCTTCGATAGTACCGCCGCGAAATACAGCCGCTGCTTCACGGCCCAGCCCTTGGAATAGCGGTAGCCTACCAGCGTGCTGTCGTTGAGCTGCTCGATGTGGGTATCGGTGGCCAAATCCCAGCCGATGCCCTGCTGCAAATCAATCACGAGGTGCGCCGCGTCGGACTTGGGGAAGGTGTACTGGTGAAAGCCGACCCGCTCGGTGGTCGTCAGCTCGGCCTTGATGTTGTAGCGCTTCAGCCGGACGGCGTAGTAACCGGGCCGGGCAGTTTCCTCTTTGTGCGAAAACAAGGAAACGAAGCCTTTCTCCGGGTTTTTGAGGGTGCCTTTAACCACGCGCACGGCGCCGGTGGTGGGCATCACGGCCACATCACCCAGGTCACCAATGCCGGTACCGCTGAGGTGGGTGTGCGAGAAACCAACGATGGTGGAGTCGGAATAATGGTAGCCGGAGCACCAGTCCCAGCCCTCGGAGAGATTCACCGGCCCGAGTTGCACCGCCCCGAAAGGCACATTGGCTCCCAGGAAAACGTGGCCGTGAAACCCGGTGCCAATGTAGGGGTCGACGTACTGCGTGAGGCCGGCTGCCGGCCGGGGTGCCTTACCCGGTGGGGTATCGGCGGTAGCTGCCAGCGTGGCAATACTACCGGCCAAAGCGGTTACTAAAACACTGAATCGACGGTTTACTCTCTTCATGAGAAGACTTGGTTTAGGCTGGGTGGGCACTATAAACTTACGATAGTGATAGGGCTATCATGCAGAGCAGAGTATCTCGCATGCTGAGGTTGTGGTGTTAATCCTGTGCCAGCACGCCAGATGCTTCGTCCCTGGCTTGATGCGCCACATGGCTCTGCCTGACGTTCTTATATGTTCCTTGTCATTCTAATTAGCCGCCACGGGCACCAGTTGCTTGGCCACGTTCCAGCCTTCCACCGACACCACGGGCGCCGGCACATCGGCCGAGGGGGTGTAGTCCAGCAGCAGGGTTTTGCTTTCGCCGGGCAGCACCGACACGTAGTTGTCGGTGTAGAACACGGGCAGGATGCGCTTTTGCGTTTGCGGATTTACCAGGGCTACGCGGTTGAAAAAGGCCACTGGCGCGGTAGCCGGGTTAGTAAGCGTCACTTCAACCTGGCCGGCTGTGGTTTGCCGGGCGGTTAGCTTCATGGGGGCTTTGGCCATGGTTTTCAACCCCGAGTACTCCCCTTTCGCATCGGAAAGCCAGTAGAAGTTGCTGCTGATAACCTTCTTGGTCAGGTCCTGCAATTGCAACGACAGAAACATGCCTTTCTGCTGGCCCAGTTGCTTGACAATGGCATTCACGGGTAGGTACTTCTTGGACATCGACGGGTTGATTTCCACGATTACCTGCGTAACGGGGGTCTTTTTGCCAGCCATGTCGTAGGCATCCACTACCAGCATCATGTCGCGCTTCACCTCGAAGCTGTTGTTGGTAATCATCACCATGCTATCCACGGGGTTGTACATCACGTGCAGCGGCTCGCTGCCGGTGCGCAGGCCGTAGAGGCAGGCGTTGGGGTCGAGGTAGTAGTCGTACATCTGGCCGCGCATGGCGGTCCAGGGGTTTTGGGTTTTCCAGATGATGCTGCCCGTGTACCACTCCCACATGTGCGAGCTGAAGCCTTCCATGAGGGCGCGGTATTGGTCGTAGTTCACGAGCTGCGCTTTCAAGCCAAAGTCGCGGGCATCTTTGGGGGCGCCGTAGGGCAGCAGGTATTGCTCGTAGCCGATGTAGGTGTGGTAGTCCCACATGGAATCCACTTTCTCGGTGGGCTTGCTTTTGGGCCCCAGGTACTGTGGCGGCACCATGTTAGCCACCGGCAGAAAACGCTCCAACGACTCATAGTCGCCCACTCCTACTGAGCCGACTTCCGAGTTGAAGGGATACGTGCGCTGCGCCCAGAAGCGGCTGATGGGCTGAATGCCGTAGGGTCCGTCGCCGTTGCCGCCCTGGGTGTTGTACGACATGCTGTCGGAGTTGGAATACGTGATAAACCAGCGCGTGCCGTCCAGCTTGGGCAGAATGGAATCTTGCAGCGCCGTGAGAATGTCCTTGGGCGGCGTGATTTCGTTGCCGCCGCACCACATGCCCAGCGAGGCGTAGTTGCGCACCATCTTCACTTGGTCGGCCGCCGAGTTGATAAACAGGCGGTGGTCGTTGGGGTACTGGCGGCGGGTCCACTGGTCTTCCAGCTTCATGGGGTCCAGCCAGCGGCCGTTGGCGTCGCCCGACATCCAGAAGTCCTGCATCACCAGCATGCCGTACTTGTCGCAGGCCTGGTAGAACTCGGGCCGCTCAATCAGCGCGCCGCCCCACACCCGAATCAGGTTCAGGTTCATGTCCCGATGGAAGCGGATTTCGGCGTCGTAGCGGGCGTCGGTGAAGCGCAGCATGGCGTCGGAAATAATCCAGTTGCCGCCCTTGATGAAGATTTTCTGCCCGTTGAGCAGCACTTGCATGCTCTGGGTTTTGGCGTTCCACTCGGTCTGAATTTCGCGCACCCCTATCTGCACGTCTTCCTCATCCGATACGGTTTTGCCCACCAGAAACTGCACCTTCGAGGGGTACAGGTTCTGCGGGCCGTAGCCGTTCGGCCACCACAACTTGGGGTTGGGCAGCGTCAGCCGAGGCAAGCTCACTACTTGCATCGAGCGGGCCGGCAAGCTCACTTTCTGGGTCACGGTTTGCCCCCCAATGCTGTATTGCAGCACGCCCGACACCTTTTTGCCGGTGGGGTTTTCCAGTTCGGCCGTTACGTCGAGCAAGGCTGGTTGCTGCGGGCCATCGGGCTGGCGCACGCCCGGCACGCGGGTTACCACGTGCGGATTCTTGAGGTTGATTTGCTTGGTTTTCTCAATCGTCACCTTATCCCAGATACCGGTGTTCCGGTCCCGAATGGGCCGAATCCAGTCCCAGCCGGCCACGTACTGATGCGACACGTTGCGGGCAATGATGCCGTCGCCGCCCTGGCCGCCGTTGGGGTTGCCCACCGGGTCGGGCGGGTACACCACCACGGCCAAGCGGTTGTTGCCATCCTTGGCCAGGTGGGGCGTGATGTTGTAGGCCTGGCGCAGGAACATGCCGTGGTGGGTTTGCTGGTTGAGCTTCTGCCCGTTCAGGTACACCTCGCAGCTATAGTTCACGCCCCGGAAGTGCAGCCACACCTGGTCGTCGTCGTTGGCCGGCGCTTCCTTGAAATCCTTGACAAACCAGTAGGTGTAGTAGTCGCGCCCCGTGCGGTAGATGTCGGGGATGCGGTTGTTGTTCATCCCGAAGAAAGGGTCGGGCACCAGCTTGTTGGCTAGCTGCGTGGTGAGCACCGTACCGGGCACCACGGCGGGCAGCCAGCCCGCCAGCGCGTAAGTTGGTTGCGAGAGGCGCGCCCCGTCGGCCTGTACCTTGGCAATGGGTTGGGCCTGCCAGCCCGAATTCAACTCGTAGCGTTGCTGCGCCGCCAGCGGGTACACTGCCAGCAGCGCCAACAGCCATGTGAGTAGGTGCTTCTTCATTCGAAAGAACTCGGGAACAGAAAGTGTAGAGACAAGCCAGCGCACGGGAACAGGGCCAGCTACTGGGGTCGGGCAACGGGTGCTCCCTGCCGGGCTTTGTGGCCGGCCAGCCCGTAGTAGAGAATGAACAGGTAACACGGAATCACCAGCCAGTACGCCTGTTGCGGGCTGAAGTGGTCGGCCAGCCAGCCGTAGAGCGGCGGCAGCACCGCGCCCCCGGCAATGGCCATAATGAGCAAGGACGAGCCAATCTTCGTGAACCGGCCCAGGCCATCAATTGCCAGCGGCCAGATAGCCGGGAAAATCAACGAGTTGGCCAGCCCCAGCAGCGAGATAAACAGCACCGAGGTGTAGCCGCTGGTAAACAGCGCGCCCAGCGCAAACACCACGCCGGCCACGGCAAACAGTTGCAAGGCCTTTTCCTGCGAGAGATACTTCGGAATAGCCACCACGCCCACCAGGTAGCCCACCGTCATGGCGCCCATGGTGCAGGCCGTGAAGAACTTAGCGGTGGTGAGGGCAATGCCCTGCGAGGCGCCGTAGCTGATGATGGTGTCGCCGGCAATAACCTCGACGCCCACGTAGAAAAACATAGCCAACGCCCCGAGTAGCAGGTGCGGAAACTGGAAGATGCTGGTTTTGTTGGTGTTGGCGGCGGCCACGCTTTCGTCTTCGTGGTCGGTGTCAATTTCGGGCAGCGAGGAAAAGTAAATCAGCACGGCCAGCAGCACGAGCACGCCCAGCATAATCAGGTAGGGCGTTACTACGCGCGCCGCCAGGGCATTCAGTTCGGCGGCTTTGCTGGCCGCGTCCAAGCTGCTTAATCGTTTTACTAAGGCGTCAGCATCTTTCAGCGCCACGGCTCCTAGCGCAATGGGGGCCAGCGCGCCGGCCACTTTGTTGCAAATGCCCATCACGCTGATGCGCTTGGCAGCACTGGCCCGCGGCCCCAGGATGGTGATGTAGGGGTTGGCCGCCGTTTGCAGCACCGCCAGCCCGGTGCCTTGCACAAACAGCCCCAACAGAAACAGCCCGTAGGTGCGCGTGAGGGCCGCTGGCACGAAGACAAGCGCCCCCACCGCCATAACCAGCAGCCCCGCCGACATGCCGTTTTTGAAACCAATCCGCTTCAGCACCCACGCCGATGGAATGGCCATGACCAAGTAGGAAATGTAGAAGGCAAAGGCGACCAGGTACGACTCGAAGTTGTTGAGCTCACACGCAATGCGCAGGTACGGAATCAGCACCGAATTCAGCCAGGTCACGAACCCGAAGATGAAGAACAGCGCCCCGATGATGACAATCGACCGGGTTTGGTGCGTGGTAGCGGGTGCCGCAACGCTGGCCGTGGTAGCTACTTTGGTCATGGGCGTGGAGTGAAATAGAACTAGGTACTGCTGTAATGTGCTGTGTAGAGACGCGACACTTCGCGTCTCATCGTCCGCGCCGCTTGATTCGTGCGGTTAAACAACGTCAGCAACGCCGAGACGCGAAGTGTCGCGTCTCTACGCCTTGTAGGTGGGCGTTACTGCACCACGATTTCATCGGCAAATAGCCAGGTTTCGGGCGTTTTAGCTCCCGCTGCCTGCGCGTTCTTGGCCGTGATTTTGACGAACCGGGCCGTGGTTTTCTTCAGGTTGGCTTTCACCTCGCTGACCGTTGGCTTGGCTTGAGCCGCTAGCGCCGCAACCGGCGCCGAATACACGGTTTGATACTTCTTGCCGTCTTTCGACACCGCAATTTCCACGTTGGTTGGCAGCGCAATTTTAGAGCCTGTGTCCTGCAAGAAGTTGCTGGTGATGGTACTGATTTCAGTGGTTTGTTTCAAATCAAGCGTAGCCAATAAGTCGGTGCCCAGAAACCCTAGCCACTGGCCGTCGGTGTGGTTGGTGGACCCTTCCAGGCCATCAACCAGCGTGACCGGGCCCGCGCCTTTGTAGCTTTTGTTTGGCTCGTTGGCCAGTGTAACTGGCGCGGCAAAAGCCTTGTGCGTGGTTAGTTCCCTGGTGGTGACTTTGCCCATCATCTTGCCATTCTCGAAGGAGGCGGCTTTGATAACGGCCGACTTAGGCACGCTGAACGGTTTGGTATATACCTGCGCCGCAGCCGTTGGCGCCGAGCCATCGAGGGTATACACGATTTGCGGCCCGGCGGCATCCATCTGCAACGTAACAAGGGCGGCGCGTTGCGCGGGGTCGAGGGCCACCTGCTGGCGCACGTTGAAGGCACTCTTGGCGTAGTTGATCCCCAGGGCGTCGTAGCGCTGGTACTGCTTCTGCATGCGCTGCTGGAAATCCGGCCAATTCTTCTGTTTGGCAGGAGTCCAGAGCACTTCTGCCAGAGCCGCCATGCGCGGCATCACCATATACTCCACCTGCTGCTCGTTGGGAATGTACTCGGTCCAGAGGTTGGCCTGCGCCCCCAAAATGTATTTGCGCTCGGCGGCGGTTAGGGCTTGCGGCGTGGGCTCCAGCTCGTACACCTTCGACAGCGGCACGTAGCCCCCAATGCTCAGCGGCTCCAAACTGGCCGGCCCCTGCAAATAGTCGAAGTAGACGTACGCACCAGGCGTCATCACTACGTTGTGTTTCTGCTGGGCGGCCACCGTACCGCCTTCCATCCCGCGCCACGACATGACGGCGGCATTCGGCGCGAGGCCGCCTTCCAGGATTTCATCCCAGCCGATAATCGTTTTGCCTTTCGAATTCACGAATTTCTCCATGCGCTGCACAAAGTAGCTTTGCAGCTCGTGCTCGTCTTTGAGGTTTTCGGCCTTCATGCGGGCCTGGCATTTGGGGCAAGCGTGCCACCGGGTTTTAGGAGCTTCGTCGCCCCCGATGTGTACGATTTGGCCCGGGAACAAGGGCATTACTTCAGTCAGCACGTCTTGCAAGAACGTGAAGGTCTGCTCGTTGCCGGCGCAGAAAATATCGTCGAACACGCCCCACAGCCGTTCTACCTTGAACGGCCCACCCGTGCACGACAGCTCCGGATACGCCGTGAGGGCGGCTACGGCGTGGCCGGGCATCTCAATTTCGGGCACCACCGTGACGTAGCGCTCCTGGGCGTACTTCACCACCTCCTTGATTTGCTCCTGGGTGTAGAAACCGCCGTAGCGAATGTTGTCGAACTGGTGAGGCTGGTCGGTGTAGTGGCCGATGAGCGTGCCTTCGCGCCAGCCGCCCACGGAGGTCAGCTTAGGGTACTTCTTGATTTCGATGCGCCAGCCCTGGTCGTCGGTGAGATGCCAGTGGAAGGTGTTCATCTTGTGCAGCGCGAGGTAGTCAATGTACTTCTTGACAAACTCGACCGGGAAGAAGTGCCGGGACACATCCAGGTGCATGCCGCGCCAATCGTAGCGGGGCTTATCCACCACTTCCACGGCCGGCAGACTCACGGCCGTGGCGGCGGTGGCGCGCTGCGCGGGCAGCAGTTGCCGGATGGTTTGCATGCCCAGAAACATGCCCTGCGGCTGGTTGGCGGCCAGTATCACCTGCGTGGGCTGCACGCTGAGCTTGTAGCCTTCGGCGCCTAGGGTATCCAGCCGTTGCTGCAAGGTGAGGTAGATGCCGCCGGCACTTTGCTTGCCCGGCGTTGCGGCTACCACTTGCGGCTGTACGCCCGCGGCCCGCTGTATTTCCTGGCTCAGCACCTGCGCAATGTTGCGCAGCTGTTCGTTTTTGGAGTCAACGTAAATCTTGGTAGCGGGCGTGATGGCAAAGCTGCCGCTGCCGGCCGTGAGCTGCACCGGCTTCGGAATAATGGACAGGGCGCTACCACTTACGGCAGCTTGCTGAGCAAAAGCGGGTGATCCAACCAGTCCCAGGCCGCACAATACAACTGTTGATACCCAAGTAGTTTTTTTCACAGGGAAGGCACGTTAAGAGGGGTGGAAAGCAGTTCCTGCTTCATTTTGCAAAGGGCCGCGGCGCCCAATACGGCGGCATTTTCAATGGCGGAAGGCGCAATAACCAACTGCTCCGCCACAATCTGAAACGGGAACTCCCGCAGGCTTTCGTACATGCCCCCCCGGAAATAGTCGAAGCACTTGCTAACCGAGCCCCCCAGGAAAATAGCTTGCGGCGCCACCGTAAACAGCACGATTTTGATGGCGTTGCCGAGGTGCCGGCCGTACTCCGTTAGCACAGTTAACGCTTCCGCGTTGCCTTGCGTAGCTAGCTGGTGCCACTCCGCGCCCGACCGACCGGTTTGCTGCGTAAAGAACTTGCCGCTGCAGTAATCCTCCAGGGTTTTGTCGCGGTACGGCACGCTCCCAAACTCCCCGGCGCTGGAAAGCACCCCGGAATACACGTCGTGGTTGATGATGATGCCCGCGCCAAACCCGGTTCCCAACGCAAGGCCCACCAGGTTGGCAAACGGCTGGCCCTGCCCGTACATCTTCTCCCCGACGGCAAAAGCATTGGCGTCGTTGGTGAGGTACACCGGCTTGTCGAAGTGGCGGGTGAGGTACTGCTTGAGGTGCACTTCCTGCCACGACGGGATATTCTGCACCTTATACACGATGCCGTTTTCCTCGTCTATCAGCCCAGGTGCGCCAATCCCGATACCGGCCACCTCCGCGTCCACTACTGCTTCGAGCTGGCTAGCCAACTCCGCCAGTATCTGTTCTTTCGAGGCCGTGGTGGACGTTTCGAAGCGCACTTCCTGGACTATTGTCCCGTTCTGCACGACGCCAATGTGGATCTTCGTTCCGCCAATATCTATTCCGATGTACTTGGTTGTATCCATCTACTTTCTTCAATAGTGAAGGTGTGAAAGGTGAAGTTGCGAACAACAAAGTGCGTGGTCCGTTCACAATTCCACGCTTCACAACTTCACAATTTCACCTTTAAAACCGCCACCGTACGAAAGCCTCCATGGCCTCGTAGTTGGCTAGCCCCAGCTTATCGTATTGCTGGGCCGTTTCGCGGTTGCGGTGCTCGGCCCGCACCCAGAACTCGCGCAAGTCGTCGCCGGGAAACACCGGTATATCCTTCTGCGACTGATGCTTGAAGATGGCGTTGCGCTTCCGAATCACCTCCTGCGGCGACAACGGCACGGCCATTTCAATTTCGTAGGGCTTGAACTCGTGCCAGGCCCCGCGGTACATCCACACCCAGCAGTCGGCCACCCAGGCTTCGGTTTGCTGCAAGCGGCGCAACGCCTCCGTCACAATGTTGAAGCACACAATGTGAGTCCCGTTCGGGTCGGCAAAGTCGCCGGCCACAAATACCTGGTGTGGCTTCACCTGTTGCAGAAGTTGTATGGTTAGCTCAATATCTTGGTCCGTTACCGGGTACTTCGAGGTCTTGCCCGACTCGTAGAAGGGCAGCGCCTGGAAGTGAATGTGGTTGTCGGGCAGGCCAGCGTAGCGGGCGCCGGCAATGGCTTCACTCTTGCGAATGAAGCTCTTCACGTTCCTGATTTCCTGAGTATCTATCTGGTTGGGCTGCTTCTGCTGAATGAAGCGGCGCATGTCCTCGTAAATCGACTGGAGCTGGCTGGTGTCTTTGCCGAGGCTGCCTTCGAAGTCAACGGCAAACTCCATGTAGCGCAGCACGTCATCATCCCACACGGCCGTGTTGCCCGAGGTTTGGTAGGCCACATGTACGTCGTGGCCCTGGTCGATGAGGCGAATAAACGTGCCGCCCATCGAAATAACGTCATCGTCGGGGTGAGGCGAGAAAATCAGGGTACGCTTTTTCTCGGGTAGAGCGCGCTCCGGTCGCTGTGAGTCGTCGGCGCCCGGCTTGCCGCCCGGCCAGCCCGTAATGGTGTGCTGGATCTTGTTGAAAATATGAATGTTGATGTTGTAGGCCGGCCCCTGTTCGGTAGCCAACTGGGCCATGCCGTTGTTGTTGTAATCCTCTTCGGTGAGCTTGAGGATCGGCTTGCCTAGTGCATTCGAGAGCCAAATCACAGCTTTCTTGATCAGTATTTCATCCCACACGCAGTCTTTCACCAGCCACGGCGTATCGAAGCGCGTCAGCTCGGCAGCGGCGTCTTCGTCTAGCACAAATTCCACATTCTCCGCCAACTGCAAGTAGGTAGCGGGTACCTCACCCGATACTTCGCCTTCCACCGCCTTCTTGATGATGGAGGCCTTCTTGCCGCTCCACGCCATGAGAATAATCTCGCGGGCCTTGAAAATGGTGCCGATGCCCATCGTAATAGCCTTGGTAGGCACATTCTCCTTACCACCGAAGTCGCGGGAAGCGTCGCGGCGGGTGAGGTCGTCGAGCGTGACCATGCGGGTACCGGAGTTGGGCGCCGAGCCGGGTTCGTTGAAGCCCACGTGGCCCGTCCGCCCAATGCCCAACACTTGCAGGTCCAGCCCGCCGTATTCTTCGATTTGCTGCTCGTAGTTGAGGCAGAACGCCGCCACGTCTTCCGCCGCCAGCGTGCCATCCGGGATGTGGATGTTCTCCCGCTTGATGTCGATGTGGTCGAACAGGTTTTCGTTCATGAACGTCACGTAGCTCTGCGGCGCCGTGGGCGGCATCGGAAAGTACTCGTCCAGGTTGAAGGTCACCACGTTATGAAAGCTCAACCCTTCCTGCTGATGCAGGCGCACCAGTTCCTCGTACACGCCCACCGGCGTAGCGCCAGTGGCCAGGCCCAACACGGCATTTTCCCCGGCTTCCTGCTTGCTCCTGATGAGGGCGGCAATGCGCTCGGCCACCTTAACGGAGGCGACGTCCTTGTTCGGGTAGACGCTCACGGGAAGCTTCTCGAAACGAGTTTCTTCCAGAAGATTCAATCGGGTCTTGATTGGTAGCGCGACGTTCTGCATTGGTACAGGCTTGGAAGTTTGCGAAGATGCTATTGCTTGTGAAGTGAGGCGCAGGGAAGTCACTGACTAACTATAAACCACTGGGGTAGAGCCAACTGCCCTAAACTCAGGCTAGCTCCAGGTAGCTTTCAAAAATATTCTCCATCACGGTAGCTACCGAGCCCAGAATGACGGCATCGTTGCCGAGTTCCGATACCACAATGCTGGTTTTCTCCCGTAGCTGGGCCATGCAGTACGTGTTGATGGCCTGCTGAATGGAGGGCACCAGAAACTGCTTGGCTTGCGCAATTTCACCGCCCAGAATAATCAGCTCCGGGTTGAAAAGCTGAATCAGAATGGCAATGCCTTTGCCTAGGTTGGTGCCCACATCGGCCAGCAGATGGATGGCAAACTGGTCGCCATTGTTGGCCGCGGCAATCACCTGTTCCGGCTCCAGCTGTTCTATTTCCTGAGCCGAGAGCTTGGTGAGCAAGGTATTCTGTCCGGCCTTGATACCTTCTTTAGCGTTCCGCACAATGGCACTCCCCGACGCCACCGTTTCCAGGCAGCCACGCTTGCCGCAGGTGCACAGCACGCCACCTTCCACCAGCGGAATGTGCCCAAACTCGCCGGCAAAGCCCGAAACGCCGCTCCGCAGCTTACCATCCAGCAGCATGCCCATACCAATGCCCCAGTCCATGGAAAGCACCAGCACGTCGCGGCGGCCGTGCGCCAGCCCAAACCGGTACTCGGCCAGGGTGGCACTCTTGGCGTCGTTCTGAATGAAAACTGGCTTGCCAAACCGCTGCTCCAATAGCTGCTGCAACGATTCCGGCGCGGTGCCCGTGAGCAGATACGTGTGGTTGTTGCCTTCCTTGGAAGAGATGAGCCCTGGCATGCTGATGCCCACGCCAATGAGCTTTTTCAAGTCGATTTCCGAGCTCTGAATCAGCTGGTTGGCGTGTTCGTACACTTGCTCCAGCGCGCTCAGGTCTTTGGTTAACTCAATGGCAAACGTTCGTATTCCCGTTACGCTGTGGTTGTTGTTATCGAAGATGGCCATGCGCGTCTTGAACTTCTCAATCTGAATGCTCAAAACGAACAACGACCGGCCGCACAGCCCATAGAGTTCCGGCTTACGCCCCCCAATCGACTTGCCCCGTCCCTGCTTTTCCACCAGCCCTTCGGCGATAAGCTCGTTGAGGATGGCAATGGAAGTGGGCGAGCTGATGTTGAACCGAGTACAGATATCCGCGTTGGTCTTCGCTCCTTTCACGTACAAGTGCTTGATAATCTTAAGCTTGTGCGTGTACTTGCGGCGCTCAATGTTGTTGAGTCGCGCTAGGTAAGTCCCCTCCAATGCTAGTAAAGAACTCATCCCAAGGGGCTTTACGTTTGCTTAAATCAACTGAAACTTTTCGAGAAGACCAAGGACTTGTGTTAATTTTTTACGAAAGTTCTACCTGATTCGTAAAAGAACATTGAAACGAGTAATCACAACGCAGGCTATTTCCGTCCGGTGTTCCGGCTGTTTTTCTGGCTACGCTGTGCTTGAAGTACCACATGCTTGACGTTCTTCCGGTCGTAGGTGTAGGTGATGTGCACGCGTCCGTCTCGGGCCTGAATAATGGCTGGGTAGCTATACTCTTCTCTGGTTCCGTCTTCCAGCACGGCTATGTCGTGCCACTCTTGGCCGTCAGTCGATTGCGCTACTCGCAACTTGCTACGGCCGTTGAACCAGTCTTTACCAGGCACATCCGGATTATAGACGATTAACTGCGAGCCATCTTTCAACGTCAGGGCATCAGTGCCGGAGTTTGGGTTGAGCAAGGATGTTTTCGTCAGTTTCCCCCACGTATTGCCATTATCCATCGACCATGCTTGCACGACACTGCCTTGCTTGCTCCGGCACAGGAGTTGTAGCCGGTTGCCCGCGTAGGTAAGAATGCTGGGCTGGATAACATCCAACGAGGAGGAAGGGTCCACTGGAAGCGCCTGCCACGTCTGCCCCAAATCAGTGGATTTCTCTAAGTGTACTTTCCAATGGCCGGTGGTTTCCTCGGTACTGGAGGGGGCTAGAATCGTTCCGTTGGCTAACTGCACCGGTTTGTTCTTGATAGGCCCCAGGATACCCTCCGGCAAACGGTGGGCGCTCGACCACGTTTCACCCTCATCTGCCGAGGTCTTCACCATGCCCCACCACTCCCGCGGGTTCGGCCCCACTTTGTAGAACAAGAACAGCTTCCCCTCGCGCGCCTTGAACAGCACGGGGTTCCAGGTTGGATAGCGCACCGTGTCGTTTACTATCCCATCAGCCACCAGCTTCGGTGGCGCAACATACCCTGCTTTGGTAATGCTGGTCAGCCAGATAGCCACGTTCTTGGCGCCTTCTCCTGCGCCCCCAAAACAAGCTACCAGCAAACTTCCATCTGGCTTTTCCACCAACGTAGACGCGTGGCACTGCTGAAAAGGAGGTGCCGTAAACAGCAGTTCTTCCTTGGCTTTCACCCAGGTAGTCTGGGCGGTTACGCTCGCCTGAAAGCCCAGTAAAACCACGACGAAGGGTAGCATGTGTTTTTTCATAGACAAACCTCTCGTAACATTCTAGGCTATGTGGACAGCAAACAAAAAGATCGTCATGCAGAGCGAAGCATCTCGCCTGCTGATGCCGGATTACTATTGCAACGTCAGCACGCGAGATGCTTCGCTCCGCTCTGCATGACCGTCCTGTTTCAAGCAAAACCTTAATGTTCACCTATCCTAGTTAGGCCGGTAGCACTCTATTTCTCAACCTCGGCCACTTTGATTGCCTTTGCCACCTGGAATTGCGCTTTTAGCCGGATGTCCTCCGACGAGGCGCCCACCAGCGCCGTAAACGCGCCCGGCTCCACCACCCACTCCATCTTCTGGTTGAGCAGCATCAAATCTTCCGCCGTTAGCTGAAAGGCTACTTCCTGCTGCTCACCGGCTTTCACCCTAAGCCGGTGGAACTTCTTGAGCTGCTTGCCGGGTGTCACCACGGAGCTTACTTCGTCGGTGAGGTAGAGTTGGGCTACTTCGTCGCCGTCGCGGGTGCTGGTATTCTTCACCTTGAACCGGACCTGCACGCTCACGGCACCGTTGCTTTCCGTGGGGTTAACCTGCAAGTCGGAGTACTCGAACTTACTGTAGCTCAGGCCGTAGCCGAAGCTATAGAGCGGCTGGGCATCCATTTCCACGTAGTTCTGCCGGGCGGGGCGAGCGGCATTGTAGTACACGGGCAGCTGACCGACATGCTTGGGTACCGAGATGGGCAGGCGGCCGGCCGGGTTGTAGTCGCCAAACAGCACATCGGCAATGGCGTTGCCGCCTTCCTGGCCGGGGTACCAGGCGTCGAGCATAGCCGGAACGTGGGTTGCCATCCAGTTCAGGTTCAGCGGGCGCCCTTTGATGAGCACCACCACCACCGGCGTGCCGGTTTTCACTACGGCCTCCAATAGTTCCTGCTGTTTGCCCAGCAAGTCGAGGGTGGCGCGGTCGTAGCCTTCGCCGCTTTCCATGTCGCTGATGGTTTGGGTGCCGACGGCTGTTACGGTAGCGGCGCCGGTGCTCTGGTATTCGGTTTTGAAGTCGCGGGCACTGGAGCCGCCCAGCACCACCACGGCCACATCGGCGTTGCGGGCCGCTTCTACGGCGGCGGCAATATCTACCTGCGTTGTGTCCCGGATGGCGCAGCCTTTCACGTACGTCACCTTCGTGCCCGCCGATACGTTGGCCTTGATGCCTTCCAGCACCGTCACGACGTTACTTTCGGGCTGGGGCGCGGTATAGTCGCCGAGCTGGTTGTAGATGTTATCGGCATTGGGGCCAATGACGGCAATGCGCTTCACCGACTTGGAGAGCGGCAGCACGTCTTTTTCATTCTTCAGCAGCACCACCGATTCGCGCGCTACCTGGCGGGCCAGCGCCACGTTGGCGGGGCTGTTCACTTGTTTGGCGGCCTTCCTGGCGTCCACGTACGGATTCTCAAAGAGACCCATCTCGAACTTCAGGCGCAGCACCCGCCCAACGGCTCGGTCCAGCACTTCCATGGAAACCAGCTTCTGGTTGTAGGCCGCCAGCAGTTCTTTGTCGAAGCCATAGCCGCTCAGGTCGTCGTCGAGGCCGGCGTTGATGGCCAGGGCTGCTGCTTCGGGTGCGGTGCCCGCTACGTGGTGGCTGGTCAGGATGCCGCTGATGCTGCCCAGGTCGGAAACGGTGAAGCCCTGGAAACCCCATTGCCGGCGCAGCAAGTCGGTGAGCAGAAACTCGTTGGACGAGCAGGGCACACCGTCGATGGAGTTGTAGGAGGTCATAATCGACAACACCCCCGCCTGCACGGCCGCGTGCACGGGCGGCAGAAAGCTCTGGTACAGCTCCCGGTAGCCCGTGCTGATGCTGCCGCCGTTATGCCCGCCCTCAGGCACGCCGTACGCGGCAAAGTGTTTGAGGGTAGATATAACGTTGACGCCGCTTTTCAGGCTGGCGCCCTGCAAGCCTTTTACCATGGCTACGCCCATCTGGCTGGTCAGCACGGGGTCTTCGCCGTAGGTTTCTTCCACCCTCGACCAGCGTGGTTCGCGGGCCAGGTCCAGCACCGGACCATAACCGATGTGGCCACCCTGCACCCGCACCTCCGTGGCAATGGCCGCGGCCATGCGCTGCAATAGGGCCGGGTCCCAGGTACTTCCCTGCCCAATGGACGTGGGAAATACCGTGGTGCCGATGGCCATGTGGCCGTGCGGGCATTCTTCAGCCAGAAACATGGGAATACTGAGCCGGGTGCGCTCCACGGCGTACTTCTGCAAGGCATTGGTGGCTTCGGCTGCTTGCGTGGGGTTCAAGCCCGTGAGCAGGGTTTTCTTGGTCCACGGGTCGGCGCGCAGGGTGGCCCACAGGCCCCCCACGTGGCGCTCGTCCACGGCTTTCCGGTACGCGGCGCTGATGCCTACCTTCTTGCCGTCTTTCTGGTACATCTCCCACCCGAGAATGGTCGAAAGCTGGCCGACCTTTTCTTCCACCGTCATGCGCCCGAGCAGGTCTTGCACCCTAGCTTCGGTCGAGGCTTTGCTGTCTTTGTACAACGGCTTCACTTTTTGCGCGTGGGTGGCGGTGGCGCTTAACAGACACAGGCCGAGGGTAACGGACTTTAGCATTCAGAACGGGAGTAAAAAAGTAAGGCGAGCATAGGCAGCTCCTAGTATTTCAGGCTCCGAGTAGCTCAGCACCAGGGGCTTAGGATTGAGGCATCGTTATTGACTGGCCTCTAAAATCGGCTTGACTGTCGTCTTGAGTTCCTTTTGCAATACGTCGTTTTGCTGCTCGAAAAGCATCACTTCGTTCTTGCCTTTATTCAGCCAGCAACCCGGCAGATACAAGGTTTGCTGCGGCCCGACTTTCCAGTACCGCCCCAGGTTGTGGCCGTTCACGAAAACGATGCCTTTGCCCCAGCCGCGCATGTCCAGGAACACGTCGCCGGTTTGCTTCACGTCGAAGGAACCGGCGTACAGGGTGGGTTTGCCTACTTGGTTTTTAGTGGGGTATTTGGCGAGGTCGGGCACCTTGTCAAAGGGGAGCTTGTACATCAGCCAGTTTCCCGTAACGTCGGAGCCGTTGAGGATTACGGGCGCAATGATGCCTTTGGTATTGTGCACAATTTCAGCGCCGTAGTTGATGCGGCCCATGTTTTCCACCAGCAGCTCCAGCGTGGCATTGAATGGAATTTGCACCTCCAGCTCGTACTGGTTTTCCTGGCGGTTCAGCTCTCCCACCTTCTTGCCGTTCACGTACACCGTGGCAAAATCGCGCAGGCCTTTCACTTGCAATTTGCCCTGGGCCGGCTGCGTGAAGCGGCGGCTGTACAGCACGTAGCCGTGGCCCTGGTTCAGGTCCTCGAAGGAAAGCGGGGTGTCGTTGGCCACGGGCTTGTTGTCCTTTTTCAACTCGAACAAATCCACGGTTCTGGTGAGCTGGATGGCCGGCAGCGTAACGACCGGTATCGGAGCTGGCACCGTCGGAACGGGGTACTTGACGTACCGCTTCATCAGGTCCCGCACGGCGTTGTACTTGGGCGTCGCCCAGCCTGGCTCGCTGATAGGGGCATCGTAGTCGTAGCTGGTAATGTCGGGCTGAATTTCGTGCTCCTCGTTGTAGTTGGCCCCGGCAGTGAAGTTGAAGTTGGTGCCGCCGTGCACCATGTAGAAGTTGAAATTGATGCCGTTTTGTAGGTAGGTTTCCACCTGTTTGGTTACCTGCTCGGTGGGCACCCGGATGAAAGGCTCGGCCCAATGGTCGAGCCAGCCGGGGTAGTACTCGGCTACCATGTAGGGGCCTTTGCCGCCGTTGAACTGGTTGATGGATTTTTTCAGGCTCTCCACATTGCCTTCGCCGTTGGCGGTTGGCAACGCCCCCGCCGTAGCGCCGCCCGCAAAAAACACGGGGGCATCGGAAGTGAAGAACGGGCCTTCCAGGCCAGCCTCCGTCAGCAGGCGCTTAATGGCGGCGTTGTACTTGCGGTGCTCTTCCAGTGGAATATCCTTGCGCTGATCCACATACGACCCAAACTCATTCTCCACCTGGGTCATGATGATGGGGCCGCCCTTGCTTGCCTGCATGTCTTTCACTTGCGCGGCCAGCTTGTTGATATAGACCTTGCAGGAATCCAGAAACGGCTGGTTGTTGGCCCGGATTACCAGGTTCTGGTTTTTCTGTAGCCACCACGGGTAGCCGCCAAACTCCCACTCCGCGCAGGCGTACGGTCCCGGCCGCAGAATCACGAATAAGCCTTCCTCCTGCGCCGTTTTAAGGTACTCGATGAGGTTACGGTTGCCGGTTTTAAAGTCCCATACGCCCGGTGCCGTGTTGTGGTGGTTCCAGAACACGTAGGTAGCTACCGTGTTGAGCCCCATAGCCTTTATCATCTTCAGCCGGTGCCGCCAGTACTCCCGCGGAATACGCGCATAGTGCATCTCGCCGGAGTGAATCTGGGTGGCTTTGCCGTCATAGACAAACTGGCCGTCTTTTATCTCGAACGTGTGCTTTTGCTGAGCCTGGGCTGGCAAACCAGTTCCTAGCATCAGCAGGCCGACAACGCAGGGTAGAAACCGAGGCTTTAAAGAAAGCATAAGTGAATTCGGGGGTTGCTGTCGTGCTGGTGCGGCAAAGACTATGGGTTTGAAACCCCGCAAGCATTATTTGGACTCCTCGCCGCGTTCAGGCTGGCAGGATGAGTTACTCGGCTACGAAAGCAAAAGCCAGGGCCGGATACGCGCCGGCTTGTTTGGCTAGCGCCGCGGGTAAAGTCACGCTCACTTGGGCGCCCTGCTTGGTCCATTGCACTGTTTTTCCGGTTTGCAGGAGCGTCATTTTGCTGCCTTTCTTCGGGGCGTTGCCGGCCCACGCAATAGTCGTAGGCGCGGCTTTGTCCTCGGGCAGGCAGGCGATGGCGTAACGCATGCCTTTTTTGCCTTGCGTGAAGTAGGTGCTACCATTCTGGTATTTCGCCGTGGCGCGGGTATTGTAAATGGCCGCGCCATTCACATCCAGCCACTTGCCAATGGCTGTCAGGCGCGTTACGGCTTCGTTGTCCAGCGTGCCATCGGGCTTGGGGCCCACGCCCAGCAACAGGCTGCCCCCCTTAGCCACCACTTCCACCAGCGAATGAATCACCTTGGTGGGCGACTTATATGTGTCGTTCGGTACGTAGCCCCAGTTGTTGGCCAGGGTCAGGCAGCTTTCCCAGGGGTTGTCGATTTTGTGGTCGGGGACGCGCTGCTCGGGGGTTTGGTAGTTCTCGTAAGGACCATGCACGGTGCGGTCAACCATGATGAGGCCGGGCTGGGCCTGCCGGGCCATAGTGGCAATGCGGGGCATATTCACGTCTTGGCTGAACTCCGGAATAGGCGCGCCCCAGGCGCGCACTTCGGCATTCACGGTTTCCTTGGGCCGCACCCAGCCGCCATCGAGCCACAGAATGTCCATGGAGCCGTAGTCGTGCATCAGCTCACTGATCTGATTATACGTGAATTCTTGGTACTGCTTCCAGCGCCACGGGTACTTCTTGATGTCGTAGTTGACGTTGCGGTTGGGCGTGGCGTACTTCGGCCACCAGAAGTTCTGGGTGTGCCAGTCGGGCTTCGAGAAGTAAGCCCCAATCATGAAGCCTTCCTTGCGAAACGCGTCGAATACGTACTTGGCTACGTTGGCCTTGGGGTTGTCTTTGAAGGGGCCGTTCGTGATTTTGAAGTCTGTCTGCTTGGTATCAAACATGTTGAAGCCGTCGTGGTGCTTGGTGGTGAACACCAAGTAGCGCATACCCGCCTTTTTGGCCACGCTGGCCCACTGTTCGGGGTTGAATTTCACCGGGTTGAAGTCCTTGCTCAACCCCCAGTACCACTTCTTGTAGTCCTCGTAGGCCATGGTGCTGTCGCGCTCAATCCAGTCTTCCGAGCAAATCTGCCACGACTCAATAATGCCCGGCACCGCGTACAGCCCCCAGTGGATGATGAGGCCAAATTTCTGGTCCTGCCACTTGTCCAGCTTCTGCTTTACCAGCGGGTCGGTGGGCGCCTCGTACTGGCTCGACTGCTGATGCATGCCTTGCTCCTGGGCCAGCGCCGGCAACGCGCCAGCGGCAGTAAGCAACGAAAAAGCAAGGGTAAGTTTCTTGAAATCCATATGCGGTTGTTCTGAAATGTCAGCTCGTTACTTGCTGCCGGGCAGCTCAGCTTGCTTGTAGAGGCCGATGGCGGAAAGGGTAGGATTCAGCCGCGAGGCCGTAATGCGCAGGCGCAGATACTGGGCTTGCAGTGGCTCGAACTTGAGGATGCGCTTATAGCCCACGGTGGTACCCGCGGCCACGGTTTTCCACTCCTCACCATGTTTGTACTCCAGCACAAACTGCTCAATACGCTGCCCCACGGTGATATTTTCCTGCAATTGCAGCACATCAAACTTCTGCGGAGCCGCGAAAGTGAAGTTAAGCACGGCCGTAGTGTCGCGGCCGGTGGTGGTCCAGTGGGTGTTGTAGTTGGCATCCAGCAGGGCCTTCGTCTGGCGGGCGTTGGTGCCAGTTATCTTGGCGCTTTTCAGCAGGTTGTTCGCGTAGGTCTGGTCGAGAGCAGCTTTCCAGGCTTTCAAGCTAACTAAATCGTTTTGGCTGATGAGGCCGCGCGTATCAGGCGGAATGTTGAGAAGCAGCACGCCGTTGCGGCCCACCGAGCTATTATAAATATCGAGCAGCTGCGCCGGAGTTTTCACCTGGGTGTCTTCGGCCGGATGATAGAACCAGCCCGGCCGGATGGACACGTCTATTTCCGCCGGATACCACACCAAGTTTTGCGCCTGCCGGATTTTCGCCCGGCTGCCCAGGTCGTCCTCCATCATATTTTTGGGCGCGAAGCCCGCTTGCTGCTGGGAGTTGGCGGCCACTTTATCCTGGCTTTGCGTTTCCAGCGGCACCACGCTCCATTCCGTTTCGCGCCCGTAGCCCGATTCGGTGCCCACCCAGCGCACATCGGGGCCCATCACGGCAATGGCAGCCGTGGGTTGCAGCTTCCGAATAAGCGTGTACCAGCGGTTGAAGTCGTACATCTGCTTTTTGCCGGTGGGGCCTTCACCGTTAGCCCCGTCAAACCACACTTCGTCCACGCGCCCGTAGTTGGAAAGCAGTTCCGTGAGCTGGTTTACGAAGTAGTTGTTGTACTGAATGGAGTCGCCAAAATACTTGGAGTTTCGGTCCCAGGGCGAGAGGTACACGCCAAACCCAATGCCCTGCGCGCGGCAGGCCTCGGCCACTTCCTTCACCACGTCGCCTTGACCGTTTTTCCAGGGACTGTTTTTCACGGAGTGCTCCGTGAACTTAGACGGCCACAAACAAAAGCCGTCGTGGTGCTTGGCCGTGATGATAACCTGCTTGACGCCCCCCTCCTTGCACGCCCGCACCCATTGCTTGGCGTCGAGTGCCGTGGGGTTGAAGAGTTGCGGGCTTTCGGTGCCATCTCCCCACTCTTTGTTGGTGAAAGTATTGATGCCGAAATGAATAAACCCCGTTAGCTCTAGCTGCTGCCACCGTAGCTGCCGCGGCGAAGGCGTTACGTTGGCCGCCTGCCGAACGATAGTGGCTTCCGAGCTACCAGCCGCAATTTTCGCGTAGTTTTTTTCGGTGTATAGCTGAGAAAAACCAGCCCGCGGCGCCATCCCCAAAAAGCTGATAGCAAGGAGTTGCCCCAGCCGCTTCGGCCATTCCAATCTGCCCAAACGGATGAGGTGCTTTTTCACGCTAGATCAGAGCATTAGGTGAATTCAGACGGGCATTACCGGCTATAATACTTAGGAACTGCTGCCGGAACAGCGTAGACTTAGGACTAGCAGTAACCTAGAGCCCGCCACATCAGGTTCTGGCGCCTGCTAGGGAATGTGTAGAGCTGAACCGAAAGTAATAAACTATTCGAGGAAATAATAAGAATATTCGGAAATATGTATAAAAAATCACTAAGTGTGTGCGCCAACACACTTACATGAATGCAATTATTATACGGAGTAAGTGCTTCACGAATCCAACGTGTAGATGCGTTCCATCAACTGCCATTTCTCGTTGGCCGTATTGGTAGCTGTCGTTTTTTGGAACTGCGAAACGTAGGCTTCCCATTCGGCTTGCCGGGGTTTGGTGGCTAGCGCTGTCATGGCTTGCTCGTGGTCGAAATCGGCTATGGTGTCCATAATCATGAACAGCTGCCGGCCCAGCAGATAGATTTCCATCTTCAGAACGCCCACTTCACGAAGGCCCTGGTTTATTTCCGGCCATACCGCGTCCGGCCCGTGCGCTTGCTTGTACTGCTCGATTAAGGCGGCATCGTCTTGCAGGGTTAGGGTTTTGCAGTAGCGCTTGAAATGCGGCGGGTAGTGGGATTCGGAGTATTCCATGGATGAATGGAGCAAGAAGATAGAACCGTGCTGACTAGCACAGCATGTTTGAAAGCCAGCCGTTCGAAGTGGGTGCTGGCGCGGCTACGCTGGATATAGGCCCGTTACTAGAGTTCAAGGAAAGCGCGCTGGCTCAGGCAGAGTTCAGGCGCCCCAATAACTCCTGGACAATAGCTGAATCGGTTTCCCAGCGTGGCGTATCAAACTCGGTTGCTTTGGCAGCGGGCGGACCCACCAGTTGTTTTTTGGCGCTGGCGTGAAACTCGTGGGCCCCGGTATGTTCAACCAAGCCTTGAATAGTAGCGGGCGTAACGCCCGAGCCCGGCATGATGCTGATGCGCCCGGCAGCCTGCAGTACCAACGCGGCCAGTTGTTGTTGCCCAGCCGGTGCGGTCGGCTGCCCTCCCGAAGTCAGAATTCGTTGGCAACCCAGGTTGATTATTTCTTCCAGCGCCTCATGTTGGTCCGGGCACGCATCGAAGGCCCGGTGAAACGTTACCTGCAAAGGGCCGGCCGCTTCCATCAGCCGTTGACAGCTTGCTATGTCCACGCGGCCCGCCTGAGTCAGGGCCCCGAGCACGACGCCCGCGCACCCCAGCGCTCGGCACTGGCGGATATCAGCTTCCATGATGGACAATTCCTCGGCATCGTAGTGGAAGTTGCCGGGCCGCGGCCGAATCAAGACGAAAACGGGAATGGCAAGCAGCTCCCATACCCGCTGAATAGTGCCGTACGAAGGCGTAGTGCCGCCTTGTTCCAGGTTCTGGCACAGCTCAATACGGTGCGCGCCGCCCGCCTGGGCCGCCACCGCCGACTGCACCGAGCCGGCACAGATTTCTAGTAGGCGCGTCCTCATTTCAGCAGGTACTCGCTTTCAATGAGTTGCTGCTGGTTGCTGGCATCACAAACGGCGTAGCTGAAGCCTTTCTGCAACGCAAAAGCGCCGTGCTGGCCTTGGTTGTTTACGGCAATGAAACACACCTGAATGTCACGGGCTTTGGCGCCTTTGATTTTGGCGATGCGTTCCACGGCAGCTTTGCAGGCGGCTTTCGGCGAGAGGCCCTGGCGCATCAGCTCCACCACGGTGTGGGCCCCGGCCATCCGAATCACGTCTTCGCCCTGACCAGTGGCGGCGGCGGCCCCCACAGCATTGTCCACGAACAGGCCCGAGCCAATTAGGGGGGAGTCGCCGAGGCGGCCGCGCATCTTGAAGCCCATGCCGCTGGTGGTGCAACTGCCGCTCAGGTTGCCGCGCGCATCCTGGGCCAGCATGGCAATGGTATCGTGGTTGTTGGGGCCACCGCCCACGGGCCCTACCGGCTTCTTGTTGCCGGAGTTTTCGATGTTGACGATGGGCTTGTATTCACTGGTTTTCAGCCACTCCTTATACGCTTTTTCGGCATCGGGGCTGAGCTTTTGGGGCTCTAGTGGGAAGCCCTGGGCTACGGCAAATTGCTGCGCGCCTTCGCCTACCAGCATCACGTGCGGGGTGCGCTCCATAATGCGCCGCGCCACTTGTATAGGGTGCTTGATGCGCTCCAAGGCGGCCACGCTGCCGCAATTGAACTGCTCGTCCATGATGCAGGCGTCCAGCGTCACGATGCCATCCCGGTCGGGGTTGCCACCCAGGCCCACGCAGCAGTTCTGCGAGGCTTCGGTCACCATCACGCCGGCCTCCACCGCATCGAGGGCGCGGCCGCCTTTGCTTAGGATTTTCCAGGCGCCCAGGTTAGCGGCTATGCCATCGTTCCAGGTGGAAATAACCAGCGGCTTGCCCGCCGCTGGCACTGGCGGCAGGGCCACGGCTTCGGCTGATTGGCCGGCGGCTAGTACTGCCAGCGAGGCAGCGGAAGAGGTAAGAAACTTGCGGCGAGTAGGCATGCGGTAGAAGAGTAAAATGGACGCCCGCAAAGAAATCAGTTTTGCGAGTGACGTTTCAAAAAATCAGGGGGCGCAACCTTAGCGGCGGTACCCCACCCCCTTGTTGGTTGCCAGCGGCTTGATACCGGCGCTGCGAAGCTGGGCAACGATATGGTTCCCGATTCGCTTGCCCTGGTCGTTGCCGTTGTCGATGCTTTCCATGTAGTGAATGCCGCCGTAGAACCGGGAAATGGATGCTTCGGTGGCCGCCTGCCGGAAGGATGTAAACGCCCGCTCGCCACTGCCAAACGGAATTTCGGTGTCATCTACGTAGGCAATGTTGTCGCCCAGCAGGTAGGTGAGCACCTCGGCCGAGGCGTTGGAAACCACTGCGTGTCCGCTGGTGTACTCGGGGAAGGGCGGCGTTTGCAACATGGGCTGCCACTTCACGTCCACGTAGCGGTTGATGTAGGTTTCGGGACGGATGCGGTTGGTGACGTATTTCATTTCCCAGCAGCTGATAAAGGCGTCCATCAGGGTGATGCCTTCCAGGCACAACACTACCACTGTGTTGTCGAAACCCAGCTTAACCTGCTTGGATACCAGCGCCGCAATGTTCATCCAGTGCCCCCCAGGGCTGATTTTCTTGAACCCAATTGACATGTGGCCCGCCGTATTAACGGCGAAAGGGTTACAATCCCAGAACTGTGCCACCTGGGTTTGGTCGGCGGTGAGCTGCTTGGAAACGTGGTACACCGCCTTGGCCTGCCGGTGAAACGCCGAGGCGGTATCACGGCTAAACGGCACCGGTAACGCGGGCCGAAACTGCTTGGCCGAGTCAATCATCATCGGCCGAATGGTTTTCCAATTGGGCTCCACTGGCTCCATGTACGCGGGCGGCGTAGGATACCATTTCCCGTCTTCTTTGAGCGGTGAATACCGCTTGAGGGCGCTGAGCCGGGAGTAGCGGTCGGTTTTGGAGAAGCCCACCGCCGCCGCCGCCGCCAGCTTGCCCACCCGCACCGATTGCGCTAATATGCCGGGCTTGAAACCTGCTTTTCCTAATTCTTGCAGCAGGCTGGCTTGCTCATCGGCCAGTGTTTCGCCGGAAGGCAGCAGCAAGCGGGCAGTTTCCAGGATGCTGTAGTAAGCGGCCACCCGGTAGTCGTACCTGGCTTTCACGGTATCAAGCCGCAGGGTAGCCGGGAAGCTCTTGACCAGACTGGGCAACGCGGGCAGATTTTTGTCGTGCGCGGCCACAATAGCGTAGGCTCCCAGCATGGTATACGCGTAGTATCGAGCCGCTACCGGCGGGCTCACCACATCATGCACCATCAGCATGTTGATGATATTGAGGGCCTTGCCTGGCTCAAGCTGTGCGTCGGCGGCGGCTGGGGCGCCCGCCTGCGAATGGCGGGTGCCAAGCAGCAATAACAGCGTTAGTAGTAGACGTGTCGTGCAACTCATCGTTCCTTTTTATAAAACTGTACGGGCCCGTTGCTTACTCCCACCACCAAGTACGCCTGGCGGTTCACGGTTATTTCACTCACCGATTTCACGTCTCCCAGCACGCAGATACCGGCGGCTAACTGCTTCACGTAACTGAACTGCCCTCGGCCGTTGCCCTGGAGCAGGCAGCCGTAGTTGGCATCTATGCTGCCTAGTTTCAGGCGGTTATCGGCGTGGTTACCGAGCAGCAGCAAGTCGGGGTGGCCATCGTGGTTGTAGTCGCCGCTGGTTATTTGGATGACCACCGAAAACTGGGCTTCGGTGGGCAGCTCGGTAGCCACGAACTTCCCGCCTTGGTTGAGGTAGAGCATGGTGCGTAGCTCGTTAACTTCCAGCTTGCCCGCCTTGCCTAATTCCTCGGCCGTGAAAATATCCTGCATGCCCGCATCGGCGTAGGCTTTGTAGGAAGTGAACCGGCGGCGCATGGGGTAGATTTCCTCGTTCAGCTCGTCGCGGCTCACAAACGGGTAGCTTTTGCCTTGCACGTAGAAGTTCAGGAACGGGTCGATGGAGCCGTTGTTGTCGAAGTCGGCGTAGTACAGCTCGGCCGGTTCTTGGCGGGTGGCCCTGATTTGGGTGTTCAGCCCTAGGTTGCCGGCCACCAAATCCGGCTGCCCATCGGCATTCACATCGGCCACGTGCAAACTAAACCAGAAGCCCTTTTGGGGAGCGTTGAAGTAGGTGGTGGTTTCATCCTGGAAGCCTTGCCTGGTGTTTATCCAGACGGTTAAAGGCATCATTTCGCCGCATAGCACCAAGTCCTTGCGGCCGTCTTTGTTCAAGTCCACCCATTGCGCGTCGGTGACCATGCCTGCCTGAGCAAATGGCACCGCTGCGGCCGAAAACTTGCCTTTACCATCGTTGAGCAGCAGGTAGCTGGGGGGCGCCAGCGGGTACTTACCCGGTATCACCCGACCGCCCACAAAAACGTCCAGGTCGCCGTCGTTATCCGCGTCGGCCGCTCGCACGCAGCTTTTGCTGGCGGCGTTTAGTGGCGGTAAGCTGGCGGCGGCCAGCGTCAGGTGGCCCTTGCCGTCGTTTAGATACAGCTCGTCTTGTAGTTCGTCGTTGCCCGCTTCGTACAAGGAGTAGCCACCTTTCGCTAAATACAAATCGGGGGCGCCATCACCGTTGGCATCGAAGAAAGCGGCCGCCGCTACCGTGCCCGCATTGGTGGTAGCAGTCCGCGCCAGGGCGGTTTCCGCGAACTTACCGCCCGCCTGTTGCAGGTAGAGCTTGCCCACTACTTCCTGCGAGCCGCTCACAAACAGGTCGTCCAGCCCGTCCTTGTTCACGTCGGCCGTCACCATCACCGGAGCAGTTTTGGAGTACATAAACAGCATGAGCAACTGCCGCTTGAAGTCGTTGAGGGCTTCTTCTTCGGGCCTGAAATTAAACAGCGGCGCGGCCGGCTTGAACAGTGTTTTCGGCACGGCCACCTTGCGGGCCAGCTGCTTTTCGTCGGGCTTGGCGCTGAGTTGCAGTAGTTGGTTGGCCTTCACCTTGGTGAAGAGCTGTGCTGCTTGGTTGGGCCACACAACGCGCACGGAGTCAACAGTCTGGTTGCTGCCCAAGCCGAAGTTTAGCGTCGTTGACACGCACGACAGGTAGCCCCGGTTGGGGTTGAGCTCCTGGTACTGCACGTTGCCGGGCGTGTACACGTATACCTTCGCGCCCACGGCATTGGTGTTTTTCGCTGTGCCTGTCAGCTTCAACGCCAGATAGGCCGCGCGGTGGTCCTCGGTGCTGCGGTTGCGGTAGATGCTGGCCGGCTGATTGAGGGTATTGACCACCAGATCCAAGTCGCCATCATTGTCTAAATCGGCGTACACCGCGCCATTGGACATGTTCGGCTGATTCAGGCCCCACTCCACCTGCTTGTTGGAAAACGTCAGGTTGTGCTCGTTGCGAAAGATGTAATCGGGCACCGAAGTGGAGGGCATGGCCGTCACCAGATCCATCAGCAGGAACGGCTCGCGCGCCATGGCTTTTTTGATCTTGTAATCCCCCCAGTAGCGCAGAAAATCCTTGTTGGTGTAGTCGCGCAGGTAGCCGTTGCTGATGTAGATATCCTTGAAACCATCGTTGTCGAAATCGGCAATCAGGGGGCACCAACTCCAATCGGTACTTGACACGCCGGCCAGTTGCCCGATTTCGCTGAAGGTGCCGTCGCCATTATTCAGGTGCAGCATATTGCGCATATACTGCTGATACAAATCCTGATTGAGCATCAGCCCAAACGTTTCGTAATTTTCCTGTAGCTGCAATGATTTTTGGCGGTGGTTATCCGCAGGCAGCATATCCAGCGTGAAAATATCGGGCTGCGCATCATTATTGAAATCGGCAATATCCACACCCATGGAAAAGTGCGAATGATGCCGCAGCATTTTTCGGGATTGGTCGGTGAACGTGCCGTCGTGGTTATTGATGTACAGGTAATCCGGCTCGTTGTAATCGTTGGTGACGTATATATCCGCCCACCCATCTTTATTTATATCCGCTACGGCAACACCCAGCCCAAACGTCAGCGGACTTTGAACAATACGAGCCGTTTTAGAAACATCGGTAAAATGCCCGTTGTCATTCCGAAATAATTTATTTCCTGCCAGCGCGTCTACTTCTCCTTTGTAGCGGGCAAACTCCATGTTGTCAATCTTCTTGATGTTATGATCAAGCAAGAACATGTCAAGGTCACCGTCGTTGTCGTAGTCGAAGAAGGCGGCTTGGGTGCTGTAGCCGGGGTCGTCCAGCCCGTAAGCTTTGGCTTCTTCCTTGAACTTACTCCCGCCTTGGTTGATAAACAGCTGATTACGCCGAACCTCATCGGATTTTTTGCCGGAATAGCATACGTAGATATCCAGGAGCCCGTCGGCGTTGACATCAGCCATCGTGACGCCGGTTTTCCAGCCATCCTTGCGGCCCTCTAGTGCGGGAGAAGCCTGGGTGGTAATATCCTTGAACTTGAAATTGCCCTGGTTGAGGTACAACCGATTGGGCCGCATATTACCGGTGAAAAAAATATCCGATAACCCGTCGTTGTTGATATCACCAACTGCTACGCCGCCGCCATTATAAAAGTATTCGTACGATAGAATATTCAGTGCTTCGTTTTCACTGACTTCATTATTGAAAGTGATACCCGTTTCTTTTGCGCTTAGTAAATTAAATAAAGGCTGTTGCGCACTGCTACTACTACTGATGCCTATACCGCACAAGATGAGTAGGGTTTTCAATCTGATTTTGAAACAGCAAATGCGCATGATTAAGTTAATTTGAATTTGCTGGTTACTGCGTTGAAAGAGCTTTATCTAGTAATAATTAAGTGGTGTATGAAAAATAAAAACAAATTAATTAACTCTCTTTTTCTAAGGAGATAGTACTAGCAACAGGCCCCTTTCCTTGGCGGTGAGGTTAGCATCTAACTCCGCTTTTAAGGCCTGGCTCAATGAAACTAATAGATACCCATCTTGCGTCGTTACCCAAGCTGTGCATGGGGGTTGAGAGTTCTTAAACTCTCTTCTCCATCCGCTCAGTGACGTTTCCTGCTCTGTGGCTGATGGCGAATATGCTAACAAGTCTGCTCTTAACCTACATGAAATTAATCTGCTAAAACATTTTAGCTTTGGGTTTAGCTTCCACGGGCTGGATTACGTGCTATATTCACTATAGCTGCGCTAGCCGACTTCCACCTCATTCCCACTATCTGCCCTTTATGGCTGCTCTTCCTCCTGTTTCACCTAGTGTATCCACCGTTAGTGACCCGTCGGCTACCACCCAGCGCTACACGTCGGCGCTGAGTGCCGTCACGACGCTCTTCTTTTTGTGGGGGTTTATCACCTGCCTCAACGATATCCTGATTCCGTATCTGAAAGCTATTTTTCAGCTCTCCTTTGCGCAGGCCAACCTCATCAACCTATGCTTTTTCGGGGCGTACTTCCTGATGAGTATCCCGGCGGGCAAGCTGGTGGCGCGCGTGGGCTACAAGCGCGGCATGCTGCTGGGTTTCGTGGTGGCCGCTATCGGGGCATTCTTGTTTTATCCAGCGGCGGCCCAGCGGGCTTACGGGCTGTTTCTGGGGGCGCTGTTTGTGTTGGCGTCGGGTATCACGCTGTTGCAAGTGGCAGCCAACCCGTACGTGGCCATTCTAGGGCCGCCGGAGTCGGCATCGGCACGCCTTACGCTCACACAGGCGTTCAACTCGCTGGGTACCACGCTGGCCCCATTGTTAGGTAGCGCACTTATCCTGAGTCATCTGCCGAAGCTTGATACCGCAGCCTCAGCCGCAGCTATCGATGTGCGGGCCGTGCAGTTGCCTTATCTGGTTATTGGCGGGACGCTACTGCTCATTAGCTTGCTGCTGAGCCGCGTGAACCTGCCAGCCATCGTCCACGCCACCGACAACGACAGCCCGACAGGCTCAGACCAGCGCCGGGCGTGGCATTACCGGCATTTGGTGCTCGGGGTAATCGGCATTTTCGCCTACGTGGGTGCCGAGGTGGCTATTGGTTCGCACATCGTAAACTACCTCGCCTTGCCCGAAGTAATGGGGCTTGACCCTAAAGAAGCTGGCGACCAAGTAGCCTTTTACTGGGGCGCGGCCATGGTAGGTCGTTTTGCCGGAGCATACCTGCTCAACAAATTTCAGCCAACCAAGTTACTAGCCATCAATGCCGTGGGCGCAGTAGCGCTGGTACTTATTTCTATCAATACCACCGGCGCGGTAGCCATGTGGAGCCTACTGGCGGTGGGGCTGATGAACTCGCTGATGTACCCCACCATCTTCACGCTGGCCATGGCCGGACTGGGCCGGCAAACTGAGGAAGCTTCTGGGCTGCTGTGTACGGCCATTGTAGGGGGCGCCTTGGTGCCGCTATTGTTCGGCTTCATCGCTGACCATAGCAGCCTACGCTTGGCGCTGTTACTACCCGTTTTGTGCTACATCTACATCATGTGGTACGGGCTGCGTGGCAGCCGACGGGTTGATGCGGTGTGAAGAGGAGGCTACGATATCGGCCGGATAGAGGATGCGCGTATTACCAACTGTGGGGTTAGCTGAAGTTGCACCGAGGTATCGGTAGTAGTTGGGTCCTCCAGCTCGTTTAGTAGGGCATTAATAACGCTTTCAGCCAATGCTTCCATGGGTTGTGCCACCACCGTAATAGGTGGCGAATACAGCCGAAACAGGTCGTTGTCGTCGAAAGAAACCACCGCTATTTGCGCTGGAATACGGCGGCCCAAACGGTTTAAGGCTTCCAGACCCGACACCCCTAAGTAATTGGTGGCAAAGAGTACAGCATCGCAGTGGGGGTGCATCTCGAAGAAGCGCTGCATAGCCAACACAATCTGCTCGGGCTCCTGCGGAAACGCAATTTCCTGCACCAGTTCCGGTTGCTTGTACTCGCGCAGGGCTTGGCGGTAGCCTTGTTGCCGAGCTGCCATCTGCGTCTGCTCGAGCTGGGTGATGACGAGTGCTATGCTAGTGAAGCCCTGTGCCAACAGGTGCTGCGTGGCGGCGTACGTGCCCGCTACGCCATCAACTACCACCGTATTGGTTTGTACGCCCGGCAGGACCCGGTCGAAGAGTACAAGGGGCTTGCCGCGGCGTACAAGGGAACTGATTTCGGCTTCCACTCCATTAGGCAGCGCCAGGATGTAGCCATCAACATGGCGCTCCTGAAACATAGTTAGTAAGTCAAGCGCTTTCGCCGTATCGTTATTGGTGCTGCAATATAGGATGCGGTAACCACGGGCTAACGCTTTCTTCTCAATCAGCGCGGCTATTGTGGCGAAAAATGGGTTGGCAATATCTTCCACTACCAGCCCGATAACGTGGGTTTTACCGGTGCGTAAGCTCTTGGCTAGTTGGTTGGGCTTGTAGCCCACCTCGTCCACATACGTAAGCACTTTCTCGGCCAGCGTGTCGCTAATGCGCTTTTCACGGGCCTTGCCATTCAGGACCAACGACACCGTGGCAATGGACACACCCAAGTGCTTGGCAATGTCGTGAATGAGGATTTTCTTTTTCAAGTTCGAATAGTTTTTCCACCAAAGGCTGGTGCTATTACCTGCTGGTAGATACGCTATCTGAAGACCGATGGTCTAGAGTGCACCCAAACAGTAAGCTAAGATAGGATTCGCTGTCAATCCAACTCAAGTTGAAAAGGTGAGCAGTAGCCGAGCAAGCAAGGTCGGCAATTGTAATTGAAGCAGGCATCAAAAATGCGCAAGCCGAGTGAGACGGCAAGAAGCGGTACTTGCTGTCTCATTCATGATTAAAATTCAAAAATTGAATGGCTTAGTAAGCGGTATGAACCAGCGGGCTTGAGCTTATACAGTCAGCACGCAGATACTCATCTTCACCTATCAAGGGAAGCTATTGGTCGAAATAGTGTTCCTGCGCACTACAAATTGCAGTAAATTCGAAGCTAGTTCCCGTACGCGGCGCTGCTCCTTGATGCGAATTGAATTATTCTATTTTTCAATTGCTTCATCCACCAAAGAAGCATTGGCATCTAAGGCAGTAACTGCGCTGCTACATGAACTGTTTTTGCGGGCTATATCCTTCGGCCAGGGTCACCTGTACGGTCTGCTCATACTTCCTTCCTATGATGCACTTCCTTTCCCGTTTTCAGTTATCTGCTTCCCTTCTCCTAGCAGCAGTTTTTGCAACCCAATTACAGCCTGCTTCTGCCCAAACCCGGGAACGGCGCACCAGCCTCGGAATCAACGCCAGCACCTTGCAATACCAAGGCGACTTTGGCTCCGATTATTGGAAGTTTAGCAGCAACAACCAGTATGCGCCTGGCCTAGCCGTTAATTTTTATTTGTTTCGGGGGCTGGATCTGAACACTCAGTTCTTTTACGGACAATTAAAGGGCCGAAAGAGTGCTACTTCCTTTTTCAACACCACGCTACTTAACAGCACCTTAGGCTTTAAGCTAAAACTTAATAACGGCTGGGCACTCAAGGAAGAAGCACGCATTCAGCCTTACTTGCTGGGCGGAGGCGGTTGGATGTATGCTAGCCGGGCGGGCCTGACGGATGGTAACCGCATCGACGAAAACAAGGGCTATATAGATGTAATGGGCGGGGCAGGCATCAGTCTTCGCTTAGGCGGTGGGGTTAGCTTTTTTGTGCAAAGCAGCCAGCATTTGCCTATGTATGCCAATCTCGATGGGGTGCCAGCCGCCACTACCCCCCGATGGGCCGACCGGTTTTTACAGCATACCGTAGGCCTGACGTTCCATATGGGACAAGCCCAGGATACCGACGAAGACGGCGTACCGGACCGGCTGGACCAGTGCCCCAGAACGCCTATTGACATTGAAGTAAATGTACATGGTTGCCCCCTGGATGATGACCACGATGGCGTACCGAATTATCAAGACCAATGCCCCAACGACCCTGGCACGGTTGAAATGCGCGGCTGCCCCGATACCGACCAAGACGGAGTAGATGATGTGGATGACGCCTGCCCCGATATACCTGGTAAACCCGAACTGCACGGCTGCCCCGATACTGATAATGATGGGGTAGCAGATTCCGACGACAACTGCTTGGATACGCCCGCTGGTGCAACGGTTGATGCCAACGGCTGCACGGTGGCTACTACAGGCAACTCACCTGCCCGTACCGAATCGGCCCGTACTGCCGCGGCATCTGGTTCGACTATTACCGATGCCGACATTGACGGCGACGGTACCCCTAACTCTACCGACCGTTGTCCCACCGATGCTGGTCCGGCTACCAACCATGGCTGCCCCGAAATCAAAGCCCGGGACCGGCAACGGTTGCAAAAAGCTACTCTTCTTATTGGTTTCGAGCGGAGCAAGGCCACGCTGCTGCCTTCGTCCTACTCGACGCTCGATACCATTGCCCAAATCCTTACCCAATACCCTAACTACTCACTCAGCATTGCCGGCCACACCGACAGCCAGGGTGCATTGGCGTACAATCTGCGCCTGTCGCGGGAGCGGGCGGCGGCGGCTCGGCGCTACCTGTCAAGCAAGAGCACACCCGATACTCGGGTGGAACTACGCGGCTACGGCCCAACTCATCCCCTTACCAGCAACACGACAGAAGCCGGGCGCATACGCAACCGGCGCGTAGAATTCGACTTGTTCCTTACTGGTGAACCCAACGCAGCTCAGGTGAAGTACGGCGCTGAGCCCACCATGCCAGTTGCCGCGTCAATCAAACCTAAAGCTGGGGCGGCTAAAAAGAAGCCCGCCAGCAGGAAGCCCAATACAGCGACACTAAAACAACGAAAGAGGAAGCAGGTGGCAAAAAAGCCCATTCGCACCACCAATGCAACTGGTTGGTAGCTCCCTCTCCTAATTTAGGCAGCCGGCTTTTTTCGTAGCTTTCTATTGGGTAAGCCCACAACATACTTTTCAACAACATAAAAGGATCCTGGCTTACGCCAAGACCCTTTTATGTTACTAGAAATGACTTTCCGGCCGCCGCTTATTCGGCCCGTAGCACCGTTTTATTGCTGAGCTTTTCGTAACCATTCCTGGGCAGCAGCCAGAAAGAAAAAGTGCTGCGTGTTCATATTTTTTATGGCCTCCAACTGCACTGCCTCGGCGTACACGGCGGCTAAGGAGCCGGGCTGCACCAAGTTGGCCATGTGGGTAAGGCCGGCTTGCTGCGCACGGGGCATCCAGTTTGCCACCACCCATTCCACGGCTTCCTCGCTCCAAAAACCACTGATCTGGCGGTTGTCATTGAGCAGGCAGCAGCATGCTTTTTCCCGTAGCACCTCAATCCCCCGGTTGGCGCCGGCTAGTACGCTGGCATAGCTTTGCTCACCCAGCCACGTAAAAACCAGCCAATGATTTTCCGCATCATATTCGATAGTGAGATGGATGCGTCCAAGGGCATCAAGTAGGTGAATAGGCATGCAGGAAGCAACTAAATTGCCCATAGTGGGCGAAACTATAAATTACAGATAGTCGGAACCTGAGCTCTAGACAAAATTGCAAGTTGCCCCTGCAGCACAGGCGCAACGACAGCAAACTCAGAGTTCAGAAAGCAAAAACTACCAGGGTAGCGTTCAGACAGCCCCCCGTAACAAGTAAGTCACGGGCACCTCTCCCCCTCGGTAAACGCATCATCACAAGCCCACTTCAAAAAACAAAACCCCCTCACTTCACTGCTGAGGGGGTTTTTGGTGGTCACGCTAGGAATCGAACCTAGATCAAGAGCTTCGGAAACTCTCATACTATCCGTTGTACGACGTGACCCGGTTAGGAGGGGCAAAACTAGCCAGAAATAGCGGTGCAGCCAAACGCAATGCCTGATTTTATCTAAAATCATGTGGCTTCCTACTATAACCTTCCAGACGTTTATTCAGTTAGCTATTCTTACAACCCGATCAACCTACTTCTATTATGGCAACCACTGAAAAGAAAACTCTCTACACGGCTGATGCTTCAGCTGTTGGCGGCCGTAGTGGCCACGTCCGCTCCGCCACTGGTATCATCGACTTGGATATGTCGGTACCCGAAGGTTTAGGTGGCAAAAAAGGCGCTACCAATCCTGAGGAGCTATTTGCAGCTGGTTACGCGTCGTGCTTTCAGCAAGCCCTGCTGGTTATTGCCCAGCGCGCTGGCGACAAGCTTGATGCCGATACCACGGTGGCCTGTTCAGTATCGTTGTTTCAGGAAGGCGAAGGCTATGGCTTGAGCGCCGTACTCGACGTGGACCTCAAGAAATTCGACCGTGAAAAAACTGTAGAAATGGTGCGTCAGGCGCATAAAATCTGCCCATACTCGGTGGGCACCCGCGGCAACATGGAAGTGGAACTGCGCGTGCAGGGCGAGGCTATTCCGGTAGCCGCCGAGGAAAATGCTGGCGTTGCTGAGAAGGGTAACTAAACAAACAAAGCGCAAATAAAAAGGGCCGCTGGATATATCCAGCGGCCCTTTTTATTTGCTTGAAGCAGTATTAGCTGTTCATGGCTAGCACTTCCTTCACACGCTCAGCAGCATCTTTCAGCAGCACGGCCGAGTACACCTTCAAGCCCGACTCGTCGATGATGCGGGCACCTTCTTCGGCGTTGGTGCCTTGCAGGCGCACGATGATAGGCACTTTGATGTCGCCGATGTTTTTGTAGGCTTCTACCACACCATTAGCAACCCGGTCGCAACGCACGATGCCGCCGAAGATGTTGATGAGGATAGCCTTTACATTCGGGTCTTTCAGGATGATGCGGAAACCAGCTTCTACGGTTTGCGCGTTGGCTCCACCCCCTACGTCGAGGAAGTTGGCCGGCTCACCGCCGCTCAGCTTGATGATGTCCATGGTAGCCATGGCCAAGCCAGCACCGTTCACCATGCAACCTACGTTGCCGTCAAGCTTCACATAGTTCAGGTTCGAGGCCGACGCTTCTACTTCCAGAGGATCTTCCTCGTTGGTGTCGCGCAGGGCCGCAAAGTCCGGGTGACGGTAGAGGGCGTTTTCGTCCAGAGTCACCTTGGCGTCAACGGCCAGGATTTTGTTGTCCGAGGTTTTCAACACGGGGTTGATTTCGAACATAGCCGAATCGGTGTCGTCGTAGGCTTTGTAAAGAGCCGTTACGAACTTCACCATCTCTTTCTGAGCCGGGCCGGTCAGGCCGAGATTGAAGGCAATTTTAGCGGCTTGGAACGGACGCAGACCAACGCGGGGGTCTACATGCTCGCGGTGGATTTTCTCGGGGTGCGCCTCGGCTACCTCCTCGATATCCATACCGCCTTCCGTGGTATAGATAATAACATTTTTGCCGGTGCCGCGGTCGAGCAGCACGCTCATGTAGTACTCCTTTGTTTCCGACTCGCCGGGGTAGTATACATCCTGGGCTACCAGCACTTTATGCACTTTGCGGCCTTCGGCACCCGTTTGCTTGGTCACGAGCTGCATACCAATAATCTGGTCGGAAATTTCTTTCACTTGGTCCAGATTTTTGGCCAGCTTCACGCCGCCCCCTTTGCCGCGTCCGCCGGCATGAATCTGGGCTTTGATTACGTACCAGCTGGTGCCGGTGTCAGCGTTCAGTTTTTTGGCGGCTTCCACGGCCTGGTCGGCGGTGTCGGCCACGATGCCTTCCTGCACGCGTACACCGTAGCGCTTCAGAATGTCTTTGCCCTGATACTCGTGAATGTTCATGGAGGTCAGTTATGGGAGTGGTTCGATAAGTGCACGAAAGTAGGTAGAAACGGGGGGATTGTTGATTGGTGAATAGCTGATTGTTGAATTGTTGATGGCTGAAGGGTTGATTGCTGCCTGCTCTCATCCATAACCAGCAGTGAGACATCCTCAGCCTTCCAAGCTGCGGAAACACCTTTTATTTCTTATACCAATCAGCAGTTCAGCAATCAAATCCTCATTTACCATACCAGTGGGCCATTACCTGCTCAGCGGGTTTGTGCTGGGGCGTAAAGTCCAGATGGCGGCGGGCGGAACCGTCGGCTTGCAAGCCTGGGTACCACTTCCAGATGAACGTACCGCGAAACCAGGGCCGCCGCCAGAACGTCTCGAACATGGCTTCGTAGCACAGACGCTGGGTTTGTTCATCGGTTTCGGTAACTACCGCCGTGCGGTCGGGCCAGGCCCAGGGTTGAATGGCGGCGTCGGGGGTGGTTTTGTAGCCGATTTCGGTGAAGAGCACCGGCTTTTTATAGCGTTTCTGTACCACTTCGATGCGCCGCAAAGGTTGCTTCCAGGCAGCTAGCAGGGTTTCTTTGGTGGGGCGCGTGGTGGTGCTAAGCGGAAAATACGCCTGGATACCGATGTAATCCAGTGCATCCCAAAAGCGCACTTCCTCGAACTCGCCGCTCCAATTGGCGGCGTACGTAAGAGGACCATGGTACACTTGCCGCACCTGCTTGATTAACGTGCGCCACTCCGCCTCGTGGCTGGCGCTGGCGTGTTGCAGTTCCGTACCTATACACAGGGCATCCATGTGGCTGGTTTCGGCCAATTGGGCGTAGTGCAGCAGAAACACCGAGTAGCTGGCAAACCAAGCTTGCCAATCGGCGACGGTGCTCATATTGATATCGCCGGGCCAGGTGCCGCTACCGCCCCGCAGCCAGATGTGCGGCTTGAGCATAGTACGAACACCTCGCTGCCGGGCCAGTTGCGAGGTGGCCACCAAGCCCCGGTCACTCTCGCCCCAGAAGCCCCGATTTCCTGCGCCCGTATGCAGGCGCACTTCCGGCACTGCGGCTCCCGCCTGCCAGCCAAAAGGAGTTTGGGCAATCCACGTTACGCCAGCGCGTACCAAAGGCTCCATGTTGGTACTAGAAGCGGAATCGGCGGCCACCCAGTTTACGCCCCGCAGGCGGTTATCGGGGGGCAGCGCAGGTGTAATGGCCTGATAAGCACTGGGTGTGGCAACTGGGAATGGCTGCCATCGGCTCCACTTCCACCAGCCTAATAGCAGTAACACAGGCAACAGCAAAGGCGGCAGCCAAAGCAGGCGACGGCCGGAAATAAACATAGTAGGCATGGCTCTGCTAAGAAACGAAACCTTTAGGTAGCAGAAAACCAACGCCGCTCGTACGTATACTTGCTACCTCAGTTCCTGCTAGTGGCTAGCTTCCGCCGCCAGACCCCATCCTGCGTAATCTGCGGGGCAAACCGTAGCTTTGTTACCTATACCGTCGGCTCATTTTATCTGGTTCCGTTTTGCTGCAAGCCATCAACGTTCGTAAGAAATACAACACGCTGGAAGTCCTCAAGGGCATTGATCTGACGATTGAAAAATCGGAAATTGTCTCGATTGTGGGCTCTTCGGGTGCGGGCAAAAGCACGCTGCTGCACATTCTGGGCACCCTCGACAACCCAGATTCCGGGGAAGTCCTCTTCGATGGAGAATCGGTGAGTACGCTGAAACGCTCGGAGCTGGCGCGATTCCGCAACCGGCACATTGGCTTCATCTTCCAGTTTCATAACCTGCTGCCCGAGTTTACAGCCCTCGAAAACGTGTGCTTGCCGGCGTATCTGGCGGGCCGCTCGGAAACCGAAACCCGCGTCCGGGCCCGCGAATTGCTGGGTATGCTGAACTTGGAGCGCCGCGCTGACCACAAACCCAGCGAAATGAGCGGTGGAGAGCAACAGCGCACAGCAGTGGCCCGTGCCCTCATCAACTCGCCGGAAATCATCTTCGCCGACGAGCCTAGCGGCAACCTGGATTCGCAGAACGCACAGGAGCTGCATCAAATCTTTTTCCTGCTGCGCAAAGAACTCGGCCAGACCTTCGTAATTGTGACCCATAACGACCAATTGGCCGAAATGGCGGACCGCAAGATTACGATGAAAGACGGGCTGATATGGGAAGGCGGCACCGTTTAGGAAACCTACCGTTCAGCTAAAGCGTATAAGAAGGCATCTGAGGCTCGTTCTCGGATGCTTTTTGACTTTACGACCTAGGTCATGCGTCCGTCCGCCCCGGACCATGCTGTGCAACCCGCTCCCTCGTTTTCCGGAAACGAAGGAGCGGGTTTTCTTGTGTCCTACGGCCAAGCAATAGCACTGATTTGGCGCCTTATTCAGCCTACAACCAAACGGCAAATAGCTAAAAAAATTAGTTGACTAAAAAATATTCCAATCATGCTTTTAACCACTTGATATACAGACATAAAATTTGATAAAAAATATATTCATTTTTGCACCTTTTCCAATCGTTAGCGGTTTACATATAAGAACACAAACACGGTATTACAGGACATTAAAAGAACAGACGCCATGAGCGAAGCAACCAAGACCATCAAAGAGCCGGTACGCAAAACCAAAGTGGAGAGCTACGACATCTCGCGCTCCGACGAGACGCTGCACTTGGCTACTGATCTGGCCAAGTTCATCAAGGAAAACAAGCTGACCACCACGGTGCAAGGCAAAGAGTTTGTGAACGTGGAAGGCTGGCAGTACGCTGGCTCGCGCCTAGGCATTGTGCCTATCGTCGACCACGTTATCAACGTATCAAACGACCAAGAATTAAAGTATCAAGCCAAGGTGACGCTGTTCGATATGCGTTCCGGCCACACGGTGGGTGCTGGCTTTGCCATTTGCTCCAGCAAAGAGCAGGGCAAGAAGTTCTACCAGGAGTTTGCCATCATGAGCATGGCTCAGACCCGCGCCATTGGCAAGGCATATCGTAATATTTTGGCCTGGATCATTCGGGCAGCTGGTTATGAGCCTACTCCTGCCGAGGAAATGGAATACGGCGGCAACATGCCGACAGCTACGCAGCCAGCAATGGCCGTAGTGCCTGCTGTTGCTCCTGTGGCTCCGGCCCCCGCGGCTGAGGTTGTTGCACCTATGAAGGCAGTAGCCACTGAACCAGCCGTTGAGGCTCCGGCCGCAGTAACGTACGCTTCAGCTGGTCAGAAAGAGGAAATCATCCGCTTGCTCAATCACCCAGTTATTACGCGCCAAGAAAAGACCAAGATGCTGCTTAACATTAACCGCCTTGACGATGAGCGGGCTACTTCAGCCATTGCCAAGCTCAAGAAGGCTATCGACGACCGTGAGAACGGGCAGTCGGCGGCGGCATAACTCGGCGGCTACTTATAAGAAAAAGCGCCTAGTTCCGATTGGAGCTAGGCGCTTTTTCTTTGTGCCATTATTACCTATCTCTCGCTCAGCGTACGTACACCGGGCTAGGTATTAGGTTGTGGCTGAAAACATCTTGGTAGAGGGCTTTTTTTGCGGTTGCCACGGCAAAAACGGGCGCCTTGAACTTGACGGAGCGCAGCCAGCTATAGGCCGAAGCGACATCGTTGAAAAGCGCTACCACTGGCGTTGTTAAATCAAACAGCGCTACATCGGTGCAGGCCTGCGTATCAATGCTAGAGGAATGCACCCACGCCATGTACTCGACGCCAGCAGCCTCGATATTCGGTAGAAACTCAGTAGCTAGCCAGATGCCCACGTCGGAGGTGATGCTGGTGACGTTGGTGTTGTCGTTGAGGATGCGGGTACAACGCTGAGTGAAAAAACACTCTGTTATGAGCAGGCAGCTTTGCTGTACTAGGTGCAGGGTAAGGTCACCGCACCAATCCAGGTATAACCACTGATTCGACCAGTCATATGAAATTGACAAACTTGGAGTTTCAACTAGTAGATCTATACCCATAACAACGAAATGCAAATTATACTTTTACAAAGTCAACAGAAGCTCACCGGACAGATAGAAGAATGCAATTCCAAGCTTCAAATCTGTACTACATACATTCTAAGCTTATAATTACTGCTGTAAATATAATTATAGTTATGCTATAGGATGTTTAAAGCAACCCAAGTTTTTTGAATTATTTTCCGTCTTACAACTATGTATCTGATAATGATGAGTTAGAAAATCAATAATATTTTACCCTGACACAAGCTCCTCCTTACAACTACACACAAGTACCGATAAGTACTATTTTCATTGTCAACTATGGCTTGACGTTGCTCTATATTGACAAGCATTTTCCTTTCCGAAGGGCTGGTTGTACCTTCGTATTGCCGCCACACCAGCTTCTTCCTTTGCCAGCACCCACCGACGATATTCTGCACGTACTGCGCCAAACCTGGGGGCACTCTGCGTTCCGGCCGTTGCAGGAAGACATCATCCGGGCGGTGCTGGCGGGCCAAGATGTGCTGGCACTCTTGCCGACAGGCGGCGGCAAGAGTATCTGCTTTCAGGTACCCGCTTTAGCCCGCGACGGCCTATGCTTGGTGGTGTCGCCGCTAATTGCGCTGATGAAGGACCAAGTGGAAAACCTGCGCAAGCGCGGTATTAAAGCAGAGGCGGTGTACGCGGGCATGAGCCACCAGGAAATCGACCAGACGCTCGACAACTGCGTGTATGGCCCGGTGAAGTTCTTGTATGTGAGCCCCGAGCGGTTGCTGACAGATATGTTCCGGGCGCGGGTAGGCAAGATGCGGGTAAATCTGCTGGCCGTAGATGAGGCGCACTGCCTCTCGCAATGGGGCCACGATTTTCGGCCACCGTATCTGCGCATTGCCGAGTTGCGGGCGTTGCTACCGGGAGTACCTTGCATGGCCCTCACTGCTACGGCCACTGAGCGAGTGCGAACCGAAATTGTGGAGCGGCTGCAATTCAGCCCCAATTACCAAGTATTTCAGCAGAGCTTTGCGCGGCCTAACCTGTCGTATTCGGTGCTGGCTACCGAGGACAAACTGCGCCGGCTGCTGGAAGTGGTGCGCGGGGTAGGCATCGGCAAAACCAGTATTGTGTATGCCCGCACCCGCCGCCAAACCGAGGAAACAGCTGCCTACCTGCAACAACACGGGCTACGCGCTGCCGCCTATCATGCCGGCTTGCCCACCGACCAGCGCACCCGCACCCAGCAAGATTGGATGCAGAACAAAACGCATTGCATAGTGGCTACCAACGCTTTCGGGATGGGCATCGACAAGCCCGATGTACGATTGGTAGTGCACCTAGATGCGCCTGATAACTTGGAGGCCTACTACCAGGAAGCAGGCCGCGCCGGCCGCGACGAAAAATACGCCTTTGCCGTGCTCCTCGACGGCCCCAACGACGCTGACGAACTGCGCCGCCGCACTCAGCAGGCCCATCCACCACTCGATACAGTACGCCGGGTGTATCAAGCTTTAGCCAATTTTTCTCGCACGGCGGCGGGCGGCGGTGAGTTGGTGGCATTTGATTTCGATATCCAACAGTTTGCCGAAACGTACCGCATCAAAGCCCTGGATGCCCACAACAGTCTCCGGATTTTGGCCCGCGAAGGATACGTGCAGCTGAACGAAGCTGCCAACGACCCGGCACGGGTGTTCATCCCCATAAACCACACCGATCTGTATCGTTTTCAGGTAGCCAATGTCCAGCACGACCAGCTCATCAAAAGCCTGCTCCGATTTCACGGGGGCGAGTTGTTTGCTGGGTTTCAGCGGATTTCCGAAAACAGCTTGGCCCAGCACCTGAAGCTGAGTGTGGTGGAAGTGCGTAAGATGCTGCTGTTTCTGCACCGCTCCAGCATCATCCAATACCAGCCTCGCCACGACTCACCACAGGCGCTGTTCACTACGCCCCGCTACGATGCCGACAATCTGCCCCTCAACCAAAAGCAGCTCAACGACACCCGGGAGCAAGCGCGCTTGAAAACCGAGTCGGTGATACGGTATGCGGCGGGGGGGCGCTGCCGGCAGCAGTTGTTGCTGGAGTATTTCGGCGAAACCGACGCCGCCCCCTGTCAGGTGTGCGACTTTTGCCTGGCGAAGAAGAAGGCCAAACAGACAGTTACCCCCTCCCCTGCGTTACGAGAGCAGCTATTGACCCTTCTGCGCACCACCCCCCAAACGCCGCGCGAAGTGCTAGGTAATTTCACTCCTGGCCAAGCAGTTATCGTAACCGAACAGCTGCGCGAGCTAGTGGAACTAGGAGAGCTGCACTACGCCCCCGACGGGCGCTTGGAGGCATAAGAGCCAACGTTTGTTGTCACAAAAAACCCGCCCCCGCACTCCTGTAAAGGAATGCGGGGGCGGGTTTTATCTTGTTTACGCTTTTGGTTACTTCTTCAACAGCTTCAGTAGCTCCTGAGCGGCTGGCTCTGAAGATGCCGGGTTTTGGCCTGTAATTAGGTTGCCAGCCGTTACTACGTACGGCTGCCAATCGGGCCCTTTAGAGTAATTACCACCGTTTTCTTTCAGCATATCTTCCACCAAAAACGGCACAATATCGGTTAGCTGCACAGCGTCTTCCTCGGTATTGGTGAAGCCCGCCACCGCTTTGCCTTTCACCAGCGAAGAGCCATCGGTAGCTTTTACATGCCGCAAAACACCCGGCGCGTGGCACACGGCCGCTATTGGCTTTCCGGCAGCATAAGCGGCTTCAAGTAGGGCAATGGAAGTGGCATCCTCAGCCAAGTCCCACAGCGGGCCGTGGCCGCCGGGGTAGAAAATAGCGTCGTAGTCGGCCACCGAAACCATAGATAATTTCACTGTATTGGCCAAGACCTGTTGAGCGGCGGGGTCTTGCTTGAAACGCTCAGTGGCTTCGGTTTGGGCGCTAGGGTCGTCGCTTTTGGGGTCGAGCGGTGGCTGCCCGCCCTTCGGGGACGCCAGCGTGAGCGTGGCTCCAGCATCCTGAAACACGTAGTATGGCGCGGCAAATTCTTCCAGCCAAAAGCCGGTTTTCTTGCCTGTATCACCCAGCTGATCGTGGGAAGTCAAAACCATCAGAATATTCATGGGAGTTGTTGTAATAGGGTGAAGAAAAGGGAGCGGCCTGCCACTTAAGCTAGTAGCTTATACAGCGTTACGGTGCGCTCGATAAGCAGGGGCACAATTTGATCGGCAACCAGCTGCTTGTAATGGCTGGAAGCTACATGCGCTTCCAAAGCAGCTTGGTTGGCGTACTGTTCATAGAACAGAAAATGGGTCGGGTCTTTGGGGTTCTGATGACCTATGTAGAGCAGATTGCCCGGCTCTTGTTCACGCACTGCCGCCGCGGCTTGCACCATCAGGTTACGGACAGTTTCAGCGTGTTCGGGCTGCGTACGCCATTCGGCGGATACGCAAATAATGGCACTGGAATCGGTCATGGCACGAAGGAAAAAGAGGTGGCAATTAGGCTAGCAAAGCACTAAGCCACTTTTACCACGGCTTTGCCGGTATTCTCACCTTTAAACAGACCCAGGAAAGCCGCCGGAATCTGGTCGAAGCCTTCCGTGACGGTTTCCTCGCCCTTTAGCTTGCCTTGGGTGTACCATTCGGTGAGTTGCTTTACACCTTCAGGCCACCGGTCGAGGTAGTCGCTTACGATGAAGCCTTGCAGCTTGGTGCTGGTTTTGAGCAGTTTGCCTTCTGGGCGCGGGCCAACCGGCGCTTCGGTGGCATTGTAAGTGGAAATCTGGCCGCAGAGAGCAATACGGGCGTGCTTGTTGAGCTGGTCGTACACGGCGTCGGTAATGGCGCCGCCCACGTTGTCGAAGTAGCAGTCGATGCCGTTGGGGGCAGCAGCAGCTAGGGCCTGGGCTATATCGGGCGTAGTTTTGTAATTGATGGCCTCGTCGAAGCCCAGCTCTTTCAGATACGCCACTTTCTCATCGGAGCCGGCCGTGCCAATTACGCGAGCACCCTGGATTTTAGCCAGTTGGCCCACAATCATACCGACGGCACCCGCCGCACCCGATACCACTACTGTTTCGCCGGCTTTGGGCTGGCAGATATCCAGCAAACCGAAGTAGGCCGTCAGACCGGGCATGCCTAGCAACCCCAGAAAATAGCTGGCTGGCGCCTTATCGGCGGGTACTTGGTTGACCGTTTGGGCATCGGCTACGTTGAACTGCTGCCAAGGCAGATTACCAACTACCACGCTTCCTACCGGCAGCTTGTCGCTATGGCTTTCCACCACTTCGGCCACAACGCCGCCCGCAATAGGCTGCCCCACCTCGAAAGGCGCCACGTACGATTTGGCGGCACTCATCCGGCCCCGCATGTAGGGGTCAACGGACACGTAAAGGGTTTTGAGCAGCACTTGGTTAGCGGTAGGCGCGGGTACTTCGCGGCTTTCAAAACGGAATTGCTCGGCAGTAGGCGTGCCGTTGGGGCGGCTGGCCAGTAAGATGGTTTGCGTATTCATAAGATTGGAAATCAGTGAAAAAACATTCGGAGCAAGACGAACAACTGCCATCCCGCTCCGAATAACTTTACCTGCTACGCAGCAGGCTTAGGCGTTGGTGGTCGTGGTGAGGTTTACCTCAATGTTGCCACGCGTAGCCCGCGAATAGGGGCAAATGCCGTGAGCGGCCTCCACCAGTTGTTCAGCTTGGCCCTGCTCGATACCGGGAATATTGATGTGCAAGTCGGCGGAGATGCCGTAGCCACCGTCTTCTGCTTTCCCAAAACCGATAAGTGCTTCTACAGTCACGCCCTCCAGCTTCACGCTGGCCTGGCGGGCGGCAACGCCCAGCGCGCCTTCAAAGCACGAGGCGTAAGCTGCCGCAAACAGCTGCTCGGGGTTGGTGGTACCCGGCTTGCCGGGGCCTCCCATGGCTTTAGGCGTGCTCAAACCTAGGTCCAAGACCTGGTCTTCAGAAGAAATACGACCATCGCGGCCACCTTTAGCTTTTGCCTGTGCAGTGAAAACTTTTTCGATTTTCATAAAAGAGAGAAAGAAGGGGAAGAGAAAAAAGCTTGGTTGCTTACGTCAGTTGAGAAAGCAACTGGTTGAGTTGGGTGCGTAAGGCAGTGAATTCTGCTGCCGACATATTTAGCTTGGTCAGGATTTGCTCGGGAATTTGGCAGGCCTGCGCTTGCAAGGCCCGCCCGGCTGGTAGCAGCCCGATAACAACGGAGCGCTCATCGTGCGGGTCGCGCTGGCGGCTTACCCACTGCTTCTGCTCCATGCGCTTGAGCAGCGGCGTGAGCGTACCCGAATCGAGCAATAGCTTCTCCCCTATCTCCTTCACGGTGAGCGGCTCCTGCTCCCACAGCAGCAGAAACACCAAGTACTGCGGATACGTGAGGTCTAGCGCCAGCAGGTACGGCTGATACGCCTTAGTAAGCATCCGCGAAACAGCATAAAGTGGAAAACAAAGCTGGTTGTCCAGCTTTAGCACTTCGTTTTCCGGAGCAGAGTTGAGAGAAGTAGCCATCGTATATAAGTGGTAAACGGATTTGATTGCACAATGTTTAATTGTGCACAATTAAATTTTTTAAGATTATTCAATACCCATACCTGTAACATCGAACTATTAGTACGCAAAAAGCGCCGGCTCTCTGCGGAACAAGAGGCCGGCGCTTCTGAAAAAGCTGGTTATGGTTAGGCTTGCTGGTATGCTTGAAAGCCACCTACCAGATTACGAACTTTAGTGAAGCCTTGCTGCGTGAGGTAGGCTTTGGCAGAAGCCGAGCGGCCACCTCCTTTGCAGTGCACTATTATTTCTTGCTCCTTATGGTCCTCTAGCTCATCGAGCTTTTGCGGCAACATGCCCAATGGGATATTCTGGCTGCCTTCAATACGGGCCTCTTCGTTTTCCCAGGTTTCGCGCACATCAATGATAAAAGGATGTTCGCCGGCAGCTTGGCGCTGCTTTAGCTCAGCAGGAGTAATATCAGGCATTGGTTGTGGTAGTAAGGGATTGGGGAAGCTTTGTAGTAACAAAGGTGCTGAAAACCCAGCAAATCTTCCGCTTCAGTGTTTGATTCCGCTTCCGCTCACTTGGTTAGCACTAGCCGCTTGGTTACCGTTGAACGGTCGGCTAGAGTTAGCTGCACCAAGTATATACCGGCAGGCAACGCTTTCAAATCCAAGATATTACTACCGACTTGCGTAGTGGGTTGCTGCCATACTGCCCGGCCCAGGGCGTCGAGCACTACGGCTTGCGCATACCGGCCTTGCACCTGCACTTGGCCATCGGTGCTGGGGTTTGGGTAGAGCGCATAGGCCGCGGCCACCGACGCTGGCGCTACGGATAGTATATTATTATTGAGCACTGGCCGCAGCATTAGCGCACCAGATGGATAATTCGGGCTAACGGGCTGACTCCAAGCACCTATGAACTGCCAGAAAGCGTCGGCCGGCATAGGGTTATTTAGGTCGTAGCCGAATTGAATAGGGTTGGTACTTAGCGTGCCAGTGGAGCCTTGCCCAAAACCGGCGTAAAATGTACCGCTTACAGCAACCGGATTAGCAAAGGCTATTTCGATGAAGTCTTGACCGGCTGGCAACACAGCCGGAATAGTGTAGCTCTGGCTGGCTTTAGGCGAAGCCATAGGTTGCCCATTCGCCGCAGGGTCGGCATCCCAGATATTAACGGTGAACTGCCGATTTGCTGCCAGCGGATAAAGCGGCATGAGCTTCACTCGAATGCTACGCACTCGGTCGGCCCGATTCAGTTCAAAGCGCAAGGCCTGATACCGAACGCCGGGCTGATCAAACGGAGTGATAGTATAGGTAGCCTCAGGGGTACCGTCGTCGTAGGCGTAGTAGTCGGCCAGTTGGGTATCACGCCAAATGGTATCGTTGGGGAGCGTAAGCGGGTCCACTTCGCTGGTATTGAGAGCTATGCGGTGCCGAATGGTTTTCTGCTCGGCAGTAGTAGGTATGGCAACAGAAGTTAAGTTGCCGGTTACGGCTACCTGTTGCTGATTGCTGAGAATAGTAACCGGCGCCGTAACAGGAAAAGATGCCAGCGGCCCAGTCGGCCGTTGCTGCCAAGCTCCGGTGGCCAACAACGGCGTGGGAATACCGCTCCGGTCTAGGTTGTTGACGGTGGTGCCGGTAGTGGCGTTGAGTTGGCTTGAAGGGTTGGCCGCGGCATTGTATTGCCAAAAGGGCATGGCCGTACCCCGCGCCAATAAGCTGCGCAACGGGGTACTAACTGCTACGTCTTGATACAGCGTGTCTACCACCACCCGAGGCGGCGGGGGCTGCAAGGGGGCCAGCCGCACATAGTCGAGGCTCCAGTTGTCGGCGTTGGTGAGTACGTTACCGGTGGCTCGGAAGCGGAACTGGAATCCGCTGTGCAGGAAACGAGTTTGAGTGATAGTGATGACTTTGCGACGAAACGGGCTGCGGGTGCCATTGCTGGGTGCCAGCCACACCTGTTGCCACACGCCAGCGTTGTCTTTGAACTCCAGTTGCAGGTTTACTGTACGGCTGCTGCTGTTGGAGTTTGGCTGCTGTATTGGGTTGACGTTGCCCAACTGCCAGAAAAAACCCAGGTAGAGTTGGTCGGCAGCAGTGCGGCCACTCAGGTCGATGGGCTGAGAAGTAAGCGTGTCGAGAGTACCATAGCCGCCGCTGCCGTAGGGCAAGCCGTTGCGACGCAACCCATCAAAGGTGGCCACCCCGCGCGTGGGAGGCTCAAAAGCCAGCCGGTTGTTGACGAGTACCCCACTGGCTTCCCAATTCGTTGCTTTTGGGCCCCCCTCTTGTGGAGACGTAAAATCATCGAAGAATGGCAATGACAAGGCCAGCCCGCGCTGTGCGGTAGTGGGTGCTGCGGTGGGTAGTAGCGCCCGCGCTGGGTCGGCGGGTAGTGGGCCTACTACTTGGGCTTCACTGGCCAGAGGCCCCAGGCTTAATAAGAGTAATGACAGGCAGGGTAGAAATCTTGAACTCATCATGGATACAAGTTAGGATGCTCACAGTAAACGTATAACGGCAAGCCGATATTTTGCTTCAAGCAGCTCAAACACCTTTTCATGGCACAAGCGCTATGGCCAGGTAGCTGAGTAGGCTCTCAACAGTTGAAACCAGTTTTAGATTAACGCTTTTACCACTTGTAGAAGGTCGCATGTACACTACAAAAAGTGGGTTTCAACACTTCCGGCGCCTTTCGTCCGGAGAAGCGTGGGTACATACGGCCCACGAAAAAGCCTGACTACTATAGCAGCAGTCAGGCTTGCGCAACGGAGTTGGCCAGGGAAAAAGATGTAGGCGTGGAATTTAGGTCACAAACAAGCCTACAAGCAGCCCACCCACCAAAACGGCACGGCCACTTTGCAATGCAGCCTCTCCCTCTTCACGAGAAACAAAATGCCCATCAATGGTATCAAACCCGACGGTGCGCTCCGTTCCAGTGGGAGAAGCAGTGGTGATGAAATGAGTAAAAGTAGATTCCATAAAGTGTGGTCAGAGATGAAAATAGGAGCAGACTCTACTGTTGAGTTAAGCAAATATATCGGCGGGGCTCAGCGACGAAAAGGAATAACCCCGACAATAAATGACTTATACTTTATAGAGAGGCTATATACTTATTATCATTTCAGCAATTAATGAATTCTATTAACAAACTTTCATTTTATGGCATAAACAGCTGCACAGATAGCAATATACAGTCCGGTTGGAGTCATTGAACTGAGCTATATATTCAGTGGAAAGTGGGTTAACGTGAGTGCATGTGCCTGCGTATAGGCTAGCTCGCCAGCCGATCTACCACATATCCACCGCCTGCCTGTGGCGCGGGCAGCCTCTTCTGTCTCCTACCACCATATGCTGCTAGATACCAAGCTGCCGGTTAGTTACATCTTCAAGCGCATTTGGCCCGATATTCTGCGGGTACTGCTGATTTCCGGTGTTTTCCAGGTACTGAAAATGACGTTCTCGGAATACCTGCCCGCTATTCCGTTGCAGTTGCCTACTATTCTGGGTAGTTCTATTTCGTTGCTGCTGGCTTTCAACATCAGCCAGTCGTACGACCGGTGGTGGGAAGCGCGCAAAATATGGGGCGCCATCGTCAACGATTCCCGCTCATTGGTGGTGCAGGTCAGTGGGTTTGTAGATGAGAGTTATCTGCGGCGCGGCGAAGCAGACTCGCCGTTCAAAACGTTCGTTTATCGCCAGATAGCCTGGTGCTATGGTTTAGGAGAAGCCTTACGTAACCACGACCCGCTACCGAGTATGCAGCCTTACCTTTCGGCCCAGGAGTTGGCGTTTGTGCAAGGCCATACCAACAAGCCGCTGGCATTGCTGGCGCTACACACCGAGCAGATCAAGGGCTTGCTTCAGCAACAGGCCATCAACTCGTTCCAAGAGGTGCAGCTCAATTCTACACTCGTACGGCTCTGCGACTCCATGGGCGCAGCCGAGCGAATCAAAAACACGGTATTTCCTTCGAGCTACCGGCTCATGATTCACTTCTTTATCTATCTATTCCTGGGTACACTATCCCTAGGCTTGGTAGAAACCATTGACCTTTGGGAAGTTCCGGTGCTGATGATTATTGCGTCCACGTACTTTCTGCTGGAACGGACGGCGCGCTACCTACAAGACCCGTTCACCAACAAGCCCACCGATACGCCCGTTACGTCCATCAGCCGGACCATCGAAATCAACCTCAAGCAGTTGCTGCAAGAGAAGGACATTCCGGCCCCAATAGCGCCGCATGAGTATTATCTGATGTAAAGGCCTTTTACAGGCTATAGGCGCACTTTTCGCTCACTACCGAGCTTACTTCACCATCAGCGTAGTAACGCGGCCGGTTTTCTTGCTTACTTCAAAAGCAGCGGCATTAGGCATGCGTTTCGCCCAGTCGGTACGCGGCACCATCACTTGCCAAAGCGTGTCCAGGTTCATGAAACGGGCCGAGTCAAGCTGGAAGAGTGCAGCATTGGGCTGTTGGCGCACGTAGGCCGCCACGGCACTGCGGGCAGCCGCTTCAGTGGCCGCGCCAGTCTGGGCCGCCTCAGCCGATGCCGCACCTTCGGGTTCTGGTTTAGAGGCAGCCGACTGGGGTTGTTGGCAACCAGGCAGAGTTAAGCAACTCACTGAAACGAGCAAAGGGAATAGCGACTTTATCATGGCCGCAAAGTACGAAAGCCGCAGCAAGTGTTGCGGGTACAGTGGCTGACATCGTTATCTGAAGTCCGCCAAAGAGCACTACTGTTTGTGCTGGCCAATTAATGAACGACTGGTATTTTCGTGGCTGCCGAAGGGCTACTGACCAGCGCTTCCAGCTATTACTATTTGGTAACGGCAGCCTTACTCGTTTCTATATGCCTGAATTACAGATAGGTGACCTGCGCGTGGAAGTGGTGCGCAAAAACATCCGTAGCCTGCGCCTTACCGTGTACGCCGCCGACAACCGTATCCGGGTGGCCGTACCTACTCGTACCTCTGCCACCGATGTAGAGCAGTTTGTGCAGGCCCGCCGCACCTGGATTCTCAAGCACCAAGCACGGTTTCAGGCGCGCGTGCGGCCAGCGGCCCCACTGTACGTTTCGGGCGAAATCCATTACTATCAAGGGGTACAACATATATTGCAAGTGCACATAACCAGTGGGACCCCGCAGGTAGTGTGCCACTTCGGCCAGACTCTCGAACTGTATGTGCGTGCTACCGACTCAGTAGAACAACGTGGAAAGGTGTTAACGGCTTGGTACCGGGCACAGCTCAAGCAGCAGCTCCCGGCCCTGATAGCGCAATGGCAGCACGTGGTGGGGGTGCAGGTGCAGGAGTGGGGTGTGAAGCAGATGAAAACCCGCTGGGGCACCTGCAATATCCGGGCAAAACGCATCTGGCTGAACCTAGACTTAATAAAACGGACCCCACACTGCCTGGAATACGTGGTAGTACACGAGCTAGTACACCTGCACGAACGGCTGCACAACGCTCGTTTTTGGGGCCTAATGGACCAGTTTATGCCGGATTGGCGCACTTTCCGAAACCAGCTAAAAGAGTCGCTCGGCGAATCGGGCATTGAGTTGGATGCCTGCTAAATAGGCTGCCGAAGGCGCCTGATCGTGTTGTCTACTACTTCCAAATCTGGAAGGCTGGCTCAATCATGTGCTGATTCTGCTGTATATATTTCAGCAGTACGAACTACTATCTAACAGCTTCAGTTGTAATTACAGGCCTTTCTTACTCTCTACAGCTAATATTTACATATTATTTTGTTAATAATTTGATTTTTATACAACATAAATATACTTTTACACGTAATTAGTTGTATATCCATCCTGCCAGACATTTGTGATGTGGGGTGACGAACAGCATGTGGTGTTGTATTTTGTTGTACCGAGCTATTCGGCTCCTGACTATTATGGCTATGGAGGATTTTACCAGTTACTGGGGCATTATGGTTTCACTGCTGACGGCTGGTTCGGCGGCGGTGGTGTATTTCGTGAAAAACTGGCGCGACGTGGAGGCGCTGAAAGAACAGCGGCGGCTTCAGGATAATCAGCTGGCTGTGCTGCTCGAAAAGATGGACCGCTGCCAGCGGGCGGCCACCGAACAGGAAGCGCAGTATCGGCAGGTTTTTGAGCTGAAGCTACAGGAACACCGCGCCGACATAAACCGGGAAGTAGCCATGCTGCGCCGGGAAAGCAAAACGGCCACCACCCGCCTCCACGAACGGCTGGAAACGCTGGATAAGCAGCTCACGGTTTCTGTGGAACGCCAGAACCAGCTGCTGGACTCTACACGCCGGCAGGACCAGCGCAACGAGCGGCTGGAGAAGTTGCTATGGTCGTGGCCGAATGCGCGGCTGAATGAGGAGTAGAGCCGTGCTTCAAATTCCTTTCAGAGCTAATCAGAGAGCCGCTTCGGCTGATTTTATAGCGTTTAACCTTTACTGTCAATCATGGAACAGAGCCAGAAACTAACTGTGTGGAATCGGCTGAAAATGCCCACTCCTCGTTTCTTCCGCAGAGTGCGCGCTATTGGGGCCGCCCTAGGCGCCTTGGGCGTAGTGCTGACTACCACACCCGTGGTATTGCCCGCCCTGGTTATTACTATTGGTAGCTACCTTATTTTGGCCGGCTCGGTAGCAGCCGCTATTTCGTCGGTGGCAGTGGAGCCGGAAGGTAGTGCGCTCCCCCAACCAACAGACCCATTACGCAACCACCAGCGCTAGGTACTACTGCAACGGAATAACACGGCCGGCTACAACTTCATCGGTAACAGTACCCATCCGTAAGCTGTGGCTGGCCGATTTCCTTCGCTATTTCGCTTGTTTTTTCTGGCCTTTGTCAGCTTCTCGTTTGCCTACAAGTACAAATGTTGTACTTGTTGTTTCACACTGTTCTTTATATCCCTTACTTCGCCTACAACAAAACCGCACCAATGGAATTGCACGAACGATTTGCCGCCTTTCTATCCGACAAAGCCATTACGGTCAATCAGTTAGCTAAAGAACTGAATTACGACCGACCGGAAAAGCTATATTCCATTCTTCGGCAGCGCAACAAGCCTAGCTACGAAACCCTACTGACGCTACTCACCCGCTACCCCGAGCTAAGCGCCGAATGGCTGATTCGGGGGCAGGGACCGATGTACACCACTCCTATTACAACAGATACCGGAGTAATGGTGGAAACTACCACGCATTTGCCCTTGCGCACCGATAACGGCCGGACGCTGGTGGTAACTACCGATACCACTGGCAAGGAGAACATGTCGTTGGTTCCTATTCCGGCACAGGCAGGCTACAGCCGGCAGTTCAGCGACCCATCATTTGTTGAAGACCTCGTAAAGTTTACCATACCCGGTTTCCCTATCCAGGGTGGGCGGGCTTTTGAGGTTGAAAGCGACAGTATGATGCCCATCATCCGGCACAAGGATATGGTGCTGTGCAGCTACGTAGACAAATGGACCAGCCTAGCCCCCGGCTACCCCTACGTAGTGGTGCTCGAAAACATGATTATGGTGAAGCGCATCAACGCCCCCATCCTACACGCCGACGACACCGTGGAACTGCACTCCGACAACTCCCACTACCAAGTGCACCGCGTACGGGCCGAGGACATCAAGGAAATCTGGCTGGTGCGCGGCATCCTCACCTCCCAGATTCCAGCCAACAACCGCGAAGTGCAGGACCGCTTGATTGAAATGGTGGGCTTCATGACCAACAACACCGAACACCTCCAAATGATGACCATGGAAATGCTGCGTATGATTCGCGAAACGCAGTCAGTGGCAAAGAGCAAGTAGATGATAGCTCTTGCCTGAAGCTTTTCTGTTTCAACGGCGCTCAGCGGGGCTTGCGGGGCAACGGCCGTGCTGAGCGCAGTAGTAGCAGCGTGCTTTAGCGCTGCCACTACTGCGCAGCATCATCTAAGTAGTGCTTGTGCTATGCAGATTCTAGCTCACTCTGCGCCCACCTCCATAAGCCCCAAACATTCAGCACAAGTAGCTAAAAATCAATCATTCATACCGTCACCTCCACCAATACCGCTGTAGAACCGCCCAAGTCGTCGTCGGTGACGAGCAGCAGTTCGTAGCGGTTGGCGGCAATGCGGCGACGCACGGCTACGCTTTCCACTTTGCCGCGGTAGGGCTGGTTGTTGGGTAGTTGTAGCTGCGCGAAAGACACGGGCTTATCGGCCTGCTTCAAGTCCAGTAGCCCCACGAAGCTGCCCAGCACTTCCCCGTCCAGCACTGCATCGGTAGTATCTTCTACCGAAGCCGTTACAAACAGTTGCTTATCATACACGCAAGCGCCAGAAAATCCAGAAGGCTTACCATTGATAGTCGGCAACTGAAATCGAATAGGCTGCACCATAGGCAACATGGTAGTGCGGTTCTGTAAATAGTCGAGGGTGGCGGCTAGGGGCAGTTGAAACACAAGGTTACCGACGGCTGAGCCTACGGTGCGCTGAAACAGTAGTAATTCCGTAGCTGTAGCCGCCACCGCCTCCAGGTTCAGCGTCACGCCCGTTGGCAACGACTTACGCAGGTGAGCATACAAGCCACTCAGGGCAATGGGGTACACCGTAGCGGCGCTATGGCTGGCTGCGGAAATAGGCACCCAAAAGCCGTTTTCGCGCGCGGCCGTGGCCCCCGAGCCACACACTAGCAAGCCCATTTCGCCGGTGGCAGTGGTTAGCACAGTTAAACTTTCCAGATCGGCTTTGATGGCTTTTTCAATGCGCCCAGAGCTGAAATGCGCCGTTTCAAACAAGGTCAGTGGCTCTCCTGGTTTCAGGTCAGCGGCGCTGAAACGATACAGATAGGGCGAATCGTCACCGATGATGTAGACTGTGTCGCCCACTATTTCCACCCCCGAAGCCGATGGCAGATTAGGCAAATCAAGCTGACGGAGGATAGTGGCTTGCATGGTATTAGAGGCTTGGGATTTTGGGAGTTTAGGGTCTTGGAAAGTGAAATTGAAAAGGACCGCTTTGTACTATCAACACCGGGTCGATGGCACCAATAAATCTAAGCACTCAAGATTCTCAGCCTCCAACATCTATTTCACAATCGTGAATTCTACGCGGCGGTTGAGGCGGCGGGTTTCTTCTTTGTCGTTGCTGGCGCGGGGCCGGGTGCCACCGTAGCCGACCACGCGGATGCGGCTTTCGGGAATGCCGCGCGTAATGAGGTAGCGCCTCACCTCCCCTACCCGGTCCTCGGAGAGCTTCTGGTTGAGGTCGGCGTTGCCTTGGTTATCGGTGTGGCCTTCCAGCTGAATATTGACGGTGGGGTTGTCGGTGAGCGTGCGGGCCAGCCGGTTCAGCTCGGCGTATGAAGCGGGCAGCAACGTGAATTTGCCTTGAGCGAAAATCAGGGTCGGCAACTCCAGACTAGACCCCACGGCGGCGGGCACCAGCAGCAAATCGAGGGTGCGGGAGCCAGCCATATTCACAGTATCGGTGGCGTTGAGGAAGGTGGCGTTGCTACCCATTACCCGGTAGCGGCCCGGCGGCAGCGTGAACTGGTAGGAACCGGTGCCCGGTAAACTGCGAGCGGTGGCGTTGAAAACTAAATCGTTGTCCAGGCGCATTACCTTCACTTCGGCGGCCAGCGGCTGCTTGGTTTTGGCGTTCAGCACCCGGCCCGTGAGCAGCATGCGCGGTAGCGTGGCAACCGATACCACAGCCGCTACCGGTGCCGTCGAATCGGGGGCGGCAGGCAACACGTTGGTAGCCGTCCGGTAGATGTCGGCCGGACCGTTGGCCGTCCGCGACGACGAATAATAGGCTTGCTTACTATCGGGCGAAAGGGTGAAATAGGCGTCGAAGCCGGGCCCGTTGATGGACGGTCCAAGGTTGCGCGGCACGCTCCACTGCGTCCAGGAGTCATCGAGCCGCGTACTGGTGAAAATATCAACGCTGCCGTAGCCCGCGTGACCGTAGGAGCTGAAGTACAAGGTTTTGCCGTCGGGAGCCAGCCAAGGCGCAAAATCGAAGCCCGGCGAGTTTACCACGTTGCCCAGTCTGCGCGGTTCGCTCCAGCTACCATCAGGACCGGGTGTACTGATATACAAGTCGTTGCCTCCTTCGGTGTCACTGCGTTCCAGGGAAAGCAGCAATACTTTCTCGTCAGGCGTCATGAAAAACGTGGTAGCTGGGCCCGAGGAATAGTAGCTTTTGATAGTTACTGGCACAGGGCGCTGGCCTTTACCAGCCGTGCGCGCCACTACCGATACGCCTTCGTCGCGGAAGCTGCCGTCTCGCTCGTATGTGCCGCGCACCAGCAATTTGCTGCCTTGTGCGCCTACTACGGCCATTACGCCGTTGTGCTGGCTGGTATTAAGCGCATCGAAGCGGGTGGGTGGTTCCCAGGTCTGGCCCTGGTCTTTGGATGTGCTAGCCCAGGCGTCGCCGGATTCGGTGTTGCCCTCGGTATTGCCAGCAAAGCGGGTGCGGGTTAGGTAGAGCGTGGCGCCGTCGGGGGCCAGTACGGGGTGTAGCTCGTTGCCGCCGGTGTTGAGGCTAGCTACGGGAGTAGGCACTCCGTACCCTGGCAGCGTGGCATCTACGTTGAGGCGCAGCTGAAACAGCCGCCACTGTTGCGTAGCCCGGTTCTGCGGATTCTGAAGCACAGCGGCCGTGCCGTTAAACTTGTCGGAATTGGCTACGCTGAGGCATTTTTCATTGCCTCGCACTACCAATTGCACACTACCTGCCGGGCCGCTTGGCACCAGTTTCCACTGCTGATAGAAGCTACCCGACCACGGCCGCTGTATTAGCGGGGCGTTTTCGTCGGGCTTATCCACGGTCAGGCATTTGCCGCTGTGGCGGGCCTCAATGCGGTAGTACTCGCCGCCGGGTATTACCGGCACGAAGCGCCACTGCTGGCTGGCCGGGTGCGTAAATTCCCATTGCACAATGGCCGCCCCGGCTTCCTGTGAACCACCACGCACATCGAGGGAGCGGCCACTGCTGCGGGCTATAATGCCATACCAGCCGTTCGGGTCGGGAGTAGGTGCTGCTGGCTGCGCCCACAGGGGCACACCAGCCAGCAGAAAACAGAAGGAAAACAGAAAAGCACGAAAATGGGATGGCAACATGGGCAACTAAACGCAGGGGTCGACCTGCAAGTTAGCTGAAACTGCTAGGGCCCACTATGCGAAGCGCCGCGCCTCCTAGAAGGAAGCGCGGCGCATATCATCAGGCGAAGCGACTCAGAAGCCTCTACTGAGGGTTGTGGATGTACTTGAAACGAACGAAACGGTCGTTTTCGTAGATAGCAGTGAAATGGCCGCTGCTCTGCGTTTTCACTTCTTGCTGCTTGCGCTCAGCTTTGGTAGTAGCCATGGGAACCGCCGGATAAGAACCGGGAGTTGTGCCCGGCACGTGTACAATGAAGGAGAGAATTTTAGAGGGCATTGTTTGTTTTCGTTTAGGTAAACAGAAGTGGGAAGCGGAGCAATGGCAGAACCAAAGCAGATCAGGAAAGAAAACTTGTTCAACGCACTAAAAGTGCCGTTATTAACTCAAATGTAACGATGTTTCTATTTGATAGAATGATCCCAATGTATATTTTTTCACAAAAAAAATAAAATAGGTTATACTCGATACTCTGTGCATCTTTCTATTGTCTAGTTTTTTTCATAGCCATACTCTTTTCGTCTTCCTACAGTTACATTTGGTCGGAAAAATACCCGCATTCGTATACTCGTACTAGTGCCATAGTCCAACGCAATTAAGCACAGCACCGGAACATAACCACCTATTAGTCAGTAAAAAGATTAGGGCATGCACCACCTCTTTCACCTAATCTTCCACTGTTATTAATTTTTTACCATGCGCAAAGGCACTACCGTCAGCTGGAAATACGGCACCGGCACCGCCACCGGCAAAATCGAAGAAACCCACAAAGAAACCGTCACCCGCACGCTCAAGGGCTCGGAAATAACCCGCAATGGCACCCCCGACAATCCGGCTTTCGTTATCGTGCAGGAAAACGGCGACCGGGTAATCAAGCTGCAAAGTGAAGTAAAGGAAGCCACCAAGAAGTAGCACTGCCTCCTTTCTGAACGCAAAACTCCCCGCCAGCGGCTGCCAGCGGGGAGTTTTGTTTCTGTACTGTTCGTACTGCTTAGCGGTTTTTGGGGTCGGGTTCCACGAAGGCCTGCTCGTCCATTTCGGTGGGCACCACTACAATGCCCTTTTGCAGCATGGAATTGCGCTTACCATAGAGGAAGTACACCACGAAGCCCAGCAACATCCAGCCCATAGCCACCTTCAGCGTGAAGGCGTCGAGGGCCAGAATCATGCTGGTGCACACCAGAATACCCATGATAGGCACGAAGGGGAACGACGGCGACGACAGCGGCGCCCGGAACGGCCGGTGCTGCGCAGGGTCGGAGCGGCGCATGATCCACACGCCCGCCGACACCAGCACGAAGGCCAGCAGCGTACCAAATGAGGTAAGGTCGCCGGCCAGTGAGCCGGGCACGAAAGCGGCAAACCCACCCACAAACACCAGCAGGGCCAGGTTGGATTTGTAAGGCGTAGCAAAGCGCGGGTGCAACTCCGAGAAGGCCTTCGGCATCAGACCGTCCTTAGCCATCGAGAAGAACACGCGGCTCTGGCCCATCAGCATCACCAGAATAACCGACGAGAAACCCAGCAGAATAGCCACCGTTACGGCGGTGCTTAGCCACTCGTAGCCCGGCATATGCGCCTTAATGGCGTAGGTTACCGAAGCCTCACCGCCTTTGGCAGGGTCGGCAAATTCGCGCCAGTTAGCTACGCCCGTCAGTACGTGGCCGAACAGGATGTAGAGCACAGTACATACGGCCAGAGAACCCAAAATCCCGATGGGCATGTCGCGCTTAGGGTTTTTAGCTTCCTGCGCGGCCGTACTCACGGCATCAAACCCGATGAAGGCGAAGAACACGATGGCCGCGCCACCCAGGATACCGCCCCAGCCGTGCTTGTTCCAATCGGTGTACTCGCGCACAATCTTGCCGGCGGCATTTTTCACGGGCTCGGCGTTTTCTGGAATCAAGTAAGGGCTATGGTTGGCGGGGTTGATGAACTGCCAGCCTACTGCAATGAAAACCAGCACGATGGCCACTTTCAGAAATACCACAATGGCATTGAACATAGCCGATTCCTGGGTGCCTTTGATGAGCAGCAATGACAGCGCTACAATCACCAGCAAAGCAGGCAAGTTGATGAGGCCATGCTCAGTAACCCCGTTCACTACGGCGCTTTCGAAAGGCGAGTGGCTGAGGTTATAGGGCATACTGGTGCCAAAGACTTCCAGCAGCTTATTCAGGTACTCGCTCCAAGCAATGGACACAGTGGCCGCGCCCAGCGCGTATTCCATAATTAGGGCCCAGCCAATCACCCAGGCCACAAACTCGCCCATGGTGGTGTAGGCGTAAGTGTAAGCCGAGCCAGCAATTGGAATCATGGCGGCAAACTCGGCGTAGCACAAGCCGGCAAACACGCAGCCAATGGCGGCCACAATGAAGGCCAGCGTCACGCCCGGCCCGGAAGCCTGCGCGGCGGCCGCGGCGGTGCGCACAAACAGACCGGCCCCGATGATGGCCCCCACGCCCAGCGCGACGAGGTTGCCCGCGCCCAGCGTCCGTTTCAGGGTGCCATGCCCGGAAGAATTGGCTTCACCCAGCAGCTGAGCCAGGGGCTTTTTGGCGAAAATACTTGCCATACAGTTTAGTAAGATGGAGAGAGGATTGAGTTGGTGATGTGGCGGGAAAGCGCAACTTGGAAGTGGCTGCCCGGCCCCGAATATAGGCGTTTATTGGATTCGTCCGCTTCTAGTGGGTGATTGTCCTACAGTGAACCAAACCTGATTAAACCTTGAAGTGCCGCGTTGCTCTAACCCGCCATAATCAACCCCACAGACACACCTTCTCATGAAAAAGACGCTTGTAATACTCGCCGCTTGCCTGTTAACTGCCGTTGGCGCGGCCTCCGCACAATCCACCGATGCGGCCCCGATGGGCCGGGGCAACCGCATGGGCCAGGGCCGCGGCGGCAGCACACCCGAGCAACGGGCCGAAATGCAGACCAAGCGCCTCACCTCGCAATTGGGCCTGACCGCCGACCAAACCACAAAGATTCAGGCTATTGCGTTGGCTGAAAACCAGGAGCTAGCCACCCTACGCGGTAAATACGCCTCCGCCGATTCGCGCCAGGGTGCCGGCCAGGAAATGAAGGCTTTGCGCGACAAATACGAAACCCAGCTTAAAGCCGTACTCACGCCCGAGCAGCTCACCAAGTACGACCAACTGCGCGACGAGCGAATGGACAACCGCCGCGACAAGATGAAAGCCAGCGGCATGAAGCAGAAAGTGAAAGCCTAAGCTTGCTTGCCAACGCTTTGAAAAAGCCTCAGCTAATTTGGCTGGGGCTTTTTCGTGCACAATCGTTCTGTTTGCGGCTATAAGAACTACCTGGCTGTTACCTTGGCTAGCTCATCTACTACTTATTGCTTGGCATCGTGCCGAGAATACTTTTCCCTGGTTTTCGGTTTACGTAGCATTCCACTTGCTTATATTTGAGAATATGCGCCCGGCTTCACCTCTCCCGGCCAGCCGCGCATCCACCACATCCATCACCCCATGAGTCCTCTGCCCAGTAGTACCGCGTCGGTGCAAATTCAGCAGTTTTACGATAAAGGCCTATCTCACGCGAGCTACGCCATCCGCAGTGGCCGCCAGGTAGCCATCATCGACCCGGCCCGCGACCCCCAACCCTACTACGACTTCGCCGACGAGCACGACGCGCGCATTATTGCTGTCATCGAGACGCACCCGCACGCCGACTTCGTGAGCAGCCACTTGGAAATAGCCGAGGAAACCGGCGCTATTATTTATTGCAGCAAACTGGTGAAAGCCAGCTATCCGCACCACCCCTTTGATGATGGCGACCGGATAACGCTCGGCAACATGGAGCTGCACGCCATCAACACCCCCGGCCACTCACCCGACAGTATTTGCGTGCTGCTCATGGACGAGTTTGCCCACACCCGCGCCGTATTCACCGGCGATACCCTGTTTGTGGGCGACGTGGGCCGGCCTGACTTGCGCGAAGACAGCGCCGTAGGTGGCCACACCCGCGAAGACTTGGCCGTTGACCTGTATAATAGCACCCGCCAGAAGTTGATGACGCTGCCACCTAGTACCAAGGTGTACCCAGCCCACGGACCCGGCAGCCTATGTGGCAAAACCACCAGCACCGACCTCGACAGCACCATCGGCAAGGAAGTGCAAACCAACTACGCCTTGCAGCCCATGTCGCAGGACGAGTTTGTGAAGGTGCTGCTCGAAGACCAGCCCTTCATGCCCAAGTATTTCGGGCATGATGTGGTGCTCAACAAGCAAGGTGCGCTACCATTTGAAGAGAGCATCCGGCGGGTACCGCGCCTGCAACCCGATGCCCCCCTCGACCCCAGTGCCCTTATTATTGACACCCGGCCTGCTGAGCAGTTTCGGGCCGGCCACCTGCCCGGCGCCATCAACCTGATGGATGGCGGCAAGTTCGAAACCTGGCTGGGCTCGGTAGTTGGCCCGAAGGAGCAGTTTTATTTACTAGCTGATTCGCAGATTGCCCTAGACACGGTGATGCGCAAAACCGCTAAAATCGGCTACGAAGTCAACATCAAAGGCGCCCTGATTACGCCTCAGCAGCTACCTGCCACCAGCCCCGAAACCGACGTGGACCACGTACGCGCCCGGCCCGAGGATTTCACCATCGTGGACATTCGCAACCGCACCGAGGCTCAGCAGCCGGTTTTTGAAAATGCGCTGAACATTCCGCTGCCTGAGCTGCGCGAGCGTGCCCACGAAGTACCCACCGATAAGCCCGTGCTGGTACACTGTGCCGGCGGTTACCGCTCGGCGGCCGGGGCCAGCATCCTAGACGCTGCCCTCCCCGACCACGTACCCGTTCATGATTTGGGCGAAGCCATAACTACGTTCCAGAAGCAGCCAGTGCATTAATTATCGTCAGCAAAAACAGAAAGCCCCAACCGGTATTTGGTTGGGGCTTTTTGTTTTTAGTCAATTCTCAAAAACGATAACTGTGACCTGCTACCCGGCATTCGGTCCGACCAGGCGGTTGGCGTCGTCGTTGAGGGGTAGGGAGCCGTCGGTGCGGCCTTGCATCTTACGGCGCCAATGTGCCCCCAGTGCCGGGCAGGCGGCTAGCTGCGCCACCAGTTCCCGGTCGTGGCGCAGTTCGTATTTAGCTGAGTTGGCCCGCGCAATCGTCCATTCGGGGTGAGGCCTTTCCAGCAGATGCAGTACGTCGGTGGGGTTTACTAAGCCGGGCTGTAGCACCCGCAGGTACCAGCCGGTAAAGCCGGTTTCCTGGAGCCACTGCGAAAATAGCGGCAGCTGCCAACGGCGCGCAATTTTCCAGCAGGGCGAGCGGGGCTGAGATATTTGCACCACAGCCTCGCCAAACGCAAACACGTCGCCGATGCACACATCGGCTTCGGTACAGTTTCCGCCGATGGTCAGGTTTTCGCCGAAACTACCGGCCGCCAGTGGTAAGCCCAAGCGCTCAGCCCAGTACGTGTAATGCACGGCAGGGTAAGCGCACAGTGCCTGGTCGGGGCCGCCGTGGTTGCGCTGGTCGGCTTGCTCGTCGCCGGCGAGATTGAGCGTATCCAGCCACACCGGTTCCGTTAGTACCTGCTTGTCTAGGGCCGAAATCCAGGGCTGGTTCAATATTTCCGGCGCGCCGGGTACGCCCAGCGCCTGCGGAAGCCCCACCCGCAGTGAAATCAACGGCAAACAAAGGACGGGTACGGAACCGACTGGTGCTGCGGGCGTTTCGGGGCTTTTCATGATTGGGCTTGCTTCAATTACTTGGTCTTGCCCGCTTAGAACCTCTGCGCCGCGGACTACCAGTAAACTTATCTACTTCCTGCCAACGTTGTGGTCGAGTGCGCCCGGTTACTGCGAAAATCGGCGCGGCAAAGGTTAATTTTGCATTTCCATCGTCACGATTTCCGGCATGCGCGTACTACACACCGCCGATTGGCACCTGGGCCAGCGCTTTATCAGCGGCCACGAACGAACCGAGGAGCACCGCCATTTCCTGAACTGGCTAGTGGCCACGGTGCAGGAGCAGCGCGTGGAAGTGCTAGTAGTGGCCGGCGACATTTTCGATACCGGCTCGCCCTCCAACCAGGCGCTGGAGCTGTATTACTCGTTTCTACTGGCCATGCAAGCCACTGGCTGCCGCGACATTGTAGTGGTAGGCGGCAACCACGACTCCCCGGCTACGCTCAACGCTCCGGCGCGGCTGTTGCGCCATTTGCGTGTGCATGTGGTGGGCTGCGTGCCCGATTGTTTCGAGGAACAGGTACTGGTGCTTGATGACGCCACCGGCAAACCCGGTTTGGTGGTGTGCGCCGTACCCTTCCTGCGCGACCGGGACGTGCGTCTGTCGGTGCCCGGTGAAACGGCCGAGGAGCGTGAAGCCCGCATCAAACAAGGCCTCGCCGACCATTACAGCCGCGTGGCGGAAGTCGAGCAGGTGTGGCAGCTGAAAGAGTTGGGCTTGCCGGTGCTGGCTACCGGCCACCTCTACGCAGCCGGGGCCGCTCCTTCTGATTCGGAGCGCACTATCCACGTAGGCAACTTGGGCCAGATTACAGCCGACCATTTCCCCAGCATCTTCGATTACGTGGCCCTGGGGCATTTGCACCGCCCGCAGCGGGTGGGCGGCCGGGAGCATATCCGCTACTCCGGCTCTCCTATTGCGCTGTCGTTTTCGGAAATCGACCACCCCAAAGAAGTGCTGCTGCTAGAGTTCAACGGCGGCAAGCTGCACACGCTAGAAGCCCTGTCCGTACCTGGCGCGCGTCGGCTGGTGCGCTTCCACGGCACCCTCGACGAAGTAACCCAGGACCTCACTTCCTACGACAACACCGGCTACCTGCTGCCCGCCTGGGTGGACGTGCAGGTGCACTCCGAACTAACCCAGCTGGAAGTAGCCGAAGTCCTGCTCAAGGTGATTCAGGCGCTGGACCGCAAGCAGCTGGAAGTGCTGGCCCGCCGCCACTTTCGGTTGGTGAAGCTCCGCGCCCTCGGGGAAGCGGACGATTCCGACGTGCCCCTCACCCGCAGCCTCCACGATTTCACGGAGCGCGAAGTATTTGAGCAGCGCCTGGAAGCGGAACCGGAGGCCGTCCGGACGGAGCTGCTGCGCACCTTCGATGAGCTGCTGGAGCGGATGTAGGGGGGCACAATTGGGCGGGACAGCAACGGATTTGCAGTAGCTTGCTGCCGCCCCACCACTTGCGTGTTTTTTATGTCCTCTTCTCCTAATATTCTGCTTTACCAGTCGCCTAACGGGCAAACCCAACTGGAAGTCCACCTCCAAAACGAAACCGTCTGGCTGACTCAAGCCCAGATGGCGGAGCTGTTTGACGTTTCTAAAAAGACAGTCAGTGAACACCTTCAAAATATTTTTCGAGAAGGGGAGCTCACAATAGATTCAGTTGTCCGGAAATCCCGGACAACTGCTGCCGACGGCAAAAATTATCTGGTACAGCACTACAACCTCGATGTTATCATTTCGGTTGGCTACCGGGTGAAGTCGTTGCGGGGCACGCATTTCCGGCAGTGGGCTACCAGTATTCTGCGGCAGTATCTGGTCGAGGGCTACGCGCTGAATGAGCGGCGCCTGCGCGAAAGCACCCGGCAACTGAACGACCTGAAGCGGCTGGTGAAGCTTCAAGCAGAAATAGCTACCAACCAGGAACTTACCGCCGGCCAGTCTGGTGCGCTGCTGCGGGTGCTCGGCGACTATGCCCGCGCCTTGGATGTGCTCGATCAGTACGACCACCAGCGCCTGCGCGTGCAAGGCACCGCTAGTGAGGAGTCGTTTGAGCTGACCTACGAAGCTGGCCTGGAAGCCGTGGATATTCTGCGGGAGCAATTTGGTGGAAGCGTGCTGTTTGGCCGGGAAAAGGACGCGTCGTTTCAGAGTTCGGTGCGTAGCATTTATCAAAGCTTCGGCGGCGAAGACCTGTACCCCAGCGTGGAGGAAAAAGCGGCCAATCTGCTCTACTTCGTGGTGAAGAATCATTCGTTTTCTGATGGCAACAAGCGTATTGCGGCCTTCCTGTTCGTGTGGTTTCTCGACCGGAACCAGTGTCTTTACAAGCCCGATGGCTCCCGGCGCCTCGCCGATAACGCCTTGGTAGCCCTTACCCTACTTATTGCCGAAAGCAAGCCCGAAGACAAAGACACTATGGTTACGTTGGTAGTCAACCTGATCAATCAAGATAACTAGCTGCCACGCATGACCAGTCTTCGCCCCTTTTCACTGCTGCCCGCGCTGCTTCTGCTTGCCTGCTTGCTGGTTGTTAGCACGCGGCCAGTGGCGGCGCAGCAATTACCGGCTCCGCGCGACACTTCCTTTACCGTGCACAGTGCTTTTATCAAGGCAAAGAAAAACTATCCGGCAATCAGCGTTGCGCGGCCGGCCGTACCCACTACTATCCGAATTCAACCCAACGTTACGTACTGCACCATTGGTAGCCGCAGGTTGCAGCTCGACGTGTTTCAACCGAAAGCGAAGCGCAGGCAGGGTTATCCGGCGGTCCTATTCATTTTTGGCGGTGGCTGGCGCTCCGGCGACCGGTCGCACCACGTGCCGATGGCGCAGCAAGTAGCGGCTCATGGTTACGTTACCGTCACGGCCGACTACCGGCTGAGCACCGAAGCATTGTACCCCGCCGCAGTGCACGACCTAAAAGGCGCCGTTCGCTGGATGCGGGCCAACGCAAAAACCTATAATATCGACACCACCCGAATTGCCGTATGGGGCTTTTCGGCCGGAGGGCAGTTGGCTTCCCTGCTTGGTACTACCAGCCACGACCCGGCGCTGGAAGGTGCCAGCTGCCACCCCAACCACTCCAATAGCGTGCAGGCTATTGTGGATGTGGACGGCACGCTGGCCTTTATTCACCCTGAGTCGGGTGAAGGGAACGACAGCAAAGGTCCTTCGGCAGCCACTTACTGGTTTGGGGCATCCAAAATCGAGAAGCCCGAACTGTGGCACCAAGCTGGGGCGCTCAACCACGTAACCAGCAAAACCCCGCCTATCGTGTTCATCAACAGCTCAGTAGACCGCATGCACGCAGGCCGCGAAGACATGATCAAACAGCTTGACGCCTTCCATATCTATCACGAAACCCACTCATTTCCTGATTCGCCGCACACGTTCCCGCTGTTCAACCCGTGGTTCGAGCCCACGCTAAACTACACGGTGAAGTTTCTGGACAAGGTTTTCAATAGCAAGTGAGATGAGGCTGGGCAAGCAAAAATAGAAGCGGCCTACCCCTTTGCGCTTCTCGCGTTTTCCTTCTGTTATATTCCCTACCGATAATCCGACAATAGTATGTAGTCACTGATACACCGCGGTGCCTTTATTATTTTATCCTCAATCCTGTACTCATGCCTACAGAGCATAAGCTATATCTACTTAATTGCATTTGGGAAAAGCGTAAGCAATTAGGGGTCCTCAACACCCTAAAGGCCAATTTTCTGAACAAAAACAAGGGCTTTATTTACATCAACCGGAACACTGCCTTGCACATAGCAGCCAGCAGTACGCTGGCGGTTGCGGCCCACTTCACCATGAATTGCTATTGGGTGCCGAAAGATTACGCTTCGGCTCTGTTGGCCCTAGCCGAGCAAGCTACGCTGGAAGTATCCGGGAATTTCACCATTTATTCCGGCGCAAGAATTTACGTCAATGAGGGTGCCGCTCTGGTTTTGGGCAGTGGCTACATCAATCATAATGCAAGTATTACCTGCTTGCAGAGAATAGAAATCGGGCAGGATGTGGCTATTGCAGAGAATGTCACGATACGAGACTCCGACGACCACGACATCCTTTCTTCGCCCCATGTAAAAACCAGTCCTATCAAAATCGGCAACCACGTCTGGATAGGCATGAATGTTACTATTTTGAAGGGCGTAACCATTGGCGACGGCGCCATTATAGCTGCCGGAGCTGTGGTTACTCGAGACGTTCCGGCCGGCTGCCTAGCCGGTGGGGTTCCCGCCCGAATTATCAAGCAAAACGTAACTTGGCAGTAACCCCTCCCCCGCTCAGCCAAAACCTAGCTGCTACATTGTACTCACCCGCACGGATTTAGCTGTATCGGCACGGAAGCACAGCACTGTCTCGCATTATTTTCAGGTGACTTACTATCATCTATAACGCAAAATAAACCCGGTCAAAGTGCAGAAACTAAGTTCTACACCTTGACCGGGCACAAATTGCGTAGTGGCACAACCACAGGGCTATTCTGCTTATCGAGCTAATTCGAATTGATGGGTTTCAGTTGGTTTATACGGCGTTGATGCGTGAAGCCAGATTAGTATGTGGTAGCCGTGGCAATAGTCTCGTTGCGCGGGGCAGCCTGGCGGCCTCCAAACGCGGCGGCCGCGGCTCCTAGTACCAACCCGAAGAAAGCAAAGATGGCGGCTTTCGAAAGACCGGCGGCAGCTTTATCGCCGGCTTCGCGGGCCTTGGCTTCGGCCTGCTGTTTGGCTTCCTGGAACTTCACCTGCGCCTGCTTGGCCGTGGCAATCCAGTTGTCCACAATCTGCTCGGCTTCGGCGCGGCTCTTACCACTGCGGCGCATCACTACGTTCACGGCGGCGTCGCGGTCGGCGGCATCTCCAATGTTCTCGGCTTTGCTGGTCAGGCGGTCAATTACATCGTCGAAGTTGTCGTCGGCAGCTTGTGGGTTGGCAGCGCTTTGCTTGGCTTCGGCTTGGGCGTCGCGGCCAGTTGAGCGGGCTTCGCGCTCCAGATTTTCGGGCTGTAGCTCGGCTTTGCCGGTTTGACGCAGCAACTGGCGGGCTTCCCGCTTCAGGTCCGATACATCAATGCCGCGCTCCTTCAACTCGCCCTTAATGGCCTCACCAGCTTCGGGAGCTACGGCCGCTACGCCCTGGCCCGCCATGGATAGGGCCCGGCCGGCAACTCCTGTAGCGCCGCTAATAACGCGGCCCACGGTGGTGCTCAGCATGTAGAAAGTAAGGAGCGTAACCAGCGCCCAGGTAATCAGGCCGTGCAGCAGGCCGTCGGTGCGGCGGGGCATACCAGCCAGGCGGCCCGCTACCAGCCCGCCCAGGTATAAGGCTACCAAGGTGCTCAAGCCCCACCAGATGGCGGCCCCGATGCCGAAGCCGCTCATGGGGTTTTGCTCTTCCAGCGGGTCAACGGAGCTTAGGCCGATGCCCAGGCCTAGCAAACCCAGCGTTAGTTGCGTAACCAAGGCTAGTAGCGCCCCGGCCAGCACGGCACCCCAGGAAATGCGCTTGATAACAGCTCCGGGCACAAATGTGCCGGACTCGGTTGTGTAAATAGTGTTCATTAAGTGTTGGTTGGGAAGGTGGAACAGATGCTTCCAATGAAGCGGAAGCTCAACAGTAACACCGTATACCACCTATCACTTATAAAGGATACAATTATTTCATGAATATATATAAAAATCCCACTAGCACAGGTTTTCACACCCAATAAGCATTACTCACAAATAACTATAAATCATATAGTTAACCCGCCATAACAGCTATATTCCGTTTTAGTCCTTGACAACCAAAACTCAGCTATGCAGGCCCATCTACTCTCGCCAGGTGCAGACGGCTGGCAACCGACTCTTGCTAGGGTAGCAACTCATCTGTTCACTGACGGGCCACGCCTGCTACTAGGGAAGCTTGCGGCGCTAGTTGCCTCTAGCCGGAAAGTTGCAAGCCCCTCAAACAACAGGACCTTAACCTTACGAAGCTGAACTACGTTAAAAAGGCATCACCTTTTTTCTTTGTCACTCATGGGTATATTTGGTTCAGATAGCCCCAGCGGTACGCTGGGCGGCTTGATTTCAGGTTTATTTGGGAACAGAAAATCCGTGGACACCTCGTCTGAGTCCTACGGCACCGCTCCTCGTTCTGGCGGGTTCAACCGCAAGCTAATGGGCGGCGCCTTGCTGGCAGCCGGTGCGGCCTACCTCTACAACCGCAACAAAAACAAAGGCGCCAGCACCCCCAGCTTTATCAACGAGTAAGCTCACCGGCTGACTCTATTTGGAAACGCCCTTCCTTCGGCTTAGCCAGAGGAAGGGCGTTCTGAATTATAGCGGAGGAAAGGCAGACTCTATGCCGAAACTTCCGCTAAGCTACACGGGCTCGTCCTCGTACTTACTCATGTACCAGTCGTTGGAATACCCGGCAATAAGGCGGCCATTTTGCATGATGATGCTGCACCCGTAGCTGGCTCATTCCGGCTCGAAGTCGATGGCCGCATAGCGGTGGCGCAGTACCGGCTCATCAGGCACCGATAGGCGCACCAAGTTGCTTTTGGCATAGGCTTCATCAGCGTTATAGATGCCAAATTCGCGCTGATTGATTTGTAGGTAGGTTTAGCCTGCTTCGGCCGCCACGCCATAGTCGATTTTCTCGAAGTCGCGCAGGCAGTCTTCCCACAGGTACTGTTTGATGGTAGGCAGCTCGGCCGGGGTCAGGGCCAGGAAGTCGTTGAGGGCCACCACCATCCGGTCGGTAATAACGCGGCCGGAATCGAAGTCAGGCAAGAAGCGTACTTCCACCGGCTACCCGAACAAGGCAGATTCCACGGTCAGCGTGGCCATGTCCAGGTCGTCCTATTGGCAGCGTTGGAGGACATCGGCTTGGGTCATGATTATAAAGTAAGCCATCATTCTATTTCAACTGAACAGCTTTTCCAATAGTGTCCCATTTGGCCTCTGCTATTCATTATTCCTACTGGCAGCTGTTTTTTAGGCACATGTAATACATCAGTGTCAACGGATTTAACAAAATCGGTTAATGCTACCATATCAGGCTCCGAAAACATAAGAATAGCGTAGTCCCAGCAAGAATAGTAAGACAACATCCAGTAAAATTCTTTATCAAGTTTTTCTTCAATAATATATTGATTTAACCATTGATAAGAAGCCACTATCACAGCATGATCAAGCTCATTGATTCCTGTAAATACGGCAGGTTCAGTCAGCATATACCAATTTATAAATACCAAACGCTTCAGCGTTTCTAGCTGGGTGCTAGCATCTTTTGTTTGCTTTAATAGCTCAAGGTATTTTCTGTGCAGAGTAGCATATTGGTTAAATACTCCTGCTTCATCAAGCCATTGCTCCTTGGCTTCCATTGTACCTTTCAGACTTTCCACTACTTCGTAAATCTTTTCCTCTTGAGAGGATAATTCGTCAAGGGTATTCATATACTATACGTTAGCTGTTTAACTTCTCACGGCTTCCCCGCCATTGTAAACACCAACTCCCCACCCTTCACCACATCGGCATACTGCAAAAACGGGCGGGTGAGTTTCTGGCCGTTGAGGCGCACTTCTTTCACGTAAACGTTTTTGTCGCTCTGGTTTTTGACGGTGATGCGGAAGGTGTTGCCATTTTCCAGATTCAGCGTGGCCCCGTGGACGGCGGGGCTGCCGAGGGCGTATTCCGGGGAGCCGGGGGCCACGGGGTAGAAACCCAGCGACGAGAAGATGTACCACGCCGACATCTGCCCGCAGTCATCGTTGCCGCCGAGGCCGTCGGGGGTGGGGCGGTACATCTTGGGCAGAATCATGCGGATGCGGGCCTGGGTTTTGTAGGGCTGACTGGTCCAGTTGTAGAGGTAGGCCACGTGGTGGGCGGGCTCGTTGCCGTGCACGTAGTTGCCGATGATACCGTCGCGGGTGATGTCCTCGGTTTCGGCGAAGAACTTGTCGGGCAGGTGCATGGTGAACAACGAATCCAGGTGGGGCAGAAACTTCTTTTCGCCGCCCATTTTGGCGATGAGCGCCGCCGGGTCTTGGGGCACGTAGAGGCTGTAGTTCCAGGCGTTACCCTCAATGAAGCCTTGGTCGTTGGTGCTCAGCACGTCGAAGCGCGGGCGGAAGCTGCCATCGGCGAGGCGCGGGCGCATGAAGTTGATGCGCTGGTCGTACACGTTCTGCCAGTTCTGGGCGCGCTTGCTAAATTCCGCTTCGATGTCGGTTTTGCCCAATTTCTTGGCCAACTGCGCAATGCACCAATCGTCGTAGGCATATTCTAGCGTTTTGGAAACGGACGCGCCGCTTTTGTCTTCGGGTACGTAGCCGAGCTGCTCGTAGAGGCCGATGCCGTCGTAGCGCTGCTGGTGGGCGGTGGTGACGCAGGCGTCGAGGGCGCGTTGGGCCTGGTCGGCGGGCACCACACCTTTGAGCACGGCATCCACTATTACGGGCACCGAATGGTAGCCAATCATGCACCAGTTTTCGTTGGCGTAGTGGCTCCAGATGGGCAGCATGTGCATGGTGCTCTGGTCGAAGTGGGCCAGCATGGATTGCACCATATCGGCGTTGCGCTTGGGTTGCAGCAGGTTGTAGAGCGGATGCAGGGCGCGGTAGGTGTCCCAGAGCGAAAACGACGTGTAGTTGGTGAAGCCCTCGGCCTTATGAATGTTCTGGTCGAGGCCGCGGTACTGGCCGTCTACGTCCATGTAGGTGGTGGGGCTGAGGGCGGCGTGGTACATGGCCGTGTAGAAATTCTCCTTGTCGGTCCGCTTCGGCGACTCAATCACCACTTTGCTTAGCTCCTGCTGCCACAGTGCTTGCCCCGCGCGTTTCACCGCCTCAAAGTCCCAACCTGGAATTTCCGCCCGCATGTTGCGCAGCGCGCCCTCGGTGCTCACGCCCGACAACGCCATTTTCACCTTCACCTTCTCCCCTGCCGTCGTCTTGAAATCGAAGAACAACCGCAGCTGCTCGCCGGCCAGCTCGGGGAAGTTCTTGGTTTGATCGAAGCGGCCCCAGAAGCCCCGGTACACCTGCTTCTTGGAGAGGTTGCGGCTGCCGTAGCTGGCAAACGGCTTCGAGAAGCTCATGGCGAAGTACTCGGTGCGGGTGCGCGCCCAGCCGTGGGTTTGGCGGTAGCCGGTCACGAGCGTGTCGTTTTCCACCCGCACAAAGGTCCAAACGTTCTTATCGGGGTAGTTGTAGATGCCGGCCGTAAGGTCGAGAATGATGTGCGCCTGCTCGGACTGCGGGAAGGTGTACTGGTGCATTCCCACGCGGTTGGAGGCCGTCAGCTCGGCCAGAATGTTGTGGTCGTCGAGCTTGACGCGGTAGTAGGCTGGCTCCGCTACCTCGTTCTGGTGCGAATACTTCGAGCGGTAGCCTCGCTCCGGCTGGTCGGCGGTGCCGGGGTTCATCTGGAGCGGGCCTGTAGTGGACATCACCAGAAAGTCGCCCAAATCGGAGTGGCCGGTGCCGCTGAAGTGAGTGTGCGAGAAACCGACAATGGTTTTATCGGCGTACTGGTAGCCGGCGCAGTACTCGTACATTTTGGGGTTGTACTTGCCGTTCAGCTCGTAGCTGAGCGTGTCGGTATCGGGCGAGAGTTGCACCATGCCGAAGGGCACCGTGGCCCCCGGATACGTGTGCCCCATCCGGGCCGTACCCACCAGCGGCTTGGCGTATTGCACGAGGTTTTCGGTGGTTTTGGCTTTCTGGGCAAAGGTTGGTACGGCGGCGAAAAGCAGCGCGGCAAGCGGCAGTAGTTTCATCAGCTTCGGGGGTGGCGTTGAAGCTGGCAAGGTAGGAAAGAGCCTCTTTCTATTGTTATCTATTCCTCAGTTGCTTTACCGCTTCACGATAGATTCAATCACTCCAAAGTAAGTCCGCATGAGTGAGCAGGCTCTTGGATCAAGAGGTGTATAAACATTATCCATTCCAGCCTTCGTGCTCGGATGTATCACTACCAATTCCCCACTAGTAAATTTCTTGTCAATGTTACACAACTCTAGTACCCTTATTGTATCATTTTCCGTTGTTTTGACCAAAGTGACGGAGGCAGTTGGCACTAGTCCGCACAGCTCGTTAGTCGTCTTGTGGAAAACAACTTTACCCTTTATATCATCACGACTAACAGGATACTGCCATTTGTCTTGACAACTACTCTGTTGATATTGTCTAGGTAAGTAAATAGCTGCTGACATCTCAGCATTCCAGTTACTGATAATAGCTATTAGCATTGCTGTTCCAATAGTCCGCTTCATACACTCAAGCATTTACAAGGTTTCAGCTATCAGTTTAGCGCGGCAGTAGTTTCAACTTGAGCTTGGAAGCTAGCAAGGTAGGGCTTCTTGGAATTTCCTAAACGCCGGCTTCTCCATAAGTCCCTACTAGCCACCGGCCCATAAGCCCATCGGTAGGCGTGATGCGTATATGGGCTTGTCATCAGCCTACACTACTCATGAAAAAGCTGCTTTCCTCCCTCACTCTTCTGCTCACGGGATGCATCACCTGCCAGGAAGTGGAGCTGCTGCCCGAAGAACGTGCCTGGCTTGGCTCCTATACGGAGGGCCAGCAGGTCGTTTTCCGTAGCAACCGGGGCAATACCAACACGGCCACGGTCATGAAGCCGCAGGAGTGGCATACCAACACTGACTGTAACTGGATGGAGTCAGGCAAGTTTCAGCCCATTTTCTCCCAGATTGTGCTGCGCCCCAGCTCCACTTACAACGACAAGAACCGGGACTTTGTGGTAAACCTGCGCAAAAACAACCCCGAGCGCCCCGCCGATTTGTCCTTCAGCGTGGCGGGCCTGGATTGTCTTACCGCTTCTAAAGAGGGGGAGATTCTTTCCAAACTACAGCGGCAAGCCTGCACCCTCACTACCACCGGCAAGACCTACCCGGCGGCCTACGTTTTTCGGCAGGGCCAGAATGCCACCATCTATGGTGGTGGGCAACTGCAGGCTTTTTTCTGGGATAAGCAGGATGGCCTGATTCGGTATGAGCTAACGAATGGGGAGGTGTTTGATTTGGTGAGCCGCTAGCACCAGCTATTACTTATTTAAAAAGCCTGCTCATCATGATTGATGAGCAGGCTAATTGGACGGTTTATACAGTTGAATCCCGCTACTTCTTGCTCCTTGAAAACGAATACGGCGCATCATCAGTACCAACACCACGGCTGACGTTCGGCTTGTCGGCCATGTCGAAATAGATGGTGGCGCCTTGCAGCAAGGCGGCGTGGCTGAGGTAGTTGCGGGTGTAGGGCTGGCTGTTGAGGCGCAGGGTTTGCACGTAGCGGTTGCTGGCGCTGTTGTTGGGGGCGTTGAGGGATATGGTTTTGCCGTTGGGTAGGTGCAGCGTGGCCTTGGGGAAGAGCGGCGCGCCTAGCACGTACTGGTCAGTGGCGGGGCAGACGGGGTAGAAACCCAGGGCCGAGAATACGTACCAAGCCGAGGTCTGGCCGTTGTCTTCGTCGCCGCAGTAGCCGTCGGGGGTGGGCAGGTAGAGGCGGTTGAGCACTTCGCGGGTCCAGTACTGCGTTTTCCAGGGCTGGCCGGCGTAGGCGTAGAGGTACACCATGTGCTGAATGGGCTGGTTGCCGTGGGCGTAGTTGCCCATGTTGGCAATCTGCATCTCCCGGATTTCGTGAATCACCGAGCCGTAGTACGAGGCATCGAACACCGGGGCCAAAGTAAATACCGTATCCAGAGCCGCCACGAAGGGTTTAGGGCCGCCCATGAGCGTCATCAGCCCGTGTACATCATGAAACACCGACCAAGTGTAGTGCCAGCTGTTGCCTTCGGTGAAGGCATCGCCCCACTTGAATGGGTTGAAGGGCGCCTGAAACGTGCCGTTTTGATTGCGGCCGCGCATCAGGTTGGTTTGCTTGTCGAAGAGGTTGCGGTAGTTCTGGCTGCGCTTGTAGTAGAGCGCCACCTCCTTTTTGGGGCGGCCCAGCGCCTGCCCGAGTTGGGCAATGGCGAAGTCGTCGTAGGCGTATTCGAGGGTGCGGGCGGCGTTTTCGTTGAGCTTCACGTCGTAGGGCACGTAGCCGAGCTTGTTGTAGTAGCTGGCGCCGGCCCGGCCCACAGCTTCCAGGGGGCCTTGCGCGTTGGCGCCTTTCAGCATGGCCTCATACAGCGCGTTGATATCGTAGCCACGCACGCCTTTCAGGTAAGCATCGGCCACCACCGAGGCCGAGTTGTTGCCCACCATCACGTCGCGGTAGCCGGGGCTGGCCCACTCGGGCAGCCATCCACCTTCTTTGTAGGTGTTCACGAGGCCCGCCTGAATCTGGCTGTTCACATCAGGATACACCAAATTCAGGAAGGGAAACAGGCAACGGAACGTGTCCCAGAAACCGGTATCGGTGTACATAAAACCGGGCAGCACCTGCCCGTTGTAAGGCGAGTAGTGAACGGGCTTGCCCTGAGCATCCAGCTCGTAAAACTTGCGCGGAAACAACAACGAGCGGTACAAACACGAATAAAACGTGCGCTGCTGCGCGTCGGTCCCGCCTTCCACCTGCACGCGGCCCAGCTGCTCGTTCCAGGCGGCGCGGCCTTTCTCTTTTACCGTATTGAAATCATCTTGCCCGATTTCACCTAGGTTGCGCTCGGCCTGCTCGGGACTGATGAACGACGAAGCCACACGCACCTGCACCTGCTCGCCCTTACGGGTTTTGAAACCGACCACAGCCCCGGTATGGTTGGCAGTGGCTTCCAGCAACTTACTATCCAGCACCTTGTCCTGGTAGATGGTGGTACTCAGGAAATCATGGTCGAACTCAAGAATGAAGTAGTTTTTGAAGTTCTGCGGTACGCCGCCGCTGTTGCGGGTGGTGTACCCGATGATGCGCCGCTGCTTGGGTAACATCTGCACGTGCGAGCCTTTATCGAGGGCGTCGAGTACCACGTAGGCGCTGTCGGTTTGCGGGAATGTGAAGCGGAAACGAGCGGCGCGTTCGGTAGGCGTCAGTTCGGTGGTTACGTCGTGGTCGGCGAGATAAACGCGGTAGTAGTAGGGCGTAACTTCCTCGGCTTTGTGCGAAAACCAACTGGCCCGTTGTTCCTCCTCGAAGCGCAGCTTGCCGGTGATAGGCATGATACTGAACTGCCCGTAGTCGTTCATCCACGGCGAGGGTTGGTGGGTCTGCTTGAAGCCGTTTAGCTTGTCGGCGGCGTACTGATAGGCCCAGCCGCTGCCCATTTTGCCGGTTTGCGGCAGCCAGAAGTTCATGCCCCAGGGCCGCGCAATGGCCGGGTAGGTGTTACCATTGGAGAGGCTAGGCTTGGAATCGGTGCCCATCAGCGGGTTCACCAGCGCCGCTAGGTCGCGGGGAACCTGGGCGGAGGCGGTGAAGGATAACAGCGTCAGGAGGGCAAGAAGCAGTCGGGACATACAAGTGGCAGTTAGAGAAGCGGCTGCAAGTAAAGCGAAATTCCGGAGCGAGTGGCGCGCAAATCTGTTCCGCGACGAGCAGAGCGGGTATTGGGTGGTGCGCCAACACTTAGGAACTCCCTTTGCTCGTCGCGGAACAGATTTGCGCGCTACTTGCTTAGCATACATACTAGGTACTAGTTGTAGCCTAAGCTCCGACGCTACTTTTTACCTTTGCGCTTTCCTTCCGCTTACTTGCCCGCATGAAAATTCTCCGCGTCCGTTTCTTCAACCTCAACTCCCTGCGCGGCGAGCATACCGTGGATTTCAGCTTAGCCCCGCTCTCGGACGCGGGCTTGTTTGCCATTACCGGCGCCACCGGCGCGGGCAAAACCACCATCCTCGACGCCATTACGCTGGCGCTCTACGGCCAGGTACCGCGCCACGAAACCACCAGCCCCGAGCAGGTGATGAGCCACGGCACTGGGGAGAGTTGGGCCGAAGTGGAGTTTGAAGTGAACGGCCAGCAATACCGTTCAAAATGGGGTCAATACCGTGCCCGTAAGCGCCCCGAGGGCAAGCTCCAAGACCCGCGCATGGAGCTAAGCGAGCGGCAAGTGGCCGACGATGGCGCAGAAACTTGGCCGTTCGTGGAAACCTATAAGTCGAAGGTGCCGCTGCGGGTGGCCGAGTTGAGCGGGCTGGAATATCGGCAGTTTCTGCGCTCGGTGATGCTGGCCCAAGGCGAGTTTACCCGCTTCCTGAAATCGACGGCCGGCGAGCGGGCTCAACTCCTGGAAAAGATTACCGACACCAAAAAGTATTCCGACATCTCGCGGGCGGCCTTCGAGAAAGCCAAGCAGGAGGCGCAGCAAGTGGATGCCTTGCGCACCGGCCTAGCGGGCGTGGTGTTGCTTTCGCCCGAAGAAGTAACGTTTCTGGAAACAGAAATTCAGGACTTACAGCAGCAATTAACCGCCACCAACGCCACTCAGCACAAGCTGCAAGAAGCGCAAACGTGGCTGCGGCACCTCCAGGAGCTGCGCACGCGCCAGCAGGAAAGCCAGGCCCGGCAAGTGCAGCTAGCCGCCCAAACTGCTACCCTCACGCCTCTCCGCCAGCGCCTCGACCTGCACACCCAGGCCGCGCCCTTCGCCACCGATTGGGCTCTGCTCCGGCAAGCCGACCAACACATCAGTCGCCTGCACCAGGAAGTGAGCCAGTTCCGGCAGCAGCTTCCGCGCTTACAGCAGCTCCGCGACACGGCTGCCGCGGCCCGCATTGCCACTCAGCAGGCCCACGAAGCAGCCACCACCGCCCGCCAAGAGCAGGAACCGAAACTACGCGAAGCCGAGCAACTGGATGGCCTCATGCGAGAAGCCGACAAGCTGCTGCAAGCCGCCAAAGAGGAATACGAAGAGAAAAATGAGCTTTGCAAAGCGCTAAAGGCAAAGGCCGAGCAAGCCAGCACCCGCACCCGCGCCCTCCGCGAGCAAGTGCGCGACCTAACCAAGTGGCTGGAGCTGAACGCCCACGTAAGTGAGCTAAGCGAAACCTTGCCCGACCTGTCGGCTAATCTGCAACACTGGGAACACCTGAAGGCCGAGCTGGGCCAGTTGCGCCAGCGCCTGCACGAAGCGCGCCAACGCCAGCAGCAGGCTACTGCAGCCACCAGCCGCCAGCAGCAAGTAGCTGCCGAGGCTGCCCGCCAGCTTCAGGCGCTGGCTACCCGGCAGGCAACGGCGGCCGATGAACGTGCCGGCTGGCTGCAACGGCTCCGCTACCACGTAGGTGGGCTGGTACGCGAGCAGGAAACCCAGCAGCAGCACTGGGACGACCTGCGCCGCAGCCTCCAGATGCAGCAGTTGATTTTGTCGCACACCGATACGCGGCAGCTGCTGGAAGTAGGCCAGCCCTGCCCCGTGTGCGGCGCCACCGAGCACCCGTACGTAGCGGGGGTATTGGGTGTGAGTGAAGATTCGTTTCAGCACGACCGGCAGCGGGAAGAAGAGTTGAGCCAGAAGGTGAGGGCGCTGGGCACCCGCTTCAACCGCCTGAATACCTACGTCACGATGCTGGAAGAGGCCAGCTCTCAGCCCGTTGATACCACCCCTGATACCATTCAGCTGCTACCCGAAGCAGGAGAAAAGGCCGCGGCCGAGGAAGTACGGGCGCTGGTGCAGCACCTGAAGGACTTGCGCGACCAGCACGCCCTGGCCCAGCAGCACCTTGCGCAGGCCAGTAGCCAGCAGGAAGCCGCCGCTCAGCAGCAGCAAGAGTACGCGCAGATGGTAGCGGCGTTTGAGCAAGAGCTAGCCGATGCCGAGGAACGCAGCCCCGCCGCCCGCCAGATGATTCAAAGCCAACTGGAAAACTTCGGGCTGACGTTTACTGAGGAAAACGGCCGGGCCCTGATGGAGCAAGCTCGCCAGCGCATTCTGGAGTTCACCACCAAGCAGCAGGAACGTGCCAAGGCTGAAAATGAGTTGAGCGGCATCAGCGTAACCGCCCACGAAGCCGAGCGCCAGAAAGCCGAGTTGGACATCTGGCTGCGGGCCCGTAAGCAAACCCTAATGGAGCAGCACGCCGCCATTCAGGCGCAACGGCAGCAGCGGCAGCACCTGTTTGCCGGAACCGATGTAGCGAAGGCTCGGCAGCAACTGGAAGACGCGGTACGGCGCACTGAAACCCAGCGGCAACAAGCCGAGCACACGCTTCAGCAACACGAAACGGCCCTGGTGCTGGCGGGCACCCAGCTAACCCAGCGCGAACAGGACGCCGAACAGCAGCAGCAGCTTCGGGAGCAGCAATACGCCAGCCTCACGGCGGCCCTCACCACCGCCGGCCTCGCCCCCGACCCGGCCGCCCTCACGGCCCTGCTCCTCCCCGACTCAGAAGTGCGCCGCCTCGCCGACCAGCTCCAGCGGCACGAGCAGGCGCTGGCCATTACGCAGCAAACCCTCACCGACGTCGCCCAACAGCTTCAGCAGGAACAGGCACGCGCCCTCACCCAAGAGCCCACCGAGTCGATAAATCATCAGCTGGAAGCCAACAACCAGCAGCTTGCCAACCTCAACCAGCAGCTCGGCCAGCGGCAGCAGCGCCTCCACGACCACCGCAGCGGCCAGGAACGCCACGCCGCCTTAGCCGAACAGCTGGTAGCGCAGCAGCAGGAAGCCTACCGCTGGCGCCAGTTGGCCGACGTAATTGGCTCGGCCGACGGCAAGAAGTTCAGCGAATTCGCCCAAGGCCTGACCCTGGCCCGCCTCACCGACCTCGCCAACCGCCACCTGCACCGCCTCACCGACCGGTACCGCATCCTACGCAACCCCGACGAGCACCTCGACCTACTCATCGTGGACGAGTACCAAGGCGGTAGTTCGCGCAGCATGAATTCGTTGTCGGGCGGCGAGAGTTTTCTGGTGAGTTTGGCGCTGGCGCTGGGCTTATCGGAGCTGGCCAGCCGCCGCACCCAGATTGACACGCTCTTCATCGACGAAGGCTTCGGCACCCTCGACCCCGACACGCTGGACGTGGCTCTTTCGGCGCTGGAAATGCTGCAAGGCACCGGCAAAACCATCGGTATCATCTCCCACGTGGAGGCGCTGAAAGAGCGGGTCACCACCCAAATCAACGTCCGCAAAGGCGCTGGCGGCGTCAGCTCGTTGCAGGTTATTGGCTTCGGGGTGGAAGTGTAATAAAGAGAACTGTTAGCTTTTTCCTCCCACCATCTGGCCATCCTGCTTCGGCTGCGCTCAGCAGGACGGCCTCTTTCACGCACTACTTGCATGCCTCAGTACAGCAGCGCGCAGCTTTTCAAGCTAGGTGGTGAGGTCTGTGCCGGCGGCTTTGATTTCCGGCCAAGTCCAGTAGCATTTCGGCGCTATGCCAGCGTATTTCTGCTTGAAAAAAGCTACAACCAATTGTTCCATTTCTTCCGGCAAAATAGTGGAGGCGTGGATAGGGCGTTGGTCGGGGTCGGCGTAGCGCTGGGCTTTGCTGAGGCTCTTGGCATCTAGGCGCAACAGCGGGCCAGTGTCGGTGACACCATCAAAAGTCCAACGGTGCGGGGCTTGTTCTAGGGCATTAAGTTGAACGGCCAGGTCGTTGAGGGGCAGGCGCGGCAGCGTGGGGCGGCTTTCCAGGTCTATCCAAGTGGTGTATTTATACTCGAATTCGTAGCGCTGGCCGCTGTAGATGCTGAGCACTATATCAGAGCCGGCGGTGCTCCCAAATAGCGCGTAGTACGGCAGCGGCTCGGGGGCGCGTACCACGGTTAAGCCAATTTCGGGGTAAGTGGTGCAACTGGCGGCAGTTTGCATGGTTGCCACGGCTTGCTGCACCCGCTCGTACTCCGGCTGCCACACAGCCCGGTCGGTTTCGGGGGTTTCCAGGAGTTGCTGGAAGCGCGGCAGAAACCACTCGAACTTTTCAGCGGAAGCCTCGTCTTCGCGGCGGCGCAGGGCGGGTGCCCCAAACGGCTCATAGAACAGCTCTTTTTCGCGGGCGTTCAGCCAGCATACCAGCCGTAGCGCGTGGTCGGCTAGCGGGTCCTGGAAATCCAGTTCCCGGAAGTCGCCGAGGGTGGCGGCCAGGCGGAGCAGGTGTTCGTGGCGGAGGGCTAGGGCCGGGTTCAGCAAGCTCCACACGCCCACAAAGCCATCTACATCGAAATGGTTGGCCGTAACGGCATCGGCATCTAGGCCAGGTGTTTCGGGGTGATGCAGGGCGCGGAGCACCGAGCCAGCGCTGGTATCATCGCGCAATGCGTCGGGTGTGGCAGCCCCGCGCCAGTGAGCTAGCGTGAGGGCGGCCCCCAAACCTACGCTGTCTACCACAATGGTAGGCTGCTGCCGCAGCTGCTGAAACGGAACAAAGTACCTCAAAAGTGAAATAGGAAAGTGGTGATGTTGCTGTGCCAGCGGCGCAACTCGCGCTAAAGCAGCAAATAGAAAGACAAACTCACTATTTCACTACCCCGTCGGTCCACTATTTTCCGCGCCGGTTGGAAATCCGCTCGACGCGGCTGCGCCGGATCCAATGCAGGTATTTCTGGAGCTTCTCGGCGGTGCGCAGGGCCTCAATGGTGTGGTACTGGCGGGCCAGCTCTTTGTTGTCGAGCAGCAAATGAATGCTGCTGTGGCAGGGCTGGCATAGGTCGGCGGTAGGACCATGCCGGCCGCCTTCCTCACGCGGTATCAGATGGTGGCGCGAGGTATGCTGCACTTCCCGCTCGCACAAAGCACAGCAATTTTCGGTTGCTTTTGTTGCGTCCAAAGCTGAGCTCGGGTCAGGTGAAAAGATGCGGCGACGAGCCATAGATGAATACGGAATGGTCCCCTGAAAAACCCTGGCAATAGGTCGGAGGTTCGCCTTTTACCAACAAAAAAATAACTATCAACGTCGTGAAGTCAGGTGGAAATGCTCCTATATTGGGTTGGTTTCGAATGATATAACAGTAGTAAAGCTGTTTTTTTAACTTTTCCGTCCTTTTGTTGCCTTCTTACTTTATTACCTCACTCATGGGAATTTCTACTCCTGTTTTTTCCTCTCGTATTCTTTCTATTCTGCGGCCGGCCGGGCTAGTGTTGGGCCTGCTCCTGCTGGCTCCGGTAGCCTCGCAGGCCCAAACCTGGATGGTGTCCACTGACGCTTACATGAAGCTGGGAGTAATGGATAAATACGGCTCCTTAGGCACTTACAAAGCTCGTTTCGTAGTAACCAATACGCGCACTAGTAAGACGTACTTCCTAGTGAAAGAGGTACCTACTGGCCAGAATGGCGTTGATGTTATTTTCCCGTCCGAACCGTCGGAACCCGATTATTTCAAGTCCGAAACCGGCGAAGCGGCCCGCGCCCAACCTGGCGCCTACACCTGGGAGTGCCAAGTGAACGGCAAGAAAGCAGTAGGCGGCCGTTTCACGTTTGCCGAAACTGCCAACGACGTAACCGTAGTGGAAAAAAAGTAGCCGCTGTTTACTTTCCTCTCGAAAAGCCTGGTGCTCACGCACCAGGCTTTTTTGTGCCCGACAAACGCCGGGCGGCCAGTTGCGTATCATCTATACCGACGGCGGCGCCTCGGCTGTTCTGCTTCTTACTTCACTCCTTGTTCCAATGCCTAAGAAATCATTTTCCGAACTCATCAATAGCCCCGGCATGCCCGTATTGGTTGATTTTTATGCCGATTGGTGTGGCCCTTGCAAGACGATGGCGCCTATCTTGGAGCAGGTAGCGGCGCAGCACCAAGGCAAGCTCAAAGTCATCAAGATTGACGTGGACCGCAACCAGGCCGTGGCGCAGCAATTCCGGGTGCAGGGCATTCCTACCCTCATTTTGTTTCACAAAGGCCAACCCGTATGGCGGCAGTCGGGTGTGGTACCGGGGACTCAGCTTACACAGGCAGTACAACCTTTTCTAGGGTAAACAGCTCTGCTTAGGAAGGTTGGGTGCCCGCAAACTAATCCGGCGAAGCCCGGCGTTAGCGTGAACGTGGCCTACCTTTGCTACCATTGGCACTTACCCTTCCCGGATGCGCAACACGTTTCTACTGCTTGTTTTTAGCTTTTTTCTGATTATCCCTAGCCTGCCGGCCGCGGCACAGTCGGCCCTCAAGTACACGCTTAGCGGCTACGTACGGGCTGCCAACAACCGGGAAGTGCTGCCTGGTGCCTCAGTTACGGTGCCGGCGCTGGGTGCTGGCGTCACGACGGATGCGGCAGGTTTTTACTCGCTGGACTTACCAGCGGGCAAGTATCAGGTGGTGGTTTCGTTTATCGGCTACCTCAACCAAACGCGGGAGCTGAACCTGACGCGCGACCAGAAGGTGTCGTTTGCGCTGGCCGAATCCAGCAATACCCTGGGCGAAGTGGTGGTGGAAGGCGCGGGCACGCTGGAGCAGAAGCTGCAAACCCCGCAGATGAGCACCGAGCGCCTCACCGCTAAAGAGGCCAAGCTGTTGCCGGCCTTGTTTGGCGAAGTGGACATTCTGAAAACGCTGCAACTTAAGCCCGGCGTGCAAAACGGCGGCGAAGGCACCAGCGGCTTGTTTGTGCGCGGCGGCTCCAGTGACCAGAACTTGGTGCTGGTGGATGATGCTTTGGTGTACAATCCCAGCCACTTGTTCGGGCTGTTTTCGGTGTTCAACCCCGACGCGGTGCAAAGCGTGGACCTCTATAAAGGCGGTTTTCCGGCGCAGTACGGCGGGCGGCTGTCGTCGGTGATTGACGTGAAGCTGCGCGAGGGCAGCAAAGAAAAGATTGGCGTAAGTGGCGGACTGGGGCTGATTTCGTCGCGCCTTACGGTGGAAGGGCCCCTTGTGAAAGACAAAGAAGGAGGGCCGGCCAAAGGCTCGTTTATCTTGTCGGGGCGCCGAACCTACTTCGATGTATTTACGCGCCAAATCAACAAGCTCAACGACGACGACCCCGATTATAACCCCATTCCGGACTATTACTTCTACGATTTCAACGCCAAAGCCAACTACACCCTCGGCCCCAAAGACCAGATTTTTCTGAGTGGTTATTACGGGCGTGACGCCTTTAAATTTGGTTCGCAGGGTGGCTTCGATTTCAGCTTCACCTGGGGCAACACGGTGGGCGCGGCGCGCTGGAGCCACGTGTTCAACAAGCGGCTGTTTCTTAACACCACCGTATCGGCCACCGATTACCAGTACGCGGTAACCAACAAGCTCGACCAGTTCAGCTTCAACCTGGGCTCCAACATCCGCGACTATTCCATCCGCACCGACCTGGATTACACGCCCAACACCAAACACACTCTACGGTTTGGCGCTCAGGCTACCACGCACCGCTTCGGGGTAGGCCGCCTGCAAGCCGGCGCTTCCGATGGCCGCTTCAACATCGGCTCGGACATAGAGTACCGGGGCCAGGACGCCGCCCTGTACGCCTCCGACAACTTCAAGCCCTCCGACAAGTGGCAGCTGGAATACGGCCTGCGCCTGACGGGTTTCCAGAGCGGTTCCAACACCTACGGCGGCCTAGAGCCACGCGGCGCGGCCCGCTACTCACTCACGCCCAAAACCTCGCTTAAGGCCAGCTACGCCCTCATGTACCAGTACGTGCACCTCGTCACGAACTCCGGCGCCACCTTGCCTACTGACATCTGGTACCCCTCTCGGTTGTCGGTGAAGCCGCAACGCTCGCAACAGGTAGCTACCGGCGTTAGCTTTCTACTCGGTGATGGTAAGTACCTGCTCAGCAACGAGGTGTACTACAAGTGGAGCCAGAATCAGGTGGATTTCAAGGACGGCGCGCAGCTGTTCGTGAACCCCGACCTAGACTCGGAATTTCTGTTCGGCAAAGGCTGGGCGTACGGCAACGAAATCTACTTGGAAAAGAAAACCGGCCGCACTACCGGCTGGATTGGCTACACACTGGCCTGGAGCAAACGGCGGTTTCCACCCCAACGCGAAACCAGCGGCATCAACAACGGCGCCGAGTTTTACCCCAACTACGACCGGCGCCACAACCTGACGGTGGTAGTGCTGCACCAACTCACTGAGCGCCTCAACCTAACCGGCTCGTTTGTGTTCACCTCCGGCAACCCCACCACCTTGCCCGCGGGCCGCTTTGCGGTGCAGGACGTTTTCGGGGGCGAGTTGGAGGCCGTGCCCGTTTACCCTGACCGGAACTCCTACCGCATGGCCGCCTACAACCGCCTGGATTTGGGGCTGGTCTGGAAGCTGAAACCCAACCGCTGGTTCAACGAGTCGGATTTGACTTTCAGCATCTACAACGCCTACAACCGCCGCAACCCCTATTTCGTGTATTTCGATCAGGTGCGGGCCGATGATGATGCCCCCGTAACGGGCTTCCGCGCCCGGCAGGTATCGTTGTTTCCAGTTATTCCAGCCGTCACCTACAACTTCAAATTCTAAACGCGGATTTCACAGACTAACCGAATCTCACAAATTTTGGGGTTTCAGCTGGCTAGCGTTTTGCTTGTTGCTTTTATGCTTGATTCATTGAAAAACCGTTTGCTTTCCCTGCGCTGCGCTTGGCTGCTGGCTTTGGCGCCGCTAGCTGGCTGTGATTTGCAGAAGGATATTGACGTGGACATTCCGGTACTGCCGGCACAGCTGGTGGTGGAGTGCTACCTCGAAAATGGCCAGCTGCCGCGCCTCACCGTGACGGAAACCGTGCCATACCTGGCCACTCCCGAGCCAGTAGTACCTACCGACGTAACCGTGCGGCTCACGCTACCCGATGGCCGGGTGCAAACCCTCACTTACTTCCCGGCCATTGACCCTACCACCGGCAAAGGGTTCACCCACATTGGCTTACGGACGCTGGTAGCCCGGCCCGGCGACACGTTCAAGCTGGAGGTGACTGATACCAAGGGCCGCCGCGTAACGGGCACTGCCACCATGCCCAGCCGCGTGCCTATCGATTCCCTAGAATACGAGTTCAACAATTTACCCGTGGGGCAGCGAGAGGCATACGTGCTAACCAACTACAAAGACCCCGTTGGCCTCGGCGACTATTACCGCCTCCAGATTCACCGCGACAGTATCGGCCCCGACCCAGAAATCGACTACGACGTGGACGACCGGCTAACTGACGGCCAGCGCCTCTCGCTCGGCACCAGCTACCAGTTCGACCCCGGCGATACGCTACTGGTTTCGTTCTACCACCTCGACCGGCCTTACTACCTGTTCCGGCAATCGGTGAATGACGCGCGCAACGCCAACGGCAACCCGTTTTCGCAGCCCTCGGCCATCAAAAGCACCGTGGAAGGTGGCATCGGCGTGTTTACTGTGCTCAGCTACGACCGAAAGCGGCTGATTATTAAGTAGCGAATTGCGGGATACTTGCAACGTTCCAGCCGGGCGCTGTCTCCCTCTGTTACTTTCTACTTCTATCTTTTCGCTAATGTTTACTCTACGTGCACAATTCTCAGTTTTTCTACTTGTTTTCGCCTTTTGGGGGCTGGCACTCAGTAGCTGCCAAACCGATGACGACGACCCCGCTCCTTCTGTCAGTAGCCAGTATCTGACCGTCGGCTCGTGGCGGCTCGATGCTATTCAGGAAGCCGGCCAGACCGTCAGCAGTGGCAGCGGTATCAAAGACCGGCATAGTTTCACTTTCCGCCCCGATGGTACTTACACCCAAACCTTTCTAGATGATGGGGAGACGTTTGACGGTTCCTGGATGCTAATGGGCAGCAACACTATACTGCATTTCACCGACCATAAAGGCGACGACCACCAATATATTCTGGTTAGCCTAACGGCCACTGAGCTACGCTATAATTGGGTAAACAAGGATAACGTTGTAGAAGAATACGTCTTCTCAGCCCAACCATAAGGAGTATATTCAACAACAAAAAAGGCTACTGCTTCTTGCAGTGGCCTTTTTTTATGGGAAGTAAACAGACTTATTGCTTTTCTATCACCGCTCGCAACAGTGCCGTGAGGCGGGGCTCGGCATCAGCGGCCACGCGCAGGATGTCGGCAATGGCTACGCGCTTGAGTTTGCCGGGGGAGCAGAGGTCGGTGATAACGCTGATGGCTAGTACCGGCAGCCCCATATGCACGGCGGCAATAACCTCGGGCACGGTGCTCATGCCCACCGCGTCGGCTCCGATGGTGCGTAGGTAACGGTATTCAGCGGGCGTTTCGAGCATGGGGCCGGGCAAGCTGGCGTACACGCCACGCCGCACTTTATCAGCGAAGCCGAGGCTGCGGGCCGCTTCTTCGGCCTGCCGGAGCAGCGTGGTATCGTAGGGCTCCAGCATGTCGGGGAAGCGCGGGCCCAGCTCATCGAGGTTCTTGCCCACCAGCGGGTTGGTGGGTTGCAAGTTGATGTGGTCTTCAAGTAGCATCAAGTCCGAGTACTCGTAGTCGGGGTTGAGGCCGCCAGCTGCATTGCTCACAAACAGCTTCTGAATGCCGAGCAGCTTCATCACGCGCACCGGCAGCACCACTTGCTCCATGGTGTAGCCCTCGTAGTAGTGGAAGCGGCCTTGCATCACGAGCACCTTGCGCCCACCTAGCTCCGCGGCCAGCAAGTTGCCGGAGTGGCTTTCCACCGTCGAAACCGGGAAGTTGGGAATCTCGGCGTACGGGAACGTGTGGTGAATCGTCAAATCCTTCACCAGCGCCCCCAGCCCGGTACCGAGGATGATGCCGAACTCAGGCGTGAAATCAGAAAGGCGTTGGCGCAGGTAATCGGCAGCTTCGTGAAGGTGGTGCATGAAGTGGTTTTCGAGAGGATTTAATCTAAAAAGCTAGTTCCCCTCCTTCTTTCAAGGAGGGGTGCCCGAAGGGCGGGGTGGTTAGCTACAACTAGAAGACTAAATCTAAAAAGTTGTTCAACGAGTTTACCACCCCGCCCTCCGGGCACCCCTCCTTAAAAAAAGGAGGGGAACTGACTTGTAATAACTTACTGAATGTTCAGTTCGAACGGCATGCGCATTTGGGCGCCTTTCATCTCCGAGAGCTTCTTGTACTGCTGATACACGGGATACATCGGGCCCATTTCTTCGCGTACCATGCGCATTTTCGCTTCCTCACCGAAGCCACTGAAGATGGACTCGGCGAAGGTGCGCTGGCGCGGCAGCTTCTGAATGCGGTATTCGCCTTCCTTAAGCTTGGCGCGGCGGGCAGCAATGCGCAGGGCATCGTCAAACGAGCCTAACACGTCCACGAGGCCACGGGCTTTGGCCTCAGAGCCCGACCATACCCGGCCGGAAGCGTAACCGCGCAGCTTCTCCACCGGCATGTGGCGACCCTGGGCGGCTTTGCTGGTGAAGTCGGCGTAGATGCGGTTGATTTCGTCCTGGAACTGGGCTTTCTCGAACGGCGTGAGGGCGCGGGTGACAGTTGGGAAGTCCGAAAACTTGCCCGTGGTTACGCGGTCCGTGGTGATGCCGAGCTTGTCGCGCAGCAGCGGCTCGATGTTGGGCAATACGCCAAATACGCCAATGCTGCCAGTAATGGTGTTCGGGTGGGCCACAATCGTGTCGCAGCCCATGGCAATGAAGTAGCCGCCGCTGGCCGCCACATCCGACATCGAGCACACAATTGGCTTCACTTTCTTGGTCAAGAGCACCTCGCGGTAGATAATGTCCGAAGCCAGCGACGAGCCGCCTGGTGAGTTTACGCGCAGCACTACGGCCTTCACCTTATCGTCGAGGCGGGCCTTGCGGATAGCTTCCGCGAACTTGGTGCTGCCGATGTTGTCGTCGGAGCCTTTGCCGGTTACGATGTCGCCATCGGCGTAGATGACGGCAATGCGGTTACCGCTGGTGCTGCCTTCCTCTTCGTCGGTTTGGCTGTAGTCGCTCAAACTCACGAGGCTCAGCTTATCATCTTTCTCTACGCCCAGCTTGCCTTTCATGTAGTCGAGGGCTTGGTCGTAGTAGCCGAGGTGCGTCACGAGGCCGAGGCGCTTGGCATCGTCGGCGTTGTGCACCAGCATGGAATCGGAAATAACCTTGAGCCGGGCCGGGGAAATCTTGCGGGCTTCGGCTACGTGGCCGATGGTGAAGTCGTTGATGGAGTTCAGGAACGAGGTGGTCTGGAGGCGAGCCGAATCCGACATGTTCTCCCGGAAAAACGGCTCTACGGCACTCTTAAACGAACCCACGCGGAAAATCTGGGGCTCGATACCGGCCTTGGCAAACAGGTTTTTGTAGTACATCGTCTCCGAGCTCAGGCCGTTGAATTCCAGCGTGCCCTGCGGATTGAGGTAGATGCGGTTGGCTAGCGAGGTCAGGTAGTAGCTCTTTTCGGAAGCGGCATCGGCATACGCCACAATGAACTTGCCCGACTTCTTGAAGTCCAGCAGCGCGTCGCGCACTTCTTCCAGCGAAGCCATGCCGCCTTGCACCAGCTCCACGTTCAGGAAGATGCCCTTGATATCGGCGTCGGTTTTGGCGCGCCGGATGGTGGCTTTCAGCTGGTCGAGCCCGATGTCATCGGCCTGGTTGCTGAACATGGCCCCGAAGGAATTGCGGCTTTCCCGCTCGGCAATGGGCTTGTCGAGTTTGAGTTCCAGCACTGAGTCACTGGCTACGGTTACTTCCTTGCTATCGGAAGAAGCCAGCGCCGCTATAAACACCACTAACACGACGATGCCCAACACCGCGAAAAGGGCTAGCCCGGTAATGGTGGCCAGCACGTACTTAAAAAATTGTCTCATTGAATATGGGAGTGAACAGATTGGTAGCGAAAGACACCGTAGCAGACAGTGTTGGTTGCGTTTTGATTTAAAACAACGAACAGCAGGCAAGTTATTCATTCAGGCTGCCGTAAGTACTGCACTTGTAAAAAAGCCTTTCCTACTAGAACTTGTGAATAGTGGAGAGTACTACAACAACCCATAACTCCACAGGCCGTCCGTCATGCAGAGCGCAGCGAAGCATCTCGCGTGCTGACGTCAGATTACTAACCTAGCATCAGCACGCGAGATGCTTCGCTGCGCTCTGCATGACGGCCTTTATTAGCTACTTCCATTCTCCTACTCAAAGTCTAGAACAGACTCTAATACCCGTACTTCTCGCCCCACAGTTGGCGCAGGCGGTCCTGGATTTTGGTTTCGGCGGGGTTGTGGCCGGGGTGGTAGAAGGTGGTGCCGCTGAGGGCATCGGGCATGAATTCCTGGTAGGCGAAGTTGCCGGGGTAGTCGTGCGAGTATTGGTACTGGCCGCCGTAACCGAGGTCTTTCATGAGCTTGGTGGGGGCGTTGCGCAACGGTATCGGCACCGGCTGCACGCCCTGCTGCCGCACCAGCGCCCGCGCCTCCCGGATGGCTTTGTAACTGGCATTGCTCTTGGGTGAGGTGGCGAGGTACACGACGGTCTGGCCCAGAATAATGTCGCCCTCGGGCATGCCAATGACCGTCACAGCCTGGAAGCAGCTTTGGGCCAGCATCAGGGCGTTGGGGTTGGCCATGCCCACGTCTTCGGAGGCCAGAATCAGCAGGCGGCGCGCAATGAACTTGGGGTCTTCGCCGCCTTCCAGCATCACGGCCAGGTAGTACAGCGCCGCATTGGGGTCAGAACCGCGGATGCTCTTGATGAAGGCCGAAATGACGTCGTAATGCATTTCGCCGCCTTTGTCGTAGCGCGCGAGGTGCTGCTGGGCCAGTTGCTGCACGCCTTCGTCAGTGATGATGATTTCGCCGGTTTCCAAGTCGGGCCGGCTGGATTCCACCACGATTTCCAGCAGGTTGAGCAGTTTGCGCGCATCCCCACCCGAAATGGTAAGCAACGCACCGTACTCCTGCACGCGCACGTTTTTCTGGCGCAGCTGCTCGTCTTCGGTTAGGGCTTTATCCACCAGTTCCGTCAGCACTTCCTTGCTGAGTGGTTCCAGCACGTACACCTGCGCCCGGCTCAGCACGGCCGGAATCACCTCAAACGACGGATTCTCGGTAGTAGCCCCAATCAGCGTGACGATACCCTGCTCCACGGCACCCAGCAGCGCGTCTTGCTGGCTCTTGCTGAAGCGGTGAATTTCATCAATAAACAGGATGGTACCGCGCTGCTTTTTGGCCCGCTCAATCACCTCGCGCACGTCTTTCACGCCGGCATTGATGGCGCTCAACGCCACAAACGGCTTATGCAGTTCCTCAGCCAGCAAATGCGCCAGCGTGGTTTTGCCTACGCCCGGTGGGCCCCACAGAATCAGGCTGGGCAAGCGGCCGGCGTTGAGGTAGCGCCGCAGCACGCCTTCGGGGCCGATGAGGTGCTGCTGCCCGGCGTACTCCTCCAAGGTGCGCGGCCGGCGCCGCTCGGCCAGCGGGGCGTTATCGGCGGCCTTAGGGCGCAGGTTGGAAGCGGGAGTGGGTTCAGAATCGAAAAGGGAGCCGGTAGACATAAGGAACAGAAGTAGCGCGAACCCGCTGGTTCGCTGGTGATGCGGCGCCAAACAAGCGGCGCTAACGCCTACACGAAGCGCGAACCACAAAGTTCGCGCTAGTACCTTTGCAGGCAATGAAAAATTCCGTCAAGGTCCACGCGGCCTTATTTGTGGTGTCCCTGATTTACGCCGCTAACTATAGCATTTCCAAAGATGTAATGCCGCGCTACATGGGTCCGTTTGGGCTGGTGCTGCTGCGCGTTGTGGGCGCTACGCTGTTCTTTACCATCCTGAGCCGCCTGGTAGCGCCCCACGACCGTATCATCGGCCGCGCCGACAACCTGCGGGCTATAGCGTGCGGGGTGCTGGGCATCGGGCTGAATCAGCTGTTGTTTTTCTCGGGCCTCAACCTGACCACGCCCATCAACGCTTCGCTCATCCAAACCATTACGCCCGTCGTGACGGTGCTGGCGTCGGTGGTACTGCTGGGCGAGCGGCTGACGGTGCCGCGGGTGCTGGGGCTGGGCATAGCGGGCATGGGAGCCGCGCTGATTATTCTGGGCCGGACGCCAGGCGCCGAGGGGCAAAACGTGGTGCTGGGCAACTTGTTTATTCTGCTCAATGCCACGGCTTTCGGGCTCTATCTGGTGCTAGTAATGCCGCTGATGCGCACCTACCAGCCGTTTACGGTGCTAGCCCGCATCTTTCAGGTGGGGCTGGTGCTGGCCGTACCCGCCGGCTGGCAGCAAGTCAGCACTCCTGATTACGCCAGTTTTCCGCCTAGCATTTGGGCGGCCATCGTGTTCATGGTAGTGTGCGTGACCATTATGGCGTATCTGCTCAACAACTGGGCGCTGAAGTACGCCTCCCCTGCCCTACTTGGCGCCTACATCTATCTGCAACCGGCGCTGGCCGTGGGCATTGCAGTGGCGCTGGGCAAAGACAGCCTCACTACCACCAAGGCCGTGCAGGCGCTCCTCATTTTCGGGGGCGTGTTTCTGATGAGCCGCAAACCCCGCAAAGCCACACCCGCCGTGCTTCCTCTAGAGCCTGCGCAGAAGTAGCCGCCGATTAGCTCACTGTTCACCTTCGGCAAACACCCGATACCACCAAAAAAGCCCGGCTGCCATCAAGGCAACCGGGCTTTTCGTTGCATGGCGCTAGTGCACCATTTGCAGACCTAGTATGGGCTGGCTTTTACTTTCGACTTCTTCTTTTTGTCTTTCACCTTCACGTCGGTATCCGCCGGAATAGTTGTGGCTGGCGTGGCGGTGGTGGTAGATTGGGTCTCGACGGTAGTGGTGGTAGGAGGCGTGGTGGTCGTCGTCGAGTTGATAGTTCCCGTGGCAGGCTGGGTCTGCGTGGTCGTGCTCTGCTGAGGCTCCGTGGTGGTCGTCGTCGTGGTGTTGGTGGTTTGTGCGTTAGCAGCAGAAACACCCGTTACAAACACAGCGGCGAGAACAAGTAGCTTTTTCATGAACTGGGGTTTTGGTGAACTATTCAAATTTGGCTGACCAGCCAAATCGAGTAGCCTTAAACGCCGCTTACCCAGTAAGGTTCAGTTTGCCCGAATCATGTACTTTGTTTCCTAGTCTTTCAGCTTGCCTTAAACAGCCTCTTTTCAGGTTATTCATAGTTAGCAGTTTGCCCTTGAACAAGGGCGAGGCGGTTAGCCTTCCACGTATTTCTACGTGGTTTTAAAGTCACGTAGAAATACGCTAGACAGCCAGCCGCAGGCTCCCTTCCTTTGTAATGTCGTTCAAGCAGCCGGTCACCCACTGGGCCCGGTTCACTTATCCTTATTACATACCGTTTCTAGGCTCTATCTAGTAAATATTTATTATAATATTTTCCATTATGACAGTAGAGAAACGGCTCTGGATATTCCAGAGCCGTTCCTATTTACAGCATAGCCTACTGCCACCTTCTCCGCCCTTTGCATACCCAAGCGGCAGCATCTTTATGCTACTTCAGCAGTTCGTGCAATACGGTTTGCATGGAAAACACTCGGTTGCCAGCCTCCTGAATTACCAACGAGTTCGGTGAATCCAGAATGGCATCCGATACCTCCACGTTGCGGCGCACCGGCAGGCAGTGCAGAAACTTCGCGTCGTGGGTGTTGGTCATGTGCTCGGGCGTGAGCATCCAGCTTGGGTCGTTGCTGATAACCTGGCCGTAGTCCTGGTAGCTGCTCCAGTTCTTGGCCTGCACGAAGTCGGCACCTTCCAAGGCTTTCTTCTGGTCGTACTCGATGCGGGCACCCTTCGTGAACTTGGGGTCCAGTTCGTAGCCTTCGGGGTGGGTAATCACGAAGTCCACCCAATCCACTTCCGAAAACCAATCGGCAAAGGAGTTGGGCACGCACTGGGGTAGGGCGCGCACGTGCGGGGCCCAGGTCAGCACCACCTTCACCCGCTCCTTTTGCTTGTGCTCCGCTACGGTAATCAGGTCGGCAAACGACTGCAACGGGTGCAGCGTGGCGCTTTCCAGGCTTACTACAGGCACGGTGGCGTACTTCAGAATCTTGTTGAAAACCTCCTCGCTGTAGTCGGCCTCCCGGTCCTTGAGCGTGGGGAAGGTGCGCACGCCCAGCACGTCGCAGTATTGGCTCATCACGGCAATGGCCTCCTTGATGTGCTCTTGCGTGCCGCCGTTCATCACCGCGCCATCGGCCATTTCCAAGGTCCAGGAGTCAGCGCCGGCATTGAGTACCCAGGCTTGTGCGCCCAGGTTATAAGCCGCCTTCACCGAGCTGAGCCGGGTGCGCAGGCTGGGGTTGAAGAAAATCAGCCCAACGGTTTTGTTGCGCCCGATGTGCTGGTAGCCAAACGGATTCGCCTTGATTTCCAGCGCTTGCTGCAACAGCGCTTTATAGTCGCCCGCATCGGCGAAAGAGGTGAAGTTTTTCATTGTAAGGTGTTAAGTAGGCTAGGCCCAAAGCTAAAAGAACGTCATGCTGAGCGCAGTCGAAGCATCTCTACCGCTTCGTTGCTAGCCAGCCCACGTTTCTAAATCAATAGTTTTCCAATTGGGGTTGAAGGCTGTAATTAACGCATCCTTCTTACTACGCGTCCAGCCTTTCAACTGCTTTTCCCGAGCTATAGCCTGCATAGCATCCGGACAAAGCTCAAAGTAGACCAGCAAATCTGTCTGATACCGGCCAGTGAATTTACCTGCATTACCCCGGCCGCTGCTGTGCTCATAAAGTCGGCGCCTTAAATCGTTAGTAACGCCGGTATACAAAACAGTTTTGGTCGGATTGGTTAGAATATAGATGTACATGCGGCTACTATACGAAGAAAAATAGAACGTCATGCTGAGCTTGTCGAAGCATCTCTACCGCTTCGTTAGGTTAATTCCCAACGAAGCGGTAGAGATGCTTCGACAAGCTCAGCATGACGTTCTTTTCTGCTAGTTCAGGCCCTACATCGCCTTATACTCGTTCCAGCTCTTGATCTTCAGGTCCTTCATTTCCAGCGTGCAGAAGGCTTGGATGAAGGCCTTGGCCAGGCGGGCATTGGTCAGCAAGCCAACTCCGAAGTCCACTGCCGTGCGGCGGATTTTGTAGTCGTTGTCCAGCTCGCCCTTCGAGAGGTTCTTAGGGATGTTGATAACCAAGTCGATTTTCTTCTCCTTGAGGTACGTCAGCACGTTGGGCTCCTGGTGGTCGTCGGGCCAGAAGACGAGGGAGCTGGGCACGTTGTGTTCGGCAAAGAAGCGGTGCGTGCCCTGCGTAGCGTAGATGCTATAGCCGCTTTGCACCAGCAACCGCGCCGATTCTAGCAGCGCTATCTTGGAGATGATGGGGCCGCTGGAAATCAGCACCGACTTCTGCGGGATTTTGTAGCCCACGCTCAGCATCGATTTCAGCAGGGCTTCCTCGGCCGTATCGCCCAAGCAGCCGACCTCGCCGGTGCTCACCATGTCCACGCGCAACACGGGGTCGGCGCCGGGCAGGCGGGTAAACGAGAACTGCGGGGCCTTCACGCCCACGAAGGGCAGGTCGTAGACCAACTCGCTCGCGTCACGCTCCACTTTCTTGCCCAACAGCACCTGAGTGGCTTTCTTGATGAGGTTGTTGCCCGATACTTTCGACACGAACGGGAAGGAGCGCGAGGCGCGGATGTTGCACTCAATCACCCGGATTTCGCGGTTTTTCTCCAGGAACTGGATGTTGAACGGCCCGCTGATTTCGTAGCGCTTGGCAATCTTCTCGGCAATAATTTTGAGCTTGCGCACCGTGCCCACGTACACGCGCTGCGGGGGGTAGTACATGGTGGCGTCGCCGGAGTGCACGCCGGCAAACTCCACGTGCTCGGAAATGGCGTAGCTCACGATTTCGCCCTTGTCGGCCACCGCATCCAGCTCTATTTCCTTGGCTTCCTGGATAAACTCCGACACCACCACCGGGTATTCGGCACTTACCTCGGTGGCCGCTTTCAAGAACGACTCCATCTCAAACGCGTTGGACACCACGTTCATCGCCGCCCCCGACAGCACGTAGCTCGGACGAATCAGGACGGGGTAGCCTACCTCGCCCACAAACTCGAACATCGCCTCTAAGGAAGTCAGCTCTTTCCAGCGGGGCTGCCCAATGCCTAGCTCATCCATGATGCTGCTGAACTTATGGCGGTTCTCGGCTTCGTCAATGCGGGCCGGGGCGGTACCCAAGATAGGCGCGTTGGCATCGGCCAGGCGAGTAGCCAAGTTGTTCGGAATCTGGCCGCCAGTGCTCAGAATCACGCCGTTGGGCTGCTCGAACTCCAGAATATCCATCACCCGCTCGAAGCTCAGCTCCTCGAAGTACAGCCGGTCCGAAACGTCGTAGTCGGTGCTTACGGTTTCAGGGTTGTAGTTGATGATGATGGTTTTGTAGCCCTCTTCGGCGGCCGTCTGCACGGCATTCACGCCGCACCAGTCGAACTCCACGGAGCTGCCGATGCGGTATACACCCGAACCCAGCACCACAATCGACTTATCGGTTTCGGGCGCCAGGTCGTTTTCGGTGCCGTGGTAGGTGCTGTAGAGATAGTTGGTTTTGGCTGGAAATTCAGCCGCCAGCGTGTCAATCTGCTTGATGACCGGCAGCACGCCCAGCGCCTTGCGGCGGGCCCGCACCAACAACTCGTCGGCTTTCACGTCGCCTTCGCCCAGCACCTTTACGGCAATTTGCTGGTCCGAGAAACCAGCCTTTTTCACCTCGCGCAGCAGAGTGGTTTCCAGCGCATCTAGGCCGTTGCTACGCTTGGCAGCAAGTTGGTTGCCCAGCTCGAAAATGGTAAGCAGCCGCTGCAAAAACCACAGGTCAATTTTGGTCAGGTCGTGCACCTGCTTGATGGTGTAGCCCGCCTCAAACGCCAGATTTATGGCGAAAATGCGCTCCTCATTGGGCTCGCTCAGCAGCAGATCGATGGTTTTGTTGTCCACCTGCTCGGGCTTGTTGGCCACGAAACCGCGCTTGCCGGTGTCCAACATGCGCAGGCCCTTTTGAATGGCTTCCTCGAAGGATTTACCGATGGCCATTACCTCGCCCACACTCTTCATGGCGGAACCAATCTGCCGGTTCACGCCCTCGAACTTGCCCAAGTCCCAGCGCGGCAGTTTCACCACCACATAGTCCAAAGCTGGCTCGAAGAAGGCCGAAGTGGTCTGGGTCACGCTGTTTTTCAGCTCGGCCAATGAGTAGCCCAAGCTTAGCTTGGCGGCCACAAACGCCAGCGGATAGCCCGTGGCCTTGGAAGCCAGCGCCGAGGAGCGCGACAAGCGGGCATTCACCTCAATCACGCGGTAGTCCTCCGAAACGGGGTCGAGGGCGTACTGAATATTGCACTCGCCCACGATGCCGAGGTGACGGATGGTTTTGATGCCGATGCTGCGCAGCTTATGGTACTCGCGGTTGCTCAACGTCTGCGACGGAGCCACTACGATGCTCTCCCCGGTGTGAATGCCGATGGGGTCGAAGTTTTCCATGTTGCAGACCGTGATGCAGTTATCATACTGGTCGCGCACCACTTCGTACTCCACTTCCTTCCACCCCTTCAACGACTCTTCCACCAGAATCTGGTCGGAAGTGGTGAAGGACTTTTGGGCCAGGGTCCGCAGTTCGTCCATGTTATTGGCGAAACCGCTGCCTAGCCCGCCGAGCGCAAACGCCGCCCGCACGATGATAGGGAAACCGATTTTCTCGGCTGCGGCCAGCGCGTCGTCCATGTTCGTTACGGCCACGCTGCGGGCCGAAAACACCCCAATCTGCTCGAGCTTCTCTTTGAAAATATCCCGGTCCTCGGTGTCGATGATGCTTTGCACGGGCGTGCCCAGCACTTTCACTCCGTACTTCTCAAATATGCCGTCACGGTACAGGGCTACGGCGCAGTTCAGGGCCGTTTGGCCGCCAAACGCTACCAGAATGCCATCGGGCTGCTCCTTCTTGATGACTTCCTCCACGAAGAAGGGCGTCACGGGAAGGAAGTACACGTCATCGGCAATGTTGTCCGACGTCTGCACGGTGGCAATGTTGGGGTTGATGAGGATGGTACGGATACCTTCCTCTTTCAGCGCTTTCAGGGCCTGCGAGCCAGAATAATCGAACTCTCCGGCCTCCCCAATCTTGAGTGCGCCAGAACCGAGGACAAGAACTTTGTTAGGTTTTTCCATTCTAAGGGTTAGGGTAACAGGCCGCGGGTGCGGTCATGTTCAAAGGCAGTCGTACTATATCGGCTACAGCCGGGTGCTTGCGTAGCAGCGTAGGTTTTACTTGGTAAAAACGGTGTCACTTTTCACTATTTCCCATTCACCCGACGGACGTTTGGCCATCCAGAGCCGGACAGTGGCGTCGGCACGCTCACCATCCAAGAAGAAGCGAAAGGAGAGAGAATCTTTTGTAGAGCCGAGTTTCTCCACCTTGAAGTTTTTGGCAGTTATTTCTCCTGTTCTGCTGGTTATCCGAGGGGAAACTCGGGCCGAACTCATGGCCATACTAATCAAGTCGCCTGGTCCGCCCAGTACTGCTTTCATAATCGTCCGCTGGCCCATGTTCTTGACGAAATAGAAGCCTGCGAAAGCCAAAGCGCCCAACAGCAAATATCCCCAGTTCGGAAAACCTCTACCTTTTGCTTGCATGAGAGTAGTGCGAATGAATAGCAGAATACTAGTCGCAAAGAACCCTATATTCTGCTATTCAAAAAAACTGCGAGCGTACTGGCCTCCCACTTTTCAAGCAGGCATTCAGCAGAGCACTCTAGTTCACTCTACTTTGCCGCCTTGTGCTCGGCAACGGCTTTCAGGAAGTCATCGAACAGGAACTCGGTATCCTCGGGGCCTCCAGCGGCCTCGGGGTGGAACTGGGTGGAGAAGAACGGCTTGGTTTTGTGCTTAATACCTTCGCAGGTGCCGTCGTTGAGGTTCTCGAACAGCATGGACCACTCAGCGGGCAACGTGTCAGTATCCACCGCGAAACCGTGGTTTTGGCTGGTGATGTAGCTACGCTGGGTGCCCGTGAGTTTCACCGGCTGGTTGTGGCTGCGGTGGCCGTACTTCAGCTTGAACGTGTCGCCGCCCGCCGCCAGACCCATGAGCTGGGAGCCCAGGCAGATGCCGAAAATAGGCTTGTCCTGGCCTAGTGCGGTTTGCAGGTGGCCGATGGTCGCAGTGCACATCTTCGGGTCGCCGGGGCCGTTGCTGAGGAACAGGCCGTCGTAGTCGAGCGTGGTAAAGTCGTAGTCCCAGGGCACGCGAATCAGCTCCACGTCGCGCTGGAGGAAGCAACGGATGATGTTGGTCTTGGTACCGCAGTCAACGAGCACGATTTTGTGCTGGCCGTTGCCGTAGTGCTTTACCTCGGTGGGGCTCACTTGCGCTACCAGGTTGTCCTGGTTGGGGTCGTGCAGCTCCACGTCTTCCTCGGCCACAATCTTACCCAGCATGGCTCCCTTTTCCCGCAGGATTTTGGTGAGCATGCGGGTATCCACGCCGAAGATGCCGGGGATGTTGTACTCCTTGAGCCAGTCACCGAGGCTTTTGGCGGCGTTCCAGTGGCTGTGTTCCTCGGAGTAGTAGTTCACCACGAGGCCGGCAATGTGAATCTTATCCGACTCGAAAATCTTGGAAACCGACTCGTACAATTCCTCGCCGGGTACGCCGTAGTTGCCTACCATCGGGTAGGTGAGCACCAGAATCTGGCCGGCGAAAGAGGGGTCGGTGAGGTTTTCGGGGTAGCCGGTCATGGCCGTGCTAAATACTACCTCCCCGGCAGTAGAGGTAAACGCGCCGAAGGATTCGCCCTGGATTTCGGTGCCGTCTTCCAGCACCAGCTTTACTTGCTTCATCAGTTGATGGAAATTCTAGTGAGTGACTTAAGCTATGCTAGGCCTAAAAAAATCCCCTCCTCTGATGGTGCGCATCAAGCAAGGAGGGGAAGTAACTTTTAGTCCAGCGCGGAGGCCTGCTGAATGACGTTAACCGATTTCTCTGTCAGCGCATACAACGCTTGTAGGAATCGGTCAACTTCGGCCTTGGTAATGTTGAGTGGCGGGAGTAAGCGGAGCACTGTCGGGTCGGAGGCGTTGCCTACAAAGATATGGAAGTCCGAGAGCAGCTTGTCCCGTACCTCTTTGATGGGGAAATCGTACTTGATGCCCACCATCAGGCCCCGCCCCCGGATTTCCTCGGCCCCGGCATTCATTTCCAGTTCCGAGCGGAGGTAGTGGCCTAGCTCGGTGGCGTGGGCCAGCAAGTCTTCCTGGTCGATAACCTCCAGCACCGCTAGTGCCGCCGCGCAGGCGAGGTGGTTGCCGCCAAACGTAGTGCCCAGCAGACCATACGACGCCTTCAACTCCGGCGCAATCAGGATGCCGCCGATGGGGAAGCCGTTGCCCATGCCTTTCGCTATTGAAATTACATCGGGGCGGATGCCGGCGTGCTGGTGCGCGAAAAACTTACCGCTACGGCCGTAGCCGCTCTGCACCTCATCGGCAATCAGCAGCGCGCCGTACTGCTTGCACAGCGCCGCCAGGCCAACCAGGAACTCATCGGATGGCATGATGATACCGCCTACGCCCTGGATGGGCTCGATGATGGCCGCGCACACGTCACCGCCCTGTAGCACTTGCTCCACTGCCGCCAAGTCGTATTCCACGAAGGAAATGGCGTGGTCGGCATTGAAGGGTGCCACGATTTTAGGGTTATCAGTAGCGGCTACCGCGCCGGACGTACGGCCGTGGAAAGCGCCCTTGAAGGCCACCACGCGCTTTTTGCCGGTGTGGAACGACGCTAGCTTCAGCGCATTCTCGTTGGCCTCGGCACCCGAGTTGCACAGGAACAGCGAGTACTCCTCGTAGCCCGACACCTGCCCTAGCTTGTGCGCCAGCTCCGCTTGGATCGGAATCTGCACCGAATTGGAGTAGAAACCGATGTTCTGCAACTGCTCGGTGAGGCGCTGCACGTAATGCGGGTGGCTGTGGCCGATGGAAATAACAGCGTGGCCGCCGTAGAAATCCAGGTATTCCTGACCCTTGTCGTCCCAAAGTTTCGCCCCCAGCGCCTTTACCGGCGTGATGTTGACGAGTGGGTACACGTTGAAAAGCTCCATAGTATAGCAGTGAGAGCTGAAAGGTTAGAACTTAGGGCAAACTTACTTCGAACAGCGCATAAGAGCGTCATTCCAAGCAAAGCATAGCCAAGAAATGACACTCTTTTGAGTTAATACAGTCCCGCTTTCAATCCTAGGCCTGTCGTTTCGGGCAAGCCGAAGAGCAGGTTCATGTTCTGGATTGCTTGGCCGGAAGCGCCCTTCACTAGGTTATCGATAACCGACGTGATGAGCAGCTGCTTGCCGAATTTTTGGACGTGTAGCAGGCACTTATTGGTATTGACTACCTGCTTCAAGTGAATCTCCTTGTCCGATACCGTGGTGAACGGCGCATCGGCGTAGAATTTCTGATACAGCTCCCGCGCTTCCTCCTGCGTCAAATCCGACGGCGTGTACACGCTGGCAAATATGCCCCGCGAGAAGTTGCCGCGGTACGGGATAAAGTTGATCTGGATGTCGCCGCTGGGTTGTAGCTGCGCCAAACTCTCCCCTATCTCGCCGAGGTGCTGGTGCGTGAAGGGCTTGTATATGGACATGTTGTTGGTGCGCCACGAGAAGTGCACCGTTTCTGACAAGCTCTGCCCCGCGCCCGTGCTGCCCGTAATGGCCGACACGTGCACATCGTCGGTCAGCTTGCCCGCTTGCGCTAGCGGCAGCAAGGCCAGCTGAATAGCCGTGGCAAAGCAGCCGGGGTTGGCAATGCTCTGGGCTTGCTGGATGCGGCTGCGGTTCAGCTCCGGCAACCCGTACACGAACTCCCGCTCACCAAATTCCGCATCGGCTTCCAAACGGAAGTCGTTGCTCAGGTCGATGATGTGCGTCGTTTCGGGCAGTTCGTGTTTCTCGAGCCACGCTTTGGAATTGCCGTGGCCTAGGCACAGAAACACCACGTCTTCATCACCAGCCAGCTCCGAGACAAACACCAAGTCCGTCTCGCCCACCAAGTCGTCGTGGACTTGATGGATGGGGTTGCCGGCGTTGGAAGAACTGACGATGGCACCTAGTTCCGCGTATTCATGGTGCAGCAGAATGCGGAGTAGCTCCCCGGCCGTGTAGCCGGCGCCACCTACAATGCCGACCTTAATTTTCATCGTTAAAGGAAGAGTGAATGCGGAGCTGGTTGCTGAAGATTTTGATGAAGCCTTTAGCGTCGCGGCCGTCCCAGGCGTCGTTTTCTTCGCCGTAGGTAGCCACTTTGGAACGCATCATATCGTACCGCGACTCGATGCCTTGCAGCTCGAACTGATAGGGCTTCAACGTCACGAATACCTTGCCCGACACCCGCTCCTGCGACGACGTGAGGAAGGCCTCCATGTCGCGCATCACCGGGTCAAGGTACTGCGCTTCGTGCAGCAGCGTGCCGTACCAGTTGGCGATGTAGTCTTTGTGCAGCAGCTGCCACCGGCTAGAGGTGTGCTTCTCCAGCAAGTGGTGCGCTTTCAACAGAATCAGCGGGGCTGGCGCCTCAAAACCTACGCGGCCTTTAATACCCAAAATCGTGTCGCCCACGTGGGTGTCGCGGCCGATGGCATAGGTACCCGCCAGCTCGTTCAGCGCCTGAATCAGCTCCACAGGGTTCATGGTTTTGCCATCCAACGCTACCGGTTCGCCCTTCTCGAAGGTGATTTCGATGCTGGTTGGCTCGGTGGCGCTGATTTGCGTCGGGTACGCCGATTCGGGTAGCGCTTTGTTGGAAGTCAGCGTTTCGACGCCGCCCACGCTGGTGCCCCAAATACCCTTGTTGATGGAGTACTTGGCTTTCTCCCAGCTCATCTCGAAGCCGTGCTGGTTCAGGAAGTCAATTTCGGCTTGGCGCGACAGTTTCAGGTCACGAATCGGCGTGATGATTTCGGTGTTCGGCGAAATCACCGAGAAAGCCACATCGAAGCGCACTTGGTCGTTGCCGGCGCCGGTGCTGCCGTGGGCAATGTAGTCGGCCTTGTGCTCCCGGGCGTACTCAGCCAGCGCCAACGACTGGAACATGCGCTCCGCACTCACGCTCAGCGGATACGTGTCGTTCTTGAGGATATTGCCAAAAATGAGGTAGCGCAGGCAGTCCTGGTAGAAACGCTGGGTCACGTCGATTACCTCGTGCTTGGTCGAGCCCAGTTCGTAGGCGCGCTTCTCGATGGCCGCTAGCTCTTCGTCGGAAAAGCCGCCGGAGTTGACGATGACCGTGTGAACTTCCAGACCCAGCTCGCGGGTCAGATATACAACGCAGTAAGACGTATCTAGGCCGCCACTGTACGCTAAAACTACCTTTTTCATTAGTGGTTTTGGGGTGTTAGAATCTCAATAGACTCCTGTACAACTTGGCCGTATTGGTCGTCGAGCTTGTCGTAGACCATGCCAGTGCACAGGCACATTTTGCGCTCGTTTTCCATCAGGATGCCGTAGTTTTTGCAGCTAGAGCAGCCCTTCCAGAAATCGTCGCTTTGGGTCAATTCGGGGAAAGTAACCGGGCGGTAGCCCAGCTCATTGTTGATCTTCATCACGGCCGCGCTGGTCGTGATACCGAAGATTTTGGCCGCCGGGTACTTGGTGCGCGACAACTCAAACACGCGGTGCTTGATGGCGCGGCCCAAGCCTTCCTTGCGCAGCTCCGTGTTCACAATCAAGCCCGAGTTGACCACAAATTTGTTGTCCTCGAAGGTCTCGATGTAACAGAAGCCGGCGAGCTGCTCGTCGATGAACGCAATGATGGCGTCGCCCTTCACCATCTTCTTCACCAGATAGTTGGGGTCGCGCTTGGCGATGCCGACGCCCCGCGTTCTGGCGGATTCGGCGTACCACTGACAGAGGGTTTCCACATACTGCGCATCGGCAGCATCGGCGACTCGTAAAAGCATGGTCAAAGCTTAGTTGGTTGCCTTACTATACGGCAACAAGCTTGGAAAGATGATAAGGAAACATGAAGCTTGCGTAACAAGCTCCGCGGTAACTGACTGACGATCAGCAGGATGGCAAGCCGAAATGAGACGGGACCAGCAGATGAGTCGGGGAGCGGGTTAGTCCGGTAGATGACCGGAAAAAGGCGCACTATGGCTTACACTCGTGTCAGGCAGATTAATTCGTAGATGGTCTCTTCTGTGGGGTGTTCTTAACTTCCCCGTGCTGGTTTTTAGTATTCAAAAACACAGCCAAAGTAGTGCAGCCAGCGTTTAAGCTGGCATTGTTCGCAGGGCCGTCGTGGGCCGCAGCAAGCATACAGGAGAAGAGAGACGAATCATGACGGGCACCGCTGAGCGGTGTGAGGTGGTTTCTGCGGCTTTAAAATGCTGTGGGCCGCTAAATCGTTGCAAAACTAGATGTTTTTTTTCGGAAACTTTGCCTTCCTACTTTCAAAAACACCCGCTCAGCTTGGGGCTGAGTTAGCCACTTGGCGGTTGGAGGGGCTGTTTTGGCAGTTGCACCGACCTGAAAGCCGCATTTTATCTTTTCGTTACCCATGAGCGAAGTCCTGAAAATTTTCAAAATCGGCGGTGGTATTATCGACGATGCCAGCCAGCTCAGCGAGTTTCTGACGGCGCTGGCGCAGGTTTCCGGCCGCAAAATCCTGGTGCACGGCGGCGGCAAAGGTGCCAGCCAGATGCTGAAAAATCTTGGTATCGAGCCCCAGATGGTAGAAGGCCGCCGCATCACCGACGCCGCCACCCTCGACATCGTAACGATGTTCTATGCCGGCAAAACCAACAAGCAAGTGGTAGCCCTTTTGCAGGCGCAAGGCGTCAACGCGCTAGGGTTATCGGGGGCCGATGGCAACGTTGTTCAAGCCACCAAGCGGCCCGTACGCACCATCGACTACGGTTTTGTGGGCGACCTGGACGAGCACAGCATCAACACGAAACTGCTGGGGCAGCTGCTGGAAACGGGCCTTACGCCGGTGCTGTGCGCCATCACCCACGACGGGCAGGGCCAGTTGCTCAACACCAACGCCGATACCATTGCCAGTTCGTTGGCGCGGGCGTTGGCGGGTTCGTACACGGTGGAGCTGCACTTCTGCTTCGAGAAGGACGGCGTGCTGGCCGATATCAACGATGACGCCTCGGTTATCCCGCAGATTACTGCCGACCAGTACCAGCAGCTAAAAGCCGAGGGCGTCATTGCGGCCGGCATGGTGCCCAAGCTGGATAACGCCTTCGCCGCGCTGGAAGCCGGCGTGGAGCGCGTAGTGATTGAAAACGCGCTGAAAATCAACGAGCCGGTAAAAACCATCTTATGTCGGAGCTAATCGAGCGTCTTTCCGAAGACGCTATTCAGCTGCTAATTCAGCTGATTCAGACTCCTTCTTTCTCGCGGGAAGAAGACCAGACGGCGGACCTGATTTTTCGGTTTCTGGCTTTCCACGGGGCCCAGCCGCAGCGCGACAAAAACAACGTCTGGGCCACCACTCGGCCCATTGATGCCAGCAAACCCACCATCCTACTCAACTCCCACCACGACACCGTAAAGCCCGGCAGCACCTGGACCTACGACCCGTTTGCGGCAGTGCAGGAAGGCGACAAACTAGTTGGCCTGGGCAGCAACGACGCGGGCGCTTCGGCGGTGAGCTTGCTAGCCACGTTTCTATACTTCCATCAACAACCCAACCTGCCGTTCAACCTGATTTGCGCCATTACGGCCGAAGAAGAAGTATCGGGGGCCAACGGCATCCGGGCCATGTTGCCGCTGCTCCCTCCTATCGACCTGGGCATTGTGGGAGAACCGACCCAGATGGATTTGGCCATTGCGGAAAAAGGCTTGGTGGTATTGGACTGCGTCGCGCACGGCCGCACCGGCCACGCCGCCCGCGAAGAGGGCGAAAATGCCCTCTACAAGGCCCTGCCCGATATTCAGTGGTTCCAGCACTACCAGTTCCCGCAAGTATCGGAGCTGCTGGGCCCCACAAAAATGACTGTCACCCAGATTCAGGCCGGTTCGCAGCACAACGTAGTGCCGGACCGCTGCACGTTTGTAGTAGACGTGCGCACCAATGAACTGTATTCCAATGAGGAAGTGGTGCAGCTCGTGCGGGAGCATGTCGGGGCCGACGTGACGCCGCGTTCCACCCACCTCAACTCGTCGCGCATTGCCCTCACGCACCCGCTGGTGCAGCGCGGGCTGGCCCTGGGGCGGCGTACGTTCGGCTCGGCCACGCTGTCGGACCAGAGCATGATGCCCTTCCATACCGTGAAAGTTGGCCCCGGCGACTCGGCCCGTTCTCACACGCCCAACGAGTACATATTGCTCAGCGAAATTCGGGCGGGCATCCGGGGGTACGTAGCTTTACTAGATGGGCTACAGCTATAGAATACTAGAAACTAGTTCCCCTCAGATGAGGAGGGGTTAGGGGTGGTTGACCAATCGTTGAACGATAACTAGCGCTAGTTTCTAATTCTAATATTTATCAACCACTTCTAGCCCCTCCTCAGCTGAGGAAGAGGATTAGATGTTAGCTTAAATTCAAACACATGAAAATCTGGGAGAAAGGCATTGCTGTCGATAAGAAAATAGAACAGTTCACGGTAGGCCGTGACCGGGAGCTGGACGGTTATTTAGCGCGGTTCGACGTGCAGGCTTCTCAAGCGCAGGCGGCCATGCTGGCGTCGGTAGGCTTGATTTCCAAGCAGGAAAACACCCAGCTGCAACAAGGTCTCACGGAGCTAGCTGCCCAGATAGAAGCTGGCACGTTCACCATCGATGAGGGCTTCGAGGACGTGCACTCCAAGATTGAGTATTACCTGACCGAGAAGTTCGGCGACGCAGGCAAGAAAATCCACACCGCCCGCTCCCGCAACGACCAAGTGCTGACGGCCATCCAGCTCTTCCTGAAAGACTACACCGAGCAAGCTGCCGCACAAATTATGGCCTTGGTGGATGTGCTGCTGGCAAAAGCCGAAACCCACCAAGCCGACCTAATGCCCGGCTACACCCACTTTCAGGCGGCCATGCCCAGCAGCTTTGGCTTGTGGTTTTCAGCCTACGCCGAGCACCTGCTGCTAGACCTGGCCCTCCTAGAAGCCGCCCACACCGTAGCCGACCAAAACCCGCTGGGTTCGGGCGCCGGCTTCGGCAGTAGCTTCCCCATAGACCGGCAACTTACCACCCAACAAATGGGCTTCAGCAATCTAGCAGTTAGCTCGGTGGGTGCCCAGATGCTACGCGGCAAAACGGAAAAAACTGTGGCGTTTGCACTAGCAGGCGTAGCAGCTACCCTCTCGAAGTTGGCGTACGATTTGGTGCTTTACAACAGCCAGGACCTGGCGTTTGTGGAGCTTCCAGCGGCTTTCACCACGGGCTCCAGCATCATGCCACACAAGAAAAACCCCGACGTGTTTGAGCTAGTGCGGGCCCGCTGCAACGCCCTGCAAGGTTTGCCGACCACCATCATGCTGGCTACCAACAACCTGCCCAGTGGCTACCACCGTGACTTTCAGATCCTAAAGGAAATCCTGTTCGAGCCGATGATGCAGTTCCTCGACATCCTCGACATCCTGCTGTTCGCGCTGCCCCAACTAAAGATCAAGCCCGATCTGCTGAACCAAGCGAAGTACGACGGCATCTTCTCGGTGGAGAACATCAACCAGCTCATTCAGGCGGGCGTGCCGTTCCGGGAGGCGTATGTACAAGTGGGTCAGGCCGTAGACCAGGGCCGCTACGTACCGCGCCGCGAGTTTCATACCACTCACCTAGGCAGCGTACACAACCTGGGCCTGGCCGAGATTCGGGAGAAAGTAGCGCGGGTGCGGCAGGCTAGCAAGGTACTGCAAGGGTAGAGCACAACATTGAGCCGAAGCAATACGCGTAACAGAGGCTTGGGATTGTAGATTCAACTATATTCTCAAGCCTCTGTTGCATTTGCAGCCTACTGGTAAGTTATGGTGACTACTCTATAGAGTCGAGAGGTCGGCATGAACAGTTTTTATGCATGTACGGCCTGCCTCCATAACATTGACCACAGTTATGCGTGGCCTTTATATTCAGCTGAATAGTCGCTGCTTAACCTCAGCTTTGAAAAATATTTTTTATAGCCATTAAAACACAATCTCACGCTTCACTTTAATTATCAACAAGTTACAATTTATTCACTAATGAAAGTAAGTATACACTCACAAAATATTAGTGAGCTAACACTTACTAGTTAAAATACTTTTGTAATATTGCTCTCGTTATCAGCTAATGAATCCCCCCCATCAGCTGATAACCAATTCCCACGCTCCGTTTATGCAGGTGCCGACCCCACCCCGCCTGTAAAACCTTCGGATATGGGGCAGCTAGTTCAGTCCAGCTGTTCCGCAGATATTCGAATCCAAGTAGCCGGCCGCTTCGAACCACTTCGAGGCGACCGGCTTCTGCTTTATAGACAATTTAAGCCAAGCCTTATATAGCCCTATTTTAACTACTCTCGCTTATCAAGGCGGTTGGCGAATTTCCAGACTACCAGCACGCCGGCAATAAACTGAATGGCCAGCCCCAACAGAATCAGCCAGTCGCTGCCAGGGTAGTGCTGCGTTTTGAAGAGAGCCGCCATTAGCACCAGGGCCACTCCAATCAGGAGCAGGGTAATCAATAAACGATAAGAAAGCTTCATAAAGGTGCTGTGGCGGCAGAATCAGAATTGAATATGCAAGGATACGGGTGGCAAACCGCATTGTTTAACTTAAGTCGTCCGGAACACATTGGCTTGGGAGGCAACAGTAGCTACCGGGCTACCGCCGGAGTGCCGTATCTTGCGGGCCGCTATGTTTCGTATTCTGTTTCTCCTCATCTGCCTGTTAGGCAACTCTTCCATTAGTCGAGCGCAGAACCAGACCGTTCCACCTGATTCCAGCCGCAACAAGTCTTATCGGTATGAGGAAACCATGCCCGTGTTTCCGGGTGGACCGTCGGCACTGCTGAAGTTTCTTTCCGACAGTATGCGCTACCCCAAGTCGGCGCTACGCGACCAAGTGCAGGGCAAAGTGTTTATATCGTTCCTGGTGAATCCGGAAGGCCGCACCACCGACATCAAGGTAAAACAAGGTGTACGGGCCGACCTCGACGCGGAAGCCCTACGGGTAGCACAGCGCCTAACTCGAATTCAGTGGCAGCCGGGCACACAAAACCGGCGTCCCGTTACAGTATCGTACACTGTGCCACTCACGTTCAGCATCAATAACGGCCCCGGTGGCTTAGCCGCCGATTCGCTCGATCAATTGTCGATTCCGACGTTTCTGCTACCGGTAGCTACCTGGACCGCCAGCCGGGGGCCGCTGCCTGCTGATAAAGGACTAATATATGGTAGTTGCATCCAACGCCTGGGGTTTAGCAGCGGCGGGCTTCCGCAACATGTACTGCTTGTCAATCTTACCACTTACAAAATATTGCGGCTGATAGTAAAGCCGACCATGAAAAGTCGCAAAGAGAATGAGTTCTGCGTGACACTACCAGCCGGCTCCTACGCGCTATACCAGTATTATTACAGCTATGGCAACGACGAGCTACGCAAACCTACTAACCAAGCAGGCCCTATAGCTGCCACCCGCTATATACTCACAGTACAAGCCGGGCAGCTGAATTACGTAGGCACCTGGGATTTCAGCGTGCCGCAGCAACCCAGCTTCCGGCCTGACGAAACCGCCCTTCAGGAGCGTATCAACCCAACCTACCGGAAACTCGGCTTCGCCGATGCGGTGCTAGCAGTGCCCAAGTAGAATTGCACTCACACAAGAACGCCCCGAAACCGCATGGCTTCGGGGCGTTCTTGTGTATAGCAACTGAAAACTACGGCGGCCTTACAAGTGAATTACTTCACCGTAGGCGGCGGCGGCGGCTTCCATCACGGCTTCGCTCATAGTCGGGTGCGGGTGCACCGACTTGATGATTTCGTGGCCAGTAGTTTCCAGCTTGCGGGCTACCACTACTTCGGCAATCATTTCAGTTACGTTGGAACCTATCATGTGGGCACCCAACCACTCGCCGTACTTCTTGTCGAAGATAACTTTCACGAAGCCATCTTTCACACCACCAGCAGAAGCTTTGCCGGAGGCCGAGAAGGGGAATTTGCCTACCAGAACGTCGTAGCCTTGCTTTTTGGCTTCAGCTTCAGTAAGACCCACCGAGGCAATTTCCGGGGTAGCGTAGGTGCAGCCAGGAATGTTCTGGTAATTGAGCGGCTCAGGATTGTGGCCCGTAATCTTCTCAACACAGATAATGCCTTCGGCCGACGCAACGTGCGCCAGGGCCGGACCAGGTACAATGTCGCCGATGGCGTAGATACCGGGCACGTTGGTCTGGTAGTAATCGTCTACGATAACGCGGCCTTTCTCTACCTTGATGCCTAGCTCTTCCAAGCCGATGTTCTCCAGGTTGGTGCTCACGCCTACGGCGCTCAGTACCACGTCGCAGGCAATTTGCTGTTCGCCTTTCTCGGTTTTGATGGTTACGTTGCAGCCGTCGCCGGCGGTGTCTACTTTGGTTACCTCGGCGCTGGTTAGCACGTTGATGCCCATTTTCTTGAACGACTTCTCCATCTGGCGCGACACTTCCTCGTCCTCTACGGGCACGATGCGAGGCAAATATTCTACTACCGTCACCTCCGAGCCCATGGCGCGGTAGAAGTAGGCAAACTCAACGCCGATGGCACCCGAACCCACCACCACAAGGCGCTTGGGCTGCGTTTCGAGGCTCATGGCTTTGCGGTAGCCAATGATTTTCTTGTCGTCGATGGGCAAGTTGGGCAGCTGACGGGCGCGCGCACCCGTGGCCAGAATGATATGCTTGGCTTCTACCGTGTCCTTGGTGCCGTCAGCTTTGGTTAGCTCCACTTTGCCGGGAGCCAGCAACTTGCCGGTGCCCATAATGGCGTCAATCTTGTTCTTTTTGAACAGGAAGTTGATGCCCTTGCTCATGCCATCAGCTACCCCGCGGCTGCGGTTGACCACGGCGTTGAAATCGAAACTTACGCCCTCGGCCTTCAGGCCATAATCACTGGCGTGGTTGAGGTATTCAAACACCTGAGCACTTTTGAGCAAGGCTTTGGTGGGAATGCAGCCCCAGTTGAGGCAGATGCCGCCGAGGGATTCCCGCTCGATGACGCCAACTTTCAGACCAAGCTGGGAGGCGCGGATGGCGGCTACGTAGCCGCCCGGCCCAGAGCCGACCACGACCAGGTCGTATTGCAATGCCATAGTGTATTCAGGTTGAAGGTGAGAATATAGATACCCGCCGCCGGCCGGAGTTGCCATCCAGGGGTCGGCAAAGATAGGCAGGCGGCGCGTCTCCTCAACAGCTTACTACCGCTGGTAATTCCCGGCAGCGGACCTGTGGCAGCCGAAGCCGCGCTACACCCCGTATAAAGCCTAGTTTGAAGCCATACGCAGGCCTATAGCCACTTTCACCGGATTAGTACGTATAACATATCGTAGCAAAATCTGGTGGTTTTCATTGAAATCCGTATCTTCTACGCTCCGTTCTCCCTCCCACTCGCGCCCCTTTGCTCTGTTATGGTTCGCCATCTGTTACTCCTCCTCTCTGCTGCTGGCCTTGTGTTGACTTGCACGCAGTGTGCTACCTCTGAAAAAGAAAGATTAACCCCTGCCTCACAGCGGGCGTTTCGGTTGGAGCGGGCGGCTCCACTGGTAATGCCGGATACCACGCCGCTGGTTACGGCGAGTACTGCACTAGCTACCACTGCCACGGAAACCGGCCTTCCAGAGGAGACTGACTACCGCGCTACGGCTCCCGAGGCAGTAGCAGTTAGCGCCCCTGCCGACGTGCGAGGCCTACTAGCTCGTGCCAAAGCCAGAAGCCACGTGAAAGAGTACAGCACGGCCATTGCGTACCTGAACATGGCGCTCCGCTTTGCCCCTACCAATGCCGATGCGTATTACCAGCGCGGCCTGACCCGGCTGAAGCTCAAGCAGTATCCTGCCGCCATTACCGATTTCACCAAGGCCACGCAGTATAATCCGCAGTGCAAGGAAGCGTATTTCGGGCGCGGCGTGGCCCGGATGCAGACCCTCAACTTCCGGGCAGCTATTCCTGACTTTACGGCTGCTATCAACCTAGATACTGAGTTTGCCGACGCCTACGAATACCGGGGTATCAGCCACGCTTCCCTTAATAAGCCCACAGAAGCCAAAGCCGATTTGGCGAAAGCTTTTTCGCTCAATCCCGAAGCCGAAAAAAGCCTACGCCGCTACTTGGAGTAACGGCAGAAAGCTGCGGCATAATGCAAAAACGGAGTGAGTATTAGGCAAAGCATTCACGTTGCCAATCCAAAGCTTAGTGTTACTTACTGCCTACTAGCAGCTTGAAGTAGAAGCTAGGTTTGCGTAGCCGTTCGCGCATATCAATGTCCAGAAACATCATCGACAGCGTTTCGGCAATGGTGGGGTTGTTAGCGGCGCGGTTGGCAATGAAGTTGAACAGCCACGGATAATTGAGCAGCCGCTGCATCACGCGGCTCAGACGTAGTTCCTGGCCGAGGCGTTTGTACACGGCTTTGTCATAACCACTCAGAAATTGCGGGGTAAACTGTTGCGCAGCCAAGGCCCGGCCGGCCCAGTCGGCGGCGTGGCGGCCCGATACCATGGCGTGGCTGATTCCTTCGCCGCTAAACGGGTCGATGAGGGAGGCGGCGTCGCCGAGGAGCAAGTAGTTGGGGCCGGAGAGCTGGCGGCGCTTCGAGCCTAGCGGCAGGCCGAAGCCGCGCACCGGCCCAAGCCGTTCGGCTGTGGCAAACCGGTCTTTCAAGGCGGGGTGCGTAACCAGCATTTCCGCTAGCCGCTCCCGCAGGTTTACTTTCCGCTTGGATACAGCTTCGGTGAGCATGCCCACGCCCACATTGGCCTCGCCATTAGGCAGCGGAAATACCCACAAGTAGCCGGGCAGAAAGTCCTGAATAAAATGCAACTCGATGAAGTTATCGGGGTGCAGGCCGGTTACGCCGCTATAATAGGCCCGTAGTCCGGCGCAGTGGTGGGCCGGCTCCAGGGCGTGGCCGCCAATCTGCCGGGCAAACGCGGATTGAGCGCCGTTGGCTATTAGCAGCAACTTTGCCAGCGCCACAGGTGCCCCCGCGGCGTCTTTAAGTAGCCAGCGGCCGTCGGGCTGCTGTTCGTGCTGGCTGATGTCCACTCCTTCGCGCAGCTCGATTTCGGGGCGGCGGCGCACTTCTTCAATCAGGAAATTATCGAAGTCGATGCGCTTGCTGATGTGGCCGGCGGCGGCATCAACGCTTGGGTTGTAACGGGGCTTGAACGGCACCGATAAGCGGCGGCCGTTGGGGGCGTAGAAGTCGATGCCCCACGAAGGCAGCTGCATGGGCGCGGCTTCCAATTGGGCTGGCAAATCGGCCCCGATCCGGCGCAGCTCGGCCAGCACTTTCCCGCTGAGGGCATCACCGCACACTTTGTCGCGGGGGAATGTGGCGCGGTCGAGGAGCAGGCAGGGCTGGCCGGCATTGGCGAGGTGCAGCGCGGCCGTAGCGCCACCGGGCCCGGCTCCCAGAATACAGATATCGGTTTCAAGCATGTTTTTCGAGCTATTAGCTGCTGGCTGCTAGCCGTTAGCTTCCGGCTGATGTAAAACGCGGCGCAAGCTACGGCAAAGCACCCAACCAAAGGGCGCTAGGTAGTGGCTGGTGCTACCTGCAAAAAAGCTAACGGCCAGTAGCCAACAGCTAATAGCCTGTTTTACTACCTTCGTCCCATGACTAAACTGCTCGACGGAAAAGTGGCCCTCATTACGGGTGCCTCCAAAGGAATCGGCCGCGCCATTGCGGTGCATTTCGCCCAACTGGGCGCTCAGGTGGCTTTCACCTACCTCTCCAGCGTGGAGAAAGGCCAGCAGCTCGAAGAAGAGCTAGCCGCCCACGGCACCAAAGTGAAAGGCTACCGCTCCGACGCCTCGGTGTACGCGGAGGCCGAAAAGATGGTGGAAGACGTAGTAGCCGAGTTCGGTAAGCTCGACATTCTCGTCAACAATGCCGGCATCACGCAGGATGGCTTGCTGATGCGCATGAGCGAGCAGCAGTGGGACCAAGTGATGGCCGTGAACCTGAAATCGGTGTTCAACCTCACCAAAGCCGCTACTAAGCCTATGATGCGCGCCAAAGCTGGCAGCATCGTGAACATGACTTCGGTGGTTGGCATCAAAGGCAATGCCGGCCAGGCCAATTACGCCGCCTCGAAGTCGGGCATTATCGGCTTTACGAAGTCGGTGGCGCTGGAACTGGGCTCGCGCAATATCCGCTGCAACGCCATTGCGCCCGGCTTTATTGAAACTGAAATGACCGATGCCCTCGACCAGAAACAGGTGGACGAGTGGCGCAAAGCTATTCCGCTCAAGCGCGGCGGCTCGCCCGAAGACGTGGCTAAAGCCACCGCCTTCCTCGCCTCCGACAACAGCAGCTACATCACCGGCCAAGTGTTGCAGGTGGATGGCGGCATGCTGACGTAGAACTTATCTACCGGAACTGTCATGCAGAGGCGCAGCCGAAGCATCTCGCGTGCTGACGTTGCAACAGTAATCCAGCATCAACATGCGAGATGCTTCGGCTGCGCCTCTGCATGACGTTCTTGCTGCTTGTCGATTATTTTTTGAACAAGATAGAAACGTGTCGGGTTGTGTAGGCTTTCTTCAAAGGGTCCTGCTGACCCGACACGTTTTTTATTGCGCCTCTTCCTGAACGCGCAAACAAGCTTTCCATGAAATCAAAACTAGCACTGGTTCCTCTCACGCTGGGCGGGTTCGGCATTGGCATGACCGAATTCGTCATGATGGGTATTCTGCCTGATATTGCCAAGGCTATGCATCTCACCATTCCGGCGGCCGGGCACTTCATTTCGGCGTATGCGCTGGGTGTAGTGGTAGGTGCGCCGCTGTTGGTGGCCTTCACGGTGAAGATGCCACCCAAGCGGATTCTGGCGTTGCTGATGGCCTTGTTTGCCATTGGCAACGGCTTGTCGGTGCTGGCTTCCAGCTACCACCTCATGCTCCTGACCCGATTTCTTTCGGGGCTGCCACACGGCGCGTTTTTTGGGGTAGGCGCGGTAGTGGCGGGGCGGCTAGCCGAGCCAGGCAAAGAGGCGCGGGCCATTTCTATGATGTTTGCGGGGCTAACGTTTGCCAACATCATTGGCGTACCGATTGGCACGTATCTGGGCCACAACTACGGCTGGCAGATTCCCTTTGTGCTGATTGTAATAGTGGCTTCACTCACAGTGCTGAGTGTGTGGCGTTGGCTACCGGCGCTTCCCGCCAAAGAAACCAACTTGCGGCAGGAGTTTCAGGCCTTCACACACCTGGAACCCTGGATGATTATCGGCATCACGATTCTGGGCAACGGCGGCTTTTTTGCGTGGTTCAGCTATATCGTGCCGCTGTTCACGGAAGTGGCGGGCTTCAGCAACAATGCCGTTACGTTTCTGATGGTGCTGGCGGGTGTAGGCATGTCGTTGGGCAACCTGCTGGGCGGCTGGCTCACCGACCGAATGTCGCCGCTACGGGCTACCACTTGGCTGCTGCTGGCCATGACGGTTTCGCTGCTGCTTGTCCCGCTTGCGGCGCAGTATCAGGTGTCCACCATTCTCATCACCATGCTGACTGGGGCACTTGCCTTCTCTACAGCCGCTCCTATCCAAATGCTGATGATCCGGTCGGCGAAAGGCTCGGAAATGCTGGCCTCTTCTCTAAGCCAATCGGGTTTTAATACCGGCAATGCCTTGGGCGCTTACCTGGGCGGCTTGCCTATTGCGGCGGGCTTGGGCTATACCTCGCCTGATTGGGTGGGCGCGGCCTTGGTGCTAGGCGGCATCCTGTTTTGCGTGGCTCTGGTTTTCCGGCGGCGCAAGCGAGCTGCTGCCCCGGCAGTTGCTTTGGCCGGATAACTCTGTATTACGGCAGAAATAGCCAAAAAACACCCACGGCGTCGTTCCTTACATTGCTTGGAACGACGCCGCGGGTGTTTTTTCGTCAGCTGTTACTTCTTCAGTTGAGGACTCTCGAAGCCTAGTTTAGTGAGGCCGCGCTGCACGTCGGGGCTGCTCATGAACAGCTTCCAAAGCAACCCGCTGCGGTGGTTTTCTATCATCACCACAATCGGGCCCTGGTCGATGGCAAGGTGCGACTTGGCGTACCAGTTATGCTGCTCGCTGAACCCGTCCACGAATCCGTACTCACTCCAGATATTGTCGCCGAGGTCGTTGTAGAAGTGCTTTAGCGCCGCCATCGACTCTTGGGGCGCGTACGGCATAGCCGACAGCGCGGCGGTGGGCGAAATCACACCCAAATCTTCACTGGGTGAGTGCGCGGCGTAGCCTTTGTAGCTGTCGGAGGCGGTGAGGCCCCAGTTGTTGGGACCGTAGCCCTTGTACTTCTTGGGATTATCAACGCAGTAGGCGTAGTTGATGCGGGTGTGGGCCTGGTTTTGCTGCATGTAGTCGGCATACTGGTCTTTGAGGCCGCGCGGGTCGAGGCCCATGAACGAGTAGTGCGAAAAGAACAGCGGCCCGCCGTAGTCGAAGCCCAGCGGCAGCTTGGTTTTGTAGAACTCCTTGCCGTTTTTGAAATAGTCGCCGGTGGCCCAACCCTGGTCGTACACCTTCTTGTCGATGGCGTATTTCGGCGACGACGCGGCCAGCACGTAGGTAATCAGGCACTCATTCCAGCCGTGAATCTGGTGGTTCATGCTCCAACCGTTGTTGGGGCTCCAGTGCCAATACAGCACGTTTTGGCCGCCTTGGGTGTGCCAGTTCCACTCCACATTCTCCCACATCCACAGAATGTGGTTGCGCACGTCCCGCTCGGTTTGGGTTTCCTGGGTGAAGTACTGGCGGGCACAAATCAGGCCTTCAAATAGAAACGAGGTTTCCACCAAATCCGCTCCATCGTCTTTCTGGCTGAACCGGATGGTCTTGCCCGTAGCCCCGTTCAACCAGTGCGGAAACACCCCGTGAAACGAATCGGACTTCTCCAGAAACTTCACGATTTTAAGGATGCGCGTGGCGGCTTGTTCCCGCGTAATCCACTTACGGTCAGCCGCCACGATAATGGCCATGATGCCGAAGCCCGTGCCGCCAGTCGTCACCACTTCGTTACCGTACTCATAGGCCACGTTGCTTCGCTCGCGCGCCATGCCGGATACCGGGTGCCCGAAGTCCCAGAAATAGCGGAACGTCTGGCGCTGCACTTGGTCGAGCAGTTGCTCATCGGAGAGGTTGCGGGGGCGTTGCTTGGCGTTGAACTTGACGGTTGCAGCCGGTGCTTTTTTAACAGGCGCTTTCTGCTGTGCGAAAAGCAAGCTGGGCAGCAGGAGGCAGAGGAAAAGGAGGAGTTTTGCTTTCATACATTATTTTTTACCAACGGACAGTACGAGCTAAAAGAACGTCATGCTGAGCTTGCCGAAGCACCTCTACCGCTTCAATGAACTGCTCACACAAAGCGGTAGAGATGCTTCGGCAAGCTCAGCATGACGTTCCTCTGGCTATTGCCTAGTACCCTGGGTTCTGGGTGAGCTGGCCGCCGCTGAGGTCAATTTGGGGCTGCGGGATGGGGAAGATTTCGTTTTTGTTCTTGGTGAACGTCTTGCCTTGCGCTGCGAAAATGGGCACGATGCGGCCAGGCTGCACGCTTTCTTGGCGCACCAAGTCAAAGAACCGGTCGTGTTCCAGAGCCAGCTCTACGCGGCGCTCCTGCCAGATTTGGGTGAGCGTGGGCGCCGTAATAGCCGCCAAGCCCGCGCGGGTACGCACCAGGTTCAGGTTGGTAGCCGCCGCGGTGGTGTTGCCAGTTTGCAAAGCCGCTTCGGCGTTGATGAGCAGCACTTCGGCGTAGCGCAGTACCCGGACGTTCTTGGGCAGGAAATCGTTGTTGCCGCAGTTGGCCTCGCGGGTGCGGCTGTGGTAGGCCTTGTAGCTGTAGCGCAACCCTTCCACCGAATCCTTGCTTGGAATCCGGAAACCGTCCCAGAGCACGGTGCCAGTGGAACGTTGCCCGGCTGGCGCGGTAGGATTGATGAAGATGATGCTGCCGGCCCGGCGTACGTCGTTGGCTTCGTAGGCATTCGCCAGCGCCTGGGTGGGCGTGTTGAACCCGAAACCCAAGTCGGCCCAGCCGCCGCGGCCACCGGAGCGGGGGCCCTGGCTAACGGTGTACAACTCGATGGCCGAGTTGTTGCAAGCCGCATTGATACCAGTTTGCACCTCGAAGATGGACTCCGAGCTGTTGGCACCCACCGTCCGCCAGATGTCGGCGTAAGTGGGGTACAGCGCGTAGGCCCCCGAGCGGCCCTGAATTATTTCGTTGGTGAGGGCGTAGGCCTGCTGGTAGTTTTTCTGATACAGATACACCTTGGCCAGCATGCCCTGCGCGGCGGCCTTGGTGGCGCGGCCGGTTTGGGTAGCGGCTTTCAGGGGCAAGTTATCCACCGCAAACTGCAAGTCGCTGACAATGAATTGGTAGATTTCCTCTACACTAGCGCGGCGCTGAAACTCGGGGCTGTTGATTTCCGAGGCGGCCGGCACCCGGTCTAGCTTGGGCACCCCACCGAACAGGCGCACCAAGTTGAAGTAGAAGTAGCCGCGCAGGAAGCGCACCTCCCCTATCAGCCGGTTTTTCTCGGCATCGGAAGCTGGACTCAGCGGAATCTTGTCGAGGGCTTGGTTGGCGCGGCCCACGGCCTGGAAATAGCCGTTCCAGCAGTTATTGATGTTGCTGTTGGTGGACGTGAGGGTGAAATTGTCCACGGCGGCGGCATCGGCGTAGTCGCTCGGGGTGCTGCCTTTGTCGGCGTCGTCGGAGGCAATGTCGGTGAGGATGACGAACTGCAAACCGTGCACATCGGGGCCGAAACCACCAAGGTACATCACGTTATACACGCCATCTACCAGCTTTTGGGCGGCGGCGGGGTCAGTCCGGATGGCGTCTTCACTGAGCTGGCCCTGCGGCGCAACGTCCAAAAAATCTTTACAGCCGCTAAAAAGGGCCAAAGTGCAAGCTAGCGCGGCCGTGCCAGCGCGGCGCGGGAAGGAAGTGGGTATTTGAAAAGACATCGGCGTAGCTTATTTGAAATTGACGTTCAGCCCCAGCGTAATCGTGCGGGTGGTAGGATAGGCGCTGGTCGTAGACGTGGGGTTTTCGATGCCAGAATCAAGCGGCCCGCCCGGTAGCTCCGGCGTGAAGCCGCTGTAGTTGGTGACCGTGAACAGGTTCTGGGCGGAGGCAAATACTCGTAGCGAAGTCATGCGCAGCCGCTCCAGCGCGGCGCCGGGTATTGTGTAGCCAATTACCACGTTAGTCAGGCGCAGGAAATCCCCTTTTTCCAGGAAATAGGTGGAGTTGGGCATGCTGCTCATCAGGGCCCGGGGGTTGGTGTTGGAGGGGTTGCTGGCGGTCCACCGGTCGTTAGCGAATTCAGCTTCCACGTTGTCGGTATTGGTGGTGCGCAGCTGCTTTTTGGCGTTGTAGACTTTGTTGCGCAGGTTGCCCGAAAACACGAACGAGAAGTCCACGTTGCGGAAATTCAGCCCGCCGTTGATGCCGTAGTACACCGGCGGCTGATAGGAGCCGAAGTACGACCGGTCGCGCAAATCCACGGTGCCGTTGCCGTCGGTATCGGCGTATTTCAGGTCACCGACTTGGGGGTTGAACGTGGACCGGGGGCCGCTGGCAATTTCATCGGCCGACTGGTACACGCCAATGGCATCGAGCAGGTAGAAGCTGCCGGCCGCCACGCCGTTGTCGGAGCGCGTGACGAGGTTGGTACCGCCAAACAGCGCTTGCCCGCCGTTCAGGTTGGCAATGCGGTTCTTGTTGAAAGTGGCATTCATCCCGAAGTTGTAGCTCCAATCCTGGCTTTCGCCGATGCTGGTGCGCCAGTTCAGGCCCGCTTCAATACCGCGGTTGGTGATGTCGGCGGCGTTGGTGATGAGTTGGTTGTTGGGGTCGCCGAGGATGCCGGGAATCGTAATCGGGATGAGGGCATCGGAAGTGCGCTTGTCGTAGTAGGTCACTTCGCCGGTCAGGCGGTTGTCCAGCAAGCCAAACTCCACGGCCACATCGTACTCGGTGGTGGTTTCCCAGCGCACGTCGGCATCCTTGAGTTCAGTGATGGTGGCACCCAACACGGGCTGCCCGTTTATCACGTACGGAATGTTGGAATTGGCCGTGATGATATAGGTATCAGCCGGAATCTGGTCGTTGCCGAGTTGCCCGACGCTGGCCCGCAGCTTCAGGAAGTTCAGCACGGTGTTGTTCTGCAAAAAGGCCTCGTCAGACATCACCCAGCCCAAACCCACCGACGGAAAGAAGCCGTTGCGCCGGTCACGGTTGAACTTCGAGGTGGCATCGTGCCGCAGGTTGGTGGTGAACAGGTAGCGGTCCTTGAACGTGTAGTTGACGCGGCCGAGATAGGAAATTCGCCGGTCTTTGGAGGCCGCCGAGCCGTTGGCAGACGAGTTCGGGTCGCCGGAGCCGAGGTACCACTGGTTGGGGTCGGTGGGCACATCGCGCCGCAACCCCGAAAACTGGTCGTTTAGGCCCTCTTCCACCACATTACCGACCAGCACCGTCAGGTTGTGGGCCTCGCCCAGCACCTTCTGGAAAGTGGCCGTATTTTCTAAAAGGTAGCGGTAGTTGTTGTTCTGCTCCACCGACAACGAACTACGCTGGTTGCGCTGGTTGCCGCCCGCCGTCAGGAAGGTGTTCTGGTCGTTGAGGTACTGGTAATCATACACGCGGCGGTTGTTGTAGTTCAAATCCACGTTGATGGCCGAGCGCAACGTCAGGCCACTCACGGGCTTCACATCAATGCCCACGTTGCCCTGCAAGCGGTTTTCGCGGGAGCGGTTGTTGTTCTTCTCGATGTTGAGCACCGGGTTGCCCACGTTGCCGAACGCCGATATGTTGCCGTACAGCCCGCCTTCCTTGGCCACGATAATGGGCGCGGCGCGGTAGGCGTTGCCGTAGGCCGTGCCCAGGTTCACGTCGCGCGTATCGGCGTGGCTGAACGAGGCCTGCGAGCTAATGGTGATTTTCTCCGATAAGTCGAAGGCCGTGTTGGAGCGCACCGTCAGGCGCTTAAACTTGTTGTTGATGACGATACCATCATCCTGCAACAGGTTGCCCGAGAAGTAGTAGCGTACACTCTCACTGGCTCCCGACACCGCCAGATTGTGGTTCTGGAAGGTGCTGCGCCGCAGAATCTCGTCGTACCAGTCGGTGGAAGTGCTGCCGTAGTCGGGAATGGTCTGGGTGGGGGAAATGTCGCGCAGGTAGCTGGTGTACTGGCTGGAGTTGGCCATGTCTATGAGGTTGGCCGCCTGCTTGAAGCCACCGGTACCGCTATAGCTAAGGAGCGGTTTGCCCAGCTTCCCCTGCTTAGTGGTGATGATGATAACGCCGTTGGCCCCGCGCACCCCGTAAATAGCCGCCGCCGAAGCGTCTTTCAGCACGTCGATGGTGGCAATGTCGGCGTTGCTTAGGTTCCGGATATCGGTGGTTTGCACCCCGTCCACCACGTAGAGGGGGTTGGCGCCGGCCAGCAGCGTACCCGTGCCTCTAATCCGCACCACGGGTTGCGAGTTGGGGGTGCCGTCGTTGGTGATTTGTACGCCGGCAATCTTGCCCTGCAAGGCCTGGGTGGCGGTTTGCACCGGCTGATTGACGATTTCGGTGCCTTCCACCCGCGCTACGGCGCCAGTCAGGTCGCGCTTGCTCTGGGTGCCGTACCCGACAACTACCACTTCGCTCAGCGCCTTGCTATCAGGAGCCAGCGTGAGGTCAACGGTGGTGCGGCCGCCAATGGCTACTTCCTGCGCGGTATAGCCCACGTAGGAGAATACCAGCGTGCCGTCTTCGGGCGCCGTGATGGTGTAGCGGCCGTCGGGGTCGGTTTGGGCGCCGTTGGTAGTGCCTTTCACTACCACGTTCACGCCGGGCAAGCCCCCACCGGTTTCATCGAGCACCCGGCCCTTGATGGTGATGTCGGCTACGGCTGGATTAGCGGTAGGCCGCGCCGGAAAAGTGGCGGCACTAGCTACCTGGGGCGTGGCCAGGCTAAGTGTGCCCAGCAGCGCAACGCAGGGCAACGGAAACAGAGCGGCACGCCGGAGCAGCCCATTATGGGCTGGGTTTGGTAAGGGAGGGGTCATACGAATGCGGGAATTTGTTGGGGTTCTTGCCAGCAGGCAAGCAGGTTCAGAGAGCGGCAGGAAACGCCACCACTAGGCCTGTAGACCGAGTAGCAACGACAGAGATGCAAGGCAAGTAGTGCTATTCACTCATAGGCAGGAAATCGTGGAGGAAATTCGGATACACCCGCTCATAACCCGGTTTTCTTAGCCAAAACGAGTATCGCTCTGTCTAGTCAGGTAGCCAAGCAGCAACCTCTCGAAATCGTTTGCACAGATATAGCCTGCTACGGTTCCGGCGCAAAAACGATGTCTGTAGCAACTTCTATTTCAAGTTGCCACCCAGCCTGCTGCCATTTGCAGGAAACTGGACAAGAAAATTATGCGTCCGGGCGTGCAAATATTCCTGTGGGAGCCACATCCGATTGAGGAGAAAAGCAGCTTCCTGACGTAGCTTACCAGCTGAATCCGCACTGCATGGCATGCTGCATTGCTACTGCGGAAGCTGGTCGTGCTATGAAGCTTAGATATCTATTATTACTGCCGCTGTTGCTGTATGGGCTTATTTACTTGTACAGGCCATATAGACAGCGTAAAACATTCATGGAGCGCATAGCCCAAGTTCAGCAAGAGCAGGACGAACGCGCTACAATGGCCTTGGATTCTATCAGGCCCAAGCTCCACAACGGCGACCTTATTTTTCAGACCTCTACTTCCACCCAAAGCCGGGCCATTCAGCTTGCCACTCACTCGCCCTACAGCCACTGCGGCATCCTGTTTCGGCGCGGCACGGAATGGCGTGTATTCGAGGCCGTGCAACCGGTGAGCGAAACATCCTTAGCGGCCTGGGTGGCCCGCGGCAAAGGCGGCCAGTTCGTGGTCAAGCGCCTCCACGACGCCGAAACCGTCCTGACGCCCGCTACGCTGCAACGGCTACGGGCAGCCGGCGAGCAGTACCGCGGCAAAAGCTACGACCTGTATTTCGGCTGGTCCGACGACCGAATCTATTGCTCCGAACTGCTCTGGAAAATGTACCAACAAGCAACCGGCCGCGAAATCGGTCAGCTTGAAACCCTCCGTCAATTCGACCTGAGCCACCCGGCCGTGCAAGCGAAGCTCAAGGAGCGCTACGGCAACCAGATTCCGCTGAATGAGAGGGCGATTTCACCGGTGCGGATGTTCGAGAGTCCGGAGCTGGTGACGGTGGTGCAGAAGTAAGTCTCAGAGCTTAGTAGCCAGCATCGAACTGGGTAACACTCATTGCTTTGTAGTCTTTAAGATAACAGGCAGACGTAGCGCAACGCCCCCCTATTGCTTCACCTCTTTAAATCCCATCTTCTTCACCTCTTCCTCCGATAAGTTCTTCACCTCAGAAATTACACCCACATCGGACTTCTGCACTAAGTTATTCTTGTCTTCGCCAGCCGGCTTATTTTGCTGCTGCTCCGCGTTGGCCATTACCACTCTGCTGGTATTCTCCACTTGCTGCTTGATTTCGATATTCACCTGATTCACGCGCTGCTGCGCGCTAACTAAGTCTTTGCGCAGGTTCTCGATCTGGCCTTTGTATTCGTCAGAGGTGGATTGCTGCTTCCGGAGTACCTGCTGCATCTCGGCTACTTTTCTCTTCAGGTCGTCAACTTCGGATTTGGCTCCGCGCAGCTCCGATTCCTTGTTGCGACGGTCTTGCTCGGCGCGGTCGGCGTCTTGGCGGGCGCGGTCGTTCTGCTGGCGCACGGTTAGTTCGCTGTTGCTGATTAGGCCGTCGCAGTTGCGGGTGAGCAGCAGGTTGGTCAGGCTAATCAGGTCGACGGACACCACATAGTCAGTTTTGAACTGGTCGGATGAGGTGTATACTTTACCGGCAGCGCTAAACACCGTGCCGCTGATGCCCGCCTCAGAGCCGATTTCCTGGTACACGCGGCTGTGTACACTGGTAAGCTTGGCCGAACGGATGTAGTAAATCCGCTTCTTCAACTCCTTGTCTACGTTGCGGGCAGCCTTGCAGATGTCGAGGTAGGGAATGGACGTTTCGGGTACCAGCACGCCGTTTACGTCGGTAAGAATCAGCTCGACGATGGAGCCAGTGGAAGCTCCCGCTGAGGCAATCATATAGCTGCCGTTCATCTTGAACGAGGTGCTGACTTTGGAACTATACAGCACATCGGCCAGGGCCGCGTTTCGTAGCGGCGGCTCGCCTGGCCGCAAAAACTGCCCAATGATGCTGGCTTTATCCTTCTCTTCGAGCAAGATGAGGCAACCCGCCAAGTCGTCAATCTTGTTGCGGTACATGGCCAGCCCTTTGATAAAGGTGCGGTTGGTATAATCCTTGGGCAGGTTGCCGTTTAGCGAAGCCGAGCCATCATTCAGCTTAATTTTGACGATATGGCCTTGCGCACGAGCACCTACAAAGGAGGTCACTGCCAGTATAGCTGCGACTAGAAAAGCTTTAATCATGTTATCGTGAGGTCGGGGAAGGCGGGCCTTCCTGGCTATGTAACAAAATTAAGCATTCTTATTTAGCAGCAAACGGCTGCTTTACGGTTAAATCACTGGATATCTGGCACGGGCAGGATGAGCGGTCAGAACCAAGTAAGTAGTGAAATAATACTACAGCCAGCCTGTTTTCAGCGGAAAAGATACTAGCCACTTTCGCCGGCTGCTACACGGCAGCTAGTGCAACTATAGTTGCGCAGTGCTTGGCAAAGGTGCGCCCTTCAGGCCGTTTTCCGGTGGGCTGACGCGTTGCCGTATGCTGCTGCTGTTGCCCGCTGCTGGCTCTCCATACGGTACTGGCAACGATCGGTCAGCTGGCAAGAAAGCCAGCTGACCGGTAAGTACTCCGCAGCTTGGGTTAGTATAGTCCTCTGGATGCTTGGCAGTATCAGCGCAAAGAGGGCTACACTGGAATAACCAGATTACAGCCGTTCGTAGCGACCTTTACGCGCTGCTTCTGCTACGACCTGCTTTCCTGTTTCCGCCAATTGAACTTCTATTTGAAACGCCTCTTGCTCTTACTACTGGCACTACATGCTACCCTCGCCAGCGCCCAAAAACAAGCCTATTTGCCCCGGAGCATCAAGCTGCCCGCCGAAATTGCCGACCGCGACAATCAGTTTTCGGGGTTGTGCCGGTATGGCAACCTGCTGCTGCTGCTCTCGGAGAGCCGCTTGCAGGAGCACGCCGAGGCCAAAGTGTACGCCCTGGATTTCGCCAGCCTCGACGCCCAGCTAACCCAGCAAACCACAGAACTGCCCTACAAGAAATACCTGCTCCGCAACCTTGATAAGCTGCGGGCTCGCATCGACAGCACCGGCCAGCACTACGAGGGGTTGGAAGGCATGACGGTGCTGGGCAACATAGCGTATTTCTCAGTGGAAACCGCCACCTCGTCGCCTTACTGCTACGTACTCAGGGGCCCGATTGATGACGCCCGCAACACCATCACGCTTGATACACACTACCTGGTACCGCTGGCCAAACCCACGCTTAGCAACGGCACGCACATCTACAATGCCGGGTTTGAGGCCCTGGCGAGCTACGGCCAGAACCTGCTGCTGCTCTACGAGCACAATTACTTTACGCACGACAACTACGCCTTCACGCTGCCTACCCCCGACGACGCCCCCGACATTCCGCAGTATGTGTCTGTGAAGCGGCTGCCCTTCCGAGTGACGGACATGGTGCCCACCGGCAAAAACCGCTTCATCGGCATCAACTATTTCTTCAGCGGTGCCGAAGACAGCGTGTACCGCCCCGCCCCTACTGACCCCAATACCAAATTTGTACGCGCCGGCGCCGGCTACCAGAATTATTGTCGGCTGATTAGCCTGCGGTATAAGCACGGCAGAATTAGCTGGAAACCACTGTTTGAATTACCCAAGCAATATATGCTTTACAACTGGGAGGGGCTAGCAGCCTACCGGGGCGGCTACTTTCTCATCAACGACAAATACGGTCCATCCAACCAGTCCACTTTGCTGTATCTTCAGAAACGATAGGGCGTTTTCTCTTTCGGATTCCATTGATTAGCAAGCCTAATTGCCTATGCTTCGCTCCCTGCTTTTCGCGGTTTTGCTATTGCTCAGCCAGCTTGCAGTAGCGCAGAAAGCTGTTCTGTATGGCGACAACCCCGCCGCCGGTAAGTATGCCCAGGTGCGAGCCGTGAAGCTCTACTACGAAACCTACGGCGCCGGCCCGCCCCTGCTGCTGCTACACGGCAACGGCGGCAGCAGCAAGGAATTCGCTAAAACCATTCCCTACTTCGCCAAGAAGTACCGCGTTATTGCCGTCGACAGCCGGGCGCACGGCAAATCCGTGGACCGCACCGATTCACTGAGCTTCGAGCAGCTGGCTGACGACTGCGCCTCCCTGCTCACTCAGCTGCGCCTCGACTCGGCGTATGTGCTGGGGTGGAGCGACGGAGGCATTACGGCTTTACTTCTGGCGTTGCGCCACCCCGAGAAAGTGAAGCGGCTGGCCGCCACCGGAGCCAACCTCTGGCCCGATTCCACGGCCCTCATGCCCGAGCTGTGGCAGCAAATGAAGCGCGGCTACCAAGAAGGCCGCACCCAAACTTTCACCGACCCCACCCGCCGCAACGACTGGAAGGTGTTTCTGCTGGACTGGCGCCACCCGCACATTCCGCTTGCGGCGCTGGCCGGCATCAAGGCCCCGGCCTTTATCATTGCGGGCGACCGGGACGTGATTCGCCCCGAGCACACGGTAGCCATCTACCAGAACCTGTCCCGCGCCTGGCTCTGGATTCTGCCCAACAGCGGCCACGCCACTCTGCACGAGCACGCCGACGAGTTCAACCACAAAGTAGAAGCGTTTTTTCAGGCCCGTAGCATTGCGCCGCCCGCTCGATGAAATCCTAATACAGCTGCTCCAACAACGTGGTGGGTTTGCGGGGGATTATAGTATCTTTTATGCCTTGTGTTTCTATTCCAAATCTTACCCCATTATGCCACACATATACCGCACGTTAGTCTTTCCACTAATGCTTCTCAGTTGCTGGTCGTGCCGCAAAGACGAAGCCAAACCAAACGGCGAAGTACGGCAATGGGTCTTCACTGCCGGCCGGGAAATCACCGATAAGCAAATAAAAAAGTGCTTCATTGAGCGAGCAGGCACTGCCTTCACGGTGCCGCCTAATACGCAGGTATCCCTTGAGCCCGCGCGGTTTATCAAGCCCGATACCGTTTTATTTGGTGCTTCCACTATACCGTTTGCTGTGGTTAAATCGGGGCAGCAGTATCTGTGCTACTCACCCTTAGTGGTGCGGATATCCACTCCTAACGATATTATTCACAGCCTACTGAAGCACGCCTCGCCGTTGGTTCCGGTGCCCACTTCAACGGGGTTTTCCTACTTAACCAAAGAGGTGCGGGTTGGATACGTCGAGGGTGATAATCTGCGTGTTTCACGGCTACACTACCGGCTGAAGCGAACCGGTTCTTCTGGAAGTTTCAGCGAACAGTCAGGCTCACTTTTCAATGAGTTCAACCAAGCCAGCGTTGCCCGCATTGGTACCGGCGACACGTTGGCTGTGCAAGAATCCAGTATGCTAGTCCCAATTCAGTAGCTCTGGCAACGGCGTCCGCACTATGCACTTGTTACAAAATTATTTCTTTTAACTCCGCCGAAAACAAGCCGGTTTTTCCACATCCTGGGAGCCCTTTGCCCGTACTGCCTGTATGGAAACCTACGTAATTGGGGATATACACGGTGCTTTTCGGGCGCTCCAGCAGGTGCTGGAGCGTAGCCCTTTTCGCCCCGGCCTCGACCGGCTTATTCAGCTTGGCGACGTGGCCGACGGCTGGCCGGAAACGCCGCAGTGCGTGGAGTTGCTGCTAAGCATTCCGAACAGCATCTGGCTGCAAGGCAACCACGACTGGTGGGCTGCCGAGTGGCTGCTGCACCGCCTCCCCCGCACCAAATTAGACCAATTCTGGTACAAGCAGGGGGGCCAGGCTACGTTCAACGCCTATATGCTGGAGCCGGCCGAGGTGGGCAAACGACATTTTCACGATTTTTTCGGGGAGCAGCTTCCTTATTTCGAAGATGAATCGGGCAACCTCTACGTGCATGCCAGCTACGACCCCATGCTACCTATTACCAAGCAGGCCCCCGAAGACCTGATTTGGAGCCGGACCCTGTGGCGGGAGCATCTGGCGGCTGTGGGCTACGAGGAGTGCTTTATTGGCCACACGCCTACCTGGCAGGAAAGCGAAGTACCCTGCCAGCGCGCCAACGTGTGGAACCTCGACCAGGGCGCGGGCTTCCAAGGCCGCCTGAGCATGATGAATGTGCGCACCAAGGAGTTTGTGCAGAGCGACGTTGTGCAGGAGCTTTACCCTGGCGTGAAAGGCCGCTGACCCAAACCGCACCATAGACTTCACCAAGCCAGATGGCAGCAGGTAAAAAACAACGATATACCCAGGAACTGGCCGAACAGGTAGCCGCCGCCCTGCAAACGGGCCGGACGCTGGCCGCTTACCACCGCGACTATTGTGGCATGGGGCTGGAGTACGTTGGTGGCCGGTTCTTTTACGGTGAGGTATGGGACGGCCAGTTGCGTGACTGGAACACGCTGGAAAACCGGGATGCTTTTGTGCTTGTCTTCTCCAATCAATCTGCGTTTGTCACTTGGCTCAGCGTCCAGTCCGATGCCACCCTCAATTGCCGCGAAATGGCCCTGCTGTTCTACTGGGATAATCAGACGATTACGCGGCAGCGGTTAGAGGCTTTCGTTGCCGATGCGCCGTGCAATGCCCGGCCAACTTGGTATCAGGTTATACTACACAGCAACGAGCCGGTTGGTGCTGAAAGAGTATCGAACAATCCGGAGGGCTAATTCAGGTGCCTAGACGGGCCTTGCGAAGGCATGATGCGCTTTATTCGCGCAAATCGTAGGCACTTATCAAACTCAGCCGTAAACAACACATATAGCGCGGACTTTTCGCCGCTACGAGCCTTTTGCGGCTCATCATCAGCTATTCACTTTATGAAAAACTTCACTGTAGAGCGCCTTTCTTTTGACTCGCTGACCGAGCTACCCAACTCCTGGCAAGCCCACGACTACAAAGCTCTGCTCAAGGAAACCGGCTACGACAACCCCGATGAAATAGAGCCAGCCGAGCTGAAAGCCATGGCCCTGATGTCGCTCACCGACCTGGAACCCGCCGAAGCGGCGCAAATGGTACTGGGCTACCTGTTTGCCGACCAGCTCACTACCGGCCAGGTTGAGAACCTGGCGCATCAGATGCTGACCGAGAAGCTGTGGGAAGAAAACCCCGAGCTAAGCCAGCATGAAGGCTTTTATAAAGCCACGCAGCTGCTCTACGAAGCCTACAACGGTAAATTCCCGCGGGCCGAAGCCGTGCAGTTTCAAGTGCAGCTCACCCCCGAAAACCCCGAGGACCTTGCCGCCTTTGATACCCAGCCGGAAGCTCCGCTCCTGCGCCTGCTGGCCCAGGGCATGCCCGACAACACGTTGCTCAAACGCCTGTTTCACGAGCAGCTCGACGGTACCAGCTTTCCTGAAGCGCCCAGCATTGTTTGGCAATTGAATGCGGTGAAAAAGACCGATAGCGCTGTAGTATTCGATGTGGTCAGCTCAGCTTATTGGCTCGACGACTTCAAGTATGCCGACACATACCAAGCCACTACCCAACCCGATACGGTAGTGGAAGAAGTGGAATAAATGGCACCCGCCAAGCAACGGCAAGCCTTGCAAAACCCTGTGGTGTTTTGCAGGGCTCTTTTGTGTGCTCCTGATTCCGGCAAACCTTAACTGTGGGCATTGATAACATTCCGGCAATACACCAAACACATTGGAGTAACAGACGATGCCGGGTTTGGCGTGAACATTATCATTTCAGAAATAAACTATTACTAGCCCTGGTGTTGCTTATATCCGGTCGCGCCTTTGGGTAGGCAACGGAAGCTGTTTCATCGGGAGCCGGCAGCCAGCAAGCAGTGGTGCCAGTCGGTGTCTATCCGCGGATATATGCAGGCCCGCTACAACCGGCTGCTCGAAACCAACCCCGGCGGCGAGCGAGAAGCATGAGCGCGCCTCCCGCAGCTACACCGTTCGGGAGGCGGAAATGGGTGTGGAATGGCAGCCGCTGCCTAGCCTTGAGCTGGTCACGATGTACATGTTGTCGTCGCGCCGCTTCGAGGATTTCCAGCAGCCCGACAATCAGCAGCGTGGCGAGTTACTCCGGCTCCAAGCTCAGCTTAATTTTTAGATAACTAACCTCATATTCGAGCAGCTTATTCTTGCGGCAGTTGATTGGTAGCAACAAACCCAAGGCCCGCCGTGTAGAGTTAGAGTCTACACGGCGGGCCTTGGGTTTGTTGGAGCTATGGCTCTAGCTTACTGTCGCAGCGTTGTGGCTCGGGGCGCTGCCGTTGCCGGCTAGCTGCGAAACCATGTCGTCGAGAATATCCTTGCTGTAGCCAATGCGCATGGCGTATTCCAGGCAGAGGCCATATTCACGCGCATCAATCTGGCCGTCTTGCAGCATCATTTGCACTAAGGTTTGCAGTTCCAGTGTGCGTTGGATGCCCTCGGCCGGCACAATGAAGCTGAGCACACCGATATTGTCGGCAATGGGCTGCACTTCTTCGGCAGCCAACCCTAAGCGGTTGCCCATTTGCAACAGGAAGTCTGCTTCAGCAGCGTCTAGGTTGCCATCGGCGGCGGCTACCAATACTAGGTTCTGGAAGAAAGCCAGCTTTTTCTGCTGAGTATTCAGCACATCTTCAAGAGAATGTTGGGGCATGTGGGTGGATGTTATTGAAGGGTGTAATGGGCCGTCGAAACCGTGGGCGCGAAGCATTTCGGGAAGCATGTTGATTTCGAGCGTTTCGCTATTGCTGTTTCTACGCGCTATCCGTTGGTAGGATGCTGACGAGCTTGGTACTTGCGGCCTTTCCACTGCATCATTTAGCACTTACTTTTTCCTACGTAGCTGTAACTACCTCTACCTGCTACGCCTTTTAGCTTTACTATGCTGACAACTAGTTCACAGTTCATAAACCAGTATTATCCAAGCTTGATATTGGGTCCCGCCTTATTTTATTCTTGGAATATTGGCGTACGATTCGATTTGCAAAGTGAAGTTTCTACCTCAGACCAAGCTTATTTCACTGAAGTAGTACGGCGCGCTACCAGTGTATTTGAAGCTGTGTTCAAACCTACCGACGAAGTATTAATAGTGGTGCAGCGGCCTCGTGATAAGCGATATTTCAGGCGGAGGCGCTTTCGGGCCAATGACTTACTCTTTCGGTTGCTAAACGCATCCAAGCAAGAAGCCCATTTTCAGCGCCTAGCCAACCGAACTCGTTTTGCTAGCACCCAGCAGCTCATTCGGTTTACCATACAACGTTCTGCCAATCAAATTCCGTATCAGCAAATCCTGCAAGCCATTAGTTACCAAGACTTTTCTTCACGTACTCCTCAGCTACACGACGATATATTTTTCCTTAATCTACGGTCAAAATTGATCCTGCACATGTACGATGACCGGGGCCTAGATGTGATTAGCTCCAACGCCGATACGCTCCGGCCACTTTATAATTCGCACCATCACCTACTACTCGATTACGACCGGCAGCAGATGTTAGCCACCTTCAGTTGAATCTATTTCTAGCATTCAAAACGCACAAAAAAAGCCCAGCCAAATGGCCGGGCTTCTCTTTTCCAACTTGTTGTCAGACTACGAATTGGCTTTCGTAATCAGCTCCACAATTTCCTCGGAAATGCCGGTGGTGCTGAAGCCGCCGTCGTGCATGAGGTTCTGCATGGTTACGTAGCGGGTCAAGTCCGAGAACAAGCTCACGCAGTAGTCGGCGCAGGCCTCAGCCGGGGCGTTGCCAAGCGGCGAAAGACGGTTGGCGTACTCATAAAACGCATCGAAGCCGCTGATGCCGGTACCGGCCGTGGTCTTGGTTGGCGACTGGCTGATGGTGTTCACACGCACTTTTTTTAGCTTGCCCAGGCGCTGGCCGTAGCTACGGGCAATGCTTTCAAGCACCGCTTTAGCCTGCGACATATCGGTGTAATCGAGGAAGGCCCGCTGGGCGGCAATGTAGCTCAAAGCTACCACCGAACCCCACTCATTAAAGGCGTCCTGCTTTTCAGCAACGGCCAGCATCTTGTGGAACGACAGCGCCGACACGTCCAGCGTTTTCTGGTACCACTCGTAGTTCAGTTCGCCGTAGTGCTTGCCCTTGCGAATATTGGCGCTCATACCAATGCTGTGCAGCACGAAGTCAAGCTTGCCACCGAGGTGCTCCTGCGCGCCACTGAACAGCTTCTCCAGATCTTCCATCGAGGTAGCATCGGCTGGGATAATGGGTGCGTTGCACCGCTCCGACAGCTTGTTGATTTCGCCCATGCGCATGGCCAGCGGGGCGTTGGTGAGCACGAAGCGGGCGCCTTCGGCGTGGGCCTTCAGGGCCACTTTCCAGGCAATGGATTCCTCGTTGAGCGCACCAGAAATGATGCCGACCTTGCCAGCTAGTAGATTTGCCATGTGGTGAGAATGTGTGGTTGTGAAGTTGCGGCTTGGATAAGCCCGCCGACACCTTCCAGGTTGTTTTCAGTGGTTAGACGGCGGCAATTTAGGTATTCACCGACTCACAATTTCACAACCCCACAATTTCACTTCTACCCTACCAACTCTTCGCCGCGCATGGCCAGCAGTTCGCGGGCACTCTGGAAGGCGTGCTGGCTGGGGTTTGCCCCCGCAATCATGTGGGCAATTTCGCTGATCCGCTCCTCTAGGTTCAGCTGCCGGATGCAGCTCACGGTACGGTCGGCGCGGTCCTGCTTGTACACGAAGTAGTGTGCGTCGCCGGCGGCGGCCATCTGCGGCAGGTGCGAAATGGCAATAAGTTGGTGCTTCTGGGCCATCTGCTGCATCATGCGGCCTACTTTCACCGCAATTTCCCCGCTGATACCGGTGTCAATTTCATCGAATACTATCGTTGGCAAGGCAGTTTTATCAGCCAGCATGTACTTGATGCACAGCATCAGCCGTGAGAACTCGCCACCCGAAGCCGCTTTACTCAAGGTTTGCGGCTGGGCCCCTTTATTGGCCGTGAACAGGATGCTGATGATGTCGATGCCACTGGTGCTAGGGGTGCCGGTTTGGTGCTGCACCACCAGCCGCGAGTTGGGCATGCCCAAGTCAGCCAGCAGAGCTACCAGCTCTTTTTCGAACTTAGGAAAGCTCTTGCGGCGGGCCTCCGACAGGCGCGTGGCCAGTTTGGTAACCGTAGCTAAGGCGGCATCAGCGTCGCGGCGCAGGCGCGAAATCTGCTTGTCCAGGTTCAGTACCGAACCCACTTTGTCGCGCAGTTCGTCGCGCAGATTCAACAGCGCCACGATGTCGCGCACCTGGTGCTTACGCTGGAGGTTATAGATAACGTTGAGGCGGCCCTGCAACTCGTCGATACGGGCGGGGTCACCTTCAGTACGGCGCTCAGCAGCTTCCGCCTCGGAGGCAATGTCGTGCAGCTCAATCAGGCAGCTGTCGAGCCGGGCTTTCAGGTCGCGGAATACGTCGGCATAAGGCGCAATCTGGCCGAGGAGGGTGGCGGCTTCTTTCAGGTTGCCGGTGGCGCAGTACTCGCCTTCGCTGAGGCTGTGCAGGGCGTGAGTGAGCTTGAACTTGATTTCCTCGGCGTGTTCCAGTTGCTTCACTTCCTGCTCTAACTCGTCCTGCTGCTCGTTGTCGAGGCGGGCCTCTTCCAGTTCGTTCAACAGAAAGCTGTGGTAGTCCAGCTCCTTATTGGCTTGGGCCACTTGGTCTTCCACCGATTTCAAATCGGCTTCCAGCTTGCGGTACTGGCGGTAGGCACTGCTGTATTGGCCCCGCGTAGGCACCAAGCCGGCATACAGATCCAGCAAATTCAATTGAAACACCGCATCACCGAGCAACAGCGTGTCGTGCTGCGAGTGAATATCCATCAGGTTGGCCCCGATGTGCCGCAGTGTCTCTAGCGTCACGGGCGTGTCGTTCACGAAGGCGCGGCTTTTGCCCGCTGGACTAATCTCGCGCCGCAGAATGCACTGGGTGTCGTAGTCAAGGTCTTCCGACTCGAAGATATCCTGGAGTTGGTAACTGCTGATGTCGAACTGGCCTTCAATCACGCACTTCTTCTCGGTGTCGAAGAGCATACGCGAGTCGGCGCGGTTGCCGAGAAGGAGCCCAATGGCCCCGAGCATAATGGATTTACCGGCGCCGGTTTCGCCAGTGATAATGTTGAGGAGCGCTGAGGGCCGCAGCTCCAGCTGCTCAATCAGAGCGTAATTGCGGATGCGAAGATCAACCAGCATAAGGGTACATGAAGGCCGGCAGCGGCCGTAGCTGACAAAGAAGAAACCCGCCCCGCCGGCTACTAGCCAGACAAGACGGGTTTTACAAACCTACTAATTACTTTAGGCTTATGCCAACTATTTTCGCATCAAGTTTTTATGAACCGCTCCCGCGCTATCTCTAGGCATCAAAAGTTCTAACACCACTAGCAAACTACTTCAACATTGCCTGATATTTGGCCGAGTTAGTGGGGTCGACTTCAGTAAGCAGATTAGCTAGATTCTGCTTTTGCTGCTGGTCAGTACTGCTCCGGAACACGTTGGCAATTTCGTCGGCTTTGGTATCGAAGAAGGCCCGCGCCAGCAGCGTACCGGGCCGGCGTACAGCCGCGGCCTGCACGCCCTGAAGCGCCGTAAAAATGCTGGTACGAGCTGCCTCAGGCTTCTCGATGAATACGTCCAGCCCCTGCCGGTAATAGGCGTAGCTGCCCGTGCGTAGCGCTTCCAGTTGCGGGTCTTGCAGGTTGTTGAGCAGCCAGTACCGGTTTCGGGATTCAGTATCTTTCCAGCCTTTGTCACCCTCGTTGGTTATGGCCTGAGAGGCGGCATTCTGGAGCACAATCCGGGCTTGGTCATAATAAGGTGAGCCACCCAGCCGCGCAAAACTGTCTTGGTCGAGGCCGATAGCCAAGTAAGCGTAAAAAGTCAGCAGCGACGACAGATTACCTACGAAGGTGTTCTGCGAAAAGTCGATGGGATTCTGCGGCGAATAATTGAACAGGAAGCTCCGGTCCGAAAAACTCATCAGATTGGTTTCGAAGCCAGTACCATACACTGGCCGCGTGGTAACGATACGGGCCGTAGCCAAATACTGTCCGTTCTGCGGAATGCTGGTGATACCAATAAAGAGGCGCATCTTGATGCGTTCCTCGGGGCGGTAAGTTTGGCTGGTGAACGAGCGGGTATTCAGGAAGCCCTGAATATCGTTCTGCATCTGCTGCTTCAGCGACTGATCCGAAATTGTCACGTTTTCGGTGGTAACGCGCACTTCCGCCTGAATTTCCTGCGCCTGTCCCGAATGGGCCGCGAACAACGAAACCAAGCAAACCAGAACAGACGACAGCAGAGAATTACGCTTCACGGGGCAGGCGGGCAAGAACAGCTTGAACAATATCGTGGGCCACAGCGGCTTTCAGCTTCACTTCAAAGATAATCATTTCGCCCTGGGCATCCAGGAGCGTCACTTTGTTGGTATCAACTCGGAAGCCAGCACCCGCATCGCGCAAAGAATTGAGCACGACCATATTGAAGTTTTTGCGGTGCAACTTCTCGCGGGCATTAACTTCCTCGTTGTTGGTTTCCAACGCAAAACCCACCGAAAATTGTTCGGGCCGCTTACTTTTCCCAAGGGTAGCGGCAATGTCCACGTTTTTTACCAGTTTCAGCGTGAGCGTGTCGCCGGCTTTCTTGATTTTATTTTCCGCTACGTGCGCCGGCTTGTAGTCGGCTACGGCGGCGGCAAACACCCACACATCAGCGGCCGGCGCCACCGCAGCGGCGGCAGCGTACATCTGGTCGGCGGTTTCCACACGCTGAATTGCAATGCGTGGGTTGGTGGGATCAGGCAGGCTAGTAGGGCCACTGATGAGCGTTACGTCGGCACCAGTTATGGCAAACGCCTCGGCCAGCGCGTAGCCCATTTTGCCGGTGCTATGGTTGCCAATGAACCGCACCGGGTCAAGCGGTTCGTAGGTAGGGCCAGCCGTAATAAGGACGCGCATGAAGTCAATTGAAAATTATGAATTAAAAACTATAAGCTGCGAATATTTCCTTCTGGTTTCAGCAACTCATCCTGCCGCAATTTCACTCACAAAGCACAGAGGCAAGGCACGTAAAACCAATTCATAATTCTTAATTCGTCATTCTTGATTTCTCCAGCGCCGCCACGATGTCCTCGGGTTCCAGCATGCGGCCTGGCCCGGAGAGGCCACTAGCTAGCTCCCCGGCCGGCGACTCCAACACGGTGTTGCCGTAGGAACGCAGCCGCGCCAGGTTGGCGGTGGTAGCGGGGTGGGCGTACATGTCCAGGTCCATAGCGGGAGCCAGCACCACCGGGCAGCGGGCCGAGAGGTACACGGCATCCAGCAACGATTCGCAGAAGCCATTTGCGAAGTGCGCCAGTGTATTAGCCGAAGCTGGCGCTACCAGCAGCACGTCGGCCCATAAGCCCAGATGCACGTGGTTGTGCCATTCACCGGCCTGCTCGTCTTTCAGAAACCCTTGCAGCACCGGCCGCTTCGAGAGGGTGCCCAACGTGAGCGGCGTAACAAAAGCAACGGCCGAAGTGGTTAGAATTACCTGCACCTCGGCGCCGGCTTTCACCAGCAGCCGCACGAGTGGCGCAGCTTTGTAGGCGGCTATGCTCCCACAAACCCCAAGCAGTACCTTACGGCCTTGTAGTGCTGAAGACATATTGCTTCGATTTACGCTTATGGTATAAACAGAACGTCATGCAGAAGCGAAGCGAAACATCTTGCCTGCTGACGTAGGAATAGTAACCTATCATCAGCAGGCGAGATGTTTCGCTCCGCTTCTGCATGACGTGCACGGTTGAGTTGGAGCCTACCCTACTCGGCTTTAGGCGCGGCAACAGGAGCTTCTTCCTCAGGCGTACGGTAGTACACTTTGCCTTCCAGAAACTCCTCAATGGCGAGGTTGGTTGGCTTGGGTAGCCGCTCGTAGTGCTTGCTGATTTCGATTTGCTCCCGGTTCTCGAACACCTCTTCCAGGTTATCGACGGTGGTAGCAAACTCGGCTAGCTTGCCGTTCAGTTCCTCTTTCAGCTTGAGGGCCAGCTGGTTGGCCCGCTTCGAGATGATGGCAATAGATTCGTATACGTTACCTGTGTCGTTGGCAAGTTCCGACATGTTGCGGGTCACGATGGAAGCAGACAGGTTGCTAGGGGTCTTCATGATGTGAATGGTTAAATTGTTGAATTGCTTAATTGTTGGTTGTCCTGAATGACTGGTTAATAAAGTCAGTCATTTAACAATCAAACAATTCAGCCATTAAAAATTAATTCGCAGCCGCTGCGTCTTTAGGTTTGAGCTTGGCTATTTGTGCCGTGGCGTCGGTGTACATCCGCTCGGCGTCTTTCAGGTTGCGGCTCTGCGGGAAAGTATCCACAAAGTGCTGGTAGAAGGCCACGACATCTAAGTACCGCTCGCGCTGCTTTTCTTCCACACTTTCGCGGGCTAGGTCGTACTGCGCACTCACTTTCAGGTACTCGGCTTCTTCGTTGAACGCGGAAGCCGGAAACTGCTGCTGAAACGTGGTGAGGGCAACTACCGCCGACTGATAATAGCGCAGGCTGTAGTAGAGTTTGGCACCCTGGTACGCTTTATTCTCTAGTTTCTTCTGCAACTCCTGCGACATGCCTTCCGCTTCGGGCCGGAACTTGCTTTCGGGGTAGCGATTCAAAAACTCCTGGATGGTTTCCAGCGCTGAGTACGTGTTGGTCTGGTCCAGCTCATACTCCGGCGAATCGCGGAACAGGGATTTTGTTTGTAGAAACGAAGCTTCCTCGGTGTACGCTGAGTTCGGGTAGGTATCGGCGAAGGACTTGAAGTAGTAAGCACTCAGCGTATAGTTGCGCTGGCGGAAGTTGGTGTTGGCGAAGTAGAACTGCGCTTTTTCAGCTTCCGGGCGGCCTTTCAGCAACGGCACCAAATCTTCGAGCAGAGTACCTGCTTTAAAAAAGTCGCCTTTGTCGTAATACTTGATGGCAGCTTCGTACTTCTTGTTCACGTCGCCGCTCTTGAGCAGCTTTTGGTAGCCGGTGCAGGAGCCAAAAAGCAATGCACTAAGCAGAAGAACAAAAAGGGTTGGGCGAAATGATTGCATAAGGGGCACAAAGGTAACGGATTCTGCCTGAATCATTGGCAGTGCTTGATTGCCGGTTTGTTGGCGACTGATTGTTGGCCGCAACTCCCAAAAATGGCTATTTCCTTATTGGCGGCTTCGGAGCGGTAGTTTTGGCGGGCGTAGCCGGAGTGACGCTCGGTTTGGCTTTCGACTTCGAACTGGCTTTGGTGGCTGCTTTGGTTTTCGTCTTCGATTTAGGCCGGGCTTTTGGCTTGGCTTTTACGGGCACCGCAAAGTGCCTGCCTAACACCGCTCGGCGGGTAGGGCGTTCCGTGGGGCGCCAGCTGAAATCTTTCAGCTTTTCGTCTTCGGGCTTTAACTCATGCGGTGGTATAAAACTAGCGTCGGGGTTGGTGAGGAAGCTGATGGTTTGCAGTTTGCTTTCAGCAAAGCGCAGCACCATCGTGGCCGACAGGGCCTTATTCATGCCGCTCACTGCCGTATCCCCCTCAAGAGCATAGTAGAGGCTCTCGGCGTTGCCAAGCACATCAACTTTTTTTATCGAGTTGTTTTGGAAGTAGGCAATCATGCGGCGGCCCTTCACCTGGTTGAAGTTCAGTAGCGTGTCCTGGCCGATGATGAACGAGTTGGCGTACAGGCGCATCTGGTCCACTTTGCCCTTGCGCTGCCGGATTTCCATACTGTCGGCGGTGAGCTGGTTTTTGTTGCTCCAGAGGATGGGCCGCTTGTTGAGGTAGATGATGGAATCCAGCCGGTTGTAGGTGAGCGAGTCGCAACGGCCCTGCAAATCAGTACGGAAAATCTTGGTTTTTGGAAAGGCGTAGATGACGCCGGCGCTGTTGAGCGGGGCCTTGCCTTCTTGGCTGATCAGCGTATCAGCGGCCAGGTACAGCGTGTCTTTGCCGGAGATATTGCGCATCACCGGCGCGCCGTACACCTTCACCCGGCCAAGCAGCCGCCAGTACCGCCCCACGTCCCCCCTGATTACCACATTGTCTTTCTTGGAAGTCATGGAGACGTGCCCAGTGGCTACGCCGTATTTCGTTGCCTGGTCGTACACCAGCTTGTCGCCGGTGAGCAGGTAGTTGGGCGTTTCCACCTTGGCATTCTTCTGGAACACCGACTTGCCAGTGATAGTATTGTGCACCCCGTTTTCGGCGTACAGCGTCTGGTTTTGCTTGTCGGTGAGGTGCGTTGGGCCGTAGAAATACGCCACCTTCGACACTGTATTGTATTGCAGCGTGTCGGTATCGATGGTGTTGTCTTTGGTGAGCACCTTTACATTCCGCTTGAAGCTGAAGATTTTGCTGGTAGTATTATAGTACCCGTACTGGCTATCGAGCGTATTTTCGGGGTCTACAATGTGGCCGCCGGTGCTGTAGTAAGCCAAGTTGTTGGTGAGGTCGTAGTCGAGCAGCTTGGTGGTGAGCGTCATGCGCGGGTCACGCATAGTCACGTTGCCAATCATACGGGCCTTGCGGGTGTCACCGTCGTAGGTGGCCCGGTCGCCGGTAATCGTGATGGTGTCGTTCTGGATGATACGCACGTTGCTGAAAGCTTCCAGCGCGTTCTTATCGGTGTACTGATAGGCCGAGTCACAGTAAAGCAGCGTGGTACCTTGCCGGAAGCTCACATTGCCAATCAGCTTGCGAATTTCAACGCCGTTGAACGTACCGCCAATCAACTCATTGGTACCTGGCAGCAGCTCGATGCGCTGGCCTTTGGCAGGCGTGGGTTGGGCGGCAGGTTTGCGCTGGGCCGTAGCAAACAGCGGCAACCAAGCCAATACGATAAGAGAGAGAAATCTAAGGAAGGGCATTTACGAACAAAGGTAGGAAATCTGCCCCCGCCTTTACGCGCGGAAGCAGTAGAACGAAGCCCGTCCCTGGCTTGGCGTTACGACAAGAACTGCGCCGTTGTACACTCGCCATACTTCTCCGTAAGCTGGAGCGTGCGGCTAGTCGCGCCTCAACAACGACAGCATGGTCGGAACATTGTCAACCTCAATAGCATCGGGCCGGCAGTCAATCAGGCGCTGCACGGTGCCAGAGGCGCGGCCCCCGAACGTCACCACCTGCAAGCCGGCGGCGTGGGCCTGCGCGGTACGCTCGGGCGTTATTAAATCTTTCCGAACGATGATGGCCTGCACCTTTTCCGCTTTGGCTGCTTGCAACTGGTTTTCGAAGTCGTCGGTGATTTCCAGCCCCAGCGGCACGCCGGGCAGCGCTTGCCGCAAGCCTGCCAACGACGACTGGTTGATGGTGAGCACTAGCAGCCGCTCCGGAGGCCAGTTGTATTGCTTTAGCAGCCGGCCCAGGGCCCGCGCCAGCGCCGGCGCTTTAGCTAGCGGCTGTTCGGCGTTGCAGACGTTGGTTTCGTGCAAATCGAAGTGTAGGTAGGGCAACGTGGGGCGCCGGCTGAGTGAATCAAGTAGGTAATGCAGCGTAATGGGGCGCTCATCGTGCCACAAGTCGTAGAACCAGCCGCCGCGGTACTCCAGCTTCTGCATATCGGCGGCCAACGTTTCGTACACGCAGCCTTTGCCGTTGGTCATGGATTCCAGCGTTTGGTCGTGGTAGAGCATCAGCACGCTGTCCTGGCTGAGCTGCACGTCCACTTCCACCCCGTCGGCCCCGCGGGCCAGAGCCTTTTTAAGGCTGGCAAAACTGCTCGGGGGCAGCGGATTGAACGGGTTGATGGGCGCGAAAAAACCCGAGCCAGCGTGCCCAATCACCAACGGCTGCTGGTTGCGCGGCAGCGGCTTGCTAGCCCAGTCGCAACCGGCTAGTAGCAGCGGCGCTAGCAACATAAAGAAGCAGTACCGCAACCAGCGGCTGGGGAAGTGCATAGACGAAGGCAACATTTTCAATAAATCAATCATTCCTATTCTGTTTGCTTTCACCTGGCAGGCGTAACGCCCAATGCGGCGGCGTCTGTATTTTTGCAGCTCGTATTTCCATTTCGTATGCTCGACCAAGTCCGCCAGTACATAGAAGAACACCAGCTTTTTTCCCTTACCGATGATACGCTGCTGGTAGCCGTGAGCGGCGGCCAGGATTCGGTGGTATTAGCCGATGTGCTGCACCGGTTGGGCGTGCCGTTTGCCGTGGCCCACTGCCATTTTGGGCTGCGCGGCGAAGAAGCGGATGCCGACGAGCAGTTTGTGCGCAAGCTGGCTAAGAAATACGAAGTTCCCTACTTCGCGGAGTTCTTCCAGACCAAAGCATTTGCCGAGCAGGAAGGCATTTCCACCCAGATGGCCGCCCGCGCCCTGCGCTACGAGTGGTTTGAGCGGCTGCGCCAGACCCAGAACCTGGCCTACATTGCCACCGCCCACCACCAGCGCGACGCCGCCGAAACCATGCTCCTCAACCTCACCCACGGCACCGGGCTGGCGGGCTTACACGGCATCCCGCCAAAAAACGGCTACCTCGTGCGCCCCTTGCTGGGCATCGGCAAGCCAGAGCTGTTCGAGTATCTGGTGGAAAACCACTTGATCTGGCGCGAAGATGCCTCCAACGACAGCCCGGTGTACCAGCGCAACCGCCTGCGCCAAGAGGTGCTGCCCGTATTGCGCGATATCAACCCCAACCTCGACCAAACCTTGCAATTCACGGCCGAGCGAGTAGGCGGCGCCGAGGAAATCGTGCGGCGCTACGTAGCCGACACCGCCGCCGCTGCCCAACGCACCGAGGCCGACGCTATTTATCTGAACATTGCGCTGCTCCAGCGTACCGCCGCTACCACGCTGGTGCTACACGAGCTATTGCGCCCGTTCGGGTTCAGCTTCCCGGTAGTAAAAGATATTATAGCGGCCTTCCCCGCCGAGCCGGGCCGCCGCTTCGAGTCGCCGACGCACCGGCTGGTGAAGGACCGGGAGCAGCTCGTCATCACCCGGAAAGTGCTGACTAAATTCGGCACGCACCAGATTCAGGCGGGCCAGGAAGTGCTGAAGATTGACGGCCTGCACCTGCGCCTGGAACTCGCCGAAGCCGCCAGCCTCGACATTCCGCGTGGTAAAGCCGTAGCCGCGCTGGATGCCGACTTGCTGAAGTTTCCGCTGATTGTGAGGCCCTGGCAGGAAGGCGACTGGTTTATGCCCATCGGGATGAAAGGCAAAAAGAAGCTCTCCGACTTCCTCATCGACCAGAAAGTGCCACTCAATCTGAAAGACCACGTATTTGTGCTGGTTTCCGGCGACGGCAAAATTGCCTGGGTGGTTGGCTTCCGGCCCGACGAGCGGTTCAAAGTGACCGAGCAAACCGAGCGAGTGCTGACGGTAAAGCGAATGTAAATGAGTAGCTTGGGCACAGCGGTTACTCAATTGATTTTCAAACTAATGAAATCAATTTTCCTACTTTTGTCAGGCTTGTGCATCACACTCTCGGGCTGTGCTTTTCTCGGAATGGATGACTGCGAAGGCGCGCGTAATGCCTACGAAACTTCTTTCTCGATACAGTTTCTTGACGCTACCGGTACCAGGAGTATATTTTCTCCGCCGCTTAGCTACACGCGGGATTCTGTACGCATACTTGATGAACAAGGCAAGCTGGTGCCTCACGTCTTGCCAACGGATCTAACCTACTCCGCAATAGACTTTTCATTACTTGGATACGAAGATCTTGTATTCGAGAAGCCTGTTACTCGGCAGTTTGTTGTCTATTTCACGCGGACTGACCAAGACACCATTCGGGCAGAATACGAATTGCTGAAGAATAAGTGCCAAGATCCGGATTTCAAAAAGCTTGTAATCTTTTACAACAGCAAGAAAGTACAGGAAGGAGATGGGCGATATGTAGTTCAATTGAGCATTCGCAAGCCTTAGAACCAACGACAATGCGCGAGGAAAGCACATAAATTTTCGCTTAAACTCTCGGTTCACACGCTTAGCTTTACGCCTGAACCCAATCCGTACACCCAACCCATCACTCGATGAAAGTTACCGTAGTTGGGGCTGGCAACGTGGGCGCTACTTGCGCCGACGTATTAGCCACCCGCGAAATCGCCAACGAAATTGTTCTGGTTGACATCAAAGAAGGCTTCGCCGAAGGCAAAGCGTTAGATATCTGGCAGAAATCTCCTGTAATCGGGTACGATTCCCGCACAGTAGGTGTCACTGGCGACTACAGCCGCACTGCCGACTCGGAGGTAGTGGTTATCACCTCAGGCCTGCCCCGTAAGCCCGGCATGAGCCGCGACGACCTAATTTCAACCAACGCCGGCATCGTGAAAACGGTAACGGAGCAAGTGGTAAAGTACTCGCCCAACGCCATTATCATTGTAGTGAGCAACCCGCTCGACGTGATGACCTATCAGGCGCACCTCACCTCAGGCCTGCCCCGCGAGAAGGTGTTTGGTATGGCCGGCATCCTCGACACCGCCCGTTACCGCGCCTTCCTAGCTGAAGCGCTGAACGTAAGCCCCAAAGACATTCAGGCCGTACTCATGGGTGGCCACGGCGACACTATGGTACCCCTCCCCCGCTACACCACGGTGGGCGGTATTCCCGTAACCGAGCTGATTGGCAAAGCCGAGCTAGACGCCATTGTGCAGCGCACAGCTGTTGGCGGTGGTGAACTAGTGAAACTGATGGGCACTTCGGCTTGGTATGCACCAGGCGCCGCCGCTGCGCAAATGGTAGAAGCCATTGTGCGCGACCAGCGCCGCGTATTCCCCGTGTGCCTAGAGTTGCAAGGCGAATATGGCATCAATGGCGTGTACCTAGGTGCCCCAGTTATTCTCGGCAAAAACGGCATCGAGAAAGTAATCGAGCTGCAACTCAACGACGAAGAAAAAGCGCTACTGGAAACTTCGCGCGGCCACGTAAAAGAAGTGATGGACGCCTTGGATGCCATGGGCAAAGCCTCTACGTAGTTCCGAGTTCTAACCCAAATAAAAAAGGCCACTCTGCGTATGCGGAGTGGCCTTTTTAGCTGAAGATGATGCAACGCAAAGTGAAGCGCCACCGAAATCCGGGCAAGCCGGCTAATCTGTAAAATTCGCGTTCCTATTTCTGGCTGGCGCGGAATAGCTTTTGCTTTTCGTCTTTGGACAAGCTTTCGTAGCCGGAGCGGGAAATCTTATCCAGAATTGTGTCAATGTCGTTCTGCTCGGGCTTGGGCATAGCGCCTTTTTTTGGAGCCGGAGCGCTGCCGCCCCGGTGCGTTACCCGCAGGCGTGGCCGTCCCGAAAGCAGCCCGCCCACCCAGTCGCCGATGGCTTGCACGGGGGTGCCCAGGTCGCGGCCAGCCTGGAGCTGCTTAATGTATAGAAAACCAAGCAAGGCACCACCTAAGTGAGCAATTTCGCCACCAGCGTTGCCCTTATCGAGGCTGGCCACCGAAACCAACACTACCACGGCTGCTATGTACTTGATTTTGACTGGCCCAATCAGAATGATGCTGAACGTGTAATCGGGTAGAAGCGTAGCAGCAGCCACAATGATAGCAATAACGCTAGCCGACGCCCCGTATAGGATTGATGGGCGGCTCTGGAAAACCGGTATCAGATTGAAGGCCAGCAAGTAAAACAGCACCCCAGCCAGCGCGCCCAGCACATAGATGCTTACCAGCTTTCGGTCGCCGAGGTATTCGCGCACCAGCGAGCCGAACCAGTACAGGTTCAACAGGTTGAACAGAATATGGAAGAATCCGATGTGGGTGAAGCTGTACGTTAGCAGCGTCCAGGGGCGGGTGAGCAGGCGCATGGGCTCCGACGGTACTGCCAGCCACTCCAGCACGAGGCCGTGGTTGCTAGAGCCGGTGCTCACGAACATAACCGCCCCAAACAGAATCAGTGCCACGAACACCAGCGCGTTAATCAACAGCAGTTGATTCAGCGCATTGTCGCGGCGGCTGAAGGCAGTGCGAATGTCATCAATAAAACTCATGGGGAGAGAAGCTTAAGACAGAAAACGGGAGGCCGGAAGCCAGGCAGAAGCCTCGCCTGGGAAGCGCTGCATCTTAGCAGACAGGCACCTGAACTATGGCTCCTACCTCAACCATAATGCGTGCCATTCCGTTGCCAGATTTTTAACACGATAAAGCCAATCAACATTCCGCCCAAATGCGCGAAGTGCGCCACATTGTCGCCGGGCACGGGGTGTATGCCTTGGTACAGTTCGTAGGCCGTGTAGAGCAGCACAAACAGCCAGGCCTTAATGGGTATCGGAATCGGAAAAATGATGAGGGTGCTTTGCGGAAACAAGTAGCCAAACGCAAATAGCACCCCAAACAACGCCCCTGATGCCCCTAGCATACCGGCCATCGGGCTGTTCAACGACTGATCATAAATGGCATCTACCGTTTCAGTGGCCATCGACACCAGCTTGGGGTCGTTGGGGGTACGCTGCAACTGGGCGGCCACTTGCTGATACGATTCGCCGGCATTAGGCAGATAGTCGCGGAAATAGTCGGCGAAGGCAATACCCGACGGCTCCTGATGAAAGGCTATGCGGTCCACGTTCATTTCGTGCAGTTCGTAGTACCGCACGCCTTGGTAAAGCACGCCCGCCCCAATGCCGCAAATCAGCCAATACGTCAGGAAACGTTTCGGACCCCACACGTCTTCCAGCGAAGCGCCAATGAAAACCAGCCCTAGCATGTTGGAAATGAGGTGCCCGATGCTGCCGTGCATGAACATATAAGTCACGAACTGCCAGGGCTTAAAGTACACCGAGCCCAGCGGGTAAAGCGCCCCTAGCACCGTGGTAATGGCGCCGAACTGGCTTTGCAGAAAGTACACCGCCACATTGATGATGAGCAGAACGCGGACGGTGGGAGTAAGTCGGAACATGAAGCGTGAAGTTGCGCTAGTGGAAGAGGGCGAAAAGGTAATCTGCCATACGCTGAACAGGAAGATTTCGACGCGCTGACAGGCGGCCGGCTGCAAACTTGCGCGTTTCTGCGCTATTGCAAGCTCCTGGTAAGCTGCAAACCACCGAAATACCCGCTTGGTTAGCGCGCCTTAACTAGTAAAAAAGGATTGCAGTTGATTCATTTCCAGCATCACCAGCGTGCGGCGACCGTCGGGCGTGTAGCCGGGCACTTGGCAGGCAAAGAGCCGGTCTACGAGGGCTGTCATTTCGGTATCGGAGAGGCGAGCAGTGGCGGCGTTGGAGGCCACCCGGCGGGCCAGGGCGCGGGCCATCTGTTCGCGGCGTTCCAGCTTCACCGGGCCAGCCGAGTTGCGGAACTGCTCGATAAGGCCTTCGAGCAGCTCTTTCTCGTCGCGGGCGGGTACGTCGGCCGGGATGCCTTCCACGGCAATGGTGTGCTTGCCGAAATCGGTGAAGCGGAAGCCGAGGGCGCGTAGGGCTTCTTCCACTTCGCGCAGTATTGCGAAATCCTGGGGCGAAAACGTGACGGTGCGCGGAAACAACAGCGTTTGGGAAGTACCGGTTTCGCGCTGCAATTCCTGGGCGTACTGCTCGTACAGAATCCGCTCCCGGGCAGCCGCCTGGTCAATCAGCATCAGCCCCGATTTCACGGGCACTAACAGATACTGTTGGTGCAGTTGCAGCACCTTGCTGCCCACCCCTGCTCCGGCAGCGTCGCGTAAGGGCAGCTGGGGCGTAGGCGGCACGACTTGTACAACGGGCGTAACCGGCAATTGGGTTGCAACGGGGACCTCAGCCGCCGCCTGCGCCGCTTCCAGAGCCGCCGCCGACGGTACGGGCACGCCAATGGCCGTGGCTTCGCGCTCCACGTCAGGCACGTTCAGTTGGCTCAACGACTTGTAGAACTCTTCCAGCTCGCGCTTGGCCTGGTCGGTGGGGCGTGGGGGCACCTGCCGCTCGTAAGCATCGGAACGGTTGGTGCTGCCGGAGTTGCTGCGTGGCTCCCGCGGCGTAGGTTGGGCCGCCGCCGAAGCCGCCGAGGCTAGTGCATCGGGCCGGAAGTTGGCAGCGTCAAACGAGCTTTTCTGGTCGCCGGAAAGGCGCAGGGGCTGGATGGGCGCAAAGTTCACGTCGCCGTCGAAATCCAGGGACGGGGCCATGTTGTGCAAGCCCAGGCTTTGCTTCACGGCAGCGCGCACAATGGCGTAAACCGTTTTCTCGTCCTCGAACTTGATTTCCGTTTTGGTGGGATGCACGTTAATGTCAATGGACTTCGGGTCGAGGTCCAGAAACAGCACGTAGAACGGGAAAGTATCCTTGGGCAACAGGCCCTCATAAGCCGTCAGCACGGCGTGATTGAGGTAGGCCGAGCGGATGAAGCGGTTGTTGACAAAGAAGAACTGGTCGCCGCGGCTCTTCTTCGCCGACTCCGGCTTGCCGATAAAGCCCCGCACCGCAATAAAGGGAGTCACTTCTTCGCAGGCGGCCAGCTGTTCTTTGTAGCCGTTGCCGAGCAAGCTCACAATACGCTGACCTAGCTTGCCGGCTGGCAGGTTGAATACCTCCAGGTCGTTTTGGAACAGCGAAAAAGCAATCTGCGGGTTAGCCAGCGCAATGTGCTGAAACTCGTCGAGGATGTGCCGCATTTCCACGGCGTTGCTCTTGAGAAAGTTGCGGCGGGCCGGCACGTTGAAGAACAAGTTCTTCACGCTGATGCTGGTGCCATCGGGGCAGGCTACGGGTTGCTGGCTGGTAATCTGGGAGCCTTCCACGAGCAGTAGCGTACCGGTGTCCTGGTCGCGGGGCTTGGTACGCAACTCCACCTGGGCCACAGCCGCAATGGAAGCCAGCGCCTCGCCTCGGAAGCCGAGGGTACGGATGCGGAACAGGTCGTCGGTGGTGCGGATCTTGCTGGTGGCGTGGCGCTCCAGGCTCATGCGGGCATCGGTCGGGCTCATACCGGCGCCGTTGTCCACTACCTGCACTAGCTGTTTGCCAGCGTCTTTGATAATAAGCTGGACCTGAGTTGCCCCGGCGTCAACGGCGTTTTCCAGCAATTCCTTTACCGCCGAGGCTGGGCGCTGCACCACTTCACCGGCCGCAATCTGGTTGGCCAAGTATTCGGGAAGCAGCTGAATTATGTCGGCCATGCCAAGGAGAGAAAGTAGATACGAAAGTTGAAAATGAACACGTTAAGCCACTGTAACATTGCATTCCGGCGGCGCTTATGCATCCGACCACCAAAAAATATCCGTAAGTTTGCGGCCAACATTCGTGTGTAAAGCGCTGCTCGGAACCCCGAAACAACGTTTGGAAAGAAGTTGAACGAAAGGATGCCGCGGACCCGTTATACCGACCGTCGGACTATCCGGCCCGCCCTCCTTTTCACTCACGGATTCAAGCAAAAGTAGGGCGAATTCCGCTTGCTTTCAACCTTACCTGTCACGCCAGCATTACTACGGGAGCCGATGCTCAAGGATTTTCGGATTAGACTCTTACTGCTGCTTTTGGCCGCGACGGGTCTACTCATCACATCGGCAGTGCCCTACGAAGATGCGGCCCGCCCCCGGTCGGTAGCCGAGCAAAACTGGGTGGACAGCGTGTTCAATTCGCTCACGCCCGACCAGCGCTTAGGCCAACTATTCATGGTGGCAGCCTACTCCAACAAGGACAAGCGCCACGCCCAGAGCATCGAGAATTTGGTGCGCAACCAGCACATCGGCGGGCTGATGTTTTTGCAAGGCGGTCCGCGCCGGCAGGCCATCCTCACCAACCGCTATCAGGCCGCTGCCAAAGTCCCGCTGCTGATTGCGCTGGACGCCGAGTGGGGCCTTGATATGCGGCTGGATTCCAGCATGCACTTCGCCAAGCAGATGACGCTGGGCGCCATGGACGACGACCAGTACATCTACCAGATGGGCCGCGAAATTGCCCTGAAGATGAAAACGCTGGGCGTGCACGTCAGCTTTTCGCCGGTGATGGACATCAACTCCAACCCCGACAACCCGGTTATCGGTAACCGCTCGTTTGGCGAGGATAAAGAACAAGTGGCTAAGCGCGGCGTGCAGTACGTACGCGGGCTGCAAGACCACGGCATTGTGGCGGTAGCCAAGCACTTCCCCGGCCACGGCGACACCGACGTGGACTCACACGTAGCCTTGCCTGTTATCAACTCCGACCTGGCTCACCTCACCAACATGGACCTGTATCCGTTCCAGCAGGCCTTCCAGTCGGGGGTGATGGGCGTGATGGTAGGGCACCTCTACATGCCGCTTTTCGATACGGTGCGCTCCACGAGTGCCACCATTTCGCGAAACCTCGTGACGGGGCTGCTGAAGGAGAAGATGAATTACAAGGGGCTGGTGTTCACCGATGCGCTGAACATGAAGAGCGTGGCCGACCTCTACAAGCCGGGGCAGTTGGATGCGCTGGCGCTGCTGGCCGGCAACGACGTGCTGCTGTTTTCGGAGGATGTACCAGTGGCCCTTGTCAAAATCAAGGAAGCCCTTGCCGCCGGCACCATTGCTCAAGATGACGTGGATCAGCGAATCCGCAAGATTCTACGGGCCAAGTTCTGGGCGGGGCTGAACCGTCGGCAGCCTATTGATGTGCCCAACCTAATGACCAGCCTCAACCGGCCGCAAAGCCGCACGGTGGCCCAGGAAATATTTGAGCACGCCACCACCGTCGTCAAAAATCAGGACGATCTGCTGCCCTTCGTGCGCCTCGACACGCTACGCATTGCCACCGTTACCATTGGAGCAGCTTCGGGCAGCACGCTGAGCGAGATTATGGGCAAGTACCAAAACGGGCCGGTGTATCCGGTGCCCAACCGCTACGCCCCCGATTCCACGTTTGCCCGGATTCTGCCGCGCCTCGCGCCCTACAACACGGTGGTCGTGACGCTGCACAACATGAACAACACGCCCACCCACAACTACGGTATTGGGGATGGGGCGCTGAAATTCATCAAGGAGCTGCAAGCCAACCCGAAAGTTAAAACGGTGGTGGTGGCCATGGGTAATGCCTACTCCCTGAAATACCTGGAAAGCGCCCGGACGCTGGTGTGCGGCTACGAAGACACCTATGCTGCGCAACTGGTAGTACCCCAAATCCTATTCGGGGCGCTACCTGCCAAAGGCCGCCTGCCTGTAACCGTAACGCCCGAGCTGAAAATCGGTACGGGCCTGCCAACCCCCGATTTGCGCCGCCTGCGCTATTCCACGCCGGAGAGTGAAGGGCTGGACTCGAAAATCCTGGCCCAAATCGACAATATTGCGCTGGAATCGGTGGCGTATGCGGCGGCTCCCGGCTGCCAGGTATTGGTGGCCAAGGACGGCGCCGTGGTGTTCGACAAAAGCTACGGCTACTGCACCTACGACAAGGCGCAGCCCGTGAATGCCAGCACGCTCTACGATTTGGCTTCCGTAACGAAAGTGGCCGGCACCTTGCAGGCCATTATGTACCTCAAGGACCAGGGCACCCTGAACCTGGACAGCAAAGTAGCGGCGTACCTACCCGAACTGAAAGGCACCAACAAGCGCGACATGACCGTGCGGGAGGTGCTGCTGCACCAAGCCGGCTTGAAAGCGGGCATCCCGACCTGGGAGAAGACCATCACCAAAACGGGCCCCAAGCCTACCTTCTACGCCAGCACCGCCGAGGCCGGCTTCCCGAACGAGGTAACGCCTAAGCTGTTCAGCGTGCAAACCGCCGAGGATTCGGTCTGGACCTGGGTGCAGCGCTCCAGCTTGCTGCCGAAAACGCGCGGCAAGTACCCGGTGGAATATTCCGACCTAAGCTTCATTATTCTGAAGCGCGTGGCCGAGAAGCTACTGAACCAGCCGCTGGAGAATTTCCTGGACCAGCAGTTCTACAAGCCGCTGGGGTTGGGCACCATGACCTACAACCCGCTGGCCAAGTTTCCGCAGTCGTGCATTGCGCCCACTGAAAACGACACTTACTACCGCCGCACCCAGCTGCAAGGCACCGTGCACGACCAAACCGCGGCCATGATTGGCGGCGTAGGAGGCCACGCGGGTCTGTTTGCCAACGCCAACGACCTGGCCATCCTGATGCAGATGAATCTGCAAAACGGCCGCTACGGCGGGCGCAACTACTTCCAGGCTCCCGTAGTAGCCGAGTTTGCGCGCAGCACGGTAGCTGGCAACCGGCACGGCCTGGGCTGGGACCACGGCGACCCTAGCAAGCCCGAAGGTCCTACGTCCAACCTCTCGCCAGCCACCACATTCGGCCACACCGGCTTCACCGGCACCTGCGTTTGGATGGACCCCGAAAACAAAATCCTCTACATCTTTCTTTCCAACCGAGTGTACCCCGACGCTGGCAACAACAAGCTGCGTCAGTACAACATTCGCACCCGCATCCACGACGTCATCTACAAGTCGCTCATTAAGTCATGATTTGTTGTTTCACGCTGTCTGTTCCTTGACCTGCAATTGGCGGTAAGGCATCCAACCGGGGTGCTTGCCGCCAATTTTTATTTTCAGTGTCCTTGCTCCTGAAGCATCCCCCTCTCCCCCTCTCATGAATATCGGCATCGTCTGTTATCCTACCTTCGGCGGCTCCGGCGTCGTAGCCACCGAACTCGGTAAAGCCTTGGCCCTGAAGGGTCACCGCGTCCATTTCATCACTTACAGCCAGCCGGTTCGCCTCGATTTCTTCAACGAGAACCTGTTTTACCACGAAGTCTACATTCCACCGTATCCGCTGTTCCAGTTTCCGCCCTACGAGCTGGCGCTGGCCAGCAAGATGGTGGACATTGTGCAGAACGAGAAGCTGGATGTGCTGCACGTGCACTACGCCATTCCGCACGCCTCGGCGGCCTATATGGCTAAGCAGATTCTGATTACCAAAGGCATCCGGGTGCCGGTCATCACCACCCTGCACGGCACCGACATTACGCTGGTAGGCAAAGATGCCAGCTACGAGCCCGTGGTAACGTTCAGCATCAATCAGTCGGATGGCGTGACGGCGGTTTCGGCCGATTTGCGCAAGGAAACCTACGAGTACTTCGCCATTGAGAAGGACATTGAGGTGATTCCCAACTTCATTAACCTCGACCGGTTCAAGAAGCAGGACAAGAGCCACTTCAAGGCCGCCATTGCCCCCGATGGCGAGAAGCTGCTCATCCATACCTCCAACTTTCGCTCGGTAAAGCGCGTGGAAGACGTCGTGCACATCTTCGACGGGGTACGCAAGCATGTACCGGCCAAGCTCCTGCTGGTCGGTGACGGCCCCGACCGGCCCCGCATCGAGAAAATCTGCCGTGACCTGGGCTTGACCAGTAATGATGTGCGGTTCTTGGGTAAGCTAGAAGCCGTAGAGGAAGTACTGAGCGTATCGGACTTGTTCTTGATGCCTTCGGAAAAGGAAAGCTTCGGCTTGGCAGCCCTGGAAGCCATGTCGTGCGAGGTACCGGTTATCAGTACCAACGCCGGCGGTATTCCTGAGCTGAACGAGCACGGCATTACGGGTATGGTGAGCAACGTGGGCGACGTAGAAGACATGGTAAAAAACGCCCTCTTCGTGCTGGAAGACGAGAATCTACCCCGATTCAAAGCCGCCGCCCGCGCCCACGCCGAAACCTTTGCTACCGACAAAATAGTGCCACTCTACGAAGCCTGCTACCAGCGTGCCATCGACGCGCAATTAACGGCGGTGTAACTTCAACTATAGCACTGCATTAACATGAAAAAGCCCGCCTGAATCATCGGGCGGGCTTTTGTTATCAATCCTTATAAGAATATCTCCCCTATTTCCAGCCAACTATGTACGCGGCGGTAGCGGGTTTCGTGCACGTTGTGCGGCGCGTTGAACAGAATACCCTCGCCCCGGAAATTGTCGAAGTTAAAGGCATTATCGTCGATGAGGTAGTCAGCGTTCAGGATGCTTTTGTCGCCGCAGAACACGTAGTTACGCCACGGAATAAAGGGAAAGTGCTGTTGCAGCCAGTTGTACTTGTCGAGAAAGGAGTTCGGAAACTCCATAGCCGCAGTGGCAATGAACAACTCGTAGCGCTGCGCCATTTCGCCTAGTACGCGCTGGCTGTCCGCCATGATAGGCAAATCCTTGAAAAAGCCGGGCCGGTTAGGGTACTCTCGCAGCGCCGCCTGATGCTCGGGTGCCACTACCTCGTGGGCATTCTTGCCTTGTAGCTGCTCCAGAGTAATAGTGCTTTGGAAGTCAAGGCCGTACCACTTCTGAAACCGGGCTATGGAATCGGCAATTACCTCATCCATATCTACGGCAATGCGGATTTTCGTCATGGGTGGAGTTATAGCGAGTGGTTGACTTCTAGGCAGTGGAACAGCTTGATAAGCAAGTGAGCTGGCTCTCTGAAAAATCTAGAACAGCCCCGCTGCTTCCCGCTTCACGGCTATCAAGGCGCGCTCAGTTGGGTCAGCCTCTTCATTGATTAGCGTTTCGAGGATGCGCTTGGCCAGTTCGGTGCCGCGTGCCTGCTGGGGTTGTGCAAGCCCTTGGTACGACTTATTGATAACGGTCAGGATGTGCTCTTTAGCCGTCTTTACCTCGGCCCAGGTTTCGGGGCTCATGTAAAGCTGCTGCGACAGATTGTGCTCGTATTCGGCCCGAATTTCTTGAAGTAGCAGGCGGTGATAATCGGGGGCAGTTTGGCCGGCGCTGCCGAGCCGGATAAGCATGTTATTGGGCGTAATACGCTCTAGCAGCAGCGTAACGCGCTCTAAGGCTTGTAAACGCAGCGGCAACGTGGTTTTAGTGGATTCGAGGCGCAACTCAATCAGGCGGCGCTGCTGCTCTTTCTCCAAGTATTGCCGAATCAAGTAAAAAATAGATCCGGCCACGATGAGAGCCGGCAAAACAATCTTAAGCAAATCGAAGAGGTAAGCGGTAGTATCCATCAGAAGAGGTTACGAACAGAAAGTAAGCAGAAGGGATAAGCAGAAAGCTACGACCCAAAGCCGCCGATGGTTGGGGCCAAAAAAGGTAGCTTGGGTAGTGTAAGCCCTCTTTCGAGCAAGCTGGCACGATTTTTCTACTGCCAAAGATACACCGTGAACCCCAGGCACCGCTACACTGTTGTAGTCAACGAAGGCCTTTTCAAGGATATCAAAGGATACCTCTTGAAATAGTCTAGGCTTCACAATACTGTCTGGCTTTGTATCTTTACGGCCTTACTTCCCTAAACAAGAACACACTATGGCAACCGCCGTTTCCACCAAACTTGCTCCTATTAGCCTCACGCCCCGTGCGCTGGAAGAGGTTCGGAATATTTTAGTTGAAAAGAACGTTCCCGGCGAATATGGCCTGCGCGTAGGTGTGCAGGGCGGTGGCTGCTCGGGCATGAGCTATCTGCTCGGCTTCGACAAGCCCAAGGAGCAGGACGAAGTTTTCGACCTTGATGGCGTATTGCTCATCATGGATAAGAAGCACGCCATGTACGTGCTGGGTATGGAAGTTGACTTCCAAGACGGCCTCAACGCCCGCGGCTTCGTCTTCAACAACCCCCAAGCTAAGAGCACCTGCGGCTGCGGCTCTTCGTTCTCGTCGTAAGCAAGCAGTTTTTAGTTATAATTATAAAAGCTCCGACCTCACGGTCGGAGCTTTTGTGTGTGTTCTAGCCAAGCCTGCTCTAATCTATGTTTTGGCTGGTCAACGGCGATCCACGTTGCGAGGTCTATTTCTCCGGGATAATTTACCAACTCGCGGTATGGGTTTTCTGCTAGGATATAATGAAAGTAAAATTGCTCCCCAGTTTGAAGCTGCGGAATGCGGGTACATATTCCACGTTTATCAGACGTTATTGATGTCACTTCAATGAGACTATTCCATAAGGGTGACGCTAATCGTAAAGGCATCCAATCATTCGCGTAAGCTCTTTGCGCCATTGCCTCTTCATCTTCTGCACCTATATGAAGCTGTCGGACACCGTTCTCAAATTCTATTGCACATAAGTACTGCCCAGTGGTGGTTTGGCCTTCAATATTATCTTCTGACTGCAATCCTGCGCTGAAGGTTAACTGTTCGTCACCTGCATTGTGCTTGGTGATGTAAAACAACCAAGCTATTGCTGCTTCTACTTGCATACTTGAGGGTAACCACTCTGGCGGAGTTGTAAGTTTTCGAACCTCTACCGTATGCCCTACAGTCCTGAATATGTCGGCCTCATTTTCAACGGGAAACAGATTATCACTGGTTTGAAGCTGTAACTCAATCAGCCCTAACTGTGACTGATGTGCTTTTCGAAATATGGTAGTAGCAACTGACATAACTTATCTGTAACCGGCTGATGTAGTTCTCATTAAAACTCCAGCGGCTGCCCCTGCTCCGGAAATATTAGCTTCACTTGTAGCTTGTTGGCTTCAGTGAGTTGCTGCCGGATGGTGGCTTCATTGCCAGGCGTGGGCTTGATGTGGGTGACAACCACCGGTAAGCCACGAAGGGCGGCTAGTCCCGTTAGCTGGCTAAGGTGCTGCATTTCCTGCATCAGCAGGGCGGGCGTTAGGTGCCCAAATAGCTGCTTCTCCGGCTGTTCGTTGGGGTACGAGGCTTCGATGAAAATGGCTTTGAGTTGGCGAGCTTTCACCAGCGGCTGCACGGCTTGCCATACCGCGTGCAGGTTATGGCTCTGCTCTACGGCATCGGCGCCGGTGTCGCCGAGGTACAGGAGGTAGCTGTTCTGGTAGCGTACCAGGAATGCCGCGCTCTGGTAGGGCTTGCCGTGGCTGAGCGCAAACGCCTGTACCTGGAGTGGCGTGTGCTCAATAGCCGTTTCCTGCTGAGGCACCAACTCCCGCAACTGGTATTTGCCCATGGCTGGTGGGTTGCCGCCACTCCCAAAATTAGGCCAGGCCCGCCAGTTAAAATAGTCGTTCTGAATGGTGGATAGGCAGTTCTGAAGGCCGTAGATGCTTTTCGGCGTATCATCGGGGGCGTTGAGCAGCAGGCCAGCCACATGGTCCAGGTGGGCATGCGAAATCAGGTAGGCTTTGATGTTGGTGCGCACTACGTTGCTGGTCGGCCCGGTAAATACCTTGTTGGCAACGGCCTTTTCCACACCGCTATACACCGTGCCGGCATCCAAACACACGTAGTCAGTAGCGCCAGCCGGCGCCACCAGATACGCCGAAAGGTTGTTTTCGGCCAGCCCACCTTTCACGCCCAGCGGTACTACTGTGAAGGCGGGGGCAGTTGTTTGGGCCCTAACGTGCAGGCCAGCACCCAATAACAAAAACAGCCAAAGCCCATCCCGAAGGCGCATACAAGTGCAGTTATAATTATCAGACGCTATTCAAGTGACTTTCCCACTCTTCTGCTATCATTTCAAACCGGACCTCACCGCTGCTGCTATGGCCAGTTTCCTGCCAGCCGTGTCGCCGGTAGAATTCCTCGGCGCGAGTGCCAGGAGCAGTACTGAGTGACACGGTTTGCGAGGTTTGGGCGAAATACCACGCCAGCATCAGGTGGTGCAGTTGCTTGCCGATGCTGTGCCCCACAAACTCGGGCCGCACGAACAACGCCCATATGCTGTGCCCCTCTAAATCGACAATGGCAAACCCAACTACCTGCCCTGCTACTTTGCACAGCCAGCCTTTGCCGCGGCGGGTGAGGTAGTCGGCAGTATTTTCGGCGGTTACCAGGGCTCGGTTGCGCAATACGTTTTCCGTCACGGCGTAGCGCACTTCAAATAGGGCCGGAATATCGGCAAGGGTGGCTTCGCGGAACAGCATGGAACTAACTGAAATCGTAGGGGTAGCCGATAACTTGCAAATCCACTTCCAGCGCGGCCCAGTCGTTTATCTCGCTGTTGATGGCCAGGACCAGGGGTTTGGTAAGCGGCTCGTGGCGGTAGATACTGGCTACGGCTTCGGTTTCGATGGGTTCCCGCTCGGTTTCGTCGAGGTAATATTCGTTGGCCCACTCGGCGTAGGTATCGGGGTTGCCGTCGAAGATATCCAGCAGGTCTTCCGAACCGTCATCCTCGTTGTCGAGGGGGCCGGTTTGCCAGCCGTAGCGCAGCGTGTACCAAAGGCAGAACGTAGTACCGATGGAGTTAACTGGCTCCCCAAACACAAACTCGTCGAATACTGCGGGCAGCCCCCGGGTGATGCGTGATTTTTCGGGCTGCTCCAGGCCATCGGCGTAGCCGTTTATCACGCAGCCTTCGGGCCGGAACAACACTAGCATTTGGTCCCCTTCGCCGTCGTTCATCTCGAAAAACTCTTCCCCTGCATCCCAAGTGGCATCGTAGGAATAATAGCGGTACTCGGGTTCGGGCGAGTTGAGGGCATCAAGCACTGCCAGCGCCTTACACAGGCGTTGCAACGCGCTGCTGTCGGGCAACCCGGCGTGGTTCTGAGTGGAAATCATAGCGGTGTGGTTGGTGGAAGCTGCTTTTACGGGGCCTAAAATAAAGCCAATAAGCTACATTGGCTTTTCTTATTTCTCCTATGCAGCTATACTCCTACTGGTCCTGGGCAACGCTCGACTGCCGCAATGCCGATGGCAACCCGTATTATCTCACTGCTTACGCGGGCAGCGACACCAGCCCGGCAGCAGCCAAAACTGCGGCGGAGCAACTAGTGCAGCAGCGCTACACCCGCCTGCTCGCTGGCGACAAGTTAGGTGAATACCCAACAGGCTCGGCCCCGCTGCGCGAGCAATTAATCCAGCGCGTCCACGACTCCCAAGGCAACCAAATTGCGGCTCTCACCCGCAACCGCTACGGTAGTCTTGTACTGAATGCTCCGCGCCTGATGATGTTAGATGTAGACGACCAAGGCTTACAACCAGAACCGGAGTCAGAGCCCTTCAGCCTACGCCATTTTCTGCGCAACCTGTTCAGCCCGCTTCCACCTCCGCCACGCTTATCTCCTCCCGAACTGCGCGAACAGTTGCGGCTGCGTCTGACGGCTTGGTTGCAACTGTATCCCGACTGGAATTTCCGGCTTTACCGCACCTGCTTAGGTTTCCGCCTCCTTGTCACGCACCAACTTCTAGACCCCAATAGCCCGAAAGCCCAAGAGGTCTTTTCGGCGATGCGCACCGATAAAATCTATGTGCGCCTGTGCCAGATGCAGAACTGCTACCGCGCCCGACTCAGCCCGAAGCCCTGGCGCATCGGCTGGCGGCGCCCACCCCATAGCTTTCCTTACCGAGGGCCTGAAGAAGAGCAGGAACAGCAACAATGGGAACAGCAGTACATCGTTCGGAGCGAGGCGTTTTCAGTGTGCGAATGGGTCGGTGAATACGGCAGCAGCTATGTTCTTCCCGAGGTAAAATCCCTTATCGAGCTGCACGACGAAGTGTGCCTGGGTGGCAAAAAACTAGCGTAGCAGTAGGACCGGCCGCCCAATCTGGCTGCGTAGCCGGCTGGTTTCAACCACTAAATAGCCAATCATAAATAATCAGATAAAGAACAATAATTATTTATCTGATATTCAAATAGTTGAAATCTCTATTGCTTACCACTGACTGCCTGCTTAATAGGTCTTAGTCATATCGGCAGGCACTGCCAACACAAAATCAGCTTTTTGCTGGTTGTCCTTGTCTAGTTTATCCAGCTGCTCCTGCGACACGGTGCTGATGGTCAGCACTTTCAGCTTGGGATTTAGTTGGCGCAGATAAGCCAAAATACCGTCGTGGTTGTCGGAATGGTAGCTACCGTTGAGATGTAGCAGCAGCTGGCCATCGGTGCGGGCTTGGGCTAGGAAGTGCGCCATGGTGGCATCTTTGAGTGCCTGCGCTTGAATGATGTTCTGTACGTCAGCCGCATGGGCTGCGTCGCCGCCGAACATCTTGGCCATGTTTTTATACCCAGGCAGCTCGTAATCAACGGTAATGGGCAGCGGCACTATCCAGGCTTTTTCTTCGGCGGGCAAGGTGTTCAGGGCTGTGAGACTGCCTTTGGCTACCTGCGAGGCGTAACGGCGCGGCACGTTGGTGCCCACCACCCGAAACTTCTGTTGCTTTGCCAACTGAAGCAGCGGCTTGTAGTCGGTGGCGTAGTTGGGCCAGGGACGGCTTTGCTCCTCGAAGCCTTTATCGTCTAGCTCGCCGGTGGTGTACTGATCCACCAAGGGCTGCACATCGCGCTCCAGCATTTCCAGGCCCAACACAAATTGTCCCTGCTTGAGGCGAGCCAGGTCTTTGGTAAGCTGCAATTCCAGCCAGTGCCCGATAGGGTCGTTGTGCTGCTCCCCGAAGAACACCACGTCGGCCGCGGCTAGCTCCTTCAGCATCTTGTCGTAGTCGGCGGGCTTGCCGGTGGCCGTAAACAGGCGGTAGGCGGGCTTATCGGCCGCGGTGAAGCTGCTAAGCAGAACCAGCACCAGCCAGACCGCAAGCGGCCGAAGAAACGGTTGAAAGCGTTGTGGATGCATGCACGAAGATAGGCTGTACGCCGCAGGAATCGTTGTGCGTGGGCTTTGGCTCTACGCAGAAAGCCCCGGCACCGTATGGCACCAGGGCTTTCAAAATTAAGGCCGGCCAACGCCGCGTTGCGCTAACCTTTGTAGAACATCCAGCGCGACAACTCGCGGTAGTTCACCTTCTTACCGTACATGAGCACGCCCACGCGGTAGATGCGGCTGGCTACCCACGTAGTGAAGATGAAGCCCCCCACCAGCAGCACCGCCGACAGCAAAAGCTGCCACATGGGCACCCCAAACGGCAGACGCATCACCATGGCAATGGGTGAGGTGAACGGAATCATGGACAGCCAGAACGCCAGAGGTCCGTTCGGGTCGCCGTTGATGATGACGTTGATACTGACGATATAGCTGAGAATGAGCGGAATCGTGACCGGGAACATGAACTGCTGGGCATCAGTCTGGTCATCAACGGCGGCCCCGATGGCTGCAAACATGGACGAGTACAGCAGGTAGCCCCCCAGGAAGAAGAATAGGAAGCCCCCAATGATGGACCCGATGGGCAGCCCATCCAGAAAATCAAGCGGGCTGGCAGCTACCTCCGGGGCGGTAGGCGCGGTGGCCTTGGCAGCATCGTAGGTGGCTGACTCACGGTTGTTGGCGGCCTCCTGCACTCCCGCTGCGGCTGCCGCAGGCGGCGACTTTTTCATACTATCTGCCAGCAGGGGAGCCGCAACCGTGGTAAGGCCCCACGACAAGACAATCCACAGGGCAAACTGCGTGAACACCACCGCCGCAATGCCCAAAATCTTGCCCATCATCAACTGAAAGGGCTTCACCGACGACAGCATCACCTCCATAATGCGGCTGGATTTCTCTTCGCTCACACCGCGCATCACCTGCACGCCGTAGATGAAGATGAACATATACACCAGAATCGAGAGCAAATAAGCGGCCCCAGTAGTAGCGCCGACGTTGTTCTTGCGGCCGCCTACCTGGCTCAGGTCCACGGCATCCATATCCACGTTAGCCGACAGGTTTTCAATGACGGTTTGGTTGAGGCCCGACCGTTTCATCTTCAGCTCGCCAACCGTTTTGTTTACGGCTTTGCGGATGTTGTTCTGGCGCTTCAGGCTGACGTTGCCATCAGCCAGCAACTGAATTCCTTTGCTGTTGTCGAGGGAGAAAGTGGGCGGGAAATACAGCAACGCGTGTTGCTTGGGCTTGGCCTTTTTGAAAGCCGCCGTGGCTTCGGTCAGGGAGTTGCCAGCCGCCGGCACAAACCGCACATCATCGTTACCCACCAGGTTGGCAAGTACTTGCTGCCCGCTCTCGTCGCGGACGGCCACTACGTCAACATCCGAAGAGCCCGACAGCTTGGCAATGCCCACCGTAGTGCCGGCCAGCAACAGCGGCGCCAGCAACGACATAATCAGAAAGCTTTTTTTCCGAACGCGCGTCAGGTATTCGCGCTGGATGATCAACCAGATTTTATCCATGATTTTATATTGGGGAGCTAGAAGCGAGGAGATAGAAGCTAGAAGTGAGGAGCGTAGAAATCAGGAAGCAGGGAGTTAAGAAGAGGAAGTCATGCTCTCAACTCCTAGCTTCTGCTTCCTAGTTTTTCACTTCTTCCACTAGGCTTTCGGGCATGGTTTCCTGCACGCGCCGAATGAAAATATCGTTAATGCTGGGGATCTGCTCCCGGAAGGCGTGCACTTCCACATTGCCGATGAGGTAGCGTAGCAGGTCGTTGGGGGTGGTGCCGGCGTGCAGCTTGATTCGGTCGTAGAAGTGGCCGTTTTCGCGCTCTTTGTGCTCCAGCACTTCAAAATCGGGGTGCGTTACCATCAGCCGGCCGCGGCCTTCTACCTCGTAGGTTTGGGTTTTGAAGGTGTTTTTGATGTCGCGCACCGAACCATCGAGCACCTTGTGGGAGCGGTTGATCAGGGCAATGTTGTCGCACAGCTCTTCCACCGATTCCATGCGGTGGGTACTGAAGATAATGGTGGCGCCTCGTTGGCGCAGTTCCAGAATTTCGTCTTTGATGAGGTTGGCGTTGATGGGGTCGAAACCCGAAAACGGCTCATCCAGAATGATGATGCTAGGCTCGTGCAGTACAGTGGCAATGAACTGCACCTTCTGCTGCATGCCTTTGCTGAGGTCCTCCACGTTCTTGCTTACCCAGGGCTTCAACTCCAACCGATCCAGCCAGCCCTTAATCCGTTGCGTGGCATCAGCTTTCGATAAGCCCCGCAACTGCGCCAGATACAGCAGTTGCTCCCCTACTTTCATCTTCTTATAAAGGCCGCGCTCCTCGGGCAAGTATCCAATTTGGCCGATGTGCTTGGGGTTCAGCTTCTCGCCGCGCACCCGAATTTCACCGGAGTCGGCTGCGGTAATCTGGGTGATGATGCGGATGAGGGACGTTTTGCCGGCCCCGTTGGGCCCCAGCAGCCCGAAGATGCTGCGCTCCGGAATGTCGAGGCTGACGCCGTTGAGGGCCGTGTGCGCGGCATAGGCTTTATGCACATCAATTGCTTGTAGAATGGGTTGCACGGCTTGGAAAGGAAGGTTGAAAAATGGAAGCTAAATGTATAGATTTTGCTATGCTAGTGAAGCAGGAAATCAAGAAGAGTTGCTTACTCTTCCAGTTCCCGCAACGAAGTTTCCAGCCGGTCGAGGTGCTGCCCGTAGAGGCGCTGCAAGTACCGGCGGGTGCCGTACAGCACGGCTAGTTGCAGAAAGAAGCCGAAAACCAACACCACACCAGCTGTAATCAGCAGTAATTGGGGCTGTAAGCCCGGTGGCTTTGCTTGTTCCAACACCACGTACGAGCCAAAAAGCAATACCAGCGTAACCGGACCCGTTGCCAGCGTAACGCGGTAGAGAAACCGCAGGAGGCGGCGCAACTCAAGGCACAGCTTCCGCAGATGGTTGCGCACATTGCCTTCTACCATAGCCATCCGGCGTAGCACGCCCAGTTTGTAGTAATAGTAGTACAGCTGTCCGGCCCCGAGTAGTATCGTAAAAACCGTCCAGAACACGGTAATTGGCTTTTCCACCTTCATAAACCAAAAAGGCAACAGCATCAGCAGCGCCGTTAGGCCCATTTCAATGCGGGCGTTACGCTGCATCTTGGCCACCGGCGAATCAGTGTTGCGTGCCAGCAGCTGCGCTAATGCGGCGGTATCTAGAATTGGTGGGGCATTGGTGGCACTGGGCTCCTTCCAAGCGCGGCGCAAATCATCAAGTTCCATCAGACGGGGCGGGTAAGTAATTGACGGATTTTATCTTGCACGCGGTGCATTTTCACGCGCACGTTGTTCTGGGTGATGCCCAAGATGTCGGCCATTTCCTCATAGGTGCGCTCCTCCAGATATAGTAACACAAAGGCCTTATCCACGTCGGAAAGCCGGTTGATGGCGCTGTACAAGGCGGCGGTTTCCTCGGGCTCGTAGCCCGCTGGCTCCATCTCCTGGGCTAGTTGTAGGGCCTGCCCATCAAGGTTAAGCGGGTGCGGCCGACGGGTGCGCTGGCGCAGATTGCTGATGGCCACGTTCAGGGCAATGCGGTAGAGCCAGGTGCTAAGCTTGGCACCGGGTTGGGGCACGTACTTTGGCCAAGCACGCCAGAGTTGCAGCACCACTTCTTGGAACAAGTCCTGCCGGTCGTCGGCGTCGGCGCAGTACAGGCGGCACACCCGCCGCAGCAGCGGCTGGTACTGGTTCACAACGGCAACAAAATCGGTAGAGGGTGCAGCGGGGCTCATGCGGGCAGCAATTTCAAAGCGTATATCGATGACTTGCCTGCAGCATTACATAAGATGCCATAATTTATTTGGGTTCGGTGTTTCCACTCAATTACGCATACCTACTTCTAGGTATTTTGATACTATTTCAACGTATTTGGCCACCAGGTAATGAAATAGTTCATAAATAGCGTATTCAAACAAAATTATATATCATGAAACACGTTCTACTCCCCTGCTTCCTTAGCTGCCTACTCTCAATTCCCGATAGCTACGCCCAGCAACAAAATCCCGCACGGTCTGCCACGAAGCTTCTATTCAACAGCAGTCAACCTCAGCACAGCTCTCGGACCTCCGCTGACCAAGCCCATCGTGGCATCATGGCCTCCGTAACGGTACCAGGCCGCAGCGTTGGGCACACTTGGAGCAGTACCACCAACAGGTGGGTGGAAGGCACTGTCGGAGTGCATACCTATGACGTGCGAGCCAACCCCACCCAAATCGTCTACACTGACTCCGTCACCTCTCAACCTAGAAGCAAGGAACTGTACACTTATAACGTGCGCAATCAGATAACAGAATCTACTTACCAAACCTGGCTTAATTCAGCTTATGTGAACGAGCAGCGCGAACAGTATGCCTATGACACCCAAGGCAACATCACGCTGGAAACCTACCAGACGTGGAACGGTACGGCCTGGGCAACCCAGAATAGCTACCGAACCACGAACACTTACAACTCAGCGAACGTACTGACCGGCCGGGTGTATGAAGAGCTAAATACAATTAGCAACACCTGGGTCCCCAACGGACGCATCACCTTCACGCTCAACGCCAGCAACCAATGGATTGAGGCTGTCTATCAGGACTGGAACAATGGGGCGTATGTGAACGACGAGCGGACTCACAATATCACGTGGTATGACTGGGCCAAAATGCTACCCAGCTATTTGGAGGACCAAGAATGGAGAAACGGTGCTTGGGTCGACAACCAACGCAGTACCGTAACCTACCAGCCTAATGGCAGCAACGTGGATGTACAGCAGAAGTTTACGGCTAATACGTGGATGAATGATGACCGAATTTCCACTACCTACGATAACTTCGGCAACCTGATTCTCGACCAATACGAATCCTGGACCAACAACGCCTGGGCTATTACAGGCGGTGAGCGGGCCTTGCTTTCCTACAACGCTACCAATCAGGTGCGCCGCGCAGTAGCGCAAGATTACAGTACCTCGCAGAGCCGGTACGTGAATTCCACCGTCACTACCTACGGCAGCTTTGTCACGCTGGGCACCCGCCGGGCTATGGGTCTGGAAGCAGCCGCTACGCTCCATCCCAACCCAACAACTAGCACTACTATCATCAGCGTGAGCGGCCTGCGTGAGCAAAGCGCTATGCAAGCCGAAGTGCTTGATATGTTGGGCCAAGTGGTGAAAACCATGACAGTAGGCCCTCAGCAAGGCACCTTTAGGCAGGAAGTCAACTTGGCTACCTTACCTGCTGGCGTATACACCGTGCGCCTGCACACCTCCAAAGGCACTGTTGCTAAACGAGTGGTAAAAGAATAGCTAGTCGCACTTATTCTAATTCGCGTAGCGCCCAATAAAAAAGCTCGTCTGGCATAGTGCCAGACGAGCTTTTTTATTGAGCCTTGCTCCAGTTTTACTGGAAATACTCCTTCACTTTCTCGAAGAAGCCCTTCTCATTTTTGCCGGGATTTGGCGTGAAATTCTGGGCGTTGCGCAGCTTTTCCAGCAGTTCGCGCTCCTCCCCTGTTACGTTCTTAGGGGTCCAAACGCTGAGGTGAATGAGCTGGTCGCCGCGGCCATAGCCGTTGATATCCTTGATGCCTTTGCCACGCAGGCGCAGGATTTTGCCTGGCTGCGTGCCGGGGTCCACCTTGATTTTCACCTTGCCTTCAATGGTCGGTACCTCGATGCTCGCGCCCAAGGCGGCATCCACGAACGAGATATACTGCTCGAACATGATGTTGTTACCGTCGCGCTTCAGTTGCTCGTGTGGCTCCTCCTCAATCTGAATCAACAGGTCGCCAGGCACGCCGCCTCGCTCGGGGTAGTTGCCTTTGCCGTTCATGCTGAGTTGCATACCCTCAGCCACGCCGGCCGGGATGTTAATTGGGATAACCTCTTCATGCAACTGGCGGCCTTCGCCGTGACACACGTCGCACTTGCTAGTTACCACTTTGCCTTCGCCGTCGCAGGTGGGGCACGTGGAGGCGCTTACCATTTGGCCGAGCATGGTGTTCACTACCCGCTTCACTTGGCCTTGGCCTTGGCAGGTCTGGCAGGTTTTCAGGTCGGTGCCGTTTTTAGCACCAGTTCCTGAGCAGGTATTGCACGCCACGTAGCGCTTCACTTTAATCTTCTTCTCGACGCCGTTGGCCACTTCTTCTAGGTCAAGCTTCAGCTTGATGCGCAGGTTGGAGCCTTTGCGCACGCGCCGGCCCCCTTGTCCGCGGCCACCGCCGCCGAAGAAGCCCTCGAAGCCTCCTTGGCCGCCCCCGCCGAAGATGTCGCCGAAGTGGCTGAAGATGTCTTCCATGCTGGGGCCGCCACCGTTGCCACCCATGCCTTGGTGCCCGTACTGGTCGTAGCGGGCGCGCTTGTTCTGGTCCGACAATACTTCGTAGGCTTCAGCGGCTTCCTTGAACTTGTCTTCGGCCGTAGGGTCGTCAGGGTTTTTATCGGGGTGATACTTGATGGCCACCTTGCGGTAGGCCTTCTTTATCTCATCCGCCGCCGCGTTTTTGGCTACGCCCAGTATTTCGTAATAATCTCGCTTCGTTGCCATTGTCTACTATGTGGTCTGTCATGCTGACGAGGCATCTCTACACGAGTGGAAATCACCTTGGCAACAAAGCGGTAGAGATGCTTCGCTGCACTCAGCATGACGGTTCTCTTACAGGCCCAACACCACTTTGGCGTGGCGGATCACCTTGTCGCCGAGGTAGTAGCCGCGCTCTACCTCATCCACGATTTTGCCTTTCAACTCTTCCGACGGAGCCGGAATCTGCGTGATGGCCTCGTGCAGCTCGGGGTCGAAGGCTGTGCCCTTCACGTCCATTGGCGCGAGGCCTTTCTGGTTGAGGGTTTTTTGGAGCTTGTTGTAAATGATTTCGATGCTTTCACGCACCGCGTTGGCATCTTCAGTGTCTCTAGTATGATGGCGGGCCCGGTCGAAATCGTCGAGTGCCGGCAGCAACGCCACCATCAGCTCCTGGTTAGCCGTTTTGAACAAGTCGGAGCGCTCCTTGGTGGTGCGGCGCTTGTAGTTCTCGAACTCGGCCGCGAGGCGCAAGTATTTGTCTTTCAAATCAGACAGTTCGGTACCAACCTTGGCGCCGGTGGCAGTGCCACCTTCTGCGCCTTCCACTTCCCCAAGTTCGGGAGCATTGGGTTCTTCAGGAAGTTCGCCGGCTACTTGGTCAGCGGAAGCGTTCTGGTCGAATTGCGTTTCGTCGGGGTTTGGATATTTATCGTCAGCCATGTTTGCGAAGAATCTTCGGAATGGGTTTTTCACTGGATTGGGCCGTTGGGCAAAAGCGCGAAGGCAAGGAACTTGCCAAAGCATTTTCGGCTGCCATTGTGGCACAGAAACTTAGACAACCCAGCAATTAGTTCAGACGGGCTGGCGCAGCAGTTATGGCAGCCGGTATTACTTAGCAGGAACTCAAATGCCACAGACAACACCAACATGCGGTTACATTTCCGGTATTACACGCAGCAGAATCCAGAGGAAGTGCTAGTTGCCTCGCGTAAGTAGAGTGGTTTAAACCGCTCCTTCCACGTGCAGCGCTTGCCAAATCATATCCTTCAAAGGCTGGATGTTCTTGTTGGCAAGGCTGGAAATAAAGATGGTCGGCAAATCGGTCGGTAAGGTTTCCCGGATTTCTGCTTCTAGCTCCTCGTCCAGCATGTCGGATTTGGTAACGGCCAGCAGGCGGTTTTTCTCCAACAATTCTGGATTGAACTGCTCCAACTCGCTGAGCAGCACCTCGTACTCAGCGGCAATATCCGGGCTGTCGCAGGAAATCATGAACAGCAAGATGGAGTTACGCTCGATGTGGCGTAGGAAGCGAGTACCTAGACCTTTGCCTTCGGCTGCCCCTTCAATGATACCCGGAATGTCGGCCATCACGAACGATTTGTAGTCGCGGTAGGCTACCACGCCTAAGTTGGGCGTGAGAGTGGTAAAGGCGTAGTCGGCAATCTTGGGCTTGGCCGCCGATACCACCGAGAGCAGCGTGCTTTTGCCGGCATTCGGGAAACCAACTAGGCCCACGTCAGCCAGTAGTTTCAGTTCCAAAATCACCCACTCATCAATGCCGGGCTCGCCGGGCTGGGCGTAGGTGGGAGCTTGGTTGGTAGCCGATTTGAAATGGTCGTTGCCGAGGCCGCCACGCCCGCCGCGCGTGAGAATAAGGCGCTGGCCGTGCTCAGTGATTTCCAGCTTTTTCTCGCCGGTTTCGGCGTCGCGGGCAATAGTACCTAGCGGCACCTGAATGATAATATCGTCACCTTCCGCACCAGTACGCAGGTTTTCGCCGCCGCCCTGGCCGGGCTTGGCAATCAGGTGCTTTTGGTATTGCAGGTGCAGCAGCGTCCAGAGCTGCGAGTTGCCTTCTAGAATGATATGGCCCCCACGGCCACCGTCGCCACCATCTGGGCCGCCGTTGGGCAGGCCTTTGGCCCGGAAGAAATGGTGCGACCCCGCCCCACCCGCGCCAGAGCGGCAATTGATTTTGACGTAGTCGATGAAGTTATTGGAAGCCACTTTGGTTGAATTAAAAATTAAGAAGTAGGAAGCCAGAAGTGATGCACTCTTGCTTTCTAACTCTGAGGTGGGCCTAAAAACGGCTGTCACCCTGGATTTGCGTCGTGTCTTCAACTGAAGAGACAATGCAAATCCAGGATGACAGATAGTTCTGCCGCCACCCAATGAGGTAGCAGCCGCAAAGTTACGCTTTTACTTCGTTGGTTGCCTGCTTGGTGTCTTGGGTGGTAACAGCCTGGTGCTTATCAATGATAGCACAGATTTGCTCGAAGATGCTTTCAATCTCCCCAATGCCATTCAGGGCGTGGAATTTGTTCTGAGCGGCATAGAAGCCAGCTACTTGTGCGGTTTCGGTGTTGTACACCGTTACGCGCTTGCGAATTTTGGTTTCGTCCTGGTCGTCGGGGCGGTTGCTGGTTTTTCCACGTTCCAATAGGCGCTTCACCAGTTCCTCCTCGGCCACTTCCAGCGCAATCATGCACGATACGCCGGTATCGTAGCGCTGAGTTAGTGCGTCGAGGCTTTCGGCTTGGGGTACGGTGCGAGGGAAACCGTCGAAGATGAAGCCGTTGGCTTCAGTATTGCCAGCCAGTTGGCTTTCAATCATGCCAATTACTACTTCGTCAGGCACGAGTAATCCCTCGTCCATGAGCTTTTTGGCATGGAGCCCCAACTCGGTGCCTTGCGCAATTTGAGACCGAAGCAGGTCGCCGGTGGAAAGGTGCACTAGGTTGTAACGCGCAATGAGCTTCTGACTTTGCGTTCCTTTGCCAGCACCAGGAGGGCCGAAAAGCACGATATTCAGCATAACTTGAGGTTTTGCGAAGAAAAAATTGTGTGGGGTTGGGAAAGATAAGCAAGGAAACTCAAAGCTTATATACCCGCCAGCGAATTTTCACTGATTAATCTTGGGATAGGTACTATACGGCTTTGTACACGTTAGGGTAGTTGCGGCCTAGCCCGTCGTAGTCGAGACCGTACCCTACAATGAAGTCGTTGGGGATGCTTAGGCCCACGTACCGGATGGACAATTCGTGTTGTAGGCACTCGGGTTTCATGAACAAGGTAGCTACTTCCAGCGAAGCCGGTTGCTTGGCGCCCAACGTATCGAGGAGCATCCGCATGGTGTGGCCGGTGTCCACAATGTCTTCCAGCAGCACCACATGTCGGCCAGCCAGGTCTTCAGTTAGGCCCAGCACTTCTTTTACCTCGCCAGTGCTGCTAGTGCCTTCGTAGGAAGCCACGCGAATGAACGATATTTCACAGGGAACCTGCACCAACTTCAACAGGTCGGACGCAAACATGAACGAGCCGTTGAGGATGGCCAGGAAGAGCGGTTTTTTGTCGGCGTAGTCCTGGTTGAGGCGCGTTGCTAGCTCTTGCTCAACTTCTGCCAGGCGTGCGGCCGACAGATAAGGTTCAAACTGCTTGTTGTGCAGCGAAATATAATCCGGGTTCATCCGTATGGGGTTGGGCCGCAGGGGAGCGGGCCATCAAAGGTAATAGAAAAAGCCACCCCTCCGGTGCGGAGAGGCAGCTTGGCATTTCTAGTTTCCGAGGCAAACTGGCCTCTGCGGAAGGCAACAGTGGCTAGCAAAAACGCTGGCTACATGCTTCTAAGCAACTCTACCACGGCTTCGGTAGCGCGGTCGGGCAGGTTGGCGTAGCGGACGTAAGATCGAGTTTTCAGCTCCAATCGGCTTTTGCTTTGCACCGGTGCTACCCCACGCTCTGGAGCGGCAATGTGGGGCGCAATAACTAAGGAAACGATGCTCATGAGCTTGATGAGAATGTTCATGGACGGACCGGAAGTATCCTTGAACGGGTCCCCCACGGTGTCGCCGGTGACGGAGGCTTTGTGAGCGTCGGAGCCTTTGTATTGCATCACGCCATCAATCATCACGCCTTTCTCGAACGACTTTTTGGCGTTGTCCCAGGCGCCACCGGCGTTGCTTTGGAAGATGGCCATGAGCACGCCGCTAACCGTAACGCCAGCCAGGGTACCACCCAGCACTTCGGGCCCGAAAGCAAACCCGATAATGATGGGCACAATGAGAGCAATAGCACCCGGCAGCATCATTTCGCGGATGGCAGCCTGGGTGGAAATGGCCACGCACTTCTCGTACTCGGGCCGGCCGGTGCCTTCCATGATACCGGGAATCTCGCGAAACTGGCGGCGTACTTCCTGCACCATGGCCATAGCCGCGCGGCCCACAGCTGCAATGGCAAGCCCCGAAAAAATAAATGGAATCATGGCCCCCACAAACAAGCCGGCCAGCACCCGCGCGTTGCTGATGTCAATGGCCGTGATGTTGGCGGTACCCATGAAGGCGGCAAAAAGCGCCAGTGAGGTAAGAGCGGCTGAGGCAATGGCGAAGCCCTTGCCGGTGGCGGCAGTGGTATTACCCACGGCGTCCAGAATGTCGGTTCGTTCGCGCACTTCCTTGGGCAGTTCGCTCATTTCGGCAATGCCGCCAGCGTTGTCAGCAATAGGTCCGAAGGCGTCGATGGCCAACTGCATGGCGGTGGTGGCCATCATCCCGGCGGCGGCAATGGCCACACCGTAGAGGCCCGCGCACTCGAAGCTGAGCACGATGCCCGCCGCCAGTACAATGATGGGCAGCACGGTAGACTCCATTCCCACCGAAATGCCGCCGATAACGGTGGTAGCGTGGCCGGTACTGCTCTGGCGCACAATACTAAGCACTGGCCGCTTGCCCATGGCGGTATAGTACTCGGTGATAATGCTCATCAGCGTGCCTACCACCAAGCCAACGGCCACGGCCAGAAACACGCCAAACGACGTGAACGGCACCGAGCCGGGCCGCCCGATAATAAGCTCACCGGTAGGCAGCATCCAGCGGATGATAAAATACGACGCCACGGCCGACACAACAACCGATATATAATTGCCGGTATTGAGGGCGGCCTGCACGTTGCCGCCTTCTTTTACTCGCACGCACAGAATTCCAATCAGCGAAGCCACAATGCCCATCCCAGCAATGACCATCGGCAGCAAAATGGGCGAAAGGCCTTGAAACTGGTCGCCACGGGCTACTACTTCGCGGCCCAATACCATGGTAGCCAGAATGGTAGCTACGTAGGAACCGAACAGGTCGGCGCCCATGCCGGCTACGTCGCCCACGTTGTCGCCTACGTTGTCGGCAATGGTGGCGGGGTTGCGGGGGTCGTCTTCGGGAATACCGGCTTCCACTTTGCCTACGAGGTCGGCACCTACGTCGGCAGCTTTGGTGTAGATGCCACCACCTACGCGAGCAAACAAGGCAATGCTTTCAGCACCGAGCGAGAAGCCAGTTAGTACCTCCAGGGCGGTTTCCATCTCAACTCCGTTGGCTCCACCGTTTTTGCTGACCACGAACATCTGGTAGAACACGATAAACAACGAGCCCAGACCCAGCACCGCTAGGCCCGCCACGCCCATACCCATCACCGAGCCGCCCGAAAACGACACGTTTAAGGCCTGGGAAAGGCTAGTGCGGGCCGCCTGCGCTGTACGCACGTTGGCTTTGGTGGCAATCTTCATCCCGATGTAGCCCGCCACTGCGGAAAGCACGGCACCAATGATGAAGGCAATGACGATAACGGGGCTGGATTTTTCGCCGGTGCTGCCCAAATAGAACAGGAAGGCTGAGGCAATCAGCCCGAAAACGACCATCACCTTGTATTCAGCCTTTAGAAAAGCAATGGCGCCGTCGGCAATGTAGCCGGCAATGGTGCGCATTCGCTCGTCGCCAGCATCCTGGCGGCTCACCCACCCAGACCGCAGCCACGTGTACACCAAAGCCAGCAGCCCAAGTATGGGCACGACGTATAGAAAACCTGTCATAAAGTGGTGGGGTTGGAAGTGGGAGAGAAACCAGATTCGAATGGGTAAAATAGAGTTTATTACCTAATATTCAAGCTTCTCACTTCTAACACAATCGGCCGGCCGCCCGCTCCTGCTGCCGCTTACAATTCCCGCATAAGCACCTGGTAGAGAGCCAGCATGCTGGTAATGTCGCGCTTGTCCACTATTTCGTCGGGGGAATGCACGTTGTCTTCGGGGGCGCCGATGAAGCACCAGTCCCAGGGCTGAGCGCCGTGCTGAAGCTCTTTGGCATCGGAGCCACCGCTGCCTTCCACTTCCAATTGATGCGCAACGTCTGCCGACTCGGCAATACGGCGGATACGCTCCACGTAGGCCCGGCGCGGAATTAGAGAGTCGCGCAGGGAAATAACTACACCCTGGCCTGGCTGTACGCCCTCGGTCACCCAGGTGATGTCAGAAATAAGCGCCTGTCGCACGCCGTAGGTTTCGTAGATATACTTGGCCAAATAGGCTACTGAGCCGCCACCGTGCTCTTCCCAACAGCTGAACGCCACGATGCCGTTTTCGAGGGTTTCGCAAAGGCGCAGCGCGTTCCAAACCCCTAACCGGTTATCGAGGTAGCAGCTTTGCACGGTGGTCTCGGTTTCGCGGAAGTCGCAGTGGAATGTTAATTCGGTGCCTCGCTCAATCTCGCGGGTGAACTCATAGCCGATTTCCCCCGTTTCTTCGTCTATGGTCAACCGACAGTCGATTTCTCCTTGTGCGTCACGCCCCACCAGGCGCGACCCAGCCTCCAGCACCGGTCCGCCAATACGCACCAACTGACGACCATATCGCACCGTAAAGCCAATACTATCCAGATGAGCGAAAACAGCAGTACGTGGCGCACCAAAGACCAGCAGAATACAATCCTGCCATCCGTCGCCGGCCAGTACCGTGGGCTGTACTTGCCAGTTGTGCTGCTCTTTTTCGATGTAGCGCAGCAGATAGTGGGTAAGTGGTGTTTCGTTTCCGGCGGGGGCCGCAATACGGCACAGGTTGTGCAAAAGGTCCATTACAAGTCGTTATCTATTTAAAACTAGGACAAAAGCCATACTTTAGTTCTCCCACTGGGCGGCGCGGCGTAGGTTTTCCCTAGCGACGCACTTGCAAGTAACTGTGTTTATGATTCTCCGCCTCCGATTTATCCTGTTGCTGCTGTTGGCTCCTGCTCTGGTTTTCGCCCAGCGGCCCGACACTGCTCGCTCGTCGTCGCCTATCCGCAATATTGAAACCGATAATGTAGACGTGCTACCCACAGCCAACACCAAGGGCTGGCTACTGCTCGACAAGGATATCCAAACTGAGCTGGAAGGTGCGGTGCAGAACCTCTACAACTGCAAGTATGAGCGGGCCGAAAAGCAATTCCGCTCATTGCGGCGGCGTTACCCGCAGCACCCTATGCCCTATTTTCTAATGGGCCTGAGCCAGTGGTGGAAAATTGTACCTACCAACATTAAGACCAAGCAGTACGACAAGCTGTTTTTTGCCTACATGGATTCCACCATCCAGAAAGGTGAAGCGCTGTACGACGCCGACAACCGGAACTACGAAGCCTGCTTTTTTCTAGCAGCGGCCTACGGCTTCGATGGCCGCCTGCATGCCGAGCGGTCTAACTGGCCCAAGGCTACGGTTAGCGCCAAACGGGCATTGAAGTATTTGGAAATCAGCAAGGAAGCCAACGGCCTGAGCCCAGAATTTCTATTCGGACAGGCCTTGTTCAACTATTACGCCGTCTGGATTCCGGATAACTACCCATTGCTCAAGCCGGTGCTGCTGCTCTTCCCAAAAGGCAACAAGCAACTAGGGCTGCAACAGTTGCGCAGCGTAGCCGACAACGGCTTTTATGTGGCTCCCGAAGCCAAGGTATTTCTGATGCGCATCCTCAACAATGAGGAAAACAACTGGGAGGCCGCGGCCCCCATTGCCCGTAACCTCGCTAAAACCTACCCCGACAATGGTTATTTCCAGCGGTTCTACGCGCTGTCGTGCTTTAACCTAGGTGATTTTCGGGAGTGTGAGCGGCTTAGCCTGGAGATACTCAATAAGCTCAACCAGGGCCTGCCTGGCTATGAAGCCACCAGTGGGCGCTACGCCACTTACTTTCTAGCGTGGCTGATGCAGAACCGCTACAAGGACTTAGAGAAGGCCAAAGATTATTACCAGCGTTGCATCGTTTTCTCGGAATTGACCGACGAAGTAAAAGGAGGTTTTTACTTGCATTCCAACTACAACCTAGCCCGGTTGGCTGACAAAGAAAAAGACAAGGCTACCGCCCGCCGCTATTACTTGATTGTAGCCGATATTGCCGATAAAAAATCGGCTGCCTACCGCGAGGCAAAAGCCTATTTGAAGAAAAATAAGAAGTAGGGTAAATCTTTAGCTTAATGGAATTAAAAGACCTATTTCTAACCCCTTTTTATCTAGCCCTATTTTATGGGCTTGCTTTTGCATTGCGTCCGCGTTTCACTAATGCATACACGCATAAATACTTTATCCCAGCTCTATCACTCAAATTTATAGGGGCAATTGCGCTAGGACTTATTTACCAATTTTATTACAATGGAGGCGATACTTTCAATTATTACTTACACGTCAAGATTATTTACAGCGCTTTTACCAGCAATTTCAGCGATGGCCTTAGCTTACTTACACATTTAGGCCAGCCTCTTCCTAACTTAGCTAAATACACCACCTACATGTTTTGGTGGGAACCTGGTTCGTCTGAGCTATTCGTTGTGCGTATTGCAGTAATCATGGCGTTACTATCTTTTAATACGTATACTGTTATTGCACTCTTCTTCGCTTTTATAAGTTTCTGTGGGATGTGGTCTATGTATATCACATTTGTCAGAATATATCCAGCAGCCTATAAAAAACTGGCCATTGCCATTTTTTTTCTACCCTCCGTATTTTTTTGGGGCTCAGGGCTGATGAAAGACTCCTTATGCATTGGCGCACTAGGCTGGACTTTCTACGGATTTTACAACGTATTTATTGCAAAACGTAACATAGTTCAGTCCAGTCTTCTAGGAGTATTAGGAATATATATACTGGCTGGAGCTAAAATATATATTCTCCTTTCTTTTATGCCACCAGCTTTATTTTGGGTATTCAATGAAAACAGTGCTAAGATAAAATCATCCACTTTACGAATTATGCTAAAGCCTTTATTCATTACAGCTGGAGCAGTAGCAGCGTATTACGGTGCTACAAATTTAACAGCGGGTGATGAGCGTTTTGATGTAGAGAAAATAGGAGAACGAAGCAAAATAACGCAAGAGTATCTTAGTGAGTATGTAAAGAGTGGCTCAGCTTATCATATTGGAGAACTGGATGGCTCGTTGGGCTCTATTGTTAAAGTTGCTCCGCAAGCTGTTTTTATTTCCTTATTCAGACCTTTTTTGTTTGAAGCCAGGAACCCAGTTATGCTATTATCAGCTCTAGAAGCGGCGCTATTTCTGTACCTTACAGTAACCCTTTTTTATAAAACCGGGCTATTAAAGGGGTTAGGATTAATAGCAGCGGAGCCCATTCTCACATTCTGCTTTATCTTCTCTATTATCATGGCTATTGGGGTGGGCACTACCAGTGGTAACTTCGGCACGCTAGTACGCTATAAAATTCCGCTAATGCCTTTCTTTTTGTCGGCGCTTTATATCATGCAGTTCAAAGCCCAGGCCGCACAGAGCCCCAAACGCGTACGATCTGTGGCCGCTTAAATTAGTTTTCTGCGTGTATGTCTTAGAATACACCGTTGCGGCGGTTCTTAAGATACTCAGCTAAAGTAGGGTGCGACCAGAGTTTGGATGTGCCAGTTGGAGTTGGTTGGAGCTTCACATCTTGGTACAACGCGTCTCGTACTGCTTGCTTCAATAAAGGCAAGCCAGCAGCTAGTTGCAACAGAGGATACGTGACAAAATTATCCTCGGCGGTAGGATGGATTAGGGCCTGTGCAATAATGTCCCCCGTATCAATTCCAGGGTCCACTAAATGTACCGAAACCCCACAATGCTGCGGGTCTTGGTTGGCGAGGGCCCAATAGCCGCCATGTACTCCTCGGTAAAGCGGCGTGATACCTGCATGAGTATTAATGAATTTACAGGATATGCTAGTCAGCACTTTCTTCGCAATGATACGAGTGCCATTCACTACGACAACATCAGGCTGTAGTTCTTGCAGTTGCGCTATGCACTCAGGAGAGTTAACCGATGAAACCCGAATGACGCGGTTTTCAGGTAATGGTCGGTCATCGAGGTGTTCCTGTTTTTTGATTGCTTGCAATCTGGGCTGCGAAGAGCGACTCAGGGGCAGCGCAATCAGTAATTTGAATAGAATCTGTCCGGCTACAGTGGCATAGCCTAGCTTCTGAGCACGCCGCTTCAGCAATTGCTTCTGGCCGATAGGGGTTTCTACGATGATGCGGTGAACCCCGAATTCCTTATCAAGCGCATGAAATAAAATGTCGGTGGATTCGCCGGGGCCGGCGAGAACGACTATTTTTTTGGCGGGGGAATCAGAGTAGCTCATCAGTTGGCAGTAACAGGCGCGTGACCTTGTAATTCGGCAGCCATATCACCCATAGATTGGCTTTGCATTCCGTAAGTAGTATGCAAATGTTGGTAATGCTTGGCTATGCGCCGAAGTACGGCCATGTTCTGCGGGATGTTCACCCCAAAATTGTGGGGATGCCACCACAAATGAAACACCTGCCCATGCCGGGCTGCATGCGTCATGCCACTCAAGATGCGGCGCAGGCGCAAGCTTTCCAGTGCTTGCAGTTGCCCAGACCAGGGCCGCAAAAACCGGCTAGCTGGGATGTTATAAGGAAACTGTCGCGCAATCTGCTGCAAAGAGTGGCAGTTATGCCCCGAAAGGCTAACGTAGGCATCCAAGAGCCGGGCACCGCGTTTGTAAAGGCTCTGCTGCTCTTCGCTCCGCTCTTTGTAAATCCACGAGTTTTCATTGCCCCGGTAGCTCGTGATACCTAATTCCTGGCACACCGTTAGGTACTCGGCATTGTATTGGTTACGCGGAAACACGAGGCTGCGCAATTCCATGCCCTGTTCCTGTGCCACTCGCACAGCGGCTTCCAAGTCGGCACGAAAAGAGGTGGCTGTTTGCCCACGCTCCAAGCAATAGTAGTGGCAGAAAGTATGGGTAGCCATTTCCTGGCCTGGCGTCCGACGAATTTGCGCAATCAGTGAGCTACCGAAATGGTAGGAGTCGGTGGCTTCATCCTCTCCTACTTGCTCTAAAGCTAAGTATGGCGACAGATTGGTATCGGCATATTCTGGGCGAACGGTGGGCAAATGAGCCAGCATATCAGCCTTATTCCCAAAAAACAGCAGCCCTACGGTAGCCCAGGTTACGCGCAGCTGAAACTCCTCGAACAGCGCCAACATGGCAGGTATTGCCTGCCGTACCCCTAGCAGATTAGCGCCGTATTGCGTTAAGGTCTGCTGGTCGCGCACGCCCCAGTTGATTTCAAAGTCAAGTGAAATAACAAATCGACCTTGCTCTTGTCTGGGCTGGGCTGTTTGTACTTGCATAGGTAGCGGAATGGCTTAGCTGAACAGAGCCAGAAAGTTTTCTTTATTGGATGCCACAGAATAGCGTTCTACAATAGTACGGCGCGCCGCCGCACCTTGGCTAGCGCGGAGATTCTGGTCGGCCAGTAGTTGGCGCAGCGCCGCGTACCACTGTTCCTGATCGTCGCACACGAAGCCGTTGTAGTTGTCCTGCACCACTTCTGTGTTCATTCCCACTGGTGATACCAGCGCCGGCATTCCCAATGACATGTATTGTAGCGCTTTGAAAGCGCATTTTCCGCGGGCCCAAGGGTCATCAACCAACGGCATCAGCCCAACATGAAACTCGCCTAAATCGGCTATTTCAGTGGCCTTCTGCCAAGGCACGTAAGTAAGACTGCGTAGATCAGTATGCGTGGGAGGCTGGTTGGAAATAACACGAAATTCAAAATCATAGCCTTCTTGTTCCAGGCGGCTAAGCACAGGCCATACCAAATCGAGGTGGCGTAAGGTGGTATGCGTACCCGTCCAACCAATAATGGGCCGTGCTACCTGTTGCTGGTTCCGGATACGGTTATGCAGGTGCTCGGTGTCAAGAGTAGTAGGGTTGATGATGCAGTGCGGGTTGAATTGACGGGCATAAGCACACAAGTAGGCGTTGCCGCAGCTCACTTTGTAGGCCCAACGGCAAATCTGCCCTACTTTCTGCTGCCATTTCAACCTGCTAATGAATGTCTGTTCCCCGGCCGGATCTTTCATCCAGATGGCATCATCGAAATCGTAAATGATTCGCTTCCGCAAAACCTTGGCAACAATCCACTCAAAAAGCGGGGGGCCGATGGGGCCTGCTTCGCGGTGAATGAACACGTACTCATAGCCAGGCACGGTAAATAGCAGCATTGCCCGCCGCAAAAAACCCAGCAGAATACCCAGCACCTTGGCTACCGTATGCCCAGGCTTATAAAGGATAGCCCAGGTAGCATCGGACAGAAAGGGGGCGAGATGATACGTATGTCCGGCCTCGGGCAGAAAGTCGAGATATTGCTCGAACCGGAACCGCTGCGACGGGGCCTTGCCAGGCGGGTAAGGAACCACAAAAAGAATGCGCATACGCGGCAGAAGGGCAAGCTGAAAACAAACTATAACACCTGGTAGAAACGGAGCACCGCCTGAATAATGCGTTGCTGCTGGCTTTCTTCCAGTTCCGTGTACAAAGGTAGCCGAACCAGACAATCGGCGTAGTGCTCGGCCCAAGGCAATGGTCGACCATCGTGGCGAGAGGCGTAGTAGGGGCTGCTGTGCAGGGGTTGGTAATGAAAAATGGCGGTGATGTCTTGTTGCTTCAATTCAGCAATCAAAGCAGTGCGCTCAGTCAAATTGCGGCAAACCAGGTAAAATAAATGGCCGTTTTGCGCGGTATAGTCGGGCACAAATGGCAGCCCTACACCCAATTGCGCCAAGGGCTGCAACTCCGCAAAATACCGTACCCAAATGGCTCGACGGCGCTGCTGAATTGCCTCCAGGTCCTCTAGCTGTGCCCACAAAAATGCCGCGTTTATTTCGGCTGGCAGAAATGAAGAGCCAATATCCACCCAGCTATACTTAGCCACTTCGCCCCGGAAAAAAGCGGCGCGGTTGGTGCCTTTTTCGCGCAGAATCTCGGCCCGCGCTACCAACTGCAGATCGGTAATGGCCAGCATACCGCCTTCCCCACCGGCCGTCACGTTCTTGGTTTCGTGGAAAGAAAATGCACCTAAAGCTCCCAAGGTGCCCAGCGGCTGCCCCCGAAAGTTGCCATCCAGGGCTTGAGCAGCATCTTCCACTACATCAAGTCCGTGGCGCTCAGCTACTGCGCGTACGGCCTCCATGTCGCAGGCTACGCCGGCATAATGCACAGGCACAATGGCGCGGGTACGAGGCGTAACCAAGGCTTCCAACTGAGTGGTATCCATGGCCGGACTGTCGGATGAGCTATCAACAAAGATTAGCTTAGCCCCCCGCAACGCAAACGCCGTGGCCGTAGACGAAAACGTGAAGCTAGGGAGTAGGACCTCGTCGCCGGGCTCTAGGTCGAGAAGCAAGGCGGCCAATTCCAGCGCATCGGTACCCGAGGTAGTTAGGAGCACGCGGGGTACGCCTAAGTGGTGCTGTAGCCACTGCTCGCAACGCCGGGTGAATGCTCCGTCGCCAGACAGCTTACCGGAACGCACGGCCTCCTCGATGTAGCGGGTTTCGGTACCCACGAAGTAAGGCTTGTTGAACGGAATAAGCATAAAGGCCGACATAAACCACCCGGAGGCGGGGCGGCAAAACTAGCAGGATTCCAGCGAATCAATGGCTACACTACCTGACACCTACGATGCTTTTATGTTTTGCCAGAATGCTTCGTCAAATTCATTGAGGCTATAACTCAACGCGGGTGTGAAAGTCAAGTGCCTTTCCAGCATAACGCAAACCGTTGAACTACCCGACCGCACACCGGACGCTCGCTGTATTAGTTCTTGCAATAAAATGCTGTTTGCTGCTCTAAATATGAGTTCAGCAACTTCACTCAATTCATCTGCATTCCAATCAACTGCCATTGCAACTTGAGAAAGGCAACGGCCGCTATCTACTTGCTCATTTAGCTCGTGGCAAGTTGCACCAACTATCGTTGCATTGATAAGGCGCGCTTGCTCAAGTGTTTGCATTCCAATCAATCCCTTGAATGCAGGCAGAAGCGAGTAATGCAAATTAATAAATAGGTTAGGCAACAAGCGGAGGGTTTCCGCATCAATAATCTTGTGAATATTAGTAATTACTACATCGGGCGATGCTTTATGCAAAGCCTCTCGTAGCTCTTCGGTATTATTTCGCTTGTAATTTATCTGCTGGCATGGCAAGCCGGCTGTACGGGCATACTCCAAGGCACCACAGGCCCGGTCTGCTAGCACAGTAGTCACCTCGAAAGGCAGGTTCATCTTTTGTGCGGCCAAGTGGATGAACTTAAGTGTTCCTCCCTTTCCAGATACAAGAAAGCCAATTCTTATTTTTCGCATAACCCCTAATCTACCAAACTATTCCAGCGTTTCGGCCTCGATGAAATCGGGGCGACGGGTTGTTTTGAGATTGATGCGGTGAATATACTCGCCGAGGATGCCCATGCCCAACAGCAGCATTCCCACCCCTACCCCAATAGCCACGATAAGCGAGGCGAAACCTGGCAACAGGTCATTATAAAACAGCTTCCGCAGCAGGATATAACTGGAATAGAGCGTAGTAAGCACAAATACCAGCAACGACGCATACGACAGCAGCCGCACCGGTAAGTCGGAGAAGGTGAAGAAGATATTGATGGAATGCCGCACCAACCGCCCTAGGGTGTAGCTGCTGCGGCCCACTAGGCGCGGCTGATGCGCTACCGGTACGCTGGCTACACTACTGGTTACCCAGGTTAAGTAACCATCGAGAAAAGTATAGGAATTGCGCATACCCAGGCAGTGCCGGGCCACTTCGGTTTTCAGTAGGCGAAACGCGGAATAGTCGGGGTGCAGTTCTGGGATACCCACACGCAGCAGCTGCCGCAGCAGCCCCGACGTGACATTGCGCCAGCCCGCATGTTGCCGCACTATGTAGCAGCCATACACCACGTCAAAATCACCCTCGGCCTGCCGTTGAATCAGTTGAGTGATATCGGCCGGAACGTGCTGCAAATCTTCGTCGAGCGTGACAATAAATTGCCCCTGAGCGTGTCGAAAGCCGCAAAGCAGCGCGTTGTGCTGCCCGAAGTTTCGCGAGAGCCGAATGGCTTTTACGGTATCTGCACCCAACTCCTGCCGCAGCAGCTGCATTACTGTCCAGGCGGCAAGATGGCCGCCGTCGTGCACCAGAATCAGCTCGTATGAGTAGCCGGCTTCCTCGAAAAACGCCCGCAGTTGCTCTACCAATGGCCGTAAGGTATCCTGTCCTTGAAATACAGGTATCACTACGGAATAGTTGAGCGAGTATGTGGAGCGGGTGTTCATAAGGCTCCGGTTGCTGAATTTTGATTAACCTTCCGAAGGTATTGCGCAGCGGCTGGCCCCGTATTAAACAAAACGTCCACAATGGATACGGCTGGCTCAAACGGCCCGCTATGCACTTGCGGGTACGTGGGGTACCCGGCGTAGTCCATCCATTCCACTCCGATACTCGCCTCTGCTAGTTGCTCTTCACTTAGATACTGCCGCGCAGCCGGCCCCGATAGATACCGGCGGCCTCCAACTGCCTGCACCAGCTGCACCAGCCGAGTAGTACGGTCAGCAGTAGGATCATAAACGTATTCAGAGCAGTGGCTGATGCGGGTACGGATGCCCAACTGCTCACAGATGGTCGTCAGGAAAAGCAGGTTGATATCGGTTAGATAATCCAGTGCAGCCGCTCGGGCATATAAGCCAGCCAGTAACTCACGGCCGAACTGGAAATGCCTGGCTCGCGCGTATGCCTGACTGAGCGTGCGCCAATGCTGGGCAGCCCAACGGCGGTCCAGCACCTGCGTGTCGCGGATACGCTGCTGCAACGTGTTGCGGCGCACGGGCACGGTTAGCCACTGCGTACCATGCGCCGTGCGGATGCGGTTACGGTTGCGCCAGTCGTTTTTAGTGTACTGCATGTCGTCGTACACAATGAACTCATCGACGCTGGCAATCAAATCGAAATACCCGCGCCAGGGCAGGTAATTGGATTGCAGAACGGCGACTTTTTTAATTGATTCGGACATTGGACGGCAACAGTTAGGCACAGCGCTGGTTACGCTGGCCGACTGGCCAGAGGCAGTAATAGCTGTTCGTAGGCTTCCTGCGCCCTGGCTACCGTACGGTACCGCATAGCCAACTGCCGGATAGTGTTGCGGTAATCAGGCTGCTGTAAGAGCGTTGCAATCTGTTGAATAGCAGCTGGAACGGTAGCAGGCCGGTCGAGGTTGAAGATGGCTCCCCCCCCCTCCTGCTGAATAATGTCGCTGTCGTCGCCGACGCCTTCGGTGAGCAGTACGGGCAGCCCGGCCGCCCAATATTCCCCCACCTTAATAGGTGAACAGAACCGGCGGCATTCAGCAGGCTTGATGGTAGCAAACGCAAAGTCGGCCGCCGAGAGGTAGCCTGGCACTTCAGCGTGAGGCGCTTTGGTAACGAACGCCTGCTCAGCGGTGAAGCCGACGTTGGCTAATTTGGCGCGGACCTCCGCTTCCGGATTAGGCGTGAGTATCAGCAGCCGAAATGCTGGCCCAAAATGCGCGGCTGCATCCCGAAACAGCTCGAAGGCTTCGGCATCATAGTAGATGTCGCCGAACTTGCCTACGTAGATACCGACCGGAGCCGCCTGGTCTATACCTAACCGGGCGCGGACCTGCTGCCGGCGAGCGGGGTCGAAGCTGAAATCTGGCACATTCACCGAGCACGGCACCGTTACGATGCGCGGCCCAGGCACTCCTTCCTGCACCAGCTGGCGGCGGTAGTTTTCAGCTACCGGCATCAGGCCCACAGCCAGCTGCTTCTGCTTTTTCTCCCAATGACGCTGAAACAGGTAGCGCGGGTCGTAGCTTTTCCACACTCCCGATTCTAGCATATAGTCAGCGTGCGGCTCAAACGACTCCACCAGAAAAGGCGTACGGGTTTTCTTCCACACCAGATACGCCAGCGCCCCGGCGGGTGCCCCACGGCCCAGCAGTACGTCAATATTATGCTCTTTCACCAGCTCAATCAGCTCGTTTGGGAAGCGCACAAAATCGTCGATTTTGTTGAGCAACAGCGGCTGGTTCTGGCGGCTTCGCAGCGGTGCAAACGTAATTTTATTGGTAGCAAACCCCGGCGCAAAATGCAGCTCCCGGCTAGCACTGGCTCCTCGCTCAATGGTCACGAACAGAATTTTCTGGACTTCGGGCATTTGCTGGAGCAGGCGCAAATGCGGAAACACGGTGGAAACCGTCAGTCCGTCTTCTAGGCCCCAATAACTTAAAAACAGCAGATTCATCAGTTGAGTATCGAGTACGTATTTACTGGCCGCGCATTCCTTTCAGCCAGCCAATGAGCTGCGGCCCGGCCAGAATGCGCCCGGCCAGCGGCAGCGCCTTGCGTAGCGGCAGCCGGGGCCAAGCCTGCCGCAGAAACCCAAGAGCTTGACTCCGGTGATTATCAGCATAGGCGTGGATGGCGCACAGATAGTGAATGTGGCCTTGCAACTGCTGGCTTTGCGCAGGCGTGAGCTGCACATGGGTGCGCACCCAGTCCGTGAGCTTGAGCCAGCGCCGAATCAGGCCCTGGTTGTCGGCGCGCATGGAGCGGGCATCGTGGTCATTCATGGTCAGCGTCACGGCATCCACCAAGTACACTGTATCGTGCTGGGTGTTTTCCAGCATGAACATCCAGTCTTCCACCGCCGCAAACGTGCGGTCCTCCTCGAACAGCTTCAGCCCTGGGTTCTGGCGGCGCACACAGATGTTGCAGGCCAGCGCGTTACCGTTCAGGAAGAAGTCGAGGCCGTAGCGGCCGGCCGATAGTGCGGCCAGGTCACTGGAGCTACGCTGCCCGTTGCGGTTGAAATCGAACTTGGTGGCAATGAAATTGGGTTGATTCTGCGCCTGAATAGCCGCGTGCAGCGTAACTAGGTGCGTTGGGTGCAGCAGGTCATCAGAATCCAGAAACAGTACATATTCGCCTTGGGCACGCGCCACGCCGTAGTTCCGGGCCAGGCCTCGCTCGCCATTTTCCTTGGCGTAGTAGTGCAGGCGGGGGTCGGGCAGCTGGCGCACGATGTCGGCCGTATTGTCTTTGCTGCCATCATCCACCACAATAACTTCGAAAGCGGTAAACGTTTGGGCGAGTACCGAGCGCAGCGTGTCGGCAATGAAACCGGCGCGGTTGTAGGTCGGAATAATGACGCTGAAAAACGGAGTAGGCATGCAGGCAGGATGAAAGCCGACTGAAACACTCGTGCCGCCGCAGTTACTGCGCGCTTCATCAGACGTTTCAGACCGAAGTACAAAGGTAGCCGGACTTTGGCTATCAATTCCGGCGCTAGATTGATGGCCTGCTAGCCGGTACTTTTGCCTAGGCTATTGTGCTTCCGCTCTACTTCTTTTCCCGATGACAACCGACGAATGGCTTAACCGGTACTATGCTCTGAATCAGTCGTTCAGTAAGCGACTGATATTTCGGCTGGGCGTTGATTCCGGTTTTTTTTCGGAATACAACAATATGCTGCTGGCTCTGCTTTACTGCCTGAAGCATGGCATCCGGTTCGAACTGTACTCCGACCACACGCACTTTGCCCTGCGTGACGGCTGGAACGATTTTTTTGTCCCGTTCGGCGCAGCCAACACCCAGCGCATCAACAAAGACTACAACCTGCGGCCATATATCATCGAACAAAGCAAAGAAGCGCCACTGCAGAAGCTAGTGAAATACTGCTATATCACGGCGGCGTACAAGCTCTTATTTGGCGTTGATTATCTGACGCAGGACCTGTGGGCTCATCACCGCAACCCATCTTTTGCCCACACCACGTTTACGATTCCGGAGCTTGGCTTCGAGCAGACGCCATTGCTGGAAGCCACCCAGTGGTTCATCAAGGCTTTATGGAATTACAACCAGCCGAGCGGCCAGGCAATAGCCCAGCTTACCCAAACTGTCGTGCTGCCGGCGGAGTACATCAGTCTACACATCCGGGCAGGTGACAAGTTTACGGAAACAAAGATGTACGATTTCAGCGAGTACATGGTGCCAGCAACCCGCTTTTCCGCCAATCAAACTGCCTTTGTTATGACTGACGATTATACTGTGGTGGAGCAGTTGCGAAAACAGTACACTGACTGGCAGTTTCATACCTTATGCCTTCCTTCAGAACGTGGGTATTTCCATAAAGCATTTGTGAAACAAGACAGGCAGGCGAAATACCAGCATCACTTGCAGTTATTTGCGGCAATTGACATTACGGCGGGCGCCACAAAGTTTATTGGCACCTACAACTCCAACCCCGGTATGTATATGGGTATGCGCATCGGGCCAGAGCGGTGCTTCTGCCTGGACTCCGACGAATGGGTTCTGATTCAGCTGTAGCCTGAGTTTCCCAGAACTTCTATGTTCAAGAAGCTATTCCTTCCAAAGCAGCACGCGCGCCCCACAACAGAGCCAAAGTGGCTAGTACCAATACTATGCTGCGGGCAGCCAGTTTAAGAACCGGTAGCTTCAGCAGGTATAAAATGTTCATGTCTACCAGGAAGGTAACCAACAAGCTACTGAGCCCGAAAAGCAGCATGCCTAGGTTCAGGTTATGCATATTAATACCTAATAACAAGCTGCCCGTCCGAACCAGTACTAACAGCGCCGTACCAGCTAAGGCCAACCGCTGCCGCCGTAGCACTGCATATACTGGACTGGTAGCATACGAGGCCAGCCGGAACACATAGTAATACCCTAAGTACCCGGTAAACACGCCTGCCTGTTCCCACTCGGCCCCGAATACAAAGCGAAAAATCCAGTCGCCAAATACGGTAATAATACCAAAAGGCAACAGCCCTAAGTAAAATAGTTTGTTGTAAAGGTCGAGGCAGATGTGCTTGAGTCGCTCGGGCTCTTGCTGGTAGGTTTCGGTAGCTTTCTGCAGAAATACCGGAGCCACTGCGTTGCCAATCAGGTTGAGAGGCAGTTCCAGCAAACTAGTGGAAAAAGCATACAGCCCAACGGCCCCGGCTCCAAAACCAGTGGTCAGAAAGAAGATTGGCAATTGGCCAGCCAGGTTGCCCAAATAAGCAGTCGGCATCACGTAGAATGGATACTCCCGGTACTGCCATGCCACCGCCCTGATATAAGACCACGAAAACGGGCGCCATATTTCGTGTAACTGCCGATGAATACCACTGAACAGCATGCTGCCAAACATGGTGAGTTTAGCAAACAAGTCACCCAGCAACAGGCCACCCACCGGCCCATTGGCTACCCACCCTACGCCCAGCGTGAGGCTGCGGCCCGCTACGGCCGTTGCCACGTCAATACCCGCCCGCTTCTTGAAATCTTTGGTACGCAGATACCACGCACTCATTATCACGTTTAGGTTGAAAACAAATACTGCAAACGGAATGACGTAAAACCATCCGCCCAGCGCCTCGGCCTGCAGCCAGCCCAGCAAGGGCACCCGCAGCAGCCCAAAAGCCAGCAGCATCAGCGCCAGCGCCGCCACGCTCAACAACACCGTCAATTGTACCAGCGCCAGAAACCGGCTACGCTGCCGCGGCAGCAGAAAAGCCGGCGCGTATCCCAGTGTCGAGAATAGGCTTACGTTACTGATGATGGCATTGAATACTGCAAACAGCCCGTAGCTCTGTGGCCCGTACAGCCGCGTCATGATGGGTGAAACCGCAAAGCCGAGCACCGCCACCGCTGCTGTACCGGAAAAGGTAATGGCAAAATTCTGCGCAAACGAGCCTTTCTGCCGTAGCTGCCTCATGCTGGCTTCCACTGTTTGCCGAAGGCGTTTGTACATGCAAAAAGGGGAATAACAGAAGTGGCAGAAATCGTCACTCAGACGACTTCTGCCACTAACTACGTTTTATTATCTATTCCAGCAAAACTACTCTGTGCGCTATTTTGCTGGGCAATTGCTACTCGTGGTAGTTGTATACTTTGTGGCCCCCTTTGAGCAGGTACTCGTCGCGCTGGAACAAGGCCACGTCGGCGGCCATCATGTCTTTCACCAGTGAGTTGAGGTCGTGCTTAGGCTCCCAACCGAGCTTGGTTTTAGCTTTAGTGGGGTCACCAATCAGCAGTTCCACTTCCGTTGGGCGGAAATAACGCGGATCGATTTCCAGTACCACTTGCCCTACTTCTAGGCCCGCGGTAGGATTGTCGCAACGTACTACATGGCCTTTCTCGTTTACGCCTTCGCCCGTAAAGGCCACCTCGATGCCTACTTCGGCAAAGGCGCGCTGCACAAACTCACGCACTGTGGTCGTAACGCCAGTAGCAATTACAAAGTCCTCAGCCGTGTCCTGCTGCAAAATGCGCCACATTGCCTCCACGTAATCTTGGGCATGGCCCCAGTCGCGCTTAGCGTCGATGTTGCCCAAGAAAATCTTTTGCTGCAAACCCAGGGAAATGCGAGCTACACCGCGCGTAATCTTGCGTGTCACGAAAGTTTCGCCGCGTAGTGGAGACTCATGGTTGAACAGGATGCCGTTGCAAGCATACATACCATAGGCTTCGCGGTAGTTCACCGTAATCCAGTAAGCATACATTTTAGCTACGGCGTATGGCGAGCGGGGGTAAAACGGCGTGGTTTCGCTCTGGGGAACTTGCTGTACCAAGCCGTACAGTTCTGAGGTGCTAGCTTGATAAATACGGGTTTTCTCAGTCAAACCAAGAATTCGAATGGCCTCCAGTAAGCGTAGTGTTCCAATACCATCGGCGTTGGCCGTGTACTCAGGCGTATCGAACGACACCTTCACGTGCGACATGGCGCCCAGGTTATAAATTTCGTCGGGCTGCACTTCCTGGATAATCCGAATTAGGTTGGTGGAGTCCGAGAGGTCGCCATAGTGCAGTTTGAAGCGCACATTGGTTTCGTGCGGATCCTGGTACAGGTGGTCAATCCGGTCGGTGTTGAAGAGCGAGGAGCGGCGCTTCAAGCCGTGTACCTCATATCCTTTTTCCAGCAGGAGTTCGGCCAGGTACGCGCCGTCTTGGCCCGTGATACCCGTAATCAGGGCTACTTTCATGGTATATGGTTGGTAGTAAATGAGTCGTGGTGCGCAGTGCCGCCTCTCAGGCAGCGAACAGCTAGCTAATGAGGCGGTAAAGATAATAGCAAAAAAACAGGGCCCCAACTATTCCCTTCCTCGGCTTCTCAATTGCTATTGCTGTATTTACAAAGATAGATCTCGCAAAATTACATCGCTAATGCGGCGAGCATTTGCCTCTGAGCCAAATTTCTCTTGCTCAACTCCTTCCACAAAATCAGTAATAGCATCAGCATACTGTTTGTATTCAGGATATTGCATCTGCTTCAGAAAAAGATAAAGCTCCTGGTTGGATTTGAAGTCACGCCGGTCAATAAAACAAGCCTTCGGAATCGACTTCTCTACGTCAGGATCCCCCCAATACACCGGAACGCAGCAGGCTGCAAAGCTGTCGAATATTTTCTCGGTGAGATAACCGGGTAGGCCACCGGTATTCTCATAAGCAATATTAAACCGATACTGGCGTAAAACGGGAATCTTCTGGTCAGGTGGTATCGGACCGCGATTCACTATATCGAATACCGCCTTACGACGAGCAGCTGCTAACCGAGTAAGTTGAGCGGTAATAGAAGATGGAGCCAGTTTTTGCAGGATACCAAGTCCACGAAAGCTCTCATACGTCTTAGGATGAATAATGCGGCTATAGAGGTCAAACTCATCAGGGTGATTCTTTGCCAGCCATTTCAGCGTAAGATACCGTTCGTGCAGCAATGAAGATGAATTGTGTGGTGGTTTCACTACTCCAAATGAACCTGCCATCAGTACGCATAGCTTGCGCTTCTCAAATTCATCTTTCGTTACTGGCCGATATAATTTATTCTCTTCTAAATCAATAGCAAAATAATAGTGAAAATAACGCTCGTTATCCACTATGCTATAGTCATAGGTAAATATCTTATCAAATACTTTGTGGTTAGCAGGACTCCAATTATACGGGTAATATGTTGCAGGCTCACTAAGCACTAAATACGTTTTACGGTCCTTGTGCCAGTCAGAGTTTTGAAAGGGGATACTATTATCAAGACTAATAATCAACTCAGAATTTTCAGGCAAATTAATATCCTGAGTAGCTAAATCAATATTGTGTTGCGCTAATTGCTTACGAAGCTCAGAGAACATGAAAGCATTGTTTTTCATGCCATAGAAGGATTCATTGAAGAAAATGCCATTCTGAAGCAACACGGAATCTTCTATTACATACAGCGTTGCCTTCATCAGCCGCTTCAAATTATTTTTAATGGCTTATTATATTATACTAACACACATTAAATTTAAAACATTTTTTCATCAAACAGTAGCCATGCCCAAGTCTTGCATAATAGCCGATGATACTCGTCGTGCATTAGCAATTGAACCAAATTTATCATGTTCAACACCTTGGCTAAATTTCAATACGGCATCAATGTACTGCCGATACTGTTGGTAAGACATAGATTTGATAAATCTATACATTTCTGCATCTGTTGAGAATTCTCTCCTATCGATATAGCACCCCTTTGGAATAAAACGGTCAATTTCTGGCTCGCCTAAGTAGATGGGTATACAACCAGCAGCAAAGCAGTCAAATATTTTTTCAGATATATAACCAGCAAATGCACTGTTTTCATAGCATATAGCAAATCTATAATTACGAAAAGTATCAATTTTAGCATTTGGGGGAACTGGTCCGCGGCTTACTAAGTCGAAAACATTTTTTCGGCGCATAACCACTGTATCTGTCACTTGCTTCAAGATTGGCTTAGGCAACACTCGTTGTAGTAAGCCTAACCCTCTAAAGCTCTGTAGCAACCGCGGTTCTATTCCGCGGCTATATAAAGCAAAATCTTCAGGATGATTACGAGCAAACCATTTAACTGTTTGATAACGAGAATAAAGTAGAGAATTAGATCCTATCACTGGCTTAGTGGTTTGAAACATGCCGGCCATAAGCACGCACAATTCTCTGCTATTGAATTCTTCCTCAGACACTAGACGGGCGGCTGGAAGCTCATCTAAGTCGATTGCAAAATAATGGTGAATATATTTTTCACCGTTAGCCAAGGTATAGTCATAGGTAAATATCAAATCAAAAACTTCATGATTTTCTTTTTTCCATACCTCTGGATAATATGTTGCCGGCTCATTAAGCATGAGATACAGTCGTTGATTAGGGCTGCGACGATATGTCTGAAAAAAATCTACCACATCAAGCCCAATAATGAGCACAGACTCCTCGGGTGCGTTAATATCTTGTGTTGCTAGGTCAATGTTCTGGGTAGCAAGCTGCCGCCGCAGTTCTGCGAACATATAACCGTAGTTCTTTACACCATTAATCGGCAGATCAGAAAAGATTCGATTTTGCAAAAAATCGGGTTCGTTCAGAACAAGCAATGTAGCTTTCATGTAGAACTATTTTATACAAACCATTTTACTTGAAGTGCATAAGGCCTAAGTAAATGATTCTTTATGAGAATAGGTTTACTTCATATGGTATCTAGCTACCACATAACCCACTGTTCAAAGTCGACACATGAACAATGTTCAGGGCCTATCCGCATACCCATGTACATGCCGATATTGGAGCTATATGTTCCAATAAACTTCTCAGATGCTGAGGCAATATCTAATTCAGCAAATAAACGCAGATGATGTTGATACTTAATTTCTCCTTCTAACTTATCAAAATTATCTTGATAATAACCTCGTTCAGCAGGAGTGCAAAGAGTATAGAATTCCCAGAGAGGATAATGCTCTCTGAGATTTTCAATGACTGTATAATCATCAGTCATTATAAATGCTTTCCTATTAGAGGAAAATTTCTGTGCCAGATTCATATATGGGCTAAAACCATAGGTTTTTGTTTCAGATGATTTATCACCAGCCCTTATATGAATACTTATATACGTTTCCGGCAAACAAATAGTATTTATAATTGATGAAATAACAGTTTCAGTTGCAGGGTTATACTTCCAGAATGCATTTATAAATGGACGAGCGGCTTCAACTAAAGAAGCTTTGTTAAGTCCAAGCTCCGGAATGGTGAACAATTCTGATGCTAAGGCAGGATTTCTCTGCTTGGACCATAGATCTTGTGTTAGATATGTTATACCAAATATGAATTTATAAGCTTTACTTACATAACGAGGTTTGATTATAGATTGTAAAGGGTAGGATAAACCAACTTTTTCCACACCATATCGCAAATTAAAATATTTGTTGATATTCTGATCATTAACAGACACAAAGGGTATAAAGAAATCATTCCAACCATCATATCTCGAGAAGTTAGCATACTTCGAATACAACTCGAATTTAATATTATTTTTCAGGCAGTACAACATGCCTATAATCATGTTATTGTATTCAGAACAAAATCCTGCCTCTACACCAAAACGAAAAACTAAATTTTTCTTAAAAGATTCATTTAGCTTTTTATAGCTTTCAATCCAGCTGATCATGCAAAAGAACAAATAAGTGAAAATTCAGTAACAACGAATAAATATCACTAACATTTACTCCAAATCGTATCCAAAACTTTCTATATATGGCTTCCAGAAGTGCATATTATATCTCCACCAAGCATGACATCCCATCGGCAAGTTTCCGTTATTCATTGTAAGCAATACTTCCGGATTGATTTCAAAGCTGAATTTTAAGGCTTCAGTTGCAATTGGCAATTTAAATTCAGTAAAATACTCAGGCGCGACTCTGCTAAAGAAAAAGTCTTCGTGAATATTACCAGCACTTTTCAGTGTATAGTTCTCTCCAAACTGATTACGCAGCCAACGATATACAACTTTTGCATACGTAATACTCACACCGACACCGGCCCTAGGATTATCTAAAGGATTCTGATAAAATAATTTATCAAGAATTTCACGCGCAGTCTTAACACTTCGAAGTGAAAAACCCGAATTACCTACTCCTACTATCGGCGAATCAATTGTGGCCTTACTAAATCCCTCAAACCAAGGTGCTCCAATATAATCGTACCCTTGCGAGCACCAGTAATCAAGCTCATCACGGAATATAAAGCAGTCTAATTCGTATGTTAATAGGTACTCGTACTGGTGGAATAACTTATAAAAAAACTTACTTAGCTTAAGCTTATTATATGCAGCAACTGATGATAACCATTTAGGATCAATGAATAGTACATCAAAATCAGCTAGTTGCCGGTAAGCGTCCAGTGCTAAACCAGTTGGCGCCAGTACCTTTATAGTACGCCCACTCAATATTCGGAAACATTGAGCAAATGCTATTAACTCATTTTTGGAGGGCTGCGGGCTGTGCACAGGCACCACTACAACTACATTAGCTATCTGACTTACACTCATTCGCTCTGACTCAAACAATTCATTATCATGCGCAACTTAAGAAATTATCCATGTTGCGCCTTTTCATCTGATGTTTTTACTATTAGACTGCGACTATATGTTTTAAATCTGATTTACCGAATTTTTGATTGAATCTCCAGTATCATTCTCACTATGCTCCTTGCATTACGTAGCAGATAATAATTATATATAAATTTTGTTTCATGAGGCAAATAATATGCAACATCCCCTCTCAGCTTACTATACATATACTGAGGTAAAAACTTCACTTCATCTGCAATAGCTTGTCGAGCTAGTTCCTTCCAATAACGTTCTGTAATAGTCTCTTTGCCTGCACATATTAATACCGTTTTATATGCTTCAAACACTAACCAAGAAGGTGCGTACTGATGCCACATATTAGTCAGGTACTTCTTCGTGATACGCACACTAGGCATGTAGTGCTGCAATATTAATTCAGCACTATACGCTATTTTATAACCTGCTAGCTTGAATATAAAGCATAGCTCAACATCCCCCCCCCCCACTACCTTATTACCTATCCTATCAGTAAGATAAAAGTTAAATGCTTTTCGTTTTATATCTAAGTACGCGGCCTTCTTGAAGGCCATTCCAGCACCCACTATGTATCGATTACCCTCCAAAATTTCAAAAGTACCTTCCCCTTGGTTTCCAATAGCATAAGAATGCTGAAAGAAAGAAATCCAAGCAGGAGGAGCTGTTTCAAATACAGCTACATTATTACCTCCTACAACTGCAACTTGTGGATGCGCCTTCAGCAGTTCAAAAACTTTATTAACATAATTACAATCCAACCAATTATCATCATCACAGAAGATTAAATAGTCATATAACGCTTCTTCAATTCCTTTTTCACGAGCTGCTGACAGTCCTGGGCTTTGCTCAACTACTACGCGGAACGATACAGTAGAATTGTACTTGCGCCACTCTACTGCCGCTCTTTCTTTAGTATCATCTGTTGAATTATTGTCAACAATCACTATTTCCCACAATATACCAGCAGGTACCTTTTGATTGGCTAAATGCTCTATAGTTGCGCTAAGCCTATTAGAGCTGTTGTAGCAACAAACTATGACTGAAACTCCTATCATTTTTTAGAATAATTCAAAATGAATGGATATAATGACTTTAAAAATAATTTTTCACCTAATATGTGGCGCGATTTATAAAAAAAATTAAAATCTAAATTTTTATAAAATTCAATTTTTATTCTATTAATTAACCCCTTATCAACTCTACTGTCGGAGGCAATATCCCTTATTTTTTTTACAATAACTTCCTGCTTTTCAAGATTTGATATTATATATTTTGATTCCAAAAAATTTAATAGACGCAAATGCTCTGAGTAAAGAATTCCTTTTGCATAAGCGTTACCACTTACGTCTTTATCGTGTTTGCGAAAATAATTCAGAATTTTACCAGAACTATACACATTTCCTTGGAGAGCAATTTCTATCCAAACCAACCAATCACCACAAAATTTATAATCGGTAAAAGACTTGTCTACTTTATAAAATGCTTCTTTTCTAAATACACACATGCTAGCATTGATTATAGCATTACCAAGTAGCATTTTATTGGAAATAAACTCTTTACCCAAAATACTTTGATCAAGTTTTTCGGCACTAGTGTTCCAAAATATTTGTCCATTAGTATGAACAACCAAGGATTGGCAGAAAGCAATTACACAACTATTATCAACACCTACCATTAAAGTTTTCAATAAAGTTGGTTCACACCAATCATCACTTTCTGCAATCCATATCCACTCTCCTTTTGCTAATGAGATACCCTTCTCCCATTGCTTAAATGTAGTACCACTATTTTCTTCATTAAAAACAATATGACTTACTTTAGGATGAAAACGGTACGCATCTATAATTACGCGACTATTATCTCTGGAATTATCATCTAAAATAATAACCTCAAAATCCTGAAATTCCTGACCCAACACTGAATCGATTCGTTGCTTCAGAAATTCGGCGTGATTATAATTCGGAATCACAACAGAAACTTTCGGTTTTTCTTCTGTATTCACTGTGTATGATTTAGTGGTCAATTATTTAAAGCACATCATTAAATGGCATAAACCCATTTGTATATAAATCAAACAAACCTCACTTACAGATCTATTAGCGAGCTACAAAGGTAGCATAATTGTGAACATGGACGCATGAATGGACCATCCTAAGTGTGTACAATGTTGCACTTATAAAATAAATCATAACATAGCCTAATCGTATTAGCATGTATTTGTGTTACATTATGTGCATCACTTATGAATAGAACATGTGTGATATATAGCTCATTCATACGATCTATATTAGTGAATAAATTATCAATTCAAGGAATGCATAGTATCACTTATCCGATACTAATATTTGTATTTAGGTCTGCTATACTACTCGCTACTACGCAACGGATATATTAGTAAGCGGCACTTCATAGACTAATTGGAATCGAACTCCACAGTTTTTAGAATTCGCAAATCATTTGGCTAAGGCCCTTTTAATAGTGAGTTGTATACTTTACCCTCGGCCTACGTTGCAATGCACAAACCCGATTTATAACATTAGAACTGATTATCAATGAAGCACCATCAAATAAGATGTATCAAACCTGTTTGCATATGTTTAGCTATGCTCTAGGCTTGTACGTATCAACCAATCATTAAGAAAATAGATTTTGCGGTCAAATAACTCGAACACTTTCTATTCTATTTTGACTTTGTTACTCCAGTGTGATGAAGTCTTGGCATTCTGATAGTAATATTTCTGTTCTGCAGAAAGTGCGCTAGTGTTTTCATACCAGGGCAAGTGACGTGCGCTATAAGGCATATTAGTTCTAAAAGCATGTAACATACCCGCATCACCAAAACGGTTAGGAGGATAGAGTGCAAATGTTGTATCTACCATTGCTTGACATGCCAGCACTTCTACTTTCCTTTTTTGGAAGTCAGATTCCCACCTTCTCACTTCGTCGCGGTTGGCGAAATGTGCGGGTAAATCATCTGTTAACAACGACAACCCTACTTTCCCTAGCGGATATTTATTCAAGAGATAATGAAGCACCGTTAAAAAATCGTTAGGGCACTCTTCAACTAACTCTAAGTCGCTATCCGTATAGACGTAATATGAATCTTTAAAATAATCAAATACTTCAGTGTCCCAAAGCGCACAAAAACCAACATTCTTGCCGAGTAGGAATACTTTATAAGGAGTCTCTCTATAAAACTGTAATAATGGGCCATAATCAGAATCATTATCGAGAATATATATATTTTTATAGCCTCTCTTTTCTAAAGAATGAATTAACCGCTGGAGATATGTCAAATGATTTCGGTTGTTGATAATAATTGGAATATTATAACATTCCTCAGCGAATTTTCTTCGATATGAGGGCAAATCTATTTTTGTTCTGACAGTTCGATATTGCCGCTTCAAATTTTCGATTAAATTTATTTTCTGCGCAGTTACTTTTCGTATTACGCGTAATAGCTTTTCTACTATTGGATATTGCTGTATAGTATGATCCCAACTTTTCAATCGATTCCTATCAAGTAGCAGATTTTTAATTGTTATAGGTATATAGTTTTCTATGACCCAGTATTTCTCTTTAGTGGCCAGCTGATTATTAGACAGCTTATCAGTGCCCCCATGCCTACCGACTGGGAGGCATGACACTAATATGTCTTTATGTTCATATACCGCTGACGAGCAGAACAGCACCTTCAGCAGAAAGGTCCAATCTGTAGTTAGTACTAGGTTCTTATCATAAAAGCTGAACTGTGTGAATAGAGTATGCTTTATGAAGGAAGCTTGTAACAGACTGTCAGGTAACCAACCGTAAGGCTCCAAGTCAAGCTTAGCGGGTACAATTGCCAGTTGCTGACTACCGTCAGGAAATACATTCATTATATTTCCAAACAGCAAGTCATGCCCTTGAGCACCTTCCATCATCCTTTCTATTACTGCATCATCGCTCAAAATTGCCCCAGCATTCATGATTAGCACGTAGCCTTCAGTTGCATGCGTAAGCAAGGTGGCTGTAAGCACATCTCGGTTGCTATGCTTTTCACTTACCCAATGTGTAATTACATTAGCATAACGCTCAATAATTTCTAAACTATTATCATCAGAACCATTGTCAGCAATCAAGCATTCTATATGTGTATAGGTCTGAACTGCAACACTATCTAGTGTTTTGCTTAACCCTGATGCATTGTTTTCGTTTCGGATTATGACAAATAGTTTCAGATTATGCATTGGTTGCTCTTTAAAAAAGAAAACCACTACGCAGGAAACACAGTGGCTTGATATGACAAGGTTTAATGAGTTCTACTTGAAAGGATAAGACATTATTTGATTAGAGGCAACAATTCATTATCCACCTAGAAAGAAAATATTTAATATAATTCAGTTGTTGTGATTAGTAAGTAAGAATGTAGGAACCATGTAATGTTTAATCAACTGTTTCACCATTGTTAAGTTCAGTGGTTGGCCATAGCGATATGCTACTGTCAAACACGCTTTAGCAGAGGCATAATTACCTTCTTCGTTGTAGTAGTGCACAGCTAGCCAAGCGAAATAACGTATAAAATCTTTTATGTCTTTCGATGAAATACCTATCACGTAATGACGAGGCTCAAACTTCGACTTATCAGGAATATCACGTGCTATAAAATCCAACAGTGCTTTAGGTTGGTGTAGACTTAACATAATATTATAAAATACTTTCTGAATATCACCCCCAAAATAATCGCCTTCAGCTACTGTCTTAGATGTCTCGTGAAGACGAAAATATGTCAGGAGTTTATCTGATAAAAGGACCTTATCTTTGCCTGCCATAAGTAAATATCTGAACCATATATCCACGTCCATGGTATAACGAAACTGTTCATCTATATCTAACTTTCTAAAAACAGAAGCTTTGAAAAAAGTCGATGGCTGGTTCATATGAACTGCTAAAAGAGTTTGACCAATTGTAGCACTCAATCCCATTCTTTCATTACGCTTATCGAGATGAGCCAAATCATTTATAAAATAGTCACAATATCCACAAAAGACATCGTACTTTTTAATATCAAACTCATTTGCGATATGGTAGAATGCTCCAGGCGCAACTAAATCATCACTGTTAATCCAATTGATAATATCTCCTGTAGCCACTGCCAATCCTTTTCTAATAGCGTGGCTTTGCCCTCTATCCTTCTCGCTTACCCAATAAGTAATCCATTTTTCATATTTATGAATTACTTCCAGTGTATTATCAGTACTACCACCATCAATGATAATAATCTCGTAATTAGGATAGTTCTGCAGAACTATAGAACGTATAGTTTCTTCTAAATACTTTCCCTGATTATAACTAGGGGTAATGATAGAGATTTTTGGCGCATTAATATTATTAATAAATAACCCAGAAGAATTAGTCCAAGGCCAGCCGTTTTGCTGGTTAGATGCAAAAGGAAAATCGTGATGTTCTGAATATGAGTTTGACACTTTCCTAAATTGAGCAGCTGACATATATTGAGAAACTACCAAATTAACCAAGAATCATAGTCTAGACATTTGCATTTCTCTTCTCCAATTCTCATACCCATATACATGCCAGGATTTGAACTATAAGTGCCTATAAATTTATTAGCACCTGCGCAAATATCCATACTGGCAAATAGGTTCAAATGTTGTTCATATTTTTGCAGCTTAGTTAATTTTATAAATTCATGATGAAAATAACCTCTTTCCGACTCATCACAGAGAGTTTGAAAATTCCATTCAGGATACTTATCTTTCAACATCTCAATAACCGTATAGTCATCAGTTAAAACAAAAGCGTCTTTTATGTTACGCAACTCACTAGCAGCACTAATATATTGATCTATATTAAAAAGCTCTGACTCCAAAAACTTATCTCCAGATCTTATGTGCATTCCTACATAATTATCTTTTAAATGAATATTTAATTTTAATTTTTCGATTATAATTCGGCTTTGACTGCTATAAACCCAAATATTCTTTATTATAATCTGAGTTGCATCCAAAATACTAGCATTATGCATACCTAGACTAGGAAGATCGAATATTTCTTCAGAAAATTTACTATTCCTATGGAAATCCCAAAGATCTTGAGTGAAATAATTAGCACCACTTATTAATTTATAAAATTTAGTCAGATAATTACGCTTTGGAGTCTGAACAATTTGATATGGCCTCAGATTATAAATAGTATTATATTCACCAGATGCTTCTGCACCGAAACTTTCAAAAAAATCATTCCAACCTTTTTCTAAAGAAAAATTTGCATCCTTAGAATATATTACAAACTTGATCTTATATTTCAAACAATATAAGAGTGCCAGCACCATATTATTATATTCAGAAAAGAAACCAGCTTCAGCACCAATTCTAAATATCATAGTCCTTTTATAGGAATTATTTAATTTATTATAAGCCTTTAACCACTGCTCTCTAGTCATAGACTGTAATTCATGATTAATAATCATATACTATATCTTTTCCAATTTCTCCATCATGAAGAAACCTATTTCATTATAATTTAATGATCTGCCTGCATCTGTCTGAAACCCCTCCTTTATAAGGATTAGCTCGTTTAGTTGGAAGTAATTCTCGACATTAGGTTGTGAAAGAGAGATGTTTACATAATACTCTCCGTTTGCCATATTTTTAGGAAACAACAATGATTCTTCAATAGAAAAAGCACCCTCTGTCAACTCAATGAGAATATTATTCATATGACCAGGAGCATAAAAAGAGATAAGTGTATTTTCATTTGAAAACACCCTGACTTCCAAATTTAATTTCACTGATTGAGCGCAGCTCCCTTTAAGCTTTATATTGAAAACACCCTCCTCATAAAACATAGGAGAGTTCACCTCATTGTTCACTGTTATAGAATCAACAGTAATAAACGGAGTTAGATTTTTAGCTAAACTCATTAACCCTTTACTTTCAGTTAATGAGTTATTATTGTAAACTTCTATTGCTTCAAGTGCACTACCACTAAACTCCAGACTTCCATTTTTAAGAATCAGTCCCTGTGTGCATAGTTGTTTAACAGCAGCCATATTATGGCTAACAAATAATACAGTTCGCCCATCATTTACACTGACATCTTTCATCCTTCCGAGGCACTTCTTCTGAAACTCGGCGTCGCCAACGGCTAGCACCTCGTCCACAATCAGAATCTCGGGCTCCAGAAAAGCCGACACAGCAAAGGCTAGGCGCACATACATACCCGAGGAGTAGCGCTTGACCGG
>NZ_ATVL01000008.1:403932-515707 GCF_000420705.1 Hymenobacter norwichensis DSM 15439
CAAGCTTACACCGTGTCGGTAAAGCTCTTCTCCACTTTGTTGAAAAATAATGGGATTAGGAGTATGATCTTTTACTTCTGCTTCAACCCAATGTTTTGAAAGTTAATATTTCCAAATACTGGCTCCCATAGTGTTATCATTTTTTCTCTAAGACTATCAGTATACATTATTTCAAAAAACAAAGTTTGTTCAATAATGTCATAGTCTGTTATACCAGTAGTTTCATCTCCAACACCTATAGAAAAGGAAAGGTAATACTGGCCTTTAGCAAGTTGATGGTTTTTGACAACCAACTCTATTTCACTTGTCTCTCCCTTTTTAATAGAAAAAATCTCGTTAGAGAAAAAAGTACCTACTGGAGTTTCATCAATTTTGAAAACAGAGAAAGCTATTCTGAAAGCTTGTGAATCAATAGAACTTCTGATTTTTAAGAGAAGAAGTATGTCATCTTGGATAGAGTAGCAATTATTTTCAAATGCATTTAGAAATTCTACCGACTCATATATTATAGCTCTAGAGGCCTCCCAAAGACGGTGGCTTTTGTTTATAATTACTTTGGCAGCATTATTAAACTCAAGAAAATTAGCTATGTAATAATCTACAGTTTGGGCTGCAGTACCAGCGTAAGCCAGTTGACCATTCCTCATCAATAAGCCGGTAGTGCAAATATTCTTTACGGCAGCCATACTGTGGCTCACGAAAAGGATGGTGCGGCCGTCGTTGCGGCTTACATCTTCCATCCTTCCGAGGCACTTCTTCTGAAACTCGGCATCGCCAACGGCCAGCACCTCGTCCACAATCAGAATCTCGGGCTCCAGAAAAGCCGACACAGCAAAGGCTAGGCGCACATACATACCCGAGGAGTAGCGCTTGACCGGCGTGTCGATGTAGCGCTCAACACCCGAAAAATCCACTATCTCGTCGAACTTGCGGCTGATCTCGCTTTTCGACATGCCCAGGATGGCCCCGTTCAGGTACACATTCTCGCGGCCCGTCAGGTCGGGGTGAAAGCCCGTGCCCACCTCCAGCAACGAGGCAATCCGGCCCTGCACTTTGATGCGCCCGGTGGTAGGCGCCGTCACCTTCGACAGAATCTTGAGCAGCGTGGACTTGCCCGCCCCGTTGCGCCCGATGATGCCCAGCACCTCGCCCGCCTTCACCTCAAAGTTGACATCCCGCAACGACCACACGTAGTCACTGGTACCCTTGCTAGTACGGTCGTTGACCTCGCCGACCTTGGCAAACGGGTCTTCTTTGCCCCGCACCTTCGACCACCACCGGTTCAGGTCGTGACTCAACGTGCCCGTGCCAATCTCCCCGAGCCGGTACTGTTTTCCTAGGTCTTCTACTCGTATGGCAATGTTACTCATGCTGGGCGCTGATTCGGGCAACCAAGCTTACACCGTGTCGGTAAAGCTCTTCTCCACTTTGTTGAAGATGATAGTCCCGATAATCAGAATAGCAACCGTAAATGCAGCACTATAGCCCAGGTAGGACCAGTTGAATGCGCCAGACCCCAAAAAGCCATAGCGGAAGGTTTCCACAATGGCACTCATAGGATTTGCCAGAATAATAGTTTTGTAAGAAATACCCTTGATTTCGCCTGTTATGCTAGATAAAGGGTAAATGACGGGGGTGGCATACATCAAAAGCTGAATCCCGAAAGTAAGCAACATCGCTAGGTCACGGTACTTGGTAGTCAACGCACTGAATATCATTCCTAGTCCAAGAGACATTAATCCCATTATTATCAGGAGTACTGGAGTAAGCGCAATAACCCAATTTGGCTGAATGGTAGTACCACCCCGCACAACGTAAAACAGCCAGATAACCAGAAATAACCCGAACTGGATGAGAAACCGGACCATGTTCGATATAACAATGGATACCGGCATTGTCAGGCGAGGGAAATACACTTTCCCAAAAATTGCCGCATTAGCGACAAACACCGTGGAAACAGTCGTCAATGTAGCCGCAAAATAGCTCCACACTGTCACGCCCGCTAAATAGAACACCACCTGTGGCAGGCCGTCAGTTGACAGCCGAGCTACCTGCCCGAACACGATGATGAAGGTGATAGTGGTGAGTAGAGGTTGGATAAAAAACCAAAGCGGACCTAAAATCGTCTGCTTATAGGTTGATACAAAATCCCGCCGAACAAACATCATAACCAAGTCTCGATAGCGCCATACGTCACCAAGGCGCAGGTCTAGCAAGTTGGTTTTTGGCTCAATAACCTCCGTCCACTCTTTGTTAGTGGCTGGAATAGTTGATGCCGGTTCGGTATGATTCAAGGCGTCCGTGGTTTGCACAATAGATGTATTAACAAGATTTCTGCTGGGACTTACAGCCCAGAAATGACTCTCTATTTTTCTAGAGTCAGCACCTACTACCTAAGCACCTATTTGATCTGCGTGTGCAAAGGTAGCCCAAATGAGACAAACTGGGCGCACCTATCCCATCCCTTGCTTAGGAGCATGGGGACATATAGTGCCGCCAGTTAGGCAGGACGCTCTACGCCAAACGCATCGGCATACACGGCCGCTATGCCTTCTTCCAGGCCAATAGTAGCCTTCCAGCCCTTTTCAGCCAGCTTACTAACGTCCATTAGCTTGCGTGGGGTACCGTCGGGGTAGTCGGTGTTAAAGCGGATGGTTCCTTCGTAGCCAACAGTACGCTGCACCAGCTCGGCCAGCTCACGGATGCTGAGGTCAGTGCCGGTGCCCACGTTCACGAGGCCGGGCTCGTTGTAGTTTTCCAGTAGCCAGTAGCAAGCTTCGGCCAGGTCATCGACATGCAGAAACTCACGGCGGGGTGTGCCGGTGCCCCACACTTCCACTTCAGGAGCGCCAGCGAGCTTAGCTTCGTGGAACTTCCGGATTAGGGCCGGTAGTACGTGCGAGTTTTTGAGGTCGTAGTTGTCGTGGGGCCCGTAGAGGTTGGTGGGCATGGCCGAAATGTAGTTGCAACCATACTGGCTCCGGTATGCGTCACAGAGCTTGATACCAGCAATTTTAGCAATGGCGTAGGGCTCGTTGGTGCTTTCCAGGGTACCAGTCAGCAGAGCATCTTCCTGCAACGGCTGCGGGGCCATCTTCGGGTAGATACACGACGACCCCAAAAACAACAGCTTTTTCACCCCATTGAGGTAGCTGTTGTGGATGACGTTGTTCTGTATCATCAGGTTGTCATACAGAAACTCGGCCCGGTAGATGTTGTTGGCGTTGATACCACCCACTTTAGCAGCAGCCAGCACCACGTAATCTGGCTTCTCAGTGGCAAAGAACTCGGTTACGGCCTGTTGGTTACGCAAATCCAGCTCCGACGATGTACGCGTAATGAAGTTGTGGTAGCCAGCTTTTTCCAAACGGCGGAGGATGGCTGAGCCCACCATACCACGGTGGCCGGCCACATATATTTTGGCGTTTTGTTCCATAGTTGTAGTCAGTGTCCGGCGGCTACGCGCGGGTAAAGGCAATTTTCCGAGAGAAGTATTAATGGGCAGGCTAGTTCTTCCACCAGTTTAGGTCCACTGAAGCTGGCGTACTGGTTGCGGGGGCTGTGACCTGTGGGCGTAAGGATTGAACCAGGGAAGTGGGCAGCAGCTGCTTCACCAACGGGTTGACCGTAGAGCCCAGAATCATGCGGCGGGTGCGAGAACTGTAGCTTAGCAAACCCGGCAGCTTAGCCCAGGCAATAGGTTTCGCCGCAGCAGCATCCCGCTTGGCCGTCCAGTTGATTTCCCAGTAAGTGTACAAGTTGCGGCGTTCCTCATCGGTGAGCTTGAAATGCGACCCGTACGTGGGGTTCTGCTCGCAGCTTTCCACCATCTTCACCAAATTAGGATACCACTTCGGCGAGGTAGCAGTGCGCTGGTCGGGGTGCAGCTGATAAGCAGCCAGCATATCTGGAATGGCGCGGCCGGGCGCGAAGTGCGCTACCCGATACCACAGGTCGATGTCGGCGCACATATCCACTTCTACGCGCATACCGCCGGTTTTCTCGAGGGCTTCGCGGCGCACAAATGTGGCGTGCTGAGCGGGCACAAACTCGAACAGGATGGAGCGGGGCGTAATTGGGCCCGTGAAGGAGTTGGCGTACTCGATGTTGTCGTGCAGATCGATACCGTATTCACCGCCGGAAACAAAGCTGGCTTCCGGATACTGCTGAAACGCTTCAGCCATGCGTCGAAAAGCTCCTGGCAAGTAATAGTCGTCGCTGCTTTGTATAGCTACCACTTCGCCGGTAACGCGAGCTAAGCCCTTCGTTACGGCATCAACGAAGCCTTTATCCCGTGCCGACCACCATTCAATCTGCTCATCGTACTTTTTAAGTACGTCTACAGTTTCATCATTCGAGCCACCATCCGACACAATAACCTGCACTGTGCCGGGGTAATCTTGGCGCAGGATGCTAAGCAGTGTCCGCTCGATGAAGCGGCCCTGATTCCAGGACGGAATAACGATGGATAGGGATGGAAATTCCTGCATGAAAATTACTTGGTCAAGGAAGCTACGTCGGCCAGCCACAAATCAAGCAGCTCGATTTCCTGCTCGGTCACAATATTTTCTTTGGCCAACTCGGCGTATGCCCGACGCAGGTTTTCACTTACGGTCACCGACTTATCAATGGCGCGGGTAACAGCGGCAATAACCCGATTTGGGTGCAGGTAGCAAGGGATTTCTGACTCAAAATCCTTTACATAATCGTGCGGGTTGCGTTCTTGGAGCACAGTGGCTTCTGTGAAGCCCAAGCGGTAGCCATGTGCCCACAGAATGGGCTGAGCCACTAGGCCGCGCAGGATGTCGGTGAAGCGAAACGTAACGTAGGCTGGCAGATAGAGCAACGGAAACAGCTCACGCCGTACAGCTGTGTTCTGCGAGTTGAAGGGGCACAAGGTACCCTCGGCCAGCACAATAGGGGTACGCTTATCGAAGAACACCTCGGTGTTATCCACGAGGCGGTAGATGGCATCTACGTCCGGGTCACTGTCGGCTAATCCCTGCCAGATACCGATTTTCGCAGTTTCAGTGGTCAGCTCCTCTTCCTTGAGGTTGTGCTCATTGTTGAGGATGAGGTCGAGCGGGTAGCCCCGAGGCCAGATGTGGTGGCTGGTGAAGTTCTTATAAATATTGACAAAGCCCTTATCGGCCGGCGATGTGGCAAATTCGCCTTCCATAGTCGGGAACGTCCAGTCGTCGTACGGAATGTTGTCGTCGTCGGTGTCTACAATTACTTGCGCGCCGTTTTTGATGGCATGCAGATAGCCCATCATCTTGCGGCCGTAGTGGTTGAAAGGCAGCTTAGTAGCCATTTGAAAGCCCATAGCTTCCTGATCGGCCACCGATAAGTACACAACGTTCGGTTCGCTCCAAGTAGCGGGCGACTTTTTGTCGCCGGCCACCACCAGCTGATAGTCCGGCAAGCCGGCAAATTTGGTAACCGCCTTAGTCGGCGCAAAAATGGAGGTAATAACGATGCTCGTAGTCGTACTCATGCAACTAGTAAAGTAGGGTAAGCCACCGGCCATTACCGGCAACGTAACAGCCAGGACAGTTCAGTGAACCCAGTTATATGGTGCGTGAACTGCTTTTGGCGTCGCAAAGGTAGCTGATTTTCGGCAAGCAGATTTGTGTCATTCTCTTTTCGGGCCGGTTGGCGGCCGGTTGCCAGCCTGATTCTCAGCGCTTAACCCCAATGACAAGCGCTATCTGGCTACCGCTATAATCCACTCTTTACTAGCCATTTCACTACTGGCACTTCTCTAGTGGCCGGCAAAGAAACTCTTTATAGCATCAGCAACCGCCGATATATCAGCAGGCCGCATACCAGGCCACATGGGTAGGCTTAAGCTGGTAGCGGCTAGCTCTTCGGCAAGGGGATATGCGCCGGCCGGAATTTGCAAATGAGCATACGCCTCCTGCCGGTGCGGTGGTATTGGGTAGTGAATGAGCGTGCCGATGCCTTGCTCAGTGAGGTGCTGCTGAAGCGCGTCTCGGTGGTGGGTGCGAACTACATACAGGTGGTAGACATGTGTAGCGCCAGGGGCTACAGCGGGCAGCACCAAGTCACCCAGGCCCGCTAGCTGCTCGTTGTAGAGACGCGCTACCTCTTGGCGCTGTCTGGTCCAGGTGAGCAGGTGGGGCAACTTTACGCTGAGCACGGCGGCCTGCAACTCATCAAGCCGTGAGTTGTGGCCGATGACTTCGTTGTAGTATTTGCGCTGGGAGCCGTAGTTACGCAACGTTTGAATACGGGTAGCCAAATCGGTGCGTTTGGTGGTTACGGCACCGGCGTCGCCGAGGGCTCCTAGGTTTTTGCCGGGGTAGAAACTGGTAGCATTCACTGCTCCGAAGCTACCGGTCAGACCTCCCTCCCACTGCGCACCCTGCGACTGGGCGTTGTCTTCGACCACCCAAAGCCCGTGCTTCTGCGCTACACTCAGTATTGGGCCCATCTCGCAGGCCTGGCCGTACAAGTGCACCGGCATAATGCCTTTGGTACGCGGCGTAATGGCCGCTTCCAAGCGGGTCGGGTCGAGGTTGTAAGTATCCGGGTTAGGCTCCACCGGCACGGGTGTTGCGCCCATAAACGATACGGCTAACCAAGTGGCAATGTAGGTGTTGCTGGGCACTAGCACTTCATCGCCGGTACCTACCTGCAACGCTTCCAGAGCAAGGTGCAGTGCATCGAGCCCATTGGCAACTCCTATGCAATGCTGTACTTCGTTGAATTGAGCATAAGCTTGCTCAAACGCCTTAACCTGGTCGCCAAGCACATACCATTGCTTGTCATAAACAGCTGCTATGGCCGCCAGTATGTCGGCACGCAACGGATCATGCTGAGGAGAAAACGAGAGAAATGGAATACGCATAGCGGAGCTTGAAGCGGCCTTGGGAAATGAGTGAAAGACCGAAAGGCAAAGCTACCAAGACGGAATTTTATACGGGTCGGCGGGCTGCAAAAAATGACGGCGGCGTAGTACGTATAGCTTCTCGCCGGAATAAGAATCAACGTACATTTCGGCCACTAACGGCTGCAACACAACCGGCAACTGGGCCAATCGGGAAACACAAATAAAAGACAAACCGGCCTGCCGGACTAGCTCATACCTAGTGCTATCAAGCGAGGTACTACGGTTTTGGATTGCCCGAAATTTAGCAAATCGGTAGAGTGTGGATTGGTGTACAATCTGTTTGGCCTGCACAGAGTCGCGCGCGAAACGAGGGTCTGTGGTAAGGCTGTCAGCGTCGAGTACCGAGAGGGAAATTAGAGCGTAGTGATTTTTGAAATTGGACACATAGTTGCCCGCAGTATATGAATCAGCCGATAGTGTGTAGGCGTTTATATAGTCAGCATCGGCTAGCAGATAGCCTCCTCTGGCTCCAAGAGTGGGCATCACCCGTTGCATCTGCCGCAAAAACTCCGGTGAGTAGCGGGTGGTTACGTGGCCGGGGTGCGTATCGGTAATCAGTTCATAGCTATTCACAATCAGCAAAAGCAGCAAGCCTACTACAGTTAAGCCATACATGCGGGGCCGCGCATTTTCTAGCCCGGCGCCCAGCAGGATAGCCAGCACAACAGGTGTAAGCGGAACCATTGGGTTGGAAAAGAATTGAAAACCATCCAGAAAATGATGGCCCAAGGTTCGCATAACGGCCGCAGCCAACAAGCTAGCCGCAAACCACACCAGTATCACATGCTGCTGCTTACCTATGGCTATCGCCCGCCGGCTGGCCAAAAGCACACACCATACTACCACGCCATACCCCAAGAAATAGATACTGAAGTTGAGCAGAACGCCTACTGCTATATTGAACAGTGTTTTTATTTCCTTGAATTGCGGTACAACAGCTTGTAGCAATTGTCCCTGGCTGGTCCCAGGAAAATGGTATCCAGCCGAGTGTAAAAGATAAAATACTATGATGTAAACGCAGACCAATGCCATTGGCCCAACCATAGCTGCCGCTGTTTGCCAGCGAAGCTGCCCTGCCAACCACAAGTACAACGCTAGCATAGCCACACCGGCGCCAGCTACTGGCGCGGCCGGCACAAACACCAACGGCACCACAGCCAGTGCTACCGCCGCCGCTAGGTAGTGGCGAGACAGGAGAAAAGCAGCTCCTAGGAGCATAAACCAGTAAATCGGGGCCAGCTTGGGCTGCAAAGGCAACAGCAAACTGGATAGTAGTGCCCCGTTTTGCACCAAAGAAATATGCTGCAAAAAGGGCCATACCACACCTGTTACCGTTAGGAAAAGCACAGCAAGCGTCAGCACCCACCAACGACGCAACTGAAAATGCGCGAAAATTGCGGCAAACCCAATTGCGGCAATGGTTATCATCACCGAAAAGGCGCAAAGAAACATGCACCAAACAGAGGGCAAGCCGGTCAATTCAACCAGCAGGGCATTCCACCATATTTCCAAATAATGGTAGGGATATGGAGCTAGGAACTGCGGATAAAATACTTCCAGCGAGTTGGTTTCTACCCCGCGCAAAGCCAACGGCGTAGCCAGCCGCGCATAGAAAACATAGTCTTGAAAAGGCGTCCGCAGAAATTCTGAACTGATGTCAACAAGCAGCAGGTAGCGCGTCAGAAAGATTAACGAGCCTAATACTAATAGCCAAGGCAGTTGTTGACTGCCGCTTCGGGAAACAGGCACGATATGGCGACCAACAGCAATATTAGCCGTGCTCGGCTGGCGCAGCAGCCACAATAGTCCAGCCAACAACAGCAGCATGGGTAGCATAATAGTAGCGCCCCGTGTGCAATATGTAGCATAGCAGCAACTCAGAGTGCTGCTGCCGAATACCAAGGAAATAAATAGTGCTAGCCATGGCTCCCGCGGGGCAGTCTTACACAGGTTCAACAGCAGTGCTCCAACTGCATAGCTGGCTAGCAAAGCCGTTAAAGTAAGAAGCCCTAATTGCAGGAATAACGTCATATAGCCGGCGAGTCCGGTGTACTGCGTGGCTTTTGCGGCACTGGGCGGCTACTTAGCAGAATCCGTATTGTATACTTTTTTGACTACATACAGTGGGCGGTTACGGGCCGCATCCATGCCACGCCACACGTACTCACCAATGATGCCAAGGGCTATCATCTGAAACGCCGATACGAACAGCACCACTACCATGAGAGTAGTCCATCCAGCGGGGCCTTGCGGGGCAAATATGCGCAGGCCAATGACATACAAACCAAATAACAAAGCCGCAAAACCCAGCAGCAAGCCCACTACTGATATAACACGAATCGGAAAAAAGGAAAACGAGAGTAACGAGTCGATGAAGAGCTTCAGCTTTTTCTGCAAGGTCCAGCGCGACTTTCCAATTTCGCGCTTGCGGCGCACGTACGGAATATTCACGTAGGAATAGCCGAGCCACACCATCAAATAAAAGATGTTGCTGTTGCGCTCCTGCATGCGCACAATATCGTCGCGCACTTGCCTATCAAAAAACACGAAATCAAACCCACCGTCCGGGATGTTGCGCAACGCCAGATGCTTCATCAGCCAGTGAAACAGCTCGGCGGTGCGTTTCGCCCAGCCAGTTTCCTCCCGATCTTGCCGGTTGCCAATCACCAGCTTGAAGCCCTGCTGCCAGTGGCCGTACATCTGCACCATCAGCTCGGGTGGGTCCTGCATATCGGCCGTAATAATAGCCATACAGTCGCCGGTAGCCTGCTCCATGCCCGCCACAATGGCATTGTACGAGCCTACGTTACCCACCAGTTCCACTACCCGAATTCGGTCGGGATACTGGGCCCGCGCCGTAAGTAAGGCTTGCAGCGTATGGTCGCGCGAGCCATCATCCACGAATATGTATTCAAAAGATACTTCCGGCGGAAAGCGGGCTTCGTTGGCAATCAGCTCCCGTACCGTTACCGGGATATTATCTTCATTGAAGTAGCAGGGAACAATGACGGAAAGCGTGGGCATGGGGAATTTCGGGAGGAATTTCAGCGCAAGGTAGCGCTTAGCGGCTTGGGTAGTGGTAAGCCAGTATATGCGTGGTACCACCAAGCTTGAAACCCAGTTTCTCGCAGGTCCGGAACACGGCCCGATTGGTAGCTTGGGTGGTCATCAGCACGTAGCCGGCGCCTTGTTCCCGGGCCCGCTGTATCGTTTCCGACACCAGCCGCAGGTGCCAGCCCCGGTTTTGCGGCCCCACCGCCGTCAGTACCACCCTACACAACCCCACTCCCAACTGGCGAGCATCGGCAGTCAGGTCACTGATAGCCAGGAACGAATCAACAGGTAGACCAGGCTCATCAGGTATAAGAACCGCGTCGCAGTAACCTTGCACGGCCGCGCTGGCGTAACGCGCCAGAAATGCATCCGCTTGCGCTTCACCAAACCACGGGTCGGCATGAAATCGGTCGTAGGGGTTGTGGGCCGCTGCCGCTATTTCACCGATATGCTCGGCTTCTTCGAGCTTAGCTAAACGCACCGGGTAACGTGGCTGCTCGAATTCAACTACTTGGTCGTGGTAGAATTGCAGCCGGGTTTCCACCAGCCGCCAGCCGCTAGCCGTCAGGGTCTGTAACAGGGCCGTATCCTCGGCTGGCACTTCGCTGAAGCAATAGAAGCTACCGGTAGCCGCCTGCTGCTGCTGCCAGGCCCGCACAGCCAAAACCCGACCGGCCAGGGGCGCAGTCGGGTTGAAGAGGGCCGTTAGTAGTTTAATAGTGCGAGTTCCAAAGAACTCGGAATCCCATGGTAATTCAGTCAGCAGCAACTGTAGAAGCTGTTGATCCGGTATCTGAAAGGTAGTCAGTTGCTCGTGCGGCGTGACCGGAAAGCGGGCAAAACGTCCTACTCCGAACAGCTGGTTTTGCTGCTCACCCGCGGCCCCTCGTATAAAGCTGTAGGGCGAGTGGAATGCAAGCACCGCCGCCCGTTGGGCCAGCAAGCCAGCATTCAGCGCTTCCATATCCGTTGAAACTCTGAGTGGTCCCGGATGTAATCTTGCGCATTATAAGGTAACGAAGCCATCACCAGTTGCACCGCCGAATGCGAATACTGCATGGTGTGCCACACATACGGCGGAATGTACAATCCCACGTGCGGGTCTTCCAGACGAAAAAGCTCTACTTCCCCGTTGGCTAGCTCGGTGGTAACGATAATGCGGCCAGCAACGGCCACCAACACCTGTTCGGTGCGATGATGGGCGTGCCGGCCGCGTAGCACACTTTCCGGCGTATAATACGTCCAGAAAGTGCGCTTTATCTCGAAAGGAATCTGCTGAGGATGTTCAGCTATTGAAATGAAACCAATGTCCGAAGCCCCCACCTTGGGGAATTCAATCAGGTAGGGGCCTTCCATTTATCTACTTCACGTGCGCTTTGAAATACTCCAGCGTGCGGCGCAGGCCTTCGGCTCGGTCCACTTTCGGCTCCCAACCCAGAATCTCCTTAGCTTTGGTGATGTCTGGCTTGCGTTTCATCGGGTCGTTTTCGGGCAGAGCTTGGTAGGTTGGCTTGAACTCCACGCCGGTCAGACGCGCAATTTCTTCCCCAAACTCCTTGATGGTGATTTCCGACGGATTGCCGATGTTCACGGGCAAGTGGTAGTCGCTCAGCAGCAAGCGGTAGATGCCTTCTACTAGGTCATCCACGTAGCAGAAGGAACGCGTCTGCGAACCATCACCGAATACGGTCAAGGCCTCGCCGCGCAACGCCTGCGACAGGAATGCTGGCAATACGCGGCCGTCATTGAGGCGCATCCGGGGACCATAGGTGTTGAAGATGCGGATGATGCGCGTCTCCAGACCGTGGTGGTTGTGGTAAGCCATGGTTATGGCCTCCTGGAAGCGCTTGGCTTCGTCGTAGCAGCCACGCGGACCCACAGGGTTTACGTTGCCGAAGTACTCTTCCACCTGCGGGTGGATTTCTGGGTCGCCGTACACTTCCGAGGTACTGGCAATCAGAACACGGGCACCTTTCACGCGAGCCAGGCCCAGCAGGTTGTGCGTACCGAGCGAGCCCACTTTTAGGGTTTGAATCGGAATTTTGAGGTAATCGATGGGCGATGCCGGCGAAGCGAAGTGCAGGATGTAATCCAGTTTGCCAGGCACGAATACGAACTTCGATACGTCGGCGTGATGGAACTCGAAATCTTCGCGGCCGAATAGGTGTTCAATGTTGCCGATATCGCCGGTTACGAGGTTGTCCATGGCAATGACATGGTAGCCTTCCGCCAGGAACCGGTCGCAGAGGTGCGAACCCAGGAAGCCAGCGCCGCCGGTGATTAGTATGCGTTTCTTGTCAGACATAATAGGTTGTACTTGATGCGTAGTTGATGCTTGGTATTTCGTGCTCAGTGCTTCGTGCTTAGGCTGTTCCACCACTGATTAACAGAACTGCCTAAGCACGAAGTACTACCAACTAAGCACTAACTTGAGCAGGCTCCTGGTGAGCGGTACGGATGCCGATGCAGTGATATGCAAAGCCGGCTTCCTTCATTTCCTGCGGATCGTAAATATTACGACCATCAAATATAACCTTTTGCTTTAGGAGCTTGCCTACTACACCGAAGCTTGGCGAGCGGAACTCGGGCCATTCGGTGATAACCAGCAGAGCATCAGCATCTACCAACGCCTCGAACTGGTCTTTGGCGTACGTTACGGTGTTGCCGAGCGAGTGCTTGGCTTCGGGTACGGCTACTGGGTCGTACACCGATACGGTGCAGCCATGGGCTAACAACTTCTCGATGATAACCAACGAAGGAGCCTCACGCATATCGTCAGTTTTGGGTTTGAACGACAGGCCCCACAGCGCCAGCTTGCGGCCTTTCAGGTCACCGCCGAAGTGCTTCTTCACTTTGTCGAACAGCACCTCTTTCTGTGCCTCGTTTACGCTTTCCACGGCTTTTAGCACCTGCATCTGGTAGCCGTTTTCGGAGGCCGTTTTGATGAGGGCCTTCACGTCTTTTGGAAAGCAGGAACCACCGTAGCCGATACCAGGGTAAATGAACTTGGTGCCGATACGCGCGTCAGAACCAATGCCTTTGCGCACCATGTTCACGTCGGCACCCATGATTTCGCATAGGTTGGCAATGTCGTTCATAAACGAAATCTTGGTCGCCAGCATGGAGTTGGCGGCGTATTTCGTCATCTCGGCCGATGGAATGTCCATGAAGATGATAGGGTGGCCATTGAGCAAGAATGGCTTGTAGAGCTTGCTCATCACATCCTGCGCCCGCTCCGACGACACGCCTACCACAATCCGGTCGGGCTTGAGGAAGTCGTCGATAGCCGCACCTTCTTTCAGGAACTCAGGGTTGGAAGCTACATCAAACTCGATGCTGGAATTGCGCTTGGCTAATGCCTGGGTCAGTTCGTTGTGCACCTTGGCGGCGGTACCTACAGGCACGGTGCTTTTGGTTACCACTACGCAATAGTCGGTGATGTTTTCACCAATGGCCCGCGCTACGGCCAGCACGTATTTCAAGTCGGCCGAGCCATCTTCGCCGGGAGGGGTGCCTACCGCAATAAATGCTACGTCAGCATCTTTTACACCTTCGGCAATATCGGTGGTGAAGTGCAAACGACCCGCCGACACATTGCGGGTTACCATCTCTTCCAGGCCTGGCTCGTAAATCGGCAGGATACCTTGCTTGAGATTGTCAATTTTTTTCTGGTCAATGTCGATACAAGTAATGTCCATGCCAACTTCGGCAAAACAGGTACCTGTAACCAGACCGACGTAGCCGGTGCCAACTACTGCTACTTTCATAAGGAGCGTAAAAAAGTGGAGAGAATATGATTAAGGGCGTGGGATCAAACTTCGGGGGCCATCATATAGCGTTTCCACCAATGCTGGAATACAATAAGTGCCCAGATACGGGCATGCACGTCGCCGGGGCTACGAGAAAAGAGTTGAGTCTTCAACCCTCGAATAGCGTTAATATCAAATATACCTTGCGCTTCGATAAATCCATCGGATAATAAATCTTCTTCAATCAGCGGGCGCAGCTCCCCGCGGAACCACTTCAGCAACGGCACTTCAAAGCCGTGCTTAGGGCGCTTGTATAATTCTTCGGGTAATAGCGGGCGGAAGGCATCCTGCACGATGCGCTTCTTCATTTTCGCGTCAATTTTGCTTTCCACTGGCAGCGAGAAAGCAAAGCGCACCACGTTGGGGTCGAGGAAGGGCGGCCGAACCTCCAACGAGTTAGCCATACTCATCATGTCCACCTTGGCCAGCATGTCGTAGGGCAACACCAGTTGCATGTCGGTGAGCAGCACCTCATTTAAGTCGCCGTCTGCGTGCAGGTTTTCCAGGATATCCTTGCGGCGCTTCTCGGCCAGCTTCTTGCCCACTTTGCGGCGCGAGGCCGCGCTGAGTAAACCGCGCGCATCGGCGGCCGAAGCAAACGTGGCCCAGTCCCAGTACCGATCCTTAGGGCCGCTGAGCATGCCCCGCGAAAACCGCTGAAACTGCCGTATCCGGTTGCCGAAAAACGAGTTGCGCGACTTCGGCAGAATATCCCATAGCAAATTCAGACCGGTTACGGCTTCGGCTTTGAAACCGCCTTCCCGCACCTGAAACTCACCCATGTGCTTGTTGTAGCCAGCAAACATTTCATCGGCGCCGTCGCCGGATAGAGCAACAGTGGCTTTTTCGCGGGTGCGCTTGCTGAGGATGTACACGGCCAGCGCCGACGAATCCGCAAAAGGCTCGTCGATGTAATCCAGCACATCGAAAATATGGTCGTAGAGGTCCTGGTTGGATAGCGAGAAAACCGTGTGGTTGGTTTTGTACTTCTCGGCAACCAGCTTGGCGTACTTGGTTTCGTCGAAAAACGGCTCGTCGCGGTAGCCGATGCTGAACGTATTCAGGTGCTCGGTGTGGCGCGAGGCTAAAGCCACAATCACGCTTGAATCGATGCCACCGCTCAGAAAGGCACCCACAGGCACGTCGGCTACGAGGCGGCGGGCGGTGGCGTCGTCGAGCAAGTCCACCAGCTTCTTTTGCTGCTCTTCGTAGGTGAGCTTGTTTTTGCTGGCCTTCTTGGGGTCGTACGGGATTTTGTACCACCGCTTGCGCACCACTTTCTTACCTTTGATATAGAGGTAGTGGCCGGGCAGTAATTTGCGTACTCCTTTGAAGATAGTGGCGGGCCCCGGAATGTAGTTGAGTTGCAAATAGTGGCTCAGGGCCACATAATCGAGCTTGCGCGGAATGCCTAGCGCCAGCAACGACTTCATTTCGGAGGCAAACAGAAACTTGTCTTCGTCGCGATACACTAGGATGGGCTTCTCCCCCATCCGGTCGCGCGCAATGAAGAGCGAGTCTTCCTCCTTATCGTAAATGGCGAGGCCAAAGAAGCCGTTCAGCTTTTTCAGGAACCCGCGCCCCTCGGTGATATAGAGGCGCAGAATTACTTCGGTATCGGTTTGGGAATGGAACTGGTGGCCTTTCTTAATGAGGCGCTGCCGCAGCTCCCGGAAATTAAAGATTTCGCCGTTGAAAACGATAGTATAGCGCCCCGACTCATCGGTCATGGGCTGGTTACCGTCGGCGGAGAGGTCGAGGATGGCTAAGCGCCGGAAACCCAGGCCACACCGGTCGTACACAAAATGTCCCTGCGAATCGGGGCCACGGCTGACAATAGCGTCGGTAGAAGCCGGTAGCGCGGCCAGCACAGTACGACCTGTATCAGTAAAAGCAAATAATCCGGTTATTCCACACATAAGGCGGGTAAAAGTACGAAGGAAGAAGACTAGTTCAGTAAAAATGTAGCGGAGGCACCTCGCAACCAAAGCCAAGCTAGGTTAGTACACAGTGCAGATTTCCACTCCTTAGCCACTCACTCATGAATCTTCAGGACAATTTAGACCTGCAAAAGCAGTTTGAAGCCGCCGTATCACGCGTAGACAACCTGCCCGGCGACAAGGCGGCGGCGCATATGAATGAGCTGTATGGCCTATACAAGCAGGCTACCGAAGGCGACCATGATGCCAAGCGCGACGAAGTAGGCGACGATACGCCCGACAACCCCAACGGCCCAAAAGGCATGTCGCAGGCCCAATGGGACTCCTGGAGCAAGTTTAAGGGCACCGACCAGGATGAAGCGCGCCGCCAATATGTGCAAAAGGTAACAGAATTGGCAGGCCCCGTTGGTGAGAAAACCAACGTTATTACCGGCAACGGCCAGCCCGCCACCGGCTCACAGGTGAACCCGCCTACTGAAGAAAACAGCACTACGGCCCGCCAGGCCAACACCGGACCCGGAATTTCGCAGGGTGGCCTGCAAGGCGACATTACGGCTGGCGCTCCGTATGGCGGCGAAGACCATCTAAAAGACGAGCAGAAGTAGCTGTTATTTTTTTGTTACTCCAGCCCGCTTCCACTTTTGGGAGCGGGCCGGTTTGCGTTTGGAAGGTTGGTAGACAAAGCAGATAGCTACTGCTTAGCAAAATAGAGCTGTTAGATTTTGGCTATTTTGGGCCAGCCATGACTCACTCCCCTTTCTCTGCTCGGCAGAAGACGCTGTATTACTTTGCGTGCGTATCGGTTGCTCTCTCATCGGGCTGTGCTTCTTCCAACGCACCCCAACTGCCGGTGGCAGCAACTACTGTTAATCAGTTTGATGATGCCACGTACCGTTTGATTGCCACGGCGCAGGATGAGCGCAACACCACAGCCCTGCTGCCTTACCTTACGCACTCCGAAGCTCGTTACCGGCAGGCGGCAGCGTTGGCGCTGGCCTCGGTGCAGGATAAAATGGCGACGTCTGGCTTGCAGCCTCTGCTAACTGATGCCGACCCCGCCGTGCAACAAGCAGCCGCTTATGCCCTTGGGCAAACCGGCGACAGTACGGCAGTGGCGGCCTTGGCTACCCGGCTTTCAGCTACGCCTACAACCGGGCAGCGCTACTTTTTCGAGGCGCTGGGCCGTTGTGTCACAGCCACCTCACTACGGCAGCTAGTACGCGCCAGCGTTAGTTCTACGGATACGGCCGCGTTGTCGGGCCAAGCGTGGGGGCTGCTGCGGGCCGGTATCCGCGGGGTAACGTCGGAGTCGGCCGTGAGCCGGGCGGTAGCGCTGCTAGACCAGCAGCAGCCACTGGCGGCGCGGCGCGGGGCAGCTTTCACACTGGCCCGAACTCCGCGCCTCGACTTGACGCTCTATCAAACGGCCCTCACCACCGCTACCACCGACCCCGACGCCATAACGCGAGCCGCGGCAATTACTGCGCTGGGCAAAGTAAAAAATCCAGCCATTGCTCCTGCGCTCGTAGCCTTGGCGCGGCGTGACCCTGATTTCCGCGTACGGATAAGTGCCTTGCGGGCCATGAATGCCACCATGTACGGTCCCGTGAAGGAAGCGGCATGGGAAGCCACCACCGACCGCAGCGGCCAGGTTGCCGTTACGGCCGCCGAGTTTTTTCTGGCCCACGCCAGCGGGGAACAGGGCACACTATTTCTGGAAAAAGCCAATAAGCTCAGCAACTGGCGGGTACGAGCCACCCTGTTGGCCACGGCACTAAAGCTGGGGGGCACGGAGCGCGGAGCCATCCGCACGGCTATTGAACAACGCTACACCGCTGCCTCCGATCCGTATGAGAAAGGCTACTTACTGAAAGCGCTTGGTGAAGACCCGGCCGCGTACGAGCTTGTGCAGCAGGCCACCTTTGCCGCCGGGCAGCCACTGGTAATCGGCTCGTACGGCATAGAGGCTTTAGTGGCGATGCGCCGCCTCCCCAACTTCCCGGCAACGCAACACGCAGCCTTTGCCCTCACTGTCCGCCGGGCCATGGCCAGCGGCGACGTAACGTTAATGACTACGGCTGCTGAAGCCTTGCGCGACCCCAAGTTGAATCTGCGCCGCCTGCTGCCCGACTTTGGTTTCATTACCACCGCCCGCGACAAGTTGGTAATGCCCCGCGACCTAGAAGCTTGGCAGGCCCTACAACAAACGCTCGACTACCTGAACGACAAACCGGCTACTCCTACGCCCGTTGCCAAAGCCGCCAGCCATCCTATTGATTGGGGTTTGGTGCGCACCATTCCCGCTCAGCAGCGGGTGTTGCTTACGACCAGCAAAGGCGACATCACCATGCAATTGCACGTAAACGATGCGCCCGGCTCGGTGGCCAGTTTCGTGGAATTGGTGCGGCAGGGTTTCTACAACGGCAAGACCTTCCACCGGGTAGTACCCAACTTCGTAGCACAAGGCGGCTGCCCCCGTGGCGACGGTTCTGGCAGCACTGACTATAATCTTCGTTCCGAATTTGGAGATTTGCGTTACGGCGAGGGCGCCGTGGGGCTGGCCTCGGCTGGCAAGGACACCGAAAGCTGCCAGTGGTTTATCACCCACGCTCCTACCCCCCATCTTGATGGGCGCTACACCATTTTCGCTCAGGTAGTGCAGGGCATGGATGTAGCTCAACGGCTCGACATCGGCGATAAAATAGTGCGAGTAGAGTTGGTCCGTTAAGCAAGTTGCCAGCTAAGTGATATCAGTTACCTGCACTTAGGCAAAACTGATATCACTCAACTGGCAATTAATGATGCTCAATCAGGCACCTACTTGTCGTCGCGGCCGTGGGCTTGGGCGGGGGGCGAGGTGGCTTCTACGGCCGAAAAACTCTCCAGAATCTTATAAGTGTGCGAGGCGCCCTTGGGTACCACCCACGAATTGCCGGGCTCCAGCACTACCACTTGGCCTTCGGAATGCAACTCTGCCCGGCCTTTCAATACGTATCCTACAGTTTCGTAGGCGCGGCTGGTAGGTTCTTTTGGCTCACCAGGTTCCTCGTTTTCCCAGAGGCGCATGGATACGTGTACGCCGGAGGCTAGGTATTTTTCGCCGTCGTCGCCCTTAGGTGAATGAGCGGAATCAACTTTTGTGATGGTGGTATCAGCCATGGAATGGTTGCGTAGAGAAATGAAGGAAGGAAATAAGACGTCTTCAACAAAAGACTAGCTTTCCTAACGCGTACCAGGCAGTTGCGGTTACTGATTCCTTTGGTCAGAACTTTCCGTGGCATGGGCAGTTGACCTATACTGTGGCCGTTGCCGGCCCTGCTACTTCTGTCCGCTGCCTGGCTGACCTTGCCTACTTACTTATGTCTTTTTCTGCTGATACTCCTTTTGTGCGCGCGTTGGTGCGGGCACACCAGCAAGCTGCCACACCGCTACCTGGCCTGGCCTTTTGCCAGCTGGCCGAGCAGATATTGGAGCTGCTATTTCCGGAGCGCGCCCCTAAACCTATCGTCCGGCCTGATGCCATAGCCGCTACCCTCAGCCAGCTTCAAACTGACTTGGCCTCCCTGCTTATGCGCGTATCTATGCCCGCCGCACCGGCTGCCGTAGCCGCCGAGTTTATTGGCCGCCTTCCTTCTCTGCGAGAGATGCTGCTCTACGATGCTGCTGCCATACTAGCGGCCGACCCAGCCGCGCAGGGCACCGAGGAAGTTATTGCCACTTACCCCGGCTTTTACGCCACTGCTATGCACCGGCTGGCCCATGCCCTGCATCAGTTGCAGGTGCCGCTCGTGCCACGCCTCATCAGCGAATACGCGCATCAGCTCACCGGCATTGATATTCACCCCGGCGCTAGAATCGGCACTTCGTTCTGCATCGACCACGGCACTGGTATTGTGGTAGGCGAAACCACTGTTATTGGGGCCAATGTAAAGATATTCCAAGGTGTGACCTTGGGCGCTTTGAGCGTGAACAAAGATTTGCAAGGCATCAAGCGCCACCCCACTATCGAAGACCACGTGGTGCTGTACGCCGGAGCAACCATTCTGGGCGGCAACACGGTAGTAGGCAGCCATAGCATCATCGGCGGCAACGTGTGGCTCACCGAAAGCGTCCCTTCTCATTCCCGCGTATACCACCGGGCCCAAATCCACGTCACTCGCACCGAAGACCCTACTGAGGGCCTGACTTTTTCTATTTGAAAATAGTTGAATTGCTTACTTGCTAAATGGTTGATTCTTTGAGCATCGTTTGGCTTTTCAAGCAATTCTACGTCGGCATTTTAACAATCAAAACCGTTAATCCAAATCCATGAAAGCCCATTCCATTCTGGACACCATCGGCAACACGCCGCTATTACGCCTCAACAAACTTTTCGCCCAGCGCCCCGACGTGGAAGTATGGGTGAAGCTGGAACGCGCCAACCCTGGCGGCAGCATCAAAGACCGGATTGCCCTGAGCATGATCGAGCAGGCCGAGCAAGATGGTATCCTGAACTCCGATAGCCTGATTGTAGAACCAACTTCCGGCAATACTGGCGTCGGGCTGGCTATGGTGGCCGCCGTGAAGGGCTACAAAATAACGCTGGTTATGCCCGAGTCGATGTCGATTGAGCGGCGCCGCCTGATGGCCGCTTACGGGGCCAACCTGGAGCTTACGCCGCGGGAGAAGGGCATGAAAGGCGCCATCGAGAAGGCCCACGAAATTGTGCAGAGCACGCCCGGCGCCTGGATGCCCATGCAGTTTGAGAATCCCGCCAACATCAAAGTACACGCCGAAACCACCGCTCAGGAGCTGCTACGCGACGTTCCCGAAGGCTTCGATTACCACATTACCGGCGTAGGCACCGGCGGCCACATTACTGGCGTCACGGAGGTATTGAAGCCGTTGTTCCCCAACATGAAAACCTTCGCCGTAGAGCCAGAACTGTCGCCGGTTATCAGCGGCGGTGCCCCTGGCCCCCACCCCATTCAGGGCATCGGCGCGGGCTTCATTCCTGCCAACCTGCACCGCGACGTTCTGGACGGCGTAATTCAAGTTTCGCAGCAAGACGCTTTCGATATGGCGCGCCGCGCCGCTCGTGAGGAAGGCATCTTTATGGGTGTATCGTCCGGCGCCTCGCTGGCCGCCGTTGCCCAGAAGCTCGACGAAATGCCTCAGGGCAGCCGCGTCCTTACCTTCTGCTACGACACCGGCGAACGGTACCTATCGGTAGAGGGCTTGTTTGTGTAGCTGAGATTCTGCCAGCTTCTAAGCTTTTACTGTAAACAGAAAGGGCTTGCCATCTGGCAAGCCCTTTCTGTTAATGACGGCCCATAGCAGGACCTCGCGACTGGCAAAATGCAAGGCATAAAAAAAGCCCAACCGAGTAGGTTAGGCTTTCAAACGTGGAGAATATCGGAGTCGAACCGATGACCTCTTGCATGCCATGCAAGCGCTCTAGCCAGCTGAGCTAATCCCCCGTTTCTGGTGCTCATTCGCCGCTTGCGTTAGAGTGGGACAAAAGTACGGCTAGATATCGGTTTGGCAAGGCCAAAGCCGCTTTTTTTCCACCCAATAACGCAACGTGCATAAAGTCAACTACAAAAAATACGGAAGTAGTATCACCTAGACCTTTAACATGGCTTCGCTCCAACTCTATTACACACAAAAACGCCCGCCACCTTTCGGTAGCGGGCGCTTACACGATTCTCAGCTACTGCTTTTAAAAAGCATAAGCAGCTACGTTCGTATCCAGTTGAGTAGTGAAAAACCCACCGGTAGCGGAAGCTGTGCGAGAGAAGTTTGTACCCTGATGGGTAACAGTGGCTTTGCTCGCACCATTTATCACTACCGAAGCTGTTAGGCGCTGTGAGTTGGCCCTACGACCTGGGCGGTTGGTAGTTCTCAGTACCAGCCGAATACCTGTGCTTGGCGTATTCTCACTTACCGTTACGTTGGTGGCTACTGTGAAAGGTTGCGGGCTGGCAAAATTGGTAGTGGTAAATGCTGGAACCGTGGCTGTAGTAATGGGCGGGTAGCTCAATGTACCATCCGCATTAGTTGTTGGAGTCAGTACGTACACATTTAACTGCGGATTCTGCAAGGTCGTATCGTTGGCGATAGTGCTAGCAGTCTGCGCGTAGGTTATCGTTACGGTTTGGGCCGTGCGCGTTGCGCGAACTGGGGCCGGGTCGGTGCTTATTTCCGAGCAGGAAGCTAATACCAGACCCGCGAGAAGGGCGAAAAACAGATTTTTCATACTACAAAATGATTACGGATTCGAAGTCGGCTAGCACTAGTTGAAGGTATAGCGCAGACCCAGTTGAATGCGGTAACGCGAAGATTCCGTCGTCACGTAGCGGTTTGTTACGTTCAGCGTTTGCACACTGGCAGTTGTGGTGCCATCAGGGAATACCGTGCGCGAGTTCACGATAGGGTTGAAGTTGAACCGCGGCTGGCCCGAGGCTTGGTCGTAATCCACGAACGAAAGCGGCGAGTTGCGCTGCTGCGTCTGGCCAACACCCCAATTCGAATTGATCAGGTTGCCAATGTTGAACACATCAAGGCTGAATTGCAAGGTGTTCCGGTTTTTACCGATGTTGGTGAATACGTCCTGCAACAGGCGCGCATCTACGAATGCAACCCATGGTAGTACCGCGCCATTGCGCTCAGCAATTTCGCCCCGGTGCTTGCCCAGGTAATTGTCCTGACCGATGTAGTTGTCTAGGTCGATCCACTGCTGATCAGCAGTGTAGATGGTCTGCTGGGGGGTGCCACTGAACAGGGTCAGGTTGGTAAGATTGATTTCGCTACGAGTACGCGGAATGTACATCAGGTCGTTGTTGCCCACGTTGTCACCATTCATGTCGCCGTTGTACACATAAGAGAACCGCCCATTAGGGCCGAGGTCCAGAAAGCCCGAAATAGTAGTAGCCAAGTGGCCTAGGTACTCTTTGCGGTATGAAACCGAGGCAACTACGCGGTGCTGACGCAGGAACTCAGAGTACCCCAACTTGTTAGCGTTCGGATCGTCGGAAATAGGACGGGCCGACCACAACGAGAACGGAGTGGAGCCGCCGATACTTACGTCGCGCGAATCGGTGTAAGTGTAGGCCAAGCTGGCCGAAACACTATTGCTGAAAGTCTTCTGCAATTGGCCGGTTGCGCTGTAAGAATAGCCTTTATCGGTGTTACGCATTACAATAGCACCATCAGTATTCACAATTTTTGGGCTAACCTGGAACGAGCGGGTGTTCAGGGCGCCGGGCAGACGGTAGATAGGGCGGTTGTCGGCACCAGCAGCACGCGCCTGCGGGTTGGGCAGGTTCACGTTGTCGAAATACACCGCGTTGATGTCTTTGGTGAATATAGCGTCTAAGGTGAATACCACGTCGCCGGGCAGGCGCTGGTCGATACCGATGTTGGTACGCCACACCTGCGGAAACTTGAAGCCCCGCTCGGTTACCGCCAGGTTGTAGGTGGCAGGTAGCGTAGTTTGGTTGATGTTGGCATTAGGGTTTAGGTATCCGGCCGTAGGGTTGAACGGCTGCGCTAATGGATTGGCGCTGGTTACTCCATTGTTGGTTATTGTACCGTTCACGCTGTACACTCCACCCAACAGGCCGTTGTTGCTGGCTTGATTGGAAATCCATACGAATGGTACCCGGCCGGTGAAAATGCCTGAACCACCGCGCAACTGTGTTTTGCCATCGTTGTTTACATCCCAGTTGAAGCCAATCCGGGGAGAGAACATCACCGAGGTTTTTTGTACTTGATCCGTCAGGATTTGATAATCGTTGCGGAAACGGATGCTGGCTGCATCTTCATTGCGCTGCAAATCACTCAGAATGATAGGAATATCAACGCGTAGGCCGGTAGTCACTTTCATGTTCGGCAGCACGTTCCATTCATCCTGGGCGTAGAAGCCAAGTTGAGCAGCTTTGGTTTCGGCCAGCGGATACTCTAAGCCAGGGTTGCTGTCATTAACGTTGAGTCCATAACGAACTGTGTAGTTATTGGTAGCCGATGCTAAAGCACCACCGCTACGAGGCGTAACGGCCAATGTACTTAGGTTGTAATCGTACCCAGCCGAGTTATAGAAGTCAGTAAGAGAGTTGAACCGGTAGCGGCCATACAAGTCAGGCGCAAAACCGTTAGCAAATTTGTAGTACTCGTTATAAGTACCCAGCGTAAACGTATGCTTACCTACCGTCTTGGTGATGTTGTCCGACAGTTGATAGATGTCTGAATTCAGCTTGTTGATCGGCGTGAAGAGTTCGTAACCAAACGACGTAAACTCATTGCCATTAGCACCTGGCCCGTTGGCATTGTAGAGAATATCAACAAACGGAAACGGCGACCCACCCAACGAAGTGCGGAAGTCACGCTGAGCGGTGAAACCAGCTTGCAATTGGTTGGAGATGCCATTGCCAAATGTGGAGTTCAATTCAGCAATAAACGAATTCAGGTTATTGTTGATGCGGTAGTATGAGGCCAGGAAAGGCAGCGTGTTCGTCGACATGCTGCGCCCACCCGTTACTGTTGGCGAACCCGAGTTAGAAGGGGGCACGTCACGGTATGATTTCAAGTAGTTATACTTGATAGAAAAGGTGTTGGTGCGGTTGATGTTCCAGTCAATCTTAGCAGTAATCTTATCGGAGTTCTGCTTCAACTCGTAGTTTTCGTAGGCCCCGGTGCTGTAACCGTAAGTGGTTTGCAGAAAATCTGACAATACGTCAAGTTCGGAGGCGCTGGCGGCAGATGTATTGCTGCCTGGACCTGGTATGGGCCGACCTGAGCGGTTGGCTACGAAGGTACCTGGTGGATCGTCGCGGCGCTCACCTTCCACACTAACAAAATAGAAGAGTTTGTCCTTAATGATTGGCCCACCTACGCGTGCGCCAAGCTGGTTTAGCTTAAACTCAGGGAACGGCTGATTGATGTCGCGCACTTTGTCGCCTACTAGGTCGTTGGAACGGTGAAAACCATAAACCGAGGCCGAAATATCGTTGGTACCGGAACGGGTAACGGCATTAATACCAGCGCCAGTAAACGAACCCTGCCGAACGTCGAACGGCGCAATGCTCACCTGGATTTCCTGAATAGCATCAAGGGAAATAGGCTGTGCGTTGGCTTGGCCGCCTACAGTACCGCTTAGGCCAAATGAGTTGTTGAAAATAGCACCGTCAATAGTAACGTTGTTGAAGTTGCCATTACGACCGCCAAAGCTGGTACCAGTACCTGAGGCCTGAGGCGTCAGACGGGTGAAGTCGGCAAACGAGCGACTTAACGAAGGCAGGCGCTCGATTTGTTCCCGCTGTACGCTCGTAGCAGCACCGGTCCGGCCAGAGTTGATAACCGGGTCGCGGCGACCAGAAACAGTTACCTCATTCAGTTGCTGCGTCGATTCGCTTAGGTTGATATCCAAGCGTTGATTCTGCCCAAGCGTCAGGAAGATGCCTTCACGTGTTACGTCCTGATAGCCTACAAAGGTGATACGGACTGTGTAAGGGCCACCCACCCGCATGTTCTGGATGTTGAAGCGCCCTTCCGAGTTGGTTGGTGCTACATACTGAGTGTTTGTAGGCGTATGCACCGCAATAACGGTAGCACCAGGTAAACCAGAGCCATCCTTATCGGTAATGACCCCGTTCATAGCCGATGTTGTAGCACCCTGTGCCCATGCCTGCTGGGCGGACAAAACCACTAGAAGCAGGTATAGAATTTGACGGTAAAAACTGTTTTTCATGTGAAGTAGTTGATGAAACCCAACTACAAAAGTAATAGGCATGCACACTATTCTGATGTTATTAAAATATTATTAAAACTCAATAATTTATATTATGCGCTTGGTTATTGCAGTTAATACTTAGTACAGGCACGCAATGAAATACGGCTCTAAAAACTCATAGAAGACTTTCTTTATAAGCTGGACAGGGCACAAAAAAAGCGAGTGGAGAATACTCCACTCGCTTTTTTTGTGCCCTAATTAGATAAACTAGCTGCGCAACTAGTTGTGCAACACAGTTGATACGCCTAACGGAGTAGTGGTAGATCCAGCTACACCCCGCACATACAGTGTGTAGATTTTACCAGCAGTAAATGTCAAAGCTTGCCCTGTTCCTGCAAGTGGAGTAGTAGCAGCACTCCGAACATCTACTGTGTAACTACCAGCATCTACCTCTGTGAAGTTTGCATAATTTGTAGACGTTGCTGTAGTTCCATTATTAGTTAGCCGATAGGCTCGTGTAGGCACTGCTGAAAACAATGAGGCTTGCGTTACGGAATTAAAAATCCCATAAGTACCAGACGAAGAAAGATTTACAAAGCGAATTTTAGCTTTGTTAGCCGCTGGAGCGGCTAAGTTGTCGTTCAGTACAATGGCACGAACACCACCTAGATCAGTACCAGAACCAGCCCTCGTTGGAGCATCGGTTGAAAATACAGTGTAAGAGCTACCGGCCGCAAATTGCTGGCGGACTACACCAGGTAACACATTACCGCTGGCATCTTTAACGTTGTTCGGCACAACAACTCCAACCTGACGCAGACCTACTGGTACTTGTAAATAGCCAGTAGATGGCGAGCTTAAATACGACACCGTTTGGTTAACAGATGCGTTATCAACGGTAATGGTAGCAGCTTGCGAACCAGGAGAAGCATTTACTACTAATACACGAGCCGAAGACAAAGTGGTAGTAGTTTCTGGTTTAGGAGTATCGTACTCTGGATCATCACAACCAATCAATACACCAGCTACTGAAGTAGCCAATGTTAGTTTGGTGAAAAGCGAGACAAAGGAAAATTTCATGAGACGGTGCTTTTAACTAAACTGACTGATTAGAACAGGTAACGAACACCAAACTGAGCCTGCCAACGAGAATTAAGCTGCTGAATTTGGTAGGCTACCGTTGGGGCAGTATTCGCGTTGGCACCGTAGCTGAAAGTAGGACGACCAGTAGTACCGTTCTCTAAGCCCTGATAACGCAGCAAACCATAGTTGCCATTCGATACAGAGTAGTCACGGCCCCAATCTTTACTCAAGAGATTACCGAAGTTGATAACGTCAACCGACAGCTGAATGGTGTGGTTTTTCTCGCCAATCTTCGTGTAGATATCCTGTAACAAACGCACGTCGATGCGGTGCTGCCAAGGCGTACGGGCACCGTTACGAGCGGCATACTCGCCGCGGTGCTCTTTCAGGTAATCATCGTTCTCAATGAACGTATTCAATTCATTCCAAATCTGATCAACAGTCCGACGGTCGTTTACGCCGTCCGTTACTAGCACAATTTCGCTCTGGTTGCGCGGAATGTAAATCAGGTCGTTGGAATTGCTGGTGAAAGCGCCGCCATCATTGTTGATGTCGCCCCCGTAGTAGCTGTAGGAGAAGGGCGAACCCGACTGACCATTATAGAATGCCGAAACGGTAGTAGCGAAGTGGCCGGCGTACTCTTTGCGGTAAGAGAATGAACCGATAGTCCGGTGACGCAAATCGAAGCTGGAATAAGACAGCGGCAGGTTGTTAGGATTACCAGCGTGTGGGTTGAATTCCCAGATAGAAACGGCCGTGGAGCTAGTGCCTGAGTATAAGTCGCGCGACTGACCGTAGGTGTAAGCCGCCGTAGCGGACAGGTTGCTGTTCACTTGCTTCTTCAACTCACCCGTGATGCTGTACTGATACCCCTTGTCGGTGTTGGTCAGATAAATCACGTTGTTGAAGTCGCGGCCGTTGCGGTAGCGGTTGGAGTTACCGTTGGTAGTACCGGTAGGATATACTGGGCGACCATCACCTAATAGTACCCCTGTTGGATTTACCAGGTTTATATCCTGCGGCAGAACATCGTTCAGTGTCTTAGAGTAGATACCTTCCAGCGTGGCTACAATGCCGCCGGGCAGCAGATAGTCGATAGCAACGTTGGTCCGTACCAACTGCGGGTTACGGAAATCTTTGTCAGTTACTGCAATACTACCTTTTGCGGCCGATGCCGGAGTGCTGCTGATCTGGTCACGCACTACACCGTAATTGTTGCTCAATCCCAAGCCAGCGGCAGGGCGCACCGTGCTGTTGTTGGTATCATAAGTAGCGAAGTCAACCCCTGTATTGCCGTACTGGTTGGAAATCCACACGTAGGCCGGACGGCCGGTGAAGATGCCAACGCCGCCGCGCAACTGTAGACTCTGGTTTTTGCGAACATCCCAGTTGAAACCAATCCGAGGAGATATCTGCAACCGGGATTTAGGTACCCGATTTGTTTTAACATCGTACGCGCTACCCAGCGCGGAAGCCACTGCGAAGGTGGAATCGACACGGCGGTTATAAGAAGGTGTGTCAAAGTAAACCGGTAGATCAAAACGTACACCTGCTGTGAGACGTAGTGTTTCTGTTACGTTGTACTCATCCTGTACATAGGCGCCAAATTGAGCCGCGCCAAACTTAGCCGTTGGCTTGCCACCAGGCAAAGCAAAGTTCTGGCGGTAGCGGAAACCAGTACCAGTTACTGTATTATTTATAAAAGCATCAATGCTCGGGAAGTCGTAACGACCTTGGGTACTTTGCACAAACAGGTTATCGAAACGGAAAATTTCGTTGTTTGTACCTATAGTAAACACGTGCTTACCAGCGAAGATGTTGAAGTTGTCGGTAATTTCCAGAATGTCTTGGTCTAGGCGGTTAGCAACCGAACTAAATTCAGAGCCTGCCGAGATGGTAGCGTTATTCTGGGTGATGGTAATAGAGGGAAACAGGCTGCCCTGCGTTGTACGGCTGTCACGAATAGCTGAGTAGCCAACCAGCAAGTTGTTAGCATAGCGGTTGCCAAAACGGCTTTTCAATTCCGCTACCGTCGAGTTGGTCTTGCTCAGGAACTGGTAGCCGTTGTTACCAAAACGGAAGAAAGTCAGGCCCCGCGAAATGTTGTCGTCTGAAGCATTAACGAAGTTATGACGCAGCGTAAGCTGATGATTCTGGCTGATGTTCCAGTCCAAGCGGGCAAACGCCTTATCGCTACGGGTTTCGGCATTAATATCGCCTACTGCGCCAGCATCATAACCGTATTCGAGCAGTTTATTGGAGATGCGCTGAAGGTCTTCCGTGCTTACGAATTTTACTAGGTCTGAAGCGCTACTATTGGCATCAATTTCACGCTGACTACCCGTACGGAACAGCAATGGCGCGCTACGGCGCGCAATTTCCCCATTCACGAAGAAGAACAGCTTATCTTTGATGATGGGACCACCCAAACGGAAGCCAGTCTGGTAATCGTTGAACTTAGCCAATTTGGTGCGGTTGCCAGCGGCATCAGCCGTTGGGCTCTTGCCAGCCGTATTCTGGTTCCGGCCAAAAGCAAAGGCCGAACCCGAGAATTCGTTGGTACCGGAACGCGTTACGGCGTTGATACCGCCACCGCTGAAGCGGCCCTGCCGTACGTCGTAAGGAGCAAGTACCACTTGAAATTCCTGGATAGCATCCAACGAAATAGGGTTGGTACCAGCCTGACCGCCTGGAGCGCCCGAGCTACCCAAACCGAACAAGTCGTTGTTGGAGGCACCATCAATTTGTACGTTGTTGAAACGGCCGTTACGGCCGCCCAGCGAGTTGCCGTTGGCTTGGGGCGTCAGACGCGTGAAATCCTGGAAGCTCCGCGAGATGGTAGGCAGCCGCTCGATTTGTTCGCGGTTCACTGTAGTAGCGGCACCGGTGCGGCCAGCATTGATGGTTGGATCTTTCGTAGCCGTTACCGTTACGCCTTCCAGTTGCGTGGTAGTTTCACTTAGGTTCAAGTCCAAGCGCTGGTTTTGACCCAAGCTCAGGAAAATACCTTCCCGAGTGATATCCTGATAACCAACAAACGTTACGCGTACAGTGTAAGGACCACCTACGCGCATGTTTGGAATGTTGAAACGGCCTTCCGAGTTAGTCGGCGCTACGTATTGGGTGTTAGTGGGAGTGTGCACTGCAATAACAGTAGCACCTGGCAAACCATCACCTTGCTTATCGGTGATGACCCCGTTCATGGCCGATGTAGTTGTACCCTGGCTCCAGCCTGTGTGTGCAGCAAGCAGGAGCAGCAGCATATACATACTGCGCAGTAGTATTTGTCTCATATAATTGGAAAAAGGTGAAAAAGCTGTTCTGAAAGAAGCCGCAAAAATACTGCACTGTTTCCGCTACTGTATCACCTTATGGTTACCGATTTTGCAATTCCAAGCAACTAATAAGAATAATACAGCAGCGAACCGAAATCCTACAACGGCGGCCGCACCGCTTTTATGAAGCGGCTCAAATAGTAATCTGTTTCCAAGCTATTTTCGATTACCCCTGATGAGCTGGAGGAATGAATGAATTGCACTCCTTCCGGGGTGGCTTCCGTCACGAGGCCCACATGGGTAATAGTGCTGCTACCCGGCGACGCGCCGAAGAACAGTAAATCGCCGGCTTTCAGATCCTGGGGCCTGACGGGGTTGCCCCATAGGGCCTGCTCGTTGCTGGAGCGCGGAATGGGCACATCAATGGCAGCAAAAGCATTATAGAGTAGGCCTGAGCAGTCCATACCCTGGCGGGTGGTACCACCGTACCTATAAGGAGTACCTTGGAAGGAGCGGGCCGTTTCAATAACTGTTACCATCTCGCGGCTAGCGTTCAGAGGCGTGCTGCTCCGCTTGGTTACAATCTTGGCCCGGCCGGTGGGGGTTGTTGTTTTGGTTTTGGCCTTGCTAATGGGCGCCCGGCCCCGGCGGTTACGCTCAGCAGCCTTTATCCGGGCCATGTCGCGCGCCGAATAGTACCGGCCATTGCGGTAGTTTACCTTTCTGGAACTGCCACAACTGGTCATTCCTACTACTAGCGCCAACATTAATAGTGGCCACCAAAAACGTCTGTAGGTTGAATGATGTACCTTCGTCATGTATTCCCGCATTGGGTCAAAGATACGCGAATCAGCGTTAATGCTTCCTCCGTCAATGAATTATCAAGCCCTTACCCCCGAGCTGGTCGTTGCCTTCGAGGCCATTGTTGGACCAGCGCACGTTCTTACGGCAGCCCGCGCCGAAGCCACTGCCACCGCCGACGCCTACTCCGACTACGGCCGCGACCATACCGAGGACCTGCACTTCGCCCCAGATGTGGTGCTGCGCCCCGGTAACGCCGAAGAGATAAGCGAGATTGTACGGCTGTGTCACGAGCACCATATTCCGGTGACGGCGCGGGGCGCGGGCACGGGCCTGAGTGGTGGGGCGCTGCCGGTACATCATGGTGTAGTACTGAGCACCGAACGACTCAACCGCATCATTCAGATTGACGAGCGGAACCTGCAAGCCACCGTGGAGCCCGGCGTAATAAACGAGGTGTTTCAGAACGCGGTGAAGGAAGTAGGCTTGTTTTACCCGCCCGACCCGGCCAGCAAAGGCAGTTGCTCGTTGGGTGGCAACCTGGCCCACAGCAGCGGCGGCCCTAAAGCCGTGAAGTACGGCACCACCCGCGACTATGTGCTGAACCTGCAAGTGGTGTTACCCACCGGCGAAATTATCTGGACGGCGGCCAACACACTGAAAAACTCCACCGGCTACAACCTCACCCAGCTGCTGGTTGGCTCGGAAGGCACGCTCGGCATCATCACCAAAGTAGTGTTCCGACTCCTCCCCTACCCGCAGCATAACATCCTGATGCTGGTGCCCTTCCGGCAGACGGAGCAGGCGGCCGAGGCAGTTTCGGCGGTGTTCCGAGCAGGCATTATCCCGTCGGGGATGGAGTTTATGGAGCGTGAGGCCATTGCCTGGTCATCCGACTACCTCAAAATTCCACTCACGCTACCTGAGGATATTCACGCGCATTTACTGATTGAATTAGACGGCCAGGACCTCGACCAGCTTTATAAAGAAGCCGAGCAGGTGTATGGCGTACTCGAAAATTACGATGTAGACGAGATTCTGCTGGCCGATACGGCGGGCCAGAAAGACGACTTGTGGCGTATTCGGCGCAACATCGGTAATTCGGTGCGCTACAACTCGGTGTATAAGGAGGAAGACACCGTAGTACCCCGTGCCGAATTGCCAACGCTACTTAAGGGCGTGAAGGAAATCGGGGCGCGTTACGGATTCAAGAGCGTATGCTACGGCCACGCCGGCGACGGTAACCTGCACGTTAACATCATCCGGGGTGAGCTAAGCGACGAACAATGGAATGTAGGTCTGCGCCAGCCGATTTCCGAGATATTCGAGCTGTGTGTGAAGCTGGGCGGCACCATTTCCGGTGAGCATGGCATTGGGCTGGTGCAGAAAGGCTACATCGGCATCGCGCTAAAAGAAACCAACCTGAACCTGATGCGCGGCATCAAACAGGTATTCGACCCCCACGGCATTCTGAATCCTGGCAAAATATTCTAAGCCGGTTTTCAGTACTACGCTTTGCTTGTCCCCCACCGAAAAACTGTTTTCGGTGGGGGATTTGCATTTCAGCTAGGCCGTACGAACGGAAAACGGCAAAACGCCGTGTTGCGCTTGCCAGCTAGTTGCTTTCGGCCTGTCTCACAATGCGTCCGTCCATAAACTAACGTTTGTTAGTTTTTATAGTAGCTTTGTTTTCTCCGGAAATCCTGCCGCTCTGCACAAGGCCGCTGTAGGGTCTCCGTCCGCACCGAACTCCTCTCCCACCCTGACACTTCCCACCAATGGCCAAACGGGGTAAGATCAATCAGCGCCAACGAATTCTGGAAGAAGCTGCCAAGCTCTTCAAAGCTAAAGGCTTCGCTGGCACCTCCATGCGCGACCTGGGCGGGGAGGTGGGCATGGAAGCAGCCAGCATTTACAACCACGTCAGGTCCAAGGACGAAATCCTGGAGAGTATCTGCTTTTACGTGTCCGATACGTATGTGTCACAGCTGGCTGAAGTGGAGCAAACTGCCACTTCCTACAAAGACAAAATCCAGGTTCTAATTCGGCAGCACATCCGGCTGATGCTGGAAGACGGCGCAGCCGTATCGGTGGCCAACAACGACTGGAAGTACCTGACTGGCGACAAGCTCACGGCTTTCAAAGACGCGCGCAAACGATATGAGCACGGTTTTGCAGCACTCATTGAGCAGGGTATTGCGGCCGGCGAGTTGCAACCCGTCAACGTGTCGGTGGCGCTGTTCACTATCCTGTCGGCGGTGCGCTGGGTGGAGCTGTGGTATCGGCCGGGCCGGGGCGTATCCGCCGAGGAGCTGGAGCAGAACATCCTCACGATGCTGCTGAATGGCCTGGCAGTTTAGCAGGCGGCTAGAGCTTCACTGACATAGCCCTGTCACGTAGCTACCAACATTGCCTTCCCAAACAAGAATAAAAAGCTAGCAGCCATCAGCTAATAGCTCACACAACATGAGTCGTTTTCATAAGCTAAAAATCAAGCGGATTCAGCGGGAAACGCCCGATTGCGTGACACTAGCGCTGGACATGCCCGCCGAACTGGCCGACACGTTCCGGTTCACGCAGGGCCAGTACCTCACGTTTCGGCGCGAGCATAACGGCGAAGAACTGCGCCGCTCCTATTCTATATGCAGCAGCCCGCTGGATGGCGAGTGGCAGGTGGCTATCAAAAAGGTGCCCGAAGGACGGTTTTCGTCGCTGGCCGTGGAAAATTTGCGAGTAGGTGACGAGTTGGAGGTGATGCCGCCGGCCGGACGCTTCTCCACCGATTTGCACCCCGCCAATGCCAAGCACTATGTAGCCTTTGCGGCAGGCAGCGGCATTACGCCGGTGTTTTCCATCATCAAGACTATTCTGCTGACCGAGCCCAAGAGCCAAGTAACGCTGATTTATGGTAACCGGGGCCGCAACTCCATCATTTTCAAAGAAGCCATTGAGGCCCTAAAAAACAAGTTTTTGCGGCGACTGAGCGTGTACCACATTCTGAGCCGCGAGCAAAACGACACCGACCTGCTGTTTGGCCGCATTGATGAAGATAAAACCCGGCAGTTTCTGGAGAAGCTGCTGCCCGCCAGCCAGATTGACGAGTGCTTTATCTGTGGGCCAGAAGAAATGATTCAGGGTGTGCGGGCTGCTCTTACCAGCGCCGGTGTGCCCGCCAACCGTATCCACTTCGAGATGTTCACTGCGGCGGGCAGCCACAAAACCCCGACGGGCCCCGCCAAACCGCACCTCGGCGGCACCGATGATAAGCACAGCCAGGTAACAGTGCAGCTCGATGGCAGCACACGGGTGCTGGAAATGTCGTACTACGGCGACACGGTGCTGGATGCGCTGCTGGAAACTGGGGCTGACGCACCGTATTCGTGCAAAAACGGTATGTGCAGTACCTGCCGGGCCCGCGTTACGCACGGCACCACCGAAATGGACGTGAATTACTCCCTCTCCGACACTGAAGTGGCCAAGGGCTACATCCTCACTTGCCAGGCCCGTCCTACCTCAGAGCAGGTAACCGTGGATTTCGACCAATAAAGCGTTTAAGCACTTGATATACAGCTATACAAGGCTGTATAAATGGCACTTCCATTAAAGCTCATTGATCATCGGCAAGCTTGGAATGACAGCTTTATGAGTGGCTACAAACCCGCCAGCAAGGCATCTAGTTGCCGGAATAGCAGTTCGTTACCGTCCTGGCTGTAGCTGGTCAGGGCCGTTTCAAAACCGGTCAGGTCATAGAGAAAAGCTTTGAGGTTGTCGGCGGTCAGGGCCGGGAAGTGGCGGCCGTAGCCGAGCTTCTCCACTTCGGCGGCGTTAAGAAACTGCTCGAACTGCGCTGGAATGGGAATGGCGCAGATGGGCTTGTGCAGGAACACCGCTTCGCTGATAAGCGAAAAGCCACCGTTGGTGATGATGGCGCGGGCGCTGGCCAGGTCCTCAATAAATCCCTGCTCACTGAAAGCCTTCAGCTGCACGTTGCCATGGTTCTCCTCCTTATTGAATCCGTACACCCGAAACTCCTGCTTCGGCAGGTTTTGCAGCAGCGGCACTAGGTTGCTTTGGGTGGTAGCCGACTGATACACTAATACGTGCGTACCCGTAGTTGGCTGCGCGGCCAGAATTTCGGGGCGGATAATAGGTGGCACCAGTGTGGTATTGGGCTTGCTAAGGGGCAGCGGGAAAAACGTGGTAACAAAGTAGTGCTGACTGCGCGGCAGCTTGGCCCGCACAATCTGCCGCGCCACTTCCAGGTTGCCGTATTCGGCGGGCGGCACCACCACATCCAACCGGGCCCGGCTGATAACCTGCATATTGTCGATGCTGATTACAGGCAGACGCTTGGATTTGGCGAACAGGTAGCTGAACGACTCGAAGTCGGATATCACCACGTCGAACTCCACGCCGAAGAACATTTCACGGTACTTCCGGAAGTTGACGACCAGGTTTTCTGGGGCGGTGCGCAGGGTGAGAGCGGCAGTGCGCAGCTTGGAAACGGTCAGTTCCCGATAGGCTAGATGGAAGCCCCGGATTTCGTGTACGCGGCCCGGAAATGTGCGTGCTAGCAGTTGATAAGCCCGTGAGCTGCTCACCACCTGCACCTTGTGCCCGGCCTCCAGCAAGTGCTGAATAACTACTTTGCTGCGTGTAGCGTGGCCCATTCCTTCGCCGGGCACTCCGTATAAAATGTTCATGGTTGTGAGCGGTTAATCTGCAAGCTGACCTATGAAGCCGTGAAATAACAACTTCGCTCGGAACTCCGCCACTGCTATCAGCCTAAGGCCCTTGGGTGCTTGCTCAGCACGAGCTGCTCCACGGTGAGTGCTACGCTTACTTAACTATTATTCTAAGCGCACAAGTAGTAAGCCCCGGGACCTGCGGTTGGTTTGCATGGTAGATTACTTACTTTCGGCGCGGTTTTAGTGAAGCGCCTCTCGATTTCCTTTTTCTTATTGCCTGTATGTTCTGGTTTTCTTCTTCTAGCCGAGTTGTTGCCTTGGCTTTGGCTACGGCCACGCTATTTGCCGGTGCCTGCACCGCCCCCCGTACCATCGTCAGCACGGGCAAGGTGACCCCAAAAGGCGAGTTTCGGGCGGGCGGCAACCTGGCCTTCAACGTGGCCACCGAAACCATCAGCAAAACCGGCTCGGCCCTGAAATCGGCAGCAGAGGCAACCGTACGGAAAGACACCATCGGTTATTCAGGCACCATCGATAATCTGCAGGTGGCCGCCCTGGCTTATGTCCTCGACCCGGTGCGCCCCTCCTCCGACTTATATATTCGCTATGGCGCCCTCGACCGGCTCGATGTAGGCTATAAATATGCCTTTGGCTCGCACGTATTTGATGCGGCTTACCAATTTCTGGGGCCTACGGGCACGGTAGAGCGGCCTGGCGGACCGGCGGGCGCTACCTACGCCAGCATCGGGCTACAATTTGCTACCCAGCGGGCCAGCCTGCCCAGCCTGCCGTTTCTAGATAATATCGACGACATTCTGGGCTTCCGGGCCTCGCGGCAGGATATTATAATCCCACTGGTTTTCAGCCACTCTTTGGGGGCGGAAGAGGAAATCGGGGCTATTTCGTACGGCGCGGTGTACACGCACACGTTCATGCGCTATGGCTTCGAGCCAAATAAAATTTTCAATGGCGGGGTGAAGGTGCCGGTGCTGCTGGAGCAGAAGGTGAATTTCCCGTCGTTTGGGGCCTTCGTCAATGCTAAGCTGGGCTATCGATACGTGTATTTTATTCCTTCCCTTGGCATTTACTATCAGAAATACGGCAACTACCAACTGCTCAACAACAAAACGGCCAGCCTGAGCGGGCTGACCGTTGTACCAAGTGTGGGCGTACAGTTTCGGATACCATCGAGCCGGCGGTAGCACCAGCGGCGTTACGTAAGGCTATTCGCCGCTGGGCTGGCTATTGCCTTCCAGGTAGCCTTGCGTGAACACGCGGTATTGGTCGAAAATGGAGCGGACGGAGCGGCGGAGCACTAGCTCGCCCTGCGTACCGTTGGGTACCGTTACGCCGGAAGCATAGCCGTTCCAGACGGCGCGGTTGGTGCGGTTATCAATCAAGGTGATAAGCAAGGTACCTTCAGCCAGGAGCATCCGTACGGGCTGGTAGCCGGTGCGCTGCTCGGCGGGCGTTTCATCGTCCTCAATCTTTTCTTCGTTCACCCAGCGCGCAATGTCTTCCTGGGCGTAGCCGCGGAAGCGCATGTCACCCTCGTATACCCGGAAATTGACCAGCAGGTCGGGGCGGCGCTTGCTGGGTTTATAACCTTGCACCTTCATGCGGGTACGGATGGCGTCGCGCAGCACTTCCCCCAGCTTGCTGGAGTCGGCGGCCAGACCGTCGCCGGTTACGAACTCATACGTGCGGTAGCGCCGGAACGCACCAGCATAACTGTAGTCAGACTCGATACGGGCCTCGCGCGCCGCAAAGCAGCCGGATAAGGCCACGGCCAGAGTGGAACCAACGAAAAGAGTAGAAAGCAGTTTCATATAAAGCTGAAAAGTGGGAGGGAATCACCGGCTTTAAGTTACGAAACAATTTAAAGGTTAGATGCTGGGAGTCAGCGGGAACCTCGCTTATTTTTCCTCTCACTGCATTGACTATTCGCTTAGCTGAACAGTTTTGCCAAGGAGCTTGAATTGGTGGTGGCTGGCTTTTTAATCAGCCGCCTCCGGCCCAGTGAAGTAGCAGGCCAGGCGCGGATTACTTTAGCTGTTTTTCCAGCACAATAGCGAGTCCATGAGTGCCCTGTACAGTGCCTACCACGTCGAAACCTTGCCGCAGATTTAGAAGCAGCATAGCCCGCCAGCGGTTATAGGTTTGGGTGCGGATGCAGTGGTAACCTTGTTGCCGGCACCACGCGTGCTGCTGTTGCATCAACCTCTGGGCAATACCGCGCGCCCGAAAATCGTCGTGCACGCCGCCCAACCAGCTATAATAGTGCCCCGGTTTACGCTCGTACCCCACCTTGCAGCCAACCACCTGCTCGCCGGCTAAAGCCAGCCAAATTTGTAAGGTGCCGCGCTGCTGCTGATAGGTTATATCCGCTTCCAATTCTTCGGTGGTACTTTCCAGAGCAGCGCTCAGCAGCGCCAGCACTGTCTGGCGTAGCGGCCCTAGCGCGGGCAGTTCTGGCAAAAACGTATAGTCTATGCTTTCCATAAGCCGCGAATATAAATGCCGCGCCTACCGGTAACCGGCGGCTTGCAGCTGAAATAGTTCGGCGTAGCGGCCACCTCGCGCCAGCAGTTCCTCGTGGCTGCCAATTTCCACCGCCTTGCCGTGCTCCACCACTAAAATCCGGTCGGCCATGCGCACGGTGCTAAACCGGTGCGAAATGAGTACGGCGGTTTTGCCTTTGGTGAGTTCGTTGAAGCGCTGAAATACCTCATACTCGGCGCGGGCATCGAGGGCGGCGGTGGGCTCATCGAGAATCAGCAACTGGGCGTCGCGCATGTAAGCCCGGCCCAGCGCAATCTTTTGCCACTCGCCGCCGCTCAAATCCACGCCGCCGTTGAAGCGGCGGCCAATCATTTGGTCGTAGCCCTGGGGCAGTTTGGCAATAACCGAGTCGGCTAGGCTTTGAGCGGCGGCCTGCTCAATGCGCGGGCGGTTTTCCTTTTCCTCGATGCGGCCCACTGCCAGGTTCTGGCCCGCCGGCAGCTGAAACCGCACGAAATCCTGAAAAATCACCCCAATTTCTTGGCGCAACTCGGCGGGGTCGTACTCGCGCAGGTCATGGCCATCGAGCAGAATCCGGCCTTCGGTGGGGTCGTAGAGGCGGGAGAGCAGCTTGACCAACGTGGTTTTGCCGGCGCCGTTTTCGCCTACCAACGCCAGCTTTTCGCCGGCCCGCAGCTGAAAGCTGAGGTTGCGCAGGGCCCACTTCTCGGCGTTGCGGTACTTGAAGCCCACATTCTCAAATACGAAGCCTTCCTGAATAGGCTGCGGAAACGGGCGCACGAATTGAGTGGCATCGGGCCGGATGATGCGCGGCTGGAGGTGGAAGAAGTCGAAGAAATCCTGCAAATACAGGGCGCCTTCAGCCACGCTGCTGAAGCGGCTCAAGATGCCTTCCAGCAAGCCCCGCATCCGTCCAAACGAGCCAGCTAAGAACGTCAGCTGCCCAATACTGACGCGCCCATACACCGCCTGCATAATAATATATACGTAGGCCGCATAGTAACCTGCTGCCCCTACCGCTGCGAAGAACGTACCCCAGCCAGCCCGCTTTATCACGAGGGCTTTATTTTTCTGGTAGAACTCATCGGAGAGCAGCTTGAATCGGTCAATCAGAAACTGCGAGAGGCCAAAAATCTTCACTTCTTTGGCCGTTTCGTCGGAGGCACCGGTTTGGCGTAGGTAGTCCAGCTCACGCCGCTCGGGCGTCCAGCCGTGTACCAGCGAGTAGCTCCGCTCGTTGAAGTGCGACTCGCCCAGGAACGCCGGAATAACGGCTACCAGCAGCAGCAGCAACAGCCATGGGTTGAAGGCCACCAGGCCCACGGCCAGAAACGCCATGGTAATGGCATCTTGCGCTTGGCTCAGCACCTGTGCCATCAGCACCGTGCGCGACAGGGTTTGGCGGCGGGCCCGCTCCAGCTTATCATAGAATGCACTATCCTCGAACTGGTCGAGGTCGAGTTCGGCGGCATGCTGCATGAGCCGCACCGAGGTTTGGTTGGCAAATAAGTCGCCAAGCAATGAGTCCAATAGAGCCACGCCGCGCCCTAACGCATCGGAGAGGATAGCCAAGCCAAACTCCAGCGCCACGTAACCTGAGGCAGGCATCAGAGAAGCGGGCCGGTACTCAGCCCGGCTTAGCGCCAACACTGAATCCAAAATTAGCTGCCCAACATAGAGCATGGCAACTGGCAGCGCTGCTCGCAACAACCGCAACGCTACGTTGCCCAGCGTAAGAGCCGGGCTGGTCTGCCAGATAAGGCGCAAAAATTCCGGCAGATTTTTGAGGGCCGAAACCCGCTCCCGCACCGTAAGGGCAGGCTTACCATCAGGACGGGGCTTTTTGGCGGAAACACTAGTTAAGAGGTTTGATATCCAAGACATACACCCCACATAAGGCAAGCATCGGACCGAAGTAAATGGGTTGCCGTTTTGGCATCAACTACAGCCACGCATACAAGTGTCCACCTTATTCATATGAGCCGGTGTACCAGTCTTGTTCCGCCACGGAGTGACTGTACTGAAACGACTGACTTACGACTGCCATAGCGCTATGACCGAAAGGGCAAATTTCACTGAAAAAATATTATATAACATATCAAACATTTTTTATAAATCTTATATATATCATTTCGCACTAACTCACTGTAATTCATCATATTTTATTTTGGTTTAATGCCAATGACAATTTGGTTAATTGCACCTTTCCTATACAGCAGAATTATGTTAATAAACTAATATTTTTTTATATAAATTCGCTTCATCCAAAGCCACATTCACCCTTTGGCTTTCCTATATGGCAGGGATATTTGTGCCACCATTACCCTCATCACTAACTGCTTATGCAACCCCACCGTTACAAACACCTGTTGCTTTCGTGCGCTTCCTTGTTCGCTTTAAGCGGCAGCGCTGTAGCTCAATCATCTACCATTGTTGCGTCGGCTATTCCGAGCCTGACTACCACCCTCAATACCTCTGGGCAAGCAGTAGTTACTGCGGCTACAGTGAATAGCGGCAGTAGCACCACCACTAGCTGTGGTGCTGTAACTCTAACCCTGTTGAAAGACGGAATGCCTGCTGGCACCGTGTCTGGCGTAGGTTCGGAGTTCTACAATGGCAGCATCAATACACTTGATGGCCCTACCATAACAGCAGCAGGCAGCTCGGTATTCGTGAATGTTGACTTTGCCAGCTATGGCACTCCAACTGTCAACGGCAACACGTATACTGTTAACCCGAATTGCAATGCAGCTAACAGCAAATCGTATGTAGAGTCCCGTTTGTTAGGGCGTAGCACCGCTTCATTTGCAGGGACCGACGTTTTCGAAGTTTTCGGCGACCCATGCGGCGGCACGAGAAAGCAACTGGCTATTACTGCTGCTTATGCCATGAGCCAAGTGGTATTCACTACGGCTGGCTCGCACACCGTTACGCTGATTGCCACTGATGCTTGCGGCAATAAAAGCACTGCTGCTACCACCAACGTAACGGTATTGCCTAACGTTAGCAATCCGTGCCAGAACGATACACAGGCGCCAACTATTCTGGCTGCTGGTTTCATTGTAGGCCTAGAAGCTAACGGCACCCGCACCATTGAAGCCGCCGACGTAGACTATGGTACTACCGACAACTGCGGTGTGGCTTCTATGACCATTAGCCCCCGCACCTTCACCTGCGCCAACATCGGCCCGAACCAAGTAACCTTCACGGCTACCGACAATGCTGGCAACAGCGCTTCGCAAACTGTAACGGTGTTGGTGGTTGACAACACGGCTCCCCGCATCTTGGCGGCCGGCTTCCGGACCCAGCTACAGAATGGTACCCGCACCATCTTCCCCGTTGACATCGACTACGGCACCACCGATAACTGCGGCCTGGCTTCGGTACGTATTAGCCCGAGCACCTTTACCTGCGCTAATGTTGGTTCGAACCCAGTAACTATCACGGTTACCGACAACTCCGGCAACGTTTCGACCCAGACCGTAAATGTTATTATCGAGGCTGATGCTACTTGCAACAGCAGCGTTGCTACACGTGGCGGCAAAGTTGCGGCCGATGCTAGCTTGAGCACCGACAATCAACTGCAAGCCTATCCGAATCCCGTAACCGACCAGGCTACCATTGCTTTCCGCCCTACGCAGGCTGGCAAAGCTCAAGTGAAAGTCTACAATCAGCTAGGTACGTTGGTAGCTACTCTCTACGACGGTGAAGTGGAAGCCAGCCGCCTCTACAACGTGACGCTGAACGGTAGTAAGCTGCCCGGTGGCGTGTACAACTGCCAGCTCATCACTGGCAGCAAAGTTACCAACCAGCGTTTGTTGGTAACTAAGTAGTTGTAACACAGGTAGGCTCCTACCAACCTCATAGTACTACAAACAGAAAGGCAACGGGCTTATCCCGTTGCCTTTCTGTTTGTAGTACTATGAGGTTGAACTGTATGGTTAGCAAGTAAAAAGAGAAATCTACTATTTCGAAAGGCCCGTTACAACAGCCTTGTGCTCATTGGTTGTGGTATGTGTTAGTTGCTAACCCATCGGCTTACGAAGAATATAACTACTCCACTGCTGACAGATAAGGAAATTTACAGCATAATACATCAAATAATATAAATATTTAAATAAAATTCGTGTAGTACATGATTGAGTTTTTCACTCGGTTTGCTCGTGCATATCCTATTTTATCACTAAAACCATACTGGCTATACTACAATCCAAAAACAACAAATTGGAATCTTTTTATTAATGACTTATCATATAATTAATTGAATATTATTTTACATAATTTAATATCACTCAACCACAATTATTAGGTTGAGTCTCTGCTCTGACGAGGAGGTCATCGTCTTCTATTCCACACTCCCACTCTTATGCAACCCTACTTTTACCGTCGTTTTACGCTTCTCCTTGCTTTGCTGGCAGGGCTTTGCTTGCACGTTACTGCTCAAACGATTACAGCTTCTGCCACACCTGCCCTTACGGTTTACCTAACCAATTCTGGGCAAGTGGCTGTTACAGCAGCACAGATTAATAGCGGCAGCACTACTAGCACAAGTTGCGGCCCTGTTACGCTTAGCCTCTTGAAAGATGGTAGCCCTGCTGGTACGGTATCAGTAGTTGGCAACGAGTTTTACAATGGCAACATCAATACATTGGATGGCCCTACGGCTAGCTCACCAACCGGTACTGTTTTCGTTGCCATTGACTTTGCCAGTTATGGCACCCCCTTCATCAACGGCAACACTTATGCTATTAACTCTAATTGCCACGCAACGAACAGCAAATCATACGTGGAATCGAAGCTGCTAGGGCGTAGCACGTATTCGTTTGAAAACACCGACGTCTTCGAAGTTTTCGGCGACCCTTGCGGCGGCACAAAAAAGAAGCTTGCCATCAAGGCCTCTTATGCGGCCAATCAAATTACGTTCACAACTGCTGGTCCGCACACGGCTACGTTAATTGCCACCGATGCCTGTGGTAATATAAGTACCGCTACTACTACAACGATTAATGTAGTGGATGTGCGTTGCGGCAGCGGCGAAAAATACAACGTGTGCCATAATGGCCGTCCGCTGTGCTTAGATGCTACTGCGCTAGCAGCTCACTTAAGCCACGGCGATACGTATGGCCCCTGCCCTAATAGCCGCACTTCACTTAGTCCGGCAGTGGTGGTAGACGCTATGCCGAACCCTGCTGTTGATGGCCTATTCCAGGTGCACGTATCAGCAAATACGGATGGACCCGTGCAAATCAACCTCATCGACATGCAAGGCACTGCCGTGTCGCGGTTATTCGAAGGTACCCTGAAAGCCGGCGAAGAGCGTGATTTCACGGTAAACAACCCCAACTTACGGCAAGGGCTTTACTTAATCCGAGTTCAAAGCGGCACAAAAGCCAGCTCAACACGTGTTGAGGTTCGAAAATAACGGCTTGCCCACTAATATCTGAACCTGTAGTCGAGCTATACACCACCTTAACTAATTCAGTAAAAGCCTGCGCTGGTTATAGCGCAGGCTTTTCTGCTTTCATTCACAGGTTAGCGGTTCATAATCTTACCCTGGTTGTCCCAATGACTTGACTTCACGGCTAGGCTTCCTGGCTCCCGCTTGATGGTGCGCGTAAACCGCTCTCCAGCAATGGTACCATCGGGCCGCCGCTTGCCGAAAAATAACGTCATTGGTTCGCCATGCTCGTTGGTAAGGAAGGTGATGTCATAGCCCTTAAACACGTCATCGATGCGTGTAGAAGGCTCGTACGTCTTGCTAAGTTTCTGGTCTAAAAGCCGATGCAGGGGCATAAAGCAAAGAGAAATGGTACGTGTGACTTTACGGCACCCTCGGAGGCAAATGTTATGTCCAGCTTATCCAGAAGAAGGTGGAAAATCCTTAAAGCAAGCACTACAGCCGGAAACTGCATCTGCTCATCGTGTGTAATGAGTGGTTGGCTGTTGCTAGTTGCTTGCCACGTAGCGGCCATACGCTACGCGTACTATCTGCGCTTAGCATAGCAGCTTTTGGAAGTGCTACGTTAGTAGCAGCAAACTGCTTTCAACAACGGCCGTAACTTAGTTTCTTATTCGCCAGCCATGTTGCACACCTTTTTGCATCCACCTTTTGCCGACCCGGTCAAACAAGCGCAATTCGAGTCGCTGCAAAGCGTGCTTGCCGCTGAGAGCGAAGTGTCGGTTTCGTTGCTGCTAGGCAACTTTGCGGTGGAAGAAGACGGTGAAATATTTGACGCAGTAGTGGTACGCTCGCATAGCGTATCGATGATACTATTTGTGACAAACGGCGGCCAACTCACAATACCCATCCAAGGTGCGGCTCCTTGGCAGCTCGATGGCCAGCCAATTCAGGTAAGCGGTACAGCGGGCAACCCCTTTGCGCAATTTCGCCGGCTGAAACAAGAGTTGGCTGGTTGGTTGGATGCACAACTAGGAGTTGGCCAAGTGCCAGCGGAGCTACTTACTGGCTTTGCCTTGTTTGCTGAGCCCGTTACGTTTGGAGCGGGTGTCGAACAGTATCTGCGCACGCAGTCCGGCGCCGACAGCTTCGAGTTGCTTGGCGACATAAACCAACTACCGCGGCGGCTTCGGCAAGCGGCTCATCCCGAAATTCAACTTAGCGACACCGAGCTAGCTGCCTGGGCCCAGGACCTAGCCAATGAGCACCCTGAGGAAGCATCAACAAACGATCACAACCCCACCGGCGACACGGATGAGCCCAATGGTTACTGGACCCAGAAGGCACGGCAGTTGTGGCACTGGCTAGGAGCCGAAGACGTACCCCACGATGCCCCCTATGGCAGCGCAGCCTCAGTGGCCGCCAATAGTGAGGAGAAACGGCAGCTAGAACAAATGCGCCAACAAATCAAGGATGAGTTGGCGCAGCAACGCCAGCAAATGGAAGCCCGCGAGGCCGAGCGCGAAAAAAGTATTGCTTTACTCCGGGCTCAATTGGCCCAGGCCCCGACAGCAGCTCCCGATGCCACCGCACTACAGGCAAGGTTGGCCACTGAAACCCGCGAAAAAGAAGCGCTGGAAGCCGCTATTCGTACCTCCCGCAACGAGGCGGCTTCGCGTAACCAGGAGCTAGACGCTCGTATTCAGCAGCTCGGCCAGCTAATTGAACAGTTTCAGGCTAAGCCACCAGCACCAGCCGCCAGCACCACTAATACAACTGTTAAGCGCCCGGCTACTAAGCCCGCGCCCCATAACTTGGTGAAACGCCCCACAACGCAGCTACGATGGCCCCGCGTAGCAGTAGTTGTAGGCGCGGCGGCAGGCATCGGGCTTGGGGTTTGGGGTTTGGCCCGAGTGGTTAAGGACAAAGAACAAACCCACTTGAACCGCACACAGGTAAGCAATAACGAGCCAGAAAGAACGACAACTGGTCCTTCGCTCGATGCGCTGACCGACACGATTACCCGCGAAATTGCGGCTGTTTCGGATTCCGCTACGATTACCCAGGCACCCGAAGCAACGCCTCTTACCACCTCAGAAATCAATAACTCAGACGCCTCAGCTACTCACGACACCTTATACACAGAGCCGGCCGGGCCAGTAGAACCGGAAATAGCTGATAGCACCGGTACAGAAAACCCGTGATTCAGAGGCTCTACACTTACAATAAACAATAAAAAAGGCAGCCCGGTTAGGCTGCCTTTTCTGTTCCTACTCCTGTTTATTCAGCAACCCATTTATGCGACTTTTTTAAATATTTTATAAACAAATAAACAGCCGTTAGAAAGCCTATAATGACTGCCAGCAATTTATTTCGCAAAGCAGTACTGCCGTCAGTCAATTCAGGATAATTGAATAACAGAATAAGAGTAATACCTAACAGCCAAACAAATTGTGTATTGTATTCTTTTAAAATCCAACGCGCAGCATTGAAATCGTGCGTTTGAAATGTATGGCCTATACCCGCCGGATTTATTACCCACCGATTCACCCGTGTGCAATATGCGTCGAACTGAGCACCGAATTTGCCTCGCAGAAAGTTCTCTTCTGCCAATACAATGGCTTGGTAAATAAATAGAAACAGAGGAATAAATACCACCATGTAGAGCAAGGAATTGGACAGAATACCTACCCCCACCAGCATCAGAATATTTCCTACGTACAAGGGATTCCGGCCATGATTAAACATGCCCTGCGTTATTAAATCCTCCGCGTACACCTTTTTGTCTTTGCCGCCACGCACAATATACACTAGCCCAATAGACGCTCCTCGAATTAGCTGCCCAGTTATGGTTACAAGCAAACCAATACTAATTGGCCATACATAATAGTGTGGCCCAAAAACTTCGGGCGTGAAAATGTCAGGTGAGGGAATAAACAAGGCTATGTACAGGAAAATAAAAAGTTGATTCCTGTACTTAAAGAAAAAGTTTCCTATTGAAATCATCTACTTCTTTATTGCAATGAGGCCCGAAAAATTATACCACTTGAAAAATATTTCACATGAGGCAAAACCAGCCTCCCTGAGCATGTGAATATTCTCACTGAGTTTGTACGGAATCAGCACATTTTCTAGTGCCTCACGCTTTTGCGAAATCTCCATTTCGCTATATTGATTTCTTCTTTTATAATTATAATAATATTTAATATAATCTCTGTTGAAAACACTATCTTCAGTTAATATTTTCTCTACCAGAATTAAAACGCCGTTCGGTACCATCCCTTCAAATATTGATTTGAGGAGTTTCTCACGGTGAATAGGCCGAATAAATTGCAGGGTTAAGCACAGCACAACCACTGAAGCATTCTGTATTTCAGCGCCTTGTTGCAAATCAGCTACGCGGAGTTCGTAGGGGCGCACGAAGCCAGCTTCTTTCAGCTTGAGGTTGCATTTCTCCAGCATTTCGGCTGCATCATCAATGCCCACAAACTTGATATCGGCGGGCACCATAGTATCCATGCCTATCATGGTAGTGCCGGTAGAGCAGCCGAGGTCATATACAGCGGTGCCTTCTTGCGCATGGTCGGCGGCTAGCTCGGAAATCATGCGCTGGATTTCGCCATAATAAGGCACCGAGCGGCTTACCATATCATCGAACACTCCGGCGACTTTCGCACTGAATTTGAAGTCGGAAGCTTGGGTGATTTCTTCCTTGAAAACTTCGTCGGTTTCGTTGTTGGGTTGTTCGAGCATGGCTTTCTTATCTGAAAACGCAAAAAGAGTGGCTGATGGATGGGTTAATTTCTGGTTTTGCCTATATGCTACTTTAGTGCAATGTAAGAGGCTAGGTGGCACCAACCGTATTCCTACTTATGCAAGGCATGGGCGCAAGCAAATTAGGATTAAATTATTTTAATCTGGCTTTGTTCAGCTTACTAAAAGTCAATTTAAGCTAGTAATGCTCTTGTACGCCCGCCATTGAGGTTTAAAAGTAAAACAGCCCCCCTTATATACCAGTAAGGTTTATAAGGGGGGCTGTTTTACTTTTTACTAGGCGCTAAAGCTAACTGCAAGCAGTAACACGTTGGCTACTTACAGTTTGCGCCTTAGGCTTACTTAATACGGCTTCGCATCATGAGCCATTTCCTCGGCTTGCTTCACAGCGGCAGAAGTTTTGCCTTGGTTATACTGGTTACCACCCTCGGCCTGTTTGCCGGCGCGAGCAGCTTGCAAACCTTCAGCTAAGCGGCGGCCCCAATCGGCGTCGCAGTTGGTGCAGAGCTCCACCATTTTGTCGCTCACCTTGTGGTCGGCGTCGGTGAGGGCCCCTACCATGTTGCTGATGAGGTCGTCACGCTCCCAATCTTCGTGCAGGCGGTACCGCTCACCGGCCTGCTTGAAGTTGTTCTGCCGGTCGATGGTTTCGCGCAACAGGCGGCCCTGATATTCCGGCGTGTGGTCGGGGGCGGTGCGGGGCGCTTCTTTCAAGCCATTCAGGCTGCTGGGCTCATAGTTGGTGTGCAGGTTCTGGTTGGGTGCCGAATCCACATGATACGCCATCTGGCCGTCGCGCTGGTTGGTGGCTACGTGCTTTTTCGGTGCGTTGATGGGCAGTTGCAAATAGTTGGTGCCCACCCGGTAGCGCTGCGTATCCGAGTACGAGAACGTGCGGCCTTGCAGCATCTTGTCGTCGGAGAAGTCGAGGCCATCCACCAATACGCCGGTACCAAACGCCGACTGCTCCACTTCAGCGAAGTAATTTTCGGGGTTTTTGTTCAGCGTCATCTTGCCCACGGGCAGGAAAGGAAACTGGTCTTCGGGCCATATTTTGGTGTCATCCAGCGGGTCGAAATCCAGTTCGGGGTGCTCCCCGTCGGACATAATCTGCACACACAGCTCCCACTGCGGGAAGTCGCCGGCTTTGATGTGCTCGTAGAGGTCCTGGGTGGCGTGGTTGAAGTTCTTGGCCTGAATGGCTTCGGCCTCGGATGCCGTCAGGTTTTTGATGCCTTGCAGCGGCTCCCAGTGATATTTCACCAGCACGGCTTCGCCTTGCGCATTCACCCACTTATAGGTGTTCACGCCGGAACCTTGCATCTGGCGGTAGTTGGCCGGAATGCCCCACGGCGAGAACAAGAACGACACCATGTGCATGGCCTCGGGCGTGTTGGCAATAAAGTCGAAGATACGCTCGCCGGTCTGGCGGTTGTGTACCGGGTCGGGCTTCTGCGAGTGAATGAGGTCCGGGAACTTCATGGCGTCGCGGATGAAGAACACCTTCAGGTTGTTGCCCACCAAGTCCCAGTTCCCATCTTCAGTGTAGAATTTCACTGCGAAGCCGCGCGGGTCACGCAGGGTTTCAGGCGAGTGGCCACCATGGCCTACCGTGCTGAAGCGCACGAATACTGGGGTTTCTTTGCCGGCCGTGTTGAACAGCTTGGCGCGGGTGTACTTGGCAATCGACTCGTCGCCCACTTTGCCGTATGCCTCAAATACGCCGTGCGCACCAGCGCCGCGGGCGTGTACCACTCGCTCCGGAATCCGCTCCCGGTCGAAGTGGCTGATTTTCTCCAGAAACTGGTAGTTCTCCAGCGTAGCCGGGCCCCGGTTGCCTACAGTGCGTAGGTTCTGATTGTTGGTAAGTGGATGGCCTTGCCGAGTGGTGAGCGTCTGGGCGTTTTCGCCGTCGGCTGTACGTGTGTCGTGAGAAGTGCCGGCGCCCGTTACAGCCGTGCCCGTACCCGAAAGGGCATCGGAAGCACCATTCTGATTCTGGTCCTGATCCATGAGAAGTTGGGTTGATGGTTAAATAAGAGCCGCAGCTCAGTGGCTAAAACTAACCCCTGGAGCGAAACTATAGTTTGCGAGTTTCGCTATAAAATTTCGGGTTTCACACTGTTGAGCTAGTATTTGCCTGGCAGAATTGCCTGCCGCTAACGGTTCGGTGTAGCTACCTTTGAGCTTTATGTCAGCTCCCGCAACCCGCACTTATAGCACCGGCTTCTGGCTGATGTGCCTGTCTTCTTTCCTGTTTTTTGCCAGCTTTAACATGCTGCTGCCTGAGCTGCCTGCCTACCTCACCGGGCTGGGCGGCGCCGAGTACAAGGGCTACATTATTGCTCTTTTCACGCTCACAGCCTGCATTTCGCGGCCGTTTAGCGGCAAGCTGGCCGATACGGTGGGTCGGATTCCGGTGATGGTGTTCGGGTCGTTGGTGTGCTTTGTGTGCGGCTTCTTCTACCCCTGGACGGCCACCGTGGCGGGCTTTATGGGCTTGCGGCTGCTACATGGGTTCAGTACCGGCTTCAAGCCTACTGCTACGGCCGCTTTCATTAGTGATATTATTCCGCTGGCCCGGCGCGGCGAAGCCATGGGCCTGCTGGGCGTGGCAGGCTCGTTGGGCATGGCCGCTGGGCCGGCGCTGGGGCCGCGTATTACGGCGGCCTTCTCGCTCAACACGCTGTTCTATTGCTCGTCGGGGCTGGCCTTGCTGAGCTTGCTGGTACAGGGCACCCTCACCGAAACCCTGCCGCTGGAGCAGCGCCAACGGTTCAGCTGGCAGCTACTAAAGTTGAAGTGGAACGAGATACTGGAGCCGCAAGTGATGCAGCCGGCCCTGGTTACGCTGCTGTGTTTGTTCCCGTACGGCGCTATCCTAACGGTGGTGCCCGACCAAAGCACGGCTCTGGGTTTGAAAGCGGCCGACAAGGGCTTGTTCTATTTGTGCTTTACCCTAGCGTCTCTGCTGATCCGGTTGCTGGCGGGTCGCGTCTCCGACACGTATGGCCGCTTGCCGGTGCTGCGCGTGTCCACGGTGCTGCTGACGGTAGCACTGGGCGTGCTGATGCTGGCCACACACTCGGTACCGTTGTTCCTGACTGGCGCGGTGCTGTTCGGTATTGCTACGGGCCTGAACTCGCCGGCCCTCTACGCCTGGACCATCGACCGGAGCCACCCCGAACGGCGCGGCCGGGGCGTGGCCACCATGTACATTGCGTTGGAAATGGGTATTGGTGTGGGTGCGCTGGCTGCCGGCTGGATTTTTGCCAACCAAACAGAACGCCTCCCCTACGTGCACGGCCTGAGCATGGCGCTTACCTTGCTGGCCGTGGTGTACTTGCTGTTCGGCGTAAAAACCCAGCCTGCTAACGCAGAGTGAAATAAATATACAAGTATAGCTAGCATCTGAAGCTTGGCGGGCTGCCGGTTTTACTGCAACTTTGAAACGACGAGCTTCATCAGGTTGGTCGCAGCTTAGTATTACCTGTATTTATAGCCTGGTATTCACCATGTTACTATTCGTTATTCGCTGCTGGCAGCTGCTATTCTGTCTGCTGCTGGCCGGGCCACTATTGGCTCAGAAAACCCCTAATTTACCTATCCGGTTTGGCAGCGTGGCGCCCACCGATTTTGCCAATCTATCCACCACCGATACCACCGCGGCAGCTGCCGAGTATCTGTGCGATTTTGGCACCACCAAAATTATCGGGGCCCAAGACCATTTTCAGGTGGTATTTGAGCGGACCGCCCGGTTGCGCATCAACCGTAAAGCGGGCTACGACTATGCCACGGTGCGCGTGCCGCTTTATACCAAAGATGGCAATTCGGAACGCCTGACTAACCTGAAAGGCTTCACCTATAATCTTCAGAACAGCAAGATTTCGCAGGTGAAGCTAACGTCTGATCCAGCTTTCCGCGAAAAAGTAGATAAAAACCACATGCAAGTGTCCTTTACCATGCCCGACGTGCGGGAGGGCTCCATTGTGGAGTTCAGCTACACCATCACCTCCGATTTTGTCTTCAATTTACAAGACTGGCAGTTCGAGCACAGCATTCCAGTGCATTGGAGCGAATACCGTGTCTCGATTCCGCAGTTTTACCGCTACAAAGCAGTAACGCGCGGCTACCGCCCATTTGCCGTCCAGGAATCCACTACAGTACCCTATAGCACCTCCTACAACATGTCGTCGGAGAACACCTTGGCACCCAGCAAAGACGCCCTGCTAACCGGGGTAGCGTTGCAACTGCGGTGGGTGATGAAAGACGTGCCAGCTTTTCGGTCGGAGCCCTACACGACCACAGCTTACGACTACGTACGCAGCGTACATTTCGAGCTGGCAGGCAGCGACTTCACTGGCAGCGATTACCACGACCTGAGCGGCAAATGGGAAACCCTGTGGAAAACGCTACAAAAGGACGAGGAATTTGGCAAAGCCTTAACAGCTACGGCTCCCTTGGCTGCCGAAGCCAAGGCACTTGAGCTGAAGTACCCTGTGCCAGCTGCTCGGGCAGCGGCGGTGCTGGCATTGGTGCAGCGCAGTGTGCGCTACAACGGGCAGCAGCGCGTGTACGCGTCGCAGCCATTGCGCCAGACCTACGAGAAGCATTCGGGCAACTCGGCTGATGTGAATCTGCTGCTGGTACAAACGCTACGCGAAGCTGGCCTACCGGCCACCCCCGTCCTGCTCAGCACCCGCGACCATGGCCAAGTGCAAACCACTATGCCTGTTATCACGCAATTCAATTACGTGGCAGTGCACCTTGCATTGCCCGATAAGCCCAATGTTTTCCTGGATGCCACCGAGCCCCAACTCCCAATGGGCTATTTACCTGAGCGCTGCCTGAATGGTGAAGGCTGCCTGGCTAACGCCGAAGGCACTTGGCTACCGCTGAAACCGTCTGCTAGCCACCTAGAATTGCGGACAGCTAAACTCCGGCTTACTCCTCAAGGTCAACTGGAAGGCACCGCGAAGTTGGAATACAGTGGCTACGCAGCTGTACAGGCTAGCCGGCAAATTCGGGAAAGCTCTACGGGTGAGTATCTGGGGCACATACAGCACCACTGGATAGACTGGCAGCCAACAAACCTGAAGCTACTGGCCGCCGACTCGGCTCGCAATGCCGTAGCCGTAGAGTTAGCCGTTAGTTTAGCGGCCGAAAACCCCGACGCGACCCTGTTTTACTTACCGCTTTTAAAAGCGCTAACCCATACGTCGCACCCGTTTCAGGCAGCGGAGCGTATTTTTCCGGTCGATCTGGGCATGCCCCACGACTACACCGACCTAGTAACCCTGACGCTACCAGCTAATTTCACAGTAGAAGCACCTGCTAACGTTGCACTGGCGCTACCCAACGGCGGGGGCCGCTTCCTGTATCAAGCCAACCAAACCAGTCCGGAAACCTTGCAGATTACCACCCGGCTTCAGTTGTTTAAGCCCCGCTATAACCCAGAAGAATACGCAGCCTTACGCGAATTTCATCAGCGGGCAATGGCCAAGTATGCAGAAATGCTTGTGGTGCGCCGAAAGTAGTATTGGGTTGCGTTAAGTGCTGCTCCGCAATGACTACCAATTGGTGATTCATAGGCCAAAGCATATTATTCGTTGAACACAACGCAACGAACAGATAAACACTGCATTATCGTGCACTTTACATTTTCTTCATAATAGGTGATAAGAGATATACTAAAACTTCTCATATTTAGCCTATCCTAATACTGTTCTGAGATAACCTGCCGCCTTTTTTATTCTTTCTAAGTGTTTCCTAGCAGCGCTTACTGCGCGCTAGACGCTTATTTATCAGTGCCTTCCTTACTTTTTCTTATTATTTCATGGTACCAACAATACTCCGCCGGCTCGCGCTGCTGGCTGTAGTAGGCTGCGGCATTATGCCGTCGGCTTTCAGCCAAGTGGAACCCATTAAGTTCGGCAAACCAGAGCTTAAAGACTTCGACCCCAAAAACTTTGTGGCCGACAGCGCTGCCGAGGCGGTAGTGCTGTGCGACTTTGGTCGCTCACGCTTCGAAACTGGCGTCGCCGACGAAGGATTTAAAATCGTGTTCGAGCGGGTTACGCGCATCAAGATTCTCACCAAAGCCGGCTACGACCGCGCCACGGTGGAAGTTCCCCTCTACCACAAAGGCACCAGCGAAGAAAAGTTACTCAACCTGAAAGGCTTCACCTACAACTTGGCGAACGGCCAGATTGTGAAGGAGAAGCTGGAATCGGCAGCCGTATTCCGGGAAGAAACCAGCGCCAACATAACCACCCGCAAGTTCACGCTGCCCAATGTGCGCGAGGGTGCCGTTATCGAATACAGCTACACTGTCAGCTCCGACTTCCTGTTCAATTTCAACGATTGGCAGTTCCAGTACAGCATTCCGGTGCGCTGGAGCGAGTATCGGGCCCAGATACCCGAGTACTTCGACTACAAGATCTTGATGCAGGGTTACGTACCGCTGGCCGTAAACGAGCATCAGTCAGGCAACACGCAGTTCACAGTGCGCTGGAGTTCGTCGCTGGAGCCCGGCATGCAGGGGGGCCGTACCTCGGGAGGCTCCGAAACGGTATCGGCTCAGATGCAAACCCACCGCTGGGCCGCGGAAAACGTACCTGCGTTCCGTAACGAACCATTCATGACATCCTCCCGCGACTTTGTAGCGCGCCTGGATTTTGAATTGGCTGGTTTTAAATGGCCCAACCAAGCGTATAAGTCTGTTGCTAGCTCGTGGCAGGGCATCAACGATGACCTATTAGCACACGAAAGCTTTGGCGTGCAGCTCAAGCGCGGCGGTTTCCTGAAAGAGCAACTTACGCCGCTATTAGCACAGGAAAAAGACCCAGCCGCCCGCGTAGCTGCTATTCATGCCTTAGTCCGCAAAGCCGTGAAGTACGATGGGCACGACCGGCTTTACAGCAACGCTACCATCCGAAAAGCCTACGACCTGCACCGCGGCTCGGCTGCCGACGTTAATTTATTGCTAATTGCCGCACTCCGCGAGGCTGGCTTGCAAGCCAATCCCGTGTTACTGAGCACCCGCGACAATGGGTTCGTTAATACCGATTTCCTGCCGATGCTCTCGCGCTTCAACTACGTGGTGGCGCATGTGAGTTTGCCGGAAGGCAAGGAAATGCTGGTGGATGCCACTGAAGAATTACTGCCTTGCGGTATGCTACCCACGCGCTGCCTCAACGGCAACGGCCGCCTCATTATGCCCAAAGCCACCGATTCGCGCTGGATTAGTTTAGCCCCTCAGCAGCGCCTCACCGAGTACCAACAAATTCAGCTTGTCTTCGATGACAAAGGCGGCTACACGGGCAAGGTACACGCTGAGCACGGCGGCTACGCCGGCCTACACCAGCGCGACCGGCTACGTGAAAAAGGCGAGAAGAAGTTTGTGGAAGAAATGCTGCGCGGCCGCGAAGGCTGGAACCTAGGCAAATATCAATTCAGCCAGCGCGACGTGCTGGATAAGCCTTTGGCCCTAGACTACGAGCTAACAGTAGCCGGCAGTGATGCGCCCGTAGGTACCATGTATTTGAAGCCCTTGCAGCACTTCGGCAACTCCCGCAACCCCTTCGTGCACGAAGAGCGGCTGTTTCCGGTGGATTTCGGGTGCGCCATGGACGAAACTCTGGTCATGACCCTGACCCTGCCCAGCGGCTACATAGTTGAAGAGCTACCCAAGTCTACCAATATGGCGCTGCCCGAAAATGGCGGACGTTTTATATTTCAGGCGCAGCCCGCTGCCGATGGCACTATTCAGTTGATGAGCCGTCTCAATCTCACTCGGCCCGTGTACTCGGCCGAGGAGTACAAGTCGTTGCGCGAATTCTACCGCTTGGTGGTGGCCAAGCAAGCTGAACAAATTGTGTTGAAAAAGAAGTCATGAGGACTATCCTGCTCGTAAAATCAACTTGTTGGGCGCTTCTTTTTTTGGGTGCCCGCGTAGCTAGCGCTGTAGCGGGTCCGGCTCCTAAGTATGCGGTGGCGGATATGCCCGCTGCCCTGCGCGAAAACGCACATGCGGTAGTGCGCTTTTCCGACGAAACCTTGCTAGTGAAGTCGGCGGGCCGCACTATTGAAACCATTCGGCGGGCCGTCACTATTTTTGATGATGCCGGTGCCACCTACGGCCGCACCATGGTGTACTACGACCAGCTCAATACGGTGAACTACCTACGGGGCTCTGTGTACGATGCCGACGGCCGCCTACTACGAGCCCTCAAGCCATCCGATATCAAGGATGTGTCGCTGTCCGATGGGTTCAGTTTGGCCAACGACGGCCGGGGCCGCACCGCCGACCTGCGCCAGCCTTCTTACCCTTACACAGTGGAATTTGAGTACGAAGTCAACTCTACTAATACCCTGTTCTACTCTACGTGGCGCCCTCAGCCAGCCGAGCAAGTAGCTGTGGAGCAGGCCACTTTCCGGGTGCTAACGCCCACTGAGCTGCCACTGCGCTATCAAGAGCGTGATTTACCAACTGGCACCGCCGTAGTACAAACCAATCAAGCGGCCGGCTTGCAGAGCTACGAGTGGCAAATCAAGAGCCTAGCGGCGGTGGAAAACGAGCCAGATGGACCACCCGTAGCCGAGACGACACCAGTAGTTTTCACGGCTCCCAGTCAGTTTGAAGTACAGGGCCATTTGGGCATGCTCACGTCTTGGCAAACGCTAGGGCTCTGGAACTACCAGCTTAATGCTGGCCGCGACGAACTGCCAGCTGCCGTGCAGGCCAAAATAGCCGCGCTGGTACAAAGCGAAGCCGACGAGCGGGTCCGCATAAAAAAGGTGTATGAGTGGCTCCAAGCCAACACCCGCTACGTATCGGTACAGCTGGGCATTGGAGGCTGGCAGACTTTTCCAGCCTCCAGTGTGGCCGCCAACGGTTACGGCGACTGTAAAGCCCTCACCAACTATTGCCAGGCGTTGCTGAAAGCAGCCGGTATTACGGCACACTGCGCGCTGGTCAGAGCCGATGAGGAAGATATTCGCACCGAGTTTCCCAGCCAGCAATTCAACCACGTGGTGCTGTGCGTACCACTGCTAAAGGCTGCCAAGCGCGACACTGTGTGGCTGGAATGCACCAGCCAAACCAACGCATTTGGGTACATGAGCAGCTTCACCGGCAACCGCCATGCCTTGCTGATTACCCCTCAAGGCGGCAAATTGGTACGCACGCCTCGCTACGGCGCCCCCGAAAACCGCCGCGAACGGCTAGCTGATGTGTTCTTGGATGTCCAAGGCGGGGCCACGGCCAGCATCCGAACCAAGCGTACTGGCCTTGAGCAAGATAACTACGCCGCGTTGGCGGGCTCGCTCAACGCAGCCGACCAGAAGAAAGTGATGGCAGAGCGTTTGCCGCTCGCCAATTTTACTATCAGCAAACTGGCGTATGCCACCGACCACCGCGGCGCGGTACCCACTCTCACCGAAACGCTGGGCCTGACGCTGCCGGGCTGGGCTAACGTATCGGGCAAGCGTGCTTTCCTGACCCCTAACCTGCTAAGCCGCTGGACAGCTTTGCCAGCTAGTGCAGGAGAGCGGCGCACCGCTATTTGGCTCGACAACCCCTTCAGCTACGCTGATACAGTACGCATTCATGTGCCCGCCGGCTTCAAACCCGAAAGCCTACCGACGCCAGTGCAGCTTACCACCACGTTCGGTACTTATTCCAGCCAAGTACAAGCCCTGCCCGATGGCACGCTCCTGTACGTGCGCCGCTTGCTGGTACCTCGCAGCCGCTTTGCCCGCACTGAGTACCCAGCCTACCAGGATTTTCGCCGACGCATCAGCAACGCCGATAAAGCCCAGATAGTACTCGTCAGGACCGACGTTTAGCCTCTTAGCTGAAGTTAGAAATCCCATTGGCCTTGCTGCCAGTGGGATTTTTTTGTTGTGGTGGCTATATAAAGCTAGGCTCAATGGGCGTGTCAACCGCTTCACGAAATACCAACTGAGATACTGGCATTATTGCTATGTGATTGAAAGCAAAAAGGCCTAGATTTCATTTGCTGACTTCTGGAAACAAATTTAATTATTCCATTAAATATTTTTGTTTTCAACAGGCCATCTCAATCTGGTGCGTCTCTATAGCAATCCGCTCAACAGTTTGAAAGGTGGCATATCACGCAGTTCAAGCAAAGTAAATTGCTTTACAATCAGGGAATTCTTCATTCTATGCCGACTAAAGCACTATCTTAGGCGCCTTCAATAAAGTGTGTTTTTCCTCCTTTTCCACCTCTTTTTTCTTTCTATGCTACCACCTTTTACTTTCTCACGTCGTACGTGGCGGTCGGCTGTTATGGGCGGCTTGCTCTTGACAGCCGGGGTGCCCCTGGCGGCCAGTGCCCAACGGGTGCTGTGGGCCAACGACACTGAACCACTACCAGCTGCCTCCCGCGCGACCACCCAAGCGCTGAGCCAGTATCGTGCCGTGACCGTGCAACTGCCTACTTTGCGGGCTGCCCTAGCTACCGCCCCCGTTGAAAGTGGTTTGCGCACCTCGTCCACCGTTATTTCGCTGCCGCTGCCCGATGGCACGTCGGAGCGCTACCGTGTGGCACAGGTAGCTGTGATGGATCCTCGGTTGGCTGAGCGCTACCCAATGATCAAGGCTTACATTGGCCAGAGCCTCGACGATCCAACGGCCAGTGTGCGCCTAGACGTATCGCCGGCCGGTTTCCACGCCATGATTCGGGGCGTAGGACGCACAGTATTCATTGATCCGGCGGCTGATGGCAACTCAGTGCAGCACTTGGTGTTCAGCAAGAGCAGCATGAATATGGGCACCCAGAGCTGGGCTTGCGCTACTACCAGTTCTGCTTCTCCGCTTCCGGCCCCTACGGCCAGCCGCTTTCCAAATGGCTCCACGCTACGCACGTACCGCATAGCCATGGCGTGTACTGGCGAGTACGCAGCTACAAAAGGCGGAACCACAGCGGGCGCCTTGGCAGGCTTTGTATCCTCGGTGAACCGTGTGAGTGGGGTGTACGAAACGGAACTAGCTATCCGGCTGACGTTGGTAGCCAAGACGGATACCCTTATCTTCCTAGACCCCAACACAGACCCTTATACCAACCAAAGTAACGGCGCAACGCTCAACACCAACCAAACAATAGTTGACACCCGGATTGGCTCAGCCAACTATGACATTGGTCACATATTCAATACCGATGGCGGCGGTGTAGCCGGCCTAGGTGTAGTATGCCGCGCAGGCCAGAAGGCGCGCGGTACCACTGGCCTGCCTAACCCAACCGGTGATGCCTTTGATATTGATTATGTGGCGCACGAAATTGGTCACCAATTTGGGGGAAATCATACATTCAATGGTACCACTGGCAGTTGTGCAGGTGGCAACCGCGCGGGCATTTCGGCTTACGAACCTGGCAGCGGCACCACCATTATGGCTTATGCAGGCATCTGCGGTGCTCTTCAGAACACGCAGAATAACAGTGACCCGTATTTCCACTCCCGCAGCTACGATGAGATTCTAACGTACGTTAGCGGAGCGGGCAACTGCAGCGTAAATACGGCTACCAACAATGCCGCTCCGGTGGTAAACGCTGGTACTAACTACCGCATTCCACTTGGCACGCCCTTTACCCTAACGGGCTCGGCAACTGATGCTAACAACGACCCCCTGACTTACTCTTGGGAGCAGTATAACTTAGGTGACGCAGGAGCACCTACCGCACCAGTTGGTGACGCGCCCATTTTCCGAGTTTTTGCCCCGGTAACTTCTCCTTCACGTACGTTCCCGCGCATCTCTAATCTGCTGGCTAACACCACTTCGCTCGGCGAGATTCTGCCCTCTTACGGCCGCCGGCTGATATTCCGCTTAGTGGCCCGCGACAACCGCGCTACCGGTGGTGGTGCCGACTACGACTCGATGAACGTGGTGGTAGCTGGTAACTCTGGCCCCTTCCTAGTAACGCAGCCTAACACTTCTACTGCTTCGTGGCAGGCAGGCGCTCCGCAGCAGGTAGCATGGGATGTAGCCAATACTACGGCTGCCCCCGTTAGTGCTGCCAACGTGGATATTCTGCTTTCCACCGACGGTGGTCTGACTTTCCCAACCGTGCTGCTGGCTAACACTCCTAACGACGGTTTTGAAAATGTAACCGTGCCTACCACAGTAGCGGCCACCACAACGGCTCGTATTAAGGTGCAGGCCTCAGGCAACATCTTCTTCGACCTTTCCAACCTGAACTTCACGATCCGCAACAGCGGTACGCCTACGTTCTTCCTCGGCACATCCGGGACCCAATTTTCCGCTGTTTGCCCTGGTACGCCAATCACGGTTCCTATTACTATTGGTCAGCTACAGGGCTTCACCGGTACGGTAACTCTGTCGGCGGCCAACTTGCCGGCTGGCGTGACGGTAACGTATAGCGCCGCTACTGCTGCTGTAGGCGGTACAGTTCAAGCTACTATTGCTTCCGCTCCTACTACTGCCCCAGGCACCTACACCATCTCATTGAACGGCGTCAGCGGCACCGAAAGCCAGACGCAGCAGTACACATTCCAGATTCTGCCTACTGCCACGGCCATGGCCGTACCTATTACTCCAGCCGCTGCCGCTCGCGTAAGCCCACGCCCACGCTTTAGCTGGAACGCTGTAGCCAGTGCCACTACCTATGATGTACAGGTAGCCTCGGACGCCAACTTTACCACGGTGGTTCTCTCCCAGACCGGCCTCACGACGACCAGCTTCACTCCTACTGCGCTTAGCCTGACACCAGGTTCCACTTACTACTGGCGGGTGCGGGGAGTTAGCTTCTGCGGCTCGGCTCCTTATTCGGCGGGCCAGGCTTTCCAGGTAGCTACCCTGAATTGCACCAGCATTGCAGCCTCTCAGGTGCCCTTAACTATTGCGGCAACTGGCGCTAACTCGGTTACGTCGGTAATCACCGTTACCAACACTGAGGTGGTTGGCGACATTCGTATCCGCAACTTAGCGGTTACGCACCCTAACGTTGGGGAGCTTACTATTTCGCTCACTAACCCGGCCGGCCGTACAGCTGTACTACTGGCAAACGCCTGCCCTGGTACTGCCAACATCAGCCTAAGCCTGAATGATGCCGCCGCTACTGCCCTTGCTTGCCCACTCACGGGTGGCGGCACGTACCGCCCAGCCAACTCGCTGGCTACTTTGCTGAACGACCGGGCCAACGGCAACTGGACCCTAACTGTTACCGACAATACAGCTGGCAACGGTGGTACGCTGACGGGCTGGGGCCTGGAGCTTTGCACCGTTGGAGAGGCTCCAGCTGCACCTAACCCGCTAACGGCTGTTGCCTCGGGAGTAACCAACAACGTAGCTGGGGTGACGGTAATATGGGTTGACAATTCCGCCACCGAAACAGCCTTCCAGGTGGAGCGAAGCGGAGCCAATAATACCAACTATCAGTTGGTTGGTACTGTACCCGCCAATACCACGTTTTACACCGACCAAATTTCGGGAGCCAACGGTCAGTACTGCTACCGGGTGCGGGCTATCAATGCTAACGGCAACTCGTCATACTCCAACGAATCGTGCGTAAGCATTACGGTTCTGGCCAACCAGAACGCCGCCTTATTGCAAGGCGTAGATGTTTTCCCGAATCCTAGCACTGGCCTGTTCCAGGTGAATGTAGACAACGCACAGCGCGGTATGTTTACGCTGCGTGTAACCGACGCTTTGGGTCGCACAGTAGAGCAGGTAACGCTCAACAAAAATGGCGCACCACTGCATCACTCACTCAACCTGAGCAAGCTCAGCAACGGGCTTTACCACTTGCATTTGGATATGCCTGAGGGCACAGCAGTAGTGAAACTGTTGAAGCAATAGCAATCAACTAGTTCTGTGTAGTAAAGGCGGCTCCCAATTTTGGGGGCCGCCTTTTTTGTTGAAAGCACTACTAGTACCCCACCATACTTTACTACGCATTTACCGTCCGAAGCATACCACCCAGCCTGGTCCACTTGCTCTAAAAGAACAGGATGCTCATACTTCACCTACGTTAGCGGTTAGGCTTGGACTTCCTTCGGAATTGAGCTTTCAATCACTAGGAAATACTCACACTCCGTTACTATTTCCTTTAACCTCGCTTGCTGTATTGCTATTCAGTATTTCTGAGCATAAGCTACTATTACCTGCTTGGATACACCACTAAAAAAAGCCACTCCTAGTGCAGGGATGGCTTTTTTTGACTATTGCAGGAAGTAGAATTTACTATTCTACCACTACTTTTCGAATCACTGTTTGCTGGCCAGCCTGCAAACGCAGTGTGTAAATCCCTTTAGCCAGGCCTACCGTGGAGAATGACTGTTCGGCCACTCCACCGCGCACCGCAAGGTTTCGTTGCTCTACTGCCTGGCCCAAAGTATTGAACAAAGTAGCCTGTGCGGCGGCTAGGCTGCCGGCACCCGTTACGCGTACCGTCAGCTGGCCGGTGGTAGTTGGGTTGGGGAATACGCTCACCTCACCGCCTGCCAATTGCTGCTGCGCAGCCAGCACTAAGCTATTAACGGTAATAGTGAAAGCACCTTGCACGTCGGAAGTAGCATACGGCGATACTGCTACGTAATAGGTTGTGCTAGGCGTGAGGCCTGTCACGTTCAGCGAACCAGCGTTGGTATTGTTGGTGGCCCCACCTTTGCAAGCCACCTGTACAAACCCAGATGAGCAAGAAGTGGCCGAAAACACTCGGATAGACCCAGCCGCCGTACCTGTAGTAACAATACCAGCATTGGTGCTACCCACGCCGCTGGCGTTGGTAGTGAAGCGGAACCACACATCCTTAGGGTTGACAGCTACACCGCAGCCTTGAGGCGGCGGCGAAGTATAGCCAGGCGCTACTGTACTTAAGGTAGTAGTAGCCCCCAGGTTGGTAGCATTTATTGGAACTGATGTGGCAGAAAGGGCTGGCAACTGAATAGCTGCGCAAGGATCATCGTTGGCAGGAGCAGCTACCGTACCAGTAGTGAAGGTGACCGTACTGCTATTACCGGTTACGCCGGCTGAGCAATTAGGCTGTAAGGACACGGTGTAAGCCGTACTAGGCGTAAGGCCTGTCAGGACGAAGGGCGAACTGGTAGGTGCCGGCGTGAGTGTAGTGGCCGTGCCGCCGGCGGGCGTGTACACCACCGTGTAACTGGTGTTGCCTACCCCACCCGTGAAGCTAACAGTAGCCGAGGTATTGCTAATAGAGCTAACTGCTATATTGCGTGGCGTGCCGCAAATCACTGCAGGAGGTGTGAAGCGGTAGATCTGCCCAGCAGCGGGCACGGTGGCAATAGTGCGCGTTTCAACGGTGGAGCTAGCTGTGGGGGTGGCCGTAGCGTTGTTGAGCGACAAGTAGCTTCCGGCTCCGGTGCCTACGCCTGCCAGCAGAATAGAAGCTGAAGGAGCGCTTACAGCGCCTCCTTCGGGCCGGTAAATAAACTCCACCACGTTGGTGGTTTCGTAGAGCTTCACCTGAAACGAAACGACTGGGGACGTAGCATCATAATCCCACAAGAAATTCCGCCATTCCATAGTAAATACCCGGTTTGGAGCTGTACCAGTGGTGGCGTACAACGCAGCGCCGACTTGGCCGCTTATATCGTCCCAGAGTGGGGCAATCAGTGGGCGTAGTCTGTCGGCTACGGATGGGTTGGCTGCAGTGCCGGTGGCCAGCGTGTTAGTTTGCGCTACTTCAATATTGGATGTATTGAAAGTCAAAAAGCCATTGGAAGACGCTTGCAGTTGGGTGAAAACGGTGGCATCGTAGGTGAATGAGAAGCCGATAGGGATGGTTGGGGATACGGCATCGTCGGTCGCCAGATCTGGTACAGCGGTGCCGGTTGCTAAGGGCGTGAAGGTACCGGCTACCGGTGCAAAGGTGTACGTATTAACCTGGGCTGACGCGGCCCCAATGGTTAAGGCTGCACCGGCTGCCAACGTTAGCAGGTAGCGGCCAACCGACTTCGCGTGTAAGCGTGTTTTCATTTAGCGGTAGAGTCAGAAGATGAGAAAAGAAGATTCGGCCTTGCTCGCATGGCCCTATATGGCCTTATAGCAACGAGGATTAGGCCAAGATAATCTATAAATCTTTCTCCTCGCCGTAAGTGCCTTTGTTTGGCTTCATCCCTGACTAGTTGGCGTAGTTCTGTGGCATTCTCTTACTCTATAAAAGAACCGCTCCAGCAAAATGCGCAGACTAGTATTTCTTGCACTCACCCACTGATTATCAAGCTTTCCACTGCATGCACCTTGCCACTACTTGCTCAGAACCGGTAGCGGGCCTGGGCTTTTAGCTCGGTGCGGCGCGGCCCCTGGATTTCCTCCAGCCCCGACCCAACCGTACGCTGGTGACGATAGTGCGTTTCTGAAAGACGTAGCCAGAGTGTGAGGTGCCGGTTGCAGTTGACTTCCGCCAGGCCATATATACGGGTGCCCTGCCCGGAAAGCGCCGGTACCGAGAAGGCATACAGCACATCTTGCTCGAACACATATTGCCGCGTATCATAATCGTCGGTGTCGAAGACAGCGTAACGGGCAGTGAGCCGCAAGCGGCGGCCAACCCCTATTGTAGCATCCTGGGCCAGCACGTAGCCAGTGCGCCAAGGGCCGTTGCCTTCGTAGTAGCGGGTGCCTTGCACGCGGGTGCGCAAGCCTAACGTGGTGGCTGGGCTGGCATCGTAGTAGAGCAGCAAACTGCGACGCACCGTGGGCACGGGCAATGGTACTGCCCGAGTAATATCAGCGTCGTACTGTTTTTCGCGGGTTCGGATTTGGGCGTAGAGTAGGCTGGTTTTGGTGGGCGCGTAGGCTACACGCAGCAACCAGTCGTGCCCGTGTGAGGGGGCACCTACTTGGTATTTCAACCACGGAAACCAGAACTGGTCATAATAAGCCGACACTTCCCAGCGGGCCACCGGCCGCAGCTTCGCTCCCAGGTACAGCCCCGACTCGTTGATGTTGCGGGTGTTTTCGCTAAGGGCATTGCCATAAAGCGTGTGAAAGTCGCGGGTGTAGTGCCGCACCAACGCCGACACATCTAGGGTGGGCGCAACGCTGGCCAATAGCCCGTTCACAGTACCAAAGCCGCCGGAACTACTACGGGCCGTTTCACCAAACAGCAGTACGTTGCCGCGCACGTAGGTGTAGTGCGCGCCCAGCGCTAAGTTCTGCTTGCCCCGAAATTCGTACTGGTTGTATAATTCGGGGCGGCGCTGAATGGCTTTGTCGAAGTAAGTGCCAACGGCGGTGAGGCCAGCCGCAAAGTTGCTGTTGCGGCTGGTGTAACCCAGGTTGCCGCCCGCCACAGTTTCGCGCAACGCCTGCCGGTTGGCTAGTTCGCTTGGGGTCCGGTGAAAACCTGTTAGCAAGAAACCCGACGAAAATTCATCAAACTCTGCCAGGGAGTCGGCAGCTTGCTGCACGTTGCCATCCACCCGCTTCCGCGACACGAAGGCTGTGGCCCGCACCGTAGGCGCGAGACTAATGGTAGCCGCCGCACCCCGGAAAAACGTGCTTTCCAGCACCGATGAGTACTGCCGCACACCTACCGAACTGCGCCGTAGACTGGTAATGGTTTCGGCCCCCTTGCCCACCTGCAACCCCGACGACAGCAGCAGCCCCTGCCCGAATTGCAGTTGATAGTCGCCGAGGGCCAACGTTTTCAGCCGGCCCCGCTCCTGCACTACTAAGTGCCCCGACAGAAAATCAGGGCCGTAGCGGCGGGCGCTGGGGTTCCAAACCAATTGTTCGCCAGCGTCTTTTTCGGCCGTGAAGCCCAGGCTGAAATCCTTGGGGTGGCTGACCCGGTAGCGCACCAACAGCTTATCAGGCGAGCCGGCATAGCGCGTGGGACCGTGGCCGAGGCTGTCGAGCGGCGTGGCGGAGTAACCCTTGCGGCCTTGCAGCACTCGCTCGTAGCGCACGAACAGCGCGTTGTTGTCTTCCTTTAGCACGCGCTGCCACAGCGGCCCACGCACAGCATTAGCGCCGCCCAGCGTTTGCACCGTTACAAAGGGCGCTACCCGGTAGATGCTGCGCACATCAAAGCTGGGCACTGCTTGCAACTCGTAGAGCGTGAGCAGAGGCCCCCGCTGCTGGCGGTAGTCGAGCAGGCTGGTAATCTGAGTTTCGGAGAGCAGCAACAGACCGCGCAGTTCCTCACGGGTGGCGGTGTTGAGGTTGAGCGGGGTCTGGTAGTATTGCAGCAGCGTCTCGTACAAATCTTCGTACGGCACCTGGTCACTCTGAATTTCAGCAAACAGCTCCTGCGTCAGCCGGTCAAGGTCGGCAGCGGGGCGCACGTATTCCTGCGCCTGGGCGCTGCACGCTAGCAGCAGCAGCGCTGGCAGCAGCTTTAGAACGCGGCAACTCATGGATGCTTCCCGAACTGCAAGCTGATACCTACGTGCTGGCTCAAGCCTAACGCAGCGTGCCAAGCGGCGGCGTAGTCAATCTGGAGCGCCCCAGCCTGAAATCCGATGCCGCCGGTGGTTTCTTCGGTGAGGCTGCGAAACCCGGCTCGTAGCGCTAGCTTCTCAATGGCGCGGTATTCCAGCCCGGCTTTGAAGTTGGCATCCTGCTCCACATCCTTCTCGGTTTCAATATTGAAACTCACCTTAGCAGTAGGCCGGTACGAGAAGCCGGCTTTGAGCACGGTCGGTACCCGCTCGTCCTGATATTCGGCCAGTTTGGCCTGGTTGAGGTTGTAGAGGTATGCGCCGAACACTAGCCGTTTTGGTATCAACTCCGCTTGCCCACCCAACGACAGCGCCACGGCCCGCCGGCTGCCCAGCCCTTCAATGCTAAGCTGCAACATATCCACTCTGGCACCTACGCTTACCAACCCACCTCGGTAACCGTAGCCCGCGCCCACTCGCTGCTCATTGTAAAGCTTGCCGCCAAAACGCTGAAGCTCCACGCCTACCACACCGTTTTGGGCTTTATTGTTTTCCACTGCACCTACGGGCACGGCCGCTGCTATGGCCACCGTATTCAGGGCGCTGAGCAGGTAGCGGTTTTCGGCATATACGCCGACTACCGGCCGGTTCACTTGGCCCAGCCCCGCCGCGTTGTTGCCCACGGCCCATACGTCGCTCAGCGTAACGGAAGCATTGCCCAACGCGGCTGCTCTGGCGCCGGGCCCACTGCCTTGAGCCTGGGTGCTAAATGATAATAATAAGAGCCCTAAGCATAAGTATATTTTTATCATATTTTGAAGATATGATGCTGCGTTGAAGCAGCCAAATCTTCCCGTTTTATTCTAAATAATCCCTCAAAGGTTTACCTAAATCATCAACCCAAGCCTGTTTTGCATTAACTGAGTAGCCGCAAACTACATCCGCAGCTTGAGCAGGCGATTTAAATACGTGCTGTTGGCTGAATTGCAATATTTTACCATGAGCCACCACTATTCCTTGCTCCATTAATTCCGTCCGTAGTGCTTTAAGCGCCGGACTCAAACTCGGCTTGGCTTCTGGCATAGCCGTGGAACCAGCCAAAACGGTCATCGTCTTATCGGCAGCGTAATGCCCTTCCGCTTTCACGCCAAGGCGACTCAGTGAGAGGGCGAATTTTACCTGAAGTGAAGCAGGCAAATAGACTATTGAAGCGACTTGAGGGGCCTTCTTCGCGTCAACTTGCTCCGCAGACTGACGTGAAGCTGCTGACCTACTCTCCATCTTTTCGCCCACAGCCTTCCGCACTAGCACCGTTGGTTTCGGTTTGGGCAACGTTTCGCCAGCCAGAAAGGCAACGGCTTCTTCCCGCGAAACAGTCAGTCCTTTGGCGGCCAACAGTTCCAGCAGTGCCTCCGGCAACGCCGGAAACGGTGGCTGCGTGATATGCTTCTCAGCTTCCGGTAGCACATCTTTCATGGCGCGCTCCTTGCGCGAGAGCAGCAGATAGCTTTCCGCCGCCAACCGGGCCGACCCATTCAGAATATTTTCATGCCCCAGAAAATCCTGGAAATACGCGGCCGTTTCGGTGGGCTCATCATGCAGTAAATCGAGACTACCGAACAGCTTCTGGGCAAACTCGCCGCTGGTCAGCGAGAAGTAGAAGCGCCAGTGCTGACCGTCGGTAATGATGGTGAACAGCGCCGAATGGTTGCGGTTGTAGTCGCGCAACTGGCGCTCCACTTTCGCCAGGTCGTCGCCGATACGGCCCACACCTTTGCACTCGATGAAGATAGTATCAGCCGCGAAATTATTAGCAAATAGCGCCACGTCCACCCGTGTATTATCTTCTTTTTCAGTGGCTTTAAACTCGGTATAAACCTCCACCGGATTCCAGATATTCCAGCCTACTGCTTGCACGACGCGCGCTACCAGTGACAGGCGGACGTGTTCTTCATTTTTATACTCACTGGCCAGCAGACGCCGCCTAATATCCTCTAATAGCTCAATCATAAATCAAGTTTAGGCATTTACCCGCAGCCATGAAAAAGCCCCGGCACCAAACCGGCACCGGAGCTTTTAATAAAGGATGGAAAGCGTCAGGATGTGGCTTACATGCCCGCCGATACGCTGTCTTTACCTTTCTTCTTTTTGATTTTGGTTTTCTGACCGTCGTCGGTTTTTACCTTCATCTTTTCCACGTCGCTCATATCGGTGGCCGAAGCAGTGGCAGCAGGGCCTACGCCGGGGTTCGGACCATTGTTGACGATGGTCATTTCATCGACGATGCTGCGGGCGCCACCCAGCTTCTCGATGCACCAGAGCACGTAGCGAATGTCCACGTTGATGCAGCGTTTCAACTCGGGGTCGTAGGCCAGGTCGCCGGTCATGGCTTCCCAGTTACCATCGAAGGCAATACCGATTAGCTCGCCGCGGCCGTTAATAACCGGCGAGCCGGAGTTGCCGCCGGTGATGTCGTTGTCGGTGATGAAGGCTACGGGTAGGTTGCCTTCTTTGTCGGCGAAACGGCCATAGTCTTTCATTTTCAGTAATTCCAGCTCTTTCTTCGGCACCACAAACTCGTCGTTAGTGGGGTCTTCCTTCTCTAGAATGCCTTGGGCCGAAGTTTTGTAGTCGTAGCGCACGGCGTCGCGGCCTTTGTAGGGGCGCACGGTGCCGTAGCTGAGCCGGATGGTGGAATTGGCGTCGGGCGAGTACACCTTCTGGGTGTTCTTTTCACGCAGCGCAGCCACGTAGAGGCGGTTGGCGCGAATCAGGCCGGCTTGCATACCCTGCATTTTCGGCAGGATGTTTTGCGCATAGTTGGTGTATACTGAGTTGAAGGTCTTAAAGCCGGGGTCAGCTTCCAGCTTGGCCAGCGTAGGGTTGGCCAGGAAGGCATTCACCTTAGCTTCTGAAGTCAGAAAGGAGTTGGCAAACACGTAATCGGCGTATTTCGCCCACGAGTTGCCGTACTGCTTCTGCACGGTTTGGAACACATCGGGCAGTTGCGTAGCCGGTACGTCCTTGCCATACATAGTCATCAGGGCCGTGAACACCTTTTTGTCGGTGGGCGCGCTGTAGTCCTTGAAGTATTCGGCCACTGGCTCCTTGAGGCCCTCTACGGCTTTCTGAATAGCAGCTTTGTCGGTAGGGGTAGATTTCAGGGTGGAGTAAAGCGGCATCATGCGCGAAGCCAGCGTCACGATTTCCGTCCCGAACGCACCCTCGTTCACATATTGTGAGCTGAGGTTGTACTCGCGCAGACCAGAGTAGGCTTGGTTGATAACCGGCAGCGCCTCACCGTACTTCTGCACCCGCGCCTGGTCCGCTCTGATCCACTGATCCAAAGAAGCCTCTTCTTCTTTCTTGGCGTCCACGGTTTTCAGGCGCTTCATGCCTTCATTCTGGCCGATGAAATACTTCCAGTAGTTGGCAATGTTGGCATATTTCGAGGCGTACTTCAGACGCAGCGCAGGATCCTGGTCCATGTCCTCTTTCCACAGCTTCAGGCGAGTATCGCGCAGCTTGATGCGGGCCGGGTTGCTTTGGTCGAGGGTGAGTTGCAGGCCCGCAGCGGGCAAGAAACGTTGAGTGCGGCCTGGAAAACCGAACACCATAGCAAAGTCGCCTTCACTCACGCCCTGCAAACTTACGGGCAAGTGCTTTTTGGGTACGTAGGGCACGTTGTCGGTCTGGGGGCCGGCGGTAGGCTTGTTGTTTTTGTCGGCGTACACCCGGAACATCGAGAAGTCGCCGGTGTGGCGGGGCCACATCCAGTTATCGGTGTCGCCACCAAACTTGCCCACGGCTTCGGGCGGCGCGCCTACTAAGCGCACGTCACCGAAGCGCTGATACACAAACAGGTAGAACTCGTTGCCACCAAACATGTCGCGCACGTAGGCAACATATTGGCCGTTTTCCTTAGCGGCATCGGCCATTTCTTTCTGGCGCTTCTGCACCATAGCCATACGCTCGGCCTCGGGCGTGGTGGGCGTAATGCCTTCCAGCACCTTGCCGGTCACGTCTTCCATGCGCACCAACAGATCCACGAACAAGCCCGGATTAGTTTTTTCTTCGGCCCGGGTAGTGGCAAAGAAGCCGTTTTGGAGGATGTTGTTCTGGGGTGTGCTATGGGTTTGCAGGGCGTCGTAGCCGCAGTGGTGGTTGGTGAGCATCAGGCCCTGGCTGCTCACAAACTCGCCGGTGCAAAAGCCGCCAAGCTGCACTACGGCGTCTTTGAGGCTAGCATTATTAACGTCATAGATTTCCTCAGCCGTGAGCTTGAGGCCTTTTTTCTGCATGTCGGCCTGGTTGAGCCGCTTCACGAACATAGGCAGCCACATGCCTTCATCGGCGTGGGCCGCAAGGGGCATGAGCAGCGTCAGCAGCAGGGCTTTCGCCCAATTAGTTGTGCGCATAAGATTGGAGGGAAAATGGGGATAGATAATCGGCATGGCCGGTCGGCGAATTTACGAAAAGACTCGGGTGCACTAGGGCTTAGGTGTATTTCGAAGGCGGCAAGCACTGGTTAGTGTTGCTGCTGGCACAAACTAAGGCATGGGCTGCGGTAGTGTTATGCAGCGGTGCAATTATTCGGGGGCGTTTGTGGTTCTTTACCTCTATGTCGAGTCTGTTTCGTCGTCTGTTCCTGGGTTTGCTGTGGGTGTACCGCCACCTCATTTCGCCGCTCACGCCGCCCAGCTGCCGCTACACGCCCACTTGTTCGGCCTACGCCGTGCAGGCCATCGAGAAGCATGGCCCCTGGCGTGGTGGCCGGCTGGCCCTGCGCCGCATCAGCCGCTGCCACCCCTGGGGCGGCCACGGCTACGACCCTGTGCCGTAGGTAGCCAACAGTTACGCCCCCTGCACTTTATTGTGCTTACTGCGTATAAGGCACTTCTGCTACTGCCCGTCCTCGTTGGGTCGGGCAGCCCTTTTTATCATTTCAATTCAACTCTTTTCTAATGCCTAGATCATTTCTGCTAGCCCTTGGTTTGACTACACTGCTTAGCACCGCCTGTTCCCAGGCTCAGAGCGATAAAACCAACAACTCGGAAACCGCCACCACCGAAAAGCAGAAAGGCAAAAAGGGCAAGAAGAACAAGGGGGATAAGAGCAAAAGCGAGAAGGCAGTAGCCGGGCTGGAGAAAATGGCCAGCCTCGACGGCAACATCCGGGAAAGCTCAGGCTTGGCGCACGGCGGCCGGCCTGGTACTTACTATACCCATTCCGACGCTGGCAACCCGCCCGTGCTCTACCTCTTTAACGAGCAAGGCAAGCTGTTGGGTGAGCGGGAATTGCCAGTTACCAATGTTGACTGGGAAAGCCTTGCTGAAGACAATCAAGGCAACGTATACGTAGTGGACGCCGGCAACAACAACAACTCCCGGCGCGACCTAGCCATCTACCGCGTCAAGCCGGACCAGCCCGACAAGGTTGGTAAAATCAGTTTCCGGTACGCCGACCAAAAGGCATTCCCACCAACCAAAGAAGAACGCAACTTCGACTGCGAAGCTTCCCTGTGGCACGCCGGCAAAGTCTACCTGTTCACTAAAGACCGCGCCCAGCAAAGCACCAGCAAGGTGTACACCCTGCCCGACCAGCCCGGCACTCAGACCGCTCAACTTCTCACGGAGTTATCCATCAGCGGCGAAGTAACCGGCGCCGACCTAAGCCCTGACAGCCAGCATTTAGCTTTGGTAGGCCGGGAGATGCTTTACTTGTATGAAGGCAACGATTTTGCGGGCGCATTAAAAGCCTCGGTAAAAACCGTTTCGCTGAAAGGTGCCGGACAAACGGAAGGCGTTTTGTTTCTGGATAATAATACCCTGCTAATTAGCACCGAACAAGGTTCGCTTTACCGCTATAAGCTGTAGTAAAGCCAGCACCTGCAAAAGCAAAAAAAGCCCCGCCAGACTACCTGGCGGGGCTTTTTTTGCTTCTAAAGATTACACTTTTATAGTTTTCGTGCCGTTGGCTTCCTCCTCACTCAAATCTCGGGGAGCATAACCGTAGGGATTTTTGGGGTCTTTGCCGGCACGGAGCAGCACCCATAAACCCACCAGAATCAGCGGCAAACTCAGAATCTGACCCATGTTCAGCGGTAGTTTATCCTCGAATACCTCCTGGTTTTCCTTCAGGAACTCGCCGAGGAAACGCTGCGTGAACAAGAGCACCACAAACAGCCCAAATAACAGTCCGCGGGGCGTTCGGTCTTTGGTACGGTTCCACATGCCGTAAAGCAGCACCAGCAGGAAAATACAGAAGGCAGCTTCGTAAATCTGAGTGGGGTGGCGTGGCACGGCCATCGGCGAATCGGGCGCTACGGGGGTGCCTTTGGGCAACATACGGTAGGTTTCGGAGCCATCTACACGTGTAACGGGTTGGGCAGCTACCTGCACCGCGCCGGGTGGCAAAGGCCGGGTTACGGGCACGAAATGGTCGGCGTCGCGCACAAACACGAATCCCCAAGGCTTGGAGGTTGGCTCGCCTACAATTTCCGAGTTCATGAGGTTGCCCAAACGAATCATGCAGCCGCCCAGGGCCACTACAATCACAATCCGGTCGAGCACCCAGAGGTAATCAAACTTGTTGTTGCGGGCAAATAGCCAGCAGGCCAACAAGATACCCAGGGTAGCACCGTGGCTGGCTAGGCCGCCTTCCCAAATTTTAAATATCTCCCAAAAGTGCTCCGACGTCAGGTAGTAAGCCGGGTCGTAGAACAAGACGTGCCCCAGCCGTGCCCCCAAAATGGTACCCACCAGCATGTAGATGGTAATAACATCCACCCAGCGCGGCGAGGTACGCTCCGATTTGTAGATGTGCGAGAGGATGAACGTGCCGAATACAAAGCCCGACATGAACAGCAGCCCGTACCAGCGTAGCGTCAGCGGCCCGATATGGGCCAGGATGGGGTCGGTATCCCAGGTGATGAAAGCAAGAAAGGAGAGCATGGTTACGAAAAGATGGAAAGGGTTCAAAGGTAGTCAGACATTCCGCTTGCGGCTTTGCAAACCGACTGCCTACTCCGGCACCGTGCAGACGGAGGCCACTGGTAGTAACGCTGCCGAATCAGCGGGTAGCTAGTCGCGCTAAACGCCCCATCATGGTTGAGGTGGCAAACTTAGCGCAGCAGAGCACCGTCACCACTGAGCAGCAGAACTATAGCCAGCATGACGGCGTAGCTGGGCCAGCGTAGCCAGTTAGGCAATGGTTGAGGTACCGCCACTGCTTCCCCAACCAGCCGGGCGCGTACCCGACTGTAGAAAAAGGGCCGGGGTTGAGGCTGTTGTTGGGTGCGCCAGCGGTGCAGCAGGTTTTCCCATTCTTCGTCGGCAGTAGAGCGAGGGGCGGAATCAGACATGATGCGAGGAAAGCTTAAGATGCGTACGAAGGGTTTTGCGGGCACGAAACAACAGAGATTCCACGGCTGGCACCGTAGTTTCAAGCACGGCGGCTATTGCCTCATAGCTCAATTCCTGCTCGTAGCGTAGCGTAAAGGCTATCTGTTGCTGATCCGGTAACCGGGCAATATGCGCGCGTAGAAGCTCCACCTGCTGTTCCCCTTCCAGTTGTGCCTGTGGGTGCGCGTGGTCGGGTGGCTCGTGAAGTACCTGGTTATCGAAGCCTAGCAAACTGGTGAAGTAGGCAAAGCGTTTTTTGGTGCGGGCCCGTTGCCGGTATTTTAGGGCCCGCGAAGTAGCCAGCCGATATAGCCAGGTACTCAGCGCGGCCTCCCCCCGAAACCGGCCAACGGTTTGGTAGACTTCCACAAACACTTCCTGGGCCACGTCCTCGGCATCTTCCGGCGACCCTAACAACGCCAGTACGGTACGGTAGACGCGGTTCTGGTAGCGTTCCACCAGCTTACGAAACGCGTCTTCACTACCCTGTTGCAGCTGCGCTACCAGTTCGGCATCAACAGAAGTAGCGCAGAAGTACGCAGGAGGCACAACCTCGTGGGCAGCAGGCAGCGGAAGTGTATACACCAGTGAAGCGAGAACTGAAAGATAGAAACAACCTGCTCAGCACCCGACCTTGTTTGCGCCTACTGAGGTTACATCTGCTTAGGCCCCGTTAGCCCACAAAACTTGCGGCCATCCTACAATCTTTTTAATATATCCTTGATTAACAGAACATTACTTTAGAAAGCAGTATCTTCTAAAGCACGGCCTATGCTGCCAAGAGCCTACAGCGCGTTCAACTCCTCGGTGTAGCCGCCGCTCAGGATGGGGAAGCGCAGCCACGAGCGAGGGTCCACGTTGTAGTCGTCGAGGTGGAAACTGGGGGCGTACCGCTCGCGCTTCCACTGGTTGCGGCTCCAGAGGCTATAGAACCGTTTCACGTAGGTTTTCAACTGCTCCGGGTCGGTATCAGGCTCTTCATGCACTAATGTGGCTAGCACTTGCCGCGGACTGAGCCGATCGTAGAAGGCCAGTCGCTCGATGCGGTTGAGTAGAATATAGGGCATCAGGTCCCGCTCGTCAGTTTGCTTTTCCTCTAGGGGTCGCAACTCAGCGGTGGGTTGCAGGCCGTTCACGTGGCTCAGCGCCGGGTAGTTCAGCTCGGTTTCGGCCCAGCGCAGCCACTTTTTCACGAAATCCTTATCAACACCGGCAATAGGCGAGATGCTGCCAGCCGTATCGCCGTCCATGGTGCAGTAGCCCACGGAAGCCTCAGAGCGGTTGGAGGTGGTGATGAGCAGGCAATTCTGCACGTTGGCTAGCAGCCAAATGGCAGGGGCTCGCACCCGTGCCTGAATGTTTTGCAGTGCTAGGTCATCGGTTTTCCAGGTCAGTTCACGGTTCAGCGCATGCTCGATCTTGCCCACGTAGCCCGTCACTTCCTCATCAATTTCCCAGTTATAAAACACCGCTCCAATGGAATCGGCCAGCTCCTTAGCCGAGTTAAAGGTGTCGTCGGATGAGTTGATGGTGCCCTGGTAGGCGCAGGTGAGCAGCCGGCGCGTGATGTCGTTGTTGGTCTTCCGCTGCTCGTTGTTCGGATCGGTCAGGGAAGCATCCTTCGGCCCCGGCATCTGCTGATCAGTCACAGGCGCAACGGCTCCGGCAATGTGCTCGATTTCGTCGGCGGTGAAGCAGCCGCTGCGCCGCATAAATTCGGCCGTACCTAGCTCGGTAGTGCCCAGGCGCACCATTTCGGCCACGGCTATGGCGCACATACAGGAATCGGCACCGCCGCTCAGGCTCAGCACGAAGCCCCGGCTGCGGGCCTTGCGCAGGTAGTCAAATAGGGCCAGACTCAGCGCCTGGTTCAGCTCCCGGTATTCGTCGGGCGTGGGCAGCGGCGCAATAGCCTCAGCGGGCTCCAGTGGCACCGTGAAATCCACGTCCACGTACTCTAGATCCACTTCCTTGAAGCTCATAAGCTGATTTCGCTGGAGCAGGTGTCCGTTGCGCGCCACTAGTATTTCGCCGTCATAGGTGATGCGGCCCGCTTCGTTGCCGAGCAAGTTGGCGTAGAGGTAGGTGCAATTGAAGTTGCGCGAAGCCTTGAGTACCAACTGATAGCGCTGGTCAGTCTTGCTCATGGCAAAGTGGCTGGCCGACGGATTCACAATCAAGTCTACCCGGCCTTGCAGGCGGCAGGCGGGCCGCACATCATCGGGCCGCCACGCATCCTCACAGATTTCAAAGCCGAATTTCACGCCTTGGTGCTCGAAAATCATATCCCCCATCGTCCATTCCTCCCCTTCCCAGCTTACGGTCGTGGTTTCGCCGGCCGGCCAGGGGTGAAAGAAGCGCGGCTCATAGTGCACGCCGTCGTTGGCCAGAAATTGCTTGGCCGCAAACCCCAAAATCTGGCCGTCGCGGAGCACGGCGGCCGTATTGTAGGTACGGTGGTTGAGCCGAATGGGTAGCCCCACCACCACGCAAATACCGTCGGTCCAGGGCCGTACCTGCTGCAAGTGCGCCAGCGCTGCCTCGGGCAGCCAGTCGCTCAGAAAGAGGTCTTCACAGCCGTAGCCGGTAAGACACAGTTCCGGCAAACACAAGAGCTGCACGCCGGCTGCTTTGGCCTGGTCTATGGCTTCGCGGATAACCCGCAGGTTGTGGGTCCAATCGAATGGTATCTGGTTGAGGGCGGCGCCGGCAATTCGCATAGGTCGGAATAAAGATGGTTTTGCAAAACAACTCCTTTTCCTGGCTTTGGGTTGCCCGAAACGGCGGCGTCTTCCGCCAGCCAAGTCGTTGTTACGATTTTAGCCCGCAGAAGACGCAGATGAAACGCAGAAGTCGCAAAGTTGTGCTTACACGCCCAGCACTTCCAAAGCCCGCTCGGCGGCTAGTTGTTCGGCCTGCTTCTTACTCAGGCCCATGCCGGTAGCCACAGCCTCTTCGTCGAGCAGCACTGTAGCCGAAAATTCCATTACGCCGCCCGGCCGGGCTTCGCCATTTAACTCGTAGCGCAGGACGCGGCCGTTGCGCTGGGCCCACTCAATGAGCTTACTTTTGAAGTTGGCAGTGGTTTGAGTCATGGATTTTACATCCACGTAGGGCTTCACAATGCGCCCCAGCACAAACCGGCGGGCCGCTTTGTAGCCTTGGTCGAGGTACACTGCGCCTACTAATGCCTCCAGCGCGTTGCCATTTACGGAACGGGACCGAGCCGCTCGGCCCTGACCGGGGTCAAGCTGCACCAACTTATCCAGGCCCAGCTTCAAGGCCAGGGCATTCAGGCTTTCCCGGTTCACAATGCGGCTGCGTATCTCGGTCAGGAAGCCTTCCTGCTCGTACGGGAATTTGCGGAACAGGTACTCGGCCACCACCGTGCCCAGCACGGCGTCACCCAGAAATTCCAGCCGCTCGTTGCTTTGCTGCCGTCCTTGTTCGCCCTGCTGCCGCACCACCGATGAGTGGGTGAAGGCCAAACGATAGAGCCGCACGTTGGAAGGCGTGCGGCCCGTTATCGTAGCAATGGCCCGAATAAAAGCTTGATCCTGACCCAGCATCCGCCGGAAAAACCCGAACAGAGGCAGGCCGCTCATTACGCCTTGAATTTGCGGAACACCACCGAGGTGTTGTGGCCGCCGAAACCAAATGTGTTACTCATAGCCACATTCACCTCCCGCACTTGCGCTTCGTTGAACGTGAAGTTCAAACGAGCATCCAGTTCGGGGTCATCGGTGACGTGGTTGATGGTGGGCGGAATAATGCCATGCTGAATAGCTAAAATGCTGGCTACGGCTTCAATACCACCCGCACCACCCAGCAGATGGCCGGTCATGCTTTTGGTAGAGCTAATGTTGAGGTTGTAGGCGTGCTCGCCAAATACCTTCTGAATGGCCTTGATTTCAGCTCCGTCGCCGAGGGGGGTGCTAGTGCCGTGGGTGTTGATGTAGTCCACCTCTTCGGGCTTGATGCCAGCATCCTGCAACGCATTCTGCATCACCAGCACCACACCTTCTCCCGTAGGATCAGGCGCCGTGATGTGGTAGGCATCCGAAGAAAGACCGCCACCGATGATTTCGGCGTAGATTTTGGCGCCACGGGCTTGTGCGTGCTCGTAGGCTTCAATCACCAATGCCCCAGCGCCTTCACCCAGCACGAAACCATCCCGGTCTTTATCGTAAGGCCGGGAAGCAGTTAGAGCATCGTCGTTCCGCTCGCTCATGGCTTTCAGGGCATTGAAGCCCCCTACACCAGCTTCGGTAATAGCTGCTTCAGAACCACCGGTTACTACCACATCAGCCATACCGAGGCGGATGTAGTTGTAGGCGGCTACAATGGCATCCGAGGAAGATGCACACGCCGAAGTGGTTACGAAATTTGGGCCGCGGAAACCGTTCTTGATGGAGATGTTGCCCGACGAGCTGTCGGCAATCATCTTCGGAATGAAAAAGGGGTTGTAGCGAGGCGTACCGTCGCCTTTGGCAAAATTGAAGCTCTCCTCTTGGAAAGTCTTCAGGCCGCCGATACCGGAACCCCAAATCACGCCAACCCGGTCTTTGTTTATGCCTTCCAGCAACCCGGCATCTTTGATAGCCTCGTCGCTGGCAATGACGGCAAACTGCGTAAACAAGTCCATTTTCCGACCTTCCTTGCGGTCGAAGTAGTTATCGGGACTGTAGTCTTTCACTTCGCAAGCGAAGCGAGTCTTGAACTTGCTGGCGTCGAAGCGGGTGATGGGGGCGGCCCCACTCAGTCCCTGGCGCAAGCCGTCCCAATAAGTCGGGACGGTGCTGCCAACTGGCGTGATGGCACCCAACCCGGTAACGACAACTCTCCGAAAAGCCATAAGAATGGGCAGAGATTACGAAAAAATGGAAAAGCAAAACGGCCGGCGGCAGGCCGGCCGAATGCGCAAATTACGAGTTAGATAGTACGCATTGAGTACTGAAGTCAACCCCAAGTCAGGGCATTTCTATACTCAATACCAAGTACTTAATACTACTTAGCGTGTTCTTCCAGGTAGCTGATAGCCTGACCCACGGTGCCGATGTTCTCAGCCTGGTCGTCGGGGATAGACACGTTGAATTCTTTTTCAAACTCCATGATCAGCTCAACCGTGTCGAGCGAGTCGGCACCCAGGTCGTTGGTGAAGCTTGCCTCTGGAGTTACCTCCGATGCTTCTACGCCTAGTTTGTCGATGATAATGGCTTTTACTTTTTCTGCAATTTCAGACATTTCCGTGGGGGTTTAGAGAAAACTCGCCACAAATAACACCATCTTCCCTAACATTTTCAAACATCGTTGCCCTAAACTTCCGGGTACAAGATTCTGACCTCATCCATTCATTTCGACTGCTAGGTCTGTAATTTTGCTCGCTCTCACATTGCTATTTGCTCATGAAAACGCTTACGCTGGACGTAGAATACGACTGCAACTTCGACCTGTTCGGGGTGGTTTCGTCGAGCCGGGAGCACATGCTGGCGTGGCAGCTCAACCAGTCGTTACGCCTGCGCCTGGTGAAGCAGCAGGATCTGATTTACGATTTGTTGAGCCAAGGTCGCTTGGTGATCAGTAATTATCTTCATGCCACGGAGCACCTCACGCTCCGGCTTTTGCGCAACCGCTCCCTCGACCCCTCGGTACTCAAAAAACCCTTTCTGGCGCCTGATATCAAAGAATATGACTACCTAATTCAGGTGAGCAACGGCAGCGGCATGCTGGCCGCCGACACGCTGATGCAGGAGTTGACGGCCTTACCGGTAGTTCAATACGCCTGCCAATTTGACCCGAATAGCCTGAAGTTTAAAGAAAATCTGCTCTTTTGAGGATTGTAGCGCCAAGCTCCAGCTTGGTGAACCGTCGGCCGCTGGGGCCGGCACTCCTTTGCCACTCGTTCAACAACCCGCCAAGCTGGAGCCTGGCGTCACTCACTTATGGAATCACGCGCTCAGTTCAATAAAACCAAGATTGTGGCCACAGTGGGCCCCGCATCCAACACCTACGAGCGGCTGGCTATGCTCATCCGCGAAGGGGTAGACGTGTTTCGCCTCAATTTCTCGCACGGTTCCTACGAAGATCATCTGTCGGTTATCAACACGGTGCGGCGGCTGAACAAGGATTTGCGTACCAACGTGGGCTTGCTCCAAGATTTGCAGGGCCCCAAAATCCGCCTGGGTGACGTAGAAGGTGGCGGTGTGGAAATCACGCGCGGCGACAAGATTAAGCTGGTGTGCGGCGAAAAGGAAATCAGCACGGCTACCCGCCTGAGCACCATCTACATGGGATTGGCCCGCGACGTAAAGCCCGGCGACATGATTCTGCTGGACGACGGCAAGATTGAGTTGAAAGTACTGGCCACCGACCGGGAGACCGAAGTGGACGTGGAGGTGATATACGGCGGCCTGGTAAAGCCTCGCAAAGGAGTTAACCTGCCCGACTCCGAGGTATCGGCGCCTTCGATGACAGAAAAAGACATTGAGGATTTGAAGTTTGGCTTGGAGCACGACGTAGACTGGATTGCGCTGTCGTTTGCGCGCCGCGCCGAAGATATTCGCTTCATTAAGTCGCTGATTGCCGAAGCCGGCAAATCCACCCGCGTCATTGCCAAAATCGAGACGCCCGAAGGCCTCAAAAACCTCGACGAAATCATTGCCATTACCGATGCCGTAATGGTGGCCCGCGGCGACCTGGGCGTGGAAGTGAAGATGGAAGAAGTGCCGATGGCGCAGAAACAGATTGTGGAGAAGTGCAACAAAGCCGGCAAGCCCGTCATTGTGGCCACCCAGATGATGGAAAGTATGATTACGGCCCCGCGCCCGACCCGTGCCGAAACCTCCGACGTAGCCAATGCTGTAATCGACGGGGCAGATGCCGTGATGCTGTCAGCTGAAACGGCGGTAGGCGCTTATCCGGCTGAGGTAATCCGCTCTATGGTAGCTACTATTTTGAGCGTGGAAACCCGTATGCCAACCCTTTACAACCACTGGTTCCCGATTGATCCTACGGCACCTAGCTTCATGGTAGACAGCCTGTTGTCGGCGGCATGCCACTTGGCCAAGAATACAGGGGCCAAGGCTATTACGGCCATGACGCACCGCGGCTACACGGCCTTCCAGATTGCCAAGTACCGCCCCAAAGCCAACATCTTCGTCTTCACCGACAACCGCCCATTGCTTACTACACTGAGCTTGATTTGGGGCGTGCGCGGCTTCTACTACGACCGGATGGTGAGCACCGACAACACCGTTTCCGACATCAAATACGTGTTGACCACGATGGGCCATCTCCAGAAAGGTGACGTATTTATCAATACTGCCTCTATGCCTATCAACGAGAAAGGCAAAGCCAATATGGTAAAGGTGAGCGTAGCGTAAATTATGCAGCGCTAAGCTTTGCGTAATTTTACGCTGTACATAAACGCCCGTCTGGTAATCCAGGCGGGCGTTTTTATGCACTTATGCTACCGAAAGCTATTGATATTGCAAACGCAACCGCTGCGGCGCTTCTCCAGCGGTCTGTACTTCTACCACGTACACCCCGGCTGCTAACCCTGGTAGCAGCAGCACGGCGGTAGTTTGGCCACTCGTTAGCGGCTGGCGCGCCATGGTACGGCCCAAGGCATCCAACACCCACACCGTAGTACCTGCACGAGCTGGTGCGGGCAGCGTGAGCATAACGGAGCTGGCAGTTGGGTTGGGATACAACTGGAACATCGCCGCCCGCTGGGTGGCTTTGGTGGGCAGCAACGTAGCAAAGTTTACGCGGCTACCGCAGGTTTGCACAGTACCGTTGATAGTGCGGCGGCTGTACACTAAGTGGTGTTCACCCTGCTGTACTACTCCTACTGCCTGTGCAACGGCTTGCTGCCAGCCCAAGGCATCTATTCCAGGGTTGTAGCCAGTGCTTGGCAAACTAGAGTACAGCGCTTCCGATAGTAACGCAGCCGGCCCACTGCAAGTCGTTCCGTAACGTGCTGGCACAATTGGCAGACCCATAAAAACGCTATTTGCGTTTGTCGTTATGCCCGGCGAACGGTAAGCGTATGTTAGCAGAGCACCTAATGGCTTAAAAGCCCAACTACCCCGCCACTCCCCTGTCCGGCGTGAAGCAGCAATGCGGGCTACAGATACGCCCGAAACCGTAACGCCCGCTGGCCCACAACTCGGGGCACCAGTATTCACAGTGCGTCCTTGCGCCTGCATGGTATAGGCAATACTATCAGCGGTAATCTGCCGCGTGATTATTCGATACAAGGTATAACCAGTGAAGCACGCAAAAGGGCTGGCGGTATAGGGCGTTTGCTCATATCCTAGCTCATCACCCGGCTGCAAATCCAGCATAGTGAGCGGGTTGTAGTAGCTGAGGCCGGCGGGGACGGGGCGCCGGGCCAGCGTGAGCATCTTGGGGGCCAGAACACCAAAGAGCAGGTTGGCCGGCCCCGACACCAGACCATTATTCTTGCTCAGCACCACTAGCACGCCCGGAGTGGCACCAGCCCGAAAGGTTGCCACCGAATCCTGCACGCCATCAAGCAACATGGTTCCGCGCGAAACTAGCGTGGTTGCTACCCCATAGTCGGTGAAGCCACTGGTCCACGTCTCGCCTAGTTGCGCGAAAGGCTTCAATACAAGCAGATAGTCGAGCAGCAACGTATTGTTGGATCCCCCATTCCAGAACAGCGCATACGTCCGTCGCGCCGCGTTGTAGCGCAGCTGTTGCCCGAACTGGTTGTTACGAGCCTTCTGCCACGAAACGTTGCCCGCACGCCGCATGATGCGGTTGAAGTAGTACACCGAATCGGACCCGGTTACGCCCGCCGAATCTAGCCGCAAGGTAAAAATGGTATCAGGAGAGGCACCGCGGAAGGCGTGCACGTCGCCGTTAGGGCGGAAGGGGCGCCAGTTCTGGGCTTGGGCTGGCAGCCAGCTCAGGCAGAAACTCAGGAGCAGAAACTGGTACAAGTGCTTCATATAAAGGAAAATAAGAATAGGTTTCAGGCAAGATAGAATATAACTGATATAAACGAAACACGAAAAGGCCCCGCGCTTGCGCACGGGGCCTTTCCTGTATAAAGAGCAGAAGTAGCTTTTGCTGCTTAAGCGGCAGCCAGCGACTTCACGAACTTAGCCAGCTTCGACTTGTTGTTGGCGGCTTTGTTCTTATGGATGATGTTCTTTTTAGCCAGACGGTCCAGCATCGACGATACTTTCTTCAGCAGCTCTTGGGCAGCGGTAACGTCGGTGGTAGCACGCAGTTTCTTAACAGCAGTGCGGGTAGATTTAGCCTGGTAACGGTTCAGCACGCGCTTAGCTTCGTTGGAACGGATGCGCTTGAGGGCCGACTTATGATTTGCCATGGGGTAGAAAAAAGGTTCTTCTGCTCGAATTCAGTTTCAATTGGGTTGGCAAAGGTAAGGTTTTGGCGGGAAATAACAAATACTTGCCTCCCGCTTCTAATCTAGCCCATCGTAAGCTTTAATCAACCTTGTCTTCAATTTCGGTGGCCATGGCGGCATGCGACTTTAGCATGGGCAGTGCTTTAGTGGCAAATGCCTTCACGGTTGGGTCGGTAGCCGTGCGGCTTTTGGTTTCAAACATAGCAACGTCCATCTGGTGCGCGGTTTCCATTGCGTCCATATAGGTCTCGTCGAACTTCTTGCCTTCCGTGGCTTTCACTTTATCAGCTATAGCCTGGTGGATGGGCATCATAACTTCGGGCAACGCAACGTTCAGCGGCGCAGCCACGCCTTTCAGTTCTTGAGTGGTTTTGGTGTGGTGATCGAGCATCATTTGCGCGAATTTCTTCACCTCTGGGCTAGTTGACTTCTGTAATGCGAGTTGCGCGGTCTGGATTTCTAGCAGGTTACTACTACCGGCCGTCAACAAGAACACTGGGTCCTGCATGGTAGGTAGGCTAGCCGTGAAGCTTTCCATGGCGGTAGTAGGGGCCGTGTTATCACCGGTAGGGGCATCAACCGAGCCGCTAACTACGGCGGGGGTAGTGGTGGCATCGCCTACGTTGCCGGCCGGACCAGGCATAGTACCAGCGGTAGCCGTAGAGGCCGGGTCGCTGGTGGTGTTGGTGGTACTGCACCCGAAGCCGAGCAGCATGGTACCGGCAAGCAGCAATGGGGAAAGAGCTTTCGTCGTATTCATAGGTATAGGGTTGAAACGCAGAACATTTCTTGCCTATACGGTAGTTTGGCTATCAGGTCAGTGCTGTAGGATACAACGTCTTAATTCTGCCTGTCCCGGACCTATACGCCGCAGCCCTAGCAAACTTATTGCGGCTTATCTGGCTTTATAGGGTTGCTTTTTACTTGTGAACTCCCATGCCCCTCGTTGCGCACTCCCGTTACCAGCCACCGTTCTATCTGTTCAACGGCCACTTGCAAACCATCGTTCCGAGCTTGTTGCGCACGGTGCCGGAGGTGCATTACGAGCGGGAGCGGGTGGAAACTCCTGACGGCGACTTTCTGGACTTGGACTGGTCCCGGCTTCAGGACCGCACTGTTGCTACGCTGACCATCGTGTCGCACGGGCTGGAAGGCGACGCCTCGCGGCCCTACGTGCGCGGCATGGTGCGGGCCCTCAACCGGGCCGGGTTCGATGCCTTGGCCTGGAACTACCGCAGCTGCGGCGGCGAGATGAATCGCCTGCTCCGCTCCTACCACCTCGGCGATACCGACGACCTGGATTTTGTGGTACGCCACGCCTTAGCTACTGGCCGCTATCAGCGGGTGTATCTCACGGGTTTCTCAGCGGGCGGCAACGTCACGCTCAAATACCTCGGCGAAAACCCCGACCGGCTACCACCGGAAGTACAGCGGGCAGCCGTATTTTCAGTACCCACCGACCTCAAAGCCAGTTCTCACCAAATTGCTAAGCCTCAAAACCGTGTCTACATGAATCGGTTCATGAAATCGTTGCGGCGTAAGATGCGTGAGAAGGCGGCCTTGCTGCCTGGCCAAGTGAATTTGGAAGGCCTAGATTTGCTGCGCGACTTCCCACAGTTCGACGACCGGTTTACGGCGCCTATGCACGGCTTCAAGTCGGCCGATGAGTATTACGAGCACGCCGCTTCCGGCCGCTACCTTGGCGCCATCCAAATCCCTACCCTGCTCGTCAACGCCCAAAACGACCCATTCCTAGCCCCCACCTGCTACCCACGGGAAGTGGCGGCTCGCAGCAAGTTCGTCTTCCTGGAAACGCCGCAAGCAGGCGGCCACGTCGGGTTTGCGGAAGGCACGCCTGATGGCGAGTATTATTCTGAACGCCGAGCCGTCGAGTTTCTGACGGCCGAGGTGCCGGGGTAAGAGTCAATTATCTATCCTCTTCGCAGCTACCGGACTACTTGCTGCCTCACCCACGACGCGAATAAAGGCACCGCAAACACGGCTACAGTCAGCACGGTAAGGCCAGCATCGGCGGCTTCGCTGCCAAGGAAGTGGCTGACGGGGTGCAGGGGAAAGTAGTGCTCGAACAAAGACAAGAAGAGCTTCAGCCCTAGGATGCCAATAACCACGAAAGCAGCTGTTTCCAGAAAGGGGTAGCGGGCCATCATCACCACAAAAACCTGCGCCACCAGCCGCATAGCCAGAATGCCAATAAACACGCCCAAACAAATCAGAATCAGGTTGTCGGTGAAGGCCACCACGGCAAACACGTTATCGATGGAGAAGGCTAGGTCCATCAGCTCAATCAAGGCCACGGTAGCCCAGAATTTTCCGAACAGACCCAGCGTGCGGCGGTATAGCCAGCTTTGCTGCTTGTCTACGCCTTCCTCGTCTGTTTCGGAACTGCCTTTCGGCTTGAAATGGTCGTAGGTCAAATACAGCAAATAGAGGCCGCCTAAAGGCTTGAGAAACCAGAACTCAATCAGGAACGAGGCGAACAGAATGCACAATCCCCGAAACACGTAGGCCCCGATGATGCCGTAGCGTAGGGCTTTTTGGCGCTGCTCCTTGGGCAAGTCGCCAACCATAGTGGCCAGCACCGCCGCGTTGTCCACCGACAGTAGGCTTTCGATGATAACCAGGTTGCCCACAATAGCCAGCGCGGCCAGCGGGTTGTCGATGATTTGTTGCAGGTGTTCGTTCATGCGGAAGAGGTAGGGTATTTACTGCGGCAGGAAGCGCGGGCGGCGCTCTGGTTTGTCGGACGACCAGCCGAAATCGTGACGCAGGATGAAGACTACGTAATTGGATCGGTCGGCGCCGCCGTTGAACTGTGTCATCCAGAGCAGCTCGCCACCTAAGTGCTTGTTGAGGATGTAGCCGGCCCCTCCCCACACCCGGTTGCTGTCGAAAGGGTTAGGCTCATCGCTGATGCGGATTTCGTCTTTGATGGTAGCGTACCACTTTGGGTTTTCCAACGAACGAGGCCCGAGCGGCAGCCGCAACGAAGCCAGGTACCGAAAGCGCAGCCGGAAGTCGCCGGGAGTCCAGCGCTCCTCAATGCGGTAGCGGTGCAGCAGCCGCGCCCGGCCCAGCTTGTTGTTTACAATAACTTGCTGGTAGAGTCGGTTTTCGCGGTTATCGAATTTTTCGGTTTGCTCTGGGTTGGAGTAGGGTTGCAGCTGCAAATACATGTACCCCGCCGCCACCGACATAGGCAGGCTCTTGAGGTTGTATTGCAGGTTGGCCAAACCCAGCAGCAGGCGCTTGTCGGTGAGGCCGCTGTAGGCCCGGTACTGCGCCCCAATGTTCACATCGAAGCGCTGATTGAGCGAGTAGGTACCCGTGTATTGCAGCCAGCTGTTGTACTTGCCGCGGTTTTGGCCCAACGCTGGTCCAGCAGCCAGCAGCACGAGCATGGCGAAAAAGAGAAACGTTTGTTTCATAAGAAGCCGAAGAAAATGCCGTCCTGGGCAGGGCAGCGGGTGGAATGTTGGATTGCAGAGGATTGGGCAAACACTTCCGGACTAAGCTTCCGGAGAGCCGCCAGCCTGCTAGAGCGGCACCACTCCTAGCACCAGGCAGGTAATGAGCATCACGATGACCGTGCCGCAGGCCCACTTGAGCGTGAAGCGCTGATGGTCGCCGAAGTCCACTTCGGCCAAACCGGCGAGTAGGTAGGTGGAAGGCACCAACGGGCTCAGCAAGTGCACCGACTGCCCCAGCAGCGAAGCCCGGCCCATATCCACCACGCTCACGCCAAACTGGCTGGCGGCCTTCGTCACCAGCGGCAGAATGCCGAAGTAATAAGCATCGTTGCTCATGAAGAAGGTGAACGGTGCGCTGGTAATACCCGTCAAAACGGGCAAGTGCGGCCCGAGCATGTCGGGAATCAGCGTCACGATGGTCAGGGACATGGCATCCACCATTTTGGTGCCCGCCAGAATACCGGTGAAAATGCCCGCCGCAAATACCATCCCGGCCACAATGACGGCGTTGCCAGCGTGAGCGTTCAGGCGGCCGCGCTGCTCACCCAGGCGCGGATAGTTGATAAGCATACCAAGGGCAAAAGCCGTCATAAACAGTACTGGCAGCGGCACAATATCCATGAACAGGCCAACCAACAAAGCCAGCGTGAGTAGGGCATTCAGCCATAGCAGCTTGGGGCGGCGCAAGCTGAGCTCTTCTTCGTTGGCCTCGGCTACCAGCGCCGTGGCATCTTCGGTAATGACGGTGATACCCAGGCGGGCCCGCTCGCGCTTACCGAAGATGTAGGCTACGAACAGCACCCAACCCGCCGCTACAATCATGGCCGGAATCAGGGGCGTGAATACCTGCGAGCTATCCAGGTGCAGGGCCGAGAGTACGCGGGCCGTGGGGCCGCCCCAGGGCAGAATGTTCATCACGGCGCTCGACAAAAACGCGGTGGCAGTGAGCACCAGCGGGTTCATGTGCAGACGGCGGTACAGCGGCAGCATGGCCGCCACCACAATAATATAGGTGGTGGTACCATCGCCATCGAGCGAGACGGACAAAGCCAGGATGGCCGTACCGATAACCACTTTCAGCGGGTCGCCGCCCACTACTTTCAGAATCTTGGCCACGATGGGGTCGAACAGCCCCGCGTCGGTCATGATGCCGAAGTACATAATGGCGAAGATGAGCATCACGCCGGTGGGCGCAATCTTCTTGACTCCTTCCAGCATCATGTCCCCGATTTCGGCCCGAAATCCTCCAATCAGCGCAAATACAATCGGGATGAGGATCAGCGCCGTCATGGCAAACATGCGCTTGGACATGATCAGGTACATAAACGTACTGATCATCAGGAAACCTAGCAACGAAAGCATAAGCAGAGAATTGGGTGGGAAAGAAAGGAGCAAAAGCAGCAGCACGCCGAAACGTATGGCGATACTACCAATGGATTTAGAATACATTTGGAAGATGCCCACCCTACGCCTACAAAAAGTGATGAATCACTCATGTGCTTCCAGTACTCGCTTCTAGTTGGCAAAGCACCCGCGCAATCCGCTTGCTTGCGCTACAGTGGCGCTCGAAACTGCCTTACCTTTACCCCTTCCTCCTTTTCTGCTTTCATTCATGAAACTACTGATCGTTGAAGATGAGCCCGAGTTGGCGGCTGGCCTCGGCAGCTACCTGCGCGGGCAGCATTTCGTGTGTGAGCTAGCTGCCACCTTCGATCAGGCGCAGGAAAAAATGCTGCTATACGACTACGACTGTATTCTGCTGGACCTCACGCTGCCCGGCGGCGACGGCCTAGCGCTGCTGCGCGAACTGAAACAGCAGCGGCCCGAGGCGGGCGTTATCATCACGTCGGCCCGCAACGCCGTGGACGACCGGATTGCGGGCTTGCAGCTGGGCGCCGATGATTACCTGCCCAAGCCCTTTCACTTGCCCGAGCTTAGTGCCCGCGTGGCCGCTATTGTGCGCCGCCGCCGCTACAATGGGGCCAATATGGTGCAGGTCGGCTCGTTAATGGTAGACGTTGCGGCGCGGGTGGCTACGCTGGGCGGCCAGCCCCTAAACCTCACCCGTACCGAGTTGGATTTGCTGCTGCTGCTGCTCGCCAATCAGGGCCGGGTAATCAGCAAAGGTGCCATTGCCGAGCACCTTTCCGGGGATGCCGCCGAGCAGTTTGATACCTACGAAACGGTGTACGCGCACGTCAAGAACCTGAAGCGCAAGCTCACTGAAGCTGGTGCGCCCAACTATATCCGGATGGTGTACGGCCTGGGCTACCGCTTCGACACCGACTTGGCGTAGCCTTTTGTTTCCTTGCCTGTATGAAACTCCTGACCCGCACCACGCTGATTTTTTTGCTGTATGCCAGCGTTGTGGCGGGTGTGGGGTCGTTTGTGTATTACTCGCTGATTCATAAGCTGTACTATGCCTACGTGGACCGCACGCTGAGCCGGCGCAAGTTGCGGGTGCAGAAGGCATTACGCTTGTATCTGCACAGCCCCGCCGACTTAGCGTACTGGCACCAACTCGACCACAACGTGGAGTTCGTGCCGCTCCGGGCATTGCCCGCCCGCCGCTCCGACCAGTTCAGTATCCGGCCCATGTTCAATGAGCTGACCGGCCAGCAGCAGCCCTACCGGCAGCTGGCGGTGCCCGTGGTGTTCCAAAAGCGGCCGTACGAGCTGCAAATCCGGTTGTCGTTGCTGGATACGCAGTCGTTGCTGCTGCGCATTGTGGTGGCGGGGGCGGGGCTTTTCAGCGTGCTAGGGCTGGGCATGTTTGGGCTGCAACTGATTCTGAACCGCCGCCTGTGGCAGCCGTTCTACGCGTTGCTGGAGCAGTTGCAGCAGTACAAACTCAACCGCAACCAAACCATCACGCTGCCTACTACGCCGGTACGGGAGTTTCGGGAGTTGCACGAAGCTGTACAGCTGCTGCTGCGGCAAAACCAGCGGGTGTACCGGTATCAGAAAGAATTTACGGAAAACGCCGCCCACGAAATCCAGACCCCACTGGCTATCATGCGCACCAACCTCGACTTGCTGGTGCAGGCGCCCGGCCTTACCGAAGAGCAGGCCGGCTATATCGAAAACCTGATGGGCGTGGCGCAGCGGCTCACTCACCTCACCAAAAGCCTGCTGTTGTTGGCTCAACTCGATAACCACCTGTACTTCCCCGCCGAAACCGTGGATGTGGCGGCCACCGTGCGCACCCAGCTCAATCAGCTCACCCCTCAGCTGGCAGCCCGCGGCATCCAACTAGAAACGGAAATTGCAGCCAGCGTACTCATTCGTATTCACCGCGGCCTGCTGGAAGTACTGACCAGCAACTTATTGGTTAATGCCATTCGGCACAACGTGGCGGAAGGGCTCTTGGTGGTGCGCCTCACACCGGAAGCCCTCACCGTGGAGAATACCGGCCGGGCAGAATCATTGCAGGAAGCGGGCCTGTTCAGTCGTTTTCACAAATCCCCCGACAGCTCCGCTGAAAGCGTTGGCCTAGGCTTGGCTTTGGTGTTGCAAATCTGTTCGAACTGCGGCCTGCCACTACGCTACACCTACGTAGCCCCCGGCCGACATCGGCAACAAGTATTGTTCAGTTAAGTCTAAGCTAGAACCATCCGACCAGGAAGCTGGCAGGGCGAGGCCAACCTAGAAGTAGGTAACAGCAAGGAAATTACACGCTAGGCAACTTACCTGATCTGAATAAGCACCAGCTTCAGTGGGCGCATTCTCAGGCTGCCGTAAGCAGTTTGCGCAAGCTCATGGAAGCAACGCTAGCCTAACTTGGCGGTCATATAGAATGTGTTGCGGCAAAACTGCTACTATTGCTTTTATTCCATTAGTACTTACTTTCTTACAACAATGCTTCAGACCTCTAAGCTTGCGGCTTTACTGCTTACAGCGGCCTCCCTTGGGGCGGTATCTTCTTGCAAAACCACCCAGCAGCCCACGGCGGCAAAAGCAGGTTCGTTTTCCTTACCCTACGAAAAGTTTACGCTGGAAAATGGCCTGGAGGTGGTGCTGCACGAAGACCACTCCGACCCCATTGTGGCGGTGGCCACCATTATGCACGTGGGCTCCAACCGCGAGAAACCGGGCAAAACTGGCTTTGCTCACTTCTTCGAGCACATGTCTTTCAACGACTCGGAGAATGCCCCAGTGGGGGCCAACCGTAAGCTGATTGAGGAGTGGGGCGGACAGCGCAATGGCAGCACCTGGAACGATGGCACGCAGTACTACGAAGTGGTGCCCAAGGATGCTTTCGACAAAATCATGTGGATTGACTCCGACCGGCTCGGCTACATGATTAAAACTGTGACCACGGAAGCGTTGGCGCGCGAAATTCAGGTGGTGAAAAACGAAAAGCGCCAGAACTACGACAACGCCCCCTACGGCTTCACCAACGAGGTGCTGCGCAAAAACCTGTACCCCACCGACCACCCCTACAACTGGACGGTGATTGGCTCTTTGCCGGATTTGCAGGCCGCTACCTTGGCCGATGTGCAGGAGTTTTACCACCAGTACTACGGCCCCAACAATGCCACGCTGGTAATTGCCGGCGACATCAATATTGCTGAAACGAAGGCCAAGGTGCAGCGTTGGTTCGGCGAAATCAAGAAGGGTCCGGAGGTGAAGCCCCTGCCGCCCCGCCCCGCCGGCCTGACGGAAACGAAATCCCTGTACTTGGAAGACAATTTTGCCCGCTTGCCGCAGTTGCAAATGGTGTTTCCTAGCATTCAGGAGTACCACCGCGACACGTATGCGCTGGAGGTGCTGAGCCAGCTGCTAGCTGGCAACCGCACTTCGCCGCTCTACAAGGTGATTGTAGAAGAGCAGAAACTGGCGCCCAACGTGGGGGCTTATCAGTACAGCAGTGAGTTGGCTGGCGAATTTATTGTGCAGGTGCGGGCCAACCCGAACACCAGCTTGCAACAGGTGCACAGTGCCATTCAGGAGGGGTTGCAGCGTTTTGAAGCCCAGGGTTTTTCGGATACCGAACTCCAGCGCATCCAAGCCAAAATTGAAACCGACCTGTACTCCGGCGTGGAATCGGTGCTGAGCAAGGCCTTGCAGATGGGCCGCGACAACGAGTTTGCTGGCGACCCGGCCTACATCACCAAAGCCGCCAAACTGGCCCAAGCCGTAACCCGCGAAGACGTGATGCGGGTGTACAACCAGTACTTGAAAGGCAAGCCCTATGTGATGACCAGCGTGGTGCCTAAAGGCCAGCAGAACCTAGTGGTGCAAGGCGCGCAACTAGCCACGGTGTACCAGGAAAAAGTAGTGTCTGGTGTGCAAAACGAAGATGTGGGCCAAGGCAAGGAAGCCGTATTCGAGAAAACCGTAACCAAAAACGACCGGTCGGAGCCGCCATTTCTGGAAACGCCGCTATTTAAAGTGCCCGATATCTGGAATGCCTCTTTGGGCAACGGCCTGAAAGTGTACGGCATTGACAACCGCGAAATTCCGCTGGTTTCGTTTGACGTAACCATCCCCGGCGGCCACTATCTGGACCCGCTAGACAAAGCCGGTACCGCCTCCCTGCTGGCTCAGCTGCTCATGCAGGGCACGGCCCAGAAAACCCCAGCGCAGCTAGAAGAAGCCATTGATTTGCTGGGAGCTAGCATTTCGGTGAACAGCACCAACGAAGAATTTCGGGTGCAGGCGCGCTGCCTGGCCCGCAACTTTGCTCCTACTCTGGCACTGGTGCAGGAAATACTCTTGCAACCCCGCTGGGACGCCGCGGAATTCACCCGCCTGAAACGCTCGTTGGCTACCAGCCTCAAAGGTCAGGAAGCCAACCCAGCCGCCGTAGCCAGCCAGAATTTCCTCCGGTTGATGTACGGCCCTAACCACATCCTCAGTACCCCAGGCAGTGGCACGCTGGAAACAACGGCTGGCATCACCCTCGACGATTTGAAGGCGTACTACAACCGCAACATTTCGCCTTCCGGGGCGGCTGTTCACGTGGTGGGTGCCATCAATCAGAAACAGGTAGCCGACGCCTTGCAGCCGCTGGAAACCACTTGGGCTGCCAAAGCAGTGACTATGCCCAAGCAGCCCATTCCCACCCAAACGTTGGGCGGCAACGTGTATTTCATTGATGTGCCCGACGCCAAGCAGTCGGTGCTCTACATTGGCAAGTTAGCGCTGGCCGGCTCCGACCCAGACCTGAGTAAGGCTACGTTTGCCAATGCTGTATTGGGCAGCGGCGCCAGCGGCCGCCTGACTCAGCTGCTCCGCATCCAGAAAGGCTACACCTACGGGGCGTATTCAACGGTCCAAGAACAAAAGGAAATAGCTCCCTTCATCGTCTCGACGAGCGTGCGGGCCAACGCCACTGGTGCCTCGCTACAACTGATTCGGGAGCTACTGACCACCTACGGCCCTACCTTCAGCCAGGCCGACGTGGACATTGCCAAAAGCAAGATTCTGAAAGGCAACACGCTGGTTTATGAAAGCCAGGGCGCCAAGCTGGGTATTCTGCGCCGGATCAGCAAGTTCAACAAGCCGCCGAAGTTCATCGAGGACGACCAGCAGCAGTTGATGCAGATGGGGGTAGCCGATTTCAAAACTACCATTGGCAAGTACATGCCGGAGAACGAGCTGGTTTATGTGGTGGTAGGCGACAAAGCCACGCAGTACGAGGAAGTGAAGAAGTTTGCCCCCGGCAAAGTGACGCTGCTAGACGCCACGGGTAAGCAAATCAAGTAACCAACCAGTGGCAACAAAAAGAGCCGCTCCTCGAAAGGAGCGGCTCTTTTTGTTGCCACTGGTATCAAGCACCAGAAAATGTGTTGCTACAGCGGGTTCTGCACAATGGCTTTGTTCACGTTGAGTTCAGCCTGCGGGAATACGAATTGCCACTCCTTGGCCCCAGCCTCAACCCGGAAGTTGCTGCCGGTGAGAATCCAGGCCCATTGCGTGATATGGTTCTTACCCGTTCTATCCAACGCACTGTTGGTGCGCTTCAAGTCCAGGAACCGGAATCCTTCCCCCCACAACTCTATGCGGCGCTGGAAAAGGATTTCGTCTACTAAAGCCTGCCCGGTACGGGTGGACCGCACATACTGCGGGTCGCGCGCACTAACTAGCGTAAACAGAGTGCCGGCCGCAGCGGCCAAACCTTGCCGGGCTTCGGCTTCGGCCTGGATTAAGTACAGCTCGGCTAAGCGCATATGCGGCACGTCCCCGATGCTCAGGTTGGGGTCTGCTACCAGAAACTTCTTCTGCCCGTACGGCGCTTTCACGCCCGTGGCCGGGGCCGGAATGCTGGCGCCGGTGGGGTCCCAGAGCGCCTTGCGAATATCGGTGGTCGGGATTTGGTTGTAGAGCACCGAGTTGATCTTCTTCGGGTTCTGCCGGATAACGGTCGAGCTGTAGTTGGCCGACATGTAAGCGAAGAAGGAGTAGAAATAGCTGGTCTGGTCGGCTTGCATTTTGCTGCCCCACAGCCATTCCGGGTTGTCGATGCTGTTGAACCCGCTCGTGTACTGCGTCCGGTTCATGAGGGTAGCACCGCTTTGCTGAATGGCTTCCTGCGCCAATCGTGCAGCCACCGGCCAGTTTTGCATGGTGAGGGCCACCCGGGCCTTAATGCCTTTGGCTACAGCCGCATTGAAGTGCGATTTAGCCGGGCGGTTGGCCGCGCCGGTCAGCATCCCGATAGCTGCATCTAAATCTGTGTTGATCTGGGTATATACTTCTTCCACGGTAGCGCGCGGCTGGCCTTCCGTGGTGTTGGTAGTCATCAGCGGCACGCCTAGCTGGCTGTTGGTTGCACCGGCTGCGTATCGTTCACCAAACACTTGTACCAACTGAAAATGAGCCCAGGCGCGGTACACCAAGGCCTCGCCAATGATCATTTGCTTTTCAGCCTCTGGGCCGGTGGCATTGCTTATACCGTTAATCAGCACATTGGCATTGGCGATGATGCGGTAATAAAAATAGTACCAGGCATGGTTGTAGGTGGTAGTCGAGGTAGCGTTCCGGTGTGCAATCCAGTTGTGCTCACCAGACCACCAGCTGGTTCCTATTGTCTGCACCCAGTCTTCCCCTAGGGCATCCATCATAATCTTATTTGAGCCTTCGCCGCCCTGGTTCTGGCTGCCGTTGTGCTGCAAGTACATTATCCGGTGGATACCGTTCAGCGCGGCCATGCCGTTCTTGGTGCTGGACAGCACGTCCCCTTCGGTTACGGCCGTGGTGGGGGCCGTTTCCAGGTACTCCTTATCACAGGAGGAAAAAATCATGGCGCTGGCTAGCAACGCGCTGTATATCGTCTTTTTCATGACCAATCAGTCCAATCAGTTGCTACAAAGAAAGATTCAACCCTAGCGAAAGCACCCGGGCAGGCACGTACACTGCCGAGGTGGTACCCGAGAAGGTTTGGGCCACGTTCATGCCTTTTCGCTTGGAAACCAGCGCCAGGTTTTCACCTGTGGCGAAGATGTTCACGTTGCGCAGCTTGAGGCGCGTGGTGAGAGGAGCCGGAATGTTGTAGCTCAAGCTCACCGAGCGAAAGTTGAGATACGAAGCATCAATCAACCACCGGTCGGAAGCGGCCGCCAGGTTGGCCGTATTGCCCGCTTGCATTTTAGGCACGTCGGTGATATCCCCCGGGTTCTGCCACCGGTTCAGCATGTCCTTGTGCATGGCGCCGCCGTAGGTGCCGTGGTTCATCAGGGTGGCGTACTGGCTGTCGTAGAACTTGCCGCCTACCGAGTAGGTGAGCAACGCCGACAAAGTGAAACCTTTGAAGGAGAACGTATTCGTAACACCACCCGAGAACTTCGGAATAGCCGTGCCGGCGTAATGGAACCGGGCGTTGTTGGCATTCGAGGTCACGGTATCGGCGCCGATGATCTTGCTGTTGGCCTCAATGTAGCTGGTGGCGCGGTAAAGAGCATTGCCGTTTTCCGGGTCAACGCCGTAGTACTCGCGTAGCCAGAACGACTGCAAATCCTCGCCTACTTTCAGCTTCTTCGTACCCGACACCAGCTCGGGGTAAGGCAGCTGGGTTATCTCATTTTTGAAGGTGGTCCAGTTGACGTCCAGGTTCCAGGTGAAGGCATCGGTCTTGATGACGTCACCAGCCAGCCGCAGCTCGACCCCCTGGTTGTACATCGTGCCCACGTTTTCAATCCGGTTGGCTACCCCACTGGAAAGCGGCAGCTGCACTTCAAACAACAGGTCCTTGGAGGTGCGTTTGAAATACTCCGCCGAACCGTTCAGGCGATTTCCAAACAGGGAGAATTCAAGACCCGCGTCGAAGCTGTTGTTCTTTTCCCACACCAGGCCCCGGTTGCCTAAGCTTGCTTGCGAGAAGCCCGCTTCGCCAGCGTTGTTCTGGCCCAGCGTGTACAGCGCCTGCCACGCGTAGTATTGGTTGCCGTCGGCATTCTCCAGGTTTTCGTTGCCCACTTGGCCGTACGACGACCGCAGCTTCACCATGTCAACCCAGTTGGGCTTGGTGAAGAAGGTTTCCTGATCCAAGCGCCAAGAGCCCCCAACCGACCAGAAGCTACCCCAGCGCACATCTTTGTAGAACCGGGAAGAACCATCTCGCCGATACGAGGCCGACACAGTGTACTTGTCGTTGTAGGTATAGTTTGCCCGCCCGAAATACGACTCTATCCGGTGTTCTTGCAGGTAGGTGTTGAAACTGTTGATGGTACTGAAGTTCTGGAGTTCAGTGTTGTCAGCAATTACCTCTCCTGACTTGGTGCCGCTCAGGTAGTCGCGGCTCCGGCTGTAGTTTTCGTGGCCCGCCAACAGATCCACCGTGTGCACGTCTGCTAGCGTGCGGGTGTAGTTGAGGAGCTGGTTGGCCGTGTAGCTCGTTAGGTTGTAGAGCACGCGGCCTGCCCGACCAGCCGGGGCACCGTCGCCCACTATGGTGTTTTCGTAGGTCTGCTCTTCGTAGTTGGTGATGTCGGCAGCGAAGTTGGCCGTGAACTTGAAGTCTTTCAGGAAGGTGATTTCCCCGTAGGTTCTGCCGCCCAGCACATTGCGGCGGTAGAGGTTGTTGTTCCACTCGGTTTCAGCTATGATATGCCGGCCGGGATACACCGGGCGGGTCATGGTTGGGGAGGAGCCGCCCAAATCATATATCCGCTCACCATTCGCGTCGAGCACGTATTCGCCCGTGGTGGGGTCGTGCTGGTAGATGGGGTAAATAGGCCCAACTCCGCGGCTAAAGAAGAAGGGGTTTACGAAGCCCGTGGAGCTTCCCGTATTTGCTTGGTTGGAGTTGGTGAGGGTGTAGTTCAGGTTCACACCCGCCTTAAACCACTTGGTTAGGTTGCTGTTGACGTTCAACCGGCCCGCGAACCGCTCGAAGTCCGACTTAATCACATACCCTTTCTCGTTCAGGTAGCCCAGCGAAACGTAGTAGTCGCTCTTCTCGGACCCACCGTTGAAGCTCACGGTATAATCGGAGCGGGAGCCGTCCCGGGTTAATGCTTTCTCCCAATCCAGGTCATCCCCCCACAGCAGCTGCGCATCCGGGTTTAGCGTGCCATCCGTGCGCACAATCTGGTTGTTCGGCACATTGAAGGGGTTGTAACCCAACAGGCCCTTGATGTCATTGGTGGCCCGCTGACTGGCCTGCGCGTTGGTAACGGTGTTGCTGACCAAGCTATTCCGATAGGCTTCCCACATCAGCGGGTAGTATTCCTGCGCGTTTACACGCTCGTACTCAGGAACCGCGCGCGACGAAACGCCCTGCAACGCCCTCAAATTCACTTGTATCCGGTCTTTCTTGCCCTTCTTGGTGGTAATCATTACTACCCCGTTGGTAGCGCGAGAACCATAAAGAGCAGTGGAGGCAGCATCCTTTAACACCGATATGCTCGCTATATCCTCTGTGTTCAGGTTCGACAAGCCGGCCGTGTACGGTACCCCGTCCACTACATACAGCGGGTCGTTGGCATAGTTTACCGAGCTGAACCCACGGATGCGGATATCAGGGCCAGCGCCCGGCTGCCCCGAGCCAGCCGAAACCTGTACCCCGGGGGCTTGGCCAGCAATGGCATTGGTGATGTTGGTTACTGGCCGTTGCGCCAGTTTTTCGGCCCCAATCTGGGCCACAGAGCCGGTGAACGTAGCCGGGTCGGCGGTGCCGTAGGCTACTACCACTACCTCGTTGAGGTTTTTGGAGTCGCTAGCCAAGCTCACGTTAAGCGTGGACTGATTGCCGACAGTCACCTCTTTGTTGAGGTAGCCGATGAACGTAAACACCAAGGTTCCGCCGGTAGCCGGCACGCTGATGCTGTAGTTGCCCTTCTCATCGGTTGGCGCCGCTACGGAGGTGTCCTTGAGGTGGACGGTTACCCCAGGCATCCCTTCGCCGGTAATGGCATCCGTCACTCGCCCTGTCACAGCCTTGTTCTGCGCCCACGCCTGCGTGGGGAGGGCCGACATCAAGACAAAGCTGGAAAGTAAAGCTTTCTTCATGTGAATTATGATTTATTGAATGAACAAGGTTTGAATTACTTTACCCTACTGTTTTCTGGCTCCTCCCCTACTCGCCCCCGTCACTACAAGCCCAGTTGTTTTTCGGGCAATTGGAATACCGGATTCTGCCTACCTCGGAAACTCAACTCATGCTTTACAAGCACGCAGTAAAAGCAATAAGGAATTAAACCAAAGCTCCTACTGGTCGTTTCCGGCAATTATATCCCTGTCGATACTCCCAATCAGAGCGCATGTCAACTTACTCGCAGTGGTGGGTGAGTACAAGCTGAAAACCTGTTTGAATATAGGCGGCCATCTTAGCCGTGCCCTCTTGAATACTACCCTATGAGGCAATACTTTACTCTTTCACTCATATAATGCCCCTTTTTAGATAGGCATTTCAGACAAAAACGAGTGTAATATTTACCCATGTACTATGAGTTATTAGTGGAGCTTATTCCGGTCGTAAGTGCCAATAAAGAACATAATATTAACAATTGCATAATCGGCATGATATTTTTCTCTATAAAGCCACGCTAATATTGCAAATATTGCAATCGATTTCACTTATATAATACCGCCGCAAAGTGCTATAAAACGCTGCCATACGGGGTATTTCTGTACTTTTCAAACAACTGCCGTTGCTACATATTTTCTTAGGCTGTAAGATTTGCTAGCAGTTGAAAATAGCCTTCACTTGCTGCGACGTCAGGTGCACTGACAATGTAGCGTGGCTATGCTGGAAGACAAGAATAGTAGCAGCCTGTCACCTTTGCTGCGCTTAGCTACAGCTTGCGAAAAGCCCAACCTTGCGCTTAGGAAAGCAGCTAGGTAAGCACACATGAAAAAGCCTGAACTACCACTTGGTAATTCAGGCTTCTCGGTTTTTACTGTTTACTCTTTTTGCTGTAGTTAGTTTGCTGGCTTGAGTGGCTTCACGTATTTCTCTAGCCACGCATTCGTCTCCCACAACACGTGGAGCATATTCTCGCGGGCTGCGTAGCCATGCGCCTCGGCTGGCAGCACTATATAGCGCGCGGTAGCGCCCTGGCCTTTGAGAGCAGAAAAGTACCGCTCACTCTGGATGGGGAAAGTACCCTGGTTGTTGTCGGCCTCGCCGTGGATCAGCAGGATGGGCGTTTTCATTTTGTCGGCGTAGTTGAACGGCGACATCGTGTTGTACACTTCCGGTACCTGCCAGTAGCTGCGTTCCTCGCCCTGAAAGCCGTAGGGCGTGAGGGTGCGGTTATAGGCGCCGCTCCGAGCAATGCCCGCTTTAAACAAGTTGGAGTGCGACAACAAGTTGGCCGTCATGAATGCGCCGTAGCTGTGGCCCATCACGCCCACCCGGTCGGCGTCCACCACGCCCAGGCGTGCCCCTTCGTCAATAGCCGCCTTGGCACTGCTCACTAGCTGCTCGATGTAGGTATCGTTGGGGTCTTTGCTGCCCTCGCCCACTATCGGCACGCTGGCATTTTCTAGCACGGCGTAGCCCTGCGTAACCCAGAATACCGGCGAGCCACCACCTAGGCGCGTGAAGGTGTACGGTGAACCACTTACTTGCCCGGCAGTACTTTTATCCTTGAATTCCAGAGGATAAGCCGACATAAGTGTGGGCAGCGGACCGTCGCTTTTCTTGTAGTTTGGCGGCAGGTAGAGGTTGGCTGTCAAGTCCACACCATCGGCGCGCTTGTACTTGAGCACCTGCTTGGGGAAACTGCCCCCAAACGCCGCGTATGGATTCGGGAACTTGGTTACGGCCGTGAGCTTGTCTTTTTTAGTGGCGTCGCGCAGATAGTAGTTTGGCGACTGAGTGAGCGACTCGCGGCGGGTGAGCAGCTGCCGGTTTTTGCCGCTAGCATCAATAATGGCTACTGGCACCTCATACACGGGCGCCTGCGACCTCCACCAGCGGGTAGTCTTCTTGCTGCTCAAATCTAGCTCGTCCACAAAAGGCCGGTCACCTTCGGGCGAGGCTCCCATGCCCAGCAAGTACAGATTCTGACCCGAAGGTCCGCCCGTGAGCAACACCGATTTGCCTTGGGCATTGCGGTGCTCGTACGGCGTGCCGGGGTCTTTGTACTTATCCTCCGACGACCCCTCGAACAACACAGTGAGCGGCGCGGTCGGCTTGCTAGGGTTCAACTGCCACTTAGTCTCGTGGCGGTCGGCCCAGCGGTAGCCATCTACCAGGGCCAGTTGGCTGGTGCCCCAGCTTAGGCCGCCAAAGCGCATAGGCAACGCTACTAGCTCTTGTGGCGTGCCCGTAAATGGCGCTTCTAGAGTAAATATTTTATCGCGAATGTCTGCTTTCGTTTTGGGGTTGCCGCCGTCTTGGGCCTCCACGTAATAGAGCGTAGCGGGCACATCGGCGCGCCATCCGTGGTTACGTGGGCCAGTAGGCGCCGCATCATTGCCGATGGGTACGGCGTCAGCCAAAGGCAAATCAACCACTGATTTCACCGAGGCCCCGGTAGTTAGATCCAGCACATCAATGCGCTGCGGGAACCGGGTGATAGGTAGCGTGTAAGAATACGGCCGGTGGCGGGTACGCAGCATCACGTATTTGCCATCGGGTGAAGGCGAGGCGGTCTGAATCACGCCGGGCTGGCCCAGGGGCTGGGCTGTTCCATCGGCTACGTTCACCTTCACCAGTTGAGAGGTGGCATAGTAATCGAACAGTCGCTCGTCGGCGGGGTTTTTCAGCAGATCCTGATAAGTACGGGCCGCCGTTTTGATGCCGCCGCCGCTTTCCTGCACCGCCGGTCCAGTGGGCGCAGTGTCGGCCGAAGGCGCGGTACCCCGGCCCGCCGGCACGGTGCAAGCCAAAATCGTTTTGCTGTCAGAAACCCAATCGAAGGAGTTACCAAACGCATCGTTGAGGGGCGTGGCCAATAAGCGGCGCGCTGTGGCCCCGGCCACGTCGGCTATCCAAAGTTCCACGCGGCCGTCGGTACCGGAGCCGGGCACAGTTAGCGCAAAGGCTATGGTTTTATTATCGGGCGACCAGCTCACGTCACTGATCCGCGCTTGGGCTGGCAGGCCTTTCACCTCGATTTCGGCACCGTTGGGCAATGTTTTAAGCTTGATACCCACCGCGTAGCTCACCCGGCTCTGCCCGTTGGTACGCGGGTTCATGCGCAAGCCCGCCAGGCGCAGTTCAGGCTGCGCTAGCTCGGCCACAGTCGGAAAATCCTGCACTTGCAGCAAGGCCATTGTGCGGCCATTCGATGCGAGGCTAACGCGCGGCGTGGGCGGCGCCAGTAGCAGGTCTTGGAGGGCTTTGGGAGGTGTTTGATACTTGAAGTCCTGGCCCTCAGATACAACTGCAACGAGTAATAAGGTGGCGGAAAGAAACAGTGTTTTCATAGGCAGAAAGGAAAGAAGAAGCATTATGGCACGCGGCTACGAATGACAAGATAATAAGGACTAGGGTTGCGGCTAGTGCTTGCCAAGAAAACAAGTATTCATTTCTAATTCGGCAGCAACAGCAACTCTGCTTCTGTCGCGCGCCGCACAGCAGTTATGAAGAAAGCGAGGAAGAGGAAAGAACAAGAAGTCGGAGATAAATCAGCCAATTCGGGAACCCCGTGGCGCTAAATCTTTCAAGCTGATGGATAGTACCACGCATCTATGCACGGCTTCAAGTCGGCCGATGAGTATTACGAGCACGCCGCTTCCGGCCGCTACCTTGGCGCCATCCAAATCCCTACCCTGCTCGTCAACGCCCAAAACGACCCATTCCTAGCCCCCACCTGCTACCCACGGGAAGTGGCGGCTCGCAGCAAGTTCGTCTTCCTGGAAACGCCGCAAGCAGGCGGCCACGTCGGGTTTGCAGAAGGCACGCCCGATGGCGAGTATTATTCTGAACGCCGAGCCGTTGAGTTTCTGACGGCCGAGGTGCCAGGGTGATTACAATGGCTACCAATTTGTGAACAAAAACTGGTCAGCTAGCTGCTTAAGTTCTTACACATTGTATAGCTGGTCGTTAGGCCTTGTTTTCATTTCTTCCACTCACTGAAAGAGACGTTAAGATGGTGCCTATAGGACTCTATGGAAGGATAATTCATACAACAAGTCAATGGATTCTGAGTGCGTTACTTTATCTGGTCTAAAGGTGAGCGTATAGCGTCTCACCTGATAATAATGTTTGCTAACGGACTTGTCAGCTACTCTAAGAGTAAGTGCGTTTCCTTTTACCGTGTAGCGAAATGTTCTATATATCTCCTTGTCATGCCGGATGATCAATATATGAGAGGCAGTAAACTCTAAGTTAATTCAAACACTCTCTTCTTGCCCGCGCCACCGCCCTATCAAAGAATCTTCTGGCTGTGCTTGTTCCATCCGTTGAGCAGAATAGATTTCCAGAGAGTTCTGCATGATAGATGACCTCAACAACAAAGAGAGCAAGGCCAAGCTTGTAAAGGACACCATCTTGTAGGGATAAACAGTAAAGCTTAGCTGAACTACAGCACTAAGCATCTATTCCACTGCTGTGGCCATTTCTTTGCTCGTATTGTGTCCCTTGAACGAGGCTTCTGATTGAAGAAACTCGTAACAATGATTGTTGTCATTTAAGAAACGACACGAGCCTCCCTACCCCCTCCCACCCGAGTTAGTCGGCACGAACACCACCTTCTTTGTCTCGAAGAACTCTTCCGTGTAAAAATCCTTGAGGTCGGTAATAGTGGCCTTGAGGCCAGACTCTTCAATTTCTTCGGTTAGGTCGCCGCCCTTCAGGTAGTAAAGGCCGCTAGTGACGTCACCGTGGGGTTTGTAGCGGTGCGCAATCCAGGTGTGGAAGGTAGCCAAGCGGGCTACGGCGCGGCTCACTACGTAGTCGTACTTGGGGCGGAGCTGCTCGGCGCGGATTTGCTCGGCCGTAACGTTGGTGAGACCTAAGTCACGCGCCATTTCCTGCACGGCGTGAATCTTCTTGCCGATGCTATCCACGAGGTGAAACTTCACTTCCGGAAACAGAATAGCCAACGGCAAGCCCGGCAAGCCGCCACCCGTACCTACATCCAGCACCGAGGCGCCGGCCGGAAACTCCACCACTTTCGCAATGCCCAGGGAGTGCAGGAAATGGCGCTCTGCCAGGTTGTCAACATCAGTACGAGCTACCAGGTTGAGGCGCTCGTTCCAGCTACGGAACTCGGTATCGAGCTTCTGGAACAGCTGGCGCTGGTGGTCGGTAAGATGCGGAAAGTAGTGGTTGATGATATCCATAGTGCGGCAAAGGTAGTACAGCAGCCAAAGTCTGCGTACAATGATCCTATAAAGGTGGTCATGCAGAGCGTAGCGAAACATCTCGCCCGCTGACGTTGGAGAAAGAGCCCTGACGTCAGCACGCGAGATGCTTCGCTACGCTCTGCATGACGTTCTAATATGTACTGCATAAAAAAAGCCCCGACTAGCGGGGCTTTTCACTTATATGATTTCCTTCTTGTTTTTCACCATGTCATAGAGCAGCTCACGGGCGCGGTGCAGCTGGGCTTTCACGGTGCCGAGGGGAGCTTTTAGCTCCTGGGCTATTTCCTCGTAGCTCAGCTCATCGAAATAGCGCAGCGTCACGAGGCGCTGGTACTTATCAGGCAGCCGGGATACCACATGCTGCATGATTTCGATTTTCTGGTTTTTGATGGTCGATTCCTGCGGGTTCAGGTTTTGGTCGCGGAAGTCGATGGTGATTTCATCGCCGTTATCAATTTTGATAGCCGAGTCAATCGACATCGTTTTGATTTTATTCTTGCGAATAAAGTCGATGCAGTTGTTGGTGGCAATACGGAACAGCCAAGTGCTAAACGCAAACTCCGGGTTGAATTTGTGCAGGTTGCGGAAGGCTTTGGCGAAAGCCTCGATGGTAAGGTCCTCGGCATCGTCGGGATTCCGCACCATTTTCAGCACCACATGATATACCGGCTTCTTATAGATATGCATTAGCTCAGCATACGCCTTTTCATCGGTGTTTTCCACGGCGGCCCGAATCAACTTGAAGTCGTGCTTGGCCTTTGCTGAAAACTGTTTTTCCGGGTTGTTTACTTCCATCTGAGGGTACGGTAGAGGAACAGCGAGATTCCTAAAGCGAGATAATAAAAAAAGTAGACAAGGTCTAATACCGGCAGCAGCGCCGCTGGCAGGGAGTCGTCGAGGCGGCGGCTAAGGCGGAGATAGGTGCCCGTAATCAGTGCTGTGCGCACCGTCCATACAGCGGCCAAAGGTATCCAATCGGGGCGGGAAAACAGCAAAATCAAACTAATACCATGAAAAAGCATATTACTTCCCATAAAGGTTCCAATCCGCCATCGGTCGGGCGCCTTGTAGCGCCCTCCCGCCGACAAATGGCGCCTTTTCTGTCGCCACCACCCCGTCCAGGTTTCAGCTGGCTCACTTAAAGTGTGGGCTGCTGGCTCAGCTACCACGGCCACCCGCGCTCCTTGCGTCACGGCATCCTGCACCAGCAGGTCGTCGTCGCCGCTCAGGCTGCGGATGTGGGAAGCAAAGCCTTTGGTTGAGCGAAAGACCTGCGGCGTGTACGCAAGGTTGCGGCCCACGCCCATATAGGGTTTGCCACGCCATGCGAACGACAAATACTGCGTGCCCGTCAGTAATGTTTCAAACCGAATCAGCTTATTCAGAAATCCGGGAGCCTCAGTGTATGCTGAGTAGCCGAGCACCATATCGGCGGGGCGCTGGAAGCCGGCTTGCATGTACAGTAGCCAATGATTGGTGGCGGGTATGCAGTCGGCATCGGTGAACAGCAATTGGCCGTAGCGCGCCGTTTTGATGCCCAACGTTAGGGCGTATTTCTTGGGAGCTAGGCCTTCGGGCGTGCGGTCGATGGTGACGAGGCGGACGTGCGGATAGTATTGGGTGAGCTGCTGCACATACAGATAGGTGTCGTCGCCGGAACGGTCGTCGATGAGGATGATTTCGAAAGCGGCGGGATAGTCTTGTTTCAGGAGCAGCGGCAACAGGCGGCGCAGGTTCTCTAACTCATTGCGGGCGCACACCACTATGGATACCGGCTCGGCCCGCGCGGCATCGGGCTCTGGCTCGGGGGGCCGGTTGGCGAAGGGCAAAAAGTAGTAGCCCAGGTAGAAGAGCTGCACCAACACAGTGAGCAACAACAGCCACACGGCGGGGGAAAAAGGAACTGGCAACACAGGGCTGGTGAATTAGCCTGCAAAAGTAGGCATTCGAGGTGGGCGAAGTACCTTTGTATTCGGAAGCTAGGAGTTGGGAGCTAGAAGTTAGGAGAAATAAAAAGCCTTGAACAGCCTGTTGGCTATGGGTCCTTTTCTTCTGCCTTTTGCTCCTTACTCCCAGCTTCTAGCTCCTACCTTCTTCCAGAATGACCTTCGACTTAGTAACCCAAGACCCGCATACCAAAGCCCGCGCCGGCGTAGTCCACACCGACCACGGCTCAATTGAAACCCCCATTTTTATGCCCGTGGGCACGGCGGGCACCGTGAAAGCCGTGCAGCAGCGCGACCTGAAAGACGACGTGCAAGCCCAGATTATCCTCGGCAACACCTACCATTTGTACCTGCGCCCTGGCTTGGATGTGCTGCAAAAAGCCGGTGGCCTGCACAAGTTCAATGGCTGGGACCGGCCCATCCTCACCGATTCGGGCGGGTATCAGGTGTACTCGCTCAGCGGCACCCGCAAAATCAAGGAGGAAGGCGTGAAATTCCGCTCTCACATTGACGGCAGCCAGCACTTGTTTTCGCCCGAAGGCGTGATGGACATCCAACGCACCATCGGGGCCGACATTATCATGGCCTTTGATGAGTGCACGCCCTGGCCCTGCGAGTACGAATACGCCCGCAAATCCTTGGACATGACGCACCGCTGGCTCACGCGTTGCATTCAGCGCTTCGACAGTACCGAGGGGCACTACGGCTACTCCCAAACCCTGTTCCCGATTGTGCAGGGCAGCACGTTCAAGGATTTGCGCATCAAGTCGGCGGAGTTTATTGCCGAGCAAGGCCGCGAAGGCAACGCCATTGGCGGCCTGAGCGTGGGCGAGCCAGCCGAGCTGATGTACGAAATGACCGAACTGGTGTGCAACATTCTGCCCCAGGACAAGCCACGCTACCTAATGGGCGTGGGCACGCCAGCCAATATTCTGGAGAATATAGCGTTGGGGGTAGATATGTTCGACTGCGTTATGCCGACTCGCAATGCCCGCAACGGCATGCTCTTCACCACCCAGGGCATTATCAACATCAGCAACAAGAAATGGGCCGACGACTTCGAGCCGATTGACGCTGAACTAGGCGGCTACGTCAGTACGTTCTACTCGAAAGCCTACGTGCGCCACTTGTTCCACAGCAAGGAAATGCTCGGCCCGCAAATTGCCTCTATCCACAACCTCACGTTCTACTTGTGGCTGGTGAAGCAAGCCCGTCAGCAGATTCTGGCCGGCACCTTCCGCGAATGGAAAGACCAGATGGTGAAGCAGGTGATGACGCGGCTGTAGGTTTGCAGGAAATATGCTTTTTACACAACGCTTGCCTCGTATTCTTCTGTGGCTACTACTGATATTTCTCCCTACTCTTTACTGTGTATCATTTGTTGTAAGCGACTTCGTTAGCATCTTCCTTTATTTTTCGAGCCCGGAAATGGCGGACGGTCCAGTTAGTAACAGTCTGAATCCTTGGTCATATTATTTGAGACTTCTGATACTAGCTGTCCTCTGGCTTCACCCCTTGTGGATTGCCTTTATTTCATGTGCCTCTTTGCTCCTATTAGCAGCTTTTGTAGTTCGCATCACAAAAAGAAAACCTTTCACAAAGGATCCTTCATCAGTCATGCAGCTAGCAAGCAATTTGCTCATCTTGCTGTTTCTAGCTTATACCATGGGCAGTTTAATTCATTTTGCTAGTAGTCCTTGGCTAAGCGAATTTCCTCAGCAGCCAATACCCTCCAACTATTGGTGGCCTTACTATGGTTGGCCAGTTCAAGATTCGGTGGTGCAAGGCTGGACTATTTATCCTCCGCTGGGCATGGATCTACCCATGTCTCCTTGGGCTAAAGCAGCGTGCTTTAAGCTTGGAGCTTTACTGGCACTATTGGCAGCTCGGTACATATGGCTTCGTCGGAACAGAACATTGCTACAGCTATCAGCTAACAGCTAAACCATGAAACTGCTCGATAAATACATTCTCAAGAAATTTCTCACGGCCTTCTTCTTCACCGTAGTGGTGTTGGTGATGGTGATTTGCGTGATTGACTTCACCGAGAAGAACGACGACTTTCTCAAGCATAATCTGGGCATCAAGCAGATTATGTTGGAGTACTACGTGAACCTGTTTCCGTATTACGCCAACCTGCTCTCCCCTATTACCGTGTTTATTGCGGTGGTATTCGTGACGGCGCAGCTGGCGGCGCGCACCGAAATTGTGGCGATTCTGGCCAGTGGCGTGAGCTTCAAGCGGCTGCTAGTACCGTATTTGATGGGCAGCGCCATTCTGGCGGTGGTTACTATTGCCCTGACCGGCTGGATCATCCCGTACGCCAACAAAACGCGGGTCAACTTCGAGCGGAAGTACACCAAGAATCCCTACGTGTACAAAGGACGCAACGTGCACATCAAAATCGGACCGAACAGCTACGCCTACATGGAGAGCTACAACAACGTAAGCAACGTGGGCTATAAGTTTGCGCTGGAAACCGTGGAAGGCACCTTGCTCAAGCGCCGCATGACGGCCGAAGCCATTACCTGGGATTCCACCAAGCGGGCTTGGCTGCTGTCGCCGCAGTTGGTGCGCATCATCAACGGCCCCAAGGAAACGCTGCTGACACTACCCGCCCGCGACACTACGCTCAACCTCTACCCCAAAGACTTTGCCAGCACCTACCGCCTCAGCGAAACCCTGACCCTGCCCGAGCTGAACCGCTTTATCAAACAGAAAATAGAACGGGGTGCTTCTGATACACAGATTTATCTGAGCGACAAATACGAGCGGTACGCCTACCCTTACGCCATGTTCATTCTCACCATTATCGGGGTGATTATGAGTGCACGCAAGAGCCGGGCCGGCGTAGGCGGGCAGATTGCGCTGGGATTCGTGCTGGCTTTCGTGTTTATCATCTTCGTTATCCTCAGCCGAAACTTCGCCCAAGTCGGCGACTTGAATCCCATGCTGGCCGCCTGGATTCCCAGCATCGTTTTCACCTGCATCGGGCTGGTGCTCTACCGCGTGGTACCACGCTAACTAGTGAGCTTGTGAAGTTGTGAAATGGTGAATTTGGTGTTCTAACCGCGCAATCTGCGCGAGTCGCGCCACTTCAAAACCAACCTCACAATTTCACAACCTCACAACTTCACTCCTATGCTAAAAGACTACCTCCGCCTGCATTTTATCGTCCTGCTTTGGGGCTTTACGGCCATTTTGGGCAAGCTGATTTCGGTGCCGCCGGTAGAGCTGGTATTCTGGCGGACCTTACTGGCTACGGGTGGGCTAGGCGTACTGCTGACCGCCCGCAAGGTGGGATGGCGCGTGGCGCCCACAGAAGCCTTGCGGCTGCTGGGCGTGGGCGCACTGGTGGCAGCACATTGGATTACGTTCTTTCTGGCGGCGCGCTTGTCGTCGGTGAGTGTGTGCTTAGCGGGCATGGCCACGCTGGCCCTCTGGACCTCGTTGCTGGAGCCGCTGCTGCTGTGGCGACGGGTACGGCTGTACGAAGTTGGGCTGGGGCTGCTGACGATGGTGGGGCTGTACCTGGTATCGAGGGCAGAGTTGGACCAGCTGGCGGGGCTACTGGTGGCCATTTTGTCGGCGGGGCTTTCGGCCCTGTTTAGCGTGCTGAACTCGCAGCTGGTGAAGCGTCATGCGCCGCTACGGCTTACCTTCTACGAAATGGCGGGTGCTGGCCTCAGTATTGCGCTTTTCTTTCCGCTCTACAGCCATTATTTCACCGAGGGCAATGGATTGCAACTTGCGCTGCACGGCTACGACTGGCTATGGCTGGGGCTATTGGCAGGCGTGTGTACGGTGTACGCCTTCTCGGCGTCGGTGGAGTTGATGAAGCGTCTTTCGGCTTTCGTCGTGAATTTGACCATCAACCTGGAGCCGGTGTACGGCATCTTGCTGGCGGTGCTGCTGCTCGGCAGCGAAGAGAAAATGTCAACGGGGTTCTACCTCGGCACGCTGGTTATCCTGTTCAGCGTGCTTATCCACCCCGTCCTCGACCAATGGAACAAGCGCCACCAGCCAAAGCCCGAAGCCGCCGACGTGTTGGTGGGGTAAAGGTGCACTATTGAGGTGGTGATTTTGATGGCGTGAGTCTGCGCAATACACCGTCTAACTCACTATTTCTACAACCTTCCGTCCCAGACCAGATACTGCGCAGGCAGCTCCAGCTTTGGGGGCAGTTCTCGGCCGGGGAACAAGCCGTACACAGCCGAGCCCGAGCCCGAAAGGCTGGCGTAGGCTGCCCCGGCCGCGTACAGTTGCTGCTTAATTTCGCCTAGCACCGGATAAATGGGCGTCAGGGCATCCTCGAAATCGTTGCTGACGGTGTTGCGCCAGGTTTCTAGCGGCTGGCGTAGGGCTTGGCGTAGGTCGTGGCGCGGTGAGGCCGCGGATACGCGGGCGTAGGCTTCGGCCGTGCTGATGTGCAAACCGGGATACACCACTTTGCAGGCGGTACCGGTCAGGTTGAGGCTGATTTCCTCGAATACGTCGCCTTTCTCGTAGGCAAAAACCGGCTCGTTGGCTACAAAAAACGCGCAGTCGGAGCCCAGCTGGCGGGCATAGGCCTGCAACTTCTCGATTGGTAGACCCAGCTGAAACAGGTCGTTCAGGGCCTTCAGCGCAAAGGCCGCATCAGCCGAGCCGCCACCTAGGCCAGCTCCAATCGGCACCACTTTGTGCAAGTGCAGCTGTACCGGCGGCAGGTTGAAATCAACCCGCAGTAGCTCGTAAGCGCGGCGGCAGAGGTTGGTGGCCGGGTCACCGGGGATAGAGATGCCGGTCAGGGCAAGGGTGGTTTCGGTACCGTTAGGGGCAGGCAGCACTTCCAGCGCGTCGCACCACGGCAGTGGCACAAACACCGATTCGAGGTTGCGGAAACCGTCGGGCCGCTGGCCCGTGACGTAAAGGCCGAGGTTGAGTTTGGCGTTCGGAAAAACGAGCATGGGCTAAAGGTAATGGTCAGTTTCGAGTCTTCAGTTGTCAGTTGTGAGTGTGCTTTCGATCAAACGTACGCTAATCTGGCAACCGACAATTCGAAACTGATAACTCTCAACTGTCAACTGATAACTTGCAACCCAAACCGCTTCGTCTACCCGTATGTCTGACCCAACCAACTGGTATAGCCGCTGGGGCAAGCGCGTGCTGGATGTAGGACTGGCGACGCCTTTGTTTGTGCTTACGCTGCCGCTGCTACTACTCACGGCGGGCGCACTTGCTGTCCAGAACCGAGGACCGTGGCTGTTCAGGCAGCTGCGGCCGGGTTTGCACGGCCGGCTGTTCACGCTCTATAAGCTGCAAACCATGACCACCACTCACCACGCTAATGGGCAGTTGCTTCCGGATGCGCAACGCCTGCCTCGTTTGGGCCGTTGGGTGCGCGCCGCTTCGCTCGATGAGCTGCCACAGTTGTGGAACATACTACGCGGCGACCTAAGCTTGGTGGGGCCTCGGCCGCTGCTACCCCAGTATTTGCCATTGTACTCGACTGCGCAGGCCCGTCGCCATCTGGTGCTGCCAGGGCTTACCGGCTGGGCGCAGGTGAACGGCCGCAATGCCATCAGTTGGGAGCAAAAATTCCTGTTCGATACGTGGTACGTTGATAACCGCAGCTTCGCTCTCGACCTGCGGATTCTGCTGCGCACGGTATTGCGCGTGCTTGGCGCCCGGGGAATCACCGCGCCCGGCCAAGCCACCACCACGCCGTTTCGCGGCTCAGCTTCTTCCTCCCCCCACTCTTCCTCCCTATGACGACGCCGTTTCCCCTCAATCAGCCAACTCCCGACACGTCGTCGGTCCGGCCGCTGGCCATCTTCGGGGCGGGCGGCCTGGGCCGGGAAGTATTGGTGCTGGTTCACCAGATCAACGAGCAGCGCCCTACCTGGCACCTCACCGGCTTCTACGACGACGTTCGGCCGGCTGCTGATACGCTGCATGGGCTCCCCTACCTTGGTACCGCCGCCGACCTCAACGCCACACCAAGTCCGCTACACGTGGCCGTAGCGGTAGGCAACAGCCAGAGCCGGGCCGCAGTGGTACGCCAGCTCACTGCGCCAACGTTGTCGTTTGCCACTCTCATACATCCCAGTGTGGCCTGCGCGCCGTATCAGCAACTGCAAATCGGGGCAGGTTGTGTTATCGGTCAGGGCTGCATCCTGACCACCGATATTGTGCTGGGCCAGCACGTACTGCTTAATCTGGGCTGCACCGTTGGGCATGATGCCGTGCTGGAAGATTTCTGCTCCCTGATGCCGCACGCTAACATTGGCGGCGCAGCGCACCTGGCAACTGGCGTGTATCTGGGCACCAATGCCACCGTTATCAACCAGGTGCGGGTGGGCGCGCATACTATTGTGGGCGCTGGGGCCGTAGCCGTCCGCGACCTGCCAGCCCATTGTACTGCAGTGGGCGTACCGGCACAAGTAATCAAATCCAGACAGTAGCAAGCGTAATACCAAGTGCGTTTATAATGCCGGTATCTTGTTGAAAGTCACGCCTCTGTACTTAACGCTTAATTAGCTCTACTCGACAGCTATGCAGGTTTTCGGCGGTTGCTAAAGTGCGTGTCGCCACCTTTGCGGCAAATCTTCCTTTCTGTTACCCTTAGGCACAAGCTGCGGCTGCGGCCCTGTTCAGTTCATGCGTAGTCAGGATTACGACCGTCTCTACTTGTCGCCGCCCCACCTCGGCCGCCACGAAATCAACTACCTGCATAAGGCGCTAGAAGATAATTGGGTGGCCCCAACCGGTCCTAATTTGGATGGGTTCGAGCGGGACATCTGCGAGTTTACCGGTGCCAAGCATTGCGTAGCCCTTACCTCAGGCACAGCCGCTATTCACCTCGGGCTCATCGTGTTGGGCGTGGGGCCGGGGGATGAGGTGCTATGTCCGTCGTTCACGTTTGTGGCTACCGCCAACCCCATCACCTACCTCGGGGCCACGCCGGTGTTTATCGATAGTGAGCCCGCCACCTGGAACCTCTGCCCCGATCTGCTGCGTGAAGCCATCGAAGACCGAATCAGACACGGGCACCGGCCCAAGGCACTTATTCTGGTGCATCTGTACGGGATGCCGGCCAAGCTGCGCGAGTTGTTGGACGTGGCCGCGGCCTACGATATTCCGGTGCTCGAAGACGCCGCCGAAGCGTTGGGCGCGCATTACCAAGGCCAGCCGCTGGGCACGTTTGGAGCCGTGGGTGTCTTTTCTTTCAACGGAAACAAAATCCTGACTACTAGCGGTGGTGGTGCCTTAGTAACCAACAGTACCGAATACGCTCAGCAGGTCCGGTTCCTAGCTACCCAGGCCAAAGACCCCGCACCTTACTACCAGCATTCCGTTACGGGCTACAATTACCGCCTTAGCAATCTGCTGGCTGGTATCGGGCGGGGCCAGATGGAACTGCTAGCCGACCGGGTGAAGCGGCGGCGCGAGATTCACAGCTGGTACCGGGCACATCTGGCTA
>NZ_ATVL01000008.1:515717-981029 GCF_000420705.1 Hymenobacter norwichensis DSM 15439
GGTCCAGCGCTGGAAGCGCGTGTACGTGGTGTGCCAGTTGCCCCATTCGGCCGGCAAGGCCCGCCACCGGCACCCGTTACGGGCTAGCCACAGCACCGCTTCCACAAACCGGCGGTTGTCCTGCCCGCGGCCACCTTTGGTGCCGACTCGCCCTGGCAGCAGCGGCGCAAGCCGCGCCCACTGCACATCGGTCAACAAATAGTCCATGTCCCAAACATAATACCTACTGTTAACACCTCCTAATCTGCCTGCCCTAACATTTGCTCCCATTGAACCAGTAGGAAGCCGCAGCAACCAGTGGCTTACGACCGTTCTGCTCAACCCCGCTGCATCAGACGTCACGCCGGAGCAACTGCGGCTGCACCTGGAAACCCGCAACATCGAAAGCCGCCCGCTCTGGAAACCGCTGCACTTGCAGCCGCTCTTTCAGGGTGCTCCTATGTACGGCGGAGCAGTTTGTACCGATTTATTTACCAGAGGCTTGTGCCTGCCGTCGGGCACCGCTATGACAGAACAGGACTTGGAGCGCGTTGCAGAGGCTATAATAGAGCTATTCCCAACAGCTTAGCAACCCTATTTTGGTATAATTCTGAACCAGGCAGTACATAAAGTTCCATTGGCAGTCCTAGTAGCACAAAGCAACGCGCAGCAAGTACAAGGCTTTCGGCATTAGTATAAGACCAACAGCAGCTTTTATTCTACTCTAGTGCGTATTCCAGGTCAGCTCGTAATACTTCTACTGGCTCGATACCAATCGACAACCGTACCAGCCCAACTGTAATACCTAAATCGGTTTGCTGTTCCGGCGTGAGGTAGCGGTGCGAGGTGCCTAGCGGATAAGACAGCGACGAATCAACCCCAGCCAACGACGGCGCGAAGGGAAACCGTTGACTCCGCTGCATAAAGCGGTTCACTGTTTCGGCATCATCAGCCAGCAAGATGGACATCATACCCCCGAACAGCCCACCGCCCTGCTGCCTAGCCAATTCGTGGTGGGGGTGGTCAGGCAGGCCGGCGTAATACACGGCGCGCACGGCCGGCTGCTGCTGCAAAAATTTGGCAACAGTCAACGCGTTATGGCTGTGAGCCGGCATACGTAAGTGCAGGGTTTTGAGGCCGCGTACTGCCAGCCAGCTTTCCATGGGGCTCAACGTCAGGCCATAAAGCACCCCCATTTGCTTGAGCCGCGCTGCTACTTCCAGGTCCGCGGCTACCACCACGCCAGCCGTCACGTCGGAGTGCCCAGCAATGTATTTCGTGACGCTGTGCAGCACTACATCAGCACCCAATGTCAGCGGTTTAGTCAGGATGGGCGTAGCGAAGGTATTATCCACCACCAGCTTCAACCCTAGCTGGTGGCATTCGTTGGCTAGGCGGCGCAGGTCGGCCACGCGCAGCAATGGGTTGCTCATGGTTTCGGCCAGCAGCAGGCGGGTGGTTGGCTGCACGAATTGCTTCAGGTCATATATCTGCTCGAACGGCACGTACGTCACCGAAATACCCATGCGGCTTAATTCGTTGTTCAGCAATGATGATGAGCCGCCGTAGATATCAGCGGCGCACAGCACATGGTCGCCGGCCTGGCAATACACCAGCAGCGCCACGAAGATGGCCGCCATACCCGAGCCCGTAGCTACCGCGCCCGCCCCACCTTCCAGCGCATTCACTGCATCGGCCAGCTCGTCGGAATTGGGGTTGCCGTTGCGCGAATACAGGTAGCGACTGCCGGGCTCCCCGAAGTACAACTCTAACTCGTTGAGGTCCTCGAACTTGAAAACCGACGATTGATAAATGGGGGTTATTTTGGGCTTAATGTCCATAAGGTTGTATTGGGCAAGCAAAGTAAATTTCTCATGCAATTACGGACTACTTCGTTTGCATGAGACATTTGATAAACTGAGCCAAATAATGCTACGCTTCTGCTTTGCTTCAGTTGAAACCGCAGCAAGCTACCGTTTATGTGTCTGCCTTCAAAACGCAAAACCCCGCTACCAAAGCTGGTAGCGGGGTTTGCTTCACTTATAGTAGTGGGCTAAGCTATGCGCTAGCGCCTTCAGCCAACACAATCACATTATTGCGCAGCACCTCTACCACGCCGCCTTCGATGTGGAAAGCTGTGCGACCCGCAGTGCTAGTTAGCACCACATCACCGGCTTTCAGCGCCGAAATAAGTGGCGCGTGGTTGTTCAGCACTTCAAATAAGCCATCAGAGCCCGGAAACTGTGCCGACGTTACTTCGCCTTCAAATACTTTCCGGTCCGGCGTGATGATTTCTAGATGCATATTCTTTTGAGCTATTAGCTGATAGCTGCTAGCTGTTAGCTACTTTCTGTCGGCAAATGTTTGGAGCTAACAGCCAATAGCTAACAGCTAACAGCTCAAAAAATTACTTCGCTTCGGCAATCAGCTTCTCACCTTTTGCAATGGCGTCTTCAATGGTACCTACCAAGTTGAAGGCAGCCTCGGGCAGGTGGTCATAGGTACCGTCAATGATGGCGTTGAAGCCTTTGATGGTATCCTTGATGTCAACCAGTACACCGGCGAGGCCCGTGAACTGCTCGGCCACGAAGAAGGGCTGCGACAGGAAACGCTGTACCCGACGGGCACGCGTTACGGTCAGCTTGTCTTCTTCGCTGAGTTCATCCATACCCAAGATGGCGATAATGTCCTGCAGTTCTTTGTAGCGCTGCAAAATCTCTTTCACACGCTGAGCCGTGTTGTAGTGCTCAGCACCCAGCACCTCAATCGACAGAATGCGTGAGGTGGAGTCCAGCGGGTCAACGGCGGGATAGATACCTAGCTCGGCAATCTTACGGCTCAATACCGTTGTAGCGTCCAAGTGAGCAAAGGTGTTAGCCGGAGCCGGGTCAGTCAAGTCATCGGCAGGCACATATACGGCCTGTACCGACGTGATAGAACCGCGCTTAGTAGAGGTAATCCGCTCCTGCATGGCACCCATTTCAGTAGCCAGCGTAGGCTGGTAACCCACTGCCGAAGGCATCCGACCCAACAGAGCCGATACTTCGGAACCCGCCTGCGTGAAGCGGAAGATGTTGTCGATGAAGAACAGAATGTCGCGACCGGCACCGGAACCGTCACCGTCGCGGAAGTTCTCGGCAATGGTCAGACCCGACAGGGCCACACGGGCACGGGCTCCGGGGGGCTCGTTCATCTGGCCGAACACCAGAGTAGCCTGCGACTTCAACAGCTCGTTCTGGTCTACCTTGGTCAGGTCCCAGCCGCCAGCTTCCATCGAGTGCTTGAACTCCTCACCGTATTTGATGATGTCGGACTCGATGAATTCACGCAGCAAGTCGTTGCCCTCACGGGTACGCTCACCTACGCCAGCAAATACCGACAGGCCTTCGTAGGCCTTGGCGATGTTGTTTACCAGCTCCATGATGAGTACGGTTTTGCCTACGCCGGCACCACCAAACAAACCGATTTTACCACCCTTTACATAAGGAGCCAGCAAGTCGATTACTTTGATACCAGTGAAGAGGATTTCCGACGACGTAGCCAGATCCTCGAAGGGCGGCGGCTGGCGGTGAATCGACATCGGACCGTCGCTCTTGGGCTGCGGAATGCCGTCGATGGCGTGGCCGATTACGTTGAAAAGACGGCCTTTCACGCCTTCGCCCGTGGGCATCGACATGGGTGCGCCTAGGCTGCGCACTTCGGCGCCGCGGGTGAGGCCCTCGGTTGAGTCCATGGCAATGGTGCGCACACGGTCTTCGCCCAGGTGTTGCTGACACTCCAGGACGACTACCTGACCGTTGTCTTTTGTAACTTCGAGGGCGTCGAGAATATTAGGAAGCTTTGCGTTTTCACCCGCGAAGCTCACGTCCACGACGGGACCAATAACCTGGGTGATTTTGCCGGTATTCGCCATTGCGGTTCTTTATAGGTAGTGGGGCAACGTTTTCAGGCCGCAAAACTACGGCTTAATCCCCGCTTCACCAAAGCAGAGCCGACACGAAAGTTCACCTTCGTTAAGATGATAGTTTTTGGCCTGAAAATCAGTTACTCAGGCCCTGAAAAGAGGCATCGGGCGGTAGCATCGCTGAAAAAATTATGAAAAATATTTCCACGAAAGTTTGCCTTGAAAAAAAGCACTAGTACATTTGCACACCCAAACGGCACACCGGCAACGGAAACCGAGGGGAAATTGTCCGATGGTGTAACTGGCAACACGCTTGATTTTGATTCAAGAAAGTCCAGGTTCGAGCCCTGGTCGGACAACCGACTAAAGTAAGCGAAAGGCGCTGATTCTTCTTCCGAAGAGTTAGCGCCTTTCGCTTTTTTAGTTTTCGGCGTCCGCCCTTGGCTACTGCAACCGTTCCGCTTTGCTCAGAGGCACTATCAGCACAATCCTGACTTCTACCCTTTTCATTTTCAATTGTCTCATGGCACAGCAGGTAAAAATCTTCGCGGGCAACGCGTCTCATGATCTTGGTGAAAAAATAGCCGCCGCGTACGGTCAGCCCCTCGGCGACCTGAGCATTCAGCGCTTTGCCGACACTGAGTTGGGCCCGAGTTTCAACGAAAGCGTGCGGGGCTGCGCAGTGTTCTTGATTCAAAGCACCACCCCACCCGCCGAAAACCTGATGGAGTTGATGCTGATGGTAGATGCCGCCAAACGGGCCTCGGCCTATAAGGTGAACATTGTGATGCCATACATGGGCTATGCTCGTCAAGACCGCAAAGACAAACCGCGCGTGAGCATTGGCGCCAAGGTGGTAGCCGATTTCATTCAGAGTGTGGGCACTGACCGGATGATGACCTGCGACCTACACGCCGGCCAGATTCAGGGCTTCTTCGACATTCCGGTTGACCACCTTGACGGTGCCACCGTAACGGCCCCCTACATCAAGTCACTGAACCTCGACGATCTGATTTTTGCGTCGCCCGACGTAGGCGGTGTGGTGCGGACCCGGGCTTTTGCCAAGAAATTCGGGGCTGAGATTGTGGTCTGCGACAAAATGCGTTTGCGGGCCAATGAAATTGCGTCGATGCAGGTTATCGGCGACGTGACGGGCATGAACGTGGTGCTGGTAGACGACATTGTGGATACGGCCGGTACCATCTGCAAAGCAGCCGAGCTGCTGATGGAGCGCGGCGCCAAGTCAGTGAGGGCGGTGATTACGCACGGCCTGCTCAGCGGCCCCGCCCACGAGCGGATTCGTAATTCGGCGCTCGAAGAACTGGTGATTACTGACACGATTCCGCTGAAAGAAGAGAACCATAAAATCCGGGTGATTTCCGTGGCTAACCTGTTTGCTAGTGCCATCCGCAACGTGGTTACGCACGAATCGATTAGCTCCCTATTCGTGTAAGCTGTAGCTTCACTAACAAAAAAAGCGCCGCTCAATCCTGGGATTGAGCGGCGCTTTTTTTGTTAGTGGTTGATGCTTAAGGCACCTGCGGCTTGGTAGTTGACAGCACTTCTACATCAATAAAACTGTCGCCGTGTACGGTGTGGGTTGCTTGGATATAGTCACTCTCGTTGGCTTTGTAGGGATTCTCAACGAATTTCTGCGGGTTGCGGGCAATGAACGGGAACCACGTACTCTGCACCTGCACCATGATGCGGTGGCCTTTCTTGAAGGTGTGCAGCACATCCTGTAGGCGAAAATTCACGTCGGTTTTCTGGTTGGCTACCATGGCCTCGGGCTTCTCGAAGCTGTTGCGGAAACGAGCCGGCATCACCTCAGAGCGCACCATCTGCTGGTAGTTGCTAAGCATGATGTTTTTGTTGGGCATGTATTCGTGGTTGGGCTCGTCGGGCGGATACACGTCGATGAGCTTCACCACCCAATCGGCGTCGGTGCCGGAGGTAGCTACTTTGAGGTTGGCCATGATTTCGCCGCCTAGTGTCACGTCATCGGTTAGCACGTCGGTTTGGTACACGAGCACATCAGGGCGGCGGCCGGCAAAGCGCTGGTCTTCGCTCATGTAGTTGTGCGGAGTGAAGCCCATGGTAGTGGTCAAGTCTTCGGTGTAGGGCACCGGCTTGAGTGGGTCACTCACGAAGCTTTTGGTGCCCGGAGTGGCAGCGGACTGCTTCTCTAGCTTGCCATCGGCGCTTAAATACATTTTGAGGTGAGTGGCTTCCGTAGCGGGCCACTTGGGGAAGGTTTCCCACTGCTTTTTGCCGGTATCAAACATATAGGCTTCAGGAAGGCCCGAGTTTTTGTCGCCGCTGCCTTTCAGAAAGTGCGCGAAGAACTTCGCCTCGATGTTACGCTGGTAGAACGTGGCAATACTGTCGCCGAAGTACACATTGCTGTGCATGGTGTGGCCCGTTTCACGCGACCAACGGCCGTGCCCGAAAGGGCCCATCACCAGCGTGTTGTAGGTATCGGGGCTTTTCTTCTCGATGGTTTTGTAGATAGTGAGCGGGCCGCGGAGATCTTCGGCATCAAACCAGCCACCAACAGTCATTACGGCGGGCTTTATGCCGGAGGTGTAGTGCTCGGGTAGGCCACGCTTCTGCCAGAACTCGTCGTAGTTGGGGTGGTTGACGGTTTCCTGCCAGAAGAAGTTATTGGCGTAGTACTTATCAGCATTCTTGAGGGGGCCTAAGTCCAGTAGGAACTGGTATCCATCCTTGGTGTTGGCTTTGATGTTTTGGGCGCCGTACCAGGCTTTGCTGGTGGTATCCTGCTTCTGCACGCCGAATACCGGATACGTGAAGATGTACGACTCCAAGAAGGCACCATTGTGGTGGAAGTCGTCGAAGAAGAAGTCGGATACCGGCGCTTGTGGGGAAGAGGCTTTCAAGGCCGGGTGGTCGGAAAGAATGCCGGCGGCGGTGTAGAACCCAGGATACGAAATGCCCCACTGCCCTACCCGGCCATTATTATTAGCTACTTTCTTGACAAGCCAATCAATGGTATCGAAGGTATCAGAACCTTCGTCTACGTCTTTTTTACCTTTCTTTTTGTCGATGACGGGCGTCATGTTGGTCCAGGTACCTTCGCTTTTCCAGCGACCACGCACATCTTGGTACACGAAAATGTAGCCCTGCTTCATCATGGTTTCGGAGGGGCCAAGGCGCGCCGGAAATTTGGTGGTGCCATAGGGTGCCACGCTGTAGCAAGTGCGCTGCATCATGATGGGGTACTTTTTGCCGGCGGTTGCATCTTTGGGCGTGTAAATGGCCGTGAACAGTTTTATACCGTCGCGCATGGTCACGTACACCTCCTTTTTAGTGTAGTGTTCCTGGGCGTAGCTCGGCGCAGTAGGGGTTTGCGCAAACAAGGGCGCGCAACAAAGCAGCAGCCAAAACAGCAAAGCAGTTGATTTCATATAGTAGTTAGTGGTGGTTGAAGAAGAGCGAGACACAAAAGAACTCAGAGCGTGTCCTTCAAAGAACGCGCTTCTATAGATCATTTTCTAGCCACGCAGCACTCTACAAACTACTTTAAATAGAGCAGCCATAGCAACTACACTATCTATTGCCTATCTTTGCGGCCCGTTTGCCACTTTGGCAAGTGGTTCAATTTCCTCAAAAACACTTCTTTTATGAAAAGCCTCGAGATTGTAGGGTTTAAAAGAGCGAATCTCGGTAAGAAGGATTCCAAGGCGGTTCGCCTTGAGTCGTACGTGCCGTGCGTATTGTACGGTGGCGCTGAGCAGGTCCATTTCACGGCCCCCGCTATCCTCTTCCGCGAATTGCTGTACACCCCCGAAGTTCACATTGTGGACTTGAACGTGGAGGGTACGCACTACCGCGCCATTGTGCAGGATGCGCAGTTCCACCCTGTAAACGAAATGCTGTTGCACGTTGACTTCTTGGAGCTAGCTGACGGCAAAGAAGTGAAAATGGACGTGCCCGTGAAGTACGTTGGTGTTTCACCAGGCGTATTGGCTGGTGGCAAGCTGGTAAGCAAGCTACGTAAGCTGAAAGTGAAGGCTACTCCCGAAAACCTGCCCGACTTCGTAGAAGTTGACATTTCGGACCTCGGCCTTGGTAAGTCGATCAAAGTAGCCAAAGTGGAAGAGAAAAACTTCACTATCCTCACCAACGCCCAGGCTCCAATTGCTACCGTGGCCATCCCACGTGCACTGAAAGGCCAGATGCAAGGCGACAAGTAAATCACGGATTGAAGCGACTTGGCGGGGCAACACGGATTTCGTGTTTCCAGCCAATCGACCAACCGCAAAAAGCCGTCCTGCTAACAGGACGGCTTTTTTATTTGTGCCAGCGGCCTAAGCGGCACCGCCATATACTGCATCGGGATAATCCGAAAACTCGTTTCAATCCGTGATTCTATGAAATACCTGGTTCTCGCCCTCGGCAACATCGGGCCGGAATATGCTGACACCCGCCACAATATTGGGTTTATGGTGGCTGATTTTCTGGCCGCCAAGCACGGCGCCCGGTTCGAACTGGGCCGCCACGCCTTCACCACCGAAATCAAGCACAAAGGCAAAATTTTTGTGCTAGTGAAGCCGACCACCTATATGAACTTGAGCGGCAAGGCAGCAGCGCATTACTTGAGTAGCCTCAAGCTGGAAAAGGAAAGCATGGTAGTTGTGACCGACGATTTGGCTCTACCCTACGGCAAGCTGCGCCTGAAAGGCAAAGGCTCGGCCGGCGGGCACAACGGCTTGAAAAGCATCCAAGAATCCATTGGCAGCGACGAATACGCTCGCCTGCGCTTCGGCGTAGATGCTAATTTCTCGAAAGGTCGGCAGGTGGATTATGTGCTGGAACAGTTCTCTGCTGATGAGCGGATCGACCTGTCCACTCACATCGAGCGGGCCGCTGATGCTATCCTGAGTTTCGGCACGATTGGATTAGAGCGCACGATGAATGTGGTGAATACGAAGTAGCCAGGAGGATTTCATGCCTTTATTCATCGACTATAGAATTAGTGGAACAGGCTGGGTAGATGTCACTCTAGGTGATGGTCAGCAACAAATAAGTGGCAACGTTTCCTACATACATGACAGCTTAAGCAACTTAGCGGATGTAGCTGTATCTATTACTCACCAGCCTGCCTACAGAGAAAGTTGTCGTCTTCATGGACGAGCCAGGTGAACATCAACTTATCTTAACTCCGTTTCAGAAGGATATATTACTGGTAGAATTACGCTGGTATGATGATTGGGCCAGTTGGAACATGTATCCTCAGGATAGATATAGTCTCCTGTTCAAAACGGAATCAACGGCTTTAGAATTTGCCACAATAGTCAAACGCATCCTCACTGAACTATAGTTAGAGCACGGCTATGAACGATACCTTGAGAAATGGGTAGAACACCCTTTTCCTAACCAGCAGTACAATACATTGCTTCAGCTGTTAGGTGAATAAAAAAGCCGGCCCACACTAATGTGAGCCGGCTTTTTTATTGTTAAACTAACCCGTTTACGCTACTCCCGAACCGGGCACTACGGGGTGGCCAGGCTGCATCAGGGCTATAGAACCATCGGCGTTTTCGGCCATGAGGAGCATACCTTGGCTTTGGATGCCTTTGATTTCGCGCGGAGCTAGGTTGAGCAGCACCTGCACCTGCTGGCCGATGAGGGCTTCGGGAATGAAGTGCTCGGCAATACCGCTCACAATGGTGCGGGGCTCGGCCAAACCAAGGTCTACCGAAAGTTTAAGCAGCTTCTTGGTTTTGGCAACTTTCTCGGCAGCTACAATGGTACCCACGCGCAAATCCATAGTCTGGAACTGCTCGAAGCTGATATCTTCTTTAGGTGGCGCGGCTTTGGCGTTGGCCAGTTCGTTGGCCTTTTTGGTATCGAGCAGTTTCTGCACTTGGGCTTCCACGGTTTTGTCTTCGATTTTATCGAAGAGCAGATGCGGATTGGCACCCAGCGCGTGGCCAGCAGTCAACGCGCTGGGGTTACCGGCCGTGGCCCACTCCCCTTTCGTGGTGTTTAGCATTCCGCCCAAATCAGCGGCGGCGGCGGGCAGGAACGGCTCCATCAGGGTGACCAGGCTGGCGGCCAATTGCAGCGCTACGTGCAACACGGTACCGGTACGGGCTTCGTCGTGCTTGATAAGCTTCCACGGCTCCGTATCGGCTAGGTACTTGTTGCCGAGGCGCGTCAGATTCATCAATTCGCTCAGCGCGTCGCGGAAGTGGTAGTTGTCAATCAGGCTACCGATGCGGGCCGGAAACTCGGTGAGTTGGGTTAGCACCTCTTGGTCGGCATCGGTGAAGGGGCCGGCCGCCGGTACCGCGCCATTGAAATGCTTGTGCGTGAGCACCAACACACGATTCACAAAGTTGCCGAGGTTGCCCACTAGCTCACTGTTGTTGCGCGTCTGAAAGTCTTTCCAGGTGAAGTCGTTGTCCTTGGTTTCGGGGGCGTTGGCGCAGAGCACGTAGCGGAGCACATCGGCTTTGCCAGGAAAGTCTTGGAGGTACTCGTGCAGCCACACGGCCCAGTTGCGGGACGTACTGATTTTGTCGCCTTCCAGGTTAAGGAACTCGTTGGCGGGCACGTTGTCAGGCAGGATATAGTCGCCGTGGGCCTTGAGCATCGTGGGGAAAATGATGCAGTGGAACACGATGTTGTCTTTGCCGATGAAGTGCACCAGCTTGGTACCAGCATCTTTCCAATAGGTTTCCCAGGTGTCAGGCAGCAGGTCTTTGGTGGCCGAAATGTAGCCGATGGGCGCATCGAACCACACGTAGAGCACCTTGCCTTCGGCCCCAGCTACCGGCACGGGCACACCCCAATCTAGGTCGCGGGTTACGGCGCGGGGGTGCAGGCCCTGGTCGATCCAGGATTTGCACTGACCGTACACGTTGGTTTTCCAGTCTTGCTTGTGGCCTTCCACAATCCACTCGCGCAGCCAAGGCTCGTACTGGTCGAGGGGCAAATACCAGTGCTTGGTTTCGCGCAGTACCGGCTGGTTGCCGCTCAGCATGGAGTGCGGATTAATCAGTTCCGTGGGGCTCAACGACGAGCCGCACCGCTCGCACTGGTCGCCGTAGGCGTTTTCGTTGCCGCAGTTCGGGCAGGTGCCCACAATGTAGCGGTCGGCCAAAAACTGGTCGGCTTTCTCATCGTAGTACTGCTGCGAAACCTGCTCGATGAACTTGCCTTCTTCGTAGAGCTTCTTGAAAAAGCCGCTGGCTACTTCGCTGTGCGTTTTAGAGGAAGTGCGCGAGTAAATATCGAACGATACCCCAAAATCCTGGAACGAGTCGCGGATGATGGCGTGGTACTTATCCACCACTTGCTGGGGCGTAACGCCTTCTTTCTGAGCCCGGATGGTAATGGGTACGCCGTGCTCATCGGAGCCGCAGATAAACTTCACGTCGCGGCCGGCGGCACGCAGGTAGCGCACGTAGATATCGGCCGGTAAGTACACGCCCGCCAAGTGGCCAATGTGCACTGGCCCGTTGGCGTAGGGCAGCGCCGCCGTGACGGTATAGCGTTGAGGATCAGGTTGCATTTAGAAAAAAGAAGAAAGAAAACAGAGAATCAGGAAGGGAATCGGCCGGAGCCGAAAAAAGCTACTGGCAAACGTGAGCGGTACTATAGCGACAACAAAAGCCGCTCGTAATTTCTTCTATATTTGAGCAGCTCGACTATTAATGGCGTCTTCTCACTAAAAAATTCACTCACACATTGCTACCAATGAAAAAGTCTGAACAAGAACAGCCAGAGAAAAAGGCTAAAAAAGTTTCTGCCAAGAAAACGCCCGAAGAGAAAGCGCAGCGTAAAGCAGAAAAAGCGGCTACTAAAGCCACAGACACTATTTCAGACTCTAGTACGGGCAAGAAGGCGAATCAAAAGAAAGCATTGAAGCTGGCAGCCAAGCAACTGCAAAAGGAACTGGACCAGCGCATGAGTGAAGTGGTGAAGCGCATCCGCAAAGAAACAAAAGACAAACTGAAAGCTGTGGTGAAAGAAGCCACGCAGCGTCTCGACGTGGACACCGCACAGCTGTTTGAGCAAGCATTGCACAACATTGTGCAGCAGCAAGGCAACGGCACGCCCGCCGCTTCCGACAGCATTGCCGCCGTACCGGCTCCTACTGTCCCCACCAAAGCAAGCCTTAAACCGGCCGCGCCCGCCAAGAGCAGCAGTTCACCTAAGCCCGCCGCCGCTACTAAGAACAACAGCACGTCTAAGCCCGCTGCTGCCAAGCCGGCTGCTACCACACCTGCCCCTCGGCGCAGCCGCGCAAAGGCAGCACCCGCCCCAGTTTCCACCGCCAACCTGGATGCCGCCACTGATAATCCTGGCACCGCCGCCGACCCACAATAACCTCACATTACCAGCTTAAAACCATCAACGGCCCGCTGCTTTCCAAGTGGAAGCCGCGGGCCGTTGATGGTTTTAAGCTGGTGGAGGCTAGGGCCGCGGTACTGCTTGCGCGGGAGCCCCATTGAGACGGTTCAGGCGAGTTTCGTTGGGGGTGGTGTTGGGGTCGTTGGTATTCAGGGTTTCGGGCCGCTTGCGCGAGTTAATACCGCTGGCCTGCTCGCCCAACCGAACCCGGCCGGGGGTGGCATCGGGCACCGAGCCGCCGTAGCCGGCCCCGCTATTATAGGCCGCCTGCCGCTCGGCATCGGTGGTAATCTGGTTTGATACGCGGGGGCGGTCCACTTCGGCGGCGCTTTCCTGAGTGGTGAAACAGGAGGTGGTAAGACTGCCAACACCCAGCAGAAGCGCACCGGTAAGCAGACGGGAGAAAATGTTTTTCATCGGTTGAAAAATAAAGCCGCCCCAACGATTGGAGCGGCTTTTCCTTACAACGCATCAGCCCACCGTGGGGTTGGCTTATTGATTGATATTTACTGGCTTACCGGCGCTGTTACTGCTGCCCGAACCCCGTCCCAGAGAGCTAGCCGGGCCTGCATGCAGCCCGCGGCTACGTCCTGGCATTCCTGCCAGCGTTGCGCATCGGTGCCGCACAGTTCGCGCACCATTTGTTGGGCCAACGGCGTGTGCACTTCCTCATCCAACTGAATGTGCCGGTCGAGGTAGTACGTGAACGTGTCGAGTTGGCTGGGGAAACGCTGGCGCAAGTCGTTGACGAGGTGGCGGAACATATCGGGAATGACGTCTTCGCGCCCGAACGTAAAGGCCGCTGCCACGGCGTGGGTCTGGCCGGAGTTGATAATCCGAAACGTTTCCAGCACGAAGCCCCGCACCGATTCAGGCGCATCAGCTATTTCCAAGGCCCGCTCCATGGTTTCTCCTACGGCCAACGCGCCAATCATGCGGTGCACAGGGGCAGTATCAGCGCCGCACTCTTCCATGGCGCGCAAGTACATTTCGAAGTGGCTGGCAGGCTGGCCTTGCTGGTCCACGTCGGTTTCCTCTTCCAGCACTATCTCATTGATGAGCCGGCGCGTGGCAGGATTGCCCTGCGGCACCCACGGCACCGTCACGCAGGTTAGGTCGCGCTGTAAGGTTTTCAGCAGCGACATAAAATCCCACACCGCAAATACGTGGTGCTGCATAAACACCTGCAAATCTTCCAGCGAGTGTAAGGCACGATACACATCGTGGGCTACCAGTTGCGCCCGCAGGGGGGCCAGTTGTTCCTGCAAATGCAGAATAGGGTCTTGAACTTGGGTGTGCATAGTTGAAGAAGATAAGTGGCGTTTGCTACGCTTCAGCTTAACAACAAAAAAAGTAGCCCATTGGCTTGCAATGGCCAATGGGCTACTGGTATTTACGTAAACCGGATTATTTGGCTTTCTCGAACAACATGCCGTCGGAGTCCATGCAATAGCGCTGGCCGGTAGGCTTGGGGCCGTCGTTGAAGACGTGGCCGAGGTGGCCGCCGCACTTGGCGCACACCAGTTCGTCGCGGCTCATACCCAGGCTATTATCAGCAGTTACTTTCAGGCTGCCTTCTGCGGCTGGGGCCCAGAAGCTCGGCCAACCCGTACCCGACTCAAACTTGGTTTCCGACGAGAATAGCAGGTTGTGGTCGGCGGCGCAGTAGTAATTGCCTTTCTCGTGGTTGTCGGCATACTTGTTCACGAAGGGCCGCTCGGTACCTTGCTGGCGCAGAATGAAGTATTGGGCAGGTGTGAGCTGCTTTTTCCATTCGGCGTCGGTTTTGCGCACCGGAAACTCGTCGGGCTTACCGGTTACCACCTTCGGAACCGGGTATTTGGCTGCCACAGCCTTCACGGGTGTAGCCCCGGTAGTAGGTGAGTCCGAGGCGTCCATTTTGGCGTCGCGGTTGCTTTTTTTCTGCGAGCAGGCCGAGTTCAAGGTCAGAGCTGATAAGAGCAGAATCAGAAGGGAAGAGCGCATGTGGTGAAGCAGATAAGAATTTCAGCAAGCCAAACCGTAGTGTCGGGCTTATGCAAGAACATACGCAGCCAGCTATACGTTCGGTTCGTGCTAGAGCGCCTTGGTTTCTGTGTCAGGAAGTTAACTTTTCAAGTAGCCAGGATTTTGCGTTTGAAATTGCTTACCTTTGCACCCGGAAAACCCATTGTATGCAGAACATCCGGAATATCGCAATCATTGCGCACGTTGACCACGGCAAGACCACGCTCGTGGACAAGATCATCCACGCCTCGAAGCTTTTCGACGACCACCAGCACTTCGACGACTTGATCCTCGACAATAACGACCTGGAGCGTGAGCGAGGCATCACCATCGTATCGAAAAACGTTTCGGTGCGTTACAAAGACGTAAAAATCAACATCATCGACACCCCCGGTCACGCCGACTTTGGTGGTGAGGTGGAGCGCGTACTGAAGATGGCCGACGGCGTATTGCTGCTCGTCGATGCCTTCGAAGGCGCCATGCCCCAGACGCGTTTTGTGCTGGGCAAAGCCATCGACCTGGGCTTGAAGCCGATTGTGGTGGTGAACAAGGTGGACAAAGAAAACTGCCGTCCCGATGAGGTGCACGAGCAGGTGTTCGACCTGATGTTCAACCTCGGCGCCAACGAAGACCAACTGGACTTCGTGACGCTATACGGCTCTTCGAAGCAGGGCTGGATGAGCACCGACTGGAAAGTGAAGACCGACAATATCATTCCGCTTTTGGATGCCGTTGTAGCTTCGATTCCAGCAGCGCCGACCTTGGATGGTACCCCGCAAATGCAGGTTACCTCGCTCGACTACTCGTCGTTCGTGGGCCGTATCGCCATTGGCCGGGTACACCGCGGCACGCTGAAAGAAGGCGCCAACATGAGCCTTGTGAAGCGTGATGGCACCATTAAGAAGGTGAAAATCAAAGAATTGCAAGTATTCGAGGGTCTGGGCCGCACGAAAGTAGCCGAGGTTAGCTCCGGTGAAATCTGCGCTGTAACCGGTATCGAAGGCTTCGACATCGGCGATACGCTGGCTGACGCTGAAAACCCAGAAGGTCTGGCTACCATCAGCATCGACGAGCCGACGATGAACATGCTGTTCACCATCAACAACTCGCCGTTCTTCGGTAAGGAGGGCAAGTTTGTAACGTCGCGTCACTTGCGGGACCGTCTTTTCAAAGAGACCGAGAAAAACCTAGCATTGCGCGTGAAGGAAACCGACAAGGAAGACACCTTCTTGGTGTACGGCCGCGGTATCCTTCACTTGTCGGTACTCATCGAGACCATGCGTCGCGAAGGGTTCGAATTGCAGGTAGGCCAGCCTCAGGTTCTCTTCAAAGAAGACGATAACGGCAACCGCTTGGAGCCAGTGGAGCACTTGGTGGTAGACGTACCCGAGGAAACTGCCGGCAAGGTGATTGAACTGGTGACGATGCGCAAAGGCGAGCTCACTATCATGGAGCCAAAAGGCGACTTGCAGCACCTGGAGTTCAACATCCCCGCTCGTGGCTTGATCGGCTTGCGTAACAACGTATTGACTGCTACTGCTGGTGAGGCCATCATGAACCACCGTTTCTCGGCTTACGAGCCGTACAAAGGTGTAATTCCTGGCCGTATCTCTGGTTCGTTGATTTCGATGGACACGGGTGCTGGCACCGCTTACACCATCGACAAGATGCAGGACCGTGGTGAGTTCTTCGTTGATCCAGGTGAGGAAGTATACGCTGGCCAGGTTATCGGCGAGCACACCCGCCCGAATGACTTGACCATCAACATCCAGAAAGGCAAGAAGCTCACGAACATGCGTGCTTCCGGTTCGGATGAAAACGCGAAAATTGTTCCAAAACGTCAGTTCTCGCTGGAAGAAGCCATGGAATACATCCAGAAGGATGAGTACCTGGAAGTGACCCCGAAATCGGTACGGATGCGCAAGATTCTGCTCGACGAAAACGAGCGTCTGCGCTACGCCAAGAAAGTAGACTAGCTTTCAAATTACTATTTATAGAAAAAGGGGACGGCCGGTGGTCGTCCCCTTTTTTGTTGCGCTTGGCAAGAACAAGCCGACTTCGCTGTGTTGTAGAATGGATTCGTCCTTTTCATTTTCATGCCTACTACTTCTTTCGTATCTCCTATCCGCCCCCGCCTACCTCTAATGCGGCAGCGGTGGAGTGAACTATTATTCGCGCATTGGCCGGTAGCACCGGAACTGTTGCGGCCCTATTTGCCGGAGCGGTTAGAGCTAGATTTGTTTGAAGGACAGGCGTGGCTGGGCGTGGTGCCTTTCACGATGAGCGGCATTCGGCCGCTGGGGTTGCCGGCCGTGCCGGGCCTGAACCACCTACACGAACTGAACGTGCGCACGTACGCCCGGCTGGACGGGATACCGGGCGTGTGGTTTCTCTCCCTGGATGCCACCAACCCGCTGGGCGTGTGGGCCGCCCGCACGCTGTTTCATCTCCCGTATCTGCACGCCCACATCAGTTTGCAGGAAACCAATGGCACGTTCCGGGCCATAGCGGAACGTACCCACCAAGGCGCGGCGCCGGCTACATTTGCGGCCTCTTGGAAGCCGGGCAACTTGCTACCGCCGGCCCGGCCCGGCTCGTTGGCACATTTCCTGACGGAGCGGTATTTTCTGTACACCGCGGGTCCTAATCTACTACAGGACATCCGCGGCACCAACCTCTGGCGCGGCCAGCTCTACCACGAGCCTTGGACGTTACGGGAAGCTACTTTGAGCGAGTGGGACTCGACGCTGGTAGAAGCCCACGGCCTCCCAACGCCGGTGGGGCCGCCCCTGTTGTATGCCGCCGAGCCATTGGAAGTGTGGATAAAAGAGTTACGGCGCGTATAGCACCACGTTCTTCCTCAACTCACGATGCTACATTAATGCTGAAGGCGTATTTCGCTGCTGCGTGAGTACCTATGGCTTGCCAAATCCGGTGGTGCCCAACTGCTGGCGCAACACTGAATCAGCGGGGGTATGGCGCTGCCAATAGTCGGATTTAAGGGTAGCCGTACGAATGGCGCGGGTTGTTAGGAGCTTGGAACTGCCATAAGTCTGGTTTCCTAGCTTCATCTGACCATCATAGGTATCCTCCCAACCAGCAATAAGATAAGGGAAAGCCTCCTCGAACACAATGCGAAGGGTCCGGTTGGTGGCTGGGTATGTAAGCGTGTAGGCTTGCAGCGCAGCACCAGCCTGAGCAGGCTTGAAGACAGGACCATTATAACGCGTCAGTTCGGCGTGGGCTGTTTCCACGTGTAGCGGCTGGTGCCGTAGCCGCGACGCCACCGTGCCTGGGATAATGCGCACGTCACCTAGCGGCAGGGTTTTCGGGTCAAGGCGCAAGCGGGTCCACAACTCATCTTCCAACACCACGGCGTCGAGCGAATCGGTTTGGTCGGCTTCCTGCTGAAAGTAGGAATGCGCTTCGAGTTGGTATGTATTGCGGCGTAGGTTGAGCTGAGTATACGTCTGGCCGCACCAATCCTGCACTGAGGTAGCCACTTTGAGCGTGCGCGGAAACTGGCCGGCACTAATGGGCGTGAACACCGACGTGTTGATAGAATAGTCGTAGATGCCGGTGGCAAAGCGGCGCATCTGGTTCATTTTCAATACTGAGGTGCTAGTTTCCCTAGTGGGCCCGCCTTCCATTTTCACTTGCTTGCCCGGCAGGAAATCTTCGGTCACGAATACCAATATTGCCTCCCCCGGATGCACATCATCGTAACGGTTTTGCAACAGCTGGTAGCGGCTTAGCTCGGCTTGTCCGCTGTACCAGTAGCGCGTAAACTCAGCTGATGCCGGCGTCGAAGACATTATGGCCGCTGGCTGTTCTGATTTAGTTGAGCAAGCTAGCAGTCCTATAGGCAAACTTAGTACTAGCAGAAACAGGCGCATAGCAAACATAAAACAGGCTTGGAGTAGGTTCAATATAGCTGTCTGAGTAGGGAAGTTGCTATATCTGTCTATGCTATTTTCCATTCACACGTACGGCTTTGGGTTCTGTCAGAGTGCCGTCAATACAAATTGAGCAGGCATTTCGGTGGCTTTGCCTTTCGCTTGAAAACACCATTTTCGGAATGGAATTTGCGCGGTATCATTACTCTATATTTAACGCATTAAATTCCTCCCCCATTATCCTATAGGCTACCAGTAATCGGCTGGAGCAGCTACCAATGAAGAAACTTCTATTCACGCTTTGGGCCGTACTTATTGCATTCAGTATGCATGCGGCAGCCCCCTATCAGTTTATCGCCAACAAAGGGCAATGGCCAGCGCAGGTGCAGTTTGCCGCTGATATACCGGGGGGCCGGCTCTTCTTGGAGCCAACCGGGTTTTCTTACAATTTGCAAGCGCAGGAAGACGGCCACCACGCCGACGACAGTGCACCTCAACTAATTCGGGGGCATGCGTTCCGTACTCGCCTATTGGGGGCTCAATCAATGAGTGCAGCGGTGGGTGAACAAGTGCTACCCACCTACCATAACTACTTTATCGGCAACCAGCCCAGCCAATGGGCCACGCAAGTGCCGCTATTTGCAGCTGTCCGCTACCGGCAACTCTACCCCGGCGTGGATATGGTATGGCACACGGCTGCTAGCCAGCTGAAATACGACTACGAGTTAGCCCCTGGCACCGACCCTGAAATTATCAGGCTGCAATACGAAGGTCTCGACGGGCTGGAAGTAGTGAATGGAGCGCTGCAACTACACACTTCGCTGGGCGTAATTACGGAGCAAGCACCCATAGCCTGGCAAACCGACGCTAGTGGCCGACGCCACCCCGTGGAGTGCCAGTACGTACTAGCTGGGCACGAAGTGCATTTTACCGTGCTCCAGCGCAATCCTCGCTGGGCCCTCACCATTGATCCGGCGTTGATATTCAGTACGTATTCCAGTGCTAGCGGGAGCTTATCGGCCAACGTAGCCGCCGCCGACGCGCAGGGCCAGGTGTATACGGCGGGGTACGTAATTCTTGCTCCTTTCCCGGTTACGGTGGGGGCCTACCAAACGCAACAGCAAGGGCTTAACATTGGGCTGCTGAAGCTTAATCCGGCAGGTACGGCGCTCTTATTTGCTACTTATCTGGGGGGCAGTGGCCAGGAATATCCGCTTGATATTGCTTTCGGCAGCAACCAAGAGCCTATCCTGCTGAACATTTCCAGCTCAAGCAACTACCCGCTGCTGCCAAGTGGTGGGTACGACCGAACCAACGCAGGAAACCAAGATTACGTGATTACCCGCTTTAACACAGCCGGCACCCAGCTGCGGGGTTCCACCTATCTGGGCGGCGCAGGCATGGAAGGCAGTTCCCTGTCGGCTAAGGCGTCCAGCATCGTAGTAGCGCCAAACGGCGACGTGCTGGTAGGCGGCATCACCACTTCCAACGACTTTCCTACCCGCAACGGCTTGCAAAATACCCGCCCCAGCACCTCAAGCGTTGAGGGAGTTGTGGCCCGGCTGGATGGCAACCTCAACACGCTCATCTGGTCGACGTACTTGGGTGGCAGTGGGGAAGACCAAGTAAATGACATGGTATTGGCCGCCAATGGCTCACTTTACGTGTGCGGTTCCACTGCCAGCTCCAATTTTCCGCTAGGAGCCGTTGGCCTCAACCGCGTAACGTTTGGGAATACAGATGGCTTCGTACTGAACCTCAGCGGCACCGGCAACAGCGTAGCAAGTGGCACGTATCTGGGCACCAACCAGGCAGATATAGCGCGTTTCGTAGACATCGATGCTAGTGGCCGCATTCTGGTGGCGGGCGCCACGCTCGGGGGGTATCCTACTACTGCGGGGGTGTTTCAGTCGCTCACGGCCACGGGGCGGGTATTTATACATTGCCTGAACCCAGCCCTAACGCAAACCGCCTTTGCCACTCAAATTGGGATTAACAACGCTACTAACTTCCTGGACTCCAACTACATTACAGGGTTTGGCACTGATGCCTGCGGCCGGATATTATTCAGTGCTTACACCACAGTTCAATCGGCTCCTCTCTCCACTGATGCGTTGCAACGCAACCCACGCAGCTTATATCTGTGCGCGCTGTTGGGCGATGCCAGAACCTTAGTGTACGGCTCCTATTTCGGTGGCCCACAAGCAGGAGGTTCCACAATATCCCAAACACACCTGCACTTTGCCGCATCCAACCAGATTACCCGTACCGGCGACTTGTACCACGTGGAATGCACCACCTCCAACCAGTTCCCGACCACACCCGGCGTATATGCTCCCACTCGAATAGGCACTGCCAGCAATGCCGGCGGCATATTCAAATTTTCGTTTTCGGGAGGGCTTGCGCCCTTACGGGCGTCGATAGCTCCGGTATTACCAGGCTGCGCCCCCCTACTGGTTCAGTTCACGAACACCAGCACTGGGGGTAGCAGCTACCGTTGGAACTTCGGTGATGGTTCTCCCATCGATACTTCTTTTGCGCCTCTGCATAGCTTTGCCACAGAAGGGCGCTACCGAGTACGGCTGGAAGTCCGTCCACCTCTGCAGTGCAGCAACAACACAGATACCACTTCTATACTGGTGGTGGCTACTACGCCCCTTCCACCCCAGGTCCGTACCGACTCAGTGAAGTGTGGCGAGCCGATTGTACTGGATGCCGGTGGCACGGGCACTTACCTTTGGAATACGGGTGAAACCACCCGCAGCATTAGCGTATCAGAGCCAGGTACTTACTCGGTGGCTACCGCTACGCCCGGCCTGTGCATAGCCGAGAAGCGGTTCGAGATAAAGCCCCTGACCTTCCGGCGCCCTCCCAACATTATTACGCCTAACTACGACACCAAAAACGACCAATTTAAGCTGCTAGGGCCGCTGCAAGGCGCTGAGCTACGTGTGTTCAACCGCTGGGGCAAGGAGGTGTACTACTCGCGCCGCTACGACAACACCTGGCAAGGCGGCACCCAACCGGCAGGCTTATATTACTATTTGGCCACCCGGCCTGAATGCGGCATTAACTACAAGGGCTGGCTGGAAATTACCCGCTAACAGCCAGTACCAACTCCGCGAATAATCTGCGCCACTAAGTGCTTGCTTCGACGGGCGCTTAGTGGCGCACTTCAAATACGGGGTACCCCTGTACCGAGCCGGAAGTAACTTCCACTTTGTCTACGCGGGCGGTGGGTGGTCCTTGGTGGCACCAGGCTTCCAGAGCATCTAAGGCTTCGGTATGGCCTTCTGCTTCAATCGTGACGGTGCCGTTGGGGTTGTTGCGGGCGAAGCCGGTAAGGCCCAAGCGCTGCGCTTCGGCGCGGGCACTTTGGCGGTAGAATACGCCCTGCACACGGCCGTGTATCTGGTAGGTGCGGTGTTCGATGCTCATGCGGCAGGTAACTTTTGTGGATGGCAAATCAAACCGCAAACTTGCGGCGGCCTGCTGCTCATACGCGGTTTGGGGTGGCCAGGCCTTTACCAGCCACTGATTTCATTCATGCCCAGTTGCCAGTTTCACAACTCGCGCTGGTTTCACCCTCACTTATACCTGCCATGCGCTACCTGCTCCGAAACTGTACAGTATACACCGGTGCGGCAGTTTTGCCCCATCACGCGCTACTTGTTGAAGCCGGGCGCATAGTGGCAGTACTACCTGAAACGGATACCCCAAGTGATATACCACTGGTGGACGGGCGCGGCCTGAGCGTAGCTCCGGCTCTGCTCGATTTGCAGGTGTACGGGGCCAATGGGCAGCTTTTTTCGGTGGAGCCCAGCCAGGAAGCCTTGGCCACCCTTACCACGCACGCCTTCCGGCACGGCACCACTGGTTTGTTGGCTACCATGCCCACCAACTCCGGCGCCATGATGCGGACCGCCCTGGAAGTTGGCCGAGAATTTCAGCGGCAGCAGCCCGGCTTGCTAGGTATCCATCTGGAAGGGCCATACATCAACCCCATAAAAAAGGGTGCGCATCAGCTGGAATTCATCAAAGTGCCTACGGTAGCGGAAATTGAGGAGCTGCTAAAAGTTGGGGAAGGCGTACTAAAAATGATAACGCTGGCGCCCGAGGTAGCAACGCCCGCCGTGCTGGCGCGACTCTTGGAAGCGGGCGTAGTGCTATCGGCGGGCCACTCGAATGCCACGTATGCGCAGGCGACAGCGGGTTTTCGGGCGGGTTTTACGGCGGCTACGCACCTGTTCAATGCCATGTCGGCGCTACAGGGACGGGAGCCGGGGCTAGTGGGGGCCGTGTACAATGCCGATACCACTTATGCCAGCATTATTGCCGACGGCGTGCACTGCGACTTTGCGGCGGTGCGCATCAGTCAGAGAATCATGGGGGAGCGGCTTTTTCTGATTACCGATGCCGTAACCGACAGCCAGCAAGGTGCCTACCAGTTCCAGCGCCAAGCCGACCACTACGTGGATACCCAGGGCGTACTGGCGGGGTCGGCCCTGACGCTGCCGCTAGCCGTGCGCAACTGCGTGCAGCACGTGGGCTTGCCGCTACCCGAAGCGCTGCGCATGGCCTCGCTATACCCGGCCCGCGTGCTGGGGCTGGCCTCTGAAGTAGGCACCTTGGCGGCCGGCTACCGCGCCGACTTCTGGCTGTTTGATGAGCAACTGCGCCCACGTGCCACGGCGCGGGCCGGCGAGCTGCAGTGGCACGAATAGCTTCAGGTTGTATACGCCACTCCGCTATTCCCGCTGGCGCACGGCTTCAAAGGTGAGAATAGCGGTGGCGGTACTAACGTTGAGAGAATCAATGGCGCCGCGCATAGGAATGATGATAGTCTGGTCGCAGGCCTGCATTAGCTCGGGGGTAAGACCGTCGGCTTCGGTGCCCATCACGAGGGCCGTGGGGCCGCGGAAGTCGCAGGTGGTGTAGGGTACGGCGTGGTTGGTGAGGGCGGCGGCGTAGGTTCGGATGCCGTGTTGGTGACACCAGGCTAGCAGTTCGGCGCGGGTGGTAGCCACCGTGGGCACTGTGAAGCTACACCCGATGCTGGACCGGATGGCGTTGGGGTTGTAGAGGTCGGTGCGTGGGTCACAGACGATAACGGCTGTGGCTTGGGCAGCGTCAGCAGTCCGCAGGATGGCGCCCAGGTTGCCGGGTTTCTCCACCGACTCCAGCACCAGCAGCAGCGGCGCGGCGGGCAGATTCAGGCTTTCCAGCGTGAGGCGCGGCGGCTGCACCAAAGCCAGCACCCCATCGGAGCCTTCCCGATAGGCCACTTTCTCGAACACCGCCTTCGATACCTCAAACCACTCGGTAGTGCCGCTGCCGAGCAAAGCGCGCAGTTCCCGCAGCTGGGTTTCGCTGGTCAATGCCGGGCACACAAACAGGGCCGTAATGGGCACGCCCGCGCCGTGGGCAATAGTTAGCTCGCGGTGCCCTTCCACGATGGTAAGGTCCTGCGCGCGGCGCTCCGACGATTTTTGTTGGAGCTTGAGCAGGTTTTTGATGCGCGGATTCTGAGGACTGGTAATGGGGTCGGGAGCAGGCATAGCGGCAAAGCAGGAAAGCACGAGCGGGCGAAGATACGCGCGGCACCGGCCACTACCCACGCTTGGCAGTTAACCCACGGTTGGTTTGAACTGAACCGTTATCGTTACAGGTGCGTAAGCGCCTTCACCTTTGTTTCTATGTTTTTGCCTCGATGCGCCTGAAGCTCAACACCAAAATTATCCTGGGCTTTGGCCTTGCCTTGTCGGTTCTGCTACTCACGTCGTTGGGGGCATACAAGAGCATTGAGCAGCTTTCATTTTACACGCGGCAGGTCGAGCACACCAACCAGGTGCTTCAGCATACCTCCGACCTGCGCACCAAAATCCGGGATGCGCAAAACGCCGTGCGCAATTACCTGCTACTCAGCGACGCCACCTACCTGCTGCCTTTCAACGACGGATTTCAGGCATCGAAAGAAAACTTTGATTCACTGCAACTGCTCGTGCGCGACAATCCCGAGCAGCAGGCCCGATTGGATACGCTGCGCCGCATGGTGGGCGAGGAACGGGCTTTTCTGGGGCAATGGGCCCGCATGGCTCCTTCCCCCTTCACGGCCCGAGACTTAGTGCGGGCCGACCAATACAACCTCAACCAGTTGCGGATGGTGCTTACGCGCATGCGCAGCTCCGAGGAGGTGCTATTGCGGGAGCGAATGCAAAACCAAGATTTCTATGAAAACACTACGCCAGTAGCCATTGTGGTGGCGGCGGTGCTGGCCATCATCATCGTGTTGTGGCTGTTCGTGAAGATTTCTAAAGAGCTGAAGGCCAACCAGGATTTGCAAACTGAGTTAAGCCAAGTAAACGATGATACCGCACGCCGCATCGACATCATTGAGGGGCTAGCCGACCGGGTGGTGCAGGGCGACTACACCGTGAAAATCAGGAACGAAGACCAGCAGGACAGCCTTGGCAACCTAGCCACGTCGTTGAACCGCATGACTCAAACGCTGGAAGAAAACTTCACGGCTCTGCAAAACCGCAACAAAGAGCTTGACCAGTTTGCCTATGTGGCCGCCCACGACCTCAAAGCGCCGTTACGAGGCGTAACTACGGTAGTGAAATGGATTGAAGACGAACTAGCCAACGAGCTGAGCCCTCAAATGAGCCAGTATTTGGGCATGATGAAAGGGCGGCTTCACCGGCTAGAGGACCTGATTAACGGGCTGCTAGCCTACGCGCGCGCCGGCCGGGCCAATCAAGAAAACACCGAGGTAAACGTCAACCAATTGGTGAGCAACGTGGCCGATATGGTAGTACCTGCCCACTTCCGGGTGCTACGCCCCGACCCGTTGCCTACGTTCTTCACCGACCGGCTGGGCTTGGAGCAGGTATTCACCAACCTGATGGGCAACGCCGTGAAGTACCACCACCAACCCACCGGCATCATCACCATCGGCTGCCAGGACGTGGGGCGCTGCTACGAGTTTCGGGTGCAAGACGACGGACCGGGTATTGCGCCCGAGTACCACGAGAAAATATTTCTGATTTTCCAGACCTTACGCGACCGGCACACAGCCGAAAGCACCGGTATTGGGCTTAGCATTGTCAAGAAAATCATCGACGAGCAAAAAGGCACCATCCACGTTGAATCATCCCCCGGCCAGGGCACCACGTTCGTTTTCACATGGCCCAAGTAGTGAGATAGTGAGCTAATACAATGGTGAGTTCAACGCGTCTTCACAATCTGCGCAAGTGGCGCCGGTAGCACGTTAAACTCATCGTTTTTCCACCTCATCGTTCGCAACTTCCCTCTTCACAACTTCATCATTCTCCCTTATGCGTTCTGTTCTGCTTGTTGAAGACGACTTTTTTGACACGATGACCGTCAAGAAATCTTTCGAGAAATTCAGTGTGCAGCACCAGCTCTACACGGCGTTCAACGGCTTGGAGGCCCTCGATTTGCTGCTTGGGCAAAACGGTGCGGAGCCCATCCGGCCACTGCCCGAAGTGATACTGCTGGACTTGAACATGCCCAAAATGAACGGCCACGAGTTTCTGGCGGAAATCCGCAAAAACCCTGAGCTAGCAGATATTCCGGTGTTTATTACTACCACCTCGGCCCTGGATATGGACCGGCTGAACGCGCAAAACCTGGGCGTGAGCGGCTACATTCTGAAGCCTCTGGACTTCGAAACGTCGGCTGATATGGTAGATAGCATGAGTTTGCTGGAAAAGCTGCTAAAATAGCGCCCCGGCTGGTGGGCCCAGCGCTTATCAGGATACCGGCTTTTGCCTTTCGGGCGTTACCTTGTTTCTGCACTTTCTATCCTGTTGCCTGTCTGTTATGATGCATCGTTCGGCCTTGTTTCTGGTGGTTGGTTTTGGATTGGCGCTGCCCGTTGCCACGCAAGCCCAGGACGGGCCGCGCCAACTTAACACGCTGCCATCGTTAAAACAGGATACTACACGTCAGGGAGCGGTACGTCAACTAAATTCTCAAACTTCAATTACAGAACCTACTCATCAACCACAGCAGGCTACTACCACACTGCCTACTATCACAGAGGTAGTAAATCAGATGCTACAGCATAGAACTCAGCTGCCGGATACAATTAGATACTCCTATTCTGTGGGCCTAAAAACTGGGCAAGTGTACAACGCTTATCGCATTGATACTGAGCAGCCATTTTTAGGTGGGCCTGTACTGGTGCTTGATGGAAAGCAGCGATTTGATTTAAATACGGTACGTTATTACGAAGACGGAACTGGCTTTTATGTGCGGGCTATGTTATCTGACCGCTCTAAGCATGAGAAGACGTTGCGGCTCAATGCATTAGGCCGCATTAAATCTTATTGCATTACAGAGTCTCATTATAATGGCTTCGATAGATTCTCAGTTTATTACAACGTAAGTAATGCCTTATATTTCACCAAAGATGACGGCCCTATCAAAAGTCTTAATTTGAGAAACCTGCTGTTATCTACAACCGAAAATCCAGCCTCAACTAACTTGCTGCTAAAAACTCGACGTCAACAAGCGTATTCCACTATCTGTTATATAGCAGGCGGGAGCCTATTATTAGCCGGTCTTGTAGCAACTGTTGATCCTAATTCCGATTCCAAGCCAGCTATTTCACCTCTTGTTTATGGGGGCTTACCTCTCATTGCTATTCCGCTGCTGATTGGCAGTAAAAAGGAAGAAAATATTCAGCAGGCAATCGTTGATTACAACCTAAAGTTCAGACCAACACCAGCCGCACGTTAATAAACCTAAAATGGGCATTTATTGTACCGCCATTGGCTCTAACGCACCTTTCCTTTTAAATTTGTTGCCCACCATGATGCATCGTTCGGTTTCCTTGTTGGTGATGAGTTTTGGCTTGGCGCTACCCATTGCCACGCAAGCCCAGGAAAGCCCGCGCCAGCTTAACACGCTGCCGCCCGCCGCACCGGCCCGCCCCGATACCACCCGCCGCGCCGCGCCACGCCAACTAGCGTCGCCGCCGGTGCTGCCCGACTCGGTGCGGGAGCAGCAGCGTCAGCAACAGCAGACGGTGCTTCCGCCAGCCAATACTACGCGCTACGCCGTGGGACTGAAAACCGGGCAGGTGTACCGAGCCTACGATGTGCTAGTGAAACAGCCACTGCTAGGCCGCTCGTTTTTGCTCGTAGACGGGCAGCAGCGCTTTGACCTGGACGCGGTGCGCTATTACGAAGACGAAACCGGCTTTTACGTGCGCACCACTTTGCCCGGCCGCTCGAAGCGCGAAACCACGTTGCGCCGCGACAAAGTGGGGCGCATCAGTTTGTATTCTATTACCAGCACCCAGTATGCTGGCAACGGTATGGGTGGCCCCTTCGGCTATGGCGGATACGGCCGCTACGGAGGCTTTGGCGGGCCCTACGGCTACGGTGGTCCCATGTATCGCACCACCAAAACCGAGTATTTCAGCAAAGACAACGGCCCGATTGAAGACCTGAGTGTGCGCAACCTGCTGCTGGCCACTGCCGACAACCAAACTTCTACCAACCTGCTGCTGCAGGCCCGCAACTACCAGCGCTACACCACCCTGAGCTACGTAGCCGCCGGGGGCCTGATTATAGCGGGGCTGGCCTCCACGCTGAACTCCAACACTGGCCCTACTATCTCGCCGTTGCTCTACGGTAGCATTCCGTTTCTGCTGGTGCCGCTGGTGCTCGGTGGCAAAAGCCAGAACAATACGCGGCAGGCTATTAGCGTGTACAACCGGGGCCTCTAAGTGCTCCAACTACGTACTGTGCGACTTGTACTGAAATGTTTGCAAGAAGTACGGATTTTGGGGTATTACCAGTAGGCACCATTTTCGCTGGATAAACAGACACATCCTTATATCACATTGTTTTTCAATATATTACCTAGCACTTTACTTATTTATTAGTTGAGCTTTAGACAGTTTGCAGCGGCAGCCTGAGTAGAAACGATGGGTGAGCCTAGGCGTAAAAAAATCAGCCACGGATATCGTCGGCTGATTTTTTATTCCACCTTACTTTCCCACGTTATGTTGTTTGAAAAGCTTGAAACCCTCGACGACCTGTTTGAGATGCAACTGAAGGACTTGTACAGTGCCGAAAACCAACTGGTGAAGGCGCTGCCGCAGATGGCCGAAGCCGCCAAAGATGGCCGCTTACGCCGCGGTTTCGAGCGGCACCTGCGCGAAACCGAAAACCAAGTGGCCCGGCTAGAACAAATCAGCCAAGACCTGGAGCTTGATCTGGGCGGGCACACCTGCAAAGCCATGGAAGGCCTGATTGCCGAAGGCCAGGAAACCATGTCGGAGAATGCCACGGAGGAGGTAATGGATGCGGCTCTGATTGCCGCTTCGCAACGCATCGAGCACTACGAAATTTCCGGCTACGGCACGGCAGCGCACTTTGCCGAGCGCCTGGGCCACACCGAAGCCGCCGACTTGCTGCGCAAAACGCTGGAAGAAGAGCAGCTGGCGGACACCAAGCTCAACGACTTGGCCAAAAACTACATCAACGAGAAAGCCGAGTAAGCGCCACACATTGCTTAGCTTAGTTGCTGCAAAGGGCCACAAACCGTGTTTGTGGCCCTTTGCTATGGTTTGCTGCGCAATAGGCCCAGGGCTAAACCAAACCGCCGGGCTGCCTTGCGGCTGGGCACCGAGCGCCGGGCGAGTACGCAGTGCCAGAATCAGCGTAAGCCGCAGCCGCAAATCAGCATTTCTCCTTACTAAGGCGGCCCAACGAGTAAATAGCTTTGTTGGGAAGATAATTGGATTCGTGCTGATGGATGATGAACGACTTTAATGCGCATGTTCAACGAATTGGCGGGAATGTAGGAGTCAGCCTACGTGGGGCCTGCACCGATGCGGTAGCGGCCCGGCAACTGGAATGCGCCCTCCAGGAAGCCATTGCCAGCAGATTACTGGTTGTCTGGATTGATTGCCAGCGCCTCATGCCTATGACTTGGCAGGGTCAGCGCGCCATTCTGAACGCCGATCGTCTGGCCCACGTGAACGGCGTGACTTTGCATTGGTGCGGCATGAGTGGGGCCGTACTGGAACAGCTAGCGGCCAGTGGGCTAAACTTGCTGCTATGTCTGCAACCAGCGGCCAATTACAAAGGCCCTCCTCTGCTGCTGCAAGATCAGTTCCCGGATTCCACCCAATCAAGATTCCTTTACAACAAATGAATGTTCAACTGCCCACCCTCCTCGCTGAAGCTGGCCTTCGCCGGCAACTTAGGAGGCTGCGGCAACTGAGTTGCCGGCGGCATTCCATCGAACAACTTTCCAGTTACGTCCGGCGTCTACTCATGGAGCCGGTTATGCGCTGCCTGCAACTGCCCGCTGGCACTCTGGTGTACCGCGGCGTGCCGTGCCAGGAGCTTCCCAGCCAAGTGCAGCAGGTATCCTATCCGCCGCCGGAGCGAGTGGCCCACAACCAACGGGCCAACCGGGCCGGGGCGCCCATGTTCTACGCCAGCGCCACCTGGCACCCGCCGTTCTTCGAGGCCGGCGTGCAGCCCAACGACGAAATCCTGATTAGCCGCTGGATTAGTCGGCAGCCGCTGCGCCTGGTTAGCTTCCACCCCGCCGACCAGTGCCCCGACGACCCCCACGCCGACCGGGACGAAGCACTGCGGCACGTATTGGCGCAGATGCCTATGCCAGTGCGCGACGCTGCCGCTTTCTTGACCAAGGCCTTCACCCGGCCCGTGTCGCCCGATACGGCGCACCATTACCGGCTGTCTATTGCGGTGGCCGAAGCTTGTGAGTTGGGCTCGTCGTTTGATGGGCTGCTGTACCCCTCGGCGGCCATGCCGTCTTTGGCGCACAACTTGGCTTTGCACCCCAGCTGCCTCGACTCAGGTAAGCTGGAACTGCAATACGTGGAACACTTGCGCGTGCAGCAGGTGGGCACCGAAACTCTGCGCGTGCACTCCCTGAACTTCACCAACCACTTCAGCGCTGACGGCAATTTGCACTGGACCGGGCAGCCCGGCAACTGGGTGCTGCGCGAGGGGGCCACCCGGCTACTCTGCACCATCAATGCCCAGCTCAACTAAGCAGCGCTGGCACTGGCAACACCACCAAGCTCAGCCATTTAAACCTGACTACTAAGTATATATGACGATAATTTTGCGGCGAACCGCAGGCTAATTACGGGTTTCTCCCGCGGCTGGCACCGGAAGGCGAGACGTATAAAAGTGGGCCTACCGGCTGGTGGGTGCACTCTTTACTTAACCACTTTCAGTCCATGTTCTACCACGACAGAGAACTTCAGTACAAAGTACGGGTTGACAAGCCTAGCCCCGTTTTTGCGCGCATGCTACAGCAGGCCATTGGCGGCATTGAGGGCGAAATTCGCGTCTGTTTGCAATACCTGTTTCAGGCTTGGGGCGCGCGCGGCCCGGTGAAGTACCGCGACATGCTACTGGAAACCGGTACCGAAGAAATAGCCCACATCGAAATGCTGGCCACCGCCGTGGCCCTGAACCTGGAAGGCGCCCCCACCAGCCTGAAAGATGAAATGGCCCAAGACAAAGTGGTAGGCGCCATCATGGGTGGCATGGACCCGCGCCACCTACTTTCCTCGGGCATGGCGGCCCTGGCTACTGATGCCAATGGAGTGCCTTTCAACGGCTCTTGGGTGGTAGGTAGCGGCAATACCGCTGCCGATATGTATGCCAACGTAATGGCCGAAAGCACAGGCCGGCTGCTGGCCACCCGCCTCTGGGAAATGACCGACGACCCCGGCATGAAAGACATGCTTTCGTTCCTGATTGCTCGCGACACCATGCACCAAAATCAGTGGCTAGCCGTGATTGAGGACCTGGGCGGCTTACAAAACGTGCACCCTATTCCGAATTCCTTCCCGCAAAGCCAGGAAGTGCAGGACTTCAACTACGCTTTCGTGAGCACCTACATCAACAGCGGCGACGGTAGCACACCGGCCGGGCGCTGGGCCTCGGGACCTTCTATTGACGGCAAAGGCGAGTTCCACGTCAAGAAAGCCGCGCCGCTGGGTGGCGAGCCCAAGCTGGCGCCGCCCGTACCCGAAGGCCACGCTCAAACCGAGCAGATGACGCTGACGGACACCATTATGGGCAACATCAAGGACACGATGAACCTGTAAGCTCTAATCAGCCGCACGCCCGCCAGTTTGCTTGCCTCAGAACGTCATGCTTTTTCTGGCGCCCGCCGGAGGAAGCATGACGTTTAGGTTTAGTTCTGGCGTTGCCGAGCCGGCTGTTTCGCTCCTCACGACACTCCTTTTCCAAGCTCTAACATCATGGAAAAATCTCCTGCCGAAGACCCCAGCAAAGCCGGCAAAACCGAACAGCAAACGGCTAGCAACAACGTGCCCAAAAGTGGCGAGCGGCCCGACCAAGGCGCCGCCCCCACCAACGACCACTGGGCCACTTCCGACAAGCCCGACGCCGACAAGCGCATCATGGAAGCGCCCGACACGCTCGGGGCCAAGCGCCAGCACCCTATTCTGGCGCAGCCGCCCGAGCAGTTCACTGGCCTCACGCTGGGGCCGCGGGCCAAGGTGGCGGCGGGCTTAACGGCGGTGCTGAAATCGGGGGCTTTTGCGGTGGGCTACGAGGGGCCGATACGGGGTACGCACGCGCTGCTCAAGCTCAACCAGAAAGACGGTTTCGACTGCTCCAGCTGCGCCTGGCCCGACCCCGACGACCACCGCTCCGTAGCCGAGTTCTGCGAAAACGGCGCCAAGGCCACCACCTCCGACTCGCAGACCGACCCGGTGGGGCCGGAGTTCTTCGCCCAACACAGCCTGGTGGACTTGTCGCACATGACCGACCGGGACCTCAACAACGCGGGCCGCATTACGCACCCGATGGTGCTGCGGCCGGGCGCCACGCACTACACGCCTATTTCGTGGCATGAGGCGTTTGCATTGGTGGGTGAGGAACTGAACGCGCTGAAGTCGCCGGACGAAGCCATTTTCTATACCTCGGGTAAGGTGCCCAACGAGCCGGCGTATCTGTACCAGTTGTTTGTGCGGCAGTTCGGTACCAACAACCTGCCCGACTGCTCCAATATGTGCCACGAAAGCAGCGGCGCGGCCCTCACCAACACCATCGGGCTGGGCAAGGCGTCGGTTACGCTCAACGACTTCTATGAGGCCGAAGTCATCCTCATTATTGGGCAGAACCCCGGCACCAACCACCCGCGCATGCTCACGGCTTTGCAGAAGGCCAAACGCAACGGCGCCAAAATCATCAGCATCAACCCCCTGATTGAAGCCGGCCTCAACCACTTCAAAAACCCCCAGGACTTCATGAACCCCATCAAGGCCCTGGGCACTTTAATCGGCGACGGCACGCCCATCACCGACATTTTCCTGCAAGTGCGCATCAACAGTGACCAGCTGGTGCTGCGCGGGCTGATGAAGTGCTTGCTGGAAATGGAAGCCCTCAACCCCGGCATGGTGCTCAACCACGCTTTTATCACGGAGTACACCACGGGCTACACCGAGCTACTGGAAAACCTGAATAACACCAGCTGGGAGGACATAGAGGAAACCAGTGGCCTGTTGCGGAGCCAGATTCAGGAAGCCGCCAGCCTGATTGCGCGCCACAAGAAAATCATTACGTGCTGGGCTATGGGCCTCACGCAGCAGAAAAACGGCGTGTACACCATCGAGGAAATCACCAACATGCACTTCCTGAAGGGCGCGGTGGGCATTCCGGGGGCGGGGCTGTGTCCGGTGCGCGGCCACTCCAACGTGCAAGGCGACCGGACGATGGGCATCTGGGAGCGGCCCACCCAAAACTTCCTGGATGCGCTGGCCAAGGAATTCAACTTCGAGCCGCCGCGCGAGTTTGGCTGGGACACGGTGGAAGCCGTGAAAGCCCTGCACGACGGCCAGGTGAAGGTATTTGTGGCGCTGGGCGGCAACATGCTCTCAGCCTGCTCCGATACCGAGTTTGTGGCCGAAGGCATGCGCAAGCTGCGCCTCTCGGTGCACATCACGCCCAAGCTCAACCGCAGCCACCTCGTGAATGGCGAAATGGCGCTGCTGCTGCCCTGCTTGTCGCGCACCGATATTGACATGCAGAAATCGGGGCAGCAGTTTATGAGCTGCGAGAATACGATGGGCGTGGTAAGCATGAGCAAAGGCGTGCTGGAACCCATACCCGGCGAAATGCTGAGCGAGGTAGCCATTGTGTGCGGCATGGCCATTGCCACCCTCGATGGCCGGAGCACCGTGGATTGGGTGGGCTGCACCGAGAACTACGACCTGATTCGGGACTACGTGGAGCGGACCATTCCGGGCTTCGAGCAGTTCAACGAGAAGGTGCGCCACCCCGGCGGGTTCTACCTGCCCAATGGCCCCCGAGAGCGGGTATTCACCACCGACAACGGCAAGGCCAACTTCACCTGCACGCCCTACGAAAAGCATGTACTGGAGCCCGACCAACTGGTGATGATGACCATGCGCAGCCACGACCAGTTCAATACCACCGTGTACGACTACAACGACCGGTACCGGGGCGTGCATGGCGAGCGGCGCGTTATCTTCCTCAACCCCGAGGATATGGCCGTGCGGGGCATCAAAGCTAAAGACCTGGTGAACATCACCAGCCATTTCGAGGGGCAGCAGCGGCACGCCGAGAAGTTCATTGCCGTGCCCTACGACATTCCGAAGGGCAACTGCGCCATGTATTTCCCCGAGGGCAACGTGCTGGTACCCATCGGCAGCGTGGCCTACAAGAGCAACACCCCCACCTCGAAGTTTGTGATAGTAACCGTGGCTCCGGTGCAGGCCCCCATTGGTAACCGCATTGATACGCCAGACCAGGTAGCTGTGCCAGCGTAAAGCAGCGGCGAGCTTGCTGATAAGGCACTGAGAGTAGCATGTGTATCGGGCACTGGATCGGCTGTGAACCTTAAGTTTACGGCCGATCCAGTGCTATATAGCCGAGCTTAACACAACTTTATATTCCTATTGTTGAGCTTATACTTTCACCTTGCTAATTTGTCACTCACCAACAAAATTACGCTTTGAATTTGTTTACATACGAGTTTAAAGCGGCTTTTATTGTGTAACGACTAGAACATTTCAACGTGCTCTTATAAAATTACGAAGCATAAATTTTATACACAAAATACAAAACATAATCGCCTATCGTAGTAAACACGTAATTCCGTACCAACAAACACGTAATTACTCTTCATTCCGAAGCAAAGGCCATAGAGGGGGCCGTACATCAGTCATGTTTCACATCTGATGTACCTATTTACTATGACCAAGCTTCTCCTTCCTCCGGAGTCAGCCGATAAGCTGACTTCCACTTCCCGTCGCTCCTTTCTGCGTTACACTGGAGCTGGCGTTGCGCTCACCGGCCTCGTACTAGCTGGCTGCGACGATGACAGCGAAGACGACAACCGCCTTGATGTTGGCTCCGGCGACACGGGCGTACTGAACTACGCCTATGCGCTTGAGCAACTGGAAGCTGCCTTCTATGCGCGGGTGAAAACTGGCCAGTACTATGCCGGCGCCAATGCTGCCGAAAAACAGATCCTCGACGATTTAGCTTTGCATGAACTGGCGCACGCCAACTTCTTTAAGGCAGCCCTGGGTGGTAGTGCTATTAAGGCGCTGGAACCTGAATTTGGTGCTATCAACTTCGACAGCCGGGACGAGGTACTGCGGGCCGCCCAGACGTTTGAGGATTTGGGTGTGGCCGCTTACAACGGCGCTGGGCGTTATATCGAGTCGGCTGCCAACCTAGTTATTGCCGGCAAAATTGTGTCGGTGGAAGCGCGCCACGCGGCTCTTATCCGTGACTTACGCAACTACAACAGCTTCGTAGATAGCGACGTGGTAGACCTGTTCACGCCGACCTCCGCTACCTCGGCTCCGGGTGCTGGCGAGGGCACGGGCAAAGAAAAGTCGAAGAAGCCCTCAGAGGTGCTGGAAGCGGCCAATCAGTATTTGAAAGAAGGCTCCAAGCTTAGCGCCAAGAGCTTCAACTAATCTAGCCGCGGCTATTCCTCCACGTCCAAATCGTCTTTCCTCCCATGGATTTATTTAAAATTATCACCGAAATCGAGAAGGTTGACCCTGAAATTTATGACCGTCTCGATTCGCGCCGGCGTGTATTCAAGCATTTCGGCCTGGCTGGCAAAGCTGTAACGGCTGCTGTGCTACCCGGCTTGGTAAGCGGCATTTTCCAACGCGCCTACGGCCAAACCTCCAACCTGTCGCCTGACATCGTGGCGGTGCTGAACCTGGCACTGAGCTTGGAATACTTAGAATACTACTTCTATGACAGTGGTCTGAAAGCAACTGGCTTGATTCCACCTGCCGACCAGCCCGCATTCGTGAAGATTCGTAACGACGAATCTGGCCACATCAAGGTGCTACGTGAGGCACTAGGCTCCCAGGCAATTGCCGATCCTACCCGTGCCGCCTTTGACTATAGCGGTGCGAAAGGTCCTGGTAATGGTCCTTTTGCAGCGGCCCTAGTAAATGATTATGCCTTGTTCTTGGGCTCGTCGCAGGCCTTTGTGGATACCGGAGTACGCGCTTACAAAGGTGGCGCCCCTACCCTGATGCCAAATAAAGACCTGCTGGAAGCGGCTCTCAACATTCACTCTGTAGAAGCTCGGCACTCGTCGCACGTGCGCACAGTGCGCCGCGGCTTAGCCGCTGGCCAGAGTGGCCAAGGTGCTACTACAATTGCTGGCGACCTGAACAACCTCAGCGGCAAAACCGGCCGGCCTAAGAGCTGGATTTCAGGTACTGACGGTGGTGGACCTTCACCGAGCACCACCCCTTCTACAGCTCCAACATACAATGCTGGCAACCCGGCTACGGGCGCGCCTACGGCTATCTTCTTCCCCGCCGAAAGCAACACCACGCATGCTGGCGTTGACATCACTACCAACACGGCTGGTATCACGCCCGCTGCTGCTTCCGAAGCCTTCGATGAGCCGCTAGATGCCGCTACGGTGAAGAGTATTGCCCGCAACTTTGTAGTAGCTTCTTCGGCCTTATTCACCTAAGCAGCGCGTTGTACTCGCATAGCTGCTCATCATGGGAGTAGCTCAATTGAAAACGGCCTCAGTCTTTGCGCTAGTATCTGGCGTGGGGCTGAGGCTTTTTGCTGACAGCCTATACATCCATTCTTGAGGAGCCCTCACCTTATGAGCAAGTATGCCATTGTGATACACGGCGGGGCCGTAACAATGAAACCCGGCGAGCTAACGCCAGAGGAAGAAGCGCAACAGCGGGAGGGCCTACGCCAAGCGGTGCAGGCAGGCTGGGCTATTCTGCACCACGGCGGCACCGCCCTCGATGCCGTGCAAGCTGCCGTTAGTAGCCTCGAAGACAACGAGCATTTCAACGCCGGGCGGGGTAGCAGCCTCAACTTACAAGGCGAGGTGCAAATGGATGCCAGCATCATGGACGGCCGGAACCTAAAAGCCGGAGCCGTAAACAGCGTCAGGTACGTGAAGAACCCCATCCGGCTAGCGCGCGCCGTGCTCGATAAAGGCCAGCACGTGTATTTGGCCGGGGAAGGAGCCGTGGAGTTTGCATTGCGCGAAGGCCTAGAAATGGCCTCGCCCGATTACTTTGAAGTGAAAAAAACGCGCAAGCAGTGGCTGGAAATTGTTCAGCAGCAAGCCGGGCCGCGGCAGCAAGACACTGTAGGGGCCGTGGCCCTCGACCAGCATGGCAACGTAGCCGTGGCCACTAGCACCGGCGGTATTGAGGGGCAACTCAAAGGCCGCATCGGCGACAGTCCGGTGCTGGGTGGCGGCAGCTACGCCAGCAACGACGCCTGCGCGGCCTCCTGCACCGGCGACGGTGAAGTGATTTTGCGCGGCGCGCTGGCTCACGAAGTGTATGCGCTAGTGAAGTACAAAGGCTTAGCTATTGCGGAAGCCTGCCGTGAGGCCATCAACCTGCGCAACGACGATTTACAGGGCGATAAGGGTATTATTGGCATCGACATACAAGGCAACATTGCGTTGGAGTGTAACTGCAATGTGATGCGCCGCGCCTATATAGTGGGCGACGAGGAACCAGTGGTAGCCATTTGGCGAGACGAGGTGTGAGGTGGTGATTGATTGTTGATTGATACCTGTTGGCTGTTAGCGGTTAGCCAAAACATCAACCTCAACCAACAAGTATCAGCTACCGCGCATCAACCAACACTGTATCCTTGCGTAGCTAAGGTTGTGCCTACTATAAAAGCCCCTGAAGCCTCTTTCGAGAGCCGCCAAGAAAAGGCGTTGCTGGTTCATGCCCGTTTGTGCACTGAATACGGGGCTCCATTTCGATTCTTCAGCACCAAAGACCCGCTAAGCGAGTTGGTCAGCGCCTTGCTTTCGCACCGCACCCGCAACCAAGATTCGCACCGCGCTTATCAGCAATTGGTGGCTCGCTTTCCCACCTGGGATTTGGTGCGCGATGCGCCTACCGAGGAAGTGCAAGCTGCTATTAGCCCCTGCACTTGGCCCGAGCAGAAAGCGCCGCGTATCCAAGCCGTGCTGCGCGAGATAAGTGAGCGATGCGGTGGCCCCTGCGACCTGGCATTTCTGGCCGATAAATCGGTGAAAGAGGCGCGGGCCTGGCTGGAATCCATATCGGGGGTTGGGCCTAAAACCAGCGCCGCGGTGCTGCTTTTCAGCAAGCTACGCATTGCTGCTATGCCCGTTGACAGCCACCATCATCGGGTAGCGCAACGGTTAGGCCTCATTGGCCCGAAGGTAGGTGAAGGAGCCGCGCATGCGTTGCTCGAAGCCTTATTGCCACCCGATTGGGATGCCCAGCAAGTGTACGACCACCACGAGGCGTTCATGTATCATGGGCAAAAGTGTTGCTACTTCCACACGCCTGCCTGCGGCCGGTGCGTGGTACTCGACCAGTGCCCCTTCGGGCAGGAGCGGGTTAGATAGCTACTAGCTGACCGACTTATAAAGCAACTGGCGCAATTGCCGCCGCTGGCAATGAGCGAAAAGTTGGTGGCTACGTATGTACTCCAGATTTTCATTTCCAACCTGTTATTCTCTTATTGTCATGAAGCAGACCTATGGCGTGCCCGCTTTGCTCTCGTTTTTTATCCCTGGTTTGGGGCAGCTCATTAAGGGCCAGATTCTGAAAGCCTTTTTAATTTGGGCCGTGGGTGGCGTGGTAGGCTTTCTGCTAGCTTGGACGTTCGTTGTGCCCTTCGTTATCTGGGCCTGGAACGTGTACGACGCCTACAACGACCCCGCGTAGCCAAGGCGCTATGGTTATTACCTCAGCTCAGAATCTACCCGCGCAGTGCCTGTTTTTCTGCACCTTAAAGCCAAGCCCAACGCCCGCGCCAACCAGCTTTTGGTTGCACCCGATGGTACTCTAACGGTGCGTTTGAAGGCCCCGGCGCAGGATGGCAAGGCTAACATTTGCTTGCTGGCCTACTTAGCACAGGTGTTTGGGGTAAGCAGAACAGCCGTAACGCTGGTAAGCGGCCACACGGCCCCATTTAAGAAAGTGGAAATAAGCGGCCTAGACGAAGCTGCTGTACTAGCTATAGTGCAGCAAGCAGTAGCTAACCCCGGTTAAGATTCAGGCCGTAACCTCAGCAACAGCACGCACGCCAGCCGCCAATTGCAGCTTTTGACTACCTCCAGGGAAAGAACCCGCAACTTTAGTGGCACTGCTCGTATAAGCGGGCACAGCTGCTTTGGCTGGGTAATCTATAAGTTATGGCGTTTCCTACTTGGGCAGTAGCAGGTTTCTGGGGACTAGTATCGGGGTCGGCGCTGCTGGTAGGAGCGGCCTTGGGATACTTTGCGAAGGTACCCCAGCGGCTTATTGCGGCCGTTATGGCTTTTGGCAGCGGCGTACTGATTTCTACCCTTTCTTTGGAGCTGATGGAAGAAGCCTACCGCAAAGGCGGACTTCCAGCCACAGCCCTCGGCTTTGTAGGTGGTGCAGCGGCCTATACGCTAGCCAACTGGATGCTAGCCCGGTACGGCGCCAAGCACCGCAAACGCTCCGGCGAGCACCAAAACCAAGAGCGCACGGCGGTGCAACAGGGCGAAACCAGCGGCAACGAATCAGGCGACGACAATGGGTTGGCGCTGGCCATTGGGGCCTTGCTCGATGGCATTCCGGAAAGTATTGTGATTGGGCTAAGCATGCTGGCTGGTGGGGCAGTGAGCATGGTAGCCGTAGTGGCTATTTTCCTTTCCAACCTACCCGAAGGCCTTTCCAGTGCGGCGGGCATGAAGAAAGCGGGGCGCTCGGCTCGTTACGTGTTTCTACTATGGGCCGGAATTGCCTTGATTTCGGGTGTGTCGTCGCTGGTGGGCTACACGTTGTTCAGCGGCTTCTCCGACGAGGTAGTAGCAGCCACCATGGCCGTATCGGCCGGCGCAGTACTGGCTATGATTGCCGATACCATGATTCCGGAAGCCTTTGAAACGGCCCACAATTTTACCGGCCTAATTACGGTGGTCGGTTTCCTGGTTTCCTTTTTCCTGAGCAAGATGGATTGACAGTAAGATGGTAGTGAGTTCGGTATTCTGCCGACGCCATTCGCGGGAACAGAACATCAAGTTCACTACCTAATCACCTCACCACCCAGACATGAAAAAGCCGCCAGGTCCCCCATCTGGCGGCTTTTTCTCCCACAAATACTCCTTGGTCAACTACCCTGGCGCTGTACTCACTCCTCAGATACTACTGCGCGCAGGGGTACTTACACGCTTTCCTTTACCAGTTCTTTGCGGTAGGTGCGCTCGAAATCTTCATCAATATGGTAGGTGGACTCTTCGTGCTGGCTCAGGTCGAGGCCCAGCCGTTCTTCTTGTGGCTTCACGCGCAGGCCAAACACCCGATCGGTGAGTTTGAGCAGCAACCAAGAGCCTATAAAGGAATATGCTACCACAATCAGCAGTCCGAGCAAGTGGTAGCCAAACACAGTGACCGACCCGTGTACCAAGCCCACTTTATCGGCAAAGACGCCGGTAAGCAGCATCCCCACGATGCCACCCAGCCCGTGGCAAGGAAACACATCCAGCGTATCGTCGATGGTGGTGCGGCTGTTCTGCCAATGCACGGCGGCATAGCTGATGAGGCTGCCAACTACCCCAATCAGCAGGCTTTGGCCGTAGGTAACGTAGCCAGCGGCCGGCGTAATGGCCACCAGCCCTACCACGGCCCCAATGCACACGCCCATGGCCGTTGGTTTGCCACCCCGCACTAGGTCGGCCAACATCCAGGCCACCAGCGCCGCACCGGAAGCCAAGTTGGTGTTCACGAAAGCCGACACAGCCAATTCATTGGCTCCCAGCGCCGAACCAGCATTGAAGCCGAACCAGCCAAACCACAGCAAACCCGTACCCAGCAATACGTAGGGCACGTTTGGGGTCGAGAAAACGGTATTGGTGAGGTGCGTGGCCCGGCGGCCGAGCACCGTAGCGCCCGCCAGCGCCGCTACCCCCGCCGAAATGTGTACCACGGTACCACCAGCGAAGTCGAGGACTCCCCACTTGTGCAGGAAACCTTCAGGATGCCAGGTCCAGTGAGCCAACGGACAGTAAATCAGCAAGCTAAAGAGCACCATAAAGGCCAAATAGCCCTTAAAGCGTACCCGCTCGGCAAACGAGCCGGTAATCAGGGCCGGGGTGATGATGGCAAACTTCAACTGAAACGCGAAGTAGAGCACGAACGGAATGGTGGCAGCAAATGCCGGATTTGGCGCCGTACCCACGTTGCGCAGCATGGCAAACGTAAAGGGGTTGCCAATTAGCCCGTGCCAAGAGTCGCCGTAAGCCAGCGAGAAACCCACGAAGTAGAAGAGCACCGTTATAACGCCCATAGCCACGAAGCTTTGCAGCATGGTGCTGATAACGTTTTTGGGTCGCACCATACCACCGTAGAAAAACGACAAGCCAGGAGTCATAAGTAGTACCAGTGCCGTAGCTGTCAGCATCCAGGCTACATCGGCAGCGTTGATGGAGCCGGCGGCAGCCGCTGGGTGTGGTACGTCCACAAAGGCAGCTACGGCGGTTGCAACCACAAGCGCCACCAAGGAAAACATACTTAAGCTAGTTAGCCTCTTAGAAACAGAATCCATACAGTATTTCTCGTTTACACCTGCTTTTCGAGGGGCAAAATAGAGACAATTGCTATATATTTTACATTTACCCCCTAAAAATTAATACCATATCCTTACAATGATTCACAATTAACTCTTTCACGCCTAAAGTACTAACGACCGTTAGTTCTCGAAAAGACGTATAACACTCTGGGGGCTGAGGCTATAAGAGCTACAGTGGTTGGCTACTAAAAGCTGGCTCGAGTGTTGGTTGTAGTTGTTCTTCGTGTGGGACATCATCTAGCTACTGCCCAAGCAGGTCAGCAGAACCTAAAGGATTATCAATGTAATTTTGCGTTCTGAAAGTGCTATCTGGCTACCGTATATCCACCTGTTATCTGCTATTGACACCTAAAAACGAATGAATGAAAGCATTAAAATGGTTGCTCTCCATAGTTTACTTCTCACTACTCACGTACATCGTTTTCTTCGCCAGGAGAAGGGAGCAACTTGTCTGGCACGATGATTTTCTGAACCTGGTGCCTTTTATTCACACTATCCAGGGCTACCACCAGCTGCACTACATGCCCCCAAAGGGCCAATGGGACTTCTTCACCAATCTGTTTGGTAACGTAGCATTGTTTATGCCGCTGCCGTTCATCTTGATAATTCTTTTCAGAATCACCAACAAATACACGGTTATCCTGATTGGAGCAGGCCTCAGCATTGCCATAGAGCTAACCCAATATCTTTTTCAGATAGGCATACCCGACATCGACGATGTGCTACTCAATACAGCAGGGGTAGTGGCGGGCCTAGTTTGTTGGCTGATTTTATTTAGAGTGAAGTTCTTCCGCCGCGTGATGTTTGCGTATTAGCGCTGCACCCGTTTCACAAGTCCATTCAAACGCGAGTTTCCTAAATAGGAGGCTCGCGTTTTTGTTACCGTTGCCACTTGCTTGGATGGCAACAACACACATCCTATTTGTGCTGCCTAATAGCCCTGGGCCTCCTTCCAAGTATATAATATTGAATGAGTACCTACTACCCTGTTGATACAACTCCCCTCAATGCCAGCTTGGTTGGTGTTGCCTGAAACAAGGATTGAGGGGATTGAAAGAGGCTATTCGTATATTTTGTACAAAATTTTGTCATTAACTTGTGTGGTATACAAATAACAATCTGTAAGTTCCGGTCCCTATGCTATTGCAGGGTGTTGGCCGCCGCTATTACGCTATCCGCCGCGCCTACCCTGCGCTATTATCGGTTGCTTGACGGCAGCCACTTTGTGTTTTATTCTTAACCATTACCGGTATGGAAACCACCCTGCTGATGCTGGCTGCCATTGTTGGCGGCCTGCTGTATCAGGCCTTTACCAAACACGTGCGGGAGCTAAGTCAGCGCCTACAAAAGCGCGAAGACGAGCACCTCGCCCTTTCCCTGACAGTGGAACGCCTGCGCCAGGAGTTGCAACAGCTCAAAGCCAGTCCTCACCCCGAGCCGCCGCAGGAGGTCGAAACGCCCGCACCAGTTGCCCCTCCCCCGACAGTAGTAGCCCCTCCGTCTGCGCTGGAATGGTATCGGCCAGAAACCGCCGCTTCTCCGCCACCAGCTACTGCCGCTCAGGCACCGCCAGTGGTAGAGCCGCCAATAGAGGCTCCCGCAGTAGCAACTCCCGCAGTAGAGCCTGCTGCAACAGAACCTGCTGCGTCCGTGGCACCAACATCAGAACCCACTCCAACGCCGGCGCCGCTGGCCGCACCTCTCGCCACCGAACCCGAATTAACTGCCCTAGCACCAGTTCCTACCCCTACCGAAGCTCTCACTCCGGTTATCCCCAAGGCTCCTTCTGCTCCTGCGCCCCGGCCAGTGCCGGCACCAGCCATTGCGCAGCGCCAAGCCCCGCGTTCCATTCCCGCGCCCGTAGCAGTTGCCCCGGCGGGCCCCACGTGGTGGGACCGAGTTGAACAGCTTTTTCTCGACAACTGGACCGGTATCCTCGGAGCCGTGGTGCTCGTGACGGGCATTGGGTTTCTGGGGGTGTATACGGCGCTGCGGGTTAGCGCACCCGCCCGCTTCGGCATGATTACCGCTTTTGCCGCGGCCCTGCTCGGCGCTCATCATTACCTGCGGGCCAAGCCATTTGCGGCCCAGCTGCACGTATGGCTGCAAAGCAGCGCAGCGGCGGTGTTTCTGTTTGCCTGCGTGGGGGCCGTGAGTGTGCCCGGCTTGCAATGGGTGCAAGCTCCGTTTAGCTACGTGCTGCTGCTAGCCGGCGTGGCGGCCAACCTATGGCTGGCCTGGGACGCCAGCCGCGAATCGGTAGCCACGTTGCACGGAGTGTTGAGTTTGGTGGCCCTGGCTGTATTGCCGCATGATTTGCTGACGTTGGCCTCGGCAGCGGGCGTGACGGCGTTCAGTGTTGCCATTACATACCGGCAGCGCTGGAAATACCAGCTGCTGTTGAGTATCGTCAGCTTTTTCGTTTTCCATCAGTACTGGCATTATTCTCTAGTATCACTGGCGCCGCCCTCTAATTTGGTGCGGCTGGGTGCAATGGCGCTGGTGCTGCTGGTAGGCGTGGCAGCGGCCGTGGTGCAGTACCGGAAGGTGTACGCCAGCGTGCGGTTCGATGTGCTGCTATTTGTGGCCCACCTGCTCAACTGGACCTGCCTAGGCATCAATCTATACCAATACAGCACCGGCTCACCCTGGAAAACTATTCCGCTTGGCTTGGGTGCCTTGCTCACGTTCTGGGTGGCCCGGCAAGCGCGGCAGCTCGGTATCCGGTGGCTGTTCCGCACCGACAGTATTATTTCCTTGATGCTGGGTTTGTTCGCGGCCTTCTCTTTGCAAGGCTGGCACGCGACAGGTACGCTGGTGCTGCTCTTTATGCTGCTCGAAACGCTGTTGGTGGCTTTCATCATGGCTCGCGAGCGGGAAACGGTGGTATTCCAAGTGGCTTCGGCCGGGGCCATGCTGGCTGGCGTAGGGCTCTTGATTCTGAACGTTTCACAAATCAACACTTACACCCCCACTGAGCTGCACCGCAATGCCTTTTTGCTGCTGCTGGCCGGTTGGCTGGGCGCGGGCTACCACCGCTTAGTGGAACGGCAAGGGCTGCTCGACAACCAAGATGATATCCGCGGGCAGGAACTCTACCGAGGCTTCAGCGGCTTGGTTGGGGCGTTGTACCTGGGCGGCGCGGCGTTGTTGGTGCAGGCGTTGTTTGGGGTTCCGAAGCCCCCGGTAGCTGGGCTGCTAGGCGGCACGGCCGCGGCGGCAGGCCTGCTGTTTGGGGTGGCGTGGTGGCTGCGTGACACCAAAGGTTGGTTCCGAACCATGCATCTACTGTGCGGTCAGGCGTTGCTGCTAGTGGCTGTTCTGGGGTTTCATAAGTTGGGGTTGGTAAGGCCTGCCGTGGCGATGGTGCTATACCTGGAAAGTCTGCTGCTAGCCGGCCTCTTCGGCCGCAGCAACGAACTACCCGCCTACCGCACCATGCTGGTAGCTACCGTGCTCAGCGGGGGTTGGCTCCTGCTGGCTACTACCACGCTGATGCTGCATCTCACCGGCCCCGAACTGCACCGCAACATCCTGTTGCTGCTGGTTCCCGCCTTCGGCAGTTCCGTTGTGCTGCACTTGGTGGGTCGCCTGCCTCAGTTGGCGGGCCTGCTCTTCGACCCCAACGACCGGAGCCTGCACGCTGGCCTACGGGTCCTGACTGGTGTATTATATGTGGGTGCGACGCTGTTACTGACGCAGGCGCTATTCGGCATGAATACGCCCCCGGTATCGGCCCTAATTGGAGGCGCGGCAGCTACGGCAGGCGGCTTATTCGGGTTGGCCTGGTGGATGCGCGGCACCCCTGGCTGGTTCCGGCCGCTGCACCTGTTGCTTGGGCAGTTGCTGCTCACCGTAGCCATCCTAGGCTTACATGAGGCTGGCCTCTCCTGGCCCGTCACGCTCACACTGCTCTATTTGGAAGCCCTGGCCCTCACGCTCCTGCTAGCCCGCTACCAAGAGTGGCTAGTGTACCGAGTGCTGTTCTACTGTTCGCTGGCTTTGGCCGCCGGATTGGCGCCGCTGGTGTACCGAACCAGTCCGGGCTTGCTACCCGACACGTTGCGGGCGTTGCTGCTAACGGGGGCAGCGCTGGCCACGGTAGGCGCTCAAATGTTGCTCCACCGCTGGCAAGCCCCGGTGCTCGATGCAGTACCCCTTTCCTACAATCCGCTGTATCGGTTGCGGGTGTTGGGTACGTTGGCGGGCCTGCTGTTGCTGGCGGCGAGTGGCTTGGTGTACGAGCATACGTGGGCCGGTTGGGCTCTAGCCGGGCTTGGGGCTACGCTCCTGCTGTTGCGCAAATACGTAGCCGTACCGGGCTTGTGGCTGGGGTTGCTATTGCTGAGCGTAGGCTACCACGGGCTACAATGGAGCCACGTTCTCCCGATTGGCAAGCTGTTTCAACCGTTCTTGGTACTAGGCTACTTGCTGCCGTTGCTGCTGCTGTCGGGGGCTGGGCTGTTCTGCTCTTGGTGGGAAGGCCGACAGCAGCATGTGCGCTGGCCGTGGCTGTATTTGCTGGGTTTGCACGCCACAGTCACCGTTTGGGCGGCCTTTGCCCCTCATACCGAAGCCGTACCCGTATTGCTGTGGATACTCCTGGCCGCAGCAGCTGCCACCACGGCCTACGTGGTGCGGCAGCGCTTCGCTTCCGCTGAAGCCCTGGCCCGCCACGGCCACCCCGACCGGTTCCTGCTGCACCTCACCTACGCCCTGCTTACGCTGGCCTTGTTCGGCCACTTCGACTTGCTGGCAGCCAGCTCTACTGAGTTGCTACTGGGCTTGCCGGCCCGTCGTTTCACCGCGGCGGCGCTGGTACTGGCGCTAGCTGGTTTTTCGTGGCAACGGCTGCCTACCACCGAGCCGCTGTATCGTTCCACCCAATATCTGCAACCCATCCTGCCGGAATTGGCCCTGCTTTTCTCGGCGTTTACCCTCTGGTGGGAAGTGGCAACGGAATGGCAATCTTTGCTCTGGATAGCTGCGGCGTTGCTGCTCACCTTGGGCGGACAGCAACTCCCCTACCGGCTCCGGCGCCTACAAGTGTACGGCGTGTTCTTCTTCGGGGCGGCTGTGCTCTGGAGCAGCTACGTGGCCCTAACCTACATAGCGCCAGGCCAACTCCTGACGGCCCGTTGGCTGGTTGCGGCCAGTACCGTAGCGCTGCTGTTCGTGTATGCCGCCGTGGCCTTCAACAAGCCGCCGCTGGCCCGCGACGAGGCGTATTGGCCGGCGTGGCTGGCCCCGCTGGCTGCACTCGGTCAGCTGACCTGGCCGGTACTGGTTCCCACCCTGCTCTACCCCTCATTCGTGGCGCTTATGGTACTGCTGGTCCAGTCTTTCGACCACTCGGTGCTGACGGTGTTGCTGATGCTGGAAGTAATGGCTGCCTTCATCAGTAGCCTAATGCTGCGCCGGCAAGACCTACGCTATGCGTCACTGGTGGGCCTCGTGGCGTGTTTAGCTCGGCTGGGCCTATATGACTTGAAGCAGAGCGGCACCATCACCCGCGCCATCGTCTTCATCCTGATGGGGTTGCTGCTGCTAGCCGTGAATGCCCTGTACGCCCGCTTCAAAGGCCGTTTCGCTACTGCATCAGCGGCCGACGAACCGGAAGACTTGGAAGAGGAGCTTCTGTAAACCTCAGCTCCTTTGCCTGATGTGCGCAATGAAAAGTAAAAACTAACCCCTAAACAGAGAGGCCCGCTGAATAATCAGCGGGCCTCTCTGTTTGTATAGCTTGTGCTTGGACACGTGAAGAATAACCATTATGCAAGTACTCTTCAGCTAAAAGGCCGTCATGCAGAGCACAGCGAAGCATCTCGCTTGAATCGTTTGGTTTCTGGCTACAATGTCAGCACGCGAGATGCTTCGCTGCGCTCTGCATGACGGCCTAGTGGCGTTGAGGAAAATTGTGTTTGTGTTTGCTTACTGTCCAGATAGTATAGTTAGTTGTACTCGGCTCATTGAGTAAGGAAGTCAAGAGTTGAAACCCTATAACCCCAATATAGCCGCGTACACGCCGTTTACCACTTCGGCCATGCGCTTGAAATCCAGCGTGTCGATGGTGTCGGAGGGGAGGTGATAGTTGGGGTTGCGCAGGAACGACGTGTCGTTGATCATCAGGGCCTCGTAGCCGTATTTCCAGTAGTTACGGTGGTCGGATAGGCTGGCCAAGCCCATTTCGATGGGCAGATTGATGCGCTGAACGTCGATGTCGGCCTTGGTCTTCATCAGTTCCTGCACTTGTTGGGTGAAGCGCTCCTGCCCCGTGCGGCCCACGGCTATTATGAAGTTGCCGGTGTTGGGGTAGAGCGCGGCCAGTTGCTCGTTCGGGAACCGCTGGGAGCCGGGCTCGTCGCGGAAGTAGCCAATCATTTCGTAGCACAGCATGGCCCGCACCGGCACCTTGGCATCGTGCAGCGACTTGGCGTGCACGGCGCTGCCCATGTACTCGGTAGCGAAGTAAGGCGGCTCCTCGTTGGGGTACGCCACCAGTTCCACCCGGTACTTTGGGTTCGAGCCGTGCTGTTGCAGCAGGCGGGCCGTTTCCAGCAGGCCGGCCACGGCGCTGGCGTTGTCGTCGGCGCCGGGCTGGTCGCCGCATACGTCGTAGTGGGCACCGACCACCAGGCGCGGCGCATCGGCGGGCCCAAACCACACAATGATGTTGCGGTACTGCCGGCCGTCGGCCTTGAAGGTTTGCTCTTCTATGTGGCCATCAGGCAGCTTCTCGAAAGCGGCTTTTATATAATCGGCGGCCTGTTTAAGCGACTTCAGGTTGCGGTAATGGCGGGCGGGTTGCAGCGTGGTCAGAAACTCAACGTCGGCGTGCAGCTGCTTTGGATCGGCTTTCATAATGGGGCTGGGTTGAGAGGAAACAGCGCCGGCAGAAGCAACCGTTTGGTGCGTAGCAGTTTGTTGGTGCGTAGCAGTTTGCTCACAGGTACTAGCCCCAAGCACGACCAGCAGCAGGCCCCAGAGTAGGCTTCCTAAACGGCGCATAAGCAGGTAACGTGGAAAAGGTGAAGGTGGTGGTTGCATTCTGTGCCTACCTTAACAGCGCAGAAACCACCAGTAATATGGCGCTTGCTTACCAGAGAATCATCGTTAAAATCGGTTCCAACGTCCTCACGCAGGAAAATGGCCTCCCCGATCAAGCCCGCATCCAGCACTTAGTCGACCAGATTGCCGCGCTTAAAAAAGCGGGCAAAGAAGTAATTGTGGTGTCGTCGGGGGCGGTGGCAGCGGGGCGCAGCTTGGTACAGGTGTCCGATAAAGCCGACGCTGTAAGCAACCGCCAGTTGCTGGCCGCCGTAGGCCAAGTGAAGCTGCTGGCTACCTACGCCGAGCTATTCGGGCAGCACGAGCTGGTGTGCGCGCAGGTGCTCGTAACCAAGGAGGACTTCCGCGACCGGCAGCACTACCTGAACATGCAGAACTGCTTTCAGGCGCTGCTCCAGAACAACATCATCCCGGTGGTCAACGAAAACGACGTTATTTCCGTGACCGAGCTGATGTTCACCGACAACGACGAACTGGCCGGCCTAGTCGCCTCCATGCTCGATGCCGACGCGCTGCTGATTCTCAGCAACGTGGACGGCATTTACGACGGCGACCCGAAAGCGCCCGGCGCCCAGCTGATTCCCGTCATCGAGCCCAGCACCACCAGCTTCTCCGGTTTCGTGACAACGCAACGTTCCCAGTTCGGGCGTGGCGGCATGATTACCAAGTGCCACATGGCCAACAAAGTGGCGCAACTGGGCATAGCGGTGCACATTGCCAACGGTAAAACCGAAAACATCCTGCCGCGCATTCTGAGCGAAGACGTGGTCAGCACCAAGTTTGTGGCCAACCGCACCGCGTCGCGCAAAAAGAAGTGGCTGGCGCACGCCGAACCGGCCGCCAAGGGCGCCGTGCAGCTCAACGCGGGTGCCAAAGCGGCTCTCACCACGCCCGGCAAAGCAATTAGTTTGTTGCCGGTGGGCTTGTTGGGCATCGTGGGCACGTTCCAGAAGGGCGACATCATCAAGCTGCTCGACGACGCCGGCAAAACCATAGGGCTAGGCATAGCCGAATACGGCGCCGACAAAGCCCTGGAGCGCCTCGGCCTCCAACACCAGAAGCCCCTGGTGCACTACGATTACCTGTTTCTAAGTACGGAAATCAGCTAAGTAGGCACGCGTTAACTAACCAGAACGTCATGCAGAGCATGTGGCGCATCAAGCCAGGGACGAAGCATCTCGCTTGATGCGCCACATGCTCTGCATGACGTTCTGGTTATTATCAAGAATACAAACTACACTACCGCAGCTTCTTCCACTTTTCCCCGCTATGGATTTACAAGCCAGCTTCCGAGCCACCCAGGTAGCCAGCCGTACCCTCGGCTTGCTCACGCCGGCCAAGGTGAATACGCTTTTGCTCGATTTGGCCGGAGCTATCCTGGCGCAAACGCCGTTTCTACTCAGCGAAAACGCCAAGGACCTGGCCCATATGGCCCCTGACAACCCCAACTACGACCGGCTACAACTCACCAAGGCCCGCCTCGAAGGCATTGCGCAGGACATGGAAAGCGTAGCCGCCCTGCCCTCCCCGCTGGGCACGGTGCTGCTGAAAAAAGAGATGCCCAACGGCCTCCAGATTTCCAAAGTGCGAGTGCCGCTCGGCGTGGTCGGCATCATCTACGAAGCCCGCCCCAACGTAACCTTCGACGTGGTAGCGCTATGCCTAAAAACTGGCAATGCCTGTCTGCTCAAAGGCGGTTCCGACGCCAGCTTCTCCAACGAGGCCATCATCTCCGTAATTCACGAAGTCCTCTGCCGCCACGACTTGCTGCCCTACTGCGCCAGCCTGCTCCCCCCCGACCGCCAAGCCACCGAGGCCCTGCTCCAGGCCGTCGGCTACGTGGACGTGCTGATTCCCCGCGGCAGCCAGGGGCTGATTGAGTACGTGCGCAAAAATGCCAAAGTCCCAGTTATTGAAACCGGCGCGGGCATCGTGCACACCTACTTCGATGAAACGGCCGACCTAGCCAAGGGCCGCGCCATCATCGCTAATGCCAAAACCCGCCGCGTGAGCGTCTGCAACTCCCTGGACTGCATGCTGCTCCACGAAGCCCGCCTGATTGACCTGCCTACCTTGGCGGCTCCGCTAGCGCAAGCCGGTGTAACCATCTACGCCGACGAGCCCGCCTACGCAGCGTTGCGCGGCCTCTATCCCAGCCAGCTTTTGCAGCCCGCTCAGCCTGAGCACTTCGGCACCGAGTTTTTGTCGCTGAAAATGGCCATCAAAACTGTTGGTGGCCTTGATGAAGCCTTGGCTCATATCATGGCCCATAGTTCCAAGCACAGCGAAGCTATTATTTCCGAAGACGCCGCGCACATTGAGCGGTTTCTTAATAGCGTAGATGCCGCCGCCGTGTACGCCAACGCCTCCACCGCCTTCACCGACGGCGGTCAGTTTGGCCTCGGCGCCGAAATCGGCATCAGCACCCAGAAGCTGCACGCCCGCGGCCCCATGGGCCTGGAAGAGCTTACCAGCTACAAGTGGCTAGTGCGCGGCAACGGACAGGTGCGGACGGCGTAAAATCTGCCTTTGTGGTTCTATCCACAAACAAAAACAGGCGGCCACTGGCCGCCTGTTTTTGTATCCTTATGCCCGATGCTTAGAGCATTATCTTTTGCACCGGCGAGTAATACAGTTCGCCTACGCCTTGCGTTTTTACACCAATGCGCACGTAACAAACACTACGCACATTGGAGGGCAGCGTGAATGAGAAGTTCAGCGGCTGACTCAGGTTGCTCAGCGCCGTACCGGTTTTATTGTCGCGCCCAACCAGGCTGTTGTTGGTATCCACAAACTGCGTGGTATTCACGAACATGGTCACCGACTCAATATTGCGGCCGGTGGTGGCCTGGCTAACCTGGCAGCTAGCCGTTACCACGTTGCCCGACTTGTTGAATGTAGCGTTGCGCACCACAAAGTAAGGTTGCACTGGTACGTCCACGACGGTATTGCCGCGCACCTCCACAGTGATGCTATCCGTGTTGTTCATCCAGGGGCCATTATCACGGAGGCGCGTCAGCTTGTAGGTACCATCGAACAGCGTGGCCGAGAAACTACCATCCTGAGCTACGTTTAGCGGAATCTTGTTGAAAAAGGCATAGCCGCGCTGCCACAGCTCCAGTTGTACACCTTGCATGCGCACGCCCACAGCATCATCCTGATAGATTACCCGGCCAGTCAGTTGCGACTTGGGCGGATCGAAGTTGTCTGTTTCGCAGCCCGCCAAAAGGAACAGACCAGCCAGAAGAGTTAGTAATTGTTTCATGAGTGGAAGGCTATTCAAAAGGATTGCGAACAATCTTAGGGTTGTTGTTGAGGATACCGTTTCCAATGAAGTTGTAGTAGTTGAACAACTGAAAGTTACGCGGGGTCCGGAAGCGGGGAGCAACCTTTCGGTCGAACACGTATTTCCCGTCCTGCGGGCTGCCAGGGCGTACTACGCGGTATGGGTAAAGCACGTAAGCCACTGCGTTGTAGTTGTTGGGGTTACCATCCCAAATCTGGTGCGCAATGCGCCAGCGCTTCAAGTCCCATACCCGGTGGTCTTCGAAGGCTAGCTCTACCCGGCGCTCGTTTTGCAGGCGCGCCAGCGTAAGTGTGGTGAGGCTGTTGGCTGGGAAGCCGGCTCGCTCCCGTACGCGGTTCACGTAGGTCAGGGCTTCGGTGGTATTACCCAGTTCAAATGCTGCTTCACTGGCATTAAGCAGTACTTCACCTAACCGGAAACGCACCCACCAAATGTCGCTGCGGATACCACGGGTGCTGGATCCACCCGCCGGGTCGAGGTACTTGCGGATATAGAAGCCGCTGTTTGATACTTCGGGCTGGTTGGCAATCGGGCCCGAGGTGCCGGTAAGCAGCTTGTTGTCGCCGTTGGGGAAAGCCGTTCCGCCATACACACTGCCCAGACCTCCTTCAATGGTCTGGTATGAGTTGTTGGCCGTATTCCACAATTTCACACCGGCCTGCAGCTGCACTTCCTGCCCTTTGAACGTGGTGCCGGGGTAGATGATGGTGCCGTAGAGGCGGGCATCCCTACCCGCGAAAGGTTCGTTCAGGGTAGTGTAGTAGATGTAGTCGGTATCGGTGGCATTGCGGGTGGCTATCTGGCTGGAGGTGCCGTTCAGGTTCTCGTAGGCTTCCACCAGATTCAGAATCGGCGACAAGGACGACGACCCCAGGTTATCTTCCCGGATACCGCGCGGAATGTTGTCGTAGCTGAAGCCGTGGCGGCGGTCTTTGGCCGTCAGGAAGTCCTTGGCTAGAATCACCTCCGAGTTGTTGGTTTTCTTGGTCAGGGCCTCAAAGAAATTTTCCCCCGGGTTCGGATTCGCCCGATACAGCGAGTACGGCCCAGTCAATACTTCCTTGGCCGCATCCAACGCCTTCTGGTAATAGCTTGCGGCCTGGCTGGCCGGAATGCCCACCTCACCGCCCGCCGTCTGGATGTTGAGGCCCGACTGTGCGTTGTATTTGGCTATGGAGCCGGCGTAGAGCATGGCGCGGCTCTTAAGGGCCATAGCCGTGTAGCGGTTGGCGCGGGAGTTGCTCCCGTTATTACCCAGTGTGCCCTTGATTTCATCTAGCTCATTGGCAATGAAATCGTAGGCGTCACTTTCCTTGCTACGCGCCACTTGCAGCGGCGTGGTGTCGCCGCTGAAGTCGTAAATCAGCTGGTTGGTTACTAGTGGCACACCGCCGTAGCGTTTCACCATTTCAAAATACACGTAGGCCCGCAGAAAGCGCAGTTCCGACTTGAACTGCGTTTTCTGGTCATTGGAAAGGCTGGTGCTCAGCTTGTCAATATTATCTAAGGCGAGGTTGATGTCGCGCACTAGGCCGTAATCCCAATAGTTCCACCGGAAGGCATTGAAAGTGAACAGGTCGTTGGGGCCGTTGCCGTTACCCGACCACATAGCCTCATCGTAGGCGGCGTACTGGTCCCAGCCAGCATCTATCTGCGTGTGGGAGGGCAGCCGGTCGTAGTAGTTGGCCAGCACCCCGGTAATCAGCACAGGGTCGTTCCAGAGCTGAGAGTCAACAATAATATTAGGTGGGTTGCGGTCCAGAAAATCCTTTTCGCAAGCCGAGAGGCCCGTTAGCAGACCAGCCCCTACCACCAGGGTTTTAAACGAGAATTTCATGAGAAAGCGGGTGGATGGCGTTTAGAAAGAGATGGAGAAGCCCGTGTTAATCAAGCGCTGCTGCGGATATGCCAGCCCGTTGCCGGAGGCCACTTCTGGGTCGATGTCGATATCGTCAAGAGTACTGATGACGAACAGGTTGGTGGCGTTTACATATACCCGCAGACCAGAGGCACCAATCTTGCTTAGCCAAGGCTTGGGCAGGTTGTAGGCTAGCTCCACGTTGCGCAGCCGGATGTAGTTCACGTTACGAATCCAGAAGTCATTGCGGCGGTTGAAGTTGGCGTGGCCGGCATTGTCGCGGCGGATGGCCGGGTACTTGCCGGGTATCCAGGGGCTGTCGGCGTTGAAGGGGTCTTCGTGATGCCACCGGTCCTCAAAGGTGTAGTTAGGCGAAGTCCCGTTGTTCTGGAAAGGAATCAACAGTTCCGTTTCACGCTGGTAGGTTTGCATACCCGCGCCCACAATGTCGAAGTTGAACGTGAAGTTCTTGTAGCCGAGGCTAGTGTTCAGGCCATAGGTCACGAGCGGCGTACCCCCCTGCCGGTAGCCAATGGGGCGCTCATCGAGGTAGTTAATCACCTTGTCGCCGTTGACATCCTTATACATCAGGTCGCCGGGCAGCTGCGTGCGGTTGCCCTGTCCGTCGTTGTCAATTTGGTAATCGCCAATCTGTTCTTCCGACTGGAATTGACCTAGTACTTGATAGCCCCAGCCGACATCGGCCCAGCGGTCTGAGTAGATCCCGCGGTATTCTTCCCAGGAGTTCCCGAAGCGCTGCTTATAGAAATAGATGTCGCGGCGGCGAGCTAGCGTACCGTGCCCACTTACTGAGTAGGTCAGGGCACCGGCATTGCTGGCGTAGGTCAGCACACCCTCCAGACCCCGGGTGGCATCCGAGTTCAGGTTTTCAGCGGGCAGGCCGTAGCCCACTTCGTTCGGCACCACTACGTCGTAGCGGGCACCGGGCAGCCCGTTGCGGCGGCGCTCGAAAATATCGAATGCGCCCGACACCTTGCCACCCCACAGGCCAAAGTCAAGACCGATGTTGGCAGTGGAATTACGCACCCATGAGAGGGTGGTAATAGGCAGGCCGCGCGGCCGGACACCGCTGGTATACACACCGTTGAAGATGGCGTTGCCATTGTTGAAATCGTAGCCCTGCAGGTAGCTGTAGGCATTCAGACCATCTGGGTCACTGCCCGTCCGGCCGTAGCTGCCGCGTAGCTTCAGCTCGGTGAGCGTGTTGCCGATACTGTTTTTCAGGAAGGGTTCCTCGCTCACGCGCCAACCGGCTGTAGCGGCCGGGAAGAAGCCGTAGCGGCTACCCGGTGCAAACAGCCAGGAGCCATCGTAGCGGCCCAGCACGTCCACTATGTATTTCTGCTTGTAGTTGTAGCCTACGCGGGCCACGTAACCCGCCCGGGCCGTTTCAAACCGTTCGTCGGCCAGATAATCCTGGTTGGCGAACAGCTGCAGTGGAATGTAGTTGTTAGGCGGAACCGAGTGAATAACGTTGAAGCGGTTATCGGTGTCGTAACGCTCATAGGCCGCTACCGCCGCAATGCCGTGGTCGCCGAACTGCTTGTTGTAGGAAAGCTGCACCTGCCCGAACCGGTCGATAACGTTGCGCCGCCGCGTTTCGCGCCAAGGGTTTTGGTTGCCCCCACCCGGTACAATGTTGTAGGTATCGGTGGCTTTGTCGTAGCGGTAGCCATTGTAGGTGTATTCGAAGCCGTCGAAGTTGAAGTTGGTGAAGTTGTACGAGCCCGTAACTCGGGCACTCAACCCAAAATCAAAATTATACTCCGAAAACAAGTTGATCTTACCTGCACGCCAGTCTTCCTGAATATAGCCCGTTATGTCTTCGGCGTAGGTGGCCGGGTTGACGTTGATGTTGTGGGTCTGGTTGACGTAGAGCGGGTTGTCGTTGGCGTAAGGCGACTCGGTAGGCCACATCGAAAACACGCTCAGCAGCGGATTGAAGTAGTCATCCGTTCCTGGTACCCCCGCCTGGTGCCGGTCTTCGTAGCGGGTGCTGATTTGGGTGCCGACTTTCAGGCGCGGCGTTACCTTGGCCTCGATGTTGGATTGCAGGTTGTAGCGTTTGAAGTGGTAGTCCTTCATCAGAGCCTGCTGCGACAGGTAGCTGCCCGACAGGTAGTAGGTCACATTATCAGTGCCGCCTGATACGCTGGCGTTTACGAAGGACTGCGGCACGTTGCTGCGAAACACCATGTCGTGGTAGTCATAGCTCTTGTAACCCGATTCGGTGCCAGCGCGCCACTTTTCCAATTCCTCCGGTATCAGCCGGATACCCGTTACAGGGTCCGACACGACGTTGGGCGCCCGTCGCTCCAGCTGCGCCCGGTTCTGCTCGGATTCAATCAGTGCCCGCTGGTGTTGGTAGGCGTTGGCGGGCTTAGGAAACTGCGTGAAGTTCTGGACGCCATAGTAGCCATTGAGGTTGATAACCGGCTTGCTGCCGGCGCGGCCCCGTTTGGTGGTCACCAGCACTACCCCGTTGGCAGCCCGCATGCCGTAGATGGCCGCTGAGGCGTCTTTCAGGATCGAGATGTTATCAATGTCGGTGATGCCCAGGTTGTTGAACTGCCCCACATCCGAAACAATGCCATCGATAACGTAGAGCGGGTCGCCCAGATTACGAATCTGGATGTTGGTACCATTGCCAGGGCGCGCGTCGGGCTGCCGAGCCGTAATGCCCGGAATGCGCCCTACCAGCGCACTAGTGGCCGTTACGGCGGGCGTGCGCAGCAGGTCGGCGCTTTCCACTTTGCCTACGGCCCCTGTTACAGTAGCGCGCGACTGGGTGCCGTAGCCTACTACCACCACCTCATCCAACGACTTATCATCGGCGCTCAGCTTCACCGACATACGCGCGGTAGAGCTGCCAGCTACTTCTTGAGTGGTAAATCCAATAAAGGAGAATACCAGCATGGCGCCTTCTTGCGGTACACTGATGCTGAACATCCCTTGGGCATCGGTGGTGGTGCCGCGGGTGGTGCCTTTCACTACCACGTTCACGCCGGGTAGGGCCTCGCCTTTATCGTCGGTGACTACCCCGCGCACAACCACATCGGCGGCTGGGGTGAGTGACTCCATGGCAGCCATTGAAGAAGCGCTAACCGGCACTTGGCTGGCTAGGCCTAATGTTGCGCACAGTGCAGTGGGAAGCAATGTACGCCGCACTCCGAACCATCTGCTTTGCATTCGTAGATCTGGTTTCATTCTGGTGGGTTTTGTGAGTTGTTTGCTGATTTTCTTCAGGAGAGGAGGAGCTCCTATTAGTGTGTTTTAAGCTACTTGAGGCTATATATCAGGTGAGCAAAATGTGAAAGCAACTATACCCAAGGCAACACAATCGTTTGTGAAATTGAGCTAGACAAACGTTTGCGCCAATCACGTAATATTGAGAGAAGTTTTCAAGCTATCCGACCGCTCCTTCTATGCTTCAAGCAGTGTCTGTCGAATACACTTCCTCATGATTTCAGCATCGGAGTGTTCAATATTATGGAAATAAAGTAATACACAAACGTTTACGAAGAAAAAAATTTGCACACTATTCATAATATTCACACAATCATCATATTCTATATATGTGTTCTTGATGTTCACAGAATCGTGAGTAAATCGTTTGTGTTAGCCAAGTCTGGGGTCTTGCCTTGTTTTCTCGTTAGCGCCACCCATCTTTATAAGAGTTGCTCGCCTCATTTCTTGCCACCCACCCAGTTCCTACCTATTTATGCGTCTATCTCTCCTTCTTTGCCAGCGTAGCGTTCTGGCAGTGCTATCTGCGGCGCTGCTTCTGGTAGCAACTGCACAGGCCCAGCAAGTCCGCCCACCTGCGTATCCGCTCATCACCCACGACCCATACTTCAGCATATGGGCGTTCAACGATACGCTCACGGCAGCTCCCACACACCACTGGACTGGGCAGCCACAGTCGTTGGAGGGCGTGGTGCGGGTAGATGGCAAAGCCTATCAGTTCCTGGGCAAGGCGGCTCCCTCCTACCGCGCCATCATCCCCACGGTGCAAGAGCAGCCGTATTCCGCGCACTACACGTTCAAGAAGCCTGTGGAGGGCTGGGAACAGCCGAACTTTGCGCCCGCTCAGCGCTGGGCTACGGGGCCGGCTCCCTTCACCGACAATACCACCCTGCGTGGCACCACCTGGACCGGCGGCGACGTGTGGGTGCGGCGCGCCGTAACCGTTGCCGGGCCGCTGCCCAAAGGCAAACTCTCACTCATGCTCTGGCACGACGACGATGTGGAAGTGTACCTGAACGGCGTGCTGCTACTCAAGCAAACCAACTACAACGGCCGTTACGAATACTTCACAGTGCCGGAGTCGGCCCGGCAGGCGCTGCGGCAAGGCGAGAACCTGCTGGCCATGCACTGCACCAGCCCCCAGGGTGGCGAGCATCTAGATGCCGGACTGTATGAGGAGCTGCCGCAACAGGCACTAGCCACCGCCACGCAAACGTCCGTGACGGTTACGGCCACTCAAACCACGTACTCCTTCACGGCCGGTGCCGTCCGCCTGACCGTCAACTTCCTCTCGCCGCTGCTGCTAGATGAGCTGGAAACCGTGGCCCGGCCGGTTAGCTATGTTACGTTTGGCGCGGCTTCCACCAACAACCAACCCCACGCCGTGCAGGTGCTGCTAACGGAAGCCGGCACAGCCGCCGCCAACACGCCCTATCAGCAGGTCACAACCCAAGCCGGCCGTAGCACTGTTCTAGCCTGGCAAAACATCGGTACCAAAGACCAGCGCGTATTGGGCCAGGCTGGCGACAATGTGCGCATCGACTGGGGCTATGCGTATTTAGCCGCGCCGTTGGCTGCCCAAACCGGCACGGGCGCACCGGGCGCCCTCAAAACTGCGTTTGTGCAGTCAGGCAAGTTGGCGGCTGCCGGCATGGCTACCACCGGCCCAGCCCAACGCACGGCCATAGCAGCCGTGCTGGATTTGGGCCGGGTAGGGCCGCGGGCTACCGAGCAACACGTACTGTTAGGCTACGACGACCTGTATTCGGTGCAGTATTTTGGGCAGAATCTGCGGGGTTGGTGGCGCCGCAACCCGGCTACCACCATGCCCAACGTGCTGCAAACCGCCGAAGCCGAGTATGCCCGTCTCCGGAAGAAATGTACCGCCTTTGATAAGCAACTGTACGCTGATGCCCAGGCAGCCGGCGGCCAGCAGTACGCCGACTTGTGCCAGCTGGCGTATCGGCAGGCCATTGCCGCACACAAGATTGTGGCTGGGCCCAAGGGCGAAGTGTTTTTCCTATCCAAGGAGAACTTCAGCAACGGCTCCATCGGCACCGTGGACATCACATATCCGTCGGCGCCACTGTTTTTGCTTTATAATAACGAGCTAGCCAAAGGCCTGCTGCGCTTCATCTTCGATTACAGCGAATCGGGGCGGTGGAAGAAGGACTTTCCAGCGCACGACATCGGCACCTACCCACTAGCCAACGGCCAGACCTACGGCGAAGATATGCCCGTAGAAGAAGCCGGCAACATGCTGATTCTGACGGCTGCCGTGGTGAAAATAGATGGCAAGCCTGACTTCGCGCGGCAGCATTGGGCCACGCTTACCAAATGGGTAGGCTTCCTGAAGCGCGACGGATTCGACCCGACCAGCCAGCTCAGCACCGACGACTTTGCCGGCCACCTCGCCCGCAACACCAACCTCTCCATCAAGGCTATCATGGGTATTGCCAGCTACGGCCAGCTTGCCCAGCAGCTCGGCGACCAGCAAACCGCCACCGAATACCTCACTCTGGCCCGCGACTTAGCCAAACGCTGGCAAACCATGGCCCAAGACGGCGACCATTATGCCCTCACATTCGACAAACCCACCGGCTCGTGGAGCCAGAAATACAACTTGGTGTGGGATAAACTCCTAGGGCTAAACATTTTCCCTAAGGAAGTAGCCCAGCAGGAGTTGGCTTTCTACCTCCAGCACCAGCAGCGCTACGGCCTGCCCCTGGATAGCCGCAAGACCTACACCAAGTCGGACTGGATACTATGGACAGCTACGCTGGCGGAGCGCGACGCCGACTTTCAGGCACTGGTAGCACCCGTGTGGCAATTCGCCAACGACACGCCCTCCCGCGTCCCCCTCAACGACTGGCACGAAACCACCGACGCCCGGCAGGTCGGCTTCCAAGCCCGCTCGGTAGTAGGCGCTTACTTTATAAAACTATTGGAGAAAAAGCTGGCCACTCCCCGTTAGGACCTCATCATCTCATTTACTTATTACCACTAGTGCCTGCAATTGAGCGTGCCCTTCCGGCCATAGGCCCAGATTCATTTCAGAATTGATGTGCCCCAACGCCCCGACATTCACTAACCGACTGCCCCAGGCCTGAGCAAACTGCTGTGCCCGCGCCAGCGTCACGTATTTGTCGTTGGTGCTGGCCACCACGATACTCGGGAACGGCAGTTGCGCCAGCGGCATAGGCCGAAACCCGGTGACTTCGGGCGGAAAATCGGATCGATCTACGTCGGCGGGGGCTACTAGTAGGGCGCCAGCTATGCGGTGTTGAGTGGTGGCTGCCCAATGCGCAACGGTAGCGCAGGCCAAACTATGTGCTACTAGAACTACACCGGGGCCGGCCGCTGCCACTGCGGCTTCAAGAGCCTGCACCCAATCAGCACAGACAGGCTGGTTCCAGTTGCGCTGCTCTACGCGGCGGTAGCCGTAGTGCCGTTCCCAATGCGTTTGCCAGTGCGCCGGGCCGGAGCTACCCAAGCCGGGCAAGATGAGAATGGTCAGGGGCATACAATGAAGGTCGTTGGGAGTAGTGGCTTCCCAAATGGACGGAAGTGTTTGAAGGAGTATACCGTAATACTGGTGCGGCTAAGAACTATCCTAATTGCCTCCCATCTATTCTGATCATTCCTTCTACGACATCATGTTTAATACCTGTATTATTCAACGTTTGAATAATCTCATCAGTAACCACCTCCACTTTAGGTGGCACTAGCCTGCCTATCAGAGTTACCACAATAGGGTCTAGTTCTATCCACTCTACATCACTAATCCTTTCCGGCCCCGAAACCTCGATATAGCCCTCAACTGGTAGGCCGAACATATTACCCCAGTCAGTTATATCTCCTTCACGGCAGACTTTAAGTCTGACTTTGCAGTGCGTATTATAGACTAGGTTTTGAAGAGCTACTAAACCGTTCATATCTGTGGGCAAAGAATAGAAGCTACCGATTAATTATTCTTCTCTAAACCTATATAAAATATAGCAGGAAGCCCGTTTTTCTATACCTTCCGGCGTCCTTTCAAGCTCCTCCCTCTCATGCAGTTTCGTACCCTTTCTCGCCTGCCGCTGCTGGTGCTGCTGGCTTTTCTATGTGCCTGCTCGAAGCCTGGCACCGACACCGCCGCTAGCCCCGATGGCGAGGAAATTGACCCGCAGCAGAACCTGGTATTCCTCTTCGATGAGGCCGTGATGGACAAGGCGCAGCAGGACCGCTGGGACACGGTGCAGTACGTGAAGTTTCAACCGGCTATGCGCGGCAAGTTCAAGTGGACTTCCGACCGGGAATTGGTGTTTTCGCCATTAGCACCGTTTCGGCCGAGCACCACGTTTCAGGCGGAGCTCCAAACGGCCGCGCTGCCCAGCAACAAGCAGAAACTGGCGCTACCGGAGAACCGCACCAAGTTTCACACGCCGTTTCTGGCGCTGAACGAGCCACAGGCGTTTTGGGGACGCTCGACGCGGGCCGCTGGCACCGCCGAAATGCGCCTGGAGTTACCTTTCAACTACAGCGTACGGCCCTCCGACGTGAAGCCGCTACTGCGCGTGACGCAGGACGGGCAGCCGGTGGCGTTTGAGGTACGCAACGTGGAGCCAGGCCAATCGGTGAGCGTGGGCTTAACTCAGGACGTGCGGCCCGGCAGCCCGCTCACGGTGGCACTGGCGCAGGGCTTGCAGGCCGTGGGCAGCGACCGGGCTTCCACCACCGAGTACACCACCCAAGTAGCCGTACCCGACCAGCAGGAGTTGGAAGTTCGCTCCATCACGGGCAGTCTGCAAAGCGCCGACCCCATTGTAACCATTCAAACCAACCAGCCAGTCAACGAAGCGGACCTGCAAAACGGCCTCACGGTGTCGCCGACGGTGGCGTACTCGGTGGAGCAGCTGGAGAGCGGCTTCGTGCTGAAAGGCGGTTTCGAGGCCGGCAAAACCTACCAAATCAGTTTGGTGCAGGGCATACGCGGGGCGCTGGGCGGGCAATTGGCCAGCAGCGTAACCGAAACGGTGAGCTTCGTGACCGAGCAGCCGACCATCAGCTTTGCCAGCGCCGAAAAGGCCATGTATCTCGATGCGCTGGGCTCCCGCAACCTGGGCGTGCGCATCAACGAGGTGGATAAAGTGCAGGTGACTATTGCCAAAGTGTACGCCAACAACATCCAGCAACTGTTGCGCGGCGAGCAGCAATACGGCTACGAGGGATACGACGAAGACGGGGAGAGCGAAGGCGAAAGTGAAGACGGCGGGTACGTGGACCGCTCTTACCGTTACTACGATATCGAGAACCTGGGCAACGTGCTCAACGAGCGCACCTACACTGTGGCCGGGCTGCCGAAGGCGCAGGGCGTACGGCTGCTGAATCTGAACTTGAAAGACCTGGAGTTTTCGGGTGGGCTGAAGGGCCTGTACGTGGTGAAAGTGCAGGACACCGAGCGGCAGTGGCTGCAAGTCAGCAAGCTGGTATCGGTGTCGGATATCGGCATGATTGTGAAGCAAGGCAAGAACGGCAGCACGCTGGTATTCGCCAATTCCATCCGCACGGCCAAGCCGCTGTCGGGGGTGGAAGTGCGCTTCGTGAGTTCCAACAACCAGGTGATTAGCACCAGCGTTACCAACCGGGAAGGCGTGGCCAAGTTCGACACCACCACCGCCAACTCGCGCTTCAAGCTCAGCATGCTGGTGGCCCAGCGCGAGTCGGATTTCACGTTTCTGGACTTGAGCCGGAGCGGCGTGGAAACGTCGCGGTTCGAGGTGGGCGGGCTGCAATCCAATGCCGCCCGCTACCAGGCCTTCCTCTACGGCGACCGGGACCTGTACCGCCCCGGCGACACCATCCGCAGCAACACCATCATCCGGACCGACGACTGGAAAAACCCAGTGGCTAAGCTGCCCGTCAAGATTCGGTTGCTGCTGCCCACTGGTAAGGAGTACGCCAGCCTGCGCAAGGAACTGACCGCGGCCGGCAGCTTCGAGGCCGACTTCATCCTGCCGCCGAGCATCATGACCGGCACCTACACCATGGAAGTGCTGACCGGCAACGACGTGCTGCTGACCTCGCGGCAGGTGAGCGTAGAAGAGTTTATTCCGGACCGCATGAAGGTGACGGTGAAAGCCGCGCCCGCCGTAGTGAAGCCCGGCCAGAGCGTTTCCGCTCAGATTACGGCCCTGAACCTATTTGGTCCGCCCGCCGCCGACCGCAAGTTTGAGGTGGATTTCTCGCTCAAGGAAAAACCCTTCAACCCCAAGAATTTCGAGGATTACACCTTCAGCTTGAGCACCGGCGAGCAGCGCCGCACGCGCTACGGCAACGAGTCGGGCACGTCGTCGTTGGCGAGCCGCTTCGAGAACACCACTCGCGAAGGCACCACCGACGCCGCCGGCCGCGGCACCGCCACTTATGACGTGCCCAACTACACCGACCTCGGCACGCTGCAAGGCACCGCCTTCACCACCGTGTTCGACGAAACCGGCCGGCCCGTCAACCGCCTCGCCACCTTCGAAGTGCAGACCCAGGCGGTGATGTTCGGGCTGAAAACGCTGCCCGAGATGTTTGAAACCCGCGAGGTTATTCCGATTAAGCTGGTGGCCCTCACACCGGCCGGGCAGCCCACCAGCGCCGAGGCCCGCGTGCAGGTGGTGCGCCTGCTGTGGGAAACGGTGATTGAGCGCCAGGGCGGCCGCTACGTGTACAACTCGCAACGGCGCGAGGAAACCGTGATGGACCAGCGCGTATCGGTGGGCAAGCAGGGCAACGCTGGCAACCTGGGCTTCCCGGCCAGCTATTCCGGCGAGTACGAAGTGCGCGTTTCGCGGCCCGGCGCCGATACCTACGTGGCCCAGCAGGTGTACGCCTACGGCTACGGCGACACGCAAAGCAACGCCTTCGAGGTGAACAACGAGGGCGAGGTGACTATTGCCGCCGACAAAGACAAATACCAGCCCGGCGAAACCGCCCATTTGCTGCTGAAAACGCCCTTTCCCGGCCGCATCCTCGTGACCGTGGAGCGGGACCGGGTGCTCGACCATTTCTACGTGAACACCGACGAGAAATCGGCCCAGGTGAGCATCCCGATTCAGGGTGGCCACGTGCCCAACATCTACGTAACGGCCACCGCCATCCGCGAAATCACTGACAACCGCCTGCCCCTCACAGTGGCCCGCGGCTTCGTGCCGCTGGTGGTGGAAAAGCCGGAAAACAAGCTAGCCGTGGCCATCAAAGCGCCCGAGCTAAGCCGCTCGCAGGTGTGGCAGACGGTTGAAGTGCGCACCGCGCCCAACGCCAACGTGACGCTGGCGGTGGTGGATGAGGGCATCCTGCAAATGAAGGATTACCGCACACCCGACCCCTACGGCTATTTCTACCAGAAGCGCGCCCTCGAAGTGAGTGCCTACGACGTATACCCCTTCCTGCTGCCCGAACTCGGCACCAGCTCCTCCGGCGGCGACGCTTCCGACCTCTCGCGCCGGACCACACCCGTACCCTCGCGCCGCGTGAAATTACTCGCCAAATGGAGCGGCGTGCTCACCGCCGACGCCAGCGGCCTCGTGCGCTACAAGCTGCGCGTACCACAGTTCAGCGGCGCCGTCCGCATCATGGCCGTGGCCTACAAGAACGACGCTTTCGGCTCTGCTGAACAAACCATGCGCGTCGCCGACCCAGTAGTCATTTCAACGGCCCTCCCCCGCTTCCTCAGCCCCGGCGACACGATTGACGTGCCCGTAACGCTGACGAACACGACGAAGCAGGCAATGAATGTCATTGCTACACTTAAACACAGTTCGCTACTCGAAATTCCGAAATTAAAGAACAGCTATGTAGCTGATAAAGGTGGAAGTGGAGAGGTTATCAAATGGACTCCTATTCCGAATGACATACCTCAGACTTTAAAACCTAATTCTGAAGGTCGAGCAGTATTTCACATCGTAGCCAATGGTATCGGCGCTAGTTCAGTCACGGTTTCAGTGAAGTCTAGTAATTCGAAAGAAGTGTTCACCGAAACCATTGAACTACCAATCCGTCCTGCTTCGCCGCTTCAGAAGCGCACGGGGGCGGGCGTGGTGGCGGGCGGCGCGACGCAGCAGCTGAAACTGACGAGTGACTTCCTGCCGTCGTCGATGCGGAGCCAGTTGGTGGTGAGCCGCTCGCCGATGACCGAGTTTGCCAAGGACCTGCGCTACCTGCTGCAATACCCCTACGGCTGCTTGGAGCAAACCGTGTCGGCGGCCTTCCCGCAACTGTATTACGGAGACTTGGCGGCGTCTTTGGGTCAGAAAACCGGCAAGCCCGGCAAAGCGGGCCTCTTCAACCCCAACTACCACGTGCAGGAAGCCATCCGCAAGGTGGAGTCGCAGCAGATGTATAACGGCAGCCTCAGCTACTGGCCCGGCGGCGACTACGACAACTGGTGGGCCACGGCCTACGCCGCGCATTTCCTGCTCGAAGCCCAACAAGCCGGTTTCACCGTGAACAAGAGCGTGCTCGACCGGGTCCTCAGCTACCTGCAAGCCCGCACCAAAAAGCGCGAAACCAACACCTACAACGTCATCCAGACCGGTGGCGTAATTCAGCAGCTCACGCTGGCGAAAAAGGAAATTCCGTATTCGCTCTACGTGCTGGCCCTCGCCGGCCGCCCCGACCCGGTGGCCCTCAACTATTACAAAGCCAACCGCAAACTGCTGGCCGAAGATTCGCGCTGGGTGCTGGCCTGCGCCTTTGCCGTGGGCGGCAACCAACGCAGCTACCGCGAAGCCCTGCCTACCAAGTTTGGCACCCAAACCATGGCCGGCCGCGAGCTGGACGGCTCGTTCTCCTCCCCCATCCGCGACGAGGCGCTGGTACTCAACGCCTTGATAGCCGCCGACCCGTCCAACCCCCAGATAAATACGCTGGCCCGCCAGCTCAGCCGCCAAGTAAAATCGGCGCAGTGGTTGAACACCCAGGAGCGGGCCTTCTCGCTGCTGGCCCTCGGCAAGCTGGCCAAGAAAAATGCTGCCAGTACCGTCACGGCCAGCATACTGGCCGATGACAAAGCCATGGGCAACTTCACCGGCAAAGACCTCACGGTGAACAACGTGGCCAACCGCCCGCTGGCCTTGCGCACCAGCGGCAAAGGTAGCCTCTATTACTTCTGGGAAATGGAGGGCATCAGCCGCAGCGGGCAGGTTATCGAGGAAGACGCCTACCTGCAAGTACGCCGCCAATTCCTGAACCGCGCCGGCCAGCCCGTAGGCAGCACCAGCTTCCGCCAGAACGATTTAGTGGTAGTCAAAATCACGCTGCAATCTGCCCAAAGCGCCGGGGAAGTGCAAAACGTGGCCATCACCGACTTGCTACCGGCCGGCCTGGAAATCGAGAATCCGCGCATCGGAGCGGTACAGGACCTGACCTGGGCCACCGACGCCGCCCAACCCGACTACCTCGACGTGCGCGACGACCGGCTCAACCTCTTCACCACCGCCAGCCCCACGCCCAAGTCGTTCTACTACCTCTGCCGCGCCGTCAGTAAAGGCACCTTCAAGCTCGGCCCCGTCAGCGCCGACGCCATGTACAACGCCGAGTACCACAGCTACAACGGCGCTGGCACAGTGCGGGTACGGTAGGCTCGCAATTGAGCTATTATCTATGGCATGCCCCTTCACACTTGTTAGAACCTGACTAGCAGCTTTTTACATTAGCAATCCTGGTAGTCAGGAAGTTCTGTGAAGCCGTTTGCCAAGCTATGCTGACCGGGCAAGATTTTGCCCGGTCAGCATAGCATTACACCGTCCTTAGCAGAGCAAGTAAGGCGAACAGACGCACCTGGAAGCCCACTCCACATCAGGCGCACCGCTCGTGCCACCTGCGTGACGCGTGGGCTTCTGCCCTTATTATGCTTGTTACTTACGTGACTGCATGTTCGATCTGTAGCATGGATTTACTTTGCTTCACGCCATTTGGTAGCTTACTATGCGCCCTGAATCAGACAGACCTACTGTTTAGGTTACCTATTAGACTTGTAATAAGCATTTATATAAGTTCATCTATTATATTCGCAACTGGTAAAGCTGGTTTAAAGGTGATTTTCTACAGAAAATTCTTCTCTCTTAAACTTAGACCAATGCCAGGTCACCAACATGCAGCCTTTACCCTGAAACAACGGCTTATTAGGCAGCAATTCACCGACTAAATTTACTATACAGCTCTTATTTCCTGACTTCACCTACCGCACTGATGCGCAGCACATTTTTTTATCTTTTTTTCCTTTTAGTAGCAAGCTCTTGTGGTTCTTCCAGAAGCTTAGTTTATTTTAAAGATTTAGAAAAATCTCCAAATTATACAGAGGAAGTTAAAAATAAAGTCAATCCTAAAATTCAGCCCGACGACCTATTAACTATTACGGTAAGCAGCCTGAATCCGGAATCTAATGTATTGTTCAACAATGGCGTTCTACAAACAATAGGAGGTACTAGTAGTGGAGTAGCCACTGGTCGTACCAACGAAGGCTATCTAGTTGACAAAGATGGCAGTATTAATTTCCCGGTTTTGGGCAACGTCAAGCTTGGTGGTCTGACCAAAGAAGAAGCTACCAGCAAAATGGTTGCTGAAATAAGCAAGAGCGTTAAAAACCCAATAGTTAATATTAAATTAATCAATTTTAGAATCACAGTACTCGGTGAAGTCAATAGGCCGTCCACGTTTATTGTTCCCAGTGAAAGAGTGAACCTATTGGAAGCTATAGGGCTGGCCGGCGATTTAACGGCTTACGGCAAACGGGAGAATGTGCTAATTATTCGAGAAACTAACAGCATCAGGAGCACTTTCAGAATTAACCTAACCAGTAAAGAAGCGCTGAATTCACCTTCCTTTTATTTGCAGCAGAACGATGTGGTATATGTAGAGCCAGCGAAAATCAAGTCACTCCAAAGCGGCGACAGCAGCTTTTATATTCCACTGGTCTCGCTAGGAATTTCTGTAATAACTGCCCTGATATTTCTTACTAGATAATAATTAGCTGAAAAAATCATGGCTACCAACGAATTATTTCCTCTACGCTCTGAACAGCCAGAGACCAAAGATATAAAGCGTATTATTTCCCAGTACACTCGCTACTGGTATCTATTCCTATTAGGAGCGATAATTAGTATAGCAATTGCTTTTTTATATCTACGCTATTATGCAGTACCTCAATATAATGTCTATAGCACTTTATTAATTAAGGATGACAAGAGCGGCCAGAGCCTAACAAATGCTGATGCACTGAATGATTTAAGCTCTTTCAAATCGACGAGAAATATCGATAATGAAACCGAGGTCATAAAGTCGAAAAGCCTGATGCGGCGCGTGGTTAGCGAATTAGGTCTTGCTACCAGCTACTACACAGAAGGACGGGTAACCGACCGGGAGGTATACGGCACCGCGGTACCATTTAAATTGATTCCTACGTTGCTGAAAGATAATTCCGCTGGTAATGCCCTAACGATCTATACAAAAGCAGATAACACCTTCGAACTGGAAGACTCAGATGGTCGGGCTACATTCAAATTCGGCCAAATCATCAATAAACCGTACGGCTCGTTCACCATTGTAGCAACCACGCCTACAGTTGCTGAGGGAGCTAAAATCATTGTTCGCTTTCAGAATACCCAGCAGATAGCAGACTACTACAGCCGGGCCATCGGCATTCAGCCAATCAACAAGAACGCCAGTATCCTTTATCTGAGCCTTACCGACCCTATACCCGAGAAAGCCAAGGATGTAGTGAACAAGCTGATGGATGTCTACAACCGCGAAGCGGTTGAAGACAAAAACCTGATGGCCACAAACACCCTAAAGTTCCTGGATGAGCGTCTGCAATACATTACCTCCGACTTGTCGGACGTAGAAAAAACGGTAGAAAAGTATAAAAGCTCCAACAACCTGACGGACGTCAGCACCCAGGCTTCAATGTACACCGAGCAGGCCAGCACCTATAATACGCAGCTATCTGAGTGGGCCATTCAGATAGAAGTGCTGGAATCGATAGAAAAGTATCTGCAAAAAGCCGGCGACCAAAGCTCTACGGTACCCAGCACGCTGGGCATTAAAGACGAGACCCTGCTGGGTTTGATAGGCCAGTTCAATCAGCTGCAACTGGAGCGAGAACGGATGTTGCGCACCACCCAACCGGGCAATCCGCTCGTGCAAAATATAGCCGAGCAGCTAGTTGAGCTACGCGTCAAGATTCTAGAGAACTTGCGCAATATCAAACGGGGCCTGTTGATTACTAGCAATAATCTTAAATCCAACGTCGGGCAGTTCCAATCCAAGATCAGAAAAGTACCCGGCATGGAGCGCGAACTGTTGCAAATCAACCGGCAGCAGTCCATCAAGCAAACCATCTATTCCTACCTGCTACAGAAGCGTGAAGAAACGGCTATTTCGCTGGCCGCCACTGCCTCTGTAGCCCGGGTACTCGACCCAGCTATGGGCGGCGACTACCCAATTAGTCCCAACGGACAGTCGATCTACTTAATGGCTATTTTGTTAGGCTTGGGTATTCCATTTGCGGGTCTATATCTGGCCAGCTTGCTCAATAACAAAGTACAGTTTCAACAAGACGTTACTGCTATTACAGATGCTCCCATCATTGGAGAAATTGCCCATAATAACTCCCAGGACACAGTAGTTGTGACGCAAGGCAACCGCAGTCCTATTGCGGAGATGTTCCGCTTGGTTCGAGCCAACCTGAACTTCGTGACAATGGGTAAGAACAACCTGACGATGCTGGTTACTTCAGGCAGAAGCGGCGAAGGCAAAACATTCTTCAGCATCAACCTGGCGGCCAGCCTAGCCATCACAGGGAAGCGCGTGGTGCTATTAGACCTGGACTTACGCAACCCAACAATTGCCAAGAAACTCCACTTCGGTGAAGGCCCCGGTATTACCGACTACCTCGTGTCTGACATGGTTACCATTGAGGATATAATCCGATTTCCCCAGGAAGCACCAGAACTATCCGTTATTTCGGCTGGCTCCCTACCTCCCAACCCAGCCGAGCTGATGATGAGCGCCAAGTTCTCTCACCTACTCACCGAACTCAAAGCAAGCTTCGACTACATCATCATCGACACTCCACCAGTAGGCCAGGTAGCTGATGCCTTCACCATAAGTTCCCTTATTGATTATTCAATCTATCTAGTCCGCTACAACTATACCCAGAAAGCGTGGCTTACAATAGTCAAGAATATTTACAGAGACAAAATGCTTGCCCAACTTATGCTTGTGCTGAATGATGCAAAAGAAGTTAACGGCAGCAATTATGGGTATGGGTATGGATATGGATATGGAAAGAAAGAAAATATTAAAGCAAAACGATTTTAATAACAAAATGGAATACATTTACCATTCCATTTTATAAAATATATGCTCAACAAAATTATTGTCCGCCGCTTTTCTGACAATTCTAATTATACTAAAGCTATTGAGTGGAGTAAAGCCTTGTCTATAACTGGCGCCACACAAGTCTTAGTTCAAGCAGTAGGCTTTATCAGTGGTATCATGATTATTAGATTATTATCCACACATGAATATGCCTTATACACACTTGCAAATACGATGCTTGGAACTATGACTATCCTAGCAGATGGAGGTATCTCCACAGGAGTAATGGCAGAAGGAGGAAAGGTATGGGCTGACAAAAAAAAATTAGGTATAGTACTAGCAACAGGACTCGACTTAAGAAAAAAGTTTGCTGCAATAACGTTAACCATTGCGCTGCCATTATTATTAATATTATTAAGATCTCATGGAGCAAGTTGGCTAATGTCTATTTTAATTATTTTCTCAATAATTATTTCTTTCATCTCTGTATTATCTAGTACCATCCTTGAAGTTGCACCGAAATTAAAGCAGGATATATTACCATTGCAAAAAAACTATATATTATCCAACTTTGGGCGTTTAATACTCCTAAGCGCCACAATATTTGCATTTCCAGTTGCATGTACAGCAATTATCTCATCAGGCCTACCTCAAATTTGGTCTAATTGGAAAACACGTAGAATCGCTGAACACTATGCTGATTGGAATCAACGTCCGGATGTGACTATTCGAGCAGAAATATTGCAAAAAGTAAAGAGAATGTTACCTCTAGCAATATACTTCTGCTTTTCTGGACAGATTACTGTATGGTTATTGTCAATGTTCGGCTCAACTACGTCTATCGCTCAAATAGGCGCATTAGGCCGTTTTTCAGTAGCAATGAGTATTGCAAGTGCAATATTTGGCGTTATCGCAGTTCCTCGTTATGCGCGTCTACCAAATTCCAAGAAATTACTACTCAAATGGTATGCAACTTTAAATATTATTCTAATCATATTTAGTTTAATCATAATATCAATTGCATGGCTATTTCCAGAACAATTACTGTGGATATTAGGAAAAGATTACAAAAATTTAACAAATGAGATACTAATTATTATAACCTCTAGCTGTTTAAATCTTATTGCTTCTTCAAGCTTTTCACTATACTCACATAGAGGAGTGGTTATGAGAGCAGATATTGGAATTGGAATTGGTATATTAGGGTTGATAGTAGGTCTGTTAATAGTTGACGTATCAACCCTTCGTGGAGCACTATATTATAGCTTATTTTCAGCAGCGTATGGTTTTTTTGTAAACATAGTGTATGGACTAATTCAAATACTACACACAAAAAACTAATTTATTTTTCAACATAATTTAAAAATTTATGAAAGTTATTTTTTTGAGCAACAAAATATCTTGGTTTGGAAAATACTCAGGTTATGAGTGTTTAAATGATTATTTTGTCGACAAAAAAAATCATTCAATATACAGATCGAAATCTACTTTAATCAAAAAAATAGTAGGTAAATATTATCAAATAACAAATAAATGGAATAATGTACAGCCCATTGAAATACAAGCGGGTATTGAATTTATGAATAATATTAAAAAAAATAAAATAGCACATATTTTATACCTAGAAAGCCATATACATTTATTAGATAGAATAATATCACCGGAAAAAAAATTAATTGGTACTATCCATTTACCAATCTCTCAATGGAACGAAGAAAAATTAGAGTTAATAAGTAAAGCAGGAAATATTATTATTCTTTACAAGGAAGAAGTACACAAGTTCAGTAAATATATTGACAAAGACAGGATACACTTTATTCAACATGGTGTTGATACAAATTTTTTTAAGCCTGGCCCTAAAACTGATATCATAAAGAATAAGATACTTTTTGTCGGACACTACCTGAGAAATTTCGATATGTTCATGAAAGTGTATGAATCATTGTCGAATGACATTCCAGATGATTTGGAATTCCATATAATCATTCCTAGCTTTTTCCGAGAAAAAATACCTGTCGTCAGTAATTTACTAAAAAAAAATAATACAGTGTTTCATGAAAAATTATCGGATGAGGAATTGTTAAGAGAATACCAAACTAGCTATCTGTTACTAATGCCTATGGAAGACAGCGGCGCAAACACTGCAATTGTTCAAGCTATTGCTAGTGGCCTACCGGTTATTACTACTGATGTTGGAGGAATAAGATCATACGGGGGAGGCGATATATTTCCTATCGTGCCTAATGATTCGCATGCAGAAATGATAACGCTTTTTAAATATTATTATAACAATCCTACTTACAGAGACGAGCTATCCCTTAAAATGAGAGACTATGCAATAAAAAATCTGGATTGGGACTTGATAGCGCAAAAACACAACTCATTATATATGAGTTTAAATCACTAAAGACTTATGAATCATGTAATATGCACACTTTTTGAGGGGCACTATCATTACGGTGTAGCAGCATTAGCAAATTCCCTTTACGCGAATGGTTATCGAGGTTCTATATATGCAGGCTATAGAGGGGAAATCCCAAGATGGGCAACTGAAGTTGTAAGTGGTCATCAATCATCATGGCCCGGAAGTACTACTTTCAAAGTGGCAGAAGAATTACTAATTCATTTTCTTCCTATTGATACAGATTACCATCTAACAAACTACAAACCATATTTCATGTTTCATCTTATGAATAGTTATATTACTCAAGCAAAGGGCATAGCTTATTTTGACCCAGATATTGTAATTAAATGCAATTGGAGTTTTTTTGAATTATGGATAAACAGCGGTGTTGCTTTAGTACATGAAGTTGCAAACGACCCTATGCCTGCTACCCACCCAATAAGGTTAGCGTGGTTAGAAGTATTAGATAAAATGAATAGAAAATCACTTAACAAACTTGACCATTACTTTAATGCTGGTTTTTGTGGAGTTAAAAGGAATGATATTGAATTTCTTGAAACTTGGTATAAGGTAATAGATACAGCTATAAAATATTTTGAATTCAATCCAAGTGTGTTTAATAAGAAATCTGATAGATTATATCTTTTTGAAGCAAATGATCAAGATGCAATGAATATTGCTGCAATGTGTACCACTACAAAAATAAGTGAAGTAGGACCGGATGGCATGGATTTCACTAATGGTGGATGGATCATGTCTCACGCTACTGGCTCAACAAAGCCATGGAAGAGTAATTTTATAGTGAATGCATTAAAAGGAATTACTCCTTCAATTGCATCCCGCAACTATTGGAAACATGTGAACAGTCCAATAGCTGTTTTTACTCCCATGCATACACAAGCTAAATTATTATCTATTAAAATATCATCGTTTATTGGACGTTTTTACTCTAGATAATAGAGAAATATAATTATATTATAATACAGCAATTTACTATTTGACGTTAAATCATCTCTATTTTATTTCAAAAAACGCCCCGCAAATCATGGAAATACTTTTGTCTGTAGCATTAGTTACTCGCAATAGGCCTGAAAGGCTGAAGAGCGTTCTAAAAAGTTTATTTAATCAACGTATTTTACCATTCGAGGTAATTATTTCAGATGACTCAGACTCTGAACAATCAATAGCGCTAAACAAAGAGTTGTCTGATATTTACTCTTGCAAATACATAACAGGTCCTAGAAAAGGGCTCTATGCAAATCGCAATTTTGGAGCAAAGCATTGTACTGGAACTCATATTCGCACAATGGATGATGACCATGAATTCCCTGAGAACCATTTGCAATTATGTCTTGATGCAATTAGAACAGACTACGATGCGGTGTGGGTAATTGGAGAATACACTCACCTAGACGAACAAAGGCCTTTACCCCCCCCCGTTCCAGGTCAACTTCATCCTAGAGGCTTTTCTTATAAGCCGAAAGACATGAATAGATACTTTGGAATTTCTTGTGGAGCATCTATTTACCCCAAATCGGTAATAACTAATGAAATATTAAATCTTGAAAATTACAAATTTGGGATTTTATATCTAGAATACGGAGCTCGTTTATATAATTCGGGTTATCGAATAAATTTTTTAGATACAACTTATATTATACACAATTCATACGACACATCTGCACCCTCTGCTGAAGTTGTAAATGGAGCTAAAGTTTTTTCAATGTTAATGTTTTCTTTCTTTCATAATCCATTATTTTTCAACAAGCTCAAGACAATATTACAAATTGCAATAGATTTATCTAAGAACAGGTATTCAACAAAGCTATTTATCTATTCCTATAATGAATTTAAATTTTACTCTACCGCATTAAAACCGTGAAAATACTTTTCATATGTGGTTCTCTAGAACCTGGTTGCGACGGTGTGGGTGACTATGTACACCGTTTATCCCATGAATTACTCAAGGAAGGACAACACGTATCAGCTATAGCTTTTCATGATCATCATATTTCCAAGTTTTCTTTTGTCAGACAATTTGTCGAGGGTGAAAGCTTAACAATTCTTCGTCTACCTTCTATCTGGAAAGCAAACCAACGTTTTGCTCGCGTAGAGCAATGGATAAATGAATTCAACCCTGATTGGCTGAGTTTGCAATTTGTCCCCTTTTCTTTTCATAAGAAGGGTTTGCCTTATACTCTAGCTAAACAGCTGTCTAGCCTCAGCCAGGGCAGAAAATGGCACATCATGTTTCATGAACTATGGGTTGGTATGGAACGTGAGGCACCTCTCAAGTATAGAGTATTGGGTAAAGCTCAACAACTACTAATTAAGTCATTGATTCGTCAGTTACGTCCCAGGACGATACATACCCAAACTCATTTATATCAAGTTCAACTCGCCAAGTTAGGAGCTACAGTTCATCAATTGCCATTATTTGGCAACATTCCATTTATAGATAACGCGACTACCAATCGTAGCTTTAACTCTATATCTGTACAAAAGCCTATTTCTTTTCTACTATTCGGCAACATACATCATAGTGACTTTGTGCAACGATTCACTGATGAAGCAGCTGCATACAAAAGTGACACTGGCACTCCTTTGTCCTTAACGCTCATTGGTCGTTGTGGGCCAGAATCAGAATACTGGATATCTGCATGGAATGCAGCAGGATTAGATGTTGAGATGTTAGGTGAACAGTCGCCTACTGCTATTTCAGCAGCTCTTCAAAAGGCTACGTTTGGCTTGGCTACCACACCGACAGCATTGATAGAGAAAAGCGGCACCGCCGCTGCTATGCAAGAGCACGGCTTGCGAATAATTTGTGTTGGGCGGGCGTGGCATCCCAGAACTGATTTTACTCTGAGGCAACCAGCCAATATAGCCATCTATACCCCTGGTAATTTCAAGGATTGTGTATTACCTGGTATCCTACCTGTATCCAACGAAAATACCGTTTCGTTCATTGCTGAGCGCCTGCTGAGCCATCTAATAAGCAACAACTAATATATGGCAAGCTTGCACTTTCTTTGGGTGAACAGAGCAAAGTTTTCTATTTACTCCAAAGAGTTTTATAGAGCCTGGGGGAAGCGTCTCTTCTTGTTTTCGGAGTTGTATAGTCGCAACTATCGACGCTGGAAGTTGCTAAAAGGTGGAGCTGTCATTAACGAGTTAGCAGAGATAGGAGAAGCAAAAATTGATGGGCCTAGAAACTACCTGTCAGTTGGTGCTTCATCCTTTATTGGCAAAGCTACTATAGCTTTACACTGCGCTGTAACTATCGGTGAGCGTGTTTGCATCAACGATGGCGTACAGATATTATCAGCATCGCATGATATTTCAGACCCTAAATGGAGCCTAGCCTGTGCTGAAATCAGGATTGAGGATTACGCTTGGATAGGAACAAGTGCTATTATTCTGCCGGGTGTTCATATAGGAAGAGGCGCGGTTGTTGGAGCAGGCGCGGTTGTAAGCAAGTCCGTTGCTGCTGGCGCAATTGTGGTCGGCAATCCAGCTAGACCTATTTCCAAGTCTAGATGCGAAACACTAGATTATAATCCTTGCGAATTTCTGGCTGCCAACCGAGCTTGGTTGTTAGGATAACCTCATTCACTATACAATATTCATTTCCTTTAGAATGAGCGTCGTATTTTCTCATCCAACCGGCAATGCGAATGTCAGGGCTGCTGCTCAAGGGCTGGCTGATGCTGCACTGTTAAACAAATTTCATACAACTATTGCAGTATTTCCAGGTGGCTTGCTTGATCGTTTAGGAGCATTCTCCCCTCTATCAGAGTTCCGCCGCCGCCGCTTCAATTCCAGTTTACATCAGCATACTACCGCCTGGCCTTGGTTTGAGGCTGGAAGGCTGCTAGCCTCCCGCACAAGTTTCAACAAGCTGACCAAGCATGAGCAAGGCATTTTCAGTATTGATGCTGTTTACCGCAATTTAGACAAACGCGTAGGAGACAGTATGCAATATGCTGCCCGGCGCGGCGCTCAAGCGGTGTATGCATACGAAGATGGTGCGGTTTCATCGTTTCGCCAAGCCAAGGAGCTTGGCTTACAATGCTTTTATGACTTGCCTACCGGTTACTGGAGAGCCGCGCGGCGGCTGCTAACGGGAGAGAAAGAGCGTTGGCCAGCATGGGCTTCTACTATGACTGGCCTGAATGATTCAGATGAGAAGCTGGCCGCAAAAGACGAGGAGTTAAGCTTAGCAAGCCGAATTTTTGTTGCTAGTACCTTTGTTGCTAATACGCTGAAAGAATATCCAGGAGTATTGCCACCTATTGATATCATTCCCTATGGATTTCCTCTGGTTGGAGAAAAACGCGAATACTCCACTAAAAGGGAGGGACAAAAACTTAAGCTTTTGTTTGTCGGAAAACTTTCTCAGCAGAAAGGTATCGCCGACCTCTTCACTGCTATTAATGCTCTTAGCAATTGGGTTGAATTAACCTTGGTAGGACATAAGGGCAGCAACGATTGCTCAGCGCTTGATGCTGAGTTAGCAAAGCATCGGTGGTATCCAACCTTACCTCATGACAGTGTACTACAGCTTATGCGCGCCCATGATGTATTACTTTTTCCATCCCTTTTTGATGGGTTTGGTCTTGTCATGACAGAGGCTATGTCTCAGGGCACCCCTGTTATCACTACCGACCGCTCTGCTGGGCCTGACCTTATTACGAATGGTCAGAATGGCTGGCTTATTGAGGCTGGCTCTCCCTCAGCTATTCAGCAGGCCATCGAGCACCTTCTTACTCACCCTACTTCAGTTACTAAAGCAGGTGATGAAGCGTGGGATAAGGCGCGCAACCGGCCGTGGAAGTTGTATAGTGAAGAGTTAGCGAGTGCTGTAAGAAGGCACTTGAATCGGTAAGCCAACTCACACACTTACTATCTTGTACCTAATCATATTTATTGCTTTTTCTCAACTATTTAAAGCAAGTTTTTAATCCTAATTATTGCCCATCAGTGAACACCAGTACACTTTCTCCTTTCACAGCGAGCAACAAGCACAGTGTACCAGAGTGGCACAATGGCGACCCTTATAAATCTCTTAAACAGGGTATATGGCTGTATTTTATATTATTGATATTTGAAGGAGCTCTCCGGAAATGGATGCTTCCTGGTTTGTCAACGCCCCTACTCATTATCCGTGACCCTGTTGCGCTATGGCTAGTATTTACTTCTTGGCGTAGGGGCTTACTTCCTCAAAATTTTTTTTTGAGCGGGATGGTTTTGGTTGGGGTGACGGGAATATATACAGCTATACTGGCTGGCCATGGCAACATATACGTGGCGCTTTTCGGAGCACGCCCTCTTCTTATTCACTTCCCCTTAATTTTTGTGATAGGAAGCATATTTAATCAAGAAGACGTATTAAAAATTGGCAGAATATTATTGTGGCTCGTCTTTCCAATGACGGTACTCGTTGCAGTTCAATTCTATAGTCCCCAGTCAGCTTTTGTTAATCGGGGGATAGGTGGTGATATGGCTGGAGCCGGCTTTGGAGGAGCTATGGGTTACTTCCGTCCACCAGGAACTTTCTCTTTTACCAACGGCACCACTTTATTCTACCAACTTGCGGCAACGTTTATTCTCTTTTTCTTAATCCATCCCACTCGTATAAATCGATTAGTTCTGGGAGCAGCCACAGTAGGTTTACTAGCAGCTATTCCATTATCAATCAGTCGCGGTTTATTTTTTCAGGTAGTTGTAAGTGTTGTATTTCTTGTTTTTGCAATGACGCGAAACCCCAAGTTTATGTTACGCATACTTGGCGCAATCATAGCAGTGGCAGTTATCTTAGTATTACTAAGCAACCTAAGTTTTTTTCAAACTGCAATCGAGGTGTTTATGTCGCGCTTCACTGATGCAAATGAAAACGAAGGAGGCGTAGTAAAAGGAGTTATAGGTAACCGATATTTAGGATGGATGCTAGGTGCTTTATCCAGCGCATTAGATATTCCACTGCTAGGTAATGGTTTAGGGATTGCGACAAATGTGGCTATTGCTGTTTTAACCGATCCAATCACCAATAGCAAAGTAATGGGCACACCTGATGAAGAGTGGGGCCGTACTATTTATGAGCTTGGACCAATATTAGGTTTGTCTGTTGTATTTCTTCGTGTAGGACTTGACCTTACAATAGCATTGGCCAGCTTTCGTAAGCTTGCAAGCAAAGACTTACTACCTTGGATGCTGTTGAGTTTTGGTTCACTGACACTTTTACAGGCTCAATGGGCTCAGCCCACCTCTTTGGGATTCTGTACTCTCATTGTAGGATTAATGATTGCCTCCCTCCGTCCATGTACAGAAAATAGCAATAATACATCTTTATGAGTACTTCACTAATTATCTAACCAATGTGATTATTCATTTTGAATATTACATATTAAAAAATAAAAGACATAGTTCATAAAACATACCTAAACTGGCTCATAGAAAAATCTAACCAGTCATTAGACAATATGAAAATAGTTTTGATTGGCAATTATCTTTCCGATAGGCAAGAGAGTATGCATCGTTTTGCAACTATGCTAAATGATGGGTTTCGCTTGATGGGTATTGAGTCGGAAATCTGGTGGCCAAGTGTTTTATTTGGCAGCAAGCACAAAGAAACAAATGTAGGAATTGGAAAATGGCTAGGGTATATTGACAAATATATTGTTTTTCCTTTATTAATACATTGGCGACACTTTAATAATAGTTATGGAACAGATACCTATTTTCACATCTGTGACCATTCCAATGCTCCATACCTAAATTATTTACCTATAAATAAAACTAGTATTACTTGTCACGATGTATTAGCTATTCGTGCGGGTCTAGGCTATGGAGATTCGTATATAACTACTTCGTGGTTAGGAAAAAAGCTACAATCTTTTATACTAAAAAGCTTAAAAAGAGCACAAAAGCTAGCATCCGTTTCTCAGTTCACGCTTGACCAGCTACAAGAGTTGACGAATCTGAAACGGGATGAATGGCGAGTTATTCATAACTCATTTAATGGTGAGTTCTACCCTATGCCGACCACGGAGGCTACGGCTACGCTTCGCCAGACGGCATTCGACTTTTCAGTTCCCTTTCTCTTACATGTAGGTTCTGGTTTACCTCGCAAGAATCGTCGGCTTTTACTGGATATGGTCTTCTTGCTAGGCGACAAGTGGCAAGGGAATATTTGCTTCGCGGGAGAAGCGCTCGACATCAGTTTAGTTCATTATGTAGCTACACTTGGCCTGACAAATAGGGTAATCTCTCTAGTTGGCCCCGATCACACCACTCTTATAGCGCTATATAGCTCTTGTAAAGCATTCATATTTCCTTCTTACTCTGAAGGTTTTGGGTGGCCGGTTATTGAAGCCCAAGCATGTGGCGCCTTAGTTATTGCCAGCAGCTTAGCACCTATGCCAGAAGTAAGTGGGGGAGCCGCATTATATGCTGATCCAGATGATGCTCAACAATTTGCTGATGCCTTTCTGAGCTTAGAAAACAACTTTATGAGAGAAGCACTCATTCAGCAAGGCTTCGCTAATTGTCAGCGCTTTGAAAACCAACGTATGATGGCTGCTTATTTAAATTTAATTACCGCTTCGCAGTCATAATCTCTACTACATTGCTTTTAAAAATAATAACCTTTTTTCTGCCATGGCATCTACGTAGGCGCGCGCTTAATTCATGGTTCAAATTTGATATTCACCCCACTGCTCGTATTGGTTTATCGTGGGTTTTCCCATCTAAGTTAATCATGGATGACCATACTGAAATCGGTCATTTCAATATGATCATTCATTTAGACGAAGTCCATATGAAAGTCCAGTCAATAATTGGACGGGGTAATTGGATAACTGGCTTTCCTAGTGGCACTTCTTCTCCTCACTTCAGGCATCAACCAGCACGACGCTCTAAACTAATACTTGGCAACTCTGCAGCAGTAACCAAAAACCATCATATCGATTGCACCAATACTATTGAAATTGGATGCTTTTCTACCATAGCAGGCTATCAATCTCAACTCCTCACCCATTCAATTGATGTATTTGAAAATCGCCAAAATAGCGCACCTATCTTTATCGGTGATTATACATTTGTAGGGACCAACTCAGTCATCTTAGGGGGCGCAACATTGCCCTCATATTCCGTATTGGGAGCTAAATCATTACTTAATAAAGCATACGATGAAGAATGGACTCTTTATGGTGGCACACCAGCTAAGAAGATAATTAGCATTCCTAAAACCGCTAAATACTTCACTCGCTCAGAAGGGTTCGTATATTAAATTATCAGACCATAAATAACATAGAGATACTTTATTCCTTTTCACTACACCCCAATGAAGCTTCTCCACGTCGTTGCTAGTCTGGACCCTAAAGCGGGGGGCGTATGCCAAGCTGTGCGCACAATGATTGCGGGCTTGACAGCAAAAGACGTAGTGAGTGAAGTGGTGAGTTTAGATGCACCTGCTGCCGGCTTCCTGGCAGCAAATACTTTTCAGACTCATGCACTCGGCCCAAGCCGGGGGCCGTGGGCTTACAGCAGACGGCTTCCAGCCTGGCTAGCCGCCAATGTAAGCCGTTTTGACTGTATCATCCTGCATGGTTTGTGGCTGTACCCCAATTATGCCGTGCTCCGCACATTGCGTCAGCTAACTATGACAGGAAACCTGCAAGCACCCCGCTTGTTTGTAATGCCACATGGTATGCTGGATCCTTACTTCCAGCATGCATCTAGTCGGCGATTGAAAGCTTGGCGCAATTGGGCTTACTGGAAGCTGATAGAGAGCCACATAGTGAATAGTGCCGCGGGGGTATTATTCACCTGCGAAACCGAACGTTTGCTCGCCTGGCAGCCCTTCAGTCCGTATCACCCGCAACGCGAGTTGGTAGTAGGCCTTGGTGTAGAGGAGCCGACTCCTTACCATCCTGCCATGCGGCAGGCCTTTACAGCTAAATGCCCTGGCCTAGACAACCGCCCATACTTGCTATTTCTTAGCCGCATTCACGATAAAAAAGGAGTTGACTTATTGCTACAGGCTTACAGCGAAGTAAGCCGTTCTCTGTCAACTCCAACTCAGCTACCGGCGCTGGTCATTGCCGGCCCGGGATTAGATACCGAATATGGTCAACATATTCAACAATTGGCCGCGCAGTTGCCGCCATCTACAGTTTACTTTCCGGGTATGCTGGAAAGAGAAGCAAAATGGGGCGCTTTCTATGGATGCGAAGCTTTTATTTTACCAAGTCACCAAGAAAATTTCGGTATTGCGGTTGTGGAATCTCTAGCATGTGGCAAGCCCGTATTGATTTCCAACCAAGTAAACATCTGGCGCGAAATAGCTGAAGCAAAGAGCGGGCTAGTTGAAGAAGATACTCTCGCAGGAACGAAGCGGTTACTGGAAATATGGTCTGTTTTAACAAAAAATGAAAAGTTTCATATGGCTGTGCAAGCTCGCCTAACTTATAATTACAATTTTTCCACAAGCATAGCAACAGCCACTTTAATCGAAGCATTTGTCGAAAAACAAATTATTTAGGCTCTTTGACAAAGTATTTACTATATATACGCATAATATAACTAGATTACATCAAAATCTTCTGTCTAGATAATTAAATAACATCATGCTGAATATTGTTTTCAATATAAATTCTTTAGGGTTAGAAGGTCTTGGAGCTACTCTTACTTCTCTTATTAGAAACTGTTCCAATCCACATGAATTAAAGATTTGGTTCTTATGCTCTGACTTAACAGATAAAGATCAAAATAATATAATAAAATTGTTATCACAAGAAAATTTTTATGGATATACAGAATTTATTTTTTTCAATGCAAGAAAGGAATTTGGTCATCTCAAGTCTCTTCACGGAGACTGGACGGCATACGGTAGGCTATTGATTGCAGATTACGTGGATAGCGACACAGCACTCTACCTAGATGCAGATTTAATTATCATGATAGATGTTTTAACCCTAAAAAAATTCGAACTTCAAGATAATATTTTGGCTGCAGTTTATGGTTCTAATATCTCACAATCCTTAGAAAGCACTTTTTTTATTAACGAACTCAATTACTCACCGCAACAGAAATACTTTAATTCAGGTGTTTTACTTTTCAATTTAAAAAAATGGAGAGAAAATAATATTAATTATGATTGGAAAGCTTTTGCTAGTAAATATCCTGACAGAATGCTTACTGCTGATCAAACAATTTTAAATGCTATTTGCAAAGGAGAATTTGCCCATCTTCCAGCATACTTTAACAACCCTTGGTATGCCAGACAAGAAGAGCCAATTAACTCAAATGATTCTATTCTTCATTTCGTAGGATCTCCTAAACCATGGGATATTTTTGGAAATATTATTCATGCAGGGCACAAAGTATGGCTATCTTACACAAGCCAGGAATGGAAGAAAAATTATCATAGGATGAGTTTTAATAAATTATATAGGTCTTGGAAAATAAAAAATAGTTTGTTGAGAAATATTAAATTAATTAACCGATAAAATAATTTGTTTACAAGCAAATAAAAAATGTTTCAAAATGAATCCTAAAATATCTGTCATAATTCCTGTATATAATCAACAGAGGTATTTAGCTGAAACAATAAGCAGTGTTCTTGAGCAAACGTTTTACGATTTTGAATTAATCATAATTGACGATGGCTCAAAAGATAATTCAATTAATATAATCAAATATTACTCCGGGAAAGATAACCGAATAATAACTATATTTCAAGATAACGCTGGAAAACCAGAATCAATAAATAGAGCTGCCATAGTTGCAAGAGGAGAATATCTCGCGTTTATAGATCATGATGACATAATGCTACCTGACAGGCTGGAAAAACAAATAATTTTTCATTCAAACAACCTTGAAGTAGATGCCTCCAGCTGCCACTGTTATTACATTAATGAGAATGGCAAACCAATGGGAGTACAAAGATTTCCAGGTAATAAAACAGTAGAAGAATGCAAATCTTCTGTTATCAATAATAAAATTATTATGTGTGCTTTCACGGGTCTAATAGTACGCAAACAAAATTTTATTAGTAGCGGAGGTCTTAGATCTAATTTTTGGCCTACTGATGATCTAGAATTCTTTAATAGATTTGTTGAAAAAGGCAATATATTAGTCATAAACCAAGAAATATTAATGAAGTACCGAGCTCATAACTCCTCGACTACTATCGCAAGCGCTTGGCATGTTTATGTCGAAAAGACTGATTATACTAAAGATTGCATATTACTCCGCAGAGCAGGTAAGCAAGAAATATCTTATGAAGAGTTCATAGAGAGAAACAAAAAAAAGACGTATTTAAAAAAAATTAATAGAAGAAGAATTTTTTATGCCATGATATTACAAAAAGAAGCCGGATTCGCCATTTACTCTAAAGAATATACTGCATTTTTATGGAAAATAACAGCAGCTACTATTCTATATCCATCGTTTATCATAGCTACCATTCGCAAGCGCTTATAACAATACTTTAATCAGTATAAAATGAGTGTAAACACCAATACGCACACAGGTCCATCATTTTCTCTGGGTAACCGATTAGGAAGAGTTGCGTGGCAGCTATGCTCCTTTTTGCTTTTCCAGTATTCACCCAGGCCCTTCCATAAATGGCGGGCTTTTTTGTTGCAATGCTTTGGTGCCAAAGTGGGTCACGGTGTACACGTATATCCAGGGGTGAAAATCTGGGCGCCCTGGAATTTAGAGCTTGCGGACGAATGTGGTATTGCCAGTGGTGCTATTCTATACTCGCAAGGAAAAATAACTATTGGCCGGCGTGCCGTTATATCCCAAGGTGCGCATTTAGTAACTGGCACTCACGACTATTCACACGCCGGCTTTCCTCTTATCACCAAGCCAATTTATATTGGCGAACAGTCATGGGTTGCAGCCGAAGCCTTTATTCATCCAGGCGTTACTATTCATGATGGGTGCGTAGTGGGGGCCCGTTCAGTGGTAACCAAAGATATGCCCAGCTGGATGGTGTGTGCTGGGTTTCCCTGTAAGCCTATTAAACCAAGAGAATTCCTTAATTCGTAATTTCCTATCAAGAATAAATTTTCTTTTTCATCCGAATTACTAAATGAATGTTCCTCTTGATTTGACTATTGCAATTCCAGTCCGCAATGAAGCTTCTAATTTGCCGGGTTGTTTAGCAGCCATTGGTTCTGACTTAGCTAGCAACATTGTTATTATCGATTCAGGTAGCACTGATACTACGATATCCATTGCACAACAAGCCGGTATTGATGTCATAAATTTCAATTGGAATGGACAATTTCCTAAAAAGCGCAATTGGTTTTTACGCAACTATAAGCCAGCCACTAAGTGGGTACTATTTTTAGATGCTGATGAATATTTGACTGATAATTTCAAGCAAGAATTACGTACAGCCTTGCGGGAAGAATCTTCACAGAATGTGGGCTATTGGCTCAGTTACTCAGTATACTTTCTAGGCAGACAACTTAGAGGAGGTTACCCTCTACGAAAACTTGCTCTTTTCCGGGTAGGTGCTGGCGAATATGAGCGTATTGATGAAAATCAATGGAGCCAACTGGATATGGAAGTGCATGAGCACCCTATTTTAAATGGCGAGATTGGCGTTTTACATAGTAAGATTGATCATCAAGACTTTCGCGGCGTTTCGCATTACGTACTCAAGCACAACGAATATGCAACGTGGGAAGCAGCTCGGTTTCTGAAAACCAGCACTACTAACGCTAATTGGACTTGGAAACAGCGCCTTAAATATCGTCTAATGCAGAGTATCTGGATTGGACCAGCTTATTTTTTGGGAAGTTTTTTGCTGTTGGGGGGATTTCGTGACGGTTCCAGAGGATTAGCATTTGCAATACTAAAGATGTCTTACTTTACGCAGATATATTGCAAAATCAGGGAAAGCGGCGACAGCAATTAGTATATGAATAATAAATTTCTACTTATAAGCTACAATTTTCATCCGGAATTAACGGGCATTGGTAAATACAACGGTGAAATGATTCGGTGGCTTGCTGAAGCTGGCTATGATTGCACTGTTATTACCGCATATCCTTATTACCCTTATTGGAAAGTACAAGAACCTTACTTCAGCAAAAGACTTGGTTATTCAACTGAGGTTGAGCAATTTCAATCTGGTGGCAACATGACTATTCATCGATGCCCTATGTATGTGCCAGCAAAACCTTCAGGTCTGAAACGCATTCTTCTCGATTTTACATTTTTATTTTCGGCCTTTTTCAAACTAGTTCAGTTATCAACAGTTAGGCGTTTTAATACAGTTTTTGTAGTTGCGCCTTCTTTTCATTTCGGCTTATTAGGCATTATATGCAAAAAACTTCAAGCAGCTAAATTTATCTATCATATCCAAGATATGCAGATAGAAGCTGCTAGAGATTTAGGATTGATAAAATCTAAAGCGGTAATAGATATCTTATTCTCAGTAGAGAAATATATTTTCTCTCAAGCCGATATAATTAGCAGCATATCAAGTGGGATGCTACGCCGGATAGAGCAGAAAGCAAAACGGCCAATTCTACTACTACCAAACTGGACTGACACTACCTTATTTCATCCTATTGAGCATAAAGCACATTTGCGGAGCGAATTTGGGTTTCAAGAACATGAAAGCATCGTTCTATACTCGGGAGCCATTGGGGAAAAGCAAGGACTGGAATATATTATTCAGGCGGCGCAAGATTTCAGACAGCAGCCCGAGGTAAAATTTGTTATTTGTGGTTCAGGACCCTATAAGGACACCTTGCAAGCCATGGCGAAGGGTATGAGCTTGCAGAACATTGTATTCTTGCCGTTACAGCCATTCAACAAATTCAACCAGTTTCTCAATGTTGCGGATGTTCATTTGGTGATACAAAAAGCCAATGCCAGTGACTTGGTGATGCCTTCAAAGGTGACAACCATCTTAGCTGTTGGGGGTCTAGCAGTTATCACGGCCAACGCGGGTTCAAGCTTGCACACGTTGGTGAAGGAGCACGACATGGCGATACTGGTACCCGCTGAGGATCAGCAAGCGTTGAATGCTGGCATTCGGCAGGCTCTTAGCATACGCAACAGCAGCATAGCTAGTAACGCCCGCACGTACGCAGAGCAAAACCTGGCTATTGATAAGGTTATGGAGTCGTTTGTAAGCACGATACAAGAGAATTAGTAGCGCATAAATGCGCTTTGCCTTTTGTTGGCATTAATGCTATATGCGGGCAAATTATCTACCGATAATCATTTGAAGCGCTGATGGAAGTGTAAGAAGGGGGCAGCTTTCGGTTTTGATTATGAGGATGGTTACAGAATGCGTGCTACGAAACCACAGCACTTACGCGCCAGAAGCTAACCCCAGCAAATTGGGTGCGAGTTGGCCATCTTCATGCTTTTTACATAAGCGCTTTCCGACCTTAGTTGCGTACTTAGCCCAATGCCGCTAGTCAACTGGTTACGGACTTCAGCCGTAAAACCGAGCTTCTTTTCCACTTTTACCTGATCTGCTTTACATGTTTGACACCACTAATTATCCGGAGCAGAATCTGCTGGCCCTCACTATTTCGGGTGCTCTTACCAAAGAACACTATGATACCATCGTCCCACTACTGGATGAGAAAATAGCCCGCTGGGGCAAAATCAACCTTTATTTGGATGTGCGTAGCTTCGATTACATTACGGCCACAGCCCTTTGGGAAGACATAAAACTAGATGTGCGGCACTGGCGCGATTTCAATCGGGTGGCCGTTACCAGTGACGATTCTAATCTGCTGAAAGCTGCTGCTGCACTGGCTACGCTAGTAAGCCCAGCCGAAGTCCGGCATTTTCCACTAGAGCAAAAAGAGCACGCCCTTCATTGGGCGGCAACTGGCACAACCGAAACGTCACCTTCAGCGGTCAGCTTATAAGCGGCACCTACAATGCATCAACAAAAAAGCCTGCTCGTACGAGTAGGCTTTTTTGTTGATGCATAGCCTGCTAGGAGTAGCTATAATTCCACTGGTCAGTATCTTTGATTATGCATCGGCGGACGGGCTTGCGGCTTTTCGGGGGGGCACTCGCAGGGGTGTTGCTGCTGCTATTAGGGCTGGACTGGCTGTTTCCGCTGCCGTCCGCGCCGCAGTACTCGCCGCTTGTGCTGGCCGCTGATGGGTCAGTGCTGCATGCTTATCTCAATCCCACCCAAAAGTGGCGGATGAAAACCGAGCTGCGCGAAATCACGCCGGTATTGCGCAAGGCCATCATCGAGAAGGAAGACCGGTGGTTTTACTGGCATTTCGGGGTGAACCCACTGGCTTTGGTACAGGCAGCCGGGCGCAACTTGTTTGGCACGGGCCGCACTACCGGGGCCAGCACCATTACCATGCAGGTAGCCCGGCTGCTGGAACCCAAAGAGCGCACCTTCGGCAACAAGCTGCTGGAAATGGCTCGCGCCACGCAACTGGAAATCCATTATAGCAAGCCGGAAATCCTGCAACTATACCTAAATCTGGTGCCCTATGGCGGCAATGTGGAAGGCGTGAAGTCGGCGGCACTCCTCTACTTCCAGCAGCCCCCTGACTATCTCTCGCTGGCCCAAACCGTGACGCTGGCCATCATCCCGAACCGGCCGCGCGGCTTGGTCCTGGGCAAGAACAACGCGGCGGTGCTGCAAGAGCGAAACCGCTGGCTGCGGCGGTTCCAAGAAGCGGGCTTGTTTACCGCCCAGGACGTGGCCGATGCGCTATTGGAACCCTTGGAGGTGCAGCGCCACGCCGCGCCCACGCTGGCTCCGCACCTTTCGCGGCGGCTGGTACAGCAGTTTCCGGGCAGGGCCATCATTCAGAGCAGCCTCAGCCGCAACAAGCAAAGCAAAGCCGAAGACCTGACCCGCAACTACGTGCGCCGTTTGCACGAACTGGGCATTACGCAGGCGGCTGTACTGGTCGTGAACAACCGCACCCGGCAGGTGGAGGCCTACGTAGGCTCGGCTGATTTCCAAGACTTTGGTAGCCAAGGCCAGAACGACGGCGTAACGGCGGTCCGCTCGCCGGGTAGCACGCTTAAGCCTTTTCTGTATGCGCTGGCTATGGACCGGGGCCTCGTCACGCCGAAGCTGGTACTACCCGACGTGCCCACCAACTTCCAGGGCTACCGTCCCGAGAACTTCGATAAGCATTGCAATGGCGAAGTGACTTTGGAACGGGCGCTGGCCTACTCGCTCAACATTCCGGCCGTGCGGGTGCTCAACGAAGTGGGTGTGGCCAATTTCACCGACAAACTCCGCCAGGCAGGTTTCCAGAGCGTCAGTCGTAACCGGGCACGATTGGGTTTGAGCAGCATTTTGGGCGGTTGCGGGGCCAATCTGGAGGAGCTAACCAACCTCTATGTCACGCTGGCTAACAATGGGCAGTACAGCAAGCTACAACTCACGAAGGCCACGCACCCGACTGCCGGCACTGCCCTGTTCTCCCCCGCCGCTGCCTTCCTCACCACCGACATCCTGGCCCAACTCACCCGACCTGACTTGCCCTTGGGGGCAGCTAGCAGCATGCGGCTACCGAAAATTGCCTGGAAAACCGGCACTAGCTACGGCCGGCGTGATGCTTGGAGCATTGGCTACAACAAGCAGTACACAGTGGGCGTGTGGATTGGCAACTTCAGCGGCCACGGCAGTCCTTCCCTCACCGGCGCCGACGTAGCCACGCCGCTGTTGTTCAACATCTTCAACGACCTAGCTTATAACTCCCCCAATGACTGGTTTGCACCGCCGGCCGCACTGGACTTCCGGCTGGTGTGCGCCGAAACCGGCTTGGTGCCTAGTGAAACCTGCCCCAACCAGATAATCGATTATTTCCTGCCGGGCGTGAGCGAGGGGCGGCGCTGCCAACACCAGCGCGAGGTGCTGCTCTCCGAGGATGGCAGCTTTGTGTACTGCCGGGCCTGTGCGCCGGCGGCGGGTTTTCGGCGGGCGTTGTACCCGAATCTGCTGCCCGAAGTGGCGGCGTATAAAGAGGCGCAGGGCATTCCGTACCGCCGGCTGCCACCCCACAACTCGCGGTGCCAACTGGTACGTGGCGGTTCGGAGTCGGCGCCTACCATCACCTCCCCCACTGCTAACACCGAGTACGTGCTCAACCGCCACGAGCAGCAACAGTTGCTACTCAGTTGCACTACCGACAACGAAGTGCGGCAGGTATACTGGTACGTCAATGATAAGTTTCTACGGGCGGCGGCGGCTACCGAGCGGGTATTTTTTAAGCCGCCGCCTGGCCCGCTCAAAATCTCCTGCGCCGACGACCATGGCCGCAACACCGATGTATTGGTGACAGTAGCTGAGATGTAAATAGCGGACTCTTCGCCAGCTATTTGCAGCGGCACTATAACCTTTTGCAGTAATCTGTGTTTACCCACCTTGTATTCCGGTCGCCGGTATTTTATGGTGCTTCACCCTCTGTTTCTAACAGAGAGCAATCCTAGAAATACTAGCTTTTGTGCAGCCCTGCCGAGTGGGTAGTGTCTGTGCCGGGAAAGCCGCTCTGCCTGCCTATTGGGTCACCCAGCCCTAAACTGCCCAGTTACGTATCATAGTAACTGTATTATATTCTGTATGAAAAGAACTACCCAGACGCTCCGGCTTCTGCTGGGCCTGCTTTGGCTGGCCCCCGTATGGGCTCATGCCCAAACCAGCACCCTCGCGCCGGCTAACGGTACCGAATTTACCTTGGCACAGTGCCTGAATACTGCCTTGGTGAACCAGCCCCTAGTCCGACAAGCTCGCATCGACCAGGAAATTACGAAGGCCTCCAACCAGATTGCGCTGGCAGCCTGGCTGCCACAGGTGGGCTTTACGGGTACGGCCCAGCATTATTTGCAGCTGCCGTTCACCATCTTCCCCGATCCCACTACCGGCGTACCAACTCCTCGTCAGCTGGGCGTAAGCAACGTGACGACGGTGGGGCTGAGTGGTACCCAGGTGATTTACAACAATGACGTAAATCTGGCCGCCCGGAGCAAGCGCTTTAATCTGCGCGCCGCCGAGCAGAACACCGTGAACGTGAAAATTGCCACCGTCTCGGATGTGAGTAAGGCGTTCTACGATGTGCTGCTGGCCCAGCGCCAACTCGATGTGTTCAGCCAGGACATTGCCCGCCTCCAGCGCAACTACCGCGACGCCCGGCTGCGCTACGAAACCGGTATTGCCGACAAAACCGAGTACTTACAGGCGGAGGTATCCCTCAACAATTCCTTGGCTGGCAAGAAGCAGGCCCAGGAAGCTGTGAAAGCCCGCTTAGCCTACCTCAAGCAACTCATGGGCATGCCGCCCGAGCGGGCCTTGGCGCTGCAATATGATACCCTGAAGCTAGAGCAGGACGCCGTGATAGACACCACGGTAGCATTGAACATCAGCAACCGTATCGAAATCCAGCAGCTGCAAACCGAGAAGGCTTTGCAAGATATTAACGTGGATTACTACCGCTTAGGCTTCCTGCCTTCAGTATCGGCCTTTGCCAACTACAACTCGGTGTTTCAGAACAACGAGGTGAGCGACCAATACCGCACCCGCTTCCCTAACTCTTATCTGGGCGTTCAGATGGGCTTGCCCATTTTCACGGGTTTCCGGCGCACGCAGAATATTCGGAGGGCGCGCCTGCAAAACACGCGCCTCGACGAGGACATCAGCAACACCCGCAACCAAATCAACACCGAATACCAGACGGCGCTGTCTACCTACAAGGGCTACTACACTGAGTACCTGCTGGGCAAGCGCAACCTGGAAGCGTCCAAGGAAGTGTACGACGTTATCAACCTGCAATACCGGGAAGGTATCCGGGCGTACATCGACCTGATTGTGGCCCAAACCACTCTGCGCACCTCGCAGCTCAACTATTACACGGCCTTGTTTCAGGTGCTGGGCAGCAAGGTGGACTTGCTGCGGGCCATTGGCGAGTTGCCGACCGAATATTAATAGTAACCGCGGCTGATGGCTTCATTAGGCCCTGCCGCACCTCAATCAACCAGTATCACCACCTCAGTACGCGCGTTGCTTGCACTCCGCCGCTGCCTGACGGCCTAAAGCTTTAGCGCCACCCCATATGAACAAACCATACTTGGCCCTGGCCTACACCGTTGGCCTTCTGACCTTCGCGGCCTGCGGCAAGAAAGAAGAAAAAGCGGCCGGTCCGCCACCCGCTACCCCTGTTACGCTGGTTGACGCCCGCACCACCGACGCGGTATATTACGATGAATACCCGGCCACCGTGGTAGCCCTCAACAATGTGGAGCTCCGCAGCCAGGTGGCAGGCTTCATCACCCAGATTTATTTCAAAGAAGGCGAAGTCGTCCAGAAAGGCAAACCGCTCTACGAAGTGGACCGCCGCAAGTACCAAGCAGCGTATCAGCAGGCGTTAGCCGGCTTGCGCAGCACCCAGGCCACCGTGCAGAACAACCAGGTGAACTTGGAGCGCTACCAGCGGCTGGCTCAGCAAGACGCCATTGCCCGGCAGGTAGTAGACAACGCCGCTACCACCTACGCCACCTCGCAGGCCCAGGTAGCCGAAGCCCAAGCCGCCGTGGCCCTGGCTCGCACCGACCTCGATTACTCACTGATTAAGGCGCCTTTCACGGGCCGCATCGGCATTTCGCAGGTGCGCTTGGGTTCCCAGGTGAGCCCTGGTACTACGCTGCTCAACACCATCAGCGCCGAGAATCCTATGGGGGTGGACTTTGTGGTGACGGAATCCGACCTAAGCCGCTTTGCTGATTTGCAGCGCCAGGGCGGCGGCGGCACTGACTCTACGTTCCGGCTAGTGCTGCCCGACGGCACGGCCTACAAGCAGCCCGGCAAGATTCTGGCCATCGACCGGGCCGTGACGCAAGGCACCGGCACTGTCCAGATTCGGGTGCAGTTCAACAACCCCCAGCGCGAGTTGAAAGACGGCATGACCACCGTGCTCAATGTGCTCAACCGCCAGTCGGGCCGCCGGATTGTGGTGCCGTACAAGGCCATTGTCGAGCAGATGGGTGAAAACTTTGTGTTCGTAGCCGGTGACAGCAGCAAAGCCTACCAGCGCAAAGTGCAGCTCGGCCCACGCCTCCGCGACCAGATTGTGGTAACCAAAGGCCTAAACGATGGCGACAAAGTGGTAACCGAAGGCGTGCAGAAGCTCCGCGACGGCGGCCAGATTCAGGTGGGTACGCCCGCCCAGGCCCAGGCAGGTGCCCCAGCCGCCGGCGCCGCCAAATAAGAAAGCTGATAGCAAAAGAACGTCATGCAGAGCGCAGCGAAGCATCTCGCCTGCTGACTCTGAGAAATACTATTACAATGACAAGCACGCGAGATGCTTCGCTACGCTCTGCATGACGTTCTAGAAGTATCGAAAGCGCCAGCTAAACAGCCCCATCATGATTGCAGAAACCTTTATTCGGCGCCCCGTTACGGCCATTGTCACCTCGCTGGTGATAGTGCTGGTGGGGGTGCTGGCCATCTTGAACTTGCCCGTAGGGCAGTATCCGGAAATTACGCCGCCCACGGTATCGGTGAGCGGCACCTACACCGGCGCCGACGCCCAAACCGTGGAGCAAACCGTGGCCACGCCCGTGGAAGTGCAGGTGAACGGCACGCCCGGCATGACCTACCTGCAAAGCAACAGCACCAGCAACGGGCAGATGAGCATGACGGTGAACTTTGAAGTCGGCACCGACATCAACATTGCCGCCCTCGACGTACAAAACCGGGTAGGTATTGCCCAGCCTACCCTGCCGCAGGAAGTGCAGCGCCTGGGCCTTATTGTACGGAAGCGGAACCCCAGCATCCTGATGCTAGTGGCCCTGTACGCCCCCAAAGGCACTCACAATACCACCTTCCTCGACAACTACGCCAACGTATTTATCAAGGACGCCTTGCTGCGGACCAAAGGTGTGGGTGACATTGTATCCCGCGCCGACGACTTCTCAATGCGAGTGTGGCTGAAGCCCGACAGACTTTCGCAGTTGGGCGTAACGGCCCAGGACGTAACGGCCGCTATTCAGGAGCAAAACGCTCAGATTGCGGCCGGTTCCATTGGCGCGCCACCCGCTAAAACCGGCCAGACCTTCGAGTACATTGTGTTCGTGAAGGGCCGTTTAGTTGACACCGAGGAGTTCGGCAACATCATCGTGAAAACCCAGCCTGCCGACGGCTCGGTGGTGTACCTCAAGGACGTGGCCCGGCTGGAACTAGGTAAGTTCAACTACTCCAACAACTCGTTTGTGGACGGCAAGCGCGCCGCCTATCTGCTGGTGTATCAGGCGCCCGGCGCCAACGCTCTGGAAACTTACGAAAACGTGAACACCACCATGGAAGGCTTGAAAAAGCAGTTCCCCGCCGACCTGGCCTACGTGGTGCCGTTTGAAGCAGCTTCGGTGGTAAAAGTATCCATTGAGGAAGTGCTGCACACGCTGGTAGAAGCCCTGCTGCTGGTAGTAGTGGTGGTGTTCTTGTTCCTGCAAAGCTGGCGCTCCACGCTTATTCCGGTGCTGGCTATTCCGGTGTCCATTGTGGGTACCTTCTTGTTCTTTATCCCGCTCGGCTTCACGATTAACACGCTCACCATGTTCGGTTTCGTGCTGGCCATTGGTATTGTGGTCGATGACGCCATTGTGGTGGTGGAAGCCGTGGAACACAACATGAACCAACGAGGGCTGCCGGTACTGGAAGCCACCTTGGAAGCCATGCGCGAAATATCGGCCCCAGTTATTGCCATTGCCCTGATTCTGGCGGCGGTGTTCGTGCCGGTAGGCTTCATTCCGGGTATCACCGGCCGCTTGTATCAGCAGTTCGCAATTACCATCGCCATTTCGGTGCTGATTTCGGCCTTCGTGGCCCTTTCACTCACACCGGCTTTGTGCGTGCTGCTACTCAAGCCCCACAAGCGCGACGAAAACTCGCGTGGCATCGACAAGCTGTTCTTCAAGTTCAACAACTGGTTTGATAGGGTGACCAGCAAGTATGGCAACGGCGTGCAGCGTGGCATCAAGAACTCCCGCTTCGTAGTCATTCTGCTGGTGTGCATTGTGGCTGGCACGGTGCTGCTGTTCATGAAGAAGCCCGGCGGCTTTATCCCCACTGAGGATGAGGGCCGGGTTATTGTCACGTTCAACTTGCCCGAAGCGGCCTCCACCGAGCGGACCGTGAGCACGCTGAACGAGATTATGAAGGAGCTGGGCCAGATCAAGGGTATCCGGCACTATGCTGGTCTGGGCGGCCTGAACGCGGTTAACTTCTCGTCGAAGTCGAACAGCGGTACGGTATTCTGCCAGCTAGAGCCCTGGGAAGACCGCAAAGACGAGGCCGTGCAGCTGCAAGGCATAATTGCCACGATTCAGAAACGCTTAAGCCGGCTCAAGGAAGCCAACGTGGTGGTTATTTCGCCGCCCGCTATTCCTGGCCTTGGTAACACCGGTGGTTTCTCGTTTGTATTGCAGGAGCGCGAAGCGGGCGGCGACATCAAGAACTTCGATGCCCAGCTCCAGAACTTCCTCGGTGCCCTACGTAAGCGGCCTGAAATTGCTGGCGCCTTCTCGTTTTTCACCGCCAACACCCCCGGTTACCAGCTCACCATCGACCGGGAGAAAGCCAAGAAGCTCGGCGTTTCGATTTCCGACATCGGTACCGCGCTGCGCACCTACCTGGGCTCGGCCTACGTGAACGACTTCACGGTATACGGCCGCAACTTCCGCGTCGTGACCCAGGCCGACTCCATGTATCGCACCGACATCAGCAACCTGGGCCAGTACTACGTGCGCAACAACCAGGGCGGCATGGTGCCGCTGAGCACGCTCACCAGCTACCAGCGCACCGAAAGCGCGCCGCTCATCTCGCACTACAACCTGTTCCGCTCCGCCGAAATCAACGGTAACCCAGCCCCCGGCTACTCGTCCGGCGACGCCATCAAGGCCTTGCAGGAAACCGCGGCGCAGTCGTTGCCCGCTGGTTACGGGTTTGAATTCTCGGGTTTGAGCCGCGAAGAATTGCTGGCCGGTGGCCAGACGGTGTACATCTTCGCACTGTCGCTCACGTTCGTGTTCCTGTTCCTGGCCGCGCTGTACGAAAGCTGGTCGGTGCCGTTTTCGGTGCTGCTGGCCGTGCCGCTGGGTGCCTTCGGGGCTATCCTGGCGCTGATTTTCCTGCCCAAGCTCACCAACAACGTGTACGCTCAGATTGGTCTGATTACGCTGATTGGTTTGTCGGCCAAAAACGCCATTCTGATTATCGAATTCGCCAAAGAGCGGGTGGATAAAGGCATGCCGCTGGTGGATGCTACGCTGGAAGCCGTGCGCCTCCGCCTGCGCCCCATCGTCATGACCTCGCTGGCGTTCATCCTCGGCGTATTGCCGCTGGTATTCGCCTCCGGTGCTGGTGCCCAAAGCCGCCAGACCATCGGCTGGACGGTGTTCGGCGGGATGCTCTCGGCTACGTTGCTGGCTATCTTCATCGTGCCGGTGCTCTACGTGCTGATTACGCGCTTCGCCTACGGCAAAGAGAAGCTGGCCGAGCTAGAAGCCAATTACAAGCCCGACGAAGAGCACGGCGGCCCGAAAGAGGAAGGCCCCGGCGAAGGCGACCATTCGGCGGCTCCGCACCCGGCTTAGCCAGTAATCGTTCCCTAAACTGAAAAGCCCTGCGTCGTGTCAACGACGCAGGGCTTTTCAGTTTAGGGAACGATTACTGTTTTGGCTCAGGCTTACCCCTTAAGCACAATCTCTAATACGCCAGCGGGGCTCCTTGCTCCAGCGCTTTATGGTAGTTCTGCAAGTCGAACTCGTAGAGGAACGGGGAGCGGTGCGCTCCAATCTTGCGTTGCTCGTCGAGCTGGCGCACGAGGCCCAGAGTCAGCAGCTTTTTGCGGAAGTTTCGGCGGTCGAAGGTTTTGCCTAGCACGGCTTCGTAGAGGGCGTGGATTTCCGGCAGCGTGAACTTGGCCGGCAGCAGGTTGTACCCGATGGGCAGCTGGTAAATCTGGCTACGGAGCGTCAGCAGGGCCGTTTCTATGATTTCGTGGTGGTCGAAGAGCAACGGCAGAATCTTGTCGATGTCGCACCAGCCGTACTCTTCAATCAGGTGCTCGGGCGTGATGATGAGAGTGTGGTAATCAACCAGCGCGTAATAGCCGATGGACAACGTGCGCTCCGACAGCCAGTGGTCCTCCCCAATAGCCACGTTGACCTTGGCGTAAATCTTATTGTGAATCTGCTGGGTTTCTATCCGGTTCAGCCGGGTTGGGCTGTCGCCGAAGGTGTGGAACTGGCGCAGAAAGACATTGGTGATTTGCGTTTTCTCAGCCAGAATCCGGTTGGCGGCGTCCGTGAGCGTTTCATCGCGCTTGATGAAGCCGCCCGGCAGGCTCCATGCCTCGTGCCCGTGGTAGCGCACCAAAAATATTTTGAGCTGGTGGTCATGGTAGCCAAAAACTACGCAGTCGATTGACAAATGCGGCAAGAAAAATTGGTGGCCGTTGGCCGCAAAGTCGGCAGTTTGTTGAGCTGAATCCATTGAGCAAACTCTTATTGTGTCAAATATACACATTGACAAAAAACACTATCTTTATCACGTAAATTATACGCAATAGAATTTATTCCTTCTCAATCGAATAGAGAGGGGAATAAGGCTCTGGCTAATGTCACATCAAGGCAAACTTAAGGAACGTCATGCAGAGGCGCAGCCGAAGCATCTCGCCTGCTGACACTGGATTACTAACTCAACATCAGTACGCGAGATGCTTCGGCTCCGCCTCTGCACGACGGGCTGATATAATTCTCACTGACTCTACAATTCGATACTACATCCGGCACGCCGGGCTTTTCACTCCCTCTCACCGCATACAATTCCCCATCCCCCACATGCCCACTACCACTTGTTCTCGTCTCGTTCGTTTCTGGCCACTGGCTGCGCTGGGGCTGCTGGGCAGCTTCGCCGCCGTGGCACAAACCAAACGGCCGCCGCAGCTCGGCAAAGCGCCCCTCAAAGAAATTCTGGCGGCTCTCACGCCCGAAGAGAAAGTCAAACTGGTGGTGGGCATGGGCTTCTACCCCGCGGGTTTCCCCGAAGGCATATTGCCTCCCAGTGACCCCGAAGACCGGAAAACACCCGAGAAAGTGCCCGGCGCGGCGGGCCGTACCCACGCCATTGCCCGGCTGGGCATTCCGTCCCTGACCCTTTCCGACGGCCCCGCCGGGGTGCGTATTGAAGCCATCCGCAACGGCGACAGCACCAAAACCTACTACGCCACCGCGTTTCCGGTGGCTACGCTGCTGGCCTCCACCTGGGATACTACGCTGGTGCGCCAGGTGGGCAACGCGTTTGGCCGTGAGGTGCGCGCTTTCGGGATTGACGTGCTGCTGGCCCCGGGCATGAACATCCACCGAAATCCGCTGGGTGGCCGCAATTTCGAGTATTACTCCGAGGACCCCGTGGTAACGGGCAACGTGGCGGCAGCTTTCGTGAACGGCGTGGAGGCCAACGGCGTAGGTACGTCCATCAAGCACTTCGCCGTCAACAACCAGGAATTCAACCGCATGAACCTGAACTCCAAAGTGAGTGAGCGGGCCCTGCGCGAAATCTACCTGCGCGGCTTCCAGCTGGCGGTGCGCAAGTCACAGCCCTGGACGGTAATGTCGTCCTATAACCTGCTTAACGGCACCTACACCTCGGAAAGCCACGACCTGCTGACCACCCTGCTGCGGCAGGAATGGGGTTTCAAGGGCTTGGTGATGACCGACTGGTACGGCGGCAAAAACCCGGTGGCGCAGCTCCAAGCCGGCAACGACCTGCTTATGCCCGGTAGTAGCGCCCAAACGGCGGCCCTGCTAGCCGCCGTGAAAAGCGGCCAGCTGACCACTGCCCAACTCGACGCCAACGTGACCAAGGTATTGAACATGGTGCTTCAGTCGCCGACGTTCAAAGGAGTGAAATACGACAGCCAGCCGCCGCTGAAAGCCAACGCCGCCGTGGCCCGCCAGGCCGCCGCCGAGGGCATGGTGCTGCTGCGCAACGAAAATAAGACGCTGCCGCTGGCAGCGGGCCGGCAGGTGGCGGCTTTCGGCAACACCTCCTACAACCTGATTGCGGGCGGCACCGGCAGCGGCGACGTGAACCGAGCCTACACCGTGTCCGTGGCGCAGGGCCTAACCGCCGCTGGCTTAGTGATGAACGCGCCGCTTAGCCAAGCCTATAACCAGTATCTGAAAGTCGAGAAAGCCAAACTACCCAAGACCAAAGGCCTGCTCGACCCCGCCCCCATCATTGCCGAAATGCCCCTGGATGCAGCCCTGGTGCAGCAGCAAGCCCAAGCCGCCGACGTGGCCCTGGTTACCATCGGGCGCAGTGCCGGCGAGGGTGGCGACCGAAAAGTAATCGACGACTTCGCGCTGACGGCCACCGAACAGGCTATGCTGAAGCAAGTGGCCACGGCCTTTCATGCGCAGGGCAAGAAGGTGGTGGTAGTGCTCAACGTGGGCGGCGTAACCGAAGTGGCTAGCTGGCGCGACCAGGCCGATGCCGTTCTGCTGGCTTGGCAGCCCGGCCAGGAAGGCGGCCACGCCGTAGCCGACGTGCTCAGCGGCAAAGTCAACCCCTCAGGCAAGCTGGCCACCACCTTCCCCGTAGCCTATTCCGACGTGCCCTACGCCCAGGATTTTCCGGGCAAGGAACTGCCCAGCAGTAACCAAAAATCAGGTAACCCCATGATGGGTGTCCCCTCCGAAAACACGTATGAGGAAGGTATCTACGTGGGCTACCGCTACTACAACACCTTCCGGGTTCAGCCAGCCTACGAGTTCGGCTACGGCCTGAGCTACACCAGCTTCGGGTATGGCCCACTCAAGCTCAGTGCGCCCACGGCCACGGGCCAGGTAACAGCTACCATAGCCGTTACCAACAACGGCCGAGTAGCGGGCAAGGAAGTGGTGCAGCTATACGTGAGTGCCCCGGCGGGCAAGCTGGCTAAGCCGGAAAGCGAGTTGAAGGCCTTTGCCAAAACCCAGCTGCTCCAGCCCGGCCAGTCCCAAACACTCACCTTCACGCTGACCGCCTCCGACCTTGCCTCGTTCGATACTGCGGCCGAAGCCTGGATAACCGATGCGGGCACATACACGGTGAAAGCGGGAGCGTCTTCCAGGAACGTGCGGCAAACGGCCACGTTTGCGTTGCCTAAGCAATTAATCGTAGAAAAAAGTCGCAAATTACTAGCACCTCAAGCAGCTATTTCTGAAATGAAAGCTTCCACTAAATAGCCCTCATCCTACTTCCTACCCCTATGAAACTGATCTGGCTTTTGCCGCTGCTGCTCGCCCCAACTCCCACTCTGGTGTTTGCACAATCTTCTAAAACTACTGCCACTGCTCCGGCCGCTACGCAAGTAAAAGTAGCGCAGGGCACGTTGGAAGGCACCACCGACAACGGCCTCCGTGTGTTCAAAGGCGTACCCTTTGCCGCGCCGCCCGTAGGCCCACTCCGGTGGCAGATACCTCAGCCTGTACAGGCCTGGACCAACGTGCGCCCAGCCAAGCAATTTGGGCCGCGGGCCATGCAGTTGCCCTTATTTGGCGACATGAGTTTCCGCTCCAACGGCGTGAGCGAAGACTGCCTGTACCTGAACGTGTGGACGCCTGCCAAAGCTGGCCAGAAGGGCTTGCCGGTAATGGTGTACTTCTACGGTGGAGGCTTCCAGGCCGGCGACGGCTCGGAGCCGCGCTACGACGGAGCCAGCATGGCCCGCCGCGGTATTGTGGCCGTAACCGTGAACTACCGGCTGGGCGTGTTCGGCTTTTTTGCGCATCCTGAGCTAACGAAAGAGTCGCCGAACCAGGCTTCCGGCAACTACGGCTTCCTAGACCAAACCGCCGCGTTGCGCTGGGTGCAGCAGAACATTGCCGCCTTCGGTGGCGACCCCAAGCAGGTAACCATTGCCGGCGAATCGGCGGGCTCGATGTCGGTCAGTGCGCAGATGGCTTCGCCGTTGTCGAAGACGCTATTTGCGCGGGCCATTGGGGAAAGCGGCTCGATGCTGAACACCGGCTTTGGTCCATTGTCGTTGACGGAAGCCGAGAAAAACGGGGTGGCCTTTGCCACTAGCCTCGGGGCTAGCTCCTTGGCGACACTGCGCGCCCTACCGGCTCAACAGGTTCTGGAAGCCACCGGTAAACCCGGTGCCCCGCGCTTCGGCCCCATCCTCGACAACTACTTTTTAGTGAAGAAACCCGCGGCTACGTTTGCAGCGGGCGAGCAGGCACATGTGCCGCTACTCGTGGGGTGGAACTCGCAGGAAATGGGCTATCAAGCCATGCTGGGTCCGGAAAAACCAACCGTAGAAAACTACACCAAAGCGCTGCAAAAGCAGTACGGCGAGCAGGCCACGGAAATCCAGAAGCTTTACCCCGCCACCACCGACACCCAAGTGGAGCAAGCCGCCACTGACCTAGCCAGTGACCGATTCATTGCCTACAGCACCTGGAAGTGGGCCGACGCGCACCTGCAAACCGGTGGGCAGCCGGTGTACCGCTACCTCTACGCCCGCCCCCGCCCTGCCATGACCCCAGAAATGGGCAACGCCACCGCTGGGCTGGCCGGCGGCGTGGTGAAACAGGAAGCCGGGGCCCCCAAAGCTCCACCAGCCAAAGGAGCCGTGCACTCCGCTGAAATCGAGTACGCGCTGGGCAACCTGGGCAGCAACAAAGTGTACGCCTGGACCCCTGACGACTACAAGGTGTCGGCCACGCTCCAGAGCTACTTCGTCAACTTCATTAAAACCGGCAACCCCAACGGGGCAGGCCTGCCTAGTTGGCCAGCCGCTAAAGCCGGCGACGGGGCACAGGTGCTACGAGTGGACGTAAATACCCGCGTGGAGCCTGATGCCAACCGCTCGCGCTACCTGTTCTTAGACCAGCAAGCCAGCAAATAGCTTTCCACCGCCGCGGCTCGGGTAATCCGGCCGCGGCTTTTACATAGGGCTGGTTGCACTCAACCCAACAGCCTGCTACGTTCTCACTTTTCTCTATTTCCATGTCCCACCCCTTTCCTTTCACGGCCTTGCTGGGCACAGCGCTGGTGTGCGCTACTGCCACGGCTGGTCTAGCTCAAAATAAACCCACTGCTACGCCCAAAGCCACCACTGCTGCGTCCAACAAACAAGCGGCCCTGCTGGTAAACGATGCCAAAATCAATGCCCTCATCCAGAAAATGACGCTGGAAGAAAAAGTATCGATGCTTCATGCTAACTCGGCTTTTGCAGCTGGGGGCATCAAGCGGTTGGGCATCCCTGAGATTATGACGTCCGACGGTCCGCACGGGGTGCGTCCTGAACAGGGCCGCGACTGGAAAGGCGTGAAAAACGCCAATGACGCCGGTACCTATATGCCCACCAACAACACGTTGGCTTCCACCTGGAACCCGGCGTTGGGCTACGCTTACGGGTCCGTATTGGGCAGCGAGGCTAATTTTCGGGGCAAAGACATCATCCTGGGTCCTGGTATCAACATCATCCGGACGCCCCTGAACGGGCGCAATTTCGAGTACCTCAGCGAAGACCCCTTCCTGATATCGAAGATGGTGGTGGGCTACATCAAAGGTGTGCAGGATCAGGGAGTGGCGGCTTCGGTGAAGCACTTTGCGGCCAACAACCAGGAAGCGCACCGCAACGATGTCGATGTAACGATGAGCGAGCGGGCCCTGCGCGAAATCTACCTGCCTGGCTTCAAGGCTGCCGTGCAGCAGGGCGGTGCTTACACCTTGATGGGCTCCTACAACAAGTTTCGGGGCACCTGGGCCACCGAAAACGCCTACCTCATGAACGACATTCTCAAAGGGGAATGGGGGTTCAAAGGCTTGGTGATAAGCGACTGGGGCTCGGTGCACGACACTCAGAAGGCGCTACGCAACGGCACCGACCTGGAAATGGGTACCGACCTGGCCCTGATGTATAAGAGCGTTGACCAGAGCGCCGCCACGGCCAGCACCGCTCCTACCGCCGTCCGCAGCCTCTACGACCAGTTTTTTTTGGCTGATGCTGCCCTTGAAGCCATCAAGAAAGACCCGAAGCTGGTGCCACTACTCGACGACAAAGTGCGGCGCATTTTGCGGGTAATGTACGCCACCAACATGCTGGACGGGGCCAAGCGCCAGCCTGGCACCTACAACACCAAAGAGCACCAAGCCACCGCGCTCAAAGTGGCCGAGGAAGGCATCGTGCTGCTTAAAAACGAGGCAGGCTTTCTACCGCTGAAAAAAACGGTGAAAACCATTGCCGTTATTGGGGCCAATGCCGACCGTGAAAACGCCATGGGTGGCGGCAGTGCGCAAGTAAAAGCCAAGTACGAAATAACGCCGTTGCAAGGCCTCAAAAACGCCTTGGGTAATACTGCCACCATCACCTATTCGCCCGGCTACAAAATTGCCCGCGACCAGAAAGCTGATCCGCAGCTGATTGCTCAGGCCATAGCCACTGCCAAGGCTGCCGACGTAGTGGTGTATGTAGGCGGCTCCACCCACGGCTACGATTACAGCAAGTGGAGCGACAATGCCTACGATGCCGAAGGCGTCGACAAGCCCGACATGAACATGCCTTTCGGGCAAGACGAGCTAGTGCAAGCCGTGGTTAAAGCCAACTCCAATACGGTGGTCGTGTTGCTGGGTGGCGGCCCGATTGACGTGTCGGCGTGGGTGGGGCAAACCAAGGCGCTGGTGGAAGCCTGGTACCCTGGCATGGAAGGCGGCAACGCCATTGCGCACGTGTTGTTTGGGGATGTAAATCCTTCGGGTAAGTTACCGTTCACCTTCCCTGTGAAGCTGGAAGACTCGCCGGCCCTCAAGCTCGGCGAATACCCCAGCACCCCCGGCGACCCTCTCAAGCAAACCTATAAGGATGATATTTTTGTAGGCTACCGCTACTTCGATACCTATAAAGTAGCTCCGCAATTCGCCTTCGGGCATGGGCTAAGCTATACCACCTTCGAGTACGGCAAGCTCAGTGTGAAACCGGGCACGCAAAGCGCCACCGTTACGCTCACAGTGCGCAACACCGGCAAGACTGCCGGAGCCGAGGTGGTGCAGGCGTACGTAAAAGACCCACAGGCCCGCGTGAAACGGCCTGAGAAAGAGTTGAAAGCTTTCGAGAAAGTATTTCTGAAGCCTGGTGAAGCAAAAACTGTAACCTTGCAGTTGCCCGCCGAGTCGTTTCAGTATTACGACGAGGCGACCAAGCAATTTGTGCTGGAACCCGGTCAGTTTGAAGTGCTTGTAGGCAGTTCCTCACGCGACATTCGGCAAACCAGCAATTTCAAGCTGTAACTCACCCCCGTTCTCCATTTATCTTTTGCATGAAAGCGTTTTTCCTTATTGCCTTACTTAGCTGTTCGTCCGTTTTGCTGCACGCCCAACAGGTTATTTCCATCTACTCTATCACTATCCCGAACTCCAAGCCGAGTGAGGTGCAAGAGAAAGTAGTAACCGAGGCAAATGGCAGAGTCCGGGCGTCCAATGTGGTGCAGCCTACCCTAACCGTGTTTCGGGCGCCCAAGGAAAAAGCGAATGGCACGGCCGTCATTATCTGCCCTGGCGGTGGCTACGCCATGCTTGCGATGGGCCACGAGGGGTACGACGTAGCCAAACGTTTCAACGAAATGGGCGTTACGGCTTTTGTGCTGAAGTACCGCCTGCCCAACGACCAAAGCCAGCCCGACAAAAGCATTACGCCGCTGCTTGATGCGCAACAGGCCATCCGGCTAGTGCGGCAGCGGGCCACCGAGTTCAACATAAACCCGGCCCGCATTGGCCTAATGGGCTTTTCGGCGGGTGGGCACCTGGCTTCCACGGCGGGTACGCACTTCGTCAAACCCGTAGGCGACGACAAAACCAACACCTCCGTCCGGCCCGATTTTCTGATGCTGCTCTATCCGGTTATCAGCTTCTCCGATAGCCTGATGCACGGCGGCTCACGCAACAACCTCATCGGCAGCACTCCATCTGCCGACCAGATCAAGCTGTATTCCAACGAGCTACAGGTAACCACCCAAACCCCACCAACCTTCCTGGTGCACGCCGCCGACGACAAAACGGTGAAGGTGCAGAACAGCTTGCGGTTCTACGAAGCCTGCCTGTACCACAAAGTACCCGCCGAAATGCACCTCTACCCGCAGGGCGGCCACGGCTTCGGCATGAACAACAAAACCACCAAAGACAACTGGACAGACCGGCTGCAAAACTGGATGGACGCCAACGGCTGGCTCGCGAAATAAGCGGCCCGCCTAAAATTTTATTATGCCATAGAGCCCTTGAGACAAACTCTCAGGGGCTCTGTTGTTTAGAGGCTGAAACCAGCTTTCTAACTATATTTATTGATTCCGGAAATTGTATAGTTTTTCTCAACCCTGCAAGCTCATCAAGCGTAATGGCACGGTGCTTGTAAACTTCCCTCTCAAGTGAGTGAATGTTTCTTGAAACTCTAAATTTCTTTGTCATGAAAAAGGTCAGTTTGCTTCTCGCTCTGGTAATGATTTTCGCCTCGGTTTTCAGCATCAATGCCCAAGCTCAAAAGCGCATCAGTTCCCACGCTAAGGGTGCCGTAATTGGTGGTTTGGGTGGTGCTGCCGCTGGTGCCATCATCAACAAGCGCAACCGGGTAGTAGGTGGTGCCGTGGGTGGTGCTGCTGGGGCTGGCCTCGGCTATGTGATTGGGAAGAATGCCGACAACAAGCGCAAAGCTGAAGCCGCCCGGGTAGCCGCCGCCAACCGCGCTGAAGCCCGCCGCGTGGCTGCGTACCGTGCCGGTGTTGCGAAAGGCAACGCAGTAGCCAGAACTTCGGCTGCTCCCTCGGTTTCGCCCGCTGCAGCTGCTGCTTTGGCCGCTGCTCCCGCCGCTGGCGTGATGTACACCTTGAACAGCAACAGCCAGGCTGCCTACGCGCCTACTGCTGCTAGCGGTGCTTATCTGTCTAACGCTTCGTATGGCGACCGTGCCTCGGCGTATCCTAGCTCGGAAGTACGTCGCAAGAGCTGGTAGTCTATCCGTTCCGTTCTTTCAAAAACCCCGAGCCCTAGCGCTTGGGGTTTTTCATCCCGCTTACCTCTTACCTACCAAACCCTGAACCCATGAAAACCTATTTCAGCTTGCTGCTCGCGGCAGTATCTCTGGCGTCTTGCTCCACGGATAAAAAGCCCGCCGAAGCTGTCAACGTGCAAACCCTCAACCAGCAGTTTATCGGGGCTTGGAACAGCCGCAACACCGCCCAACTCGATACGCTCCTCGCCGACGATATTCAGTATTCGCAGGGCGAAACGCACTTCAAAGGCAAGTCGGAAGTATCCGATAAGTGGGTGCGCGCCACGCTGGGCACCATCACCGACCTGAAAACTTACGCCACCAGCTCCGGTACCGACACCCAAACCGCCTACGAGGCCGGTACCTTCTCCACCGAAGTAGTACCCGAAGGCCCGAACATGCCGCGTGGCGAGGGCGAAGGCAACTTCATTCTGCTCTGGAAGAAAAACGCCAAAAACGCCTGGAAGCTCAGCTACGTGCAGCTCGAAGGCCTGCCGGTACGCGTTAGAAACTAGCTGTTAAGCTCTCGCAGCATAACACTAGTGCCGGTCGGCACCGTTGTTATACTGGCTTCGGCTATCAGCAAAGCTCGCGTTTCGACAGCAGCAACTTCTCCATTTTCGATTGGACGTGATATCCCTTCGATACTGGCCGTTGTTTCGATACTACTCCCATCTGGAAGCACGAGTTGTACTTGCCACCGCGTATGTATATCCAGGCTCTCCAGGAGTGGCGAACCATGTTTTGCTAGCAGTAATACGCCTAGGCCAGTTAGGCTAACGCTTGTATCTACTTGCATTAAAAGGTTTTCGGGCATGTGCTCTATACGCTAAAAAGCCCCTGGCAACTAGGTTGTCGGGGGCTTTTTAGCGTTGCTTATAGTCACGTCTGCTACGCTTCCGTTGGCCGCGTGAGGTATTCTTCGCCGTCATACACTAGGGCCATATTCTGCTCTTCCTCCTGGGTGAACAGGCGGGAGCGAATCAGGAACCGGACGCCGAGCGGAATTTCTAACGAGAAGCTGGCGCCACGGCCCTTCACTACGTCTACCGTGAGTTGGGTGTGTTTCCAGTACTCGAACTGGCTGGCACTCATGAAAAAGTCGCAGCCATGAATCTGGCCCAGCCACACGTCGTTGGTTCCCACCCGGAACTCGCCTTTGGTGAAGCACATCGGCGAGGAACCGTCGCAGCAGCCGCCACTTTGGTGGAACATCAGCGGTCCGTGCTCGTCGCGCAACACGTCAATAGTAGCTTCGGCGGCTTGGGTTACGAGGACGCGGGCGGTGGGTTGGGTGGGCATAAAAGAAGCAAATCAGTGAAATTAGATTGTCCGGCTTACTTGCCAGGAATACGGCGCCATTGGCGAGGCGCAGCTGGCAGCGAAAGTTGACGATAGGTATACACCGTACCCGTACCATCGTCGTGCACCGTTACGGAATCATCCGGTGCCTCGCTGCCGGACCGGGTTTCCCACTCGTACCGCAATTGCCGACGAGCATCCCAGTAGTAACGATGATTCCCGGCACCACTCGGGCCCAAGAATGTGGAATTAGGCATCCGGTCGTTGCTCCGGATTTGTGTTGGTTCTAGGGTCCTTTTTCTTAGCAACGACCAGTTTGGATTTTTCGCACCAGGAATTGGCAAGAGCTGCGCCTGCGCATGCATGCTGCCAGCCAGCATCAACACTGCTACAATCGAGCACTTCGCAACAGCAGGCATAAGTCCGGTCGGTTAGGTGTACGTTTTCTTATTGACGCACAACACTCTACCTGCGTTGCGTGGCTTCAGCTATAGTAGCGAAGAACAAAACCGTGAGTTGCTGTTCCGACTAAAAGCCTTGCCGGAACAGCAACTCACGGTTTCACTTATTCACCGCCTTTGCTTAAAAGAAGCCGAGCTTCTGCTGGCTGTAGCTGATGAGCATGTTCTTAGTCTGGCGGTAGTGGCTGAGCATCATCTTGTGATTCTCGCGGCCGTAGCCGGAGGCCTTGTAACCACCAAACGGCGCACCCGCTGGGTAATCGTGGTAGCAGTTCACCCACACGCGGCCGGCCTGAATGGCGCGGGGCACCTCGTACAGCTCGTGCGCATCGCGGGTCCAGACGCCAGCCCCGAGGCCGTAGAGCGTGTCGTTGGCGAGTTCAATGGCTTCTTCCACCGTTTTGAAGGTGGTTACCGACAGTACCGGGCCGAAGATTTCCTCCTGGAAGATGCGCATCTTGTTGTGGCCGCGGAACACCGTAGGCTGGATGTAGTAGCCTTCAGCCAGCGCACCGTCTTCCTGCTGATACGCGTCGCCGCCGGTCAGCACCTCTGCTCCTTCGGCTTTCCCGATTTCCAGGTAGCTCAGGATTTTCTCGAACTGGTCGTTGCTGGCTTGGGCGCCCATCATAGTATCGGTGTCGAGCGGGTTGCCGAGCTTGATGGCTTTTACGCGCTCAATCACGCGGGCAATGAACTCGTCGTAGATGTCTTCCTGCACCAGCATGCGGGAGGGGCAAGTGCAGATTTCGCCCTGGTTGAGCGCAAACATTACCGCGCCTTCAATGGCTTTGTCGAGGAAGTCGTCATTGGCGGCCATTACGCTGCTAAAGAAGATGTTCGGCGACTTGCCACCTAGCTCCATCGTTACGGGAATGATGTTTTCGGCAGCGTATTGCAGAATCAGGCGGCCGGTAGTGGTTTCGCCGGTAAACGACACTTTCTGCACCCGCGGCGACGAGGCCAGCGGCTTGCCAGCTTCCAGCCCAAAGCCGTTCACTACGTTCACCACGCCCGCGGGTAGCAGATCCTGAATTAGCTCCATGAGCACCATAATGGAAGCGGGCGTCTGCTCGGCGGGTTTCATCACCACGCAGCAACCAGCGGCCAGCGCCGGAGCCAGCTTCCAGGTGGCCATCAGCAGCGGGAAGTTCCAAGGGATAATCTGGCCCACCACGCCTAGCGGCTCCTGAATGTTCATCGACAAGGTGGTGGAATTCAGCTCGGTGGCGCTGCCTTCCTCGGCCCGAATGACGCTGGCAAAGTAACGAAAGTGGTCCACTACCAGCGGCAAGTCGGCGTTCAGCGTTTCGCGGATGGCTTTGCCGTTTTCCACGGTTTCCACGGCGGCTAAGTGCTGCAAGTTTTCCTCGATGACGTTGGCAATCTTGTTGAGCATGTTGCTGCGCTCCGTAGCCGACGTTTTGCTATAGCTCTTGAACGCCTCGTGGGCGGCGTCGAGGGCCAGCTCAATATCTTCTTTGGTGCTGCGGGCTACCTTGCAAAACGCCTTGCCATCAATCGGCGAAGGATTTTCGAAGTACTGCCCTTTCACTGGGGCCACCCATTTGCCGCCAATGAAGTTGTCGTAGTGCGATTTGAACTGCGGGCGTGCCGTGAGGGTGGTGGGTTTTTCGAGGGTTTCCATTAGGTAGAACGAGGTTAGTTTGACTATCCCAAGCTAGCCACCTAACCTGCTAGTTTAGCTGTAATATTCTCTCACAAAAGCCGCCTATTGTCGCAAGTTGCAACTCATTTTTGCCGTTGAGTTGTTACGACCTCGTAGCATGTAAGTAATGACTCACTATCTTGGGCTTACAACTGCTGCTCGTTCTGCTTTGTCGGTTTCACGCTAGTGTATTTGTTCTTATGCCCCAGTCTCACCTGCCTGCCCCTATTGCCTTAAGCAAAGCCAGCCAGCTTTCCACGCTGGTTGAGAATCGTACGGTGTATTCGCTAAATGCCTTCGAGCTGAACGTGTTTGAAACCCACCAAACGGCGCATCAGGTCCCGCTGAGCATGGGCCACGTGGTGCTGACTACCATGCTGCAAGGCAAGAAGGTAATGCACTTGGCGGGCCGGCCGGCCTTCGAGTATCTGCCCGGCGAGTCGGTGATTGTGGGCGAAGACGAAACAATGGTTATCGACTTCCCCGAAGCCGACGAAAACAATCCCACCCAGTGCCTGGCCGTCGCCATCCCAACAGATACCATCCGGCAGACCGTGGATTTGCTCAACGAGAAGCACCCGCGCGCCGAGGAGCACATGGCCTGGCAGCTCGACACCCTTGACCACGCCCACTTCCAAAACACACCCGAGCTAACCGGCACCTTGGAGCGCCTGGTGCAGCTCTCCCGCGACAGTGGCCGCATCAAAGACGTGCTGGCCACCTTCACCATTCAGGAAATGCTGGTGCGCCTGATGCAGACCCAGGCCCGCCAATTGATATTTCATAACTACGCTCAACACCTCACCTCCCACCGATTTGCGGCCGTGGTGCAGTACATCAAGCAGCACCTCACCGAGCAGATTACGGTGGAAAAGCTCAGCGAGCTGGCGTGCATGAGCAAGGCCACATTCTTCCGGGTGTTCAAGCGCGAGTTGGGCTTCACTCCCATCGAGTACATCATTCAGGAGCGCATTGCCGAAGCCAAGCGCCTGTTGCGCAACCCGCTCAACTCGGTGGCTGATGTGTGTTTCCGAGCTGGCTTCAACAACACAGCATACTTTCAGAAGCTGTTCAAGCAATACGAAGGCATGACACCGGGCCTGTACCGGAAGCAGCACGCCACGGGCGGTGCCTAACGGGGCGTAACCACTGAGCGGCCAGCTTCTAGTAGCTCCGCCGCAACCTTCCACCCCTGATGCGGGTTATGTGAGGCTAAAAAGCTGCTGACGTATCCGGCGGCCGTGTACCTCATGCAAGAACCAGTACTAGCTGCACCGCAGCCCCCCCAAACCACCCAGACTGCTACTACCCCAACTGCACCACTCGCTCCGGCCCTGGTGTGGCTAATGGCTATTACCTGCGGGCTGGTAGTCGCTAATATCTACTACAACCAGCCGCTGCTCGCCGAAATCGGCCGCACGTTTGGGCTCTCTGAAAGCGGGGTGAGCCTAATTGCCACCATTACGCAGGTTGGTTACACGATAGGGCTACTGTTTGTGGTACCACTCGGCGACAAACGGGAGCGGAAAAGCCTGATTCTGGCGCTTATCATGGCAGCGGCCGTTTGTATGGCGGGAGCGGCAGCGGCGCCTAGCTTTGCGCTGCTGGCAGTAGCTAGCTTGCTTATCGGTATCTTCTCGGCCGTGCCGCAGCTCCTGATTCCGATGGCCGCTTCGTTGGCCAGTGACGAAGAGCGGGGCCGCGTGGTGGGCAAGGTGATGAGTGGCTTGCTAATTGGGATTCTACTTTCCCGCACCATCAGTGGCTACGTGGGCCTGCACCTTGGGTGGCGTACTATGTTTTGGGTGGGCGCTGGTATCATGGTGCTACTTACTGCTACGCTGTACCGCATGCTGCCACGCAACCAACCCAGCTTCGCGGGTAGCTACGGCAGCTTGCTACGGTCGTTAGGCACGCTTACCAGCACGCTGCCTACGTTGCGCCGCTCGGCCCTAGTAGGGTTGTGCATGTTTGGCGGTTTCAGCGCCTTCTGGACCACGCTAGTGTTCTTCCTAGAAAGCGACGCCTATCATTACCACGCTGATGTAGCCGGCCTCTTCGGCCTAATTGGAGCCAGTGGAGCGTTTGCCGCCTCTTTCGCCGGCAAATCCGCTGACCGCAAAGGCCCCGACTACGGCATTACGCTCGGGATTCTGTTGTTTCTGGGGGCGTATGTGCTGCTCGGGTTTGGCGGATACTACCTGGCAGGCTTAGTGGTAGGCGTTATTATCCTGGACGTCGGCCAGCAAATAACCCACATTTCCAACCAGACCCGCATTTTCACGTTGCTACCCGAAGCCCGCAGCCGCCTCAACACCGTGTACATGACTGCCAGCTTCATGGGGGCCTCGCTTGGCTCCTTCCTCGGTGGCCTCGCCTGGGACCATTTTCAGTGGCCCGGCGTATGTGGTGTAGGCTTAGGATTTGTTGGCTTGGCGTACTTAGTGAACCGGTTTTACGGGCGCAGCAAGGATGTAGCAGTAACGCAGTAAGCCGGAGTGTGGCTTCAACATCCTACTCGAAAATAGAAAACGCCCGTACTTCTGAAAAAGCACGGGCGTTTTCACGTCAAAACAGTTCTACAGCCGCCCGATACACACCTTCAAACTGTCACGCCAGTGTGGAATAGCCACGCCGAGCTGAGTTTTGGCCTTGGTCTTGTCCATCACGGAGTAAGCGGGGCGGGTGGCCTTGGTAGGGTACTCGGCGGTGCGGATGGGCACGGTGCGCACAGTCAAGTTGCCCAACTCGAAGATGGTATGCGCGAAATCATACCACGACGTAACGCCTTCGTTGCTGTAGTGGTAGATGCCGTACTGCTGATTTTGGGTTTCGATGATGGTGAGGATGCAGCCGGCCAGGTCAATGGCGTAGGTAGGCGTGCCAGCTTGGTCCCAGATAACGCGCATTTCCTCCCGCTCCCGTCCAAAGCGAAGCATGGTTTTCACGAAGTTGTTGGCGTATTCCGAGTACAGCCAGCTGGTCCGCAGAATGAAATGCTGGTTGGTGTGCGGTGGAATTACTTGCTCGCCTTCCAGCTTGGTGAGGCCGTACACGCTGATGGGCGCGGCTTCGTCGGTTTCCACTAGCGGTTGGTTGCCGGTGCCGGCAAACACGAAGTCAGTGGAAATATGAATAAGCGTGGTGCCGTACTGGCCACACATTTTGGCTAAGTTCTCGGCGCCATCCTTGTTGACTTTGCGAGCAATGTCCACATCGTCTTCGGCTTTATCCACAGCGGTATAGGCGGCGCAGTTAATGCAGTACGCGGGTTTATACTGCTCGAAGGCCTTTTGCAGCATCCCTAAATCCAGGATGTTGGCTTCTTCTTCCGGCAGGAAAATCAGGCCAGCGTTGTTTCTCTCCGTTGCAACGTGCTTCAAACACTGACCAAGCTGGCCCGAGGCCCCGAAAACGAGTGTGCTACTCATAACAATAGGTTGGGTTGCGGCCCGCCACCACCGGCGCGCCGTATCGACGGTGCAAATTACCGCTTTTGGCGCCCCGCCAAAAACCCTATCCTATTGGCCGCTTGTTTTTGATAGGCTCGAAGCGTTGCTCGCGGGGTTGCTTTTCGCTGAGGTAACGCCAGTAGCGCAGCGGCATGTGGCGGCGGTGCAGCTTGATGTTCTTGCGCTCCGGAATGTTCACATGGTCGAAGTACGACTGCCAGAGTAGCTTGAACAACGGCTCCCGCTCATCCAGCACCGTGGCCGAAATAGCAGTGTTGCGCTGTGGGCCGGTGCTTTCAAACTCCACTATATCGGTACGCTGAAGGTCATAGTACAGCCCATAGCGGCGGCGCTTATCGAAAATCAGCCAACGCTGGTCGGCATAGCGCTTGGTGAAATGGGGCGCAATCAGTGGCAGCACATCGAAGTCCGGGTCGATGGTGGCGTGAAACAGACCGTCTGAAGTCTTCTCGAAGCGCACGAAGGCCTCCATACGGTGTTTCTCGCGGTACATCTGCTGCGCGATGCTGGCTACGCGGCGCACATTATCGTCGGCATAATTGTCGGAGATGTCGCGGCCGGCGCGCATGGCTAAATCGGCGTACCGGAAAATCAGTAGTTCTCGGTCGGACTGCTCACTCAGAAATGTGTGGAATAGCCGAGTGCGCGCTTCTTTATCCATGTAGCGCAGCAGGCCTTCCCACACGCGGGCAGCGGTGGCATCGTCAGTATCAATCTGCACTGGCATAGCAAACAGGCCGCCTTGCACTGCCCCCAACGGCTGAATACTATTCGGAGCCGATTTCCGGTCGTAGACGGTGAATAACACGGTCAGCAAGCCTTCAAACGAGCCGTCGTAAGCATAATCCAGCGCCGCATTACTTAGCTCCGGTGCTATCCGCCGCGAACTGGACGCATTGGTTGCAACGGCGGTAGTGGCACGGCGGTTATTGGGCGTCAGGGAACGGCTCATTGGGTCAGGTTGATGGTTGCTTGGCACCAGAAACGAGGCTGAAGCAGCCACAGGTTAGCTGTTCAGGAACTCCAGTAGCAGCTTGTTTACGGCTTCAGGTTCTTCGTGGTGCAGCCAGTGCGTGGCCTTGTCGAAATACGTAAGCTCGGCGTTGTCGCACATCTTTGCGCTTAATTCAGCCAAAACAGGCTCCAGAAAACCATCCTGCTTGCCCCACAACAACCGCACCGGCACCGTTATCCGGCCCGTACTGCCCGCCCGGCGCGGGCTCCGAAAGGCGGCTCGGTACCAATTAATCATGCCGGTTAGGGCTCCAGGGCGCGACCAGGCATTGATGTACTCCCGCAGGTCGTCGGAGGAGAACGTGCCGGGCCGGCTGGTACCCCGCAAGGCCCCTCGCCCGAACCGGTACTGCCGCCGCCGAATCATCTTCTCAGGCAACCAAGGCAGCTGAAAGAAGAATATGTACCAACTCTTTAGTAGCTGCCGGGGCGCACGACGCAGGGCTCGGCCCAGCACAGCCGGGTGCGGCACGTTCAGGATGGCCACCTGCTTCAACCGCTCCGGATGGTTAGCAGCCAGCCACCACGCCACGGCCGCACCCCAATCATGCCCCACCACAGCTGCCGTAGTATGGCCGGCCGCATCCAGCAGCCCGAGGATGTCGGCGCCTAGCTGGTTGATGCGGTAAGCAGCCACGCCCCTAGGCTTGTCGCTGAGGTTGTAGCCGCGCTGGTCGGGCACCCACACGCGGTAACCCGCCGCGGCCAGCGCCGGAATCTGCTGGCGCCAGCCGTACCAAAACTCCGGGAAACCGTGCAGCAGAACTACCAGCGGCCCGTCAGCCGGACCGCATTCAACCACGTGCAGCGTGATGCCGTTGGTAGCAACGTAGTGGTGCTCAAGTTCGAAGTCCATACCACCGCGTACCCGCTTGCAGCTCGCAAAGTTGCGGTGGAGCTACCGACTTTCAGGCGGCCTCGGAGCGTTGCGAAGCCTGGGCGGCGTTGGTACGAGCAGCCTCGCGGTGTAACTCCTGCACCAGCGGTAGCAAGTCCGATAACTTACAGCAGCAAGCAATGCGAGCTACTTTGTTGGGCTGATTGGCTTCGAGGTTAGCGGCCGACGCGTCGGCAGCGCGATGAGAGATGGTCATGGTAGAAGTGGTTTCAGATGGTTTGTTTTCAGGTATTTCAGGCAAGGAAAATCTAGTTGTTGTTCTTGTCAGCACTTCCGAAACCCACCGCTACCGCTAGCATCCTCACGAAGCCTGCGCGAACAGGTCGAGTTGCTGCGTGACCAGTGCCGAGCGTACCGAACCAGCCCCAAATAGAATCTGGCGGCGAATAGTCTGCTCGTCGTAGTCGCGGGTGGAAAGGGCCTGGCCGCGGCAGGTCAAGAAAAACTTGGCGCGCTTCAGTACCACCCCAAACTTGTGCAGGTGGTCGAGGGTAATGGGGGCAAACCGGCGGGCGGCCACAATGCGTTTGGCTGAACGCGCGCCCACACCGGGAATGCGCAGAATCATTTCAAAGTCAGCGGTATTCACGTCAATCGGGAATACGTGGCGGTTGCGCAGGGCCCAAGCCAGCTTGGGGTCCACTTCCAGGTCGAGGAACGGGTGCGCCGGGTCCAGAATTTCGTCGGCCTGGAAACCGTAGAAGCGCATCAGCCAGTCAGTTTGGTAGAGGCGGTGCTCCCGAATCAGAGGCGGCTGCGTCACCTGGGGCAGGCGAGCGTCGTCGGTGATGGGAATGTAGCCGGAGTAGTACACGCGCTTCAGGCCGTAGCCTTTGTAGAGCGAGTCGGTGAGGCTGATGATTTGCAGGTCGTTTTCGGCGGAGGCGCCCACGATGAGCTGGGTGCTTTGGCCGGCCGTGGCAAACTGCGGTACTTTCTTGAACAGCGCCTTCTCCTCTTTATTCTTGGTGATGCCGTCCCGAATCTGCGCCATCGGGGTCAGAATCTCCTTGTAGTTTTTCTCGGGCGCCAGGTTCTGCAAGCTCATCTCCGAGGGAAGTTCGATGTTCACGCTCAGGCGGTCGGCGTATAGGCCGGCTTCCTGAATTAGCTCTTCCGAAGCACCCGGAATAGCTTTCACGTGAATGTAGCCATTGAAATTGTGCTCGGTGCGCAGCTTCTTGATGATGCGCACGAGGCGCTCCATGGTATAGTCGGGCGACGAGAAAATACCGGAACTTAAAAACAGCCCTTCGATGTAATTCCGACGGTAGAAGTTCATGGTCAAGTCCACAACTTCGTCCACGGTAAAGGCGGCGCGCTTCACGTCGTTGCTTTTGCGGGACACGCAGTAGGCGCAGTCGAAAATGCAATGGTTGGTAAGCAGAATCTTGAGCAAGCTCACGCAACGACCGTCTTCGGTGTAGCTGTGGCAGATGCCCATGCCTTCGGCATTGCCGAGTCCTTTGGACTCGTTTTTGCGCTTGCCCCCGCTGCTCGAGCACGATACATCGTACTTGGCGGCGTCTGCCAAAATGCTTAGCTTTTCCTGAATGCGCTGGTCGTTCATCGGGCTGTATCTGGGCTTAAAAATAGCGGCTTGTGTTGAAACTAACACTATCTATCAAGACTAATTTCGTTGGAATTGTTCCCCGAAGCCCGACTATTTATGCGGCTTTCTGTCCGCCCGAGAAGGAATTCGAGCTAATCTATTCAACCACTCCGCTCAGGTTCCTTTTAGGTCGAAATAACAACCGAACGACATTGTCGAGTAGGCATAAAACCACTCCCGAACCCAGTAACTTGCGCTAATTGGTTTGCTGTTTATGAAGTATGTGGTGCTGGTATGGGCGTTGTTGTGGTTGGGGGCGTCGCCTATCCTGGCCCAAACGCCCGCGCCCAGCCCCAACCGTATCATCGAGCCTACCGATACCGTCCGCCGCACAGCCGTCCGCACCGACTCCTTGCGGCGCCGCTTCGACCAGGAACGGCTGCTAAATGGTATCAAGGCCTACACCAAGCGTAAAACCATTGCCGGCAAAGCCGCGGCGGCGCTGTTCAACTTCACGCCACGCCGCGAGGACCAGGCCGGCCTCGATGCCGCTCTGCTGGACCGCCAGTACGACCGACACAACTACAAAATCGTGCGGAACATCAATATCCGCACCCTCACGGCTTTCGGTTACAGCATTTCTGATACCACCCGAGTTCCGCGCAACGTGCTGGAGAAAGCCGGCAATGCGTTCCACATGAAAACCTCAAAGGCGCGGGTCCGGCAGGTGTTGCTGTTCCGGGCCGGGCAGGAACTAGAGCCGCAGGCCCTCACTGAGTCGGAACGCTTGCTGCGCCAAACCGACGAGTTGGTAGATGCGCGGGTGTTTGTGAACGAGCGCACCAGCACCACCGACAGCGTAGACATCGAAATCATCACCAAAGACGTATTCAGCTTAAGCGGCTCGATTGAAGTGCGCGACGTGGGCGCGGGCGTTATCGGGCTGCGCGATCAGAACTTTCTGGGCCAGGGCCACCGCTTCCGCAACCGGTATGAGTACGGCCGCAACCAACCCCAAACCTGGAGCTACCGCGGCAGTTATCGGGTGCCGTTTCGGAATTTTATTTATGGAGAAGCCCGCTACGAGAACGAGTTCCAGCGCCGTATAGGCGGCATCACCGTCAGCCGCGACTTCTACTCTATCAACACCAAGTACGCTGGGGCGCTATCGTTGAATTCCTACGATTACGGTCTGGTCTTGAAACTCCCGGCTCCTGGTGAGTTACCCATCTATTCGCCCATCAAGTACAGCACGCAGGATTTGTGGGTGGGCCGCTCCCTGCCGTTGCGCAGCTACGATTTGGGCTACGAGAATCCGGGACGCATGATTGTATCGGGGCGCTTACTACGCACCAACTATACTACCCGCCCCGACCCTAATTACTTCAACTCCAGCGCATTTCTGGGCACTATTGGCTACAGCGTGCGGCGTTATTACAAGGACAAGTACTTATTTGGATTCGGACGCACCGAGGATATTCCGACGGGCACGTTGCTGAGTGCCACGCTCGGCTACGAGCTCAACGACCAAGGCAGCCGCAACTACTACGGTGCCCGCATTTCAACGGCGAGCTACAACCCTCGCAAAGGCTATTTATACCTAAGCGGGGAGTTTGGCTCTTATGTGCGGCCCGCAACCAACGACTGGCAACAAGGCCTCATCAGCACCGAAGTGCTGTATTTCACGCGGCTCTACCATACCGGCAACTACCAGTGGCGGCATTTCCTGTGGAGCCGCAATGCCATTGGGCTGCACCGCCGGCCCGGCGAATTACTGCTTTCCATTGATGGGGAACGGGGCCTGCGTGGTTTCCGCGGGCCGTACGATTTGCGCGGCACCAGCCGCTTGGTCCTCAACTACGAAACCACAGTATATACCCCAGTTTCGTTTCTGGGCTTCCGACTGGCGGGCGTGCTGTTTGCCGATGCCGCTTGGTTGAACACCAAAACCAAGCGCACCCTGCCCATTCACGAGAAGCCTTACCTAGGCTTTGGCGCCGGCCTCCGGCTACGCAACGAGTACATGCCCATCCGCACCTTCCAGATTCTGCTGGGCTACTATCCGCGCGGCCTCACCGATGCCAGCGGCTACCGCATTTACGAAAGCTCCCGCCCCTACTACGACTTCAGCGACTTCAGCTTCGGCCAGCCCGGTATCGCGCAATACGAATAGCTTTTCTGAGCTGCTAGCTACTGGCTTTTAGCAGATAGTTTTTTCGTTGGATCATGAAACGCCTTAAAAAATCAGCCACTACCGGCATCCTCAGGTGAGGGCCAGGAGTGGCTGATTTTCTTGAACGAAAAGCTAATAGCCATCAGCTAATAGCCAAAAAGCCTACCGGCGGTTGATGGCATTCAAATCCTCAAAGGCCTGCTTGAGGCGGGCAATGAAGGTTTCTTCGCCTTTGCGCAGCCATACGCGCGGGTCGTAGTACTTCTTGTTTGGCGAGTCGGCGCCGCTGGGGTTGCCAATCTGGCCTTGCAGGAAGCCTTCGTTTTTCACGTAATAGTCCTTGATGCCTTCCCACAGGGCCCACTGCAAGTCGGTGTCGAGGTTCATTTTGATGGCGCCGTAGCTGATAGCCTCGCGGATTTCCTCCTGGCTGGAGCCCGAACCACCGTGGAACACGAAGTTGATAGGCAGCTTCTCAGTGATGTTGTGCTTCTCGCGCAGGAACTCCTGCGAGTTGTGCAGAATAACCGGTTGCAGCTTCACGTTGCCGGGTTTGTATACACCGTGCACGTTGCCGAAAGCGGCAGCTACCGTAAAGCGGGGGCTCACTTCGCTCAACTGCTCGTAGGCGTACGCCACTTCTTCGGGCTGGGTGTAGAGCTTGGAGCTGTCCACGTCGGAGTTGTCCACGCCGTCTTCCTCGCCGCCGGTTACGCCCAGCTCGATTTCCAGGGTCATGCCAATCTTGCTCATGCGCTCCAAATAGCGCTTGCAGATTTCAATGTTCTCCTCAATTGGCTCCTCCGACAAGTCCAGCATGTGCGAGCTGTAGAGCGGCTGGCCGTGCGTCTGGTAGTATTTTTCGCCAGCCGTGAGCAGGCCATCAATCCAAGGCAGCAGCTTTTTAGCGGCGTGGTCGGTGTGCAGCACTACGGGCACGTTGTAGAGCTCAGCCATCTGGTGCACGTGCTGTGCGCCGGAAATAGCACCGGCAATGCTGGCCCGCTGGTCGCCGTTCGGGATGGACTTGCCTGCGAAGAACTGGGCGCCACCGTTGGAAAACTGAATCATCACCGGCGAGTTGACGGCGGCGGCGGTTTCCAGCACGGCATTCACCGTATTGGTGCCGGTCACGTTGACGGCGGGCAGGGCGTAGGCGTTAGCCTTGGCGTTCTGGAAGAGAGCCTGCACTTCGTCGCCGTGCAGGACGCCAGCCCGCAGGCCAGTGGAGGTTTGTTCAGACATGAGAAAAGTGTATGGGAAAAGGGGTTGTCGAGCGAAGCAAGAACTGCCGCAGCTCCAGGAAGCTTCGGCTGCCGCGCCAAGTTACGGGCTAGCAGGATACAAAAGAAAAGAACCCCAAAACTCCCAACAACTATTAGGCTATGCCCTAAGTAAGTAGCGCAGCTTACCACTTCTTAAACCACTATCCGGATGGTATAGTGTCTGCAACATGTCAGCGCCGTATCAAGACACCTTATCTTTGCACTCCCTTCTCCCCTACCCCGCTACTTATGCAACTCGGCGACTACAACGAACTGGAAGTGGACCGTGAGGTCGATTTTGGCATGTACCTGCGCTCCGACGACGGCGACATGCTGATTCCGCGCAAATACATTCCGGAAGGCACCCGCGTGGGCGACGTGCTGCGCGTATTCGTGTACCGCGACTCCGAAGACCGGCTGATTGCCACCACCCTCGACCCGCTGGCCAAAGTCGGCGACTTTGCAGCCCTCACGGTGCGCGACGTGACGCCACTGGGCGCGTTCCTGGACTGGGGCTTGGAGAAAGATCTGTTTCTGCCCTACCGCAACCAGCGCCGCAGTCTGCGCGTGGGCCAGCGCGAAACCGTGTATGTGTACCTCGACGATACCTCGGACCGGATTGTAGCCACCGCCAAATGGGAGCGGCAACTACCGTACGACGAGCCGTTCCAGGGCCGCCCCGGCGACGAAGTGAAGCTGTTCGTGGCCGACGAAACCGACATGGGTTACAAGGTGATTGTGAACGGTACGCACCAAGGCCTGCTATATCACAACGAAGTATTTAAGCCCCTGCGCCTCGGTGATACGCCCACCGGCTACGTGCGCCAGATTCGGGAAGATGGCAAGCTAGACATTAGCCTGCAGCGCGCCGGCTACGACGAAGCCCTGGCCGCCGCCGACACCCTGCTCGATGCCCTACACAAAGCTCCCGAAGGCCGCCTTCCCCTCGGCGACAAAAGTGAGCCCGACGACATCTACCGGCGCTTGGGCATGAGCAAGAAAGTGTTTAAGAAAGCTCTCGGCACGCTTTACAAGCGCGGCGACGTACAGCTATTCCCGGAGCACACGCAGTTGGTAACGAAAAAGTAAAGTCGAGTTATAAATTATGCCGAGGCGGAGCCGAAGCATCTCGCACGCCGACGTTGCCAAACTCAACGATTCGAGCGAGATGCTTTGGCTCCGCCTCGGCATGACCGTTCTTATTGCTTGCCCAGCTGTACTTACTCCTTCCAACACGGTAGTAGCTGGTATTCCTTCTTGAAGCCGCTAACTTGCCGCTACGACTTCCTAATTACGGGTTACCTGATGCTTCTTTCCACTTGGCACCGCTTTCTGGGTATCCGCCCCGATGAGGGAAAGACGGTGTGGCTGTTCTTTCTGCACAACTTTCTGCTGGGCATCGGCACCATTTTGGTGTACGTGGCGGCCAACGTTATCCTACTCGAAAACAACCCCGAGCGTAATCTGCCGCTGGCGTATGGCGTGGCGGCGCTGGCACTCATGGGCGTGGGCCGGGTATACACTCATTTCGAGCACCGCTTGCAGCTGCAAAAGCTAGCGGTGCGGGTGCTGCTGGCCGTGGTAGCCCTAACTGGCGTGCTGGGCGTGTTGGTAGTAGCCGGCAATTCGGTGGCGGCGGCCGTAGCTATTATGGCGGGATACCGCATTATTTATCTGCTCACCAACCTGGAGTTCTGGGGTGTATCGGCGGTGGTGTTTGACGTGCGGCAGAGCAAGCGCCTGTTCAGCCTCATCAGCTCCGGCGACATGCCGGCCAAGGCCCTGGGGGCCGTGCTAGCCATTCTGGTGCACGCCCACACCGATTTGCTGCTGCTGCTGCTGCTGGCGTTTGGCGCCTACGTGGGGGCGTTGCTGGTATTGCGCACTACCATCTCCTCGCACGTAGTCGAGGCCCGGTCGGTGGGGCGGCGGGAACGGCAGGTGGGTACGGCACCCCTGCTGCAACGCTGGTTCGGCAACAGCCAGCTGGTACTGGCTATGTGTTTGAGTTTGATGGCCATTGCTGCCGTTACCATCACGGTGGAATACTCGTTTTTCGTCAACGTCAAGCACAAGTTTCACGACCAAACCACCCTGATGCGCTACGTGGGCACCGTCCTGACGCTTACCTACCTGGTGGCCATGCTGTTCAAGGTGCTGTTTTCGCAGTTTACGGTGGAGCGGCTAGGTATTCGGTGGCTACTGCTAGCGCTGCCGGGCATGGTGCTGCTGGCGGTCCTGCTGTTTGGGGGACTGCGCGCTGGCAACGCCTCTGATGCGGTGATGCTGCTCTATTTCTGCGGTCTGTTTCTGGTACTGGAAGTGCTGCGCCGTGCCGTCTTCGACCCGGTATTTCTAGTGTTGTTTCAGGCACTTTCGGCCGAAGAGCGGCTGGCGGCCCACACCACGGCCAAAGGCTTTTATGAGCCCCTAGGCATGGCCCTGGCCGGTTTGCTGTTATTTGCAGTGCACCATTTGCCCAGCGCCAACGAGTGGCTACCCTTCGTGTGGATGGGCTTGTTTGCGGCCGGGGCACTGCTGCTGCTACACCGCACCTACGGCCACTACCTCGCCGAGCTGCACCATGCCGTCAGCCGCCGCTTTGCCGGTGACGCCTCCGCCGGGCCAACCGATACCGGCTGGCACCAGCCCCTCAGCGCCAACGGCCACGCCACCACGGCCAGGCCCGACGAGATTCGTGAATTAATTGCCGCCCTCCCCGACCGTACCAAGCGGCGTGCGGCCGCGGCCCGGCTGGTGCAGCTTGGCGAAGAAGTTGTGCCGCAGCTAGCCGACGCCCTGCTCAGCGCCGATGAAGTAACAACGCAGCGCCTCGCGCAAGTGTGCGGCCGGATTCCGGGCCCAGCCAGCCGGCAGGCACTGGTGGCATTAGCCCGGCAGCCGCGCCTGTTCGGGCGCGAAGCCGCATTGCGGGCCCTCCGCAATTTCGACCAGGAACCTGCCGACGAGCCGGTTTTTCAGGCGCTAGTACGCGAGGAGCTACAATTAGCACAACAGCTGCTGCACGGCCTAGCCACTGCCCCCGACGCACTGCGCCGCGCCCTCGACTATGAACTAACCAAGGTGCAGCAGCGCATTTTTTACCTGCTACTCCAGCTGTATCCGCCGCAGTTCATTGCCGATGCTCAGCGCGGCGTAGCCCACGCCGCCCGCGAGCGGCAGGCCAACGCCCTCGAAATCCTCGACAACATCATTCCGCGCTTCTTGTATCAGGGCCTGCAGGCATTGCTGGACGTGCTGCCCGTTTCCGATAAAATCCGCACCTTCGACCGTCTGCTGGGGGCGCCTGCCGTACCCGTGACCGTAGGGCCGCTGGTGGTGCGGCTGGGCGAAAACACGTTTTCCGACTGGACGGTGAGTGTGGCGTTGCGGCACTGGCGCCCCACCGCCGGCACCGTCGACCAACTACTGCCACACCTGCAAAGCGCCAGTGTGCTGGTACGCGAAAGTGCCTTCATTGTCATCGACCAACTGGCCCAGCAGCAATATTCGCTGCACCAACAGCTTTTAAGCGAGAATTCCACCATAGCTTCCCAACGCATGGCTCATCACGCACACGCCGACCACATTTCCGCCCAGGAGCGGGTACAGGTGCTGCACAACACAGCTTTGTTTGCTGAAACGCCGGAAAACGTCCTCAGCAGCATTGTCCCGATTATGAAGGAGGTGACGTTCAGCGAGGGCGAGCAAATCTTCGCCAAAGGTGACCTGGGCACTTCGCTGTTCATTGTGTATGAAGGCGAAGTCTGCATCATGAACGGTAACCAGCAGTTGGCCACGTTCCGCAAAGGCGACTTTTTCGGGGAGCTGGCCCTACTCGACGCCGAGCCTCGCTCCGCTTCTGCTGCCGCCTGCGGCCCCGTAGTAGCTTTTCGCCTCGACCAAGAGGATTTCTATGATGTAATGGAGGAACGTGGCGAAGTGCTGCGCAACGTATTGCGTGTGCTCTGCCAACGCCTGCGCCGCCAGAACGAGAAAATGGGCGCCAGCTAAGCACTTGTAACCATTGGCTTACCATCTAGCAGTAGCTGCTGCTGGCTACGCTCGGTCGGTTTGGCGGAACTGCCGCGGGGATAGGCCCATTACTTTGGTGAACAGGCGGGAGAAATAGTAGGTATCAGCAAAGCCTAACTTAGTGGCTATTTCCTTGACGCGCAGCTTGCTTTGAGTAAGGTCTTGGCAGGCCTGCTGCACTTTCAGAAAGTTGAAGAAGACAATAGGTGAGCGGCCCACCTGCGCCCGAAACAGCGCCGAATAGTGAGAGGCCGAAAGGCCGGTATGCGCCGCCAACTCTTGCACCGTGAAGTTCTGGGCCAGATGCTCCCGCATAAACCGAATGGATTGCGTGATGCTGCCCATATCGGCGGCGGGTGATGGGCTAGTACCGGGCAACAGCGTAAGCAGAAAGTGCGACAGACGGGCGCTGGCCTGCACCACGCCACTTAGGGTAGCCGAGAGCGTGAGCGAAGAAAAGATGTCTTCGAACAAGCGAAACCGTTCGTCGGTGGGCACAATGGTAGGCAACTCCGCTGGTGCTTGGGCTTTCAGGTAGGCATAGAGCGACGGAGCCTGCGTGCCCGTGAAATGCAGCCAATAAATAGTCCAGGGAGCAGCTTCTTCGGCACCGTACTTATGGGGCATTTGCGCCGGCAAAATCACCCATTGGTTGGCTTTAAGAGGCCGTTTCTCTTCGGGCTGAAATTGGTACCAGCCAGCCCCTTGCACGCAATACAACAGAATATATTGGGCGCTACCGGCTCGGCGGTTGCGCTTGTGCGTGCGGGCTACGGGGTAAAAGCCAATATCTGTTACGTATAGCCCTTGGCAGAGCGGATGGCTTTGCGCCTCCTGCAACAAACTTACTGGCAGGCTGTAGGCGCGTTGCCCTTGAAAACCTTCTTTCATGGCAAGCAAAAGTACGGGTTTCGCCTGCCGTTGTATCGTCCATCTTTTCGTTGGAAAAACCATTTCTATAACGCGGGCAGGCTCCCATATTTGCTGACGCTTGGCTTCACCTGGTTTCCCCTGTTCGTTTCCCAACAACGGCCACGCCATCAAGCCCAGCTTGCCGCCCCTGCTTGCCGATTGGCTGTTGCCGCCGGTTCTGTTTCCGCTTCCTCCCACCCCCGCCTATGCCTACCTCACCTATGCCTACCGCTCCGGTGGTACTCCAGTCCAGCTACATTGTGGGCATTGCTTTTATTGCGGCCTTGGGAGGTTACCTGTTCGGATTCGACTTTGCCGTGATTTCCGGAGCGTTGCCTTTTTTGCGGCCGCAGTTTGCCCTCACGGCTTGGTGGGAAGGCTTTTTGACTGGCTCTTTGGCCTTGGGCTGCATGGTGGGCTGCTTAATAGCGGGCCAGTTGGCCGACCGCTACGGCCGCCGGCCGGGGCTATTGCTGGCGGCCGGCATTTTTGCTTTCTCCTCGTTGGGAATGGCTTTTGCCCAAGGTTTTCAAATGTTTGTAGCGGCGCGTTTTGTGGCGGGTATTGGGGTGGGGATGGCGTCGATGCTAAGCCCGCTCTACATTGCCGAGGTGTCGCCGGCCCACGTCCGGGGCCGCAACGTGGCTATCAACCAGCTTACCATCGTTATCGGCATTCTGATAACCAACCTCGTCAACTACTTTCTGGCCGATATGGGCCCCGATGCCTGGCGCTGGATGTTTGGGTTGGGCGCGGTGCCGGCGGGGCTGTTTCTGCTAGGCGTGCTCTGGCTGCCCGAAAGTCCGCGTTGGTTGGCGCAAGTCGGCCAGCGCGCCCGCGCCGAGGCGGTGCTGCGCAAGATGGGCAACGCCGCTTTTGTTGAAACCACACTGGCTGGTTTGGAACCCGCCCCGGCAAACGGAGCACAACCATCGTTTCGGGATGTGCTGGACCGGAGCGTGCGGCCGGCCGTAGTGGTGGGCGTTGCGCTGGCCGTGTTTCAGCAGTTCTGCGGCATCAACGTGGTGTTCAACTACACCTCTACCATCTTCGCAGCGGTGGGTGCCGACCTGAACCGGCAGCTGCTTGAAACGGTCGGTATTGGGGTTGTCAATTTGGGGTTCACGCTGATTGCCATGTTCCTGGTAGATCGGCTGGGGCGGCGGCCCCTGTTGCTGTTTGGCTCGCTGGGGCTGGCGGTGCTGTACCTGGTGCTAGCCTTTTTGCTGCAACACCACGCTGCGCCGGGGCTGGTATCGGTGGTGGTGCTGGCAGCTATTGGCACCTACGGCTTGTCGTTGGCGCCCGTGACGTGGGTGGTGATTTCCGAAATATTTCCGACCCGCATTCGGGGCGTGGCTTCGTCGGTGGCCACGGTGGCACTGTGGGCCGCCTACTTCGTGCTGGTGTTCACCTTTCCTATTCTGGCGCAGGCTATGGGTACCTATGGGCCTTTTTACCTCTACGCAGGTATCTGCCTGCTGGGCTTTCTGTTTGTGCGAACCCGCGTGAAGGAAACCAAGGGCCAGACGCTAGAGCAGTTGGAAGACACATTCGCCCGGCATTAATTCTTTACCAGCTTATGAATACCTCAGATTCCGGGGCCGTGCAGGTGTGGCAGGAAACCGTAACCATTCCAACCTACGGCGTGGGCGCCCCCGACCCGAACCCCATGTTTTTCGAGAAACGGGTGTACCAGGGCAGCAGTGGCGCCGTGTATCCGCACCCGGTCATCGACAAGATTTACGACGAGAAGCAGGACCGGGACTACATCGGCTTGTTTCTGGAAAACAAGTATTTGAAAATCATGATTCTGCCCGAGCTGGGTGGCCGGGTGCAGATGGCCTACGACAAGCTCAAGCAGCGGCATTTCGTGTACTACAATCAGGTGATTAAGCCTGCGCTAGTTGGCCTTACCGGCCCCTGGATTTCGGGTGGTATCGAGTTCAACTGGCCGCAGCACCACCGCCCTAGTACCTTCGAGCCGGTGGATTTTCGCCTGGAAGAGCACGCCGACGGCAGTTGCACGGTATGGGTGAACGAGGTGGAGCGCATGTTCCGGACCAAGGGCCTGACCGGCTTCACGCTGCACCCCGACCGAGCCTACCTGGAAATCAAGGCTCAGCTCTACAACCGTACGCCCTTGCCGCAGACGTTTTTGTGGTGGGCCAATCCGGCCGTCAAGGTCAACGACGACTACCAGTCGGTGTTTCCACCCGATGTAAACGCGGTGTTCGACCACGGCAAACGCGACGTATCCACCTTTCCCGTTGCCACCGGCACGTACTACAAGGTCGATTATTCACCGGGCACCGACATTTCGCGCTACAAGAATATCCCGGTGCCGACGTCCTATATGGCCATCAACTCCGACTACGACTTTGTGGGTGGCTATGAGCACGACACGCAGGCCGGACTGCTGCACGTAGCCAACCACCATGTGTCGCCGGGTAAGAAGCAGTGGACCTGGGGCCACGGTGATTTTGGCCAGGCCTGGGACCGAAACCTCACCGACGAAGACGGGCCCTATATCGAGCTGATGACGGGCATGTTCACGGATAACCAGCCCGATTTTAGCTGGCTGATGCCCTACGAGGAGAAGTCGTTCACGCAGTATTTTTTGCCCTACCAAGCCTTGGGCGTGGTGAAAAATGCCAGCAAGGATGTGCTGGTGAACGTGGAAGCAACTGGCCCTGACGCGGCCCTAGTGCAAGTGTTCGTAACGTCCGCTCAACCTAGCTGCCGAGTGCAGCTGCTGGTAGCCAGCCAGTTGGTTCTCGACGAAATCCGTGCCCTAGCCCCAGAGCAGCGGTTCGAGCAGCGCGTAGCCTTGCCAACCGGTACCACACCGCATGACTGGGTGCTTACGGTATCGGATAGCTACGGCATGGAGTTGCTGCGCTACGAGCCAGCTACCAACCAGCAAAACGAGGTACCCCAACCTGCCAAGCCAGCGCTTGAACCCGCCGAAGTGGCAAACAACGAGCAGCTCTTCCTAACCGGCCAACACCTGGAACAGTACCGCCACGCCACCTACAGCCCCGTGCCATACTACGAGGAGGTCCTGCGCCGCGACCCGCAGGATGCGCGCTGCAACAACGCCTTAGGAGCCTGGTATTTGCGCCGAGGCTGCTTTGTGAAGAGTGAGGAGTATTTCCGACGGGCCATTGCCACCCTCACCCAACGCAACCCCAACCCCTACGACAGCGAGGCCTATTACAACCTAGGCCTCAGCCTGCACTACCAAAACCGCCCGAACGAGGCCTACAATGCCTTTTTCAAGGCCACTTGGAGCAGCGCCTGGCAGGACGCCGCCTACTTTGCTGTGGCGCAACTCGATGTAGCCCGGGGCCACTATACGCTGGCGCTGGAGCACATCAACTGGGCGCTGGACCGCAATGCCCGCAGCAGCAAAGCCTACGTGGTGAAAGCCGCTGCGCTGCGCTTGTTGGGGCGTATCAGTGAGGCCCTGAGCACTTGTGCCGAGGCCTTACAGCGCGACGGGTTCAACCTGGGGGCGCTGTTGGAACAAGCCTTGGCACATCGGGCTCTTACAAATACCACGGCCGCGCAGGCTAGCCTAACCCACTTACAAACGCTGGCACGCAGCAATGCGCATAATTTCATTGAATACGCGCTTGACCACGGAGCCATGGGACGCTATGCCGAGGCCATCCAGCTGCTGACCGTTGCCCGCTACTTTGCCGACCCCGACCCGCTGGCAGCCTACCATTTGGCCCGCTTCCGGCAGCTCGAAGGCGACGACAGCCAGGCCCTAGTAGCCGCCCGGCAAGGGGCCACCACGCCCGCGGGCCGGTATTTCCCTAACCGGCTCGAAGATATTGCGGCCCTGCAACTAGCCACCAACCTCAACCCAACCGATGCCCAAGCGCCGTATCTGCTCGGCAATCTGTGGTACGACAAGCGGCAGTACAACGAGGCTATTGCCGCTTGGGAGTTAGCCGCCGCCCGCGACCCGAAATTTGCTACGCCTTTGCGCAACCTGGGCATTGCTTACTTCAACAAGCGCCACGAGCCAGCCAAAGCACTGGAATCTTTTGAGCGGGCCTTTGCCCTGAACCCCACCGATGCCCGGGTACTGATGGAGCTGGCGCAGCTGTACCGCCGCCTGAACCGAACATTAGCCGAGCAGCTTTCCTTGCTAGAAAACCACCTGCCAGTAGTGGAATTTCGCGACGACCTGTACCTGGAGCGCGTGGCCCTCTACAACCAGCTTGAACAGCCAAACCGAGCCTATAAACTCTTAATGGCCCGACAATTTCACCCCTGGGAAGGTGGCGAAGGCAAGGTATCAGGAGAGTATTTGCGCAGCCTCACCGAACTAGCCAAAGCCGCCCTATCCACTGGCCAACCCACCGTAGCCGTAGCCAAACTAACGCAAGCCCTAGCCGCCGGGTACCCGCATAGCCTGGGCGAAGGCAAGTTGCACGGCGCGCAGGAAAACGACCGGCACTACTGGCTTGGCTGCGCCCATGAAGTGCTAGGTGCACCCAACGCGGCTCGACTGGCTTGGCAGCAAGCCACGGCTGGCAGCAAGGAACCGGCCGCGGCCATGTTCTACAACGACCAGCAGCCCGACCAGATTTTCTATCAAGGGCTGGCCTGGCTGAAGCTAGGAGATGCAGCACAGGCCCAGCTTATCTTCACCCGCTTGCTGGACTACGGCCAAGAGCACCTGCACGACGAAGTGAAGCTGGATTACTTTGCCGTTTCCTTACCCGACCTATTGACCTTCGACGACGACCTGAACCGGCGCAACAACTTGCACTGCCGCTACCTGATGGGCCTGGGCTACCTGGGCCTGGGGCAACATGAGGAAGCGGAAGCGGCCTTCGCCGAGGTGCTGCGCCAAGATGGACGCCACGCCGGTGCCCATACGCACCAGCAGTTGCTGCGCCAGTCGGTTTCCTTTCCATTTGCCAGCTAACTATGATGCGTATCCGCTCTTTGCTTTTAGGGTTGTTGGTGGCCGCGGGCAGTTTTGGTGTGGCCTGCGCCCAACCAGGGCCGCTAAGGGTAGACGCCACCGCGCCAGCCCCGCCACCCGAAACCGGCTATCTGCGCTTGGGCACCAGCACCGCCCCCAATGGCCAGACGCTGGGTGTTAACAGCCAGTACTTGCTTCGCAATGGGCAGCCCTGGCTACCGGTGATGGGGGAGTTTCATTTCACCCGCTTGCCTAAAGCCCGGTGGGAAGAGCAACTCCTCAAGATGAAGGCAGGCGGCGTGCAAATCGTGGCTACGTACCTGTTCTGGATTTTCCACGAGGAAGAGCAAGGCAACTTCAACTTCCATGGCGACCGGGACTTTCGGGCTTTTGTGCAGCTCTGCGCTAAGCACGACCTGCTGGTACTGGCCCGCATTGGCCCCTGGAACCACGCCGAGCTGCGCAACGGCGGCTTCCCCGACTGGCTGGTAAAGCAAGTCCCAGCGGCGGCGCTACGCAGCAACGACCCCGCCTACCTGGCGGCAGTGCGACCCTATTGGCATCAGCTCCGCTTACAAAGCAAGGGTTTACTGTGGAAAGATGGCGGTCCTATTATCGGGATTCAGCTTGAAAACGAATACAACCGGGGCAAAACCGGCCAAGGCGCCGTGCACATCCAGCAGCTCAAGGAAATGGCGCTGGCCGAGGGTTTCGATGTGCCGTTCTACACGGTTACGGGTTGGCAGGGCGCGCGCTACCCCGAGCAGGAGGTTATTCCCGTGTTTGGCGGCTACCCCGACGAGCCCTGGGGCCGCGGCCCGGCCAAGATGCCGCCCGTGGAAGTCTATAACTTCCGCTTCAAGAGCCGTGAAGGCGGCAACCTGGGCATTCAGGGCGGCGAAACGGCACCCCGCAACAACCCGGCGCAGTTGGCGCACTATCCTTTTTTGGGGGCCGAGTTTGGTAGTGGAGTGCCGGTGATGTACCGCCGCCGGCCGTTGCTGGCGCCTGCCGATGTGGCCGCCATGCTGCCCGTGCAGCTGGGTTCGGGCGTGAATCTGTACGGCTACTACATGTTTCATGGGGGGCGCAATCCGCAGGGCAAACTGTCGTGGTTGCAGGAGTCGAGCCGCACCAACAGCTACAACGACTTGCCCCGTATCGGCTACGACTTTCAGGCGCCCCTCAGTGAAACCGGCGCGGAAAGCCCGCTGTTTGCTCAGCTCAAGCTGGTACACTATTTCCTGAACGAGTTTGGCGGCCTACTTGCGCCCATGACCACGCGCGCGCCCCAGGTGCAGCCCAGCAGCGCCAGTGACCTGACCGTACCACGCTGGTCGGTGCGGACGCAGGGCCAAAGCGGGTTTCTGTTTTGCAACAACTACGTGCGCAACTATCCTATGCCCGAGCGGCCGGAAGTGCAGTTCGAGGTACGGCTGCCCGGCGAAACGCTGACGTTGCCGCAAACACCCACTACGGTGCCCACAGGTAGCTATTTTATCTGGCCGTTCAATTTCAACATGAATGGAGCCCGGTTGAAATATGCCACCGCCCAGTTGTTCACTGAGCTACAGGTTGGAAACGAGCCCTATTATGTGTTCTTCGCGCAGCCTGGCATTCCCGCCGAGCTGGTGTTCGATGCTGCCACCGTACAAGCGGTAACCACGCCAACCGGCCCGGTAGCGGCAACCAGCGGGCAGTTCCGGGTGGCTAACATTAAGCCGGGCACCGATATAGCCCTGACGGTGCAGCCACGCACGGGGCCTGCCGTAAGCATCCTCGTGCTTAGCGAAGAGCAAGCCCGCCAGACTTGGAAAGCCTCGTTGGCGGGCAATGAGCGCCTTGTGTATACCCCCCAGGAAATCTACTTCCAAGACAACCAGATTCAATTGCAGGCCGAGGGCAAGCCAACGTTTACAGTTGGAATATTTCCGGCCTTAGCTGCCGCGCCCGGCGGCAGCCTGCCCTTGCAGCAAGGCCCCACTGATGGCGTATTTCAAACCTACACGGCCACTGCGTCCGTTCGCAGCATTGAGGCGCGAACCGCCCTCTTGAAAGCCGGTGGCATTGTGCCGCCCTTGCGCTTTGGTGGGCCGGCCAAGGGAGTTGTGGAACCCAGCGACACCACCTACCAGCAGGCTGCGCAGTGGCGCCTTACGCTTACCAATGCCAAGCTCAACGGCCTCGACGACATCATTCTCCTCTTCACCTACGCGGGCGACGTTATCCGCCTGAGTGCAGGGTCCCGGCTCCTCACCGACGACTTTTACAATGGGGCTCCGTGGCGCGTCAGCTACCGAAATTTGGTAGCCGATGGGCTGAAAATGCCCCTGCTGCTTGGTATTTTACCACTGCGCCAAGACGCCCCTATCTATTTGGAAGATGGGCGACGCCCCGCCTTTCCGGCGAGCGGGCAAGTCAGCGAGCTACAGAACGTGGAGGCCATTCCGCGCTATCGGCTTGCGTTGAAAATCACGAAATAACTTTTCCCTGCTGCCCATGCGCCTAGCTGCCCATCTTGGCTTTTTCCTGTGGTTTGTTTTGTCAACCAGTGCCTTACAAGCTGCTGAGGTGCTACCACTGGCCGGTGAATGGCGCTGCCGCCTCGACCCGCAGGACGCGGGCGTGGCGGCCCGCTGGTTTACCACAACGCTGCCCGAAAAAGTAAGCCTGCCCGGCTCCCTCACCGACAACCACCTCGGCGACCCGGTATCGTTGCGTACCAAGTGGACGGCTACTATCTACGACAGCTCCTGGTTTTTCAACCCGCGTTTAGCCAAGTACCGCCAGCCCGACAACTTCAAAATTCCGTTCTGGCTGACGCCCAACACCTATTACGTGGGCCCGGCTTGGTACCAGAAAACGATTGACATTCCGGCGAAATGGCGCGGCCAGCGGCTAGTGTTGTTTCTGGAACGCGCCCACTACGGCACCCGCGTGTGGGTGGACGACCAGGAGATAGGGCAGCAGATTTCCTTGGTAACGGCACACGAATACGACGTAACCGCCGCCTTATCGAGCGGCACGCACACGCTCACGGTGCGCGTTGATAACCGCCTGGAAATCCTGAACGTGGGGCCCGACTCACACAGCGTGTCCGACCACATTCAGGGCAACTGGAACGGGTTGATTGGTCGGTTGGAGTTGCAAGCGCATCCGCCGGTTTCACTGCTCGGCGTGCAGGTATACCCCGATGTAGCCCACCAATCGGCACGAGTTAAACTATCAATAAAAAACACCCTATCCAAAACTACAAAGGGCAGCGTACTGCTCACTGCGCAGGCATTTAATACGGCCACGCCGCACCAGGTAGCGCCCATCAAGGCTCCGTTTAAGGCGCCCCCCGGCGAGACAACCGTGGAGTTGACTCTGCCTATGAGTACTGCGGTGCAGCTCTGGGACGAGTTTCACCCGGCGCTTTATCAGCTGACCGCCACGCTTCAATTGAAAAACGGCGCCACCAACCAGCAGCAGGTTGCCTTCGGCATGCGTGACATCAAAACCCAAGGCAACCGGCTGCTGGTAAACGGCCGGCCGGTGTTTTTGCGCGGTAACCTGCACAACGGCGAATTCCCGCTAACTGGCTACCCTGCCACCGACGTGCCCGCCTGGACTCGGGTGCTCACCGTGCTCAAAAATTATGGTTTCAACCACGTACGGTTTCATTCGTGGTGCCCACCCGAGGCAGCCTTTGTTGCGGCCGACCAGCTGGGCATTTACCTGCAACCCGAAGGCCCCAGCTGGCCTAACCACGGCACCTCGCTCGGCGACGGGCGCCCCATCGATAAGTTCATTTATGACGAAACCAACCGTATGGCCACCGCCTATGGCAACCATGCTTCCTACTGCTTGCTGGCAGCCGGCAATGAGCCGGCAGGCCGCAACCAAGCAAAATACTTGGCCGACTTCGTGAAATACTGGCAAGCCCGTGACACCCGCCGCCTCTACACTGGCGCTTCGGTAGCTATGAGCTGGCCGCTAGTACCCGAAAACGAATACATGATTAAATCCGGGGCGCGGGGCCTTCCCTGGACGAAAGAGCGCCCGAACAGCATGTTCGACTACCGCACCGCCATCGAGAAGTTCACTATGCCCTACGTGACGCACGAAATGGGCCAATGGTGCGTATTCCCCGATTTCAAGGAAATAAAACAGTACACCGGCGCGTACCGAGCCCGTAACCTGGAGCTGTTCCAGCAAGACCTCGCCGACCACGGCATGGCAGACCAAGCCGAAAGCTTCTTGCGGGCCTCGGGCCAATTGCAGGCGCTATGCTACAAGAACGAAATTGAGGCCACACTCCGTACGCCTAACTTAGCAGGGTTTCAACTGCTGGGCTTGCAGGATTTTCCGGGCCAGGGCACGGCGCTGGTAGGCGTGCTGAACCCGTTTTTTCAAGAAAAAGGGTACGTAACGGCAGCACAATACCGGCGCTTTTGCCAGCCCACAGTGCCGTTGGCACGCCTGCCGAAATTCGTGTTTACTAGCAACGAAACCTTTGAAGCCGCCGCCGAGCTGTACCACTACGGCCCGCAGGCACTACCCGCCACCGCACTAAGCTGGACAATTAAAACGGCCACTGGTGCCACCATAGCGCAAGGCAGCTTTGCACCGGTAGCCGTACCTACGGGCACCAACACTCCCCTCGGCAACGTACGCCTCCCTCTGTCATCCATCAGCCAAGCCACGCGCCTGACCTTGGAAATAGCCCTACCTGGCACCGATATAGCCAACGACTGGCAGTTCTGGGTATACCCGGCCCGCCTCCCCGCTCTGCCCAAAAGCAATGTGTACGTGTGCACCAAACTCGACGAGCAAGCCCGGCAGGTACTGGCTAAAGGTGGATGCGTATTTTTGAATGCGGCGGGCCAGGTGGTAAAGGGTAAAGAAGTAGCCATGAATTTCACCCCCGTGTTCTGGAATACTTCGTGGTTTAAGATGCGCCCCCCCCACGTCACGGGGTTTGTGGCCGACTCCGTGCACCCCGCCCTAGCTGATTTCCCTACCGAAACCCACAGCAACCTGCAGTGGTGGGAAATCGTGAATCAGGCGCAGGTGATGCACCTGGAGGATTTCCCGGCCGGTTTTCGTCCCATTGTGCAGCCCATCGACACCTGGTTTCTCAACCGCCGCTTAGCCTTAATACTAGAAGCTCGTGTTGGGTCAGGCCGCTTACTGGTATCCAGCGCCAACCTTTCCGCCTCCGATGACGCCCAGCGCCCGGCCGCCCGGCAGCTGTATTACAGCTTGTTACGCTACGCGCAGTCGGCACAGTTCCGGCCGGCTACGGCAGTTGATTTCAACGTGGTGAAGGACTTGTTTGAGACACCTTCACGAGAACAATTCAGCACGTACACCAAAAACAGTCCGGACGAGCTAAAGCCCCAGCAGATAAAGAAGTAAGCCATTCCGCTTCCGACCTCTAGCTGTCTACCAGCATCTACACACTTAGCGTAGCCGGCCCAAACTCCTCGAAGTGAATGGCCTCGCGCGGCACCCCCAAGGCTGCTAAGTCCTGCACTTGCTTGCGGATAAAAGGAGCCGGGCCGCATACGTAATAGTCGGCCTCGGGCAGCAGTATACCGCCGTTGAGCTGTTGCAGGTCCACGATGCCGGCGTAGTGGTTCTTAGCCTCAAGACCGGGGGCCAGGGTATCGTAGAAAATGTGCTGTTGCACGTTCTCGTAGCCTACCGCTAGGTCGGCTACCGGCTCCCGGAAGGCGTGCACCTGGGCATTACGGCTGCCGTGCACCCACACCACTTGGCGTGGGCTGCCGGTCAGGGTGAGGTAGTCGAGCATACTGAGCAGCGGAGTTTGGCCCACGCCGCCGCTCACCAGCACCACGGGGGTTTGCTTAGTGGTTTCCAACGTGAAGTCGCCGGCCGGGGCGGCTAGTTCCACGATGTCGCCCTCGCGCACGAAGTCATGGAGGCGGTTGCTAATCATACCGTTGGGGTGCTGGCTGCCGGCTTCTTTCTTCACCGAGATACGGTAATACTCGCCATTGGGCGCGCTGGAAAGGCTATACTGGCGCGGCTGAAACAGGTTCAGTTCCGGCAGAAACAGACGCACGCTTACGTACTGCCCAGGCAGAAAATCGGCTACCCTACCCCCATCGGCGGGGTGCAGGTAAAAGGAGGTAATTTCTGCAGATTCAGCCACTTTTTGCTTCACGGCGAAGGGACGCCAGCCCGTCCAGCCGCCCTCCTGGCTGACTGCTTTTTGGTACAGGCCGCTTTCCAGGCCGCTCATTAAGCTAGCCAACTCGCCGTATGCCACGGTCCAGGCGTCAAGCAGCGCGGGCGTGGCGGCTTCGCCCAGCACTTCGCCGATGGAGGCAATCAGGTGCCGACCTACAATGGCATAGTGCTCGGGCCGAATGTCGAGACTGACGTGCTTGTGGCCAATTTTGGTGACAGCCGACACCAGCACCGAGGGGTCTTCGATGTTTTCGGCGTAGGCCAGCACGGCCAGCGCCAACGCCATTTGCTGCTTGCCGTTCTGCTGGTTGCCCATGTTGAAGACGTTCTTCAGCTCGGGGTTGTGCTCGAACATGCGGCGGTAGAAGTGCGTGGTAAGTGCCACGCCGTGCGCGCGGAGGGTGCCGACGGTGGCCGTCACGAGGGCTTTTTGTTCGGTAGTCATAAGAAAGAAATTAAAGGATAAAATTGTCCGGTATTTAAGCAAAAAAAGGGGACTAGCTGAATTGCTTTAAAAAGCCTAAGCCCTCTTGCACCTTGCTCGCCAACTCGCCGATGGTGTGCGTGCGCAACAGCTCGTTGAGTTGGTCGCGGATAGGCAAAAACTGATAGTGCATGGGGCAGGGCTGCTGGGCTGAGCACTGCGGCAGGCCTAGGGCGCACCCTTGCAGCATGGCGCCCCCATCGATGGCCACCACCAGCTGGCGAAGCGTGACGGTGCGCAGCTGCTCAGGCGTCAGCTCGAAGCCGCCGGTGGGGCCCTTCACGGAGGTTAGCAGCTGCGCGCGCACCAGCTGCTGCAATATCTTGGCTGTGAAGGCTTCGGGTGAGTCGATTTCGGCGGCAATGTCCTTCAGGCCCACGCGGCGGCCACCAGCCGACTGCTGCCCGATGTAAATAGCGGCCCGAATCCCATACTCACACGCCTTGGAGAACATACCTGGTGGTTTTGATGGCAAAGCTAGGGCACAAATTAATACCGGACAAATTTATCCTGTATATTTTTTTGGTGACTCACAAGTCCTTTCCGGGCTATCGGGCCAGTATTTATATGCTGCCTGGTCCAGTGCTAAAATGTGATTAACTGGTTAGGAGTGCCAACTACTTTTGTCCCGTTCTCCAACTACAACTTATGTCCCACATGAAAAAGCCCTTGCTTACTCTAGCGATGCTTAGCGCCCTGACTGGCAGCAGTGTCGCGCAGTCTTCAGGCGCGGCATACCAGAATGCCGACTACACCCCGAAGAAGGCAGCCATCAAGTATTTGCCCGAGCTAGAAACCTTGGTATTTGAGTTCCAGGTGGCCGGCAGCGCTGGCAAAACCCAGCCCAAGCCCGCCGGCAAAACCGACGGTGCGCCGGTGCTCGGCTATGTCTTCCCCACCACGCTTAAGTCCACCGACATCGGCATGGGCGCTACCGACGGCATCGTAGCTATGGCCCTGACCTCGCACCCCGACTTTGAGGACACCCCGCTGTGGGACGAGAATGGCGACGGCAACTACACCAACGATGGCTTGGTGTGGCACGCCCACTGGGTGGTGCTCATCAAGGACAGCCGCGTGGCAGGCGGCTTCTCAGTGAAGGAATTTGACCATATGGGCGCCGCGCCCAAGCTGCCGCCCACCAGCGCGCCCGGCATGCACATGTACATGGATTCGCCCGGCTTCACCGTCACGATGCAAGGCAACACCGGCCGCGTGGTGGTGCCGCTCGACCGCATCAACCGCCGGCGGAACTTCAAATTCGACCTCGTGACCTGCTACATGGAAGTCAACGCCTCCGATAAAAAGCGGCCCATGCTTGGCGTATACCAGGTGTACGGGGTGCTATCGGGTAATCTATCGCTGCCTTACTCGGTGGCCGCCACTAACTAACCTCCGCGTCATGTCCGACTTGCAACTCGTACCCGGCAACAGCCTGCGCACGGCTACCCCGGAAGAAGGCCGCCAGCTTGCCGTTAAGCTCGCCCGCTTGGTCATCAAGCTCACGCAGCCCGACGACGAAAAGCGCCGTCAGCAGCGCGCCATCTACGCCGATAACCCGATGATGCTCATCAGCATCGGCCAGACGGTGGCCGCCGAATTTGCGACCATCGCCGCCGCCAATAATTACTGGCGCGACCACCCCGAAGTCCGCTAAACTCCTCTCTTTCGGAAACAATCTTAGCCAGATTTTCTGCCTGGCCAGCCACCGCTTTGCCCTCACGCAACTACTTTTCACTTCTCCAACCCCATGGAAAATTCCCCGATTCCTGGCTACGCCTACGGGCAGGTCAGCCGCTCCCCAGTTACCTTAGCGGACCTAGAATTACTCAAGCAAACGGTCCTTTTCTCGGCCGCTGACGTGGCCGCCCTGGCGCAGGCCGGGCCGGTACTAGCGCCCCAAACCGATGCTATCCTCGACGTGTGGTACGGCTTTGTGGGAGCGCACCCGCACTTGCTGCGCTATTTCTCGCTGCACGGGCAGCCCGATGGCGACTACCTAGCCCGCGTTCGGGCCCGCTTCGGGCAGTGGATTTTGGATATCTGCACTAAGCCCTATGACCAAGCGTGGCTTGATTATCAGCACGAAATCGGCCTACGGCACACCAGCGCCAAGAAGAACACGACCGACGGGGCCACGGCCGAGCCGCTCATTCATCTGCGCTACCTCACGGCGTTCATCGTGCCGCTCACGGCTACCATCAAGCCGTTTTTGCAGCGCGGCGGTCACCCTGAGGCTGAAGTAGAAGCCATGCACGCGGCCTGGTTTAAGGCCGTCACGCTCACGGCCACGCTCTGGACCTACCCCTACGTCAAGGAAGGACAATTCTAGTACCGCGTACTGCTACGTTGGCCGAAGCAGAACAAGATCAATTTCAGTAAAACACTTAACCCTCAATTTCTTACACTTATGGAAGTTGCCGTTTATGACACCTACGTCTCGAAGAAAGACGGTTCGGTTATGCACTTTGACATTCTAGTATCGGATGAGGTAACCAGCAAGGAGCAGGTCTACCAATTTGGTCGCCAATACCTGGCCACGAAAGGCCAGGAAAGCCAACCTTTGGCGGCCAAGGAATGCCGGTTTTGCCACATCGAGGAGCCCACCCAGGAAGTGGTGGACGCTATTAGAGCCCAAGGGTACTACATCATTGAAATGCAGGGGTGCCAGTAGGCACCCCTTTTGCCTTCCCCGCCATGGCCTTAACTGCTTATAAACCTATTGATTGCGGCTTTCACGATTTACTGGAAGCCACTATTACGTTGCGCACATACACCCACTTGCAATACTTCACCGACCTTTGGGAGTTCACCACCGTTACCGGCCTGCTCAAAAACCTGGTTAGCGAGCGGGACGCGGTGGGCCTCGCCGAATACCTGGTTATCGACACCGGCGAGCGTATTCGGCTCGACCGGGTGGTGAACGTGAACGGCACCTTTGCGCCGCCTTTTAGCCACTACCACGATTTCACCTGTGACTGCTGATTCCGCCAGCCCGTTCGACCCCCACCGGCAAAACCATCCGCCAGACCTCGACCACAAGATTGTGGCCTCGCTCGAACGGCTGAGCGGCGTGTTTCGCCACTTGCTTTGGCAGGAAGCTACCCATAGCGGCCTGAGCCCGTTGCAATTGCAAGTGGTGGTGTTTCTGCGCTTTCACGCGCCAAGCCAGGGCACGGTGAGCAACCTAGCCCGCGAGTACCGGGTGAGCCGCGCCACCATCAGTGATGCGGTGAAAGCCCTGGCTCAAAAAGCGCTGGTCAGCCGCCACACCGACCCGGCCGATTTGCGAAGCCATTCGCTCCAGCTTACCCCCGCCGGCGAGCAGCTAGCCGACCAGAGCAGCCGCTTTGCCGCGCCACTTACCCCGCCTGTAGCTGCCCTACCCCCCCGCCAAAAGCTGAGCTTGTATTTGAGCTTGCTGACGATGCTGCACCAGTTGCAGCAGGCCGGTACCATTCCGGTGCAGCGCATGTGCTTTTCGTGCCGCCACTACGGGCGGCGGCCCGGTCAGCACTTCTGCCACCTGCTCAATATCCCGCTCGAAAGCCACGAACTCCGCATTGATTGCCCGGAGCACGACGCCGCGCTTTGGTAGCGCGGCATTTTTGCATTTACGCTTTCTGCGCCGTGGCTTTCTTGCTGCTGGCCTGGCTGTCAGCTTCCGCGCTGACGTAGCACGGCCCCTAGCTGCTCTACGCCGTGGGCCAGTTCAGTGGGCGTGAGGGCGGCGTAGCCCATGCGTACGGCGTTAGCGGCCGGCCCAGACAAGTAGTAGCGGCTACCGGGCGTAATCACCACTTTACGGCGCGCCAGCTCTTCGGTAACGCGCTCTAGGTCTATGTCTTCCCGAAAATTCACCCACAGGGCCATACCGCCAGCGGGCAGCACGAAATCCACGTAGTTGCCCGGCAGCCGGCGCAGGGCCTCCGCTAGTGCGTCGCGGCGGGTGTGGTACTCGGCGTGGGCGCGGCGGGTGTGCCGCTTGATTTCACCTTCCTCAATCAGATCGGCCACGGCCTGCTCTAGCACGGTGTCACCTTGGCGGTCTATCAGCGCCCGTAGCCGACCCAAGGCCGTGATGAAGGCCGCCGGGCCGGTGACGTAGCCGATACGCAGGGCCGGCGCAATCAGCTTGGAAAGCGAGCTGATGTAGATAACCACGCCGTGCGGGTCGGCTGAGGCCAGCGGCAGCATGGGCTGGTAGTGGAAATGAAAGTCGTGGTCGTAGTCGTCTTCGATAATAGCCACGCCATAGCGGGCAGCCAGCGCTAGCAATTGCACCCGCCGCGCTGCCTTCAGCGTCACGGTGGTTGGGAACTGGTGATGCGGCGTCAGGTACAGGGCCCGCACAGTTTGGCGCTGGCATAGCATTTCCAGCTCGTCTACGCACAAGCCTTCGGCATCGACTCCTACCGGGGCCAGCTCGGCCCCTAGCAGCCGAAAGGTTTGCCAGGCGGGCGGGTAGCCGGGGTTTTCCACGGCCACCACGTCGCCGGGCTGGATGAGTAGGCGAGCGGTCAGGTACAGGGCCATTTGGGTGCCGCGCGTCAGGCAGATGCTGGCCGGGGTGGTGCTTAGGCCCCGGTCTTGGTTGAGCATGCGCGACAAGGCTTCGCGCAGGGGTAGGCTGCCCAGGGGGCTGTCGTAGCCCAGCTGGTTGCGGCGGCCGCGGCCCTGCATCACGCGGCGGTATGCGCTGGCCAGCGTGGCTACGGGCGCGAGTCGGGCATCGGGCGTGCCGTCGTTGAACACCAGGGCGCCGGGTATCACTGTGGGCAGCTGCTCTAACTCAAATGGGTCTTGCCACTGGAAGCCGGGGGCTGCTGCCGGGCCGTTGGCAGCGGGCGCGAAGGCCGTTGGGCTGGTCTCGGGCAGCCGGCTCGATACGAAGGTGCCGCGGGTAGTCTGCGACTCCAGCCAGCCTTGGGCCAGCAGCTCCTCATAAGCCAGCACCGCTGTCTTCCGATTCACGCCCAGCTGCTTGGCTAGCTCCCGCGTGCCGGGCAGGGCAGTACCAGGCTGGAGGCGGCCGCGGCGAATTTCGGCGGCAATTAGCTCGCTGATTTGCAAGTACACGGCGCGGCCCGCCGCGAAGGTTGGGTGAAAGTTGGTATCCCAGGCGCGCAACATACTGGACCCGTTTGTTTGTGAAAACTGGATGAATAGAGGGGGCCAAGCTACGCACATTTTTGTAGAGTCGAACGCAGGTATCTACCCTAACCCGGAATACAAAACAGGTTGTTGCCGGCGCCGCATGGTTTCATTTTTTCTACCCCTCTTTTTCATGAACAACACTGCCCTTGACAACTCGGTTGAGGCCGCAACCCAAGACAAGTTCCAGTCTGCCGATTTTCACCGCACCTACGCCCGGCCCGAAGTCCGGATGCCCGAAAAGCTGCACCACCCTAATGTGGAGCAAGCCGGCGCCCACGACCAGTTTTCGACCGAGCGCAAGCACCCCGTCTTCTTCGTTGATTTGCCCACGGTGGCTCTGAGCATGACCATCGGTGGGCTGCTACCCGGCCAGGTCACCAACCAGCACCGCCACACCTACGAAACGGTGATTTATGTCATCGAAGGCGAGGGCTACACCCAGATTGAGGACCGCTTGGTGGAGTGGAAGGCCGGCGACGCCATCTACATCCCTATCTGGGCCTGGCACAACCACGGCAACCGTAGCACAACGACCGGTGCCCGCTACATCGCCTGCGAAAACGCACCCTTGCTGCAAAATCTGGGGGTAGCATTGCGCGAAGAGCGCGGCCGTGACCTGTAAATCACTGTTCTTAAACCGATTTCTTCGATGAATCCGAACGTCCCTTTTCACGGCATCATTGCCTACCCCATCACCCCCTTTACCGCCGACAACGCGGTGGACCTACCCACCTACCGCCACCTCGTGGAGCGCCTTGTGGCCAGCGGCTCGCATGGCATTGCCCCGCTCGGCAGCACCGGCGTGCTGCCCTACCTCACCGACGAGGAGCGCGAAGCTGTAACCGAGACGACTTTGCAGCAAGTAGCCGGCCGCGTGCCGGTGCTAGTAGGAGTATCGCACCTCACCACGGCCGGCGTGGTGCGCCACGCCCGCTTTGCCGAGCAGGCCGGCGCGGCGGCGGTGATGGTTATCCCGATGAGCTATTGGAAGCTCACCGATGACGAGATTTTCCGGCATTACGACCGGGTAGCTACTGCTATATCAGTGCCCATTATGGCCTACAATAACCCCGCCACGGGTGGCCTTGACATGTCGCCCACGCTGCTCAAGCGCCTGCTGGAAATCCCGAACGTGACCATGATAAAGGAAAGTAGTGGCGACGTGCAGCGCATGCAGGCCCTGCGCCAGCTGCTGGGCGAAGAGGTGGCCTTCTACAACGGCTCCAACCCACTGGCCTTGGCTGCTTTCGCGGCTGGTGCTACTGGCTGGTGCACCGCCGCTCCCAACCTCATTCCAGAGCTAAACATAGGGCTGTACGAAGCCGTGCAGCGCCAGAACCTAGCCGAAGCGCGTCAGCTATTCTACCAGCAGTTTGAGCTACTACAATTCATTGTGGCTAAAGGGCTGCCCCGCGCCATCAAAGCTGGTTTGCAGCTGCTAGGCCAGGAAGCTGGTGAGCTACGCGCGCCGCTACTGCCCTTGACTGGCGCTGAACAGCAGGAATTGCACCGCATCCTCGACCGGGTGCAGCTTCCGGCTAGTGTTAATTAGCAAACCTTGTTATTGATGGATATACTACCGATTCGGTACTGCGAGAGACCATATGGGTTCACGCGTTGGCTTTCAGATAGGTAGCGCATGATTTGCAACCCTCATAGAGTAGCCAAAAACTGCAAAACAGCCTGCGTAAAGGCCACCGGATTGTCGAGGTTGGCAACATGGCCCGCGTTGGGCACTACGGCCACTTGCGCTCCGGGCACGAGTTGTTGCAGCGTTTCGTTGTCCTTTTGGCGAGCGGCTGATTCACGCGCACCGGCCAGTAGCAGCAGCGGCACTTGCACCGGGTGGGCTCGGAGCCGGGGCACAAGCGAGTGACCGAGCAACACGCGGGGCTCGACATGCAGCGGCTGCCACATCGACCAGTCTTGCACCATCTGGCGCAGCAACGGCGCCGACCGCACGGAATCCGGCCCGCTTGATTTCAGTAAAGACTTCAGCCATTGAGTTTTGAAGGCGAAAGTACCGCGCGCTTGTAACTGCGCAATTTCGGTGCGGCGGCGTGCAATTTCGGCTTCAGTGATGGGTTCTTCGGGACCGGGCCTCGGGTAGATGCTGCCGCTGCACGACACCACCGACAGCACGCTTTCGGGATGCAGAGCCATCAAGTCTACTGCCACAAAGCCGCCGAGCGAGACTCCCACCAAGTGAGCTTTGGGAATATGCAGGGCCTGGAGCAGTTGGTACAGGTCGTTGGCGTGCAGGAATTGCTGGCCTTCCACCGGCAGCGACGAAAGGCCGTAGCCGCGCATATCGTAGCGAATGACCCGGTAGTACCGCGCCAACTCCGCCACTTGTGGGTCCCACATGCGCCGGTCGAAGGAATGGCCGTGTAGCAGCACGACTGGGGTGCCGCGGCCCGTTTCCTCGTAATACAGCTGCGCACCGGCAATAGCTATTTTGCCCTTCTTATTCAATAGCTGGCGGACGGGATTTTTGGGCTGCGCTACCGGCCCTTGGGCGCAGGCCAAGCTAGGTAGCAATCCTAGCATCATGCAGGCAAGGAAAAGCAGTTGGAATTTCAGGCGCGAAGTTGAGGACATAAATTCACTGATGAGTCGACTTCTTGGATACTGTTTAAGTTAGTTAAGCCCGCGAAACTGACGTAGAGACGCATAGTTGCATCTTGTCGAGCGCGCCGGCCCGAACGCAACTATGTGTCTCTATATCGTTCTGACGACTCGTTCAACCGAACCATATGCCTTCACTACCGCTTGAAAACCTTATTTAAAAAGGCCGCAGTGTAGTTTAGCGTTGTCTCGAACCACGGCGTAAACAAAGGGAAAGTATGCGGGGTGTTGGGAAGCGGGTGCACTTCATGGTAGATATGATAGGTATCGAGCTTTTGAATCATGTCTTCCCGACCGGCGTGCATCCAATCAACTGAGCTGTTGACGAACATAATAGGCGGGGTTTGGGCCGTGACGTGGTTGAGGCTGGAAGCTTGCTGCCATAGTTCCGGGTTTTTCGCGGTAGAGGCCCCAAACCATTGGGTGCCTGCTGAGAGGCTTTTGCTGTCGTCGCCCTCGCGCGAATCGGGGTGAATAAAGGCCAGCACCCCGTCTACGTCTACGATGGCCTGCACGCTGCTGGAATGGGTAGTGTTACACGCGCTGCCTTCCATCTGCGTATCGCCGTTGGTAGTACCGACCAGCGCCGCCAGCTGCCCACCCGCCGAGAAACCCCACACGGCAATTTTGGTGGTATCAATAGGGTACTGCTTGGCGTTGGCGCGCAGCCAGCGAATAGCCGCTTTCAGGTCGTGCACAGCGGCTGGGTACAGGGCCTCGGTGCTGAGCCGATACTCGGCCGTGACGGTCACGTAGCCCTTGGCGGCTAGTTGCTGGGCCATGGGCACGTGTTGCGACCGGTCGCCGGAACGCCAGCCGCCCCCATGAATGAAAAGTACCGCCGGGTAGCCTGCCTTCCGCTTGGCTTTGGGGTAGAAAATATCGAGTTGCAGCGCCCGGCTACCTAGGGTACAGTACGTAACGTTGGTTTTCGTCTGGATGCTGGCCGGCACTGGGGGCCGGGCAACACGGGCGGCGGGGTACGTTTTCTGGATGTAGCGGAATGCGCTGTACGTGGTGAACGACGTATCACGCGGAGCCGGCTGCTGCTGAGCCAGCGCCGAACCTGCCAGCAGCGCTTGGCCTAGCAGCAACCCGGCTAGCCGGAACAAGAAATTTGGAGCGTGCATAGACAACGAAAAATAATAGAACCAATGGCATTTCAGGCGAGCGGCTTGCCTACTCGGGTACGGAGCTTAATAGCAGCAGCCAATTCCGGGAGGTAGGCTTTTTGATGGAATAGCCGGCTTGCAGCCTTCTAATGGGGGCGGCCGGCAGCATGCTTTCCGTGAGCGGATCGTACCAGGTGCCGGTGTAGGTGGCGTTTGAAAATGGCTGAGAAAACGTTATTTCGGCGCCGGAAAGCGAGTAAAGCAGCACCGTTGAACGGCTTGGTTCCGTGAGGCACCAAGTTTGGGTGCTGTCCTTCAGGAAAGAATTGTCGGGCTTCAGGTGCATCAACCTAGATGCTAGGTGTTGCTGCACGAAGGATGCGAAAGTAAGGTGCCCGTTGCCCCTGTCCTTAGCGCTGCCCATGATAACCTGCGCGCCCCCGGCCATCAAACTCGGAATGGGGCTGATATCATTGGCAATGGACACCACGGCTTTATCGCGGAATCGGTTGGTGTACTCCCGCACTTGGCGGTACATCAGCTCCTGCGTAGTGGGCAAAGGATAGTCGCTGGCTTGCAGGAAGGCTTCACTTACCATTTCCCGGAACGAACTGTTTTGCCCGCTCGGCGGCGCCCACAGCGCATCCCCGTTAGAAAACAGTCCGTCGGGGCGGTATTGCCAGTAGCGGGTATCAATGACGTCGACCTGTTTGGCTAGGTCGGCATCGGCCAGGATGGCATCGGTAATGTCCTTGGTGGTGTTCAGCACGACCCGCACGTTGCGGTTGTTTTTGCTTTCCCACTCGGCAATAGTCTGCAGGAAAAACCGCTGAAAAGCCAACGGGCCGCTGAACTGAAACCCTAGGTTGAAGATAATATTCTGGCTACCTCCCAGTTCATCCAGCGTATGGAAAATGTAGGCCCGGTGCAGGTTTCGCAACGAAGCATTGCTGGGGTCATAGAACTCGTTGCCGAGGTGAAGCCGCGCCCACGGCTTGGCCGGGAGTGGCTCGGGCAATTTCGTTTGGTTGATGTTGTTGGTGGGCCGCCACGGATAATCCACCCAATGCGTCACGTATTCCAGCAGGTTATGGGTGTCGTAGAGGCTATAATACAGCACCAGTCCGTTTTCATCGCACAAGTAGGCAAACTCTTTGACCCGTTTGAAAAACCAGGGATTGTAGGTGGTCAGGTCGAACTTGCTGAGGCCGTCCCAGGCTTTGCCTTGGCCGCTGCGGGCCCAGGGCATTTCGTAGAAGGGCGCCCACACGTTGCCATCGGGGCGGGCCAGCACGGCGTGGTCGTCGCGGCGACGGTCGTACCACAGGCCGGTGAGGCTCTGGTAGAAGCGGTTGTCTTGCTGACGCAGGGTTTTGGCGAGGTGTGGCAAAATCTCCGTTAGGCCAGGGCCATCTTTGCCCGGCACGTAGCGCGTCAGGCTGACGCCTGAGTTTAATTCGCCGCCCGGAAAAGTTTGTCCCCGCCAGAATTGGTCGCCAGTAGTGCCGCTCCACACCGCTTGGCCGTCTATCACAAAACGCCCGTTCACGAACTGAAGAGGATGCACGCTAGGGCTGACGGTGGCGGCACTACTATTTTGCAGAGTAAACTCTCGGAGAGCCTTAGATGCCGGCTTATATAAGTCCGAAGTCTTCTCCGCGGGCAACCGGTGCTTTCCTAATCGGCTTTCCAGCTGCGTTTGGTACAAGGAATAAGGAGCCGTTACTACTTGGTTCGGATAGCGAATGGGACCTTGGGCTTCCGCACCCTTAGCTTTGCAATTCCAGATGAGGGAATTAGCCGCCGTCCAGCCGCCCGCCTGGGCGCGGTCCATGTCGTAGGTCAGGCGCAGACCAGCTTTGTCTACCGTCACGTTTTCGTATAGCACTCCGGAGGCCCAACTTTCGAAGGAGCCACTGGCCCCGAGGGCGTTGGTGGCTTTGCATTTCAAAAACACATTCGGCCCGCCGGCACAGAACCCGATGGCAAAATCGTTGAGCCCGGACTCGGCGGTGCAGTTGCTTACTACTACCTGCTGGCCTTCCACCAGAAAGCTCATGCGGCGGTAACCCCCTACTTCCGAAACGGGCTGCTCACTCCGGCAGCGCAAAATGCTTACGCGGCGGGCTTGGGCCCCTACCCTAACGGCAGAGCTTACAAAGTGCCGGGCGGTAATATCGCGCACCCACACGTCCTGCGCATGGTCTATCTGGATACCAATCCAGGCGTGCTCCTCATCCAACGGATTGGCTTTTTTGAAGCTGCTTTCAATAGTAAAACCTTCCAGCCCAATGGACTGAGCTAGGTTTTGGGTGTTCGCCTTTTGGACGGTACCACCGCCGTATTGGGCTTCGAGGGCCGTGGTAAGGGGAGCATCAAGAGTAAACTGGTTGGTTTGCGGGTCAACCTGCGTGATTTGGCGACGCCAAGTAAGGTCGCGCGAACCGGTGGGCCAGCGCAGGCCCCGCACGGCTGTGAACATGCCTTCGGCTTTGTTCATCCCTAGGTCGGCAATCCAGGTGCTGGTGCTGGGCCGCACAATGAGAATATGGTCTCCTACCTGCAAACCCGTTGTCTGGTCTAGGGTCAGCACCCGCCCGCCGGTAGGCACCGTGTTTCGCACTTGCCGCGCTTCAGACAGTGCAGCGGCCTCTTCTCCCCTTATCGTAAGCAGCGCCCGGCGGCTGTTGCCAGTAGCCACTACAACGGTTTTCGTTTGGCTTGTGCCTCTTAGCACCACGCCAGCTTTAGCAAGGTTTAACTGCCCCGCCACCAGGTAGCGCCCTTCCAGCAGCTGAATTGCCCCTCTGAACCCGTCCTTTTGCAGCGGCAGCGCGCCTACGTAGTCAATGGCGGCCTGAAGCAACTGGGTGTCATCTTTTCCGCTGGGCTTTACCCGGATTACTGCCGCCACTTTGGGCGGCACTGCATTACGCCCCTGGTACCCGACGTACGAGAAATCAATTCGGGCAGCCAGCGAGTCGAACCCAGGACCTTTTTGCGCAAAGACTTCGGGGGCGAGCAAACAGAAAACAGCGCTACAACAGACCAGCCAGAAATTACTTCTCATGCGTCCTTCTCAATTCAGTAACTCTTACTCCAGGCCACATTGCTAATTCGGCGGTGTAGCAAGCTGCAAAAGCAAAAGGCGAAGAACAGGACGCGCTGCCGCTCCCTATTCTTCGCCTTGCGTTGCTCTATTAATAATTCGGATTCTGCTTTAGGTTGGGGTTGGCAGTAAGCTGCTCGGCCGGAATAGGGTAGATGCCCCGCCACGTGGGCGTCTGGGTGGTTTTGAAGGTCCAGGTGCCAGTGAAATACGTTCCGAACCGAATCATGTCGCGCCGCCGCTGGCCTTCCCAGATAAACTCCCGAGCCCGCTCATCCTCAATGTTTTTCAGGGTGAGGGCGGTAAGTTGGGAAGCGTTGCTGCGGGTTCTTATCTGGTTTACCAAAGGCAGAGCAGCGGCGGCGTTGCCGTTGCGGAATAGCAATTCAGCCTTCATGAGCAGAATGTCGGAGTAGCGCAGCAACACCAAGTCGTTGTCGGCATTGTAGCCCGACCAGCTGACGCCTTCGGGTACGTATTTCAGTACCCGGTAGCCTTCGTTGTCCTGGGCGCTGATGTAGTCGCGCACGGGCACCAGGTTCAACTGCACGCCGCGGCTGTCTACCAGCGGCTGGCCGTTGGCGTAGGTTTGCGGACCGAACTGCAACAGGTTGCGGCGACGGTCGGCGGTTTCGTACCGGTCCAGGGCTTCCTGGTAGGTGCTGTAGCCATTGGCCGGTGTGAAAGGCAGGTTGTAGCGCTGCTTGTCCAGGGCGGGCTGGGCGTACAGCATAAACTGGTTGGCCCCGGCATTGCGGGCTGGGTTCACAGAAAACGAGAAGATAATCTCGTTGGAATTCACCTCATTGGTAGCTTTGAAGTTATCCACCACGTTGGCTTCCAAGGAGTAAGCCCGCGAGTTGATAACATTGTCACACATGGCCAGGGCTTCCGTCCGCTTCGGAGAACCGGTGTACACTTCGGCATTTAGGTACAAGGTGGCTAGGGCCGTGTACACAGCTTCTTTGGTGAGCCGGGGGTAGTAGGCAGCGGATACGTTGTTGGCCGAGGGCAAGTCATTCAGAGCCGCAAGCATCTCCTTTTCCACGAAGGCAAATACCTCGGCCCGGCTGTTGTTGGTAGGCAGGTTTTTGGGGTCGACCCGGGCTTGCGTGAAAATGGGCACGTTGCCCCAGAAGTCCATGGCGTAGAAATAGCCGTAGGCCCGCAGTGCCCTCGCTTCGGCAATTACACCCGGAAAATTCGCCTTGTTGGGGGAGCTTTCCAGGCTTTCAATTACGGCATTGGCGGTGCCTATTTCCTGGAAGATAAAGCCCCAGGCGCGGCCGGTGGTTGCGTTATCAGGCTTCACCTGGTGCAACATGATATCGATGTTGTTTTGGTCGAACCAGCCACCGCTAGCCCGGCCGGGCACCAGAAATTCGTCGGTACCGAATTCAGCAATCCGGAATGGGTCGCCAATGTCTACTACGTAAGACAGTTGCTGGTACACGCCCACCACCGACGACAAGGCCTCTTCTTCGGTCTTGTAGTACGTTGTTGGGGAGAGGCTACCGAATTGCTCTTCGTCCAGGTTGGTACAGCCCGCCAACACCACGGCGGCACCTACCAGTATTTTTGTGATGATATGTTTCATCTGCTTAAGTCGAAAGGGGATTTACTGCAATTAGAAAGACACGCTGGCACCCAAGCTCACCGTCTTGGCCCGGGGGTAACTCAGGTAGTCTATCCCTAGCGGCGCCACCCCGGTACCCGACACCTCGGCGTTTACCTCGGGGTCGAGGCCCGAATAGTTGGTGATTAAGAACAGGTTCTGGCCGGTCAGGAAGATACGGGCGTTGGACAGCGGCGAATTCTTCACGTTGAAAGTGTAGCCCAAGGTGATGTTGTCGAGGCGGGCGAAAGAGCCATCCTCAATCCAGCGCGACGAATACTGCTTGGGCTGCTCCCGGCCGATGCCGTCGTTCAGTGCAGAGGCCAAGATGTTGCGGCCGGGCAGGTTGCTTTCGTACGCCAGGTTGTTGGCCGTCAGGTTGAACACATCATTCCCCACGGAGCCTCTGATGTTGAAAGACAAACTAAAGGCTTTGTACTGGAAGGAGTTGCTGACACCGTAGGTGAAATTCGGCTGGGCACTGCCAATAACCTGGTTGCCGGGCTCGAACTGCTCTACCCCGTTTTCCACCCCAATGAACTTGCGGCCGTAGAAAGTACCCAGCGGCTCGCCAGGCGTAATCAGCTGCGCATATATCCCCGACAGGCCGGCACCCTGCAACGGCGCTATTTGAATATTGTCGCCTTTGTAGAGGTTGTTGGAGAGGCTGAGCACCTTGTTCCGGTTGCGGCTGAAGTTCACGTCGGCACTCCAGTCGAAGTCGCCTTTGCTGATGATGTTGGCGCCCAGTTCCAGCTCAATGCCCTTGTTCTCCACGCTTCCCACGTTGGCCAACTGGGTGGTTACCACCGAAGGGGAAGGCACGGCAATGCGCAGCAGCAGGTCGGTGGTTTCCTTGCGGTAATAGTCGAAGGTGCCGTGGATGCGGTTATCAAACAAGCCGAAATCCAGCCCCACGTCCACCTGAGCAGTTTGCTCCCATTTCAAGTCGGGGTTGGCGTACTGCTGGGGCAGCACAATGGTAACCCGCTGGCCGCCCACCAAATAGCCGCGGTTGCTGGCGCCCAGCGTTGTAAGCGAATTTAGGTTGCCTATTTCCTGGTTGCCGGTTACGCCATAGCTGGCCCGCACTTTCAGGTCCGACACTGGGTTGGTGGGGTAGAACTTCTCTTGCGAAATCCGCCAGGCCACCGAGCCAGAGGGGAACAAGCCCCACTTATTGCCCGACCCAAACCGACTGGAACCGTCGCGCCGGATGGTGCCGGTAACCAGGAAACGGCCGTTGAAGTCGTAGTTCACTCGGCTGTACATGGAAATCAGCGTGTTACTTTCTTGGAAGCTGCTGACGCCGCCCACGGTGCTGGCCGCTTGCAGGCTGTACCATTTAAAAGAATCGGACAGGAAACCAGAAGCCGTGGTACGGCCACCTTCCCCCAGGAAATACTGGTAAGAATACCCCGCAATGGCATCGAAGGCGTGGCGGCCGAAGGTTTTATTGAACCGCAGCACCGTTTCCAGCAGCTTGCTGTAGTCGGAAAGCTTTTGGGTGCTGGCGTAGCCGCCAAGACCTTCGCCGAGCGGGCTGGATTTCTGGATAAAGGAATTGCGGTCAACTTCCTGCCGGGTGTACCCCAAACTCACGTTGATGCTCAGCGGGTCGAGGATTTTGTAAGTGGTGGAAAGGTTGCCCAGTAGCCGTTGCGCGGTTCTTTCGTCGGTTATGTCGGTGGAAAAGGAAACCGGGTTGACCCGGAAAGGCCCTACGTGGTTGTAGGCTCCGTTGGCATCGTACACCGGATAGGTTGGGTTGAAAACCAGCGCCTCGTAGTTCATGCTGGTACCTGCTTCGCTGCCCACCGTGTTGGACACCGGCGCCGCCGATGATTTGGTTTGGCCGTAGTTCACCACCAAGTCAAACTTCAGCTTGTCGTTCAGCGCCGCGTGGTTGACGTTGATGGAGGCATTGGCTCTGGTTAGGTTGGAGCCCAGCATTACGCCCTGCTGGTCGCCGTAGCCCAACGATGCCCGGTACAGCGTTTTGTCGGTGCCGCCCGTCAGGGAAAGGCTGTGGTCTTGGCTTTTCGCGGTCCGGTAGATTTTGTCCTGCCAGTTGGTGCTTTCGCCCTTATCATCCAGCGTCAGGCCCAACTCATTCACTACCGCACGGTACTGGTCGGCGGAAAGCACATCCAGCGTGTTGGCCACTTTAGAAACGCCCGCCATTACGTTGTACGTTACCTGCGCTTTGCCGGCGCGGCCTTTCTTGGTGGTAATCACAATCACGCCATTGGCGCCCCGGGAGCCGTAGATGGCCGTAGCCGAAGCATCTTTCAGCACCGTCACCGATTCGATGTCGTTCGGGTTCAGCGTCATCAACGGGTTGGTGGGCTCCTGGTCGAAAACGTCGGTGCCGTTGCCACGAATGTTGGCTTGGCTGACGCCGCTGGTCGTGGAAATTGGTACGCCGTCAATAACGTACAGCGGATCGTTGGAGCCTGTAAGCGAAGTACCTCCTCTGATGCGGACCGTGTTGGACCCACCGGGCTTGCCGCTGTTCTGGGAGATGTTCACGCCCGCCATCTTGCCCTGAATCAGCTGCTGCGGGCTAAGCTGCGGACCCACGTTGAAATCTTCCGAAGAAACCGAGCTAACCGAGCCGGTAAGGTCGCTTTTCTTCTGGGTGCCGTAGCCCACTACTACTACCTCGTCCAAGGACTTAGCATCCTCCACCATGTTGACGGTTAGGTTGCTGGCTGCGCCCGTTACCGGCACTTCCTTGCGCACAAAACCCACGAAGCTGAATACCAGAGTACTATTCGCAGGCACGTTGAGCGTAAAGCTTCCGTCTGGCGCGCTGCTGGCACCTAGGGTAGTGCCTTTTACCACCACCGTAACGCCGGGCAGCCCTTCCCCTTTGGCATCAACCACGCGGCCGGTAACCGTGACATCCTGGATGCCGTAATCGTTTGCATTAGGAACACGCGAAACCGTAGCGGCCGGTACAACTACGTAGCGGTTGGCGCTCAGCTTCTCGAACCGCAAGTTCACCTGGGCCAGCACCGTTGCCAAGTTCTCTTCCAAGCTACCTTGCCCAAGTTGCAGCGATACGCGCTTGTCGCGCACCAAGTCGCTGGCGTAGCCAATGGTGCTGCCATGCTGTTTTTCCCATTGGGCAAGCACCTTTTTCAGGGGTACTAAAGCTGGCTGCGCTGCGCCAGTTGACACCTGCTGGTTGGAGGCATATTGCGCTAAGGCAGAAGAGTTTGCGGCGTATAAACAGAGGGCACAAACCGTCAACGAAGCGGCGCGCGTCCTCCTTCCGCCCGTGGCGTGGGTAGGATTTGGTTTCATAAGAAGCGTTGGGAATTTTGGGAAAACTATTCGGAAAGAACTATCTGATTCTGTTGCCGCTCTACTGTTAGCTTGAAGCTTTTCTCCAAGACTTGCAGGATTGTATTCAACTCCCCGGCGGGGAACGTACCCGTGACGGTGCGCTGGTTGAGGGCAGGCGTCGCCACAATGATTTTCACGCCGTAAGTATCACTGAGCCGGGTAGCCACCTCAGCCACCGGAGTTTCATCGAAGACGAGCTTGTCGTCTTTCCAGGCCGCGTACGTATCTACCCGTACAGCTTTGTGCACCACTTTCGGTTGAGCGTCGCGCGTTTCCAATAGCTCACCAGGTTTCAAAATAACGGGTTTGCGCTTGCTACTATCGGCAAAGTCCACGCGCACCTTGCCCGAAAGCAACACCACCCGCGCTTGCGCCCGCCGCCGAAACACGGTGAACTTGGTACCCAGCACTTCCACGTTCAGGCCCGCCGTAGTGTGCACAATAAAGCGCCGGTTGTCGGGCAAGTGCTTGATGGAGAAGTAGCCTTCGCCATCGAGCCATACTTCGCGGGCTTTGCCGTCCAGCAGATTGTTGGCGTAGCGCAGCGTGGAATGGCTGTTCAGCTTCACCTCCGATCCATCGGGCAGGTACACGGTACTCGTTTCGCCGTAGGCAGTGGCGTAATACCCACCGATAGCCGACGATGCTTGCCCCTCCTGGTGCTGCCATAGCCAGCCGCCACCGGCTATCATTACCAATATGGCTGCCGCAGCGGCCCACCGATACCACAAAGGCCGCACTATGCTTTCCGGTTCCGGCAGCTCAGGAGCAGTAGGCTCCTCTATCTCAAATCCCAGCTGGTGAAACAGCCGGCTCTCCAACCGTTGGATAGAGGGTGTTGCAACAGGCAGGGCGTCCTCTTGGTCCAGCATTTCAGCAAACCGGCTCATCCAGTGTTGTGCCAGCAGGCTGTTGGCTGGCTGAGCAAGCCATTGGCGTACCGCGCGTGCTTCTTCCGGAGAAGATTCTCCCCTTGAGTACCGTAAGTAAGCCTCAAAATCAACCGGCATAAGCATAGGTAGTGGAATAAGCTCCCTACTCTATACAACACCTCACCTGAGCGCTACCCTAGGTCGAGTATTCACTTTTCCTGTAATTATTTTTCATGCAAGCGACTGAATCATTACAACCAATTGAATTACAATAAATTACATCAATCAAAGAAGCAGTTGCATGAAAACGCATATTCTCGTTTTGTTTGATGAACGATACGTTGCGAGTATGCGCTGGCACGCTCAATTTAACTTCATTGCACTTGAGTGTGTGTGTGGATACTCACTGCTAGGTCAGTAGTGCAAACAGCCTTGACTAACGTTGACTGTCATATCAAAATATTAATTATTAGGCGCTTAGTTATTATTCCTGTATTTCTGTAGGTTTAGCGAAACATTGTTTTCTCAATACCTGCAGCATCTTGGAAATTACAAGAGAGTTTTCGGAGGAGGCGTTTTCCGCTCGTTCGGGTGAGGAATACCTGTTTTTCAAGACGCTTTTCAAGCAACATGCCGCTGGCTTACTGCGGTTGGCCATGAGCCAACTGAAATCACAGGCAGAGGCCGAAGAAGTGGTGCAGGAATGCTTTCTTAAATTCTGGGAACAGCGCCGAGAGCTAGGCAATGATTTAACCGCGGCCAAAGGCTACTTATACACATCGGCGTACCGCACTATTCTAAACCAGTTGCGGCGGCAGCATTACTGGGTGTATCAAGAATGCACGGAAAGCACGCTCACCGAACTAGAGCCGCAAAGCACCGAACTGGAGTACGAGGAGTTGGAGCACTTATACAAGGTTGCTTTGGAACAGCTTCCACCCAAGCGCCGGCAGGTGTTTCTGATGAGCCGGCAGCAGGGCCTTTCGTATGCCACCATTGCCGCAGAGTTAGGCGTCTCGGTAAAAGCGGTGGAAGAACATATGCGCCTTGCACTGAAGTTTCTACGCGTGTATTTTCGGGCACACGGAATTACGTTGAGTCTGCTATTTCTGCTGGCAGCCGTAAATTAATCCGCAGGCAGTAGCTGCAAAATACTACTCCAGAGCTAAGCTCCTGCTATTGTAGTCGAACTGCTAGTTCGTACGGCGCCAAGAATATCGGTACCGGCATGCGCATCTGCGCAACGGTTGCATTATTGCTACTCAATAGTCCATCCTACTTTTTCTAAGTTGCCCGAAGAAGTGTTTTTGAAACATTTCTCGGGCGAATTGCTCTGCTTACTTTATACAGCCGATTACTGCTACTGCAAGCCCTGCAATAAATCCAATATATGTACGCTTTAATACAACAAATGTATTGTATTAGGGGCTGTATTGCCTTTTTGAGGCTGTTTCGTGACTGCTTTACAAGGCAAATAGCACGACATCTATTGTAACAATATGCGCATTTCTGCGCTTCACAACCCAATACCTTTGGGCCACTGCCACCACTTGGCGGCATCCTTCCAGCACTCTTATTACTTGACTGCGCTAGGCGCTTTCAACCGGTGGTAGATTTGCCTGTAGCGACAGTTCTACTGCCAGTTGAAAGCACGGCCACAGGATGCCAAACAGTGCGGATGACAGCTTTACTCCTACCTCTTCAAGCGAATTACACCTGTCACTTTGCCGGCAGTCCTAGGCTGGATAGTAACAGTTTCAGCAATCATCTTTTGCGCAATCGTTTTCCTTTCCACTCCATTCTTTAAAACCCACTTGTAAGCCTATGAAAAACTGTAGACCCATTTTATTAGGAATTGGGTTAGGGCTGTGCAGCTTCGCACTGCATGCTCAAGACCTTCCTATTCCGCAACAAGCCGAATCGGGCACCGTGGGTGCCGATTGGAACGTGCTCGACGATGCGGGCGTGCGCTACGTTTCTGTTACGCCAACCAGCACCATTAATTCGCAAAATCCGGGTACACCAGGGCGGATTATCACTTACTCGGTTACGTTTCCGGCGGCGGGCTCCTATAGCCTCTACGCTCGGGTACGGGTGGGACCCGCCGGTGCCAACGATGACAGTTTCTATTACGGCAACGGCTTCGGCACGAAATCACCCACCAACGACAACGACTGGATTACGGTCAATGGCCTCGGCGTGGCGGGTTTTACTGCGCCGACTGACATAGTAACCGGGGCAGGAACGGCAACAACGGGAGTCTGGAAGTGGATTAATATCTCGCGGCTTAACCTGGTGAACAGCGGCAGCGAATCACCCATCCGGTTTACAGTAAATGCCAATGCTCTTACGCAGACCATCCAAATTGGGGCTCGTGAAGACGGCCTTGATATCGATCAGCTTGCTTTCGGTACTTCAAACACCACGTTTACCGTCGAGAACTTAAACTTAGGGCAAGCGGGTATCACACCGCCGCCGCCCCCACCCTACACCCCCACCGGGCCACCGTTGGCAACTGGTAAGTCCAAGTATTTCGGGGGCATCTGGAGTCCGGCGCAGCTGACCAACTTCACGAACTACTGGAACATGGTGGTGCCGAGCAACGCGGGCAAGTGGGGCTCCGTGGAAGGCACTCGCGACGTATTCAACTGGACCAATTTGGATGCAGCCTATCGGTTGGCAAAGGATAATGGGTTTCCATTTCGCTTTCATGTACTGATTTGGGGCAACCAACAGCCAACCTGGATTGAAACCTTGCCGCCAGCCGAGCAACTGGAAGAAATCAAAGAATGGTTTGCGGCCGTAGCCCAGCGCTACCCGGATATCGATATGCTGGAAGTGGTGAACGAACCGCTGCACGACCCGCCCGGAACTCCCGGCAACGGCGGTGGCAACTACGTTAACGCCTTGGGCGGCAACGGCGCAACCGGCTGGGATTGGGTAATCAACTCGTTTAAGCTGGCCCGGGAGTATTTCCCCAATACCCGGCTCATGCTCAACGACTACAGCGTGGAAAACTCGGTGGCCAATGCCACTAGCTACCGTAACATCATTACGCTGCTGCAACAGCGGCAACTCATTGATGCCATTGGTATTCAGGGGCACTCGTTTTCTACCCGGCCTACCTCGTCGGCGGTCCTCAGAAGCAGCCTAGACGTGCTAGCAGCTACCGGGTTGCCGCTCTACATTACAGAGCTCGACATCAATGGCGTAGAAGAAGACGTTCAACTCTCGGAGTACCAGCGGGTTTTCCCTATTTTCTGGGAGCACCCAGCCGTGAAAGGCGTATCGCACTTCGGCTGGCTGCCAGGGGCTGATGCAGAAGCATACCTAGCGTACTCCAACGGGGCTGAGCGGCCGGCGCTGGTGTGGTTGAAAGACTACGTGCGCAATACCATACTGCCTTGCAACGTGAGTACCACCGCCCGGATTACCAATGCGCTTACGTGCCTGGGTAACAACGGCATTATCAACCTGACGGCGCAGGGCGGCGGCACGGCCACGTATACCTACAGCTGGACCGGGCCGAATAACTTCACGGCCACGACAGAAGATTTGGTGGGCGTAGTGCCCGGCGTGTACACCGTAACGGTAACGGCACCTAACAGCAACTGTAGCACGACCAGCACTTACACCGTTGGCAGCGACGCCGACACGCAGGCCCCTACTATTCTGGCCGCCGGCTTTATCGTCGGGCTGGAAGCCAATGGCACGCGCACCATTGAGGCCGCCGACGTGGACTATGGCAGCACCGACAACTGCGGTATTGCCTCCATGACCCTCGACAAAACCCGCTTCACCTGTGCCAACATCGGCCCAAACCAAGTAACCATTACTGTGCGCGACAACGCGGGCAATGTGGCTACCCAGACCGTGACGGTAATAGTAGTAGACAACACGGCGCCAACGATTATGGCAGCTGGTTTTGCCGTAACATTGAATAACGGCACGCGCACCATTGAGGTCAACGACGTGGACTATGGCAGCACCGACAACTGCGGCATTGCTTCCATGAGCATCAGCCCGCGGACGTTCACCTGCGCCAACATCGGTCCCAACCCGGTAACCATTACTGTGCGCGATAATGCGGGCAACGTGGCCACCCAAACCGTGACCGTAATGGTAAACGGCGATGCCAGCTGCCCCGCAGCGCGTAGCCTGAACAATAGCTATGCAGGCAGCGCCCAAGCTGCCGAGTTGCAGGCCTATCCGAACCCCGCCACCGACCAGGCCACGCTGAACTTCCGGACCGCCGCTGCCGGTAAAGCGCAGGTACGGGTATACAACTCATTGGGCCGCTTGGTAGCTACCCTCTACGACGGGCCAGTTATGGCTGGCGGACAGTATCAGGCCACTCTCGACAGCCACAAGCTAGTAGCAGGCGTGTACACCTGCCAGCTACTCGCACCCGGCACGGCCGTTACCACCCGGCTTATCATTACCAAGTAAACGGCGAAATATATACTGCCTGTAAAAAAGCAGCCCCAGCCTGATACTAGGCTGGGGCTGCTTTTATTATATAATAACCGAGGTGGCTGCCTCACTGCTTCTTGCCTTTGCGATAATCGGAAGGCAGGATGTTGAACTTGGCCTTGAACGATTTTGTGAAGTAGTGCGGTGTGGCAAAACCTGCCTGATAGGCCACTTCCGAAATAGTTAAGTCACTTTCCTGCAAGAGCACCGCCGCCCGGTCTAGCTTGAACGAGCGGATGAACTCCACTGGCGGCATGCCTGTCAACTCCAGTATCTTGTTGTACATCGAGCCCCGGCTCATACCAAAATGCTCACTTAGCTCTTCCACCGAGAAGTTTGTGTTCTTAAGGTTTTTTTCAATGTAGAGCACTACATTGTTGAGAAACCGCTCACTACTCGACTCTATTTCCACGGAGCTTGGCACCACTTGCAACTGCTTGGTATAGGTGGTTTTCAGCGTGCGGTTCAGTTCCAGCAAATTCCTGATTCTGACATGCAGAATATCGAAGTTGAAGGGCTTGGACAGATAGTCGTTGGCTCCGGATTCCAAGCCTTTGAGGTGCTCTTCCTCGCGCGTGAGCCCCGTGAGCAGAATGATGGGAATATGGCTGGTGCGCTTGTCGGATTTTAGCTTCCGGCTGAGTGCAATACCATCCATATAGGGCATAGTAATGTCGCTCACAATAAGGTCGGGATGGCACGAAAGAGCTTTATACCAGCCATCCTTGCCATTAAGCACATCGGTAATTTTGTAATGGTCCTTCAGGTTGTCTTTCAGATAATAGCGGAAATCGTCGTCGTCTTCCACAATTAGCAGGTGCGGCAATTCCTCACCTTTTTGCTTTTTCGGCGGCTTGGGCGGCTTCTTGCGGTCCGGCACGGGGGCCAGTGTTTCGGCAACGGCCGGGCTGCCGTTTTCTGCAAGCGGCACATCCGACTCTAGCGGCAGCAGCACCGTAAATGTGGCACCTTTGCCCAGCTCACTTTCCACCGCAATAGAGCCGCCGTGTAGCTCCACAAACTCCTTGGTAATAGACAAGCCGATGCCGTTGCTTTGGTTAAGCACCGTAGAAAGCTCATGGCCCTGAAAGAACCGCTCGAAAATCAATTCCTGCTGGCTGGCGTCGATGCCACTGCCGGTATCCGCTACCCGGAGGCAGATGGTTTTTTGGGAAGCATTAGGTGTGGCGGCAGAAGCGAAGAGTTCCACACGCACCCGCCCGCCTTCGGGAGTAAATTTGAAAGCGTTGGACAGCAGATTAACCAGAATTCGTTCTACCTTATCATAGTCGAAGCGCACGTATAGCTTCTCCGATGTGAGGTGCAACGACAGCTCGATTTTCTTGATTTCGGCCAGATCCTGAAAGGAGGAAGAAACTTCCTGCACAAAACCGGTAAGCTCCCCCGCCGACAAACTCAAACGCAACTCGTTTTCCTCCATTTTCCGCGAGTCCAGCAGCTGATTAACCAGGTGCAGGAGCCGGTGGGCATTGCGCCGGATAACCTGTAGCTGCCCCGCGCTCTGCGGATCTTTCTGCTGGGCGAGCAGCTTGGCCGTAGGTGCCAGAATCAGGGATATAGGCGTGCGAAGCTCGTGGCTTAGGTTGGTTAGAAACTTGATTTTCAGCAAGTCAAGCTTACGCACCCGCTCCACTTCTTCGCGTTCCTGCTGCTGCTCGAACTCCTGTTTCAGCTTCCTGATTCCGCGGTAGCGGCTATAAAGCAGAGCCGCGCCGACCAGGCCCACATACAAGGCGTAGGCGTAGATGGTTTTCCAGAATGGCGGCTGAATGACAATCTTGACGTGGGTGCCTGTGGTATTCCAGATACCGTCGTTGTTGCTGGCTTTCACCACGAAATCGTACTCGCCGGGGTCCAGGTTGGTGTAGTACGCGCTGGTGGTGGTTCCTACGTAGTTCCAATCCTTATCAAAGCCTACCAGTTTGTAGGCGTAGCGGTTTTTCTGGGGCAGCGTGTAGTTTAAGGCGGCATATGCCAGGGAGAAGTTCTGCTTGTAGTTCAAACGGATTTCCTTGGCCACGGTGATGTGCTGCTGCAAGGGCGACTGTTTCCCCACCACAACGGGCTCGTTATCGACCCGCAGGCCGGTGAGTACCACTTGGGGGACATTCCGGTTGACTTTCAGACGCAGTGGCGAGAAGTAGTTGAAGCCTTCGATGCCGCCGAAGAATAAGGTACCGCTGGTTGCTTTAAGGCCCGAATTGTTGAGGAAGGCTTTGTCCTGCAAGCCGTTTTCCCGCGAGTAGTTTGTGAATTGGCCTTGCTTAACATCCAGCCGGCTGATTCCCCGGTTGGTGCTTACCCAAATAGCGCCGGCATCGTCTTCCAGAATCTTGTGCACAAACCCGTCCAGCAGCTTTTCACGGCTCGAATAGACGGAAAACTTACTTGTGCGAGCATCAAACCGATACAAGCCGTTGCCGTTTGTACCGAGCCACATATTGCCCCGATGGTCTTTCGCAATAGTGGTGATGTAGTCGATGTTGAATCCGGTTTGGCTTGCTTTGTACGTAGTAAAGTCCCGACTACCAGGGTGATACACGCCAACCCCGCCCCCACTGGAGCCAATCCAGATATTACCTGCCAGGTCTTCCTCAATGCCGCGGATGTAGTTGTTGGTAGGCAGTTGCCGGTCGAGCGAATCTTTGGGTGCGTTTATAAACCTGGTGATTACGCGGGTTTGCGGGTCGTACATATTCACTCCGCCTCCGTTCGTGCCAATCCAGACATTACCGGCGCGGTCTTCTTTCAGAATCCAGATTTGATTGCTACTCAGTTGTTGTTTTCCCGGACCTTGCAGCAGCTGTCGGTAGCTACCGGTTTTGGTGTTGAGCACGAACAGCCCGTGGTCGAAGGTGCCAATCCACAACTGCTCATGCCTATCAAGGAGCAGGCTCAGAATGGGTAGCCCAGCCAGGTTGACACGTTTTTGGCTTTTGAGGTCGAGGTGGCTAAATAAGCCTGTCTTCACGTGATATACGTTCAGGCCACCGCCGTCTGTGCCCACGAATACGTCGCCGTTGCGCTTTTCCGCAAACGACGTAACCAGAGGCGCATTCAGCCCGAAAGGGTCCAGCTCGTTGTTGCGTCGGCCATTGAACAAGGTTAAGTTCTGGTCGTATTTGCTTACCCCGCCCTTATACGTTCCCACCCAATGGATACCTTGCGAGTCAATTAAGATGCTGCGCACGGATTTGCTGTTCAGGCTATACGGGTCGCGGCTGTCGTGCACATGGCGCGTTGCCCGCCCCGATTTCACGTCAATAATATCGAGTCCGCCTTCTGTGCCCACCCACAGCGTGCCGTCGGGCCCCGCCGCCAGCGTGAAAATAAAGTTGCTGCCCAGCGTGTGCGGGTCGTCGTACCTGAACTTGAAGGTATCGAAGCGGCGCTCATCGGCGCTCAGCCGGTTCAAGCCATTGGTGGTCCCTACCCACAAGCGGCCGTTCAGGTCTTGGGTGATGGTATTGATGGTGTCGCCGATAAGGCCCTCTTGGCCCGGCGCAAACGGCTCTAGCACCTGAGTTGCTGAATTGTAGCGATACAAGCCACTCTCCGTGCCGAGCCAGATGCGGTGCTGACTATCGGCATACATGCATTGCGGTACTATGGGCCGAGGCGGGCGGGCTGTCGGGGCAAAGGGTACGGAAATGCTTCTGCCTGTCTTTGGGTTCAACTGCCTGACTTCGCTAGCGGTTACTATCCAGAGGTTGCCAAGCGCATCACTATCCACCTCTTTGATGTACCTACTAATTTGCTGGCCCGGTGCATTGTATCCGGTATATGCCACAAAGGCATTATGGGCTCGGTCGTAAGAATATAGCCCGCGGCCCATGGTGCCCACCCACAACCGACCAGCTTGGTCTTCGTGCAAAGTTGAAATATCAACGGCTTGGAAAGACGCCGTTTTATGCGTGCCTAATAGGTATAAGCTGAACTGGTAGCCATCGTATTTTCGTAAGCCCTCATCCGAGGCAATCCAGAGAAAACCATATCGGTCTTTAAGAATAGCATAAACAGTATTGGAAGCTAAGCCGTCTTTGGATGACAATGAAGTGAACTTGACATCTGGTGGCTGCGCCAACACAGAATGGCTGGCTATTAGCAGGCCAAGCAGCAACAACACACCGGATAAAGCCCGAAGTGTAGCTGCGTAACCAGTGCGTTGAAAGGTATCACTCATGGCAAGAATTAGAATTTTGCATTGCCTCTTGTCTGACTTTTACGCGCCTTATCATTTGATAATCAATTAGAAATACTGTTGCGGAGTATTCACGCCAAATAGAAGTCTTGGCGGCAAGCAACTTATAGCAGCCCCAGATAAAGCTACAAAACACAAGTAAGCATGTTGCTCGCTTCATCTGGTTAGCCGTCGATTATACAGCCTACTTGCTTATTAGCAGGCATATCACCAAAAGTATAGCGAAAAGTACAATCATTTGGACGGTAACAACCCAAATAGCTTGGTGCAAGAGGATAAAAGCTGATCAGTAGAGGACAGCATATGGCTGTACTTGCAAGTAGCCTGTTGCCAATTCAGTACTCTTAATCAAACATAGCCATGAATACTGCACGAGCTAGTGAATTGCTCACCTTGCACACAGCACAATATCCATGTTCAAGTAGATAAATCAATGCTGTTACAGCACTTCACTAGAAGCCAACGGATGTTCACAGGAGCACAACAGATGTATTGCAGTAAAAGCATTATGGCCCATAGCAGCGGTTTTCGCGGCATAGCAGGCAGCAGGCTTTCCGACATCTGTTGTAATAATATGTGCATTCCTGCGCCTTACTGTTTGATACATTTGAACAAGTGTAGTTGTAAGTTAAAAACGCTACTCCGAACACTGAATCAAGCAGTAAAACCAGACCGGCTGATCTAAGACAAGGTGTGGGAACCTACTGGGGAGGGCCAGTTGGGAAGGTTTTATTGCTTGATACCAGTCTTCACCGAGCATCGTTCATTGTGGCTAGGCAGCCGCAAATTGAGGGCGTAGAGTGTAAGCAACTCCATTCGCCCAGTACCAACTCCCTACACCCACGCTTCCTACACTGATTTCCGGCTTATCTTCTATTCCCTTGAAAATACAATCCACTAAGTTACTGATTGGCCTTGCGTTGGCTGGCATAGCATCTGGCTTCGGACGGAAAACAGAACCGACGTTGAAGGCCGCGTTTAAGAAAGATTTTTACGTAGGTGCCGCCCTCAACTACCGCCAAATTAGCGGCCAAGATGCTAAGGCTACCGCGCTTGTCAAGCAGCAATTCAACACCATCAGCCCGGAGAATCTGCTGAAATGGGGGCCCGTGCACCCGCAACCCGACAAGTACAACTTCAAGCCCGCCGACGACTATGTGGCCTTTGGGCAGCAAAACAAGATGTTCATTGTTGGGCACACTCTGATGTGGCACCAGCAGACCCCGAAATGGGTATTTGAAGACGCAGCCGGCCAAACAGTGAGCCGTGAAGTGCTACTTAAGCGCCTAGAAGACCACATTAACACAGTGGTTGGCCGCTACAAAGGCAAGATTGGGGGTTGGGACGTGCTGAATGAAGCCATCGACGACCAGCAAGGCGACTTACGCAAAACTAAATGGCTGGAAATTCTGGGGGAAGATTTTGCCGCTAAAGCCTTCGAGTACGCCCACAAAGCCGACCCTAAGGCCGAACTTTATTACAACGACTACAGCCTCTACCGTCCCGAAAAGCGGGAAGGCGTGATCAAGCTGGTAAAAAGCCTACAAGCCAAAGGCATCAAAGTAGACGCCATTGGTATGCAGGGCCACTACGGCCTGACCCGCCCGAGTATTGAGCAGGTAGAAGCCAGCATTGTGGCTTTCTCGAAGCTGGGCGTACACGTCAATTTCACGGAGCTTGACATTGACGTGCTACCGAATCCGAGCCGGCGCCAGGGCGCCGACATTGCTGAAACCTTCGGGGCCGATACCAAATACAACGTGTACACCGCGGGCCTGCCCGACTCGGTGCAGCAAAAACTGACGAAACGCTACGCCGACTTGTTTGCGCTGTTTCATAAGCACCGCGACGTTATTGACCGCATTACTCTGTGGGGCGTAACCGACACGGATTCCTGGCTCAACGACTGGCCCATCAGAGGCCGCACGAGCTACCCCTTGCTCTTCGGCCGCGACTACTTGCCGAAACCAGCTTTGCAAGCAGTAGTGCAAACTGCTAAGTAGGTGCTGGCTGGCACAAAACTAGTGCGCTACCGCAAGGCCTCGCAGCTTCCGCCCCGCTGTCCGGTTGCGTTCTGTATGGCATCGAAACGTCCTGCGAGAAGATTTCGGTTGGTGTAAGTCCTTGAGTATTCCCCACCTGATTGAGGTCGGAAAAGACAGTTAGTTGACCTAAATGATGTGAAGCGCAGTTTCCGCAAGATTGCCAAAGTGTGTACCAAGTGAAGCCACCCATCCAGCATACAACAGCGGGCTAGGTAACTTAGACCAACACTTGGTGCGCAGTTAACACGTCGTTTAAAACTCACCAATGAATAAAGGTAAATTCTTGATTCTGGCCCTTTGGCTGGTTCCTGCATTGGGGATAGGGCAAACGGTGCCGCTACAAAGCTTTCCGGTGTCGACGGTGCGCCTGCTGGACAGCCCCTTCCGCGTGGCCCAGCAAACGGACCTTGCGTATTTAATGGCCCTCAACCCCGACCGGCTGCTAGCGCCTTATTTGGCTGCGGCGGGTTTGCCACCCAAGGCTGAGCGCTACGGCAACTGGGAAAATACGGGCTTGGATGGCCACATGGGCGGGCACTATCTTTCGGCCCTAGCCTACATGTATGCCGCCACCGGCAACGAGCAGGTGCAGCAGCGCCTTACTTACCTAATCGACCAATTGGAAGCCTGCCAGCAGAAAAGTGGCAACGGCTACCTGGGCGGCGTGCCCGGCGGCCTGGCCATGTGGCAGGAGGTGAAGGCTGGCAACATCAAGGCCAACAGCTTCGGACTAAACCAAAAGTGGGTACCACTCTACAACCTGCACAAAACCTACGCCGGCCTGCGTGATGCCTACGTGGTGGCTGGCAACGCGAAAGCCCGCGGCATGCTCATCAAGCTCACCGATTGGTTTCTGGACCTGACGGCCAACCTTATCGATGCGCAATTGCAGGACATGATGCGCAGTGAGCACGGCGGCCTGAATGAAATATTTGCCGACGTAGCCGACATGACCGGCGAGCGTAAATACCTGACGCTGGCCCAGCGCTTTTCGCATCAAGCGGTGCTAAAGCTCTTGCTAGCTGGCCAAGACGCACTCAACGGCATGCACGCCAACACCCAAATTCCGAAGGTTATCGGCTTCAAGCGGGTGGCCGAGGCCGGCGGCGTGTATGATGTGCGCCTGTTGCAGTAAGCTGGCACGTAGCAGCCATTAAAATTAATTGCCAGTTCCCCCTTTTACACTCTCAAACAATCGTTTTCATTCGACGAACCAGCATGAAAATCAAGCGCATCAAAACATTTATTGCCGGTACAGCTACTTTTCTGCTGCCCACTTTCGGGCTGTTTGCACAATCGGTTGAGTTGGTTAATCCCATCATGACCGGCTTCTATCCCGACCCTAGCATTGTGAAAGTAGGCACGGACTACTACCTGGTAAACTCCACGTTTTCCTACTTCCCCGGTATTCCGGTGATGCACAGCAAGGACCTCAAAAACTGGAAGCAGGTGGGCAACGTCATCAGCCGGCCTTCGCAGATGAACTTCATGGGCGACCGAATGACGCGGGGCTTGTTTGCGCCGGCCATTGAGTACCACAACGGCACTTACTATGTCACCTGCACCCAAATTGACCACAAAGGCAACTTCGTAGTGACGGCCAAAAACCCCGCCGGCCCCTGGAGCGACCCAATATTTATGCCCCAGGTGCGTGGCATCGACCCTTCGCTGTATTTCGAGGGCAACAAGGCCTACGTCATTTACAACAGCGACCCACCTGACAACAAGCCGCTCTACGACGGTCACCGCTCCATCAAGATCATTGAGCTAAACCCGCAAACGCTGCAAACCGTGGGCGAGGCCAAAATTGTGGTGAACGGCGGCGTAGACCTCAGCAAGAAGCCGGTCTGGATTGAGGGCCCGCACCTGATGAAGCGCAACGACTGGTATTACCTATACGCAGCCGAGGGGGGCACTTCCGTCAACCATACCGAGGTGGTATTCCGCAGCAAGGAGCCTTTAGGGCCGTTTGTACCTTACGAGAAAAACCCCATCCTCTCGCAACGCGAGTTGCCAAAGGACCGCAAAGACCCCATCACCTCGGCCGGGCACGCGCAGTTTGTGGAAGGCCCGGATGGCAAAACCTACGCTATTTTCCTGGCGGTGCGGCCCTACGAAGGCAATTTCTACAACACCGGCCGCGAAACGTTCATCGTGCCCGTAACCTGGAAAGACGAGTGGCCGGTGATGGAGCCGGGCCCGAATGGCGTGCAGTACAGCTACCAAGCTAAGTTTCCGGAAGTGAAACAGCCCGGCGCCCGACCCCAAAGTGGCAACTTCAGCTACACCCTCACCTTCGAGAAGCAGCTTGACCCGGCATTGCTGTTTATGCGCACGGTGGACAGCACCAATTTTTCGCTGAGCAAAGCCAAAGGCCTCACCCTGAAGCTGAAGCCTGAAACGGTGGCCGAAACTGGTAATCCGGCCTTCATCGGAAAGCGGCAGCAGCACATGTACTGCACCACTGAAACCGAGCTGACGTTTGCGCCAAAAACGGCCAACGAGAAGGCAGGCCTGGTTGTTTTCCAGGATGAGAAGCACTTCTACTACCTCTGCAAATCGGTAGATGGTGGCAAGCCGATGCTTCAACTGTTCAAAAGCACGGCCGATGTGAAGCAGCCAGAACTGCTGGCTCAAGCGCCGCTTAAGTCGGCTACAGCCAGCGTGCAGCTACGCATCCAGGCTCAGGGTGACACCTACAATTTCCATTTCTCGGAAAACGGCAAAACTTGGACGACGCTCAAGGACAAAGTGGATGGTAAGTTCCTGAGTACGCAAGTGGCCGGGGGCTTCATTGGCTGCCTGTTCGGGATGTACGCAACCTCCTCGGGCCAGCCTACCACCAACACTGCCGCCTTTAAGTGGCTGAAATACCAAGGCAACGACCCAATGTACAAGAAATAAAACCCGCTCGTCATTTCTGCTTTCCGCTGTCCTGCTGCTGGCAAAACCGCTCGTCATCACCTTGGCGGCCTTGCCACGTTACCCGTCCTCTCACGTATGCGTAATTGCCTCTTTGGAATTTTCTTACTGCTGGTTTGCTGGATGAGCATTGGGGCCAGTTATGGCGCACCCAAGACTACCCCGACGCCCCTACGGCTTTGGTACGATAAGCCGGCTGCCAACTGGAACGAGGCTCTACCCCTCGGCAACGGCCGCCTCGGAGCTATGGTGTTTGGCGCGCCGCAGCGCGAGCGGCTCCAGCTAAATGAAGAAACCATCTGGGCTGGCGGCCCCAACAACAACGTAAAACCCGACGCCCTGCCGGTGGTGCGGCAGCTTCGGGAGCAGTTGTTAGCCGGGCAGTTGGTGGAAGCGCAGGCCCTGGCGCAAGCCAAGATGCAGCCCGCCGGCAACAGCGGTATGCCCTACCAAATGGCCGCCAACGTGTACCTGAGCTTCCCCGGCCACGACAACGCCACCAACTACCAGCGCGACTTGGACATCAACCGGGCTGTGGCCTCGGTCAGCTACCAGCTCGGCGGCGTAACGTACCGCCGCGAGATGTTCAGCTCTCTGCCCGACCAAGTGGTGGTGGTGCGCCTCACAGCTAGCAAGCCGGGCCAAATCAGCTGCCAACTGAGCGAGGAAAGTTTGCTGCAATACACCCTGCACGCCGAAAATAACCAACTGGTGCTGGATAGTCGCGGCAGTGAGCACGAAGGCCAGGAGGGCAAAATCCGTTTCCAGACGCGAGTACAGGCTGTGGCCGATGGCGGCACCGTGCAAACCACCGACGCAGGCATCCGGCTAGAGCGCGCCAACAGTGCCACGCTGTACATTTCCATCGGCACCAACTTCAACAATTACCACGACGTGAGCGGCGACCCGGCCGCGCGGGCTACGGCCTACCTAGCCGCGGCCGTGCGCAAGCCCTACAAGCAGGCGCTGGCCGACCACGTAGCGGCCTACCAGCGCTACTTCAGCCGCGTGACCCTGAATCTGGGCGTGACGCCTGCTGCCGCGCTGCCCACCAACAAGCGCCTCGAAAACTTCGCCAACGGCCAAGATCCAGCCCTGGCGGCGCTGTATTTTCAGTACGGGCGCTACCTACTCATTTCCTGCTCACAGCCGGGCGGGCAGCCGGCCAACCTGCAAGGTATTTGGAACGACCAGCTTAAGGGCCCTTGGGACAGCAAATACACGGTGAACATCAACACCGAAATGAACTACTGGCCCGCGGAAGTCACCAACCTGACCGAACTGCACCAGCCGCTGTTCAGCATGCTTAAAGACCTGAGCGTGACCGGCCAGCAGAGTGCCCGCCAGATGTACGGCGCCCGCGGCTGGATGCTGCATCATAACACGGATATCTGGCGCATCACCGGACAGGTGGACCCGCCGCAGTACGGCCTCTGGCCCATGGGCGGGGCCTGGCTGAGCCAGCACCTCTGGGACCATTACCAGTTCACCGGCGACGAGCAGTTTCTGCGCGACTACTACCCCGTGCTCAAGGGCGCCGCCACTTACTTGGTGGATGCCTTACAGCCCGAGCCCACCCACCAGTGGCTGGTGGTGGCCCCGTCGGTTTCGCCCGAAAATACTTATGCGCTTAATGGCAAACGCATTGCCATCGTGGCGGGTACCACCATGGATAATCAATTGGTGTTCGATCTATTCTCGAAAACCATCCGGGCCGCCGAATTGCTGCGCCTCGACCAGCCCTTTACCGATACGCTGCGCACCCTGCGCGAGCGGCTGGCCCCGATGCAAATCGGGCAGCACGGGCAGGTGCAGGAGTGGCTGCAAGATGTAGACGACCCCAAGGATCAGCACCGCCACATTTCGCACCTCTACGGGCTATACCCAAGCGGGCAGATTTCGCCCTACCGTACGCCCGCCTTGTTCGAGGCGGCCCGCACCACGCTTACCCAGCGCGGCGACGTGTCCACGGGTTGGTCGATGGGCTGGAAGGTGAACTTCTGGGCCCGCATGCAGGACGGCAACCACGCCTACAAGTTGCTCACCGAGCAACTGCACCTGCGTTCCGGCGCAGGCGCCAGCCAGGGCGAAGGCGGCGGCACCTACCCTAACCTGCTCGACGCGCATCCGCCGTTTCAGATTGACGGCAACTTCGGCTGCACGGCGGGCCTGGCCGAGTTACTGGTACAAAGCCACGACGGAACCATCGACCTGCTGCCTGCCCTACCCGACGCCTGGCCCACGGGTGAAGTGACTGGCCTGGTGGCCCGCGGTGGCTATGTGGTAGACTTGGCTTGGAAGCAAGGCAAAATCACGCGTGTGCGCATCATCTCGCGGCTCGGGGGCAACTGCCGGGTGCGGGTGCACAGCGCTGTGGCGGCGGCCAGCGGCTTGAAGCTACGGGAAGCACAGGGTGAAAACCCCAATCCGTTTTACCAGACCCTACCTGTCAAATCCCCACTGGTATCAACTAAAACCACTTCGCGGCAACCTACCCTAGCGCCGTCGGTGGTGTACGATTTCCTCACTGAAGCCGGCCGTACTTATTCCTTGAAAGCCCGCTAACCCTCCCTAGCTACCACTCAGCCTTATGAAAAAGACCTTACTTGTTGCCCTGCTGACTTTGGCGGCCTACCTGCCTTTGCAGGCGCAAAACCCGATTATCAAAGACGTTTTCACCGCTGACCCAGCACCGCTAGTGTACCGCGACACGTTGTTTCTCTACACTGGCCACGATACGGCTTCGGTGCAGGAAACCAACTACAAAATGCCCGACTGGCGCATCTACTCCACCACCGACATGGTGCACTGGAAAGACTACGGTGTGCGCCTTTCGCCCAAAACGTTTGCTTGGGCCACTGGTGATGCCTATGCGGCGCAGTGCGTCTACCACAAAGGCAAGTTCTACTGGTTTGTGTCCACCTTCCACAAGAAAAATGACCAGAGCCAGGGCGGCGCGGCCATTGGGGTGGCGGTGTCGGACCGGCCTACTGGTCCATTCAAAGATGCTATTGGTAAGGCCCTTATCGTCAATGAGATGACCAAAGACAAGCCGCACGCCTGGGACGACATCGACCCCACGGTTTTTGTGGACGACGACAAGCAGGTATACATGTACTGGGGCAACGGCAGCTGCAAGTGGGTGAAGCTCAAGGACAACATGACCGAGCTGGCTGGTCCCATCAACACGTTCACGCCCAAAAACTACATTGAAGGCCCCTGGCTGTACAAGCGCAAAAAGCTGTATTACCTGGTGTACGCCAGCGCCGGCACCAAACCCGAAATGATAGAATACTGCACGGCCCCGAGCGCCGCCGGCCCCTGGACCTACCGCGGCATCATCCAGGAAAACGTGCCCAACAGCTTCACCACCCACCCCGGCATCATCGACTACAAGGGCAAGAGCTATTTCTTCTACCACAACGGCTCGTTGCCCACCGGCGGCAGCTACCGGCGTTCCATCTGCGTGGACGACATGTACTACAACCCCGACGGCACCATCAAGCCTATCGTGCAGACAACTAAGGGGGTAGCACCAGTGAAATAGATGCTTGCACTACTTGTCTGCCGCCATACGCCCCTCCGCATCCCACCCATGAAAACGCTCTTTCTCTCCATTCTTTTCCTAAGCACGCCGCTAGGACTACGTGCCGAAGACGGCCACCAGCTCTGGCTGCGCCCGCACGCGACGGTGCCGGTAACGGTGGTAGCACCCACCAAAACCTCGGCTTTGATCGCTACGGCCAAGCAGGAATTGCAGCAAGGCTGGCAGGGCCGCGCCGGGGCCACTGTCACGTTGACGCTCAAGAAGGACAGGGCCATCAAATACGACGGGTTTCAACTGAGCGCACAGGGTGTGCAGGCTACTACCGAGCGGGGCCTGCTGTACGGGGTGTTCGAGTTGTTGCGGCGTCAGCAAACCGGCCAGCCGATAACCGATGGTGTTTCCAACCCCTCGTATGAGCTTCGTTTGCTGAACCATTGGGACAACCCCGACGGGTCGGTGGAGCGGGGGTACGCGGGCAAATCCATCTTCTGGCGTAAGGACAGTGCCTTGGTCGTGACTGCTCGAGACAAGAAGCTGTGGCAGGAATACGCCCGGGCTAATGCGTCCATTGGCATCAACAGCAGCGTGCTCAACAACGTGAATGCCTCGCCGATGATACTCTCGGCCGAGTACCTGGGCCGAGTGAAAGCCATTGCCGACGTGCTGCGGCCGTACGGGGTGAAGACCTACCTCTCGGTGAAGTTTTCCTCGCCGGTGCTGTTGGGAGGCCTCAAAACTGCTGACCCGCTGGACCCGGCCGTTATCAAGTGGTGGCGCGGCAAAGCGCAGGAGATTTACCGGCAGGTGCCGGATTTTGGTGGCTTTTTGGTGAAGGCCAGCAGCGAAGGGCAGCCGGGGCCTCAGGACTACGGCCGTACCCACGCCGACGGCGCCAACATGCTAGCCGACGCCCTCAAGCCCTACGGCGGTCTGGTGATGTGGCGCGCCTTCGTGTACAGTCCCAACGATAAAGACCGCGCCAAGCAGGCCTACAACGAGTTTGTGCCGCTCGACGGCAAATTTCGCGACAATGTCATCATTCAGGTGAAGAATGGGCCGGTTGATTTCCAGCCGCGGGAGCCATTCAGCCCGCTGTTTGGGGCGCTGAAAAAGACGGCCGTGATGCCCGAATTTCAAATTACGCAAGAGTACCTCGGGCACAACATCGACCTGGCGTATCTGGCACCCATGTGGGAAGAGTGCCTGCAAAGCGACACCTACCAGGCGGGCCCCGGCAGCACGGTGGCCCGCTGCACCAACGGCAGCGTGTACCGCCAGGCGCACTCGGCCATGGCTGGCGTTTCCAACGTGGGCTTGGATACCAACTGGACCGGCCACGACTTCGCCCAGGCCAACTGGTACGCCTTCGGGCGGCTGGCTTGGAACAGCAACATGAAAAGCCCCCAGATAGCCGAGGAGTGGCTGAAGCTGACTTTCCAAAACGCCGCCGGCAGCGCCAATCAGCCGGCCACCACGGCAGCCGACTGGAACGTTAAGTTCGTGACGCCCATGACGCAGCTCATGCTGGCCAGCCGCGAGGCCATTGTGGATTACTCGATGCCGCTGGGCTTGCACCACATCATGTCGGCCACGCACGACCACTACGGCCCCGGCCCGTGGTGGGCGCCGCCTAAAATGCGCGCCGACTGGACCCCACCTTACTACCATCAGGCCGACGCCAACGGCGTGGGCTTCGACCGTACCAAGACGGGCAGCGACGCGGTGAGCCAGTACCACGAGCCGCTGGCTGCGCAGTTCAGCAACCCCGCCACTTGCCCCGATGCGTACCTGCTGTGGTTCCACCACTTGCCTTGGGATTTCAAGATGAAAAGCGGCCGCACGCTGTGGGATGAGCTGGCGCTGCACTACGACCACGGCGTACAGCAGGTGCAAGAGTTTCAGCGCACCTGGGACCAGGCCCGGCCCTACGTAGATGCCGAGCGCTTTGCAGTGGTGCAGAACAAGCTGCGCACCCAAAGCGGCAACGCCGTGGTGTGGAAAGACGCCTGTTTGCTGTACTTCCAGCAGTTCAGCCGCATGCCCATTCCGGCCGCCATCGAGCCGCCCATGCACACGCTGGAGACCCTCATTGCCAATGACACGCCGACTAGGCTGCCGCGTGTTTCTCGGCAACCTTAGTTGATTTCGCTTAGCTAGGCGGCCATTCAAGGCTGCTTACTTTATCGTTTTTCACCCTGTATGTATGCGTAAGTCCTTCCTCCGTGTGGTCCTGTTCGTGGCACTTGGGCTGGCTGGTTCTGCTCCGCGCAGCTACGGCCAGGCCAACCCCAAGCCGGGCGAAAATCCTATTCTGCGCGACATCTTCACGGCTGACCCAGCGCCGCTGGTGTACAAGGACAAGGTGTACCTCTACGTGGGCCACGACGAGGCGAAAGAGGGCCAGATGTTCAACATGAACGACTGGCGGTGCTATTCCTCATCTGATATGAAGAACTGGACCGCGCACGGCTCTATCATGAACGTGCGCGACTTCAAGTGGGCCAGCAAGGATGCCTGGGCCTCGCAGGTGGTGGCCCGCAATGGCAAGTTTTACTTCTACGCGGCGGTGCAGGAGGGCACCCCAGCCAACGCCAAGGCCATCGGGGTGGCCGTATCCGACAGCCCCACCGGCCCCTTCGTGGATGCCCGCGGCTCGGCCCTTATCTCCGACAAAACCACGCCTGGCCCTAACGGCTGGGACGACATCGACCCCACCGTATTCGTGGACGACGACGGCACGGCCTGGCTGGCTTGGGGCAACCCCAACTGCTACCTGGCCAAGCTCAAGCCCAACATGACCGAGCTCGACGGACCCATCCAGCGCATCGAAGTACCCAACTACACGGAAGGACCATGGCTGCACAAGCGCGGCAGCACCTACTACCTCACCTACGCCGCCTTTGCGCACCAGGGCATGTCGGAGAAGCTCTGCTACGCCACCGCCCCCCGCGTTACTGGCCCCTGGACCTACCAAGGCATCCTTACTGACCAAGCGAAAAACAGCTACACCATTCACGCTGGCATCGTCGAGTTTAAGAAGCAGTGGTACCTGTTTTACCACAACGCCACCCTCACGCTGCCCACCGGCGAAAGTGGCGCCCTGGGCCGGCGCAGCGTGTGCGCCGAGTACCTCTACTACAACCCCGACGGCACCATCCAGCCCATTGCTCACACGCTGGCTGGCCTGAGTGTACCGCCCCGCAAAGGTGCTAATCCGGCATCACCCCAGCGCCCACCAGTTGCCCCAACGGCCACGCCACCAGCCACCAGCGCAGGTGTTTCTCTCACCGAAAACACCCAGCCCCGGCCTATGCAGTGGCCCGGCAGCCCGGTTTTCAGCACCATGCCTGACCCAGCTACGGTAGCCCTCGATAACTTGAGCTTCAACCACAAGCAGGGTACTACCAGCCTTGGCCAGACCTTTGAGGTGAAAGCAGATTGCCGCCTGACACGCCTCGATTTATTTGGGGGTGACGGTTTCGGGACAGATGCCAAGCAACCTGTGGCCCTAGCCCTCTACGACCTAGGACCAGCCACCGGCCTGGCTGCCGACGCACCCACCTACGCCGTTGGCGCTAACCTGCTAGGTGCCGCCAACAGCCTAATTTTCACCTACACACCCCAGGCCGCTGGGATACTGCAATTCGACTTTGCCGCCTCCCACCAAGTGACGCTGAAAGCGGGGCACCGCTACGCGCTGGAGCTGCAAGGCGTGGCGAAGTCGGCGCCGCTGTTTTGGCGAGTGAGCCGGCAGGATACCTACGCCGGCGGTGGCGCCTACCAAAACCGCCAGCCCGTGCTGCTGAACGACAAGCGCGGCTACGACTTTGCCCTGGCCGTGTACGGTACCCCGCTAACTAATTAGGTTATTCCTCGCAACGAAAGCAGCTTCATGAACAATTCTTTCGCCCTTATACTTCGTAGCAAACACGCTATCCTAGCGGTGGCCTGCCTGCTTTTTGCGGGCCCTGGCCCCAGCTTCGGCCAGCGCCCTACCCCCCCGAAGGAACCAACGAGCACCGCGGCTTTTTACACCAACAAGTACCCCAACCTGCTGCGAGAAGCGGGTTACAGCCAAGCCGACATCGATAAGAAAGTAGCGCAGGCGTACCACGACGTGTTTGAGGGGCCGAACAAGGTGTACTTCACGGTGGGCGACTCCATGGCCTACGTGTCGGATGTGAAAAACGAGGATGCCCGCACCGAAGGCATGTCGTATGGGATGATGGTGGCGGTGCAGCTTAATAAAAAGGAGGAGTTTGACCGCCTCTGGCGCTGGTCGAAGAAGAACTTGCAGCACCAAAGCGGCCCATTGGAAGGCTACTTCGCCTGGAGCTTCAATACCACCACGATGAAGCTCAATTCGGAGGGGCCGGCCTCAGATGGCGAGTTGTATTTCGTGACTAGCCTGCTGTTTGCCTCCAACCGTTGGGGCAATGCTACGGGCATCAATTACTACAAGGAAGCCCGCCGCATCTTGGATGCCTCTTGGAAAAAGGACGGCACCGGCGGCGTACACAACCTCTTCAACACCAAATACAAGCAGATAAGCTTCGTGCCCGTCGGCGACATGTATAACTGGACCGACCCGTCCTACCACGTGCCAGCTTTTCTGGAAGTGTGGGCCGAATACGCCAAGGATGGGCACGAACAGTTCTACCGGGACTGCGCCGATACGTCGCGCGTGTTTCTGCACCGCGCCTGCGCCGCCCCCACCGGCCTCAACTACGATTACACCGAATTTAGCGGCAAACCCCACACGACTCGGTGGGCGCCCGCCGCGTTTCGCTACGACTCCTGGCGCGTGCCCATGAACATTGCCATGGACTACGTGTGGTTTGGCAAAGACCGGGCCTGGCAGCAGCAGTACGCCCAGCGCTTCCAGGGTTTTCTGCGCAGCAAAGGGGTCAACACCTTCGAGGACCAATTCAACGTGGACGGCTCACGGCCCGACTTTGTTCTGCCGGCCGGCAAGGTGAAGAAACTGCGCCACTCATTAGGCTTGGTCGCTACCTCGGCGTCGGCCTCGCTTATGCGCCCCGCCCCGCCGCAGCTGGACTTCGTGCACGCCCTCTGGAATGCCAAGCTGGCGCCCTACGAAGACGGCTACTTCGACCCTTACTATGACGGCCTGCTCTACCTGTTCAGCCTGATGCACCTGAGCGGCAAGTACCAGGTAATAAAGCCCGTAGCGCGTTAACTATTAGAGTAAGCCATGAATAACTACTTGTTGCTACTACTGCCCATATTGACCCTTTTGAGTCCGGCAGCGTGGGCACAGACCCCGGCGGCCCACAACCCCGTGATACATGCCGACGTGCCCGACCTGTCCATGATTCGGGTGGGGAAAACCTACTACATGAGCAGCACCACCATGCACATGAGCCCCGGCGTGCCCATCATGAAATCCACGGACCTAGTGAACTGGCAGCTAGTGAGCTACGCCTACGACACTCTTTCCACTGTTGATGCCATGACGCTCGCCAATGGCAAGAGCACCTACGGGCGCGGCTCCTGGGCCAGCAGTTTGCGCTACCACCAGGGCACCTACTACGTCAGCACGTTTGCCCAGACTACGGGCCGCACCCACGTGTATTCCACCAAAGACATCGAAAAAGGTCCCTGGAAAGCAGTTTCCTTTCGGCCAAGCATGCACGACCATTCGCTGTTTTTCGACGACGATGGCCGGGTGTACATGGTGTACGGCGCGGGCAAGCTGCAACTAGCCGAACTCACGGCCGACGTGTCGGGCCTGAAGCCGGGCACCACGCCGCAAACCATCATCGAGAATGCCAGCACCCCCGCCGGCCCCAACCTCGGCCTGCCGGCCGAAGGCTCGCAGTTGTTCAAAATCAAGGGTAAGTACTACCTGTTTAATATCACGTGGCCCAAGGGCGGGATGCGCACGGTGGTGGTGCATCGGGCCGACAAAATAACGGGCCCCTACGAGGGCCGAGTGGCGTTGCAAGACCTCGGCGTGGCCCAGGGCGGCCTTATCGACACGCCTGACGGCAAGTGGTATTCCTATTTGTTCCGCGACTACGGGGCGGTGGGCCGCATTCCGTACCTGGTGCCGGTACAGTGGAAGGATGGCTGGCCGGTACTGGGCAGCCCCGCGGGCAAAGTGCCCGAAACGCTGCCTCTGCCCGCTAATAAAAGCTTAATTCCGGGCATCGTGGCTTCCGACGAATTCACCCGGCGCAAGGGCGAGCCGTCCCTGCCGCTAGTGTGGCAGTGGAACCACAACCCCGCCAACCAATTCTGGTCGGTGGCCAAGCGCCCCGGCTACCTGCGCCTCACTACGGGGCGGGTGGATACGTCGTTTGTAATGGCCCGCAACACCCTGACGCAACGGACCATTGGCCCGGTGTGCGCTGGTACCACGGCCCTGGATGTATCTCACCTGAAGGCGGGGGACTTTGCCGGCCTTGGGGTATTACAGAAGCGCTACGGTTTAGTGGGCGTGCAAGCCAGCGCGGGCGGTAAAGCTATTGTAATGGTTAGCGCCGAGTCGGAAAAACCGGTGGAGTTGCAGCGCCTGCCGCTGAAGCAAGACAAGGTGTACTTTAAAATCGAGTGCGACTTCCAGGACCGGAAGGACATTGCCACCTTCTTCTACAGCCTCGATGGCAACACCTGGCAGCCCGTGGGCGGGCCGTTGAAAATGGCCTACACGCTGCCGCACTTTATGGGCTACCGCTTCAGCCTGTTCAACTACGCCACCCAAGCAGCAGGCGGGTACGCCGACTTCGACTATTTCCGCATCACCGATAAGCTTACTAAGTAGCCGTGCTAGCGGGGTGCCCTGCTAAACCCTATAACTCGTATTTACCATTCGCAAAACGCAATGCGTCACCTTAAACTTTACTGGCTACTGGCGGCCCTAACCCTCGTTGGTCTTTCGCCCGCCTACGCCCAAAATCCCTTCATCACCAATCAATTCACCGCCGACCCTACAGCCCGCGTGTTCGATGGCCGGGTGTACGTGTACCCCTCGCATGATATTCCGGCTGCCCCAGGGCGCGGGCGGGCGGGCTGGTTTGTCATGGAAGACTACCACGTCTTCTCCTCCGCCAACCTCACCGACTGGACCGACCACGGCGTCATCGTGACGCAAAACAAGGTGCCCTGGGTGAAGCCCGACAGCTACAGCATGTGGGCGCCCGACTGTATCCAGCGCAACGGCAAGTACTACTTCTACTTCCCCACCACGCCCCGCGATACGACCGTCAGCAAGGGCTTTACAGTGGGGGTGGCTGTGGCCGATAAGCCCACCGGGCCGTTTGTGCCGCAGCCGCTGCCCATCAAAGGTGTGCGCGGCATCGACCCGAATGTGCTTATCGACAAAGATGGCCAGGCCTACCTCTATTGGTCGCAGGGCAACATCTACGGCGCCAAGCTGAAGAGCAACATGCTGGAGCTGGCCGAAGAACCCCAAACCCTCGGCGAGCTACCCACCAAAGGCTTGAAGGAAGGCCCGTACGTATTTGAGCGCAAAGGCATTTACTACCTCACCTATCCGCACGTCGAGAACAAGACCGAGCGCCTCGAATATGCCACCAGCACCAGTCCGCTCGGGCCGTTCACAGTAAAGGGGGTAATTATGGATGAGTCGCCAACCGGGTGCTGGACCAACCACCACTCGTTGCTGCAACTCAAAAACCAGTGGTACCTGTTCTACCACCACAATGATTTGTCGCCGAACTTCGACAAGAACCGCTCGGTCAGAATCGACAGCTTGTCCTTTGCCGCCGACGGCTCTATCAACAAAGTGCAGCCCACCCTGCGCGGTGTCGGCCTGACCAGCGCTAAGCAGAAAATCCAGCTGGACCGCTATAGCCGCCTGAGCCAGCGAGGCGCAACCATTGCCTTCCTAGATACGGCCAACACCTTTCAGGGCTGGAAAACCGTCTTCGCTGGCAACTCCGGTTGGGTACAGTATAACGGCGTCGCATTCGGCGCGCAGAAGCTAAAAACTGTTTCGCTCCGCGGGACTTCCCCTGCTGGGGCTACCCTGCAAATCCGGTTGGATAACGCAACAGGGCCAGTGGTAGCGGAAGTTATCGTACCCAAGGGCACCGCGTGGCAAGAAGTGAAAGCCCCGGTCTTGGCATTCAAGCCCGGCACGCACGCGCTGTATGTCGCGCCCAAGGCCAAAGCGGCGGGTACCGTTGAGGTGGACTGGGTGCGCTTCGAGTAAGCCCGCAAGCGTGGCCTAAGCCGCAAAAAATCCCTTCCTTCAGGATACAGCTAGAGTACGAAGCTGTCTGACTCTCTTTCCAATTCCATTTCTATGAAGCTCGCTACTGCTTTACTAGGCCTGCTCCTGCTCACCAGTGGGGCCCAACCGGCCACCAATCCCACCCACAGCCTAGTGGCCGAATATCCCTTCCAGAACCCCGACTTGCCAATCGACCAGCGAGTCAATGACTTAGTGGGCCGCTTGACCTTGCCCGAGAAGGTGTCGCAGATGCTGAACGCCTCACCGGCCATCGACCGGCTCGGCATTCCGGCCTATAATTGGTGGAACGAAGCTCTGCACGGCGTAGCCCGAACCAGCTTGAAAACTACGGTGTTCCCGCAGGCCATCGGTATGGCCGCCACCTTCAACACCGAGTCCATGCTGCAAATGGCCACCATCACCTCCGACGAGGCGCGGGCTGTCCACCAAGAGTACGTGCGGCGCGGCGAGCGGGGTATCTACCAGGGCCTCACGTTCTGGACGCCCAACATCAACATTTTCCGCGACCCGCGCTGGGGCCGGGGCCAGGAAACCTACGGCGAAGACCCCTACCTGACCGGCCAGCTCGGTAGCGCGCTGGTGAAAGGCTTTCAGGGCGACGACCCCAAGTACCTGAAAGTAACAGCCTGCGCCAAGCATTTCGCCGTACACAGCGGCCCCGAGTCGTCGCGCCACGAGTACAACGCCCAAATCAGCGACTACGACCTGTGGGACACGTATTTACCGGCCTTCCGCGACTTGATAGTGGACGCCAAGGTGGCCGGCGTGATGTGCGCCTACAACGCCTACGCCGGCCAGCCCTGCTGCGGCTCCGACAAGCTGATGAACGAGATTCTCTACGATAAGTGGAAGTTCAAAGGGTACGTCACCTCCGACTGCGACGGCATCAACGACTTCTGGCAGCACCACAAAACCGACCCCGACGCGGCCACCGCCGCCGCCAACGCCGTGCTGCACGGCACCGACCTGGAGTGCGCCACCGGCAAGCTCTTCACCTATAACTCGTTGCTGGAATCGGTGGAGAAGAAGCTCATCAGCGAGCAGCAGCTGGACACCTCGGTGAAGCGGCTCTACAAAATCCGGTTTCAGTTGGGCATGTTCGACCCGGTGGAGCGCGTGAAATACGCCCAAATTCCCATGAGTGTGGTGGAAAGCAAGCCGCACCAAGCCCACGCCCTCAAAATGGCCCGCGAATCGGTGGTGCTACTCAAGAATGACAAGAACACGCTGCCACTGCGCAAGAACCTAAAGAAGATTGCCGTGCTCGGCCCCAATGCCGACAACGAAAGCGTGCAGCTCGGCAACTACAACGGCTTCGCTACCGACATCGTGACGCCGCTCGAAGGCATTCGGGCCAAGGTGGGCCCCGGCACCGAGGTGGTGTACATTCAGGGGGTTGACTACGCCAGCAACGTGGTGTACGAGCCGCTGGATATCAACAAGCAGCTTGCCTACAATGGCAAACCGGGCTTTCAGGCCGAGTATTTCAAGGGTATCACCCTGGAAGGCCAGCCCGTGGCTACCCGGCAGGAAGCGGGCCTGGACCGCTACCTCGCCAACGTGAAAATGGAGGTGGCGCCCGGCCTGCCCGCCGAGAATTTTTCGGCCCGCTACCAGGCTACGTTCACGCCCACCAAGTCCGAGGAGCTGGCTTTGCAAATCAATGGCGACGACGGCTACCGGCTGTTTGTGGATGATAAACTGGTGATTGACGCCTGGAAGGGCCGGGGCTTTTCCACCAACCAGCACACCCTGAACGTAACGGCCGGCCAGCCACTGAAGCTGCGGCTGGAATACCTGCAAACCGACCGCCGCACCATCCTAAAGTTCACCGGCGCGAAAGTGGTGCCGATGAACGCGGCCAACATTCTGGCCCAGGTGAAGGACGCCGACGCTATTGTGATGATAGGTGGTATTTCGCCCAAGCTGGAAGGCGAAGAAATGAACGTGAAAGTGCCCGGCTTCAGCGGCGGCGACCGAACCACCATTGGCCTGCCCCAGGTGCAAACCGAGTTGCTTAAGGTGCTGCACAGCTCCGGTAAGCCGGTGGTTTTCACCATGATGTCGGGTAGTGCGCTGGCTACTCCCTGGGAGGCTGCCAACCTGCCGGCCCTGATTACCACCTGGTACGGCGGGCAGTCGGCGGGCACGGCGCTGGCCGACGTGCTGTTCGGCGACTACAACCCCGCCGGCCGCCTGCCGGTCACGTTCTATAAGTCGGAAACCCAGCTGCCGCCCTTCGATAATTACAGCATGGCCGGCCGCACTTACCGCTACTTCACCGGCGAGCCGCTGTTTCCGTTTGGCCACGGCCTGAGCTACACCACCTTCCAATACAGCAACGTGAAAGTGCTGTCCAAGCCCGTAACCGGGCAGCCCATCAGCGTGAGCGTGCAGGTGCAGAACACCGGCCAGCGCGCCGGCGACGAAGTGGTGCAGCTGTACGTTCGCCACCCCGGCGCATCGGGCCGCGTAGCCCGGCATGCACTCGAAGGCTTCCGGCGCATGAACCTGAAGGCCGGCGAGAAAAAGACGGTGACGTTCACCCTAACGCCACGCCAGCTTTCGCGCCTCAACGCTAAAGCCCAACGCGTGGAGCTAGCCGGAAAAGTGCAGGTGTTTGTGGGGGGGGGCCAGCCGCTGGCCGCTGCCGTGAAAGCCGGCCGCGTGCAGCAAGCCGACCTCGTGCTGACCGGCGCCACCAAGACGATTGACTAGCTCTAGTGAGCATTGACTCCGAGTACTAACAATTAAGAAAGAACGGTCATGCAGAGCGCAGCGAAGCATCTCGCGTGCTGACTCAGAATATATCACTCAGACAGCAGCACGCGAGATGCTTCGCTGCGCTCTGCATGACCGTTCTTTTAACCAGTAGCTAGGCCTCATACCATTCAAAACCCACACTCTCAACCGATGAGAAAACTATATCCTCTGCTGGCAAGCCTGCTGCTGGCCACTACGGCCTTGCAGGCTCAACCAACTGTAAAGGAAGCGCCCCAAGGCTTCGACCAGCCCAAAGCCGGCATTGCCGCCGGCCGGCTCGACAGTATCAGCTACCCTTCGGCCACTGTGGGCACGACGCGCAAGGCACTCGTGTACACCCCGCCGGGCTACTCTAAAGGCAAAAAGTACCCAGTGCTGTACCTACTGCACGGCATTGGGGGCGACGAAAAGGAATGGCTGAAAGGCGGCCGGCCGCAGGTGATTCTCGACAACCTATATGCCGAGGGTAAGCTGAAACCCATGCTGGTAGTGATGCCCAACGGCCGCGCCCTGAAAGACGATCGGGCCGTGGGCAACATCTACAGCCCCGAGAAAGTAGCCGGCTTTGCCAACTTCGAAAAAGACCTGCTAACCGACCTTATTCCCTTCATTGAGAAGAAGTATAAGGTGCTGAAAGACCGGGACAATCGAGCCATTGCAGGGCTTTCCATGGGTGGCGGACAGTCGTTGAATTTTGGGCTGGGCAACCTGGATAAGTTTGCCTGGGTCGGTGGGTTTTCCTCGGCGCCTAACACCAAGAAGCCTGAAGAACTGGTGCCCGACCCCGCCAAAGCACGCCAGCAACTCAAGCTGCTCTGGATTTCGTGCGGCGACAACGACGGATTAGTTTCCATCAGCCAGCGCACCCACGACTACCTGTATCAGCACAACGTGCCGCACGTGTACTACCTCGAAGCAGGCGGCCACGACTTCAAGGTCTGGAAAAACGGGCTGTACATGTTTTCGCAGTTCCTGTTCAAGCCCGTTGACAAGGCGAAGCTACCCACCTATACTGTGCTGGGCACGCCGGCCGCCACCAACGTGCGCAACGCCAAATATCCCCAGATTCTGCCCGACAACCGGGTGGTATTCCGCCTGAAAGCCCCTACCGCCAAACAAGTACAGGTGGACCTAGCCCGCAAATACGACATGGTGAAAGACAGCAGCGGCGTCTGGACCGTCACGACGGATACCATCAGCCGGGGCCTGCACTACTACTCCCTGCTGCTCGACGGGCTGCCCGTGGCCGACCCCGCCAGCGACACATTCTACGGCATGGGGCGCATGGCTAGTGGCATCGAAATCCCCAATCGAAACGGCAGCTTTTATGCCATGAAGGACGTGCCCCACGGCGACATCCGGGTGAAGCGTTTCTTCTCGAGCGTTACCAATTCGTGGCGGCAGGCCTACATCTACGCGCCGCCCGGCTACGAGGCCAATCCCGCCGAAAGGTACCCGGTGCTCTACCTGCTGCACGGCGGCGGTGAAGACGAAAGCGGCTGGGCCAAGCAAGGCAAAACCGATTTAATACTAGATAACTTGCTGGCTGAAAAGAAAGTCAAGCCGATGCTGGTCGTGATGATGGACGGCAATATGGGCGGCCCCGGTGGCATTGCCGGCTTCTCGGAAAACACGTTGCAATCTTTTGAAAGAGAACTGAAGCAAACGGTTATTCCATTTGTGGAAAGCAATTTTCGGGTGGCACCCGGCGCCAACAACCGCGCTCTGGCAGGCCTGTCGATGGGCGGTTTGCAAACGCTCTACGCCGGCGTCCGCAATACCGATATGTTTTCGTCCTTGGGGGTGTTCAGCTCCGGCTTTTTCGCCAACAACGCTAAGCTGTCTGATCCGCAGTACAACTACATGAAGCAGAACGCCGGCACCATCAACCAGAACCTAAAGCAGTTGTGGCTGTCGATGGGCGGACCGGAAGACATTGCCTACGCCAACAACAAAGTAATGCGCGCCAAATTTGATGAGCTGGGTATCAAGTACGCCTACAGCGAATATCCGGGCGGACACACTTGGCCCGTGTGGCGCCATGACTTGTATCTGTTTGCGCCGCTGCTATTCAAATAGGCAGCACTCCACTAAACTAGCGCAGCACCGAGGCAACGTATGCCTCGGTGCTGCGCTAGTTTAGTGGAGTGCCATTCAAGGCTCAGAAGAGGTAACTAAGCCGCTCACCTAAAGCAGATAAGCCGAAGAAGACCGGCAAACAGGAAGCACACAAGTACCTTTCTTACAGCACTTTACTAAGCCATCACTTCGTAAGTCATGACGGGTTTGGCCTTGTTTTTCAGGTGCACCTCCCCTACCTCTTGGCATTGAAACGACTCTTTTACCTTGGCGTAAATAGCGTCGGTGATGATGATTTGGTTGGGCTTGGCCGAGGATTGTAGGCGCTGGCTCACGTTCACTGTATCGCCAATTACGGTGTAGTCGAGGCGGCGCAGGGAGGCCGAACCGATGTTGCCGGATACCATTTCGCCGGTATTGATGCCGATGGATACGCGCGGCTGATAGGCGCTGCCGTCGGGCAGAATGTTCTGCTGGGCCTGAATAACGGAACGCACCGCCAGCGCGGCATCAATGGCCCGGTCCAAGTGAAACTCGCCCCGGAAAACGGCCATAACGGCGTCGCCCATAAACTTATCGATGTAGCCGCCTTGCGCAATAACGGCCTTTACAATCTGGTCGAAATAGGTGTTGAGCAGCGTGACAACCGTGCCGGCCGGCAATACTTCCGACAACGATGTGAAGCCGCAGATGTCGATGAAAACCACGGTAGCTTCCACGGTTTCGCTCAGCATCAGGGAGTTTTCGAAACCGGGCCGCGCCATAAAATTGATGACCGTTTCGTCCACGTACATCTTCAGGATGTTGTTTTCCTGAATGGCGCGCAGCGTTTGGCGCAACTGCTGCACGTGGCTGGCAGTTTTCTCCATGGTGACCTGTAAATCGGTGAAATCCACTGGCTTGCACACGAAGTCGAAGGCGCCCCGGTTCATGGCCGTCCGGATGTTGGCCATGTCGCCATAGGCCGAAACGATGACGGTTTTCACTACCGCATTCAAATCGTGTAGCTTAGTGAGCAGCGTCAGGCCATCCATTACGGGCATGTTGATGTCGCTGAGCACAATGTCCAGGTCAGGATTGGCCTGCACGCAGTCCAGCGCCTCCTGCCCGTTGGCCGCGAATTTGAATTCGTACACGCCTTCGCGGATTTGCCGCCGGAATTTCTGCTTGATCAGCAGCTCTAGGTCTGCCTCGTCATCTACTACCAGAATCTTCGTTTTCATAGCTTCTCCAAGGAGAGTAATTTTTCTTTGAGCGCGCCAAAATCCACAGGCTTGGTCAGGAAGTCGTTGGCCCCGAGCTGCATGGCTTGGTTGTAGCTGTCGGTGTCGCCGTACGCGGTTATCATCATCACCATCGGGGCCGGCGGCGGCGGCGCGTCGTATTCCTGCTTCACGCGGCGCAGCAGCTCCAGCCCGCTCATGCCGGGCATGTTGATGTCGGACAGAATCAGCACCACTTCTGAAGGGTGACCGTGCAGATAATTGAGAGCTTCTTCGCCGGAATAGGCAAATGAAAACTCGAATTGCCCGCTGCGAATCTCCCGCCGGAAGCGTTGTTCAAATAGCGTCCGTACGTCTGTTTCGTCGTCAACAACCAGTATTTTCATCTTATGCTAAGGTAGTACAGTTACCAGATTAAGTTGTCTTTACTCGGGCAGCACAATCACAAACTCGGTGCCGCGGCCCTCCTCGCTGTCCACGGTTAGCGTACCGTTGTGGCCCTGCGTGATGATGTCGTAGCTGAGCGAAAGGCCTAAGCCAGTACCTTCGCCAGTAGGTTTGGTGGTGAAAAAGGGCTGAAAAATCTTCTGCTTCACGCTCTCCGGAATACCCAGCCCGTTGTCACGAACCCTAATTTCGCTGCCTTCACTGGTGCGGCGGGTGCTTACCGTAACCGTCGGGTAGTAGCCGGTTTCCTGGCGTTTTTGGCGCTGCTGCACGGCGTAGAAGGCATTGGTGAGCAAATTGAGCAGCACCCGCCCAACATCCTGCGAAATCACTTCTACCTGCCCCAAATTGGGGTCGAAATGGGTTTCGAGGGTGGCGTTGAAGGTTTTGTCTTTGGCGCGCAAGCCGTGGTAAGCTAAGCGCAGGTATTCGTCGCAGAGGGCGTTGAGGTCGGCGGGGCTCCGCTCGCCGGTGCTGGCGCGGCTGTGCTCCAGCATGCCCCGGACAATGCTGCTGGCCCGCTGCCCGTGGTGCGTTATCTTCTGAAGGTTGAGTTTAAGGTCGGCGAGCAGTTCGTTTTCCAGCTCTGGGTCCCGCTCTGCCTTCTGGCACTCTTCCTCCAACTCTTGCACCAACTCAGCCGATACCTCCGAAAAGTTGTTGACGAAGTTGAGCGGGTTCTGAATCTCGTGGGCAATGCCGGCCGTCAGTTCCCCCAAGCTGGCCATTTTCTCGGCCTGAATCAGCTGGGCCTGCGTGGTTTTCAGCTCGGTAAGCGTGTAGCGCAGTTCTTCGGTCTGCTGGGTGAGGGCCACCGTGCGCTCCGATACCAGCCGCTCCAGCTCCATATTTTGGGCTTCAATGCGCCGCTTGTTTTGCTCTTCTTCTTCGCGCAGCAGGCGCTCGGCTTCCAGGTTTTTCTTTTGGCTGCGGGCAATCAGCAGAAAGGTAGCCAGCCAGATAAATGCAAACCCCTGGGCCGTATCGAAGGCGTCATCATATTCATCCAACAGTCCGTTGCCCAGCGCCTTCGCCAGAAATTCGAACAGGTAGTGTAGCGCGAAGGGAGCTATAGCCAGCAGAATAGTACGGGCCGGGCGGTAGTCCCGGATGCGAAGCAGCAACGCTACCGTGCCAGCCATGGTGAGTAGCCAGAACACACCGTTAAGATGGTCGCTTTTGATGTTGAACAGCAGCCCGAATACGGCCACGCTTATTCCCAGTACCCAAACTTTGTTGGCGGCCACGGACCAGCGCGGCGCCCGGACTGGCAGGTTCAGAAACTTGCCGTACGCCCGCAGGATGCCCCAGGCCACCAGCACAGAGAATGACAGCTCGGCATTAATATTTATAAACGATTTAGAGTCCATAATCTGCCTTTGGATGCGCAGGCGCTTCGGTTTGGTACATGTAAGGCATTGCCGCTACCAGCGCAGGTTGTTGGTACAAGTTGGGAGAAGGAATGCGGTTTTTCTGGTATTGCTTGCGGTGCTGAAGGTAAAGAAAGGGCGAATTTTTCAGGCTACCGCACATGCTCCTCTTCGCACGGCGGGGAGTTTTATTTTCCGGCCGCTTGATTCACTGCTTCAACCACTAAATATCTCCTGGTATCGATATATTGCTGGGCTTTCCGGTTGTTAGCCGTTTCCCATATGAATCAGGAGCTTGCCGAAAAATACATCCTGCACGAGCTGAAAACCCAGCTTCCGGCCACGCTATACTACCACAGCGTGCATCATACCCTAGACGTAACGCACGCGGCTATGCAGCTGGCTACTGCCGAAGGAGTTATCAATGAGGAACCACGCAAGCTGCTGCGTACGGCGGCCCTTTTTCATGATGCTGGTTTCCTACGCACCCTCAACGAGCACGAGGCCGCTAGCTGCGAGCTGGTGCACGACGTATTGCCCGGCTTCGGCTACAGCCCAGCGCAGATAGAAGCTATTTCTGCCATGATTATGGCTACCAAGCTACCGCAGGCTCCTCAGTCGCACCTGGCTGAAATTCTCTGCGATGCCGACCTCGACTACTTGGGCCGACCCGATTTCGAGCCAATAGCTCACACGCTATTTCTGGAGTTTCAGGCGCGGCAGCTTATTGCGGCCGACGATAACGCTTGGAACCGTTTGCAGGAGCAGTTTCTGGTGGCGCACCGCTACTGGACGAAAACAGCCATAGCCCAGCGGGAGGCCGGCAAGCAAGCCCGGCTGGCCGATATCCGAGTGAAACTGGCGTCTTCCTAACCGACAACCTGGCGGCGTGCAATGGAGCAGGCAGGCAACGGTCCACCTAAAGGCTCCATCTTTCTGCCACGTGCCTACCGTTCGGCTGGTTTTACGTACCACCCAGCTTCAAGCCTTGGGTACCCGAAGCTGCTTGTCTTTTTCCTCTCGTTTATGCAGAAAACTGCACTTATTGCCGGGGCCAGCGGCCTGATTGGCTCCCAGTTGCTGCCGCTACTGCTGGCTTCCGACCGTTATTCTAAAGTTATTGCTGTGGGGCGGCGGCCTATTCCGCAGGTGCATCCCAAGCTGGAACAGCGTGTGTTAGCTTTCGATAAGCTGGAGGAACACGCTATGCGCCTGATTGCTGATGATGTGTACTGCTGCTTGGGCACTACTATGCGGCAGGCCGGCTCGAAGGAGGCTTTCTACCGGGTTGATTATCTGTACGTAGTGACGCTAGCGGCCCTCACCGCCCGCAACTTTGCGGTGCAGCTGCTGCTGGTATCGGCCATGGGTGCCGACCCAACCGCCCGGATTTACTATAACCGGGTGAAGGGTGAGGCTGAGCAAGCAGTTCGGGAGCTGCCTTTTCGGACCATTCATATCTTCCGGCCGTCGTTGCTGCTAGGTGAAAGGGAAGAAAAGCGCCGGGGAGAACAACTGGGAGCAGTGCTACTGCGGGTGCTAAATCCGGTGCTAGTGGGGCCGCTACGCAAGTACCGGGCAGTGTCGGGCGTTGCCGTAGCACGGGCCATGCTGCAAGCCGCCAGCAAAGACAGTAGCGGAATTCAGGTACATCCTTCAGATGAAATTGCACAAACAAGCAATTTGTGACATTCCGTTGCACTTCCGTTTTTCTGCCTATTTTTGCGGCTTCATATTTAACTTTTCCGTTTTTCGATGAAGCATTTTTCCTTTATTCTATTAGCTGCAATCCTGATGGGCAGTGCTGGGACAGTGGCTGCTCAGACTAAGAAGAAAACTACTGGCAGTACCAGAAGCGGCGGCAGCAGTTCTGGTTACAGCACAGGCATTGGCTTGCGCGGGGGTGGCTATTCTTCGGGGCTCACCATCAAACATTTTATGAGTGGTAAAAACGGCGTGGCCCTCGAAGCCCTGGTCACGACGGAATACAAGGCCCGTGGTGCCCGGCTCACGCTGCTCGGCGAGAAACACAAAGCCATTTCCGACATACAAGGCTTGCAGTTTTACTACGGAGCGGGTTTTCACGCCGGGGCGTATCAGGGGCGCTATTATTTTGCTGATACCCGCTATTACCGGGGACGCAAAAACACCATCTACTTCACTCGTGACTACATCTACGACGACGCTACGTACGTGGCGTTTGGCGCCGACCTCATTCTAGGGCTTGAATACAAAATGGAGGATTTGCCATTTGTAGTGGGCGTTGATTACAAGCCGTACTTTGAGGTGTTCAACGGCTACACCGGTTTCTACAATGACGCGGCCATCAGCCTGCGCTTTACCTTCTAAAGTAGCTTAACCGCCGTTGCGCGTGCGCGAGGTGCTACGTGAAACGTACTCGATGGCTTGAAACGTGTAACTAAAAAAGCCCGCTCAGCTAGCTGAGCGGGCTTTTTTTAATCGGATAAAACGGGTGGCTAGCGGCGGCCACCGCCCCGATAGTAACCACCGCCGCGCGGGCCGTGGTAGTAGCGGGGACCGGGGTGTACAATAACTGGCGCGGGCCGCACAATTACTCTGGATGGACGATAATAGCGCGGACCGTAGTAGGGCCGGTAGCGGGGGCCATAATAAGGGTCGCCGTAGTAGGCGGCGGGGCCGGTGCCAACGGCTACGCCCGCACCAACGCAGCTAGTGAGCAAGGTACCGGCAACGAGCAAGGCAAGCAAAAACGGAACTTTCAGAAGCTTTTTCATAGTCAGTAGCGGCAAGCCACAACCGGGGCCTGCACTACTGATTAGACGCAAAAACCAGCCCAAAGTTTACTTCACCCGCTTTGAAAAAGCTATATAGGAGCCTGTTAGTCAGCATAAAGCACTGCAGCGCCCGACTCCTACTAGGGGCACTTCAAGAACTATAACACTGCGGCTGCTTACAGCGGAATCCGGTAGGTAACATCGGTGGCGCCACCGAATAAACCGTAGCCGGGCCGCACGTTGGTGAAGAGTGGCGCAGGCTCGGCAAACGGGTTGCCGTCGGTATCGTAGTAGCGCTGCAACGACTGGTAGAAGCGGTAGGTATCGGGGGTGAGGCTGCTCACCGTCACTTCAATAAAGGCGGGCTCGGTGGTACGGCTGCCATCCAGGTACACATCGTTGCTGAAAATCAGGCGCTGCCCGTTGCCGCCAACATCACTAAACGGGTATTGGTTATAAAGGCTACGGGCTTCCGAAAGTTGGTATCGGTTTAAGCTGATATCCGAATTGTTCCCATTGCTAGGGCTATTGTAATCGTATTGAACAGTTCCCCAATACTGGCCATTGCGGTCTAGCACACGAGCGTACACCATGTAGTAGTCGATGGTAGCCGCATTGTCGAGGATGCTGCACGTGAGCCGGCCAGCGTTGTTCCACCCAACTGGGTTATTTGAAGAAGACACAATGTAGCTACCCGTTTCAATAGTGGCGCGGGCGGGCAGCGTGAGGGTAGCTTCCACGGCTTCTACGCCCGGCGCCGAGCCCCGCAACGTGTAGGTGTTGCCGGGCTGCCCCACAAAGTTGCGGGTGGGCACGTAGTAGCCGTACAAACTATCGGGGCGGCCGGTGCTGAAGTTAAAGCCGGGCCGGCCTTTCGAGCGGAACTGCTCTACCACTTGCCCAGCGTCGTTGAGCAATTCCACGGTGGCGTCTTTCCGGCCGGCTGGTTCTTTCGGTTCCAGCACTCCCTGGCTGGTGCTCACAAATAGGTCGCGCACCTCAAACAACTCTTGGTATTCTGCTGTGGGAGTTTGGTTGCTGAGCGTATAGCTAAGGGCCAGCCGGGGCGTATGCGGGGGCACATCCACATCCACAATGGTTTCGCAGGCGCTGAGTGCTACCGTAGCACTAGCAAGAAAAGGAAGTAGCTTGTTCATATAAAATCGGGCAACGAATGGATATTTGGGCAGCTACTCAAGCTGCGTAGTCCGAAAAATCCAGCTGAATCCGTAATCAAAACTTGAAGGCTTTGCTGAACGACGGAATGATGGGAAACAACGAAACCTGGCGGTACACCGGCTTTCTTTCCGAAGAGCTGCCGTTGTAATCATAATCGTAGCCTAGGTACAGGTAGTAGGGGTTGCGGCGGCTGTACACGTTGTAGATGCTGAAGCTGTTCACGATTTCGCCCCACCGCTTTTTCTTGGTCTTGCTTAGGTCCAGGTCGAAGCGGTGGTAGGCGGCCATCCGGAACGAATTCCGCTCACCGTAGTCTTCAAAATCCTGGTATTCCCCCAACGTAAACCGCCCCTGCGACAATGTGGTGGCGTTGCCGGTGCCGTACACCCACGTCCCCGACAGCGTGAGCGTAGAACTGAACTTATGGATAGCCACCACCGAAATATCGTGGCGCCGGTCGTACTTGTAGGGGAAGATGCGGCCCTGGTTGAGGTCAGGAAAGCGGCGCTTGCTCCAGGCCAGGGTGTAACCAATCCAACCGGTGGTGCGGCCGGTTTTCTTCTGAATGAAAAACTCGCCGCCGTAGGCCCAGCCTTTGCCGCTGGTTACTTTGCTTTCCCAGTCGCTTTCCACAGTTCCCAGGAAGCTGGCGCCCTCGCGGTACTCCACTAGGTTGCGCATGGGCTTGTAGTAGCTCTCGAAGCTCACTTCGTAGTCCTCGTTTTTGAAGCGCACCGTGCGGGCCGCGCCCACGCTCACCTGCTGCGCCCGTTGCGGCTTAATTTGCTTGGTGGCTGGCACCCACAAATCGGTAGGCAGGCCGATACCGCTGTTGGTGAGCAAGTGAATGAACTGCGTGGTGCGGGCGTAGGAGGCTTTCAGGGCCCAGTCTTCGGTGAGCAGGTAGCGGGCGGCTACGCGCGGCTCCACACTCGGGTAAAACTTGCCTTCCACCGCGAAGCCGTTCAGGCGCAGGCCGCCGTTTACTTTCAGTTGGTCGGTGAGCCGGTAGTCGTCTTCTGCGTACAGGCCAACTTCGCTGGCCATGGTGCGCGTGCCTGATTTCAGCTGGCTGTCCAGGTTGCCGGTGTTGTCTTTGGCGGTGAGGGCGCCGGGCCGAAACGAGTGCAGAATATACTGCCCGCCGAATCGAATGTAGTGGTCGGGCGTGGGCGTGTAGTCGAAATCGGTTTTGAGGCTGAAGTCCCGGATGTTGGATAGGTAGCGCAGCGCGTACTTGTCGGTGCGCCGCTGGCCCTGGTTGGTGTAGCGCTGCTCGTCCTCGGCCCCTACGTTGAACTGGTATTTGCTGTAGGTGAGGTGGGTGTTCATGAACAGCTGGTCGTGCACGATGTGGTTCCAGCGCAGCCCCGACGTGAGGTTGCCCCAGCCTAAGTTGGCCACCGTGCGGCTGTAGTTATCAGACGACTTGTCTTGGTCGCGGATGCGGGCGTAGAACTTGTCGTAGCCGGTGTAGGCACTCAGATATAGCCGGTCGCGGTTGCTTAGCTTCCAGTTCAACTTGGCGTTCAAATCGTGGAAGAAGTACCCCACCGAGCCGCTGGAGCCTTCGCTGGAAAGCTGGGCCTTAATGAAGGGCTGGGCCAGAATATCGAGGTAGGTGCGCCGGGCCGAGATGATGAACGAAGCTGTATCCTTCTTGATGGGGCCTTCCAGCGTGATTTTAGACGCCACAATACCCACGGCGCCCTCGCCATGAAACTCCTGCATGTTGCCCTCCTTCATCGAAATGTCCAGCACCGACGACAGCCGCCCGCCGTAGCGCGCCGGAAAGCCGCCTTTAATCAGCTCCACGTTGTTGAGGGCATCGGCATTGAATACCGAAAAGAAGCCGAACAAGTGCGCCGCGTTGTACACCGGTGTACCATCCAGTAGAATCAGGTTCTGGTCGGGGGAGCCACCGCGCACGTACAGGCCGCTCTGGCCCTCGCCACCGCTTTGCACGCCAGGCAGCAGCTGCAACACCTTCAGCACGTCGGTTTCGCCAAACAGCTTGGGCAGGCTCTTAATCTGGGCAATGGGCACGTTGATGGTGCCCATGCGAGTGCTGCGCTCAATCCGCTCTTCGCGGTTGCCCACCACCTCCACCCCGCCCAGTTCGTTGCTGGCAGTACGCAGCCGGAAATCGTGGCTGACGTTGCGCGTAACGGCCGCCGCCCAGCGGGCACGTTCGTAGCCTAAGTAGCTAGCTACCAGCCGCACCGAGTCGGTGGCGGGTAGCGTGAGGGAGTAGAAGCCGTAGGTATTGGTGGCGGTACCCTGGCCGGTGGTGGGGCTAACTACGGCCACGCCAATCAGGTTTTCGCCGGTGGCAGCGTCGCGCACGTAGCCGCTAATCGTGATTTTGGCGGCGGGCTGCTGCGCCTGGGCGGCTACGGCACTCAATAGGAAACAGGCTACTACAACAGCGCGGAAAGCTGGATTCATAAAGAGAATTAGAAGCTATATAGAACTCAATCAACCACTAGCGCCTTACCAACGCGGACTATTAGCTGCCTGGTATATAGCAGAGGCTGCCTAGGCGCAAAAGGTTGGCTCTACTTAGCAAGCACTTAGCACATATCTACTGGCTGCGGGCTGGCCACAACTGGGCTGCTTAATCAGGTTACGGAGTTTACAAGTATTGAAGCCAGTGCAGAAGTGCGGAACGGCGCGCGGTTGGGTTTGGTCGATTCAGAAGGCAGATTGGTCGGTGTTCAGCAGGAAACCGCCTAGCTGGCGAGCCTGGTGGCATTTTCGGCCGCTGGTTTGCAATGTTCCTTTTCAGAAATCGAAACGGATTTCACGGGTTGAAGCCTAGCCTGCAGCAACGGACTTGCCCGCTTTTCTCTTCCAACTTCTCTGAAACTAACTCATCATGAAAACGACCCTGCTTTCCCTCGCCACTGCCCTTTTGCTTGCTACCAGCGCTTTCGCCGCCCCCGCCCCTGGCCACGATGACGACCGCCGCCGAGAAATTGCCCGCCGCGACGACCGTAACGACCGAGACTTCAACTATGGCTTCGACAAAAAACATAAAGTAACCGCCCAAGAGCGGGCCCGCTGGGAAGCCGCCCACCGCAACGACCGCCGCGACGACCGGAATGACTACCGCAACAACGACCGTCGTGACGACCGCAACGGCAAAGATTTCAACTACGGCTACGACAAGAAGCACAGAGTGACGGCACAGGAACGCGCCCGCTGGGAAGCCGCCCACCGCAATGACCGCTACGACGGCCGCCGTTAACCGTCCTTCTTATACAGCAATGTGCCGCCTCCTTGCAATAGGGAGGCGGCACATTGCTGTATGCCGGTTTGCCCCAGCTCAGCCTATTTCATTAAGCGCTACGCTGCTTTCACTGCTTACTGGGGACGTAGTTCTTTTTGCAGCGTTTCGCAGGTCAGTTCCAACTGCTTGGCTAGAGTGTGCGCGGCTACTTTGGTGGCCGCTATTCCGGCACGTTGGTTTTCCAAAACTTTGATGGCATCTGCCCCTCCCTCAATTCGCAGTAGCACCACCACCGGCTTCACGCTGTGGGCCAACTGCCGGACGGTTCGCCAGTCTTCGGCGGCAATAGCCTGCCGGAGCGCCAGCACCGTAGCCGGGGTTTCCTGCACGAACACCGACAGCATCCGGTCGGTGAAGTGCGGGTTGCCGTTGGCGGAGGCTTGCAGAAAATTCAGGTCGTAGGGCGTGGTAAGGCTGGGGGTAGCCGCTGGCGCCTTGGTCACCGGACTAACAGCGGGCGGCGGCGTGCCACGCAGCACATTGATAATGGTTTGGTGCAGGTAGCGTTCCTCGAACGGCTTAATCAGACAGGCGTTCATCCCGGCTGCCAGGTACCGGTCCTGGTCTCGGCGCAAGGCGTTGGCCGTAAGGGCAATGATGGGGATGTTGGCTCGCCGTGGGTCGGGGTGGTGCCGAATTAGGCGCGTAACTTCCACTCCACTCATGCCCGGCATCTGAATATCCATCAGCACCACATCATAGAGCTGCTCATTAAAGCAGCGTAGCGCCTCCGGGCCACTGCTGGCACAGTCCACTGCCACTCCCTGGGGCTGAAGCATTAGCAGCGAAATGCGCTGATTGATGCGGTTGTCTTCGGCCAGCAGAACGCGTAACCCAGCCAATTCCGGCCATTCGGTTTCGGCGAGGGTTGGCAAGGGCTGCGTGCTGGTGCGCGGCAGTTGCAGCGTGAAGGCAAAAGTGCTACCCTGGCCCGGTTTGCTGTCCACAGTGAGCGTACCGCCCATCAGCTGCACCAATTGCTGGCTGATGGAAAGGCCCAACCCAGTGCCTCCAAAGCGGCGGCTGATGTCGGTGCTGGCTTGGGTGAAGATGCCGAATATCCGCTGCTGCTCCTGCTCGGGAATGCCAATGCCAGTGTCGCGCACCCACAGGCGTAGGCGCACTGCTTCGGCGGTTTGCTCCAGTACGTCGGCGCCTACTGTCACGCTACCGTGCTCCGTGAACTTGAGAGCGTTGCTAAGCAGGTTGAGCAACACTTGGTTGAGGCGGCGCGAGTCGCCGAGCACCATGGGCGACGAAATAGCTAGCGGCACCACTGATAGGTAGAGCTCTTTTTCTTCGGCCATTGAGCTCATGCTTTGCACCACGCTTTTCACCGAGTCCCAGAGGTTGAAGGGAATGTGTTCGAGCTGAAGCTGACCGGCGGTAATCTTAGCCATGTCCAGCACATCGTTCACCACGGCCAGCAGGTGGTGCCCCGACTGGTTCATGGTGTCGAGCAAATCCCGCTGGGCGGTATCCAGTTCGGTTTTGGCCAGCAGTGCTGCCATACCTAACACCCCGTTGAGCGGCGTCCGGATTTCGTGGCTCATGCTAGCCAGGAAGTTGTCTTTGGCCTGGGCACTCTCTTCCACTTCCAGCTTGGCCTGGCGCAGCACCCGCTCGGTTAGTACGCTTTCCGTGATGTCGTAGGCCGACGCTACCACGTAGGGCGATTGGCCTTGTTCCTTCACCAAGTAGTTGTTGTACTGCAAATACCGCTTGCCTTGACGGGTCATGATGGCCATTACGTCACGCTGCTCAGACTGCTCGGCAAAGGCCGTTAGGTAACTGCTTAGGTTGGCCTGATGCTTGGCTGGTACTACTTCGCGGAGGTTGCGGCCCACCAAATACTGCGCCGACCGGTTCAGCATCCGCTCGGTAGCAGGGTTCACGCTCAGCATGTTGCCTTCCAAATCGTGGGTACAAATCAGCGCCTGCGAGTACTGCACCAAGTCCCGGAATTTCTTTTCGCTATTTTCCAGCTCCATCCGGGCCCGCTTCACCTCCGTAATGTCGGTGGAGATGCTCAGCACGTTCATGGTGCCGTCGGGGCTCACAAAGGGGCGCTTCATCGACTGAAGCCACCGCACCTGCCCGTCGCGCTGCGTGAAGGCCGCCTCATAGTGCACATCTTCGCCGGTGGCCATCACGTGCGCGTGCACTCTGTAGATGCGCTCTACTTCTTGACCCACTGCCGCATCGGTGTTTTCCTCTAGCCCCTGGATGATTGACATATGCGCATTGGGACGCATAAAATCGTTGAAGGCTTGGTTGCTGAGTACCACTTTGTTATTGGCGTCGCGCACGTGAATCAGCGTAGGGCTGACGTCAATTACTTGGCGAATAAATTCCTGTTTGTCGGCCAGTTCCCGCCGCACCAGTTCCTGGGTGGTTACGTTCTGGAGAATAATCAGCACCGCCTGCGCATCTGGCAGCGGCATTACGCGGGCAGCATGGAAAGACACAAACGTGTTTTCGGCAGGTAACTCAAACGTGCACGCCCCTGGCTGGCCCGTGCTCCGGACCTGCGCCAAACATGGCAGCAACGACCGGAGTGCGGCGGCGGGCAGTACATCTTTCACCAAAGCCCCCACCAAATCGGTTTCCGGCAAAAGCAGGGCAGTGTCGCCGAGCTTGGCATTTTGCACTTGCCCCGAGGCATCAATTACCAAGATGGTGTCAGGCAGGGCAGCAAACAGAGCCCGGATTCGTTCTTCAGTTTTGTAGCGCTGGGTGATGTCGGTACCGTAGCCAATGAGCATGCGTGGCTGCTGGTTCTCGCCCTGGATGGCGTGCAAATGGCGCAGCATGTAGCGCATACTGCCATCAGGCATCCGGAACGACTCTTCCCACACCACTTGCCCTTTAGCTAGCGCCTCCTCAATATACTGTCGGCGCCGGATAGCCAGCTCGGGACTACGGTTGCGGTACGCCACGTATTCGGCATCGGTCTTACCAATCATCCAGGCCCGTAGGGCGGGGTCGGTAATGGACTTGGCATTTACGTAGCGGTACCGGTGGTCGACGTCGTAGGCGGCCGCTTCGCCGGGCAGAAAATCCAAGATGGTTTCGTAGAATTCCCGCTGCTCGTTCAGCAGGCGGGCATTGCTCTTGCGTTCTGTCACGTCGCGCAGGCAAATCAGCCGGCTGGTACGCTCCCCATATTCGCTTGCGTTAATCGGAATATAGTCTATCTGAACGGTGCGACCGTTGCGTACGGTAAACTCCGCACTTGCACTCTTATTGGTTGAGGCCCAGGAATTTTGGATAAAGGCATCGAGCGTGCTGGCGCCCAACATACTGGCCCGCACCGTTGGGACAATATCGGCCGACCTTTTCCCAATCCACTGCTGAGTGGACTCGCTTATTCCTAGCAGTTCGCCTACTTGCTCGTTAACAACTGTAACGATGCCTTCATCATTATAAAGCAGAATGCCAGCGGGCAGAAATTTAGCTAGCGTGTCTAGCTGATGCTTGGCCGTAGCGGCCATAGCCCGAGTTGCCTGCAACTCCTGTTCCAGCTCCTTAATGCGCTGTTCGTAGTGAGTCATGCTTACTTGGATAGTGCGGGTACTATTCTTAATTCTATGAAAACGCAACAGCCAACCCGCCGGATTCCGTTACGCCACTTCTTTTTACTATATATCCTACTCTTGGTGCTCAGCCAGTTATAGTGTATACTCGGCAATCCGCAGCTACACAGCAGTAAAGGCAACTTTTACTGCTATTATACCTCTCTGCGTGAAGCCTGCAGCGGCAGTTTGGAACCCGATATTACATTAAAACAAAACCACCCGCTCAGCCAATATGGGAAAGCGGGTGGCAATTTGGGAATCGACGGAAACAGCTTCGGCTATTTTTTCGCGTACTCGGAGTTGATATATTTCAATACCTGGGGCGTGATATCGAGGTCTTTGCGGCCGTAGGCAATGGTGCCGCTCGGGGCCGCAATCAAAATCAGACGGTAGCCGTTGGCTTTGCCGTACTTCTCGATTTGCTTGTTAAGGCGCTCCAGTACGCTCTGAGTCATTTTAGCTTCTTCTTCTTGGGCCTGCTGCTGCAACTTCTGCTGGCCTGCGCCTACCTGCTGCTGCTGGGCACCTAGCTTCTGCTCGGTGGCGGCGCGCTGCTCGGCGGTCATGCTTTCGGCTTGCTTCTGGTACTGCTGCACGGCATTCTGGAAACCCTGAACCATGGTTTTGTTTTGCGCCTCCCAGCGCTTGGCCTTAGTCTCGAAGGTCTTGCGGGCGTCCTGCATGCCTTTGTAGCCATCGAGCAGCTTGCTGGATTCCACGTAGGCCACCTTATCGGTGTCGGCTACGGCGGCTAGAGCATTGGTATCGTCGGTTACGTCAGTGGCATCGGGGGTTTCGGTGGTTGTTACAGCTCCGGTGGAGTCGGTGGTTTTTACCACGGTTGCTGCCTTGCGGGCCGTTTTAGAAGGCTGGTTGGCGAAGTGCAGGTAGAACAACACGGCTACGGCAATAACCAGAATGGCATTGATGGCCAGTTGGAGCGAATTTTTCATGCGAGAAATAAAGAGAAGAACACAAAGCCTGAATCGGCAGCCCAAAGAAACGCAAAAAGGGCTGTTGGATTGTAGAGCTATTATTTAGTGGAGGGCGTTATTAGAACATATATATGTTTAACTTTAATTTTACCGTTCTCACTTTTCCTTTTCTTCTATGCAAAAGCTTCACTCTATACTGCTGACGCTGGCCCTAAGCGCGCTGCTCGGAAATACGGTAAAGGCCCAAACCAAGCAGCCGGCCCTCATCGACCGGGAACTGCTGTTTGGTGACCCCGAAACGTCGGGCGCGCAACTCTCCCCCGATGGCCGGTTCATGTCGTTTATCAAGCCCTACAAAGGCACCCGCAACGTGTGGGTGAAGGGCGTAGCCGAACCGTTTTCTGCTGCCAAACCTCTTACCGCCGACCTCGCCCGCCCCGTACGCAATTACTTCTGGAGCCAAGACAGCAAGTACGTGCTGTATGTGCAGGACAAAGGCGGCGACGAGAACTTCAACCTCTACGCCGTTGACCCGGCCGTTGCACCCGCTGCGGGTGCCGACGTGCCCACCGCCCGCGACCTGACCGGCTTGAAAGGTGTGCGCGTGCAGCTTTACCACGTACCCAAATCCGACCCCAATACGCTCTACATCGGTCTCAACGACCGAGACAAAGCTTGGCACGACCTGTACAAACTGAACCTAGCCACCGGCGAAAAAACCCTGCTCCGCCAGAACAAGGACCGCCTAGCCAGCTGGAGTTTCGACTGGAACGACCAATTGCGCATGGCTTCCCGCTCCAACCCCGACGGCAGCAACGAGCTGCTGGTTGTTGACGGTGATAAATTCACGCCAGTCTACCGCACCACCATTGACGAGCAGAGCTATGTAGCAGGCTTCCATAAGGATAACAAGCGCGTGTACCTAGTAACCAACGGCGGCAACGCCCGCGACCGGGCCGAGCTGGTACTCTTCGACCCCAGCACCAAGAAAGAGGCGTTGCTAGACGCCGACCCACTCAAGCGGGTGGATTTCGGGGGACTGATGCTGTCGGAGGTGACGCACGAGCCGGTAGCCGTGACGTACATAGACGACCGGATGCGCCGCGTGTGGAAAGACAAAGCGTACGAGGCCGATTTCAAAACCATCCAGGCCAAAGTGCCCGGTGCCGACCTCAATCCGGTATCCTCGACCAAGGACGAGCGGCGGTGGCTGATAGCAGCCAGCAGCGCTACCATGCCCGGCACGGTGTACCTCTTCGACCGCCAAACCAAGGCCCTGACCAAGCAGTACGACCTACGCCCCAAGCTAAACACCACCGACTTAGCCGACATGAAAGTGGTGCGCTATAAGTCGTCGGATGGGCTGGAAATTCCGGCGTACCTGACCTTGCCTAAAGGAGTAGCGGCCAAAAATCTGCCTGTCATCATCCTTCCGCACGGTGGCCCCTGGGCCCGCGACGTGTACGGTTTCAACACGCTACACCAGTTTCTGGCCAACCGGGGCTACGCGGTGCTTTCGCCCAACTTCCGGGCTAGCACGGGCTACGGCAAGAAGTTTCTGGAAGCCGGCAACGGCGAGTGGGGCCAGAAAATGCAGGACGACCTTACCTGGGGCGTGAAGTACCTGGTAGCCCAAGGCATTGCCGACCCTAAGAAAGTGGGCATCATGGGCGGCTCGTACGGTGGCTATGCCACCCTGGCGGGTGTGGCGTTTACGCCCGATTTGTACGCGGCTGGCGTGGCTATCGTGGCGCCTTCCAGCCTGCCCACCCTACTCAATGCCATTCCGCCGTATTGGGAAGCACAACGCAAGCAACTATACGCCCGCATGGCTGACCCTAGTACCGAAGCAGGTAAAGCGCAGTTGTTGCGCCAGTCGCCGCTTACCTCAGCCGACAAAATCAAAACCCCGCTGATGGTGGTGCAGGGCGCCAACGACCCGCGTGTGAACAAAGCCGAGGCTGACCAAATAGTGGTAGCCCTGCGCGACCGGAACTACCCCGTGCAATATATCTGCGCCCCCGATGAAGGGCACGGCTTTGCACGCCCCGTGAACAACATGGCCATGTACGCGGCGTCGGAGAAGTTTCTGGCGCAACAGCTTGGCGGCCGTTATCAAGAAAGCATGCCCCCAGCCGTGGCCCAGCGGCTCAAAGAAATTACCGTTGACCCGAAGACTATCGTGCTGGCGGGCAAAGCCGATCAGCCGCTGGTGAAGTAACAGTAAGCCAACTGGCTATCAATAAAAAGGCCCGCCTCTTGCCAAGGCGGGCCTTTTTATTGTAGTCGTAGTCCGAAAGTCAGGCTCGCCTTAGTGCAGCTCGTCTTCGTAGAGTTCAGGGTCGTCGGGTTCCGTTTCCAGGGGCTTCATAGGCTTTTCCTCGAACGGTGGAGCCAGGTCGGCGCGGCTGGGGGCGGCGTCGGTACGTCCTACGTGCACCAGCGCGTCGCCTTGGTTCACTACGGGCATGTAGTTGAGCCCGATAATGTAGCCCGTCACCGGTGATTCCAGCCGTACCGACGTTTCGCCGTAGGGGTCAGAGATGGTGCCGTACACTTGGCCTTTCTCCAAGTACGCCCCGTTTTGCACGAGGCTACGGAACAAGCCCGCATACCGAGCCCGGAGCCACGTAGACCGCACGCACACCACCTGCGCGTGTTCGGAGGGGGCGGCCTGCTCCACCATGCCTAGGTGGTGCAGCACCCGGAACGTACCAGCAATAGCCAGTTCAATCCCCGTCTCATCGAGCCGCAACGATTCGCCAGTTTCGTACACGATGATGCGCCGTCCTTCCTGCATGGCGGCCTCGCGCAAGGAGCCTGGCCGCAAGGAGGCGTGTAGTGTGAAGGGGGCACCGAAAGCCGCAGCTAGTTCGTCGGTTTCGGCGTCTTCGTGCAGGATGCACCGGATTTGGGGCATGTTGGAGCGGGCCGCGCCGCCCGTATGGAAGTCAATGCCGTAGTCAATCAGTGGCATGATTTCGCGCATGAAGCGGTGCGCGACGCGGCTAGCCAAAGAGCCCCGCGGGTTGCCAGGGAAGCTGCGGTTCACGTCTTTACCATCGGGCACTTCCCGACTAAAGTTCAGGAAGCCGTAGATGTTGAGGATGGGAATGGCAATGATGGTCCCCTTGAGGGGGCGTAGCAGCCCCCGCCGAATCAGGCGGCGGATGGTTTCAATGCCGTTCACTTCGTCGCCGTGCATGCCGGCCAGCAGCAGCACCGTGGGGCCCGGCACCGTGGAGCGGTACACGTGCACCGGAATGTCGATGACAGTACCCGACGGCAGCCGCGAAATCACTAGCCGCGTCTGCACATTCTCGCCCGGCCTGATAGTGAGACCATTAAGGGAAATATCGGCGGCGGAACGGGCGGCTGGAGTCAATAGGTTGGTTTTTTCTGGTAGCTACTGGCGGTTGGCTGGTAGCTTTCTGGTGAACGTCGGTTATCAGCCAACCGCCAGTAGCTAACCACTTCTCATTTACAAAGGCGAATCGGGCTGGTTGTCGGGCAGCGCACCGACAGCGGATTTGGATTTGGCCTTGGTTTTCTTCTTCTGGGCTATTTCGGCGGTGTATTCAATGATTTTGCCGGCAATATCGAGGCCAGTGGCTTTTTCGATGCCTTCAAGGCCCGGCGACGAATTCACTTCCAGCACCAGCGGGCCCCGCTTGCTTTGCAGCATATCCACGCCCGCAATACCGAGGCCCAACGATTTGGCGGCCAACAGCGCGGCGGCTTTTTCGGCGCGGCTCAGCTTCACCAGCTTGCCGCTGCCGCCGCGGTGCAGATTCGAGCGGAATTCGCCTTCCTTGCCCTGCCGTTTCATGGCGCCCACCACTTCGCCGTTCACCACAAACGCCCGCAAGTCGGCACCTTTGCTTTCAGCAATAAACTCCTGCACAATGATGCGGGCCTTGAGGTTGTGGAAAGCTTCGATGACGGATTGAGCGGCTTTGGCGCTTTCGGCCAGCACTACGCCCAAGCCCTGGGTGCCCTCGAGGAGCTTGATGATGACCGGCGCGCCGCCCACCTGCTCTATCATTTCGGGTACCTCGTCGGAGTAGTTGGTGAAGGCCGTTTTGGGCATACCTACGCCGGCGCGGGCCAGAATTTGCATGGAGCGGAGCTTGTCACGGCTGCGCACAATGGCTTGGCTTTCCACAGCGGTACGCACCTTCATCATCTCGAACTGCCGCACCACGGCGCAGCCGTAAAACGTGACCGAAGCGCCAATACGCGGAATAATAGCATCGATGCCCACGAGACGGTGTCCCTCGTAGATGATGTCGGGTTTGCCTTTTTCGAGCACCAGGTTGCAATGCAAATGATCCACTACCAGCGCTTCGTGGCCGCGCTGTTCGGCGGCCTCTACGAGGCGCTTAGTGGAATATAGTTTGGGCTCACGCGACAGAATCGCCAGTTTCATTGGAGGGGAGAGAGAGGGTTGATAGCTCGGTTAGTACCGGCCACGAAGATAGGGCACCATTTACGGCCGCGACGACTGAGTGGCTTGCGCCCGGCAGGATAAGTTGCGCCGCGCCACATCTACCACGAAACGACCGTGGCGCAGCAACAGCCGGCCCAGCAGTACGGGGTATTTCATGTCGGAACGGTCGGATAGAGAGAATTCGGTATTGAAATCTTCGCCAAAAATCCGCAAAACAGCCCGGATGACGTAGCGCTCCTGTACGTCGCCATTGGAACTTTTGATGTCGCGCAGCGTGAAGTCAGTGAACTCCATCAGCGTGCCATCGAAGTGCGGGTGTGAGGGGTCGAGCAGAAGTACGCGCAGCCGCGGCTGGCCATCGGGGCCGTCCAGTACTTCAATATTGGAGCAGTGAATAGCGCTAGTATAAGCTCCGGTATCCACTTTGGCTTCCACTCCCCAGAGCTGAAAGTCCGGAAAGTCAACCAATTCCAACCGTCCTACGGTCCGCTTCGGCATGCGCTGCTTCTTCATGAAAGGCAAGTAACGGTGAAATTGTGAGACAGTGAAATGGGAAATTTGACGGTCTGGTAAGCTAGCTAACGCAAATGCCGCAGATTCGCACAGCTAAACTAGCCAGAACATCAAACTCCTTATTTCACTGTCTCACAATTTCACTGCTTATCCTTTGTAGCTGATGCGGTACACGGCGTCGTTCTGGTCGTCGGATACCAGTAGGGAGCCGTCGGGCAGTACGAGTAAGCACACGGGGCGACCCCAGGGTTTCTGGCCTTGTAGCCAGCCTTCGGCGAAGGTTTCGTAGCTGCGGGCCTGCTTGCCGCTAGCATCGAGGCGCACCAGCGTGATGCGGTAACCAAGTTTGCTGCTGCGGTTCCAGGAGCCGTGCTCAGGAATGAAAATCTGGTTGCGGTAGGCGGCCGGAAACTGTTTGCCGGTGTAGAATTTCATACCCAGCGCCGCTACGTGCGGCCCCAGTTTGCGGGCCGGCTTGGTGTAGGTGGCAGCCGAGCGGCCTTTGCTGAACTCGGGGTCGGGCACGTCGCCGGCGAAGAAATATGGGAAGCCGAAGTGCAAACCCGGGCTAGGGGCGCGGTTTAGTTCGTCGGCGGGCAGGTTGTCGCCGAGCATGTCGCGGCCGTTGTCGGTGAACCACAGGGCCTTGTCCTGCGGGCTCCAATCGAAGCCTACGGTGTTGCGCACCCCCTGTGCGAATACTTCCAAGCCGGTGCCGTTGGCATTCATGCGGTTGATGGTGCCGTAGATGGGTTCTTCGGGCAGGCAGGAATTGCAGGGCGCACCTACTGGCACGTACAGCTTGCCATCGGGCCCGAAGGCAATGTAGCGGTAGCCGTGCCAGTCTTTGTTGGGCAGTTGGTTGTACACCACCACCGGCTTGGGCTGCTTGCGCAGAGTGGCCGCAATGTTGTCGTAGCGCACCACCCGGTTGATTTCGGCCACGTAGAGGGCGCCGTTGCGCACAGCCACGCCGTTGGGCGCATTCAGGCCAGTAGCTACAGTCACTATCTCGTCGGCGCGGCCGTCTTTGTTGCGGTCGGGCAGGGCGTACACTTTGTCGTCCTTGGTACCCACATACACTGTGCCATCGGGGCCTACAGCTAGCTCCCGGGCGCTTTTCACGCCTTGGGCAAAGTAACTGATGGTAAAGCCGGCGGGTAGTTTGATCTTGCTGAGGTTAACATCTGGAGCCGCCGTTGGCCGGTTGGGCGTGGAGGAACCCAGGGCCAGCGGAGCCAGCAGCAACAGTGGAAAAAGTTGGCGCGTTGTCATGGCTTCCTAACCACTCGCCGGGCCGGAAAGTTACTGTGGTTCAGTTGCCAGTTGCCAGAACGAAGTACCAATTGGCAACCGGCAACTTACAGCCGGCCTTCGCGCTGCCGACGAACCAGCCGTTCGTACTCCCGCTCCGACAGGTTGGGCTGGCTCAGCACGCCGTAGGTTCTCAAGCCTTGGATAACTACCCCAAACCCCCAAAACAGCATGGGGAAGACAGGCCAAGGAATCCCCGCGTGCCGGTGGTGCCCGCTGTAATCGTTGGTGAAAGCCCAGATAGCCCACAGCAGCGCATTCACGGCCAAATAGGTGAACAAGTGCGACTTGAATTTAGCGCGGTCTTTTGCCATGCGCCAAAGTTGGGGGTTACGGTCGGAAGTTTCCATGACGGGGAGGTGTTGCGGTTGATTGATGCTCAAACTTATTCCCTGCTTTCCCTTACCCCAACTGGAACTTCCCGAAGCATCAATTCCACTACTTGAAGTCTCGAAAACCGTTACTCAACCGCAGCCACCTGTTGCGGGTCAGCGTATGAAAAGCCGTTCATTACCTGCTACCATGGCTACCTCCCCTTCTACCTGGCGCACCAACGCCCGCTCCTTCGGCCGCATCCTGCTCTACCAAGGCGACATCACGCGCCTCGACATCGATGCCATTGTGAATGCTGCCAACTCCAGCCTGCTCGGGGGCGGAGGTGTTGATGGAGCCATTCACCGCGCCGGTGGCCCCGAGATTCTGGAAGCGTGCCGCAAGCTACGGGCCGGCCATTATGGTAAGGGCCTGCGCACTGGCGAAGCCGTGATAACCACCGGTGGCCGCCTACCCGCCCAACAAGTCATCCACACGGTAGGCCCAGTGTGGAACGGTGGACACAAACAGGAGCCTGAACTGTTGGCCAACTGCTACCGCAATAGCTTGTTGCTAGCCGAGAAAAATGAGTTGCATAGTATCGCCTTTTCCGGCATTAGTACGGGCGTGTATGGCTATCCGAAAGCAGAAGCTACTGTCATTGCCGTGCGCGAAGTCCGGGCGTTTCTCGACCAGCACGAGTTGCCTCAGGAAGTGGTTTTCGTAGTATTCGACGAGGCTAGCTTCAAGCTTTACGAGCAGGAATTACAATAGTTACTGGCACTTGATGAGGGCAACGATTGTTTATGCAATCGATTTCCATTACTTTCAATGAACTTGGTTTCACCAAAAGAATAATGCCATGGAAGCTGTAAACCACCCTCCGTTAGCCGCCCGCCGCAACCGAAATAGCGCCAGTAACCCTGTCTGGATGGATGCTTTGCGCGTCCTGCTCGGCTTGTTTCTATTCATCAAAGGCTTCTCGTTCCTCAACAACAGCAGTGACGTATACTACCTGCTGAGCCAGCAGCATAGCATTGGAGAACTAAGCAAAGCGCCCTTCTTTTTTAGCGTGGTACACATGCTGGGCGGCCTGATGATTGCCTTCGGCTGCCTAACCCGGCTGGCCTTGCTGTGTCAGATTCCGATATTGATGGGAGCCGCGCTGGTTGTCAATCCGCAGCAAGGAGTAAGTACCGACAACCGGGAGTTATGGGTATCGTTGCTGGTGCTGAGCCTGTTGATGTTCTTTATGATCAAGGGCCCCGGCCGTTATTCTATTGACCACAAGTATTTCCGCAGCCTGCCCGATTCCTCTCACGACTAAGCCACTATAGTCGCCGCTCCGGATGCCAACGCAGGTAATTGGTCACGGTGTAAATCAAGCCGGCGTGCCCGGCTTCCAACAGGATAGTTTCGGCGCCTTGCAGCAAGCCAATGAACCGCTGGAGTCCGGCGTGCGGAATCACTTGGTCGTGGCGGCCGAGGAAAAACGTAACGGGCGTCGGCCGGCGGTTTAGCAAGGCGGCCAGTGCCCGTAGGCTGAACGTGAGCAACCGGAAACCCACCCAACTACGGTACACCCGCAACCGCTTTTCGCGACTTTCAAGCTGCCATTCCGCAAACCGAACCAAGTTAGCTGGTACCAGCCGGCGCTGCTCCAGCGTGCCCAGAAACTGCAACAGCCGCTGGGGCCGTAGCACTGCCCGGCCCAATACGCCGCGCATCCACGGCGGATAGGTTGCCAACGAATACCAGAACTGCCGTTGCAGGCCATCAGGCGCAATTAGCCACAGTTGCTGCACTCGTTCCGGAAAATACTCCACGGCCGTCAGAGCAAACTTAGCGCCCATGCTGAAAGCCAGCAGACTGAAATTTTCAATGTGGTGTTGCGTCAGAAACTCATTTAGCAATTCGCCCAGGCGGTTTTTAGTGAGCGGAGCATCCGCTTTGGCTAAGCGGCTGCGGCCGTGGTAGAACAGGTCGAAGGCATACACCGTCACCTCATTCCTTAGCTCGGCAATCAGGCTGCGCCAGTGCCCTTCGCCTTGCCCATAACCGTGAAATGCCAGAATTACCCGCGGCCCTGAGCCGTAGGCGCGGTAATGCAGCTTGGTAGGCATATGGTGAGACAATGAGGTGATGCGATAGTGTGTTTTACGTGCTAGTGACGCATATGTGCAGTACAACAGAACGTAAACTCACTATTTCAGCACCTCACTCGCTCACCGTTACATCAGCCGCGAAACGCCTCCCGACACGATGAATTTCATGACCTCGCTGCTGGGCAGGTCCAGATACGTGATGTTGGCGGCGGGCACCAGCACCAGCTCGCCCGAGAAGTTGTAGGAGTGCGGAAAGTACACGGCCAATAGTTCCTCTCGCCCGATGGCCAGCATGGTTTCCTGCGTTACGAAGCCCATTTTATATACCTCATCGTGGGCGTTGAGGCGGACCAGTACCGGGCGGTTGAATTTCTGGTTGTCGCCCACGAAGGCATCGAAGAGGTCCTTGAGGCTGGAATAGATGATGCTAACCAGCGGCGTGCGGTGCAGAATCCGCTCGGCAATAACCAAGAACGGGCGTACCATGAACGACTTTGCTACGAAGCCAATAGCCGTGACAACCAGCACAGCTACCAGCAACCCCAGCCCCGGCACGTCCTGAATCTTGAACAGCTCGTCGAGCCAGTGAAACACAGCGTACAGGATGTATCCTGTTAGGCCAATAGGCGCGACGATAAGAAAGCCGTTGAGAAAGTAGTTGAGAAATCTGCGCATAGCGCGAAGGTAACACCGGCGTAAATGCGCTGCTGCTATTGCCCAGAAACGCCCAAGTTATCCTTGCTTCCCTCCTTTTTTTCTGCCGTACTCAATAAAAAAGCCCTTGGCGAATGGGTACGTCAAGGGCTTTTTCCTTTTTTGAGGGGGGCTATACCGTTTCCGGCACTTCCTCAATCCGGTCTTTCACGCGCTGCATCAGCCACATGGGGGTGCTGGTAGCACCACAAATGCCTACCGACTCGGCACCATGAAACCATTCCTCATCTATTTCCTGCTCGTTTTCCACGAAATAGCTGCGCGGGTTGGTTTTGTTGACCACCGAAAACAGCGCTTTGCCGTTGGAGCTTTTGCGGCCACTCACAAATACCACTACGTCGTGCTCCGTAGCAAAGCGAGCCAGGGCGGGCTCCCTGTTACTTACCTGCCGACAGATACTGTCGTTGGCGTCGAATGAATCCAGAGAGCCGCCGGCCGCCTGAATCCGCTCTTCTATTACGGCCTTCATGTGGTAGAAGCCGGCAGTACTTTTTGTGGTTTGGCTGAAGAGCGTAACGGGCCGCGCGAAGTCGATCTGGTCGAGGTCGGCTTCGGTCATGACGATGAGGGCGCGGTTGCCGGTCTGGCCCGTGAGGCCCGCTACTTCGGCGTGACCTGGCTGACCATAGATAACAATCTGTCCGTTTTGGCGCTGGCTGGAATCGAAGGCGTGCTTCACCCGATTCTGGAGCTTGAGCACCACCGGACACGAAGCATCAATCAACTCAATATTGTTGCGCAGCGCCAGCTGATACGTTTCTGGCGGCTCTCCGTGAGCTCGAATCAGCACTTTGCAGTCATGCAGTTGCTCAAGCTGCTCCCGGTCGATGATGCGCAAGCCCCGTTCGTATAGGCGCTCCACCTCCATCCGGTTGTGCACAATGTCGCCCAAGCAATACAAGGTTTCTTCGTGCGCCAGCTCGTCTTCGGCCATCTGAATGGCGAATTCAACCCCAAAGCAATACCCGGAATTCTTGTCAATAATGACGTTCATGACTTTTTGGTACTTGATGCGTGGTGCTTCGCAGAAAACTCACGAGGCTTTTTACAAGGTTGATGCCAAGCCTAAAGTGCTAGGCCCGAAGCACTACTCCTATACAACCACTTCGTTGCTATTCCGTTCATTTCCGCCCTCAACGGCCAGCGCAAACAGCATGGCCGACACCCGCTCCAACACAAAATCCACTTGTTCGTCAATCATCATGTGCGTCGTATCGAGCATGACAGCATCGGCGGCGCGGCGCAAAGGGCTTTCGGTACGGGTGGAATCCAGATGGTCGCGCTTACGTAGGTTTTCCACAATTTCTTCTACGGCCACCTCCTCCCCTTTTGCCGCCAACTCCACCTGCCGCCGTTCGGCGCGGGTTTGCACGTCGGCCGTCATAAATATCTTCACCTCGGCATCCGGAAAAACAGTGGTGCCAATGTCCCGGCCATCCATCACAATGCCGCGCTTGCGGCCCATGCGCTGCTGCTGCGCCACCATGGCATGCCGCACCGCCGGCACGCTCGAAACCTCACTTACCAAGTTGGAGATGCGCATCTGTCGGATTTCATCTTCCCGGATGTGCCCATCAAGGCACAGCTCGTTGCGCCCCGTTTTGCGGTTGCGCTTAAAGGAAATCTGCATTTCGTGCAGCGCCTGCTCGATGCGCAGCAAATCGTCAAAGCGGATATCATGTTCGAGCAAGTACAAGGTCACGGCGCGGTACATGGCTCCCGTGTCGATGTAAGCGTATCCTAGTTCAGCGGCTACAGCCTTGGCCGTAGTACTCTTGCCGCACGAGGAGTAGCCGTCGATGGCAATGACGATTTTTCTCATAGTTACATCGGTCGGCGGACAACCGGTACCGGCACCGGAATCCAGGTTCTGCGCGGTGGAGGCGGGTTCAGTAGTTTGGTTGGTAAGGAAGTAAAAAACTCCGCTACTGACTCTGCTAGACCACGCTTAAACTGTTGTTCAATGAAAAAATTAGGATGCAAAAACAGATTTTGCCCGATTTGCACACCTGCGGTGCCACGGATATCAGTCCGCCACCAGCCCCCAAAGCTACGGATGATACACTCGCCTAAAAAACAACCGAGTGCATTTACCACTGCGGCCCGGCTATCGGCCAGCACATTAGGGCGTTCATTCTCAATAAACTCAGCCAGTTGGCGCACAGCGGTTTCATCGAACTGCGTCAGGTTGAGGTTTTGTCGTACGGCTTCGGCCGCTTCTTGCAAATGGCGCATGGGTACAGCAGTTAAAATACTGCCTGAATTGTCGGTAGCCCCCTGCTTACAGACCTCCAGGTTATTCTAATCTACTGAACGATGCGCTTACCCCCTACTTTTTTAGGTGAATTTCACGAAATCCACTGTCTACGACTTGGGTTTGCCAGACGAATGGGCACCGAAGCAAAAAACTCAGCTACCGATTCGGTATTACCCTTATCCAGCTGCTCGGCTACCCGAAAGAACGGATTGAAAAAGCTATTCTGGTTGATGCCCACCCCCGTTGTGCCATCGGGACCCTGCGCCCAAGTACCATTGTAGGTCTGCACTAGGCACTCACCCAAGAAGCATCCCAATGCCGTAACTACACCCTCTTTCTCGGTGGCTGGCAAACCAGCCCGCTGAGATTCAATGAAATGGTCTAGTTGCTGCACAGCATCAATATCAAACGCCTTAGCGCGCAATTGCTGGCGAACAGCCTCGGCGGCAGCACGGAGGGCGGCAAGCGGATTGGTGTCAGTCATAGGCTATCAGTCAAGGAGCAAGGAGGACTCTTTCATTTACGACACTATTTGGTAGCGCAGTACCTACCATATCAGTGCCTAATCTGGCAGTGCAGTGTGCAACAGTGGACTTTAGCAGTCGTGCGTGGGGCAGGGCATCCGGTCGCCGGGCTTGTGATGGCGCTTGAATGAGCGGGTTTTCTTTTGCTGCGGGGTACGGCTGGCGCAGCTGGTAACTACGAGTCCGGAACTCAGGAAAAGAGCTGTTAGCAGAAGCGTTGTTATCTTTTTCACTGGGGCAGGTTTTCCTCAAATATACGGTTCTTTACCCGTTCGCCACCGTAGAGTGGCTGTTCCATTATTGCTTCTCTCCTAGCTTATGTCTGCTAAATTCAGTTTGCACGCCAACGTCATCAACCTGTTTGCCAACACGATAACGCCCGCTATGCTGCGCGTAGCCGAAGGCCGCATTCAGGCTGTTGAGCCCACGGGCGCCTCCGTCCCCGACCCTAGCTTACCGTATGCCTTGCCGGGGTTTGTTGATGCCCATGTACACATTGAAAGCTCATTGCTGATACCCGCCGAGTTTGCACGGCTGGCCGTGGTGCACGGCACAGTGGCCACCGTATCCGACCCGCACGAAATTGGGAATGTGCTGGGCGTAGCAGGCGTGGAGTTCATGCTGGAAAGTGGGCGGCAGGTACCATTTAAGTTCTGCTTTGGTGCTCCGTCGTGCGTACCAGCCACCCCGTTTGAAACAGCTGGGGCTGAAATAACGGCCGCCGACATCGAGCAGCTGTTTCAAAACTCAGAAATCGGGTATCTGGCTGAAATGATGAACTGGCCCGGCGTGTTGAACCGCGACGCGGGCGTGATGGAGAAAATCCGGCTGGCGCAGCAGTATGGCCGCCCCGTAGATGGACACGCCCCTGGCCTGCGCGGCACCGATGCCCAGCGTTACGCCGAAGCCGGCATCAGCACCGACCATGAGTGTTTCACGGCAGAAGAGGCGCTTGACAAGCTAGCCATAGGCATGAAGGTTCTGATTCGGGAAGGCTCAGCGGCCCGCAATTTTGAAGCCCTGATTGATTTGCTACCCGAGCACTACGAACACCTCATGTTCTGCTCCGACGACAAGCACCCCGATACACTAGTGCTGGGTCACATCAACCAGTTGGTGCAGCGGGCCTTGGCGCGCGGCCAAGATGTACTAAAAGTGCTGCGCGTGGCTTGCCGTAACCCCGTCGAGCATTACCGCCTACCCGTGGGTCTGCTCCGCATCGGTGACCCGGCCGACTTTATCGTGGTGGATAACCTAACCGATTTTCAGGTTCAGCAGACGTATCTGAACGGTGAGTTGGTTGCCGAAAACGGAGCTACGCTTATTTCTTCGGTGCCGGGTCGCGTCATCAACAATTTCCACGCCTACCCCGTTAGCGCCCCCGATTTTCAGTTGCCAGCTCCTGACAGAAGCCAACAAGCCACCAGCAGAGTGATTGAGTGCTTTGATGGGCAGCTTATCACGGCCCGCCACGACTTACCGGCCCGCATAGAAAACGGCTTAGTGGTGCCCGATGTAGCGCAGGATGTGCTGAAACTTACGGTAGTGAACCGTTACCACGCCGCCCCGCCGGCCGTGGCGTTCATTAAGGGCTTCGGGCTGAAGCACGGAGCCTTGGCCAGCAGCGTCGGCCACGATTCTCACAACATTACTGCCGTTGGCTGTGACGATGAAAGTATAGCGCGGGCCGTCAATCTGGTAATGGAAGCACGTGGTGGCTTGGCAGCTGTAGGCGCCAACGGCGAGGAGTTATTGCTGCCGCTGCCCGTCGCAGGCCTTATGTCGGAGCAGGATGGCTACCGCGTAGCCGAAGCCTACGCCGCCATTGATTTACTTTCGCGGCAATTGGGTTCCCCATTGGGGGCACCGTTCATGACCCTTTCGTTTATGGCACTGCTGGTTATTCCTAGCTTGAAACTTAGCGACAAAGGCTTGTTCGACGGGGAGGCCTTCCGGTTTGTAGAGGCGGTGGGGTAGCGTTAGAAAAAGCTAAAAGACGGGAGCCCGGAGTTAGAAGAAAATAGAACAGGTTATTCTATTTTCTTCTAACTCCGGGCTCCCGTCTTTTAGCTTTTCATTTTAAAACCGCTTTTTCAGCAGCTTTTCCATTTTTTCTTCGGTCAACGGCTTAGCCAGGTACTCCACATTGGGGTACTGAGCCACGCGGGCCGTGTCAGCGGCGTGCATAGAGGTGGTTAGCACTGCCATAACTGTTTTAGCTTTCGACTGGTCAGGCAACGCATCATACAGCTTCAGAAACTCGAAGCCATCCATGCCAGGCATCTTCAAATCAACGAAAACCAGTGCCGGCGTAGCATCGGATTCTTCCAAGTCGCTGTCGTCACCCCACAGAAACTGAAAAGCCTGCTCAGCTTTCCGGAAGGTGTGCACCTTTTCGGCCACGTCAAGACGACTGAGCAGCCGGTTGTTCAGGAAACTGGTGGTTTCGTTGTCGTCAACCAGAATGATACTGCGCAATTTCTTGGGCATAAGACTGTGAGCTTTTTTTCAATGAAAGAGTAGCAGCGCAAACCAGACAAATTAGACACGGCAAATGTTACAGCCAGCCTTGCTCGCGCATCCAATCGTCGTTGTAAATCTTGCCAAGGTAGCGGGTGCCGTGGTCAGGTAGAATCACTACCATCGTGTCGCCTTCCTGAAGGTGCTGCCGGGCATATTCTAGTGCTCCGAAAACGGCCGATCCGCACGACCAGCCCACAAACAACCCCTCTTCTTTAGCTAAACGACGGGTCATGAGCGCTCCGTCTTGATCGGTTACCTTAATGAATAGGTCGATGAGGTCGAAGTTAACATTTTTAGGCAAAATGTCTTCTCCAATGCCTTCGGTCTTATACGGGTAGATTTCACTTTTATCGAATACCCCCGTTTCTTTGTACTTTTTGAACACTGAGCCATAGGTGTCGATACCTACCGTCTTCAAATCGGCATTTTGTTCTTTCAGGTACTTGGCCGTGCCGCAAATGGTACCGCCAGTACCCACACCACACGCCAAGTGCGTGATGGTGCCTTCCGTCTGCTGCCAGATTTCAGGACCGGTGCTTTCGTAATGGGCCGCCGTGTTCGAGAGGTTGTCGTACTGGTTGGGATAGAATGAGTTCGGCGTTTCGGCGGTCAGGCGGCGCGCCACAGAATAGTAGGAGCGCGGGTCTTCGGGCGCTACGTCAACGGGGCAGATAACTACTTCGGCACCTACGGCGCGCAGAATATCCTGTTTTTCCTTGCTCTGCTTGTCGCTCATCACGAAGATGCACTTGTAGCCGCGCGCAATGGCGCCTAGGGCCAAGCCCATGCCGGTGTTGCCAGAAGTGCCTTCGATGATGGTGCCGCCGGGCTTGAGGAGTCCGGCTTTCTCGGCATCGTCAATCATTCGGATGGCCATCCGGTCTTTCACTGAGTTGCCGGGGTTCAGGTATTCCACTTTGGCCAGCACGGTACCTTTAATACCGTCCGTGACCTTGTTGAGCCGGACCAGCGGCGTATTACCGATGGCCTCGACTATGTTGTTGAGGTACATGTGAGGGGGAATTATTATTGAGAGAGGGGGCAGCAAAGGTACGAATTTCAGATGGGAGCCGCCTGCTACGATAGCATTTGCTTGGAACTACGGTCTGAATCCATCCTAGGCCAGAATGACAACAAGCACCTTGCCGCAGCCTTAAAAAAGGCTACTTTTGCGCACCCGCTGCTTGCAGCGGCCAGTAGTTCCAGCTGCAACCGCAACCTACCTATAACCCCTCTTTACATGAGTGTTCTGGTCAACAAGGATTCCAAAGTGATTGTGCAGGGCTTTACCGGCTCCGAAGGCTCGTTTCATGCCCAGCAGATGATTGAGTACGGCACCAACGTGGTGGGCGGCGTTACGCCCGGCAAAGGCGGCACCAGCCACCTCGACCGGCCCGTGTTCAATACCGTAGCGGAGGCCGTAGAGCAGGCCGGCGCCGATACCAGCATCATCTTCGTGCCGCCGGCTTATGCCGCCGACGCCATCATGGAAGCCGCCGACGCCGGTATCAAGGTTATTATCACCATCACCGAAGGCATTCCTACCAAGGACATGATTGCGGTGAAAGAATACCTGAAAGGCCGCGAAGGCCTGCGTATGATCGGCCCGAACTGCCCCGGCGTAATGACGGCTGGCGAGTGTAAAGTGGGTATCATGCCCGGCTTTATCTTCACGAAAGGCAAAATCGGTATCGTTTCGAAGTCGGGTACGCTGACCTACGAAGCCGTTGACCAGCTCACTAAAGCCGGCCTCGGCCAGACCACGGCCATCGGCATCGGCGGTGACCCCATCATTGGCACCACCACCAAAGAAGCCGTGGAACTGCTCATGAACGACCCCGAAACCGAAGGTATCGTAATGATCGGTGAAATTGGCGGTGGCATGGAAGCCGAAGCAGCTCGCTGGATCAAGGAAACCGGCAACAAAAAGCCCGTAGTTGGCTTCATTGCTGGCCAGACGGCCCCTCCCGGCCGCCGCATGGGTCACGCAGGTGCCATCGTAGGAGGCGCCGACGATACGGCTGCTGCTAAAATGGCCATCATGCGCGAGTGTGGTATCCACGTAGTAGACTCTCCCGCCGAAATCGGCGACACGATGCTGCGCGTACTGGGCGGCAAATAGAGAGGCGCAACTACGTCTGTAGTATAGCTATAGAAAAGTGGACTCAACAGATCTGTTGGGTCCACTTTTTTGTGCTTATTTGCTACTGATAACAATTATTGTCATTGAAAGAATATTGTATGCAATTCTCTAGAAATCTGATTTCTGTTGCTCTTTTTACACCTCTCTTACTATCCTGCCGAAAGGAAATAGAGGAGGTAACTATAGAGGTAGACAAGCAATATAGTTGGACAGAGGTAAAGTATCTGATCAATTATCAACGCAATGTCTTACGGGTAGTGCCAGGAACGAATACGCTTAATTTACAAGTGATAGGGCAGTTTGAGGTGCTTTCGCCAATTCCTGGTTCTGCTGAACAAAAGGCTAATGGTTATTACACGGGTTTTGGCCGGACTCCGTCACGCACTTGGGGCACCGACCCACTGCCGTGGGATGTACGCAATGCCGTACCGATGAACGAAAATTTCTACGCCAATCCAAAAGATAACCGTGAAGTTGCTTCCAATACATTACTCACTATTTATCCAACTAAGTTCTTCGACAGAGGCACTCAACTGAACCTGCGTAGCCTGGACCCAACTGCTACGCAGTTTGAAAATTTTTTGGGTGGCTCACAATACCCTTTTGGGGCTATCAACCGCAACAATTAGTTACTGTGCGGCTACCGCACGAATGATGATCAGGCTAACTCCTTTCAGTTGGTATTGAGTAGGCTTATTAACACATCGACTACTGGGTCAACCCTTGTTGGCACAACGCAAATAAGCTCGCAACTTATCCGCATACCCACCCCTCCTGGCCGGAGCCAATTCAATTATAAAAGTTTCTGGGCCGTTGACGATTACTTTTTGGTGTGGTGCGACGGCTATGGCCTGTTTAAAATCACTCAGGATGGCACTTATCAGCAGGTAAATGGCACTTTTACTCAAGCTACTGGTCCAGTAAATCCCACTGCTGTTTATAAATTAAAGGGTATTGTGTACTCCCTGCAGCGAGGTGGCACTATTTGGACTTCAAACAATGACTGCGCAAGTTGGCAGCGTTTAGATGGTTTCAATTCCGCGCTCGACTTATCTACTTTCTATTCAGTAGGCGACAGTTTGGTAGGCATTACGCATGGTGCTGTAACCAACAGCGTTTATACCTTCCGGTGGCTGAACGCCAGTACTGTTCGCCTGCGCGAGCTAAAAAACGACGGTATAGGGTACGCTGATTTCTCTGACCTGGCCCAACTCGGCGATACTGTGTATTTAGGCACTACTAACGGTCTGTTTAAACGCCCACTCAATAAATTTTTCGAGAGCAAATCAGCCAAGTAGCTTATCTACTTACGGCCTTCCTGCCCGCCTATGTTCACCACAATCCCGAACTGAAACACCGAGTTGGAGGCTTTTAGGAACTTGCGGCTGCGCAACCCGAAGTTGCTGCCGCTGATAAGCTGAAGCTGAAGCGGCCCGACCACCTGAATACGGGTATAAGTAATAGGCTCCAGAAACACATTGTCTTCGGGAGCAACATCGAGCCCGTTCACCTTTAGCTTATCCAATTGCATGAAGCTGGCCCGCAAGGCGGTACCGTAGTTGAACGGCCAGTCGCGCCCGAATGCGTGGAAGCTTTTTTCCTCCTTCGAGGTGTAATTCACTTGCACGAAATATTTGTGCAACGTGCCCTCGGCTGTTTCGGCGGTGAAGTTAGTTTCTTGGTTGAAGCGGGTGCGCTTGGTGCTGCCCACACCTAGGCCGCCGTACACTTCCAGCACGCGCCGGTCTTTGCGCAAGCGGGTGAAGTATCCTACGCCGGCCTCTACAAAGTCGTGGTCCACGGATTCGCGCTCGGCTTTACTACCGAACAAGCTTTCTTTTTTATTGGAATGCAGGAACGAAGCCGAACCCATTACCCCAATATGCTCCCCCACGGCGTAAGCACCCTGCACCGCGGTGTTGTTGCTAAAATTGGTGTGTACCCCAGCGCTCCACTCGCCTTTCTGCGTGAGTAGGGGCACTTGCGGGGGTGGCGGAAAATAAAGTGACGAGCAGCTAGCCAATAGAGGTAAGCTCAACAAAACGGACGCACGAAGCAAACGAAGCATGAAGGGCGGGCAGAAACAGATAATTCGAGAGCCAAACGCAAGATACCTCACGTAGTTGTGTGGCCACGGGCTCGACAGTTGCGTACTGATTGACAGGCAGCAGCCACCGCGGCAGCTTCCCATTGTTCAAACTTCGCGCTTTATGCCCAATACTTCCTACGACACTCTTATTATTGGCTCCGGCCAAGCCGGAAATCCGCTTGCCACTGCCCTTGCCGATGCTGGCCAACGGGTAGCTCTCATTGAGGAAAATTTACTGGGAGGCTCTTGCATCAACTACGGCTGCTCACCTGTGAAAGCCATGCTGGCTTCCGCTGAGCGTGCCCATCAACTGCGTACTGCCACTACCTACGGTGTACAAGGCGCCGAACCCAAAGTAGATATAGCCGCTGTACTAAAGCGCAAAGACGAAATCATTGGCGACATGCGCGAAGGAGTGCGTAGCAACCTCACCAAGGAACACAAGGGTATTACCGTGCTGGAGGGCCACGCCGCTTTCACCGGGCCGCGCAACATAGTGTTCACGCCTACCAAAGGTCCCGTGCAGGAACTCACGGCTAAGCGCATCTTCATCAATACCGGCACCCGCGCCACTATCCCGGAAATCGAAGGATTGGAAGGCCTACCCTATCTCACCACTACCCAACTACTCGACCTTAAGGAATTGCCTGAGCACCTGGTTATTCTGGGCGGTGGATATATCGGCTTGGAGTTCAGCCAGATGTTTCGGCGGTTCGGCTGCGAGGTTACCATCATCGAGTCGGGCAAGCAGTTGCTGGAACGCGAAGACGACGACGTGTGCGAGGCGCTCAGCGAAATCCTGACCAAGGAAGGCGTGGAGATTGTGCTGAATGCCGAAGTCCGGCTCGTGTCGCGCAACACCGAGGGCATCTTCACCCTCACGGCCAGCACCAAGCAGGGTGAGCGGCGCATTCGGGGCACTCACTTGCTGGTAGCCACCGGCCGCACCCCTAATACTGACGCGCTGGGCCTCGAACAGGCGGGCATCAAGCTCGATGAGAAGCACTTCATTGAAGTGAATGCCCAGCTCGAAACCAACGTGCGCGGCGTGTACGCCCTCGGCGATGTGCACGGCGGCCCCCAGTTCACCCACATCAGCTACGACGACTACCGCGTGGTGCGCGACAACCTGCTCACGCGGGGCAAGCGCCGCTCGGCCAAGCAGCGCCCCCTCCCCTATTGCGTGTACACCGAGCCTCAACTGGGCCGCATCGGCCTCAACGAAAGCCAAGCTCAGGAAGAAGGCATTACGTACCGCGTAGCCACCATGCCCGTCAGCACGATAGGCCGCGCCCGCGAAACCGGCCAGACCGGCGGCTTCTGGAAAGTACTAGTTGATGCCAAGGACCAGATTATTGGCGCCACTGTGCTGTCTGCGGAAGGTGGTGAAGTCATGACCATGTTCCAGCTAGCCATGATGGGCAAGCTGAAATATCAGCAGCTCCAGAATATGGTCATTGCGCACCCAAGCTGGGCCGAGGGCCTGAACAACGTATTTGCCAAGCTGGACAAGCCGGAGTAAGTTGTTGAGGATAGCTTAGTTGTTTCAACCAATTAAAAAGCCCGCTTTGCTTTGCACGACGGGCTTTTTGCTGCGCTGTTCCTACGAACCACTATTTTCGGATTACTGTAGCTCCCCGTAATCCAGCTCCTCATGAAGATATTTGCGGAAACTGAGCGGCTATTACTCCGCGAGTTCCTATCCACCGATGCGCACGGTATGTTTGAGCTGGACTCCGACCCCGAGGTGCACCGCTACTTGGGCAACGAGCCGGTGCAGTCCATCGAGCAAAGCCAGGAGATGATAGCCTTCATCCGGCAGCAATACCTAGATAATGGCATTGGGCGCTGGGCAGTTATCGACAAAGCAAACACCGAATTTATTGGCTGGGCTGGCCTCAAGCTTATCCGGGAGCCCATCAACCACCACGTTGATTTCTATGATGTTGGCTACCGATTTATCCGCCGCTATTGGGGCCGGGGGTATGCCACCGAAGCCGCCCAAGCCTCAGTAGACTATGGTTTCCAGGTGCTGCGCCTGCCAAGATTATACGCCATAGCCGACATGCAGAATCTAGCCTCCCGAGCAGTATTGGCTAAGGTGGGCCTACGTCACGCGGGCGTATTCAACGACGATGGGGTGCCCACAGCTTGGTTGGAAGCCCAAAGGCCCGCACCCGGAACGGGTTCAGCAGGTAGCTTTAGTTAGAGTCCATATTACTTCCTGTATGAAAGCCAGATGCCTGAAAACACGTCCTATAGCTCTTGCCTTCCTGGTTGCAGCATTGACAGACTGCGAACAAAGACCCACCACTTCCGCTACGCCCGCCGCACCCATGCCACCCGCGGCAGCCAGTCCATCAACATCTCCATCAGCCCCAGCCAAACCCATCTACGCAGGCACGTATACGGTACAGGATACGGCAGTGTGTGCCCTCTCTATCACCATTGGAAAGCAAGCCGATGGCTACAGTTTCACTACGGGCACAACCCAGGGGCAAGTGCAGGTAGAGCAGCAAGATTCCAGCACGTATTTCACCTTCGCCGGGCTAAAAGGTGCCGACCCAGTAGACGATGTAGAAGCTGTTTGGCAGGACAGCATGCTGGTCATCCAGAATACTGGCAACTCCATGAACCCATACACGCGCTTCGAGCAGTGCGACGCGAAATATCTGGAACTGGTGCGGCAGCGGTAGATAAAGCACAAAAGCTGTTGCGGCCGAAACCACAACAGCTTTTGCATAAACTGATTAGCTACTATTACTACTTAGCGTAAGCTACGGCGCGCATTTCCCGGATTACGGTAATCTTGATCTGGCCGGGATACTGCATTTCTTTCTCAATTTTCTGCGAGATTTCATAGCTCAGTTCCTGTGCACGCTCGTCCGATACGTTGTCAGCGTTGACCATTACGCGCAATTCGCGGCCGGCCTGGATGGCGTAGCACTGGAGTACCCCGTCGAAGCTTACTGCCGTTTCTTCCAGTTGCTTGAGGCGCTTGATGTAGCTTTCCATCATCTCGCGGCGGGCACCAGGGCGCGAGCCGGAAATGGCGTCGCAGGCCTGCACCAACGGCGAAATCATGGCCGTCATTTCCATCTCGTCGTGGTGGGCGCCGATGGCGTTTACCACGTCGGGGTGCTCTTTGTACTTCTTGGCCAGCTCCATACCCAAGATGGCGTGGGGCAGCTCAGGCTCTTCGGTGCTTACTTTCCCAATATCGTGGAGGAGGCCGGCGCGCTTGGCGTGCTTCACGTTGAGGCCCAACTCGGCCGCCATGGTGGCGCAAAGGTTGGCTACTTCGCGCGAGTGCTGGAGCAGGTTCTGGCCGTAGCTGGAGCGGAAACGCATCCGGCCTACCATCTTAATCAACTCAGGGTGCAGACCGTGAATGCCAAGGTCGATGATGGTTTTCTCCCCGATTTCCACGATTTCCTCGTCGATGTTCTTGCGGGTTTTAGCCACGATTTCCTCGATGCGGGCCGGGTGAATCCGGCCGTCTTTCACCAGCAAGTGCAAGCTCAGGCGGGCCACCTCACGGCGTACCGGATCAAAGCCCGATATGATGATGGCCTCGGGCGTATCATCCACTATGATTTCAACCCCGGTAGCGGCTTCCAGCGCCCGGATGTTGCGGCCTTCCCGGCCGATAATCTTGCCCTTCACATCGTCAGATTCGATATTGAATACCGACACGCAGTTTTCAATGGCGTGTTCTGCTGCGGTGCGCTGAATGGTTTCCAGCACCACTTTCTTGGCGTCTTTGGTGGCCGAAAGCTTAGCTTGGGCTACTACGTCTTTAATGTAGGAAGAAGCCTGAATCTGGGCTTCATTCTTCAACGATTCTACTAGCTGTTCGCGGGCTTCGGCCGCCGTCAAACCGGAAATAGTTTCCAACTTGCTTTGCACCTGCTGGAGCTGCTCGTTGAGGTGGTGGCGGGTTTCTTCTAGCTCGGTTTCCACTTCTTCTTCGCGCTGCTGGAGCTTGGCCAGCTGGTTTTCCAGTGTGGTGCGGCGCTTTTCCTCTTGGGCTTCCAGCTTTTCGCGTTGGGCAGTGCTCTGGGCTTCTATCCGCTCCCGGGTGGCGTCCAGCTCGGTTTCCTTGCGCTGAATCTGCTCTAGCTGGCGCTGGGTGGTATCAGTAAGCTTCTTGATGGCCTGCTCCTGCTCTACCACGGTGGCGCGGCGGTCGGTTAGCTCCTGATCGAGGGCCTGCTTCTGGCGGCGGCTTTCCTGCTCCCACTCTTGCTTGAGGGTGCGAAACTTGTCTTTCGACTGTTGAATCCGCTCGTCGCGGGTGCGGTTGGCTTGCTGCTCGGCATCGGCCAGCAGTTGTTGAGCACGGGCTTTTGCTTCGGCTTCGTGGCCCTGGTTGGCCTTACCGGCCAGCAGGCGCCCCACCACGATGCCGACCACAAGGGACAGCACGGCGGCTAAGACGATATAAATAGTGGAGGACATGGGCTATTGGTTTGGAAGGGAATGATGAAACCACAACCCAGCAAAGGCCACATGCCAAACAACCCCGCCGCGCCATCTGCGCCGTTCGGGGTTTCAAACTAAAAATACGCCGGTGCGTTCGTCTGTTTCTCTTCTCAGACGAGCACCACTCCCGACAGTAGCTCGTCGAGACGCGCGAGGCGCTCAGTTAGCACGGTGTCGGTACCATCTTTTTCCTTGCTGACTTTCAAACGGTCAGCCATCGTGGACAGAGCAATCATGGCCAGCAGGTCTTGCTTGTCCTGAATGCCATATAGCTCGCGAAATTCCTTGATCCGCTCACCTAGCAGGCGGCCGGCCATGCGCAGTCGTTCCTCGTCCTGAGGCTCAACGCGCATCGGGTAATCCCGTTCGGCAATGCGGATTTTGATGGATAATTCGCTCATGGGAGCAGTCGTGGGTGGGGTGGATGGTCGGTTACTCCCTCAAATAGGCAAGGCACTTATCTATTTCGCGGATGTATTCGTTGAGGCGCAGTTTTAGCTCGTTGACATTGGCCGGCTCGCCGGCTATGGTGTTGACAAGTTTAACGATATTCTCCTGATTCTGGAAATCCTTGAGCTGCCGCTCCCGGTCGCGCACGTCGGCCTGGAGTTGCTGCACGGTCGTTTGGGCATCGGCCAGCTCCTCGCGCAACCGCTGATAGGCAGTCACTAAGGTGTTCACCTGCCGCTCCAGGCGGTCTAGTTGAGCAAGCTGTTGAGAAGAGGCCATTTTTTTGGATTTCCGTTGTCGGTTTTTCGTTTCCGGTCTTGCTGTTGAGCTTCACCTACTCGAACCAGGTGAATTAGTGGGTCTAGTAATTGAAACTCAGCTCGACAGAAAACGAAAAACCAATAACGAAAAATGAAACAACTATTTGCGAATTAAGGCTCCCGCTTGCTGTTCAAATTGCTGAATCAGGCGCTGCATCACCGAGTCGATGGCCTGCTCGGTCAGGGTTTGGGTGGTATCCTGCAACGTGAAGCTTACCGAGTACGACTTCTTGCCGGCTCCCAGGTTTTCGCCTTCGTACACGTCGAACACGTTCACGGCCTGCAACAGCTTCTTCTCAGTGCGGCGGGCAATCTGCTGCAACTGGTCGAAGGTGATGGTTTTATCGACTACCAACGACAGGTCGCGGCGCACTTCCGGGAACTTGGGCAGCTCGCGGGCCGCCAGGTTGTTCTTGTATTTCTTGATCAGCCAGTCCCAATCCAGCTCGGCGTACCACACCGGCTGCGTTACGTCGAGCTGCTTGAGCACCGCGCCCGACACGGCACCGAGCTGCGCTACCGGCTGGTTTTGGGCTAGTACTGTGAGGCCACCCGCCAAGTACGGATGCTGCACCGGCTGCGAAGTAGGCGCCCCGAAACCCAGCGCCGCCAGCACCTGCTGCACCGCACCCGCCAACTGGTGGTAGGTCGCCTTCTCCGACTTCTGCTGCCAGGTTTCGGCAGTGGTGTTGCCGGTTAGGTACACCACCAGCTTGTTCTTCTCTTGGTATTGCCCGTCGGCTTGGCGGTGATAGGTTTTGCCGAACTCGTAGAGCTTCAGGTCGCGCTGGCGGCGGTTGAGGTTGTGGCGCACCACTTCCAGGCCGCTGTGCAGCATGGTGGGGCGCATTACATCAAGGTCGGCGCTGTTGAAATTGAGCAGCGGCACCAGCTCCTCGTTTTTCTCGCCCGGCTTCTGGAAGTAGGTGGAGTTGGTGATGGAGTTGGTGATGATTTCCGAGAAGCCCATGCCGCTCAGCAAGCGGGAAATGTTCTGGCGCAGGATTTCCGGGTCGGGCTTCACGAAGTTGGCCAAGAAGGTAGCCGAGTTGTGGGGCCGCAGCGCCACATGGTCGTAGCCGTAGATGCGCAGAATTTCCTCGATGATATCGGCCTCGCGGGTCACGTCCACCTTGTGCGGCGGCACCGACAGGATCCATTCGGCGTGGCCGTTGGCGTCTTCGCTTTCCTCGGAAATCAGGATGTCGAGGTCGGTGAGGATCTGGCGAATCCGGTCGGGCGCAATGAACTGGCCTACCAGCTTCTTCACGCGGGGCAGGCGCAGGCGCACGGCCGTGTGCCCGATATGCGTCGGGTACTCGTCCACTACGGGCGCGGCCACGGTGGCACCGGCTACTTCCTGAAGCAGCAAGGCGGCGCGCTTAAGGGCCACGGGCACCATGTGCGGATCGGTGCCCCGCTCGAAGCGGAAAGAGGCGTCGGTTTTGAGCTGTTGCGTCTGGCTGGTTTTGCGCACGGCGGCCGGCTGGAAATACGCACTTTCCAGGAATACGCGGGTGGTTTTGTTGGAAACACCCGACGTTTTGCCGCCGAACACCCCGGCCAACGCCATTGGTGCACCGTTGGCATCGGCAATAACCAAGTCCTCTGCCTTGAGGGCCCGCTCGGTGCCGTCCAGCGTCACGAACTTCTCCCCCGCTTCGGCCCGCTTCACCCGGATTTGGTTGCCGGTGATTTGGTCGGCATCGAAGGCGTGCAGCGGCTGGCCTAACTCATGCAGCACGAAGTTGGTCACGTCCACTACGTTGTTGATGGGCGACAGGCCAATGCTGCGCAGGCGGCGCTGTAGCCACTCCGGCGACGGCCCAACCTGCACATTTTCCAGCAACAGTCCGGCGTAGCGGGGGCAGGCTTCGGCGTCTTCAATCGTTACGCCAATGTTCTGCGTGGCCTCGGCGGGGGCGTGGAACTTGCTCACATCGGGCAGGTGGCAAGGCCGGCGCAGCAAGGCGCGCAACTCCCGGGCTACCCCGTAGTGCGAGGCGGCATCGGCGCGGTTGGGCGTCAGGCCGATTTCGTACACCGAATCGGAACCTAGGCCGAAGTAGTTGGCAGCAGGCGTGCCGTTCGGCAGGTCGGTGTCCAGCACCATAATACCGGCGTGCGACTGGCCCAGACCAATTTCGTCTTCGGCGCAAATCATGCCCTCGGAGGCCGCACCGCGGATTTTCGACTTCTTGATTTTGAACGGCTCCCCGGAGCTGGGGTACAGCATAGCGCCCTCCAACGCCACTACCACCCGCTGACCAGCGGCTACGTTGGGGGCACCGCACACAATCTGGCGGGGCGTACCATCGCCGACGTCCACGGTGGTCAGGCTGAGTTTGTCGGCGTCGGGGTGCTTTTCGCAGGTCAGGACGGTGCCGAGCACCACGCCGCGTAAGCCGCCCGGCACGCTTTCCAGCTCCTCAATACCCTCCACTTCCAGCCCCGAGCCCGTTAGCAGCTTGCCGATTTCCACGGCGGGTTTGTCGGTGGGAATGAGCGTGCGGAGCCAGTCGAGGGATATTTTCATGGTGATTGTTGGAAGCTGATTGTTGGTTGTTGGCGCTAGAAGCTAGCTAGTCGAATAAACTCTTAGCTGGCAACTCACAATTGGCAACAGAGCCGGCAAAGGTACGGATTCAGGTCTGTGGCTTCAATGGCTCGGCGGGCAACTACTTTCAGGTGCCTGTGGCGAGCGGAAACCCTACTGATTTTGCCTTATAGCTTTTCGTTAGGCCATAGCTACCCAATACTTAGTGGTCCTTGCCCGCGTGCTCGGCATGGTCGTGGAAGGCTTGCTCGCCGGCTTTGATTTCCACGGCTAGGCGGTTGTCCTGGGGCGGCACGGGGCAGGCGAAACCGTCGTTGTAGGCGCAGAACGGGTTGTAGGCTTCGTTGAAGTCGAGCACTACTTCGGTGTCGCCGGTGGCAGGCTTAACTACGTCGAGGTAGCGGCCGCCGCCGTAGGTGACGAAGCCGTTGGTGCGGTCGGTGAAGGGCACGAACAAAGTGGAATCCTTGCCGTCGGCTTTCTGAAACAAGGTCAGCTTGTACTCCTGCTTGTTGAGAATGAATGTGGCCCGGCCCCAGCGCAGGTATTTGTCGGCTTTGCCCGTGTTGAGCGGGATTTCCACGGTATCAGGCTGGCTGACGGCTTCTAGCTGCGCCTCGAAACGGTAGGCTTTGTCGGGGGCATAGTAACGCAGGCTGTCGAAGGCGTTGCGCTGGGTTTCGCTGAGCGGTGAGCCTTGCACCCGACGGAAGCTATCGGTCTTTTCGCGGCGGGCTTTGCGGAGCCGGGCGGCGTACTGGTCGTCGTTGAAAACCAGGTCACTCAGGAAATAGCCGATTACGAGCAGCAGGCCGAGGCCGATAAGCAATTTGGGATTGAGGCGCATGTTTTGGGTGGTGATTGTTGGGGGCTGATTATTGCAGTTGTAGAGCATGGAAGCCCGTCATGCAGAGGCAGAGCCGAAGCATCTCGCCTGCTGACGTCAGGATTACCGTTGCAACATCAGCAGGCGAGATGCTTCGGCTCCGCCTCTGCATGACGTTCTACTGTAGTTCGGACGGCTTCCTGAACCGCTAAGCTGCAACCAGCCTACAAAGCAACAACCAACAATTAACAATCACCTCCCAACTAGCAACAATCAACTACATCATACTTTCATCGGCGAAGCTAAAGTAGCCGGTGTCGGTGTAGATGAGGTGGTCGAGGATGGGGAGGTCGAGGAACTGGCCGGCTTCTTTGAGCTTGCGGGTGAGAGCAATGTCGGCGGCACTGGGGTTGCGGTTGCCGCTGGGGTGGTTGTGCACCAGTATCACCGACGACGCCAGTTGCTCCAGCGCCTCCTTGAAAATCAGCTTCGGGTCGGCCACGGTGCCTGCCACGCCGCCCCGGCTAATGCTCACGGTGCGCATCACCACGTTGGCGCGGTTGAGCAGCACCACCCAAAATTCCTCGTGCGGTAAGTCCTGCAAATGGGGCTGCACCACGCGGTATATATCGCGCGAGTTGGTGATGGTGGTGCGGGCGGGGGCATCGGCTTCTTTGCGGCGGCGGCCCAGTTCCAGCGCTGCCACAATGGTAATGGCCTTGGCTTCCCCGATGCCTTTGTGGCGCATCAAATCCTTGATGGACAGCCGCGCTAGGGCGTTCAAATCGTTGTTGGCGGCCTTCAGAATCAGCTTGGCCACGTCTACCGCCGAGAGCTTGGCCGTGCCCGAGCCCAGCAGAATAGCCATCAGTTCGGCGTCGGAAAGGGCGGCGCGGCCCTTCTGCATCAGCTTTTCGCGGGGGCGGTCCTCCTCGGCCCAACTCTTGATACCAAACGAGGCCGGCGTTTCATAGGGTATAGCCGTGAGGTCTTCAACGGGCTGATTTTCGGACAGATTGTCAACGGATAACATAAGGCATAAGGGTTGCAGGGTCTGGAATTTAAAGCAAAAACCCCGCATCCGCGACTACTGCCCTGGCAGCTCCACCTAAACCTATTCCTTCTTGCGCGGGTTTGCCTTCGAACTATGTCAAGACGCACGTTTCCTTTTCTGTTTTTAGCGCTGGTTGTATTGGGCGAATGGTATGGCTATCAGGCCTTCCGGACGCTGGTGCAACACACTGCGCCCGGCACGCGCCGGCTGGTCTCGATTTTATACTGGGTGGTGACGGTGACGGTGTGGGGGCTGGGTATCTGGTCGATGCGCAACCGCCACGAGCACCCCTCCTTTAAGTCGTATTTGGGTGGCGTATTGCTGGCCGTTATTGCCGCCAAAATGACCATCGTGGTTCCGCTGCTGCTGGAAGATGTGGTACGGTTTAGCCGCTGGGTGTTCCAGGCGCGGCCGGCGGGCGGCGGTAGTGGCCCAGCCATGCCGCGCAGTGAGTTCATCAGCAAAGCCGCGTTGGTGCTGGGGGCCATTCCGTTCGTGTCCTTGATTTGGGGCATGGCCAAGGGCGGCACCGACTATACGGTGAAGCGCATTACGCTGAAGTTCCCCAACCTACCGGCCTCGTTCGACGGGTTCCGGGTGCTCCAGATTTCCGACTTGCACACTGGCTCGTTTCACAGTAAAGAGCCGTTGCAGCGGGCCGTACAGATCATCAATCAGCAAAACGCCGACATGGTGTTCATGACCGGCGACCTAGTGAACAACTACGCCACCGAAGTGGAAGAGCACATCGAGACGCTGGCAGGTATCAAGTCCAGCTTACCCATTTACTCCATCCTCGGCAACCACGACTACTCCGACTACGTGGACTGGACCCAGGAAGGCGGCGACCCGGCCAAGCTGGCTAACCTGGCCCGGCTCAAGCAAAACCATGCCAAAATTGGTTGGCAACTGCTGCTCGACGAAGCCCGCACCGTGGAGCGCAACGGCGAGAAAATAGCCATTTTGGGCGTGCAGAACTGGGGAGGCGTAGGCTTCAAAAAGTACGGCAACCTGGCCAAAACCTACGCCGCTGCCGACCCCGCCGCGCCGTTCAAGATTCTGCTTTCCCACGACCCCTCGCACTGGGACGGGCAGGTGCACAACTACCCCGATATTGACCTGACGCTTTCGGGCCATACCCACGGTATGCAGTTCGGCGTGAACCTGTCATTTCTGAAGTGGAGCCCGGTGCAGTACGTGTACAAGCAGTGGGCGGGGCTATACCAACGCGGGCGGCAATACCTGTATGTAAATGCCGGGTTGGGCTTTATCGGCTACCATGGCCGGGTAGGTTTCTTGCCCGAAATAACGGTGATTGAGCTGCGGCGGGCCTAATCATTAGCCCCACTTACAGCGTATCAAAGCAGCCCCAGCAAGTTTTTGCCGGGGCTTTCTTTTTTCAGTTACAAAGTTTTGGGTATCCAATAACCGCCACTGTAGCTGGGCCGTATACGCGCCCATTACGCTCTTCCCTTTTCCTCTCACATCCCAACTTTGATCATGAAAAAGCTCCTGATGTTTCTCCCGGTTGCTGCTGCCTTCTCTTTGGCTTCGTGCAACGAAAACAAGCCTGCTGAAACGGCTGAGGCTACCGAAGCCACCACCAGCACCGCCGCCACCGGCGACATGGACACGCAGTACCGCAGCCGCGCTAAGCGCATTGCCGACAAGATGGCCGCTGACATGAAAATCACCGACACGGCGATGGTATCGCGCATCGAAAACTCGTACTACACTCGTGCTCAGCGCCTTGGCACGCTGCGTGGCCAGTATACCTCCGATACCACCGGTATGGGTGCTGCTATGCGTGGCGCTTATTCCGAGACGGACACCGAAATGAAAGGCTATCTGCCAGCGGAAACATATACCGCTTATGAAACTAGCCGCCCCACCTACTACGAAGATGCCTACATGGACGACTCCAACATGGAGTCGGGTAGCATGAACAATTCAGCAAGCGCTTCCACTGAAACTGGCAGCATGGACGGCGGCGAAGGTGGCAAGATGAAAGTGAAAGCCGACGGCGACGTGAAAATCAAGGATGCCGAAGGCAATAAAGCCAAAATTGACGGCGACGACGGCACTGTGAAGCTGAAGCCCGAAAACGGCGAGAAAACCAAAATCAAGTAGTTTTCGCCTGATTATTGATTCTGAAAGCTCGCATCTGCAACGGTGCGGGCTTTTTTTGGCTCTGTTGGGAGCTAACTTGCCAGTTGCTTGCGTTTGATAGAGCCAATGACTTTTCCAGATTTTCTTTCGAGTATTTCCGCCAAACTCCAACTACTACTTGGCTGGTTACTGCTACTGCTGCTACCGCTGAGTGCTACGGCGCAGGTGCGCGTGTCGGGGTCGGTGCTGGAAGCGGGCACCCAGCGTCCGGTGCCGGGTGCCGCCGTGCTAGTGCAGCGTAGTGGCCGGGGTGTAGTGGCCGATGCCGAAGGCGACTTCCGTATTGAGGTGCAAAACACCGATACGCTGGTATTTCGGGCAGTAGGCTTCAAAACGCGGCGCGTACCGCTAGGTGGCACGGGCCTTTCGCAGCTGGTGGTGCAAGTAGCGTTAATGCGCGACAGTATTCTGCTGGGTGAGGTGCGCGTGACGGAGGGCCGCCCCGACCGTGCAGCCATCAACAAGGCCCTGCGCAACATCAAGCGTCCCAGCACCGCCCCTACCAGTGCTGTGAAACGCCCGCCCGCGCCCAAGCCGCTGTTCCCAATAGATTCCACGGCACCCAAAGCCCCTACTCCTACACTGGCTAGTCCCGTCAGCCTGATCTATGAGCAGTTTTCCCGAGCCGGCCAAGAACGCCGCAAGATGGAGGAAATCAGGGCGGCCGAAGCTGCGGAAGCTGCGCGCAAGACCCGCCAGAAATACAATAAGAACTTCAAGGACAACCGTGGCTACGAGCCGTAAGCGGCAGAAAGGCGAAGTTGTGAGATGGTGAAATGGTGAGTTTGATATTCTAACAACGCTAGCTGTCTAGTTAGAACACCAAACTCACCATTTCACAATCTCACAACTTCACCATTTACCGTGCGTAAGTCAAGGATATGAAAATCGGGTATCCTTGCATGAATAACTCGTTGGACTGCACCTCGGCGTCCACGTTCCGGTTGGCTTCTTACTCCGATGAGCGGGTAGAGCAGACGGTGGCTTCCAATCTAGCCTGCCTGAAGCGAATTCTGGAGTATAATCTGGAACATGGGCTGCTGTTCTTCCGCATCGGCTCCGACATTGTGCCGTTTGGCTCGCACGCCATCAACACCTTTCCCTGGCAAACCCGTTTTGCGCCGGAGTTCAAGGCCATCGGCGACTTTATCAAGGAGCACAAAATGCGTGTTTCCATGCATCCCGACCAGTTTGTGGTGCTTAACTCGCCGAACCCGGATATTGTGCAGCGCAGTATTGCTGAGCTAGTATATCAGGGCTCGATGATGGATCTAATGGGCCTCGACAGCACCGCCAAGCTGCAAATTCATCTCGGCGGCCTCTACGGCGACCGGGACACGGCCATTGCCCGCTTTATTGCCACCTGGCACACGCTGCCCGCTAATGTACAAGTGCGCGTGGTGGTAGAAAACGATGACCGGCTGTTCAGCCTTCATGACTGCTTAGAGTTGCACGCCGCCACCGGCATCCCTATCCTCTTCGACAACTTCCACCACGAGTGTCTCAACCATGGCGAGCCCATGGCCGAGGCACTACGCCTGGCTGCTGCCACCTGGCACCCCACCCGCGACGGCAACATGATGATGGACTACAGTTCTCAGTCGCACGGCGAGCGGCGGGGCAAACACGTAGCGGCCATTGAGGAAGACCTGTTTCGGGACTTCCTGAAGGAGCTAGGCGACTTGGACGTAGACATTATGCTGGAAATCAAGGACAAGGAAGCCAGCGCTCATAAAGCTTGTGGTATGATGCGCGAGTTGTCGTTGCTGCCACCAGCACCGGCTGGTTACGAGCCGCCCATCTTCACACCGAAGCAAGTGGTGGCTGCTTCGGAAGCCGAGGCAGCTAAGCCTAAAAAGCCCCGCGCCAAAACCACTAAAACTTCGGCGGCTTCAATTAAGTAGCCTCCCCACCAATCCCACTTTATTTTCCACACCACTCTCTTCTTATGACCAACGACCTATTAGGCGCTACCATACACGCCCTGCAAAACGGCCTGACCAGCATTCCACTCAGCGCCGCTCAAGACAATACCGAAACCTGGCAACAGCATTTGCTGCAAAGTGGTGAGCCGGCGTTGCAGGATGTAGGCCGGGAAATCGGCAATCTGCAATCCTTGTTGAGCAGCGGCAACCTCAATCCCGAGGCTATTGGTGCTTCCCTCAGCATGCTGGGCTCCCAAACCAACCAGGCGGCCGCCACCGCCACTCCCGACACCCAGGCGCAACTCCGCACCCTCGGCGACCTGCTCTTGCAGCTTGGTGCCAAGCTAGGAGCCGCCTAGGTTAAAGCTAGAGCCAAAAAAAGAGAACCAAGAGTGTAGAGCTAAGAACATAATCCTACTCTACACTCTTGGTTCTCTTTTTTTGGGCTCTAATCTATACAAAGCCGCAGCCCCCGCCCGAGCCGAAAAGGCTTGAGCGGGGGCTGGGCTCGCCGGCTAACTGCCAACGTAGGACAGCTACCGTGGCGGTATGAACTTAGGGGCGAGTGGTGGTGGTTTCGGCTCGCTGCTTGGTGGCTTTGCGGCGCATTGGCGTGGTAGTGGTGCGTTCCTCAATGGTAGTTGAACGCTCAATTACGGGCCGGTCGGTGGTTCCAACTCTGGTGCCCATCTGCGAAGGCACATTGGTACCCATGGGTACCGTGTTGCGCTGGTCGATGGTACCGGTGCCCATTTGGGTGGGGCTAGTGGAAGTTGGAGTACGCTGGTCTATGGTACCAGGGTTAACTGGTGGAGCGGCCGGTACGGTGGTCTGGTTCATGGTGCCGCCGGTTTGTGGGGCGGTAGGATTGATTTGGGCTTGGGTGGTAGCAGCGGCTCCGAAGAACAGGGTAGCGGCCACGAATAGGCTTTTCGTTTTCATTAGGAAAGAGAGTCTGGTGGAGGGGAGAGCTAGGTGCCGCAAGTGGCAAGCAGCTCTGGAGAGTTGTACGGCCCTGACCTCGACAAGGTCACAAAAGCCAGAATCTTATTCAATTCAACATATTAAAAATCAGATACTTACTTCTATAAAACAAGGTGCACGAAACCTAATTGCTGTAGTTCAATCGAGTTGTCGGTGGCAACAGACTTAAAGCATGTTGCTAACAGTAGGCATTTTTGGTGGCTGGTGCCGACTGGCTGCACCTTGCTTTGCTTAGCGCCACCGGCAACCCAGCGGGCCCTGGTTGGCGTATCTTACCTTGATGCTGGCTCGCCTTACCACTACCCTTTTTCGCCCGATTGATATTGCCTGGCTGGTAGTGGCCCGCGTAGTAGTTGGCTTTTTGCTGGCTATGGAAATGGCCGGTAGCCTGGCCCTGGGCTACACCCGAGAATATATCGAGCCGAAATTTCACTTCTCGTACCTGTTTTTCAGCTGGTTGCCGCACTGGTCGCCACCCGTAATCATCGGGCTGCATTTGGGAGCCATTGCGGCGGGTATGGCAGTAGCAGCGGGCTGGCGCTACCGATGGGCAGCAGTTACGCTGGCATTATGCTACACGCTGCTGTTTCTGGCCGAGCAAACCCGCTTTATCAACCACTTCTACTTGTATTGCCTGGTAGCCGCCATGCTGGCTTTAATGCCGGCCCACCGCGCCGCCTCGGCTGACGTACGCGCTGGCCGCGTGCTGCCTGCCGACACCACGCCCGCCTGGACCCGCTACTTGCTGCTGTTTCAACTGAGTTTGGTGTACTTCTACGCTGGCTTAGCCAAGCTTAATGCCGACTGGTTGATGGCGCGCCCCCTCACGGTGTGGCTGGCCCCAAAAGCTACTTACCCGATTATTGGTGAGCTATTGGGCAGTGCGGCCGTGCCGTGGGTGATGAGCTACGCTGGCGTGGCGTTTGATTTGCTGGTGGCGCCGCTGCTACTCTGGCGTCGCACCCGGCCGTGGGCCTTTGGCGCAGCTATGTTCTTTCACATTTCCAACGTGCTGGTGTTCGGGTTGGGCACATTTCCGTGGTTTTCGCTGCTGATTACAGGTGCCCTGTTCTTCCCGCCCGACTGGCCGCGCCACCTCCCCTACCTGCGCCGCTGGATTGCCGCTCGCGTTCCGCAACCCACCGAAACAGCTAGTACATTACCCTTGCAGGTACCTCGCTGGGCACCCGTGCTGCTGGCAAGCCTGGGCCTGTATGCGGCCGTGCAATTGCTAGTGCCATTGCGGCATTTCCTATACGCCGGCGACGTACACTGGACCGAAGAAGGTCACCACTTTGCCTGGCACATGATGCTACGCGCCAAATCCGGCTCTCTCAGCTACCGGGTGGTGCTCCCCAACGGCGACACCGATATTGTGCAGCCCACAACCTACCTCACCCGGCGGCAGGTTAGCAAGCTCATTGGGCAGCCGGATGCCATTCTGCAATTCGCGCATTTTCTGGCTGAAGACTACGCCCGGCGCGGCCTCGGCCCGGTAGCCATCTACGCCGATTCGCAGGTACAACTCAACCGCCGCCCCAACCGCCCCATTGTATCCCCCACCGTCAACCTGGCCGCCGAACCGCGTACCCTAGGCCTATACGAGTGGATAACTCCCGAACCGCCGCTACAGTAGTATAGGGAGGTAGTGAAACAGTGAGTTTGCCGTTCGCCTTGCGCTATTTACGCAGGTAGAACGGCAAACTCACTGTTTCACCACCTCCTTATTTCACCTTATTGGCTCGCGCCCGCAGGAGCATATCGGCTAGCACGAGACTGGTCATGGCATCTACGATGGGCACGGCACGGGGCAGTACGCAGGGGTCGTGGCGGCCTCGGCCGGCCAACATAATTTCCTCGTTTTGGTCGTTGAGGGTTTGCTGAGGTTGCAGAATGGTAGCTACCGGCTTGAACGCCACCCGGAAGTAGATGTCCTGCCCATTGCTGATACCGCCCTGAATGCCACCCGAATGGTTGGTGCGGGTGCGCACTGCGCCAGTTTCGTCTGCGTAGAAAGCGTCGTTGTGCTCGGACCCAAATAGCAACGTACCCGCGAAGCCAGAGCCGTACTCGAAGCCCTTTACAGCATTGATACTCAACATGGCGCGTCCCAGTTCGGCGTGCAGCTTATCGAACACCGGCTCACCGAGGCCTGCTGGCACACCCGTTACCACACCCGTTACGAGGCCACCCACCGTGTCGTGCCGGTCCCGCACCTGCCGAATCAGGTCGGTCATGCGCTCGGCCGTTTCGGGGTGCGGGCATCGCACGGTATTGCTGTCGATAAGCCCCAAATCCAGCTGCTCGTAGCCCACAGGCACCGCAATAGCCCCCACCTGCGACACGTAACTGCGCACCACAATGCCGTGCTGCGCCAGAAACTTGTCGGCAATGGCACCGGCGGCCACACGGGCGGCCGTTTCGCGGGCCGAGCTACGTCCGCCGCCCCGGTAGTCGCGCCGGCCGTATTTTTGGTCGTAGGTATAGTCGGCGTGTGAGGGGCGGTAGGCGTGCTCGATATGCGAGTAGTCGTGGCTGGCCTGATCCTGGTTGCGGATGTAGAGGCTGATGGGTGTACCCGTGGTGTAGCCTCCGAAAATACCCGACTGAATTTCCACCTGATCGGCTTCCTTGCGCGGGGTGGTCAGGTCGCTCTGGCCGGGCCGGCGCCGGTCTAGGGCCGCCTGAATGTCGGCAGCCTCTACGGCCAGCCCCGCTGGGCAGCCATCCAGTATCACGCCAATGCCCGGCCCATGCGACTCGCCGAAGGTGGTAATGCGAAACAGAGTGCCGAACGTATTAGACATAGCGGAAACGGTGAAATAAGAAAACGGTGAACTTGTGAGTTGACGTTCAGCCGGCTGAGTCAGCCTCGACAGCAGCTTCTATCTAGTGCCAGCATCGGTTGACGTAAACTGCCGCAAAGCTACCAGAACATCAACTTACAAGTTCACCGTTTCGCAATTTCACTGCTTCCGCCACCAGCCCCACACCGCCACGGCCAGCAGCGCGGCCAGAATGTAGTTGGCGTAGCGGCGCACATCACGGTAGCTGTCCAGGGGTTGTAAGGTGTTGTTGGCGTCGAAGAGCACATTCTGGTAGAACTGGTCGTCGGAGGGGGCACGGAAGGCGCTGGCGGTGCTAACGGGGCCGCGCACCAAAGGGCGTACTTCGGCACGCAACGTATCATAGCGGCCGGTTGCCGGATCGAAAAATACCATTGCCAGCAGGCTATCCAACGGCAGCGGGCCGGGCCGGCGGGCCACAAACCGGTAAGTAAACACCTTGCGCCCACCCACACGACCAGCCTGCCGGGTTAGCTCCTGCCGCACATCTGGGCCATACACTTCCAGCCCTTGCCGCGCAGCCACTAAAGGCGCACTAACGGCTGCCAGATTACCTTCGCCTTCCACCCCAAAACTGTAGGTAAAAGCCTGCCCAGTGCGGAAAGTGGTTTGGTTGATGGCTTCCCGCAGTTGGTAACTGCCCACCGGCACCTGGTCGCGCAGAGGGTGCGGAGGAAGCGGCTTCACAGTAATTGTGCGGGCACTACTAAGGTACGTTTTATAGCCTTCGAGGCGGTTGTCGAGGCCTTCCGTTGGGTTTTTGGCCAAGCGGTACTTAACCATGCGCAACGCCACGGCCGGAAACATCAAGGGCTCGGTGTTGAGCGGGTAATACTCGGCTTCGTAGAGGCGGTAGCGCAAAAACTCTTTGCCACCCATAGTTACTGGCTCAGGCACTATTTCTTGCTCATTGAAGGGCTCTTCCCAGGCTGTGCGCTGCCGTAGTTGCTGCAAAATAGCCGGTAGTTGGCCCCCAAAATCATGGAATGCCAGTAGGCCCTGGTCGGCGGGCGTGAGGTAGAAGTATAGGCCTACGTGCACACCCTCGCCCACATACACGCTGGTTTTGTCGGGCACCAAGGCCATGAAGGCGTTGTCTTTGGGCTCCACATATTCCTGCGGCTTCGGCTTGCCAAACAGTTTATCTAGCAGTCCCATACCTTGCAAGCTCCCACTCGGTGGGGGCCCGGTGGCAGCGGCTGGGGCCGTTTCCACTTGCAGCGTGGCACCAGCCGAGCGTACCGTCACCCCATTTATCACCATTGTAAATGGCTTCAGCACGTACTCGCCCTCCGCATAAGCGGCATACCGTTGCGTAATAGTCAGTTCGGTGGTGGTTTGGCCTTCCACGATGCGCGTGGTCGTGGTGCTCGACTTACCGCTTTTCTTGAACCCCTCGATATCAGGAAAGGCCGAGTACCGCTCCAGCGCAGCCCCACGCAGCCGAAAGCTGATTGTGTAATACTCGGTAACTGGAAAAGACGCTTCCCCCAATTCTAGCTCGGCCTGCATTTCTGGAGCCGTTGCCTGTGGCTTGGCAGGCGGCTGCGCGCTACCAGCATATGGCTGCCCTACGCAACAAACAAAAAAAAACCAGCAAAACAGATAGCGAAGCATACAGGGCGAAACAGCGTAATCAAAGCTACGCATAAACCTTGTTTTCAGCCGATTTTCGCGCTTTTACTGCTTAACTCATCTATTATTCAAACTCGGCTATCAACTAGTTGAGCTTACTGGTTTGACAAGCACAGCAATAAAATTCCGGCTTTAGGAAATCCTGCTGTCAAGCCCCGCCGTATGTGCTTTCAAATACCCCCGTCATTCTAGGTTTTCTTCAATACATATCCTTCTGTGGATGGTGTACAGGAATTCCTTTGCCGAAATTTTCCTTTACCATAATCTCTTCCATCACATGTCCAACAACTTAAAAAAGGGTGGCGACGAGGCTGAATTTGCCAAGCCGCTTTACGTTCCCATCAAACGCCGTTCGTTCTTCATGTATGCTGGCGCCACTGCCGGTGCTACTGCTCTATTACTATCCGGCTGCGACGATGATGATTCGGGTGGAAACGGTATGCCTGGCATGGTAGACGTAGGCACGGGTGACATAGGTGTACTCAATTATGCTTATGCTCTTGAGCAATTAGAAGCTGGCTTTTACACGGAACTGCGCAACGGCAACTACTACAAAGGCCTATCGGCAGGAGCTGAAAAGTCGGCACTCGACGATTTGTATTACCACGAAGTAATTCACCGGGAGTTATTTAAAACGGCGTTGGCAACCAATGCCATCAAAGCCCTAGAGCCAGATTTCTCGGGTATTGACTTTGCGGTGCGCACGGCATCAGCTGGGGCTGCAAAACTAGGCGTGCTTGATGCAGCTAAAGCATTCGAAGATTTGGGAGTAGCAGCTTACAATGGTGCTGGTAAATACATTGCTGATGCAGGCTACCTAACATTGGCTGGTAAAATCGTGTCGGTGGAAGCTCGCCACGCGGCGCTCATTCGCGACCTGCTTTCCAACGGTACCTTCGTTGGTACCGACGTAGTGAACACTGCTAATGGTTTAGAGATTTCCAAAGAGCCTAGTGTAGTAGCACAAACGGCAAATACCTTCCTCAAGGAAGGCTCTAAAATCAACGTAGCGAATATCAAGTAAGCCGCTGCTGCTACTCTCTTTCACTTCCAAAATTTCGCCTCCAGATGAATATCTTAAAACTTATTTCTGACATCGAGAAAGTAGATCCAGAAGTCTACGACCGTTTCGATTCGCGCCGCAAGGTGTTCAAACATATGACTGGCATGGGCAAGACACTTGCCAGCGCCGCTGTACCAGGTTTTCTGGGTGCCGTTTTCAATAAGGCATATGGCCAAACTTCGACATTACCCCAGGGTATTCAAGACATTCTGAATTTCGCGCTGAAATTGGAGTACTTGGAGTATTACTTCTATAACAAGGGCTTAGCTACCACGGGTCTTATCCCTTCCGGTGCTGGCCGCGATGCCCTAAGCGTAATTCGCGACGACGAAAACAAACACGTTGCGTTTCTGAAAACTGCGCTTGGTATTTCCGCAGCAACAGTGGTAGTACCCGAATCTAAATTCGATTTTACGGGTTCGAAAGGTGGTACCCGCGCCGCACTATTTGCTGATGTATTCAGCAACTATCAGACCTTCCTAGCAGTGGCTCAGTCGTTCGAGGACACGGGCGTACGGGCCTATAAAGGAGGCGCCGCTGGCTTGATGGCTAACGACACTATTCTGGAAGCAGCTCTAAACATTCACTCTGTTGAAGCTCGCCACGCTTCCCACTTGCGCACGATGCGGCGCGGCGGTCCTACTGTAGCGGGTGCTGGTACGGGTGCTTCTCCTAAGAGCTGGATTACAGGCACTGAGAGTGGCGGTGCTGGTGGTAGCATCACTGCCCCTATTTACGGAGCAGGTGCTTCGGGCTTCCCTGCTGAAGACAACGTAACACAAGGTGGCGTTAATCTTCAGACAGCATTATCGAGTTTGAATTTCCCAGCAACAGCTTTCACAGAAGCTTTCGACGAGCCTCTAGATGGTACTACGGTAACCAATATCGTCCTCAACTTTGTAGTTGGTACCACTTTGTAAGCCTACTTCATTTTAGTATACACAAAAAGGGCGGCCACAAGGCTGCCCTTTTTGTTTGACGCAGCATGCAACTTCTGCCGATTAGGTGCTACTCCTACAGTTAGGGCATCCCGGTTTATCAGAGTATCTTTGTTATGCCAGGGACGCATTGTTGCTTTTCAGTCTGGCCAACTGGTTTATTCGCGTATGTCAGAATCTACAACCGTTTCTTTTCTGGCGCGTGCCATGCAGCGCCGTTCGTTTTTTAAAGTAGCGGGGGCCTCGGTGGCAGCTTCTACACTGGTGCTGGCTGGTTGCAGCGACGAGCCGGATCCTACTCCTGTAGCAGAAAACATACTAGCTTTCAATAGTTTCGACGCGCAAGGCAACGTTATTGATGATGGCATTCTCAATTACGCATACTTGTTAACCCAACTAGAGGCTGCGTTTTATCAGAAAGTGGTGGCAGCCCCGCCAGCAGATCTTCAGCAAGGGGAATTGGCTTACCTCACCGATTTGCGCGACCATGAGTTGATTCACCGCGAATATCTGAAGGCCATTCTGGGTAGCAAGGCGTATGATAGTGGCGCTGCCACTCCGCTGGAGTTTACCTTCACTTCGTTCACGCTCACTACGCGTGTCGGCGTTTGGGCCGCAGCGCAACAGCTAGAGGATATTGCCGCGGCAGCCTACAATGGGGCTGGCAAGCTGCTAGTTGTAACGGCTAATCTACTGGCCTTAGCCAAAATTGCCTCTGTTGAATCTCGCCACGCGGCGTTGGCTCACGAGATGGTACAGGCTGACTCGTTTGGCGCAACTATTGGTGCTGATGGACTGGACGATACCAAAACGCCCACCGAAGTGTTTGTGCTGATTCAGCCCTTTGTTCCTATCAAACTATCGGCAGCGAACCTGCCTATTTCTTAAGGCGTGCTGTTTACCATGAATATTCTGAAGCTTCTCGCCGATCTGGCTGCTACGCCCACCGACTTCCACCAAGCTGCTTCGCGGCGCGCTACGATAGCCAGCCTAGGTAAGGTAGGTGCCAAAACCCTAGCTGCTGCTCTACCACTAGGCTTGGCAGCTCTGCCCGCACAAGCGCGCGATACGCGCACCATTCTAGACTCGTTGCAGCTTGCCACTCGCCTTGAGCAGTTGCAGAACGCTTTGTACAGCCGCGCATTAACAGCTGGGCCAGGCTTTTTCCCAGCCGATGCTAGCTTCCGATCCTCCATTGTGAAGATGCAAGCCCATCAGCAGCAGCACGTAGCATTGCTGACGCGCGTAATTACCACCTCGAACGGCGACGTGCCAACGCTGCCCAACTACGATTTTACGGGCAGTAAGAACAACACGCAAGCGGCCCTCTTTCCTAACGTGTTCAGTAACTTCGACGAGTTTCTGCGGCTGGCGCAGTTACTAGAAGACACCAGCGTAAGGGCCTATAAAGGTGCCGTCGAGTTTTTAGTGCAGGACAATTACATCCTGCAAACCGCCTTGCAGCTACACTCTACCGAAGCTCGCCACGCTGCTCGCATCCGCACGATGCGCCGCCTGCGGGGCGCGGTAGTGAAGCCCTGGCCCAGCCCCACCGACGCCGATATTACGGTAGCGGGCAAAACCGCCGTAGTGTATGCCACCGAACACGCTACCACTCAACTACTGCCAGCACCTATCAATACCCCCATCCAATTCCAACTGCTTCCTATCGGTTCGGGGGCTAATCTGCTAACGCAAAGCGTACCAGAGGCCTTCGACGAACCGCTAGCCGCTGCTGATGTAGAGGCACTACTTGGCCTGTTTACATACTAGCTATATCTGACTTTCGTACTATTATTACCAAAAAAAGAAGCGCTATAAGCGCTTCTTTTTTTATGCACGAAGGAGTAATAATGCAAGTATTAGGATATATTTAACTACCTCAACGTCGGAATCTTACACGCACAAAATGCGTATAATCATCTACATTGTTGTAATAACTCTTCCTTCCACCAAAGTTTATCCTTCGGTCGGGGCGCATCTTTTTCCCGGCGGCCCGTATACATGTCTGCTACCATTACTTCCCACCCACAACCAAAAAGAAAACAAGCTTACTCCGATGTTGGAATATGCAAAAACCATCTTGCTCAAAGTGAGCTTCGATAAAATCCTATTTGAGAAGGAGCTGCGCAAGGCTCTTCGCATGCTGGTACCCGCCGAACTAACCGAATTGCGCGCGTGGTGCTACGAACAGTTTTCCCGCCTTTACCGCCGCATCCTGAACCGTGTGTTCGCTCAGCCGGCGATATAGCCAACTGGCCTATATTAAAAAGCGTCTTTGCCTTGTTGTACAGGTAAGGACGCTTTTTTTGTTACTCATTTCCCAGCAGCCTACTCACCCGTTACGAATCGGATGTTGCGCTGCAACCCCACGTAACCCGTCCGCTTCACCGCCGACTGCCGAAACAACTCAGTGAAGAGTTCATGCGTGATTTCCTGCCAATCGGAAGCCTTTAGGTCTTTCAGGCCAGGGTGCGCAGTAAACTGCGGCTCTTGGTGGGGCTTGGCGAATCGGTTCCAGGGGCACACGTCCTGGCAGATGTCGCAGCCGAACACCCAGTTGCCGAACTTGCCTTCTACCTCCCGCGGAATTTGGTCTTTCAGCTCGATGGTGAAATAGCTGATGCACTTGCTGCCATCCACCACATAGGGTTCGGTGATGGCGCCGGTAGGGCAAGCATCTACGCATTTGGTGCAGGTGCCGCAATAGTCTTTGATGGGGCCGTCGTAGTCTAGTTCCACGTCTACAATCAGTTCGGCAATGAAGTAGAACGAGCCCGCCCCAGGCGTAATCAGGTTGGTGTTCTTGCCCATCCAGCCGGCCCCGCTTCGCTTGGCCCAGGCCTTATCCATCACCGGTGCCGAATCGACGAATACCCGTCCGCCTACCTCCCCTATTTCCTCCTGCATAGCCGCCAGCAGCGTTTTCAGCTTGTCTTTGATGACGAAGTGGTAGTCGCGGCCGTAAGCGTACTTGCTGACTTTGAGCGTGTCGTCGGGCTGCTGGGTTTCCTGGGGTGGGTAGTAGTTGAGCAGCAGCGAAATCACCGATTTGGCACCATCCACGAGCAGGCGCGGGTCTAGGCGCTTGTCGAAGTGGTTGGCCATGTAGCCCATCTGGCCGTGCATGTTGCGGTTCAGCCAATTTTCGAGGCGCGGCGCTTCTTCCTCCAGAAACTCGGCCTTGGAAATACCACAGTACATGAAGCCCAGCTCCGCCGCGCGTTGTTTGATAAAGGCAGTATAGTGAGCGGTGGGGAGCATGAGCAGAAAGCACCAAAAGTAATTACATGGCAGCTACAAGACAGACTACGCAAGTAATTTCAAAGTTCACTGGAAAAGTGAAAGCCCTAGCGGCAGTGGAGTTTACCGGGTCAATCTTGTGGCGCCACTACGCTGTTGACAGGTATTTTTAATACGGCTTCAACTACCACACGCTATAAAATAAGTGGGCAACCCATTTATAATCCGCGGGGTATCATCAGTCCCTTCAAAGAATATATGATCACCCAGGTCTTTGTTTGCTTGCTGATTGTGCGCTTTCATCAGGAATTCCAAGGCTGTAAACTTTTCTCCGTCATTGGCTTTCAGCTTTGCCAAGATTTCAACCTGATGCATTTCTTCTTCAGGCTCTTCTTCAAAAACCTGTTTGTCTTCATCGATTAGCGTCTCGTTTTCCAGCAAGTCTGAGGGCTCTTTTACCCATGCCATATATTGAACTTGTAATTCTGGAACAGCAACTGCAATGGCGTTAGGCTCCCAATTGCTATCCTTCTGATAGATTGCTAGTTGATACACTACTACATCTTGATTGAATCTTGCTGAGTCAGTGTAGATTTCTTTGGTAAATCGCCAAGCAATACGGTTTAGTGCCACGGTTCTTTTTTTATAGTTAGAAGACTGTTTGAGACGACGCTTCTCTACGTACGAGTGCATCAGGAATAAAGCCAATAGCTGTTTTTCGCTTAGCTACTGACTGTTAGCTATATAATTTGCATTCAAAACGAAAGCGGCGAAAAGTAGCTTTTTCACTACTTCTCGCCGCTACGGTTGATGAACTACGATCTATACGTATTAGCTAAACAGCTCGCCGGTATTGCCGCGCAGGTGCTGAGGCATGAGCTTGCCGAGGTGCTGATAGGCGTGCTCGGTAGCTTCGCGGCCGCGGCTGGTGCGCTTGATGTAGCCTTCCTGAATCAGGAACGGCTCGTACACTTCCTCAATGGTTTCGGCTTCCTCGCCGCAGGCTGTAGCAATAGTACTGAGGCCTACTGGACCACCTTTGAACTTGTCGATGATGGTGGTGAGGATGCGCTTGTCCATGTCGTCGAGGCCGCGGGCGTCTACGTCGAGGGCGTTGAGGGCAAACTGCGCAATGGTTACCGTGATGGTGCCGTCGCCTTTGATTTGGGCGAAGTCGCGGGTACGGCGCAGCAAGTTGTTGGCGATACGTGGCGTACCGCGCGAGCGGCGGGCAATTTCGAAGGCCGCATCCTCATGGATAGGCGTGCCCAAGATTTCCGCCGAACGCTGCACAATGCTGGTCAGCAGTTTGGCATCATAGTACTCCAAACGCGCACTGATACCGAAACGGGCCCGCAACGGCGAAGTGAGCATGCCGGAGCGAGTAGTAGCCCCAATCAGCGTGAACGGCGACAACGAAATCTGTACCGAACGCGCATTCGGACCCGAATCGAGCATGATGTCGATGCGGTAGTCCTCCATGGCCGAGTAGAGGTATTCTTCCACTACGGGGTTGAGGCGGTGAATTTCGTCGATAAACAGCACATCGTGTGGCTCCAAGTTGGTGAGCAGGCCGGCCAGGTCGGAAGGCTTGTCGAGCACTGGGCCGCTGGTCATTTTGATGCCCGCTTCCAACTCGTTGGCAATGATGTGGGAAAGCGTGGTTTTGCCGAGGCCGGGAGGCCCGTGCAACAGTACGTGGTCGAGGGCGTCGCCGCGGCGCTTGGCAGCCGCCACGAATACCTTGAGGTTGTCCACTACCTTATCCTGCCCCGCGAAGTCGTCGAAGGAAAGCGGACGGAGGGCCTTGTCGATGTCCTTTTCGGAGGCGTCCATGTGGTCGGCGCCGCCGGTTAGATAGTTTTCGCGCATAGCAGCCGAAAGAAAAGTTGGATTCAGCAAGGTAACATCTTGCTCCGGCAATTTGTCCCTTTTTTAGCAAAAAACATTCAAGGCCACCTCTTTACTAAATTAGTTAGCAAAGCTAGCGGCATCGGGCCACTGGCTAGCTGCTAAAGCGCGAATTATGGCAGCTATGGCATTGGAATGCAGCCGTAACTTGCGGCTTCAATTGCTTTTGTTGCCGCATGTCTACCCCTTCTGATAACTGGCTGGAAACGCTGCCACCTGATTTCTACGACCAACTGGCGCATTGTCTGTCGCTGCACGGCATGGCGTGTGTGGAGCTACTCAGCCGCCCACAAGACGCGTTGCCGCGCCAGATAATGGCGCTTACGGGCCTCACGACGGCCCGCGTAACCGAGCTAAATACCATTGCCAGCCATGAGCAGCTACTAAACGCACTACAAAAGCAGCCGCTGGATTTCTACAACTTGTTGCTAGTAGGCCGGCTAACGCTGGATACCAGCCTAGCTAAGCCGGTGCTGGAATACGTGCAGCGCCAAATGGGCATCGGCATTGCGCAGATGCAGCAACTGAAAACGTATTGCCAGGAACTAAGCGGCGCGTTTCTGCTGACCCTGGAGCAGCATTTGCCAACGGACTTGGCGCTGGGTCTGCATCGGCTGCGGGTGGAGCAAGTGTTTCATAGCTACGTGGAGGCGCACCCTGCCCCCGCCCCACCGGCCGCCACCGTCCGCTTTTCGGAGGCGCAGTTGCAAATGGTACGCCTGTCGTTGCTGCTGGTGCATTCCCTACCCGAAGCTGGCGACCATGCGTTTCTGCGCGCCGTAGCTGCTTTGTCCAATTTGCAGCCGACCGCCTTGGAGCCGATGATTGGCCGCCTGGGCGAGTTGCAAGCCACCGAAGAATTACCGCTGACTATGCCGGAGTTGGTGCAGTTGTACCAAGCCATGCAGGTGTGCGGCATGGTGTTCGTATCGGAGGTGCTGGAGCGGCTGGGGCTGGAGGCGTTGTTTCCGGCGCGCGAAACGGAAACAGCCGCCACGCCGGCGCCTAGCCATCGGCAGGCCGTGAGCGAAATGGTAAGTGGTTTCACCCGCTGGGTGCAGCACACGTTCCCCGAAGAGCCTGCTCTGCTAGCCGCCCGTCAGCAAGTGCTGGCCCTCGCCGACGCGCTGTAAAGTACGGAGGGGATTATAGGACCATCATGCTGAGCGCAGCCGAACCGTATCTACTGCTTCACCCTCATGATTGAGTTAGTTTGGCGGGAGAGATGCTTCGGCAAGCTCAGCATGACGGTCTTGTATTGCTCACTTATCCGTTCCTCACCGAATCAGGAGCACTTCTATTTCCAGGTGCAGCCAGTCTTCTTCCCAAGCTTTGTGATTGAGTTGGGCTTCCAGGGGAAAGCCGGCGTCGAGGAGGCGGGCAATGGTTTCGTTGCGGCCTTCGGGTAGGTAGCCCAGCCAGAACGGTTTGGCCTCGGCGGTGAGCACACGCACGGCCCAATCGTCGTAGGAGCTGTCGGCTTCGCGCACTAGGGCTAGGCGCTGCCCTACTTTCAATTTCGGTTCGTAATCGGCGAGGCCGGCCCGGTGGGTGGTACCGGCAATCAGGCATTCAAGCAAAACGAGAGGTTCGGAAGCGGGAGCAGCCATGGCAACGGAAACTGGTGAGGCCGTAAAGTAAAGCAGTTGCGCGCAGCTTCGCAGCAGAAGCCCAAAAATCCGTACCTCACGGGCTGGCATTCCCGTATTCTACTGTTCCTCTGCCCTGCGCGGCAGCCGGCCGCAACAACATTTCACCGTTTCTACTCTATGTATAGTAAAGCCGAAGCCACCCAGCTCCGCCAAGCCTTCTGGACCACATTCGGCCAATATATGGCCCCCGTGCCGTCGGCGGAAGGGGTGCCTACAAACTGGATCAACTACAAAACCGGTCTCAAGCACGTGTATTTTCGGCTGCACGCCGACAACCGCCGGGCTGCCATAGCCATTGAGCTTACCCACCCCGACCCGGAAATCCGGGAGTTGTTTTTCGCGCAGTTCGAGCAGATTAAGGCGATGCTACACGAAACCCTAGGCGAAACCTGGCGCTGGGAATTGCACGCCGAAGACACAAACGGCTTGCCCCTGAGCCGCATCTTCACCGAGCTAACGCCCGCCAACCTCTTCAACCGCGACGATTGGCCTACCCTAATTTCGTTCTTCAAGCCCCGCCTCATAGCCCTAGACGAGTTCTGGAGCACCGCACAATACGCCTTCGACGAGTTGCGGTAGTTAGTCCATCCCTAAATCATTCGTGAAGCTGTCGGTCAATTGAATTTCGGGCACATCTATGCCGCCGCAATAACTGGTAATACCTATTGTGGCTCGCTGCACTTCGTATAGGGTGGCTGGTGCAGGCAATAAGTTGGCGTAGTTCTGAGCTAATATCCAATCGGCGAGGTCGGCCACGGTGCAGGCAGACCAATCGGACGGATGCGGGGCTAGATAGTCAGGGCCGAAAAGTCGTTGTAACCAGGTAGTGCGTTTTGGCTGTTTTGGCGGCCCGAGGCTCGGTAAGGCAGGCACCTCAAGTTGCAAGCAAGTAGCAAGAGCTGTGGTTTGGTTGGCGGTGCCAGGCGGCCAGAGGGCAGCTAGCAATGTGTCTTCCGTTGGGTTTTGGTGTACTGCTTGCAAGCAGCCAAGCAGCTTTGCCAGCACCATGTAATACGCTGCCGTGCGAGCGGGGTCAGTGGAAAGGCCTTTGAATTGCGTTACGCAGGCTGCCACTTCCCCAACCGTATTGAGTTTTTCAGCTTCCTGATCTGGGATGGCAAGCTGGAAGTACTCTTCGAAAGCAATAACTAACTCAACAGTATCGAGGCCCATAGTTTACAAAGTAGAAGCTAATGCCAATCATGGCCGCAATGGCGGCACTGCCGGGCAGTGGGGGTTCGGGTAAGCCGCCCATAGATTAAGCAGCTTTTCACCCCCATGCTCGTTGAAAACACGAATGGCTGTATTATACAGAAAAGCATCTGGCCCGTCCGCCAGCCGATTTAAAACGGCTTGGTCTGTTATCAAACGGCGCTGCTGTTGATCTGTCAGCAGCAGCCGTGCTTTTATTGCCTCTCCCTGTACTACAGCTAACTTTTCCTTGTAAAGGATGTGGCGCAACGCCCACTGCTCTGATTCTGAGAGTAAATCCTTATGGTAATCGATAATATAACGGACGGTTTCCTGATCCATATTCTTACGAACAAAAACGGTTAACTGTCTACATGTAGATCAGCAAGGCTTGCTTTGCAGCGGCGGCTTCGCGTACGAACTTCTTCAACTCCTTGAAACTAGTTGCTAACCATTCTACTATTTCCTCCGGCTTTTCCTCTTTGCTCCAGTCCAGCGGATATATTTCCAGCTCGTCCATTGCTGCGCTATCATAGCGCACCTTGAACTCTGGTTCCGACAAACTATCTAGCGCAGAGGCAAAGCGGCTGACTTCGGCACTGGTCAGTCCGCGCGCGGGGCCGTAGCCCAGGTCGTGGTCTTCCTCATTGCCAATGAACTCGCCGCCAGCCAATAGATACGCAAACAGTTCCGACCCTTCCCAGTCTGAGCCCGTCAGCATAAAATGCAGCCCGTGCCAGGCTTTATCCAAGTCCAACTCCTGATTGGCAGGCACCTCTTCATCAACAAAATCCAGTACCAAATCAGGCTCATCGAGTAGTTCCCGCAGCAGCTTGTCGCTCACTTTTCTGAGTGTCATGGTCATGCTCATAGTTGAATTGCTGTAAGAGTGAAACCAATAAAAACGGCCGCTCTGCAAGCAGAGCGGCCGTTTCAAGGTAGGCAAATCAGCGTTTATTTGAACGCCTGGATGCCGGTAATGTCAGCGCCGGTGATGAGCAAGTGGATGTCGTGGGTGCCTTCGTAGGTGATGACCGATTCCAGGTTCATCATGTGGCGCATGATGGGGTACTCGCCGGTGATGCCCATGCCACCGTGAATCTGGCGGGCCTCACGGGCCACATGCAGCGCCATGTCCACGGAGTTGCGTTTGGCCATGCTAATTTGGGCGCTGGTGGCTTTGCCTTCGTTTTTGAGCATGCCGAGGCGCCAAGCCATCAGTTGGGCTTTGGTGATTTCCGTTAGCATTTCGGCCAGCTTCTTCTGCTGCAACTGGAAACCACCGATGGGCTTACCGAACTGCTCCCGCTCCAACGAGTATTTCAGAGCCGACTCGTAGCAGTCAATAGCTGCCCCAATAGCGCCCCAGGCAATACCGAAACGAGCGGAATCGAGGCAGGACAGCGGGCCTTTGAGGCCGTCGATGTTGGGCAGAATGTTTTCCTTGGGAATCTTCACGTCCTCGAACACCAGCTCACCGGTGGTGCTAGCGCGCAGGCTCCACTTGTTGTGAATTTCGGGCGTGCTGAAGCCTTCCATGCCGCGCTCTACTATCACGCCCCGGATGCGGCCGTTGTCATCTTTGGCCCACACTACAGCCACTTGGGCTTCGGGGGAGTTGGAAATCCAGAGCTTAGCCCCGTTCAGCAAATAATAGTCGCCTTTGTCCTCGATTTTGGTGGTCATGCCACCGGGGTTGGAGCCGTGGTCGGGTTCCGTCAGGCCGAAGCAGCCGAGCCATTCGCCGCTGGCCAATTTGGGCAGGTATTTCTTGCGCTGCTCCTCCGAGCCGTAGGCGTAAATCGGGAACATCACCAACGAGCCCTGCACCGAGGCTGTGGAACGCATACCCGAGTCGCCCCGCTCGATTTCCTGCATAATTAGGCCGTAGCTGATGTAGTCGAGGCCGCCGCCGCCATACTCGGTAGGAATAGTGGGGCCGAACGCGCCTACGTCACCAAACTTGCGCACGATTTCCGAGGGAAAGTGCGCATCCTGGGCCCACTTTTCAATGCTCGGGCTGATTTCCTTTTTTACAAAGTCGCGGATGCTTTGGCGAACTAGCAGGTGCTCCTCGGTGAGCAGTCCGTCGATATCATAGTAATCGGTAAAGCCAGCGGCATTGGTGGAACCGTGGGCTTTGGCGGCTTTGGCCTGGGGCGAGAGGACGTCGGCTTGCGAAGACATAAGTGAAATAACTTGGGTGGGAATCAGTTCAAAGATAGTGGTTTCAATACGTGAAACCGGCCGCGCCAACCGATGGTTCGGTAGCGCTACAAGACTAGCAGCCAGCACCACGCCCAGCGGTGAAATTGATAGGTGCGGCAGGGTTGTTCGAGTTTGCGTTTGCTGCGTAGAAGCAGCAGTACTTTCCACCTCCTTGCCACCCCATGAGCCAGTCTACTACACACAAGAAACTCAACGAGCTGGAAGCCACCGCCATCTGCGGCAACGACATTTCGTCGTCGTGTCTGTACGTGTCGGCGCTGGCTATTGCGCACGCTGGCCAATACGCCTGGGTGGCGCTGCTGGTAGTGGGCGCAGTGCTGTTTCTGTTTCGACGCATCTACGGCGAAGTGGTGGGCGCGCTACCGCTCAACGGTGGCGCCTACAACGTACTGCTGAACACCACCAGCAAGCGCAACGCCGCGGTGGCGGCCTGCCTCACTATTCTGTCGTACATGGCTACGGCCGTTATTTCGGCTTCCGAGGCCATGCACTACCTGCACACGCTGTGGGAAGGGCTGCCCATTATCTGGGCCACCATCCTGCTGCTAGGCCTTTTTCTGCTGCTCACCATCTTGGGTATTTCCGAGTCGGCGGTGGTGGCGGTGGGCATTTTCGTGCTGCATCTGGCATCGCTCACGCTGCTGGCTGGCGTTACAGGCTGGTATTTGTTTACGCACGGCCTCGATACGCTGGTAGCCAACTGGCACGTCCCACTGAAGGGCAGCTTGCTCACGGCGCTGTTTCTGGGGTTCAGTGCAGCCATGCTAGGTATCTCGGGGTTTGAAAGCTCCGCGAATTTCGTGGAAGAACAAGCCCGCGGCGTGTTTCAGAAAACCCTGCGCAACATGTGGGTGGTCGTAACGGTGTTCAACCCGCTGCTGGCGTTTCTGGCCATTGCGGCGCTGCCACTGGTGGAAGTGGGAGAGCACACCGAAACGCTTCTCTCTCACCTCGGCAACCGCACCGGTGGCCCGTGGCTGGCCACCCTCATTTCCGTGGATGCCGTGGCCGTACTCAGCGGAGCGGTGCTGACCTCGTTTGTGGGCGTGAGCGGCTTGATGAAGCGCATGGCCCTAGACCGGATTCTACCGCAGTTCTTCCTCAAGGAAAACAAACGGTGCAGCAACTACATCATCCTCATCACCTTCTTCCTGCTGTGTTTGTCGGTGCTAGTTATCACCAACGGCGAGCTAGGGCCGCTGGCGGGCGTGTACACCATTTCGTTTTTATCGGTAATGGCCTTTTTTGCGTTGGGCAACTTCCTGCTCAAGCGCAAACGCCCAAAGCTGCCGCGGCCTGTTTATGCTGGCTTGATGACGGTGGCACTGGCCCTACTAGGGGTACTGGCGGCGCTGTACGGCAATATCCGTATGCGGCCCGATTACCTGATTGTGTTCCTACAATACTTCCTGCCCACCTTGCTGGTGGTGTCGGTTATGCTCAACCGCACCGGCATTCTCAATCTGGTGCTAGCCGCGGCCGAATCGTTTGCCAAACACTCGCCTCGGATTTCGCGGCTCACGCAGCTCAACATTCGGCGGCAGTTACGGGAGCTGCACCGCCAGGAATTTGTATTTTTCACCAAAGGCGACAATGTATCAAACCTTAACAAGGTGATGGCCTACGTGGTGGAAAACGAGTTTACCACCCGCCTCAAAATCGTGACCTTGCTCAAAGAAGGCGAAACCTACCCCGAGGATTTGCTGACCGATATCCGGGTACTCGACCGCGCCTACGAGCAAATTGAAGTGGATTTCGTGACCCTCGATGGCCATTTCGGCCCGGAGCTGATTGATAAACTCTCCAAGGAATGGAACATCCCCAAGAACTTCATGTTCATCGGCTCCCCTGGTGACCGGTTTCCCTATGGCATCTCTGAGTTAGGAGGTGTACGCCTAATTGTCTGAGGAATATTTCAACAAAAGAAACGTCATGCAGAGGCGCAGCCCAAGCATCTCGCGGGCTGATGCCAGATTTAGTAATCCAGTATTAACACGCGAGATGCTTCGGCTCCGCCTCTGCATGACGGCCTGCTACTTGTTCTGTTATTTAGAATTTAACCCCTACCGAAGCCAGGAAATTGCGGGTGGCTTGTGGGAAGTACCAGTTGAAGGTGTCGAGGCCGCCGCTGGCGCCGAGGTAGCTGTAGGTGTAGCCGTTGGCCACGTACTCGCGGTTGAGCACGTTGTTGACCAGCAAGCCCAGCTCGATTTCCTTCACAAACCGCGGCTTGATGCTGTAGCGCACCCGGAAATCGAGCACTTGGTACGGCTTGATGCTGCGGGCTTCGTTCTCGGAGTTGTCGAGGTATTGGCGGCTCACGGTTTTGTAGAGCAGCGCCACGCGCAGGTTTTTCAACGGCTGCCCTTCCAGCGTATGCGCCGACACCGTGCCGGGCGAGTACGAAATGGTGGACGTGCGCGCCTCCCCTACCACGGGCGAGTAGTCGGCGTCGTAGGTTACGTCGCGGTAGTTCAGGATGCGGTTGCGGCTGAGCGTGAGCGTGCTGCTGAGGCTGATTTTGTCGTCGGCCGACACAAAACCGGTCAGCTCCACGCCGCGGCGGTAACTGCTCGCCACGTTGGTGCGCAAGGCGGTTCCTACGTCGTTCAGCTGGCCGGTAGCAACCAGCTGGTTGCGGTAGTTCATGTGGAAATAGTTGGCCTCGAAGCGTAACGACGTGTGCGGACCCAGCAGCTCGGCATCGGGCCGGGTGAAGCGGTAGCCGCCCTCAAAATCGTGGAGGCGTTCGGATTTGGCGCTCTGGTCGCCAGCAGGGCGGTCGGTGAAGTCGGAGCGTACTGGCTCACGCTGGCCCACCGCGAAGCTGGCGTAGAGCTGCTGCCCCTCGGCCAGCGCGAAAGTGGCGCCGGCTTTGGGGTTGAAGAACGTGTACTTGGCACGGGTGGTCACGTCGTTTTGGTCGTCTTCCACGCCATCAATCGTGTACTCGATGTGTCGCACCTGCACGTCGCCGTACACGCCCAACTGAGGCAGCACCTGCCAAGTGGCGCGGGCGTAGGCGTTGTAGTCGGTTTTGCGGGCGTTGTTGAAGTAGTAGCGCTGCCGGATGTTGCTGTTGGAAGCGTACTGCGCCCAGATTACCTCGCCGTAGTGGTCGTTGTCAAACTTATTCCAGGCGCCACCGAGAGTGGCTTGCAGCTTGTCGTTGGCTTTGGGCTGGTAGTTGAGTGCGAAAGTGCCGCCGTAGAAGTAGTTATCAAGCCACTTGCGGTCTACCAGGTTGGTGCGCGAAATGGTTTGGCCACCGATAACTACGTTTTCCAGGCCGTAGGCCGAGAAGCGGCGGTTGGTCCGGTAGCTTTCGTAGTACCCGAAGCCGCGAGTGAGGTGCAGTGCCGCCCCGATGTTCCAGTCAGAGCCCAAACCCTGCGAGAGGTGCAACTGGTAGTGGTTTTGCTGGTAATTATCGGTTTGGTTGTCGTAGGTATAGTAGCTGTAGCGGCGGCCTTCGCGGCGTACCCGCTCGGCATCGGCCTCACTTAGCTCGCCGTTGTCGATGTAGTTCTGGAGCAGCGCCTGGTTGCCGGTAATAGCGGGTTCGGGCACACCGTTCCAGGCCTGGTAGGTTTTCTCGCGGCCCGAGAAGGTGATGAACTTCAGCAGCGTGTTGTTGGTCTGGTAGCCCGCCGCAAAGTAATATGACTTCAAATCCGACGCCGCCCGGTTCATGTACCCGTCGCTCTTGATGCGCGACAAGCGGCCATCCACCGTGAAGTGCCCGTCGAGCAGCCCGGTGCCAAACTGCACCGTGTTTTTCACCGTGCCAAAGGAGCCGACGCTGTTCTGAGTTTCGCCGTAGGCCTCGCGCCGGTTGTCGAGGGTGCTGATGTTGATGCTGGCCCCAAACGCTGCGCCGCCGTTTTGGCTGGTACCTACGCCCCGCTGCACTTGCAGGCTATTCACCGACGAGGCTAAGTCCGGCAGATTCACCAGAAACGAGCCGCGCGATTCGGCGTCGTTCAGAGGCACCCCGTTGATGGTCATATTGATGCCCGTGTTGCTCGTGCCCCGGATACGGATATCGGTGTAGCCCACGCCCGCCCCAGCATCGGAATTCACTACCACTGAAGGAGTTTGATCGAGCAGATACGGCAAATCCTGGCCGAAATTGCGCTTCGCTAAGTCCTGTTTGCTCACGTTCGTGTAAGCCGTGGCGGTCCGGTCGTTGGCGCGCTGAGCGGTAATTAGCGCCTCGCCAGTAAGCACCCCGCCGGAGCGCAGCGTCACGTTCAGGCGCTGCGCGGCAGCTTGGCCTTGCACCTGCTGCACCAGCGGCTCGTAGCCTACAAACGTGACACGCACCTCATGCGCCCCGGCTGGCACCACCGGAATTGAAAAGGCGCCGGCAGCATCAGTGGCGGCGCTGGGTGCGCCATCGAGCAACACCGTAGCGCCGGGCAGGGCCGAACCCGTTTGGGCGTCGGTAATGGTACCCGACACGGGACCTTGCGCCCAGGCCGAGAGAGGTAGCGCCAGCAGCGCCACCCCAGAAACCAGTAAATTTTTCAACAATGCAAGCGGAAAAGTGGAACGGGCCCGCGCCAGGGGTCGGCGCATCGGTTGTATCGTTCGCGGATCGTCTGTTCCCTTCGCCGGCATTACCCGGATCAGGTTCAATGGGTATGATCTCAGCCTTGGCCGTACTGGCGTGGGGCACCCCTAAACTTCTGGCAGCAAAGGTAGGCGCTTTTGCTTGTTGTTTGTGCTAGAAGTAATAATCCGGGATAAATCAGGAAGATTCTTTACTTCATTTAAAGGCCGTGGCATCTCTGGCAACAAAAGCGGCCACTGCTTTACTTTCGATTGATAATCAATTACCTTAGAAAAGCTTTCCACCAGCAAAAAGCCTGGCCCCAACGAAAACATCCGCTGGCTCAGCACCGTTATTTATTTCACGCTCCTCGCTCGTCTGCTCGTATGTCCCCCCAGTTTCCTTCGGCCATGACTCCCCTCGTATACTTGCTTGCCGTCCTCGGTATCACTATTTACTTTCTGCTGATGCCGCGGCGGCGCTTCCCCAATCCGCCCCAGCCCGACAATGACGATGAGGGTGGCGAACCGCTCGACGACGGCCTACCAGATCTGGACTTGCCACCCGGCATCACGCGCCCCATCAACGATTGGGAGCCCGACTACAACCGCCGTCCCCGGCGGCCAGTCCGCCCCACGGCCCCGCACCTCACCTGAGAGCAAATAGGCGCTCAGAGTCAACACAAAAACCGGCCCTCCTGGCGCTGCTTTCTATTGCATCAGACACGATGTTCAACAGGAAGCAACGCCGGGAGGGCCGTTGCGGTTTAGAAGAAAAGGCTAGTTTCCCTCAGATGAGGGGGGCTAGCCTTTATTTTTATCTCACAATTCCCGGCCCATGCGCACGTAGGCTATAGGGCCTTTGAAGAATGCCGGACCTTCGGGCAGCAAGCCGAAGCGGGCGTAAAAGGCGGCGCTGTCTTGACGGGCGTCGCACCAGATGTGGCGGGCCCCCAGCCGACGGGCCTCGGCCAGTACGTAGTGCAGCAGGGCCGTACCAATACCTTGCCGCTGATAGGAGGGGTCGGTGGCGAACTTACGGAAACGGGCATCCTCACCTTCTACGAACAAGGAAATAACTGCCACCAGTCGGTCGTCTTGGAAGGCGCCGTAGTGGTAACCGTTGGGGTCGTCGGGTAGCTGCACATAGTCCAGTGGCTTATCAGGCCAGAGCACTTGATGGCGCAGAGCGTAGGTGTGGCTGGGCGCAATGGCCCAAATGGCGGGGGTGGCCATACTTATTCCAGGGTGATGCTGTAGGAAGTGGCGAATTCCTGGCCGGGCTGCAAAGTCAGCATGCCTTCCTTGTCGGTCAGTTCACTGGAGTCGGATACGGAGCTAGCAATGCCCTGCCACGGCTCGATGCACACAAATTGGGCGCCAGGGCCTTTGGTCCAGAGGCCGAGGTAGGGAAACCCATCGAAGCGCACCCGCACGCCGCGGCCCGAACGGCGGCTACGTAGCGTTACGTGCGTGAAATCGAAATGCTTTAGCACCAACGCATCCTGCTCGAATAGCTCGTAGCGCAGCGGCAGCGTAGTTTCATCCTGTAGCACGGGCTCCGTTTGGCCGCTCAGCAGGCCGCCTTCCAGCAAGTACCGCTCGAACGTAACCGGGTGGTCGAACATAAAATCGTAGTCCTCGAACGTTTCATCGGGCTGCAACGGGCAGCGGAAGGCCGGGTGCGCGCCAATGCCAAACAGCAGCTCGCCGGTGCCCACGTTCATTACTTCCCAGCCAATAGTGAGCATAGGGCCCGCCAGCCGGTAGCTGATTAGCAAGCTAAACTCGAACGGGAACAGGGCGCGGGTGGCGTCGTTGGCACGCAGCTCCAAAACCAGCTCGGCAGGCGTTTGGCGGATTAGCGTGAACTCCTGGTCGCGCGCAAACCCGTGCTGGGTGAGGCGGTACTGCTGGCCCTGGTAGGTGTAGGTGTCATTCGGCAGGCGCCCGACTATCGGGAACAGCACTGGAGCGTGTCGGCCCCATACCGCCGGGTCGGCCTCCCAGATGTATTCCAGATTATCGAGGTCTTTGCGGATAAAGCTGCTCAATTCGGCGCCGTGAGCATTTATGGTGGCGCGGCACTGGTCGTTTTCGAGGGTGTAGGTGGTCATAAAGCGCAATAGGTTGGATGTGCTTTGGGTTAGGCGAAAGGCAGTACGAATCGAACGGCTGTTATATAACGGAGTGCGGCTTCTTCGTTGCCAGCAACGCATCTACCAACTGCCGGGCCTGCCCGAACCGCGCTTCGGCGGTGCCACTGATTACGGCGAAATTCACTTGCAGGTCTTGCAGGGCCTGGTGATACACCTCAAAGAAATGCTGCCGCAGGTGTGGATGCTCCCGCAACGGGTCCGGCTCCCAGGGCAGGTCGATGTTGGGCAGCAGCACTAGGTCGTAGCGTTGCTGCTGGAGGCGCTGCAGAATCCAGGCGGGGCACTGGCCGAAGGCGTGCTCGGCCCACACTTTTATCACCAGCAAGTCGGTATCAGCAAACAATACGGCGTGGCCTTGCGCATGCGCTTCGGCGGCAGCCTGAGCTTCGGCCGCTAGCTGTCCGCGGGCAATGGCCTCCAGATCGGCAAGGGTGTAGTTGGCGCCGTTTTCCTCCAGATACGTGCGGGCATACTCTGGCACCCAGCTGGCGCGGTAGTGTGCCGCCAGCTGCCGGCTAAGCGTGGTTTTGCCCGTCGATTCGGGGCCGGTAATGGCAACGCGGAGCATTGGGTGGATTTGGGATTAAGAAGGTAGGACTAGCTATACTGGTCGGCTTGCGGTGGATTATCTGATACCTGATGTTTACTTGTTAAATACTGCTTCCTGCTTCCCTAGCTGCCGGCGCCATTGGATGTAGCCGTAGGTGGCCAGGCCCAGATACAAAGCGTAGAGGGCGCTGGTAGGATACAAGTGCTTGTGCCAGAGCACGGGCACATAGATAATGTCCACCATAATCCAGAGCCACCAGTTTTCCAGGCGCTTGCGCGTTATCAGGTACTGCGCGGCCAGGCTACCGGCCGTGGTGAAACTGTCCCAGTAGGGCACGGTGGTATCGGTGCGCAGCTGCAAATAGTAGCCGAAGCCCGCCGTAAACACCCCAATAAAGCCTGCGCAGGCCGCCCACTCCCACGGCCGGGTCTTCGATACGGGCAACTCAGTTTTGCCCCGCCCGCCGTACAGCCACTCGTACCAGCCGTACAAACTCAGGGCTATGAACATGATTTGCAGCAGCGAATCGGAGTAGAGCCCCGAATGCCGATACACCTGAATGTAGAGCGAGCAACTGAAGATGGCAATAGGAAAATTCCAGACCGACTCGCGGGCTACCAGCCACACGCAGGCAAAGCCGGTAAGCACCGCCACCCATTCCAGCGGGTTGTTGCCGACAGCGGCCGTCCAGAACTCGTACAGGGAATGCAGCACAGCGGAAACGTAGAGAGCGAAAATAAAACGGCCGGCAACCCACGGAAAGGCCACTGCCGCGCCGGGGCCAAAGCTAACGAGCCACCAGCTAATTTTGCAGCTCGCCTTTGTTGCCTTCCTTCTATGCTGCCCGAACTTACGCCCGAAGAACTCCACGCCCGCCTCGCCAACGGCGAAGACCTCCAGCTCATCGACGTGCGGCAGCCCGAGGAGTACGAATATTGCCGCATTGAAGGCAGCCAATTGATTCCGCTGGGCGAACTGCCGCGCCATGTGGAGGAGCTGGACGATACCCGGCCCATCGTGCTGATTTGCCACCACGGCGTACGGTCTATGCAGGCCCTAGCGTTTTTGCAGCACCGCCACGAGATGACGAACCTGCTGAACCTGCGCGGCGGCATCCACGCCTGGAGCCTGCGGGTAGACCCCACCGTGGCCATTTACTAAGCAGACATTTCTAGCTCGCAAAGACGCAGAACGTTCCGCGTCTTCTGCGCCAACCTCTGCGCCCCCTGCGGGAACCTCTACTGAACAGCCTCATGCACTACCCCAACCTCCCGATAACCGCCGCCCTACCCGACCTGCTCACGGCTCTTGAAGCGCATGAGCGGGTGGTGTTGCAGGCGCCGCCCGGTGCGGGCAAAACGACGGTGGTGCCGCTGGCGTTACTGGAAACCGCATGGCGGGAAGGTGGCAAGATTCTGGTGCTGGAACCCCGGCAGCTGGCTGCCCGCGCTGCCGCCAACCGCTTGGCTAAGCTGCTTGGCGAAACCGTGGGCGAGACCATCGGCTACCGGGTGCGGCTGGAAAGCAAGGTATCGGCCCGCACGCGCATTGAGGTGATTACCGAAGGCATCCTGACCCGCCTGATTCAGGACGACCCGGCGCTGGAAGGCGTGGCGGCAGTGGTGTTCGACGAGTTTCACGAACGGAGCTTGCGCGCCGACCTTGGGCTGGCTCTCACGCTGGATGTGCAAGCAGTATTGCGGCCCGAATTGCGGATTCTGGTGATGAGCGCCACGCTGGAAGCCGAACGGCTGGGCGCGTGGCTGAATGCGCCGGTGGTTACCAGCGCCGGGTTTCTTTTCCCGGTCGAGACGCACTACCTCAGCTCGCGCCAGGCCGCCACGGGCGGCACCCGGCCCAACGAGCGGCTGGCTACGCTGGTACCAACCGCCGTGCGTGAAGCCCTGCGCATCCACCCCGAAGGCGACATTCTGGTGTTTCTGCCGGGCCTCGCCGATTTGCGCCGGGTAGCCGACAAGCTGGAACCGGTCCTGTCCGAAACCACTCGTCTGCACCTGCTGCACGGCGAGTTACCGCTGGAGCAACAGGATGCTGCCTTGCGCCCCGCCCCAGCCGGCCAGCGTAAGATTGTGCTCAGCACCGCCATTTCCGAAACCAGCCTAACCATTGAGGGCGTGCAGGTGGTAGTGGATGGCGGTTTTGCCCGGGTGCCCCGTTTTCAGGCCCGCACCGGCTTCACCACCCTCGAAACCGTACCCGTCAGCCAAGCGGCCGCCGACCAGCGCCGGGGCCGCGCCGGTCGCCTTGGGCCGGGTACCTGCTACCGCCTCTGGACCACCGCCGAGCACGATGCCCTACCGGCCCACCTGCCGCCCGAAATCCTCACCGCCGACCTTAGCGGCCTGGCCCTGGAGCTGGCGTTGTGGGGCGCCACGCCCGCCGGGTTGCGCTGGCTCGACACGCCCCCCACTCCCGCCATGGCCCTCGCCAATGACCTACTGCGCCGGTTGGACGCCGTAGAAAACTTTGAAAACGTAGGGGCTTCGGACTTTGGACAGGTCGCACCGGAGCAACCACATTCCGCAGCCATTAGCCCCGAAAAAGCCGCCAATTCCCCTGAGCAAGCCCAACAAAAAGCCAAGACCCCAACACCTCAACACCCCAGCACCCCACTAAAACCTACCCCCCACGGCCGGGCGCTGGCGCGGTTGGGGCTGGCGCCGCGGCTGGGGCATTTGGTTGTGCGCGGGCACGAGTTAGGGCACGGGCCAGCAGCGGCAGCGCTGGCAGCTCTGCTGTCGGAGCGCGACGTGCTGCGCTCCGCCGATGCCCAGCTAACTCCGCCCGATTTGCGGCTGCGCTTTGAAACCATTGCGCACGGCCGGCCGGCACTACCCGGCTTACTGGTCCAGCACAACACCCTGCACCGCGTGCGAGACGCCGCCCGCAATTTACGGCAGCGGGCCGGCATCCGAGACGCGTCCACCTCGGCCGATGCCGACGCCGCCGGCCTACTGACCGCGCTGGCCTACCCTGACCGAATAGCCCAGCGCGAAACCGCCGACCGAGTCCGCCTCGCCACCGGCCAGCGTGTGCAGCTGCCCGCCGAATTCTTCGGCCGCGACGACCAGTTTCTGGCGGTGGCCTACCTGGAGGGCCCGCCGCAGCAACTACGCGCTGCGCTGGCCGCCCCCATCAGCCGCGCGGAGTTGGAGGAGCTGTTTGCCGATCAGATGGAGAACCGGGACGAGGTGCGCTGGGATGCCGCCACCGGCCGCGTGCTGGCGCGGCGGCTCCGGCGGCTAGGAGCCCTGGTGCTTTCCGATACCCAACTCAACAATCCCAACCCCGAACTGATAGCCAAGGCGCTGCTGGAAGCCTTGCGCACAGCGGGTATTACGCGCCTGCCGTGGAGCGAAGCCGCCATGGCGTTACGCCAGCGGCTAGCGTTTCTGCATCATCATTTCCCCGATAGTTGGCCTGAGGTGTCGGATGAGGTGCTGGCGGCGGAGCTGGACGACTGGCTGGGGCCGCAGCTAATCGGGCTGAAGAGTTTGAACGAAGTAAGCCGACTGGACTGGAACGAGCTGCTGCTCCAGCGGCTGCCCGGCGGCTGGGCCCAGCGGCAGGAGCTAGACCGCCTGGCCCCCTCGCAGCTGGAGGTGCCTAGCGGCTCCCGCGTAGCGCTGGACTACGCAGATCCCGCCGTGCCGGTGCTGGCCGTGAAGTTGCAGGAGCTGTTTGGGCTGACCGAAACGCCCACGGTAGCTGGTGGCCGGGTGCCGCTGCTGTTGCATTTGCTTTCCCCCGGCGGCCGTCCAGCACAGGTTACGCGTGATTTGCGCAGCTTCTGGCAGACCGGCTATTTCGAGGTGCGCAAGGATTTGAAAGGCCGCTACCCCAAGCACCCCTGGCCCGACAAACCTATGGAACACACGCCTACCAAGCTCACCAAAAAACGATTCGAAGCCGGCCAGCAGTAGCTCCGGGGCAATTTGGTGCACACCTGCGCAGGAACCGACCAGGTAACATTCGCGTAACATCGGGGAGTTATCCACCCAAGTTACTGCATGGCATTTTCTGCGCGTTACGCCCTTTTCACGGCTGGTTTCCTGCTTCTTTCCTGCCCCAGCAGCTGGGCGCAAACCGAGCCGCGCCGCTTGCATGACCACAACGCGCATGCTTGGCTGATGTACTTCAGCGACGCCCGCTTGTCGGAGCGCTGGGGCGTGCATACCGAGGCACAATTGCGGCGTAGCGAGCTTGGAGCTAGTTCGCAGCAAAATTTTGTACGGCTAGGCGGCAACTACTACATGAGTCCGCGCCTGATGCTCACGGCCGGCTACGCCTACGCTCTTACTTATCCCTACGGCGACTATCCGGCGGCCAGCCAGTTTCCCGAGCACCGCATATACCAGCAAGTATTGCTGCGCGACGCACTGGGCCGGGTGCAGTTCACGCACCGCTACCGGCTGGAGCAACGCTGGCTGCGCTTTCCGGCAGCCGAAGACTACACCTACCTCAACCGTACCCGCTACCAGTTGCGCTTTATGGTGCCCCTGGGACCCACCGGCCAGCTTCAGCCCCGCACGCCCTACGTAGCCGCCTACGACGAGGTGTTCGTGAATTTTGGGCGCAACGTGGCCCGCAACACCTTCGACCAGAACCGGGCCTATCTGGCGCTGGGGTATCAGGTGAGCAAAGCCACTTCCCTGGAGGCCGGCTACCTGCATCAGTTGGTCCAGCAAGGCAACGGCACCGTTTTCGAGCACAACCACACCCTGCAATTCACGCTCAACTTCAACCCCGATTTTCGGCCGCAGCCTACCGCGCCTGCCCTCTCCACTGGCCAGTAAGCCAAGCGTTTTGTGTTGCAGAAACCGGGTTTTGTATAGCCTTGGTGGAAAGCGTACCTGGACCTTTGCGGCGCAACCTTGTTGTGTTAGCAAACCGTCTTTTTCTACGCTTTTCCACTTTCATGAGCTACTCTTCCTTTCGTACCCTTGGCCGCTCGGGCCTCGTAGTTAGCCCGCTGGCGCTGGGCACCATGACCTTTGGCACCCAGCGCTGGGGCTCACCCGACGACGTATCTCAGGCTATTTTCGATGCCTACGTAGAGGCAGGGGGCAACTTCATCGACACGGCCGACGTGTACGCCGGCGGCCGGAGCGAAGAAATGGTTGGCCGCTTTGTAGCCGACCGGCAGTTGCGCGACCAGCTGGTGCTGGCCACCAAATTCACCTGGAACACCGCCCCCGGCAACCCCAACGCGGGCGGCAACGGCCGCAAGCACATCTACCAAGCCCTGGAAAAATCGTTGCGCCGCCTGCAAACCGACTACGTGGATATGTACTGGCTGCACGCCTGGGACCAGCTGACGCCCCCGGAGGAAGTGCTGCAAACCCTCGGCGACTTAGTGCGGGCCGGCAAAATCCGCTACTTCGGCTTTTCCAACGTGCCGGCCTGGTACACCACCAAAGCCGCTATCTTGGCACAGGTGCACGGCGTGCCAGGTCCCATTGCTTTGCAGATGGCCTACTCGCTGGTGGAGCGCAATTTAGAACACGAATTTCGGCCCGCTGCCCTGGAATGTGGGCTTAGTATCACGCCGTGGAGCCCGTTGGCGGCCGGTTTTTTGGCCGGCAAATACCAACCTGCCACCAGCGGCGCTACCGGCGAAGGCCGCCTGATGGGCGCTAATCCGTTTGGCAACACGCTCTTCACCAAGCGCAACTGGGAAGTGCTTGAAGTGTTGCGCACGGTGGCCGCCGAGGCAGAGCGCCCAATGGCGCAGGTGGCACTGGCTTGGGTGTTGGCGCAGCCGGGCGTGGTGGCTCCCATCATTGGGGCTAGCAAGCTGGCGCAGCTCCACGACAATTTGGCGGCGTTGGAGGTTCGCCTCAGTCCGGAGCAGTTGCAGGCCCTGCAGGCAGGCAGCATGCCCGAGACACCTTTCCCGTACGGCATTTTCACGTCTCAAATCAGCCAGTCGATATTCGGGGGCAACACCGTGCGGGGCGGGCACTAAGAAAGCGGCGGCAAGCGGCCGGGGCCACGTTTTGTGTTGCAGGAACTGCGGTTTGTATACTCTGGACCGGGTGGCAGCAGAGGACCTTTGTAGAGTACGAAAGCAGTCCGCTTTCATTTTCAATACTCTCTTACTCAACCCGTAATATGAGCACCCTCAAAAGAGTAGCATTAGGAACACAAGGCTTGGAAGTACCCGTGGAAGGGCTGGGCTGCATGGGCATGACCGGCGGCATCAACGGCATGAGCGTGTACGGCGAGGCCGACGAAAAAGAAAGCCTCGCCACCCTGCACCGCGCCCTGGAACTGGGCGTGGACATGCTCGACACCGCCGACCTCTACGGCCCCATGCTGAACGAGCGGCTGGTGGCCAAGGCCATTGCCGGCCGGCGCGACCAGTTCACGGTAGCCACCAAATTCGGCTTTGAAGTAAACGACCACGAGCAGTGGACCGGTGGCTACAACGGCCGCCCCGAGTACGTGCGCAAATCAGTGGAACGCTCCCTGCGCAACCTCGGCACCGACTACATCGACCTGTACTACCTGCACCGCATCGACCCGGCCACGCCGCTCGAAGACACCGTGGGCGCCATGAGCCGCTTGGTGGAAGAAGGCAAAGTCCGCTACCTAGGCCTCTCGGAAGTATCGGCCGATGAGTTGCAGCGGGGCCACGCCGTGCACCCCATTACGGCCTTGGAAAGCGAGTATTCGCTGTTCGACCGCCGCGTGGAGGAAGAAGGCATCCTGCAAGCCGCTGCCGACTTGGGCATTGGTTTTGTGGCCTACTCGCCGCTGGGCCGGGGCTTCCTGTCGGGCGAAATCAAAACGCCCGACGATTTTGAACCCAACGACTCGCGCCGTTTTTTCCCGCGTTACCAGGGCGAGAATTTCTACAAGAACCTGGAGTTGGTGGAGAAACTGAAAACGTTGGCCGCCACCAAAAACGTAACTCCCGCACAGTTGTCGTTGGCCTGGGTGCTGGCGCAGGGCGTGGTAGCTATTCCGGGCACTAAGCGCCGCAAGTACTTGGAAGCCAACGTAGCCGCCGCCAGCATTGCACTGAACGCAACCGAGCTAGCCGAGTTGGACGCCATTATGCCCATAGGCAGCGCAGTCGGTGCCGCGTATCCGGCTGGCTTTTAAGTTGCCAAAGCCAAAACAGCTACTTTGTTGTTGAGGCTGAAACCAAGATGTTAGCTCTCCTCCTTGAAAAGAGGGGAGCTAACTAGCCTGTAGTTTTAATTACTATCAAGCACTTCTATATGAAACAGCCAGCCAGGGATTTTCGGGTGCTCAACACCGTTTCGGACTTCACCCAGCACTTTGGGTTCCCGAATCCGGCGCACCCGTTGCTCACCGTCATCGACCTGGAGAAAACCCGCCACCTGAACCAGCCAACCGGGGCGGCTCTGCGTCAGCTGTATATTATTTCGCTGAAGAAGAACCTGAAGGGCCAGATGCAATACGGGCGTAGCTCTTATGATTTCAACGAGGGTGTGCTGGCTTTTTACGCCCCCGGTCAGCTTTGCGAAGGTAACAGCTCCATCGACGTGTCGGAAATAAGCGGCTGGATGCTGGTTTTCCACCCCGATTTGCTGGGCAAGTACCCGCTGGGCAAGAAAATCACCACCTACGGCTTCTTCTCTTACCAAGTACACGAGGCGCTGCACCTCTCCGACCGGGAAGAACAGGCCCTGGCTACTCTGCTGAGCGGCATCCGGCTGGAGTGCGAGCAGTCCATTGACGCCTTCAGCCAGGACGTGCTGGTGTCGCAACTGGAGGTACTCATGAGCTACGCCAACCGCTTCTACCACCGCCAGTTCCTGACGCGCCGCCCTGCAGAACACGACTTGCTAAGTGGTTTCGAGGCGCTGCTGACGACCTACTTCGCCCAAGAAGACGAGCAGCCGCTACCTACGGTGCAATATTTTGCCGATACCCTTAACGTTTCGCCGGCTTACCTGAGCGACATGCTGCGCACCCTCACCGGCCAGAATACCCAGCAGCACATTCACCACGCCCTGATTGAGAAAGCCAAGCGCTTGCTGATGAGCACTTCACTCACCATCAACGAAACGGCGTTTCAACTCGGCTTCGAGTACCCGCAGTATTTCAGCCGGCTCTTTAAAAGCAAAACCGGCCTGACGCCCGCCGCCTTCCGCTTTTCGATGCAGTAAGCTGGTGCCGAAATTGTACAGACGTTATTTCAACGCCCCGTCCTGAGCAGGATGGGGCGTTTTGTTGGTATCAAGTGCTAGCCAGCAGACTAGGCCGTGGTGCAACGCCAGGGCCGGGCGGCCTTGCGGAAGAATATAGCAAAACTCGTTTTTATCAAAAGAATAATTGTAATTCAACTATTCATCTGCATCTGGTTGCCTGATGCACAGGCGCTTAGCATGCCGCAAGTGTCTGCCCGATGCTGATGAAACCCCGCCGCTTATCACCCTGATTTCCTACCTACTATGAAAACAACACTTCTATCATCTCGCTGGGTTCTGGTGCTGTTCACCGTTTGGTGCCTGGGTAGCTGCAACAATTCCAACGACCCGGACCCGAACCCCGCAGTACTCACCGGCGAGCAGCTTTTCGTGTCAGCCGATTCCGTCACGACCATTCCGAAAGCCCAATTGCAGACCCTGGCGACGGTAGCGGGATTTGGCGCTTTCACCGCACAGCTGAAGTACGACGTTACGTTTCGCCGGTTCCGGTACAAAACCACCTACCAGGGCCAGTTGCTGGAAGTATCGGGGATGCTGGCTGTGCCGCGCAATACGCCCACGCCGCCCGCTATACTAAGCGCCCAGCACGGCACCATGTTCAAGTATTCCGATGCGCCCTCCAACTTTCCCTTGACGTTTACAGGCTTCGAGCTGTTTGCCAGCGCCGGCTTCGTCACGCTCATCCCCGATTACATTGGCCTCGGCGTGTCCAGCAACATTCGGCAGTCGTTCTACGATAAGCCTTCTACGGCCGGCACCGTGGTGGACATGATTAAAGCCGCCAAATACTACTTGCAGCAGAAGAAAGTGGCTCTCGGTCCGCGGCTGTTTCTGGTGGGCTATTCTGAGGGTGGCTACGCCACCATGGCCGCCCAGCAAGTTATAGAAACCATGCCCGAACACGGCCTGACGCTCACCGCCGCCGCGGCCGGCGCCGGCGGCTACGACTTGCCGGGCATGCTTAGCAGCGTTGCCGCCACGCCCACCTACGCCACCCCGGCCTTCCTGGGCTTGTTCTTGCAGGCTTACAACACCACCTACAACTGGAACCGCCCGCTCACCGACTTCTTCCAAGCTACGTACGCCGCCAAGCTGCCCGCCCTGCTCGACGGCATGAAAACCCGCGCTGAAATTGACGCTGCCCTGACCAACAGCCCAGCTGCCCTTTTTACACCCACTTTCTACGCCAGCCTAAGCAACCCCAGCGCCGAGCCGGCGCTCAAGCAGCGCCTCCAAGAAAACAGCTTCTTCAACTGGGTGCCCACCAGCCCCACCCGCCTCTACCACGGCACCGCCGACGGCAGCGTATTCTTCAGCACCTCCCAAAGCACCTACGACCGATTTCGGGCAACTGGTGCCACCAACGTCACCTTCACGCCCATATCCGGCGGCACCCACGAGTCCAGTATCATCCCGATGATGGCCGATGCCCTCCCGTGGCTCCAGTCGTTGAATCCGTAAGAATGTTGGCTTTGTGGTGGGCTTGACTAGGTTGCGTGGATAGTAAATAGCCTACAGCAGATTATTTTATATATCAAAGGCCCTCAGGCTTCGCTACGCGTAGCCTGAGGGCCTTTGTTGGGCTGCCGTCCACTACCCTAGTGCTTTAAGCTTGTTGATGACGGTAGTGCAGGGTTGAAAACAGAGTAGAATATGATGAAATACTATCCTCGAATGCCTTTCGGGATAAATTAAAACTTACATTGGTGCTATACCTAGCATACTGAAAAAGCTGTGTGTTCAACAGTGGAGCTTGTAGCCAGTTGCTTACCCCTTGTTCTTTCCAACCTATCTTTTTTCTATGAAACACACGTACGTATCACCATTTTCTGGCTGCGCCAAGGCTCTTAGGAGCAAGGCTACTTCGCTGCTACCGGGCACGATGGGCCTACTGTTCACGCTGTTGGGCGCTACCGGTGCGCAAGCCCAGCAACGCTCCACACCGGCATTATTTCAGGAGGATGTAGCGGCTCGCCGGGCCGCTTCCCAGTCGCCTATGGCGGCGGCGCTACGCCAGGCCCGGCCCCTCACCCTTGATGCTACCGCCATGCGGACGGTATTGGCGGCGGCCCCACTGGAAAGCCGGGCTGGTGCTACGCCCCTGCTGTTTTCACTGCCCCTGCCGAATGGTACCACCGAACAGTTTCGGGTGGTAGAGTCGCCGGTGATGGAACCAGCGCTGGCGGCCCAGTTCCCCAGCATCAAAACGTATAGCGGCGTGGGCGTGAGTGACCCCACAGCCAGCGTCCGGCTCGACGTGACGCCGCTTGGCTTCCACGCGCAGGTGCTGTCGACTAAAGGCACGGTGTACATCGACCCGGTAAGTGCCACCGACCAGGAGCACTACCTGAGCTTCTACCACCGCGACATGCAGATGCAACCCTTCGCCTGCGACGTGAACGAGGTAAGTCCGGCCCAGCGTAGCGCCGGAAATACTACCTCGGCCCAACGCGTGGCGGGCACTGGATTGCGCACGTTCCGGTTGGCCGTAGCCGCTACCGGCGAGTACACGGCCTTCCACGGTGGCACAGTGGCCCAAGGCCAGGCAGCCATCGTAACGGCCATAAACCGCGTGGTGGGCGTGTACGAGAAAGAGCTGGCCGTGCGCCTGATACTGATAGCCAACAACAGCCAACTGGTGTACACCGACGCTACCACTGACCCGTACACCAACAACAGCGGCAGCACGATGCTAGGCCAGAACCAAACCAACCTAACCAACCTGATTGGGGCGGCCAACTACGACATCGGGCACGTGTTTAGCACGGGCGGCGGCGGCGTAGCAGGCCTGGGCGTGCTGTGCCGTGACACCCAGAAGGCACGGGGCGTAACCGGTCTGACCTCGCCCATTGGCGACGCCTTCTACATCGACTACGTGGCTCACGAAATTGGCCATCAGTTCGGCGGCAACCACACGTTTAATAGCCCATTGGGCAGCTGCGCTGGCGGCAACCGCTCGGCTTTACACGCCTACGAGCCTGGTTCCGGTACCACCATCATGGCCTACGCCGGTATTTGCGCCGCCGACAACGTACAGCGCAACTCCGACCCCTATTTCCACGTGGAGAGCTACGAGGAAATTCAGACGGTTGTAAACAACGCCACTTGCGGCACCGCAACGGCTACCGGCAACACGCCGCCTTCTGTAGAGCTGCCCGCTAGCGGCAAAGTATTGCCCATCAACACACCTTTCAAGCTAACGGCCGTGGGTTCGGATGCTGATGGTGATGCCTTGACATACAACTGGGAGCAATACGACCGGGGCGCTGCTGCTACCCTCGTAGCTGCTCAGATTCCGGGCCAGACGATACCACTGTTCCGCTCGTTCAATCCCACTACCAGCCCTACGCGCTATTTCCCGAGCCTGAGCGACATTATTACGAACACCAGCTCTAGCGCCGAGCGGCTGCCTACCGTAACGCGCCCGCTCAACTTCCGGGTGACGCTGCGCGACGAACATAATGGCGCGCAAGGTGTGGTAGGCGGCCTCAACAGCAGCACTATTGTTAGCCTGAACTCAACTAGTGCTGCTGGTCCGTTCTTGGTATCCATGCCCAACGCGGCCATGAGCTGGGCGGGCGGCACTTCCCAGCCTGTTACCTGGGACGTAGCCGGCACCGATGCCAACGGCGTGAACTGCGCCACCGTCAACATTCGTCTCTCCACCGATGGTGGCCTGACGTACCCTACGGTATTGCTCGCCAACACGCCCAACGACGGCTCGGCTGCGGTTACCGTACCGAACGTAGCCACTACCACGGCCCGCATTATGGTGGAAGCTGCCGACAACTACTTCTTCGACATTTCCAACGCCGACTTCTCTATCACGCCTTGCGAACGGCCAGTACTTGGTGCCCTAACCAACCTGACCGTAGCCGCCGATGCCAACCTGTGCAGCGCCAGCGTGCCTTTCGCGGCATCGGTAAGCGGTACGCCCGCCCCCACCGTAAGCTACAGCATCGGCAACACGCCCATTACGTCGCCGTACGTTTTCCCGGTGGGTATTACCACGGTAACCGTTACGGCTACCAGCTGCGGCGGCACCGCCACCGGCTCGTTTACCGTGACGGTGCAAGACCGCCAGGCCCCGACCGTATTGGCCGCCGGCTTTATTGTGGCGCTGGAAGCCAACGGTACTCGCACCATTGAGGCCGCCGACGTGGACTACGGCAGCACTGATAACTGCGGCGTGGCCTCCTTGACCCTCGACAAAACCCGCTTCACTTGCGCCAACGTGGGCCCTAATCAGGTAACCATCACCGTGCGCGACAACGCAGGCAACACCACCGCACAAACCGTAACAGTAGTGGTGGTTGACAACACGGCCCCCACCATTCTGGCCGCTGGCTTACAGACGCGCTTGGAAAACGGCACCCGCACTATTCAGGCCGCCGACATTGACTACGGTAGCACCGACAACTGCGGTATTGCCTCGGTGCGCATTAGCCCGAGCACCTTCACCTGCGCCAACGTCGGCCCGAACCCCGTAACCGTAACCGTCACCGATAATTCTGGCAACGTGGCTACCCAGACCGTAACCGTGCTGCTAGTAGGTGATGCTACCTGCACCAGCGCCGTAGCTACCAGAACGGGAGCCGTAGCCGCAAGTGCCTCAGCTGAGTTAAGCAAGCTGCAAGTGTACCCCAACCCGGCCAAAGAGCAGGCCACTTTCCGCTTCGAAGCGGCGCAAACCGGTTTGGCCCAAGTACAGGTGTATAACTCCCTAGGCCAGTTGGTAGCCACGCTCTACGAAGGCGTTGCCCAGCAAGGCCAGGTGTATGAGCGGACCTTTAATGGCACTGGCCTCACGGCGGGCCTTTACACCTGCCGCTTCATCAGCGCCGGCAAAACCGTTACCCAGCGCTTAGTATTGAACAAGTAAGCGTCAGCCTGCTTTAGCGCTTTCCATAGCCCCGACCCGTTTACGGTGTCGGGGCTATTTTTTGGCGTTGGCTGTACCCAGCGCATCACCTACTACCCATACTCTTGAAAACAAAAAACCCTCTCAGAAACAATCTGAGAGGGTTTTTCAAATACTACTGTGGAGCTGCAGAGATTCGAACTCTGGTCCAGACAAGGAACCCATCGAGCTTTCTACGTGTGTATCTATGCTTAGATTTTCGAGGTATCCCAGGCGCACATCAGGCCCTTGGTTTACCCTTATCTGCTTGAGTTTCGCCTTGGCGTCGCAGCGCCACCAAAGCTATCCTAATACTTACGACGCCCCGAACTCACCCGTGAAAAGGAAGACGGATGCGGGACGATGGCAATTACTTAGTACCTAGACTAAGCAGCCATGGCGTAGCTATACTCGCCGGTTGTTGTTTGAATGATTTTTTGGCGGGAGATTCACTCAACTCCCGACACGCTTACTCGTGACTTGCACAAGCTGTCAATTCCGGTCAGCCCCAGTTGTAAAAGAACGAACCCGCCACGAAGGACGGGGTGCGAATGTACGCACATCAGCCACAAAACGTTGCAAGACGGTGAAAATGTTCCCGTTTGCTACTTCTAACCAGCGCACGAAATCTAGGTAACGGCGTTACGCTACCAACTCGAATTTCTAACTTCGCCTTGAGCAACACTTACAGCCGTACCAACTCTACCCGGCGGTTTTTGGCTTTGCCTTCCTCCGTGCTGTTGTCGGTCAGCGGCTTGGTTTGGCCGTAGCCAATGGCTTTCAGGCGCGGACCGGCGCCGGCTTGGGTGGCGAGGGCAGCTACTACGGCTTGGGCGCGTTGGTCGGAGAGCTGCTGGTTGTGGGCGGGAGTGCCGCTGTTGTCGGTGTGGCCTTCCACAGTGAGGCGTAAGGTGGGGTTAGCCGTGAGCAGCTTCGACACTTCGGCCACCACCGGCTCCGATTCGGGCTTGATGCTGGCTTTATCGGTGTCGAAGTTGATGTAGAGAGCCACGTGGCCGTTGGTGTCCAGCGCTTTTTTCAGCTCCTCGGCGGGCAGTGCGCTGGCTTGCATGGGTAGGGCTTTCTTTTCCACCACGGTCAGCCAGTAATTGTCGTTGTCACTGTCGTTCCAGGTTTTGTAGGCTTCCACCCAAATTTCCCGGTCGGGTAGGCGGGTCATGTACACGCCCATCTGGTCGTAGTCGAGGTTGTAGGCCCGGTGGCGCTTGTCGTCGAACTTCACTTTCAGCTCACTCATCTGCTTGCCTTTGCCTTCGAATACTTTCACCCCGCCCAGGTCTTTGATGAGCTTCTCGTAGGTTTTCTGCACCTGAAAGATGGAGGCACCCTTGCCCATGGCTCGCACCGTGTAAAGCCGGCCTTCCACCGGAATCAGCTTGGTGCCATCGAAGAACTCGTACTGGTCGTAGGCAACATCACGCAGGTAGTCTTTGGCTGAGTTACCGGGCTCGTTTTCGCGGGTCATTTTCTGATAGCCATCCAGCAAGCTCACAAATGGAAACGCACCCGGCTTGGCCGATGAAACCGGCACGGTGCTTGGGTCGAAGCCGGCCGGGGCCGCAGGGGCCACGGTGGCCGCTACCGGAGCCGCTGCCGCGGGAGCGGGTTTGGCAACGGGAGTTTCCGGTGCGGCAGCCGTAGTTTCGGTAGCAGTGGTGTTGGTAGGGGCTTTATCGGACGAGCAGGCCGTTAGCAGTGCCCCAGCCAGCAGCAGGAAAGCAGTTGATTTCAGCATAATGCATTAGGATGAAGAAGTAGATAAATTTCACTGTAGCAGAAGGCCGGGCAGCACTAGCTCATTTCAGCCATTCCAACAGGAAAGCGTAGGTATCGGCTTGCTTTTCGTTGCGCTGCTGGCGCGAGGCACCGGCACCGTGGCCGGCACTATAATCGACGCGGAGCAGCACGGGCTTGCTGCTGTTGGTGGCAGCTTGCAGGCGCGCGGCCATCTTGGCGGTCTGCCAGGCTTCCACCCGCCGGTCGTTGGTGCCGGTGGTGAGCAGTACGGCGGGGTAGCGGGTGCCTTGCTGCACGTGGTGGAAGGCACTCATCTGCCGGAGCCCCCGAAAGCCGGCCGAGTCGGTGGTGGTGCCGAATTCCTGGATGTTGGGCACGCCGTTGGCGGTGGTTTCAAACCGCAGCGCATCCAGCATCCCCACATTGATAACAGCGGCCCCAAACAGGTCGGGCCGTTCGGTGATGGCCCTTCCGATGAGGACGCCACCGGCGCTGGTGCCTTCGCCGGCCAGGTGCGCGGGGCTAGTGTATTTTTCCTTCACCAGATACTCGGCACAGGCAATAAAATCCTTCCAAGTGTTGGGCTTGGTGAGCTTCTGGCCGGCCTTATGCCACTCCTCCCCCAGTTCGCCCCCGCCGCGCACATGGGCCACCGCAAACACGCCGCCCTGCTCGAACCAGGCCAGGGCTTCGGGGTCGAAATACGGGTACTGAATCTTGCCGTATGCGCCGTAGCCAGTGAGCAAGGTGGGGTTCTGGCCGTTGAGCACCAGGCCGCGCTTGTACACAATGGACAGCGGCACCAGAGTACCGTCGTGGCTGGGCACCTGCACCTCCCTCGACTCCAGGCCCGCCGCTTCTTCCAGCGGGTGCTTGGGGAGCAGGCCGGTATCGGTGAACTGCTTGGTGGCGGGATTGTAGCGGTAGGCCAGGCCATTGCCAGTCCAGGCGGTGGAGGCAATGAGGGCACCGGGCAGCAGGTGGTTGGTGCCCGCCACGAAACAGGCCGGGGCATTGGGCGCCAAAATCCGCTCGGGCACAGGCTTACCTTTCCAGGCAATGCGCCAGGTTTCATCGAGCCCACCGCGCACTTCCGATACGTACAGGCCGTCGGCGGCGGGGCTCATGGCATCGAGCAGGGCCGGGCCGGGCGGCACCACGGTTTCGGTGGTAGCCAGGTTGGGTTTAGCAAGGCTGGTGCGCACAATCTTGAACCGGGACGCGCCTTTCGAGGTCAACAGGTACAGGTCGTCTTCGTGGGCCACAAACGAGCGGACTTCATCAGCCCGCCCGCAGATTTTCACCCACGGCGTATTCGGCTGGCCGATGCTGGCCAGCGGGGCGCGGTAGAGCGAGACTTCGCCGGCGTCGCCGTGCTTGACCAGGGCCAGCACAAACGGCGAGGGTGTGTGGGTAAGTGTAAGTAAGATGGGCGTATCGGCGGCATCCAGGGCCACACGCCCCGCCTTCCCGGCTTCCAGAATCAGCTGGTCGCGGGCGGGGTCGGTGCCGAGGATGTGCAGCCGCACCTGCTTGTTTTTTTGCAGGTCGGTGACGGGGGCGCCGGCCGGCCAGGCGCGCATTTGGGTGTAAAAAAACGAGCGGCCATCGGGGTGCCATTCTGGGCGGGCGTACTCCCAATCCATGCGCGGTATGGTTTCCGACAGGTCTTTGCCGGTGGCCACATCGAGGATGTGCAGCGTGGGCTTTTCCGAGCCGTTGGCGGCTATAGCGTACGCAATACGGCTGTTGTCGGGCGAGGGCACGAAGTAGCTGATACTATACTGCTCGGTGGCCGTTTTGAAACGGTCAGGGTCGATAAGCAACGTTTCCGCGCCACTGATACCCTGACGGCGGTACAGCTTAGGGGTTTGGCTGCCCGCCGGGGCTTTCAGGTACAGATACACCTCGCCCGGCAGCAGTTGTACGCCACCCGCCGGCGCCGCCGCGCCCTTATCCAGCTCGTTCAGGCGGGCCAGCAGCGCCGCCCGAAGCGGCAGCTTGGCCAAGGCACTGTCGGTGTAGGTGGCCTGCTTCTTCAGGAAGGTATCGAAGGCTGGTCCGGGCTGCTCCATCCAGCGGTACGGATCGATGACGGTGGTACCGAAGTACCGGTCCGTAACGTTCTGCACCATGGCTGCTGGCGGCCGGCCGGGCTGGGCCGCGGCATGCAATGTTGCTAGAAAGGAAAGCAGGACGGGCGTTAAAAAACGCATAGATGAGTTACTAGTTGTTGGTTGTTAAGCTACAGTGCGTCTCCACTTACCAGCACGGGGCAGGTCTGATGTGCTATACATCGGCACCCAGATACTTGGCCGGTTGACTACCGACGGGCACTGCGGCCTATCTGTGTTGGTTGATAGCCGCTTTATTTCACGGCAGTGGCGAGAGGTTGGAAGCCAGGTGTGCCCGTTTGCCAGAGCCCGAAGGCCATCAAATCAGCTATGCTTTCAAACTGCTTCTGCTTGGAATCGCCCATGCCGTGGCCCGCATCATAGTCGGTGAAAAAGAGGATGGGCTTGCCGGAGGCGTTGGTGGCTTGCAGGCGGGCGGCAAACTTGGCCGGTTGCCAGGCAATGACGCGCGGGTCGTTGAAACCGGCCGTAACGAGCGTAGCGGGGTATTTAGCACCGGGCTTGAGGTGCAGGTAGGCATCCATTTCCAGCAGCGCCTTGGCCTCATCGGCCTTGGCCATAGTCCCGAACTCCGGGATATTGACCGGGCCGTTGGGCGAGTTTTCCATGCGCACGGCGTTCAGGCAACCTACCTCCGGAATGGCGGCGGCAAACAAATCGGGCCGCTCGGTCATGGCCCGCCCGATGAGGATGCCCCCGGCGCTGCCGCCGTTGATGGCTATTTTGCCAGGGGCGGTATAGTTGTTTTTGGTGAGGTATTCAGCGCAGGCAATTAAGTCTTTCCAGGTGTTGGGTTTGGTGGTTTTCTGGCCGGCTTTGTGCCAATCCTCCCCCAGTTCACCGCCGCCGCGCACGTGCGGGCACGCCAGAATCCCGTCTTGCTGCGTCCACAGTAAGAATGTCGGCATCAAGGTAGGCGCCAGCGTCTGCGAATACGCGCCGTACCCTACCATCAGCACGGGTGTGGTACCGTCGCGCTTCAGCCCTTTCTTGTACACCAACGACAGTGGCACCAGCACGCCGTCGTGCGAGGGCACCATCAGTTCTTCCACCACCAAATCGGCAAACTCCGGGTACTGCGTTTCCGACGACAAGGGCTCGGCCACAAACTTGCCGCTGCCAGCCACCTCGTAGCGGTAGCGCTGGCGGTCCGTAGTCCAGCCACCCAGCGTCACCCACAAGTCCGACGACTGCGCGTTTTTGGCTACCAATTCCAACCGCCCCGCAGCTTGCGGCAGCTTCAGCTCGCGCACCGTTTTCGAGTTTTTCGGCACGAAGTAGAGCTTAGCTTGCACGCCGTTGCGGGCGCGCACAAAGTAGAGGCCGTCTTTGGTGGTTTTCAGCTGCTCGTCGATGACGGCCTCGTTGGCACTTTCGGGCACCAGCACTTCAGCGGTGGCCACGTTGGGCTTGGTGGCCAGCATGCGCATCACCTTCTGGCGCGGCGTGTTCTTCGACGTCACGAAGTAGATGTATCGCTCGTCGGAAACGAAATTGGTTACCTCATCGGCGGGCCGAAACAGTGGCTGCCAGGGCACGTTGGGCTTGCTGAGCGTGGCAGCGGGGGCATAGTAGCCGTGTAGGTAGCGGTCCACGGAATACAGGAAGCCGTAAGCCAGGTTGGTGTCCCGGTCGATGCCGGCGTAGGGGTAGTCGGAGGGCTTGATGCCAAGCTTGGGATTGAGCTGCGCCGAGAAAATGATTTGGTCCTGGCTGGCGGGCGTACCCACGCGGTGCAGGCGGCACTGCGTGTTCTGGCGGGCGGCCATATTTTTCAGGTCACCGTTGTTGTAGGGCACGTACGTAAGGCTCTGGTTGTCGGGCAGCCACTCGCCGCCGCCGCGCGTAAGGGGTATTTGCTCGGGGTAGAGCTTGCGGGTTTTAACGTCCATGATCAGCATGCGCCCCAATTCCGCTCCTTTCTCACTGATACCGAACGATACTTTCGAACCGTCGTTGGTGGGCGCAAAGCCACTGATGTTGAACACTTTCCCTGGCTCGAACGTCTCGGGGTCGAAGAGCAGCGTTTCGGCGCCCTTGTAGCCTTCGCGGCAGTAGAGCTTGGGCTGCTGGTCTTCGGGCCGCGACTTGAAGTAGAAGTACCGGTCGTTGTCGGCCACGCGCAACTCGGTCACCTTAGTGGCTTTGCGCTTATCGAATTCCACCATCTGGTCGATAAGCTTCTGCCGACCCGGAATGCCATCCAGGGTTTTGCGGGCGTACTCGCTCTGCGCTTTCATCCAGGCGGCCACGGTGGGGTCTTGCAGGTTTTCGAGGTTGCGGTAGGGGTCCTCTACTTTCACCCCGAAGTACGTGTCGGTAGCTGGCACCGAGGGGGCGGTGGGCTGCGCCACCGCAGCAGCGGCGCTCAGCAGACCCGCCAGAAATACTATTGTTTTCATGAGTACGAGCAACGAAAGGAGTAGAGAAATTCTGTCCGGATTATCAGCTGGGAAAGGCAAATCAGGGCGAGGCTCAAGCACGGAAAAATGTATGCCTCGCACAATCACACAATCATGTGACTATTGGGCGCCGGGCCGGGCGTAGGCGTACACGGAAGGCGCCGCTGAGGCAGGTTGGCGGAAAGCCGGGTCGGCGGCCTGGTATCGAGCCTGCCGGAGCTGGAAGGCGGCCAACGCTACGGTAATAACAAGCAGCAAAACGAACAGAATTTTCAGGACAATAGCAGCAGTTTTCATAGTGTGAACGGGGTAGAGAGGTAGAACTGATCGGAGCAAAAAGAACACTGCGGTGGGTGCCTGATTAGGTACTGCACGGCACGTTTACTGGAGCAGGCTATTCGCTCACCAGCATTGGCAGCGTGCCGGCAGTGCCATTGGGAGCATGGTAGCGCAGCCAGTAAGCTCCGGCGGGCAGGTCGGCAGATAGCTTGTGTTGCGCTTGGCCGGTGGGCCAATTAAAGCGGCGCACCACACGGCCATCGGCGGCGTAGAGAGTAAGTTGAAGGCCAGCGGGCAGCGGGCCGGTGGCTTCCAGCGTGAGGATGCCTTGCGGGGCTACGGGGTTGGGATACACGGCCACACTGAATGACGCACCACCCGCTAAGCCCGCCACCGTGCGTACCGGCGAGAAGCTTTCGGTGCCGTTTTGGTCGAGCTGGCGGAGGCGGTAGTAGCTCAGGCCGCGAAAGTCGTTGGGGTCTTGGAAGGTGTATTCAGCGGCGGCGCTGGTGGTGCCGCGCCCAGCCACGAAGCCCACGCGCCGAAAGGTAGTCTGGCCTTCATCCTGGCGCTGCACCTCGAAGCCGGCATTGTCTTGCTCGGAAGCCGTGGTCCAGTTCAGCAACACCCGCGGCTGACCAGTGGGCCGGGTAGCCTCAAACCGCGTCAGCTCCACGGGCAGCGGGGCCTGGCGGTCGAGGACCACGTAGGGGCCAGCGTTGGTAAGACCACTCACGGTGCGACTGTAAGGCGGCGCACCACCCACCGGCCCAAAGGCTTCTTCCAACCCATATGCCGTGCCATTCCAGCGCCCCAGCGCCGATTGGGCGCGGGTGAAGTTGGATAGCTCGTCGGCAGTTTGCCACTGCACAGTAAGAGTGAATGGCACGGCATCGGGCGGCGTTAGTTCCCAGTGCAGGCCCACGGCATCGGTGGTAAGTGGGGTACCAGTGCTGCCATTGCTGAGGAAGCCGCTGGCCGGGCGCAGCTCATACAGCCCAGAGCCAGCAGAGCGGGCAAGGGTGGCGGGTGCGTAGCTGGTGGCGCTGGCGCCCACTGGAAATAGCCGGGCCGTGGTACCTACCTGTTGCTGCAACATACCCGCACCATCGGTGATAATGAAGCGCCCCGCAGCCCCATCAACGCCGGTAATACTGCCGCCGGTGGTAGATGTAAGTATGTGTGCCCCCAGCCGAACCGCACCGCCTGTAAGGGCCAACTGCCGCACCCGCAACGGCCCTGCCAGCGTGGCGCCCTGCGGGTTCAGTATTTCTAGGGCCGGTACGAGGCTGGTAACGTTCAGGGTTTGGGGGGTACTGGTGCCGGTTAGTTTCAGTTGACCGGTGGTGCCACTCAGGATGCCGATGCTGCTGAGGTTGCCGGTGAGCTGTACGGTGCCCTCGTTGCTGAGGGTACCAGCATTCAGCACCGCGCCCGTCACGCTGAGCGTGCTGCCGCTGCTTACACTCAGCGTGCTGCCGGCGGGCACCGCAAGCTGCGCCTGCGTGGATAATGGCAGCGCGGCGGCCACTAACGCCACAAGCGGCCCGTAGCGCCGGGAAGTGAGTAGCTTAGTCATGGCGCGAAACAGTTGGGGTAGCGGTGGTAGCCTTAGAGGGTACTGCCGGGCTACCTGAACCGGGCTTGCCTGCCTGCGCCGTTCTTTCGCTCAGCTCGTACCCTATGCCCTGACTTTCGGGCTGACCAAACAGCGCCGGGTGCAGGTACTTGCCCTGGTTTTCCGGCTCTTTCCGCTCGGCATTCGGAATACGATGGGTGTCGGCCCACTTATCATGTCGGATGCCCGTCACCTGCCAGCTCACCTTGCCGCCCGGCTGCCCGGCAATGCGAAACTGGTTGCCGCTGACCTCGGCCAGCACGTAGGGCGTGAAAGCGGCGCTGATGGGCGTAAGCTGGTACCGAAAGTCGCGGTTGAGGGCCTCGAAGTAGTCGGGCAGCGCCACCGTGGCCGCGCCGCTGGCATCAAGCACCACGTTGCCGTTGTAGACGTTCATCATGTCGGGGCTTTCCACGAAGCTGTGGTAGAGATATTGGTTGGCGGGGTCGAGCGGATGGTCTATTTTGAACGAGCCGCCTGGCTTCGACAAGGAACCCGTAACGGCCAGACGCCCACTCACCTGCCAATCATCGAGTAGTAGGCCGCTGATTGCTGGCGCGTTGTTCCGAATGGCAGTTCCCATGATAAACCCTTTTTGCAAGAGGTTATCAGCGTTCAGGCAGGCCATGGACAGAAAGCCCCGTGGCCCACCTGAAGAACTGATGCGGCTAGCGGTAATGGTAGCAGACTGGTTGTTGGCGCCCGGCCGCCGAAAGGCAATAGAGCCATTGTCATCATAATTGCTTAAAGACGTGATTTGCAGCGTATAGCCCTCAGCATTGCTTTGCAGCTCTAGGGCGCTAGCCGAGGCGGCGCTATTGTTCAGGTTGAGGTAGGCTGCATTGCCCTGGCCGCTACTCTGCACTTCCAGCGCGTTGGCCGTGCCAGCCGCGTTATTTTGGCTGAAGAATCCCGTGCGGCCCAGGCCGTTGTTCTGCACTTCCAGCGCGTTGGCCGTGCTAGCGCTCAGGCTTTTGATAAAGTAGCCTGCCCGCCCGGCGCCCTGGGCTTCTCCTACCACGGCATTGGCTGCGCTGTTCCTAGCTTGGCCATACACCCCACCGAAGGCATTGCCTGTTGCTACCCCAAACACGGCTGTGCCGTTGTTACCGGTGGCCTCGCCTTGTACGGCATAGCCACCGGCTGTCTGCCCCCGCACGCCTGTTCCGTTGGCAGTAGCCACGCCCCACACCCCAATGCCGCTGTTGGTACTGCCCAGCACGCCGGTGCCGCCGCCTGTGCTACCCGCTGAGCCCAGAACACCGATGCCCGTATTGCTGCTGCTATACCCCTGCATTCCGGCCACATCTGCGGCGCTGCCTCCAGCGGCATCCGTACGACCATATATGCCGCTGCCGCTGGTTGAGAGCCCGCGCACACCGTAGCCGGCCGTGCCTACACCTTCCACCCCAAATCCATTGCTGGCCGAGGCCACCCCGCGCACGCCCCATCCATTTTGCGTCAGGCCCAGTACGCCCACGGCGTTATTGCCGGCATTGGTATTGGTGCCTACCACGGCTCCGTTGCTAATCGAGTTATTGCTGGCCGAGCCAAACACAGCCGACGTGCTGCCCGAGCTGGCCTGCACGCCGTAGCCGCTGGTGCTGGCTGCCTGCACCGCCGCGCCACTACCCGACTCAGCCAGTACGCCCAGGCCGGCCCCCGTGGCGCGGCCCCGCACGCCCGCCACACCGGCGGCGCTGCCGTCGGTAAGGCCAACGACACCGCTTTCCTGGGTGCTTCGGGCATACACGCCGTAATCTGCTTCACTCAGGCCTACCACGCCGGCATCTTCTATAGTAGGTAGGCTAGTACCTTTTGCGCCGACCACACCCTGGCCGGGGCCAGTGCCATTGACGCGGCCCACCACCCCCTGCCCGCTGGCCGAAGCGCCCCGCACCCCAATGCCACCACCCAAGTTGGTAACCTGGAACACGCTGCCTACAGCATTGGCCGAGCCAGTGTAAGGCAACACCACACCGCTACCACCGGCCGCGGGCTCCACGAACACCCAACCGCCCGCGCCGGCATAGTACCAGAAGCCAGTTTGAGGTCCGCCTGTAGGCGTTCCATCGGTCTGGTACACCATCAGGCCCTGTGGGGGTCGCGAAATGACTAAGCGTTGGGCCTGCGTGAGGCGCGGAATCAACAGGCCTTTGTCGGTAGCCTGGATGTCGAGGGCGGCTTTGCTGTCGGGCGTGGTGGTGCCCACGCCCACCTGTGCCCGGAGTGAGGCAGAGGCCAGGAGCAGCAATAGCAGCAAGAAGAATTGTAGCACTAGTTTCATGATGTGGAAGGAAGGCGAAAACGATACGCTGGAAAATGAAGGCCACGGCCAAGCCGTGCTGCATAGCAGACCTAAGGTTGGAGCTTAGGAGCGGTGGTTGAGTAGTGAGAAACTGGCCTTAGCGCCGGGCGCCGGCGGCAGCTGGGGCAGTGGCCGGCTTGGTATTGGGCAGCTTCTGAGCGAGCAGCCACTGCCAGAAAGCAGGGTCGGTGTACACCTTATCGGCTATAAAATGGCCCTCAGTGGGGTACTCGGTATATTTGGCAGGGTGGCCGTTGGCTTGCAGGGCCGCCACCATCTGGCGGGATTCCGTCACGGGCACTACCTCGTCTTTCGCCCCGTGAAACACCCAGAAAGGTGTGCTGCTCACAGCTTTGGCAGTGGCCGGATACGAGTACAGCGCCTGCCCTTTGTAGGCAGTAAGCATCGGCGACGGAAAAGCCTGAGTGAACCATTCGGGCACCACCACCCCGCCCGCTGCCGGAGCCGCCGCCGCAAACTTGCCAGGGTATTTGGCCACCAGATAATAGATGCCGTAGCCCCCCATCGAGAGGCCCGTAACGTAGAGCCGCGCGGGGTCAGCGTTGAACTCGGCTACGGTTTGGTCGAGGGCTTTTACTGCTTGCTCGGCACCTTCACCAAACCACAGCTCGGGCTCGGGCTCCTGCGGAAATACCGCCAGAAACTGGCTGTATAACGGCTCTTTGTAAGAATACAGCTGAATCACGCTACCCAGGTTCGGGCCGCCCATCTGCTTCTCATTGTCTTGGCCCCACTCCCCCACCCCGTGCAGGTAGAGTACCACCGGGTAGGCTTTGCCGGGCTTGTAGTTGGCGGGTACGTACACGCGGTAAGCGTAAGTACGGGAGCCTACCGTCACGCTACGCTTCAGAAAGCCGGTTTCAGGCTGTTTAGCGGCGTTTTGGGCCTGTACAGAGGGGTACCCGAACAGTAGCAGGCAGATCAGCAGAACGTATAATTTCATGGCGAGAGCAGAACTAAAAACAATTGAATAAATGCGCGGCTAGCCGCCTACCGGAACTTGGTGAAGCTGAAGCTACCGTTGGTGACGGCCTGGGTGCCGGTGGCGCTGGTGTTGGGCACTGCCCCCGCCGTGAAGCTGAACGTGCCACTGATTTTCTGCCCCGCCTTGTCGTACTGGGTTACCGTGATGGTGCCGTTGCTTGCGCTGGGGCCGTAGAGCGTGTTGTGGGTCGTGCCCGTGGTGCCGTTGCTGAGCGTAAGGGCCGCCGAGGGTAGGTTGTCGAGCACCGAGCCTTTGCGTAAATCGTAGGCGTTGGCCCCCTTGGTATCAATGCCCTCAAGGGCTAACGACACGGTGTTTTTCAGGTCCGCAGAGGCGCCCGTGACTAGCAGCTTACTGACCCCATCGACAACAGCCGCAGAATACATTGTGCTGGTGTAGGTGGTGCCGTTGTGGGTCCAGGTTACGGTACCGTCGCCGGCAGTGGCGGCATCGTCGTCGTCTTTGTCGTTGCCGCAGGCACTCAGCAGCAGCACCCCGCACAGCAGTGGCGCAACGGAACGGTAGAAATAGCGGAAGGAAGGCATAGGAATAGCTGATTAGGGTGGAAAGCCCGGAAGAAAAGCGCGGCTACTTCGGCACCATGTTGGTGCGCACCTGTAGGCTAGTAATGGTATTAGCATTAAGGGTGGGCGTGTTGGGCGGGAACGTGAAGCCGCCCGCCGACAACAGCAGCAGTGAAATCGAGCCGTTGGGCATGCCTGGCACAGTTTGGCCGGCCAGCGAGGCCTTCACCTGCGCCTCCGTAAAGCTGGTTCCCAACGATAAATTGGTGGCTGACAAGGTGAAGACCTGGAGCGTTTGGGTTTGCCCGCCCATGGTTAGTGCCACTTGGTTGTCGTTGTCGGTCAGGGCCCAGGTACCGTTGGTGGCGGTGCCGCTGGCCTCGGTTACCACCACTTTGCCATCGGAGCTGAATTTGTAGCTGTCGGCGCTGGCTACGGGCACGGTCTGGATACCTTCCACGCCGTTCACCACCAGCGAGGAGCTGCTTTCCCGCCACGTAACGGCCGTGAGCTGCGCGGCTTTCGAGGGCAAATTATCCTCGTCGTTTTTGTCGCAGCTGGCCGCAAAAAGGGCTAGGCCGGGGAGTGCTAGTAGCCGGAGAAATTTCAATGGTTTCATAGGAAATCAGGCAATAAAGGATTGTGGAAAAAGAAGGCTAGTGGAGCTGCGGCATAGGGGCTGTAGCAGCAGTGGGCGCGAGGGGCTGCGCCTGTTCCAGCGCTGCCAGTCGGCTTTCAAGGGTGGTTTGGCTGGCCTGAATGGTTTGTAGCTGCTGGCGGAGTTGCTGGTTCTCGGCCTTCAACTGGTCGTTTTGCTTGGCCAGCTCCTGCACGCCCGCCAGTGCCACCCCGGCCGGGTCGATGGTGCTGATGCTGGTGTTATTGAGGCCGAGGTGGAACAGGCGGTAGAAGTCCTGCGCCATTGGGCCGAGGTGGGTTTCGCCGCGCGTGCCTTTGTAGGCCCAGCGGCTAATGGGAAGCTGCCGGATTAGGCCCAGCACCTGCGCGCCTTCCACGGGCTCAATGTTTTCCTTGAGGTTGATATCGGAGGCGTTGGTCCAGGTGCCGCCGTTGCTGAGGTAGGCACCGTTGCCGTTGAAATTGTTGGCCACGCCCACCTGCAGGCAGATGCCCAGGTTGTCGGTGGAGCTGCGGCCAAACGACCAGTAAGTGACATCCGTGCTGCCGAAGGCCATGGCGTTCTGCCGGCTTACCCGTGCCCCGTAGCCCAGGGCCGTTGCCCCGGTCAGGCTGCCATTGTCCACGTCGGCGTTGGCCCCGAGCAGCGTGTTGCTGTTGCCCGTACTGATGTTGTTGCCCGCGAAGTAGCCCAGAGCCACATTCCTGGGGCCGAACCGCGCCCCGCCCCCGGCGTGGGCTCCCACGAAGGTGCTTTCGTTGGCGTTGCGGTTGCCTTGTCCGGCCTGCCGGCCCACAAACACATTGTCGTCGCCGAAATTGGTGAGCCCGCCCGCATTGGCACCGAGAAAGGTATTACCGTTGCCGCTGTAACTCACGTCGCCGGCTTGGTAGCCGAGGTAAGTGTTGTCGTCGCCATCAGTATTACCGGCCCCGGCGCGGCTACCCTCAAAGGTGTTGCGGGTGCCGCTGGTGTTAGCCAGCCCAGCCTGATAACCCACAAAATGATTGTCGGGCGTCACGTTGGCCTTGCCGGTCTGGTAGCCCACAAACGTGTTGCGGGCCGTGGTGGCAGTGGCCGAGCCCGATTCATAGCCAATAAAGAGGTTCTCGCTGCCGCTGCTATTGAGGCCGGCCTGGTAGCCCTCGAACTGGTTGCCGGTGCCCGTAGTGATACGGCTGCCTGCTTGGTAGCCGACGAAGTGGTTGTTGTTCGCCGTACTGGCCTTGCCGGCCCCATAGCCCACAAACAGGTTGTTGTCGCCGCTGATATTGGTCAGGCCGGCCTGGTAGCCGCTGAAATAGTTTTTCTCCCCTGTCGTGTTATTCCGCCCGGCCAAAGAGCCTTCGAAGTGGTTACTGATGCCGGTGGTAGTGAACTGGCCGGCCAGGTGGCCCACGAAGTGGTTGCCACCGCCGGTACTGCGCCACCCGGCCAGATAGCCCACAAACAGGTTGCCGCTGCCCGTTACGTTGTCGGTGCCGGCCCCATTGCCCACAAACGTGTTGGTGTTACCGGTTACGTTTTGATAGCCGGCCTCGTTTCCAATAAAGAAATTGTTGTTACCGGTGGTATTGTAGCGGCCCGCGTTGTTGCCTTCAAAATGGTTTTCGACACCAGTGGTATTGCTGGTACCGGCCTGGTAGCCCGAGAAATGGCTGTTAAACGCCGTGGTATTGGCATACCCGGCCTGGTAGCCAATAAAGTGGTTGTAGCGGCCCGTGGTATTGGCATACCCGGCCCGGTAGCCCTCAAAGTAGTTGTTTTCGCCGGTGGTGTTGCTGTGGCCCGCATCATACCCGCTGAAATAGTTGTTTTCGCCGGTGGTGGTATTCACTCCCGCGTTGTAGCCATTGAAGTGGTTGTTGCTGCCGGTGGCATTCTGGCCTGCCTGAAAGCCCACAAAAAAATTGCGGCTGCCCGTTGTACCTGCCGCCCCGGCATAGTAGCCTACCACCACGTTGTCGCGGCCACTGGTGTTGCTGTCGCCAGTTCGGTAGCCCACAAACACGTTCTGCGCGCCCGTGGTATTGCTGGCTCCCGAGTTGTAGCCGCTGAAGTGATTGGCTTCGCCGGTGGTATTGCTGAAACCCGCTTGATACCCTTCGAAATGGTTGATACCTGCACCAGCGTTGTTGAAACCAGCCCGATACCCAACAAAATGGTTGGAACCGCCTGTGGAGTTGGCACCGGCCTGGTAGCCCGAGAAATAGTTGTTCTGGCCCGTGACGTTGCGTTTGCCGGCCTCGTAGCCTACGAAATGGTTATTGCTAGCCGTAGTGTTATCCAGGCCCGCATCATACCCACTGAAATAGTTGTTGCTGCCGGTGGCTTTTTGTCCGGCCCGGTAGCCCTCGAAGTGGTTGCGCGAAGCCGTGGTATTCGCCAAGCCCGCCTGATACCCTACAAAGTGGTTGTAGCTGCCAGTGGTTGTAGCGTAGCCAGCCCGCATTCCGCTGAAATAGTTCTCCTCACCGAAAGTGCTGTTGTAGCCCGCCTGAAAACCCGTAAACTGATTGAATGCACCCGTGGAATTCAGCCCCGCCTGATACCCTACAAAGTGGTTGTTGATATCGGCAGTTGGGCCCAGCGAATTACCTGCCTGATAGCCAAGCAGCAAATTGTTGTCAGGGTAGCTGGCGGACCCGATGGGAGCCCCGCCTAGCCACCACGCGCCGTTCACGCCCAGCCGCGCTTGCTCGATGCCCTGGGTGCGAAACACCAGCGGCTGCCGGTCGGTGGTGCCCACGTAGTTGATGGCGGGGTTAGTGGCGGCGTTGCCGGTGAGGCTCCAGCCGGCGCCAGTTGGGGCAGCACTCGTGTTGAGTTTCGTCCAGGTAGGGGCGGTGGTGGTGCCGGCGTTATAGTAGAAGCCTACACCGCCGCTTAGGGCGGCGTTGGTATTGTACACCAGCAGGCTTGGGGCCGGGTTAGGTACGGCGGCGGCATCGGTGAGTGAGGCCAGATTCACCTGCGGAAACAGCACGCCTTTGTTGGTGGCACTCACGTGCAGCGCGGCCGAAGCATCGGGGGTGGTAGTACCCACGCCTACCTGCGCTTGCACGGGCTGCACCAGGCCATTGAGCACGACCCACACGAAACCAAAGAGTAGACAATGCTTCATGACGAATGAGGAGAGGGAAAAAGAGGAACGACGAGCAGACACGAAAATCGACATATAACGCAGTAGCCAATCATCTGTAAACCTGCCACTTGACGACATCACAAAGAAAGAACAGCCATCGTCGCACGACATTCACGCAGGTCGCAAAGGCGTATGCGCTGGTCGCAACGCATGGCAAACCCAAGGTTTTTTTGACCGGAAAAAGGGAACTGTGGGGTCGTGGCTACAGCCCGGGCGCTGAGGCAAGCCTGATGAAAAGCCAAAACTATCGGGCAGCAAACCGCCAGAAATGAGTATTATTACCTAGTCTCTATATAGCTCAGCAACCGCCCCTTTGCCCCGTTCTTAGCCGCCGTTTTTATGCCTCACTTAGCCTACCAATCCATGGCCCGCCTGCTGGAGGCCATCGAAGTGCTGCACACCGACGTAACGCCCGATTCGCTGTTCGACCGGATGTCGGAGGCGGCGGCGCGGGCGGTTAGCAGTGAAACGGCTTGCTTCGATGGGTTCGACCCGGCTGGCCGCATTGGGCACTTGGGCTCGTACCCACAAGACACCTGGGCCGCCGCCGATTTCCCAGTGTTGCAAGCGCATTTGTTTCAGCACCCGCTGTTTCAGGAGATTATCGTTCAGCGGCGGCCCGAGGCCATGCGCACCAGCGACTTCTGCCACATGGAGCAGTATTTTCGCACCACCCTCTTCAACGACTTCTACCGGCCCTACTCCCTCACCCACCAGCTCATCACGGGCATGGATGTGCCCAACCACGGCTGGATTACCTGCGCCCTCAACCGCCGCCACCGCGACTTTACCGAGGACGAGCGCACCATCATCAGCTTGCTCCGGCCGCACTTCGTGGCAGCCGTGCGCAATGCCCTCACCGTGGCGCGGCTACAGCAGCCCACGCCCGCCACCATCGGGGCCAGCGCCACTACGGGGTTGGCTCGCATTAATGCCACCGGCTCCCTGCTTTCCTGCGACCCTACCGCCGAGCGGTTGCTGCGGGGGCACTTCGGGCTGACTTCCTTTCAGGGCCGCCCGCTTCCCAGCATGTTGCTCTGGTGGCTGCACCAATACCGTACCGCGCCCCAAATGCCCCTTGCCGACTTCGTGCACCGCGCCGAGCACACGGAGTTGAGCGTACGCCTTATTCCGACCGGGGCGGGTGAGTTGCTGCTCTTGTTAGACGAGCGGGCGTTGCCTTCTGCGGCAGCCCTGCAACGCCTCGGCCTCACACCTCGGGAAGCGCAAGTGCTGTTCCATCTCACCCAAGGCCTCCCCGACAAAGCCATCAGCCAAGTCTGCGGCATCAGCTTACGCACCACCCAAAACCACCTGCAAAATATCTACTCCAAGCTCAACGTCGATAGCCGCACCGCCGCCGTCCGCTGGGCGTTGGCGTGAGCGAGGCTAGAGGCTAATAAGCTAGCTCCCCTCCTTTTTCCAAGGAGGGGTTGGGGGTGGTTATCTAAAAGTAGAAAGCTAGAGCTAGATACTGTTCTGACGGTTTTACCACCCTGGCTTGCGGCCACCCCTCCTTGAAAAAAGGAGGGGAGCTAGATGCACAGCTTTAGCTTCTTACCTCACTTGGTGGGTGACCGAAATGCTTGCTGAAGCTGGTACTGAAATGCGTGGGGCTGTTGAAACCTACCAGATAAGCCACTTCCGCCACGTTGCCGACCTGGCCTTGCAGCAGAGCATGGGCGCGTAGTAGCCGGGTGGTTCGAATAAAGTCGCTGGGCGCTTGGCCGGTGAGGGCTTTCAGCTTGCGGTGCAGTTGCGCCCGGCTCAGGGCAACTTCTTGACTGAGGGTTTCCACGCTGAATTCACCGTCGTCGAGGTGGCTTTCTACGGCTTGCTCCACGCGGCGCAGGAAGGCCTGGTCGAGGGACGGCAGCGCTGCCACGGCGGCGGCGTGCTGCTCCAGCGGAGAAAGTAGCAGGGAAGGAACCACGGCCATGCTTTGAGGCGCGGCGGCAGTTGGCGTGGCCACTGGCGCTACGGCCCCTGACACGGCAAACCGGCTTTGCAGGCGCCGCCGTAGCGCCAGCAGGTTGCGCACTTGCGCCCGCAGTTCCCGCGGGTTGAACGGCTTGGCGAGGTAGGAGTCGGCGCCGGTTTCAAGACCTTGGAGCTTGTCGTGCGGGTCGGCACGGGCCGTGAGCAGCACCACCGGAATGTGCGAGGTGGCGGGGTCGGTTTTGAGTTGTTCGCACACTTGATAACCGTCGGGGCCGGGCGGCATCATCACGTCGGAAAGAACAAGGTCGGGCACGGTATCACGGGCCAGTTGCACGCCGGCCGTACCGTCGGGGGCTTCCAACAACTGGTACCCATCCTCCGCCAACGATTCGCGAATGAACTGGCGCACATCGGGGTGGTCCTCAATAATCAGTACTACGTCGGCTTCCGCAGCTCCGTCTGTATCCTTCACCGCGGCCACGCTGTCCGCTACCTCAAAGTCTGCCATTTCCAGTGTAGCAGCTGCGAGTAGCTGGGGGTGAACTTCGGCGGGTGGTGCGGGCGTGACTTCTGGCGCAGCTGGGGCCTGATAGCGGGGCAGTTGCACCGTGAATACTGCCCCCTGGCCTACTTCACTCGCTACAGCCACGGTGCCGCCGTGCAGCTCGGTCAGCTCTTTCACCAGCGCCAAACCTAGGCCGGTACCCGTGCGGGGCATCGTGGCGTCGGAGCTGGCGGCCTGGTAAAACCGGTCGAAAAGTCGGGCCTGATGCTCAGGCGCAATACCGGTACCCGTGTCGCTGACCACAAAGCTGACGGCTCCCAAAGGAGCGGCGGGGCTGGCAGCGTCTTCCCGGACTTCCAGGGTCACCTCGCCCCCGGTAGGCGTGAAACGCAGGGCATTGGCCAGCAGGTTGGAAAGAACATCTTCCAGCTTTTCGGGGTCGAAGACAAGCGGCACGGGCCTGCCAGGCGTGCGCAGCTGCAACGCCACGCCCTGAGAGTGGGCCATAGAAGTGAACGAGCCCAGCAGCCGGGTACCGAATGTAGCCGCATCGGCGGGCACCAGGTTGAGCTGCAAGGCGCCAGCTTCGAGCTTGCTCAAGTCCAGCAGCTGATTGATGAGGCGCAGCAGCTTGCGGGCATGCCGCACCACCAAGCTGCTTTGCTTGCGCACCAGGGCCGGGTCGGTGGGCGGGTTGTCGGCGAGCTGCTCGGCGGGGCCCAAAATGAGGGTAAGCGGCGTCCGGAACTCGTGGCTGATGTTGGCAAAAAAGTCGGACTTCATCCGGTCCAGCACCTGCAAATGCTCTAGCGCTTGCCTCTCCAACTGCCGGTTGGCCCGCTCCCGCTCCCGCTGCTGCGTCACGCGCCGCACCCCGTAAAGCACCGCCCCAAACATGCCTGTGTACAGCAAATATGCCCACCACGTGCGCCACCACGGCGGCCGAATGGTGAAGGCAAACGTGGCGGGCCGTGGGTTCCAAACCCCGTCGTTGTTGGCAGCTTGCACCTCGAAGGTGTAGTCGCCGGGGGGTAGGTTGGTGTAAGTGGCCGAGGTAGCGGCCAGCGGCCCCGTCCAGCGCCGGTCAAAGCCCGCGAGGCGGTAGCGGTACTGTACCTTGGCCAGGTTGGTGAGGCTCACGCCCACGTAATCGAAGGTGAGGTGGTTGAGGCTGTGGGGCAGCATCACGCCCGCTGGCACCACCGTATCCTGCATGAAAATGCGCAGCCCGCGTAGACGCGTGGCGGGGGGCACCCGGTTGGGCCGCGCCTGCGTAGGGTCGTAGCGCATCACCCCGTTCACGGTGCCTATCCACAAGCGCCCACCTGGTTCCAGCACCACCGCGTTTTGGTTGGTTTCCTGCCCCAGAAAACCTTCGGCCGGCCCGTAGCTCACGGTGCGGCCCGTAGCCGGAGTGAACCGGTCGAGGCCGAGGTTGGTACCCACCCACACGTGGCCCGTGGCATCGGCCTGGGCGAAATATGGATTGTTGGAGTGCAAACCGGCTTCGGGGCCGAAGCCGCGGGTGGTGTTGCCATCGAAACACAGTAGCCCTTCCCCAATGCTCCCCAGCCAAAGCCGCCCCTGCTGGCCTTCGGAAATAGACCCGACACTTAGCCGCCCCGGCCTACCATCCACGCGCTGAAATCGGTCGGGCTGCTGGTTGGTGGCGGCCAGCGTTACGCGCACCAGGCCCCGATCGTCGGTACCCAGCCAGAGCGTGCCGGTCCGGTCGCGGAACACTTTCCACAGGGCTGCGGTGCCTAATTCGGAAGCGGCATCATAAGTTCGGACCACTTCGGTACCCGACGCACCTAGCACACTGACACCGGCCCGGCGAGTGGCCGCCCAAATACGCCCGCGCGGGTCTTCGGCAAAGCTGAGAATGTGCTGCCGGGCCAGCCCCCGCAGGTTGCTTAGCTCGCGCCAGCGTTGCGTGGCCGGCTCCCACACCGCGCCGCCCGCGCGGCAACCCAGCCACACCCGGCCACGCGAGTCCTCGAACAAGGCCTGCACGAAATTGGCGTCGCTGCCGCCCGGCCGCCGGTGCCCCGGCCGGAAACGTTGGCCGTCTGGGGCGGCAGGTTGCAGGATTTGTAAGCCGCCGCGCGTGCCCACCCAATACTCGCCGCCGGGGCGGGGCAAGATGCTGCGCACGTCGGGGTCGGGCAAACCATCGGCGGCCCCAAACAGCGCAAACCGCTCGTCGGGAATGTGTTGCAGGATTCCGTCGTCGAGCACCAGCCATACGCTGCCTTCCCGGTCTTCTAGCATATCGGCTGTTAGCTGGTCTCGGCGTTGCAGCAATGGGCCGCGGAAACAGCGGGGCTGGCCGTTTTCCAGCTCGCCAATACCGGTTGGGGTTAGTAACCACACGCGCCCCAGCCGGTCTTGCAGCACGCGCAGCACTCGGTTGTCGCAGAGGCCTTCGGCGGTGCTAAGGCGTTGCACGCGCCAGGGGGCACCAGGCGGCCGAGTAAGGTGGAACAGTCCGTTGTTGGTGGCGCACCACACGTTGTTGTCTGTCACCCGAAATACAGAATTTACGGGTTGGCGGGTCACTTCGGCCGGCAGTTTCTCGGCGGGCAGTACTTGCCCGGTTGCCGCATCGAGCACGCTCAGGCCACGCGTAGTGGCCACCCACAGCTGGCCGGTTGAAGCCAATAAACAGAGCTGATTCACTGAATCGGAGGGCAGGCCCTCCCGGCGGGTGCGGTGCAGCAGTTGGCGGTTCAAGCGCGAATCAAGAGCATACAGACCATCACCGGCGGTAGCCACCCACAGCAGCGGCTGCGCGGCAGTTCCAACAGTCAACAGTTGCCGCACCGTACCGCGGGCTCGCCAGCCCTGAGGGCCGACAGCGCGCACCCGGCCGGCCGCATTCACCGCCGACACCGCCCCATAGTAATGCCCCAGCCATACGCCGCCAGCCGGACCAGCCGCCAGCGCCGTTACGTGGTTGTCGGGCAGGCCGCTGCGGGTGTCCAGTGTTTGGAATCGGTGCCCGTCAAACCAGCTGGCCCCGCCTTGTGTACCCGCCCATAGCTGCCCTTGGCTGTCTTGGGTTAGCGCATACACGGTGCTTTGCGGCAGCCCATCGGCCAAGGTGTATACCCGCGAAGCCAAGGACTGCGCCGTTGCCGGACGCGCGCCGGTGCCCAGCCCCCAGAAGGCCAGTAGCAGGCAGCAGTACAGAGCAACAGCACGGTGGAACATTAGGGCGCGAATCGAAAAAAGCAGCCGGCATCAGCCCAACCACTCACTACTGTTAAACACTGAAGACAAGACTACTACAAGAACTAACTGCTAAATATATAGGCTACATTATCGTAACCGAAGTGCGCCATATCATTGAATCAGTACTGGTAAGCGGCGGGCTTTCTAGTGGTTCTAGGTTTTGTACAGCCCCGGCCGGTCGCAAAGCTACCAGGGTGCCAGTGGCCTTGCATGAGTGAAATTACTCAGAGCTGATGGCACTCAGCCGGATGCCAAAAGCCTTCCAAACCCCGGCTTTTCGGGATATCTTTGTAGCTAGTAGCTATGGAGAATTTCGTCGTTTCAGCCCGCAAATACCGTCCCGCCACGTTTCGCAGCGTGGTCGGCCAACAGCATGTCACCACCACCCTGCAAAACGCCATTGCCAGCCAACATCTGGCGCAGGCGTTCTTGTTTTGTGGTCCGCGGGGAGTGGGCAAAACCACCTGCGCCCGGATTCTGGCCAAAACCATCAACTGCGAATTCGTAGAGGAGCACGTGCGCAAAAGCCGGCCGGTTTCCGAGCTGATTGAAACCCAGCCCGACATCGTGCCGGATGCGCTGCTCACAACTCAGGACCCCGACAATACGCCATTCGAGCTGGAAGCCTGCGGCAAATGTTCGTCGTGCCGGGCGTTTCAGGAAAACGCCTCGTTCAACGTGCACGAACTGGACGCCGCTTCCAACAACTCGGTGGAAGACATCCGCAGCTTGGTGGAGCAGGTGCGTTACGCGCCGCAGCAAGGCCGCTTCAAGGTGTATATCATCGACGAAGTGCACATGCTCTCGAATGCGGCCTTTAACGCCTTTCTGAAGACGCTGGAAGAGCCGCCGGGCTACGCCATATTCATATTGGCTACCACCGAGCGGCACAAGATTATACCCACCATTCTGTCGCGCTGCCAGATTTTCGATTTCAACCGGATTCGGGTAGACGATATCCGAGGGCACTTGCGCCATGTAGCCACCCAGGAAAACATCAAGGCCGAAGACGACGCCCTGCACCTGCTGGCCCAAAAGGCCGACGGCGGCCTGCGCGACGCCCTGAGCATGTTCGACCAGATGGTGACCTTCTCGGGCCATGACCTCACCTACAAGGACGTGGTGCAGAACCTGCACATTCTGGATTACGAGTACTATTTCCGGTTGGTAGACGGCCTGCTGACCGAGAATCTGTCGGCCACGCTGCTCTTGCTGGAGGAGATTATGCAGAACGGTTTCGATTTGCACAACTTCGTGGTGGGCGCGGCCGAGCATTTGCGCGGCCTGCTGGTGTGCAAAGACCCCGTGACGGTGCAGTTGCTGGAAGTATCCGACAACATCCGGAGCCGCTACGTGCAGCAGGCGCAGGATGCATCGTTGTCGTTTCTGCTGTCGGCCCTGAACCTGGTGAGCCTCTGCGACCGGGAATTCAAGCAGGCCAAAAACCAGCGCCTACACGTCGAGCTGACGCTCATGAAACTGGCCTACCTCAACGGCGCCGTGCAGTTTGCCCGCGACCTGAGCGCCGGCCCCGCCGCCAGCGGCAGCGCTTCGCCTAGCAACGGCGAGGCGAAAAAAAAAAGTAGCGTAGCGCCGCCTGCCGCATCAGCGCCGGCCCCGCCCCCGCCGACCACCAACGGCCAGCTCGTTGCTGACGGGACTGCCGAAGCCCCTGCCGCCTACGGCGCTCTAAATGGCGCGGCACCACCGGTTGCAGCTCAAAAAGCTAACAACGAGCAACAAGCAACAAGCAACGAACCGCTAGCCCACGCCCCCGCCGACCCCGAGCCGATTGTGCCGGTAGAAAGCGGCGTGGAAGAGCTGCACGACACGCCCAGCATTGAGGACGAGGCCGCCACGGAGGTGCCCACCACCAGCAAGCTGCGCGACACGGTACCGCACGTTGAGATTGGCAAACCCAGCATAGCCGGCCACGAGCCGGGCCAGACGCCCGTAACGGCGGCCCCGCTCCCGCCCCGCCCGGGTATGCCGCTCATGGGCAAGCCATTGGGCCTTACCAGCAAGCTGCCCGGCCTAGGTAGCCTCAAAGACATGCAGGCCCAGATGGCCGAGCAAGCCGCCGCCAGCAAAGTGGTTGCTGACACCGAGCCCAGCGGCCCCGTTACCGGCCTGCCGCCCATCGACGATGCCTTGTTGCAACGCGTGTGGAAAGAGCTGACTGAGGAACGCAAAGCGCACAGCATGAGTGAATTTGGTGTTCTGAACCGTCCCATAGCGGCCGACGCGCACCATATGATTCAGCTGCGCGTAGACAACCCCGTGCAGGAAGACCAGTTCAACGAATTCCGGGCGGGCTTCCTAGGAGAATTGCGCCGCCGCACCGGCTACCCGCGCCTCAACGTGCAGGCCGAGGTAGTGGAGCAACAAGACACCGGCCGCAAGCTCTACACCGCCACCGACAAGCTGGAATACCTGATGGAGAAATTCCCGATGCTGGCCGAAATGAAGCAGCGCTTGGGCCTGGATGCCGACTAAAAGCGCCGCCCGGCGCGACATGTGTACCCGTACCAGTTACCGGTTATGCTGAAACCTGTTCAGCGTAGCTGGTTTATTTAGTATAAGGCAAACGTTTGCGGCACAGCTTGCCAACGAGCTCCTGGTTCTTACTGGATTCGTGCTTCTCATACATAAAATTTCCCACTTCGAGGCCGTGGAGGGGGATTTAGGGCTAAGCTGAGCTTTTTATTCCCAGGGGGTCCGCCTATCTTTGACTCCTTAATCCCGTTCTAAACTGCTTACTGCCGCGCCAGCCAACTTGTGAAAAAAACTTCTCTGCTTCTCATTCCAGTGCTGGCAACTCTCGGCCTCACGCAGTGCCAAACCAGCAAGCCCAGCGCCTCGGCCACTACCACCGCCCCCACCGTTGATGCAGCTCCGGCCAAGCAGAAAGACTACAAGTACCAAACCGTAGAAGGCGACCCACTCAAAGCGCGCATCTACACCCTGGATAACGGCCTGACCGTTTACCTCTCTGATTACGAAGACGCCCCGCGCATCCAGACGTATCTGGCGGTGCGCGCCGGCTCCAAGAATGACCCTGCCACGGCTACCGGCCTAGCGCACTACCTGGAGCACATGGTGTTCAAGGGTACGTCCAAGCTAGGCACCCAAAACTGGGCCGCCGAAAAAACCGAGTTGGACAAGATTGAGGCGCTGTACGAGCAGTACCGCAGCCAGCGCAACGACCCCGCCGCTCGCAAGCGCACCTACCATCAAATAGACTCGATTTCCAGCGTAGCGGCCAAGTACGCCGTGGCCAGCGAGTACGACAAGGTGATGGGCGCCATTGGCGCAAAAGGCTCCAATGCCTACACTTCCGTCGAGCAGACGGTGTACCAGGAAGACATTCCGAGCAACCAGATTGAGAAGTGGGCCGCCATCCAGAGTGAGCGGCTAGGCGAGATGGTACCGCGCCTGTTCCACACCGAGTTGGAGGCCGTATACGAGGAGAAGAACCGAGGCCTCGATAACGACTTCTCGAAGGAGTTTGAGGCGCTGAACGGCAGCTTGTTCCTGAAGCACCCGTACGGCACCCAAACCACCATTGGTACCATCGAGCACCTGCAAAATCCGTCCATTACGGAGATTAAGCGGTATTTCGAGAAGTACTACGTGCCCAACAACGTGGCGCTATGCCTCAGCGGCGACCTGGACTACGACCAGACCATCCGCATCATCGACCAGTATTTCGGCAAGCTGCAAAGCAAGCCGGTGCCAGCGTTTGAGGTAGCACAAGAAGCGCCCATTACGGCGCCCATTGTGAAGGAAATAGTGGGCCCCGATGCTGAAAACGTGATGCTCGGCTTCCGTTTCCCCGGCTCTACCTCCCGCGAGGCGCTGGTGCTGCGCATGATGGACAAGATTCTGACCAACGGGCAGGCCGGCTTGATTGACCTCAACCTTAACCAGCAGCAGAAGGTATTGCAGGCGGCTTCTTTCACGATGCTCAACAACGACTACAGCGCCCACGTGCTGTACGCCACCCCACGCCAGGGCCAGAAATTGGAAGAGGTGCGCGGCCTGCTGTTGGCGCAGCTCGACAAAGTGAAAAAAGGCGACTTTCCGGAGTGGCTGATTCCAGCCATCATCAACAACGAGAAGCTGCAACGCACCAAGAGCTACGAAAGCAACGAAGCCCGCGCCGGTGCCTTCGTTGATGCCTTTGTGGCGCGGCAAAACTGGCAGGATTACCTCAAGCAAATCAACGACTTCGGCACCATTACCAAGGAAGAAGTGATGCGCGTGGCCAACCAGTATTACGGCCCCGGCTACGCTGTTATCAACAAGCGGACCGGCAAAGACCCCAACGCGGTGAAGGTGGTGAAGCCCGCCATTACGCCCGTGCCCGTGAACCGCGAAGTGGCCTCCGACTTCTACAAGCAGGTAACTGGCCTCAGCGCCCCTGACCTGCAGCCGGTGTTTCTGGATTACAAGAAGGATATTCAGGAAACCAAGCTGGCTTCGGGCATTCCGGTGTTCTACACCCGCAACACCGAAAACAACCTCTTCAACCTATACTACCTGCTCGACCTGGGCACCAACAACGACCCCAAGTTGGGCCTCGCCGCCGACTACCTCCAGTACCTCGGCACCGATAAGTACTCGGCCGAGCAGTTGCAGCAGGAGTTCTACAAGCTGGGTTGCTCATTTGCGGTAAGCAGCGGCCAGGACCGGATTTACGTGAGCCTCAGTGGCCTCGACAGCAACATGGAGCCGGCGTTGCAGTTGTTCGAAAGCGTGCTGAACGCGCCCAAGCCCGATGCCGCTGCCCTCAAGAACATGGTGGCCGGCGTGCTGAAGTCGCGCCAGGATGCCAAGCTCAACAAGCAGGTGATATTGAGTCAGGCCATGGTGAACTTCGCCAAGTACGGCCCCAAGAACCCGTTCACTACCCAGCTCAGCGAGAAAGAGCTGAAGGCCCTGAAACCTGAGCAGCTTACGGCCCTCGTCAAGAGTATCCCGACCTATCAGCACCGCGTGCTGTATTATGGGCCGCGTGCAGCCGATGGCCTCACAACTACGCTGAACACTACGCACCGCGTGCCCGCCAAGCTCACGCCGGTACCAGCCAACAAAGACTTCGCGGAGCAACCTATGAACTCGCGTAAGGTCTATTGGGTGGACTACAATATGGTGCAGGCCGAAATCCTATTCCTGAGCAAAGGCCCCGTCTACGACAAAGCCATTGTGCCAACTACCAGCCTCTACAACGAGTATTTCGGCGGCAGCATGGGCAGTATCGTGTTTCAGGAACTGCGCGAATCGAAGGCGCTGGCCTACTCGGCTTCGTCGCGCTTTGCTAATGCAGATAAGGTGGGCCGCAGCAGCTACAACATGAGCTACATCGGTACGCAGAGCGACAAGTTGCCCGAGGCTATGGCGGGCATGAACACCTTGCTCAATGACATGCCGGTGGCCGAAGCCAACCTGCAAATCGCCAAAAACGCCATCCGCAACAGCATTGCCACGGAGCGCATCACCAAGTCCGACGTCCTGTTCAGCTACGAGCGCGCCAAGCGCCTCGGCCTCGACTACGATTTGCGCCGCGACGTGTATGACCAAACCCCCAACATGAGCTTCGCCGACCTGCAAAAATTCCAGCAGGCGCGCGTGAAAGGTCAGAACCAGACCATCTTGGTCATTGGCTCGAAAGACCGCCTCAATTTCAAGGAGCTAGCCAAATACGGCCAGCTTCAGCAACTCACGCTGAAAGAGATTTTCGGCTACTGATTTTTAGTGCGTAGTACCTCGGGATTGGTGCTTAGGCTGTTTCTTGAAACCAGAACAGCTTACTGTATCGACTAAGCCGCAGGTACTACGCACTATGCCCTAAAAACTAACTATCAAAACACCAGTAACCGTCACTTTACAACTGACACCTTTCCAAATGGCAGAAAAAATCACCATCAAAAACGGCAAATTGAATGTACCTGACCAGCCTATCATTCCCTTCATTGAGGGTGATGGTACGGGTCCGGACATTTGGGCTGCCTCTGTGCGAGTGTTCAACGCAGCCGTGGAAAAAGCCTATGGTGGTTCGCGCAAACTGGTGTGGAAAGAAGTATTGGCCGGTGAAAAGTCGTTCAAGCAAACCAACAACTGGCTGCCCAACGAAACGCTGGAAGCCTTCCGCGAATACCTGGTGGGCATTAAAGGCCCCCTGACCACGCCGGTAGGCGGCGGTATTCGGAGCCTGAACGTGGCCTTGCGCCAGGAACTGGACTTGTATGCCTGCGTGCGGCCCGTGCGGTGGTTTGAGGGCGTGCCTTCACCCGTGAAGCACCCCGAGCTGACCGACATGGTAATCTTCCGCGAAAACACCGAGGACATTTACGCCGGTATTGAGTACATGAACGGCACCCCGCAGGCCCAGAAAATGCTGGAATTCCTGCAAGACGAGATGGGCGTGAAGAAAATCCGCTTTCCTGAAACGTCGTCGTTTGGCATCAAGCCGGTTTCCAAGGAAGGCACCGAGCGGCTAGTGCGCGCGGCTATCCTGTACGCCATTGAGCACAAAAAGCCATCGGTAACGATTGTGCACAAAGGCAACATCATGAAGTTCACGGAAGGCGCCTTCAAAACTTGGGGCTACGAGCTGGCCGAGAAGGAGTTCGGCGACAAAGTGTACACCTGGAGCCAGTACGATAAAGTGTTGGCCAAGCAGGGCCAGGAAGTAGCCGATGCCCAGCAGAAAGCCGCTCTCGACGGTGGCAAAATCCTGATTAAGGACAGCATTGCCGATGCCTTCTTGCAGCAGATTCTGCTCCGCCCCGCCGAGTACTCGGTGGTAGCCACCCTGAACCTGAACGGCGACTATATCTCCGACGCACTGGCCGCCATTGTGGGTGGCATCGGTATTGCACCGGGTGCCAACATCAATTACCTCACCGGCCACGCCATCTTCGAGGCCACCCACGGCACGGCACCCAAGTACGCCGGCCAGGACAAAGTAAACCCCGGCTCGGTTATCCTCTCTGGTGCCATGATGCTGGAACACTTGGGCTGGCAGGAAGCCGCTGACCTGATCTACAAGGGCCTGGAAGCCGCCATTGCCTCCAAGCGCGTCACTTATGATTTCGAGCGTCTGATGGAAGGCGCCACCCTGCTGAAATGCAGCGAGTTCGGTGACGAGGTTATCAACCAGATGTAGTAGCTTGGCAGTAGCCACTTAAACAATAAAACCCCGCGTTGGCTATAAGGCTGACGCGGGGTTTTGCTTGAATAAGCATCCAGCAAAATTCTACCACCCATTTTCCGTATCTGATTTATCTGTTACGAGCCACGCTTCGCTAAACATGCCTAGCACTGGTTATATACTATACTAACATACCGCATGCCACCATAACGCAGGGCGGGCAACTCATAGGGGCTGCCCGCTCTGCGTCTAGATAAAAAGACAGCTATTCATCTACCACCACATCAAAGGCGAGCTTCTCGGAGACGGCGGCATCTGGGTAGGTGCTCCCGCGCAATACCAGGGTGTAGGCCTTACCAGACGCTAGAGCAGTTGATTGGGTGAACAGTTGCGCCTGTGTACTATTGGTACGGGTAGTTTGCAGCGTATACGTGCGGGCATCCACGGCCTGATAGCTCGTGACGTTGCCCCAAGTCACTTCCGAGTACAAGGGCGCGCTGGCTTGCGGCTCCTCGATACGCACCGGCGTCGGTTCAGCAGCCACGTTCAGCACCCGGACGTAGGCTTTGCCGGCAACGGGAGTAGGTAGAGCCTGTTCTTCCACCAGCCGAGCTTGGCTCATCGTGCCGGCACTGTACGTGAAAAGGGAATAACGCTTGTCTTTGGCCACGACGAGCGAATTGATTTGCACCCACCCGCTACCCGTAGAATAAGGCAGCAGTATCTGCACCACTGGCTTGCCTACCGTCACCGCTTGGTACGGTGCAGCCGCGCCTGCCACCGCGGCTGGTCCTAGCTCTTTGCTATCTACAACTAAGCGAATAGAGCCACCTGGCACCAGCTGCTGACCGGCTCCTATAGCCAAATTGTTGACGATACGGACCTGACCTTGCTCAACAACTGGTGGCGTAGGTTGTGGTAATTCGTTGTTGTCGTGGCAGGCGGCGAGCAGCGGAAAAGCGGCCAAGAACAGGCGTAAGGAGTGTTTCATATGGAGGCGGATAGTGGGAATGGTATTCAGCAAGTTCCAAACACTGTGCCACCATGAATTAGCTTTGCGAACATGCTGGTGCCATCGTTTTTTATTTGAAGCAAGCCTAGCGACTCTCAACGTAGTTAAGTGAAGCATCACACATTTAACTAAATGCTTCTCTCTCTTCACAAAAGACTATTCCAATGAATAATGAGTATACAGCTCCTCAGCTGATTTGACGTGCGAGTAATTACTACAATACACGGCTACAGTGATATTTTTTCTGCTTTTTAGTTCCACTATTTTGCCTTTTAAATTTTAAAGCCTACTTTTGTAATTCTCCGAACGCAAGTGGCGTTCGGAAGACCTTGTAGAATGATGAAACTGGCAGACATACCCTCCTCTCTCGGGGGTGGTGATTCGGGAAAAACTGGTCCGGCGGCCGGCTAACCACACCGTGGAGGTTCGAATCCTTCTTCTACAGCTGTATAAAAGACCGATTGAAACCCCAAGCACCTGAAGTGCCGCTGGTTTTAATCGGTCTTTTTTCGTTGATGCCTGGTATTGCCAGAAGATGGCAAAGCGCCTCTAGCAGCTAGAAAGCTAATTACAGGATGGAAAGGCTGTTGGGTCGTAGGCGGGCGCTAAACACTTGCGCAATGCTACCAGCTCGAAGCTTGGCGGTTTCTGCTACTGGCCCCTCAAACAATTCTTCCACTGTACGAAGGAACAGGCTTAGCCACTGCTCGAAATGCGAGTCATTGATAGGCAAGGGAATGTGCTTGAGAAAAGGCCGACCTTGGTAGCGGGTGGTATGCAACAACAGGCCGCTCCAGAAGTCATACATCTTCGGCAGATGAGTTGGCCAATCAACATGGGCAAAGTCGTTGAACACGGGGGCCAGCAACGCGTCAGCGTTGACCTTGTGGTAGAACGTGTCGACCAACAGTTGTACATCGGCTTCAGTCTCGATATCGGAGCGGGTGCTATGGCTCATGTAGTAGATTAAGTAATGGGCAACAAGTTGGCTAAATAGACCACTAGCAGCAATCTGTGCAAGCCTAGTCACGTGTTGTGGCAGAATTGGGTTACCTGCGTTGGCGTTGAGTATTAATCCTGAAGACGCTCTTTTTAGTGGTGCCGTAGCAACAGCTGCCTGCTCAACAACAACACTTATACATGAAAAAAGCATTGTTTCTCGCCTTGGTAGCGTCTTTCTCTTTTGCCTCGTGCGGCAGCCCCGACACCACCGAAGCTACCACAACCACCGAAAGTAGCTCTGCTACTGATTCAACCGGGCTGGAAGGCAACACCAGCCCCGAAAGCGCCAGCACTACCACTGCGCCAACAACCCCGGAGGCCACTACCACCAGCGGCGCAGCCCCTACCGACACAATAACCATCGGCCGATAGTCGGCACCCTAACCTAGCCACCATTAAAAGCCAGAAAGCGCGTTACCTCTACTCGTGAGAGGCAACGCGCTTTCTGGCTTTTGAAACATTTTATTGAACCTAAGCTAGTGTGGAATTGGGATGCAGGCAGGCCGGTTTTCTTCCGCTCTAAGCTTGGCGCAGCGCTAAAAAACTGATTTTTCAGCTTGAAGAAGATGATTATTGCGGTGCGGCCAGCTTAGCAAACTCCGCCAAGGTACCAGCCACGAAACGCTGTTTACTCTCAGTGAAAGGCGACAGGCGCTCCAAAATCCCCTGCCACGTTTCCAGCTTTTCAGCTTCTGTCAGGTCATAGTTCCACTTATATTGCCCATCCACCAGCACGAGCTTGTAAGCACTCTGTCGCCACACATAGCCTAGCAGCACCTCGTCGGTGGGCAGCCGCAGGACGCTAGTACCATCATCTCCCACCGCCACAAAAAGGAATGTTGCGTGGTAATAACACAGCGTTCGGTAGCCTTCCTTGTCGGAAGAATATAGCGCGAACTGGCCGCTTTTCAGTTTGGCTAGTAATTGGTGCTGGCACTCCTCGCTGGTGTTGCAAAGTGGCGCGAGCGGCGGAACAGGTACCGGGGCTGGGGTTGATTTCATCAGCAGAGATACTAGTTTCCGGAACATGGAGCGTTATTTATATCAGTCCTGCCTGTACCACACGGGCCGTTACCAGCAACTGCCCCACGTGGCGCGTAGTGTGCTCGGCAGCGTGTACTAGTAGCCCAACAACCGTACTAGGCAACCCTGCCCGCCCCACCGGCCTAAACTCGGGTAGCGTGGCTTCAGGCACGGTGGACAAATACTCCAGAAACGCACCCACGGTGGCATAAAAGTGCGCCATCAAGGCTATTGAGCTCCCCGGCGTGGTGGGCACGTCATTTTCGGCGGCAAGATAAGCTAGCTGCGCTGCCGAGAGCGGCTGATAGCAGGCATAAGTTTGCATCCGGTTGAGGACGCCGGCTAGATGGCGCAGATGAAACCCCACCGACGCCACGCCGGCTGGGCGCGCCGCTAGCAGCAAATCAGGAAAGTCTTGGAGGGCAGTTTCCACCTCTTGGCGGGCTTGCAGCAGCGCATGCGCCACGGGTTGCAGTAGGGGCGGCACTGCAGGAACCGGGCCGCGCAGCCAGAACTCGGGCTGTGGTGTAGCGGGAGTAGTCATGTATAGGTAACCTAAACTTGGCGCTGTTGTTGGCTCGCCTAAACTGGATTTGTCGTTCCACTGTGCCACGCGGGCTGATAAGGCCTCCAGCACAGATTTTATTTCCGGCACCACAGATGTCACAATTGAAGCATAATCCAGCCCAAAAACACTCAGGCTTAAACTCGCTAAATACCCTATCAGTGGGCTATTCCCTACAATTTTAATTATATTATCTCACTATAATACCAGTCTCAAAATTAGCTATAATGTCCTTTCGCTCAGTAGCTCCCATCTCGACCTTTGATGGCATAAACGCCATCAATAGTTGCCGCTCCCACCCACACCTAGTTGCTTTATGGAACTCACCGCCCTTGCCCTCTTCTTGGCTTCCACCCCGCAAGCCCTTCCCGATTTCACGACTATTGATGGCCGGACCATCCCGCACGCAGAAGGCAAAGCGGCACTGAATAAAGGCCAGGCCGTACTTGTTGGGGGCTTGTTCGTAGGGTCGTTTCCGGCCGCCGACCACCAACATCACGCCCTATTGGTTGCGGCTTAGGCCAACTCAGCGGTGGCTTTGCTAGATGGCGTCTTTCGGCTTATTTGCTGAAAGGTGTTTGCTGCGTTGGCACGCTCAAGAAAATGCTGGCACTATTCAGCTAGGGTGCGCCGGAAATGTAGCTGAAGAATATCATTGATTTTCTCTCTAGTAAGTGGCTTACTAACCAAGCCTGCAATGCCTAGCTCGTCTAGGCGGCTTAGGTCGCGCGCATCCATTGTGGTGGTCAGCATGATGATTACGGTGGGCGCGGATTGTACCAGCGGAAGCTGTTTATATGCTTCCAGAAACTCGATACCGTTCATGCCCTGCATGTTCACGTCCAGCAGCACCAGCGCCGGCTTGAGGGGGTCGGTGGGTTTGGTTAGCAACCCCAGGCAGGGCCTGAGCGCCATCTTCCGCAGTCACCAAATGATCGGTGACGCCAAGCTGTTTGAGTAGCAATTCATTGAGGAAGTTGTTTGTCGAATCGTCACCAACCAGCAGGATACTCGATAATTTTTCCATTAACTCGGGAGTGAGTGTACGCTTGTTTAGCGGGGTAGCGCAACTGGGAGAGTGGCGCCTGTGTGGCTGGCGCTGCGCCGATCTGGTAGCCCCGCTTTTGCAACAGCCATTTGATCAAACAGCACAGGAGCCCAGAGCACTATACGCAGCCGGTTAGGCGTTGGCACATCGAAACTACGCTTACCGTTGCTATGCCCTCAGGACCAGGCTGTTGTATTAATAGTTGCAGCAATATTTATCCGGTTTAGCAAGGAATCCTCATGAAACCTCTGTTGCTGGTTAGCTAGTAGGATTAGACATGGCTAGATGGTTTCGCAGCTAGTTGAACTACCACCCAGACAGCTGGCTACTTGCCATCGGAGTCCGGTTGAAATTCAGTAGTTTTCTCTTCGATTCTACCCTTTCCACTTTTCTTATCCGCTATGGCTCTTGACCTGACAACCGATGCCGTTATTGCCACTGTTTCGCTGCCAGAAACGCGGGTGGCGACGTTGCTACAAGCCGCTGGCATTCCTAGCTCCCGAACTGTAACCGGCCTGGAGGTGCGTTTGTCGCGGGTGTTTATCAACAACAACCGTACGCCCAAGGTCTTTCCTTTCCCCGGCTTTGCTGATGTGTATTTGCTGCTGGTAGTGTTCGACAACCTGAACCCGGAGCCGCAAACCCTGACTTTGTCGGGGTTTGCCCGCATCGACGACGAGGAAGATTTGCCGGTTGATAAAACTGCGTATTACTGGAAGCAAGGTGAGCCGGCCGGGCCGGTGCCCTCGCAGGTGCACGTGCTGCTGTCGGTGCTAAAAAGCAAGAAAGGCATGCGCGACACCGGGGCTATTATGGCCCAGGCCCGCGACTCCGACGACTACCGCAGCCTGGTATCGGAAGTGGTAGGCGCCATTACCAACGGGCCGGCTCGGGCCGCCGAAGTGTTGTTGCAATTAGGCTCGGTGGTAGGCAACTTGCTGAAAGACGTGGAGGACAAACCCCTGTTCACGCAGGTGATCAGCTTTACCGACATTAACGGCGACTTCGATACGTTGGGCAAAACCCAGATAACGAAAAACAACGATTATGTGCAAACTACGCTCACGCTGATTGTGCGTGACCCAGCCCGCGAGCCGTCAGCAGACAAAACCTTGTAGCAGTCGAATGAGCGGCTAGTCCGGCAGTGCTATCGACCGCCAAACTAGCTGCCGTGCGTTAGCTGCCCATATATCCGCAACAGGCGGATATATGGGCAGCTAACGCACGGCAACACGCACGTATCTATTCGGTTAATTTGCGCGTCGCCACAAGCCCTCAGCAAGTTAAAACGCACTTTCCCTAGGTGAATATTAGGGCTTTGGCACGGCGGGGCTACCTTTGTACTCATGTTGCAAGTATCACAGCGCGGCCAGAACATTCCGGCTTCTCCGTTTCGTAAGATGACACCCTTCGCCGACGCTGCCAAGCGACGCGGCATCAAGGTGCACCACCTCAACATCGGGCAGCCCGATATTGAAACGCCCCCGGCGGTGCTGGCGGCGGTGCAGCAGGCGGATATTCGGGTGCTGGAGTACTCGCCCAGCGCGGGCCATTTGAGCTACCGGCGCAAGCTGGCCGACTATTACCAGCGCGCCAACATCGACGTAACGGCTGAAGATATTCTAGTTACTACGGGCGGCAGCGAGGCTATTTTGTTTGCCTTGATGTGCTGCCTGAACCCCGGCGACGAAATGATTGTGCCGGAGCCGTTCTATGGAAATTACACGGCGTTTGCGGTAGCGGCTGGTATTACACTGGTACCCGTCACGTCATACATTGAAGACGGCTTTGCGCTGCCGCCGCTGGCTGATTTCGAGCAGGTGATTACGCCGCGCACTCGCGCCATCATGATTTGCAACCCCAACAACCCTACCGGCTACGTGTATAGCCAGGCGGAAATGCTGGGCGTGCTGGCGCTGTGTCATCAGCACCATCTGTTTTTGCTGTCTGATGAGGCCTACCGGGAGTTCTGCTACGACTCGCCCTATATCAGCGCCCTGCACCTGCCGGATGCAGATGAGCATGTAGTCTTGCTCGATACCATCTCCAAGCGCTATAGTGCCTGTGGGGCCCGGATTGGGGCTTTCGTTACCAAAAACAAGCAGCTTCAAGAGGCCGCTCTGCGCTTTGCCCAGATGCGGGTGAGTCCGCCTGGCCTGGCCCAGTTGCTCGGCGAAGCGGCTACTGACCTGCCCGAGTCGTACTTCGACCTCACCAAAGCCGAGTACCAAAGCCGCCGCGACTTGCTGGTTGCGCGCCTGCGCCAGATGCCCGGCGTGGTGTGCCCCACCCCCGGCGGCGCTTTTTACGTGCTCTGCCACTTGCCCGTCGATGACACCGACCATTTCGCGCAGTGGCTGCTGGAAACCTTCAACTACAAAGACGAAACGCTGATGGTATCGCCAGCGGCAGGTTTCTACGCTACGCCGGGCCTGGGTCGCCAGCAGGTACGGCTGGCTTACGTGGTCAACCAGGATACCATCAACCGGGCTATGGACTGCCTGGAGCTGGCTTTGCAGCAGTATCCCGGCCGCCTTGAAACTACTACAGTAACTGCCGACGCCGACGCCGTGAATCAATAGACTTTTGTAGCCAGTCTTCACCCTATAACGTCATGCAGGGTAGCAATACGACACAGGGCGTTGCGTTAGCTGTTATGCAAGGCAAGAAGCGTATGTTGGGCTGATTCTTGCCAAAAGTTGAAGCCATGAAACACGTTGCACTTCTTTGGTTTGCGTTGCTTAGTGGTATTGCCCCAACGCGGGCCCAAACGGCTGCGCCTCACTCGTTCGTACGGCAGCTTACCTTGCGTGTAAACGGGCAGGCTGTAACGGCCGATACCATTAGCTCCCGCTTCTTTTTAAGTGAAGCAAAAACACTCACACTCAACGTAGTGCGCGCTGATGACCCCGACGGCGCGGGCCTGACCATCATTATCGACCGGTTTCCACTGCAAACGGGCACTTATAGCTTTCAAGAGATTTTGAGTGGCCGCAACCGGGATGCCTCGTACCGTTTCGGCAGCACGGCAGCCTATTCGAAATCCTGCTCCGACAATCCAGGTTCGGTGACCATTACCGCCATTAATGGGGAGCGGCACTGGCTGGCTGGTAGTTTCCGCTGTACCGTGTGCGAGTCGGGCCGCGGCGGCAAACGCCTGACGTTGGAAGGCGCGTTCCGGTATCCGGTAGAGAAAGATTGAGTGGCGTTGCTGTCATTCCAACATTCCACGCATCAAGTGGAGAGAGGAATCTGAGTTTGCCAGCTGAAAGAATTCACTTGGATTCCTCCGGCGTCGGAATGACAGTTTACATTCATTGAGTAGCTTTCCTTTTTCAACGGCTACTCTTTGCCTTATGCCTCTCCCCTTATTGCCCCGCCTAACGCTGGCAGCTAGCTTGCTGCTTGGCAGTGCGTCCGCTGCTCTAGCCCAAACCACCACGCCTAACCGCTTCATCACCGACAGCCTCGACAGCTACATCCAGCGCGGGATGCGGCAATGGCAGGTGCCAGGGCTGGCCGTGGTGGTAGTGAAGGATGGGAAAGTGGTGGTACAAAAAGGCTACGGTGTGCGTGAGGTCGGCAAGCCAGCACCCGTGGATGCCAACACGCTGTTCATGATTGCCTCTAACACTAAGTTGTTCACGGGCACGGCGCTGGCCAAGCTCGATGGCGAAAAGAATATCAACCTCGACGAAAAGGTAACCAAGTACCTGCCTAACTACCGCCTCTACGATTCGCTGGCTTCGCAGATGGTAACGGTGCGCGACCTGATGAGCCACCACTTCGGCTTCAAGACGTTTCAGGGCGACTTCACCTTCTTCAAATCCAACCTGGAGCGCAAAGAAATTGTGCGGCGCATGCGCCTGATGAAGCCCGGCGGCCAGTTCCGGCGTGACTATGGCTACAGCAACTCGGGTTTTGTGGCGGCGGGTGAGGTTATTCCGGCCGCTACCGGCGGCACCACCTGGGAGGCGTATGTGCAGCAGAACCTGTTGCAGCCGCTAGGCATGACCAGCACTTACGCCGCTTCGGCGGGCTTCGCGCAGCGCCCCAATATTGCCCACGCGTATTCCAACACCTTTGGGCCGTTGGCGGAAGTAGCCTTTGATAACTGGGACAACATGGCGCCCGCAGCCAATATGGTATCCAACGTAACGGACCTGGCCAAGTGGCTGCAATTTCAGCTGGATAGTGGCCGCTACCAAGGCAAGCAAGTGGTACCGTGGCCAGCGCTACGCAAAACCCGCGACGCTAATACCATTATCACCAGCCGTAAATCCACGATTTACCCGTTGCACTTCATCACCTACGGGCTCGGGGTAGAAGCGGCCGACTACAACGGCAAACAGATTTTCTGGCATACCGGCGGCGCTTCGGGGCAGGTCAGCAACGTGTGTTTTGTGCCGGAAGCTGGCCTAGGCATTGCCGTACTTACCAACAACGACAACCAAAGCTTCTTCGAGCTGCTGCGCTACCAATTGCTCGACAGCTACTTGGGGGTGCCCTACGTGGACCGTAGCGCCCAAGGCCTGAGACGCAAGCAGCAAGCGGAAGCCACCCAAACCGACCCTACCAAGGAACTGGCCGCTCGTGTGAGCAAAAAGAACAAGCTGGCATTGCCGCTCAAAGCGTACGTGGGCGAGTATGAAAACGCACTGTTCGGCCGCATCAGCGTCAGCCAGAAAGGCAAGCAGCTCCTCGTTACGATGCCCAACCACCCCGGCCTCACCGCCACCCTCGACTACATGGACGGCCAGGAATTCCGCGCCACTTACTCCGACCTCGTATTTGGCGTAATGCCCGCCAAGTTCATTGTGGACGGCGGCAAGGTGAAGACCGTGGAACTGCGCGTGAATGACTACGTGGAATTTGACCCGTACGTGTTCAGCAAGCTGTAGGCAGTTTTGGAGGCCTCACCCCCTGGCCCTTCTCCTAGGAGAGCGGAGGAGCTGAATAATCTGGCGCACTCCCACTACCTATCTTAAGATATGAAAACACAAGAGCCGCAGCTGAAAAGCTGCGGCTCTTGTGTTTTTGTCGGCTGGCTCTACCTCTTTACAGGATATGGAGCCTGGGGGTTAGGTCCCGCCAAAACTGCTTACAGCGTGGACAAGTCAATCACGAAGCGGTATTTCACGTCGGACTTTATCATCCGCTCGTAGGCTTCGTTGATGTAGTCCATGCGGATAACTTCCACGTCGCTCATCACGTTGTGCTCGGCGCAGAAGTCCAGCATTTCCTGGGTTTCCTTGATACCGCCAATCAGCGAACCGGCAATGCGGCGGCGCTTGGCAATCAGGTTGAAGGCGTGCAGTTGTGGGGCTTCTGGTGGAACACCGAGTAGCACCATGGTCCCGTCGCGGCGCAGGCTGCCCACGTAAGGCGTCAAGTCCATAGCAGCTGATACGGTGTTGATGATGAGGTCGAAGTAGTTGGCTACCGACTTCATAGCCTCCGCATCTTTGGTTACCACGAACTTGTGGGCACCGAGGGCTTTGGCATCAGCTTCTTTGTTGGCCGAAGTGCTGAGCACCGTCACTTCGCAGCCCATAGCGGCAGCAAATTTCACGGCCATGTGGCCTAGACCACCGAGGCCCATTACAGCTACCCGGTCGCCTTCCTTGGCATTCCACTGACGTAGTGGCGACCAAGTGGTGATGCCAGCGCACAGCAGCGGCGCTACGCGGGCCAAGTCCAGTTTCTCCGACACGTGCAACACGAATTTCTCGGTTACCACGATGTTGTTGGAGTAGCCGCCGTACGTGGGCAAGCCATCCTTGCCTTTGGCGTTGTAGGTACCGATAAATCCTTCGTCGCAATACTGCTCCAGGCCGTCGTTGCACTCGGAGCAGTGCTGGCAGGAATCCACCATGCAGCCCACACCGGCTAGGTCACCGGCTTTGAAGCCTTTCACGTGCGCACCTACTTCAGTCACGCGGCCTACAATTTCATGGCCGGGTACCATCGGGAAGATGGAGCCGCCCCACTCGTCGCGCACTTGGTGCACATCGGAGTGGCAAACACCGCAGAAAAGGATTTCAATACGAACATCGTGTGGGCCTACGTCGCGGCGCTCGAACTGGAAAGGGGCAAGAGGGGCATTAACCGTTTCAGCGGCATAGCCTTTAGATTCAATCATTAGCAAAGTTGGTTTTGGAGAATTGTGCGGAACGAAGTCGTTTAACCTCTTTTCAAAAGGAAGGTTTCGGGATGCTCGGAATGCGGCAAGAAAACTCGAACTTTTACCGACCTGTACTCAGCAACGAATCTTCGCCCTCTCCTACCCCACACTGCCATGATACCCGACGCTACTCCTACCCCGCATGCCCCCAACCTGAAGCGCAACTCGCGCAGCCTACGCATCTGGCACTGGTCGAACTCGGCGCTGGTACTGGCGCAGTTGGCTACCATCTTGTTTCTGTTTGTTGTGGTGAAAGTAAAAACACTAGCCCCGGAGTTTAGCAAGGCGCTGGCCGACAAAGGCGTTACCATGGCGCCCGCCGACCTGCGCGGCCTTACGCGCATTGTGGCGCACCGCATCTGGGACTGGCACATCTGGATTGGTATTGCGCTGGCCTGCCTGCTGGCGTACCGGGTGCTGGTGAGCTTTCTGCAACGAGGCGGGCAGCGCACCGATGCCAAACTGGCCCGCCTCAAGGAGCGGGCCGCCCAGGGCGAGGCCGGTGCAACCAAGGCCGTGTGGGTACGCTACAGCTACCGGGTTTTCTATATGATATTGGCTGTAATGGTGGTAACAGGCTTAGTGCTGGTGTTCGAAGATTATTTCCCTAGCATCGAGCACACCGCAAAGGAAATCCATGAATTCACGATGTACCTCGTTATTGCCTTCGTGGTGGCCCATATTGTAGGCGTATTCCGTGCCGAAGTCACCACCGAGCCCGGCATTACTTCCGACATGATACACGGCGGCAAGCCGGTAGAGGAGTAAGGCTTCCGCTTACTTTATACAGATGGTGTTGTTTCTACAAGAAGTAAATTGGTTGGGCGCTGTATTCTTTTTTACCCTATCAGCGGCAGTAGCTACGCTATGGTTTTACCTGTTCCTCTATATGTTTCGTTTAGTGGGTCACTTCTTCCGAGACCTTCGGGTTAGGAAACGGCAGCCTTAAACCGATGTAGCTTACGCAGTACAGCACCCATTAGCACAGAAGTACCTCCCCGCTTACGTGGCCTTATCCAGCTGTTGCTTAGCGCCTTCATGCGCGGAAGTTGACTGCACAGGAGTAGAACCACCTTCTACGGGAGCTTGCCAACCTTTCTGGAGCATATCCTCTACCTGGGCCTTTAGCCGCTGCACAGACTGGCGGGAAAAGCGTTTTTGCAGCATCCGGCCGAACAGCCTGAAACCAATCCAGTAGAATGGGTTGCTAATGCGGCCGGTTTGGGACAGGGCATGAATACGGAACAATACCTGGCCAGTTGCTAGGTTTTTGTGCACCGAGAAGTCGATTTGGCCCCGCTCGAAGTGGCCTTCCAGGGTGCGGTAGTTGTAGCCCCACACCTGCTCCTCACTGCCCTCAGGCAGCGCGCGGCGCTCATCCGTCACGCCCCCGATGCGCACCCCAAACCAGAACGAAAACCCCAAGAACTGGGCCCGCAACACCATTACTCGCTGTTCCAGCGGCTGGTCGGGCACGAAGATGCCGGTAATGAGGTTGGGCGGCGGAAACGTGTAGTTACGCAACACTTCCTGCGCCGCTGCCCAGGCACCGTGCGGTTCCGGGGGGCCGGGCTGCTCGGCAGGCAGCTCGGTTTCGTAGTCGTCCACGTTCCAGCCGGTTTCACGGGTGTACTCGGCGGTGCGGTTCAGGTCGAAGTTATAGCCGGCCTTTTCGTAGGAGGCAAGGCGGGCTTTTTGCCGCTCATCAAGGGGCCGGGGCTTAGGCATCTTGCGTAACGTTAGTTTCGGAGTCGTTTTGCTTGATAGTTTCCACGTGTACCGGGCCCAGCTGGAGGCCACCGCTGTAGGAGGCCACCCGCAAACAGAAGGTTTCCCAGGTTTGCTGCTGCACTTTCTTGCCCATTCCCAGCGTGTCGTAGGTGAAGGCCACCAGGCCGTCGCGTGATCGGGCCCAGGAATGGATTTCAAACCGGATGGTATTAGGCAAAGAAGCGTGGGTGCTCACCGAAAACCGAATACGGCCTGCTTCAGGATGGCTTTCCAGCGTCACCAGCTCAAAGTAGTCGGCCCCCAGTTCCGATACGCGCACGTCGCCGTTCCAAGGCCCCAGAATCTTGATTTTAAACTCGTCGCCTACTTCCAGGCAGGCACCCGTACCCTTGGATTTTGTAAATTCCGCCAGCAAATCCGGCGAGAAATCGGGCACGTTACACTGGATATACTGCATCAGTTCAGTAGCGGAGTGATGCGCGTGCTGCACATCCACCCAGTAGCGCCGCTCGAAATGCGCGCCGCTGCCGGTTTCGGCGGGTTGTTCAGGTTTAGAAGACATGGCAAAGAGAGGCGCAACAGGCCTTTAGCGTTCTGTCTCCTAACGCGGCAATGGGTACGTGGGTTAATGGTTGAGCTAACAGCGCCTATATGGCGGCAGTTACTACCCGCGCCGGTTTGCACCGTATGAACAGCTACTTCGTTACTCCATTACGCCGCTACTCTATGGCCTACTACCGCCCCCCCGGCCCCGCTCCCGATCCACTCATTGTGCGCGACCTGACGCGCCTACAAGATGATATGCGCACCCGCGTCCGGCAGGAGCCACTAGCGCAAGAGCCGCAATTCATTGCCGGCTGCGACTCCTCGTTTCCCACCCCCGAAACTATCCTGTCGGTGGTCGTGCTGTTGCGGTTTCCTTCGCTGGAAGTGGTGGAGAAAGTGTACAACGTGGGGCCGGTGCCAGTACCCTATATTCCGGGGTTGCTGTCGTTTCGGGAGGCGCCCAACGTGCTGCTGGCTTACGAAAAGCTTCATCAGAAACCCAACATTCTGATGGTGGACGGGCATGGTATTGCGCACCCGCGCCGCATGGGCATTGCAGCCCACTTAGGCGTGTTGCTCGACATGCCCACGTTTGGGGTGGCCAAGCAGAAGCTGACGGGTACGTTTCAAGAGCCCGGCATTCTGAAAGGCAGCATTACGCCACTTACCGACGCGCGCAGTGGCGAGTTGCTGGGCGAGGTTATCCGCTCGAAAGACAAGATCAATCCGCTGTTCGTGAGCCCCGGCCACCGCTGCGACCAAGCCACCGCCACCCGCCTCACGTTGGCCTGCCTACGCGGCTACAAGCTCCCCGAGCCCACCCGCCTAGCCGACCATTGGGCCGAGGAATTCAAGAAGGAATTGAGGTAGAGCAGAGGAACCTCCGCTTTACTGCATGGCCGCTTGCAACGCCCCCAACGACTCCCCGGCTGCTTTAGGCAACTCCAGCAGCCGGGCCACGGCGGCGTATACCACTCGCGGGTGGGCCGCCTCGGCCGCAATACCACGCTCCTGGCCAGCTTGGGTTGCTTTGGAGAGTTTGTGCCCGTCTTCAGTTAGCAGCAGGCCGTGGTGCAGAAACTGGGTTTGCCGGAACGACTCGGTACCGGGCAGCTGACCAGCCAGCCACAGTTGCGCGGCCGTACTCGGCAGCAAATCCAGCCCGCGCACCACCAGCGTGACGCCCAGCCGCACATCGTCTACCACCGACGCCACTTGGTAAGCGGCCGCGCCGTCCTTTTTGCGCACCACAAAATCACCCAGCGCCGCGCCCAGTGGCACCTCCAGCGGCCCTTGCCAGAGGTCAGGCACTTCTACCGTAAGGCCCGCAGGAACGTGGGCGCGCCAAGCGGTTTCGGGCGCATCTGGCGGCAAGATTTTGGCGCGGCAGGTGCCGGGGTAGTTGCTGCTCAGAGGCAAGGCGGCGCGAGCCAGATCGGTGCGGGAGCAGCCACACGTGTAGAACAGGCCGGGGTGTGCCGCGCGGGCGGCTTGCAGGGTGGCTTCGTAATCAGCCAGAAAATGACGCTGAGAATAGTGCTGCTCGAAGTCGTCGGGGCCGCTGGGGCCGTGGTCGTAGTCGAGGCCCAGCCAGTCCAGGGTCTGGAAGATGTTGGCCAGGTAAGCGGGGCGGAACCGGGCGCGGTCCAGGTCGTCGATGCGCAGGTGCAGGGTGCCGCCTGCCCGGCGCGTGAGCAGCCAGGTCAGCGTGAAGTTAACAGCGTTGCCGAGGTGCAGAAAGCCGCTGGGCGTAGGTGCCAAGCGCGACACAACGGGAATGGAAGTAGGTAGCAGCATGGCGTTGGAATGGCGGAAATTTAACATCATCCTCGCTCCATTGACACCGCACCTAGTCGTCCATTATCAAACGAGGAGCGAAGCCAGTCCAACTTGACTCCCAGCTGCTAGCTGATTCACGGTAGTTTTCCCTCTTCTTTTTGAATACTAACTGGATAATACTTAACCGCTTAAACCTTTATAAATCAGACAGTATCTAAGCCGACAAGTTCATCTATTTTCCCTGTATGAAACAACGGCTACTCGTTCTGCTCCTACTATTCCTGCTCATTGCCCAGCCCAGCCGCGCCCAGCAGTCGGCGCTGTACTTCCCACCGGCGGCAGCAGTGGGCAACTGGGCAACTAGTGCCCCGCAAAGCTTGGGCTGGTGCCAGCCACAGCTTGATTCGCTGCTGGCCTTTTTGGGTCGAAAGCAAACCAAGTCGTTTATCGTGCTCAAAGATGGCCGAATTGTGGTGGAGCGGTACTACGGCACCTACACGCAGGATTCGGTGTGGTATTGGGCCTCGGCGGGCAAGTCGCTCACGGCCACGCTGGTGGGCATTGCGCAGCAAGATGGCCTGCTTCGCCTCTCCGACAGCACCTCGCGCACCCTGGGGCGAGGCTGGACATCGGCACCCACGGCCAAGGAGAAGTTGATTACGGTACGCCACCAGCTCACCATGACTACCGGACTCGACGACACCCCGCCCACTCCCTGCGACAACGAAAGCACCACCGCCAGCTGCCTGCTCTACCGCGCCGACGCTGGCATCCGCTGGTCCTACCACACCGGCCCCTACCGCCTGCTGCAAGACGTGGTAGCGTCGGCCAGCGGGCTTACCATCAACCAATACACCAATCAGCGGCTAGCTTCTCGCATTGGAATGAATGGGCTGTGGGTGAACGACGTGTACTACAGCCGGGCCCGCGACATGGCCCGCTTCGGGTTGCTGACGCTGGCCCGCGGCACCTGGAACGGCACCGCCGTTCTGCGCGATACCGCCTATTTCCGCCAGATGACCACGCCCTCCCAAACGCTCAACCGTAGCTACGGCTACCTGTGGTGGCTGAATGGGCAAACCTCCTACAAACTGCCCGGTCCGCAGCAAATCACCTTTCCCGGCCAGCTTGTCCCCACCGCACCGCCCGACCTAATTGCCGCCCTCGGCAAAAACGACCAGAAGATTTACGTGGTGCCCAGCCTGGGGCTAGTAGTGGTGCGCCAAGGCAAAGAAGCCGGCGACGCACGCTTAGCGCTATCAGAGTTCGATACCAACCTGTGGCGCTACCTGATAGCGGCCGTGCAATGCCGGCCGCTAGCTACAAGTACCACTGCCGCTCCAAAAGCCGCGCTGTATCACCCTAATCCCGCCGCTACCACCGTCACGGCAGCGCCGGTTGCTGGTGCATGCAGCCTGCACCTGCTCGATGCTAACGGCCGTTTGGTGCGGCAGTATCCCGCGGCCCCCACCGAAACTACCGTCTCGGTGGCTGGACTACCTGACGGCTTGTACATGCTGCAATGGATGAATCAAGCAGGGCAAGTGCTGGTAGCGCGCCGGCTGCTAAAGCAGTAGCCTGTCTAGCATCCCGCTCCTGCTTTTGCTGGTAGCGGGATTGCACCTACTGATTTCTAGCCAGCTCGCAACTCACAAAAAAGGCCTTCTGATAGTATCGGAAGGCCTTTTTCATTTGTAACAAGAAGTTTATCTGGCGCCGGGCGGGCAGTTTTCTTTCAGAAACTTGGTGTAGGTAGCGGCCAGGTGGCGGCTGGTGCCCTCGCCTTCCGAAATGCTGTGGCTGCGGTTAGGATAGGCCATCAGCTGGAAGGTTTTGTTGTGCTTCACCAGCTCGTTAATCATCTGCTCGGCATTGTTGTAGTGCACGTTGTCGTCGCCGGTGCCGTGCACCAGCAGCAGGTTGCCACGCAGGTTTTTGGCGTAGTTCAGCGGCGAGTTTTCCACGAAGTAGTGCTTGTCTTCGGGCAGCAGGCCCATGTAGCGCTCCTGGTAGATGTTGTCGTAGTTGAGCTGGTTGTCAACGGCGGCAATGGAAATACCGGTTTTGTAGATCTGTGGGTACTGGAACAGCAAGCTGAGCGTGCTGGACCCTCCCCCGCTCCAGCCCCACACCGCCACGCGGCTGGTGTCCACGAACGAGTTTTTCAGTACCTCTTTGGCGCCCATGGCCTGGTCGCGGATGTTGAGCTTGCCGATGTTGTGGTAGATGGCTTTGCGGAACTCGCGGCCGCGCGGGGCCGGGGCGCCGCGGTTTTCCAAAGACGCATAGATGTAGCCGTCGTCGGCCATGCTGCCGGAGTAGAGGCGGTTGAAGCCAGTGCCGAAACGGTCCGTCACGGTCTGGCTGGCGGGCTCGCCGTACACGTAGAACACGATGGGGTATTTCTTGCTGGGGTCGAAGTTGCTGGGCTTCACCATCCAGCCGTCCAGCGTTACGCCGTCAGTGGTTTTCACCTGGAAGAACTCCACCTTGGGCAGCTTCACGCTCTTAGCCCGCGCCGATACTTCGCCACCGCTCAGGCGCTTGTGGTCGGGCAACGCTACTACATCGGCCACCGGGAAGGTGGCGCTGTTCGAGAAGTTGTGCAAGGCCAGCTTGCCGTTCGGCGAAATGTCGTAGCTGTTGCTGCCGGCCAGCTCCTGAGGCGTTACGCGGGTGGCTTTGCCGCCTTTCAAGGCTACTTTATACAGGTAGGTTTGGGTGGCGTTTTCGGGCGAGGCCATGAAGTAGATCAGGCCGCTTTTCTCGTCCACGAGCTGCATGCTAATCACGTCGTAGTTGCCTTTGGTAAGGAGCGTCTCCTTGCCGTTGCGGCCCACCGAGTAAATGTGGCGCCAGCCGTCTTTCTCGCTCAGCCAGATGAAGCTCTTGCCACCCTCAATCCAGTCCCAGCCAATGGCTTCGGCTTTGGCGTCAACCCAGGCTTTGTCGGTATCGGTGTAGATGGGCTTTGCAGCGCCGGTGCTGGCGGTGCAGAGCATCAGCTTGCTTTCATTCTGGCGGCGGTTGAGCTGCTGAATAATCAGCTCGGTGGAATTGGCGGCCCACTCCATGCGCGGAATGTAGTGCTGCACAGCGTCGCCGGGTACGTTCATCCAGGTGGTAGCGCCACCCTGGGCTGGTACCACGCCCACGCGGCAGCGGCTCGGGTCTTCACCCACCACCGGGTACTCCACCGGAACAGTGAACGGATACAGCTGATCCGTGGTGTTGAGCATCAGGTAGTTCTTGGTTTTAGCGGCGTCGAGCTGCCAGTAGGCAATGCTTTGCCCGTTCGGCGACCAGCGGAAACCGTCGCGGCAGTCCAGCTCTTCCTCGTACACCCAATCGAAGGTGCCGTTGATGAGCGACACGGTGCCATCGGTAGTCAGCGGTTTGATGGCCGACGAGGCCAAATCTTCCACATAGATATTGTGCTCACTCACGTACGCCACGCGGGTGCCGTCGGGCGAGAACTTGGCAAACATCAACGACGACTCGGGCCGGCCTTTGCCGAGCTGCTTCATCGTGTTGGCCTTCAAATCGGCCACCCAATAGTCGCCGCGAGTGTCGTAGCGCCATACTTTCTTGGTGTTGGTATGGATGAGCACCTTGCTGCCATCCTCGGAAAACGCGAACCGCCGCACGTCAATTGGGGCCGACTGGCCTTGCGGCGTGAGCAGGGCCTTGCTCACCAGCACGGTGCGCTTGGCTTTGTCGCGGGCATCGAGCTGCACAATTTCGCCGCCGTCGGCGTCCATGTAGCTGTAGCCGTCTTTGGTCCATTGGGTACCGGGACCGAACTGCGCGTGGGCTTGCGCCACGAACAGCACTTGGAAAAGCAGAATCACTGCGGCTAGTTGCCGCGTGCACATTCTAAGCATGTGGGAATGGTTAAGCAGTTGAAAAGTGAGGGGTGAAATTACGGAATGCGGCGTGGTCTTGCCTGCTGAGTTAATGGGAAGTTGAATAGCCCCGGAAAAGGTGAAGGTGGGCGTTCCGTAGCGTTTCTATTTCTAAGACCCCTCTCTCCTGCTTTCGTTGCACCGGAGCCCTTTCCCGCCGCCTATTTACCCAGCTCTATATAGATGTAGATGAACTTTATTTTTCCAATTTATGTATGTACATATATTTCCTACCTTTGGCGGGAAATCTTGCCTAAGATTATACTCCTCCTGACATGCAAACGCTCCTCCACCCCGCCAACACGCGCGGCCACGCCAACCACGGTTGGCTGAATTCTTACCACACCTTCAGCTTCGGCGGCTACAACAACCCGCAGCAGATGCATTTCGGCGCCTTGCGCGTCCTCAACGACGACACCGTGGCCGGTGGCATGGGCTTCGGCACCCACCCGCACGACAACATGGAAATCATCAGCATTCCGCTGTCGGGTACCTTGGAGCATAAGGACAGCGCCGGCAACCACGGCATCATTCAAAGCGGCGACGTGCAGGTGATGAGTGCTGGTACCGGCATTGCGCACAGCGAGAAAAACCACAGCCAGACCGAGCAAGTGAAGTTTTTGCAGATCTGGCTGTTTCCTAATCAGCGCAACGTGCCCTCGCGCTACGACCAGCAAACGTTCCAGGCCGAAGACCGCCACAACCAGTTCCAGCAGATTCTGTCGCCCAACCCCGACGATGCCGGCGTCTGGATTCATCAGGATGCATGGTTTCATATGGCTGATTTCGATGCCAATTTTTCGGCCGAGTATCAGGTGAAGCGCCCCGGCAACGGCGTGTACGTTTTTGTGCTGGAAGGCGACGCCACCGTGGCCGGCCAAACCCTGCACCGCCGCGACGGTTTCGGAGTGTGGGACACCGATTCGCTTACCATTAAAGCCGACAGCAACGCTCGTCTGTTGCTGATGGAAGTACCCATGAATTTCTAACCAACGCTGTCATTCCGAGTACAGCGAGGAATCTGAGTTTAGCAGAATAACTACGCTAGATTCCTCGCTGTACTCGGAACAACAATCAACTACCAGCACTAACAACTTATATAAGTCATGCGTCACGCCACCACCACCTACCCTGTTCTCGAAGCCATACGCAAGCGGTGGAGCCCCCGGTCGTTTGCCAGCACTCCGGTTTCTCCTGACACGCTCAACCAAGTATTTGAGGCTGCCTCTTGGGCCGCCAGCGCCATGAACCTTCAGCCCTGGCGCTACCTCTACGCCCACCACTCCGACCAGGAAAATTTCCAGAAACTGCTAAGCTGCCTGATGCCCGGCAACCAGCCGTGGGCCAAAAACGCGCCCGTCCTGATTCTGGCACTCGCCAAAACCCTGAACGACGACGGCACGCCCAACGGCGCTGCCATCCACGACTTGGGCCTGGCCAACGGCAACCTCTCGCTGGAAGCCACTGCCTTGGACTTATACACGCACTTCATGGGTGGTTTCGACCGGGAGAAGGCCAAGCAGGTGTTCGAACTGCCCGACGGTTTGCAACCCGTTGTGATGATTGCGCTAGGCTACCTCGGCGAAGCCGAGCAGTTGGAAGAGCCATTCCTGAGCCGCGAGAAAGCCCCGCGGCAGCGCAAACCCCTCAGCGAAATTGCCTTCGAAGGCAAGCTATAACCGAAAGTAGCGCGCAGCCTTTGCTGTACGCTACTCCCGTCACTCTTCACCCATTCCAAACCTTCCCATGCCACACACCATCATCAAAGCCGCCGACCGAGGCCTCAAAGACATCGGCTGGCTGCAAAGCAATTTCTCGCTCAGCTTCGGGCCGTACGCGAATCCGTCCCGTAGCGGCTTTGGCCTATTGCGCGTTTTCAACGACGACTTCGTGAAGCCCGGCAACGGGTTCGGGTTGCACGCCCACGCCAACATGGAAATCATTTCGGTGATGCTGGCGGGCCGCATGAACCACATCGACTCGTTGGGCTTCAAGGAGGAAGTAAGTACCGATTGGGTGCAGATTATGAGTGCCGGCACCGGCCTGCGCCATGAGGAGCACAACATCGGCGACGACGAGGTGAACTTCTTACAAATCTGGGTGGAGCCGAAGCTGCAAAACGTAACGCCCCGTTACCAGCGCCGCCATTTCCCGGCCGAGAAGCGCCGCAACCAGCTCACCACCATCGTCAGCAATGAGGAAGGCACGGCGCATTGCTGGATCAACCAGAACGCCAAACTCTCGCTTGGCTTCTATGATGCCGGGCAGAACCTGACCTACACGCTGAACCCGCTCAACAAAGGCGTATTTATCTTCTTGATGGAAGGCGCTCTGACTGTGAACGGCCAAGAGGTAGCGCAGCGCGAGAGTATCGGGCTTTGGGAAACGGCTTCGGTGGAAATTACTTGTACTGCCGAAAGCAAATTCATTGTGATTGAGGCACCGATAAATCACTAGGTGCGGCAAACGCTAAGGCGGAACTCTTATGGTTGCTGCCCTACTATTTAGGCAACCAGCTAAAATGCATTGTAGCGCGAAACTTGATATCGCGCTACAATGCATTTTACTTATATTTTAGTATCTAGATTAAGCATCCACGTTATCTATAGCTCAGAAATTCTACCGAACTTAGCTGCTGAATTATTGGATTTATTCGTTTTATGAAACAACGTCTTCTTTTATTTGCATTAAGTACGGTTAGTGTCGCCGGTTGGGCGCAGGACTTGCCGTACCAAATGCCTCCGAAGGCCATTGCTACCTTGGCGGAAACGCCGCCAACCCCGCGGGTCAGCATCTCACCGAATGGCGCTTGGATGCTGATGCTGAACGTGCAGGACATGCCCACAATTGCTGAGTTGTCGCAGCCGGAGTTGCGGCTGGCGGGGCTGCGCATCAACCCGCGTACCAACGGCCCGAGCCGGGTCAGCTACGCTACCGCGCTGCGCCTCAAGCGCCTGCCCGATGGCAAAGAACTGCTGGTGCAGGGCCTGCCCACCAACGCCCGCATCAGTGAAGTGAACTGGTCGCCGGACAACACCAAAATTGCCCTCACCCACACCACCGCCAACCACGTGGAGCTGTGGCTGGTAGACGTAGCGGCGGCGTCGGCTAGGCTGGTGCCTAACCTGTTTTTGAACGGCATTTTTGGCTCGTCGTACGAGTGGGTATCCGACAGCAAAACGCTGCTGGCGCGCGCCATTGTAGGCGGGCGCGGCGAAGCCCCAGTTGTCACGGCAACTCCTACTGGCCCCACCATTCAGGAGAACGGGGGCCGCACGGCCGCCGCCCGCACCTATCAGGATTTGCTGAAAAGCCCCGCCGACGAGCGGCTGTTCAACTACTACGCGCAAGCCCAGGTGGTGAAAGTGGGCACCGATGGCCGCATGCAGCCGCTGGGCGCACCAGGCATTATTCAGCAGGCAGCCCCCTCGCCAGATGGCCGCTTTGCCCTCATCAAAACCCGCCACCGGCCGTTTTCCTACAACTTGCCGGTGAGCAGCTTTCCGGTACGGGTGGAAGTGCTGAGTATGGAAGGCTTGGTGGTGAAGGAGCTGGCCGAGTTGCCCCTGGCCGACAACGTGCCTACCAGCTTCGACGCGGTACCCACCGGGCAGCGCGGCCACAATTGGCGCGACGATGCCCCGGCCACCGTGTATTGGGTGGAAGCCCAAGACGGCGGCAACCCCAAAACCACCGCCCCCATCCGCGACAAAGTATTTACCCTCCCGGCCCCATTCGAGGGCAACCCACAGGAGCTAGCCGCTTTGCCGATGCGCTACGCCGGCATCTACTGGGGCACCGATAAGCTGGCGCTGGTGCAGGGCTACCGCTGGGTGGACCGCCACGAAACTACCTGGACTTTGGACCCCAGCGCCAAGAACTCGTTGACTGTACTCTTCGATAGGTCGTCGCAGGACAGCTACACCGACCCCGGCACGCCCTACGTGAAGCACAACGCGCTGGGCCGCTCGGTGCTGGCCACCGACTCGAAAAGCAGCCTGGTGTATCTGTTTGGGGCGGGCGCTTCGGCGGAAGGCGACCGGCCGTTTGTGGATGAGCTAGACGTGCACACCAAGCAAAGCACCCGCTGGTGGCGTTCTGAAGCGCCTTTCTATGAGGTGCCGGTTGCGCTGCTCGATGCTAGCAAGCACCTGTTGGTTACGCGCCGCGAGTCGGTGACGGAGGTGCCAAACTATTATCTGCGGGATGCCCGCAACAGCCGCCTGACGCCACTTACCAAGTTTGCCAACCCCTACGCCAGCTTGGGCGGCCTGAAAAAGCAGGTGCTCAAGTACAAGCGCGCCGACGGGGTGGATTTGACGGCTAACTTGTATCTGCCGCCCACTTATAAGAAGGAAGACGGCCCGCTGCCTACGCTGCTAGAGGCGTATCCGGTGGAGTTCAAAGACAAGAAAGACGCCAGCCAAGTGAAAGGCTCGCCTTACACCTTCACGCGCCTCAGCTGGGGCACCCCGGTGTACTGGGTGACGCAGGGCTACGCCGTGCTGCAAGGCACCAGCATTCCGATAGTGGGCGAGGGCAGCAAAGAGCCCAACGATACCTATACTGAGCAGCTGGTGGCTTCGGCCAAAGCGGCCATCGACGAAGGGCAACGCCTGGGCGTAGTAGACCCTAGCCGCGTGGCCGTGATGGGCCATTCGTATGGCGCGTTCATGACGGCCAACCTGCTGGCCCACTCCAACCTGTTCCGGGCGGGTATTGCGCGCAGCGGGGCTTACAACCGCACGCTCACACCGTTTGGCTTCCAGGGCGAGGAGCGCACGTATTGGCAAGCACCAGAGGTATATAACACGATGTCGCCGTTCAACTACGCCGACAAAATCAAGACCCCAATTCTGCTGATTCACGGCGAGGCCGACAACAACTCCGGCACCTTTCCCATCCAGAGTGAGCGGTTCTACAATGCCCTGAAAGGCCACGGCGCCACAGTACGCTACGTGGTGCTGCCTGCCGAAAGCCACGGCTACGCAGCCCGCGAGTCTATTATGCACATGCTGTGGGAGATGAACACTTGGCTGGACAAGCACGTGAAGAACCCAACGGCGGTGGATACTTCGTCCGTGCCAATCGAAGGGCAGGCAGCCGTAAAATAGGTTGTTTCAGAAGCCACCAATAACCTTGAACATTATAGGTGTTCAAGGTTATTTTTTTCTATTCTTCGCATTCCCACGTTGTTTTAGGTCCTTTTTCGCCGATTACCACACACTATTCTCTGCTAAGTACAACCCAATTTTCAGCTTTTGCGTTACAAGACACAGTTCAGCTTAAAGTACTACATTCTGAAAATCACCCACATGAAAACGTTCAAACTATATGTTGCCATGTTGTCCGCCGTGCTGATGCTGGGTGGCACTGTAACTGCGCCAGAAGTGGCCGCGCAAACCAAGAAAGGCTGGAGCAAGAAAGGCAAAGGCGCTGCCATTGGCGGCGGTACTGGAGCCGTAGCCGGGGCTGTTATTGCTGGCAAAGGCGACCGGGCCACGGGCGCTATTGTGGGCGGCGCGGCCGGAGCCGTTGGTGGTGCTTTAATTGGCCGCAAAAAAGACAAAAAGAAAGACCCCGTGCGGTACCAACAGTACTCCAAGAAAGACTAGCTTTCTGGTTGTATAATCCTCAACAAAAGCCCCAAACCACACTGGTTCGGGGCTTTTTGCTTGTAATTGAAGTGCGGCGTTGGTCTTGTGCGCAAAGAGTATGTCAGGCACTTATTCGCGGACCCACGTCACTTTCTCGGCTATAGGCTTGCGGATATTTTTACCGGGCGGGTTCTGCACGTAACCCAGCGCGAAAAAGCCCAGCAGCTGGTCGTCGAGGCCGAGGCCGAAAAACGGCTTGGCTTCCTCCAGATACGTGATACCGCCGCTACTCCAGAAACCGCCTAACCCATAGGCAGTAGCCGTAAGGTGCAGGTTTTGCACGGCACAGGCCACGGCTTCCACCTCCTCTATTTCGGGCACGTCGGGGTGGCGCTTGAGGCCGATGGCCACGACGTGGGAGCTGAGTAGCGGCGAGGTCCGCAGCTTGTCGTACTTGGCAGCCTGAAATTTGTCGCCGGCCGTGCGCTGGTACAGCTCGGCCTGAAAATCAGCCAGCTTCTGGCGGCCTTCGCCGCTGAACACCACAAACCGCCACGGCTCGGTGCGCTTGTGAGTGGGTGCCCAGTTCGCGTTTTCAAGCAGGCGTTCAATCAGCTCATCGGGAATGATTTTGCCGGGCACAAACTGCACGGGCTGAATGCTGCGCCGCGCCCGGATGAGGCGGTCGAACTGTTCGGTATCGAAGGGAAAATCGGAGGTCATGGAGCTGGTTACTAGTATAGAACAAGTGGCAAAGTAAGCAGGCGGCCGCAGCCTAACCACGAGCATAATAGTGGCATTTCAATGTGATGGTGCAACCTACTGGAAGCTTTTTCGGATAGTAACAGGTGATGCAACTCTTCGTTTACCCTCCGCTTTCCGAATCGGCCCGTGCCTTGCTGCTCCAGCAGCTACCCGCCGACATAACCGCCACCTTCCGCCAAGACCTGCCCGAAACCAAGCAGGCGGCGGCGTTTCAGCAGGCCGAGGTGTTACTTGGCAACCCGCCCGCCGAGTGGTTCACCACTACGCCGCCCGCTGGCTTGCAATTCTGGCAGATAGACTCGGCTGGCATTGATAGGTATCAGCAAGTGCAAACCGGCGCGCAGGTAGCCAACATCGGCGACTTTTTTGCTTGGCCCTGCGCCGAGACCATGGTGGCCGGCATTCTGGGCTGGTACCGGCACATTCCGGAACTGGCCGTGTTGCAGGCTGAGAAGAAGTGGGTAGGTGCCCCGATTCGCTTGAAATTGGGGTTGCTGCGCGACAAGCGTGTAATTATTCTGGGCAGCGGTGCCATCGGGCAGGCTGTGGCCCAGCAGCTCACCGGCTTTAACTGCGCCGTGCGCTTTCTGGCCCGCACCGACCCCAAGGCGCAGCTTCACTCCAAGGAAGAACTACAAACTGCCCTGCCCGAAACGGACATTGTGGTGAACTGCCTGCCCGGCAGCGCTGAAAACTTCTTTTCCGCCGAACTGATTGACGCCATGCACCCTGGCAGCATCTATGCCAGCGTGGGCCGCGGCAACACCACTGACGAAGCCGCCCTGCTGAAAGCATTGCAAGCCGGCCGCCTTGCTGGTGCGGTATTGGACGTAACCCGCCAAGAACCGTTGCCCACCGACAATCCGCTTTGGCAACTGCCCAACGTACTGCTCACCCAACATAGCGGCGGCGGCCAACCCGGCGAAGACGAAGGCAAAGTAGATATCCTGCTCCGCAACCTGCACCACTTTCAGCGAAGCGAACCGCTGGAAAACAGCGTGCAGCTAGGTCGCGGCTATTAGAATATAATCAGTAGGCGGATTTCAACAAACCGCAACGCCAGAGTATCCAAGCTCAATAGAACCTGAGCCCAACAGGCCGTCATTCCGAGCTTGGGAAGGATGCAACCATTTGCGAGGTGCGGGGGCTCCAAGGAATATCTACTCTTAGCTATTCCTACCATGCATAAACTTTACTCTTGCCTGCTGGGCGGCACGCTGCTCCTAAGCTTAACTGCTTGCCCGATAGTGGAACCCATTGACCGGATTCCGGTGCCGGTGTACAAACCGCTACTCATGCCTCGCACGCAGCTAGAGCAGGCAGTGGCCGTGTTGCCACCGCAGGAGATGCATAATACCGGCAAAATCTACCTCCGCGACCCGTACATCCTCATCAATGAGCGGTACGAGGGCGTGCACATTATCAACAACCAGAATCCCGCCAGTCCGCAGCCGGTGGCCTTCCTGCGGATTCCGGGCAATGTGGATGTGGCCATGAAGGGCAACATGCTCTACGCCGATAGTGGCCCCGACCTACTCACTTTCGACGTGTCGAATATGCAGGCGGCGCGGCTGCTCAACCGCGTGCGCGATGCCGTACCGGAACTGCCCATGCCCGAAACCGGCGATGTTCCCACTGAATATCAGCTTGCAAACCGCCCCGCCGACGCCGTAGTGGTAGGTTGGCAGAAACTATAATTCATCTATCCTACCTCGACCTATGCGCTACCTTTCTACCCTCCTTACCAGTTCTGTGGCGGCCGTGCTGGCCTTGGCCCTCGGTGCCTGTAATGCCAACGACGCCGCTAGTCCCACCAGCGCCAACCAAGCCGCCGGCGACGGCAAAGGCGGCTCCTTGGCCCGTTTCACGGTGCTCAATAACACGCTCTACGTAGTTGACAACCAGAGCCTGCGCCTATTCGACCTCGCCACACCGTCGGCCCCGGCCCGCGGACAGGTGGTACCGCTGAATCTCGGCATCGAAACCATTTACCCGCGCGCGCCTTATCTGTTTTTAGGCACCCAGCGCGGCATGTACATCTTTGATGCTTCAGTGCCCGCGCAGCCTCAGCAGGTGGCCTACTATGAGCACGTTATGAGCTGCGACCCAGTAGTTGTAGACGAAAAGTTTGCCTACGTGACCCTGCGCGACGGCCGCACCTGCGGCGGCGGCCCCAACCAGCTCCAGGTCATCGACCTGACCAACCTGCGCACCCCACGGCTGGCTCAATCCTACCCCATGCAGCACCCGCTGGGTCTGGGCGTGGACAGCACCCTGCTATTCGTGTGCGACAAAGACAAGCTGAAAGTATTCGGGACGAAGAACGCGCCAGCGCTGCAAACCCTGCAAACCTTCGACGTGAACGTGTCGGACGTAATTCCGCACCGGGGGCATCTACTAGCTATCGGGCCCGACGGGCTGCACCAGTACCGCTACCGCAACGGCGTACTTACCCCGCTGAGTGTATTGCCCATTACGCCGAACAAGTAGATGCACCTTCGTTTTTTAGCGCTGGCCGCCTTGGGAATGGGTAGCCAACCGGCCGCACACGCTCAGGCTCCCACTCCCCCGGCCCGTACGTATAGTGTGAAAGCAGATCTGATTCCAATGCTGACCGGTGGCTACCAACTCGGCCTGGAGAAGGTGTGGGGCCCAGCGGGCCGACAGGCGCTGGTGATTACGCCTCAGTTCTACCGCGGCAACGTGCAGGCACTTACGTCTGAGCTGGTGGAGGGCAGCAGCAACCGGGTGCGGGGTTACGGCCTGGCCATTCAGCACCGCCTCTACCTCACCAAGCAAGCCAAGCTGTTGGAAGGTTTCTATTTCAGCTATGGACCACATTACCAGCACTTCGAGATGCAATTCCAGGCCCTAAGCTGGGAGCCTGAAGTAGCACCCAGCGGCCTGACGTATTATCAGTACCGCTCACGTGGCCAGCAGGAAACCATCGACCGGTACGGAGCCGCGGCCGTGCTGGGCGGTCAGCTTTTCCTGCCCGACTTACCCATATTCCTGGATGTGTTTACCGGACTCGGTTTGCGCAAATCCAGCTCCCGCTCGACGCTTTCTGGCAACCGGTACGCCAGCAGCATGAGCGACTATGGCGCCAGCGGGTTCTACTTCCCCATTGGCTTCCGGGTGGGCGTAGCGTGGTAAGATGTGAAGTAGTGAAATGGTGAAGTGGTGAGTTTGATGTTCCAATGGCCCCATTTGTGCAGACTCGCGCCAATTAAACGTGAAACTCACCACTTCACTATTTCACAATTTCACCGAATTGCCGGGCGTTGCCGATGGCGGAGGCGTCGATGTCGTTGTTGAAGTAGAGGTAGGCTTCCTGCACGTGGGTTGCCTCCTGAATTTGGGTTGCAACCCGGCGCAGATAGTCCTCAGAATACGGTGACTTGTAGAGTTCGGGAGTGCCGTGGAAGCGGTAGTAAAGCAGGCGCGTGTTGGCAACTACTTCGTCAGGCAGGTGGGGGTGGCTTTGGCCGCAGAACGCAACGCCGTGGCGCGCTAGCTCCTGGTACACGTGGCCTTCCCACCAGCTTGGGTGCCGAAATTCCAGCACGTTGCGAAAGGCCGGGTCGAGGCTGTCGAGGATCTTGTGCAACTGGTCTTCGGAGTACGCCAGGCGCGGCGGTAGTTGGAACAGCACTGGGCCCAGCTTTTCGCGTAAGCCTTCCTGCACCGTGCCATAGAAGTCGGCGAGTAGTTGGGCGGTGTCGTTGAACTGCTTGTAGTGGGTAATCAGGCGCGGTGCCTTCACTGAAAACCGGAAGTCCGCAAGGCTGCTGTTGTACCAGTTTTCCAGGAACGACAGCTGCGGAAAGCGGTAGAACGTCACGTTCAGCTCCAGCGTGCGGAAGTGCTGGCTGTAGAACTCGAACCAGCGGCGCTGCGGCAGCTTTTCAGGGTAGAAAACGCCTTTCCAGTGGCGGTAGTGGTAGCCGGAACAGCCAACGTGCCAGGTAGGCATAGCACAGAAAAGTTAAGAGAGAAATACCACCACTACACTGTGCCACGGCTTGCTGTATCGTGGCGGCCGGCCCGGATGAGTGCCCAGCCAGCTACCAGCAGCAGCCCTCCGAAACCCAGAAATGCCAGGTCCCAGGGCAGCTTGTTGGTGGCATACTCCTGCACATGGTGCAGCTGCAACAGTTGGTGGTCGATGATGCCTTCCACCACGTTAAACAAGCCCCAGCCCAGCAGCAACGCCCCTCCAAATGTGCGCCCCGACCACGGCACATCGGCCCGACCACCTACCGACCAGAGCATCCGCAGGCCAATTACGGTCATCACCCACACAGCCGCATGAAATACCCCGTCCCAGAACATGTTCACCTTGGCAGCCACCAGCGTATCGGGCGGCAGTTGGTTGGACAGCATGTTGTGCCACTGCAACATCTGGTGCAGCACAATGCCATCTACAAAACCACCCAGCCCGGCACCCATCAGCAGGCCGGCGGCAATCAGTGGGGAACGGTGCAGTTGATCAGCCATGCGCAGGGGAAGTCGAGGTAAAACGACGAGTGAAGGACGAGGCAAAAAACAGCCCGACTCCGAGCAGCAGCAGCAGCAGCCCCACGGGCAGCAGAACGAGCAGCAGATTCTGCGTGTAATTAGGGGCGTGAATGGTGGCCTGCACCCGCGGCCGGCATACTCGGCAGGCCCACGCCAAGGTGGCCGGGGCCCAGAGCAGCAGTGCCAGCAGGACTGCGCGTACTCGCCAGAAGGTTGAAGGAGAGGTTGCCATTTGCCTACTGCCTACGCAGGGGTGGGGGCACGGGGTTATGGTCGACCTTGCGCTTCCTGTGGCTGCTGGCCATTGCTTGCGCAGTGCCAAGGAGCCTGACGCTAAATCAGTTGGTTTTGCAACTGTAGCTTCGTGCGGCAAGTACAACAGAGTGAAATTACCTGCGCAACGGCAAGGCGCTACCTTCCCGTTTGCTACCTCGCACTTCCTGATTGGCAACTCATACCATACCTCATGGCCTATATCGTCACGCTCACGCTCAACCCTACCGTCGACAAAAGCACCATTGTTGATAAGATAGTGCCGGACCACAAGCTGCGGTGCGACGCACCCAAATTCGAGCCGGGCGGAGGCGGCATCAACGTATCGAGGGCGCTGAAGCGGCTTGGGCAGGATTCGTTGGCCATTTTCCCGGCCAGTGGGCCAGCGGGCACACTGTTGCAGCATCTGCTCACGCAGGAAGCCATCGACCAGCACCCCATTACGACCATCAACTGGACCCGTGAGAATTTCATTGTGGTGGATGCCTCCACCAACCAGCAGTACCGCTTCGGGATGCCCGGCCGGGAAATTGCCAGCGACGAGCAGAACCTGATTCTGGAGACGTTGCAGACGCTGCATCCCGTCCCCGATTTTTTGGTGGTGAGTGGCAGTTTGCCGCCCGGTCTTGAGCCTGAGTTTCTGGTGAAAGTCCTGCACATGGCGCAGGCCAACAACACCAAAGTAATTGTTGATACCTCAGGCCCGGCACTGGAGCGCTTGGTGCAGGAGGGCGTCTACCTCATCAAGCCGAACATAGGCGAGCTAAGCCGGATGGTTGGCGTAAGTGAGCTGGATAGTGAAGCCGTCGGGGAAGCCGCCCAAGGGCTCATCAGGGCCGGCAAATGCGAAATTATTGTGGTATCGATGGGTCCGCAGGGAGCCTGCCTCATCACCAAAGACACCGTGGACCACGTACCCGCTCCCACCGTGAAGCGGCGCAGCACCGTCGGGGCCGGCGACAGTATGGTGGCCGGTATGCTCTACGGGCTGGCCACCGGCCGATCAATGCGGGAAGTGGTACGCATGGGTGTGGCTTGCGGCACCGCTGCTACCATGAACCCCGGCACCGAGCTGTTTAAGAGAACCGACGCCGAAAAGCTCTACCGCTGGCTGGTTGACATTATGCCCAAAGACAAAGCCCTGAGCTAGTCAGAGGATTAACAGTGAAGAATGAACTATAACAGCACGTCATTCCGAGCTTGGCGAGGAATCTCGCGTGCTGAGGTTGAGTTACTATTGCAACCTCAGCACGCGAGATTCCTCGCCAAGCTCGGAATGACGACCTTTTAAGTTGTGGTTTGTTACAACCTGTTTGCTAGTCACATTCACTAGCTACACAAAGCAAAATCCCCGGCCGCGCATGCATGGCTGAGGCTTTGCTGTTTACTGTACTCTGCGCTATTGCCGCTGTTTGGCGGCTACGGCGGTGGCTGTATAGTCGGAGAATACGCCGTCGAGGCCCAGGTCGTAGAAGTTCTTGTACTCGGCTTTGGGGTCGTTAGCGTAGGCGGGCAGCAGGTAGCGGGTTTCGTCGCGGAAGGTGTAGGCGTGCACCAGCAGGCCGCGCTGATGGGCGCGCTCAATCAGCGTGGAAGCGGGCAATTTGCCCATGTCGGCGGCTTTGTAGGGCTGGATGAAGGGCTTCCAGGGGCCGATGCCGGTGGCGTAGGTTTTCACGAAATCCAGGCCGGCATCGGTGGCGAGGTCGTTGTAGGTGCGCGGGTCGCCGGCCACCACGAAATCGTAAGGCTGGCCGTTGGGCGCAGTCATCACCATGTTGCCGTTGGCGTCCACGTCGTATGCGTCGTAGAGCTGCACCAGGCGCACCGTGGAGTTGTACTGGCTGCGAATGGAGCGCAGGTTGCTTACCTCAAACGACTGCACGAACACGGGCGCGTCTTTGCTGTTCCAGCCGGCCGCCGTCAGGGCTTCCATCAGCTTGCGGGTGAGCGGCAACCCCTGCGCTTCGTGGTAAGTGGGGTGCTTGGTTTCGGGGTAGATGCCGATAACCCGCCCCGTGGCCGCCGACTGCGCTTTGGCCAGGTCAATTACCTCCTGAAACGTAGGGATGCTGTACTGGCCATTGAACTGCTGGGGCCGGTCGGCCAGGGCCTGCTTGGCCTTGATGGTCTTGATTTCGGCTAGCGTGAAGTCGCTCACAAACCAGTCGTTGTAGGCCACGCCATCCACCATTTTGGTGGTTTTGCGGCTCGCGAATTGAGGCAAGTCGGCTACGTTGGTGGTGCCCGATAGCATGGGTTCGTGTCGGCACACCAGCACTTGGTCTTTGGTGAGTACCAAATCCTGCTCGATGAAATCGGCGCCCTGTTCGATGGCGCGTTGGTAGGCTTCCAGGGTGTGTTCGGGTAGCAACCCTGAGGCGCCACGGTGGGCAATAACCAGCGGGGCTTTGCCGTCGAGGGTGTTGTACTGGGCGGCGCTGGTACTGTCGTCGTCTTGGCAGGCGCTGGTGGCTAGCATGCACGTGGCACTAAAAAGTAGAAGAATGTTTCGCATAGCTGGAAGGATAGTTCGGCGCAAAAGTTGGCTTCCTATGTCACTTCCAGATGAAGCCCAGATTACGAAATTGCTGGCACTTGGGCGGTGCTGATTTAGGTGGCCGTGCTGATTATCCCGGCAGCGGTGCGTATTATGAGCCTCCGTTTCGGGTGGGGCCACGGTTGCTAGCGTGTGTTTTCAGTGCTGTAGCACCTCGTTAGTAAGTGGCTTTGCGTGGAAATATGCTGCGCTACGCAGCCTTCCCCTCTCGTTTCTGACTTTAGCTTGTAACCGCTTCCAACTTTCCCTGCGTGACCGAACAAGACGTAACCCGCCTGCTGGCCAAACTGCCGCCGCTACGCGAAGAAATTGCCAAAGTAATAGTAGGCCAGCACGAAGTACTGGATGAGGTGCTAGTGGCGCTGCTGGCCGGCGGCCACGCCCTGCTCGAAGGCGTGCCGGGCTTGGCCAAAACCCTGCTGGTGCGCACCCTGGCTTCCGCCACCGACCTGCCGTTCCGCCGCATCCAGTTCACCCCCGACCTAATGCCGACCGACATTCTCGGCACCGAAATTCTGGAGGAGGACCACGGCACCGGGCACCGCTCGTTTAAGTTCAACGAGGGGCCCATTTTCGCCAGCCTCGTGCTGGCCGACGAAATCAACCGGACGCCGCCCAAAACCCAGGCTGCCCTGCTGGAGGCCATGCAGGAAGGCCACGTCACGTACGCCGGCCAGGAACACGCCTTGCCCAAGCCGTTTTTTCTGCTGGCCACTCAAAACCCCATCGAGCAAAGTGGCACCTACCCCCTGCCCGAAGCCCAGCTCGACCGGTTCCTGTTGTACATCCGCATTGGCTACCCCACCGAGCAGGAAGAACTGGCGGTACTAAGCGGCACCACCGGCACCGCCCGCCCCGAAGTTCGCCCGGTACTCAGCGGCAATGATGTGCGCGAATTGCAACAGCTGGTGCGGCAGGTAAGCTTGAGCCCAGAGTTGCTCGGCTTCGTGAACCGCTTGGTACGCGCTACTCGCCCCGCCACTTCCGAAGTGAAGTTCATCAAAGACTACGGCCGCTGGGGCGCTGGTCCGCGCGCCGGGCAGGCCCTGATTTTGTGCGCTAAAGCTCGCGCTCTGCTGCAAGGCCGTTTCGCCGCTACGCTGGAAGATATTCGGGCGCTGGCCCCGGCCGTGCTGCGCCACCGGGTGCTACTCAACTTCAACGCCGAGGCCGAAAACCTCACCACCGACGATGCCGTGCGGGAGTTGCTGAAGGCAGTGGCCGTGTGATATAAAAACCAGCAGAGCCGTCATGCAGAGGCGCAGCCGAAGCATCTCACGTGCTGACAATAGGTTACCAACACCACGCGAGATGCTTCGGCTGCGCCTCTGCATGACAGCTACCACTAATTCGCAAAGCCTAACATCATGCTCTCCCCCGAACTCCTGTACGCGTTGCGCAACCTGCCGCTGGCAGCCAAGCAGGCGGCGCAAGGCTTCCTGCACGGGCAGCACGCCAGCCGGCGGCACGGTGTGGGCATGGAGTTCAGCCAGTACCGTCCCTACCAGCCCGGCGACGACCTGCGCCGCCTCGACTGGCGCCTGGCGGCCCGCTCCGACCGGTACTACCTGCGCGAGTCGGAGGTGGATACCAGCCTGACGGTGCACCTGCTGCTCGATGCCACAGCCAGCATGAACCACCGCGACGACAACGGCCTGCGTAAGCTCGACTACGCTAAGTTATTGCTGGCGGCGCTGGCCTACCTGGCCACTCAGCAAGGCGACGCCGTGGGGCTCACCGTATTGCACCCAGCTGGACTGCATCATCTGCCACCCCGCGCCGACGCCCGCCAGCTACCGCGCCTCTACCACGCCCTGGAAACGGCTGAAGCTACTGGCACCTTCCCCGATGCTGGCACGCTGGCCCCGCTTACCGCCCGCCGCCAACGCGCCCTAACAGTGTGCGTGAGCGACTTGTACGAAGAAAATTCCGAGATAGAAGCTTTGCTGACCCGCCTGCGCGCTACTTCCGGCGACGTGCTGCTACTGCACCTGCTGGCCAACAACGAATTGCAGTTCACATACCGCGGCTCCGTCACGTTCGAGGACCTGGAAACCGGCCAACGCCTGCAACTCGATGCCGACCAGCAACGCGCTTCCTGGCAAGAGCAGATGCAAACCTGGCTCAGCAGCACCGCCCAGCAAGCCCGCCGCCACGGCTTCGACTACCATCAGCTCAGTACCGCCGACCCGCTGGACCGCGCCATGCGGGAGTTTCTGCGCCGCCGGGCGCTGTCGTAACGGCCGACAGTTGACCACCGTTTTTCTTGCCTGAATTACCTACCCAAGCCGCATTGTACTCCGTCACCTCCTTCCTGCTTGCCAATTTTACTGCCGGCCTGCTGGCCCTGCTAGGGCTGCTTGTGCCGGTGGCTATTCACCTTTGGAACCGGCGGCCGGGCCAAACGGTGCAAGTGGGCAGTGTGCGGTGGCTAGTGGCGGGGGCCAACCGAAGGCTGCGCAACCTCCGGCTCGAACAGCTCTGGTTGCTGTTGCTGCGTTCCGCCATTGTGGCCTTGCTGGCGCTGGCAGTGGCCGGGCCGCTGTGGCAACGCTTCCAGAGCAGCCGCGCGCCGCGGGGTATGGTGCTGCTGGCGCCCGAGGCATTGCGCCCCGAGGTGCTGTCTGCTTTGCGCCCCAGTGTGGATTCGTTGCGTCGGCAGGGCTTTGTGCTACGGCTGTTTGCACCAGGATTCCGGGCGGTATCTAGCCAGGCCTGGGCTAGCCCGGATTCATTAGCTAAACTGACAACACCGCTAGTTGCCGCAACTTCGGATTCTCTTCAGCTTGCAACTCCCGACAACTATTGGCATCGCGCCCGGCAGGCTGCCGACTCATTTCCCAATCAGCCGTTGCGTGTTGTGGCGGGCACTGGATTGCGGCACTTTTCCGGACCGCGCCCAGCGCTACCCGCGCAGCTTACCTGGCAGCCGGTTCCCCTCCCCGATTCGGTGGTTTGGCTGGCCGGCGCGGCGCTGTCGGGCCCCGATACGGTACGGGTGATAGTTGGCCGGAGCCAGGAAGAAGCCACTACGTTTCAAACGGTAGTGCGGAAGCTACCCCGAGTGGCTAGTGCGGTGGCCGTGCCGGGCTTACCGGCGCTGGAATATCAGCCGGATACCGCCGGCCGGCTGGCCACGTTGCGGCAACCGGGGCAGCCGGCAGTGCCCGTTCTGCAAGGGCCATTGCGGGTGATGCTGTATACCGATGCCAGCCACGCCGAATCGGGGCGCTACGTGCGTGCGGCTTTGCAGGCGGCTTCTATCGGGCTGATTCAGAGGCTGGAAATTCGTACTGCTTCGGCCGCAACCACCTTCTCCAGCAGCCCCCCACCCGACTGGCTGTTCTGGCTCAGCGAAAAGCCGGTGCCCGCCAGCTGGCAAACTCAAGTGCAGCGCGGCGCTCAGCTCTGGCAAGAGGCCACGGGCACCGGGGCAACCATGCAAGCCGAGTTGGATCTTGTGGGCTTAGCCACTGCGCCGCCCGTTGCCATTACCCGCCTCGATACCACTACCCAACTAACTGCCCGTACTGCGTTGGTATGGCAAGACGGGACTGGTCGCCCTGTACTCACGCATCAACCCACCGGGGCGGGCGGCATCTATCAGTTGCATACCCGGTTGCAGTCCACCTGGAGCGGCCTGCCCGATAGCCCGGCCCTCCCCGAGCTACTGTTGCAGTTGCTGCGCTCAGTTGTGACGCCTACTTACGCCGCGCATGATGCCCGCCAGCTGGACGCTAATCAGCTTACCAGTTTCGCGCAGCCAGATACCAGCCGCCGTACCGCCGCTTCAAGTGCAGTAGCCAGAAAATCCAGCCTAGACGTGCAGACCACGGAGTTGCGGGCGTGGGTAGTAATGGCGGCCTTGCTGCTATTCGTATTGGAACGGTGGTTGGCTAATCGGCGGAATGCCCTTACTCCTTCTATTTCAGCGGCATGAGTGTTATAGCTACTTCTTCTGTGTCTGGCCAGAAACTGCTGCACGACATCAGCCGGCGCGAGGCGAACCGGCGCACGGTGGCGTTGCTGCTCCCGCTGGTGGCGGCCGTGCTGGCGCTAGGCACCTGGGCGCGGCACTGGCCGGCGGGGCCATTAGTTTCAGGAGTTGGCGGGGCAATACTGCTACTGGCGGCTGGTTTCTGGCTGTACCGTTTGCGGCAGCCCCGGCTTCGTGCGCTAACCCAGCGCCTCGACCGGCTGTACCCCGAGCTGGAAGATAGCACTGGCCTGTTGCTGCACAATGAAAGCCAGACGCCCCTGAACCTGCTGGAACAGTTGCAGCAACAACGAGTATTGGCTCGCCTCACTGCCCGGCAAGCAAAGCAGCCTTACTTGTTGCCGTTTTCGTGGAAGCCCGCCCTCTTGACTACTGCCGCGCTGCTATTGCTGCTAGCTAGCGGCGTGTGGTGGCAACGGCCAACCCGTACCACAACCGCTTCGGCGGCATTACCAGTGCACTTTCCGGATGCCGAAACCCCAGTACAACCCGGCCAGCCAACCCCGCCCAAGCTGCTAAGCACGCGCCTGCTGGTGCTGCCGCCAGCATACACACGCCAAGCTAGTTTCGCGCCCTCCAGCTTGTCGTTTAGCTGTCCGGCTGGCGCGCGGGTGCGCTGGACGGCAGAGGTGAGCCGACCAGCCAGCAGCCCGCCGGTACTGGAAATGGGTACCAAGCGTATTCCGTTTCGGGTGGTACCGGGCCAGCCAACGCAGTTTGTGGCCGAGGCTACCGTAGCGGCCTCCACCCTGTACCGCCTGCGTTTTGCTGGGCAGGTGTCGGATGATTACGCCCTTGATGTGGTGCCCGACCGGGCGCCCACCCTGCAAATTCAAACGCCTAAGCCTTATACCCTCATTGAATTTGGAGCCAGCTCTATGGTACCGGTGCGGGTACTAATGCGCGATGATTACGGCCTAACCGAAGCGCAATTGGTAGCCACCGTAGCACAGGGCCAGGGTGAGGCGGTGAAGTTCAAAGAGTTTGTCACTAACCTCAGCGGTCAGCTCAACGGGCAGCCACGGCAAGCCATGGTGAGCACCTCGCTCCGCCTGCCGGCCCTGGGCCTTACCTACGGCGACGAGGTGTATTTCTATGTGCGAGCCCGCGACAATGCCCGCCACCTCACCCGCTCCGATACTTACTTGGTGCAGTGGGAAGACACCACCGTACAGGATGGGCTTACGGATATGTCGCTCGGCGTGAACGTGGTGCCGGCCTACTTCCGCAGTCAGCGCCAGATTATCATTGACACCGAAAAGCTGATGGCCGAACGCGCCAGTCTACCGGCCGCTGCTTTCACTGAGCGAGCCAACAACCTGGGCTTCGACCAAAAGATGCTGCGGTTGCGCTACGGCAAGTTTTTGGGTGAAGAATCGGAAAACAGCATCGGCGCAGCTCCTCCCCCTGTTGCGTCCGACTCCACCAAATTAGCTGACGGCCACTCCGCCGACGACGGCCACGACCATTCTGCCGCCGCCAGCCCATCACTCACCGACCAGGGCGAAGCCGCCAGCGCCACCGCCGAGCTGATGGAACCCTACATGCACCGCCACGACGATGCCGAAACCGCCGACTTTCTGGAACCCGCCGTGAAAGCCAAGCTGCGCGGCGTGCTCAACCAGATGTGGGAAGCCGAGTTGCGCCTGCGCCTTGCCAAGCCCGCCGAGGCCCGTCCTTTCGAGTACCGCGCCCTGCGCCTGCTCAAGCAAGTGCAGCAGCAAACTCGCGCTTACGTCCGCAAGTCTGGCTTTGAAGCGCCCGTGCTACCCGAAGCCACGGCCCGCCTCTCCGGCGACCTTGCTGGAGCCGCCCCGCCCCGGCTTCAGTATCAGGCTGCCCGGCCCGCCACCCAGCCCGAGTTGCGGGATGCCGTGCGCCTTTTGGCTGCCCTGCGCACCGGCCAGCCTACTCTTCCTGCTAATGCTGTAACACTAGAACGCGCCGGCCAAGCCGTAGCTCAGGCCGCCTTACAACGCCCTGGCGCCTATCTCACCGCCGTTCGGGCGCTACGCCGGCTGGCTACCGATATCCGGGCCAACCGCCCGCTCCGCTCCACGGACTTCGGGCCGGCCGAGGCGGCTCTTACAGCACTTCTGCCAGTGCCACCTGCCGCCCCTGCCCGTCCGGTGCCCGGCGGTCGGCTGAGCCAGCGCTATTTCCAACGTTTGAACACCCAGTAAGATCTGCCGCTCTTAGTCGATATGCCTAAGCCTCCTATTTATTATGTTCTGCTTGCGGGTTGCGTACTGCTGGCCCTGGGCTTGGCGCTGGCGGCCTGGCGGCGTCCCGATGCTCGGCGCCGCAGCGCACGGCTGCTGGCCGGCATTCTAGCGGCTGCAGGACTGTGGCTGACGGCCTATCCGCCGGAGCGGAGCGTGGCGGAGCCCCAGGCCGAGGCTATTCTGCTCACCACCCACTATCAGCCCGATACGCTACGGGCCTTGCTGGCGCGCTTTGGGGCGCGTACCCGCATATGGCGCTATGCCCCGGCTACGTATTCGGCAACGCTCAATGATACGCCCATAGTAGCTAGCTTAACGACCTTGCGGGAACAAATGCCTGCCTTGCGCCGCTTGCATGTGCTAGGCCAGGGAGTACCAGCCGCCACTTTACCCGCTCTAGATTCGGTGCGGCTGGTGCGCCACGGCGGGTCGGCCTTCACGGGGTTTCGGGCAGCGCACTGGAACCGGCAGTTGGAACTGGGCAAGTCTCTAGTTGTTGAAGGCTACTTCGCGGGCCGTGAGACGAAGCCAACCTGGGTGCGCCTGCAAGTGGCCGGCACCCCCCGCGACTCAGTACGGCTGCCCAGCGGCCAGGGGCGGTTCCAACTACGCTACGTACCCCGCGCCGTTGGTAGGCTGGTAGCCACTGTTTCTGGGCGGCAGAATGGCCGGGAGCTAGTTACTGAGCCAGTGCCCGCCGAAGTACTGCCAACGCGGCCGTTGCGGGTGCTGCTGCTAGCTGCTACGCCTTCGTTCGAGCTAAAATTTCTGAAAAACTACTTAGCTGCTCGTCAGCACGCCGTAGCATGGCGCGTGGGCATCAGCCGAGGCCTCACCCAAACCGAGTTCAGCAACCAATCGGCCACCGACATAAGCCGCCTCACTCCTGCCTTACTGGTGCGCTACGACGTGCTGATTGCCGAAGCGGGTGTACTGGCCGCTTTGCCGGGTGCCGAGGCTCAGGCGCTACGGGCAGCGCAACGCAACGGGAACATTGGCCTTGTAGTGTTAGCCGATGTTGCCAGTTTGCCCGCTACAGTTCCTGGCCGAACTACCTTACGGCTAGTAGCGCAGAGCGGCGCTGCCGCTGCCCGGCCGCAGCGTCTAGCATGGCCTGAAGCACCGGCAGCCACAGCCTTGGTTCCCACTACTTTGGCGCTGTCGGGTACGGCGCGGCCGCTGGTAACGCTGACAGGCGCAACCCAGGCAGTGGTGGCCAGCCAGCGCAGCGGAGCCGGTAACGTAGTGGTTTCCGCATTGCTGGAAACCTACCCCTGGCTGCTGCAGAACGCCACAGCCACTTATAGCAGCTATTGGAGTTGCCTCTTAACGGCTGCGGCGCCACCTCTAACTCCTGCGGCCTCATGGCTAATTACCGAGCCGTGGCCTCGTCCACACCTGCCCGTAGTTCTGCGCCGGACTGGCAATTTCCCTAATAAATCTCCCACAATAGCGGCGGCGGTACCAACTCAACTACCCTTGCAGCAGGACGCCACGCTGCCGGAGTGGAGCACGGCTACGTATTGGCCCACCGCTACGGGTTGGCATCAAGTGCAGGCAACAGGGCAGCCAGCGCAGTGGCTGTACGTTTTCGGGGAGAAAGACTGGCTGGGTCCTGAAACCCAACGCTGGGAGCAAGCCACTCAACCTTGGCTAGTGGGCACCAACCAAGCCCTGCCGGCCCTGATGCGCAACGAGCCGTGGCCAGTGGCTTGGTTTTTTGTGCTGTTTGTGCTAGCAGCTGGCTTTCTGTGGCTGGAGGAAAAGCTGTAGCCTAAGTTATCTGGCGCAGGGAAACGGCCAACTTACTCTGTTAACCCTCCAGTGTGCATTGCTGGCTCTGCTGCTTAATACTTAATAGCGGATGTCAGGGTGCCCGCCAAGCTGAACAGCAATATCGTTAAGACTGCCGAGCACGTGGCCATCTATCACTACCACAAACGAGAGCACAAAGCTGTGCTCCGGCAGGTCGTGCCCCCATGTATTGTGCATAGCGGCGGGTGCCCCTTCATATTGCTCCAACAATTCCGAAAAACCCAGGCTGCGTGTAATCAAGACGAAGATTCGGGGAGAAAGACCAAGGATAGTTGCACCGCCTAACTAGCGTAGGCGTGTCTACAATATTGCATTATTAAATTTAAATACTTTGATATTCCTTGATTTCTTTTCCAACGCTACATCATCTTGCTCCTTTCACGCGCTCTGTAGGCAGTTAGGATTTACTTACCAGCATTAAACAAAAAGCCCGGACCTTATTAGATAAGGTCCGGGCTTTCGGGCAATTAGGTAGTGAGCCTGTGAAAGGCCGCCTACTTACTTAACCTCGGTGGTAGCAGGAGCAGCAGCAGCCGTAGTATCAGCGGTGGCAGGAGCCATGGCCGTCGTGTCCATAGTGGCAGGAGCTGTAGCTTCAGCAGTTGTAGCTTCGGTGGTGGCAGCACCCTCGGTAGTAGCCGGCTTCGATTCGCAAGAGGCCAGGGCTACAGCGAAAAACAGAGCGGATACTTTCAGCAGGTTGTTCATTTGATCGTAGGTTTGAAAAATTTTTTGTCTGAAAACGTCCTTGATACCGGACTGTTTGAAAGGTAACCCGACAGGAAAATTTATTTTTCCGCTGGGTTACCGGGCTTCCTTCATCGTATTAATACCTAAAGTAAATGGCGAAGGCCACTGCTTCTTACACCGACGACGAGTTCGTGGCGGCTATCCGCAACGGCGACGACCGGGCCCTGGCGCAACTCTACCGGCTGCACCTGCCTATGATTTCGCACTACGTACTGCAAAACAGCGGTACCGAAGACGAAGCCAAGGACGTGTACCAGGAGGGCATCATGGTGTTCTATGAAAAGGTCCGCGACGGCTCTTTGGAGCTGAGCTGCCAGATCAAGACCTACCTGTATGCCGTTTGCCGGCGGCTGTGGCTGAAGCGGCTCACCGAGAAAACCCGCTTCGGCGGCTCGCTCGATGACCACGAGCCCTACCTGGAAACTGGCGCCGAAGCCGATTTGGTGGAAGCCGAAGAACGGGACCGGCGCTTTGCTACCATGAGCGAGGCGCTGGATCTAATTGGGGAGCCGTGTCGTTCACTTTTAGAAGGCTTTTACTTGCTCGACAAGTCGATGCAGCAACTCACGGCAGACTTTGGCTACACCAACGCCGACAATGCCAAAAACCAGAAGTATAAGTGCCTGGTACGGCTGAAAAAGCTCTTTTTCAGCAACTATCAGGAATCGGAAACCTAAATTTTAGAAGCAAGCCAACATGCCTTGTTTCTTTTTGAATGATACTCGTTGCGGACCTCACCCACCCGCCTTACTGCTATGATGACGGAAGCTGATTACTACGCTTTATTTGATGCCTACCGGCAAGGCGAGCTGGACACCCCAGCGCGCCAAAATCTGGAGCGCCGCTTGGCTGCCGACCCGGCGCTAGCGCAGCGCTTTGCCGAGTTTGAGGACGTAAGCGGCACCTTGCGCGGCTACGGCCAGCGCCTGAACACCCGCCATAAGCTGCGCGCCATTCAGGCTGAAATAGATGCCGAGCAGGCCGTGAAGCTGGAAGGCGAAACCCTGGAAACCGGCCACCCCACCATGCCTACGGTGCATATTTCGCGCACCGAGCAGAAGCTGCGGGAGTTTTGGCGGGGGCACCGCGCTACTATGATGGTAGCCGCATCGGTGGCCGTAATGGCTGTATTCACTACGCTGTTGGGTATTGAGTGGTGGCGCGCTTCGCAGAAGCCTTCCTTGTATGGCTACACGGTACTGCGCCGTGAGGTGGAGCGCATCAAGCGCACGCAGCGAGCTATGAACCTGGCCCTCAGAGGTCAGGAAGACCAGCCTGTTAAGGATGGCAAGTTCAGCGGTACGGGCTTCGCACTAACTGCTGATGGCTACTTGGTTACCAGCTACCACGTTATTCAGGGAGCCGATTCGTTGCTGATTGAGGGCCGCGACAAACAGCGCTTCCGCGCCGAGCCGGTGTTCTCCGATGTGGCCCACGATTTGGCTATTCTGCGCATCAAAGACAAGGATTTCAACGGCTTCGGCCGCTTACCATATTCGTTTAAGCGCGGCACCGCCGACCTAGGCGAGAAGGTGTACACCATTGGCTACCCCCGCGAAGACTTGGTGTTCAACGACGGTTCGTTGAGCGCCCGGTCGGGCTTCGAGGGGGACTCGGCCTTCTACCAGATCAGCATTCCGGTGAACCCCGGCAACTCGGGCGGCCCGCTGCTCGATGACCGAGGCAACCTGATTGGCGTAATCAGCGGCCGGCAGATGGACGTACAGAGCGCCGCGTTTGCCACTAAGTCGTCGTACCTGATGCACCTTGTAGATTCGTTGTCGGCAGCGGTTGGCTCGGGTCATTCGTACACTATGCCGCGCGGCAACCAGCTGGCCGGCAACTCCCGCCCTCAGCAAATCCGCAAGCTCCAAGACTATGTGTTTGTGGTGAAAGTTTATGAGTGAAACGCGGTAACAGCTAACCTGCTCCGCCGTCGTTACCGCTGAGCGGCTAGCACTGCTACTACTATTGAAGCCCTGCCTGAAAAAAGGCAGGGCTTTTTTTGTTGCTACAGTTCAGCTTGATTAATCGCCATTGCAGGCCCTGATGGGCATTTTTGCAAGCCAACGCGGGCCGGAAATCGTGCTGTTTAGGCAAGGCCCAACAAGCAATTCATTAAACTTTCACTATTTAATCAAGTCATTGGAATACAGCTTGCTATTGGGGCAAGTAATTGGTTACTTCCGGATTATTTCGCGCGCTCTTTTCCATCAACCACACTAGCTCACCCGCCTATGAACCGCAGAGCTTTCCTCAGCAAACCAGCCCCGCTGGCCAAGCCGCTTACGGCGGTGCTGGCGCAACCAGCTCCCCCCTCCCCCAGCGACCTGCCAGGCGACGATGAAACCATCAGCCGGTACGCCAACAACAGGTTGCCGACGGCTGCTCGTTCCCTGGCGGGCCTAAACCCATACACCGGGGCCTGGGGCTACCCCCAGGCCGCGCATTTGCTTCGCCGCTGCCTGTTTGGGCCCACCCGCGCCGAAATCACCACGGCTGCAAGCCAAACGCTGACGCAGGTGGTCAATGGATTACTCACGGCCCCGGCCGCACCAGTTGCGCCACTCAACGTGTCGGCGACGGATACCAGCGTGCCGCAGGGCCAGACCTGGACGACGCAGCCATTCGACCAGAACTTTGAAGGCGTGCGGCGTTCCTCACTACGGGCGTGGTGGATGGGCCAGCTATTAGACCAAAGCCCTACGCTGGTGGAGAAGATGACGCTGTTCTGGCACAACCACTTTGTGATTGAGTTAGGTGACATCAACGATGCCCGCTATGGCTACCACTACTGCACGCTACTGAGGCAGCACGCGCTGGGCAACATCAGGCAGCTTACTGAGGATATTACTGTGGCTCCGGCCATGCTGCGCTACTTGAACGGCAATCAAAGCACGGCCACGGCACCCAACGAAAACTACGGCCGGGAGCTGCTAGAGCTGTTTACAGTAGGCAAAGGTCCGCTTATCGGGCCGGGCAACTACACCACTTACACCGAAGCCGATGTGCAGGCTGCCGCCAAGGTGCTAACCGGCTGGCGCGATAATGCCACCACCATTGCCGGCTACTACACCGCTTCGCGCCACAATACTACCACCAAGCAGTTCAGCGCGGCTTTTCAGAACGCCACCATCAGCAACCTCGGCGACCAGGAATACAAATCCCTCATCAACCTGATTTTCGCGCAGCAGGCCACTGCCGAGTTCCTGTGCCGCAAGCTTTACCGCTGGTTTGTGTACTATGTGATTGACGCCACCACCGAAGCGCAGGTGATTCAGCCGCTGGCCCAACTGCTGATTACCAACAACTATAATGTGGCACCGGTGCTGAGGGTACTGCTCTCGAGTGAGCATTTCTTTGACGCCGTGAACATGGGCTGCGTGATTAAAAGCCCTCTTGATTTCACAGTGGGCACCTGCCGACAGCTGCAAATGGTGTTTCCAGCGGCCAGCAACCTAGTGGCGCAGTACGGCATGTGGGACTACCTGAACAGCGTCACGAATGTGCAGCAGCAGTACCTCGGCGACCCGCCCAACGTGGCCGGCTGGGCCGCTTACTGGCAGACGCCGCAGTATTACGAAATGTGGATCAACGCCGTGACGCTGCCCCGCCGCAACCAACTCACCGACCTGTTTATCAGCACCAACGGCTACACCCGCAACAGCGCCAACATCAAGATCAAGCCCGTGGAGCTGGTACTTACGCTGCCGCCCGCCACGGCTTCCGACCCCAACCTGCTGATTGCCGAGCTAGCCAAGCTGTTGCTGCCCATCCCATTGACGGCCAACCAGCTCACCTACCTCAACGACATCCTGCTGCCCGGCCTACCTGATTTCGAGTGGACCGTGGAATGGCAGGAGTACCTGGCGGCGCCCAACAACACGGCCAAGAAAACGGCCGTCGAAACCAAGCTACGCGCCCTGCTGCGCGCCATGATGGGCCTGGCCGAATATCATTTGTCTTAATGTACAAGCTGTTAGCTATTGGCTGCTAGCTGTTGGCTGTCGTTGCCTGATTGGCGCCGACGCGGCAGTTTTCAGCTAACAGCTAATGGCTAACAGCTAATAGCTTCATCATGAAACGCAGACAATTCCTTCAGACTACGGCCGCTGCTACCGTATTGCCTACCCTGCTGGGCGGCTTGCCCATTGGGGCTTACGGGTTTTCGCCCGAGCTTTTTGATATCACCGGAGGCGCCACCCAAACCGACCGGGTACTGGTGCTGATTCAGCTGAATGGCGGCAATGACGGGCTGAACATGATTATCCCCACCGACCAGTATTCGGCCCTAATGAATGCGCGGGCCGATATTGCCATTCCGCAGGCGCAAGTGCTGCCGTTGAGCGCCACCACGGGCATTCACCCAGCCATGGCCGGCGTGAAAAACCTGTTCGACAACGGCAAAATTGGGGTGGTACAAGGCGTGGGCTACCCGAATGCCAATTACTCGCATTTCCGCGCCACCGACATCTGGACTTCGGGCTCCGATTCCAACGTGACCATCACCTCGGGCTGGGCCGGGCGGTACCTCAACGGCGAGTATGCCAACTACCCCACCGGCTACCCCAGCGCCGCCAACCCCGACCCGCTGGCCATCAGTATTGGCTCGGTGGTAAGCAACTGTGTGCAGGGACCTAGCGTGAACATGGGCATGGCCATTGCCAGCACCACGTCGTTCTATCAGCTGCTTTCTGGTGGCGTAGATGCGGCTCCGAACACGCCCGCCGGCCACGAGCTGACTTTTATCCGGCAGGTTATTTCGCAGACCCAGGTGTACACCACCACCATTCAAGCCGCCGCGGGCCGGGCCACCAACCTCTCGCCGCTCTATCCCGCTGCCGGCCAGAATAGCCTCTCCGACCAGCTTAAGATTGTGGCGCAATTGGTAGCAGGCGGCCTCCAGACGCGCATTTATGTGTGCAACCTTGGTGGCTTCGATACGCATTCCAACCAAGTACCCACTACCGGTAGCACCACCACGGGTACGCACGCCACGCTGCTCGGCAAAATCTCGCAGGCGCTGGAAGCCTTCCAGGACGATTTGCGCCGTTTGAATGTGCAAGACCGGGTGGTGGGCATGACTTTCTCGGAGTTTGGCCGCCGCATCAAAGCCAACGCCAGCAAAGGCACCGACCATGGCGCGGCGGCACCACTCATTGTGTTTGGTACGAGCGTGAACCCAGTGCTGCACGGCACCAACCCGGTGCTGCCCGCCAACGCCGGCGTCAACGACCAAGTGGCTATGCAGTTCGACTTTCGGGCGGTGTACGCCAGCTTGCTGAAAGATTGGTTCCGGGTGCCGCAGGCTACTTTGAACGCACTGCTGCCTTCCACCAACAGTCCGTTTCCCTACATGCAAATCATTCGGCCAGCGGTGGTGAACGGCACGGCTTCGGCGGCCGCTACCAATGTGGCCAGCTTTAGCGTATACCCCAACCCCGTCCGGGACCGGGCCACGGTGGAGTTTAGCTCGGAAGGCGGCCACGTGCAGGTGCTGCTCTACGACAGCTTGGGCCGCGAAGTAGTGCGCCTCCTTGACCGGCCCATGCCCCGCGGCCTGCGCCAGATTCCGCTGGATGCTACGAGGTTAGCGACGGGTTCTTACTACTGCCACGTGCAGGAAGGCTCCCGCGTTAGTTCCCGGCTGGTGGTGGTGGAGTAGCCAGGTATTATCAATGGGGTTGCCCCAGTCAGCAAACGAAGCTATAAGAAGGACAACGGCGCTTTTGATTGGAAAGCTACCGTTGGCCTTTAGTGCCTCTAGCGCGGAGCTACGAGCTTTTTTGTTGAATTTCTCTGGAAAAAAGCAGCCCGACAGGCAGCCCCGCTCTTGCTTTCTGCGTACACGCCTTCCGATGGCCCTGCCATTCGCAATGCCAACCGTACACCTGCTACTTCAACTCCACGATGGACAATCAACTAGAGAAACAAATCGACAAAATTCTGCCAGAAGACATTTCGCGCACTCTGGAAAGCGCCTACCACGTTGTTTTCCAGGGCGACTATGACCACGTAGACGACCTGCTGAAGCACGGCGGCATCCTGATTCGCAAGGCAGCCCAACGCTTCACTTCCACGCAAATGATCCTAGGCATTGCTGCTATTGCTGCCGTAGCCGTAGTGGTGGTAAGCCGCGCTGCTGCCTCCGACGATGAAGGCGAAGCTACCGATGCTTCGGAGCCAAAGCTCAGCAAAGCCGAGTAAGCACATTCTTATAGCACACAAAAAAGCCCCGCCTGAACGTGTTCAAGCGGGGCTTTTGTATGGTCGGTACTTACACTAGGCTGCTTCCAGTATGCTGGCGTCGTTGTGGGCCGGGGAATTGACGCGGGTAGTCACAGTGTATGCTTTCATCAGGTCGGCGGAGTACGGTAGCAATAAGGCTTGGTGGTCAGTTAGGCTCACAGAGTCGTCGAGCCAAGCCAGTTCGGCTTCCCGGTCTTGCAGCATCACGGGCATCCGGTTATGAATCGGGGCCATCAGGTCGTTGGGCTCGGTGGTGATAATGGTGAACGTGGGGCGCACTTCACCGGTGGATTTGTCGAGCCATTCGTCCCAGAGGCCGGCAAAAGCAAACGGCTCCTCGTTGCGTAGCAGAATACGGTGCGGCACTTTGCCTTGCGCAGTAACCTGCCACTCATAGAAGCTGTCGGCGGGCACCAAGCAGCGACGGCGCTGTAGCAACTGCCGGAAAGAGGGCTTGTCGGCCAGGGTTTCGGCGCGGGCATTAATGGGTTTGGGAGCCGCTTTCAGGTCTTTCACCCAACCCGGAATTAGGCCCCATTGCAACAGCTGAATCTGGCCGGGCTCGGTATTAAGAATGACGGGTAGCTGCTGCGACGGCGCCGCGTTGTAGTTGGGAGTGGCCTCCGGCTTGAAAGAAGCATCAAAGCGCTTTTCAAGCACCAGTTTAGGGGCAATGGTAGTATAGCGGCCGCACATAACGGGAGAAGTTGAGTAGAGGAATAGCACTCAGTGGTGCTGAAGTAATATAACGTCTGCTTTTCCTAGCGGGTTCGCTACAGGGCTGCTATCATCTCCATCCCAATTAGAGACTAGGTCGTTCAGAATAAAATTCAATTTTCTGGCTTATTTCCAGTTTACGTGCATTCCCGTCTGTTCCCCGTGCTATTCTCATTTTAGCGCGGTATCCTGTTTTGGCAAACAATTGGTTTCACTCGGTTAAGGCCTATATATTCCGTATAAGACACTATTCCACCCACCTGCCCACCTATGGCTACCGATATCCTTCAACGCAACAATGTGCAAGTAGTAGGCCATGGCCCGCGCACCCTCTTATTTGTGAATGGCTTTGGCTGCGACCAAACCATGTGGCGCTACATTACCCCAGCCTTCTCCGAGCATTTCAAGCTCGTGCTTTTCGACCACGTAGGCGGGAGCCTATCGGATGCCAACGCCTACGAGCCGCTCAAATACGCTACCCTACACGGCTACGCTCAAGATGTACTAGCTATTTGCAGGCAGCTTGATCTTAGCCAGGTTACCTTGATTGGCCATTCGGTGGGGGCCATGATTGGGGTATTGGCAGCCATTGCCGAGCCAAGCCGGTTTCAGCAACTGCTGCTGCTTTGCCCTTCGCCGTGCTACCTCAACGAGCCTGGCTACTACGGCGGCTTCGACAAGGCCGACATTGTCGCCATGCTGGAATTCATGCAAACCGACTATGTGGGCTGGGCCGATACGTTTGCCCCGCTCATTATGGGCAATCCAGAGCAGCCTTCCCTGGCCGATGAACTCAGCCACAGCTTCTGCCAAACCCTGCCGGCCATTGCCCAGCAGTTTGCGCGCGTGACGTTTCTATCTGATAACCGACTGGATATCAGGCAACTGCAAACACCCTGCGTATTATTGCAGAGTGCTAAAGACCTAATTGCGCCTTTAGAAGTCGGCGATTATCTGAAAAAACACATTCCGGGCTCCATTCTGATTACACTGCCCGTGGCCGGCCACTGCCCACAGCTAAGCGCCCCCATGGAAACGCTGCTGGCTATGGAAGCCTGCCTAGCGGCCTAACCGCCCAGTGAACTGCGCTATACCCGCGTCAGGCCCAGGCGCTCCACTGTTTCACCCTCGAAGTCGAACTCGATAAGTACGGCGGGCTCCTCGCCTATCACCCAGCCATCATGGCCGGGCGCAATGGCTACCACCTGCGGGGCTACGTACTCTTCCTGGGTACCATCGGCGTATTGAATACCCAGCTTGCCGGCCGCCAGAAACCCCACGTGGGCGTGCTGGCACAGCTCGGTGCCAATCACTGGCTTCATATCCTTCGACCACCGGAAGCCTACTGGATATACCACCCGCTTCACCCGCGAGTTGCCGGTGCGCACTACGTCTACCTTCACGCCGCCTACTTCGCGGCGGGTGGCATCTTTCAACGGGCCTAAGAGCGTGTCGATATTCATGGTTGAGTATAGGAAGAGAATGGAACAAGTAGAAGCAACTGCTTGAATATAGGTATTCAGCCTTTAGAACTTTGATAATAAAAGCTAATTTGACAACATTTATATAGAACAACCAACATACACAGTATACAAATGTCGCTAACAGCCAAGCCGAGAATTGCTTACTTGATTTTAGCTCATCGATATCCTGAACAACTAGTTCGGCTAGTTTCACGACTCAACACTGAATCAGCTGTCTTCTTAATTCACATTGACAAGAAAGTAAGCAATGCAATATACGATTCAATTGTTCATCAATTAAGCTTGCATAAAAATGTGTACTTTATCAAACGTTATACATGCTATTGGGCTGGATTTGGCATTGTAGAAGCTTGTATCCAAGGCATTAAGGAATTAATAGATCAGAAGATAGATTTTGATTTTTTAGCTTTGCTTAGTGGACAGGATTATCCTATAAAATCGAATGAGTATATCGAGAGTTTTTTCAAAAAGAATATAGGAACATCTTTTATACACCATAATCCTTTTCCTTTTTCTGAGTGGGGAGAAGAAAAAGGAGGCTGGAATAGAGTTAATTACTGGCATTTAGTGCGTGAAAGCCGTCAGTACAGTTATTCTACTCGAAATAACTTTGCATCTGGCACTATTTCTCAGCGCCTACTAAACCGTGGTATAAACGCTTGTGCCAAGCTTTTGCCCCTTACCAGAGAATTCCCCAACAGCTTTCATCCATACGGTGGCGCTCAATTTTGGTGTTTATACAAAACTCACGTACAACAAGCATATAATACCATCCAGCATAATCCCCAGTTAGTGAAATTCTTTCGTCATGTTTTTGTGCCGGATGAAATATTTTTTCAAACCATAGCAGGTAATTCATCTTTTAAAAACAATATACATAACGACACTTTAACATTTTTGGAGTGGTATAGACCAGGGGCAATATTATATGCCTCTGACATGATTAATATTCTTAAATCAGAGCATCTTTTTGCTCGAAAATTCGACACCACTGTTGATGCAGAGGTATTGGATATGATTGACACGCAGATCTTATTTAAATCTTGAGTTTACAATAAAACAGTTAATACTGTTATCAGTGTCAGCGGAAGCTCACATAGCAATGTGCTCATCCTCTGTCCCGATTCCACTAGTCCCGTAGTTCCGCTAGCTAGTTTCGTAACTGGCGCGGCTTACCTCGCCGATCAACTAACACTTGCTACCACGAGCCTAGTGCGGCTCCCTTCCTACTAGCATAGCGTTTCCTTCGCTGCATCATGCATTAGCATACAGAGCCTGCTGTCTGGCCAGCTGGACTATTTATTAGCGCTTCACTACATACCGAAAGAAAAATTTATGTAATTGTTGTTGTTTACTTTGAAAAACAAAGTACTTTTGAATATACAATGAATCGAATTTGGTAACAGCCGAAAATGCATCGGGATGCATCGTGACTACCACGCACAAAACAACCAGCAGTACGAACTGCAAGCGGCAAATTTCTTCCTTAAACCCAACACATATCTGCCATGTCACTCACCAAAAGCCTTCTTCTCGTTGCCCTAGCCACCGGGCTGCTGCTACTGATTCCGTTGGTTGCCATGCAGTATACCACCGAAGTAAACTGGACCTTCTCCGACTTTGTATTTGCCGCTGTTGTGCTGTTCGGGGCGGGTTCCACGTTCGTGCTCATCGCCCGGATGGGCACCAATGGCATGTACCGGCTGGCGGCCGGCGTGGGGGTAGTAGCGGGGCTGTTGCTCGTGTGGGCCAACGCGGCGGTGGGCTTGGTAGGCAGTGAGCACAACCCGGCCAACCTGCTGTATGGGATGGTACTGCTAGTGGCTCTTGGCGGCGCCATTGCCGCTCGTTTCCGGCCGCTGGGCACATCCAACGCTATGTTTGCTGCCGCTTTTACCTATGTGGCCGTCACAATTATTGCTCTATTTGTCTGGAAACCTACAGGGGCAGCCGCTGAGCCGTCGGTATACCTACTAAATGTGCTGGTTGCCAATGGTGCTTTCGCCGCTCTGTGGGCTGTTTCGGGGTGGTTGTTCCGCCGCGCCACCAACTCACACCGGCAACTAGCTTAAAAGCACAGCATCCCGAATCATATCATTCCTGCATCTTATCTGATACTCCCATGACCGTAGCACACTTCGTAATGGCTGGCATCGTACTACTCCTTGCTGGCCTCGTGTATCTGCTGGTAGCCAGCCGGGGCCGCAGTGGCACCTACAAACTGGCTGCGGGTATAGCGGTAGCGGCGTCCCTTCTGCTCGTGTGGGGCAACCTGGCCGTGGGGTTCATCGGCAGCGAAGACAACCCCATGAATCTATTGTACGGTGCAGTGCTAGCGGTTGGCTTTGTTGGGGCCGCAACGGCCCGGCTCCAGCCCTCGGGCATGGCCCGCGCTATGTTTGCGACGTCAGCAACCCAGTTTGCCGTGCCTTTCGTGGCCCTACTCATCAAGCAGCCCGAACTAAACATGGGGGTATTATGGGTGATTGTGCTCAATACCATCTTCGCCGGGCTATGGGTGGCCGCAGGGTGGCTATTCCAGCGGTCTGCTGGTGCGATGAAGGCGCTATAGAGGGGTAAGCTACCGTCAAAAAGTCATTATCATTATGGTGTAAATCACAAAATCAAGTCAAAAAGTCAGCAAAAGCTCTTCTGCACCCCATTTGCTATGCACTCGTAGAACTTCCTAACCCGAAGCACTTAACTAGTCTTAGCAACCATGAACTTTAATAACTATACCATTAAGGCACAGGAGGCCGTGCAGAAGGCCACTGAAATTGCCGGGGGCAACCAGCAGCAGGCCATTGAAACCGGCCACCTGCTGAAGGGCCTCTTCCAGAGCGACGAGAATGTGCTGTCGTTTCTGGCCAAGAAGCTGGGTGTGAACCTGAACATCCTCACGCCCCGCCTCGATGCCATTGTGACGGGCTATCCGAAAGTAAGCGGCGGTTCGCCGTACCTCTCCAACGAAGCGGCCGCCGCTCTGCAACGCGCAACCAACTTCCTGAAGGAGTTTGACGATGAATATGTGTCGGTGGAACACCTGCTATTAGGGTTGCTGGGCGGCAAAGACGCCGTAGCTACCCTGATGAAGGATGCCGGCTTCAACGAGAAAGACCTGAAAGCGGCCATTAAGGAACTGCGCGGGGGCCGCAAGGTGACCAGCCAGACCGCCGAGGACCAATACCAGAGCCTCAACCGCTACGCCCGCAACCTCAACGAGCAGGTGCGCACCGGCAAGATGGACCCGGTCATCGGCCGCGACGAGGAAATCCGGCGCGTCCTCCAGATTCTGAGCCGCCGTACCAAGAACAACCCCGTCCTGCTCGGTGAGCCCGGCGTTGGTAAAACCGCCATTGTGGAGGGCCTGGCCCAACGCATTGTGGCCGGCGACGTGCCCGAAAACCTCCAGGACAAAATCATCATGTCGTTGGATATGGGCTTGCTCATTGCGGGTGCCAAGTACAAGGGCGAGTTTGAGGAGCGCCTCAAGTCCGTTATCAAAGAAGTAACCGACTCCGAAGGCCAGATCATTCTGTTCATCGACGAGATGCACACCCTGATTGGCGCCGGCGGCGGTGGCGAAGGCGCCATGGACGCGGCCAACCTGCTCAAGCCAGCCCTAGCCCGCGGCGAGTTGCACTCCATTGGGGCTACCACCCTCAAGGAGTACCAGAAGTATGTTGAGAAGGACAAGGCCCTGGAGCGTCGTTTCCAAGCCGTGACGGTGGATGAGCCAACCATTGAGGACGCCATCAGCATCATGCGCGGCATCAAGGAGAAGTACGAGCTGCATCACGGCGTGCGGATTACCGACGACGCCGTAATTGCCGCCGTTGAGCTTAGCTCGCGCTACATCACCGACCGGTTCCTGCCCGACAAGGCCATCGACTTGATGGACGAAGCCGCCGCCAAGCTGCGCATCGAGCTGAACTCCATGCCCGTGGAGTTGGATGAGGTGCAGCGCCGCATCATGCAGCTGGAAATTGAGCGCGAAGCCATCCGGCGCGAGGAAAACCACGACCGGGAAAACGTGCTCAACAAAGACTTAGCGGAGCTAACGGCCAAGCGCGACACGCTGAAAGCACAGTGGGAAAATGAGAAATCGGCCCTCACTAGCATTCAGACCGAGAAAGAGAACATTGAGCGCTTCAAGCTGGAAGCCGACCAGGCCGAACGCCAGGGCGACTACGGCCGCGTAGCGGAGCTGCGCTACGGCAAGATTCAGGAAGCCGAAGCCAAACTCAAGGAGCTACAAGCCCAGGCCGAAGCCGACAAAGGCAAGGACGGCGGCTCGATGCTGCAGGAAGTGGTAACCTCCGAGGATATTGCCGAAGTAGTAGCCAAGTGGACCGGTATTCCGGTAAGCAAGATGCTGCAATCGGACCGGGAGAAGCTGCTGAACCTCGAAACCGAGCTAGGCAAGCGTGTAGCCGGTCAGACCGAAGCTATTGGCGCCATTTCGGATGCGGTGCGCCGCTCCCGGGCGGGCTTGCAGGATCCTAAGCGGCCCATCGGTTCGTTTATCTTTCTGGGTACGACTGGCGTAGGTAAAACCGAACTGGCCAAGGCCCTAGCCGAGTACCTGTTCAACGATGAGAACAGCATGGTGCGCATCGACATGAGCGAGTACCAGGAGCGTCATGCCGTATCGCGCCTAATTGGGGCACCTCCGGGCTACGTGGGTTACGACGAAGGTGGTCAGCTGACCGAGGCCGTGCGCCGCAAGCCGTACTCGGTGATTCTGCTCGACGAAATCGAGAAGGCCCACCCCGATGTGTTCAACATCTTGCTGCAAGTACTCGATGATGGCCGCCTCACCGACAACAAAGGCCGGGTGGCGAACTTCAAGAACACCATCATCATCATGACCTCCAACACGGGTGCCGACATCATTCAGAAGAACTTCAAGGAGCTGAACGAGTACAACCACGATGAAGTGGTGGACCGCACCCGCGACGAAGTGGTGGAGCGCCTGAAGCAACACATGCGCCCCGAGTTCCTGAACCGCATCGACGAGATTGTAATGTTCCAGCCGCTGAAGCGTCGCGAGATTCGCAAGATCGTGGACATTCAGTTCCGGCAGATTCAGAAGCGCCTGGAAGAAGCCGGCATCCGGCTAGAAGCCACCGACGAGGTGCTGGACTACCTCGGCGAGCAGGGCTTCGACCCACAGTTCGGTGCCCGGCCCCTCAAGCGCGTTCTGCAACGCTTGGTGCTGAATGAGCTGTCGAAGGACATCCTCTCGGGCCGTGTGAGCAAGGACGCTGTGGTGGAAGCTGTGCTGGCTGATGGTAGCATCCGCTTCAACAACGTGGAAATTCCCGCCGTAGGGTAAGTAGGTTGATTGAAACGAAAAATCCCCGCTGGTACTATGCCAGCGGGGATTTTCTGTTACACAACACTCTGCTATTTCTTGCGGGCGGCCCGTTGTTGCTCTTTTAGTTTGTTGAGCTGCAATTGCTGCATGATAGTAACCCGCATAACGGCCGCGCTGGCAAAATACTCGGGCTTGAGTTTGCGCCGCAGTTTAGCTGGAATAGGTTTGCCAACTTCATAATCGTGCTGAATCTGCCGAAGATTGTCGCGGCTGTAGGTGCTCAGGCGCACCACCATGGCGCTAACGCCACCTATCATCATGGGTACTCCAACTACATATTGCCAGGAATCTGGTGGTATATCCCTGGTTTTAACGCCGTTGATTGACTCTTCCCCAGGCTGTATGAACGCAAGCCCTAATGGCGCAACAGGCAGCCACCACCATGTATTGTTGCGTTTGGTGGCATATAAGCTAACCAGCGCGCCAGCAGTATCGGCTACTGTAGCACTAGGTTCGTAGCGCGCCAGATACCACTTGCCAAACGTGGTGGGAATGGAATCGGGAATGGTGGCCTGTGGGGCAATAGGCGCCTGAACACTTTGCGCGAATGCAGGGCTAGCAAACGCCGCCAACGCCCCCATGAAAAGTAAGCGTTTAAACATCAAATGGGATTAAGTAATATCTCTAAAGCGCATTGAAAATCAACCTACTCACCTTGCTGTAATCGAAAACTGACTGAAGCTGCAATAGGAGTATAGTAGGTGAGTTTCAGCTAAAAAGCAGCGTACAAGCCTACTGACAAGCTAGTTCGTGCTGCGTATCAGGGCAGTTTTCGGAATAGCTTTACTCAAAGTATTTGCTTTTTAGCCGGCGGCTAACATATGGCGGCAAGGTCTTGCTTTGGGAGTATACCGTAAGAACGGCGTCCTCTTTTGCCTTGCTGAAGCGCGTCAGCTTGCCTATCCCAATGCCGGCAGGTATGCCTCCTACTACAGTTGCGCCAACAAAGGCGCCGGAAGCATTGCCACCGGTGTCGCCGCTGGCCGAAGCCGTAGCAATCCGAACGGCAGCAACAGCACCTACAGTAGTCCACACCCACCCGCCCGTACGGCGCTTAGCAAACAACACCCGTACGGCCTGCGCCGTGTCGGCCTTGGTTACAATGAATGGTGTGGTGGTAATAGCTGAACTTTCTGGGGCAGGCTGCTGCGCAAAGGCAGCAACACTCAGGCATAAGGTCAGGTTAGTGAGTACTAGTTTCTTCATTGACTACGTGACGAAATGAAGCAAACTTTAAAAGTCTGCGCGGTATGATGGATAGAGAAAAACGAAAAGCGTATTCGAGATAAAGCTATTCGTTCTTGTTGAGTTCACCACGTTTATAGCAGAAAAAACAGTCCAAGAACAGATAGAGGCACACCAGCCCCTACGGTGGGTTTATCGACAACTTAATTACAGGAGAACAGCAGCGGCTGCGTACATCAGGACATTTCAGGGTCGGATTTCATCCTTTCAACTCCCTGAGCGTATGGATAGGTAACTGAACCGTAAACTTTTACTTACCACGATGCTGCATTCTTTTTTCTCTCTGGCAACAAAACCGTTTGCGCTGCCCCGTTTCGCTCGGGTGGTAGCACTGCTAGCTGGGCTAGCTATTGTGCTGCCCGGCTGCTCCGACGATGACGACACGCCCGCCGATCCGCAAGGCCCTAACAAAATAACGGTGCCACGAGCAGCACTACACCCCGAAGGTATTCAGTACGATGATGCCAATAAACGCTTCTTTGTTAGCTCCCGGACCGAGGGCCGTATCGGGATAGTGAAGGATGACAGCACCTACACGCAGTTTGCCGATGATGCGCAGCTGATTTCCACTATCGGCTTGAACCTTGATGCCAGCCGGAACCGCCTGTTAGTAGCTATATCAGATAACAACACGAACCCTGCCCGTACCAATCCGGCTACGCAACGGCGGCTGGCGGCGCTAGCTATTTACAATACCACCAACGGTACACGAACCAGTTATGTGGACTTAGGTAGCTTACGGCCCATGCAAAACCATTTTGCCAACGACATAGCTGTTGATAGCCAAGGCAATGCATACATCACCGACAGCCTCTCGCCCATCATTTACATTGTCACGCCGCAGGGTCTTGCCAGCGTATTTCTGGAAAACGCCCAGTTGAGCGGCGGCACTGGCTTCGGACTGAACGGCATTGTATTTCACCCCGATGGGTACCTGTTGGTGGCGAAAGCCAATGATGGCGCTTTGTTCAAAGTACCCATTTCCAACCCCAATAGCTTCTCGCGCGTGACAACCAGCCAAAACCTAACGGGCGCCGATGGGCTGCTGCTTACGGATAATCAAACCCTACTGGTGGTTTCAGGAAGCCAAAGCACTGTATTCCGGATGTCTAGTTCCGATGGATGGGCCAATACTAGCAATTCGGGCAGTTTTGCTACGGGGGCCGTAAGCCCAACCACTATCACGCGCCGTGGCAACGATGCCTACGTGCTGTATCCTTACCAACCGACCTCACCGCGGTTTGCTATAACCAAAGTGAAGTTCTAAGCTAGCCACGCTGCTCTGGCTGTAGCCTTGTGGCTGCGCTACTCACAATAAAAGCCGCTACCATAATTGCCTTGCTGATATTGGGTAGCAAGGCAATTACGGTAGCGGCTTTTATTGTGAGTAGCTTGTTTCTCGCAAGCGTGCAGCCTTATTAGGTGCGCCTTTCAAATATTACGCTGCCAATCCAGTATTGCGGACGTAGTGCATCAGCCGGAATAGCTCGGCGGAATCGGTAATAGAGCCGGCATAATGTACCACGGGGTCGTAGAGGTTGCCCGATGATAATTCTACTAAATTATCGTCGCCATCCGTAACGTGCAGGCGCAGAGTACCTTGCGGAGTAAGGCACACATATAGCTGGCCCTGCTCATACGTGGTGCCAGAAGGCAAGCCTACTGCCGGCAGGAAGCCAGCCTGCTCTATTTCGCACGCTGATATGGAGAATGGCATAGTGTCAAACAGATTAGTGAAGTAGCGCGTTTGGCAATAGGCTTGGGCGTTTGGGGTAAGAGAGCTGGCTTCTTATCTTTCCAAAACAACGCTAAAACCACGGCACCTTCACCTTGCACTCTGCCTATGCGCCGTTTCCATCGACCAACGGCACCCTGAGCAAGGCTAACCTGAAGCGTATTGAACTGCCGCCCCTTAAAAGCTGTACATCCTGTAGCTTTGCAGTATGTCCGTTTTCCAGACGTATCTCCAACTCGGTTTCTACCACATTTTCAATCTACAGGCCTACGACCACCTCGTATTCCTGCTGGCTTTGTGTGCCCCCTACGTGCTAGCCGACTGGCGCCGTGTGGTGGCCTTGGTTACCAGCTTCACGGTAGGCCATTCGCTCACGCTGGCACTGGCTACGCTGGGCGTAGTAAACTACAGCGCGGCCCTCATTGAAGCCCTGATTCCGATTACGATTTTACTTACCTGCCTCGCCAATCTCGCCAAAGCTGGCCGGCCAGAACCCCGCGCCGCCCGGCGCTTAAGGCCGGAGCCATTTGTACTGGCTTTGCCCAACCTGCTGGCCTTAGTGTTCGGCCTGATTCATGGCCTTGGGTTTTCCAATTACCTGCGCGAACTACTAGGCCGCCAAAGCCGCCCCATCACTGAGCTCCTTGCCTTTAATGTGGGCGTAGAACTGGGGCAGTTGCTTATTGTAAGCATCATTTTAGTGCTAGGCTTTGTGGTGCTGCGCATTTTCAACGCTGCTCGCCGCGACTGGCTGCTGGTGGTGAGTGGAGCGGCGGCTGGCATTGCGCTGATATTGTTGCTAGGGCAGGCTTCTTAATGTGTTTCTGTGAACATTTTGTACGCAGTAAAATACAAGTGCTATCTTAATAAGTATATCCTGCTTCTATACCCAGCAGTTTCCTAATACAAATGTTTCCCTTGCAAATCCGAAAGCCTGACTTTCTATCATTTTACGTCTGGCAGTTTATTATATACGCGGGCCCTTGCCTGCTAATGTGGTTGTTGTATTTCCTGGCATTTTTTCCAGGTATGATGTCCCGCGATTCGCTCGACCAATGGCAGGAAGTGCTTACGTTTAATTTCAACGATTGGCACCCAGCTATTGTATCGTTTTCCTATTGGCTATTAACGCGTATTTGGTTTTCGCCGGCTATTATCTGTCTTGCGCAAATTATGGCATTAGCTAGCGCCGTTGCTTATGGTATGACCAAATTGCAGCAGCGTGGCGCCCCACAGTGGCTACTAATATTGCTAACACTTTTTATCTGCTTTTTACCACTCAATGGCTTTTATGTAAATACTTTATTTAAGGATGTTCCTTTTGCCATTGCCGTATTTATTTTATCAATTCACGCCATGGAAATATTTGAGTCAGGAGGCAGGTGGCTGCAATCCAACCGAAATATATTCTGTTTGGCACTGAGTTTAGCCTGCGTGTGGCTGATTCGGCATAACGGACTGCTTACCTCGCTGCTTGCTATTGCTGGCCTATTTATTTTCTATTTCCCGTACCGCAAACGCCTTGCCGCAGCGGCGCTTTGCTGCTTTGGTTTGGTGTACGCCGTGAAAGGGCCTTTGTATAGTGCTATTCATGTGCAAGGCAAAGTATACGCACTGGAAATCCTGCTGACTCACCAAATAGGCGCTATACTGCATGACGGAGCACAGCTTTCGGATTCAGAAAAACAGGTGTTGGAAAATGTGCAACCGCTAGCCATTTGGAAAAAAGAATACAACCCATTTACTAGCGACAATTTAGTTTTCAACAAGTATTTCAATTATAAATACTTAGCACAACCTGGGGCTAGAGAGAAATACATTGCAACGTGGTTTTCCTTGGCCAAACGTTATCCAGGTTCGTTGCTTACCCATCAAGCAAACGTATCGGAATTAGTATGGCGGCTCGACAACCAGGAAGGAAGTTACACCTATGCTGTTCACCCACTTATTGACCCCAATGAGGCTGGCCTTACAACACAAAGTATTTCGCCGCTTCTAAAAAGAATTATCATGCATATTTATTATTCCACTTTCTACAAACCCTTCTTTCGTATTATTTTATACCGCCCAGCTTTGTATATTTATCTTATTCTAGCCAGCGGGTTAGTCACTCTCTTTCTTACGCGCAGCCGCCGCTACTTGATTGTACTTGCGCCCATTCTCAGCATTATTGTAGGAGTGGCCTTAACCATTCCGGTGCAGCATGTACGATATTTATACCCCTGCTTTTTGGTGGCGCCGCTACTGATTGGCAATCTGCTGCTACACTTCTATCGTTACCGCAGTCCTCGTGCTGTTGACACTGATCTACCTACTAGTTCAGGTAAATGAAAGCCCAAGGTTGATACAAGTTACTTGTTGAGGTTACAGAATTTATTGGGAGCAGTGTGCCCTTTCATGCAGCCAAAACCTTTTAAATTCATCTATACTGTTCGCAGAACAGCCCGCCCTTTTTCATCTACACTTTCGCCTCACTAACTATTTCATGCAGTTACGTTTTCTCTTGTCGGCGAGCCTGGTGGCTTGTTGTACTACCTTCGCAACGGCCCAGAACACCAACTCTGGCACTGATAAATTTGCCCAGCTAGGCACCACGCTACCTACGCCCAATGCCTACCGTACCGCCTCCGGTGCCCCCGGCGCCGACTACTGGCAGCAGCGCGCCGACTACAACATTCGGGTGAAGCTCGATGATGACAAGCAGTCCATTACCGGCTCCGAGGACATCACCTACACCAACCTCTCGCCCGACGTGCTGACCTACTTGTGGGTGCAGCTCGACCAGAACATAATGGACAAAAACTCCATTACGACGGCTACGCAGGTGGGCCAGATTCAGGACCGGATGCCATTTCAGGCCTTGGACTATTTGCAGCGCAGCGAGTTTGATGGCGGGTTCAAGATTTCCAAGGTGGAAATGAAGGGTGGCAAGGCGTTGCCTTACGTTATCAACCACACTATGATGCGCGTGGATCTGCCCACGCCGCTGCGGCCCCGGCAGGCCGTGACGTTCAGCCTAGCCTGGAGCTACAATATCAACGACCAAACCAAAATCAACCAGCGTAGCGGCTACGAGTATTTCCCCGAGGACAAAAACTACCTCTACGAAATAGCCCAGTTCTATCCGCGCATGGCTGTCTACTCCGACAACCAGGGCTGGCAACACAAGCAGTTCCTCGGCAACGGTGAATTCGCGCTGCCCTTCGGCGACTACCGCGTGAGCATCACGGCCCCCGCCGACCATATTGTGGGTGCCACTGGTACGCTGCAAAACGCCTCGGAAGTTCTGACTTCTGCGCAACGGCAGCGTCTGGCGCAGGCCGTAAATGCCAAGAAGCCAGTGCTAATTGTGACACCAATGGAAGCCGAGCAGGCTGAAATGCGGCGCAAGGGCGGCACCAAAACCTGGACCTACGCCGCCAAAAACGTGCGGGACTTTGCCTGGGCCTCGTCGCGCAAGTTCATCTGGGATGCCATGGGCATCAAGCAGGAAGGCGTGCCGGTAATGTGCATGAGCTACTACCCCAAAGAGGGCAACCCGCTGTGGGGTAAGTACTCGACGGAAGTGGTAGCCCACACCATCAAGACCTACTCGAAATTCACGATTCCCTACGCGTACCCAGTAGCCATTTCGGTGCACGGGCCGGTAGGCGGCATGGAGTACCCGATGCTGTGCTTCAACGGTGGCCGCCCCGAGAAGGATGGCACCTACACCGCCGACCGGAAATACGGGATGATTTCGGTGATTATCCACGAGGTGGGCCACAACTTCTTCCCGATGATTGTGAACTCCGACGAGCGGCAGTGGACCTGGATGGACGAGGGCCTGAACACTTTCGTGCAGTACCTCACCGAGCAGGAATGGGAGCGGAACTATCCGTCGCGCCGCGGTGAGCCCAAGAACATTGTGGACTATATGCGCACCGGCACCAACCTGCAAACCCCGATTATGACCAACTCGGAATCGGTGCTGCAATTTGGGCCGAACGCCTACGCCAAACCCGCTACTGGCCTCAACATCCTGCGCGAAACCATTTTGGGCCGCGAGCTTTTCGACTACGCTTTTAAAGAGTACGCGCGCCGCTGGGCCTACAAGCACCCTGAGCCGGCCGATTTCTTCCGCAGCATGGAAGACGCCTCCGGCACCGACCTCGACTGGTTCTGGCGCGGCTGGTTCTACACCACCGAGCACACCGACCTGGCGTTGGAAGGCGTGAAGTGGTACAAGGTTGACTCCAAGAACCCAGAGCTGGAAAACGCCTTCAAGCGCCAGCAACTCAACAGCGCCCCCCAGACTCTCTCACAGCAGCGCAACCTCCAGGATATCAAGAAGACCCTGGTAGACGACAAGCCCGAGCTGAAGGATTTCTACAACAACTACGACCCGTTGGCCACCACCGACGCCGACAAGCAGCGTTACCAGCAAGTAGTGAAAGGCCTCTCGCCCGAGCAGCAGCAGCGCCTCAGCGCCGGCCTGAACTTCTACGAGTTGAGCCTCAAAAACCGGGGCGGCCTCACTATGCCGGTTATCGTGCAGATGACCTACGAAGACGGCAAGCAGGAAATGGTGAACATTCCGGCCGAAATCTGGCGCAAAAACAACGCCGAGGTAACCAAGGTATTTATCACCGAAAAGCCGGTGGTAAGCTTCGTGCTGGACCCCTACTTAGAAACCGCCGACACCGACCTGAGCAACAACGCCTGGCCCCAGAAGGCCGCTCCCTCACGCTTTGAACTATTCGAGCAGCAGCAGCGCGTTCAGCCAAACCCAATGCAGCAGCAAGCTTCCATGCAACAGAAGGAGCAGAAGCCTGGCAGCAGCACCAATGGTGCAGGCGGGACCAACTAGGCTTAGTGGCCTTCATGTAAAGAAAAAGCGCTTGGCTACAGCCAAGCGCTTTTTCTTTGTCGCTGTGCAACCGCAGTGGTGTTCAAGAACTCCCGTTAGTATTGATATCCTACTGAAAGCATTGACCATGAAAAAGGCATTCTCTATTTTACTCCTATTAGTTGGAGCGGCTGTAAGCCAAAGTTGCGAGAAGAAAGCTGAGACACCCTGTGTCATGGGTACGCTGCTAGGTACCACTTGTGCGGGCGGATACTTAGTTCAGGTAGATACAACTTCTCAAGTCACTATTGGTGAGCCAGTTGGTTTCCAAGGTGATGCAGGAGGACCGCTGTCAGGGCCAGCCGTTAAGAACAGAGTCTATAACAACGTGATTATGACATACACTGCCCTGCCAGCAATGCAGCGCGGGCAGCGTTTTTATTTTCAGTATGAGCCTGATTCCGAAGTAAGTTCTAGAATCTGCACAGCCAACATGTCTTGGTACGAGGCCCCCAAATACAATCTGCTTGGCATCTCGAATACATCTTGCTCAACACTCTTACCAGAATAACTTTTATTGTAGCTTGTCGCCTTCACCAAACCTCTATCAGTATGGGACTACTCGACGGCTTACTCGGCAACGCATCTGAAAACGACGCGCAGGAAATTCAGCAGGACCTGACGCAGGTACTGGCCGCGGGTGAGCGGGTGGAAAAATCCTACGCTGTCCTCCGCGACCTGATTGTGTTTACTACCAAGCGCCTGATTTTGGTGGATAAGCAGGGCGTGACGGGCAAAAAGCGCGAATACCTCAGCATCCCCTACCGCAGCGTGGAGCGGTTCTCGATGGAAACCACCGGCCACTTCGACCTGGAATCAGAACTAAAGATCTGGGTGCGGGGCCAAGCTGAGCCCATCAGCAAAACATTCCGCAATGATAAAAGCATCCACGAAGTAGCGCGGGCCTTGGCTGAATACGCGCTGTAAAGGCGAGCTAGAGAAATAGTAAAAAGGTGAGCTGGATGTTCTACTTGCGCCCCTTGCGTAGTTTGAACGTGCAGTTCACCTTTTTACTATTTCCCTAATTCACTTCCTTACCTTCCTACCACCTGGGCATCAGGGGAGGGTACTGAGGGGTTGTATTGCGGGGTTTGAGCGTTATGCTCAGCGGTGGCTTTGCCTTTGTCTTCCTTGAAATCGGTGCGTTTGTAGGGCCGGATGATAAGGCGCAGGGCCCGGTCGGAGCTGGCGTAGCTGAAAGCCCAGTCAATGAACGTCACTACTTTATTGCGGAAGCCTACTAGCGTCATTAGGTGCACAAATAGCCAAGTGAGCCAGCCGAAGAAACCGCCAAAATGCTTGTCACCAGGTAGGTCCACTACGGCTTTATTGCGGCCTACTATGGCCATGCTGCCTTTATTGAAGTATTTGAATGGTACTGGTGCCTCACCGCTCAGCAGACGCTTGAAGTTGTCGGCAAGCTGCTCGGCTTGTTGAATGGCTACGGGTGCCAACATCGGGAAGCCGCGCGGCATTTCCTCAGTCACCATGTTGGCCACGTCGCCGATGGCGTACACGTTGGTCTGGCCTTCCACGCGGTTCCAGTTGTTGACGTTGATGCGCTTATTGCGGGCCACCACTTCGGTAGGCAAGCCCGGCACTTCCGCTCCATTCACGCCGGCCGCCCAAATTAGGTTTTCCGTCCGAATGAATTCAGTGTCCGACACATAGGCTTTGCCATCCTCAAACCGCTTCACCGACGTATTCAGCCGCAGGTGAATATTCTTGTCTTCGAGGTAGCGCTTGGCTTTCTCCTGCGAGTCTTTGGACATTGGCCCTAATACAGCCGGCCCAGCTTCTACCAGGTAGATTTCCATCTGGCGCAAATCCAGTTCGGGGTAGTCTTTGGGCAGCACGTCTTTGCGCATCTCCGACAACGAACCGGCAATTTCTACGCCTGTGGGGCCGCCGCCCACAATTACAATGTTGAGTAGTGCTTGGCGTTCCTCGGGGTTTTCCTTCAGCAAAGCCTTCTCGAAGTTCTGGAACAAGTAGCTGCGCAGGTTCAGGGCATTCGGGATGCTCTTGATTTGCATGGCATTCCGCTCGATGCTTTCGATACCAAAGAAATTGGTGAGTGAGCCGGTAGCCAGCACCAGATGGTCGTAGCGGATTTCACCAATGCTGGTTACCACCGTATTGCGGGCCGTATCCACGTGCTGCACGCCCGTCATGCGGAAAAAGAAATTCTTCTGCCCCGCAAAAATTTTGCGGATGGGATAGGCAATGCTGTCGGCCTCTAGGGCGCCGGTGGCTACCTGGTAGAGCAGCGGCTGAAAGTTGTGGTAGTTGTTGCGGTCAATGACGACCACCTGCACGGGAGAGTCAGCCAAGTCTTTGGCGAGCCGCAGCCCGGCAAAGCCGCAGCCTACAATCACAATTCGCGGCTGCGAGGTGACGGGTATGTTGGTATCCATTTCGAGAAGGAAAGGTCAAACAGTTCCTTAACTACAAAATGGCTCTTGGGGTTGTGGTGGAGGTTAGAGTGAGTGACGGAGTGAAGTAGCCTACGGTACTACTTGTCCAGGTGCAGGTTACTTCACTCCGTCACTCGCTTATTCACTCTCTAATAGTCTACGCCTTCCTTCTTTTTAAACTCCCCGTCTTTCACCTGCTTGATGAGTTGCAACCAACTGAAGGGATTCAGGAGTGGGTTGTTGCTTTGCAACGACGGGCCCATACCCATGCGCCGTTGCTGCTCTAGCTGCTGGAGCTGCATGGTTTGGCGGTAGTTGCCCATACTGGTTACGGGGGCGTTGTTGAAAATGCGCCGCAAAATATCCGCGTTCAGGTTTTCGGCGGCGGCCGAACCCCGCTCTTTGGGCAGGCGCAACGCCAGGAAGGCATCCTTGAACGCCTTTTCGGTGGCGTAGGGGAAAATGCGCACTTCGGGCAGAATGGTGGCATCTTCGCGCAACTGCACAATCACGGAGTAGCTCTGGCGCTGATAATCGGCCGGAATAACTACGTACTGGTTGCGGTAGCCCAGGCTCCGAATCACGATACTGTCGCCGGTGAGCACGGGCAGCGAGAAGTAGCCGTAGGCGTTGGTGGCGGTGCCGCGGCCGGCTTTGGGCACAAATACGGTAGCACCCGGCACACCCAGCAGCGAGTCGCCGGTGGCCACAATGCCGGTGAACTGAACTACGCGCGCTTGGCCTTGCGCCCGCGCGGCGTTGGGGGCCAGCCCCGCTAGCAACAGGCAGAAAGCCAGCAGAAAATGAAATCGAACAATCACAGGCATCGGGGGAATTACAGACTACAAGTATACCACTTCTTCGGGGGCCGCTGCCGGCTTTCCCCTAAATTTGAACGACGGACGGGGCACCTCTTCCCCGGCCATTCGTCTAAAGATGCGCCTCAAACACGTCAGCGTTGCATTCGGCCAGCAACTATTTAAAGCTTTCGGCGACGAGAGCCGGGTGCGTATCCTACACTTGCTCTGGCGCAACCAGGAAATGTGCATCTCCGACCTGGAACAGGTGCTCGACTTCACCCAGACCAAAACTTCCCGCCAATTATTGTACCTGAAAAATGCCGGACTGGTAAGCTTCCGGCGGCTTGACAACTGGATGTTCTACTTCATTCAGGGCGAAGGCACTGAGTTGGTGCAGCAGCTGTTAGGCTACATGGAGCGCGACCAGCAACTGGTGCACGATCAGCAGATTTACCAAACGCTCTGGTCGAACCGGGAGCTGGCCGCGTACAAGCTCCAAAACCGCCGCTGGACCGGCACTACCGAACAGTAGCGTTGGGTCCTGCGTTTGTTACTTCTACCCACTTGCCGGGCATTCCGTTCCCGTCACCCGTTGCCTAACCTCCGAAATCAGTGATTCATCTGTTTGTTTGTAATGCCCAAAAAACCGAAGTCGGCAAGGATGTCGCGCGGGCACTGAAAACCGAGTTGAAGAAGCAGGGGCTAAAGTCGTTGTTTACCGGCGGCCAGAAACACAAAACCCGCGTACAAACGTGCAGTTGCCTCGACCAGTGCAAGCACTGCAAAAAAGGCTCCGGCGCAGCCGTAGTAGTCTACCCGGATGGCGTCTGGTACGGCGACGTAAAGCCCAAAGACGCCGCCGACATCGTGCGGGAGCACCTCGGCGAAGGCAGCCCGGTAAAGCGTTTGTTGCTGGATGAGAAGTAATAACAGCTTCTGGAAAGTGGGGTCCGCAAAAGGCACCATGCTCTACAAGCGTATTCTCTGCAATAATTTTTAATTCTTAATTGACGATTTTTAATTGAAACCTTACCGCCACATCTTTTTCGACCTGGACCATACGCTCTGGGATTTTGAAGCCAACGCCGATGAAACGTTGCGCCACTTGTACCAGCAGCACGACATGGCTCGCTTTGGCGTGTTCAGCGTCGAAGAATTCATCCGGGTGTACAGCGACATCAACCATGGGTTGTGGCGGCTCTACCAAAGCAAAAAGATCACGCAGACGCAGCTGCGCGCCACCCGTTTTCCGCGCACCTTCGTGAAACTGGGCTTGCAGGAGTCGGACGCGCCGGCGGGTTTGTCGGAAGAGTTTACGGATATCCTACCCTTGAAAGCAGCGGTGTTTCCGTTTACGTTCGAAGTGCTCGACTACCTGAAAACGAAGTATGAGCTACACCTGATTACCAACGGCTTCCGCGACATGCAGTACACCAAGCTGAACTCGTCGGGACTGATGGAATACTTCCGGGAAATCGTAACGTCGGAATGTTGTGGCCACCTCAAGCCCGACTGCCGCATTTTCGAGCACGCGCTGGAACGCACCGGCGCTACCGCCGCCGAAAGCCTGATGGTAGGCGACAACTTGGAGTGCGACGTACTGGGCGCCCACAATGCCGGTATCGACCAAGTGTACTTCAACCCCGAAAAGCGCCGCCACTTCGTGGAAACCACCTACGAAATCAGCTGTCTGAGTCAACTGAAGGCATTCCTATAGTTGCAGATCGTAGTAGACTTGAATTTGCCAGCCTGTAGCCATGAGTGGTAAGAAAAGCCAGAAACTTTCCGATTTACTCCCCATCTACCTGGTTATTTTCTGTGTGATGAACTGGGGGCTTTTTTGGCATTACAAAACCATCAATGGCCCGACTGTACCAGCCGTCGTCGTTGATAAGAAGCAGGTCCGCAGCAAAAGCAGCTACAATTATTATCTCACTGTTGGATTTACTACCAGCAAACGGCAGCGCGCTACCAGCGACTTATCGGTAACGAAAAGTAATTACCAAGATTTCGCGCTGGATGACACGTTTTTAATCAAATATGCGAAAGACGACCCAACACAAACGGCCTTCGTTGGGCAGCCATTTTTCGAGACCTGGGCGGTTGTGGTCTACCTTTTTGTTACGTTTATTGTGGTTTCCAGCTCCGTTAGTAAGTACCGGAAGTCCGGAGGCCGTCAGCGTATCCGCCGGAAGAAGCAGCGCCTCTCCCCCCCTACCTCACCAGCAATAGCGCCTACTTACTCCACCAAGCGGACCCTGATGTGGACGGTGTTAGGAGTTCTGGTTTTCAGCTCGGGCATCGTCAGTTGCCGGCATACTGCGAGCCTAGACAGCACCCTGCCCGAAGCCAACGAATATGCGCAGGCCCGGCTGTTGAGCGTAGAGTATCGCCCTGACGCGCCAGCAGCCGTTGCACTAGTCCGCCTACTAGCTGAAGCTAACGAATTGGACACCACCCAAACAGTCCGCCTACCGCTCACCGCTCAACAGCACGCCTTGTTACAAGCTAAGTTATCAAGGCTCCAGATGCCCGCGCCAGTCGTGCTAATAAAGTACCCGGCTACGGCACTCGAACAAGCCACGCTGGCCGACGAGCACGCAACTGAACCCACCTCAACTGGCAGTACGAATTCGATTCTGAATTACAACACGCTGGGGGTGGTGCTGTGCATTATTGGCATCGTGATTTTTGTGGCTAACCTAAGCAAATATGTGCAACATTCGAACAGCTATGACTAAGCACACACCCAGTTCTGCCAGCACTTTCGCGCCTGAGTTATGCAGTTAATTGGCCTTTCGGGCCGCCGGGGCAGCGGCAAAGACACTGTGGCACGGCTCATTCAGCAGCTACAGCCAGAGCTACAGTGGCATATTCGCTCGGTCGGTGAACCTATTAAGGCGGTGTGCGCCGCACTGGCCGGCGAGGCTGTGTCTCCTTACTTCTCCCAGGAAGGCAAAACCGAATTGCTGCCCGTCTTCGGGCGCACCCGCGGCGAGATGCTACAACAAGTAGGCTTGGCGCTCCGCCAGTGGGAGCCCGATATCTGGGTGCAGGCGTTCTTCTCGCAGCTCGACGCCAAACAAGCCATCCTGATTGCCGACGTCCGTTTCCCTAACGAAGCTGACCTCATTCGCAGCCGCGGCGGCATCATGCTACGCGTAGAAGGCGACCCGCTCCACCAACGCGGCGACGGCACCCGCGACGACACCCACCCCAGTGAAACCGCATTGGACAACTACCCGCACTTCGCCGCTACCCTTTGGAACAGCGGCCCTATTGAGGAATTAGAACGACAAGTGTGCGAGATGCTAAGTGCGTTTTGAAGTTACGGCTATGGTGGTAGAAGGAAGATTCTTACGCCAAAGGCGAGATTTGATATGTGCGGCAACAGTCACCTTATCTATCAAAACAGGAATCCAAAATACAACCATTCAGGTTACATGGGACCTCAGCCCGTACGCTAGATACGATGATTGGAAACAGGGTGCGGTTGCCGGAATCGGGTACGCGCTTACCACAACGGATGTAGCGCAACAGTACGAAATAGAGGTTACGAACATTATAGGCACAGACGTAGATACTAATTCTACTATCGTAGCCATTGCAGCGGCGCTTGGAACTTGGCAGGCGCTGAACCACAGATTCACTCAGGCGGAGTTAGAGCAAATAGAAACAGCAGCCATAGCAAGTTGGAGCCATTTGAAATCAAGTGATGCTGGCATCGACCTTACCCTACCGGCCCCTCCTGCGCCTCCCACGACGGGGTGCCGCCCGTAACCAGCCGAGGCCAGCCGTCTATATATTCCAGTTGGTCGAGGAGCATAACGCGACGCGAGTATCCCTGCTCAGCGTCGATGGCGTCGAACTTGGGCTGGCGCGGGTCGATGGCGTGGTAGGCCAGCCAGTCGTGGCCGGCAGCATCGGTTACTACGCAATTGTGGCCAGGAGCCAGCCAGTGCTCGTTGCCTTCAAGTAGCATGGCGTAGGGGTTGTTGGTGGCATCGGCTAGGGTTTCGAAAGGGCCAGTAGCGGCGCGGGAGCGGGCTACCAACACACCGTAATGTGCATTGTCGCCGCAGCAGTTGTTGCCCGAATAGAACAGGTAATACCAGCCATTGCGGAGCACCATCCAGCTGCCTTCAATCAACTGGTCGTAGCGCTTGGGGTCTCCAGCACCGGCAGGCTGAATCAGATACTGCGTCTCACTATTTGGCGCGAAGGAAATTCGGTCTTCGGCCAGTTCCCGCACCATCAGAGGGCCGAAGCCGGAACCCCAATACAGTAGCCGTTGGCCAGTAGCGGGGTCGTCAAACGCCATAGGGTCGATGTGCAGGAAGCCGGGGCCGCAGTGTAACGGCGTGCCGCAGTCGGTGAACGGGCCGGCGGGTGTACCGGCCGTGGCCACGGCCAGGCAGAAGCCGTCGGGGTCGTTATCGGGCTTGGCAGAGTAGTACAAGTAGAATATGCCCGCATGCTCGCTCACGTGCGGAGCCCAGAGCTTTTGGGTGTTGTTGGCCCACGTAGGTTTCATGGGCAGTGCGTCGCCGAGGTAGTCCCACTGCATCAAGTCTGCGGAACGGGCTACCTGCATATTCACAATAACGCCACCCGGCCGCTTGGTTTGGGTGCTATAGGCATAATACAAGCCGTCAGAAGCACGAATAATAGTAGGGTCGGCGAAATCGTAGTCCCAGATGGGGTTGGTATAAGAGGTAGTTGGCATAGCGGGTGTATTAGCTTCTAGTAAGGATGCTTACCCGTACGGATGCTAGGTTAGGCAAGGTTCAGTGAGGCCATAGCGAGCTTGCCTTACAGATCCACCCTGTACCGCGCGTCATTTCGGGGAGGTAGCTACCTTTGCTGCGCCTCCCGAACTGGCAATCATCCATCGTAAACCAGCCATACCACCCATGTCCAACGCCTTTTTCAACGTCCCCGCCCCAGTCAATGAGCCGGTGAAGGCTTATGCGCCCAATTCGCCCGAGCGTCTGGAGTTGCTCAAAACGCTCAAAGAACTTAAGCAAGTACAGCGCGACATCCCGATGTATATCGGCGGCCAGGAAGTACGCACCGGCAACACGCTGGATATTCGCCCGCCCCACGACCATCAGCACGTACTGGGCCAGTTCCATGAGGGCGACGCCAGCCACGTAACCCAAGCCATTGATGCCGCCTTGGCCGCCCGTACCAGCTGGGCCGAGCTGCCATGGGAGCATCGGGCTGCCATCTTCCTGAAAGCCGCCGAGTTGCTGGCGGGCCCCTACCGCGCCCGCCTCAACGCGGCTACTATGCTGGGCCAAAGCAAGAATGCCTACCAGGCAGAAATCGATGCGGCGTGTGAGCTGATCGACTTTTTCCGCTACAACGTGTACTTCATGCAGGAAATCTACAAGCAGCAGCCGGTGTCGTCGCCGGGCATGTGGAACCGCCTGGAGCACCGCCCGCTGGAAGGCTTCGTGTTTGCCCTCACACCGTTCAACTTCACTTCTATTGCCGCCAACCTGCCTGCTTCGGTAGCTATGATGGGCAACGTCGTGGTATGGAAGCCTTCTTACCCGCAAATCTACTCGGCGCAGGTGCTGATGGAACTGTTCAAGGAAGCAGGCCTGCCCGACGGCGTTATCAACCTAATTTACGTGGACGGCCCCGTAGCTGGCGACGTTATCTTCTCGCACCGCGACTTTGCGGGCATCCACTTCACCGGCTCGACGGGCGTGTTCCAGCAAATCTGGAAGACCATTGGCCAGAATATCACCACTTACAAGAGCTACCCGCGCATTGTGGGCGAAACCGGCGGCAAGGACTTCATTCTGGCGCACCACTCAGCGCACCCGCGCCAGGTAGCCACGGCCATCAGCCGCGGCGCGTTTGAGTACCAAGGCCAGAAGTGCTCGGCAGCCAGCCGGGTGTACGTCCCCAGCAACATCTGGGACGAAGTGAAAGGCTACGTGCAGGAAGACCTGAAGTCGTTCAAGATGGGCGACGTAGAAGACTTCTCGAACTTCATCAACGCGGTTATCACCGAGGCGTCCTTCGACAAGCTGGCCCGCTATATTGATGCGGCCAAGCAAGATGAGTCGGTGGAAATCGTGGCTGGCGGCAACCACGATAAGTCGAAAGGCTACTTCATCGAGCCCACAATTATTGTGACCAAAAACCCGCAGTACGTAACCATGTGCGACGAGTTATTCGGCCCCGTGCTGACGGTGTATGTCTACGATTCGCAGGAATTTGAAAAGACGCTGGACCTCGTAGATGGCACCTCGCCGTACGCCCTCACGGGTGCCATCTTCTCGCAAGACCGATACGCCATTGATTTAGCTTCTAAGCGCCTCGTGCACGCCGCTGGTAACTTCTACATCAACGACAAGCCAACTGGCGCCGTAGTGGGTCAGCAGCCGTTCGGCGGGGCCCGCGCCTCCGGCACCAACGACAAAGCAGGCTCTATCCTGAACCTGCTCCGCTGGGTGTCGCCGCGCGCCATCAAGGAAACCTTCGTGCCGCCCGTTGACTACCGCTACCCCTTCATGGGCGTAGAAACCGGCGAAAACCTGAACGTAACTGGCCAGGGCGGCTTTTAAACCGTTAGCCAACCACTCATAAAAAAGCCGCTTCGGGAGACTGGAGCGGCTTTTTGCTGCTAGCTAATCTTATCATCCGTCACGAATGGAATCTTAAGACCTGCATAAATATCGGTTAACGTCAGGCGAGTATTCAACTCTGGAATTTCCACTGCTTCGTGCGGCAAGGTCAGTAGGTGGCGCTGCCATTCGCCTCTTTCTTCAACTCGATGGTACCATTCCACCGCTTGATATTGTTGCGAAACCAGTACATAATGTCGCAATGAAGTGATACGCTGATAGCGAAACAGCTTCCAGACCCTATCGTGCTCTGCGGTGGAAGGAGACAACACTTCTATCAACAGCAATGGGTGCATAATACGCGGAGCCACTACGTCTTCATCGTGGCAGGTGAGCATAACGTCGGGATACGTGTATAGCTCTCCCTCATTCACTGCTAATTGAATGTTTTCCATGAATAGTCTACAGCCTCGCTTCATTGCTGCTTGACGTAACTCGATAGCGCAGTTCAAACACAATTCATTGTGGTCGGTAGTGGTACCGGCCATAGCCATTATTTCTCCCTGGAAGTATTCATGTCGTATCTCCGACTTCTCTTCCAGCGCTAGATATTGCTCAACCGTATAGCGTAATGGATGTGCTTGAGCTTGTTCCATACCAAACTGACTAGGTTTCACTTCAAAGATACGCCTTTCCGAGGCTGCCTGATTTCACCTTTGTTCCGCTGGCATTTCGCGTTACCTTTGCCCTTCAACGCTGTTCTCTAACGGCCTTTTCCCGTTGTCGTCTATGCTTCTCGCTGTAACTACCAATTATCAGCCGCAGGACTTTCTGCCCATCATCGTGCAGTTTGGGCTGGCGGTTGCTTTCGTGGCTTTTGCCATGATTACTTCTCACCTCCTCGGGCCACGCCGCAAGAGCGTGGTGAAGGACGAAGCTTTTGAGTGCGGTATCGAGTCGGTGGGCAATGCCCGCACCCCGATTTCGGTGAAGTACTTCCTCACAGCCATCCTGTTCGTGCTCTTCGATATTGAAGTAATTTTCATGTATCCCTGGGCCGTAAACTTCCGGGCATTAGGCACTAGTGGCTTTATTGAAATGGTCGTGTTCCTGGCGTTCCTGCTGGCGGGCTTCGGTTACGTAATCAAAAAGGGCATTTTGCGCTGGAACGAGGCGTAAGCCAGCAAACCTTTATTGGCTGGCTGGTGTTGGCTAAGAGGAGGTTATACTTCTTCAATCTGACTTTCTATCATGGATAATAGAGTTCCTGAAATCAAAATGACAGAGGCGCCGGACGGCCTCGAAGGAGCTGGCTTCTTCGCGACGTCGCTGGAGAAAGTGGTGGGTATTGCCCGTGCTAACTCGCTCTGGCCGCTTCCTTTTGCTACCTCGTGCTGCGGCATCGAGTTCATGGCTACCATGGGTGCCCGCTATGATATTTCGCGCTTTGGCTCCGAGCGGCCAAGCTTTTCGCCCCGCCAAGCTGATTTGCTGATGGTGATGGGCACGATTGCCAAGAAAATGGCGCCCATCGTGAAGCAGGTATACGAGCAAATGGCGGAACCCCGGTGGGTACTTGCCATGGGTGCTTGCGCCTCTTCGGGCGGTATCTTCGATACGTACTCAGTGCTGCAAGGCATCGACCGGATTATCCCGGTTGACGTGTACGTGCCCGGTTGCCCACCTCGCCCCGAGCAAGTGCTCGACGGCTTGATGCGTGTGCAGGACTTGGCCAAGAACGAGTCGATCCGTCGGCGCAATTCGCCTGAATACCAAGCCTTGCTGGCTTCTTACAACATCAAATAGACCACAGACATTGCGCATATAGAGGCGAGACGCTTGCAATCCTTTGCTTAATCTCGCCTCTGTGTGCACACTTCTACTGCTAAATGGCTGACCCAACCGTAGAATCACCCGACGCTCAGGAAACCGCTGCCGAACTTGATCCGGCCGCGCAGAAGAACAAGCAGTTGCTTGACCTTCTGTATCGTTTGTTTGGACAAGACGCTTTCACCGATGTGGAAGAGCCCTACGGCTTTCTGACCGTCACGACCACGCGGGAGCGAATTCACGGCATCGTTGCCGGCCTACAGCAAGACCAGGAGTTGCAGCTCAACTTCCTGACTACCATGTGCGGCATGCACTTCCCTGACCGTAAGGACCAGGAGTTAGGCATGGTGTACATGCTGCACAGCTTGGTACACAACATTCGCCTGCGGTTGAAGATCTTCTTCCCCATCGGCGACCCGCACGTGCCAACGCTGACCGACCTCTACTCCGCCGCTAACTGGATGGAGCGCGAGGCGTTCGACTTCTACGGCATCATTGCGGTTGGGCACCCCAACCTTATTCGCATTCTCAATGTGGAAGACATGGACTACCACCCCATGCGCAAGCAATACGCGCTGGAGGATGGTACCCGTGAAGACAAAACCGACTTATTCTTCGGCCGGTAATCTGTCAGTACAGAGTAGTAAGTATTGAGTACCTAGTACTCCGAACAGGCTCTTAGTTCTATTCGCACTTACTCACTACTCAATACTACCTACTCAATACTATACAATGGCAGTAAACGACACGCTGGAAGGCACCCGCAAGATTGTTGAAGAGGCCGAAGAGCAACGGCCTAATCTTCATCCGCTGGCCCCAACCGTCAACGACTTCAACCAAGAGCTAACCACGCTCAACTTAGGGCCTACCCACCCTGCTACCCACGGCATCTTCCAGAATATTCTGCAGATGGATGGAGAGCGGATTGTGTCGGGTGTACCTACCATTGGCTACATCCACCGCGCTTTCGAGAAGATTGCGGAGCGCCGGCCATTCTACCAGATTACGCCCCTCACCGACCGGATGAACTACTGTTCGTCGCCCATCAACAACATGGGCTGGCACATGACGGTAGAGAAACTGCTCGGCGTGACCGTTCCGAAGCGTGCGCAGTACATGCGCGTGATTCTGATGGAGCTAGCCCGCATCACCGACCACCTGATTTGCAACGGTATTTTGGGTGTGGACACAGGTGCTTTCACTGGCTTCCTCTATCTGATGGATGAGCGGGAGAAGGTGTATGAGATTTACGAGGAAGTAAGCGGCGCCCGCCTGACCACCAACATGGGCCGCGTGGGTGGTATGGAGCGCGACTTCACGCCGGTAGCTATTCAAAAGCTGCGGGCTTGGCTGAAGTCGTTCCCGGCTGTGATGCGTGAGTTCGAAAAGATGTTTAACCGCAACCGCATCTTCATGGATCGGGTGGTGGATGTAGGCGGCATTTCCGCCGAGCGCGCCCTTAACTACGGTTTCACGGGCCCTAACCTCCGCGCTGCCGGCGTCGATTACGATGTGCGGGTGATGAACCCCTACTCCAGCTACCAGGATTTCGACTTTGAAATTCCGGTAGGTACCAAGGGCGACACCTACGACCGGTTTATGGTGCGCAACGAGGAAATCTGGCAGAGCTTGCGCATCATCGAGCAGGCTCTGGAGAACCTACCCGAAGGCCCATACCACGCCGACGCGCCTCACTTCTATCTGCCTCCCAAGCAGGCCGTGTACCAGAACATGGAGGCGCTCATCTATCACTTCAAAATCATTATGGGCGAAATTGACGCCCCGGTTGGTGAAGTGTACCACAGCGTGGAAGGTGGCAACGGCGAACTAGGCTTCTACTTGGTTTCTGACGGAGGCCGCACGCCATACCGCCTGCACTTCCGCCGTCCGTGCTTTATCTACTACCAAGCCTATACGGAAATGGTAGTGGGTCAAACCCTCTCCGACGCCATCGTGACGCTGTCGTCGATGAACGTAATTGCTGGCGAGCTGGACGCGTAGTTTTTGTTGATTTCAAGTACCTAAATGGAGACGACGAGCGTTAAGCCGCAATTTTCCGAAGCCGCCAAGGCGGAAATTGAGCGCATCTGCAAGCAATACCCAACGGAGCGCCGTAAGTCGGCGTTGCTGCCGGTGCTGCACATTGCGCAGGCCGAATTTGGCGGTTGGGTAAGCCCTGAAGTGCAGGATTTGGTGGCTGAGGTTATCGGCATCAAACCCATTGAGGTGTACGAGGTGTCGTCTTTCTACACCATGTTCAACCTCAAGCCCGTAGGCAAGCACGTGCTGGAAATCTGCCGCACGGGTCCTTGCATGCTGCGCGGCTCCGACGAGCTGACTGCCCACTTAGAGCGCATCACCGGCGCCAAAGTGAACGGCGCTACTTCTCCCGATGGCCTCTTTACGCTCAAGGAAGTGGAGTGCTTAGCTGCTTGCGGCTTTGCCCCCATCGTGCAGGTTCGGGAGAAATACTACGAGCAGTTGGATACTCCGGCTGCGGTAGATGCCATGCTCACCGACCTACGCAACCAAGTGCACCGTCCGGCTTTGCCGTGGGAAGAAACCGGCTTGCCGAACGCCCTGGCTAACAATTAACGTCTTTCAGCCAACCGCTACAACCTATGGGACGCAAACTGCTGACCGAACATATTAACGTTGAAGGCATCGACACCTTTGAGGTATACCGCAAACACGGCGGTTACCGCTCGGTGGAAAAAGCGCTGAAGACGATGACCCCCGATGAGGTGGTGGAAGAAGTGAAGAAGTCGGGCCTACGTGGGCGCGGCGGCGCTGGCTTCCCTACCGGTATGAAGTGGAGCTTCCTGGCCAAGCCAGAAGGGGTACCACGCTACCTCGTCTGCAACGCCGACGAATCGGAGCCCGGCACTTTCAAGGACCGACAATTGATGTCGAAACTGCCACACTTGCTGGTAGAAGGCATGATTACGAGTTCGTACGCGCTTGGCGCAAATACCTCGTACATCTACATCCGCGGCGAGTTGTTGTACGTGCTGCGCATTCTGGAAAAAGCTATTGCAGAAGCATATGCCGCTGGTTTCCTCGGGAAAAACATCTTGGGTTCCGGCTACGACCTCGACCTGTTTGTGCACCCCGGTGGCGGCGCTTATATCTGCGGCGAAGAAACTGCCTTGCTGGAATCATTGGAAGGTAAGCGCGGCAACCCGCGCAACAAGCCGCCATTCCCGGCCGTGCAGGGTCTCTACGCCCGCCCAACGGTAGTAAACAACGTGGAGTCTATTGCGGCCGTGCCGGTTATCGTGAACGATGGCGGTGAAGAATACGCAAAGATTGGCGTTGGCCGGAGCACGGGCACCAAGCTATTTTCGGCTTGCGGCCACCTCAATAAACCCGGTATTTACGAAATCGAGTTGGGCTTGCCGGTTGAGGAATTTATCTACTCTGATGAATACTGTGGCGGTATTTGGAAAGGTCGCGACCTGAAAGCTGTAGTAGCGGGTGGTTCGTCCGTTCCGATTTTGCCCAAAGAACTCATCCTGAAAACGGCTGCTGGTGAGCCTCGCCTTATGAGCTACGAGTCGCTTTCAGATGGTGGCTTCGTGACGGGTACTATGCTTGGCTCGGGTGGCTTCATTGCTATGGACGAGACGACCTGCATCGTGCGCAACACCTGGAGCTTCTCCCGCTTTTACCACCACGAGTCGTGCGGGCAATGCTCGCCTTGCCGTGAGGGTACGGGCTGGCTGGAAAAAGTGCTGCACCGTTTGGAGCACGGCCACGGTCACATGGAAGATATCGACTTGCTGGTGAGTGTCGCTAAGCAAATCGAGGGCAACACCATTTGCCCACTTGGGGAAGCCGCGGCCTGGCCAGTAGCCGCCGCTGTGCGCCACTTCCGCGACGAGTTCGAGTGGCACGTGACCCACGCCAAGGAAGCCGCCAAACCTGGTGCGGTATATCAGGGCAAATCGGTGCTGGTATAATATTAGAACGTCATGCAGAGGCGCAGCCCAAGCATCTCGCGTGGCGTCGTTGACAATAGTAATTCCATCGTCATTCGGGCGAGATGCTTCGCTCCGCTCTGCATGACAGACGATTTTCGATAATGGCTAAAATAACTTTCGATGGCATCGAGGTGGAAGTTCCAGACGGAACGACCATCCTCAACGCAGCCCGCCAAATCGGTGGTAGCATCGTGCCTCCGGCCATGTGCTACTACACGCCGCTGAAAGGCTCGGGTGGCAAGTGCCGCGCTTGCTTGGTGCGTGTAGCCGCTGGCTCCACCAAAGACCCACGCCCGATGCCCAAACTAGTGGCATCGTGCGTAACCCCGGTGCAGGACGGTATGGTGGTCGAAAACACCACATCCGAACAGGTACTGGATGTTCGCAAAGGCATCGTGGAGATGCTGCTCATCAACCACCCGCTGGACTGCCCCGTGTGCGACCAAGCGGGTGAGTGTGATTTGCAGAACTTCGCCTTCGAACACGGCGTGTCTACGACCCGCTACCAGGAAGAGCGCCGTACGTTCGAGAAAATCGACATCGGTCCGCTGATTCAACTGCACATGACGCGTTGCATCTTGTGCTACCGTTGCGTGTACACCGCCGACCAGATTGCCAAAGGCGACCGGGTACACGGTGTGTTAGGCCGTGGCGACGCGGCTGAAATCGGCACCTACATCGAGAACATCATCGACAACGACTTCTCTGGCAATGTCATCGACGTATGCCCGGTAGGTGCCCTCACCGACAAAACCTTCCGCTTCAAGCAACGCGTGTGGTTCACAAAACCCGTGAATGCGCACCGTGACTGCCCAAAGTGTGCCGGCAACGTAACGCTCTGGTACAAAGGCCAAGACGTATTGCGCGTTACAGGCCGGAAAGACCAGTATGGCGAAGTGAAGGAGTGGATTTGCAACGAATGCCGCTTCGATAAAAAAGAAACGGCAGACTGGACTATCGAAGGACCGGCACATATCGACCGTTCTTCGGTAATTTCGGCCAACCACTACGAACTGCCCGTGCTCAACCAGTCGGTAATAGCCGACTTGCCCGAAAGCACGCAGCGCGACCTAGAAAAGAATCCTCCACTAAAGTTAGGGTAAGCGAGTTACCGGTTTAGAGCTACCAGTTGCTATTTTGACAACGCTGGGGCTCGTTAAAGCTGGCAACTGGTAACTGACAATTATCGACTAAAATGATTGAACTACCCACCCTTGGTTGGCAATCCATCGTCATCTTCGTTGTGTTCGCGCTTTCGTTGCTGATAGCAACGTACTGCACGTACGCAGAGCGCGTTATTGCGGCCTTCTTGCAAGACCGGGTTGGTCCGGACCGCGCAGGTCCTTACGGCTTGGCGCAGCCCTTGGCCGATGCCGTGAAGATGTTCACGAAAGAAGAATTCTTCCCCGGCGGCGCCAACAAAGCGCTGTTTGTATTTGGCCCTTGCTTGGCCATGATTACGGCTCTGATGTCGTCGGCGGTAATTCCGTTTGGCAACCACATCAGCTTCGGCAACAACGCCTTCTTCCTGCAAGGCATTGAGGTGAACATCGGAATGCTGTGGGTGTTCGGAGTGGTATCGTTGGGCGTGTACGGCGTGATGATTGGTGGTTGGGCTTCCAACAACAAATTCTCGCTGCTCGGCGCTATCCGGGCCGCTTCGCAAAACATCAGCTACGAACTGGCCATGGGCTTATCGCTGATTGCGGTGTTGATGATTTCGGGCACGCTTTCGTTGCGCGAAATCACGCTGCAACAGTCGTCGGAAGGTGCTTTCGTGTGGCAAGACATCTTCAACTGGAACATTATGAAGCAGCCTTTAGGCTTCATTATCTTCCTAGTGTGCGCCTTCGCTGAAACCAATCGGACACCATTTGACTTGCCAGAGTGCGAAACCGAATTAGTAGGTGGTTACCACACCGAGTACTCGTCGATGAAATTGGGCTTGTATCTGTTCTCGGAGTACGTGAACATCTTCGTGGTTTCGGCCGTTATGAGCGTGCTGTACTTCGGTGGCTTCAACTTCCCTTTCCAATACGAACTGCGTGACTGGTTGGCGAGCAGCCAGGGTTGGGAATTGGCTTCGGCCCAAAACCTGATTACAGCGCTTGGCACTGTACTGCTGTTCGGTAAAATCTTCGCCTTTATCTTCTTCTTCATGTGGATTCGCTGGACTCTCCCGCGCTTCCGCTACGACCAACTGATGCGCCTCGGCTGGACCATCCTGATTCCGTTGGCCGTTATCAACATCCTTATCACCGGCGGCCTCATCACGTTCGGGGTGATTAAGTAACTGAACTGACTCATGCAGCCTCTCACCAATAGAGCCAAGAAACTAGAAAAGAAGCCGATGACACTGGCGGAGCGGGCTTATCTGCCGGCTATCTTCCAGGGCCTAAGCATCACGATGCGCCACTTCTTTATGAAGAAGGCCACCGTGCGTTACCCCGAAGAGGTGCGTCCTTTCTCCCCTATCTTCCGTGGCCTGCACGTGCTTAAGCGCGACGAACAGGGTCGGGAGCGATGCACGGCCTGCGGCCTTTGTGCCGTAGCTTGCCCTGCCGAAGCTATTACGATGGTTGCTGGCGAGCGTAAGAAAGGCGAAGAAGGCCTTTACCGCGAGGAGAAGTACGCCATCAGCTACGAAGTGAACATGCTGCGGTGCATCTTCTGCGGCCTCTGTGAAGAAGCCTGCCCGAAAGCTGCGGTATACCTCCAAGCCGATAAAATGGCTCCCCCACGCTTCGAGCGCGACGAGTTTATTTACGGTAAAGACCGCCTCGTAGAGCCCGTTGATCCTACCAAACGTTCGGAGCGCGGCATCCAGCTCACGCCAGAGCAAGCCGAGGCTCTCCGCAACAAGATGGTTCAGCAACCGGCGTAACTACTACATTTGTCGTCCCAAGCAAAGCGAAAGAATTTGCGAGCTTAGGACAACAAAAAACATCTGCAATGTCTCCACTCTTCCTCTTTCTGTCCTTCGTAGCACTGCTAAGTGCGCTAGGCGTGGTGTTTGCCAAGAACCCGATACATAGTGTATTGTTCTTGATTTTGACGTTCTTTTCGCTCTCAGGACACTATCTGTTGTTGAACGCACAGTTCTTGGCGGCTGTGAACATCATTGTGTATGCTGGTGCTATTATGGTACTGTTCCTGTTCGTGATTATGTTCCTGAACCTGAACGTAGATACAGAACCGCATAAGCCAGCTCTAGCTAAAATTGCGGCAGCCATTGCCGGCGGCTCGCTTTTTGTCATTATGATTGTGGCGTTGCGCGACATCCAACTACCAGCCGTAAACGGTACTGCATTCGACTCGCAGATTGGCATGGTTGACAAGCTTGGTATGGTGCTGTTTACCACCTATAAGCTACCATTTGAATTGGCTTCCATCCTGCTACTAGTAGCTATGGTAGGAGCCGTAATGCTAGGCAAGCGCGAAACCGGCGAACGACATTTTTAGAGACAGTAAACTTGATAAAAGAAAAGCGGCAACTGAAATCAGTTGCCGCTTTTCTTTTATACGTTACACCGATACCTGCTGAGGCTCTTCGGGGGCAGGGCGACGCATCCAAGCAGGGCCGCAGGTGGCGCGCATTTTCTGGCGGAACTTCTCTTGTTCCTCTGGAGATAAGCTAGCCATACGGGATTCCATCTTTTCGCGCATCATTTTGCGGCGGCGGGCCCAAGCTCCAGAGCGTCCGCCGCGGCCCCAGCCTCCGAATAAAATTCGGGAAAGCACTAACAGGCCTAGCGTTTGCCAAAAGTTGATGACAGGGCCGTTGAATAACTCCGGAACAAGCCGGTTCCAGAGAGTCATGGTAACGAAGCCGACGACGGCCACGAACAGACCGCCCAGCAGGATGAATTTGAGGCCAACTAGAGGCCGGAAAGAACGATTCATTGGGTTGAGTTACTAAAAAACGTCGGTTGACGAAAGAAGCATCTCGCTAATGCTATTCCTCTTTTTGTTTTCAACGTCAGCACGCGAGATGCTTCGATAAGCTCAGGCATGACGTTTTTAGGATGTTAATCAGTGAAAAGCTCCGTGTAAAGCTTTTGCAGCCGCTTACGCAAGTGTTGCACAGCGTAGTGCTTGCGCGAAATCAAGGTTTTGAGTGGAACTCCTGTTTCCTCCTCCATTTCGCGGAAGGTTTTATCTTCCAGTTCGTGCCAGATAAACACTTCACGCTGGGCGGCGGGCAGTTCAGCCAGCGCGTCGGACAGGGCTTCCATCAGCGTCTCGCGGAGTAGCCGGTTTTCTGGAGCATCATCAGGGGCAGGCAGAATGTCGGCGAGCAGAAGGGAGTTTTCCTCATCGCCGGAGAAGCCGCGGGCCAACTCATCCTCCAGCGAAGTTGTTTTCTTACGGCGGTAGAGGTCGGTGATTTTGTTGCGGGCCACCCGGAACAACCAAGCGGCGGCTTGCTCTACCGGCTTGAGTACTCGGTAGCTTTCTACCAGTTCGGCAAAGACGTCTTGCAATACGTCTTCCGCCTCAGCGGGGTCGGGGATGCGGCGACGGATGAACTGCAACAGCCGGCCGCGCTGCGCGCGCACGGCCTCCTGTATCTGCTGGTCCTGGTGGCCGGCCGTCATCGGTAGCGTCATGGTGAGGGGTAGCGTTTCCATTCTGCTAACACAGACGAACGACGCTGAAAAATACTTCATTGGTTCTGTATTTTCTCTGGTCAGCCAGCTTTGCCAGGCAGCGGCAACCACCCATCTATTAGCTAGCACCAACGCCACTAACCTGGCAAGTACAGATCGTTTTGCCCTACATTATAAGGGTATAAGGGATTTACTCCCGAGAAGCCAGGCCGTAGCATGCTATTTAAGAGTGGCGTTTTCCAATTTTCAGGATACCTTTGCCAGCCTATTCATTACGGCTGCGCTCTGGCGTGCCGCTTCTTTTTCGCCGTCAACTGCCCCGCATGGATCAGAACATACCGCAGGTTATTCAAACGGTTCCGCTTCAATACTACGTTTTCTTCGCCACGGCGCTTTTTGCCATCGGAGTAATCGGGGTGCTTACCCGGCGGAACGCCATCATCATCTTTATGTGCATAGAGCTGATGCTGAACGCGGTAAACGTGCTACTAACAGCCTTTGCAGCGTATCGTTCTGATGCCAATGGCCAGGTTTTCGTGTTCTTCATCATGGCTGTGGCCGCTGCCGAAGTAGCGGTAGGGCTGGCCATCATCGTCATGATTTACCGCAACCTGCAGAATACTGACGTCAATCTGTTAAACCGACTGAAGTTCTAGTTTTGGGTCTTGGAGGCTTGAGGACTTAGGAGCTTGGTTGATGTTCAGCATCAGCCGAGAAATCCCAGCCCTTGAGCCCCCAGGCCCCCAAGACCCTATTATATGCAAGAAACCGTTCTACCTGCCGCCAGCGCCCCGTATGCTACGTTTCTGTACGTACTGATTCCGCTGCTACCTTTCCTGGGCTTTCTGATTAACGGGCTACTCAACAAGCGCCTCTCCGGCACGGTAGCCGGCGCCATCGGCAGCTTGGCGGTGCTGGGCTCGTTCGCCATTTCGGTGTTCCTGTTCCTGAACTTTCAGTATCAGTACACCGTCACGCTGTTCAACTGGATTTCGGTGGGCTCGATGCAGATTCCCTTCTCCTACCAAATCGACCAGCTCAGCTTGATTATGCTGCTGCTCGTAACGGGAGTGGGTTTCCTGATTCATGTGTACAGCATCGGCTATATGCACCACGACGAGAACGTGGGCAAGTTTTTCAGCTTCCTGAACCTATTCGTGTTCAGTATGCTAGTGCTGGTGCTGGGCGCCAACTTCGTGATTCTGTTTATTGGCTGGGAAGGTGTGGGGCTCTGCTCCTACCTACTTATTGGCTTCTGGAACAAGAACACCAGCTACAACAACGCTGCCAAGAAGGCCTTCATCATCAACCGGGTCGGTGACTTGGGCTTCCTGCTCGGCATCTTCCTGATTTACCTGACCTTCGATTCGGTGCAGTACGCCGAGGTATTCCAGAAGGCCTCGGCCATGCAGATTGGCACTATGACCGTTACGGCCATTACGCTGCTGCTGTTCGTAGGTGCAATGGGCAAGTCGGCTCAGCTGCCGCTTTACACCTGGCTGCCCGACGCCATGGCCGGCCCTACCCCAGTATCGGCCCTGATTCACGCGGCCACCATGGTAACGGCGGGTATCTACATGATTCTGCGCGCCAACGTGCTGTTCACGCTGGCGCCCCATACGCTGGAAGTTATTGCCATCATTGGGGCGGCTACGGCCTTGTTTGCCGCCACTATTGGTCTGGCCCAAAATGACATCAAAAAGGTATTAGCCTATTCCACCGTTTCGCAGTTGGGCTACATGTTCTTGGCCCTGGGCGTAATGGGCTATAGCACCAGCTTATTTCACGTGCTAACCCACGCCTTCTTCAAAGCCTTGATGTTCTTGGGCGCGGGCTCGGTGATTCACGCTATGAGCAACGAGCAGGATATGCGCCGCATGGGTGGCCTACGCAAGGCCCTGCCCATTACGTTTATCACCTTCCTGATTGGCTGTTTGGCCATTGCTGGCATTCCGCCATTCTCGGGTTTCTTCTCGAAAGATGAAATCCTACTGCACGCCTTTGAGCACAGTAAGGTGCTGTACGCTGTGGGCTTGTTTACGGCCTTCCTGACGGCGTTCTACATGTTCCGTTTGCTGTTCCTGACCTTCTTCGGCGAATTCCGGGGTACTGAGGAGCAGAAACACCACCTACATGAGTCGCCGGCTTCTATGACGCTGCCGCTCGTTGTGCTGGCTATTCTGGCCGCCGTGGGTGGTTTCATGAACGCCCCGTTCTTTCTGGGTGAAGACCACGCCTACCTTGCCAACTACCTCGCACCACTCTTTACGTACTCGCAACGCCTCAATCCGGCTGCCTTCACTGTGCACGCCGACCACGCCACCGAGCTGATGCTCATCGGCCTGTCGGTGGGTGCGGGTGTGCTGGGCATCGTGCTAGCCTACGTGCAGTACGTGAGCCGTGGGGTGCGGCCAGCTGAGGAAGAAGCACAACGCTCGGCCCCAGAAAACCTGGTGTACCACAAATACTACATCGACGAACTGTACAACGCCCTATTCGTGCGCCCAACCATGTGGCTCTCGAAAGGCTTGCACCGCTACGTAGAGCAAGGCGTCATCGACCCTATTGTGAACAGCTTTGGCCGCGTTACCATGGGCGGCGGGAAATTGCTGCGCTACGTGCAAACCGGCTCGGTGGAAACCTATCTGATTCTGATGGTAGTCGGTATCGTGCTGATACTGGCGCTGAACTCCGGGAGGCTGTAGGAATACACCTTCCCATCTTTCGCTTAAACTGTCGTCGGCTGATCAGAGACCTTTCTTCTATCAGTTTGCACGCCTTCGGAACAACCTGCTTAGCTAATGCTCACAGTTCTCCTTCTACTCTGGCCCGTTGCGGCCGCCCTGCTTCTGCACTTCTTCAAAGGCAGTGCTGCCCGCGTGGCGGCATTTGGCGCGGCCTTGGTTGAGTTCGTGCTGGCAACGTACGTAGCCATTACGTTCAACAGCAGCAGCACCGACCAATTCTCGGTCAATCTGCCCTGGATTGCATCGGCGGGTATCAACTTTCATGTGGGAATGGATGGTTTGAGCTTACTGTTGGTGCTGCTCACTACTTTCCTAGTGCCAATCATTCTGCTGGCTTCTTTTCGCCGCAGCTTTGAAAATGCCTCGGCATTTTATGCTCTGGTGCTGTTCATGGAAACCGGGTTGATAGGCGTATTCACGGCGCAAGATGCCTTTCTGTTCTACTTCTTCTGGGAAGTGGCCCTCATTCCGATTTACTTCCTGGCCGGCGTGTGGGGCGGCATCAATCGCGCCAAGGTCACATTCAAGTTTTTTCTGTACACCATCGTTGGTTCGCTGTTCATGTTGGCGGGCTTTGTATACCTCTACTTCCAGACTGGCCCCGCCGCCAACGGCCTCGCGGCGCACAACTCCGACCTAGCTTCGTTCTATAATCTAAGCTTGAGCGCGCAGGAGCAATCCTGGCTGTTCTGGCTGATTTTTGCGGCCTTCGCCGTGAAGATGCCCATCTTCCCCTTCCACACTTGGCAGCCCGATACCTACACCGAGTCGCCGGCTCCGGCTACCATGCTGCTCTCGGGCATCATGCTGAAAATGGGTATCTACGGTTGCATGCGCTGGCTGCTGCCCGTAGTGCCACTCGGCGTGAGCCAGTGGCAGAACCTAGTCCTAATCCTGTCGATTATCGGCATCATCTACGGCGCCATCATTGCCATTCGGCAGCAGGATGTAAAGCGGCTTATTGCTTACTCGTCGCTCTCCCATGTGGGACTCATGGCGGCCGGGGTGTTCTCGCTCACCCAAATTGGTTTGCAGGGTGCTAGCATTCAGATGCTGGCTCACGGCGTGAACGTAGTAGGCATGTTCTTCATTGCCGACTGCATTGAGCGCCGTACCAACACCCGCCTGATTCCGGACCTGGGCGGCCTCACCCGCCGCACCCCCTTGCTGACGGTGTGCTTCCTGGTGCTGCTGCTGGGGACGGTGGCACTGCCCCTCACCAACGGATTTGTAGGCGAGTTCCTGCTGCTCGGCGGTGTGTACCAGTATAACGCCTGGATGGGCGCTGTAGCCGGTATTACCATCATTCTGGCGGCCGTGTACCTATTGCGCATGTTCCAGCGCGTGATGCTTGGCCCCGACTCGTCATTCTCGGAAACCATCACCGACTTGACCGGCGCGGAGCTGGCCGTGCTGGTGCCGCTTATCGTGCTGGTCTTCTGGATTGGCTTGTTCCCGAATACGTTCCTGCACCTGTCGGAAGGCAGTGTGATGGGAATCCTCAGTGAGGTAGTGAAACGATAAATTGCCTGTAGCGCGAGGCCTTTGCTTCGCGTATCGTTGCACGACTGCCCCGGCTGCTTGCCCCTCGTCCAACGATATAAATGATACGCGAAGTGAAGACTTCGCGCTACATCCAACGCCCGCCCATGTTTGCAATTGTTCTTCTCTCTGTTTTTGGCCTTGGCAACCTCTTTCTAGGGTTCCTGCGCTCCAACCGGATTCTGCTGCCAGCCGCCATGCTCATGCTGGGCACGGTCCTGACGGTGAATTTCCTCGACTGGAATGCCGGCCCACAGTCGTTTTTCAACGGCATGCTCATCGTCGATAACTTCTCGGTGGTGTTTACCGGCATTGTGGTGCTCACAGCGCTGCTGCTGATACCTTTTTCTGAGCAATACGTGCTCGACGGGCAGCCCAACCTAGCCGAATACTACTCGCTGCTGCTGTTTTCGCTGGTGGGCGCCATCATGATGGTGGCTTACAATCACTTACTGATGCTGTTTTTGGGCATTGAAATCCTGAGTGTGGCCATGTATGTGCTGGCAGGAGCTCAGAAAACTAACTTGCGTTCCAACGAAGCGGCTCTGAAGTATTTTCTGATGGGCGCGTTTGCTACGGGTATCCTGCTGTTCGGGGTGGCGCTGGTGTACGGCGCTACTGGCACCTTCGAGCTGGCCAACATCCGGTTTGCCGTGCAGAATCCCACCAACGCCTCCCTTACCCCGATGCTCTACATTGGGATGCTGATGATGCTGATTGGCATCGGCTTTAAGGTCTCGGCCGCGCCTTTCCACTTCTGGACCCCCGACGTGTATGAGGGCACCCCTACCTTCTTCACGGCGTTTATGAGCACGGTGGTAAAAACTGCCGGCTTCGCGGCCTTCCTGAAACTGCTGGTGCAGGCTTTTCCAGCAGCTTCGGCGCAGGGCTTGTGGTTGCCTACGCTTACCGCCATGTGCGTGCTTACGCTAGCCATCGGCAACGTGGGCGCGGTAGCGCAAAACAGCGCCAAGCGTATGCTGGCCTACTCCAGCGTGTCGCACGCTGGCTACCTGCTTATCGGACTTGTGGCATTCAATGGTGAGTTGGAAGGCGCATCGGCCAACAGCATTTTCTTTTATTCGCTGGCTTATTCGGTAGCTACGGTGGCGGCCTTCGGCGTGCTGAAACTGGTATCGGAGCAGCGCATGCGCGAAGATTACGACGGGCTGAACGGCCTGGCCAAAACCAATCCGCTACTGGCCTTCGTGCTGACGGTGGCCATGCTTTCCTTAGCTGGCATTCCACTTACAGGCGGCTTTTTCGGCAAGTTCTTCGTGTTTTCGGCCGCCGTTGAAAACGGGCACATTGGCTTGGTGGTATTTGCTGTGGTGATGTCGATGGTGAGTATTTATTACTACCTGCGCCCCATCATTGCCATGTATATGCGCGATACCGATGCCGATACGGCCGAGCCCTTGCAGGTAAGCGGGTTTCAGTCGGCCGCGTTTCTGCTGCTGGCTTTGCTGACCGTGGTACTAGGCGTGTTGCCGGGTATTATAGCCGGTATCCTGTAGCCTCTAGGTTATTTAATTACTCAGCGAAGAGCGGCTTACGGGCCGCTCTTTTCTTTTGAAGCAGCCGCCACTTTGCTCCTGGCTTCTCCTGACTTCACCAACTCAGCAGCTTTTTGTGCCTATGCCCCTAACCACTTCCTCCGTTTTGTTGCAGCGGCTCAGCATTATTTGTCTGATATGGGTGCTACCGTTTCATGGCGCACTGGCGCAGGTAGGGCCCGCCACAACGGCTAGTGTTCCGGAGCAGTCATTCGAGGCTTTTTGGCATGCGTTTCGTGACCATTACGCTTTCTTCCCGCAGAAACAGGTTGATTGGGAAGCCACTTACGCCACCTACCGCCCGCAGGTAAGCGCCCAGACCACGGACTCGGAACTGGTGGCCATCTTCCGGCAGATGGTGGAGCCCCTGCACGACGGGCACATCACTATTGCGCGCGGCGAAACGATGCTATATAAGGGCGAAAGCACCCGCAATTCTTTCAAGCAAATCTTCAAAAGCGTGCAGCCTCAGTTTTGGCAGGTTGCTCACCAGCAACTACAGGCTGCTGGTTTCGCGCCGGTTCAGGCCAGTGGCCCCGTCTTCAAGGAAAAGCCTTTGCTGTATACCACCCGCACGGCAACGGTTGGCTACCTGCATCTGACGCGCTTCTTCGCTGAGGCTAAAGGTGTGATGGGCACGGCAGCCCAGGAAAAGCGCGACGCCAAGCTGCTAGAAAAACACGTTTCCAAAGCCTTGGCGCAGATGGCAGATTGTCAGGTGCTGCTGATCGACGTGCGCGACAATGGCGGCGGCCACAGTGGTTACGAACTAGCCGGCCGATTCAGCGACCAGCGTGTCCTAGCCAACTATAAAGCCATCAGGCAAGCTGGCAGTTATGAGCAATTTGGAGAGCCCCAGGCGTTTTACCTGACTCCCGCGAAAGGTCCGCGCTTCACAGGCTCGGTGGTACTGCTCACCAGCGACCAAACAGCCAGCGCCGCCGAGGATTTCACGCTGGCGCTGGCCCAACGCCCCCAGGTTGTACGGGTGGGCACCGCTACTAAGGGCATGCTTTCCGATATGTACGGCACCCGGCTGCCAAATGGGCTGGAAATCACCCTATCCAATCAGCGCTACACTACGCCACAAGGCCAAGTACTGGAGGACGTGGGCGTTGCGCCAACTGTGTTCGTGGAGAACACGCTACCGGACCTGGAGCGGCAACACGACGCTGTGCTGGCGCAAGCCCTGAAGGAAGCCCGTAAACTCACTCGGTAGCGCTGGTTTATGTGCAACGCTGCTGCCCGCCACTAGCTTTTGGTCAGCCCCTCCCGCAGTGCTTTGCTTACGGCCTCGGTCATGGAACGCACATGCAGTTTCTCGTAGATTTTTTTGATATGCGACCGGACAGTATCAATGCTGATGCTGCGGTCGGCGGCAATCATCTTGTAGCTGTAGCCCTCCACCAGCAGCCCCAGAATCTCCTGCTCGCGGGCACTCAGGTTGGCGTGCGACTCTTCGGCGGGGCGGCGGGGTAGCGCTTTCGGGAACAGGCGTAATACCTGCCGGGCAATGGCGGGCGTCATGGGCGCGCCGCCGGCCCGCACTTCGCCAATAGCATCGAGCAGCCGCACCGGGGATGTTTTCTTGAGTAGATACCCGTCGGCGCCAGCACAGATGGCATCAAACACTCGGTCGTTTTCCTCGAACACGGTCAGCATCACCACATTGATATCGGGCGCTACGGCCTTGATGCGGCGCAACCCCTCAATACCAGTGCAGCCGGGCATGTCGATATCCATAAGCACCACATCGGGGCGCAGGCGCTCCATGTCAGCCTGAGCTTGCATGCAGTTGCCAATTGCGCCGACCAGCTCCAGCCCCGGTGCCCCCGACAAAAGCTGGCTCAAACTGGTGCGTAAGTCCGCATTGTCTTCGTAAATAAGTACACGGGTAACGGTTGGCATGTGGCTGGCTGTAAGGATTACGCGCAGCTAATATACAGCCCCCATTCCTCCGGCGCGACTACATAATGATGTGAGATGAATAAGTGGATGGATGGTGTACAGTCACCCATCCATTCACTTATTTACTCTCCTCCGAGCGGTACTTTGAGGTGGAGGGTGGTCCCGTGGCCAGGGGCAGTATCAAGGGTGAGCTGGCCGTGGAGGGCAGCGGCCCGGCTACGCATGTTAGCGAGGCCGTTGCCGCCACCCTGCGCCGGGTTGGCAGGGTCAAAACCAATGCCGTCGTCCTGCACGGTGAGGTGAAGGTGGCCGTGTTGATAGGCGAGCAGGATGCTGGCGTGCTGGCACCGGGCGTATTTTGCCAGGTTGTTGATGGCTTCCTTGAACAGCAGAAAAAACTCGCGGCGGGCCTGCATACCCAGCTTCTGGCCCTGCACCGACGGCTCGACCCGGAACGTGAAATCGATACCACGGGCCTCCAGCACCTCAGAGGCGAAGCTGCGCATGCGGGCCGTTACGTCTTCCAGCGCGTCGTGGTCGGGGTTGATGGCCCACACGATGTCGTCCATGGCATCGAGCATGCGGCGCGACGAGTCGCCAATCTGGTCGAGGAGGACGGCGGCCTGGTCGGGGCGGTGCTGCTGCTGATGGGTGCGGGCAATCTGGCTGAGAATGGAAATGCTGCTGAGCGTGGAGCCCATGTCGTCGTGCAGGTCGCGGGCAATGCCGTGGCGGACCCGCTCCAGGGCCAGCAATTGCGTTACCCGCATTCGGTAGGCCATGAATAGCAGCCCAAACACCACCCAACTTATTCCCACCTGAAACCACCACGTTCGGTACCAAGGCGGCGCCACCACAATCTGCAAGGCCACCCCTTGTGGGTTCCAAACGCCGTCGTTGTTGGTGGCGCGCACCCGGAACGTGTAGGTGCCAGGGTCGAGGTTGGTGTAAGTGGCTTCGCGGCGCCGGCCGGCCGGAATCCAGTTTTTATCGAAGCCCTCGAGTTGATATACATACCGGTTTTTTTCGGGTAGCTGGAAGTTGAGGGCCGCAAATTCCAGCGAGAAGAAATTGTCTTGGGGCGCTAGCAACAGCATCCGGCGCTCGGTAATGGCAGTATCGGGTAGCTCTATGGCACGATTGAATTTGCGGAAGGCGGTTAGCACCACCGGAGGCGCAACGGGGTTGGTGTGCACCACTCCGGGCCGGAAAGCAACCACGCCATTGACGCCTCCGAAATATAGTTGGCCCGCCTTACTCCGGTGGCATGCTGCGGCATTAAATTCGTCCTGCAACAAACCGTCGCGCTCATCAAATGTGTGAAACTGCTGGGTGCGGGGCGAGAAGCGGGCCAGCCCTTTGTTGGTGGACAGCCACAGGTTGCCCCTAGGGTCTTCCAGCATGCCATACACAACATCATTGGGCAAACCCTGCGCTTCGCGGAACGTGGTAAATCGGCCTCGTTGGGGGTCATCGAGTCGGGCAAATCCCCCTCCTTCGGTACCTACCCAAATAGTACCACGCCGGTCTTGCAGAATACTGCGAACCGAGTTGCTGCTGAGGCTGTGCGGGTTGCGGCCATCGGCCCGGAACGTGGTGAATTGGTTGGTCTGGGCGTTGTAGCGGCTTAGTCCGCCGCCACCAGTAGCCACCCAAAAACGCCCCTGCCGGTCTTGAAAAGTAGCTCGCACAAAATTATTGGGCAGGCTGTTAGGATTATTAGGATCGTGGCGGAACGTGGTGAAGCGTTTGGTAGCGGGGTTATAGCAACTGAGGCCGCCGCCATTGTGCCCCACCCACAAACAGCCCTGCCGGTCTTCATACACCGACTGAATCATGTCGTCGGCCAAGGAGTTGGGCTGGGCTGGATTGTGCCGGTAGTGAATGAAACGGGTGCTGCCGGGCTCTAGGCAGTCGAGGCCCTGGTTCTGAGTGCCCACCCACAGCCGCCCGTACCTATCGAAACACAACGCGCGCACGTAATCCTGAGCGATACTGCCAGGGTTGGTGGGGCGGTGGCGGAACTGCTGGCGGCGGCCGGTGGCGGGGTCATAGCAAATGATACCCTGTTCCTCGGTGCCCACCCACACGCGGCCGGCCATATCTGAGTTTACGGCCCAAACTGGCCCAGCGGCCCCCGTAGGCAAACTAGTGAAAGGTGTGGGCTTCAGGCTGGCGCAACTCAGCCCGGCTTCGGTGCCCACCCACAACAGCCCCGACCGGTCTTGGCCCAAAGCCTGCACCGTGTTTTCGGGTAGGCTGTGCTGGCTGCGGGGCTGGTGCTGCACTCGGCTGAAGGTACCCGTAGCAGTTTCGTAGCGGCACAGTCCTTCGGTAGTGCCCACCCATATCGTACCGGCTTGATCTTCAAACACCTTTTTTATGGCTGCTAGGGGCAGGCTGCCCAAGCGGTTAGCGGCGGGCTGAAAGCTACGGACGGGTTCACCATCGGCGGGCCGGTAGCGCAGCAGCCCCGTATCGGTGCCCACCCACAGGCCCCCAGCCCGGTCGGCGCATAAGGCCGTAACGATGCCAGCGGGTTGTAGGCGGACATCGGGCACAAGGCAGCCTTTGAGAGTGTCGAGGCGGCTGACGTGGCCTTCGCCGGTACCTACCCACACCACGCCTGCCCGATCCTGCGCTAGAGCCCGCACCGCGTTGCGCCGTATACTCATGGCCTGCGGCGAAGGCAAGTGCTGGAACCTGACGAAATGCTGGGTTCTGGGGTTGAAGCGGTGCAAGCCGCTTTCAGTACCGGCCCACACCCGCCCTTGCTTGTCGCAGAGCACGGTGGGTACAAAATTATCGGAGAGGCCACTGGAGTCGATGGGCGCGGCGCGGTAGGTGCGAAACTGATTGGTGCGAGGATTGTAGCGCGAAAGTCCACCACCCGTACCAGCCCACAGGTTGCCCTGGTGGTCTTGGCAAAGCGACAACACGTAGTTGCTGCCCAAGCTGGTGGGCTGCTGAGCATCGTTGCGGAAAGTGCGAAACCCTACCCCGTCGTAGCGGCTCAAGCCGTCCTGCGTGCCCACCCACAAAAAGCCCCGCCGGTCCTGCACTATGGCATACACACTGTTTTCAGCCAAGCCGTCGGCAGCAGTCAGCGTCCGGAAAACGGGCTCCACTGCCTGCGCACGCGCCGCGCCACGTGGTAGCACCAGCAAGCCCAACACCAGCAGCCAGATGTAAGTCGTTGTTTTCATGCCCGATACAGCCCCCGGCCCGAATGTATCGAATTACATCCGACAAGTTCTATACTTTTTCACCTGGCCCGCGGGCTACCGTCCCTGTAAGCGGCGCAGCACCTCTGCCCGAAACGTGCTACCTACCGGTACTTCCCGGCCATTCACCACCAGACTGTTGCCGCTCAGGCGCTCCACAAACTGCAAATTCACCAGGTAAGACTTGTGCACCCGCACAAATTGCGCGGCCGGCAGCTCACTTTCCATCTGCTTCATCGTTTCGGCGGTGAGCAACGTGCGGCCCGTGACGAGGTGGCACTTCACAAAGTTGCCGTAGCCTTCCACGCACCGCAATTCGGTGAAGCGCACCCGCTCCGTACCAACATCAGTTTTCAGAAACAGTGAATCGGGCGCGGGCGGGGCAACTACCGGCACGGCAACGGGCGGCGCGGCGGTGGGGTGCTGGTCGGGGGCGGAGGTGTGCAGGCGGGTGATGGTCTTGATGAACCGCTCGAATCGGATGGGCTTGAGCAGATAATCGGCCACGCCCAGCTCGAAGGCTTCCAAGGCGTGCGTGGCGTGGGCGGTGCACAGCACCACCTGCGGCGGCTGGGGCAAAGCCCGCAGCAGCTCCAGGCCAGTCAGTTCGGGCATGTCTACGTCCAGAAACAATACATCAACGGGCGTGGTGCGCAGCAGCGTGAGGGCCTCCACCGCGCCGTAGCAGCTGCTAACCCAGGTGGCCAGGCCGGGCACCCGGTCGAGGTAGGCGCGCAGCACGGTGTGGGCCAGCGGCTCATCATCCACGAGCAGGCAGCGTAGCGGCGCAGGAGCGGGCGAAGCAGACATCAGGCAAAGTGTAGGGTAAGTGTGGCGGTATAATGGGTGGCAGTGGCGTCGAGGGTAAGCTGGTGGCGCGCGCCCGGGTAGAACTGAAGCAGCCGGGACCGTAAATTCGGGAGTCCCAAGCCCGAAGGCGTAGGCCGAAAATGCGGCGGAATGCTGTTGTCGGTACGCAAGGTAAGGCTGGCTTTTGTTTGGGTGAGCGTGATACGGATGGTGTTTTCGCCGCTGGGGCCAATGCCATGCTTAAAGCAGTTCTCCACCAGCGGCAGCAGCAGCAGCGGCGCCAGCGGCTGGTCGGGGTACGGCAGGTCGGTGACGAATTCCACCTGCGTATTCTGGCGCAGACGCAGCTTTTCCAGCCCGATGTAGTTGGCTAGGTATTCGGCCTCGGTACCCACCGTTACCGAGGCCTGCCGGGAGCTGTCGAGCTGGTAGCGCATGAGGCCGGCGAGTTGCAGCAGCGCCTCCGGCATCTGGTCGGGGGCGGCCAAACTCAGGCCATAAAGGTTGTTGAGGGTGTTGAACAGGAAGTGCTGGTTGACTTGGGCTTTCAGTAAGCTCAGTTCGGTTTCAACTTGCAATGCGTGCAGCTTCTGCATCTGGGCCTGCCCTACTATACCACGGCGCACATAATGGGCGCTGCTGGCCAGCAGCACGGCCAAACAAAGGTTGCCCGCCGCCAGCCCAACCAGGTAAGCAGAAGTAACGGGCTGGTTACCTGAGCGGCTTACACTCACGTGCAGCAGGTGGTTGGCCGCTACCAGCAGTACTGCGCCAGCCAGCAAGCTCACCACGGCGGCCCCCGCATAGGCTCCGTAGCGCCGCTTTTCGAGCAGGTGTTTCAGCAGCCAAAAATGAGTGTAGATAACCAGCGCCGCCGTGGGCAGCAGCACCGCCATCCGGCGTAGCTTCTCGGGCGCGTAGGTGGGGTCGGAGGCAGCCAGCAACCCGGTGCAGGCCAGTACTGCGCCCCACACCAGCCCATGCCGGGTGGTGCGCAACTCAAGTAAAGAAGAGAAAGACATCAAGCAAAACTAGCGCCTGCACCTGCTCGGACTCAAATAAAGATGACGAACCGCGTTGGTCTGCCTGTAGAGGGCGTTGGTCATTTTTTGCAGGAGTTGGTCATCAAGAAATAGTACTTGGCGCTTCGTGTCTTCACCTTTAGCTGGCGGCTGGCTTCGGGCCCTTTCATGCAACTGTTGCTGCCTGGGTTCCATCCTGTTATCAGCCAGGTGTAATGCCCGCCCTCATTGCACGATTCAGCTTCTCAACCAGGTTTCACCTTTTCACTCCTTGCATATGGCGCTTACTATTAGCAACCTCACCAAAACCTACCCCAACGGCACCCAGGCCCTGAAGGGCGTCACGCTCACCATCCCGAACGGGATGTTTGGCCTACTCGGTCCTAACGGAGCTGGCAAATCCAGTTTGATGCGCACCATTGCTACTTTGCAGGACGCCGACACGGGCAGCATTTGGCTGGATGACCTGGATGTGCTGCGCGACAAAGAAGCCGTGCGACGCGTGTTGGGCTACCTGCCGCAGGAGTTTGGGGTGTATCCTAGCGTAAGCGCCGAGGAGCTACTCAACCACTTTGCCACGCTGAAAGGCATTGCGAGCAGCAAAGAGCGCAAAGAAATGGTAGCGGCGCTGCTGCACCAAACCAACCTATATGAGGTGCGCAAAAAGCACGTGGGCGGCTACTCGGGCGGCATGAAGCAACGCTTTGGCATTGCGCAGGCCCTGCTGGGCAACCCGCGCCTGATTATTGTGGATGAGCCCACCGCCGGCCTCGACCCCGCCGAGCGAAACCGCTTCCACAATCTGCTGTCTGAAATTGGCGAGAACCTGGTGGTTATTCTGAGCACCCACATCGTCAGCGACGTGTCGGATTTGTGCCGTCACATGGCCATCATCAACAAGGGCGAAGTGCTGCTTACCGGCGACCCGCTTTCGGTAATCAACAACTTGAAAGGTAAAATCTGGCGCAAGCTGATCGAGAAAACCGAGCTGCCGGCGCTGCAAGCCCGTCACCAGGTTATCAGCTCGCGCCTTTTCGCGGGCAAAACCGTGGTGCATATCCTGGCCGACTCAGCCCCCGATGGCGACTCTGAGGCCGTAGCGCCAGATCTGGAGGACGTGTATTTCGCGGAAATCAAGAAGTATGAGTCAGGGATTAAAAACGGGGTAGTAGCCTGAACCAGCTACTCCAACACGGTACGCCCGTTTCCTTCTTAATTCTCAATTCATATTTCTTACCTGGAAATGTTTCTCGCTATCTTTCTTTTCGAGCTGAAATACCGCCTCAAGCGGCCCGCTACCTGGATTTACTTTATTATCCTGTTTCTAATGGCCTTTCTGCTGGTGACGGCAGCGGGCGGCGGCTTCGGGGCGGGCGTCAACGTGAGCATCGGCGGCGACGGACAGGCAGTGAAAATCAACGCGCCTTTTTCCGTAACCATTACGGTGGCGGTGCTGAGCGTATTCGGGGTCATTATTGCGTCGTCGCTGATGGGCAACCCGGTGTACCGCGACTTTGAGTACCGCACGCACCCGCTGTTCTACACCACCCCCATCAGCAAAATTGGCTACCTGGGCGGGCGCTTCGTGGGCTCGTATCTTATTGCGGTGCTGGTATTTAGTGGCATTGGCGTGGGCGCCGGGCTGGCCAGCGTAATGCCTTGGCTGGAGCACGACCGGTTTCTGGCCAGTACGCCCCTGGGTACCTACGTGTGGCCTTACCTGATGATGGTGCTCCCCAACCTGCTATTTACGGGGGCCATCTTCTTCACCATGGCCACGCTCACGCGCAACATTCTGAGCACCTACATTGGGGCCGTACTGCTGCTGGTCGCCTACCTGGTTTCCACGGCCTATCTCGAAGACCTAAAGAACGAGCACCTGGTGGCCTCCCTGGATGCCTTTGGGCTGTCGGCGCTGAACTTCACTACCCGGTACTGGACGGCGGCCGAGAAAAACAGCCAACTCCTGCCGCTCTCCAGCTACCTGCTCCTCAACCGCGCCGTGTGGCTGAGTGTGGGGCTGGGGCTGCTGGCGTACTGCTACACCCGGTTCCGCTTTTCGGCGCTGGCCTCCGAGAAAGTTTCCCGGAAAGCCCGGCGCGAGCTGGCCGCCGAAGCGCAGGCTGAAGCGGGCGTAGCGCGGCCACTGGGCTTGCAGCTGCCCCGCGTCACGCAGGTGTTTTCGGGGGGCATGAGTCTGCGCCAGTGGTGGAGCCTGACCCAGCTGGAGTTTCGAGGCATTGTGCGCAGCCGCTACTTTGCGGCCATTGCGGGGGCGGGCGTTATTTTCCTGCTAGCCAACGCGTCGCAGGTGGGGAAGACGTTTGATACGCCCACGTTCCCGGTTACCAGCGAAGTGGTGCAGCTCACGCTGGGCTCGTTTTTTCTGTTTCAGCTGGCCATTATCATTTTCTATAGTGGCGAGCTGGTGTGGCGCGAGCGACAGGCCGGCGTGGCCCAGATTGCCGATGCCGTGCCGGTACCTAGCTGGGTACCCTTCCTGAGCAAGCTGATGGCGCTCTGGCTGGTGCAGGTGGTACTACTAACCATTGTTATGGTATGCGGCATCCTCATCCAGACGTTCAAGGGCTACTTCCACTACGAAATTCCGTTGTATTTACGGGCCCTGTTCCTGTTTCAGCTGCCTTTCCTGATGCTGATGTGCGTGCTGGCCATGGTTACGCAGGTGGTCGTCAACAACAAGTACCTGGGCTTTGCCGTGGTAGTGGTGTATTACGTGGCCAATATTTTCCGGGGTCAGCTGGGCCTGGGGCACCGGCTGCTGGGGTACGGGGGTGGCTCCAACCCGGGGCCCTACTCGGCGATGAACGGCTACGGCCACTTTTTGCCCGCTTTTTGGTGGACCAAGCTGCTGTGGGCGGGGGTGGCGCTGCTGCTGGTACTGGCGGCCACGCTGCTCTGGGTGCGCGGCACCGATACCACCGGTCGCCTGCAAGAAGCGCGCCGCCGCTGGAGCACAGGCAGCACGGCCACGCTGGTCCTAGGCTTGCTTATCAGCCTGGGAACGGGGGCATTCATTTTCTATAATACCAACGTGCTCAACGAGTACCGCAGTCCTAAAGAAAACGAAAAGCGACAAGTAGCCTACGAAAAGCAATACCGCCGCTACAAGAATGTGCGCCTGCCGCGCATTACGGCCGTCAGCCTCAACACCGACCTATATCCAAGTACCCGCGCCGTGCGGTTTCGGGGGCAGTTTATGCTGGTTAATAAGCACGCGCAGCCCCTCGATACCGTGATTGTAAGTGTGCCGGTGGAGCAGCACCCGCGCGTGCGCCACCTTGCGGTAGGAGCCCCTGGTCAGGCTACGCTGGCTTTGAACGATACCACTTTCGGCTTCCGCTTGTACCGGCTGGCTCGCCCGCTGGCTCCCGGCGACTCACTGCCGCTTGATCTGGATCTGTTTTATCAGGAGCGGGGCTTTCCCAATTCTGGTTCCAACACCGACCTGGTGTACAACGGCACCTTCATCAATAGTGGCTACTTGCCCGGCCTGGGTTACCGCGAAGATGCCGAGCTGTCGGGTGACCAGGACCGCAAAAACTACGGTCTGAAACCCAAGCCCCGCATGGCCAACGTGAACGATTTGAAGGCCCGCCAGAACACCTACATCAGCAACGACGCCGACTGGATTCGGTTCCGCACTACCGTCAGCACCGAGGCCGACCAAACGGCAGTTGCGCCCGGCTACCTGCGCAAGGAGTGGGTGCAGGATGGCCGCCGCTACTTCACCTACGTGATGGACCGGCCCATGCTCAACTTCTACACCTTCCTGTCGGCGCGCTACAAGGAGTATAAAGACCAATGGGTGGATTCGGTGGGGCAGCGCACTATTCCCATCACCATCTATTATCAGCCTGGTCACGAGTACAACCTCAAGCGCATGGCGGCGGGGGCCAAAGATGCTTTGGCGTATTGCTCGCGCAATTTTTCACCCTACCAGCACCAGCAATTGCGCATTCTGGAGTTTCCGCAGTATCAGGCGTTTGCGCAGAGCTTTGCCAACACGGTGCCGTTTTCCGAAGCCATTGGCTTTGTGGCCGACGTAGACGACCAGAACCCCGAAGACCTAAACTACCCCTACTACGTAACCGCTCACGAGGTGGCGCACCAATGGTGGGCGCATCAGGTAATTGGCGGCAACGTGCAGGGCAGCACCCTCATGGCTGAAAGCATGGCCGAATATTCGGCCCTCATGGTGCTCAGCCACCACAACGGCCCGACCACCATGCAACGGTTCCTGAAGTTCGATATGAACCGCTACCTGCAAGGGCGCGCCTTCGAGCAGAAAAAGGAAGTTCCTCTGGCTCTGGTTGAGAATCAGCAGTATATCCACTACCGCAAGGGTTCGGTGGTAATGTATGCCTTGCAAGACTACATGGGCGAGGCCAAGTTGAACGGCGCGCTGAAGCAATACGTGGCCGCCGTTGGCTACCAGCAACCGCCTTACACCAACTCGCCCGAGTTTATCGGCTACCTGCGCCGCGCCGCCCCCGATTCGCTGCAACCGTTCCTGACCGATATGTTCGAGCGTATCACGCTCTATGACAACCGCGTGACGGCCGCTACCGCCAAAAAGCTGCCCGACGGCCGCTATCAGGTCAACTTCACGGTCCGCAGCGAAAAGTTCTACGCCGATAGCCTCGGCAACCAACGCCCCACTCCTCTGCGCGACTATCTGCCGGTAGCCGTCTTCCCTGAACAAGGCAAAGACAAGAAGCCTGTGGCCCCGCTGCTCCTCACCAAGCGCCGCCTCGCCGCCGGCGACAACAAGCTGCAATTCATTGTGGCCCGGAAGCCCGCTACCGTCGCCGTCGACCCCTACCACGAAATCGTGGACCGCATCCTCGACGACAACGAAAAGGACGTGAAGTTGTAAGCCCACGGTTGCTGGCCTTCCGCTGAATTTTGCGGTGGCATCCGAACAAAAAAGTGCCGTTCCAGCCACGGAGCAGCGCTTTTTTGTTCGGATGCTTTATTGCGTTGGATACTCCTTCCACCAGTTCACCACCCGTACATAGCCAGACTTTTGTTTACGTACGAACTGTATCCTGTTCAGGAACCAGCGTCCGGTGGGGTAGTTACGGCCTGCATTTCCTTTCTGTAGAGCCAGTAGGAATACGCATACACTACTACCACCGAGCCTAATACCCCCACGATGAGTATGCCCGTAGCTACTTCCCCCGACCACAGCAGCGCTACAGCAGCACTCAGCAAGCCGGTAGCAAAAAACAGCCACCCCCCCACGCGGTGCACGCGGGCCCAGATGCGCGGAAACTCCAACGCCCAGGGCGTTTTGAAGCCCACAAAGTAGTTGGGCTGCACGGTGGTGAGGTAGTTGCCCATGAAGGCAAAAAACACCCCAGTAATTATGGAAAGACCTTTTCCATTTTGGCTCCCCGAGTGTAGCGCCGTATACAAACTGTACATGCTCAGTCCGCTCGTCAGCGCTACCGAGGCCAGAATCATCTTCTGATAGTTGACGTTGCTGGCTTTCAGTTGCTTCTTTGGGTCGAGGCGGGGCAGGAAGGTCAGCAGCAGATATATTCCAGCAGGCAAGCCCAGACACAGCAGCCAAATGGATTGCTTGCCGGTGTAGCCGTTGGCGTTGCCGCCGGTATCGAAGTGGGTAGGAATTTGGGTCGGCAGGGCGTCCCAAGTAATAGCCAGGTAAGCGGTAGGCAGCACCAGCAACACCAGCGTAAGCAAAGACCAAACGGAGAACTTGATTTTCATGGTAGTGAAGTTTGTTAGATAAGCTTTATCACTATAAACCAGGGGAGACTACACGGTACAGAACAGCCAGTATCATCACACTAAAAGCAATTACCAACACAGCTCGAAGCTGGCGCTGACGACAGCTTCGCCATAAGTGAAATCCAGTGCGGTGTACTTGCGGTATAAACGTCAGGGCGCAATACAACACCAAGGGCAATGTGGCTACCTCTCGTAGCCATTGCTGATCAGCAAACCTATCGGCATGGCCGTTGGTGTAGTGCATAGGTACCTGCGTGGGAAGCAGGGCATCGAGATAATAGCACAACAACAAAGGCAACGCTGCAATCAAGGCCACTACCACTCCTCCTAAAAGGCTCTGATTTTTCATGGCTTTTGAAATTGCAGCAGCCAGCCCAGCAGCTCGTCCATCACCGTCATGTTGAGCGTGTAAGTCACGAACTGGCCCTGTTTATCGCTGCTCACCAGATCGGCTTGGCGGAGCAGGTCGAGGTGGTGGCTGATGGTGGGTTTTGAGAACTGAAAATGGTCGGCTATTTCCCCGGCCGTGCGCGGCTGCTCACGCAGCAGCTCCAAAATGGCGCGGCGCGTGGGGTCGTTGAGGGCTTTGAAGAGGGCGTTCAATTGCAGTTAGGTATTTAGACAAATATCTAACTATTTTTCACATCAGCAATACTGCTGGGCTACTTATTTCCACCACGAAAAAGCGGCACCTGATGCATCAGGTGCCGCTTTTTCGTTGCTATGAATCTTTATTAACTACGTTTATACTGTTGTAATACCTGACTTATTTTCTCTTTGGGGCCACTTAATCCTGAGAGAGTAATTACCTCAAGTTGCTTTTGGGTTTGACGGTTTTTAATAATCAAAATCTCAAAAGAACCAGCTTTTCCAGTGGCAACTGAATCAAGCACAGCCTGAATGTGCTTCCAAGGAAGAAACCCAAGCTTGGGAGTCCACAAGCCAACAGGCCCGAGCTTCAAGGCAACGTCTGTATTTAGTAAATTAATCACGCTTATTGCCCAGAGGGCAATACCTGCGAGCGTAGCACCGGCCACAACAGCTACATTAAGTGGGCTTTGAACACCACCCCATGCGGCAAGTACAAAGCTGATTGAGCCGAAAAATAAACCGAGATACCCGCCAGTAGGAGAATTGAGAAAAACGTAGGGATAGTCTTTCGGCTCCACTCCTACCTCCCAACTACCGCCGTTTTAATGCTCAGTTCCTTCAACTGCACTTCCGAAATCTGCGAAGGCGAGTCAATCATAACGTCGCGGCCGGAATTGTTCTTGGGGAAGGCAATGAAGTCGCGGATGGAATCGGCGCCGCCGAAGAGGCTGCACAGGCGGTCGAAGCCGAAGGCAATGCCACCGTGGGGCGGGGCGCCGTACTCGAAGGCGTCGAGTAGGAAGCCGAATTGGGCTTTGGCTTCTTCATCGGAGAAACCGAGCAAGCTGAACATGCGGGCCTGCACGGCGCGGTCATGAATCCGGATGGAGCCGCCACCCACTTCTACGCCGTTGATTACCATGTCGTAGGCGTTGGCGCGTACCTCCCCTATCGTGTCGGGGTTGTCGAGCAGGGCCATATCCTCGGGCTTGGGCGAGGTGAAGGGGTGGTGCATAGCGAAGTAGCGTCCTTCTTCCTCGATGTATTCGAGCAGCGGGAAGTCCACCACCCATAGCGCCGAGAAGACGTCTTTGTTGCGCAAGCCGAGGCGCTGGCCCATTTCCAGGCGCAGTTCCGAAAGGGCTTTGCGGGTTTTGTTCGGCTCACCGGCCAGCACCAGCAGCAAGTCACCGGGCTGGGCATTGAAGGCGGCTTTCCACTGCTGAAGCTGCTCCTGCTCGTAGAACTTGTCCACCGACGACTTCACGGAGCCATCGGCTTCAACGCGGGCATACACCAGGCCGGTAGCGCCAATCTGCGGGCGTTTCACGTACTCGGTTAGCTCGTCGAGCTGCTTGCGGGTGTAGCTGGCCGCGCCGGTAGCGCAGATGCCTACTACCAGGCCGGCGGCTTCGAATACTGGAAAATTGTGGCCTTTTACCAGGTCGTTCAGCTCCACGAACTTCATTTCGAAGCGTGTATCGGGCTTGTCGTTACCGTAGAAGCGCATGGCATCCTGGTAGGTCATGCGGGGCAGCGTCCCGATTTCCAGGCTCTTCACTTCGCGGAAGAGGTACTGCACTAGGCCTTCGAAGGTGTTGAGGATGTCTTCCTGCTCCACAAACGACATTTCGCAGTCTATCTGCGTGAACTCCGGCTGACGGTCGGCGCGCAGGTCTTCGTCGCGGAAGCACTTCACGATTTGGAAGTACCGGTCGAAGCCCGACACCATGAGCAGCTGCTTGAACGTCTGGGGCGACTGGGGCAGGGCGTAGAACTCGCCGGGGTTCATGCGGGACGGCACCACAAAGTCGCGGGCGCCTTCGGGCGTGCTTTTGATGAGCACGGGCGTCTCCACTTCAATAAACTCCTGGCCATCGAGGTAGCGGCGGGTGGCCTGGGCCACGCGGTGGCGCAGCATTAGGTTCTGGCGCACCGTGTTGCGGCGCAAATCTAGGTAGCGGTACTTCATCCGCAGGTCGTCGCCGCCATCGGTTTCGTCTTCGATGAGGAAGGGCGGCAGCTTGGCCGGGTTGAGCACGTCAATCTTCTCCACCCGAATTTCGATGCCGCCGGTGGGCATCTTGTCGTTTTTGGAGTAGCGCTCGGCTACTTTACCGGTCACGCTCAGCACGAATTCGCGGCCCAGCTGGCGGGCTTGCTCGCGTACGGAGTCGGCTTCTTGGCCTTCTTCCAGCGTGAGCTGCGTGAGGCCGTACCGGTCGCGCAGATCCACCCACAGAATGCCGCCTTTGTCGCGGGTGCGCTGTACCCAGCCGCAGAGCGTTACGGTTTCATTGATGTGTTCGGGGCGAAGTTCGCCGCAAGTGTGCGTCCGGAGCATGATGTTACGGTATCAAGTATTTGGTAATAAGTATCAAGTATTGAAGAAAAGCACCGAAACGTACTCTCTTCTACTTACTTGATACTATTCTGAGGGCGAAGGTAAGCAGTAAAATCAGGCCTGATTTCAAATTTTGCGACCTTTGGGATGGTAGCACCCGCAGGCAGTTCTGCGCAAACTTCCTTTTCAACTTATTTTCGAGCGTTTCGGCGCTTCCCGTGCAAATTGGTACGGAGTATGCAAAACGCCCAACCAACCACGTCCTTCTTTCTGCCTGGCCTTCTCTTACCTCTCTAGTTTATCATGAAACGCTCCGCTCTTCTACTCCTGGCTGCCGCCCTGTTCTCCTTCTCCGCGCAGGCCCAAACCAAAGTTAAAACCAAAGCCAAGGCCGCCGATGGCACCGAAGTAAAAACCAAGTCGAAGGCGGATGATGTGGTGCTGAATGGCCCCATCAAGCGCGTAGAAACCTTGTCGGGCATCGATATTTTCCCGGCCAGCGGCGGGCAGAGCATCATGCTCAGCTTCACCCAGCAATTCACTAAGCCCGGCACGCTGGTGATGACCAACTACAAAAACCAGCCGGTGTACACCACCGCCCTCGACCCCGCCAACAACACCGGCGAGCCGGTAGACCTGGGCCGCATTCCGGCCGGCAACTACCTCATCGAAGCCAAAACCGGCAACTACGTGTACTGGAAGAAAGTGAAAGTCACGTATCCGTCGCCCGCCGTTACCAAGAAAAAGCGCCGCTAATTGACCTTGAAACTTGTTTGCGCAGCTCCGAAGTTATCCGCTTCGGAGTTTTGCGTTTATCGGCACCTGCACCAAGCACAAGCTTAGCGCGGCATCCTCCGTACCTTTCCGCCCTGTTATGAAAACCACCTCTCGTTTCTCTTTTATTGCCCCGCTCCTGCTGGCGGTGCTGGTGCTGGCAGCTTTTGTCGCGCCCAAGCTCAAGAAAACCTCCGTCAGCAAGAACATATCCGTCGGCGTGCCCGAAGGCTTCACGGCCCTGCCCGACGATGGTATTGCGGTGAAATACCCTTCGCCGCGCAAGCCGCTGGCTGTGTTCAGCAACGCCAACGGCCGCGTCGATTTCAGCGTGGCCCAAAAGCCCAGCACGTTCAGCAACCGGGATTATGGCCTGCTGCTCAAAATCTACAAGGCCAGCATCCAGAACATGTATTCCAAGGTGGACTTCCTGACCGAGGACATCCGCACCATCAACAAGCGTGATTTTGTGGTGCTGGAGTTCGTGTCGTCGGTGGCCGACAACCGCCGAGGCAGCAACCTAGCGCCCATCCGCCGCTACCAGATGGTACAATATGCCATTGAAGGCGACCAGCTCACGGTCTTCACCTTCGTAGCTCCCGCCGACGAGCAGGCCCAATGGCAACCCACCGCCCAAGCCGTGATGAGCAGCATTGTAATGAAGTAGATTAGACCGTTAGCCCGTCATGCAGAGCATGTGGCGCATCAAGCCAGGGACGAAGCATCTCTCCTGCTGACACCAGATTACTAACTCAACCTCAGCCCGCGAGATGCTTCGCTGCGCTCTGCATGACGGTTTGTAAACATGCCGCTTTCCCTTCACTCCCACGAAGCCTACATGCGCGAAGCCCTAAAGCAGGCGCGGTACGCCTTTGCGGAAGAAGAAATTCCGATTGGGGCGGTGGTGGTGCTGGATAAGCAGATTATTGCGCGAGCCTACAACCAAACCGAAAAGCTGCGCGACGTGACGGCCCACGCTGAAATGCTGGCCCTTACGGCCGCCGCCAACCACCTCGGCAACAAGTACCTCACCGACTGCACCCTCTACGTCACGATAGAGCCTTGCGTGATGTGCGCCGGCGCTACCGCCTGGGCTCAGATCCGGCGGGTAGTGTACGGCGCCGACGAGTTGAAGGTGGGCTTTCGGCGGCACGGCAACCTATTGCACCCCAAGGCTGAGCTGGTGCGCGGTGTGCTGGCCGAAGAGTGCAGCGCCTTAATGCAGGAGTTTTTCGCGCGGAAGCGGAAATAAGCTACTTTTGGCCGCTTCCGTAACCCTACCGGGCTTACGGTGGTTATAAAAGCTGTCGGCCGCTGGCCGATGGGAATAGCTTTTCAACCTTTCCACAATAAACCCTACAACATCATGGCTTTCGAACTGCCCCAACTTCCTTATGCCTACGACGCCCTGGAACCGCAAATTGATGCGCAAACCATGGAAATTCACCATACCAAGCACCATCAGGCCTACGTAACCAACCTGAACAATGCCATTGCCGGTACGGAGCTGGAAGGCAAAAGCCTCGAAGATTTGATGCAGAACATTGCCTCGGCCCCAGCCGCCGTACGCAACAACGGCGGTGGCCACTGGAACCACTCCCTGTTCTGGACCATCTTGGGCCCGAACGGTGGCGGTGAGCCAACCGGCGCCGTTGGTGAGGCCATTACGGCTGCTTTCGGTAGCTACGAGAAGTTCAAGGAAGAATTTACCAAAGCCGCTACCACGCGCTTCGGCTCGGGCTGGGCGTGGTTGTGCAAGCAGGCCGACGGATCGGTGAAAATCTGCTCAACTCCTAACCAAGATAACCCCTTGATGCCCGACGCTGGCTGCTCCGGTACCCCCGTATTGGGCCTCGACGTGTGGGAGCACGCCTACTACCTGAAGTACCAGAACCGTCGCCCCGACTACATTGCGGCCTTCTACAACGCCATCAACTGGGACGAGGTAAACAAGCGTTTCGCTGCGGCCGCCTAGTTACTGGCTTACCACATGCAGAAACGGGTTCGGATGCGTGGCGTCCGAACCCGTTTTGCGTTCAGGAGGTTATGATACCCTACCCTTTTCCTGTATTTTGAATTTATAATGGACCCTCAACTTGTAGCAAAATCGGCGGGGGCGCTGGCCGATAAGTACCGGCTGCGCCTGGTACTGGCCCTCAGCCGGCAGGATACGCTGAGCTTTGCTGAGGCCCAGGAACTGACGGGCCTCTCGCAGCCCTGCACCTCGCACCACCTGAAAGTGCTAGCTGAAAGCGGCCTGATTACCACCCAAAAGTGTGGCCGTTGCGTGCAGGTGAAGCTGAACCGTGAAGTGCTACGGGATCTGTCTGGTTTTCTGAGCGAGCTGGGCTAATTTTTTCTCTTAACCCATCCAAACATTTAGATTAGTTGATGCTTTATAGCCTCGTTATTCTTAACCAACCCTTTTGTTTTTCCGCATGGCTTCCCAAACTTTTTCACCAGCCCAGCTAGGCTCGCTTCAGCTTCAGAACCACTTGGCTATGGCCCCCATGACGCGCTGCCGTGCCCTCGGTAACGTGCCTAATACCCTAATGGCTGAGTATTATGCCCAGCGTGCTTCCGCTGGCCTCCTCATCACCGAGGGCACGTCGCCTTCGCCCAACGGCTTGGGCTACGCCCGTATGCCCGGCTTGTTCAATGCTGAGCACGTTGCCGGCTGGAAGCTCTCCACCGATGCTGTGCACGCTAAGGGCGGCCATATTTTCGTGCAGATCATGCATTCCGGCCGCATCGGCCACGCCCTGAACCTGCCCGAAGGGGCCGAAGCTGTGGGCCCATCGGCAGTGGCTGCCGCCGGCCAGATGTGGACCGACCAGCAGCAAATGCAGGACCACCCCACCCCCCGGGCCCTGACCACCGAGGAAGTACGCAGCACCATCCAGGAGTTCGTGCAGTCGGCTAAGCTGGCCATTGAAGCCGGTTTTGATGGCGTAGAGCTACACGGAGCCAACGGTTACCTACTGGAGCAGTTTCTGAACCCCACCAGCAACCAGCGCACCGATGAGTACGGCGGCAGCGTGCAGAACCGCGCCCGTTTCGTGCTGGAAACCGCCAAGGCGGTGGTAGAAGCCATTGGTGCTGAGCGCACCGGCATCCGCCTCTCGCCCTGGGGCACGGCCAGCGACATGGCGCACTACCCTGAAATCGACGAAACGTACGCGTACCTGGCTGAAGAGCTACAAAAACTGAACCTGGTGTACCTACACCTTGTGGACCACTCCAGCATGGGCGCCCCCGCCGTTCCGGCTGAAACGGTAGCAACCATCCGCCAGAAGTTCACCAACACGCTCATCTTGGCTGGCGGCTACAATACAGTAGAGGAAGTGGAAGGCGCCCTCGAAAGCGGCCGCGCTAACCTGGTAGCTATTGGCCGCCCGTTCGTTTCCAACCCCGACCTAGTTGCCCGCTTAAAGCAAGGCACCGAGCTGGCCCCTTACGACCCCAATACCTTCTATGCCCCCGGCCCCGAAGGTTTCCACCAAGGCTACACCGACTACCCGGCCTTGGCTGAAACCGAAGCCGCTACCAAGTAAGCAAGCCTACTTTAACCGCAAAGCAAAAAGCCTCTTCTGTAGCAGAAGAGGCTTTTTGCTTTGCGGTTAAAGTAGGCTTGAGTTCAAATTGAGGTACCATGGGGGCTTCACGTCGGAACAGTACATTTACTTATCTTTGAAGGCCCGGTCCGCGCAAGTGGCCGGGTTGTTCTTTTTTTGCGCTTTCTCTCTTCTTTCCGGGGCCTCAGGCGCCAAGCAGAGCAAGGCGCTTAGCGTATGAACTGCCGCACCCCACCGCCGGGCTATGCGGAATCAACCTGTTTCATTTTTAAAGCTTCTCCTGCATGAATACTAAGCTGCGTCTCATTGTCCTGAGCTTTCTGCAGTTCTTTATCTGGGGCTCGTGGCTGATAACCATCGGGGCGTACTGGTTTCAAACCAAGCAATGGTCGGGCGCTCAGTTCGGAGCTATTTTCTCGACCATGGGCATTGCCTCGATTTTTATGCCTTCCCTGATGGGCATTGTGGCCGACAAGTACATGAACGCCGAGAAACTGTACGGCATCCTGCACATTCTGGGGGGCATCGTGCTGTTTACCGTGCCGCTCGTGACGGACCCCGGCACCATGTTCTGGGTGATGCTGCTGAACATGATTTTCTATATGCCCACGCTGGCCCTCTCCATTGCAGTGTCGTACTACGTGCTCAAAAGCCGCGGCGGCGACATCGTGCGTGATTATCCGCCCATTCGGGTGTGGGGCACGGTGGGCTTTATCGTGGCTATGTGGACGGTGAGTTTGCTGGGCTTCGAGAAGTCGGCCAACCAGTTTTACGTGGCGTCTGGAGCGGCTATTCTGCTAGGTTTCTATTCGTTCACGCTGCCCAAGTGCCCGCCTACCGCCAAGGACACGCCGAGCCGCTCCTTGGTTGACGTGCTAGGGCTGAAGTCGTTTGCTTTACTGCGGGACACCAAGATGCTTACCTTCTTCCTGTTCGCTATGCTGCTGGGCGCGGCGCTCCAGCTCACCAACGCCTACGGCGACACCTTCCTGCATGACGCCAGCAAAAATGTAGCTCCTATCAACATTGAATCTTGGTCACAGGTTTTGTCTGAGTTGGCATCCAATCCTTCTAGCACGCTCAGTGGCTTATCTGCAAAATACCCGGCCATTATCATGTCCATTTCGCAGATTTCAGAAACGCTTTTCATCTTGGCCATACCCTTCTTTTTGCGTCGCTTTGGCATCAAGCAGGTTATGTTTTTCAGCATGATTGCCTGGGTGTTACGGTTCGGCTTGTTTGCTTATGGCAATCTGGAATCCAACCTATGGATGATTATCCTCTCGTGCATTGTGTACGGCATGGCCTTCGACTTCTTCAACATCTCTGGCTCGCTGTTCGTCGAGAGTCAAACGGCTCCTTCTATCCGGGCTAGTGCGCAGGGCTTATTTATGATGATGACCAACGGCTTTGGGGCTGTGCTGGGTAGTTCGTTGAGCGGCATCATAATTCAGGAATATTTCACCAACGCCGACCAAAGCAAGGACTGGCACAGCATCTGGATAACCTTTGCCTTGTATGCCCTGGTAATTGCCGTGCTGTTTGTGGTGCTGTTCAAGCACGAGCACAACCCGCAGGCCGCACAAGAACCATACGCTGAGCCACAACTAGCCGCGGAATAGGATTCAGATTACGGCCGTTGGGCAGTTGCCCAACGAATAATGCGGACCGCAGGAAGCACACTTGTTGCTTCCTGCGGTCCGCATTATTCGTTTAGAAGTATTGGTCCAGTTCAGGTTTTAATGGAAATTGCCAGTATATGGCATCAACTTCGCCCCTGCTGGGCTCCTTCGACCTTTCCACGGCTTTCACCCAACATGGGTTCCAGCCATTAAATTGGTTTTACGCATCATTTGGTGAACTACCCCGCCGCGAAATTTACCAGCTAGCTTCTGCCGAAGCGCGCCAAACGGTTTTGGATACACTAGCCGTAAGCCACGACTTAGAGGCCGCTACTGTAGTTCATTCCGTCTACTTGGAACAAGCCAGCAAAACGCCCGAATGGCACTACCACGCCTTGTCACCGGGCCCGCGCCTGCTGCTCTGGTTCTACGACCGGGGATTGTACGGCGACCAAGGAGCGCAGCTGTTCTACTCGCCTCACACCGATGCAACCTTGTTGGCGCAGGTTCGGGCCGCTCTCACAGCACAACTTGATACTGGCCAATTAGAGCGTCAGCGTATTCAGGTGCTACGGCTGGCAAGCAATGACCTGGAGTTTTCGCCGCTGCCGCTCAAGATTCCAGCGCTTGACTTGGCTACACACTACAACGACGACCTCCTGCCAGTGCATGAGGCCATTGTGAACCGCTTGCAAAAGCCCGACGATAAAGGCTTAGTGATTCTGCACGGCCCGCCCGGCACCGGCAAAACCAGCTACATCCGGCACCTGTGTGGCCTCACCGACAAGCCCAAGCTGTTCATTCCGCCCAACTTGGCCGTGCGCATCGCCGACCCCGAGTTCATCAATCTGCTTCATGACAACACCAATTCCATCCTCATCATCGAGGATGCAGAGGAACTACTGTCTAAGCGCGACGGGCATGGCGGCAATGCCGTCAGCAACCTGCTCAACCTCTCCGACGGCCTGCTCTCCGACGGGTTTCACATCCAGATTATCTGCACCTTTAACGCCGACATTGCTCGCATCGACAAGGCGCTATTGCGGAAAGGTCGCCTCATTGCCTCTTACAATTTTGAGCCACTAACACAGCTTAAAGCCCAAGCGCTGGCCGCTAGCCTCAGCCAGGAACAACCTGTTACCGAACCTACTACGCTAGCCGACATTTATAACCGCGAAGAGCAGGTGTTTACCAGCGAGCCTAAAAGCACGGGCCGCATCGGCTTCGGACAGGCTCGTTAACCAGCTTCCTAGTATAAAAAAGGTCTATAAAAAGTTCGTTTCCAGTAAATGCAAAACCCCGCTTTACGAGCTGTAGAGCGGGGTTTTGTGGTAAAATAGGCCATAAAACCTGAAAGTAGAAAGCTGCTAGCTAGTTTTAACTGCTCTACTTTCAAGTTAGAAATCCACTTGATTACCTAAGATGTGAGCTTAGAATTGCTCGTCGGGGCCGAAGAAGAAGTTGCCTTCGATTTGGGCGTTTTCGTCGGAGTCGGAACCGTGTACGGCGTTGGCTTCGATGCTCTTAGCGTACTTCTTCCGGATAGTGCCTTCGGCTGCCTGCGCAGGGTTGGTAGCGCCAATCAGCGTACGGAAGTCAGCTACAGCGTTGTCTTTCTCCAGGATAGCCGCTACAATAGGGCCCGACGACATATACTTTACCAGGTCGCCGTAGAAAGGACGCTCTTTGTGCACTTCGTAGAACTGGCCGGCGCGCTCGGCGGTCAGCAATACTTTTTTCAGAGCAACAATGCGAAAACCACCCTCTTCGATCATGCTCAGAATACCACCAATGTGGTTTTCCTGCGTGGCGTCGGGCTTAATCATGGTGAACGTGCGGTTCGTGGCCATCTTTTCTATGGGTTGGGGTTAGAGGAATTCCTGTGTAGGGAAACGCAAAGAGTTTGCGGGCGCAAAAGTAGAGGGTTTAGGCGGGAAGTTGTTACCCGTAACCAAAGTTGCGCTTAAAGCCTGCATTATCAATTTGGCACCGGGCGGGCAGTGGAGCCAGGTAATTCCGGGCACAATTGCACCAAACCCAAAGCTGTTTTGTTGGAACCCAGAATATTTACGACTTTTGCCGCCTTGCTCCCGGCATAAATCCCCGAATTTCAGCCACCTATCAGTAGGCAATGTCCACAATCTCTGAGCTGCAGGAGCTGCTCTCGCAACCCCGGCAGGTTTTTATTACCACGCACCACAAGCCCGATGCCGATGCTCTCGGCTCGTCGTTAGGCTTGGCAGGTTACCTCCGCAAAAAAGGCCACACGGTAACCGTCGTGACGCCCTCCGACTATCCCGATTTCCTGGCCTGGATGCCCGGCAACAACGAGGTAGTCGTGTACGACTCGCGCCAGAATGATGCGCAGGTGCAGGAAATCATTGGAACGGCCGAAGTGCTGTTCTGCCTGGATTTCTCTTGCCTGAACCGCATCAACGAGATGGGCGAGTACATCCGGCACGCGCCCGGCACCAAGGTGCTCATCGACCACCACCAGGAGCCCGAGCAGTTTGCCGACCTCGACTTCTCGAACTCTTCGGCGGCGGCCACGGCCGAGCTGGTGTTCGAGGTAATCCGTGACTTGGGTGACCAGGACCTGATTGATGCGGGTATTGGCGAGTGTCTGTACGCAGGCATCATGACCGATACCGGCTCGTTCCGGCACCCGAGCACCTCGCGCAACGTGCACCTGATCATTGCCGAACTGCTCAACGCAGGCATCAACCTCTCCGACGTGCACCGCCGGATCTATGACTCGCATTCGGAAATGCGCCTGCGGTTCCTGGGCTTCGTGCTCAAGGATAAGCTGCGGGTGCTGCGCGAGTACAACACAGCCTACATTGCCATCACGCAGCAGGAGCTGAAAGAGTACGACTCGAAAACCGGTGACACCGAAGGCCTCGTAAATTTTGCGCTCAGCATCGAGGGCATTGTGTTTGCGGCCGTGCTTATCGACCGGGGTCAGGCCGTCAAGATTTCGTTCCGCTCGGTTGGCGACTTCTCGGTGAGCAGCTTCTCGCGCGACCATTTCCAGGGCGGCGGCCACCACAATGCATCTGGTGGCATCAGCTACACGTCCCTGGACAGCACCGTGCAACGTTTCCTCGACTTATTGCCTCAATACCAGAGCCAACTGGTGACGGCCCCGCTGGCAGTTGCGCCCCCTACGGTGTAACTTGCCCGAAATTTTAATTTCCACCACCTTTTCTGCTTCATGCATTTGCATCGCAACATTCTGAGTCTGGCCCTGGCGGCCGGCATCCTGGGCCTGGCTTCCTGCAACAAAGGCGGCGACTTCGCGAAAACTAAGTCGGGCATCGAATACAAAGTCTTCAAAGGCGAAGGCAAAACCTACTCGCCCCGTGAGGTAAGCGCTGAAGGCGATGCTACTTACAAAGACCGGATTGGCAAGATTCTGGCGCTGGACGTGGAATACCGCACCGCCAAAGATTCTATCCTCTTCAACTCCAGCAAGCAGCAAATGGGCGTTCCGATGCGCATTGAGTTGCAGGATGTGAAAGTGAAAGGTGGCCTGGAAGAAGCCATTGCCATGCTCCAGCCCGGCGACTCGGCTGTGTTCCGCTTTAACGTGGATACCATCTTCGCTAAGTCGTTCAAGCAGCCGGTGCCGCCGTTCATGAAGAAAGCCGGTAACACCATGACCATGCTGGTGAAAGCCCAGAAGGTGCAGACCCGCGACGAAGCCACGGCCGACCAGCAGAAAGCCGTAGCTGAGCAGCAGCAGAAAGCCATTGTGCACGCCGCCGAGCAAAGCAAGAAAGACGACGCTATTCTGCAGGAATACATCAAGAAAAACAACCTGAACGCTCAGCGCGACTCGTCGGGCGTGTACTACATGGTGACTTCGCCTGGCACCGGCCCCAAGCCGAAAGTAGGCCAGACGGTATCGGTTAAGTACACCGGCAAGCTGCTTGACGGCAAAGTATTCGACTCGTCGGAAAAGGCCCCGAACAACGGCAAGCCGATTGACTTTGCCATTGGCGTTGGTCAGGTAATTCCGGGTTGGGACAAAGCCATTCCGTTGCTCAACAAAGGCAGCAAAGCCGTGCTGCTGATTCCTTCGCCGATGGCCTACGGGCAGCGCGGCGCGGGCACCGACATTCCTGCTGATGCGCCGCTGCGCTTCGAAGTGGAGTTGGTAGACGTGAAGTAAAAACTATACCGCGCCGGACTTCCGGCGCGGTTTTTACCTTTTGCCGCTTACCCCTATGACACACTTATTCAAACGCTCTTTGCTGCTCCGCTTAGCGGCGGTATTGCTTACGCTGACGGCACCTGCCTTATCGGGCTGCAAAGACGACAACAGTACCGAGGACGCCGCCAACCGCGTGAACGAATACAAGGTGATTGATGATGGCCTGATCCAGGCTTACCTGACCCGGCACAATATCACGGCGGGTACCGGTGTCAACCAATACCGGCGGCTAAATGGAACTTCCAACAACGGCATCTATCTGGTGCGGTTGGCAGAAAACCCCAGCACCGATACCACCACTATTATTAGCGGCAATACCACCGAAATAAAATACGTTGGTCGCCTTCTGCGCGAATCCAACGAATCCACCATCTTCGACAACTCCACCGAGAATAATCGGCCCTGTGGCTGCATTCCGGTAACTGTAGGCGCTGGCCAGGTTATCAAAGGCTGGGACGAAGGTCTGTTGTTTATGAAGAAAGGCGACCGGTACGAGTTGCTGATTCCTTCTTATCTGGCTTACGGTCCTGGTGGTACTCCTAGCGGAACCCTCCGTGACGAGCCGTTGCGTTTTGATATGACCGTTTTGAATGTACGCTAAGCATGCTCTGCGACGGGCCCTGCGCACCGGCTGGTGGTTAGGCCTGCTACAACTGCTATTCCTGTCGGCGGTGGCACGGGCCCAAACGGGCTCGGCTGCCGCCGATTCGCTTTCCGGGTCGGCCAGCACGCTCACCACGGCAAGTGGCATACAGTACATGGTGCTTACTGCTGGCACTGGCGCCCGGCCCCTGCCACGAAGCCGGGTGACGGTAGCCTACCGTGGCTACCTAGCCACCGGGCAGCTCTTCGACAGCTCGCCGGCCAACCGCCCGCTCCGGTTTCGGGTGGGGCAGGGCGAGGTCATTACGGGCTGGGACGAGCTGCTGCCACTGCTGGCCGTAGGTACGCGCGTGAAAGCCTGGATTCCGGCGCGGCTGGCGTACGGCTCCCGCGGCGTAAAAGGCCCGGATGACAACTACATCATTCCGCCGAATACCGACCTGGTTTTCATGCTGGAGCTACTGTCCGCCCGCTAAGCGGCTCTACTTTCGCTACGATTTCACCTTTTTCCCGCTATGATTTCTTTATCCAGCCTCTCCAAGGCTTTCGCTACATTCCTGACTGGACTTGCCCTGCTAAGCCAGACCGCGCAGGCTCAAACTAAGAAAGCTCCTGTACCAGTTCGTAAGCCCGCTACCTCTACCAAAGCCCCCGTTAAAAAGCCGGTTGCCAGCAAAACGCCCATTAAAAGCACGGTGCCACAAGGGTTCGGGCGCACCAAATCGGGCATTGAGTACCGCATTTTCCGGCGAAGCAACGGCCGCTACACGCTCCGCACCGACGTAAATCCGGCTGGTGACCCGACGTATTCCACCCGTATTGGCAAGACGCTAGCAGCGCATATGCAGTACCGGACCGCTAAGGATTCGGTGTTGTTCAGCACACGCAAGCAGCTAGGTATGCCGGCGCAGATACCGTTGGCGGCTCTCCAGGAGCGGGGCGGTATTGAAGAGGCCGTAACATTGCTACAAGCCGGCGACTCAGCTGTGTTCCGCTTCAATCTCGACTCCATTTTCGCCAAATCGTTTCGGCAGCCGGTGCCACCGTTCATGAAAAAGGCCGGCAACACGCTCACGATGCTGGTGAAGGTGCAAAAGCTGATGACGCCTGCCGAGGCACAAGCCGAGCAGCAGAAGATGATGGAGCTAGCGCAGAAGAAAGCCGACGCCGACGCAGCAGAGTTCATTGCCAAAGACGATGCTTTGATTCAGGAATACCTAAAGAAAAACAACCTGACCGGCGTAAAAACTCCCGGTGGCACCTACTACGTTGTCACGAAGGCGGGTACTGGCCCTAAACCTCAGGCAGGCCAAACCGTTTCGGTTCTCTACACGGGTATGCTGCTCAACGGCAAGTTGTTCGATTCGTCGGAGAAGAACGGCGGCCAGCCCATCACCTTCCCGCTGGGCCGCGGCCAAGTAATCAGGGGCTGGGACCAGGGCCTGCTAGAACTAGCTCAAGGTACCAAGGCTATCCTACTGATACCGTCTCCGCTGGCCTATGGCTCACGTGGTGCCGGGGCCGACATTCCCGCCAATGCCATCCTCCGCTTCGATGTAGAGTTGGTGGACGTGAAATAGAGATAGGTAAAGGGGAGTTCTTTGTTCTGATTAATCCACTTACGGGTTTAGAACGAAGAACTCCCCTTTTCTCTTATTCTGCCAGTATTTCCGAGAGAATAGCCAAGGAGCGTACTTCACCGAGGCGTTCCACATGCAACTGGTAATAGCGAATTATCACGTTCAATAGTTCGCGCCGCACCCGTCCATTGGGAATGGTAACGTGCGCAGGGTCTCGGAGCAGTTCGTCGATGTACTGTTCAAATTCTTGAAGGCGCAGCACTGTGGGGCCGCCGCCCTGACTAGTGGGCACAGTGGCCGCAAAGGTTACTTGGGTAGTTAACTCTTCACCCGTTTCCACCCCAAACCCCAGATACGTAGCCAGCCGGAGCAGGAAGGCCAGCGCGAAATTTTCGTAGCCGCTGGTCTGCTGGTCGAATGCTAGCAGGCTGTCGTGCAGAAACTGAAAAAGTGCCTCGTTTTCCTCTTCTTCCTGTAGCGAGTGGCTCAGGATTTCAGACAATACCAGCGCCACGCTGCTCTTCTGCACATCATACGGAATGCTGCGGTAGAGCTCAGCGCACCGAAACTCGGAGAGGCGCGTGAGGCCGCCGTTTTTCGAGGTATACGCCACTAGTTCCAGCAGCGTGAGAGGCTGAAACAAGGCAATCCGGCCCGGTGGCTTGGCTTTGCGCACCCCGTTCACCACATAGCTCTGCACTCCCAGCCGCTCAGTATACACCCGCGCAATAATGCTGGTTTCGCGGTATTTAATGTAGCTCAGAACAACCCCGCGGGTTTTGATTAGCATGGATTTGAATTGTTGAATTGCTAAAGGGTTGGTTGTTCTCTGGAATTGTTGAACAACCAACCCTTTAGCAATTCAACAATTCAACTATGCCGCCTATTTCTCTACTACGGCAATCTTGCTGACGCAGCCGTTCTTGCCGTCCGCATCCGACGATAGCACCAGATACACCCCCGACTGCACTTTGCGGCCGTTGTAGTCGGCCAGGTTCCAGATGAGGCCGCCGCCGGTAGCCGTAGTTTGGTATACCAGCTTGCCCGTTACGTCGGTGATTTTGACGATGCCGTTGTTGGCCAGACCAGTTATGCCTACCTGCCCGTTAAAATTGGTTCGCACCGGATTCGGCGACACCTTAAAACAGTCTTTCGGTGTGCCTTCGGTTACGGTAGCAGCCCCCCGGTAAGAAACTACACCCGCCGAAGTAGCCACGAATACCTCCCCTGTTTTATCGTTCACGGCTAAGTCAATAATGCTGTTGGACGGCAGCGGGCTGTTGTCGGTGGTGAAGTGCAGCAAGCCCTCGTCGGCGTTTTCACTGAACAACCACAGGCCCCGGTCCGTCCCGAACCATTTGCGGTTGGCTCCGTCAACGGCCACGGCCCGCACTACATCCTCACCTAGGGCGAAGTAGTTTGCACCTTCACCACGCCGTACCACGGGCTTAGTGAAAGTTGGATTGCTGCCTTGCACAAACACTGCACCAGGGTCGTCCAGATAAGCTATGCCTTTGCTGGTACCCACCCAAATAGCTCCCTTCCGATCTTTCGCTAAGGCATAAATGCTGTTGGAAGGCAGGCCATTGCTCTCGGTGAAGTAAACCGGCGCAGCCTTCGACACATCATCATAGGCAAAAAGGCCGATGCTGGCCGCTGGGGCTGGTTTACGGAACTGTGATACCCATACAGCACCAAAGTCATCTAAAACCAGCCGGTTAAGATTATCAAGAACAGGGTAAGGAATGGTGCGCCAGGTATCGGTGCTTGGGGTCAGCACGTGCAGGCTAGTACCTGGCCGGTTGGTATGCCGTGTGGAAACCCATACGTCACCATTGGGTGCAGCTGCTACGTCCATAACCCTGGTAAATTGGGGGTTATCGGCATACTCGCTTATCAGCGGCACTCCAGGCATACCAGCAATGTATTGTTTGAACTCGCCGGGCCCGTTCCAGCGTAACAGACCGTCGCCGTAGCTACACACGTACAGCGTACCATCGGCGGTGCGTGTGCCCCGAATTAGGTCTTCCATATCGGGTAGCTGCGCGGTGGTAGGCAGGTTCTCTCGGGTGTAGTTGGTCCAGCGACCGTCTTTGTACTCGTAAAAGCCTTTCTTATTACCTCGCTCGTTGGAAGCCTCTTCATAACCGCCAGTGAATACATTCACGGTATTCGTACGGGCGTCGGCTAGCAGCCCAAACGCTGTGGCTTCCTGGGGTGCGTTGGCCACAAAGGCTTCAAAATTGCGGCGGTCAGTGGTTCGCAACAGCCCGCGCTGCCCATCGGCAATGTAGAAATTATTGTCTTGGTCGCGCAGTGCGGCTTGCGGATTGGGCGCGTTGGCGGCGGTAGTAAGCGGAGCTAGCGTGCTGCCCGTATTGGCCAGAATAGATACCGTTCGAGTATTACCAGTAACACTAGTAATCAATAGTCCTTCAGAAGAAGACGTCAAATTCAGGTAGAAATCGGCATAGACGGCAAATATTGGTTGCCAGACTGCCCCTGATACGTAGCGCTGCACATTGCTAAAGCTACGGCCTGCATACGCCTGCCCGTTGTGGGTAGCAAGGGTCCGATAAGTACCCCCCACAACAGCTGGGTCTAGAACCCAGCTACGGTAGTTGGCTTGGTCGGCGGTGAGGGGTGCCCGCAGAATGCCTTTGTCGGTAGCCAAAAACAGAAAGCCGCTGGCCACGGTAGTTGCGTAGGCGGTAATCTGCGCCCCCAGCGGCCCGATGTTGGAAAAGGTGTCGCGCACTTCCAGCTTGGTCATATCCAGCACCACCAAGCCAAAGTCGCAGGACAGATAAGCCAGCCGGCCGTTGAACGCTATATGGTTGATGGTTTTCGAGCCCGTCAGCTGCTTGCGCTTGATATCATTGATATTACGAATTCGGGTGCCATCGGTGCTCAACAGGTCGAGGTTGCCATCCCGATACGCCACCAATACCTGGTCGGTGGTAGCATCATAGGCGACCGTGCTTACGCTCACCCCATTAAGTCCGTCGCGGCGGGAAAGCAGCGTGGTGGTGGTAGTTTCCTTATCGAAGTAAAAGAAAGCATCTTCCGCCGCTACATAAATGCGCTTCCCGGTATCGGCCATTACCCGGGCACGGCTGTTGGGCAAGTGTAGTTGCCAGTCGCCGAAGCCAGCGGTACTCTGCGCCTGCGTGGCTACGGGAGCCAGCACCAGCAAACTCAGCAGAAATACAACGGTAAGGCGTAACGTGGGTAGCAAACAAATCATATAGCGCAGGATAAGGAATACAGAAAGTCAACAGAAACCATTCAACGCCGAATAGTAGGAATTAGTGCTTGCTTCGCTCGGTGGCTTCTAGGGCTGCTTTTTCCTGCATGCCGGCCAGAAAACAGGGCCGACAGCGCGCTTCATACGCGTCGGTTTCGCCGAGCAGAATCTTATCTTCGGAAGCCGCCATCCGGAACGAGTACGACGCAATTTCGCCGCAGCACACGCACACGGCATGCACTTTGGTTACGAATTCGGCCACGGCCATGAGGGCAGGCATGGGCCCAAATGGCTGGCCTTGAAAATCCATATCGAGGCCGGCTACGATGACGCGGGTGCCGCGGTTGGCCAACTGCACGCACACATCAACTAGGCTCTCATCGAAAAACTGCGCTTCATCAATCCCCACTACATCGGAGCCAGCCGCCAGCAGCAGCATTTCCTGGGCCAGGGCTACCGGCGTCGAGCGGATGCTGTTGGCATTGTGCGACACCACATCCTCGACGTGGTAGCGGGTATCAAGAGCCGGCTTGAATATTTCCACCCGTTGCCGGGCAATTTTGGCGCGTTTGAGCCGGCGAATCAGCTCCTCGGTTTTTCCCGAGAACATCGAGCCGCACACCACTTCAATCCAGCCCCGGCGGGGTACGTCGCGGCCATGGCCGCCGCGGGGTTCTATGAACACGTGAGTGAAAAGTAACTGAGTGACGGAGTGACTGAGTAAGTTGTTTGGGCACGCTTTTTAGCTCACCCAAGCCTCAGCTTTGACAGCCCAAATTACAACTTTACCTCCGGAAGCTGCTACGGTTTTGTTGGCAAACCTCATCCGCACTGCCTTATCAATCAGACCCTCAGTTGTTCAGCTATTACTTAGTGTATTGCACGTGTGGCAGCTTAGTGGCTTCTGGCACGCGGCCAGTTACAGTGCCTTCGGGCAGGCGAGCCTGGCAGGTAAGGCGCTCATTGGCTTGGAGGCGGCCAGCGGCTTGGTAGCGCAATTCGGCCGCAGTAAGCGGCGTTAGAGCATCGGCGCCGCTTACCACTATCAGGCGGCAGGTGGTGCACCGGCCTTTGGCCCCGCAGGCGTGCATCCAGTCGTGGGCGGCGGCTTGCAGGGCAGCCAGTAGGGTGCTGCCGGCGGGTACGGGCACGGTAGCAGGCAGGTTTTGCACGGTGAGCGTAGGCATTTTCCTTAACTTTCAGGCCCGAATATGGCTTTCCGATGAACGACAAAGATAGCACGACCCTCCGTGAACAATACGGCCGCAAGTTGGCCGCCCTCCTCTGCGACCAGCATTTTGGAGCTCGCCCCACGGCCACCCTCGATGGGCCGGCCGTGCTCCGCTTTACGCCTATCCGGCAAGTAAACCTGTTTGTGGTGCAGCAGCTGCTGGCCCAATGGACCCAGGAAATGGCGCGGCTGCGCAGCCCATATTTTGATTTTGAGGCCGAAGATGTACGGACGGCCCTCACACAGTTTATGAACGTATTGTCGCGCCGCATCAAGCTGAGCCGCAGTGCCTTCGAGCCGCTACTGTCTCGCGCCGTTGCCGACACGCTGGCCGCAGCTCAAGACCCAGTAGGCACCTTGGAGGCGAAGCTGGTGAATGGCCAGTCCACCGCCACTAGCGCCCAGCTGCGTGACGCCCTGCGCTACCTCGATATCAACAAGCCACTGTACCAAGGCTTTCTGGACACACTGCCAACAGATGCGGCTCCGCTGGAGCGTAATACGTTGGTTCAGCAGTTCCAACAGCATCTAGCCGCCAACGCGGCACTACAACAGCCGCTGAACAATTTGATAACCGAGTTCAATGCGCTGCTGCCGCTACAAGAAACCGACTTGCAGCCCACTGGTATAGCAGCGCCTACGCCCACCGAGCCAGCTCAGGTCCAGGCAGCGCCAATGCCCGTTGCGGCGCCCGCTCAAACGCCACTCCCCCCTACTCCGGCGCCCCCTAAACCCGTTGCTCCAGCTGAGTCTGCACCGGAAGTGAAACCCGCTGCCGTTGCTTCCGAGAAGTTGAACGCCGATGCAGTAGTGCCGCTGTACCAGAAGCTGAAAGCCAGCCAGCCGGGCGGCCAGACATTAAGCGAAACCCTGCGCCCCGAGCGGCCAGTAGGCACGCTAGCAGAGCAGGCCCCCAAAGTGGAAACCTTGCGCGAGGCTATTTCCATCAATCAGCGCTTCAGCTTCATAAACGAGCTATTTGAGGGCGAAAACATGGTATACCACGCGGCCATCCAGCACCTTGACACCTTGTCCGATGCCGAATCGGCGAAGCGCTACGTGAGTGAGCAGTTAGCCAGCAAGCACGACTGGTCGCGCAAGGAAGAGCATGTCAATAAGCTTCTCAAGCTGATTGACCGGAAGTTTGCGTGATTTGATGGCTGATTATTGAATTGCTGATTGTTAGCGCTAATGTCTGCGGATAGATTTCATTCAACGGCGGGCAGCAACGCAACCAGCAGCCATCGGCCAATGGCTACAACTCGTAAAGCACGGTGGCGCGAATGGGTGTTGGTGTACCTGCTAGCGCTGGGTGTGCTGGCGGGCCCAGCCTACACTATGTATGTGCACTACGATTTCTCCCATTCTCTCGATACCCGTAGCTACCTACGCATGGCACGGGGCGAGTTTAAGGGCGTGAGCGTGACGCGCCGCTACCGGGTGCTGGTGCCCGCCGCCGCTGGCGCGCTGGCTTGGCCTTTGGAGCAGGTGTATGCCCGCATTTGGCCCCAGCGCGCCGCTACCGACTGGCCGCTTCGGCTGGCATTTTACATACTAAACACCCTGCTAATGGCCGGCACGGGGCTAATACTCTACGAAACCTGCCGCCTGTTTGGCGCGGCGCCAGCAGCCGCAGCTTTGGCGGTAGTAGCCGTTCTGTGCAGCCGCTGGGCCGTGTATATCACCGGCTTACCGCTGGTAGATAGTTTGTACATGTTGATTTTTGCGCTGGCTTTTTACGCAACTCGTAGCGGCTCGAAGGGGGCGTTGGTAGCGGTATTGGTGCTGGGGTTTTTGGCCAAGGAGTCGTTTGTGTTTCTGGTGCCGTGGCTGCTGCTGTTTGGCCGCCGGGCGCTAGGCTGGCCGGCGCAGCTGGCTTGGCTGGCGGTGGGTACCGCACTGGCGTTTGCAGTCCGGCACTGGATTGACAGCCGCATTGGGGCGCCGCCTACCGAGAGCGTACAGAACGCGCTGAACCACTTTGAAAACGTAACCTACTCGTTGCGCCGTCTACTTTCGGTCAAGGGAATCGGCGAGATATTCAGCGTCTTTGGTTTTTTCTGGCTGTTGCTACCCTTAGGACTTCGCGGCGGCGCGGCACAACGGGCGCAATGGCTCATTCCGCTGGGGTGGTCGGGCGTGCTCTTTACTGGTGTGGTGCTGGCGCACATGTTTCTTTCCGGCGACCTGGGCCGCATGGGCTATTTAGCGGCCCCAGTTTTTGCGGTGGTGTTTGCCCTGATTCTCACCCAACAGCTCAATCCCCAGAAACACCCAGCCACCAACAGCCAGCAGGCTGCTCACTGAATTTCAGTGAGGTAAACGGGCCCAAAAGAGGTGGCAAACGAATCGAGGCGGGCGAGGTGGTAACCGGCCAGTAACGGCAGCTGCGCTTCGTCGCCGCCCTGGGTGAGGCGGGCCCGGTCGAGGAGGTGGGGGCCGCCCAGAACGTTGGTATAAACGCGTTGCCCAGCCGCGCGCCGTGCGGCCAGCCACGCCCGAAACTGTGCTGGCGACTGACCTGGCCGCCGGACTAGCAAGGCTGGGGGGGGCAGGATATTGGGTGGTCCAACTGGTTGTCCCGTGCGGTAGTGTAGTTGGTTGAGCACCAGATTTGGGTCGGAAAGCAGCCACCACGCGGCCGGCTCCCGTTCGATGCGGGCCAGTAACGGGGCAGTATTGGTGAAGCGGAGCCCGTGAGCCGGCAGCAACCCAAACGTCAGGTTCCAGACCAGCAACAACGCCCCTACCCACGGCAACACCGCCCGTAGCGACGGCTGCCCAATCAGCAACAAAGCCAGCAAGGCTGGCAGCATCACCATAAACTCAGCATTGCCCTCGGCCCATACCGCGCAACTTAGTTGTAACACCAGCACCAGCCAGTGCGTCCGCTGGAAAGGGCGCTGCGTTGCTGGCTGCTTTGCTGCTTCTGTAAGCGTAGCGTGGGTGAAGACTGCCTTTTGTCGCGCCTTCCACCCCCGGAACGCGGCGTACGCCATTATTCCCGCACTCAGCAACCCAACACCAATCAGTGCCGTCCAGCGTTGCAACAGCGCCCATGTGGAACCGTGCAACTGTCCAAAGGTGCGTACCAGATTAATGGTTGTAAGCAGCAGCGTATGGCCCGACGGTGCTGCACCCGCGTGACCGGCATATAAATCATGGAACACGAACCGCCAGAAGGCGGTGAAAGTGAAGGGCAGGTGCCAGGAGGGCAAAGCGGCAGCGTAAGCCACCGGCACTACCAGTGCCGGCAACATGTAAAGGCCCGCCTTGCGCCACCAAGCTTGTTTGCCACTAAGCACGATGCCTACTAGCAGTGCCAGCCACCAGCCCGCGTGAATTTGGTGGAATAAGGCCGCCCCAGCAGCCCAACTACCAGCCGCTAACCAACGTGCGTTGCCACCTTCTGTAACAGCTCGCCACCAACTGCGGCTCGCCAGCAACGACAGCAGCAGTGGCAGCATGTAGGTTTCGTTTTCGGTGGCGAAACGCAGCATCCCGAAACTACTGCCCACTACCACCAACCAACCTGCTACCGGCACAACAGGCCCACCTACGCGGCGCAGCAAATCGCGCAGTACCAGCAAGCAGCCGCCAAAGGCCAGCGCATTCATGGCTTTCAAAGCAGCCAGCGCATCAATTGTACTAGGCAGCAAGTTCCACCATACCCAACCGGCAGCATTGTAAAGCAAGTGGTGGGGCTGAAACAGCTCGTGTGCGTGCCGAACACAGGCCGCGTAATACCAAGCATCGGGGGTGGAATTACGAGTCGGCAGCAGCAGGCACAAACCCGTTAGGAGCCCCACTACCAGCCACTCCGCAAGCCGGACGCGGGCTATAGATTGAGTGGTACCGGCGGGAGCAACAAGCACAAGAAGACGAGGTTAAAGGCCGTGCGGTATATGCTCCTGCTTGGCCATAGGGAGGTTTTACCGCTCTAGGTCTTGCTTGCGGTAGGCATCAATGCCCAGCAAAATAAACAGGAGCGTAGTAAACGACCACAAGGAGGAACCACCGTAGCTGAAAAACGGCAGTGGAATTCCTACTACCGGCGCCAGTCCAATCGTCATACCAATATTCACGGCGAAGTGGAAGAACATGATGCTGGCTACGCAGTAGCCGTAGGTGCGCCCAAATACCGATTTCTGCCGCTCTGCCACATACAGAATCCGCCAGAGCAGCACAATAAACAGGATAATGACAGTAGTGCAGCCCAGCCACCCCCACTCTTCGCCAATAGTGCAGAAGATGAAGTCGGTGCTTTGCGCAGGCACAAAGTCGAACTTGGTTTGCGTGCCTTGCAGAAAGCCTTTCCCATCAAAGCCGCCCGAGCCAATAGCAATTTTGCTTTGCGTGACGTTCCAGCCTACGCCTAGTGGGTCGGCCGAGGGGTTGATGAGTACCTCGATGCGCTTGCGCTGGTGGGGTTGCAGTACGTTGTTGAAGAAGAAATCAACCCCAAACACCATTCCAATGACTACAGCCCACACACTCAAAGAAAGCGGCAAATGGTGGCGTAGCGCTTTGCGGTTGAATAGAAAAACCAACCCCAGCACAACAGTAAAGGCCACAACTAGCCACAACTTGGGTACCAGCAGCGCCAGAATCAAAATGATGGCCGCCGCCGCCATAATCACCAGAATTAGCGGCGACATACCTTCCCGAAAGTAGGCCAACAGAAAGGCGGCAAATACCAACGCCTGGCCAGTTTCGTTGGCGGCCAAGATGAGCACTGGCGGCAACAGCGTAAGGCCAGCCAGCACGGCTTGGTCGCGGAAATTCTGTTGGCGCAGATTGATGCCAGCCATAAAGCGCGACACAGCCAGTGCCGTCACGAATTTGGCAAATTCGGCGGGCTGTAGCCGCATCGGCCCCAGTTCCAGCCACGAACGTGACCCGCCAATAGGGCGCGCAATAAACGGTGTGATGATGAGTAGCACAATCATGCCGCCGTAGAGCGCAAATGCAAACGTGTCGTAGGCCTTGTAGTCGATAACCACCAGCACTACAATCAGCACAATGGCCGTACCAATCCACAAAATCTGCTTGAACCAGTCGTAAGCCATCAACTCCTGAAAGCTGAGGTTGCCGAACAGGCTGCCCGTGCTGGGCATGTCGGGCGAGTAGCTGGCCGCGTACACGCTCACCCAGCCCAGCCCTACCATCAGCAGGTAGATAAGCACAGTAACCCAATCAAGGCTACGATTATGACGAGCGGGAGCAGTAGGCATGTTGTAGGCAAGGGCCGTCTGTCATGCTGAGCTTGTTGAAGCATCTCTCCCGCTAAAGTAACTTTGAATTACCACTACGATAGAGATGCTTCGACAAGCTCAGCATGACGTTCTATTAGTGTCTTCGTCTTCTGATGAATCGTTCGGCGGGGCTTTGCAGCCAGTCTTCCCAGCGGTGGCGCCACGGGGCCACTTTGCCGCGCAAGTATTTCTCCATTATCAGTGATGCCATAGGTGCGGCAGAAGAGCCCCCGAAACCGGCATTTTCGATGAAGACGGCCACGGCAATTTTCGGGTCTTCGGCCGGCGCGAAGGCGGCGAAGGTGGCGTGGTCTTCGCCGTGGTAGTTCTGCACGGTTCCGGTTTTGCCAGCCACTGAAATACCTACATCCAGCAACGACGCATTTTCGCCGGTGCCGCCGCGGCCATCTACTACGGCTTGCATGCCCGGAATAATAGCCTCAAAATGCCGCGGGTCTACCCCAACGGTATGGCGCTCGGTGAACTGCGGCAGCGGCCCACCATTGCCAATCCGCCGCACGAAATGCGGCGTGTAGTACCAGCCACGGTTGGCCACGGTGGCCATGATATTGGCCATTTGCAAACCCGTCACGCTCAACTCGCCCTGCCCAATGCTGAGCGAGTACACTGTTTTGTAGTTCCAGCGGCGGGTTTTCAGGCGCTTATCATAGTACTCCGGCGACGGTACCAGCCCACCAATTTCACTCCGGATATCCACGCCCAGCTTGTCGCCGAGCCCAAAGGCCATCACCTTGCGGCGCCAGTCGGCCAGCCCCAGCCGCGAGTCCTCGAAGCGGTTGGTGGAACGGCCGCGCATAACGGCGGCCCGCATTACCTGGTAGAAATAAGGGTTGCAGCTTTGTTTGATGGCAATGCCAACGTTGCTGGGGTACTCGTGGCGGTGAGTGCAGCGCACCAGCTTCCAGTTGCAGTCGAAGCCGGTTTGCGGCGTCACCACGCCCATCTGCAAGGCCACCAGCTCATTCACCACTTTAAACACCGAGCCTGGCGAGTACTTGGCCATCAAGGGGCGGTTGAAGAGAGGCTTGGTGGTGTCGTTCTGCAAGGCCATGTAGCGGTTGCCCATTCCTTTACCCGTCAGAATGGAGGGCTCATAGGCCGGCGCCGACACCATTGCCAGGATTTCGCCAGTCTTGGGCTCGATGGCCACAATGTAGCCGCGCTTGTTCTTCATCAGCATCTCGCCGTACTTCTGAAGCTCGATATCAATGCTGGTGTGCAGGTCCTGCCCAGCCACCGACAGCGTATCGAACTCGCCGTTGCGGAAGGCGCCTTTTTCGATGCCACGCACATTCACCATCTTGTACTGCACCCCGCGCCGGCCCATCAGCTGCGTTTCATAGAACGATTCCAACCCGTTCACGCCTACAAAGTCGCCGGGCATGTACTTGGCAAACCGCTCACTTTCCAGCAGTTTCGGCGTGATGGAGCCCACGTAGCCCAGCGCGTGGGCCATGTTTTCGGTGCGGTACGAGCGGGCCATCCGGGCCTTGATGGTGAAGCCGGGAAAGTCCATCAGGTTGTCTTGAATGGTGGCTAGCTCGGCCGTGCTCAGGTTTTGCACCAGCGGCGAGGCTTTCACGCGGCTGAAGGTGCGGGCCACTTTCAGGCCTTCGCGCACCTCTTCCAGCGGCAGTTGCAGCAACTCACAAAACCGCAGCGTATCCAGCTGTTTCACTTCGCGCGGCACCACCATGAGGTCGTACACGGGCGTGTTCTGCACCAGCAGCTGGCCTTTGCGGTCATAGATGAGGCCCCGGTACGGCACCTGCACAATGCGCTGCAAGGTGTTGCGGTCGGCAGCCAACTTGTAGCTGCCATCCAGCACCTGAATGTAGAAGAGCCGGGCGCCAAAGGTGAGAGCAACTGCCAAGAAGATGGCCATCACCACAAACCGGCGTCCTTCGAGGTATTGCAAAGCGGTATATTCTGAAAAGTAGCTACTTACGACCAGCCGGCCGGATTCGCAAAGGTAACATCGGTTGCGCCCTTTTCAAGGTTTAGCTAGCAACAACAAGAGTAGTACACCGTCTCAAAGGCAAAAGTAGATTGACACTTCAGGGCTTGAGACTGTGCATTGGAAGTATTCTATATTGGGGATAGTTTCTGTTTGTTTCCCGGAATAGTTGATTAACATAACAATAGTTATACTCCCGACCTCGGAATAGTGGTGATTTAGCCTCCTAGCGCGGGGTGCTGCCGAAAATGTACTTTCTCAACTTTCAGTTGATAGCTCAAAGTCTCATCCCGGTGGTGCCTTCTCTACCCTCTGCCTATCTTGGCTCACATGAGCTGGACTGTCATATTAGAGGATGAGAATAAATATCCAATCGCTTCGCTAAGCAAAGAGTTTACGACGGGGGTGAGCTTGCACAACGATGCCTTTCGGATGCTACGCTACCTAGATCCCTACGGGGATACTACATTCAACTGCTTGCAACAGCAGGAGTTGCTTACAGATCTACGCTTGTTGTTGGAACTGGAACCCCACCCATTGCTGCACGAACTCATCGCTTTAATCACCCAAAGCCAACAGCAAGTGCATACCTACGTGTGTTTTTACGGCGACTAGGCACGCCTCCCCTCCGAACTGATCAAGGCAAGCGCGACGAAAGGGCAGAGTTCGGCCTTGGAAAAGCCAGAGTGGCAATGAGGGCAGCAGGTGACGCTGATACGCATTTTACCTGCTGGCCCCAACGCCTCTATTTCACTTCAATGGTAAGCCCTGGTATCTCTTCTTGGGCTTCCCGTAAAAGCGCTAAGGTTCTATCTGCCTCCTCCCCCAACGCACGCTGACTAATGGCAAAGTCGAGCCATTGAATTGTTAGAGGCGTTTCTACATCAGCTCGTATGCAATCCCAAAGCGCGTTTAGATTCTCTCCGTAGTAGTCAGGAAATCCTAAGCGTTCCTTCAGATGAGCATGTAGCGTCTCATATGTGGTCATTTGGGCTCCAAGCAGCCGTACGATCATCTGTCTCTCCTCCATATAGTTAAACAGGATTGAGCAAGGTATAATCTTTACCTGTCTATCCCACCACCACAGCTATGCAACTGCCCAAGATGAGGGATGCGCTGCTGGGTCATCTGGCGTTGCACTTCCTGCTTCAGCGATAGATTCAGTCTTCTCTTGTTGCTCATTTGGCATCTAACAAAGGGTGGTGGCTGTTGCAGAAGTATATATGTCGCGTCTTGAACGCCGTAACCGTGAGCGTTCACCAAGCGAAACGCTGTTTTCAATACTTTTCAGGGCGGCGCCTCCCGATACACCAATGACTGAATCGTTCGTCGAAGAGTTCTGCAACAGCCACGGTGGTTTGTAAAATATCACAGAACTCCACTTCACCACCTTACCGATTCCGGCGGCGGGTAGGGAAGAAGATAAGCTGCACAATGAGCAGCGTGAGGCCGGTGAACAGCGTGCTGCCGACCACCTTTACCAGCGTCAGGCCGAAGGCGCGGAAACTGCCCAACTCCAGCAGAAAGAACGCCAGATGGTGCAGGCCAATGAGTAGTGCGCTATACACCACAAACCACTGCCCGCCCATCTGATGCACGTTCACCGAGTCGGCGGCTTCGTACCCGTCGCGGGGCGTGAGCAGGCGTAGCACCCAGGGCCGCAGGTAACACAGCAGCACGGCGGCGGCGGCGTGCACTCCGCCGGTGTCGTAGAAGATGTCCATCAGCAGGCCCGTAGCAAAACCCAGCACCAGCTGCAACACAATGGGCGTGGCAATGGGCAAAAACAGCAGGAACCCCAAATAGAAAAAGCACCACGCCAGCTCAAACAATGCCAGCTTGCTTACCAGCAGCATATGGATGCCGACGAATAGCACGAAGCGCAGCAACTGCAACAAAATTCCGCCTACTCCCTTCATGGCCGCTCTTCTACTTCGGGCCGGAGTCCGGCGCGTAATTCCAGCGTGTCCCGCTCGGCCTTCAAGCGCGGATTGACTACGTACACGTAGGTCAGGTTCGAGAAATCCACGGCCAGCTTTACCCGTACGGTCCAGAAGTTCTTGTCGGGCTCTTTCACGAAATCATCCACGATGCCAATCAGGATACCCTCCGGAAATACGGCGTTGTAGCCCGACGTCACGATGGTGTCGCCGCGCACCAGCTTGTTCTGGCGCGGAATGTTGTCGAGCAGGGCGTGAGTAGGGTCGTCGCCGAGCCACTTGATGCTGCCGAAGGTGTTGTCGCGCTTGATTTTAGCGGAAATAAACGTTTTGGAGTGCAGTACGCTCGTCACGGTGGCAAACTGCTCGCTCACCACCTTTACCCGGCCCACCACCCCGGCCGCCGACAGCACACCCATACCCGTCTTCACTCCGTCGCGGGCTCCTATGTTCAAGGTCATATAGTTATCCACGCGGCGCATGGTGTTGTTCACCACGCGAGCCGGAATCAAGGGGTAGTCGGGGTCGCGGGTGGGCAGGGTACGCAGGCCCAGCAGCAACGAATCGGGGGAGCTGAGGCGGGCCAGCCGCACCCGTGAGGCGCTGTCCTGGGGCACAGGTAAGCTGTCGGCTACCCGGTGGCTTAGGTCGCTGGCATAGAGCTTCTGCCGCAGCGCGGCGTTTTCCTGCACTAGCCCTTGGTTGATGCTTTCCAACCGGAAGTAGCTGTAAATACGGTCGCGCGTCTCCAGAATTTGGCCTACGTACGTGTTGGCCGAGTTGAAGAAGGCGGCCCGCTGGTAAGTGCTATTGCGCACCAGCAAGTATAAGCTCGCTATTTCCAGCAGCGCAAACACGAGCAAGCCTCGGTAGCGGAACAGGAAGGCGAACAGGTTTCTCATGAAAAAGCGAAAAGCTAGGAGCTAGAAGTCAGGAGCTAGAAGACACATGGCATATTCTAGCTCCTGACTTCTAGCTCCTAGCTTCTCAACATTACGTCAACAGTACGCCCCGAAAGGCTTGGATGTCTTTGATGGCCTTGCCAGTGCCGCGTACCACGGCGCGTAGTGGGTCTTCGGCAATGTGAATCGGCAGCTTGGTTTTCACGGCCAAGCGCTTATCAAGGCCGCGCAGTAGGGCGCCGCCGCCGGTTAGGTGGATACCGTTCTCGTAAATATCGGCCGACAATTCGGGTGGGCTGATTTCCAGCGCCTTCAGCACGGCTTCTTCGATTTTGGCTACCGACTTGTCGAGGGCAATGGCAATTTCTGATGACGTTACTTTGATAACTTTCGGAATGCCGGTCATCAGGTCACGGCCGCGCACCTCATAGTCGGGCGGGGTTACGTCCAGTTCGGTCAGGGCCGCGCCTACTTCAATCTTGATGCGCTCCGCGGAACGCTCTCCAATCAGCAGGTTGTGCTGGCGGCGCATGTAATCCAGAATATCCTGGTTGAACACGTCCCCAGCCGTTTTGATGGACTGGTCGCAGACGATACCCGACAGGGCAATAACCGCAATTTCGGTGGTGCCGCCCCCGATGTCGATAATCATCGAACCAATAGGCTGCTCCACATCAATACCGATGCCAATAGCCGCCGCCATCGGCTCTTGAATCATCCAAACTTCCTTGGCACCGGCGTGCTCGGCGGAGTCGCGCACAGCGCGCTTTTCCACTTCCGTGATGCCCGAGGGGATGCAGATAACCATACGGTGCGAGGGCTGAAACAGCCGGTTCCGCGTGTCAATCATCTTAATCATGCCCTTTATCATTTCCTCGGCGGCGTGGAAATCGGCAATGACGCCGTCTTTGAGGGGGCGGATGGTTCTGATGTTGTCGTGGGTCTTCTCGTGCATTTGCTGCGCTTGCCGGCCCACGGCAATTACCTTATTGGTTGTGCGGTCTTTTGCGATAATGCTCGGCTCGTCCACCACGATTTTATCGTTGTGAATGATGAGCGTATTGGCCGTACCCAGGTCGATGGCAATGTCGCTGGTAAGGAAGTTGAAGAAACCCATTAGTTAACGGCAAGAAAATGAGTGCGAATGAAACTCATCCACACAAAAAGTGGGCACAAAAGTACGGAAGTTTCAGGGAAGCACGACCTGCCATTGTCAAGATCGAAGATCGAATTATCCTTCTTGTCTGCAAGTGCTGTTTCCTCCACGAATAAGCCCTCAACGGTAACGAAAACGTTAAGGGCTTATTGGATTGCTGGTCTGTCTGGCGGCCTTGGGCCGCCGGGTAGCAACGGGCTTATTAATGCTTGAAGTGGCGCACGCCAGTCAAAACCATAGCCATACCGAGGCGGTTGCAGGCGTCCACCGAGTCCTGGTCTTTGATGGAACCACCAGGCTGCACTACCGCCCGAATGCCGGCTGCTCCGGCAATTTCCACGCAGTCGGGGAAGGGGAAGAAGGCATCAGATGCCATAACCGACCCTTTCAAGTCGAAGCCGAACGAATGCGCCTTTTCAATGGCTTGGCGCAGGGCATCTACCCGCGAGGTTTGGCCCACACCCGATGCCAGCAGTTGGCCGGCCCGCGCCAGCACAATAGTGTTGCTCTTGGTGTGCTTGCACACTTTGAGGGCGAATTCCAGCGCGGCCACTTCGTCGGCGGTCGGCACCGACTCGGTAACAGTGCGGAAATCGGCAGCGCCTTCAACAGCCCGGTCGAAATCTTGCTCGATAACGCCGTTGAGCAGGGTTTTCACTTGCTTGGCAGGGAAGTCAACTGGCTTTTGGCGCAACAGAATGCGGTTTTTCTTGCTTTGCAGAATAGGCAAGGCCTCTGCCTCGAATTCGGGCGCAATCAGCACCTCGAAAAACAGCTTGTTCAGCTCCTCGGCCGTGGCGGCATCCACAGGCTTGTTCACGATGATAACGCCCCCAAATGCCGAAACTGGGTCGCAGGCTAGGGCATTGAGGTAGGCTGTGTGAACCGTGTCGGCTTGGGCAACGCCGCAGGCATTGGTGTGCTTGAGGATGGCGCAGGCGGCGGGACCATCGGCCTGAAACTCCTGCATCAACAGCACGGCGGCATCTACGTCAACCAGGTTATTGTAGCTGAGCTGCTTGCCGTGGAGCTGGTCGAACAGTGCCTCCAAATCGCCATAGAAAGTACCGGCTTGGTGCGGATTTTCGCCGTAGCGCAGCGGCGTGGATTGCTGGCCGCTGGTTGCGGATTGCGGATTGTTGGTTACGGCAGCATCACGGCTTCCTGCGCCCGCCATGTAGCCATGAATGGCCGTGTCGTAGTGTGAGGTGGTAGCAAAAGCGGCGGTAGCGTACTGCCGACGGTCTTCGAGGTCGGTGGCGCAACCTTTGGTGCGCAGCAGCTCAGTTACGGCTTCATACTGGTCGCGGCTGCTGACCACTAGCACATCGCGGAAGTTTTTGGCGGCGGCACGCAGCAATGAGATACCACCGATGTCAATCTTCTCGATGATGTCCACTTCGGGCGCACCCGAGGCTACGGTTTCCTCGAACGGGTAGAGGTCCACAATCACCAAATCGATGGGCGGAATCTGGTGCCGCTCAGCTTCGGCCAGGTCGCCGGTTTCGTGGCGGCGGTGCAGGATGCCACCGAATACTTTTGGGTGTAAGGTTTTCACCCGGCCCCCAAAAATGGAGGGAAAACCCGTCAGGCTTTCTACGGCCGTTACTTCGGCACCCTGCTCTTCCATAAACTGCTGCGTGCCCCCCGTAGAATACAGCGTGACGCCGTGCTCTTTGAGTAATGCCACCAGTGGCTCCAAACGGTCTTTGTAATAGACGGAAACAAGGGCGGAACGAATGGGCTGCGACATAGCAAGCAGAAGTTTGATGAAGAAACGAACGACGCCGCGAAGGTAGCCCCATCCAACCCGCTGTGCCAACTGCCCATCTGGAATTGTTGCGGTTTGTTCCTTTCCAAATGCAAGTGCATGCTCTACTAGCTGAGTAAATAGCTCTACCCAATAACAACCACAGACAACACGAACCCCTGGATTGAAGTATTGTATAGTACCGCCACCCTACCCTGCGTATTATATGCCCACATCCTTTATTTCTGAGTTGAAGAGCTCCGATTCTTTCGCCGATACGGCTTCCTTTACTAGTTCTTCGCCCGAAACTGCTGCCGCCACCTTAGTACCGCGCTTATTGGCCCAGGCCCCAGCCTCCGACTTCGAAGGCGGTTTCCCGACCCAGGAATTCACCTGGCTTCAAGAGGCAGGCCTGCTGACGGCTCCCCTCCCCCTGGCGCTTGGGGGCACCGACTTTGCCGAAGTCCGCCATACCTTGCCATTGCTGCGCACGCTCCGGCACATTGGGCACGGCAACCTAGCGGTGGGGCGCGTGTACGAAGGGCACGTCAATGCGCTGCAACTGCTTCAACGCTTTGGCACGGCGGCCCAGGTGGCGCGCTATGCCACTGATGCACACAGCGGGCATTGGTTTGGCGTGTGGAATACTGAAGCCGCCGACGGTGTGAAACTGGAGCCCTTGCCCAACGGGCGTTACCGGCTGCACGGCAGCAAAACCTTCGGCTCGGGTTCCGATTTTCTGAGTCGGCCGCTGCTGACGGCGGCCTTGCCTAATGGCGGCTGGCAGATGCTGATTCTGCCCGCCGATGAGCAGCAACCCACCTACGATGCCAGCTTTTGGCGGCCCCTAGGTATGCGCGCTACGGCCAGCTTCCGGGTTGATTTTACGGGCCTGGAAGTGGGGCCTGATGATTTGATAGGCCAGCCCGGCGACTATTATCGCCAACCGTGGTTTAGTGGCGGGGCCATCCGGTTTGCGGCAGTGCAGTTAGGCGGGGCCGAAGCTGTATTCGACGAAACCCGGCACTTTCTGCAAGGCTTGGGCCGCACCGACGACCCGTACCAGCGCCAGCGCCTCGGCGAAATGGCTTTGCTAGTTGAAAGCGGCAACCACTGGCTGCGCGGCGCCGCCGACCATGCTAGCCGTGCCGCCGCCGAATCCGACGCAGAAGCAACCGTAGCCTATGCCAACATGATGCGTACGGCCATCGAGGAAATCTGTCTGCGCGTGCTGCAATTAGCCGAGCGGTGCGTAGGAGCCCGCGGCCTGCTGAAACCGGAGCCGTTCGAGCGGCTGCACCGCGACCTGACGCATTACCTACGCCAGCCCGCCCCGGATGCTGCCCAAGCCGATGCCGGCCGCTTCGTGCTCGACCGTACCGCTCCCGCCCATTCTCTCTGGCATGACTAGCGTATTCTCTTTCGATTTCCAGACCCTACCCCTACGCCCCCCCGACTACGCGGCTACCCTGGGCCCCACAGTGCTTATTGCCCCCCACCCCGACGATGAAAGCCTGGGTTGCGGTGGCCTGCTGGCTTTACTGCGAGAGGCTGATGTACCTGTGTGGTGCGTGCTAGTGAGTGACGGAAGCATGTCGCACCCAAACTCGGTGAAGTTTCCGGCGGCAGCCCGGCAGGCCCTACGTGAGACCGAACTACGCCTAGCCCTGACCGAATTAGGCTTGGATTCCAGCCAGCTGTATACCCTCAACCTCCCCGACGGCAGCGTGCCTACCCCTGACACACCAACTGGCGCCGCCGCCGTTCAGCGGTTGCACACATTTCTACACCAAATCAGCCCCAAAACCGTTCTGTGCCCGTGGCGCCGCGACCCGCACCCCGACCACCGTGCTACTAGTGAACTGGTGCGCGCCACTTTGGCCACGTTGCCCCTGCCGCCACGCTTGCTCGAATACGTGGTCTGGGCTTGGCAACGAGCGGCCCCCGCCGATTTGCCCCAACCCGGCGAAGCTACTGGCTGGCGGCTGGATATCAGCGCGGTATTGCCCCAAAAACAACGAGCCATTGCCGCACACCGCTCCCAACTGGCCCCTGGTATCATCGACGATGACCCGGCAGGTTTTCTGCTGTCGGCGGAAATGCTGGCTCACTTTGCGCAGCCGTTTGAGGCGTACCTGGAAGTGAGTAGCTGATTGTTTGGGTATTGATTATTACAAGGCGATAAATCAACATCCTCCTCAACCAACCACCAACCCATTCATCTGTTATCCTATGAATCCTAACCAGCCCAATACCCTAAAACCCGACTACTTCGATAAGGTATATCAGGCCAACAATGACCCCTGGAATTTCGAAACCAGCCCGTACGAACAAGGCAAATACGCCGATACAATAGCCGCGCTGCCTGCTGAAAGGCAGTACGAAAGTGCGTTTGAAGTGGGCTGCTCTCTAGGAGTTCTAACCGAGCAATTAGCGCTTCGGTGCCGCCATTTATTGGCGGTAGATGTAGCAGCTGCGCCGTTGGAACGTGCCCGCCAGCGGTGTGCACACCTGCCGCAGGTGGAATTCCGACAGATGACTTTACCCGCTGAATTTCCGGAAGGAGCAACCTTTGACTTGGTAGTGCTGTCGGAAGTGGGCTATTACTGGGCAATGCCCGACTTAGAGCAAGTAGCCAAAGAGTTGCTAGCGGCTTTGCAACCCGGCGGCCACCTGCTGCTGGTACATTGGACTCCGCCCGTCCACGATTATCCGCTGACCGGCGACGAAGTCCACGAGTTTTTCTTAGCTAAATCCGGTCCCGAAGGTCCACTACAGCACCTACACGGCCATCGGGCGGCGCAGTACCGGCTCGATTTGTTGGCCCGGTGCTAACGGCTGCGGCACCGGCAAACCCGTTGCCCTGCCTACTAGCCCGGTCTCTTCTTGCTGACACTGAGCTAGTAGCAGGCGTAGTTCCTTTACGGCCATCGACAAAGTAGTTACGCGCCCGCGCCGCCATACGGCCCGGTGTTTCAGTACCCATTCCCAGAGCAGCCCAAAGGTTGGGGCACTGGTAATCTGCCTTGCCAATTGGCTCGACGGCACGCTTAGCACCGCCGCTAACCGCACGCACGACGGCCACTGCGAGCGATGCTGCTGCTGGGCCTGCTCCCATAACTGCCGCAATTTTCGGCGGGCGGTCCACTCAGCAGCCAGCGCAGCACCGCTTTCCACGAGTGGTTCCCGCTGCTGCCGGGTCATGCGGGCCCACTCGCGCAACTGCCACGACAGCCCCACCGCCACCCGCCCCGCATACCGCGCCGACGTGCTGACCTGCACCGCCGGGCTGTGCCGTAGCTGCAAATCATGGCGGCGCAACGCCTGCCAGAGGGCTTCGTCTTCCAGAAACGGTACCACTGGCAAGCCTCCTACCTTGCGGTAAGCAGCTACTGTTAGCGCCAAACTGGCCCCGTAATGCTGATGATGCCGAGGCCAGGGGTCGGCGGGCTCTGGGTCAAGCAACGCTTCAAGGTGGGCGCGTAATAGGCGGTAGGCCGCGTCGTGCAGGTGGGTGCGGCGCACTGGGCACTTCTGCAATGCAGGCTGCTCCGGAAAAATACGCCCCCCAACCGCATCGGCTCCGGCTTTCATTTCTGAAAGGGTGGCGGCCAGCCAAGTTGGCGCCACCCGAGTATCGGCGTCGGTACTAGCGATAATGCCGGTAGCGCCGGCCACAGATTCTAGCCGGCGGCAGGCCTCATCCATCAGCAGGCGGCGGGCTTGCCCTACGTGCGCTTCGGCCGGCGGCAGTTTCACTTCGGCTACATACAAAGCCAAGCTTGGATGCTGCTGAGCAAACTTATGAACCACGGCTGCCGTCCGGTCTTTGCAGTTATTAGCCAACACCAGAACCTCGTAGCTGGCAAAATCAAGTGGCTGGCCGTGTAGGTCAGTTTGGGTTGCCAGCGCTTGAAGGGTGGCTGGCAGGTTGCTGGCTTCGTCTTTGGCCGGAATGATAACGCTTGCAAGCAGGCTGGCATGGGGTGCGGCCGCCTCTCGCCATATACCAGTTAGCACAGATGAGGTGGGAGAAGAAGGCGTGGCAGAGCTAGTGGCGGAAGGTAGCATCGGGTAATCTGATACACGAATCAGTAAAAAACAGTAACAGAAAGGCGGGCCACTTGTCTAATGTCGAGCTTGCTGAGACCTGCAAAAGAGCGGCCCTCCCACATGGTGTGGAAGGGCCGGAAATTGAATATGTAGGCTTGTTCTGGAAAGCGCCAGCAGATTGTAATGGCACTCACTAGCGCTAGAAAGCTTCGCCCACAGCGAAGATGATACCTGAGTTACCACCCGAGCCCACGCCGTAGTCGAGACGGATGTTGAGCCGGTCGGCGCGGTTGAAACGGAATCGGGCACCTAAGCCACCCGCCACTTTGGTACCGTCAAAGGTGTAGTCGGAAATCTTGTAGCCCACCTGACCGACGCCCAGGAAGCCCACTACATCGAAGCGCCAGAACAGCTTCTGCCGAATCTCAGCCTGTACGGTAGTAAACTGCCGCTCGCGGAAGCGGTTTTCGTAGATGCCACGCATCAAATACGCTCCGTTGTAGAGAGAGCCACCCAACGTAGCACCCATACCGCCCAACTCCCGAAACGGCACGTTGCCGGAGTGATACTGCCCTACAAATTGCGCCGCGAAAATAGTGTTGTTGGAGCCGAACAGCGGGTTGAAGTGCCGGGCATCAACCTGGTAGCGGTTGAACTTGTAGTCACTACCTAAGGCCGAGCCGTTGAAGAGCATATGTGCATCTACAAAGTTACCGCGGTAGGTAGCCAGCACATTGTCGCGCCCATCATAGAGCAAAGCAGGGCCCACGCCGGAACTAACCCCACCTTCCCGCTGGTCGGCCGGAATAGCATAGTAAGGCGCAGTAGAGCCCTCAGTATCACGCAACTCTACTTTGCCCAAGTTGGTGAGGCGGTAGCGCACCCCCACAAATAGGTTAGGAACCGTTTTGATCAACGCCTTCTCATCAAAGATGAACAGCGGGTACTGAATATGCGATTCTGCGCTCTTATTGGTGTTATTACCACGGCCGTAGTAGTTGAAGGCTAGGTCGAAGTAGCTCAACTCGCCAGAGAAATAGAACTTCTCGCCGGGCGTGAAAATGGTGTGCGTGAGTTGCACCGTGGTTTGCTTTTCCTGCGAGTACCAGGCCAGCAAGCGGGCATTGGACTTGCGCACTGTGGTATCGGTGCCGAAGCGCCACACCGGTAAAATAGCTACTCCAGCTGCAAAGCCCGTTTCCTGCTGATAGAAGGCTATCGGAACAGGGATGAAGCTGGGCTTGTCGCTGGGCGCGAAAATCGATTTTTTCTTGGGGGTGTCGTCGACGACACCGAGTTGAGGGGGCGTGGGGGTGGCGGTGCCATCAGTAATGGTAGGGGCCACTTGGGCCGCACCCATTCGGGCCAGGCTGCACAGCAGAATCAGCGGCAGGTAGAGAAAGCGCATATAGGCTTCAGGTAAGAAAAGGGAAATGGATAACTGTGCCTTGGAAAGCCACTCAGACAGATTTTGTCTGCCGGCAACCGTACCCCATAGCGCATGTCGTTGCTAACCTAACGCAACAGGTGCTCCTACGGTTTTACCCTATCACCTCTACCAATAGCATAGAGAGCACACCGGCCAGCATAATGCCTTTGCACCAAGTACTTAGTTTAGCAAAATGTCGGCGCCGGTCGGCTCGCCACAGCAGCCGAAGCAGTGCCAGCAACGGCACCAGCACCAGCACCAGTAGCCACCCGCCCAGCAGCACTGGGCCGTGTAGGAGAGCTTCGCCCACAGCACCCAATACGAGCAAAAGCAAGCATCCCAGAAAAAAGCCAGTTACCCATTTAGTGCGTGCCACCCCCCACACAATGGGCAAGGTGTGGCAGTCGTGTTGGGCGTCGCCGCGCATGTCTTCCACGTCTTTCACTATTTCGCGCACCACAGTCAGCAGGAAAGCCGCCAGCGCGTAGGCCCACACACTACCCGTACCGGTGCGTAGCTGTAGCTCGGGTAGCAGCACCAAAGCCGCCGTGAGAGTAGCAATGCTGAGGTTACCCACTAATGCCACCCGCTTGAACCGCACCGAGTATCCCCACAGCAACACCGCCGAGCCCAGCGTTACGAGTCCTAACAGTGGAGAAAGTAGTGCGCCAATACCCACACCTAGCCCTGAAAGCAGCATGTGTGCCAGCATAGCCCGCCGCCGCCGCACCACCCGACCTACTACCAACCGCCCCGGCCGGTTTATGGCGTCAATCTTGACATCGTAGTAGTCGTTGATGATATAGCCAGCGGCCCCAATGCACAAGGTTGCCAACACTAGCAATCCAAAACGCAGATCAAGTAAGGTAGCCAGAGGCATAGCAGGGCGTAGCAGCCCCGCCCGAACTAGCACCAAGCACAGCAGCATAATCAGCAAGTTGGGTAGCCGGATAAGCTGCGCGATAGGCCGCAATACCAGACTGTGCCCAGTGCTGTCGTCATCGGACCCGGCTGAACCAACTGGGGAGGCAGTCGAAGAAAAGAAAGCAGACGACATAGCCACGGGCAATCAGAGAAGAGGAAAGCTACCAGCGCGAAAAAGTAACTGGCAACAAAAAGGTAACGTTGAAACCCGGTTTTTTCTGCGCTCAAGCGGCGCCTGCACGAATAGAAAGAAAGCCTCCCCAGTGTTGGAGAGGCTTTCCAGAATACAAAAAGCGAAGTAGGCTTAAGCCTTATACACGCTTTACGTTCACTGCATTTACGCCCTTACGGCCTTCCTGCGTATCAAATTCCACCCGGTCATTCTGCTGGATCTGGCCCCCGTTAAGGCCCGTTACGTGCACGAAGAAGTCTTCCTTCGTCTCGTCATCTGTAATGAAGCCATAGCCCTTCGACTCATTATAGAATTTTACGGTTCCTGTTTTCATGTAAAAAAAGAAAATGGTGAATAGATGATGCGGGTAAAGATAGAGGTAATTAGGAAAAGCGCAACTCCGCGCAGCCTACCGCCTTATTGCTTCTAAATCAGGCCGCTGACGCCCCTATATAGGACACGCAGCTACCAGGTTTTTTGGGCCTTCATGGTGGCCTCCAGCAGCTCGCGCACGGCCCCGCGCCCACCCGGCTTACTGGTCACGTACTGGCTGATGGCCAGCACATCGGGAGCAGCATCGGCGGGGCAGGTTGCCAAGCCACAGCGGCGCATCACTTCGATGTCGGGCATATCGTCGCCCATGTAGGCAATGTGTTGCGGGTCGAGGCGGTAGGTGTTGATGTAGTTGTTGAAGATTTTCATCTTATCATCTACCCCCAGAAAAATGTCGCGCACATCCAACGACTCCAGCCGCTTGCGTACCCCTTCCTCTTCGCGCCCCGATATAATGGCTATCCGATAGCCCTGCTTGAGGGCATGCCGAATAGCATAGCCATCGTGAATATGGAAGGTGCGGGCTTGCTCACCAGAATTCAAGGCCAGCAGAGTGCCGTCGGTAAGCACCCCATCCACATCGAAAATAAATGCTTTAACAGCCGATAAATCAGGAAACATCGGGTGACGTGTTGCTTGTTGATGTGCTGATTTGCGCGTTGTTGACGTGTTGATTGTCAGCTTTCCACGTCAGCCGTCAACACACCACTATCTTACTTCTGATTGTCGCGCCACTCGTACACCCACTTAGCCTGAATCTGCTCTAAGTGGCCTTCGTTGGCTTCTTCTTTGGTGCCTTCAAAATTGGGCAAGCTCAGCACCCAATCCAGCAGCTCCGTGAAACGGATGCGGTAGATTTTAGCTTCCGAAAAGTCGTCACCAAACTTTTCATACAAGGCCATGGCCACATCTTCGTGGTCATTCCAGTGCATAGGGGGCTCGAAGTGGGCCATGGTATTGAATTGTTAAATTGATGAATGGCTAAATTATTGGTCGTACGAGTAGCTCGCGGTACGATCAACTATCCAACAATTCACTCATTGAAATTAGTGTCCCAGAAACTCCTGTGCTGGAATAAGGATAACCAGATCCTGCGTGGAAGCTTGCACTACACACTGGCAACCCAAGCGCGAGTTGATGCGTGGATTTACGGCCCGGTCGATGAAATCTTCTTCTTTGTCACTGATTTCGGGCAGCTCGTTTTCTCCTTGCAACACATACACGTGGCAGGTGCTACAGCCGCAAACACCACCGCAGTTGTGCTGAAGCTGAATGCCATTGTTGAGGGCTACGTCCAGAACCGATTCGCCTTCTGCGGCAACGTGCGTCTGGGCGGGCTGGCCGTCCTGGAATTGGAAGGTAATATTGACAGCTTTCACAAGGGAATCTTCAGGCGAGGCAAAATGAGGGCACAAAGGTACGCACCCCTGCTCCCGATTCAAAGCTCTGAGGCTTCCTCAATGTTTCCACTTAGCTTGGCTTGTTGCAACTGAATGCTGTCTGTCAAGGCGTTATACAATTCCAACCAGCCCGGATGGTTTACTAGTGCAGTCTGGTGACGGGCTAGCGTAGGCGTATCGTGTCGGGCAGCGGGACCGGTTTGCACTGTAAATGGTGGAAATGCCAAGGCTTTTTCTACTGTTTCGTGTAGCAACGGCGCTAGTAGATGTAGCGGCAGTTGCTGCTCTTGTAGCAGCGCGTGGCTGATGCCGAACAGGTGATTGGTGAAGTTGCAGGCAAATACAGCGGCAATATGTATGGCCTGCCGCTGCGGGGTAGCCACGAGTTGGGCTTGCTCACTGAGCGTACCAGCTAATGCCAGCAACGTAGCTTCGCTTTCTGCGTCTGCGGCCTCAATACACAACGGGACGGTGCGCCAGTCTACATTTCGGCCCATGCTAAAAGTTTGGAGTGGGTAGAATATACCCCCCCGGATGCTAGCCAGCCCAGCAAAAACTTTTAATGGAACCGTACCCGACGTATGTGCTACCAATGCTCCCGTTGGAAACTGTGCTTGCGCCAGCACCTCGGGCACAGCCGTATCGGGCACGGCCAGCAGATACACGTCGGCGGGCGGTATAGCAGTCAGGTTTAGGCTAGTTAGTACGTGGGTGCTGGGAAGTTGAGCTGCTAAAGCAGTAGCTGAAGCGGAGGTACGGCTCCAGATATACGGCACTTGATGCCCAGCCTGCACCAAAACCGTTGCCAGTTGGCTGGCTACTCGCCCCGCGCCCAGCAGAATAATGCGCGATGGGCGCGGCTGAGGTATCATCATGGTACAAATTAAAGAACAGCAGCGCGCAAAAATGCATTAACCCAACAAGAATGATGATTTCATCTTGGCAAGTTCACAAGAAAAATAAGCAACTTGGGGCGCAGGAGTATCACCCAAATATTCCTTCACACGCATATTTACTTGTTTTCACTTCACCCTTCCACCTTTTTCTTTATGCAAAATTTGTACACTGCATCTTGGCAGAAACTAGCATTTGCGGCTGTTCTGGCAGCCAGCGCGGCTACTGCCCAGGGGCAAACCCGGCTGCGTAACCAGCAACCAATTACGCCCAGCGTAGACTACATCCAGGCTGGGCAGCCAACGGCCAGCCGCACCACCGCCATCGGCTATACCTCCGGCCAGGGCCAGAATGTAGCAGGAACCTACACCGACCTGGGTACCACAGGCACGGCTATTACAACTGCCAACCTCGATGATGCCAGCTCGGCCGCCCAAAACATTGGCTTTACCTTCAACTACAATGGGGTTGCCTTTACCCAGTTTGTGCTCAACACCAACGGCTTTATCAAACTGGGCGCCGTAGCTCCCACGCTGGCCAACGATTTGCGGCCGTTGATCAACGCCACTGATGCCAACATCATTGCGCCGGCTTCCGGAGTGGATTTGCAGGGTGCTGCCGACCAAACTGCCAACCCCACTGAGTTTCGGATGGCAACCACTGGTACTGCGCCTAACCGCGTATGCACTATCCAGTTTAAAAACTTGCGGGATAAGGCTACGCCTTTCACGGGTGGGTCGGTGCCTCCACAGTTTGCCACCATGCAGTTTCAGGTGAAGCTGTATGAAAGCAGCAGCAACATAGAGTTCGTGTACGGAGTCTGGACTGCTACCACTTCCGCTGCTGACTATCAGCCATTCCGTGCTGGCTTGAAAGCCAATGCGCTACCGGCGCAAATTACGCTGGCCAGCCTGAGCGAAGTTAGCCTGCTGCGTAAGGAGGATACTGATCCGTGGAGTGCCACTACGTTTGCCAACACCTTCACAGACGGTTCTTCGGTTTATATATCCACTTTCGACGCCGATAACAGCGTATTGCCCGATGCCGGCCGCACCTACCGTTTCCGGTTGGCACCAGCTGTTGACGCTGCCACGCAGGTTATTTATTCTGTGGGCAAAGCACCGGTTAGCGCACCCCAGGTTGTGCAGGCGGTGGTAACTAACCTTGGTACTACGGCTCTTACCGGCGTGCCAGTAACCCTGGGCGTGACGGGAGCTACCACGTTCACCGATGTGAAGCTTATCCCCAGCCTGGCAGTAGGGGCCTCGGCTACTGTGACTTTCTCAGCCTACACTCCTACTACCGTAGGCAACAATACCCTGACGGTAACAGCCGCCGCCGCCAGTGACGGCCAGGCCACTAACAACGCTCAGACTTTCACGCAGGCTGTAACGGCTAACAACATCTCGTATATTGAACAAAATCAGCCGGTTACCAACGCTTTGTCGGTGAGCAGCACCACGCCAGATGGTATCCTGGCAGTTAAATACACGGCGGCCTCACAGGCAACTGTGGGAGAAGTGCGGATTAATTTTCCGGACAACCCCAACCCATCCACTTATCAGGTAGTGGTACTGGGTGCTAACAGTGCTGGCCTACCGGGTACCACTCTCTTCACCTCTACCACCCAAACCCGGCCGACCACTGCCGGTGTAGTAACGGTTCCGGTTACGGGTACTATTTCGGTAAACGGGACTTTCTTTGTTGGGGTGAAAGAGGTTACCGGGGGTTCTGCCGTAGGCTATCAGCAAGAGCAGCCGTTGCGCGCCGGTACGTTCTACGCACAGGTTAGCGGTAGTTGGGTTGATATAGGAACCCAATTTCCAGCTCGTCTGGCAATTGAAGCCGGCTTCAGCAGCCGTGTGCTGAACACGAACAGCCCTGCTCTGTCTAAGGCGGTTACTATGTACCCTAACCCTAGCAATGGTGTGGTGAAAGTGGACGTGCGTGGTGCTAGTGCGAAAGGTGCACTGAACGTAAGCGTAGTAAACACACTCGGCCAGACGGTATACACCAACAGCCTGAAAGACAACTTTCTTAACGAAGTAAACTTGTCGAGCTTAGCTAACGGTATTTACACGCTGAAAGTACAGACTGGTAGCGAGTTCACCTCCCGCCAGCTGGTGCTTACCAAGTAAGCTTACTGGAACTTCTGTTACGCAAAAAGGGCAGCCATTTGGCTGCCCTTTTTTGTGCTTTGCTTTTTGGGTTGCTATGCTACGCGCTGGGCGGGACGGGGCTTGGTGACAGACCGGGTTGGAACGGGCTGCGGGGTAGCCACCGCGGCAGGCTGCTTCTTGGTTTTCCGCTCACGCAGGGCCAAGCCGAAGCCAACAGCCATTAGTAACGTTCCGCTCCAGAGCAGGTTGATGAAGGGCTTCTCGATTGCCTTGAGGATGATGTAGTCTTTCTGAGTGGTGCTGACGCCGAAGGTGAATTTGCCTTTGGTGGGGTCAACAGCATTCAAGCTCAGACGCAAGCCAAGGTCTTCGATTTCATCAGGCACGCGGCCGATGAGGCGGTTACGCACCACGAAAACGGGGTGCACATGGTATTGCCGCTGCTTCTCACCAAACACCACTACGTCGGCCTGAATAGCCAAATCGCCTTTGTTGAGGCCGAGGCCAGCTGTTTGCTGAGCGGGCTCAATGGCGCGGAACACAGCAAAATAGTCGTTCAGGAAGATGGTGTCACCGACAGCCAGCTGATACTCTTTCAACTCGCTCCAATCCTTCTCCTTCATCGGCGGCACGGCATTTACGTGGGAGTAGATGTCGTGCGTGGCAAAACGCTTGATGTCGGGAGAAGCCAGCAGACCGCCCATTTCCTCGTTTTCTTGGGCCCGTGGGTACAAGGTGAAGGCCTCACCACTTTTCCGGTTTTTGTATTCGACGCGGTAGTAAGTGTTTTCGGGCAGAATGTTTACCGTATCGCCGGGCTTGTAGTACACTTTCTCGCCTTGCTTGATGGTACCGCGGGCCAGGGCTTTGTACTCGTCTTCGAGGCGGAAAAGCAGGTCTTTATTCACGTAGTCAGGCAAGCCGGGCACGTCGAAATACTGGCCGGTGTACGTCACGTCGTACTCGCCCATGGGGGCGGTGTCGTTGCGCCACAGCAACACGTTGTCGCGGTTCATTTCCTCGCCGAACTCCTTGGAGTACACCATGCCCGACATATTCTTGGACACAATGTTGGAATAGCCGGCCGAACCCAGAATACCGAGCAGCATCAGCGCAATGCCTAAGTGCGCTACGCCCCCGCCCGACAGCTGTACCCGGCGCAGCAGCATCTTCAGCACCACGCCCAGGTTAGCCAGCAAGCCAAACAGGCCGGCCGTTAGGAGTACAATGTAAGTGGCCGAAATTTCGAGGTTGCTGCGGCGTAGCAGCAGGATGACCAACGCTGCACCCAACAAAGCCAATGCCCCCGGATTGGTAAGAGACTCAACCAGGGTTTTCTTGTCGTTGCGCTGCCACCACATCAGCTGGGCCAAGCCAGATAACAAGGCCACGCCTACGCCCATCCACAGCTGAATTTTGGTGTAGTGCGCAATCTGGTCGGCAGGTAGGGCCAGGTTGGATTTGATGCCGATGAAGCCCAGGAATGCGTTATATACCGGAATACTGGTGGTTACCAGCACCTGGAACGCGCCCAGGCACAGCACCGTCGCGCCCACGAATACCCACAGTTCGGGGTTGTAGGTGGTCAGCTCTTTCTCGGAAACCGGAATATGCTTCCAGCGCTTTACCAGCAAGGCAATGGCCAACACCACGAAGGCCCCCAGATAAATCATGAGCTGCCCCGACAACCCTAAGTCGGTGAAGGAGTGGACGGAGGCGTTGCCGAGCACACCGCTCCGGGTCAGGAAGGTGGCGTACAGAATTAGCAGGAAGGTGGCTACCACCAGCACGAACGAGGTGCGCAAGGCCGTGCGGCGCTGTTTCCAGAGTACCAGCGTATGAATGCCGGCCACTAGCACCAGCCACGGAATGTACACGGCATTTTCCACCGGGTCCCAGTTCCAGTAGCCGCCGAAGTTCAGCGTTTCGTAGGCCCAGTAAGCGCCCATCATCACGCCTACACCCAGCACCAAGCCACCCACCAACGACCAGCGCAAGGCCGGCTTCACCCACTTGGTGAATTCACCTTTCCAGAGGGCCGCCACGGCAAAAGCAAACGGAACCAATGTGAGGGCAAAGCCCAGGAACAGCGTGGGTGGGTGAATCACCATCCAGTAGTTCTGAAGCAGGGCATTGAGGCCGGTTCCATCTTTAGGCACGAAATCGGGGTTCATCTTGAACACCGGGATATCCAGAAAGTCGCGCAGCAAAATGAACGGCGACGAACCGACTTTCACGCCACCCAGCACCACACCCAAAATCATGGAGGTGAGGAACAGTTGCACGCCCGCAAACACGGCCATAACGGGGGCTTCCCAGAGCTTATTCCAGCGCATGATGATGAAGCCCAGGACTACATGCCAGAATATCCAAAGCAGGAAGCTACCCTCCTGCCCTTCCCAGAAACAGGAAATCATGTAGTACACCGGCAAGTGGTTGCTGGAGTGGCTCCAGGCGTAGTAATACTCGTAGCGGTGCCCGTGGATGATACCGAACAAGCAGACAATTACGGCCACTACGGCCACGCCGTGCACTATAAATGCGCTCCGGCCAATGCGTAACCAGCTGGCATCCGACTGCCCCAGCGGCTGGTTGCGAGCCGCCATGTAGTAGGAGTACGCAGCCACCGTGGCTGCCACGAAAGCCACGATGACACTCAGGTGCCCAGTGTCGCCAATGAAAGTGTTGAGCATAGCAAAGGTACTATAAGAGAAAGGCTGACTTGCTGCGTTAGTAACTAGCCGACCCGAACGTGTTTAAAGGTTATTGTCGCCGCAAATTTGCTAGGCGTTTCATGCGGGCCCGGTGGCTGCGCCGCTCCCAACTCTGTTGCGCTTTGGTTGCTTGCTTGGCGGCCGCAGCTGCCGCACCGGAAAAGTAATTCTCGTTCGGCATGATCTGGCTGAAAGCATACCATTGCTGCTGCACCATTGTGGGCGTAGTATGGTCGGAGGCTTCGGCTACTACTTGGTACAAATAGCGGCCGGGAATGGCCAGGGTATCAGTCCAGGAGTACTCGGTATTGGAACTACCAAATGTCGTGCGGGCTACGGCCACCGTTGCACGGGAAGTAGCCCGGAACGCCGCTGCCTCACGCCGCAGCACCCGAAACTGTGTTACGGTTCCCAGGGAGTCGGGCAGAGTCCAGCGCAGCGTAAAGAGCTTTTTTTCGCTTGGTATTACGGTAGCTAAGGGAGGCAACGCCATAGCTGGCATACCCCGCGGCACAGAACTTACGGCTATATTGAACCCACAAAAATCTTTGAGGTAGCCATCAACATCCAACAGACAAGGCTGCCCCGCCTTCAGGTTTTCCAGCGTCACGAATACATCCTCCTGGCTACCAAGTGAAATGCAGGAAAGCACCTGGTAAGTGGCTGGCTGGCCGGGCGTGCCAGTAAGCACTACTAACTGTACCCCACGCGTATCATGGCACTGCTGCCCGCCGATGTTCACGTAGTAGCGGCCAGCAGCGCGGGGCGTGAACTCAAACCACTGGTCATTGTGGTACTCGATGCACTTGCCGGTGAGCTTTTCATCTACAGCCGTCCACTGCACGGTGCAGTCGGTGGTAGAAGATTGAACGGCTTGGTTGAGCTGCAACACCTTGCGGTGTTCGATGTCGTCGTTTGGAACCTGAGCCTGAGCCGTTAGTAATGAATAGTTGGAAATGAGCAGTTGGATAGCAAAAACGCGAAGCCAGAAGCGCAACGGCGCATCAGTTAGCCACGATTTCAGCCTATCATTCCTCATTCCTACTTCTTGCTTACTAATTAATTCCAGCAGTGGCTCCCTCTAGGTCTTTCTCCACGTATTTCGATGGGCACTTGAGCAGGATTTTGTCGGCTACGAATATGTTGTTACGCATAGCACCCGTAATTACCACCTGCTCCGACTTGTCGAAATCTTGCGGCTTAGGATTGAAATACACGCAGCGCTGCGCAACCCTGTTGGTATCTACCAGCGTAAAAGCGAAGTAGTTAGGGTCGAGCACTGGGTTGTATTCCAGACCCAGAATGTTCTTCTGGCCGTCACGTGGGAGCCGGCCTACTACGTGCACCTTCGTTAGGTTACCTTCAGTGGCCCGCTCCTTGGCCTCATTGAACGACACGTAGACGCTGGCATCTCCGGCGGCACTCATGATGATACCGATGGCTATGGCAATGACGGCAATAGCCAGAATGTGTGCTTTTTTCATGTCTTGCGTAAAACAGAACAGCTCAAGCCCGAGCTAAGGGTACATTGTAACAAAGGAAATCTACAGAAGGGTCCTTGATGGGCAACTGAATAGCTGAGCAAATGAGTGTGTTCTGAAGAATCAGTCACGCTGCAACTTTATCACTCAGCTATCTAGTATCTAGCTAGTCTTTCAGTTCCCGCTCTAACCGGCTCACTTTCCGGTCCAACGACACAAGGAACGCCAGCAAGCCAGCCAATACTACCGTTACCACGGCTACTACCACGTAAATCTTGCCGCTGCTACGCAGAGCATCGGCCATTTCGGGTGTGTCGGCAGTTTGAGCCGCAGCTTGCAAAGCGGGTAGCAACAACGCCAGCAACAACAGCGCAAAGCGGCCTAACTGAGCTTTCAGCCTTTTATCAGACAAGCTGTTTTTCATACACTTTCAGTTTAAGAGTAGCAATGCGACTGGCAACTTGGGCCAGCCAAAATGCTAGCAAAGTCCAGCCGATAACGGCTGGGTAGAATACCAGCCGCATATTGTCGTCGAGGTCGTATTTGGCGAAAGCCGGATTACCGCCCGCGCCAGGGTGCAACGAATCAGTGAGGCGGGGCAGAATGTAGAACAGCGGCATAGCCGTAGCAAAAGCGAAGATGTTGTAGATGGCCGATACCCGAGCCCGCTGCTGCTCGTCGGTAAACGAGGAGCGCAACACCAGATAAGCACCATAGATAAGCATAGCAATGGCCGCACCGTTCAGCTTGGGGTCGTTGGTCCACCAAGCACCCCACGCATAGCGCGCCCATATACTGCCAGTTGCCAGTCCCACGCAACCCATTAGAATTCCGGTTTTAGCGGCTTCATGCGACAGAATATCCAGTTGAGGCGTAGGGGTGCGTAAGTAGCGTATGGAGTAATACACTGAAGCAATCAGAATGAAAGTCATTCCGAACCACATAGGCACGTGGAAATACAAGTTGCGGATGGTTTCATTGAGTATATGCAGCCGCGGTACTGGCAGCAGAAACCCAGCTACTGCCGTGTAAAGCAACAACACTACCGCTAAGCCTTTCCACCAATTATTTTTCATAAGGAGCCGGGAGCTAGGAGTTAGGAGCTAGAATCCAGAAAAATTCACGCCCGATTCTGGCTGGTTGATAACAAGTGTACAAGGCAGGTTGTGCTACGAAACCAGAAAAGTTTTTTCTTCTGGCTCCTAGCTTCCACCTGCTAACTTCTATCATCAGCTGCGCCATAAAAAAGGAAACAGCAGATACGACACGGCCCCAACAATCAGGTTCAGGGCCAGTAAGGTGAGCAAGGAACTCTGGCTGGCTTCAAATTCGAGGCCGTCCAAAGCATTTTTCGATACCTTGATAAGGAGCAGCAGCATCGGAATCATGAGCGGAAAGCCCAGCACTACCATCAGCGTGTTGCTATTAGTGGCCTTGGCCGCAATGCCTGATACCAGCGTGAGCGTGGAAGCAAAGCCCAGCGCCCCCAAGGCTACATTGCCCACGAAGAGTATAGGGTCCTGCACGGGGTTGCCGAGCACCACCATATATAGCCCGAGGCCCACCATAGCCAGCCCCAGCAGCAGCAAAGCGTTGTAGGCAATTTTAGCCAGAATCACGGCTTGGGGCGGTACCAGCGTGTAATAGTAGAGCATGCGGCCCCGGCTTTCCTGCAGAAAACCCTTGGCCACGGCATTCACAGCCGAGAACAGCAGGATAATCCAGAACAGGGCATTCCATGCTGGTGCGGGGGGCGTACCACCTTTCAGTGAGAAGCTCAAAAAGCACACGAATACCGTGCTACCTACATAGAGCAGCATGCCGTTGAGTGCTGCACGCTGCCGCCATTCCAGACGGAAGTCCTTGAGCATCAAATACCAAATCTCTCGAACGAGCAACACGGCAGTACGGCTGGTGAACAGGACCGCAAAGATACAACCCAACTCCCGGATTAGCAGGCTTGGGGTAGTTAGTTGCCGCGGTGGGTCTATTTCACTACCAGCCGGCCGGTACCCACGGCGGCTTCCTGCATGAGTTGGTAGCTATACAAGCCCATTTGCAATGCCTGAGTGCTTAGCTGCACTTCTCCGTTCTGGGGGCGCAGCATCTGGCTAAGTACGAGGCGGCCGGTGGCGTCGTACAGGCGTACCTGCACGGGCGCGGTGCTCGCCAGCCGGAATGCTACGGCGGCACGAGTTGGGTTGGGGTAGGCCTCCGTGCTCAAAAGCGGGGTGCGGGCACGCACACTCAGCGGTAGGCGGAACGGCTGAAAGTCAACTACGCCCAGTGTGGCTTGGTCGGGCTGGTGGTAGATGTGCGTTTCGATAATGTTGGCCGTGGCCGAGCCCCAATCGTTGTTTTCAGCTTTCACAGCGTCGGGGCCGTTGTTGTAGAAGTCGTATACCTGCCCCCCGTTACCGTTGCCGGTGAAGCGGTTCAAACCTACGTCGATGGTATCGGTGCTGCTGAGGTTGCCGAAGCTGATGGCCGGACCACCCGCCGTACCCGAGCGTACCAGCGTAACGCCCCATAGGTTGCCAGTTACCACATTGCGCGACACCACGCCGGTTTGGGTTTGGTTGCCCTGGAAGTTGAGGCCGCTGCCGCCGGTTTGGGCATTGGGGTTTGTATTATTGTTTTCCACCAGGTTACCCGTCACATAGGCGCTGATGCTGCTCCCAATGACGGCAATGCCGTAGCGGTTGTTGCGCACCGTGTTCCGCCGAATCACCGCCGTCGTTACGCCCCCACCGCCTAGCAGGTTCGAGACGCCGATACCGCCGCCCATATTGTAGGCGGGGTTGCCCACCACCGCACACCGCTCAATCCGGATGGGGAAGAGTGGGTTGCCGGTGCCCAAGTTGATTTGCGGATAGTTGCCGTTTTCGGTGTCGTTGTGCCAGAAAACGCAGTCTTCAATTACCGGGGAAGTTGGTCGGTTGGAGGGCGAGTTGATGCCGGCGCGGGCATTGCGCACAAAGCGGCACCGCTGCACCAGCGCCCGGTTGCCCGACAAGGCTAGCGCCCCGCTGTTGGTCAGGCGTCCGCCTACCGTAGCTAAGTTGTTCCGGAACGCGCAGTCAGTCAGTTCCACGGTGGCATCTACCACCCGCACGCCGCCGCTTCGCTCAACTACCGTGCGCCGCAACACCGAGCCGCCGCTGGTGGCACTCAGCTGCATTCCCAGCCAAGGCTGCGCAACATTCTGGGCCGTAAACACCACCGAATCGGGCGGGGTGATGCGCAACACACCATCAATGCTAAGCAGCGCCCGGTCGGCTACCCGGATGGTTTCGTTGGTGGTAATGCGTAGCGTATCGGTGGCAGCCAGCCGAATGGTGTCATTAATAAGCCACACGCCGCCAACCTGCGTGACGTACCCCCCGGATAGCGTGGCCAACTGCGCTAGCGTGTAGCGCTGGCTGGTACCCGGCGTGCTAAACTGCGCCTGTACTGAACTGAAAATCAACAAGCAAATCATCAACGAAAGCAAGAGTACACGCTTTTTCATAAGGTAGTGAGGTAAGGGTGACAACTAGTGATTTAGGAATGAAAGCTGTTGCGCGGTAACACAACCGTTAGCTCGGCATGGCACTGCAAACTAGCTACCACGTAAAAAAGCCACCCAGGTTGTCTGGGTGGCTTTTGTTTTGCAGTGATGCGGCTTCACTTATCCTAGAAATCGTACCCCAGCGTGAAGTAGAGCTTCGGTCCGATCTGGGAGTAGTCTTCCTGCCCCCAGGCTATGTCAGCCTTGCCATAGAAACCCAACAAAGTGGAGCGTATCCCGAAGCCATAACCAATCAGGAAGGGGTTACGGAAGTTGATAACGGTAGCCGAGAAGGCATTACCAGGCAGCCGGTTTATCTGCGTATTGTACGAGTTGTTCTCGTTGAATGGGTTATTGCCAGAATAGGCTGTACCGGCATCACCGAAGGCTGTTAGCTGTAAGTTGCGGAAGAAGCCTGAGTAGATAGGATTCCGCGAGAGGTACTGCACAATCGGAATTCTCAACTCGGAGTTGAACAGCACATAACGCGGGCCTATGCGCTTGCTGTAGTTGAATCCCCGCAGGTTGGTAGCAAACTGCTGATAGAATATTTCGGCCGGATCTGGGTTTGGATTAACAATCTGGCTGCCCTCGTAGTCTACGTTGAACAGCCAGTTGTCCATGCCGCCCAACCGGAAAAACTGCGGTGAACTGCCAAAGTATTGCCCATAACTGGCCCGATTAGCCCAGATAATCTGACGGTGCACTTTCTGGTAGTGGCGCAGGTCAACGTATATTTTTCCGAAATCCTGCCCGGTACTATTTAAGCCGTTGAGTTGCAGCAAACCGATTTTCATTCGGGTGCCTTCGCGCATGTTCACCCCCGTAGTGATGGAGTTATCGAACACCAACTCACCATTCATACCCAAGTAGTTACGGTTAATGTCGGTGTTACCTGACAGCTCCGTGAACTTGTTGCTTGACACGTTAACGAACCGCGGCCCTACCCGCACGCTTAGGCTATGCGTGAGCGGATAAGCAATGGTAGGCGAAATTTCGTGCCGGCCGTAGCGTACCCGGCCGTTTACCCCCTGAATATTATCGAAGAAATAGGCCTGCTTGTCGTAGCGGATGCTCCAGTCGTAGCGGTGCTTCAGATTGGTATACTCTGCAAAAATCTTGCTGGTGCGCAAATCGGTGAGCAGAAATATACCGGCTCTAATGCGCTGATCCTCAAACAAGTCCGACATGTTCACCTGCCCTACCAAACCAAAGCCCAGTAGCGGGTCGGCGGCCAACGACGACACTACATTATCGATGCTGAAACGGTTGTCGTAGCGGTACGGACCAGCTGGCGCGGGCGTGCTAGCCAACACGGCGGGGGCTGCTTGCGGAGCTGCTACCGTGGTACCCGCCGTTGCCGTACGCGAAGAGCGTTTGGTGGTAGCGCGGCTGGCCGGCAAGTCTTCATCAAACTGATAGTCACTGGTGTTGATGGGTTGGCTGGCAGTGCTAGCTGGTTTGGCTGGCTGCTGCGCTGGCTCGGTGTTGCTCGTACCGTCGGGGGTGGTGGCTTGCGGAACTGTTGTCGGCTCGGGCGTTGGTACGGGTTTGGGAACTGCCGCTACAGCCGGCTTCGACCGGTCTTCGAGCGTTTCCTGGCGCGCCGTTTTGTTCAGCACCAGGTTTTCGGGCGCCGAATACGTAGGATACAGATATACGAAGTCGCGGGCCCGGTTGGCGGCAATGAAGCCTAGCGTTCCGGTGGTGGCATTATAGTCGAAATCCTTGAGGTTGGCTCCGAAGCTAGTTAGCGCAGTACGCTGACGAGTGCGCAATGAGTAACGATACGCACTCCGGATGCCGCTTTCTTCGCCCAAATACACAATTTCATCGTCGGAAATAGCGCGCGGCCGGCCCTCGTTGGAAATGGTGCTCACCAGCGACTCTACAGGTTGGGTACGACCATCTAAGTGGTACATGAACAGGTCGTAGTTGTTGACTACGGCCCCAAAGCTACCCCGAGCGGTACCTGCCGAATCCAACCAGCGGTTGGAGCTGAACACAATACCGTTACCATTAGGCAAGAACACCGGCTGCACATCATCGAACACGTCGTTGGTGAGCTTTTCGGGGCGGCGGCTACCGGCCCGCAGCACGTATAGGTCGCCTTGGCCGTTCTGCACCCCGCTAAATACCAATGATTTGCCATCGGGCGAGTAGCTTAAATCCAGAATCTGCTGGAAGGGCTCGAAGATAGTAGAGCCTTTTTCGCCGATAAACGGTAGCGCCTCCCCTATTCTAGACAGCAAACCAGCCGCGCCACCATCAGCAGGCCGCAGCCGCAAGCTCATCTTGCCTTTGGTCATTTCGGCTACGGCCACTTGGTTGTTGCCACGCCACGCCAGTACCGGCAGGCGGGTTTCCACTTGCTGGCCAGGAGTTTTGTAGCCGCCCCGATGCACCGTGCGCCGGCCCGAACCGTCGCGGTTCACTACCAGCACCCGGTAACGGCCCCGGTCGTTACTCACGTAAGCCAGCTGCTGCCCATTGGGGCTCATCACTGACTGCGAATACTGAATATTCTTACGGTTGCTGTTGGTAATGGCTACTTTGTCGTCAGGCTCGGTGAAGGGCGTTTGTGGTTGGGCATTCAGCTGACGATAGTACGCCAGCCAGTCTTTCTGAAACACCTTGTACGGCACGTTCAACGACGAGCTGATGCCCACCTCCACGTCGCGCGTGATGCGCGTCAGGTTCAAAATATTCTGGATGGTGGTGTAGCCGTAGCGCTCCGCAATGTAGTTCCAGAGGCTCTGTCCCGCTAGTTGAGGATTACGACCGAAAAATGGCGCGGCGCGGTTGCCCTGGTATTCCTGGGTCATGTCGCGCATGTAGTCGTCCATGTCCACGCTCCAGCCTTCGGCGGCGTAGGCCGAGGCCCCATTCACAAACCAGTCGGGTAGTTGCAGCAGGTAGGTGCTTTGAATCACCTCTTTCAGCGAGCCGCCGTACATCATGTCGTTGAGCAGCACCCGCGTAATCTGGAAGCTCAGGTCGCGCTTGAACTGGGTTTGCTGGCCAGTGAAGGCAATCTGAACCTTGCTCATGCGCAGTAGGTCCGTTTCGCCTCCGGTCTGGTACTTGTCGGCATCCAGCCCAATGTTGCTCTGCCGCAGGTCGCCCACCGAATTATAAAGCATAATGGTGGTTTTCGAGTAGGGATAGTACCCCACTAGCGCCGTGATGCGCTGCAACTCTTTCTCGGCGTAGTCGGCGGCCCGGCGGGCACTCACGTCGCCACCGCCGTAGTAATACACGTTGAAATTTTGCGTATTGAGTAGCTGCCAGTCGAAATTCTTGTATTGAATCCGGACCCGCCCAAACTCTTCCTGCGCCGACTGTGCCCGCACCTGGCTACCGGCCAGCAGCGTCAGCAGTCCTATCAAGATGGCTCCTGCCATGGGTTGGCGGTCCGACCTCCGGAACCACCGCGAAAAGAATAGATGCTTCATAGCCAAGAATGCGGTAAACAAAAGGCGGCCCCACGTCAAGCGCAGGCCGTCATACTCTTAGGAGGAAAATCCTGCGGCACCCACCTGAGTGGGAGTCGCCTGGTACAACGCTTGGTAGCGCTTAATATTGACTTCGGGCCATAACTCAAGGTCCGTATTTTCAAGATGGTCGGCGAGCAGGGCGGCCAGCCGGGGAGCCAGCATTACGCCCTTCGAGCCGAAGCCGTTAAATATACTCAACACAGGTACTTCCGGATGCCGCCCTAGCAGCGGTTTCCGGTCGCGCACCGCGGGTCGTACACCCGCCCGCTGCACCCGCACCTCAAACGGCAACGACGTGGTAGCCGCCAGCCGCCCGCTTAGCTCGAGGCGGGCTTCGGGCGTAGTGCCCGCAGCAAACGGCGGCCAGCGGTACGTAGCACCTACCCGGAACTGCCCGTTGCCGAGCGGTACCACGTAGGCTCCTTTGTTGAGCACCTGCGCTTCTGCAAGCCCTTGGCACTCCACGTCCAGCACCTCGCCCTGGTTAGGGGTGAGAGGCAGCCACTTAAAGTACGGATTTTCGATGGCCGCGGCACCTTCACAGCAAACAAAATGCCGAGCTCGTATGCTACCCGCGTACGTAATACCGCTTGGGTCGGTAACGAGTTGCTGCCAGTTGAAAGTTTCATGTCGCAGCCCTCCATTTGCAAGTTGTTCGGCGGTCAGTGCTGCTAGTAATTCGCGCAGTTGCACGTAGCCCCCGCGCCGGATGTGCAGCCCTCCAAATTCGCTGTGTACGCCGGGCAGGGGCGGCAGCGGTGCCCCTGCGTTTTCCACAAAATCCTGCCACGGATGGTCGGCGCTACGAGCCAACATGGTGTTCTGCTCAGCTACCGACGAAAACAACTTCCAAATAGGCAACTCAAAGAAAAACTGCTGCCCAAAGTGTTGTTCCATTTCGCGGTATAGCGTGCCGGCGGCTGTCAGCAATTCATCGGCGCGCCAAGCCAGGGCAAAGCGCTTACCAGCTACAGGGTTCATCAGACCCGCAGCTACTTTCGAGGCCGAATCGGGCTGGGCAGCATCGAGCACTAGCACCGTGCGGCCTCGGCGGCGCAGCTCCCACGCCAGCGTGGCACCGGCAATGCCATGGCCGAGCAGCAGATAATCGTATTCTTCCATATGGCGGGCAAGGTAAAAAGTTGTCGGTTGTGAGACACTAGCTTGGTAAGCCAACACTCCGCAACTCACCACAGACAATCCGCAGTACTGAGAAGACTCGTAACTTACCCGCCGGTTCCATTACGTTCTGTTTTTTCCTTGCTGCATGACCGTTTCCGGTTTCACGTTCAACGCCTTTTCCGAAAATACCTACCTCCTGCACGATGCCACCGGCCAGTGCGTCATCGTTGACCCCGGTTGCTACAGCCGGGCCGAGCAGGAGGCGCTTCGCAGCTTTATTGAAGCCCAGAGCTTAGAAGTGGTTTTATTGCTGAACACGCATTGCCACATCGACCATGTGTTGGGCAATCAGTTCGTATTAGACTCCTACAAGGTGCCGTTCCTGATTCATGAAGCAGATGCAGCTACTCTGCGGTCGGTGCCCGCTTACGCGCCTAGCTACGGATTCCCAGCCTATTCTCCCGCTGAGCCGACCGGCTTTCTCACGCCCGCAGAACCTATGCGCTTTGGGGATACTGAGTTGGAAGTACGCTTTGCGCCCGGCCACGCGCCCGGCCACGTTGTATTCTACCACGCACCTACCGCTACCGTTATCGGTGGCGACGTGCTCTTCCAGGGCAGCATCGGCCGCACCGATTTGCCCGGCGGCGACTTTGATACGCTCATCAGCAGCATCCAAACCCAACTGCTTACCCTCCCCGATGAAGTAACGGTGTACCCCGGTCATGGCCCAGCTACCACTATTGGAGCGGAACGCCGCACAAATCCTTTCCTCAATTAGAAATCATGACTTGAACGGCAGCTGGCTTAAGCGTGCGTTGCTTTGTATTCACTTCTGAATTCATGATTTTTAATTTCCTTACCAGAGTATGAAGAACCATATTCCTAACGCCGTTACCTGCCTGAATCTGTTTTCGGGCTGTTTGGCAATCACTCAGATCTTTGCTGGCCGCCTCGAAATTGCTGCGTATCTGGTAGGACTAGCTGCCGCCTTCGATTTTGCTGATGGTCTGCTGGCGCGGGCCCTGCACGCCTCCTCCCCCATCGGCAAAGACCTGGATTCGTTGGCGGATATGGTGTCGTTTGGAGTAGTACCAGGCGCCATCCTATTCGATTTGCTCACGCAGGCCAGCGCCGATGCGCCAGCCTGGCTGCCGTACGCCGGCTTCATTGTGACGGTGTTTTCGGCGCTACGGCTGGCAAAATTCAATAACGACACTCGCCAAACCACCTCGTTCATTGGGCTCCCTACGCCGGCCTGCACGCTGGTAGTAGCGTCCCTTCCACTCATCTTGGCCCACGATTCTTTTAACATTACCAGCTTTATTCTCAACCCGTGGGTGTTGCTGGGTTTGACGGTGTTATTATCGGGCCTGCTGGTAGCCGAAATTCCACTATTCGCCTTGAAGTTCAAGAACTTACGCTGGCAAGACAATTCCACTCAGTTCATCTTTCTATTGATGGCGGTAGCACTGCTGATTGGCTTACAAGCCACGGCTATTCCGTTGGTTGTACTGCTCTACGTAGTGATGTCGGTGATACGGCCTGCTGTGGGATGATTTTTGCAGGGCACTTCACAATATATCAAAGGCTTAATGAGTTAAAAACATCGAACCGACGATGAACCCCATTTTGGTTGAGCTTGTTTAGTGCCCGTTGTTAGCTACTTCATCCAACTGCTTATCGAACACACCCTTATGCGCTACTTTACTTTGCTGGTAGTTTGCGGCCTGTTGTTAGGGTTTTCAGCGCAAGCGCAAGACGGACGACAGACGGCAGCACTTCGCTTACAATGGGAAGGCTACCACCAAGTACCCGGCTCTGACTATACCTTACGAAAGGTGCCTACCTTCTTGCTGGCTCAGTACCAAAGCCGCTCATTATTTGGCAGCTACGTGCTCCGGATAGCTGGTACAGTTGCTGAAGGTGAACTACGCAATACCACCTATGCTCCTTTTTCTGCAGCTGATGCGGCTTTATTGAAAAGCCCATCCTTGCCGCCAGCCGCTAGTATTACTGTAAACGAAGGTGTAGAACGTGGGCAGGCCATCAGCTTTGTGACAGTGCCAGCCATACGCCGCAACGCTCAAAGTGGCCAGTTCGAAAAGCTGATTTCGGCCGACTACAGCTACATTCCTGGCATTCCAACTGTGCGCCGAGGCCAACAGATTGCCTACGCTGACAACTCTGTGCTACGCACTGGCAACTGGTACAAGATTGGCGTTCCAAAAAGCGGCATCTTTAAGCTTGACTATGACGCCTTACGTCTGCTAGGCCTTGATGTGCAAAGCGTTGACCCTCGTCGCATCCAGATTTTCGGCAATGCTACTGGCCTACTACCCCAGCCCATTAGCACTCCCCGCCCCGACGATTTAGTGGAAAATGCCGTGTACTTCTCCGGCGATAATAACCCGACCTTCGAGAATGGCGAATATTTCCTCTTCTATGCCCGTGGCCCCCACGTATGGGAGCGGGTACCTGGGGCGCAACGTTTTCAGCACATCCAAAACATCTATTCAGATACCGCTTACTATTTTGTAACGGTGGCTCCCTCGCCTCGTATGGGCCGCCGGGTACAGGCTGCCCCGGCTGTTGGTCCTGCTAATGCGCCAGCTATTTCCCAGTTCACCGAACGAGAGTTCTACGAGAAGGAATTGGTGAATCTAGCTAAGTCGGGCCGCCAATGGCTAGGCGAACCTTTTCGTAGTGGTACAGCACAGGTTTTTTCACTCGCAAGTATCACCAATGTGCTACCTGGTAGCACTATGCAGGTTACAACTTCGTTGGCTGGAACCTCATCTGCTAGACAGTCTTTTCAAGTGACTGTGAACGGAGCCTCTGTAGGTATTCAAGCCCTACCTGGACTTTCAAACAGTAAATATCCTGAATACGCTAACACTAGTGTTCAAACGTATGCAGTGGCTCCATCTTCTTCCTCTGCTGCGTTGCGCGTGGGCTTCACTTATAACGGCTCTGATGCGTCTGATATAGGTTACCTAGATTACATAGAGGTGAATGCCTTGAAGCCACTGCAACTCAGTGGTTCAGCTACCGAGTTTCGCTCGTTTAGTAACCTACGCTCTGGCAGCATCAGCCAGTTTAATGTTGCCAATGGGGCCGGTGCACTGGTATGGGACGTAACTAATCCGCGACACGCCAGATCATACTCAGTAAATGCTGCCGGTTCTTTTGTTGCTCCCACAGATTCATTGCGGGAGTTTGTGGCTTTTACTCCTTCTGGCACTTTCGATAAACCAACCAACCTTGGGCGCGTTGCCAATCAAGACTTGCACGCCAGCCTAAATTCCACCCTTGATCTGGTTATCGTCACCCATCCCCTGTTTTTGCAGCAGGCAGAGATACTTGCAGCCCATCGGCGCACTCACGACAATCTGAAAGTGGCAGTGGTTACCACCACACAAGTATACAATGAGTTTGGCTCGGGCGGGCAGGACGTCAGCGCTATTCGTGACATGATGAAAATGGTGTATGATCGTCGTAATCAATCGAGCCGTCATCAATACCTGTTGCTTTTTGGTGATGCTTCCTACAATTATAAAAACGGTATCACGTCTCAGAACTTTGTGCCTACATACGAGTCCCGCGAATCTTTCTCTCCCATATACCGCCGCACTAATGGGTTCGGCGAGCAAACGTTCTGCTCCGATGACTATTATGGCCTGTTAGATGATACCGATGGTGAATGGAGGGAAGATGGCCTCGGTGAAACGATGGAAATTAGTGTGGGGCGCTTACCGGTACGTATTCCAAGCGGACAAGCTGCTTCTACGCAAGCCGCATTGGTAGTTAACAAGCTGATTGCTTATGACACCAAAGCAACTATGGGCAATTGGCGCAACCGTTTCACGTTAGTTACCGATGATGGCGACAATGATTTACATGTGAATGCTGGAGAAGAATTAGCTCGCCAGATTGCTAGCAAACATCCCGTTTATAACGTCAACAAAAACTACCTTGACCTTTATCGGCAGGTTAATGGAACTTCAGGCGAGAAGTCGCCGGACGCGGAGAAAGCAGTAGATGAATCCTTCGAGCGAGGCTCGCTTATTATTAACTACAATGGCCATGGTGGTCCGGATGACCTTGCTGATGAGAAGCTAGTATCACATGCCTCTGTGCTGCGCTTGCAAAACAAGAACCGGCCAACCTTTATGGTTACAGGCACCTGCGACTTTAGTTACTATGATGACCCTAGCAAGGACTCAGCAGGTGAACAAACTCTTACAGATGTAGCGGGAGGAGCAATTGGATTGTACACAACTACTCGTCTTACTATTGCCGACGGCAATACCTTTGCTATACCTTTTTACGATTCTCTTTTATCAACTGCAAATCCTTCCCGCACCCGGATTGGAGAAGCAGTACGGTATTCTAAAAATCAAGTACCCACTAATTCCATCAACCGCAACTATGTGCTACTCGGCGACCCTAGCGCACACCTAGCTCAACCGGATCTGGCAATGAGCCTAGACGCGGTGAATGACAAACCAATCAGCGGAGCCTCAATGGATACGCTTAAGGCGTTATCTACCGTAAAGCTCTCTGGTTCTGTTCGTAATAGTCGTTTGAGTACGGGCGCAGTAGACGCTACTTTTTCGGGCACAACACAAGTTGTTGTGTACGATAAGCCCACTACCGTAAATACGCTTGGCACAACTTTGGGCGACTCTGTCAAGCCCATCCAAGTTCAGGAGAACGTTATTTACTCTGGGCAGGCCACGGTACGAGCTGGCCGGTTTTCCGTGCAGTTCGTAGTTCCCCGCGACATTAATTATAATGTTGGGTTAGGCAAGGTTAGTCTTTATGCCAAAGACACCGTGCGCACCATAGATGCGCATGGCTACCGTACTGTGCCTGTTGGCAACTCCATCCTACTAGCCAACCGTGACACTATACCGCCAAAAATCACGCTGCACATGGATAACACGGCTTTCGTGTACGGCGGCCTCACTAAACCCACCACCACCTTACTTGCTCGCCTCTTTGATGAAAGCGGCATTAATACGGCGGGCTCTGGTATTGGCCACGAAATAACCGCAACTCTCGACAACGACCCAGCGCGCCTAACTATTCTTAATGATTTTTATACGGCCAACGTCGATAGTTTTCAGTCTGGCAACGTTCGGTACGGTTTCAAGGACTTGGCCACTGGCCCCCACGTATTGCACGTGAAAGCCTGGGATACCTTCAATAACTCTTCCATTAAAGATATCGAGTTCATTGCTGCGCAAGACGATAAGCTAGCGCTAAGCCACGTGTTGAACTATCCTAATCCCTTCGCTAAACACACCACTTTCCACTTCGACCACAACCGTAGCGGGCAGGAATTAGATGTGCAAGTGCAGATATTTACTGTTGCTGGGCGGTTGGTTCGCACCTTGCAAGCCAACATTCCTGCCAGTAGCTCTCACGTGCCCGCCAGTCCAAACGACACCTCGCTCTCTTGGAACGGACGCGACGAGTATGACGACCAGTTGGCACGGGGGGTATATATATACCGTGTGAGCGTACGTTCCAACGACGACCAAGCAACCACCTCCAAGTTCGAAAAGCTGGTGATTCTCAACTAAGCCAGCATTCCACCTACACCATTCTCTTCTATTTGTATGACCTTTTCAAAGCTGCCCGTGCGTTCTGCGCTTCTTTCCGGACTAATGGGCTTGCCATTGCTCGGAACTGCCCAATCATCACCTAGCACCATTACCACGGCTGTTCCTATCTTAACTATCAGCCCCGATTCGCGTTCTGGCGCACTCGGTGAAGCTGGAGTAGCGTTATCACCTGATGCCAATTCCATCTACCACAATGCGGGTAAGTTGGGTTTTGTAACCAATAGCTACAGCTTTTCTCCTTCTTATACGCCTTGGCTTGCGTCAATCACCGATGATATGGGCTTGGCCTATTTATCGGGTTACGCCAAAACGGGTAGCCGCTCCGCTATTTCTGCCTCGTTGATGTACTTCAATTTGGGCGAAATACAGTTCCGGGACTTCTTAAATAACCCTGGCCAAAACTTCACTCCAAAAGAGTATGCTTTCAGTGTGGGCTATGGTCAAAAGCTGACGGATAACTTCGGTGTTGGCGCAACAGCGCGCTATATTCGCTCCAACCTAACCGATGGGAGTGGTGACTCTCAGCCTGGCAATGCGCTAGCCGTTGATTTAGGAGCATACTACAACAAGGATCTATCCATTGGTGCATCTGATTACAACTTAGGGCTTGGTGCCGCCATTACTAATATTGGCAACAAAATCACCTATACCAATCCTCAGCAAGCTGACTTTTTACCGACTACTTTAAAGCTTGGCACTGCTATTACTCGTGAGCTTGATGCCTACAACAAGCTCACCTTAACAGTAGATTTTGCGAAGCTCTTAGTTCCTTCTCCGTACTATGAAGAGGGAGTTTCTGCTAGCGACAATACTCCAGCCGGCCAGCGGGTAGCCGCCGAGAATGAGTCACGCCGTACTAAAGGTATTGTACCTGCTGCGCTAGGCTCCTTCAGTGATGCCCCAGGCGGATTTCGCGAGGAACTACGCGAAGTAAACATATCCGCTGGCGCAGAATACGTTTACAACGACTTGCTGATGGCACGCGTAGGGTACTTTTATGAGAATCCGGTGAAAGGTGCTCGTCAATACCTCAGCTTTGGCTTCGGGGTCCGCTACCAAGTATTTGGAGTTGATGGAGCCTACTTGGTGCCTAATGCCAAGGCTAACCCTCTCGCCGAAACAATCCGTGTCTCATTACACTTCAACTTCAATAAACTCGATGAGGCGTTCGGCGACGGTACCGAAACGCCTGTCAACTAATTCCTTGCTGATGCTCGACCGCCAAGTCGCACCTCCCGTTCAGCCGCTGGCCAGCGTAACGCTGCCCGCGGCTGACGTGTTTTTACTCCCTAATGGAGCCCGCCTACATGTTATGCGCAACTATGCACAGCCCGTTGTTCGTCTGCAAGCTGTTTTCAAGGCGGGTAAATGGTATGAGCCAAGCCCTGGCGTTTCGCTCCTCACGGCTCGCATGTTGCTCGAAGGCACCCGCACCCGTACAGCCCGCCAGATTGCCGATGAAGTAGCTTTTTATGGAGCTTCGCTGGAATGTGAGCAAGGATTTGATCGGGCTACGCTCACACTATACTGTCTGACGCGCCACCTAACCAATCTACTCCCTCTCGTTTACGAGGTCATAACTGAGCCTACATTCCCTGAAGCGGAACTAGAGCAGCTTAAAACAAGAACCGCCCAGAATGTCCGTGTTGAACGCCAGAAATCCAGTTATCTAGCAGCTGAGTTATTTTCTCACAACTTGTATGGCCCCGATTATCCTTATGGCAACGTATTCAACGAGTCAGTATTCCTATCTGTCTCACGCAACTCTATTGAAGCATATCACCGTGCAGCCTATCTGCTTTCCGAAGCAGAAATATTCCTGTGTGGTGATGTAAATAAGTCGCAAGAAGATGCCGTAGTTAATCTTCTGAGTCAATTTATCCCAACAGCCTCTCAACAACTCACCAGCACCCCAAACCTCATTCCAACAAGCAATCCATCTTACGACCACAAAGTCGTAGCTGATAGTTTGCAAACTTCTTTGCGCATTGGCCGTTTATGGCCCTCTCTCACCCATCCTGATGCGCACAGGCTACAAGTATTAGTCAAAGTTCTGGGCGGTTATTTTGGCTCCCGCTTAATGAAGAATATTCGCGAGGACAAAGGGTTCACCTATGGCATATACGCTAGTGTTGGCCCTCGTGAACATGCCACCTCATTTGCAATTGGTACGGATGTAAACGCGGAAAGCGCCAAAGCAACCATCCATGAAATTCATCATGAGCTTCAGGCATTACAAACCGATTTAATTCCTCAAAAAGAATTGCAAATAGTTAAGAGCTATATGGCTGGGAAGTTTGCTAATGAACTCAGTACAGTATTCGAGCAGTGCGATAAATACAAGAGTATCATATTCTTTAACTTACCAGCAGACTACTACACTGCTTTCATTCAGACAGTAAACCAAACTACGTCTGAGCAATTACTTGACTTAGCAAAACACTATTTGTCTCCTGAGTCAATGGTGGAGGTAACGGTAGGTCCATAGAGAAACTACAACTCAATAAGTATAAAGGCAAGAAGCGCAAAGAGATTGACTAATTAGTTAATCTCTTTGCGCTTCTTGCCTTTATACTTATTCTTTTTAGCCCGTTCCTAGCTTCAAAAGGCAACCGCACACGAGCTTGGGCTAGTTGATTAAACAGCTATGGTTCCGGGTGGGTTATAAAACAACACCGCCCCTCGACGGCGCGGGGCCGGAGGGGCGGTGTGGGATACAGTAAGGTTGGCGGCGACCGACTCTCCCACCGATGAAGGCAGTACCATAGGCGCTCCGGGGCTTAACGACTCTGTTCGGAATGGGAAGAGGTGAACACCCGGGCTAAAGCCACCATTACTGGTGTCGCAGTTCGTGTTCCGAAACTGCGTCATGTTGTTGACACAAGGCCAAGAAAGAAAACCAGCGGTACAGCGTGCGTTGTTGGTAGAAGCGTTCGGGTCATTAGTACGGGTCAGCTGTGCGATTTCGCGCTCTACACTTCCCGCCTATCTACGTCGTCATCTCCGACGACCCTTCGTATATAGGAAATCTCATCTTGAGG
>NZ_ATVL01000009.1 GCF_000420705.1 Hymenobacter norwichensis DSM 15439
CTAGGGAGTGTTAACAGTCGCGTAACCAGAGGACGATTGCGGCAAGATGAACAAAGGCCAGAAAATGCGCATCCAACTTGTCATACCGAGTAGCTACGCGCCGAAACTGCTTGAGGCGGCTGAAGAGTCGCTCCACGGAATGGCGTTGGGCGTAGCGGGCCGCGTCGTAGGCCCGCGGGTGGCGGCGCTTGCGCCGGGGCGGAATCACGGCGTGTATGCCGCGGGCCGCCAGGGCGGCTACGAGCGGGTCGGAATCGTAGCCCCGGTCGGCAAGCAGGTAGGCTGGGGCCAGCCCATCGAGCAGCGGCAAGGCCTGCGGAGCGTCGTGGCGCTGACCGGCTGTCAGGCCCAGGCGCACGGGCCGGCCGCGGGCATCGCTCACCACGTGCAGTTTGGTAGTCAAGCCGCCGCGGCTGCGTCCGAGGGCTTGCGGCCCGTTTTTTTGCGCGCCCCGCTCGCGTGCTGGTGGGCCCGCACGGTAGTCGAGTCGACCAGCAGCGTGTGCAACGCGTCGTCCTGTTGCACGGCCGCCAGCACCCGGGCCCACACGCCCGAAACGGTCCAGCGCTGGAAGCGCGTGTACGTGGTGTGCCAGTTGCCCCATTCGGCCGGCAAGGCCCGCCACCGGCACCCGTTACGGGCTAGCCACAGCACCGCTTCCACAAACCGGCGGTTGTCCTGCCCGCGGCCACCTTTGGTGCCGACTCGCCCTGGCAGCAGCGGCGCAAGCCGCGCCCACTGCACATCGGTCAACAAATAGTCCATGTCCCAAACATAATACCTACTGTTAACACCTCCTAGTCCGTCATGCAGAGGCGGAGCCGAAGCATCTCGCGTGCTGACGTTGCCAGACCAGACCAAGCGACGCCACGCGAGATGCTCCGCCTCTGCATTGCGACATTGACGCAATTAACGGTCAACCCGCACAGTACAGGACAGCTTACGGAAGCAGCCTTCCTTCCTTCAACCCGTTATTCGCAAGCCACCCACCGTGCCTGCGCTCTTTAATCCACCCACTTCCACCATGCTGAAAATCCCGACAAGCCGTTTGATAAACCAGTATCCACGTTGGAAATCCTTGTTGCTGGGGGCTCTGCTGACCACTTCAGTTACGGTAGCCACGCAGGCCCAGAAGATGCCGAAGAAAAAGGCCGTGCTCAAAACCATGCGCCTCACCAACAGCTATTTCATGAAGAAGTGGCCGGATACAGGCAAGGAAATCGTAACCAACAAAGCGCGCCCTAGCCACATCTGGACCCGCGCCGTGTACTACGAAGGCCTAATGGCTCTCCACGGTATCGACAAGCAGAAGCAATACTACGACTACGCCGTGGATTGGGGCGAAAAGCACCAATGGGGCCTGAACAACGGCGTTTCCACCCGCAACGCCGACAACCAGTGCGCGGGCCAAACCTACATTGCCCTCTACGAAATAGACCCCAAGCCCGAGCGCATCCGCGACATCAAGGCCAGCATCGACCTGATGGTAAACAGCCCGAAGGTGGATGATTGGTGGTGGATTGACGCCCTGCAAATGGCTATGCCCGTGTACGCCAAACTGGGCGTGATGTACAAGGACACCGCCTACTACGAGAAGATGTACCGCATCTACAACTACTCGAAAACGGTGCACGGCGGCAACGGCCTCTACAACCCGCAAGACCAACTCTGGTGGCGCGACAAAGATTTCGTGCCGCCTTATAAGGAGCCCAACGGCGAGGATTGCTATTGGGGCCGCGGCAACGGCTGGGTGGTAGGTGCTATGGTGCGCGTGCTCGAAATCATGCCCAAAGACGCCCCCCACCGCGCCGAATACGAGCAGATGTATATGAACATGATCAAGGCCCTGCCGCCCCTCCAGCGCCCCGATGGCTACTGGAATGTCAGCCTGCACGACCCTACGCATTTCGGTGGTAAAGAAGTAAGCGGCACGTCGTTGTTTATCTACGGTATGGCCTGGGGCATTAACAACGGCCTGCTTGATGCCAAGCAGTACCAGCCCATCATTGCCAAAGCCTGGAACGCCATGGCCAAGGAGTGCGTGCACCCCGACGGCAAGTTGGGGTACGTGCAAGGCACCGGCAAAGAGCCCAAAGATGGCCAGCCCGTCAGCTACACCAGCACCCCCGACTTCGAAGACTACGGCCTCGGTTGCTTCCTGCTGGCCGGCAGTGAAATTTACAAGATGAAGTAAACCAGCAATGAGAGACGCAAATTATTGCGTCTCTCATTGCTGATACTAGATCTGGAAAGCTAGTTCCCCTCCTTTTTTGAGGAGGGGTTAGGGGTGGTAAAATCGTTGAACGACCCGCCAGAATCTAATTAGCCCTAACCTTCTAGCTCTAGCAAACCACCCCGGCCTGCGGCCACCCCTCCTTTCAACAAGGCGGGAAACTAGCTTTCTAGCTTACAAGCACCCCACTTGCCTTTCTGACTTATGAAAACTCCCCTCGCGCTTTCCCTGCTTTTCGCCGCTGCCCTCACCCAAAACACTGCTCAGGCGCAGGCGCCGAAGTGGCCGGAAATCACGCAGCAAACCAAACCCTGGACGCGCTGGTGGTGGGAGGGCAGCGCCGTGAACAAGCCGGACCTCACGCGCCTGCTCACTCAGTACCAGCAGGCCGGCTTAGGCGGCGTGGAAATTACCACGATTTACGGCGTGAAGGGTGCCGAAGACCAGTTCATCAACTTCCTGGAACCGAAGTGGATGGATATGCTCACGCACACGCTCACCGAGGCGGGCCGCTTGGGCATGGGCGTGGATATGGCGCAGGCTTCGGGTTGGCCTTTTGGTGGGCCCTGGGTGACGTCGGAAGACGCCTGTAAGTACGTGGCCTCTCAGACCTACTCGGTGAAAGGCGGCGAGCAGCTGAAAGAGCCGGTGCGCTTCATTCAGCAGCCGCTGCTGCGCATGATTGGCCCGCGGGTTGACATTAAGCAGCTAGTCGAGCCGATTGCCAAGAATCCCGATTTGCAGCTCCGCGCCTTCGACCAGGTGCGCTTCGAGAAGCCGCTGCCGTTGCAGACGCTCATGGCGTATTCTGATAAAGGTGCGGTGCTGGATTTGACCAGTAAAGTAGCCGCTGATGGCAAGCTGAACTGGACTGCGCCGGCCGGCAACTGGACCCTCTACGGCGTGTTCCAAGGCTGGCACGGCAAGATGGTGGAGCGCGCCGGCCCCGGCGGCGAAGGCGACGTAATCGACCACTTCTCGAAAACTGCTACCGACAACTACCTGCGCCACTTCGACCAAGCCTTCAAAGGCCGCGACGTGAAGCCCATCCGCGCCTTCTTCAACGACTCCTATGAGGTAGATGACGCGCAGGGCGAGGGCAACTGGACGCCCCAGCTGTTTGCCGAGTTCCAGAAGCGCCGCTCCTACGATTTGCGTCAGCACCTGCCCGCGCTGTTCGGCAAGGCGTCCGACGACGAAAACAAGCGTGTGCTATCCGATTACCGGGAAACCATATCGGAGCTGCTGCTCGAAAACTACACCAAAACCTGGGCCACCTGGGCCAAAACCCACGATGCGCTGATCCGCAACCAGGCTCACGGCTCGCCAGCCAACATCCTGGACCTTTACGCCGCCACCGACATTCCGGAGACGGAAGGAGAGAATTTGGTGCGCATCAAGTTTGCTTCGTCGGCGGCGCACGTTACGGGCAAGCCGCTCACCTCAGCCGAGTCGGCCACTTGGGAAAACGACCATTTCCTGTCCAAGCTCTCGGACGTGAAAAAGGCCATGGACCGGATGCTGCTCGGCGGCGTCAATCACACGTTCTACCACGGCACCAACTATTCGCCGCAGGCCGCTGCGTGGCCCGGCTGGATATTCTACGCCGCCGTGCACTTCAACCCCAACAACACATTCTGGACCGATTTCGGCCAGCTCAACAAGTACGTAGCCCGCTGCCAGTCATTCATGCAAGCCGGCAAACCCGCCAACGACGTGCTGGTGTACCTGCCCATCTACGACTCCTACGTGCGGCCCGGCAAGGTGATGTTGCAGCACTTTGATGGCATCGAGCACGGCTTCAAAGGCCTGCCTGTAGAAGACGCCAGCCAGGTGCTGCTCAAGCGCGGCTACGGCTTCGACTATATTTCCGACAAGCAGCTGCTGGGGGTGAAAGCCGCGGGCAACACCCTGCAAACCGGTGGCACCAGCTACCGCACCATCCTGGTGCCCGATGCCAGCCTGATGCCGCTGCCCACCTTGCAACAACTCGTGAAACTGGCCGAAGGCGGCGCCACCATCGTCATGGAGAACAAGCTGCCCGCCGACGTGCCCGGCCTCGGCAGCCTCGACAGCCGCCGCGGTGCCTTCCGCAAACTGCTGGCCCAAATCAAGCTGACAGCCAGTAAGCAAGCCGGCGTACAGCAAGCCACGGTGGGTAAGGGCCGCATTCTAGTGGGCAAAGACGTAGACCAGTTGCTTGCGCAAGCTGGCCTGAAGCGCGAGAAAATGGTGGATACCGGCCTGGAGTTTGAGCGCCGCCGCCACGCCAAGGGTCACTACTACTTTGTAGCTAACTGGGGCGACAAGGCCATGAATGGCTGGCTGCCGCTGCAAACTGCTGCCAAATCGGTGGCGCTCTACAACCCCATGACCGAAAAGTTCGGCATGGCTTCTACGCGCACGGCCGCAGGCGGCATGCCAGAGGTATACGTACAGCTGGCCCCCGGCGAGTCGTGCATTCTGGAAACCAACGAAACTGGTGCCACTGGCCCAGCTTACGCTTACGTGAAACCGGCCGGCGCACCGCAGCCCATCAATGGCACTTGGAACGTCCAGTTCGTGTCGGGTGGGCCAACCTTGCCCGCACCCATCAAGACCACCAAGCTGGACTCCTGGACCACGCTAGCGGGTGAGGCTGGGCAGAAATTCTCGGGTACGGCCACCTATACCACTACTTTCCCAACCCCGCAGGGTACGAATGCTGGCTACCTGCTCGATTTGGGCCGTGTAGCGCAGAGTGCCCGCGTGCAACTCAACGGCAAGGAACTGGGCACGCTCATCGGGCCGGTGTACCAGGTGTTCGTGCCGAAAGAGCAGCTGCAAGCAACCAACAGCCTGACCGTTACGGTCAGCAACGGCATGGCCAACCGCATCATCGACATGGACAAGAACCACGTTGAGTACCGCAAATTCTACAACGTGAACGTGGCCGCCAAGCTCAAGGAAAACCGCAACGAGCAGGGCTTGTTCACCGCCGAAAAATGGACGCCACAGGAATCGGGTTTGCTAGGCCCTGTTACCCTGACGCCTACTGCTTCGGCTTCTCAACCAGCCAAGGTGCAGTAGAAAAGCCTGACCGTTTAGGAAATCAACGAAACCATTCCGTCAACCATATCCAAGCAATGGAAGAAATAGCCTTCACCATGCAACTCAAGCCGGGCAACGTGGCTGAATACGAGCGTCGGCACAACGAAATCTGGCCGGAACTGACCGAGGCCCTGCAAGTAGCCGGCATCCGCGACTATTCCATCTACCTCGATTCGGCTAGCGGCACCCTGTTCGCGGTTCAGAAACGCACACCCAACCACACCGCCGACCAGCTGCCGACGCTACCCATCATGCAACGTTGGTGGGCCTACATGGCCGATTTGATGGAAACAAACCCCGATAACTCTCCGGTGGTGAAACCGTTGGAGCGTCTGTTTCATCAGGCGTAGAAAGCAGTAGTAGCATATTATAACAGAAGAGGCCCATGGCACTTAGCGCCATGGGCCTCTTCTGTTTGTCAACGAAATAGTGAGTACTAACTTTTTTTTAGATATCAGGAGGGTGCGGGAGGGTTGTATAGTGGAGTTTTGGCAGCTTTGAATGTGAGTGAAGTTTCTTTCAACTGACGCGTGGCAGAACCGGGCATTGCGGCCGTGGGAATCCGTCTTACCCTACCCTGCCACGCGTTAAGTTGAAAGTTGTAGCCCGAAGATTTGCATTCCCGACCGACTGCACCCATTGCCTAATGAACCGCTCTTGCTGTTTTTGTTGCTTGCTTGGCTAAGCTCGTTCACGGACCCAGCACAATCCGCTACCGCCGTTGTTGGCCCTGTCTGGGCAAGCAAGCCGGCGCTAAAACCACCCCTTCCAGCAACCCATTTTCTCAATCAATACATACAGCATCATTGACAACGGCAAAACGCTGAATATTAAGCGTAGTTGAAACGCAAGTGCTGCTGTAAAAAGCTATAGTATCAACTACAAAAGCACTCAACATCAGGCCAACAGCCAAAAAATAACAGCCGTGCAAAACAGCGCCGGCACCAAGTTTTTAGAGTGAAGAAAAGTGAGTTGGAGAAGCTACTTCCGTTTGGGGGTAGCTTCTTTGGTATGCGTTGGGTGCTAAAGCATAATCCGTTTCGCGTAACTCATCGAACAACGCGAATTAGAGTATTAGCTAAACGCCCGGCTGAGGGTTTGTGAACAGCAAAATATAATGGGGCCTCATTCCATGACAAACTTGGAATGAGGCCCCATTATATTTTGCTGTTCACGCCGCCTAATACAGCAGCACTATCAAGCTGCGCGCTCCGTGCGCCCCAATCACCAACGACTGCTCGATGTCAGCCGTTTTGGAAGGACCGGCCACGAAAGCGCCGTAGCCGCCCGTAGAGGGTAGCTGCGCGTAGGCTTGGTGCATGGTGGCCACGATACGCTTGTGGTCGAGCACCAGCACTAAATGCTGCGTGATGGTGGGCAGGGCGCGGTGCATCATGTTCGCTTCGGGCAGCCAGATAGCGCCGTTTTCCGCCACGCCGATTTCACCGGGCAGCACTGCCAAATCCACATCGGCCAGCACTTCGGTGGTCGTGAGGGCATCAACAGGGAGCGTACCGGGGAAAAGGGGAGAGGCCGAAATGCGGGAGTCGGGAAACAGCTGCGTTAGTACCTGCTGTAGTTGCTCAGGCCCTTCCAGCCATATCACTTGGCCCCCAATGCTGGTCAGAACTTCCGTAAACCGTTCGGCCGACGCATCGCCTTCAAAACTAGGGACGGTGGGCAGCAGGGTTTCCTCTGGTTTGTTGGCGCGGGCAGCGGCCAGAATTTTCTCGCGTGAACTACTCAAGGGCGATAGTGAAATTGTGAAGTGGTGAAATGGTGGACTGGTGAGTTTGATGTTCGGTTTGCGCCACTTGTGCAGAGTGAACATCAAACTCACCAGTCCACCATCTCACTATTTCACCTGTTGTTGCTTGTACCATTCGTGGAAGCTCTGCTTGGGCGGCTCCGGCAGCTCACGGGCCACGGCCCACACGTTGAAGTGGCGGGCGTGGGTGAGGCTGTAGGGCAGAAACTTAATGCCGTGGCGGGCCAGCTTACCACCGATGCCGAGGGCGCGGGGGCTGGTCAGGAAACGACCCATCAGCTTCATGCTCCACTTCTTGGAGGCCGGTATTTCGTTGGCTTCGGCCAGCACCTGCCGCCACTTGTAGAGCTGCGTATGGATGTCAATCTTGACGGGGCACACATCGGAGCAGGAGCCGCACAGCGTGGAAGCAAACGGCAACGAGCTGTGCTTCTTCATATCGATGTTCGGCGACAGGATGGACCCAATCGGGCCCGGCACGGTGGCATCGTAGGAGTGGCCGCCGCTGCGGCGGTATACCGGGCAGGTGTTCATGCACGCCCCGCACCGGATGCACTTCAGCGACGCCCGGAAATCGGGCCGGCCGAGCTGCTTGGTGCGTCCATTGTCCACGATGACAATGTGCATCTCCTTGTCGGCGGCGGGCTTGGTGTAGTGCGAGGTGTAGGTGGTAACGGGCTGCCCGGTGGCACTGCGCGCCAGCAGCCGCGTAAACACCGACAGGTCGGAGAGGCGCGGAATCAACTTCTCGATGCCCATGGCCGCAATATGCACGTGAGCCAGGTTCACGCCCAAGTCCGCATTGCCTTCGTTGGTGCAAATAACTATCCCGCCGGTTTCGGCCACCGCAAAGTTGACGCCCGAAATGGCTACTTCCGCCGCCAGGAACCGGGCCCGCAAATGCTGGCGGGCGGCTTCAGTCAGTACCTGTGGGTCTACTTCACCTTTGGCGGTGCCTAGGTGCTGGAAGAACGTTTCGCCTACATCCTCCTTTTTCAAGTGAATGGCGGGCAGCACCAAGTGGCTCGGGGCCTCGTCGCGCAACTGAATGATTCGCTCCCCCAAGTCGGTGTCCACTACTTCAATGCCGTTGGCAATCAGATGCGGATTCAGGTGGCACTCCTCGGTCAGCATCGATTTGCTCTTGACGATGCGCGTAGCGTTGTGCTGCCGGATGATGTCGAGGATGATGGCGTTGTGCTCGTCGGCATCGGCGGCCCAGTGCACGTGCACGCCGTTGCGCTTGGCTTGCTCCTCGAATTGTTCGAGGTAGAAATCCAGCTTGCTGAGCGTGTGGTTTTTGATTTGGGAAGCTAGTTCGCGCAGGTCCTGAAACTCAGGCACGGCGTACACCGCTTTGTCGCGCTTGGTGCGCACAAACCAGAGCGTTTCGTCGTGCCAAGTGGTACGGTCGGCATCCCCAATAAACTTAGCGGCGCGGGTGGCGTGGTTCATGAGATAGTTCCGTTAAGAATTTCGGCGGCGTGCATTACGCGCATCGGCAGTTTGCCGCGCCGCACAATGCCTTCCAAGTGCATCAAACACGACATGTCGCCGCCGGTAAGCACGCTGGTGCCGTTGCGCAGGTGGTCGGCTACCCGGTCTTGACCCATGCGCGCCGAAATGGCGGCTTCCGATACGCAGAATGTACCGCCAAAGCCGCAGCATTCGTCGTTGCGGTCCAAGTGGGTTAGCTCAATGCCCTCTAAAGAGCCCAATAGCTGCCGCAGTTGTCCGTCGCGCACCGGCGTCATTTCCGATTCGTTGGCTTGGTGCAGGCCGCGCTGGCCGTGGCAGCTCAGGTGCAGCCCCACCCGGTGCGGAAACGAGCCAGGTATTTCCTTCACGCCGAGTACGTTGTAGATAAAGTCGATTAGGTCGTAAGCCGAGGTGCGAACGTGCTGCACATCAGACGTTTGTTCCAGCTTGTCGAAGTGCTTGCGCACGTGGTACACGCAGCTACCGGAAGGGGCCACCACGTAGTCGTATGCTGCGAAGGTGTCAACGTAGTGCCGGTAGATGGGCAGGGCATCCCGTTCGCAGCCACTGTTGGCCAGCGGCTGGCCGCAGCAGGTTTGCGCGGCCGGAAACTCCGCGCGTACGCCCAGCTTCTCCAGGAGCTGCAACGACGCAATACCCACCTGTGGGTAAAACTGGTCGACGTAGCACGGCACGAATAAGGCGACTTTCATCTTTTGGTAGTTGGTTGTTTGTTGACAGCAGAACGTCATGCTGAGCTTGCCGAAGCATCTCGCGTGCTGACGTTGGGTTAGTAATCCGACGTCAGCACGCTAGATGCTTCGGCAAGCTCAGCATGACGTTCTGTTTATTTTACTGTCAACTAGTTGAACAGCAATTGAGTTTTTTTCCAAGCTTCGCCTTGTTCCAAGTGCACCAGCGCGCCGAGGGCCGTGGCCTGCGGGACTTCCAGCGTGCGGATTTCCGCTTTGGGGAAGTTCCAGCTTAGCGTTTGCATGAACAGCGGGTTGCGGGCAAAGCCACCATCTACGTAGATGATTTTCTCGCCCTGCCACACCAAATGAATGGATTCTAGTAGCAGGTTGATCAGGCCGTGCATAAGGTGCTGATACGCATCGGATGCCGTGCGGAAACCGGTGATGTCCCACTCGGCGGCAGGCTCATTGGGGAACGGGCCAGTACCAGCCATACACGCCGGCTTGAAGCTGGCTGAGGCTTCGTCGTAAGGACGGGCCAATACCAACGAGTGGTAGAAATCAGGCTTGACGTGGAAGTGTGCGGCAATGCGCTGCACCTGGTAGTCATGCTCCCGGCCCAGGAATACGCGGGCGGCACGCATAGGCTGGCCGCGGGGCGTCAGGAAGCTTAGGCTGTCCCGGCGCAGTAGCTCCGGCGTAAGCGGCTGGCTGTTGAATGGATTGATGGTGACGGACCACGTACCGGTAGAAACCAGCACGAACGGCTCATCGGTTTCAGCTAGGTAGGGCATTACGGCTGCCGAACTGTCGTGCATGCCTACGCCCACCATAATACCATCTACCACCGAGGCAATAGAGTCTTTGGTGAGCGGGGCTAGCTTCTCGTCAATGCCCTCGCGGCGCACCCAATCGTGGTATTGTCCCTGCTCAAAGTCCCAGAGGTTGGTGTGGCAACCCACCGAGGTGAAGTCACTGAACTTCTCGCCCGACACTAAGTACGACATGTACTGCGGCAAATGCAGCGACGTGTGAATGCGGGCGTACTGCTCCGGCTTGGCGTGTTTCAACCAAAACAACTGCATCCCCGAGTTGAGCATGCCCATCTGCGGCGAGCAGGTTTCGGCGGCCAGTTCTTCCGGCGACTGCGCTAGCATGTCGTAGAACTTCTTGCTGATTTCCTCAGGCATCGGCTTGAGGTAATTGTAAAGCGGGAGCACCGGCTGGCCCTCAGCATCGAGGTGCACGAAGCTGGCACCGTAGGCCGTGAAGTTGACGCCCTTCACGGTGTAGTGTGGGTGGTTGCGCAACTCCTTCCAATGGTCCTGCACCCACTGCGTCAGGCGGGGCAGATGGTCGCACACAAACCCGTCGTCATCGAGGGCATCGGTGCACACGTGCTGCTGCTCGTCAATGATTTGGCGGTCCTCGTCGAACAGGATCAGCTTCTTGTTGGTCTTGCCAATGTCAAATACTGCGTAGATACTCTTCTTTTTCGTGGCCATGAGGAGCAGGGCTTACAAACCGGTGGACAAGCTGAGTTTGCCGCGCTGCTGAATCAGCTGCTCGCGGACCCCCGCGGCGCGGTAAGCAGCCACCGGACGAAGTGCTCCGCCGGCCCGCTGATACGCCTCGGCCACCAGCGGCCGAACGTCGGTCAGGAAGGCGTCGCGCATGATTTCCTCGGCCCGTACCACGTCGTTGTTTTCCTGGGCCTCATACAAGGCGGCGCGGTCTACTAGCAACGCCTTGGCGTAGGCGCTGAGGATGTTTTCCACGGACTGCAACAAATCTTCCAGCGGGTCTTTCACGTTGTGGCTGGCGTCAATCATGTAGGCCACCGTGGGGTTGCTCACCGCTTGGTCGCGGGCAGCATCTACCAGCTCGTTGAAGATGAGGAATAGCTGGAACGGCTTGCTGCTGCCGGTGGTCAGGTCGTCGTCGCCGTACATCGAGCCGTTGAAGTGGAAGCCACCCAAGCGGCCAAACTGCTGCAAGCGGCCCACAATCTGCTCGATGTTGGTGTTCGGCAAGTGGTGGCCCAAATCCACCAGCACGTTGGCGTTCTGGCCCAGCGACTGGCACAGCGAGTACGACGTGCCCCAGTCGGGAATAACGGTGGAGTAGAAGTTCGGCTCGTAGGGCTTGTACTCAATCAGCATGTTCCAGTCGGAAGGCATGGCCTCGTAGATAGCCGCCAATGACTCTTGGGTGCGCAAATACGCGCGGCGCAAGTGCTGCTGCCCAGGGAAGTTCGAGCCATCGGCCAGCCACACCGTCAGGGTTTTGGCGTTCAGAGATTGGCCGTGCCGGATGCAGTCGATGTTGTGCTGAATAGCCTGCTGGCGGGCACCTTCTTCGGTGTTGCTCAGCGAGCCAAACTTGTAGGAGTAATGCTGGTCTTTCTGGTCTTGGAAGGTGTTGGAGTTCACCGAGTCAATCACCAGTTTCTGCTCGCTGAGCTGCTGCTGCAAACCGGCAATGTCCTGCGGAATATCCCACGGAATGTGCAGCGAAATGGAGTTGGACGAGCCGTTGAGCTGGTGTAGCAAGCCCACGTCGTTGATTTTCTCTTCCAGGTTGCGCGGCTCGCCACCCAGCGGGAAACGCCCAAACCGCGTACCGCCTGTACCCAAGGCCCAGCTCGGAATAGCCACCTGAAAATCAACGAGCTGCTGCACTACCTGGCTGGCGTCTAGCTGGCGGCGGCTCAGCGCATCGGACAGGAAGTCGAACTGGAGCTTATGCTCCTCCAGTAGGGGCTGGTTGAGGTCTTGAATGCGGGATGCAGAAAGCATAGGGAAGAAGTAATGAAGAGTGAATCAACTCGTCGTGCTAAAGCAGAGAAGTCGGATTCATTCTGTAGTGGCGGGACAAGGATTGAGACAACAAAGTAGCGCTTCAACCCTGCATAAACTGTTATGAACTCTCCTGTGTGTCGTGTTTTTTCCTGGGATTAGCCTGTTTACTGGCGCTCCGGGGCTGTTGCGAATTTAGAGCGAACCGCGGCGGATGGTGTAGAAGGGGTTCTTGACTTTCACCCGTTGCTTATCGAGCAGCAGGGTAGCGGCCGTGCGGCCCATAGCCTCGAAATCGGTGGTAATAACCGTCATGTTCAGCAGCTCTTTCAGCGGGGTTTCGTTGAACGAAATGACGCCCACTTCCCGGCCCAGTAAGTAGCTGGTCTGGCGCATTTTCTTCACCAGTTCCACCAAATCGGTTTCCCGGATAACAACGTACGCGGTACCCACTTGCAGTACCTCGTTCATAGCGTTTTCCACTACCGCAAACGTCTTGTTGTGCAACAAACAGAACGACCGAAAACCCCACGGTAGCTCCTCGGGGTGGTTGGCATCGGAGGGCAGAATGAGCACCAGGCGGGAGTACTTTTCCAGCAGGTCGGCGGTGTTTTCCAGCGCCCCGAAAATGTCCTTGTCGAAGTCCTGAAACACCCGCAGGCAGTCGTGCTTGAGGTCCGGAATATCCTTGTCGAGCAGCACCAACTCCTGCGACGGAATGGTGTTCAGAATGTTTTGGTAGGTAGCTTTGGGCGTGTCCAGCGTGAAGTGCGGCATCACCACGTAGTAGTTGTACTTGCCCAGGCTTTTCTCGATGATTTCCTGAAACAGATTCACGTTGTAATGGTGAATCTGGAGGTCAACGGTAGCCGATTCGCCGAGGGCCTCCAGGAAGGCATAGTAGATGATTTTCTTGTAGGAACTGAGCTTATTGAATACCAGCAGAATCTTCAGCTTGGTGTTGTCGTTGGCCTGCACGTAGTAGCCCTTGCCTTGCACCGACGTGATAAAACCTCGTTCCCGCAACTCTCGGTAGGCTTTTTCCACTGTGTCGCGGGCCAGATAGTATTCCACGCTCAACTCGCTGATGGAAGGGAGTTGGTCACCATTTTTCAGTAGTCCCCGCTCAATATCCGTAATCACCGATTGCACAATCTGCTTGTACTTCGGGGTTTTGTCGAGGGGCTTCAGCTGAAGCTTGTAGAAATTGGGGCTAAGCAATGTTTCTCGGTGCTCAACTAAACCGGCCCCGAGGTTTCGGTCGCGGGAAGCTGATTTATAAATCATGGTGGAAGAAAGGGCTTGTGGGACTTTGAGCGGCGGAGTCAGCTATTCCATACAGAAAACAGAAGGGATAAATATGAGAGCAACAAGTAACTCAGCTGAAAGCAAGTGAGAAACTACTTGGCTGGCCTTAGGTCCTTAAGACCTTGTTCATTCCAAACAGACAGTGAAAATGAGGATCAGATGCTTGAAAATACTGAAAGGAACTTGTTTTAGCAGTGAAAAGGCCAGTTTTCCTCGGCAAAAATCAACGGGAACGTTGCCGGAAAATACATTGGATTGATAAAATATTGATGGTTGGCTGCCAGATACTGTCCGGTTTAGCTGGTTGAGCAAACAGAATGGCAACAAAAAACCCAGCAAACTGAAAACGTATCAGTTTGCTGGGTTCTACTATTAGTTTTTACCGTCAGCCGGCTTATTCCCGAGTCTGGCTGCAAGAACCACTTGGAACTAAACGAGTGAGACTACTAGGTGTGCTTAGCGCACGAAGGCCATGGCCACGCCGCCGTCCACGTTTAGCACGTTGCCCGTTGATTTGCTCAACGAGCCATCCACGAATACGCGGACTGCTTTGGCAATGTCTTCGGAGAGCAACTCTTCGCCTAGCAAGGTGCGCTTGGCGTAGTGAGCAGGCAGCTCTTCCACCGAAATACCATAGGCTTTAGCGCGACCCGCAGCCCACTCACCTTCCCAGATTTTCGAGCCGCGCAACACGGCATCAGGGTTGACGGTGTTTACGCGGATTTTGTCGGCACCCAGCTCAGCGGCCAGCAGGCGGCTCATGTGCAGTTGAGCGGCTTTGGCCGTGCCATAAGCCACGTTATTGGGGCCGGCTACCAGCCCGTTTTTGCTGGCAATGTTCACGATGTCGCCACCGAGAGCTTGCTGACGTAGGATGGTTACGGCGGCCTGGCTTACCAGGAACTGGCCTTTCACGAGCACGTCGTTGAGGATGTCCCAATCGGCTTGCGTGGTGTCGGCCAGGGGCTTGCTGATGCTCAGGCCGGCGCAGTTCACGATGATGTCAACGCCACCGAACTGAAGCACGCTGGCCCGCAACGACTCAGCAATGCTGTCGGCATCGGTCACGTTGATGGCGGCCGTGAGGGCGCTGTCCTTGCCGAATTGCTTGCGCAGGTCAGCCTGGGTTTCTTCCAGCCGGTCGCGGTCAACGGCCACCACGCAGGCGCCGAACTTCAGCAGCTCCTCGCAGATGGCTTTACCGATGCCGCCGGTGCCGCCCGTCACGTAGGCCACCTTGCCCGACAGGGCTTTAGGCGGGGCCATACGCTGAAGCTTAGCTTCTTCCAGCAACCAATATTCAATGTTGAAAGCTTCCTGCTCAGCCAGGCCAGTGTATTCGCTCACCGCCTCAGCGCCTTTCATCACGTTGATGGCGTTGGTGTAGAACTCGGCGGCAACGCGGGCGGTCTGCTTGTCTTTGGCGAAAGAGAACATACCCACGCCGGGCCACAGGATAATTACCGGGTTAGCATCACGCATGGCCGGCGAGTTGGGGTGCTTGCTGCGCTCGTAATATGCTGCGTAGTCCTGGCGGTAGGCGGCAAACTGCTCCTGCAAGTATTCCTGCACGGCAGCCAGTGGCTGGCGCATGATAGCCTCGTCGAGAACGAGCGGGCGGATTTTAGTGCGCAGGAAGTGGTCGGGGCAGGAAGTGCCTTTCTGGGCCAGGCGGGCCAAGTCGTGCGAGTTCACAAACTCCAGCACGCGGGCGTCGTCGGTGTAGTGGCCTAGCATGCGGCGGTGGCCCGAGGCCAGGCCACGTAGCACGGGCATTACGTCGGCAGCCAGGCGGCGGCGAGTAGCTTCATCAGGGCCGTTTTCCAGCTTCACACCACCGAAAACGGGGGCTTTTTTACCGTAGTTGGCTTCCAGATACGTAGCCGCCATTTCAATCACCTCCAGAGTGTTGATGTACGACTCGTAGCTGGTGTCGCCCCAGGTGAAGAGGCCGTGTCCGCCCAGGATAACGCCGCGCAGGCCGGGGTTGTCGGCTACAATCTTCTCAAGCTGCAAGCCTAGGTCGAAGCCCGGCTTCTGCCACGGCAGCCAGCCCATCGTGTCGCCCCAGATTTCCTTCATGATTTGCTCACCGTCTTTGCTGGCGGCAATGGCAATCAGGGCATCGGGGTGCAGGTGGTCGATGTGCTTGAAGGGCAGCAGGCCATGTAGCGGCGTATCAATGGAAGGCGTGGCGCACTTGGGGTCGAAGAGGCAGTACTCGAACAAGCCTACCATCTCATCTTCGTGCTCCAGGCCGCGGTAGCGGTTCTTCAGTGCGTGGAGCTTGTCCACGTACAGGTTGGCGCAGCCGGCTTTGGTGAGTGTGCCAATGTCGCCGCCCGAGCCCTTCACCCACATCACGGGTACCGACTCGCCAGTAACGGGGTCGGTTTCAGTGATTTTGCAGGAGGTATTACCGCCGGCGTAATTGGTGAGCCGCAAGTCGGCCCCAAGCAGGTTGGAACGGTAGAGGAAAAGGGCTACTTCGTCGCCGGCGAGTTCAGCCGCCTTCGTCTCATCCCATAGGTAGCTGACGTGCTGAAAGGTGAGCGTTTTTTCCATAGTGGTGCTTCTGATGAATTTGCCAGAAAACAGTAAATAATTACTTTTCAGCAAAGTACCGGGTTGGTTCGAGGCTAAACCTCCTGCACTCTCCTGCTTGCCAGTAAAATAATTATTAGCCTTGCCGCATGTTTAAAAGTAAGTCTTCACTAGCCGAAAGCTTTTCTGAAGTAATTCAGGAGAGCACAGGACAGTGTACGACTATAGGTAAAGCAGATTTGTTGAAAATCGTACGACTATGGCAGTAATCTGGGGAGTTATTTTTCACGCGTTGGGCGGCTTCGCCTCCGGCAGCTTCTACCTACCCTACAAAAAGGTGAAAGGCTGGTCTTGGGAAAGCTACTGGCTGGTGGGTGGCATCGTATCGTGGCTGCTGGTGCCGTGGCTGCTAGGCTTCCTCACCATTCCCAACCTGACCACCGTACTCAGCCAGACGGATAGCTCGACGTTGTTTTGGGTGTATTTCTGGGGTGTACTTTGGGGCTTTGGGGGGCTGACCTTCGGGCTGGGTATGCGCTACCTGGGGCTGTCGTTGGGCATGGCGGTTATCATGGGACTGTGCGCGCTGGTTGGTACGTTGGTACCACCCATCTGGGGCGGCACGATCGTGCAACTATTGAGTACTACCTCCGGGCAGGTAACGCTGTTTGGGCTGCTGGTCTGCCTAATTGGAATTCTGATTTGCAGCCGGGCCGGGATTATGAAGGAGAAGTCCCTGACGGCCGAGCAGAAAAGCGAGTCGATTGCCGAGTATGACCTGAAAAAAGGCCTGCTGGTGGCCGTGTTTTCGGGTATCATGAGTGCCTGCTTCGCCTTCGGGCTGGAAGCCGGCCAGAAGATTGCCGACTTAGCCGTGCAGCAAGGCGCCGACCCCTTGTATAAAAACAACGCCATTCTGGTGGTGATTCTGCTCGGCGGCCTCACCACCAACGCGGTGTGGTGCCTGTACCTCAACCTGAAAAACAAAACCTACACCGACTACTTAAACCCCTCGTATCCGGCGCTACGCAACATCCTGTTCTGCGCTACGGCGGGCACGCTGTGGTACTTCCAGTTTTTCTTCTACGGCATGGGCGACACCCGGCTGGGTGTGTACCGCTTCTCGGGCTGGACACTGCACATGGCGTTTATCATTGCTTTCAGCTCGATGTGGGGCATCTACCTGCACGAGTGGCGCGGGGCCAACAAGGCCACCATGCGTACCGTGTCGTTTGGCATCCTGACGGTGGTGTTGTCCACGGTTATTGTGGGCTACGGCAATTACCTGGGCTCAGAAACCTCTACGGAAGCTACGGCTACTACCCGTAATACCAAGCCCCTAACGCAGGTTTTGGTGGAGCCGTCTGTGGCCCGATAGGGTAGCCGATGCTGCTACGTATCAGCAGACTTATCAATTGAAATAGCCCGGTATACTACTGGGCTATTTCGATTTTCAGGCACTGCCCGAAATGCTTTTAATTGGTTGGAAACCAGAAAAACTGCTTGAGCAGCAACGTAATTACAATGGGTGAAAAATATGGTTTTCGGTTCTGGAAAGCAATTCGTCTGCTCAGTGATGTAAGGGTGGGTTTTGCGGTTTGCCTGACCGTATGTAGTGGCTTATTAGCGGCCACCACTGCCCGCGGGGTAGAACCACAACGGCAACCACCAGCCGCTACTACGTCGCCCCAACTGGAACAACTCGGGCGGGGTGTAGTGGCCGTGCGACAGGAGGGCGGTGGCGTGTTTGTAAGCTGGCGGCTGCTGAATACGGACCCAGCCGGCGCGGCTTTTCACGTCTACCGCCAAACGAAAGCCGGTAAAGCTACCAAACTGACCAGCCAGCCGATTAGCGCCAGCACCAATTGGGTGGATAAAACCGCCGACGCTACTTCCGCCTACACGTATTCGGTGCAGTTGGTTAACGCCAAAGGAACGCCTATAGCCACGCCGGCCGCGCCATCTGAGCAAGCGGCGGTGTGGGCACAGAACTACCTGCGGGTGCCGCTGAAGCGCCCAGCCGGTGGCTCGGTGAATAGTGGTACTGCCGAAACCAGCGAGTATACCTACACTGCCAACGACGCTTCAGTGGCCGACCTAGATGGCGACGGGCAATACGAAATTGTGCTGAAGTGGGAGCCGTCCAACAGCCGCGACAATGGTTCCAGCGGCATTACGGGACCAGTGCTGCTTGATGCCTACAAGCTCGACGGCACGCAGCTCTGGCGCATCAACCTAGGCCGAAATATCCGAGCAGGGGCGCACTACACACAGTTTCTGGTGTATGATTTTGATGGCGACGGCAAGGCCGAAGTGGCCTGCAAAACGGCCGATGGCTCGGTTGATGGCCGGGGCACTGTCATCGGCGACGCTGGCAAAGATTACCGCAGCCTCACCGTACCCACCGATGCGCGTGCCGTTCAGAGTATCCGCGACAAAACCTACGGCCGAGTGCTGGCGGGCCCCGAGTATTTTACTGTATTCAACGGCCTGACCGGCGCTGCTATGGCTTCGGCCCCGTACGTATCCAGCCGCGACCCGCTTGATGGGTGGGGCGGCATTGGGGGCAACGGCGGCAACGACAACCACGGCAACCGTGCCGACCGGATGCTAGCTGCCGTGGCGTACCTGGATGGCGTACACCCCAGCGCCGTAATGTGCCGGGGCTACTACGGCCGCTCGGTGCTTGCTGCCTGGGACTGGCGCAACGGTAAGCTCACACAACGCTGGGTGTTCGACTCGCAAAACGACAAGAACCCATTTTCAGGCATGGGCAACCACGGGCTCAGCGTGAACGACGTGGACTTCGATGGCAAAGACGAAATTGTGTATGGCTCGATGGTGGTGGATGACAACGGCACGGGCTTGTTCAGTACGGGCTTGCGCCACGGCGACGCCCTTCACGTCAGCAACCTCGACCCTAGCACCCCCGACCTGGAAGCCTGGGGCGTACACGAAAACGAGGAAGAAGTGCCCGGCCACGAAAACGGCCCCGGTGCCGCCCTCTACAACGCCCGAACTGGTAAAGTGCTCTTAACCAAGCTGCCCGGCACCGACGTGGGCCGGGGCATGGCCGCCGACATCGACCCGCGTTACCCAGGGGCCGAATTGTGGGCCAGCAACGGGGAACTGGGGTTGCTTTCCTGCCAGGGTGAGCGGATAGGGCCAGCTCCCCGCGCCGTTAATTTCGGTATTTGGTGGGACGGAGACTTGCTGCGCGAACTGCTGGATGGCACTACTATTTCCAAGTGGGACTACCAGGCGGGCACCAGTTGGCCGCTGCTCGATGGTAAGCTGCTCGGGGCGGCGTCCTGCAACGGTACCAAAGCCACGCCCTGCCTTAGCGCCGACCTGTTTGGCGACTGGCGTGAGGAAGTCGTCTGGCGCAATGCTAACAACGAGGAGCTGATGATTTTCACAACTACCATTCCCACTAAACACCGCTTCGTGACGCTCATGCAGGACCCCGCGTATCGGGTGGCCGTGGCGCGCGAAAACGTGGGCTACAACCAACCACCACACCCTAGTTTCTACTTGGGCGAAGGCATGAAAACCGAGTCGGTAAAAGTTGGCAAGTAAATAGCGTACTGTGGCTTGCTGAGTGGATAACAAATAGCAACCTGCTAGCTGGCTCCTAGTAATCAACCAATATTCCTCATCAACATCCTCCTATGACCAACAAAACCTACGTCGTCCTGCTGGCCCTGCTCTGTGTGCTGGTGGGCTTCATGAAGCCTGTTAAGCCCACGCTTTACCTCATCGGCGACTCCACGGTGCGCAACACCAACGCCCCGCAGGCCGGCTGGGGCAGCGCCATTGCTGCCTACCTTGATACCACCCGCATCGGCGTATCCAACAACGCCATGGCGGGCCGCAGTACCCGCACCTTTATTTCGGAGGGCCGTTGGGACAAGGTACACGCCGCCTTGAAACCTGGTGATTTTCTGATTATGCAGTTCGGCCACAACGAAGGTAGCGTGCCCGATACCACCAAGGCCGGCCGCCGCGGTGTGCTGCGTGGTACCGGCGAAGAAACCAAGGAGCTGGTGTGGCCCGATGGCCGCCAGGAAACGGTGCACACCTACGGTTGGTACCTGCGCAAATTCATTCGGGAAGCCAAGGCCAAAGGTGCTACGCCGCTGGTAGCTTCTATGATTCCGCGCAACGAGTGGCAGGACGGCAAAGTGAAACGCGCCGGCAACGACTTCGGCAAATGGGCCGCTGAGGTAGCCCAGCAGGAAGGCGTTGCTTTTATCGACTTGAACAGCCTCACCGCCAATAAGTACGATAAGCTAGGCCCCGACGAAGTGAAGAAGTTCTTCCCCGGCGACCATACCCACACCAACGAAGCCGGTGCCCGCCTCAACGCCGAATCGGTAGTAGATGGTGTCCGGGCCAACAAGAAAATAGCCCTCAATAAATTTCTCGCCAAGAAGTGAAGGACGTGAAGTGTAGCGTGGAAATCCTGTGATTTTCGTGCGACACTCTGCTTCTATATTCAGTTAAGTAAACCAACAGCATGCAACGCACCAAATTCATTGTTTTTTACAGCTGCCTGCTGCTAGTAGGCCTGTTCTCGTTTGCCAGTGGCCCCCGTGCAGCTCGAAAGCCAACACTGTTTCTGATTGGCGACTCGACGGTGAAAAACGGCAAAGGCAAAGGCGACGGAGGTTTGTGGGGCTGGGGTAATTTCTTGCCGGCATACTTTGATACCACGCACATTTCGGTGGTAAACAATGCCCTCGGTGGCACCAGCAGCCGCACGTTCCGCACCAACGGCCTCTGGGAAAAGGTACAGGTGAACATCAAGCCCGGCGACTTCCTGATTATGCAGTTCGGCCACAACGACAACGGCCCGCTGGCCGATACAGCGCGGGCCCGCGGCACCATCAAAAGCAACGGCGAGGAAAGCCAGGAAATCTACAACCCCATCAAAAAGCAGCAGGAAGTGGTGCACAGTTACGGCTGGTATCTGCGCCAGTTCATTGCCGAAGCCAAGGCCAAAGGTGCTACCGTGTATGTGTGCTCGCCCATTCCGCGCAACACCTGGACGGCCGGCAAAGTCAACCGCGCCGCCACCGACTACGGGCAGTGGGCCGCCGAGGCCGCCAAGCAAGGCGGCGCCTACTTCATCGACCTCAACCGCATTGTGGCCGACAAATACGACCAGGAAGGCGAGGCCAAAGTGCGCAGTACCTACTTCAACACCACCGACCACACCCACCCCATTGAAGCCGGGGCCCGCTTCAACGCCGCTTCTGTCGCCGAGGGTCTGCGCGGCATCAAGAAGAATCCGCTGGCGAAGTATATGGTGAAGGGCAGGTAGCTTACTCCAGGTTGTGGTGTGCTTCGCGGAGGCTGGCCCGTCTGTCCACTTTTTGGCGGTCTGCCGGGTTGCCGTATGCTGCTGTTGGTGTACGTTGCTAGTTCGCTATGCGGTTCTAACAACGACCGGTCTGCTGGCAAAAAAGCCAGCAGACCGGCAACTGCTTGTGCGTGAGAGCAATATTTACTTGGTGAGCTGCACCGAGCTGTCGTTGATTTCGGTGGGGTGGAGTTTCAGGAGCCGGATGATTTCGGCGCCGGCCAGTACTACGGGGCCGTAGCCGTGGGCGGCGTACACGTTTACGGGGCGGTAGTAGTAAAATGCCGGGTCGAAGCCCATGCCGGTGCCTACGCAGGTGCCTTCCACCTGGCCTTTGCTGTTGACCTTGGTGCTCACCGCATTCCAGGCCAGCAGCGCCATGGGGCCGTAGGCTTTGGCATCGAGCCAGCCTTGGTTGATGCCGTGAGCAATGGCGTAGGCGTAGATGGCCGTGGCGGAGGTTTCGAGGTAGGAATCGTTGCGGTCCAGGAGTTGGTGCCAGAAGCCGCTGCCAGCTTGCAAGGCGGCCAAACCCTTGGCATGGGCTTTTAGCTGCGCCAGAATGGCCGGCCGGCCGGGGTGGTTTTCAGGTAGCACGTCCAGGATATCCACGGTGGTCATGAGGGCCCAGCCGTTGGCGCGGGCCCAGTGGAACTCGGGGTGCACGCTCATTTCCTGCACCCAGCCGTGCATATACAGCCCCTTCTGCTGGTTGAACATGCGCTGCGAAAACTGCGTGTACTGCTTCACCACTTCGTCGTAGTAGCGTTGCTCGCCCGTTAGCTTGCCCATCTGAGCCAGTGCTGGCAAACTCATGTACATGTCATCAAGCCAGAGCGTGTTGGGCTGGGGACGGTTGCGGGCCAGGGTGCCATCCGAAAGCCGAAACTCCTTGTTCATGATGTAGCTCACAAACCCATCAATGAGGGGGCGGAGTTCGGGCGAATTGAGGCCGGCCCGCTGGGCTCTAATCATGGCCGCCGTGAGGGCCCCGCCATCATCCAACGCGTGCGGATTCAGATAGCCCCGCATCGGGGTTGGTGCTTTCGGATTAGTGGTTTGAAAGTCGCGGTAGTAAGGTGCCAAGTCCGACAGAAACTTCAGGCGGCTGAAGGTGTAGTCGGTGTACTTTTTGTCGCCGGTTACCTCGCCCGCCAGCAGCATCCCCGAGTACGTCACGCCCCACTCGTAGCTGGTCAGCCGGAAGTCGCCGGGCTTGATGATGGCCTCGGGATTGAACTTGGCGCGGGTGCTGACGGTGGCATTGGTTGTTTTGTCAACCAGTTCGGCGGGCGTGGCGGCGTTTAGGTAGGCATACACCCGGTCGAGCACCTGCTTCACTTCCTCGGGCTTGGTTTTGCCGTACGGCACCGGATAGTCGGGCTGCAAGAGGTGCAGCGGCGTGGTGGTGTCGTTGGTTTTGGCAGGGGTTTTCTGGGCCAGCAGCGGGGTGGTTGCCGCCAAGGCCAGACCAAGCAAACCAGCCTTCACGGTAGCAGGGGCACTGAGTTTCATACAGGTAACAAAGTAGGGTGGGAGAGGGGTAGCGGCCAGTTAATTTCCATCGGGTTTTGCCACGGTGGTGCGGGGGCTTTCCGCCCACTGCCACTTGGTTGGGGCGTCGGGGTGGGCGGGGTCGAAGGCGGGTACGTCGGTTTCGAGGTAGCGCACCAGCCCAAGCTTGTTGGCTTTGATGCCTTCCACCACGCATTTCGCAATTTCGTAGGCGCCGTAGGTGTTGAAGTGGGTGTTGTCGGCCAAGGGCTTGTCTTGGCCAGGGTAAGTGTTGGCGGGGTAGTGCACCAGCGCCTTCTTGGACTCTTCCACGCCCAGGGTTTCGTAGAGCGTGGTGGTCATGGCATTCAAGTCAATCAGGGCCACGCCTTCCTGTTGGGCTACTTTGCGGGCGGCGTCGGGGTAGTCGCCGAGGCTGTTCACGTTTTTGCCGGTGGCCTCATCAAAGTTGCGGCGCGCCGTGGACGTGACGATAACCGGGATGCCGCCTTTCTGCTTCACTTCGCGCACGAAGAGTTGCAGCCGCTCGGTGTAGGACTTGTAGGCACCGTCGTTGGGACCTTTCTCTTTCTGGTCGTTGTGCCCGAATTCCACAAACAGGTAGTCGCCGGGCTTCATCACGCTCAGCACTTTGGTGAGGCGCCGGGAGCCCAAAAAGCTGCCCAAACTCAAGCCCGATTCGGCGTGGTTGGCTATGGCCACGCCCGGCTTGAAGAAGCGCGGAATCATCTGGCCCCAGGAAGCCCAAGGCTCTTCTTCCTGGTTTACCACCGTGGAGTTGCCGGCCATAAAAACCGTGACGGCGCCAGGAGCGGGCGTTATTTCCAGCGCGTTTAGGCAGGTGTTCGAGCCGTTGAATTCCAGCGTTAGCTTGTCGTCCCAGTCTAGTTTGCTTGTTTCGCGCGGCTTGAGGCCCACGGACAGAGTGTCGTTGATGCGGCGGCTTTTTAGGTTTACCGTAAAGGTTTTCGTGATGAACTCGCCGGGCTTGGTGTCGGTCTTTTCCAGCAGCAAGCGGCGCGATTCCGCCTTTACCATCGTGGAAGTGGCCTTTTTGGCGTCGCCCAATGTTACGGTTACGTTGTAATTTCCTTCCGGCAAATCCACCGAAAAATAGAACGGCTTGCTGCTGGTTACGAAGTCGCCTTTCAGCGCATCCTTGCTCTTGCGCTCTAAGGCCGTAACCGTGGTGCCGAAGTCGAAACCATAGCCTCTTTCGGCGGTGTACGTGGCCGAGGGCAGCACCTGCCGGTAGCCGGGTGCCACGCTACCGGCCCCAAAATCAAACCTGTAGCTGGTTTTGCCGGTCTGAGCCCAGGCGCTGGTAGTGGAAAGCAGCCCCAGCAGAACTGCACTCGGAAAAAAGGTGAGCTTCATGGAGGAACGGTAGGTGATACTTCTAAAAGTACCAGCCCTCCACTAAGGCGCCTGCCTGTACTGTCATGCCTGGCGCTACCAGGGGCGAGCTGTACCTTGTATGGGTACAAATAGGAAATTGACTGCGCCAAAAGCGTAAATTCGTTTCGGAAAGCACTATTTGCCCCGCTTGCCTTCTTACTTTTACCTCTTCGCAGCACCTTTCTACTTACACGTTATGGCAAGTCATCGGGCCTCCATGAAAGATTTGGCGAAGGCATTAAACCTGTCGGTTTCTACCATTTCGCGGGCTTTATCCGGCAACAAACAAATCAGCGAGGAAACCCGGGAACGGGTGGCTACGCTGGTTAAGGAAATGAATTTTCAGCCCAACCGCTTGGCTTCCGGCCTGCGCAAGGGCCGCAGCGGCACGCTAGGCGTGCTAGTGCCGCACATCACTGGGCACTTCTTCCCCGAAGCCGTGCATAGCATTTCCACCGAAGCCACTAAGGCCGGTTACCGGGTGATGATCTGCGAATCCAACGAAGACGAAAAGCAGGAAAAGCGCAACCTGGAACTGCTGCTGAACTCGCAGGTGGAAGGCGTGCTGGTATCCCTGGCCAACACCACCCACGATTTCCGCCACTTCCAGGCCGCTCAGCAGCAGCAGGTGCCGCTGGTGTTTTTTGATAGAGTGCTGGAAGAGCCCAACATCAGCAGCGTCGTCCTCGACGACTACCAGGGTGCCTACCAAGCCGTGAGCCACCTCATCGAGCAGGGCTGCACCCGTATTGCGCACATCACCGCCGATCCGCATTTGAACGTGTACCGCCACCGCCACCGCGGCTACCTCGCTGCGCTAACTGCCCACGGCATTACCTTCGATGAGCAACTGGTGCATCTCTGCGACATGAGCATTGCCGAAGGTCGGGAGGCTATGCATAAGCTACTAGCCCTGGATACGCGCCCCGACGCCGTGTTTGCCTCCAAAGACACCGCCGCCATTGGCGCCATGCAGGTAGCCAAAGAGCACGGCCTACGCATCCCCGACGACCTCGCGCTGGCCACCTACAGCAGCGAGAAGCTCTCGATGCTAGTGGAGCCGCCCCTAACGTCGGTAGACCAGCAATGTGCTGCCGTGGGCAAGGCCGCCGTGCGCCTCCTGCTGGATATGATGAGCGAGGAAGTGCAACCGGCCAGCGCCCGGCAAATCATCCTGATGCCGTCCTTCATCGTGCGGGAGTCGTCGTTGCAGCGCGGGCAGTAGGAGGGCTGAGTATGTTATACTGGTCGCGGAGTTGGGTGTAGAAATGCAAGGTGTGGCGTCTCTACACCCACCCCATTTCCACAAACCACTCCGTGCTTATTATAAATGGCAGTAGCATGAAAGCTCTGGGCTCCCGCGCTACTGCCATTTAACTTGTTTAACCAGGCTATTCGTCTGAGCGGCTTGGCTACCAGATGGCTACCCGCTCACTTACGGGCTGCCACATCTTGTCGCCTTCTTTGATGTTGAAGGCCGTGTAAAACGCCTCTATGTTTGAGAGCGGCCCATTCACCCGGAACCGGGCGGGGGAGTGAGGATCGGTGAGTACTTGGGTCCGCATGCTTTCGTCCCTGGCTTTAATGCGCCAGATGGCGGCGTAGGATAGAAAGAAACGCTGGTCGGGCGTGAGGCCGTCAATTAGTTGGGTTCCCTTGCCCTGCGCTGTTTTCTTGAAGGCTTGGTAGGCGACCGTCACACCGCACAAGTCGCCGATGTTCTCGCCTAGGGTAAGTTTCCCGTTGACGTGCAGCGTATCGAGCGCCACGTATTGGCTGAACTGCTTGGACAAGGCTGCGCCCCGCGCCGTGAAGTTTTTCTTGTCGGCCGAGGTCCACCAGTTTTTGTAGCGCCCTTGCTCGTTGAACTGGCTGCCCTGGTCGTCGAAGCCATGGCTGATTTCGTGCCCGATGACCGTGGCAATGCCGCCGTAGTTGGCCGCATCATCGGCTTGCGGATCGAAGAAGGGCGGCAGCAGAATACCCGCCGGAAACATGATTTCATTGTTGAGCGGGTTATAAGATGCATTCAGCGTAGACGGCGTCATGCTCCACAGGGCGCGGTTCACCGGCTTACCTACCCGGTTGAAGCCGTCCCGAAACGCGAAAACGGTAGCGGCTTTGATGTTGCTGAAGTAGTCGGGGCCAATCTGGAGGGCAGAGTAGTCGCGCCATTTATCGGGATAGGCAATCTTTCTGCGAATGGTGCTCAACTTTTGCAGCGCCTTTTCCTTGGTCGGGGCAGTCATCCAGGTGTTGGTTTGAATGCGCTCAGCGAAAGAGGTAGTCACGTTTTGCACCAGCTCGTCGATTCGCTTCTTGGCGTCGGCCGTGAAATATTTCTCCACGTACGCTTTCCCCAACACTTCACCCAGCAACCCATCTGCTACCAGCACCATCTGCTCGCTCCGGGGCCGCATCTGCGTGCGGCCTGTGAGAGTGGTTACGTAGAACGCAAACTGGGCTTCAACAAAAGGCATACTCAGTGCCGAAGCTGCACTGTTGAGCAGGCGCACCTTCAGGTAGTCTTTCCAAGTGGCAAGAGGCGTAGCCGTTAGCTCTTTGTGGAGCCCAGTGAAGAATTCGGGTTGCGCCACTATGATTTTGGCCGGTGGAATGCTCAGCTGCTGGAACATGGAATTGAACCCGAGCAGCGGAAATTGCTTCTGCGCTTTGTCGAGGGTGTAATAGTTTAGCAGCTTCCGGATATTCCGGTTCTCAGTGGCGGTTCGGGCCCCAAGGGCAAGGCGCGTTTCCAGGGCCATAACGGCCGTGGCATTTGCCTGGGCCGCATCTTTGGGAGTGCCCGAAAGTTCCAGCAGCCGCTGGAGGTACACCACGTACTGGGTCCGGGTAGCTACGGCTTTGGGGCTGGCCTCGGCGTAGTACGACTTATCAGGCAGTCCCATGCCGCTCTGGCTCAGGGTGATGATTTCGACGTCATTCCGAATCGGGTCAGCAATATGCCCCAGCCTGAACAGCGGAGCCGTGCCTCCAACCAGCCCGGCCGCGTACTGCGTGGTGACTTCGGTAGCTATTCCCTGCGGGCTGCTAATCGCGTCGATGCGTTGCAAATCGGCCTGCACCGGTTGCACACCTAGCTTGTCGATGACAGCCGTATTCATGCCGCTGTTATACAGGTCCTGTAACTTTTGCGCATCGCTGCCGGGTTGGTTTTTCTGGGCGGCAATTGCCTGTAGTAGCTCCTGTAATTGAAGTCGGGTTTTCTTTTGAAGAATGGCCCAGTTTCCCCACGAAGCCTCAGAGGCCGGAATCTCATTGGCTTTCAACCAGCCGCCGTTGGCATAGGCGTAAAAATCGTCGCCGGGCTTCACTGCCCGGTCGATAGTAGTTTGGTCGAGGTACGGGCCTTGTGCTTGCGCTAGAGTAGAGCAGCTTAGAGTAAGTAGTGTGGAAAGAATAAATGTTTGTTTCACAATTGACAATAGGTTAAAAGAAAAGCGAGATTTGGAAATATACCTGATTATATTTTAATATTATTATATAAATATAAATTAAAACTTAAGAAAAAGAGCAGCCAAAGGTTGAGCTTACTAAGCCGCAATTGCTGGTAACTCCACCCGTGCAGAACTGCCGCAACCCAAACTTCATGTAACCTACAGCGCGTTTATCTAGTCTTGAGGTATTCCAATCAACCCTCACTGCTATGACAACATCTGCTGCCTCGCAACGCCTTCAGAAACAAGTAGCCCTGGTCACGGGCGGAAGCTCCGGAATCGGGGCTGGAGTAGCCAAAGCCATGGCGGCGGAAGGCGCCACGGTTATCGTCAATTACGCGCACAGTGCCGACGAAGCCGAAGAGGTGCGCCAGGAGATTGAAAAAGCTGGCGGTAAGGCCATTACCATCAAGGCCGACGTGAGCAAGGAAGACGAAGTGCTGGCCATGTTCGACCAGATTCGCAAGGAGTTCGGTACGCTGCACATCCTCGTCAACAACTCCGGTATTCAGGTGGATTCGCCCTTCCTGGATATGACGCTGGAGCAGTGGCAGAAAGTAATAGACGTGAACCTGACAGGCCAGTTTCTGTGCGCCCGTGAAGCCGCCCGCGAGTTTGTGCGGCGCGGCCCGCAGCCGGAAATTTCCAAAGCCACCGGCAAGATTATCTGCATGAGTAGCGTGCACGAAGTCATTCCGTGGGCTGGCCACGTCAACTACGCTACCAGCAAGGGCGGCATCATGCAGCTGATGAAATCCACGGCTCAGGAACTGGCGCCCCACAAAATTCGGGTGAATAGCATCGGGCCCGGCGCCATTGCCACGCCCATCAACTTAGAAGCTCGCGACACGCCCGAAGAAGAAAAAAGCCTGCTCACCCTCATTCCCTATGGCCGCATTGGGGAGCCTGCCGACATCGGTAGCGTAGCCGTGTGGCTGGCCTCCGACGAGTCGGACTACGTGACGGGCATCACCCTATTTGCCGACGGCGGCATGACCCTGTATCCTGGTTTCGCCGACAATGGTTGATGCAGCGGGGCCTGGGTAAAAAGCGGTTAGCTAACAGCTACTAGCTGACCGTTTTTTACTCAGGTTCTCTGCCAGCATACACTTCACACCACATCAACAGGCTGATGACCCGAGAACAGGAACGACAACGAACGGCTCAAGCTGGCGAAGCGCTGTGGCACCAATTCGGGCCCTACGTGAGTGACCGGCAGTGGGGCACGGTGCGCGAAGATTACAGCCCGGATGGCCAGCCCTGGACCTACACCACCCACGACCAGGCCCGCAGCCGCGCATATCGTTGGGGCGAGGAGGCCATTGGTGGCATCTGCGACCAGAAGCAGCTACTGTGTTTGGCGCCCGCCTTCTGGAACGGCCAGGACCCCATTCTGAAAGAGCGGCTATTCGGGTTGAGCGGCCCCGAGGGCAACCACGGCGAGGACGTGAAGGAGCTGTATTACTACCTCGACAACACGCCCACGCACTCCTACATGCAGATGCTGTATAAGTATCCGCAACACGCGTTTCCGTATGAGTGGCTGGTGCAGGAAAACGCCCGCCGGGGGCGTAAGAAGGCGGAATTTGAGCTGAGCGACACCCAAATATTCCACGACAACCGCTACTTCGATATCTTTCTGGACTACGCTAAGGCCGCCCCGCTGGATTTGCTGCTGCAAATTACGGTACACAACCGTGGCGCTCAGGATGCACCGCTGCACGTGCTGCCGCAAGCGTGGTTCCGCAATACTTGGGACTGGGGCTACAACAGCTACAAGCCCCAACTCAGCGCCTGCCCCGATGGCCACATCGAAATCGACCACGCCAGCCTGCCCGACCTGAAGCTGTTCTGTGAAGCCCAAGACGGGCAAATGCCGGAGCTGCTGTTCTGCAACAACGCCAGCAACCACGAGCGGCTGTACGGGGAGCCCAACCCCGAGCCTTACTGCAAAGATGGTATCAACGACTACCTGATTCAGGGCAACCAGGAGGCCGTAAGTCCGGAGCAGTGTGGCACCAAAGCCGCCGCGCATTACGTGCTACATGTGCCCGCTGGCCAAAGCCGGGTGCTGCGGCTGCGGCTGGCCTCACCCACACTAGCTGAGCCGTTTGCCGACTTCGAGCAGATTATGAAGCTGCGCCGCCAGGAGGCCGACGAGTTCTACCACGACTTGCAACATGACCTACCCGATGCCGACGCCCGCAACGTGCAGCGGCAGGCGCTGGCCGGCATGCTCTGGAGCAAGCAGTTCTATTACTACGACGTGTGGCAGTGGCTGAAAGGCGACCCAGCCCAGCCCAAGCCCCCTGAACAGCGCTGGCAGGGCCGCAACTCCGACTGGGTGTACCTCAACAACATGGACATCATTTCGATGCCCGACAAATGGGAGTACCCGTGGTACGCGGCCTGGGATTTGGCTTTCCATTGCGTGCCGCTGGCGTTGGTTGACGCGCATTTTGCCAAAGAACAACTTTTGCTGCTGACGCGTGACTGGTACATGCACCCCAACGGGCTGCTGCCGGCCTACGAGTGGAAACTCTCCGACGTGAACCCGCCGGTGCACGCCTACGCCACTTGGCGCGTGTACCAGATGGACCGTAAGCGCCACGGTACCGCCGATACCGAGTTTCTACAAACCATGTTCCACCGCCTACTGCTCAACTTCACGTGGTGGGTGAACCGCAAGGACTTGAATGGCCGCAACGTGTTTGAGGGCGGTTTCCTAGGCCTCGACAACATTGGGGTGTTTGATAGGAGTGCCCCGCTTCCTACCGGGGGGAAGATAGAACAGGCCGATGGTACCAGCTGGGTAGCCATGTTTGCCTTGAACATGATGCGCATTGCCTTGGAGCTTTCCCGCAACAATCCGGTATACCAGGACATGGCCAGCAAGTTCTTCGAGCACTTCCTCTACATCGCCTATGCCATGGCCAACGTGGCTGAGCTACAGCTGGATATGTGGGACGATGAAGACGACTTCTACTACGACGTGCTCAACGTGAACGGCCAGCGCACCCCGTTGCGCATCCGGTCCATGGTGGGGCTGATTCCGCTTTTTGCGGTGGAAGTGCTGGAAACCGACGCCTTGCAAAGCGCGCCGCAGTTTGTGAGTCGCATGAACTGGTTTCTGGAAAACCGGCCTGAGTTGGCGGCACTGGTATCACGCTGGCAGGAGCCCGGCAAGGGCCAGACCCATTTGCTGTCCTTGTTGCGCGGGCACCGCATGAAAAAACTGCTGCGCCGCATGCTCGACGAGGCCGAGTTTCTGTCGGACTATGGCGTACGCTCGGTATCGCGCTACCACAAAGACCACCCCTATATTTTCGAGGACGCTAGCGGTACTAACGCGCGAGTTGACTATGAGCCCGGCGAATCCAGTACCGATTTGTTTGGCGGCAACAGCAACTGGCGCGGCCCCATCTGGCTGCCCGTCAACTTCATGATAGTAGAGGCCCTGCAACGGTTCTACCACTACTACGGGCCCGATTTCAAGGTGGAGTACCCCACCGGCTCAGGACAGTTTTGCACTATTCTGGACGTTGCGCAAGCGTTAACTGTCCGGCTGACCAAGCTGTTTCTACGCGACGAAAACGGCCGCCGCCCAGCCTTTGGCGATGACAAGCAGTTGCAACAAGACCCTCACTTCCGCGACTATCTGCTGTTTCATGAGTACTTCCACGGCGACAATGGTAAAGGCCTCGGCGCCAGCCACCAAACCGGCTGGACCGGCCTGGTAGCCAAGCTGCTTCAGCCCCGCTTCGGAGAATGAGTTGTCCGTTGTTCGCTGTTAGTTTTTCGTTGTTCGTAGCAATGTGAAAATCATCAGCGAATGGGGTAGCGCAAGTGTCGAAAAATAAAAAACTGATAACGAAAAACGAACAATATGTCCGACTGGCTCGACCTTACCACACCCATTTCCGACGGCATGGCCTACTGGCCCGATAACGCCCCGGTACACATCAAAAAAACGCTCAGCATCCAGCGCGGCGACGCTGCCAACGTGACGGAAATAAGCATGAGCGTGCACACCGCCACCCACGTAGATGCCGCCCTACACTTTCTTGATGACGGCGCCGACGTAGCCGCACTAGACCTCAACACGCTCATTGGCCTGGCGCACGTCGTGGAAATTCAGGACCCCAAGTTCATCACCCGCGCCGAGTTGGAAGGCCTGCTGTTACAACCCGGTGCGCGGCTGTTGTTCAAAACCCGCAACTCCGACCAGGAGTGGGCGCAAGCACCTTTCAACCCCGATTTTGTGCGCGTACGTGCCGATGCTGCCGAGTGGCTGCGTGAGCAGGAAGTGGCCTGCGTTGGCGTCGATTATTTGTCGGTCGGCCCCGCCGATACGCACAATATTCTGCTCAAGGCCGGCATCAGCATCATTGAAGGGCTGGCGCTGCAAAACGTGGAACCAGGCCAATATGATATGGTGTGTTTGCCCCTGAAAATTGTGGGAGCCGATGGCGCCCCGGCCCGCGTCATTGCCCGTAAGCGGGAGGATTTTGGGCCGCAATAACAAGTGGAGATAGGGGCGGGGCTGGAAAATCTGAGGTAGCTAGTAGTCGCTCGGAAATGGCCTTGCCTGAGTATGAGGGCTATAAGGCGCGGTGTGCAGTTTGTAGCGAAACCCGAGTGCTTTGCGCTTCCACTTTTTCAGGAAAAAGCATTATCATCAACTACGCCAAGCGCGTTTCCTATCTCCTGTTTCGGAGCCTTTTTGCGGCTTCCGCTGTTGTTTACTCGTGACTGATTCCTCTACTCCGCGGCCCGCATTGTTGCGCGTGCCCTACGACGATTACCGGGCCCTCCCAGCCATTGCCAACTCTGATTTATCGCGGCTGCGCGACGCACTATACGGCCGTCCGCCCCGTCCCATTTCCTCGCTTGGGGCGCTCGGGCTGGGCACCGCCTTTCACACGGCCCTGCTGGAACCCGACTTGTATGAGCCGGGGTTGCCGGGCATCAACGACACCCTGATTTGGTGGATGGTGGACGGCGTGAAGCTAAATCCGGAAGTGAATGCGCTGCTGGAAATTGGTACGCCCGAGCCCAGTTGCATCTTCACCGAGCCCACTACCGGCACACTCTGTAAGCTCCGCGCCGACCTCATCGTGGACCAGCCCGGCCAGCCCTACACCATCATCGACTTTAAAACCACCCTGGCCCGCGACCAAGACCACTTTATTGCGCAGTGTAGCGGCTACGACTACGACCGGCAAGCCGCGTTCTACTCCGATGCCCTCAACGCCGACCGGTTCATTTTGGTAGGGGTGCAGAAAGTGGAGCCGTTCAGCTTGTTCGTGTTCGAGGTGCCGCCTCACATGCTGGCTGAGGGCCGCGCCAAGTACCTGCGGCTGCTCAAGTTGCTGCACCCCGATACGCTGGTGCCCAGCGCCGTAGCCGGGGCCATCCGGGAGGTGCGCGACTCATTACAAGGCGAAGGATAGGTTGTCGGCAGCCACTTTTGCTGCGCGGCTGTGCGCAAATAACGGGCTGATTCGTTTGGAATTTCTAAACCCGTTTTCTATACTTGCGTACACCTCGGCAAAACCAATATCCGAATGCGTCTTTTCAGCAATAATATTTCTATGAATAACTCGGCCAATAATTTGGCTTGGGCATGGAAGGCTGTTGCACCATTGGAAAAGTAAAAATCAACTCTCGATTTTCCTCTGAAAGCCTTCCATGCATCTGGAAGGCTTTTTTTATGCTCTTATCCAAACTACATGAGTACACGGGCAGCTACCATCAGATAGCTGCCGCCGAAAACAGCTGAGGGTGCGAGGCCTACCGCAAAGCAGGTCACCACGCGCCCAGAACAGCGCAGGTGGGGAAGCAGGTTTGGCGGCCGTAGCTTCTTCACCTGTTTTTTTGTGCCCAACTGAGGCTGCCGCTTACCGAATTGCGCGAGTCATTATCGGCCGTGGTGCACCTACTTCTGTGACTCCAGCACCCGCTGTGCCACCTCAGCCCCGCTTACCAGCGCCGCTTCCACCGTCCCGATGTAGGGCCCATCATACACACCTTCACCGGCTACAAATAGCGTTTGGGCAACCGGCGTAGCTAAGGTGGTACGGTTGGCGGCGGCTCCTACGGCAGTGTAGGCGTAAGCTCCCAGCGCATACGGGTCGGCGGCCCAGTTTATTACGCGGTGAGCCCGGAGCTGGCTGCGCAAATACGCTGAACTCGTGCCTAATAAGCTGGCTAATGATGCCAAGGCCTGCGTCAGAACAACTTCGTTGGGAGTGTGCTGGTGGCGGGTGGCGGCAGGACCGGCCAGCCAGCCCGTAAGCAACGGCCGCGGGTCGGGTAGCTGGGACCACCACGTGGGGAAAGGCGCATCCGAAAACAGGAAGCTAAGGTCGGGCTTTGGCTGGGTGAGGTCAGTAGAAGGCTGCTGCCAGATAACGGTTTTGAATTCCAGCAGCACTTTAATAACTGCTCCAAAACCCAGTTGAGCGGCGGCGGCGCGGTGCTCGGGCAGGTCGGGCGTGATGTGCAGGTAACTGGCGCTATCTGCTGCGGTCTGCCAGACGCCTAGTGGTACGGTAACAACAACTTGCTGCGCCCGAAACACGCGGCCATCCACAGTTTGCACGTCTGCTTGGCCCGGCTGCCAGCGGATTTCCTGCACCGGCGTTTCCAAGTATAGCTGACCGCCTGCTTGCTGTAGCTGCGTAGCTAGCTGGTCGATTAGCTCACTGTACGTGCCCTCGGGGTGCGGCGAATCGTCGAAGCCGCCACCGCTAAGCTCGTCGCGCAAAGCGAAGGCGCTGGCCCGAGTGGCATCGGCAGCATCGTAGCCTTCGGCAAAGCGCGTGACTTGCTCACGCAACGGGGCATAGGGTTCGGCGCCGAAGTGCTGAGAAAGAAAATTAGCTAAAGTAATATCCTCGCTCAGCGCATGCAGCTTTTCCAGCAGTTCCGGCAGGTTCTCAATGAAATCCTCCGACTCGCGGGTTTCGCCCTGCACCACTTGGTAGGTGGAGCCGGTGGTTGGGATACTGGTGCGGCCAGCTTCGGCCAGCAAGCTGCGTGTAAGGGGTACGTCGCCGTGCAGGAACTCGGCCCCGCCCTCCGTGGGTGCCGAAAAGCCGGCGTCGGTGAAAGTATGGATTCGGCCGCCGCAACGGTTACGGGCTTCCAGAACTGCTACGGTTCGGCCGGCGCGGGCCAGCGTGCGAGCCGCCAGCAAACCCGCGGCCCCGGCTCCAATTACAAGCACATCTACTTCTCTCATTGCCTAACCTACCGGCAGCCGGGGTTAAATGTTAGGCGCTTTCCTTATGAAGATGTCTTTGTGGTTGAGCAGTAAATGATTAGAGCTAAGCACAAAGGTATTGGCCAGCTGAAAAAAGAGGCGTGACCTAGCTAGGTCACGCAAGAAAAAGAGCTGGGTGAATAACTTGCTTTAAATATTAAGTTTTTATAATATTATACTGTTGCAAGCATTTGTGCTACGTGTCAGGCCGGCGCGAACTGAATATGGTTTCGCGCACTACCCCTTATCCTTATGGCAGCATTACCCAAACAATATCAGTGGTTGGCCAACGAAGCCGGTCCGCGCATGATAAAAGAAGCTTTGGCCGAGCTAGGCACCGTGGAAAAGACCGGTGCCGCCAACAACCCAGTAATTCTGAGTTGGGCCAAAGAAACAGGCGAGAAAAACGTGGCCCAGATGTACGTCGCCGACAGTATTCCGTGGTGTGGCCTGTTTATGGCCTTAGTAGCCAAACGTGCCGAAAAAAAGCTGGTGAAAGACCCACTATGGGCCCTGAATTGGGGTACGTTCGGAGTGTTCACCAAAACGGCTATGCTCGGCGACGTGCTAGTATTTGTGCGGCGCACTGCCGACGGTAGCCGCGCCGGCCATGTGGGCTTGTACGTGGGCGAAGACGATACCGCCTACCACGTGCTCGGCGGCAACCAAGGCGACTGTGTGTGCGTGGCCCGTATGGCCAAAAACCGCCTCTATGCCGCCCGTCGCCCCGCCTATAACCTGCAACCCGACAACGTGCGGGTGGTCAAACTGGCTGCCGCCGGCTCATTATCGCACAACGAAGCCTAAACCACCAGGAGCTCCTGTATATATAATTCAAACAATGATTTCTAGCGGGTCAAGCACAATGCAGCCCGAACTTCAGGCATAAGCTAAAGTGCGGGCTACAGTGCTTGAGTTCAGTACGATATAGAGACGCGCAATATATTCTATTGCGTTCGGCTAGTACGTAGGTTGTAGAGCAACACCACTTACTGGACCTTTAGCTTAGCCCGCAAACATAGGCTCGTCGGCGGAGGGGCCGTAAATGGAGGGTACGGGCACGTCGAGTAGGCGCAGATACACGCTGAGCTGGCCGCGGTGGTGAACCGTGTGGCTGATAAGGTGCCGAATGATTTCGGCGCGGGTTTGGCGCAACAGCACCTGCTCGCCGCTACAAAGGCTCCACAGCTGCTCGAAGTCGGAGGGGGAGGCGGCGGTAATTGCGGCTTGGGCTGCCGCGCTGTGGGCATCGAGCCGGTCGAGTAGCTGCTGAGTGGTTGTCAGCTCGTCGGCTTCGTTTGCAAACTGCGCTACATCAATACTGGTAGTATGGAGCGTGTTTTCGATGCCGCCCATCAAGTCGGTGATGTGTGAAACCAGCACACCCAGTGTCATCGACTTGGGGTGGGGCTGCCAATTGAGCTGTGCTTCAGGAACCCGCGCCAGCACGCGCCGGGTGGCTTGCAGTTCGTCGGCGAGTTCAGGCAACAGGGCTTGGGCCAGGGGAGCTAGGGTTTCGGTAAGCATAGCAGGAAAGGATTTGGTTGATGATGACCCAAACCTAGTGGGCCTTACTGACAGCCCTGTGTCAGTAGAAAGCACCAGCCTCGAAATATTTCTGCTAACTCCTGCCGCCCTTTACCCCGCAGGCTGTTGCTTTTGAAAGCATTCGTATGCAGCCCGCGCTAACTCCCGAATTTGCTGATGTAAAGTAGCCGGCGAAACCACCGTAATCTGGCCTGGAAATAGCATCAGCCACCGGGCTAGGTAGTCGGGGCGGCCGGTCAGGAAGGTGATTTCCACCCAGCCACTAGCTAGCTGCTGCTCGTGGGCCCACCCGAAGTAGTGTTTGTTTTCCTCCACGTGCGGCATGGCTTCCGGCGCAAACCGCACCACCACCCGCTGGTGCTGATGCTGCTCGGCCAACTGCTGCCAGTACGATTGCAGCGTTTCCGGCCGCGGCTGAAATTGCTCGTCGCGGAGGTGAAGCTGCGCAATCCGGTCGAGGCGAAAGTCGCGGTACTCCTGACGCAGGCGGCAAAATGCTACCACATGCCAATACTGCCCGAAATAGATACCAATCGGCTCGACGTCGCGACGGGAAGCCACGCCGTGGTAGCCGGCCCGGTAGTCAAGCGCCACTACTTGGTGGTTGGCAATACCCGAGAGCAATAGTTGGTGCGTATTGGGTGTGAGCGGGATGGCCAAGTGCGGCTGCCGGCTGGCGAGAATCGTGATGCGCGGGCTCAGTTCTTCCACATAGTCCCGGTCGGGGCGGCGCAGGACCGCGCGCAGCTTGTCCATGGCGCTTCGGCTGAGCTCGGCGGTGTGGGCATCTGTCAGTTGTATCGCCAGCTTTTCAGCAGTGATAAGGGCTGTGGCTTCTTCGCGGGTGAACATCACCGGGGGCAACCGGTAGCCATCGGCCAGCGAATAGCCCACGCCTGCCTCACCGCACAGCGGCACGCCAGCTTCTTCCAGCGTGCGTAAGTCGCGGTAGATGGTGCGTAAGCTCACGCCAAACCGCTCCGATAGCTCTTGCCCCTTCACCACGCGGCGGGCTTGCAACTGTACCAGAATGGCAGTAATACGGTCGAAACGATTCATAGCGCCGCCAAAATAACGGTTAGCGCCGAGGTAGGCCTCTCCTTGCCCAGCTACGTGCTGGTGGCTGGGCAAGGTGGAGTAGCTACCGGAGTAAGGCTAAGTGCAAGCACACCACAGTAACGCCTATGGCATAAACCGCAGCGCGCGGCTGCTTTCCATTGGTTTTCAGCCGGTTTTCAGCCTTAAGTTAGACGGTTGGCCAAGCTAGGCAGCGAAGCTATTGGGAGTAGCAGATACGGCGCGCGACGCCTTGACGGTGCCGGCTGCGTCGCAGTAGCACACTACGTATTCAGGCTGCAAACCGGCCCTACCGGCGGTATGGTCAAAGTAGGGGCTGCACGCGTTGCGAGCCACGCACTGCCACGCTTGCTGCGGCTGCCGACGGTAGATGTAAGCAAAGTAGCCGGGCAGCATCTCAAAATCGAGGCGATGGCCCGCTGAAACGGCATGAGTGGAAACAGAAGCGGTAGTAGAAGTGAGCATGCAAGTGTGGAGTGTATGATAGGCGAAACAAAGAGCAACAGGAACGGCTGCAAGGATTCCGAACGGAAATATAGCACCGATACTCAGCGAATACCTCATGGTTTTGTATGAATTTTTCATGTGATAATCCTGTGTTCTGTTTTTCGTGCCAGATATATGCCGGCGTATCATCCACAGCTAGCTATAGGCGAAGCGAATGGTTAACGGCTTGGATCTAGCAGGTGGAGCCACGTTTCGTTGGAGACATAGTGGCACCATCTGTAGCTGATGAAGCCCCAAAAGACGCTGAAGCTGCAATATTTTACTGCCTACTGTTCAGAACGAGGCCGTTGCGGGTGGCGTAAACCCAATACTGATCAAACAATCCAACTTTTGCAAGCTATGGCAGACAATCAGAAATATGCTCTCATTACCGGCGGTACCAGCGGCATTGGCTATGAACTGGCCAAACTATTTGCCCAAGACCACTATAACCTAGTGCTGGTAGCCCGCAACCAGCAAGAGCTAGACAGCGCCGCCGCCAAGTTTCGGCAACAATACGGTGTGCAGGTGGAAACCATCGCCAAAGACCTGTTTCAGCGGCAGGCTCCCTTTGATGTGTACGACGAAATCAAAGCCAAAGGCATTCAAATTGAAGCCCTGGTGAACGACGCCGGGCAAGGCCAGTACGGCGAATTTGTGGAAACCGACATCAACCGGGAGCTGGACATTATTCAGCTTAACATTGGGGCCTACGTGACGTTTACCAAGCTCTATCTCAAGGAGATGATAGCCCGCGGTGCTGGCAAGATTTTGCAAGTGTCCAGTATCGGTGGCGAGCTGCCAGGGCCGTTACAGTCGGTGTACCACGGCACCAAGGCCTTCGTAACGTCGTTTACGGAAGCTGTACGCGAAGAAGTGAAAGACAGCGGCGTGCTGATTACGGCTCTGCTGCCCGGCGTGACGGATACCGACTTCTTCAACAAAGCCGACATGACACAGTCGAAGCTAGTGGCCGAAGGTAGCAAAGCCGACCCCGCCGAAGTGGCTAAGGACGGCTACGAAGCTTTGTTGGCCGGCAAAGACAAAGTGGTGTCCGGCTTCAAGAACAAGGTGCAAGTAGCAGTCAGCAACGTCCTTCCCGATAACCTGGTGGCCGCCAACATGCATCAGCAAGGCAAACCCGTAGACGAAAGCAAATAGTACGTTCCGTCGACTTTAAAACAGTTTTCGTGAAAGAAGCTCCGGCCGTTGTCGGGGCTTTTTTTGTGGGTAGAAGCTCAAGCATTCGGTAGTATTTGAGGCCGTAGGTGGGAGCAACCGCAGAGTACAGGAGGGAGGCGTTGATTAGGTTCACGTCCTTGAGGTGTTCCTGCCAATCCACCACTTCCTTATGCTTCCAGCTTGTTCCTCAATAGCCGCTGCCTGGCGTTATGAACTGCTCGTAATGCTGCTGATTATTGCAGCCGGCCCCCAAACCCAGGCCGCGCTACCGGCCAGTGCGCGCCACAAGTACAACTTCAACCCCACCTGGAAAGTGTATGTGGGCGAAGTGGCTGGGGCCGAGGCTGTAGGCTTTGATGATAAGCGCTGGAAACCGGTAACGCTGCCCTGGGCCTGGAACGAGAATGAAGCGTTTCGGAAAGACATCAAAGACCTGAGCACGGGCATTGCTTGGTACCGCAAGCACTTTCGGCTACCCAAATCGGCGGCCAGCAAGAAAGTGCTGGTGGAGTTTGAAGGTGTGCGCCAACACGGCCAGGTGTATGTGAACGGACAGTTGGTAGGTGAGCACGAAAACGGCGTGATGGCCTTTGGCTTCGACATCACGAAGTACCTGAAGCCAGCCGGCCAGGAAAACGTGCTGGCTGTGCGCACCAACAACGACTGGGATTATAAGGAGAAAAAGAGCGGCCAAAGCTACCAGTGGAGTAACCGCAACTTCAACGCTAACTACGGCGGCATCCCCAAAAACGTGTATTTGCATGTAGTAGAGCCACTGCACCAAACCCTGCCGCTTTACGCCGGCCTTAGCACCACCGGCGTGTACGTGTACGCTCAGGATTTCAACATTCCGGCCCGCGAAGCCACCGTTACGGCCGAAGCGCAGGTGGTGAACGAGGACGTTAAGGCCCGTACCTTCGAGTATGAAGTGCAGGTAGAAGACGCTGCCGGGAAGCCGGTGAAAACCTTCGCTGGCCCGGCCACCACCTTGCAGCCCGGCGAAACCAAGGTGGTTTCGGCTAGTGCCCGCCTCAGTGGCCTGAATTTTTGGAGCTGGGGCTACGGCTACCTCTACACGGTGCACACCGTACTGAAAGTGAACGGCAAGCCTACCGACGTGGTAACCACTCGCACCGGATTCCGCAAAACCGAGTTCGGCAACGGCCTGGTGAAGCTCAACGACCGAGTGCTTCAGATGCACGGCTACGCCCAGCGCACCAGCAACGAGTGGCCCGCCGTGGGCCTATCGGTACCGGCCTGGCTTTCCGACTACAGCAACGGCCTGATGGTGGAAAGCAACGCCAACCTGGTCCGCTGGATGCACGTCACGCCCTGGAAGCAGGATATAGAATCTTGCGACCGGGTGGGGCTGCTGCAAGCCATGCCCGCCGGCGACGCCGAAAAGGACGTAACCGGGCCGCGCTGGACCCAGCGCACCGCGCTGATGCGCGAGGCCATCATCTACAACCGCAACAACCCCAGCGTGGTGTTTTATGAAGGGGGCAATGAAAGCATCAGCACCGAGCACATGCTGGAGCTAAAGGCCATTCGAGACAAATACGACCCGCACGGCGGCCGGGCCATTGGCTCTAGGGAAATGCTGGATATCGACGAAGCCGAATACGGCGGCGAAATGCTTTACATCAACAAGAGCGCCAAGCACCCGATGTGGGCCATGGAATACTCCCGCGACGAAGGATTGCGCAAGTACTGGGACGAGTTTTCGCCGCCCTACCACAAAGAAGGGGAGGGGCCGCTTTACAAAGGTGCCAGCGCCGCAGAGTACAACCACAACCAAGACGCCCACGCCCGTGAAAACGTGATGCGCTGGTACGACTATTGGCACGAGCGGCCCGGCACTGGCAAGCGGGTGAGTTCGGGCGGTGTCAACATCGTGTTCAGTGACACCAACACCCACTACCGCGGCGCCGAAAACTACCGCCGTAGCGGTGAAGTAGACGCCCTGCGCATTGCCAAAGACGGTTTTTATGCCCACCAGGTCATGTGGGACGGCTGGGTGGATTCCGAGCGGGCCCGCACCCACATCATGGGTCACTGGAACTACAAAGACAGGGTAAAGAAAGACGTGTTTGTGGTTTCCAACGGCGAGAAAGTGGAGTTGCTGTTGAATGGCAAGTCGTTGAGATTCGGCGCGCCGAGCCACCGTTTTCTGTACACGTTTAAGGATGTGCAGTGGCAGCCAGGCACTATCCAAGCCGTCAGCTACGATGCGCAGGGCCGAAAAACGAGTGAGGCCGAACACCAAACCGCCGGCGCGCCCGTGGCCCTCAAACTCACTGCCAACACCAGTCCCAGCGGCCTGCAAGCCAACGGCGCCGACTTGGCCTTGGTGCAGGTGGAAGTGGTGGATGCTCAGGGCCGCCGCTGCCCCACCGCCCTCGATATGGTGAACTTCACGCTGGCCGGCCCTGCTGAGTGGCGCGGCGGCCTCGCCCAGGGCCCCGACAACTATATTTTAGCCAAAAGTCTGCCCGTGGAAGGTGGTGTGAACCGGGTGCTGGTGCGTACCACCCCGCAGGCGGGCACTATCAAGCTAACGGCCACCGCCACCGGCCTGAAACCTGCTGAAGTAAGCTTGAAATCGAAAGCTACGCCACAGAGAAATGGTTTGGCTGAGCAACTACCCGGCGTTGACTTGCCGGGTAACCTACGCCGGGGCCCCACGCCCGCCACGCCATCCTTCACCGTGTCACGAATACCAGTGGCCATCAGCAAAGTGGCTGCCAGCTCCAACGCCGCCAACGCCGCCCTGAGCTACGACGACAACGAACTGTCGGAGTGGATCAGCGAGAAAGGCCAGCCCGGCGCCTGGATTCAGTATGAATTGGCCCGCCCTGCCGCCATCAGCGAAGTAGCTATGAAGCTTACCGGCTGGCGCTCCAGCATCTATCCGATTCGCATTCTGGTAAATGGCAAGGAGGCTTTCCGGGGTAATACCGAACGAAACCTGGGGTACTTCACGGCCACCTTCCCGGCCCAGACCGGCCAGGCGGTGCGCATTGAGCTGACCGGCACAAGCCGCAGTCAAGACGCTTACAATATCAAGGAGCTAGTGCCCGAAAAAGTGCCCACCGCCGTCACCGACAAGCCCGGCCCGGTGGGTACGTTGGGTTTAGTGGAAGTGGAACTGTATGAAGCCGCAGCAGGCCAAGCGCGGCCTTAGCGGCGTAGTCTGCCCGCCGGCCGCCGGGCCTCAACCGAAAGCTGGCGGGCCGATTTTTTAATGATTTCTTGCGCAACTGCTTTTCGTGCTTACATTTACGGCACGCTCCTTCACCGGAGTACTTATCAAGAAAGGCGGAGGGACAGGCCCTATGATGCCTTAGCAACCAGTAGTAATACCAGGTGCTAAATCCTGTTCCAGGGCAGCTTCGGCTGGTTTGGGAGAAGATAAGTTGAAAGATGCTCATCGAAACAGGATGCTGCTCTTCTGACTTGTCGGGAGGGCTTTTTTATGCCCTTTCGATAAGAGTTCTTGATGGAGTGCTTGCGGGGTAAAGTAGCGGAATTCGTGTTTTCACCTTATTCCTTGCTGTCATGACCGTTGTCACTTGCACTCCTCGTGCCGTTTCCACTTCCTTTCTCATTGGTAGCCGGTCCACTGCTGCCCGGCAGGTATCGGCCGTAGTTACCAACCGCCCCGTTACCTTCAAAAACAGCGTTGCCGATGCGTACAAGCAGTCTGCTGGCTGTTGTTTGTTAGAAGAGCTAACCGAGAAGTTCAACCACCTGTGGCATTTGGTGGGCAACACGCCCATGCTGGAACTGCACTATTGCTACCAGGGCCAGCCCGGCCGCATCTACGTGAAGTGCGAGCATTACAACCTCACGGGTAGCCTCAAAGACCGGATGGCGCTGCACATCTTGCAGAAAGCCTACAAAACCGGTGCCATCAAGCCCGGTGACACTATTGTGGAAGCCACCAGCGGCAACACCGGCATTGCCTTTGCCGCCATTGGGCGGGCCCTGGGCCACCCGGTCCGCATCCTGATGCCCGATTGGCTGAGCGCCGAGCGGGTGAATATCATCCGTAGCCTAGGCGCCGACATTACGCTAGTAAGCAAAGCAGAAGGCGGCTTTCTGGGGAGCATCAAACTGGCCGAGGAGCTGGCGGCGGCACGGACAGACGTGTTTCTGCCCCGGCAGTTTGAAAACCACCTCAACGCGGAGGCCCACGCCCGCACCACCGGCCCCGAAATCTGGCAGCAACTTCAACGTCTCGGGCATACCCCCGATGCTTTTGTGGCGGGCGTAGGCACCGGTGGCACCGTGATGGGCGTCGGCAACTATTTGCGCACCCAGAACTCAGCCGTGCGCATCCATCCGCTGGAGCCGGCCGAGTCGCCGACGCTAACTACCGGCTACAAAGTGGGTTCACACCGCATTCAAGGTATTTCCGACGAGTTCATTCCGGCGCTGCTGCACCTTGATAAGCTCGATGAAGTGGTGCAGGCCCACGACGGCGACGCTATTCTGATGGCCCAGAAGCTGGCCACCCAACTCGGCTTGGCCGTAGGTATTTCCTCGGGAGCCAACGTCATCGGGGCCATCCGGCTGGCGGCGCAACTGGGGCCTGAGGCTACCGTGGTAACGTTGCTCTGCGACAGTAACAAGAAGTATCTGAGCACCGATTTGCTGCGCGAAGAGCCCATACGGGCCGGTTACCTGGCGCCCGAGGTGGAGTTTACTCGTTACCAACCTATCAGCCGGCTAGCGGCGCGGTAGCCAGCGCTGATGGGCGGGTAGTATGTTCTGACCGGCAACGGCACCGCAAAATGTGGTACCCGAACCATAATTGCCGCTTCTATTCCTGCCATTTTTTCGGTGATATATAGGGGGCTGAGTGCAGCTATATATACTGACGCTCAAGATGCAGTAGTGGCGCACGTAGCCGCTGAAGGACTGGGCTGTGGCGCTACTACCTTCATACGTTATTATAATTAAGTACGCAGGGACACTGACACTTACTTAACCAGCTGGTGGCTAACGGCACTGATGCTCGGTGGCAGTTGCAAGGGCGGTGAGAAATCCTCCGCATCAGCGTGGTAGATATCCGTTTAGCAGTCCGAGAGAAGCGCTGATAGTTGCCAACTACTTTAAACTAAGTACCGCTGCTGCATCAGCTATACGCTGCCATACCTCTAGTGGAAAAGATAGGTGGTTAGATAAGGTGAGTCGTTACTTACTTTGTCTACCACAATCGATTCAGTAGTTTTTCTGCGGGAATAATGCAGTTGAAGCAGTTTGCCGCGTCTTGCCGAAGGCTATATTTGGCGCTACTGCCAGGGCCACAAATCCACCGAAACTACGTTACCTAAAGCCGCAACGAAGCGCCGCATAGCTCGATGTAGCAATTGTAATTCCTGTTTTCAGCTTGTTTCGCTGCCTTGTGCCCGTCACGTCAGTAGCTGATTCCCACTCTAACCCTTCACCCCTTGTTGTTCAAAATCCACCCTGCATCGTCGATGCCCGTCCTATCTGCTGCCTTAGCAGCCTCTTTGGCTTTGCTTAGCAGCTGCGACAATAAAGCCAAGCCCGCCGAAACCACTGAGGCCACTGCCCAAGAGCCAACGGCCAAGGATAGTGCCACATCCACTGGTAAAAAGTATCTAGCTAAGCCGCTGATTTCCACTATTTATACGGCCGACCCCTCGGCTCACGTGTTCAACGGCAAAATCTACGTGTATCCGTCGCACGATATTGAAACGGGGATGCCGGAAAACGACAACGGCGACCATTTCGCCATGCGCGACTACCATATTCTCTCCATGGATAGTATAGGCGGTAAGGTAACCGACCACGGCGTAGCGCTGGATACCAAGGATATTCCGTGGGCTGGGCGGCAATTGTGGGCGCCGGATGCTGCTTTCAAAAATGGCACGTATTACCTGTATTTTCCGGTGAAGGATAAGCAGGACATCTTCCGCATCGGTGTTGCCACCAGCAAGTCGCCCACTGGCCCATTTAAGGCGGAGCCCAAGCCCATAGCCGGCAGCATGAGCATCGACCCCGCCGTATTTACTGATACTGATGGCAAGTCGTATATGTATGTGGGTGGTATCTGGGGCGGACAGCTTCAACGCTGGCGCACCGGCAAATACGATGGCAGCAAGCCGAAGGAGCAGGAGCCTGGTCCCAAAGAAACTGCCCTCGGCCCGAAGATGGCGCGCCTCTCCGACGACATGCTGAGCTTCGCCGAGCCTGTGAAAGAAGTGCAGATTCTGGGGCAGGATGGCAAGCCATTCCTATCGGGCGACAACCAGCACCGCTTTTTTGAGGGCGGCTGGATGCACAAATACAACGGTAAATACTACTTCTCTTATTCCACCGGCGACACGCACCTGCTGGTATATGCCACCGGCGACTCGCCGTACGGCCCTTTCACGTACCAGGGCGTGCTGATGAACCCTGTGGAAGGCTGGACTACGCACCACTCGATTGTAGAAGTGAATGGCAAATGGTACATCTTCTATCACGACACCGAACTATCGGGCAAAACCTGGCTCCGCAACGTGAAAGTAACCGAGCTGAAGCGTAAACCCGACGGTGGCTTGGAACTCATTAATCCCTAGGAATAGCGCTTAAAAAAGGCTTCTGACGTTCCAAGCTAAGCAAAGAGGCTCTAGCAACATGCCCCGACAAATACAGCCGTAGCGCTGTATTTGTCGGGGCATGTTGCTAGAGCTCAAGCTGGAAGAAACTTTCAGCTCCTTTCAGGGAAGATTGCCGGATAATCAGGTCGCCGGTAACTACAAATGTGCGCGCCTGAAATGCATCTTGCTGCTGTACTTGCTCCAAAAACAAGCGCGCCGCGTGCTGGCCCACGCGGTAGGGGTGCAGGTTGATAGTAGTAAGACTAGGTTCTACCAATGCCGCCAAAAACTCATTGCCGAAACCGGCCACGGCCATGTCCTGGGGTACGCGCAAGCCACGTTGTTTGAGGGCCTGTATGAGGTCAAAGGCATTGCGGTAGTTGATGGCGAAAATGGCATCGGGCGGTTGTGGTAGTGCTAGCCACGCATCCAGTGCCGCCACCGCCGAGTTGGGTTGGAAGTCGCTGTGAACGACATACTCTGGCTGGATAAGTTGATGGTAGTGGCGCAATGCATTCTGGTAGCCTCCAATGCGCTGTTTGCTAATCAGCAACGACTCGGGCCCGGCCAAAATAGCAATGCGCTGGCAGCCTTCCTGAATAAGATGCTCAGTTACGGCGTATGCGCCACCCCAGTCGTCGAGTACCACCTGAGCGCTGTTTATTTCGTTGCATACCCTATCAAAATGCACAATGGGAATGCCCCGGCTGGCGTGCTGCTTGACATGGTCGAAATTTTCGGTTTCGCGCGAGTGGCAGATGAGAAGCCCATCTACCCGGCTGGCAATCAAGGCCTGCACATTGCTGACCTCCGTGGCGTACGATTCCTTGGACTGACAGATGATAACCCGGTAGCCCGCCTCGGCCGCTACTTGCTGAATCCCGCTAACAGCCGTGGCGAAAAATGGTCGCTCAATGTCGGGAATAACTACGCCAATGGTATTGCTTTCACTGCTCTTTAGGCTCTGCGCCAATAAATTAGGCTGGTAGTCGAGCTGCCGGGCTACCTCTATAATAGCTTGCCGAGTATTCAGGTTGATATCAGAATGCCCGTTCAGCGCCCTCGATACAGTGGAAGGTGCTACGCCCAATACCTTAGCTACGTCGCTAATGGTAGTTTGGCGAATCTTTCGATCAGGTAGGGGCTGTGATTTAGGATCGGTGAAATGAGAGTGGCAGGCTTTGCAGAAGAAACGTTGCTGCCCCCGAATAAACCCGGCTCTGATGACTTCACCAACCGAGTTGCACTTCAGGCATTTGATCATAGAAAAAATGGTATTATTGGCAAACACCACAGAAGAGGGTGGGAGGGGAAGGTAACGGGGCGGTTCGATTATTCTAAGATAATCTAACAAAAAAATAATTAAGTGCAACTATTTAATTGCTATCTACCGAAAACGTTTTCGGTAACGATTCCGGTAGTTTAATTTAGAAAACAATACATCTGAGCGTTTTTTGTCGCTAGAAAATATTTTCTATTGCTTTACCTTCGAGAGTGAGCACTCGCTACAACTCTGATAACAGCTTATTAAACGTTTTTAGAGTCTTGTATCGAACCTGTTGCAGTCGAAAATCAATAATTGTGCTTTTTTAATAATCCCGATGCTGAATACAATGCGCTGGTTCGGCCCTAACGACCCAACTCCTCTGTTGGCACTGCGGCAGGCTGGTTGTGTGGGAGTAGTCACGGCGCTCCATCAGTTGCCAGTAGGGGCGGTGTGGCCTGTCGAGGAAATTCAGCGGCGCCAGCAACTTGTTGAAGCAGACAACGCGCAATCCTCTCCTTTGCACTGGGCGGTAGTAGAAAGCCTGCCCGTACACGAAGACATCAAGAAAGGACTGCCAACTCGCGCACAGTACCTAGAAAACTATAAGGAGTCGTTGCGTAACCTAGCGGCTTGCGGAATCCGTACGGTGTGCTACAACTTTATGCCGGTGCTGGATTGGTCGCGTACCAATCTGAGCTACGAAATGCCTGATGGCTCCCGGGCTTTACGGTTTGTATGGCAGGATTTCGCTGTTTTTGACTTGTGCATCTTGCAGCGCTCTGGGGCCGAGGCCGACTATGAGCCCACCGTAGCAATGGCTGCCCGCGAGCAGTTTACAAGCATGAGTGAAACCGCAGTAGCTGAACTAACCAATACGGTGCTGCTCGGGCTACCAGGTTCGGAAGAGGCTTTTGAGCTGTCTGGCTTTCAAGCGTTGCTGAATGAGTACGCAGCTATCAGTGCCGATGTATTACGCGAAAATCTTTACTATTTCCTGCGTGAAGTAGGGCCTGTTGCCGAAGAGGTAGGCGTCAATCTCTGCATCCACCCCGACGACCCGCCGTACCCGTTGCTGGGTTTGCCTCGCGTAGTAAGCACGGAAGCCGATCTGCAAGGGTTGCTAGCCGCTTACGATTCGCCGGCAAATGGCCTCGCATTCTGTACTGGCTCCCTGGGCGTCCGCCCCGACAACGACTTACCTGGTATAGTGCAGCGTTTCGGTTCCCGCATTCATTTTGTACACCTGCGGGCCACTAAGCGCGAAGAAAACCCGCGCAACTTCCATGAGGCCGACCACCTCACTGGCGATGTGGATATGTATGCTGTGGTGAAAGCGCTGGTGCAAGAGGAGCTACGCCGTGCCCAAAGCGGCAACGGTAACCCCGAGCTACCTATGCGCCCCGACCACGGCCATCAAATGCTTGACGACCTGCAGAAACGCACATACCCTGGCTACTCAGCCATCGGTCGGCTCCGGGGGCTGGCTGAACTGCGCGGGTTGGAATTAGGTATCCGCCGCGCCTTACTAGAGGTCAAGCAATACCCGCCGGAGCGGCACTTCGCCGATAGTTCGGTGTCCCGCTTCGTGTAAATACTCCGCTCTTCTTTGCTGCCCTGCCTTCCTCACCTTATGCTACTTCGTTTTCTGCTGCTTGTTTCGCTTTGCGTTGGCACCCATTTGCAGGGCTACGCCGACGATGGCTACCGCTTGTGGTTGAAATACGACCAATTGGCAGATGCCAAGCTGCGCGCCAGCTGGCAAGAGCAGGTGCGGGGCATTGCCGTAGGTGGTTCCAACGCTACCCTGCAAACAGCGGCGCACGAGCTGCAACTCGGGCTGCAAGGCTTGCTGGGCCGCCCGGTGCCGGTAGCGGCATCGGGTGGTAAGGGCTACGTCCAATTACGGGTGGCCGCCGACCCCACGCTAGGCAAAGAAGGCTACCGAGTAGTTACCGAAAAGAACGGCCTAGTAATTACCGGTCCCTCGGAAGCCGCGGTGCTTTACGGCTGCTTCGCGCTACTACGCCACGTGCAAACCGGTCAGCTGCCTAACAAGCTGGCCCTAACTAGCCAGCCCCGCATTCAGTATCGGATGCTTAATCATTGGGACAACCCTAACGGCACAGTAGAGCGTGGATATGCAGGCTCCAGTATCTGGAAGTGGCAGGAGTTGCCTGAGGTAATCGACCCGCGCTATCAGGATTATGCCCGGGCCAACGCCTCTATAGGCATCAATGGCGTGGTGCTCAACAACGTAAATGCCAGTGCCCGCTACCTCACCGACGAGTACGTGCGAAAGGTAGCCGCTGTGGCCGGCGTATTGCGGCCCTACGGCCAGCGGGTGTATCTGTCGGTGTTCTGGGCCGCGCCTAAGGTTATTGGTGGCTTGCCAACTTCTGATCCGCTTGACCCCAAAGTGAAAGCTTGGTGGGTGGCCCGGACCAACGAAATCTACAAGGTTATTCCCGACTTTGGGGGCTTTCTGGTAAAGGCCAACTCAGAAGGGGAGCCCGGCCCGCAGGACTACGGCCGCACTCACGCCGATGGGGCTAACATGCTGGCCCAAAGCCTTGGCAGCCACGACGGTATTGTTATGTGGCGCGCTTTCGTGTATAAAGCTGGCAGCGGCGACCGGTTCAAACAAGCCTACGAAGACTTCAAACCGCTTGATGGCCAGTTTGCCGATAAGGTGCTGGTTCAAGTGAAAAACGGCCCGATTGATTTTCAGGCGCGGGAGCCATTTCATCCACTGTTTGGAGCTATGCCGCGCACTCCTCTGGTGCTGGAAGTGCAACTGACCCAAGAGTATCTGGGCTTTGCTACCCACCTTGTGTATCTGGGGCCGCTTATCAAAGAGTGCCTGGAAGGAGACACTTACGCGCAGGGCAAGGGCTCAACGGTGGCCAAGGTGGTAGATGGCAGCCTAGACAAGCATAACATTAGCGCCATTGCCGGCGTGGCCAATATCGGCTCCGACCGGAATTGGACCGGCCACCCCGTAGGACAGGCCAACTGGTACTCCTACGGACGGCTTGCCTGGGACCACACGCTCAGTTCCGAAGCCATTGCCGACGAATGGACTCGTATGACCCTGACGCGGGAGCCTACCGCTGTGGCCGCCGTAACGCAAGTGCTCAATCAGTCGCGCAATATATACGTGCGCTATACCATGCCGCTGGGCCTGCATCACATTATGGGTCAGAATCTGCACTACGGTCCTGAGCCTTGGCTAGCGAAAAGTGCCCGCCCTGATTGGACAGCTGTGTACTACCACAAGGCTGATGCCGAAGGACTAGGTTTCGACCGCACTGCCACCGGCTCTAATGCCTTGGCCTTGTATTCACCGGGTGCTCAGCAGGTGTGGGCAAGTCCGGCTACCTGTCCGGTTAATTACCTGCTCTGGTTTCATCATGTGCCCTGGACGCAGCCACTCAGCACCGGCCGTACCCTCTGGAACGAACTTACCACCCGCTACTACACCGGCGCCGACTCGGTGCTTTGGATGCAGCGGCAGTGGGAGCAAGCCAAACCGTCCCTCGACCCGGAATTATATACCGATGTGGCTGCTCGGCTGCGCGTGCAGCACCGTGAAGCCCTGTGGTGGCGCGATGCCTGCGTGTTATATTTTCAATCTATCGCCAAACAGCCTCTTCCACCTGGGCTGCCTCCTCCAACCCGGCCGCTCACCGACATCAAGGAACTGGTTGACATCTATCAGTTGCGCTAATCATTTGCTTACTCCTTTTTCTTATGGCACACACTAATTCCCTACTTTCTCCTCCCTTACCTAGCGGTCAGCAGCAGCAGTTGAACCCATTTTCCTTGGAAGGCAAGCTGGCCCTCGTAACGGGTGGTGGTACGGGCATCGGGCTAGAAATTGCCCGTTGCATGTCTACGGCTGGGGCAACCGTAGTCATAACTGGTCGCCGCGAAGAGGTGCTGCAGGGTGCTGTAGCTGAACTTGGTGAATCGGTGCGTTACCTTACCAACGACATTTGCGAACTTGACCAGCTGGATGGCTTAGTTGAGCATATTGAGGCCACCTACGGTCCTCTGGATATCCTGGTCAATAATGCCGGGGTAAACATGAAAAAGCCTGCTCTCGAAGTAACCGACCAAGAATTTAGCCGCATTATCCACACCAACCTCAACGCCGTGTTTGCCCTCACACGGGCCTGTGCCAAGCGCATGGTGGAGCGTGAAAGTGGCGTGATTCTCATGATTTCGTCGATGGCTGCCTATTATGGTATCGATAGGGTAGTGGCTTACGCAGCTTCTAAATCGGCGGTGGAAGGCATGGTGAAAGTGCTGGCTTCAGAATTCTCCAAGCACAACGTGCGGGTGAATGCCATTGCGCCCGGCTTCATTGAAACCGAGATGAGCCGTACCGCTATGAACTCTGACCCCGACCGGCGCGACCGAGCTATGCGCCGCACGCCCATGGGTAAGTTCGGTCAGCCCGAGGATATCGGTCATGCCGCTGTATTTTTGGCCTCCGAGGCTGCGCGCTACATCACCGGGGCTTCTTTGCCCGTCGATGGTGGCAATTCCATTGGCTTTTAATTTCGACTTTACCTTCATTTCAAAATTCCTACACACTATGTACACACCATTACGCAACACGGCCTTGGGCCTGAGCTTGCCGCTTTTTGCGGCTGTGGGGCTGCCCAGCGCCAGCCTATTCTTACCAGCCGCACCAGCGATGGCGCAAGCTGCGCAAACGATTTCTGGTCGAGTTGTTAGCGCGGAAGGCAACGAAGGCCTGCCGGGCGTCACCGTGCTGGTAAAGGGCACTACCAACGGGGTTTCCACCAATGGTGACGGCGGGTTTTCGTTGTCGGCCCCGGTGGGGAGCACGCTGGTATTTAGTGCTATTGGTTTCGTTAGCCAAGAGGCCGTTGTTTCTGGAACTACAGTAAACATTACGCTGGCTACCAACACCAAGGCCCTGGACGAGGTAGTGGTGGTAGGGTACGGTACGCAGCGAGCCGAAGCAGTAACTGGTTCGGTGGCTTCCATCAGTGGCGAGACTTTGCGCGAAGTACCCACGGCTAACATCTCGCAGGCCCTGCAAGGCCGGTTGCCGGGGGTACAAATTTCCCAAACCTCCTCCCAGCCGGGTGCCACTACCCAAATCCGGATACGCGGAACTCGCTCTCTTAACGCCACCAACGACCCCCTAATCGTACTGGACGGGATTCCCTTCCCGGGTTCCATCGGCGACATCAACCCCAACGATATCCAGAGCGTCGACATTCTGAAAGATGCCTCGGCTACGGCCATCTACGGGTCGCGGGGAGCCAATGGCGTAGTTCTGGTAACCACCAAAGGGGGTAAGAAAGGGCAAAAGGCCCAGCTAACCTACGATGGGTTTGTGGGCGCGAAAACCCTTTTCTCCCCCTACCCCATGATGAACGGGCCAGAGTTTGCGGCGCTTCGCAAAGCAACGGGCTTGTATAATAATGGGCAACCCTTATACAGTAACACTCTAGACGAATCCGATGACGTCGATACCGATTGGCAGAAGCAATTGTACCGAACCGGCATTCAATCCAACCACAACGTAGGGGTAACTGGTGGTACGGAGAACGGGCGGTACAATTTCAACGCGGGGTATTATCAGGAAGAAGGAGTCATTCCTACCCAGCAGTACACCCGCTATTCTGTTCGTGGCTCGCTTGACCAAGGCGTTGGCAAATATGTCCGCTTGGGCTTCACTACCAACAATACCTATAGCCTAACGGAAGGCTCCAACGTGGGGGTGTATGGCGCCTTGACTTCCTCCCCAATCGCCAGTCCGTACAATGCGGATGGGACGCTGAGAAGAACCATCCGAATGCCCTTGGATGAGCAGTGGGTAGCTACCAAGCAGGTGGTAGAAGATAATGCAGACCGATGGCTGAGTCAATCGAGAAACTTTGCCAGCTACAACTCGCTCTTCGGTGAATTCAGTATGCCCGGAGTCGATGGGTTGAAATACCGCCTCAACCTGGGTGTAAACTATCGGGCGGGCCAGGGTGGTAGCTATACGGGAGAGGGCATCAACTCGGCTCTCGCTACGAATCCTTCTACGGCATCCACCAGCAACTCGCTGACCACGGACTACACCGTTGAAAACATCTTGTCCTACGACCGTACCTTTGGCGGGAAGCATAATATCAATGCGTTAGCCTTGTATTCTGCCTCCAGCAACACGTTCAATCGGTCGCAGATTAATGCCCGGGATATTCCTGCCGACGCCTTTCAGTTCTATAATCTGGGCCGGGCGGCCGGCGAAATCATCGTAAACCCCAACGACCAGCAGTATACCAAAACCGGTCTGTTGTCTTACATGGGCCGGGTGATGTACTCCTACGATGACCGGTACCTGCTCTCCGCTACGGTCCGTTCGGACGCCTCCTCCCGGCTGGCCCCCGGCTATCAATGGAATACCTACCCGGCCGTTTCGGTCGGCTGGAACATCGCCAAAGAATCATTCATGCAGAATGTTTCGGCCGTCAACATGATGAAGCTGCGGGTTGGCTACGGTATAACGTCAAACCAGGCCGTTGCCCCCTATTCCACCCTGGGCCGCCTGGACGCCCGCCCCTACAATTTTGGCCCTACCGGCTACCAGACGGGCCTGTTTGTGAGTGTGGCGCCCAACCCTACCCTGGGCTGGGAATACTCTAAAACCTGGAACTACGCGTTGGATTTCGCGGTCTTGAAAAACCGGCTTTCGGGTACCGTGGAGTACTACGTCACCAACACCGAAGACCTGCTGCTGGGGGTGGCATTGCCTCCCACCAGCGGGGTGGGTAGCTTCACGAACAACATTGGCTCCACGCAAAACAAAGGCATAGAGCTTTCGTTGAACGGGTTGATTTTAGACAATGCCAACGGCTGGACCTGGGAAGCGGGCTTCAACTTGTATGCCAACCGCAACAAGATTACGGCGCTGGCCGGGGAGCAAGACCGGGACGAAGGAAGCTGGTGGTTTGTGGGTAAACCGATCAACGTAGTCTTTGATTACGAAAGAATCGGGCTGTGGCAAGAAAACGACCCGTACAGAGCCATTCTGGAGCCATCTGCCGGCAACCCTAATGCCACGATTGGGATGATTAAGGTGAAATACACCGGCGATTATAACTCGGATGGTACCCCCACCCGCCCCATTGGCACCGCGGACCGACAGATTCTGGACGTAAACCCCGACTTCCTGGGCGGGTTGAACACCCGGGTGGCGTACAAAGGCTTTGACTTGTCCGTCGTGGGGGCCTTCCAAAGCGGCGGCCTGCTCAACAGTACCATTTACGGTTCGGGGGGCTACCTCAACTTGCTGAATGGTCGGCGCGGGAACGTAAAAGTGGATTACTGGACGCCGGAAAATACGGATGCCAAATATCCCCGGCCCGGTTCCCTGGCCAGCGGCGACAACCCGAAGTACGGCTCGACGCTGGGCTATTTTGATGCCTCCTACCTGAAGGTGCGCTCCATCTCACTGGGCTATAATTTCAACAATATGGCGTGGCTGAAGAATGCCGGCGTGAACCGCCTGCGGCTGTACGCCACGGCCCAGAACCCCTTCGTCTTCTTCTCGCCTTATAAGAAGGAATCGGGCATGGACCCGGAGACGAACTCGTTTGGCGACCAAAACGCGGCCGTGCCCCTGTCCGGCAGCCTGAGCCGCATCCTGACGCTGGGCACCAACGCCCCGGCCACCCGCGCCTTCATTGCCGGGCTCAACCTCACCTTTTAAGAAAAGATCAACATGAAAGCCTTTAACATAAAATTCTTTATTGGCGCGGCCGTCATTTCTATGTCTGCCGCTGGGTGCAAGGATCTTTTGGAGGAAGAACCCCGAGGCCTTTACACCCCCGGCTACTTTCAAACCGAAAGAGGGGTTGCGGGTGGCTTAACCTCGATGTACGCGCACTTGCGCAACATCTACGGCAATGCGTACTACTATAATGCGACGCTGACCGGCACCGACGAGGCAACCTACGGCCGGGATGCCGATGAGAACTTTCTGGCCATGGACCTCTCCGGCCGAGCGCCGCTCAGCGCCAATAACAGCCGGGCCGATGCGTTGTGGGGAGCGGCTTTTCCGAATATCAATACGGCCAGTGGTATTATCGAGAGTGCCAGCGCCGTCGGCACCGTTTCGCCGGCGTTGATTGCCGAGGCGAGATTCTTCCGCGCCTTCGATTACTTCATGCTAGTCCAAACGTTTGGCGGAGTGCCCCTGGATTTGGGCTCGGGAGAGTTGAAGTTCAATATCAATCCTATCAGAACCTCGGTCCGCAACACGGTGCCCGAGGTCTATACCAAAGCCGTTTTTCCTGATTTGCTGCAAGCCATTACGGATTTGCCGGCGAATCCACGGGTTGTAGGAGGCGCCACCAAAACGCTGGCCCGCCTTTATCTGGCTAAAGCGTACCTGACCTATGCTTGGTGGCTGGAAAACCCAAACAATATTCCCACCTATCCGGCAGCGCCTAGAACCGATCCGGCCGGTCGTGACGCGCGGTATTATTACCAGCAGGCCTACGATGTGGCCACGGCTGGTATTGATAACCCCGGTCCGTTCCGTTTGCAGCCAACGTACTACGATGTCAACGTGGGCACAAATGACCGCAATTCGGAAATGCTGATGTTTGCCGACCACACCGAATCCAGCGAGTTATACAATGGCGGCAGCATCAGCTTTGGTAGTGGTGGTTCTCCGGACAACTTTGCCGGCTGGATGATGACGTGGAACTATACCAACATCCGCAGCTACACCAATGCGAATGGCACCGGGGGCGTCAATTCGGTGCAGCGGGAAGCCGCGCAGGCGTTGGGCCGCCCGTGGAACCGGATGGCGCCGACCATTGGCGCCGTCGAGAACACCTTTGCTGACAAAACCAATGATTCGCGCTACGATGGTACGTTTACCACTACGTACCGTGGCAACTGGCCCAAGGCAGGCGTTACGAACGCCACCTTGTACAACGCCAACAACCTGCCGGTGACCCCAGGTGGTGCCATCCTGACTTTCTTGGACACAGAACCGGCTACTGCTATTACGTACCCTGCAGGACCCGGCGCGAGCAATGTAGGAGCCGGTACCCTACCCAACCGAGCCGATTATGTGATTTCGCCGCGCGGAATCAGCCGGATTGTGTATCCCGGTCTCTGGAAGCTCGGCCCCTATCGTACCGACAACGGGACGGGCTTAGGGCAGCCGAATGCCGGCAGCACGCGGCCGTTTAACGTGGCCAAGTTCTCGGAGCTGTACTTCGTAGCGGCCGAAGCCGCCGTAAAAGGAGCCACTACCAAATCGGGTCAGAGCGCCCGGGAATTGATTAATGTCATTCGGGCCCGGGCCGGTAAGTGGCGTTTCGACCAGAACGGCAACGTGGCCAAGGTGCAGGATAACAGCGCGGCCATGGTGGCGGCCACGCCGACCACGATAGACATCAACTACATCCTGGCCGAACGTTCGCGCGAATACTATGCGGAAGGGTACCGGTGGTTTGACCTGGTGCGCACGCAGAAATGGAATGAGTTAGCTGGCACCTACCGTATTGGGGGCACTAACTACGGCGACCACACCCCTCAAACCGTTACGCGCACCATCGAACCGTATCACTATCTGCGCCCTATTCCGCAGTTCCAGATGGAGCGTTTGGACATGTCGGCAGAAGCAAAAGCTGATTATCAAAACCCACGCTACCAATAGACTGACAAAACAGGGCTGAAGGGAGTAGCTACTTACTACGCACAGCTAATCTTTTCGCCCTGTCTTTCTCTGAAGCATTATCTTCCTTGAAGAAGCACAAACGAAGCGTCGCCTGCTGACGAAACTGATAACTACGGTTGCACTAACACACTTGCCACGCGTTACGCAGCAATTTTTTGGAAGGAAACTGCTCGCAGGAAGATAAAGTGATGTAAAGCTCTAACAGCCTGCAGTAAGTGCCCCTGTTAGTAGATCGGTTGAAATAAGCCGTGATTTCGCTCTGAAATCACGGCTTATTTATGAGGGGGTACTATGTAGCAGCTTAGTCAGCTCACTAGCTTTAATAATCTTATGATGAACAATACGTTGAAGGTTTCACTGCTGCTGGCTATGGTCGCCGCGCAGCAGGCTACTGCCCAAGTACGCCTACCACGCTTAGTGAGCAATGGGATGGTCCTCCAGCGTGAGCAGCCGGTGCGCATCTGGGGTTGGGCCGCGAAAGGGGAGAAGGTAAGCGTGGCCTTCCAAGGTAAAAGCTACCAGGCCACTACCGGCCCCGATGGGCAATGGCACGTGTCGTTACCCGCTATGAAAGCAGGTGGGCCTTATGAGCTGAAAATCAAAGCCAGCAATGAGCTGAGCGTGAAAGATATACTGGTAGGCGACGTGTGGCTGCTGTCAGGACAGTCGAACATGGAAACCCCCATGAGCCGCCTGCGCGACAAGTACCCTGAGGTAATTGCTCAGGCTGCCAACCCACGCATTCGGCAGTACGAAGTACCCATGAGCTACGCTTTCCAGAAGCCCCGCACCGACGTAACCGGCGGCAAGTGGATTGCTGCCGACCCGCAAACCGTGCTTCAGTTTTCAGGTGTGGGCTACTTTTTCGCTAAAGAAATCAACGCCAAGTACCAAGTGCCAGTTGGGTTGATAAAGGATGCCGTGGGCGGCTCACCAGCCGAAGCTTGGCTGAGCGCAGACGCCTTAAAGCAGTTCCCGACCTATGAGCAGCAAGGCGCCAAGTACAAAGACAGCGCTATGGTAGCCGGCATCCGGCAGCGCGAAGGGGCGGCCGTGGCCAACTGGTACAAGCAGCTCTACCAAGCCGACCAAGGCGAAGCGCGCGGCCAGCACAAATGGTCGGCCCCCGACCACGACGCCAGCAGCTGGGCTACTATGAACGTGCCCGGCTACTGGGCCAGCCAGACGCCGATGGGCATGGTAAATGGCGTGATGTGGTTTCGGAAGGAAGTGGAAGTGCCGGCCGCTATGGTAGGGCAGCCCGCTCGCCTAGAACTGGGTACGCTGGTGGATGCCGATTCCACCTACATCAACGGGCAATTGGTGGGCACCACTGGCTACCAGTACCCGCCCCGCAAGTACGAGGTGAAACCGGGAGTGCTGAAGGCGGGCAAAAACGTGGTGGTAGTACGCCTCATCAATAACGGTGGGCGCGGCGGCTTTACGCCCGAGAAAAACTACCAGCTAATAGCCGGCGGCCAGACCTTGGATTTGCGCGGCCCTTGGCAGTATAAGTTAGGCGCCACCATGTCGCCCACGCCAGGCACTACCACGTTTCAGTACCAGCCCGGCGGCCTCTTCAACGGCATGATTGCGCCGGTGCTGCCTTACGCCATCAAGGGTGTACTCTGGTATCAGGGGGAAAGCAATACCGGCCACGCACAGGACTACCAAGCCTTGATGACTAGCCTTATCAACGATTGGCGTGCCCATTTCCAGCAACCCAAACTGCCATTCCTGTACGTACAGCTCGCCAATTTCATGGCCGTGAGGCCTGAGCCAACCGAGAGTGGTTGGGCGGCCGTGCGCGACGCCCAGCGCCGTACCCTGACCGTACCCTACACTGGTATGGCCGTCATTACCGATGCCGGCGAGTGGAACGATATCCATCCCCTCGATAAACAAACCCCCGGCCACCGCTTGGCGCTGGCGGCTCAGAAAGTAGCCTACGGTGACAGCAAAGTGGTTTCGTCGGGGCCGTTGTACCAGACAATGCAGGTGGCTGGCAACAAAGCCACGCTTAGTTTTGCTAGCACCGGCGGCGGTTTGGTAGCCAAAGGTGGCGAACCCCTAAAGGGTTTTGCGGTGGCTGGCCCAGACAAGAAATTCGTGTGGGCGCAGGCTCGGATTGATGGCAACAAAGTGGTGGTGTGGAACGACCAGGTCCCGAACCCGACCGTGGTGCGCTACGCCTGGGCCGACAACCCAGAAGGCGCCAATCTTTATAACAAGGAAGGCCTGCCGGCTTCCGGCTTCACCACCGAGCAAGTAGCCATGCGCTAAGCAGTAGCCCCTAATGGGGTTGCCTCAGAACAGCATCTGAGATAGAGCTGCCGCACCATGCAACTAGCTTCTGTTTCGCTTTGACTTTAGATGGTGACTTCCAGCTAGCTGCTGATTGCTGCGCGCAGTGGCTGCTAAATAGTACTTCCGTTTTTTCGTATCCGTTGCCAGTTTTGGTGGCTTATAACTTCTCATGCAGCACCAACTTTCCACACTAGACTACGTCGTCTTTTTCATTTATTTCCTGATTGTATCGGGGTACGGCATCTGGATCTACCGCCGCAAAACCGGCCACGATGGCACCTTGGAAGGCGACTCCAAAGACTACTTCCTGGCCGAAGGCTCCCTGACGTGGTGGGCCATTGGCTCGTCGCTGATTGCCTCCAATATCTCGGCTGAGCAGTTTGTGGGCATGTCGGGCTCGGGCTTCAAGATGGGCTTGGCCATTGCCACCTACGAGTGGATGGCGGCTCTTACGCTCATTATTGTGGCCGTGTTCTTCATTCCGGTGTACCTGAAGAACAACATTGCCACCATGCCGCAGTTTCTGCACCAGCGCTACAACGGCACGGTGGCCATGATTATGGCCGTGTTCTGGTTGGCTCTCTACATTGTGGTCAACCTGACCTCGATTCTCTACCTCGGGGCCATTGCCATCAGTAGCATTGCGGGCCTCAACCTGGAGTTCTGCCTCTATGCACTAGCTATTTTCGCGGTGATTATCACGCTGGGCGGTATGAAGGTTATCGGCTTCACCGACGTGATTCAGGTGTTCTTCCTGATTCTGGGCGGTTTGGCTACCACTTACTTGGCCCTGAACATGGTGGCCGACCACTACGGCCAGTCGGGCGTGGTAGCGGGCTTCAACCTGATGACCGAGCAAGCCGGGGACCATTTCCAGATGATTTTCAAGCGCGACAATGAGAACTACATAGACCTACCCGGCCTCACGGTGCTGCTGGGCGGTATGTGGATTGTGAACTTGAACTATTGGGGTTGCAACCAGTACATCACCCAGCGCGCCCTCGGCGCCGACTTGCCTACTGCCCGCGGCGGGCTGCTGTTTGCCGCGTTTCTCAAGCTGCTGATGCCGGTGATTGTGGTGCTGCCCGGCATTGCCGCCTACGTGCTCTTCAAAGCCGATGTGTTTGGGGCCGCCGAGTTTGGCTCGGGAGCCGACCTAAACCCGGACCGTGCGTATCCGGTGTTGCTCAACATCTTGCCGGTGGGCCTGAAAGGGTTGTCATTTGCGGCCCTCACGGCGGCCGTGGTAGCCTCGCTGGCTGGTAAGGCCAACTCCATTGCTACCATCTTCACCCTCGACATCTACAAGAAAGTACTCAACCCCGAGGCTTCGGAGAAGAAGCTGGTGAACGTGGGCAAGATTGCCGTGGTAGTGGCCATGATTCTGGGCGTACTGATTGCGCCGCACCTGGGAATCGACAAAAAAGGCGGTTTCCAGTACATTCAGGAATACACGGGTTTCGTGTCGCCAGGCATTTTTGCCATGTTCATTCTGGGCTTCTTTTGGAAGAAAACCACCTCTACGGCGGCCCTGTTTGCCACCATCGGCGGTTTCTTGCTCTCGGTGCTGCTTAAGTTCCTGCCCACCTTCGCCAACCTCTCCTTCCTGGCACCATTCGGGTTTGCCGTGCCCAACGCGGCCGGCGTCTACGAAATCCCTTTCCTCGACCGGATGGGCTTCGTGTTTGTCTTCTGTATCATCATGATGGTGCTAATTAGCCTACTGGAAACTAGCCGAGGCGTAAAAACCAACGGCCTGGAAGTGGACAGCAGCATGTTCAAAACTACCCGTGGCTTTGCTATCGGTTCTATCACCATCATGGTGCTGCTCACGGTGCTCTACACCATCTATTGGTAAACATCCGCTCAGCTATTTCGCTCGTGAGGGCAAGTTGCCGCCCGTTGCAAGGAGGTGGTAGCTTGCCCTCATGCCGTTTCTGATTCTATGAAAATGCCCCGTTTTACCTTCTCCCAGCTAGCAGTGGCCACCCTGCTTACAGCCAGTACAGGCCTGCTGACCAGCGAAAAGCCCGCACCCGAAAAGGGTCTCAAAGACTATTATAAGCGCTATTTCCCGGTGGGTGTGGCCGTGGGTCGGGCTCAACTGCAAGGCTCCGAAGCCGAGCTAATCAAGCAGCAGTTCAACAGCGTGACGCCCGAAAACGCCATGAAGATGGGCCCCATTCACCCCGAGGAAAACCGCTACTCCTGGAAGGATGCCGACGACATTGTGCAGTTTGCGCAGGACAACAAGCTCCGAGTACGCGGCCATAATCTGCTGTGGCACGAGCAAACTCCTAGGTGGCTGTTTAAGAATGCCGACGGCACAACGGTCAGTAAAGACGTGTTGTTTAAGCGCCTCAAAAGCCATATTGATACCGTGGTGAAGCGCTACAAAGGCAAGATTTATGCTTGGGATGTGGTCAACGAGGCCATTTCCGACAACCCCACCGAATTCCTGCGCAATTCGGAATGGTACCAGATCTGCGGCGACGAATTTATTGCCAAAGCCTTCGAATATGCCCACGAAGCCGATCCGCAGGCTGTGTTGTTTTACAATGACTACAACACCGAGCGGCCCGAGAAACGGGAGCGAGTGTACCGGCTGCTCAAGCAGTTGAAAGACGCCAAAGTGCCCATTGATGCAGTGGGGTTGCAGGGGCACTGGTCGTTGCAGGAACCCACGGAAGCCGAACTGCGCAAAGCCATTGAGCAGTATGCCTCGCTGGGCCTCAAGGTGCAGATTACCGAACTCGACGTATCCATTTACCCTTGGGAAAAAGAGCGGCGGGCCCGTCGCCCCGACGAGTCGGATGCCTACACGCCGGAGCTAGAGCAGAAGCAGGCCGAGCAATACAGGATGTTCTTCCGCGTCTTCCGTGACTACAAGAACGTACTGACCGGTGTCACCTTCTGGAACGTGTCCGATAAATACAGTTGGCTGGATACGTACCCTGTACCGGGCCGCAAAAACTACCCACTACTTTTTGACCAGAACCAGAAGCCTAAAAAGGCTTTCTGGGAAGTTGTGAAGTTCTAACTTATTCTCTTCCTCATGCTGCCTATCATGTTTAGTGTCACTCACCGCGCTTCTATTATCAGGTTTCGTCAACTGCTGATTATGGTAGCTGTCTTGCTAGCCGCTCTTCCGGCCTGGGCTGGCCCCACTGTGCCGGGCTCCGAAGTGTACGTTTCGGGCAAGCAAAGCAAGGGTAGCTTTCAGTTGGCCGCAGGTGGCAAAGCCGCACCCCTGTACGCCAGCGCCCAGGATTGGCCGGGCGTACTGCGGGCCGCCACGGATTTGCAGGCCGACGTCAACCGCGTCACCAAGCTCACGCCAACCCTGACCACCGACAAAGCTCCGGCCGGCAAGGAAGTGGTGCTGATTGGTACGCTAGGCAAAAGCCCCCTGATTGATGGGTTGGTAAAAGCTGGGAAACTGAATGTTGCCGGCTTGGCCGGTAAGTGGGAAACCTTCGTGCTGCAAGTGGTGGAAAAGCCGCTGCCAGGCGTAGAACGGGCGCTGGTTATTGCTGGCAGCGACAAGCGTGGCACCATTTTCGGCATTTACGATTTGTCGCAGCAGATGGGTGTATCTCCTTGGTATTGGTGGGCCGATGTACCCACCAAGCCACAAAGTGCGCTGTACGTGGCCGCCGGCCGCCATACCCAGGGCGAGCCGCAGGTGAAGTACCGGGGCATTTTCCTCAACGACGAAGCGCCAGCCCTGAGCGGGTGGGCCAAAGAGAAATTTGGCGGCATCAACTCCAAAATGTATGTGCACGTCTTCGAGTTGATTCTGCGCCTGAAGGGCAATTACCTCTGGCCCGCCATGTGGGGCAACGCCTTCAACGACGACGACAAGCAAAGCCCGGTGCTAGCCGACGAATACGGCGTGGTGATGGGTACGTCGCACCACGAGCCTATGGTTCGGTCCCAGCAGGAGTGGAAGCGCTTCGGCAGCGGCGCCTGGAACTACCAAACCAACGAGAAAACGCTCCAAGACTTCTGGCGGCAGGGTATCAAGAACATGGGTACCAAGGAAAGCATCGTAACGGTGGGTATGCGCGGCGACGGCGACGAGCCGATGAGCGAGGGTAGCAACATTGCCTTACTGGAAAAGATTGTGGCCGACCAGCGCCGGATTCTGGCTGAAGAAACCGGCAAGCCTGCCACGCAAACTCCGCAGCTCTGGGCCCTCTACAAGGAAGTGCAGGATTACTACGACAAGGGCATGCGCGTGCCCGACGACGTAACGCTGCTGCTCTGCGACGACAACTGGGGTAACCTGCGCAAGCTGCCAAAAGCAGGGGAGAAGCCCCGCGCCGGCGGTTATGGCATCTACTACCACTTCGACTACGTGGGCGGGCCTCGCAACTACAAGTGGCTCAATACTAATCCGCTGCCGCGCATCTGGGAGCAGATGCACCTGGCCCACGAGTACGGTGCCAACCAAATCTGGATTGTGAATGTGGGGGACCTGAAGCCCATGGAGGTACCGATCAGCTTCTTTCTCGATTACGCCTGGAACCCCGACAAGATTAAGGCCGAGCAGGTGGCCACCTACACCCGGCAGTGGGCCGCCCAGCAGTTCGGCGACCAGCATGCCACCACTATTGCCGACATCTTGGCCAAGTACGCCAAGTACAACGCCCGCCGCAAGCCCGAGCTGCTCGACGCCAACACCTACAGCCTGGCTACCGGCGAGTGGGCCACCATAGTGGCTGAGTACAACACGCTCCTAACCCGCGCCGAAGCCATCAACCAGAAGTTGCCCGCCGCCGCCCGCGACGCCTATTACCAGTTGGTGCTGCATCCGGTACAGGCTTGTGCTAACCTCAACGAGTTGTATTACACGGTAGCGCAGAACCGGGAGGCCGCAAAAGCCGGCTATTCTACGGCTAACGCCCTAGCTGAGAAAGCCAAAGCCCTGTTTGCCAAAGACACCGAAATAAAGAATCGCTACCACGCCCTGGCGGGTGGAAAGTGGAACCACATGATGGACCAAACCCACATCGGCTACACCTACTGGCAGCAGCCGCCCGTGGATAAAATGCCCGAAGTAGTGACGCTGACCGCCGACAAAATCACGGAACAGGCGAAACCTGAAGTGCAAGCGGCAGACTACGGCAACCAGTTCGTTTCGATTGATGCGGAGCAGTACACGCAAGCGGTGAATGCGGGCTCTATCACTTGGCAGCGTCTGCCCGACCTCGGCCGTACCGCAGGAGCTGTTACTACATTTCCGGTTACGGCTGTGCCAACCGCTACACCTGGTGGCACCAGCCCACACCTAGAATATCGTATCACCGCCACCCAAGCTGGTTCTGCAAGCGTACGGGCTTACCTGGCTCCCACCTTGGATTTCATTGGAGTCCAAGGCCTCCGCTACGCTGTGTCCATTGATGATGAGGCGCCGCAAATTGTTAATCTGCATACCGGTTTGGTGGCTGATAACGGCAACCGCCCCTGGGAAAAAGCAGTAGCTGAAAGCATAATGATCAAAGAAACCAAGCACACCATTGCTAAGCCCGGTGAGCATACATTGAAGTTCTGGCGCATTGACCCCGGCGTGGTGCTGGAAAAAATAGTAGTTGACTTTGGCGGTATGAAACCCAGCTACCTCGGCCCACCCGCAACTCCCGGGGGTACCTCCACATCACCCAAGTCTTCTCAAGCAAAAGGGAGCCTAGGGCAACGTTGAGTAACTGACTAGTTTAGTTGCTTTCTTAGAAGCAGTACTACTTCTTCCTTGCCTCCACACCCAACAAAAGAAGGCCCGCACTACCATAGTGCGGGCCTTCTTTTGTTGGGCGTATGAGTTGATTGTTATTCCACAATCAGCTTGCGTGAAGTGACGCCTTGCGCTTCAACTACTTGTACCAGATACATGCCCGATGCCAGGTTCAGGTTGACCTCTGCCACCGGCTGATTGGCTACCGATACTACTTGCAGTAGGCGGCCATTCAGGTCGAACACCTTGATGACCTGAATCTTCTGGCCGCCCTGCACCAGAAAGTGGCCGTCAGCTGCTGGGTTTGGGTGCAGCGTAAGATTAGCATTCTGCTGGCCTTTAGCAGAAAGCACGGTAGTCCGTACGTAGTTCTTCAACCACACCAGCGCCGAGCGTTCTGTATTGTCGCCGTTGGCGAGGTAAGCACCCTGGGTTGTGCGCCAGTGGCCGGGCCGGTACCCCCACAGTGTAATGCCGCGCACCGATGGGTGCTCCCACAGCGTCGGAAAAATGCGCTGATACTCAGCCAGCTGCACGGCATCGTCGAGTACAGGCGGCGTAGCTGAATTTACACCATCGATATCCAACTCAGTAATATAGAGTGGCTTGCCTGCGGTGGCAAGCAAAGAAAGGTTGGTAGCTAGGTTAGCGGCGGACACGTTCCGGGTTTCAAAAGCGTGGCCTTGTATGCCCACACCATCAACCAAGTTGCGGGCTACCAGCAAGTTTACAATGGTTAGGTAGCGTTGTGCGTTAGTGGTAGAGCTTGCAACCCCATAGTCATTGATCATCAATTGCGTGTTGGGGAAGTACTGCCGCGCCAGCTGAAACGAGGTAATCACCCAGTCCCAGCCGGTAGTGCCGGCGCCGCCCAGGGCATTGTAGTAATTACCAGCGCCGCTGCCCGGCGTATTGGGGCCATTATTACCGGTCGAGCCGTTGAGAGGCAGGTCGTTGGTGGGCTCGTTCACTACTTCAATTTGCGCGATGTTAGGATAGCGCAGGGCAACGGCCGCAAACCACTCGTTGATTTCCATGAGCTGCTCTGAAGCTGGCAGGTTCTCAATCCAGATAGGCTGCTGGGCGCCCCAAATCAAGGTGTGCATCTTGAACGGGTAGCCTTTACGCTGGGCCAGCGCATACGCTGAATCCAGTTCGGTCCAGTTCATCACATTGCGGGTACTCTCCACGCTGCCCCATTTGCCCGCATTTTCGGGCGTCACCTGGTTGAAGTAGTTGTTGAAGAAGGGTTTCTGCGGATTGCTGTACACGCCACCCAGAAACTTGGGTTTGCCATTAGCCATCGGTAAGCCGCTGGGCGTAAACACGGTAGGCGGCGTGCTGGAGCCCTGGGCGCCGGCATCCAAATTAGCCACCGTGAAATACAGCCCGGTAGTGCCAAACACAAACTTATCGATATCGAGGCCATCTTCGCGGGCTCCAATTTGGAATGTTTGGGTGAGGGTGCCCGCCGCCACGGTGAAGCTGATCGGTGCTTCGCCGCCGTTGAAAGCCGACAAGTTCAACCATTTCCATACTTGCTGCTGTCCGCCGCCGGCTCCGGCTACCACTTCAGTCGTACTGGTATAGCCCACACCACTTAGTTGGTTAACAGTAATCCAATTAGTGTCGTCGGCAGGGAGCTTGGTACCGAACCCGTTGCCGTAGTAGAAACTGTCGTCATTTGCACCGTTGGCACCTACGCGTATCCGGGCGTATAAATCGTAGCTGCCGGGGCCCGGAAATGTGACGGAATAGGTGATGATACGAGCCGCCGTGCCAGGGTTCTGAGCGTTGATGGTGGCCGTAGGCACTACTGTTACATACTGTACGCCGGTTTGAGTGGGGTTAGTCCAATCAGCACCGAGTGTCCCGGTTTCCGCCTGCTGTACCACTGGCGTGTTTTGCGCCTGAAGGCTCAGCGCCAGTAGAGAGCAGGGAACCAGTAAAAAGCGTAGCTTTTTCAAAAGCATAATCAAGGGTTTTGGTGGGAAAAAGAAGGTAGAATACACTAAAGCTATTCATCACCTGTTCGCTACGAAAACTTGATTAACTCTGCACTGACAATGAATATACACAAGCGTTTGTGATAGTTAGTCGGTATCGATTGTGGTAGATGCCAGACGACTGAAACCCCAAATTTTATACTAGATGCTTTTAAGACGCAAGTAGTAAGTGCACACTCACGATTTAATATGTAATAATGACATACAAGATGATACTCAGGTAGTGGCCGACCGAACCTATCTACGCAAGGCATATCATGGTAAAGCCAGTAAGCTTGCGCAGATAGGTTTAGCTATATCTTTTTATGCCTGCAAATTGCGCTGTAAAGCCACAGTGCCACGGCTTACTGTCTATATAGCCCAACTTCACTCCCAATCGGAATGCCTCACTGAATTTTCTTGGCGCATAGTGTTGTGAAGGTAGAACAACAATCATTCAGCAGGTCCACAGAATAACCACCTGGCTCCGGAATCAACTTAATTTCGGGTATACTGCCATGGATAGGGCAGTATACTCCTTGAAGCTTTTCCTGAAAGTAAGCCATAAACTGCTCTTCTGTACTCTTCACGGCAAGGGGCCGAGCAGGAGGATTGTTGTTTTGTCGAGTAGAATTTTTACGCATTAGTAATATCGATTAAATACAAAAATTAGCATTAATCGGCTATACAGTATTACAATTTTTCCCAACTTCGTACAAATTGAATAAAAAATTGTAATAAATCTGAAAAACTATGTGTTTTTAGCCCTTTAAAGCCGTTTGATAAAGTCAAATGTATGATTAAACTTTGAAAACAAGTAATAGTAATTTTGATTACTTAGATAAAAGTACTCAGCTTGTAATATGTTTTATTTGAGAAGGTAGAGGTTTATATAAACAAGGTATATTGCTAATATAATACGAATTGCTGCCACACACCCAGCATGACAAACCTGTATTATATGCTAATAAATCGAACTCTTTCTATTGCTCAGCGGTTAACTGCAGATGTCAACACCCTCTAAACGTCCCCGTGCCCGCAAAGCTGCCGAAGCTGTCGTGGCTCCTGTTTCCCACGCCGAACAATTAGTTGCCCTGCATAGCCGGGAAGAAGGCAAAACGGTGATGTACAAGCAAGATGCTTGGGGTCATATCGAAACCCGCTTTGTCCGTACGCAAAATGTTAAGGCTTGGGAAGAAAAAGGATTTTCAGTGCGCTAATCCTCTTTATTGCTTGAATTTATCGCAGCTTTGCCCCTTCCTGATGGTTGGGGCTTTTGCGTGTATATAAAATTACAAATTCCGTTATCTAATGTGCATCTTACGCATGAAATACTCAGCTAGTATGCGTCGCAGATAAAAGTAGATAGTATAATTTAGGTTCTATCCTGTAAAATAATATAATAACAACGCTACTAATACGACAAATAATTACTTGCAAAGTAATTTGAACAATTAGGAATAATTGCTCCTAAAACGTGTGGTGATGAGCAACTAGAATGCTATTTCTATCAGAGCTTGAATTTTATTATGCGTTTTATATAAAACTTTAGTAGATGATAATAAATTGAAGGATGTTTGCTTAGTCTTAAAGCCTGCTGAATCTGGTTGTTAGCTAACTCCCAATCGCCACTTGCAATTAGTGTGGCATATGCACCGCCAATGCCTGCATGAGCGTAATGCTTCTTTGATAGTGCTAGTATTCGACTTCTGTGTTCAACCGGAATATGCTGCTGAATACGCGTCATTACGTGAACTAAGTCTGGAATAATCTGACCGGATATACTTTTTTTCCAGCTGATGGAATTAGTATGGCCTCGATATTCAGCGAGAACATCGGGATGGTAGCCTATTGGGTAATGTGCCGCAATACGTACCCACATTTCCCAATCTTCTCCGTAAGTGGTACCATAAAAACTGCCCAGTTTCTCATACACTTCTCTGCGTACCGCTACCGATGCATACTGAGTGCGCTGGCGCTCAGCAATACGCAAAAGCCAATTCGATAATATTCCTGGTTTTTGAGCTTCTGGCGATAGGAATGAATATGGGTATCGTGCACCAGTCTCATCAATTGCTGCATAATGACAAAAGGTGGCACCAGCCTCAGGGTATTGCTGAAAAATATGCGCTAGCTTTTCATAAAATCCTGGTAAAACCCGGTCGTTACCATGTAATAAATGAATTAAATGGCCGCGTGATCGATTAATACAAGTTTCGAAATTACGAAGGCTACCCACGTTATTCACTTGCCGGTAATATTCCACTCGGCCATTGCCAAGATGTTGAACTAACGCCTCTACATCTTCATCAGTACTAGCATCGTCAACTACCTGTATCTGCATTAAGTCGGCCCCAGGATCTTGAGCGAGTACGCTCAGAATAGCTTCTCGTAGAAAAACAGAGCAATTGTAGGTGGGAATCATCACTGACCACAGAGGGCGTGGCAGATTGCCCTTGTACGGCGCAATGACTGGAGGCAAGGTAGGAATACGAGGTGTATTACTATCCAAATGTAAAGGCATATATCTATATTTTAACTTTAAAATATATTGCAATAAACAACTTCAATTCCATTATAAGCTTATGATCTGAAGTTATTGTTGATTTGTATTGCCATGGACTAAGTTTTTTATTCACCACACAAGCTTCGTCTTAAAATTAGTCCCATGTAGTTCTTGAAAACTGCACTTTAGAGGCGATGTAACGAAGACTGTTAAGTTTAAATTAGTTGCAGTGCGAAGAGTTGACTGTTTATTGCTGCTCCTTTATTTAGTATAGAGCAAGCAGTAGCCAGATTTACTGGTATATACCTTTCTAGTCCAGCGGCTCGTCAAGGAGTGGGGCTGCTTCGTGGGCAGGACGGTGTTGCCGAGCATATTCTGAGGGAGCAATACCGTATATTTTCTGAAAGGTCTTGCGAAAATACTTCACGTTTTCAACCCCTACTAGAAACGCAACATCCGACACTCGCATGTGCGGCTGAGCTAATAATTGGGCCGCGCGCTTCATGCGCACATCCCGGATAAACTCCACAGTGGTTTGGCCCGTGATGCTCTTGATACGGCGGTACATCACCGATTGGCTCATGCACAATGAATCAGCCAAAACCAGTACGCTAAAGGCTGGGTCGGTGAGGTGCTGCTCGACAATGTGCATGGCTTGCTCCAAGAAAGTACGGTCAGCATCGGCAATTACTATTTCGGTGGGCTCCAGTAGAATCTGGCGCTGATAGTATTCGCGCAATTGTAGTCTATTGCGCAGCAAAGCGGCCACTTTGGCTTGCAGTACAAGCGGGTTGAAGGGCTTGCTCACGTAGTCGTCGGCCCCAATCTCGAAGCCTTCTACTTCGTGCAAAGCAGCAGTCCGGGCCGTGAGCAGTAGCACCGGAATATGTGCCGTGCGCGGATCTTGCTTGAGGCGGCGGCACAGTTCCAATCCGTCGCTACGAGGCATCATCACGTCGCTGATAACTAACGCGGGAGTATGGGTTAGCACAGCATTCCATCCTTCCAAGCCATCGGCAGCCGCTAGCACTTCATAGTCCGGTGAAAACAACTGTTGCAGATACTGGCACACCTCGTCGTTGTCTTCAACTACCAACAGGCGAGGGCGATAATTAAGGGTAACTGGCTCGTTAGAAAGCGCCAAGGAAACCGGGAGTAACTGATTTACAAGGTCTTGCGCCTTAGTCTGTTCGGTTTCGGGCAACAAGTCACTAGGTAGTAGGTGCGCCTGCCCAAATGGCAGCCGCAGCCTGAACGTGGTACCGGTACCTATTTCGCTCTCCACGTAGACCGTGCCTCCATGACGTTCCATGAACTGCTTTACCAAAGAGAGTCCGATGCCGGTACCCGTCATGCGTAGGGTGTCGGTGTGTGACGCTTGGTAGTAGGGGTCGAAGATGTGGGCCAACTCGTCGGCCTTAATACCTGTGCCGGTGTCCAGAATGCTTATTTCCAGATAGTTGCCAGTAAGATGGCCGGCACTAAATACGGCGTCGCTACCGGGGTTGCCTACCACTGTGGCCGCTAGTGTAATCCGGCCGTCTTCGGAGGTATACTTGAAGGCATTGGCTAGCAAATTGGTAACAATGATTTCCAACTTGCTCTGGTCGAAGTACAAGCCAATGGGCTCGGCAGGCACATCAAGGAAATAATCTATGTGGCGCTCGGCGGCTTTTTGCTGGAATACCGAAAACGTCTCGGTCAGGAAACTTACCGCGTTGCCGTAACTGGCGCGCAGCGGCACATTGCCCGATTCCACCTTGCGAAAGTCCAGCAATTGGTTCACTAAGTCAAAAAGCTTACGCGTCTGTTTGTGCATGAGCACTACCTTGTCGCGCAGGTCGGTTACAGGCCCAGCACTGCGCACAATTTCCTCCATCGGTCCCAAAATCAGGGTGAGTGGCGTGCGTAGCTCATGGCTGACGTTGGTGAAAAAGCCTAGCTTCAAATTGGTCAGTTCCTTCTCTTTTTCCACCTGGAAGTGTTCCAGCGCCAGCTTGTTGCGTAGGCCCTGTTGGGTCATTTCCACTCGCCGATAAAGGGCCACTGCCCCCAGCGCAGCTATGCCATATAGCAGGTAGGCCCACCCGGTTTTATACCAAGGTGCCAGTACTTCAAAATGCATAACCGCTGGCTGGCGCGACCATTTGCCTTCGCCGTTATCAGCCTTTACTTCCAACGTGTAGCGGCCTGACGGTAGGTTGGCAAAGCTGGCCGTGCGTTGGCCAGGGCCAGGGCGTACCCAGTCTTGGTTGTAGCCAAGCAACCGGTAGGCATAGTGGTCTTTCTGTGGATTGGTATAGTTGAGGGCCACAAATTCCACCGAAAAGTCGTTTTCCTCGGCGCGGATGGTAACGGTCTGGGGCTGGGAGAGGGCCTGGGGCAGCAGGATACGCCCATTAAACGGCTGGCCCACCGCCACCGGCTGGTTCATCACCCGCAGGCCGGTAAGCTGCACGACTGGTGGGGTGGGGTTGGCCTGAATAGCCCAAGGCTGAAAGTAAGTGATGCCGTTGATACCCCCAAAATATAGCGTACCATCAGTGCTGCGGGCAGCGGCTCCAATCTTGAAGGCGTTGCTTTGCAGGCCGTCGGCCACGTCGTAGCGTAGGTAGCGGCGGGTGCTGGGTGTGAAGCGGTAGAGGCCAGTGCCCCCAATCCAAAGGTTGCCGGCCACATCGGAAAGCAAACTTTCTACGTCACTTTCGGGTAGGTAACTGGCAAAGCGCCGGATAGTTTCGCGGCCCTGCGTATCGGTGGTGAGTTGGTGTAGCCCCCCACCGATGGTACCAATCCACAAGTCGCCGCCTTTGCCGAGTAGTAGCGGCCACACGTAGTTCACACGCAGGCGCTTAGCTGGCTCCGAGCGATACGAAAACTGGTTGAGCAGTTGCAGCGAATCCGGCGTGATGCGCAGCTTGAGCAGGCCCGCGTTGCGGGTGCTGGCCCACAGCACGTCACGTTGCGCATCATAGAGCAGATAAGTGAACCGGCTGGAAGGCAGGCCGCCGGTGCCGGCCTCGTAATGAGCCAGCAGGCGCCCCTCCAGCGTGAAGCGGAACAGGCCCCTGGAAAATGTAGCTACCCAAAGCGTACCCTGGTGGTCTTGCGTTATGTGCTCAATGCTAGTGGTGGTCAGGTCGATGCCGCCCGGTAGCAGGCGATAAGTAGTCAGTTTTTCGCGGCCACCAGAGCGCCGCAACGCTACCAAGCCATTGTCGCGGGTGCCAAACCACAGGCTGCCATCCGTAGCTCCGTAGATGGTAGCTACATCAATCCCCCGCACCGTATCCGACTGCTGGTTCAGGTAGTTGCGGTAAGTATGGCGGCCCAAGTCGTAGGCTGAAACGCCGTTGCGCGAGCCCAGCCACAGGGTATTCGTGGCTTCTTCCTTATAAATAGCGTTGATATAGTTGTTGGCGTTGGAAAGGGCCGGCTTGCCAGTGAGCTGGTGCCGGAGCTGCCCGAAAGCGCGCTGCCGCAAATCCACCTTGTTGAGGCCGCCCGCCGAAGCACACAGCCACATCAGTTGGTCGCGCCCCTCGAAAATCTCCTGTACCCGCTCGGAGTTGAGGTTGTGGTTTTCGCCGTCGCGGGGTAGAATGAGAGTGGGGCGGGCGGTTTGGAGAGGCGGGGTTTTGCCGGTTACCGCGCCTGCTTCCCAGATGTATAGCCCGTACAATGTGCCTGCCCACAACCGCCCGAACGAATCAAGGCGCAGGGTTTGGATGCGGGGGTAGCGGTTGGGTAGGGGATGGGCCATCAGCTCGTGGCCAGTGCGCCGGTTGGCCGCCGACACCCAGAACACCTGCCGCTCAGTGCCCACCCACAAGTCGCCGCGGCGGTCGAGGTGCAGGGTAGTAACGGGTAGGCTCTGCCCGGTAGCTTCCACAGGCAGGTGGGGCTCCTGGCTGCGCACTACCACCAAACCCGCCCGCAACGTGCCCACCCAGGCGTTGTGGTCGGCGTCAATAGCCAAGCTGGTGATATTGAGTAAGTCAGGCCGCCCGCCCGCCGTGGCGGGCAGCTGGCGCAAAGCCACTGGTTGGTTGGTTTTATCGAAGCTCAGCACGAAAATGCCGTCCTGCGAAGTGCCAATCCAGAGGCGGCCTTGCGCATCGGTGGTGAGGGCTTTCACGTCGCTTTGCGCTAGCTGGGTGGCCAGGGCGCGGTAAGGAGCCGGTATTGCCCGCGCGTCCAGTGCTACGAACATGTCGTGGGCAGCATCGTAGCGGCTGATGCCCGAGCTTTCGGCCCCGGCCCACAGTTGCCCGTTCGGAGTCGTGAGCAAAGTAGCAATGCGGTTGCCCGACTGCCCATTGTGGGCGTTGATGGGCAGCGCGTACTGCTTGAGATGGTAGCCGTCGTAGCGGTTGAGGCCTCGGTTGGTGCCCACCCAAATGAAGCCGTTGTGGTCTTGGGTGATGCACATGGCATCAGAGTGCGAGAGGCCCTGGTCCACGGTGATATGCTCGAATCGGAACTCGTCCGGCGGAGTGTCTTGGGCCAAAACGGGTTGCGCGGCCAGCACGAATAGCAGGCCAAGCAGCAGCCACCGGTAGTGAAAAGTTGAAAGCACTTTCATGTTACAGCAAAGATACCGGCCCCGTGAGCGAGGACGGCAGACCCGCGCATTTTTCGAGTTGAAACGAGCCGCCTGATACGGCAGCACCAACGGGAGGGAATGCGCAAATTAAAGATAGAACAAGTTCGGGTAAGCGCCACAGGTAGAGGTAGCAAGCTTGGACTCAGAATGGTTTTGCTGTGAATTGAAGTGCTTTTTGCCGAAAAAGCAGCCCCTACTGTAGCTGTTTCCACTGGTAATTTTGCCAAGCATAATGTAGCGCCGACTACTTCTCGCGCCTTAGCAGTATGGCGCATTTCCCATTCAGCCGGCTGGCTCGGCCCCGGCTTTCAATTCCCCACCCGATTATGAAAGGTTCCAGCTTTTCGAAGCGTTTAACCCTGTTGCTCTTCGGAGCCGGCGTAGCCACTGCCACTCTGGCCGAAGGCCGCGGCCCTCAGAAACCAGCCAAGTCTCAAACGCACACCTTTACGCTCGGCCCCAACCAGTTTTTGCTCGACGGCAAGCCGCTTCAGATGATTTCGGGCGAGCTGCATTACCCACGCATTCCGCGCGAAGCCTGGCGGGCCCGCCTGAAAATGGCTAAAGCCATGGGCCTCAACACGGTGGGTACCTACGTATTCTGGAACGTGCACGAGCCCCAGCCTGGCAAGTACGATTTCAGCGGCAACCATGATGTGGCCGCTTTCGTGAAAATGGCCCAGGAAGAAGGCCTGTGGGTGGTGCTACGGCCGAGCCCCTACGTGTGCGCTGAGTGGGAATTTGGTGGCTACCCGTACTGGCTCCAGAACGTGCCCGGCTTGAAAGTGCGCAGCCAGGAACCACAGTACGTGGCGGCCTACACGCGCTACCTCGAAGCCGTGGGCAAGCAGCTTGCACCCTTGCAGGTTAGCCACGGCGGCCCGATTTTGATGGTGCAGGTGGAAAACGAATACGGCTCCTACGGTTCCGATAAAGACTATTTGGCCCTCAACAAGAAGCTGTTTGAATCGGCGGGTTTCGATGGTCTGCTTTACACCTGCGACCCGGTTAAGGACGTGGCGGCCGGCCACCTGCCCGGCCTACTACCAGCCGTAAACGGCACCGACAAACCCAGCCAGATCCGGCAACTGGTGCACGCCAACCACAACGGCCAGGGTCCTTACTACGTGGCCGAGTGGTATCCGGCCTGGTTCGACTGGTGGGGCACCAAGCACCACACCGTACCCGCTTCCCAATACACCCCCGGCCTCGATTCGGTGCTGCGGGCGGGCATGTCTATTAATATGTATATGTTCCATGGCGGCAGCACCCGCGACTTTATGAACGGCGCCAACTATAAAGGCGACACCTCCAACTACGAGCCTCAGGTCAGTAGTTACGACTACGATGCGCCGCTCGACGAAGCCGGCAACGCCACGCCCAAGTTTCTGGCCTTCCGCGGAGTTATCGAGAAATACCTGCCCGCCGGGACCAAGCTGCCCGTTGTGCCCGCGGCCAAACCCAGCACGGTACTGCCAGTGATGAAGTTCACAAGCACGGCCAATCTGCTCGACCGGCTGCCGGCTGCCGTTTCCAATGCCAAGCCGCTCACGTTTGAAGCGCTGAAGCAAGCCTATGGCTTTGTACTATACCGTACTACCATTGCGGGCGGCGGCACTAAAACTTTGAAGATTAACGACGTGCGCGACTATGCTGTGGTGCTCGTGAACGGTAAGCGCGTAGGCACCCTCGACCGGCGTCTCCGGCAGGACAATCTGAAGTTGACCCTTCCCGCCGGCCAGGTGCAGCTCGATATCCTGGTGGAAAACATGGGCCGAATCAACTTCGGTGAGTACTTACTTCAGAACACTAAAGGTATCACGAAAAGCGTGACCCTCGACGGAACGGAGCTGGCCGGCTGGCGCATGTATAGCCTCCCGTTCGACGGTGCCCCAAGCCTGACCAAGCCCGCCGTTCCGGTTATCACGGCCAGCAGTGGCCCGGTGTTGCGCTCCACCAATTTCACAGTAGCCACCCCCACCGACACCTACCTCGACATGCGCGCCTGGGGTAAAGGGGTGGTGTGGGTGAACGGCCACAACCTGGGCCGCTACTGGGCAATCGGGCCGCAGCAGACGCTGTACGTGCCGGCCGAGTGGCTGAAGAAAGGCGCCAATACAGTGACGGTGTTGGAGCTCATCAAGCCGCAGCAAAACACTCTGGCCACTTTGGCGCACCCTATCCTCAGTGAGTTGCGACCTTAAGCACTGCTGCTACCGGCGAGTTTGCTGCTTTTCAAGTAACTGATTGATAGTTAAATGTAAGCAGTTGTTGCAGGCGGTGTAATAAAGTCACTATTGGCAGATTTGTTTCCCTTTTTTGCCGAAAACTAGGTCCTTGGCACCAACTGCAAGCCGGTACTTTTACATCATCCTATCACGCCCTGATTCCCAATCGGGAATGCCTGTTAACAGGCTTGTCTGCTCTTCGCGCTCCAGTTAATTTTCCCACCTAAGCCGGCATCGGTCGGCTGTAATTCCCTTGCTCATGCAAGCAAAATCTCTACTTCTGTGCGGAGCCCTGCTGCCGTTATCGGCCGCCGCTGCACTTGCTTCCCCGCCGTCTGTTTCGGGCGCTGGCTCGGGAGTTTCTCTTCGGTCCGAAGCAGTGGCCACGCCTATTTCCGGTACCATTCTCGATGAAAAAGGAGCGGGCTTACCGGGCGTAACGGTGGTGCTGAAAGGCACAACTATTGGCACCGCCACCGACGGTTCCGGCCGCTTCACGCTCACGGTTCCGGACGGTACCGAAGCCGCCACGCTCGTTATTTCCTCTATTGGCTACGTGCGGCAGGAAGTGGTAGTAGGCAGCCAAACCACCTTCTCGGTGCGGCTGGCTCTCAACTCCCAGCAACTCGACGAGGCGGTAGTAGTAGGCTACGGTAGCCAGGAGAAACGCACCCTCACCAACGCCATTACCACGGTGCAGGGAGAGGAGATTTCCAAGATTACCACCAGTGACCTGGGCGGCGCGCTGCAAGGCAAAGCCTCGGGTGTGACGGTGTTGGGCGCCGGCTCCGAGCCGGGCTCGGCTCCCCAAATCCTGATTCGTGGTATTTCGACCATCAACGGCAACAGCCCGCTGTACGTGGTAGATGGGTTGCCAGTGGCGAATATCAACTATCTGAACCCCAAGGATATTGCCAGCCTAAGTGTGCTCAAGGATGCAGCTTCGGCGGCTATCTACGGGTCGCGGGCCGCTAACGGCGTGATTCTGATTACGACTAAGGCGGGTGTGAAAGGCGAGCCTCGCTTGACCTTCGATGCTACGTATGGCGTATCGAACCCCACCAAGATTCCAAACATGGCGTCGGCCAATGAGTACGCCCGCATCATGAACCTGGCGGCTACCAACTCGGGCCGCCCCGTGGTGTATCAGAACCCGGATTCGTACACTGAAACCACTGATTGGTGGAAGGAAATTGCCCAGCGCGGCATCACCCAAAACTACTCGGTAGGCCTTTCGGGTGGCAGCGACAAAGTGGTGTACTCCACCGGCTTGAGCTACTTCAAGGAGCGGGGTTTGGTACAAGGCTCCGACTTCGACCGGATTTCGCTGCGCATCAAAACCGAATACCAGGCGGCTAAGAATCTGAAAGTGGGTGAGGACTTCAACATCTCCGCCACCGACCAGAAATACCTCAACAGCGGCTCGCTGTTCCGCGACGCCTTCAACGACGACCCAATCACGCCGGCCCGCCTGCCCGGCACCTCCGGCAACCCCTACGACTACTACGGCGCCTCGCCGACTGACGTGGGCAACCCGCTGGCTACCGTGGAGCGCAACGACGACAAGCGCAAGCAGTACTTCCTGGTGGGCAACATCTACGCCAACTACGAATTCGTGCCCGGCCTGATTCTGGAAACGCGCTTCGGTTCCAACAACAACGTGTACCGCCGCAACCAGTTCTCCCCGTTCTACACCATTGATGCCAACGAGCGGAACCAAGTGAATTCGGTGCGCCGGGAGCACAACATCGAAATCAACTGGAACAACACCAACACGCTCAACTATATCCACGCGTTTGGCGACCATAACGTGTCGGCGCTGGCAGCCGTGACGCTGGAGCGGTTCCAGACCAACACCGAGTCTACGTCGGGCCAGGCTATTCCGAGCAACGACCCAAGCTTGCGCTACCCGGATGCGGCCACTTCCGGCTTCGCCATCGGCGGCAACACCTACACCAACACCATTGCCTCGCTGATTGGGCGCGTCAATTACGACTTCAAGGGCAAGTACCTGCTGGGCGCCAGCATCCGCCGCGACGGCGCTTCGGTGTTCCCGACCAACAACCGTTGGGGCACGTTCCCGTCGGTGTCGGCGGGCTGGTTGGTATCGGAGGAAAGCTTTGTGCAAGACCTGAGCGCCGTTGATTTCTTCAAGATTCGGGGTAGCTGGGGCCGGGTGGGCAACCAGAACATCACCAGCCTGACCAACAGCGCCTACACCGGCACGATTGGCAAGGTATACTACGCCACCGGCCCCGACCGGGCCCTGCAACTGGGTGCCGTACAGAGCAACGTACCGAACCCGAACGTGAAGTGGGAAACCGTAGAAGACTACGATTTGGGCCTGGATTTGGGCTTCCTGCAAAACCGCCTCACGGCCACCTTCGACGTGTTCCGCCGCAACACCTACGACATGCTGATGTTCCAGGCGCTGCCGGGCCACGCGGCGTATGGCTACAACAGCCCCGTAACCAACGTGGGTAGCATGAAAACCAACGGCCTGGACTTCACGGTGGGCTACGCCGAAACCAAGGGTGACTTCACCTACGGCCTGAGCGTAAACGCCACCCGTGCCATCAGCAAAATTGATAAGCTGGCCAACGGACAGGCCCTGTATTCGGGCAACACGCCCATCTTCGGCCGGCCTTCCAAAACCGAGGAAGGTGGCTACGTAGGTGCGTTCTACGGCTACGAAAACACCGGTATCTTCCAGAACCAAGGCGAAATCGACAACTACAAGTCGGCCACTGGCGCCCTGATTCAGCCCAACGCCAAGCCCGGTGACTTCCGCTTTTCTGACCTTGACGGCGACGGTGTAATCAACGAGAAAGACCAGAAGTACATCGGCAACCCCATGCCCGACCTCTCTTTCGGGGTGAACCTGAACCTGGGCTATAAGGGCTTCGATTTGCTGGCTTCGCTGGTAGGCAGCCTCGGCAACGACGTGGTGAATGCCAACAAAGGCTGGTGGTACTCGGGTAGCTACAACTACAACAAAATCTCGGGTCTGGAAGGCAAAGCCTGGAGCGGCGAAGGCACTTCCAACGACGTGCCCCGCATTGTGGCCAACGACAACAACCAGAACCTGACCCGTTTCTCGAACTTCTACGTGGAGAATGGCTCGTACGCTCGGTTGCGGAACCTACAGTTGGGCTACACCTTCTCGAAGAACATTGCCACGGCCATGCACATGGGCAGCCTGCGCCTCTACGTGAGTGCCCAGAACCTGGCTACCATCACCAAGTACAGCGGGGTTGACCCCGAAATCGGCAATGGCCGCTCGTACACCGACGGTTCGTCGGCACTGAACCGGGGCGTTGACCTCGGCAACTACCCCACGGCCCGCACCTTCCTGGTAGGTGCTAACGTCGCCTTCTAACTAGCTGTTAGCTACTGGCTGCTAGCTAGTAGCTATGGTTACACGAAAAAGCCAACAGCTAGCAGCTGTCAGCTAAAAGCCAATAATTCCCCCGACCCCTATCATGAAACATATTCGCATCACACTGGCCCTGGTTATGGGCCTGGGAGTAAGCCTGCAAAGCTGCGACGACTTCCTAAACGAGCCCCCACAGGGCCAGCAGAATGTAAACAACTACTACTCCAACGCCGAGGAGTGCAAAGCTGCCGTAATGGGCTGCTACGCCACCGCCGACCAGGACGACTGGTGGAAGATTGACCGCACCCGCATGTTCGGCGACGCCGGCTCGGACGACGCCTGGAAGGGCAACGCCATTGCCGGTGACCAGCGCGAGTTCGGCGACTTCGCCCGCTTCTTCTGGCTGCCCAACAACGAGTGGTTCGACAACCGCTACGTGCACATCTACCAGTCGATTGGCAACTGCAACGCTGCTTTGGTGGGCATTGATAAGGCACCAATTGATGGCACGCTGAAAGCCCAATTGCTGGGTGAAGTGAAGTTCATCCGGGCCTACAACTACTTCGAGCTGGTGAAAGGCTACGGTGGGGTGCCGCTGGTACTCACGCCGTTGGCCCCAAGCGACGCCTTAGCACTGAAGCGCGCTTCGGCCGCCGAGGTGTACGCCCAAATTGTAACGGACTTGCAGGAAGCCGCCGCCGCGCTGCCCGAGAAAAGCGCCCGCGCTACCGTTGACCTGGGTCGTGCTACCAAAGGTTCCGCCAACGCCTATTTGGCCAAAGCCTACCTCTACACCGAGCAGTGGCAGCAGGCTCAGCAGGCCGCCGAAGCGGTAATGGCTTCCAACCAGTACAACCTGAACGGCGAGTTCAGCAACATCTGGAACGTGAACAACCCCAACGGCTCGGAGTCGATTTTCGAGTTGAACTACAGCCCCGACCAAGCCTTCAACCTTGGCTCGGCCCTCACGGTGGTGATGCGCAGCCGTGCCGATGGCGGCTGGGGCTTCAACACGCCGACCAGCAACTTGGAGCAAGCCTTCGTTCAGGAAAACGACCCGCGCCGCCGCTGGACCATCATCAAGCAAGGTGACAACGTAGGTGCCCGCACCGCCAGCTTCGACTACTCGAATTACGACACCAAGCCCGCTGAAAACGAGTCGGGTCGCATGAGCCGTAAGATGTTCCTGCCGCTAGCCGACCGCCCCGCCAACGAGCGGGAGCACGCGCCGCTTAACCGCATCGAAATGCGCTACGCCGATTTGTTGCTGATCCACTCCGAAGCCTCGTTCCGCTTGGGTCAGGAAGGCAAAGCATTGTCGTCGTTGAACCTGGTGCGGGCCCGCGCCAACCGCTTGCAGCCCGGCACCGTGTTGCCGCGCACTTCCACCGGCACGGCTTTGCTGAACCACATTTGGTTGGAGCGTCGCTTGGAGCTGGCCATGGAAGGCCACCGTTACTACGACCTGGTGCGCCAGAAGCGCTTGGTTGCGGTCATGACGGCCTTCAACGCCTCGCAACTCACCAGCACCGACCCCTATGACCGGGGCAAGGTGAAGGACCAGATTTCGGATAAGAACAACCTGTTCCCGATTCCAACCAGCCAGATTCAGCTTTCGGGCGGCAACGTCACGCAGAACCCTGGTTACTAAGTGAATGCTACATGATGCCCCATGTGCTACCCGTTTATGGGCGGCGCATGGGGCATTTGGTTTTCGGTTCTTCCGCTACTTCCTTTCCCGCTCATGATGCTCACAAAGAATTTCTCCCGCCTGCTGCCGCGTTTCGGTGGCGCCGTGTTGCTGCTGGCCGCTACGCTGGGTAGCTGCTCCAAAGACGATTCGTCTGTTGACCCCGACCCGGTGGTAGACCCGGTAGTGGTGCCCACCCCCGTGGCCGGGGTAGGGGCCGCGGGCATTGCCGGCCTGAACTGGGCCGACCCGCGCGACAATTTTGTGGACGACGCTTTGGTGCTCTCGGGCCTGGCCGCCGGCGACTCGTACGCCACCGTGCAAACCAAGACTGAAACCATCATCAACGGCTTCCAGAGCCGCACCAACGCCAATACAGTACGCCTGCCCATCAACCCGACCACAGTGCTGGGCAGCAGCTGGACCGCCTACACCGGCGCCATCGACAAGACGCTGAGCAAAGGCATGAAGGTGATACTGGCCTGTTGGGAAGGCAATTCGTCGCGCAATGGGCTAGTGGACGATAACACCCAGTTTTTTCTGATGTGGCAGACGGTGGTGGCCAAATACGGCAGCAACGCCAACGTGTACTTCGAGGTATTCAACGAGCCGCACGGCTACTCCCAAACGAACTTGGCCAGCCTCTACGCCGACTGGCTGAGCCGCTACCCCGCCGTGCCACGGGGCCGCGTACTGCTCGATGGCACCGGTTACGCGCAGGACATCAAAGGCATGGGCGCCGATAGTCGGTTCACCGGCTGTTTGCTGTCCATTCACATCTACGACTTCTTCTACAACAACCCCACTAACACGGCGGCCAGTTGGGAGAAGGCCTTTGCCGACAACCTGGGCAGCTACGGCAGCCGGGCCGTACTCACCGAGTACGGCGCGTTCCTGACGACGGGCGTGGACTTCAACAGCGCTATTGATGGCGACGTGAAGAAGTCGTATCTGCTGGGTATCACCAACTTATGCCGGCAGCAGGGCATTGCCAGCGTGTACTGGCCCGGCCTCCGTAGCGGCGACTCCTACAGTTTGCTGCAATTTGACGGCCGCAATACGTCTATCAGTAATGTCTCCGGACTGGGGCGCGTGCAGTTTGCCTGGGGCGCGGCCGTCACGGGTGGCACTGATACGTTTTACCCCACGGCCAACTACCGGCTCATCAACCGCAACAGTGGCTTCGTGGCGGACGTGAACAGCGCCTCCACCACGGCCGGGACCAACATTATCCAGTGGTACCAAAACGGCGCCACCAACCAGCAGTGGAAGATGCAGGCCACCAGTGGCGGCTACTACAAGCTGCTGAACCGCAACAGCAACCTCGCCCTCGACGTGAATGGCGGCTCACCTATGCCTGCCGCCAACATCGTGCAGAGCATTGATAACGGGAGTAATAGCCAGCAGTGGCAGTTCACGGCTGGCACCGATGGCTACTACAAAGTCACGAACCGTAGCAGCAGCCAAGTGCTGGACGTAAACGGCAGCTCAACCGCGGCTGGGGCCAACATTATTCAGTACACCGGCAATAATGGCCCCAACCAGCAGTGGCTGGTGTGGCAGCAGTAAGTGGCTGGTTTATTGTTTCGTAACAGTCTTTTCAGAATATGAGCACTAAACAGCTCGTAACAACTCAAAAGGGCGTCATTCCGAGCTTGGCGAGGAATCTCGCGTGCTACCGTCAGGATTACTGCTTCGGCGTCAGCACGCGAGATTCCTCGACGAGCTCGGAATGACGCCCTTCTAAATTTATGTTACACAACTTGGTCCGGCTATCTACCTTCATTGGCGGGGTAGCTGGGCCGCCTTTTTTAACGTTTTCCGATGTCTTTCCCTTCTAAGCTAAAAGCCGCAACGCCGCTGGCCGTCCTTGTGTTAAGCCTCGCCTCCGGGGCAGCTTATAGCCAGGTGCCGGCCGTGGTTACGGTGCGCATCGACGCCAAGAAAACCTACCAGACCATTGCCAACTTCGGTGCGTCGGATGCGTGGTCGTGTCAGTTTGTGGGCAACTGGCCCGCGGCTAAAAAGGACGCCATTGCCGATTTGCTGTTCAGCCAAGAAAGCGGCCCCAACGGCCAGCCGAAAGGTATTGGCCTCTCGCAGTGGCGATTCAACATCGGGGCCGGTAGCGCCGAGCAGGGCGAGGCCAGCGGCATCAAGGACGAGTGGCGTCGCGCCGAATCGTTTCTGAAGCCCGATGGGAGCTACGACTGGAGCCATCAGGCCGGGCAGCAATGGTTTCTGAAGGCGGCTCAACAGCGAGGTGTCAAGCAGTTTCTGGGGTTCCTGAACAGTCCGCCCGTGCAGCTCACCGTCAATGGCAAAGCCTACGCCACCAAGGCCGAAACCAATATTGCGCCCACCAACTATGCGGCGCTGGGCACCTACATGGCTAAGGTGGTAGCGGGCGTGAAGCAAACCACCGGTATCACCTTCGATTACGTGAGCCCCATCAACGAGCCGCAGTGGGACTGGAGCGACGGTGGGCAGGAGGGAAGCCCGTTTCGCAACGAGGAAATGGCGGGCGTAGTGAAAGCCCTAAGCTCTGCCCTGGTGGCGGAACGGCTGCCGTCCAAAATCCTAATTACCGAAGCCGGCAAGCTCGACTACCTGCTGACCATGGGCGACAAGCCCAACCGGGGCAACCAACTGGCCGCTTTCTTCGGCGACAAAACCGCGCCCACCTACCTGGGCAATACGCCGCAGGTGGCGCCCGTACTGGCCGGGCACAGCTACTTCACTACCTCGCCCGCGCCACAGGCGGTGGCTGTGCGCCGGCAGCTAGCCGCCCGCGTAGCGGCCGTGAACAAGCTTACCTTCTGGCAGTCGGAATACTGCATCCTGGGCGACAATGCCGGCGAAATCAACGGCAATCCCCGCGACCTTAGCATCACGCCAGCTCTGTATCTGGCCCGCGTGATTCACGCCGACTTAGCCGTGGCCAACGCGGCGGCCTGGCAGTGGTGGCTGGCGGTGTCGCCCTACAACTATAAGGACGGCCTGATTTATATCGACAAGAACAAAACCGACGGCACCTTCCAAGCCAGTAAAATGCTGTGGGCACTGGGCAACTACAGCCGCTACATCCGGCCCGGTGCCGTGCGGGTAGCCGCCGCCCTAGCTGATTCGGCCAGCGCCAGCCAATTGTTGGTTTCTGCGTACCGGAGCCCGAACAACAAGCAGCTTATCACGGTGGTAGTAAACGATGCAGCCATGCCCGCCGACCTGCGGCTGGAACTCAGTGGCCGCCGCCTGGGCGCCGGCCAGCCCTATACTACCTCGGCTACTACCGACCTACAACCCGGCGCACCCGTGCCCGCTGGCCAGGTGCTACACCTAGCGCCGCGCAGCATCACAACAGTGGTGAGCGAGTTGCGCTGAAAGTAGCATAGAAAGAACACTTTGTGGTGCCTGCTGTTGCAGTTGCTTTTTGCCGAAGCTGATTGTGGTAGCGGGCACTTCAGCTTTCAACTGCTTTGTTTTCCGTCGCGTGAGCACTTGGCGCGGCCGTAGTCAGCGTAGCGCCGGCGCTGGCTACCACTATGCACGCTACGGCTAGCCACTGGCCGAGCGTTAATTGCTCATTGAGTAATAGCCACCCCGATACAGCAGCTGCAACGGGCTCTAGGCTCATCAGAATACTGAAGGTGCGGGTAGGCATGGTTTTCAGGGCTTGCATTTCCAGCGAGAAAGGCAACACACTGGAAAACAGCGCCAACAGCGCAGCCAATAGCAGCAAGTGCGGCGTCAGAGCCAGAAAGCTTCCGCTGGCCAAACCAAAAGGCAACACCGGTAGCGTGGCAAACAGCATTCCGATGGCTACGGCTTGCTGGCCTGGTAGCACGGCGGCGGTGCGTTGGCCCAGTACAATATACACGGCCCAGCACCCGCCGGCCGCCAGCGCGAAACCTGCCCCCAGTAAGTCGAGGCCATTTCCGCCCCACGGCGCAATAAGGGCAATGCCCGCGCCGGCCAGTACCACCCAAATCAGGTCGAGCCAACGACGGGAACCCACCAGTGCGAGGCTCAATGGGCCAACAAACTCCAGGGTGACGGCCAGGCCCAGCGGTACCCGCACTAGCGCGCAATAGAACAGGAAGTTCATGAGGCCTAGTGCCAAGCCGTAGGGCACCACCGCGCGCCATTGGGTCGGCTGCAACTTGCTTAGCTGCGGGCGCACCACCACTGCCAGCACCAGCGCCGATAAACCAATGCGTAGGCTGGTAGTGCCGGCTGCGCCCAACACCGGAAATAGGCCTTTGGCAATGGCCGCACCGCCCTGCACGCTTACAATAGATAGCAAAACGGCCAGTAGCGGCGGCAGCGAAAAACGCGGAGTATTCATGAATGCAGACCGCACTCCATATGCTGCAACGAGCAACACCGGAAAAGGGGCAGCACGAAGGTAAGTGCTAACGTGAGGTTTGTGGGAGGCTGGCCCTCGATAAGCAAACTGCCCATCAGTACCTCACTTGGTTGAAAGCGGCGGGCCGCCAGTATCTACGTGCTTAGTAACACGCCAGCGCCAGCGGCTGAGCATAGGATTCCAGGCAAGCTTCAGAAGGAAAAGCCTGATACCGGGGTGGGTGCACGCACTCTTGCTCTAGCCACTGCTCACAATAAAACGAGCCTAAGTCGTAGAGTTCGATGCTGTAATTCTCGTGCCAGCGGTGCGCCCTAAACTTGCCATGCTCCTGCACGTAGCGGTCCTGCTGGCTGTCTGGCAAGGCCTGGAAATGAGTGTAATCAAGTACCATAAGAGCAAAAGGGTGTGCAAAGCAGCAGTCAGATACTTTGCTGTAGCATCTAGCTGGATACTCCACTTAGTGGATAGAAAACGGGCAATAGTGCAGCGTACGGCCATCAGCCATGCGCTGCAAAGCTAGACACTTAGTTGTATTTTATGATTAAGGTATGATTATGTTATATAAACTCTTTGATGAGTAATAGTTGCTGTCTGCCACGACTTTCCAGTGAAGTGTAGCGGCACCTCACTTTGCTCATCGCGCCGCCCGATTTTTTTCCTGCAAGCAGTAAAGGCAAGAAGCTCTGGCTATCAAGTCGGAGCTTCCTAGAATGTAGTGTGCGTGTACTGCCTTGCTTGTTTTTGGTAGGAAACAGGGCGTGTTGATTCTGCGCGCTGGTTGGATTGCCTTATTGAGCGGAAGCAGCCGCCTGGCGCTGCCGATGTTGCTTGGCGTATTCAGAAGGGGAGAGGGTGTAGATTTTCTGGAAAGCTTTGCGGAAGTACTTGGCATCCTCAATACCCACCTGAAATGCTACTTCCGATACCCGCAACTGCGTGTTGGCTAGCAACTGCGCCGCTCGTTTCATGCGCACATCCCGGATAAACTCCACTGCAGTTTGGCCCGTGATGCTTTTGATACGGCGGTAGAATACCGACTGGCTCATGGCCATTTCCTTTACCAGCACCTGTACACTGAATTCTGAGTCGTCGAGGTGACGTTCCACTACGCTCATGGCCGTTTCCAGGAACTGCCGGTCGGCGTCGGCCACCACTATTTCGGTAGGTTCCAGCAGAATCTGCCGCTGGTAGAACTCGTGCAGCTTGCGCCGGTTGCGTAGCAGCGCGGCCACTTTGGCAAGCAACAGCGTGGGGTTGAAGGGCTTGCTTACGTAATCGTCGGCGCCCATGTCCAGTCCTTCCAACTCGTAGGTTTCGGCGGTACGGGCCGTCAGGAGTAGCACCGGGATATGCGCCGTTTTGGGGTGCTGCCTGATTTTCTGACACAATTCCAACCCGTCGCTGCGCGGCATCATCACATCCGAAATGATGAGGTCGGGTAATTGAGCCAGGGTCTGTTCCCAGCCCAGCAGGCCGTCTTCGGCGGTTATTACCTCGTAGTCGGCCTCAAACAGCTGTTGCAGATATTGACGGACCTCGTCGTTGTCTTCCACTACCAACAAGCGCGGCGGACCGGCGGGCACTGCCGGCGCTTCGGGCAGGGCGAGCAAATCGGCCTCTAGTTGGTGCAGCGGCTGGTCGTCGGAAGCGGCGAGTAAGAAGGTATCGTCTTCCTCCTGGATGTCTTCGGGGCGCAGGTGTTTTTGTCCAAATGGCAGCCGCAACTCGAAGATGGTACCTATGCCCTGAGTGCTGGTCACCGTGAGCAAGCCACCGTGCCGCTCAGCAAACTGTTTGGCCAAAGACAACCCAATGCCCGTGCCCGTCATGCGCAGGGTGTTGGTATGCGAAGCCTGGTAATAGGGGTCAAAGATGTGCTCTAGCTCGCTGGCTTTAATACCAACTCCAGTGTCCGTAACGTTGATTCTCAAGTAATTGCCCGTGAGCCTGCCACTACTATATACTGCGTCGTGGCTTGGGCTGCCCACTACCGCAGCCAATAGCTCCACTCGGCCTTTGGTGCGGGTGTACTTGAAGGCGTTGGCCAGCAGGTTAGTGAGAATAATTTCCAGCTTGCTTCGGTCGAAGTACAACAGCATGGCGTCATCGGGTAATTCCAACCGGTAATCCACTTCCCGTTCTTGCGCTTTCAGCTGAAAGAAGGAGTAGATTTCGGTTAAGAAACGAGTGGCATTGCCATAGCTGGCCCGCAGTGGCACGTTGCCGGACTCCACCTTGCGAAAGTCCAGCAGTTGGTTCACCAAATCCAGCAGCTTGCGGGCTTGCTTGTGCATGAGCTGCACCCTGGTGCGCAGGTCGGCTACGGCCCCGCCACTGCGCACAATTTCCTCCATCGGCCCCAGAATGAGGGTAAGCGGGGTGCGCAACTCATGGCTGACGTTGGTGAAGAAGCCCAGCTTGAGGTCGGTCAGCTCTTTCTCTTTTTCGGCCTGAAACTGCTCTAGTACCAGCCGGTTTTTCAGCTGCTGCTGCGCCATTTCGAAGCGCCGGTATAACGCCACTGCGCCTACTGCCGCCAAAGCATACAGTAAATAAGCCCACCCGGTTTTCCACCAGGGCGCCCGCACATCAAACTGCATAGTAGCTGTCTTCTTCGACCAGACACCCTCCCCGTTGCTGGCTTTCACTTGTAGCGTGTAGTGCCCGGCGGGTAGGTTGCCGAAACTGGCCGTCCGCTGGCCGGGGGCCGGATATACCCACCCTTTGTTGTAGCCGAGCAGCCGATACGCGTACCGGTTTTTCTGCGGGTTGGCGTAATTCAACCCCACAAATTCCACCGCGAAGTCATTTTCAGAAGCTTTGATAACTACCGTTTGCGGCTTGGAAAGCGGCTGCGTCAGTACTACTCGACCGTTCAGTTCTTTTCCTACGGTTACGAGCTGATTGGCAATGCGCAGCCCCGTGATCTGCACCACCGGCGGAAGCGGGTTAGGCTGAATGGCATGCGGCTGGAAGTAACTGATGCCATTGATGCCGCCAAAATAGAGCGTGCCATCCTGCGCACGGGCGGCAGCCCCAATCTTAAAAGCGTTGCTCTGAAGCCCGTCCGTAACATCATAGCGCAGGTAATGGCGGGTGTTGGGCGTGAAACGGTAGAGGCCAGTACCCCCAATCCAGAGGTGGCCCTCATCATCGGCGAGCATACTTTCTACGTCGCTCTCCGGCAGCCATTTCCGGTAGCTTTGTATTACTTCCTGTCCCTGGGCGTTGGTTGTGAGCTTGTGCAGGCCGCCCCCAATCGTGCCAATCCAGAGCGTGCCTTGCCGGTCGAGCAGTAGCGGCCATACATAGTTGACACGCAGGCCATCCTTGGCGCTGGGCGTGTACTGAAACTGCTTGAGCAACTGCAACGAATTGGGGGTGACGCGCAGCTTGAGCAGGCCCGCGTCGGTGGTGCTAGCCCATAGTATGTCCTGCCGCTTGTCGTAGAGCAGGGTGGTGAAGTTGTTGGTAGGCAAACTGCTGCTGCCCGTTTGGTACGCCGCCAGGAACTTGCCTTCCGCGCTGAAATGCAGCAACCCGGCAGTAAACGTAGCCACCCATAAGGAGCCGTACCGGTCTTCTGCTATACTTTCCACGCTGGTGGAGCTTAAATCGGGGCCGTGTGGTAGCTTATCGTAGGTAGTGAGCTTGTCCCGTGGGCCATTGGGCGATAAACTCCGAAGGCCATAGCCCCGGGTGCCAAACCAGAGCGTGCCGTTACTGGTCTGGAAAATGGTAGCCACATCTACGCCGCGCGTGTGGCCGCCCTTTGTTTGGTTGAGGTAATTGCGGTAGGTTTTGCGGGCAAGATCATAGCCGGAAACGCCGTTGCGGGTTGCCAACCAGAGCATGTTGCGGCCTTCCTCTACATAGAGGGCGTTAACGTAGTTGTTGGAGCGTGTGGCCTGCCCCTGTAGCTGCCGCCGGAGCTGCCCAAACGGCTTCTGGCGCAGGTTCACCTTGTTCAGGCCGCCGGCCGAGGCGCACAGCCAAACCACCTGATTCCGGTCTTCGAAAATCTGGTGAATCCGTTCGGAATTGATGGTGAATGGCTCTCCATCTTTGGGCAGCAGCAGGGTAGGTGAGGTTGCCCGTAGGGGTGGGGCCGCGCCGGTTACGGTGCCGGCTTCCCATACGTACAGCCCGTAGATAGTGCCCACCCACAGCCGGCCAAACGAATCCATGAGCAACGATTGGAGCTGCGGATAGGACTGCGTCTGTGGGTGGGCGGCCAACTCGCGCACCGTGCGCCGGTTGGCGTTGCTCACCCAGAACACCTGGCTGTTGGTACCTATCCACAGGTCGTTGTGCAGGTCGAGGTGGAGGGCCCGGATGACCTCGGTTATGCCCGTAGGCTCCAGTGCCAGGTCTGGGTTTTCCGGGCGAATAACCCACAGGCCGTGGTTGTACGTGCCCACCCATATTTTACCTTCGGCATCCACTACCACGTGGCTGATCCGGTAGTTGTCCTGGGAGTGTTCTGTTGGAGCTGCATACTGGCGCAAGTCGGTTAGCTCACCTTGCTTATTGAAAGTCAGCCGGAAGAGCCCCTCCATATAGGTGCCCACCCACAGCCGGCCTTGCTTATCCGATGTGATGGAAGACACGGTAATTTGCGCCATACGCCGCATAAGCAGCCGGAATCGGGCCGGAACCTGGTCTTCATCGAAGTTCAGCAACTGGTCGGCGGTGGCATCGTAAAGGCTAAGGCCCGCCCGCTCAGTACCTACCCACAACCGCCCACCGGGGGCCACATGCAGCACCTTGATGCGGTTGGCCGAGATGCCATTGCGCCGATTAATGGGCAGCGAATACTGCTTGAGACTGTAGCCGTCGTAGCGGTCCAGCCCGTGGTTGGTGCCCACCCAAATAAAGCCCGCCTGGTCCTGCGCCACCGCCATAGCGTCGCTGTGCGAAAGGCCCTGGTCAACGGTCAGGTGCTCGAACCGAAACTCACTGGGGGCTACATTTTGCGTCCAACCAAAGTGGTTGCCTAAATGCAAAAGCAACAAAAGAGTGAGTAGACACTTAGTGAAGGGCTGAACTCGCACAGACGAGGGAGATTGTGGGGAATAAAGCTAAGCGGAATTACAGTAGGGTGGGGTGATAAACCGTAAAAAAGTTATTGAAAATCCGGTTTTTACACTGTTTGCGACGAATGTAATGGGCTGCCAAACATTCTGCTGCTACCACCGACAAACAAAGACTACCGAACAACTGAACAATCAATTTGTCCCCCCTTTTTGGTTGATCTGCCCCTGTTGCTTGGGGTGCTTAACCGCTACTTTTACCCTCGCTTAACTACATAAAAGAAAGCCGCTACTTGTCAATTGGCGTCTTGGCAAAGCCCGCTCAGCAGCACGGCCTGCGGGGCCAGTCCGGCGCAGTTAAGGTTGTCCGCTTTTCCTTCATTTCCCACCCATGCCCGGCGCAGGCCGGCATGCTAATGTTCCATCTATGGGAGTAAAACGTTTACTCTTCTACGGGGCTCTCACCTCGTTGCCTCTTACTGCCGCCCAGCTAGCTCACGCCCAAACGCCCACCGTGCCTGCGGATTCGGCTAGCTCTGTAGTGCCCGCCGATACGGCTACCTCCAAGCTGTTGCGGCCACTGGTAATTGATGAAAATCAAGAGCCGCTGCCCGGTGTCACCGTTTTCAACCGCCGCACCAGTGCTACTGTGGTTACCGACCGGGGCGGCATTGCCAAACTCACGGCCGAGCCCGGCGACCTGCTGGAGCTGCGCGCCTTTGGCAGCGTGGTGCGCGAGTACAGCGTAGCCGACGACCGTGACCCAGTGGTGATGCTTAGCACCAAGCACCCGGCGGTGGCCCGCCTCAAGCCGGTGCGCTTGCTGAACAGCCTGCAAACTCGCCCCGACCTGACAGCGGCCTCCACCCAAACGATTTACTACAACGACCTGCAAAAGCTGCCGGTTACCTCGTTTCAGAGTGCGTTACAAGGGCGCGTGGCCGGGTTGGCTACTTTCCAAGCCTCTGGCCAGCCCGGCGCCGATGGGGCAAGCGTATCGTTGCGCGGTAATGATGTTCCGCTGGTTATCATCGACGGGATTCCACGCCAGCTCACGGTGTTCGACCTAGAGGAAATCGAGTCGGTGACGGTGCTGAAGGATGCGCTGAGTACGGCCATGCTGGGCGTGAAGGCTTCGAACGGGGCCTTGGTAGTGACTACGCGCCGGGGTACACCGAGTGTGCCGCGCATCTCATTTACAGCGCAAAGTGCGCTGCAACAGCCGCTTAGTTTGCCTAAGGGCCTTGATGCTTATAACTACGCCCTGCTCAACAACGAAGCCCGCCGCAACGACGGCCAAGCCCCGGCCTATACCGATGCCGACCTGCAAGCCTATCAGGACGGTTCCGACCCCATCGGGCATCCCAATGTGAACTGGCGCGACCAGATCCTGAAAAAGTCGTCGCGGCTGGACCGCTATACCTTCAGCGCCACCGGCGGCAACGACTTCTCGCAGTACTTCGTGTCGCTGGAGCATCTCAATCAGTCGGGTTTGCTCAAGGAGAGCGACATCAACAAGTACAACACCACCAACTACTTCAAGTCGTACACGCTGCGCTCCAACGTGGAGCTACAACTCAATTCCAAGCTCTCGGGCGGGGTGGGGCTGCTTGGCCGGATTCTGAACGGCAACGAACCCGGCTTCGGCACCAGCTCCATCCTGAACACCATCTTCAATACCCCCGCCAACGCCTACCCGGTGTTCAACGACGACGGGCGGTACGGCGGCAACCAGCAGTACCAGAACAACTTGTGGGGCTTGGCTGTGGGTTCGGGCTACCAGCAGAACTACAAGCGCGACATGCTGGCCGACTTCCACCTCAAGCGCACTCTCGATGAAATAACGCCCGGCCTCTGGATTCGGGGTATCGGCTCGTACTACGCCACGCTGTCCGAGAACCTGTTCCGCACCAAGAGCTTTGCGGTGTTCCAGCCTACGGGCAGCACCTACCAGCAGTTTGGCGTGAACAGCGACCAAACCAATTCCTCGTCTATTGAGTATCAGGGCCGCACCGATTATGTGGAAGCTACTTTGGGCTACGACCATACGTTTGGGGCGCACGGCATCAGCGCCGTGGTGCTGGGCAACCGTAACAACTCGGTCAGCAACTCCGACCTGCCCTACACCATCACCGGGGTTTCGGGACGGGTGGCGTACAACTACCAGGAGAAATACGTGCTGGAAGGTGCCTTCGGCCTGAACGGCTCGAACCGCTACCCCGACGACGGCCGCACGCTCTACACGTTTCTGCCTGCCGTGGGCGCCGCCTGGAACCTGCACCGCGAGGAGTTCATGCAGAGCCAGCCGTGGTTATCGCAGCTGAAGCTGTTCGGTTCGTACGGCCTGACGGCCAACGACAACCCCGGCTACTTCCGCTACTTCCAAACCTACTTTGATTCGCCGAATGCCGTCATCGGTACCAGCGCCGGCAACAACACCTCTATTACCGAGCAGCCGCTGGCCAACCCTAACATCCGGCCCGAAAAAGCCCGCAAGCTGAACTTGGGCGTGCAGGGCGCGCTGTTCAACAGCCACCTAGGCTTCACGGTGGAGTACTACCGCGCCACGTACTATGACCTGCTCATGCAGCGCGGGCGCAATACCACCATCCTCGGCAATACCTACCCCACCGAGAATATTGGGCGTAACCTGTTCAGCGGCTGGGATTTCCAGCTGAACTACCAGAAAACCGCCGGCAACTTCAGCTACTATCTGGCCGCTAACCTGAGCTTGCAGGGCAGCGAGGTGCTGTACATGGACGAAGTAACCCGCGACTATCCGTGGATGCAGCGCACCGGGCAACGGGTAGGGCAGAGCTTTGGCTACATAGCCGAAGGGCTGTTCAAAACCCAGGAGGAAATCAACGGCAGCGCCACGCTGCAAGGCTACGTGCCCCAGCCCGGCGACATCAAGTACAAAGACCTGAACGGCGACGGAGTTATCAACCAACTCGATGAGGCCCCCATCGGCAGCACCAAGCCCCGGATACCGCTGGGCGCTACGCTGGGTGCCCGCTGGAAAGGATTTGACGCCTCAGTGCTGTTGCAAGGCCTCTTGAACCGCAACCGGTACCTGCAAGGCCCCAGCGAATATGCTTTCCTGAGCGGCGGCTTCGGCCAGGCCTTCGAGCAGCACCTAGACCGCTGGACCCCCGATAATTCCGGCGCCAGCTATCCGCGCCTGGGTATCGGCAACCAGGTCAACAACTACGCTACATCTTCTTACTGGATGCGCTCCGGCAATTACGCCCGCCTCAAGAACGTGGAAATCGGGTACACGGTGCCGCTGACGCTAACCAAGCGCTTCCGGGTACAAGGACTTCGCGTGTTTGCCAGCGGCACCAACCTGCTGACTTTCAGCTCCATCGACCGGATTGACCCGGAATCTTTCAACGGCGCTTACCCGCAGCAGCGTCTGTTCAACCTGGGGTTGAACCTGCAACTCTAAGCCCGCCCTTCTTTCTGAATCATGAAGCATAACCTACGCATCAGCGCGCTGGCCATTGGGCTGGCCTGGGCTACTACTGCCTGTGAGCGGGTGGAAACCGAGCCCCGCGATTATATCCGGGAAGATTTGGTGTGGGACGAGAAGGACCGCAACGCCACGCTGGCTATTTTCTTCCTCAACGACGTTTACAATTACATTCCTGGCGGCTTCAACCGCATTGGCAGCGGCAACGGCGACTTTCTGGATGCCGGCGCCGGCGACGCAGTACCCTCGCGCATCAACCGGCCGGTGGAGTTCTACACCAACGGCAGCGTCAGCTCCATCAACAACCCCGATCCGTACTGGGCCAACAGCTACGCCGGCGTACGGCGCGTCAACATCTTCCTCGCCAACATAGACAAGGTGCCCACCACGGCCATCAACCTGCAATATTGGAAAGCCGAAGTGCGCTTTATCCGGGCCATGCTGTGGTTTGAGTTGCTGAAGCGCTACGGCGGCGTGCCGCTGATTGGTGACCGAATTCTGACGGTGGACGACGACCTGGAGCTGCCGCGCAACACTTACGCCGAGGTGCTCGACTACATTGTGAGTGAGTGCGACGCCATCAAGGGTTTGCTGCGGGTGGAACCCATTGCCGACAGCGACTGGGGTCGGATTCCGCGCGGCGCAGCTATGGCGTTGAAAGCCAGAGTGCTATTGTATGCCGCTAGTCCGCTTTACAACGGCGGGGCCACCAATGGCTCACCGCTTAATGGGCTGCCCACCGCCGATGCTACCCGCTGGCAGAGCGTGGTGGCGGCCTGCGAGGAACTGCGCGCCCTCAACTACTACGCCCTTCAGAGTTCGTTCAACAACGTTTTCACCGTCAAGAAGAACACCGAAATCATTCTGGCCAAGCAGTCGGGCAACAGCACCAACATCGAGAGCCTGAACGCGCCCATTGGCTACGGCGCACCTACCGCCAGCCAGGGCCTCACCAGCCCCACCCAGAACCTAGTGGATGCCTTCCCGACCCTCACCGGCCGGTCCATCACTGAAACCGGAACCGACTACAACGCCGCCACGCCCTACGCCAACCGCGACCCGCGCCTGGCTTTGACGGTGTTTGCCAACGGCTCGCGCTGGCTGAACCGCAGCGTGGAAACCTTTGATGGGGGCCGCGACCGGCCGGCGGGCAGCGCCGTGCAAACCCGCACTGGCTACTACCTGCGCAAGTTCATGGCCGACTTCAGCAACAATACCACCTACACCAACCAGAGCCACAACTTCCCGCTTTTCCGGTACGCCGAAACGCTGCTCACCTACGCCGAGGCGCTGAATGAGGTGGGGCGCACTGAAAACGCGGTAACCCAGCTGATTGACCTGCGCCGCCGAGCCGGTATTACGGCGGGCACCAACAGCCGCTACGGCATCAAGGCGGGCATCACGCAGGCCGAGGCGCGGGAGCTGATTCGGAACGAGCGACGCATTGAGCTGGCGTTTGAAGAGCACCGCTTCTGGGACGTACGCCGCTGGAAGATTGGCGAAACCGCTCTGAATGGGCCGCTTTTCGGGGTGCAAATCGTGCGCAACGGTACCGCCCTGACCTACAACCGCCAGCAGGTGAGCACCATGACGTTCCGGTCGAACCTGTACTACATGCCCATCCCGTACGACGAAACCACCAAAAACCGCAACCTCACCCAAAACCCCGGCTGGTAGGAGTGCTAGCACTTCTGCCTATTTCCCACCGCTTTTTCTTGGAATCTATATGCATAAAATAGTACTAACTATGGCCGCCTGCGGCGCGTCTCTGCTGATGGGCCCCGTGGCGCAGGCGCAGGGCCAGGTGGTGCGGGGCGTGGTGTCGGATGGCAAGCTGCTGCTGCCGGGCGTTACCGTCATCGAAAAAGGCACACCTGCCAATGGCGCTTCCACCGATGCCGAGGGCCGCTACCAGCTCACGCTACGTGGCAAAACCGGCGTGCTGGTGTTTAGCTTCATCGGCTACGAGTCGAAGGAAGTGCCTGTGGGTGGCCAAACTGCCATCAACGTGTCGTTGCGCTCCAGTGAGCAGAAGCTCAACGAGGTAATGGTAGTGGGCTTCGGCGAGCAGAAGAAGATTACGTCTACGGGTTCGGCCAGCTCGGTGAGCGGGCGCGAAATCCGGGAGAATCCTACGGCCAGCCTCCAGAACTCGATTGTGGGCCGGATGCCGGGCTTCTTTTCGCAGCAAACTTCGGGGAGGCCCGGCCAGGATGGAGCGGCGTTCTACATCCGGGGCCAAAGCTCCTACAACGGCAACAACCAGCCGCTTATCATCGTCGATGATATTGAGTACACTTACGAGCAGTTCTCGCGCCTCGACCCCAACGAAATCGAGAGCTTGACCATTCTCAAAGATGCTTCTACTACGGCTATTTACGGGGTACGTGGCGCCAACGGCGTAATGGTGGTAACCACCCGCCGCGGGCAGAGCGGGCCGCCCAAAGTGAGTGTCCGGCTGGAAAGCGCCAATCAGCAGCCCACCACGCTGCCCAAGTACCTGGATGCCTACCAGAGCGCCTCACTCTACACCCAGGCCCAAATCAACGACAACGCCGCCAACCCCAACCCCAACTTCAAACCGCGCTTCTCAGAAGAGGATTTGCGCTTGTTCAAGACCGGCGAAGACCCCTACGGCCACCCCAACGTGAACTGGCGCAAGGTGCTGTTTCGGGAGTTCAGCCAGCAGTACCGCGCCAACCTCGACCTCTCGGGCGGCACCGACCGGGTGAAGTACTTTGTATCGGCGGGCTACCTCTATCAAAACGGGCTGCTGAAGGATTTCGGCAAAGGGCAGGGGGTCAACAACAATTTCTTCCACCAGCGCTACAACTACCGCTCGAACCTGGACATCAGCGTCACCAAGTCCACCGATGTGCGGGTGGATTTGTACGGCAACTTCGCGCAAACCAACGACCCGGTTTTTGCTAACATCCAGGGCAAGCAGGACATTTTCTACGAGTACAGCAGCTTCTTAGCGCTGTCGCCGTTTGCCTACCCGATTTACAACCCTGACGGCTCGTACGGCTTCAGCCAGTGGCAGATTGACCAGACCGGCTACAACGCCAACAACGTAGTCGGCCGCCTTACCAACTACGGCTACAGCCGCACCAATTCCAACAACATCAACGGGATTGTGTCGGTGAAGCAGAAGTTGGACTTCCTCACCAAAGGCTTGCAGGTAACGGGCCGGGTGGCCTACACCAGCGACTACGCCTACGGCCGCGGCATGAACCGGAGCGAGTTTCCCTCGTTCATCTACGACCCAACCAAGCCCGAAGACGACCCCACGGCCTACCGCCCGCGCGACCCCAACGTGTACCGGGTGCGGCGTTTTTTCCTAAGCTACGGCGCCGGTAGCACCCGCCGCGTGCTCAACGTGCAGGGCATTCTGAACTACGACCGGACCTTCGGTAAGCACCACGTAACGGGCCTGGGTTTGCTGAACCGCAACTCGGTATCCGTAGCCTCCGGCGACGTGGTGTACAACTACATTCCCAACAACTTCCGGGGCTACTCGGGCCGCTTCGGCTACGATTACGCGCAGAAGTACCTGCTCCAATTGAATGCCGGCTACAACGGCTCGACGCGCTTCACCAAGAACAACCGCTACGGCGTATTCCCAGCCATATCGGGCGGGTGGGTGCTGTCGGAAGAAGGGTTCTACAAAAACCACATCAAGGCCGTTGACTTCCTGAAATTCCGGGGCTCCTACGGCATTGTGGGCAACGATGCGCTGGGCTCGGGCTTCAGCTACTACTACCAGCAAACCTACAACACCGCCGGCGGCGTGAACCTGGGCTACTCCAGCAACAACTACGGCGGCATTGAGGAAGGGCGGCTGGCCAACGAAAACGTAACTTGGGAGAAGGAGCGGAAACTGGACGTAGCCGTGGAATTCGGGCTGTTCAATAGCGCGGTTACCGGCAACGTCAACTACTTCAACAACGAGCGGTACGACATCCTGACCAACCGGGGCACTATTTCAGCCATCTTCGGGCAGGCGCTGCCGCCCGTGAACCTGGGCCGGGTGAATAACCGCGGCATCGAATATGAACTGGCCTTCAAGAAGCAGCTTACTGCCGACTGGATGGTAGGGGTACACGGGCAGTATTCCATTGCCAAAAACAAGGTGCTATTCCGCGACGAGCCCCAGCAACAATATGAATACCAGCGCTTTACCGGCAAATCTATCGGACAGGAACTGCTGTATGAGTCCATCGGGTTCTACCGCGACCAGCAGGATATCGACAGCAGCCCTACCACGCCCGTTCCGGCCCGCCCCGGCGACCTGAAGTACAAGGACCTGAACGGCGACGGAGTTATCAACGAGTTCGACCGGGCCGTGGTGGGCTTGCCTAACCTACCCACCAACGTGTATGGCTTCGACTTCAACGTGCGCTATAAAGGTATTACCCTCAGTGCGTTGTTTCAGGGAGTGCACGGCGGCAGCACCCGCCTGATTCGGGAAGGTATCAAGGCGTTTGCTTCTAATCTGACGGAGGTTCACACCAAGGCCTGGACCCCCGAGCTAGGCGACGCGGCGCAGTATCCGCGTCTCACGCTGCTGGCCGGCCTCAGCGACGCCGACGTGTACTCTTCCACGTTCTGGCAGATTCCCAACGACTTCCTGCGCATGCGCAACGCCCAAATCAACTGGGACTTGCCGGCCAGCTTCACGCAACGCCTGGGTATTCCGCAGATGCGGGTGTACGCCAACGGCTCCAACCTGCTGACGTTTACGCAGCTAACTAAGCGCTACGAGGTGGACCCTGAAATCTCGCTTGGTAATGACCGAGTAGCCTATCCGCCGCAGCGCGTGCTGAACCTGGGCGTTAGCGCCACTTTCTAATGACTTCTGGCTTCCCATCCATGAAAAAGATATTCCCTTACTTGCTCGTCGGCTTGGCTGCTGCCTCGTGCAAAGACTCCGACGACTTCCTGGAGCCCAAAACCAATGCCCTGAGCGAGGAAACTGTGTTTACCGACAGCATCCGGACCATGGGCTTCCTGTCGCGCATCTACAGCAGTTCTGGCTACAGCTTCGACAAAGGCCGCTGGAACAGCCACGGCAATAGCGAGCAAGCTACCGACGACGCCGAATATTCCTACAGCGGGGCTTTCCAAGTGGCCGTAATGCTCTACAACGGCTCCGTGAGTCCCCTGGCGTTCCAGTCCAACGGTCTGATTGCTGATATCTGGAACATTCCGTACGCCAACATCCGCCGTACCAACCTGTTTCTGGAAAAGCTACCTACCACGCCGCTTTCTGCCCCAACCCAGCAGCGGGTGGCTGCTGAGGCGCGCTTTCTACGGGCCTGGTACTATCATCACCTGCTCATCAACTACGGCGGTGTACCCCTGATTGGGGACAAGGTGTTTGAAATCAGCGACTTTCCCGACTACCCGCGCAGTTCCTACGCCGACTGCGTAGACTACGTGGTGAGCGAGCTGGACGCCGTGGCGGCGGTGCTGCCTACCGTGGCGGGCTACTCCGAGCAGGACTACGGCCGGGCCACCCGCGGCGCGGCCCTGGCCCTCAAGGCGCGGGTGCTGCTGTACGCGGCCAGCCCGCTCTTCAACGGCGGCGCCGAAACCACCGACCCGGCGCTGGCCGCTATTGTCAGCTACCCTACCACCAGCACCACCCACTGGCAGCGGGCCGCCGATGCGGCGCTGGCCGTTATCAACTCCCGGCAGTACTCGCTGCACACCGACGCCACCCGGCCCGGCAACGGCTTTTACCAAGTGTTTCTGCGCCGCGTGAATCCGGAGTACATTTTTGCCGTGAATCGGGGAGCGAATAAGGAGTTCGAGATTTTCTATCTGCCCGCCAGTCGGTCGGGGCAATCCAACTCCATGCCCACCCAGAACCTGGTGGATGCCTTCCCGATGAAGAACGGCAAGGCCATCACCGACCCTACCTCCGGCTACGACCCGCGCAATCCGTATGTGAACCGGGACCCCCGCTTCGGGTACAGCATCATCTTCAACACGTCGCGGTACTTCCTGCAATCGTCGGGGCAGCAGGCGGAAGTATTGACGTATGATGGGGCGCCGACCGACGGGTTTACGGCCGCCGGGCAGCGCACCGGCTACTACAGCCGCAAAATGTGTGACGAAACTCTGGCTGCCAATAGCCCTGGCAACACCGAGCGAGGCTGGCCTTTGCTGCGCTACGCCGAAGTGCTGCTTAGCTACGCCGAAGCCATCAACGAAACCGGCCAAACCGCCCTGGCCTACGACAAACTAAAGGAAATCCGCAGCCGCGCCGGTATTGATGCCGGCACCAACGGCATGTATGGTCTTACGCCCAACATGACTGTAGCGCAGATGCGGGCCGTGATTCAGAATGAGCGCCGCGTGGAGCTGGCCAACGAAGACCATCGCTGGAATGACATTCGGCGCTGGAAAATTGCGGTAGCTGTGAACAACGGTTTCAATAAGCGCATGCAGATTACGCGCGGCGGTACTTCGCCGAACTTCACCTACACGTATACCGTCACCAACTCGGTGCGGCAGCACGTGTTCCGGCCCAACCAGTACCTGATGCCCATCACCGACAGCGAGATTCGGAAGATGCCAGCCATGCTGCAAAACCCCGGCTACTAACTAGGGATACCAGCCCGGTTGGAACTGGCTTGGCAGGAAATCAAAGAGCCACTATACCTGCAAGGGGAGGTGGCTCTTTTGTGTGCTGGTGGCCTTAACCCAGCAAGAAGAATTGGGGTTAGTGAGGACTTACACTATATGAATAGTATCGCCAAGTGGGGAAGCAGCGGAAAAGTTGCTAACGGCTAGCTAAGAGCCAGTGATGCAAACCTTCAGGCGAAAATGGCCCCCTGTTTTGCCGAAAACGGAGCCTGTGCAGCAATTGGTAAAGGGCTAGTTTTGAGACAAGAGCAGAATAAAGTTAAAGTGGCTTCAATGAGTTGCCAACATGTTGCTTTTTTCCGTCCTATCTGAGCCCCTCAACCTCATCTTCCCACATTTGCTGGCGCCCGCCATTTTGGTATGCAATTGAAACCTTTACTTCTCTGCGGAACGCTGGTGCCTTTGCAGGCGGCCTTGGCGGCTCCCACCCACGGTAACATTTCGACCACCAAACCTGCCATTTCTACCGCTGCTCCACTAGCCGACGTAACCATTACAGGCCAGGTTAAGGATGAGAACGGAGCAGGGTTGCCCGGCGTGACGGTAGTGGTAAAAGGCACCACCATTGGCACGGGCACCGATGCTGATGGTCGGTTCACGTTGGTAGTACCCGAAACCAATGCCAATGGCACGCTGGTAATTTCGTCGGTGGGCTATCTGGCGCAAGAAGTAGCCATTGGGGAACGTACCTCGTTTACGGTGCAGCTCAAAACCAATGCGCAGGCTCTAAGCGAAGTGGTGGTAGTGGGCTACGGTACCCAGAAACGCTCTGACGTAACGGGCTCGGTAGCCTCAGTACCAACGGACCGCTTGGAAAAAATTCCGGTTTCCAACGTGGCGCAGGCGTTGCAAGGGGCCGTAGCAGGCGTGCAGATTACGGCGCCATCTAGCGTGCCAGGCAGCCAGCCCAACATTCAGATTCGGGGGGTGCGCTCCATTACGGCCGGTACCAACCCGTATTTAGTAGTAGATGGGGTGCCGTTTCCGGGCAATCTCAACGACATCAACCCCAACGACATTGCTTCGATTGAGATTTTGAAAGACGCCTCCTCGACGGCCATCTACGGTACGCGGGGCTCCAACGGCGTAATTCTGGTAACCACGAAACGCGGCAAAACCGGCAAGCCCCAGATTCGCTATAACGGCTACGGCGGCCCCGAGTACATGGTCAACAACCTGCACCCACTCGACGGGCCGGCGTTTTCCGAGAAATGGCAGGAGTTCACCCGTCAGCGCGGCATCAACCTCACGCCGGTGCCCAACACCGGGGAGCTGGACAACTACAATGCCGGCCGTACCACCGATTGGATGGACCTAATTAAACAGCAAGGCTCGATTCAGGACCACAACGCCTCCATTTCGGGGGGTACCGAAGACGTGAAGTACTTCGTGTCGGGCGACTATTTCAAGCAGAAGGGGATTATCAAGGGCTACCAGTTTCAGCGGATCAGCTTGCGCTCCAATATCGATGCTAACCTAACGCCTTGGCTGCGCATCGGTACTTCCTCGTTCTACTCCACGTCCAACGACAATGGCGGCCGCGCCGACCTAAGTCTGGCGCAGGTGCTCAGTCCGTATGCCACGCCGTTCAACCCCGATGGCACCTACACTATCTTCCCCCAGCCGCCCGAGCAGCTAGTTAAAAACGCCTTGCTGGGCTTAACCACCCAGCGCGAGGACCGTGTAAACCAGCTCACGGGCACCGCCTACGCCGAGGTGGAACCCACCTTTGTACAAGGCCTGAAATACCGGGTAAACGCCACTTATTCGTACCGGCCTGGTCGCTTTGCCAACTACAACGGCCGGCCGTTTGGTGATTTGCGCGGCACCGCCCAGCTCGTCAACGATGAGCGCCAGAACTACACGGTGGAAAACCTGCTGTTCTACAACAAAACCATCGGCAAGCATCGCTTCGACGTAACGGCCCTCTATAGCGCCCAAGAAAACCGCTATTTCACAACCAGTGAAACGGCCACGGGCTTTATCAACGACCGAATCGGCTTCAATAGCATTGGCTCGGGCTCTAATGCACCCGTTATCAGCTCGTTCAGCGACCGGCGTACCCTGGTATCACAGATGGGCCGCATCAACTACAACTACGACAGCCGCTACCTGCTCACTGTGACGGCTCGGCGCGACGGCTCGTCGGTGTTCGGAGCTGATGCCAGTAAGTACGCTACTTTCCCCTCTATTGCCTTGGGCTGGAACGTGGCCAACGAGGCCTTTCTGAGAGATCAGCAGACAGTAAACCTGCTGAAGCTGCGCTTTTCATATGGTACTACCGGCAACGAAGGCATCAACCCTTACCAGACCATTACGGGCAATGCGCTGCTGCAATACGCCTACGGTGGGGTGGCGGCCACGGGCCTGCGGGCTGACCGCATCGGCAACTCGCGGCTGAAGTGGGAGCAAACCACTAGCGCCAACTACGCCGTGGACTTTGGCCTCCTCAAAAACCGCCTGACTGGTACCGTAGAATACTATAATGCCAAAACCGAAGACCTGCTGCTGAACCGTCAGATTCCGATTATCTCGGGCTATGGCACCATTCTCGACAACGTGGGCTCGGTGCGTAACCAAGGCATAGAACTGAGCTTGACCACGGCCAACATTCAGACTCCTGATTTCACGTGGGAAACGACGCTGAACGCCTCTGGCAACCGCAACAAGCTGCTGAGCCTAGGCTACACCAGCGCCGATGATATCGGTAACCGCCTTTTCATTGGCCGCTCGCTGGGGGCTGTGTATGATTACGTGAAAACCGGCGTGTGGCAGCAGGGCGAAGACCCCACCGGCAAGGATGCCGGCGCCAAGCCCGGCGACCTGAAGTTTGAAGACCTCAACGGCGACGGTCAAATCACGAGTGTTGACCGCAAATACCTCGGCACGACTTTTCCTAAATGGCAGGGCGGTATCACCAATACCTTCACCTACAAAGGGTTCAGTTTACGGGTATTCATTCGGACGGTACAGGGAGTGCTCAAGAACAACAACAATCTGAACTTCCTGGACCTAGGCGGCCGCCTGAATGTGCCGCGTGAGGTCGGCTACTGGACGCCCCAAAACCAGAGCCAAGACCGCCCTGGCCTGAGCTATATCAACCCCCGCGGCTACGGTTTTCCTACCAACGGCAGCTTCACGCGCCTTCAGGATGTAACCCTGAACTACGCTTTTCCGGCTCCACTAGTCGAAAAGCTCAAGTTGGGTACCTTATCCGTGTATGTAAGTGGGCGCAACCTCTACACCTGGACCAAGTGGGTGGGCTGGGACCCGGAGCAGACCTATACCCTCGGCAACGGTACTGGCAACATTGACAACCCGGTTAGTCTGCTTACCTCGTCCACCAACTTTAGCCCTACCACCAGCGTCAATAGCGGCGCGGCGGGCTCCAACCCGAACTTCCCCACTGTGCGGACGTTCGTGTTCGGCCTCAACATCGGTTTGCGCTAACCCTTCCCACCTGATCTAGCATTCTGAATATGAAACGTTTTGCATTAGCATGTACGGTTTTGCTGGGTATGTCCCAGCTGATTAGCTCCTGTAAAGAGGATTTCCTAGATGAAAATCCGCCCTCGCTCTACACGCCTCAAACGGTGCTCGTCGATTCGCTGGGCTTTGAAGCCGCCATGGGCGGTTTGCAATCGGTGGTGCGCGAGCAGTACACCCGCTCCGACGAGCAAGGCTTGCTGGGCATGATGCAGCTTGGCACCGACGTAGCCATTCCCGGCCAGGTGCAGGGCGCGGAAATACCGTATTACAACTACACGCTGCTCAACTCGCAAGACCGGGCCTCAGATGTGATGTGGAGTTGGGCGTATCGTACTATCAACAACGCCAACCAGATTATTCAGGCCGCAGAAACGGCCCCGGCCACGTTGCGGCAGGGGTATAAAAACCGCATTAGCGGCGAAGCGCGCTTCTACCGGGCGTACGCCTACAACTTCCTGGCCACCCTGTGGGGCGACGTACCCTTAATTGAGCAGGCTATTTCTTCGCCGCGCACCGATTTTACTCGTACCCCGGTGGCAGAGGTTAATATTTTCATCATCAATGATCTGACCACCGCTATTCCGAGCATGCTGCCAGCTAGCCAGGCTATTTCCGGTCGTATCACGCGGGGTGCGGCTCAGCAGTTGCTCGGCGAAGTGTATTTGCGCGCCAACCAGCCGGCTTTGGCCGAAACGCTGTTGCAAGCCGTTATCAGCAGCGGACAATACAGCCTGATTCGGGCCCGCTATGGGGTGCGCGCCTCGTCGCCCGGCGACTATTTTGCTGATATGTTCATCATTGGCAACCAGCGCCGTAGCCAAGGCAACACCGAACTGATTTGGGGTATTGAGCAGCAGCTATTAGTACCGGGCGGCACTACCAGCGCCCAGCAGCGCCGTATGTGGGTGCCCGCTTACTACAACATCCGGGGCATGGCCCTCGCCGATTCGCTCGGTGGCCGGGGGCTAGGCCGTCTGCGCCTCAGCAACTGGGTGGATTATCGCCTGTATTCCACGCAGGACATGCGCAACTCCAAGTACAACCTCAAGCGGCGCTTTTATTACAACGACCCTGCCCAAACCGCGTTATTTGGCCGGCGCGTAACGGGCCTGGTGGGTTCGGATACCATCTACAACATCACGCCTTACACCACCAAGTGGAACCAGTTCGACCCGGCCGACACCTTCGGCTTCGGTACCATCAAGGACCTGACCATGATGCGCTTGGGTGAAACTTACCTACTGCTAGCCGAGGCGCAGCTCAAGCAGGGTAACACTACCGGGGCCGCTGCCAGCATCAACGTGCTGCGCACCCGTGCCCAGGCTGCGCAGGTATCGGCCAGCGACATCACGCTGGACTTCATTCTGGATGAGCGCGCCCGCGAATTGATTGGGGAAGAGCAGCGCCGCATCACGCTGGTGCGCACAGGTACGCTCATCTCCCGCACCCAGCGCCTGAACGGCGCTTCGGTTACGGGCTTAGCCACCAAGCACCAGTTGTTGCCCATCCCGCAAACCAGCATCGATCTGAACAGCGGCGCTGTTTTAACTCAAAATACTGGCTATTAATCTGCTAGATAGCAGGCCGCTACCTAGCAGTAGTGGCCCCTGCCAAATACCTTGTATTAAATGATGAAATATGTATTTCCGGCCTTGCTTGGGCTATGTCTGGGGGTGGTGAGTGCCCCGGTTGCCATGGCCCAAGGCCCGTCGTCGGTTGCTGCAACAACGGCGGCGGGCTTTCGGCCCGGCCAACTCTGGTACGACACCGAGGGTAACGTCATCAACGCCCACGGCGGCGGGGTCCTGCTGGTGGGCAAGACGTATTACTGGTACGGCGAGAAGCGCGCCCAGCACGAAGAAGAAGGCGTGAACGTATACTCTTCTAAAGACCTCTACAACTGGAAGTACGAAGGCGTGGCCCTCACACCCTCCACCGACCCGCAGCACGATATTGCGGCTGGCTGCCTGATGGAGCGGCCCAAGGTTGTCTTCAACAAGAAGACTGGCAAGTACGTGATGTGGTTTCACCTGGAGCTAAAGGGCAAAGGCTACAGCGCCGCCCGCGCCGGCGTGGCCGTGGCCGACAAGCCCACCGGTCCCTTCAAATACGTGAGCAGCTTCCGGCCCAACGGCAACATGTCGCGCGACATGGGCCTGTACGTGGACGACGATGGGGCAGCGTACCACATCTACTCGTCAAGGGAAAATTACGATTTGCGCCTAGCTCAGCTTTCGCCTGATTATCTGACGGCTACCACCCAGGACACGCTGCTGTTTGCCAACCACCGCGAGGCCCCGGCCTTGTTCAAAACCGGTGGCAAATACTACCTCATCACCAGCGGCTGCACCGGTTGGGCGCCCAACCAAGCCACCCTGCACGTGGCCGATAAGCTGTTCGGCCCCTGGACGTTAGTGGGTGACCCCATGACCGGCCCAAACGCCAAGCTCACCTACGGCGGGCAGTCAACGTACGTGCTGCCGGTGCCGGGTAAGAAAGACGCCTTTATCTTCATGGCCGATAAATGGAACCCCAAAGACCTAAAGGACAGCCGCTATTTGTGGCTGCCAATCCAGTTCAAGGCCGGCCAGCCTACCATCGATTGGATGGACCAGTGGGACTTGGGGTTCTTCACGAAGGTATCCACCAAACAGCTATAGCTCGTTATGTATAAGCACGTTGTAGGCGCCCTGCTACTCGCTAGCCTGGGGCTGGCCCCGGCCACGCAGGCCCAAACCAAACCCGTTGCCCCCAAACACACCTTCGCCCTCGGCGACGAAAATTTTCTGCTCGATGGCAAACCGTTTCAGATGATTTCGGGCGAGCTGCACTACCCGCGCATTCCGCGCGAGGCGTGGCGGCACCGCATGAAAATGGCCAAAGCCATGGGCCTGAACACCATCGGGACCTATGTGTTCTGGAACGTGCACGAGCCGGAGCAGGGCAAGTACGATTTCAGCGGCAACAACGACATTGCCGCCTTCGTGAAGATTGCGCAGGAAGAAGGCTTGTGGGTGGTGCTCCGGCCTAGCCCGTACGTGTGTGCAGAATGGGAATTTGGTGGTTACCCGTACTGGTTGCAGAAGGATAAGAGCCTGGTAGTCCGTAGCAAAGACCCCAAGTACCTAGCTGCGTATGGCCTCTACCTGAAGGCCGTGGCCCAGCAGCTGGCGCCGTTGCAAGTCAACCACGGCGGGCCGGTGCTGATGGTACAGGTGGAAAACGAATACGGCTTCTACGCCAGCGACAAAGACTATCTGGCCCTCAACCGTAAGATGTTTGTGGACGCCGGCTTCGACGGGCTGCTCTACACTTGTGACCCCGGTGAGAAAGTGAAGGAAGGCCACCTGCCCGGCTTGCTGCCCGCCGTGAATGGTTGGGATGACCCGCGCAAAGTGAAGCAGCTGGTGCGCACCTACCACGAAGGCAAAGGCCCGTACTACATTGCCGAGTGGTACCCGGCTTGGTTTGACTGGTGGGGCACGCCGCACCACACGGTACCGGCCTCCAAGTACACGCCCCGCCTCGATTCGGTGCTGCGGGCGGGCATGTCTATTAATATGTATATGTTCCACGGGGGCACTACCCGCGGCTTCATGAACGGGGCCAACTACAAAGGCGAGGGCACCCGCTACGAGCCCCAAACCAGCAGCTACGACTACGACGCGCCGCTAGACGAAGCCGGCAATGCCACGCCCAAGTTTCTGTCGTTCCGCAGCGTGATTGAAAAGTACCTGCCGGCTGGTACCAAGCTGCCGGCCGTACCCGCTGCCAAGCCCACCATGCGCACGCCGGTTATCAATATGGCGGCTGCTACGAACCTGCTGAGCGTGCTGCCCAAGGCCATAGTTAGCGCGCAGCCCCAGACGTTTGAAGACCTGAACCAAGATTACGGCTACGTGCTCTACCGGACCACGCTGCCCGGTGGCCGCACCGGCACGCTCCAGCTCAAAGATCTGCGCGACTACGCCGTGGTGCTGATAAACGGCCAGCGCGTAGCTACCCTGGACCGCCGCCTGGAGCAGGATAAAACGGAAATCACGCTGCCGAAGGGCACTGTCACGCTGGATATTCTGGTGGAAAACCTGGGTCGCTTGAACTTCGGGCCGTTCCTCAATCAGAACCGCAAAGGCATCACCGAGCAGGTTAGTTTTGCGGGCACTGAGGTGAAGAACTGGCAGCACTTCCGCCTGCCATTCAACGACATCAGCAAAGTAGGCAAGGCGCCCGCCGGCAAAGCTGTTGCTACTGCCAACGGTCCGGTGCTACGGCGCGGCTCCTTCACGGTAGCCACCCCCGCCGACACCTATTTTGATATGAGCCAGTGGGGCAAAGGCGTGGTGTGGCTGAACGGCCATAACCTAGGCCGCTACTGGGAAGTTGGTCCTCAGCAAACCCTATACGTTCCCGCCGAGTGGCTGAAAAAAGGCACCAACGAAGTGGTAGTGCTGGAAATCCTTAAGCCGCAGCAAGACAAGCTAGTAGGCTTGGAAAAACCGATTCTCGACGTGGTGAAAGCCGACGGCGAAGCCCGGCGCACCAACTAAACCTACAAATGCCTGATCCACCTGCGGGGAGCGTCACCTCCCAGCAGCGACTCATTCCTCGCCCTGTTTCCTGCGTACTACCTCGTGCTACTTTCCACCCGCTTTCATTTTGCTTTTCCTAGTTACACTCGTCGTGCCGAGCGTGAGGGCTCCGGTGCGCGCAGTTCAGCTAAGGTGTTGCTGCTAAGTGCTCTGCTGGCTGGTAGCGCGCAGGTGCAAGGGCAACCCACGACGCCGGCTTTCTTCGATACCAAGGTAGCGCCAGCCATTACCAAGCTGCCGCTGTTTGCCGTCACTCAGCCCGACAAAACGCTGAGCCCCTTCACGGGCATGACGCGTAAGCACTGGCAGGAGGCGGCGCAATATCTGCTGCGAGGCGCGTTCAGCTACGTTCGGACCCTCGATGACCCGATGCAGTTTCCGAAGGAGCCCGGCAAAAGCTACCCCCGCGACCCTGGCCAGGTACCCACCGAAAAGCTGGAAGGCTTGTGCCGTACGCTGTTTATGGCCGCGCCACTGCTCAAGGAAAACCCCGCGCTGGAGCTGAACAACGTGAAAGTGGCCGACTACTACCGGCATCAGCTCACCCAACTGGTTAACCCAGCCAGCCCGGCCTACATCAAGCCCCGGGCGGCCAATGGCGGCCCCAGCCAGAACCTAGTGGAGTTTGGTGGGCTGGCCGTAGCGTTATTTGCGGCCCCCGAAATCCTGTGGAACCCGTTGCCAAAGGCCACTAAGGATGCATTGGCAGCCACCATGCTCAGCTACGGCGACGGCCCGACGGTGCCTCAGAACTGGCGCTACTTCAACATCTTCATCCTGAGTTTTTTCAAGAGCCAGGGCTACTCAGTTAATGAAAAGCTGCTGGAAGAGTACCTGCAAAAGCAATTGACGCACTACCGCGGGGCGGGCTGGTATGATGATGCGCCTTCGTTCGACTACTACAGCATGTGGGCGTTTCAGATGTATGGCCGCCTGTGGAGCGAGTACTACGGCCGCCAGCACTACCCCCAGATAGCCCAACAGCTCACCGCCAACTTCGCGCCACTTAAAGACGAGTATCCCCGCATGTTTGGGCGTGATGGCCAGATGATTATGTGGGGCCGCAGCATCACCTACCGGTTTGCGGCGGTGGTGCCCTTCCCACTGATGGGGTTTCAGCCCGACGCGGCCACCAACTTCGGCTGGATGCGGCGCATTGCCTCGGGAGCCATGCTGCAATTCCTGGAAAACCCGGATTTCTTGGAAGACAACGTGCCCACGCTGGGATTCTACGGGTCCTTCGAGCCGGCCGTGCAGCCTTATAGCTGCCGGGGTAGCGTATATTGGATGAGCAAGGCGTTTCTGGGGTTGCTGACCCCAGCCGACAGCCCGTTCTGGACCGCCACCGAAAACGAAGGCCCCTGGGCGAAAGAACTGGCGCCGGGTACAGTGTTCAACAAGTTTCAAGCCGGCCCTAATCTGCTGGTAACCAACTACCCAAACACGGGTGCGGCCGAGCTGCGCACCGCCCCCCACCAGCCCTTCAGCGACCCATACCGCCACGACGAAAACTACAACCGCCTCAGCTACAACAGCGCCTTTCCGTGGCAAGCCGACGGCCCCAACGGGGAGGTGGCTATGAACTACGTGTTCAAAAACAAGCAAAACCAGTGGGAGCCGCTGCGCCTATACACCTTCAAGCGGTTCGAGGACGGCGTGTACTACCGCGACGCAGTGCTGGAAACCAACAAAAACATCAGCCTGCACCTGGCCGATATGCCCTTGCCCAACGGCATCCTGCGCCTCGACCAGAACACCAGCACCGAAGCTGCTGCCGTGCGCCTGGGTCACTACGCATTGCCCAACCTGACGGGTACTGTCAAGCGAACCACTCGCAAAGTGAAAGGCCACGAAGTCCGCATCATCGACAACGGCACTTACCAACTGGCTTTGGTTTCGTTCAGCGGCTGGCAGAGCCTGGAAACGCTAGATACCAACGGCTTGAACCCCGTAAAGCCCGGCAGCACTATTCTCAATGCGGCGGGCAGCGTGGCCCCCAACCAGCCTACATTGTATGGCACGCTCATGCTCTGGAAGAAATCCGGCACCGACTGGACCACCAAAGAGCTGCTGCCGGTGAAAAAGCTAACGCCCACTGGTGCTACGGGTGTGCTAGTAGAAATGACTAATGGCAACAAAAAGACCCTGACATTCAAATAGTTAATTCTTCAATAAAAAATAAACTACGCAACGTGCGGTGTCGGCCGCAGTGTTTAAACCTGGGTTGTTTGCCTGTTGAAATGGGAGGCGAAACGGTGCCAGGTTAGGTGAAAAAGGAAGTGCTGCGCTCCTTCGGGAGTGACGGTCGGAGAGGAGTGGGAACCTTGCCGGCCAGTAGCTGACACCGCACGTTCGTAGTTTTTAGTGCTTGTTGAAAGCCCGTGGGGCCCCAGGAGATATATCTCCTGGGGCCCCACGGGCTTTCAACTATTTTGTATGCAAGTACTGCTATCAGTTAGCCTGATATGTTTTCAAGAAACCGCAGGAAAAAATTTCTCCTCCTAGATAAACCAGACCTTACCAATCTTGGGCAGTGGTGGTGGTGAGGGCGTCGGTCAGGGACTTCACAATTTCCGCCAGCTGCTCCTGCACGGCGGCATCGTAGGGTTTGGCGGGCTTAGTGGGCTGGGTTTTGCCTTTGCGGGCTGCACTAGCTACCGGTGGCCGGCTGGCCGGCGCAGCAGTAGCCGCAACTGGAACCTCCGGCTCAATAACTGCGGCCTGAGTTGTGGTGGTGGTATCTCGCTGATTGGGCAAATCCTGAAGTTGATACCGGTAGCGGCCGTCCTGCGCTTCCAACCTTAGCATAAACCATACGCGGTGGCTGCGGCTCATGTCGGCGGGGCCCCATTTCACGCGGGTCGAGCCTTTACCTATCAAGAAGCCGTTATCGGTGTCGGTGAGCATGAGCGGGTTGCCGGCGTCAATAAATCGGTCGGCAAACCACGCTTTAGCCCGGTCCTGCAAGGCCGCGCGCGATACACCTGGCACCTGCACCACGCCTTCTTTAGTGACTTGTTTGCTGGTGTTGGCGGCGGCCAACGAGCTTTGAGCAGTGGCCTGCTTTGCCTGAACCATACCGCTGCCTACCAGGCAGAGAGAAAGAATGAGGGTTTTCATAGCCCCCAAATCTACAACGGGCAAACGAAAAAGTACATCCTATCTGAATATCCTTCAATAAATGCAGAAACTGATTGACCCTATTTGACGGCCACGTCCCACACTTTGGCCATACGGGCGCTACCGGCTGGGCCATCCACAGTGAGCACCACAATGTACTTGCCGGCCTCTTTGTAGCGGTGTACCGGGCTGGGCTCGGCGGAGGTGGTACCGTCGCCGAAGTCCCAATGCCACTTCTTGATGCTGCCCAGGCTTTCGTCTCGGAACGTCACTTGGCGCTTGGCCATATCGGTTATCAGAAACGACCATTGCGCCGCCAATTTGGGCTGGTATTTAGCTTCCAGCGGCATAAGCGTAAACACAGTGCCAAGGCTGGAGTTACCGTACATCTTGTGCTGTTTCGATAGATTCCAAAAGCCCTTTTTGGTTTCATCTTTCACATCGTCATAATCGATAACGGCCCAGGTTAGCCCGATTTTCTTGAAGTCGTTGAGCACCGATTCTACGGCGCGCGCTGGGCCTTCGGCGCCAGCGTAATCGAAGGGCGTAATCCAGAATTCGGCTGTCAGCTTGCCCGGCTCGCCCGGCTTGAACTGGTAGGAGTAAGCAATATTGGCGTAAGGCAACTGCTTGATCCAGGGCTGGCTGCCCCAGGCCAAGCACCAGTCTTTGCCCACCGCCGGCGTGAAGATGTGGTAGTTCTGGGCGTGTACGCCGTGAAATGCGAAATACCGCTCCATCAGGGGCAACTCCTGGTTGGGGTGTTGCTCGGCAATGAGTGGCCCCCCCGATAAGTCGCCGTCCACTACCAACTCAAACGTGTCGTTGTGTAAGCCCGGCAGTGAAAAATCCCAATAGTTGTCGTAGGCTTCGTAAAGGAAATACAGCCGATTCAGGCCTTTCACCCACGCCACGCGCACCTTCACGTCGAGGTTGGCAGGGTCGGGCGCGGGGTAGTGCTTGGAGTCGTCCCAGAGTTGGTCGGTGCCCACCACGTACTCGCTCGGGAAGCTAGCCCAGTCATCGGCCTGCCCATCGATGCGCGGAATCATATTGGCCGGAAACTGATACACTTTATAGCCCCGGTCTTCCTGCGCAAGGCAAGCCAGTGGCAGTACCAGTAGCACGCTCACAAGCAGGCCAAGCCAACCACGCGCTATACTAATCAGACGGCAGAGAGGGTGCGAAGCAGGCATGTGGGCAGCAGGTAGTTGGTAATAGTAGGCCTCAGGGCAAGGCAAAGAACTTGGAATTTAAGCTGCCGTACCAGAATTTCTGCGCCACTAGCCAACTTGCTCCGCTGCTCCATTACGCTTTGGATAGATGCGAAACGTGGTGCCCACGCCCAGCGTGCTATTTACCTCAATGCGGCCCCCGGCTTGCTGCACAATGCGGTTGACGAGGTACAAGCCCATGCCGGAGCCGCTTACGTGGTCATGAAACCGGCGGAACATTTTGAACAGGTCGTTGCCGTAGCGCGCCAAATCCAGGCCCAGGCCGTTGTCTTGCACCAGCAGCACATGAGTACCGTTGGGTTGTCGCTCGGTGGTTACGCGCACCACCGGCGGTCGGTCAGGGTGGGCGTATTTGAGGGCATTGCTGAGCAGATTGTAGAGGATGCTTTGCAAGTTGAGGCGTGCAAACCGAATGGTAGGCGCCGCACTGAAATCCAGCTGAAACTCGGCGTGTGCGGCTGTTGCCTGGCTCTGAATGCTTTGGATAACACCGTTGGTGAGCGGTAGCAATTCCACGGCTTCGGGCGTAAACTGCTCGTTGCGTCGCTCCACGTGCACCACCTCGGCCAACTCCTGAATGGTACTATGAATTTGATGGAGCGCGCCTTCAAACATCTCAATAAGCTGCTCGGCCTCAGGGTCGTGGAAGGTGGCACTGCGCTTCAGCTCCTCGAACACCCCCGCCAGGTTATTCACCGGCTGCCGCAAATCGTGGGAGGCGGTGTACACAAAATTGTCGAGGTCTTGGTTGATGCGGGTGAGCTGCTCGTTGGTTGCGGCCAGGTCGAGGTTGGCCTGCTGGCTTTGCTGGTTGGCGGCGCGCAGCTCCTTATTGGTGTTGGCGAGTTTCTGGCTGGCTAGGCGCAGCGCATGCTCGGCCATTTTGCGTTCATGAATGTCCACTACTGAGCCCACAAAACCTTCAAACTCGCCGCTACTATTGAACTTGGGCAGGCCGGCATCCACCACCCAGCGGTAAGTGCCAGCCTTGGTTTTCAAGCGAAAAACGGCGCTATAAGGTGTTTGGTTGGCGTTGGCAGCCCGGAAGGCGGCCCCAGCTTGCACCGCCTCGTCGGGGTGGATAGCATCAGTCCAGCCAAAACCCAGGGCCTCTGCTTCCTGCTGGCCAGTGTAATCGTACCATTGTTTGTTGAGATAGAGGCATTGCCCATCAGACACCGTTACCCACAGCATAATGGGCACCCGGTCGGCCATCAGGCGGAAGTACTCTTCGCTCTCTACCAGCTTCTGCTCCAGGTGCTTCTGCTCGTGGACATCCGTGTTGGAGCCAAACCACTTGGTAATTACTCCCTGCTCGTTGCGGAACGGCTGGGCCCGAATCAGAAACCAGCGGAAATTGCCTTCCTGGTCACGCAACCGAGCTTCGGCCTGATACGGCTGACCAGTGCGCAGCGCTTGGTGCCACTGCTGCTGTTGCTGGGGCAGGTCGTCGGGGTGGCAGAACTGCTGCCAGCCTTGGCCGGCCGTCTGCTCGAAGGTGCTGCCCGTGTAGTCATACCACTGCTGGTTGTAGTAGTCCATGTCGCCGCTGGCGGTGCCAGTCCACACCTGATGCGGAATGGCGTTGGTCATGGTTTCGAAGGCGCGGGCCGTGCGCTGCTCTTGTTGGCGGGCTCTAATCTGCTCGGTTACTTCATAAGCAAACACCAGCACGCCGTCAATCTGGCCTTGCGCATCGAAGCGAGCTTGCTGGGTGTAGTTGAAATAAGCTTCTTCCAGTGGGCCGCCAGCGGTGCGGGCAATCGGAATCGGAACGCTCTTTTCCTCGTGGGTAATGCCTGTTTCGTACACCTCATGTAAGGTACGCCAAGCCGGATAGCCCTTGATGGTGGGCATAACTTCCAGCAACGGCTTGCCCAACATCGGGCGCCCCGGAAATATCTGCTGGTAGGCGGGATTGGTTAGCTCGAATACAAAATCGGGGCCATCGAAAATGCAGATAGCCGCCGGTACCTGCATAAAAAACAGCTCTAGGCGCGCCCGTTGCCGCTCCACTTCTTGCTGCGCCAGTGCCTGTGCTTGGGTGCGCCGCTGAACCCGCGCTTCCAACTGCTGGTTGAGCATTTGTAGCTGCTGCTGAGTGCTTATCAGTTCGGCATTATTGGTCAGAAATTCCTCGTTGGCGGCTTGTAATTCCTCGTTGAGTGTAGCTAGCTCTTCGTTGGCTGCCTGCAATTCACTTTCGCTTTGCTCTAGTTGCCTACGGCCCATTACCGATGCCGTAACGTCGAAGGCAAAAACGAGGACGCCTTCCACCTCATTGGTGGCGTTGCGGATAGCCTGGTAAATGAAGTTGAAATAGTAAGCCGTCGGCTGGTCGTTGTTTTCACGGTCCAGATAGGCCACCATTTCGTGCCCGAAGTAGCTTTCACCGGTGCGGTACACTTGGTCGAGCAGCTCAAAGAAAAGCTGTCCTTCCAGTTCGGGTAGCCCTTCCCGGATGGTTTTTCCTACTAATTGCCGCGTGCCTACCAATTGCTGATAGGCATCGTTGGCCAGAGTAACAATGTGCTTTGGGCCTTGCAGCACGGCAATGGCGGCTGGCACCTGCATAAACAAGCTGTGCAGCCAGACTCGTTGGGTGCTGGCATCAGCCAGGGTTCGATGCAGCATCGAGTCGGGTAGGGCAGGTGGCGGCGGGTTGGTTTCGGAGGGGGAGGAAGTAGCAGACAGATTTTCAATGGACTGCATGATGTACCGCAGTCCGTTGCCTTCACCCAGCACGGGCGTAAACGTTAGGTGTTGCCGCTCTAGCAGAAGTGTGGCGGGTTGCCGGGTGCGTCGTACCTGCGCTAGCGCAGTAACTATGTCTTCGGTGGCGGCAGGCCATGCGTCCCAGCCGTTGCCCCCTACAATTTCCGGGAGCGGCAAACCCGCCAGCAGAGTGAAGCCCGCCGAACAATCCAGCACCTTGCCTTGCGGGGCCAGCAGCAAGTGGTTGCCGGGCAGCACCCGAAACACCTGTTGATAATCCGGTAAGGCGGTAGTTGACATAGATAATAGGCTGTTCTGTGCAAAGCTAGGGACACCTTGCCACGCAATAGCGTACTTGCGAAAAACGAGAAAGGTTAACTTTTATACGGGTGCGGTAAGCTCTACTGTAGCTGAATGGTCTGCCAACTTGTAATTAGAAACCCGATACCAGCGTCTTGACCCGGCACAAAAAGCTGCCCGAGGCAATGTAGAGCGTGTGGCCATCGTCGCCGAAAGCGCAGTTAGCCACCACCTCGCCAGTATCAATTGTGCCCAAATGCTGCCCCTGCGCCGACACCACCACGATGCCGCCGAAACCCGAAGCCCACACGTTGCCGTTGCGGTCAGTTCTCAACCCGTCGGGCACCTCCTTGAAGCGGGGGCGCTCTAGCTGGCTCATGTCAAAAAACACGCGGCCTTTGCTTAGTTGGCCGTTCGGCCGCACGTCGTAGGCCATAATAACGGGCTTCAGTGAGTCGGATTGCGACACGTAGAGCGTGCGGTTGTCGGGGCTGAAGGCGAGGCCGTTGGCGGTGGTCAGGTTATTGATTTCCTGGGTGATTTTGCCGTTGGGGGCGAGGCGGTACACGGTGCCGGTGGGTAACTCGCGGCTATTGTCCAGGGCTTGCTGGGGCAGGCCGTAAGGCGGGTCGGTGAAGTAGATGTGACGAGTTTTGGGGTTAATCACTACGTCGTTGGGGCTGTTGTAGCGCTTGCCCTGGAAGTTGTCGGTGAGGGTACGCTTGCCGAATTTGCCGGCGAGTGGGAGTGAGGCCAGCCGCCGGTCGCCGTGGTCACAAATCAGGAGGTTGCCGCGGCCGTCCAGCGCGAGGCCGTTGGAGCCGGGCTCTTTGCCGTAGGGCATGCGGCCGGAGTAGCCGGTGTGTTCCAGAAACTTGCTCAGGCCGCCGGTAGCCTTCCAGCGGTACACGGTGCGGGTAGGCGCGTCGGTGAAAAGCAGCATGCTGCTGTCGGGCACCCACACCGGGCCTTCGGCGTGCCCGATGCCGGCCGCCACAATTTCAATCTGTGCATCAGGAGCCAAGAGCTGGTCGAGGGCCAGTGCCTTCCGAATGATGCGGCCGGTGGTGGTGAAGTGGGTGGTAGGAGATTGGGCCGAGGCAGTGAAAATGCTTGCAAAGGCAAGCAGGCAAAGAAACAGCAGACGCATAACGGGTGGGGTGTGGCTGTAGGGTCTACCCAAGGGCGAGAAGGAAGGTTGCAACTTGAACCGTCAACCCTGACGAAAACGGGCCGTAGGAAGGTAGCGCGAAGCCTGTGCGCGTACCGTTGCACGTCATCGTTGTAAAGGTTTACGTGTCAGCACCGATACGCGCAGTAAAAGCTGTGCGCTACTTACTCCTTACCTGCTCCTTGTGAAATGCCTGCTCTACTTTTTCCTGCTCGCCTTGACCTCACTTACTGCCGCTGCCCAAACCTCGGAAACACCTTTAGAAGAAGTGGCCGAATTCGGGCGGCACCAGCCCATTGGCGTGGCCGTGTCGCAGCAGGGGCGCATCTTCGTCACGTTTCCCAAGCACCCCACCGACTACGATTTTGGCCTGGCTGAAATAGTAAGCGGCAAGCGCCTGCCGTACCCCAACGCCGAGTGGAACCAATGGGACTCAACCCGCGCCGCCAGCCGCTTCGTAAATGTACAGGCCCTGTTCGTGGACCAAACCAACGCCCTGTGGGTGCTCGACCCCGCAAACCCCGGCGACGAAGCCCCGGTTATTGCCGGTATCAAGCTGCTGAAAGTCAACCTGGCCACCAACAAAGTGGAGCGCATCTATCGGTTCGAGGACTTGCCGCGCGAACGGTCGGGCCTCAACGATGTGCGAGTGGATACGCGCAACCAAGTAGCCTACCTCTCCGACCCGAAGCTAGCCGGGCTAGTGGTGCTGGATTTGCGCACTGGCAAAAGCCGCCTCGTGCTGCAAGGCCACAAGTCTACGGCGGCGGCGCCGGGCTTCGTGCTGCGCATTGATGGCAAGGAAGTGAAGGACAAAACCGGCAAACCGTTCAGCAGCAACGTCAACGGCATTGCCCTCACCCACGACTTCCAGTACCTGTACTACCGCGCCATCAACCAAACCAAGCTCTACCGTATTCCTGCCGAAACCCTGCGCAATGCGGCCCTCACGCCCACCGAAGTGGCGACCCGGGTGGAGGAAGTGGGCGAAACGGGCATCTCGCACGGCATGATTGCCGATGCCGCCGGCAACGTCTACCTCACCGATTCGCCCAACCACGCCGTGCGCCGCGTCACGCCCGCCGGCCGCCTCGAAACCGTAGTGAAAGATAACCGCCTACTCTGGCCCGACTCGTTCGGCCTCGGCCCCGACAACTACCTCTACCTCACCGCCGCCCAAATCGAGCGGACCCCCAAGTGGAACAACGGCCAAGACCGAGTGCAGTACCCGTTCCGGCTGTACCGGGTGAAGTTGAAGTAGAAGTGTAGAATAGCGCACGTCAGCCAAAAAACTGTCATAAAGCATGTCATGCAGAGCGCAGCGAAGCATCTCGCGTGGTGCCGTTGGGTTTACTCATGCAATGTCAGGACGCGAGATGCTTCGCTGCGCTCTGCATGACGTGCTTTCTATTTCCTATCCTTGCTTTAGAACCTGAACAGGAACTGCTTTTGCCGATAATGCGCTGAACTGACTCGGCCTACCACCGGTTTAATAGCTCTGTACATTCAAATTGCTTGCTTATGTCGTCCACGACCCTATCTATAGCACCTGTCGATCAGGTCACGTTTCATAATTCCCTGGTAGACGAGCTGCACGGCGAAGTAGCGCCCAACAAGCTGCCGCGCCAGGTACCCGGCTACCACTATTCCCGCATCGACCCAACGCCCGTGCACGACCCGCACCTGCTGGCCTGGGCCGACGACCTGGCCGCTTACCTAGGCCTGAGCCGCCCACCGGAGCGCGGGCCGGCCGTGGATGCGCTAGCCGGCAACCTCGTGACGGAAACGATGAAGCCGTTTGCGGCCCGTTACGGCGGCCACCAGTTCGGTAATTGGGCCGGGCAGTTGGGCGATGGGCGCGCTATTTCATTAGGCGAAGTGCAAGCCACCGACGGCACCAACTGGGAAATCCAGCTGAAAGGAGCGGGGCCTACGCCGTACTCACGCCGGGCCGATGGTCGGGCCGTGTTGCGGTCCTCGTTGCGGGAGTTTCTGTGCTCGGAAGCCATGCACTACCTGGGCGTGCCCACCACCCGGGCCTTGAGTCTGGTAGCCACCGGCGACGAAGTGGTGCGGGACATGTTCTACAACGGCAACGCCCGGCCCGAGCCCGGCGCCATTGTGGCGCGCGTAGCCCCCACGTTTGTTCGGTTCGGCAGCTTCCAGATCCTGACTTCCCTCGGCGAAATCGATAACCTCCGCACCCTCGCCGACTACGTAATCCGGCATTATTACCCGGAGCTAGGCGAGCCGGGGCCGGAGGTGTATTTGCGCTGGTTCGAGGAAGTAAGCCGCCGCACGGCCGTGATGGTGGCGCATTGGATGAGCGTAGGCTTCGTGCATGGCGTGATGAACACCGACAACATGTCCATCCTGGGCCTCACCATCGACTACGGCCCCTACGGCTGGCTGGAACCCTACGACCCCGACTGGACCCCCAACACCACCGACTTCGGCAGCCGCCGCTACGCCTTCGGGCAGCAAATTAATGTGGCTCTCTGGAACCTGTTCCAACTGGCCCGGACCCTCACGCCGCTTATCACCACCAACGTGCAGGAGCTGAACAAGGGCCTGGACGTGTACCGCACCACCTTGGCCGAAACCCAGCACCAGATGATGCTGGCCAAGCTGGGCCTGACAAGCGGCAACTCCGAAGAAGACCGCGCCCTCATCGACAGCCTGACCGATGCCCTGGCCGAAACTCAGGTGGATATGACGATATTCTTCCGTCAGCTTTCGCACGCTGCGTATTGTCTGCTGAGTTCCACTGACCAACCCGCGCAGCCGTTGTTCGACGAGCTGTGGAGCGCAGCTTCCTATCCTGAATTGGGCACCGAGCAGGAGGCCTTGCAGCACTGGTTCGGCCGCTACGCCACCCGCCTCCGCCAGGAAACCGCCAGCGCCGAAGCGGTGCGAGAAGGCATGCTTAGCGTGAACCCGAAGTACGTGCTGCGCAACTACCTCGCCCAGCAAGCCATTGAAGCCGCCGAAGCCGGTGACCTATCAGTGCTGAACCGACTGATGGACGTACTGAAAACTCCTTACGCCGAGCAGCCCGAGCACGACGACCTGGCAGCCAAGCGTCCCGCCTGGGCGAGTGACAAGCCCGGTTGCGCCACGCTTTCGTGCAGCTCGTAATGGTGGTGAGTGCCGTAAGGTCTTGTGAGGCTTTGTGTAATTTGTAATTGCCCGTCATGCAGAGCGCAGCGAAGCATCTCGCGTGCTGATAGTGGAGTAGTAATCCATTGTCAGTATGCAAGATGCTTCGCTGCGCTCTGCATGTCAAATGGCTTGGCACTGGATTTTATTAGAGGGCGTTTATCTTCCAGCCAAATACCTATTACTCCCAGCTATGTGGCGCGCAATTCTACTGTTCCTAACCGTCGCGCTGCTTTCCAATCCTGCCCTGGCCCAGCAGCCCCGCGCCGACCTGCTGATCCGCAACGGCCGGGTGCTGGATGGAACTGGCAACGCCTGGTTTTACGCCGATGTAGCCGTGCAGGCCGGTAAAATCCTTGCCGTGGGAAGGCTGCCTAAAGACTACCCCGCCGATACTGTGCTCAATGCCCGTGGCCTTATAGTAGCGCCCGGCTTCATCGACGTGCATACCCACATCGAAGACGATGAAGTCAAGCAGCCTACCGCCGATAACTTCATCTACGACGGCGTAACCACGGTTATTACCGGCAACTGCGGCTCCTCCCGGCCCGATTTGCGCCGCTACTTCGCCTTCCTCGATAGTCTGCACTTATCGGTAAATGTGGCCTCGCTGGTGGGCCACGGCACCGTACGCAAGGCGGTGATGGGCCGCGCCAACCGCATGCCTACGGAAGCAGAGCTAGGCCAGATGGAAACGCTGGTGGAGCAAGCCATGCAGGCCGGGGCCGTGGGGATGTCGTCGGGGCTGATTTACGTGCCTGGCACCTACACCCGCACGCCCGAGCTGGTGCGCTTGGCACGGGTGGCGGCGCGCTACCAAGGCCTCTACGCCACCCACATGCGCAACGAGAGCGACAGTGTGCGGCAGGCCATTCAGGAGGCCTTGTTGGTCGGGCGGGAAGCCGGCTTGCCCGTGGAAATTTCGCACCTCAAGCTGGGCGGCCAGGCCAACTGGGGACACGCCGCCGACCTGCTGAACCTGATAGAAACTGCCCGCCAAAACGGCCAGGAAGTCACCATCGACCAGTACCCCTACACCGCTAGCTCCACGTCCCTCAGCACCCTGCTCCCCGACAACGTGCAAGCCGACGGCCGCGACTCGTTGCGGGTTCGGCTGGCCCGCCCGGCGGTGCGCAAGGCAGTGGAAACTTTTCTGGTGGCGCGCCTGCGCAAGCGGAAACTGCGCCACTTCAGCTACGCCGTAGTCGCCAGCTTCCCACCCGACCCGAGCTACAACGGCCTCAGCATCGAAGCCATCAACCAGCGTCGGGGGCGTCCGCACAACGCCCGCGCCGAAGCCGCTACCATCCTGGATTTGGTGTTGCAGCACGATGCCGGCATGGTGTTCCATGGCATGAGCGAGCCTGACGTGCAGCAGATTATGCGCTACCCCTTCAACATGGTGGCTTCCGACGCCAGCATCCGGGTGTGGCAGGAGGGCGTGCCGCACCCGCGCGGCTACGGTTCCAATGCACGCGTGCTGGGCCACTACGTGCGGGAGCTGCACGTTATCAGCCTCGAAGAAGCGGTGCGCCGCATGACCTCACTGCCTGCCCAAACCTTCGGCCTCACCGACCGGGGCCTGCTGCGCCCCGGCCTCGCCGCCGACCTCGTCGTATTCGACCCCAAGGAAGTAGCCGAGCGGTCCACCTTCACCCAGCCGCACCAGTACAGCGTGGGCATGCGCTACGTGTTGGTCAACGGCCAACTTACCGTGCGCAACGGCCAACACACCAAGCGCCGCGCCGGCCAGGTGCTCTACGGGCCAGGCCGCCGGTAATAAGGAACTGCCACTACCGGTCATGCAGAGGCGCAGCCGAAGCATCTCGCTCGAATTCTTGTGTTTGCTTATGCAATGTCAGCACGCGAGATGCTTCGGCTACGCCTCTGCATGACCGTCCTTTTATGAGGAACGAGCAGTTTTGTAGTTACTGAGCCATTAACAGGCGTAAGAAAAATAAATGTTGAATTTCGCGCTATGAACTATAGTCCACCTGAGCTGCGCACCGTGGAGGTGACGCGGTATGTGAAACCGTTGCGTGAGGGCGGCTCGTTGCCGGGGCTGGTAGAGGCCGAGGATGGTTTTCTGTACGTGCTCAAATTTCGGGGTGCCGGGCAAGGTGCCAAGGCCCTAATTGCCGAGCTGCTGGCCGGCGAACTGGCGCGAGCATTGGGCCTCCGGATACCGGAAATCGTGTTTATCACCCTCGATGAAGCCTTCGGCCGTACCGAGCCCGACGAAGAAATCCAGGATTTGTTGCGAGCCAGTGAAGGCCTGAATCTGGCGCTGCATTACCTGTCCGGCGCCATTACCTTCGATGCGTTAGTTACCACCGTCGAGCCCCGGCTGGCCTCGCAAATCGTGTGGCTGGACTGCCTGATTACCAACGTAGACCGCACGGCGCGCAACACCAACATGCTGATGTGGCACAAGGAACTGTGGCTGATTGACCACGGCGCGGCCTTCTATTTCCACCACGCCTGGCCCGATGTGGCCGAGCAGGCCCGGCGCCCGTTTGCGCAGGTAAAGGACCATGTGTTGCTGCCCCAAGCCAGTGAATTGGCCACTGTAGATGCCGAATACCGCGCCATCCTCACGCCGGCGCGCATCCGGGAAATCGTGGCCCTGATTCCCGATGAGTGGCTGACCGGCGACTCACCTTTTGCCACGGCCGAAGAGCATCGGCAGGTGTACGTTCAGTTTCTAGAGACCCGTCTTGCGGCGTCTGAAATCTTTGTTAATGCCGCGCAGGATGCCAGAAAAGCACTTATTTGAGTATGCCGTGATTCGCGTCATGCCCAAGGTAGAGCGCGAAGAGTTTCTGAACGTCGGCGTCATTTTGTACTGCGCCAGCAAGGGGTTCCTGCAAACGAAGTTCGAGCTAAACGCCGCGCGTTTACAAGTCTTCGCCCCCGGCCTGGACCTGCTGGAACTGCACGAGCGGCTGCGGGCCTTCGAGCGGATTTGCGCCGGCCGCAAAGAGGGCGGCACCATTGGCCAACTGCCCGTGGCTTCCCGTTTCCGCTGGCTAACCGCCACCCGCAGCACCGTCGTGCAAACCTCCCCCGTACACCCCGGCCTCTGCCAGGACCCCACTGACACCCTGGACCGGCTGTATATGGAACTGGTTTGCTGTTAGCAAACCAATACTAGACCGTCATGCAGAGCGCAGCGAAGCATCTCGCTCGAATCGTTAAATTCAGTTTGGCAACGTCAGCAGGCGAGATGCTTCGGCTGCGCCTCTGCATGACGGTCAGTTGAGTTGATATTATGCTCTGTTACCCGTTAAGTCGGCGCTGGAAGGCCTGCAGAAACAAGCCCACGTGATACCCGTCGCCGAGGCCGTGGTGCAGGTTGACGGATACCGGCATGCGCAGGGTGGCGCCGTCTTGGTAGGTTTGGCCGACTGAAATCTTGGGAGAGCTATCCGGGTGCTGGAAGCTGCGGGCGTGGGTGAGGCCGGTGAAGCGCACCCACGGAATAGCCGAGAAATGGATGACATCGGGCCGGCCAGTTTGGTCGTTGAGGCGCAGGCCGGTGGCTTGCTGCACCGCCTCGATTTCCGCGTTGGCCCCAGCTATAAAATCGGGTAGGTTATCCTGCTGTTCGATGAAGGAGAAGCTGAAGGTGTGGTCGGGGCGGCCGATGGTGGCGGAGGCGTGAATCCGGTCGTAGAGGAACACTTGGCCCTGCTCGATGCGGTAGCGGAACGCCTCCACCTCGTTGGCGGCTTGCAGCGCGCAGTGCAGGTAATACAGGAAAAACGAGACGCCCAGCCGCTTGGATTCCGCCTGAGCCTTAGTGCAATCCACCTCGGTTACCAAACCAAAAAACGGCTCGTCGAAGGCGGAAAAGAAGGTAAAATGCTCCTGGCGGGGCCACGTCGTAAGGTCGATTTGCTGTTTCATGGAACGCAAGTTCGGTAACTTTGCTGGCTCTGTTTCGTGTGCGCGCAGCAGCCGTTGCCAACTGGCGCCGCTGCGTGCGCCCTGATTTCGCCTACACAGCATATGCCCACTCCCCAGCTCATTGCCTTCGACGCCGACGATACGCTCTGGCCCAATCAACCCCACTTCGACCAGGCCGAAGCCGACCTTTCCGAGTTGCTCAGCCACTACGCCGATGCCGAAACGCTGTCGGCGGCGTTCAACCAGACGCACCGCCAGAACATGCACTTGTTCGGCTACGGGGCCAAATCGTTCATGCTGTGCATGATTGAAACCGTGATTCAGCTGACCGATGGCCGCGTGACGGGCACCGAAATCCAGCAAATCCTCGACTGCGGCAAGCGCCTGCTCAGCTTCACCATCGAGCCACTGCCGCACGTGGAAGCAGTGCTCAGCGAGCTGAAAGACCGTGGCGTGCCCCTGATGCTGCTCACCAAAGGCGACCTGTTCGACCAGGAAAGCAAACTGGCGCGCTCCGGCCTCGGTGACTATTTCGAGTACGTGGAAATTGTGAGCGAGAAAAACGAAGCCGCCTACCGCCGCATCCTGGCCCGCTACCAAGTGCCCCCCGAAGCGTTTGTGATGATTGGCAACTCGCTGAAATCCGACATTCTGCCCGTGGCCAAGCTGGGCGCCCAAGCCATCCACGTCCCGTTCTACACCACCTGGATTTACGAGCAAGTACCCGAAGAAGAACTGGCCGGCGTGTCGTTTCACCAAGTGGCCTCGCTGAATGAGGTGCTGCGATACTTGTAAGAAGTATATCAATACCATAAACGGTCATGCAGAGGCGCAGCCGAAGCATCTCGCTCAAATCGTTTAAGTAGTAACCTATCATCAGCACGCGAGATGCTTCGGCTCCGCCTCTGCATGACGGTCTAACACTTTAAAACAAGAGCAGCCTCGATTACGGAGGCTGCTCTTGTTTTAAAGGTAATTGGCTACTCGAACGTAGCGCTTAGCTTTTCTTGCTGGCCGGCTTCTTAACCGGCGGTTTGGTGGCCTTTGCACCTGGCATTGGGAAGCCCCGCTCGCGCATCAACGCGTCGATTTTCGGGTCGCGGCCGCGGAAGCTGCGGTAGGCGTCGGCGGGGTCCACGGTGTTGCCGACCGAGAAGATGTACTTGGTCAGGCGCTGGCCCACGGCTTTGTCGTAAGGGCCGCCGGCTTCGGTGAAGGCGCCGTACGCATCAGAAGCCAGCACCACCGACCACAGGTAGCTGTAGTAGCCAGCCGAGTAGCCATCAGACGAGAAAACGTGGCTGAACTGCGGCGTGCGGTGGCGCATTACAATCTCGCTCGGCATGCCTAGCTGGGCTAGCGTTTCGCGCTCGAATTTGTCGGCGTCAATCTTCTGGTCGCCGGCCAGGTGCAGCTTCATGTCGATGAGGGCACTGGCCAGAAACTCGGTGGTCTCGAAGCCTTGATTAAAGGTGGATGCCTTTTCGATGCGGTCGACGAGGGCTTGCGGAATGGGCTTGCCGGTTTGGTAGTGCAAGGCAAAGCGCTGCAACACCTGCGGCGTGGGCAGCCAGTTTTCCAGCACCTGCGACGGGAATTCCACGTAGTCGCGCACCACGCTGGTGCCCGAGAGGGTGGGGTAGGTCACGTTGGACGAGAGGCCGTGCAGGGCGTGGCCGAACTCGTGGAACAAGGTGGTGGCATCGGTCCAGGAAATCAGGGTGGGGGCACCGTCTTTGCCTTTCACGAAGTTGGAGTTGTTGGATACAATGGTCGTGACTTCCTTGCCGCCCATGCGTTCCTGGTTGCGGTAGGCGTTCATCCAGGCGCCGGAGCGTTTGCCGGGCCGCGCGTACGGGTCGAAATACCACAGGCCCACGTGCTTGCCGCTGGTTTTGTCTTTCACCTCCCACACCTTCACGTCGGGATGGTACACGGGCACATCGGTCACGGGCACGAAGGTGAAGTTGAACAGCTCGCCGGCCACCCAGAACATGCCTTCGCGCATTTTGTCGAGCTGCAAATACTGCTGCACCTCGTTCTGGTCGAGGTCGTAGCGGGCTTTGCGCACTTTTTCGGCGTAGTAGCGGTAGTCCCAGGGCTCAATTTTGAAGTCGGCAGGCGCGCCTTCCTTTTTGGCCAGGGCCTGCATGTCGGCCACTTCCTCTTTCACGCGGGCCACGGCCGGCGCCCACACCTGCTCCATGAGCTGCATGGCGGCTTCGGGCGTTTTGGCCATGGTGTTGTCGAGGCGCAAATGGGCGTGGGTTTTGTAGCCCAGCAGCTTGGCCCGCTCGGCGCGCAGTTGCAGAATCTCGGTAATCAGGGCGTTGTTGTCGTGGGCGCCGCCGTTGTCGCCGCGGTTGTAGAACATGCGCCACGCCTTCTCGCGCAGGTTGCGCTGGTCGGAGTAGGTCAGGAACGGCTCGATGCTGGAGCGGGTGTTGGTGATGACGCCGGGCGCCGTAATCTTGCGAGTAGTGGCCGCGCTGGCCGCATCGTCGCGCAGCCCGGCCGATAAGCCGCCGAGGTCGGCGGACGTTTTCAGCACCAGCACCGAGTCGGTTTCATCGGCCAACACGTTCTGGCTGAACTTGGTGAACAGGCCCGCCAGCTGCTGATTGATGGCCGACAGGCGCTTTTTGGCGGTGGCATCAAGCTTGGCCCCGGCCCGCACGAAAGCGTTGTAGCGCACGTAGGTGAGGCGCTGTTGCTCAGGCGTCAGCTTCTGCTTATCGGGCGAGTTGTACACCGTTTCGATGCGCTTGAACAAGGCGGTGTTCTGGGTTATCTGGTCGCCGAAGGCCGCCATGCGCGGGGCCATTTCACGCTGGATGGCCTGCATCTCGGGGCTGCTCAATGAGCCTGACCAGATGCCATACACGGTCTGGACCTGCTCCAGCGTGTTGCCGGCCCGTTCCAGGGCGGCAATGGTGTTCTCGAAGGTGGCAGGCTGCGGGTTGCTGGCAATGGCCTGAATTTCCTTCAGGTTCTCAGCCATAGCCGCTTCCAAAGCTGGCTTGAACTGGTTGACCTGCACCTTGTCGAAGGCCGGAAAGCCGCCGTACGGGCCGGCCCAAGGGGCAAGGAGGGGATTGGCAGGAGTGGCTATGGTGGTGCCAGGGGCCGCTTGGGCCAGGCTGGACGTGGGATTCATGTAGGCAGTGAAGCTAAGCGTGAGCAGGGTAGAGGCCAGAAACGTTCGGCCAGCAGCAGGAGAAAAGTAAGCCATGCACAAAGGAAAATGAGACAAATGCAAACATGAAGATAACAGCCTGCGTGGTTTTCGTTGGACTGAGGACTGGGGGTGGGGGCCACAGCTGGCTGCTCTTTCAGACTGTAGACTTGCTCCTAAATGCAAATTCGTGTAAAAAAGAACGTCATGCTGAGCTTGTCGAAGCATCTCGCGGGCTGACACTGGATTACTAACTCAATGTCAGCCCGTGAGATGCTTCGACAAGCTCAGCATGACACAAGTTTTCTTCGACTCTTAATTATTCAGGAACAAGTCTTATAGATATACAACCGCCTCTTTCGGCGTTGCCGCGCCTACCTTTGCCGCATGCACACGCTTAACCAACTCCGCACCGGGCAACTGGCCGGCATCCAACGCCTCGACTTATCCTGCGGCCTGACCGAGTTTCCCCTGGAAATCTTCGACCTAGCTGATTCGCTGGAAGTCCTTAACCTGTCGGGCAACGCGCTTTCCGCCTTGCCCGCCGATTTGCCCCGGTTGCACAAGCTGCGCGTGCTGTTCTGCTCCGACAACCACTTTACTGCCGTGCCCGAGGTGCTCGGCCAATGCCCGCAACTGAGCATGGTAGGCTTCAAGGCCAACCAGATTCACACGCTGCCGGCCGCTGCCTTATCGCCGGCCCTGCGCTGGCTGATTCTCACCGACAACCAGTTGAGCGAAGTGCCCGCTGAGCTAGGTAACTGCGCGCAGATGCAGAAGCTGATGCTGGCCGGCAACCAGCTCCGCCACCTGCCCGAAACCCTGGCCAACTGCACCAAGCTGGAACTGCTGCGCATTGCCGATAACCAGCTCACCGAACTGCCCGCGTGGCTGCTGACCATGCCGCGGCTGGCGTGGCTGGCGTACGCCGGCAACCTGTTCAGCGACCCCGACGAAGTGGCCGCCGTAGCCGCTACGCCCGCCCGTACCATTGCCTGGGACCAGCTAACCGTGCAGCAGCAATTGGGCGAAGGCGCCTCGGGCGTGATTTACCGGGCGCAGTGGGAGCGGCCCGACGCGCCGGCGTTGCCAGTAGCCGTGAAGCTGTTCAAAGGCGCCCGCACCAGCGACGGACTGCCCGCCAGCGAAATGGCAGCCTGCCTCAGCGCCGGCCAGCATCCCAACCTGATTGGGGTAGAAGGCCGCATCAGCGGGCACCCAACCGGGGCGGAAGGGCTGGTACTGGACCTAATCGCGCCGGAGTTTGGCAACTTGGCCGGTCCGCCCAGCCTCGCCTCCTGCACCCGCGACGTATACGCGGCTACCACCAGTTTTTCGCTGGATGTGGTACTGCGCATTGCCCGCAGCATGGCCAGCGTAGCGCAGCACCTGCACGCCCACCGCATCATGCACGGCGACCTGTACGCCCACAACATCCTTTATACCACCACCGGCGAGTGCCTGCTCGGCGACTTCGGGGCCGCCTGTTTCTTCAACCCCGACGACCCAGAAACCGCCTTGGCTCTGCAACGCCTGGAAGTACGCGCCTTTGCCTGCCTACTCGACGACCTACTGATGCACTGCGCCGCGCCCACTACTTCGGCTACCGTACAAGCGCTCCGCAACTTGCAGCAACAGTGCGAACAGCCGGTAGTAGCCAAGCGGCCGTTGTTTAGCGAGATTCTGAAGGTGCTAGCCAGCTTGTAGTAACGCCGGCTTCGGTTTATATTGATAGTAGGTAAAATGAACGTCATGCAGAGGCGGCGCCGAAGCATCTCGCGTGCTGATGTCGGTCTACTTGAAATACTGCGCGTATTCGGTTGGCATGCTATCAATAGGCTTGATTAGGATGCCTTTGTAGAACACTTCGGCGGCCTCGCTTTGAAGCTGAATTTTGCCGTGCGTGAGGGGCTGCGGCTGGCCGTTGACCACGTAGCGCGAGTTGTCTACGGCCAGAACCACGTGGCCGTTCACGATGTGCACGCTTTTGCCGTTCACGTTGATGAGCTCCAACTCGTTCCATTGGCCGTTGGGCACCTCATAGTTGGCGGTGGCTTGGCAGAAATTTGCGCCGCCGTTGCCCATTTTCACCGGAGTGGCTTTGGGGTCGTACTTGAAAGCTGCTTGCCCTGGCGCTTTGGTTGCCCGGATATCGGCCGAGGAATTGGCGATGCACCAGAAGTCGCCCATAGCATTGCCGGCGGCGTATTCCGACACCTGAAACTCCTGGCTGAGCATCCAGCTGCGCCAGTAGTCTACCCCGGCCTCGCCCTGGCTGTTGTAGAGGATGCCGCTGTCGAGGGGCTCGTTTAGGCGGGGTATCCACTTTTTAGTGCCCCACTTCACTTTCAGCTTGAGGCGGTAGTTGCTGTAGTCTTGTTTGGTGAACGCGCAGCCGTATATCTCGCCGCTGATGCGCAGCACTGGCTCGCCGTCCTGCATGACCACCGAAAACACATTCGCCTCGTTTTTATCGTAGCCGATGGGGGCCAGGGGCTTGCCTTGGGCGTCGGTGGGTTGTTGGCCTTTGTAGCCGTCGAGGTGGCGGTAGCTTTCGTAGTTGCGCCACTTACTCAGGGTTTTATCGAGCAGCGGCTCCCAGCCGTCGGGGGCTTTAGACGAGGTGGAAGAGAACAGCAGCGTGGTAGCTAGCGCCAGCAGAGTAACGGTTTTCATAGAAAAAGAGTGCGTAGGAAACCAAAGCTACTGATTTCACAATACCGCGCCGCCACCGTTGCCGTTTGCCCACTCAACGCTCCTGTTTTACTGACTGCCGGCTAATGTACCGGCTCGGCGAGCTGGCCGACCGGCACGTCTACTTGCTCCTTGATGGTCTGGCGGCCCAGCACTAAAATCAGCAACGCTAGTACTGAGGTGGCCGTCATAATGGCTACCATCGGTACGGCGGTGTGGTTGCTGAACACGCTCACGCCCATGGAAGCCAGGGCGCCCATGCTCATCCGGATAGCGCCTAGTAGCGCCGAGGCGCTACCCGCGTTGCGCGTGAACGGGGCCAACGATAGGGCCGAAGTGTTGGGGCTGCTGAACCCCAGGCAGCACAGAAACACGAACAGCAGCGCAATGGTCCCGCCGAGGCCAATCCAGCCGTTGAAGGTGAGCAGCAAAAATACCAGCGCCGTGAGTACCTGGCAGACCAGCGCCCAAAACACCAGCTGCTCACTCTGGAAACGCTGTAATAAGTAGCTGTTCACTTGGCTGGAACCGATGAGTCCAATAGATAGGAAGGCGAAAATCCAGCCGTAGGTTTTGGTGCTCACCTTGAAGATGTCCATGAACACCAGCGGCGAATCGGCCACGTAGGCGAACAGGCCGCAGAAGGCCATGGCGCCCGCAAACGTGTAGGTGTAGAACTGCGGCTCGCGCAGCACCGACCAGAAATTGGTGAGAATCGGGAGCGGCTTGAGCGACAGGGAGGTGTCGGGCGTGTAGGTGTCGGGCAGCCAGAGCACGCAGGCAACCAGCATGAGGGCACCCATTACACCCAAGGTCAGGAACACGCTCGGCCAGCCGAAAGCTTCCGTGAAGTAGCTGCCCACTGTGGGAGCCACCATGGGGGAAAGGCCAACTACCAGCATCAGGAGGGCAAACACCTTGGCGCTGTCTTTCACCGGAAACAGGTCGCGTACCATGGCCACCGAGGCCACGCCCGCCGCGCAGCTACCAACGGCCTGCACGAAGCGGAGCGCAATCAATCCATCAATAGTGTGAATGGCGGCGCAGCCCGCGGAGGCGGCTATATACAGCACCAGTCCGGCATACAGCGGCTTTTTGCGGCCGAACCGGTCTAATAGAGGACCATACAGGAGCTGGCCTGCGGAAATTCCGATGAAGAAACTCGACAGGGAAAGCGCCACTTTGGCCGCCGTCGTGTTCAGGTCTTTGGCAATGGCCGGAAAGCCCGGCAGGTACATATCAATGGAAAACGGGCCGAGCGCCGTGAGGCTGCCCAGAATGAGGATTAGGAAAAAGTACTTCTGCTTGGACATGGAGTTAACTGAAAACCTAGCTTTTGCCAGGGACACAAGCGCCTTAAGGCACTGAAAAAAACGATACAAGGTGCCACCCAGCCACTGCCCGAAAAACAGGCAGCATAGAAGTAGCTGGCAATGATGGGTGGGAGAGGTGAGGATTGCGCTGAACTCCCAGTTGGAGCGGCTGCGGTACGGGCCCGCAAAGGTACGGAATGTCGAGCCGCAGGTTCCTGTTGAGTTTTCTATAAATCGAGAGGTGCGTTGCTTTTCGGTGGGCAGGCTGTTCCTCAGGGCACATATACAAGCCGCCCCAACCACGCGAAGCGGCCGGGGCGGTTTCAGAAGGCAGAGGAGGAGCTATTTGGCGGGCTCGGGGTACTTGCGTTTCAGCCAGGCCTCCGGCACGGGTACAATACAGATGTTCATGGCGCGGTTGTCGGCGGAAAGCATGGCAGATTGAATCTGGATGCGGGTGCCGTCGGGGCTGAAGGTGGGGTGAGGGTGGTCGGCGGCGGTGGTTTTGTGGCCGGTGGAGAGTAGCAGCATCTCGCGGGTGTGCCGGTCAATCAGGTACAAACTGCGCGAGAAGTCGTCGCCGACCACCCAGCGGCCATCCGAGGAGCCGTGTACGTGCCAGAGGCCACTGCCCCTGGGTGTCTGGCCGGCAATGGTCATCTCGCGGGTACGTAGGTTCACGATGCCCAGGCCAGTTGGCTTTTCGCGGGTGCCAGCCTCGCCCCAGCCCACTTCCTGGCCGGGGTTCACTTGGTCGGGGGTGGTGGCGGTAGCGTTGCTGGCGGTAGCAGGGCCGGTGGTGCTCTTGGTGAAGTTGACTTTGCGGTGGCCCATGATGGCAATGGCTACCTCATCGGGCCCAATAACAGCTTCGTGCGTCACCCATTCAAAGTCGGCCTCGGGGTAGAGCGGGCGCAGGCCGGAGCCGTCGGCCAGCACCGTCCAGGTCCGTTGCGGCGACTTCCCGCCGGTTTCCCAGCAGAACACGATTTCGCCGGGCATCCAGGGGTTGGTTTGCACGTGCCCAATCTGGAATGGCACCGACACCACGTGTTTCACCGCGCCAGTGCGCACGTTCATGCTGGCTAGCCCGGCCGGCCCCGCACCCATTTTACGCGGTCCGAACGAGTCGGTAATCTTGGTGTCGGGGGCTAAATGCTTGGCGGCTTCGGTTTTGCCTTCGCGGAAGTACACCACGTCCTCGTTGGCGTCGAGCGCCATGTCGCCGCCAGCGCCCAGTTCGGGAGCGGTGGTGCCGCACACCCGCTGGTACGTGCTGGCGGGCTGCATCTTGCCGGCCTTGCTGTCAGCAAACAACCGGGCCAAGTCCACCTCAATTATCTGCACGCTGTGGGGTACGTCGGGCTTCACGTCTTTGCTGAGGTTGCGCATGAAGTAGAGCTTCATCGACTTGCGCGCAATGTTGAGCATGCCGGTGTAGCCGCCTTCCGTCACCTGCACCATCTCGCCGGTTTTCTCGTGCACCGCCATAGCCTCGCCGGGCACCCGGCCCGAGCGGAAAATCAGCCACTGCCCATCGGAAGTCCATTGGATGTGGGTCTGGTAGATTTTTGAGTCGCCGGCCGGGGTGCTGGTTAGGAAAGTGAGTATGGTGCCGGTTACCGGGTCCTTCACCACTTTGCGCTCCGAGGGAAACCGGCGGCCAATCTGGGCCTGCGCGGGGGCGGCGAGCAAAGCAGTAGTCAGTGCCGCGAGCAGCAGCGGGAAGGTTGTTTTCATGGGTGGGATAGGGAAGAGGCGTGCGTATTCTATGGAATATCCAAAGACACCATTACACCCGCCGCTTCCATCCTGCACCCTCCTGCGAGGCTGGCTGTTTCATCGGTCTTCACTCAGGATGAAGCTGCGATTCAACCACCCACGAAGTACAGAGACTAAGTATTTCTCTATACCGACCAAAACTGCAAACTCATCCAACCATAGGTAGCCAGTGCCACGGACAACCAGCCCAGGGCGCCATAGGTAAGCAGCAGGTACCACGCCACCACGCGGCTCCGAAACCCGCGGAAGTGCCGCACCGTGAGTACCAGCCCAGCCAGGATAAGCAAGCCAAAAAGTGCCGGTCCGACCCCGAGAAGCACTGTTTTGAAGTTGAAGTGGCCACTGTCCCAGACCTGGTCAGCCAGCCCAACGAAAGCCACCACAGTAACCACCAAAACAGCGGTAGCCAGCAGCGGCAGCAACCGGGGCAGCACCTGGGCGCGGGGCGTTTGGCGGCGAAGCGCAAAAATCAGCCAGATCAGCCCGGCTACGCTGGCCGTAACAATCAATAGTAGACTAAGGCCGAATATAGCGGGCCGCAGCCACCACCACGTATTGCTGGCTTCCAGCGAGTAGCCGCCGGCAGTGATAAGGGCGCGGCGGTTGTCCTGGTCGTGGGTGAGGACGATGGTAGCTTGCCGCTGGGCGGGGTGCCGGAACGTAAGCGGACCGGTGGGGAGTAGCGTATCGGGCTTGCCAACGAGCGGCTGCAACAGCAGAAACTGCCCGTGTTGAGTGAGGTGCTGGTCGCCGAGCAGGTAGTCGCTAAGGCCGAAAAGCTGGTTGCGCGGCGCAGCGTCTTCGTAGTGGCCGAGGTAAGGAGCTACGGCCGCTGCATCCAGCGCCACAACCGGGGCCGGAGTGGGGGTAGGCGCTTGGCGCAGCAGAAACTCCCGCACCACCTTGTCGATGCTGCTGGTGCCTTGGTCGCCGTTGTTGGACAGCGCGTAGCCCACGCCCAACTCCCGGTTGTACGCCACCGTGGACCGGAATCCATCAATACCGCCCCCGTGCCCCCGAAACGAGGCTTTGCCTTTCCAGTTCATCACTTGGTTGGCAAGACCGTAGCCGGAAAGCAGACCAGCCCGCGCTTCAAGGGGACTGTGGGCCGTTTCCATTTCGCGCAGGGAGGCGGGTTGAAGCAACTGGGTGCCATCGGGCGTTCGGAAATCATGGAGGAAGAATTGCACCCAGCGGGTAAGGTCGGCGGCCGAGGCACTCATCGAGCCGGCCGGGCCGGCGTAGATGGGTAACAGCGTGAGGCGGCGGTAGCGGCCATTGTCGTAGGCGTAACCGCGGGCTAGCTTGGGGTTGGTAGCGGGGCGTAGGTCGGCGGTGGCGTCGGGCATGCCTAAGGGGCGCAACAGGTGTTGCGCCAAGTACTGCTCGTATGGTTGGCTGCTCAGCTTTTCCAGCAGGTAGCCGGCCAGCAGATAGCCAGGGTTAGAGTACGACATCCGTTCCCCCGGCCGCCAGCGGCAGCGTAGCTCCCGGCGAAATACCTGCACGACCGCCGCGCCGCGCGGGTCGGTGGCGGTGGTGTTGTACACGTGGTTAAGGTGCATGTCGTCGAAGCCGGCGGTGTGCTCTAATAGGTGCACCACGCGCACGGGGTTGGTGGCCTCCCAGGGGTTATCGATGGTGATTTCCGGAGCCAGCTTGTGTACTTCGTCGTTGAGGTGCAGCTTGCCCTGCTCCACCAGTTGCAGCAGGCCCACGGCCACAAACATCTTGGTAACCGAGCCCACCCGAAACAGCGTGTGCGCCGTTACGGGCTGCTTGTTCTCTACATCGGCCAGCCCCAGCCCGCCCTCAAACAGCACCGAATCGTGCGCTACCAGTGTGAGCAATACGCCCGGCATGTGCTCCTTGGCCATGATGCGCTGAATGGAATCGGTGAGCTGCGGAACGGTGGTAACGGGCTGGTGCTGGGCATGGATAGTAGGAAGGACCAAGACTATTAGCAGCGTTAGAAGCAAGAGTGACTTTTTCACGATAAGCAGCGGGAAGTTAGGATAGAGAAAGATTAGATGGCTGGAATATATAGGTTTCATTGCTATATATAGTTCGGGACTGATCAGCAGGTTGGGCTAAAGAGTTTTGTGGGTTTCAACGCTGGGTTCTGGCGTTGCTACTCCAGCCGTTTTCATAGTTTGCGGCCATGAAAAACAATCTGCCTGACCTCGACTTGCAATACCCCATCGGGCGGCCCACACTGCCAGACAAGCCGCTTACTCCCGCTGAGCGGGTCGTGTACATCGAGCAACTGGCGGCACTACCCGCCCAGCTCACGGCTGCTGCCCGCCAGGCCGGCGGAGTACGACTGGAAAATACCTACCGCCCCGGCGGCTGGACCGGCCGCCAGGTGCTGCACCACGTAGCCGATGTGCACTTAAACTTCTATCTGCGCTACCGCTTAGCTCTCACCGAAGACCACCCCACCATCCGGCCCTTCGATATGAATGCCTGGGTGGAATTACCCGATGTGGCTGCCACGCCCGTTACGGTGTCGTTGGCACTGCTGGAGGCGTTGCACACGCGCTGGGTGACGTTGCTCTGGCATCTAACCGACGAGAAGTGGCAGCGCACATTCCATCACCCGCTCTACCAGCAGGATTACACCCTCGACCAAGCGCTGGTGCAATACAGTTGGCACGGCCGCCACCACTTGGCTCATATCAACCTGCTCAGCCGTGCAGACTAACAGCATCATACAGATAACAGATAGGAACGATTAGCATCAAAAAAATAGCCCTCCGAAACATCGTTTCGAAGGGCTGCAAGTAGTAATCGGGGGTATGCCGTGGCTACCCGAAGGCTAAGTTAGTCGCAGGTGCTGAACGAGCCAGCGGCAGGTGCTGTGTTGGCCCAGGTAGGCGTGAAGTTTGGCAGGCTGGTGAAAGTGGGGTAAACAGTAGAGATACGCACGTTTTCCAGGGGCCACTTCCAATCGGCCGGAATCAAGATGCCGTTCGGATATACTTTGCCATCGGTATCGGTCCAAGTGTCACCGGTGTTGGCGGCCAAGTCATAAATGCCTAAGTCGTAAGTAGGGGTGCCGCTAGCAGTACCGGAGATGTACACCGAAATGAAGGGCTCATACGGACGGGCCGCATTATAGCGGAAGGTGCTGTTGATGTTGACCGTAACAGTGCGGGTAGCTGGCGTCACGCACAACTCTGAAGCTACAGTATTAGCAAAACCGGAAGTACCACTGGTCGGTAGGGCAGTCTTAGTGCTCGGGAATACCGTTACCGTGTAGAAAGTACCGTTGTCCTGTACGTCGGCTGCACCGGTAATGCTGGTTACGCCGGTTTTAGGCAGGTTGAATTTGAAAGCATGGTCGTAGCCAGCACCGCGAGCCGAAGCTGTAAAGGTGATGTCCATAGTAGCAGCGCGCTTGGTTACGTTCGACTTGATAACTAAATCATTGTAGTCGGCGTCATTACCAGCGTTACGCAAATCTTCCCAAGCGTACGTGAAGTCGATAGGAGCCGAGCACTCGGTTTTGTTGAGTTGGAAGAAGCTGCCGCCGTTCAGGCCAGGGAAACGGGTAGCGCTATTGATGGACACACAGTTGCTGGTGCCGTCGCACTCAGTGCCCCAGGCTACACCGCAGTTGGTGAGTTCAGCATTGGCTGCAATGGAAACCAAGTCGATGTTCAGGCAATCCACGGCTGAGCGGGGAATCCGGGCGGTGAAGGTGGTGCGGCGGTCAGTGGCACGGAAGCAAGCCTGGTAGGCAAAACGGTCGGGCATAATGCCAAAAAGACCAATTTTCCAGCTTCTAACGAGCTGAGCACAATCCCGGAACACGTCCAGGTTGGTTTCAAGCAGATAAACGTTGGGCTTGGTGATTTTGTAGGTAACGTAGAGGTAGTTGTTGTCGAGGGCGGCATCTACCGTACCAATGTACTGGCGCTGACTATTCACCAAGCAAACTGATTTGCAAGTTGCTGGTAGCGTAGCGTAAGAATCGGTAGAAGACGTGCTAGCGCTCAGCTTAGGATTTACGTCGTCTACTTCTTTTGTGCAACTTTGAAAAGTGAGTGAGAGAAGCGAAGCTGTAACAACAGCTTTCACCGAACGGAGTAACCAGTTCTTCATGATGATTTTGGGTTTTGTTGGGTTAGGTGTGTTAATGAAAGACATAAGCTTTGACTAAAGCCTGTCTTTTATAGAACGATTTGTAGAGCAAATGTAATTTGATGTTTATATATTAAAAAAATAAATTGAAATTATTTTAAATAAAAATCTATAATAACTTGATAACTATATGATTAAGATATTTTATAATATAATTTATAATTATTGTAATAAGATTAAAATTTTTCCTTTTATTGACATATTCTAATTGAAGTTCACTTGCATCGAAAACACGTTTTTCATTAGACTATTATAAATTATGTGATTGAATATCAATAAATTACAATTAAATTAAAGACGAGCTTATACATTGAATAGTGCAATTAGAAGTACTCTTTTGCAATGCTTAGATAGGTTGAATTGTCATTAGGACAGCCATACGATAGATGGCATGCTGATCGGTTAACCTGCCCTTGTTTTAACCGTCTGTGGCAGACGGTAACCGACCGCAACTTGTAGCGCACACATATTCCACCTTGGCAACAACTTATGAGTTAAGTAGAGCGTCACAGAGAGCAGCCAAGAGCATAAAAAAAGCCTCCCGAAACATCGTTTCGGGAGGCTTTTTTTATGCTCTTGGCTGCTAGACAGCTCAGTGGCGGGTTGGGAATACTCTAGTTGCAGGAACTAAACGTGCCCATAACGGGGGGCGTATTAGCCCAGCTTGGGTTGAACCCATCCGAAATGCTTCTGAAGTTGGGGTAGGCGGTTGTGATGCGCACGTTTTCCAGTGGCCATTTCCAGTCGGCCGGAATTAGGATGCCGTTCGGATATATTTTGTTATCGGTGTCGGTCCAAGTGTCGGGAGACGTTGCTACGCCGTACACGTTCAAGTCGTAGCTAGAGGCGCCATTGGCGGTACCGGAGGTGTACACCGAAATGAAGGGCTCGTAAGGACGGGCGGCAATGTATGGGAAGGAGCCGTCGATGGCAATGGTTACCTGACGGGTAGTAGGCGCAACGCAAGGTTCCGAAGATACCGTATTGGCAAAGCCTGATGCCCCTGCGCTAGGTAGAGCCATTTTCGTGCTCGGGAATACGGTCACTGTAAAGTAAGTTCCCATATCCTGCACGTTAGCGGCCCCAAAGATGCCTGCTGCTCCTAGCGGAATACCTGTTTTGGCAATGTTGAATTTAAAGGCGTGATCATAGCCAGCACCGCGAGCTGCAGCCGTAAACTCGATCTGCATCATGTTGCTGGTTTTAATGATGCCCGACTTGATAACTAAGTCGTTGTAATCAGCGTCGTTGCCTGTATTACGCAAATCTTCCCAAGCATAGGTGAAGTCAACAGGGCCGTTGCAACGGCTCTTGCAGAACTCGAAATAAGTGCCCCAGTTGGCTCCCGGAAACTGGTTGGCGCTGTTCAGTGTCACACCATTGCCAGACTCATTACAAAGGCCGCCCCAGGCAGTTTCGCCGTTGGAAAGGGCCGCATGCGAAGCAATGTAAAAACAGTCATCCGTGCCAGTAGCATCAACCACTGAACGCGGAATGGTAGCTGTGTAAGAGGTTTTGCGGGCACCTGCGGTGAACGAGGCTTTGTAGGCAAACTTGCCAGGAATGGCTCCGCCGCCGCTTATCTTCTTGGCGTTTCGGAAGGCATCAATGTTATCGAAAATATCCAGGTGGGTTTCCAGCAGATAAACGTTCGGGGCCGTGATATTATACGTCACGTACAGGAAGTTGGCATCTAATGCCACGTCCACGGTACCAGTGTACATAGTGCGCCCAGCTACTAGGCAAACCGACGTGCAGCTAGCCGGAGCTACCATGGCCTCGGCTGAGTTAGCTTGGCTTGGTAGTACTGACTCAGCCTCTTTGTTACAGCTTTGGAATGCCAAGGAGATGCACAAAGCAGAGAGCAATGTTTTGAATTTGTTGGGTAACCAGTGCGCAGCCATAGGTGAAATTTTTGTGGGTTTTTTGGAAAAAAGAGAACGGTTATGCTTGTAAAAGCATAGAATGATTTATATAATAAATATAAATAATTATTAATAAAGAGCAAAATAAAATACGTTAGTTTAAATTTAATAAATTATATATAATTGATAGTCAGATACATGATTTCTGCTGGTGGGTATGAAATGCTGGTGTTGTAGAGCTAGCCGGCTGAGCCTGACGCAAAACGCCCTTCCTGCCAAATGGCAAGAAGGGCGTTTCCCTGGTGAGGGCTAAAGCGGTTTAGCTGCCTTTGGGCATACCACCAGTTACTTCCAACAGGCTACCCGTAGAATAGCTGCCATCTTGAGAGGCGAAGTACACATAAGCAGGAGCCAACTCCTCCGGCTGGCCGGGGCGGCCCAGCATGGTGGCGTCGCCGAACTTCTTGAGGTCTTCTTTAAGCATGGTTCCCGGAATAAGTGGCGTCCAGATGGGGCCGGGTAGCACAGCATTCACCCGGATTTTCTTTTCGCCCAGGTAGGCAGCCAAGCTTTTGGTGAAGGTGTGAATGGCGCCCTTGGTGCAGGCGTAGTCAATCTGGTGGGCATTGCCAACGAGGCCTACAATGCTGCCCGTGTTGATGATGGCGTCACCTTCTTTCAAAAACGGAATGGCTGCTTGGGCCATGAACAGGTAGCCTTTGATGTTGGTATCGAAGGTGCGGTGAATGTTTTCTTCGGGAATGCTCTCGAAGTGCTCATAGCCCATTTGATAGGCAGCATTGTTAACCAGCACGTTCAAGCCGCCCAACTCTTCGTTGGTGCGCACCACGGCGGCGCGGCAAGCATCCGACGAGCGGACGTCGCACTGAATGGCTAGGAACTTGCGGCCCTGGGCCTCTACGGCACGGCCCACTACGGCGGCGTCTTCGGCGTTGGTTTGATAGATAATGGCTACATCGGCACCTTCCATGGCAAAAGCCAGCGCTACGGCCCGCCCAATGCCAGAGTCGCCGCCGGTAATCAGGGCCACTTTGCCTTTCAGCTTGTTGGCCGCCTGATAGCTCGACATATCCCAGTCGGGCTGCTTGTCCATGCTTTCCTCGCTGGTAGGGTAAGAAGTTGGTTTGGGGTTGATTTCGCTATTGGTTGGGCGTGGTTCGTTTTGTTCGGTATTCATAGCTTGGTGGTAGTGAAAAGGAGTAGTTTCCTGCTTGGATACGCAAAACCAGGCACAAAGTCAGAGAAGGCCGGAAAGTTGTTGTTAGTTGCCGCCGCTGCCGTATACTGCACCATGATAGACCCCGCCACGTTTCTGCTGCACACCCCCGACGCGGAAAAAACCGTTGTCTACATTCACACGCCCGACGGCGACATTGAGGAACACCCCGCGCTGCTGGTGGCCCAAACGCGCCGCCGCAAGCTGTTTATCACGCTGGAAACGCGCCGCCGCTACCTCACGCACACACTGGTCGAAGACGGCCAGCCCGACGAAGTCGAGCAAGAGTTTCTCGATGACTATACCGAAGTAGAAGACCTGATGGAAGACGCCGGCCTCGACGGTATTCACGACGGTGAGCAAGGCATTGTGTACCACAACCTGCTTTATCTGCTCATGAACCCGTAAGGTATGCTCCGCTGGATTGATGTGCTTACGTACGCCAAGTACGGCAACCCCGAGCCAGTGCGGCGCGTGAACCTGACAGAGGAGGAATGGGCCGCCCAACTTACGCCAGCGCAGTTTCGGGTGTTGCGCCAGCAGCACACCGAGCCGCCGTACCGCAACGCCTACTGCCGCTCCTACGAGCCGGGCCTGTACGTCTGCGCCGGTTGCGGCAATGCGCTTTTCGATTCCGGCACCAAGTACCACGCAATATCGGGCTGGCCTAGCTTCACGCAACCCTTGGCTCGCAATGCCATCCGTTACCTCTTCGACGACAGCCACCACATGCAGCGCATGGAAGTGCGGTGCAACGTGTGCGCCGGTCACCTGGGCCACGTTTTCCCCGACGGCCCGGCACCTAGCGGCTTGCGCTACTGCATCAATTCCGAGAGCTTGAGCCGGGTGGAATACCAAGCGTAGGGGCTGAGAAACAAATAATAAGTGCCATAGCCTATAGTAGCTGACGCATGGCGCGGCTTGGTTGATTGGGTTCCTTCCTGCTTCGTACCGGGTGCATGGCGGCAGATAAGCGGCAGCAGAAGCAAATAGAGTCCTGCGCTTAGTAGTGCTGAGCCATGCACATAGGGTGATTGATATTGTCCTAGCTTTACACCGGTTCTACCTCAGTGTATAGTTAGGCTGCGGTGTAGAAGCTGATTTTCCACCCACTTTCTTTTCTGCCGCTTATGCACGCCAGTCGCCGACGTTTTGCTTGGTTATTGTTGCCGCTCACTGCTTTGATGGCTGCGGCCAATTACCCGCCTGGTTCGCCAGTGGCAACTCCCGCGCTGGCAGCATTTACGGAAGGCGTCATTACCACTCGGGTTTCATTGCCCGGCAACCCCTTCGATAAAGTCCTGAGCCAACTGGACCCAGCGAAAGGCGACGTGCAGCAACAGATGCAACGCATTATCGGGGCTATGTCGCCGGCCGAGCAGCAGCAGATGCAGGCCGCGGCCGAGAAGAGTCCGCCCGCCATGACCATGGGCGCCATGATGCTTCCGCGCAAAGGCACCATCTACTACCGCAACCAGGAAGCCCGTGCCAGCACCGATGCCCTGACATACCACCTCGAAAACTATTTCAACGCAACTAAAAACAGCGGCTTGCTGCTGCTGGCGGCGCAGGGCCGAGCTGATAACGTTGCCTACACGTACGATGCCGCTACCGTTAAAAACACGTGGCAAACGATATCCGTCACCGACGTGGACTACACCATGAAACCGACCACCGAAACGGCATCGGTGGCAGGGTATCCAAGCACGAAAACGACTTATACGCTCAAGCCTGGCGTAGCGAATGACTCTGCTCCGGGACCCGGTGGGATGTCGGAAAAACCAGTGGCTCTCGATGTGTGGACTTCCGCCCAGATACCCCAGATGTTGAATTTTGCTCATCCCGTCTACGTCAAGGAAAAGCAAGGCATCACCAAACTGGTCGTGTATTTCGACAAGGAGCGTAAGCACAAGCTGCTCTATGAGTTTGTGAGCGTGCAGGTCAAGCCCGTTACCACCCAAAACCTGCAAATTAAAACCACCGGCCAGGTTCTGGACTATGCCAAAGACCTCAACCTGATAGGGGCCAAAACGCTTGCTATTATGTTTGGGGGAGGCCCGCAACGGACGGAGAAAAGTACCGAAGGAGAAGAATAATTACCTCGCTGGGCGTTTCACCGGCCCATTGGGCTCCAGCACGCTGTATGCCGATGAGCAGAGTGTCTGAAACGTAATCCAGCCCCGTATTTTCTAGCCAAACTTGGGAATACGGGGCTTTGCGAGGTGGCAGCGGTGCGCTACTTCGTAGGCCGCCAGGTGAAGGTGAGGCCGGCGGCGCCTTGGTAATACATTGGCGAGAAGCTGGTGCCTTCCAGCAGGCGAGGCTTATGGCCCCAACGGTTGCGGTGGGAGAGGTAGGCCAGGTGCGCCGACAAAATACCGAAGCCCGCCCCGGCTACCACGTCGCTTTGCCAGTGCTTGTTGTTGAGCATGCGCAGGGCCGCTACGCTGGTCGCAATGCCGTAGGCGCCCACCCCATACCACTGGCTTTTGTCGCGCAGCTCGGCGTGCACAATGCTGGCCGCCAGAAACGCCTGCGCCGTGTGGCCCGACGGAAACGACAACTCATCGGAGCCGTCGGGGCGGGCTACGCTGGTGAGGCGCTTGGTCAGGAACACGCTGGCCAGCATGATGCCCTCGGCCTTGCCGATGAGAAGCAGCGTGTTCAGCCGGTCGTTGCGCGACTCCACGCCGGCCAACGCCACGGCTCCTAGCTCCATGTAGGGTGCGAAAATCAGGATGTCGTCTACGCGGGTGCGGAAGTTGGGAAACTCCTTGCGGATGTCGCGGCGGGCGTCGTAGCTGCTGTAGAAGCCGTTGTTGTTGATGGTACTGATGCCGTAGCCAATCATGATGGCCGGGATGATGGTGGCCTTCACCAGCTTGCCCTTGTACCACGGCTGCGGCGCCCTGATGGGTACGCCGTCGGGGTTTTCAAACTTGCGTAACGTATCCGTATCGACGGGTGGCGGGGTGGGGTTGGTGGGCACCTGAGCGTAGACTGGCCCGAAAGATCCGGTAAACAACAGCAGCGTAACAACCCGTTGAAGCAAATAAGAACGCATAAGAAGGAAGCGGAAAAACGGCGAGAAAAAGCGAATCAGCGGAAGCTCAGGACAACGGTTGCGCCCAATGCACCCTGGTTGTAGAACGGCATCAGCAGCGTGGCCGTGCGGGCATCGGGGTGGTTGCCGGAGCGGTGCCACAGCGAGGTAGCCGTGCGGCGCAGGTTCGGGTAGGCCCAGTACACCAGCTCCGTAGATAGCACCCCCACGCCCGCCCCAGCCAGCACATCCGACAACCAGTGGTTGTCTTTGGCGATGCGCAGCGCCCCGGTGGCCGTGGCCACCGAATACGCGCCCACGCTGTACCAAACGCTCTGGCTGCCGTACTCTTTGTGCATGAAGCGGGCGGCGGCAAAGGCCGCGCTGGTGTGGCTGCTCGGAAACGAGGAAAAATCGTTGCCGTAGGGGCGCTCCACCCTGGTGAGCCGCTTCAGGTTGCTGGTCAGGCCGTTGTTGAGGTGGTAAATCAGCCCGAACAGTACTGCTTGCTCCACGGTGCCGTGCTGCCCCTTCACGCCCGCCAAACTCAGCCCCAGCGTGGCATAGGCCGGCACGTGCCGTAGCTGGTCGTCTACGTGGGTGCGCACCCACGACAGGTGCTCCCGCGCACCGGCCCGCACCGATTCATCGGCTTCTATTTCCAGGTCGAATACCTCCACTTCGTGCCGCAGCAGCGCCCCGGAGCCAATCAGCAGGGCCGGTAGGGCCAGCCGCTGCACCGTGGGTAGCCGCCGGAACCGCTCCACCTGCCCCCTGGCCGTGCCGTACACCACCCGCCCGCGGGCCAGCAACGAGTCGAGGCGCGTGGGAGCGGCCGGTGGTGCCTGCTGGGCAATACTGGCCGGGCCGCCAAGCAGTAGGGCCACCCAACTGGTGGCTGCAAGCACTCGGCGGGACCATCGTCGCACTCCGCTCAGCGGCTGCTTTGCTCTGCTATTTATTGCCGGTCCTTCGTGAGGGCTCATGCTCGAGTAAGGAAGTTGGATATAAGTTGTTTATTTGGTGGCGTTGGCTGTTGTAACACAACATGGATTTCAGGTGGCTTCCGCGCCGCAATTCAGACTGTAAAAAAGGCTATGCGCGTGAGCCACACTGCCGGGTACAACAAATGCCTGGAAGTTGATTTCCAGGCATTTGGTTGTAAGCAGAGCGACTAAACATTAGTCCCAGTAAGCAGGCGTGGTTACTTCCTGGCCATCGGCCGAGAATACCACGTCCTTGTCTTGGCCGTTGCTGTCGAGGTCCACTTGATAAAGCGGATTCGTTTCGGTGCCTTGGAACAGTTTCTCGGCTTCGTCGATGCGCATGCCGGCGTACTTCTGGTTGATGGTGGCTTGCACGGCGGCGGGTAGCTCAGTGGCCAGGATGTCGTACTTGTACTTCAGAACCGTGCCGCTTGGATTCAGCAGCGCTTTGTAATCCACGGTATTCACGTCGAAATCCGCCTCGTAGTCGTCGCCTTTTTTCTCCCATTCCAGGTTGGTAACCGTAGTGAAACGGGTAGCGAAGCTGGTCTTCACCACTTCCGGCACATCGTTGGGCTTCACGTCATCGGAATCGTCTTTGTTACAGGCGAGTAGCAACAAACCGGGCAGCAGCAGCAGGTGTCTTGAGAGTTTCATACGGGTGTTGGGTAATAAGTGAAAAAGTTTGTTTTCGGGGGGTATAGCGGCAGGTGAGGCCACGGAACGACAAGCCAGTAAGCCAGTGAAACAGGCTCTACAGGCAGGAAAAGCAGGTTTAGGGGGCGGAGGGGTCGGTGGTGAAGGGGGCCGCCGTGGCAGGCGCAGTTGGGCTGCCCTGCGTCTGGCAACTGTCGCGGTAGTGGGCGAGCTGCGTGCGGGTTCGTTGCAGCTCGTCGGCCAGCGCCACCCACGACTCTCGGGCGTTGTCGGTGTCCTCATCCTCGTCCTCGTCGTCATCATCCCACATATCGTCGGCAATGCCTACCAGCCACCGGCTACCGGGGGTGGAGTAGTGGGGCATGAGCAGGTAGGCATTGAGCGCCAACGACAAGCCCATGATGCCCGCCAGCAGCCAGTTAAGAAGGGAAAAGCGGGAAGGCGTGGGCATGCGGTTGGTGTTGAATACGGTGCAAAGGACCGCCCTCAACATTAAAACCGTCTGAACGCTACGTTAAAAGACATGAAAGCTCGGCCGTAGGGCCAGGCGCTACACCACCGCCGGCAGCTGCATCGTGGACGTAGTGCCCTTACCCAGCACCGAAAAAATGTAAGTACAGAATACCATAACTAGCTGTTGAGGTTTCATTCCGCCTTGAAAAGGTACTTGGCAACATTGCGCCTGCTTGCGTATAGCACGGCAGCTACTTACCCGATCTGCTTTCCCAATGGCGAAAAATTCGCACCCCGCTCCCCAAGAAAATTTCACTGGTTTTGTGCGCGTCCGTGGGGCGCGGGAGCATAACCTGAAGAATATTGACGTTGAAATTCCGCGTGATGCGCTGGTGGTATTTACCGGCGTATCGGGTTCCGGCAAGTCCAGCCTGGCGTTTGGCACGCTGTACGCCGAGGCCCAGCGGCGCTACCTAGAATCGGTGTCGCCGTACGCGCGGCGGCTGTTTCACCAGATGTCGGTGCCCGAGGTGGACGCCATTGAGGGCTTGCCACCGGCCGTGGCCTTGCAGCAGCAGCGCGGCACGCCTACCACCCGCTCGTCGGTGGGTTCGGTCACCACGCTCTCCAACCTAGTGCGCATGCTGTACTCGCGGGCCGGGGAGTACCCGGCGGGGCAGGGCATCATCTACGCCGAAGCCTTTTCGCCGAACACGCCCGAGGGTGCCTGCCCGAACTGCCACGGCCTGGGCCGCACCTACGAAGTAACCGAGCAAACCATGGTGCCCGACCCCTCGCTCACCATCCGGGAGCGGGCCATTGCCGCCTGGCCGCAAGCTTGGGGCGGCCAAAATCAGCGCGACATCCTCGTGACCCTGGGCTACGACGTAGACACGCCCTGGCGCGACTTACCCCAGCAGGACCGCAACTGGATTCTGTTCACCGACGAGCAGCCGGTGGTGCCTGTGTACCCCGGCTACTCGCCCGAGGAAACCAAGCGGGCCCTCAAGCGCAAGGAGCCGCCCAATTACATGGGCACCTTCACGGGCGTGAAGCGGCACGTGCTGCACACCTTCGCTACCACCCAAAGCCCGCTGATGAAGAAGCGGGCCTTGCAATACATGCTCAGCACTGAGTGCCCGCTGTGCCACGGTAAGCGCTTGCGGCCCGAGTCGTTGTCGGTGAAGTTTGCCGGCCTCGACATTGCCGACTTCTCGCAGCAGCCCCTGAAACGGGTGGCCGCTCTGCTGAAACCCTACGCCGATACTGCCACTACCGGCCGCCAGCAACACGACGCCGACCACCCCGAGCAGGCCATCGTCGCCCAGCGCATTGCCACCGATTTGTGCGCCCGGCTGGAAGTTTTACTGGATTTGGGGCTGGGTTACTTATCGTTGGAGCGCAGCACGCCCACGTTGTCGCCGGGGGAGCTGCAACGGCTTCGGCTGGCTACTCAGTTGTATTCCAATCTGTTTGGGGTGGTGTACGTGTTGGATGAGCCTTCTGCCGGCCTGCACCCTTCCGATACTGAAGCGTTGCTGTCGGCGCTGGCCGCGCTGAAACAGGCCGGCAACTCGCTGTTCGTGGTGGAGCACAACCTGGATGTAGTGCGCCAGGCCGATTGGCTGGTGGACGTAGGACCCGCCGCTGGGGAGCAGGGTGGCGAAATCCTATACAGCGGCCCGCCCGCCGGCCTCACCGACGTGGCCGCGTCCCAAACACGCCGCTACCTGTTTGCCACAACTGCCGAGGAAGCGCGGGAACCCCGCACGCCGAGCGGCTGGCTGCAACTGGCCGGCGTCACGCGCAACAACCTGCAAAACCTGGATGTGCAGTTCCCACTGGGCGTATTCACCACTGTTACGGGCGTTTCGGGGTCGGGCAAGTCTAGCCTCGTGAGCCAAGTGCTGGTAGAGCTGGTAGCTGAGCAATTGGGCCTGGAAGTAGCTGCCGAAGAGGAAGAAGGCGCCGACCCGCTAGAACAAGCCGCCGCCCCCGAAACCGGTGGCCACATTGTGGCGGGCATGGAGCACATCAAGCGGCTGGTGCGCGTCGATCAAAAGCCAATTGGCCGCACACCGCGTTCCAATATGGCCACCTATACCGGCCTCTTCGACCACGTACGTAAGCTGTTCGCGGCTACGCCCGAGGCTAAAAAGCACCGCTACGACGCCGGCCGGTTCTCGTTCAACGTTGCCAAAGGCCGCTGCGAAAACTGCCAGGGGGAAGGTTTCGTGATGGTGGAGCTGCTGTTTCTGCCTAGTGTGTACGCGCCCTGTCCGGTCTGCCACGGTGCCCGCTACAACGCCAAAACCCTGGAAGTCACGTACCGCGACAAGAACATTGCCGAGGTGCTCGGCCTGACCGTGGATGCTGCCTGGGAGTTCTTTAGTGACGAGCCGCTGGTGCACCGTGCCCTCACGGTGCTGCGCGAAGTAGGGCTCGGCTATCTGCGTCTCGGGCAGCCTGCCACCGAGCTGTCGGGTGGGGAGGCCCAGCGCATTAAGCTGGCCACCGAGCTGCAACGGGCTCAGCGCGGCAACTCGCTCTACGTCCTCGATGAACCCACCACCGGCCTGCACCCCTCCGACGTGGAAAAGCTCCTGACCCAACTAAATGGCCTCGTAGAAGCTGGCAACACTGTCATCGTAGTGGAGCACGACATGCGTGTAGTTGCGCACTCCGACTACGTGCTGGACATGGGCCCCGGCGCCGGCGACGAAGGCGGCCAGGTGGTAGTGGCCGGTACGCCCGACGAGGTAGCCCACGTAAAAGGCAGCCGTACCGCTCCGCATTTGCGGCGGTTTCTAAAGGGCAAGTAGTAGGAGGATAGTAGTAATCATGCCGGGTGGCGCGAGCGAGCCGGTAGCAAGGCGACGTGCCAGTGTAGAGCTAGGCGAAACGAACTAAAAACGTGGGTGTGTAGCCAAAGATTAGTCGGCACAACGGCGCGTAGTACGTGGTAAGCGCTACCTTAGCATTTCGGTAATGTAGAGCTTGTTCTGCTGGTTGTTGCTGGTAGTCGTTGCTGGTTAAGGTGCTATGGATGTTTTGAAGCGTAACAACGTCACCGTCTCGGGAGCTGGAAGCCAGGCCATGGTGTTCGTTCATGGCTTCGGGTGCAATCAGCAGATGTGGCAACTGATAGCACCCGACTTCGCTGCCGACTACCGCGTGGTGCTGCTCGATTTGGTGGGTGCCGGCCGCTCCGACTTGGCCGCTTACGACCCAACTCACTACAGCTCGCTGGATGCCCACGCTGAGGACGTACTGGCCGTGCTGCGCGCCCTACACCTGCACGATGTGGTGTTGGTAGGGCATTCGGTAGGGGCCGTTATTGCCATGCTGGCCGCCATTGAAGAGCCCGACCGGGTGGCCCAGTTGGTATTGGTGTCGCCCTCGCCACGCTACCTCAACGACGTGAACTATACCGGAGGCTTCGAGCCCGCCGACATCAACGAGTTGCTCGAAGACATGGGTAACAACTACCTCGGGTGGTCGGGCGCTTTTGCTCCCATTGTCATGAGCCACTCCGACCGGCCCGAGCTGGCTGCCGAGCTCAACAGCAGCTTTTGCAGCACCGACCCGGCTATTGCTCAGCACTTTGCCCGCGTTACGTTTCTGGGTGATAACCGGGCTGATTTGCCGTTGGTTCACACTCCCAGCCTGATTATACAGTGTGCCCACGATGTAATTGCGCCAGCGGCCGTGGGTACCTACATGCACCGGCACCTGCCGGATAGCACGCTCGTTGTGCTGGATACCTCAGGCCATTGCCCGCACTTGAGCATGCCGCAAGCTACGCGGGCCGCCATCCAGAATTTTCTTCGTTCCACGCCCACACTACAGCCCTGAACAGCCATGAGTGATGCCGCCGACGATGAGCAACTACCTGAGCTGGACCTACGCCTAACAGCGGAAAACCTCGATGAATTCTACGAGCACGCTCCCTGCGGCTACTGCTCCTGTCTGCCTGATGGCACGCTTATCAAAGTCAACCAAACTTTACTCGGCTGGCTGGGGTACTCGCGCCCGGAACTAGTGGCACACATGGCGCTGCAAGACCTGTTCACCATCGGCGGGCGGCTGCACTACGAAACCCACTGTGTGCCTTTACTGCTGCTGCAAGGCCAGGTGCGTGAAATCAGCTACCTGCTGCGGCGTAAAGACAAAACTACGCTGCCCGTGCTGATGAGCTGCACTCTGCTACGCGACGCAGACAACCAACCGCTAGTCGTGCGGGCCACCTTGTTCGACATCACCGAGCGCCACAAGTACGAGGCCGAACTGCTGCGTGCCAAACTGAAGGCCGAAGAGCAGCGCGAACAGCTGGCCCTTGCCAACAAGCAACTGCAACGCAAAAACGAGCAGCTTACCCGCATCAATGCCGACCTAGACAGCTTCGTGTACACCGCCTCCCACGACCTGCGCCAGCCCATCGACAACATGGCGGGGCTGTTCACCGAACTTAAGCGCAGTGCCACCTTCCACGACCCGGCCGCCGGCCGTATGGTCGTGATGTTCGAGGAGGCTTTGCAGCAGATTCTCGATACTATTGGGGGGCTAACGGCGGTAGTACAGCAGCAGCGCGAACTAGAGCAGGTGCCCAATGAAGCCGTAGCCCTCCAGCCAATCACCGAGGAAATCATCCAGAGCCTCCAGCCTGGTACCGCATCGGCCACGTTCACCCTGGATTTTGGGGCCGTCCCGACGCTGCAAATGGCCCGGCCCAGCTTGCACAGTATGCTGTTCAACCTGCTCAGCAATTCCCTCAAATACGCTGACCACGGCCGGCCGGCGCATATCCAAGTAAGTACGGCGCTGGTAGATAACGTGCCCGTATTGAGCGTGGAGGACAACGGCCGTGGCATCAACCTAGAGCGCCACGGGCCGGAGCTGTTCCAACTGTTCCGCCGGTTTCACCCCGACGTGGCGGGCTCGGGCATGGGACTGTATTTAGTCAATAGGCTGGTACACCAGGCAGGCGGGCGGGTGGAAGTGGAAAGCAGAGTAGGGCGGGGCACCACGTTTCGTATCTACTTGCCTAAAGCGCATTGATACGGTAGCTTAAACAATAAGCGAAAGGCTAGCAGGACGCGTTAAACAATGTCCGCAACGCCGAGACGTGAATTGAAATTTGGCACAGTCAACTGCTTCGTCTCTACGCCGTCTGGGTTCCAAGCCAACTAGCCTGCGTCGGTGGCAACGCGGTACTCGGGGTCTTCGAGGATGTTGACTTCGATGAGGGCGCCAGCGTTTTGCAGAAGTTGGCGGCAGTCGGGGCTGAGGTGGCGAAGGTGCAGCGTTTTGCCCACGCGCTGGTACCGCTCGGTGAGTTTGTGCAGCGCATCAATGCCCGACATATCAGCCACGCGGCTTTCCTGGAAATCCACTACCACGTTGGTGGGGTCGGTTTGCACGTCGAACTTATCGGTGAAGGCCTGCACCGAGCCGAAGAAGAGCGGCCCATAAATTTCGTAGTGTTTGGTGCCGGCGGCATCCAGGTACTTGCGGGCCCGGATACGCTTGGCATTCTCCCAGGCAAAGGCCAGCGCCGATACCACCACACCCAGCAGCACAGCCAGCGCCAGGTTCTGCGATACGGCCGTTACCAGCGTCACGAGCAGCATCACCAGCACGTCGGTGAAGGGCATGCGGCGCAGAATACGCAAACTGGCCCACTCAAACGTGCCAATCACCACCATAAACATCACGCCCACCAAGGCCGCCAGCGGCAGCCGCTCAATCAGTCCCGAACCGGCTACCACAAACAGCGCCAGCGCCAGGGCCGCTACCACCCCCGACAGCCGCCCGCGTCCCCTCGATTCCAGGTTGACCATCGTTTGGCCGATCATCGCGCAGCCGCCCATGCCGCCAAACAAGCCCGAGGTGATATTGGCCAAGCCCTGCGCCACGCAGTCCTGGTTGCCGTGCCCGCGGGTATCAGTCATTTCATCTACTACCGTGAGCGTCAGTAGGCTTTCAGTGAGGCCTACCAGCGCCATGATAACAGCGTAGGGAAACACCACGGCCAGGGTGTGCCACGCCAGCGGCACCTGCGGCACATGAAACTGTGGCAGCCCGCCCGCAATGGAGGCAATATCGCCGACTGATTTGGTTTCGAGCCCGCCCAGAATTACCAGCGCCGACACCACCACGATGGCTGTGAGCGAAGCCGGCACTGCCTTAGTCAGCTTGGGCAGAAAATACACAATGGCCATCGTGAGGGCCACCAGCCCCAGCATGAGCAGCAGCGGCGTGCCGGTCAACCAGTGCTCCATGCCGGTTGCGTCGCGCACCTTGAACTGCTCTAGCTGGGCCATAAAAATGATGACAGCCAGTCCGTTCACAAAGCCGTACACCACCGGCTGCGGCACCAGCCGGATAAACTTGCCGAAGCGCAGCAGCCCAATCAGCACCTGAATGATACCCATCAGGGCCACGGCTGCAAACAAGTATTCCACGCCATGCTGCATCACCAAGCTCACAATGACCACCGCTACCGAACCGGCTGCACCCGAAATCATGCCGGGTCTTCCCCCAAAAACGCTGGTGATAAGGCAGATGATAAAGGCCGAGCCGATGCCCACCAGCGGGCTAATGTGGGCTAGTAAGGCGAAGGCTACTACCTCTGGCACCAAAGCCAGCGCCGTAGTCAGGCCGGCCAGAATTTCATTTTTAACGTTGATTTTATACTGCGCCAGATACGGCAGAACTTGAAACATAACACACTGAGTGAAGGCAAAAGAAAAGCCGCACACTTCCGGCAGGAAGCAGCGGCAATAGGCAAATGAGCCGGTCCTCAGGGTGGGGTAAGCTTGAAAATAGAAGCAGTGAAAAGGAGCATAAGCAGTTGCAAAGGTAGGCAGCCAGCTCCTAAAAGCACCCACTGTAGCCCGGATGGAAGTACGAACTACAGTGAGTGAGGCTGCAAGCAGCACTACGGCGTAGCTATTGCACCTGTAGCCGCATGGTGCCACGCTGTCCGTCCGGCGCGGTGGCTTCTACGAGGTAAACGCCCGCGGGCAGGCCACGCAGGGCCGTGGTGGCGTGGCCGGGCAAGGTGGCGGCACGGGCAAGCTGTCGGCCCACTAAGTCGCGCACGATGAGCTGCAACGGCTGTGCGCTGCCAGCCAGTTCCACCGTAAACTCGCCGCTTACCACCGGGTTGGGGTAGGCGCGCAATGAGCCTGCCAATGGCTGGCTGCCGCGGGAGCTGGCCACAATGGAATTGAGGCTGGGCTCAGCAGAAAACCAGAGGCCAAAAAACGTCCGCACCGTCTGGAACGAACTGCCGTGGTAGAACTGCAAAGCGGGCTGCGACGAGTTTTCGCGGTAAAAAACGGTTTGCAGAATGTCGCGCCCCTGGCCCTGCTGCATGCCCAAGGTGCGAAGCAGCAAAGCAGGCGCCGGTTGCTGGCCCAGGTATAAGCTGTCGGTTTCGCGCAGAATGGTGCGAACCAGAATGGCCGGAAACGACGCCTGCCCACCCGCCGGCGCCGGCAGCCGCAACGTGCCAAAGCCCGCCACCGAATCGAGCTGGGTGAAAGAGCGCACCAGCCGAACCGGTGCCGCACTAAGGTTCAGTTGCCGCACGGTGGCTTGCAAATGCACCTCGGCTCGGTACGCCGCCGTTTTGATGCCGCTTACTGGGAACTGCAACCGGTAAGCACTGCCCTGGTAAGCTACTGTTTGGGCAGGGAGGCGCAGTACATCGTTGGCGGTGGTATCGGTGCTGCGGATGCGCCACTGCTGTGGCTGGAGAGTGTAGCCTACGCGTTGCAGACCGGCGGGCGTAATAGCCTCGTATTGCTGCCCCGCAAAGCTGGCCCACAGGCCGTACACCGCCACGGCGTATTGCTGCGTGGTTTGCTGGGCAATTGTGTAGCTGCGGGTGGCCGTCGGGAATGGATTGGTGGCGGCCGGTGCCTGGTACGTGTTTTCCAGCACCGTCGAATCGGCTACGAGGTAGCCGTAGTCCCAAAGCTGATTGGCACCTAGTTGAGGCAGCGCAAACGAAGACAACTGGCTGCGGTGCACGGGTAGGTAACGCTCCAGCACGTTTGGGTAAGCCGGAAAAGTAGCCTGCGTGATGCTGAAAGGGGGCGTCTGGGCCTGCGTGAGCGAAACCAGCCCCAACAATAGGCTGCCGAGGCAACCAAGAAAGACAAGGTGTTTCATAGCAGGTTGGTAGAAGAAAAATGGCGCGGCGGAACACCTGTTCCACATTACGTGGGCATGACAGGCAAGCACGCCGAATCGTTGCGTCAGATACACCTTTTATTTAGGTGGAAAGAGTCTTGCTTTACTGCGTAATGTGCTGTTTTTAAATTATAAATATTATAGTGTTTATTAGATATAACGCAAGGGTTTTGAATTGATTTGCAAAGAAATTACAGACCAGTTTAGTAAGGCCTAAGAAGCTGAATACACTAGGTAGCTCGGCAATATCCAAGAGGTAAAATAGCCGTAGAAGCAGCCGGAATCGACTGCCTCAAGGCATTTCCGTTAGCCGCTACCACCCATGCTACCCCTCTCGTCCTTCGTCGGAGAATTTTTTCGTAACCCGGCCACGGTCGGCTCCCTGATATCTAGCTCCCGCGAGCTAACCGACAAGGTGACGGAGTCCATAGACTTCAATGAAGCTGGCTGCATCGTAGAATACGGCCCCGGCACGGGAGTTTTCACCGACATTTTGATGCAGCGCCGCCGGCCAGAAACCGTGCTGGTACTGATAGAAGTAAACCGCCGATTTGCTCAGTTGCTACGGCAGCGCTACACTGGCCAGCCCAACGTACACATCGTGCATGGTTCCGCCGATGAAACGGAGCAGTACTTGCGGAAATTTGAGGTTGAACGAGTGGATTATGTGGTGTGCGGGCTGCCGTTCTCGTCGTTACCGCGGCGGCTGGGCTGGCGGATTCTGGAGCACACCCAGCACCCACTGCAACCCACTGGCAAACTGATTCTCTTTCAGTATTCCCTGCAAAACAAAAAGCTATTCAACCGATTCTTCCGCCAGCTCAGTGAGGCCCACGTACTGCTGAACCTGCCGCCCGCCTATGTGCTAGTATATGAGCCGATAGGCGAGAAAGAAGAGTAGCGCGAAAATCTGTTTCGCGCTACGAATTGTGTCCGATTAGCTCAGCAGCGCCAGCAACTCTTGCTGCGTTAGGGACTTGATGAGGGTGGCGTCGGTTTTGACGAGGTCCTGCGCCAGTTCGCGCTTGGCTTCTTGGAGCTTCATGATTTTCTCCTCAATAGTATCGGGGCAGATGAGACGGACGGCTACCACGTTTTTGGTTTGGCCGATGCGGTGGCTCCGGTCGATGGCCTGGTTTTCCACGGCGGGGTTCCACCACGGGTCCACGAGGTACACGTAGTCGGCTTCAGTGAGGTTGAGGCCGGTGCCGCCTGCTTTGAGGCTGACCAGAAACACCCGCACCGTGTCGTCTTGCTGAAACCGGTTGACAACTGCCGCGCGGTTTCTGGTTTGGCCGGTCAGGTACTCGAAGGTGATATCGGCGGCTTGCAACTCTTCCCGAACTAGGTCGAGCATGGTCACGAACTGCGAGAAAACCAAGATTTTGTGCTGTGGCGCCCGGCTGCGAATTTCTTCCAGCAGCGCTTCCAGCTTGGCAGATTGCTGGCCGTAGCTTTCCTGATCGGGGAGTAGGGCGGGGGAGTTGCAGATCTGGCGCAGCTTGGTGAGGCCTTGCAGGATGTGCATGCTGTCCTTGCCGGGCAGGTCGTCGCGCAAACCCAGCAGCATATCGTGGAATTCTTTGCGGCAAGCCTCGTACACTTGGCGCTGCTCGGCGCCCATTTCGCAGTAGAGCACCATCTCGGTTTTGGCGGGCAGCTCGCGGGCCACCTGGGCTTTGGTGCGGCGGAGCACAAACGGGCTGATTTTGCGTTGCAAGGCCCGCGCCTTTTTCTCGTCCTTGAACTTGTCGATGGGGCTGCCGAAGATGTCGGTGAAGTGCTGCCGGCTACCTAATAAGCCGGGGCAGGCAAAGGACAGCTGCCCGTACAAATCGAACGTGTTGTTCTCCACCGGCGTACCCGTGAGTGCCACCCGGTTGCGGGCTTGCAGCAGGCAAGCCGCCTTGTAGCGCTGCGAATCCGGATTTTTAATGGCCTGCGACTCGTCCAGAATCACGTAGTTGAAAGCGTATTCCTTAAGATGCCGAATGTCGGCAACCATGGTACTGTAAGTGGTCAGCACGATGTCGAAGCCGTCATACTCGTGGGCAATTAGGCGGCGGGCGGTGCCGTGCAGCACGTGCACGCGCAGGGTGGGCGCAAATTTCTGCACCTCGGCCTGCCAGTTGAACACCAGCGAAGTCGGGACGACTACCAGATTAGCAGCGGAGTAGCCTTTGGCGCGCTGCAACAGGAGAAACGCTAATATCTGCACGGTCTTGCCGAGGCCCATATCATCGGCCAGACAGCCGCCGAAGTTGAACGAGTCGAGGAAATTCAGCCAGTTTACGCCCTGCTGCTGGTAGTCGCGCAGGGTAGCGCGCAACTCAGGCGGCGGGGCTACCGGCGCAATACCGGTGAAATCGGCTACGGCGGCTTGGTAAGCGGCCAGGCGCGCCTGGGCGCTGGCGGCCAACGCTTCGGAGTCGTAGAGCTCCTGAATGGTGGTAAAGCTGACGCTCGGCGTGCGGATTTTGTCGTCAACCAACGTGCCCGCCGCGAAGTAGCGGGTGAACTTGTCGAGCCATTCCTGGGGCAGAATCCCGCGCGTGCCGTCGTCGAGGCGCACGTACCGGCTCTTGTTGCGGATGGCCTGGTGCACCTGCCACAACGAAGCCTGCTGCTTGCCAAACCGCACCCGCAGTTGGGTGTCAAACCAGTTGGTTTCGCCGGTTACGCGCACCGAAATACGCGCCCGGTTGGAATTCAACGTGTTGTTCTTGAGCTGGTTGAAACCCAGTACGGTAATCTGCTCCTGCTGCCAATCCTCAAACGCCGCCAAAAACCATTCTTCGTCCAGAAACTGCGTTTTCGGTACGTACAGGTAGTCTTGCCGCAACTGCTCTTGAAACTCGGGCCGCTGGCGCAACAACGCCCCCAGAAACTGTAGCTCCGCCGTTTCGTCCCGCTCCAGCGCAAACGTGCGGCCTAGCTCGTCGGTGCCCAGCAGCTGCCGCCTGCTCAGAATCGAGACTTCCTGCGGACCGTAGCGCATCACCGGCAACAGCTCCACTTGCTGGCCGGCATCGGAGAGGTACAGCAGCCGCTCCGGGGGCTGGCTGTAGCCGCTGCTGATAAGCTGCTGGGTGGTAGCTGGCCGGGCGTATGAGTAACTGACCAGGATGCGGTTTTCCAGGTTGGCCAGCACATCTTGCCGGAACTCCTCGAACTTGCTTTGGTGAATTAGCAGGGTGTTGTTGCGCTGCTTGAAAAACTCGATAACCCGCCATACTTCCAGGTCCTCAATCAAATACAGGGCCTCGTTGGCCGCCACAAAATACTCGTAGCGCACTGTCAGGGTCTTCAGTTCCACGGGCTGGTCGTGGAGCAGCAGGTGGCCGGCCACTTCATAGAACTCGCCCTTCAGGTTCACTTGCAGCCGCAAATCGGTAGGGGCGGTGCGCACCGTGAGCAGCTTGAGTGACGCCGCCGTCAGCTTGTCGGACACGGCCGGCAAGTGGGCGAAGTAGGGCAGGCCGGCTGGGTTGTGCAGGATGGCCCGCAACGCCTCCACCGACGCGGCGGAGCGGGTATCGTCGTAGTTGTTTTGGAAGCGGGCCACGCCGGTATAGAACTTCAACTCGGCCGCGTCATCGAGTTGCCAGATGGTATCCAGCGGGTTGAGCGGTGTTATTGGGTTCTTGAGTTTGCCGGTGGTCGTGCGAGTGGCTTCGGCCAGTTGCACCGTGAGGTGACCGTAGTACTTGTGCTTGCTGAAGACGATAATGTGCTGGTTTTCAGAGTCCGAAGCTGCGGGGCGCCGCTGTGGTGCCAGCTGCCCAACCAGCTCCTGCTTGGCGGTGGCCGTGAGGGCAAACAACCCGGCCTGCCGCGGTGTCACCAGCACCGAAGGCCGGGCATACGTCAGTTCGAAATAGTCATCTAGGTTGGGGGCATCTTCTAAGCCATATTCGCGGGCGGTGGCTTGCAGCAACTCCCGCCGCTGCCGGGCATCGAAGAATAAGCGTAGTTCCGGCCGCCTTAAAATGTCGAGCAACACCTGCGTCTGATGCGCGCACAAGCTGGTTTTAAGCGCCGAACAAGGGCAGGTCAACAGTACACCCTGAACCAACTGTTCCACCATTACCGTCGGAAACTCACTCTCCCCCGGTGCGGGTATGGAGCTGGTAAACCGGCCGTAGCTCAGCGTAATGATGTCGGGCTGGATAGCAGTCAGCGTCCGAGTCGGGGCCACAAACTGCGCGGCGCTGTGCTGTAGAACATCTGCACTGCTCAGCGCCGCAATAGTAGCGCCAGCCAGCAAGTAAGGCTGGGGCTGCGGGTCATTTTCTGGCTCGAAAGAAAGGGTATCCGGGGTGTGCGGCATGCTCGACTACTTGCGTGCCGGCAAGGTAGCGCCAAATGCTGCACTAGGCGAAACCCGGCTGCCTTACACAATGCGCACAAGGCTAGACCGGCGGCAGTATAACCTGCTAATAATCAGAGTAAGTGGCCGGGTACAGAAACTGCTGCTCGTTTTTGGAAACATTGTTTTGATACTCCGGCATGGCCGACAGCTTCTTCCACTCCGGGTCTGCGCCGAAGGCCTTCCAATGAGCGTCGCGGGCGGCCTGATTTTCAAAAGTAGTCAGGTACATCAGGTTGGGCATGTGGCTGCCCGCCAGCACCCGACCATAGAACACGGCGTTGAACCCCAGGCGCTTGAAGAGCCCGATTTCGTTGCCTTGCACAAACATCTGGACCTTGTTGAGATGGATTTTTTCGGTTGGGCTTTCGTAGCTGCGCAACTCGTACACCCGCTCGGCCCGCGGGCCTTTCAGCGGCGGCTCTTGCAGCCGGAGCTTGTCATCCATAGCCTGGATCTGAACTACTTCCAGGCGGGCATACGGCGGGTTGTTGTAGGCGGCCGTCCAGTACTGAGTGGCACGCTCGAAGCTTTTGTCTTGCTCCAACTGGTCCGTTACAGTGGAAAGCTGGCCGTAAGACTTAAAAGGCACCAGCACCATAATGCGGCGGTCGGCGGCTGTATCGTTGCCGATGGGCTTGAATACCCCCACTTTCTGAATGCCCAGCTTGTGCAGGGCGGGCAGGTAGGTGTCGCGCAAAAAGTTGTCTACCCGGTCTTCCTGCTGCTTGTTGTTCAAGTGGTAAATCCTGAGCTGATACAGTTCCCGGTCGGCGGCCTGAGCTAGGCGGGCCGGCACGGTTAGCAGCACCAGGGCAAGCAGGAAGAATAGGTGGGCTTTCAAGGACCTGCGCAGTGTGGGTTGAGGCTTCATAGGATGGGGTTGGCTGGTAGCATCTGCAATACGGGAAAGCGCCGGCCACAGCTACCCTTACCGACTCCGATAATCAGCCAGAATGCCCTCGTACATCCAGTTGGCCATGGCTTGCCGGTTGTCGGGTAGCAGGAAGCGGCGCTGGTCTTTGGCGTTACGGATGTTGCCCAGCTCCATAAACACGGCCGGGGCCCGGCTGTTGCGCACCACGTACAAACTATTGCGCACCGACACCGTGCCGGAGTACGGCCGGTTGGGCTGGGCCCGCTTGTAGCGGGCCGTAAACATCTTGTGGATGTTCTGGGCCAGCCGTTTGCCAACCGCGCTGTTGGAGTTGTGGTAGAAGAACACGTCGATGTTCTTGCCTTCGCTGCGGCTGTCCACGTGCAGCCCCAGAAAGCGCTGATACGCGCCTTTATGTCTTGGGTACAGCGCATTCACGGCATTGATGCGCTGCCGCAATCGGGCCAGCTGGTTGCGCGGAATCGGCTGGCTGGGATAGGTTACTTCGTCGTAATCAGGCAGCAGTACGGCTTGGTCGCGGATACCGTCGTTGGGGTCCCGGATGATGAGGTACACTAGCGCCCCATGCATGTAGAGCACCCGCGCCAGCCGTAGCGTCACATCGTAGGCGTACTCGTCCTCGGCCAAGATGTGGCTGCCATACTTGCCCATGGCGCCGGGGTCGGGGCCGCCGTGGCCCGAGGACAGGTAGAACACCGCCCCGCGCAGCAGCCCATCGGAAGGCACGGCCCCATAGTTTTTGCCGAAGAAGCTAGTCAGGGGCAATACCACTTTCTTGGGTACGGCAGCGGCCACCTTGCCCGTGGTGCGCGGCTTGATGGGGCGCACGGCCGCCACGGGGCGGCGCATCAGTGGCGGCAACTGATATCGGCGGCCGGCCACCAGGGTTTTGTTTTTGCCCAAAGTCGCCCGGTTCAACGCCAGAAAGGCCCGTTGGTAGGTGGCCGGCGCCAAGCCATGGCGGCGCAAAAGCGTGTAGGTATTGTCGCCGCGCCGCGCTACTACTCGCCGGTATATGGCTTGGCTGAATGCAAGAACAGAAACCAGAAAGAGCAGCAGGGAGAGGACGGCAGTACGCAAAAGCAGCAGCGAGTAGGGAAGTGCAAAAAGCTATTCTATACGGCAAGAGTACAAAAAAAGCGCAAGTCTGCCCAAGCTACTCGATGTGGAACCAGTCAATATCGGCGTTGCCGGCATCGTTGAACTTGCTGGTGCGTGAGCAGAACAAACCGACTTTGGCACCAATCCACTTGCCTTCCCGCGCCTGAAACTCGGTGCCCAATGGCTGAAAGGTCTGTCCGTCGAGGCTGTAGCTGAACTGGCATTTGGCGCCTGGCTTCACGGCTACGCGCAGATAAAGGGGCTGCTTGGCCTGGGCAACCGGCACTTCCACCGGAGCCGTGGTGGTTTCGGGCGCCAGCTTGTCGGCATTCTGGCAAACCGTCTGGCTGAGTTGCAGCTTGCCGCCTACATTGCTGAGTGAGAGGTAGGCGTAGTCGAGGCCCATCATCATCAATCCTACTTTTTCGCCTTCTATCCGTGGGCTGAAAGTGAGCTTGGTGGTAGCCGTAAATACGTCGGCGGGCAGCTTTTGCAGCAGCAGATTGGGTACCTGCCAGTAGTTCTTGAAGTTGTCGGGCAGCAGCACCGAGTACATGCGCAGGTAGCCTTGGGGGCCGTTCTGGTAGGCCCAATAATCCTGCGGATTAGCATGCCACTGCCACTGCGGGCCCAGTGCGGTACCCGAAAACTCGTCGGAGGTGAGAGGCGTAGCCAGGGGCTGGGCTTTGGCCTTCACGCGGGGCTTGCGGTAGGTGAGCACCGGCTGGCCTTTGCCGTCGCCATCAGGGTCTTCGCCAATCACGGGCCAGTCGTTCTGCCACTTCATCGGCTGCAAGTGCACTACCCGGCCGTAAGGGCCCTGATCCTGAAAGTGCAGAAACCAGTCTTCGCCGGTATCAGTGTCCACCCACGCGCCCTGGTGCGGCCCGTTGATGGGCGTTTTGCCCTGGTCCATCACAATTTTCTCTTCGTAAGGCCCATACACATTCTTCGAGCGGAGCACCAGCTGCCAGCCCGTAGGCACGCCGCCGGCCGGCGCAAAAATGTAGTAGTAGCCGTTGCGCTTGTAGAACTTGGGGCCTTCCAGCGTGGGGTGCGCTGCGTGCCCGTCAAACACCAGCGCATCGTCGCCGGTCAAACTCAGGCCGTCGGAGGCCATGGGGCTCACGGCCAGAATGGTTTTGATGCCGGCCCGGCTGCCCGCAAAACCGTGTACCAGATAAGCTCTGCCATTTTCGTCCCACAGCGGGCAGGGGTCAATCCAGCCAGTCGCCTGCTTGACGCATACTGGCGTAGACCACGGCCCCGCTGGATTTTTGGCCTTCGTAACGAAGATACCCAGGTCTGGGTCGGGGTAGTAGATGTAGAATTCCTTGTTGTGGTAGCGGATGGCCGGCGCCCACACGCCGTTGCCGTGCTGCACCTGCTGGTAGCGCGCCAGCGGGGGCTGCTGCTTGAACACCGAGCCGATGATGGTCCAGTTTACTAGGTCTTTGGAATGCAGAATCTGCAAGCCCGGCACGGCATTGAAGCTCGACGAAGTTAGGTAGAAGTCGGAGCCCACTCGCACGACGTCGGGGTCGGAGTAATCGGCGTAGAGTACTGGGTTTTTGTAGGTTCCATTGCCCAGGTCTGGCACCCACACCTTCGATAAGGCCGTGGGCGTTTGCGCTGTTGCTGGGGCGTTGCCAAAGAGCAGTGCTGAGGCTAATATCTGCCAAGACCATCGGGGTATAGTGCTTATCTGCCGAACAATACGGGCTGACCACATAGGCTGCATGCAATAAAAGTAAGGGGATATCGAAAGCAAAGAAGTAGTGCATTTCGACGGTAAAGTAAGACTACTTTCCTGATATGTACTATTTGTGCATTCAACTAAACCAAGGAAAAACCGCAGGTGGCCGAGTGAAAGAGGTACTGAATAGGTGTAAGCCTGATAGAGAAAATACCCTGCGTTGCTCAAAGTAACAGACCCGATGTGGATAGTGTAGTAAGTAACAGGTAATGAAGCTTGTAATGCAAATTTAGCCCCTTGTTGACGCTGCAAGTCACTTCTTTCATGTTGAAAGAAAGATAGTTTTTGCAGGGAAAAACTAGGAACAGCAAGGGCTTACTTACTTGCTGATATAGCATGGGAACGTTCCCGGAAACGTTCCCGGTACTAAATTCCGGGTTATCCTTGATTCATAGAAGAGTATTATTAATCTTTCCTTCATATTCCGCTATGTTCGTGCGTCACAACAAGCCAGCTAGCACTGCTTGCTTACTGTATTCCGGCTTTCTGATTTTCAAGTTCCGGCAGCCATTTTTGGTTGCTTTCGCCAGAAACAGGCCGCCGAAATTACACCCAGCTAGCCCTCCTGTAAACAGGCAGCGGTGGTAGCGTGCCACTAGTGCCCGGCCGCTATCTGCTCGACCTCTCCGCCAAAATTTCCCACCATTCCTATCTAACGCAATGAAAAAACGTTTACTCCTGCTGGGGCTACCCCTTTGCAGTACGGCTGTGCAGGCGCAGCAGGCGCGCACCATTCAGGGTACCATTACCTCAACGGAGCGTAGTGAGTCTTTGCCTGGCGCTACGGTGGTGGTAAAAGGTACCACCCTAGGAGCCAGCACTGATGCCGACGGCCGCTTCAGTTTGACGCTACCCGCCAGCACCACCGGCGACGTGGTGCTGCGTATCAGCTCCATCGGCTTCATCTCGCAGGACGTGGCAGTGGATAAGGGTCAGACCAGCATCCAGGTGAAGATGGCGCCCGACAACAAAACCCTCGATGACGTAGTGGTTATCGGGTTTCAGCCGGTGCGGCGGGAGGATTTGACCCAGGCAGTTTCGTCGATTAACGCCCAGCAGATCAAGGATATACCCGTCAACTCGGCGGCAGAAGCCTTGACCGGCCGGCTGGCGGGTGTGCAACTCACTTCCTCGGAAGGTACGCCAGGCGCCGACGTGCGTATTCGGGTGCGGGGCGGCGGCTCTATCACCCAAGACAACTCGCCGCTGTACGTGGTGGATGGCGTGCAGCTGGAAAACGCGCTGTCGGTTATTTCGCCCCAGGATATTCAGTCGGTGGATGTGCTGAAGGACGCCGCTGCCACTGCCATCTACGGGGCCCGCGGCGCCAACGGCGTCGTAATCATCACCACCAAAAACGGGATTGAAGGCCGCACGGCTATTACCTACAACGGCTTTGCCGGGGTGCGGCAGCTGGTGAAAAAGCTGGACGTGCTCCGGCCCGGCGAGTTTATCGACCTGCAATACGAGCGGGCCGCCCGCAGTAGCGCCGATCTGGCCAACTTCCGCGGCGCCTATGGCTCGCGCAACTACACCAGCGACACGCTGGCGCTGGCCCGGCAGTCGCCTTTCACCGATTGGCAGGACGAGGTGTTTGGCCGCGAAGCCTTCCAGCAAACCCACAACCTCACGGTGTCGGGCGGGGGCAAAGGCACGACCTACTCGCTGAGCTTAACCACCAACCGCGAGCAGGGCATTCAGCTGGCTTCTGATTTCCAGCGCAAGCTTCTCAACTTCCGCCTCGACAACAAAGCCACCGACAAGCTGCGCATCGGCTTCAACGTGCGCCTCAACGACCAGGTGATAGAAGGCGCGGGCACGGCCAGCGGCGGTTTGTCCAGCTCGTCGCGGCTGCGCAACACGGTGCAGTACCGGCCCTTCACCGAAAACTTAGGCACGGGCATCGTGCTCGACCCTACGCAGGAAGACGAGGAATACTACATCCTGAGCGGCGGCAACACCGGCCTGATCAACCCGATTGTGCTGGCTAACTCGGAGTACCGGCGCGATAAGCAGCGGCTGGCCAACTCCAGCGCCTACGCCAACTTCAACTTCACCAAAAGCCTGAGTCTTCGTTCCACGTTTGGGGTGGACTACCGTGTTACCCGCGCTGAGTCGTTTAATAGCAAGGTGACAAGCGTGGCGCGCCAGAATGGCAACCAGCCTACAGCGGGTATCAATACGGGTACTCAGTTGACGCTCAACAACTCCAACGTGCTGAGCTACAAGATGCCTACCAAAGGCAAGCACTCTTTTGATGCGCTGCTGGGCCACGAAGTATACCAAACGCTGAACAACTCGCTGAACATTTCGGCGTTCTACCTGCCCACCGACATTGCGCCGGAAAAGGCGCTGGCCAACTTCAACCAGGCCCAGGCACCTTCTAGCTTCATTCAACCCTCACCCACCACCAACGAAGACCCCAACCGCATTCTGTCAGGCTTCACGCGGGTGAACTACTCCTACAACGACCGGTACCTGTTCACGGGAACCATGCGGGTGGATGGCTCCTCGAAGTTTGCGCCCGGCCGGCGTGTGGGCTACTTCCCGGCGGTAGCCGTGGCGTGGCGCCTCTCGCGCGAGAAGTTTATGGAGCCGCTGACTATAGTGTCGGACCTGAAGCTGCGCCTGAGCTATGGTTTGGCCGGCAACAACCGCATTGATAACAACCGGTTTCGCGAAACCTTTATATCGAATGGCGTGGAATACGCGCTGGAAGGTGGCCGCACCCCCGGTTTGGCAACCAATGCGCTGGCCAACATCTATTTGAAGTGGGAAACCACTCAGTCGCGCAACTTGGGACTGGATTTGAGCATGCTCAACAACCGGTTCCAGCTCACGGCCGATGCCTACTACAACACCACCTATGACCTGCTTCTGCCCCAGCCCGTACCCGTTACCTCGGGCTACAATACGCAGCTGCGCAACATTGGCGAAACCTCGAACCGCGGGATTGAGCTGCAACTCAGCGGCACGGTTATGCAAACGCCCGATTTCACCTGGACGGCCAACTACAATATGTCGTTCAACCGCAACCAAGTGGAAAGCTTAGGCGGCCAGCCCTACCTGCCCGGCATCAACTCCGGCTGGACCTCTGATACCGGCACCGACTACTACGTGACGCCAGGACGCGCCGTGGGCTTGATGTACGGCTATGTAACCGACTTTGATAATGGCCGCAATGGCTTTTATACCGTTAATGACTTTAACGCCACGCAGGCCGCCGATGGCACCTGGAATTACGTGCTGAAATCAGACGTGGCCAGCAACAACGGGGTGGTAGCCGATAATACCGGTACTTCGGTGGCCGGCGTGATTCAGCCCACGCCTGGTGCCATCAAGTTCAAGGATTTGAACGGCGACGGGGTGGTGGACACCAACGACCGGACTGTTATTGGCAACGCCAACCCCAAGTTCACGGGCGGCCTGAACCAGCAGTTCACTTACAAAGGCTTCGATGCCAGCGTGTTTGTGAACTTCGTGTACGGCAACGACATCTACAACGCCAACAAGATTGACTTCACCAGCGGCTACAACGCTAACCAGAACGTGCTGGGCATCATGCGCGACCGGTGGACCAACATCAACGCGGAAGGCAACGTGGTGACGGAGCCAACGGCGTTGGCCGCGCTCAACGAAAACGCCAAAATCTGGCGCCCCACCCGGGGCCGCTATTTGCTGCACTCGTGGGCCATTGAGGACGGCTCGTTCCTGCGCATCAACAACATCACCATCGGGTACACTATTCCGAAGGCGGTTACGCAACGCATCAAGCTCAACACGGTGCGCTTCTACGTGACAGCCAACAACCTGTACACGTTCACCAACTACTCGGGCTACGACCCCGAGGTGAACACCCGCCGCGGCACCCCGCTCACGCCAGGCGTTGACTACGCAGCGTATCCGCGCAGCCGGGCCTTGTTGGTTGGCCTGAACCTTTCCCTCTAAAATTCCCACCCGCTATCCAATATGAAACGCTCATTTTTCCGGCCGGCGCTGGCTGCCGCCATCCTGGCTACGCTCACGGCCACTTATTCCTGCAAAGACTACCTCGACGTAAACCCCGATTCGGCCTACATTTCCGACGACGTGTTTAGCAGCGTGGCCAACGTCAACAGCGCCGTAATTGGGGCCTACGACCCGCTTTCCGGCGACAATGGCTACGGCGTACGCCTCTCCACTGGCTACCCTTCCGACACTGATGAGGGCCAGAACCGCGCCGGAGCCGCCGATGGGGGCAGCCGCGACATCAACCGCTACCGCGTAACGCCGGGTACCACCGAGCTGATTGCGCCTTTCACTACGCTGTACCAGGGGGTGGAGCGGGCCAACATCTGCATCAAGAATATTCCGCAGATGGAGCTCTACAAAACCGGTAGCGCCGCCGACCAAAAAGCCCTGCGCCGCATGCACGGCGAAGTGCTGGCCTTGCGGGCGCTGTACTACATGGAAATCGTGCGCAACTGGGGCGACGTGCCGGCCCAGTTCGAGCCTTCCTCAGCTTACGCCGACCTGAACCTGCCGCAAACCGACCGCAACGTTATCTACGACCAGATTCTGGACGACTTGGCGCTGGCCTCGCGGCTGCTGCCGTGGCGTCGGGAGTCGGATGCCAACGCCTACGAGCGGTTCACGAAGGGCGCGGCCAAGGCCATGCGGGCTCGGATTGCGCTGGCCCGCGGCGGCTGGCGCGCCAATGCTCGCACCGGCCAGATGGAGCGCCCCACCGACTATCTCAATTACTACACTATGGCCCGGGCCGAGTGCGACACGCTGTTGCGCAACCGCAGCCAGCACACGCTCAACCCCAGCTACGAGGCCGTGTGGCGCAACATCAACGAGCTACGCTTCGACACCCAGTACGGCGAAATCATGCTGGAAGTGGCTATGGGCTCCGGCTCAGCGGCTTCCGACAGCAAGCTGGGCTACAACAACGGTCCACGCCTGGATGTGGCCTCACGCTGGGGACAGGGTGGCGGCTCGTACACCATCAACCCCAACTACTTCTACGCCTTCGACTCGGTGGATACCCGCCGCGACGTAACCGTGACGCTCTACCAAACCGTAGCGGCCACACCTAACACCCAAACCAGCACCACGCTCAACGCCCTGCGCGACGGCAAATTCCGCCGCGACTGGCGCGTGCCGCTGCTCCCAGGTTCGTCGCAGACGCTGGGCTTCAACTGGCCGATTATCCGCTTTGCCGATGTGCTCTTGATGTTTGCGGAAGCGCAGAACGAACTGGCTGGCCCAAGCGTGGCGTATGGTGGCGCTACGCCGGTGCAGGCGCTGGAGGAAGTGCGCCGCCGGGCCTATCCGGCTGCCCGCTACGTGGCCTTGCCCACCGCTCAGGTAGGTGCCAAAGCCACTTTCTTCAACGCCCTGGTGAAAGAGCGTTTGCTGGAGTTTGGCGGGGAAGGAATCCGAAAGTACGACCTGATTCGGTGGAACCTGCTGGGTGCTAAAATCACTGAAGCCAAAGCCATCCTTACCGATATGAAGAACGGCGTGGGCATCGGGGCTACTGTTCCGCTGTATGTGTACGGCTACGCTGTGAACGACCAACTGCGCTACGCCCGTTCGCTTTACCGGCCAACCACCCTTACCGCCAGCACTTACACAGTTCCGGGTACCACTACCGTAGCTACCCGTTTCAACTGGCGGCAGTCCTTAACGGGGACTTCCACCTTCATCGACCTGCTGGCCGCCAACTACGTGCCTAACTCGGGGGATGAGCTGCTGGCTTTCCCGCAAACCGTAGTGGATACCAATCCCAATCTGAAGCAGAATTTCGGTTACTAAGTGAAAAACAGAACGGTGTGCAATGGCCGTGGGAATCCGGAGTACCGTTCGGGGCAGTTTCGTAAGATGCAGACGGCATTCTACGGGGCTGCCCCCGTTTTTTTACTGACAGACAATTTTCTAGCTGTTCCAACGCTCACTGATGAGAAGACACTGTTTGTTTGATCGGGCATCTACCTTGCTGCTCTTTTGGTTGTTGGTGGCCGCCGTACCGGCCGCCGCTGGTAAGCCAACTCCTACCCCATTGAAGCTGTGGTACAACCAGCCAGCAACCAACTGGAACGAGGCGCTGCCCATTGGCAACGGCCGCCTGGGTGCTATGGTATTTGGTGGACCCGGCCGGGAACGGCTGCAACTTAATGAAGAAACCGTGTGGGCCGGTGAACCAGGCAACAATGTGGTACCCGGCGTATACGAGGGCATTCAGGAAATCCGCAAGCTGCTCTTTGCTGGCAAATACCAGGAAGCCCAGGACTTGTCGAACAAGACGTTTCCGCGCCAGGCTGCGTCCAACAACAACTATGGCATGCCCTACCAAACCTTGGGCAACTTGCTGCTAACCTTCCCTGGCCACGAAGCAGCCACCAACTACTACCGCGACCTGGACATTGAGCAGGCCGTTGCCAAGGTTTCGTACCAGGTAAAGGGGGTCACCTACACGCGCGAAATATTCGCCTCGCTACCCGATCAGGTGCTTGTGGTGCGCCTGACGGCCAGCAAGCCGGGCCGTATTACGTGCCGGCTGGGCCTGAACAGCCCGCAGCTGAATCATCGAGTTCAAACGGAGCCCACCAAACTGGTGCTGGCCGGGGTCAGCGGCAGCACCGACAACAAGGTGGGCAAGGTCCGGTTTCAGGCCCATGTCGTGCCCAAAGTAGAGGGTGGCAGCGTAACCGCCACGGACAGTACCCTACAAATTACCGGTGCCAACGCGGCCACGGTCTACATTTCTATAGGTACCAACTTCAAGAGCTACAAAGATTTGGGCGGCGATGAGGCGACCAAGGCGGCTTCTTACTTACCGGCGGCCCTGGCCAAAGCCTACCCAAAGGCCAAAGCCGAGCACGTAGCCTACTATCGGCGTTACTTCGACCGGGTTTCGCTGAACTTAGGTGGTACCGATGCGGTGCAAAAGCCCACGAATGCGCGCTTAGCAGCATTTGCCACCAGCCAAGACCCTGCACTGGCCGAGCTATATTTTCAATATGGCCGCTATCTGCTGATTTCTAGCTCGCAGCCTGGCACCCAGGCCGCCAACTTACAAGGCAAGTGGAACGACAAACTCGCGCCGCCGTGGGACAGCAAGTATACTGTCAACATCAACACTGAGATGAACTACTGGCCGGCCGAGGTAACGAACCTGTCGGAGTTGCACCAGCCGCTGTTCAGCATGCTCAAGGACCTGGCCGAAACAGGCAAGGAAAGCGCCGCCGTGGTGTACCACGCGCGCGGCTGGAACATGCACCACAACACCGATTTGTGGCGCATTACCGGCAACGTGGATGGGGGCTTTTACGGCATGTGGCCTATGGGCGGCGCCTGGCTCACCCAGCACCTATGGCAGCACTATCTCTTCACTGGCGACCAAGCCTTTCTGCGGGAGTATTATCCCGTGCTGAAAGGCGCGGCCCTATTCTACGTAGATGCCTTGCAGGAGGAACCTAGCCATAAGTGGCTGGTGGTAGCGCCGTCGATGTCGCCGGAAAACTCCTACCAGAGTGGTGTGGGCATCACGGCGGGCACAACCATGGACAATCAGCTCGTGTTTGATGTGTTTTCCAACGCCCTGCGTGCCGCTGCTATCCTGAACACCGATCAAGCTTTTGCCGACACGCTCAGTACTATGATCAAGCGCCTGCCACCCATGCAAATTGGGCAGCATGGGCAGTTGCAGGAGTGGCTGCAAGACTGGGACAACCCCAAGAGTACGCACCGGCATATTTCGCACCTCTACGGCCTGTTTCCGAGCGGCCAGATTTCGCCCTACCGCACGCCAGAATTGTTTGAAGCCGCCCGCGTAACACTCACGCAACGCGGCGACATCTCCACGGGTTGGTCGATGGGGTGGAAGGTGAATTTCTGGGCGCGCATGCTCGACGGCAACCACGCCTACAAGTTACTTTCCAACCAGTTGCGTTTGATCTCGGGCGACGTAGTAAAAGTAAACGAAGCCACTGGCGGCGGCACCTACCCCAACCTGCTCGACGCCCACCCCCCTTTCCAGATCGACGGCAACTTTGGCTGCACGGCGGGTTTGGCTGAACTATTCATGCAGAGCTACGACGGCGTCATCGACTTGCTGCCTGCTCTACCCGATGCTTGGCCAACGGGCGAGGTAAAAGGCCTTGTGGCACGGGGCGGCTACGTGGTAGACCTCGCCTGGGACAAAGGCAAGGTCACACGGGTGCAAATCACCTCGCGCTTAGGAGGCAACTGCCGCGTGCGGGTACACAGCCCCCTGAAAGTAGCAGGCAATTCGCTGACAGTGGCGCAGGGTGAAAATTCCAACCCCTTCTACCAGGTCATGCCGGTAAAGCTCCCACTGGTTTCAGAGAAATCAAATGCCAGAAAGCCGACCCTACCTCCTTCTTTCGTGTATGATTTGCCGACGCAGGCTGGCAAGGTCTATGCCCTGCGGGCTCAGTAGTATTTTTCTCACTTTACCCTATTTGCTTTGTCCCGACCGTTTCGCCTAGGCTTCAGCTTACTGTTACTTTGGATTTTGTGCCAGGTTCGGGTGCAGGCCCAGGAGTTTATTCCGCTGTGGCCTAAGAAGAAGATGCCTAATTCCAAGGGCCTGAAGCTGGAAGACAAAATCGAGAACGAGCGGATTACGCAGGTAGGCACGCCGGGTATGTACGCCTTCTACACCTCGAAAGAGGAAAATAAAGGTTGCGCCGTATTGATCTGCCCGTCCGGTGGCTACCAGAAGCTCACGTATTTGGTGGGCGGCACGCAGTTGGCTAAATGGTTGAACACGCTCGGTATTACGGCTTTTGTGCTCAATTACCGCTTGCCCAACTCGCCCGACCTCAAGGAGCGCAGCATCGGGCCGGAACAGGATGCCCAACGCGCCATGCGCCTGATTCGGGCCAACGCCACCAAGTGGCAGCTCGACCCGAACCGCATTGGCATTATGGGCGCGTCGGCGGGCGTGCACCTGGCGTCCACGCTCGGCACACATCAGGAAGATGTATCGGCCATTGGCGACGAGCTGGATAAGCTGGCTTTCGCACCCAACTTCATGGTGCTGGTGTCGCCGGTTATTACGCTGGGGCAGTATGCGCACGTAGGCAGCCGCAACACGCTGCTGGGCGAGAATGCGCCGCCGGAGCTGGTAGAGAAGTTCTCCAACGAGCTGCACGTATCGGAGGCCACGCCGCCTACGTTTCTGGTCCACGCCTACAACGACCCCGCAGTGAATCAGCGCAACAGCTTGCTGTTCTACCAAGCCCTGGTCGAGCACAAGGTGCCGGGCACGCTGCACATTTTTCCGCAGGGCGCGCACGCCATTGCGGTGCGCAACAACCCCGGCTCGGCCAACCAGTGGACCACGCTATGTGAGGCGTGGCTGCTGGAAATGGGCTTTATCACCGAAAAGAAGTAACATGGGCCGTTTGCCCTTCTTTTGCTCAACGCTATTATGATAAACAAGCACCTACTGAGAATTGCCACCGCCTTGAGCGTCTTGTGCCTGATGGCCTTCAGTGTTCCGCCTGCCAAAATCACCATTTACCTTATCGGCGACTCCACCATGTCGATAAAGGAGGTGAAGAATTATCCGGAAACGGGGTGGGGGATGCCGTTTGCGTACTTTTTCGACGAAACCGTGACCGTGGACAACCGCGCCCAGAACGGCCGCAGCACCAAAAGTTTTGTGGCCGAAAACCGCTGGCAGCCGGTAGCCAGCGCGCTCAAGGAAGGCGACTACGTGTTCATTCAGTTCGGGCACAACGACGAGGTGCCCACTAAGCGCAGCTACACCCCCGAAGCGGATTACAAGAACTACCTGATCCGCTTCATCACTGAAACTCGCGCCAAAAAAGCCACGCCGGTACTGCTCACGCCCGTTGCGCGCCGCAAGTTCGATGCCGCGGGCAAGGTGGAAGGCACCCACGACGTGTACTCGGAAATCATGCGCAAAACCGCGCAGGAGCAGCAGGTAGCCCTCATCGATTTCGACCGGGAAAGCCAGGCGCTGTTGCAGCAGATGGGCGTCGAGAATTCCAAGCTGCTCTTCAACCAGCTTGTGCCCGGTGAACATCCCAACTACCCCGACGGCAAGGACGACAACACCCATTTCAACGAGTTGGGCGCCCGCAAAATGGCCGAAATCGTGCTGGCTGACATTCGCAACCTCAAGCTGGAGCTAGCCAACCGCATTGTAAAGCGCGCCGCCGCTAAAACCGTTGATCCACAAGCCCGCTAACCTCATGTTGTCCGTTGTCACTGAGTGTTTAAATGACAAAAAGAACGTCATGCAGAGGCGGAGCCGAAGCATCTCGCGTGCTGACTCAGGATTACTATTGCAACGTCAGCAGGCGAGATGCTTCGCTGCGCTCTGCATGACGGGCTGGTGAGTTCTAAATGGCTTTCTAAATAGGTTCTTCTCTGGTATTTACTCTGCCTAGTTCTATGAAAATACCCATCCCTACGAAACCCAGCCTGTGGATGGCTCTGCTTGTGCTATTGGCCGCTTTCACGGCGCCGGCCCCGCCCAAAAAGACCACGCTCTACCTTGTCGGCGACTCTACCATTGCCCAGAAAGTGGGGCAGGTGTTTCCTGAAACCGGCTGGGGCATGCCGCTGGCTACGTTCTTCGACACCGCCGCCGTACGCGTGGACAACCGCGCCCAGAACGGCCGCAGCACGCGCACGTTTCTGGCCGAAAACCGCTGGCAGCCCATCGTGGATGCCTTGCAGCCGCAGGATTACGTCATGATTCAATTCGGGCACAACGACGAGGCCGAAAACTACCCGGACCGCTACACCTCGCCCGCCGATTTTCGCAAGAACCTTGTCAAGTTCGTGACCGAGACGCGCAGCAAAAAGGCCATGCCGGTGCTGATTACGCCCGTCACGCGCCGGCGCTTCAAGAACGGCCAGCAAGAGGAAACGCACATAGCCTACTCGGCGGCGACTATTGAAATAGCCAAAGCGTACAAAGTGCCGCTGATTGACCTCGACAAGTCAAGCCGGGAGTTGGTGCAACAATTCGGCGAGGAGAACAGCAAGTTGCTGTTCCTGCAACTCGCCCCCGGCGACCATCCGAACTATCCCTACGGCAAGAACGACAACACCCATTTCAGTGAGCTGGGCGCCCGCAAGATGGCGCAACTGGTGGTGCGGGAGGTAGTGGCGCAGAAGCTACCCATTCTCTCCGAGCGCCTGGCCAAGCCCACCGCCAAAAACGCCGTGCCGCCGACTACTACCAAAGATGCCCAACCGACTACCCCATGAAGCACGTTCTTTCCCTTTTCTGTTTGCTATGGCTACTCATCCGGCCGGCCTTCGCCTACGACTTCGTGGTGGCCCAGGATGGCAGCGGCACCTACCGCACCGTGCAGGAAGCCTTCAACGCCGTGCCCGATTTTCGCAAGAAAGTCACCACCATTTTCATCAAGAAAGGCGTGTACAAGGAGAAGCTGGTGCTGGCCGGTTCCAAAAACCTGGTGCACCTCATCGGCGAGGACCTCACCAAAACGGTACTCACCTACGACGATTACAACACCAAAAAGAACATCTTCGGGGAAGACAAAGGCACCTCGGGCTCGTCGAGCATCTACATCTACGGCGGAGATTTTTCGGCCGAAAATCTCACCTTTCAGAACTCCTCCGGGCCAGTAGGGCAGGCAGTGGCCATGTGGGTAGCCGGCGACAAAGCGCGATTCAAGAACTGCCGGTTTCTGGGTTTTCAGGACACGCTGTACACCTACGGCTACGGCAGCCGCCAGTATTATCAGGATTGCTACATCGAAGGCACCGTGGATTTCATCTTCGGTAGCAGCACGGCTTGGTTCGAGAACTGCACCATTTTTTGCAAGCAGAACGGCTACGTCACGGCCGCTTCCACCCCCGACAGCACCCGTTTCGGCTACGTGTTCAACCGCTGTAAAATCATCGGCGACGCCCCAGCGAGCAGTTTCTATCTGGGCCGGCCCTGGCGGCCCTACGCCAAAACCGTGTTTCTGCATTGCGAGTTGGGCCCCCACATCAACCCGGCCGGCTGGGACCATTGGGGCAAGGGCAGCAACAAGCAAACCGCCTACTACGCCGAGTACGACAACCGCGGCAAGGGTGCCCAACCCAAGCAGCGCGTGCCCTGGGCTCATCAGCTCACCGAGCAGGAAGTGAAACTCTACACCCTCGATACCGTGCTCCGGCACTGGAACCCCACCCAAGACTAATGATGCTTTCCCGAAAACTTCTGCTGGCGGGTAGCCTGATGTTGGCGACGCCTGCCCTATACGCGCAAACCACCGCCCCTGCGCCGGCTTCGGCTAAGCCGGCTGCTCCGCCTTCCTTCAACCAAACCGTGCGCCTAGTGGTAGCGCCCGACGGCTCCGGCGACTACCGCACCATCCAGGAAGCCGTCATGGCCGTGCGCGACTTCATGCAGGTGCGCGCCACCATCTTCATCAAAAACGGCACCTACCGCGAAAAGCTGGTGATACCCTCCCAGAAAACCAATATTGCGCTGGTAGGCGAAAGCCGCGACGGCGTGGTCATCACCTACGGCGACTATTCCGGCGACGCCGAGAAGCACAGCACCTATACTTCGTCTACGGTGCGCGTGCAGGGCAACGACTTTTCAGCCGAGAATATCACCTTCGAAAACTCGGCCGGTCGGGTGGGGCAGGCGGTGGCGTTGCACGTGGAAGGCGACCGGGCTGCGTTCCGCAACTGCCGCATGCTGGGCAACCAGGATACGCTGTTTCTGGCCATCGAAAACAGCCGGCAGTACTACCAGAATTGCTACATCGAAGGCACCACCGACTTCATCTTCGGGGCCAGCACGGCCGTCTTCGACTATTGCACCATCTTCAGCAAAAGCGACTCTTACATCACGGCGGCTTCCACCACGCCCCGGCAGTCGTTTGGTTTGGTGTTCCTGAACTGCCAGCTAACCGCCGCCCCCGAAGCCAAGAAGGTATACCTAGGCCGGCCGTGGCGCCCGCACGCCCGCACCGTGTTCATCAACACCGAAATGGGCGCCCACATCCGGCCTGAAGGCTGGAACAACTGGAGCCAACCCGACAACGAAAAAACCGCCTATTACGCCGAGTATCAATCAACCGGGCCGGGCGCAAACCCCAAAGGCCGCGTGGCTTGGTCGCGGCAACTGACGGCCAAAGAAGTGAAGCAATACACGCTCAGCACGGTGTTCGGCAACTGGAATCCGACTAAGTAGCCCAAACAGGCCGTCATGCAGAGCGCAGCGAAGCATCTCGCTCGAATCGTTGTAGTTTGTTTAGCAACGACGCCACGCGAGATGCTTCGCTGCGCTCTGCATGACGGCCTTTATATTCTGCTGTCAACTCAGCGCAAATAGATTTCTAGAGCTATACCGTGTCGTGGCCGGCGGCAGATAGTTCGCGCAGTACCTCGCGCAAGCCTGTGGGCTCTTGAATCAGGCGGAAAATGTGTTCCAGATATTCCGCTTCGGCGCGCAGATGGCGCTTTAGCTCGCGCAGCTCGATTTCCCGCTTTTTGCCGGTGCTACCGCTGAAGCCGTTTTCGCCGTATTTCAGTTCGTTGAGCTGTTGCTTTAGCTCCACTTGCTGTTGGTGCAGGGCCTGCGTGTAGCGGGTCAGTACATCATCGTCGGCGCTGGCGGCGGGGCCCGATTCGGAGAGCAACTGGAGCAGCGTGTAGAGGTCGTTGGCTTCGTAGGCCTCGGTGATGCGCTGCATCAGGGCCGTTTTGTGAGCCTGGGTTTCCGGGTCGCGCTCCAGGTCGGGGTGATGGGTGCGGGCCAGTTGGCGGTAGAGGGTTTTGGTGTTGGATAGCAGCTTCTGCTGCTCTTCGCGGGCTGCTTTCTCGGCTAGTTCCTGCGCCTTTTGGGCTTTGGTTTTGCGTCGGGTACGGGCATGCGCCGCCGCTTGCTCGTGCGGGGGCACATCGGAAGTGAGGTCGGGTACAAATTCGGCGGGCTTTTCCTCGCTAGGAATGGCTTCCGCTTCGGCGGCGGCGCGGCGGCTGGGGGCGTATTTCAGCACGATGTCCGCCGTGTCTTCCCCGAACCGATTGTGCAGGCCGTGGGCATTACCCACAATGAAGTCGGTGATTTGGCGCTCCTCCTGGCGGTTGAAATAGGGTAGGAGCAGGGCCTCTTCCAGTGGGGCAAACAACGCCCGCCGGGCCTCTACCACCGCGCGCGCGCCCGGCCCCACCTGCTGCCAATAGCGCCGCCGGGCCTCGGCCTGCTCCACTTGCAACTCGCGCAGCCGCTGCCGCAAGCCCTCCACCTGCTGCACCGCCTCCCTAAACGCCTGTTGCGCCGGAGTGCCCGCCGCTTCGGCCGGGGCCGGAATGGGCAGAGAGTTGGCAGCGGGTAAATCGGTAGCGGGGTTGTGCAGATTCATTGGGCAAAGGTAACGGGCCGCCAGTTGAACAGGTTTGGCCTAGCACGCGGCTTCATCCAAACACCTCATACGCCACCCGAAACGTGTTGCAATGCGCATCTACAATGTCGGAGAGCCGCTCGGAGTAGCCGCCGCCCATGCTCACGGCCACTGGCAAGTGATGCTCGTGGCATAGGCGTAATATGTATTCGTCGCGCTGACGGCAGCCTTCGGGCGTGAGGGCCAGTTTGCCGAGCTTGTCGGTTGCCAGCACGTCTACGCCGGCCTGAAAGAAGATGAAATCGGGCTGCACCTGAGCCAGCAACTCCGGCAAGTTGGCTTGCAGGATACCAAGGTAGGTGGCATCGTCGGTACCCAACTCCAGCGCCACGTCCCGGTCGGACTGCTCTTTGCGCAACGGGTAATTGGCGCCGGCGTGCATCGAAAACGTGAATACGCGCGGCTCCTCCCGGAAAATACTGGCTGTGCCGTCGCCCTGGTGCACATCGAGGTCCACCACCAGAATCTGGCGGGCCAGCCCGTGGTGGAGTAGGTGCATAGCGGCCACCGCAATGTCGTTGAGCACGCAAAAACCCTCGCCCCGGTCCCGAAATGCGTGATGCGTACCGCCAGCCAGACTCATTCCGATTCCGCTCAGCAGAGCCTGCTGCGCTGACTGTACCGTGCCCGCCACGCTGCTCAAAGAGCGGCGCACCAACTCCGGACTTTGCGGCAACCCCAACCGCCGCACCTCGGCCGCCGACAGGTGCAAGTCGCGCACCTTATGCCAGTACTCGGCGGAATGCACGCGCAGGATATCGTCTTCACTGGCCAGCCCTGGGTCGTAGAAATCCTCGGCCGGTGCGATACCTTGCCACAACAGCTGCTCCCGAATCAACTCGTACTTGGCAATCGGGAAGCGGTGGCCGTTCGGCAAGCTGATGCTGTAACGTTCGGAAGTGGCAAGGCGGGGCATGCAGGCAACTTGAGTGGATACGGGGCACTGTACGCAAAACAATCATTGCTGAGCGGAGGCGCCAGCGGATTAACAGTAGAAAGCCCGTTCCATACTCACCTATGCTGTGTGTATAGTAAACAGTTTATAGTGACCTGTAGCTAAATAGGCCCTCATGCAGAGCGCAGCGAAGCATCTCGCGTGGTGATGTTGCGGTACTAGTTTTACAGGTTACCTATTGTGATGTTTGCACCCTATGGACATACAAAAGGTACGACTTGGCGACTTTATCGAACTAAATGGTTCTCTTGGCGTCGTTGTCGGGGTTAACACGGACGAGGTAGTTGCAACTGTTCCCGAAGGCCACTTAGCGGTTTGGTTCGGGCCAAAGTCACGGCAATCAAATCCAGAAGAAAAGGCAAATAATATTCCCGAAGTATGGACGGTGCCAGCCGAATACTGCACACTCGCTCCGATTCCTCAATACTATCATTAGTGAACGGATAACCGAATTAATTATTGTTGCGTATTCTTTGTTTTCAAATGGATTACAGTGCTTTGATTATTCTAAATAAAAAAATAATTAAAATATTTTTGAACGTATTTTGGTGAATACAAAAACTCCTCCCATATTTGTCACACTAAACACAACAAACCATGCTACGCCACTTCAATTACATCAGCAAGAAAGACGGTATAGAGCCATCAGGTTCATGCCCGGTTCGGTGTAGCTAAGTAGTAGCAGACTTCCTCTGACACTTCCGCCACCCGAACCCAGAAGGTTCGGGTGGCTTGTTTTTAAGCCTCTTATATCCTTCGGCCATGTATCTGCCAGCAGATAGCCTCCACTATCAACCACTCAGCAAACGGCGTAATAGCCGCGCGTGGGATTGGTATGGCCGGGATTTTTCGTTGAACGATTCGCGTAGGTAAATTCCTCGTGACGTATCCGTGAAAAACGCCCGGCTTCTCCCAAGAAGTCGGGCGTTTTTTATATTCATTATGCAGATAAAATTAATTTATCTGTTGCCGAAAAAGTATGCCTATTTATTAAATAGAATAGTCAACTAATTTGCGTAGTTGCTGTATTATAAATGCGTAGTATTTATTAAATAATAAGGGAAGTTATACCGTAGGGGTAGCGGGACTGGCTGTAACCCAGTTGCTGAGAAGCTCGGGTGGTTCAACTCCATCACTTCCCACTTTTATTGCCTATTACTATTCTATTTTCTCATCTTTTTCATTTCCCCCACCCATGCAATTCATCTATCAACCCTTGCGGCCCGATACCAGCAAACCCGCCAGCACAGCTATGTCGCTCAGGCCGCTGCTGGAGCTATGCGCCACTGTGCCCGCCGCCTTACACCCTATCCAATACCGCAATCCTGGTTGGCCCCAGCCTATAAATCGGGGCACTACACGATGTCGAATCGTAACAAACTGTTGTCGGCGCAAGCTCTCTGCGCCAAGCAAGCTACTGCTGCTCTCACCCAGCGCCCCGACTGGCGAAAATGGGCTCAAACGCGGCAGATAGCCTATATTTTCTCTTTCTCAACCGCCCGCGAACTATACCAGGAAGTGGGTGGCCGGTCGGAGCTGGGGCTGCTTTACCAGCACTGCGTGGAAGGGCGCAAACTGGCCGAGCAAAAACGCATCCAACAGTTCCTGCTGAACCTAGCGGCCAAGCGTACCGAGCTGCTGTTGCGCCCCGAAGTTGGTAAGGCCGTGGGGGCGCTGGCCAGCTACTACCCACGCCGCCTCCGCGACCTAGCGGACTGGCAGCCGAAAAGCAAAAACGTGTATCGGCAGATGGAAAGCCTGGTACGCCACCTCTTCGACCAGTACGGCGACGTGCCGGGCTGGCTGATAAATGCTTGGCTGGAAGGCGACTTACTGCAAAACGGCGTCAGCATTCCGTTGCTGACGGTGTACGTGGGTGGTGGTAATTCCTTACGCAGCTTTCCGGGCTTGCCCGTGCCGCTGACCAAAAAACTAGAGCACGAAATGCGGCTGGCACCCGCCGGCTGCACCCTGCTCGAAGCCATTCGCTACGCTCAGTTGGCCGCCCGTGGTGCGCTGGATTGGGTTGGCACCGTGCTCGAATCACGGTTGGGCCGGGAAATCACGCCCGACGATAGTTTCTGGCTGGGAGTGGTGGACCTATTCGTGGCGACGCCCATGGTCGATCCGCGGCACTTCGGTCCGGTCTGCGACTGGATTCATCAGAAGCGCAGCGTTGGGATTGCGCCGGAACCGGCTCAACCCAATTTCTCGCTCAAAGGCCGCAGTATGGCGTCTGTCCTCGCTCAAACGGAGCAGTGGCACCGTAGCTTGGCCCAAACCCGCCGCTACGTTGGCTCCGGGTACTCGGCAACTACCAACTGGACCGGTTTGGACATCCCCAATTTTGTAGGCGGAGCCAAGGACCGGGTACGCATCACCCAAATCAACGTTTTTGGGCTGCTGGTGGCGGAAGGGCAGGCTATGCATCACTGCGTGGCATCCTATATCCAGTCGTGTGTGAAAGGCAACTGCGGCATTTTCTCCTTAACCGTTGATGGAGTCCGCATGCTGACACTGGAAGTCAATTACAACTATATGATCGTGCAAGCTCGTGGCAACTATAACCGCTCAATGGCCGATGATGAACGGTTTTGGGTAACGCGCTGGGCTACCGATGCTCGTCTGACCTTATCGAAATACATCTAAGCGAAATACCTATTTAAGGTATTAGCAATCAAGTAGTAAACAATCATCAATAAAGCAATCAACCATGCGCTTCAACCTTACTTTCCGCAAAGCTCAACCCGATACTGTGAACCACGAGGGCGCAGCTGCCTTCACGCTCACGCCGCAATTGGAACTGTACGCCGCCGTGGCTACCGCCGCCCTCAGCGACCAGTTCTATGAGCAAGCCGACACGCGGCTGGCCCGCCTGCGGGACCTGGTAGCCCGCAACGACCCCACGTTTGTGGCCCAGGTGGCCGTGTACGCTCGTGAGCAGATGTACTTACGCTCGGTGCCTTTGGTGCTGGCCGTAGAACTAGCCCGCCTGCACCGCGGCGACAACCTGGTGAGCCGCCTAGTGGCCCGCATCGTGCAGCGCCCCGACGAAATTACGGAGTTGCTGGCCTGCTACGCCCAAGTGAACCAACGGACTGGGGTGAAAATCCTGAACCGCCTCTCCAAGCAGCTCCAGAAAGGCTTGGCCGTCAGCTTCAACCGTTTCGACGGTTATCAGCTGGCCAAGTACGACCGGGCCGGCGCAGTTCGGCTGCGCGACGCCCTGTTCCTGGTGCACCCTACGCCCCGCAATGAGGCGCAGCAAGTGCTCTTCGATCAGCTGGTGGCTGGCACCTTGCCCACGCCCTACACCTGGGAAACCGAGTTGTCGGCGCTGGGGCAGGCTGCTTACGCCACGCCGGCGGAGCGTACGGCGGCTTTCCGGGAGAAGTGGGAAACGCTGATTGCCAGCGGCAAGCTGGGCTACATGGCCTTGCTGCGCAACCTGCGCAACATCCTCGAAGCCGGCGTGTCGGCGGAGGCAGTGGTGGAGGTGTGCACGGTGCTGGCCGACCGCACGGCGGTGGCGCGTAGCAAGCAGCTGCCGTTCCGCTACCTGGCTGCTTACCGCGAAGTGAAAGTCTTGCAGAACGGCCACGTATCGGCAGTGCTTACGGCTCTGGAAGATGCCATTACGCACAGCGCCGCCAACCTGCGCGGCTTCGGCCCCGAAACCCGCGTGGTAGTGGCCTGCGACGTGTCTAGCTCCATGCAAACGCCCATCTCGCCGCGCAGCAAAGTGCTGCTCTACGATGTGAGCTTGGTGCTGGGAATGTTGCTCCAGAGCCGCTGCCAGCACGTTACGGCCGGCATGTTCGGCGACACCTGGAAGCGCATCAGCATGCCCCGCGGCCCAGTTCTCCGCAATGTAGACGAGTTCTACCGCCGCGAAGGCGAGGTCGGCTATAGCACCAACGGCCACCTGGTGGTGCGCGACTTGCGCCAGCGCCAGGAGGTAGTGGATAAAGTGATGCTCTTCACCGATGTGCAGCTCTGGAACAGCAACGGCGACGGCGGAACCCTAGCCCAGGAATGGGCGGAATATCGCCGCACCGTAGCGCCCCAGGCCCGCCTGTACCTCTTCGACCTAGCCGGCCACGGCAACGCTCCACTCGACGTTCGCGCCGAAAACGGAGTAGCCTTGATTGCTGGCTGGTCCGATAAAGTATTCAGCGTGCTCGAAGCCCTTGACAACAGCGGCTCCTCTCTTACTGAAATACAGGCCATCGAGTTTTAACATCATGCGGCCCCGGGAGTGGTATCCGACGCCATAGAAGCTGCCGCCACTCCCGGGTTACTGCCCGGAATTTCTCCTAAGCCAACCTCAACAGAAATCAATGGCAACATTTTTTTCATAAAACGCTCAATAATCATGTTAAATCTTGCGTTATTATAATTGGGTTGGCGGCTTACCAACGTGGTAGCCGCCCGCCGGAACGGCAGCTAGCCGAGGCATATGGCTTCGGCTTGCCGTTCCAAACAGCTGAGCCACCACTTCGGGTGCCGTAGGCGGGCGTTACTTCGCTGGTGAAGCAAACAGTCTTCGGGTTGTTTGCCGGGTTCGAGTCCCATCCACAGCTTCGGCCGTGGACAATACGCCAGCCGCCTGTTGCCCCGGAGTTGGTGGACCCAGCTGCGAAATCACCCTGCCGGGTGTCGTTGCAGAGCATTCCTTCGGGTCGTACGTTCGAATCGTATCAGGTCCGCGCCTCGCAGGCGTAGGTCCTGTAGCTCAGTCTGGTAGAGCAGAAAGGCTTCGGCCGCCGCTTCGCGCATTTTACCCCGGCAGTTTTTCTTGTTGACCTTCAACCGGGTGCCGTAAGTTAGCCTTACTTCGCCATCAGATAGGTCTTGTCGCGGGTTCGATTCCCGAAGTGGTGCCAGCTGGCACAACGCCGGAAACTGATAGGGCAAGACCGAGTGGCTAGCGCCCGTTGCCCCGTTTGAAAGTTGTTGAAAATCGTGTCACCGTAGTGGGTGTCGTAGGTAGGCGTTCCTTCAATTGTTGAGCCTCATGGGCTCCGCAGGTTCGAATCCTGCCTCTTTGCTTGCAAGGAGTGGCTGAGAGGCTAAAAGCACCAATCCAACAAAGTCGCCCGCCGCATTTTACCCCACTATTTATTGCCTTGTACGGGTGCCGTAGCCGGGCCATACTTCGCATTTCCATTGCCCAGGTTGCAGGTTCGAATCCTGCTGGCACTGCTCTCGGGTGGCGCTGTAGCTCAACTGGCAGAGCAGGTTATCAGGAGACTTGGCGCTTGTTGCCCCGTACATAAGTTGAACCTGACAGGTGCCGTAGCGAAGCCATACTTCGCTTGGGGCTATGGGGTCGTGGGTTCAAGTCCCACCTGCCGAAAGGCAGTAGCTCAGTGGTTAGAGCACATAGTAGAAGGCTTCGCGCCTGTTGCCCTGTCAGTGATGGGAGGAAAAGGGAGGTGTCGTAGGGTAGCCTTACTTCGTCTGAAAAACTCAAGCGGCTATCCGTTTTTCACCCTCCCCAGCTTGCTTCTTGGCTGCGGATGCCGTAGGTGCGCGCTACTCCGATCTGTTACATCGGCCCCATGGCCCCGTTGCGCGGACCGTCTGTTGCTCCAGAGTTCAGAGAAGAAATATCTGTCATTTGAAAGGCTTTCATGCTTTTACAAGCAAGCGAAGTTGCCTTTCGATAATCATCAATAAACAATCAACAACCATCTATATGGGCAATCTTTTACGCGGCAACGACCTTCGGCAGCTTGGCTTCCCGGAAGGTCGGGCCATTGGGCTGGCGCTGGCACAATTGCAGCGCAAGCACCTCAAAAAACTCTCACAAACCGACCAACTGGCGCTGTTGCAGCGCCTTCTCACTACCCCCAATGATTTCCTGACTGACCTAGATTGGAGCCACACGGCCGCCGCATTGCTGCCGCCGCCTAGCCGCCATATTGCCCTCGCCGAGCGCAAAGAATACGCGGTATTTGGATCCGAATACATCGAGCAAGGCGCTATTCACCAAATGGAAACGGCCATGAAACTGCCCGTAACCGTTGCTGGCGCCCTCATGCCCGATGCTCACCACGGCTACGGCCTGCCCATTGGGGGCGTGCTGGCCACCGATAACGCTGTTATTCCTTACGCTGTGGGCGTGGACATTGGGTGCCGCATGGCGCTGTCGGTGTTTGCCCTGCCGCCCAAGCACTTGGAGCAGCGGGTACAGGAACTGCGCAAACTCCTCCTCGACAACACCCGCTTCGGCAACAAGCAGGGCTTCCAGCGCGGCCAGAAACTCGACCACGCCGTGCTCGACCGTGCCGAATTTACGGACATCGGGTTTCTGCGCAACAAGCAAGCCACGGCGGCCGAGCAAATCGGTACGTCGGGCGGCGGCAACCACTTCGTGGAGTGGGGCATCGTCGACATCACTGACCCCGCCAACGAGTTGGGCGTGCCGGTAGGGGAGTACCTGGGACTTTTGTCGCACTCCGGCTCGCGGGGCTTGGGTGCCAGCGTGGCCAACCACTACACCAAGCTCGCCAAAGACGTGTGCCAACTGCCCGCCGAAGCGCAGCACCTGGCCTGGCTTTCGCTCGACAGCGAAGCCGGCCAAGAATATTGGGCGGCCATGAACCTGGCCGGTGACTACGCCTCGGCCTGCCACCATCAGATTCATCAGCGCCTGGCCAAAGCCCTTGGGGAGCGGCCTCTGGCGAAAGTGGAAAACCACCACAACTTCGCTTGGAAAGAGCGCCTACTTGATGGCCGGGAGGTAATTGTGCACCGCAAGGGCGCTACGCCCGCTGGGGAAGGTGTGCTCGGTATCATCCCCGGCTCGATGACGGCGCCTGGTTTCATTGTGCGTGGGCGGGGCAATGCGGCCTCGTTAGCATCGGCTTCGCACGGGGCCGGCCGGGCTATGTCCCGGACGCGGGCCAAGCAGGAACTAGGCGAAGCCGAAGTGAAACGCTACCTCAAGCAGCACGACATCGAGCTGATTGGCGGTGGCCTCGACGAAGCACCCCAAGCCTACAAGGACATTCGGGCCGTTATGGCCAGCCAAACCGAATTGGTGGATGTGCTCGGCTCTTTCAAGCCACGTATCGTGCGGATGGAAGGCGGCGCGTAGGCTGGTTAGGTGTTTGATGAAAAGCCTGCTCTAACTTTCTTAGGGCAGGCTTTTTGAGTTAGCCATTAGTGCAAGCTGAGCTTGCTAAGAGTCTTTGATAAGCTAGCCAATGCACCTTGTAAACGAGTGCTGTAAATCTCATTGGAAGGCAGGCGCTGCACGAAACATGCAGCAGTAGTCGGCGCAGCTAGTTCCGCCGATATATTTGTGGTAATAAATAGATAACATTCGCCTAGAAGCGTTGCTACTCGGGTGATGGTAACCCGGCCGAATGGTCGGCGAGCTAGTTAGCTGCTGTCCTTTTCAATCAACGACCTGTATCGAATGAAAAATTTCTGCTCCGTCGGATGCGCTGCGGTGGCACTGCTGGCTACTACCGGCACCAAAGCCTTGGCGCAGACGCCCGCCAACCCCGTGCAGCCCTGGGGAACCTGGTTTATTGGTACGGTGCAGCTACCCGGCAATGCCACCCACAAGTTTGGCGGTTTTGCCGAAGTGCAGGCGCGAACCAACGGCCTGTTCAAACAGTATTTCTACAACGAGCTGAAGGTGGGCGGTAGCTACGACATCGACCCCAATTTCACGGTGACCATAGCCGGTGGGCGCTATTCCACCTCCGACTACCGCGACCTAGATGCGCCGCCGCTAAACACCGAAAGACGACTTTGGGAGCAAATCACTCTAACACAGTACTCGAAGCGGCTGAAGCTGGAGCACCGCTACCGTATCGAGCAGCGTTGGTTCAACTTCCGCGACGACAGCACCGGCTTCCGGCAGCGGTTCCGCTACCGTCTCAATGCCTTTCTGCCCCTCAACAAGAAAACTATCACTGCCGGCACCCTATTCTTGGCCGCCTACGACGAAATATTCCTGAACCCCAAAGGCCCCGTGTTTGAGCGTAACCGCGTGTACGGGGGCATTGGGTACCAGGCAAGCTCACACATAGCGGTGCAGCTTGGCTACGTGAACCAGGCCAATTACAACTATACGGCTCGGCAGGGACAGTTTGTTCTGCAAAACACCGCGGCCAAAAACAACATCGTCATGGCCTTCACCTACCGCATCATCCGGCCCTCCACCACGCTGCCGGCCGTTGAGAAACTTCCGTCGCAGCAGGATTAAGCGGTTATTGATTTAAACGTATCAACTTAGCTACAAAACCGAAAAGGAACTAGGGAAGCTTGCTGAGGCGCTGAGTTCTTACCGTTCCGTTGGGGGCGGTTAGCTTCAGCAGATATAGCCCCGGTGCTTGCGCCGATAGGTCCAGTGTGCGTTGTGCATCAGAGACAAATTCTTGCTTGCAAAGCTGGCCAGATGCATCATACACGCGTGCCGTTTCTTTTCCTGTTAGGGAGCCGGCTAACTGTACTAGGCCCGTGCTTGGATTGGGATAAACAAGCAGGGCTGGTGTTGGAGTAACTGAGTTTTTTACAGATAATATAGTGCCGGTATAGCGTAAGAGCGGCGATACAAAGGGAGTAGGGTTGCTGCGAGCAGTACCAGCCCAGATTTGGGAGGCGCTGCTCACTATTATCTGATCAAACTCAATAGCATCGGTAGATAAGTTTTGCCAAGTGCTACCTCCGTCACGTGTGATAGAGGTAGTGCCAACATACTGGAATGGAGACACAGTTAAAGTAGAGCCAACGCTCATGTAAGTGCCAGGCTGGCCTGGCACTGCTGCGATAGAAGTAAGCACAGGCCGGCCACTGTATGTTGCGCGGGCCCAAGTTAGGCCCCCATCTGCGGTACGAAATAATTCCTGAGCACCCGCAGGACTATTGGTATATGTGTAGCCAAGCCCTTGTAATGTATTCTCAAACGCTACTGTCAGAAAACTGCCGGGAGTGACGGCAGCAGTCCATGTTAGGCCAGCATCGGTAGTGCGTAACATGGCATTGTCAGTGAATACCCAAACCGTGTTTAGCGCCCCTTGTAATGTGGTGAAAGTAGATCTGATAAGAGGAGAGCCTGTGAGTGTTACGTTGGCTAGCACGTTCCAAGAGCTTCCCCCATCAGTTGTCCTAAAAATTCTCAAAGGTGCACTTGCCAAGGCAAGCCCTATGTTCGGGTTGAAAAAGTGGATATGAGTGAACGAGGCAGGTAATGGGTTGGGCAGCGCAACTAATCCAGTAAGGCCTGTGGTGGTGCGCAAAAGACTTAATGAGTTTGTGCTAGCATCACTGGACAGCAGCCACATGTGTTGACCGTCCAGCACAAACATATCAACCAAATAGGTGCCTATCGTCCCAAGTCCATTTGTTCCCCTGATGGTACCTGCTACAAATTGTTGTTGCCAAGTTTGGCCGTTGTCAGTGGTTATAAATGCTTGGCTACCTGAAGAACCTTGTCCTAAATTATAACTAGTTCTACCAGCAACTATATTGGGTTGTGGGCTTGTAAGCCTTGTGCTAAAAAAAGTGCCTCCAGATAGGCTGAGACCATTCTGGGGGGCTACCCAAGGCGACTGACCATATACAGGTAATACTTCGGCGACAACCGTAAAGCATGCAATTGTAATTAGAAATAGATAGTGTTTCAATTTAATGTGATTTATAGATGTCTAAACAAGATAGACAGTAAAATGAATTTCTTATATATTTTCAATAGGCATATAGACTGGATAATAATCACCAGGAAGCAGGACTGCTTTGCTGGTACACTACTCATCTACGACAACTGCTCACTTTTTCGCTACCTCACCACTTACACTTACTACCACCGCGTCGCCGACGCGGATAGTGCCGCCTTGCAGGATCCGGGCCGTAAGACCACCGTGGCCGCGCATGGCGTTGTAGCCGCCGGCCCCCAGTTCTTCTTCCATGCGGGAGCAGGGGTGGCACTCGCCGGTAATTTCCAGCAGTACATCCTCGCCGATGCGCACCTGCCGGTTCTTGAGGGCCAGTAGGTTCAGGCCACTTACCACCAAATTGCGGCGTAGGCGGGCTGGGTCAACGGGGGTATCCAGCCCCAGGTAGCCCGCTACGGCTACCAGGTGCTCGTGCTGAATCAGGGTTATTTGGCGCTTGCCGCCGGTTTTGGGCCGAGCATGGTCGCCTTGCAGGTGCCGGTCGGTTTCCATGATGGCTTCGGGTACGGATAGCAGTGCCTCCCGCCGGGCCGGGCGCAGACCAATCCACTCCAAGCGGCCAGTTTGTGGGAGCGTGCTGAGGAGAGTAGCAATGGTTGATTTATCGTCGCCAAAGAAAGGGAAAGGCATCGGAGTAAGAAATAGAGTGGCAGAGAATGTGAACGGACAAACAGCGTAACAACGAAGACGCGCCGTACTTGGTGACGCGTTTCGCTCTATACTTATTCTGAAATCAGCCGGGCCACCAAAAATGCTGCCGCCGCGGCCAGTGCCCCCGTACCGGCCATCTTTAAGGCGCCCCAAACTGGGGGCTGGCCTGTAAGGCGGCTTTTCAGGTAGCCGAACAGCAGCAAACACACCAGCGTAATAACCGCCGACCAGAGTAGACCCTGCTCGGGAGTTGATGTGAGAAAATAGGCACTTAGGGGAATCAGTCCACCTAGGGCGTAGGCTATACTGATGGTGGCTGCACTTTTGGGGGCTTGCTTGGGATCGGGCTGTTCAAGGCCCAATTCGTACTTCATCATGAACCGCACCCATTGGTCGGGGTCGGCGGTGAGCTCGGCTACGGCTAGCTTGCGGGTGGTTTCCGAGAGGCCAATTTCCGCCAGTAACTCTTCTACTTCGGCTCGCTCTACGTGCGGTACGTCGCGCACTTCCTGGTATTCGCGAGCTAGTTCGGCCTCATAATGCTCCACCTCGGTGCGGCCGGCCAGGTAGCCGCCCAGCCCCATGGCAATGGAGCCGGCCACAATTTCGGCCAGCCCCGCCGTAATGACCAGATTGGAGGAACTAACCGCGCCGCTTAGGCCCGCCGCCAGCGCAAATGGCACCGTCAGCCCATCGGACAGGCCAATAACTATATCCTGTAGCATCGCTGAGCTGGTCAGGTGGTCCTCGGGGTGTGGATGGGTATGTTGCATGAGCAAGTAAATAGGGGCTGGATGTTAACCTGCGACGTACTTATGCGTACTATGGCTAAGCTGTTTGGTTATATATAAACAACCGGGCGGCCCATTCCTCCGCATACTTTCACTTCCTCTAGGATCATGGCCAAAGCACCCGCCAAAAATACTCCTGCTCCCGCAGCAGCTGCCCCAAAATCGCCCGCTGCCAGTAAAAAGACAGCATCCTCCAACGGTCAGGCTTCGGCAAATGGCCAAGGTACGCCCAGCGTGCAGCCCGTTATGAACCAGCAGTTTGATGCGCCCGCACCATTGCAGAAGTACGGCACGGTGTCGCAGCGTCTGCCCATCGGCCTGAAGACTGAAGCCCGCCAAGAGAGCGTAAACAACCTCAACCAACTATTGGCCGATACCATTACGTTGCGCGATCTGTACAAGAAGCATCATTGGCAGGTAGTAGGCCCAACTTTCTATCAGTTGCACTTACTCTACGATAAGCACTACGAAGAGCAGAGCGGCTTAGTAGACACTATTGCTGAGCGAATCCAGATCCTAGGCGGTGTGGCCGTAGCTATGGCTCATGACGTAGCCGAGTTGACCAGCATCCCACGCCCACCTCGTGACCGGGAAGAAGCTCCCGTGCAGGTGTCGCGCTTGCTGGAAGCTCACCAGATTATCCTCAAGAACTGCCACGACTACGCCAAACAAGCCGATGATTCTGGCGACGACGGCACCAACGACGTGGTAGTAAGCGACGTAATGCGCACCAACGAACTGCAAGTATGGTTCGTGTCGGAGCATGTGGTAGACACGCCTTTGGTTCGCGCCGAGTAGAACTCCAGAAACCATACGATTTTCAGCCCCACTTTCTTGCGAGAAGGTGGGGCTGTTTTTTAATACGGATAGTGTGCGTTAGAGTGGATTACGGTGTGCCTGCTGCTTGATAACGTGGTTTTCCTCGGCTTCCTCCACACTATGGGTGCGGCCCAAGTCCCGATCCTGCCGCGCCTTTTCTGCTAGCACATCAAAGTAGCGGTGCAGCAAGTGGATTTCCTGTTCCGAAAAATCTTGGGCATTGATGAGGCGGTTGCTGGCTCCTTTGTGAGCGGCAATTAACTCGTTGAGTTTAAGGTGTAGTACCAACGAATCCTTGTTTTGGGCCCGTTGGATCAGGAATACCATCAGGAAGGTGACGATAGTGGTACCAGTGTTGATGACGAGCTGCCAGGTTTCAGAGTAATGGAACATGGGCCCCGTCAGCGCCCAAAGCAGGACCGTACCCAGCGCCGCGCAGAAAGCCAGCGTCGAGCCCGACCACGCCGTGACTTGGGCGGCAAACCGAGCGAATAAGTTGGAACGGGACGACTCAGTAGGGAGGGAGATGGACATAAGAGGTAGTGAATGAAAGTGTGCTCTTTTAGATGTAAGTTGGGTAAAGGACAAGTCTGATTCTGAAATTTACGTGAGGCGGTTTTGCTTGAGAGTGAGCACACAACGGTAACATGAGCCACTAATAGTGGCTTGAGGATGCAAAAAATACTGTTCCACACTTGCACCAGCCGGTTGGAGTGCCTACTTTTGCCCTCGCTTTACCGCCTCAGTAAAGCGAAAAGCTTCTGCTTTTCTTTACCCAATAAGGAGTGCTTGCCGTCTCTGCGCACGTGGTGAAACTGGTAGACACGCCATCTTGAGGGGGTGGTGCCTTCGGGTGTGGGAGTTCGAATCTCCCCGCGCGCACTCCAACACAAAGAGCCCAATTTCGATACATCGAAATTGGGCTCTTTGCTTTTATTCTGCTTGGCTAGATGCTCTTTAGCTGCTAGGCAACTCGCTCGAAAGGATTAGCGGGCACTACCAGCACCACTTTTTCACGCTCTACCAATACTTGGCCAGGCAGCGCGCCTTTGGGCTTTCGCACAAACTTTTTGGGCGTTACGGTAACGGGGCATAGCGAATCGTTCTGGCGGCGGGAGTACCAAGCTGCCAGTTGAGCCGCTCGTTCTATCACGGGTTCCGGTACTGGCTGGCCCGCTCGGTGCCGGATAACCACATGGGAGCCGCTCACGTCCTTGGCATGCAACCACAAATCATCTTTGTGCGCGTAGCGCTGCGTGAGCAAGTCGTTGTTCTGGGCATTGCGGCCCACCAGAATCGTGAACCCGCCGTCTTCAAATACTTTGAATGGCAGTTCCTGCGCGGTTTTGGCTTTGGTTTCGGGTTCCAGTTGGTGCTGCTTGCGCCAGGCGCGAAGGCTCTTCAGATCAGGCGACAAAGCGTCTAGTTCTTCCAAACGTTCCAGGCACCACATAGCTTCCGTTTCACGGCGCTCAATGCGCTCGGCTAACTGGCGGGTTTCAATCTGCTGGTTTTTGGCTTTGCGGTATAGGTTTTGGGCGGTGCGTTGGGGCGTTTCGGTCGGCTTGAGCTTGATGGTACGTACCGCATTGTCTTGGTAGAAGTCCACCACTTCTACGCTGGCAGCCCCCGCCGGAATTTGGGTGAGGTGCGCCATAATGAGGTCGGCCGTTTGGCGGTAACCAGCTGTGTGTTCCAGTGCGTGCAAACGAGTACGGGCCATGCTGGCACTGATGGTAGCTTCCTCAGCACGGCGCTCAAGCACTTGCCGCACCTGGCGCAACTCGGTTTCGTAGGCTTGGCGGCTTAGCGTCAGCGGCACAAACGTACGTAAGGCCGCAATAGCGTCGAGTGGTAGAGTGCGCTCCGTATCACCTATCGGCAGCAAACTTAGGCGGGTACGCCCATCCACTGTAACTAGATAGAATGCCGTGGGATGCTCTAGGTGGTGCAGCACTTCTCGTATCAATTGCTCTTTTCTATCCAGCGGCGCAGGGTCGTAGCCGTGGGCTCGTAGGTAGCGGGCTGGTAAGTCGGAAAGGGCAGGGTAACGCTTGAGTGGGTTCGTAGCATGTTCTCCCCCTTGCTCCTTATTTTCCGGAAAGGTGTTGGAGGATAGGGGCCACGATTGAATAGCCGCGTCAGCAGTGTAGCGCTGATGAAACAGCTCAGCGGGTGCAGTATCAGTTAGCCGAAAAATGGCATTCGGGCGGGGGCCATACAGCTTAAACAGCAAAGTAGCGCCACTCTGGAACCGAAACTGGAGCACCCGGTCATTGGGCATGGCGCTAACTTCCGTTACTTCCTGACCCAGCAAGTCCGGTAGCAAATCCACCGAGTTAGCACGGGCCCGGTGAAAGGTTTCAGGCAAGGCCAGCACCGTAAACGTGGCCGACAGCTGCGCTCGTAGCCAAAAGTCCGCCGCACCATTTGTTAGCCCAATAACTAGCTCGTCTTTCTCCTGCGAAAAGCACGTTACCACTTTGTAACCAGCTAGTTGCTGTGTGAGAGCCGGAGCCAGCTGGCGAAGGAAGTAGTAATTATTGTGCATATTCTAAAAGAAAATGAAAGACCTTCCGCTGTAACTAAGGTTGCGACAGGGAATAAAGGTAGTCCTTGCAACCGTCAGGCATTATTCCATCTCTGGATAATATGAGTGCTTTTGCCACACCATATAATGGAATGCTATGAAAAGTCATCTGCTCATTACTGCCGCACTCATGAGCTTAGGAGCTTGCACAAACGGCGAAAAAGAAAACGATGCTGTGCCGGCAACAATTACTACCGGCTTCAATCAGGAGTTTAGGCTCAACTATCGGCAGCAAGCCAATATAAGCTCGGGCTTGCAAACAGAGTTGACTGTAAAAGCAACAGACTTCAGATATGCCTTTTGCCCCAGGAACGCAAACTGCTTCACAGCTGATTTTGTGTGGCCGACGCTGAGTATACAGGATGCGCAAGGACAGGCACAAGAAATGAAGCTGACATCTAATCCACGGGTAGTATCTGGCGCCACTCTACTAGATACAACCAGCATTCGGGCCAATGGCCAGCGCTATGTGTTGCAGTACATCATATGGGACGTTGCTCCAAACACTGATTCACCACAGAAGAAAGATATTTCAGTAGCACTGCGTATCATCAAGCCGACTACAAATGGGCAGTAACGATGCCCTGTTTTACACTTCCACCCGTAGCCCGTCATATGCCAGCCGGATAAAGTCGGGCAGGGTGGCCTCTACCTCGCGGTGGCGGCCTAGCAAGTGGCTGATGTGCGTGAGGTAGGCGCGGCGTGGTGCTAAGTCTTCCAGCACGGCTACGGCTTCCTTCAGTGAGAAGTGCGAAATGTGCGGCTCATGGCGCAAAGCATTAAGCACAATGATTTCTGAACCACGCATTTGCTCCAAAGCTTCTGGCCCTAGGTAATTAGCATCCGTTACGTAGGTGAAGCCACCCACTCGAAAGCCTAAAACGGGCAGCTTGTAGTGCAGCGCCCGAATCGGTTGGAACGGCACCCCCTGTACGTCGAAGGCAGTGGTATCATCCAGAATAGGAATGGTTTGTACCTGCGGAACGCCGGGGTACTTGTGCTCGGCAAAAATGTAGGCGTATTCCCGTTTCAGCTGCTCCAGCACACGGGGCTCGGCGTACACGGGCATGTCCTGCTGCTGCTTGAAATTGTAGGCCCGGATGTCATCCATGCCGGCCGTGTGGTCTTTGTGCTCGTGCGTGAACACCAACGCATCTAACTGCTCAATTCCCTCGCGCAGCACCTGCTGCCGAAAATCTGGCCCCGAATCGATAATGATGCTCTTGCCCTGCGTCGCTAGGTGCACCGATACCCGCAGCCGCTTGTCGCGGTAGTCCAGGGAGCGGCACACGGCGCAATGGCACCCAATCACGGGCACGCCCTGCGACGTGCCCGTGCCTAAGAAGGTAATTGTCATTTTAAAGCTGTTAGCTGTTAGCTGTTAGCTGCTAGCTAACCAGAAATGATGCTTCTAACGAAGCTAACGGCCAACAGCTACCAGCTAATAGCGGCTTAACTATCCTACATACTGCTTCACTACACGCACCAAGGCGTCGAAGTCGAGGGGCTTAGGCAGGTAGTCGGTTACGCCTGCTTCGCGGAACTGCTCCATCGAGTAATTGTTGGCGTTGCCAGTGATGGCAATAATTGGAATTTTAGAAATCCGCTCGTCTTGGTGCGCCCGAATTTCGCGGGTGCATTCCATGCCATCTTTCACCGGAATGTTGATGTCCATCAGCACGCAGTCGATGGGCTGGCTTTCCACTTGCTTGAGAACTTCCCCTCCGTTCTTAGCTGACACGATACGGTATTTCTGGAGCTCTAGAATTTTCTTAGTCAAATTCAGAATAACGGAGCTGTCTTCGGCAATTAGTATTGTTTTCGCGTCGCTCATGGAAGAGAGAAAGTAAAGATTTAGGAGTTCGGGTTAAGAAAGCTAGGTTGGGTGGTACACCGCCGGCCGAAACTTATTTGGCACTCGTCAGACCGGGGTAGAGGGCTTTAAACTGGGTGAAGTAATCAATCAACTTCTGGAAATCCTGCACAACATTGCTGGTAACTCCTTTTTTCAGGTCGTGCTCCAACTCTTTCGCGCATTCGGCCAGCAAAGTCAGGCCTAAAGTAAAGCCAGTTCCTTTTAGTTGGTGCAAATGTGGTAAAATCTGTTCGTACTGCCCATTATCCACTAAGGTTTGGGCATCAACAAATAATTGACCGGCTTCCACTTCAAAGTCTTCGTAGAGCTGCGCGGCAAACTCAGCGCCGCCTAGTTGGCGGAGCTGCTCAATTACCTCTGGGTCGATGAAAGGTACTTCCGGCGTAGCGGCCGGTGTGGCTTCCACTACTTCGGTGGTGGCGGGAGTACTACGGCTCATGGCGGGCCCAGCCGTTACCCAGCGCCGCAGCACAGAGTGCAAGTCTTGGCTTTTCACCGGCTTCGAAACGTAGTCGTCCATGCCTTCGCGCACAAAACGCTCAGCATCTTCCTTCATCGAATACGCCGTCATGGCCACCACAGGCGGACACCCGGTTCCCATACGGCGCCGGATTTCCTGCATGGCCGCCACGCCATCCATTTCCGGCATCTGAATGTCCATGAAAATCAGGTCGAACTCGGCGCCGGGTGCCGTAGCCTTGCTGATAGCCTCGAACCCGTTGTCGGCCACCGCCACTTCGCACCCCAGCTTATCAAGCAACCGGATGGCTACTTTCAGGTTAATAGGGTTGTCATCAACGAGCAGCACGCGCGGTGAGGTGTCGAAGCGGGAGATGTCGGGAGCCCGCTCGCGCGAGGCCAACCGCTCTTGCACAATCTCGGTTTCGTTGTAGGCCGTGGTACAACGGATGGTAAACCAGAACGTGCTACCGTCGCCTTCGTTGGAAAGCACTCCAATTTCACCGCCCAGCAATTCAGCTAGTTGCTTGCTGATGGCCAAGCCCAAACCTGTGCCGCCGAATGCTTTGGTAGGCGTGGTATCAAGCTGAGTGAAATTGGTGAACAGCAGCTTGGCGTTTTCTAGGGAGATGCCAATGCCCGAGTCCTGCACCGCAATGCGCAGGCGGTACTCGTCGCCCTCGCGCCGGTCCGTAGATACAATAATGCTGACCGTACCCTGCGACGTGAACTTGATGGCGTTGGACGTGAGGTTGCTCAGAATCTGAAGCAGCCGGGTTTCGTCCGTCACAATGAAGCGCGGGGTATTAGGGGCAATATGATAGGTGAAATTGAGGCGCTTCTGCTGAGCCCGGTTGGCGAAGAGCGAATGAATCTTCTCCAGCGTGTAGTGCAGGTCCATGCCCTCCTCGTTGAGCTGGAGCTTGCCGGCCTGAATCTTAGAGAGGTCGAGAATATCGTTGAGAATGGCCAACAGTGCGTCGCTGGACTTGCGCAACGTATCTACGTATTCTTCCTGCTCCTCGCTATTCACAGTCTGGTGCAACAAGTCAATCATGCCAATGATGCCGTTCATCGGCGTCCGCAACTCATGGCTCATATTGGCCAAAAACAGCGTTTTAGCTTCCAGCGCCGACTCTGCCTCTTCCTTGGCCCGGCGCAGATCAATCTGCATTTGGTTGAAGGTAGTAATATCACGCGCAATGCCTTCAGTCCCAGTGATACCACCACTTACCAGGCGGGCATTCACTAGCATACTAACGGAATGGCCCTGCTTATGGCGCATGGCAATTGGGAAGTTGCGGGCGTCGCCGTCAATTTGAATGGAGTGTAGTAAGCTGTCCCTCTCCTCGGAGTAGATGTAATAGTTGGAGATAGGCGTGCCTATTACCTCGTTAGGCTCATAACCCAACACGTCTTCCACCGAAGGGCTAACCAGCGTTAGGATGCCTCGGTCGTCGGTGCGATAGTACACATCCTGGAACGACTCGAAAATGGCCCGGAACTTCTCTTCCTGCGCGGCTAGCTCCAACTGAGAGCGTTTTTTGTCGGTAATGTCGTGGGCGATACCCGAAATTTCCTCGAACGAGCCGTCATCCAAATAAATGGGGTTAAGGAAGATTTCGCGCCACGAGTCGGCGCTGCGGACGTCGCGCAGGCGTACCTCGAAGCGTTGAGCTTGGCCTTGGAAGGCCAAGCGGTAATTCTCCACGAACAGCTCACGAGCATCCTCCTCCATCATGGCCAGGTCGCCCTGGAACAGGTTCACGTTGGGGGCCGGGTACACACCGTTGCGGCGCAGGAAGTAGGCCGCGTAGTTGCGGTTGAACGACGTAAGGCGCGAATGGGTATCTACAGACCACATCAAGTGCGAGCCGCTTTCGAAAATGGCGTTCAGACGGGCGTTCTGCTTCTGAATCTGTACTTCGTTGCGCTTGCGCTCAATGGCCAGCGCCACTTGGTTGGAAATAAAGTGCAGAATCTCTAGGTCGGTGGGGGCGTAGGCATCGGCCTTGTGGTAGTCCTGAACGGCAATTACCCCAATAATCCGCTCGCCAATGCTCAGTGGCGAGCACAGCATCACCTCCGGCATCAGCCCGTAGGCCGTAATAGTGCCGCTGGTAATAAGCTCTTCCAACTCGTGGCGTAGCAAGTACTGCGGCCGGCCGGTCCGGATGATGTACTCCGACATGCCCGACGAAAACGGCCGCGAGGCAGCTGCTACCTCACCAGGTGTATTCTGATCAACGTAATACGCGAATTGCAACTGCGTACGGGCCTCGTCGCAAAGGGCAATATAGAAGTTGTTGGTTTCAATGATCTTGCTCAGCTCCCGGTGAATAGCACCGTACAAAGAGTGCAAGTCTTTAGAGCTAATGGCCAGATTAGCAATGCTATAGTACACCTTCTGCAAACGCTCGGCCTTGATACGGTCGGTGATGTCGTGCAGAATGGCGCGGGTGCTTACCGGCTCATTGTCTTGCCAAGAGCAGGAAATAGAGCCGATGAGGTGCACCGGCTTACCGGTTTTGGTAAGGAATACGGTTTCCAGCTTATTAACTTTCTCGCCCTTGTACAGGTTGCGCAGCTGGTAGAGCAGCTTGGCCTTGTAATAAGGGTGCACCACATCAGAAAGGGTGAGGTTGGGCAAGTCCTCGTCTTCGTAGCCGAGTTTTTCCTTCCAGGCCTTGTTCACGAACAGTAGCCGGTTGTCGATGCTCAGGTTCTGGATGAGGTCGTGGGCATTGTCGAGGAAGTCTTGGAGGCGGTTGCGGTTGTCGGTGAGGGCGCGCGCGGCCACGTGGCGCTCAGTGAAGTCGCGGCCCACCACAAACATGCCGGTAACGGCTCCAGCAGCATCGCGCGCAAATTCGGCATGCCAGTACACCATGCGGGCCTGTCCGTTTTTGGTGAGCAACGACCGTTCATAGAACTCCTGTAGCCGCTCGTCCTGAACGCACGTCAGATACGATTGGAGCCGTACGTCGCGCTCGGCGGGCGGTGAAAACGTGGCGTGATATGACTTGCCAATTATTTCCTCGCGGTTGTAGCCTGTGAACTCTAGAAAGAAATCATTGACATCAACAATATCCCCTAGCCGATTGAGGAGGACATAGCTGAGCGTGGTGCGCGACAATAAATCACGCACTTGTTCCTGGGTACGGTCAAGAACAAGCTGCTGCACCTCAAGTTCTGGCACTTGAACGGCCGGAACTGACTCGCGGACAAGCAACTGAACCCGTACTAGCCCATTAGGAAACGTTAGGCGACGCAGGATAAGTTGGGCCGTAAGATTGCGCTGATTAGGCCGGCGGGCCTGCCAGGGCTGCGAGGCATCGGTGCCAGTACGGGCCGTGTGCCGAATGGCCTCGCGTAAGGTGGCTTCGCTGCTCCACTCACCACCGGACGGTGAAGGTATCGTCAAGGCCATCAGGCCGTTGGTCTGCAAATCGGTGCGGCTCACGCCAAGCAGATTTAGGAGGGCCTTGTTGGAGTCAACCAGAACACCCTGCTCGTTGTACAGCAACTGGGCATCGTAGGCATCTTCAAACAGGGCACGGTAAAAATCTGTCGGCGGGGCCACGGCAGCAGTGGACAGCGAGGCAGCAGAATGAGGCATCAGAAACAAGGGGCTGAAACAGGAGCAAACACGTACCCCCACCGGGGTCAGGTTTAACCCCTAAATTTGACGAAAATATCCCGAACCGCCGCGGTTTGCGTCCTGCAGATGTTTTCTGAAGGACTCGCGGATCACTGTATGGCTGCTCCTCGTTTGCTGTTTACCGTCACTACCGACCTCAATTACGACCAGCGCATGCAGCGTATTTGTGGTAGCTTGGCTAAGGCTGGGTACGAAGTGTGGCTGGTGGGACGGCAGTGGGAAAACTCGCGGCCACTTACGCCGCAACCGTATCAACAGCACCGCTTGCGCTGTTGGTTTCAGCGCGGCAAGCTATTTTACTTGGAGTTTAATTTGCGCCTGTTGCTTTACCTGCTGCCGCAGCGGGCTGCGGCGTGGTGCGCCATCGACTTGGATACGGCGCTGCCGGTGTGGCTGCGGGCCCGGCTGGGTGGGCAGCCGTTTGTGTACGACGCGCACGAATTATTTACGGAAGTACCCGAAGTGGTGGCCCGGCCGGCGGTGCAGCGTTTATGGCGGCGGGTGGAAGCTTTTATTGTGCCGCGGGCCCAACTGGCGTACACGGTGGGGCCCGCGCTGGCACAGGTGTTCGAGCAGCGGTACCACCGGCCGTTCGAGGTGATTCGCAACATCAGTCGCCTTACGGAAGCAGAACTACCCCCCGCCCCAAAGGCAGCTCCGGCTGGCAGCTATATTCTATATCAGGGCGCATTGAATGCTGGGCGCGGCCTGGAAGCCCTACTGGACGCCATGCCACAGGTAGCGGGTCGGTTGGTGCTGTGCGGAGAAGGCGACTTGTCGGAAACCTTACGGGCTCAGGCGGCGGCGCTGGGGCTACTGGCTAGCGGGCAGGTGGAATTCCGTGGGTTTGTGTTGCCCGACGAGTTGCGCGAAGTGACGCGCCACGCGGCTGTGGGTATCATGCTGCTCGAAAACCAGGGGCTGAGCTATTACTACTCGTTGGCCAACAAGTTCTTTGACTACCTGCACGCCGGTATTCCACAGGTGGTAGTAGATTTCCCCGAATACCGCGCCCTCAACGACCAGTACGAAGTGGCCGAAATGGTGCCCGACCTAACGCCCGCCACGCTTGCTGCTACCCTCAACCGCCTGCTCCGCGACGACCCCGCTCGCTACCAGCAACTCGCCGAAAACTGCCGCCGAGCCCGCCAACAAGTGAGCTGGCAGCACGAGGAACAGCACCTGCTGGCATTGTATGAACAGGTAACTGGAAGCAAAAAGGCGTGATCCTGCGGGAACTCGCTCCTGCCTCCGCAACAGTAGTAATTTTGTCGCCCTCACACTTCGTTTAAGCCTTTGTTACCTTCTTATCTCCTTGCTTTACTGGAAGCGGAGTTGGCCAAGCAGCCTACTCAACCAATGCTACTTGTGGTGGCGGGCCCGACGGCCGTGGGCAAAACGGCGCTTTGCGTGCAATTAGCCCAGCATTTCCAGACGGAAGTGGTATCGGCCGACTCGCGGCAGTTTTTCCGGGAAATGAGTATCGGTACGGCCAAACCCACGCCGGCGGAAATGCAGGGCGTGCCGCACCACTTCATCGATTCGCACAGCATAATCGAGGACTACAACGCCGGCCGCTACGAAGTGGATTGCTTGGCCTTGCTCGATACACTGTTTCAACAACACCAAGTAGTGGTGCTTACCGGCGGCTCGGGACTTTACCTGCAAGCAGTTACTGATGGCTTGGATGAGCTGCCTGCCACCGACCCGGAACTGCGCACCGTGCTGCAACAGGAATTAGCCGAGTATGGCTTGGAGCCGCTGGTAGCAGAGCTAGCGCGCCTTGACCCCGTAGCTTACGGCCGTATTGATAAGCAGAACCCGCAACGGGTGTTGCGGGCTGTGGAAGTGTGCCGCGCCACGGGGCAGCCGTTTTCCAGCTTCCATACTGGGCGTACGGCGGCCAGTCGGCCATTTCGGGTACTGAAGCTGGCCCTGACTCGGGAGCGGGAAATCCTCTACCAACGCATCGACCAGCGGGTAGACCAGATGCTGGAAGCGGGCTTGCTGGCTGAAGTGAAATCCTTGTTTGCCTATCAGCACCACAACGCCCTGCAAACCGTGGGTTATCAGGAAATCTTCGGTTACCTCAATGGGCAGTACGACTGGGCGGAAGCCGTGCGCCTACTCAAGCGCAACACCCGCCGCTACGCCAAGCGCCAACTCACCTGGCTCCGCCGCGACACCGAGTATCAGTGGCTGGAACTGGACTAGCTGGTGGCTTATAGGGCCCGACTGAATACTAATTGAGCGCCTGGCAACACGTTGGCGCGAGTATCGTTCTGGAGCGCTACTCGGCCGCCTACTCGCCAGGTACGCTCCTGATTCAGTGCCACATCGAGGTTTAGAGAAGCAATATATCCTCCATGAAAACCCCGTTCGTTCAGCGGTGTATAATTCAGTTCCAGTTCGCCAGTACTGTCATTTGCCCTGAGCCCACCGCCTGCAACCCCTTTCTGGCTGCCGTAGCCACCAAAAGCGCCGACGCCCACGCTGAACTCCACTGCCTTATTTACTCCAAACGGAAGCCAGTACACCTCTTGCTCTACATTCACCGCTCGGTAGGATTGTAGTGCGGTGTAGCCTCGGCCGAACTCATATAAGTCAGAGCCACTTAGTAAGGCCAGCCGGGAGCCTAACCGCAGATGCCGGCCGAATGCTGGGGCGTATTCTACGTGCAGTTTAGTTACACCGTAGTCGCCGGAGCCGTTGAGGCTGCTGCCCAAGCCCAGGCGCACTAGGGCCGGGCGGTGGGTAGGAACAGAAGAGGTAGCCTGCGCGGAGGCCAGATTCGAGGCCAGCAGGACCAAAGCAGCAGTCAGGCAGAGTACGGAGCAACGCATAAATGTAGTATTGATAGAGTAGGAGAGAAGTGAATGCCCCGTATGAGGAAGGGCACGAAAAAGGGTCGGCAACCACTACAATAGTTGGTTGCCGACCCTTCTTTATTTCACGAAGCCTACACGCTCAAAATTTCTACCATGCGCATGAAGCTCTGGTTGATTAGCTTCTTCTTATTGATTGTGTCGTTGAAGGGCGTATACACCAACTGGCGGTTTACGATGCCGGCCATTACGTTGCGCATGCCGTTGAGCAAGCCTTCCACAGCGGCAATACCAATTTGCGAAGCCAGCATCCGGTCGGCGGCTGAGGGAGAACCGCCCCGCTGAATGTGCCCGATAACCGTTACGCGAGTATCCAGTTGCGGAATAGCTTCTTTCACGCGCTGGGCTACAATCTGGGCGTTGCCTTCTACTTCGCCTTCGGCCACAATTACAATAAACGAAGTTTTGGAACGCTGCCAGCTTGACTGCAAGGTCTCGATTACCGACTCAGTTGACATTTGAGTTTCCGGTACCATCACAATTTCAGCCCCGCCACCAATGGCGCACGGAATGGCAATGTAGCCTGAGTCGCGCCCCATTACCTCCACAAAAAAGCACCGGTCGTGCGAGTCGGCCGTATCCCGGATCTTATCGATGGCCTCTAGGGCGGTGTTCACGGCCGTGTCGTAGCCGATGGTGTAATCGGTGCCATACAGGTCGTTGTCGATGGTGCCGGGGGCGCCCACGGTCGGGATGCCAAACTCCTGCTCGAAGATGGTGGCGCCAGTAAACGTACCATTACCGCCAATGGCTACCAAGCCCTCGATTCCGTTGTTAACCAGTTGGTCGAAAGCCTGTTGGCGGCCTTCCTTGGTTTGAAACTTCTGGCTGCGCGCCGACTTAAGAATGGTGCCTCCTTTCTGGATGGTGTTGGCCACGGAGGCCGAATCCAGCCGCACAAACTCGCCTTTAATCATGCCGCTGTAGCCGCGCATGATACCGTACACTTCAATGCCGTGGTAAACTGCCGTACGGACCACGGCCCGGATGCAGGCGTTCATACCCGGCGAGTCGCCGCCGCTGGTGAAAACTGCAATGCGTTTCATCATAACTCTTATGCTTCAGAATGCGCCCGCTACAATAGCCGGGCTGCCGAACGGGCAAAGGTGAGAAATCGTTAGCAAACTGTTGCTGCGTTTCCTGCAGAGTAGTGTTAAGTTTCCTAGCTGAAATGAGACTATTTTGTATTAATTGCGTAAGCAGATCAGTTGCAAACCAACTCGCCGACGTTTATCTTCCCTGCCCCGCTTGAATTTTGAAGCGGTAAAGTTGCTCTTGTTCTTTTTTCCGCTCCTTACTACAATCCCCCCTATGTTCGGTTTTTTTGAGAATGAGCAGACTCGGAAAGTGAAAAGCCACATTCAGAATCTGGCGGCCCTGGCCAAGGCCGATGGGCATCTAGACGAGCGGGAAATGAGCTTTATTGTAACCGTTGGCAAGCGCAACGGTATCCGGGCCGACCAGGTACGCTCCATTGTGGCCAGTAGCAGCCTGAGCCAGCTGGTAGTGCCCGACAACGATTCCGAACGGTTCGATCAGATATTTGATATGGTGGACATGATGCTGGCCGACGGTATTGTGGACGACAGCGAAATGGATTTCTGCACCATCATGGCCGGGAAGCTGGGTTTCCGAAAAGATATTGTGGGGCTGTTGGTCAAAAATATTTCCCAGGGCGTGAAAGACGGCTTGGACCGCGAAGACATCAAGGCCGATATCCAGGCGTTTTTAAGAAAAACCTGCGGCTAGTAGCTTAGCTACTAACTTTTTATTGCTCTAAGCCAGCCCCCGCCGGAAAAGCGCTATGTGCCGCTCCGGGCGGGGGCTGGCTGTTAGGGGCTGTTCAGTTGCACACAAACGCAATGGCCCGAAGTAGGGCGGCACAGGCCGCATCTATTTCATCGTCGGCGATGATGAGCGGCGGAGCTAGGCGCAACGAGTTGTCGCAGAATAGAAACCAGTCGGTGAGGATGCCTTCGTGGAAAAGCGCCCGGTCGATAATTGGTTTGAGTACCTCGAACGACTCGAACTCTACGGCCATCAGTAAGCCGCAGCCCCGAATGGCCCGGATGGCCGGATGCACCAGCTGCCGCCGGAAACGCGCCGCCTTTTCGGCAACTCCCGCCAACAGGTTTTCCTGCTGAATGGCTTGCAGCGTAGCCAATGATGCCGCGCACGACACCGGATGGCCGCCAAATGTGGTGCAGTGGCCCAGAATAGGGTTGGTTTTGAAACCGCTCATGATTTCCTGACTGGAAATGAAGGCCCCAATCGGCATGCCACCGCCCATGCCTTTAGCGCACACCAAAATATCGGGCTGCACCCCAAACTGCTCGAAGGCCCAGAAAGTACCCGTACGCCCGAATCCGCACTGAATTTCGTCGAGGATTAATAGGGCTCCTACTTCCTGGCAGCGCTGGCGCAAAGCCGGCAAGTAGCCCGGCTCCGATACCCGCACGCCCGCTTCGCCTTGCACCGTTTCAATTACCACGGCTGCCGTATGCTCGTCAATGAGGCTAAAATCAGCAGGCTCGTTGTAGCGAATGTGGTGCACGTCGGGGAGCAATGGTCGGTAGCTGTTCTTGAAACCTTCGGAGCCGGTGATGCTGAGGGCACCATGGGTGGAACCGTGGTAGGCGTTCAGGCACGATACCAAGCCGGTACGGCCGGTGTGGCGCTTGGCGAGTTTGAGCGCGCCTTCAATGGCCTCGGTGCCGGAGTTGGTAAAATATACGCTGTCGAGGTGGGTGGGCAGGGTTTTGTGCAGCGCGTGGGCAAGTTGGGCGGGTGGGGCCTGCACCAATTCGCCATACACCATCAGGTGCAGGTATTTATCAAGCTGGTTCTGAATGGCTTGGATGACGCGTGGGTGCCGGTGCCCAACGTTGCTGACGCCAATGCCAGAAATTAGGTCGAGGTAGCGCTGGCCTTCGGGACCGTACATATAAACGCCTTCGGCCCGCTCAATTTCAAGCAAAAGCGGGAAGTCGGAAGTTTGCGCCTGGTAGCGCAGGAAAAGCTGGCGAGGGGTAAGCATGCCGCAAAGATACGCCCGCCCGCGTAGGCCGCCGTACCCCACGGCCAACCCACAGTAGCAGGGAAAGAATAGGTAAGCAATAAAAAAGGCTGCCGAAGCAGCCTTTTGTACTAGTCGGAGCCACCGGGGCCGGATGGTGGCCCCCCGCGGCGGTCGGCTACCCGCCTGATTACCTCTTTGGTGAACTGCCGCTCGGCTTGGTAGAGCCGGGCCACCTGCCGGATGCTAAGCACCTTCTGAAACTTGTCGAGGTATTCCTTGTCCAGATTCACTTCCTGCTGGCGGAGGCTAACCATCTGAGTGAGGCCCTCTCTAACCTGGGCTTCGGTTAAGGCGTCGGGGTCGTTGGGGCGAGCTTCGCGCGTGCGGCGGTTCAGGTCGCGGCGCTTGGCCGTGAATTCGTTGTAGACGGGCCAGAAGCGTTGGGCCTGGTCCTGAGTCAACGAAATCTTCTCGGTGATATAGGCAATCTTGGCATTTTCAAGCTGGCTCATGCGGCCCTGGTGGCCACCCGCGCCCGGCTGCGCCACGGCGGGAACTGTGGCTAACAGGCACAGCAGCAACAAGCTACGAAACAGAAATTTCATGGAAGGCAGGTAAAAGTCGGTGTGTGAAAAATTACAGATAGGTGTCCTCAGTGGGCTGCGCGTCAAGAGCCGCCTGTAGTTCGTCGGGGGAGGCTTGCAGGTAGGTTTCGGGCAACACCCGTTCCACAGCAGGCAGCTCAGCTAAGTCGTTGATATTTAAGCGTTGCTCACTGGTTAGTAGGTATTCTACTAGCTCGTGGTGGGGCACGGTAGCCAAGGTATCAGCTGGGCCGGTAGTGGCAGGCACTTGCCCGGATTCGCTCAGCCAGAACGAGCCAGCAAAGGCACCCAGCACCACGCTGGTAGCCAAAGCCGTGCGCAGCGGTGCCGACAGCGCCTTTAGCCAACTAAACCCCGGCGCAGGCACAGGAGTTTGTACCCGCTGCATCACGCGCAACGGCAGTTGGTTGAAATAGTGGTCTGGAGGCGGTGCCAACGGCTGGGACCGGCGCGGGTGCTCATCCAGACGAAAAGGAGTTTTCATAGTGCTTTAGAAGGAATCCGGACCGAAGGGTTTAATGAATCACAGATTTTTTCGGAGGGAAGTGGGTTTGGTCGGTTTTGCAAATGAAGTAGGGAGCAGGGCCTTCAATCGGTACCGTTGATGTAGAGTTCAATCTTCTTGGCGGCGTGGTGATAGGAGGCTTTGAGGGCGCCCACGCTGGTACCAGTTACTTCGGCCATCTGCTCGTAGGGCATTTCGTCGTAGTAGCGCAGGTTGAACACCAAGCGCTGCTTATCAGGAAGGGTGAGGATGGCTTTTTGGAGGCGCAACTCGATTTCGTCGCCGGCTAGGCTGGGGTCGGCCTCCACTTTGGCGGCCAGCTCGGCCCCCACGTCGTTGAGGGGCAGCAGAAACTTGCGCCGCTTGCTGGCCAGAAAGCTCAGGCACTCGTTGGTGGCAATGCGGTAAATCCAGGTGTAAAGCGAGGCATCTTGCCGGAAATTCTCTAAGTGCTTCCATACCTTCACAAACACGTCCTGGGTGAGGTCGTCGGCATCATCGTGGTCGATTACCATCTTGCGCACGTGCCAGTACACCTTGGTTTGGTACTTGCGCACCAACTGGTTGAAGGCTACGTTGCGCGCAGCCGGCTCACGGAACTTGGCAAGGATGTCCTGGTCTTCCAAGCAGGCAAAAAAGGTTAAAGCGGCGTATTTGTTGAGTTAGAGGTAAGCAGAGCCACTGGGTTTAATGACGGGCTGGAAAAGCGGTGTTTTTCTGTTATTCGCGCTGTATTATAGTGACTGAGCTATCTTAGCTCAGCATCAAATAAAAGTCCTGTTATGCTGTTTATCGGTTTAAAAGAAGTAGCAGCTGTATTAACACTGCTTGTTAGTAGTATGCAGTTGCCGTCCGAAAGTGAGGAATATAGCCGGACCGTTTTAACTGATAAGGTATTCAACTCTGCCGAGATGCTTGGCCGCTACCAACGCTATAATTTTTCGCCACTCTGGCTGAAAACCGGAAAAGGCGGTATGAAAAACAGTGATGAAAGTGTATTAGGCTTTATTGGTGACGACTATCAGCGGCTGCGTATTAAGCTGCTTACAGTACGGCCCGACGTACAACGGCCAGGACATTACCTAATAACCGGCAAATCGAAGGTAGGAGAGAATATATTGCCCTTTAAAGGAACGTTCCGACTGTTGCATGTTCGGGAGAGCAAGACGTTACCTAAAGGCCTGGATGGGGTACCCATACCGGCAGTGAAGATGGGGATGCTGTTAGCCGAATATGAGCTAAAAGAGCCAGTTGATCAGCAGAATGCCGGCGTATTCAAAGGTATCCTACGCACTAACTGGTATCTAGACCGTAAGGACAAAATGCAGTACAACGATATCAATGCCTACTCCGATCATTTCGCTAACAACCAATGTGTTGGCAGCTGGCAGTCTTATAGAACCAAGCGTACGAAGCGGTGTAACTGGGGCGACTTTCGGATTCCTAATGATGGCGACCTTGATCAGGGAGCAGCAGAATTTAGTCCGGCCGGCAAGTATGGAGTACGGGGTTGGCAATCGTACCAGCAAGCATGGTTGGAAAACAACGCCGCTGCCCGGCAACAGGAAAAGGCTACGTGGTGGAAATAATCTCCTCTACTTGGTACTGAACGCCACGCCTACCGTCAGGTTGGTGTTGTCGGTGGGTTTGCCTTCCAGTACGCGGCTCTCGAAGGTGTAGGTATAATTGGCCGTAATGGCGAAGCGCGCCGTAAAGCGCAAGGCCAGTGTAGCCAGCTGATTAACGCGGTAATCGTTGAAGTCGCGCATGTTGGGCTGGTAGAACGTGGTGGAATTCAGCGAAAACACGCCCTTAGAATACACCAGCTTCACCCGCAACGAACTGCGCGACACAATGCGCTGGCTGCCATCCTGAAAGTAAGTAGCTTCTCGAATAAACAGGTTGCTGGCTGATACTTCCCGCCCCAATGAGTCGGTGTAGAAAGCCCAACCCGGCCCAAGTCCCAGTTGAATCCGGTTGTCGATGCCGCGCAGGTTGCTTCGCTCGTAGCCCCCGATGCCGTAGGCCCGGAAGTGGCCCAGCCAGTAGTAGGGCGTGGCATTGAACAGAAACTCCCGCTCTTTGAGCAGATCGTCTTGCCGGCCGTAGGAAAAGCTGCCGTTCAGCGGTGCCCCAAAGTGTAGCCCCCGCAAAAACGTAACCGAATGGGTGGTTGAGAGTAAGGTACGGTTGACGCCGCCCGAGGTGTACTGGCCCGTCAGCTGCCCGGCGTAGCGAATGATAGTGGTGTCGGGGCGCTGGGCCTGCGCGCAGGTGGTCAGCAATAAAAACGCAGCAAGTAAGAAAGAGAAACGCAAATCAAGTATTGGAAGTTGAAGCTCAAAACTAGTAACGCAAATCGGGAAGCGCCTGAGTAACACCTTAAAACCACCGGAAACCAGTAAAAAAAGAAGTTTGGTTTATCATAATGTTATCTGCGTGGTTGATTTCTGCGTTGTTTAGCACTAATTCAGGTATTGCCCTCTATGCGTTTTCTGCTCGTACTACTATTCTCTTTACTGCTACTGCCTGCTGCCTGGGCCCTCCAGATTCGGGAGGTTCGCCAGCTAGGTACCACCGCTCCGGCCCGCTACCAGAAGCTGGAGTTGGGCCTGGCCCTGGACACCCCACCCCTCCGCAACCCCTACGACCCCGCCGAAATTACGGTGTGGGCCGAGTTTGTGTCGCCGCAGGACAGCGTGTACCGGGTGCCGGGCTTCTGGTACCAGGATTTCAAGCGCTGCACAACATGCCTACCTTTTCCGCGCGCCAGTGCCACCGATACCTGCCTATACTGCACCACCTGTCCGGAAAACCCTAAATACCTAGCCCGCGTGGCCACCCGGCTGCCTTGGCGGGTGCGGTTTGCGCCGCCTACGGCTGGGCGCTGGAGCTACCGCATAGTGGTGAACCACAACGATTCCGCGGTGTTTGGGCCTCGCACCTTCGTAGATGTGGCTACTTCCACCAATCCGGGCCACGTAGGTAAGCACCGCAATGGCCGCAATTTTGCCTTTGCCGATGGGCGCCTGTTTTTTCCGCTGGGTATGAACGTCACCGGTACGTGGGTGCTCACCGATTACAACCGCCTGCCTTACCGAGATGCGCGAGTAGGCATTAGCCGCATTGCCGACAGCGGCGGCAACTTCGTCAGGATTCTGATGACGCATGCCCACTTTGGTATCGAGGGTCCGGACGGCCCCGCTGGCCGCTACGATGTGCGCCAAAACCGGGCCTATGACTTAGATGAGTTGCTGGAATATGCTGCGCAACGCAAAGTGTATGTGCAGCTTACCCTCATGACTCCCGACGAGTTATTTAATTCCGACGAGTTTGGCCGGGCCTGGCCGCAGCACCCCTACCGCAAGCTGATGGCTAATGATACAGGCCCCGAATCATTCTTCACCGATTCGGTGAGCCGGCAACTGCTCCGGCAGCGCATTCGGTATATTATGGCTCGCTGGGGCTACTCACCGGCGTTGTTTGCGGCCGAGCTAATGGGGGAGGTTGATGGCTTCGGCGGCGGTACGAAAGACCGCCAGTATTGGGATGGTGACAACCCGCGCAACATACGCCGCTGGACCGACGAAATGATTGGCCATGCCCGCAGCTTTGCGCCGCATCATCTCTATACAATTAGTACAGCTCATAGTTTCAGTGGTTTATATCCCCAGCAAGACACGGCTGTGGCGCTCTATACCTCGCCACAAGTTGATTTTGTGCAAGACCATTTTTATAGCTCTGATTTGAACGTGGAGCACCAGCGAGCCTTTCTGGCCCGGCGCGCCGCCAAGCTGTTTCCAGGCAAGCCGTATCAACTGGCCGAGTTTGGGCTCGTACAAAATGCGTGCTGGTCGGGCGTATCTAATTTCACGGCCAAGCGGTATCCGCCGGGGCTACTCTTCCACGACCTCAACGAACTGCATAACACCTTATGGTCGTCGTCGCTCAACGGATCTGGGGGGGCGGCGCTGTATTGGTGGGCCAATCAGGTGTTTGGGTTGTGCTACGGGGGGCAGTATCATTACTTGCGCCCTTTGCAGAAGTTTCTGGCCGGTGACTCTATTTTCAGTCAGCCCTACGAGCCAATAGCCAGCCAATGTCCCGGCGTGGTAGGGCCTAAAGATGCCAAGCATACACCTACTACGCCTGGCAACTGTGTTCCAGTATGGGCAGTTAGCAAAGAGGCTGCTGACGACCCCGACCTGCTGCCTTCCGGCGCCACCACTTCCGATGCAGCCTTGGAAGTGTTTGCATTGCGCGGCCCGGCCCGGGTGGTAGGGTGGGTGCACAACCGCCACAATTACTGGTATAAACTACCTCATTCGTCGGGTCCGTCTAGCGTGGCCGAATGTGCCGACCTCAACGACAATCAGCCTACTACCCGCGACAGTGTGCCAGCTCTTATTGGCAAGCAGGTAACAATTCTGAATATGAAGCGTGCTGGCCGTTATCGGCTGGAGTTTTATAGCACCTATCCATTCTACGACCTCACCCGCGACGGTAAAGACGAGCAGGGCGGTATCATCAAGGAATTTACCACTGAGGTCCGCGCTGCTGATGGTAAGCTAACTTTTACGGTGCCACCCCTTCGCCCTCTCGATAAAGGGCCGTATGCGCCAGATTATGGTTTCAAAGCCATCTGGCTACCAGAATCAGCACCACCAACAGTTGCACCGAAAACAATAGCTCCTAAGGCCCCGGCGAAAGCAAAGACGCCCGTGCGCAAGCCTGCCACCAAGCAGCCGGTTCGGTCAGCGCCTCGGAAAAGGTGAGGTTCAGGCAGGAAGAGAGCCATATGCTTCAAGTAGTAGTCAAGAAAGTATCGGGGCGAGCCTAGAATGCCAATTTAATATTCAGATACACTACTTTTAGGCGTCACTTTCCACCAATCCAACTATGAGCAACATGATTCAGTTTGTCGCCAACCACGACGACTTATCAACTGACAAAGGCTTTCAGTTCAAGTTTTATTGTGATAAATGCCGAAATGGGCACATGTCGCGGTTTCACCCCAACAGCATTGGTATTGCTGGGGAGTTAATGCGCGCTGCAGGCAGTTTATTCGGCGGCAGCTTTTATGATGCCGGCAACGCCGCCTACCATGTGCAGCGCGCCATTGGTGGCAAAGCGCATGATGCTGCTCTAGAAAAAGCAGTGCAGGAAGGTAAAACCTATTTCAAACAGTGCACCCGTTGCGGCCACTGGGTATGTCCTGATGTATGCTGGAACCACAGCGCCAGCCTTTGCGAAAGTTGCGCCCCCGACGAGCATGAAGAGCTTTCGGCGCAACAGCGCCAGGCTGCCAGTGAGCAAATCCGCACGAAAACACGCGAGCAGGATTACACCAAGGGGCTGGATTTCCTTAATACTGGGGGGCTGGTACAGTGTCAGAACTGCCAAACTAAACTAGCCGACGGCCAAAAATTCTGCCCCTCGTGCGGTACACCCAACGCAACAGACCAGGCCAAGGAGAAATTTTGTGCTGATTGCGGCGCAGCGTTGAAACCAGACCAGCGCTTTTGCGGAGGATGTGGCAGCAAACAATAGCGCCAAACTAAATAGAAAAACAAAGTCCCTGGCTGTCAACTGACAGCTGGGGCTTTTTTCTTTCTACTTGATTTGACAGAGATATTGAAAGAGTACCGATGTTTCTTCGGCGGCTACTCTGTCGGCCTGAGTGTGACGAGCATTTTCTAAGTGGCGGGCTACACTTTTGCTCGCTCGCGCCATTCCAGCTCTACCGGTAATTCAGCGGTACTGAATTCTAAATGAATCACGCGGCGTGGTCGGGCACTGGTGCTGCGGTTAGAGGCATGCAGCGTAAGGGGCTGCATCAGCATGGCGCCGCCAGCTAGTACCGGGCAGGTTACGCGACGGGAAGTATGAGCCAGCAAATCGTTGTTGGCAATTACACCATGCCGGTGGGAGCCGGGTACTACTTTCAGCGCGCCATTGCTGGCATCACAATCATCGAGGTGCAGCCGAACGGTGATGATGCTTTCTAAAATCTGGCGCGGCGGCAGCACGGCCACTTCGCCTTGCTTGGTTGTCCAGGGACCATAGCCAGGTAAGTTCAGCCGACGATTTACGGCTATCATTACGTCCTGATGCCAAGCCACCAACCAATTAGAGCCGGCTGGTTTATCGAAATAAATAGCTTTTGTTAGGTGCGGCGTAGCATCAGGAAAAAGCGCTGCCAGCAATTGACGCATGGTCGGAGTCAATAGCTGTTCTCGTAGCGCCGGAATTTCTCCTAATAGGTTGCGAATAGCAAATACATCCTGGCTGCGCCGGAAGTTAACGGAGGTGGTGTCGGCCGCTTCTACCGTGCTCAAGATGGCCGCTATTTCTGATATGGAAAAAATGCTGGTCAGGGTAGCAAAACCGTTTTCTTGCAGTTCTTGTACCGCCTGCCGCATCACATGGCTCATTTTCCGAAGATGCTAACGGAACTAGTTTGCCCGCTCCGGATGGTGAAGTTGCGCACATCGGTGAATTTGCTGCCGATGGCGTTTTTGGTACGGAATATCAGCCGGTACGCTCCTGGCTGCATCGCAACGTTCACTTTACTGCTGCTTCCGTCGGGCAGATTATAGACCCACGTCTGGCTTTCGTCGTCGTTGAGGCGGTAGACGCTGCCGTAGCCTTTCAGGTCGGAAATGATATTGAGCATACCGGGAGCGGGGTATGTAACTGTGGTTTCCTGGCCCTGTTTGACGGTAATGCGCCGGATTTGGCGCGGCAGCGTCAGCAGTTCCACCTCGTAGTTACCGGCCAGTAGTTTCTGCCGTGCTCCAAACGGCAACGCCAGCAAAGTATTGTCTTTACCCGCCTGCCGGATAACAGCCTGCACTGTACCATACGGATTAGCCGTCAGGTTCGGGCTTTGTAGCCACAGTGTGCCTTGTGGTGTCTTGTAAGTTAATATGTTGTTTTTACCGGGCCTGATTTGCAGGTTCTCTTGCCGTACTGGTGGTACCGTATTGATAACTAGGTCGTAGCTCTGTAGCGCATCGATATCGAGGGCGTCGGGCTTGCCTTGGGCGTCGCGGTAGTGTACATAATTGTACTCGGGCTGCGCGGTGATGTTATTGATGAACGTCATGTTCACGTTGGATTCCACGGGCTTGCCTGCTTCGTCGGTCAGGTTGATGGCCACGGTGGTCTTGGCCAGCGTCTGGGCTACTACGTCGTTAAGAATCGTGCGGAACGTCTTCACATCGGCCGCATTGTAGTAATGGCCCAGGCATTCTAGCTGCTTGCCAAATTCCCGCTCAGCCCCGATTCCAATAACAAACGGCTTCAGAAACACCCGCTTACGCTGCAACGCCACCGAAGTAGCGCACGGGTCGCCTTTGCATGATTCCAGCCCGTCAGTTATCAGAATCAGAACGTTACGGGCAGTTTTATCGGTGGGAAAGTCGCCGGCTGATTGTAGCAAGGAGTACGTAATGGGCGTGTTACCCTGCGGCACAATGGTTTTCAGCCGGTTTTTAATAGCCGCTGCGTTTTTTGGTGCGAAGGGCACTTCCAGCTTGGAATCTTCGCAGTTGTTTTCCGATTTATCGTGCAAATGGCCATAAGCACGCAGCCCCAATTCTAGATTCGGGTAGGCATTCAGCGAGTCCACCATCTTGGCCAACAGGCTTTTAGCTACATCCATGCGAGCTTGGCCTTCCCAAGGAGCTAGCATCGAACCGGAGGCATCTAGCAAGAATAGGATCCGGGTAACGCGGGGCTTCTCGGGAGCTACGTTTTGGGCGTACCCTGGCGCGGCCATGCCAACAGCCAACCCAACAATCCAACACAAAACCACCACCAGACGACGCATAGATAACAAGGCTCCTGTGGCAAGTCTACTATTAAAGCAGAAGTGCCACTTAATACGTTGGTTGAATTCAAACTAAGCCTACAACGAATAGCAATTAGTACTTTGTATGTATGGCTGCGGCTATAGCAAACCAGCGAATTACAGTAACTGAGACGCGTGGTTTTTAGTATCGACTTTGGTAATTACCCGCTCGATTTTACCGTCCGCATCAATCAGGAAGGTGTAGCGCATAGTTCCCATGTATTTGCGGCCGTACATCGATTTTTCCTGCCACACACCGTAATCCTGCACTATCTTTTTGTCTTCATCGACAAGCAATGGAAAAGGCAGGTCGTACTTGGTAGCAAATTTTTGGTGCGACTTTTCGCTGTCAATACTCACGCCTAGCACTTGAACGCCGGCTGCTAGTAGGCTTTGGTAATTGTCGCGCAGGTCGCAGGCCTGAGCAGTGCAGCCGGAAGTGTCGTCTTTGGGGTAGAAGTACAAGGCCACTCGACGGCCGCGATAATCGGCGAGGGTATGAGTGGTACCGTTTTGATCCTGGGCAGTGAAATTGGGGGCAATGTCGCCGGTTTGGGGGAGTGGCATAGGAAGGTTAAGGACGTTGTGACTGACGCGAAGTTAAATGTTATCCGCTGTGGAGTGCCAAAGCCTGTAACCCAACAGCACGAAGCTAGACGTAGCCTACCAAAACCGCTGCGGGCAAACCACCTGCGTTTTTTTCAGCCGCAATCCCAGCAGCACTTCATGGCTGCCCCAGTGGTAGCCAGCCAGCTTCGAGGTACCAGCATCGTAGGAATAGCTCAAACTAGTGTTCTCGTTGAGGTTAAGTCCTACCAAGGCTACTGCCGCGTCAAACGCCCGAAGTGAGCCACCCACCCAGATCAGGTCACGGTATTTCAGCTTGGCATTCAAGTCAATGGAGACAGGCGCCGGCTGCACCGACTTCACCAGCACCGATGGTACCAACACCCAGTTGGAACTGAGCGGTAACCGCAGGCCCCCCGTAACGAAGTAGTGTCGTTTCAAGGAGTTAGCGGGAGCCAGACGATTAACTTGGGCATAGGAGAAGTCCAACTGGTTGCCAAATAATTGTGCAGCCGAGACACCCGCATAGAAATTTGGGCTATATACCCACAAGCCCACTGTGGCGTCTGGCACTCGTGCCACTTGGCTGCCTGGGTGGTTGTTGGGGTCGTGAAACCGCAACTGCTGACCGTCGATGGCGAATTGCTGCATTCCAGCCGACAAGCCCAATGCAGCCCGCATGGTACGGGTCAGGGCAATGTTATAGGCGTAGGAACCATACACACCGGCCCGGCTGGTAGGACCAGTTACATCGTTATATAAAATGGTGCCCAATGCATGGAATCCTCGCCGCCAGCCGTGCATGTTTTGCTTGGATTTCTGCTGTCGGCCCAGTGATGAGTGGGCGCTGGCATAGTAGGTTTTGGGGGCGCCTTCCAACCCGGTCCATTGCGTACGGTAGCTGAGCTTGATGTCCACTACATCCTCGGTACCTGCTACGGCTGGGTTAAGGATGTAATTGTTGTTCATGTATTGGCTGTATTGCGCTTGCTGTTGCGCCTGGGCTGGCCGGTTCGCAAATGCGGCCAGCGCCCCAATAAGAACCAGCTGCTGTATAAATTTTTTCATGTAAAACCCTGCTACCAACGATACAAAGAAAAGAGGGGCTGTTAGTACACTACCGTAAGTGAGCCGCTATAGGTGCGTCCGCTTCCCAGCGTAATGACATAGTAATAAGTGCCTAATGGAGCTGGTTGCCCATTAATATGGCCGTTCCACTCGTTGGTACGGCTATAGTTAGTGGTCTTAAATACTTGGTTGCCCCAGCGGTTGAACACCGTCACGGCATTGCCAGTGAAATCACCAATCCGGTCTATTTCCCAAGTGTCGTCCTGGCCGTCGCCATTTGGGCTGAAGGCGTTAGGAATACGGATGAGTGGGCGTTGCTTTACCTTCACTGTTACCTGGCTTACGTCTTGGCAGCCAGCTGGCCCTGCCGACAGCGTATATACTGTGGTAATAGTGGGAGCTGCAATGGGGCGGAGGCGGTTGCCGTTCACGAAGGTCAAACCTTGCGCCGGACTCCAAGTGACCGGGTAATTCAAATCGATAGAGCCTTCCAGCACCACTTCCTGGCCTTCCTCGATTTCCTTGTTTGGCCCAGCATTTACTTTTACTAACTGGCTGATTTCAATTCTTACCAGATTAGAAATAGTGGTAGCTGGCTGGTTGCAGTTGGTGGTGGTGCGCAGTTTAAGCGTCACTTGTTGATCATTGCGCAGGGTGCTGCTAGTAAAGGTAGCGCCCGTAGCCCCAGCTACCTCAACGCCATCTACCAGCCACTGGTACTGTGGCGCCAACCCCATGTTCGTCGCCTGAGCCACTAAAAAAGTTAGGGCTGTGCCAGGGCAAACAGGTAACTCTTGCTGACTCTGGATGGTAAGGTTTGGTAGCAGAGAAGGGGTAAGCTCAACAATGGCTGTGGCTGTGGCTATGCCCGTGGCACAGAACCCGACCGTTGGGGTTATTTCCACCCGAACCTGGTCGCCGTTGGCTAGGGTGCTGCTGGTGTAGGTAGCGGTAGAGGCTACTGGGGTATTATTTACAAACCATTTGTAAGTTGGCACCGGGCCGGCATTAGTGGAGGTAGGAGCAAAGGTGAGGACCGTACCAGCGCATTGGGCCGGTGGTGCCGATAGTGCTACACCCACCGTCAACGGGGTCTGTACGCGCACCACTATTGGGTTCGAGAATGCCGCCTGACAGGTACCCATAGTAGAATCAGCACGCCGCCGAAAATACGTGGTGGTGGCAAGAGGCCCTGGAGCATAGGTTATGAGCGTTGCACCCGCAATGTCATTCCAAGTGATGTTATCAATTGATGACTCCCACTGATAAAGTAAAGTACCGCTGCCTCCATTGGCGCTGGCCACACTAGTAAATGCCACAGGAGATGAGGCCGCGCAGATGGTTTGGTCGCCGCTGATGCTGCCGGGGGTTAGTGCTGGCAATATGGTTAGCACTATGGGGTTAGCATAGGCGGTAGCACATGAGCCAGTGCCAGACGTGACCTGCCGCCGGAAATAGGTGGTGGTAGCTAAGTTTCCTGGCGTGTAGTTGGCACCTGTTGCCCCAGCAATGGATGCCCAGGTAACATTATTTACAGATGATTCCCACTGATAAGCGTAGTTGCCCGTGCCCCCGCTTGCCGCAGCAGTGCTAGTTAACGTAGCCGCAGGAGTGTTTGCACAAACCGTCTGGCTAGAGCCAATAGTGCCTGCCGCAAGGAGGGGAAGAACTGTCAATGTTACGGCGCTGGAGGTAACCGAGCAGCTGGCCCACTGAACTTTTACTGTGTATGTACCCGGAACAGAAGCTACAAATATGCTGTCATTGAGTATGCTACCGGCTCCGTTGACTACGGTAGTGCCATTGTACCAAGTGAATAGAAAGCCAGGCCGAAAGCTTTGCCGAATGCCAGCGCTCAACGGAATTTGCGTGCCGGGGCAAACCGGGCCGCTTACCGGCATGCGGATGACCGGAGCAGCAATAGGAGTTACTGGAATAGTATAGGTTGCTATATTGTCGGAGCCGGTACCGTCGCTGTCGAGGGCGGTGTAAGTAAAGGAGGTGGTAGTACCTGCGCAACCGCCCACGGGCGTGTAAGTGAGGTTGCCACCGCTGTTCAGGCTGCCAACGCTAGCCACTGGAATAATTTGATTTATAGCTACTGGCGCACCATTATAGCGTAAAACGCCGGTAGCGGGTAGGCTTTGCACCACGAACGAAGCCACTGTGACTCCCACACTACCGCCTACGTTGATGGTGGCACTTAGTGGAATTATGGCGGCTGGTACCGCTATATCGGGTACCGCTGGGGTGTTTTTGGTGTCGGCTAGCAAAAATGAGCTACACGAGCCGAAATACACGTCATCAAGGCCAAAATCGTTGCCAACGGCTACTTTATTGACGTCCCGGATTTCAATAGTTATCGGAAAGCCGCCCGCTGGGCCAGGTCCTGAGAAGTAGAGGTCTGAAAACTGCACGTACTGCCCTGGCGTGGTGGGTAGCGTAGTCACCACCGACGTGGATTTGCCATCCACTACTAGCCCTAGCTGCGCCGGAATACCGTTGTTGAGACTGGCCGCATACGCGGAAAACGAATAATACCTGTTGGGTAGCACAGTTATGGTTTGCGAATACACGCCTTCCAGAGCCGCCGCCCCGTTCACCATCATAAACATATCAGTTGGCCCTGTTCGGCCCGTCCCAATAAAGTTGTTATGATAAGTAGTGGAATTACTGCCAACTGCGTAAGTGCCCTCCTGATAAAGGCTTGGGTTGGCAGTGGGAGTGGCAACGAAATTGTAGCTAGTAGAAAAGCCAGTGTTGCCCTGCGTGAAGCTGGGATTACGCAACAAGTTCTGGCCGGTGCCACGGGTGCATACCACGTTAGGGTCATACACGTTCAGGTTCACGGTTGAGGTGTTGGAGCAGGCAGGTAAGGAACCAAGTTGGCAGATGCTGTACGTGAAGCTGTCGGAGCCCAGGTAACCCGGGTTGGGCGTATATACGTAGCTACCATCGGCATTGAAATTGGTAAGTATGCCGTTAGCAGGTCCGCTGCCAAGCGTAACTACAAAGGCTGCGTTAGGCAGATTATCGGGGTTGCTATCATTAAGTATGACGTTCCCCGACTTAGCCGTGTTCTTTTGCACCTGGTTGAAGTCGTCACGGGTTACAAACCGATTGGACTGCGCCACGACCGCACCACTAAATGCAAGCAAGCTGCTCCAAAGCAAAAGCAAGCATGAAAGCTTCATACACCACTGGCGCGCATTGCTATGAGTGGGATATAAGGCAAAAATCAACGCAATGGATAAAGAGGACTTTATCTTGCCTGATAGAAGTATAGTCATAGCATGAAAAGGCAGAATATACTGATGAGATACACAGTGCCTGCGAAGTAATCAAGGTAAAAGGCAATGTTGCCGACGCCAGTGCACGTAAAGTTACGTACTTATGATTTCTTGGCAAATGCAATAAAATAAGAGATATAGAGCGGTGAATAATGGTTTCGTTATACTGTATTCTCCATATTGGCTTTTCATGTAATTGATCTAAGAATAGCTTTTAATAATTATAAGTAAATGAAAAGTATAATTTAGAGTATAGTCCCTTGCTCAAGAGTAAATACTGATGATTGTGTAAATGAGCGAGACCCTGATTTAGGTAGTATTTAGGCTGGAATGAAATGTCGTAAATAAAGTCCATCAGATTATTTAGCTGCTAAAGCCATAAGCTCTTGCTGCCGGGAATATTGGAAATAGAAATATGCGCAGAAGCCCTTATGGCTTGTCAGCTATGGGCTGAGGAGTGAACAACAGCTTCTCAATTGGGAAGCCTAATTCGTGTGCTTTGCCCACTAGCATATCGCGCAAGGTGCGCTCTAGGTGCGGGGTACGACTCAGAATCCATAGGTTTTCGCGGCTCGGAGTGCCTACTAGCGCGTAACGATAATCGGATTCATCAAGGTCAAGAATCCAATAGTCACCTTCGAAGGGCCAGAAAAAGCTGACTTTCAACTTGGCGTTGGTACTGTCCAAGGCGCGGGCCACGCCCTTGGCAGTTTCAACTGGCCCGTCGATTCCTTCTTGATGGCAGGTGTTGAGCACGCTCACCTTACCATCGGGGCGGAGTTTGTATTTGGCCGTTACGTGCTGGCAGCCTTTCTCGTAGCGAATGGGCAGCCGGGCAACTTCGTACCATAGGCCGCTATACTTATGCAGGTTGACATGCGGCACTGTGGCCAATGGCGCATAAAGCTTGCGGCGCAGATAGCCGTAGGCAGCTACGCAGGTAGCTACTGCGGCCACGGCCGTAGCAAACAAAACAGGCTTACGAGTTTTAATGACGTTGGGCATAGCAGAAAAAGTAAGGAGGAGCTTGCTCTACGCGGTATCGGGGCCAGAGGATGTAAATATCACACGTCCTCCGGCCCCGATACCGCGTAGAGCAAGCTCCTCCTTGTTTCGTGCTTACTGCATGGAATTACGCGGGTCCGCCTTAGGTTTCATCTCGTAGTCGTGGGGCGGATGGGCCCCAGCCAGGTGCTGTACGAAATAGTCCCAGCGGCGGCGCGTCATGTAGGGCGAGTAAGCCCCAAAACCGTGCGTAGCATTCGGGAATACTACTAGGTCGTAGCTCTTATTGGCCTTGGTAAGGGCTTCTACCACCAGAAATGTATTGTAGGGCGGCACGTTGTTATCCATTAGGCCGTGGGCCAGCATTAGCTTGCCTTTCAGGTTTTTAGCGAAGGTGGCGTTGGCCTGATTATCGTAGTTGGTGGTGCCGTCGGGGTTGGTTTGCAGCAGGCCGATGTAGCGCTCAGCCCAGTCGTCCTCGTAGTTGCGGTTTTCGTGGTTGCCTGATTCGGAAATGCCCACTTTAAAGAAATCGGGGTAGCGGAACATGGCCGCCGCCGTGGCGTAGCCGCCGCCCGAGTGCCCCCAGATACCAGCCCGCTCCAGGTCGATGTAAGGATATTTCTGAGCTAGTTGCCGCATGCCGCTCACCTGATCGGAAAGCGTATTCTCGGCCATGTTGCCGTAGCAGGCATCGTGGTAGCTCTTGGAGCGGAGCGGGTTACAGCTGCCTTCAATCACCACTACCACAAACCCCAGTTCGGCTAGAGCCTGATGGTCGCCGCGCGCCGCCGAAAACGACCAGCTGCCCACACCACCGCCCTGCGGACCTGGATAGATGTAGTTGATAATTGGGTACTTGCGAGTAGGGTCGAGCGTGGTAGGCGTAAACAGCAAGCCGTAAAGATCCGTCTGGCCGTCGGCGGCTTTCACCGTAATGGAGGTAGGGGCCTTCCAGCCAGAGGCGGTGAGGCGCGAAATGTCGGTTTTCTCTAGCGTCGATACTAGCTTACCATCCATGGAGCGCAACACAGTAGCGCCAGGCCGGTCGGGCTGCGAGTAATTATCGAGAAAATAGCGGCCCGAGGGGGCCAGCATTACTTGGTGGTTGCCGGCTTCCGGGGTGAGGAGCTTCAGGTTCTTGCCATCCATGCCAATCCGGTACAGGCGGCTGAAATACGGATTGCCTTGCTCACGCCCGCCCGCCAGAAAGTACAGTTGGCGCTTTTGCTCGTCCACTTCCAGCAGCTGCGTTACCACGAAATTACCCTTAGTAATCTGGTTTTTTACCTTGCCGCTGCCGGCATCATATAGATAGAGGTGGCCCCAGTTGTCGCGCTCTGAGTACCAGATAACCTCCTTTGTTTTGGGCAGGTAGCGCCAGTTGATAGCGTCTTGGCCCGACTCGTACTGCGTAGCTACCGTCTCCGAAAACACGTCCCGCACAGCACCAGTAGTGGCGTCGGCAATGCGTAGCTGCTCCTTTTTATGGTCGCGCGACGTTGATACGAAAGCTAGTTGGTTGGCATCGGGACTCCAGTCCACATCATCAAAGGTGCCGCTGCTGGAAATATCGTCGGAGAGCGTGCCGCGGTGCGGGTCGGGTGGGGTTTGCAGGCGCACCACTTTCGGTTTGTTCACTTCCACAATCACCCGCTCTATCATGGCAATGTCCTTGTCGCCGGGCAGCGGATATTTCCACGCTTTCAGGGTGGGGTGGCCGATGTTGGTGCTGACCAGGTACATGTCGCCCACGGCGCGCTGGTCTTGCCGGAACGTGGCAATCTTACGCGAGTCGGGCGACCAGCGTAGCACAGGCCGGTTGCTGGATTTCCAACCGGCGTTGTCGGTTGCGTAGCCGTAGTTCAGTACCCCGTCGGTGGTGAGTTGGGTTTTCTGGTTGGTGCTAGTGTTGCGCACCCATAGGTTATACTCTTGAATGTAGGCCGCCAGTTGCCCATTGGGCGACGTGATTTCGTTGCCGGCGTTGGGGTTAGCGGCCGGCGCGGGCGTGCTGTCAGGCGTTACCTGATTGCTGGCCAGGTTGTACTGCCAGTTCTTGCCGTTAGCCTCAAAGAAAATCACCTTCTCATCGGGCGAAAACATGAAGCTGCGAAACGGGAGCCGGCTGGCCTCGTAGGTTTTGCCACTGGCCGTCGAGAGGGCCGTAGCCAGCCGGCTGTGGTCGAAAGCGGCGGTGCGGATTTTGCGGGCCGGGTCCACCAGCACAAACTCGCTGCCCTTGGCCGTCATGACGCGGTACCAAAACCGGTCATTATTCAGCCAGTGCGGCTGACCGGCACTGCCATCAACCAGCGTCTGGGTGTTGTAACCCATGAATTGCTCGGCCCGGGCGTAATCCTGAGCTGTAAGAATGGGCTGCTGCTGGGCCGTAGCCACCGAAACGAGGGAGGCCGCCACAGCAAAGGCCAGTGAGAACTTGTACATAGAAGTGGCGAAGAGCCGGCTAAAAGTCAAAGAGTTGCGTGGACGATATTACGAATTACGCCACTATATTCAGCGGGTGAATCCGCCTTACAGCACCACATGAATAGCTGCCTCGTTGCCCGCCTGGTCGCGCAGGTAGAGGGTAGCAGGGCCGCGCAACGGAGGCCCAACCTTGTCGGTTGACTCCGAGAAGAGCAGGGCGTTTTTGTGCTCGAAGCGCAGCAGATGAAACTGGCCGTTCACCTCCAGCTTGTAGCTGGCCAGCCCCGACATATCATCTCCAACCTTGAACGCCACTCCGGCTGGGCCTTTGCGTAGCAGCCGTGCCGAGGGAGGCGTCACGTCGGTGTACAGCTTGAACTGCCCGAAGGCTTTGATAGGGGCCGAAATAGCGTTGCCGTCCCATTTGCCGCCCACGTAAGCGCGGCCGCCGTTGGCCGTCACGCTGTAAATAGCGGTACGGGCTTGATCGGCTACTTCAGTTTCGGGCTTCAGCGTCAGGCGCAGGGGCTGATACAGCGGCGTGCGGGGCAGGTGCACGGTCCAGATACCTGCCTTATAGCCGGTTTGCACATACAGCGTATCGAACAGCGTTGCGCGGCCGAAGTTGAGCTGTAAATGGCTGGTGGTGAAGGTGAAATCGCGGCCCGAGGGGATGAGTGCCTGCCGGTCGAAGCGCTTGGTGATGCCACCAAACTGCATGGAGTCGGGAAGGCCGGCGCGCAGGTCGTAGAGGTAGGTAGCTGCGCTAAGTACGGTGTAGCTAGGCCGCAGCGTGAGGCGGCGGTTGCCTTTGAACAGCGTCAATGGGCCGCTAGTGGCAGCCGTATCAGTGTCGGCGGCGGTGGCTACCAGCAGGTTGCGGCTGATTTCGTAGCGCAAATCGGGCTTTTTCACAAGCGCCGAGCGGGTTTTGGTGTACACCGGCTGTTGCCCGCGCAGCACAAACCGCAGCGGCGTGGTGTTGCCGTACGAGTCGGCCAGCAGAACTTCCACGGCGTACAGTTTGCCATCTTCTACCTGTAAGCGGCCTTTTCCGGGGCCGGTGGTGTACATAGTCAGGTCGTTGCCGTCGTCCACGAACAGCTTTTCAAACAGCCGCCCTTGGGTGAAGCGCCATTCGTAATCGGTGTGGCGGTTGATTTGGCGCGAGCCTTCGGGAAACGGAATATCATCTACTACGTGCTTGTAAATGGGCGTGCCGTTTACGCGCACTTCCACCCGTTGCAGCCCGTTCTTGTTCCAGGCCCCATCAAACCGGTCGAAGGCCTGCACCAGAAAACCTACCGTGCCGAAAGCCGGAATGGTATCGGCCCACACGTTGCCACCGCCGTTGGGCAGCGCAGGGGCTTTCGGCACGAATACCGACTTGCCGAACTTGCCCAACACCCGCGCTTCAATACCCAAGGCTTCCACCGCAAACGCCTGCAACTGCGGCGCCACATGGTCCTGAATTTCGGGGAAGCCCCCGAACTGCAAGGGGTTCAGTTGGTTGTCTTTGGCGTCGCGCACTTCCCAGTGCAAGTGCGGCCCCGCCGAGCCGCCGGTATTGCCCGATAAGGCCACCACGTCGCCACGCTTCACCGGAAACTGGTTCTTGTCGAAAAACAGCTCTAGTTCATAGGTCTGCTTGGCGTATTGCTGGCGTAGCAACTCGTCGGCTGGGGCTCCTTTGAAGTGGTTGAGGTGGCCGTACACCGTGGTTAGCCCGTTGGGGTGGGTGATGTAGAGCACGTTGCCGTAGCCGTAGCTGCTTTGCTTGAGCCGCGACACGTAGCCGTCGGCGGCCGCGTACACCGGCAAATCCACCCGGCCATCGGTCTTGATGTCGAGGCCGCCGTGGAAGTGGTTGGGGCGCAGCTCGCCCATGCTACCAGTCAGGAAGTTGGGCTTACCAGGCTTGATGGGAAACAGGAAGTAGCCATCAGGCACTGCGGGCCGCGGGCCGGCGGGTGGTGGCGGGTTTTGGCTGAGCGAGTCGGTTTCTTGGCCGCCGCAGGAAGCCGGCTGCAACCCCAAAACCAATAATAACAGCGGAAGCAGGGCCACACTCAACAGCCGCCTTGAGGGCGCATTCAACACATCGGGCATTCGCAAAATCAATCAACTACAACGAAAACCAGGGCGGAAACCAGCATAGTGCCGTTGCCGTCGAGGTTGATTCGCTGGTATTTACAAGAAAGAAAAAAACAGTTGGGCGCCAGAAGTAGCTTTGCTAAACTGCCACCATACCACAGGCCAACGATGAATACCGCAAAAACTGCGTCTCGCTAACTCAAAAAAACAAAGCGGCTAAGTGGCCAAGCATAGTTCAGACGATTACTTGACGGCTAAGTCCAGCATTTTTTCGTCGCCTATGTAGCCCGTGAGCTGGTCGCCAATCTTCACGGGGCCTACGCCACTCGGGGTGCCTGTAAAGATTAAGTCGCCCATTTTCAGGGTGATGAACTTGGAAATGTAGCTGATGATGGCACTAAAGTCGTGCATCATCAAACTGGAGTTGCCCTGCTGGCGCACCTCGCCGTTCACTTCCAGCCGGAAGTTGATGTCCTTGAGGTCGGGGAAGTCGGTGACGGGTTTGAACGTTTCGCCGAGCGGGGCCGAGCCGTCGAAGCCTTTAGCTAGTTCCCAGGGCAAGCCTTTGCCTTTGAGCTTGCTTTGCAAGTCGCGGGCCGTGAAGTCGATACCCAAGCCGATGGCATCATAATAGGTGTGGGCAAACTTGGGCTCGATGTTCTTGCCATTCTTGCAGATGCGCAGCACCAACTCGATTTCGTGGTGGATGTCCTGCGAGAAATCGGGGTAGAAAAACGGCTGATTACGCTGGAGCAAAGCCGTATCGGGCTTGGAGAAAATGACGGGCGCGTCGGGCGTCTCGTTTTGCAGTTCGGCAATATGGTCGGCGTAGTTGCGGCCGATGCAGAGGATTTTCATGAGGAAGGCGTAGCGGCTGGGGACCGGGTAAATAAGTTGGAGATGGGCGGCCAGAGGCGCACTGCTTGCGGAGGATCGAGGCCCTAACGGGCTGGCAGGATAGCCAAAATTAGCGCTTAATTCGCGGCCCGGAAATGAAAAATTACCGGAAAGCACGCATATCGGCTGTTGAAAAAGGTGGCCCCAAACATTTTTCCTACCTCTTATCGTATAGGTAGGGGCTGTAGTAGCCGGCTCTGTTTGCTTGCTTCAATCCGCTTTCCGCTCCCATACTTTTCTCTCCAAAGTTTCTTCGCCATGCTTAAAAAATTTGCCTTAGCCAGCTGCTTGCTAGTGGCCGCCGGCTGCACTACTGTTCCGATTACCGGCCGCCGCCAGCTCAGCTTGGTTTCCGATGCCGAGATGAATGCTATGGCGGTTACTGAGTACCAGAAAGTACTGGCTTCCAGCAAAGTAATTAGTAGTGGTGCGCAGGCTGCTATGGTGAAGCGCGTGGGCCAGCGGATTCAGCAGGCCGTGGAAACCTACTTCCGCCAGCAAAACCAATCCAGCCAGCTGGAAGGTTATGCCTGGGAGTTCAACCTCATTGACGACAAGCAGGAAAACGCCTGGTGCATGCCTGGCGGCAAAGTGGCTGTGTACACTGGCATTCTGCCTATCACCCAAGACGAAACCGGCCTGGCCGTAGTTATGGGCCACGAAATTGCGCACGCTGTAGCCCGGCACAGCTCGGAGCGAGCCAGCCAGCAGCAGGCCGCGCAAACGGTGGGTGGCGTAGTGTCAACTGCTGTGGGGCAGACGCCAACGCTCAGCCAGAACGTGTTTTTGCAGGCCGTAGGCTTAGGCTCACAGCTAGGACTATTGAAATACGGCCGCAGCCAGGAGTCGGAGGCTGACCACCTGGGCCTAATTTTTATGGCTATGGCGGGCTATAACCCTGATAAGGCCGTGGATTTCTGGCAGCGCATGGACGCTCGCGAAAATGCTGCCTCACCACCGGAATTTCTTTCAACTCACCCTTCCAACGGTACGCGGGTAGCGGCAATTCAGCGCGAATTACCGGAAGCGCGCAAATACTATAAGCCATAACTCGGCTGCGCGTGCTACCTTTCGGCATGATGACTTCTCTGCGTTCCTGCTCACGCCTGGTACTGGCTATTGCGTTAGTGGTTACGGGCTTATCAGCCTGTGAGACTTCCAAAAAAGGTATTCCCGAATTCACTTCGCCCGATAAGAGCGACATGAGCAGCCGCAAACAGGAAGCAGTCAGCAAGGTAGTGGCTTCGGTGGGTGAGAAGGGCCTCATCAAATACTTGGTGCCCCGCGAGCAGCTAGCGCTGGCCTTTAATAGGCAGTTCGGCGACGGCACCACCATCGACAAAACAATGGTGCGCAAAGTGCAGGGCGACCCCAAAGACCCGGCTTCGTACTACCTGGTAGGGTTGGGGTTGCGCAACGGCATGTTCCGGGGTATGGCCGTACCCCTGACTCTGGTTTCTGATAAGGAGCTTTCGTTGCGGTCCAACGCCTCACGCTACGTTATTACGGGGGTGGGCTGCACGTTCTGCTTCTTCAATTTCGAGAACAACGACATTGTAGGGACAACCTGCGAGGAAAACACCGGCGGCAGCAGTTGCGACCTACGCATTCAGGAAGGTAATACTTTGTTTTCGCGTTAGTTATGCTGAGTCGTAAATGGATTATGCGCCTTTCGCTCACGGCCCTGGCCTTGCTGCTCACCACCGACCGGCGGCGCCCGAAACCCGAGCCAGTTCCGAAAGCGCCTGACCCTGAAAAGTAGAAAAAGCCCGCCAGAAGGCGGGCTTTTTTATTGGTTGGAAGTTAAAACTTAAGCCGCCGTTTCAATGAAACGGGCAATTCGGCTCACCAGTAAGTCTGGATTGACGCGTTCCAATGGGTGCGGCGTGTTCATCAGTATCTCGAAGGTGGCATGGGGCATATGGTCGGCGAAGCGGCGGGCAGCATCTACGCCAGTGGTTTTGTCTAGCTCGCCTACCATAATCTGTACGGGTGTATTGAGCGTGGCCAGGTTCTCGGTGGTGAGTAGCGGCCGGGAGCCAAGACCGCGCAACATAGCAGCAATAGCGGTTAGCAAGTCGGGTAGGGGAGTAGGGGTGTGCAGCTGCTCTAGGTGCGCGGCAAACTCAGGGACTTTCTCTCGCATTTTATCGGGGTCCAGAAAGCGGTTTTCCAGCGCGGCCGTGGCCGGCGACCAGTCGAGCTTAGTGCCCAGCGTAGTAACGCTTCGGATAATAGTAGGTAGCGCCAGCGCTGCTACCAAGGCCGCATAGCCGCCCATGCTGTAGCCAAACAAGTGTACCGCCGTTAGACTTTGCGTTTCAATGTATTGCGTCACCTGCTGCGCAAAGTTTGGCATCGAAAACGTGGCGGTATTTAGCGGCTGGCCCGCGTGCCCGCTGAATGAAAACGTATGCACGTGGTAAAACGCCGACAACTCACGCGCCAGCGGCTTCAGCTGGGCTTCCGTTGCCAGCGCGCCATGCAGCAAAAGCAAATGTTGTTTCATATAATTGGTTTTCAGTACGTAGTGCTTAGGTCGTGCTTGCAAACTGTTGCTAGAACAACCTAAATACTACGCACTAGGCACTAAGGAATAAGCGCTATTGCACCACTTCTTGGGCTAACTGCTTCAGGTCCAGGCCATCAAACGTACCCGACGACATCATCAATAGGTTAGCGTTCTGCCAGTTCTGCTGCTGTAAAAAATCTGCTAGCTGCTTGCTGTCGGTGAACACCTGCAAATCGGAGCGGCCAAACGCCTGCGCTACCTGCTCGGGGGCTAGCGGGGCCAAACGCTTGTGTTCCAGCACCTGCGGGTTGAAATACACTACCGCCACATCGGGTGCATCAAAGGTGTGAGCGTACTGGGGTAGAAAGGCTGGGTTGAGGCTGCTGAACGTGTGCAGCTCCAAGCAAGCCACCAGCCGCCGCTTCGGAAACTGCTTCTTGAAGGCAGTAGCGGTGGCTTTCAGCTTGCTAGGAGCATGAGCAAAGTCCTTATACACCACCGAGCCCGTTCCTTCGGCCACCTTTTCCAGCCGCCGCGCCGCGCCTTTAAACGTAGCCAGCGCCTCATAAAACGACTTAGCCTTGATGCCTAGCTGCTTGCACACCTCCTTAGCCGCCGAAATATTGCGTAGGTTATGTTCGCCAAACACCTGTACTGGCACTTTCTCGTCTTTCTTATTCAGCAAAAACGTTTTGCCATCCTTGATAACGTGTTCATGCGGGCCATAGCCGATGTAGTGCACATCGGGGTGGCTGGGTACCGTTACAAGTTGCACCTGCTCGTCGTCCTGGTCGTAGATGAGGGTGCCGGCTTTAGGCGTCATCTCCGCAAAAATCTTGAACTGCTCCCGGTATATTTCCTCGTTTGGAAACACGTTGATATGGTCCCAGCTGATACCGGAAATTACCCCGATATGGTGCTGGTACAAGTGGAATTTCGGCCGCCGGTCGATGGGGGAAGACAGATACTCGTCGCCCTCGATGATGATAATGGGCGCATCCTCGGTGAGTTGCACCATTAAATCAAACCCCTCCAACTGGGCCCCTACTGCGTAATCGAACTTGCGACCTTGGTAGCGCAACACGTGCAGAATCAGGGAGGTAATACTGGTTTTGCCATGTGAGCCGCCGATTACCACCCGCTGCTTGTCCTTAGATGCCTCGTAGATGAACTCTGGAAATGAGTACACCCGTAGCCCGAGCTCCTGCGCCCGTAGCAGCTCGGGATTATCGGGGCGAGCATGCATGCCCACAATCACAGCGTCGAGGTCGGCGCTGATTTTTTCAGGAAACCAGCCTTCCTGCGCCGGTAGCAGCTCGGCCGCCTGCAAGCGGCTTTTGGCGGGCTCGAATATTTCGTCGTCGGAGCCCGTGACCTGGGCGCCGCGCTGGTGCAGGGCCAACGCTAGGTTGTGCATAATGCTTCCCCCGACGGCAATCAGGTGGAGGCGCTGTAAGGAGGAAGTTAGGGAAACAGTCATTCAGGCAGGAGGAAGGAAAGCGGGCGGCAAAGGTACATTGATGCGCTGATTGTTGATTGGTAGCGGCCGATTGGTGACTGGTAATGGCTAATTGTTGGTGTGCGGATTGCTGAATATCAATTTTTATTCGCCCACCACCAATCAACAATCCACCGCCAACGACCAACCAAAAGAAACCTTTCGGCACGCTTCCGGATTGTAGGGCGCAGCCGTTAGCTTTGTGCCCCTTTGAAAAATATTGGGTGAGAAGTGGAGTTATAAAGAAGCGCAACCCTTAAGTAGCGCCTACCGAAAACTGCTCGAACCTGCTTACCTTGTAGTACTGACCCACGTGATGAATGACCGGATGGATGACCGTTTAAAATTATCGGCCTCGCGCGCCAAAGCCGCTTGGAACAGCCGCCCGGCGGTGGTTCCAGCGGGTGGCCCGGCCGGTAAGCTGCCGCCCCAGGCGCTGGAGCTGGAAGCAGCAGTACTGGGCGCGCTTATGCTCGAAAAAGACGCCCTCACCACTGTAATCGACATTCTCAAGGAACGCAGTTTCTACAAAGACGGGCACCAACGCATCTTCAAAGCCATCCTCAACCTGTTCGATAAGTCGGAGCCGATTGACATTCTGACGGTTACGCACGAGCTGCGGGAGATGGGCGAGCTGGAAGCCGCCGGTGGGGCGCACTACGTGGCCAACCTCACGTTCAAGGTCAACTCGGCGGCCAACGTGGAGTACCACGCCCGTATCATCACCGAAAACGCCATCAAGCGGGAGCTGATCAACATTGCCAGTACCATTCAGCGCGACGCTTTCGAGGATACCACCGACGTATTCAACCTGCTTGATAACACTGAGCAGGCCCTTTTTGAAGTATCTGAATCGAACATTCGTAAGAACTTCGACGACATGCGCAGCCTGATGGGCAAGGCCATCAAGGAGCTGGAAGAAAAGAAAAACCAAAAGGATGGCCTCACCGGCGTACCATCTGGCTTCTCGGCCCTGGACCGGGTAACCAGCGGCTGGCAACCCTCTGACCTGGTTATTATTGCGGCCCGGCCCGGCATGGGTAAAACCGCTTTCGTAGTGTCGGCGATGCGCAATGCAGCGGTGGAATTCAAGAAGCCGGTAGCCATCTTCTCGCTGGAAATGTCGTCGTTGCAGCTCGTGAACCGTTTGATTTCGGCGGAGGCTGAGCTGGATTCCGAGAAGATCAAGAAGGGTAACCTAGCCGACTACGAGTGGGCTCAACTCAACCACAAAATTTCGGCTTTGTCGTCGGCGCCCATCTACATTGATGATACGCCGGGCCTGAGTATTCGGGAACTGCGTACCAAGTGCCGCCGCCTGAAAGCGCACCACGATATTTCGATGATTATCATCGACTACTTGCAGCTGATGACTGGCAACACCGACGGCAAGGGCGGTGGCAACCGCGAACAGGAAATTGCCAGTATTTCGCGGGCGCTTAAAGGTATTGCCAAAGAATTGAACGTGCCGGTCTTGGCCCTGTCGCAGCTTTCTCGCTCGGTGGAAACCCGCGGCGGCGACAAGAAGCCACAGCTGAGTGACCTTCGGGAATCGGGTTCTATCGAGCAGGATGCCGACATGGTTATCTTCTTGTACCGGCCTGAATACTATAAGATTACGGAGGACGAAATGGGCAACCCCACCCAGGGTACCGGCGAGGTTATCATTGCTAAACACCGGAATGGTTCCCTCGAAACCGTGCAGCTCAAGTTCATCGGTAAGTTCACCAAGTTTGCTGACCTTGACGGCGCGGGGGGCTTCGGCGACGCGGGCAGCTTCAATACCGGGGCCTTCCCTAGCAGCACCTTCGATGAAGACCCCTCGGCCTTCGCCCCCAACACCATCCGGCTCGGCTCCCGCATCAACAACGACGCTCCGCCGCCCGCCCAGCCCTTCCCCCGCAGCAACTTCGACGACGGTCCGCCGCCGTTTTAAGGTTTAGTTTTGAAAGCGTCAGATGGCAACGTCTGGCGCTTTTTTGTTTTACTTCGAAATCAAACATTGCCGCACCAACTTGCCCCGCATGAAACACCTGTTACGCCCCGGCCTGAACTTTCGCCTCAACGGCCGCTTGTGGGTGGAAACCAACGACGACCGGTATATGGGCATTGGGCGGCTGGAGCTACTGACCCAGATCCAGGCGCAGGGCTCGATTTCCAAGGCAGCGCAGCAGATGGGCATGTCATATAAGCGGGCTTGGGACTTGGTGAGTTCGTTGAACGCGCAGTCGGGGAGGCCGCTGGTGAGCACGCAGGCCGGAGGCAAGCGGGGTGGGGGAGCCGAAGTAACTGCCGAAGGGCAGCAGATGATCCAGGAGTTTCAAGCGCTGCAAGAACGGTTTCAGGCGTTTTTGCGCGCCGAGGAGGCACGGCTGCTGTAAAGCACACGCGGGCCTCGAGAGGGAAGGCCACTAAAAAGCAAGTGCTAACAATTTGCAGGTCCCAACGTTATATTTGAAAGAATATAACGACTTGCATGACCAACTCTACCTACCGCGCCAGGCTGCTATTCATCTTGTTGCCGTTGCTTTCGAAGCCCATGCTAGCGCTAGCGCAGAAGCCAGCACGCACCCAACTGCCTGCCGATACTACGCGCCAGAAAGTAGCGCTAGGGGAGGTGGTGGTGGCTGCCTCCAAGGTAGAGGAGAGCTTTTTGCAGTCGCCGGTGACAGTGGAGAAGCTGAACGCGCGGCAGCTGCGGCTTACGCCGGCGCCTTCGTTTTTTGATGCCATTGAGCACCTAAAAGGCGTACAGGTGATTACGCCTAGTCTGAGCTTCAAGGTGATAAATGCCCGGGGCTTCACCAATACCACCAACGTGCGGTTTGCGCAGCTCGTAGATGGTATCGACAACCAAGCGCCCCATATTGGCGGGCCGATTGGCAACGTGTTAGGGCCGAGTGACCTGGACATTAGTACGGTGGAAATTGTGCCAGGTACGGCGGCTGCGCTCTACGGGCTGAACGCCATCAACGGACTAGCCAATTTCAGTACCCGCAACCCGTTTCGGAGTGAGGGGCTGAGCGTACAGCAAAAAACCGGCGTCAACCATGTGGGCGACCCCAACAGCAACGTGAAGCTATTCTCGGAAACTAGTGTGCGCTACGCCAAAGTGCTGACGCCCAAGCTGGCCTTCAAGGTGAACGGCACCTACCTGCGCGGCTACGACTGGATTGCCAACGACCAGACCGAGCTGAACCCCAATGGCAACGCCACCACCGGCCTGTTCGGCGCGGACAACCCCGCGCGTGACCCGGTGAACCGCTACGGCAATGAGTCATCGAACCGGAGCACGCTCACGCTGGGCGGCAAGAGTTACTCAGTGGCCCGCACTGGCTACAACGAGCAAGATGTAGTGGACTACCACCTGCAAACCATCAAGTACGATGCGGCGTTGCACTACAAGCTGGGTGCTAGCGCCGAACTGGCCTACACCTACCGCGGCACCGTGCTCGACAACGTGTACCAACGCTCCAACCGGTTTCGGCTAGAAGACTACCACCTCCAGCAGCACGCCGTGCAGCTGACCACGCCGGTGGTGCAAGCCCGCGCCTACCTCACCACCGAAAACACCGGCAAGAGCTACAACCTGCGCTCCGCGGCCGAAAACCTGGACCGCAGCTACAAGCCCGATGCCCTCTGGAACCAGGAGTACACCGCCGCCTGGAATACCGCCACCGCCAACGGCCAGACCGTAGCGCAAGCCCACGCCACGGCCCGCGCCGCTGCCGATGCTGGCCGCTTGCAGCCCGGCACCCCCGAGTTCGAGCAGCGCCTTGAGGAACTGGCTGGCATCAACAACTGGGACGCCGGGGCAGCTTTGCGGGTGAAGGCCGATTTGGTGCACGCCGAAGGCCAGGTGAACATTGCCGAAGCATTGCGCCGCAACGGCACCGTCTGGCCCGCCACGCTCGACCTGCTGGCCGGCGCCGACCACCGCACCTACATCATCCAGCCCGACGGTAACTACTTCATCAATCCTGAAAGCGGCAAAGACCCGCTCCGCGACAATCTCACCTACAGCAAAACCGGCGGCTTCGTGCAAGCTGGCGCCCGGCTGCTCGACGAGCGAATCCGACTCACGGCCACGCTCCGCGCTGACAAAAACGACTACTTCAGCATGCGGTTTAACCCGCGCTTTACGGCGGTGTACTCGCCCACGCGGCAGCACAATTTCCGGGTGAGCTACCAGAGCGGCTACCGGTTTCCGAGCTTGTTTGAAGGCTTTTCCAACGTGAACAGTGGGCAGGTGAAGCGGATTGGCGGGCTCCGGGTGATGTCGGATGGAGTGTTTGAGAATAGCTATTTGCGCAGCTCCATTGATGCCTTCAACACGGCCGTAACGCGCGACCGAAACACCAACGGCCAAACCCTGGCGCAGGCCATTGCCAACAACCAGAATCAGCTGGTGAAAACGCCGTACACTTACCTCAAGCCGGAGCACATCAAGTCGTTGGAAGTAGGGTACAAGGCGGCGCTGCTGCCCGATGGCCGGCTGCTGGCCGATGTGGATTTCTACTACAACACCTACCGCGACTTTATTGCGCAGGTGGAAGCCTACGTGCCCCAAACCAGTACCGGCCAGCCCCTCAACCTCGGCACCGACCTCAACACCATTGCCACCGCCCTGAACGCCCGCACTGGTCAAGCCCGCTACCGCCTCTGGACCAACTCGCAAAGCCAGGTGTACAACTACGGCGGCTCCCTAGGCCTGCGCTACGACGTGGCCGGCGGTTACCTAGCCGGCGCCAGCGTCACCTACACCCGCCTCGACCGCACCGAATCCGGCGACGGACTAGAAGACGGGTTCAACACGCCGCGCTGGGCCTACAACCTGAGTGCGGGCAACGAAAAGGCATACAGGAATTTCGGCTTCGGGCTGAACTACCGCTGGCAGGCGCGCTACTACTCCCAAACCTTCCTAGTGAACGGCTACGTGCCCGCCTACCACACCCTCGACGCCCAACTTAGCTACACCATACCCGCCCCCAATCTGCGCTTCAAGCTAGGTGCCAGCAACCTGCTCAACGACTACTATGTGAGCTACCTAGGCGGCCCCAGTATTGGCGGCCTATACTATTTGCAGGTGACCTACGGGCTGTAGGTTCAGGAGGGGATAGGTCGATAAAACCTTACAGGAAGTTGGGAAGGCATACATATCTTGTAGTAGTTCTGATCATATCGATTATGCCTATTGAAGCTCTGCGTACGTACTTTCAAGGCAAGCTGCCTCTCACGGAAGCCCAGCTTTCGGAACTGGAGCGGCTGTTCACGCCGCGCCACCTGGCCCGGCACGAGGTGTTAATCCGGCAGGGGGAAGCCAGCCGATACGGGGCGTTTGTGGTGCGGGGCTGTTTGCGCAGTTTCGTGACGGACGACCGGCAGAAAGAGCACATCCTGCAATTCGCGCCCGAAAACTGGTGGATTTCCGACCAGCATAGCCTGGTGCGCCACGAGCCGGCGCTGTTTTCCATTGATGCCCTGGAGGACTCCGAGGTGCTGCTGTTTAGCGGCGAGCTGTACACGTACTTCCAGAAATTCGGGCCGGAGTTCCAGACGCTGTTCTACCAACTGCTCCAGAACAGCCTGGTAGCCATGCAGCGGCGGCTGATTGGGGTGCTGAGTGAGCCGGCCGAAGTGCGGTACCAGGATTTCCTGCATCTGTATCCTACGCTGGCCCAACGGCTGCCCTTGCGCCATGTGGCCGCGTACCTGGGCATCACGCCCGAGTCCTTGAGCCGAATTCGGGGGGAGCTAGCCCGGCGGTAGGGTGCTGCTGGCTTTTGCGCTGTGTTCAGGAGAATATAACGCAAGTTAGACGAAACCTATGGTCGAGCTTGCTGCGAAATAGGGCTTATTTAGAATTAATATAGCTAATCTGTCAAAAGGAGCGAGGTTAGGCTATTCAGGTGAGTGAAATCTAATATAGGATTATAAATAGTGTAAATATTGGGGAATCGGTAACGCAACAAGCTCGGCAGGCGTAAGCATGGATACTGTTAAGCTGCTGGGTCAGCCCGGCAGGCTTCTCTATCCATCAACTCCCCATTCCCTCTCTATGATACAGCAACCGACCAACACTTCGGGCGGGGCTACTTCGTTGCCGGCACCGCCGTCGGCGGGTAGCGTCACGCTCACCATCAACGGGGTGCAGCGCCACATGCAACTTGCGCCTTGGACCACGCTGCTCGACGCTCTGCGCGAATACGCCGACCTCACCGGTACCAAAAAGGGCTGCGACCATGGGCAGTGCGGTTCCTGCACGGTGCTCGTGAACGGTAAGCGCATCAACAGCTGCCTCACGCTGGCTGTAATGCAGGAAGGCAACGAAATCACCACCATCGAAGGGCTGGGGCAGCCAGAAAACCTGAGCCCCTTGCAGCAAGCCTTCATCGACCACGATGCCTTTCAGTGCGGGTACTGCACGCCGGGCCAGATTTGCTCGGCCCAGGGCCTCATCAACGAAGGCCGCGCCCACACCGAAGACGAAATCCGGGAGCTGATGAGCGGCAATATCTGCCGTTGCGGTGCCTACGTGGGCATTCTGGCCGCCGTGAAAGAAGTGGTGGACAAGCAGAGTAGCAAGTAGTAAGTATAGAGTAGTGAGACAGAATACTTGCTGTTGTCTTACTATACACTTTGTCTTAATACTTGATACTCAATACAAAATACTGACACCATGAACAGTTTCACTTATACCAACGCAACGGCCGTAGATGCGGCGGTGCGCGAAAAGTCTACCAATACCAAAGCCGCTTTTGTGGCGGGTGGCACCAATCTGCTGGATTTGATGAAGGAAAACGTGGAACGTCCCACGCGCCTCATCGGCCTCAATAAGCTGGCAGACTTAGCTACCATCGAAGACAACCCGGAAGGCGGCTTGCGCTTGGGTGCCCTAGCCACCAACGCCGACACTGCCTGGCACCCGGAAGTGGAGAAGCGCTACCCGCTGCTGAGCCAAACGATTCTGGCCGGCGCCTCGCCGCAGCTGCGCAATATGGCTACCAATGGCGGCAACCTGATGCAGCGCACCCGCTGCTATTACTTCTACGACCTCGCCACGCCCTGCAACAAGCGGGAGCCCGGCTCGGGCTGCTCGGCTCTCAACGGCTTCAACCGGATTCACGCCATTTTAGGCGCCAGTGAGCATTGCATTGCCACCTATCCTTCGGATATGGCCGTGGCGCTGGCCGCGCTGGAAGCCACCGTGCGCGTAAGCGGCCCCCACGGCGAGCGGACCATTCCGTTTGCCGATTTCCACCGCCTGCCCGGCGACCAGCCCGAGCGCGACAATACACTGGAAACCGGTGAGTTGATTACCGCGCTGGACTTGCCGGCCAAAGGCTTCGAGAAGAACTTCACCTATCTGAAGCTGCGCGACCGGACCAGCTACGCCTTTGCCGTGGTATCGGTGGCGGTAGGGCTGGAGCTGGAAGGCAACGTTATCAAGGAAGCGCGCATTGCCTTGGGCGGCGTGGCGCATAAGCCGTGGCGCGTAATTGCGGTAGAAGAAACCCTGCGCGGCGTAACGGCCACTGAAGATAATTTCCGAGAAGCAGCTACCGCGTTGCTGCGCGATGCGCAGGGCTACGGCTCTAACAACTTCAAGATTGAGCTTGCCAAGCGCGCCATTGTGCGGGCCCTCAAGCAAGCCACCGAAATGAATCAGCCGCTCGACGCCAACGCGTTTTTAAATTCCAACCCATGAGTGACCTAACCACTACGCCGCGCCTTGTGGAGGCCGGTACTTCCAATACCAGCTACATCGGGAAACCCACGAGCCGCGTAGAAGGCCCTGCCAAAGTAACCGGTACCGCCAAATACTCGGCCGAGTTCAACGTGCCCGGCCTGCTGTACGGCTACGTTGTCACCAGCCCGATTACCAAGGGGCGCATCACCAAAATCAATTCGGCACCGGTGCTGGCGTTGGAGGGCGTGGTGCAGATTTTCTCGCACGAGAACGTCCCGTCCCTGGCCTGGTTCGACCGCAACTACAAAGATGATGTGGCCCCCGGCGGCTCGCCGTTCCGCCCCCTACACGACGCCGAAATCAAGTTCAATATGCAGCCCGTGGCGCTGGTAGTAGCCGATTCCTTTGAGGTGGCCCGCTACGCCGCGTCGGTGCTGGAGATTGAGTACGAGCAAGAGAAGTTCGATACTAACATTGACCTAAAGCGCGACGAAGGGCACAAGCCCGGCAGCGGCAAAACCGGCTTCATGCCGCCGCCGCCGCCACGCGGCAACCCCAACGACGCCCTCAAAAACGCCACGCACCGCATTGAAGGTGAGTACATTCACGGCGCGCAGCATCACAACCCCATGGAGATGTTTGCCACCACCGTGGAGTATCACCAGGATGGCAAAATCACGGCCTACGATAAAACGCAGGGCGTGTACAACGTGCAGCAGTACATCACCAAAATTTTCGGGCTGAGCAAAGACGAGGCGCGGGTGGTGAACCACTACATGGGCGGCGGCTTCGGCTCGGGGCTGCGGCCACAATATCAGGTGTTTCTGGCGGTGCTGGCGGCCTTGGAGCTGAAACAATCGGTGCGCGTGTCGCTCACACGCCAGCAGATGTTCAGCTTCGGCCACCGGCCTCACACGCTGCAATACCTGAAAATGGGCACCAACCCCGACGGCACGCTGGCCGCCTTGCACCATCACGCGCTGCACGAAACCTCGAAGTTTGAGGAGTACACCGAAAACGTGGTGAACTGGTCGGGTATGCTCTATCAGTGCGAAAACGTGAACCTGGGCTATCAGGTAGCCGAACTCGACGTGTATACCCCTCTGGACATGCGTGCCCCTGGTGCCGCAACCGGCTCGTTTGCGCTGGAAGTAGCCATGGATGAAATGGCCTACGCCGCTGGCCTTGACCCGCTGGACTTCCGCATCCGCAACTACGCCGAGCAAGACCAGAACATGAAGAAGCCCTTCTCCAGCAAAAAGCTGCGGGAGTGCTACCACGAAGGTGCCGCCAAATTCGGCTGGGACAAGCGCACCCCCGAGCCACGCTCCATGCGCGAAGGAAACCAGCTGATTGGCTGGGGTATGGCCGGCGGCGTGTGGGATGCTTCCATGCAGAAAGCTGCCGCCAAAGCCATTTTCACCGCCGATGGGAAGCTGGAAGTACTCAGCGCCGCCGGCGAAAACGGCACCGGTACCTACACCATCATGACCCAGATTGCGGCCGAAACCCTGGGCTTGCCCCTCGAAGCCGTAACCTTCAAGCTCGGTGATACCAATATGCCGGAAGCGCCACTCCAAGGCGGTTCTTGGACTGCGGCGTCGGTTGGCTCTGCCGTGAAAAACGTGTGCACGGAAGTAGGGGAGAAGCTGCTCAAGCTGGCCCAAAAGATGAAAGGCTCGCCCCTCAAAGGCGCTAGCATCGACGACGTACACTTCGCCGACGGCCAGATTCGCTTGAATACCAACCCCAGCGAGGCTGTGGTAATTCGGGACATTCTGCCAGCCAGCGGCGAAGAAAAGCTGGAAGTGGAATCGTCGGCTATGCCCAACATGATCAAGCAGCAGCCTTATTCCATGCACTCGCACAACGCCGTGTTTGTGGAAGTGAAGGTGGATGAGGACCTAGGTACCGTGCACGTAACCCGCGTGGTAAACGCCGTGGCTGCTGGCCGCATCCTCAACACCAAAACCGCCCGCAGCCAGGTTCTCGGTTCGGTGGTGTGGGGTATTAGCATGGCTCTGATGGAGGAAACCGTAATGGACCACACCTTCGGCCGTTACATGAACCACAACTACGCCGAATACCACGTTCCCGTCAACGCCGACATCCACGACATCGACGTGGTGTTTGTGGAAGAGGAAGACGACAAGGTGAACCCGCTCGGTGTGAAAGGCATTGGTGAAGTGGGAATGCTCGGCGTAGCCGCCGCCATTACCAACGCCGTGTACCACGCCACCGGCAAGCGCGTGCGGGAATTGCCCATCTACATGGATAAACTGCTGTAAGCATCTGCTTGCCATTAAATGCAAAACGCCCCGGAACCTGCTGGTTTCGGGGCGTTTTAGTGTAGTAGTAAGGTGGGGTTAGGCTGGCACCCGTGCGTGTTGTGGGCTGTTGCGTACTTTTGCCCTCCTTAGTAAGAACCCCACGCACATTCACATTCAAGTATGAAAGTTTTGTTGGTGGAAGACGAGCCTCAGTTGGCTTCCTTTATCAAAAAAGGATTTGAGCACGAGGGCTACGAGCTGACCGTGGCCTACGACGGCAACTCGGGCTGGTCATTATACCAGCAGCAACCCTACGACCTAGTGATTCTGGACGTGAACCTGCCTTACCTCAATGGAGTGGAGCTGTGCCGCCTTATCCGGGCGAACCGCCACCGCGTGCCGGTGCTGATGCTCACCGCCCTCGACAGCCTTGCCGACAAGGAATTGGGTTTTGAAGCCGGAGCCGACGACTACTTGGGCAAGCCGTTTGCCTTCCGGGAATTGCTGCTACGGGCCCGGGCCCTAACCAAGCGCTACGCCGAAACCGGTGCCCCCCAGCTGCTGCGCCTCGCCGACCTAGAGCTGAACCTGGACTCGAAAATCGTGAGCCGGGCCGGGCAGCGCATCGACCTCACCACCCGCGAGTATTCGTTGCTGGAGCATCTGCTGCTAAATCAGGGCCGTATTGTGTCGCGCGTGGATATTGCTGAGCGGGTGTGGGAAGTGGATTTCGACACCACCACCAACATCATCGACGTATACATTGGCTACCTGCGCAAGAAGGTGGATAAAGGCTTCGAACCCAAGCTCATTCATACCGTGGTGGGCATGGGCTACGTCATGCGCGAGCAGTAATACCAACCCGATATGCTGATTCGCAACAAGCTAATGCTGCGCTTTACGCTGCTGGTACTCGGCATCCAGCTCAGCTTTTCAACCTTCATCTACTTCTTTCACGCTAACGCCCGCACCCAGCGTTTCGCGCACCGCCTGGCCAACAGCGCCACGTTGGCGGGGCGCCTGCTGGTGCGCACCCACAAGCTGGAAAAGGGCATGCTAGGCTCTTTGCGCCGCGACGACCTGCTTATTCTGGCCCGCGAGCAAATCAGTATCTACGGCCCCGACAATACCCTGCGCTACAGCAGCAATGACCACATCAACCAGACAGTAAACCGTGCCCGCCTGGCTGCGCTGGCGCCCGGCCAGCAAACCATCTACCCCCGGCAGGGCCACCGCGAAACCATCGGCTTGTCGTTTGCACACCCGCCGCACGGCTACTACCGCATCTTTGTATCGGCCGAGGACCGGGTGGGGTGGGCGCAGCAGCGGCAGCTGGGGTTGCTACTGCTGCTCGGCAACATTGGAGCGCTGGCCATTGCCATTGTGGCTGGCTGGTTTTTTGCCGGTTCGGCGCTACGCCCCATTGCGCGCATCATTCGGCAGGCCCGCCGGATTTCGGCCACCAACCTGGGGCGGCGCCTCTCTGAAGGCAACGGCCGCGACGAGCTGGCCCAGCTTAGTCTGGTTATCAACAACATGCTGGCTGGGCTGGAGCAGGCGTTTGAAGTGCAGCGCAGCTTTTTGTCGCACGCTTCGCACGAGCTGCGTACCCCGCTCACCACGCTGGCCGGTACCCTGGAAACCGCGCTGGAGTATGATACTACTTTGGCCGAAGCTCGCCAAAGTATGGCTCAGGGCCTACAAGCGGCTCGCCACTTAAGTGCCCTTACCACCGGCTTGCTTAATCTGGCCAAAGCCGATGGTGCCTTGCCAACTTTTGCGCCGGTTCGGCTGGATGAGTGCCTGAACCAGGCGCTGGAATTTGCCCGTGCCAACTACCCCGGCCGGGAGTGGAAGCTGTCCATTGGTGATTTCCCTGTTGAAACGGAGGGTGACCTATTCACGCTGCCTGGCAACGCCGAGCTGCTCACCACGGCCATCCTCAACCTGCTCGATAACGCCGGTAAATACTCACCCGGCCCGGTACGGACCGAGCTAGCCTATGCCAACCCGCATACGCTACGGGTGCGCGTGCAGGATGCCGGTCCTGGTCTCTCGACTGAGGAGCTTCAGCAGATTTATGAGCCCTTGTATCGGGCCACAGGTGCTCTGGGCCGCCCCGGCTACGGCCTGGGTTTGCCCCTAACCCAGCGGGTGGTGCAACGCCACGGTGGCCGACTGGAAATTACCTCGGTGCCGGGGCAGGGCACCACGGCCACGGTGTGGCTGCCGGCCACGCCCCTCTAACCGGGCGCCGGCATTAGCTCCCAGCTAGAGAGGGGCACACAAATAAATAGGAGAGCCCGCTTAGGGAGGTAATCACCTCTTTAAGCGGGCTCTCATGTTTTCTCATACGCTTCTCATCTCATTCTAATGTCGGGGTAGGTCCTTTGTAACACGTTCCATGTGGCTTCGGCTGCCCGACTGTAATGACCTACTTAGAATCCCGCTCCCTCAAGTTCCTGTCGTTTCTGCTTGGCGGAGCGCTGGCATTGTCGCTGGGGCTGAATGGGCTGCTGCTGGCCGTGCGGTTTGAAGACTGGCCCGACGACGTAAGCGCCGAGCTGACCGCCACCACCGCCGACCTACACCAGACGCAACGCCAGCTGGCCGACTGCCAGCAACAGCAAGATAGTTTGCTGGTGTTGACGCGCAAGCCAACAGCTGGCATGGCCCTCACCGCCCAATAATCCGCTACTCTCTCCCTCTTGTCATAATGAACCAGACCCCTTTGGAAACTGCCCTGCAAACTGTATCACCCCATCCGGCGGCCGCGCTACGGCAGTGGCTGTGGGGCGGCGCTATGTTCGCCGCTCTAACCGCCTGCCTAAGCTCATGCTCCGTGGATGGCAAAGCGCCGGAAAAGGCCGACGTCCCGGAAGTCTTGCCCGTGGTAACGCTCAAAACCACCGAGCAGGAGCTGTTTCACGACTACGTGGCCGACGTGCAGGCGGTGCGCAACGTGGAGGTGCGGGCCCAGGTAGCGGGATTTATCGAGCAGATTTTTGTGGATGAAGGCCGGCCCGTGAAGAAGGGACAGCCCTTGTTTCAGCTTAATAGCAGTGCCTACCAAAACCAGCTAAGCCAGGCCCAAGCGGCCCTGGCCGGTGCCCAGGCCCAGGCCGGCGCCGCCCGGCTAGAGCGCGACCGGGTGCGCCTGCTGGTAGACGAGAACATTATTGCCAAAACCGAACTGGCCCTAACTACCAGTAAAGTGAAAGACGCCGAAGCCCGCGTGGCCCAGGCGCGGGCCGGCGAAGCCGCCGCCCGCCTCAGCCTCAGCTACACCCTAGTGCGGGCTCCGTTCGACGGCATTATTGATAGGATTCCGCTCAAGCGGGGTAGCATTGTAGAACAAGGCATGCTGCTCACCACTGTGTCGGATTTACACGAGGTATACGCCTATTTCAACGTGGGTGAGGGCGAGTACCTGCAATACGTGAAGGCCCGGCAGCAGCACCCCGACCGCCACTCCGACTCGGTGCGCCTCACGCTGGCCGATGGTTCGGCGTATCCGCTGGCCGGCCGCATCGAAACCACCGAAAGTGAGTTCAACCCCAACACCGGCTCCTTGGCTTTCCGGGCCCGCTTTGCCAATCCGCAGCGCATGCTCAAGCACGGCGCGTCGGGCCGCATCCGGCTGACTACCACGCTGCCCAGTGCCCTGTTGCTGCCGCAGAAGTCGGTGTTCGAGATTCAAGATAAAAACTACGTGTACGTGGTGGACCCGCAGGGCGTGGTGCACATGCGCAACTTCGTGCCCCAAACCCGTACCGGCGACTTCTACGTGATAAAGCAGGGGCTGAAACCCGGCGAGCGGGTGGTGTATGAAGGTGCCGCCAGCCTCCGAGATGGGCAGCGCATCAACCCTCGGCCGGTGGCCTCAGATTCTTTGGTAGCTGTTCGCCAATAGCGTTTAGCTGCTAGCTCCCGGTCATTGCCGCATCATCCGAAGCAAGTTTGCCGGCTTGTGTTTCCATTAAAAAGCTGATAGCTAAACGCTATTGGCTATCAGCTAATCAACTCCCATGTTCAATATATTCATCCGCCGGCCAATTCTCTCGCTGGTAATTTCGGTGTTTCTGGTGTTGCTGGGCGGGCTGGCGCTGTTCACACTGCCCATCACCCAGTTCCCCGACATTGTGCCGCCTTCCGTGACCGTAACGGCCAAGTACACCGGCGCCAACGCCGAGGTGTGCGCCAAGGCCGTGGCCACGCCGCTGGAGCGCGCCATCAACGGGGTGCCGGGCATGACCTACATGAACTCGGTAAGCTCCAACAACGGCGTGACGCTGATTACGGTGTTCTTTAAGGTAGGCACTGACCCCGACCTGGCTGCCGTGGGCGTGCAGAACCGCGTAACTACCATTCTCGATGAGCTGCCCGAAGAGGTTATCAAGGCTGGCGTGACCACTGAGAAAGAGGTGAACTCCATGCTGCTTTACCTCAACGTGACCAGCGACGATAAGGCGGTAGGGGAGAAGTTCATCTACAACTTCGCCGATATCAATGTGTTGCAAGAACTCAAGCGCATTGATGGCGTGGGCTTTGCTGAAATTATGGGCTCGCGCGAGTACTCCATGCGGGTGTGGGTGAAGCCCGACCGGATGGCCGCCTACGACGTGGGTACCGACGAAATTGTAGCCGCCATTCGGGCCCAGAACGTGGAAGCCGCCCCCGGTAAGTCGGGCGAAAGTTCGGGTGCCGACAAGGCGCAGTCCATGCAGTACGTGCTGCGCTACACCGGCAAGTTTTTCGAGCCGGAGGAGTACCGCAACATCGTGGTGCGGGCCAACGCCGACGGCTCGGTACTGCGCCTGCGCGAAGTGGCCGACGTGGAGTTTGGCTCGCTCACCTACAGCATGGCTTCCAAAACCGATGGTCGGCCCTCGGCAGCCATCATGCTCAAGCAGCGCCCCGGCTCCAACGCCTCCGACGTTATTGCCAACGTGAAAACCCGCATGGCCGAGTTGCAGGAAACCTCGTTCCCGCCTGGCATGAAGTACAGCATTGCCTACGACGTGTCGCGCTTTCTTGACGCCAGTATTCACGAAGTATTGCGCACTCTGGTAGAGGCCTTCTTGCTGGTATTCGTGATTGTGTACCTGTTTTTGCAAGACTGGCGCTCCACTTTGATTCCGGCGCTGGCTGTGCCGGTGGCACTGGTGGGTACGCTGTTTTTCATGCAGACGCTGGGCTTTAGTATCAATCTGCTCACGCTGTTTGCGCTGGTGCTAGCCATTGGTATTGTGGTCGATAACGCCATTGTGGTAGTGGAAGCCGTGCACGCCAAGATGCAGGAAAAGCACTTGCCGGCCCGCGCTGCCACCTTCGAGGCCATGGGTGAAATCAGCTCCTCGCTGATTGCCATTACCCTGGTAATGTCGGCTGTGTTTATTCCGGTTTCCTTCATGGATGGCCCGGTAGGCGTGTTCTACCGGCAGTTTTCGCTCACGCTGGCTATTGCCATTGTTATTTCCGGCGTCAACGCCGTGACCCTCACGCCGGCTTTGTGCGCGCTGCTGCTCAAGCACACGCCGGTAGCGGAAGGCGAACAGCCCAAGGGATTAATGAACCGATTTTTTGCTGGCTTCAACAAGCGGTATGATGCGCTGGCGGGCCGCTACCAGGGCCTGTTGCGGGCCATTGCCGGGCGCCGCATGGTAACGCTGCTGGTGCTGGTGGGCTTCTGCGCGGCCACCTGGGGCGTAAACAAGATACTGCCGTCGGGCTTTATCCCGACCGAAGACCAGGGCATGGTATACGTGAACGTAACCACGCCCGCCGGGGCCACCGTGGAGCGTACCGAAGCCGTACTTGATGAGGTGCAGCGCATTGCCAGTAAGCTGGGCCCAGTTGAGTCGGTGAGTACGCTGGCGGGCTATAGCTTGGTGAACGAGGTGGCTGGCTCCAGCTACGGCATGGGCATGATCAACCTCAAAGCCTGGGACCAGCGTGAGCAGTCGGTAACCGAATTCATTGCCGAGCTGGAAGAGAAAACCAAGGGCATCAGCGACGCCGATATTCAGTTTCTGCCGCCGCCCACGGTACCGGGTTTCGGTAACAGCAGCGGCTTCGAGTTGCGCTTGCTGGACAAGTCAGGCACCGGCGACTTGCAAAAAACCGCTGCTGTGTCGCAAACTTTCCTCGCCGCGCTACGCCAAGACCCGGCCATCGGCGGGGCCTTCACCTCCTTCGACCCCAACTTCCCGCAGTACCTCATTCACGTGGACCAGGATATGGCGGCCAAGAAAGGCGTGACCGTGGACGCGGCCATGAGCACCCTGCAAACCCTGATGGGTAGCTACTACGCTTCCAACTTCATCCGCTTTGGGCAGATGTATAAGGTGATGGTGCAAGCCGGCCCCGAGTACCGCAGCCGCCCCGAGGATCTGCTGGCGCTGCACGTGAAAAACGACCGGGGCGAGATGGTGCCATTCTCCACGTTTGTGAAGCTGGAGCGCGTGTTCGGCCCCGACCAGCTTACGCGCTACAACATGTACACCTCGGCCATGCTCAACGGCGACTCGGCCCCCGGCTACAGCTCCGGCGACGCTATTTCGGCCATTGAGCGGGTAGCCGCCAAGGAGCTGCCGCGCGGCTATGCCTACGAATGGAGCGGCATGACCCGCGAGCAAATTTTGAGCGGCGACCAGGCCCTGTACGTGTTCGGGGTGGTACTCATCTTCGTGTATCTGCTGCTGGCCGCCCAGTACGAAAGCTTGCTGCTGCCGCTGCCGGTGCTGCTGAGCTTGCCTACCGGCATCTTTGGCGCCTTCCTGAGCCTCAAGCTGCTGGGCCTAGAGAACAACATCTACGCCCAGGTGGCGCTAGTTATGCTGGTGGGTTTGCTGGGTAAGAACGCCATCCTCATCATTGAGTTTGCCGAGCAGCGGCGCCGGGCGGGTGCTTCGGTACTTACTGCGGCCGTGGAAGGGGCGGTGTCACGTTTGCGGCCCATTCTGATGACCTCCTTCGCCTTTATTGCGGGCTTGGTGCCGCTGGTAATTGCCAGCGGGGCCGGTGCCTTAGGCAACCGCTCCATCGGGACGGCGGCGGCGGGCGGCATGCTCATCGGTACGCTGTTCGGTATGGTGCTCATTCCGGGGCTGTACGTGCTGTTTGCTTCCTTCGAGAAAGTAAAAAACTTGGACGACAACGAGTTGGAAGAAGCACCGGAAGTGAAAGAGGTGCGGGAAGAACGGCAGCTGGTGGCGCATTAGGCTGGCCCTGGCTGCCCACGTCCGCTCCCTTGTTAACTGAAATTCACCTTTGTTTATGCGTCTGATTTCCTTTTTGTTAGCTGCTTCCGCTTTGTTGGCCACCGGCTGCCGGGTAGCGGCTCCTGCCGAGCCAACGGCCAGCACGCCGCTGCCGGCCGCCTTCACCCCGCAAGGCACAACCACCGATACTCTCCACGCCGGGGCCCAGCCGTGGCGGCAGTTTTTCCAGGACCCCGCCCTAACCGCTCTCATCGACACGGCCCTGCATCAGAACCTGGACTTGCAAATAGCCATGCAGCGCGTAGAAACTGCCCGGGCGCAATACCTGGTGCGGCGCGGTGCCTTGCTGCCTACTGTGTCTGCCGCTGCCTCAGCCAGCGGCGACCGGTTCGGGCGCTACACCCTGAACGGCGTGGGTAACTTCGACACCAACCTCTCGCCGAATATCGATGGGCAGCAGCGCATCCCGGGCCCGGTTACGCCGGAGTTTTTCGTGGGGCTGCGCAGCTCCTGGGAAATCGACATCTGGGGTAAGTTGAAGCAGCGCCGCCGAGCTGCCTACCTGCGCGTGCTGGCCTCAGAGCAAGGCCGCTACCTCGTCACGACCAACGTGGTAGCCGAGGTGGCCCGCCTCTACTACGAGCTACTCACGGCCGATAACCAACTGGCCGTGCTGGACCGCAATATTGCTTTCCAGCAGGAAGCGCTCAAGCTGATGCGCATTCAGAAGCTGGCCGGCCGCGCCACTGAGCTGGCCGTGCAGCAGTTTGCGGCCCAGGTAGCCCGCACCGAAAGCTTGGCCCACGAAGCCCGGCAGCGCATAACCGAAGCGGAAACTGGCCTCAACCAACTACTGGGGCGCTATCCGCGTACCATCACCCGCGGGCAGCCACTGCCCCAGCAGGTACTGCCCGAGCGCCTGCGTGCCGGGGTGCCCGCCACCGCCCTGCTGCGCCGCCCCGACGTGCGCCAGGCCGAGCTGGAACTGCAAGCCAGCCGCGCCGACGTAGACGCGGCCCGTGCTGCTTTCCTGCCTGCCCTTACGCTTACGCCCTACTTGGGCTTCAATTCCTACCGCACCGCTACCCTGTTCGACCCCACCTCGTTGGCGTACGGCGCGCTGGCCGGCCTCACTGGGCCGCTACTCAACCGTGCCCAGTTCAAGGCTGATTTTCGGTTGGCCACGGCCGGCAGCTACGAGGCATACTACCGCTACCAGCAGTCGTTGCAAACTGGCTTCCGGGAAGTGGTGAACGGCCTGCAAGGGCTGGAAAACTACCGCGCCGCCTCGGCAGCCCGCCAGCAGGAAGTGGAGCTGCTCAACAAGGCAGTGGCTACGTCCAATAAGCTGTTTGTGGCAGGCTACGCCACGTATCTGGAGGTAATTACGGCCCAACGCAGCGTACTCGAAGCGGAGCTGAGTTTGGCCGAGTCGCGGCAGGCGCAGTTGCAGCAAAGCGTGGGGCTGTACCGGGCGCTAGGAGGGGGCTGGCAGTAGTCGATGGTTGCTGGTTTGCTACCCACTCGGCCAGCACCTAGCCGTGAGGGACTTGCGGATCGGCTACTTTCTGGGTGAGCTGGCTTCGCTTAAGGGAAGAGTGATTGCCACGCTTATATAATCTTAACCTTCTAACTGCCAATGCTATGTACACTGATCTGTTAGTTCGCAAACCAATGAAAACTAGCTATTCGCCATCTGCCATCTACGTAACTCGCCTGGACTACACGCGGTTAATGGAACTGGTGCGCCAGCCACATCCGGAAACAGCAGCCGACCTGGTAGCAACGCTGGAACGAGAGCTTACCCGTGCTCATCTGGTTGATTCCTATGATATTCTGCCTGATGTGGTGACCATGAACTCGCGCATCAAACTGCGGGACCTGCACAGCCTCGATGAGTTGGAAATTACGCTGGTGTACCCATCGGCTGCCGACCCGGCCCGCCACCGCATTTCCATCCTTAGCCCGGTGGCCGTAGCCGTACTCGGCGCCCGCCTCGGTGACCAAGTCTGGTGGCCCTCCCCCGAGGGCCAGGCCAACTACTGGGTGGAAGCCATTCTGCACCAACCCGAGGCCGCCGGCGACTGGGTAAGCTAAAGCCACAACGATAGTCAACTTTATATCTCCACTTCAAACCACTCAGGGCGTGATGGCCCGCCCGACCAAGATGTTGCTTCGAGCATTTCTCTTGAGGTTCTTGGTACTTATTCAGGTGGTCTACGCTTGCTCCGTGCTGAAGCAAAAGGTTCTACAAGCCTAAAATTACCCTTTGCATGGAAGATGCTGGTTCAGAGAGCTGTATTGCCAGTGAATGTCGGCCAGTTCTAGGTTAATACCTTTCTTGATAAGAATCTCGCGTCTACAATCCCCCCTCTAGATTATGGAATAAGGTTATCGTACACTGCTAATACAAGGCAATTTTTTTGGTCACTGTTCCACGCGAGGTATGGATTACAAGCAGGCATAACCCTGTAGGATTACCCGCAAACGTTAACTGTAAACGGGGTTCTGTCTGGTGGCGAAGGTCAGCAGTAACTAGTAGCTGCCCGAGTGCACTGTATGCCTGCACCTGTTCAAGCGTAAAATCGGCGTGCTGCCATTCCAGAACTGCTGCGCCATGAGCTGGGTTTGGATATACTCGGATAGCGTCTTCTGGTAACAGATCAACCAACTGAAATAGTTGGCTGCTTTCGCTTCGCCCACCGATGCCTGCTACTGTCACGGGGCCTGGCTGGGCGCCTCGGGGCACCCGCACCACTGCGCTAGTAGTTGTAGCGCTTAAAACAGCTGCTCGCACGTTTCCAATGTAGAGGCTATCGGGCTGGCTATCCACTAGAAAATTCGTGCCTGCTATGGTCAGGATTTCACCAACGCTCCCCCTAGTTGGAGAAAAGGAAACCACAGTGGGCGGCGGTAAGAAAGTGAAATTGGTGGCCGACTGGGCCGTTCCGCCCGGGGTTACTACCTGTAGCCGGCCGGTTTGAGCATCCGCCAAAACGCGGGCCTGCAAGCTGGTTTCCGTTGTTTGCAATACCGCTGCGCTTCCGGCCCCCAGAGCTACCGTTGTGCGGGAAGGTGGTGCGAAGTTGCGCCCCATCACCGTAAGGATATCTCCCACTTTGCCACGGGCCGGACGAAAGTCGGTAATCGTAGGAGGATACCAGACTGTGAAATCCTGCGCACTCACTGTCCCACCACCCAAGGTCTTGAGTTGAATTTTGCCTGACGTAGCACCCGCTGGCACCACCACTTGCAGCGCGGTGGCGGTAGCTTGCCGCACTGTTGCGGGTAGCCCGTTAAACCAAACCGTATCCTCAGCGGCAACAGCAGAAAAATGAGTGCCCGTGAGCGTTACCAGCGTGCCCTCTAACCCTTCAGTTGGAGCTATAGAAGTTAGCGTGGGAGCCTGATATACTGTGAAATTCACGCTACGAGCTGTCCCATCGGCCGTTGCCACTTGCAGGCTACCGGTAGTAGCCCCGGTTGGTACACGCACAGTAAGGGTGGTGGCGGTGGCGGTAAGGGCGGGAGCTAGTACGCCATTGAAGCGAACCTGGTTTGCGGCGGTTGTAGGAGAAAAGCGTTGCCCAATCACCGTAACCATTGTACCAACGCGGCCTTGCGCTGGGGCAACCCGGGTGATAGTTGGCGAAACCACAATGTCTGAGTAGTTCAACGCTACAGCAGGGATTACCACCAATGGCATATCGTAAAGCCGGTTGATAGTGGAGTTGGTGCGAATGGGTGGATTGTAGTCGAAGAAAATGTCGGCGTAATTATCCACCTGCGCCCGGGGTGGCAGGCTCGCCTTGGGCTGTATACTGAATTGCACAAAGCCATTGCTACCTGCGTCGTTGCGCACGCTGGGCGGTAGATTGATGTTGTCGAAAGTGAACGATACGATCAACCGGCCGCGGCCCGATACACTCATCCGGTACGGGTGCGAGGCGGCTTCTACCCGCAACGTGCGTGGGTCCAGATCGGCAGCTAGCGTGTCCACTACCTCCACCCGGTAAGCATCGTCGTTGCCGGTGTTCTGAAAGCGGACCCGGTAATGCAGCGGCACGCCAGTGGGCGTGTAGTGTTGAGCGGTTACGCCGACGGGGTGTACCTGTTTGTCATTGGGGTCATATGAGTCAAGAATCGGCTGGCAGTCTTCCGCCGTTTCTGGGCTAGGAGGATGGTACGGCAAGGCGGGCAGGGTAGGGCTGGGCTGGCCTGGTGTTGCCAACCCGCGTACTTCCACCGTGGCACTGGCCACTCGTTGCGTTGGGTGGCCTACGGGCTGCTCGGCCTCCACCCGCACAACGGGTTGAGTGGCCGGAATGCGCAGCACTAGGCTGTCGCCGGCTGCCAACGCGTATGGGTGCTGTAGCGCCAGCTGGCTGTTTTGATACACGCGTAAGGCTAGACTGTCGCTCATGCTGCCGGCACCTGTATTGCGGATCACAAACCGCGCCTGGTTGCCCGGCTGCGCATAACCCAGTACCTGCACCGAAGCGCGCGACCAAGTGGGCGGTGGCGGATAGGTGTTACTTGGTGTAATCCAGGCACGGGTGCAGACTGTCAGGCCTCGCAGGCTGGGATTACCGCATACCACCGAATCCTGAATAACCAAGCTGCCTGCCGTATTAGGGGGCACGGTTCCTACCGCAAAAACGTACTGGCCCAGCGCATTCTGTGTGTAAGGAGCGCTGGCCGAAAGCAGCACGACCTCAGGGGGGAAGGCTACTGTCACCACCGCAGTGGTGGCGGGGGCGTATCCCGCGTTGGCGTAGGCTACCGTTGTGATATTGCGGAAGCAGCGGCGGCGGCGGTTGGATGCCACGTTCACCCGCAGGAAAGGGGCCGTGCTTACTTGATTGCCAAAATTTACGCTGCCAATGCTACTACCATACCCTCGAAACATAATCGGTGGGTTAGTAGCACACGATTGTTGAATCGTCCGGCCAACTTCATTTTCGGGCAGTAGTTGCCGTACCGTGTAGCGGCCTGTATCAACTGAAATAACGAAACTGCCCGTTTCATCTGTTACGCCGTAGTAATTGCCGGGCTCAGCTACTACCACCAACCCAGCCAGGAGCAGTTCTGGCGCGTCGGGGCTACAATTATTGTTGGCGTCGTGAAAGATTTGCCCCGTAATAAAGTTTTCCGGGGGCTGCGACGCGGAAACGTAGAATTGAATCAAGTCGTTTTTCGCACTCATGGTCAGTAGCTTAGTCGCCCGCCGGTTCACCGACACGCGGCTGCTGCCCGTGGGCATGGGCATCTGAGAACTACCATTAGCCGCGAAGATGATGCCGGGGTGGACAGTACTCACCACGTATACTCTGCCTTGCCCATCTACATCCAAGTCTACCTCGCACACAGTTACGCTGGAGTTGGGGTTAGGTGACGGGCCATACTGTTGCAGTATTTGTCCGGTAGCACTGAATTTCTGTACTCGGCGGCCATCGTAGTCGGCGGCGTACACGTTGCCGCGCAGGTCTACGGCTACCGCCTTGGGCACAAAGAGCTGGCCGGCACTGGTACCTCTAGTCCCTATTGTATTCAAAAATATGCCCTGCGGACTGATCTTGCGCACGCAGCCGCCGTAGTAATCTGATACGAACATTGTACCAGCAGCATCTACCGCTAAGCCAGAGAAGCGCTGGTAGCCAGTGCCAGTACCGAAATTTTGAAACCGCGCCAGGAATTGTCCTCGAGCATCAAATTTCTGGATACTGGAAGACAGATCAGTTGTTTCCAGCACATAGATGTTGTTGAGCGCATCAAAAGCCAAGCCTGCCAACTCCCGGCTGAATTGCCCGTTGCCAGTGCCTGAGCCCCCAAACGTAAGTGCCAACTGCCCGGCTGGATTGTACTTACGTACCTGGTTGGTGTTATTATCGAGCACGTAAACATTGCCCGCTTCATCTTGGCGCATGTCGCTCAAGGAAGTCTGGTTGCCCCAGCGCTGTAGCTGAACTCCTGTTGGACTCAGCTTGTACACACAATCCGAAAATATCTGGTGAGTGAAAACAGTAGCGTATACATTGCCCGCTGCGTCGCGCGCTAGCGGGGTCCAGGTACTGCTAGTAAACTGGTTTGCGTTGCTGGCAGTACCGCTACCTAAGTACGCTCCCGTAGCACTGAATTTCATAAGATTAAGCTGCGAGCCAGACACGAGCAAGTTGCCGGCACCATCCACAAGCAAGGCGCTTGTCCGCTGATACGAAGCCCATGTGCCCGCCAATGGAATACGTGCTATCAACTGCCCGGCGGCATTAAGCTTGGTCACAACAAAAGCTTCCTCAAGTAGATAGATATTTCCAGTTGCGTCTACATCTACATCAATTAGGCGTGGGTTGGAAGTAGGGTTGGGCATCTGGTACGCAAAGCGCAGAATGCCCTGGCTGGTAAAGCTTTGCATCCGCTGGTTGGTGTAATCAACCACGTAGATATTGCCCGGCGCATCCACATACATCCCGTGCACCTCCCGAAACTGCCCAGGTCCCGTACCCAACGAGCCAAACTGTAGCAGCAAGCGTCCATCAGGACCGTATTTGCGGACAAAGTCATTGCTGCTGCTGTTGTAGCTACAGGCATATATATTGCCAGCTCCGTCCACTCCAATGGTTTGGACGCTGGCCAGCGGGTTAGAAGCTGGCGTAATATTAAACGTAGTCAGATAACGGCCAGTAGAATCCAGCTTATTGATGGCACCACGATCAGCTAAATAGATATTCTTGGCTCGGTCAACGGCAATATCGCGGGGCCCATAAACTGGGGTCCCCATCATTTTATCTAGTCGATAACCGCTTTGAGCGAACCCAACTACAGAACAGCACAGAAAAAGAAACAGTAAAAATATACGCATCGATTTCAGGGATATGTACTAGTGAAAAACAGCTAGTATCTGGTGATGAAGATTCTAGCAAATGTATAATTTACCCTATGCACTTCGTGATTCTTGGCTGAATTTATTCTCTCGTATCTATATATATTCTACGGGTGTAGAGATACTGTGCTTTAGCAATTTCTACATAAAATTAGGGGTGCATAGACAGTAGTATCGTTGCTTTCTAGAGGCCAAGGGTAAGCCTTATTTTATATGTCATGTATGATTGCTCCCTGCACGCAAAAAGGGCTGCTATTATTAGCGTGCTGCCACAGTCGCAGTGCCCACTACGCTGAAAAAGGCACATTGTAGTATGCCGCAATAGGAATGCGCTACCACGCTCTGGACACGGATAAAAAGGCTTGCGTCAAGAAGTTTTATATGAAGCATCTGAGGCATCCGGGATACGACGCCACTCCATTAGCCTCGGTCGCGTCGGATCGACTTATGCATGATCTTTCTGGCCCGCATTGTCGAGGTAGCAACCTTGCCTACCGTTACACGGTAGAATGCAGAAGCGCGCCAACGCAGGCCAGCTTATCAACTTCAAACCCAAGGCTTACGAACATCCACGGAAAGAGCGTGAGGTCAAAGGGAATCGTCCGTGATGGAAATCCTGGTAGTTCTGTTGCCTTATTCTTTCAGCTAGATGCCTTCTGCCCAAATTCCTTCCAAAGCTGCCCGCGTAATTCTGCGCAGCCGGGTGGTGCTTGATCCGCTTGGTATCTGGACGAGGGGTATGTTCGGGCTGGGGTTGCTGCTGTTGCCGCTGGCGGTTCTGAAGGCCTCAGCGGGCTACTGTGGCGGGGTTGCTGGGCGTGGTACTGTTGCTGCTGACCTGGCGCCGGGTAGCCCGCCGCAACCGCCCCCTGTTGCTCACCAGTGGCCCCGACGATGCCCTCCACTTAGAGCCCCTCGGCCCTAGCCATGCGCAAGGCCACCTAGTCGAAACCATTCCGGTAGCCAGCATCAAGGCTTACCGCTATTGGCTGCAACTGCTCAAGTTTCGGGCGTTTGCGCAGTACCACCTGCGCCTAGAGCTAACCGACGGCCGAGTGCTGCACCTAGCCGATCAACCCAATACTCATCCCGACGACCTAACTGGCACTGTGCGCCTGGATGCAATAGCTAAGCGGCTCATCCGGCGCGGCTCAGCGGGACCAGTAAGGCGCCAGCCGTTTTTTCTTACCCAAGCGGCGCGAGTGTTGCTATGGTTCAGTTGGGCAGCCATTGTTATCGGCCTGCTTCTGCTGGCGCTGGCTCAGTCAGGGGCTGTTGCTGCTGATGTTGGGCGCAGGCTATTGGGCAAGCTACTACCTGGGCCGAGGCTCGGATGAAGCCACGGCTTAGCAGTAAACTCAACACGGGACTAACACGATTCGTCCGGTGCCCCTTCGTTGGTTCCTACTTATAGCCGCACGCCCACGCTGTTTTTCACGGCTACCGGCATATTGTCCGGAGTCTCAACCTTGACATTCGTAAACTGCCAGTTCTGAGCAAAATCGATGGCGCCCGCCTTTATGGCGCTGATGTGCACATTGGTAAGGCGGAAGTCGTCGAGCAGGGAAGTGGCCACGCCGCTGGCCGATATAGCGGTTTGGGCGCCAATAGCTTGTAAATTGGAAATGCGCACGTTGCGGAAGTGCGGCAGGCCTTTTTCGGCGGCCACTGGGGTCAGCATAGCTTTCCAGTGGGCCGGCAGGGTGGCCTGGGTGTAGCCGACAGGTAGCTCCGAGTAGCTGTAAGCGGGGTTCCAGTTCATGGTGATAGTCAGGGGCACGCGCACGGCATCCAGCTCAATATCCTCCACCAGAATATCCTCCACGGTGCCGCCCCGGTTGGTGGCCGACTTCAGTTGGATACCGTTTTTGGTTCCTTTGGCCCGCAAGTGCCGGGCAATGATGTGCCGGATGCTGCCCGACGTTTCGGAACCGCAGGTTAGCAGCCCGCCGCCGGCACCCGCCACGCAGTGCTGAATGAGCACATATTCGCAGGGCCGGTTCACGCGCAGGCCATCGGCGTCACGGCCGGCTTTCAAGCAGAAATTATCGTCGTTGCAGTCAATGTCGCAGTTCTGCACCAGCACGTAGGCGCTGGAGTCGATGTCGATACCGTCGGTACTGGGGCCGTGGCCACCGAGGTTGTTGCGCACTACAATGCCGTCCACGGTTACGTTTTTCGAATACAATACGTGCACCGTCCAGAAGCCCGAGCGCTGCAAGGTCAGGCCTTGTAAGGTCACGTTGCTCGCATTGGATACCAGCAACAGGCGCGGGCGCTGGGCATCGTAATCCACTATCCAGCGCAGGCCTTTCGCTTCGTATTCTTTGCGCAAGGCCCAATATTTATCCCAAAAAGGCTGGCCTTGCCCATCTACGGTGCCTTCGCCGGTGATGGCCACGTTGTCTTGGTCGAGCACGTTGAGCAGAGCGGCCGGCCATTTCATTTCAATGCCGGCTACCCGGGTCATTATCTCGGGGTAGTCGTTGAGGTTTTGGCTGCCAAGCAGCGTCACGCCCTTAGCCAGGTGTAGCTCCACCCCTTTTTTCAGGAATAAGGAGCCTGTCAGATAGCGGCCGGGTGCTAGTGTCACGATGCCGCCTTTCCGGGCGGCGGCATCAATGGCTTTTTGCAACGCCTGCGTGTTGAGGGTCACTCCGTCGCCCACCGCTCCGTACTTGGTGGCAGAGAAAAGCGCGTGGCTCGTCGGCCGTGAGTGCGCCCCTACTTGTTTCACCCACGCGGGGTCCGGTTCGGTAACCGGTGAGGCACTGAACCGGAAGGAACTGGCCGCCAGCACTAACACCAGCAATAAGTGAACAGATAGAAGTTTCATGTAATAGAAGCCAGCTGGTGGCGCTAGGTAAGACGGGAGGGTGAGTAAAGATGTACACCCCAAAGGCTTCTACCTGCCCGCACCCACCTGTAGCGAAAACACAAACCTCAGCGCGTGGACACCAGCTAGCCGTCTGGGCCCTAGCCCCAGCGCTGGCTAGGCTTATTCGCTGGCTGTTGCTTTTTTAAGCTGGAACTGAAACACCGGCGACGGTATGTGCTCTTTCGTGAAGATTTGTGCGAAGCGGCTGATAATCTCTGGGTGCTGCGGCCCTACATCGTGCTTTTCGGTGGGGTCGGCAGTTAAGTCGTATAGTTCAATGGGGCCGTTTGGTGCTGTGGCTATGTTCAAGCGCACCGCTTTCCACTTTCCCCAGCGCGCGGCCACACTGCCGCCCTGCTCATAAAACTCCCAGTACAAATACGGGTGCTGGGGTTGCTTGCCCCGGCCGGTTAGGGTAGGCAGTAGCGAGAGGCCATCGATACCCGCCGGAGTTTTCAGACCAGCAACGTCTGTAAACGTGGGGAGGAAATCCCAGAAAGCAGCTAGTTGTGAGGTTACCGTGCCCGCTTTCACCTGGCCGGGCCAGCGAACAATAAAAGGCACCCGAATGCCACCCTCGTACAAGTCTCGTTTGGCCCCGCGCAGCCCGCCGCTGCTGTTGAAGTACGCCAGTTCTTTGCCCCCTTCAGGAGAAGGGCCGTTGTCCGATGTGAAAACAACCAGAGTATTCTCGTCTAGATGCAGCTGCTTGAGCTTCTGCATAATCTGCCCCACTTGGTCGTCGAGCACCTGCATGGTAGCCACCACAGCGGCCCGCGGGTACGGCTGTGAAAGATAAGCTCCGGCCTTGGTGAAAGTTGCTGCGCTGGTGTCGGGGCCCTGGTACGGCTTTTCCGGGCCGTAGCGGCCGATGGTTTTTTGCATGTAGGCTGGGGGCGCGACAAGTTCGGCGTGCGGAATAACGGTGGTCATGAAGACGGCAAAGGGCTGCGCTTGGTGCTGCTCGATAAAGGCCAGGAGTCGTTGCTGAATCAGCTCCGGGGCGTAGGTAACCGAGCGGCCCCCGCGGTTTTCTGGCAGCAGCACCTTCTCGCGGTTGTGCCAGAGGTGGTAGGGGTAATAATTGTGCGCCAGGGTTTGACTGTTGTAGCCGAAAAACTCATCAAATCCTTTGTTGACTGGGTCGCCGCTGGTACCTGGCCCGCCCAGGCCCCACTTGCCGAAGCACCCGGTGACGTAGCCAGCCTGCTTTAAGAGTTGCGGAATGATAACGCTGGAATCGGGCAACGGGTACTGCCCTTCCGGCTTCACGGCGAGGTTGCCGCGCACGGGCGTATGGCCGGTGTGCTGGCCAGTGAAAAACGACGAGCGGGAGGGCGAGCAGACCGCCGTGCCCGCGTAGCCCTGCGTAAACTTCATGCCTTCGGTGGCAAGCCGGTCGATGTTCGGGGTTTGGAAGCGTTGTTGCCCGTAGCAGCTGACGTCGCCGTAGCCCAGGTCATCGGCCACAATGAAAATGATGTTTGGCGGGCGTTTGGCGGGCCGGTTTAGTTGGGCAAACGCGAGGCAGCCCCCCATGCTTAGCACCAACACCAGCAAGCGCACTGCTTTTCTAGGAAGTCGGTAGGTTGTTCGTGGTAGCATAGATTCCAAAGCAAATACGTACTTGCTACCAAGTTGTGCTTTATTCCACTTCTTTCACGCAACGGAAGCCCAGATTATTGGCGGCGCTTTTCACTTCGCCTTTGCCTCGGCTGCCCGCTTGGTAACGTCGGCAATACTGGTCGCTGCACAGAAACGACCCGCCACGCTGCACGCGCTTTACCAGTCCGGGCTCCTCGGGGTCGTGGCTATCGGGTGGGCCGGCGGGGTTGCTAGCGGGGCTGACTTGGTAATAGTCGGGCCGATAATAGTCGCTGCACCACTCCCACACGTTGCCTTCCATGTCGTAAAGCCCCCAGGCATTAGGCGGAAACGACTTCACAGGAGCCACCCCCTCGAAACCGTCTGCGCGGGTGTTGCCCGCCGGAAAATCGCCTTGAAACAGATTGGCCATCCACTGCCCTTTGGGTGTCAGTTCCTTGCCCCAGTAGTAGGGCGCCGCCGGCTGGCCAGCACGGGCGGCGAATTCCCACTCTGCTTCGGTAGGTAGCCGCTTGTTAGCCCATTGGGCATAAGCCTGGGCATCTTCATAGCAGACTTGCACCACGGGATCATGCTCATGGCCCGTCAGGCTACTGCCCGGCCCCGTCGGGTGCCGCCAGTTGGCTCCGGCCACGTACTGCCACCACTGCCCAGATTTTGCCAAGGATACTTGGTGAGCTGGCTTCGCGAAAACAGCCGAGCCGGCAACCAGTTCCGACGCAGGCACACCCGGGAACTCGCGGGGGTCGGGCTTGCGCTCAGCTACCGTTACATAGTGCGTGGCCCGCACGAAAGCCGCAAATGCAGCATTGGTTACCTCGTGCTCATCCAAGTAAAAGGGGGGGAGTGTAACCTTATGCCGCGGCGAAGCATCAGCAAACTGCGGATCGTCTGAGCCCATCAGGAAGCTGCCGCCGGGTATGTGCACCATGCCTGTAGGGGAAATGTGACTTCCTCTTTTAGCTTGGGTCAGTACGTTCTTGTCAGATGACACGTGCTTCAAGTTACCAACCTCAGAAACAGGAGGGAGTCCGGCTACTTGCTCGGAGGAAGGCTGACAGGAGAAAAACAACACTGCTCCCAGTAGGGAAAGCAACCTCCACAGCTTGTCTGCCGGAAAAGGCCGCCAGAAGGCTGCCAGCTGCCTAAGAAGAACCTCCATAGGGTGAAGAAAACTATACCAGTTGCAGTGTTATGTATAGGAGACGGTAGAGTCCGGCCAGCTTGATAGTAAGGCATACTTCTCTTCAACCATGCCTACAAAAAGAACGGAGCGGCGCCTTACAGACGGTGCAAAATACAGTGCTGCTTTCAAAGCCTTGAGCTTAATCGAGAAAATCCATTCAGCTAGGTCCAACGGTTTCATGCACGAAATTCACTTCCGGGGAGCATTTTGTAGACTTTGAGCTGTGAGCTAGGATCTTAAATTCAGTCTGCACCATGAAACGGGTATCCGCGCTTGCTAAAACTTGCTGGCCCACTTTAGGTAGAAGAGCGTTTTAGCCTTTCTCAGGAATATTCTGGCTTTACTTCTTGCATTCACTTTCATCGTTTTTGTTACGGAGTTAGTAGCAAAGCGGGTCAGCCTTTAGAACCTACGAGATGCAGAGTCCTCACCCTATTTGTGTAACTCTACCACCTCAAACTACCATTACTTGGATCCGGGCCTGCTAGTGTAGACCAACAGGGTTTGTACATTTGGGAATAACCACAATTCCAATGCGTAAACTCCTACTTCTCTTCGCTGGCCTGGCCTACCTGCCGCCGGCACTAGCCCAGCAGCCCGCCAAAAAGCCGCTCGACCACACGGTGTATGACCGATGGGAAAGCGTGACCAGCCAGAAAATCAGCAACAACGGCAAGTATGTGCTGTACCAAGTGAAGCCTCAGCAAGGCGACGGCACCCTCTACATCAAAACCAGTGGCAACCGCACCGTAGGGCAGGTAGCCCGCGGCGATTCAGCCCTGTTTACCGCTGATTCCCGGTTCGTGGTGTTTGCCATCAAGCCGTTGTTCAAGGACGTCCGGCAGGCTAAAATCAAGAAGAAAAAGCCCGAGGAAATGCCCAAGGACTCCCTGGGGGTTTTTGCCCTGGAAACCGGAAAGCTCACCCGGTACGCCAACGTCAAGTCCTTTCAACTGGCGGAGAAAGCCTCAGTGGTAGCTTTCCTGACCATGCAGGCCCAGGTGAAGGAAGCGGCGAAAAAAGCCCCGACCGACACGCTCAAGAAAATTACCGACAACCTGCTTAATGCCAAGAAGGAAGCCGGTACCCTCTCGGTGTTGAACCTGCAAAACGGCGCTTTGCGCGAGTTTGCGGCCGTAACCGATTACCAAGTTAGTAAGCTGGGCAACCGGACGGCGTTTGCGGTTTCCGCGCCCAAGAACAATAAAACGGTGCAATCAGGCCTGTTCGTGTACGACCTGGGTGCGGCCACGCCTAAGCGGATGAGCGCCGGCAAAGGCGTGTATAAGAACTTGGCCTTCGACGACGCCGGCAAGCAGTTGGCCTTCACGGCCGAGAAGCACCCCGAAAAAGCCCTGGCAAAGCCCTTTACGCTCTATTATGCCAACTTCTTGGCCGACAGTGCTACCGCGTTGCTACAGCCCGGGGCCAAAGGCTTGAAGGCGGGCTGGTCGCCGAGCGGATTCGGAAAAGTGCTGTTCAGCAAGAACGGCGACAAGCTTTTTTTCGGCACCGCCCCCGACCCCATTCCGCAGGATACCACGCTGGTCGATTTTGAACACGCCAAGCTCGACATCTGGAACTACAAGGACGACTACCTGCAACCCATGCAGCTGAAAAATCTGAAGAAGGATTTGCAGCGCAACTACCTGGCCGTCATCTACCCCAAGCGGGGCAACCAATTCGTGCAGTTGGAAGACGAGTACCTGCGCGACTCGTACATGGCCGACAATACCAATGCTGAGTACGTGCTGGCCGTAACCGACACGGCCAAGCGCATCTCAATGCAGTGGCAGGGTAGCACCCTGAAACAAGCGTTTTTGGTATCCACCCTAACCGGCAACCGCATTGCCATCAACCCCAAGGCTGCCAAAAGCCGCTTTCAGATTTCTCCTAATGGCGACTATGCCGTGTGGTACGACCACGCCACCCAAAATTGGTTTTCCTTTGCCGTAGCCACCCGCAAAACCACCAACCTGACCGGTAAAACCGGGGTGTCCTTCGCGGATGAGGAAAACGACTCGCCCACCGACCCGGAAGCCTACGGCTTGGCGGCCTGGGCCAAGAACGATGCGGCCGTATTGCTCTACGACCGGTACGACATGTGGAAAGTTGACCCCAAGACGGGCACGGCCACCAACTTCACCAATGGCCTGGGCCGCAAAAATAAGCTGCGCTTCCGCTACCGGATGCCCGTGGAGGAGCAGAAGTTTATCGAGCCCAACGAGACCTTGTGGCTGCAAGTACAGCACGATGATAGCAAAGAATGGGGCTTCTATAAAAAGGCCCTAGCTAGCACCAAAGCCCCCGAACTCGTTGTAATGGCACCCATGGGTTACTCCGCGTTGCTACAGGCCAAGGATGCCAAAAACTTGGTGTATACCAAGTCTGGCGTAAGCCAGCCGGCCGACGTGTACGTGAGTACGGACTTGAAAAAAGAAACGAAGCTCAGCGCCATCAACGCCCAGCAACAGGACTACAACTGGTTCACCGCCGAACTGGTGCACTGGACCACTCCCAAGGGCTATAAGGCCACCGGCGTCCTCTACAAACCCGAAGACTTCGACCCCAACAAGAAGTACCCTATGGTGGCGTACTTCTACGAGAAGGTGTCGGAAGGCATCTACCGCTACCAAGCGCCCGCGCCCACTCCTTCGCGGCTCGATATTGCCATGTTCGCCAGCAACGGCTACTTGGTGTTCACGCCCGATATCAGCTACACCATTGGCGAGCCGGGCCCGTCGGCCGTGGAATTCATCAACTCTGGTGTGGAAGCATTGAAGAAAAACAACTGGGTGGACGGGGCGCACATTGGCATTCAGGGCCAGAGCTGGGGCGGATACCAGGTAGCCTACCTCATCACCCAAACCAACATGTACGCCGCCGCGTGGGCCGGAGCTCCCGTCGTGAACATGACGTCGGCCTATGGTGGTATCCGCTGGGAATCGGGCCAGAGCCGGCAGTTCCAGTACGAGCGCACCCAGAGCCGCATCGGCGGCACTCTCTGGGAAAAGCCCGAGCTCTACATCCGCAACTCGCCGCTGTTTGCGTTGCCCAAGGTGCAAACGCCGGTGGTTATCATGTCGAACGATGCCGACGGCGCTGTGCCGTGGTATCAGGGCATTGAAATGTTCACCGACCTGCGCCGCTTGGGTAAGCCTGTGTGGTTGCTGCAGTACAACGGGGAGGCCCACAACCTAGTAAAGCGCGAAAACCGCAAAGACATTTCCATTCGGGAACTGCAATTCTTCGACCATTACCTGAAAGGTGCCCCCGCTCCAGTATGGCTGGAGAAAGGAGTGCCCGCCGTAGAGAAAGGCCGTAATTGGGGCCTGGACCTCTCCAAAGGCAACGGGATGTAGAAGCGGGCTTTACCCCGGCGAAACAACGGCAAGGGCCGGAGCAGTTAGCTGCTCCGGCCCTTGCTATTTGCCTACGATTGGTAGCACAGATAGGTCTTATTTAACAAAGACTATCGGGATAGGACATGCCTAGTGATACTCGCCGCTTTGGGAAAGTGGTAATAGAGGTTCAGTCTTGATTGTTACTCGAGATATATAGTAGTTTTTGGTATGCCTTTTCGCTTCTTTCTTGGGTCGTTGATTCCAAGTTTTTCGGATTAACATACCACTTATTCTTTCCATTTGCCTCTCTACAGCGGCCACTTTTTGCTCTATAGTTCTAGCGGCTTTTGGTGCCGGGAATGTGCACCACGCCCTAGTAGCGTAGCAGACTACGCCGGATGTCGGTGGGCGCGAAGTCTCCGAACTTGGTTATCTCCCGACAAATACATCATTAGTTCACCGCCAAGCGAAGCGTTTGCGTGCCGGTGCGTACTATGTACACCCCCGTTGGCTGCCCCATTGGTAGCACCAATACCGCTGTACCCGTTGTATCTGCACTTGTCGCTACGACCAAGCGCCCGACGGCATCCAGTACCTGAACCTGTGCTCCGGGTGTGGCGCCGGTCAGCTTCGACAGGCCGTGGGTGGGGTTCGGGACCAGCATCAGGTAAGGCTTTGCTGCTTCTCGCTTCACCGTCTGCACGGGCGAATAGGCCACAGTACCATCCAGGTCTACTTGGCGCAGGCGGTAATAGATAAGCGGTGCTTGGTAGCGCGCCACTGCCTTATCAACCCATTCGTACTGGTGACGTGCCGAGCTAGTGCCCTGGCCAGCTACGCGGTGCAAGGCGCGGAACATGCGCCCATCGGTGCTACTTTCCACTTCGAAATAGGCACTGTTTTTCTCTTGGGCCGTTATCCAGCGGAGCAGGGCATCGGGGCCTTGCGCTTGGGCTGTGAAGCTCACTAACTCTACGGGCAGAGGCGAAGAGCCGAGCGTGCCAATAACCGTTTGGCTAAACGAGGTAACGGGAAACGTAACGGTGCCATTAGTAGCGCTGGCGCTGACTGCCGAAATAGGGGGCTCGAATGCGGTGTCGCTGTTGCTGCCGCGCTTGAAGAGCTTCAGGTTAGCGGGCGTAGCAGCATCGGCAGGACTAATATCTGCGGGCGTAAGGGTGTACGTGACGGTGGCCGTGAAGTCGCTGCTACTATACCGGTTGACAATCCAGTACGCTTGGTTGAACGTCCGCTGCAAGCCGGCCGTACTGGGCTGGGTACCCAGCGGCGGGCCACTGAGGCGGCTGACCACTACTTCATAAGGGGCACCGCCAGTAGAAGAGAAGTTGATAGCCACATTGGTACCCGAGAAGCCGTAGGTGCCGGTGCCCACTACCGTTTGCGCATTGCTCGTACCCAGGCTAACGGGTGCAGTGCTGCTCACGCGGGTAGTACTGCCGGTAAGCGTGCCCACCGTGCCCCTAACCACGTCGGTTGTGGTAGTGCCTTGGTCGTTGAACTGGAGGTACGATAATAGCCCGGATTCTGTGCCTCGCAGCGTGAGGTGGCGCAATAGCCGCACTTCCGTTTGGCTTAGTGCCCGGCTCCATTGGCTTACTTCGTCGATGTCGCCGGGGAAGTTATTACTGCCTGACACGGCTACGTTGCCAAGGAAGTTGACGCGGGTGGCGGCCACCGCACTGTTGATAGGCAGGTTGATGACAGCCACTCCATTGAGATATGCTATCAGCGCGCTGCCGTTGTACGTAGCTGCCACATGGCTCCACTCACCCGCTGCTATGGTATTGGGTCCGGTTTGTTGGCTTACTGTCCCGCTACCCGTGCCAAAGCCCACTCCCAAGCGGCCGTTACCCGTCACGAACATGTAAGGCGCTGCTGTGTTGCCGGTGCCATTGCCCAGCACGTAATACGTGGTGTTGCCGGTGCCAGTGGCGGGTTTCAACCAAACAGCCTGCGTGTACTGTGGCCCCAGAATGGGGGCCGGGTTGGTAGCATCGGCGCTGAAGTTGATGGCGCCGGCCGTATTGCCTCCCACAAAGCGCAGGGCCGTACCTGCCACGCGGTCCGTTCGAAATATCTCACGGCTCCCCGCTGGGTTGGTCACGAGCGGGGTTCGGGCAATGCTTCCAACGGTCAGGCTGGTAAAGGTAGCGTCGAGTAGGTTGCCATTCGGAGCATTGGGAGCCACGTCGTACGCCAGCCAGAAGTAGTTGGTGCCCGCAGTCAGCTGCTGGTTGCCGGTGATGGTGAAGCTACCGTTCGGATTCGTAATGGCGCCACCGAATAGGGTGGTGGTAGCGAAGGTATTGCTGGTACCGGTGAAGAACAGACGAGCTGCATTGATATCTGCTGGTGCCGTGCTACCATTGGTGGTGAACGAAAATGACTGGGCACTTAGCGGCGAGCCAGTACCGCCACCAATGGTAACGGCCACTTGCAGTAGCACTTGGTTGGTACTGCCCGCCGCTACGCGGGCTGTGCTGGCCTGCGTGGCTGTGCTGCTGGTGTAGGAGGCGGCCAGTGCTACCGTAAAGCGGTTGGTGTTGCTGATGACGCTCATGGCTTGGCCACTGAGCTGGGCTGTGGCATGTACCTGGTACGAGCCGTTGAGCAGGGGCGAAGGTTGCGTGTAACTCCAGTTGCCGGCCGCGTCGGTGGAAGTGGTGCCAATACTGGCTCCATCTACATACACAGTTACAGTGCTGCCAATGGTAGCTGTACCCGTGTACACTGGGGTGGCAGTGTTGATAGTGCTGCCGTTGGCTGGGGTAAAGACTACTGGCGCAGATGTGGAGGGTGGGAAATAGGTGATTAAAAATGGCCCGGCAGCCGTGTTGTTGTTGCCGGCATTGTCCTGCGCCACGCCCACCGCTATGGTTACGGTTGTTACTACGCCGGGGGTAGTAGGCGTCACGGTGAAGGTGTAAGTAGTGCCGCTAACGGCCGTAAAACTGCCCGGCGTTAGGCTGCCGTTGCTTATGGTCACGCTGCTTGCTGCAAACCCCGTTACATTTTCCGAAAAAGTCACCGTGAACGGAATGGGGGTTGTGGTGGTGGTGCTGTTGTTAGGGCCGGCTGAGCTGCTAATGACTGCCGTGGGAGGCGTCTGGTCGATGGTGTAAGTGGGGCCCGTGACACCAGCCGGGGCGTTACCGGCTAAGTCCGTCACGCCCGAAGCAGTAGCTTTCAGATTCAAGCCCAAAGTACCGTTGCCGCTCACGCTATTTACTACCACGTCGAAGGTGGTGCTGCTCACGGGCGATACGCTGGCAATAGTGCCCGTGGCCGTGCCGGTGGTGGCCAGCACAAAGCTGCTGGCACTCACCCCGCTCACAGATTCACTGAATGTAACGCGGAAGGTCAGCGACGTGACGTTGGTGATGATAGCCGCCGGAATCTGGCGCGTGATAGTGGCGGTGGGTATCACCGTGTCAATCGTAAAGGTGTTGGTGCTGCTCTGGGCACTAGCCGCCGAGCCGCTCACCACCGCTGTAGCATACACCGCCGTTGAGCCGGTAGGTAGCGCCGTAGGCTGCGTGAAGCTCCAAGTGCCCGACGAGCTTGCCACCGTTGTGCCAACAGGCGCGAAACTGCCGCCATTAGGCCGCACGTACACGGTAATAGTGCTGTTAGCGAGGCTGGTGCCCGAGTAAGTGGGCGTGTTGTCGTTGGTGATGCTGCCATTGGCGGGCGTAGTCACCACGGGCGCGGTGGGCGTGGTCGTGAAGCTTATTACACTGCCGTAACTGGTGCCTACCGGGTTGACGGCGTAGGCGCGCACGTAATACACGACGCCGGGTGTCAGGCCGCTGATAGTTTTTGAGAACGAACCCAAGCCAGAGCCATTGGCATCTGCCATTACCCCGGCTCCGCCCACGGTAGGAGTGGAGTTGCTGCTGCTATATACCACGCCGCGGGAGCTGACCGCCACCCCTCCGTCGGCGGTTACGTTGCCACCCAACACCGCGCTGGTGGTTGTGATGGAAGTAGTTGCCGCCGTTGTCACCGTTGGGGGCATCATTTGCGTGCCCGTCACTTCAATCTTATCAAAAACAAAGGTTTCACCATTATTCGTGGCCTCGTCGTTGAGGATTTCCAGCATGAAATCTACCTGCTGGCCGTTCACAGTAGCGGGCAGCGGGAAGTCGAACTGAGTTAGGGCTGGAGTCAGGGCCGTGCCTGTGGGTGGGTTGGTCAGGTTGGTGGGGTCTACATCCTGCGACATACTGCCGCTGCTAGTGGACACTGGTTGAGTGCCGCGGAACGAGGCAAAAATCACCCAGCTGCCCCCGTTGATGCGGTAGTAGAACTTGGAGTAGTCGCTGAGGTCCCAGGCATTGAGGGTGGCGCCTAGCAGGATCTTGAAGCGTACGTTTGTGTAACCGACCGTATTCACCTGTTTGGTTATGAAGGTGCCAACGTTCACCGGCGCCGGGTTGACGGGGTTGCCGGTGCCTGCCGCGTACCAGTAGTAGCCGTTGCTGATGTTGGTGAAATTCGTAACCGAAGCGCCGTTGGCGTACCAGGGGCCGTTGGCGTTGGTATTCGGGATGTTGGTGCGGAAGAAGGCCGCCCCGTTGTTGCCCGCAAAGCTGTTGCTTCTGTAGCGGGTGCCTTCGCCGTCGTTGGTCAGGTCGTCGAGGTAAGGCAGCGGAGCCGCCGCATCAAGGCTAGACGTAACCACAATACCCCGCGCCACCACGTTGCTACCCGTAGAGGAGGCATCTGTCACCGAAAACCGAATGGTTCGGATGCCGTCCGTGGCATTTACTGCATCGGTGTTCTGGTAGCGCACCGAGCGCAAGGCCGCCTGGTAGGCAGCCAGCGAAGCAGTGCCCGTTAGCGTTAGGGTACCCGTTGCAGTAGCGAAGCTGCCCGTAATGCCGTTCTGGTTGGTGAACAGCAGAATATCCTCCGTGGCATCGAAATTTAGAATGTTCACGGTAGCACCGCTCAGGGTGGTATTGTCCGCGTCGGTGACGGTGAGGGTGTTGGTAACCTGGGTAGCCGGAGCGCCTTCCGCATAGTTCAGCGCGGTGCCTTCGATGTTGGACAGTACTGGCGCCGCACTGCCGCTCGGGTTTCCAAACACCCGGATGTTGTCGAAGGCAAATTCCTCACTTAGCCCGTTCTGGTCTGCCACCACCCGCACAGCGAGCGACGAGCCTGTACCCGACACCAGAAAGGTGAAGTTGGTCATCGTTTGCGTCAGGACGGAATTATTACCGAGTTCATCAGACGAAACGCCGTTCAGGTTCAGATCTTGTCGCATGGCCCCGCCAGTGCCTGGGTTGGCGTTGTCGCCCACAAAGCGGCCCACCGTGTTCCAGCCCCCACCGTCGAGCTGCACTTGAATTTCTATTTTGTCGTCGTTCTCCCAGTTGATACTGGGGTTGGAGCGCTGCCCAACATATAAGGCGACATGCACCTGCAAGTTGCTATTGCCAGCTACTGATATCGGGCTTAGCGTGACCGTACCAGCACTCCGAAGGTTGTTGTTGGCCGGTCCCCGCACGCCTTCACCCGCCCAATAGAACTGGCCGTCCAGCGCGCCGCCAGTTATTCCGTTGGCGGGGTAGAAACCCACTACCGGATTAGGAGTGGAGAGGGTATTGTTGGAAGCCCGAAGGAAATACTGGTTGGTACTGCCAGTCAATCCGGTGGTGTACGTAGTAGAGGTGTACCGGGAATTCTCTCCGTCCGTCTCAAACGACTCTTGCCGAAGCAGATTTTGGGTTTTGGCTTCTACGGTGCTGAGTAGGAGCAGCCATACGAGTAGCAGTTTAAATTTCATAGCAGCTGCTGAAAAATGGTTATAGGTGCTTATTAAGCTATGTGTCTTATTAATAGATATATATATCTGCAATTAACTCGGCTGTAGCTGTGGCGTACTGGCCACCGGGAGCGGCAGCGTACCCAGTACTTCTCCAGGCTGTATGCCTAAGCCAACCAGTTGCTCTCCCGTGAAATAGCCTTCGTCGAGGGCTACCATGTCGAGTTGAATGACCTGACTTAGGCCGCAGGCCACCAGCAAGGCCTGGCCGGGCACGGCCAGCACTACCGTTCCGGGGGGCGCCGCCACAGTTTCGGGGCGCGGCGTGGCACTAAGTATGCGTAGCGGTTGCCCGCGCAAAGCCGCCAGGGCGCCTCGGTTCCAGGGGTTGGTGGCGCGCACTAGTCGGGCTATTGGCTCGGCGGGTTCCTGCCAGTTGATGCACAGGTCAGGCAGAGTAGGGCGAGGCCAGTAGCGGGCCACGGCTTCATCCTGCGGTTGGCCAGGGGTGCCCGTACGCAGGGCATCTAGCAATTGCCGGCCCGTGTGCACTGCTGCCAACGCCAGTTGGGCGCGGTGCAGGCCGTGGGTATCATGCGGGCCAATGGAAACGGGCGTGGCCGCCAGAATAGGGCCGGTATCAAAGTCCACTTCCATACGGTGCATGGTCACGGCGCCGGCGGCTTCGCCATTGCGGAGTTGCCAAAACGTAGGCTCCGGCCCGCGATAACCAGGCAAAGCCGCAAAATGCGCATTGATAAAGCCCTGCGGCGGCATACGCAGCACTTCCGCCGGAATGCGCCATGGAAAGGTGAGCACCAGCACAGCCGTAGGGCGCAAATCCGCCAGCCAAGCCGTTAGGTCAAGTGTTAGGCCGGCGCGCGCCAAGCGGCGCGGGGGCGCACCGGCCTGCACCAGCCACTGGTGTAGCTGCTCCGCTTCGTCGCGGCCGTTGGCGGGCACGGCTACCCCAGCTACTACACCTTGTGTGAGCAGGTTCTGCAACAGAGGCCACCCCAAAAAGCTGCTAATAATAACGGCTATGCGCATGCTGGTAACGATAAACTATAAGGATAGAAACTCTCGCGTGTTGACTTAAAACCCGCGTAACCATCTACTGCCGCCAATGCCGAGCCGGCCGCAACAGATGGCCACCCAACCAGTGCTTTAGGGCCGCGAAGGGAAAATGCCTTGCAGCGCAATAACATAGTTGATAGCCTGCACCGGCATGCGGTTTTCGTGGGCTTGCCCAGCACCCGTTGTGCCGGTACTGCCCGCAAGAGGCCCCGACAGCAAATTGGTATTTCCTGGCCCAGTGCTGTATTCGGCGGCGCCACCTTTGGCCGGGAATCCGTTTACTGGACTGGTTTCTTCCGCCTCGGGCGCCGTTTGCAGCGTGCCGGTAATGGCGTGCATGTGCGTCGGAATTTGGTCAAGGCTGAGCGCTACCGATTCCGAGCCGCCCATCTGGCCCTGAGTATAGGATGAGCCGCCCGACAACTGACCCGCACCCACGGGTACCCGGCTCCGCAAATCGGGCAGGCCGAACGTGGTTTGGCCGTTGCCGCCGAACGTGGTGCCTAGCAGCGTAAATAACGCTTGGTTGCCGTTGATGGCCAGCAACTGGCCGTTGCAGAAAGCCCAGCCTTTGGGCGCGTATGGAAAGGATATAGGGCGAATTTCGCCGAGGTATGGTTCGTCCATAGTAACACTAGCAAAAGAGAGGTGAAAGAATAGACAGAGGGCCTAATCCTGCCGCGGCGGATAATTGCCCTCTAGGCAGATGATGTAGTTCAGTGCCAGCACGGGCTGGATATTGGAGTGCGCCTGACTGCCGGGGTTTGGCTGCGCCAAGCCAGTTAGAGCACTCACATCTAGGTATTGGTTGGCGCCCCCCGACCCGGCGTAGGCCGTGCTTGGTCCTGCCCCTGGGTAAGCGCCCTTGGGGTCGTTGGTGGGAGTGCCCCCAGACGCCGCTGCCAGCGTAGCGGAAAACGGGTGCTGGTGAGGTGGTATCTGTAAGGTATTGAGCGTCACGGAATCAGCCCCGGCCTGCTGCCCTAGTGCATAGGTTGTTAGGCCCGGTGCCGGCATTTGGCCTTGGCTGCCTACCCCCAAGCGACTTTGTAGGTTGGGTAGGTTGAAATTGGATTGCCCGTCGCCACCGTAACTAGTGCCTATTAGAGAGTAAAGTGCCGGATTTTCAGAGATTGACAAGCTCTGTCCGTTGCAGAAAGCCCAGCCTTGCGGCGCGAAGTTGAAGCCGACGGTGCGAATCTCGCCGACGTATGGAGTAGACATGCTTGAGAGCTTGAGAAGGTGAATGGAAACCAGAGCTTACTGGCGCGGCGGGTATATGCCCTGCGTAGCAATGCAGTAGTTGAGGGCCAGAAACGGCATGCGGTTCTCGTGGGCTTGGTTGCCACCGGCCGGCACGGTGGTGCCAGTAAGCAGGTTGGCCATGTTGCCGTTCGTGCCCGAAAACCCGTATTGCTCCGACGACGTGGAGGCGTAGACGCCCCCCTGCGGCGAGCCAGTGGTGCCCGTAGCGCTAGTTACCGGTACCGATGCCGCTAGCGTATGGCTGTGTTGGGCCAGTTGTACGGCCTGTAGCGTTACGCTTTCCGTCCCGGTTTGCTCGCCCTGGCTGTAGGATTGTAGCCCCGCTCCCTGGCCCATGCCTACAATGGCGCGGCCACGAAGGTCGGGTAAAGCAAAACTGTTTTGCCCGTCGCCACCGTACAGAGCGCCTAGCAACGAAAAAAGGGCCGTATTCTGACGGACTGGTAACAACCGGCCGTCGCAGGGCAGCCAATTAGCAGGCGCGAAGTAGTACGGCATCAGGCGGATTTCGCCCAAGAATGGATCCATGATGAATTGGGGTTAAAGAATGAATAATAATTGCCGCTGCGGCTCTGTAGGCGCACAGCTCTTTAGTGGCAAAGCTGTTACCGCACTAGGCGCTAGCATCGTATTGCCCGCTGCGGCCGGAACACATAAGGAAGTTTGAGGTAGACGGCTAGGCCAGAAAGCACGCACCCTCGATAATTAACTCTTCGAGTAGATGGTTCTGACCTGTTTGCTGGTTAAGGCCTGGCAGATGACTTGCTGCTGATTGGTATTCTAGTGGACTTTATGTTGCCGAGGCTCTTGGCCTGAGCAATTTCTCGCAATAGGTATTGGGTAGCTTAATTGTCGCGCTTAGAATTAAAAGCGCATGTCCTGTCTGGTTTCATTCACTCGTACTTTCAATGCTCTTCTCCTGCTCCTTCTCACATGCATGCGTCAGGTTTCAATAAACCCGTTTTTCACAGCATACACAATCAAACTGGCTGTATTAGAACTTTCGGTCTTTTCCAGTAACCGCTGCCGGTATCCCTCCACTGTACGGCTGCTAATGAAGAGTTTTTCGGCAATATTCAAGTTGGTTAGTCCTTGGCACATTAGCCGTAGTACCTCTTTTTCGCGGGGAGTGAAATAGATAGGGTCAAATAGCGAGGAGGAGCGTTTTCGGGTGGGCTCCTGAATGCCCCGCGTGACAGCCCGCGAGATGCGGGCCGTGAGGTAGTAGCCCGTCGTCAGAACCTCACTGATGGCGTGAATTATCTCTGATTGGCTAGCATCTTTGGGCAAGTAGCTACGAGCCCCCAGTTTCATCATTTGCGTGATGTACTTATCGGCGGCAAACATCGATAGCACAATAATCTTCAACTCAGGAAACTCTTTAAGGAGCACCTGCGCGACTTCTCCACCATCGTGCTCAGGCATCTGCAAATCGAGCAGTAGCACGTCGGGTAGCCGTTGGCGGCACACCACCAATAGCTCTGGCAAATTAGCTGTTTCGGTTATCGTTTCTACGTAGGGCAGGTCTTGCAACAGATGGCACAATCCCTGTCGAAATAGGGGATGGTCGTCGAGTAGCGCTACGTGTATGCCAGCTAGTGGAGTAGTCATAGAGTTGCGTGACTAATTGGTATCTTAATGATAGTGCAGCTGCCGCGTTCCTTGTTTCGGGGATAGTGCAGCTCTCCGCGCAATAATTGCACACGGGCTGCAATGCTGCGCAAGCCCGCCCCAGGGCCAGCTGGGTGGCGGGTCAGGGGGGAGGCAAAGCCACACCCATCGTCCTCCACCGTCAGGGTAAGGTGCGAGTCGGTTTGCTGCAAGTCAATTAGCAGAACCGTAGCCCCTTCGGCGTGCTTTAACGCATTTGTCAGCAGTTCCTGGCAGATGCGGTACAGCGCGAGTTCCTGCGCCAAGTCCAGCGACTGATTGTAATGTATGGTCAGCTCAACCGGCAGCTTTTCAGCTTCATTGCATGTGTCTACTAGGTTGTAAATAGCTTCTGCTAAACCAAACCGGGCGAGTATGGCCGGGTACAGATTGTGAGAAATGGTACGGACGTCTTGCACCATGGTGGTCATGGCTTGTTCTAGCAGCGTTAGCGAAGACTTTTGACTCTCAATTACTGGCCCATTGCTTAACCGGTTCACCAGCAGCTTTGCAGTGGCCAACGCCGAGCCCAGGCTATCGTGCAGATCTTGGCCGATACGTTCCCGCTCTCCTTCCTGAGCCTCCACGGTGGCGGTTAGTAATTGTAATTGGTATTGCGTCTCTACTTGTTGAAGCTGGAGTTGCTGCTGCAACACCCGCCGCTGATAGGCAATGAGGAAGCTTAGCAACGCCCCCCCCGCTAGCAGCATAAAGGCAATACCGCTGTAGAGTAACTGGCCAAAGCTTACTTCTGAAGGGGAAGCCATAACGCCCGGCAGTAACACATATAGAGCACGATGAACAGCAGCGAATGTACGGCCCAAACGTTCATGTTAAGCGTCCGGGAATACTGGAGCAAGTAATTGCTGAAAAGCGCAATCTGTAAGTAGCCTAAAAAGTAGATGAGCAAGCCTGCCGATATCCAGAACATCGGTTCTTTAACCAAGCTAACGATCCATAGCTCACTGATTACTTTCCGAAAATAGAGCCCCACTAGTATCAGCACAATAAAGCTTTGAAGTATCTGTTGGCTCGGCCGAAACTGGGTGAAGTCTGGCCGAGCCAACTCGGTATCAAGCACTGCGTAGCAAGTAAAAGCGCCTATAAGCCACGGCACCAAGCGCGTAAAGGCAGGAGAGCGTAACTCTTGCCTGTATACCAAAACCAGAATCCACAGTTCCCCAATGGTGTAGATGGGCATCAGAAACAGGTTGTTTCGGTGCAGAAACAGGAAAACCAGCCCGGTTAGGTTCAGCGGCAGCAAAAAGCCATTGAGGCCGACGGCGAGGTAGCGCAGGCTAGGCGAAAGCTGACGGAAGCGCACCAAACCGATAATTCCAGCTATTAGCATCGGCAAGGGCGTGAGGCGCATCAGTAGCTGCGGTATAGTCAGTTGTAAAATATCATGCACAGGCAGTAAGGTGTTTAAAACTAAGTAAGGACTGGCTGCCCTAAACTAAGTAGGGCTAGTAACCGGGCGGCACCGGGGTCGACATGTCGTAGAATGGGGTGTCGGAGGTCTTGGCGTCAGGGTTGACCAGCCGCAGCACTAGCCCAAATGTATAGGTGGGCTGAGGGTTATTATTATCGTAAGCGGCATAATATTTATGCAGGCCGAAATCAACTCGCAGCTGCTGCCGCTCTGCCGGATCGATGTTGAATAAGTTGTTCATCAAATCGCCCCGCTGAAAGTTGTAGCCCCGCAAGAAGCCATAGGTAGTCGCGAACATATTGGGCGTCAGCTTGTCGGCCTCTTGCCAGTTTTTCACCCAGTCGCCGGCTACGCCATGCGGTATCTGCACGCTTCCTGTTCCATCGTTGCCACTCGAAATCTTGGGGTCGTCGCTGCTTGATGAGTTCTGGCCATACATGGCGGCCATCAGATTACCTAATTCCGTACTCTCAAGGCTGAGCAAGTAGTAGGCCGATACCCGGCTGTTTTGGGCGTCAGTCGCATAGAAAGTTAAGTTGAACTGCCTGTCTTTAGTGAGTAGGAACCGGACCTTCACCTGGGTGCAGCCCACCGTTGATATCAGCCACCGTACCCAGTCGGCTGGCATGCTCAGGTACTGCCCGCGGCTGCCATCCTTCGCCGCGAAGCTTTCATTCAGGGCTGTCAGCGCCGCGTCGCCTTGGGTTATCAATTGCACCCAATTATTGGTGTACTGCTCGAAATCATCTGAGCTAATGACTGCAGGAGGAAGCGTGTTGTTGTCGGCCATAAAGAATGTGTGGAGGAAGTGGAAATTAAATCTTCTGAAAGAACGCATTAGCTAGCAATACTTTGCTTCTGGATAGGCATTGCTATGTTGAATAACTGAACTACCAAACAGCTGATGGGTCATTGAGTGAAAGCTGGTTGTTGGCGAAACCGGAAGCTCTGCTGAAGCACAGGCGCCCCCAGCAACTCGGCCAATTCCTGAAGTTTGGGCCACGCATCGGCGTAGCCGGCCGCGTCGCCTACTACCACCAGCGGGTTCTGGGCTTGCGGGTCGCCGGTGAAGTGCGGCGAAATGCGCGTAACGCCCGTTACATGGTCGTTTGGGCCGATACTGCGCATCGTAAATTCCCATGGAATAGCCACGAAGACCGGACCAGTGGGTGGCGCCATTGCTTCCTTGAAAGCCCGTTGGAGTACCAGCGGCATTTCCTCGGGAGTGCGTATCTCATGCGCCCACTTGGTGTACTGCCGGGCCAGGTCGACTAGGTTAGAGGCTAGTAGTGGCTCCTGTGTCACTAGTGCAGTTTGCTGCTGGCAACAAATAACTACCAGCGGTACGCGCGACCGAGCTGCGTTAAACAAGTTGCCGATGCTATGCGCAATTCCGGGCGTAATGTGCAGTATCACCACCCCCGGCAGGCCCGTTAGGTGGGCCATGCCCATTGCCGCACCTATGGCAATATTCTCGTGTAGGCATTCGATGTACGTGACGTCATTTTCTGGGTAGTACGTCCCGTCAATCAAGGGAATTTCGTTGGTGCCGGGCACCCCAAAAAGATGGTGAATGGCTAGCTCACGCAGAATATCAAATAGGTAGTCGCGGGTCCAGCGGAGAGTAGGCGAGGGCAGCATACGCGGAAGGGGCAGCTTAGCCGCCGAACAGAGAGCGTTATCAACTTATTTGCTCAGCAAAGTAACCGGCCAGAAAAGCTGTTTTTGCGCGTAGAATTACGCGAATAAGCTACCCCGTATTTCTACGTGGTTTTCCTGCTTTCCTTTCACCAGTCACTACTTGATTTTCTCGTCTTATTTCTGTTCTAGCACGGTGAACTGCATAGCTAAGCGAATGAGAAAAGAACTGCCGGCCGGGCCTGACGAATGGTGGATAAGTATCATTTCGAACGGCTAAGCCATCGGCATGGCCGCCCCAGTTATAGTGGTAGTAAGCACAGCATCAGTTGAGGTATCTGTGGTGGCGGTTGACTCATCGGGTATTGGGCTGCTGGCAGCGGGAGGAACTGCTGCTGCGGGTACGGCCGCTATAACTGGGGCGGCAAAAACCACTGAGGCTGGGTTAGACACGGGAGCCGAGCTACCAGCACCAACTGCTGGGGTAGCATCCCGGGTGCGGTTATTCTGCCATTCTAGGCCAAGGTAGGTGGCGCTGCTCACAGCCAGTAGCAATATCTGGTTATCAGTCCATACCGGCATGGCCACGCTATTGTACACTGTCCGCACGAAGAAATACCCCATCAGCAGCGAAATCACTACTTGTTGTAGCCGGTTCATGCTCAAGCCATACGCATCCGAAAGAATGTCGGTGAGCCAGCCCCGGCTAGTTAGCCACGGGCCGGTTGCGGACTCGGCCGGGGGCGGGTCGCGCCGGATAAGCCCGTTCACTGCCGCCGTTCCACCGCTGATGCCCAGCAGCGCCAGCGAGGTAGTGGAAATATCCGGCATCTCTCCCGACACACAATAGATAACCAGAAAACTGCCTAGGATGATAAACGTCCACCATGCCATTTGTACTTTGCCTAAGTTGAAGGGCGGGTTGACTTTCGCTAGTGTGGGCATAGATGCCGTGTTGCTCTCGCGTGGCAGAGTAACGCGCAGCAGCCACGAGCGGGCCCCTAGGGTCAGCAAGCCAATGCCTAGGCCCAACGAACCCAGAAGAGCAATCCAAAGGGTAACGGGCTCAATTAGCTTGATGCGAATAGTACTGCCCACATGGTTGGGGTGCAGTTGGGTAAATATCCGGTCTTCGTAGCCCAACCCAATTTTGCCGGTGTAAGAGTAGTCCCAGGGCGACTGATATACTACATCCCAATACCGATAATTTCCAACGTTGCGCTCCAGCTTAAATACTATTTTATCGGGTACACCTACCGGGTACTCATCCAGCAGAACTGTCAGCTTAGGGATGAGCGCCGCTGTAGCAGCCGAGTCGGGGTTGGCTGCCAATTTTTGAGCCGAGCGCAGAGCAGCAGCTGTCAGCACCTTATCGGCGCCCGACTCGTCGATGTATAGCGCCAGTGGCGGCATGTTCAGCAGGGGTGCATCATCAATGTATAACACCAAATTGCGCGCCTTGCTGTGGGCCTGCTGCGGGTCGAATCCTTGAGTAATCAACAGCGTCTCCTGCAATTTAAGCCAGCGGTTGAGGCCCGTAACTTCCAAGGCAATCGTGTTGCCGAGCTGAAAAACCGAATCCTGCGTGGGGGTATCCGTCACATAGATGCGCTGAATAACCGGCTGCTGTGCCCAGACCACACCGTGGGATAATAGTAGTGCCGCCAGCACTATCAAGTGCCGGCCGTAAGCAGATAGGCAAAGGAACATGTAAGGGGTAGATAGTGCTGGCTAAAGAGACTCGGGCAGAAGTAGGGCGCCTTTACGCCGCGTATGGAATGGCAGTCACTCGCCCCAACCAGGCTGGCAGGTAGCGCTGCATGGCTGCCTCGGGTGCTAGGTGCACGCTTTGCAGCATGCTTACCAACGCAGGTGGGGCTACGGAATGGCCTGCCCGGTACTGGTAAAAAGCGCGCCGAACGGCAACAAGTGCCTCGTAATAAGCCTCGGCCGGTGCCGCGTTGATGGCTGTTAGCGTAGCTGGGCCAATTTGCCCGTCGATAACGCCTTGCCAGCCAAACGACGAAGCCAGTACGTATTGCGCCAGATGACCAACCCGACTAACGCCACTGTTAACCCCAATGTCGCAGAGTTGGCTGGCAACGCACTGGCTGTTGATGTTGCTTAAGTGCAAATTGTCCCAGTACTGAGCTTGGTAAAACGACCGTACCAGAGTGGCTAGGGTGGCATCTTTTTCTAATATATCCGTAGCCAGTTTGTTGCGTGGGGCTACTTGGCAGTTGGCGGGCCAGTCGGGCTTAGTTTTATAAGCATCTAGTACAGGCCAGCCGGGCCAATGCGGATTGAACACCCGGGAAATGCCGCGCCAGGTTTCGCCACCTGGGTCGTGTGGGTCAAATACGTAGCCGCCCTCATTGAGTAGTAGCAAGGGAAAGTAGGCAGCGAAATCAGCCATGACAGAAAGTAATTAGGTGAAAATGAAGCAGATGAACAGGTTATTAGAGTGTAGTCGGCATTGGCCAGCTTACACGTAGTAGTGAGGTAAGCACAGCCGGCAACCCCGCGATGCTTCCGTGCCAGCTAGGCCTACTGTGCTAGTCGATGAGTGCAGTCGTTATTGCAGGTGAAGCGTTGTTGGGAGGCTTGCTCATAAGTAGTTGCCTAACACAAGGAGGGCAACGTTTTTTACACGTTCCGTTCTGGTGCGGGCCAGCTATGCCAACAAGTGTATTTTTTCCTCTAAAGCGTTGAGGCTGGTAGAATAGGGCGCACCAATACCTAAACAATGCTTTGCTTGGGCTTAACACTTGCGGTGCCTGTCCTAGAGTTATATGGTGGGCCGCTCCGTACTTAAGGGAGCATCGTATTTGTGTGCTGTCGTGTGCTGCCTGTTTTGCCTAGCTTTACAACCGAGGAAAGCCGCTATGCTCTGTGGCTCTTTCACTTAGCCAGGTATACTCCACAGATTAAGCTGATATGCCTCTATTGTGGGTATGTGCGGGGGCCAAACTTCAGCAACTCCCAATACATCAGGCTTTGTACCATTTGCAAATAGATACACTCCATCGAGTGATTTCCCCAATCGTCCCACGTTTGCCACACAAACGTGGCAGGAACGCCAACGTGCACATACGGGTCGTTGGGTGTGTTGGGAGCCAGGGAAACCATGCTGGGCACAAAGTCGCACAGATTAGCGAAGCGTAAACCCAATGGCAACTCTGCCTGGTAAGCAGTGGCAAAAGCCTGGTCGCCTAGGTGCAGGCCACCGAAGGTGATTACCACGGGTTGCTTACTACTGCCTGTATAGCTACCACTTAAGTACGCATCTAAGGCGCCCAGCGTCGCTAGTGGTCCGCCTAGGCTGTGGGCTGCCACATACCATGGGGCATCGGGGTTAGCCTGGGCAATAGCCCGTACTGCTGCTTGGAAGGAGGCCGCCAGGGAAGTAACCAAGCCGGCGTCGCTACGAGTGTAGAAGTCGTAAAGGGCCGAGTTGACATTGCCATACGGGTGCTGCGTGCCGGCCCCACTGCTTGGCAGCAAGCACGGTGTGTTGTGGTCCCACCCCAGCAAGTCATAGCCAGCTTCTTCGAGTGTTACAGTGCCGCGCAACACCACTATATTATGCGACAAGTCGTTGGCTACTGCCGAGAAGCCAAATAGTTGCTTGCCAAACGACGGCTCACCGGTAGTGGGCGGTGGCGAGCAGTAAGCGGCCGCCTGCTTCTTGGTACGGGCGGCAGCATCGGCTTCCGCCAATCTCGCGAAGGGGCTAATGTTAGGGTCACTTTCCCAGACGTAAATAGGAGTGAGCATCTGGTAACCCAGCAACACAGGCGTGTTGTTAGAGCCGTTGTTGTAAGCATCATAGGCCGCCATCACTCCCTGGGCCAGCGCCAGAGACAGTTGCTGGAGAGTAAGCGCTGTTGGAAGCGACGCTTCTAGCGAGGCAACCAGACTATCGGTTGTTGTTGTCATAGAGATGGTGGATAAGGAATAGGGAAACGAATAGGCTTTAAAGCATCCGCTTGCCGTGATGGCGCAGGAGTTCAGGAATTAGAGAGAAATATAAAATTTACAATAAGGCAATACATTTCCTGGTTGGTGCGGGAAGTAGAACCCGTTAGCTGTCCCACAAGCGCTTAGGATTTGTTTACTGCAAAAGAAAGACCTGTCAGGCAGTAAAAACCACGTATAAACCCGTGTTTTACAAAAATTTACCTTGCTTCAGTTTCCTTGTCTTCTTGGCATCCACAGCTACTCTGATGTAGCATATAGGCACAAGCGCTAGTGTGAAAACACCACTCACCTATGGATTTCGAGGTCTTTCTGATTGATAATTTTTCATGTTAGGTTAGTGCCTGACTATAACACCTATGGTGCTGGAAACAACTGGTAACATCAAATGTGGGTGGCAAAATTTACTTCTCATTGCCCCTCTGCACTGCTGGGCCTAAGTGAATCAGCGCTCGGGTAATCCGCTGAAGAAATCTACCTGCATAGGTTGTCAGGCTCGGTCACTGTTGCGGAATACGGGCAGTTCTCGTACTGTGCAGCGGTACATGCATATTGTTCCATCCATTTATCAGCAAGCTACCTGGCATGGCACTGCTTGGGTGTCCGGCCCCTATTGTGGAAAGGAAGCAGTGGAACGAGAATGGCCTTAGGTGAAGCACCAAGGCCTACCTAAGGCACCAATTGGGGGCTGCAGCTGGGTAGCAAGTAGAAATACCCAATTTTCAAATCGCGCATTTCTACCTGTAAGTAGGCCAAGGCTAGGCGGTAGGTTTGTCATATCAATTGGCTGAGGCACAAGCCCAACCGGGCCGAAGCGCAAGGACACAATTGATGGGCACAAGCCGAACAGCCCCACCAAAGTAGGCACATGCTATTCTTCTACCCAACAGTCCACTATGGAAACTCAAGTTCTTCAACCAAGCCAGCCAACTGTAGCTACCCAACCCAATCCTGCTTACTCCATCAAATCAGTAGAGGCCGGTGGCACGATGGCGCCCATCCAGAATACGTTCTTCCAAGAACTCAACACGCAGGCTCAAGACACAGTTGTCAACAACCTAGGCATCAAGAACATGGTGCCGGTGGATGAGGCCGCCCTAGGCGATTTTCCCTGGTTCTGGAATAATATGGGTGTGTTCAATCTAAGTACTTACCAGTGGCTCAACAACGTGTTCAGCTACAACAAGGAGGGGGGCTACGTGCAAGCCGCTGGCAACGAATTGACCACGGCGTACTACAACGTGGTAGCGGGAATCACCTACCAGCTTTCGGCCCAGGATGAAGCCAGCCTTAACGACGCGGTAAACAAAAACGCGGCTGTGGCCAACACGCTCTATAATGACTGGATCACTTTTGCTGGACCTATTCCGGCTTCGGCTAACGCCAACACGTTAGCTGCCAAGATGGCGTATATCACAAGCCAAGTGGTGTTGTGGGGGGCTGCTGGCCTGACGCTAGGCGCCCTGCGCAGTAGCTTAGACGCCATTTCTCTGCTGCCCAATATGCCACTCGACTCGGATACCGTCGTTAATGACCTGATGACCTATCTAGCCAACACCAGCGAGGTGTCCGGCATTCAATCGTCGGTGCTCTCACGCAATAACCAATTAGCCAACCTGCGCAAAAACCTACAGCCGGCTCCAGCTACGGCCACCCAAGGCTGGATGCAGGCGGCTGGTAGCAGCGGTGTGGTTACCATTGTACCTACAATTAATATTGCCGAGCCTATTGCTACTATTCAGAATGCCTTGTATCCAACGAGCGGCGGGGCGAGCTTCTCGGTAACGATGAACGTGAGCAAAATCGACCAGAACACCGTGCAGGTACATGCCGATGGTGGTTTAGGCGGTAGTGGCTCTATCGGCTGGTTTGGTATCAGCGGCAACGCTAGTGCTTCCTACAATATGTTCTCCTTCAGCCAGCAAACTGAAAACTGTGTTGTAAAGATGACTTTCAATGGCGTAACGAAGGTGACCCCGACGCCCGCCACCTACGACATCTCCTCGGCCTCGGGCTGGTGGCTGCCTTCTGTTATCAAGCAGGCCGTCAATTTTGACCCCAAAGTGGGTGGCTACCAATTCACGATTCCAACTCCCTATGACTTCGGTGCGGACGGTTCGTTTGGTACCGTATCCAGCTTAATTATCAGTCAGCTGCCGACCTTCGAAATGACGTACACGAGCACCGACTTCTCATCGTTTCAGCAGGTGTTTCAGGAGCAGTCTTCGTGGGGCGTATCGTTCCTAGGGGTTCCGTTAGCTGGTGGTTCACAATCATACTACCAAGCTAAGCTTAGCCAGGACTCTACGGCCGGCACTATCACCGTGACCATGTCGCCACCTGCTACTTCAACGCCCGTGCCCACGCTGGGTCAGGTTGCCTTTTTGGTAGGAGCTGAAATGGAGTGGCCTGCGGTTTAGACATTAGACGGACCAGAGATTAAGTGCCAACAGCCCGGTCGGACATGTGTCCGACCGGGCTGTTGTTTTTTGCTGGTGCCGGTGCCGGTGCCTCGTAAAAAATACACGCCGGCCTCGTTGCTGATCAATATATACCCCAGTGCAGTGAGTTTAGGCTTGAGTCCATGCAGATTGGGCTGCACTGCATCTTCAAAATAGGGTTGATTTGCCTGGCGCCTGCGGGGGCGGGCCTCAGGCCGCGGTTTTCCCTCCTTGTCTTTTTTCGATGCGTAAGAAATATTGCCTGCTCGTGTGGTTGTATACTCTGCCTTTCGGTGGGTTTGCTGGGCGGTAGTTGGGCACCGTGGCATTGGCGAAATTGCTGCTATTCGTTCAAGTCTCAAGGTTCGACGGAGAGTGCAGCAACGTTGGGCAAGCAACTATCTACTCCATTACTAGCTTCAATCGGTAGCAGATAGTCCATGCCTTTTAGCTATATCGACCAGAAGCGCAGATGAAGAGCTGGTTCGCTTTCCATTTCTTATCCTACATCAAGGTCACGCGCCTTGGGCAGAGGTACTTTTGTTGAGTAAAAACCACCAACCTCATGCACCGTAAAGAGTTCTTGAAAACCCTGGCGGTGCTGCCATTTGCCTTTCCTATGAACTCTCTGCAAGACCTCCATAAAACCGCCAGCAGCTTCCAAAAGACCATCAAAATGCCGGTGCTCTTCGTGGGTCACGGCTCCCCGATGAATGCGCTGGCCGATAACCCGTTCACCCAAACCCTGCACCAGTTAGGGAGAGATATTCGCAACCGCCAACCGCCGCGGGCAGTGCTGGTAGTATCGGCGCACTGGCTTACGCGTGGTACCTTCGTGGCCGTAAATGAGCGGCCCGAAACCATCCACGACTTCGGTGGCTTCCCGCAGGAGCTGTTCGACATGCAGTACCCCGCGCCCGGCGCGCCCGATGTAGCCCAGGAGGTGCTGGCCGCCTTGCCCGACGCGCACCCCACCGACGAGTGGGGTCTCGACCACGGTACCTGGACGGTGCTGCACCACATCTTCCCGGAGGCCGATATTCCGGTGTTCCAACTCAGCATCGACTACCACCAGCCCATGACCTTCCATGCCGAGCTGGCCCGGCAGCTACAGTTTCTGCGCCGCCGGGGCGTACTGATTCTGGGTAGCGGTAATATCGTGCACAACCTGCGCCAGAGCATGCCCAAATTCATGGCTGATGATGCTACGCCCTATGCCTGGGCGCAGGAGTTCGATGAGTGGGCCAAAGCAAAAATCGACCAGCGCGACTTACTAGCTCTGGCCCACTATCAGCAAGCCGGTGCCAGCGGCCCCCTAGCCGTACCCACCCCCGACCACTACATTCCCATGCTCTATAGCTTAGCCCTAGCAGAGCCCAACGACGCCATTCGCCATGCCTATGAGGAAGTTAGTTTCGGCGGAATGAGTATGCGTACGTTTGTAATAGGGGAGTAGGCTTTATAGAACAAAAAATTGGACGACACCGGCCCGCATGGGTCGGTGTTTTTTTGTGTCAGTAGGTTTAGTTATAAATATGACTCCAGTTGGGTAAGCTTATGCGCCTATGTGTAGCTTAATAGAGCTTGGAGAATAGTGCTATTATATTGTAGCGTAGTTATCATGATAATGAAGATTTAAGTTAATCTACTGTTCAGGTAATAAGTAATTATGTGTTTATTTTATCCATAAAGCATTGATGTGTAATGCAATGTATTCTTTTTTCAATCTCTTTATTGATTTTCGTGGTTAAGAAGAATAGTTATAAAAAAAGATGGATTGGCTACACTTAGTATCACTATAATTTTCCAAATTTGGGTATTTGCGAGTGCAGGAAAACTATATTGAGAATAGGTGCTCTATTTTGAGAATAATAGAATGAAAATAAGATTATGGAAAAGCGTGAAATTATCTTCGTGATGGAGTAGCAGGTGAAAATCAAAGACCTTAATTCCCGTTCACAGGATTATTGGTGAGCAGGATGTCTGATTCGGGGAGAAAGAAGCCGTTTCGATAAGGGAGTGAGGAGCAGCTGTTATTCAAGGTTCTAATTCTCCGATTTATTACTCTTATGAAAACAACCTTACGCTTTTCGCTACTGCTGTTGGGATGGCTCGGCCTCACCCACACGGGGCAGGCGCAGTGCCCGGCGGGTGCCACAACCACGCTAGACCTCGGGAGCCGCAACGGCGAAGACTGGGACATAACCACGGCCCCCAATCTGGATAATCCGCTGGGCAGCAACATTGGCGGCACCCTCACCGACGTTACGCCCGGCAGCTATACCACGGCGGCCAGTTCTCCGGCCAGCTACCTGCAGGTGCGGCAGTACGGCACCTTGCTGGGGCTGGGGGATGAAAGCCGGCAACTGGACTACAACACCCTGGAATGGTTTGCCGACTATAGCTCCAGTGCCGCCAAAAGCGCTTCGGTCACTTTGGCCTTCAGCCGGCCGCTGTATAACTACACTATTACGCTACAGGACATCGACCGGGCTGCAGGAACTACGCCGGGCTTTGTTGATGAGGTGCGGCTGGATGGGTATGATGTGAATGGTAACCTCGTGAGCCTGCCGGCCAACAGCTTCACCTACAACACAACTTACCAAACTATAGCGGGCAACACGGTAACCGGCCTGTCCGATATCAGCAACACTAGCAGCACTACAGGCTTGGTAACGGTCAGCTTTCCAGTGGCCATTACCCAGTTGGTGCTTACATATAGCAACGGCACTACAAACGCCAACCCCGCGCAGCAAGCCATTGGCATCAGCCAAATGACGTGGTGCAAAGTACAGCCGGTAGCCAAAAACGACTCGCGCGATGTGCCGCTCAACACCACCGTGAATGGCAACGTGGTGCTCAATGACTACGACGAGGAGCAGAATCCCTTCACGGCGACGTTGCTTACCAGCCCGGCCAACGGCAGCGTAACCTTCAACCCCGACGGCACTTACCGCTACTCGCCGAATACCAACTACACCGGCCCCGACAGCTTCACGTACCGCGTGTGCAACTCCTCAACTGGCAACACTTCCCAGTGCTCCGGTACGGCCACCGTTAACCTGCGTGTGTACAGCACCAACACGGCTTGTACTTCGGCTTCGGGTTCCAACCTCATAGCCAACGCCGATTTCAACGCGGGCAATACCGGTTTTGCTACCACCTACCGCTACGTAGCCACCGCCTATAACGGCAATACCAATTCCGGCGTGTATCCGGAAGGAACCTATACGGTCGGCTCCAACGCCACCACTTACCACCCCAATTTTCAGGGCACGGGCCACACGGCGGGTGTTACCAACGACAAATTCCTGATTGTAAACGGCGCATCGGCCATCCGTACCTTCTACTCGCAGACGGTGACTGTACAGCCGAACCGCTACTACACCTTCTCGGCCTTCTTCAACAACCTGCTACCGCCACCTGCCCCAGCCACCGGGGACGGTATTCCAGAAATGGGCTTTGTTATCAACGGCGAATCGGTGTCGGGTACTATCAAGGCGGAACGCTCACCGGATACCTGGTTTTCGTTTTCCGACATCTGGTTTTCTGGCAACAACACCCAGGCGGTGCTGGAAATCCGGAACGTAAGCACGGCCATCGGCGGCAACGACCTGGCCGTGGACGACGTGTACTTTGGCTCTTGCAATCTGGCCCCTACGGCTATTGCCGATGCCGCCACCACTGCCCGCAACGTGCCAGCTGTCGTAAGCGTGCTAGCCAATGACATCGACACTGACAGCAATAACTCGTTCAACACTAGTTCTATTGATATTGATCCAACGCAAGCTGGAACGCAAAACTCCCGCACTATTGCCAATCAGGGCACGTTTGCTGTAAACCCTAGCACAGGGGTTGTCACGTTCACGCCCGTACCGGGCTTCATAGGCACCGCTGTAACCTCGTATGTTGCGCTGGATGGCAGCGGAGCGCCCACTAACCCTGCCAGCCTGGTAGTAACCGTGCAGATGCCCACCGCCGACCTGGTTGTGAACGTAACAGCTCCTGCTAACAATGCCACCGTAGCCGCCGGCCAGCCGGTGACCTTCACGGTGCAAACCACCAACAACGGCACCACCGCCGCCGACGGCGTGGCCCCAACCGTGCAGCTACCTGCCGGCCTGACCGGCCCTGGCACCAATGGCGCACTTGTTTTCTCAAACGGTGGCAGCTACGATGTGGCTACGGGCTTGGTAACCTTCCCAACGGTAGCTTCGCTGGCCGGCAACAGCAGCGTTACGAACAGCGTCACGTTCAGCGCGCCTGGCAACGGCCCCTTCACCGGTACGGCCGCTGTGGCCGCCGGCACCGCCGATCTGAGCACGGCCGATAATACGGCCGTTGTAACGGTAAATGTCAGTTCGGCCTTCGACCTGAGCACCACCATCAGCAGCCCGGCCACGGCCGGGGCGGGCACGCCCTTCGCCTTCAGCGTAGTTACCCGCAATGCCGGCCCGGCTGCCGCCACCGGCGTGGTTCAAACGGTGTCGCTGGCGGGCAACCACAAGGGGCTATTCATCTCTAACATGGGTACCGCCACTTACGACAGCAATGCCAACACCACCATCGTAACGTTCCCGGCCCAGGATATTCCGGCCGGCCAGAGCCGCAACAATACCATCAGCCTGATAGTAGCAGCGGCGGGTACCGTTACGGCTTCGGCCACAGTGCCGGCCCTGGCGGGAGAGTCGTCAACTGCCAACAATAGCGCTACGGCTTCCACCGTGCTGAATGCCGCCACTGGTACGGCAGCTAACGTGTACTCCACGCTCACCACAACCAGCAACGGCAGCAACGTAACTAGCGTGGCCGCCGCCGCGCCCCTGACCCTGAATCTGACCACAAGCAATGCTGGCCCCGGCACCGCTACTGCCGTGCAGCCGCGCTTGTCGCTGCCTGCCGATTTGAACCCTGCCACCCTAACCATTTCCAACGGCGGTACCTACGACCCCGCCACTGGTGTAGTTAGCTGGAGCACTCCGGTGAGCTTGGCCAGCGGCGCTACCGTTGTCAACTCGGTACAGATGCCTGCGCCGGGTTTCGGACCGCTGCTGCTGCACGCCAGCGCCGTTACGGCCACCCCCGACCCTGTAACGGCCGACAACGGAATGGCTAGTATGGTAACCATCAACCCTACTGCCGATGTAGTAACAACAGTGGCTGGTCCGGCCACCGTTACGGCCGGCCAGCGCGTGACGTACACCATTACCACCATCAACAAAGGCCTGATGCCGGCCGCTAACGTGCAGCAGTTTGTGCGTATGCCACCGGCCGTAGCCAACCTAACCTATACCAGCAACATCCTGCCGAATTCGGTAGGTACTCTGGATGTGCAGCCTAACCAGGCCCTGCTGGCCTATCCGGTGATTAGCTCGCTGGCGCCCGGCCAGTCGGTGACCAATATGGTGTCGTTTGATGCTCCTGGCACTTCGTTCCCAGCGGTTGGCTACGCCACTACCACCTCGGCCGACAACACCCCAGCCAACAACAGCAGCACCATTTCGGTAGCTACTACTGCTGCCTCGGATGTAGTAGCCCGCATTTCCGGGCCGGCTACGGCCGTGAACGGAACGCCGGTGGTATACTCAGTGGATGTGCGCAACGTGGGCACCTCGGTGGCCGGCAGCGTATCAACCAGCGTGTATTTGCCCGTAAACCTGACGAATGTAGTGGTGCGTGACGCGGCCGGCGTAGTGGTTGCCAATGCCTATGACGCCGCTACCGGCCTCGTGACGCTGCCTGCCCAAACCAACGTGCCAGTAGGCGCCAGCGGTACCTCTAGCAGCACTATCACCTTCAACGCCCCCGACGTAGCCGCCATTACGGCCACGGCGGTAGCTAGTGTAACCACTGGTACCAACGACCTGAACCGCACCAACAACGCTTCTACGGCTACTACTAGCGTATCACGCTCCGGCGCGGTCATCGTGGATATGGCTACCACTGTGCAGGCCAACACCACCAGCCAAGTACCTGGCCAGCCCGTTACGTTCACCGTTACGACCACCAACAGCGGCCCGGCAGCGGCTACCACCGTGGTGCAGCGGGTGGCCTTACCAGCCCAGTTGGCTGCTGGTTCGGTCACGGTTTCCAACGGCGGTACCTACGACCCGGCTTCCGGTATCGTAAGCTGGCAGTATGCCTTGCAGGGCGTAGGTAGTGCCAATGCCCTCACTAATACGGTGATGGTAGCAGCCCCTGGTACTGGGCCGCTGACGGCAGTAGCCAGCGTGAATTCAGACAACAGTGATGGTACGCCTGCCAACAACACCAACGTATCGAGCGTGACGATAACGCCGGCGCTGAACCTGCGCTCCGTTGTGCGGGGCCCAAGCACCCAAGCCTCGGTGCTGACGGGTTCGGTGGTAGCCGGCCAGCCGGTTACCTACCTGCTGCGCGCCCTCAACGACGGCCCTTCGGCGGCACAGGGTGTGGTATTTTCAGCTCAGATTCCTGCCAACCTCAATCCTGCCACGGTGAGCGTGTCGGGTGGCGGAACCTACGTGCCGGCTACGGGCGCTGTTACGTTCCCGGCTATTGGTACGCTGGAAGCCGGTCAGGCCGCTTCGGCTGCCTATACCGTGACGTTCCCGGCCCCGGCTGGTATGGCCTCGTATCCCGTAACTGGTACCGTAACCACCAACTCGACGCAAAGCACCACCGACGACACCCAGACCTACACTACCAATCTGGCTAATTTGGCACCGGTGGCCAACACCACCGTAAATAGCCTCACGGCCCCCGATGGCAACACCGCCGACTCGTACCTGCGCCTGTCGCCGCTGAGCGCCCGGGATGCCGATGGCTCTGTTGCCTCGTTCACGTTAGCATCGGTGCCGAGTACTACCCAGGGTACGCTGTATTTCAGCACCGATGGCGCAAGCTTCGCGGCCGTAACCGCCGGGCAGGTGATTACCGCTACCGATGCTGATAAGCTTTACTTCCGGCCCTACAGCAACCCCGCTGACCCGCTCAACACCAACGGTCAGAACTTCGTGGGCAATGCCTACTTCACTTATACGGCTACCGATAACTCGGCCACGCCGGCTACTTCGGGGGTTACTGCCTACGTGCTGCCAGTTGGGCAAGACAACATAGCCTTGTTCACGGCTGGTCCGGTGAAAGGCGGCGCGGTGCCATACCAGAACGGCGACGTGCTAACTAGCGCCTTCGATGCCAACGGCGGCGAGTACAATGCGGCAACTGAAGTCACCGACAACGGTATCCGCTCGGCGGCGCTGGCCTCGGGTAGCAATGCCTTGCCGGCTGGTACCATCCTCAATGCTAACACTGGCCTCGTAACCGTTGCCAACCGCTTACTGCTGGCTTCTGGCACCTACACCGTAACCGTGGCCACCACCGACGAGTTTGGCGGCGTAACCACCCAGCCGGTTACGTTTACTATTGGGGCCCGGCCGTTGCCGGTTACCTTATCCAGCTTCGAGGCCGTGGCCAAAGGCAATGATGCCTTGCTGACCTGGGCTACGGCCACCGAGAAAAACAACGCTGGCTTCGAGGTGGAGCGCACCGCCGATGGCCGCAGCTTCCAGAAAGTGGGTACGGTAGCTGGCCATGGCAACAGCGCCACCCGGCAGCAGTATAGCTTCATTGATGTAAAAGCCGCTGCTGTTGCCAGCACGCTCTACTACCGCCTCAAGCAGGTAGACCTGGACGGCACTGTTAACTACACGCCGGTGCAGGTGGTACGCTTCGGGCAGAGCACGGTCGCACCAGAGCTGACGCTCTACCCTAACCCCGCCACCGATGTGCTGCACCTCACGCTAACGGCCGCCGTGCAAAAGGGCCAAGTAACGGTGTACTCGACTACCGGTGCGCTGGTCCTAACCAAAGTGCTAAACAGCACCCTGGACGCTACGCTGGATGTATCGAAGCTGCCGCAAGGCGCCTATCTACTGAAAGTAACCGGTGAAAACGGCGTACAGCAAACTCGCCGCTTCGTGAAAAACTAAGTAGCTTCGGCTGCAACTAAAAAAAGCCGCCACCCATTCGGGTGGCGGCTTTTTTGTTTCTGGGGTTTAGCTTCTATACTAAAGTGAGCTATGTACACAGTAGCTACTGTCGAACGTCATGCAGAGCGCAACAAAGCGTCCTCGCGTGTTGATGTTGCAACGAGAATCAGAATCATACATCAGTACGCGAGATGATTAGGCTGCGCCGCGGTGGGAGAGCTAGACGTTGGGGAGTGTTATTTATGTTCTAGGCAGCTTGGTAAGGCAACTGTTTCTAGTGTGTTGCCATCTGGCAGGAAGCAGGTAACCATACCTTGCTTCTGCTATGCGCAATATCCTCCTGCTTACCTGTTGCCTGATCGGCGCCACATCGGTCGTGGCCCAAACGCCGGCCACCAGCTACCGTGCCACTCCTCGTAAAATCAACGACTTGGTGCATACCAGGCTGGACGTGCGCTTCGACTATGCCAAGCGCTACCTCTATGGCCAGGAATGGGTGACGCTCAAGCCCCACGGCTACCCCACCGATTCGTTGCAACTCGATGCCAAAGGTATGAACATCAAGCGCGTAGTCTTGATGAACGGCGAGCAGCAAGTGCCCCTCAAATACGCCTATGACCAAAGCAACCTGCGTGTTAACCTGGGCAAAACGGTAACGCCGGGTACGGCGTACACCATCTATATCGAGTACACGGCCAAGCCCGACGAACTAAAGCTGAAAGGCAGTGATGCTATTGGGGAAGCCAAGGGATTGTACTTCATTAATCCCGACAGTGCTGTGGCGGGCAAGCCGGTGCAAATCTGGACCCAAGGCGAGTCGGAATCTAACTCGGCCTGGTTCCCGACTATTGACAAGCCCAACCAGAAGATGACTTCGGAAATCAGCATGACGGTGCCAGCCAAGTACGTCACGCTCAGCAATGGCGCCCTAGTCAGTCAGAAGTCCGCCGGGGCTGGCCTGCGCACCGATATCTGGAAGATGGAATTGCCGCACGCTCCCTATCTGTTTATGATGGCTGTGGGTGACTTCAAAATCCACAAGGAAACCTGGCGCGGCAAGGAAGTTAGCTACTACCTAGAGCCCCAATATGCCGGGCAGGCGCAGGCAATTTTCGGCAAGACGCCCGCCATGCTGGAGTTCTTTTCGCAGCGGCTCGGGGTGGAATATCCTTGGAACAAGTACGCTCAGGTGGTGGTGCGCGACTACGTAGCCGGCGCCATGGAGAATACCACGGCCTCTTTGTTCGGCCCGCATGCCCAAGGTACGGCCCGCGAAATATTGGACTGGGACTACATGTTGGTGGAGCGCGAAGTGGCTCACGAACTGTTTCACCACTGGTTTGGCGACTACGTAACGGCCGAAAGCTGGAGCAACCTGACCGTGAACGAGTCGTTTGCCAATTTCAGCGAGGTGCTGTGGGCAGAGCACGCCTACGGCCCTGATGCCGGCGCCGCCCAAGCCGACCGGAGCCTGCGCAATTATCTGCGCAGCCCCGGCAACTACGACAAGCAGCTGGCGCGCTACCACTACGCCGACAAGGAGGATATGTTTGATAACGTGACCTATCAGAAAGGCGGCAGCATCCTGAACATGCTGCGCACCTATCTAGGCAGCGACGTGTTTTTTGCTGGCCTGCGGCAGTATCTGACCCGGCAAGCATTTGGGGTAGGGGAGCCCCACCAACTGCGGCTGGCGTTGGAAGACGTATCGGGCCAGGACCTAAGCTGGTTTTTCAACCAGTGGTACTACCGTGCCGGCCACCCCGTCGTGACCATCAACTACGCCTGGGACGCCGCAGCGAAGGTGCAGACCGTTACGGTGAAGCAGAGCCAGGCCGGCGTACCTTTCCAGTTGCCGCTGGCCATAGATTACTACGTGAACGGCCAGCCCCGGCGCCAGCGCGTGATGATGACCGAAGCCACCCAAACCTTCCGGATGCCGCTGTCCGGCCAGCCCGACCTGGTGAACGTGGACGCCGAAAAGACGCTGGTATGGCAGAAACAGGACAATAAGCCCTTGGCCGCCTACGCCTACCAGTACCGCCACGCCCCGCTGTATCTCGACCGGCGCGAGGCGCTGAGCGCCGCCAAAACCCAGCTGCCCGACCCACTGGCCCGGCAAATTCTGGTAGCCGGCCTCACCGATGCCTCACCCGCCCTGCGCGAAATGGCTGTTGAACTGCTCGACCTTCAAAACCCCGTCCTGCGCACCGCCGCCGCGCCTATCCTGGCCCGGCTGGCCGCTACTGATGCGGCATTGTCGGTGCGAGCTGTCGCTCTTAAGGGCTTGGGCACGCTCAAGGAAAAGCGCTACGTTAAGCTGTTTGAGCAGGCGTTGAGCAGCAAGTCGTACCGAGTACAAGGGGCGGCGCTCCAGGGGCTGTTGCCACTAGATGCCCAGCAGGCGCTGGCCCGCACTACTGCTTTCGAGGCCGATAACAAAGGGGCCCTAAGTGTGGCGATGGTGCACGTGTACGGCCGCGCCGGCAGCCTCGCGCAGTGGCCGCTGGTGCGGGCGAAATACGATGCTGCCGACCCAAATGGCCGTTTAGAGATGCTGTCCGGGGTAGCGGAACTCCTGGGCCGCCTCAACGACCCCACGTCCCTGACCGAAGGCATCACCCGCATCAAAGACCTGACCGTGCGCTACAAGCCCTACCTTGATGCCGACCGGTTGATTGCACTGCTGCGGCAGGTGCAGCAACAGCACGCTACCCGCCCAACTGCCGCGCACACCACCACGCTGGTTGACCAGGCCGTAGCGGAGATTCAGGCGGCCAAGTAGGAGGGAAGTAGAAATACCGTTTTGGTGAGAAACCGATTATTAGTTGGCTCGGCTCAGTGCGAATAATCGATTAATACGCGGCTGGATTAGCCAAATGCCAACGGGAAAGAACCAGAGTAGAAAAAATTCGCGGCGAAAGTCGTTGAAGCTAACGGAACGTTGCAATTCCACGCTTTTTAAAGCCCGCGCAGCAAAGTAGAGACTATAGAAAATGCCCGCCATCGAAATCAGGTGAGCAGGAATAATAAATTCAAGAGATAGAGTAAATGAAACGTCAAGAAGCTCGCTCATATCCTCTACCTGAAGGAGTAAAATATAGATGCATGGTAATGTAATAGCCAGCTTCAGCGAGTAAACTGGCAATGAAAAGGCATCGGATAGCAGCCGAGCAAGCGCACTGCCAATTACCCATAGCCAACCAAAGACCATCCCCATTAGTAAAACCAGGCATGTTGTGAAACAGACCTGGTAAAATTGCGGCAATTCGACTTGATTTGTGGTAGTAGCTTCAATAAGTGCTTGTATTACAAGTGGTAATGCAATTAGGGTAAATAGTTGCCAGGACTTTAATCGGAGCAAGAAGGACATTGTAGCACGTTAACTATAGAGGTTAAGATAGTGCCAACCGCCACTGTAGCAACCCTGCCGCTGAAAAACCAGTACGGCAGAACTTCATTCGGCGCAACCGAACGGCCCTGCCTTCCCCCGCATCTACTGCTGTCTGCTCCGCTGCCCATAGCTGGCCGCCGGCCGCTCCGTGGCGTGTGCCGTACCTTTGCGCCGAGCAGCCACCTTGTATCATGCAGGAACAACTACGCCTAGAAGAAGCCAACACGCAGAAAATTGCCTGGAAACAGTTTGGGCCCTACCTCACCGAGCGCCAGTGGGGCACCGTCCGCGAAGACTACAGCTCGGACGGCAACGCTTGGGACTACATCACCCACGACATGGCCCGCAGCTACGCCTACCGCTGGGGCGAGGAAGGCATTGCCGGCCTCTCCGACGACCAGCAGCTGTTGTGCTTCTCGGTGGGTATGTGGAACGGCCGGGACCACATCATCAAAGAGCGCCTGTTTGGGCTAACCAACGGCCAAGGCAACCGGGGCGAGGACGTGAAAGAGCTGTACTACTACCTCGACAGCACGCCCACGCACTCCTACATGAAGATGCTGTATAAGTATCCGCAGGGAGAATTTCCATACGAAGAGCTGGTAGCGGAAAACGCCAGCCGTACGCGCCAGGACCCGGAGTTTGAGTTGCTTGATACTGAAATCTTCAACGACAGCCGCTACTTCGATGTGGTAGTGGAATACGCCAAAGCCGGCCCCGACGACCTGCTGGTGCAGATAACGGTGCACAACCGCGGCCCCCGCACGGCCAAGCTGCACCTGCTGCCGCAGCTCTGGTTCCGCAACACCTGGAGTTGGGGCCACGATGACTATCGGCCGGCCATGCGCGAAACTGGGCCGGCTACGGTGGGCATTGAGCACGAAAAGCTGGGTAGCTACCAGCTCTACTGCGACCAGCAGCCAGACCTGTTGTTCTGCGAAAACGACACCAACCCCAAGCTCCACGGCGAGCTGCCCCACGGCCCGGCTACCTACAAAGATGGCATCAACGACTACGTGGTGGCGGGTCGTACCGCTGCCCTCAATGCCAACCAGCAGGGCACCAAAGCCGCTGCCCACTACAAGCTTCGGGTGTCGCCGAATGTGCCGCGGGTAGTGCGCCTGCGCCTGAATGCCGGTGGGCTGGAAGCGCCGTTCTACGATTTCGACCAGGTATTCGCCACGCGCCGCCTCGAAGCCGATGAGTTCTACGACTGCCTCCAGGAAAACCTGACCGACCCCGACGCCCGCAACGTGCAGCGCCAAGCCTTTGCCGGCATGCTCTGGAGCAAGCAGTTCTACTACTACGATGTGGCCCGCTGGCTTGATGGCGACCCGAAGGGCAATATGGCCTCGCCGCGCCGCCGGGCGGGCCGCAACAGCAACTGGCGCCACCTCCACAATGCCGACATCATCTCGATGCCCGACAAATGGGAATACCCGTGGTACGCGGCTTGGGATTCAGCCTTCCACTGCCTGCCGCTGGCCATGATCGACTCGGAGTTTGCCAAGCAGCAGCTGCGCCTCTTCACCCGCGACTGGTACATGCACCCCAACGGCCAGCTGCCGGCCTACGAGTGGAATTTCTCCGACGTGAACCCGCCGGTGCACGCCTGGGCTACCTGGCGCGTGTACCAGATGGATAAAAAGCGCACCGGCACCGCCGACCGGGTTTTTCTGGAAGCCATGTTTCATAAGTTGGCTCTGAACTTTGCCTGGTGGGTGAACCGCAAAGACAAGAGTGAGCGGAATATCTTCGAGGGCGGTTTCCTGGGCCTCGACAATATTGGGGTGTTTGATAGAAGCGCGCCGCTGCCCACCGGGGGCTTCATCGAGCAGAGCGATGGTACCAGCTGGATGGCCATGTTTGCTTTGAACATGATGCGCATGGCCATGGAATTGGCCCAAACAAACCCGGTGTATCAGGAGATGGCCAGCAAGTTCTTCGAGCACTTCCTCTACATTGCCGATGCCATGACCCGCGGCGGCGACGGCCAGTTCAACCTCTGGGACGAAGAAGACGGCTTCTACTACGATGTGCTGCACACCCCCGACGGGGTGCGTACCAAGCTCAAAGTGCGCTCCATTGTGGGCCTGATTCCGCTATTTGCGGTGGAAGTGGTGGAGCAGGACGTGCTGGACAGCCTGCCCGAGTTTACGGCCCGTGCCACTTGGCTGCTGTCTAACCGGCCTTATCTGGCGCAACTGGTGGCCCGCTGGGAAGAGCCCGGCCGCAACACCCGTCACATGGTGGGGCTGCTGCGTCGCCAGCGCCTCACCCGCATCCTCACGCGCATGCTCGACGAAACTGAGTTCTTGGCCGGGCACGGTATCCGGGGCATGTCGCGCTACCACCTGGAGCACCCGTATGTGTTCAGCACCGAAGAAGACGACTTCTCGGTGAGCTACGTGCCCGGCGAGGCCGAATCGAGCATGTTTGGGGGCAATTCCAACTGGCGCGGGCCCATCTGGTTTCCCATCAACTACCTCATTATCGAGTCGTTGCAGAAATTTCACTTCTACTACGGCGATTCGCTGCTGGTAGAATATCCTACGGGCTCCGGTAAGCAGCTCAACCTCAAGCAGGTGGCCGATGCTCTGGCTCAGCGCCTAGCGGGGCTGCTGCTCAAAGATGCGGATGGGCGGCGGGCGGCCTTCGGCAACTACGAGCTGCTGCAAACCGACCCTCATTTCCAGAACAACCTGCTGTTTCACGAGTATTTCAACGGCGACAATGGGTACGGCCTAGGTGCCAACCACCAAACCGGCTGGACCGGCCTAATTGTGCGTCTTTTGCAGCAGGCCGAAGCCGCCGTCGAGGGCTCCGTTGCGCAACAAAACGTGGCGGTGCCCGCTTCTCAGGAAGCAAGTGCCACGTAAAGACGGTGCTGGTTTTCAATACTCAACTTCTAATCATCAGCAAACCAGTTCTATGAGCTACCCCCACGCCGTTGCGCTGCACGCCCCCGATGGCACCAGCCTGCAAGCCTACACTGCTTTCCCCACCGCGCCTAGCCCGCGGCCTGGCATCATTTTGTTGCAGGAAGCTTTTGGTGTAAATGGCCACATCCGCAACGTAGCCGACCGGCTGGCAGCGGCCGGTTACGTGGTTATAGCTCCTGAGTTGTTTCACCGCACTGCTGCGCCGGGTCTGGAAATTCCTTACAACGACTTTGCCAGTGCTGCACCACACTTTCAGGCCATTACGCCCGAAGGCCTGACCGCCGATTTGCAGGCCGCTCACGCTTGGTTGCAGGCGCAAAACCAGGTAATAGCCGACAAAATCGGGAGCATCGGGTTTTGCCTGGGCGGGCGGGTGTCGTTTCTGGCCAATGCCGTGCTGCCGCTGGCGGCGGCCGTGTCATATTACGGTGGGGGCACGCACCTGCTGAAAGACCGCGCCGCCGACCTACACGCGCCGCACTTGTTCTTCTGGGGCGGCCTCGACCAGCACATCAGTAAGGCGCATATTGCGGAAGTAACCGAAGCCGTAGATGCCGCCGGCAAGCCCTACATCAACACCGTTATTTCCTACGCCGACCACGGTTTTCATTGCGACGAGCGGCCCAGCTACCACCCCCAAGCCGCCGCCGAAGCCTGGGCCCTGACACTGGCCTTCTTCCGCGAAAAGCTGGGGCAATAAACTGCTTGCATAGATAACGCCGCCCGAAATCCGTGCTGCTGAAAAGCCGCAGGATGCTAGTACCGTTACCACTGAGCGGCATTAGCATACTGCGGCTTTTTTATGCAAGCTATTGTTTAATAAGTGTTTGTAAATTTATTTCTGGCTTTGAGTATTAAGAGCCTGTTTCGTTTCTCTGCATTGGGGCCAGGATTTTGCGGTCGACGTAGAACGTGCCAAACGGCACAACACAGGCAAGCAACACTTTCCAGGTAGTTGTTGCGAAGCGCCAGTGATACTCAACGCCTACGCGCAACGTATTCAGCACGAAGAGCAGAAACAGCAAGCCGTGCACGGGTCCTATCGCCCGAACCAGGCTCGGGTCGTGGGATAAATACTTGAGCGGAACGGCCACACCAACCAGTAATAAGAGGGAAAGGCCTTCCAGCAGGCCAAGCAGCCGGAGGCGGCCAATAGGGGATTTCAACATCAGTGAGCTTAAAAGGGAAAACGGAAATACGGGCGGTTGGGAAGGGGCGAAAAGGGCCACGGAATAGCCAGAAAAATCAGTAGCAGCGCGGCCGTAAACCACAGCGCCATTGTGCGGAATTGCGCGGCGCTGCTTGGCTGGCGTTTGGCCCGCGCCGAGCCAATAGTCAGAACCACAACAGCCACCGTCATGACCACGACGTGCTGGAAGCCGAAAAACAAGGTGCCGGGGTCGTGCTCAGTGTCTCGCAAATGAAACGTTTGCAGCAATGGGGTCACAAAATACAGTGCGTAGCCCAGCATCAGCTGCACGTGCGCAACCGTAGCAACCGAGTGCCGAACGGTGTTGTCGAGCGAGGTAAACGGCTGATTGCCGAGCCAGCCTCGGTAGGCCCGAATAATTCCGTACACCAGCCCACCCAGTACCGCCCAGCGGCCCAAGGAATGCAGAAACAACAAAGTGGAATACACAGCGAAGCAGCCAGTAAATAAGTAGCAAAACCGAAGTAGCCGCCCGCTAAAACATGGGGCTGGCCACGCAGAAGCCACAAAGGTCGGGTTGGCTGCCAGCTGCCGTTAGCACAGGAAAAGCCGAAATCAGGACTTTTCACTCATTCTGCGAAAAGCCAGCGGCGACACGCCGGTATGCTTCTTGAACAGCCGGCTGAAATACGACGAGTCAGCTACCCCTACTTCGCTGGCTATTTCGCTCACCGACAGTGAACTTTGGAAAAGCAGCACCTTGGCTTCCAGCACCATGCTCTCCTCCAGCCATTTCATTGGCGACTTGCCCGTGACGCTGCGCACCGATTTGGTGAGGTGGTTGGGCGTGATGTGCAGCAAGCTGGCATAGTTGCTAATAGAATAGGCTGATTGCAAAGAATTGGTAACCAGCTGCTTGAACCGATTGGTGATAACCAGCGCTGTGGATTGTGGTGCCACGGGAGCAGCCATGTAGGCCCGGTTCAGCTCGTGCAGCAGTGCCAGCAGGTAAGCCCGCAGAATATCGGGATACTGTAATTCGCGGGCGTTGTACTCGGCTAGTAGGCGTTGCAGCACGCCTTCCACAAAGCCGGCCGTCTCAGCATCAAGTGCAATGAAGGGTCGGCCCCAAAACTCCAGAAACTCGAAGGCCAGCGGGACATCGGTGGCGTTGAGCTTAGCCAGCAGCATATCGTGGCGGAAGTGGATTAGGAAACCGGTATTCTCGTCGCCAGGCTCAAAAGAATAGAGCTGCCCAGCTCGTACTAGCAGGAGCTCATGCTGCCGGATGGTGTACTGCTCGTTGCCGATGCGCATGCGCGCCACTCCCGATGTGAGGTAGAGCAGGCTATGTGCCGTGGCGCGCGAAGGTGGAATAGCTTGCCTGAACTCCTGGTACATTTGCTCTATAGCCACAATAAAAAACCACTCTGAACCCTCCATGCGCAGCTTTTTGAAGGCTGCTGGATCCTGCATAAACTGCTCCAGGAAGCTGCTGGTATGATAAGTGACGATGGGCTTGGAAGGCGAGGATGGCATAGAATTGACAAGAGTCGACTGCTAGTTTCATCTGCGTCGGCAGTAAGTTCCTTGATAGGGACGGGTAGCCGGCCGCTATACTTTAGCCATACTGTTCAGCAACGCAAGCGGCGCACCAACAAGCTTGCCGAAGCAGTGCGCCAAAAGTGGGGTAGCTACCACTCGGCGCTATATTGCAGCCTAACCCCTGCCGAATGCCCTCTGCTATTGATATGGATTGGAGCGAGCTGGAAGTGGCGCAGGTACAAGGCCGCAACCGGCTGGTTACTTGCCGCAACTTGCAGCCCCTCAAGCTACTAAACCCTGCCGCGCCCAACAGTTCGTGCCACGTAGTGCTGTCCAGCTACGGCGGCGGCATGGTAGCCGGCGATTCTATCCGGCTGCGCATCAAAGGGGGCGCGGGCACACGGCTGTTTGTCAGTTCGCAGTCGAATACCAAAATTTTCAAATCAATTGACGGGCAGGTGGCGGAGCAGCAGGTGGTTGGTGAGCTAACCGACGATGCGCTGGCCGTGGTTTTTCCCGACCCCGTGGTACCGCAGGCCGGCAGCCGCTACCGCCAGCTTCAGCACTGGAACCTGGCTGCCAATTCGCTGCTGGTGGTGGTGGACTGGCTGCATTCGGGCCGCATGGATATCGGGGAGAAGTTCGAGTTTCACTCGTTTTTCTCGGAGTTGCAAGTGCGCCGCGAAGGCCGTCTGGTGCTGCTGGATCGGTTCAGCTTCTGCCCAACCGAGCATATTGCTACGTCGCCAGCCAACTTTGGGACCTATCAAACCAACTTCTCGCTGTACCTAGTGGGCAACCCCACTGACCCGCGTTTCACTCGCTTGGCCGCGCTGCTCGAACAGCTTCGGCTGCCTCTGCCTGACACCCCGCAATTCGACTTGAGCGGCTACGACTGCCTGGTAGCCGTGGCCCAGGCCCGGCCGGGCGTGTACGTGCTCCGGGCCAGTGCGCCCAGCCGCCAGGCCTTGCAGCCGCTGTGCGCCCACCTGCTGGCAGGGCTAGCCGAAGGAGCCTTTTTCAACTATAATCCCCTGGCCCGCAAGTACTGACGATATGCAGCCAGGAAGTAGATCTTCCTAGCGAGGCCGCCGGTCTTCGCTTACAGAAGCAAAAGCACGGGCTTTGGCGGCGTGAATGTGGTTGATGATTTCGTCGAGGCCAAAGCCGTCGAGGGCGCGGGCGAACAGGAAGGGGCCTTCGCCGCGCATCCGTTTCGAGTCACGTTCCATCACGCCGAGGTCAGCCCGAATCAGGTCCTTGAGGTCGATTTTGTTGATGACCAGCAGGTCCGATTGGGTGATGCCGGGGCCACCTTTGCGCGGGATTTTGTCGCCCCCGGATACGTCGATGACGTAGATGGAATAGTCCACTAGCTCGCGGCTGAAGTGGGCAGCTAGGTTGTCGCCGCCGCTTTCCACGAACAGCAAATCCAGGGTCGGGAAGCGCACCATCAGGTCTTCCAGCGCGTCCATGTTCACCGAAATATCTTCCCGGATAGCCGCGTGCGGGCACCCGCCGGTTTCCACGCCCACAATCCGGTCGGCACTCAGGGCACTGTTCCTAATCAGAAATTCGGCGTCTTCGCGGGTGAAGATGTCGTTGGTGACCACGCCCAGCTCGAACTCATTGCGCAGCCGCTCACATAGCGCCTTGAGCAGCGCCGTTTTGCCTGTGCCCACCGGCCCGCCAATGCCCACCGTGAAAGCGCGCTTGCGGAAGTTGCGGTAGGAGGGCAGCCGGCGCGTTTCCCGCTCGGCAAAGTCGCCCGGCGACTCCATTACCTCGTGCGTGTGACCGTGGAGCAGCAGGGCAAGTTTATCAGCAAAAGCCATAATGAAGAGGAAGTCTTGGGTTTTTAAAAGGTGAAATTGTTGCTTAGAGTTGCCCGTCATGCAGAGCGCCGCGAAGCATCTCGCCTGCTGATGTAGCAGTACTAGCCCTGGTGTCAGCAGGCGAGATGCTTCGCGGCGCTCTGCATGACGTTCTAACTCACTAGCATATAATCAGTTTTGAAAGAGCTTCGAGTAAATATCTTCATGCAATAGCTGAGCGGTATCTAGTAGGAAGGCCGAACGGGTTGCTTCTTGGTAGTGCTTGCTGCCGTGCTCGGCCAGTAAATGCTCGAACACCGCATAGAAATCGTGCTGGAGGCGGTGGCCTTCCAACGGCCCTAGGAAACCGAGCCGGATGGCCGCACTAAGCTGGTCGCGCAGGGCCATGTGCAGATACACGGCCTGCAAATCGGGTAGCGCGAAACCAGCCCGTTTCAGCGCCAGTGTAAAGCTGACAGTGAAATGCAACGGAAGCCCCTGGGCTGTGAACCACGCGCTTATTTCCGGTAGTTGGGCTGCCGGGTAGAAGGACGTTAGCAGCTTCAGCCATGTTTTGCCCTGCGTAATACTAGCCCGATGCAGCGCCGGTACCAGCAGCTGCGCATCGTATTCTTCGGCTAGTTGCCGCAGGTCCTGGCCCAGCTCCGGCAGCGTAAAGCAGGAGTGGATAAATGGGAGTTCCAAGCTGGCCGCCTGCTGCAAATACGCATACAGCTGCTGCCGAAAATCGGCAGGCGTTTTCACCAGACCGAAGGTGAAGCTGCTCTCCAACCCATACGAGTAGGCAAACGAGCCAGTCGGCAAGGCGGAATCCACAAGGTGCAGCAGCCGAACGAATTGCATAGATTCTGAAAGGAAGCCTCCCGTTAAAATAAGTTATACAACTGCGCCAGCGGCAGCTTGGTGGCTGGTTCGCAGGTGATGTGCACGCCGTCCACGGTTACGCGGTAGGTTTCCGGGTCCACTTCGATATTGGGTAGGTAGTCGTTAAGCGCCATGTCTTTCTTAGCCACGGTGCGGCAACCTTTCACCGCTATTACCTGCTTGGTCAGGCCATATTTTGCCTGCACGTGCGCCACCGAGGCCTGCGAGACAAACACCATTGACGTCGGGCCGATGGCTGAACCTAGGGAGCCAAACATGGGCCGCGAGAAGGCTGGCTGCGGCGTTGGGATGGAGGCGTTGGCGTCGCCCATTTGGGACTGCACAATCACGCCGCCCTTGATAATCATCTCGGGGCGGGCGCCGAAAAACTGCGGCTTCCAGAGCACCAAATCGGCAAGCTTGTCTAGCTCTATGGAACCTACTTCGTCGGCGAAACCGTGGGCGCGGGCGGGGTTGATGGTGTACTTGGCCACGTAGCGCTTCACCCGAAAATTGTGGTGGCCGCGGCCGGCGTCTTCGGGGAGGGGGCCGCGCTGCTGGGCCATTTTGTGGGCGGTTTGCCAGGTGCGGGTCAGCACTTCGCCTACCCGGCCCATAGCCTGCGAATCGGAGCTGATGATGCTGAGCGCGCCCATGTCGTGCAGAATATCCTCGGCGGCAATGGTTTCGCCCCGGATGCGGCTTTCGGCAAAGGCCACGTCCTCGGGGATGTTCCGGTCGAGGTGGTGGCACACCATGAGCATGTCCAGATGCTCATCAATGGTGTTGACCGTGAAGGGCCGGGTGGGGTTGGTGGACGAGGGAATGACGTTCGGCTCGCCGCAAATCTTGATGATGTCGGGGGCGTGGCCGCCGCCGGCGCCCTCGGTGTGGTAGGCGTGGATGGTGCGGCCCTTGAAAGCGGCAGTGCTGGTTTCCACAAAGCCGCTTTCGTTGAGTGTGTCAGTATGGATGCACACCTGCACATCGTACTGCTCGGCAATACTGAGGCACTGGTCGATGGCGGCGGGCGTGGTGCCCCAGTCTTCGTGCAACTTGAAGCCCAGCGCGCCGGCTTCCACCTGCTCAATCAAACCTTCGGGGCGGGAGGTGTTGCCTTTGCCCAGGAAGCCGAAGTTCAGCGGATACGCCTCGGTGGCGCGCATCATCATTTCCAGGTAGAACGCGCCCGGTGTGCAGGTGGTAGCCGTAGTGCCGGCTGCCGGACCTGTACCGCCGCCCACCATCGTGGTAATGCCCGAGGCCAGTGCCTCCGGTATCTGCTGCGGACTGATGAAGTGAATGTGGCAATCAATGGCCCCCGCCGTCAGAATCTGGCCTTCGCCGGCAATAACTTCGGTAGTCACGCCCACTACCATGCCGGGCGTCACGCCGGGCATAATGTGTGGGTTGCCCGCCTTGCCGATGCCAGCTATCCGCCCGTGCTTGATACCAATATCGGCCTTGTAGATGCCGGTGTAGTCCACGACTAGGGCGTTGGTAATCAGTAAATCCAGCGCGTCGGCCTGCGCAATGCCGGCGGCCTGGCCCATGCCGTCGCGCAGCACCTTGCCACCCCCGAACTTGCATTCCTCGCCATACACCGTGTAGTCCTGCTCGACTTCAATCAGCAAATCCGTGTCGCCGAGGCGCACTTTGTCGCCGGTGGTGGGGCCGTACATATCGGCGTACGCCTGCCGGTTGATGGGAAGGGACATAAGTTAGTCGTTGGAAGCTCGAGCAGTAGATGTATAGAAAGAATTGATTTGAGCTAGAAGTGGCTCTAGCGGCTTATTCCCAGCCATCGTGTTGTAAAATTGTTGGTTGATTGAGCAGTCCAGTACCTGACCATCCACAACTTTTATCAGATATGGGAAGCCTTTCCGGTCTTTGACGCCAGTAAGCATAGTTGAAAGGAAGCTGAGGTCATCTCCGGTAACAATTCGCTTACCCTCTACCAAAGTTCTTCTGACCGCAGGAGCCAGTTTAGGAGCAAGCATTTCACGGGCAAACGCGACGCTGCTTTTGCGGTTATTATAGAAGAAAAAACATACACCATTCATCTGCTGCAAATACAGGTTGTATTCCTTTTGGAATCTCTTGTTAGAGAAATGCGACCAGATTAAAATGAATGGCAGCAATGGCAAGCAAATAATGGCAGCAACTAGAATAGCAGCTACGATACAAGAGCCTGCCACCAAGCTGATGAGTGTATCACTTGCCTTATTAACAAGGTCTCCTGCCTTTCTAATCAAATTTCCCATAGTGATAATGAGTGCAAGTAGATATTGACGATCTAAACTAAGTAGGGAGTCTATCCAAGGCACCGCTTCTTTTTCCATCTTCATCTAGCTTCCCATCAATCCAGCCGTTGCCGCCGTACACGATACGCTCGCCGGCCAGGGCTACCAGCGTCACCCGTTTCCGCTCGCCGGGCTCGAAGCGGACGGCCGTGCCGGCGGGGATGTTGAGGCGGAACCCGTAAGCCAGCGCCCGGTCGAATTGCAGGGCGGCGTTGGTTTCGAAGAACGGATAGTGCGAGCCGACTTGCACCGGCCGGTCGCCCATGTTGGTCACGTCCAGCTCCACGGTGACGCGGTCGGCGTTCAGGGTAATGTCTGCCGAAGCCAGCAGGTACTCGCCGGGGTTGGGGTGCAGCACGTTGTCGATAATCAGCTTCTCGGCGGTGCGGGTGAGGCCGGAGGCGTAGAGGGCCAGGGTGGGGTCGCCGGTTTCGCGGCAGATGGGGTGGTGTACCGTAACGAGCTTGGTGCCGTCGGGGAAGGTGCCTTCTACCTGTACTTCGGCAATCATGTCGGCTACGCCGGGCAGCACGTCGGAGAGGCCCAGCAGTTGCTTGCCTTTGTCCATAAGCACGGCCACTCGCTCCCCGTCGCGGATAAACTCTAGCAGTTGCGTGGCAATGAGAGCTACGGCTTCGGGGTAGTTGAGGAGCAGGCCGCGGGCGTAGCGCTTCTGGGCCACGAAGCCGGCTTGGTGCAGCACCAACTTGTCAAGGTCTTTGGGCGAAAGGTGCATGGTTTAATAATCAGGAGAGGAATAACAAAAGAGAACGTCATGCAGAGGCGGCGCCGAAGCATCTCGCATGCTGACTCAGGAGCAATTCAACAATTCAAGCGGGATGCTTCGGCGCCGCCTCTGCATGACGTTCTGACTTAGCCTCTGCATATTACACATTCACGTAAATCATCCAGCCGCCGTACGCTATGCAGGCCACCGACGATACCACGCCGGTAACCAGCCGGATTCGGCCACTCAGGCGCATGCGGGGGGTGTAAGGAATGCTCAGCAAACCCGCCACGCCAAACATACCCAGGATTGACCCCACCCCAAATACCAGCAGGTACAGCACACCCAGCAGCGGGCTGCTAATTTCGCTCATCACCAGCAGGACTAGCGCGCCGCTGCCCGCCAAGCCATGGATGAGGCCCACAGTGTAGGCGACGCGGTGCTCGGAGGTGGCTTTGATTTTGAAGCCCAGCGGTTCCTTGCCCGCCAACCGGCTCAGGCCCATGACGATAAGCATCAGCCCCACCGCTGCCTCGAAGTAGCCGGATTGCAGGAACGTGGCCCGGCTTAGCAGAATCACGGAGCCCACCAGCGCAATCATGGTGGTGTGGCCCAGGCCCCAATAGAGGCCGTCCTTCATGGCCAGCGCCGTGCTGTCGCGCCGGGAAACCATGCTGCTGACGGCCAGCAGATGGTCCGGTTCAAAAGCATGGCCCGCACCGGCTACGGAGGCAAACACTAAGGGCAAAAGGTTCTCCATGCAGAAGCAGGCTAAAGGTAGCTGGCTGTATTGGGCAGAGAATCCGGGGTGGGGCGGGGGTGACAACGCGGCGGAGGTAGTGCGCTACGTGCCAGAGCGGGGTTGGGCAAGTTAAGCGCTCAGCCCCAATAAAACGCAAAAGCAGCCCAACATTGCGGTTGGGCTGCTTTCAGCTGCCGGTTGTTAGTTGCGGATTAGCAGTTATGAGTTTTCAGTTAACTCATGACTGCTAATCCGCAACTAACAACTCATTTCCCCTGGAGAAGCTTCACTACGTCGGCGTTGCCGCTTTCCTTGGCACTGGCCAAAGCGTCTTTGCCGTCTTTGTCTTTGAGCTTGGGGTCGGCACCGGCGGCTAGCAGCAGGGTAACTAGCTCGGCGTTTCCTTCGCTGGCAGCAGCCATCAGAGCAGTGGCGTTGAAGCTGTCGGGCTTATTAACTAAGGCCTTGTTCTGGAGTAGCACCTTCACGATTTCGGTGCGACTTTGGCCGGCGGCTAGAATCAGGAAGCTGGTGGGGAAACCGGGCATCATTTCCACCGGGGCGTTGGGGTCGGCGCCAGCTTTGAGCAGGGCGGCCACTTCTGCCGGTTGGTTTTTCACTACTGCAGCGTACACTTTTTGAGTGGGAGTTTGGGCCAGGACAAGGGACGTGTAGCCTAAAAATAAAACAAAAGACAGAATAAGTTTTTTCATGCCATGAAACGGGCTTTTGTGCAAAAGAATAATCTCAAATATAACATATTGACTAGATAAAACACTATTTGCGCCATACGGGGCCAGAAAGGTTGCACTTCGCCCAACTATCCGAAATACGGGTGTAAGTTGGTTTCATCTTATTTTATATGGTTGGCTCAGCATCACGGATGGCACATTGCCGCCACCATGGCGCAGCCCTTCTTGCCGTCTGTAAAGCAGAAAACAAGAAAGACTGCGCGAAACAGAAGCCACTGAATTTATACGGGCGGCAACCAATTGGCCCTGTCACCGCAGCCTAGGCCAAAGCTACTTGGCGGCCCATCCGCTGGGCCATTACGCTGGCCAGAATAATTTGCAGCGCGTGGTAAAGCATCAGCGGCAATAGCAGAGCCCCGGTAGCGGCAGTGGCCGGAAACAGCAGGCTGGCCATCACGCTGCCGTGCACCAACGATTTTTTAGAGCCGCAAAACAGCGCCACAATTCGGTCTTCGCGCGAAAAACCCAGCACCCGACTCAACCCCCACACCAGCCCGAAAATCACGAAGTACAGCGCTACCATGCCCAGGCCCAGCAATATTATATCGGTGGGTACGTAGCTGCGGAAAATGCCTTCGGCAAACGACTCGCAGAATGAAGTAAAGACAATGCAGAGGATGATAATTTGGTCGAAAACGCGCAGCTTTTGCTTGTGCTTGTCCGCGAAGCCTCCGAAGCGACGGTTGAGTAGCACCCCCGCCACTACGGGCAGCACCACCTGCCACGTTAGGTCGAGGGCTAGGTGCCAGAGGCGGCCGCCGCCAGTGCCGGTGTTCAGAATCAGGCTGGTCCAAATAGGAGTGAGGAAAATGCCGAGCAAGCTGCTGATGCTGGCGTTGAAGATGGCCGCGGGCAGGTTGCCACCCGCAATGCCCACCATCACCACCGACGTGGACACCGTACTAGGCAGCGTACAGAGAAAGAAGATGCTCTGCCACAGCAAATCAGCTTTTTCACTGCCGAAAAACGGCCGCACCAGCAGCGCCAGCAACGGAAACGCCACAAACGTGACAAGCTGTACTACCGTGTGCAACCGCCAGTTGCGCAGCCCAGCCTTCATCTTATCCAGGTTTAGCCGCAGGCCATAAAAGAAGAAAATCAACGCCACGCCGCCCGTCGTTACCACTTTCCAGGGGATGGGGCTGGCCTTGCTCCCCAAGTCGGGCAGCAGGTAAGCCAGTAGCACGGCCCCCGCCAAACCCAGCAGAAACCAGTCGAGCAGGCCGGTGTTGCGCAGGAAGGCTACGATACGGTTTTCGGACGTGGTAGACATAAGAATGAGCAGGGAGTGAGTAGGCAAAAAGACAAAAGAAAAGCGTCAGGCCGCAATAGCCTGACGCTTCTTGAAAATACGGTATAGGTAAGTCCGGGTTCAGGCGAACTACGCGGCTACCAGTTTACGGGGCTTCTTTTTAGCCTTATTGGTACGGTTCCACCACAGGATGGTGCCGGTAATGGGAAACGTAAAGCCCAGCACCACAATCACAAAGGCCAGCACCTTAGTAGGCCAGCCGAAAATAGCGCCGGTGTGCACTGGCTTGAACAGCCCCCGGATGCGCTGCCCCACCGGTTGCTGCCCATAGGTGGTTTGGCGCAGCACCTGACCCGAATACTGGTCGAAATACACGTCGTCGGTAGCACGCTCGGTGAGGGCATCGGGGCGGAGCATACCCACCTGAATGCTGCCGGTCGGCTCCTTGGGCACCTGCACCGAGTAGCTGACGGCCGCCGGAATCTGGCGTTGCGCGGCTTGCAAAGCGGCATCAGCCCCAAAGGTTACGCCGCCAGCAGTTGGGACAGTAGACGTGGGGGGCTCGGGCCGCTGCTTGGGCGAGTTGGTGAGGGTGTTGATGGTGTTGCCCACCCAATCAAAAGACATACCTACGCCTGTCAGGGCCATAATCAGCAGGAAGATAGACGTGTAGAACCCCAGCACGATGTGAAAATCGTGGTTGAGGCGTTTCCAGCTGCTGCCCCATTTCACTTTCAGGCGCTGCGTAAGATTCTTGCGGGCTGTGGGCCACCACAACACGATGCCGGTACCCAGAATGAACAGAAATACGATGGAGTTGATGCCCATAATGAGCTTGCCGGTGCGCCCGGCCACTAGGCCCCGGTGAATTTCCTCCATGAAGTGAAAGAACGTTTCGCGCGGGTTGATTTCGTCGATAACCGCCCCGGTGTAGGGGTTCACGAAGAGGCGCGGACCCACGTTGCGGCCTTTGCCGCCGGGACCACCTTTGCCCCCTGGTCCGCCTCTCTCGCCTTTACCACCCGCTATACCACGGGCTTCGGCCTGGTCAGGGCCGCCGCGCTGCTGACCACGGGCGTCTGCTCCAGGGGCTTCAGTCCGCTGTTCCGGCTGGCCTGCCTTGCCGCCGGGGCCGCCTTTACCGCCCTTGTCTTCGCCGGCCAGGTTCACCTCCATGGTGCGCGCAGGGTCGGAGTAGACTTTGAAGCTGCTGATTTTGCCTTTGGGCTTGGCGGTTTTTACGGCATCGGTGAGCTGGGCCAAGGATAGGCGCGACGTGGTGGCCGTCGTCACAAAGTAGCGCTCCGGGTGCCAGGCCTGTTCCAGCTCTTTTTCAAAAACCAGAATCCCACCTGTGAAACACACCACGAGAATGAGCAGCCCGGAAGCTAGCCCGAGGTACAAGTGAATGCGGCGGAAGAGGATTTTCATGCGTTACGATAGATAAAAAGACGAGTAGCAATGCATTCGGCAAGCTTGGGCAAAAACCCCGGAAGGTAACCAGGTGCAGCTGGCTCTTTCCGGGGTTTCTTCACTCACCTCATTAGTCGATGCTTGACAATAGTTGATTGATTGTTTCTGTAAGGCGTTACCAATCAATGTGCAACAATTACCAATCAGTTAAAAGCGGTAGCTGGCCGTGGCGGCAAAGTTACGGGGTGCAATGGGGTTCACGCTGTTGTCGTCGTGCAGGTTGTAGCTCAGCTCATCCAGAATGTTGGCCAGTTTTACCCGCACCGAAAACCGCTCGTAGGTGTAGCCCAGGGAGGCATCGAAGAGCGTGTAGTTGGGGATGCTGATCAGCCGGAAGGCATCGTTGGCTACAGTAAGGCGGGTATTGCGGCCAGCCAGCTTGTCGCCGACGTAGTAAGCAGTAACCCCGGCATTCAAGCCGCGCAGGAAGCTGTTGTCGCTGAACGAGTTGCTAAAGTTGTAGAACAAGCTCAGGTTAGCTGTGTGCGCAGGGTTGTAGCGCAGGCGGCTGCCGTTTTCATAGATATTGCTCTTGGTATACGCCGTGTGATTATAGCTGTAGCCCGTGATAAATGTCCAGCCCATCATTGGCTTGCTTTGCACGTCCACTTCCACACCTTTGCTGGTTACCTCACCAGCAAGCTCTTGAGCACTGGGGAAATTGGAATTGTAAGTAGGATTGAGTTGAGTTGGGTCGTTGTTAATGAACTGCTGAATAACCTGCGCCTGGTTGCTATTCACAATGCGGTAGGCCGTCACGTTAGCCGACAAAGCACCTTTAAACAAGTCGTTTTTGATACCAACTTCGAGCTGGTCGATGATAGAAGGAGGTAATGCCCCGCCCTGGTTGTTGGTGACGGTGTTGCCCTGCGGAGTGAACGAGTTGGAATAGGAGGCGAATACCGAAGTGGTTTTAATAGGCTGATACACTAGGCCCAAGCGAGGCGAAAAGGCATTGTCGTAGCGGCGGTTCTGCTGCGTTACGCGAAGGGTTTGGTCAGTAGCTGTAGGCGGAGCAAATGTGTACACGTCGCTGGGGGTTTCTTGGTAGCTCCAGCGGACACCGGCCAGCAGTTTCACTTTCTCGGAAATGCTCATCAAATCCTGCACGTAGAAGCCGGCCCGGCGAGTGTTACTTAGTGTACGGGTAGCACGGTAGAGTGCATCGAAGCCGCTTACTCGGTTGGCTGGCTGATTTAATACCCGACCCTGGTCGAACACGTTGATAGAGTCATATGCTTGTGCTGTATATGATAAAAGTTGAGTGTTGTATTGGTCGGCATCGGCACCAATCAATACTGTGTGGCTTAAGAAGCCCGTGCGAAATTGCCCTGTCAGGTCTAGCTGAGCAAGGTAGTAGTTCTCAGCGGTTTCGGTGCGGCTTAGCGTACGGCCAAAGTTGCCGTAAATCTGAGGGCGAGGGTAGACGATGTTGTTCTTGGTAACAGTGCCGTTGCGAATGGTGGAAGGGCGGTTGCCGGTGCGCTGCTCGTTGTCGTAGCGCTGGAAGGCACCCACGGCCCGAATCTGCCATTTGTCGTTGAGGCGGCTGCTGAGGGTGGCGGTGGCGCTGGTTTGCTGGGTGGCGTTGTTGGCGCCGGGTACGTTCAGGAACCGAGTTCTGGATTCCAGAATGTTGTAGTCGATGGCGCCCACGCCGAAGTCGGGGGTGCGGTTGTCGCGCAGGTAGTCGCCTTCCAGAATCAGGGTGGTTTTCGGGGTTAGCTCGAACAGCAACGACGGGTTCACATACACGCGGTTGGATTTCACCTCGTCGCGGAAGCTTTTGGCGTTTTCGTAGGTGCCGTTTAGCCGGAAAGCTACTTTCTCGCTGTTGCCAACTGCGCCGTACACGTCCACGGTTGGCTTCCATAAACCGAAGCTGCCTACCCGCAACCCCACCGAGCCGCCCTGCTCGAACTGGGGCTTCTTGGTAACCAGATTCAGCACGCCGCCGGCCGCTACGTTGCCATACAGAATGGCCGCGCTGCCTTTCAGTACTTCCATGCGCTCCAGGGAGCTAGCTTCGGGCATCACGCCGTTGTTGAACCGGACGCCATTTTTGAAGGTGTTGTTCGAGCCGTATGCAAAGCCGCGGCTGCCCAGTTCTTCCTGCGTGCCGCCGGTGGTGCTGGTTACGTACAAGCCGCTCACGTTCACCAGGGCATCGGAAAGGCGCAACACCTGCTGCTGCTCCAGTACCTCCCGCTCCACGGTTACGGCGCTTTGCGGCAAATCAAGCGTAGCAACGGGCATCTTGCCCACGCTCACTGCCCGCTGGTTCAGCGACTTAGCGCTCGTTACGGTTACCTCCGCCAGGTTCTGGTTGCTAACGGCCAGCGCGAAGGTGGGCACCGTGGTGATTTCGCCGCCGGTTACGGTTACAGGTATTTCCTGCGTCACGTAGCCGATGCTGCTCACTACTAGCTCATAAGAACCCGACTGGGCCGTGAGCCGGAAGCTACCGTCGGCGGTGGTGGTGGCGCCATAGGAGGTGCCCTTCAAAGCTACTGAAACTCCTTCCACTGGCTTGCCAGCGGCATCCTTTACCTGGCCGGTCAGCCAGCCGCGCTTCGCTACATCATCGGCGCCAGTTGCAGCAAGCACAAAGGATGAACCAGCTAGTACGGGTACTGGTGCAGCTTGTAGAAAGCTGCTTATAGGTAGCGAAAGAAGTAGGAGTAGAGAAGGTCGGGGCATAAACCGAAGCACTTGGCTTGTTTAGACTGATTAAAAACAATGCAAAGCACGCTTCTATTTAGAAGAATTCAAAACAGCAGGTTAATTAAATTTAATCTGAATAAGGATTATGCTCTAAAGCACAAGAGGTCTGAAGCATACGCTCCAGACCTCTTGTGCTCTTTTCAATGTAGCGCTGCTCTATACAGCCTGTGCTAGCATTTGCGCCACCGGATTCAGCTCAAATACCTCGGCCAGCAGTTCGTAAGACCGTAGCCGGTCCTGAAAGTCATAGGTGATGGTGACGGCCGTTACTTCGTCCACGCCATAGTCAGCAGCCAGTTTTTCCAGCTGCTCGCGCACCTGCTCGGGAGTACCGGAAACCATGCGGGTGCGGTGGTAGTCGAGGCGGGCAAGTAGGTCGGGCTCTAAGTGCTGCTGGTAGCGAAGTACAGCGTCGGTGGGGCCCATTGGAGTTCGGTCGCCGGTTTCCAGCTTCAGCATCTGCAAGGCTAGTGCATCGGCTAATTCCGTAGCCTTGGCCTGGGTATCGGCGCAAAGCACGAAAATGGCCACGTTGGCTTGCGGCGCGGCTAGCTCCGGCGAGGGTTTGAACCGCTCTTTGTAGAGTTTCACCATGGCCGGGCCATTGTTGGGGTTGATGAAATGAGCAAACGAAAACGCCGCCCCCACATGCGCTGCAAACAAGCCGCTCTGCCCGCTCGAACTTAATAGCCACAGCTCCGGCACGGTATCTACAAACGGGGCCGCCTTCACCTTGGCATGAATGGTATCGGGTACCACGTCGTCGCGCAGGAAGGCGCGCAAATCCATGAGTTGCTCGGCAAAGTCTTCGTCGCGAAAGGCGTTGTGCGGATTGAGGGCGTGGGCCGTAATCCGGTCGGTGCCGGGGGCGCGGCCAATGCCCAGGTCGATGCGGCCGGGGTAGAGGGCTTCGAGCAGGCGGAAGTTCTCCGCCACTTTCAGGGCCGAGTAGTGCGGCAGCATCACGCCGCCCGAGCCCAGCCGAATGCGGGTGGTTTCGGCGCCCAGCCGGGCCAGCAGCACTTCCGGTGCGGAGCCGGCCAGGGTGCCGGTGTTGTGGTGTTCTGAAACCCAGTAGCGGGTATAGCCCAGCCGGTCGGCCAAACGGGCAAGTTCTATGGTTTCATGTAGGGCCTGCCGGGCCGAGCCGCCCTGCCGTATCGGCGACTGGTCGAGGACGCTCAGGTGCAATCTATTAGTAGTGGACATGATGCCAGAGGTTAAGCCAGTGAATACCGTAACCGAATGGTGCACGGTAACTGCTACAACAGCATAAGCTGAAAAGTGGTTTGCTGGCCTCGCTACAGCGGCTCTTAGGCTACTCGTTACGCCCTGTCATTCATTCCCCGGTTCGAAATGAAGCCCTGCCTGACAAAATAAAACCCCGGTAGACATCAGCCCACCGGGGTTTCAATTAGCGTTGAATAACGCCGTTCAACTAGTCAACATAGCTAGCCTAGTGCTGAATTAGAACCTTCTTGGTGAAGGAGCCGGCATCGGAGCGCAGCTGCACGATGTACAGGCCGGCAGGCAGGCTGGCCGTGTTCAGGTGCAAGCCCTGCTGCAACTCGGTGGAGCGCACGGCTTGGGTTTGCACGGTTTTGCCCAGCACCGTCAGCACCGTTACCTGCACCGGCGACTTGCTGCTGACCGGCAGACGTACGGTCAGGTCGTTGCTGGCGGGGTTGGGGTAGAGGTCCAGCAGCTGGTCGCGCTCCTGTTGGGGCTGGTTGGCCAGTACGCGGGTCGGAATCAGGTAGCCGGCTACTTGGTCGGTGAGGCTGTTGCTGGAACCCTGCTCGGCATCAATGCCCATGCCGCGGCGAGCAAACACCTGCCAGATCATGTAGGTGTTGGCTTTGTTGTTGTAGATGGAGTCTGCACGCAGAATGGCGTCGCGACCATCAAGGAAGCCAGGCCGGCAGGTCTGAAGCTTCAGGCCATCCAGCACCAGTTTCAGCGCGATATTGTTGCCGCCGGTGGCGGCTTTCAGGTTGCGGTTGTAGCCGTAGCGGTCCACTAGTTTCCAGTTCAAATCCCAGAGCGTAGCGGCCCACACCGAGCCCACGGCGTGCACGGCCGTGTAAGGCGCTACGCCAATCATAGCGTAGGTTTGGTTGTTGATGGCAAAATCGGTCGAGTAGCGTTGCGGACGGATGCCATAGCCATCAATGGCGGCACCGGTTACGTAGTTGCCGATGCCCCGGGGCGTGAACCCCTGGTCGCCGGGCTTGGTGGTCATCCACAAGCCGAAAAAGTCGCTCCAGCCTTCGCCCATTTGTTCGGCGTTGTTGAGGCAGTTGGCCACGGCGGGCCCGCCGGTGAGGCGGTTACTGATGCCGTGCCCGTATTCGTGCGCAATTACTCCGTTGTCGAAATCACCGTCGCGGATAATGCCGTTTACGCTCACTGTAACCGTAACGCCCGAGGTCAGAGCTCCCCTGATTTTATCGCCATCGGCTTTGGAAATAGCCACCGATGGGATGCGAATCCCTACGGTATCAGTGGCACCGCCATAGTTGGCAATAGCAGTATTGGGAATGCTGTCTGAAATCAGTACCAACCGGGCGCCGGCGTTTTGCGCATTCCGGATTTTAGTGGGTGTAGAGCAAGTGCCCCCCCGATAGACCAAGGCAATATTGCCATTGATGGCCGCCGCATTCAGCAACGGATTACACGCCCGCGGCGGGTTGGCAGAGCCATCGTTGGCTAGCACTACATTGCCCCTGATAGGGCCCGCCGCAGTAAGCGTGCGGCCGTACGCGGTGCCGCGCATCTGCAAGGGGCCGGCAATGGTAGCCGGCGCCGTGATGCTGCCTACCCCGCCGGGCCACAGATACATTTGCATGCGGGGCCGTGCACCGTCTGCGGGCGTCGAGAAGTTGGCATTGTTAACGCCGCCGCCATCCTGGGCTTCGGCGCGCACATCGTCGTTGCCGAGGCCGGTGTTGGAGTAGTTCTTTACCTGGAAGTTGCCGCTCACTTCGTTGAAGCCTTTATAGGCCATTACGTCGTGCATGAGGTTGTTCCAGTAGAACAGGTTGGTAATGGCCGCGTCCTGATAAACCTGGGGCGCCGCCGTTTGGTCGAACGGAAAGTCGAAGCTCAGGTCGGGGCCACCGTCGGGGCTGTAGCCGATGGGGTTGCCGTTGCGGCTGGCGCGGTCCTCGTAGGCATGCACATTGTTGCCGCGGGTGATAGTAAATTCCGCTCCGGCCACGCCGTTGGTATCGTGCCAGCCAAAGGGCGAGTAAATAGCATCAGCGGGATTCACTACCAGTTGCCGGTTCCCATAAATAGGGCTCTCAACGGTAATAGGGTACACGTTGTAGCTGTTGGGTACGGACGTGGTGCCGGCAGGGGTAGCCTGCGACTGAGGCCAAGCCGGCGACGATAAGGCACGGTGCGTTAGTTCCTGAAAATCGACAGGCTCAGGAACAGTGAGGTCATCTTTGTCCACTAGCTGGCCGGTGCGGGCATCAACGCGCACGTTCCAGTAATGGTCGCCGGCTTTGGGCGCAATGGTTACGTCCCAGACCAGCACCAACTCGCCGCTGGGGCGGGCTTGGTACATGAGCTTAACTGGAATTGGGTCCAGTGAAATGCCCCCTTCCGAGAAAGTGAGGCCCTCCGCAGGTGTGCCGTCCTTCACTACGTTGAGGCTGCCAGGAGCAGGCAGATTCAGGACGCGGGCGGCGGCAGCTACGGCCTGCACAGGCGTCAAGGTAGGCGTGGTAGCGGCAGCCCGACCAGCATTGGCCACGTTAGCAATGAAGGCGCTGTGTAAGCTGACCACCTTCTGGTTGCGGTCCAGATGCAGGTCGGATTCGGTGCCGTACACTTCCAGGCCCTGGTAGCGCTGCCGCAGATACACGTGCGTCACGCCGGCATCGGCATCGGTATAGGAGTTGGTAACGGCCGGATTCAGCACGTCGGCTTCCGTGAGGCCGAGCTTCGAGGAACGGCTGCTCAACTGCTGCAACGCCGTGCTGAGCGGGGTAGTTTGGGCCGCTGCCAGGCCGGGCAGAGCCAGCAGGGCAGCCACAAGTAAAGGACGACAAATAGTGGGCGTAAAAGATGTTTTCATAGAAGGTAGTAGGATGAAAAGAGTGGATTAGCTGCTGTCAGGCAGCCACTCTCTAAACCTACTGCTTCACCATTATAAACAATCAAAGAGCTAAATTTATCCCCTAATTATGTATATAGGTTATTTGCAATAAATTGACTATATTTTAATAAAAAGCCTTGTAATTTATCATAAGTTTAATATAATGATAAATAGTACATAAAATAAGCAAAGTACAACAATGAATTACGACTGTTTTTAGGTGGCTGATATCTAGTATAAGTACTGTTGAGCTAGTGCGGATTATTGGCAGCCAACAAACCAATGCTGGCAGCTAGCCCATTCCAGTCCGCCGACGTAAGTATTCGCTCAGTTGCCGTTACTAACAGAGAGAATAGTAACAGGCTACTCCACTGGGGGCGTGCCCTCGTTGCTTTTGCGCAAGGGCAACTCCGGCACGAACAGCGTGATGAGGAGGCCGCCGGCTACTAGGAAGATGTTGAGGAAGTAGATACGCGAAATGGCCTTCGAAAAGGCGGCTTTAAGTTCGGGAGTGACTTGGCTGGATGCCGCCGGTATGGCCGGACCCTCTGCCACAACGGGCGGCGCGGCATCGCCAGATACTGCCGCCGCTGGTAAGCTGCCCGCCAGCGTGAGGGTAAGAACGGTGCCCAGAACGGAAGCCGTAATAGCACCGCCAATCTGCCGGAAAAACTGGCTGGCCGAGGTAGCCTGGCCCATCAGGTGCGGCTCGATGGCGTTCTGGATGGCTAGTGTATAGAGCGGCATAGTAGGCCCCAAACCCAGACCGCACAGCAGTAAATACGACAGCACCTGCCCGTAACTAACGGTTACAGGCATGGTGGCCAACAACGACAGCCCACCTAGTAACACCACCAGCCCGCCTAGCATCCAGCGCTTGTAGTGCCCGAAGCGCGACACCATCTGGCCCGCCAGCAACGAGCCCGTTACCACCCCCATCGACAGCGGAATCAGGCTGATGCCGGCTTTAGTAGCCGTGGTGCCTAGTACGTTCACCATGAACAGCGGCTCGAAGATGATAATGCCTAGAAACGCCCCGCCCAGCAGAAACAGCGCCGCATTGGCCGACCGGAAAACCGGGTTGCCAAACAAGCTGAAATCCAGAATTGGGTTGTCGGAACGCAGGCTGCGACGCACGAACAGTACCAGTGCTACCACCGCTACGGCCAGTAGGCCCAGCGTAACCGGCGAGGTCCAGCCGTACTCGGCTTTGTTGAGCTGCAAGCCCACCACCAGCGGAATCAAACCTAGTAGCAGCAGCACAATGGATAGTACATCGAGTGGCTTGGGCGTGGTGCGGGGCCGGAGGGCAGGCATCTGGGTGACAATAAACCAAAGCGCCAGCAGTCCTAATGGTAGGTTCACATAAAACACCAGCCGCCAGCCCGCCACCCCCGGAATCAGGTTGGTGCCCTGGTCGGTGAGGAAGCCCCCCAGGAACGGCCCCAGCACCGACGACGTGCCAAATACTGCTCCTACAAAACCCTGGTATTTGCCCCGCTCGGCGGGCGGAAACAAGTCGGCAATGATGATAAAGGCCATGGCAAACAGGCCCGCGCCGCCAAAGCCCTGCACCGCCCGAAACACAATCAGCTGGGTCATACCGTCGCCGAGCAAGGGCAGAGGGCCAAACTCGCCGGCCAGCCCGCACAGCATCGAGCCCACCAGAAACACGCTGACGGCTACCACCTCAATCCGGCGGCGCGAGTACATATCAGCCAGCTTGCCATAAATGGGTACTAGTGCCGTGCTAGCCACCAGGTAGGCCGTAGCCACCCAGGTAAATCGGTCGAGGCCGTGCAAATCGGCTACAATGCGCGGTAGGGCTGTGCTTACAATGGTTTGGTCGAGGGAACCCAGAAACATAGCCAGCAGGATACCGGCAAACGTGAGCATCTTTTGCCGCTGGGTAAGGTTTTCAGTCATGAGCAGGGAATGAGCCTGACTGTACGCAGGTGGGAGTTGTCAGTTGTGAGTTGTCGGTTGCCGGTTACGAGTTGGCGGTAACCAAAGTATTAACACGGCTTTGACAACTGGCAACTGATAACTCGCAACTGACAACTGACAACCGATTACTTTCGCCGCTGTGATTACAGTTACTACTATTGCCGCCTTGTGTGTGGTGGCCTTTGCGGCGGGCTTTATTGATTCGATGGTGGGCGGCGGCGGCCTGATTCAGCTGCCAACCATGCTGCTGCTACTTAAGGGCGTGCCGGTGCCCACCATTTTTGGTACCGGCAAAGCCTCGTCGTTGATGGGTACGGCGGCGGCGCTGCGGCGCTATGCGGGGCAGGTACCCATGCAGTGGCGCTCCGTAGGCACGGCGGCCGTAGTAGCAGGGGGCTTTGCGTTTCTGGGGGCGCGGGTTATCAGCTTGTTTCCGCCTGAGCTGCTGCGCCCCATGGTGCTGGGGCTGCTGGTGGTTATTGCCCTTTACACATTCTGGCGCAAAGACTTAGGTAGCATTCATGCCCCGCGCCTCACCCCCCGCCGCGAAGTGTGGGTGGCCATCATCATGGGCGCCATTATCGGCTTCTACGACGGGTTTTTCGGTCCCGGCACGGGCAGCTTCTTGCTGTTCATGTTCGTGGGGCTGTTCGGCTACGACTTCCTAACGGCCTCGGCCTCAGCCAAGCTCGTAAACGTAGCCACCAACCTGGCCGGACTGGCTTATTTCGCTTACACTGGCCAAGTGCTCTGGATAGTGGCCCTGCCGATGGCCGCCAGCAACATCCTCGGCTCCACGCTGGGCGCCAACTACGCCCTCAAAAAAGGCACCGGCTTCGTCCGCATCCTGTTCCTGGTGGTTGTCAGCGGCATCATCATCAAGCTGGCCTGGGAGACGTTTCGGTGAAACGGTGAAATAGTGAGTTCTAGGCTATAAACAAACAACGCCTGTCATCCTGAGCTTGCGAAGGACCTTACCACGCCAGAGCAATCTGTTGTTACGTGATAAGGTCCTTCGCAAGCTCAGAATGACAGGCGTTTTGTAGCTACTATGAGTGTGAAGCGCTAACTCACTCCGTTACTCACCCCCCGGTAAGCCTGGAACAGGGTTGCCCTGGCTGCCTTGGGAGCTGGGGACGCCCATTTTCTCTTCGCGCTTGCGCTGGTATCTATCGAACTGGGTGGGCGTTAGCACATTTTTCAAGGTGGCCAGGCGGGCCTGCCCGATGTCGTCGATGATGGCGGCCATCTTGCGTACGTCCTGGCGGTAGGTGAGGCGGGCCGATTCCACGCCGCGCACACTCACCAGGTTGATTTGGCGCACTTTCTCTACCTGCTCCGAACTCAGAGCCAAGGCTTTCTGCATGTTGCTGGTGAGGGCGTTGGCGCGGGCTTCCACTTGCGCCTCGGGTGGGGTGACTTTCGGCGGGGCCGGCGCGGTGGTAGCCGGCAGGGTGGTCTTGGTTTTGGTAGTAGGGCCGACCGGCGTTTTCGTTTTCACCTTGGCGGTGGTGGTTTGGGCCAGCAGAAGGGTAGGGGCAGCCAGCAAAAGCAGCGCCGCCAAGAGAGGGGTTTTCATATGCAGAAAGTGAAGTAGCCGAAAATACTGCGCCTTTGCCAAGGCAAGAAAGCGAGCAGAGAAACCGGCTTGTAAATATGATGCCAATTCGTGAAAGCTGCGCGCATAACGACCAACAGACCACTTCTGGTTTCCTGCTGTCGATGTATTGCGGGCCATAAACGGAAACTTGGTTGCCACCCAACCCCAACCTCTTCCGGCCGCAACAAGTATCTAATCAGCAACTGTCTCTGCCTGTGTTGCCCGAAAGCGCGTAGGCAGTCTGGCAACTGAACATCAGCAACTTCTACTGCAATGAAAAACCGAAATAATTGGCTGGCTGTGGCCGGCGCCGGCGCCCTGCTAGCTGCCGCTACGCTCTGGAGCAACCGCCGCGGCTCCTACAACCTGGAAGGTCGCGTGGTGCTCATTACGGGCGGCTCACGTGGCCTGGGCCTGATTTTAGCCCGCCAGGCCGTGGCCGAGGGTGCCAAAGTGGCAATCTGCGCCCGCGACACCGACGAACTGGAGCGCGCCCGGCAGGAGCTAGCTAGCGGCGCCGCCGAAGTGCTGGCTCTGTCTCGCAACTTGATGGAGCCCGCCGACGTGCGTACACTGGTGGCCGAGGTGCAGGAAAAACTAGGCCCAATTGATGTGCTGGTCAACAACGCCGGCATTATCACCGGCGGCCCCCTCGACCACATGGAACTGCGTGAGTACGAAGAATCAATGGATACGCACTTCTGGGCGCCGCTACACGCCATGCAAGCTGTGCTGCCCGATATGCGCCGCCGCCGGGAAGGCCGTATCATCAACATTGCCTCGGTGGGCGGTAAGGTAGCCGTGCCTCACTTAGCTCCGTATTCGGCCAGTAAGTTTGCGTTGGTAGGCCTTTCCGAAGGCTTTCGCTCCGAGCTGTTGCAGTATGGTATTCAGGTGACTACGGTGTGCCCTGGCTTGCTGCGTACCGGTAGCCCGCGCAATGCCATCATCAAAGGGCAGCACCTCAAGGAATACGCTTGGTTCACCATTGCCGACTCATTGCCGGCCTTCACGGTCAGCGCTGAGTCGGCGGCCCGCCAGATTTGGAACGCCAGCCGCCGCGGCGACGCCGAAATCATTATAGGGCTGCCGGCCAAGCTCTTGTCGGCCTTTCATGGCTTGGCACCCGGCACCACCGCCGACCTGCTGAGCTGGGTGAATCGCACGCTGCCAGCCCCCACCGGCAAGGAAGGCGACGCCCGCCGCTACGGCCACGAAAGCGAATCGGCCGTTACCCAATCCTGGATTACCACGCTCACCCGCAAAGCCGAAAAGAAGAACAACCAAGTGTAAGCTCGTTTTTCGTTGTTGGTTTTCTGTTGTTCGTTTGCAACGCCTCCGCGTTCTGCTTTTCTTGGCAGCTCGTGGGGGCGTTTGGCTTTTGCTGCTTGGGGTGCGGACGGTAGACTTTTTGTAGCGAATAGCAAAAAGAACGTCATGCAGAGCGTAGCGAAGCATCTCGCGTGCTGATGTCGGATTACTAACCTCACATCAGCACGCGAGATGCTTCGCTCCGCTCTGCATGACGTTCTTTTTTACATTTACCGTCCACCTACCCTGGGCACCGAAAAACGAAGAACCAATAACGAAAATCCAACCGTGTCCTATCCCGTCCATCTTACGCTAGGGCCGCTTTTTCTGCCGGTGCATCTTCTGTGCGAGGTGCTGGCCTATACCCTGGGCTACCGGTACTACCAGCGCCTACGCGCCCGCACCCCCGACCCGATTTCCGATGAGCACCGTCTCTGGATTTTCGTGGGAGCCGCTGCCGGGGCCTTGCTGGGCTCCCGACTGCTGGGCTTGCTAGAACACCCCGAGCTGCTGGCGAATCCGCCCGGCGGCTGGCCGTACTATTTCACCAACAAAACCATCGTCGGAGGCTTTCTGGGTGGCCTGGTAGGGGTGGAGCTAACCAAGAAGCGCCTGGGCGTAACGGCCAGCAGTGGCGACCTGATGGTTTTTCCGTTGCTGCTGGGCCTCAGTATCGGGCGGCTCGGCTGCCACCTCAGTGGCCTCGAAGACGGTACCTTCGGCACCGCTACCACGCTACCCTGGGCCATCAACTTCGGCGACGGTATCCGACGCCACCCCACCAATCTTTACGAAATTCTGTTTCTGGCGGCGCTGGCACTGCTGCTGTGGCTCCTCGAACGGCGCCGCCCACTCCCCAATGGCCGCCGGTTTCAGCTGTTTCTGGCGGCGTACCTGCTGTTCCGGTTGCTGGTGGAATTCATCAAGCCCACGCCGCCGCTGCCGGGGCTGGGCCTCACGGCTATTCAGTGGGCTTGCGTGTTGGGGCTGGGGTATTATGTTTGGATGTGGAGCAGCACCAAAACGCAAATGATTAATTGAGTTCTGAGTTTATGGAAAACAAGGATCATTTGAGATATAATGGCTTGGCTACGGTACGCCAGTCTTACATGACAGAGTTTATTGTTGCATGTCCTAAGTGTCAACATGCAGCTTTTGTGACGCGTGACAATACCTACACGCATAGTAATGGAAAACTAAGTTGTGCTAACTGCTCACACGTGGAGCATGTTAAAAACTTAATTCGCTACCGGGTTTTAATTAAGAAATACTGTAATGATTGTGGAGTAGCAATAAATTTCACTATTCCTGAGCTGAAAGAGAAAAAAGATAGAATCAATATTGGTTGTCCAAATTGTAGTGCATTACAGGAATTTCAACCTCGTAATGAGCAATACCAAATTCAGTATAAAAGTGTGAGCAATGTGAATGACCCTATCTTCAATTTGCCCTTGTGGCTACAGATGGAAGTAAAAGGAAATCTACTTTGGGCATACAATAGGCGACACCTTCAGGATATTAAAGAGTATGTTGAAGCAAAATTGAGAGAAAGACAAACAACAAGATATACGACGATGGTTGAACGACTTCCTGGCTTCATAAAGGCTGCTAAAAATCGTGATGCTATTATCAAGGCCATTGAAAAACTAGTAAATAAATAGTCTCTATTTTCTTCTGATCCCATGCCCGAACGGCCCTATACCTACTACGATTTCACGCTGAGCCTCTGCCCGGAATGCTTGCGCCGCATTGAGGCCAAAATCGTTTTCGAAGACGGCAACGTGTACATGCTCAAGCGCTGCCCCGAGCACGGCCGCCAAAAGGTGCGCATTGCTACCGACATCGAGTATTACAAGAGCATCCGCAACTACGTGAAGCCCAGCGAAACACCGCGCCGCTTCAACATGGCTACCCACTACGGCTGCCCCTACGACTGCGGCCTCTGCACCGACCACGAGCAGCACAGTTGCCTCACGGTGGTGGAAATAACCGACCGCTGCAACCTGACCTGCCCCACCTGCTACGCCGAAAGCAGCCCCACCCACGGCCGGCACCGCACCCTGGAAGAAGTGGAAGCCATGGTGGACTTGGTGGTAGCCAACGAAGGTGAGCCCGACGTGGTGCAGATTTCCGGCGGCGAGCCCACGCTGCACCCACAGTTCTGGGAGATTCTGGATATGTGCAAGCGCAAACCCATCAAGCACCTGATGGTGAACACCAACGGCGTGCGCCTGGCCAAAGACGAAGCCTTCGTGGCGCGGCTGGCCACCTACTCGGGTGCGTTCGAGGTGTACTTGCAATTCGACTCGTTCCGCGAAAACGTGCTGCTGACCATGCGCGGCCGCGACCTGCGCGAGGTGCGCCAGCAGGCCATAACCAACCTCAACAAGTACAACCTCAGCACCACGCTGGTCGTGACCCTGCAAAAGGGCCTCAACGACGATGAAATGGGCGACATCATCGATTACGCCCTCCAGCAGCGGTGCGTACGCGGCGTAACGTTTCAGCCCACCCAGGCCGCCGGCCGCCTCGACAACTTCAACCCCGAAACCGACTCCTTCTCGCTCACCGAAGTGCGCCAGGGCATCATCGACCAAAGCCCGGTGTTCACGGCCGCCGACCTGCTGCCCGTGCCCTGCAACCCCGATGCGCTGGCTATGGCCTACGCCCTCAAGCTCGACGGCGAAGTATTCCCGCTCACCCGCTACGTAGACCCCGCCGAGCTGCTGCAAAGCGGCGGCAATACCATTGTGTATGAGCGGGACCCGCGCCTGCGCCAGCACATGCTCAAGCTATTCAGTACCGCCAACACAGTGGATACTGTAGTGCCGGAAATCAACCAGCTACTGTGCTGCCTGCCCCAGGTGTCGGCCCCCAACTTGGGCTACGACAACCTGTTCCGCATCATCATCTTGCAATTCATGGATGCCCACAATTTCGACGTGCGGGCCGTGAAGAAGTCCTGCGTGCACATTGTGAGCAAAGACCTGAAAATCATCCCCTTCGAAACTATGAACATCTTCTACCGCGACGCCGAGAAATTAGCGCGGCTAGAAGAACTGCGCGCTGAGCGGACGGGTATCGTATGAAGAGCCCGTTGGGAATAATTACAGGGATTGATCTGATACTTCTAGTAGGCTGGACAATCTATTGCCGCTCTCAGTCCCCGGTGGCCAGAAGCTTCGACGAAGCAATGCTATTTGCCATACCGATGGCTAAGGGAATAGGAGTACTACTGTTTCTGAATTCTTTGGGTGCCCTAATGGCTTCCAGAGATAAAACTCGTTTTGCATTTACGGTCAGCCTGCTTGTTGTGTCACTAATCGGGTTTGGGTTGTGCAGCTTGGCAGGATAATAATGAAGTTTCGTGCGCCCTATTCCTTCTCATGCAGAAACCACTACCGCCGCCAAGTGAGCCGCCTAAGCTGAACGGCTGTTTGCTCTTCGTTCTAGTGGTCTTGGTTATCTTGCTGATAGGCTGGAGTATGTGCGGCCAACGTTAACAAGTACTGATTGAGATTGATAACCTGCTGCCAATGGAAAAGCCCGCTCAACACATCATCCGCAACAACCTCTTGGGCCTGCTACTGGCGGCGGTAGTACTAGGGCTGCTGGCACCCGTTACCGATAGTGGCAGCATTTTTCTGTTTGCCTTCGGCTACTGTTTGCAGGCAGCCATAAATCTGATTGTCGGAGTGGTCTACTTGTTTAAGGGCTCGTCTACTAACCAGAGCGCCGCTCCTTACTTTTTAAGCGCCTTATTGGTACTGATTATCGGTTTCGGAGCGTGTAGTGGTATGTTTATGCTGGGGGGCAGCCTAGGTAGCATGCGCTAATCGGCCTCAGCCGGAGCAGGCTGGCACTTGGGGCAGTGGTAGGTGGCCCGGCCGCCTACGTAACCTTTCTCAATCAGGGTTTTGGGGTGGCGGGGGCAGAAGGTGTGGGCGTCGGTGCCGGGTGTGGCGGAGTCGTCCCACTCGCGGGCGTGAATCAGGAACGAGACGGGGAAGTTGCGGTAGGTAGCTTCCTGCTGAATAGCAGTAGTGAGCACCAATTGAATAGCCGCGTGTAGCGCCTTGAAGTCCTTGGGTAGCAGCGTGTGTGCCCGGCGCTCCGGATGGATTTTGGCCTGAAACAGCACCTCATCCACAATCCAGTTGCCAAGGCCCGCCGTAACGCCTTGGTCGAGAAGCAGCGGCTTAATCATGGATTTCTTGGTGCCCAGCACAGCTTGCAGATGTTCGGCCGTGACGTCTAGCGCGTCGGGGCCGAGCTTCTTGGCTTTCTGGTACTGCGCTACGCTTTCCACCAGCCGGATGCGCCCAAACTTGCGTGGGTCGATGAAGGCTACGCGTAGGCCGTCTTCGAGGTGGAAGGCCACGCGGGTGAAACGGGGCGCGTCGGGCTCGTCGCGGTAGGCGCCTACGTCGCCGGTCATGCCGAAGTGGAGGGCCAGCACCTGGCCATTGTCGAGTTCCAGAAAGCAGTTTTTGCCGAGGCGGCGGGTGCTGGTTACGCGCTGGCCCACCAGCGCCTTATGCAGCGTGTCTTCGTCGGTGACAAGAACTTTGGCGTCTTTTACTTCAAAGGCCGTAATCGTCTGGTGCAGAATAACATCGTTGAGGAAGCGACGGTAGGTTTCAACTTCGGGTAGCTCGGGCACGGGCAGGAGGCAGTAGGTACAATACAGTTCAGCTCTTCAACAGCTATAGGGCCCGTAGAGTTGCAGTGAAATGCAGGGTGCTACGGCAATGAGCGGTATTTTACACCGTCAGTCGGCCTTCCACCACTACCACGCCCGTGCCACCAATGCGCACAAACTCAATGGCCTCACGTGGGCCAGCTACGTGCACTGCCACGGCGCCCGGCCGGCCCAGCCAGTGACCCTGCTCGGCTATGAAATCGGGCTGAGCGAGGTAGGCGTAGCGCCACAGGTACGCCGCCATACCGCCGGTAGCCGAACCCGTAACGGGGTCTTCTGTAATATCAGGAGGCGTGCCAAAATGCCGGGCGAAGGTGTGGCCAATAGGTGTAGCGCCTCCCAAACAGAAAAGGTGCGGGCTAAAAAAATCGGAAGTGGCGCGGTAGCGGGCATAGGCGGTTGGCTCGGGTGGGGTAGCCCGGCGTAGAGCTTCCTGGTCGCGCAAAAGCAGCATCAGCTGCGGAGTGCCGGTGCTCACAGTTTGGATAGGGGCACCGGGCATTACGTCGTCGGGGGTGAGGTTAAACAAGGGCGCTACCACAGCAGGGTCGTGTATCTGCCCAAACACGGGTTGACGCTGGGTCATGAGCACCTGCGGCAGCCCGTCCGGCGCGCTTGGCGCATCCACGTCAATCCGAATGGGACCATCGCGCAAGGCCAGGTGCAGGGTGGTCCGGGGTTCGGTAAGCGGCAAACGCCCCGTATGAATCAGAGCCGTGACGGTGGCAATGGTAGGGTGCCCGGCCAGCGGAATTTCCTCGGCCGGCGTGAAGTAGCGCACCCCAAACTCCACCTCGGCGGAACTGCTCACAAAGGCTGTTTCCGACTGGTTGAACTCGCGTGCCAGTTGCTGCATCTGCGTGTCAGTTAGCGTGTCGGCATCAAGCACTACCGCGCACGGGTTGCCGCCCAACGCAGTTTCAGTGAAAGCGTCAACCAGTAGAAAAGGAAAAGTAGCCATGCCAAAAAGAGGTAGTTCAGAGCAAAGATACCCCGCAGCTCACCACTTGCTGGCTTGCAACAAGCTCAATAAAAAAGCCACTTCCTATACAGGAAGCGGCTTTTTGGTATGTGAAGACAGATTACGATGGGTCGGAGAGCTTGGCTACTTGGCGGCCGTAGCTGTCGAATATGTCGCCATCGGCATCGATAACTAAGCGGTTGTTCTGGTCGTCAACCAGGAAATAGGGGAAATCCTCGTTGTTGGAGCGGGTGATACGGCCCACCACTTCGGCCGTGTGCTCGTTATGGTCCAGGCGAATGACACTGAGGCGGTTGGTGAGGTAAAACGGCTGATTCGGCTTGCTACGGAAGGTGATTTTGCCCACCAAACTCATTTGCCCATTGCTGGCCATAATCACCGGGGCCCCGGCTCCGGTAGTGGCACGGCTGGGGGCCGCTACGGCGGGGCGGGCTGCTACAATAGCTGGCGCGGCCGAAGGAGCCGTAGCGCGGTTGCTGGCTACAATCTGCTGGCTGGCCCGCTGCCACCCTTCGCTGATAGCCTTTAAGCGGGTGCTGCGGCCGGGGTGCGTAGGCGAAGCCTGCTCATCGGAAACGACGGCCATACCAGCTTGCGCCTGCGCCAAACTAGCGCCCATTTTGCGCAGCACAAAACCCGAAAACTCGTCGGCTTCCAGCTCATCGGTGGGGTTGGAGCCGCCGGCTTTCAGGGTGTGGCCGTTGAGGTGGTGTCCCATTTCGTGGGCCAGAATGCTGATGCCCGCCCAGTCGGTACGGCCGGCGCGGTTCACCTCGGCCACGAAGCTGGGGTTATAAAGCAAGAAGCGTTTGCCGCTGTACACCACAGCAGCAGCATTTTGCACCGAGGTAGTGGCTTGCAGCTCGAAACGAGGCTTGAGGCCGACTACATCGGTGATTTCGCGCAGTACGTCGCGCTGTGTAGCAGAAGAAGATTGAGCACTGACCGAACCGGCCAGAAGCAGCCACGCGGCCAGCAAAGAGCCGGCGAAATGGCGGAAAAACCGAGGCTGAAACGTCATGTAGGTGGCTGTGAGGTGTGATACCTGGGAATTCAGGAATCATGCCATATTAACGCAGCTAGCCAGTTTTTAGTGCCCTTGTTTTAGCTGTTAGCTGATGGCTATTAGCTCTTAGCCGACGTTCTGGAAAAGCTAACAGCTATCAGCCATTAGCTAACAGCCAAGACTGGTTGCCGTTCGCCGATTTGCTGGCGCCACATGGCGTAGTAAAGCCCTTTTTGCGCCAATAGCTCGTCGTGGCGACCCTGCTCGGCAATGTGGCCGCGCTCCAGTACGAATATTTTATCGGCATGCAGCACGGTGCTTAGGCGGTGCGCAATGAGGATGGTGATGTGCTGGCGCGAGCCGGAAAGCTCCCGCACCGTCTGGCTGATTTCTTCCTCGGTAAGAGAGTCCAGCGCCGATGTAGCTTCATCGAACACTAGCAACGTGGGATGGCGCAACAAGGCTCGGGCAATGCTCAAACGCTGTTTTTCACCGCCCGACACCTTCACGCCGCCTTCGCCAATCACCGTATCCAAGCCCTGGGGGGCGCGGGCTAGTAGGGAGTCGGCGGCTGCTTGGCGCAGGGCTTGCAGGCACTGCTCGTCGGTAGCGTTGGGAGCCACAAAACGCAGGTTCTCGCGAATGGTGCCCGCAAACAGCTGAGTGTCCTGAGTGACAAAGCCGATTTGCTCACGCAGGGTGTCCAAGTCGATGTCAGTACCCGAAATGCTGTTGTAGAGAATCTGGCCAGTGGCAGGCGGATAGAGGCCCACCAGTAGCTTCACCAGCGTAGTTTTGCCCGAGCCCGACGGCCCCACGAAGGCAATGGTTTCGCCCAGCTTGGTATCGAAGGTGATGCCATCCAAAGCAGCGCTACTGGCCGATAGGTGTTTGAAATGCACGTCGGCAAAGGCCAGGGTTTCAATCTGCCGGATCACCTGCGGATGCGCAGGCTTCACTTCCTTGGGCGTGTCGAGAATCTGCTGGTAGTTGGCCAACGAAGCCTCGGTTTCGCGGTACACGTTGATGATGGTACCCATTTCCTGCAACGGCCCGAAAATGGCGAACGAGTAGATAAAGAACGAGAAGAACTCGCCGACGCTGATAATGCGCTGCACCACCAGAAACAGCAGCATCATCAGGATAATGTTGCGCATCAGGTTGACAAAGGTGCCCTGCACAAACGACAGGGAGCGGAGGTAGCGCACCTTTTTCAGTTCCAGCTTCAGAATCTTGTTGGTGGTGGTGTTCAGGCGCTTGGTTTCCTGTTGGGCCAGCCCGAGGCTCTTAATTAGCTCGATGTTGCGCAAACTTTCGGTGGTAGAGCCGGCCAGCGCCGTGGTTTCGGCCACAATCGTCTTCTGAATCACCTTGATGCGCTTGCTCAAAAACAAGCTCAGCGTACCCAGAATCGGGATGGTGAGGAAGTATACTACCGCAATGGGCCAGTACACGCTGATGGCGTACCAGGTCACGAAGATGATACCCACCAAGGAAATAAACAGGATATTTACGAAGCTCTGAATCAGCTTTTCCACGTCGGTGCGCACCTTCTGGAGCTTGCCCAGCGTTTCGCCGGAACGCTGATCCTCAAACACCTGATACGGTAGTTCCAGGGAGTGCCGCAGCCCATCGGAGTAGAGCTGCGCGCCCAGCCGCTGGGTGATGACGTTGGTGTAGTAGTCCTGGAAATTTTTGGCAATGCGCGACACCATGGCCACGCCTAGCGCTTGCAAAATGAGGAGGCCGGCGCCGCCGGTAATGAACTGCCAGAACGTGGGGTGCTGAGCCTCGCGCACCGCTGGCGTCACGAACTGGTCGATGATTTTGCGCAGGATGTAGGGGTCGAGCAGGGAAAAAATCTGGTTGATGGCAGCCAGTAGCAGCGCCAGTACCAGCAGGCCCCAATAGTGGCGCAGGTAGCTATAGAGTAGCTTCATGATAGGAGAGAGGTTCGTACAGAAAGCGCGGAGTGCGCCGTAAAGTTTTCACTATGACACGCCCCCTGTTTACCACTAAGGTCAGCCGAAAACTAAATCAGGGCATAGAATAGCCGCAGCTCTGGCGGTCAGGATTCATCTACTTACTATGCGCTAAGTAGTCAGTTACACAAAAGAGCCTTATGCTTCGGCTACATCTCTGCATGACGGCCGTGTAAGGGGATACTCACGTATCCTAGCTAGCTGAGGCTTTATTCCAGTACTGCATCACTTCCGGGATGCTGCTTTCCACCCAATCGGCTAGGTCACGCACTTTGTGGGCGGCTTGTTGGCCCAGGGGCGTAAGGCTGTACTCCACATGGGGCGGCACCACTTCGTAGGCCACACGGCGCACCAGGCCGTCGGCTTCCAGCCATTGCAGCGTCTGGGCCAGCATCCGCTCACTCACGCCATCAATTAGGCGGCGTAGCTCACTGAACCGGTGGGTTTCACCATCTAACACCATGAGGACCAGTACGCCCCAGCGGCTGGTAATGTGTTTCATGACGGTGCGGGAAGGGCAGGCCGCCGACAATAAATCACCGCGCCGCAGCTTGTCGGAGAGGGTAACAGCCTCGTTTGTCGAAGATAATTCAACTTTTTTCATACTTACCTTTTTGTACGTACTTACTTTATGTAAGTATAGCACATACTTTTGTCGGGTCACTCATCTAACCAACGAAATCATGAAAATTGCCATCACCGGTGCCACGGGCCAGCTGGGCCGCCTCGTAATTGAAAAGCTGAAAGCCCAAGTGCCCGCCGACCAGATAGTCGGGCTGGTTCGCACCCCAGCTAAAGCCACCGACCTAGGTGTGGAAGTCCGCGAAGCCGATTACAATCAGTCCGCCACTCTGGAAACTGCGCTGGTCGGCGTAAACAAGCTGCTGCTGATTTCTTCCAGCGAAGTAGGGCAGCGGGCCACCCAGCACCGCAACGTTATTGAGGCTGCCAAAAAGGCTGGCGTGCAGCACATTGTCTATACCAGCGTGCTACACGCCGACAGTTCGCCGCTCAGTTTGGCCGATGAGCACCGCGCCACCGAGGCCGACGTAAAAGCGTCGGGCGTGGCGTACACGCTGCTGCGCAACGGCTGGTACACTGAGAACTACACCGGCTCGATACACGGTGCCGTGGCGGGTGGGGCATTCATCGGCAGCGCCAAAGACGGCCGGATTTCGTCGGCTACCCGCGCCGATTTTGCCGATGCCGCTGTGGCCGTGCTCACTGGCGAAGGCCACGAAAACAAAACCTACGAGCTGGCCGGCGATGAGTCATACACCCTGACGGAGCTGGCTGCTGAAATTTCGCGGCAAGCCGGCAAAGACATTCCATACAAAGACCTGCCCGTAGCCGATTACGCCGCCGCCCTGACCGGTTTCGGTATTCCAGAAGGATTTGCGCACGGCCTAGCCGGCTGGGACGCCAACGCCGCCGAGGGTGCGTTGTTCGACGACAGCCGCCAACTCTCGAAGCTGATTGGCCGCCCTACCACGCCGCTGGCTACGGCCGTTGCCGCCGCGCTGAAGTAAGCCGCGAGAAGTAGTGCCAAGTTCAAGCTAGGTCGTGAAGCCCCACCCGCACCGAAGCGTTGCGGGTGGGGCTTCACGATCTAACAAAGGCCATCATTCCGAGCTTGCCGAGGAATGACGGCCTTTGTTAGGTATAGGTTGTTGCGAACCGACTGATGCTACGCGGGCGTTTCGCCGGCGGTGCTGGCTACCAGGCGGGTGCTGCCGGGCACCATAGGGGTACGGGCAGCTAGCTCAGCGGGGGCGTGTTCCGACAGCAGGCGCGCCACTACGGGCCTGTCGGGGCCTTGGTGGAGCTGGCGGGCCAGGGTTTTGATGTCAGCCTCTTCGCGGCTCACGCCCCGGTCATGGAGCTGCTCATATTCCTCCCAAGATTCCACCATGAAGTATTCCACTAGCCGCGTCGGTTCGGCCAAATCGGCGTACAAACCCACCCGGATAGCCCCTTCGCGGCGCCGGATGCGGCTGAGCTCATCCATAATGGCAGCAAAGGCGGGCCGGTCGGCGGGGCTGATGTGGTAGGTGGTTGTGATGATGATGGGGCCGGCATCGGGGGCGGGTTCCTGGTCCAGCAATAGGTCAGGGCGGGAGCGGGCGGGCGTGAAGTCCAGGGCCTCGGTGCTGTTGCTAAGTGAGTACCGGAAAGCCAGCAGCGTGCTAAGCCCTAGCCAGATGGCCGCCCCGGTTAGAGCTACCGGCAACTCCCAGCGGCTGGCCACCGACCCCCATACCACGCTGCCCAGCGCCATACCGCCCTGAATGGTAAGTAAATACAGGCTAATAGTACGGGCCTGCACCCAACGCGGTACCACCGTCTGTACACCCACGCTAAACGAGTTGAGCACCAGCATCCAAGCCATACCCACCAATACCAGCAGCGCCGAAAGCAGCATCTTGTTGTCGGCGAAAGCCAGCCCCAACAGCCCCACCGCAAACGAGAGTGTAGCCACCGTAACGCGCCAATTGATGGTGAGGCGGCGGTTGAGGTGGGGTAATAGTACGGCCCCCAGCACCGCCCCCGCGCCCATGCACGAGAGCAGCACTGAGTAAAACGAAGTTGGCAAAGCTAGGCGCCGCGCTACTACCGCCGGCATCAAAGCAAACAGCGCGCTGGCTCCAAATGTGAAGCACACCCCGCGCACCAAAATACGCTGCACCGGGGGGGCAAACCGGGCGTAGCGGATACCACCCCGGATGGCCGCAAATACCCGTTCCCCTGCCAATGTAGAGGTTACCTGCGGCTCCCGTTTCCAGCGCCACACCATGTAGATAGTAGCCAGAAACGACAGCCCGTTCAGGAGAAAAGCCGCTCCCGCCGAAAAGCTGCCAATCAGCAGTCCGCCCAGTGCCGGCCCGAAGGAGCGGGCTAAGTTGAAACTCACGCTGTTCAGGGCCAGTGCCTGCGGCAGCTGCGCACGGGGCACCAGTTCGGGCGTGACGGTCTGCCACACCGGGTTGTTAAGGGCCCCGCCTAGCCCCAGCAGAAACGTAAGCAGTAGCAGCAACCAGGGTGTAGTGAAACCCAACAGCGTAAGCGTGGCCAGCACGAGCGCCACGGCAGCCATCCAGGTTTGGGTGAGCATCAGCATCCGGCGCCGGTCCACCAGGTCGGCGAGGGCACCGGCGGGTAGGCTTAGCAGAAATACTGGCAGCGCCGATGCCGTTTGAAGCAGCGCCACCAGCACTGGCGAAGGCGTCAGCTCGGTCATGAGCCCCACGGCCCCCACATTCTGCATCCAAGTACCGATGTTGGAAACGAATGAAGCAATCCACAACATCCGGAAAAACGGAATCTTGAGGGGCGCCAGAGAAGAGGCAGAGGGGGCCGCCGGGGCAACAGAAGCAGACATAAAAACAGCAGAAGCGGAAACGCACTGCTTACGTGTGGAGGCATCGTTTTGGTTGATGCTGCTCTGCAATACGCACATGGGTGTAGCCCGTTAGTAACCAAATTGCTTGCTCATGCCAAATGTGATGAGCTGGTGCCAGCGCAGGCCGCCCCAATTAGCTATTTCAAGCACAAGTCGCAGTAGTAGTCAGGATTATTTGCCAAGTGAAGCAGGTTAACGGAAGGGCGGATTAAGCACTAGAATAGTAGTTTATATAATTGTATTATTTGAATTATATATCAGGGCTTATTCGAGCGCAGATGCGGAAAGCGCCGTGAAGGAATGCTTTGTTAGCGAAAAATAATATTCGGGCATCTATGAACCTGCAATCGTTTTCGAAAACGATTCCGGTCAATACAGTTTGTATCTGCCTGCTGAATTGGTTAGTGCCGCTTGGGGTACTCTCTATCTTCAGGTAATACACCGCATATCAGGGTAAAAACCTGATTTTTAAGCTTTGGTAGGCCTGTGCTAGCTTGGTTTCTCACAATTGTACTTCCCTCGTAATCGATTGCAAGGGGTAGCTCAACCGTAGTTTGTGCTGCTTTTGCCGCTCCTAGTTGAAACGAGCTGCTTTATCCGTCCACCCTTATTTCCGCCGCTGCCTATGCCAATAGTATCCTGAATTTGTGCCTTCCGTTCATTTAACCCACCACAGTATGAAAACATCATTTCTCTCACTTTCTGATAGAATCTTTACTTCGCTAGCAGCTACTGCATCTGGTCCGCTCAAAGTCCGGCGCATTGTGGCGGCTTGTCTGCTTGGCTGCACTAGCCTAGGCGTACAAGCGCAGAGTCTGCCGCTGGTTTACTCCGCCGAAAACACGGGCAGCGCTACTTGCGCAACTCCACCGTTGCCTTCCTTCAACCAACTGCCCGTTGTGGAGCCGCTGCCCGACCCGTTTATGTGGTCGGATGGCCGGGGACGCTCCACTAGTTTCACCGACTGGGAATGCCGGCGCAACGAAATCAAGGCTGAAATCGAGAACTATGAGATAGGCCGCAAGCCTGCTCGCCCGCAGAATATCACGGCTAGCTACGCAGCCGGCGTGCTCACTGTCAACGTAACCGAAAATGGCCAGACCCTTACGCTGACGTCACAGGTTTCGCTGCCAACCGGTAGCGGGCGGTTTCCGGCTATTATTGGCATGAACAGCCCCTCGGGCAGCGTGCCGGCTTCGGTGTTTACCAACCGCAATATTGCCCGTATCACGTTCAGCCACAATCAGGTAACCACGTATAGTAACCCACAGCCGACGGACCCTTACTACCGCTTGTATCCCGACCAGAACCTCACCAACGCCGGGCAATACAGCGCCTGGGCCTGGGGCGTGAGCCGCATCATCGACGGCCTGGAGCTGGTGCAGGCCAGCCTACCCATCGACCTAACCCACCTGGGCGTGACGGGCTGCTCGTACGCCGGTAAGATGGCTTTGTTTTCCGGCGCCTTCGACGAGCGGATTGCCCTGACCATTGCCCAGGAATCGGGTGGGGGCGGCGCGCCGGCTTGGCGCGTTTCCGAAACCTTGGGGGCTGTGGAAAAACTGGGGGCCACGGATTACCGCTGGTTCAAAGACGATATGCAGCAGTTTGCCGGCAGCAACGTGGCCAAACTGCCTCACGACCACCACGAGCTGATGGCTATGATTGCGCCCCGGGCCTTGCTGGTAACCGGCAACACTGATTTCGAATGGCTAGCCAACCCTGCGGCCTACGTGTCGGCGCGGGCGGCGCATGAGGTGTGGAAGACGTTTGGGGTAGGGGACCGGTTCGGCTTTTATATTGATGGCGGGCACGGGCACTGCGCCATTCCCGGCACCCAATTGCCGGCAGTAGAAGCCTTTGTAGACAAATTTATGCTGGGCAATACCAACGTCAATACTGACATTACCGTCAACCCATACCCCTTAGTGAATTACCAGCGTTGGTACCAATGGTGGGGCACCAACAATCCGGTGCTACCCGCCGAGCCGCTCGGCAAAAGAATCTGGCTGGAAGCAGGTTGCGCCGCCGTGGGCTCCGACTGGCAAACCGTAGCCGACCCAACTGCCACCAATGGCAGCTACCTAGTAGTGAATGGCTTGAACAGCACGGCCGCCGCTCCCGGCCCCAGCGGCCAAGTGACTTTCTCGTTCAACGTGGATAGCGCCGCTACCTACAACTTTGTGGCCCGCCTTAATTGCCCTACTGCCAACGATGACAGCTACTGGGTGAAGATTGACAACGGCGCCTTCGCAACAATCAACGGCCTGACTACTTCGGGCTGGCAATGGACGCGGCTCACTAGTTCTAACCTGAGTGTTGGCCCGCATACACTCACCATCGGCTACCGCGAAGACGGTGCCCAGCTCGATAAGCTGCTGGTTACCACTTCCAACGCCACCATTACCGGGCTAGGTGGGGCTACCACTGAGGCCGATACCACGCCGCCAGTTATTAAAGCTGCGGGATTTATGATGGCTATTGAACGAAACGGCACCCGCACCATTGAGGCCGCCGATGTGGACTGGGGCAGCTACGACAATTGCAGCGGCGTGGCCTCCATGACGCTGGATAAGACGACGTTCACCTGCGCCAATATGGGCCCCAACCAGGTTACTCTCACCGTCACCGACAACGCCGGTAATTCCACCAGCGAAACCGTAACCGTGATGCTCGTGGACAATACGGCGCCTACCATTATGGCGGCGGGCTTTCAGGTAAGCCTGATGAATGGCACGCGCAAGATTGAAGCTAGTGACGTAGACTACGGCAGCACCGACGACTGTGGTATTGCTTCCATGACCATCAGCCCGAGCACCTTTACCTGTGCCAACATTGGCCCGAACGAGGTGACGCTGACCTGCGTGGACAACGCCGGCAACTCGGCCAGCAAAACCGTAACCGTACTGGTAACCGGCGACGCCAGCTGCTTGTCGTCGTTGGGTGGCTTGGCTAGCAACACCGTAAGCAGCGGCCCGGCCGGCGAGTTGCAGGCCTTCCCGAACCCGGCCACCGAGCAGGCTACTATCAGCTTCAAGGCGCTGAAAGCCGGTGCCGCGCAGGTGCTGGTGTACAACACCCTGGGCCGCTTGGTAGCCACCCTCTACGATGGACCAGTGGAAGCCGGCGGCCAGTACAGCGCCACCCTCGACAGCCGCGCGCTGCCGGGCGGCGTGTACACCTGCCAGCTCCGCACCCCCAGCGGCACCAAAACCACCCGCCTGCTAGTAGTGAAATAAGTGCCGGCTACATAGCCACTCAATAAAACAGCCCCGGCTTCTTAGTAAAGTCGGGGCTGCTTTGTTTTTGCGAAGTGCCAAGTGGTGCGTCTTTACACCGTTCTGCTAGCTGCTAGAAGCAGTTACAGCACGTAAAAGGTCCCTTCTTCAGGAACCGGTACGCGTACTGGCGGCTTCTCGCCAATCATCTGCTTGAGGTTGGTTTCGATGGTTTGGGCAATGGCCGTCATTGGGGTATCGGTGGGCTTGCACTCGAAGGGGTCCTGCAAGTGAATAGCCATTTTTTCAATCAGGAAAAAAGCCGACGAAATGGCTACCACCATCAGCACTTCCAGCACGCCAAATACTTCCAGCAGTGCAAACGGCAGCAGCATGACAAAGAAGAACAAGCAGAAGTGAATGTACAGCGTGTAAGTAGCCGGGAACACCGTGTTCTTGATTCGCTCACAGCGGCCCATCGAGTCGGTGAGCTTGGTCAGGATGCCTTCCATTTCCACCTGCTGATACGGATTCAGCCAGCCTTCCCGCAACGCGTAGCGCAAATCTTGGCCGTGCAGCAGAAGCAGAGCGTTGGGCACATTGTCGTGCTTGGCCACGAAGTCAACTTCCTCGGGTGTGAGGTAGCGGCGGATTTTATCGAGGTCCATTTGCTTGCGCAACGACATGCCCACGCTGTAGGTCCAGGCAATCTGCCGGTTGGTGAGCCGCTGCACCCAAGTGCGGGCGTCGGAAGAGTCATAAGGCGGCTCGGTGAAGCACAGCACCTGCCGAATCAGGGAGCGGGAGTCGTTCACGATGGCGCCCCAGGCAATGCGCGCCTCCCACCACCGGTCGTAGGCCTGATTGGACTTGAAGGCCAGCAGCAACGACAGAATCGTGCCTAGTACCATGGGTACGCTCAGCGGCAACGACACTTCCATGATGTGCAGAAACCGGTCTTCCAGCGCAATGATGGAAGCATATATAAAGACGAATATTATTTCCCATTTAATCTTCCCAAACACGTAGGAAAGAGGGATTTTTGTTTTCAACAACATAGGTCAAGTGTGGTAGAGCGGGTGCGATGAATGAGGATGGCTGCTTGTGCAACCCACCGGGCAAGGCATTTGCGCGGTGTGGCACAGCAAATGAGAAGGCAACCAGAAATCGGGAGGTGCTGGCAATGAGCCAGTTCATGATTTCAGCCACTTGCCTCTCAGGCTGTCATACAAAGCAACGGCGCGGCTATTAAAGTGATATTAAGACGGAATTATAACGACGTTAAAAGCAATTTTTTCCGGGTTTCGGGCTATATAGAGCAGCAAGCAGAGCAGTTCAACTGTCACCCGATGCCAGTTAGCGGCGCCCGCGCCGCCCGAAAAAAGTGCCCAAACCAGACCGTACGGGCATAGCAACCGATTGCACTTAAGCAGTACGTAACCCCGCCGCCGGCCCGGCTACTGTGGGGTTACGGCCAGCCTAGAAAGGGCTGTGAATTGCTTCTACATGAAGTTTTCCTTCATACCGTCTTCATGTCCGGGCCGGTGCTTTGTGTCACTTACTTATAAGACACAAGCAATGCACCCCATTTCAGCTACTCTTTCTGCGCTACCCACGCCAGGTTGGCAATCCTGCTGCTGGCAGCCCTCAACTGCCTGTCAGTCAAGAGGCAGCCAGTAAGTATTGCCTCTCATTCCGCCACTATTATCCCTTAGAATTACCAGGAAGGCCCTCATGAAAATGAAAAGACCGTTTGTGCTCGTGCTGATGAGCTTGGCTGTGTTGTACTCCGGTACAAGCTGCTCGAAGAAGGAAAAAGAGAAGGAAGAAAAAATCAAGCTGCTGGTTACCAGTCCGCTGGCTAAGGACACCACCATCACCAAGGAGTACGTGGCCCAAATTCACTCCATCCAGCACATCGAGATGCGGGCCCTGGAGAAAGGCTACCTCCAGAAGATTTATGTGGACGAGGGGCAATCTGTGAAGCAAGGCCAGCTGATGTTCCAAATCATGCCCCTGATTTATCAGGCCGAGCTGAAAAAGTCGCAGGCCGAGGCCAACTACGTGGGGCTGGAATACCAGAACACCAAGAAGCTGGCCGACAACAATGTGGTGTCGAAAAACGAACTGGCGTTGGCCCAGGCTAAGTTCGACAAAGCCAACGCCGAAGTTGGCCTTGCTCAAACCCACCTGCAATTCACCACCATCAAGGCACCTTTCAGCGGCATCATGGACCACTTCCAGGCCCGGCTGGGTAGCTTGGTGGATGAAGGCGACCTGCTGACCACGCTGTCTGATAACAGCAAGATGTGGGTGTACTTCAACGTGCCCGAGGCCGAGTACCTCGCCTACAAATCACACGCCCAAGCCAGCAACCAGCCCGTGCGCTTAATGATGGCCAACAACGAGGTATTCAACCAGCCCGGCGTGGTGCAAACCATTGAGGCTGACTTCAATAACGAAACCGGCAACATTGCTTTTCGGGCCACTTTTCCGAACCCTAAAGGCCTGCTGCGCAACGGCGAAACCGGCAGTATCCTGATGACGGTTCCGCTTAGGCACGCCCTCATCATCCCGCAGAAAGCCACCTTCGAGGTGCTGGAAAAGAAGTTCGTATATGTGGTAGACGACAAGAAGCGGGTGCACCAAAAAGAAATTACGGTGGCCTCAGAAATGCCCGACCTCTACGTGGTGTCCAGCGGCCTAGCCAGCACCGATAAAATCCTGCTTGAAGGTATCCGCAAGGTGAAGGACGGCGACAAAATCAGGTACGCTTACCAGGAGCCGAAGTCGGTTGTCGCCCACCTGAAAACCTACTCTGAATAAAGCTATTAGCTGTTAGCTGCTGGCCGTTAGCGCGTGATGTTGCTAACTGCTAAGCGCTAACAGCTAGTAGCCAACAGCTAACAGCTAAAATCCATGTTCAGTAAATTCCTTCGTCGCCCCGTGTTTGCCATCGTTATATCGGTGGTAATCATGTTCCTGGGTGTTCTGGCCATCAAAACCCTGCCGAACTCCCAGTTCCCGGAAATTTCGCCACCGATGGTAATGGTAAGCACGGCGTATCCGGGCGCCAGCGCCAAGGTACTCACCGAGTCGGTGTTGATTCCGCTGGAGCAGGCCATCAATGGTGTGCCCGGCATGAAGTACATGACCTCCGATGCTGTATCGGCCGGGGAAGCCAACATCCAGATTGTGTTCAACCTGGGTACCGACCCCGAGCAGGCGGTAGTAAACGTAAACACCCGTATTGCGCAGATTCTGAACCGCTTGCCGGTGCTGGTGCAGCGCGAAGGCGTGGTGGTAAACCGCGTGGTGCCCAACATGCTGATGTATGTGAACCTCTACAGCAAGGACAAGAATACCGACATGCGGTACTTGTTCAACTACGCCGGGGTGAACATGCTGCCTGAAATTCAGCGAATCGATGGTATCGGGCGGGCCAGCATCCTAGGTAGCCGCCAGTACGCCATGCGCGTATGGCTAAAGCCGGACCGCATGCGCGCCTATAATCTGTCCGTAGATGATGTGATGGGGGCCCTCAACGACCAGAGCGTTATCGGCTCACCGGGCCGCATCGGCCGCTCCGACGGCAAAGAGGCCTCAGCGCTGGAATACGTGCTGACCTACAAGGGCCGCTTCAACGACGTGGAGGAGTATAAGAACGTTATCATCAAGGCCAACTCCAACGGCGAAACGCTGCGCCTCAAAGACGTAGCCAACGTGGAGCTGGGCTCGGAATTCTACGACATCTACTCCAACCTCGACGGCTACCCCTCGGCGGCCATTATGCTGAAGCAAACCTACGGCTCCAACGCTTCGGACGTAATTAAGAGCGTGAAATCCAAGCTGGAGGAGCTGAAGAAAACCATGCCGCCCGGCATGGACTACAAAATCAGCTACGACGTATCGAACTTCCTCGACGCCTCCACCGAAAACGTAATCCACACCCTGCGCGACGCCTTCCTGCTGGTGGCTCTGGTGGTATTCCTGTTCCTCGGCGACTGGCGCTCCACGCTCATCCCGATTATTGCAGTGCCGGTGTCACTGGTAGGCGCGTTCATTGCCATGCAGGCTTTCGGCATGACCATCAACATGATAACGCTCTTTGCGCTGGTGCTGGCCATCGGTATTGTGGTCGATGACGCCATTGTGGTAGTGGAAGCAGTGCACGCCAAGATGGAAGAGAAGCACCTTTCGCCCTACGGCGCGGTGCGCGAGGTAGTAGGCGAAATCAGTGGTGCCATCATTGCCATTACCATTCTGATGACGGCGGTATTCGTGCCGGTGGCCTTCATGAGCGGTCCGGTGGGTATTTTCTACCGCCAGTTCTCTATTACGATGGCCTCCAGTATCGTCATTTCCGGTATCGTGGCCCTGACGCTGACGCCGGTGCTGTGCGCCATGATTCTGAAGAACAACCACGGCCAGCCCCGCAAGAAAACGCCCATCAACCGGTTTATCGACTGGTTTAACCGTGGGTTTGAGCGCCTGACCGGCCGCTACACCAACCTGCTGGAAAAAGTGGTGGACCGCCGCGTACTGACCTTCCTGATTCTGGCTGGTTTTGGGGTGGGCATCTTCGGCATCTCCTCCACGCTGCCGTCGGGTTTCATTCCGGCCGAAGACCAGGGCATGCTCTACGCCATCATTCAAACCCCGCCCGGCTCCACGCTGGAACGCACCAACGCCCTCTCGCAACAGCTCTCGAAGCTGGCCGAGAAAGTGCCCGGCATCGAAAGTGTTTCGTCGCTGGCCGGGTATGAGGTGCTCACCGAGGGCCGTGGTTCCAACGCCGGTACCTTGCTGATTAGCCTCAAGCCGTGGTCGGAGCGCAAAGAGTCGGTGCACGAAATAGTGGAAGGACTAGAGAAGAAAGCCCAGGAAATTCCGGGCGCGACCATCGAATTCTTCGAGCCGCCGGCAGTACCCGGCTACGGCGCCGCGGGTGGTTTCCAGCTCCAATTGCTCGATAAGACCAGCACCGGCGACTACAAAGCGCTGGAAAAAGTGAACGAGGAATTTATGGCCGAGCTGAAAAAGCGCAAGGAACTAGCCGGCCTGTTCACCTTCTTCTCGGCCAACTATCCGCAATACGAGCTGCAGATTGACAACCAGCTGGCCATGCAGAAAGGCGTGACCATTGGCAACGCCATGAACACGCTGAGTGTGATGGTGGGCTCCACCTACGAGCTGGGCTTCATCAAGTACCAGCGCTTCTTCAAGGTGTTCGTGCAGGCCTCGCCCGAGTACCGCCGGCTGCCCAAGGACATCCTGGATTTGTGGGTGAAAAACGACAAGGGTGAAATGGTGCCGCTTTCGGCCTTCATGAAGATTGTGAAGGGCCAGGGCGCCAACGAAATCAACCGCTACAATATGTATCCCACGGCCTCTATCCGCGGCGACGCCGCCGCTGGCTTCAGCTCGGGCGAGGCCATTAAAGCGGTGCAGGAAGTGGCTGCCAAAACCTTGCCCCGCGGCTACGACATCGACTGGGGCGGCTTGTCGAAAGACGAGGTGAGCCGCGGCAACGAGGCTATCTACATCTTCCTGGTGGTGCTGGCCTTCGTGTACTTGGTGCTGGCCGCCCAGTATGAGAGCTTCCTGCTGCCGCTGGCCGTTATCTTCTCGCTGCCGGCCGGGGTGTTCGGCTCGTTCCTGCTCATCAAAACGATGGGCCTGGCCAACAACATCTACGCCCAGGTGGGCCTGGTCATGCTGGTAGGTTTGCTGGGTAAGAACGCCGTGCTGATTGTGGAATTTGCGGTGCAGAAGCACGAGGAAGGTATGTCGGTGCGCGACGCGGCCATTGAAGGAGCTAAGGTGCGTTTCCGCCCGATTCTGATGACCTCCTTCGCCTTCATTGCCGGTTTGATTCCGCTGGTGTTAGCCCACGGGGCTGGGGCCATCGGCAACCGTACCATCGGTACCTCGGCCCTCGGGGGTATGCTGTTCGGTACCATTTTCGGGGTGGTGCTGGTCCCCGGCCTGTACTACATCTTCGGCACGCTGTCGGCGGGCCGCAAGCTGATTGGGGATGAAAACGAACACCCACTGTCGGAGTTCGAGCCGCACGTTATAGTTGAAGAATTAGAAGCTCATGCTTAAGAAACGCCTTTATCAGTACCTCAGCGCCGCCAGCTTAACGCTGGCGGTAGCCGGCTGCGCCACCCCCAAGCTGGCCGAAAAAGCCGTGAACCGCAGTGTGCCCGCCAGCTACTCCACCGCCCCCAATGCCACGCCCGATGCCAATCTGGCCCCGGCCCGCTGGAAAGAGTTTTTCACCGACCCCAACCTGACGGCCCTGATTGACACCGCGCTGCGCAACAACCAGGAGCTGAACATTGCCTTGCAGGAAATCCAGATTGCCCGCAACGAAGTGCAGATTCGCAAGGGCGAGTACCTGCCGTTTGTGGGGCTGGGCGTGAAGGCCGAATCCGAGAAGGCGGCGCGGTACACGCTTCGCGGAGCCACGGAAGAAGCCGTCAACATCAAAGACGACAAACGTAACCCCGACCCGTTGCAGAACTTCCAGATTGGCGCCTTTGCTAGTTGGGAAGTGGATATCTGGCACAAGCTGCGCAACGCCCGCAAGTCGGCGGCGCTACGCTACCTATCCACCGTAGAAGGCCGGAACTTCACGGTAACCAACCTGATTGCCGAAATAGCCAACTCGTACTACGAGCTGCTGGCCCTGGACAATCAGCTGCTGATCGTGCAGCAAAACATCGAGATTCAAACCAATGCCTTGCGCTTGGTGAAACTTCAGAAGGAGTCGGCGAGGGTGACGGAACTGGCCGTGCAGCGCTTCGAGGCCCAGGTGCATAACACCCGTAGTATTCAGTACAACATTCAGCAGCGCATCGTCGAAACCGAAAACCGCATCAACTTTTTGGTGGGTCGGTATCCGCAGCCCATTACCCGCAACGATGCTACGTTCAACGACTTGGTACCAACGGTGATGCAAGCAGGAGTGCCGTCGCAGTTGCTGCAAAACCGCCCCGATATCCGGCAGGCTGAGCAGCAGCTAGCTGCTGCCAAGCTGGATGTGCAGGTGGCCCGGGCCAGCTTCTACCCGTCGTTGCGCATCACAGGGGGCGTCGGGTTCGAAGCCTTCAAACCCGGTTTGGTGTTCACCTCTCCTGAGTCCATGCTGTACTCCTTGGCCGGTGATTTGGTGGCGCCGCTGGTGAACCGCAACGCCATTAAGGCGGTGTATGGTAGTGCCAACGCCGTGCAAACCCAGGCGGCCTACCAGTATGAACGGACCGTGCTCAACGCCTACGTGGAAGTAGCCAACGAATTGGCCAACATCAGCAACCTGGCCAAAAGCTACGATGAGAAAGCCAAAGAAGTGCAGGCCCTCAACCAGTCCACTACCATTGCCAACAGCCTCTTCAGCTCGGCCCGCGCCGAATACACGGAGGTACTGTTCACCCAGCGCGATGCTCTGGAATCCAAGTTCGACCTCATCGAAACTAAAACCCAGCAGCTCAACGCCATGGTAAACGTGTACCGGGCCCTGGGGGGTGGGTGGAACTAAGCTTTCCGTAAGAAAATATAGACTACAGAAAGGGCCGCCAGTAGCTACTGGCGGCCCTTTCTGTTGAAAAAAATCAGTGCTAGCAGAAATGTCTGTCTAGTTGGGTAATATATGGAAGAGTACACCCAACCGAGAAAGTAACAGTGGCCTAGCTAACGGCACCTTTGCGGTTACTACGGCTGGCCTGGCCACCCTTGCGACCAGCTTCGCGGGCTTGTTCGGTGGTCCACTGGTGGCCCCGGCCGCTCTGGTGTGAGGCTTTGCCGCCTTCGCTGGCAATGCGGCGCTGAGTGGCCGGGTCCATGGCAGCAAAGCCGCGGGGGTTACCGGTTTTAGTGGCAAGAGCAGTGCGGTCAGTAGCGGCACGTTGGGAGGAAGTAGCCATACAATAGAAAGAATGGGTTGTGGAAAGGAAAAAAGTTGGGAGAAAGAGAACAGTAGCTCTAGATAATAGGCGGAAGAACTTGGAAGACTTGCTGCAGATGTAGCAGGCGCAGGGCACTGCCCAGTACAGCATTCACGTTGTAGAGCAGAATGTCGGCTCCGGCGTGCTTGGTTAGGAGCAACTGCGACACTAGGTAGCTCACGCCCTGTGTCTGTAGGCAGGTTAGGTGTTGGCAGTTGATAAGAAATTGCGGGCGCCGCCGCGGATTAGCTTGGTGGAGCAACTGGGCCAACTGCACAGAATCTGTATGGTTCAAGTCTACAGAATATACCCTAGGGAGCGGGCCAGGAAGGCTATATGTAGCTGGCATAAGTGAAATCAGAAGCTGGGCAGACGAATGAAGGGGCAGCCATAGAAAAGCTGTAACTCAAAAATAGAGATGCCTGCTTTGATTTAACTGCGTAATAATGACCAAATTACTGCTACGTAGTAATGCCAGCGGGCTGGAATTTATACCAGCTTGTTTTGCGTGGTAGGCCACAAAGGCGCCACGAATGAGCCTCGTGCAAACCTATTGGGCATGTACTGCACAAGGCCAAACAGCCAGCGAGTGCTGTGAGCTTGCAAGCGCAATAAGGAATAGTGGCCACGCAGGCTAGCGCCTTCAAAGCACATGTGCAGCCGTTCCAAGCCATTAGGAATTGGCAGCGTGCCGCGCACCAGCGTGCATTGCCCAGTGTCAAGCACTTGCTCCGCAAGTGGCAGCTCAACGGATTCTATCAGGAAGGAGTGGCTTTGTTTGCCTAGCCGCCGCTGGTGCTGCTGCGGTAGCACCCAATGCACCAGCGCCGCTGATGGAGTGGCCCGCTCAGCACCAAGTAGGTTCTGGTTGTAAATAGCCAGATGCTGGTCCGATGTACTTCCAGCTGACTTCCAAAGAACAAATTGCAGAGACGCCATTGCTAGCAGGTTGAGGGAGAGAAATCAAACAGCAACAAGTGCTGCCCAAGAAATGGGCAACAGGTCCTAAGCTGAACTCACTGACTGGAAGGCGGAAAGGCGAAGTGCTTTATGGAAGCCCTTTTCTGCTGCCACTAGCTGGCCTCTGTTGCAGCAGAATCACTGCCACTCCAACCGCACCTTCAGACCATAGCCAACTCCCTCCTTTAACGAACTTACAAACGGCAGGAACGCTGAATTTCCACTGAAAAAGCGCCGGGAGAAGCACGTAATTTCAACTCAGTAGAATTCAGTATTCCTCCGTGTAAGCTGCGTAGCTTAGCTGTAAAATGAGATAAACCCAACGCCGGTTACGTAAGTAGCACCGCAGTATAGCGGCCAGCTAAACGGCCGAATACAAAAGAGGTATTCTGGGAGTGCTCACCACCAAAAGCAAGAGCAGCACCCGAGCCAGTGCGCTACCTAAAGGCGCGGCAAACTAAGTAGTGCCGCCAATCTTTGTGGGTCGGTAGTGGGCCAGTAATAATATTCCAAAGGAGTCATCCAGTCCCCAACAAGTACCTCCACCTCATCAGAATCTGCTACGCACAGCACATATACAGGGCCAGTGGGCAAGTGTCGAACATACACATCACCAGCATATTGCCAACTGTACGGTGGTTGCGAGCAGGGCGCAAAGCCTATCTCCTGGAGCTGCAAAGCAGTAAGGCGTGGCATGACTAAAGGCAGAGGATTAAAAGATTTTGGCTAGCAGCGCAGAAATCAAAAGACACGCACTATCCAAAACGAAATACGACGCCTCCATTAACCCCACCCTTCGTCATGCAAGATGCCTCTTACTACCCGAGGGCAACTCGGTATAAAGCAGTATTTAGCAATACGTATAGGCTAGTAATTATAGAATAAGTATATATACTGAGTTAGTTGCTCAGGTGCAATAACGGGTGTGTAGCGTGCCTGAGCGTAACAAGCTTCAGAGCAAGTGCAAGCTATTGCTGCTCTTGCTCCGAGGCTGTGGTGGCTCCCGTTGAACCGTTGAGTAGAAATTCCCGCAGCCTATTGATGTGGGCCTTGATTTCTTCGAGGCGCTCTTCTTGCTGCACCGACCATAGGCCCTCGCCCCGGATGGCCATGGTACTTAGCAGGTTTTTGCGTTCTTCCATCATGCGCAGTGCCACCCACAGTGTTTCTTCCAACGCGTGCTTGGAACTCTCAAAGAGAGCGTCGGCGGTGAAGGCGTGGCCGGTGTGGCAGCGGAAACGAAGTACATTGCCGTGTTCCAGCTTCCAGAGAGCCCCACCGCAGTCGGGGCAGGTCATAGGCACTCGTTCGCCTAGGCGGTCAGCTTCTTCGGTGGTTCCCACAACTCTTTCCGCAATGGCGGCCTCCGATTTTAAGTCGTCTGGGATAGAAATTGGTGATGGTAGCGCTTGGCTGGTTAGCTCCTGCAAAAGAGCTCCCATATCCGAAAGCGGCACTACGTAATCTACAGCTACGTTGCGCATGGCCGTGTAAGGCATGCTCGGAAACTCGGCATCGGCGGGTGTCTGCACCACGGCTCTGCCGCCGCACCGCTTAATAAAGTCGAAACCAGCAGTACCATCATGAAGCATGCCAGTGAGTATTACACCAATAACGGCTGAGCCGTGGCTCACAGCCACCGACCGGAACAAGGCATCTACGGCTGGCCGGTAGTTGTTTTCGCGGGGGCCCCGCGTAACTAGCATCCGGCCGTCGTGCACCAGCAAGTGTCGGTCGGCGGGGGCTAAGTAGAGGTGGCCTGCTTGAATGGTGTCGCCGTGGGCTGCCAGGTGGCAGCGCAACCGAGTATGCATGTTCAAGCGAGATACTAAATGCTCGCCCGACGAATCGGGAGCTAAATGCTGTACTACCAGCACAGCCGCTGGCAGGGTAGCAGGCAACTGGGAAACCAGCTCAACAAGAGCTGGCATACCCCCCGCCGAAGTTCCGATGGCAATGATATAGGTTGGTTTCACTCAGGGAAATGAAAATAATTGCGAAAGGCGGAGTCGCGCGAAGCCGTCTTTTATGAGTCTACATAAAGTACGTACTCAAAAGAAAGTTGGTCTAGCCATTGTACTTGATTTTTTTGGCAGAGCAGCAACTTTCAAAACGGCAGGAGCTTGGGCTTTCTGTTTACTTTTGACAGTAACATGATTTTCAGATTTTCCTTTATAGCCTTTTATTGGCTGTTTGTTTCCTCATGAAAAAAGGTGCCGTAAGGCGTGGGTCACTCCCCGATAGTGTATCTACTAGTAGTGCAACTAACTCCGCCGAGGCTGGGGTGGAAATAATACCCGGTCCCGACCGGGTAGGCTTCAATCTAACGCGCAACCCACTCAATTTTCCGGTAGTTGGGTTAGGTGGTTCAGCAGGCTCCTTGAGTTCGCTCGAACAGTTTTTGCGTGCAGTGCCTGCTGTTAGCGGCATTGCCTACGTAGTGGTAACACACCAGATGGCAGGCCAACATGCCGAGCTACAGCAAGTATTGCAGCGCTTCACCTCTGTTCCGGTGTTGGAAGTAACGGATGGTATGCGGGTGCGGCCCAACCACGTGTATGTAATTCCGCCGGGCAAGGATATGTCGTTGCTGCATGGTACGCTGCATCTGTTCGAGCCTACCCAACCACCGGGCCGCCGCCTGCCCATCGACCATTTTCTACAAAGCCTGGCCAAAGATGCCCGCGAACGAGCCGTGTGCGTTATACTCTCGGGCATGGGGTCGGATGGCAGTATTGGGCTGAAGATGGTGATGGAAAACTTTGGAATGGTGATGGTGCAGGACCCTGAAACGGCCGACTACGATGGCATGCCCCGCGCCGCCATTGCCACCGAATTTGTGGATTTTGTGCTGCCTCCCGCCGCCATGGTGCCGCAGTTGCTTGATTATGTGCAGCAGCCCATTCACCGGCGGCAGCGGCGGGTGGCACCAGCCCAAGCCCAGCCGACAATGCCGGCCCACGCCCTGCAAAAAATCTTCATCCTGATTCGTAACCAAACCGGGCACGACTTCTCGTTCTACAAGCGCAATACCGTATTTCGGCGCATCGAGCGGCGCATGAACGGTCACCAAATCAAGGAGTTCACGCATTATGTGCGCTACCTCCAGGAGAATCCGGCGGAAGTAGACCAGCTGTTTAGAGAACTGTTGATTGGCGTCACCAAGTTCTTCCGCGACCCAGAAGCCTACGTGCTGCTTAAGCGGCATTTGCTTCAGCTACTTCCCACTAAGGAGGCGGGCAGCACCATTCGGGTGTGGGCTCCTGGCTGCTCCACCGGCGAAGAGGCCTATTCCCTGGCCATGACGCTGCTGGAGTGCTTTGATGCTGAGCCCAACCGCAACCTTACGTTTCAGCTCTTTGCCACCGACATCAACCCCGAAGGCATCGACGTGGCCCGGGCTGGCTTCTACCCCGAAAATATAGTGGCCGACGTGAGTGCCGAGCGGCTACAGCGCTTTTTCAAGAAAGTGGATGGCGGCTACCAGATTCGCAAAAACGTGCGCGACTGTATGGTGTTTGCTCTCCACAACATCAGCAAAGATGCGCCCTTCACTCGTCTCGACCTGCTGTGCTGCCGCAATCTGCTGATTTACTTGTCCAGTGAGCTGCAAAAAAACTTGCTGCCTATTTTTCACTATGCCCTCGTGCCGGGCGGGCTGCTTTTCCTGGGACCTTCCGAAAACCTGACTGGCTTCCAGGACCTTTTTACACCGTTGGATCTGAAGTGGAAGATTTCCCGGGCCATTGATGCGCCTACGCAGGTTACCCGCCTGACCCATTTCCCAATTTCTTTGGCCCACTCGCAAGCGCCGGCGCCTCATTCCATCAATAGCATGACCCCATCCGCCGTTCCTCGCCGCGACAATACGTTTGCCGCTCTTATTCAACGGTTGATGCTGGCGTCTTATGCGCCACCGGCCGTGGTAATTACTCCCAAAGGCGACATTCTGTACGTGAATGGACGCACCGGCAAGTACCTGGAACCTGCTCCTGGCTTAAGCGGGCTCAACATCTTCGACATGGCCCGCGAAGAGCTGCACTTTGAAATCAGCGACGCCGTGCACCGGGCCATTCAGCAACAGCAAACCGTGGTGAGCGAAAATGTGAAGGTGAAAACCGAAACTGGTATTCAGTTGCTGCGCCTCACCGTGAAGTATCTGCCTGAGCCCGAACTGTTGGCCGGCCTGCTGCTGGTGGTGTTCGAAGACACCGTAACGCCGCGCCGGGTGCGGCAGGGCAAGCTCGATGCCGAACTGAGCCGCGACGGGCAGGTGCTGTCGTTGGAAAAAGAGCTGCAATACACCCGCCACCGCCTCCAAACCACCATCGAGGAAATGGAAAGCAGCGTGGAGGAGCTTAAAAGCACCAACGAAGAGCTGCAAAGTGCCAACGAGGAGCTGCAAAGCACCAACGAGGAGGCCATGACCAACAAAGAGGAAATGCAGAGCCTCAACGAGGAACTGATGACCCTCAACATGCAGTACCAGCACAAAACCGAGGAGCTGAGCCAGGCCGCCAACGACATGAAGAACCTGCTCGATGCCACGGACATAGCCACCATTTTCGTTGACAACGAAATGGTAATCAAGCGCTTTACACCATCGGTAGGGCGCATCATCTCGCTGCTGCCTACCGATGTGGGCCGGCCGCTCACGCACTTCGCCAACAACTTGCGTTACGAGCGGCTAGTAGCCGATGTGGACCAGGTGCTGGAGCGGCTGGTGGGCGTGGAAACCAACATCCAAACCACCGGCGGCGACTGGTATGCCGTGCGCATCTTGCCTTACCGCACCCTTGATAACTACATCAGCGGCGCGGTTATCACCTTCGCCGATGTTACCAGCCTCAAGCACCTGGAAACTCAGCTGCAAGCCAGCCGCCGTTTTGCCGAAAGTATTGTGGAAACGGTACGGGAGCCTTTGCTGGTGCTGGATGAGGACCTGCGCGTGCTAACCGTGAGTTCGGCGTTTGCTGCCACCTTCGGAGTGCAACTTAGTACCGTGCGTGGGCAGTTGCTGGCTACCATCAGCAACGGCGCCTGGAAGCAGCCCGACTTGTTCACCCGGCTGTACGAGCTGCTGAACACCGAAATAGCGTTCTTCGATGACGTTCAGCTAAACATGGCGCTTCCTGAACTGGGCGAGCGGAAAGTGACGCTGTATGGCCGGCGCTTGCTCAGCGAAGGCAACCGTACGGGGCACTTACTTTTGGGAGTGCAAACCGTGGAATTGCTGCCAGTATAAGAGGGTGCTTTGTATTGGGTTGATAAGCAAGCTGTTGTAAGAGGCTAGGTGCATTCTGTTTCCTGCTGAGGTTGCTGTGGCCGGTTGTGCAATGTATCTAGTAGCCAATATGGCCAGCCGCACTTCCATTACAGAGGTGCGGCTGCTTTACTAGGCAAGCCGCCGCTTGCCGCCCATATGTATAGTACAGATAGCCAGCACACCTCACTAGTTGCTACTCCCGTTTATGACTAACTCCCAACCCGAGGACCATCTGCCTGCTGCCCACGAAGCGCTACGGGCATTGCGCGAGCGGGCCGAGCGGCGGCGGGAGCTGATTACGCGCGCCACCGACGAAGCTGCCCCCGACGCCATGCAGCGCTTGGTGCAGGAGCTGCAAACCCATCAGATTGAGCTGGAAATGCAGTATGAGGAGCTGCTAGTAGCTCAGGCCGAAGCGGAAGCCGCCCGCGTCGAGTACACAAATCTCTACGATTTTGCGCCGGTAGGGTACCTAACGCTAGACGAGAAAGGTAGTATTGTGCAACTGAACTTAAGCGCAGCGCAGCTACTAGGCGCGGTGCGGCAGCAATTGCTCCGTCGGCGGTTAGCCTTGTTTGTAGTGGAAGCCCAGCGGCTGAAATTTGCCAAGTTTCTGGCGGCCCTGCTGAACGCCGACGAGCGCCAAACCTGTGAGTTGTGCATGATGCGCGAAAACGGGACTATCTTCTACGCGCAACTGGAAGGCAACCGGGCGGTATCGCCGGTTGATGATACCGTTAGCTGCCGTATTGCCCTGCTCGATACCACCACCCGCCACACCACCATGGAGGCGCTGGCTGTGAGTGAAGCCCGTTTTCGGCAGCTTTTCGAGCAAAGTCCTGATGCAATAGTTTTAGTGCGGGGCATGCAGATTGTGGATTGCAACGCAGCCGCTATGCGGCTGCTGGAAGCCACGGCCAAGCACGAGCTAGTAAGTCAGAAAATCAGCTTTCTGGTGCCCGAGTATCAGCCCGGTGGTGGGCGTTCCGTCGACATGATTCAGCACCACTACGCCCTATTGCGTAGCCAGGGCAGCCACCGCTTCGAGTGGTTCCGGTATACATTGAAGGGGCAAAGCCTCTGGCTGGAAGTGGTGCTCACCTACATTGCAGTAGGAGAGGAAGTGCTGGTGTACGCCGTGTGGCGCGACATCTCAACGCAACGGGCGGCGCGCGAGCAATTGCGCGCCGAAAAGGACTTCACAGAGAACTTGCTCGACAACAGCGTTGACGGTATTGTGGCCCTGAACCGCGAAGGGTGCGTTACGGCCTGGAACCGCGAAGCGGAGTTGTATTCAGGCCTGCGCGAAACGGACGTGCTAGGCCGTCAGATATTCACTGTTTTTCCGAACCTCGACACGGCGGAGCGACGCTATCAGTTCGAGCAAGTACTGCGCAACGGAGAGCGGCTGGTGCACCGCGGCATCCCGTTTGTGACGCGCCCTGGCCAATACGACGCCTACGTAATACCGCTGCGGGGCGAACAGCACGACGAAATAAACGGGATACTGATCGTAATCCGGGACATTACGGAGCGCAACCGCTTGATAGAAGAAACCACCCGCTTGCACCTAAGTCAGCAGCAGGAGGTACTGTCGGCCATTCTGAATACCGAAGAAGCTGAACGCAAGCGCATTGCCGAAGCCTTGCACAACGGGGTCGGGCAGTTGCTTTATGCCACCAAACTGCACCTCACCAACCAAGCGGCCGGCAGTCCTCGCGGTGAAGTACACGCCTTACTCGATGAAGCCATTCGGATGACGCGTACTATTTCCTTTGAGCTAACCCCCGGTATTCTGGAAGATTTCGGGTTGGCATACGCGCTGGAAGAGCTGATTCGTCGGATTCCGCGCCGTAGCATAGCGGTGCACCTCCACCTGACGGGCCTGGAGGAGCCGCTACCCAAGCTGATGCAAGTGGCCGTGTACCGCATTGTGCAGGAGCTACTCAGCAACATCATCAAGCACGCGCAAGCCCAGGAAGCCTATATCCATCTGGTGCGTGAAGACGATAAGCTGGCGGTTTTGGTGGAAGACAACGGCCAAGGGTTCGAGGCCGACCCCAGCTTTGCGCCTCGGCAAGGTATCGGGTTGCCGGGGTTGCGCAACCGGGTAGGGTTGCTGGGGGGCGCGCTTACCATCAACTCCCGCTCCGGCCAAGGCACCATCATCAGCATCGAACTGCCAGTGAAATAACCCGCACCGGATACGCCACAATATACCTACCTTTCATCTGACGCGAAGCCGCTCAGGCTGAGGCGCTTTTGCTCGCTACGTATTCCTGGTTCTGCTATGAAGATGGTAGGTGTCAAGTTGCTTTTGGCAGGCCGGTGGCGGCCGCTGCTGGTGCTGATAGGTGTGTGGCTGCTGCTGGTACCCACCACCCGCGCCACCCACATTGTAGGTGGTGAAATGGAGCTGCAATACAAGTCGGGTAGTACCTACACGCTGGTACTAAACTTGTATTTCGACGCCATTAATGGCAGCCCCAACGCGTTGGATCAACAGATTCGGGCAGCTATTTTCACCAAGGCCACCAACCAGCGCATGCAGGACCTAATGTTGCCGCTGGTTAGCAATACGTTCGTCAACTACACCAATCCAGCCTGCACCCAGCCCTCTCTGAGCACCCGCAAGCTGGTGTACAGCCGCGACGTCACGCTGGATGCCAACCAGTATGCTGCGGCTGGCGGCTATTATGTGGCGGCCGAGCGGTGCTGCCGCAACAATGGCATCAGCAACATCACCAATTCGCTTACTACGGGCCAGACGTTCTACCTGGAGTTTCCGGCGGTGGTGCGCAACGGCCAGCCCTTCCGCGACTCCACGCCCCGCATCTTTCCGCCCCTCGGCGACTACGCTTGTATAAATGAGTTGTTCTATTATGACTTTGGCGGCCAGGATAGCGACGGAGACTCCTTGGCTTACAGCATGATAACCCCACTGACTGCGCCGCAAGGTAACCAGGCCGTTACGCAGGCTGGGCCGTATGGGCTAGTGAACTGGGCGGCTGGGCTCAGCGAGCAGCAGCAGATACCAGGCAGTCCTACCATCGGCATTGACGCCCGCACCGGCCGCCTAACCGTTCGGCCTACCCGAGTGGGCTTGTTTGTGTTCGGGATTCGGTGCGAAGAGTACCGGCAAGGCGTGAAAATAGGGGAAACGCGCCGCGACTTCCAGCTATACGTGTTGAGCTGCACGCCCAATACCGCTCCCAGCGCCCAGGTGTATACCGGCAGCAGTTCCCGTGCCTACCGCCCCGGCCTCGATACCCTACGAATTGCGCCCGGCCAAAACCCCTGCGTTCGGGTGCGTTTCACCGACTCCGACCCCAACTCTCGGCTTACTTTATCGGTGCGGCCAGTGAACTTCAGCGGCCCGGTGCCCACGGTGGGAGGTACGGCCATTGGCTCGGTGCGGGCTGCCGGTAGCCCCGATACCTTGCAGGCAACCGTGTGCTTTTCACCTTGTTTGAATTCCAACGGGCAAGTTTGGCTGCTGGATGTGCTGGTAGCCGATAACGGGTGCAGCCTGCCCAAACTCGACACTGTGCGCCTGGCCTTCACGGCCCGCCCCACCTCCAACGCCTCGCCCACACTTACCACCACATTCCCTACCACTGACCCGGCCGCGGCTGTGCTGGTAAAGGTGCCGCTTGGTAGCCTCTACACCGCTCAACTTCTGGGGAATGATACCGACCGTAATCCGCTGGTGCTAAGTGCTACCGCGCAAGGCTTCGATCTGGCAGCCGCTGGCATGGAATTCAACGCCGAAAATGGCTCTGGCCAAGCTACCGGCACGTTCCGGTGGCTACCCACCTGTGAGGCCGCGCAGCTGGGCGACGAGCTGACCGTACAGTTTCAACTGCGCGAAACGGCCGACTGTCCCACCGTGCCCCGGCTGCTGCCCGTGCGGTTTGTGGTAGGCCCTCCCGTTGATACAGTGGCTTTTGCCCCACCTAACATCATCACGCCCAACGGCGACAACAAGAACGATGTATTCACCATCCCCAGCTTACCTCCTGATTATTGCGACGCTCGATTTGCTGGTATCAGAATCTACTCGCGCTGGGGGCGGGAGGTGTTCCAATCCGCGGAGCGCGCATTCCGGTGGGGTGGGGTAGGTGCGGCTGGTACCTATTACTATCTTATCACCTTTTCCAACGGCCGCCGCTATAAGGGCTGGGTGGAAGTGGTGCAATAAGTTACCGGGGCCGTTGATGGTTTGTACTGCCGGCCGGCTTATCCCTAACACATCGGCTTAAGTAGCTATTCAACAGGCCGGCCAGGATACGGATTAGGGAGCCCCAGCGCCTGATTGATGCAGTGCGTAATCAGAACCCGCCCCACGCGCTCCTCTTCTTCGGGATTCTCTAGCAGATACCGGTCGGTGATATAGCCAATGGCTTGCGAAGGACTGAGCGCCTGCCAGCCCAACCGACTAATGCTCACGTGAGCAGGATGATCGTTAAATAAGTCGCGCTGAAACTCGAATACCAGCGGATCGGCACTACTGTTAACCAGCCGAGCGGCCAGCAGAAAACGAACATTGGAATCCATGCTACTCTTTTTAGTGTATGCCTAAATATACTAAAAAGAGTAGTAAATGGATGTGCCTAGTTGTATTTTAAAAGCTAAAATATTGAAAGGCGAGGTACTATTGCCCTGATTATTTACACTTTAGCTGGCTTTGTGTTCGGTTACAAACTACGTGATTTATCTTGCCCACCAGCCACTCTTAGTTAGGGCATCGTATGGGCCTATTACTTGCTTTATGAAGTTTTTTCCTGCTCTTATTTGTACTCTTGCCTTGCCGATAGCCACGTTGCAGGCGCAAAACACTAAACCTGGCATTCAAGCCCTCGACGAAACCTACGGCTTTCGGGGGGCGCGTTTCGAGGCCGATACCAGTGCCTTCCGCGACTTGGCCTTAGCTGAAAAAGCCGGTCAGACCCGCTATTATCGGCGTACTGGCGAACAGAAAAAGCTAGGGGCCGGCGAGGCCTCCGACATTACCTATGGCTTCTACCAAGGCCGGCTAGCCGTAGTAATGATTAAAACGCACGGCATGAAAAACAGCCGGGCCGCATTGGCCGAGTTGCAGCAGCAGGCTGGGCCGGGCGTGCAGCGCAGTGGTTTCACACAACGCTATGCGTGGAGTGGCAAGCGGGTACACATGAGCTACGACGAAAATTCCATGAGCAACGACGCGCTGATTCTGCTGACTTGCAAAAAGCTGAAAGAGCAGGAGCTAAAGCAGGCCCTCAAAATCCGGCAGCCACTGCCCACCAGCACTGGAATGTAGGAAAAGTGGGACTAGCAGTTGGGTAGCGCCGGAAGCTGCTGCCGGGCCCGTGATTACCTTTGGGGCACAACACGGCTGGGTCGGGCGGACGCTCAGCGCTTGGCAGTGGCGTCCGCCAGACCCAGCCGTGAAGTTGAACCAGTAGCTTTTTTCATGTTGCAAGCGCTTACCAATAGTACCGCTCCTGCCCCCCAGCTTTCCGGCAGCCCTGGCCACTCCGTTAGCTTTCGGGTAGCTTTCCGTAACTCGTTATTTAGTGGTTGGCTTTGGCGCTGCACTTTGGTGGCCGCACTGCTGCTGCCAGCCGCCGCTCAGGCGCAGGATTCGGTGCAAACGGCGGCCATACTCACCGAAAAAGTGGCGCCGGTTACCGAGCAGGACGCAGCCCAGCGCGTGGAGCAGGCCTACCTAGTGCTAGGCCGCATCAGCGGTGGAGCCCGGCGTGGGGCCGACACCAACGACCTGGCCGAGGAGTTGCCGGAGGTGGAAGCCAACCTGAAAACTATCCGGCAAAATCTGACGCAGTACCGCAAGGTCATCAACCCCAAGCAGCTGCGCATGTTCCAGATTCTGTTGGCCGACATGCAGGAACAGCTGGGCGGGTGGCGCACTGAGCTAGCTGCCCAGGGCAAGCGCCTCACGCAGATGCAGTTCCAGCTCGACTCGCTGGCCACGCACGCCATTCCGGCCCCAGCCGATACCACCACGGCGCTGGGCCGCAGCACCCAGCGGCTGAAGCGCAAGCAGCAGCGGGCCCGCCTGCTGCTGGCCCGCAACCACCAGACCGTCACGCAGCTGCAAACCCGTGTGTCCGACGGCTATATTCAGGCACTGGAACTACAGGATGAGGTGCGGGAACAGTCGCGCCGCTTCACCCGCCGCACGCTTGACCCCGTTAATGCGCCATTGTGGCGAACGGCAGATGTAGAGGCCCCGCCAGCTGCCGCCGGTCAGCTTGTGCGCGAGTCGTATGCCAGCCAGCAGCGGCTGCTACGCTATTATTTCACCACAAACTGGCACTTCGGGGCCTGGATGCTGGTAGTAGGGCTGGTGTTCTTCGTGTGGGTGTTCCGCAATTTCCGGATGGTAAACCAGGCCGCAGCGGCTCCTGCGCCCGAGGAGCAGCCTTTCCGCTATCTGCGGCCAGTGCCGGTTGCCGGTACGCTGGTAGTGGTGTTCAGCGTGGCGCCCTTCTTCGACCTGAACCCGCCCGCCGCTTACACCGACCTGCTGGAACTGCTGCTACTAGTGTCGTTGAGCGTGCTGCTGGCCCGGAGCTGGGCCCGGCGGCATTTCTGGTACTGGATGGGAATAGTAGGGCTGTTTCTGGGTCTCACGTTCGTGTACGCTGCCAATGAGCCGGGCATGGGTATGCGCTGGGCCATGTTTGCCCTCAACCTGCTGGCCGTGGCGCTGGGACTGGCCTTACGACGCCAGCTGCACACCGGTGGCTTGAAGCTGGCCGCGTTTGTGCCGCCGGTAGTGGTGCTGTTTATCGGGCTGAACGTGCTGGCGGCCCTCTGCAATTTCACCGGGCGGGTAAGTATTGCCAAAGTATTCAGCAGCAGTGCCATTTTGGGCCTCACTCAGATTATCGGGTTGTCGGCGTTTGTGCGGCTACTGACCGAGGCGTTTCACTTGCAGATGCAGCGCAGCCGCTTGGCGGGCGGGGCAGCGGCCCGCTTCAACTTTCAGAAAATCGAGCAGGGGCTGCGGGTGGTGCTGTCGGTGGTGGTGTGCACGCTGTGGCTGATGAGCTTTACGGCCAACCTGAGCATCTTTCAGCCGATTTTCCGTTTCCTCGAATACGTCCTAACGATGCCCCACCACTTGGGCAGCATCACGTTCAGCGTGGCCAATATCGTGCTGTTCTTTGCTATTATCTACCTCGCGGTGCTGTTACAGCGCTACGTAGGGTACTTCTTTGGCGAAACCGACGACGAATTCAATGCCGACCCCGACCGCAAAGGCTCCTGGCTGGTGGCTATCCGGCTGGTGGTGCTGGCGGTGGGCTTCTTGCTGGCTACCATGGCCTCGGGCTTGCCCCTCGACAAGATTACCATTGTGGTGGGTGCCTTGGGCGTGGGCGTGGGGCTGGGCCTGCAAAACATCATCAACAACCTGGTATCGGGCATTATCCTGATTTTTGAGCGGCCGTTTCAGGTGGGCGACTTCATTGAGGTGACCGGCAAAACCGGGCGCGTAAAGGATATCGGCATCCGGGCCAGCAAGCTGATTTCGTTGTCCGGCTCGGAAATCATCGTGCCCAACGGCGACCTGCTTTCCGGCCACGTTATCAACTGGACGCTGAGCAACAACCACATTCGGGTGGAGCTGGGACTGAAGTTAAACCTTGATACCGACCTCGATAAGGCCAAGCAGCTCATCAGCGACGAGGTGCTGGAAAACCCCAATACGCTGCACAAGCTGCCCCCAGAGATTCTGTTGAGCGGCGTAAACGGGCAAGTGTACGACCTAAAAGTGCTGTTCTGGATCAACAATATCCGGCAGGAGCAGGTACTGAAAAGCGAAGTACTAGCGGGTATTCACCGCCGCTTCACACAGGAAGGCATCACCATGATATAAATACGAGCGGCCCGCTTGCCTGCAAACAAAAGCCGCGCCGCTACTGGTGCCTCGAAACGCCCCGTGCTTGCAGAAGTACGGGGCGCTTTCTTATATATTGTTGTTTGTTGATATAAATAAATCATTAATATTATCCATCTAGTACTATTTGGCGGTAAGAGCCAGGGTGTGCGGAGCAGGGCCGCAGCACCGCGTACTTGGAGGTTCAGGAAGTGCCGTGCAAGTAGGTAAGTGGCCGCTGAAAGAATGAGTTACGCCGGTAGAGGGCAACTATTCATGCTGGCGGAGTAGGGGCGTTTGCTATTTTTCGGGTCGGGCTATGGAAAATCGTGTTGCACTGAAGTACTGGACCGCCAGGGCCGCCGCCACGATGGCCGCCTACACCCGGCGAGAGCTTCTCCAGATGGCGTTGCAAGGAGTATTGCTAACGGCCGGCGTGTTTGCCGCCTCGCTCGGGCTCAAGGGGTTTCTGCTGCCCAACGAGTTTATTGATGGGGGCGTAACTGGCATTGCGCTCATGATTAGCCAGCTCACCGGCCTGTCGTTATCGGCGCTGATTCTGATTATTAACATCCCGTTTATTGTGCTGGGATATTACCAGCTGGGACGCAAGTTTGCTCTCAAAACTCTGCTCACCATCCTGGCGCTGGCGGGGGCCTTGCTAGTGGTTTCCTTTCCGCCCCTCACCCACGACAAGCTGCTGATTGCGGTGTTTGGGGGCTTCTTTCTGGGAGCTGGTATGGGCCTGACTATGCGGGGCGGTGGCGTGCTTGATGGTACTGAAATCTTAGCTGTGTACCTGAGCCGCAAAATGCCAGCTTCTATCGGGGATATAGTCTTGATTATCAATATCATGATTTTTGGAGTAGCGGCTTGGCTGCTGTCCATCGAAACGGCGCTGTACTCTATTCTGGCGTATTTATCGGCCGCCAAGACTGTTGATTTCATTCTGGTCGGCATTGAGGAGTACACCGGCCTGACCATCATTTCCTTCCACAGCACCGAAATCCGGCAGTTGATAACCGATAAGCTCCACCGTGGCGCTACCGTGTATGAATGCACGCAGGGGTACGGCTCACACGGGCATCAGCACCTGAAAATAGAGGCAGTGTTCACCATCATCACCCGGCTGGAAGTGGTAAATCTGACCGATGAAGTGCGCAAGATTGACCCTAACGCCTTTGTGTTCACCCAAAGTATCACCGACATGAAGGGCGGCCTCATCAAGAAACGGGCCCTGCACTAGTCTTGCCTGCGCGCTGCTCGTTCGCTCTGTTTGAAGCTATGCGCGGCCGCCTACTTCTTATTTTTCCACTGGTATCTATGAACAAGATAACGGCAGGATGGTCCGCTGTATACGGTATGCTGGGGGTTCCGTGGTGGGGCCTACTGGCTGGGGCTGGCGTGCTGGTAATTGGTGGTCTGCTCTGGCTTTGGCACTTGGGTCGCAGTAGGCAGGCCCATGCTAATTCAGTGCCGGAAGCAATGATGCCAACGCCCGTTAGTGTTGGGCAAAGCAACGAGTTGCGGCCGGCTGGTACTGCGCCGGAACTACCCGGCCCTGCTGTACTTGCGCAGCTTATTACTACGCTTCATCATAAGGAAACGAGCCTTACCGCTACCAACAACTTAGTTGTACTCGGTGAAGCGGTACTGCCTGTTCTGAAAGAGCACCTGCTGGCGGTAACGGATGAAGTATTGGCCGAGCGCCTTGCGCAGGTATGCGCCCGGCTGAGCGGCCCCGCCGCCCGGCAGGCTCTGCTTGCGGTAATACGTGGCCGAAACTTGCCGGGGCGGGCAGCAGCTCTGCGGGCACTAAGCAGTTTTTCTGTTGTGCCAGCCGATGCTCCATTGTTTCAGCGCGTGATGGAAGAAGAAATGCGCCTAGCTCAGCAGCTACTGCACAGCCTGCCCGATGCCACTACCGACTTGCAGCAGGCCTTACACTACGAGCTGCACCGGAGCCTGCAACGGGTGTTTGGGCTATTGCTGCAACTCTACGACCCCAACCCCATTCTTGAGGTGCAACGCAGCGTGGCGCATTTTGCCTCTGAGTGGCCTGCCAGCCAATGGGCGGCGCTTGAGAACCTACTGCCGCGCCCGCTCTACCAAGGCGTGTATGCACTACTTGGCGGGAACCACATACGGCACCAAGCGCAGGTATTTGATAATCTGCTGGGGCCATTTGTGCCTACCGAAACCGTGCAAACCTTAATCCTGCGGCGTGGCACTGAGGCGTTTTCCACCTGGACTATTCACGTGGCACTGCGGCAATGGCATCCGGCGCCAGCTACTGTGGCGCTGTTGTATCCAGCTCTGTTGCACTCCAATCAGTTGATTCGGGAAGGGGCGTGGGAGGTGCTGGGCCGCTTGCCTGTACAGCGCCCCGCCGCTTACGACCAACTGCTCCTCGACCACCCCGATGTGGCTGCGCTACTGGCCGCAACATTAGATCCGTTAGCGGCTGAAGTATCAGCGCGGGAGCGGGTATTGTTGCTCAAAGCAACGCCACTTTTCAGCGAAACACCAGAAAATGTGCTGGCCGACATCGTGTCGGCAGTTAGGGAAGTGGTATTTCAGCCGCAGCAGGAAATTTTTGCGAAAGGTGCACTGGAGTCTTCTTTGTATATACTGAAGCAGGGAACGGTGGATATTTTCGACGGTTTCCAAGTATTGGCTTCGTTTGGCCCAGGAGATTTTTTCGGTGAGTTGGCGCTGCTTGATGCCGAACCTCGCTCAGCTACGGCTATTGCCCGCACCCATACAGTAGCGTTACGGCTCGATCAGGAAGAGTTCTATAACGTACTAGCAACACACCCCAAAGTTCTTCATCCTCTTATAAAGGCACTGTGCCAGCGGCTACGACGGCAAAATGAAGAGGCGCAGCTGTTAGCTTCCTGAATTTAGTGTAAGTGTCTATTGTTTATGCTGTTACAAGTTGATCCAGGGTAATATAGTATAATTATTAGCTACGTGTTTATACGTAGTAACTTGAATAATTAAGTATTTATTCAAACACATTTTTCCATCCTTATGAGAATATAGGCGTAAAAGGCTCCACGATCCTTAGGCCACGACCGTCGTGCGCCGATTCACCAATACCATCTGACCCTATGAAACAGACCAAGAATTCTGCCTGGACCATTCGTGTAGCTGCTCTTCTTTTCAGTGCCGGCGTTGCCCTTTCAGCATGCACCAGCACTAGCACCGACACCCCTGCCAGCTCTACATCGGGCACTGACACAGGCACTACTACTACCGGCACGATGGATGCTACTACCAGTGGCTCTACCACTACTGGCACCACAGTAGGTACTACCACGTCGGGTACTACCGATGGTACAACCACTGGCACTACCTCGAGCACAACTACTACTGGTACCAGCACTACCAACGGTACCACTACGACTGGCACCACCACCACGGGTACCACTGGTACTACATCAGGCACGACTAGCGGAACTACCACCCGCTAATCTGTAACGCTTCACCGCTACCTAATGTAGCTGCTAAGTCCAAACGACCTGCGCACTTGTGCGCAGGTCGTTTTTTTGTACCCGATAATAGCGTCGCTAAGTAACGCAAACAGCCCACAGCGGGAGCTGTAGGCTGTTGCGCTTCAATGCTTTATGTGGATTGTGCTATAGCCTAATGCCAATGCCTGGCCCAAACAGGAAGAACAACGACTTTTTGTTCATGAGGTAGCCCCCGCCAAGGTAAAGTGGAAATGTAAGTTTGGCATCAGAGCGGGTAGGATAAACTGAGCCCAGGACCACAATGCCTAAGTCACGGTTCACGTTGGCGTCCTGGCTGAGGTTGAAGGCATTCAGGGCCACAAAGCCCGCACCCACCTTATAAGGGCGCAGTTTGTTGATTTTAGTGGGGTGATAAAAGCTGAACTGCGCCAGCGTGGCCAGCGAAATACCCCCAAATGAAGTGAAACTCGATTCGCCTTTGTACTTGGTAAGCAAGCCGCCGGGGAAGCTGATGTCGATGTCGAATTTCACGCGGCGCTGAAGCACTAGTTCCAACTTCTGCGTGAAACCCGCTTCCTGGTACTGCGCTTGGTTGTGCCGCACTGTAATGATAATGGTGCTCCAGTCATCGAGGGCGTAAGTTTTGCGGGCTGAGAGCAGGCTGTTGAGGCTAATGTTGCCTACTTGGCACTGCTTGTCTTGATAGAAAGCTGCTCGCACCGAATTCTCGTCTGGGCACACTACAATGTTGTCCACGGTGCGCATTTCAATCAGTTCACCCCGCGCATTTTGCGTGCGAATATCGAAGCTCAGGTACTGCTTACCATAGAGTTGCTTATCCGAATCAATACCGGCCGTATTGAAGTTGAACACCACGTCGCTCACTGTCCGGTCGTAGAGTACGGGGCCGTTGAAACGCGTAATGGGCCGCGGCGATTCGCCAAACGTTACGCTCACAAAATCAAGTGGATGAGGGCGCTGAAACTCTCGTACCGCCAGGCTTTGTCCCGTGGGCTGCCCGTTGTTGAAGATGGTAATGCGCCGCTTGTCAACCGTAATAGGCACCTGCACGCGGTAGACCACAGCGGCATCGGTCCGGATGCTGGAATCGGACGGAATAATTTGCACATCCTCGAAGTGGAAACGGGCCCGCGCCAACGACTCGCCTTCCAGCCGCACATCCACCGTTTCGCCGGGGTTCACATTGGTACTGCTCACCCAATCGCCACCCCGATGCCGCACACTCACAGCATTGATGGTAGTTTTGGGCGAGATGTTGAAGTTGGTGATGTACTTGGCTTGGTCGTTTTCCTTGATGTAGAGGTAGCTGTCGGTTTGGCGGTGCGTATTGTACACGCGCAGCCAGCACAGCACCCGGTCGTTGGTAAGGTACTGGCGCGTAAACAGTTCGGCAATCAGAGTGCCGCCTGCTTCTTCTTGCTCCTCAATTCGGTAGGTGCGCTTCAAATCGAAGGTGCGGCCATTGTCAAGAATTAGCTCCACGCCCTTGCGCCGCGAGAGTTCATCAATGGTAATTTCCTTTTTATCGACGCTCAAAAACCGCAGCCGCGACGCCTTCACGGAGAATTCCTGCCGAATGGGCGGCAGCGAGTAGCTGACCCGGCGGTTGTTATCAGTAAGGAAGGGCCGTTCGGTTTGGACCTGTACCGTGAGCAGGCGGGTACCCAGCGCATTGGGCAACACGTGCAGGCGCAGGCCACCTTTTTCCTGCGTAATGCGGTAGTCGATGTCGCGGCCCTTGGTCCAATCAGCGGTGGTACGGATGTTTTTGAGGTTGTTGCTACTGAGTTCGAATACCTTTTCTTCGCCTACAAACAGCTCAGTATCGCCGGGGCGCAGCTCCAGGGTGGTGCGCGTAATAGGCAGCAGGTTAATAGTTTGGGTAAGTGGCACACCTCCCGCCGAGTCGGCGGGCTGGCTGAACGTTAGGCGCAGGAATCGGGTGGCAGTTAGCTCTTTGAACTTGATTTTGGCCCGATAAAACGGCTTGTTCGGCACAGGCGTGAGCGAGTCAAGCAGCAGAAAATCGGCAGACCGCACAATGCGCACGGGCCGGCTGGCCTGGAAGTTCAGCGGGTATACTTCCAGTTCAGCCGTTTCGTCTTCCTGTCGATAGTAGAAATACAGGTGTTGTTCGCCCTGTACGGCTACGGTGTTGCGGGTAAGCTGGTAGAAAGTGGTGTCAGTACGCAGCACTAACTCACGTAGCACGGGCCCAATCTGCGCTTCCGCTTGAAAGCTGGTTAATGTGAAGCCTAGCAGTAGTACTGCAAAATATAGTTGAAAACGGAAGCTTGAAGAAAAGCGCACAGAGCAAACAACGTCAGAGGACACGCAGAAACAGTACCGGCTACACCAAATACCGGCCACTCGAGTAGCGCAAAGGTAGTACCTAGGGAGTTGTACTGGGTAAAGAATGCACTTTTCTTATTCGGCTAAGCAACTGAGCCCAAAGGGACGGGCTGCCAATAGCATAATTATTGAGTTTGCGTTTTGTTTTCGTGTTCGGTAATGCGGCCTTTCATTGTTAGAATGGCCTGCGCGGCGGCGGCTTCCGGCATGGTAGGCAAGGTGGCTAGCGCGGCTACCCGTTGCTTTTCCGTGAAAGCCTCATGGGTTAATAAGCGGGTAATTTCTGCCTTTTGTTGGGTAGTGGCGGCAGTAGCTTCTGGGGCAGCCGCAGCCTGCGGTATAGCTTCGGGCTCAGTTCTGGTTGATTTGTTTCGTTCGGCGCGGCTTTCAGCTTTGCGCACTTCATCGGCACTCGCAATACCCGATTCAATACCGATGCCGGCCATAGCCAAAGCTCTTCCTACGGCGCTGGTTTCAGCGTTTTCCAAGGCGCTGGTGTTATTCACGGCGCCGTATTTCTCGGTTTCCAGCTCTTGCGCAAGGCCGGTATAGGTGCTGGTAACCCCGCTCTGGGTGAGGGTAAGGGTGGCTTTTACCACCCACATCTTGCGGGAAGCGAAGTAACGGTAGTCGGTTTCGATACCGTATTCGCCCTCGAAGTGGTGAGCTAGGTACAGGAGGCGGTCCTTTACCTCTACGTACTGCTTGCCGCCTTTGGTGGCAACGGTTTTAAAGGTGTGGGTGGTGTGTTTCATTGAGGCAAATACGAAGACAAATGAGAAAGAAACAGCCTCGGCAGCACAGCAAGACTATAGTGAGTATAAACTAAGTAGCACTTTATACGGCTTCTACTGCTCTAACAGCTTTTTCTCTGGTAGCTGGTCAAAGACTAGAGCTAAGTAAAACGGCGTAGTACTAGACGTGGTTGGGTGGTCTGTCCGTCATTTAGCATCATGCAAGCCTTTGCCCTGAAGAATATGCTGCACGTATTTTTCCACCCTTGCTAGCCGTGTTGCAGTCTGTTTCGGCTCCGAGAAATACAGGGCGTATCCTCTCTGACGCCCCGGAGTCAAGGCCGCAAATGCAGCTTGCAACGGCGGGAATGCCCGCAACTTGTGTTGCAACTCTGCCGGAAGCAAAAGTTCTTTGGCTTGCGCTGAGGGTATGGTGAGGCCAAGCTTCTCTATTTCTAGCGCCTCGTAGATGTAGGCTTTCACTAAGTCCTCCTGCGCCGCTACTTGCGCTGTAGTCGTGAACCTAATCTGGCGCACACCTTGTACGTTTTCGGTTTGTCGTACCAACAGGCCGGCCGCATCCTGTAGCAGTGCCCCCTTGAAAAAGTTGAGGGCACAATAGTTTTTGAAGGCGTGGAGCAGAACGATGTTCTTTTTCCGAAATGTATAACACGGCATATTCCATTTCAACTCCTCCGTTAGCCCGCAGGCCAGAACAAGCTGTCGGAGCTGTACCAGCACTGGCGTCCACTTCAGTACGGTGCAAGCAGGCGTGCCAACTAAGGCGCAACGCCCACAGCCCTCGGCAAAGTAGGGCGCAAGTTGTGGGTTCATCATAGACGAGGCTACTTAGTGAACGAGACGGCGCTATAAGCACTGCCACAGCAAGATAGACAGGTGCTATGGTATTTTCAACTGCTCTTAGCGGGCTTGTAGGTGGGGTGTAAGTTGCTTCACTCGGCGGTATGCGCTATATCCTTGCTACTTTGTCGCATGATTCTGGATTTGAGCGGTATTACCAGCAAGGCTGATCTGCATGCCTTCTTTAAAACCCAGCTGGGCTTCCCTGAATGGTATGGCCCGAGCTGGGATGCCTTCTGGGATGCTATTATTGCTATTGTTGAGCTGCCCCCGCAGTTGGTTTTAGTTAATTGGCAGGAGTTTGCCCAAGCCTGCCCGAAGGATATGGGTATTTTACGGCAGGTAATCCAAGACTATGAAGCCGAGCGGCCGGGTAAACGCATTATGCTAGGGTAGCTAGCATGTGGATACTGTGCGGCATGGTCTGAGCCGTAGTTCGCGCTGTGGGCAAATATCTTGCGTGGTACTATCCGTAAGGCAGATCATGCCGAGTAGCAGCACGCGGCTTAGGCAAGCTTGGTGGCCTGACTTCGTTTGGTAATGTTGCTTTATTTCAATTTTTGCTATGCTGCTTTCCTATTGCCTGAGTGTACTGTCCCTGGTTGCCTCACTTCAAGCACCTCCTGCCCCTGTGCTGCCGGCGGCCATCCGCCGGGCTTTGCCCGCCGGCTATGTGGTGCTGGCCGCCGAGCGGGGCGACCTAAACCGTGACGCCTCCCCCGATTGGGTAGTGGTGCTGAACAAGCCCAACGAAAAGCAAACTTCTGATGTAATAGAACACCCCACCAAGCGCCCTTTGCTGCTGTTTGTGGGGGGCGCAGGCGGTACCTATACCTTGGCAGCCCGTTCCGACAACGCCGTGTACTGTGTGGACTGTGGGGGTATGATGGGGGACCCGTTTATGGGGTTAGCCATCAAAAATGGCTATTTCACAGTGGAGCATTACGGCGGTAGTGCTCAGCGTTGGACGCGCTACATCACCTTCCGCTACGATGCTGCTACTCGCACCTGGCTGCTGCACCGCGACGGTAGTGAGCGGTTTCACGCCCTCGACCCCGAGCACGGCACCACCACAGCTACCACCGCCAAAAACTTTGGCCGGGTGCCGTTGGCCAAGTTTGACATTTATAAAGACTAGTGCCGCTTTAACATTTATCTAGCGGCCTGCTATTGAGCTCCACCCTAAAGCTGGGTTTTCGCTTTTCACTCAGGGTGTGCGAGGCCCTTGCCAGCGGCAACGTACCTACTAACTGAAGTCTTTATTGTTGCGGTAGCGCTATTTCGCAGCTTGTTTGGGCGCGCAGCCTGTTAGCCTGGGGCCCATGGCCTTCTCAAAGCACTTGTAGCACACATACTCGACTTCAGTAGCAACTAGTTGCATTTGGTAGTAGAGATAGAAGCCGATTTTTGCGCCACCTAGTTGATTAATACCGTTTTGGGGTGCTGCTATGCTTGCGTATGTCTAACACAATTAGTTGCTAAAGCAGCTAGTGCTACATATTTTAGCTTACTCATTCAGTGCATTACGTATGTCTACCGCAAAGAAAACCTCGAAAACAATTGTACTTGAAGTAAGCGCAACCGAGCAAACCGGAGACGCAGAAACCTTCGAGTACTCAGGCAATGAAGCGGATTCTGCTTCTTTTGATGACGTAGCGGCGCCTACCTGTTCTGCTTGTGGCGAGCTGTTAGCGTGGCATGAGGAGCCGTGCCGTGTGGCCAACGTAACCTCACCAGATATTTATACTGCTGCGGCATCGAAAGATGTCGCTGATTCAGGTAACTGTGGGATTGTTTTAGGTTTCACCTACGCCATTGGGCAGCCGGTGCAGCCAGCTCCCGCCAGGCAGGTAGGGAAAGTGATTTGGCGTGGGCAAGTAAAGGAGCGGCATCCGCGCACCGGCTTATTACACCGGGTTAACGTGTATCGGCTCGACAATGGCTACTGGGATTGTTATTACGAGGCCGAGTTACAAGCCGCATAGTTGTACAACTATGCTTGGCTCTAGCGAAGTAACAGTTCACCGGGTTGTAAGCCTTGCTAAGGGTTCGGTACTTTTCTTATCGCCTTCCGCCAGCCTCTTAGGCTTTTCGCGCTTGTCTATTCTAGGCTGCGCAAGACGCTTTTTTGGAGCCACTTCCAAACAACGAAGAAAGAGCAACTGTTTTTCGCGCGCCACCGGCTGAATTTATTGATTTCAACGCCAAATAAAAAAGCCTCTCTACGCTATGTAGAGAGGCTTTTTTATTTGGCGTTGAAAGTTTGTGGCCTTCAAGTAAGTAGTCCGTAGGGGAATCGAACCCCTGTTGGTAGAATGAAAATCTACTGTCCTAACCCCTAGACGAACGGACCGTTTTCCGTTTTGGTGCTGCAAAGATAAGGCACTAAAAAGTTACTCTGCAAGTTCCTGCCAATGATTTACTGATCTTTTTGTCGGTGCTGGTTCCACCAGACATACCCACCAAACAGGAGCAGGCTCACGCCAGAAACCCATAGAAGGCCGGTTTTCAGGCGGTTGCTTTCTTCGCCGAGGTAGGCCAGCAGGGCAATAAGCGGAATGGTGCCCGCCACGGTAGCCCCCATAAATTTCCAATAGCCCATGCGGGCCGCTCCCGCCACAAAGCTGATGGCATCGTCGGAGAGGGCGGGGGAGAGGCGGGCAATAACCACGGCCCACACCCCGTAGCACTGCACAATGCCCAACACTTTCCGCTCGGATTTCTCGCCCAGCACCTTGCGCACAAATGATTCGCCAAGGGCATGCCCCAGCCAATAGCCCACCGTGGAGGCAACGATAATGCCAATCAATGCCACTAGGGAGCCCCACCACGGCCCGTAGGCCAATACCGCCACCAGAATCAGGGCCACCACATTCACCACGAACAGAAACATCTGCACCACCATCAGCAGCACTACTACCACCGGACCCCAGTAGCCGAATTGGTGCATCCAGGCGGCAATACGCTCCTGCTCACCACTTTTCAATACCGCAAAGCCCTCTTGTGCAGTGGTTTGAAAAGCGGGCCACAGAAAATAAGCAGCTATCAGCGCCCCTATCAATCCCAAGGACAGGTACAGCGGCAAATGGCTAGCCTGACGCTTAGCAGACGAACGTGAACCAGCGGGAACAGCAGAAGTTGACATAAGGCAGGAAGAAAACGAAGGCGTGCAATGGAAAACAATCCTCTACGTAGCTACTATCAGGAAAGCTACGGCAACCCCAACCGCCCGGAGCGGGTACTAGAGGTGAAATGGGGAGATGGTGAACTAGTGAGTTTAGCGCGCCATTCACGCAGACTGAACAGCAAACTCACTAGTTCACTATCTCACCGCCTCACCAAACTTCTCTCCCTGATGATTAAGCACACTTACGACATGGGCCTGATTGGCAACTGCGCCTACCTCGCCCTTATTCGCAAGGATACCTCTGTGGCTTGGCTTTGCTGGCCGCGCTTTGATAGCAGCTTCGTGTTCGGCGACCTGCTCGATACCGAGAAAGGTGGCGAGTTCAGTGTCCGGCCCGCCGCAGGAAGCACTTTCGAGACGCACCAGTACTACCAAACCAATACCAACGTGCTATGCACCGAAATCGAGAACGAGGACGGGCGCTACCGCGTTACGGACTTTGCGCCGCGCTTCGAGCAGCACGAGCGGTACTACAAGCCGCTGATGATTATCCGGAAGCTGGAGCCAATCAGCGGGACGCCGCGCGTGCGCGTGACCTGCAACCCGGTGGGCGAGTACGGCCAGAAGCAGCTCACGCGCCGCCGCAGTTCCAACCACATTGCCTACCTGGGTCTCGACGAGGAAATTCGCCTCACTACCGATATTCCGCTGACCTACATTCTGGAAGACGAGGATTTCGTGCTGAACCAGCCGCGCTACCTGGTGCTCACCTATGGTGCGCCGCTGGAAGCAGCGCTGGAAAGCACCGCTGAGCGGTTTTTGCGCAGCACCAAAGACTACTGGCGCAAGTGGGTGAAAAGCACCAGCATCAGCAACTTTCACCAGAACGCCGTTATCCGGTCGGCGCTGGCCCTGAAAATGCACCAGTACGAAGACACGGGCGCTATCATTGCGGCTAGCACTACTAGCTTGCCCGAGGCCCCCGGCAGCACCCGCAACTGGGACTACCGCTTCTGCTGGATGCGCGACACGTACTACACCCTCACCGCCTTCAACAACATTGGCCACTTCGAGGAGATGGAGCGGTATTTCCACTATATCGCCAATATTTCCACGAAAGTGGTAGGCAAGTATCAGCCGCTCTATGGCATTAGCGGAGCGTCGGAACTCACCGAAATCGAGCTGCCGCTGAAAGGCTACCTCGGCAACCAGCCGGTGCGCATCGGCAACGACGCCTACACCCACATCCAGAACGACGTGTACGGGCAGGTGTTAGTGGCGCTGCTGCCGCTCTACGTAGACTGCCGCTTCATTGACCCCGAGCGGACCAACCCCAGTAAGCTGGTGTACGAGGCCCTGCACATGATTCAGACCACCATGGACCAGCCCGATGCCGGTTTGTGGGAGTTCCGGCACATTGCGCAGTACCATTGCTACACCTATCTGTTCCACTGGGCCGGCAGCAACGCCGCGCGTAAGGTGGCGCATTCCCTCGGCAACGCCGATATGGAAGCTCTGGCTACTGACCTGATGAAGCAGGCCGAAGAGCGGATTGAACGGTGCTTCAGTGAAGAGCACCAGGCTTATGCCAACGCCATCGGCTCGCCACACCTTGATGCCAGCACCTTGCAGCTCATCATGATGGGGTACCTCGACCCTACCAGTGAGCGGGCCCATCGCCATCTGGAGGCCTTAGAGAAAGACCTGATGACGCCCGAAGGTCTGTTCTACCGCTACCGCCACGCCGACGACTTTGGCACGCCCGAAACTACGTTCCTGATCTGTTCTTTTTGGTACGTGGAAACCCTGGCCTGCGTCGGACGCCTCGACGATGCCATTCGGGAGTTCGAGAAGCTCATCACGTACACCAACCACCTGGGCTTGCTTTCGGAGGACGTGGACGCCAAAACTGGCTCGCAGTGGGGCAACTTCCCGCAGGCCTACAGCCACGTAGGTTTGGTTAACGCCGCTTACCGTATTGCCAAAAAGCTGGACCGCCCAAACTTCGTGTAATAGGTACGGCAACGGCATTGGCGTATTCGCATAAAAAAGGCCCGCATCAACTGATGCGGGCCTTTTTTGTTTTATAGCTGACAGGCCGACTTATAAAAGCTTGCGGAGCAACTGGCGCACGTCGTTGGTGCCGCGTACGTGGAAGCGGGCCAGGGAGCGGGGCGCACTACCAACTTTCACGGTGTAGGCAGTGTCGGGCATGGCGCCAAACGTGTCCTCATCAGTTCGGTCGTCGCCAATGGCTACAATAAAGTCGGGCTCGTACTCGGCTACCCAGCGGGCTGCGGCGGTGCCTTTATTGATGCCCGCATTCTTGATTTCGATAACCTTATTGCCTTCCATTACCTGCAAATCGGTGTTAGAAGTCAGAAAAGTTAGGTGACTCACCAACTCCCGGGCCCGCATGGCACTCAGTTCGGCATCGGCGCGGCGGTAGTGCCACACCAAGGAGTACTCCTTATCCTCGATAAAGGAACCAGCCGTGCGGCTAACGTACAGCTCAACGATGGGCCTGATTTCGGTTTTCCAGTCGTTGCGCAGCGGCTGAAACATCGTCCAGTCTTCGCCCGCCCGCCGTAGCCACACGCCGTGCTCGGCAATGAAATCGAGGGGCAAATGGCCCAGCCAGTTCTGTAGAGTAGTCCGGTCGCGGCCACTGATAACCACCACCCGGTTTTTGGGGTTTTCGGCCAGCCGCTGTAAAAGCAGCAGCATCTCTTCGTCGGGGCGGGCGCGTTGCGGATTGGTATTGAAGCCCGCTAGTGTACCGTCATAATCAAGCAGCAAGAGGCGCCGTTCGGCCGCCTGATACTCTGTGACAAGCTGCGTAGTTGTGCTGGCATCCAGGGTTTCGGTAGCCAGTGTTAGTTGCTTGATTTTGGCGTAGGCCAGTCTGTCCATGAACAGCTTAGTCCAGGAAAATACATTGTATTGCTGCACCAGCGCTTGCATGGCGGCCATGCGCTGCATCTGCTCGTCTTCAGGCATCACCAGCGCGTCGTGCATGGCTTCAGCTAGCTGGCCGGTGTCGGTGGGGTTGATGATGAGAGCATCCGACAACTCGCGCGCCGCACCAGCCCGCTCACTCAAGATAAGTACGCCCCGCTGGTCGGCTTTGCTGGCAACAAACTCTTTGGCTACCAAGTTCATGCCGTCGCGCATGGGTGTCACTAGGGCTACTTCCGCAATGCGGTAGAGGGCCGCCAATTCTTCCAGCGGGAATGAACGGTAGAAGTAGTGGATCGGGGTCCAATAAATGGTGCGGTACTGCGCATTAATGCGGCCCACTATTTCGTCAATTTCTTCTTTAAGCGCGGCGTATTGTGCCACTTGGTCGCGGGAAGGCACCACCACCATAATTAAGCTCACGCGCTCGGCCCACTCCGGGTAGCGTTGGAGCAGCACCTCAAATGCCCGTAGCCGTTGGGCAATACCCTTGGTGTAGTCGAGCCGGTCGATGGAAAGAATAACGCGCGTGCTGCGCAACGCTTCACGGTACTCTGCTTCGTGCGACAAAGCCGCTTCTGAAGCTGCTGCCTGAACATACCGGTCGTAGTCGATACCCATTGGGAAGGCATCAACTAGCACGGTCCGGGTGGGGGTCTGAAGTTGTCCGTTCTGCGAATTCAGGCCCAACAGTTGCGAAACAGCACTCAAGAAATGCCGCATGTAGCCGTAGGTGTGGAAGCCAATTAGGTCGGCTCCGAGCATGCCTTGCAACAACTCGTTGCGCCAAGGCAACACCCGAATCAGCTCGTGCGAGGGGAACGGAATGTGCAGGAAGAAGCCAATGGTGCATTCGGGGCGGGCGCGGCGTAGCATTTCGGGCAGTAGCAGCAGCTGGTAATCGTGCACCCAGATGGTGTCGTCGGGGCCAGCCATTTCCAGCACGGCCTGGCAAAATTTCTCGTTTACGGCCACGTAGGCCTCCCAGTGGCTTTGCTCATAGGTGGCAAACTGGGTGAAATAGTGGAAGGTAGGCCAGAGCGTAGAGTTGCTGAATCCCTCGTAAAAGTCGTGGATTTCCGCTTCGGTCAGGAAAACGGGTGCCATGCTATCAGCTTCCAATTCCTGCCGGACGTGCTCCTCTTCGGCCTCACTTTCCACAAACAAGCCAGGCCAGCCCACCCACACGTTACCATCTTGGCGGTAGATGGAGCCTAAACCGGTGGCCAGGCCCCCTTCGCTAGGCTGAAACGTAAGCGTGTTTTCGGTGCGTATTATTTTGGTGGGAAGTCGGTTGGAGACAATAATCGTTCGAGACATAAGCTGTTTTCGAGTAGTAGACCCTAGGGTTTACGAAAGAAGACAGGGTATAGACATTATTTTTTCTGATGCTTTCGAACTTCACTACCCGTGCGCGGGCGGTGTAGTCGAGGTTGGCAGCAATAAGGCCGAGCTGGGAAGTAATTAAAAATCAAGCTTTTGCTACTTGCTGCCCGAGGGTGTCCAAATGCGTGTGTTTGAAGCCTGAAGAATACTTCAGACCGTACCCCATAAGCCGGTCGAAGGCTGCGTGAAATAAGAGGATAGTACCAGCCAATAGTACCAACGGCTGTTGCTGCCACCAACCTAGCAGGAGTACTACCAAGGCCAGTGCTTTGTGATGCACCAGATTATACGCTACAGATCCGATACGCGGACCCGCCAAGTAGCCCAGCATACTTAGGTCCGGTGCCAGAAACAAGGCCGGCAGCCACCACCATGCATAAGGCAGTTGGGAGAAGACAACAACGGCAACCACTAGTTCGGCGGCCTCTTCTAGTTTCAGTAGGTTTTTCATGACGCTTGAAGTGCTTGTAGAGTACACTTCAAAGGTCTGAGCCCAAGCGAGCAGAAAACGTTAACAAACGCTAAGAAATACGGGCGTCGTTTTCTAGTAGTCGCGCCCGAATGCGGCTCAGCGACACGGCCGTAACCCCTAGGTAGGAGGCAATGTAGTGCTGCGGTATTCGTTCCAGAATCTTGGTTTTATGGCTTTGCAGCAGGGCGCGGTAGCGTTGCTCAGGGCTAAGCAACAGCAATTCCGCCAGCCGAGCATCGGTGCCTAGCAAGTGATATTCGGCTAGTAGCCGGCCAAACCGCTCATATACCGGGTATACATCGTAGAGGCTACGGAGCAGCACGTATGGGAAGACAAGCACCTGAGTGGGAGCAAGGGCCTGAATGCTGAAGGCACTTGGCTGCCCCGTAAGGCAGCTTTGATAAGAACCCATCAAATGGTTCTCGAAAAAGAAATACGTGGTTTTCTCTTCGCCGTCCGCGCTTGTGTAATACAGGCGGCAGGCCCCCGAAAGCACCAACGCTAATTCACTACTGGGCTGCTGCTGAGTTACAAACAGTTCACGCCGGGATAGTAGGCGCGTCTGCAAGGCCTCTGCCAATGGTGCCCACTCCACATCGGTAAGTGCCACAAAACGATGGATATAAGCTCGCAAGGGATGCATGCCGCAAGATAGGTGCTCAGCGGTTTATGACATCTAGGCAAACAAAAAACCCGCTTATCTGTCTGATAAGCGGGTTTCAATGCAAAGCCAAAGCAGAAGGCTAGTAGTCCGTAGGGGAATCGAACCCCTGTTGGTAGAATGAAAATCTACTGTCCTAACCCCTAGACGAACGGACCAGATAAACGGCCTTTTCTGTTTTGGTGGTGCAAAGATAGATGTTTGCCTCTTACAGGCAAGCACGCAGTTGAAAAAAAGTTAAGACAGCATCTAAACCAGCTGATAATCAATGAAAAAAAATTCCTTTTCGTTGAATATATCATAGACTGCGTAGTGATTTGGCGAAGTACCTTGAGCCCTGTACCTTCGCTCCGTGTTTTTCACCCGGCCTACACAGGCCGTTAAACTCCCCATTCCCCTTACTAATATGGCTAAAATCAAAGTCGCCATCAACGGTTTCGGCCGGATTGGCCGTCTGACGTTCAAAGCGCTGTTGGAGCGCGACAACGTGGAAGTTGTGGCTATCAACGACCTAACTGACAACAAGACGCTGGCCCACCTGCTCAAGTTCGACTCGGTACACGGCCGCTTCAAAGGCACCGTAGCCTACGACGAAGAGAGCCTGACCGTAAATGGCCAGCGCATTCACGCTCTGGCTGAGCGCGACCCCAAGCTGCTGCCCTGGGGCGACATGGGCGTTGACGTAGTGCTGGAATCGACGGGCCGCTTCGTGGACGAAGCCGGTGCTGGCCAGCACCTGACGGCTGGTGCCAAGAAAGTGGTTATTTCGGCTCCTGCTACTGGCAACATCCCCACAGTGGTACTCGGCGTGAACGAGGACATCCTGACGGGCGAAGAAACCATCCTCAGCAACGCAAGCTGCACCACCAACTGCCTGGCCCCCATGGCCAAGGTACTGGACGACGCTTTCGGTATTGAGAAAGGCTACATCACCACGGTGCACGCCTACACCTCCGACCAGAACCTGCAAGATGCACCGCACAAGGACCTGCGCCGGGCCCGCGCTGCCGCTTATAGCATCATCCCAACCAGCACGGGTGCCGCCAAAGCCGTAGGGCTGGTGCTGCCCCAGTTGAAGGGTAAGCTCGATGGTATTGCCATGCGCGTGCCTATTCCGGACGGTTCTACCACCGACCTGACGGTAATCCTGAAGAAGGAAGTAACCAAAGAGCAAATCAACGAGGCCATGAAAGCTGCTGCTGATGGCCCGCTGAAAGGCATTCTGGAGTACAGCACCGACCCGTTGGTAAGCATCGACATCGTGGGCAATCCGTCTTCGTGCGTATTCGATTCGCAACTGACTTCAGCCAACGGCTCGTTGGTGAAAGTGGTGGGCTGGTACGACAACGAAACCGGCTATAGCACCCGCACCGCCGACCTGATTCAGAAGCTCGGCGAGAAAATGAACGGCTAAGCTGTCATTCTTAAGCAATAAAAAAGGGGTTCCCACCAGTGGGAACCCCTTTTTTATTGCTTGAATCGTAAGAACCATGCACTGGCGAGCGGGTACCAGTTGCCTCGGTACGTGGCGTTTAGAGTAGATAGAACAACTTTTTTCGAGGGGCTGACATCCGGCTTCGAGAAGAGAGGCCGGAATTTTATGTTTGGCGCTTCCGGTGCTTTGCGCTAGGTTAGCGCCGTAAACTTTAGGGGTGTCCTGCTGGCCAGGACTGAGATGATACCCTTTGAACCTGATCAGGCTGATACCTGCGAAGGGAAAAGTACCAGAGTGTCTGTGGGTGCGCCTGTGCGTGCTCAAGATGCGCGCCTACTATTGTTTATAGTTTGATTTTCAACCAACTAGCTACTAGTTGCATGATCTACTATGTAAACAATACACCGCAGGAAGCCCCCGCTGCCCGCACTATTGCCGAAGCCCTGACGGAGCTGAGCTTTGCCAGCCCGCGCGGTGTGGCCGTGGCTGTTAATGGCACCGTAGTGCCCCGCTCAGAGTGGCCCGGCTACGCCCTCCAACCCAACGATCGACTCACCATCATCCGCGCTACTCAGGGCGGCTAGCCCGCGTGTTCCTTCCTTTTTCCTTTCCCGATGAAAAAAGACCATGCCCCCCAGCAGACGCTGGTGGAACGCGCGCCCCTGACCGGCTCGCGCAAGATTTACGTGCCCGGCCAACTCCACAACATCCAGGTGGCCATGCGCGAAATTGTGCTGGCCGACACCCAGCGCAAGTTCGACTTCACGAATCCTACCGAGCAGAACCCACCCGTGACGGTGTACGACACCAGCGGCCCGTACACCGACCCGCAAGTGGCCATCGACCTGAAAAAAGGGCTGCCGCGCCTGCGGGAGGAGTGGATTTTGCAGCGTGGCGACGTGGAGCAGCTAGCTGGCACTACCTCTAGCTACGGCCAGCAACGGGCCGCCGATGCCAGCCTCAACCACCTCCGCTTCGAGCACATTGCGGCACCGTTGCGCGCCAAGTCGGGCCAGAATGTGAGCCAGCTGCACTACGCCCGGCAGGGCATTATCACGCCCGAAATGGAGTATATCGCCATTCGGGAAAACCAGCGGATCGACCAACTGGCCGCCGACGATGCCCTACGCGCCCAGCATCAGGGGCATAGTTTCGGGGCCAATACGCCGCAGGGCTATATCACTCCCGAGTTTGTGCGCGACGAGGTGGCCGCGGGGCGGGCCGTGATTCCCTCTAACATCAACCACCCGGAAAGTGAGCCCATGATTATCGGGCGCAACTTTCTGGTAAAAATTAACACCAACATCGGCAACTCGGCCGTGACGTCTAGCATCGAGGAAGAGGTAGACAAGGCCGTATGGAGCTGCCGCTGGGGTGGCGATACGCTGATGGATTTGAGCACGGGTAAGAACATCCACGAAACCCGCGAATGGATTATCCGCAACTGCCCGGTGCCGGTGGGCACGGTGCCCATTTATCAGGCGCTGGAAAAAGTGAACGGGAAGGCCGAAGACCTGACCTGGGAGCTGTTCCGCGACACGCTCATCGAGCAGGCCGAGCAGGGCGTGGACTACTTCACCATCCATGCCGGCGTGCGTCTGCCGTACATCCCCATGACCGCCAAGCGCGTGACCGGCATTGTGTCACGTGGGGGCTCGATTATGGCGAAATGGTGCTTGGCTCACCACCAGGAAAACTTCCTGTACACGCACTTCGAGGAAATCTGCGAAATCATGAAGGCCTATGATGTGGCCTTCTCGCTGGGCGACGGTCTGCGGCCTGGCTCCATTGCCGACGCCAACGATGAAGCGCAATTTGCCGAGCTGGAAACGCTGGGCGAGCTAACCAAAATTGCCTGGGCCCACGATGTGCAGGTGATGATTGAAGGCCCCGGCCACGTGCCCATGCACCTGATTAAGGCCAACATGGACAAGCAGTTGAAGGAGTGCCACGAGGCGCCGTTCTACACGCTCGGCCCGCTCACCACCGACATTGCCCCCGGCTACGACCACATCACCTCGGCCATTGGCGCGGCCATGATTGGGTGGTTCGGTACGGCCATGCTCTGCTACGTGACGCCTAAGGAACACCTGGGTTTGCCCAATAAACAGGACGTGAAAGACGGCGTCATTGCCTACAAAATTGCCGCTCACGCTGCCGATTTGGCTAAAGGCCACCCAGGAGCCCAGTACCGCGACAATGCTCTGAGCAAGGCCCGGTTCGAGTTCCGGTGGGAAGACCAGTTCAACCTCAGTTTGGACCCTGACACCGCCCGCGAGTACCACGACGAAACCCTGCCCGCCGAGGGAGCCAAGGTGGCGCACTTCTGCTCGATGTGCGGCCCGCATTTCTGCTCGATGAAAATCACGCAGGAAGTACGCGACTTCGCAGCCCAGCAGGAGGTAGCAGCCAACGAAGAAGCCCTAGCGAAAGGCTTGGCGGAAAAAGCCCGCGAGTTCGTGGCGAAAGGCAGTGAAATCTATCTGTAAATCAGTTGTCGGTTGCGGGTTGTCAGCTTGTTCTGGCGAGCCTAAACACTGCTAACTGGCAACTCGCAATTCTTATGCGCCCATACGCCCTCAGTATTGCCGGCTTCGACCCTAGCGGCGGGGCCGGCTTGCTCGCCGATTGCAAGACGCTGGAGGCCAACGAGGTGTACGGGCTGGGCGTGTGCACGGCCCTGACGGTGCAAAACGACGTGCAATTTGAGCGGGTAAGCTGGGTTTCCGCCGCCGACATTCAGGAGCAGGCCCAACTGCTGTTCGCTCAGTTTTCCATCGACTACGTGAAGATTGGGTTGCTGGAAAGCATAGCACAGCTGCCGGAGCTACTGGCGTGGCTGCGGGTCCAGAATCCGCAGGTGCACATTGTATGGGACCCGGTGCTGAAAGCCAGCGCGGGCTACGAGTTTCATGCGGGGCCGCCGCGGGAACTGGTGGAGGTGGTGTGCTCGTCGTTGGCGCTACTCACGCCCAACCGGCCCGAGATGTTGCGCCTGTGGCCGGCGGCCAGCGCCGAGGAAGCTGCCGCGGCGGTTAGTGTTTTCTGCCCGGTGCTGCTCAAAGGCGGCCACGACGAGGGCGCTCTGGCCACAGATGTGCTTTTCCTGAACGGCGAGCAGTACCCTTTTTCTGCCCTCCGATTGCCACACGGCGAGAAGCACGGCAGCGGTTGCGTGTTGTCGGCGGCAGTGCTGGCGCATCTGGCGTGGGGCGCGTCGTTGGTGGAAGCCTGTCGTGCTGGCAAAATCTATACTACCAAGGTGCTGGCCAGCAACCCAACGCTGCTAGGCTATCATTTCATTTCTTCGCAATGCCATGGACATGAGTAAACTACATTTTATTGCGGCTTCTCCACAGCAAGCGGAACAAGCTTGTGCTGGCGGTGTGCGCTGGGTGCAGCTACGGGTGAAAAACGTGCCGCCCGATGAGTGGGAAGAACTGGCCCGCGTGACGCAGCAAGTCTGCCGGCGCTACGGTGCCAAGTTGATTATCAACGACAACCCCCAACTGGCTTATACTATCGGGGCTGACGGGGTGCACTTGGGCAAACAGGATATGCCACCCGCCGAAGCCCGTGCTATCCTTGGGCCGGGGCCTATTATTGGGGGTACTGCTAATACCTTCGAGGATGTGCAGCAACTGGCCGCCGCAGGTGTCGATTATATCGGGCTGGGACCGTTCCGCTTCACTACCACCAAGCAGAATCTGAGCCCGATTTTGGGGATGGCAGGCTATCAAGCCATTCTGCATCAAATGTGTGCGGCTGGCCTGACCGTCCCAGTTATTGCCATTGGCGGTATTCTGAGGGCTGATTTGCCGGAGCTGTTAGCGGCCGGTCTGCACGGCGTGGCAGTGTCGGGTGCCATTTCAAACGCCCCCGACCCAGCCGCCGAAGCCACGCTTTTCCTGAACCAGTTGCACCCGCAAAACACGCTCGTATGATTACGGAACCACTCGTTATTGCCGACCGGCAGTTTTCCTCCCGCCTCTTCACGGGCACCGGCAAATTCAGCTCCGCGGCCCTGATGGAAGACGCCCTGCTGGCTTCGGGCTCGGAGTTGGTGACGGTGGCGCTGAAGCGTGTTGATGTTACCGATGCCGATGATGACTTGCTCAGCTACCTCAGCCACCCGCAGTTCCAACTATTACCCAACACTTCGGGCGTGCGGACGGCCAAAGAGGCGGTTTTTGCGGCCCAGCTGGCGCGCGAAGCGCTGGAAACCAACTGGCTGAAGCTGGAAATCCACCCTGACCCCAAGTATCTGCTGCCTGACCCCGTAGAAACGCTGAAAGCGGCCGAGGAACTGGTGAAGCTTGGCTTTGTGGTCCTGCCTTACGTTCATGCCGACCCGGTGCTGTGCAAGCGGCTGGAGGAAGTGGGGGTGGCGGCCGTCATGCCGCTGGGCGCGCCCATTGGCACTAATCAGGGGTTACTCACCAAGGAATTTCTGGAAATCATCATCGGGCAGAGCAGGGTGCCAGTGGTGGTGGATGCCGGGCTGGGGGCGCCTTCTCACGCGGCGGCGGCCATGGAACTGGGTGCCGATGCCGTACTCGTCAACACGGCTATTGCGGTATCCGGGCAGCCGGTGGCTATGGCGCAGGCGTTTCGGCTGGCCGTGGAAGCCGGCCGCATGGCTTATGAGGCTCGGCTGGCAGCGCCGCTGGTACAGGCCGTGGCCAGTAGTCCGCTCACCGCTTTTCTGGACTGATATGAGCTTCCAACCCATTTTCGAGGCCCACCCCTGGGACGACACCAAGCGCAGTATCTACGCCAAAACTACCGCCGACGTGGAGCAGGCCTTGCGCGCGCCTAAACGCACGCTGGAAGATTTCAAGGCCCTGATTTCGCCGGCCGCCGCGCCTTACCTGGAGCAGATGGCCCAACTCAGCAACCAGCTCACGCTAAAGCGGTTCGGTAATACGGTGCAGCTCTACGTGCCGCTGTATCTGTCCAATGAGTGCCAGAATATCTGCACGTACTGTGGCTTTAGCCTCGACAACAACATCCGGCGGCGCACCCTCAGCAGCGTGGAAATTCTGCGGGAGGCGGCCGTGCTGAAGGAGTGGGGCTACGAGCACGTGCTGCTCGTGACGGGGGAGGCGAACCAGATGGTAGGCGTTGAGTACCTGCGCAATGCGCTCCGCACGCTACGGCCCCACTTCGCGCATCTATCTATGGAAGTACAGCCGCTCAGCCAGACCGACTACGAGCTGCTGATTCCGGAAGGGCTGAACACAGTGCTGGTGTATCAGGAAACCTATCATCAGGAAGACTACAAAAAGCACCACCCTAAAGGCAAGAAATCCAACTTCCAGTACCGCCTTGATACCCCCGACCGGCTGGGCCGCGCCGGGATCCACAAGATGGGCCTGGGCGTGCTGTTCGGGCTGGAAGACTGGCGGACTGATAGTTTCTTTACGGCCTTGCACCTCAGCTACTTGGAGAAGACGTACTGGCAAACCAAGTACAGCTTGTCGTTTCCACGGCTGCGGCCAGCCGAAGGGCTACTGCAACCCAAAGTGGAAATGTCGGACCGGGAACTGGTGCAGCTGATTTGCGCCTATCGGTTGCTGAACGAGGAAGTGGAGCTGTCGATTTCCACCCGCGAAACGCCCACGTTCCGAGACAATATCGTCCGGCTGGGCATTACCTCGATGAGTGCCGGCTCCAAAACCAACCCCGGCGGCTACGTGGTGGAGCCGGAGTCGTTGGAGCAGTTTGAAATTTCCGATGAGCGCAGCCCTGCCGCCATTGCCGCTATGCTCCGCCGCCAGGGCTACGAGCCGGTCTGGAAAGATTGGGACCACGCTTTGAGTAGTAGGGTATGAGTAGCAAGTAGTTGGACTTTTTGCAAGTGGCTCCTTGTCTACTATTCGCGTCGGTTCCCGCTACTAACTGCTTATGAATTACTACTGTACTCACTAATGACCAGCGCCCAACAAAACCGCTACTCCCGGCACATCACGCTGCCCGAAATTGGGCTGTCCGGCCAGCAGAAGCTAGCCCAGGCCTCGGTGCTGGTGGTGGGTTGCGGCGGCCTAGGCTGCCCTGTGCTCCAATACCTGACGGCGGCCGGCGTGGGCACCATCGGGTTGCTTGATGCCGATACCGTAGCCGAAAGCAACTTGCAGCGCCAAGTGCTTTATGCCACCGCCGACGTGGGCCAGCGCAAAGTGGACGTGGCCCGGCAAAAGCTAGCGGCTTTGAACCCGCACGTTGCCTTTCATGCCCAGGCCGTGCGCCTAACCGCCGCCAACGCGCTGGATATCTTGCCCGCGTACGACGTGGTAGTAGACTGTTCCGACAATTTCGCTACTCGTTACCTCGTCAATGATGCGTGCGTGCTGCTGGGCAAGCCGCTGGTATTTGGCGCCATCTTCCGGTTCGAGGGCCAGCTCAGCGTCTTCAACTACCAGGGCGGCCCCACGTACCGATGCCTCTACCCCGAGCCTCCCGCCCCCGACGAAATGCCCAACTGCGCGGATAGCGGCGTGCTGGGCGTGTTGCCCGGCATCATCGGGACGCTCCAAGCCAACGAAACCCTGAAAATCCTGCTGGGTTTAGGCGAAGTGGCATCGGGTAAGCTGCTGGTGATGAATAGCCTAAATCTGAGCTTCGAGAGCTTCGAATTCGAAGCCCAACCTGCTAACCAGCAACTCAAGCAACTGGTTGACTACGAGGTACTGTGCGGTACAGGTATCCAGGAAATCACCGCCGCCGATTTGAAGCAGAAGCTAGCCGCCGGTGAGCAACTGCAGCTCCTGGATGTGCGCGAGCCGCACGAATACGCGCAATACAACATTGGCGGACGGTTGTTGCCGCTGGGCGAACTGACGCAGCACTTGGATACGTTGGCGCCGACCGTGCCAATTGTGGTGCATTGCCAGTCGGGCGGTCGGAGCCGGCAGGCGGCGCGCTTGCTACAGGAGCAGGGGTTTCCGGTGGTGTATTCGCTGCGAAACGGGCTAGCGGATTTCTGATTGTAGCTGGCGAAACGCCGCTACTGGGTCGGGTTGCTGCCAGATGCCGCCCAGCACGGCCGCCCCGGCAAAGTCAGCCTGCTGCACTTGGGCAATGTTGGCAGGCATTATGCCCCCAAGCGCTACTACTTGCGGGACGTAGCCGCCGCGGCATTGCCATTGCTTTATGGCTTGTTGCACCGCCTCCAAGCGGAAGTTGCTGCGGTAGTCGGCTTTGCTGGTGCTGTCGAAGATGGGACTCAGAAAAACGTACTGGTAACGACGGCGGTGCCGTGCCACCTCGGCCAAGCTATGGAACGAGGTGGAAACGCTCCGGCCCCATAGCTTGCGTAGCAAGGCCGGCGTTTGGGGTTGCAGCCGGCTTTTCTCGGTCAGATGAATACCCTTTAGGTTGTAGCGCATGGCCAACTCGTAGTGGCTATGCACCACCAGCCGCGCATGATACTGCAGCGGAATCAGCTGCAAGTAGCTCTCCATTTCCGCCATAGTCCAGCCTGGCTTGCGCAAGTGCGCCACCGCCAAGCCGTGCTCGAACAGGCGAACCAGCAAGTTGGGCTCGGTGGCTACTTGTTTAGGCTGGGTGATAACCAGGAGAGTAAACGGCATAACGCAACGCAGCGTAAAGTAAGCACGGCGCTAAAGTAACGCTGCTCTAAGTGCGGCGCCATAACGCACGGCCTAGCCACACAAAGTTTCAAGCAGCTGAATACTGGGTATAGGAGGACTAGTATCCAGCCTTGTTGAAGCCCTGCTATACTTACGAAGTCGAATTAGCGTAGTGCTCATGCCGCCAGAAACGAAGCACCGCTTCGTGGTACCGCACGCCGTACCTTTGCGCAGCTACCCAGTCACTCCGTTACTCTCTTCATCGGTGCGCATCTGCTTTATCCTGAACCCAACATCCGGCACCAACCGCACGCAGGACGTGCCCGCTCTGCTCACGCGCTACGCTACCGCCGCTGGTGCCGACTTCGTAGTGTGGCCGACCGAGTATGCCGGCCACGCCGAGCAACTGGCCCAGCAGGCGGCCGCCGACGGGTTTCGGGTGGTAGTGGCGGTGGGCGGTGATGGCACGGTAAACGAAGTAGCGCGGGGCTTGCTAGGCACGGCAGCAGCTCTGGGAGTGGTGCCGCGCGGCTCCGGCAACGGCTTGGCCCGGCACCTGAAGCTGCCGCTGGATGTGCCAGGCGCCGTGCGCCGAGTGTGCGCCCCTACCTTCCAGCGCATTGATGTGGGCTACCTCAACGGGCGGCCGTTCTTCTGCACGGCCGGGCTGGGCTTCGATGCGCACGTAAGTAAGATGTTCGCCAAAGCGGGCACCCGCGGCCTGAGTACCTACGTGAAAGTGGCGCTACGCGAGTACCGCCGCTTCCGGCCCGTGCCGGTACAAGTGACCCTACAAGGCCAGGAACTATTCGACACCCATTGCTACGTGCTGGCCTTTGCTAATGCTGCCCAGTACGGCAACAACGCCTACATTGCTCCCCGCGCCGATATTCAGGATGGCTTATTGGATGTATGTCTCATTGATGGCCTCTCATTGACCCGCGCGGTGCGGGTGGGGGTAGGGCTGGCGCTAGGCACCCTCGCCACCTCGGGCCAGGCCGTGTACCATACCTCCCAACATATTCTGGTGCAGTCAACTACCCCGCTCGGCTTCCATATTGATGGCGACTACGTGGAAGACGCCACCGCCTTCGAAGCCCGCCTAGAGCCGCTGGCCCTAGAAGTGGCGGTATAACGGTGATTTAGTGACTGAGTGATTCAGTGAATTTGACGTTCTGTTAGCTTTGGCTATTGGAACGTCAAATTCACTGAATCACTGAATCACTCAGTCACTAAATCACTAAATCACCGCATGAAAGCCGATAAAAACCGCCGGGAAGGCGTGGTGTACTCCACTAACCCCGATTTTAAATACCAGAACAACGGCGAGCAGGAAGCCTCCACGCTGCCCCCGCAGCAGCAAAACCTGCGCGTCCAACTCGATAAGAAAGCCCGTGGCGGCAAGCAAGTAACGCTCGTTACCGGCTTCGTAGGGCAGGATGCGGACTTGCAGGCTCTCGGCAAGCTGCTAAAAACCAAGTGCGGCGTGGGCGGCAACGCCAAAGACGGCGAAATCCTCATTCAGGGCGACTTCCGCGACAAAGTGCTAGCCGTGCTGCTCGAACAGAAATATAAAGCCAAGAAAGCCGGCGGCTGAAGTCAGTTTATAACCTTCAACTGCATTAATGCCCGCTCCACATCCTCGGGCGTGTCGATGCCGAGGGTGGCCAGTTCGGTTTCGGCGGTGAGGATGCGGTAGCCGTTTTCCAGCCACCGGAGTTGCTCCAAGCTCTCGGAAAGCTCCAGCGGCGAGGGAGCCAGCTGCGTGATTTCGCGCAGCACGTCGGGGCGGTAGGCGTAGAGGCCGATGTGGCGCAGGTAGCGGTGGTGCAGCAGCCAGTCGGCCGAGGGGAACTGGCGCTGATAGGGCAGGGGGTGGCGGCTGAAATACATGGCGTAGCCCTGCGTGTCGAGCACTACTTTGGGCAAGTGGGGGCTGAACAGTTCTTCGTCGCTCACCACGGCCTTCACCAGCGTAGCCAGTTGGGGCGGGTCGGCGCGGTCGAAGAGGGCCACCAGTGCGTCAATCTGCGCGGGGTGAATGAACGGCTCGTCGCCTTGGATGTTGATGATGCAGTTGGCTTGTACGCCTAGCTGCTCGTAGGCCTCCCGCACCCGGTCGGTGCCGCTTGGGTGGTCGGACGACGTAAGCACGGCTTCACCGCCAAAGCCAAGTACGTGCTGCTGAATTCGCTCGTCGTCGGTGGCTACCACCACGCGACTCAGACTGGATTGGCGGGCCTGTTCCACCACGCGCTGAATCATGGATTTGCCGCCTAAATCGACGAGCGGCTTGCCGGGCAAGCGGGTGGAACTATAGCGGGCGGGAATAATGCCAATGGCGAGCATGCGGGACGGGGAGCGTAGGTGAGAGGGGAATCCACAGGAAACCGGCAACAAAACAAGCAATAAAAAACTTCCGCAGTCCTATTTTCCACTCACCGCAACGCCTGAATCCGTAACTTTCGGCAGACTTTGTGCAGGCAGGTCTTACCCACTGCGTTTACTGCGGTGCTTATCTGGTTTTTTGCTTTCCATTGGCTGCGGCCCGTTTCCTCTTATGTTCCGATTCTCGTTGCTATCCGTTGCGCTTGTTTTCTCTGGTTTCTCGGCTCTGGCCGCTCCGCGCTTCGTAGCTCCTCCCGACTCAATCGGGGTGGAGTACCGCAACAATAAAGTCCTCATCAAGCACCGCGTGGCGCCCGGCGAAACGCTCTACGGCTTGTCGCGCCGCTACAAAGTGCCCGTTGACCAAATCGTGGAGGCCAATGCCGGCCAGAAAGGTGCCCTCACCACCGGCCAAATTGTGCTAGTGCCGCGCCAGCGGGCCGTGATGAACACGCCCACCGCTCCCAAAGCCGCGGCTACGTCCAGCGCCGCCAGCCGCCTGCCCACCGATGCCCGCGGCAACCGCCTGCACAAAGTAGTGGCTGGCCAGACGTTGTTTTCCATTGCTCGCCAGTATGGCACCACGCCCCAGGCTCTAGCCCAGCTCAACGGGGTATCCACTAGCTACAACGTCCGCCTCGGCCAGACCATGATTGTGGCGGCTGGTACCCCGCCTGCCCGCCGCGAAACACCTGCTGCCCCTGCTACGCGGGAACCAGTAGTAGCTGCCACACCGGCCCCAACGCAGCCCGCGCCTACTCCGGCGCCAGTGCGTACCGCCCCCCGCCCCGAGCCCGTAGAGAAGCCACAGGAAGCTGCCGTTCCGGCCCCAGAACCCGCCAAGGAAGAGGAGCGGGCCCCCGAACGGGCCAGTGAAATCGTGCGCCGGGTAACGGAAAGCGGCTTGGCTACCAGCATCCCAAACAGCAGCACCGATAAGTACTTGGCGCTGCATAAAACGGCCACCGTGGGTACCATCATGCAAGTACGCAACATCATGAACGGCCAGTCGGTGTACGTGCGCGTAATCGGCGTGCTGCCCAACACTGGCGAAAACAACAATATCCTGGTGCGCCTCTCGCCCCGCGCCGTGCAGCGCCTGGCCACCCCCGACGCCCGCTTCCGGGTGGAAACCAGCTACGTACCGTAAACGAGAATAAAAACGGTCGTCATGCAGAGGCGCAGCCGAAGCATCTCGCTAGTGTAGTAACCTGCTACATCAGCCCGCGAGATGCATCGGCTGCGCCTCTGCATGACGGTCAAATGTTTCTGAAACCATGAATCAAGCCCAAGTCCGGACTGTACTAGAGGAAAATTATATCCGCTACAACCAGCCGGCGTTTATTCTCAACGACCCCATCCAGATTCCGCACCGCTTCACGCTCCGGCAGGACGTGGAAATCAGCGGGCTGTTTGCGGCCCTGCTGGCTTGGGGGCGGCGGCCCACCATCATCAGCAAGTGCCATGAGCTGATGCGCCGCATGGACGACGCGCCTTACCAGTTCATTACCCAGCACCAAGACGAGGACCTAAAGCGCTTGCTGGGCTTCTGCCACCGCACCTTCTGCGACACCGACCTGCTGTATTTCGTGCACTGGCTCCGCTGGTTTTATTCCGGCCACGACACGCTGGAGGACGGTTTTCTGCTGGGCAGCACCCAAAAAGAGCGGCTGGAAAACTTTCACAACCTGTTCTTCAGCCTCGAAGATGCCCCGCAGCGCACCCGCAAGCACGTGGCTACCCCGGCCCGCGGCTCGGCGTGCAAGCGCGTGAACATGTACCTGCGCTGGATGGTCCGCAAAGACGACCAAGGCGTGGACTTTGGCCTGTGGAACCGTCTGCCGATGAGTGAGTTAATTTGTCCTTGCGACGTGCACGTGGAGCGCGTGGCCCGCCGCCTGGGCCTACTGGACCGCAAGCAAGTGGACTGGCTGGCCGCCGAGGACCTCACCGCCCACCTGCGCACCTTCGACCCCCAGGACCCTGTGAAGTACGACTTCGCGCTGTTTGGGCTGGGCGTGGAAGGCGAGATGTAGTGGTAGGTCTGAATGACTGGAACAACGGTTATAAAGCAACATCATTTATTAACTCCGCTGAATCTTTCTCGCCTCCCAGACTGTTTATATTTACATTCCAACCCGAGTACCAACTACCCATTACCGACTACCTGATTTGATTCTTCCTAATAATTTCGAGCAAAAAATTGGCTTCGCGCAGCTGCGCGAAATGCTGGATTCGATGTGTCTGAGTGCGTTGGGCCGCCAGTTTGTGGCCAAGATGAGCTTCCAGACCAAGCACGACCAGTTGGAAAAGCTCCTGCTTCAAACAGACGAATTCCGCGGCCTGCTGCACAGCGGCGCCGATTTTCCGAGCCAGCACTACCACGACGTAAACTCGCAACTGGTGCGGGCTAGCCTGCCCGGCGCTTACCTGGATGTGGCTGCTTTCTTCGCCGTGAAGATGAGCTTGCGCACCATCCGGCAGGCGCTGAACTTCTTCACCCAGGCCGAAGAGGAAATGTATCCCACGTTGCGCCTGCTGGGCATTGGCGTGCAAGTGGACCGCAACCTGCTGGCTGCCCTCGATAAGGTAGTGGACGACGAAGGCGCCGTGCGCGACAACGCCTCACCGCTGCTGAGCCAGATTCGGCAGGAGTTGATTGCCCGTCAGGTGCAGCTGCGCAAGCAGATTGCCGGTATCCTGCGTCACGCCAAAAACGAGGGCTGGATACCCGGCGACGCCGAGCCCACCATCCGGGGTGGCCGTTTGGTACTGCCCATTATTGCCGAGCACAAGCGCCGCGTAAAAGGCCTGATTCACGATGAATCCGCGTCGGGCCAGACGGTCTACATCGAGCCGGAAGCGGTATTCGAGCTGAACAACGACATCAAGGACCTGGAAAACGCCTACCAGCGTGAGCTGATTCGGATTCTGACGGCCCTGACGGATCAACTGCGCCCGCACATTCCGGACTTGCGCAAAGCGTATCAGTACCTGGGGCTGCTGGATTTCATCCGGGCCAAGGCGCGGCTGGCGTTACAGCTGGAAGCTACCTTGCCGGTGCTTAGCGCCCGGCCGCTGGTGCGCTGGAAACAGGTGCGGCACCCGTTGCTGTACCTCACGTTTCAGAAGCACGCCAAAGACGACCCGCGCAAAGTGGTGCCGCTCGATGTGGAGCTGAACTACGAGCAGCGCATTCTGCTGATTTCGGGGCCGAATGCCGGGGGTAAGTCGGTGGCTATGAAGACGGTAGGGCTGGTGCAGTACATGCTGCAATGCGGTCTGCTGATTCCGGCCGGTGAGAATTCCGAGGCCGGTATGTTCGACGACATCTTCCTCGATATCGGCGACGAGCAGAGCTTGGAAAACGACCTGAGTACGTATTCCTCGCACCTGCTCAGCATGAAGCAGTTCGTGACTTTGGCCAACAAACGCAGCCTGATTCTGATTGACGAATTCGGGACGGGTACCGAGCCGAGCTTGGGCGGAGCCATTGCCGAAGCCATTTTGGAACAGCTGAACCGGGCCCGCAGCTTCGGGGTGGTAACCACGCACTACACCAACCTCAAGAATTACGCCGAGCGCACGCCCGGCATCGTGAACGGGGCCATGCGCTACGACCCCGAGCAGTTGCAGCCGCTCTACCGCCTGGAAGTGGGCAAGCCGGGCTCATCGTTTGCCATCGAAATTGCCCGCAAAATCGGTCTGCCCAAGCAGATTGTGGAGCGCGCCACCCAACTGGTTGGTAAAGACAAAATCCGCTACGACCGGCTGCTGGAAGGCTTGGAGAAGGAAAAAACCGACCTCGAAGCCCGTACCGCCGAAGCTGCGAAGCAGGAGCGCCGCCTCAAAAAAGCCGCTCAAGAGTACCAGGACCTCAAGAAGTACCTCGACGAAACCACGCTCGACGTGCTGCGCGACGCCAAGCAGAAAGCCAAAGCGCTGCTCAAGGACACCAACCAGCAGATTGAGGCCACTATCCAGGAAATCCGGTTGGGCCAAGCCGACAAGGAACGCACCAAGGAAGCCCGCGGCAAGCTGGATACGTTTGTGCGCGAGAAGCTGCAAATCGAGCCGCCGAAGCCGAAAGGTACCCGCGAACTAGCCGAAGCTGGCTCCCTGAAACTCGGCGACAAAGTGGCGCTGATTGGGCAGGAAGGCTACGGCGAGCTAATGAGCGTGAAAGGCAAAACGGCCGAGGTGAGCTTTGGCGGCATGAAAACCATCGTCAAGGTCAACCAGCTGGAAAAGCTGACGCGCACCGAAATTCGGGAGCGGGAGAAGGAAGCGGCCCGCAAAGCCCCGGCCCAGTATTCGGGCTTCGACACCACTGGCAAGATGTCGAACTTCAACCCCACGCTGGATTTGCGCGGCGAGCGGGCCGAAGATGCCCTCAACAAGATAATGGCCTACGTGGATGATGCCGTGATGCTGGGCGTGCCGGAAATCAAGTTTCTGCACGGCCGCGGCAACGGCGTACTCCGCCAAGTGGTGCGCGACTACCTGCACCGCACCCGCCAAGTAGCCAGCGTCGCCGACGAGCACGCCGACCGGGGCGGCGACGGCGCGACGGTGGCAATACTGAAGTAACGCATCCAATAATCTATAAAATGACCATGGTAGCGGCTCCTCCATTCTGCTTCGGCAGATGGAGGAGCCGCTTTGTTTGTAGCCCTCGGATTCACTTGCTTTAAAGACTGCTTAGCTTGCCACGCACCTTAAAAGTTTGCGTATGAGTAGGTTGGATAGAGTTGCGGTGTCGGCTTTAGCTGGGGCTTTGCTGGGGGTAACGGGTATAGCCTTGCAGTTTTATCTGGCATTTACTGCGCGGCAGTTGCCGGCAATAGAAACGATAATCCGCTTTTTCAGCTACTTCACCATTCTTACCAACTTGCTGGTAACGGTGTATTTTTTGGTGTGTGCCCTGGCCCCATCCTCACGATTGGGGCAATTTGGAGCGCGGCCAGAAGTTGGTACGGCTGTTACCGTGTACATTTTGGTGGTTGGGGTGGTGTACCAAACGGTGCTACGCGGCCTGGTGCCGTTAAACGAATGGGGGCGGGTGGCCGACAACATCATTCACGGGCTCGTACCTTTGTACACGCTGGGCTACTGGCTTTGGTTTATCTCAACCAAACCAGTGCCGGTACGCACGTTGCCTTACTGGCTGCTATACCCGGCCGCCTACCTGGCTTACACCCTGCTGCATGGCATGGTGGCGCACTTCTACCCCTATCCGTTCGTGGATGCAGGGGCGCTAGGGTATCAGCAGGTGCTGGTGAACAGTTTACTGGTGCTGCTGGTAATTCTGGGCCTGTCTCTGCTGCTGGCTTCGGTAGCGAATTGGCGTCATCGTAAAGGGGCAGCTTCGGCGTAATAGTAGATCAGTTACCACTCTCACTTCTTTTTTCCTCCCTCTTGCACCCACGCAACCGCTTCGCCACCCGCTACGATTTCCCGCTGCTTACCGCGGCCAACCCCGAGCTAACGTCCTTTCTGACGCATACGCCCACCGGCGAAGAAACCGTAGATTTCGCCGATCCGGCCGCCGTGAAGGCCCTCAATAAGGCGCTGCTGAAGCAGTTCTACGGCGTGCAACACTGGGATATTCCGGCCGGCTACCTGTGCCCGCCCGTTCCGGGCCGCGCCGACTACATCCACTACGCCGCCGACCTGCTGGCCACGGTAAACGGCGGAGTAGCACCCCGGGGAAAAGCCGTGCATGTGCTTGATATTGGGGTGGGCGCGAACTGCGTGTACCCCATCATCGGAACGCAGGAATACAACTGGCGCTTTGTAGGAGCCGATATCGACCCGGTAGCTATTCGGGTGGCCAAGCACATGGTGGCCGCCAACCCGCCACTAACCGGCCGCATCGACCTGCGGCTGCAACCCCACGCTACCGATATTTTCGAGGGGATTGTGAAGCCGCGGGAAGAGTTCGACCTGACGGTGTGCAACCCGCCGTTTCATGCTTCGGCGGCGGAAGCAGCGGCCAGCAACCAGCGCAAAAACCGCAACCTTGGGCACAATCAGGTACTTGAGCCTTCGCCAAACTTTGGGGGCAAAAACACCGAGTTGTGGTACGAAGGGGGCGAAGAGGCTTTCGTGCGCCTCATGGTAGAACAAAGCGTGCCACTGGCCTCGCGGGTGCTGTGGTTCACGTCGCTTATCTCGAAAAAGGAAACCCTGCCTAGCGCCTACCATTTCCTCAAGCAAGCCGGCGCCCTCGATGTGCAAACCATCCCGATGAGCCAGGGCCAGAAAGTGAGCCGCCTGGTCGCTTGGACGTTCCAAGACGAGGCGCAGCAACAGGCGTGGCGGGCGCGGCGGTGGCAGCCGCGCGAAGCTCCCGTGCCACCCAGGAGCGAGTAGCGCACCCGTTCCTGCCCACTTTGTATAGGGCTGCCGGTTCTGTTTGGGCGGGTTGGCGGAGGCTTGAAGTTATTTTATCCTCGATACAACTATTTCTGCTAGCCGGATCACTTTGCTATGCCCGGTCGGGTAGCTGTGCGCATTGCTGCAACTACTCGGGCGGGATCCTACTTTCCTATCCTTTCCCGCTTATTATCCCGTCCAATGAAAAAGTATTTTCTCGCCCTGTTGGTAGCCCCTTTGCTGTTGGGCAGTTGCGTAAAATCCACTGAAAACGACCCCGCTCCGGAGCCAGAAGCCAAAGAATACGCAGTGGAGTACGAGGTTTCAGCGCTCAACTCAGCGGAGGTGCAGGTAGATTACCGCATTGCCAATGGTGGGGTGGTTACGGAGAAGAAGGTGCAGTTGCCCAAAACCTACTCATTTAAGCGCACCATGAAACACCTCGATGTGGTCAGTGTAGGTGCCTTCTTCATCAGCGACGAAGACCCCGCAACGCTTACCTGCACCATCAAGCTCGATGGCGTTCCAGTTGCCACCCGTACTATCACCGGCCACGATATGTTTAACACTATTAGTTATATGATTCCGTAGTTCTTCTTACCCAGCTTTTCAACGGTATTGCTACCGACTAATAAGTTGAAAATCTGTTAAGGAAGATTAGGCTAGAAGCCAAAAAGCGCCACCCCATTGGAAACGGGCGTGGCGCTTTTCTGTAGGCTTATTTCGCTCTGGCTGAGAAGAAACCCCGCCAGAATGCACTTCTACATAATGTTCACCTCGGGGTGGAGCTCAATACCGAACTTTTCGCGCACCGAGGCAATGATTTCATAGGCTAAATCCCGGATGTCCTGGCCTTGCGCGCCGCCGTGGTTGACGAGCACCAGCGCCTGCCGGTCGTGCACGCCGTGGGGGCCGCGGCGGTGGCCTTTCCAGCCGCTTTGCTCGATCAGCCAGGCGGCGGGCACTTTCACGCCGCCGGGTACGGGGTAGCCGGGCACCTCGGGGTATTGAGCTTTCAGCTCGTCGAACTTATGCTGCGAGACTTCCGGATTTTTGAAGAACGAGCCCGCGTTGCCGATTTCGGCAGGGTCGGGGAGTTTGCTGCGCCGGATGTGCACCACGGCCTCGCTCACATGGCGCGGCGTCGGGTCGCCCTCAATGCCGAGGTCTTGCAGGGTGGTTTGGATGGCGCCGTAGCTAACGTTGGGCTGGGCTCGGCGGTGCAACCGCAGCACCACGCTAGTCACGATGTACTGGTTTTTGAGTGGGCCTTTGAACACACTTTCGCGGTAGCCAAACCCGCACTCTTCCATCGAAAACGTGCGCAGCCGGCCGGTAGCCGTTTCCAGCGCCTCCAGTTCCTCAAACGTGTCTTTCAGCTCCGCTCCATAGGCCCCAATGTTCTGCAACGGCGCCGCGCCCACCGTACCCGGTATCAACGACAGGTTCTCAATGCCGCTCAAATCCTGGTCTAGCGCGTACTGCACCATGCCGTGCCAACTCTCGCCGGCCCCGGCCCGCACCAGCGCCGTATCCTCATCCTGGCTGATGATTTCCAGCCCCCGGATTTCGTTTTTCAGCACCACGCCGTCGAAGTCTTTGGTGAACAATAGGTTGGAGCCACTGCCCAGAATCAACTGCTCAGCCTGCTGCACTTCGGGCAGCGCCAGCAGCGCCCGCAACTCGTCTACCGACTGGAAGCGGGCGAATAGCCGGGCTTTAACTTCAATGCCAAAAGTGTGGTAAGGGCGAAGAGAAACGTTGTGTTCGAGCATACGGCAAAGATAAGCCACACGGAACCTTACCCCTAGAAAAAGGCTATTGGCTGTTGGTTTTGTTGAAAGAGGGATTGCCAGGCAAAGCCACCAGCCATTAGCCAGCAGCTTAAATAAAGACTACCGCACCCGGTAACCGCTCAGCGAGTAATACAACAGATATGCGTAGCACAACATAGGCACGGTGAAAGCCACCCGGAGCCCGCCGCCGTGGGTTGCCAGCCAGCCCATGAGCGGCGGGATGATGGCGCCGCCCACAATGGCCATGACCAGGTACGACGAGCCTTGCTTGGTGAAGCGCCCGAGGCCGGTAATAGCCAGCGGGAAGATAACCGGCCACATAATGGAGTTCATCAGGCCGCACAGTACAATCAGCCACAGCGCCGTTTCGCCGCTGCTTAGGATGGAAGCGCCCACCAGCGTTACGCCAGCCGCGCACACTGCTACAAGCAAAGCCCGGTTGTGGAACTTGAGCAGCAGCGGAATCCCGATGACGCGCCCCACCAACGACCCAAACCAGTACGATGACACCAGCACCGCACCCACGGCTTTCGTGAAGCCCGCCGAAGTATCAATAGGGGCGGGGCTTTGCCCGAACAGCGTAATGGCGTAGTTGGTAGCCACGTTCAGGCCGCGCACCAAGCTTTGGGTGAAGGCGGAAAGCTGCTGAATCCCCTGGGCTTCGCCGTAGCGAATGAGGAACGAGCCCAGCCCAACTTCCACGCCCACGTACACGAAAATAGCCACGATGCCGAGTGCTAGGTGGGGGAATTGTAGGGCGCTGGTGCGGCGCACGATTCGCAGGTGGCCTTCCTCGTCCCACTCTGCGCCGCGGGTTTCTTCCTCCACGGGCAGGCTCTCGATTTCCGGCAGCTTCACCACGAAAAAGAACAGCCCCGCCAGCACCACCAGAAACGCCGCCAGCCCCAAATACGGCGCCTTCACCAGCTGCGATTCTTCGCCGAGCCGCTGGGCCAATGGCAGCGCCGCCAGCCGGGCCTTGAGGGCCACCGAGCCGCCAAACAGCACCAGCCCGCCCACCAGCGGCGACAACGCGCCCCCGAAGTTGTTGGCCACGCCCACAATGCTCACCCGCGCCGCCGCCGACCGGGCTGGCCCCAGCACGCTCACGTAGGGGTTGGCGGCCACTTGCAGCAGCGTAATACCCGCGCCCAGCACCGCCAGCGCCGTCAGGAACAGCCCGAACTCCCGAGTGTTGGCGGCCGGCACGAACAGCAGCGCCCCCACCGCCATAATGAGCAGCCCCGCCACAATGCCGCGCTGATACCCCAGCCGCTTCAGCACCCAGCCCGCCGGCAGCGACATCAGGAAGTACGCCCCGAAAAACGCCGATTGCACCGCCGACGACTGCAAGTCCGTGAGTTGGCACACGTCCTTGAGGTAGGGCATGAGCACATCGTTGAAGTTAGTAACCGCCCCGAACAGGAAGAACAGGGCCGTCATGGCCACCATGGGCAGCGCGTAGCTGCGGGCCGGAGCGGTGGTAGCGGGGGGAGGGGAGGTGGTTAGAGGAGTAGCCATACCGGCAAAATAGGCAGGAAAAAGAAAAGCTGGCCTTTGGGCCAGCTAAGAGGGAGAATTGTTATGGCTGTTTTATTAGTATGTATGGTTGCCGCTAACGGGCAGGGCTTTGTGCAGGTTGGGTATTAGAATTCCGTCTGCCCAGAACCACTGCCGCTTGAAAATATAAGGTTGAAGTTAAGTACAAAAGTTCAGCAATGTACGTCCTGCCCGAACAATAGCTGAACAGAATTACAAAAGCTCATTGTTATTCCGTCTGCCCAACTTGCACAAAACCCAATGTTGGTGGCAGTTTTATTTTATAATCTTATGTCCATAGATATAAATATAATTAGAATCTGTAGACAATTTAATGTAAGGTAAGATTGGTTTGAGTTGTTCAAATAATTTATCCCTATTGCCCCAAACGTATAAAATAAAACTGTCTCCATTAGTGCTATTATCAGTAACTAGATGTATTGTAAAATCATCTTCAAACTTAATCGTAACGGTATTAGGGTTAACATGGTCAATACCTGATGCTGTTTTAATATGCTTATACCCAAGAGAAGAAAAAATGTTGGTAAGATTGACGGCTGCCACAGATAAATCCTTATTAGCCGTTGATGAAATTATCTTTTGTCCTTCTTCATCAGATATTTCTGTCTTTAAAGGTTTATTGCTAACAGTATTACTGCTTTTAAAATCGGACTTTTCACTTTGTATTGCGCCTCCCTCCTTTTGCACATTGCTGCTAACTACACGGCTGGTTTGCGAATGTCCGCTTTGCTTGTAAAATGCATTTAATTCATTAATTGCATTTTGAAGCGCAATGAAATTTTCATCATTTGCACCAAAGTCATATAAGAAAAGACCAGGGTTTAGTGATTTATCCCTATCTGCAAAAAACAACAGGTATTTTCCTTGGCTGTTTCTTTTTTCTGGTTTTAAGTTTATAAACTTTTCTCCAAACAAGTACCCTGTATATATAACATCTTCGCTATCATCAATATGGACATATAAATTGTGTGGCTCCATTTGACCCCAACCTTTATTAGGGAGATTTTGTACCATAAACTTAAATATAGTAGAGTTATCTGATTTAATAAAATCATAAAAACTGCCAGACATAAGATTTTGTTTTAAATTATTAACAATAATATTTTCTAATTCTTCAACAGTCCTGTTATTGTTTTGTTCGTTTAGTGGCTGTTTGGTAACCGTTTTTGTTTTATCAAAATTGTCACAGTTGTATTTTGGCTTTATTTTGCAAAGTCCGCAAACATCTAACGTTCTATCATCACATCCTCGGAAAGGGCCTGAACCATCTACCTCATTTTCATCTAAAAACCTCACATACCCCACCATAACTCTCAGCGCATCGGGATTCTTGACAGAAACCCACATCAGACCATCGTCTGTTGTATTTGGCTTCATTTCATTTCTATACTGCCCTCCGTTTACCGAAGCGTACTCTCTAATTTCCTCGATAGTACTTTTTGCCACATAACTGAAAGCAATTCTCTTATTGTAATTGTTTCTAAATTGAATATATCTTGATACTCCATATTTTGAAGGTTTATCACTCAGTACACGAATTCTAAATTGCAAACCCTTAAAACAAGCGCAAGTTGTCCATGGGCCCCAGTCTTTGCTATTTTGTCCAAATGCAATTGTTACTTGAAATAAGATTGCGAAAATCAAAATTATCTTTTTCATGAGTTGCTATGTTATCAAAGTGGCTTTTGCAAAATTGCCACCAACATTTGTATTCCCGAAGGTCAGCGTGCTCGTGAGCTTCGGGAAGCGGCGCTATGTGCGCAACAAACCTTCGGGAAGCATGCCAATGGTAGCCGGATTGCCGCAACTACCAGCGGCAGCAAGATAATAAATTATATATATTAAATATTATTTTTTTGGCGCTACTACCGGGGCGAAAGAAGTTACCTACGCATAGCCCGCCAACATTCCCGACCTTTGCGGCTTCACCTCACTACTGCCCCGCTTGGCCCACTCGCGCCGCTCCGTTCTGCACTACTGCCACACTCGTACGTAGTGGACTGGCAGGATAAAAAGTAGAGTAACCAGAGTAGTTTGTGTGCGTGTTGTTGCTTTGATTTACAGCGGAAACTGCTTGCGCAGCGCCTGATATGCGGGGGCGTCGTCGAGGCTGGTGAGGCTCTCGAACATGCTAATGAAGGTGCGGACCAGTTCCGGGTCGGTGGTTTGCATGGCGCGGGCGTCGGCTACCCGGTCGAGGTTATACTGGCCCAGGAACACGACCAGGGCCCGAAATGGCTCGTGGCTCTCGGCGTTGAAGCGAATGAAAAGTTGCAGCGGGAGTACGGGCAACGTACGGTGCAGCGGCAGACCAGCTGCTTTTTGCTCACGGTGCTCGGAGAGGCTTGCAAAGGTTTCTTGCAGCTGATGAAGCGTGGCCAGGTGTTGTGCGCGGTGCTCGTCCCAGGTTTCGGCCGTGATGGGCGCCTCGGGGTGAAACTGCTGCCATACGCCCTGCACGTAGTGATGAAACAGGCCATTCTGGTCTTGGGTAGGCGGGAAAGCTTCGGGCGTTTCGTCGGCGGCCAGGGTGGCCAGGTAGAACTCCCGGGCGTCGCGGGCGCGCTCCAGCAACAGGTCGTGGATCTGGTTGGTGAGGGCACTCAGCTCCCGTTGGTTGAGGGGCGGCTGGTGGTGGCGGGCGTAAAACGTGCCAATAGCGGCCGAATCGGTCATTATTGCCAGATATTCGCTGTTTTCGGCTTCAACCAGAAACTTCCGCACTTCCATCATAATGGGCTGAAAGCCCTTGTACAACTCCCGAGTGGCGTCGCTGATGGTGGTAACGGCACTCTTGATCTGCTCTTCCACCGCGTTGCTTCTCTCCACCAGGTGGCGGGTTTCCTGCGCCATTTTCTGCATCTGGTGCAGCGCCTTATCGGCGTTACGGGAGGCGTCGTCGGCGGCTTTCCAGCTTTGGAAAGCCACGAACAAGCCCAGAAACGAAGCGACGCTGCCAATAATTGAATAGTGTCCACTCACCGCGTCTGCAGCGGTCAGTCCAAGTACTATCAAACTCAGGAACAGAATCAGGTAGAACAGGGAATTTTTGTTGGGGTCGAAGAGAAAAGAGCTGCGGGGCATAACGACGAATAGGGAGGAGTAGCTTAACACGGCCTTGCGGGTGGCTAGGTTGTGGCCGCCGGGGTGCTTGCGTGAACTTTCACCTGGCAACGAAGCCTGCTCCCCACAGCAGAGCCGGCTTCCCGGAAGTTCTGCCGACCTTTGCGGCTTCACCTCACTACTGCCCCCGCATGGCTCACTCTCGCCGCTCCGCCCCGTTCTACATGACCGCCACCACCCAGTTTGGCCTGGAAGAAGTGCTGGCCGAAGAGCTGCACGACCTCGGGGCCACCATCGAAAAAGTGGGCCAGCGGGCCGTGGAGTTCAGCGGCGACATGCAGCTCTGCTACGAAGCCAACCTCTGGTGCCGCACCGCCATCCGCATCCTGCGGCCCTTCGCTGGCTTCTACGCCCCCGACGAGAAAACGCTCTACCGCGAAACCGGCCGCATCAACTGGGCCGACTACATCCGCCCCGACCAGACGTTTGCCATTACGGCCGTCGTGAACCGGTCCAATCTGGAGCACTCCCTGTTCGTGGCCCAGCTCACCAAAGATGCCATTGTAGACCAGTTCCGGAACCGCACCGGTGAGCGGCCCAGCGTGGACGTGAAGAATCCCGATATCCGGCTGCACCTGCACATGATTGAGAATGAGGTGGTACTGAGCCTCGATTCCAGCGGCGAGTCGCTGCACCGGCGCGGCTATCGCCAGCAAACCAACGTGGCCCCGCTCAACGAAATCTTGGCCGCTGGCATCCTGCTGCTCGCCGATTGGGACGGCCGCAAAACCCTCGTGGACCCCATGTGTGGCTCGGGCACCATCCTCACCGAAGCCGCCCTCATCAGCCAGCGGATTGCGCCCGGCCTCTACCACCAAGGCAAGTTTAGCTTCGAGAACTGGCCCGATTTCGACCAAGCCCTGTGGGATTCCGTGCGCCTCGACGCCGAGCAAGCCCGCCTCGATGAGCCCCAGGCCCTCATCGTCGGGTCGGATATTTCGCCCGAGTACATCGACTTGGCTCGCGAAAACGTATCGGCGGCGGGCCTGGAGGATTTCGTGCGCCTCGCCGTGCGCGACGTGAAGGACGCCGCCGCGCCCAAAGGCGAGCCTGGTATCGTGATGATGAACCCGCCCTATGGTGAGCGAATCGGGGAGGAAACGGAGATGGATGCCCTCTACAAAACCATCGGCGACACGCTCAAATCCGGCTTTCCGGGCTACGATGCCTACATCTTCACCGGCAACCTGGAAGCAGCCAAGCGGGTGGGCCTCAAAGCCTCGCGCCGCATTCCACTCTTCAACGGCCCCATTGATTGCCGCCTGCTGAAATATGAGCTGTACCAGGGCAGCCGCCGGGCCAAATCAGTGGAGTAGTATGTGAGGTGTAGTGGAGCTAAAAAGAAGTGCCGTCGCAGTTATCAGGGCACCTATCATCGGTTTCTACTACCGTGCATTGCCGCTGAACCATATTTGTTTTAACGTATGTGCCATCCATGTCCTTGAGCTTGCCCGAAGCTCCTGGGCCTTTTTCCACTCCTACTATGATGAACCGCGGCTTGTAAGGAGGGGTCTTGCTGGCATATGCTGGGTAGATGCGCAACCCGATACAACCCGGTTGCTTTAGAATCGAGTCGATAACTTCCCGGTTGAGGTAGTATAGCTTAGGGTCTTCGTAAGTGGGTAGCTTGGTACCAGGAAAATGGATGTCCGCATAGTTCTTGGTTAGATTTTTGAGCGCGGCCTTATCACCTGGGTTGGTATGACGCTTGCCGCCAGGATGGTCTGGAGGAGTGCGGCCCAGCGCACCAACTGTCTGGGCCGCTACATGAGTTGTGGCCGATGGGTTAGAGGTGCAGTAGGCAATGCAGAGGCCTAAAGCAAGGAGCATAGAAGGAGTGAACCTAAAAAAGCGAGTTTTCATGTGGCTATTTATCTGACAAGCAGTGGCAATTCCTCTATGTCCTCACACACTAACCCCTGCCTGGTTGGTGAATTGTTAGCAAATATTAATGATTAAATATCAATTAAAACACATAAATATTAATATTTATTAATACTATTCATCCCTCAGATTTACCAAGGTTCTGTCCCTGCCGAATAACAGAGCAGTTGCTATTGCCATGCAACAGTACTTCTCTTTTCACTGTAGGCTAAAGGGTGAGGTGCTTCCTCGTACCTTTGCAGGCTAATTCTCTGTTTCATGCCCTCTTTCGCTGACCTTGGCCTCGCGCCAGCCCTTCTGCAAGCCCTGGAAGAACTCCAGTTCATCACACCTACGCCCGTGCAGGAGCAGGTGCTGCCCCTCACGCTCGATGGGCAGGACGTAGCGGGCCAGGCTCCCACCGGCTCCGGCAAAACCGCTGCTTACGGCTTGGCGCTGCTGCAACAGGTGGACGTGAAGAACGACGCCGTGCAGATGATTGTGCTAGTGCCCGCCCGCGAACTGGCCTTGCAGGTGCGCGACGCCCTCAAGAAACTTGGTAAATACCTGCCCAATCTGCGGGTAGCGGCGTTCTACGGCGGCCACGCCTTCCGCGAGGAAACCGCCTCCTTGCAGCAGGCCCCGCACGTGGTGGTAGCCACGCCAGGCCGCTTACTCGACCACTTTGAGCGGCGCACCATCATCCCGAACCAGCTGAAAACGTTGGTGCTTGATGAGGCCGATAAGCTGCTGGAACTAGGTTTCCAGGACGAGCTGGTGGAGATTGTGAAGCGCCTGCCGCGCCGCCGCCAGACGTTACTGTTCTCGGCCACGATGTCAGATAAGGTGCTGGACCTGATTCGGAAGAACCTAACCCGGCCGCGCGTTATCAATTTGGGTCAGGACGAGGACCGGCTGCCCGAAAACCTGAAGCTGATTGGCCACCTCGGCCCGATTGAGCTGAAGCCAGCGGCCCTGCTGCACCTGCTGCGCCAGCCCGAAACCGGCCGCGCCCTCATCTTCTGCAACACCCGCGACAAGTGCACCGAACTGGTGCGTTTCCTGCAAGGCCGCGAGGTAGCCGCCGAAGTGCTGCACGGCAAAATGCCCCAGCCTGAGCGCGACAAAGCCCTACTCAAGCTACGCAACGGTTCCAGCCAAGTGCTGGTAGCCACCGACGTAGCCGCCCGCGGCCTCGACGTGACCCTGCTCGATACCGTAGTGCAGTACGATGCCCCCGACAAAGCCGACAGCTTCCAGCACCGCGCCGGCCGCACCGCCCGCGCTGGTGCCGAGGGTACGGCGCACTTGCTGGCTACTCCCAAAGAGAAAGACCACGTGCAGAAGTGGCCAGTAGCCGCCAGCATCGAGTGGCGCGACATGAAGGCGCCCAAGCTGCCGCCTGCCGCACCCAAAGCGCCCAAGCCTGAAAACGTCACCATTCACGTCACGGCTGGCAAGAAAGACAAAGTAAGTGCCCACGACTTAGTAGGTGCCTTCGTGAATGTGGGCGGCGTCACGCGTGAGCAAGTCGGCCACATCGAGGTGTTCGATTACTACAGTTACGTGGCCGTGCCGCGCCAAATGGCCCCCGACGTGTTGCAGCGCCTGCTCGGGGCCAAGGTGAAAGGCAAGAAAGTACGCGTGTCGTTGGTAGAGTAACGACAAACAGTGGTAACGCAAACGCGGGGAGATGCATACTGTATGCGTCTCCCCGCGTTTGCGTTACCACTGCTTACTACCGTGATGTCGAAAGCTGCTTTCAGCTACCAATGTGTGGGTTATAGCTGAAAGCGTGGCGCAACTACTTGCTTACCAGTGGTGTGTAGAGTTGTGGCTATTCCGACGGGAGTTTGGGTTTGTCGCTGCGCAGGGAGGCTAGCACGGTGTGGGCGTGGTGGAAGTCGCCGTTTTGCAGGTGGGTTTCGGCCATAAAGCCGTCGGTGGGGGCTACCACAAAGGAGATGATATAGCGAGAAGAACCCGCAGTTTCTTCACTGACTTTGGCCAGCAACTGCCCGGCCTGTACGTGCTGGCCCGGCGTGAAAAACAGTTGAAGAACGTGGCCTTTAACCCCCGCCATAATAGGGCGTACGATGCCAGACTGGTCTGCTGGGGTTGGGGCGGGCGGAGGGGTAGCCGTGATGGTTGGGTAAGGAGACAGAGCGGGCGTAGCGCTGCTCTCGGAAAGGGATTGGGTGGCAGTCAGAGAAAACATGGCGGTGCTGACTATCAGGGAGTTGAATACTCCGTGTTTGAAGGGCATGATGCTGGTGAAATTGCAGGGCAACCCTGCGGTTGTAGCCGGTTAGGCAACGGGCCGTTGGCTGCCACTGTGCCGGGCAGCCACGCAGGAAACAAAGTCGCCGACGGTGCGCAGAGGTACCTCGTCGGGGATGGTGAGGTGGAAGCGGCGCTCCAGCTCCAGAATAATATCAACGACGTCGAGCTGGTCGAAATTCAACTCGCCGAGCGTTGCGGCAAAGCGCAGGCGCCGCGGGTTGATGTGCTTGCGTTGACTGATAATGCGCCGAACTTTTTGGGCTAGCCCAGCAGGAGCATCGAGAAGGTAAGGTTGGGACAACATGGGGTGAGGAAAAAATAGGGAGGTCACACAAGCTAAATGGCTCGGCCTTGTTTGTAGACTCTTGGTTGCAGTAATCCTCGGCTGGGCGGGAGCGGGTACTACCAAGTGTGGCTACCAGTAATACGCATAAAAATGTACGTACATTAAATGTATATACATTTGTATACGGTTTCTATTTTACTGGAACTAATGCGCAACTAAGGATGCCACTGGCTGCCGCGTTACTTCTTGCAGCGTTTCGGCCAGCAACTGGTAGGAGTGCAGCCGCTCCTCATGGCTGAAGATATTGGAAATGGCCATGATTTCGTTGGTTTGCGTGAGGTCGATAAACTCTTGCAAATCAGCTTGCAGCGTGGCCTTTCCACCAATGAAAGAGTACGCCAGCATCTGTTCCACTGCCTGCTGCTCCATTGGGCCCCAAATGGTGTGCATCGAATCCACTGGTGGGGGCATTTGAGTTGGTCGGCCAGTTACCACGCTCATCATAAACTGCTTCAGCGAGGTAGAAAGGTACTCGGCCTGGGCGTCGGTGTCGGCAGCTATTACGTTCACGCAGGTGATGACGTACGGCTGTGCCAGCACGGCCGACGGCCGGAAATTCTGGCGGTATATCTTCAGGGCGGCCAGCAGCTGGGCGGGTGCGAAGTGGCTAGCGAAGGCGTAGGGGAGGCCCAAGGCCGCGGCCAGATAGGCGCTGTCGGTGCTAGAACCCAGCACGTAGATCGGAACGTCGAGGCCTTCGCCGGGAATAGCGCGTACCTTGCTGGTGCTGTTGGTGGCGGAGAAGTAGGTCTGGAGTTGCTGAATGTCTTGTGGGAAATCCTGCACGCCGCCAAAGCGCCCACCCCGAATGGCTTGGGCGGTTAGTTGGTCGGAGCCGGGGGCGCGGCCCAGCCCCAGGTCGATGCGGCCGGGGTAGAGGGAGGCCAGGGTGCCCACCTGCTCAGCCACTACCAGCGGCGTGTGGTTGGGCAGCATAATGCCGCCCGAGCCTACCCGTAGGGTGGAAGTACCGCCCGCAATGTAGCCCATCAGAATGGTGGGTGCCGAGCTGGCCACGCCTATCATATTGTGGTGCTCGGAAAGCCAGAAGCGGGTATAGCCGAGGCGTTCAACGTGTTGGGCCAGCTCCAAGCTGTTGCGGAAGGTGGTATTCGGGGTGTTGCCTTGGGCAACGGCGGCCAAGTCCAACACGGAAAAAGCGACCGAAGAAGTATCTGGTGTCATGGTTGAGGGCGTAAGGATGGTTCACGGCAGCAGCGGCAGGTTGCACGCGCTTGCGGGTTATGTACTGAACTGGCGTCTTATGGACCGGTTTGGTTTTTCGGTCGAAAAATCTAGGTAGGAAGGATATCTACAATGCACAAGTGGTATTGTTTGCAACTAATGGACTGAAAAGGTAAATCAGTCGAGAAAACAGCAAAAATTAGCTTTTTAGCCCGTGAATTAAGGAACGGGTTAGAATACCAACGGCTGGCTCCAACATATCGAAGTTGTTGTTACCCATCATTTCCAGCTCCATCCCGTGCAAACCGCTGAGCATCACAAACACCAGCGCATCTACATCGGTGGGGCTCAACCGGCCCAGCTCACCCGTTTCGATGCCGAAGCGAAGAATGCCCCTGAGCAGCACACTCTCGCGCTTCATGTAGCTCTGCCGCATGGCACACGTGAATTCAGCTTGGCTGTTCACTTCCTTGCAAACAATGCCGTACAGGGCCAGCTTTTTGCGCAGGGCGCGTAGCTTGGTTAGGGAGAATACGCACAGCTTTTCTTCGGCGGTAGTGGCGGCTTCCACGGCCTTGGCCATTTCTACCATGACCTCCCCAATCTCACGGTCCATTACGGCCGTGAAGATTTCCTCCTTGCTCTTGTAGTAATAGTAGAGCGTGCTTTTGCCTTTGCCGATGGCCTTAGCAATGTCTTCCAGCGTCACTTTGGCCAGGCCGTAGTGCTGAAACAAGCGCTGCGCTGCCACAATCACGTTTTCACGGAGGGCATCCTCTTTGGTTGCTGGGGCCGGCAGAGTGGAAGTGGTATAGCTCATTGGTAAGGCAAAGATACTGCTTTTTCGACTAAAAATAAATTTCGGTCGAAAAGTTCCTCCTGTGTTGCGAGCATATGTTCAAATGACCGTCCTGCTGAGGCACCTGCTAGCTGTGCCAGCAGGGCGTGCTTGCAAATAATGTAGTGCCGGGCTACAGACTAATTTTCTAGGGTTTTGCGTTCTGCTTGGGGCGCCGCCAACCATGGGGCGTCGGCCGTTTCCCTTCCCATTTATTTTTGCTCTTTCCGCATGAAATCGGTCTTGGCCGGGCTGTTGCTTTGCTTAACCTCCCTCCACCACGTTGCTGCTCCCAGGTCGTTTGCCGCAACCGTTCCTAGTCCTTCTTCCTGGGCCGAAGTTGATACCACTCCCACCTTGTTGCGCCACCTGAACCTCTACCGCCAGCAAGCCGGACTGCCCCCATTGGTGCTAAGCAAAACGGCCTGCCTAGCGGCGCGCCTGCAAGCCACCTACAACCTCACGCACCGCACGCATGGTCACTACAATCCGCAGTATGCAACCCCGCGCCAGCGTCTGGCAGCAGTAGGCCACGCGTTTGAGCACGCCAACGGATTCGTTAGTTACGGCTACGAGAACTGCGTGCGTTTTCGGGGGCTGCGTCCGGCCAATTTAACCGGCATCGAAGCGCAGATTCTGCGGGCCTACAAGACTTCGCCCAAGCATCAAGCCGCCTTGCTCGACCCAAATGCCACAAAGGTGGGCATGGCTACCCTGTATGATGGCGACGAGCTGCAAAACTCGATGGTCTTCTGTATCTGACGCGGCCTTATTTGGAAGCGGCCGACTGATAAGAGTGCATAATCTCCTGCACTACGTCATCAGGCGTTTGGTTTTTCTGGAGTTCAACGTGGATGCCATAAGCCGGTTCTTCCAGGGTATCCAGCTGCGAATCGAGCATGCTAGCCCCCATGTAGTGGCCTTCGCGGGCTTCCAGCCGGTCGTGCAGCAGCTCCCGCGAGCCATCCAGATACACCCATTGCAGCGGGTGGCGGGCGCCGCCTTGCAGGGTTTGGCGATATTTTTCTTTTAGTGCCGAGCAGGCCAGCACGGCCCCGCCGGATTTTTCCCACTTGGTAATGGCGTCGGCCATGGCGGCCAGCCAGTCTTTGCGGTCGGCGTCAGTGAGGGGAATGCCGGCACCCATCTTTTCAATGTTGGCTGCCGAGTGGAAATCGTCGGCATCGTGAAAGGCTAGTGCCAGTTTTTCGGCCAACAGACGGCCAATGGTAGTTTTGCCGCTGCCCGACACGCCCATCACAATGAAAACGGTATCCTTCATAAGTCGTTGGTTGCTCTTGAAACTGGTTGTTGGAAGCAGTGTACGAATAATTTACAGCTCAAGGGTAGCATAAGGCCTCACAAAGCGCAACGGCACCCCGATTACACCACCGCATTCAGCAGCAATACGCCCACCAAGCCCACCACCGAAACCAGCGTTTCCATCACCGTCCAGGTGGCCAGGGTCTGCGGGATGGTCAGGTTAAAATACTCCTTGAACACCCAGAAACCAGAGTCGTTGACGTGGGAGCACACCAAGCTGCCGGCGCCCACGGCCAGCACCATCAGCTCCGGCTTGACGGCAGTGGTGCCGATGAGGGGCAGCATCACGCCGCCCGCCGTAAGCGCGGCCACCGTCGATGACCCGATGCAGATGCGTAGAATGGCCGCAATCAGCCACGCCATCAGCAGCGGCGACAGGTGCAAGTTGTTGAACTGCGCTACGATGTACGTGCCCACGCCGCTATCCACTAGCACCTGCTTGAGCGCTCCGCCGCCGCCAATGATGAGCAGAATCATGGCTATGCCCGCCACGGAGCCCGACACGGAATCCATAACTTCCTTCATGCTCTTGCCCCGCCTGACGCCCAGCGTCAGAACGGCTACCACCACCGACAGCAGCATGGCTATGTTGGGGTCACTGATAAACTCGATAACCTGCCGAGCCGGTGAGCCAGCCGGCAAGGTCAGGGAGGCCACTACCCCAACGGCCATCAGCAGCACCGGCGTCAGCACGGTGAGCAGGCTGATGCCGAAACCGGGCATTTCGGCATCAGTAAACTCTTTGGGCAGCACCAGGCCGGGCGGTGGAGTGGGGTTGTAGCGCTTCACGAACCGCGAAAAAACCGGCCCGGCAATGATGACGGCGGGTACCGCAATGACCAGCCCGTAGAGCAGCGTGAGGGAAACATCGGCCTTGAAGAGCACCGCAATGGCCGTGGGGCCGGGGTGGGGCGGAAGGTAGCCGTGCGTCACGGACAGCGACGCTACCAGCGGCAGCCCCACGTACAGCAGCGGCAGGCGCGTGGACGCCGCCACCGCAAACACCAGCGGAATCAGGAGCACGAACCCGGCCATGTAGTACATCGGCAAGCCCACCAGAAAGCCGGTAAGCATCACGGCCCACTGAATGTGCTTGATACCAAAGGTGGCAATGAGCCGGTACGTAACCCGCTGCACCGCCCCGCTTTCAATGAGCAAACTGCCCAGCATCGCCCCGAAACCCAGAATCATAACTATCGAGCCGAGCATGCTGCCGATACCGGTTTGGATGGAGCTGAGCACCACTTTGGCGGGCATGCCCTCGGCCAGCCCTAGCGCAATAGCCACCGTTACCAAAGCTAGAAAAGCGTTGAGCTTGAAGACGATAATCAGCAGCAGCAGCAGTAATACCGCCGCTAAAACCAGAAGGAGGGGCATAGCTTGAAGGACAGAAGAAAGCGTAGCAGGTAGCCCAACAACGGTATCGTTGGGTTGAAACAGAACGCGCGTACTTGCTGCCGATAGATGCCGCCTCGCCCGTGGGCGTAAACATAGGCGGGATAAATGAAAAACTGATACCTTGATTCGGGGCGGGATAGCACGTCAGCGTCAGCGCGCAAGCTGGTGCGTAGCTGCCTGACACGCTACCCGCACTGCCTGACGGTAGTACGTTACACAAGCTCACGCCCGCCCGGTGCTGTTCCTGCGCGCCGACACGCCTGTTTCTTCACTTTCTAATCTCCCACCGTATGTCTGTTTCCCGTCGTTGTTTTCTTAAAAATGCGGTAGCCTTCACGGCTGCGGCTAGTGTTGCGCCGGGGCTGCTGGCCGGGGAAATGGCGGCCAAGCCGTTCTTTGAAATCTCGCTGGCTGAATGGTCACTGCACAAAGCCTTGTTCAGCAATGAAATCAGTAACCTTGATTTTCCGGTAATTGCCCGCAAACAGTACGGTATCGGGGCGGTCGAGTATGTCAATCAGTTTTTCAAGGACAAAGCCAAAGACCAGAAGTACCTCAGTGAGCTGATGCTGCGCTGCCACGACAACGGCGTGAAAAACCACCTGATTATGATTGACGGGGAAGGCGACCTAGGTGCCCCCGATGCTGCGGAACGAGTGAAAACCATTGAAAACCACTACCAATGGGTGGATGCTGCGCACTACTTGGGTTGCGCTTCCATCCGGGTGAATGCCTTTGGCAAAGGCTCGGCGGAAGAGGTGCAAAAAGCTGCCGCCGACAGCCTAAGCAAGCTGGGCGAGTATGCGCAGAAAGCCAACCTGAACGTGATAGTGGAAAACCACGGCAGCTACAGTTCCAATGGCGAGTGGCTGCTGGCTACCATCAAGAAGGCTGGCCGCCGCAACGTGGGCATTCTGCCGGATTTCGGCAACTTCTGCATCCGGCGCGATACTGGCGACTTATACCGTGGCAACTGCCTGGAAGAGTACGACAAGTACAAGGCCGTGCAAGAATGGATGCCGGTAGCCAAGGGCGTCAGCGCGAAAACGCTCGATTTTGACGCGGCCGGTAACTGCCTGGAAACGGATTACAACAAAATGTTTGGTATGATTAAGGCCTCCGGCTTCAAGGGCTACGTCGGCATCGAGTACGAAGGCGAAAAGCTAAGCGAAGAAGAAGGCATCAAGAAAACCAAGGCACTCCTGGAGCGAGTGGCTAAAACGATAGGATAAGCGCATCCATCGCCAAGTAAGTGGCCGTCGCCCCAACTTCTAGCACCGTCATGCAGAGGCGGAGCCGAAGCATCTCGCGTGCTGACGCAGGATTACTAACCCAACCTCAGCACGCGAGATTCCTCGCCAAGCTCGGAATGACGTTCAGCTACCTAACTGTTTACTCAGTGACTGCCACTCAGCCTAACAAAGCGCGTAAATCGAGCCCCTCATATTATTCCTCAGCCTTTGCCCAGTATCCCTGCCGACGCCACGCAACTGCTCTTCATCTGTAGCCAAAACCGCTGGCGCAGCCTCACTGCCGAGCTGCTTTTCGACAACCACCCAACCTATGAAGCCCGTTCGGCCGGCACTGAGCCGGGGGCGCGAGTACGCGTAACGGCCGGCCACTTAGGTTGGGCCGATGTGGTGTTGGTGATGGAGCGCAAGCATGCCGATATTCTGCAACAGAAATTTCCAGAAGCGTTGGCCGGCAAGCCCATCATCAACCTTCGCATCCCCGACAAGTTCCAGTTTCTGGATGCCGTGCTGCAAGAGTTACTGCGGGAACGGCTAGCGGAACATTTAAGTGAATTGTAGCGCAGGCTTCATCACTTCTAGCAACAACCAAACGCCCGATAGACCGTTTAGGGGCCATGCAATACTGGCTTTTTGCCGCTTTTGTGGCGGCCGTTGTTTTCGTGTTCTACCGTTACATCACCCGCGAGTCGCGCCAGAAGGCCGCGGCCTTAGCGGAGGATTTTCCGGCCACCTGGCGGCAGATTCTAGCGGAGCGGGTAGCGTTCTACTTGTCGCTCACGGCCAACGACAAGCAGCGCTTCGAGAAGCGGATTCAGGTGTTTCTAGCCCAAACCCGCATTACCGGCGTGCAAACCGAGGTAGACGATACCACCCGGTTGCTGGTGGCTGCTTCGGCCGTTATTCCGGTTTTCGGCTTTCCCGATTGGGAATATGGCAACCTGAGCGAGGTGCTGGTGGTGCCCGATGCTTGGCAAGAGCAACAGGACCCCCACCAGGAAACGGCTCCGCTGGCTGGTACTTTGCTTGGGAGCGTCCGCAACTTCCAGACTTCGCGCTATATGCACCTCTCCAAAGCCTCGCTGGAACAAGGCTTCCGCGACGCGCTGGACCGCCAGAATGTGGGCATCCATGAGTTTGCGCACCTGCTCGATGCCGCCGACGGTACTATTGATGGAGTGCCCGCCGCCACGCTGCCGCCGAAGCTGCTCAAGCCCTGGGCCGAGGTAATGGAACGCGAAATAGCCGCCATCCGGGCCGGTGATTCGGAAATCAACGATTACGCCGCTACCAACGAAGCCGAGTTTTTCGCTGTCGTAACCGAGTATTTCTTCGAGAAGCCGGAGAAACTACAAGAGCATCACCCTGAACTGTACAAGTTGCTACTGCGCGCTTTCCGCCAAAACCCGAAGAAGCGTTTCCTACGCCTTGCCGTGGACCCGCGCGAGTGGCTGAAAACTCTGCGCAGCCGCCGCAAGTTCGGCCGCAATGACCCGTGTCCGTGTGGTAGCGGCAAGAAGTACAAGGAGTGCCACTTGTTGCAGCAGGGGGCGTGAAGTAAATAAGATAGCTGGCTGCTTTACAAGTGGTCAGCTATCTTATTATCAGCTACTTTGATAAAAGTCATTGTATATGAATCTCCTTGCAGATCGAACCTGCTAGCGTTTGCCTTTCTAATAAGCCAAGACTGGTTGTATTGCCTTTTGGGGTAGATCAAAAACAAGGAGTCATTTCTGACTTGCATTGATGCGCCAAGTTTACAGTTGTCTTCTGTAAAGGGAGAAAGGACAGAATCTGATTTTATCCTATAGTACGGCTTATTGTGCCCATCACCGAAGACATTATCGCCATAATAGACAGAGTCTTGTGTAATAAGTAATTCAAGCCTGCCATACTTTTTTGGATCACCGTCTTTTGATAGCCAAGTGCCTCGTAGCCGGGATTGAGTGAAAGCTATAGAAATATAAGCACTGTGTATTTCCATATATGCTATCAGTAGTAGAAAGCCTGCTCCTACTGATAGGAGAAGCCATTTGATAAACTTTGCAGCAAAGGTCAGTATTAGATATTTTGGATTGAATGCTATATATCACCGACAAATTAAATTAACTATTGTATAGCAAGTAGCCGTCCTGAGTTTGTCAAGCTCTATTTCGATGGTATTTCTAGCTTTGTTGACATGAAGAAAACCTTCCTGCCTCTACTAACGGCTGCCACGCTGGCAGCCTGCGCACCTACAACTAAAACGCCGGTCACTACGGCCCCGGCTACGCCCGAAACCACTGCCTCAACCCCGCCCGCCCCGCCGGACTACCGCGCGCAGGCCGAGGAGTTTCTGATCAACTACTCCAACGAGTACCAGCGCCTCTACACCCAGTCGAGTGAGGCGGAATGGCGCTCCAACACGCACATTGTAGCCGGCGATACCAGCAATGCTGGCAACACGGCCCGCGCCAACGGCCGGATGGCGGCCTTCACAGGCAGCACCGAGAATATAGTGACCATCAAAGGGCTGCTCGAACACAAAGCTGACCTCACGGAACTGCAAATCAAGCAGCTACAAACCGCCCTCTATGCCGCTGCCAACAACCCCCAAACGGTGGCTGATGTGGTGAAACGCCGCATTGCCGCTGAAGCCGCGCAAACCGAGAAACTCTACGGCTACGACTATAAGTATGCCGGTAAGTCCGTCACCACCAACGACCTCGACGAACTGCTGCGTAAAGAAAAGAACCCTGCCAGGCGCCAGCAGGTGTGGGAAGCCAGCAAGGCCATCGGCCCCACGCTCAAAGATGGTCTGCTGAACCTGCGCGACTTACGCAACCAAACCGTACAGGCCCTCGGCTACTCAGATTACTTCACCTATCAGGCTTCCGACTACGGCATGAGCCGGGAGGAAATGATGACGTTGGTGCGCAAGCTCAACGACGAGCTTCGCCCACTCTACCGCGAGTTGCATACCTACGCCCGCTACGAGCTAGCCAAGAAGTACAATCAGAAGCAGGTGCCCGACTACCTGCCCGCTCACTGGTTGCCCAACCGCTGGGGTCAGGATTGGAGCGCTATGGTGGAAGTGAAGGGCCTCAACCTCGACCCGGTGCTGGCCAAGAAAGGCGCGGAGTGGCAGGTGAAGCAGGCTGAGCGGTTCTATCAGAGCCTCGGTTTTCCGGCGTTGCCGCCGGTATTCTACGAAAAAAGCAGCCTCTACCCGCTGCCCAAAGGCGCGACGTACAAAAAGAACAACCATGCTTCAGCCTGGCACATGAACCTCGACCAGGACGTGCGCAGCCTGATGAGTGTGGAAGGCAACACCGAGTGGTACGAAACCACCCACCACGAACTGGGCCACATCTACTACTACCTCACTTATACCAACCCTGAGGTGCCGGTGCTATTGCGCGGCGGCGCCAACCGCGCCTACCATGAAGCCATGGGCAGCCTTATGGGCTTGGCCGCCACCCAAAAGCCATTCTTGACCGGCCTGAACCTAGTAGACGCCAAAACCCAAACCAACGAAACCCAGACGCTGCTCAAAGAAGCCCTCAACTACGCCACCTTCATCCCGTTTGCTTCGGGCGTGATGAGCGAGTGGGAAAACAGCTTCTATGCCGACAAGTTGCCCGCCGACCAACTCAACGCCAAATGGTGGGAGCTAGCCAAAAGGTACCAGGGCATCGTGCCGCCTACCACGCGCGGCGAGCAGTACCTCGACCCCGCCACCAAAACCCACATCAACGACGACCCCGCGCAGTACTACGACTATGCGCTGTCGTATGTCATCCTGTTCCAATTGCACGACCACATTGCCAAGAAAATCCTCAAGCAAGACCCCCACGCCACAAACTACTACGGTAGCAAAGAAGTGGGCACGTTCCTAGCCGACATCATGCGTCCCGGTGCCAGCAAAGACTGGCGTGCTGTGCTCAAGGAGAAAACCGGCGAAGACCTTTCGGCCCGCGCCATGGTCGAGTATTTCCAGCCGCTAATGGCCTACCTGAAAGAGCAGAACAAAGGCCGCAAGTACACGATGTAGAGTATGGGCTATGAGTATAAAATATGTGCTTCTATTACTGACCAAGAACAGGCTCTACAATTACTTCGTCAGCACTTTGTAATAACAGAAACTGCTACTTCGGTTTTGGAGGTGGCATTATCTGATGCTGATCGAGTAGACAGTAACAGCAGATTAAGCACTAATTGGCCACCAGTCTTTATCTCTATTGAATCCGATGGATTCTACTTTTGTGATAACGGTACGGCAGCTTACGAAACAGCCGTAAATTCAAGTCATTAATAGATTTTCTTATGTCCATAAATCAGGAAATACGCATTGTAGAGCTATAGATTCTCATGATGAAGCGCAATGTGAGTAAGCCTTCCTAAAAGTTGAAAAGCCAGACTACGCAGTCTGGCTTTTCAACTTTTAGGAAGGCGCTTTTATAAAAACTAGTTAGCTGTAGCCTCACTCATCCTTCGCTTCAACACCTTGTCAACTCCATTGAGGCGGCGCAAAACCAACTCCTGCGTTTCGTCGTCATCGAGGTTAAGGCCTTGGTTACGGTTGGTGAGGTAGCGGGCCAGGGTGGTATTGTCTTCAAGCGTTTCCGCTAGTTCGGCTTGTGCGCTTTCCCAAGCTTGGGGTTGCTGCGTGTTAAGGTAATTGAAGCGCAACTCAACGGTTTCGCTTACTAAATCAGCTAGCTGCTTCAACACAGTTGTTTCGTTGGTCGAAAGGCCCCGTGCTTCGCGCCCGATAACGGCCATCATGCCAATGCGCGACCCATCGGGCATACGCAAAGCCGCTCCGGCATAGAAATTCAGGCCCATAGCTTGTGCTACGTCGGGCTTAATCAATTCACAGCTCGATGTCTTGTAATCAGAGGTTACTACCGGCACATCGGGTAGAATGGCAGCCGAGCACATACTTTCCGTGCGCGGAAGCCCCGGCACACCTTCAACCCCAGCCACGGCCTTGAAGTATACGTGGTCCTCGTCCACAAACGAAATCAACGAAATCGGGGTATTGAATAACTGCGCCGCCCACGCCACGTAATCGTCGAAAATGGGTTCGGGAGTGGTATTTACTATCTGGTAAAGATGTAGGGTACGCAACCGCGTAGCCTCATTTGCAGGAATCAGAGAATTAGGGAAGGCGGTCAAGTGAGTGCCGGGCAGTTAATAGTTGGCCTCGTTGGCGGGTAAGTCAATGAGGATGAATTGAGCGTCCTTGGAAGCTCGGATTTCCAGCACATGCTCGTCGGTAGCGCGCACCTGGTCGTTGGGCCCCAGGTCGATACCATTGAGGTAGAGGGTACCTTCCTTTACGTAAATGAAGGTGTTGCGGATGGGAAAGGTCCGGAACGTAACCGTTTTATCTTCCCGCAAGTTACACCAATAAATAGTGGTATTGGAATTCACATATACCACGTTTTCCAGCACTTTCTGCCCCGATACTAGCGGTACTAGCTCGTTTTTCGAATCCAGGAAGTTGAGGTCCATCTGCTCGTAGCTCGGGGCCAAACCTTTCTGGTTCGCCAGAAACCACAGCTGGTAGAGGTGTACGGCTTTATCGGTGCGGTTTTGCTCGGTGTGGGCCAAGCCGGTGCCGGCCGTCATGCGCTGCACGTCGCCTTGCTTGATGGTCGCCTTATTGCCCATGGTATCTTCATGATACAGTTCACCCTCCAGCACCAAGGTCACAATTTCCATTTCCGAGTGTGGGTGCTGCGGAAAGCCCGACTGCCCCTGCACGGTATCGTCGTTGAACACACGCAACGGGCCAAACTGCACGTTTTGCGGATCGTAATAGTCGGCAAAGCTGAACAGGAAGTAGCTGTTGAGCCAAGCTACCGGGGCAGCATGGTGACGGTCGGGGGCTGGAATTATGTTGATCATAGCAAGTCGCAGTTGGAGTTGAGTGTTTGGCTTACGCAGCGGAGCGGCCGGAAGTTAGTGCAAGCAGCGCTTTGCCTAAATCAATCGAGGCCGGATGAGCCAATAATATAAAAGCCCACTTAGCGCTGGACCAAGTGGGCTTTCTAGAGATAAAGACATAAAGCATCCGGCCCGCGCCGGAAGGCAGGTTACGCCTTCTTCATGGTGGAAACCTGCTGCTGCAAGTCCAGCACGATGCTAGCCAAGCGGTTCAGCGAGAGGTCAGCAATAGGGAAGGTGCTGCTGATATAAGCTTTAGCTTCCCAAATTTCCACTACATCCTCCACGTCGATTTCATAGGGCGAGTACAATGGGTTATCGGAGTGCAAGGCCAGCATAGCGCCCTGCTTAAGCCGGTTGAACACCCGCTTGAACACGATGCCCTCCTTGGAACTCACCACGATGCAGGGCGTACCATCTTTCAGCGTCATCCAGTCGTCCACGTAGCGTCCCACAATAACGGTACCACTGGCAATGGGCAGCATGGAGTCACCACTGATTTCGAAGGCGCGGTAGGTACCACCAGTACCCAACATGGGCAGGCGGAACTTTGGCAGCTCCTCCAAATACTCCGGATCGGCGTAGCCATTGAGGTAGCCAGCTGCTGCTTTCTGGGGTACCAACTCAATGTTCTCGTTTTGTTCTTTATCGACCGTGAGAGCCAGTATGCGCAGCCCATTACCGCTGCCGGGCCGGGTGGGCTCAGTGGTAGCGGGCTGAAGCTGAAGCAGAGCCGCTTTGGCATTCTTCTTTTTGCTAAAGTCGGTGGTTACCAATGCGTCCAGCGTAATGCCGAACAGGCGTGCCATGTTAACCAGAGTAGTCAGCTTAGGCTCGGCGCGGCCTTCTTCGTAAGCGCCTACCAAAGAGCGTTTGATGCCAAGTTTTTCGGCCATCTGGGCCTGCGTAAGGGCCAGTTCGCGCCGCCAGAATTTAAGATTCGTATTAATCATGGTGCAGGGGAGCCGAAAAAAAGGCTTCAACGGTAGATAGTTACCGGCTCGTGAAAGTACGAACCCCGTTACGAGAATACTAATTCAATTAGCTGAAAATTTTTGCTAATTATTTTCGGTGCTCAGTAGCCAGCCCTAGCCCCAAAAGCGAGAAGTCAGGGGTGAAGTTATTCCCCGCGTAGCTTCTTGAAGTACAGGGAAGCTAGGCGTAACTTGAAGTAGTCGTACTTCTCGCGCAGGTGGTCGAACAAATCACGGAGCATAGGGCTGTTGCCAAGCTGGGCCTGCGCGGTTTGGATTTCGGCTAAGTCGCTCGGAGTCAAGAAGTCGGCAATACGAAGGTCACCACCTTTGGCGTACACGTTGGTAAGGTGGGTTTGCACCGTGGATACTGTTAGGCCACGCCGCTCGGCAATGGCCTCTACGCTAAGGCCCATGCGATGCAACTGAAAGGAAGTGTCCATAGTGCTGCCGGCTTCGGTTTTGGGCTCGCGCTTGCGGGACATTGGGGCGGGGCCGGCATCATCGGGGTCGAAACTATCAGGAAGGTCGTCGGTGTCATCGAGGGCGGCGGGGTTGCCGCCGTGGGCCAGGATTTCTTTAATGAACACTTCCCCGAAGTTCTCGAACTTCTTCATGCCTACCCCGGAAATACCCAGCATGGCCACGCGCGAAACCGGCCGTTCGTTGGCCATTTCCTGGAGCGTGGCATCGGTGAAGATAACGTACGGCGGCACGTTCTGCTCGTCGGCAATGCGCTTGCGCAGGTTGCGCAGGGCCTCGAATAGCCGTACTTCCGGCGAGACAGGTGCGGTAGTGGAAACCGCAGCCTTGCGGCCCCGCTTAGGCTTCTCGGCTTTCTCGGCGGGCTGAAACTTCTTGAGTGCCAGTGTACGCTGCCCTTGCAATACGTCGCGGCCTAGCTCTGTGATTTTCAGCGCGTAGCCTTCCTCGTAGGCAATGTACAAGAGGCCGTCATTGAGCATCTGGTGCACGTAGCTGTACCAGTCGAGGTAGGGGAGGTCGGAGCCGGCGCCGTAGGTTTTAATTTGGTCGTAGCCGCCGCTAAGCACGGCCTGGTTGCGCATGCCGCGCAGCACGTCAATCAGCAGGCCGATGCTGGCCCGCTCACGCATACGCACCACCGCCGACAAGGCTTTCTGGGCAATCAAAGAGCCGTCGAAAGTGGTGGGTGGGTTGCGGCAGATGTCGCAGTTGCCGCAGTCCTGGGTGAGGGTTTCGCCGAAGTAGTTGAGCAGAATCTTGCGGCGGCAGCTGGCGGCCTCGGCAAACTGCTGCATGCGCTCCAGCTTGGTGAGGTTGAGCTGGGTAAGCTGCGGATTCTCTTTGGTTAACATCTCGCGCAGCTGCAACACGTCGGCGAAGCTGTAGAACAGCACGGCCGTAGCCGGCGAACCGTCTCTGCCCCCGCGGCCAATTTCCTGGTAGTAGCCTTCGATGTTCTTGGGCAGATTGTAGTGCATCACCCATCGCACGTTGCTCTTGTCGATGCCCATGCCGAAGGCAATGGTGGCCACAATCACCTGTAAATCATCTTTCAAGAAGCCTTCCTGCACGGCCGCCCGCTGATTGGGCGTTATGCCGGCGTGGTAGAAACCGGCTTTCAAGCCCTTGGCCTGTAGCTTCTGAGTGAGGGTTTCGCACTGCTTGCGCGAGAGACAATACACGATGCCCGATTCGCCGGGGTGGCGCTCAATAAAGTCGAGGATGCCGCCTACGCGGTCCTGGCCGGGACGCACAATCAGGTTGAGGTTAGGCCGGTCGAAACTGGACAGGAATACCTGTGGGTCGTGCAGGCGCAGCTGCTGCTGAATGTCGCGCTGGGTGAGGCGGTCGGCGGTGGCAGTTAGGGCAATAATGGGCGTGTTGGGAAACTGCTCCCGCAACACGCGCAGTTGGGTGTACTCGGGCCGGAAATCGTGACCCCACGACGAAATACAGTGCGCCTCATCAATGGCGAACATGCTCACCCGTAGCCGCTGCAAAAACTGAATGAAGCCCTGGGAAAGCAGCTTCTCCGGCGATACGTACAGCAGCTTCAGGTAGCCGTTGGCGCAGTCCGAGCAAATGGCATTCTGCTCACTCTGGCTCACGCTGCTATTGATGTATTCGGCCGATATGCCGTTGGCTTTCAGCGCTTCCACCTGGTCCTTCATTAGGGCAATAAGCGGCGAAACGACCACACACACGCCCTCCGATACCACGGCCGGCACCTGAAAACACACTGATTTACCACCGCCTGTGGGCATGAGCACCACCGTGTCGCGCCCGCTCAGGATGCTCTGGATGATGTCTTCCTGCATGGGCCGGAAGGTATCATAACCATAGTATTTCTTGAGGACGCGACGAGCAGATTCGAGCGTAGGAGCGAGGGGTTCGGCAGCAAATAACATTCGGTAAAAATACGATGCTAAAGAAGGACTTGAAAGCTGAATGTAAACACCACCCGGCAGAAAAGGTGCACTATTTAAGTGAAATCAAGCACGACTATATAGGCTTGGCCCGCGTACAACCACGTAGATTTTACTGTTCACCTTAACTTTTCTAGCTATGACTCAGCCCACGCCTTCCGCAACTCAAAACCAAACCGTACTCGACGCGCTGAATGCCTGCGTGGCTGCCTGCGAAAACTGTGCTACCGCCTGCCTGCACGAAGAGCACGTTAAGCACATGGTTGGCTGCGTGCTCCTCGACCGGGACTGCGCCGACATCTGCGCCCTGACGGCCCGCTTCGTAGCCCGTAACTCGCCCCACGCCAAGCACATCATGCGTGAGTGTATTGAGCTATGTCAGCTCTGCCACAACGAATGCGCCAAGCACAACGACACTCATTGCCAACTGTGTGCCGCCGCCTGCAAAGCTTGTTTGGAAGCCTGTAAGGCCCACTTAGAGAGTAACTGAGCACTGAAGTAGCTGAGCAAGTCGTTTATCTGGCACAGCCTTCAAAAACGACTTGTTCAGTTACTTGCTTGCTTGCCGAAGCTAGTCTTCGATATCAACCAACCGGTAGCGCACGGCGGATTTCTTGGGCTTGATATCGATGCCCTTATAATGGGCGTAGGCCTTGGTGAAACAGGCGCCGAAATAAAAAATCATGGCCGAGTAGAACACGAACAGCAGCACCAGTACCACGCTGGAAGCTGCTCCATAAATAGGCCCCAAGTTGCTGGGTACCAGCAGCCGGCCTAGCACAAACTCGCCCAAGTCGATGAGGACGGCGGTGAGGGCCGCGCCACGCACCACGGCCCGCCACGGCACTTTCGCGCTGCTCAGGTTGCGGAACGTAACGCCAAACCACGCTGCCAGAATCAGAATGGAGGTAAGCTGGCTGAAAAACAGAAATAGGTAGTAGCCCACGTTGCTGTCAAAGTCGCGCACGTAGTCGGCCACAAAGGCAATGGCGGCGTCGGTTAGGAAAGTCAGCAGAGATAAAAGGCCCGTAGCTACCAGTACGCCCAAGGAACGAGCCCGCTCGTGTAGTGCTTTATCGAAGCGCCCCCCACTACGCCGCGGCCGAATCTGCCAGAGCTGGTTGAGGGAGTGCTGAATAACCACGAACAGCGTGGTAGCAATGAACAATAGAAACGCAAAGCCCAGCCATGTAACCAGTGGGCTGCGCTGCACATTGGTTACGTTGCGCAGAATCTGCTCCACCAACTCGGCCGCCGAAGTGCCCAACAATCCCGAGAGCTTGGCCAATAGCAATGCCCGCACCGTTGAGGTTGGGTATACGGCCCCGAGCACCTGAATCAGGATGAGCACGATGGGGGGTAACGCAAACGTGGTGAAAAACGCCGTAGCCGCACCTAGTCGGAGTGGGTCGTTGGCGGTTAGCTCGCGGGCAGCCCGGCGCAGTAAAATCAGAGTGTCCAGGAAAATCCGGCGACGGGTTGGGTGCGGCACGTGTACTTTTGTGGTCAGCCTTGCGTAGATGTAGTACTTTGTTGGATGAGGCCTAACGGCCAGCGCCGCATAGGTGGTGCGCGCAACGAAACTCTAGATTGAAAACAGGCTGCGAAGATAGCGCCCTCGCGCCGTATCCACCGCTGTTTGTAGCACTTACCTGTGTCGACTTCACCTGCTCCCGTTCCTGCACCGCCCGTAGATCCTGTCACCCCGCCTAGCTGGTGGCGTCGGCGTGTAGTCGAGCCGGTGCTTACTATTCTTCGCCAAGGCCTTACGCCAAAGCAACTTTCCTTGACAGTGGCCCTGGGCGTAGTGTTTGGCTTGGTGCCGATACTGGGCATCACCACCTTGCTTGGCACGGCTACGGCGGTGCGGTTACGCCTCAATGTTGCGGCTTTGCTGCTTGTCAGCCACCTGATGAGCCCGGTGCAGTTGCTGCTGATTATCCCGCTGATGAAGCTGGGTGCCAAGCTCATAGGCAGCAACGAAGGGCCCGAACTAACCCTTGAGAAACTCAAGCACCTGTTTGCCACTGATTGGCAAGAGGCGCTCCATTTACTGTGGCACGCCGGCCTGGGGGCACTGCTGATTTGGGCCGTAGCTTCCGTGCCGCTGGCGCTGCTACTGAACTTCGGGCTGCGTCCCCTGTTTCGGCGGCTATTAGCCCGGCAGGGAGTAGTTACTGAGTAGCATAGTCAGTAAGTGAGAAATATGGAAGCACGTCTTTCCTGCAAACCTCAAATCCGGTACAAACAACAAGCCCTTAACTCCTCACTGGAGTTAAGGGCTTGTTGTTTGTAGCCACTGAGTGGAATACTCCGCTAAGCGGTTGCTCGCTGATAGAATGGCTCTTGCTGCTCGAAATACTGGTTGATAGGCTCCTCGGAAGCAGGATTGAGCACCATCATGTCTACGAACTGGTAGCCTTCAATTTTGCCTTCAATAACCGGCCCCAGCTCTTGCAGGAATTCGGCCTGCTGTTCTTCGGTCTGGAAGGCCAGCAGCAAGCGAGGCAATTCAGGACTGTTTTCAATACGCATTTCGGCTAGAAATGCTTTTTCCACGAATACGTGCTCGGCGCAGAATTCACTCAGGGCGTCCAGTAGCGCAGTTGGAGCTTCGGCGGGTGGGCCTAGCTGTACGGGCACCTGGTCGGCACCCTCGGCGGGCGGGGTGGTTAGGTCGCTGGCCAGCAGCTCCTGTATCTCCTGTGAGGTCAGGAGCTTGCCAGCGGGGGAGAAGGGGTTCAGCACGCAGTCGGTGGCCTGTACCATCTGAAGCAGGTCGAGGCCGCGCACTCGGATAAACGCCACGCTGTCGGCGGGCATGCCACCTTCAAAAATGCGCTCCGGTGCCGTGAACAGTGGAATCTTGCCGTCGTTGAGAACTTGCAGCTGAATTTCCATACCAGGCGTTATTTCAATCTCGCCGCCTGCTTCGCCTTCTTTTGGCAGCGTTACGGCCATCAGCGGCTCGTGCAACAATGCCTGATAGAAAGCAGGCCGTACATTGGGCTCATTAACGGCGCGCATCAGCAACTCTTCCAGAATATTGCTTGGCGGGAAAGGGAAGTTCGGCATGGGAGGCTGCCCGTAGGCTGGCTCCGGAATGAGCGGCATAGCCGGCATTGGGGGAGCAGTTTCCTCGACCGGCAAGGTATAATTGGAGCCCTTGTAGCGGGGGCCAGCAGGAGCAGCGGAAGCAGGAGTAGAAGTAGGTGCAGCGTTAGGAGCAGCCGGTGTGGTTTCCGGTGTTTCAGGCTTCTTTTTCAGGAAATCAAACAGACCCATAGGAATACGAAAAGTGAAGGTGCAAGCTAACTAAGGTAAGTGAGACGGTGAAATTGTGAAGTGGTGAAATTGTGAGGTTAACGTTCAGGCTGCGCAATTCAGGCCAGCAGAACGTCAACCTCACTACTTCACCACTTACCGGATGATGCTGCCGTTGCAGGGCGCTAGCAACTCCGATATTTCCCGCACGGTGTAAGGTGGGTTGTGGTTGCCCCAGCTTTGTTGCACGAAGTTCAGCAGGTTGGCAATGTCGGCGTCGGTGAGGTCGGTTTTGTGGCCGGGCATCACCTGGTTGTACTCGATACCATTGACTACAATGGGGCCATTGAGGCCCTGGCGAATCAGGCAGGGCAGCTCGTTGCGGTGCTTTACCAGGTAGTCGGAAGCGGCAACGGGTGGGATGAGGCGACGTAGGCCTTCGCCCTGTTCACCGTGGCAGCTAGAACAGTGGGTTTGGTAGAGCTTGGCTCCTTCGTTCTGCTTGTTGGAAAAGCAGCCGCCGACACTGATAGCCAGCAGCCCACTGGCCGCGGCCGCGGCGCTGGCCCGCAGCAAAGAAGGCAGCCAACTCATTTGGCGGCGGTTTGCTTGGCTTCGGCTTCCTCTTTCAGCAAGATTGGCAACTCATGAATGAGCAAATCCACCTGGCTTTTTTCCATCCCGTCGTAGATGCCGCGCACCCGCCGCTTGGAGTCGATCAGGGCGAAGGTGCCGCTGTGCGCGAAGCCACCTTGCACCGTTCTGTCCACTTGCGCGCCTGTCATGTAAGCGCGGGCTAGGTTGAAGATAGTGTCGTGCGGCGCGGTAGCAAAGTGCCAGCGCGAGGCGTCCTTGATGCCCAGCCGCTCGGCATAGTCGCGCAGCACCGGAATAGAGTCGTGGGCCGGGTCGATGGTGTGGCTCAAGAACAGCACATTGGGGTTGTCCTTGTAAGCCTCATACACGCGCAGCAGCTCGCTCTGCATTTTAGGGCAGATGCTGGGGCAGGTGGCAAAAAAGAAGTCGGTGACGTAGACCTTGCCGGCAAAGGTCTGGTTGTTAATTGTTTTGCCTTCCTGGTTGGTCAGCGTGAAGCTAGGAATCGGGTCGGGCAGAGTATCAGAGGGGCTGGTAGGGGCGGTGCGCTTCAACCCCAGAATCGACAGGCGTTCTTCTTGAGAGGGAGTGGTTTCGGAGCAACCAAACAGGCCCAGCCCAGCGGTGAGCAGCAAGCTTACAAACAGAACGGGTACGCGAAAAAAGAAATGAGCCATTGCGTTATTGAGTGGAAGTAGTGCCAACGGTCTGTACGAATAACCGCGCCGAGTCGAGACTAGTGCGAAACAAGCCGGCCACCGAATCGATTTTTTTCTGTTGGCTGGCGAAGTAGCTGAGGCGCTGGTCTAGGGCTACAGTGTCGGCGGGCTTGTGGTAGCGGTGCATCCAGTCCATCATGGCGGCATCAGCCGAGAGCAGGGTGCGGCGGCGGCGGCCGGCGGCCACGGTATCGGGGCCGGGCGTTTTCTGAATCTGCTGGCGCAGAATGGTGAGCTGGTCCATTTGAGCCATCAGCTCGTCGTGGCGGGCCAGCATGGCTTTTTCTGCCGCTTCGGCTTTCTGCTCGTCGCTTTGTAAAGAAAGGCAGGCGGGCAGGCTGGCTAGCAAAAGGACAAGCAACAGGTAGGGGAGCTTTTTCACGGCCGCAAAGGTAGGGCCTGGTTGCCGGCTGGCCTTGGCTGAGGGTGAAATTGCCCTCAGATTGATACCCTAGCAACTGTTGCCGTTTGGGAGTGGCAGAGGCTGTAGCCAGCACATCTGGCAAAGAGGCCTTTCTCTTAACGCCAACAGGACCGGACGAATATGCCCCCTCATTCCGTGAGAATATACCTCTGACTTTCACGTGTAAGCCCCTATACTTGCGGCAGCTTGGCCGCAGACTTCTTTGTTGGAGAGCAAGTCAAGTTACTACTGCTCCTATCCGCTTACCCTCCTTTCCCACCCGTTCCGTTATGCGCATCTCCTTTCGTTGGCTGGCCGGCGGCCTACTGCTGGCCCTTGGCTGCTCCGGTACCGCTGAAGCCCAATCATTATCTAAGGCCGACCAGGCAGTTTTCAAGCCGAAGTACATCAAGAAGCAGCTGTTGAGCGCCACCAAGTGGCAACTGGCGCACCCCAAGCACAAAATCACCGACTGGACCAACGGAGCCTTCTACTCCGGCGTGTTTGCGGCCTACGAAACCACCAAGTCCCAGTTGATTCTGGACTCGCTCATGGCTATGGGCAACCGCACCCAGTGGCAGCCCGACCAACGCTACGACCACGCCGACGACATCGTTATCTGCCAGACCTACCTGAACCTGTACCGCCTCAAAAAAGACCGGCGCATGATACAGCCGACGCTAGATGTAGTAGAGAAATTCAGGACCGTGCCCGGTAAGGAAGTGCAGAATCATGGCATTGCCTGGTGGTGGTGCGACGCCCTGTTTATGGGGCCGCCGGTGCTCGTGAAGCTGGGTTTGATTGAAAACAAGCCGGAGTACCTTACCCTCAGCGACACGCTGTATCAGCAAACCTACCGCCGCCTGTTCAACCATCAGCAGCACCTGTTTTCGCGCGATGCCAGCTACCTCTGGAATGCCGCGGGCGAAGGCAAAAAGGAAAGCAACGGCCAGCAGATTTTCTGGAGCCGGGGCAATGGCTGGGTGATGGGTGGCTTGGTGCAGGTATTGCAGGAACTGCGCCCAAACCATCCCACGCGCAGCTTCTACCTGGAGTTGTTCAAGGAAATGAGTGCGCGCCTCATCCAGCTTCAGCAGCCCGACGGCCTGTGGCGCTCCAGCCTGCTCGACCCGGCCGCGTATCCGGGCGGTGAGGCTTCGGGCTCGGGCTTCGACTGCTACGCCCTGGCCTGGGGCATCAACCAAGGTATCCTCGACAAAGCCACCTACCTGCCTGCGGTGCAGAAAGCCTGGATTGGCCTCAATAAGTGTGTGTCGCCGGAAGGCCGGGTAGGGTGGGTGCAGCCCATTGGTGCCGACCCGCGCCGCGACTTTTCGGCGGAAAGCTGGGAGGTGTACGGCACCGGCGCGTTTCTGCTAGCGGGCTCCGAGGTAATCAAGTTGAAGTAGCAGCGCTGTCACGCAATCAGATATATAGTATGAAACGACGCTCCTTTGTAGCCCAAGCCGCCACCGGCCTTTCGGCGCTGGCGTTACCGGCTCCCGTCTGGGCCGTGGGCCACGCGCCCACTTTGCCGCCCCCAGTTAAGCAGTCGGACCGGGAGTACTGGCTGACCACGCTGCTGCGGGTGGTGGAGCCCGTGCTGGCGGCCGGCGCGCAGGGCCAGCTGAAGGCATTGATGCCCATTGAGTCTGCGCCTGGCCAGCAGGAAGGCCGCCGCAAAGTGTCGCACTTGGAGGCGCTGGGGCGCACGCTGGCGGGGCTGGCTCCCTGGCTGGAAGCCCCCGGTACCACCGCCGCCGAGCAAATCTTACAGAAACGGTACGCTCAGCTGGCCCGCCAGGCCATCGGCCACGCCGTAGACCCCAAATCACCGGACTTCCTGAATTTCACCGACGGGGGGCAGCCGGTTGTGGATGCTGCCTTCTTGGCGCACAGCCTGTTGCGGGCGCCCACCCAGCTGTGGGCTGAGCTGCCAGCGGCCACTCAAACTCAACTGGTGCAGGCCCTGCAAAGCAGCCGGGTTATCAAGCCGGTGTACAGCAACTGGCTGTTGTTCAGTGGTATCATTGAAGCCGCACTGCTCAAGTTCACCGGCTCCGGCGACCTGATGCGCATGGATTACGCCATCAAGCAACACCAAATCTGGTACAAAGGCGACGGCACCTACGGCGACGGCCCCGATTTCCACTGGGACTACTACAATAGCTACGTCATTCAACCTATGCTGCTCGATGTGGTAGGTACGCTGGTAGACGCTGGCAAAGAGCAAAAGCAGCTCTTGGAAACCCTGCGCACCCGCGCCCGGCGCTACGCCGCCGTGCAGGAGCGCCTGATTGCGCCCGATGGGTCGTTTGCCGCCTTTGGCCGGTCGTTGGCATACCGGTGCGGGGCGTTTCAGCACCTGGCGCAGGTGACGTTGCAGCAGCAGCTGCCACCCGAGTTGCCGGTCGGGCAGGTTCGCAGTGCCCTTACCGCCGTTATCCGCCGCACGATGGAGCCCAAGGGTACTTTCGACGCTAAGGGCTGGTTACAGATTGGGCTGTGTGGCCACCAGCCGAGCATCGGGGAGGGTTACATTTCCACCGGGAGCCTGTACCTGTGTACCACCGCGTTTCTGCCGCTGGGTTTGCCCCCAACAGATGCCTTCTGGACCAGCCCCACCCAAGACTGGACCGCCCGCCAAATCTGGTCCGGCCAAAACGTGAAGACTGACCATGCTTCGTAGGAGTTGCGAACAGTTGACGATTGTAAAAACCACAGCAAAGAAAGCCCGTCATGCAGAGGCGGAGCCGAAGCATCTTGCTCGTTTCGTTGCAATAGTAATCCAGTGTCAGCACGCGAGATGCTTCGGCTCCGCCTCTGCATGACGGGCTTTCTTTGTTGAAAACACCTTACTTTCCTCCACGGTTTAGTTGATTCTCTTTCCTTTCGCTTATCGGATGATGTATTTTAGGTTGCTTAATGCCGCGGTGCTGTTGCTTGCTTCTGTAGCGGGCATGGCCCAGAAACCGCTGAAAAAGAACGAAGTCCTGCTGTTTGCCTACTTCAAGAACAACGGGCAAGACGGGCTGCACCTGGCCACCAGCCCCGACGGCTACCAGTGGACCGCCCTCAACAACGACCAGTCGTTTCTGCAACCCACCGTTTCCAACGACAAGCTCATGCGCGACCCCTGCATCATCCGGGGCAAGGATGGGCTATTCCATATGGTCTGGACTACGAGCTGGCACGAGCGGGGCATTGGCTACGCCAGCTCCAAGGATTTGGTGAATTGGAGCGCGCAGCAGAACATTCCGGTGATGGAGCCCGAGCCCACGGCCAAGAACTGCTGGGCCCCGGAAATCACCTACGATGCCCGCAAGGACCAGTACATGATTTACTGGGCCACCACCATTCCGGGTCGGTTTGCGCAGGGCGAAACCACGGTGGAAGGCGGCAACAACCACCGCATCTACTACACCACCACCAAGGATTTCAAAACCTACGCGCCTTCCAAGGTGCTCTACGACCAAGGCTTCAACGTAATTGATGCTACCGTGCAGCCCGCTGGTAAGCGTTTCGTGATGTTTCTGAAAGACGAAACCAAGGAGCCGGTACAGAAAAACCTGCGTGTGGCCTTCGCCGACCAACTCACCGGTCCGTACGGTCCTCCTTCGGCACCCATTACCGGCAAGTACTGGGCTGAAGGCCCAACGGCTATTCAACTGGCCGGGGAGTGGCTGGTGTATTTCGACAAGTACACCGAGCACAAATACGGCGCCGTAAGCTCCGCCGACCTGGAGCACTGGACCGACGTATCCGACCGGGTGCAGTTCCCGAAAGGTACCCGCCACGGCACGGTGCTGCGCATCACCAAAAAGGAGCTAGCCCAACTACAGGCCAAAAAGGACACGGCAGCTAAGTAAATCAGCATGATGGTCTCATGACTTCTTGACCATGATAGTTTGCATGGAGCCGATTGGTGTTATGCCAGTCGGCAATTCAGCTTTTTCAGAATCACTGAAAACAAAGAGTATGGTGGGAGCGGGGCCTTTTTTTACCGGCAACGACGAAAATACACCCCTCAATCACTGGAAATGCACCCTGCCTGCCACTACGCGTGTCGTTAGGTTTGCTGGTATCGAATCTGCCCTCTTACCCACCCGTTTCATGCACGTTTCTCGCTTCCTGACTGCCTCTCTGCTGCTAGCCAGCCGCCTGGCCGGTGCCCAATCCACGCCCAACGAATGGGAAAACCCGCGGGTATTCGAGCACAACAAAGAGAAGGCGCACGCCAGCTTCATGGTGTATGCCAATGCCGCCGACGCTGCCACCAACATCTACAGCCGCTCGCCCTACTACCAGTCGCTCAACGGTTCCTGGAAGTTCAACTACGTACCCCGCCCCGCCGAGCGACCCTTGGATTTCCAGTCGCCCACCTTCAACGACGCCAGCTGGAAAACCATTGCCGTGCCTTCGAGCTGGGAAGTGCAGGGATTCGGGACGCCCATCTACACCAACGTTACTTACCCTTTCCCCAGAAACCAGCCGTTCATTGATGGGCGCGACAACCCGGTGGGCAGCTACCGGCGCACGTTTACGGTGCCCGCCACCTGGGCCGGGCGCGAGGTGATGCTGAACTTCGGCTCAATTTCCGGCTACGCGGTGGTATTCGTAAACGGGCAGCGGGTGGGGATGAGCAAAGTAGCCAAGTCACCCGCCGAATTTGATATTACGCAGCACCTGAAGCCCGGCGACAACACGCTGGCCGTGCAGGTATTCCGCTGGCACGACGGCTCGTATCTGGAAGACCAGGACTTCTGGCGCCTCTCCGGCCTCGACCGGGACGTGTACCTCTACAGCTTGCCCAAAGAAACCATCTGGGACTTTTTCGCCCACGCCGACCTCGACCCCACGTACAAAAACGGCCAGTTCTCGGCCGATGTGACCCTGCGCAACTTTGCTAGCACGACCGGTTCGCCTGCCCGCCTCACGGTGGAAGTGCTGGATGCCGCCGGCAAAACCGTGCTGCGCCAGCAGCAAGCCGTGGCTACCGTGCCCGCCGCCGGTCTGCAAACCGTGAAAGTGAGCGGCACCGTGAAAAACGTACGCAAGTGGTCCGCTGAAACTCCTAACCTGTATCAGTGCCGCCTCACCCTAGCTGATGCCCAGGGCAAGGAGTTGGCCGTTACCAGTTGCCGGATTGGCTTTCGTAAAGTGGAAATCAAGGATGCGCAGCTGATGGTGAACGGTGTGCCCGTAGAAGTGCACGGCGTGAACCGCCACGAGTTGGAGCCTACCACCGGCCGCGTAGTAACCGAAGCTGGCATGCGCCGCGACCTGGAGCTGATGAAGCAGTTCAACATCAACGCGGTGCGCACCAGCCACTACCCCAACGACGAGCGGTGGTATCAGCTCTGCGACGAGCTGGGTTTCTACCTCGTGGATGAGGCCAACATCGAAACCCACGGCTATGGTGCAGAGTTGCAAGGCGGGTTCGACAAGAGCAAGCACCCGGCCTACTTGCCCGAGTGGGCCCCGGCTCATATGGACCGCATTGAGCGGGCCGTGGAGCGCGACAAAAACCACCCTTCGGTTATCATCTGGAGCCTCGGCAACGAGTGCGGCAACGGCCCCGTGTTTCATGATGCCTACACCTGGCTGAAGCAGCGTGACCCGAGCCGCCCCGTACAGTTCGAGCAGGCTGGCGAAGACGTGAATACGGATATTGTGTGCCCGATGTACCCTGGCATGGGTTCGATGAAGCGGTACGCCGAGGCCACCGACAAAAAGCGCCCCTACATCATGTGCGAGTATTCGCACGCCATGGGCAACAGCAACGGTAACTTCCAGGAATACTGGGATTTAATTCGGAGCAAGCCGCATATGCAGGGGGGCTTCATCTGGGACTGGGTGGACCAGGGCCTGCAAACCCAAACCACCGATGGCCGGCCGTTCTTCGCGTACGGCGGCGACTTGGGCGGCTATTTCTTGCAAAACGATGAGAACTTCTGCGCCAACGGCCTGATTGCCGCCGACCGCACCCCGCACCCTGGGTTGTGGGAAGTGAAAAAGGTGTACCAGGATATTCGTTTCACGGCAGCTCAACCCGCCACGGGCCGCGTAACGGTAGTCAACGGCTTCTCTTTCAATAGCCTGGACAAGTACACCTTCCGCTGGGAGCTCCTACGCAATGGCACCGTGACAAAGTCGGGAGTGATGCCAGTGGGTAATCTGGCGGCCCGGCAGCAGAAGGAAGTGAAGCTGCCACTGCCGGCCATGCCCAGCGGGGCCGAATACGTGCTCAACGTGTTTGCCGTCACGAAAACGGCCGCGCCGCTGGTGCCCGCCGGCCACGAGGTAGCACGAGAGCAATTTGTGCTGACGCCGGCGGCTAGCTACTTCACCGCTACTTCGACCCCAACTGGTAAGCTGGACGTGAAGCGGGAAGGCGACAAGCTGACGTTTTCGGCGGGCGACGTACGCGGTGAGTTCAACACCAAGCAAGGCCGCTTCACCGATTACCGCCTGCGCAACCAGTGGGTGATGGGCGGCTACCCCGAGCCGTACTTCTGGCGCGCCCCCACCGACAACGACTTCGGCAGCGGCATGCCCCAGAACCTGGGAGCGTGGCGCACGGCCCACGCCGCCCGCCGCGTGCAAAAAGTAACGGTAGGGGAGCAGTCGGCGGCGGGACTGCCCATCAAAGTGGAATACCGCCTGACCGACATCGACGCGCCCTACACCATCGACTACCTCATCGGCAACGACGGGGCGGTGCAAGTCACGGCCGCCATCGACTTGACCGGCAAAACCCTGCCCGAAATGCCCCGCTTCGGGATGCGGCTAGATCTGCCGCGTTCCTTCAACCGCATGCAGTACTACGGCCGCGGCCCCTGGGAAAACTACTCCGACCGTAGCACGGCGGCTCTGCTGGGTACCTACCAGGATTCGGTGAACGGGCAGTTCACGCGCAACTACATCCGGCCCCAGGAAAACGGCTACCGTACCGATGTACGCTGGCTGACGCTCACCAACGCCGAGGGCCTGGGCCTACGCGTAGAAGGTACCGGCCAGCCCATTTGCTTTAGCGCCTTGCCGTTCCGCACCGAGGACCTCGACCCCGGCCTCAGCAAAAAGCAGCAGCACCCCACCGACGTAAAAATGCGCGGTTCCGTAACGCTGCAAGTGGACCTGAAACAGCGCGGCGTGGGCGGCGACAACAGCTGGGGCGCCCTGCCCCACGAGCAGTACCGCCTCCTCGACAAGCAGTACAAGTATAGCTACACCTTGCGCCTGGTGGACGCCAAGCAGCCGCAGCCCTAAAACCAAGTCTGTTGCTAAACAGAAAAAGCAGTTCTTTGGGCACATCCTGCCGCCTGACAAGAAAGCTTTATGATAAGCAAGCGCCTACTTCGTAAGATGCTATTGGCTCTGGTGCTGTACTGCGGCACCAGCCAGCTAAGCATCGCCCAACGAACCGCACCCGAGCCTCCACTGACCCCTCGGATGCCGCAAGTACAGCTTCGGACGCCAGTGATCATACAGCCGCCCGCCGCTAGGGCCGCCAAACTGCCCGCACCTCCGGCTACAGTAATGCAAGTTGCTGTGCCCCGGCCCCAACCACTTTTTCTCCTAAATTCTGAGGTGGTTATTGCCCCAGATGGCATTCAGCCGGCGGAAATCAAGAAGGTAATGGTGTACAAAAGCCACAATGCTCCCGCGCAGTGGCGTGAGTTGGTGACGTACGGCATTATCGACATCACGCCCAAGCAGAAAATCAAAGTCAAGAGCCGTACACTGGCTGCTATTGGGAAAGACTTGGGTGTGTCGGGGCCGGTGCGCTACACCATAAACGCTATGCCCGTAGCCGATGCCAACCTCCGCATTGCGCTGGATGCTATTGGCGAAATCAACCTGATGCGGACCACTGAGTCAGCTGTTACTACCGTTGCCATTAATGTCAGGCCCGCTAAACCAGGGGCACTTCGGCAAGACCCGCCGGGTACGATTTACATCCGTGGACTGGCAGCGCATTAGGTTGGTATGATGAATATGCAAGTTGCCAAGGCTACCCCCGTCACGCTGAGCACCAAGCCGCACTACGCCATTCTGGATGGGCTGCGGGGAGTGGCGGCGCTGTTGGTGGTAGCCTTTCATTTGTGCGAGGCGCACGCCACCAGCCACCTCGACCAGCTGATCAACCATGGCTATTTGGCAGTCGATTTCTTTTTCATGCTTTCGGGCTACGTTATCAGCTACGCCTACGACGACCGGTGGAACCGCCTGACTCTGAAAGAATTCTTTACAATTCGGCTGGTGCGGCTGCAACCATTGGTGGTACTGGGTATGATAATCGGGGCCGCGTGCTTCTATTTTCAGGATTCCGTGCTGTGGCCTCATATCAGTGAGGTGCCCATTTGGAAGACGCTGCTAGTTATGGCTATTGGGGCCACGCTGCTGCCGCTGCCTTTGTCGATGGATCTTCGGGGTTGGCAGGAAATGCACCCGCTCAATGGGCCGGGCTGGTCGTTGTTTTACGAATACATTGCCAACCTGCTGTACGCGCTGTGGGTACGCAAATTCTCCAACCGAGCCCTGACTGCACTGGTTGTGCTGGCTGGCGCGGTGCTGCTGCACTATGCCGTTACGAACCCCGCCGGCGACATGATAGGGGGCTGGTCGTTGAACGTGGAGCAGCTACGGGTGGGCTTCACACGGGTGACGTACCCGTTTTTTGCCGGGTTGCTGCTGGCGCGCGTGAGTAAGCCGGGCCGCATCAAACACGCTTTCTGGTGGGGCAGCTTGCTGCTGACCGTGGTGCTGGCCTTCCCGCGGGTAGGGGGCACCGAGCAGTTGTGGCTGAACGGCCTCTACGATGGGGCAAGTATTCTGCTGGTATTTCCGGTGGTGGTATGGTTAGGTGCTAGTGGGCAAGTATCCGGACGCGGTGCGCAGCTGTGCAGGTTTGTGGGGGCTATTTCCTACCCCATCTACATCACGCATTACCCTCTCATTTACACCTATACCGCCTGGGTAAGCAACGGCCACCGCCCTTTAGCTCAGGTGTGGCCCGTGGCCTTGCTGACCTTTGGCGCCATTGTGCTGTTGGCTTATGTTAGCCTGAAACTCTACGACGAGCCTGTTCGGCGGTGGCTGAAAAGTCGGCTTCTGGCGCGGTAATAGCCGGCGGTAAACTTTCCTCGGTAAGGCGCTCTAGTGCTTCATCTCTTCGCAACTGCCTCATTTCTTTTGCCCTGACGTCGGCCTTAAACCCCCTATGAAGTATTCCTTTTGGCTGTTGGCACTGCTGCTGAGCGGTGCGGCGCTGCTCTCCGAACCGGCTGCTGCTCAAACCCCCGTGGGCCTGGGCTGGGCCCGCAACAACGTGAACGGGGCCGTGTTCCGCAAGAACTCCGTCGTGACCCACAAACGCGAGCAGTACACCGCCTATTACGATTCGCTCGGGTACGTGGTGCTGGCCAAGCGCAAGCTGCCAGCCGGGCTGTGGCAAGTGCAGCAAACCAAGTACAAAGGCAAAGTGCAGGATGCGCACAACGTTATCAGCTTAATGGTGGACGGACGTGGCTATTTGCACCTGTCCTTCGACCACCACGGCAACCCCCTGCGCTACTGCCGCAGCACCCAGCCCGGCGGCCTGGAGCTGACCGAACTGCTGCCCATGACCGGCCAGCAGGAAAAGAACGTGACCTACCCCGAGTTTCACCGCTTCCCCAATGGCGACCTGCTGTTTGTGTACCGCGACGGTAGCTCCGGCAACGGCAACATGGTGCTGAACCGCTACGCGCCTAAAACTCAAACCTGGACTCGCCTGCACAGTGTGCTTATTGATGGCGAAGGCAAGCGCAACGCCTACTGGCAGGCCTGCATCGACCGGAAAGGCGCCATTCATATATCGTGGGTGTGGCGGGAGTCGCCGGACGTGGCCTCAAACCACGACATGGCCTACGCCCGCTCCTTGGATGGCGGCAAAACTTGGCGGAAGAGCACTGGCGAAACCTACCAGCTGCCCATCACCGAAGCTACTGCCGAATACGCCGCGCGCATCCCACAGAACAGTGAGTTAATCAACCAAACATCCATCACTACCGATGCCGTGGGCACACCCTACATTGCTACCTACTGGCGGCCGCAGGGTACGCAGGTGCCGCAGTATCAGCTTATTTATTTGGTTGGTAAAGAATGGAAAACCGCGCAAATCGGGCAGCGGACCACGCCGTTCAGTTTGAGTGGGGCCGGTACCAAGAAGATTCCGATTTCGCGGCCGCAACTGCTAGTAGCTACTCAGAAAGGCAAAACTGCCGCCTACCTGCTGTTCCGGGACGTGGAGCGCCAGGACCGGGTGTCGGTGGCGCAGTGCTCGGATTTGAAGGGCAATAAGTGGGCGCTGATGGACCTCAATAGCTCATCGGTGGGCAACTGGGAGCCGAGTTACGACACCGAGCAGTGGCAGAAAAACGGCCAGCTCCACCTATTCGTGCAGCGCACCGGCCAGGGCGACGGGGAAAAGCTGGAAAAGCTGCCCGCCCAACCGGTATACATCTTGGAATGGAAGCCAGGAGCCCAGCCCGCACCCAGCGCGGCAGCTGAGGCTTCGCCCGCAACAGTGCCGCCAAGCAGCGCACCCGCCGGCTGGAAGCTGTTGTGGGCTGATGAGTTCAACACCGACGGCCGCCCTGACCCCAAGAACTGGAAGTTTGAAAACGGCTTCCAGCGCAACAATGAGTTGCAATGGTATCAGCCCGACAATGCCCGCTGTGAAAATGGTCTGCTGGTGATTGAAGCCCGCAAGGAGCAGCGCCCTAACCCCAACTATCAGACCGGTAACACCACCTGGAAAACCAGCCGCCCCACCATCGAGTACACGTCTTCCAGCCTCAACACCAACGGCTTGCACGCCTGGCAGTACGGCCGCTTCGAGATGCGTGGGCGCATCAATACCAGTTCAGGTTTGTGGCCAGCCTTCTGGACGCTGGGTGTGGCCGGCGAGTGGCCAGCCAACGGCGAAATTGACATTATGGAGTTCTACAAAGGCAAGATTCTAGCTAACGTGGCCTCCGGCACCGCCAAGCGCTACACTGCCAAATGGGACAGCGAAACCAAGCCCGTAACCGACTTCTCGGCCGACTGGGCCAGCCAGTTTCATGTCTGGCGCATGGACTGGGATGCCCAAGCCATCCGCCTGTACGTAGACGACCAGCTCCTAAACGAAACGCTGCTTACTAATACCATAAACCAGGATGGCACCGGCATCAACCCCATGATGCAACCCCACTACCTACTGCTCAACCTAGCCCTGGGCGGCGACAACGGCGGCCCCCTCAACGATACCGCCTTCCCCAACCGCTACGAAGTGGATTACGTGCGCGTGTATCAGCGGTAGCGCCTTGTTGGACCAGAGATATAGGCGTATTCAGAGCGGTGTAGAGATGTGACGCGTCTCTACACCGTTTAATAGCTATTCATTAGGTTTTTACGAAATCCATTGCTGTGCTTCGGCCAGGTGCCAAAGCCAGACGCCCGCAGTCCAGAGTCCCCAAATCAGCAGGCCGAAAACGAGCAGCAGCCCTAGCAATGCGCCCGCCAGTAGGCTCTTGCCGCTGCCTTGGTAGCGTCCTTCGGCGTAGTGGCGGCGCAGTAGGCGTACGTTTTTGTCGTTGGCTTTATAGGCGAAATCGAAGACGTTGCCGATGATGGGAATGGCTCCGATGATGGTGTCGAGCAACACGTTGAGCACCATGCGCACCACCACGTTGCCGCTAGCGCCGTGGCGCATCATGGTCAGAATCAGCACGCCCGAAACTGCCAACGACGGAATGCCGCCCACGATAGGCACCAAGCCCATGATGGGGTCGAGGCCAAAGCGCCAAGTAGTGCCGGGCACCCGGAACTGGCTGTCCATGAGGCGGGAAACGCTTTCCACCCAGCGCAGGCGGTCATCAGTATCGACGGTAGGCATTGTGCTGATTATTGGTGGGTTGATGCCTGTTTGCAGCATGTGAAGGCGCAGGCAGATGCTCTGATGTCCTCTACGTTGTTTCAGACGTAACAGTCATTTGGCCAGGTAAACAGCAAAGTGGCTACTATTTAATTCCTGGCGGAAGCAGGTCAATCAGGCCGTCTTCGCTGACAACTACCACCAGGCAAGGATACTGGCTGCTTTCCACGTAACGTAACGCCGAGTTGTAGCGCGAGCCGCGAGACGAGTCGCCTTTGGCAGTGGCCAAGCCGTCGAGGATGGCCCCGATGGCGTGGCAGGTACCGTTGGGTTCGATGAGCACCGCCCCGTCGATGTTGGTAGCCAGGCGTAATACCGAGGGCGTCATCAAGCGCGGGGCTACTCGAAAACTCTGGCGCGTAAGGCGGGCCGCTTCCTGCGCCGCCCCTTCCGAAATCACCAGAATAGTGCCTGTGGGCTGCGTAGTAGCACTTTGGGTCAGCTCCCACAGGTACTCGGTGGTGGACTGGTCTAGGTAGGGAAACACGCGCTGAACGGCTTTGGCGAAGTTGGCGGCATCTACGCGGCCCTGCGGCAACCGGGGCGTATTCGATACCACTTTCATCATCACCTGGTTGTCGTGGGTTAGCTCCCAACTATAGTGCCGGGTGAAGTGCACCGTGAAAATCGGCTCGTAGGCCTGATCGTCGGGGGCCACCAGGTAGCCCAGCCCGAATACATCAGTGGCGTCAGAAACCAGGGCAGTGCGATCTTCGCTCAATTCCAGCAGCTTGCGCACCCGGCGGTGGTCACGCAGCGGAATAGGGCTGTCGAGGGTGAGAACCGGCACGATGGCCGGGTGGTGGCGCCGGGCTACCAGCATCGTGCCGATGCCTTCGTCGCCCTCGTGGCGCAGAGCGGCCACGCCGTTGCAGGCGTCATAGAGCCCGTGCGTGCCGGCCGCGGCCCGTAGCATAAAGCTACGACCCGCGGCGCGCAGCACCTCGTTGTAGTCCCGGTCGAGTACGGGCCGGTCGTCGTCGGTATCTGATTCGCGCAGGGCCCGGCTGCAATCCTGCAAAAATTCCTGCACCGTAGCATTCACCAACGACGTCGGCCGGTTGCTGGTGCTGAGCGGGGGCAGGGTGTAGTAGGCCTCATAGGTTTCGCGAGAGAGCTGGAGCACCACCACCACTAAGTAGCCATACAGGCTAATAGGCAGCGAGCAGAAGCTTACCCGCCCTTCTGACCGCACCTGGCAGAGCTGGGTGAGAGTTTGTTGGGTGGCTTGCTGAAGTAGGCCGTACCAGCGTAGCTTTTCGTACCGGTCATGGTCGTCGCGGTGCAAATGATACACCACGTCACGAGGGCCGTCGGGCTCCAAGGCAGCTGCCAGGGATTTCACTCCGGCGAAATCAGTGGGAGAATAGCGCAAGGTGGCAGGTTCCACTACCACAGCCTGCGGCTCGTCGGTTTCGCGAGCCGAGGCCAGCCCCAGCAAAAACACTTCGGGCTTTAAATTACGGTCGAGCAGATTGAAAACGCCGTCGGCAAACAATTGGGCCGACACGCGAAACAAGCTTTGGTGGTCCCACATAGAAGGGAGCTGGGAATTCGGCAAGGACGGAGCGGAGAGAGGCTAAAACGAGAGGCTACAACAGTGAGTACGAAAAAACATGCATCAGGGTAGGCACCCTCAGGCAAGATTCCAGGCTTCAGTGTTCAACTTTCGGAGGCAGATGTGGTTATGAAGGAATCGGGGTTGTGGTTAGGCTTGCGGAATGCGCCCAAAAAGCCTATCTTAGATGAAGTAGCCCCGCCGCTTATGCAATTCTACCTTCTACTTTCCGGATTCGGTTTTTTGGTAGCCTTCTCGGTGCTGCCGCTGCTTACGGGCTATTGTGCTGCCAGTTACGGCCGCTCGTTCTGGGTTTGGTTCATGCTAGGCTGGGTGCTACCCATTCTGTCGTTTCTGGTACTATTCACCCTTATTGCGCGCCGCTACCTCGACCAAGGTGAGCGGCTGCTGGAAGAAGCCAAGGAAATACTGGCCGCCGCCGAAGCCGCAGAGGTGCGACACTAGCTGGCTGCCGCTGCATGTAGCTCGGCCGTTTATAAAGGCGGCCCTAGTATTATCTGCTAAAGTGTTGATTTTCAGCGTTTAAATTTGTAAAGCCAACTGTTTATTACTGCACTTACCAGCCTTTGTGCAGCGAAGAGGCCCGTACAATTAACTCGGGCTTGAGCACTAGAGGAGGAGGCGTGTAGCTAGGGCCGCGTTTGAGCAACTGGAGCAAAAGCCGCACCGCCGTTTCGCCCATCTGCTCGGCCCGCTGGTTCACTACTGTCAGGCGCGGGTGGGTCATGTTGGTGAATGGCTCGTTGCTGAAGCAGGCCAGCGCCACGTCTTGGGGTACCCGCAGGCCCCGCTCATGCAGCACTTCCAGCGCGCCCACCGTTGGAATGGCGTAAGCGCCGAACAGCGCATCGAGGGGTTTGTGCTGATTTAGAAATTGTTCCATTCCTTGTCGGCCGTCCTCGTGCGTCATGGCGGGCAGCGAGTATACTAGGTCGTCGTTGGCGGGTAGGCCGTGGGCCCGCAGCGCTTCCTGGTAGCCTAGGTAGCGGTTACGGCTGGTATTGAGGTGTTGCGGCCCGGCAAAGTGGGCAATGTGTTGGCAGCCCTGCTCGATGAGGTGCGCCACGGCCTGGTACGCTCCCTGAAAATCGTCGAGTACCACGGCTGAGCTGTCGGCCAGATCAGCAGCTCTATCGAAAAATACCAGCGGCGTACCCTGCTGGCGCACCTGCTCGAAATGTTGCAGTTCGTTGTGCGTGGTGGCCGATAAAGAAACCAGAATGCCTTCCACCTGCGCGGCCAGCAGCGTATCAATGTTCTGCTGCTCGCGCCGCACATCCTCATTGGACTGGCACATCATCACGTTGAAGCCGGCCTGGCTGGCTACGTTTTCAATGCCGTTCATAACGGCCGGGAAGAAGTATCCCCTGATATGCGGCACAATTACGCCCAACGTTTGGCTGTGGCCTTTGCGCAAAGCCGCCGCCAGCAAGTTGGGGCGGTAGCTGAGCTGCTGGGCTGCTTGCCGCACCCGTTCTTTGGTGGCCTCACTGATGCCAACATGGTCAGACAAAGCTCTTGATACCGTAGACGTAGATATACCCAATTGCTCGGCTATATCGGCAAGGGAGGTGCGTTTCAAAAGGGCCATGCAGCAGGCAGCCTAAGGACGGAAAGTAGCTTTGATAATTGCTGAAGCTACTAGGTGTGATTTTATACCGAAATGTAACGATTATGGTTAAGTAAAGGTCAGATAATAGATAAACTGAAAGGGTATCCAGATAAAAAGGCAATAACTGAAGACAAACCCGTTGAATTTTGGGGGTCTTATTTTCGAAGCCACTGCGCCACACCCTGGGCTGCCCAAGCTCCGGTACTGAAGCAACCCTGCAACAAATAGCCGCCTGTAGGAGCTTCCCAATCCAGCATTTCGCCGGCCACGAAGGTGCCGGGGCGCCGCCGTAGCATCAGATGCTTATTCAGCTCCGGCCAGGCCACGCCGCCGGCACTACTAATGGCCTCATCGAGCGGGCGCAGGCCTTGTATGGGCAGTGGCACGCGCCGCAGCAGTTGGGCTAGGGCTGGAGGAGTGGCAGTGGCTTCGGGGGGCGCTACTTCGCGCAGCAGCGTGGGTACTGGGGCGCCGAGCCGGAGCTGCTGCCGCAGAAAATCGGGGAGGGAGCGGCCGGCACGGGGCTTTTGTAGCTTGGTTAGTAGTTGCTCGTCGGAAAGGTCGGGCTTGAGGTCGAGGTGGAGCAGGGCCGGCGTACCAGCCGAGAGGGCGGCGCGTAGTGCCGGCGTGAGGGCATACACGGGCGTTCCTTCCAGGCCGTATTCAGTGAGCATGACTTCGCCCCGCACCCACTCCGTGCCACAGTGCAAAGCAATGTTTTTGAGGGGCATCCGGCCCACTTTGGTTTGAAAGAAGGCAGACCATGCCACTTCCGCCCCGCAGTTGCTGGGTGCAAACGGCACACATTTCACCCCAACAGCTTCAAAGGCCGACACCCAGTTACCATCGGAGCCGGTTTTCGCCCAACTGGCGCCGCCCAAAGCCAGCACGGTAGCATCGGAACTGATTTCCAGCTCCTGGTCGGTGGTTTCGTCGCGCACAAGCAGGCTGGTGGCCCCCACAAAGCCCAACCAGCGGTGGCGCGTCCGGAGCCTGACGCCCAACTCTTGCAGGCGGCTCAGCCAGGCCCGCAGCAGGTCGGCGGGCTTGTGCACAGCTAACGGAAACACCCGGTTGCTGGTGCCCACAAACGTATGGATGCCCAGCGACGCCGCCCATTCCCGCAGCTCATGAGGCGAGAAGTGACGCAGGAATTCCTGGAAAATACCCTGTTGCTGCCCATAGCGGGCACTAAACGAGGTGGCATCTTCGGCGTTGGTGAGGTTGAAGCCGCCGTGCCCGGCCACCAGAAACTTGCGGCCCACAGTGGCCTGCGCCTCATACACCGTCACGCGGTAGCCTGCTTCGGCCAGGCGCTGCGCCGCCAGCAGCCCAGCCGGGCCACCCCCAATAATTGCAACAGATGAAGGCAGCGCCATCGAATACCCAGCAGCTAATCCGGAAAATAAAACTGCGTAAACTTACGATAAACCGCAGTGCGGCACTGCCTAAGCCGGTTGGACTGCCAGCCGGGCGTCCCCGGTGCAGTGGGCTTTTCGGCGCAGAACCCAGCAGCATCGTATACTTGAAGCGTTTATTAAGCCGGCCGCCACCGGCCGCTCCTTCTGCATGGGTTCCTACTCCATCCTTATCGGCCTTAGCGTGGCCGTTATCTTATCGTATCTGTTTGATTTGGCGGCCCGCGCCACGCGCGTCCCTTCGGTGCTGATGCTGCTGCTTACGGGTATTGCCCTGCGCCAAACCGCTGATTACTTCGACTTTACCTTCGGGGTGCCGCAAGTAGTGCTGGAAATTTTCGGCATCATCGGGCTGATTATGATTGTGTTGGAAGGCGCCCTCGACCTCAAGCTCACCCGCGAGAAGGCCCCGCTCATTCGCCGTTCGTTTCTAGCGGCGGCCCTGATGCTGGTCGTGCAGGCAGTAGCTATTGCGCTGGTGCTGCAAGCCTACGTGGGCGCGTCGTTTCAAACCTGCCTGGTGAATGCCGTGCCGCTATCGGTTATCAGCTCGGCCATTGCCATTCCCAGCGTGGCCAATCTGATGGGGGAAAAGCAGGAGTTTATCGTGTACGAAAGTACATTTTCCGATATTTTGGGCATCATGCTCTTCAATTTTGCCTTGCAGGACAACTTCGCGCAGGGCATATCGGTGGTAACCTTCTCACGCGACGTGGTGGCCGTGGCTATTGTGGCGGTGATGAGTACGGCGGCATTGGCTTTTCTGCTGGGCCGGATTCGGCTGCACGTCAAGTTTTTCCTGATTCTGGCCTTTCTAATTCTGCTTTATAGCCTGGCCAAAAAGCTGCACCTCTCGTCGTTGGTGTTGGTGCTGGTGTTCGGGCTGGCCGTGAACAATGCCGACCTGATTTTACGCGGCCCCCGGCTGCAACGCTGGCTGCATCCCGAGCAACTGGCTGCAGAGTTGCACCCACTCAAGAGCATCACTGCCGAATCAGCATTCCTGATTCGGACGTTCTTTTTCCTGCTTTTCGGCTTCAGTATCACGCTCAGCAGCCTAATGAGCGGTACGTTGCTGTTGCAGGGCCTGCTCATTGTGGGTATTCTCACCGCCATTCGTTACCTGTACCTGCGCTACATCGCCCGCACCGACCTAGTGCCGGAGCTGTTCATTGCGCCCAAAGGCCTCATCACGGTACTGCTGTTTTATAGCATTCCTGACCGGCACCACATCGGTGAAATCGGCGAAAATATCCTGTTCGTTGTGATTCTACTCACCGGCATTCTAATGATGATTGGCCTACAACTAGCCAACCGCGAACCGGAAATAGGGGAGTATTAGTGGCGAGAGATGAACTGGTGAAATAGTGAGTTTTATATTCTGCTTGCCCGGATTCGTATTGATAGAACATGAAACTCACAATCTCACCTCATTCCATTTCCTTGAGCAGCTGCTTGCGGTAGCCAGCCAAGATGGTGGATTTCAGCAGGAAGCCCACGTAGTGCCCGTGGTCGACGACAGGGAGGGCCGGGACGCCGAGCTGCTCCATGCAGCGCAAGGTGTCAAGTAGGGAATCGTCGGTGTTGACGGTGGCGGGCGGCTCGGTCATCAAATCCCGGACGCGGGTGGTGGTGTAGTGCTCGTCGTCAAACAGCGCGTCGCGCACCGTGTCTAAGGTGACGACGCCTACCAGTTGCCCGTCTTGGTCGGTTACCGGGAAAATATTGCGGCTGGCGTGGCGAAAGGTTTGCACCAAGTCGCCGAGAGTGTCGTCGGGGTGCACGGCCACGAAATCGGTCTGGGTGAGGTGCGGAACGTCCATTTGTGCCAATAGGCCCCGGTCCCTGTCTTTGTGCATATACACGCCGCGCTGCACTAGCTTGCGGGTGTACACCGAGTACGGCTCGAAGTAGCGGGTAATAACGTAGGAACTGCTCGTGACCAGCATCAATGGCACGAACAGGGCGTAGCCGCCGGTAATTTCAGCAATTAGGAAGATGGCCGTGAGGGGCGCGTGCACCACGCCGGCCAGCACGCCCGCCATGCCCAGCACAATAAAATGCACTTCCGGTACCGTGGTCAAACCGCTCATATTGATAAGCCGCGCAAACACGAAGCCCAGCAGCGCGCCCGCAAACAACGACGAGCCAAACATGCCCCCGTTGCCACCCGCGCCCACCGTAATAGTAGTAGCAAATACCTTGAGTAGCATACTAGCCGTGGCCACGGCCAGCAGAATCCACACGTTTTCGTCGCGGTACACCGCGAAAATGGAGCCGTTGATTAGTTCTTGGCCCTTGCCTGCCAGCAACGACTGCACAATGTTGTAGCCTTCGCCGTAGAGTGGTGGAAACAGAAATACCAGCACGCCCAGCGCCAAACCGCCCAGCATCACCCGTCGGAAAGCACCCGGCCACCGCTCAAAGAACTTTTCGGAGGCGAAGTACACCCGAATCATATAAACCGACAGCATGGCCGTGCACAAGCCCAGCATCACGTAGAATGGTACCGCATCAACGGGCCAACTGGTGGTGATGAGCACGAATGGTTGCCCCGCAAATAGTGCCTTTGACACCACCGTAGCTGTAGCCGCCGAAATCAGCAGCGGAATGAAAAACGGGGCCGACAGCTCGCCTAGTACTACTTCCACCGCAAACAGCACGCCCGCAATAGGCGAGTTGAAGATGGCCGCCACGCCCGCCGCCGCCCCGCAACCTACTAGTAGGCGTCGCTCACGCGGGCCCACCCGTAGCAATCGGGCCAAGTTGGAGCCCTGCGCCGCGCCCGTTACAGAAATGGGAGCCTCCAACCCCGCCGAGCCACCAAATGACACGGTCAGAAATGAGGTAACCACCTGCGAATACAGCTTGCTGCGCGGCACGATGCTGCTTTGCCGGGCAATATTATAAATGACCGGTCCCAACCCCCGGCTTAGGTTACCATCCAGGAAATAGCGGGTAAATAGCACCGACAGCGCAATGCCGATGATGGGATAGAGAAAAAGCGCAAATACTCGCTTTTCTTCTGGCACCCAAGAGTACAGAAATTCCTGTGCGCCGTGTACCGAGCCTTTCAGCAATACAGCTGTCAGGCCCGCCATCAGACCCACCAGAATGCTCACCAGTATCAGGTAGACTCGGTTGTTGATGTGGCGTAAGCGCCATAGCAACAGCGGACTAAGCAGCCGGTGAACAATATTTTTGGCCATACCCGTAGGGCAAATGTGAAAACAAACCGGCCAACCCAACTGCCAACTTGCGTACTATCAACGCATAATACTGAAAAGTAGTGAGAGAGTGAGACAGGGACAGGTGCGTTTGCCGCTCTTCTACGCAAATGGCGCAAGCTGGACATCAAACCCCACCCATTCACTAGCTCACTACCGATCCTATTGTGTCAGGCTGGGAGGGGAATAGCTTTTATCGATGAGCAGGTTTTTGATGCGTTGCATCAGCTCGCTCTTGGTTTCGAGGGCGCCCCGGCGGTATTCCTCCGACGACGACCAGAAATACACGCGAATATCTGCGGTGGTAGCCCCCGATTTTTCCAGCACCAAGTACGGTGCCCGCGGTGCCTGCTGTTGCACCTCGGGTTGGGTGCGCAGAAAATCCATTGCCAAATCCCGCACCTGCTCATAGCGTCCCTCGGGCCCATAATCCACTGAAATCAGAAAATCTTGCCGCAGGTCGCCGCTACGGGTGAAATTGATGAGTGGCTCCTTAAGTACTATGGAGTTGGGAAGGAATACGTGCTTGCCATCGAAGGTGCGGATAACGGTGGTGCGTAGGTTGAGGGCTTCCACGTGGCCGGTCTGGTCCCGGATCTGCACAGTGTCGTCGAGGTGGAAGGGGCGGTTGAAGGCCAGAATGACGCCGGCCAGGAAGTTCTCGGCAATATCCTTGAAGGCAAAACCCACCACGAAAGCCGACAGCCCCGCCGCACCCAGCATCCCCGTCACGACGCCCGAGAGGCCCACCACTTGCATAGCCAGCAGCAAGCCCAGTAGCAGAAACACCCAGCGGCTGATACCGGTTAGGAAATCGGCCAGCAGCGGGTCGTGGGCGCGTTTGCGTAGCCGGGTGCCTAGTACTCGGCTGAGGCGGTTGGCAATGAAAACGGCGGCCAGTAGTAAAACAAGGGCCAGCGCTAGTTTCGGCAGGACGTACAAAAACTGCTGCCAATACGCACTCAGAACACGGTGCAAATCACGAAGCATAGAAGGGCATTGCGGTAAAACCAACAGCCCCGTGGCAAAGCGCCGCCGGAGCAAAACAGGGTTTTACGCAATATGTAGCCCGTCGGGTTCCATTGCAGGCAATAATGGCGGCGCTAAGCCGGCTGATTCAGCCAGCGCCAGAAAATGATGCCCCCCACCCCGTAGGCCACTACATCGAGCGGGTCGGCGGTGGCGCGGCGGTCAAAAAGGGGCAGAATTGCTTCGAACCACACAGCGAAAACCGCCCAGGTGCTGACAATCCAGCTGGTAGGCAGCACGAAGCTGGGGCGGCGGAAGTACCAGCGCCGCATGAAGTAGAGCATCAGCGTCAGTTCCAGCGGTAGCGCCAGCAAATCGGCCAGATGAAAGCGCACCAAGTCCGGCAGCAGCCACTGGTTGAACCGTGGCCCTCCGTATTTCTGAGCGGCCACTAGCATGTAGAGTACTGTGCCCGCCAGAAATAGCGGATGCCGCAGTTCACGCGGCCATTTCATCCGGCTAGCAGCGTCAGAAACCACACTACAAACGACACTAGTGCCCCAAATACCAGTTGCCCACCTTGAATAATGCGTTTAAAGAAGCGCATGGTGGGGCTGTCGTCGGGCTTGATTTCGATGCGCATGAACGAGGGTAGCGGCTCGTTGGCCAGGGCTTCGCGCTCCCGCTCACTGCGCATGCGGGGCGCGTCCAGGTACAGGCCGCACCGCTCACACCGGTCGTCGGCGCGCTGTTGCCAGCGGCTCCAGAACCCGCAGTGCGGACACTTTTTGGAGGCGGTGAGGGGGGCTTGTTCCATAAGGCAAAGGTACGTCGTGTGTTGTTGGTTATCAGTTGCTGCTTGTTAATTGATAGCCAAACCAAATAACAAGCAGCAACTAACAAGTAACCTCACTCAGAGCTCCATAATATCCTCGTTCCAGAGCGTGGGCTCGGCTTCGATGAACTCGCGCATCATCTCCACGCACTCCTCGGAATCCAGAATCACGACTTCCACGCCGTGGCTTTCCAGAAACTCCTTGGACTCGCCGAACGTGCGCGCTTCCCCCACCACTACCTTCGGAATTTTGAACTGCACGATGGTTCCAGCGCACATGTAGCAGGGCATGAGCGTAGTATAGAGCACCGTGTCCCGGTAGGTGCGCTGGCGGCCGGCGTTGCGCAGGGCATCCATTTCGCCGTGGGCAATGGGGTCCAACTCCTGCACCCGCTTGTTGTGTCCGCGGCTCACAATTTCATTGTCGCGCATCAGCACCGAGCCAATCGGAATGCCGCCTTCCTTGCGTCCTTGCCGCGCCTCGGCTATAGCAGCCTGCATAAATTCGTCCATGTTCTGGTTGTTGATAGGTGGGAGTTGATTGTTGAATTGCTGCTTGTTAGGGTTGAGAGTTAATTGCCGGATGTGCGTGCGACAAGCAACTCCCAACCATCAACAATTACCGCGCACAAATGCCGCGGTAGGGGCAATATTGACACTTTTCCAGGTCATCGGTCTTACGGATGAACTCGGTGGGGTCGAGGATGCGGTTGACCAACTGGCCAAGTAGCTCCTCACTGCGCGCCATAAAGCTCTGGCCATCAGCAGTGAGAAATGACATATCAGCAGACATCGGACCGGCCGGAATGTTGCGCAACGAAATGATGGCCGCATCGGCAGCGGGGCGGCCGCCCTGCTCCAACATGAAGCGGTAGAGCCAAAGCTGACGCACTTTGTCGGCAGCTGAAGTATCGTCGCGGATGAGGCGGTCGGCGGCTTCGGCGGGCGTTTCGTTGCGCTTTTGCAGCTTCAGCTCGTGGGCGTGCACGAGGCCCGTTTTGTAGTCCACTACCCGCAGGCGCCCGTCGGGCAGCTGGTCCACCCGGTCGGCGAAACCGATGAGGCTGACGGGTAGCTTCTCGCCGCTCGGCAGTGCCACGTATACGGTAGCTTGCAGGGCTTCCTCGATGCTTTGAATCAGGAGGGGTAGGGCGTTGGGCTGGGTGAGCAGGCTCTCGAAGTAGCGGCGTACCAACTGGCTGGCTACCTGGCCGAGTACGTGGTTGAGGCCCTCGTCGGCGCGGGCATGTCGCTCGTCTTCCTCTTTGCGCAGGGCTTTGGCCACCAGCGCCGGCGCCGCCTGAATCAGGGCCGGAATGGCTGCTTCAGTGAGAGGTTGCCGGTTGCGTTGGAACGGAGCCAGCAGTTTCTCCAGTACCTCGTGTACCACCGTCCCGAAGCCATCTGCGCCCAGTGCCTCTTCCACCTCATCGGCTTCGCGGAAACGGGCAATGCGGTTGAAATAGAACTTCAGGGAGCAGTTCAGGTATTCGTTCAGGCCAGTCGGGGAGAGGCCCTTTACCAGCACTTCGCGCAAAGCTGCCAGCATGCCCAGATCCTTTTCCAGGGTAAGGTCGTTGGTGATTTCGTGCGCCATTTCTTCCACTGCGTCGGCTGAGCCGTGAGGTGGTTGGCTGGCTAGTGGGGCGCTGGAAACAGGGGGGGCTTGCGCTGGGAAATCGGGATGATTAGAAACGGTAACAGCCGTCAGATCCTCTAGCACTAAGGCCGGGTTCTGAGGCACCAAATCGTTTTGGAGTTGCAATAGAAAGCGGCTTCGTTCGCCGGTGCGAGTGCCCTCGGCGCCAGGTAGCACGTGTACCAGGTCTACGCGGCGGGCACGCTGGAGCAGGCGCCAGAACTGGTAGGAGGTGGCGGCTTCGTGGTCGGCGTAGGTGGGCATGCGGAACTCGGTCAGCACGTCGTAGGGGAACAAGGACGTGTGGCGCTTGGGAGCCGGCAGTACGTTCTCGTTGCAGCTGAGCAGGATGATGTGGTCGAAGTCAAGGGCGCGAGTTTCCAGCAAACCCATCACCTGCACATCGGCAATGGGCTCCCCCGAGAACGGCAGGCGGGTGCGGGTCATCTGCTCGTACAGGAACCGCCGGAACGAGCGTACCGACAGCCGCTGCTCCCGGCAGTCGAACACCGAATCCAGTCGTTTCACCAAGGTGAAAAACAGGTACAGATACTCGGCCTCGATGGCAGAATGCTGCTCGGTATAGACCTGTTTCAGCAAGTCAATCAGCACGTAGCAGGCGTCGATAATATCGTCGCAGGTGTCCCAGGTTCGGAACAGCGCCTCAATCAGCGGGTGGTGCTTGCCGATGTCCAGTAGCTCGGTAGCGGGCAGCAGCACGGCGTTGCGCTTCACGATTTCGCGGCACACTCCATCCAGCAGGCCGTGGTATTTCTTGGTGGGCTGTTTGTCGAGCCACTGCTGGTAGCGGCGTAGAAACGGGTGGCTTAGCAACTTGGTCACGGCCAGGTGGTGGTAGCGCGGCACGCCGTAGCCCGTTTCAGCGGTGCCCTCCCGGATACCGGTCAGGTGCACCTCAAACAGTAAATCTACGAGGTTGAACAGAGGCGTGCTTTGGAAGCTGAGGCCCATGGTCACGTTGTAGTCGGGCACGGCATCGGGCGGGAGGCCGTGCAGCACGGGCAGCAGCAGGGTTTCGTCGGGCAGCACCACGGCCACGGTGCTGTTGGGGTACTGAGTGCGGGCTTCGGCCAGTAGCTGCCCGGCCACTTTACCCTGCATGCTGGCATTGGCCACGCCTACGAAGCGCACATGCCGCGGCAGGTTGCGCAACAGGTCGGTGGGCGCGCCAAAGTCGCCGAATTCGGGCGGAGCCCAGCGTTTCAGGTAGTTTTTCAGGTGCTGGCCGGCGCGGTTCGGCGAGTCGAAGTCGAGGTAGAACAGGTCGGCATCGAAGCGTACTTCGGCCCGACCGGCCCGGTGCAGCACGTCAATCAGCGTAAACTCAGCCTTCGAGAGGTAGCCGAGGCCCAGAAAAACGTGTTTAGCGGGCATAGTGCCGTTTTTCACTTGCTCACTCATGCGCTCGGCAGCCAACCGATAGGCCAACCCCGGATATGCCACCCGGTCCTCTATCATGCGGCGGCGCAAGCGGCGGTACACCTTCGTGAGGTCGTCCCAGAATTTGAAATAAGCCCCAGTTATCGACTGCGGCGAGGGTGCGTCGTCCAGTTCCCACCGCTCCAAGGCTTTGGCCTGCGAGAGGTATTCGAACACCTTATTGGCGGGCGCCAGGTTTTGGTCGAGGTTGGAGAAGTCCTGGAGCAGCAGCCCCGACCAGCCTACAAACCGGTCGAAATCTAGGTCTGCGTCGATGCCTTTAAGAATGTCGAACAGCAGCAGTTGCAGCGCAATCGGCTCTTCCACCTGCACGCCGGCCAGCTCCACCATATAGTCTTCCATGGCCGCCACACGGGGGCTCCACAGGGCCTCACCGGCGCTGGTGGCCATGGCCAACTCGTTCTTGAGGTACACCACCGCCCGCCGCGTGGGCACCACCACCACCAAATCCGACAATTCCTCCGGCAAATAGCGGCTCACTAAATCGTGAGCGGCCTGCGAGAGAAACGAGTTGGTAACGGTGGTAGGCGGGGCGGCGGGGGAGAGGACTTGCGAATTCATGGAAAGTAAAGATACCTTGCAGCCACCCAGAAAAGGCGTGCAAGCGTCGGAAATCGGGTGGTTGTTTCTATGAACATCTTGAAGGCCTGCGCAAGTGCCATTCTATTCAGTGTGTTACACTGGGGCCTGATTTCGTGCAACCAAAGCTCACCTGCCGCCGAAACCGCTACTGCGCCGCCCGTACCGGCCGATACTACCGCGCAACCCCTAGCCCCACTGCCTAAGCCAGCGGTAGATACCACCGACATCAGCCAGCTGCTACTACGAACAGCGGTAGCTGATACCACGCTACGAATAGACGGCCAGCTGTATCATTTGCGTTTGCGCGCCACTGCCGACTCAGCGCACATGCTCACGGCCGTAACTTCTGGTATTGTCGGCGAAGCCTTTGCTGCGGACAATAACTTCGTGCGCAACCAGCGGGTACGGGGGCCGGAGGGAGTATACAGCATCACGCTAAGCGAAGCTACTGACGGGCGGCGCGTGTTCCGCCGGGAGTTTCGCAAAGCAAACTTTTACTCCTTAGTAGGACCCGACATAGCCGTAGTGGCCGAACCCGAAATACCAGTCTTTCTGGGCTACTATCCGCACCTTGGCGGGCTAGCGTTCTGGCAAAGCGTAAGCATTCCGCAGAGCGACGTGGGCAACTACCTGTTCCTAATACTCGCTAATACTCGACCTGCGCGGTCAGGTTCGGGAGTTGTCGTACGGCAATGCGGGTGGGTACGGCAGCGCGGATTGTATCCCTTGTCCGGCACCCAATGGGCAGGCGTTGCTAACCTGCGGCAAATTGCTCCGCCCTGGCAAAGCGCCTTTGTCGCTGCTGAAACCCAAAGCCAAACTAGCATTGGCCCGCTTCCTCAACGACAGCACCCTACTCACTATTTATGCCTATGGAGAGCACCACTATGAGTACGCAGCCGATAGTTCACTTCAGTCGATGGATTTTATAGAGCCGCCGCAAATGAAACGGGTACCCAATGCCTTCCTTACCACTATGCACGGTACCAAGCTGGCCTCATTTCGCTATAATGGCGCAATGGACCTGCTCGGCAATTACGTGCCGCGCATCTATGTGCCGAAATGTCAGACATATTATCTGCTGGATTACGAGCGGGGGCTGCGGCTGATTTATAAGCGTAACCCCGCTGCCACGCGCGAAGTGCTCTTCCAGCAGATGGCCCGCTTTAAACCGCCCCAGACGTCCCAAGAGGTGCGCTTTCAGCTAGATGTGGAGGGGAGTAAGATGGAATTCTACGCCGACCAAAACCACCCAGAGCGGTTGCGCTACCGGAAGCTGGCAACGCAGTAAGGAAGCGCTATACTTGATTTCAACCCCAAATAACTTCCATTATGATTCCAGATTTTCTGGCCCCTTATGCCGCTCAGCTAGAGCAATACAAGTTAGAGAGTATCAAAATTAAGGCTGCCCCACTGGCTGCCGACCGGCCTGTTTCAGCCGACAGCAAGTTTCGGGGGCTACCGTATTTGCCGCTGGCTATACCTTATCCGGTTGATGAAGCCGGGCAGCCGATGTTGCTGTTGGCGCAGATCAACTTGCGGGAGTTGCCTACTAATGGTATGCTGCCCGCGTTAGGGCTACTTCAGTTCTATGTGGCAGCTCACGATTGGTACAATATGGACCAATCGAAAGTGCTTTATATCAAACCTGAACAGCTAGAAACGGAAATTTGCGAGGATTACAGCTTTCTGCCACCCAACCATTATGAGGATAGCCCCATCAACTATGAACATCAACTGACGTTTGAGCGGGCCATTGAATATGGTGCCACTCAAGACCACCGATTTGAGTTGGAATTCGATGGGATGGATAGCTACGAGTACTCCGAAACATTGAATGAAGTCGAGCAAGAATTGTTTCAACAGTTCTTGGATGCCGACGGCCACAAATTAGGCGGTTATGCAGCTTTCACGCAGGAGGACCCACGGGGAATCGATTCGCAATCATCCCCTGACGTGCAGTTGTTGCAAATCGACATCGACGAAGAAATTATGTTCGGAGATTCAGGAGTAGCGCATTTCTTCATTGATGAGCAAGCATTGAAAGAGGGCCGTTTTGAGGAGGCCTATTTCTATTGGGACTGTTGCTGAGGTGCGTTGTGCTTGGGAAGCTCCTCCTTAACTAGACCGCAGCCGTTGCCGTACCCTTTGGCAGTCTTTCACTGCAAAAACGGCTTCCATGAATCCCACGCAACTTAGCTACGAACTCCGCAACGGCAAGAGTGCCGACCTCACCCGCCGCCGCTGGATTATCGGCCTCTCCATCCTGGGGGTGGCCGCCGGCCAGATTGTGAGCCTCTACCAGACCGGCATCATCAAGCACCTGCCCGACCCACCCGTCGGCCCCTTCGATTCCGACAAAGTAGACGCCTCCGACTACGGCTACAAGCGCCTCGACACCCCTGATGCCCTGCCGATGATGGTAACCTATGGCCTCACCGCCTGCCTGGCCGGGGCCGGCGGCATCCGCCGGGCCTCACAACAGCCCTTTCTGCCGGTAGCTATGGGCCTCAAAACCCTGTTCGACACCGCCAATACCTTATTTCTGGGCCGAGAGGAATGGAAGGAAAACAAAGCATTATGCTTTTACTGCCAAGTTGCTACGGTAGCTTCTATAGCGTCGCTGGCGCTGGCCGTGCCGGAAGCAGTGAAGGGGGCCAAACAACTGCTAGGTAAAAAGTAGAAATCCCACAAGGAAAAGACCTCGTCATGCAGAGGCGCTAACCGAAGCATGACGAGGTTTTGTAATTTTATCCTAAGCTAACAGCTTTTCTGGCCGAATAGGAAGTTGCCGAACCCGCTTGCCGCAGGCGTGGAATACCGCGTTGGCGAGGGCTGCGGCAGTGGGACCCTGGGCCGCTTCGCCTGCCCCAAGAGGCAGCTCAGTAGGACGGTCTAGCACGGCTACTTCCACCAGCGGCACCTCATCGAAGCGGAAGATGGGGTACTGCTCCCACTGCCGGGTCGTGACTTGCTGGGCGTTGAAAAGCACTTCCTCGTTGAGGGTCCAGCTGGCTGCCTGAATAAGGCCGCCTTCGGTCTGGTTGCGGAGGCCGTCGGGGTTGATGACTTCGCCAGCGTCAATAGCCGACCAGATTTTCCGTACCCGCACGGTGGCGCCATCCTCCTCGGGGGCTATGGCCACTTTGGCTACCACAGCGCAGTAGGCGGCCTTGTTCTTGTAGCGGGCAAAAGCCACGCCCAGGCCTTCGCGCGGAGCCAGCTTCTCGGTGCGCACCATGTCGCGCACCTTGCGGATTACCGCTTTGGCTCGCTCGTCGGTGAGGTGGCGCAGGCGAAATTCGTAGGGGTCCTGACCGGACTTCACGGCCAGTTCTTCCATAAAGCATTCGAGGGCAAACACATTGCCGAACGCGCCCAGGCTGCGCAACGCCGATACGCGCAACGGCCCCTGCACGTAGTGCGTGTCTACGCGCACGGCCGGGAAGTCGTAGTACGGCTCGGAGTTGCGGTAGATGCCGCCGCTGAAGTCGTCTTCGGGTTTCGGGAGGAGCGGCTCGGCGAGGTACTGCGCGGCCAGCAGCTTTTCGGGCGAGCCAGCGGGGCGGGTGCTGTGCGTATCCGACCATAGCTCGTGTTGCCAATGCGTAATCTGGCCGGTTTTGGGGTCGAGGCGGGCGGCCATATCAAACAACATGGCGCTGCCGTAGGGCTCCCAGGCGTGCTCGTCTTCGCGGCTCCACTGCACCCGCACGTGGCGGCCGGGCACGGCGCGGGCCAGCAGCGCGGCATCGGCGGCTACGTCGTCGGCGCCGTTGTGGCCGTAGCAGCCCGAGCCGGGTACGCCTTTCACGTGCACATTGTCGGGGTTGATTTTCAGGAGCTTAGCCAGCGAATCGCGCAACGGATATACGCCCTGGCTGTGAGTCCAGACGTGCAGCGTGTCCTTTGCAAACAAGGCTACCGCGCAACTCGGCCCGATGGAGCCGTGCATGAGGTAGGGCTTGAAGTAGCTGGCGCGCAGCGTGGCATCGGTGGCCAGCGCGTCTACGTTGCCTTTATCGGTGGTGCGCTTTTCCACGGCGGGCAGGCTCCGTAGGTGCTCGGCCAGCGGCTTATCGGCCGGGAGTTTCCGGCCCCCCGACCAGCGGGCGTGCAGCCGGCCGTAGTCCTGGGCCAGCTTGGCATCGTACTCCCGCTCGGCCAGCAGTCCCACAAAACTGCCATCAATTACCACTTGCAGCACGCCCGGCACCGCTTTTTGTAAAGCCTTGGTATCGAAGCTGGCTAGCCGCCCCTCGTAGCTGGGTGGGCGCAGGATGCGGGCGTGCACCATGCCCGGAAAACGCAAATCCTGCACATAATATGATTCGGCCCGCACCATCCGCTCGATGTCGTCGCGCGGTATTGAGCGCCCTACGTAGCGGTAGTTGGCTTTGGGTTTGAGTGGAAGCGGGAGGCGAACTTCATCGGTGAGCTGCTGGCCGCCAAGGAGTTGGGCGAAGCTAAGCTGGCGGCCACTGGAGGCGTGCACGGCCCCGTCGCGGAGCGTTAGCCGGCCGGGCGTGGTTCTGAACTGGGCCGCGGCCAGTATCAGCAGCTTCTGGCGGGCCGCCGCCGCCGCGTAGCGCACCGACATGGCGCTTTGCTCGATGGATGCACTGCCGGCGGTGTACCGTTCGTCGGGGGTGCGGCCGGTTTCGGCCAGTACCACCTCCACGCGCTCCAAGGGCATATCCAGCTCTTCGGCGGCTATTTGCGCTACCGCCGTGCGGATGCCCTGCCCGATTTCAATCTTGCCGGTCAGCACCCGCACCCGGCCATCGGCCAGCACTTCCAGCCAGGCATTGATGCGCGGATTGTCCTGCAAGCTGCCCGGTAGTTCTGGCCCCGCCGACGCTGCCGCCAGCGGACCAGCGCCAAACATAACAAACCCAACAGTCAGGCAGCCAACGCCTTTCAGAAAGTCGCGGCGCGAAGCAGTGGGAGCGGAGTGGTGGGACATAAATAGGTAGGGCTAGGCTCCCGCCGGGCGGGTTGCTGCTGAGAACAAGCTTACTGATAGATGGAATCTGGAGTGCAGAAACTTGGGCTGGCGGCGGGTCAAGTGGCAGCCGGCGCTATACGCCAGCGGCGCGCTGCACGGCCTTGATGGCGCGGGCCTGTACGCTGCACCGGCATAGCACCCGAAACAGCCCATTGCGAATGGCCGCCTCATCGGGCTTCGGGTACTGCCGCAGCAACGACACCGCCGAAATCACCATGCCATTCAGGCAATAGCCGCACTGCGCGGCCTGCTCCTGCACGAAAGCGGCCTGTACTGGATGCAGCGTTCCATCAGGAGCAGCCAGGCCTTCGAGGGTGGTAATGGCCACGCCGCCCGTTACTTGGTGCACGGGCAGTTGGCAGCTCGGCCAAGCCACATCATCGAGCAGTACCATGCAGGCCCCGCATTGCTGCAAGCCGCACCCGAACTTAGGGCCGTTCAGTGCCAAGTCGTTACGTAGCACGTACAGCAGGGGCGTGGCCGGGTCGAGGCGGAGCGTGTGCTGCTTCCCGTTTACCAGCAAAGTCAAATTGGCATCCATATAAAAGCGTACTGCCAGTTGAGTTAAAAGGATGCACAAGAAGCTCAGCCGTGCATCGGGTTGCCGACTTATTGCACCAAGCCAGTGACATTGGTCAGCGAAGCGCGAAGCTGTAACTCCGCGCTAACGTTGCTTGCAGTGGGTTAGTACGTAAGTAGTTGCGCGTTACGCAGTGGGGCATCCACTAAGCAAGATCTACTCTGTGGTAGCCGTTGCCTCAACCGGCGCTTGGTAGCTGCTCAAGGAACGCATAGCCAGCAACAAGCTCCCGACGGTGAGTACGGCGCCAGTCAGGAAGGGTGCACCCGGAAATTGTATGGGAGCACCAGCGCTGGTGAAGTAAGAGAATAGATTGGTCATCAAAGGAGGCCCCACAATGGCCGTGAGGCTAACGAGGCTGGCTAGTGCCCCTTGCAACTCGCCCTGTTCATTGGGCGGCACCTGCCCCGACATAATTCCCTGCAACGCCGGGCCCGCAATGCCGCCCAGGCAGTAGGGTATCAGGAAGGCAAACATAAACCAGCCCGTCGGCGCAAACGAAAACAACAGGAAACCAATGGCATAGAACCCCAGCCCAATAAACACCGACCGGGCAGCGCCCAGCTTCGGGTTGAGGTAGCGGATGAGTACGCCCTGCACCAGCGCAGTCAGCAACCCAACGACCCCCAACGAATAGCCCACCCAAGCCTCATTCCAGTGAAACTTATACATCGTGTAATACGACCAGGTGCTTTGGGTGGCATGCGCCGCCACGTACACCAACGTTAGGGAGCCCACCAGCCCTAAAATCACGGGGTAGCGGCGCAACAAATTCAACGAGCCGATGGGGTTAGCCCGCCGCAGTTCAAAGGGCCGCCGGTTTTCTTTGGCTAAGGATTCGGGTAGCACGAAGAAGCCGTAAAGCCAGTTGAGCAGCGTCAGGCCCGCTGCCACCAGAAAAGGAACATTCGGCCCAAACTGCCCCAGCGTACCCCCAATTACCGGCCCGATAATGAAGCCCAAACCAAACGCCGCCCCAATCATCCCGAAGTTCTTGGCCCGGTCTTCGGGCGTGCTGATATCGGCAATGTAGGCGCCAGCCGTGGTGAAACTGGCGCCGGTGATGCCCGCAATCATGCGGCCCACAAACAGCCACCCGATGCTCGGCGCAAAGGCCAGGAACAGGTAATCGAGGCCGAAACCGAAGAGGGCGACCAGCAGCACCGGCCGCCGCCCGTACTTGTCGGAGAGGTTGCCGAGCACCGGCGAAAACAGGAACTGCATGCCCGCAAACGCGAAGCTCATCCAGCCGCCGTAGCGCGCTGCCGTGCTGAGTGGCTCGCCTGTGAGGTGCGTAATCAGCTTGGGCAGCACCGGAATGATGATGCCAAACCCGATAACGTCGAGCAGCAGCGTAATAAAGATAAAGATGAGCGCAGGCTTGCGCGCCGAGCCAGTTTGGGGTGCTAGCATATATCGTGAGGAAGGGAATCCTAAAGGTACCGGCTTCAGCGCAGCGAGTTGCGCGTATGGTGGTGCTTCAAAAATAATTACCTATTTAGTGGCTCCTTGCCGCTCAGTTGCTTGATTTTTATTGAAACCCGCTCCCCTTGAACCGAGGTGAGCTTTATAACAAACTCTTTATGCTGTTATTCTTCGGAATCGGTAACACGCGTGTCACTACTGTACCATTGCCCGGCCTTGCCTGTGTGCACTGTGGCACAACTACTTCTCTCACCAGCACCGTTATTTCGCGCTACTTCCATCTGTTTTGGATTCCGGCTTTCCCGATAGGAAAAACCAGCGTAACCGTGTGCCAGCACTGCAAGCAGACCCTAACGGCCCGCGAAATGCCTGCTGCTTACCAAGGTCCTGTACAAGCTATTCAGGCGCAAGCCCGCATTCCGCTTACCAATTTTGCCCTGTTGATACTCCTCGGCGTAGCTATTGTGTTGATCTTCGTGATAGTCAAAATCGCCCCGCGTAATGCTGACAGCGAGTCGTCTTCCGCCGCCAGTGCTGCCGCTTCCACCGGCACCGCCGAAAATGCCTTTCGCGACGAGCAAGTGGCAGTAGGTGCCCGCTACAAGTTCAAAGCAAACGATGATGGCCGCAGCTACGGGCTGGTGCAAGTCACGAAGGTGACCACCGACAGCGTGTACTACAAGACAACAAATGTGCTTCGGGGAGAGTTATCGGACGCCTCCGCTGCCCTGGCCCTGCGCGACTCCCTGTCTACTGCCGTCCCTACCAACGCAGTGGCGAAACTTCAGTGGCACTACGCTACCACCGGCCAAGGCATGTTCAAACCCCTGGAGTTGGAGTAAACGAGCTATGAGAGGGGCGTACGGCATGATACGCTGATAGTAAGCCCCTTTCATTAAGACTGCCTTTGCTCATGAGGGGAGGGCACCAGTATCATTCAACGCCAGTACTAAGCCTAACAGCGGCGTTGAGGTCTGTTTTCGCTGTTAGAACACCTGCACTTCCTCATTGCCGAAGTAGTAGAGCACGCACTCCACCTGCTCGTAGCCGAGCTGCCGGAACAGCTGCGCATATTGCAACAATGGCCGTCGGTGCTGCGGCTGCGGTGGCGGCACCTTGAAATCAATCAGCGTAACGCGGGTTCCCGACCGGCCCGAAGTCAGGGCCGTGGCCCCGAATACCACCCGATCGGGCTTGTAGTCGCGCCGCTTCACGCCGCCTACCAATATCTCGCGCTCCGTTTCCACTGACACCTGGGTGCTAAAATAATGCGCCAACTGCGGGTGCTGCACCACGGCATGCAGGCGGTCCTGCAAGGCGGGGCGCTCCTTGCTGCTGATGAGGCCTTCGGCTACCAGCTGCCGGGCCACGCGCTCCACGTCGGTGGCCAACTCTAGGCGGCGCAGGCCGTAGTGCAACTTGCGGTTCCACTCGCCCAGCCGTTCCTGCTCATCGAAATCGAACACCGTATTGGCGTGCCGCCGCAACCGCAGCCGTTCTTCCCAGGGTGCCGTTTCCAGGTTCGAGAGGTAGAAATTGTTGGTAGTAGCAGGCTGATTGTGAGAGGATGCCGGCGCAACGCCACCCTCCGACAGCACAAACGATACCTGCTCGTCCTGCCAGCGGTTCTGCTGCCGCAGGTAGCTATGCAGCAACTCGGCCACGTTGCGGGCGGCTCCGCCCGGAGTATCGGCCGCATCCGTATCGGTGGTACTAGTTTTGCGGCTGGTTTCGGGGCGCTTCGTGATGATATAGAGGCGGTGGCGCGGCCGGGTGAAGGCCACGTACAGCATGTTCAGGCCTTCCAGAAAGGTCTTTTCGCGCTCCTCGGTGTATTGGTTGGCTAAAGCGGTGCGGGTGAGGGCCTTGGTGAGTGGCACCACGGCAATGGGGGGCATTTCGGCCACCGGCTTGTCGTCTTCTGCCAGCCGGCCCCACAACAAAGTCGCCCGAAACGGCTCCAAGCTCCAATCGGCAAACGGCACAATCACCACACCGTAGGCTAGGCCCTTAGCCTTGTGCACGGTGGTAATGGTAATGGCGTCGCGACCGGCAGGGGCGTTGATGCTGAGCGCGCTCTTGCGTTGGTCCCAGTAAGTGAGGAAGTTGTTGAGGTTGTTGCCGAAGCGTAGGCTGTATTCCAGCGTCAAATCCAGGAAGCGGAACAGGTACTCACTTTCGCCGTTGCGGCCCAGTAGCCCGAACAAGCCAATCAGCCGCTCCGTAAGTTCATAGAGGCCAAGGTTGCCGGTCTCGTGCTCCCGCAAATCGAAGCCCAGCATCCGGAACTCGTCGTAGAAGTCTCCAGCGTGTTCGGCGTTGGCTAGCGTGGCAATGTGGCGGGCGCGGTCGGGGGTAGGGGCCAGCTTGCGCACCACTTTATCGAGCAGGAGCAGCGCCTCGGCCCGCGCTAGCGTGTCGGCGGGTTGGTTGAACACCCGGAAAATAGCCACCAGCAAGTTCACCACCTCCGCAAACTCCAACGACAGCGAATCGGCGGAAATAATATCGTAGCCGCGCTCCTTCAAGAACTTGGCCACTAGTCGGCTGCCCCGCCGCCGCCGGCTAAGCACAGCAATGTCGCGCAGCTGAAATCCATCGCGCAAAGCCTGCTCCACCAGCGCTAGAGTGAGGTACAGGGTGCTTTCATCGTAGTCGAGGCTGGCCCCGACGGGGTAGCCGGGCAGCAGCGCGTCGTCGTACGTACCGTCGTCAGCGTCATAAAGCCGAGCTGGCGCATCGTCCTGTGTGAACAGGATTTCCACATGACCGGCTTTGCTTCCAAGTTGCCTCTCTCGTGGAGTGAAAGAAGGTATTGCTTGGGGTTCTAGCTCTGTATCAAAGTCCGTAGCTCTGGTAAAATCGAAATCCTCAGCTGTGTAACTAGCATCGGTATCGACAGTTAATTCCTCGTCTCCCTTTGAAGAGGCTAAGAGGGGAGGTGAATCGTTGAAGCTAGTGGGCACGGCTCCCCCTGGCACTGTTTGCTGAAACTCTGCGCCAAACAAGTCCTGCACCAGCGGAAACGAAGCGTGCTGCTCCCGGATGTGGTTGAAGAAGCTGTTATTGAAACCCACGATTTCCGCGGCCGAGCGGTAGTTCACATTCAGCGAAACTGGCTCCAGCGTTTGGTCGAGGGTGATGTACCGTTCCCGCAGCAGCTCCTGCATTTCGGGGTTGGTAGCGCGGTTAACCAGTGCGTCAGTCTGGCCTTGGTGCAGGCGCAGAATCTGCTCCATCTCGCCGCCCCGCCAGCGGTAAATGGCCTGCTTGGCGTCGCCTACGGCCAAGCTGAGGTTGTCGGTGGCCACGGCGTTTTCTACCAACGGCAGCAGGTTGTTCCATTGCAGCACCGAGGTGTCCTGAAACTCGTCGATGAGCAGGTGATTGTACCGCTCGCCCAGCCGCTCGTACAGAAACGGTACCGGCTCGGTGAGCACAATGCTAGCAATGCGCCGGTTGAACTCACTGATCAGCACGATGTTCCGCTCCCGGCTTACCTGCTCTACAATCTTGTTCATCTCGCTGAGCAGCGAAGCATGAAACAGGTAAGGCTGCATGGCAGCCAGCAGCAAATAGTCGGGCAATACGGTGGCACGCAGCCCCTCGAATTGCTCGTAGGCCGTCAGCAAAGCCGCTTTGGCCTCATCCACGCGCTGGCGGTCGGCGGCAGTTTTCACCTTGCCGCTGTACCATTTATCCTGCTCCACCGTGGCGCGCACGTAGCTGTTAGGTTCTTTTTCGGGCAGCAGGCGCTCATCCCATTTCGTGACGTACCCGAAAATTCCGCTCCGGCCCTGGTACAGGTCGGTTTCTGTGACGCCGGCTGTGGCCAGTGCCGCCGTTGCCTGCTCACCCACCGCCCGAAACTCGCCCTCAATCTGCTCGCGCCGCTTACGGAGCGTTTCGTGCAGCCGCCGAAAATCTTGAAGCGTCAGGGTCTGGAGCTGCGCCACAGCTTCGTGCACGGTTTCGTTGAAGAGGAAGCCACCGAACTCCACCAACTCACCGGCCAGGTTGTTCCAGCTTTTGCCTTCGTCGGCGCGGCTCAACGCATATTCGCTCAAGGTGCGCGCCAGTAGCTTGGAATTCGGGTCGCGGTTCACTTTCTCCAGCAGCGCGGCCACAGCAGTTTGCAGCACAGCCTCGGTGTCCAGCTCCACCTCAAATGTGGCAGGTAAGCCCAGTTCCCGCGTAAATGCCGTGACAATGCGCTGCACAAACGAGTCGATGGTACTCACTGCAAAGTCGGCGTAGTGGTACAGCACCAGCCGAAACGTAATCTGCGCCCGCCGCCGGATTTCCTGCTGCTGGTCTTCGGAAGTAGTGGCAAAGTGCGGCATCTTACCTTCTTCGGTTAGCTCCGCTGCTACTTCCGCCAGCAGCATATCCGTTTCACCGGCTGCGGGGTACGAAAACCGACGTAGCGCCTCAATTATGCGCCCCTTCATTTCCCCCGCCGCATCGTTGGTGAAGGTAATGGCCAGGATGCGCTTAAAATACACCGGATCTTCGTCGCCCAGCGCCAGCTTCAGGTACTCCTTAGTAAGCTGGTACGTTTTGCCAGAACCGGCAGAAGAAGAGTAGATGCGGAAAGTGGCGGGCATTTTTGAATCAAATGAGAGATAAACTCAAATTTGTAATTAGGTGAAAATTATACTTGATATATACTTTAGCTATATGAGCCAACCTAGAACTATAACACTTGTCTTCATCACCGCTTTTCTTTACTCATGTACTGATCCTAAACCGATAGAATTCCGGTTTATTCAGAATACGTATTCAAATAAGAAAACAGAAATAGTAGACCATGTGCTATTAGAACTACTTGGTAGTAATTATTGCTACGAATCGTTTCAAGATTACCTAGATAGAAAAGGAGAAAGTAGAACGCTATATGATACAGCAGATGAAAACAAACTTTGGCGCACCTACTTGAGACATCGTGAAGTCAATAAGAAACAGCAAGTTCTATTAGCAGATAATGAGTTGTGTAAAAGCAGTTTAGATACTACTAATCGGCGAAATCTTAAGCTTGCAGTTAATTCTGTTCATCATGGTAACCTGCCCTCCGACCGGAGTAACAAGCTAGGTCACTTTCGGTTAATTCGCCGCTAGAAGCTACTCTATTGTGCTCTAATGGATAGTATGCGTAGTGCAGACGTTACAGTTAAGGAACTAGTAAACACTGGCTGCTACCAAGTACAAGCTGCATCTGATAGGAAATATCCTGATTACACTCATCAGCCAGCAATAAAGCTCCAGCCTAGCCAAGAGCTTAGTGGTTCGTTCGCAATATCAGAACCTATTGTAAGTGCTGATGGGCAGGAGGCCTGTTTCTATTATGAATTCAGAGGTGGTATGAGGGCAGAATCAGGAAATATAATCTTTGCTCAGAAGCAAAATAATCGTTGGCATTTAGTACGATGGATTGACAATTGGGTCTCCTAAGTCTAAGTAGCCTATACCGGCCCCCACAGCCGCGCCACCATATCCGGCGTCACGCGGGCGGGGCGCTTGGTTTGCGAGTCAAGAAAGACCCACTGGGTTTCGGCTTCGCAAAGCAGCTTGTTGTCGGCGGCCCGCTCGATGCGCACAAAGCGCTGACTTTGGGCGCCGCGCACGTCACCAATCCAGGTAGTGCAGCGTAGTTCGTCGCCGAGGAGGGCCGGGTGGTGGTAGCGGATGCGGTGCTCTAGTACCACCCATATATAGGAGTGACCTTCACTGGGAGGGTAGGCGGTGTGCCAGTGTGCGGCGGCCGTGTCCTGCACCCACTGCACGTACTGCACGTTGTTAGCGTGGTCAAGCTCGTCAATGTCGTGGGGCTGCACCGTGATGAGGCGCGAGAAGCGGAAGGCAGGCGTTTGCATAGCGTAGGAGAGAAGCAGAGAACGGGGACAAAGGAACGCACAAACCCCCACCTCCTGAAGCTCGACCCTATTTCCTGTTCACAATATAATATTGTGTCATGGCGCTATGAAGTTGGAAACTTCTTCTATCTTTGAGGCAGTTTAAGAAAAAGAGGTTTACGCTGTCCAGTTGAGTACTTTCGTAAGGAAGGGAAAGCGGAGTTGAGTACCGCTTTTCTTAGAAAACATCCATCACAAAAGTACCATGCAGACAGGAACTGTAAAATTTTTCAATGAGACCAAAGGTTTTGGTTTCATCAAAGTGGACGAGACTGGCGAAGACATCTTCGTTCACGTTACCGAGTTGATCGACGAAATCCGTGACAACGACAAGGTTCAGTTCGAAATTGCTCAAGGCCGCAAGGGTCTGAACGCTGTGAAAGTAAAGTTGGCTTAGTCCAATCCGCCTTCCGGATACGATTGAAAAGCAGGCTCCAAAGAGCCTGCTTTTTTTGTGCCCTATGCAAGCTGCCCCAACCAGTCGGAGTTGAGTAGCTAGTTGCTAGAATAGGATTACAGCCACAGATAAAGCAGTATTCTATTAAAACAGCAACTGTAGTATAGCTATTGCGTAGAATTATCCCTACCTTTGCAGCCGCATTTGAGAACGGCCTCGTTCCGCGCAGCTTGTAGCTGCCTAAGTTAAAAATTGTTGGCCGGCTTTGTCTTCCGTCCGTTGCTTCCGTCACTTGTCGTTGTGAGAGAGTGGGAGAAGAGCGTCGCTGGATTCGCTGTTTTCAGAGCGTAGTGTCTCCCCTCCATCAACCAAGAAAATGGAAAAAGAAAAAGTAAGATTCGAAGCGTTGTCGCTGTCGGAAGAAATGCAGCGTGCCATTACGGAAGTAGGTTACGAAGAAGCCTCTCCAATTCAGGCAGCTGCCATCCCCGTACTGCTCGAAGGCCGTGACGTAATTGGCCAGGCCCAGACGGGAACCGGCAAAACGGCCGCTTTCAGCATTCCGGCTATTGAAAACATTGATACCAACTCGCGTGAAGTGCAGGTGTTGGTATTGTGCCCAACCCGCGAACTAGCGGTGCAGGTTTCCGGTGAAATCCAGAAACTCGGCAAGTACAAGCGTGGTCTGGCCGTTGTGCCGATCTACGGCGGTAGCTCCTATGACCGGCAGTTCCGCGCCCTAGAGCGTGGTGTGCAGATCGTAATTGGTACGCCCGGCCGCGTAATGGACCACATTGAGCGTGGTACGCTGAAGTTGGAGCATTGCAAAATGATCATCCTTGATGAGGCTGACGAAATGCTCGACATGGGCTTCCGTGACGACATCGAGACGGTGCTCAAGAAAATGCCTGAAGAGCGCCAGACGGTATTCTTCTCGGCTACCATGAGCAAGCCGATCATGGACATGACCAAGCGCTACCAGAAGGATCCGCAGATCGTGAAGGTGAACCATCAGGAAATGACGGTTACCAACATCGAGCAGAGCTACTTCGAGGTACGTGGTCCGCAGAAGAAAGACGTGCTGACTCGTCTCATCGACATGTACAACATCAAGTCGGGCATCGTCTTCGCTAACACGAAGCGCATGGTTGACGAAATCGTGGGCGACTTGCAGGCTAAAGGCTACTTCGCCGAAGGCTTGCACGGCGACATGGGCCAGCAGCAGCGCCAGAACACCCTCGACAAATTCCGCAAAGGCACCCTGGAAATCCTGGTAGCCACCGACGTAGCCGCCCGCGGCATCGACGTAGAGAACGTGGAAGTGGTAGTAAACTACGACTTGCCTGCTGACGAGGAGTACTATGTACACCGCATCGGTCGCACGGGCCGCGCTGGTAAGTTAGGCAAGGCCTTCACCTTCGTGAGTGGCCGCGACATCTACAAGCTGCGTGACATCATGCGCTTCACCAAAGCTACCATCAAGCAGGAGCGGGTGCCGTCGTTCGAGGATGTGTCGGAGGTGAAAACCACGCTCATGCTGAACTCCATTAAGGACGTCATCACTAAAGGCAACCTCGACAAGTATGTTGCTCGCGTGCAGCGTCTGCTCGATCAGGATCAGGAAGATGGCATCACGTCGTTGGATGTGGCTGCAGCTTTGCTGAAAATGACGATGAAAGAAGACAAGCGCGCTCAGGAAAGCCTCGACGCCAGCCGCACCCAAGGTGCTGCCCGCCCCGGCTACACGCGCCTCTTCGTTACGATGGGCAAAAAAGACCAGATTCACCCCCGCGACATCGTGGACCTGATTGCCGAAAACACCGGCCTGACGGCTGCGAAAGTGGGCGACATCTCGCTCTACGACAAGTTCAGCTTCGTGGAAGTGCCTTCAGAATTCACGGAGGAGGTTGTTAGCCAGTTGGGTCGTACTAACATTAATGGCCGGCCAGTTTCTTTCAACGTGGCCACGCCACGCCAAGAAGGTGATGCTCAGCAAGAAGGCGGTAACTTCGGTGACCGTCGTCGCGGACCTGGTGGGTTCGGCGGTGGTGAGCGTCGTGAAGGTGGCTTTGGTGGCAACCGCGGCGGTAGCAGCTACGGCGGTGGTAACCGCGGCGGTAGCTACGGTGGCGGCAACCGCGAAGGCGGTAGCAGCTACGGCAGCCGCGAAGGTGGCTTCGGTGGTAACCGCGGCGGTGGCAGCTATGGCGGCAACCGCGGAGGTGGCAGCTACGGCGGTGGTAACCGCGGCGGTAGCAGCAGCTACGGCGGCGGCTACAAAGGCAAGCGCGACAACGCCGGCGAATAATCTAGCCAGTTTATCTGCTCGCTTAGTTTTATAAGCTACAAACAAAAGAGCCACCTCATTGAGGTGGCTCTTTTGTTTGCGTAAGGTTCTGGTTAAAAGAATCCTTTGCTTGTTAACTATGCAGCTGAATCGCGCAGGGCTTTGATTTCGTCGTGGCCTTGCTTAATGCCTGCGTACTGTTTCTCGATAATGGATTTCAACTGGCCAGGTAGGCCTTCGGCTTTCAGAGCGGTTTCGTAGGCTTTCACGGCGTAGTCTTCACCCCGCTCGCACTCAGCAAGAATACTGTGGCGGCTCTTGCTGGTAATAGCCGATTTCAAGTTGATGAAGGCGCGGTGGATAGTGCCCGTGATAGAGCTTTCTTCTTCGGCTTTCAGGTTGAGCTGGTGCATTTGGTCTTCCAACTCGGTGAGGTATCCGTCGCGCTGCAAGGCGTACTTCTTGAATACCTCCTTCAAATCATGATCCTCTACGTCGGTAACGGCTTCGGAGTATCCTTTTTCGCCGTCTTTCAGGGTTTCGAGTAGTTCGTTCAGGAGGGCTTGAGTTGCTTTGGCTTCCATGAGAAGAGTATCGTTAGGTAAGGTGGTTATGGCTTACCTTACTGATAAAACCCAAATGAAGTTACAAGAAGTACTACACTAGCCCTAAGCTCAACTGATTATGTGGCCTTTCTTGAGACAAGAAGTAGCGCGAGCCTGTCGTGACTTATGTATAAGCAGTGCTGACTTCAAACCCTTACCAATTGATGAATGGTATGCGGTGGAGGAAAAGACATACAGCGAATTCTGCCGAATTCAACTGAATCAGCGGCCTACTTGGATGTGGGATGCCTTAAACTTCAGGCATCCAGTAGCTTCCTTAATAACTGATTTTTGGGTTGAACCACTGCTAACCACCTTGCTTGACCCGACACAGAGAGTTTTTCTGTACGTAAATGAAACGTACCGTGGAACCGATAAATACTGGTGGTATGACGGTACGGTAGCTGCCGTGCAAGCCGTACTGGAAGAGGTGGAGGGGCTGGACGAATGGACCCTTGTTGACAAGAAGTATCAATGGCTACTATGCTTTACGCACCATGACGTGCTGGTGGGCAGCGGAAAGCATATAGCCGAGCAACTGCGGCTTTATGCCGAGAAATCAGGCCGGATACCTGAACTGCACTTCAAGCCAGCTTCTCTACCTGTTCGCCCATTGCCCGGCCGGCCAGATAGCCAGTAGTCCAAGCAGCCTGAAAGTTGAAGCCGCCGGTGATACCGTCGATGTCCATTACTTCGCCGGCGAAGTAGAGGCCCGGTACGCGGCGGCTTTCCATGGTTTTCATGTTGATTTCGCCGAGTACTACGCCACCGCAGGTCACAAACTCGTCTTTGTAGGTGGTTTTGCCGCGCACGGGTAAGGCCGTATTGAGTAGCGCCTCGATGAGCTTGTTTTGCGGTTTTGCAGGCAAATCGTTCCAGCGGACTTCCTCCATCACGCCGGCCTGTTCAGTGAGGGTACGCCACAAGCGCTGTGGCAATCCAAATAGCGGGTTGGAAGCCACGACTTTTTTGCCATGTTGCTCCCGAAACTCACGTAAATACTGCCGCAGTGAATCGTCGGTATGCTCTGGTAGCCAGTTGATCAGTGCGGTGCTTTGGTAGCTTAGCTCATGCAAACGGCGGGCCCCCCAGGCTGACAGCTTGAGTACGGCTGGGCCACTTACGCCCCAGTGGGTTACCAAAATAGGGCCTTCATACTCCAGCTTTTCGCCCGCCACGCGCACCCGTACGTGGGGCACGCTCACGCCCGGCAACTCCCGTAGCGGCGACTCTGGTACATTGAAGGTGAACAAACTCGGTACCGGCTCCTGAATGCTGTGCCCCAACTCCCGCAGCCACGCGTACTGCTCAGATTTCGGCGCACCACCCGTGGCAATCAACAGCCTGTCAACCAGCATATCACCAGCGTGTGCCCCCACCAACTGCAACCGAAAGCCCCCATCGGGCAGCGGCTCAATCTGCTCGGGCGAAGTTTGCGTTAGGATTTGCACGCCGGCTTTTCGGGCGGCATCTAGCAAGCACTGCGCAACGGTTTCCGACGAATCGGTGATGGGAAACATGCGGCCGTCGGGCTCGGTTTTGAGGCGTACGCCCCGGCTCTCGAACCAGCGGATAGTGGCCTGCGCATCAAACTGCCGGAACGGCTCCTTGAGTTGTTTGGCCCCGCGCGGATAGTGCAATACGAGCTGCGCGGGCGTATCGGCGGCGTGCGTTACGTTGCAGCGGCCACCGCCGGAAATTCGGACTTTGCTGAGCAGCTTACCGGTTTTCTCAATCAAGTAAACGGTCAATTGCGGGTTAGCTTCGGCGCAAGCAATAGCTCCAAAAAAACCTGCCGCCCCGCCGCCCAGCACGGCTACCGTATTGTTCGCATCCTTCACGGTTGCAAAGATACAGCGGAATGAATGAGGGGATGAACGGTAGATTGAATGACGAAACATTTTTGTTTCATCCAGCTATCTAATCAGCAATAAGCCAAGGCTGCTACCAAATCGTCGTGGCGGAAATGGTAGTTGGTGGTTTGGCGCAGCAGGGTGGTGTCGATGGTTTTGCCACTATTGGCGGCGGGTTCCTGGCTGAACGTGGGCGCTTCCAGCCCCAGGTGCGTGGCCGCCACCGGGTAAAATTCGCGGCGGGTAGGGTGCTGAGCGGCGCAGGCGTTGAACGTGTAGCCCCATACTTTTTCTTGGATAATGTGGCGAAGCAGCCCGATGCAGTCGTCGAGATGAATCAGATTGACGGGCGCATTGCCTTGCTTTAGCTCGTGCCGGCCGGCCAGGAAGCGCCCTGGTGGCCGCTCGGGCCCGATAAGGCCGCCCATACGAACTACCGTGGTAAGCCACTGACCCCGGCGGGGCGTAAACTGGCCTTCGGCCCGCAACAAATCGGAAGGAGCATCGGGCGAGGAAAGCGCGTCGGCTTCGCGCATGGAGCGCGGCTCGTCCGGATACACGCCGGTGGAGCTGACAAACAGCACGTGCCGTACGCCGGCCGCCGCTACAGCAGCTCCCACTGGGCGTAACAGCGCGGGGTAGGTGCCCGCGGCCGCGGCGCGAGGCGGCACGTTCAGTACCAGCACATCCACGTCGAGTAGCATGGCGTGCAGGGAGTCGGCATCGGTCTGTGAAAACTCCGGGCCCAGGCGCAACAGATACGGCCGGATGCCGGCGTCACGCAGGGTAAGCAGTTGAGTTGGAGTGGTAGTAGAGCCGTTTACGGGGTAGCCGTCGGCAACCAGCGCCTGCGCCAGGGGTAAGCCCAGCCAGCCACAGCCCAAAATGGCAATGGTAGGTTTGGAGGCGGGGAGGGAAGAGGAGTTCGTTGTCATGCGAGGTAAAGGTGAGGAATTTTCCTTCGCGCTGTAGGAAGTGGCTCAATGTTGCCGCCCGGCAGTACCGTTCAGGTAGGGCTAGTTAGGAGTTTTTATGAACTTGAGCCCTTGGTAATATAGTATAAGGCTAATTTTATATTGCCAGGGAAGTCGTTGGTGCACCCCACAAAGGCGCTCTTGTAATCTTGAAGCCTGATTTAGGGTGCAATTGCGCTATTACAAACAGTTATGGGAATAAGCCCTTTATTTGAGTAGCTAAACCAGCCACTCCCTGTAGGGGCTGCTTGCCCCAGCTAACTTTCCTTTTCCCACCCATTCTCTTCCTAATGTCTGCCCATCCCTACGCCCAACCTATGCTCCGCGACAACGCACTTCAAGGCAAAACCATCGTCGTGACTGGCGGCGGTACTGGCTTGGGGCGCGCCATGACCACCTACTTTTTACAGCTCGGAGCCAATGTGGTAATCAGCAGCCGTAAGCTCGATGTGCTGGAAAAAACCGCCGAAGAGCTGCGCCAGCAAACTGGCGGCAGCATTTTGGCCGTGCAGTGTGATGTGCGCAAGTACAACGAAGTGGAAGCGCTGCTGGAGCAAACCATTGCCACGTTCGGCGGCGTTGATGTGCTGCTCAACAACGCGGCCGGCAACTTTATCAGCCCCACGGAACGCCTGAGCCACAAGGCCTTCGACGTAATTGTAGATATCGTACTGCGCGGTTCCTATAACTGCACGCTGGCTTTCGGCAAGCGCTGGATTGCCGAACAGAAGCCCGGCACCATTCTCAATATCGTCACCACGTACGCCTCGGTCGGCTCGGCGTACGTGGTGCCTTCGGCTGCTGCTAAAGCTGGCGTGCTGGCCATGACCCGCTCCCTGGCCGTGGAGTGGGCTAAGTACAATATTCGCTCCAATGCCATTGCCCCCGGCCCGTTCCCCACCGAAGGGGCATGGAGCCGCCTCTTCCCCGAGCCTCTCGCTAAAAAGCTCGACCCCGCCGCCAGCGTCCCGCTCAAGCGCGTCGGCGACCACCAGGAACTGGCTAACCTAGCCGCTTACATGGTTTCGGATTTCGCAGCTTATATGAACGGCGAGGTAGTGACGCTGGACGGCGGCGAATGGCTGAACGGAGCAGGGGAATTCAACAAGCTCGAAGCCATTCCAGCTCCCATGTGGGACGAAATTGAAAAGGCAATGCGTCGCTGAAACGCGGATTTTTCAGATTGCCCGGATTTCGTGGACGATTGAAAACGAAACAGGCTTGCCATATTGGCAAGCCTGTTTCGTTAAATAGCATTCGACTCGAATCGTTTACAAAATCTGCGCTTTACAGTTTGTACTCCGGGAAATCCTTGCTGAACTCGGCTACTGGAATCGGCTGATTGGCCACGATGTCGGTGAACTCAAACTTCTCAAACAAGCCTTTGTCGTCGTATACTTCTACTACGGTGGGGAGCATTAGCTTCTGGTCGATGCAAACGAGGGTGCGGCGGCCGTAGCCGTTAGGCACTTGCAGCGTCTGGCCGACGGTAATGGCTTCGCCGGGGTCCAGGCCGTTGCGCTCCATCACGCGGTACTCGCCACAACCAAACTTATCGGCGATGCGCGCGGGCGTGTCGCCGGCTACTGCCTTGTAAGCCACATACTTGAACTGAGGGTAACTGGAGAGCAAGATGTGGCAGGCCCGGCCCGCCACTGTGGTGTCGCCGGTGTAGCGGAAGCTCCGCTCGAAGCTATGGTCGCGGCGCTGAGCGGAACCGTGGATAAGGTCGGAGATGGTCCCGAAACCGGCATCGAGGGCGCTGTGGTGCTGGTTTTTGCGCATGATGGAGCCGTTAGGGTCCAAGCTCAACGTTACGTAGGGGAAGCTGTTGGGATATACCCAAGCGTCGCTATCGTTCTGCCCGCTAACCCACAGAACCTCAATGCCCTTGGTGTTTTTGAGGTACACCCGATGCGGATTGAACGTCATTTTCATGGCCGTGCGGGCCGGCTGGTATTTGCCGTTGCTAAGCCGCTCTTGGGCGCGTACGTTGCAGCGCAGCGTTTTCAGGTTTTCGATGGCGCTGCTCAGCCGGCTCATCAGCTGCTCGGTGGTCATACGGTCGGGGGCTGGCGCAGGGGTGGCGGCCAGCGCCGCGCCGAGCACTACGGTACCTACCGGTAAAAAGGCCACAAACCGGAAAAAACTTGTCATAGACGGGAAAACGAAAACAAAAGGTACTACACGGCCGGCCTTTACATAAACCGCGCCGACTTGGTGCCGAACCAATGGACAGTGCGTTTAGCTACCCCAACCCAGGAACGGATAAGGAGTCAAGCTACTTATTTCGCCACTTCGCACCTAATTCAGGCTGATGCGTGGGAAGCGGGCGTGCGCGCTATCAAAGAGAAACAGCTCGTTGATTTCCACTGCCGTGAAAAACGGGTAAAGCGGAAATTTCTGCACCGTTCCTCGAATAACTTCCACACTTTGCCCGCTCATGGTCACCCAGCCCTGCGTACGGTCGGCGCTGATGGCGTAGGTTTCCACCACGCTTTCTTCCATCAGCTGGTTGATAAAAGCGCGGTGCCGAGGGATGAGAGCTATAAAATCTTCCGAGAAAACCACTGGCAGGTGCAGCGTAACGACAAACTTAGCCATAGCGGGAGCGTGAGTGCCAACTAACGCCGGGCAGCGGAGAAAGTTGGCCGCAGGCAGTGTTAGGGGCAACTTTTTCCGGTTTCTACCAGAATAAGAAGACGCCCCGCCATTGCGGGGGCTTTGGTGGGTAGTAATTCGCTGCCCCGTTTACCTCATGCCCTACTCAATATGCATTTTACGGTTATCACGCCGACCTACAACCGCGTCCAGTTTTTGCCTGAAGCCGTAGCCAGCGTCCGCGCCACTATCACGGCTCCGCTCGACATTCAGTACGAGCATCTGATTCTGGAAAACGGCAGCACCGACGACACTGCCAATTGGCTGCAAACCACCGCCGAAAAAGGTGGACCGGTGCGCGTCATCAGCCAGCCTACCAAGCTCGCGCCCGGCCCGGCCCGCAACCTGCTAATCCGCGAAACGCCCGCCGATGCTTGGCTGGTACCCCTCGACGACGACGACGTACTGCTCCAGCGCTGCCTCTATCACTATGCCGATCTTGTGCAGCGCCACCCCGGCCAGCCGTGGTTTGTGGCTGATTTCCTGCGTGTTGATGAAGAGCGGCGCTACCTGCCCAGCGAAGATTATTACGCCTGGCGCTTCGAGTCCACTACCGATATGCTCAAGGCTATCTTCCGGGCCGAGCACTTCATCCAAGGTAACGTATGCTATTCGCGCGGCCTGTTCGAGAAGGTGGGCGGCTACGACGAGACGATTGAAATGGCCGAAGACCTCGACCTGTATGTACGGTTCCTGCTGGCCGGCCACCTGCCCATCCTTTCGCCCCACATCAGCCACCTGCACCGCTTCCACACCAGCAACGTCAGCATTGGGGTAGATGCTGACAAGCATGGTGCCGACTTGCGCGTGATTTACGACAAGTACGCCGAGCAACTCAAGGCGCTAGGCGTCGAGCGGCCAGGCTAATTGTCATTCCGACGCGAGGAATCTGAGTATTATCGTTGAACAACTTCACTCAGATTCCTCCTGCGTCGGAATGACAGGCGGTTACTTCACTTCAACGCCGCCTTTTAGTACCAGCTTCACATGCCGGAGGGCGGCTACATCTTGCGTTGGGTCGCCGGCTACGGCTACAAGGTCGGCGAGGAAACCGGACTGGATGCGGCCCCGGTCGGGTAGCTGGAAGAGGCGGGCGTTGCCGCTGGTGAAGCCGCGTAGTACGTCGAGCGGGGTGAAACTATACTCCCGGACCAATAGCTCGGCTTCGCGCACGTTGTCGCCGTGCGCGAACACGCCCACGTCGCCACCCATAACGAACTGTACACCGCTCTGGCGGGCCAGCTTCATGCTTTCCCGTTTCTGGCGGATGCGCTCGGGCTCAGGATCTTGGCCTTTGTGCCAGCCACGGTATTGCGAAATAGCGTCGCCGGCGGCTACGGTGGGGCAGAGCGCTACGCCGCGCTGCTTCATCAATTTGAACACTTCGGCGGTGCCATTGTCGCCGTGCTCTATGGTCTGGACGCCGGCGAGGGTGGCGCGGCGCATGCCTTCGGGCGTGCTGGCGTGGGCTACTACCGGGCGGCCGGCGCTGTTGGCGGTTTTCACAATCAGGTTTAGCTCGTCTTGTGAGAAAGTAGCACGGCTGGGCTCGTTAGGGCCCCAGCGATAATCGGCGTACACCTTAATGATGTCGGCACCTTTCCCGATTTGCTCCCGCACGGCCCGGATGATACCATCGACGCCATCGGCTTCCTGGGCACCTTGGGGTACGTCTACATCGGTGGAGAGCTTGGGGCCATAGCTGCCGGTGGCAACTAAAGCGCGGGTGGCAACCAGCAGGCGGGGGCCTGGAATAATGCCTTGCTCAATGGCTTGCTTCAACCCCACATCGGCATAGCCAGCGCCTTCAGTACCTAAGTCGCGGGCTGTGGTAAAGCCGGCGGCCAGCGTGGCGCGGGCATGGGCCGTGGCCCGCGCCACCCGCAGCGCCTCCGACTCTAACAATACCTGGTCGTTCCAGGGTGTTTCGTTGTAGGGGTGCAGTAGCAGGTGGGAGTGGCCCTCAATCAGCCCTGGTAGCAAGGTGAGGTCCGGCAGGTCCAGCGTACGCGCCCCGGCCGGAGCCGTTACCTGCGCAGCCGGCCCCACGGCCCGTATTCGGTCATTCTCCACCAACACCACCCAGCCAGAATGCAGCGTTTCGCCATCGAAAACGGCGGCGGGACGGAGCAGGAGCAGTACGGTAGCAGCGGGTGGGTGGGCGGCGGTGAAAAAGCTAGTGAGCAGCAGGGGGATGCAAGCGAAGAGAAAACGCACCAAGGCAGGACGGGAAAGGGTTGACTCCTACAAGTTAGGGCTACCGCTTCAAATCATACGATATACCAACCCGCGCATCCCATACAAATAGGTGCTGGTCGTCGAACCAAAAGTCAGCATCCTCCACGGGGGCACTGCGAAGCAAGGTCTTAGGGTGAAATACTGCTTCCAGATTGAAACGGCTACCTCCCAAGTGTTTATAGGTCAGGTTAGACCACAGGCCGAAACCTGGCTTTAACTCGTCGCCCCGTTCACGGGCCCCCATAACGTAGAAGCCCGCACTAGGGCCAAGGATTACGTCAAAGCGCGGTGCCAAGGCCAAGCGGCCGGCCACAATTCCCTCCAACGAATAAAGGGAATTGTGGTAGGCCGTGACAGTGCGGCCCCCGAAGCCCATAAACCCAGGAATAAACTCTTGATAAGGCTGCCGGTTACTCCCAGCTGTAATACCTGCACCAAAAGCAAAGTATTGTCCCAGTGTAAAAATTCCGTGGAGCCCAGCGGAAGCAGTTCCGGAAAACGAGTTTTTTCCCACTCGTGTGTACCCACCTGTGAGCATCAGCTTCTGGCTGAAGCCGGGTGTAGTAACAGTCGCTAGGACGATGAATAGCATAATGATTCTTTTCATTTAGGAAGCCTTGAAATAAAAAGGGGAGATACCCTTGGCTAGAGTACCTCCCCATTGATAAAGTTGCAATGCGGAAGAAGCTATGCCGCCGTTTTTGCGCCAGCCTTCTTCACTTTCATCTTCTTGATTTTCTTGCCCGGCTCCGGCTTCACGTCGTTCGGGTTGTCAACCAAGGTCATTTCGTTGACCAAGTGCTTAGCCCCGGCGAACTTATCCACCACGAACAGCATGTAGCGCACGTCCAGCGTGATGTTGCGCACCCGGTCGGGGTCGAACATGATGTCGGACATGGTGCCTTCCCAGTTCCGGTCGAAGTTAATGCCGATTAGCTCGCCGCGGCCGTTGATGACGGGTGAGCCAGAGTTGCCGCCTGTTGTGTGGTTGGTGGCAATAAAGGCCACGGGCACGCTGCCTTTGTAGGCGTAGGGGCCGTAGTTTTTGGTTTGATACAGCTCGGCAAGGCGGGCCGGTACCTCGAACTCAGGGTTGGTAGGGTCGGCCTTCTCCATGATTCCGTCGAGGGTGGTGTAGAACTCATACTGCGTGCCGTCGGCGGGTTGGTAGGGCTGCACTTGGCCGTAGGCGACGCGCAGCGTGGAGTTGGCATCGGGGTAGAAGGTGCGCTCGGGCTGCTGCTGGCGCAGGCCGGCCACATAGGTGCGCTGGAGCAGCGCAATGTTGTCGGTAGCAGCGGTGTAGGTGGGCAAGATGGCCGTGCGGTAGTTGCTAATGATGGCCGAGGACAACTTGGCGGCGGGGTCGTCGAGTAGGGCGCGAGCGTTGCCTTTGGCCACTTCATCGAGCAGCGCCTGGGCGCTTTCGTTGCTGGTCAGGCGCGACTTGTCATACAGCTGATTCACGTAGGTGGTCCAGCCGGCGGCGCCCGGATACTGCTTGGGCAGCGCTTTTACGTAGGCAGGCAGCAGCGCGGCGGGTGTACCAGTAGCGTAGAGCGGGAGTAGCGCGGTGGCTACTTTCCGGTCGGTGGGGGCGCTGTAGTTGCGGAAGAAATTGGCGGTGCCCTTCTTGGCTTTCTCTACGGCCGAAGCCAGTTCGGCGGCGGGAACTTTGTTTTCCACCATTTCGGCCAGTGGCAATAAGCTGTTAGTCAAAGCAATCAGCTCGATGCCTAGGGCGGCTTCGGTTACGTAGTCGCGGGCCAGAGTGTAGTCGCGGGCGGCGGTGTAGCTGCGCTCCAGTTGGGGCAGGAGGGGGCCGTAGGCGGCTTTGCGGGCTTCGTCGCCGCTGTTGGCCCACTGCTGAAATGTCACTTCCTGCTGCTGCTTGCGGGTTACAGCATCCAGCTTTTTCAGGCCCCGGTTCTCACCAATCCACTTTTTCCAGTAGTTGGCAATACTGGCGTACTTGGCCGCGTATTGGATCCGGACCTTGTCGGAAGCCGCCATGTCGGTGGCTAGCACTTTCAGTTTGGCGTCGCGCACCTTGATTTTGGCGGGGTTGGATACCGAGTAGGTTTCCTCGACGCCCCAGCTGGTCAGGTACTCGTTGGTGCGGCCAGGGAAGCCAAATACCAGCGTGAAGTCGCCGGGCTGCACGCCGGCCAGCGAGATGGGCAGGTGGTGGCGCGGCTTGAAGGGCACGTTGTCTTTGGAGTATGCGGCGGGCTTGTTGTCGGGGCCGGCGTAAATGCGAAACATCGAGAAGTCGCCGGTGTGACGGGGCCAAGCCCAGTTGTCGGTGTCGCCGCCGAACTTGCCGATGCTGCTTGGGGGCGCGCCTACCAACCGGATATCCTGAAACACCTCGGTTACGAACATGTAATATTCGTTGCCGTTGTAGAATGGCCGGATAAACGATTGGTAATGCGTGCCTTGCACGGCGGCCTGCGCCACCCGCTGGATGTTGGCTTGCACCAGTTTCTCCCGATCCGCTTCCTGCACGTTGGTTTTCGGCACGCCCATCAGCACCTGGCTGGTCACGTCCTCCATGCGCACAATAAACGTAGCCGTGAGGCCCGGATTGGGCAATTCCTGCTCCCGGTTCATGGCCCAGTACCCCTTGGTGAGGTAGTCATTCTCCACCGACGAGTGCTGCTGAATCTGGCTGTAGCCGCAGTGGTGGTTGGTGAGCAGCAACCCCTCGGTGCTGATGATTTCGCCGGTGCAGCCGCCGCCAAATTGCACTACTGCATCTTTGAGGCTGCCTTGGTTGACGCTGTAAATCTGCTCGGCGGTGAGTTTAAGGCCTTTTTTCTGCATGTCGGTCTCGTTGAGCTGCTTGAGCAGCAACGGCAGCCACATGCCTTCATCGGCGCGGGCCGGGGGCGTGAGGGTGAGAACGGCAAAGACCAGCAGCGCCAGCCGGGAAATAGTTTGCATAGGTTCTGAATTCAGAAGTGGGAAGCAGATAACACGGATTCTGGTACTTTGGCTGCGTCCAAGCCCCACAATCAACACACAAACGGCGCGGCTACCAAGCTGGAAGCCTCATCCGCCATCAACGACGCACAAAGCTACTCACTGATTTTGCAGATTTAGAACTCTCGCGAGTAATGACTGTCGTAAAACTTGCCATTTCCGCTGCCCATAACGCCGCAAAACGCACTATATATCTGCCTGTTTATCTAGGTCGTCATGTAGAGCGCAGCGAAGCATCTCGCGTGCTGATGTGTGATTTAGTTAGGCAACGTCAGCACGCGAGATGCTTCGTTGCGCTCTGCATGACGTGCCTTTCTGCTTATTGTCTACAACTCTAATTCACCCTAACTCTTTCACGCATGGCATTCATCAACAAAGGCTTCCAGGCCAAGCGGCCCACCGACGGTGCTCATAAGCTGCCGCCCGGCCAGTACGAAACCAAGGATTTTCCGGTGCTTACGGCCGGCCCTACGCCGCGTATCAATCTGGCTAACTGGGAGTTTCAACTGGAAGGCGCGGTGGAAAATTCGGTGAAATGGAGCTGGAACGAGTTCAATACCCTGCCGCAGCAAAGCTTCAACCCCGACATTCACTGCGTTACCAAGTGGTCGAAGTTCGACACCAAGTGGCGGGGCGTCAGCCTCGATACGCTGCTGGAACACGTGCAGCTCAAACCAGAAGCGCAGTTCGTCATGGCCTTCTCCTACGGCGGCTATACCACCAACCTGCCCCTCGCCGATTTGCGCGACGGCAAGGCCTTTATCGGGCTGGAATACGAAGGCAAGCCGCTGACGGCCGAGCACGGCGGCCCGGCGCGGCTGGTGGTACCGCACCTCTACTTCTGGAAAAGCGCCAAATGGGTGCAAGGCCTGCGCGTTATGGCCCAAGACGAGCCCGGTTTCTGGGAAGACGCTGGCTACAGCATGTACGGCGACCCGTGGAAAGAGCAGCGCTACGGCAGCGACGACGACGAACCCGAAGCTTCCACCACCAGCTTCTGCCTGTGAGCCGCTTAAACTGGCAAATAGGCACCGTAGTAGCCATCAAGCCCGAAACGCCCCGCGTGAAAACCTACACGCTGCGCCTGCCCAACTGGACGCTGCATCGTGCCGGCCAGCACTACGACCTGCGCCTTACCGCCCCCGACGGTTACCAAGCCGAGCGGAGCTATTCCATTGCCTCGCCCCCGGAGCAAACCGGCGAAATTGCCCTTACCGTAGAGCTAATCGAGGAAGGCGAGGTGTCGGGATATCTCTACGAAGGGGTGGCAGTAGGCGACCTGCTAGAACTACGCGGCCCCATTGGGGGCTACTTTGTGTGGCCAGCCGGCGCGCCCGATGCGCCGTTGCTGCTTGTCGGCGGCGGCTCGGGCGTGGTACCGTTGATGTGCATGCTGCGGCACCGTCAGCGCGCTGGGCTGCGCAATCCAGTGGTTATGCTGTTCAGCGTCCGCAGCCCCGACGAGGTGATTTACCAGGAAGAACTGGAGGCTCTAGCCCAAGCTGACCCGACCTTCACGCTCCTACTCACCTATACCCGCCACGCCCCCGTCAACTGGACCGGCTACCAGCGCCGCCTCGATGCCGCCATGCTCACCGAGGCAGTAGCGCACCTGCCCAGCGCCCCACAGTGCTACATCTGCGGCCCCACCGGCCTGGTGGAAAACGCCGCCACACTGCTACAAGCCCAAGGCCTCCCTGACGATTCTATCCGCACCGAGCGGTTCGGCCCAACGGGGAGTTAAATAAACCTACCGTCATGCTTCGGCTACGCCACTGCATGACGGTAGGTGGACTTTAAAGAGAAGGGTCTGATAAACAGAAATGCCCAACCGGTTATGGTTGGGCATTCCAATGATAGAGAATCCGGAGGGCTTACGAATGCCCCATTTCCGCAACGGCTGGTGCATTCTCCGCATTGGTGTTGGAAGCTGCATAAGCCGGCTGAGCCGAAGCCGCTGGAATATCGTCGGTTTCGTCGGTGGCGTTGGTTTTCTCCCACTCGCGGAAGCGGGTGATTTCACCCTGAAATTTCTCCACGAACCAGCTAATCAGCGCCAAGTCATCTAAGAAGCCTACCACGGGCACGAAATCCGGTACCAAATCAATCGGAGAGAGTGTATAGAGCAGCACCGCCAGCCCCGACACGATGGTGCCGGTTTCTACCTCCCGGTAGCTGCCGCTGATATAGTTGCGCACCAACCGAATGAGAGTGCGGGCCACATCGAATACCTGCTTGAACTTGTTGTCGCCGCTTTCTTTGCTGGCGAGCTTGTTGGCTACCTCGTTCAGTACCAGCACCGCCCGAAACGGACGCCCTAGCAGCTTACCGGCGCGGTTTAGAAATACGCTAAATAGCGCGTTTTTAGAAATGGAAAGCCCTTTTTCGAAGAGAGAATTCATATAGTGAAGTTTTCTTCGCGCTTACGCGGGGAGGGCTGGAGAGGTTATTTGATGGGGCTAGTTTTAAGCGAGGTTCTACGTATTGACAATGAAAGGAGTGGAAATTATAATTTTAAAATTTACGCAAAAAATATCTTTCCCTTTTTAATTAAATATACGTGTATACTATTGATACATCGCAACCTAACTTATGACTAAATTCTTCTATAAAATCATCTGTCAAATCTGGCCAATTCCAGAATGTAAACCCTAGATCACTAAAACCCCATTCAGGCGAAAAAGTGAATTGGTGAATGTCGGTTGCAATATTGCATAATGGACAAGTTAAATTATTGCTCTTCTGCTCATGCCAATCATTAAAGAAGCTCCAGTCTTCTGAAGCAATATTTTCCTTACAATTAGGGCAAATACATTCATCCAAGCCGTATTGACAAGTATCGAAGACCTGTCGTTCTGTAATGATATCAAGTCCATTTGTAATAAGGCTAAATGGCAATTCATTAGGAAAACATGTAATGCGTTTTGCTTCTTCTGATATTGCATAGCCAAATTTAGAACCTAAAGTGCAATCAGATGGATCTGAGTTAATAATATTTTTATGAACCAGCCACTCTAAAATTTCTGTTGCTTTTTCTTTCCTATTTGGGTAAGATGACTTTTTTGGAATTATCGAAATGCTATAATCACTCATTGTATGTTAATGTTGTTTGGTGTCGCTCAGAACTGTCCAAAATATTTGATGTTATGTGATTCTCAGTAAATAATGCCTCGCCAACTCACCCCCGCTCAAACAACGGCGAGGTGCCGCCGACCCAATTCTTGTCCTTGTTGAAGTTGACGCCAATCATTTCGCCGCGGCTCATGCGGCCTAGCGCCGTGAGCAGGCGGGGTTGGGCGGCATCAGGGAACCAGACGTAGAGCAGCCGGATTTCGCACTTCACCAGCCCGTCCGGCGACTGAATGGCGGGCTCGTAGCTCACCTTGCGCTGCAACAGGTAGTTCTGCTTGTCGGTTAGGGCGTCGAGGTCGGCGGCGGTGATGTGCAGGCGCACGCCCGCGCCGGCAAAGGAGAAGAGCGGCTTCAGCACGTAGTTCTCCAGGTCAGGGGGGTAGGTGCTGAGCTCGTGCAGGTAGTAGCTGGGCGGCGAGTAGGCACTTTTGATGAGCGGCAGCGTGTATTTGCTGATGCGGAAAAACCAGTTGGGGTGGCCCACCCAGGTTACGTCCACGTCGTCGGTAAGCTTGTAGTCGGTTTGCAGGTCCGGGTAGCGCTCCAGTTCATCGAAGATAATGCGGTTGTAGATGCGCTTGATTTGAATTTCGCGGCCATCTTTCTCGTAGAACAGCTGCCGGCCGCGCTTGCGAATTTTGGTAATGCACACTGCCTCAATGCTCCAAAATTGCTTGGTCAGGGCGAAATCGACGCGGGTTTTCTGCTTCTCCGGGAATAGCTCCAGCAAAATGGTTTCCTCCGCAGGACCGTCGCCAAGCAGCAGGCGGCGCATTTCGGCCTTGTATTCCGCGTCCGTCGTTACGTTGAAATACGGCGTTACTTCTTCGGCTACGTCGAAGTGATTAGCATATAGCTCCGGCTGCCAGGTCTGGAAGGCGTACAGAGACGGAAAGCCCTGCATCTCAATGAGCTGCGGCTCCAGCTCGCCTTGCGCATCGCGGCAGATGGCGAAATCGAAGGTTAGGAACGTAGCGTGCTCGTCCTCGTTCGGCACCCGCTGGTGGGGCGGAATAGAAGCGTCCGTTAGCTGCTTGAAGTCGGGCCGCTGAATCACCCGGATAATGTCGTCACCGGCTTGTACCAGCTTGTCACGCAATTGGGCCGGCACGAAAATCGGGGTTTCCGAGAGGCGAAATTCCAGTTGATTCGGTAGCTGCCGCTCCACATCGGCCAGCATTTCCTGGTAGCGCTCCGGCGTAAAAGTCTGATTGTAGCGGGCTCGAAATTCCGGAATCATAGCAAGGGAGAGGTTGAAGAGAAGAAGTAACAGAACAGGTTGAACGTCATGCAGAGGCGCCGCCGAAGCATCTCGCGCACTGACATTTGCTTACTAATCAAGCATCAGCAGGCGAGATGCTTCGGCGGCGCCTCTGCATGACGTTCTAAAGAAAATAGGTTAAAACGTGACGCCAGCGGGTTGCTGCTCGGCTGCTAGTGGCTCAAGGGCGGCTACTGCTTGCTGCAAAAAGGTCGGGATGATGATGGATTCGGTCAGCTCGATGGTGTTGGGGTCCTGAAGCAGGCGCACCATTTCCTCGTACTTGGCCTCGCCGTGGTTGGCAATGATTTGCTCGCGCTTTTCGTCGGTTTGGAAGTGGCGCAGCATGCCTTCGCCGTCGGCCTCGGGGTGGAACTGGGTACCGAAGATTTCGGGCGTGAAGCGCAGCGCCATCAGGGCCCGGTCAAGGGGCACGTGGGGCCGTTCCTTCTCCATGGCCAGAATTTCGATGCCCAACTCCTGCAAGCGCGCTTCGTTCGGCTCGGTAATCTGGTAGTCGCGCGAATCGACCGAATAAAACGGCTCCGGCAACGTGCGCAGCAGCGGGTCGGTTTGGCCGGCTTCGGTGCGGTGCATCGGAAAGATGCCGAACGACGTGGATTTGCGCTTGCTGAGCAATCCAATTTCAAAGTGCCGACCTACCAGCTGGAACGAGTGGCAAATCAGGAAAACGTACTTTTTGCGGGCCTGCGCTTGGTTCCAGGCAAACAACCCGTCGATGAGGGCGAAGTAGGGCTTTTCCCAGGCTTCGTCGGAGGGCAGCGGGCTGCCGGGGCCGCCGCTGGAAATATAGATGTCGTAGCTCAGGTCGGGCAGCTCGGTATTGGCCCGCACGTTGAATACGTCGTAGGACAAGCTGACGTGGCTGGTTTCCTGGGCGCGGCGCACCAGTTGCAAAATACAGCGCATTCCCTCGTTGGGGAAATTGTTGTACATATCGAGAATGGCAATTTTCAAAGACTTCATACAAGGGCACCCGCTGCAAAAACGGGGTTTTTCAAAAACAACAATCAACTTTTCGCCCAGTAGCAAAGCTGGGTAGGAGAAAGCAAAAGTACGAAGAACCCTTAACAAGGAACGTCATGCTGAGGTAACGAAGCATCTCGCGTGCTGATGGTTAGCAACTAATCCAGTGTCAGCACGCGAGATGCTTCGTTACCTCAGCATGACGGTCGGAGTATTTGTGCTACAACCCGTGGGAGGTTTCGGCCACAATGAAATCCACTACTTTTTTGAGGTCGTTGGTTTCGCGGAACACCTGTAGCTGCCGGTCGGCGCCGGTGCCCATTTCCAGGATTTTGTGCACGTATTCTATTTCATGGCGGCTGCCCAACTCGTCCACCACATCATCAATGAAGTCGAGCAGTTCCAAAATCAGCTCCCGGGTCGGGACTTCCGTTTCCTTGCCGAAGTCAATCATCTTGCCGTCGAGGCCGTAGCGGGCGGCACGCCATTTGTTTTCGTTAATAAGCACCTTACGGTAGAGCCGGAAGTTGAGGTTCTGGCTTTTCAGCTTGTAGATTTTGGCTACTAGGGCCTGCATAACGGCGGCAATGGCCACGGTTTCGTCAGTACGCAGCGGCATGTCGCAGATGCGGTACTCGATGGTGTCGAAGAACGGGTGCAAACGCAAGTCCCACCATATTTTCTTGCCGTTGTCGATGCAGCCCGTTTTTACCAGCAGCGCAATGTACTCGTCGTACTCGCTGGCACTGCCGAAATGCTCGGGAATGCCGGTGCGCGGAAACCGCTCGAACACCTTGGTCCGGAACGACTTATAGCCTGTTTCGCGGCCTTCCCAGAACGGCGAGTTGGTACTCAGCGCAAAAAGGTGGGGCAGAAAATACCGGAGCGTATTCATTACATACACGCCCAAATCCCGGTTTTCCAGCCCGATGTGCACGTGCATGCCGAAAACGAGGTTGGAGCGGGCTGCCTCCTGTAGTTCCTCCACAATCTTGTCGTAGCGGGCATCGGGCGTGATAAGCTGCTCCTGCCAGCGCGAAAACGGGTGCGTACCCGCCGCGGCAATCTTGAGCCCGACTTTATCGGCCAGCTCAATCACCATGCGGCGCAGGTGCGTGACCTGGGCCCGCGCCTCCGTGATGTTGTGGCAAATCGTAGTGCCGACCTCCACCACCGACTGGTGCATTTCGGCCTTCACCTGCTCTTGCAACACCACCTTGCCGCCCTCCACAATCTCCGACATGTGGGAGCGTAAGTCGCGTGTTTCCGGGTCAATGGTTTGAAATTCTTCTTCTATTCCGAGCGTGAATTGAGGCATAGCTAAGTCTGTGGAGGAGTGGTCGGAAATAATCGAAAACTAAAAAACGTCATGCTGAGCCTCGCGGAGTATCTCGCGTGCTGACTCAGGATTACTAATCTAGCATCAGACACGCGAGATGCTTCGCAAAGCTCAGTATGACGTTCTTTGTGCTATAAGCACCAGGCTGTTGCTACTCCGACTTAGCTTCGGCAGCTTTTTTGGCAGGCGCTTTTTTAGGAGCGGCAGCAGCAGGTGCTTTCTTGGCGGGAGCAGCAGGTGCTTTCTTGGCGGGAGCAGCGGCGCCACCGGCCCCGTTGCGCACAAACGTGCCCCAGGTGAGGTTGTCTTGGCCGGGCTTTTGAGCCTTGGCGCGGCTGATGGCCAGGTTGGCCGCCGCTTCTACCACCCATTCAAAGTTCTGCTGGCCCACCGAATTCACGTCGGCATCAGGGGCAGGGTTGCCGAAGTCGATAGCCAGCGGAATACCGTCGCGCACCGCAAATTCCACAGTGTTGAAATCGTAGCCTAGGCCTTGGTTGAGCTTGAGCACGTAGTCTTTCATGGTGGCCAACAGCTTTTTGCCAGCGGCGCCCGTCGTTTTCATTTCGGTGGCGTAGCGCAGGTGTGGCTCGTTGCGCGGCTCGTAGGGCATAATCAGTACCTCTTTGCCCCCGATGCAGTAGCAGCGGAAGTAGTCGGTGAAGTCTACAGCCTCCTGGAGCAGCATCACCAGCTGGCCGGTTTCATCGTAGGCGCGGTGGAAATCGTGGATGTTGTCGAGCTTGTATACACTCTTCCAGCCGCCGCCGGAGTGAGGCTTCATGTAAGCCGGGAAGCCGATTTTGGCAAATGCTTCGTCCCAGTTAGTCCATTCCAAGTTGCGGAACGAGTTGTGGCTGGTGTCGGCAGGGCGCTCTTTTGATGGCAGGAGCAGGGTGCGGGGCACCGGCACGCCAAGCTGCACGGCCAGCGCGTTGTTGAAGAACTTCTCGTCGGCCGACCACCAGAACGGGTTGTTGATAACGGCCGTGCCGCCCAGGGCGGCATTCTTGAGGTAGGCCCGGTAAAACGGCACGTCCTGCGAAATCCGGTCGATGATAACGGCGTAGTCCGTTGGCACGGCTTGCTCAACCTGTCCGATGCTGACGAACTCCGCCATGATGTCTTTGCCTCCGGTTTTCTGGTTTACACGGTCGACGAAAGCCTGTGGGAAAGTGTTTTCCTGTCCGAAGAGGATGCCAATTTTTTTCATAAGCGGTTAGTTTAGTGCCTAGTGCGTTGTGCCTAGTGCTTAGGGTGATGGTGACGTAGTGCGTGGCGCTTCATGCGCGCTGCCAAATATAGTGCAGGCAGCTTAGGCACTCAGCACGGCGCAACGGCCACTACATTAAGGAGAGATAGTGCGGAAACATGTCGCGCCACACCGGCCAGTCGTGCGTGCCGGGCCGAATGTCCAGCCAGTGCCGGATGCCTTTGCTGTTAAGGATGTCCGACATCTGAAGCGTAGACGGCTTGCAGAAGTCGTTTTCAGCGGTACCCAGCACAATCTTCATTTGATAGAAGTGGTCGTTCTGGGCGTTGGGCATGTAGCTGGGCGGGTTGTTGTAGTAGAAGTTCTCGTCGTAGTGCCCGTCTACAAACTGGCTCATATCGTAGGCCGCGCCCATGGCAAACAGATAGGCTACTTGCTCAGGATGGCGAAACGCGAAGTTGAGAGCCTGATAGCCACCGAAGCTACACCCGGCTACGCCCACTTTATCCACGTGGCATTCTTGCTGGAGCATCGGCACCAGTTCCTGGCTGATCATCTGGTCGTAGCGCATGTGGTTCTGCACCCGTTCGGCGGGGTGCAGGTGCTTGGCGTACCAGGTGTGCGTGTCCACGCTGTCGATGCAGTAGAGCTTCACTTTGTGGTTTTCAACAAACCAACGCGCCGATTCAGTGAGCTTGAAGTCCTTGGCCTCGTAGTAGCGGCCCCGCGAGGTAGGAAAGATGACGATGGGGTAGCCCATGTCGCCGAAAACCAGCATTTCAACGTCGTGGCCGAGGTTGTGAGAGTAAAAAGGGCGGTAGACTTCCTGCAAAGTGGCTCGATTTAAGATGATTAATAATGGCAATAAGACGAGAATAAGTTGAAACTACTAAAAAACTTCCCGCTATTCCACATCAGTTTTAACGGCTAATTATACGGAGGAGGTTAGGGGTACCGCCAACAATTTTACTTTTGTGCATGTATTTGCCAAACGACTCCAAGCGCATCGGCTCCGTTAAGGTAGTGCGGGTTACTACGCTACATTCCGGGTTTCTAGGGCGAGATGTACAGTTGGACGTAGTGCTGCCGCCCGGCCACGACCCGGCTGCGGCCACCCCGTACCCAGTTCTTTACCTCAACGACGGCCAGGATTTGCGCCGTTTGCGCCTGCCGGCCACGCTCCGGCAGCTGTACCGGCAGCAGCTGTTGCAGCCGTTCGTGCTGGTGGCTATTCACGCCCACGAGCGGATTCAGGAGTACGGCACTGCCGCCCAGCCCGATTATCTGGAGCGGGGCAGCCGGGCCGGGCAGTACACCGAGTTTCTGCTGCACGAACTCATGCCGTACGTGCAGCAGCACTACCGCGCCAGCACCAACCCGCACGAGGTAGTAACGGCTGGCTGCTCCTTGGGTGGGCTCACGGCATTTGATTTTGCGTGGCACCACCCCGAAACCGCTACCCGGGCCGGGGCCTTTTCCGGCTCGTTCTGGTGGCGCCGCCGCGCCCTCACCGACGGCTACACCGACGCCGACCGAATCATGCACCGACTCGTGCGGGAGCGGGAAGCGCACCCCGACCACCAGTTCTGGCTGCAAACCGGCACCCTCGACGAAACCAACGACCGAAACCACAATGGCATCATCGACGCCATTGAGGACACCCTGGATTTGATGGCTACCCTCGTCCGCCAAGGCCTGCCCGATGCCCGTATTCGGTACTTGGAGGTGGTAGGAGGGCGGCACAACCAGCACACGTGGGGCCGAATGCTGCCCGACTTTTTGCATTGGGCGTTCGGCTTGCCGGATACCAAGCCGCCGCGGGTGGCCTTACAAGCGAAAATCAGTAGCCTCACTAGCCCTTGGGGCAGTCGGCAACGCCTCCAGCAGCGGCGGCACCGGGGTAGTATGGTTTTTTCGCAGTACCTAGCGCCTTCTACTCTTTCGGTTCCCCCTATGCCTCCTCTAGCTCGCCCCGCTGCCGATCAATATAACGCCTACTACGATACCTATATCAGCCTGGTGCCCGAAGGCACGGACCCACTGGCCCAGCTTCAGCACCAACCCGAGCAGCTCCGTCAACTCGTTGGCCACCTGACCGATGAGCAGGCGCAATTCGCGTATGCGCCCGGCAAATGGAGCATCAAGGAAATGCTGGTGCACATCCTGGACACCGAGCGGATTTTCGCCTACCGCGCCCTGCGCATTGCCCGCCAAGACCAGCAGCCTCTGGCCGGCTTCGAGCAGGACGACTACGTGCCCGCCTCGGGGGCCAACGCCCGCGCTCTAGAAAGCATCCTCAACGAATACGCCACGGTGCGGGCCGCTACCCTCAGCCTCTTCGACTCGTTTCAGCCCGAAGCCTACGACCGGATGGGCACGGCCAGTGGCCACCCAGTGAGCGTGCGGGCGCTGGCTTTCATGTTGCCGGGCCATGAGGCGCATCATCTGCATATATTGCAGAGCCGGTACCTGCCGAATTTGCCGGCTTAGCGAGCAACACGCCGCCTACCGGTTGCGTTATCTTCTTCACTTCTCATCCTTAACCTCCTCACACCATGGCTAAAGCACAAGACGCCCGCAAAGAAAAAAAGAAGGAACCGACTAAAACGACTAAAGAAAAGAAGGCTGCCAAAGACGAAAAAAAAGAAGCCCGTGCCCGCAAGCAGGATTAATAGTAAAAGCCCCAAGTTGAAAAATCAGCTTGGGGCTTTTTGTTATTGAAGTCGATCTATCGAGGCCAGAAACTTGGAAGGCCTTGCTACAATGTGTAATACACCTCTTTTTGCTTGTCGTGGTGTTTGATGTAGCCGTGGAGGGTAAGCTTGATGAGGGTGCGGTAGGCGCGGCGCTGACCAATATTGAGCAGCTTCATATACTGCGGCAACGTAATACGTGGGTTCTGGCGCAGATATTCCAGCACCGCTAGCTCCTCCTTATTGAGCGGCAGCTTTTCCAGGCGTGGCATAGCCAATTGGTCGTTGTGCTCCAGGGCTTTTTCGGTGAGCTGGCTGGTTTGCACGCTTTCGTCGCGCACGCGCACGTAACCGCGCCAGTCACCATCGGCTACTTGGGCGCGGTGGGGTTTGTGCGGACTTTCGGGCACCGTCACTATTAGTATCACGCGGCCATCCTCTTCCAATTCTCTGATTTTTAGCGTGAGGGGCGGGTCGGCGTAGAACTCAGCGGCCTGACGCAACAAATAAATTTCCTCTTCGGCGTCGCGCACGCCTACCACGCGGCCGTCATCATCGACGCCCACCAGCACCCGGCCGCCATGAGTATTGGCCAAGGACACCAAGGTGCGCGAAATACGGGACGGGTGGGTGGTCTTCTTCTTGAACTCCAACTGTTCCCCCTCGCCCTGTCGAATCAAGCTTTGTAAGTCGGACATAATAGTTCAGGCTGATACGCGGAGTCGGTGAGGTGGCTTTGGCAGATGCGGCAGGGATATTTGTACCTTAATTTTTGAAATAAGAAAAATAGGGTACAAATTCTCTGACCATCCTCATAACCAGCTTCACTGGAAATAGGCTACAAATCCAACCCGGTTTCTTCTTCTGAAATGCGCCAGAGCCGCGCCGCGTCCGTGCGGTTTTGGGCGCGGGCAGAACTGCGGCCGGGGCGGGAATTTTTGAAGTAGCTGCCGCTTACTTTCGCCACTTCTAGGGCCGTGGCCAGATACAGCGTGGTTTGGGCACCCCGTTCTGGGCTCACCATAAATGGCTTGGCTGGCCACCACAGCGCTTTCATGGCCCAGGAGCTACCGTCGTGCACTAGCCCAGTATTTACCATACCGGGGTGCAGGCAGTTGGCTGTGATGTTGGTGAGTTCGAGTCGATAGGCCAATTCGTTGGTGAACAATATGTTGGCCAGTTTAGAATCGGCGTAGGCCGTAAGCCAGCTGTATTTGTCGGGGTCGTTGCGGGCCTCCTGCGACAATTCGATTTCGCCTAGCCAGTGCGCTTCTGAGGCTACCGTCACAATCCGGCCCGCTTCGGCGGCGGTAAGCAGCGGCAGCAGCAACTGCGTGAGAGCAAAAACCGACAGATGATTAGTAGCCCAACTCAGCTCGTGGCCTTCGGTGGTTAGCGTGAATGGCCCCGGCATGATGCCCGCATTATTGACGAGAATATCCAGCTGGCTGTAGTCGTGAGCTAGCTCTTGCGCTAATTGCCGCACGTTGGCCAGCAACGATAAGTCGCAGAGGCGCACATCTAACTGGGCCTGCGGAACAGCAAACTGAATGGCCGTACGGGCGCGTTCCGCTTTGTCGGGATTGCGGGCCACCATAATTACGCGCGCCCCGCGCCGGGCCAGCTCACGGGCCGTTACTAACCCAATACCGCTACTAGCCCCCGTAACCAGAGCAGTTTTGCCGATAAGGGAAGCAGGAGCGGAGACAGCCATGCAGGACAGATACAGTGAGACAGAAAGCAGACCGTAGGGAAGCGGTACGCCGCTATAAACGCAAGGAAGCGGATTCAGGGTTTATTAGTAGCCGGAAGAAAAGGCAACGGGCTTAGCATGAATTGTCTTCACTGACTTCAGCAAGGTTAACTCATCAGATAGTAATTGCTTGAATAGAAGCAGAATAGATTGGATGCTAATGCACTAGCACCTCCACCGAAGCCACGCGGTTAATCATGTAGGTGCGTCGGTCTTTGCTGTGCTCGGAGGGCTGAGTCTGGCCCTGTTCGTCGGTGGCGCGGGCCAGCAGTTTGTACCGACCGGCAATGGCGGGAGTCCATTGGTATTCCCATAGGCGCCAAGTAAACGGCACGTTCTTTTCCAGGAGCGTGGCTGGCTGCCAGGAGCTACCGCCATCAGCGCTGACCTCCACTTTAACAATGGCGCTTTCGCCGGTCCAGGCGGCACCGTGCACGCGGTACGGTACGCCCGCAGCCAGAGCTTCGTGCAGCATAGGCCGAGCAATTTCTGCCTTCACCTGCATTTCCGCTACGGGTACCATGGTAGGATGGCCCTGCACGCGTTGCCAGTAAGCGTATTCGATAGTCTGCCAATACCCCTCAAAGGGTACCGTTGAAACCGTAATGGTTGTCAGCCACTTGATAGAGGCCATGCCGTACCAGCCCGGCACCACCAAGCGCACCGGAAAGCCGTGTTCTGGCGGCAGCGGTTGGCCGTTCATAGCATACACCACCAGTACTTCGGCTTGCTGGGCCTTGGCCAGAGGCAAGCTGCGGGCAAAGTGAATGGCTCCCGGCGACTTCGGCTCCTCGTTCACCTCGCCCCGGTCGGCCCCCTCGAAAATAACTTCTACCGCCTCTGCTTTCACGCCAGCGCGCTCCAATAGCACGGTTAGTGGTACGCCAGTCCACTCGGCGTTGCCCACGGCACCTTGTTCCCAGAGCAGCCCCTTGGGTTTGGGTGCCAAACGTGCCCGTCCATTACCCGCGCACTCTAGCGTAGCCGAAACCGTGGTAGCAGGTAGCTGGCGCAACTCATCATAGGTAAGCGTCAGCTCATTATTTACTGCCCCATTTATAACTAAACGCCAGCTTGCAACAGGCAAATCTGGAATAGGGAAGTGGCTGCGAATATAGAACTGGCTAGTGGGCGTCAGGCGGCCTGCTAGGCTCGGAAAGGGAAATTCTAGATTCTGCGGCTCAGTTTCGCGGGTGATGAGCCCAGGAAAACCACTGGCGGCTGGGGCTGCCGAAGCTGCACTTTGCTCGGCGGAAGCATGCTTGTTGAAATGATTAATGTCGGTGGCGTCGGGCATGGGCAGGAAGGTAAGTGTGTTGAGGAAGGAGTTGTGCACAAGATATATCAGTTTTAGTAATTATATGTGCCCATAAATACGCGCCTACATATTCAATATAACTGCCATGAAATTTCTGTCGACGGCGAAATAGTTAACGTAGTAAATTTTTTGGAATAAGAAATAATAAGTATATAATCGTGCTATAATTTGATTTTGTATAGCTAAAAAAATAATAATTATATATTTAAACTAGATCTATATTTTTATTATCTCACGATATAGAAAAATTAGCTGTAATCTCTCTTGATTATTATACTTGTTAGGTATATCAAGCCGCTGACTATGTTTATAATAATGACTATAAATAATATAATACGTTGCCTCTTTTCTATGGAAGAAGATGGTTTCCAATTTATTGCTGATAGAATTATTATCCAGTATACTATGTGATTAGCATAAAAGCATTGCCATAATAAATTGCCATGAGTAGATCTTTCTCCTGTTTCATAAACAAGCATAAATAAGAGAAATCCTACTATAGTGCACAAGAGGGCCAGCTTATGCGAAACGTGCTTAAGCCAGTCGGGACGTAAATAATAAGCCACAGCTGGTAAGAAAAAGGAACTGCCAAACCGTATTAAGGCACGATCCCAAGGTAAGTACGGCATAGCATAGCGCCACCCAGCTGGAAATGCAAAAGCGAAATGTGCATCATCTTTACTTGGGTTAGTTTGTGGGAATGCTGCAATCCAAAGTACTTGCCCTATGACAAACACCACAACTGGTAACAGCGACAAGCTAAATGGTAGTACTAGAGACGGTAATAGACCCCACCGTGTATGTGCTACACGTAGCAACGCATACGACGGTACAAAGACGAAAGCGAAACTTGGCTTAAACCATGCACTGATTATCAGCAGTATTCCAATTAGTATTTCAAAACGTAATTTTTGACTCTCTGCTCTTAGCTGGTAAGTGCCTAGGAAAAAAATGACGATTGTCCAAGGAAGCCCACCAAGCCATGTGGAATTATGATATACATTAGGTGGAAATAACCCAAGATATAAAGTAGATCTAGAAACGATAATAGGAAATATTATACAGGAAATTATAGCAACTAGAAGTGTGGAAAGTATTGAAAAGTCGGAGTGTTTTATTTGATTTTCATATTCGTTTTCCCAAGAGGATAGGTGTAGTCCTGCATATGTTGATAATAAGGCAGTTGCTCCCCATGACAGCCCAAGAAATACAACTGCTATTTTTAGCAATAAAGTATAGTCGCAAGAAAAACCTGCAAGTAGCCAAGTTATATAATAAAATCCGCTATTAGCAGGAGCAGGCTTATGTTCAATACAAATATTATGGGATAAATAATTTACGTGCGCCTGAATGTCAGTGGGTGTATCTTTAATTATGATTATATACCAGTAGTAAATAATCATTAAACAGGAAAATAGTAAACAGCTACTCCATATTAGGGCATGCTGACGAATAAATAGCCTTTGTGGAATACTGCCTGATAATAGCACGTGAGCAGAATAAGGGATAAAAAGAATCAGGTTCGAGTAGCGGCTGAGGTTAGAGCAGATATTCAGTTATGAAAAATGCCGCTTCCGGAAGCGGAAGCGGCATTTTGGAGTCGGCAAGTACCAACGCAACCAGCTTAGAACGGCAGGTCGTTGTCGTCGTCGGAGGCAATAGGAGCGGCCGAAGCGCGCAGATTCGGGTTCTGGTTGGCGGCAGGAGCAGCAGCCCGAGGAGCCGCTTGCTGGTAGCCACCGCCCTGCGGTGCAGCAGCGCCACCACCGGTAGCAGGTTCAATGCGCCATGCTTCCAGGTTGGTGAAGTACAGCATCTGGCCGTTTTTGTTGAAGCCGCGGCCCCGGAGGTTGAACGCAATTTTAACCTCGTCGCCCACTTTGAACGGGTCGATGAGGGCGGTTTTATCCTGCACCAATTGGAACTTGATATGCTCGGGGTACTGGCCGTCTACAACTTCCAGCACGAACTCGCGCTTGCGGAATTTCTCGCTCACCTGCTGTTCATCGAAGATTTCGTGCAGGCGGCCGGTAGCATCGTAAGCCATAAGGTAAATAGTTTGGGGAGTGAAAACAGTAATTCAAACGTACGAAAAAAAACGGGGTTAGGCTATCCATTTTAGCAGTGTCGAGGTCAGTGGCCTGCGTACCTTTGGGTTACCGTTCTGTTTTTTTCTTTAGCTGATTTTTCCTTGCGCATGAATCATCCTTTCTCGCTGGCCATCCACGGTGGTGCCGGTACCATTTCGCCCGCCCTCATGACGCCAGAAAAAGAACTTGCCTACCAGGCAGCTTTGCGGGAAAGCCTGGAGGTTGGCTACGCGGTGCTACGCGAAGGCGGCCCGGCACTGGATGCCGTGGAACTGGCTGTGCGTAGCCTCGAAGATAATCCGTTGTTCAACGCAGGTCGTGGCGCCGTATTCACTCACGAAGGGCACCAGGAAATGGACGCCGCCATCATGGACGGGCGCGACCGGGCGGCCGGGGCCGTAACCGGGGTGCGGACCGTGCAGAACCCCATTCGAGCCGCCCGCCTCGTGATGGAAAAAACCGAGCACGTGCTGCTGGCCTATCCTGGAGCTGATGAGCTGGCCCAAGAGCATGGCCTACCCACGCAACCTGCCGAGTATTTTTTCACGGAGCATCGGTTCGAGCAGTTGCAGGAAGCCCTGCGGGAAGGCCGGATGCGCCTCGACCATAGCCAGGCCTTAGCTGGGGAAGCGCCGCTGGAAGAACCCGGTGCCTTTCCCAATGAAGACCCCAAAAAGAAAATGGGAACCGTGGGCGCCGTGGCCCGTGACCAGCATGGCAACCTGGCCGCCGCCACCAGCACCGGCGGCATGACCAACAAACGCTACTCCCGCATCGGCGACTCGCCAATCATCGGGGCAGGCACCTTCGCCGATAACCGTACCTGCGCCATCAGCTGCACCGGGCACGGCGAATATTTTCTGCGAGCCATGGTGGCGCACGACATCAGCTGCCTGATGGAATACCGGGGGCTGAGCTTAGCTGAAGCCTGCCGCATTGTGGTGCACGACAAGCTGGCACCGGTAGGCGGAGAGGGTGGCCTCGTGGCCGTAGATGCAGCCGGCCACGTGGCGCTGCCCTTCAATTCCGAAGGTATGTACCGCGGCAGCTTCACCGAGTCCGGCCTCTACATCGGGATTTACAAAGACTAGTTTGGGTAGCGAGTTTTTGCACCTATATATATAAGGAGTAGCCGACGAACGGAATTTAGCTTAATTTTCCACGCAAAAGCCCCGTTTCCAGCTAGGAAACGGGGCTTTTGCGTGGAAAACAGCAGAGCAAGCTCCTATGCGCTGGTGGACACGGACGACGGGGCATTGGCAGGTTTGTCAGCTACCAGCTGCTCCGACTCGGCGGCCTGGAGCAGCAGCTTCAGGTTCGGGTAGAATTCGCGCTGCACTACGTCGTACACGTTGCCTTTTACCAGCACGTGCAGCAGCATGTTTTCAATGGAAATAGCTTCGCCTTTGCGAGCGGCCGTGGCGTTGTTGTGCTCCAGCTTGTGTCCGTCCATGATAACTACCAGGTTGGAGCCAATAGCCTCGAACTGGTTGCCACCCGTAATCAGCACACCGGTATCTTCGCCGAGCCCAATACCGATAAGCTTGGGGTGTAGCGCTACTGCCTCGATGAGCCGGCCAAAACGGCCGCGCTTCACAAAGTGCGAATCAATCACTACGGTGTCGAGCAAACCCAGGCCGGTGCCCATCTTTACGGCGCCCTTCATCAGGGCATCGGGCACGCTGCCCCCCGAAATCATGGTCTGCGACATGGCCATAGCCCCAGCTGAGGTGCCCGCAATAACGAAGTTGGGTGACTTGTGGTAGCGCTGCTTGAGTACCCGCAGAAACTCAGTGCCCCCAAACATCTGGGTGAGGCGCGACTGGTTGCCACCGCTCATCATCACTACGTCGGCTTTGCGCAGCCGCTCCACGTACTCGGGTAGCAGCGCGTCTTCTGGCGTGCGGATGTCCATGATGCCGACCTGATGGCAATTGAGCATGGCAAACGAGCTGAGGTAGCTTTTGGCTACCTCCTCCGGAATCATCGAAGCCGTAGTGATAACCTCGATGCGCGGGTCTTCTTTGCCGGATTCGAGGACCACTCTTTTCAAGATACCAAGCTCAAAAAAGTTGAGGTAGTATTTCTTTTTGGTACGAGGGTTGGGGTAGGTGCCCTTGTCTTCGTTGCCGCCGATGGCAATGAGCTTACCCAAAGGTTTGGAAGTATTCAACGCAAAATATCAACTAGTACAACACAAAAGGAAAACCGGAATTCTCCGGGAAGCAAGCTTCGGGCCAGCCAGCGTTATAGCGAAGCTAGAAAGTAGTGCTTAGAAACTGAATAATAGGTGAAGGTCCGCAAGAAAAACACTGGTTCTTTGGCTTGTCCTACCCACACCAACTTTCGTCCAAGCTCAACTAATTTTACTCCGCCGTTCCAAGCAGCACGTCGAAAGTGCTGGTAGCTACTGAGTGGTAGTTGGGCCGAGCAGTGGCATACAGCTGGCGCGCCCGCTTGGCGCCGCCGGGCGTAGCTAGTAGCGCTTTGTAAAGCGGCGTCAGAAATTTGCGCCGCCCCACGTGAGTCAGGAAGTGGTGCAAGGCTGTATCGGCAGGGGCGTAGCCGGCTCTAATGGTGTGCGGAAACCAGGCCGCCAGAATTTCAGCGTTGCCGGACTGCGTGAACCCAAAGGCAGCATCTAGCTCCGCTAATCTCTCGATGGTTAAGCTCTGCGGCAACCCGTGCAGGAAGTGCACCCACTCGTGGCTGCTCCAATTGCTGGTAGGTAGCTCGATTGCGGCTGTGCCGTTCTGCCAATTATTCAGCGCCTCGGCCACTGCTTCGAAACGAGTGGAGTGAACCGCCGGAGCTACCGCCGGAATGCCGGGGCCGTTCACCCAAGCATCTAGCTGAAGCTTTTCCTCGAGCCCAGCGGTCTTGTCTAACAACTCACGCCGCAGATAAGTTACGAACGAGGCAGTATCCATACTCTGGAAACTATGCTGCGCGAAGTATTGCTTAATAAAAGCATCGAGAGCGGGCCGGCCTACCAGGTGTTCGAGGGTGAGGAGGAGATAGTCGCCTTTTTCGTAGGCAATTTCGTTGAGCCCTTCGTCAGGGTCGCGCCCGGCCAGGTCGAGGTGCAGGTGAGTGTCTTTGCTAGTCGCGCCCAGTTCCGCAATGGTATGGTGCAGGCCGGTGTTACCGAGCACCTGCAACATATCAGAGTAAGAGCGGCCGTAGAGCTTCTCCATAATGCGGCGCTCGAAGTACACGGTGAAGCCTTCGTTGAGCCAGAAATCATTCCACGTGGCGTTGGTAACCAGGTTGCCGCTCCAAGAATGCGCCAGCTCGTGAGCCACCAAACTGGTCAGGCTCCGGTCACCGGCCAGAATAGTAGGAGTTACAAATGTTAAACGTGGGTTTTCCATGCCGCCAAATGGAAAGGAGGGAGGCAGCACCAACAAATCGTACTGGTCCCACCGATACGGACCGTACAGTTCCTCGGCGGCGGCTACCATCTTCTCCAAGTCCTGAAACTCGCTGGTGGCTACGGGCAGCGTGATGGGCTCGGCATAAATACCGGTTCGGTGACTGAGGGCTACAAACACCACATCGCCCACGGCCAGGGCCATGAGGTAGGCGGGAATCGGTTGAGCCATGCGGAAGCTATAGGCTCCGGCTTCGTTGCGCAGTTGCGGATTCTCGGCGCTCATCAGAGCCAGTAGTTCGGCGGGCACTTGCACTTGGGCCTCGTAGGTGAAGCGTACTCCCGGTGAGTCTTGGCACGGTATCCAGGTGCGGGCCAGGATGGCTTGCGACTGAGTGAACAGAAACGGGTATTGGCGCCCGGCCGTTTGCTCCGTTGTGAGCCATTGCAGTGCCGCCGCGCCGGCCGTAGTATGGTAGCGGATGGTCACCTGCTGGGTGTCGGGACGGATAGCAATTCGCAGCGGCTGCCCGAGCACCGGGTCGGTCGCGCCCAGCGAAAAGTCGGTCGCCTCACCAGTCAGGTTACCTAGCAAAGCTTCTTCAATATGCAGGTCCCGCGCATCCAGCAGCAGCTCCGTCGAGCCCGTGTGGTTGACGATTTCCCAGGTGGCATGACCGGCCAGCGTGCGGGCTTCGAAGTCAACTTGCAGGGTGAGGGCGAGGTGCTGTACACTTACCTCCGCTGGCCGGGCGTAGCTATGCGGGTCGGGGGTGAAGTGAGGGGCGGAGGCAGTGGTAGACATAGGCGCAAGGAGATAAAACGGCGGGTAGCCGGCCGGTTGACGAAGACGCAAAGATAGCCAAACCACCTGCGCCGTAGCCCAGAGGCACTGAGGCGAGCGGCCAACAAGCTCATCAGCAAGCCTGGCGTTGGCGAGGTTTGGCGCCAACTAATCATGCATTGCTAGATAACAACGGTGTCGGCAAAACCCGCTAACTTGCAGTCAGTGGGGAATACTGCCATCCAAGCAACTTATCAACCCGGATTGCAGTAAAACGCGCAACTACTTGTTCAGTTAGAAAAGCTGTATTGCAGCTCCTAGCTAGCGGGTACTTTGTTGTTCGTTTTGTCTATCTCCACCTACTTGCATGAATTTATTCCGACCTGCTTTTCTTACCACCTTACTGTTTTGGCTGCTTAGCCTGACGGTGCTCACGTCTGCATCCTCATGCAGTCAGGAGCAGAAAGCTCAACTAAAAGACGCGTTGCCTGGGGTAGCCTCTAAGGCCGGAGGCGCGCAGCCCAAGCTCGACAGCGTGTACGTAGTGAAGTATATGAGTGCCGAGCCCAAATTCAAAGATCAGATTGAATGGGCCAAGAAATTCTACCGGGAGCGAGACTTTCGGCTGGGTTGGTTCCGTGACCATGAGCTGGTACCGCAGGCCAAAACCATGCTCGGCGTTATCAGTAAGGCAGCCGATGAAGGCCTTGATCCTAAAGAATATAAGACCAAGGACTTTGATAAGCTTTTCGCTGATTTAGAGAAGGTTAAAGCCGATTCTACTAAGCGAAACGCACTGGAAAAGGAAATTGATGTCGCTCTATCTGGGACTTATTTCAACTGGGCTTCCGACTTTTATCGGGGCACGGTAAACCCGCGCCAAGTCAAAACCATTGACTGGCAGGTGAAGCGCAATAAGATCAAGCTGCATAAGGCGCTAATGACGATTCTGAAGGAACGGGAAAGCACTTACCCGTACTATGAGTTCGAGCCTTTGCACCCTGAATATGACCAGTTGAAAAAGGCGCTGGCCGAATACCGCGACATCCAGCGCAACGGCGGCTGGCCTACGTTGCCAGCTACCACCAAGCTCAAACCTGGTCAGGCAGCGCCCGCGGTGGCGCTCCTGCGCCAACGGTTATTAGGCGCAAAACCCGAAGCGGCTCCAGCTACTGCCACCGCTGACGCCAGCGCGACCCCCGTGCAAACGGTAGCCAACAACCCAACTGCTACGCCCGCTTCGACGACGAAAACCACGGCTCCGGCAGAGAAATACGACGCCGAATTGGTGGCAGCCGTCAAGGCTTTTCAAACCCAAAACGGCCTCAAAGCAGACGGCTCAGTGGGTGGTGAAACGCTCCGCTTGCTCAACATTCCGGTAGCGCAACGCATCGACCAACTCATCCTGAACATGGAGCGGTGGCGCTGGATTCCCAAGAAATTCGAACCCGATTATCTGCTCGTCAACATCCCTGACTACAAGCTCCACGTGGTGGAAGGCAACAAGGAAGTATTCGACATGCGGGTGATTGTGGGCAAGACGCTCAACGCTACGCCGGTGTTCAGCGACAAGATGGAGTCGGTGGTAATGGCCCCGTATTGGAACGTGCCCTTTAGCATTATTGATAAGGAGATGCGCTACAAGTTGGCTGCAAATCCGCAGGCTTACCTCGACCGTTTGGACATGGAAGTGGTAAAGGGTTGGGGTGCCAAAGCTACCCCCATCGACCCTAGCACCATCGACTGGGCTAACCTGACACGGGCCCAGTGGAAGTACACCCTGCGCCGTCGGCCGGGCCCGAAAAACGACCTCGGCGACGTGAAGTTCATCTTCCCAAATTCGCAGGATATTTACCTCCACGACACGCCCCACGACGAGCTGTTCAGCCAAGCCAAACGCGGTTTCAGCCACGGCTGCGTGCGCGTAGAAGAGCCCCTAAAATTGGCCGAGTACCTGCTTCGTAACAAGCCCGGCTGGGACCTGACTAAGATAGAAGAAACCATAGCCGGCCGCAAAGAGCAGTACGTAAGCTTACCCAAACACCTGCCCGTATACTTGGTGTACTTCACTGCCTGGGTCGACAACGAGGGCAACGTCAACTTCCGCGACGACATCTACGGCCATGATAAGGCGCTGGCAAAAGAGTACTTCAACAACTAGCGCTGCCTGCTGCCACGCTAGATAAAGCACACTAACTGAAAGGGCCCCGCTCACTGCTTCTGGCAGTAGGCGGGGCCCTTTCAGTTAGTGTGCTCCAAATAATTAATAGAGCATCGAAATTCCGTGCGCAGAATTCTTGGCATGGGCTACCATTGAAACGGAACGAAACAGATTAGTATCAGATAAGAATGATAGCCACCGCAGAAATAGGGAGGCAATGTAGTGAATTACAATTGTATAACAATTGTAATCAGACGCAAAGTGAAGTTTTATAATTGTAAACCCTGGATATAAAAAGATCCGCGTATTTACAAAGGTAATTAGCTGATTGATTGGGCTAGTATCTCATTGTGTAGTCGTACATTTGTTAATGATAGTATTACTACCCCATGGTTGACCGTATTCGGGCGATTCTGAGCGCCCGTCAATTAACGCCTACGCAATTCGCCGATACTATTGGCGTAGCCCGGCCTATTGTCAGCCATATCCTGAGCGGCCGTAACAAACCCAGTTTGGAGGTAGTGCAGAAGATAGTAGATGCCTTTCCCGACGTGTCGTTGACGTGGCTGCTGAAGGGTGCCGGGAGCATGACTGCTTTGGAACCAGTTCCTGTGGCAGCAGTTCCGGCGCCAATACCCGTTGCTGTGAAGCGGCCAAGCAGCTCTAAAACGCCAGAGGTACCTCGTCCTGCTCCTAGTGACCAGACGGCGGCCCGCCAACCTCCCACGCTAACCATGGTGCCTACAGCTGTGGTTTCTGATGCTAATCGGGTTGATACAAGCACTGAGTCCTTACAACGTGAGGTGGTACCATCCGTGCCAATGCCCCCTAGCCCTGATGTAGTTGCTACTCCGGGTACTCATAGACCTATTGCCACAGCGCTGCTAGATGCCGTAATTCCCGCAGCACCGACGCCCCTAGCTGCCAGCTCTGATTCAGCTACGTCCTTACCTAACGCACAGGTAGCCGCTGCTGGAGCCCGCAACGACAATAACACTGGCCCTATGGTACCGTCGGCCGCCCAACCTTTTCTGAAAGCCGATAAGGCGATTCGGCGTATCGTCATCTTCTATCAAGACGGTACTTTCACCGATTATCAACCGGAAAACGCATAAGCTGGCAACCGTATTATCTGCTGGTAGCAGTGCTATTATCCCTGCCAAATGAGAGCTGGTATGCTAACCATTTCTGCCGCAGTTTGAGCGTAGGAAATGCAATTTGTCAGTACCTCTCTATAGCATCTTTCGGATACTTTGTAAGGTTGAGTTAGGTATGCATAAGTGGTCAGCATCGAATGGTAGTCAGGTGAGAATAATGCAGGTTGTCATAGTGGGTAATTATTGAATTATTGAGCTATATTTTTGTTTTATAAAACGCTTAATATCAGCAAGTGGTACCTGTGAGGTTAAGTATCTATTTAGTATACTATGTGGCTATTATGAGGTTGATAAAGTGTAATAACGCGAAATGCTAAGAAGTGCAGTCAATTGCATTGAAAATGCTAAGAACCTTACCAAGATAATCGAGTAAGGAAAATCATAGTGCAATTCGAAAACAGCGCGCTAATCGAGTTAGCCTTGCTAAAACTCTGATACGATAGTAGGGGTGCAGAATAGTAGTAGCCAGCTGCTGACTATCTTACAGCTGTTGGGGCCGGGACGACTGCAATAGCCAACACAAACAGTGGGGTAGGTGTTATTGATTGTTGTCAAAAGTAATCAGTTGGTCCGCCAATGAGTACTGCACTGAAAGCTGATCTAGAGAGACATTTCTATTTCACCACCAAACCTGTCAACTCGCCCAGCGGCGTTGCGTAAAGCCACCAAACCTCAGTCATTAAGCTTGAAAGTATCCTTGGCGATTTTCGGGGTGGTGCTTACCTTTGGGACATGAAAAAATTCCGTCTGCTTCTCCTGCTCGCCGTTAACGCCTCGTTATTCCTGGCATCTTGCTCGCAAGCCCCCGATGCCGAAAAAGATCCTAACGCGGATGCCGAATACAAACGCAGCCACCGCCCCGAAGGCTACCGGGAGGCCCAGCGCAGCAACGCCGACTAGTCGCTTCTTCTGAATCCTATTTGTATAGCCAGCCTGCATGGCTACTGCTGCGCGCTTGCCATAGCGTGGCTAGTACCAGAGCAAATTGACACATACAGAAAGCCCCACCAGAATCTTATCTGGTGGGGCTTTCTGCTTTGTTGGGAACCGAAAAAGCTACTTGGCTAAGACGGCCGCCGGAGACGGTAGTAGCTCGGGTAGTTGAATGCCATCCAGCAAATGGTTTTCCAGCAGCATAGCCCACGTCCGAAGATAGAGCACTACGTCGTCGCGCTGGTTGTGGCGCAGGGCGTCGCGGCGCTCAAATGGAATAGCAGCCCGAATGGTTGGGTCGGACAATTTTTCGAGGTGCGTGAGGTCGGTACGGGTGAAGCCCAGAGCCAGCATCTCGTCTATAGTCGTATCAATGGGCAGGCCGCTAGTGGGGCAGTAGTCGATTAGCTGCCGCTCCCAGTCGCCGTAACGCTGCATGGCACGGGCGTGAATTTCTCCTTTGGTCAGCTTGGTAATGGTCTGGGCTAGGTGGCCACAGTTGCAGCTGCCCATATGGCCCCATTGGTAAGGAGCCTGCGTGGCTAAGCGGTGAGCGGTGTCGCGGAGTGCCTGAATGACGGGAAGAGTGCTATTAGCCATAAAACAAACGTCGTCGGATGAGGGAAGGGCAGCGGCAACTTCACCGCTGTTCGTAAAAGCCTGTTGCAAGCTGTTTTGTTTGCTGAGAAGCAGAGTACGCGCTACGCTCACAGTTTTACTACAGAAGATAGGAGTTTTTCGTTTCCAGAAAGCAAAACAGCCCCGGCAACGTGCCGAGGCTGTTCCTAAAAAGAGCCTAAGAGCGACTAGCGTCCGTTGTTGCCACCGCGGAAAGAGCGGCGGCCACCTTGCCCGGAGTTAGCGTTGGAGGAGGCATTGCCTGCGGGCCGGTCGCCGGAAGGGCGGGCGGTAGCGGGGCGGTTGCCGGTAGCACGGTTACGGTCGGGGCCGCCGCGCTGGGCACCGGCCTCATGACTAGGGCGCGGTGGGCGTGCCGAGCTGCCTTCGCGGCCGGTGCGGGGTGGCCGGCCGGCCGGACCTTTTGGCCGCTTAATCGATTCGCTGCCGTGCAGCAATACCGGCGCTACTGCGCGGGTGGTGTAGGGGTGGTTAGCAACGAGGTCAATCTGCCGACGAATCAGTTTCTGAATGTCCTGCAAGTAGGCGCGCTCCTCTTCCTCCACAAACGTGAGGGCCGTACCAAAAGCACCAGCGCGACCCGTGCGGCCAATGCGGTGCACATAGGTTTCCGGCTCGTTGGGTACTTCGTAGTTGATAACGTGGGTCAGGTCGTCCACGTCGATGCCCCGAGCGGCAATGTCGGTAGCTACTAGTACGCGGGTGGAGCCAGCTTTGAAGTTGCTGAGGGCCCGTTGCCGGTGGTTCTGCGACTTGTTGCCGTGAATAGCTTCGGCCGGAATGTTGGCTTTGGCCAGGGTCTTCACCACCTTGTCGGCGCCGTGCTTGGTGCGTGTAAACACCAGCACCCGCTTGATGTTGGCGTCCTGTAATACGTGCTCCAGCAAGTCGGCCTTGTCGTTTTTGTCAACCAGGTATACACCCTGCGTTACCGTATCGGCAGTGCTGGAAACCGGCGTCACGGCCACCTTCACTGGGTTCGGCTTGAGGATGGTGTTGGCTAGCTCCTGGATGGGGGCGGGCATAGTGGCTGAGAAGAACAGCGTCTGCCGGGAAGTAGGCAGCTTGGGCAAAATCCGCTTGATGTCGTGGATGAAGCCCATGTCGAGCATCCGGTCGGCTTCGTCGAGCACGAATACTTCCACGTTGCGCAAATCCACGAAGCCCTGGCTCATCAGGTCGAGCAGGCGGCCAGGCGTGGCAATCAGTACTTCCACGCCGCGCTTCAGGGTTTGCACCTGCGCGTGCTGGCTTACGCCACCGAAGATAACGGTGGAGCGGAGCTTAGGTAGGTGACGGCCATAAGCGCCGAAACTCTCATTGATTTGGATGGCTAGCTCCCGAGTAGGAGTGAGCACCAGGCACCGAATGCGGCCGGGCGCGGTGCGCGCAACCTGGGCAGTCTGGTGCAGAATCTGAAGAATCGGGACGGTGAAGGCGGCGGTTTTGCCGGTGCCGGTCTGGGCAACGCCTAGCAGGTCGTGGCCTTCCAGCACTTGCGGAATAGCCTGCTGCTGGATAGGGGTTGGGTTGGTGTAGCCTTCCTCGTGCAGAGCACGCAGGATAGGGTCAATCAGGTTGAGTTCGTCGAAAGACATCAAAAATAAAAAAAGCGAGGCCGTGCCCTAATGGTGGCCAGATGGGCAGTGGGTACTAAGCAAGACTGCAAAGGTCGGTGGTTTTGCGCCGAAATAGGCGCGGCCCCGGGTAGCCAACCTAGTTTTAAGCCGGAAAACCAGCGCAACGCCTAAGCTGAAAAGGCAGAAAAAGCCACTCAACGCTAGCAATTACCCGTAAACCGGGGCGCATCCTAGTAGGAAAAGAAAGCCGTATAAAAAGTGCGCGTCGCTTACTCAGCAACACCATAAACCGCTAAAACGGTTGCAGCAGGGGAAGGTATTCCCGCTGACTAACACGTTAGACGCGGTTTTCCGTTTACTTTCCTGAAAAATACTTGCTCATCCACTCTGCCATATGGAAATAGTTAACCGAGAAACTGCCTACGACGGTCATTTTAAATTGAAGCTGCTCACCGTGCAGGACGGCGACAAACAACTCAAGCGCGAACGATTTGAACCCGGAAAAGCGGTAGCAGCGCTGGTATGGGACACTCAGCAGGAACGCTACCTGTTCACTCGGCAATACCGGGTAGGGGCAGAAGCGGAGATGCTAGAAATAGCCGCTGGCATGATCGACAACGACGAAGAGCCGGAAGCTGCCATGCGCCGCGAGATTCAGGAAGAACTCGGCTTCGACGTAGACCGCATCGAACAGATTGCTCACATGTATCCTTCACCCGGTGGCAGCGCCGAAACCATTACTGTTTTTTACGCCGAGGTCAGCAACCAGAGCGGTAAAGGCGGCGGACTAGAAGCAGAAAACGAGAAAATAGAACTGGTATCTCTCACGCGTGAACAATTGATCGGCCAGCAGTTAGAAGACGCTAAGACGATTATTGCCGTGCAATGGGTGCAGCTGCGCAAATAAAACTGCTTAGGTTGCGTAAGACTACAAAAGCTATTAACCCATTTGCATAAACACGTAAAAATCCGTTTCTGGTAATCAGAAACGGATTTTTACGTGTTTATGCAAATGGGTCCAATCTATTGAACCTTCACAATATACTCAAATGTTTGCTTGGTCTTGGCGTCGTTGATAAGTAAGGTTAGCTCCTGTGGAGCCTCTGTTTTAACAAATGGAATACTGCGCTTGCTCATGTATAAGTCGCGGTTCCAGAAGCGGCCACTGCCAGCAGCCAGCGCTGGTACGTTGAGTAGCTCCTGGCCCTCCTTGTTTTTCGCTACTACGCTCAGCAAAGCCGGGTCGGCGTTGGCCGACCCGCGGCGGTACATCGTCACGCTCAGCTCTCCGCCGGGCGGCAGCTGGCTGAACCGGCGCTGGTAAGTGGTATCGGCCCAGTTCTTGATTTTTTTCAGCGCATCAATTTCCGTGAGCAGGTCAGCGTAGGGACGGTAGGCTACACGCGTTACGCAGGCATCTACCTCGGCGTCCTCGTCGGTGTTCTTGGTGACATTGAGCACGTAAGGGCACTCGTCGTCTTTTTTGGCTACCATGTATTTCTTGCGCGGCTTGCCCGGCATGTACTGGGCCGAAGCCGCTAAGGTGCAAGTTAACAGTGCGGCTAGTAGAATGACTTTCTTCATATAAAAACCAGTTATATAGCTAAAAATAAGGTTTCAGCTCTTCAAAGATAACTAGCTGGCGCAAGGTGTGTACTGGTTTTCGTCCAAAAATTGTTCTGACCCGTTGAGGTGGGCCTGTTTGCTGACCAAGCGCCGACTGTGCTGGCCTTGGCCGGGAAACGTGACCTAACCGTAACCTGTGGGTAACCCTTACATCATAGCGCAAGCCGAAATTTGAGACGGGTAAAACGGCTTCTCATTATGCATGCTCCCGTTACAATGCCCCTGCTGCGCCGGATGGTGCGCGGGCTGGCCTACGTCGTGTTTCAGTTGGCACTATTTGGCGCCTTCCTTTTGCGCTCCGTAGGCGCTTTGCAGTTTCCGCTGCGCTTTCACAGCGCCGCCGAAGATTCGCAGAACGTTCTGCCCACCCGGCGCACGCTGCCTAGTGCGCGCCTTAAAACCCGGCCGGCCCTTTGAGCACGTCAGCTTCTCCCCGGAAAAAACGCCGCCACGTAGACGTGGCCGTGGTGTCGGATGTTCACTTGGGTACCTATGGCTGCCATGCCACTGAGCTGCTGCGCTACCTGAAAAGCATCAAGCCCAAAGTGCTGGTGCTCAACGGCGACATCGTGGACATTTGGCAGTTCAGCAAAAGCTACTGGCCGGCCCCGCACATGCGGGTCGTGCGCCATCTGGCCGGGCTGGCCGCCAAAGGCACCCATATTCACTACCTCACCGGCAACCACGACGAGCTGCTGCGCAAGTTTGCCGGCACCCGGCTCGGGCACTTTCGCATCGACAACAAGCTGGTGCTGGAACTGCCGCACGGCCGCACCTGGCTGTTCCACGGCGACGTCTTCGACGTGACCATGCAACATTCGCGTTGGCTGGCAAAACTCGGCGCCAAGGGCTACGACTTACTCATTCTGATAAACCGGCTAGCAAATTGGGGGCTGCACCGATTGGGCCGTCCGCGAGTCGCGCTTTCCAAGGTGGTGAAGGACAGGGTGAAAAGCGCGGTGAGTTTGGTGAGCGACTTCGAGGCTACGGCCGCCACCATTGCCGCCGACCAGGGCTATAGCTACGTGGCCTGCGGGCACATTCACTGCCCCGAAATCCGGCAGGTCAGCACCGAGAAAGGGGAGGTAGTGTACCTAAATTCCGGCGACTGGGTGGAAAACCTGACTGCGCTGGAATACACCGCTACCGCCGGCTGGCAGCTCTACCGCTACGCCGACGACCCCCGCATGCCCACCGACGCCAACCCGGCCCCCGATGAAATGGACGAGGACGATTCGGTGGCCGACACGTCCGTCGCAACGCTGCTGGACGACCTGCTGGCCGAATTTCAATTGCGCCGTTCTTAACGGCTACTTCTTAAGTACTCTAAGGTTCCTGGAAGCCGCTTCTCGTCCGCCTACAACTGTTAAACAACCCGCCACCACCAACCAGGCGCTACGTATCACTAAGAAAGAATGCCCCGAATTCTCTATGCCATCCAAGGTACCGGTAACGGCCACCTGAGCCGCGCCCTCGATATTATCCCGCTGCTACAAGCGCGGGCTTCGCAGGTTGATTTGCTGGTGAGCGGCCCGCCCGCCGATATCCAACTGCCGTTTTCGGTGCGCTACCGCTGCCACGGCATGGGCTTTATCTTCGGGAAGAAGGGGGGCATCAATTTCGTGAAAACGTTCTGGCAGTTAAATTCCACCGCTTTTCTGCGCGAAATGCGGATGCTGCCCGTAGAAAGCTACGATTTAGTGATTAACGATTTCGAGCCGGTGTCGGCGTGGGCCTGCCGGCTGCGCAACGTGCCGTGCGTGGCGCTCAGCCACCAAAGTGCCGTACTCAGCGCCGCCGCCCCCCGCCCCAAGAATGAGGACATGGTAGGCCGGGCCGTGCTGCGCCATTATGCCCCCGCCACTCAGCACTTCGGCTTTCATTTTCAGCGCTACGACGCCCATACCACCACGCCCGTTATTCGGCAGCAGGTGCGCAATCTGGCCCCGCAAAACGACGGTCACTACACCGTGTACCTGCCCGCCTTCGACGAAGAAACGCTGGTGAAACGCCTGCGTTACCTGAGCCGCGACGTGCGCTGGGAAGTGTTCAGCAAGCACAGTACGCAGGAGTCGGAGCACGGCAACGTACGAGTGCGGCCGGTGAGTGGCGCGGCTTTCACCAGCAGCCTGGCCCGCAGTGCCGGCGTGTTGTGTGGGGCCGGATTCGAGACGCCAGCCGAGGCGCTGTATTTGGGTAAGAAGTTGTTGGTGGTGCCCATGCGCAACCAGTATGAGCAGGCCTGCAACGCCGCCGCCCTGGCAGATATGGGCGTGCCGGTAGTGAAAAATCTAAAGGATAAAAGCCTGGGAGTGCTGGACGATTGGCTGCGTAACGGCACCGTGGTGCCCGTTGAGTATCCCGATGAAACCGGTGAGGTGCTAGACAAACTGCTAGCCGAATCGTTGGTGGCAGCCGTGTAGCCGTTGAACATAACCGATACTCCATTTGCGTTGGGTAGGCTCTGCCGGCTACCAGCACTAGCCTGTTGCGCGTTGCCGTAAGCAGGAGAGAGGCGTGGTATCTCCATTTCCTGCCCCCAACTGCCCAGCTTCTGCGCTCCGTATAGCTATAGCCGCCTATTATCTATAAGTCTAGCCTCCGTTTAACTCTTTTCAGCATGCTCCCCGACGCTTTCTTTCCTCCAACTACCCCTGCCAACTTTTCCCGAGCTGATTTCGGCGCCGACTTTCGGTGGGGAGTGTCGGCGGCGGCGTACCAAACGGAAGGAGCCTGGAATCTGGACGGCAAAGGCCCTAGCATCTGGGACGATTTCGTGCGCCGACCCGGCCGCGTCAAGCGCGGCGAAACCGCCGAAGTAGCCACCGACTTCTACCACCGCTGGCCCCAGGATTTAGACCTGATGAACCAAATGGCCATAGATAATTTCCGTTTTTCCATCGCATGGTCGCGGATTATGCCACATGGAATAGGGGTGTTTAATCAAAAGGGTATAGACTATTACGACCGATTGGTGGATGGTTGTTTGGAGCGCGGCATCACGCCCTGGCCCACCCTTTACCACTGGGATTTGCCGGCCTCTTTGCAGCAGCTTGGCGGCTGGACCAACCGCGACGTGGTGGGCTGGTTCACCGACTACACCCAGCGGGTAGCCGCCCGCCTCGGCGACCGGGTGCAGCACTGGATGGTGCTCAACGAGCCGATGGTATTCACTGGGGCCGGCCACCTATTGGGTATCCATGCGCCAGGCCGCCGCAGCTTGGGGGCGTTCTTGGCGGCCACTCACCACGCGGCTTTGGCCCAGGCCGAAGGTGGCCGGGCCTTGCGTGCCATTCTACCGGCCGGCGCCCAGATTGGCACCACCTTTTCGTGCTCCTACGTGACACCCTGGCGGCCTAACCACGCCCGCGACGCTCGCGCTACCCGCCGCGCCGACGCCTTGCTCAACCGCTTGTTTGTGGAGCCAGCCTTGGGCCTAGGCTACCCCGTAGCCGACGTGCCGCTGCTTGGCTGGATGGACCGCTACATCAAGCCCGGCGACGAGCAGCGCCTGCCTTTCGACTTCGACTTTTTGGGCGTGCAGAACTACACGCGCGAAGTGGTGCGCCACTCACCCTACGTGCCGCTGCTCTGGGCCTCGCTAGTAGGAGCCGCGCCCCGTGGCGTCCCTCACACTGATATGGGCTGGGAGGTGTATCCAGAGAGCTTATACCAAATAGTTAAGCAATTTGCTAATTACCCAAATGCGCCAATGCTGCGTGTAACGGAAAATGGCGCGGCTTTTCCGGATACTCGCACCCCCGCCGGGCACGTGCACGACCCGCAGCGCCAAGCCTATTTGCGGGCTTGCATCGGGCAAGTGTTACGGGCCCGCCAGGAAGGCGTGCGGGTGGATGGCTACTTCGCGTGGTCATTTACTGACAACTTCGAGTGGGCCGAAGGCTACGGGCCGCGCTTTGGGCTGGTGCACGTGGAGTACGAAACTCAGCGCCGCACCATCAAAGACTCCGGACATTGGTACAGCGAGTTCCTGGGCGGGAAGCCTGCGAGTAGCGTCATGACTACGGACAGGGCCGCCAACCTGATAGGCTGAGCTTCACCATTTGGTAATTATCAGATAACCCTGCCGTAATAGGTGCCCGGTAGCTTTGACGCTTCCATCATCAACCTTCCCAAGGATGCGTCAAACTTTACTATCGGGAGTGCAAACCGGCCTGGCCGTGCTGGCGCTGAGTGTAGCCACTACGGCAGTTCACGCTCAGTCGGTAGCGCAGAGCTTCGAGAATGCCACCACCGACACTTGGGCGTACACGCCCACGCCGGCCACTTACAACGACCTGGCTGCCACCGACCAGTGGGCTGTGCTAACCACTATCGGTACGGCGGGCTCTGGCCTCACCGTGGCTACGCCCTCAGCGGGGGCCAACCTGTGGGGCGGGCGCGACCTAGAAGGTCCGCTCACGGCCAACGCCAGTATCTGGCATTATCTGGACTTCGCGCCGGTAGCTATTCAATCGGGTAGCACGGCGGCCAATACCATTACCTTCAAATACTTCAGCAACGCCCTCGACAACCCTGATTCGCTGGCGTACGTGGTGCGCTTCGACAACGGCACCACGTGGCCGGTGCCGCGCACTTACACCCAACTCAGTAAGGATACCCAGGCCTGGACCACCGTCACGGTGGCTGTACCCGCCGGCAGTACGCATGCCCGCCTGCGCCTGGCCGTGCGCCAAAACGGCAACGACGACTGGGTGGCTTTCGACCAGGTAAGTTTGGGCCAAGGCACGGTGGTAGTGCCAACTCCCGACTTGGGTTTCACGGGAACTACTACGCCGCTTATTGTAGCCGAAAATGCCGGCTCGGTGGTGCTGCCGCTGAGTATCCGCAACGCCAACGCTACGGCCAGTACCGTGCAGGCGGTGGTGGCGCCGCTCGGCACGGCCACGGCCGGCACCGACTTCACGTTTGCCAGCCCTCAAACCATCACCTTCACGCCGGGCAGTTCCACGCCGGTTACGCTCACGCTGCCCATAACCGATGATGCCACGGCCGAGCCCGCCGAGTATTTCACAGTGCGCTTGCAGAACCCCACCAACGCTACCCTTACCACCGGCGCCACCGAATTTCTGGTGTACATTAAAGACAACGACACCCAAGCGCCAGCCCGCGTCGGCAACCTGCGCCTGAGTTTGCTGGGTAGCTACCAGAATGGCGTGAGCGGCACCAACTCGGCCGAAATTGTGGCCCACGACCCCACAACGCAGCGCCTGTACGTGGCCAACTCCATCGGGGGCAAGCTCGATATTCTCAACTTCGCGACGCCGGGTGGTATTACGCCGGTGGCTTCCATTAATATGGCGCCCTACGGCGGTATCAACTCGGTGGCGGTACGCAACGGGCTAGTGGTGTGTGCCGTGGAGGATGCAGTGCTGCAAAATCCCGGCAAGCTGGTGTTCTTCGACCAGAATGGTACCTTCATCAAGCAGCTCACGACTGGCGCCCTGCCCGACATGGTAACTTTCTCGCCCGATGGCCGCTACGTTATTTCGGCCAATGAGGGAGAACCCAACCCAGCCTATACCAACGACCCGTTGGGTTCGGTAACGGTGGTAGATGTGAGCGGCGGCATTGCCAATGTCACGCAGGCCAACGCCACTACCGTTGATTTCAGTGGCTACAACTCGCAGGCGGCGGCGTTGCGTGCCTCGGGTATCCGCATCTATGGCGGGCCGGCTACGGCGCCCGTCAGCTCGGTAGCGCAGGATTTGGAGCCCGAGTATGTGGCCGTATCCGCTGATTCGCGCACGGCCTACATCGGCTTGCAGGAAAATAACGCCATAGCTACGCTGGACCTGGCTACGCTGCAGTTTACCAGCCTGCGGCCCATCGGCTACCAAGACCACAGCCAGCCTGGCTTCAGCTTCGATGCCTCCGACCAGGCCGCCGACGTGCTACTGGCCAATTGGCCGGTGCGCGGCATGCGGCAGCCCGATGCCATTGCCTCGTTTGAGTTGCCCGCCGCTCTGGGTGGTGGCCGCTACCTCATCACTGCCAACGAAGGCGACGCGCGCGACTACGACGGGGGCTATTCCGAAGTCGTGCGCCTTGGGGCGGCTGGCTACGTGCTCGACCCCACGGCCTTTCCGCAGGCGGCCACGCTGAAAAACAACAGTGCGCTAGGCCGCCTGAACGTAACTAACCGCCTCGGCGACACCGACGGTGACGGGGACTTCGATGAGATTTACGCTTTCGGGGGCCGCTCGTTCAGCATTCTTAACGCCACCAACGGCGCGCTGGTGCACGACAGCGGCGACCTGCTAGAACGCCTCACCAGCACCGACCCCACGTTCGGCAGCATTTTCAACGCCAGCAATACCACCGGCAACCCCGTCCGGAAAAACCGCTCCGACGATAAAGGCCCCGAGCCGGAGGGCACGACCATCGGCATGATCCGGGACACGGTGTACGCTTTTATCAGCATGGAGCGCCAGGGTGGCGTGTTGATTATGAACGTGAACGACCCGGCCAACCCGCGCCTGGTGCAGTACCTCAACAACCGCAGCCTGACTACCGGTACCGGCGACCAAGGCCCCGAAGGACTGGTATTCGTGTCGGCCGCCAACAGCCCGACCGGCCAGCCGCTGCTGCTGCTAGCCAACGAAGTCAGCAGCACCGTGGCCGTGTACCAGATTGGGTTGCGCGGCGTGCTCAGCACGGCTACTGCCCGCCCGGCTACACCGCTGCACCTCTACCCGAACCCAAGCCAGGGCGGCCGGGTGCAGTTGAGCCGTGCCGTAAGCGGCACTCTGCACGATGTGCTGGGTCGTCCGGTACGCACCCTGAGCAAGGCGCAGCAGTTTGAAACGGCGGGCCTCGCGCCGGGTGTGTATGTACTCCGCGCCGAGGATGGCGCCAGCTCCAAGCTGGTGGTTCGTTAGACTTGCTTTCGTGTCTTATTGCTAGGCCGCATTATTATTACTGCATTGCTACCAAGCCCCATCCGGTTATCGGGTGGGGCTTTTTGCTGCGCCAAGGTCGCGCCGCCTTACGTAAATCATACAGGGGTGTTACGGTCCTATCTAGAAAGTAGCAGTTCAATAACAGGTCCGTAACAATGTAATAACGGTGGAGCAAGTCCTTTGCAGCATCATTAAACCAATCTCCAGTTTCCTTTTACCGCTATGAATTTCAACCGCTACGCCATTGTGCCTAAGCTGCCTGCGTTGCTGCTATTGGCCCTGCTCGGTGCCTGCAACGACTCTGACAACGAATCCAATCCGACTTCCGAAGTGGTGCTAAAAGCTCACTCCGTGAACCCGGCGTTGGTGAAGGCACTGCCCGGTTTCGATAATCTGGAAATTCTGCCCCTCATCAGCTCCGACGACGTGCTGCCGGAGTCGCCCAACTTCATTTTCGGGGCGCAGCCTGATGGTTCGGGCATCCTCAAGAACCCGAACGGCGAAGGCTACATCCTGCTCAACAACCACGAAATCATGTTCTCGGTGTCGCGGGTGTACCTCGACAAAACCTTCAAACCCACGAAGGGCGAGTACATTCTGGACGGCGACGGCGGCAACTTCCGCTTGTGCTCGGCCACGTTGGCTATGCCCGAGGAGCACGGTTTCGGCCCCATGTTCCTGACCGCCGGCGAAACCGACGGGGAGAGCATGGTACACGCCATTGACCCGCTCGGCGCTGTGAACAAGAAGGACCGCGGCCGTATGAAGCCGGCCCTAGGCCACGCTTCGATGGAAAACGCCGTACCGCTGCCCAAAGACGCTTATCCTGGCAAAACGGTTATTATCATTGGCGAAGACGGCGGCAACGGCCAGCTGATTGCCTACGTGAGCAACACCGTGGGCGACCTGGACAACGGCAAGCTCTACATGCTCAAGCGCACCAACGCCGACCCGATTGAAACCAACATGGTGGCTGGCCAGCAGTACGACGTGGAGTTTGTGGAAGTGGACAACGCCAAAACCTCTACCGGCGCTCAGATTGCGGCGCAGTCGGTGGCCAAAAACGCCATTCAGTTTGCCCGCGTGGAAGACGTGGACTACCGCAAAGGCGGCAACGGCGCCGGCCGCGAGGTGTACTTCACCGCCACTGGCGTCAGCCAGTCGGATAAGGTGACGCCCGTAACCGGCTTTACCATGTGGGGCCGCGTGTACAAGCTCACCATGCAGGCCGACAACGTGCTGCGTGGCAAGCTGGAAGTAACCGTGGATGGCAGCACCGACCCCGGCAACAGCATCGTGAACCCCGACAACCTGTGCGTGACCAACGACTTCGTGTACATTCAGGAAGACGGGGACTCGTTCTACGCCAACAACCGCCACGACGGCCGCGTGTGGCAGTACGGCATGAGCAACAAGCAGCTCAAGCCAATGCTGGAAATGAACCACCGCCGCACCGATGCCACTTTCAACGCCAAGTACAACAAAAGCAACGACCAGCGCCTGAGCACCTGGGAGTACGGCGCCATGCAGGATATTTCCGACCTGGTGGGCGTGCCCAACACCTTCCTGCTCAACCTGCACCCCCACACCTGGCAGGACGATAAGTACCTGAACGCCGACGGCTCCAGCGAAACCCGCAACAAGAACAAGGAAGGCGGCCAGGTGGTCATCGTGCGCGGCGTGCAGCGCTAAGCCCAGCATTATTTTATTTGATTCCTAGCCAGCATCCTGCCCTCCGCCGATTATCGGCGGGGGGCTATTGGCATAGGGGCGTCCCGACTTTTTTCGCTTTCCATGTTCTCTCAGTTGTTGGTTGTTCTTCGCTCGTGTGCGCCGTTGCTGGTGGCGGCGCTGTTGGCCCTGGCGGGGGCCTGCTCCCGGTCGGGGGCCACGGCTACGGAGCCGGCCGCCACGCCCGCGCAGCAAGTGCAGCAGCACGTAGCGCAGGAGCTGGCTCGCCTTGATCGGCACGTGCGGCAGCAACTGTTGCCGCTGGCTACCCGCGGTACGTCTCTTGATTCGTTGCGGCGCAGCTTCCGGGCCTGCCGGCTACTGTATAAGCGGGTGGAGCCCTTCACCGAATACTACATGCCCGGCACCGCCCGCCTGCTCAACGGCCCCCCCATTGGGGAGGTGGAAGTGGCCGAAAACAAGGACTTCGAGCCCGGCGGCTTTCAGGTGCTGGAAGAAATGCTTTACCCCGAGTATGATGCTGCCAACCACGCCGAATTAGTGCGCGAAGTGCGGGCCGTGCAGCGCGAAATCAGCAACGCCCGCACCCGCTGGGAAGTGCAGGAACTCACCGATGCCCACGTATTCGACGTGTTGCGGCTGCACGTATTTCGGGTGGTGTCGTTGGGTATCACCGGCTTCGACACGCCTCTCAGCCCCGCCGCCACCTTCCCTGAAACGGCCGCCACCCTGGCCGCCCTGCAACCCGTGCTGGCGTATTACGCGCCTACTACATCTGCTGCCAAGCCAAAGCAGCAAGCCTACGCCACCGCCCAGCAACAGCTCACGCAAGCGGCTCGCTACGCCCAGTTGCACCCCGATTTCAACGCCTTCGACCGGCTGACTTTCATTAAAGACCACGCCAACCCGCTGGGCCAGGCGCTGTTGGCCTGCCAGCGCGAACTGGGCATTCAGCCCTTCCAGGAAGTGCGCGCCCTGCGGTCCGATGCCGCCACGCTCTTTGATTCAGCCGCCTTCAACCCCGATTATTACGCGCCTACCACCGGCCACTACCGCACCGCGGCCCGGGTAGCGCTAGGCCGCCAGCTGTTCCACGACCCGGTGCTGTCGGCGGGCAACGGCCGCTCCTGCGCCAGCTGCCACCAGCCCAACAAAGCCTTCACCGACGGCCTAGCCAAAAACGCCACCCTCACGCCCGGCGGCCTGGTCCGCCGCAACACGCCCACCATCCTCAATGCCGCTTTGCAAGCCGGCCAGTTCTACGATTTGCGCTCCACCACCCTCGAAAACCAGGCGGTGGACGTGGTGGGTAACCGCGACGAAATGCACGGCTCCCTGGAAGATGCCGCCCGCGAGCTAACCCGCCGCCCCGAGTACGTGCAGCAGTTTCGGCGGGCGTTTCCGCAGAGCGAGGTAGGAGCGAAGGCCACCATCACACCGGTACAGATTCAAACGGCCCTGGCGGCCTACGAGCGGAGCCTGGTGCGGCTCAATTCCCGCTTCGACCAGCACGTGCGGGGCGAGCGGCAGGCATTGAATGCGGAGGAAATCCGGGGTTTCAACGTGTTCATGGGAGCCGGTAAGTGCGGGACCTGCCACTTCGCGCCGCTGTTCAACGGCACGGTGCCGCCCGGTTTCACCGAGGCCGAATCGGAGGTGCTGGGCGTGCCGGCCACCCCCGCCGCTCGCCGCCTCGATACCGACCAGGGCCGCTATGTGCAGGTGCAACTGCCCCAACTGCGCCACTCCTTCAAGATTCCGACCGTGCGCAACGTGGCCCTCACAGCGCCCTACATGCACAACGGCGCCTACCAAACCCTGGAGCAGGTCATCGACTTCTATAATAAAGGTGGCGGTAAAGGCCTGGGCCTGACCGTGGACAACCAAACCCTACCCGATACCCCGCTCAACCTTTCCGCCCCCGACCAAAAGGCCCTGAAAGCCTTCCTGCTAGCCCTCACCGATACTACCAGCACCCGGTAGCTCCGCCGTTGGCATCTGCATAACGCCCCGGCTGATAATTCAGCCGGGGCGTTTGCGTGTAAGAGTATTAGACGCAGAAAGCCAATTTTCAGGCCGTATGGATAGTTGCCTAACAAAGGCCGTCTGTCATGCAGAGCGGAGCGAAGCATCTCGCGTGCTGAGGTTGCAACAGTAATCCTGACGTCAGCACGCGAGATGCTTCGGCGGCGCCTCTGCATGACGGCCGTATTTGGGTGTGAGTTGCTATAAACTGTCTATTTAAAGTCACAAAGCTATACGGCTCTCGATGCGGCCGGCTTCCGTATCTTGCTGCGGCCTGCCTTGGGTGGTGCCGTATTCTATTTAGTATCCCTACTATGCTTCTCACAATTTCCACCACCCACCAGCCCGCCACCGACCTGGGCTACCTGCTCCACAAAAACCCGGCGCGGCTGCAATCCGTGGATATTGCCTACGGGCAGGCCCATATCTTCTATTCCGAAGCCACGGCCGAGCGCTGTACCGCCGCCTTGTTGCTCGACATCGACCCGATTGCGCTGGTGCGCAACCACCGCGGCCCGGCCGGGGAGGGGTTTGCGCTGGAACAATACGTGAACGACCGGCCCTACGCGGCTTCGTCGTTTCTGAGTACGGCTTTGTCCAAGGCTTTCAATACGGCCATGAACGGCACCTGCAAAGACCGGCCGGAGCTACCCGAAACGTTGCTGCCTTTGGAGGTAACCGTGGCCGTAATGCCCGCGGCCGGTGCCGAGCAGTTGCACCGCCTTTTCGGGCCCTTGGGCTACGCGGTGGAAACCCAGGCCCATCCGCTCGACCCCACCATGCCCGACTGGGGCGACAGCCGCTACTACACGCTGCGTCTGCGCCACCCCGGCCTCCGCCTGCGCGACCTGCTGAGCCACCTCTACGTGCTGATTCCGGTGCTCGACCGCGGCGACAAGCACTACTGGATTGGGCGGTCGGAGGCTGAGAAGCTGCTGCACCGCGGTGGTGAGTGGCTGCCGCAGCACCCCGAGCGGGAGTTTATCACGCGGCGCTACCTGCGCTTCGCCGAGTTCATCAACCCCACGCTGGAGCGCCTGCTGGCCGGCGAACTGGCCGCCGCCGACGACGTTGCCAACGAAGAACTAACTGCCGAAGAAACCACTGACCCCGCAACGGCCACGGCAGATGAAGCCACCGAACCGGCCGCCGCTAAGCACAAGCTGCACGATATTCGGCTGGACCGAGTAGCCGAGGAAATCCGGCGCCTGGGGGCCAAGCGGGTACTGGACCTGGGCTGTGGCGAAGGCAAACTACTGCGCCGCCTGCTCAAGATTCCGCACGTCGAGCATGTGCTGGGCATGGAGGTGTCGCACCAAGAGCTACAGCGGGCCCACGAGCGGCTGCACGTAGCGGAAATGCCGCCGCGCCAGCGGGAGCGGCTTACGCTGGTGCAGGGCTCCTTGCTCTACCACGACCCGCGCCTGGCTGGCTATGATGCCGCAGCCGTGGTGGAGGTTATCGAGCACTTAGATGAAAGCCGGCTGGCCGCCTTCGAGCAGGTGGTATTTGCGCGGGCCCGGCCGGGAGCCGTGCTCGTCACAACACCTAACGCCGACTACAACCAGCGCTACGAAACCCTGTCGGCTGGCCAGTTCCGCCACACCGACCACCGTTTCGAGTGGACCCGGGCGCAGTTTGCCGAGTGGGCCGCGGGCGTGGCCGAGCGCCACAACTACCGGGTGCGTACCGAGCCGCTAGGGCCGGAATATGAGGAGGTCGGCGCGCCGTCGCAGCTGGCGGTGTTTGAGCGGTAGGCTGGGCGCACGTTAGGGAGTAGAAGTCTTGATACTGAAAAGCTTAGGAATTCGGTAGGGTAGGAGTCGATAAAAGGCAAGTAACAAGGAATCATAGCAGGTGCGTCTGCTTCACTGCGTCTAACACGGCGCCGTATGATTTTTTGCACTTACTTGACAAATTATTGGTTGTTGCCACTACGTATGAAGGGCTTGTTGACGTTGTTTTTAGTGGGGTGCTGGCTGATGGGGTACGCGCAGGTGCCAGCCACCCCGCAAGTGTACGCGAATCCGCAGGCGGGCTACCAGCTCACGTACCCGCAGGCGTGGCAACTGCGCCAAAACGCCAGTAAAACCGAAACGACTTTCTTTGCCGGCGATACCTCGAAACTCGCCCCGGCGGTGGTACTGATTGTGCGGCTGTTGCCCGAGCAACCCCCAAATCTATTGGCCCGAAATCAGCAGGATTCACTGTGGCGCAGTGTCCGGCGCTTGCCCCGTTCCCAGGTGTTGCGCCTCGACCAGCATGACGCCGGCAGCTACCAGGAGCTGCGCTACGATTACACTTTCGCCTCGGACTCAATAGGCGCTACCCGTGTGCATGTGCTGGGGCGCCGGGTATGGCGCGGCAACCAAGAGTTTCAGTTGGAATACTGGGCCACAGTCGGGCAGGAGGGCCGCGCCCTGGCCGAAGGGCAGCAGGTGGTGGATTCGTTTGGGTTTACCAACCAGCCAGCCGGCCGCTACCCCGCCGGGCAGCAGTGCGACGACAAGATGTACGGCATTGCGGCCCTGCGCTACGTCAACGATATTTGGGAGGACGACTGCCGCACGATTCACGAGTTTTCCGTGACGGACCCGTCCGCCTCGCCCAAAATTCACCGGCAGGTGCTGCCGTTTCAGTCGTACGCGCTGGCCAAGGGCTTCGACAACTGCCTGTACTCGGTGACCAAGGCCCCCACCAACGCCCCCGAATACGTGTACCGCTACAACCCCACCACCCGGCAGGGCGAGTACACCCCCTGGCAACTGCCGGCCCAGGGCCCGGAAACCGTCTGGATTTCGGCCGCCACCGACGAGCGGGGCGACTTGTATTTCAGTACCGCCGACGCCAGCCAGCTGGTGAAAGTTAGCCCCGCCGACAACTCCGTAACCGTAATTTGGGCCACCGACCCCGTGCGGCAGGCGTCCTACTACTCAACTATCGGGTTTGCGGGGGCAGGTTCGCACGGCAATTTCTGCCTCGACGATGCCAATACACTCTACCAGATATACAGCACCGATGGCTCCCTGATAAAGGTGGACCTGAACACCCGGCAGCCCGCCCCCGAAATGATTTCTCTGGATGGCCTGCCCGAGAAAGGCGGCTACAGCGACGTGCTGCTGCAAATCGACAAAGCCGGCCGCCGCCGCTTGTTTCTGGCCGGGCCCAATTCTTTGTACCGGGTGGATTTGGAGCGGCGCGAGGCCTACCGGGTGCGCAGCGGCATCTATACCGATTTGGCGGGCTGCAACCTGTTTCAGGTCCCCGACCCCGATGCCCGGCCAGCTGGGCAAAGCGTTCCGGCCATGCCTACGGCCGCAGCGCTGCCCCCGGCGCCGGCCGTGTGGCGTGGGCGCGTGCTCGATGCCGCTACGTTGAAGCCCTTGCCGCAGGCCCAGTTGCGCCTGCACTTGGCTAGTGGTAGCGGCGGCTTCGGTCCTGCTGCGTCACTGGCGCCCGATGGGTCATTTGCCGTGCCGGTGCAGGCCAACAAGGACTACGCTGCGCGGGTGCGCCTGGTGGGCTACCTCACCACCGACAGCACCTACCGGACGCTGGCGGGGCCTTACATGCAGGATATTTTGCTTCGGCCCTTCACGGTGGGCACCACGTTGCGGCTGGATAACGTGCAATTCGAGCAGGGCACCACCCGGCTGCTGCCGGCGGCCTACCCAGCCCTGGATGAACTGCTGGCCATCCTGAAAGAAAACCCCAAGCTTACCATTGAGCTGCGCGGGCACACCGACAACGTGGGCCCCGCCGAGAAAAATCAGATTCTGAGTGAGCAGCGCGTGACGGCCATTCGGCTTTACCTCATCGGTTTGGGCATCGTGCCGAAGCGCATCAGAGGGGTAGGGCTAGGCGGTACCCAGCCCCGCGCCAGCAACGACCGGGAAATTACCCGCCAACTCAACCGCCGCGTGGAATTTCGGATAACGGGTGTCCAGTAAGTAGCCGGTACTTCTTGGGCAGAAACCCAGGCTGCAAAGTAAGCAGCCGGTTTTGCCGTGTCGGTGGTTTAGGTAACACATTGATAGTAAAGCTATTGGAGCAGTGATTTATCGGCAGGCGTATCAGCTAGGCGTGGTAGTGGGCAACAGTCAAGCAGGAACATAGTAGCGCAAGGTTTCAGTCCGAGAATCCTTTGAAGGTGCCAAGTGTATAAACAATCTTATACGCATTTGATTTTATTTATATAATGACATTATTTATAAATATACTTATACCTTGTGGCGTACAATCATTTCATCTATCTCCCACACCTACATGAAAAAAACAGTACTCCAACTGGGCAGGCTAGTCGCTTGTACCAGCTTGCTGTTCGGCACCCTCACCAGCAGCTACGCGCAACAGGGTAAGGCAAAAGAACAGAAGTTCAAGGCGACCCTTGAGCTACGTGAGCTAGCCAATAAATCCACTACAGCATCCCGTACGACCATTGGTGGTGGGTTGCAGAAAGCAGACCTGTTACAGGTTAGAAACGGGTACGTGGTAATTGATGCCGCCTCCGAGCAGGCCGATGGCCGCGCGTTGCTCAAAACCCTGCAAAAGCTGGGGCTGAAAAACGGCGCAGTGTTTGGCCGGATGGTATCGGGTGAGTTCCCCATCGATAAAATCGACCAGCTGGAGCAGATTAACACGCTGCACCAGGTTGCGCCATCTTACCAGCCCATGCACAACGTGGGCGCCGTAACGTCGGAAGGCGACAAGGCCATGGGCTCTGACAAAGCCAAAACCACTTACAACGTAACGGGCTCAGGCTCGAAAGTGGGCGTACTTTCCGACACCTACGGCGCCATTGCCGGCGGGCCTGCCGCGGGCGTAGCCTCCGGCGACCTGCCCAACGACGTGCAGGTGCTCCTAGACCTGCCTACCGGTTCAGATGAAGGCCGCGCCATGGCCGAAATCGTGCACGACGTGGCGCCGGACGCCAAAATTGCTTTTCACACAGCATTTGCGGGTCAGGCTTCTTTCGCTAGCGGCATTGTACAGCTGGCCAACTCCGGCTGCAACGTCATCGTCGACGACGTTATCTATCTGGACGAGCCGATGTTCCAGGACGGCATTATTGCCCAGGCCGTTGACCAAGTGGTGGCTCGTAATGTATCGTACTTCAGCTCGGCTGGTAATCAGGCCAACAAGTCGTACCAAGCACCTTTCCGCAATTCCGGAGAATCCATTATTGTGGATGGGGTGAATTACGGGGAGGCACATAACTTCAGAACAGACGGGACAGTAGATACCCGGCAAACCGTTACGATTCCAGCGGGTGGCAATGTTCGGTTGGCGTTGCAGTGGGCTGACCCATTCTTCTCGGTTAGCGGTGGCGCCGGCGCCCGGACTAACCTCAACGTTCTGGTGTACTTCAACGGGGCCCTGCTGACCAACCTGTCTCGGCTGGGCAACAACATTGGCGGCGACCCATCCGAAATTCTGAGCCTGACGGCTGCTGGTGGCGCAACAATTGAAATTGCTATTACAAAAACGGCTGGTCCTGATCCGGCTGTAATAAAGTACGTTGACTTCGGAAGCTCCGTAATCACAGAGTACGCTACCAACAGCTCCACCTCGTACGGCCACAACAACTCGGCCGGCGCGGTAGCCACTGGCGCCAGCGCGTGGTTCAACACGCCAGCCTTCAATACCAACCTGACTCGTCCGGTTGTCAACGGCTTCTCGGCACTGGGTGGCACGCCGGTATTTATTACGACGGCGGGCGTAGACACGGGCTATGACCCGAGCAAAATCCGCCGCAACATTGCCGTGGTAGGCCCAGATGGCGGCAACAACACATTCTTCGGGGCCGATACGCCAGCCGATGCGGATAACCTCCCCAACTTCTTCGGTACCTCGGCCGCCGCGCCACACGTAGCCGCCGTGGCTGCCCTCATGCAGCAGTCTGCGGGCAACACGCTCACGCCTAAGGCCATTGAGGATGCGCTGACCAGCACGGCTCTCGACATGGATGACCCCTTCACTACTGGCTTCGATACCGGCTACGATTTGCGCACGGGCTTCGGCTTCGTACGGGCCGAGCAGGCCATTGCCGCCGTAGCTAATCCCTGCCTAAACGACGTAACGCCGCCTACTATCCTGGCCGCGGGCTTTATTGTGGGTTTGGAAGCTGATGGTACGCGCACCATTGAAGCCGCCGACGTGGATTACGGCAGCACAGACAACTGCGGCATTGCCTCGATGACGCTCGACAAAACCCGCTTCACCTGCGCCAACATCGGCCCCAACCAGGTAACTATCACCGTGCGTGATAATGCCGGCAACTCGGCCTCGCAGACCGTCACGGTATTTGTGGTGGATAACACGGCGCCGCGTATTCTGGCTGCCGGCTTCCAGACGCAGCTGCAAAACGGCACCCGCACCATTCAGGTTGCCGATATTGACTACGGCAGCACCGACAACTGCGGTATTGCCTCAGTACGCATTAGCCCGAGCACCTTCACCTGCGCCAACGTGGGCCCCAACCCAGTGACCATCACCGTAACTGACAACTCCGGCAACGTGGCTACGCAGACCGTGACGGTTATCATCCAAGCCGATGCCACCTGTACCAGCAGCATTGCTAGCCGCGGCAGCAACGCTACGTCGGGTGCTAGCCTTAGCAACGAAAGCCAGCTGCAAGCCTATCCGAACCCGGTAACCGACCAGGCTACCGTGTCGTTCCGCCCCACGCAGGCCGGTACGGCCCAGGTGAAAGTCTACAACCAATTGGGTGTGCTAGTGGCTACGCTTTACGACGGCCAAGTGGAAGCCAGCCGCCTCTACAGCGCTACGCTGAACGGTGCTCCACTGGCTGCCGGCGTGTACAACTGCCAGCTCATCACCAACGGCAAGGTGACCAACCAGCGCCTGCTCGTGAGCAAGTAAGCAACGGCACGCGGGTTGTTCTTAATACGCCCGTTTAGCAGTTATTACTCACAAAAAAAGGGAATGAAGCCTGGCTTCATTCCCTTTTTTGTGAGGTAAGCAGTAATCAGCCAGCGTAATGGCCGCTGCTATACCGTCCGCGAGGTAGGCCTACTCGTAATACTGATATAAGTAGCGATAAAAAACAGGTTTCTCACTACGAGCATTCGAGGTTTCGCCCTGAAGCAGACCAGAGGGCAGATAAGAGAATACGGTGTAAGATGTTTGCGTGGGAGTTTGAAGACCGAAAGTGGTAAGCTCAGAGCCAATCAGTTGATTGATAATATTATACGAATACTTGGTCATCGTTTCAGAGAATTGCCCCTGCTGATTTAGCCGCTGCCGATTGGTGTGTTGTACCACTCGATTGTGGATATCATAACGCCACCACTGTCTGGGAACAAGCCCTTGCGTATGGCGCATAGCAGATACCAACTGTTTGTAAGTGAGTGTCTTGATTTTGAATTTTATAAACGCGCTGATCTTTTGCAGCCGGGCTGCTTTCGCGAGGTCCAACTCCCCGGTTTCGTAGAGGCGGCCTTGGCGGCTTAGCCGGTACGTAGCAGTACTACTCAGCAACTGACCCGAATAGGTATACCGGGAGTGCAATAGCAGTACCGTATCCGGGTGGGGAGTATAGCGCGTAGTGCGCTGGTACGCTTTCAATCCCGTTACTGCCTCCCCGGTGAGAGTGCGCTGGGTGCGGGTTTCCTTTATCAACGTGTCAGCCCGCTGCTCTAAAGTAGTTTCGCTGATAGTGAACAACTTGCCATTAGGCCGCAACCCTTGGTGGGTGCTGCTGCCCAATTCTGGGTTATAGTTGAAGAGGTAGGAGTACACCAAGTTTGGGGTTGGGTATAGAACAAGACTAACGCAATGTCCCTGTGCATCGTAGCTCCATTGCTGGTGGGCGTGCGGGGGCAAATAGGTATCAAGCCGCAAAAAACGCCCCGCCGTATCTATCTCCTGGTATGACACCGTATCCCGGACGTCGCCCTCCCCATTCAGCCGGACCTTTACTATGGACCGGACGCGGGTGCGCCTATATAGGTTGCGGGTTACGGAGTCGGGTGAAATGGTAAGCAGCTCCACTGGCTCATCGGCCCCCGCCGATATGGTTTGGGCTACGCCAGCTAAAGGAAGGCTCAGGCACTGGACGCCCACTATGGCAGCCACTACAGGAATGCGCATAACAACTATCAGATATAAATAATGAGCATGCGCCACGTCGGCAGATGCCTTTCAAACCTACACGTTGTAACTCAACTTTGCTGCATCTGGCCAGATGCACGTATTCTGATGCAAGTTCATAATAAGCTAGCCACACTAATCCACCCCAACCAGATGCAGCCGGCTAGCGTTTCAGAAGTTGTGTTTCATTATTCTCGCTTCCACTTATGATAACGTTGCTCGTGCGCCCGCTCCTTTGGTCTGTTCTGGCATTTGCGGCGCCCGCAGCTACTGGCGTGCAAAACTGGATGGGCACTTACCAATACGAGGAAAAACCTGTGAAAGCCCTGGCTGGCTACAGTATGGCCATGATGTGGAAACTCAGTCTGCAACCACAGGACAGCAGAGCCCTCGGTGGGCTGCTTAGTGTGGAAGGCCAGCAAACATACATGAAACTGAAAGTGCGGGGCACGGGGAGTGCTCAGGACGCTCAAATCACCTTCCTGCAACTGGTAGACGGCAACGACTACCAGCAGTTCAAGCCCGGCGACGTGCTGTTCCGCTTGCGCAAAGACCCGAAAGGTGCCACCCGAACGTATTGGGGCAAGCTTCAGCCACGTTTATCGGAAACCTATAAGGATGGACAAATAAGCTTCATGCGGAAGTAGGCGAGATAAGTAAATAATGCTGCTGAATCATAGCGCCAAAACCGTGTGAAAAATAGCGTTTTAATTCAAGTACGTAGTTGTCTAGCTTCCTCGCGCCAGTTGTAAAGTCCATTGTCTTCAAAAACGCCACCTTGTAGAAACCGATTGAGAAAGACAGCCAGCGAAGTGGTTAGTGTAACATTCATATTATGAATACGATAGTGTTCCGGAACGTCACCTAGCTCAACCTCCCATAAGTCGCAGTAGATAAGGTATTCCGCCAAGTAAAAATGTTTGGGTTTTAGCTGTGATTTTTGGTCTAATATTTCCTCTAGCAGAATCATTTGGAATTCGTTCTCAGCGGAGTGAAACCCATTGCAAAAAGTAGAACGTTTTGAAATCGGCGGGGAGAACTAGGGCCATTTCCTGTTCAAACTGCTGAATCAGCTGCTCACTCGCGCCGGGATACAGCGTAATATCCGTTTGGTTCAGGTTAGCTTTGAGCGTCGATAGTAACTCGTGAATTGTCATGGAGTTTTGCTTGGATTTGGCAGCAAGAAGCCTGTTATAGCGTGACTATCTGCACTTGATATTCCTTTATATTCCAATGCTCCAAGATACGCTCAAGCTCCCCGAACTCTCGCTCGTCCTGCTCATTGGTACCTCCGGGGCGGGCAAATCCACGTTTGCGCGGCGGCTGTTTCAGGCCACCGAAATTGTGTCGTCGGACCAGTGCCGGGCGCTGGTGGCCGATGATGAGAACGACCAATCGGCCACGCCAGAGGCTTTTGCCTTGCTGCATTACCTGGTGGGCTTGCGCCTTAAGCGGGGGCTGCTGACGGTGATAGATGCCACCAACGTGCAGCCCGAGGCCCGCAAAACCCTCGTGCAACTGGCCCGCGACTACCACGTATTGCCCACCGCCATCATTCTCGACGTGCCCGACCGTCTGGCCGAGGACCGCAACCGCCAGCGTGCCGAGCGGCAGCACCTGGGCCGCCACGTGGTACCGCAGCAGCGGCAGCAACTGCGCCGCAGCCTCAAAACGCTCAAACAGGAAGGCTTCCGCCACATTTTTCATCTGCGCGGCACCGAGGAAGTCGACGCGGTGCAAACCATCGTGCGCGACCCGCTCCACAGCAACCGCAAGCAGGACTCCGGCCCCTTTGATATTATCGGCGACGTGCACGGCTGCTACCAAGAGCTGGTACAGCTGCTCACGGAACTGGGCTATTCGGTGGAGGAACAGCCGATAACGGATGTGCGCGACTTGGGCGTGCGCGTAACAGCTCCGGTGGGTCGGCGGGCGTTATTCTTGGGGGATTTGGTGGACCGGGGCCCAGCCTCACCTCAGGTGTTGCGACTGGTAATGAGCATGGTACAAGGCGGCCAAGCGTTGTGCGTGCCCGGCAACCACGATATTAAGCTACTACGCTACCTCAACGGCAAGCAAGTAAATGAGCAGCACGGCTTCGCCGAGACGGTACAGCAGCTGGCTTCGGAGTCAGACACGTTTAAGAGCCAGGTGCGGCAGTTTCTGGATGGGCTAGTGAGCCACTACGTGCTCGATGGGGGCAAGCTGGTGGTGGCCCACGCCGGTATGCGCGAAGAAATGCAGGGCCGCGGCTCCGGCGCTGTGCGGGCCTTCGCGCTGTTCGGCGAAACCACCGGCGAAATCGATGAGTTTGGGCTGCCGGTGCGCTACAATTGGGCTTCGGAGTACCGCGGCCGGGCCATGGTAGTGTACGGTCACACGCCCGTGCCCGCCGCCGAATGGCTCAACAACACCATCGACATTGACACTGGTTGCGTGTTCGGCGGCCACCTCACGGCCATGCGCTACCCCGAGCGGGAATTGGTGTCGGTGCCAGCCGCTGAGCTGTACTGCGAGCCGGTGCGCCCGCTCGACTATCTGCGTCAGCAGCACGAACTGGCAACTGATACCGCACAACCCGCAACTCACCTAACGGCGCAACAAGCCCACGATGACCTGCTTGATATCCGCGACGTGACGGGCAAGCAGATCATCAAAACGCGCCTGCTACCGTCCGTGACGATTCGGGAGGAAAACGCGGTGGCGGCGCTGGAGGTGATGAGCCGGTTTGCCCTCAACCCGAAGTGGCTGCTGTATCTGCCGCCCACCATGAGCCCCTCCGAAACCTCGGCGCTGCCCGATATGCTGGAGCACCCCGCCGAGGCCTTCGACTACTTCCGCCGCCAGGGGCTGGAGCGAGTGGTGTGCGAGGAAAAGCACATGGGCAGCCGCGTGGTGGTGGTGCTGGCCAAGAACGAGGACGCTGCGCGCCGCCGCTTCGGGGTGGTAGGCGAGGGGCCGGGCAAGGTATATACCCGCACCGGCCGCAACTTCTTCACCGACGCCGCGCTGGAAGCAGCCTTCCTGACGCGCCTGCAAGACGCCCTCACCACCGCTAGCTTCTGGGAGCGGTTCAGCACCGATTGGGTTTGCCTGGATGCCGAGTTGCTGCCGTGGTCGGCTAAGGCGCAGGAACTGATTAAGAACCAGTACGCGGCCGTAGCGGCCGCCGCCACCGCCGCCCTGCCCGAAGCCGCCGCCGTACTTACCCAAGCCACCGCCCGCGGCCTCGATGGGGGGGTGGAGGCACTGCTGGCCCGCACTACCGCCCGTCAAACCGCCGCCCAGCACTATGCCGAAGCCTACCGGCGCTACTGCTGGCCGGTGGACAGCCTCGCCGATTTGCGCTTGGCCCCATTCCACTTGCTAGCCACCGAGGGCCGCACTTACTTCGACAAAGACCACGCCTGGCACATGGAAACCCTACGCGCTATTTGTCTAGCCGATGAAGGCCTGCTCCGCGCCACGCCCTACCGCGTGGTGCACCTCCAAGATATTGCCGATGTGGAAGCCGCCACCCAGTGGTGGCTGGACCTCACGGCGGCTGGCGGCGAAGGCATGGTAGTCAAGCCCTACGACTTCATCCCGAGCGGCCAGAAAACGCTAGTGCAACCCGCCCTTAAGTGCCGGGGCCGCGAGTACCTGCGCATCATCTACGGCCCCGACTACCTGCTGCCCGGCAACCTAGAGCGCCTGCGTGAGCGAAGTGTAAAGTCCAAGCGTAACCTGGCCCTACGCGAGTTCACCCTCGGCGTGGAAGGCTTGGAACGGTTCGTGGCCGGCGCCCCGCTGCGGGAAGTACACCAGTGCGTGTTTGGCGTGCTAGCTCTGGAAAGCGAGGCCGTAGACCCGCGGCTATAACAGCCTTGCTGTTAGTTGTATGATGTACGCTTCTGCACCAACGGCGCAGAGGCGTACGTATTTAGTGGTAAAGTTCCTGCAACTGTTCGGAAAACCGGCCCGACTCACATGGGTCAAGTCGTTAGCTAGGATTTGAGGCGCTATCAGTTGCTATTTTGTCGGCTGAGGGAGTAGGTAACTCTTGAAAATCAGAGAAGTCATCGTCGGTGTCGGACGCCGCAAACTGCTCCTCGTTTACCAGACCAGCCAGAAACTCCTGAAAATTGTTTGCTAGAAAGGTGATGTTCGGTTCCTCGTCCTCCTCCACGCTGACGTGCACCACCTGCGGCTCGCCCTGCGCCCCACACCGCCGATAATCGAGCATGACGGCATCGTGACCAGCCGAGGGGCACTGTGCCATCACAACACCGATAGAAGGGTAACCCCATTCGTCAAGCATAAACTGGCTGCCCAACTCGTCGGAATCAATGCCCCACTGGCCTCCAATACCACAGATGCCACTGATGGCAATATGGTCGTCGGCCCAAGAGGTGGCCGTTGCAGTGGGGTAGCACGTGTTGCGCGGCGTACCGCCGTTTTTGCTTTTCAGCAGCTGAATATAAGAACCCGGAAGCTTGTAGCCCAAGTCCTTTTCAGCTTGGCTAATCATAGCCGGAGTGAGTGGGGCGGGGTTGGTATAGTAATCGGAATCGTCCCAGAAAGTTGAGGTGTCTATGGCGGGTAGCATAGGTATTGATGTATGTTAATGTATTGTTGAATAGTGATATACGGGTTTGTAGTACTGGCTGAATGGGTTGGAGGGCATGACCTCAACCACCCGTAGTAACGAGGATAATACCATTCAATTCCACCTCCGTATAGGCCTGCATTTCAGGCTTGGACTTCATCACTTTGATGTCCTGGATTTGCTGCGGCGCTGTTTTTCCAGTTGAGCACCAGTTACCGGAACGCCGTTCAGCAGTATCAACACTTTGTAGTACTTATAGGCTGCGTTGCGCTGCTCGACTACAGCATTGACTTGGGCTGCCGAAAGCCGCACGGACGTAGCAGCGGATGAACCACTGATGCTTTTCGCCACGGCTACGTCGGTCTTTCTTAGCTCCTGCTCGAAATCAGCTACTTGCTTGCTGAAGAGTTGCCGCCCTAGTTGCCACATGGCTCGAAGTCTATTTTCGGGCGGTTTTCAGCCACTTCAGCGCCGCCGCTACTTTGGCATCTTTGCGCAGGTCCGTGAAGTCGTCGCCACCGGGAACAAGTACGTCGGGGGGGAGGTGGGTTTTGTAGATGACGTGGTTCCGGTCGGTTTCCTGCATGCCGGCAATGGTGAGGTAGGAGTTGCCGCTGATGCGGTGGCTTTCGTTGGACGTGGTGGCGCCGTAGGTAGGCTCCCCGAACGAGCGAGTAGCTGGGCGCCCCCGCAGACTGATGGCCACAATTTCGCCGGAGCTGGCGGTCATGCCGCTGAGCAGCACGGCCACGGGCTTGTTGGTGCGGCGCACCGGGCAGCGGTTTTGCAGTGTTGTGACTTGCATCGTGTCCATGTAGAAGTTGCCCTGCCGCAGGTACCACTGCTGGTCGGGCTTGCCGTCTTTGTCTACGAAGCCGCCCAGATGCCCGTCGCCGATGAGGGGGGCGAGGCCGGCTAGCATGGGGGCCATGGCGCCGCCGTCGTTCAGGCGCAAATCAATAATCCAGGCTTTGGCCTTATCGGGGTAGATACCACACAGAGAATCCTGCACCACCAGCGCCGCGTCGCGCATGGCCTGCAAGCTGCCCCCGGCGTTGATGCCCGGCAGCTGCACGTAGCCGATATTGCCAGGCAGCATCTTTACCAGCACGCTGGGCTTCTTCGCCAGCGCTGCTTTTACGGCGGTATTGGTGTAGGGCGTGCGGGCCGGGTTGCGCCACTTGTAGGTTTTGCCCTTGTAGGTCAGCCAGCCGTGGTCGTCCTTGAGCTGCTCGAACACAAACGGATAAATCGGCAGCAACTCCCGCACCGATTGCGCACCCTGGGCTTTCTGCTGCACCGCTTGGCGCAGCTGCGGCCAGTTCACGGTGCCCCGTTCCAGCGAGTAGGTTTCCAGCAGCGTCAAACTCTTGTCGAGAAAGGTTTGCACGGAATCAGGGAGTGGGGCCGGCGCGGTTTGGCACCGGGCCGCACGGGTAGCAACGAGCAGCAGCACAAGTAATCCGAGTTTCTTCATGTAGCGAAGATGCGGATTGCGGGTGGAGGGTTGGTTGGGGTGGTAGGCTTAATTGCTTGGCTTGTGTCGATTGCGCAAAAGCTCAAGATACCGTTCAAGCCATTCCTGCTTACCACTATATATTTTCAGCAAGGCTTGCGCTATTGCTTCCAGCTCGGTGTAAAGTGGTTCGAAGTCGTAATTATCACCGGCTAACCGTTCGAAAGGCCGAAGGGGACTCATATCCATTAGAGCATTTAAGGCAACGTACTGGATATGAGGATTGATATCCAGTAATAGACTCCTCAATGTGTACATTACCAGCGTTGGATGCTGGTGAATGTGGGCGTTTCTACCCAATGCCCATGTGCACATTTCTTTGCTACGGTCATCGGTAGAAGAAGTAATGCACTCAATAAGCTCATTTATTGAGTTTTCGCCCGTTACGCTTAAGGCCCAGATAGCTCTGTCAACTACAGGCCCATTGTTTGTGGTGAGCAGCTGAAGCAGTTTTGGGGTAAGCAGTTTTGCATCTCGTTGTACTTGAATAGGATACTTCTTGATTAACATATCAAGACTAAAGAATACTACTCCATTATCTGGGCTAGCGAGATTTGCTACTGTTATGTCATATAGCTCGGGCATTGCTTTCAGCACAGAAAGCTCCCTCAGAGTAGCTAGCTGTTCTTCAGTATCATTCGAACATAAGTGCTCTAGCGCTTCTTTGGCCGTCATATGATCTTCTTGTAGCGCCTACTTTCCGCCCATACTCTTGTCCCGTGCGCCCTTGAACTCCGAGCCGGCGCGCCACTTCGGGAACGTGGTTTCGCTGGCTAGGCGCTGGCCTACGCGGAAATAGAGTTGGGCATCTTGGGCAATGCCGGTCAGGTCCCAGCTAGGGTCGAACTGGTCGGCAGGCTTGTGGTACATATTGGTGGTGTAGTTCTGGCGCTGCTGGGCAATGGTGGCCTTGCCGCCGGTACGGCTCTCGAAGCCGCCGCTGGCGTAGAGTGAGGGCACGCCCACGTGGGCAAAGCTGAAGTGGTCGGAGCGGTAGAACATGCCGGTTTCGGGCGTTTGGTCGGGCAGCAGGTAGCGTTCCTGCTCCTTAGCGGCGGCGCGGGCGTAGTCCTCCAGCTCCGACTGCCCATAACCGATAACGGTGAGGTCCTTCATCGGGCCGTAGGGCCAGAGCATGTCCATGTTCAAGTCAGCCACGGTTTTGTTGAGCGGGAAGGGTGGATGCTGGGCGTAGTAAGCCGAGCCGAGCAAACCCTGTTCTTCGCCGGTTACGGCCAGAAACACAATGCTGCGCTGGGGCTTCTCCTTGGTTTTCTGGAAGGCTTCGGCGATGCTGAGCAGGGCGGCTAGGCCGGTGCCATCGTCCACGGCGCCGTTGTAGATGGAGTCGCCGGCAATGGCTTTGCCCACCCCGAAATGGTCCCAGTGGGCTGAGTAGATGATGTACTCGTTGGGGCGAGTGGTGCCGGGCAGCACGGCCAGCACGTTGCGCGAGGTCTGGCTGCGGGTCTTGTTGCGGATGCTACCCGTGAGCGTGAGCCCAGCCAGTGGCCGGGGCCGGAAGCCGCGGGTGTTGGCAGCGGTGTACAGTTGCTCGTAGCTAGAGCCAGCAATAGTGAACAGTCGTTTAGCCGCTTCCAACGTCAGCCAGCCTTCCAGGGCGCACTTGTCGGCGCCTTTGTTGCTGGTTTGGGCGCGCAGTTTCGGGCTGATGGCCCCGCTCAATACCACGCTCCAGGGGTAAGCGGCGGGCTTGGTGTCGTGTACGATGAGCAGGCCGGCGGCGCCGTGGCGGGCGGCTTCTTCGTATTTGTAGGTCCAGCGGCCGTAATAGGTCATGGCTTTGCCCTTGAACAGGGTGGTGTCGGTGCCCGCGTTGCCGGGGTCATTGACGAGCACTACCACGGTTTTGCCTTTCACGTCGAGGCCGGCGTAATCGTCCCAGCCATACTCCGGGGCCACCACGCCGTAGCCAGCAAATACCAGCGGCGAGTTCGTGACGTTTACTAGCGGCTGCTCGCGCTGGGTGAAGGCTACGAAATCGGTTTTGTATTGCAGGTCCAGGCTCTGACCGTTGCCCTTTATTTGCAGGGTAGTGTTCGGGGTGCCAGTAATTTCCACCAGCGGCACCGGCTGGAAGTACGTGGTAGCCGATCCCGCGCCGGTGCCATCGGGCAACACGGCTTTCAGGCCGAGCCGCTTGAACTCGTCGGCCAGGTATTGCGTGCTGCGCTGCTCACCCGTAGTGAACGGCTTGCGACCCAACATTTCATCGGAGGAAACTGCTTGCAAATACTTGCTGATGTTGGCGGCGCTAATGGGCTCAGCAGCAGCGGCCGTACTTGGCTGCGCGCTGCCAGGACGAGTGCCTGGTACTGATTGGCTGAGGGCAGCGCTACTGGTAAAACCGCTCAAGAGTAAGGCAGCCAGGATATTATGGTAGTTCATGACGGGGCGAAGTGGTAGCGAAAAGAAAGGGCGCCGGATATACGGTTACTTCAGTTTTTGCTTGAGGGCCTCAGCGGTGGCCTTTTGCAGCAGCGGCTCCATTACTTGGTAGCCGGCTAGGGTGGGGTGCACCCCGTCGGCGGCGTAGGCAACGGGTAGGCCCTGCCGTTCGTCGGCCATAGCCTTGTGGTAGTCGAGATACACCAAGCGCTGCTGGCGGGCGTAGGCTTTGATTTGCTCGTTTAGAGCCACAATTTTAGGCGCCGGATTCAGGCCCTTGCGCCACCAGAAGTCGGCGGCAGGCAGCACTGAGCACAGCACCACCCGCACCCCGTTGGTTCGGGCCAACTCGGCCATGGATATGATGTTGTTGAGGGTGGCGTGCTGGTTGTAGGGGCCGGTGTTTTCGGCAATGTCGTTGGCACCGGCCAGAATAACCACCACCGCGGGCCGCAGCTCTAGCACATCTTGGCGAAAGCGCACCAGCATTTGCGGCGAAGTCTGCCCGCTGATGCCCCGCCCGATGTATTCGTAGGACTTGTCGGCAAAAAACGCGGAGTCGGTTTTGGGCCAGGCATCGGTGATGGAATTGCCGAGCAGTACCACGCGGGACTTGCCAGCCACTGGGGCTGCTAGCTGCTGGTTGGCACTGGCATAACGGGCAAGCTTAGCCCAGTCGGTTTCAGGCTTGGGAGCGGCTTGCTGAGCCAGCAGGGGCGTAGTTAAGAGGGCGGCCGCCAGCAAGGAAAAGAGCAGGTGTTTCATAGCAAGGTGAGGTTGGCGAGAAGGAGGCCGGGAGCGTTGAAGGTAGAAATACGGCGCAAAACAACCGCATAATTCGGTATGCTGCGCACTAGCACTGGCAATAGGATAGTGGCCAAAACCTTATAGAGCACCACGCAGGAGCTACTACCAATCAAATGTACTTTCCCAGGCAGCGGCGCGGCTACTTCTAGCTCAACAAGAACGGCGCTGATACGGAATAGAGTGCAACCGTAGGCGGAAGATGAGTGCGTGTCACTGGCTTGATAAGCTGTCTACCCACGCAATAAACTCGGCCGGTAAACCGGGTGGATTTGCCTGCGTAGTCCACTGAACGTTCTGGGTGCTGTATTCAAGCTCATGAACAATGATTGGAATGGCTCGGCCAAATACGGTTTGGATGGTGCCATCTGCGTGAAGGCGACGCGCTAGGTCAATCACTACGGCCATGAAGGCTTCCTGAATGCTTTCTGCTTGCGCCAGCAAGTGGTCTAGCGCAGGTTCGTCTTCCTCCGCGTCTTCGTACTGGTCGTCGGTGTAATAACCCGGCAGAGTTGTTGCCCACTGCGTGAACTCGCCGTCTTCCCCACCACTACTAAGCAGTTCGTTCTGCAACCAGAAAGCAAAATTCCACTTGGCTTCCGCTGCATCGGCCGACAACGGATACGATACGGCTTGTTCAGTTTCTGCCTTTGAAAAGCTGCTGTGCCATTGCGCAGCGGTGTTATAACCGACAGTCAACAGAGGCTTGCGTGGGTCGTCGTCTAGGTTGTCTTTCCAGAAGGACAGGGCATAAACCGCCGCCACCTCGGTGGGTGCAAGGGCGGCCAGCGCAGTGGCAAGTTGCTGGTAGTCACGCTGAGCCCAAGTGGGAAGCGCCGACGGGTGGGTGGTTGACATCCGCAAAAGTGTTGTTGAGCAGGAATATGCAAATTTGCCTGAGCATTCCGTTCCCCGCATCCTATCTGCTGTATTGTTGACATGCAACGTCGTATCCAAGCTGCCCTCACCCAGCTCGAAACCACCCACCACATCCGCATTCTGTACGCCTGTGAGTCGGGCAGCCGGGCCTGGGGCTTCCCCTCGCCGGATTCCGACTACGATGTGCGCTTCATCTATAGCCACCCGGCCGACTGGTACCTAACCCTGGACGACGGCCCCGACACCCTCAACTTCCCCGTAGATGCGGAGTTGGACCTGGCTGGTTGGGAGTTGCGCAAAGCCCTAAAGCTGCTGCGCGGTTCCAACGCGGCGCTGTTTGAGTGGCTTCAGTCGCCGGTAGTGTACGCGGAAGCGGCCGGGTTTCGGGCGGCGCTGGAACCCGTGCTGCCAGCGTGCTGGAACCCGCGTGCCGGCTTGCACCATTACACCGGCCTGATGCGGCGCGGCGTAACGGACGACCTGACGGGTGCGGAGGTGCGCCTGAAACGGCTGTTCTACGCCCTGCGCTCCACGTTGGCCGCCCGCTGGATTCAGCAGCGCCCCACCGAAGTACCCCCAATGGAGTTTGCTAGGCTGCGTGAATCACTGCCGCCTGAGCTGAATGGCATTGTAGACGAGCTGCTTACCCGCAAAGCTACTGCCGATGAGAAAACCACCGTGCCGCACCCAACCGCGCTGGTCGAGTATCTGCAAGCAGAGTACGCAGCCGCTCTACCTGCCCGCGCCACGCTGCCCATCACCCGCCCCACCGATCCTACACCGGAGTTGGATGCGCTGTTTCGAGCGTGGCTATTGTAGGTTGCCTGAGGATATCTTCTCCCAGGAATAAAGCCCGATACTGTAAGTAGAACTAGCTGAACAATTCTATCCAATCAGGCTACTGCCATCCTTTACAAAATCCGTGCAATCCGATAAATCTGCAAAATCCGTGATTCAGATAGCTGACCTGCGCCGGCGCAACCTGATTCTCTTCGAGGCCATCAGTGGCAGCCGTGCCTACGGCACCAACCTGCCCCACTCCGATACCGACTTGAAAGGCGTGTTCATTCTGCCCGAAACCGAGTTCTACGGCCTTAATTATGTGCCCCAGGTAGCCAACGACACCAACGATGAGGTGTTCTATGAGTTGCGCCGCTTCGTGGAGCTGCTGCTCAAGAACAATCCCACGGTGCTGGAACTGCTCGGCACGCCCCCCGACTGCGTGGTGTACCGCCACCCGCTGTTCGAGGTGTTTCGGGCCGCGGATTTCCTTTCCAAGCTGTGCCGCCAAAGCTTCGCCGAGTACGCCGTAGCCCAGATTCGGAAGGCCAAAGGCTTGAACAAGAAAATCAACTACCCCGAGCCGCCCGCCCGCAAATCGGTGCTGGACTTTTGCTACGTGACGGTGGGTGCGGGTGCGCAGCCGGTAGCCACTTGGCTGGAACGGCGCGGCTACCAGGCCAGCCAGTGCGGCCTAGCCAACGTAAATCACCTCAACGACTTATACGCCGTGTTCGTGGACGATACGCCCGAGCAGCGCCACAACTACCGGGGCCTGGTGCGCGACCCGGAAACCTCGCAGGATGTGCTGCTGTCGGCGGTGCCGAAGGGGGAAACGCCTGTTGCCTACCTCAGCTTCAACCGCAACGGCTACAGCACCTACTGCCGGGTGTTTCGCGAGTACAAGGAGTGGGAGCAGAAGCGCAACCCCGAGCGGTACCAGAACACCGTGCAGCACGGCAAAAACTACGACGCCAAGAACATGTTGCACGTGTTTCGGCTGCTGCGCATGGCCGAGGAAATTGCCACCGAGGGGCAAATTCACGTCCGCCGCCCCGACCGGGACTTCTTGCTGAAAATCCGCCGCGGTGCCTTCGAGTACGAGCAACTGGTAACCGAGGCTGAGGCGCTGGTGGAACGGGTGGAAGCGGCCTTCATCACTTCCGCACTGCCTCAGGCCCCCGACCCCGAAGCCGCCGAACAGCTGCTGGTGCAGGTGCGGCAGGCGTGGTACGCGGCGTCAAAAAGCGAAAAGCCTTACCCTACGGCGTAGAGAAAGGCTTTTCGTAGCCGGAAACAAAGTCGGGCCAAAGGTTGGAAGCGCAGTAGCTGCTTAGATGCGGCTGGCGCGGGTAGGCGTGCGTTTTACTTTCGAGTGGCTTCTTTTGCGGGCCCCGAACAAGCTCCGTTTGCCCCGGTTGCGGTGGCCTTTATAGATTTTGTAGCTGGGGCGGTGCGTAAACATCCGACCTTTCATTTTGGCGCGGGCGTAGGCCGTGGGGCGGGCCGCTTCAGTCGGCTCCACGCCGCTCACGAGTAACAAGGCAAACAACAACAGCAGGGTCCTGATCATACCGAAAACAAGTTTGGTGTGCTGGTATAAACTCAAGAGTGGGGCCAAAAATTGCCTTTCACCCAGAATCAGTAAAATATTTTTGTTGTGCGTTTGCAAATATTAGCGGCTGAGAAGGGAGTTAGGAAGCGGACACCAGATGAGGATGACAGTCGGTTAAAGCGGAGTTTTTCAAGAGAACTGTTTGACATACAGTGATATAAAAAGAACGTCATGCAGAGGCGGAGCCGAAGCATCTCGCGTGCTGACGTTGCCAATGCATTCAAACGACCATGAGCGAGATGCTTCGGCTCCACCTCTGCATGACGACCATCTTAGTTGAAAGCTATTTCAGTATTTTCAAAAAATAAACTGTCTCAATTGTGTGGAATTGGGGGAAGCGGCGCATCGGTAGAGAAACGCTCTAGCCGTCCCGCCTATGTTCCGATACCTACTTGCCCTGTTCTTATTGTTGCCGTGCACGCTACTGGCTCAGCAGAAACTGCCCAAGGCCCGCCAGCGCAGCTACTTCACCAAAGTATTCCGCCTTACCGACGCCCAAACCCGGCAGCTCTACGAAAGCAGCCTGAGCGCCGCCCGGCCCGAGTTTTTCACCCAACCCGTTGATTCATTCCCGACCGACAGCGTACGGCTGGCATACCGGCGGCCCCTGCTGGCGGGGTACTACCTAGTAGCTCACACCGAAGGCCCGAAGCTGGTGTACTGGCTGCGCTCCGTCACTGATCGGCAACTCACCGTCCTCGATAACCAGGTGGATTTGACCGTATTGGTGCGTGACTCGTTGGGTAACCTGCTGGAAAACGCCCGCGTGACGCTGCCCCAGGGCCAGGCTGTGCCCTACGATGCCGCCACCCGCACCTATCGGCTGCCCGGCAAAGCTGCTCGGGCCGGGCTGCTGGCCGTGGAGCAAGGCGGGCGCACCACGTTTCATGCCTTGGAGCAGACGTTTCCGTATGCGCAGTCGGCGGCGCGGCGGCAGTCTTGGTCGTGGCGGCGGGTGTACGGGCGGGTGGTGTACGGCTTCCCGCTAGGCTACCTTACGCGGCCGGCTCGTAACTTGGTATATAGTCTGTTGCATCCGTCCTACGCCACTACCGGGCTGGTAGGGCTGTTGCGTTCGGTGTTCAATGAAGATGTGCGGGAACAACGGCAGGACCGCCGCCAGCAGAAGCGCCAAACTGGCTGGGTAAGCTACTTCGCCCTCAGCAAGCCCCGCTACCGCCCCACCGGTGACACCATGCGCCTGAAGGCCCGCATTCTGCGCCAGCGCGACGGCCGTCCGTACCGCAAGCCGCTAGAACTGTGGCTAGCGGGCAGCACCTCCTACAAACCCCGCCTGATAGCTACGCTAAAGCCCTTGCGGCCCGGCACCTACCAATACGAATTGCCGCTGCTCGACACGTTGGGTTTGGGGTCCGACCAAACCGTGCAGGTGCGGCTTGCTGAGCCCGGCGACAACGGCGAAACACTAGCCCGAACCGCCTTTCGGCTGGAAGACTACGAGCTGAATAACACCCGCTACACGCTACGAGCCGGTGAAACCCCGCACCGGCGCGGCACCACCCAGGCGTTGTTTCTGCGCGGGCAGGATGCCAACGAACTGAATTTATTGGATGCGCGGGTGCGCCTGAGCGTGACACCCCAGGCCGTGGGTAACTTCCCCGGCCGGCAGGTGTTCGTGCCCGATACCCTCTGGACCCGCGCCCAACCCCTCGACGCCACCGGCGAAACCCGCCTCAATCTGCCCGAAACCGCTCTGCCGCCCGCCAACCTCACGTACGCTGTGCAGGCCACCTTCCTGAACGGCGACAATGAGCGGCGCCAGCAGTCCGCCTCGGTAAACTACGTGCTCGACCCCGGCGAAATCACCTTGGCGCTCCAGCACGACTCGGTGGTGGCCCGCTACCGGGTGCGCGGCAAGGAAAGTGCCCGGCCGGCCACCCTCACGGTGGAATATATCAACTTCAACGGCGTGCATACGAGCCGGAGCAGCCTGGTGCAGCTGCCGCTGGTGCTGTCCGTTGACCCTCGCGCCACCATGTACCGCCTCACCGATGCCGACGGCCACCAGGCAGCGCTGGTAATTAACACCACCGATGCCGACTTGCAATTGCGCTCCGACCGCAGCCACGATTCCATTGCGCTGGCTGTAGACAATCCGCGCCGCCTAAACTTCTGGTACTACCTCTACCGCGGCAACGAGCTGGTGCGCCGCGGCTACGGCCCCGACCTGGCCTTGGCCTTGCCGGCTCCCGGTCCCGAGCCGTGGTATGCTTCGGTGCATTATTTCTGGGCCGGGCGCCTGCAAACCGCTGAGTACAACGTACCGCTGCCCCAGCACCGCCTGCTGGTGCAAGCCGACCAACCCGACGTGGTGTATCCGGGGCAGCGCATCAAGTTGAAGTACACCGTGACGGACGGCGGCGGGCAGCCCGTACCCAACGCCGACCTCACCGCCTACGCCCACACCAGTAAGTTCGAGGTGGCGGAGGCGCCCACGATGCCGGATTTCGAGCCGGCCATAGCCGGGCGGATGTCGCTGCGGCGGTTTCAGTTGGGGGCGGGGTTCGAGAACCAAGCGGAGGCCGCCGCGCAGAAGCCGCTGGCCTGGGGCACGTGGCGCCGCCAACTGGGCCTGGATTCGTTGCGGTTCTATCAGTTTCTGTACCCGGATTTCGGCGCTTTCTACGAGTACCAGGTAGCGCCCGGCGGTATCACCCAACTCTCGCCTTTCGTGGTGGATTCCGGGCGGGTGCAGCCGACGGTGGCCGTGTACGTGGATGGCCTGCCGGTATTTGTAGCCACTGTGAATCAGGAAGAACCCTTTGCCTTAGTGGCCGATAGTGGCCGGCACACCGTAGCCATCCGTACCCCCAATCGGCTCATCACCCTGCGCGACGTGTACCTGCGCCACCTCTGCAAGCTCACGCTCGGCATCGACCCCAACCAACCCTGCCACGAGCTGACCGTGGAGAAGCGTAGTCCGCTTGGAACCCAGGAATTGCAGGAGCTGCAACGTTTTCTGGTGCTAGTTGATAAGAATCAGTTGGATGAGCGGGTCCTCTTGCGCCAGGGCAACCGCCTGCAACCCCTTGGGGCAGGCCGCCCGGTCACGTCGCGCCGCTACAATACCACCAGCTACAGCTACTCCAGCTACAACCGCTACGACCGCGCCACCTACCACCTCGGCGGCCCCTTCCGCCCCGACTCGGTGCTGTTGCGCCGCACCGACGGCATGCGCCGCAAGTTTCTGCTGGAACCCAACTACCGTTACACCTTCGAGCCCAAGCTGCTGAAGATGCGCTGTGTGCAAGGTAACGAGTTTCCGGCACTCAGCCAGGCTACCGATTTCACGGTGCTGCCCTTTGCCGATTTCGCCTACACCGAGGCCGACATGACGCCGCGCCCCGCCACCAATTTCTACCGCGGCTACACCCCCGAGCCGGCACTCAACAACCCCTACAGCACGCCCGTAGGGCAAGGCCGGCTGGTACTGCGGGAGCCCACTCGTAAGGCGGAAGAGCGCGAAACTATGCCCCCAGTGCTGTATACGCTGGTTTCGCAGCCCGGCAACTCCAAGTTCGTGCGGCTGGAACGCTACCTACCCCAAACCATCCATGCCCTGCCCGCGGGCCGCTACCGGGTGGCCCTACTGCTCGCCGACAGCACCGTACTAGCTCCCGCCGCCGATATCCGCATCCAGTCCAATGGGGCCACCTACGTGCAGCTGGAACGCGCTGATTTGCTACCGAAAGGCCCAGCAACCGAGGCGTTGCGCCGTCGTTTCCAGCGCTTGGTGCGTGAGCGGCTGCCCAAGCCCGTGCCGCCTACCGAGCAAGAAATGCGGGAGGAGCGCCGCGAAATCAAGGTTACTGTACCCGTGGTGCCTCAGGCCGGCTGGCGGGTGCAGCGCGGTCGGGTGGAAGACAAAGAAAGTGGCCAAGGCCTACCCGGCGTGACGGTGCTGCTGGAAGGCACCACTATCGGGGTTTCCACGCAGGCTGATGGTAGCTTCGAGCTGAGCGTACCGCCTAAAGGCGTGCTGATATTTTCCTTTATTGGCTATACCTCACAAGAGTATAAGCTGGATGGCCGCGCTATTCTGGTAGGTATGGCCACCGACGCCAAGCATCTAGATGAAGTTGTGGTGGTTGGATATGGAACTCAAAGCCGCAGTAGCATCACGGGGTCCGTTGCCACTATTACCAGTAATGCCCTCCAGGGCCGGGCGGCAGGCGTTGCCATTAGCGGGCAGTCCAGTGGCTCGATGGCAGTTAGAATCCGGGGTGCCGCTGCCGTTAGTGGTAATAGTCAGCCGCTGATCATCGTGGATGGCCTGCCCTTCAACGGTCAGCAGTCCGACCTCGACCCCGACGACATCAGCAGTATCAAAGTGCTGAAGAATGCGGATGCAGCAGCTCTCTACGGCTCACGAGCCGTTAGCGGAGTCATTATTATCAGCACCAAATCCGGCATCGGCGGCCAAACGGCCAAGGGCCTCAACGCCGGCAACGCCACCGGCCCCGACGGCCTCCCGCTAACTGGCCGCGACCCACGCCTAGCGTTGCGCCGCCGCTTCTCCGACTCGGGCTGGTGGCGCCCTACGCTCGTCACCGACCAGCAGGGCCAAGCTAGTACCAACGTCATCGTGCCCGACGACATCACCGGCTGGAACACCTTCGTGCTGGCCTCCGACGACCACGCCCGCACCGGCTCGTTCACCGCTTTCATGCGCTCCTTCAAGGCCGTAATGGGCGAGCTGGCTGCGCCGCGCTTTCTGATTCAGGGCGACCGGGCGCAGCTCATTGGCAAAACCCTGAATTACCTGCCCGATACCGCCCAGGTCACAACCACCTTCCGCATCGGCGATGGTCCAGCCCGCAGCCAGCGCCACGCCGTAGCCACCGCCGTGCTCGATACCCTCACGTTTACGGCTCCGGTTGGGGTTGATTCGGTGGCCGTGAGCTTCGCGCTGGCGCAACCCAACGGCTACCAGGATGGCGAGCTGCGCCACATTCCGGTGCTTCCGGCCGGCACGCGGGAGCGGGTGGGCACCTTCGTGGTGCTTACGGCCGCCGATACTACCCTCACGCTGCCCGTGCGCCCTGAGCTGGGCGAGGTGACCGTGCGGCTGGAAAGTGACCCACTGCCCACGCTGCTCGAAGAAATCCGGCACGTACAGCGCTACGCCTACCTCTGCAATGAGCAAGCCGCGTCCAAACTAAAAACCTTGCTGCTGGAACAGCGCATTCGGGAAACGCTCAAGCAGGAGTTCACCGGCGAGAAAGACGTGAACCGCCTGATCCGGCACTTGTTGCGCGGGCGGCCAGCCAAGCAGCTGTTGTGGGGAACGTGGGTTAATGCGCCGGTAAGTGCCTGGGCAACGCTGCACGTGCTAGAGGCGCTGCTGCAAGCCGAGCAGCAAGGCTACAGCGTGAAGTTTGACCGGGACGCCATTCGCAGCTACCTGCTTAAGCAGCTGGATTATGCCTTTGCTGAAGCCGCCGTGCGCAATGCGCTGTCCACCACGCCCGTCGGCCAGCGCATCGACCAGCTGTATTTCCGCTCTGACGACGACCGAATCCGGCTGCTACACACCCTGCACCGCCTCGGAGCCCAACCTGATTTCCGCAGCTACGTGCTGCGCCTGGAGCGCGAACAGAAAGGCCGCCAGCCCCTCGACCGGTACCTGGCCCTCGCCAACCTGCGCCAGCAACTCGGCTTGCCCTTCCAACTCGATACCCTGCGCCGCTACCGCCTGCGCACCGAGCTGGGCGGCGCGTTCTACGCCGATACCCTGCGGCCGGGCTCGTACTACCGCTACCTGCTGCCCGACCAGATTGCCAACACGCTGCTGGCCTACCGGCTGTTGCGGGCCAAAGGCGGCCAGGAAGCGGAGCTGACCCGCATCCGGACCTATTTGCTCCAACAGCGCCGCACCTACAGCCACTGGAGCAGCACCTACGAAGCCAGCAACATCCTGGAAACCATAACTCCCGACTTGCTGGTGCCCGGCGGCAACGGCCTGGTGGCGCGAGCCCAGCTCAGCGGTGCGCTTACCCAGAGCGTTGAGAAATTTCCGTTTGAAGTGAAGATTCCGGCGTCGGCGGTGGCACTCACCTTGCGCAAAGAGGGCGGCCTGCTGGTGTACGCCACGGCGTATCAGTCGTATTGGAATGCCGCCCCTGAGGCCAAAGCGGCCCCGTTTGTTGTCAGCACGAGGCTGGCCGGGCAGGAGGGAAGCCGGGTGCAACTGCGTGCCGGTCAGCCTACTGAGCTGATTGTAACCATAGATGTAAAGGCCGAGGCGCGCTACGTGCTGCTGGAAGTACCCATTCCGGCCGGCTGCTCCTACGCCGACAAAGCGCCGGGCAATTACTTCGAGGTGCACCGCGAATACCTGCGCCAGCAGGTAGGTATTTTTATAGATGTGCTGCCCATCGGTCGCCACACGTTCCGGGTGGCGCTCCAGCCGCGCTACCGGGGCCGCTACACCGTCAACCCCGCCAAAGCCGAGCTGATGTACTTCCCCACCCGCTTCGGCCGCTCCGCCAGTAAGCAGGCGGTGGTAGAATAGGTGAGATTGTGAAGTTGTGAAATGGTGAGTTTAACGCTCTACAGGATCTACTTGCGCATATTGCATAATCAGAACGTCGGACTCACCATTTCACAACCTCACGATTTCACCATTTGCCCTACTCTCTGCTGCTGCTCGATTATGATGGTACCCTGTGCGATACGCGCGAAGCCATTAAGCACTCCATGCGCCGGACCTTCCAGCTATTGGGATACCCAACGCCCGCCGAAGCCCTGATGGACGAGGCGGTAGGGCGGGGACTGGTGCTGCCCGATATGCTGCTGTGGCTACACCCAGCGGGCACGCTGCCGTTGCCCGCCGTGTGGGTGGAAACCTACCGCATGATTTATAACACCGAGGCAGAGGCCCTGGCTACCCTGTATCCGGGCGCCGAGCAGGTGCTGGCTACCGCCGCCGCGCACGGCCAGCCGGTAGTGGTTATCAGCAACAAAGGCCTCGATATTCTAGAAAAATCCCTGCATCGGCTGGGGCTGCGCGACCAGGTAGCCTTAGTGCTCGGCGACAGTCCCGACCGGGTGCTGCCCCTCAAGCCCAATTCGGCGCTGTTCACCCAGGTGGTGCAGCCCCGCTTCCCCAGCGTCAGCCTTGCCGCCACGCTCATGGTAGGCGACACCGCCACCGACCTGCTTTTCGCCCGTAACTGCGGTATGGCCGCCTGCTGGGCCAGCTACGGCTTCGGGCAGGAAGCGGACTGCCTGCCGCTACATCCCGCGCACCGCATTGATAGTCTGCTGGAGCTACTGCCGCTATTGTAGTTGCTTAGCAAACCAAGTAAGCTAATGCATTACTATTGAGCGACAACCTCGCTATAGCCATTCAAAATTTATGGCATCTTACTAATGGTTCCTACGGAGGTGAGATGCTGAGCTGGCTTTAGAAAGACCAGAGATGCAAAAAGAAAGAGGGCTGCCAGAAGGGCAAACCCAGGCGACATACTTCTGTTTATTAAAAACGAACTGGCAATGAACAAAAGCCAGAACAGTGAAAATAATTTATTAATCGTTCTGTGTCTTCCAGGTGATATATATATAGTTGCAGTAGATAAAAGTAGAATGAGGAAAAATTTAGTTATATAACATAATTCATTATTTTTCCATAAAAAAGATAAACTATAGCTGTTAGAGCCGTATAATGCAGATAGAAAAATGCTAATTATACTAAATAATGCGTAATGATTTATCGATACTTTATCTCTAAAATAACCATATGTTGATATACAAAAGGTGGTGAAAAAAATCATACTAGGAAGCCAATTTTTAGGATTACCACTTCCTTCAGCCGTGTTTTTTACCGCGCTTTCAACTATTACGAAAAGTAAAATTATTAGAGGTAATATAATATATAAAAGTGTTTGATAGAAATTTTCATATGCTATGCTAAGCTTCGTAGTCTTCAGCCTGTTATTAATAGCTTTATTTATAGGTATTTTCAATAAATATAATAATACAGCTAGCAGGAAAAACCAAGTTGCAAAAAGCTCTGATCCTTCTTCTAATAAGAGAAGCAAAGGGTTCCTTTTCCAATGAGCTGGATTAGCAGAAGATTTAAAGGTGTTTATTTCGAACGCCTCTTGTATAGGATTGCTTAGAAAGAGCAGGGTTCCCAATATAATGCAGATTAGAGAAGGTAAATTATTTTTTAATTTAATGATACCGAATAATATTATATACGTGCCTACAGAAGCTACTATGATATAAAAGAAGAGCCATCCATTGTTATTTCCTGCAAAATCTATTGAATTGCCTATTGTTTCATGAAATGAACCAATTTCGTCAAAGGAAAGCAGAGTGAATATCAATCCTATTCCTATCCAACCGTAGCTCAAAATTTTCCCCCACCAATCATCTAAGTGGTTATAATCTACCGCAAAGCATATTATAGCAACAAAGGCTACCACCAACAATAGCATAGATGAATACCAGGTGGCTATGTTATTTTCAAAGCTCAGGCTACACTGCAGTAGTAGCAAATAGGTGATTTTCGAAGGTAGAGCAGTAGATTCAGTTAAGTAGCCATCTGGGTAATACCTATCATATTGAGTGAGTATCCAAGTGGTGAATAAGAAGAAAATATTAAGGCCAGCAGAAGTGCATAGAATGACTTTGGCCTGCTGTAATGACACTCTAAAAGTGTGGGGTTGGCTTGTCATGATGGACTGATGCTTAAATAAAATATATGTTATATTAAATATAAATATGTTAAAATAAAACTTTAAGTGGTAGTTTAAATCTAGATGTGGGTTTGTAAGAGGAGGATAATGACTCATCATGCCCGCGGCCGGTGCGCAAGTGCTATTTCTTTACTTGCTTTCTAGCTATGCATCGCACCCGCTTGCAACTTTGTATTAGCACCCATTACCACCGATCTATACCAGATTAGACTATCACCTAATCTTTCTGTATACTTTCGCACTCACATAAATAACATATGTCTTCTCTTGGATCCCAGCTCCGGGCCGGCTTGCTCGGGCTAGCCGTCGGCGACGCGCTGGGCGTGCCTGTAGAGTTTCAGAGCCGCGCCGCCCGCAAAACTGATCCTGTAGTGCACATGCGCGCCTACGGCACCCACAACCAGCCAGCTGGCACCTGGTCCGATGATGCCTCGCTCACGTTTTGCCTCGCTGAAGCCATAGCTGATGAGTTTACTGTAGGGAAAGCCGCCGAATACAGTCGCCGGTGGTTCTACGAGAAACTGTGGACGCCTCGTGGTTCTGTATTTGATATTGGCATTACCACCCGCGAAGCCCTCAACCGCCTGCATGTAGACCCTAACCTGATTCTGGCCGGTGGCACCGACGAGTATAGCAACGGCAACGGCGCCCTCATGCGGATTTTGCCATTGGCATTCTATCAAGCCGACGCGCCGTTACAGGCGCGTTTCCAATTAATCCGGGAAGTTTCGGCTATTACACATGGGCACATCCGTTCAGCGGTGGCCTGCTTTCTGTATCTGGAAATGGTGCGGCACCTGTTGGCAGGTTTATCGCCGGCGGCAGCTTATAGTCAAGTATGCCAGCACGCACCAGTCCAACTTCACGAACTTAATATCCCAGCGGCCGAAGCCAATCAATTCGAACGGGTTCTGAGCGGCCGCCTACCTAATATCAGCCAAACCGGCATCGACAGCGGCGGCTATGTCCTGCATACGCTGGAAGCCTCTCTATGGTGCTTGCTTCGCTATACCACCTACGCTGATACCGTGTTGGCAGCTGTCAACCTCGGCGATGATACCGATACCACGGGTGCTGTGACGGGGGGACTGGCCGGCATCTACTACGGTGAGGCAGCCATCCCGAGCGAGTGGCTGGCCGTATTGGCCCGGCGCCCCGATATTGAAGCTTTAGCTGCTCGTACGGCCGCTGTGGTAAGTCGCTCCAGCGAGTGAATATGAATAGGAAAAATCATAAAAAAGGCCTGGCAGTTATGCCAGGCCTTTTTTATGGTTGAATATATTTATTTCCCAAAAGAGAGAAACTTGAAGAATCCTTTACGCTTTTTGTCGCCTTTGTAATAGCTGTAATTGGGGCGGTGCAGGATGGGCTTGCGAGCTGTTTTGAATGCAATTGGCAGGGCCGTAGTAGTTTCTGGTAATCCAGCCGTTTCGGTTGGGACAGTTGCCAATGCATTAGCCTCCACAGTAGTTGAAGTAGCTCCTGCCAGCAGGAAAGTGCCGAGTAAAAGAGTAATCATTTTTTTCATATAGCGGAGGCGCTTTGGTTGATGATATAGCCAATATAATCTGTATTATTTTTATAATCAAAATGATGAATTTAATTTTATGGAAAATTTATATAAAATATTTTATGTTCAATTACACACAGCAGTCGTCTCGGTTAATCTTGATATGAAACTTGCTTCTCTCTGATTTTGAGTACTTTGTGATAATTAGTAGATTGTATTTATCTATTATGCAATATTGTTGAACCTGTGGATCGAAAACCATTTTTAGGTTGATTGATGTAGTCAACAGCTCGCAACTTGTAGCACGCAGGACTGTAGCCAGCAAAGCCAGCGCCAGTATTAGTGATGCTGGCTTTTGCTAATGATATATAATAGAACCAACCGGTGATGCCCATCGGCTAAGCGCTAGACACGCTCCACAGCAATTTGTATGACAAGGTTTCCTCCGTGCTCTGAATCAAGTAAGCCGAGCGAAAACCTGCTTCCTGGCACCTACTAGCTATTTGTTTCTATTCTCCTGCGAGTATGATTGCCATGAGTCAACCGCAGAAAGCAATGCTGCCACCTCGCACTGCGTACCAGGCGAGGTTACTCTTCTAAAGCAACCTTCGCATTGATAAATAAAGAATAGCGCTTTAAAGCGAAAAAGCCCCTACAGCGCGTGCTGTAGGAGCTTTTTGCGGTCCGGACGGGACTCGAACCCGCGACCTCCGCCGTGACAGGGCGGCATTCTAACCAACTGAACTACCGAACCAGTTCGCCTTGCCAAATCGCCAATTGCTTTTCGTTAAGGTGCTGCAAAGGTAAGAGCGAAATCTGTAGCTGCAAGCAAAAAAACATGTTTTAGGCCTTATTTAGCCAGAGTTTTTAGTAAGACGCAAAGTGCTAGGTATTTATATGTAGCAATTCTGTTTGAATTAGTTAGTAGGAGTAAGCACAAAAGCTGCCTCTTAAGTGCCTAACCATGGTTTGTATTCTCTGAAGGAAGCCCAAAGCAAAGGCAAAGCGTAAGAGTTGTTGAATGGACACCGCTCATTTTTGCTAACATAGAGAAAACCAAATACCTATCTTGCCACTCCAACCTCTATCCCTTCGTTTCCATGCATGACATCATTTATATGAGTCGGGGCGTGCGTCCAATGAATGAAGAAGAGTTGGTGACACTACTTGAGCAGGCACGCCAAGAAAATGGACATCAGGGAATTACTGGCGCTTTAGTTTAGGGTGACGGCCAATTTACGCAGATTGCTGAAGGCGAGGAAAGCGTATTGGCGGTTCTTTATGCTAAGCTTCTGCAAGATGCGCGGCACATGAATATGATTAAACTCGCTGATAAACAAATAGGGCAGCGCAGTTGTCAGCAGTGGTCAATGGGCTTCCAGGTGGTTTCGGCTGAAAAATTTGCCGAGTTGGCGGACTGCGTTGATCTGGTACAGATGATATGGATGTACCTAGCCTTAGCGCTGCCGACGCTTTATTACTACAAATGACGAAAACCTTCGTGCCTACTCCACTCAAGGACTAGGCTACGGGTGCTCAACTTCGATGGGCTGCATGGGTAACCACTTACGTGAATGTGGTGCCATGTGCTGATTAACAGCCTTATAGATACAGGCTTTTCTAAGACCACTTTAGAAAGCTGAACCTACTCCTTTTGAGATGAGGGCGCTGCTAATTGAGCAGCCGATGGAATAGAAGGTACCTCTGGAGCGGCCGGCATGGGAGTACGGCCGGCAAGAACTGCGCAGCAACTGCATTCCGGCCAGTTGAGCGGGTTGCCCGGTAGCCGGAAGCTAGGCTCGATGCTCTGTGCAATCTGGCAGGCGGGATGAGAGTGATACGCATCAACTACGCCATTGCCCCGAACGTGGGAATAAAAAGGATATTCTGAACGCATGGAGCAACTAACCGCTAGCAGATCGTATTGTTTCCTGTCAAATCGTATAAAGTAAAATACGCAGTATATTCTGCTCTGTCTACTGTTCAACGGTTCTAAAGACCAATTGCCAAAAATGTAGTTGCACGGGCTGGGTGCGGGGAAACAAACCTGCTGGAGCGAAAGCCTTGCTTGTTATTGTTATGATAGCGCTTTAAAGCGAAAAAGCCCCTACAGTGCGTGCTGTAGGGGCTTTTGCGGTCCGGACGGGACTCGAACCCGCGACCTCCGCCGTGACAGGGCGGCATTCTAACCAACTGAACTACCGAACCAGTTCGCCTTGCCAAATCGCCAATTGCTTTTCGTTAAGGTGCTGCAAAGGTAGGGGGAGCCACGACATTTCCCAATCCACGCCAAGAAAAAAGTAGCTAAAAACGCTGTTTTGCGCATTTGTAGCTGGTTATCAGCGAGAAAAACTTTCTTCGGAAGTACGCAGTCACAAGCATGTTGCGAGTGAGGTGCTTCGCTTACCTTTGCTTCCTTCCTCCTTTCACCATTACACCGACGCATTCCTCTCCGGCCAATGCTCCTCGACTTCGAACAACCCATTGCTGCCCTTGAAGGCAAGCTCCGCGAAATGCAACAACTGGCCCTCGATAGCCAGGTAGACGTTTCGGACGCGGTAACCGCCTTAGAAGCTAAAATAAAGTCCCTTAAAAAGGAAACCTACGCCAACCTGACCCGCTGGCAGCGCGTGCAGCTTTCCCGGCACCCCGACCGACCATACACGCTCGACTACATCGAGGGCATGACCGCGAAATTCGTGGAGCTGCACGGCGACCGGACCGTAGCCGACGATAAGGCCATGGTAGGTGGGTTTGCCGAGCTAGATGGGCGCTCCGTGATGTTCATCGGGCAGCAGAAAGGCCGCAACACAAAGCAGCGGCAGTTTCGCAATTTCGGTATGCCCAATCCCGAGGGCTACCGCAAAGCCCTCCGGCTAATGAAGCTAGCCGAGAAATTCGGCAAGCCCATTGTCACGCTAATTGATACGCCCGGTGCTTTTCCGGGTTTAGAAGCTGAAGAGCGGGGGCAGGGCGAAGCCATTGCTCGCAACCTCAAAGAAATGTTTCTGCTGAAGGTGCCCGTAATCTGCATCATCATTGGTGAAGGGGCTTCGGGCGGCGCACTGGGTATTGCCATCGGCGACCGGGTGCTGATGCTGGAAAATACTTGGTACTCCGTTATTTCACCGGAATCGTGCTCTAGCATTCTGTGGCGCTCCTGGGATTACAAAGAGCAAGCTGCGGAGGCCCTTAAGCTAACAGCCACCGATATGCTTGGTGCCAAACTAGTGGACGGCATTGTGAAGGAGCCCCTTGGCGGCGCGCACACCGACACAGCCAAGATGATTCAAACACTCAAGAAAACCATCCTTAAAACGCTTGATGAGCTAGAGGCACTGCCGCACGAGGAGCGCATCAGCCAGCGCATTGATAAGTTTTCGGCCATGGGAGTGGTGCTGGAATAGTTTTTTCGGCTGTTAGCTGATGGCTATGGGCTGTTAGCTTTTCCACCGGAGAGCTAGCAGCCCATAGCCATCAGCTAACAGCTAGAAAAATGATGATTCACACGCTCGATACCGGTTTGTTTAAGCTCGATGGAGGCGCCATGTTCGGTGTGGTGCCCAAGAGCATGTGGCAAAAGCTCAACCCCGCCGACGAAAACAACATGTGCACCTGGGCTATGCGCTGCCTACTGGTAGAAGATGGCAACCGGCTGGTACTCGTGGACAACGGCATCGGCGACAAGCAGGACCAGAAGTTCCGCGGCCACTTTTACCTGCACGGCGACGATACACTGGAGCAGTCGTTGCGCCGGAAAGGCTTCACCTCCGCCGATATTACCGACGTATTTCTAACCCATCTGCACTTCGACCATTGCGGTGGCTCGGTGCTGCGCACGCCCGACGATAAGCTGCAACTGGCTTTCCCAAATGCTACTTATTGGAGCAACCAAGCGCACTGGGACTGGGCCGTAACGCCAAATCCGCGCGAAAAAGCCTCGTTTCTGAAGGAAAATATCCTGCCGATTCAGGAAAGTGGCCACTTGCAGTTCGTGGACCCAATTGCCGGCGTACCTGATGCGCTGCCCAGCTTCCGCGAAATCGTCTTTGCCGACGGGCATACTGAAAAGATGATGCTGCCCATGCTGCGCTACAAAGACCGGACGGTGGTGTTCATGGCCGACTTGCTACCCAGCACCGGCCACGTGCCCTTGCCCTACGTCATGGCCTACGATATGCGCCCTCTCGTGACGATGGACGAGAAAGAACAGGTGCTGCGCCGGGCCGCCGACGAAAATTGGGTGCTGGTATTGGAGCACGACCCGAACGTGGAGTGCTGTACCGTGCAACACACCGAAAAGGGTGTCCGGTTGGCTGAAACCTTCCGGCTGGCTGATCTGTAAACCGGCAAATTCCACAGATGGCAAGTTGTAAATCAAGTCGATAAACTCCGTTTGCATCTGCCATGCCCTTACTCTACCCGGCTCCTATTTCCACTCCCCAAGCGTCCCTGGGCTTGGCGCTGTCGGGTGGGGGCGCGCGGGGTATTGCGCATTTGGGGGTATTGGCGGCGCTGGATGAGCTGGACCTATCACCCACGCATTTGGCGGGAGTTTCATCGGGGGCTATCGTGGGGGCTTTTTACGCGGCGGGCTTTCCACCCCGCGAGATTCTGCGGCTGTTTACTGGCGTCAATGTCACGCGCCTGATGCGGCTCTCGTTGAGCCGCTACGGACTGCTGCGCCTTGATGCCGTGCAGGTGCTGCTGGCCCAGCACCTGGGTGCCGACTGCACATTTGCCGATTTACACCGCCCCCTGACGCTGGTCGCTACCGACCTGACGGAGGGCGTATCGGTGTACTTTGCGGAGGGGCTGCTGATTCCGCCGCTGTTGGCTTCCTCAGCCGTGCCCATTCTGTACCGGCCCGTTGAGTTTGAGGGGCGGCAGCTAGTGGATGGGGGCCTACTCAACAACCTACCCGTGGCGGCGCTGCTAGGCCAGGGGATGCCCGTGGTGGCCGTGAATTGCAACGCCGTGAACCGGGCCGCCCGCGTCACCACCTTCCGGACGCTAATAGAGCGGACGTTGAACCTGGTGGTCGATGCCAACACCACGCTCAGCAAGCAGCAGTGTAACCTGTTGCTGGAGCCGCCCGAACTTCGCTTGTACCGCACTCTGGACTACCGCCTCGGGCATGAGTTATTCGACATCGGATATCACTACACGATGAGGCGTGCTGATGAGCTACGGGCTTTGGTGGAAACTCGTAACGGCTAGCAATTCTTTCATGATGGGCGCTTTAACTGCCAGGGGTAGCCTCCGGGAAAAACGGCTTTCTATTAATTTCTGTATTTACTTTTAGCTTTACCCTGGCTTGTACCCACGCAAGCCTTTATTCTCTGCATGGCTGCTCGCAAAACGTCCACTTTCTGGTATTACATTTCTAAAGCAATATTTTGGGTGGCCGGCTGGAAACTCAACGGGGTAGTACCACCTAACATCAAGAAAAGCATGATGATTGCGGCGCCCCATACCAGTAACTGGGACTTTATTCTGGCCCGCGCAGCCTTCTTCCTGATGGATGTGGACGTGAAGCTGACCATCAAAAAAGAGTGGACCACGGCGCCGGTTTTGGGTGGCCTCGTTCGGTCGTTGGGCGGTATTGCCGTGGACCGCAGCAAAAACAATAGCCTCGTGGATGGTATGATCCAGCTGTTCAAGGAGCGCGACGAGCTGGTGATTCTGATTACGCCCGAAGGAACCCGCGCGTATCAGCCGCGCTGGCGCAAAGGGTTCTACCACGCGGCAGAAGGAGCCGGCGTCCCGATTCTGCTAGGCTTTCTGGATTACAAGAAGAAGGAAGCCGGCGTAGGACCTGCCGTATATCCGAGCGGTAACTACGAAGCCGACCTAGAGAAAATCAAAGCCTTCTACCGTACTAAAACTGCCCGATTTCCTGAGAAAGGGGTTCGATAGTGGGCTTTTCTGCCTGTTAGTGCCTTGCCTCAACAAATTCATTGAATCTATCCGCATCCCATGGAAAAGCTGCAAACCCTGCTCTGGATTTTGATTGGTCTGGGCGTTTTCATTTGGCGGATGGTGCAGAAAGCCAAGGCTACTACGCAGCGCGAGCAGCAGGAACGCAAGTTTTCCCGGCCCGATAGTACCGGACGGCCGCGCCCGGTGGCGCCGCCGTTGCCGGCCACCTCTTTTGATGAGATGCTGAAGCAAATGCAGGCCCAGAACCGGGCGGGTAACTCAACCAACCAAACCACGACTGCTGGCCGGCCGTTCCCCCAGGAAACTGCCCATACGCCACGTACCTTGGAGCAACCTACAACAGTGGCCAAGTCCTTGGAAACGAGTAAGGAAGCTCGCTCGCTGGAGGTGCCGGTGCACGAAGCACGCCGGGCGGCTGGGTTGCCTCGCGCGGCCACCCAGCACGGTCAAGAGGACTACTGGAGCCGAGTGCAGCGCCAACACCGCGAGCAGGTACGCCAACAAGCCCTGTCTAGCATACAGGAACGCCTCCGGAACCCCGCCGATTTGCGGGCGGCATTCGTGCTAAGCGAGATTCTGCAAAGGAAGTTCTAAGTTCCGTCCCTTCTGCTAACTATCGGGCTGTTAGTCCTGCGTCAGAGCGTAAGTGACGAGGTTGGCGCCCATGCGGAGGGCGGCATCGTGGGTAGCAGGGGTATCCTCGGGGTAGGTGCCCAGGTCTTCCCAGCCGTTGCCTAGGTCGCACTCAAAGCTGTAAAAGCACACCAGCCGCCCTTTGTAAAGCATCCCGAAGCCTTGCGGCCGCTTGCCGTCGTGCTCGTGTACTTTCGGTAAGCCTCTCGGGAACTGATACTTCTGGTGATAGATCGGGTGGGAGAAGGGCAGCTCCACAAAGTCCAGTTCGGGAAACACCTTCTTCATTTCCGGCCGGATGAACTTGTCGAGGCCGTAGTTGTCATCAATGTGCAAGAAGCCGCCGCCAATCAGGTAGCGGCGCAGATTTTTGGCCTCGCCCTCGGTGAAAGCCACGTTGCCGTGCCCGGTCATATGCACAAAGGGGTAAGTCAATAGCTCCGGCGAATCCAGCTCCACGGTGGCTTCATCGGGGGCTATGTTGGTGCGAAGCGCCTGGTTGCAGAAGCGGATTAGGTTGGGCAAGCTGGTTTTGTTGGCGTACCAGTCGCCGCCGCCGCCGTAGTGCAGCTTGGCAATGCGGAAGCTGGGCGCCACCGGCGCAGCGGCCGTAAGGGAAAAAAGCAGCAGCAGGGGAAGCAGCAGGGTTTTTAGCATAAGAGTCTTCAGGGCAGAGTAAGCAAGCTAGTAAACAAAGTAACGGATAGCCGCGAAAGTTCAGCCGGGTAGTTATGAATAGTAACTCAATAAAGGGCGTCATTCCGAGCTTGCCGAGGAATCTCGCGTGTCGGCTTTGGATTACTGTTGCAACGTTAGCACGCGAGATTCCTCGGCAAGCTCGGAATGACAGTCTAGTCGATTTTTGCAACAATGAACTGCGCTTTAATTCATTTATTGCCGAATAATTAAGACGGTTACTTGCTACTACACGCTATACACTCATGATTACTGGAAAAGATTTGGTGGACCTGGGCTTGAAGCCGGGCAAGATGTTCAAGCAGATTCTGGAGCACATCAACGCCAACAAGCTGGAAGGTGAAGCACTGCGGGAATACCTCGATACCGTGAAGCCTGCGCCCGAACTGCCGCTGCTGGCGGAGCCCGTGTTTTTTCACGAAAACATCAGCGCCGACACCCCAGTGGAGCAGGCCAACATCGACTACGTGCGGCAGTCGATGCAACAGCTGATGCGTACCCCCACGGTAATAGCCGGCGCCATTATGCCCGATGCTTGTCCGGCCGGCCCGGTTGGCACTATTCCGGTGGGTGGCATTGTGGTGGCCCGCAACGCCATTCATCCCGGCATGCACAGCGCCGATATCTGCTGCTCGGTGATGCTGACCAACCTGGGCAAAGTGGAGCCCAAAACCGTGCTGGATATCGCGCAGCAAATCACGCATTTTGGGCCAGGCGGCCGGCAACCGGAGCGGCAGTTTGCGCTGCCCGCAGAAATTGAGGCGGAATTCCGCGCCAATCCATTCCTGAATTCTTTGCGCAGCCTGAACTCTGCCCGTGAGCACTTGGGCACGCAGGGCGACGGTAACCACTTTCTATACGTGGGCGTGTCGCGCAACACCGGCGACACGGTGCTGGTGACCCACCACGGCTCCCGCGGCCCTGGGGCCGCCCTCTACACGCAGGGCATGAAGGTAGCCGAACGATTCCGCCAGGCCCTGTCGCCGGAAACGGCCCCAGCAAACGCCTGGATTCCCAGCGAATCAGAGGAAGGTGAACAGTATTGGGCGGCGCTGCAAACCATTCGGAAGTGGACCAAGCAAAACCACCAGTGCCTGCACGATGCCATCAGTAGTCAGTTGGGAGCGGCGGTGCAGCAGCGGTTCTGGAACGAGCACAACTTCGTGTTCCGCGACGGTGACTTGTTCTATCACGCCAAAGGCGCCACGCCGCTTGACCCCAAGTTCATGCCCGACATCACCGGGCCGCGCATTATCCCACTGAATATGGCTCAGCCTATTCTCATTGTAGAAGGCGCTACCACCAAAAATAATCTGGGCTTTGCGCCTCACGGAGCTGGCCGAAACCTAAGCCGGACCAAGCATAAATATAGCAAGCTCGGCCAGACCAAGGAGGAGCTATTCGCCGAAGAGACCCAAGGAATTGATGCCCGGTTCTATTTCAACCAGATTGATATTTCCGAGCTGCCCAGCGCCTACAAAGATGCCAACGACGTGAAGCAGCAGATTACGGATTTCAAGCTGGCCAGTATCATCGACGAAATCCAGCCCTACGGCTGCATCATGGCCGGCGACTGGGAGCAGGATGCGCCCTGGCGCAAAAAGAAACTAGCCAAAGAAGCCGCCCGCCTAGCCGAATCGGCAGATTCACAGGCCGATGGGTCGGCGCTGGTAGAGTAGCTAGCCTGCCAGTTCCTGCGCTACATGCACGGTATGCACGGCGGCCAGCGCGGCGGTTTCGGTGCGTAGTCGGGAAGCTCCGAGGGTAACGGGCCGGATGCCGCGGGTAAAGGCAGCTTCAATTTCCTGCGGCGTGAAGTCACCTTCCGGGCCGATGAGGATGCAGCAGCTGGCTCCAGTTGCTGCCACACGGGCTAAGGGTGTTCGTTCACCGTCTTCGAGGTGAGCCATGAAGGTGGTGGAGGCGTCCACGGTAGGTAGGAACGCTGCGAAATCGGTAAGCTCCGTTAGCTGCGGCAGCCACGCCTGGCCTGACTGTTTGAGGGCGCTGACCGCAATTTTGTGTAGGCGGTCCAGCTTCAGCTCACGCCTTTCGGAGCGGGCACAGCGCAGAAACGTCAGCTGATCGATACCTATTTCAGTGGCTTTCTCCACCAGCCATTCCATCCGGTCGAGGTTTTTGGTGGGGGCTACGGCTACGTGCACAAAGTAGGCGCGGCGCGGTACCTGTTGCTCCTGCGTGATGCGCAGTTGGCAGCGTTTGGGGTTGGCGTCCGTCACTTCGGCCTGATACACGCCACCGCGGCCATCAACCAGTTCCACCGTGTCGGAGGGAGTGAGGCGCAACACCCGCACAGCGTGCTTGCTTTCGTCTTCGGGCAGGGTGTAGGAAAGGCCGGAAAGGTCGGGGGCGTAGAAGGTGTGAGGCATCGGGCAAAGATAGAGGGCAGCCGCCTTGCAAAATAAAACCCCACCAGCTGGCTGCCGGTGAGGTTTCTATTATCAACATGAAAAGCCACAAAGGCTTACAATGGTTAGCCCAGGGTGCTGTTTAGCAGCTCTGCCAGCCGGACGCCGGCCTGCTCAATCCGCTGCTTCATCAGCTCGGAATGAGCTGGATAGTACTTGTAATCCACGTCGCCGTTGGCAGGGACATCCTTGTATATCTGCTCACTGGCTTGGTATGACTCCCAAAACCATTGTTCCGGCGTGGCCTTCTGCCACTCCCGCACTTGCTGGCGGGGCAGTTGATGGTCATACTGAGCGGCCATTTCGGTGTAGGTAAGGCCTTGGTAGTCAAGCAGGCCACTGTCCCAGAGGCTGTGCAGATTGGTGTCTTTGCCGCGGTACTTGAGCTTGATGTCGTTGCCGCCTTTATCGTCGGCGTGGCCGGCGTGCAGGGGCTGGTGTGCGTCGCCTACGATGTGTACCACAAACTTCAGCGCGGCCAGCCGTTCGGCTGGTGTCTTGTTGGTGTCTTTCAGCTCCAATAGCTTGGCCTGAAGGACATTGTAGGCATTCGGCTGCGTCTGCGCTTTAAGCTGCTCGATGTATTGGTCGTGGGTGAGGCCGGAAGGAGTGTTAACGTAGTGCCAGGGGGCCGTGTCTTTGTACTCCGGATAGTAGCGGATTTCGTCGGGCCAGGTGCTAACCAGTGTCAGGGTTTCGGTGCCGAGGAGCTTTTGAACTTCGCGGCGGGCTTTGCGGGAAAGGTGCTGTTCGGCAATTTTACCGACGGCCCGGTGCCCATCTACACCCCAGGCCCACAAATGGAACGGAGTAAGAAACAGCAATAGGAGCGGCAGGAGGCGCTTGCGCATGGCAAAAAGAAGAAATAAAAGATGCGTTGAAAAAACAAAATTAATGCTACTGACACCAACTTCTGTACTATTGCCAGAATCTTGCTTCCCGACAAGGCACAAATAACCCAGGCGCAACACTGGCACATGACCACCGCTGACTACTGGAACGGCCTACAGTTCGACTATCTAACCACGTACTCATTGCTACGTGGTCCTAAGTGGGTGCAGATGCAAGCAGCTATCCGCCAGCAAATCCAGGAAAGCCGCAAGCTTTTGCTTACTGCGCAAGGCGCTCAACTTCTAACAGCAAGGCGTCGGCTGGAACTGCTGCACCGGAAAAACAATCTGGATGGAAATCTGCTTACGGAGGGCCTTACCGAGGCCTATCACCTAACAGCCAGCCCGGTAGCTACCCTGTCGTGCCAGAGCACCAAAGCACGGGAACTGGCTGCTATTCTAGCACAACCTTCGCACGAGCGGCAATATTTGATGTGCGCTCCTGTATTCCGCGACGCTCTAGCATTTTATAATGCCAAGCACCAACTGGTAGCTGTATTGAACGTGTGCTTACAGTGTGAGCAGCTATACAACGAGGCCGGAACGGAAATCAAGGCTGATACTGCTGTATATCCGGCGCTGCGGCAGTGGTTCGAGGCGTTAGGTCACAAAGTTGGAGATGAATACGGGGTAAATCGATAAACCCCCGCTGGCAGCAGACCAGCGGGGGTTTATCGATTTGATAATCAAGATTCTACACGCTGGCTGCTACTTCCGTGCGAGGAGCCCCGGCCATAATATCGGCATTGGCAAAGGCGGCGTACTTCTCGAAGTTATTGGCAAACTTATGCGCCAGCTCTAGAGCGGTGTGATCGTAGGCTTCCGGGTCCTGCCACGTGTGGCGTGGATCGAGTAGCTCGGTAGGAACGCCAGGCACGGCGGTGGGCATCTGCACCCCAAAGATTGGGTGCGGCGTAAACTCAGCGTCGTGGAGCTGCCCAGTGAGAGCGGCCGTGAGTAGGGTGCGGGTATGCGGCAGACTCATGCGGTGGCCGGTGCCATAGCTACCGCCAGTCCATCCCGTGTTTAGCAGCCACACTTGCACGTCAGGGTTCTCATCGAGCTTGCGGCCCAGCATTTCGGCGTAGGCAGTGGGGTGCAGCGGCAGAAACACCGCGCCGAAGCAAGCCGAAAAAGTGGTTTGGGGCTCGGTTACGCCCATTTCGGTGCCGGCCACTTTGGCGGTGTAGCCCGAGAGGAAGTGATACATGGCGTGGCTTTTGTCGAGCTTGCTGAGCGGCGGCAGCACCCCAAACGCATCGGCCGTGAGAAACACGATGTTGCGCGGGGCTGGGCCCACGCTCGGCTCCAGCGCATTCGGGATGAAGTGCAGCGGATAAGCCGCTCGTGTATTCTCGGTTACGGTCTTGTTGGCGTAGTCTACGGTGGTGGTGCCGGGCACGAAGCGGGTATTCTCCAGAATGGCGCCGGGCCGGATGGCGTCCCAGATTTGTGGCTCTTTTTGCTGGCTTAGGTCCACTACTTTGGCGTAGCAGCCGCCCTCAAAGTTGAAAATGCCATCCTGTGGAGTCCAGCCGTGCTCGTCGTCGCCGATGAGGCTGCGAGTAGGATCGGCCGAAAGGGTGGTTTTTCCGGTGCCTGACAGGCCAAAGAAAATGGCGGTATCGCCAGCGGCCCCCACGTTGGCCGAGCAGTGCATGGGCAGCGTGTTGTGCTGCACCGGCAACAGGAAGTTGAGCACCCCAAAAATGCCTTTCTTCATCTCGCCGGCATAGCCCGTTCCGCCAATAAGCAGTACTTTCTTGGTGAAGTTGAGGATGGCAAAGTTCTTCTGGCGGGTGCCATCCACGGCTGGGTCAGCCTCGAAACCAGGCGCGTTGATAATAGTGAAATCGGCCGTCCAGCTGGTGTCGGCGCCTGCCTCAGGACGCAGGAATAGATTGTTGCTGAATAAGTTGTGCCAAGCCAGCTCGTTCACTACCCGTAGCTTAAGCTGATAGGCGGGGTTGGCGCCAGCATAGGCCTCGCGCACGTACAGTTCTTTGCCAGCAAGGTAGGCCACCATTTTTTGCTGCAACCGGTCGAACTTCTCTGGCGCAAAAGGAATATTGATGTCGCCCCACCATACCCGGGTGGTCGTTAGCTCGTCCTGCACAATGAAACGATCTTTGGGTGAACGGCCCGTAAACTGCCCGGTGTCGCACATGAGGGCGCCGAGGTCGGTGAGCTGGCCTTCGTGGCGGCGCAGGGCGTGCTGCACCAGCTCGTCGGCTGGCAGGTTTAGGTGTACCTGGGCCGGGGCAGTGGTAAAGCCCAGTGGCGCCAGACGGGACATAATGGTGGCGGCGGGGTTTGTCATAAACTGTGGGAACAGAAGGGTGGGATTTGGTAGTACAATCAGGATATGGCAGCAAAATTATAGGAAAAAATTGATATGCAAACGATTTCGATGGATTATAGAGCGAATATTCGCTGTATTCGATGCCAGATAGGGCACCGCTGGCAGTTCACAAAGTTTTGTAGCTTTACCAATTAGCGTCTGGTTGCAGCCAGCCGTGTTTTTCCTTTCTCACTCATCTCAAATCACCTTCATGCAAACCACCTCTGCTGTCCAGGATCAACCCGTTATGCGGAAAAGCCATCCACCTGGACTTTATCTGTTGTTCTTCACGGAAATGTGGGAACGGTTCAGCTACTATGGCATGCGTGGTTTGCTGGTGCTCTACCTAACCAAAACGGCTCTCGAAGGCGGATTGGGTATTCCTGAGGCCAGCGCAACGCTGATTTATGGCTACTTCACCGGCTTTGTGTACTTCACGCCCATTATCGGAGGATGGTTGGCCGATAAATATATCGGCCAGCGCCGGGCCATTCTGATAGGGGGCCTTACAATGGCTGTGGGGCAGTTTTTTCTGTTCATGCAGCCTGCGCTATCCACCCAAGCCGCCGCGCTGGGTTTGCCCTGGCCTACTATGATTGGTCTATTGTTGCTGATGCTCGGCAACGGTTTTTTCAAGCCAAATATTTCCACCATTGTTGGCAAGCTCTATGAGCAGGGCGACCCGTTGCGTGACGCTGCTTTCACCATCTTTTATATGGGCATCAACACGGGGGCTTTCATTGCGCCACTGGTGTGCGGCTTCCTGGCCGAAAACCTGTTTGCCACCAAAGATGCCAGCGGCGCAATCCTAAGTTATGGTTTTCGCTACGGCTTCCTAGCCGCCGGTATCGGTATGCTGATTGGACAACTTGCCTTTAATCTGCTCGGCAAAAAGTACCTCGGCGACGTAGGGCTGTATCCAGAAGGTCAAAGCGCCGACAAGAGTAAGGTTGTAGTAAAGGAGCCATTGACTAAAGAAGAAACCGACCGGATGGCTGTGGTATTTATTATTACCCTGTTCGTGGTGTTTTTCTGGGCGGGTTTCGAGCAGGCGGGTTCTTCCCTCACGCTTTACACCGATAAGTATATCAACCGGGAGGTAGCTGGTTTCCTGATTCCAACCTCGTGGTTTCAGTCGGTAAATGCTGGCTTTATCGTGCTCCTAGGGGCGCCTATTGCTGCTCTATGGGTCAGTTTGGGCCGGAAGGGTAAAGACCTGAGTATTCCAGTGAAGATGGGCCTGGGTATGGTGTTACTGGGCGTAGGCTTTCTGTTCATGGTCGGCGCGGTAATGGAGCGCGGCGGCGACGTAGCAGATCAGACTATCAAAGCCAGCATTTGGTGGCTGATTGCTACCTATTTCTTTCACACCGTTGGGGAACTGTGCTTGTCTCCGGTTGGCCTTTCTATGGTGTCGCGCCTTTCGCCGCCCGCCCTTACCTCTATGTTGATGGGGGTGTGGTTCTTGGCTCCTTTCGTAGCGCAGATTGCCGGCGGCTATATTGCCAAATATGTAGAAGAGCTAGGCGCGCTAACCGTATTTGGCTTGATTGCCGGCTTCGTTATCCTGGCAGGCCTAATTCTGATTGCCATTTCCAGAAAGCTGTTTCACATGATGCACGGCCGTGGCTAGCTCCTGAGTGGCAGCCATGTGCTGCTACTAAGCCATGATGAAAGCCTGCCCCGAATGTTCGGGGCGGGCTTTTTTACAACCTTATAGTTCCTGTGTAGTAATACCGCGCGTCTACTTGTCATTCATATCTAACGAAGGGAAGTATCACTGTCTATGTTGAAGCCACAGTTTATTTGTGCTTGAGCAAGGTCTTTCGCACTCTCATAATGATAGACAGAATACAGAACCGCTTGCAGTATTGGCTGACGAACTGGTTGTAGGTGCAAAATATGCTTCCTCAAAAACGCAAAAAGCCCCACCGGACCTACGTCCAGCGGGGCTTTTTGCGTTTTTGAGGAAGTCTCAGACGACTATTGAATTACATCATGCCGCCCATGCCACCCATGGCACCTCCACCACCAGCGTGGCTGTGCTCTTTCTCGTTTTCAGGCTCGTCCGAAATCACGCATTCCGTGGTCAGGAGCAGGCCAGCAATCGAAGCAGCATTTTCCAGGGCCAGACGCGTTACCTTGGTAGGGTCGAGGATACCGGCCGCCATCAGGTTTTCGTACTTGTCTTCGCGGGCGTTGTAGCCGTAGTCACCTTTGCCTTCGCGCACTTTCTGTACCACTACCGAACCTTCGCCACCAGCGTTGGCCACGATAGTACGCAGGGGAGCTTCGAGGGCCGTGCGGATGATGTTTACACCGGTACGCTCGTCGAGGTTGATAGTGTTTACACCTTCGAGGGCATCGAGGGCACGTACCAAAGCCACGCCGCCACCCGGTACTACGCCTTCCTCAACGGCGGCGCGAGTAGCGTGCAGAGCATCGTCAACCCGGTCTTTCTTTTCCTTCATCTCCACCTCGGTAGAAGCACCGATGTATAGGATAGCCACACCGCCCGACAGTTTGGCAAGACGCTCCTGGAGCTTCTCCTTGTCGTAGTCGGAAGTAGTGGTTTCGATTTGGGCTTTGATCTGGTTGATGCGGCTGGTGATGCCGTCTTTGTCACCTTTGCCATTGACAATCGTGGTGTTGTCTTTGTCAATGATGATTTTCTCGGCGGTACCCAAGTACTCCAGCGTAGCGCTGTCGAGCTTGTAGCCACGCTCTTCCGAGATAACCGTGCCGCCAGTCAGGGCTGCAATGTCCTCCAGCATCGCCTTACGACGGTCGCCGAAGCCAGGAGCTTTCACAGCAGCAATTTTCAGCGAACCACGCAGCTTGTTTACTACCAAAGTAGCAAGAGCTTCGCCGTCAACGTCTTCCGAGATGATAACCAAAGGCTTACCAGTCTGAACTACCTGCTCCAATACGGGCAGCAGCTCTTTCATGGTGCTTACTTTCTTGTCGTAGATGAGGATGTAAGGCGAGTCGAGCTCCACTTCCATCTTCTCCGGATTGGTTACGAAGTAAGGGGAGAGGTAGCCGCGGTCGAACTGCATGCCTTCCACCGTTTTCACTTCGGTTTCGGTGCCACGCGCTTCTTCTACCGTGATAACGCCTTCCTTGCCTACTTTGTCCATGGCATCGGCAATCATCTGGCCGATTTCCATGTCGTTGTTGGCTGAAATAGCGCCTACCTGAGCAATTTCCGAAGAGTTTTCAATCTTCTTCGACTGCGCTTTCAGGTTGGCAACTACAGCTTGTACCGCCTTGTCGATGCCGCGCTTCAAATCCATTGGATTAGCGCCAGCAGCTACGTTCTTGGAACCGGCTGCGTAGATGGCCTGAGCCAATACGGTAGCGGTAGTGGTACCGTCACCAGCCTGGTCGGCGGTTTTGGAAGCTACTTCTTTTACCAACTGTGCGCCCATGTTCTCTACTGGGTCACTCAGTTCGATTTCTTTGGCTACCGTCACACCGTCTTTGGTGATGCTCGGAGCGCCGAATTTCTTATCGATAACCACGTTGCGGCCTTTAGGGCCGAGGGTTACTTTTACAGCATTCGCCAGCTTGTCTACGCCGCGTTTCAGCTTATCACGGCCGTCGGTGTCAAATAGGATGTTCTTAGCCATCTGGAATTTCGGGTGTTTGGAATCAGAGAGAAAGGAGTGGGCTTAGATAACAGCGAAAATGTCCGACTCCCGCATGATGAGGTAGTCCTCGCCGTCTATGGTGATTTCGGTGCCGGCATATTTGCCGTAGAGCACCTGGTCGCCCACTTTCACTTGAGGCTGGATAGTGGTGCCGCTGTCGGCCACTTTGCCTTCGCCGACGGCTACTACTTCGCCGCGCTGTGGCTTCTCCTTGGCCGTGTCGGGGATGATGATGCCCGATTTGGTTTTCTCCTCGGCAGCGGCCGGCGCGATGATAACGCGGTCAGCCAGTGGTTTCATGCTAAGCGACATATTGTACGTTTTGGTTGAAAGGTTTACTTGAAACAAGGTGGTGTCCGCCCTCCCTCACTTCCTGTGCCAGCCCGTAGAAACCTGACAGAATGAACACCAAAAAGGCGCATTGCGTCAGGATTATGTACGAAGCCTGCCAGACGTGGCAGAATTGCCCCCCCCTCGCCCCAGCCTGCCAGAGCATGTGTGGCACAACGAAAAGGGGCTTTCCGGATGGAAAGCCCCTTGGTACTCGGAGTTGGGAGCAATTTACTGAGCCGGAGTAGAAGCTGGAGCCGGTGAGGCGGGCTGTTGTGCCGGAGGGGTAGCACCACCCGCAGCTGGAGCTGTTGCCCCCGGGGCAGTTGGTGCTGGAACAGATGGAACCTTCTGCTGCTCCAACGCCCGACGCTGGTTGACGCTGCGTACCGGACCGTTGCCGGCTTGCGTGCCACTGATTACGTGCGTGCCCAGCGTGAGCACCATTAGTCCGATGGCAAAGCCCCAGGTCATACGCTCCAGCAGGTCGCCGGTGCGCTTTACGCCCATGAGGTTGGCCGCGCCGCCCGAGCCGAACTGGCTGGACAGTCCGCCGCCTTTGGGGTTCTGCGCCAGAACAACAATGGCCAGCAGGAAACAAACGATAAGTATAACAACAATGAGCGCAGCGTACATTTACTCGGGAGTTTTCAGGTGTAGAATTTGGTCGGCAAAGTACGCGCTTTTTTCCGGCTGACGTATCATAAGCTGCTCATATATTTCGATGGCGCGGTCCTTTTTGCCTTGCTTGACTAGGATTTTGGCCAAGCTTTCTGAGGCCAGCGCGGGTGGAGACGAGGTGCTGCGCGCCGACAAATCGGTTTGTTCCTGTGCAGTGGGCACCACCACCGGCGACTTCAGCCGCGGCTGTACTTTCAGAAACCGGTTGATTAGGTCCAGGGAGGAAGGAGCCGGCGCGGCGGGCAGCTGCGGACGGCTTGCATGTTCGTGCAGCAGGGCGTCCGGTGGGAAAAACTCGGCTCTGGGCAGGGACTGCGTCAGCTCCTTATCCTGCAATTGCAAGGCGTAGCCCAGGCGGCTGCCTTCGGGTAGTAAGCTGTATGCCAAGGAAATATCGGCGCGAAAAGGTGGGGCCAGTGCCGTAGTGGCAGCAGGTGTCAACGAAAGGCCTTCCTGAAGGACCTCTGGGTCAGAATCTTCGTCTTCCAGACCAGGCAATCGGTAAAGAACAGGAACAAGCTGGTTGTTGGGCTCACCCAAGCCAAACTCGAACCGGGAGATACCCGCATCGGCCGGCGGCCGGATGGGCGGTGCTACGGCAAGCACTAACTCTTCCGGCTCTGATACTACCGGGTCGGGCTGGGTGGTGGCAGCCTCGGTGGGCGGAGCAGCTGGTTCGGGAAAGGCGGTAACCTCAGTTGGTTGGTTTTCTTCTGGCGGAAAGATTTGGTCTTCAGTTGTTTCGGTGGACTCTGCCGGCAGTTCAGATAGAGCTCTAGGTTCCGGAAGGTCATTTTCCTGCTTAGGATCAACGAGTTGTGCAGCTGTTGCAGAAAAATCAATCGGCTCCGGGGCGAGCGTGGGGGCAGCTTCTGCTGGGACTTCCTCCGCGTGGGTAGCGGCCTCGTCGTCCGGCGCTTCCAGCGGCTGAACGTCCTCGGGTATCAGCGCCTGAAAAAATGCGGTGGAATTGCCCGCCAAAGCCGCAGCCGGCACGGACACTCCCGCTTCGGCGGCGACCAGCTCTTTCGGGGCCGCCAAGTCCGGGGGGGCGGCAACTGGAGCGGGTTGTTCTAGGAGTTGCCGCAGCAGCTGCCGATCAACGGCGTAGGTGGCGGCGCGGCGCAGGCGTTGGCTGGCCAGCATACTGCCCTGGTCGTGGGCAGATTTGGCCAGCAGTAGGTGAGCGGTCTGGCAGTACGGGAAGGCTGCCGCCAACTGTTCCAGCTCCCGCACTTCTGCTTCTGAAATGCTCCCCACGTGGTTGAGAATGTGCAACAGCGACGCGCGGGTCATTTCAGCTAACAGTTAAATGATGGGATAAGCAACGGCCAAGGGCCGCTTCAAGGAGGGAAAATGGCGGGCTATGCATCGCAGAACCGGACCGCAACAATACGGCAATTCGGCCAGTAATTCATCGGGCAACGCCCCTCACCAGTTGGCCACCGACTTGTTGAAGGCATCGGTAATGATATTTTGGGTGATGCGACGTACAGCCGTTGGGTCGTTGTTGATGCGGGCAATATCCTGGGTGGCGGGAAAGTCAGCGTTGCTTTGAAAAGTCTGCTCGAAGTCCTGCTTGGGGTCTTTGGTGTTGGTGAACTTGATGCGCACCTGAATGGTCAGGCGGTTGACGCCGGCCTGGTCCTGGCCGTTGGTTTGCTGAATAGCCGCTGGGGCGTAATCGTAGGCAATGATCTGACCTTCAAACTGTAAGTCGCCGTCGCGCGGTACCTGCTTGATGCTGGTATTGCGCTGGAAGTAGTCCTTGAAGTCTTCCGTAAACCGCTGCGACAAAGCAGACGGCCCATTGCTCGACGTGTTCTGAAACGTGGCAATAGAAATGCTCTTCACATCAGGAGTAACGCTGACGCCGCTGAACGAATAGATTTTACAGCCGTGCAGCGCAAACACGATTAGCACGCTCAGAATCCAGCCGCCAACCCGTTGCACTTTATTACGCTTGTTCCAAATCATACTGCTTGAGTTTACGGTACAAAGTCCGCTCGGAGATGCCGAGGTCATGGGCCGCGTACTTGCGTTTATTGTGGTGCTTTTTCAGCGCTTTCAATATCATTTCCTTTTCCTTGGCTTCCAGCGAAAGAGTTTCCTCTTCGGTTTCGTGCGGGATATCCTCTACCCGGTGAGCCTCCTCTTCGTAGTCGGTGGCGTCTTCCACCGTGTTGGGCGTGAGGATGTATTCGGTAGGGCCGCCGTCGGGGGAAGGCTGGCGGAGCGGGCGGGCGCCGGAATCGTAAGGAGCCGGACCTAAGTTGGTGAACAGGTGGCTGTTCTGGCGCAGCATTTCCTGGGCTTCCTGCGGCCGTTGACCGGTGGCCATATCCAGCACTAGCTTCTTAAGGTCAGTCATGTCGCGGCGCATATCAAAGAGCACCTTATACAGCAGGTCACGCTCTGAGTATGTGTTGCCGTCGTTGGAAGCGCCGGCGGCGTGCAGCAGCATGGGCAGGCGGCTACTTTGGTCGGCGGGCAGGTATTGGCGCAGGCGGCGGGCATCCACCTCCCGGTCGGTTTCTAGCACCGACATTTGCTCGGCTACATTCTTGAGCTGCCGGATGTTGCCGGGAAACCGGAACCGCTGCAAATCCTGCACCGCATCGGGCGTCAACGACACGGGCTTTACCCGATACCGGTCGGCAAAGTCAGTGGCAAACTTTCTGAATAATAAGTAAATGTCCTCGCCTCGTTCACGCAGTGGTGGAACCAGGATGGGTACCGTATTCAGGCGGTAGTACAGGTCCTCGCGGAAGCGGCCATCCCGCACGGCATCCAGCAGGTTCACGTTGGTAGCGGCTACTACGCGCACATCGGTCTTCTGCACTTTGCTGCTACCAACGCGGATAAACTCGCCGTTTTCCAGCACCCGCAACAGCCGGGCCTGGGTGCCGAGCGGCATTTCGCCAATCTCATCCAAGAAAATAGTGCCGCCATTCGTTACCTCGAAGTAGCCTTTGCGGGCTTCCTGCGCGCCAGTAAACGAACCTTTCTCGTGCCCGAATAGCTCAGAGTCAATGGTACCTTCGGGAATAGCGCCGCAGTTGATGGCAATGAATTGCCCGTGCTTGCGCGGCGACAAGGCGTGAATAATCTTGGAAAACGACTCCTTGCCGGACCCGCTCTCACCCGTAATCAGCACCGTCATATCAGTCGGCGCGACTTGTGCGGCCACCTGAATGGCGTAGTTCAGCGTCGGCGCATTGCCGATGATGCCGAAGCGCTGTTTTATGCTTTGTATTTCGGAAGGTGTCAAGTCGAAGGTGGGTTTTCGTGGGGAAGACGAAAAGAGAGGGTACTTTATTTTAAAATATTGGCCATATATACCCGTGCTTAATCAAAGCCAGATCGAATTCCCTGCGTTACTCGATCTGGCTTTGATTTGTAAAGTGATAGTCTCATACTCATACCCTTCTACGATACCTTCTACAAGCTAGTCGCCGAAAAGAAGATGCGAGTGCTTATATAGTATGTATGTTTTATATGTGACTTGGTCGTTTTCGGCATCCGAGAATATCCGTTCAACTTCAGCTTGGTTGAAAGTAACGCCTAGAAAGGCTTGCATTTCCTGCAAAGTCGTCCGAAGCTCCTCGTTAACAGAAAAGAGATGATAGCTCATTAATGACATCTCGGCACTGCAGAATACACTATTTTTTGGGGTAGTTCATCCGCCATAATAACCGGATAACTAGAAAAGCAACAAAGCCTCCACTCAGCAGTTGAAGTATTTGCCACAATATCAAACCAGTTTCCGGAGCCATTACTTTCAGAATAAGTAGTTATAAATTACACCGCTTCTCCCAGCAATGTGCTGGCCGAGCCGCTATTCACTAATACGTCCACATAGTCGCCTTTCTGGTAGTGCTTCTTGGGGAAGATGACAACCTGGTTCTGGCTGTTGCGGCCGCTAAGGTGCTCCTGGCTGCGCTTCGAGAAGTTCTCTACCAATACCCGGTGCACCTTGCCCACGGCCTGCTGGTTACGCAGGCGGCTGTGTTGCTGCTGCAAGTCAATTACCTCCTGGAGTCGGCGCTTCTTTACTGGCAGCGGCACGTCGTCTTCCAGCTTGCGGGCGGCCAGCGTACCGGGGCGCTCCGAGTAGAAGAACATGTAGGCCATGTCGTAATGCACGAACTCCATGAGGCTCAGCGTGTCCTGGTGTTCCTCCTCAGTCTCCGAGCAGAAGCCCGAAATCATATCGGTGGAAATGGCGCACTCCTCACCTAGAATGCGGCGGATAGCCTGCACCCGCCCTTCATACCAAGCCCGATCGTAGGTGCGGTTCATGAGAGCCAGTACCCGCGAGTTGCCGCTTTGGGCGGGCAGATGGATGTACTTGCAGATGTTGTCGTAGCGCGCCATGGTGTGCAGCACCTCGTCGGTGATGTCCTTGGGGTGCGAGGTGGAGAAACGCACCCGCAACGCCGGGCTTACCAGCGCAACACGCTCCAAGAGTTGGGCGAAATTCACTTGCTCAGTGCCGTCTTCTGAAGCCCATTTATAAGAATCGACATTCTGGCCTAGCAAGGTAACTTCCTTGTAGCCAGCCGCCACTAAATCCTGGGCTTCACGGATGATACTGTGCGCGTCGCGGCTCCGTTCGCGGCCCCGCGTGAATGGCACCACGCAGAAGGAGCACATATTATCGCAGCCGCGCATGATGCTGATGAAGGCCGTGATGCCGTTGGAGTTGAGGCGCACCGGTGTGATGTCGGCATAGGTTTCCTCGCGGCTCAGCAGCACGTTCACGGCTTTCTGGCCGCCATCAATCTGTTGAATTAGCTGCGGCAGGTCGCGGTAGGCATCGGGACCTACTACCAGGTCTACTAGTTTCTCTTCTTCTAGAAACTTGCTTTTCAGGCGTTCAGCCATGCAGCCTAGCACACCCACCAGTAAGCCGGGGTTGCGCTTCTTATGGCCGTTGATTTGGGAAAGGCGCATGCGTACCGTCTGCTCGGCTTTTTCGCGGATAGAGCAGGTATTGAGCAGTACCAAATCGGCGCCTTCGAGTTGTTCGGTGGTATCGAAACCCTCATTGAAGAGGATGCTAGACACGATTTCCGAATCGGAAAAATTCATCTGGCAGCCGTAGCTTTCAATATAGAGCTTGCGTTTGCGGCCCGTTTCAGTGGCCGGGCTTACCCGCACTTGACCCGAGGGTGTATCCTCGTGAGTGGTAGCGTCGGAGCTCGGGGTGGGCAGGGTATCGAGGAAGTCTAAGGTAATCAGCGGTTGAGACATGGGTTGCGGCGGGGCGTCAGCTTCACGTTCGGGAGAACCACAAAGGTAGCTGTTTTGGGGTGAAAATGACAGAATGGCAGAGGTTGGAAGAGATGATTTAGTCACCAAGTGATTTAGGGAGTTCTTTGTTCTGGCTGCGCAAGCGGCACTTGTAGAACATCAAACTCACTAGTTCACTACCTCACAATTTCACCCCTAATACTTCCAGTATGGCTTGGGCTTTTAAGAGGCACTCCTCGTATTCGCGTTCCGGCACCGAATCGTAGGTGATGGCCGAGCCGACCTGGAAGCTGAGGTAGCCGGTATCAGCGCGGTATTGCAGGCTGCGGATTACCACGTTGAACTCAAACTCCCCATCGGGCCAAGCGTAACCGATGCTGCCGCTGTAGAGGCCGCGCCGGGTGCGCTCATACTGCTCAATGAGTTGCATGGCCCGGATTTTAGGCGCGCCGGTCATGGAGCCCATGGGGAAGGTGGCCCGTAACACGTCCGTCAAGTCTACGTCAGGGCGCAGCTCGGCCGTTACAGTTGAAATCATCTGCCAGACGTGCTGGAAGGGGTAAAGACCAAACAGCTCGGGTACGTGCACGGTGCCGGTGCGGGCCACACGGGCCAGATCGTTGCGTACCAAGTCCACAATCATCAGGTTTTCGGCGCGCTCTTTTTCGTCGTGCAGCAACGTTAGGCGCTGCTGCTCGTCCTGGGCCGGGGTGGTGCCGCGCCGGATGGTTCCTTTGATGGGCTGGGAAATAATAATCGGCTCATAATGCGCCAAAAATCGCTCGGGGGAAGCGCACAGCAGGTAATGGTCATGGTGGCGAATAAAGCCGGCAAAGGGCGCGGGCGAGGCCGAGTTCAGCCGCGAGAATACGTCCACCGGGTTTAAACGCACGTTTTCGGCGTAAAACTCCTGGCACAGATTCAGCTCGTACACTTCCCCGTTGAGGATATCTTCCCGCACAGCTTCCACAGTTGCCAAGTATTCGGCCTTCGGCATGCGAGCTTGCAGGGGGGGCACCGTTGGTGGTGGCAGTGCCAGTGGCACAGTGGCCAGAATAGCATCGAGTACGCCTGCCGTATAGCCGTGAATCTCCAGCGAAGTGGGCCGCCAGTAAAGCCAGGTTGTGGGATAGAAGAAGTGTAGGGTCGGCCACTCCAGCCCCGAGGCATTGGTGCTGTGCAGTGCTTCTATCTCGTTTTTGACTTCGTACGTGAGGAAGCCCATGCGCGGAGTGGTATCTGGGGGGCGTGGCAGCCAGTGACGCAGCGCTGCCAGCGTACGCGGGGCATCGGGGGCCTCATCAGCCACACCCAATAGCCGGTCGAAAGGGCCTTCTGGATACGGCAGCCCATTCGGCTCGAAGTAGGCACAGTGCGTAAAACCCGCCGCCCAGCGCAGGGCGCGGGTACAAAAATCGGTGGGTAACTCGGTAAGTGGAACAGACAACACAGCGCAAAGGTAAGTCCTCAGCAGCCAGTCAGGACACCCTATTCCAACTCCTTGAGGGCCAGTTTGGCTTTGGTGTCGGTGCTGTTCTTGTACTCATGTTTAGGGTAGCTGAGCGCCTTCTCGAAGTATACCTTCGCCGTAGCTCGCTGCCCTTCCAGCTGGTACAAATACCCTAGCTGCAATGCCGATTGTGGCGCGAAGTAGTACGGGGCGGTACCGGCCAGCGCAATAGTACGGGCGTAAAACAGACGGGCCGAATCGAGGCGGTTGAGGCCGTGCCAGGCGCGGGCGCGGCGGTAAGGCGCTTCCAACCGGTCGCGCAGGGGAGTGGAGGCGGTGGCCTGAAAGCCATTGAGCGTCGCCAGCGCTTCCTGGTAGTACCCGCCGTCGATTTGCAGGCGGGCGCGGGTGAGCTGCCGGTTGAGTGGAAGCTGCCCATCGAAGAACCGTTGCGCGTATGTGTCCTCTTCTATTACCGTACGCCCGCCCGCATTAATCTGGCGGCGGTACCGCTCGGCGGCCGGCGCGTCATTGGCCAGCCAGGCGGCCAGGTACAGCTTGAAATACGCATCTTTGCGGTAATGCTCGCCCGAATATTCCATCAGAAAAAGCTCGTTTTCACGACGGGAAACAGCGTACTGACCCTGGTACAGCAGCAAGTCGGCGGCCATGTGGTGCAGATAGGGGAGCGGCAGATAGCCAGGGCCGTTGGGGCGGGCGCGGTAAGCCGCCAGGGCGGCATCGGTGCGATGCTGCTTTTTGTTGAGGCTAACCAGTAAGTAGCTAAACAGCAGGTTGTCGGGTTGCTGCTGGGCAAGGCGCCCGACGAGTTGCAGAGCTTCGGCGGGCTTCTTGTAGTAGGTTTCCTCCACCAAAGCCAGAATAATCTGCGCCTCCGTCTGGAAGTCGTTGGGCTGACGGGCGGCGGCGCGCAGGTTGCTCAAGCCGCCTTCGACGCTGCCGCTCAGCCCCAGCAATTTCAGAAACCAACGGTAGCCCTCCGGCAACGAGCCAATGAAGAACTGCATCATCCCCAGTGTTTTGCGGGCCGGTAGATACGTGGGGTAGCGTTTCACGGTGGCCTGCATCTGCTGGTACGCCTGCCGCAAGCTCCAGGCACCCTGCACCTCGTGCCCAAAACTAACCTGCGCTGCCGCCTGATGCAGCCTAATTTCGGCGCGGGCATACTGCGTCAGCGCATTCGGCGGCAGCTTTTCCAGCATCGTCAGCCGCTCATCTTGGGCGTCGATGATGGCGTCGTAGCGGCGGCTGTCCTGGCCAACTAACAGTTCCGTAATTCCCAGACAATCGTGCACTAATAGGGTGCCAGCTGAAATAGGAGTTTCTCTGAGTAGTGCCCGGGCGGCGGCCGGGCGCATCTTCAGTACTTCGGCGTAGGCGCGGGCCTGCTGGGCAGTCAGGCCAACTGTGGGTGCTACTTCGGGCTGAATGGTTTCCGGTTGGAGCGCGCCGATAACTTCGCCTGAAAGCGCACAGATGCAGACTAGCAGAAGCAACGTCTTCTGCATCCATCTCTGCAACTGTCGTGCTTCCCCAGGGAATTTCATAGGCAAAAAAAGAACGGCGCGGAGGCCGTTCTTTTCTGGATTTAGGGTTGGGGAAAAAGCTACGCTACGATGCGGGCTTCCACGTCGGCCAGTACCCGGCCGCAGTGCTCACACACGATGATTTTCTTGTGCGAGATGATGTCGGCTTGGCGTTGCGGGGGCACCGTGTTGAAGCAGCCGCCGCAGGCGTCGCGCTTCACCGTTACCACGGCCAGGCCGTTGCGCACGTTGCCGCGGATGCGGGTGTAGGCCGTCAGCAGGCGGTCTTCCACAGGCTGGGTAGCACCAGCCCGCTCTTCCATCAGCTTTTTCTCGTCGGCTTCGCTTTCGCCCACGATGACATCAAGCTCGGTTTTCTTGTTGGTGAGGTCTTTCTTACGCTCATCCAGGCGCTGCTTGGTACCGGCGATGTCGGAGTTTTTCAACTCAATCTGGTACTGCGCTTCCTTGATTTTCTTCTCGGAAATCTGGATTTCCAGCTTCTGCAACTCGATTTCCTTGGCAATGGCCTCGTACTCGCGGTTGTTGCGCACGTTCTGCTGCTGGTCTTCGTAGCGCTTGATGAGGCCTTCGGCGTCTTTGGCGTTTTGCTTGCGCTGCTTGATTTGGTCGTTGAGGGCAGAAATTTCCTCGTCGAACTTGCTTACGCGCACCTCGTAGCCGGCAATTTCGTCTTCCAGGTCGCGCACTTCTTCGGGCAAGTCGCCGCGTACGCGCCGGATTTCGTCGAGCTGCGAGTCAATGCGTTGCAGGTTGAGCAGGGCTTCCAGCTTGCTGGCAACGGGGGCATCGGCCGGGGCAGTAGCGACGGGTTTAGAAGTCATAATGGACGGGGTTGGTATGGGTCTCGGCAATGAAGAGCGCAAAAGTACTCCCAAACTTGTCGGCAAGCAAATCCTGAAAGATTTCGCCGGTAAATTGTTCGCTCTCGAAATGGCCTACGTCGCAGAGCATTAATCGCCCTTCGGCCTGGAAGTATTCGTGGTACTTTAGGTCACCGGTCACGTAGGCGTCGGCCCCAGCAGCACGGGCTTTGCCAATTAGGAAACTGCCCGCACCACCGCACAAAGCTACTTTTTTGATAGGTTTCTCGAAAGCGGTGTGCTTTACGACGGGTACCCGCAAGGCCGTTTTCAGCTGCGCCCGGAACTCCTGAGCACTCAATGGTTCGGGCAACTCGCCTACCATACCGGAGCCAACCTCCTGATTGGCGTTTTCCAGCTTGATAATGTCGTAGGCCACTTCCTCATAGGGATGGGCCTGCTGCAAGGCGCGCACTGCAGTGTGTTGTAGGTGCAGGGGTAGCAACACTTCTACGCGCTGCTCGGGGCCAGTATGGGGCTGGTCGGGCTCACCTGAAAACGGGTTGGTAGCCGGGCCGGGCGTGAAGGTGAACGTGCCGTCGGTGCGGAAGCTGCACGCCGAATAGTCGCCAATCTGGCCGGCGCCGGCCGCGTACAAGGCTTTTAGCACGGCTTCGGTGTAGGTGGGCGGCACAAAGGTTACCAGCTTGGCCAGTAGGCCGGGCTTGGGGTCGAGGATGCGCAGATTCGTGAGGCCCAGCTTCTCGGCCAGCTTGCGGTTGACGCCGTGCCGCACGTTGTCGAGGTTGGTGTGGGCGGCGTAGAGCGCCACGTCGTGCCGGATGGCTTTGAGCAGTGTTTGTTCCACCTCGTTGGCGCCGGTCAGGCGCTTGAGTGGCTTGAAAATCAAAGGGTGATGGGCCACCACCACGTTGCAGCCGCGCCGGATGGCTTCGTCTACTACGGCTGGGGTGCAGTCCAGCGCAATTAGCACGCCGCGCACTTCCATCTGCGGGTTTCCGCACTGTAGGCCCGCATTATCATACGATTCTTGGTAGGCGAGGGGCGCCGCTGCTTCCAACACGCGGGCAAGGTCTTGAACGGTTGGCATGAGTATTACTTCTGAGTTTTAAATTGGAAATTCTGAATTGGAGCAGCTAAAACGTCAGTGGCTTCTTAGCTTTAGTTTAGCGCTCAATATCCAGAATTGATGACAGCACTTCTACATAGTGAGCTACATGGGTGGGCAGGTCTCGGCGCTTGTATTGCATAAGGTAGCGCGGATGGTCCAGCACGTGAATCGTGTTGAATAAGCCTAGTTCTTTGTTTAGCTTCTCAAACAGCAACCCATTGCGGCGACCCAAACATACGGCGGCCGTTTGAACCAACCCCAACTCCTGTACCTGCCGCTGCAACGAAGTTTGAATATCGGGTTCTAGTGCTGCCTGCAAAGCCGGGGAATCGTAATAGTTATAGTTTTTGCCGTGGCGCATCAGTACCAGCGGATAGAGGGAGCCGAGGTAGAAATCCTGGTAGAAAGCGGCTGGGCCGCCCATAGCTTCTATCACGCGGTACACAAACTGACTGCTCAACTCCGGATGCTGCGGTAGCTGGTTGGCAATGCCGCAGGCCCCAGCCAGCGCCGCTGGGTCGGTGAAGGCTACCCCGGTGCGGCCTGCCCCAAAGCGGCCGGGGTTAATACCCAGCAGCGCTACACGCGGGCGGTGGTCGGCATAGAATTTCTGGCCGAACTGCGTAAGCAACTTGGCTACCGGCGGCTCCTGATAGGGGTTGAGGGCCAGTACCTCATCGGGCAGAGCAGGCGGAGCCGGAAACGTGGTAAGAAAACGCAGGAGCCGGTTGGCGAAGATATCGGGCATGATGATAGAATTTGCAGACGCCTTCATAGCTACTACAAGCCGTTGGGTTTGGTTGGCTAACTTTGCCTCATGCCCACGCTGCTTACTTATGTGCTGTTGCCGTTTGCCTGGCTGTATGCGGGCATCATGGCCATGCGTAATTGGCTGTACGACAGAGGCTGGAAGCCTACGACGCGGTTTGGTACGGTGCCGGTACTCAGCGTAGGTAACCTGCGGGTAGGAGGCACCGGCAAAACGCCGCACGTGGCTTGGCTGGTGCAGGAGTTGCGCCAACAAGGGCAACAACCTGCTATTCTGAGCCGGGGTTACGGCCGCCGTACCAATGGTTTTCGACTCGGCAGCGCCACCGAAACAGCCGTTACGCTCGGCGACGAGCCCTGGCAGCAGTTCACTCATTTCGGGGGGCAGGTGCCGGTGGCGGTGTGCGAAAACCGGTTAACGGGTCTGCACGAGCTGCTCCGGCAGCAGCCCGGCATTACAGTTGTGGTACTGGACGATGCCTACCAGCACCGCCGGGTGCAGCCCGATTTTAGCGTGTTGCTGACCGAGCAGCAACGTCTGTTTTACCACGACTATGTGCTACCTGCTGGCCGCCTGCGTGAAAGTCGCGCCGGGGCGGCCCGCGCCGATGTGGTGGTGGTAACCAAGTGCGACCCAGCCCTGCCAGTGCTTGAGCAGCAGCAGATTACGCAAAGGATTCGGCGGTACAGCCGGCCTCATGTACCGGTATTTTTCAGCACCTATGCGTATGGCGTGCCAGTACCGTTGGCTGCTGGGGAGTTGCTAGAGCAAGAGTTTTCCGCGGAAATTGTGCTGTTGACCGGCATTGCCCAGCCAGGCCCCTTGCGGGAGTACCTGCGAGAGGCGGGCTACCAGATTGTCTATCATGCCGAGTTTGCCGACCATCATGCCTTCACTGCCGAGGAAATTGCGGCACTGAAAACGCATTACGAGCCGGGTCGGCGTATTTTTACCACCCAGAAAGACGCCGCGCGTTTGCTCGACCCCTCGTTGCATACGGAAATGGCGGGTCTGGCCGTTTTCTATATTCCTATTGCTGTGGAGTTTCTGGCAGACGGTGCCAACCGTTTGCGCCAGCTACTTCCGGCCGCTATTCAGCCCCAAGCTGTTGTCTGATTTTCTGTTCTCCGTGCTTTCAACCTGCCGGCCGCTGCGCCGCCCTACGGTTTTTCTGCTCTCACTTAAGCGCTGTGGGTGGCTGCTGGCGCTGCTGTTGGTGCTAAGCGCTTGCCCAATTATTGTGCAGGCCCAGATTCTCGATGATTCCACCAAAGTGCTGTATGGTGCCCGCACTACCCGTATTATTCGGGAAGACGACGTGCTGCACGACCGGACTGAGGGGCGTGTCATTGATACCACGCTCGTTGACTTCCCACAAACCCGCAACTGGTACCACGACAGCACCTTTTTCCAGGACTTGGGCCACGTAGGCACGGCGTCGCGGCCGTTGCTGTGGCGCACCAACACGCAACTAGGTACGCGCCTGGGCCGCAACGCCTTCGACAGGTACGCCCGCGACCCAGCCACCATTCCGTACTACGATTCCAAGTCGCCGTACACGTTTTTTCGCTTCATTCAGGGCGGTTTTGGGGAGCAAGTATTTGAACTGTCGTACACGCGCAGCATCAACAAAAACGCCAGCGTCGGGCTGGCCTACGAGCGGTTTGCGGCCAATAAAATCTACTCAACCAATAGCCGGAGCGGCTTGGTAGAGCATACTAATTTTCTGTTTTTTGCCCGCTTCCAAAGCACCGATGGGCGTTACCGCGCCTTATTTAACTACAATAACGTCCGCCACAATTCCGTTGAACCGGGTGGAGTGCGCTACCAGGCGGCAGTTTCCAATGGCGGAGCTATAACCCGACCAGCGGATACGGGGCCGGATGACCTGTTTGGCTACGCGGAAGAAGCCCCCCGGTTGACCACGGCCTCTAACCTGGAGCACCGCGACGGAATGCGGCTGGTGCAAACCTACCAACTGCTGGGCCGCGGCCTCACGGCTTACCACATCGTGGACTGGCGGCGGCAGTTCAACCGCTTTCGGGATACGCAACTCCCACAGGATCTGTCGAGTACTGATACCGTGTATTTTCGGCTGTATCCGGAGCGGCGTTTCAGCCAGACTGCCACCGACGACCGGGCCGAATTACAGCAGGTGGAGAACACGCTGGGTGTAACGGGCCACTCCGAAACGGTGGAATACCGGCTCTATACCCGGCAACGGAATGCCTCACTTTCCACCGGTCAACTAACGGGTAACCCCGGTACCATTGTAGAGCTATTGCCTAGCGAAAAGTACAGCAACACATTTGTAGGCGGTACAGCGGCCTTTCGCTACAAAATATTCGCTGTTGAAACGGCCGCCGAATACAAATTTTTCAACGAGTATATGTTGCGCGGCATTGCGCGGCTCGGTCCGCTTACGGGGGAAGTGCTGAGTACCAGTTACTCGCCTACACTCACTCAGCAGCAGTTTAACGGCAACCATTACCGCTGGGGCTCCAATTTTGATGCCACCGACCAGGTGTTCCGCGGCCTCAACAACTTCGACAACACCAAAGTCCAGCAACTTACCCTCCGCCTCGACCAGACGCTGGGTCGGCAGCGGCTACAGGGCTCGGTGGAGTTTGCCAATATCACCAGCCTCGTGTTTTACGATGAGTCGGGGCGCCCCGCGCAGTCCGGCCGGACGCTGCCGCTGCTGACGGTATCGGCGCGGCACCGTTTCAATGTAGGCAACTTTTTCTTTGACAATCAGGCCTACATCACGCGAGGTGGCGACGTGGCCGAACTGCGTATTCCGGGGCTAATCGCCAATGGCAAAGCGTATTATCAAGGCTACGTGTTCAAAAAAGCCTTGTTCGGCCAAATTGGCGGGGAGGTGTACTACCAATCCACGTGGCAGCCCTACGACTATAATCTCAGCACCCAGCAATTCTACGTGCAAAGCCGCTTCACCTCGGGCAGCTATGCCATTGCCGACGTGTTTCTGTCTGGCGATATCCGTACCGTGGGCTTCTTCCTGAAGATGGCCTATGTGAACCAGGGCTTGGGTCGCGACGGGTATTTTCCGACACCCTACTATACCGGTCTGCCACGGCGCTTCCAACTGGGTGTCCGCTGGCAATTTTTTGACTAAGAGTGGCCTAGGGTCTTAGGCGACGGTCTGCTTCCCAAGTCACATCGTGAACTGTTGGCGCATCATCCAAGACCCTAGGCCCTGAAGACCTCAAGACCCTATGAAAGAAAAAACCATTCTCAAGCTCAAGCTTAATACTGACCCACGCTGGGTGGACATTGCCAGCAAGAACATCGAGGACATTCTAGTGGACCACGCCTGGTGCGAGCAAAAAGCAGCTAGTACCGGCATCAGCATGATTATTCACTATCCCGAGAAAACCCGGCTGGTGGACGAACTGACCGACCTAGTAGCTGAGGAGTGGAGCCACTTCGAGCGGGTACTGTTGGAACTGCGCAAGCGGGGCTACCAATTGGGCCGCCCGCGCCGCGACGAGTACGTGGTGCAACTCCTAACGCACGTGCGTAAAGGCGGCCCCCGGGAGCGGCAACTCATGGACCAGCTGCTGGTGTCGGCCCTGATTGAAGCCCGCAGCTGTGAGCGGTTCAAGCTGCTCTGGAAGCATATTCCCGACCCCGACCTGAGCAAATTTTACTACGAGCTGATGGTATCCGAAGCTGCCCATTTCGTGAGCTATGTGGACCTGGCCAAAGAGTATTGCGACCCGGAGGAAGTAGACGCGCGCTTGCAAGAGTTGCTGAAACTGGAAGGTGAAATCGTAAGCAACCTGCCTGTTCGCAACGATCGGGTACACTAGGAATAGATAGGCTAAGTGTAGGACATAAGCACTATTAGTGACTGAAAATGCAAGTCATTGGCGGCCTGAAGCTGAGGTTTGATTTGAAATAAATAAAACGCCGCCGCACAAGCACTTGTACGACGGCGTTCTAGTATTAAGCAGCGGAGTTACTTTCCTGGTTCTGGCGGGCCAGCCTTTTCTGGATTGCGCGAATCCAGTAGGCCTGGCGGAACAGATAATGTGCCGGTGTGCGGATCGATGAGGCCGTTGCGCTCGTCTTCGATGTTGGTGGCTTGGGTGTACACGTCGCCGGCAATGGGGCGAGCCCGCAACTCCTGCTTGAAGCGGCGAATGTCTTCGGTGCGGCTTTCGGCATCCTTGGGTCCACCGTAGTCGGAGAAGCCAAAGCCGCCCCATTCGCTCACCAGCAGCGGTACCTGCTTGCGGTAGAAAAATGGGTCGCCAACTACCAGCGGGAAAGCCGCCGTGCCTACCAACTCGCCCTGCACCAGCCGGTCGAGTAGCTCTCGCCAGCGTTGCAGGTCGGGCGTGTAAAGGTGGGCCGTGAGCAGATCAGATTTCAAGCGACCTTCATGGGAAATGTGGTGCCAACCGTCGTTATCAACCACCAGAAACTGCGGGTACGCCAGCTGCATGTAGTGGTACATTTCCACAATGTACTTGCGGGTATCGGGGTTGGTGGCAATGTCTTGGGCGCCCCAGTCCTCGTTGTAGAGGCTCCAGATAACCACCGATGGGTGCGTACCAATCAACATCAGCATGCGCATCAGCTCGGCGCGGTGGTTTTCGCGGCTGCGTGGGGTGGAACTGTGCGGGCTGGGTACTTCCACCCACAGCAACAGCCCCAGCTCATCGGCCAGATTGTAGATGCGCGGGTCAACTCCAGCAATGTGCACCCGCACCAGGTTGCAGCCCAGTTCCTTCATGGCGTACATGTGCCGTCTGATTTCGGCATACGTGGCTGTACCAGGCTGATACAGAATGCCATCGAGGTAAATGGGCTCGTTGTTGAGGTACACGTAGCGGCCCCGAGCTTCTATTTTGCGCAGTCCGAAATGGGTTTCAATCTGTGCAGAATAACCGTCCTGGTCGATGAGGTCGGCAACGAGCCGGTAAAGGTTGGGCGTTTCCGTGGACCACAGCTTGGCTTCGGGTAGTTCCATTACCACGCGCTGCTGGCGTTGGCCGGCTTCTAAAGGCAATGAAAAATCGGAAGTAGCTAGCGGGGCTGTATCAGGAGCGGCGTTGCGCTCATACACCTGAAGGCGCAAGGTATATAGGCCGGGGTCGTGGATGCGGGGCGTAAATGTGAAGCGCACCAACTGGTCTTCTACCACGCTGACTACGCCCACGCGGGAGCGGAGCCGGTTGCGCTCCACCATTTCCAGCCACACGCTACGCACAGCGCCCGTGTTGGTCTGGTACCAGATACCGCCGCGCTTGTACACGTGTGACTCTTGCTTGCCGCGGGGCGTTTCGGCGTCCATGGTATCGGCAATGCGCACGGTCAGGCGGTTATTGGGGCGTAGCAACTCGGCTTTCAGCTCATAGGAAAACGAAGTGTACTCGCCGTAATGGATTTCTTCGCCCTCAATCGTGCGCAGCAAGCGGCCGTTCAGCCACACGCGCGTTTCATAGCCACAGGCCCCAAAGGTGAGCTGTAGCATCGAGCGGTTGAGCGACTCGGCCACTTCCGGCATCGTGAATTCCCGCTCGTACCATGCTACTACGCTGTCATGCCAAGCGGCCGGCAAGGACTGACTGTGAGCTTCGGCCATGTGGTTTTCAATGGAGCCCGGCCATTGGGCAATATGCTCGTAGTAGTGCCCCAGGTGCCAACCGTCGCGCAGGCCGGTGTCCTCGGTGTCGAGGGCGAAGCGCCAGTCGCCATCCAACAACACGTGGGTGTTAAGGCGCAGCACAGCGCGCGGCAGTGGGTTTTCAAATGGTTCCGGAGTATTTAGCTCTTCCTGGCTGATCGACAGACCATAGTTGGTTTGCTCGGAATTCATAGAGGGTGGTTTAGAGGAACATACGCCCTGTCGGCCGCCGCAAACCAGCGGCGGCTGGCTACACGAATGAAGGGCGGGCTTTGGAAAGTACGTGAGAAAAGGCTTTTATGCCGTCTTTTAACCCAGGCTGCCTTTACTGAGGTGCCTCTTTTTCCATCAAAAACCACACGCAATGGAAGATAGCAACGTTCCGGAATTGTTGATGGCGCGCCTGCTTTTCACCGAAAAGCCCCCGCTGGATGCCGCCGCGCTGGCCGCTGCCCTCCGCAAAGTTTTCGGGTCGGTTGATAACCCAGATGATTCGCTGGTGTACTTTTTCCCCGAATACCTTGTCACGTTCACTGAAGGCAACGTGCCCGCGCAACTGATGGTAGCCGCCGCCGAGCGGCCCTCCGGTACCGACTACCTGCAATCGGCCTTGCAACAAAGCTGGCACTGGCCCGAGGCCGCCACGGTGGTAGCGGGCTGTGAGCACGAAGTCAATATCACCGATTTTCTAACCCGCACGCTCGACTATTCCAAGCGAGTGGAACTCTTTCAGAAAGCGCTGGAGTGCCTGGTTACGCTGCTGACCCCGCAGGCTATCTACTTTAGTACCAGCGACAAAGTAGTGGAGCCTGCTGCCTATCTGAACCGGGGCAAAGCCGGGTTGGAAGGCCTGCTGAACGTCCGGCTTTTCAATATTTCCAATAGTGACGCGCAGGAGATGTTCATGGATACGCTGGGCTTGCACGCGCTGGGTTTGCCGGATTTTCAAATTCGGTTTGCCGACCTAGAGCCGGGCGAAGTAGCCGGGGCATTAACCGGCTACGCGTATTACCTCTTCGAAAACGGCCCGGTCATCGAAGACGGCAACACCATCCAGGGCCTCACGCCCGCCGACAAATGGACCTGTAACCACGCCGATTCGTTGGTAGGGCCGGAGCGGCTGGTGATTCAGCTGGAAACAGAATAGTAGCGACAGTGAGGCTGTGTCCTTTCGGCGCAGGAGGAATCTGGAAATAGGCAGTGAAAGACTTCACCCAGATGCCTTCTGCGTCGAAAGGATACGGTTGTAGAAGCGGCAAAATCAGGTTTTCTGCTTTTTCTTTTTGGCGGCCGGAAACAGCACGTTGTTGAGAATCAGGCGGTAGCCGGGGGAGTTGGGGTGCAGGGACAGGTCGGTGGGCTCTTCTTCCACCATGTGCTGATAGTCTTCGGGGTCGTGGCCACCATAGAACGTCCAGGTGCCTTTGCCCAGCGTGCCGTGCATGTAGCGCACCTCCCCGGAGGCCTTGTTGTCGCCCATTATTACCACATCCGACTTGATTAGACTCTTGCGAAATGCCGTGGTCTGGCCCATAAAGCCTTTAATGGTTTTCTCGTGGTCCTGGGTGAGCATAGTGGGCACCGGGTCGTATTTGGCCGAGAAAGTGAAGAGCTGGAAATAGTCGTTGTCTTCGTACACGCCTCGTTCGCGCTGGTCCATGTCGATGCTGCTGAACTCGTACTGGTACGGGTCGCGCACCAGCTGGAAGTCCTTGAACGCCAGGGTGCGATTGTAATTGAGCTTGCTCTGGGCGGCGGGGTCGGCCGGGTCGCCGTCGTACATGCTTTCCACCATGTCCACGCCTAGGCCGGCTAGCGCAATATCGTAGGTGTCGGTGGCCGAGCACATAGCAAACTGGAAGCCACCGCCGGCAATAAACTCTTGCATCTTGGTTACTACGGCGGCTTTCATTTCGCTCACCTTCGTAAAGCCGTGGCGCTTAGCGGCGGCCTCGGTATCGCGCTGCTGCTGCTGATACCAGGGGCGGTTGCGGTAGGAAGCAAAGAACTTACCGTACTGGCCGGTGAAATCCTCGTGGTGCAAGTGCAGCCAGTCGTACTTAGGTAGCTTGCCGTCCAGCACGTCGTCGTCATAAATCTGGTCGTACGGAATTTCAGCGTAGCCCAGCACCAGCGTCACGGCGTCGTCCCAGGGCTGCTTGCCCTTGGGGGTGTACACGGCAATTTTGGGTACTTTCTCCAGCTTCATCACGTCCATGTTGGCATTCGGATCAGCAATTTCTGACAGAATACCAGTGTACTGCGCCTCGCTAATAACCTGGTAGGACACGTTGCGCACAGCCAATTCATTTTCCACGCCCGCCGCCACCTCGCAGGCAAACGAGCCACCACGGTAGTTGAGCAGCCAATCGACCTCCACTTGCTTGGTAAGCAGCCAGTAGGCAATGCCGTATGCTTTGAGATGTTCTTTCTGCGCCTGATCCATCGGAATAAGCACATGGTTGGCACGGACTACGGTGGGAGCCGCCAAGCCAGTAAGCACTAGCAGAAATAGGAGAAAACGTTGGAATATCATGAGGCAAAAATTGGGCGCTGAATACTACTGCGGGAGCGTAGGCAACTGATGGAAGGTAGGCAGAAAAAATATAACACTAGTTTTCTGGCCATTATTCCATCGAAAAGTCGCTTGAAATTTGGACCAATTCGAGAAACTATAAAATTAAAATAATCAAATATTCGCTGTGGCTTCCAAGGACGACGGAACGGCCTCTGAATGTGCGCGAAACCCGCTACATTGCGTCCCTCAACCAACTTCGAGAACCCGCTTGAGGGCCATGAAGTTCAGGTGATTTTCGCGCCGTTGGCGCTGTTTTGTCCTGTCGTTATGCACCTGTTAGAAAACATCAAGGAGGCTTTCCGTTCCATTCGAAGCAATCTGCTGCGTACGGTCCTGACGGCCCTTATTGTCAGTATCGGAATTATGGCATTGGTCGGTATTCTAACGGCCATCGACGCCATGAAGTATTCTTTAAACCAGACTTTCGCCAGCCTGGGAGCCAATTCCTTTGAAATGAAGGCCAAAGGCTACACCAACCGCTTTCGGCGCGGCGGCGTGCAGGGGCGCATCTACCCACCCATTAGTCTGCTGCAAGCTCAGAAGTATAAACAGGCCCTAGGCGACGAAGCGCGGGTGGGTATTTCCACCTTCATTTCTGGTGCTACCGAAGTGAAAGCCAACGGCCAGAAAACCAACCCCAACATACAAGTAGTAGCCGGCGACGAAAATTACCTCCAGATTCAAAGCTACAACCTAGGCGACGGGCGCGCCTTCTCACCCCTGGAACTGGATAATGGCACCAACGTGGCCATTATCGGCTCCGAAGTTAAAGACAAGCTCTATCCCTCTGAATCGGCCATCGGCAAATACGTTTACTTACTAGGTCGTCGGTTTCTGGTGGTGGGCATGCTCGAAAAAAGCGGCAGCACGGGCCAGGGTGGGGGAGCCGACCGACTGGTGCTGGTGCCGCTGGAAACCGGCAACCAACTCCCGCGGCAGCGTGCCCTCACCTTCGACGTGAAAACTGCCACCCCTAAGCCCGAGGAACTCACTTACCTCACCGGCCAGGCTACCGGCGTGATGCGCGCCGTCCGCCACGACCCTTTGGGCCAGGAAGACAGCTTCGAGGTAGAGCGCTCCGACTCTATGGCGGCTAAGTTGGATGAGCTGTCGGGCGGCTTGAAAATGGGTGGTTTCCTAGTAGGCTTTATCACGCTGCTCGGCGCCAGTATCGCCCTGATGAATATTATGATGGTATCGGTGACGGAGCGCACCCGTGAAATCGGTATCCGCAAGGCACTAGGTGCAACGGCCCTCCAGATTCGGCAGCAGTTTCTCATTGAAGCCATTGTTATCTGTTTGATGGGTGGAGTGCTCGGCATCATCCTCGGCGTTTCGATGGGCAATGCGGTGTCGTTGTTTGTGGGGGAGGGAGCCTTCCTGGTGCCGTGGTTCTGGATGATGCTGGGGCTCGTTATCTGCGTGAGCGTGGGGCTGGCCTCGGGCTACTATCCCGCCAGCAAAGCCGCCGGCCTCGACCCCATCGAAAGCTTGCGCTACGAGTAGCCGCCAATAGGTTGAACTTCTATTATGTCCCCGGTCAGTTTCTGGCTGGGGATTTTTCGTACAACCTGTTTTACCATTTGCGTGTATATTGCGTCATAAATCATTTGGGTATATGGCAAGTCAGGATACGGTTGGGCAACGTTTTGTGCAGCTTATTGCACATTTAGGAATATCAAAAAATGCCTTTGCTATTTCTCTTGGCAAAACGGCTACGGTCATTCAACATCTTGTGGATGAAAGAAATAAGCCGGGTTTTGATCTTTTGGATAAGGTATTTGAAGTGTATCCAAATGTATCTATGGCGTGGCTGATGAAAGGTGTCGGCCCTATGCTTGTTGACGACAGCAAGCAGCCAACTGCAACCACACCAGACGTGCAACCAGCATCTATTTCCGAAAAAAAAACAGCCGCGCTAAAGCCGGATCCGCTACCAGCCGCCGAAAAAACGCCATTAGTCACCACCATTACGGAGAAGCCAGCTCCAGCTGAAGAGCCGTCTGCTCCCGTAGCAGCCTCCCGCGTCCCGTTATCTGCTGCACCCGCACCAGCTGTGGCACCAGTCCCAACTGCTGCGCCAGTAGCTCCTGCGCCACTTGCTGCCGCCGAAGCACCGGCTCCCACTGCAGCTGATACCAGTTGGCAAACGGCCCTCTACACACAACAAATGGCTCATCAGCTAGCTTTAGCCGAACTACGCAACCAGCATTTGCAGGATCAGCAGCGCCTAATGCAGCAGATGATGGATTTAATGCAGCGCCAGTTAGCTCGCTAAGCTCTACTACTCTTGCTATTATAGCTAAACTAGATGGAAAAGGGGCACCTCACGTGAGGTGCCCCTTTTCCATTCATAATAAAGCACTCCTATTTAAGTTAATGTTGAAATACCTCGATACCTAGCTCTTCAGCTTCCATCAGGTTCTGCGGATTCACGGCGGTTAGGCGCAGTCGCTTCAGTTCGCCTACCAGCAACGGGTCGTATTTGGCTACCACCCGAATGTAGTTGGGCGTGAAGCCTTCCATTTGGCCGTTAGTAACGTCGTCCTCGAACAGCACGGCAGTTTCGGCACCCACATGCTGCTCGTAGAAATGGCGCTTCTTCTTCTCGGACAGGGTACGGAGCTGAGTGGTACGCTCGTGCCGGTGCCGGTCCTGCACCCGGCCGGGGAGAGTAGGAGCCAGCGTGTTTTCGCGCTCTGAGTACGGAAAAACGTGTAGGTAGCTAACATCCAGCTCGTTCAGGAATTGGTAGGTCTCCAGAAATTCACCCTCGGTTTCGCCGGGGAAGCCCACAATAACGTCCACCCCAATGCAGGCATGCGGCATCAACTCTTTAATGAGCTGCACTCGCTCCACGTACAACTCCCGGCGGTAGCGGCGACGCATCAGCCCCAAAATTTTGTTGGAGCCCGACTGCAACGGAATATGGAAGTGCGGCATAAACCGCTTAGAGCGCGCCACAAACCGAATAATCTCATCGGAAAGCAGGTTTGGCTCGCAGCTGCTGATGCGGAACCGCCCGATGCCTTCCACTTCGTCCAGGGCTTGTACCAGGTCGTAAAAGTTTTCTTTCCGCTCCCGTTCCGGGCCTTGCAAGCCAAAGTCGCCGAGGTTGACGCCAGTCAGCACGATTTCCTTCACGCCTGTTTCGGCGAGCTTCTGCACCCGCTCCACCACGCTCTGCACTGAATCGGAGCGGCTGTTGCCGCGGGCCAGCGGAATCGTGCAGAACGAGCAGGAATAGTCGCAACCGTCCTGCACTTTCAGGAACGTGCGGGTTCGGTCGCCGAAGGAATGCGCGGCGTGGAACTCGGTAGCGGCTGAAATAGGGGAAGCGTGTACGTGACCCGGCGCGCCAGCGTCCGGCTTCCGAAAGCCCGCCAGCGTTTCTACCAGCTGAAACTTTTCAGCGGCGCCCAGCACGGCGTGTACACCCGGAATTTCAGCTATTTCTTGCGGCTTGAGCTGGGCATAGCAGCCCACCACGGTTACAAAAGCTTCCGGATTGTGCTTCAGCGCCTCTTTTACCACCTTCCGGCATTTGCGGTCGGCGTGGTCGGTTACCGAGCAGGTATTGATGACGTAGATGTCGGCGGCATCCTCGAAGGACACTTTTTCGAAGCCATGCTCCTCAAACTGCCGGCCGATGGCCGATGTTTCCGAGAAGTTGAGCTTGCAGCCCAGCGTATAAAAGGCAACTTTTTTGTTTTCCACGGTTATTCACGAACAAGACCGCAAAGATACAACCGGGCGCCGAGTAACCCCGCGGCTAGCTCACGGAACGCTGCGAAGCTGCCTGATTCACATCTGCTTCCACTTGGTTGCGAACCAGCCGCATGAGGGCGGGCAGGTCGCTATGGTCTAGTTCGAAATTGGTCAGGAACAAGCGCCACGGGCCGGCCGCGTCCCGCCGGAAAGCAGCTGGCAATGGGTAGTGAGCCAGTTCAGGATGCAGCTTGCGTAGCTCGTCGCGGTGCAGGAAAGTGGTTTTTACGGGCAGATCGGCCACAAACTCGCGCCAGTCGGGCCGTATACCCTGGTTGCCGTAAGTGACGGCACACAACGAGCAAGCATAAGTGGAAGGCGAGATGATTTTGTGAAAAAAATCAACTGTTGCGTTCAGTAGGCCGCTATTAGCATTGTATACGAAGAGTAATTCAGTCATTGAGGATAGCAAGCACACAAGTCAGACCCGCCTAAAAATACGCCAAGTATGGGTTCTGTATCAAGTAATACACTTACGCTATATTATCTATCTCCGCCGTTTTTTAGCGGTGGTTGGCTCCAGGTTGATGTAAGTCGGCTGGTCGCGGTTGGCCGTGATGGTACCGTCCTTGTAGTGTAGCTCTACCACCTGAATCAGGCTGCGTTTGGTGTCAATGGTAGCAGCGGCCGAAGGCGTACCCTGTGTGCGGGCCGGGTGGGTGAAGTAAAACAGGTACGCCCGGTCACCTTGCACCACTACGTCGGGGTGGCCGCCAATGGCCTGGTCGAACGGACCTTGGCCGGGTAGCTCCAGCAGCCGCTCGGGCTGGGCCTGCCACTGCTTGAGGTCGGTGGAACTGTACACGCCCAAGCCTTTCCACTTATCAATCACCATCCAGTAGCGGGCTTGCCACTGGAACACTTTCGGGCCTTCGCCGCGCTCAGCCAAGGCTTTGCCTTTGTCCTGCCAGGTATATAGGTCGGGACTATCGGCGTAGTAAATGCTTTTGCCATCCCGCTCGTTGTTGTACCACATGCGCCAGGTGCCGTCGGGCAGGTGGTATACGCTGGCATCAATTACCTTGTCGGTTGCCAACTTTAGGGTTGATTTGTACTCCCAGTTGAGCAGGTCGGAACTGGTGAGGTGCAGAATGTTGCGCGGGTGGTTCCAGTCGGTGAAAATGCCGGGTACATAAGTCAAAAACATATGATACACGCCTTTGTGCTCCACCACGTCGGGGGCCCAGTGGGTGTACTGTGGGGTGGGGCGGTAGTTGATGTTGGCCGTGTCGCGGTAGTGCCAGGTGGCACCATCCACCGATTCGGCAATACCGATGCGTGTGCCGTGTACCCACGTAACACCCTGAGCCGTGGTATCGGTGGCCCGGCGGTTGGTATAAAACATAAACCACTTCTTCGCTTGCTTATTCCAGACGATTACCGGGTCGGCGGCGCCATCGTACACCGGGTCCCGAAACAGGGGCTTGGGCGCGAGCTTACCGACGGGTTTCTGCTGGGCCAAGCTGGCGGTGGAAATTAGAAGCAAAATCGCCAGCAGATAGCGCAGGTAATAGGTCATGCGACTCGGGTCAATTTAAACGATAGAAAAGGACGAAGTGCAAGAACTAGCCTCAAACGCGCGCCGCCGTCCTGTGCCCTCCTGAAACAACCAATCAGCCACTTGCGGAAAGCGGAGGACGCTATTTGGCTAGGTAGTCTTCGTAGCTCAGTTGCTGGTACGCCTGGCCCTGCTTGAGTTGCGTAGTAGGCAGCCCAGACAGGCGGCTGGTGGGGCGGCGCGAAACGTTGTCGAAGGTGAGGATGCCGGCGGGCGTCACGAACCCAAATCCATCGGTGTAGCAGTAGAAGGCGGCCGGCTGCTGTACCGGGCGCAGCAGGTCGCGGCTCCAGCGGTAGGCGGTAGAGGGTAGTTGCAGCTGAGCCAGCAGCGTAGCTGCAACATCGGTCTGGGAACCGATGCCCGTCACAATGCGGCCCCGCACTTCAGGCCGAAGTGCTCCGCCCGCCAGCACCAGTGGAATCCGAAATTTGGCCGGGTCTTCCACGTTGTTGTCGCCGGGCAAATGGTGGCCATGGTCGGCTACTAGTACCAGCAATGTATTGCTGTACCAGGGCTGCTGGCGGGCTTCGTGCAGAAAGCGGCCTAGCGCCCAGTCGGTGTAATACACGGAGTTGCGGAACAGCGCTGTTTCAGTGGTGCCTTTGAACTTGCGCGCAATCGGAACGTCAAACGGCTCGTGGCTGCTAAGCGTGAAAATGGTACTGAAAAAGGGCTGCGGCTGCGTTTTGAAATCCCGTAGCACCCGGTCGAACAGCACATGGTCGTGGGCGCCCCACTTCGAGTTCTGCTCCCGCTCGGCAAAGTCGCTACGCTCTGTAAACCGCTCATAGCCTGCCGTCACGAGGTAGCTTTTCATGTTGGCAAACGCCAACTCACCGCCGTAATAATAGCTGGAGTGGTAGCCTGCCGGCTTCAGCGACTGGCACAAGTGCGGCAGTCGTTCGGTTTTGCGCGGGTACTTGATAATGCTAGTATTAGGCTGGTTGGGAAAACCAGACAGCAACGACACCAGCCCTTTCTGGCTCCGGTCGCCGGCCGCGTATATAGTATTGAACAGTACGCCGGTGCGGGCCAGGCTGTCGAGGTTGGGCGTCACGCCTGTTTCACCGCCTACGCTGCCTACCAGCTTCGAGGTGAAGCTTTCCAGGATGATAAAGACCACATTGGGCCGATTAGTGCGCAGCAAGCTGTGCGTGGCGGTATCGGGGGCTGGCGTGGCGTACGAGTAGAGCGGCTGAACGAGGCGCGTCGCCGCCGAGTCGGCCATGAAGCGGTAGCGACTGGTATTGGTGTCGCGCAGCCGTAGTGAGTTGGCCACGTTCCAGGGCACGTTTACGGCCGCGTGGTTGGCAAACGGCACGGCCGCAAAATACACGTCGCTCTGATTGACGGGAATCTGCTGCACCCCGCCGCGCAAAGGAACTACTAGCAGCGCCGTATAAAGCAGCCCCGCTAGCGCCGCCCGGCCCCGCCCAAAATCAGCGGGCAGGGGTGGAATAGAGCCTATTATCTTAGTATACAGGAAGATTCCCGCCGCTAACAGTCCTATCAATGCCAACCCAAGTACTAGCAGTGGCGCACTGCCTGCCGAGGCTGCCATTTCCGCGGGCGAATCCAAGTATTGCAGCGGCGTGGCATCCAGGCGAAACCCCCAGGTGCGGTACAGCTCTAAATCGGCAACGGTGAGCAGCGCCACCAAAAGGCCTGTTACGGCAGTGTAGCCTTTCACCAAGGTCGCTATTGGAAAGCGGGGCCCCACTAGGCTGCCCAGCGTGAACAGCACAAACGGCACCACGCTCAGGTATGCCGTGGCTGAGGCATCGAGCCGCAAGCCGTAGCCGAAGATGCCGGCCAGCGTGCCCGCCGGTAAAGCAACAGATTTAGCTGAATGATAAAGCAGAAACAGTGACTTGGCGGCCACGAAAAAGGCTAGCCAGAACAAAAAGTAGCGCCACTGAAAGGAAAATCGGTTTTTCACGCCGCAAAGGTAACGGGCCCTGCCCCGTAATTAGACTGCGCCCCATACTTTTGCCAACACCGAACTGTTGGGCTTATCACAGTGACCACTAACTCACTTTTACATATGCAGGGGATATTATGTAATTAACCTGTCTGCCGGGTATTGCATTGAAATTCATACCAACCCATCGTTTTTGCGAGGGGGTGAGCCGAAAAAAAGCATGGTTATACGTGAATCGTCAAGAAAAAGTAGGGGGTATTTGGAAAAAAGAAAAATGAGCTACACATTTGCCAGTACCAAACCACGTAGAAAATCTAATTTTTCCGTTTACTCGTTTCATGGCAATTCTCCGCTTTAAAGCACTTGAGTTAGTTGACCAGCGCAAAACCCTGGTTCCAGAGAGCAGCACTGAGCGCCGTTCCGACAGTTTTGGCAAGAACGTCTTCAACTTGGAGGCCATGCGGGCTACTATGCCCGGCGAGTATTTCAAAAAGCTCCAAGCGGCCATCAAGCAAAGCTCGCCAGTGGAGCACAGCGTGGCCGATGCTGTAGCTTCGGCTATGAAAACCTGGGCCATGGCGAAGGGTGCTACGCACTACACGCACTGGTTCCAGCCACTAACCGGTGCTACTGCCGAAAAGCACGACTCTTTCTTCGACCTGAACTCGGACGGTCGTCCAATTGAAAACTTCAAAGGCTCGGCGCTGGTGCAGCAGGAGCCCGATGCCTCATCGTTCCCGAACGGCGGTATCCGTAACACCTTCGAAGCCCGCGGCTACACCGCCTGGGATCCAACTTCCCCTGCTTTTATCATTGAAACGGCCGGCGCGAAAACGCTGTGCATCCCTACCATCTTCGTAGCCTACACCGGCGAGGCCCTCGACTACAAAGCACCGCTGCTGAAGTCGTTGGCGGCGTTGGAAAAAGCGGCCGTTGATGTATGCCAGTACTTCGACAAGGACGTAAACCGCGTACATACCACCCTCGGTATTGAGCAGGAATATTTCCTAGTAGACAAGGCGCTGTACTCAGCGCGCCCCGACTTGATTATGACCGGCCGGACGCTGTTCGGCCACGCTCCGGCCAAAGGCCAGCAGCTGGAAGACCACTACTTCGGTTCGATTCCAAGCCGCGTACACGCCTTTATGCTGGAGTACGAAGAGGAAGCTAACAAGCTGGGCATTCCACTGCGTACCCGCCACAACGAAGTAGCGCCGCACCAGTTTGAGTGTGCCCCAACCTTTGAAGATGCCAACCTCGCCGTCGACCACAACCAGCTGTTGATGGACGTTATGGAGCGGGTAGCGGAGAAGCACAACTTTAAAGTGCTGCTGCACGAGAAGCCATTTGCCGGCGTAAACGGCTCGGGCAAGCATAATAACTGGGCCATGAGCACCGATACCGGTGTGAACCTGCTCGCTCCTGGCCGCCGGCCTAAAGAGAACCTTCAGTTTCTGGCCTTCTTCATCAGCACCATCAAGGCCGTTCATACCTACGGCGACTTGCTGCGCGCCAGCATTGCCTCGGCCAGCAACGACCACCGCCTCGGGGCCAACGAAGCGCCCCCGGCCATCATGTCGGTGTTCGTCGGCTCGATGTTGGATTCGGTACTCGACGAGTTGGAGCGCACCGCCAAAGTGCCCCTCGACAAAGGCGACAATATTTACCTCAAGCTCGGCATCGACAAGATTCCGGCTATCCTGCTCGACAACACTGACCGGAACCGTACCTCGCCGTTTGCCTTCACCGGAAACAAATTCGAGTTGCGCGCCGTAGGCTCGTCAGCCAACTGCTCGTCGGCTATGACCGTGCTCAACGCCATTGTGGCTGAGCAACTCATCGAGTTCAAATCAGCAGTCGATAAATTGATTGACGCTGGTAAGAAGAAGGAAGTTGCTATTGTAGAAGTGCTGCGCGAGTACGTAATTAGCTCGAAAAATATCCGTTTCGAAGGCAATGGCTACTCCGACGAATGGAAGGAAGAAGCGGCTAAGCGGGGCCTGGCCAACGTGCCAACCACTCCTCACGCCCTAGATGCCTTGGTAACCTCAGAGGCTTCGGCCCTGTTCGAGCGGCACCACATCTTCTCCCATGTTGAGTTGCACGCTCGCCACGAGATTTTGCTGGAAGATTACATCAAAAAGATTCAGATTGAAAGCCGTGTAATGGGGGATTTGGCCATCAACCATATCATTCCAACTGCCGTAGCGTATCAAACCAAGCTAATAACCAACGTGCGGGGCTTGCGCGAGTTAGGCCTCGACGACACCGAATCGCAAGTAACCGTAGACACTATCAAAGCTATTTCGCGGCACATTGCCACCATCAAAACCACGGTAGATGGCATGGTAAATGCTCGCAAAGTAGCCAACAAGATTGACGACACGCGGGAGCGGGCTTTCGCCTACTGCGACAACGTCAAAGCGCATTTCGACACCATCCGCCGCTCAGCTGACAAGCTAGAGTTGATGGTGGCCGATGAGGACTGGCCCCTGGTGAAGTACCGTGAACTTTTGTTCCGGCACTAAGCTTAGGGTACAGAATCGGGCCGGAGTTGGGTGGGAATTTTCTCCGTGCATCGATTTCAAAAAAGCCGTTTCCGGGTGGGGGCGGCTTTTTTTTGTGCATGAATTATTGTGCAACGTGAAACGGCCTCTGCGCATGCGCAGAGGCCGTTTTTAGTTTGCTCGTATTTCAGCGTATTTCATTCGTCTGCCCCTGAGTCTGCCCCTATATCTGCCCCTGTGTTTCAGATGCGCCGGGCCGTGCGCTTGTAGATGTCTACCAACTCCTGCTCATCAATGCCCAGGTAGCGGTTAAAACTTTTTTCGGTGGTGTGGCCAGTGGCCAGCATCACCTGCCGCTGGGGCACGCCCTGGTAGATCTTGAGGGTGGCAAAGGTCTTGCGGCCGATGCGCGAGGTCACGTGCAGGCGCGTAATGCCCGCCAGGTGCGTGACGTGCAGCATATACTCGTCGATGGTGGGTAGCGTGGGCAGGCAGGTGGGTAGGGCCTGGGGCGCGTACTTGGCCACTAGGCTCACGGGCTTGAATACTTGGTCGTCCAAAAACGGAATCAAGCACAGCCCGCCGGTCTTGCCGGCGTGAATGCGCACGAAGCCGTTCTGAATGTGCGCGGGGGACATCTTGTCTGCGTCGGAAATGCGCAAGCCCAGGTAGCAGCACTGCAGCATCTTGTCGCGGGCCAGCTCGATGCGCTGCAAGTGATCCTCCACCTGCAGGGCCGGGCGCCCGCGGGGGTTGCTGCTCACGATGGGCGGGAAGTGCTCGGCCACGTAGGCGCGCACCGCGGGCGTCGAGGCCCTGACCGCCGCCCAGGCTTGCAACTCGGCGGCCGTCAGGGCCTCGACGCCCACGTAGACTTCCGGCGTAGCGAAGCGGTGGAATTTATTGGTGACCGGCAAATCGTGCTCCTCGCACCAGTACAGGAAGTTTTTCAGGTACTTGATGTTGCCGCTGAAGGTGTTCACCTTCTTGCCGAGCACCGTGAGCGAGTAGTCCTGGTACTTGGCGTAAAAGGTGGCGTTCATCGACTGGAACGTGAGCGGGTACTTGTAGCACTGCTCGAATTCGGCCAGTTCCGCGCGCAGGTGTTGCAGGTGCCGGATATAGTTGCGGCTCAACGGCTTGCCCGAGCGCAACGATACCTTAGTGGTTTGATACGCCAACCAGTCGTCCAAGTGCTCGAGTAAGGTGCGCGGTAGCGTGGCCACGGCCGGTAGTTCGGGCAGTTCCTCGGCCGGGATGCCCTTGACCTCGGCCTCCAGGCGCAGGAGGCGCACCCGGATTTCATCCGCTTTTCATCCCACCGTTCCCTGGCCCGTTTGGCGTCCTGGTGGGCGTCCACAGCGGCGCGTGTCCACCGGTCGAGGATGAGGTTGATGATATCGGCAAAGGTGCCGGGCTTATCCTTGACGCGGCCGAGCTTGTCGTTCCGGTCGGCCGGCCGGCAACTTTCGCTGGTGCCCAGGCGCAGGTTGTCCCAGCGGAAAATCATGCGAATCGGGACCGTGCCCTTCTTGGCCGACAAACGCTCCAGGCGCAGCTCACGGGTTACTTCCATCAGGTAGAGTGAGGTAGACCCGTAAAACTAGCACCCGAGCGGCAAGTTTACTCTTTCACGAATTTGGTGGTGCGGCCACTGATCTGGTCGCGCAGCAGGTAGAGGCCAGCGGACAGGGCTTGCACGTCCAGGGGCTGAGCGGAGAGCTGGCCGGTGCGCACCACCTGGCCGAGCTGGTTGAGCAGCTGGTAGGGCGTGCCCAGCGGGCCGCGCAACGTGAGCTGGGTGCTGGTGGGGTTAGGGTAAGCCGAGAGAGCCGAGCGAGTAGTGGCGGTTTTGGTGCCGAGCGGGGTGGCGGCTAGTTTGACGATCCAGTAATCGACGGTAGTTGCCACTCCTTGATTGTTGACAGGTCCCTTATTAGCCTGGGTTTTGTCGCCGCTGATTCCGGAGAAGGACTGGCCTGCTAGAATGTAGCCCCCGTCGCTGGTTTGCTGTATAATAGAGAAGCTGTCATGGTTGCTGCCCCCGAAGGTCTTGTCCCAGAGCTTAGTAGGCGTAGGGGTTTGGGCACTGGCCTGGGGGCGGCGCTGAGCAGGCCGCCGGCAGTTAAGAAAAGAGCGGATAAAAGTGCGCGCATAGACTAGAAGAGCAAGAAAAGGTCGGCTAAAGATAGCACTGGCCGCTGCTACAGCGAACGGCGCTTGAGCAGGTAGTGGTAGTTATTGCCAGTACTATTGGGCAGCACTTCTCAGCCTTGGGCGTAGAGGAAGTTTAGGACGGCCGCGTGGTCTTCGAAACGACGATCCTGCCCGTTTTCCTCCAACACTTTGCTTTTAGGATTGGGCGTGGTGCCGTTGGATAAGATAAGAAACCAGCCGCCTGTTCCTCGAAACACGGTTGCTGCGCCATACATAGGCTGCGCAGTGGCGGGGGCGGGGGCTTGCTGGGCCTGGGCGGCGGGCAGCGCCGCGCTGGTACACAAAATGAGAAGGAGGAGGAGATACTTCATAAAGTAAGTTAAGTTGAATACTTCAGCTGCTTTGTCGCTCAGCCGCATTAGGTAGAACCAAAGGCGCAGGCCTTAACGGGAATAAATATCTTCCGCTTCTGCATACGGCATACCCGCAGGTACCCCAAATGGCTTGAAGCGCAAGGCGAGCTTGCGCGCGGTCAATTCGGTGATCAAGGCGGTTGTACGGCCCAGGGAGAAGCTGTTGTTTTGTCGATCAATCAGGTAGCTGCCCAATAAAGAATTATCGCGCACACTGCGGTAATACAACGAATCTTTGGTGAAGAGCAGGTAGTAATCCTTCGGTAAGGGCATGGACGTTTGGCCGGTCGGGTTGCCGGCGGCATCGAAGTGATACTCGATACTGGTTTCGGGTGTCCAGCGGCCTTCCAAGGTGGGTTCCGGTTCCGGCTCGTTGTTCCTACAACTGCCCAGCCCCACGGCCAGGCTCAACAGCACTACTAGATACTTGGGGGACATAGCAATACGGGTTAAAGTGACACAAACCGGCTCGCCCCGGCGGCAGCCGCCCCGGCCACGAGAGCGGGTACGCTACAAGGGAATGCTATACGGCTTGAGCCTCTTCCATGAGGTGGAGAATCTGTTCGTGGCTTTCTTCCACCACGTGACGAGTGGTCGTCAAGGCAAGCACTAGGGTCGCGTAGGACTTGCCCTCAATCGTTATAGACTCAATAGCGCTAATGGCGCTCAAGGGAAGCGTAAACTTTCTATCAGTTCCTTGGTGCGTGAGCGAGATAAAGCCAGGCATGAAAAACGACTTAGGGGCACTACGGTAGTAACAAAAGTTCGGCCGGTTACACCTCGCTCGCCGCACCGTCAGCCGCGGGGCGGGCTTGCAGGCCCCGGGTATCAAGCCTCTGGGTGCGCAATGGAGTAGTCCGTCAGGGCATCCTCGATGGCCGCCCGTAGTGCGGCGGTGAGGGCGCGCCACTGGGCGCAGCCCGTTGTGTCGGTGCTCGTTGGTTCGGACAGGCTCTGGGCCTGCTGCTCCAGCAGGGTCAGGTTTTGCAGCAGCCGGTACTTTTGGTCGCTGGAGAGGTCGTCGGGGTAGAGGGTGCGCAGGTTGGTGATGGTCGTCGCCAGTTGGGCGCGTAGCGTTTGCCGCTCGGCGGGCGTGTAGCAGGTAGTGGTCAGGGGTTTGAGTTGCGTGAGGGTTTGCCGCAACTTGGTGAGCAGGACGTGTGACATGGACGTGCGGGGTTAGGGGAAAGGGAGCAGTCCATGCGGCGCCAAGGCAGAGAAGGCTTGTTTTCTAGCGGTGCAGTAAGCGTGAGTAGAGCGGTGGTAAGGTATACTTAAGCGGTTACTTGAGCAAAGCCAAGGCTTCGGTAATGACTTTTTGCAGCGAGCCATGCACTGCCTGCCAGGTGGCCAGCGGCACGGCCACCGGGGCTACCAGCGTGAGCTGCAGAAACTGCTGCTCCAGGGGCAGGAGCACGGCAATGAACGCGCGCCGCTCGTCCGTATCCATTCCGTCCGGATAAACAGCGTGCAGGGTTTTGATGGTGGCGCTGAGCTGCTGGCGCAGGGTGTGCTGCGCCAGCAGGGAGTAGAACGTGGTGTTCTGCGTGTCCAAACTGGTGAGCGTGTCGCGGAGCTGGCCTAGCAGGAGAATAGACATGACATCGGGCAAGCGTTAGGGCCTCAAGGTAGGAGTTTTATGTTTTGCGTGAGCGGAGCAATTTCATACCCGGGGAATGTCAGTAAAGCTCGCTTCGATGGTGGTGATGAGCGTTTGGTGGAGAGTACGCCACATGGCAGCCGGCACGGTGCTGCCAGGCGTGAAGGCCATGAACTCGTGCTGAAGCATCTTAAGGGAGCGTAGCCGCTGGTGGCGTTTGGCGAATGTAGCGCGCAGAGGGGAGTAGAAGTCGTCTAGCTGGGTGATGGTGGCCGAGAGCTGGTCACGCAGTAGTTTTTGGGCCTCGGTACCATACTGGGCAGTCGGCAGGGTGTGCAGCTTGTCCAGCGTGTAGCGTAGCTGGCCGAGCAGGAGGGCGTAAGGCATAAGGTGGTGGGGCAGTGGAACTGGTTGTGCCTTGCCCGCCGCAACGCCGGCCTCAGCAGAGGGGGTACGGTAGGCTCTGAACAGGAAGAACATAGTGCTGGCGGGCAGTAGCAGAACGGCCCGGCCGCACCCGATAGCACCGCTACGCTCGGGCGTACCACCCGGTACGGGGAGCTTAACGGTTAAGGGGGTAACGGCAAGCAAAGGGGATAGGTTGGTGTTCGCCGCCCCGCAGGTGCCCGGCCGTTAAGGGACAAGATGAAATCCGCGAAATCGACCTCACCGACTGCCGCCGCGAGTTCGGCGTGCTCCTGCCAAAAGCCGCCTAGCGTATGGAAAGGCCCCGTTTGCCCGGCCCCCGTGATCTAGGCCCCGTCGTGGCCACGCTCCTGCGCGAGCTGGGCTTCATGGTCTGGGAGCAGGCCACCGCCAGCCTCACGCTCGTCACCGGCACCTGGACCGGCCTGACGGGCGAGCAGTTCAGCTTTCAGTACGCCCACCACCACCCCAGTGCCGGTCCGCTTTGCTGGGCCGCCTGCAACATGGGCGCGCTCTGGCCGGGGGCTGCCACCCCCGCCGTGTGCTTTGCCAGCACCCAGGTGCGCCGCCTGCGCGAGGTGCGCCTGCTGCTGCTCGGCAACCACCACTTCGCCCAGGCCCGCGCCGCCTACCTGCTGGCCTTCACTACCACCACTATACCGGCTGCCTTATGCGAATGAATGCTGCTTTTTGGTACAGGCCGCTACTCGCTCAAGGATGCTCAGCGCCTGCTCGGTATCCACATACTGCGCGCTGGCGCTGGGCGTGGGAAAGGCCACCGGCTGCCTCAGGGCTTTCTGGGCCGCATAGAACTGGTCTTGCAGCGCGTGAGAGCAGAGGGAAAGCTGGGCAAACGGCAAGTCGTCGTAGTGCCGCAGCAATTCGCGCCGGATGGCATAGAGCACGGAGAGACCATTCTCGGGAGAGGCAGCACTTGCTTCCAACTCCTCGCGCAGCTGGAGCAGGCGCAAGTATAGATTTTTCATGTGGGTACATAGGTGAACCCCCGCATACGGCCGGCCTTCTCGGCCGGTTACCGCCCGCGGCTGCTTATGCGCCCGCCCCGCCTTCTATTTCCGCCTAACCCTTCGATTGTATGTAAGCCTCCGACCTCGCCATCGCCGGCTTTATCCACGAGAATTTCCAGGTGATCCTGCAGCACCTGCAGGCGCTCCAGCAGGGGCGGCCCGCCGCTGGCTCCGACATGCCCCGCCTGCTAAGCATCGAGCAGGTGATAGAAGAGCTGGAAGTGAGCCGCAGCACCGTGCAGCGCTGGCTCAAGAAAGGCAAGCCCGGCCGCCACGGCACCACCATCGTGCTGCAGGCCTACTGGTTCACCACCGCCAAGCCGCGCATTCCCATCGCGGAGATTGGCTTGAACCTGGTGTCGGAGATATCGAGCAACCCGAAAAACACCGCGGCCTTCCCGGCGCCGTTCAACGGCATCTACCTGTTGGCCACTAATGCGCTGTCGGTGGTGCGGGCGGGCGTGGCCACGGCCAAGGTCACCGGCTTCCGAGAAGGAGGCAGCACTGGTACCAGCGCCGGCAAGGGCTCGCTGGATCTGAACCGCATGCAGGTGGCGCCCGACGGCAAGCTGCTCGACCAGGACGGGTTTGCCGTGGCCGGCGTCGTGCACGAAAACGAGTACGTGATTCCCGAGTGGATGCGGGCCGACCCCAAGGTGGTGCAAGTGGAGTTCTGGTTGGAGGAAAAGCGCCTGCGGGGTTACGCCCAGGGCGGTGCCACCAGTGAGGGTGGCAGCCAGGCTTCGCCAGTCAAGGACGTGGCTGTGTTCCAGGGCAACGTGGCCACGCCGTTGGAGCAACCCATTGCCGTGCAACAGCAGCAAAACGAACGGATAGATACCTGGGCACGCGAGTTCTGGGTGGTGAACCAGCTGCATGACTTCGACCAGGACTATGGTACCTATAAGAAGGTGAACAACCAGAGCGGCATTTCAGGTTGAGAAGGGTGTTCGAATTACCTACTGAAAAATACCCCCGAAAAACCGCGTTTTCAGGGGCATTTTCGGGGGTGCCAAAAGTGTTCGAATTAGAAACTCTAATTCGAACAGCCAGGGTTGCTCAGACTATAACTCTTTAGGCTCTGTAAGCAGTGTGTCTACTCTTCACTACCTATGTTGAATAAATAAGCAAGTGACAAGTGTAGAACGCGGCTGTATTGCTTATTATCAAATGTGCCTTCCTTTGGTAGGATATTCGTCAACCCAAAGCCATATCCTAATTGCGCTTGAATAGGCCCGGCTTTATAGCCAAGTCCTACGTTCGCTCCTGCATTGACCCGTCGAAAATACACAGCTCTTGGATCGGAACCCTCTTTGGTAACGAACTCAACGTCGCTCCCTCTTTTATAAGTGTAATTAGGGGTACTAGAGAAGGAGCGTTCTTCCTGATACTTCCCGTTCAGACCATACTCAATATAAGGCCCAGCAAATAGTTGCAATCCTTGCTTATCACCTGTCGTGTAGACAAAGTTGAGAGGCACTTCTATATAATTGAGTTTTGCAGAACCTACAAACGTAGTCTTATACTGGCCAATATTCAGCACATAATCTATGTCATACCCTTTCTGCGAGTACAGAATAGCGGGCTGAATAGCAAAATGTCCAAATTCAGCACTGAACTGCACGCCAGCCTGCGCGCCCACTCTCATCTTGGTTTTGAATTCGTCGTCTGATTCACAATCCAATATGGCTTTAGCACCGTTAACTCCTAGACGTGGTCCGAAACTAAACTGCGCTTTAGCAGCTACGCTCATCATTGAGCATAATAGGCCGGCTAATACAATGCCTTTGACTTTATTCATGGGTGCAGGAAACTAGTGTATGCTTTTAATTTAAAAGAATCCTGTAAAAGTATAAAGGTGGATTCTAAATACTAGATAGGACATTCTTTAAGTCGCCATATGATTTATTTTATACCGTATCTTTAAGTATGCGAGTACCCCTTTATGCCCGGGTGTCGACGGCCGACAAAGATCAGGATCCGGAAAACCAACTTCAGGTGCTACGTCGGGAGGCTGAGCGGGCCGGTGACACCATCTCAAAGAATACGTCGACGAGGACTCGGGCCGCAAGTCCAGCCGCAAAGCCTTCCAGCAGCTACTAGCCGACGCCGGCAAGCGCCGCTTCGAGATGGTGCGGGTCTGAGTCGCTTCAGCCGCGAAGGTATCGAGAAGGTGTTTGAGCACACGTCTATTTTGGAGCAGTGCGGCGTGAGTTTCTGGAGCTACTCCGAACCCATGCTCAACACAGCCGGCCCGATGAAGGATTTTATGAAGGCCGTGCTCAGCTGGGCGGCTGGCTACTACAGTGAGCGGCTCAGCGAAAACGTGAAGCAAGGACTACACCGCAAGAAGGCGCAGGCCGCGCTGAAGGGAGAAGAGCACGTACACGGTCCTCGGGCATTGGCCCCGGCCGTGGTGGAGGAAATTCGCGCCTTGCAGCAAGATGGGCTAAGCGTGCGCAAGATTAGCGCTGCCACGGGTGTGCCGGTGGGCACTGTACACAAGTACCTAATTAAGTCATTGACGGTAGCATAGGCTGCTCAGGTTCTCGCGGCTTAAGCGGTTGGCGGGCCAGCCAGTCGTAGGCATCAAGCCCTTCCGTAAATACCGAGATATAAGGGACCGTAGAATTCTGAATGATATCCAGCAAGGCACCACTAGCGGCCCAATCCCGGGCTACCACCCACGCAATATGGGTGATACCGGTTTCGGCAAGTTGCGGTAAGTAATCCGTACTCACCCACTGTCCAATCTCGTCCCACCCGTCGTAGGCCAGACTACTATCACAAAGCAGACGAGAGCAAGACATTGTCTGCGCGTGGCGCATGAGGATAGCACAGCTCTCCAAGGAAGATTCTGCATTATGTGTGCCCTGCCATTCTGCCTGGAGCCATTGAAAGAGCTCGTCGTAGCTCAACGTGAAGAATAGCGAGGCATAGATGGTTTTCGTCATCCTATACATACGGCGATAAGCTCAGCTATAAATACGGATATTAAAACGGGATTAATACAGTGGAGCTAGCAGCTGCGCAGTAGCAGGATATTTTGCTGTCCTTTTCGGGGCTTGGTCGGGAGGTGAGCTTTGATTTCTTCAACTCCATGTTCACCTCATCCTCAGACCCATAAAACTCTATTTAGTGGGCGCCTGCCTGGCGACTGCTCTGTTACTCCAGACCCAGGTGATGGCCCAGGCCCCTCCCGACCTCACGGTGGAAGTGATGACGTCTGCTCACGACAAGTGCAACCACCTGCTTGGGCTAAGCACCAGCCTCGACACTGTTGACTTATCGCTGCATACTGCTTCCTCGATGCTGCGCGCTGAAGTAGGCCCACCGCGTTACGACTACCGTAATGCGCGCCGGGTGAAGCGTAAGTACAACCGGGTCAAGCGCTACTACCGGCACCTTAACCGCCACGACAAACGTGACCTGCAAAAGGAGAGCCACCGCCAGTACCAGCTGCAACGCCGGCAGAGTATCCAGCAGGAAAAGCAGCAACAAAAGGAGCTAAACAAGCGGCCAACGGAGGCTGAGCAGAAGCCCCGAAATCGGAATTAGTGGCAGAGATTATCCTTGGAATCAGCCCCCAAAACAGCCCCAAAATATGAATAATACTTATTGAGGACATTTATTAAGGATATATCTGATTCGGATAGGGGCGGCTTTTTTTGTGCCCTCCTATTGGGTACTAACGAAAAGGCCTTCTGCGCATGGCAGAAGGCCTTTTCGTTTTACTGCGCGGCAGCTTGCTGCGCTACCCGTAACCATTCGAGCCCCTCAATAATACTGTCGAAGATGCGCATTTGGAGTTGCTCTCCAACATCAAGATGCATGTTGCGAGCCGAATAGGCAGCGAAGGAATCAGGGCTTACGACATGAGCGAAGTGAGAAAGACCGGCTTCGCGTACGCGCGGTACCCAATCGGTAGTGAGCCATTCTAGTGCGTGGTCCCAAGGGCCAACTACTTTGCTATTGTCATTGAGTAAAAAGTGGCATTTGTGCTCGGCAATGACGCTCAAGCAAGTATTGGCACCGGCGACAATGCCCGAAAAAGCTTGGTAGCCGGCCCACTCATTGTATACTAACTGGCTGGCTTTATGGTATTCAATAGTTAAGAACACCTCGCCAAACGCATTACGCATTTCGGTTTTCATGAAGTAATGCTATTTTTAAATATTGCTGGGGTGCGCGCAATGAGGAAGCAGAGTAAAGCTGTCAAGGTACTAACATACTATTTAGCTTCTACAGGCAGAAGTAAAGCAGCAAATGTTGCAGCACTGCGTGAAGTATTTCGTCTATTAGCCGACTTATTTTTGTGATTAATGTTATAATAAAAAATATCTAATATATGTTTATTCAATACTGTTATGTTTTATTTCTACTTATTGCCAGTGGCCCACGCTCTAGCTTGCAGAATATTGGTAAAAAGCTTGATTTCGAAGCCAATGACACCGCTCAACTGCTTGTACATCCACCCAATGGTGAGTCGGTTTAGGCTGTCTTCTGCTTCAAGCAGCGCAAAACGCCGTACACCCGTTGCCGCTAGGCTGGGCAGCATTTCCTCCCGAAGCCATTCTAAGTCGCGGGGCCGGACAGCGCCTAGGCGTCGGTCATCGGCTATCCAGCCGCGCACCTGATGCCGTTGCCCAAGTTGTAGGGCCACTGCAATTGAACGACGAAAATCAGTGCTATTAGCATAGCCTAGCCATTCGGTTTCAATGGTAGGAACCGGGTCTTGGTGCAGGTAAAGGTTAAGGTACGGTTCGGTAGACAACAAATCCATGGCACTGCGAGTGAGAGGGGTGGGGCAATCATATGTATACGATACGCACTACACACCATTCCGGCGGCGTACGGTTACGTAGCGAGGCCGAAAGCTTGTCACAAGTGCATCTATGTAAGAGGGTATTCACCTCTTTTGCTGGCAGGTTGCTACTTCTCTTGGCCTGAAGTGGTGTTTTTGCGAAAGCAGCACTGTCTGTAAAGATTATTCTTGATTTTTGTGGGTCCTGCTTTCCGCACGCAGCTGGCTATCAGGCAGCCGGTCCACCCGTTCTACCATTTTGCTCTATGATTCACTTGTCCTATTCGCGCCGCCGTTTTCTGCACGCTACAGGCTTTGGCCTAGCTCTGGCTTTAGGTGCTTTAAGTGGTTGTACCCGGCTAATGCCCGGCGGCACCCAAGCCGCCGCCGATTATCTCGTTTACATTGGTACCAACGTTAGCTCAGAAGCCGAGAATACGATATTTCTGTACCGATTAAACCCTACTACCGGCGCCTTAACCCCGGTGAGTAGTCTGCAAGGAGGCGCTAGCCCTACCTACCTAACCATGGATGCCAAGCGGCAGCATCTGTACGCCGTAAACGAAACCAACGAGTTTCAGGGAGCTAAAAGCGGGGCGGTCAGCGCCTTTGCGGTCAACCAACAGACCGGTGGCATCACGCGGCTCAGCCAGCAACCTTCGCGGGGAGGGTCGCCGTGCTACATCAGCCTCGACCGTAGCGACAAGGCGGTGCTGGTGGCCAACTATGCGGGTGGCAACGTGAGCATGCTACCCGTGGAAGCCGATGGCCGAGTGGGTGCCCCAACAGCATTCGACCAGCACGAGGGCAGCGGGCCACACAAAAACCAGACAGCAGCCCATGCCCACTGCATTATTCCAGACCCAGCCAACAAATACGCCTTTGCCGTGGATTTGGGCACGGATAAGGTATACACCTACACCCTCAACCCAGCGCAGGGCCAGCTCACGGCTCGGCCGGAGCCGGCTTTCACGGCCAAGCCTGGGGCCGGGCCGCGCCACCTCACGTTTCATCCCAACGGCCGGTACGCCTACCTCATCAACGAGCTGAACTCCACGGTAACGGCGCTGGCCTATGATGCCGTGCAGGGTAGCTTCCGCGAGCTACAAACGCTATCCACGCTGCCAGGCGGGTTTACGGAAAACAATTCCTGCGCCGACATTCACGTGTCGCCCGATGGTAAGTTTTTGTACGCTTCCAATCGGGGCCACAACAGCATTGCCGTATTCAGCATTGATGGCAGCAGCCACCTAACTCTCATCCAGCACGAAAGCACCCAGGGTAAAACACCGCGCAACTTCACGCTCGACCCCGCTGGCCGTTTGTTGTTGGTAGGCAACCAGAATTCCAACAACGTATTCACTTACTACGTTGATCAGAAATCGGGCAAGCTGCGTCCTACTGGCCAATCTATCAGTGTTGCGTCGCCAATGTACCTGCTGGTTACGGCTGACTTCACCAAGGCTAATAAGTAGCGCAGAATAGATGCTTGGATTTTTCTGCGCTACTTATTAGCCGGCGCTAGTTGAACGGTACCAAAGCAGCCAGCAAGGGAGTAGTGACTTGGCGCCAGGAAGCATAAGTCAATGGTGCGCTGGCTGCGTCTTGGTGGTACTCAGCTTCGCGCTTTGCGGAGCTTAACCAGTTCATCAATACGTCTTTATCAGGAATAGGGGAGTCGGAGCGGGAGTAGGTGGGCCATAGCTCAGTGGGCCATTGGTGCAGGAAATACTCGGCCTGATCGGCAATGCGGGCTAGCCGGGCGGCGGCATACGGCGTATGATGGGGAATGAGCCGCGCCGCACGGTATAGGTCGCGCAGAGCTGCCTGGTAGGCAGCAGTGGGGGAAGGAACCGGCTGGTTGGAAGAAAGAAGGTTGCTCATGAACTGTCATTTACGACAGCGAAAAACCCTGCGGATTGCGTGATTTAAAGGATAATCAGAAAAAAATCGAGACGGAATTATCTGCTTGGCGCTGGCGTTAGAGTTTGGTTTGAGTGGGTAGCTGAAGGGGTAGTTGTGCGTCGTCGTCCAATACTTCGGCACTGGTTCCGTGGTCGGGTACCAGGCGTTTCCACACCAGCTGTTTCAGCTCTTCCAGCCGTAGCAAGCTTTCCTGCACGGTACCATTAGCGCGGAGTTTATCAAAGAAACCGGTGCGCTGCCCTACGTTCACCATTTGTTCCAGCACGAAAGGTAGAATCCAGCCGATAACGCTGGAGGCCAGCACTCCGCGCAGCCCCAGGCGCACCAGTAGCCGGGCCGCCATCCGCTCTAGCAGTAGCGCCCGAGCGGCCGGCAAGGCTTTGTTACTCAAAAAGTCAGCCACTAGCTTGGCGTTGCCTTTCTTCACCTCGGCCCGCAGTACATCCTGAATAGCCTCAAGAGCGGAGGCAGCGGCCTTACGAAATAGGCGGCCGGTTTGCCAGGCCGCCATGCCCGTTAGCTGGCCGGCGGTACGCAGGAAATGGGGGAGGAGGGTTAGCTTCTTCATGAGGAGGCAAGAAACAGAAAATGCGGCAGTAAGGCAGCGCCCAGCGGCTATTCCGCGTACTGTGAACGAGCTGGCAGGGTTGCCAGCCCGTTCCCATACGTGCCACCTGGGTGGTACGCTGTCTTCTGCCATGAATTCTATTATTATCACCCAGCCTGGTGGCCCCGAGGTGCTACATCTGCAAGCCTCCCCTACGCCCGTACCAGCGGCACACGAAGTCCTGATTCAGGTGCACGCCGCCGGCGTCAACCGCCCCGACGTGTTGCTGCGGCAAGGCAAGTATGCCGGCTCCGGCGACGTATCGGGCTCGGTGCCCGGCTTGGAAGTGGCCGGTACGGTGGTGCAGTGCGGGGCGGCCGTCACGCGCTGGCAACCCGGCAACCAGGTATGCGCGCTGCTAGCGGCCGGGGGTTACGCCGAGTACGCCGTAGCCGACGCCCGCCACTGCCTGCCCATGCCCACCGGCTGGAGCTACATTGAAGCCGCCAGCTTGCCCGAAACCGTGTTTACCGTGTGGCACAACGTGTTTCAGCGGGGCCAGCTGCTACCCGGCGAAACACTGTTGGTACACGGGGGAAGCAGTGGCATTGGTATTACGGCCGTACAACTAGCCCACGCGCTGGGCAGCAAAGTAGTGGCTACGGTAGGCAGCGCCGCTAAGGCCGCCGCCGTGCGCGCACTGGGCGCCGATGTAGTGGTGAACTACAAAGAGCAAGATTTCGAGGCTGAAGTGCAAGCCCTTGGCGGCGCCGATGTGGTGCTGGATATGATAGGCGGTGACTACACCCCCAAAAACCTACGCCTGCTCCGCGACGATGGCCGCTTGGTGTTCATCAATGCCATGCAGGGTGGCCTGGCCGAGTTTAATGCCTTAGATGTGATGCGTCGCCGTCTCACCATCAGCGGCAGCACCCTACGCCCCCGCTCCGCCGATTTCAAGGCCACGCTGGCCGCCGAGGTGGAGCGGCACGTCTGGCCGCTGCTGGAACAGGGCAAGTTTCGGCCCGTTGTTTTTCGCACGTTCCCGTTGGCCGAAGCCGCTGCTGCGCATCAGTTACTGGAAAGCAGTGCGCATATCGGCAAGATTGTGCTGGTAGCTAGCACCTAGCGGCAGGGGCGGTGGCAGGAGCCATTGCTGCGCGCTGACTGCCACCTGATTTACCGGCCCTCTGCCCGAAAAGACCGTCAAATTTACAGGAGTTGCGTATAAGCTCATCCTTAAGTTTTGGTTTTGAAAACCTGCCGCTCTCTGCCCAACCTCTTGCACGCTTTCCCCCATGAAAATTGCTTTACTCATCGGATCAACCGGGTTGGTTGGTAACTACCTGCTGCGCCAATTGCTATCCGACGACCGTTTCACCACCGTCAAAGTATTTGCGCGCCGGTCCACGGGTTTTCAAAATCCGGCGAAGCTAGAAGAGCACATCGTCGATTTTGATACGCCCGAAAAATGGCAGCACTTGCTTACCGGCGACGTGCTGTTTTCGGCCCTAGGAACCACCTTGCGCCAAGCCGGCAGCCAGCAAGCCCAATACCGCGTCGATTATACTTACCAGTATCGCACGGCTGAAGCGGCGGCCCAAAACGACGTAAAAACCTACGTGTTGGTATCGGCTGCCTCCGCCGACCCCGATGCGTTTGTGTTTTACACCCGTATGAAAGGGGAATTAGAGCGCTCCGTGAAACGGCTGCCGTTTCAGCGCATCCGCATCATTCAGCCGGGTATGCTGGCTGGCAACCGCAAAGAGCCCCGGCTAGCTGAGCGGATTGCGCTGCCCCTGGCAGCTTTGGTTGCGCACTTGCCCGGCTTGTCACCGTACCGGCCCATTCATGGCCGCGAGGTAGCACAGGCCATGATTAACGCCGCTCTCGATGAAAAGCCAGGTATTCAGGTGGATAGCTTGGAAGGCGTATTCAGGCGCGCCAGCAAAGCAACCTAGTGCCTACCGCTGCCGCTGTCTGCGCCTCCAAATAAGCAACCGGGCCGACCCAAAGCGCTTTGTGCTTCAGGTCGGCCCGGTTTGTTACGGAAGCTAGCTGCTTCCTAGTCTGGACTCAGACTACGCTTTGCGCCACTTGATGGAGCAGCCGATTGCCTTAGTAGAGTTGGTGGTGGCGGGCTTGCCGGCCAAGATTTCGGTCATAGCGTTTTCCACGTACTTGGTTTTCACCAGCTTGGCATCTTCCGAGTTGTCGTCGATGGCGCCAATGTAGCTCACTTTGAAGTCGTTGCTGCTGCCTTGGCGGGTGAGTACGTAGAGGTGTGGCGTGCGGGTGGCGCCGTAGGTTTGGGCCGTTTGCTGAGTTTCGTCGAAGAGGTAGGGGAACGGGTAGCTCTTGCTTTTGGACTGCGTCTGCATGGCTGCAAATGAGTCGCCGGGGGCAATGGCGGGGTCGTTGGGGTTAATGGCTACTACCGGATAGCCCTGGCTGGCGTACTTCTTGTGCAGGTCGATGATGCGGCTTTCGTAGGCTTTGGCGTAGGGGCAGGTGTTGCAGGTAAACACGACGATGTAGCCTTTGGCAGTCTTGTTGTCGCTGAGTGACACCATCTTACCATCTACGTTTTTGAGCTTGAAGTTGGCGGCTTTGTCGCCAACCTGGTAGCCGGCCATGGGGCGGATGTAGCTGCTGAGCACCAGCAGGAGACACGCGGCCAGAAAAGGAACGAGCTTTTTCATAGCAAGGAAAATAAAGTTGTAGGGAAGTGAAAACTAGTAGTGGCTGAAGTTACTTCAGGAATTGCTGTACCGCGGCCGTTAGCTCCGGCTGGGTGAATTCTTTTTCGAAGGCGGCGCGCTTCTGCTTGCTGTTGTTGATGATCAGTGTAAATGGCAGTGCCCCCGACCATTTGCCGTCCACCTTGTCCATCCAGGAATTGGGGTCGGTTTCGTTAAGCAATACCACTTCCGATTTCAGACCGCGCTTGGCCACAAAGGGCTTCACTTTCTTGTCGAGCTGTGAGGCGTAATCCATGCTTACTAGCAGTACTTTCACTTTCTGCTTGGCAAAGGTGGTGTTCACCTGCTCGAAATACGGCAGTTCCTTCACGCAGGGGGCGCACCAAGTCGCCCAAAAGTTGATGACGTAGGTGGTATCGGTGTTGCGGCTGAGGCGCTTTTGCAGTTCGGGTAGCTTGATGAGGGCCACTTGCTGCGCGTGGGCGGGGCTAGGTCCCGCCACGAAAAGAGCGGCGGCCAGCGCCGTGAGTTTCAGAAAATTCATAGTTGAGAAAGGTAGTAAGCACAAAGACAGCCAGAAGCAGCAGAAGTTGCGGCCGTTGCGTGAAGCTGTAGCGCAACAAAGTAACGCCAAGTTTCCATACAGCAACTCGCTGAACCTCGTTGTTACAACACTGCAAAGCCCGTGGTTCATCAAGTGCATAAGGCCCCGGCTTGGTGCTACATTCCACTACCCGGCAACAACGAACCTTCCGTACCTTTGTTATTCCAAAGAAACAGCTCCCTCCGGGTTATGAACAAGACCTATTGCCCCAGCCTCACCGAGTACAAGCGCCGCCTCAGCCGTGAGGTTCAACTCGGCGACCTGCCCATGGGGGGCCTCAACCCCATCCGGGTGCAGAGCATGACCACCGTCGATACCATGGACACCATGGGGTCGGTGGAGCAGACGCTGCGCATGGTAGAAGCCGGCTGCGAGTACGTGCGCATCACGGCCCCCAGCATGAAGGAAGCGCAGAACCTGCTGGAAATCAAGAAGGAGCTGCGGAAGCGGGGTTGCACCGTGCCGCTGATTGCTGACATCCACTTCACGCCCAACGCCGCCGAGCTGGCGGCCCGCATCGTGGAGAAAGTGCGCGTGAACCCCGGCAACTACGCCGATAAAAAGAAGTTCGACTTCATCGAATATACTGACGCCAGCTACCAAGACGAGGTGAACCGCATCCGGGAACGGTTCCGGCCGCTGGTGCAAATCTGCAAGCAGTACGGCACGGCCATGCGCATTGGTACCAACCACGGCTCCCTATCCGACCGGATCCTGAGCCGGTATGGTGATACCCCATTGGGTATGGTGGAGTCGGCGCTGGAGTTTCTGCGCCTCTGCGAAGAAGAAAACTACCACAATGTGGTGCTCAGCATGAAGGCCTCCAACACGCAGGTGATGGTGCAGGCCTACCGCTTGCTGGTGCAGAAGCTCGATGAAGAAGGCCTGCAACCTTACCCGCTGCACCTAGGCGTAACCGAAGCCGGCGAGGCCGAAGACGGCCGCATCAAGTCAGCTGTGGGCATTGGTACGCTGCTCGAAGACGGCCTCGGCGACACCGTGCGCGTAAGCCTCACCGAAGCTCCCGAAGCCGAGGCGCCGGTGGCGCGGGCCCTTATCAACCGCTACGTCAACCGTGCTCAGGAGGCGCAGCCGATTCGGCCGCTGCTGGAAGAAGAGCCGCTCGACCCGTTTCAGTATCACCGCCGCGTCACGCACGAGGTATTGAACTTTGGCGGCCTGAACGTGCCGCGGGTGGTATCCGACCTGTCGCGGTTGCCGAAGCTGGAATACGCCGATTTGCGCGCCGCCGGCCACCTCTACTCGTCGTTTCTCGACAAGTTTCACATGAGCGACTTGGGCGCCGACTACATCTATACCGGTGAGCGGCCCGTGCCGTTTATGCTGCCCAACGGCCTCAAGGAAATCGTGACGCACAGCGCCTGGGTGGATGGCGGGCAGCGCCTCGACCATTTTCCTTTGCTCACGGTAGATACGTATCTGGCCGATTTCCCTAAGCTGCACCCCCAGCTCAACTTCCTGATGGTGGAGCTGGGTACGCTGGACGTTGAGCTACTAGAGCGACTACGCACCGAAACCCGCGTGGTGCTTACCCTCAACACCAGCAACCCCCACGCCATGCCGGAAATGCGCCGGGCTTTCTTCGATTTGCTGGACTACAACGTGACGTGCCCCGTGCTGATCCGGCGCACCTATACCGCGCACGATATGCCCCAGACCCAGCTCGACGCGGCCACCGATGTAGGCGGCCTGCTCATCGACGGCCTCGGCGACGGTATTGCCCTCTGCACTGATTTGCTGCCTGAGCAGGAGCAGGACGCCTGGGTGCGCGACATCGACCAGCTCAACCAACTCAGCTTCGGCATTCTGCAAGCGGCCCGCACCCGCATGTCCAAAACCGAGTACATCAGCTGCCCAAGCTGCGGCCGTACCCTGTTCGACCTCCAGGAAACCACCGCCATGATCCGCAAGCGTACTGACCACCTGAAGGGCGTGAAAATCGGGATTATGGGCTGCATCGTGAACGGTCCCGGCGAAATGGCCGACGCGGACTACGGCTACGTGGGCGTGGGCAAAGGCAAAATTGCTCTCTACCGCGGCCAGGAAGTCATCAAGAAAGCCGTGCCCGAAGAACAAGCCGTGGACGAGCTAATCGAACTCATGCGCGAAGATGGCCGCTGGCTTGAAAAGGAGCTATTGGAAGAGCCAGTAGCGGGATAATTCATCTTCTTTATGCTGGACTTTTTCTTCATCAGAGATGAACAGCCTAGTGACCATGCTCTCACGCAGGCGGAGTATGCTGGTGGACTTAGAGTTGATGAATTCGAACAGGCGAAAAATGCCCAAATCATCGAACCCTATTTAGATTTCTATGAGGATTTTCGCTGGTCGAGTGTACAAGTAGAGCAAAAACTGACTTTGCTACAAAAAGCTAAAATTGAGGAAACAACTGTTTTGCTTTGGATATTACGACGAGCAATGAAGCTAGATTGTGGTGTAATAGCTTTCTGTGATTAAAACAGCGGATATAAATTACCGCCCCACGAAAAACCGGCCAAACAATTCCAGTTCCTCACGTTCCCGCTGGAGATAGGCGTTGAAGAACGACTCGCCGACCTGCCGCTGCAACACGGAGATACCGACGTCGATCAGGCGCAGGCCTTGCGGGGTGAGCAGAATGTTGTCGTATCGGTCGCCGGGGAGGTTGGAGGGGCGTAGCAGGTCGCGGTGCACGAAGCCGGCAGCGTGTAGTGCCTGTAGCTCCTCCGTGAATACGTCCAGCCACAGCTCCCGCATCTCCACTTCGTAGGCCCGAAAGTCGAGCGGGTAGATGCGCTCCATCACCAGCATATCGGCTTGCAGGTCGTGGTTGTATTCGAGGCGCTGAAACTGCGACACTAGCCCATTTACGGCGTTGGCGTAGCGCATCTTTTCTGCTTCTGAGCCAATATCGGAGCGGGTATCTTCGCTGAATACTTTACCGACTTCCGTTGCGGATAGCGCAATAACGGCGTTGTTGGCGCCGCGGGAAAGCTGCCGAGGGTAACGTTGGGGCTCCATAAAGGTCCGGCTGAGAAACGCTAAAAGTAAGGCTATCTAAAATATCCGTGCCTCACATTCGTCTGCCTAGCCCATGAAACTACGCGTAATATTGACCGGGGCAACCGGCATGGTAGGAGAGGGCGTGCTGCTCGAATGCTTGAACAGCCCGGATGTGGAGCAGGTACTGAGCGTCAGCCGCAAGCCCAGCGGCCGGAGCCACCCAAAGCTGCACGAAATCATCCACGCCGATTTCCACGACCTCACACCCATCCAGGACCAACTGGCGGGCTACAACGCTTGCTTTTTCTGCTTGGGCGTATCATCGGTGGGGATGAAGGAGCCCGAGTACCGCCGCCTTACCTACGACCTCACCCTGCACTTCGCTGAAGTGCTGCTGCCCCGCAACCCTGGCCTCACGTTCTGCTTTGTGTCGGGCGCCGGCACCGATAGTACCCTGAAAAGCGGCCAGATGTGGGCGCGGGTAAAAGGCCAGACCGAAAACGACTTGCTGCAACTGGGGTTCCGGCAGGCGTATATGTTCCGGCCGGGGTTTCTGCGCGCCACACCGGGTCAGCAGCATGTACTGTCGTATTACAAGTACTTCGGGTGGCTCTACCCAGTGTTTCGCACTCTGGCGCCAAAGTATGCGTCCACCCTAGCTGAGTTAGGGCAGGCTATGCTGCACGTAGCGCAGCACGGGGCGCCCAAGCCGGTGCTGGAAGTGCCTGACATAGTGGCGCTGGCAAAGAAGTAGCCGGAAACAGTCAAGGAAAGCCGTTCGTCATGCAGAGCGGAGCATGATGAACGGCTTTACAAAAGCACATCCTAGCGGTATGCGCTACCTTTGGCCGGACCTCCCTACTTTGCTGCATGATTCGCACCGTAATTTTCGATATGGATGGCGTGCTGGTTGACACCGAGCCGCTGCACCACGCCGCTTTCTACAGCCACTTTGCTGAGCTAGGCATTCAGGTTTCCGATGAGGAATACGCCACGTTCCTGGGCTCGTCCACGCGCAACGTGTACCAGCACCTCAAGCAGCAATACAACCTGAAGCCAGATGTGGAAGAGCTGATGAGCCGCAAGCGGGACTTTTTCGGCAAAACCTTCGACGAATCGACTACGCTGGAACTGCTGCCAGGCGTGCGGGATTTGGTAGTAGCGCTGCATGAGCAGGGCATTCCGTTGGCGTTGGCGTCGTCGGCTTCCAAAGAAACGATTAGCCGGGTGTTCAAGCGCTTCGACCTATACCCATATTTCCAGCACCTAGTGAGCGGCGAGGATTTCGAGAAGTCGAAGCCTAACCCGGCCATTTTCCTGCACGCCGCCGAACTAGTAGGTACGCCGCCCGCCGAGTGCGTGGTGATTGAAGATGCCGCCAACGGCGTGGCCGCCGCCAAAGCCGCCGGTATGCATTGTATTGGTTACCAGAGCGAACATTCCAGCGGCCAAGACCTCAGCCGCGCCGACCTGGTAGTATCGGACCTGCGGCAGCTTACTGCTGCTACGGTACTAGGGCTTGGTTAGTATTTGGTGTCGAGTGTTGTGTGCTTAGGTCGTTCTATCGTTTTCCTGATAGCAGAACGACTTAAGCACACAACACTCGACACCAAATACTAACCAAGCCCTTAATACTTACTTGCATTTCTCCTTGCGCCGCGTGTCGATGACGTGGGCTATTTTCCAGCCTCCGGCCAGTTTTACCAGCTGGAACGAGTTGTAGCCGCAGTGGCTGAACGTACTGCCCAAATAGAACTCGTAGGGTGTCCAGACGCTGGCCAAGTTGGCGTCAATCAGTACTTTATCGAAGGTGGTGCGCTCATCCCAGACCTCTTTGTGTGGCGTGCCCACGGCTTTCACGAACTCTGCAGGGTTTTCTACCCGCAGTTGGGTGGTGCCGTTGCGGGTGGCCATGGTATGAAATACCGCGCCAGGGGCAATAGTGGAACGCACCATCGTGCTGTCACCCTTGCGCATACCCTCGAAAAACGTTTGGATGGTTTTCTTGACGGCTTCGGTTTCGGCGGGGGCGGTGGTTTGGGCCGTGGCGCCGGTGGCGGCCAGCAGCAGGGCAGCAAGTAACAGGTGTTTCATAAGGTGGGCGTTAAGCTCAGGCAAGGACACCAGCCGCGGCGTATTGTTGCGGGGAGGAGCAGGGAAGCTACGGAAAGCTGATGCCACCGACAAGATTATGGCCTGAGTCCGCATTGCGTGGTGGCTGGCGTATTTTTGTTGCATCAACCGCTCCATCTTCCGCTTCTCCCTTCCCACCTATGGATATCCGCCGCACCTTTGATTTGCTGGCCCGCCTGGCTGCTACCACTCCGCAAGCCGATTGCCTGGTGGAAAAGAAAGCCGGTATCTGGCAGCCGCTGAGCGTTGCGCAGGTACAAGAGCAAAGCAACCGCGTCAGCCTGGGGCTGCGGCAGCTCGGCATCGGGCGCGGCGACAAAGTGGCCATCATTTCCGCCAACCGTCCCGAGTGGGTACTAGCCGACTTCGGCATTGCGCAGCTGGGCGCCGTGAGCGTGCCCATGTACCCCACCATCACGGTGGAAGACTACCGCCACATCTTTCAGGATGCCGGGGTGCAGGTGGTGCTGGTGGAAAACGCCAAGCTGCTGGCGCGGGTGCAGCAAGCCATAGAAGGCATGCCCCGCGGCCCCAAGCACATCTTCACCTTCGATGAACTGGAAGGAGTCCGCTCTTTCACCGAGTTGCTGGCGCTAGGCGAAACCGCCGACCTGGCGGCGCTGGAGCAGCTGAAAGCCGCTGTGCAGCCCGATGATTTGCTGACGCTCATCTATACCTCGGGTACCACCGGTCGGCCCAAAGGCGTGATGCTCAGCCACCGCAACCTGCTCTATAACTGTGAGAACCTAACCGGCTACCTGCCGTTGCCGCCCGGCCAAAAAGCCCTGAGCTTCCTGCCCCTGAGTCATATTTTCGAGCGCACTGCCACCTACCTCTACCTGCTGCTGGGCTTCAGTGTCTGGTACGCCGAAAGCGTGGAGCTGATTGCCGACAACCTGCGCGAGGTGCAGCCGCAGGTGTTTACCACGGTGCCGCGCCTGCTGGAAAAAATCTACGACAAGATTGTGGCGAAAGGCCAGGAGCTAACCGGTGCCAAGAAAAAGCTGTTCTTCTGGGCCCTCAACCTCGGGTTGCGCTACGACACGCAGAAAAACCAGGGCGTATTCTATAACGCGCAGCTGGCGTTGGCCAACAAGCTTGTTTTCAGTAAGTGGCGCGAAGCAATGGGTGGGCAGGTGTGCTACATTGTGAGTGGTGGCGGAGCCTTGCAGCCCCGGCTGGCGCGGGTATTCTGGGCGGCCGGCATCCGGGTGATGGAAGGCTACGGCATGACCGAAACCTCGCCCGTTATTGCCGCCAGCCGCCCCGAAGCCAGCGGCAACCTCATTGGGGCGGTAGGGCCGGTCATTCCGGGGGTGGAAGTGAAGCTGGCCCCCGACGGCGAAATCCTAACCCGCTCGCCCTCCGTGATGCAAGGCTACTACAACCGCCCCGACCTCACCGCCGAAACCATCGACGCCGACGGCTGGCTGCACACCGGCGACATTGGCGAGCTGGTGCAGGGCCGGTTCCTGAAAATCACGGACCGCAAAAAAGAGATGTTCAAGACCTCCAACGGCAAGTACGTGGCCCCGCAGCCGTTGGAGTCGCGGCTGTCGGAGTCGCCGCTGGTAGAGCAGGTGATGGTGGTGGGCGAAGGGGAGAAGTTTGCGGCCTGCCTGTTGGTACCGGCCTTCGCTGAGTTGCGCGCCTGGGCTAAAAGCCACAACCTGCCCACCGATTTGTCGGATGCTGCCTTGGCGGCCCATGCCCAGGTCCAGCACCTCTATGAGCAGTTGGTGCAGCAAACCAATGCGGCCTTCGCGCAGTGGGAGCAAATCAAGAAAGTGGCCCTGTTGCCCGTACTTTGGAGCGTGGAATCAGGAGAGCTGACGCCGACGTTGAAGGTGAGGCGCAAGATCATCAGCCATAATAATCAACAGCGGATTGAGGCGCTGTACCGCTCATAAATAGATAGGAATATAGCCAGGAAAGTAAATCATTCTGCCACCCCAGGTGTTATATCAGCACACCAGAAAGACCCACATCATGCGTATGAAAGGCCTGTTCAACCTTAGTCCGGTATTTGGTTACTTCTTCCGTAAGAACGACCCAAACCGCACCACCAACTTCAACCTGCGGACCATGCACTTCATCAATAAGCTCTCCATGGCCATGTTCCTGGTCGGGTTTATTGTGTTGCTTTACCGCTGGTTTATCCGCTAATTCCAGCTTGCCGAAATCTTAAATAGCGCGAGTACCAGTAACGCTTTTGCTCATACTTACATAATAAAGCCCTCCCGGCCACTATGGTCAGGAGGGCTTTCTAGTATCATGCTAGCCAAAAAAGTGGTGTAGCGAATAGGAGCAGGAGCGGAGCTTGCTACCTATCGTTCACAATTGCTGCATAGCCACTACGGGCGAGTTTTGAGTGAGTCGCGCCGGTCGATGGCATCGAGTACTTCACTGGTCGTAAACTCTTTGTCCACGTTGATGTAACCGGCTGGCGCAATCCGACGGCCGTTGCTGGTGATGAATGTCGGCCGGATGCGCATGGTCAGGCGTAGGGGCTGCCGGTCACGGTCGGCCAGGCCTAGTACCAAGTTGGCCAGCGCGTCGCCCGACTCTTCGCCCACAACTTCCCGCAGGTTGCTTTCCAGCGTGAGAGGAGCCATAGTGGTGCCGCCGGGAGCCACTTCAATGCGCTCGGTGGAGCGACCTTTGGCCACTTCCTTTCCGTCGATGAGGGCAATGTAATCCAGCTCGTTGAGGGCGGCTACTTCGTCGTTGGGGTTGCGGATTTCCAGGTTTACGCGCATGCGCAGCGGGACATTGCCAGAGGCATAAGCGGCCACCAGACGGGCCTTATCTACGGTGCTGACATCACTAGGCTGCCGGATTTGGCTGACATCAATGCCGGCCACAGTAGCTTGTTCTACGGATGCCAAGCGAATCTGAGCGCCTTTGAATGCTTTGGCCTGCTGCACCTGCTCGGATATGCCACAACTGCTAAAAGCCAAGACAAACAGCAGCCCTAGCGCCGCTAATGTGGAACGGGGATTGAATGAGGAAAGAAAACGAAACATTCGTGGTAGGATGGTAGAAAAGATGGAAAAAATTTCAATATTCAGGCTTGATATACTGATTACTGTTTAGTTTAGTTGCTGTGGATACACGGCTTAATTAGGTGCTTATGCAGTGTCAGTTGGCTACTGAGCAGTAGCTTTTAGCTAATGTAAATAGCAAAAACCAACCAAACCGATTAGTTTAGACGCTGATTCTTGATACGAACAACCAAAAGCTAGTAGCTGAAAAATGAACATCGAAGACTTCCGCGACTACTGCCTGCTGAAAACCGGCGTAACCGAAGAAACCCCTTTCGGCCCAAGTACGCTCGTGTTTAAAGTGAGCGGCAAAGTTTTCGCCCTCACCGATATCGACACTTTCGGGAGCATTAATCTGAAGTGTGACCCCGAGCGGGCCGTGGAGCTGCGCGAACAGCACGACTACGTGCTACCCGGCTTCCACATGAACAAGAAGCACTGGAACACCGTGCTAATTGGGACCGGCGTTCCGGGTGGCCAGCTGCGCGAGCTAATCGACCATTCGTACGACTTGGTGCGGGCTTCCCTGCCTAAAAAGCAGCGTGAGGAGCTTGCTGAAGCTGAGCAAACCAGCTTGTAGCCATTCTCCCGCTTCGGATAGTAACATATTCATGAAAAAGGCCCGCCTGAATCATCAGGCGGGCCTTTTCGTACGGGTGAAATCAGGTTACAGCACCACGTTTACCATGCGGCCGGGCACCACGATGATTTTCTTGGCGGTCTTGCCGTCGCCGAACTTAGCCAGGAAATCGGAGCCAAGGACAGCGGCTTCGATGTCGGCGGCGGTGGCGGTGGCGGCAAAGGACATTTGCTCCCGCACCTTGCCGTTGATGGCTACCGGGTAGTTCACGGTGTCTTCCACCAGGAATTCTTCCTTGAACTCCGGGTACGTGGCTGAGCTGATGCTACCGGCTTCGTGGCCGAGTAACTGCCACAGTTCTTCCGCCAAGTGCGGCGCGTAGGGCGACAGAATAACCACCAGCGGCTCCAGAATGGCGCGTTTGTGGCAATCGAGGGCCGTTAGCTCGTTCACCGTAATCATCAGGGCACTCACGGTAGTGTTGAAGCTGAACCGCTCGATGTCTTCCTCTACCTTCCGGATGGCCTTGTGCAACGCCTTCAGTTCCGCGGGTTTCGGCGCTTCGTCGGTTACGGCAAAGGCGCCATCGGTAGGGTGGTAGAGGCGCCAGAACTTCTTGAGGAAGCCGCCCACGCCGCTCATGCCGTTGGTATTCCACGGCTTGAACTGCTCCAGCGGCCCGAGGAACATCTCGTAGACACGTAGCGCATCAGCGCCGTATTTACCGATTAAATCATCAGGGTTTACGACGTTGTATTTCGACTTCGACATCTTCTCGATTTCAAAGTCGCAGTGGTATTTCCCATCATCAGCCAATAGAAACACGCATTCATCTAGTTCAGGGAATAGCTTTTTGAATTCTTTGGTACTTACATACTTAGCTGTGTCTAATATGTCATTGTCAACTAGACTTACATCGACGTAACGTTTATAGAATAGGCCTTTGAAAGCCATTTGAGCTATATTGTCGTCATAGTATTGTTGACCATGTTGCTCAATAATTGCTTCTTCAAAAGCCTTGGTATGACCTCCAGAGCTAGGCCACTGGTTAGTAACGAATAGATTAGAGTCACCATACTTGTACACGAAGTTCGAGCGGCCCAGGATCATGCCTTGGTTGATGAGCTTCTGGAATGGCTCGGGGGCCGATACAAGGCCCAAATCCTTGAGGAAGAGGTGCCAGAAGCGGGAGTAGAGCAGGTGGCCGGTGGCGTGCTCGGCGCCGCCGAGGTAGAGGTCCACGTTCTTCCAGTACTTCTCTGCCTCTTCGCCCACGAAACGCTCGGCGTTGTGCGGGTCCATGTAGCGGAGGTAGTACCAGCTGGAACCGGCCCAGCCGGGCATGGTGCTCAACTCGTAGTCGTACTGGCCTTTGTACTTCCAATCCTTGGCGCGGCCGAGCGGCGGCTCGCCGGTTTCGGTGGGCTTGTACTCATCGATTTCGGGCAGTACCAGCGGCAAGTCGGCTTCGGCTACGCCATAGGCTACGCCGTCCTTGTAGTAAATCGGGATGGGCTCACCCCAATAGCGCTGGCGGCCGAAAATGGCGTCGCGGATGCGGAAGTTGGTTTTGCCTTTGCCGAGGCCCTTTTCTTCGAGGAAGGCAATGAGCGTGGTGGTGGCTTCTTTGTAGCCGAGGCCATCAATGATGCCGGAGTTGATGTAGCGGCCTTCCTTAGTGGGGTCGGCTTGCTCGTCGAGGCCTTGCTGGGCGTCGGTTACCTGCACGATAGGCAGGTCGAAGTGCTTGGCAAACAGGTAGTCACGCTGGTCGCCGGACGGCACGGCCATGACGGCGCCGGTGCCGTAGCCGGCCAGCACGTAGTCTGCAATCCAGATGGGCACTGGTTCACCGGATACCGGATTAACGGCATAGGCACCGGTGAAAGCCCCCGAAACGGCCTTCACGTCGGCCATCCGGTCGCGCTCCGAGCGGCGCTTGGTGGCGTCGATGTAGTTGGTAATGGTTTGCTGCTGCTCCGGTGTGGTCAGCTCCTTTACCAGCTCGTGCTCGGGGGCCAGCACCAGGAACGTGGCGCCGTAGATGGTATCCACGCGGGTGGTGTACACCTTGATTTGGGCGCTGGCGTGGTTTTGCACCGGAAACGTCACTTCGGCGCCAATGCTGCGACCAATCCAGTTGCGCTGCATTTCCTTCACGGCATCGGGCCAATCCAGCGTGTCGAGGCCCTGGAGCAGGCGGTCGGCGTAGGCAGTGATGCGCAGGTTCCACTGGGGCATCAGGCGGCGCTCCACGGGGAAGCCGCCGCGCTCCGAGAGGCCATCCTTCACTTCATCGTTGGAAAGCACGGTGCCGAGGCCGGCGCACCAGTTCACAAAGGTGTCCTGCTGGTAGGCGAGGCGGTAGGGGTGCACCGCCGTGAGGCGCTGCTTCTCGGTGAAGCTCTGCCACTGGCCGGCCGTGAAGCTGTGGCGCTCCTCGTCGTCGCCGGCCGCCCGGATGCCTTCGCTGCCGTTGGCCTCGAACTTTTCCAGCAACGTTTTCAGCGGCTCGGCGCGGTTGGTATCGAGGTTGTACCAGCTATTGAACAGCTTCAGGAAAATCCACTGCGTCCACTTATAGTAAGCAGGGTCGGAGGTGCGGATTTCACGGCTCCAATCGTAGCTGAACCCGAGCGAGCTAAGCTGCCGGATGTAGGTGTCGATGTTCTTTTCGGTGGTAACCGCAGGGTGCTGGCCGGTTTGGATGGCGTACTGCTCGGCGGGCAATCCAAACGAGTCGAAGCCCATGGGGTGCAGCACGTTGTAGCCGCGCAGGCGCTTGTAGCGCGACACGATGTCGGAGGCAATATAGCCGAGCGGGTGCCCGACGTGCAGGCCCGCACCGCTGGGGTACGGAAACATGTCCAGCGCGTAGAATTTCGGCTTGTCGGAACTGTTATCGGCCTTAAACGTATGGTGCGCTTGCCAGTGGGCCTGCCACTTCTTCTCGATTTCCTGGGGACTGTAACCGGGCATGAGGGTGTTGATTGTTGATTGATGCGGGCTGATTGTCAGGTGTTGCCGGGTGCTACGGCTCTTAAAAACCCAAGGCAGTAAGCAACCCGCACCAAGCAACAATCAACCAGCGGCCAAATTACAGCGAATTGCCGGGAAGGGCTAATTCCAAACCCCGAAGCCTGCTGTCCGGTTGTATTCTTTACCTTGATATTGTATTTACGCTGGTATCTTTCCTGCCCGTACGTCGTCTGCCGAGCTTGTTAGCTGGCTTTCTGTGTTCCTACTATGCCCGATTCTAGTACCCCGCTGCTCTCCGAATTATCTGCTCCCAACGACCTGCTAGTTGCCCTGATGGAAGTGTCGCTGACGGGGATTATCCTGTTTCAGCCGGTTTACGCGCCTGACGATCATGCTATTATCGACCTGGCTTACGTGCGCCTCAACCCCGCGGCTCAGCGGATGCTGCAACTACCCGAGCAACCCGAGCCCACGTTTCTGGCCTTGTACCCGAGTGCGCGGGATACCGGGATTTTCGACTTCTACCGGACTAGCTTCGAAACGGGTAAAGCAGGCAAGTACAACGTAAATTATCAGGCCGATAAGCTCGACAACTACTTTCATTTATCGGCCCAGCGTAGCGGCTCTCTGCTGGTTGTCAGCTTCACCGATACCGCCGACCAAGACCGTTCGGCGGTGGAGCAGGCCCTGCGTGAAAGCCAGGCCCGCGAGCAGGCCGCCCGCGCCGATGCCGAGCTTCAGCGCCAGAAACTGCACAACATCTTCATGCAGGCCCCGGCCATGATCTGCATTTTCGAGGGCCCAGAGCACATTTTTCGGTTGGTGAATCCACCGTATCAGCAGCTGGTGGGCGAGCGGCCGCTAGTGGGCATGCCCATTGCCGAAGCCATGCCGGAGCTAATGGGACAACCTGTTTTCGGGCTGTTGGATGAGGTATATCGGACTGGCGAAACGTTTCAGGCCCACGAAATGCTGGTGCGACTTGACCACGACAACTCCGGCGGCTTAGGCGAAAACTATTACAACTTTATCTATCAGGCTACCCGCAGTCTGGCGGGCGAAATTGATGGGATTCTGGTATTCGCCTACGAGGTAACGGCGCAGGTGCAGGCCCGCCACAATGTGGAGCATAATGAGGCCCAACTCCAGCGCCTCAACCAGCAGCTCGAAGCGGCCAACGAGGCCTTCATGACGGCCGCCCACGTAGCGGAAGCCGCGCAAGTGGAGGCCGAGACCCAACGCCAGCGCCTCTACACCGTGCTGGAACAGCTCCCGGCCAGCGTATCCACGTACCACGGCCCCAACCACATTTATCAGCTCGTTAATCCTTATTACCAGCAGATATTTCCGGGGCGCAGCTTTGAAGGGCGCTCTATCCGCGACGTGCTGCCCGAATTGGAAGGGCAGAACTACTTTGAGGTGTTTGATGAAGTGTACCGAACGGGGGAGCCGTACTACAGCTACGAATCGGAAATCTGGGTGGACTCTACGGATACCGGCAAGCTGGAGCAGCGCTACTACAATGTATTTCTGCAAGCCATTCACGACTCGGAAAACAACGTAAGCGGCATCATCAACTTCGCCTACGACGTGACCGAGCAGGTACGGGCCCGCCGGCAGGTGCAGGTGCTCAACGAAGAGCTAGCCGCTGCCAACGAGGAACTGCAAGCGGCCAACGAAGAAATCAGGGCTAGTATCACCGAATTGCAAATCAGTGAGCAGGCCCTGCTGGAACTCAATAATACGCTGGAAAACCGGGTGCTTACCCGAACCAAGCAGGTGCAAGTTGCTCAGCAGGGTGCCGAGCGGCAACGGGCCCGCCTGGAGCGGTTGTTCATGCAGGCCCCGGCCGCCATCTGCATTCTAGACGGTCCGGAGCTGGTGTACGAGTTAGTAAATCCGCGCTACCAACAGCTGTTTCCGGGCCGGGAACTGCAAGGTAAACCCCTGTTGGAGGCGTTGCCGGAGCTAGCCGGGCTGCCAGTGTGGCAAACCCTGCGCCAAGTGTACGAAACCGGCGTCACGCACGAGGAAAAGGACATGCTGGTGTCCGTGGCGCGCTATGCCGGGGGCGAATTGGAACCCTTCTATTTCAACTACATCCAGCAGGCCCGCTACAACGAGCACGGCCAGATTGATGGCGTGCTGGTGTTTGCCTTTGAAACCACAGCGCAGGTGCATACCCGGCAGCGGGCCGAAACCTTGCAGGCACAGGTGCTGGCAGCTGCCCAGCGCGAGGCCCAGGAGCGTGAGTCGTTCTATCAGGTGTTCGAGCAAACCCCAGCCAGTATGGTACTGCTGCGTGGCCCCCACCACCGGGTCGAGTACTACAACAAGGCCTACCAGCAGCTATTTCCGGGCCGCCAAATGCAGGGCCGCACCATTGCCGAAATCCAGCCCGACGCCGCTGCACAAGGCTTTGTAGCCCTGCTCAACAACGTATACGATACTGGTGAAACCTTCTTTGGGGATGAGCTGCCGCTGCTTATTGAGCAGCCCGACGGTCAGCCGCCTAAAAAAACCTACTTCAACTTCACTTACCAGCCCTACCGAGAAAGTGGCCAGATTGTAGGCATTTCCGTGTTTGCCTATGACGTAACCGGGCAGGTGCTAGCCCGCCAGCAGCGCGAGCGGAACGAGCGGCAGCTTCAGCTTATCACCGATTCCCTGCCTGTGCTTATCAGCTACCTCGACCGGGAAGAGAAGTACCGCTTCGCCAACCAGAGCTACGAAAACTGGTTTATGAAGAAACCTACGGAGCTGCTAGGCCTGCCCATCCGGCAGGTGGTGGGTGAGCAGGCCTACGCCAACATCAAAAAGCACATCCGACGGGCTCTGGCCGGTGAGCGGCTGGATTTTGAGGCCCGCATGCCTTACCGCGCCGATTTTGTGCGCTACACCCACACCAGCTACGTGCCCGACGTGCAACACGACGAGGTGGTGGGCTTCTACGCTATGGTGATGGACATTACCGACCAGGTGGAAAGCCGCCACCAGGTGGAGGCCCTCAATGAAGAGCTGGCCGCCATCAACGAGGAATTGCAGGCCACCAACGAAGAGCTGTCGGATACCAACCAGCAGTTAAGCCGCACCAACGTCGACCTCGACAACTTCATCTACACGGCTTCCCACGACTTGCGCGCGCCCATTGCCAATATTGAGGGCCTGTTGCAGGCTCTTAATTACCAACTGCCGCCCAGCGCGGCCAGTGAGGGCCAGGTGCTCCCGATTCTGGGGATGATGCAGGGTGCGGTGGAGCGGTTCCAGAAAACTATCAACCACCTCACCGACGTCACGAAGCTGCAAAAAGAGCAGGTGCAGCCCACCCAGACCGTTGATTTGACCACGGTGCTGGAAGAAGTGCGACTGGACTTGGCCCCGCTGATGGCGGCCACCCAGGCTGAGCTGCGGGTGGAGGTGGGGGAGTGCCCCACCATTTCGTTTTCGCAGAAAAATCTGCGCAGTGTGCTCTACAACCTGCTCAGCAACGCTTTCAAATACTGCCACCCCGACCGGACGCCGCAGGTGCTCGTGCGCTGCCGCCAGGCCAAGGGCTACGCCGTGCTGGAGGTGGAGGATAACGGCCTGGGGCTCGACCAAGGGCAGCAGGCGCGCCTGTTCGGCATGTTCCAGCGGTTCCATGATCATGTGGAAGGTACCGGAATAGGACTATACATGGTTAAGCGGATGGTTGAAAACGTAGGTGGGCGGATTCAAGTGCAAAGCCAGTTGGGAGAGGGTACCACGTTTGTCGTCTTTTTCCCGCGCTAGGCCGTATAGCTTGGCAGTGGGTTGGGAGCAGAGGCAGTTGCCACTAAGCAGGCAAACCAGTCGGAGTTAGTTCTATACCATATGCAGAAGCTTTCCAGTATCTTATTGGTAGATGACGATTCAACTACTAATTTTCTTAATGAGCTCTTGTTGAAGCGTCTGGACGTAGCCGACAAGCTATTGACGGCGCAAAACGGACGCGAAGCGCTGGCCACACTGGGCGAGATATGCCCGCAGGCTGTAGCCGACTGCCCTTCGCTGATTCTGCTCGACGTGAACATGCCCGTGATGAACGGCATCGAGTTTCTGGAAGCCTACGCGCAATTGCCCGTGGAGCAGCAGGAAATGGTAGTAATAGTTATGCTCACTACTTCGATGCACGCCCGCGACCTGAAACGGGTGCAGGAGCTGCCCATTGCTGGGCTGGTGAACAAGCCGCTCACCAAGGAGAAAGTCGATTCCATTTTGCAGATGCACTTTCACCGGCACCTGGAGTAGAGCGTAACGGAGCAGCGAGGTAACTGAGCAAGTATAGTGTCTGCTTTATCTCGCTCTGACAGCCTCTTAGCGTAGCATCAGCTTTATCACACTAGCAAGATGCTTCGGCGGCATTTATACCCTTGGCTTGAAGTGCTACTTGCGCAGCATGACGAGCTTTTGATCTGTTACTCAGCTACTCTATTGCTCAGTTATTCTCCCGCCGGAAGTGTAAACAGAAACCGGCTGCCGGCGCCAGGAGTGCTTTCCACCCACAGGCGGCCACCTTGGGTGCCGATAAACTCGCGGGAGATGCTCAGGCCTAGGCCCGAGCCGCCTTTGTGGCCGGCGGGGTTAGGTACTTCAGCAAAGCGCTGGAAGATTCGCTCGTGATACTCTGCCGGAATACCGGGACCGTAGTCCTGTACGCTCACTTGCAGCTCGTGGCCAGGTAGTTGGGTAGCTTGTACCAGTAGGCGTGCGCCGCGCGGCGAGTAGCGGATGGCGTTGGCCAGTAGGTTGATAAGCACCCAGGTGGTTTTTTCCAGGTCGGCGCGGGCGGCGGGTAGGGTAGGCGGCAGGCTGGCTTCCAGAATCAACTCTTTGTCCTGAAGCTGCGGCTGCACGGTATCCACGGCGTAAGCCACCACATCGGCCAGAGCTATAGAGCGTACATCGAGCTTGATACCGGCTCCCGCATCTAGCCGTGAAACGTCGAGAAGCTGACCCACCATGCCGAGCAGGCGGGTGGTTTCCTCCCGGATGCCGTCGGCGATGCGCAGGCGCTCCTCGGGGTCGGTGCGCTCGTCTTGCAGCAGCATGAGGCTGAGGTTGATGCTGGCCAGCGGCGTTTTCAGCTCGTGTGATACAGTGGCCAGGAAGTTGGACTTTACCTCGTCGAGCTTCTTGAACTCCGACACGTTGCGCAACGACAGAATGTGCCCTGCAAACTCGGTTTGCCGCAATTCCTTGTTGTACGACACAATGTGGCTGGCCGTGAGCCGGTAGTATACGTCCTCGCCCTGCTGCCGAAACGTGAGCAACGGCAACTGCGCGCTACCATCCACCGACTTGGTAGCCGGCTCCAGTAGCGGCTGGAACAGTGTGTGCAGCAACTCCGATTCGCGGCTGAGGTCCTCGGCCTTGTGGCCCACTAGGTCGGCGGCGTGGCGGTCGAGGAGGCGGCGGGCGGTGGGGTTTGCCAGCAGCACACAGCCACTTTCATCGAGTAGCAGTAACCCTTCATCGAGGTGTTCTACCAGGCTTTCCAGGCGGTTGCGCTCGGTGGCGAGGGCCACGCGGGTGGCACTGCGTTGGTCCTGCATGTAGCCGAAGGCGCGGTTCAGGGCCAGGGCCACGGCACCTACTTCATCGTTTTTGGCAATGGGCACTAGGTGAGTGGGGCCGGGGCTGGCCACGTCTTCCACATCGGCGGTGAGGCGGCGCAGGGGGCGTAGCACTTCTCGCGGCAGCCGCACAATCAGCGCCAACCCAACGGCCGCACTCAAACTGACGAAGAGTAGCACGAGGCGCCGGGCGCGGGCTGCATCAGTCGTAACCCGCTGGGTATCGGCGTTGAAGGAACGGGTGTTGAGGTCAACGGCGCGGTGAATTTCCGCCTGTAGCTGGCGCAGCTTGAGTTGCTGTTGTGCCATCGGGGCCTGCTCATCCACTAGGGTTTGGTAGTCGGCTAGCTGCTGCGTGAGCGTATCGACCAGCTCCAATTCGCCCGGCTCGGTGATGTTAGCAGCTTCGCGGGTGAGGGCCCGCCGGAACTGCTCTAGTGGTGCGGCGGCGTTGGGCTGTTGCTCCAGCTGCTCCACAGCGCGCAGCATTTGGAGGCCGTATTCCACCGAGTTGAAGTTGGCCCGTTGCACTCCGCGCGCGCCGCCTTCCAGCCGCTGAATCGTTTGAAACGTGTACCCGCCCAAGGCCAGCAGCAACACCAACATGGTCAGGATGCTCAGGCGGATTTTGGTTTTTAAGGTCATAGGAATGAAGGGTAGCGCGAAGCCGGGGCCGAGTATTGAGAAGCGTAATTGAGTCTCTGTCTTTGATTAGGCTGTGAATATTCAACCAAAAGCACGGCCGTCATGCAGAGGCGCAGCCGAAGCATCTCGCGTGCTAACGTCAGGATTACTACTTCAACATCAGCACGCGAGATGCTTCGCTGCGCTCTGCATGACGGTAGCTATAGGACTGAAAATTCTACCTGTTCACGCCCTTGATGCATAGAAAAACCTACTGCAAGCCGTACTCTTGCACTTTGCGGTAGAGGGTGGTTAGGCCAATGCCGAGCTGGCGGGCGGCTTCGGTTTTGTTACCTTGGGTGCGGTGGAGCAGCAGTTGGATGTGGCGGGCTTCCACGGCGCGGAGGCTGTTGTCGTCGGGATTGGCATCGGTGAGGCGGAGCGGGGCGACGGGGGCGTGGAACTCGTCGGGGAGGTAGGCGGCCAGGGGCTGGTCGGCGGGGGCGAGGATGGCGGCGCGTTCCAGCACGTTTTTCAGTTCGCGCACATTGCCGGGCCAGGGGTACTGTTGGAGCAGGCGCAAACACTCGGTGTCGAGGCCGGGCAGACGCTTGCAGAGCTTGGCGGCGAAGTATTGCAGGAAGTATTCGGCCAGGGCGGGCACGTCGGTGGGCCGTTCTTTGAGGGGCGGCACGTTGATGGTGAACACCGACAGCCGGTAGTACAAATCGAGGCGGAAACGGCCTTCGGCGGCTTCGTGCTTGAGGTTGCGGTTGGTGGCGGCTACCAAGCGCACGTTCACGTTGGTGGGCTTGGTGTCGCCGAGCTTGGTGAACTGCTGCAACTCCAGCACCCTGAGGAACTTGGCTTGCACGTTCAGTTCCAACTCCCCGATTTCATCGAGAAACAAGGTGCCGCCGTTGGCTTCTTCCAACAAGCCTTTCTTATCGGCCAGCGCCCCCGTAAAGGCACCTTTCTTGTACCCAAACAGCTCCGATTCCAGTAGCTCCCGCGGAAACGCGCTGCAATTCACCGCCACAAACGACTTCGACTTGCGCGGACTCGCCTCGTGAATGGCTTGCGCAAACAGCTCCTTGCCCGAACCCGTGGGCCCTTCCAGCAGCACGGTGCTATCTGTCACGGCTACTTGCTCGCCCATGGTCTGGGCCCGCCGCAGTGCCCCCGACGAGCCAATCATGGAGCTGAAGCTGTGCCGCTGGCCCATTTTGCGCTCCAACTCGGCCACCCGGCGGCGCAGGCGGGATTTTTCGGCGGCGCGGTCCACTACTACCACCAACTGCTGCTCGAAGTCGCCTTTGGTGAGGTAGTCGAAGGCGCCTTGCTTCATGGCTTTCACGCCGTCGGGGATGGTGCCGAAGGCGGTGAGCAGGATTACTTCCATGTCGGGCGCTTTGGCCTTGAGGCGCGGCAGCAACTCCACGCCGTTGGCATCGGGTAGCTTCACATCGGACACCACTACCAGCACTTCGGCGGCGTGCTGCTCCAGCAGTTCCAGCCCGCGCCGGGCATCGGGCGCTTGCAGAATTGTGTAGCCTTCCAGCTCCAGTACCCGCGCCAAGAGTTGGCGCAAGCGCGGTTCATCGTCAATGAGTAGAAGTGTTCCGGAGGGCATGATTGAGGAATAGGGTGATAGAATGCTGGAGGGGGTAAAAGTAGCAGGGTATATGCTTAGGCACCTCTTGCTCTCAGCTGATTTGGTATATTTGATGTTTTGGGTTGTATAATTCTATTTAATAGATGCTTATGATGATCGTAGAGCAACTCGAATCGTTTTTACTGTTAATAGATAACCTAGGGGGGAATGCAAAGCCCTTACTGTTTGCTCCACCTGCTTCAGATAGTGAAATTCAAGAGCTTGAGCTGAAACTAGGTTATAGAATGCCAGAGGATTTCAGAAATATCTTGCTGACCATCAGTTCTCACTGCGAATTCAAATGGTTTCTTCCTGATGATTTTGAACTCCTTCCTCCAATACATCAAATCTTCTCCGGCGAATTGCACTGGGGGATAGAATTCATCTTGTCATTTAATGAAAGCAGAGAAGGATGGATTAGAGAAGTGTTTTCTAATCCCGCCGATGAATATGATAAGGTTTGGTACAATAAATTAATATTTCAAGAGGTTGGTAATGGAGACTTTATTGCTATTGACTTATTGCCAGATTCTTATGGGAAAATAATATACCTAAGTCATGATGATGGCGAAGGGCACGGTTATGTAATAGCAAATTCGTTTTCTGAGCTATTACATAAGTGGGTTGAGTTAGGATGCACAGGTGGAGAAGATTGGCAATGGTTGCCTTTCTGTGAGGATAAATTCACCGGAATTAACCCTAATAGCAAAAATGCTCTGGTCTGGAAGCAAGCTATTGGACTAATTTGAGCTAGGTATCATAATATCTATTCTAACTCTCCCGAATCTCGCTCTTGATTTCCTCCACGAACTGCGCGAATTCGGGTTCGGCTTCCACGTTGGGGTGCCAGGCCAGGCCCATTTCGGCGAGGTTGTATTGGTGCTGTTGGGTGATGGTGGCGCCGGGGATGAGTTGGCCAGTGGCATCCCGTTCGTAGCCGAGTAGCCACAGCCGGTCGGCGAGGGCGGTGGTGGTGGCAATGTCGTGGGAGACGATGACGACGGTGTTGAGCTCGTCCATGGTCGTGACTTCGAGGATGATTTTCTTGACCTCGTCGATCATGGCTACGTCGAGGCCGGAAAAGGGCTCGTCGAGCAGGATGAGGTGCTCAGAGCAGAGCAGCTGTTGGGCAATGGCGGCGCGCTGGCGTTGGCCGCCCGAGAGATGCGCCGGGTATTTCTTGCGGTGCGGCGTGAGGTAAAACCGGTCTAGGTAGGAGGTTACTTGGCGTTGTGCTTCGTCGGGGGCGTGTTTGCGGAGGGCGGCTACTAGCAGGTTGTCGTGGAGGGTGCGGTGGTCGAAGAGGGGGTAGCGCTGCTGCACGAGGCCCACCATGCCCGGCAGCACCGGCAACTGATTGACGCCCACTTGCACCGTGCCGCTACTCGGGGCCAGCAACCCGGCCATAATGCGGCACAACACCGATTTGCCGATGCCGGAGCGGCCATAAAACCCCACGACCTGCCCCTGGTTCATGCCCGGCCGGGTCACGTCGAGGACCTGCGCATTGATGTCGCGCAGAACAACTTCCCCGTTGAACGTCATTGATACGCCTTGCAGCGTGAGGACCGGTTCTTTGTAATTGTAGGGTTGAGGAGTCACGGAGGTGAGATGGTGAATTGGTGAGAGATGGATACTAATGCCGTTGAACAACTCGTAGTCGTCATGCAGAGGCGTAGCCGAAGCATCTCGCGTGCTGACGTTGCAAGACTAGATTCAACGGTTCAAGCGAGATGCTTCGACTGCGCTCAGCATGACGGTTACTTTGGCGACGTCAGCACGCTGGATTGAGCTTCAGCCTCGTTGCATCCCTTGCTTGATGCCTCACATGCTAGCAAGACGTTTTTTTGAATCCGACTACCGCGCCGTGGTCAATTCGGAATAGGGGAAGAACACGCGGCGCAGGAGCACGAACAGGTAGTCTTGCAACGCGCCTACGGCCAGAATAACCAGCTGAATGGACACGACGCCGGCTAGGTGCAGGTAGCGGTTTTGCTTGTAAAGCAGAAGCCCAATGCCGCCTTCCGACTGGTAAAGCGTCTCGACCAGTGTAATCATGGTCCAGATGATGGCGAAGTTCTGGCGGACCACTTCCAGCATGTCATCGAGCTTGCCGAGCACAATCACCTCGAAAAAGCTGCGCCATTCGCTCATGCCGAGGGTGCGGGCGTGGTCCATTTCCTCCTGCGTGGTGGTCAGAATCACGCTGGTCATGCCCGTTACGAAGTACACCGTGGCCCCGAAAACCAGCACCGACAGCTTCACTTGGTGGCCCGAACTAAGCATGAGAGCCATGAAGAACGTGAGGCCCGTGAGGGTGAGGTAGCGCAGCTTGGTGGCGGCATAGGCCAGGGGCCGAAAGAACGGCAGCGCCGTGAGGTAGGAGATGAACAGGGCCAGCACCGTTGCCATGGCTACTGCCTGAATAGCAGTGACCAGGCTGGCCCACAGCTCCTGAATCAAGCCCTGCGTGCGCACCAGATCCTGAAAGGCTGTCAGCACTTCACTGAGCGTTGGGAATAGCTTGAGCGGGTACAGCAGCCACAGCACCAACAGCACCAGCGCCTGGCAAGCCACCATGGTCAGGAAAACCGAATGGCGCGGCTGGGCATTTGGGAGAAAGAGATTCTTAAACATGATAAGGTGGTAAACCAGAGAGAAAAGCCTGTTTTGCTAAACGTTGTCGAAGTATCCTGCCCGCTTCTTCAGCCCGTCATGCAGAGGCGTAGCCGAAGCATCACGCGTGCTGACGTTGCAAGGCTAGATTCAACGAAGCGGTAGAGATGCTTCGACTGCGCTCAGCATGACGGTTACTTTGGCAACGGCATCAGTATCGTACAGCGTCAGCACGTGAGATGCTTCGGCTACGCGGTTAGTTGCCGAGTACCACTTCTACCCGGCGGTTTTTGGCTTTGCCGGTGGGGGTGGCGTTGCTCACGACGGGCTCGGTGGCGCCGTGGGCGTAGACTTGCACGCGGCCTTCGGGGAAGGCGCTGGTGCTTTTTTGTTGTAGCCACTCGCGCACGGCCATGGCGCGGTCTTCGGAGAGTTGCTGGTTCTTTTGCGGGTCGCCTACGTTGTCGGTGTGGCCGTGCACGGCTACTTTCAGGTTGCCAGCCACTACCAGGTCGTCGAAGAGCTGGTTGAGCTCACGCTCGGCGGCGGGGGTGAAGGAGCTTTGGCCGGTATTGAACTCGATGTTCCAGGCCCGCTTGCTCACGTTGCGGCGGATTTCATCATCGGCGGCAAACTTCTGCTGGTCGGCGGGAGCTACGGCTTTGCCTTTGTACTGGGCCTGCATGTTCTTCAGTAAGCTCAGGTCCAGCATCTGGTCGAGGGGTACGTAGCTGGGCAACTCCTTGGGGTAGAGCTTGCTTTGCACGTCGCCGAAGGTTTTGTAGACGGAGGCGTAGATGTTGGTGCCGCCTTCTTCGAGGCCAAACAAGGCCAGGTTATCGGCGAAGTTGAACACCTTGCTGCCGCCAAGCTCCACCACTTCGCCATTGCGGTCGGCTTCGCTCACGCCCTTGTAGTACTTCAGCCAGTAGGCGCCGTTCTTGTCTTTATCGGCGTACACTTCGGCCGAAATATCGGCGGCCCGCTTCAGCGCCTCGGGGTGGCTTTTCACCTGGTCGCCGGCTACGGCAAAGGCGGTCATCAGGCCAGCTACTTCCTTCTGGTGGGCGTCGTACCAGCGCTTGGTAGTCACCATGATGTTGGGCATCTGGTTGGAGTAGTCTTTGGTGGACACGATGCTCACCAGCCCACCTTTTTGCTTGGCAATGTTCACGTCGCCGGGCGTCCAGGTGGCTACGGCATCGGCTACCACATCGATTTTCACGCCGGTATTTTTGCCGTTTACCACTTTGGTACGCTGCTCGGGTTTGCCCACGATGTACTTTTCGGCGGCCACCAGGAAGTCAGAGGCCGACATGAAGTTCACGGCTTCGGGGTCGTAGGTGGTTTCGTCGGGGTTGACTTTGAGGCCGTTGTCGGCGCACCATTTCAGAGCAATGTTCTGGTCACCGTCGCGTAGGTAGCAGGCAATGGTTTTGCCCACGGCCAGCTTGGGGTTGTCGAGCCACTCTTTCGGACCCATCAGCTTGTCTTCGCCGAACGATTTACCCACCGAGTAGGGGATAATCTGGAGTTGCGTACCGGCTTTCTTGAGCTGTTCCTGCACGGCCGAGAAGCCGGGCAATCCGTCGCCCATGATGCTCACTAGCAGGCCCGGCGTGCTGGGGTTGGCGTCGAGGTCGGCGGCGTTCTTCACCAGGTCAGCCTGCATTTTGGCTACGTCGTCCTGGCGCACAATCTGGAGGTCGAGTCCGTTGGCGGCCATGGCCGAGCCTTGGGTGGTGCGAGGGCCGCCGTTGGCCAGCATACCGGCCATTTGGGAGTTCCAGGCCATTACTTCCCACGTGATGGGCGTGCCTTTCTCGGCGGGCGTAGTGCTGGGCAGGGCGGCTAGAGGCACCGCCACGTTGGCCCGGTTGCCGTTGCTAGCGGCGGTGGGCAGCTCAATGGAGTTGAGCAGTACCGACTGCGTGTCGGCTTTCTTGAACACGGCACCGCTGGAAACCAGCTTGTTGATGCCGAAGTACAGGCCCACCACCAGGAGTAGGCCGATTACGATTTTACCGCGAGTAGTCATTGTATTATTGAGAAACTAGAGAGTTAGAACTGAGGAAGGGTGGGGCGCCACGCTGCTACGGGGGCTACTTTAGGTGCCGTAGCAAAGGCAGGCCGGGTGTGAGACGCCGAGGTAGGCGCGGGGCGCAGCTGGCTGAGGGGTGCCGCGGGCAAGAGAGCATTCAGGCCCGCCAGCACCAGCGTCATCAGCAAAAAGCTAGTCAAGCAGGCTAGAATAGGCATCATTGGAGGCTTTGCGAATTTGAGTGGGTGACTGTGGTGCTTGGGGCTTTTCGTCCATGATGGCGCTGAATTCGCCTTTCTGGTACATGCCGAGCAGGCGCTGGCCTTTCTCACTCATCACGCCGTTTTGGATGTCCATTTCCTTCACGAACTCCTGCGAATAGCGCATGGCCTGCTTGATCTGGCCGAGCTGCGCGGCCATGTCCTGGGCCACCCGGTCGGTGGCGAGGTCGAAGAAGTACTTCTTGTCGGGGTCGCCGCGCAGGATGTTCATGGCGGCCCGCATGCCAGAGCTGGTGCGCTTCACCAGGGCGTATTCGTCTTTCAGCAGGCCTACTTTGAACTTGCTGTTGTCGATTTGGCGCAGGGCGGCTTTCAGGATCTGGCGCATCACGAGGCTCACGTTGGCCGTGGTAGTGAGCATGGGCGTGAGGCGCTGGTTGTAGTCCTGGAGTTGGGCGGCGCGGGAGGCGTAGCTGTCGGCGGCGTCTTTTTCGCCCTGCCGGGTGGCCGAGGCGGCCAAGGCCAGGTACTCCTGCATCTGGTTCTGATTGTCGGTCAGCTTGCGCTTCACCAGTTCGTGCGCCCCTTCGATGTGGCCCACCTCGCCCTCCATGTTGCGGGCTTCCTTCTCGGTGTTCCGGATGTAGCTTTCCATGATGCCGATGGGGTCGGTATCAACGAAAATGCCCGCCGCCGTGCGGAAGATGCGCTGCCCGGCGTACCAGAGCCCCGTTTTGATCCGCTTGTTGGTGACCAGCAGGAACAAGGCAAACAGCGCCCCAAGCCCAATACCGAGCTTCACGGTGTCGAACACGATATCGACGAGGTAGGGCACGATGATGCCCCAACTGTACACGCCGGCCCCCACAAGGCCAGCCAGAAAGACCCACCCCGCCACTTTTTCGGGCTGCTGCCACTTCGGCAAGTCGGTGGATTGGTCGGTAGGAAGTAGAGTATTCATGGGAGTGTTGGTGAATTGGTGATGGATACCAGAATCCAAGACCAATGCCGCGTCCCGTTTTTCTCTGCTTTTATTTATTTAAGTATTTGATAATCAAGAAAATAAAATAAAAAACCCTTCGAATGCTAGATTCGAAGGGTTGTAAAACCCTTCCGTTTTGGAAGGGTAGTTTTTCAGAACGGAGGGGTAGACAGATGCTTTTTAGGGCTAAATACTAGTTCCCCTCCTCAGATGAGGAGGGGCTAGGGGTGGTTGACCTGCCGCTGTTTATCCCGAACGTCATGCAGAGGCGGAGCCGAAGCATCTCGCTCGAATCGTTGAGTTAGCATTGCAATGTCAGCAGGCGAGATGCTTTGCTGCGCTCTGCATGACGGTCTTGTAGGTTGTTCTGATATGTGTCAACCACCTCTGACCCCTCCTTACCTAAGGAGGGAAGCTAGCCTTTTAGCTTTAGAACGTGGTAGTTTAAATCGTTGCTTCCAGCATTTCCAGCGGGTTCTTGCCGTCTAATGTGCCTTCGCTGCGCAGGACCTGGAAGCGGGCGAAGAGTTCTTCGCCGTACCACTTTTCTTGGCGGGTGAGTTTGATTACTTCGCGGTGGGTGGCGTCCCGGTAGGCGTATTGTTGCATCTTTTGGGCGGATTCCCACACGCTGAACGTGGCTTGCCGGATGATGGGCAGTTCGCCGAGGCCGATGGCAACGCGCACCCCGTCGGCGTGGGCTACGGCGGCGCTAGTAGGGGCTACATACTGCCAGAAACGCCACGTCTTCTGCCACCGAATAGAGGCGCGGGTTAGCACGGCCACGGGGGCATCGTTGGTAGCGGCTAGGTCTGGCGTTTCGTAGTCGAACGGGTTTGTGCCATCCCAAAGGCCGTGTGACTTCAACGGGGCTAAGTCCAGCGTCCAGGTTTCAGCGCTGCGCTGGCGGTATTCCTGCCATAAGGAGTGCTCCTGGAAAAAAGCTGCTGCTGCTGCTGCCGAGTCCCAAACGGCCATGAAGCCGTAGCGGTGCAAGTTCGGCCACAGCCCAAACCCGTTGGCGTTGCCGCTACCCGCCAGTTTGAAAAACTGCAGGCCCTCCACCTTTTGCAATTGCAGTGGTGAGGTGCCCATTTGAGCTAATCCCCAGCGTTTCTGGTTGGGGCGGAGCGTAAATAGCGTGAGGGTGGTCAGCAAAACCAATTGATTAGAGGTAAGCAGTAGATGCCGCAGCAGTACGTAGCGCGCCGCCATGCTTGGCTGCAAACAGCCAGCATAGGTCCTGAAACAACAAAAAAGAGCCGGAATTGCTTCCGGCTCTTCGCTGATAGCTCAGAAAGACACTTAGGTTGGATTGGTTGTACACACGAAACTCTGCCTCACAGCACCCGACGACTATATATTACAAGTCGTACGAGCCAGTCGTGAAGCAGAGCTTCGGGTTACAGAGTAGGGCAATGGGGGCAATTAAAGTTTCACTTGTGCGTGCTCGTCGCCGGTGGGCTGATAACGCTCACCGGTAGCAACAGCTTTTACGTACCCAAAGGCGCGTACTAGCAGGTTGCTAGGCTGGTCCCAATACTCGCCACGCACGATATCAATGCGGAGCAACGCAATATTCGGGTCGTCGGAGCCTTTGGGGAACCACGCTTTCAGGCCTTCCGACCAATACTTCTTGATCAAAGCGGGGTCGGTGGAAACTGAGGCTGTGCCAGAAATGGATACATACAAGTTGTCCTCAGGCTTGGAGTAGCCCAGGTTTACGTGCTGGTCTTTCTTGACCTCGTATACCTTGGCTGAATCCTTCTCGGTGAAAAACCACAGGGTGCCATTTTCTTCTGGCTCCTGGGTGTACATGGGGCGGCTATGGAGAAGACCACTTTCTTCAGCGGTGGTCAGCATGGCAATCTTGATGTCCTTAATGCGCTTGATCAGCTCGGTGACATCGTGGCTAACGGCAACTTGCTCGGCCATAAGTTCAGAATTTTAGTAGGGTAGATTGGAGCTACAGGATACGGCGCTGCTGTGCGAAGGTTATTGCGTTGCCAGTTGCGGGTTGTCCCTTGCGAGTTTTCAGTTGTTATTATCCATGTGTTGCTAGCTTACACTCGCCTGGCAACTGATAACCAACAACTGGCAACCTGAAAATGAACTTCCTGGCCCATCTGCTGCTTTCCGGCTCGCCCGCTACCACTCCTAACTACACTGACATTGTGGTAGGCAACTTCGCGGCCGAAGCCGTGCGTGGGCGGGCAGGTTTGGAGGCGTATCCCGCCGCCGTGCAGCGCGGCATCCGACTGCACCGCTTCATCGACTCGTTTACGGATGCGCACCCGCTCGTGCGCCGCACTACAGCCCGCCTGCGCGAATCAGGCCTCGGTAAATGGGCCGGCGTCGTTTCAGATGTGGGTTTCGACCACCTGCTGGCCCGCAACTTTGCCCGCTACCACCAAGATGCTACCGAGCCGCTAGCGGCCTTCGCCCAGCGCCACTACGCCCTGCTCCACGCCCGCCGCCAAGAGCTGCCGGAGCGCCTGCAACATATGCTCCACTACATGCGCCGCGACGATTGGTTAACCGGCTACGCGCAGCCCCAAGGTCTGGAACGGGCCTTGCTGGGGTTGAGCCGTCGCGCGCCCTCAGGTGCCGTGCTGGCTACCGGAGCCGCCGCGTTTCTGGCAGAACTGCCGGCGTATGAGTCAGATTTTCGAGAGTTCTGGCCGGAACTGCGGGCCGCTGCGGAGTTGACAGGTGCCGATAGGCTGGCATAAGTAAAACGCTTAGTCGGAACGGGCTTTTCACTTATGCCAGCTGGACAGTGCTTACGCCAAACTATTTGCGGAATATGCGGTGCAGGTACCGCCCAACGCCCCGGGTTGGTGGCTCGGTTTCGGTTCCGGCGAAAGAAACTTCCGGAGCGGTGGTTGCGGCTTCAGGGGCCAGGGGCTGCTGGGGCAGCAGAATCAGGAAGCTGTTGTCCTGGAAATACTTGGAGAGGTAATACGGCAGCTTCTCCAGTTGCCGAACGTGGGAGGTGTGCCCCCTGCGCGACGAAACAATCAGGAACAGGTCGTTGGCTTTCACTTCTTTGCTGAAAATCAGGAAGTCGTCCCACTCATTGAACCCCACGTACTTCACGTTGTGCAGGCTGCTATCCAGGGCATTCAGCGCCTGAATGGCCTGCAACGTAGCGGCCGAAGCGTAGAACACCAGGGGCAGGGCGGCTTCCTTGGCAATGGTCTGCACCGTGCCCAGCCAGTGCGCAAAGCCGGTTTCCAATTCGGCCTGCGGGGGTACGGCCGCCACAATGCGGGCCAGCGTGTTGAGCGGCTGCCGCGACTGATACACGAAAATTTCCTCGGTGGTGCTGGCCAGAATCTTTTCGGCCACTGGCCCCAGGAAGCTTGCGGGACTGTAGCCCTTGTGCAGCCCAATCAGCACGCTAGTGATTTTCTGCTCCTTAATAGTGTACACAATGCCGTTGCTGCGGCTGGCGTCGTGCCGAATCAGGGGGACGATTTCCCGCTCGGTGGCGGCGGCCTGTTTCTGGGCTTGCTCCATCATCTTCACACCCAGCGCCTCCTGCGCGTCTTCCTCGTCGTCGCTGACGATGTGCAGGGCGTACACGGGTACCTGGCTTCTGCGTGGCCGCATCAGCAAACCCAGGTCCACCATGTCCACCACCGTATCGGGGTAAGCCAACGATAATAGGATTCGCTCGCCGGAGGGCTCGGTGGGGGCTGCGTTGTTGCTTTCTTCGAGTTGGGCCAGCGTGCGGGCCGATTTTTCCACCTGAAACGAGCTGACCGCGCAGCTAGCCAGAATCAGCAGGATAGTGCCGTTGAGCACGTCTTCATTGAGCAGGCGCACCGGCTCGCCGTTGGGAGCTTCCCCGATGATGATGTTGTAGCCCACCAGAATTATGGCCAGCGTGGCCGCCGCGTGGGAGGTGCTCAGCCCGAACATCAGGTCGCCTTCCACCGCTGAAAGCCGGAACACCCGCTGCGTGATTTTGGCGGCTATATATTTCGTGACAATGGCAATGAGCACAATAACGCCGGCCACTTTCAGGGCGCCTGTGCCTTTCACCAGCACGCTCACGTCGACCAGCATGCCTACCCCAATCAGGAAAAACGGGATAAACAGCGCGTTGCCCACGAAGTCGATGCGGTTCATGAGAGGTGAGGAGTGGGGCACAAACTCATTGAGCACCAGCCCCGCAAAGAAGGCCCCGATAATAGCTTCGAGGCCCGCCATTTCAGCCAGGAAGGCGGCTAGCAGCACCATGGCCAGCACGAAGATGTACTGCGAGACGCTGTCGGTGAAGCGCTTGAAAAACCAGCGCACCACCACCGGAAATCCGAAGAACACCAAACCCACAAACACCAGCGACGACCCGCCCAGCCGCACCCAGAACGCCGTATCGGCGCTGCCTTTGGCCAGGCCCGAAATAGCCGCCAGAATAACCAGCGCAATAATATCGGTAACCATAGTGGCCCCGATGGTGAGCGTAACAGCCAAGTTGCGCGTAACGCCGTAGCGGCTGGCAATGGGGTAAGATACCAGCGTGTGCGTGGAAAACATACTAGCCAGCAGCACCGACGATAAAATACTAAACCCCAGTGCATAATGACTGGCCAGCACCCCGAACGTAAACGGCATCAGAAACGTGATAAGCCCGAATGTCAGAATCTTGTTGCGGTTCTTTTTGAACTCGCTCAGGTCGATTTCCAACCCCGCCAGAAACATGATGTACAGTAGCCCCACCGTCCCGAAGAGCACAATGCTACTGTCGCGCTGCAACAAATTCAGGCCGTAGGGCCCAACTACTACCCCGGCAATGATGAGGCCGATGATGTGGGGAACCTTGATTCGCTGGAACAGAATCGGGGAGAAGAGAATGATGAACAGAACCAGCGAAAAAATGATAACCGGGTTTTTGAGCGGTAGCGAGAAATCCAGCGTGTTAAGTAGAATCATAGCAACAAGGTTAGGGAGCCAGCACAGCCGTGTCTTTGGTGAGCTGAAGGGCGTAGACGATGCGGCAGTGGCCGGGCCGGTCTATTTCCCGCACGCCTTCTAACCGGCGGTTGCTTGCCAGCTGAAGCCGGACGGTAATGGTAGCGTCGGGCAGGGTTTCGTTGGTGAGGTGCTGGGCGGTTAGCTCCAGCGTATTGCCGTTGAAGGCCCCTGAGTACACCCGCTGCACTTTGTCGTTGAAGGTGGCCTTCACCAGCACGGCGTTCTGCTCGTAGGAAATCTCCCACTGCTCGTTTTTGCTATCACCGATGGCCGAGCCGGGGCAGGAGGTTTCGGTGCAATCCATGCGTGTGGCCCAGGTGCCTAGCATGCCGGCCTGCACCGAGTCGGTGGGCTGCTGCATACGGGCACTGTCGAGTACCTGGGTGGCTTTAGCGAGGCGCTGCTCCCGTAGGGTGAGGGTATTTTCGCGCAATACCAGCTCCTGTTCGCGCTGGTTGAGGGCTGCTTCCTTCTGCCGTAACTCCCGCTCCCGCTCCTGGTTTTGGCAGCTTGTTGCGAGCAGGAGCACAAGCGAAAATAAGACGATTTTTTGCATGTAGTAGGTGGTTGACAGGGGAGAAAAGCGCCATAGTACCGTTGGGCTACCGCCCTCTGGTACGACTATTCTGGGTGGCTGTTCGATAAATCAAGCGCTCATACCCTCCACCGACTACCAACTACAACCTGAACAGTAGCGTTGAAATCCGTTGCAATTACTGCTTCGGGGCGGAACAGCAGTGCCATAAAAAAGGGCTGTGCGGCCCTTTTTTATGGCACTGCTTATGCTTTGGCTTGACCTGGTTGCCATAACACAAAATCGAAGGATTCTACATCCTGCTCCGCCATTATAGAAGGTAGCGAAGCCACCGAATTAAGCAATAGCTCATATCCTATATTGGTTGGGCCGCGCCCTGCATACGCACGCTCTGCAAACCCTTTGATAGTTACGGCATAGTTTCCTGCGGCAACTGTAGCAGCAACTTGTGGAGCTAGCGTTTCATTTAATGGCATTTGTTGGTAAAAAGCTGCATCCCATTCCATAAGTGAATAGATATCAGCCACTACTAGTTTATTATGACACCCTACTACCAACGGGAAGGGAGTCGTGGTAAGCCGTACCCAATCAGTGCGAACAATACTGCTGCCCGAGTCATTGAGGATGATTTGGTAGTCTAGGGGAGGGATGGTGTATATCGGTAAGACAAGTCCCTGTTGAATAACAGCGTCGCCTATAGTGGTATCACGCTGGAATAGTTGGAATAAGTTTGCCGTTGCAATGCCTTGCTGCGCAAGGAAATCAGCCAGAAGGTGCGGGTCGAAAATAGCTATGCCAGGACCATCCAGCATGAGGTGGAGTTGCTTGACCATTGTTGAGTTAGTAGCCGGTAACGAAAAGACTAAGCGCTGTTTATGGGCTTGGTTAAGTAAGCAATGATACGGGGCAACAAAAAAGCGGAGCCGTGAAGCTCCGCTTTTCCACTTGGTCAAGCACGTAATTTTTAGTGGTCGTGGCCGCCTTCACCGTGCACGTGGCCGTGGTCCATTTCCTCTTGGGTAGCTTCGCGCACCTCGGCTACTTTACCGTCGAAGTGCATCACCATGCCAGCCAAGGGGTGGTTGAAGTCCATTTTCACGCTGTCGGGACCGATTTCCACCACTTTGCCTTGCATGTGGTGGCCCTGGTTGTCGGCCATGGGCAGGAAGTTGCCTACTTGCAGCATTTCCTGGTCGATTTGGCCATCCACTTCAAATACGTTCTTCGGAATGTCCACTACGGCTTGGTCGTCGTACTCGCCGTAGGCCTGCTCGGGCGTGAGCGAGAAAGTGAACGAGTCGCCGGCTTGTTTGCCGTCGAGCTGGCGCTCAAACTCCTCGGGCAAGCCGCTCTGCCCAAACAGGAACACCATAGGAGCATCCGCTTCGGCCGATTCTACGAGCACTTTTTCTTGGTTTTCGTCGGTCACGCTCAGGTCGTAGGTGATGGTGACGACTTTGTTTTCGCTGATTTGAGCCATACTGCGGGGAGGACGGGGAAGTCCCGGTGTGGATTGGAAAATAGGGTTAGGGCGGCTAGTTACGGAATTGGCTTGTAATTCCAGCCCCTTCCCGAGTGATACTGAAACCAAAGCAAATGGGTTTTGAGAAAGTGGCCGAGGGCTCTAAATGGAACTTCACCGCCAAATCTGCCGGGCGGTATTGTTGAGCCGGGCTAGGCTGCCGCCAAGTTTGCTGTGCACTGCATGCCGCAATGTTTTACCTTTAATAGGTAGATAGGCTTTCTCACTCTCGCACTGTGCAAACGTTTTCTGGTAACATCCTTAGGTTATATAGTCAATGGCCGCTCTGGCTGCTGGCCGTACTGTGGCTACTGCAAAGCTGCACAACTCCCGAAAAGCCTAAATACCGCATCGGTTTCTCGCAGTGCAGCACCACCGGCTCGTGGCGGCAGGCGGTACTGGCGGGTATGGAGCGGGAACTGAGCTTTCACCCCGAAGTGCAGTTGCGCATGCTCGATGCTCAAGACAACAGCCAGCGCCAGCAGCAACAGATTCGGGAGCTGCTGCGCGGCGGCCTCGATTTGCTGATTGTGTCGCCGTACGAGGCCGGCCCTGTAACGCCCGCCGTGCAAGAAGCCTACCGCCGCGGCATCCCAGTGGTACTGCTCGATAGACGCATCACCTCCCAGGATTACACCGCCTACGTGGGCGGCGACAACCTAGAAGTGGGGCAGGCAGCGGCCACCTACGCAGCTCGGTTGCTCCACGAGCAAGGCAGCGTGCTGGAACTGCTGGGCGCGCCGGGTTCGTCGGCTACGGCGGGCCGGCACCAGGGCTTCACGCAGGGCCTGACGGCCTTCCCCAACATGCGTCTCGCCGCTCAGGTGACCGGGTACTGGAACGCCACCACTCTGAAGCGGCCTTTGCGGCTGGCCTTGCAGGCGCACCCCGAGGTGTCCTTGATTTTTGCCCACAACGACAACATGGGCCGCGCCGCCCGGGAGGTGCTCCGGGAACTGGGCCGTAGCAAGCAAGTGCGCATCATCGGGGTGGATGGGGTGGTGCTGGAACTGGTGCAGCAGCGGGTACTCACGGCCTCGTTGCTGTACTCGCCGGCCGGGGAAGACGCCATCCGGCTGGCTCTGAAAATCCTGCATAAGCAGCCCTACAAGCGCGAAAACAAGCTCAGTACCATCGTTATCGACTCGACCAACGTGCTGACCATGATGCAGCAGCACGAGAAAATATTGGCTCAGCAAAACGACATTGAGTTGCAGCGCGGGCTGCTGCAAACGTTGCGCGCCACTTATGCCAGCCAGCAAACGGTGCTCAACGGCCTGCTGGCCACGCTGCTCGGCGCTATAGTACTAGGAGCTGTGGCGTGGCGCTCGGCCCGCAAAAACCGCCAGATCAACCACCAGTTGGCCTTGCAGAACGCCGAAAACGAGAAAATCAACCGGCAACTCGTGAGCAAAAACGAGGAAATCAGCTTCCAGCGCAACCAATTGGAAGAGCTGTCGGCTCAGTCGCGCGCTGATACCGAGGCCAAGCTGCGCTTCTTCACCAATTTCTCGCACGAATTGCGCACCCCGCTCACCCTGATTATGGGTCCGGTGGAAGAACTGCTGGCGGGCAGTGCCAACCTCACGGCACCCCAGCGCCAAGACGTGCAACTGGTGCGGCGCAACACCCAGCGGCTCTTGCAGTTAGTAAATCAATTGCTTGACTTCCGCAAGATAGAAGTCGGCAAGATGACGGTGCGCGCCACCGAAGGCAACGTGGTGGACTTCGTGCAGGACATTGTGGACCTGTTCGAGAAGCCGGCTCGGCAGCGGGGCATCCGGGTGCTGTTTCAAGTGGCCGAGCCGGTTATAACGGCTTGGTTTGATGGCAACATCTTGGACAAGGTGTTTTTCAACCTGCTCAGCAACGCCCTGAAATTCACGCCGGATAAGGGCCGCATCACCGTCAGCCTCCAGGCCAGTCCTGACGGCCAGCACCTGCGCGTGAGTGTGGCCGATACCGGACCGGGCATCTCGGAGCACGACCGGGCGCATGTGTTCGAGTGGTTTTACCAAGGCAACCAGCAGGCGGCTGGCAAGGGCTCGGGCATGGGGCTGGCGCTGGCGCAAGGCTTGGTGCGGCTGCATCAGGGCCAGCTCACGTTCAGCAGCGTGCCCGGCCAGGGCGCTACGTTCACGGTAGAGTTGCCCCGCGAGCTGCCAGAGGCCCTGCGCACCCACGCCGAGGCCGCGCCGGTGCATTTTGCCCTCGACGAGCTGGAAACCATCAAAGGCTCTTTCCCGGATACAACCCCGCAGCCCAGCCCCGACACTGAGCTGTTAGTGCTGGTGATTGAAGACAACCCCGAGGTCAACGACTTTCTGGCCCGCAAGCTCCGCTCGGATTTCCGGGTGGAAACTGCCACCGACGGCCACACCGGCTTCCGCTTGGCCACCGAGCTGATTCCGGACCTGATTGTGTGCGACGTGATGATGCCGGGCCTGACCGGGCTGGAAGTAGTGGCCCAACTCAAAGACGACTGGCGCACCTCGCACATTCCGGTGGTGCTGCTCACGGCTCGCAACGCGCCCGAGCAGCAGGTGGAAGGCGTGCAAGCCGGCGCCGACCTCTACCTAACTAAACCCTTCAACCCGACTTTTCTGCTGGAAAGCCTACGCACCTTGCTGGCCAACCGCAGCCGCCAGCGCGAGCATTTTCGGCGGCAACTTTCGGTGGCCCCGGACACCACGCCCGCCAGCAGCGCCGACCAGAAATTCATTGCTGAACTCACGGCCATTGTGGAAGCCAACCTCACCAAAGCCAACCTGAGCGTAGAAGATGTGGCGCGCAGTTTGGGCATCTCACGCATGCAGCTCTACCGCAAAGTGAAGGCCGTGCTCGGCACCGGCGTCACCGATTTCATTCAGAGCGTGCGCCTCACCAAGGCCCGCGACTTACTGCTCAACGATACCCTTACCGTTACGGATGTGGCCTACGAAATAGGCTTCTCCTCGCTGTCGTATTTCTCTACCAGCTTCAAGGCGCGCTACCAGGTGTCGCCCTCCGAGTTTCGGGCCCTGCACACCGCTCCGCCCAACTGAAAGATTTCTTGAAAGCCGCGTTACAAATTTGCAAACGAGCCCCCGTTGGGCTCGTTTTTTATTTTATATACTATTGATAAATAAGATGTTGCAATAAAATGATTTTTGAACAGCATTTGAAAGAATCCAGCAAATAGGAAAGGCAATTGGGAGTGAACATTTGTAGAAACCACCGCTCCTAGTGAGTATGCCTGCTGCCTCAACCTGCTAGGCTTGCCAAGATTTCCCCCGTTGATTTCCCACTTAGCTCCGAGCACTATGCAAAAATTTACCCACCTGCTGATGCCTGCCGCATTAGCGCTAAGCCTATCTGCACACGCCCAAACCCGGACGGTAACGGGCACCGTACTCAGTGCCTCCGACAAGAGCCCGCTGCCCGGCGTTTCGGTCATCATCAAAGGCACTACCACCGGCACGTCCACCGACCCCAACGGCAAGTTCACGCTGCCCATAGCCGCCGCCGACAACGACGCCGTGCTTATCTTCTCCTTCATTGGGTTTGAGCCTACCGAAGTGCGCGTTGCCGGCCGCTCTGCAATCGATGGCGTGCAGCTGAAAGAGAAGGTTACCGGCCTAGATGAAGTGGTGGTGGTCGGCTACGGCACCCAGCGCAAGCGCGACCTAACCGGGGCCGTGGCTTCCATTTCGGCAGAGCAGGTGGCCGAAACACCTATTGCCCGCGCCGACCAGATTTTGCAAGGCCGGGTGAGCGGCGTGCAAGTGACGCAAACCAACTCCGAGCCCGGCGGCAACGTGTCTATCCGCATCCGGGGCACCAACTCCATCAACACCGGCAACGAGCCGCTATTTGTAGTGGATGGTTTCCCCGGCGCGGGGGACTTGAACTCCATCAACCCCTCGGATATCGAGTCGGTGGAGATTCTCAAGGACGCTTCGGCCACAGCCATTTACGGTTCGCGCGGCGCGAATGGCGTGGTGCTCATCACCACCAAAAAAGGCAAAGCTGGCAGCAACAACATCAACTTCGAGGCTTATACCGGCGTGCAAATGGTGCGCAACAAGTACGAGCTAATGAACGCCCGCGAGTTTGCCGAGTACCTCAACGACGTGCGGGAGCAGGGCAACGAAAACTCCACTAGTCCGCTGCCGCTGCCCTATACCCAGGAGCAGATTGATGCGCTGGGCGAAGGCACCAACTGGCAGGATGAGATTTTGCGGCCGGCCCGCATGAGCAACTACCAGCTGAGTTTCAACGGCGGCAACGAAGGCACGCGCTACAACCTCAGCTTCAACTACTTTGATCAGCAGGGCATCATCCTGAATTCGGGTTTCCAGCGCGGCACGGTGCGCCTGAATCTGGACCGCAAAATCAGCCAGAAGCTCAGTTTCAGTCTCTCCAGCCAAGTGGCGGGCACCTTCGAGAAGCGGGCTTTCGTGAATTCCTCGGGGGGTAGCAACGGGGGCGTTCTGCTTGATGCCCTGCGGATTAGCCCCATCATTCCGGTGCGCGACGAGTTTGGGCAGTACACCTATTCCAACACCCCCTTGCCGTACGTGGAAGACGTAGGCAACCCGGTGGCCTACGCCGAAAAAGCCAAAGACCACCGCACCACCGGGCGCGGGCTGTTCAACGTGGCCGGCAACTACGAGATACTCAAAGGCCTGACGTTGCGCCTGACGGCCGGCCTCGACTACCGCACCATTCAGGCCGACGTGTTTCGCCCGAACGATATCTTCCTGGGCCGCCTCAACAACGGTTCCGGCTCCCGCTCGGAAACCAACCGCTACAGCTGGCTCAACGAAAACACGCTCACCTACGACACCAAAATCAACGAAAACAACGCCCTGAACGTGGTGGGCGGCCTCACCTTCCAGCAGTTCTACGGCAACGACTTCTCGGCCTCGGCCAACAACTTCTTCACCAACACGCTCGGCTCCGACAACCTGGCGCTGGGCGCCAACATCCTGACGCCCAACTCGGGTCGCTATACCAACACGCTGGCTTCGTACTTCGGGCGCGTCAACTATCGGCTGTTCGAGAAGTACCTGTTCACGTTTACGATGCGGGCCGATGGCTCGTCGCGCTTCGGTAAGAACAACAAGTGGGGCTATTTCCCGTCGGCGGCCTTTGCGTACCGGATTATTGATGAGCCGTTTATGAAGAACCTCACCGCCTTCAGCGACCTGAAGCTGCGCGTGGGCTACGGCGTAACCGGCAACCAGGAAATCAGCAACTACCAGTCGTTGGCGCGCTACGATGTGGGCTCCTACGCCTCGGGCAGCAACCGGCTGGTAGGCTTGGTGCCGCTCAACATTGTGAACCCCGACTTGCGCTGGGAAACCACGGCGGCCAGCAACGTAGGCATCGACGTGGCCTTCCTGCAAAACCGCATTTCCGTTACGGCCGACGCCTATTACAAGAAAACCACCGACTTGCTGCTGCGCGTGTCAACGCCCCGCACCACGGGCTACAACGACATCTACCTGAACGCGGGCAGCGTGCAAAACAAGGGGGTGGAGTTTGCGCTGAACACCACCAACTTCAACGGCGAAAAATTCGGCTGGAACACCAACCTCAACGTTTCGCTGAACCGCAACAAGGTGCTAGACCTCAACGGCGAGTATGAGCGATACGTGGGTGCTTCCAGCTCCAGCTTGTTTGTGGGCTCGGGCCTGGGCCAAACCAGCGTGCTGCGGGTAGGGGAGCCGATTGGCTCGTTCTACGGCTACGAGTTCGACGGTATCTGGCAATCAACTGAAGAAATCCAGGCCAGTGGTACCCGCACCGTAGTACGTCCCGGCGACCCGCGCTACCGCGACTTGAACGGCGACGGCGCCATTACGGCCCTCGACCGTACCATCATCGGGCAGGCTCAGCCGCAGTTCATCTACGGCGTAACCAACAACTTCAAGTACGGAGGTTTCAATTTGAGCGTGTTCATTCAAGGGGTGGAAGGCACCGACGTGCTGAACCTGAACCGCTACGAGCTGGAATCGGGTTTGACGAGTACCAACAAGCTGAAAACCGTGGTGAACCGCTGGACGCCCACCAACACTGACACCAACATTCCACGGGCCGGCAGCACGATCCGGCGCTCCACCGGCATCGTGAACGACGTGCTGGAAGATGGCAGCTTCGTGCGCCTCAAAACCGTGACCCTGGGCTATACCGTGCCCAAATTCAGCAAGGTGGTGAAGTCGGCCAGTGTGTACATCACGGCCCAAAACCTGGTTACTTGGACCAACTACTCCGGCTACGACCCGGAGGTAAACTCGTTCGGCTCCGACAACCTGAGCCTCAACACCGACTACAACGCCTTCCCCAGCACTCGCACCTTCATTGCCGGCCTGAAGCTGGGTTTCTAGTGTTGAGCTGCCAGACCGTCATGCCGAAGCCAGCCGAAGCATGACGCGTGCTGACACCGGATTATTAACCTAACCTCAGCCCGCGAGATGCTTCGGCTGGCTTCGGCATGACGGTTCCTCTTCAACTTGTACCTACCATGAAAAAATATATCTGCTTACTGGGTTTGGCTTCGTTGAGCCTGGCTTCCTGCGAGAAGTTTCTGGAAGAAAAGCCTTACGATTTTATTGCCGCCGAGAACTTCTACAAAAGCGAAGGTGACGCGGTGGCGGGCCTCAATGGGGTGTTCAACGCTTTGCTGCCCCAAACCTACTTTGGCCGCACCGGCTGGCAAATCACGGAGCTGCCTGCCGACCTTATTCGAGTGGGCTCGGCCACCGACGAGCGGGCCCAACTCTCACGTTTCACCTACACCTCCACCAACACCGAAATCAACAGCTGGTGGACCAACACCTACCGGATGATCAACCGGGCCAACGACGTTGTTGAGAAGGTGCCGACCGTGAGCATGGACGAGGCCCGCAAAAACAACATCATCGGCAATGCGCGGTTTCTGCGGGCGCTGGGCTACTTCGATATGGCCCGCTGCTTCGGCGACGTGCCGCTGGTGCTAGCCACCGTGAAAGGCCCTTCCGATGACATCCGGCCGCCGCGCGCCCCGCTGGCGCAGGTGTACGAGCAGATTATCAATGATTTGAAATTTGCTGAAGCCAATTGCTTTCCGGAAAGCCAGATTGCCGCCGGCGAAAAAGGGCGCGTTTCCAGCGGCGCCGCCACGGCCATGCTGGCCAAGGTGTACCTAACCCGCGCCAGTAGTGCCGCCGTGCAACCCACCGACAACCAGGATGCCCTAGCTGCCTGCAACCGGGTGATGGCCTCGAACACCTACCGCCTGCTGCCCGTGTACGGCGACGTATTCGACCCAGACAAGGAAAACGGCCCCGAGCACATCTTCTCCATCCAGTTCGATTTGCCGCCGAATACGGGCAGCATCATTGTGCGGCAGTTTTTGCCTTCGCAATTGAGCGGGCTGGGCACATTTACGGTGGAAGATGCCTTCGTAGCTTCCTTCGCCGCCACCGACGTGCGCCGCGCTTGGAACATCAGCAACCAGGCCGGTACCACCACCTTGCCGCGCTACTACTTCAACAAGTTCCGAGACCCCAAGCGAATCGTTAACGATTCGCGCACCAACTACCTGATTACCCGCTACGCCGACGTGCTGCTCATGCAGTCGGAAGCCCTCAACAACTTGAACGCCAACGACGCCACCAAGTGCCAGGGCATCAACGCGGTGCGCACTCGCGCCGGTTTGGCGCCGCTTTCGGGCACTACTACCAAGGATGCTTTTGTGGATTTATTGGTGCGGGAGCGGGCTTGGGAGTTGTGCCAGGAAGGCCACCGCTGGTTTGATTTGGTGCGCCTCAAGCGCCTGCGTCAGGCCGTGCAAGCTAGCACGCCCACCCGCGTAGTCGACGACAAATACTACCTGTTCCCGTTGCCTCAGCCCGAGTTGCTGCTCAACCCCAACCTCACCCAGAATCCCGGTCATATTTAATGGGTACTGTCAACAAAAGTCTCCGTAGAGTTCTGTTCTGGGTAATATTGGTTACGGCCGGGGCAGCACAAGCCGCCCCAACGCAACCTTTCCTGCTGCTGGACGCCGCCCGCATGGCCGCCTACAAGGCCGCTTACAAGCGTGGCAGCGCGCCGGAAATGGAGCAAGTGAAAGCCGTGCTGAGCCAAGCCGACAAGGCACTGCAACACGACCTGTACACCGTCACGAGCAAGACCAAACTGCCTCCTAGCGGCGACAAGCACGATTTTATGTCGCAGGCGCCGTACTTCTGGCCCGACCCTAGCAAGCCCGACGGCAAACCCTACATCCAGAAGGATGGCCTGGTAAATCCGGAGGCCAAGGCTATGAAAGACGATGCCGCCGTGGCTGGCGTCTGCAAAGACGTGAAGACCCTGGCTTTGGCTTACTACTTCTCGGGTGACGAGAAATACGCCACCCAGGCGGCGCGCCAGCTGCGTGGCTTCTTCCTGGACCCTGCTACCCGCATGAACCCCAACCTAAACTACGGGCAGGGGATTCCGGGCACCACGGAGGGCCGCAGCTACGGCATCATCCAGACCCGCCACTTGGTGGAAATACCCGAGGCGTTGGCGCTGATGAACGGCAGCAAAAACGTGGATGAAAAGCTGGTAACCGGCCTCAAAACCTGGTTCACGCAGTACACCGATTGGCTGACCACCAGCAAGCTGGGCGTGGCCGAGGGTAACACCAAAAACAACCACGGCACCTTCTACGACCTGCAAGTGGTGGATTTTGCCTTGTTCACCGGTAACAAAACCCTGGCCCGCACCACGCTGGAAAAGCAAACCCTGCCGCGCGTGGCCCTGCAATTCGCCCCTGATGGCGCGCAGCCGCTGGAACTGGCCCGCACCCGCCCCTGGAACTACACCTCCATGAACCTGCAAGGCTGGGTGCAGCTCGCTGTTCTGGCCCGTCAAGCCGGGGTGGATCTGTGGCAGTACCGCACCGCCGACGGCCGCAGCCTCCAAAAAGGAGTGGAGTGGTTGCAGCCGTATCTGATGCGTGAAAAGCAGATGGACCGCGCCGACGTAACGCCCACATCCAACACCACGGCCCTCATGCTCTACCAGCGCGCCGCGCAGGAGTATCCGTCGCTGAACGCCAGCCAGGTGCTGGCCCTGTATCCCGATTTCAAGTCGGCCCCCTGGGAGATATAGGCGCAATGCGCTCATTATAAGGCAAATATTAGCTCCTACCCGTTTGCCCTCCCTTCCTAACGCCCGGCTTCCTCTGTCCACGGGAGAGGGAGCCGGGGAGGAGGTCCGTGTCTGTTGTATCAGAAACTACATGAAAGTAAAGCTAATTGCCCTTCTACTCATTCTAACCCATGTGGCGCTGGCTCAGCGGCACACACGGCTCACTGCCGGGTGGGAGTTTGTGCAGCAGGACCTGGGCGGCGTGTGGGAGGCGGTGCGGCCCGTGGTAGCGGGCAACCCCGAGAGCGTGCCACTGTGGCAATCCGTGACGCTGCCGCATTGCTTCAATGCCCGCGACGCCGTGGACCCCGACCAGAACTACTACCAAGGCCCAGGCTGGTACCGCACCCAGCTAGCTGTGCAAAACCCCTACGCCAACGGCCGCACCCGCCTGCATTTCGAGGGCGCGGGCCAGAAAACCGACGTGTACATCAACACCACCAAAGTAGGTAGCCACGTGGGCGGCTACGACGAGTGGACCGTGGATATTACGGAGGCAGTAGCCGCGTTTCAGCAGACTGAGGCCTACCAGAAGCAGTTCCAAGGCCGAATCCCGCTCAGCATCCGGTGCGACAACTCCCGCGACCTGGAAATGATACCTTCTGATTTGTCGGACTTCAACGTGTACGGTGGCCTCTACCGCTACCTGAACCTGGAATACCTGCCGGCCGTGGCGGTGGAGCGGTTGGCGGCCCAGGTGGCAGTGGATGCCGCTGGCAAAACCGGCTCACTCACGCTGAAGGCCACTTTTCTGGAAACCAGCATTTTAAACGCCGAAACGCCAGTGTCAATACGTCTGCTCGACCCGCAGGGCAAGCAGGTGGCGCAACACCGAAGCACGCTAGCCGTGAAAGCCGGCGAGATGGAGCTGCACCGATTTGCGGTGAAGAACCCCCGGCTTTGGTCGCCGGACCGTCCCCAGCTCTACACGGTGCAGCTGACGGTGGGCAGCGGGCAGCAGGCGTATCAGCAAAGCGAGAAAGTGGGTTTTCGGCACAGCGAATTTGTGGAGCACGGCCCCTATAAACTGAACGGGCAGCGCCTGCTGCTGCGCGGCACTCACCGCCACGAAGACCACGCCGGCGTAGCTGCTGCCATGACCGAACCCATGATTCGGCAGGAAATGGTGCTGATGAAACGTATGGGCGTCAACTTCATCCGGCTCGGGCACTACCAACAGTCGCGCATCGTGCTGAATCTGTGCGACTCGCTGGGAATACTGGTGTGGGAGGAAATTCCGTGGTGCCGCGGCGGGCTGGGTGGGCCGGTGTACCAGGCGCAGGCCAAACGCATGCTCCGCAACATGGTGCAGCAGCACTACAACCACCCCAGCATCATCATCTGGGGCCTGGGCAACGAAAACGACTGGCCCGGCGACTTCCCCGAGTTCGACAAGCAGAAGATTCGCGCCTTCATGACCGAACTCAACGACCTCTCGCACCAGTTGGACCGTTCCCGCTACACCGCCATCCGTCGCTGCGACTTCTGTAAGGACATTGTGGACGTGTATTCGCCCTCTATTTGGGCCGGCTGGTACCGCGGCATCTACACCGATTACAAGGAAGTTACCGAAAAGGAATTTGCTGGCGTCAAGCGCTTCCTGCACGTGGAATGGGGTGGCGACAGTCACGCCGGCCGCCACTCCGAAACTCCCGACAACGCCCTGGCCAAGATAACCGCTGGCCAAGGCGCCGACGAGCGGGCCGGCGACGCCTCCTTGTTTGGGGGCAGCGCCCGGGTTTCCAAAGATGGCGACTGGAGCGAAAGTTACCTCTGCAACCTCGTGGATTGGCACCTCAAAGAGCAGGAAACCATGCCCTGGCTGAGCGGCACCGCCTATTGGCCCTTCAAGGACTTTTCGACCCCCGTGCGCCCCGATAACCCCGTGCCCTACATGAACCAAAAGGGTGTAGTGGAGCGCGACTTCACACTCAAAGAAGCCTACTACGTGTTCCAATCCTACTGGACTGCCGCCCCCATGGTGCACCTCTACGGGCATTCCTGGCCGGTGCGCTGGGGAGAAGATGGTGAGCTGAAAATGGTGAAAGTATACTCCAACTGCGCCGAGGCTGAGCTATTCGTGAACAGTAAAAGCTACGGCGTGAAAAAGCGCAACGCTCAGGACTTCCCGGCGGCCGGCCTGCACTGGAACGTGCCTTTCGTGGCCGGCGAAAACCAGGTGCGCGTGGTGGCCCGCCAAGGCAAGCAAACGGTGCAGGACAATATTAGCTTCCGCTACCAAACCCAGAAATGGGGCAAACCCGCCAAGCTGACGCTAAGCAAAGTAGCTGATACCAACGGCCAAACCACCGTGGAAGTAAAGCTCTACGACGCCCAAGGCGTGCAGTGCCTGGATGCCGCCAATTGGGTGGAATTCTCACTAGCCGGCGCCGGCCAGCTCCACGATGACCTGGGCACCAGCAGCGGCTCGCGCAAAGTGCAGGCCTACAATGGCAGGGCTATTATCCGCCTGGAAGCCCAGCCTGGCCAGACTGCCGTGGCCGTTCAATCACCCGGCCTAGCCACCGTAGTATTAGCCTTATGAAAAAGGCAAGACTCATCATCCTTGCTTTCCTGTGGGTACTCCTGGTACCCACCGCAATAGCGCAGCGCATCACCCAATCCATCAACACTAGCTGGCTGTTTGCCAAGGCAGCCGGTCAGGAATTCGCCGACGCGGTGGCCCCAACCATCGGTTGGGAGAACGTAACCATTCCGCACACCTGGAACGCCACCGACGTACTCGACGACGAACCGGGCTACTACCGGGGTGTGGGCTGGTACAAGAAAACGCTGCACGTGCCCGCTGAGTGGCAAAACCGCCGCCTATACCTCTATTTTGAAGGAGCCAACCAAGAGGCGGAAGTGTACGTGAACGGTCAACTCGCCGGCCGGCACGCGGGGGGCTACACGGCTTTCCGGTTGCCTATCAGTAAGTTATTGACCTTCAACGGCGCTGGCTCTGCTACCGCCGAAGTGCTAGTGAAGCTCACCAATCGTCACAACCCCGACATTCCGCCCCTGACGGCCGACTTCACCTTTTATGGGGGGCTCTACCGCGACGTGCACCTGGTGGCCGCTCAGCCCATTCACTTCGACCTTGACAACTACGCTTCCACTGGGGTTTTCGTGACGACGCCCACCGTGTCGGGGGCCGCTGCCGAGGTGGTGGTAACGGGCCAGCTGCGCAACGAGACACGCAAGGCGCAGAAACTGGTGGTAGTGTCGCAGCTACTGGACCGGCAGGGTAAGCTGCTAGCGCGGCAGCAAACGCGCCTCACGCTGCCAGCCGGCGAGCAACGGCCGTTTCGGCAGCAGTTGCCGCGCCTGAACCAGCCGCATCTATGGTCGCCCGACGACCCGTACTTGTACCGCGTGGTGTCCACTGTGCAGGAAGCGGCTGGCGCCCAAACGGTGCTGGATGAGGTAACGAATCCGGTGGGGCTGCGCTGGTTCCGGTTCGATGCCGCGCAGGGCTTCTTTTTGAACGGCCGGCCGCTTAAGCTCATTGGCACCAACCGCCACCAGGATTTTCCGGGCCTTGGTAATGCTCTGCCCGATGCCCTGCACGAGCAGGATGTGCAGTTAATCAAGCAGTTGGGCGGCAACTTCCTGCGCGTGTCCCACTATCCGCAAGACCCCGCCATGCTAGCGGCCTGCGACCGGCTGGGCATCTTGGCGTCGGTGGAAATTCCGGTGGTCAATGCTATTACCGACTCCGAGGCCTTCACGAGCACCTGCCTGACGATGCAGACGGAGATGATTCGGCAGGGCTTCAATCACCCCAGCGTTATCATTTGGGCCTACATGAACGAGGTGCTACTGCGGCTGCCCCCCGGCCTAAAGCGCGACAACGAGCCCGGCCGTGCCTATCTGACCAAGGTGAACCGCCTAGCCCGCCAACTCGACAGCCTCACCCGCCACGAAGACCCGGCCCGCTACACCCTGCTCGTCAACCACGGCGACTTTGCCCTCTACCAGCAAGCCGGCCTGCTGAGCATTCCACAGTTAATTGGTTGGAACCTATACGCGGGCTGGTATTCCGGTGATTTACAAGGTTTTCCGGATTTTCTGGACCGCCACCACCGCGAACTGCCCGACAAGCCTCTGCTGGTTACCGAGTACGGGGCCGACTCCGATGTGCGCCTACACAGTTTCCGGCCGCGTCGCTTCGACAAAACCACCGAATACGCCAACCGCTACCACCAGTTCTATCTGAAAGCCATTCTCGACCGGCCATTTGTGGCGGGTAGTATGGTGTGGAATCTAGCCGAGTTCAACTCGGAAACCCGGCAAGAAGCTACGCCTCATATCAACAACAAAAGCCTACTCACTGGCGACCGGCAACCCAAAGACGCCTACCTGTTCTACCAGGCTCACTTGCTGAAAACGCCCTTTCTGCGCATTGGCTCCCGTGCCTGGACGTTGCGCGCCGGCCCCGCCGCCCATCCCGACTCGCTGTTCTGCCGCCAGCCTATGGAGGTGTATACCAACCAGCCCGCGGTGCAGCTTTCCCTCAATGGCAAGAGCTTGGGCACCCAACCCGCCGTGTTTGGGGTAGCCCGCTTTCAGGTGCCGTTTGGTAATGGTGTGAACCAACTACGGGCTCAGGCAACTAAGGTGACTGTGGAAGACGCAGTTGACATCGAGTTTCAGCTGCTGCCTACCAATCTTCGCTCGGCGCAACTGCCCTTTACGGAGCTGAATGTGAGCCTCGGTGACGAGCGGACGTTCACCGATACCAAGCTACACCAAGTGTGGGTGCCCGAGCAACCCTACACGCCCGGCGGCTGGGGCTACGTGGGCGGCCGAGTGTACCAACAGGCTGGCGACCGGCTGCCTTACGGCTCCGACCGCAACATCCTCGGCACCGACTACGATGCTATTTATGAAACCCAGCGCCTGGGCCTCAGCCAGTTCCGCCTTGATGTGCCTGATGGCGAGTACGAAGTGACACTGCATTTCGCGGAGCTGGAAGCCGCCCCACAGGGTGAGCAACTGGTGTATAATCTGGCTGCTGGGAGCACGAAGACGACGGATATCATGCAGAGTCGCGCGTTTTCGGTGCTAGTAAACGAGCAAGAATTGCCGGAGATGGATACCGCTACTTCCCTGCCGCCTTTGCAGGCAGTAAAATACACCGTGCCGGTTTCAGTGCGCGGCCAGCGCGGTATTGTCGTTGATTTTAAAGCCAAAACCGGCGACGCCTTTCTTAATGGAATTCAAGTGAAACGGCTGTACTGAGTGCCTACCGCTAACAAGGATTGCAAGGGTTAATCAATTGTTTGATAAGGATTTGAATTTCGATTGTGTGCCTAGAAAGCACGTCTCTGAATTTGGTTTCGTGTGGATTTTTGCCTGGTTTCTTATGAATCGGAAAACGCTTGTACTGTTGCTGCTTTTGCTTGGGGCTGTTGCCGGGCAGGCCGGGCGCCCGGCCCGCAAGCTAGAGCGGCAGGTTGAGGCGGTACTGCGCCGCCAGGTGTTGGCCGAAGCCGCGTGGGCTTTGCAGCAGGCACCGGTTACGGTAACCAGTAGCACCTCGCCACGCAGTGCCGGCGGCCCCCACGACTTCTTCTCTGAAGGCGACTATTGGTGGCCCGACCCCGCCAACCCCACTGGCCCCTACCTCCAGCGCGACGGTGAAACCAACCCTGCCAACTTCGTGGCGCACCGCCAAGCTATGATTCGGTTTAGCCGCATCATGGGGGCGCTGGCTTCGGCCTACAAACTCACCCACGATGCACAGTACGTACGCCACGCCCTTGTGCATCTGCGGGCGTGGTTCCTTGATCCAGCCACGCTTATGAACCCGTCGTTGCTGTATGCGCAGGCCATTACCGGCCGCTTCACGGGGCGGGGCATCGGCATTATTGACACCATTCAGTTGATGGAAGTGGCGCAGGGCGTGCTGGTGATGCAGGCAGATAAGCAGTTCAGTGCCTCTGATTTAACTGGCATCAAGACCTGGTTTGCGCAGTACCTAACCTGGCTGACAACGCACCCATACGGCCAGGACGAAATGAAGGCCACCAACAACCACGGCACCTGCTGGGTGATGCAAGTGGCGGCTTTTGCCCGGCTGACTGGCAACCAAGAGCTGCTGAATTTCTGTCGGGAGCGGTACAAAACGGTATTGCTACCGACCCAAATGGCGGCCAACGGCTCGTTCCCGCTGGAAACCAAGCGCACCAAGCCCTACGGATACTCGCTTTTCAACCTGGATGCCATGACCATGATTTGCCAGATGCTCAGCAGCCCACAAGATAATTTGTGGGCGTACCAGACGCCTGACGGCCGCAGCATCCGGCGGGGCATTGAGTTTCTGTATCCATTTGTGGCCAATAAAAACGCCTGGCCTTTCGCCAAGGACGTGATGTACTGGGACAACTGGCCGGTGGCACAGCCCTTTCTGGTGCTGGGCGCCGTGCAGTTCAACCAACCTGCCTGGTTTGCGGTCTGGCAGCGCCTCGATCACGCGCCGCAAGTGGAAGAATTGGTACGCAACCTGCCCGTCCGCAACCCCCTGATTTGGCTGAACTGATTTCTCCTACCTACCCACCACTGAGCCAGCAGGCCGGGCGCGTTGCCGCAACGGGCCGGTGCGTTGCCTGGCGCATGACCTTATTCCAATGAACAGAAAGACCGTGTGTTTCCACCTGGGCCTGGTATTACTGGCCACGCAGGCGCTGGGGCAGGCCCCGTATAAAAAGACCCTGAAGCTAGCCGAAACCCAGGCCGGGCTCCTGCTCAAACAAGCCCCCAAAGCAGTGCAGCAGAAACCAGCGGCCTCCGGCAAGCCCGCGCCGGTGTCGCCGCGCACGTTGTCGGAGAGCGGGGAGTTGGTGATGGTGCCCTCGCGCGACTGGACCAGCGGCTTCTTTCCGGGCTACTTGTGGCTGCTCTCCGAAGCCAGTGGGCAGCCAAAATGGCAAACGGCCGCCCGCACCTACACGGCCCGCATCGAGCCCGAAAAAACCAACGCCACCACCCACGATATGGGTTTCAAGGTGTACTGCAGCTTCGGGCAGGGCTACCGCCTCACCCAGGATGCCGCCTACCGGGCGGTGCTGCTGGAGTCGGCGCGCACGCTGTGCACCCGCTTCAATCCCACGGTGGGAGCCCTGCGGTCCTGGGACCACCACCGCGAAACCTGGGGCTTCCCGGTCATCATCGACAACATGCTGAACCTGGAACTGCTCTTTGCCGCCACCCGGCTATCCGGCGACTCGTCGTTCTACAAAATTGCCGTTAGCCACGCCAATACCACCCTGCGCCACCACTTCCGGCCCGATTTCAGCTCCTACCACGTAGTGGATTACGACACCGTAACGGGCCAGCCGGTAAAGAAAATGACGCACCAAGGCTACGCCGATGGGTCGGCGTGGGCGCGGGGGCAGGGGTGGGCGCTGTACGGCTACACCATGTGCTACCGCGAAACCAAGAACCCCGCCTACCTTGCGCAGGCCGAAAAAGTGGCCCAGTACATCCTCAATCACCCCAACATACCCCCAGACCTGATTCCGTACTGGGATTTCAACGCGCCCAACATCCCCAACGAGCCGCGCGACGCCTCCGCCGGGGCCATTATTGCCTCGGGGCTGTATGAGCTCAGCACGTTCAGCGCCGCGCACGGGGTGCTCTACCGCAGCAAAGCCGACCAAATGATGGCCAACCTAGCCCGCAGCTACACCGCCAAGCCCGGCGGCAGCCAAGGTTTCCTGTTGCTGCACAGCACCGGCTCGAAACCAATGAACAGCGAAATAGACGTACCACTTATCTACGCTGATTATTACTTTCTGGAAGCTCTGCTCCGCCAACGCAACCTAGCCGCCGGCCGGGGTTTGTCGGTGCGGTAAAAACGTGTTTAGTAATCTATTTTGCCGGTCATGCTGAGCTTGTCGAAGCATCTCGCGTGCTGATGTTGGATTAGCTACTCAACGATTTCAGCGAGATGCTTCGACAAGCTCAGCATGACCGGCATAAGACTTTTGCTACTGACTATGACTATCCATAACCTTTAGTCAACAAAGAAGCCCCGGTTTCAAACTCGGTGAAACCGAATCTGAAACCGGGGCTTCTTTGCAGGAACTAATGCTCTATTGCAGCTCCCAAGCCGTGCGGTAGGCCCCAATGCTTTCCACGTAGTCAAGGAAGGCCTTGTAGAACGGGTGCGAGCCGAGCGTGGACGAGTCGCCGACGATGAGCAGCTTCTTGCGGGCGCGGGTCATGCCCACGTTCATGCGGCGAATGTCGCTCAGGAAACCGATTTCGCCTTGCGTGTTGCTGCGGGTGAGGCTGATGGCAATAATGTCGCGCTCCTGGCCCTGGAACGAGTCCACGGTGCCCACACTCAGCATGCGGTGCTCCATAAGGCCAGCCAGTTCGTCGTTGCCTTCTACAGCGTCCTTCAAATAATTTATTTGGGCGCGGTAGGGGGCAATTACCCCGATGGTCAGCAGGTCCTCGGTGTGGTCGGCGGCGTCGTAGGGCTCCAGAAGTTGCGCCAGGCGCTTGAGCAGCAGGTCGGCCTCCTCGGGGTTGGCAATGGAGCGGCTTTCGGCAATGCCCAACTCCTGGAAGCCGAAGCCAGCCGTATCTAAGAACTCCACGGCCTGATCGGGCGCGAAACGGATGTCGTAGTCGGGCAGGTCGGCGTGGGCCACGGTGGGGGAGGCCAGCAGCTTGCCGTCGTAGAACTGCTCGGAGCTGAACTCCATAATCTGCTCGTGCATCCGGTACTGCACTTTCAGCATGCGGGCCGTTTCGGGCTGGCGCCGGATGCACTTCTCGAACAGCGTTTCGCGCAGCGCCCCCGCTTTTTCGCTCTTGATGGTGGGCGGCAGCTGCTGGTGGTCGCCGGCCAGCACTACGCGGTTGCCTTTGGTTATCGGAATCCAGCAGCCCGGTTCCAGCGCCTGCGCGGCCTCATCAATGAAGATGGTTTCGTAGGTAAGGTGGCGGATGGCGCGGTTACTGGCACCCACCAGCGTGGCGGTAATCACCTGCACTTTGTCCAGCAAATCCTCGGTGATGTAGCGCTCCAGATTGTCGGAATCTTGCAGCATCAAATGGGCCTGCTCTTTGAGCTGACGGCGCTCTTCCCGCTCTTCCCACCCGAAATGACGCTTGAATTTGCCGGCTGCTTCGCGGTACTGCTCGGCGGTCTGGCGCATGCTTTTCAGCTCAGGGTAGCTCTTGTGGGTCATAATCTGAGCATCGAGCGTGTGCTCCAGCAGCAAGTCCGACACCCGGGAGGGGTTGCCCATCCGAATTACGTTCACGCCGCGCTCGGCCAGCTTCTCGGTCAGCAAATCCACGGCCGTATTGCTGGGCGCGCACACCAGTACCCGCCGTTCCCGCCGGGTGGTTTCCATGATGGCCTGCACCAGCGTAGTGGTTTTGCCGGTGCCGGGCGGGCCGTGAATGATGGCTACGTCCTTGGCCGCCAGCACGTGCCGCACGGCTGCTAGCTGCGACTCATTCAGAGGCGAAGGGTAGTAGAGCGTGGCTTCGTTTTCGGGGCGAAACTGCGCGGGTTTGGCACCCAGCAGCACGTCGCGTAGCTCGGCTAAGCGGCCATCGAAAGCGCCCATCACCTTGCCCAAGGCGTACTCCATCTCGCGGTAGCTCACCTCATCGAAGGTCAGGTCCACGCCGAGTTTGCCTTCCTCCACCCAGTCGGGGAGGTCTTCTTTGGTGGTGGCTAGCAGGATTTTATTGCGCTTGACGCTGGTAATCACGCCGTTGAGCGTGGGACGGTCGGAGCCGGAACGGCCGGGCACGTTGCCAAACAAGGCTGCGTTCTTGCCCACCTGAAACAGGTGCAGGCCCTTCTGCGAAGCCGGGCGTTCCAGTTCCAGCACCAGCTTACCACCGAAGCCGATGTCTTCCTTGATGATGGTGACGGGGTACCAGGTCAGGCCGCGCTGTTGGCGCTCGGCAATGCTGGCCTTGGCATTCTTGAGTTTGAATTGCTCCAGGTCCTCCTGCTGTTCCAGCTTCATGAGGGCCTGCACCTTACGCAGTTCTTTTTCTACTGCGTAGGGGTCGGTATAGGTCGGTTGTTCAGTCAACAGAGTGGTATTAGATATTCGCTGATAACAACGAAAACGGCAAATTGGTGGCCGAAGGTCGGGGAGAAATTTTGGAACGTAAGGTGAACACTATCTACTAGTCACGCGTCGTATATATCTTTCCAGCTCTGCCAAGTCACGGTAAACAGGGCAAATGACGGATAGAAGCTGTTGCAGATTAACCTCGCTGTCAATATGCATATCTAACTGATAGCCTTCCTCGTCGAAATCCATATTATCAAGCAAATCAGGAGAAGTACTTTCAATTATTAGAGCTGTTAAATCAACTAGAGATAGTGCTCCTTCCTGTAAGCCATATTTGTTGAACAGAGCTTCATAGCCTGTAAACTCGGATGATTGAAAATTTACAACAATCTGATACATCTGTTCAGGAGAACCATACAGCGCACCGTTAATAAAACGAACTTCGAAAGGAAAGTAGTTAGTCATTGCGTGAATGAGGAAACGGCTATTAATACAGCTTATGAACCTGATAGCCCGACGGATACCAGATGCCGCGCCAGGAAGGAGAAACTGGTATATTAGGTAAAATATGCCTGACGTCGAGCGAACTTATATCAACGTCTTCCGTCACGCGAACTAATTCTGCATCGGCCGGTATGGTAAGATTCTGCCGCAGAATAAGCAGGGCATCTTCGTAAGAATAGGCAGTGACGCCGAAGTAGTACGGGCCGCCATCCAAAATGATACTATCTGCATCTGGTGGGCGAGAAACAGAGAATTCCAGCCAGAACCTAGTGAGTAGCTTCATAATGCCCAGTACATATTTAGTTCTATTTAAAAGGCAGTCATGCAGAGCGCCGCGAAGCATCTCGCGTGCTGACATCAGGTTAGTACCCTTGCATCAGCAGGCGAGATGCTTCGCGGCGCTCTGCATGACGGTCCTGTTGCTTCCTCAATAGTAACTCCCTACACAAAACCAGGCCAGCGAAACAGCTAAATAATGCTGTTCTGCTGGCCTGGTTTTCTAGCGCATACGGGATGCTACGGTTGCATTTTCACTTAAAACGTACCCAACGACTCCACGTGGGCTTTGCTGCCGTCTGTTACCCAAGAGTCGAGCTGGGCGGGGTCCTTCATCTGCTGGCCGCGGCTGCGCGGCACTACCACGTAGCCGCATTGCACGTCCGGCAGGGCCGACATGTCGCTCCAGAGCTTCTCGATTTGCGCTACGGGGTAGATGTCCTCTTGGCCGTGGCCCCAGCGGTACTTCACATCTTTGATGGTGACGTAGGTAGGGATGCGCTGGGCCACGCTGCGCACGGCGCGGGCCAGTTGGGCTTCGTCGTTCACTTGCAGATCTTGGCGGGTGAGGCCGAAAAGGGCTAGTAGCGCGTCCACCTGAATCCAGGTGGTCATGGTGTTGTAGTAGCTCAGGGCCAGCTCGTCCTCCTCGTGGGGTTGGGCGAGGCCTTCGAGCAGGCGCACTTGGCCGTTTACGCGGGCCAGTCCGCCGCCGCGGTCCTCGATGCGGCGCGGTATCACCTCGAAGGTTAGCACGTTGCGGGAAGCCAGGTGGTAGCCGAGCGCCGCCGCGTGCACGTCGGCACCCAGCGTGTCGATGTTGTGGAGCATAAGGGTTTCCACCTGCGGGTTTTCGCGCAGCAGTTGGGCCAGCGTGCCATTGCGCAGCAGGTTCGATACCTCGTACCAGTGGCCGAGGGGCGAGAAGCGCTGCGCCGCAATATTGTCCACGTAGTCGGTGCCTTCGCCCTTGCCTTTGGCCCAGTTGATCATGCTGCCACGCACCGCGTCGCGCACTTTCTGCTTGTTTTCGTCGAGGGTTTCCTGGGGCATTTCCTCCCACATAAAGCGCAAATCTCGCTCGGTAGGCACGAAACGCTGCCCGATGCTGCGTCCTTCGGAGAGATACACCGGCCCCGAATAGCCGAAGTTGCTGGTGGAAGCCAGCTGCTTGCGGATGGGCTCATGAGTGAGGTAGCTGGTGGCTACTACGTGCGGAATGGTAGCGCCGTATTGCTCGGCCACGCGGCGCGTTTTGGCCAGGTGAATCTCCAGGAAGCTGCGGTGGCGGCCGTTGAACTCCACAAACGGGTTCAGGGCCTTGATAACGCCCGCGCCTTTGGTCCAGCGGCTGCCTACGCCGGCTGCTAGGCTCAGCACGGCCACTTTGCCGGCCTGAAGGGCTTCGGCGCCGGCGGCCTCATACTGGCCGAGGGTATCAAACTGCACCACGTCGGGCGTTTGCACGTCCTCGATGGTGGTATCGTCGGAGAGGCGGTTGCGGGAGAGGCCGATGCGGCCTTTCTGCAACTCCTCCCGGATATCTTCGTGCTGAATGTAATCGAAGCCGTTTTCCTGCTTGATACGCTCGGCTTTCTCGTTTTCCACGCTGCGGTTGCCCTGGGCCGTGGGGTCCGACACCTTGAACAGGTTGCTGACGATGGTGCGCAGCAGGGGATAGGCCAGGTTGTTCTGCTCGCAGTGGGTGGTGAAGAAGTCGATTTCTGCGCGTCGGATGTAGGCAATGGTTTCGGGCTCCTGCTTCACCAACTGCGACACGTGAATGGCGTAGTATTGCTCGGGCATCAGCGCTTCCGCGCCTTGGTGCAGGCTGGCCCAGGTGCCGCGCTTGTTGATGCTCCAGTTGTACACCACCGGCTCCATGGCAAACGGCAGCGCCGCCGACAGCTCCTGCTTGGTTTGGCGCAACAGCTCCAGCACGCGCACCTTGTAGTGCTCGTACTTGTCGGGGTTCACGAACAGGCCCATGCCGCCGCCCGACATACCGCCCAGCATCAGGAAGCCATAGTAATCAGCCCCAAACTCCTTTTTCGCCTTGGCAATCAGCTGCTCGGTGAAGTAGGTGGTGGCCCAGGGAATAATGGTTTTGATAGGACCCTCGAAGTTGCGGGCCGTGTTGGCGCCCAGCTTCTGAATATCACCTTCCCGGATGGCAGCCAGGATGTTGTCGAATACCTCGTTGGTTTGCTGGCGGGCGGCGGTTTCCTGCTCGCCACGCAGGAGATATTTCTCAGTCACCATCTCCAGGATGGGGCCCACGTTGGAGGCCATACCGCCGTGCATGAGCACCAGCGACTTCATAATGCGCTCCTCCATTTCGGGGTGCACTTCCTCGCCTTCCAACACCCGGTGGCGCGGCAGCAGCGTACCGCGGCTGATATCGTACTCCGGGTCGCCGGGCTGCGCGAAGGTGCCCTGAATGGCCTTGATGCCCGGCCACACGCCGCCAGAATCCTGCCAGCCGCCGCCCGAGCCGCCAATCCACTCGCCCAGAATAGCGCGCGATGCTACCAAGCGCCGCTCGCTTTCCAGCAAGCCGTCGGTCAGCTGCTGAGTTTGGCCGGTGGCGCGCATCAGCAAGCTGATGATGGAGCCGAGCAGGTTAGTAGACACCGCGAAGCGCGAGCCTTTCGGAATGTCGTTTACCTTGGTTACCAGCTCGATACCCATGCCTGGCGCCACCATGCGAGCCAGAATATCGGGCAGGCTCTGGTTGGTACCTTCGAATGAAGGCGGAATCAGGCCCGAGGCAATGACCCCAGCCTTCACCAAGCTCAGGTAGTCGTTGCCGAAGTTGAACAGGTCGGACAGGTCGTGAATGTCCTTGGTGGTGTTCAGGTCGATGCTAGTCAGGCGCAGCACCGGGTCCGGAATCACGCGCACGTAGGCGTGCAGGGGCGGCAGAATGTCTTTGTCGCGCCCGAACATGCCGAGGTCGATGGAGAGGTTCACCACGCGGGCACCCTCCGGGTAGTCCATGCCCAGGAAGAAGATATCCGACCAGCCGCTGTGCGTAAGGTCCATGCGCACCGAGGTGCTTTCGTGCAGGACGGGGTAGAACAAGCTGCCTTCCTGGCGCTGGAGCAGGGCCGGATGAATGCGGATGGGGTGTTCTTCCTGGTGACCGACGCGGAACATCCACTGGTTGCCCTTGCTGGAGCGCACACTCTTGCGCACCTGGTCGGCCAGAATCTGGAAGGAGAGGTGGTGGTAGCTTTCGGCCAGGGCGCTGAACAGCGTGGCGTTGGGCCCGTGCACATCCAGTTCCTTCAAAAACGTGCTGATGGCGTGCTCGAACCGGCGGCCCAGCAAGTCCTCGAAGCCCGCGTACGGAATCTTGCCCACCGGCGCAATTTCCGGCGACTCCTGCAGGAAAAACCGGAAGCCCGCGTACAGAAACAGGATGGCCCGCACCTTATCATACAGGTTGGGCGTGGCCTTCCGGAACTCGTCCAGCTCCCGCAAATGCAGCAGCAGCGTCCGCGCCGACAGTCCACGGCTCAAGTCGTAAAACGACCGGTTCCGCACGGCTGGGTCCGTGGAGGTAATGGTATCTATGAATGCATTCATGATGAAGCGTAAGTTTTATGGCCCATAGGCAAGACTTGGAGACTAGCTCCCCTCAGATGAGGAGGGGCTGGGGGTGGTTGAAACACTAGAGTTAGAAACTAAAGCTAGTTATCGTTCTAGGCCAATCAACCACCCCCAACCCCTCCTCATCTGAGGAGGGGAGCTAGTTTTCGCTCTAGTTCTGCTGAGGCTTGCGAGCGTTGGCTTCGGCTAGCAGTTCTACCAGCGTGGTGAGGGTTTCGTCGTGGGCTTCGCCGGCGAGGCCCAGCGCAATTTGGGCGCGGAGCAGGCCTTGCTTGCGGCTGAGGTCGTAGCGGCTGCCGCGTACTTCCAGGGCCAAATACTTATCGGAAGTGGCCAGTTCCTGCAAGGCAGGCGTGAGCAGAACATTGGTGCTGCCTTGGGCTACCTGCGTTTCCAGAATAGTGAAAATGGCGGGCGTCAGCACATGCATCCCGAAGAAGCAGAGGTAGTAACCTGCCCGTAGGCCCGGCGTTTGCAGTTCCAACTCGGCTAGGCTCAACGAAGGTTTCTCGATGATCTTATCAATCTGATAGATACCTACTTGACCGGCTGCGTGCTTGCCCGTAACGGTGCCATAGCGGCTTACCTGGTGCTCAATGGTAGGATTCACGGCTGACACGGCGCACTCTTCCTGGGCAGCCAAGGCCAGTAGTTGCGCAGCGCAGCGTTGCCGTGGCACGTCGGAAACATACAGGTAGTCGCCGAGTAGGAGCAGGAACGGCTCTCCGTTCACGAACTCCTTGGCGCAATACACAGCGTGGCCGTAGCCACGGGGCTCCTGCTGCTCGGCAAACTGCGTGCGGCTGAGCAGGTGGTCAATTTTTTCGGCTTCTTGCTTGGCCCAGTCAATGCCCTGGTACGACTTCAACAGGTTGTCGCGCAGGGAATGGAATGCGGCGAGGTATCGGTCACCGTCGCCGGGCGCGCACACAATGCACAGCTCCTCGATACCGCTGCTAAAGGCTTCTTCGGCAATAATCTGAATGACTGGCTTATGGAGGCCATCCACATCAACCACGGGCAGCATAGATTTTTGAATGGTATCGGCTACCGGATAAAGCCGCACGCCGCGGGCCGCTGCCGTAATTACGGCCTTTTTAATCCTCATCATAAAGAGTTTACAGTCAAATTGTGACCCAACGGGCAGGCTGCTGAACCGGTTAGTCGATTCTGGCCGTGCAGATTTCTCAGTTAAAAATAAACGGACCTACCTATTGGGAATGCACAAATTAACGGGGAAAAAGCAAGGCTTTCTCTAGCCTACGGTGTCTTTTGTTGAGCTACCTCTCAACTCTTATTGTGCAATTACTTAACGACTTGCTATCGTAAACGATACCGGTAGCTACGTGCCAATTTGTGCTAGGCGCCCATTAACCTGATTGTACCCCAAGTGATACACCGTTTGTTAAGGCCGCGGCTGGGGTGTGTAGGTGGGGCCCACGGCACGCGGGCCCTGTGGTGTCCAGGAAAGTCGGTCGATGCAGAGCTGGCGCTCCTTCATGCCGGCATCCCAGGCGTGATACACCAGAAACTCGGTTTTGCCATCGGGGGCCATGATGTGGGAATGGTGGCCGGGGCCGCGCACTTTGCCGGGCACCTGGTGCAACACCCGCGCCCCGTCTTCGGCGCCAGCATCGGAGTAGGGCCCCAGGATGGAATCGGCCACGCAATAGTCCACGCCATACCGGTCGGTGAGGAAGTTGGCGCCGCTGTAGAAGCAGTAGTATTTACCGTCGTGTTGGCGCAGAAACGGGCCTTCCAGCGTGTGCCACTCAGCGAAGGTGCGGTTATCGTAGAGCGGCATAGTGCGGTTTTTCTCGAACACCGTCCAGGGGTGGCGGGCCCGCATAACGGTGCGGGCTTCATTAGCCAGGCGGGTCATGCCAACGAGCTTATCCACGGCCAAGCCAGTACCGGGAAGGTAGCCGTTGTCGGTGTCGATGAAGTCGCGGGCGTAGAACAGATACCACTGGCCGTCGGTGTCGCGGTAGGGGTGGGCGTCGATGGTGAACTTACTGGCGGGTACGTCGAGTAGGGCCGCCATTCCGTAGGGCCCCGCCGGGTTCTTGCTGGTGGCTACGTGCAAGCGGTGGCCCACAGTGGCGGCAATGGCCCCGCCACCCATCGAGTAGTACATGTAGAATGTGCCCTCGTGAAACACCACCTCGGGTGCCCAGAAGTCGGCCCCCTCGGCCCCGGCCGGCGGCACCAGCGCCCCACCCACGGGCTTCCAGGTTACCAAGTCAGGCGAGGAAAGCACCGTGAAAATGCGGTTATCGGGGGTGGTGCGGCCCTGGCCAGTGGTGCCGAAAGCGTAGTATACACCCTCGTGCTGCAACACAAACGGGTCGGGGAAGGAGTGGGGGTATACCGGGTTAGTGTAAGTGCCGCCGGCGGCCGCAGAATTGGAAGTGCAGGCATCTAGGAGCAGGGGCAGAGAGGCCAGACCGAGGGCGGAAGTACGCAGAAACAACCGGCGAGAGGTGGAAAGCGGGTAGGGCATAGGGGCAGGGAAGGTGAATAGTAAAGGCACAGAGGAGCCCCAAAAGTGGGCAAGATGAAGCGGACGGTAAGTAAGCGAATTGTTGTATTAGTTGGCGCAAACGTTTGCAATTTAACTGCTGAGTTTATTGGCGTAGGAAGTGTGTTGTTGTAAAATTAACTAGCGGTATAATTATAATTAAAAGCATTATCTTGATGATTTAATGATATTATTAGTAGAAATAGTTCAAATAAATCAATATCCTATTAAATCTTATCTGGCTAATGGACATATATGCAGCGAGAGGCAAATACTGGAGTAATACGTACCGGTATCGGCCGACGTTTGATGATGAAAAACGTGGCTTTACTGTTGAGTTTGAGGTAATAGCGCAAGTATTCCTGTCGGTTTTTTGTGCTTCTACTGCTGAGCTACGACTTGATTTCTCCTGCAAACGTTTGCACATTGCCGCACAGATTCCTTCCTTTTTCAATCCCACCTCCCATGAAAAACCCTGTACCTAAGTCCGGCCGCCTGGCGTTGCCGGCCGCCTTGCTCTGCTGTCTGCCCGCTGCTGTGCAAGCCAACCCAATGTTGCATGGCAACCTGCCTACCACGGCCGAAGCTGCTGCGGTGGCCGTACCTGTAACCGGCCGGGTGCTCGACGAAAAAGGCCAAGGCCTACCCGGCGTAACCGTGCTGGAAAAAGGCACGGCCAACGGCGCTACCACTGACACCGACGGCCGCTATACGCTCAGCGTAGCTAGCGGCAGCGCCACGCTGGTGTTTTCGTTTGTGGGCTACGCCACTCAGGAAGTGCCCGTATCGGGCCGCGGAACTGTAGATATCAATCTGGCCCCTGACACCAAAGCTCTCAACGAAGTAGTGGTGGTGGGCTACCTCACCCAGGAGCGCCAGAACGTAACCGGCTCGGTATCGTCGGTGAGTGCCCAGGAGGTACGCCGGGCGCCGGTGGCCAGCGTGGGCGAATCTATTCAGGGCCGGGTGCCGGGCGTGACCGTAACTAACTCCGGCCAGCCGGGCCAGGCGCCCAGCATCAATATCCGGGGCCTGGGCACCATTGCCAGCGGCAGCGGTCCGCTGTATGTAATTGACGGGCTGTGGGTGCAGAATCAGAGCGGCCAGCGCGACTTCAACCCCGCCGACGTGGAATCGGTGCAGGTGCTCAAGGATGCGGCTTCGCTGGCACCGTATGGGGCGGCTGGGGCCAATGGCGTAATTATTATTACCACCAAAAAAGGCCGCTCAGGTCCGCCCGTAGTGAGTTTTAGCGCCAACGGTGGGGTGCAGAACATCATCAAGCGGCTCGATTTGGCCAATGCCGCGCAGTGGGCCAACATCAACAACCAAGCGTACGACAACACTGGGCAGGCGCGCCAGCCGTACGCCGCCAACCTCCCGGCCGGTATTGATACCGACTGGCAGGACGAATTTTTCAAGCAGGGCTCGGTGCAAGACTACAACCTGGGCTTTTCGGGCGGCGGGCCCAACTCCAACTTCAACGTGACAGGCGGCTACTTCCGGCAGAATGGTACCGTAGTAGGCCCCAAGTTCGACCGGTACAGTTTCCGGGTGAATACCGGCTTCAACCGGGGGCGGTTCCGCATTGGGGAGAATTTGCTGCTCACGCGCACCAACCAAACCCGCCTCAACTACGCTCCGCTTACCGGCTCGCCATTCATCAACCTGCCGCAGCTGCTACCCGTAACGCCCGTGCGCGACGAATCGGTAGCGGGGGGCTACGGCATCGGCAACCTGAACGCCAGCACGTTTGCCACCAACCCCATTGCTCTCCAAGACTTGTTCAACAACACCGGCGTTTCCAACCGCTTGCAGGGCAACGTATACGCCGAAGTAGACATTTTCAGCTTCCTGCGCTACCGCCTCAATTTGGCAACTGAGTACCACGGCTTCCACGACCGGGAGAAGCGCAAGTACGGGGTGTGGCGCCTCAACGATGCCACCACGCCGTCGTCGTACGCTGAAAACCAAGGCAATGAGCTGTTTGGGATGGCCGAGCACACCCTGACCTTCGACAAGAGCTTCGGCGACCATAACCTGACGGCGGTGGCCGGCTACAGCCAGCAGCGGTTCCAGCAGGAATTCACGCGGGGCGTGAATTTCGAGTACGGCCGCGGACCGATATATTATTGGGCCTTGGATGCCGGCAGCCAAACCCCACAAGCCATTGGTTCGCAATTCACTTGGGCCAAGCAGTCGTTGTTTGGGCAAGTGACCTACGACTACAACGAGCGGTACCTAGCTACGGCCGCCTTCCGCCGGGATGGTTCGTCGCGCTTTGACCCCAACAACCGTTGGGGCAATTTTGGGGCGGCCTCGATAGGCTGGCGCATCTCGAAGGAAGCATTTTTTGAGGGCGTAACAGCCGTTTCCAACCTGAAGCTGCGTGCCTCCTACGGCCGCCTGGGCAACGAGCAGCTCAACGGAGCTTACGGCGGCTCCTACCTGTCGCAGGGCTTCATCAACCCCAATGCCAACTACGTGCTGGGCGGCTCTATTCAGAACGGGGCTATCCAGACGGCGTATTCCAGTACCGGCATCAAGTGGGAAGACCGGCGCACCACCAACGTAGGCTTCGATGCCAGTTTCCTGACGGATAAGCTAAGCCTCTCCGCCGATTATTACGTGTCGCAGACCTATAACGCGCTGATTAACCCCGATTTGCCCATTCTGTTCGGTAATGCAGGGCCTAACCCGTTTCGCAACCTGGGCAAGTTGGAAAACAAGGGGTTCGAGGTGCAGCTGGGCTACGCCGACACCAAAGGCAAGTTTCGCTACGGGGCCAACGCCAACCTGACCACTTTGAAGAATACGGTGCTTGACCTGGGCCGGGCAGCCGGTGAAGCCACGGGCGCCGCCAACTTCTTCAACGGCGGTCCGCAGGACATCACCCGCACCGAAGTAGGGCACGAAATCGGCTCGTTCTACCTGTTGCAGTTTGATGGTATCTATCAGACGGGTGAGAACATTCCGGCGGGTTTGCAGGCCGGCGACGTGCGCTATAAGGACCTGAACAGCGATGGGCAGATTACCGACCAGGACCGGGCGCATGTAGGCCGAGTATTCCCCAAAATCCAGTACGGCTTCAACCTGAGCCTAGGCTACGGCGCCTTCGACCTGACGGCCTTCCTGCAAGGCGTGCAAGGCAACGACGTGTTCAACGTGGCCAAAACCTGGTACGAGCAAACCAACAACAACACCAACTACCGGGCCGACCTCAGCCCCTGGAGCCCCACCAACCCTTCCAACACCACGCCCCGCGCTTTGCGCTCAGGTGGCAACGCCGGCAATGCTCCTGGCTATAATGACCGGTTCAACAGCACCCGCTGGCTGGAAGATGGCTCCTACATGCGCCTGAAAAACCTGCAAATCGGCTTCACAGTGCCCAAAACCTTGCTAGAGCGCACTAAGTACGTGGCCTCCCTGCGCGTGTATGCCACGAGCCAGAACCTGTTTACGGTAACCGACTACTCCGGCTACGACCCCGAAACCGTGGGCAGTGGCGGCTTCAACACGCTGGGCAACAACCTGGCCCGCGGCGTTGATGATGGCGCGTACCCCAACCTGCGCTCGTTCACGCTGGGCATTCAGGCCGGCTTCTAGGTAGGTGTTTCTTATTCTCTGACTTTTAGGTTTTTACCTCATATGAAATCTTCGTTTATAACCCGTTTAGGCTTGGCTGGCGCGATGTTGCTGAGTTTGGCCGCCTGCGAAAACAACCTGTTGGAGCAGGTTAACCCCAACCTGCCCACCGTGGAAAGCTCGTGGCGCACCAGCGACGACGCCGTGAAAGGGGCTACCGCCTGCTACGCCGGTTTGCAGGGCCTGGGTATGTACCGCCGCTGGCTGAACTTCGCTTTAGACTTGCGCGATGATACCGGCTTCAGCCAGAGCCCCTGGGGCGAGCTGGCTGACTTCACCCGCTTCTTGCAAACCAACTATAACTTCGAGGTTTCCCGCGACATCTGGCGCGACCATTACCGCACCATCTACCGCTGCAACCAAGTGCTGGTCAACGTGCCCAATATTCAGGGCATGGAAGCTGGCTTGCAGAAGCGGGTACTGGCCGAAGCGCGTTTTCTACGGGCGCTCAGCTACTTCAACCTGGTGTCGCTCTACGGCAACGTACCCCTGGCCCTAACCCCGCCAACCGACCTGAACATCGTGTTTCCGCAGGGCAATGAGGCGCAGGTATGGGAGCAAGTAATCAGTGACTTGCAGGCCGCGCAAGCCGATTTACCGACCACCTACACCGGCAACGACGTCGGCCGGGCCACCAAAGGTGCTGCCCTCACGCTGCTGGGCAAGGCGTACATGCAAAACCGCCGCTGGGCTGAGGCACAGGCGCAATTCACGCAGGTAATCGGACTCAATATCTACCGGGTAACCGGCGTGCCTTACGTTAACAACTTCCGCCACACCACCGAAAACAACCCGGAATCCATCTTTGAGGTGCAGTTTTCTGATGAGAAGAAAGGCGGCAACGACTCCGGAGGCGGGCCTGACGCCACGTCGTCGCAGGGTGGGCAACGCTCGCAGTTCTGGGGCGTACCGGGCTTTGGGTTCAACGATGGCGAGGTGCGGCCCTGGGTGGTGCGCGAGTTTTTGCAGGAACCCACGGCCACCGGGCAGCGCGACCCCCGCTTGGCCGCCACCGTGTTCTACAACCGCCGCGACCAAACCCAGTTTCCTAGCACGCTGCCTCTGGATGCCGACACGTTGGCCTACGGCACTGGCTTCCTGACCCGCTACGGCAAAGACGCCCGCAATCGGGCCCGCGTGTACTGGCGCAAATACCAAACCGACTACTACCGCACGTTCGAGGACTTCGACTCGCCTATCAACCAGCGGGTGATGCGCTTTGCCGATGTGCTGCTGATGCAGGCCGAAGCGCTCAACGAGCAAAATAATCAGGCAGCTGCCTTGCCGTTCATCAACCAGGTGCGGGAGCGCGCCGGTTTGGCTCCGCTCACGGGTAGCTACACTCGCGAAACGCTGCGCACCCAGCTTATGCACGAGCGTATTACCGAACTAACTGGCGAAGGGGTGCGGTGGTTTGATTTGCAACGGTGGGGCATGCTTTCCAACCAGGCTGACATTGACCGGCTGAAAGCCCGCGACCCGGATTTCAACACCTTCCGACTGGACCGTTCGCGCCTGCTGCCCCTGGTGCAAACTGATGTGGACCTAGGCAAGCTTACGCAGAATACAGGGTATTAATTCACTGAATTATTGAATTGTTGAATAGCTGCTTGTTAATCTCTCATTGCGAAGCGTGTAGCATTGAGGATTAACAAGCAGCTATTCAATAATTCAGCAATTACTGTTTCCATCCGTCTTTCTTTGTCATGAAATCAACTTCCTTCCGTATGGTGCTGCCCGCCTTGTTGCTTGGCTTGGTGCTGAGTTGCAAAAAATCGCCTGATACCCCGCCGGTGCCGCCGCCGCCCACGGCTACTACCACGTACACCAACCCACTGCTGGTTTCTGGCGCCGACCCGTGGGTGTACGAAAAGGACGGGTTCTATTACTACATGCACACCACCGGCGGCAACCTTACCCTCTGGAAAACCGCCAAGATGTCGGAGTTGGGTTCGGCACCAAGTAAAGTAATCTGGACGCCCCAGGCCACCGGCGCCACCTCACGTGATATTTGGGCGCCGGAAATTCACTTCCTCGACGGTAAGTGGTACGTGTACTTCACGGCCGGGCCAGGCAACTGCTGCGGTGGGCAACGGATGTGGGTATTGGAAAATAGCGCCGCCGACCCCACTACCGGCACCTGGGTGGAGAAAGGCCAGATTGCCGTGCCCGGCCAGGATTTGTGGGCCATCGACGGGACTATTCTCGAGCAGAACGGCCGGCGTTACTTGGTATGGTCGGGGCAGGAGCCAAATTCGGTGGAGCAACGCTTGTATATCTGCCAGATGAGCAACCCCTGGACCCTAACCGGCGCACGCGCAGAACTAAGCCGTCCGCAGCTGAGTTGGGAAACCATCGGCGACCCGAAAGTGAACGAAGGCCCGGAAGTGCTTAAGCACAACGACAAAACCTTCCTGGTGTACTCGGCTAGCCATTGCAGCACCGACGACTACGCCCTGGGCTTGCTCACGGCCAGCGGCACCGCCGACCCCATGCTGCCTACTTCCTGGACGAAAACCGCTACTCCGGTATTCACCAAAGACCCCGCTGACCGCGCCTACGGGCCGGGCCATAACAGCTTCTTCAAGTCGAAGAACGGTCAGGAAGACTGGATTCTGTATCACGCCAACGCCGAACCCGGCAAAGGTTGCGGCAACGCCCGTAGCCCCCGGATGCAGAAGTTCACCTGGAACGCCGACGGCACCCCCAACTTCGAAACGCCCGCCCCCGTCGGTGTCGCCCTCCCCGAGCCAGCGGGCGAATAGCAAACGGCTGCATGATGCTATAGCTAAAAACTAGAAGCTAGTTCCCCTCCTTTTTTAAGGAGGAGTTAGGGGTGGTAAAAACGTCAGAATAGTTACTAGCTCTGGCTTTCTAGTCAACCACCCCTAACCCCTCAAAAAAGGAGAGGAACTAGATTTTAGCTTGTAAACGCCGCCCGCAATAGAATTTTAAACTTCCTACATGCTAAGAACCCGCACCTTTACCGTAGCCTTGGCGCTGAGTCTGCTTGGCGCCTGCCAGCAAACCAAAAGCACGGTCGTTACCACACCTACGTCCAGCACCGCCGAAACCCAGGTGGAAACCAACGAGCCGGCGCTTGCCATTGCCAACCCAGTGCTAGCCGGCGACTTTCCCGACCCGTCCATCACCAAAGTAGGTGACACGTATTGGGCCACGGCCACGTCCTCGAATTGGGGGCCAGTGTTTCCGCTGCTGAAATCCACTAACCTGAAGGATTGGGAGTTGGCCGGGCATGTGTTCCCAAATGAACTGCCTGCTTGGGCCGACTACTATTTCTGGGCGCCCGAAATCAGCCAGGAAGGCGACAAAACCTACATCTACTATACGGCCCACAAGAAGGGCGGCAACCTGGCTGTAGGGGTAGCCGTGGCCGACAGCCCCGCCGGCCCGTACCGCGACCTGGGCCCGCTGGTAGGGCAGGAGGTAGGCTCGATTGATGGGTTTCCGATGCGCGACGAGAAGGGTGAGCTGTACCTGATTTGGAAAGAAGATGGCAATAGCCGCAACCTGCCCACGCCCATTTGGGCGCAGCGCCTCAACGAGGAGCACACCGCGTTGGTGGGCGAAAAAAAAGAACTGTTCCGCAACACCGCGCCCTGGGAAGGCAACCTAGTGGAAGGCGTGGCGATGGTGAAGCGCAACGATTACTTCTATGCGTTTTACGCCGCCAATGGCTGCTGCGGGCACACCTGCACCTACGGCACCGGAGTGGCGCGGGCCAAGAGTTTGCTAGGCCCTTGGGAGAAGTACGAAAAGAACCCCATCCTCACCAAGAACGACAAGTGGGCCTGTCCCGGCCACGGCACCGTGTTCAACCACGGCAACCACTGGTACATGCTGCACCACGCCTACGACACCCGCAGCTTTGAGTTTGTGGGCCGTCAAGGCGTAATCAGTGAGTTCACCTGGACTGCCGAAGGGTGGCCGGAGTTCACCAACAATGGCTCCGTGCCGGTGCAGGCCGCCCCTGTAGCCAAGGCCAATAACCTAACCGACGAGTTTGACGGGCCGGTGCTGCAACCGTCGTGGCAATGGCCAGTGCAGGAGCGGCCCACTGTGGCTGTGCGTGGCGGCCAACTACGCCTGACGGCCCGGCCCGAACATAGCGGCGCCGCACTCGGTCAGCACACTACTTCCGCCAACTACACCGCCACCACCACCCTGCTGAACCCCGCCGGTTTGCCCGCTGGCACCGTAGCCGGCATTGCCGCCCACGGCGACCCGGAAAACACGTTGGCCCTCACCGCCGGCGGCGGCAAGCTGCAACTCTGGCAAATGGAAAAGGGCAAGCAGAAAATCCTCAGCGAAACCAAGCTGCCCACCGCTACTGCCCTGACTTTCCGCCTGAAAGCGGAAAACGGCAACCTGTTCCGCTTCGACTACAGCACCGACAACGGCAAAACCTGGCAGGCTATGCCCGCCGCCGGGGCCACCGCCATCAACGGAACCTACCTGCCGCCCTGGGACCGGGGCGTACGGGCCGGGGTGTTGGCCAAAGGCCCAGTTACCGCCACCGCCACATTCGAGCGGTTCGAGTTAGATAGCCAGTCTCTTTAGCTATTAGCTCTTAGCTGCTGGCTATTGGCTTTCTGTTCAACGGTAAAGCTAATAGCTAGCAACTAAGAGCTAACAGCCAATGTCCTCCCCTGAATAGCCGCGGCCATCAGCTCCGGAAACTGGGCGGGGGTGCAGGCGAAGCTGGGGATGTCAAGGGCGGCGAGCTTTTCGGCTACGCGCCGGTCGAAGCTGGGGGCGCCTTCGTCGGAGAGGGCGAGTAGCGCCACTATAGTGACGCCAGCAGCGCGCAAGGCAGCGGCGCGCTTAATCATCTCGGCTTCATTGCCGCCTTCGTATAAGTCGCTAACCAAGACTAGGATAGTATCGGTGGGGCGGGTGATGAGCTGCTGGCAGTAGGTGAGGGCTAGGTTGATGTCGGTGCCGCCGCCAAGTTGCACGCCAAACAGCAAATCCACCGGGTCTTGCAGGTTTTCACTCAGGTTGACTACCGCCGTATCAAACACCACCATGTGCGTTTTCACCGCCTTGATGGACGCCAGCACCGCCCCAAACACACCCGCATACACCACCGACGAGGCCATCGAGCCGCTTTGGTCGAGGCACAGTACGATTTCTTTGAGCGCCTGCCCGCGCCGCCCGAAACCCACTAGCCGCTCCGGAATAATCGTGCGCTGCGCCGGCTGGTAGTGCTTCAGGTTCACCCGAATAGTCGCGCCCCAGTCGATTTCCCGGTAGCGGGGGCGGGGGTTGCGCACAGCGCGGCTAAGGGCGCCCTGCACGGCTTGCCGCAGCGGATTCGAGAGTTTCTGCTCTAACTCCTGCACCACTTTGCGCACCACCTCGCGGGCCGTGTGCTTGACTTTCTGCGGCATCACCCGGCTCAACGACAGCAGCGTACCCACTAATTGCACGTCGGCTTGCACGGTGCGCAGGATTTCGGGCTCCATCAGGAGCTGCTGTAACCCCAGGCGGTCCATGGCGTCGCGTTGCATCACGGCCACCACGTCGGCAGGAAAGTAGGTGCGGATGTCGCCGAGCCAGCGGCTCACACGCGGGGCTGAGCCGCCGAGGCCGGCTCGGCGCTCTTTGCCTTCCTGCTCGTCGTAGAGGGCGGTTAGCACTTGGTCCATGCCCTGGTAGTCGGGCGAGAAGGGCGTGTGGTTGTCGGCGTCGGCGGCGGAACCGAGTACCAGTTTCCAGCGAGCAGCAGCAGATTCAAGCATAAGTGAGGGAGCAGGATAGGTGGTCAAGTAACGGCATAATTGGCAATTACCCAAGGTGCCGACTTGCTGCCGGGTGTTCTGGCTAACGTCAGGCTGGGTGCGCTATTTGAGGAGTGAGCCGCCGCCAAGCAAATAAGGCTGTCATGCAGAGCGCCGCGAAGCATCTCGCCTGCTGATGGCAGGTTAGTGATTCCGCGTCAGCAAGCGAGATGCTTCGGCTGCGCCTCTGCCTGACGGCCTTTTATCATTTTTCACCCCGCCTCATGAATAACAAGAGCCGTCCGTTGCTGAAGTACTCGGTTAGCTTTCTACCTTGGCTTTCTGTAATCCTTTCTGTGCATGAAAAAATACTACTGGCTTCTTTTGCTTCTGACGTTCAGCGCTCAGCTGGCTTCCGCCCAAACCCTGGCTGAAAAAACCAAGGGCCTCCAGAAATACGCAGGCTTCTTTCCGTTTTACTGGGACGAAAAAGGCGGGAGGATTCTGCTGGAAATCGACAAGCTCGACCAAGAGGTGCTGTACGTTAGCACGTTGCCCAACGGGGTTGGCTCCAACGATTTAGGCCTGGACCGGGGCCAGATCGGGCAGACGCGCATTGTGAAATTCGTGCGTAGCGGCCCGAAGATTCTGCTGCTGCAACCTAACTACCGCTACCGCGCGGTGAGCGACAACACCGACGAGCGGAAATCGGTGGAGCAGGCGTTTGCGCAGTCGGTACTTTGGGGTTTCAAGGCGGAAGCGCAGGAAGGTAACCGCGTGCTGGTGGACCTGACCCCATTTCTGCTGCGCGATAGTCACCAAATCGGCGACAAGTTGGAAGCCCTCAACCAAGGCAGCTTCAAAGCCGAAGAAAGTCGCTCGGCAGTATTCATGCCCAACACCAAGGCGTTTCCGCAAAACACCGAGTTTGAAGCCATTATTACGCTGATTGGCAAAGCCAAAGGACGGGAAATCAGCTCGGTAACGCCCGATCCGAATGCTGTGACGGTGCACATGCACCACTCCCTAATTCAGCTGCCCGACGCGCAGTATAAGCCCCGCGCCTTCGACCCGCGCGCCGGCTATTACGCCAACGAGTACATGGATTACGCCACGCCCATCGACCAGCCCATCATGAAGCGGCAACTCGAACGGCACCGGCTCCGGAAAAAGGACCCTACCGCCGCCGTGAGTGACCCGGTGGAGCCCATCATCTACTACCTCGACCGGGGCGCGCCCGAGCCCGTGCGCTCGGCCCTAATGGAAGGGGCCGCATGGTGGAACCAGGCCTTTGAGGCGGCCGGCTACCGCAACGCCTTTCAGGTGAAGCTGTTGCCCGAAGACGCCGACCCCATGGACATCCGCTACAACCTCATTCAGTGGGTGCACCGCTCCACCCGGGGCTGGTCATACGGCTCGTCCATCGTGGACCCGCGCACCGGCGAAATCATCAAAGGGCAGGTGTCGTTGGGCTCATTGCGGGTGCGGCAAGACTTCCTGATTGCCGAGGGGTTGTTGCAGCCCTACGAAGACGGCAAGCCCACCAGCCCCGAAATGCTGCAAATGGGCGTGGCGCGCCTGCGCCAACTGGCGGCGCACGAAGTCGGCCACACCCTGGGCCTCTACCACAACTACTCGGCGAGCAGCAAAGACCGGTCGTCGGTGATGGACTACCCCATGCCCCGCATCAAGCTGCGCCCCGATGGCACCATCGACCTGAGCGACGCCTACGCCGTGGGCATCGGCAGCTGGGACAAGCGCGCCATCCTCTACGGCTACCAGGATTTCGGTCCGCAAGCCGACGAAGTGGCTGGCTTGAAGGCTATTATCAACCAGACGCTCAAGGAAGGCTACGTATTCATGTCGGATGCCGATGCCCGTGCGGCCGGCGGGGCGCACCCCGCCGCGCACCTCTGGGACGAAGGCGCCAACGCCGCCGATGAGCTGAACCGCCTGATGGATATCCGCCAGAAGCTGCTGGCTCGGTTCTCGGAAAAAGCCCTGGCGCCGGGCCAGCCGATGGCCATGCTGGAAGAAGTGCTGGTCCCGATTTACCTGCTCCAGCGCTACCAAGTGGAGGCGGCGTCCAAGGAAATAGGCGGCCTCTACTACACCTATGCCGTGAAAGGCGACGGCCAAACCATCACGCAGCTAGTCGAGCCCGCCGAGCAATGGAAGGCCTTCGAAGCCCTCATGCGCACGATTTCGCCGCAGGAGCTGGCACTTTCCGAGGAACTGCTAGCCAAGATTCCGCCGCGCCCCGTCAACTACAACCGCAGCCGCGAAACCTTTCCCACCCGCACTGGCCTCACCTTCGACCCTACTGGCGCGGCCGAATCGGCGGCGGCTACCACCTTGGAGTTTCTGCTGAATCCGCAGCGGGCGGCCCGCTTGGAAGAATACCACGCCCGCCATGCCGCCCAGCCCGGCTTGGCCGAAGTGCTAGATAAGCTGGTGCAACGCACCTGGCAGAGCAAGCCTGAAGCCGGATATACTGCTCAGCTGCAACTGCTTGTGAACACGCTCACGCTGCGCAATATGCTGGCGCTGGCCGCTGCCCCGCAAGCTCCCGCCAACGTGCGGGCTCTAACCTCTCTGAAAGTAGAGGAGCTGAAAACCTGGTTGCAAAAAGAAGAAAAGCGCACCAAAGACGAAGCCCGCAAAGCCACCCTTTTCGCCGCGCTGCGCACCATCAATCAGTTTGAAGCCGCCCCCGACAAGTTCCAGCCCGCACCCGCCCTCCCCATGCCCGACGGCGCCCCCATCGGCGACACCGGCTGTGAAGGGTTTTAAAGGAAACCTATAATTACATAAGCTTATCCTAATGAAATTCTTAAGAAAATTGCGTCAAGTACTCCGTAGTGATGCTCCTAGTGCCCCTGTTGTAGCCAATCCAGAACCAGATGCACCTACACTGGATAATCTACTGCATGAACAAATCTTCACTCAACTGCCTGTCCTTTTCCCAGACCTGCAAATAGAAAAACAGGGCGACGAGTTTGTCCTCAGGCCTTATATGCTGACGCTAGAAGCCAGCGTAATAGAGCGAACGGAGCATCCTGATATCATCGTGCTGGGGCTAGATATGCGGCTAAGGCACCCAGAATTTTTCCCGGGAGCTATAGTGGAATGCTTGGCTGGCATTGGAGAAAATGATTTTGACGCCATAAACAGGGGCGTTCAAAACTACTTACATAGTGTGCTGCACGTAGTAATAGAGGCGTTAGAAGGATGCCATATACCTAATTTAGATATTGTCTCAGCTACCAACGAGGTGCTGTGGCATCCATTAGTAAGTGAGCTACAGCTACAAGGTGTCTGGGCTCGACAAATAGACCAAACAGATGACCATCATTTTCTAACCCTGCTTAAGCCTTATCTACTCCAGCATCTAACTTCTCAGCCTATTCAGTGGCTGAAGGTGTACGCCAGCAAGTTGCCTGATGGAGAATTCATTGGAGAGTGCATGCTAAATAACGAGCCGTGGCAGGAAGGCCTGACTGTAATTCAACGAGATACCGAAGCGTGGCCAACTGCGGGCGACTTTGCAGGGCAAAAGCAATTCTTTGTTTTTCGTCAGTGTGGGCGATGAGCAAAACCAGCCGCAGAAGAAGCCGCAACATCCAGACCTATTGCTCTGGATAGTTCAAGACTACGTAGGTAGGTACAGCTAATCTCCTACTCGAAAAAGTCGCCGGGGTCAGTTTGGCTGAGGTACTTGTTGAGGCTGCCGAGGTTGCCGAATATGGGGTGGATGAGACGCAGGAAGTGCTCGGTAGTGGCGCGGCTGTCGGTGTAGGCCCGGAAGATTTCGCCCTCGCCGGCCAGCTCTATATGGTCCAATATTTCGGGGGCGTGCTCTTCCAGGATGGTTTCGATGTGCTCCACCCAGGAGGCGCCGCTGCCGCTGTAGCCGTGCTTTTCAAACACGTTGTAGTAGTCGTCCATCTCCGATAGGTCCACTACAATACGGTACTGGCGTTCGGGCGTGGGCTCTGGTACGTTGAAAACGACGAAAGGAAAGGTAGAACTCATGCGGACAAGGTAGCGCAAAATACCCGCTGGTAGGGCTGATTATGCTTTCAGCATCACCACGAATTCGGTGAATTCGCCCGGTTGGCTTTTCACTTGTAACAACCCGCCATGGCCTTTCTCTATGATGTCGTGGCTGAGCGAAAGGCCGAGGCCGGTACCTTCGCCGGCAGGCTTGGTGGTGAAGAAGGGCTGAAAAACTTGCTGTTGGACTTCCTCATTTATACCCAGGCCGTTGTCGCGGATGCTGATTTCGACGGTGCGTCCCAGCTGCTGGGTCCGGACCAGCACCTGTGGCTGGTAGCCCAACTCGGCGGTTTGGGCGCGCTGCTGTACCGCGTAGAAGGCATTGGTAAGCAAATTCAGGAGGGCCCGGCCCATGTCCTGGGGCGCCAGCTCCAGGAGAGGCAGTTCAGGGGCCAGGTCGAGGGTGAGGGAAACCTGGGCAGCGGAGTCCTGCGCCTGCAAACCTTGATACGCCAGGTAGGCCTGCTCGGCTACCAGCGTGTTTAGGTCGGTGGGGTGGCGGGGGCCGGTGCCGGCGCGTGAGTGGGCCAACATGTCGCGGATAATGGACGAGGCGCGGGTACCGTGCTGGCTAATTTCCTGCAAGTTCTGCTTTAGCCCCGCCATTATATCGTGCTCCAATCCGGCGGGGGCGTGGCTGTATTGGTTCTGCTGCTTCATCTGCTCCAGCATAGTGGTACTGACATCGGCAAAGCGTTTCATGAAGTGCAGTGGATTTTGCAATTCGTGCGCAATACCGGCTGACACTTCCCCCACAAACGCCCATTTTTCGGCGGCTACCAGCTGCTGCTGCGTGGCCCGCAACTGCGCCAACGTACGCCGGTTGCGGCGTAGCTGCCTGTAAAGCACCGCCCCAAGGCCCACCAGCAATAGCAGCGCCCCCACCGCCACTCCCAGCAGCAGGTTGCGTTGGCGCAAGCGTAAGGTTTGTACCAACTGAGCTTGCCGCAGGTTGGCAATCTGGGTGTTTTGAGCTTGTTCTAGTCGCTCGCCTTCGTACTGCGCCACTGAGAAACGCCCCTGAGTGCGTACCAGCGAGTCGGTGAGGGCCAGATACACTCGGGTGTACTGCTGCGCCTGCTCGGGCTGTTGGTGGGCGTCATAGAACCGGATAAGCTCTTGTAGCAGCCTGGGACGCAACATGTTCAACTGGCTGACCGTGGCTTTTTGGAGTGCGGTGCGCCAATGCACTTCGGCCTGCCCGTACTGTTGCCGCACCACGTAGTAGCGGGCCCAGGCTTCATCGAGCATAAACTCGCCAGGCCGCCCCGAAATGTCCATGTGCAGCGAATCGGCGAGCTGCTGACTGCGCCGTAGCAGCGGATACGCCTGCGCCGGTTGTCCCTGCTGCAACAGGGCGGCACCTTTCAGTAGCAGCGCGTAGGCCGTGTAGGTGGGGCGGTTGGTGGAGTCGTGGCGGGCGGCCTGGACCGCCAGTTCGGCGTAACGCAGGGCCTGAGCTGGCTGCTCTAGCTGCCGGTACAGCCGGGACAGGGCATTGAGAATGTAAACTTCCTGCAAGCCCTTGAACTGGTAATGGCGCAGTAGCCGGCCGGCCTTTTGGAGGTAGTAGACGGCCTTAGTGTGGTTACCCCATTCGGCATACGTGTTGCCGGCTACCATCAGCTCATTGGCATACAGCCGCCGGTCGAAGTGCTGGAATAAGTCGGCGGCGTGCAGAAAGCAGCTGATGGCCTGGTTGAAGTCGCCGAGGTGGCGGTAGCTGCCACCTAGCACCAGGTAGCAGGCCGCCGCATTTTCGCGGTAGTCGTGCAGGCGGTAGTAGGCGAGCTGCCGCCGGAAATACGTTAGCCGGGCTGCCGACTGGTGCATGCGGTTATAGAGCGGGGCCAGGTCGATGAGCAGCTTCGGCACGGGGTGATGGGCCTGGTCGAAGAGTACAATAGCGCGGTGTAACTCCTTCAGGGCCTGCTCATCAGCTCCGCCCTGCATCCATAGGCCGAGGCCGGTACGCAGGTGGCGGTGTGGCCGCGCATCAAGGAGCGGCAGTTGCTGGTTGAGGGCCAGCAGCTCATCCAGCAAGGGCAAAGCCTGCTCCCGGCGCTGGGCGTCGCTGAGTTCGGTGATATCGAGCAGCTGGACCAGGGTGCGGAGGCGGGCCGTATCAGTTGGCTGCTGCGGCAGAGTGCGGCGTAGCGAGTCGTAGTTGGTGTTCCAGTAGTTGCGAGGAAGGGCCTGCGCTGAACGGCTGCCCAGCAGCCCGCCAGCCAGCAGTAATACGCCTAACAGAATCCTCGTCTGGAAAAAGTGCACAAAAAGAAAACAAGTAATCGAAAGCTGGACAGCAAAACGCCAACGGATGGTATAAGCCGCGCAACGGTTTAGTTTGGCCGGGTTAACCCTCAAAAATACAGAAGTAGAACTGAAGAACTGAATATTTACCGGAAAGAATTTCCCGCCGCTCCCTCCAAAGTATTCAACTTTTTAGTGTAGCCTGCGGCCGCCGTTAGTTGGCCAGGGACGTTTTTCGCCCGACCTTGCCGGGGCATGACTACTTCGGCCATTTGCGCACACGGCGCCCGTTTTTCCTTGTTGCTGGCGCTGCTGGCCTGCTCCAAACCGCTGGCACTTACCCCCGACAGCGTGCCGCCTGCCCCGCCCGTGGCTGCCGTAGCGGTGGTGCCGGGCGTGAGCCAAGCGCTGGCCGAAGACCGGGCCCGGCGTATCTCTCGGCTGGGCTATCAGCTGGCGTTAACCGTGCCGCCCCGCAAGGCCGACCCTATTGCTGCCACCGAAACTATCAGATTTCATCTGACGGATGCCGGCCAGCCCGTGCAGCTCGATTTCAAGGAACAGGCCGACCACCTCAAAAGTCTCACTATTAATGGCAAGCTCGCGGCACCTGATTTTCGGGAAGAGCACCTAGTTCTGCCGGCCGCCAGCCTGAAAACCGGCCCCAATGAGGTACGCATCGAATTTGTGGCCGGCAACCAGAGCCTTAACCGTAACGACGATTACCTGTACACGTTGCTGGTGCCTGACCGCGCCCGCACGGTGTTCCCGGTGTTCGACCAGCCCAACCTCAAGGCCTCGTTCACGCTCAGCCTCACGCTCCCGAAAGCTTGGCAGGCCCTGGCCAACGGCCCGTTGCAGGATTCCACCGTTGTGGGCGAAAGCAAGACGCTCCGCTTCGCGCCCTCCGACACCATCAGCACCTACCTGTTCTCGTTTGCGGCTGGCCGGTTCACGCGGATATCCCGCCCCCTGGCTGGCCGCAACATGCAATTTCTGCACCGCGAAACCGACCAGGACAAGCTGAAGCTCAGTCTAAACCCCATCTTCCAAGTTCACGCCGACGCGCTGAAGTTTCTGGAGGAGTACACCGGCATTCCGTACCCTTTCCGCAAGTTTGATTTCGTGGCGCTGCCCGATTTTCAGTACGGTGGCATGGAGCACGTTGGGGCCATCGACTACAAAGCCAGCACTCTGTTTCTGGACGAGGGCGCCACCCAGGACCAGAAAATTGCTCGCTCCAACCTCATCAGCCACGAAACCGCCCACATGTGGTTCGGCGACCTGGTGACCATGCAGTGGTTTAATGATGTGTGGATGAAAGAGGTGTTTGCCAACTTCATGGCCGACAAAATCACCCAGGTAGCCGTGCCCAATTCCAACTACGACCTCAAATTCGTGGTGGACCACTACCCGGCCGCCTACGGCGTGGACCGCACCGCGGGCGCCAACCCCATTCGGCAAAACCTTGACAACTTGAAAGATGCCGGCTCGCTCTACGGCAACATCATCTACCACAAGGCACCCATTATGATGCGGCAGCTGGAGCGCCTGATGGGGGAAGAGGCTTTCCGCCAGGGGTTGCAGGAGTATCTGAAAAAATACAGCTTCGGCAACGCCACCTGGCCCGACCTCATTGCCATTCTCGACGCCCGCACCCCCGCCGACCTGCAAGCTTGGAACCAGGTGTGGGTGAACCAGCCCGGCCGGCCGGTGTTCAGCTACCGTATCAGCGGCGGCCACGACCAACGCTACGGCATCTACGTCACCCAAACGGCCGAGGACGGCTCCGACCGCCTGTGGCCCCAGGAATTCGATGTGCTGGTAGAGTCGGCCAGCGGCGAGCAGCAGCAGGTGACGGTGAAGATGGACGGCCAAGAGAAGGGAACCCGGATAGCGTTTCTGCCCAAGCGCATCGTGTTCAATGTCACCGGAATTGGCTACGGCGTGTTCCCAACTGCGCCGGAGCTGCTTACTAGTGTAACGAGTCTGAAGAGTTCGGTAGCTCGGGCGGCCACTTACGTCAATCTGTACGAGAACATGCTCAACGGGCAGGCCATTACGCCTCTGGCGCTACTCAATGCCTACCGCCCAGCCCTCACCCGGGAGCCCGAGGAGTTGAACCTGAAGCTACTCACAGGACAGGCCAGCGCCATCTTCTGGCATTTTCTTAGCCCCGCTCAGCGTCTGGCCGTGGGCCCGACGCTGGAGGCGGACCTATGGGCTGCGATGCAGAAAACGTCGGCGCCTAACTCCCAAAAGCTACTGTTCAAAACCTATCAGTCGGTGGCCCTGACCAGCGCGGCGCAAGCCCGGCTCTACCGCATCTGGGAAACGCAGAAAGCGCCCGCCCGCGTCAAGCTCACTGAAGACGACTACACCGACTTGGCCCTGGCCTTGGCCGTGCGCGACTATCCGGCCACGCAGCCCATTCTGCCCCGGCAGCTCGCCCGCATCCAGAACCCCGACCGTCAAAAGCGCATGCAGTTCCTGCTGCCCGCCCTGGCCCCCGACGCAGCCACCCGTGACGCCTTTTTTGCGGGCTTGAAAGCCGAAGAGAACCGCGAGAAAGAAGCCTGGGTGGTGTCGGCGCTGGGCTATCTGCACCATCCGCTACGCGCCGCTACTTCCGAGAAATACCTACCCGAAAGCCTGGCGCTACTCGAAGAAATCCAGCAGACCGGCGACATTTTCTTTCCCTCTTCCTGGCTGCAAGCCACCCTAGGCGCTTACCAAACGCCCGCCGCCGCCCGCACCGTGCGGGAGTTTCTGGCTGCGCACCCGCACTACAACCCCAAGCTGCGCGCCAAGCTCCTACAAGCCGCCGACGATTTGTTTCGGGCCGAAAAGCTGGTCAAGTAAAGGGCAGGCGAAATTGGTGAGAATGTGACCGAACCAGCATGCCAAGCCCCGCAACGCATGACGGCCCGAGGGCTTTCTAAACAGCTTATACCGCAAACCCCAGCAGCTCGCGCAGCAACGGCAGCACCCGCTGGCCTCGTTCTAGGTCGAAATCTTCCGCTACTGCCACGGCAGCTACCGGTTGGCCGCCTTGCACAGCCAAGTCCAGTAATTGGCGACGTTCCGGGTGGCTGAAGTCGGTGAAGGCGCGGCGTAACAGGGGCACGATTTCGCGGAAAGTGTCTTCGTTCAATTCGCCTAGCCACTGGTCGAGTAGAGCGAAGAGAGGGCGATGATGTAGCAAAAGCTGGCCGCTGCCGCTCAGGAAACCTTCTATCCAGGCGGTGGCATAGGCGGTGGGCTGGGCGGGCGCTAGGGCTAGGCCAAGGGCAGTGCCGGCATCTTCCGAGGAAAGCTGATGGGCATCGAAAAGCAGGCGCCCGGCAGCTCCGGCCAGTAGGCCCGAACTGGCCGGGTTGCGCAATACCACAGCCAGCGCCGCGTACCAATCCGCTTCCTGGGCATCGTTCTGGAGCAGCCGAATAGCTTGGTGCGTGCCCTCGAGGCGGGGCAAGAACTGGCGGGCGGCATCATAGTCGAGGCCGGTGCAGGCTTGGGGTAGTCCGATGCAGATGCGCGGTACAAGGTGGTGCACTACCTGGACTACTTGGGCGGTTTCGGTGCGGCGCACGTTGCCGTAGCGCAGCACGTTCACCAGCGGCGGCAGGGCAGCCAGTAGGTGCGTCACGTCGCGGGTGCCGGCCGAAAGGGTTTCCAAGCGGGCTACCAGCGCGGCTATGACGGGGCCGAGGTCGGCTTGCAGGGCTTCTTCCAGCAGTGTACTGACGGTTTCCAGGTCGGGAGCGTCGGTGGCGCGCTGGCGGGCGCGGCCTACGGCGGCATCCAGCACGGTGTTGCCCCAACGGCCGGCGTCGAGCACGGGTAGGGCGTAGTCGGGCTGCCATTGCAGCTCCCATAGCTCATGGAAAGTGCCAGCCTTGCCCTGGGCGCGGCGCGGCTGGCCCCACGGCACGTCCAGTAGGCGCAGGCGGTGCAGTAGGTGGCTGCGGCTGAGGTCCAGCTCTTTGCGTAAATCCAGGTCGAGGGTGCGGGCGGCGGCTTCGGGCTTGAGGCGGGTGAGGCGCTGCTGATGCGTGAGATCCTGCTGCAAGGGCGTGGCGGGCAGCTCAGCCGGCACTTCGCCCATGCACACCCCAATCACCAGCTCCCGATGCACCAAACTCAGTGCTTCCTCGTAGCCGCCCCCCAAAATAGCCACGGCCGCTTCCTGCAACTCCTCGATGCCCGGCAGCGCCCGGCCCCGCACAGCCGCCAACGTTTCGGCCAGCCGCACGCCCTCAATAGCATGCGCCGACGACGCATCCAGGTCCTGCCCGCGCAACAGCCGCGCCGCCCGTACCATCCAATGCGTTACCACTTCGGTGTGCGACTCGGTGAACAGTAGCTCGTACCAGGCCGGCGACAACACGCCCGCCCCGTAGCCCGAACTGTACGACAGCCGCTCGTAGGTCCACGGAATCCAGGTAGCTTCGATGGGTACTTTCTTCAGGCCCTTGAGTAGAGCTTTGTCCTCTCGCTTGAGTAGGTCGGGTTGCAGCACGGGCGCGTGCCAGGCGCCGCATACCACTGCCACGCGCTGGTAGCCCTGCTTGAGTGTATTGCGCAGGGTTTCACGCATGAAGGCCTCGCGGAGCAAGGTTTCCGGACTTTCCGGCAGCGCCAACTCTTCCCGTAGGGCCGTCATCATGTGGAGGACCGCCCCAAACGTATCGGCGTGGCCGGCGCTGTGCTCGAAGCGCAGCTCCCACCACCGTTCCCCGTCGTCGTAGCCATCCAGCTCCGCGAGGTAGGAAATAGGGTCGCGGCGGACTTGCTCAACGGGAGGCACTTCCTGCGGCTCGTCTAAAAGAGGGGAGGAACTGGTTTCTGGCTGTTGTTCGGGCGCTACGAGTGCCGCTACTTCTTCTTGCGCCTCCAATTCAGCGTTGGTGCCAACAACCGAATCCTCTTCCGTTGGAATAATGGGAGGTACGGCGCTTGCCGGCACATTCTCTACTGCATCGGGCAGGGCGAATCGTAGCGCGGCCGGCAAATCCATGCAACGTAGGTGGGTGCCGTGCTCGTGGCAGTAGCGGAGCACCTGCGTTTCGGGCGAGAACGTGGCGAAGGGTAGAAATGAGGCCTGCTGATACTGCTTGGGGTTGTAGAGCAGCAGCGCCACCGGCAGCCGCAAATCGGGGTGCTGAATGATGGTTTGCACGGCCGCTTCGCCATCAGCAGGGCACTCCAGCAGCACGATGTCGGGCTGATACTCGCTAAGAGCGTGGCGCAGGCTGGCGGCACTGCCGGGCCCGTGGTGGCGGATACCGAAGAGGCGGAGGTCAGGCGTGGGCATAGGAGCGGCGGTATAGATGGCGGTAGCCTACTTTTTACTTGCGAAAAATAGGCTACTGATTTTGGAGCTTATATTTTGCTTTTTGAAAAATAAGCTCCAAAACCCGAATTTTAGATAAGCGAAAAATCAGCAGGGACCGGGCTCTGCCGGCGGCCGGCCCTGAGCCAGTAAGTAGGTAGCGCAGCAACGGGCTCAATGGCAACGTTACAGCTTAGGTTTCGGCAATGCCTCCCAAGTCAGCCAGCGCATTGTCCACGAACTTGATTTCCAGGCCGTGTTCCGGGTCGAGGTCGTAGTGGATGATGAGGCGGAGCGTGTGGCTATCGGAAATGCGGAGGTAGCCCAGGTTCTGCATGTAGGCGAAGTGCTGGTCGGGGGTGGTCAGGTGCAGAGGCGGCGCCCCCGACTGGGCGGGGTCGTCGTAGAAAGCGGCGTAAAGCTCCTGGTATTGCTCGAAAGCGCGCTGCTTTAGCTGGGCCAGCACGCGCGGAGCGTCGGCCACAAAATTCTGGAAAGTAGCGGCGTACTCGTCGAGTTGCGTAGGCGTGAGGTCGTACTCCTCGTCTTCCTCGAAGAGTTCGTCGCCCAAGAAAACCTCGACTTGCTTCTCGAAGCCAGGTACCGAAACCGGGTGCTCGGCCGAGAGGCCCGCCCAACTTTCTTCTACAGCTCCCCAAAAAGGATGCGTCAGCATGGCGAAGATTAGGCGGTGTGGGAAAGGGCGTGTTGCCAGCGGCCGGGCTGGTTGTAATTGCCGGGGTCGATGGGCGCAGCCGGCACCAGAAACTCGTTTCCGTCGTCGGCCGCTCCTTCGTCGAGCGTGTATAAGTCGTGTTCTAGGTCGTGGGCGAAAGTGCGTAAAAGCTCCGTTACCGAGCTGGCCACCCGAAAGCCGATTTCATCTAGTTCGTACACGTAAAGCACCTGCCCATAGCTGCCGGTTTCCGCAGGGTCAAGATCAAGGAGCAGCCAGCTATGCGAGCCATCAAAGCCGAGCCGCAGCCAATACGGATTCTGCATTACCGCGCTTTTCAGGGTGGGGGCCGCCTGTAGTAAGGGCGAGGTCAGGGTTTGTGGGGCTTGGTAGAGGTAGGCATCCAGCACTTCAGCCAACGGCAAAAGACTCATGCCATAGAACAAGCTGCCCCAATTCTCGGCCTCCTCGTTCAACCCATTGTGCCACCGATACAGGGCCTTATAGTCGTCCGGCAAGGGCTTGCCCACCGCTGCCTCTAGCTCCTCTAACTGCTCGTCGGTAGCGCCGGGGTTCAGCGACTCGTGCAAGATGCGTGGCGCGTGGGCGGCTAGCCATTGCGTGATACGGGTCAGAGAATCGTGGGGCATACTGGCGGAAATAAGTGAAATACGTCAACTAAAAACCTAGGCAGCAACGCAAGCCCGCGCTACTCCGGATGGCAGGAAAAGGTGTGGCTGCCGTAGGAGAAAGGCATTTCCTTGGTTAGAATTTCCTGTAGTTCGGTTGTGGTAAGCAGGCACTGAATGGTGTATTGCGTGCGGGGCAGTACCACGGTTTCGGTGCGCAAGGGCAGGCGGTATACCGTGTCCAGAATGTTGTTCCAAGCGGGTTTCAGGTAGGGCCGGATGGAGTCGGCAGCGAGTAACAAATCCTGCCGCAGGGCTTCAAAGTCGGGGTAGCCTTCCAGAGAATATTCGTCGATGGCGGTGACTTTGGCCAGCATTTCCCGGAAAATAAAGGTCTCAAGGCTAGGGGCCAGGACTTCGGTTTTGTCTTCGTCGTGCCAGGTCAGCGTGACGGGGTACTGGCCGTTTTCAGCTAGCGTTGGGTAGAAGCAGTACAAGTCGCCCGCCCCGGTTGTGCCAAACGGGATGAACAGGCGTTCGGGCGAGGGCTCACAAATGAGGTCTTGCTCCAGTAGTTCCGATGGCGCAATTAGCTCGAAATCCTGGGCGTAGAGCAGCACGGGTGGGCGCTGCCGAAGCTGCGGGTAAATGTCGCGGTACCAGTTGGGGTTTGGAAGCCCGCCATCCAGAAACCAATCCAGCATGCCGTCCTGATAAAGCTGCACGTAGAGCGCCGGCAAAGGCACTCGGAAATGTGCCTCGATGGCGCGTAAGGTCGAATCCATACAGTGGGGCAAATAAATGAGTTACTAAGTAACGGCAGAAAGCCAGGTGTTAGCCCGCCTGAAATTCGAGAGGAAAGCCGGCTGGGGCTTCCAGCTCCAGGTCGAATACCTGCTCGGCGGTCAGGTTGGGGGTTGCGGTGAGGGCCGTTTCGTAGGCCTGCACCACGGCGGCCAGCCAGGCGGTCAGGTCGGGAAACAGGACGTCGCGCTGTTCCCAGTCGTGCCAGTGCTCAATCAGCTGCCCTGGCTGGCCGGTGAAGGTGCCTTCCAGGTCTAGACACACTTGGTCGCCGTTGCCGTTAGTGAGGAACGGCAGCCAGCGGGGCCGCCACCAGTTCGCCACAAAGTCGCCGGCTTCGAGTAGCTCCCGGTTGATGCGCATGGTGTCGGCCATATCGCGCAGGCTGGCGCATTCGTGGTTGGCTTCCAGGGTATCGAAGCACCCGGCGTTTTGGCCATTGTGCCAGTGGTACCACGCGCGCAGCTCCGGCGGCAGCTGCAACCCGACTTCCGCTTCAAACGCGGCTATTTCGGCGGCCGTAGCGGGTGGGTTGAGGGCAGCATAGTAGTCGGGCCGGTGCTGTTGGAGCAGCGTATCGAGACGATGAAGTAAGTCCTGGAATTGCATGGCTGGCGGTGGGAGTGAGACTAGTGGTGCTGGCGGGCCTGTGGTGGCGGACACCTAAGAGGCAGAAGGTATTGGCTTAAAGTAGTTTGAATGCTTGTCCATCCCAGATGCCTACTCCGTCATTCTGAGTTAGCAAGACTAGTTTACCATTGCCAAGGGAAAGCATCTTCAGCACGTTCATTGGTGAGCCTACAGCGTCAGGCTGCCCAATTCGCCAATGAAGCTTAGGTTCGAACAACTTCTTCCAATTCGTAAGTCTGCTAAGATCACCACTATACTTGCCCTCAAACACGCCCAAGCTTGAATAAAAATATATGTGGTCCGTCTCTGGTTCGTAGACCGCTGGTCCAATGTAAGGAACTGGATGTATGACAAATGGTTGTTTAGTTGTGCTGGTATCCCTATCAGCCCGCGTATCATAAAGGGTACGTGCATTGAAATTATTGAATTCACCAATTGCTCCTGAATTCATCATGTGTTGCATGCCCGAAGAGAACCCCACACTAGATTTGAGGTGAAAGAACGACTTGATCGGATGCAGGTTGATCTGAAAGTCGTGGAATTTTAGATCAATAAACCTGTGATTTTGAGTGTCGTAAGTGAAGACGTTACCACCCCATTCACCGTAACCGAAGCCAAGCCAGAGGTTATCTTGTCTATCAAGAAACCAAGTCGTTGGCTTCCTTAAAGACGTGAGCTTAGTAAGCTGATCATTTGGGGATGAGGCAGGCAGTAATGTTTTATTCGTAGCCACATCAAGAACGCCTTTGTCTGTAATAGCAAAAACATGATGCTTGCTATTGACCACTAAGGCAAACGCTTTGGAGCGTAAGCTACCAATGACGCGCCAAGTGGAATCTGTGCTACTCCACTGTTGAATCTTTGTTCCTGTCTGGACTACTACATCATTGCCAGCATTTGTGATAAGCTCTGCTGAGGCATCTGACACTGAGTCAACTTTCACTTCTTCCCCAGTTGATTTATAGACTTTTATGTGGCCGCTTTCAGTCAACCCCCATACTTGATTTTTGACTACAATTAGGTCACGATAACCATCCGAAAGTAGCTGTGCCCTGGTATAAGGGGTATAGATGAATAAGAGGTATCCAACAAGGACCAGCCAGCGCAATGAGGGTACAGAAGCCTTAGCGTGCATAATTCGATGAGGGCGATAGTACAGCCTTGCGGGTAAGATGCGTTTAGGAGTAAAATTCCATATACTACTCCACTACTTCCCGGCAGGCGCGGTACAAATCTTTCCAGCCGTCGCGCTCTTTCACTACGGTTTCCAGGTATTCCAGCCACACCACGCGGTCCTGCACGGGGTCTTTGAGTACGGCGCCGGTGAGGCCGGCGGCTAGGTCGTGGGCGCGGAGGCTGCCGTCGCCGAAGTAGGCGGCCAGGGCCAGGCCGCTGTTCATGACGGATATGGCTTCGCCGGTGCTAAGCGTGCCGCTGGGGCTTTTGAGCTTGGTTTTGCCGTTCTCGGTCACACCGCTGCGTAGCTCCCGGAAGATGGTCACGAGGCGGTTGATCTGCTCGACGGCGGGCGCTTCTACCGGCAGTTGCAGCGACTTGCCCTGCTTGGCTACCCGGGTTTGGACGATGCGTACTTCCTCAGCCAAATCAGTGGGCAGGGGCAGCACCACGGTGTTGAAGCGGCGGCGCAGGGCGCTGCTTAGCTCGTTTACGCCCTTATCCCGGTCGTTGGCGGTGGCAATGACGTTGAAGCCGCGCGTGGCCTGTACTTCGGTGGATAGCTCGGGGATGGGCAGCACCTTTTCCGAGAGCATAGTGATGAGCGTATCCTGCACGTCGGAGGGGATGCGGGTGAGTTCTTCGAGGCGCACGAGGCTGCCTTCCTGCATGCCTTTGAACAGCGGCGAGGGTACCAAGGCGCCCAACGACGGACCCTCGGCAATGAGGCGAGCATAGTTCCAGGAGTAGCGAATGGCGTCTTCGGAAGTGCCCGCCGTGCCTTGCACCAGCAGGTTGGAATGGCCGCTGATGGCTGCCACCAGATGCTCGGAAACCCAGCTTTTGGCCGTACCTGGCACTCCTAGCAGCAACAGCGCCCGGTCGGTGGCGAGGGTGGCTACCGCAATTTCCATCAGCCGCCGCTGCCCGATGTACTTCGGCTCGATTTCAAACCCGTTATCCAGCTTGCCGCCCAGCAGGTAGGTCACCACCGCCCACGGCGAGAGTTTCCAGTTAGTGGGTTTGGGCCGGTCATCAACTGCCGCCAGCGCGGCTAGTTCTTCGGCATATAGCACTTCGGCATGCGGACGGAGCAGGTTCTCAGTTGGCGTGGCGGACATATAATAGGAATAGGTTGGGGTGACAGAAGAAGGTGGAAGCTGAGCGCTAAAGCTAGAATGATTAGGGAGCTAGAAGCTAGTTCCCCTCAGATGAGGAGGGGCTAGGGGTGGTTGAGCAGCTAGAACTAGAAGCTAAAACTAGTTGTCGTTCAACGGCAGGTCAACCACCCCTAACCCCTCCTCAGCTGAGGAGGGGAACTAGTTTTAGCTTGTAGCTTCTTTTAGGGAAGTGGCTAACTGGGTGCGGAAACGGAGGGTTTCGAGCATGTTGTGGATACTGTTTTGGAAGGTGCTGTGCACTTCGGGGAGGGCGAGAAGGGTGGTTTCTACTAGGGGCGCGTCGGTGAGGTGGATAGCGGGGGCGAGGTGTTGGCTGATGAAGTAGCTGAGTTGGTAGAGGTCGGAGTGCAACCGTTCGAGGGTGGCCGAGTTGGCTAGTTTGGCGCTCAGGCTTTGCAGCACTTCGGTGGTTAGCTCGTGGGGCCAAGGCGTGGGTAGTTGCAGCAGGTCGTCGGTCCAGCGAGGTTCTTGGCGTCGGATGCGTAGCAGCATAGGCTTGAGTAGTAGCTGTTGCCGGGTGGCGGCGGGCAGCAGTTCGGTAAGAGCGGCCCAATCAATGCTGCGGTCAAGGTGGGCTTTTTGCAGGGTGGGGCGCTGGTGCAGCCACAGCTTCAAGAAGGCCACCGCAAAATCGGAGTCAAGGTGGGTGAGGGTGCTCATGGCCCAGCACGGCAGCAGCGGCACCGCCCACTCCGAAGCCAAGGCCGCGGCCAGCAAGTCATCAGCTGAAACGCCTAAGTGGGCAGTCCAGCGGCCAGGGGGCAGTAAGGCCAGCATGTTGCCCAGCCGGATGGCGCTGGGCCCCAGCGGAGTAGCCCGGTTGCCGGTGCCCGAGTAGTAGGCGTACTGGTCGTTTTTCTCCTCGATGCCATCGGCCAGCCAACTTTTGTCCCAGGTTGTAGGCAGCGTTACTTCTAGGGTGCTTTTGCCCAGGCCCAGCAAGCCGCGCTTCACTTCGAGCAGCGGCGCGGCCCGCGCCCACAGCCGCTCCACCAGCGCCGAGTTGGGCAGCCGCACCAGCAGCGCGGCGGCTTGGCGGCGCACTTCCTGCCCCCGCGCCCGAAGCAGGGTTTCTAGCGCGAGTTCAGTGTCCGGGCGCAGATAGTCGGCCAGGATTTCCAGGAAAGCCTCTTGGGCTTTGGCGGGCTCAGTGGGCAGGGCGGCCAGCAACAAGGCGCGGGCCGCGTCGGCGTCCTGCTCGAAACGGGCCCGCAGCCAAGTGCGGCGCGCGGGCAGCGTGCCGGTTTCCCAAGGCTCCAGGCCAAGGGTATCCGCATCGGAAGCAGACGGGGCAGCTAGCAGCGTGTGCCACGCCGGGTTGAGGGCAACCAGCCACCGACCCCGAGTACCAGCCACCGAAGCCAGTACCACAGCCGTTTCCGACGAACTGGCCGCATGGTGCAGCAGCAGATGCAGGATCGTATCGGGTACCCGGCGCCCTGCGGCGGCTACTTGCTCTAAATACTCGGGCAGCATCTCCGTATGCTGTCCGTCTTCCAGCATGCGAAGCAAACAGGCTCTGCCTAGCGGGCCAAGAGGGGGCACTGGGTCAGGCGGCGCTGGTGCAGGAGTTGGGGCCGCCACGGGTGGCTGATAACCAGCGCGCCGCATCAAAGCCAGCGTACCGGCGGCTAGCAGGAGCTGCTTTTCACGGTCTTCGGGGCTGCTGGCGGCAGTGTCGAATACGGCGGGCACGGGCTCCCCGCTTTGGCGCGTACCCAGCAGGGCCACGCGGAGCAGCTGCGGCCAGTGCGGTTGCGGGAGGGAGGTCGTTGGAGAGCTAGACATTGTGCGGCTCGGGCTGTCAGAGGGTTGTGGTATCCGCTTTATTGCGCACTCTCGAAGTAGGTCAGCAGGTGCAGGGTGCGGCCGTTCCACTCCCCAAACACGCGCATGGGCTGTCCGCCGCTGGCCGCCAGCAACTGCCACCCCGCTTCCGGGGCGAGGCGCAGGGGCAGCGCCACCGGCTCGGTGGCGTGGTGCAGCACCCACGCGTCGTCGGTGGGAAGGTAAGTGGGCAGTACGTCGTGCAGGGTGACAGGCCATTGCCGCAGCCACGGATGCCGGGCCAGGGTGGTGGCGTAGGCATCGAGGAGCTGCGCGGGACTTTGGCCGGGTGGGTCGAGGTCGGGCGGGGCGGGGTTCAGCACGGTGAGGGCCACCGGAATAGCACGCAGCTCCAACAGGCCGGGGTAGAAAACCAACTCGCCGGCGTACACGGCATTGGGCACCAAGGCAGTAGCAAAGCGTTGGCTGCCGAAAGCGTATTCCAGCACCAGCGCGTACCGGTCCGTGTGGCGGCCCCACAGCCAGGCGCGGCGCACGGTCAGGCGGTCTTCCTCTTCGGTGTGCAGGCCTAGCACTTGCCACTCATCGGTTACGGTGGGCTGGCGGGCCAGCAGGTCTTCTTTCTTGAGGTTGACCCCAATTTGCTGCAAAATCTCCTCGCGGGCCTCCGATGTCTGGTGGTCGAGGCGCTGGAAAGCGCGCACCAACACGTACAGCTCCCCTAGGCGGGTTAGGAGTTGGTCGGGCCAGTCGGGGCCGCTGTGGCAGATGGCCGGCAACTCGCGCACCACGCTGGCCAAGCCGGGCAATTGGTTGTCAACGAGGCGGGCGGCGGGCGTTTCCCAATAGCTGCGCGGCTGGCTTTTGGCCACGGCCGTACCGGCGCGTACCAGGTCAAGCAGCCACTCTTCCAACTCCGCCGCGCCCTGCGTCATGCGGGTGAGCCGCTTTTGCAGCGCCTGCGAGGCTTTAGCGCCGGAGGTGTCATTGGTGGCAGTTTCCGCGTCCGGGGCGTCTAACGAATCTAGCAGGGCTTCTTGGGGCGCGGATGCTTTAGGCGGGGCTTTAGTGGGTTTCTTGTCTTGGGTTTGCTGGCGCTTTTCCAGCCATTCTTCCAGCCAGGAAGGGGCAACTGTACCACCGAAAAGCTGCGGCTGGCGGGCTAGCAGTACCAGCAAACCGGCGCCATGCTTGCACGGAAACACCCGGCTCGGACAAGAGCACTTAAAGGCGGGCTCGGTGAGGTCGATGCTGGTTTGGTAGGGCTTAGAGCCGCTGCCTTTGCACTCGCCCCAGGCGGCGGTGGCGGTTTGGCCTAGGTTGCTCCATTTGGCGGGGCCGGCTAGTTCGAGGCCCCGTTTCAGGGTGCCGGAGTCGGTTATCAGGGCGCGGGCCTGTTCTTCGGTCCAGGTCAAGGAGGCAGGGGTTATGCCCGCCGAAGCGGAGCGGTAGACCCCAGCAAAGTAGTGGTTCAGACTGGAAATTCCGCGCCGCAGTTCGGGCATTTGTGCAGGACGGTGCCCGCATAGAACAGCCGTCTCCACCAAGCTGTATTAGGGCTGGGCAGCGGGTCGGGGGCCTTGCACTTCGGACAGCGCAGTACCCGCAGGCTGCCTCTCTCAGCCTCAAAGGCTTCTACCGTCTCCCGCGCCGCCTCAGCCTCGGTTTCCTCGATCCAGAGCTGGTAGTACATGCCCTCCCCGTAAGGAAACGTAGGCGGCCCCGCCGACTTCACTAAGGCTATAATGTCTATTTCCCGCAGGTCGTTATAGAGCGCCACCGCTTCGGCGTAGGTCAGGTAGTCGGCGGCGGGAACAAGCATGGAGTGGGCGTTATTTTTTGCCTCTAATCATATAAATCGACTGTCATGCAGAGGCGTAGCCGAAGCATCTCGCGCGAATCGTTGAATTAGCACTGCAACGTCAGCACGCGAGATGCTTCGGCTGCGCCTCTGCATGACGGGCCTTTGAACACTGGCCGACTACTTCCGCCGCTTGGGTGCTGATTTCTGGCCGCGCAGCTTCACTACGTACGCCAGCAAACCCAGACTGAAGGCGGCCAGGCCGGCGGCCAACAGGTCGCGGCTAGTGCGGGCGGCTACTGCTTCGTCGGCGGTGGCTTGCAGGTCTACGAGCTTCTTCTGGCGCTGTTTGTCGCGGAGTTCCAGGTTGGTAATCTGGTTTTGCAGGTCGTAGAAACGTTGCTGGGTGCTGCTTTGGTCGGTGCGGGCCACGGTTACCTGCTGCTTCACCTGCTGGTTTTCCACTTGCACGGCGGCGGTGCGGCGCAGGGTTTCGGCCTGCACGGCGCGCACTATTTCGGTGTCTTTGCGGATGATGCCTTTCAGCGCGGTTACCACTTCCTCCAGGTCTTTCTTGCTGGGCTTGTTGCCGAACAGGCTGTTGCGCTGGGCGTTGGCAGCTTCGTATTGCCGCACCATTTCTTCCCGTTGCTGAATGAGCGGCGTTAGCGGGTCGGCGGGCGGAGCGGGCGTTTGGGCGTGGGCGGCGTAGGAGAGCAGGAAGAGGAAAGGCAGAATACGTTTCATATCTGCAAATATGCGCAAGGGTTTTTTAGCCCGCAGAGGGCGCTGAGGGTTGCGCAGAGGACGCAGAACGTTCTGTGTGAAACCAGACGTCAGCTTCAACCGCCCAGCGCGGGCACCGGCTTCCGGATTTCCTTGGGCTTGTGCCGGTAAAAGGCCAGAATCAGAATCGGCAGCAAGGTTAGTTCGGCCACTACGCCAAACAGCAGCGTGAGGCCGATGAGCAGACCCACGTAAAACGTGCCGTCAAACGACGAGAAGATCAGGGTGGAGAAGCCGCCCACCAGGATCAACGACGTGACAATGACCGCCTTGCCGGCCAGCAAATAGGTGTGGCGCACCGCCTTAAATAGGTTGGGCTCCTTGAGCAGCGTCAGCTTCAACTTGCTGATAAAGTGAATGGTATCATCGACGGCAATACCGAAAGCAATGGTAAAGATGATGCTGGTGCTCACCTTCATGCTTACGCCCGCCAGCCCCATCACGCCGGCCACAATCAGGATGGGCACTAGGTTTGGGATGAGTACGACCAGCGTCATGCGCAAGCTACGGAACAAGGCCAGCACGATGAGCGTCACCATCACAATATCGATGGTCATGCCGGTTATCATGTTGAGCGTCAGGTTCTCGTTGTTTTTGTCGATGAGGTTGGCCGAGCCAGTGAGGCGGGTTTGCAGGATGCTGGGGTCGATTTTTTCGCGTAGAAACGTGCGGAATTCGTCATTTAGCTTGTCGGCCCGGATGCTGCCCACGTCGGGCATGCGGCCCGTCAGGCGGCCTTCGGTGCCGTCGGGCAGCACCAAGGCCTTAAACTCCGGCTTCTTGCGGAATAGCCTGATTTTGCTGGTGATGCGCCGCAGTTCGGCCTCGGAATCGGGGAGGCGGTACTCGCTCAGTAGGCCGCCGTTCAAGGCCTTGCGCACCGACTTTACCAGCGTGACGGGGGAGGCCACGAAGTTGAGCCCAAACTCCTTAGTCAGGTAGGTTTCGATTTCCTCGATTTCGCGCAGCACCTCTAAGTCGTAGATACTGCGCCCGGCAGCCGGCTTCAAATCCAGCTCCACGGGCCGCACGCCCGCAAACTGCCGTTCGAAAAACTGGAAATCCAGCTTCACCGGGTCGTTCTTGGAAAGGTCGTCGAGCAGTGCGGAATTGATGCGGATGCGCGAGGCCGAGGCTACCGACCCAATCAGGAGCAACGCGCTGATGGCCACCACCCATTGCCGCCGCGCCAGCACTTTCCGGAACAACCCGCCCAGCACGCCGTCCCAGCTGTGGCCGGTTTCGCGCGGCACCCGCAGCTGCGGCTTGCGCAACAGCAGCAACATAGCCGGCAGCAGCGTGAAGCTGAGCGCAAATGTGAGCAGCACCGAAATGCCCGTAAACAGCCCGAAGTTGTAAATCGGGCGGATGGTGCTGGTCATCAGCGTGAAGAAGCCGATGCTAGTAGTAAGCGCCGACAGCCCCGACCCGAACCCCGACTCCTTAAGGGCAATCCACAACGAATCCTTTTTGCTGGCCCCATAGCCCAGCTCGGTTACGTAGCGCGTGATGATGTGAATGGTGTCCGACATGCCCACCACGAACAGCATCACCGGCAGCAAAGCCGTCATCAAATCAATGCTGACGCCGCAGGCACTCATTAGCCCCAGGCCCCACAGAATGGCGCCCAGCACCACCACCAGCGGCAATACCACGCCCCACCACGTCCGGAACGTGAGCCACAGCAGCCCCGTCACGAGCACCACTGACAGGCTCATAAACACCATCAACTCCATTTGCAGCCGGTCCACGAACACCGACTGGGCCACCATTTTGCCGGCCATGTGGTACTCGCTTTCCGGAAAGTTCTGCCGGGCTAGCTCAGTGCGCACCGCCGCCAGCAGTGAGTCGCCGGGCGGTTTGCTGAGGTTGGGCGAGGTCTGGAACAGGATGGTGACAGCCCGCGCATCCTTGGAAATCAGGTTGCCTACTAGGCCCGGCGTGCGATACACAAGCGCCGAGTCCTGGGCACGGCGGCTGGGTTCTTGGGGCCGCAGATACGGGATGTTGAACACCCCCAGGCCTTCCACCACCGGGTTGCTGGCCGTAGTGGGGGAGGATACCTGCGTGACGTGCCGCCGCCGCTGGATAAAGCGGGTCAGCGAATCGACGCGAATCAGGAAGCTGGGCTCGAACACGGTTTGGCCGGCCGGGGCTTCAATGCCCAGCAGCACGTAGTCGTTGTCGTTGCCGAAGCGGGTGGAGTACTGCTGATAGTAGTCCAGGTCCGGGTCGCCGGCGGGGTAGAAGTCGTTGAAATTGTAGTTGAACCGCAGCTGCGCCACGAAAAACAACGCTAGCCCCGACACCAAGGCCAAGGCGAGCAACACACTGTAACTGAGTTTGCGAAGCGGCATAGAAAGTACTACCAAGCTCCAGCTTGGCGCAGCGTTGCACGAGCAGAAGCGCACCGTGGCAACAAAGAACGTGCATGAGGGCGCGAAGCTGGAGCTTCGTGCTATTTTACTATCTTAGAGCCAGCAGGTGGCCTACGCAAGCCAACCGTTGCTTTCCTCGTTTTGTTTCCTTGTTTCAACTTCCAATTCATGAAAAACGCTCTGCTCGCTCTCGCCCTGTTCGCCTTCGTTGGTACCGCTTCTGCCCACGGCGACAAAGACGCCAAGAAAGGCAAAAAAGGCTCCGCTAAAATGGAGTGCTCGGAAGCTCAGAAAACCGCTATGGGCAGCTCGTGCTGCATGAAGAAAGGCGCCAAAACTGCCGCCGTTACGCCAGCCCCCGCTGCCGCTCCGGCCGTGAAGTCGCTGTAGAAAGCACTTTGTTCTTAGCTAGAAAACTCAAAAAACGCACAAATCTTCATTTGAAGGTTTGTGCGTTTTGCTTTTATCCCCAATACCCGATATGAAAATATTCCTCCTTTCACTAGCCTCCTTGTGCTGTGCTTCTGCGGCAAACGCGTGTAGCTGTGCTACAACAACTATTCAGGAGAATTTTAAGAAGGCGGATTATGTGGTGAAAGGCCAGGTAGTCTCTCTAGCTGATACAGTGCAGATGGATTTATACAGCAATCCTGTTCGACCACCTTTCAGATATGGTTACATCCCACATCTGCGGGTGGAAAAAGTGCTCAAAGGCCGAATCAAACGAGGCAAAACAATTCGTGTAGCTTCCTATAGTTCAATGTGTGATTTTTATTTTGGTCTTGGATTGTCGTACGTCGTTTTCCTCTTCAAAGACAGTAAGGCGGGATTCACAACTTCGGTATGCGTGCTGAATTTTTTGCAAACCGATAAAGAATCTCTGGCAGTAATTGAAGGGCTAAGTCGAAAGTAAACGTATAAACGAAAGTAGCTTCATATGGCAGTTAACTCTATCGCTGAATAGCAGTAGAGTTAGCTGCCATAGAAAATACGATACCAGAGGGGTAACCGGACGCAATAGTATGGTTCAGCAAACCCAATTCACTGTTACAGCAATTACGGTTTGAGCCAACTGCTGGTGTAACAACAGAAGAATTGAAAATGAGCTATAAGTACCAGTAAGCTGCTACCACATAAAACGCTAAAATACTGGACAAATCCGCTGAAAGTTTGTTGTAATGGAATGTCTGGCAGGCCTAAGCTGCCGGAGCCTTCCCTAAAACCACCAGCAACCTATGAGCCACGAGCCTTCGCCCTTAGAGCACTTATCAGCCGCCGACATCGACCGGATTATGGAAATGGGGTGGGAAGACCGCACGCCGTTCGAGGCCATTGAAGCACAGTTTGGCTTGGCCGAAAAAGACGTCATTGCCCTGATGCGGCGGGAAATGAAGCTTACTTCATTCCAGATGTGGCGCAAGCGCATGACCGGCCGCGCCACCAAGCACCGCGCCCTGCAAGCCGAGGAACCTCGTCATTTCAAATCCAACCAGCAAAGAAGTATTTCGCTGAATAAAATCAGCAAGCGGTAAGCTACAGCCCGGTCATTACGGGTGCTACTGAGTTGCACAACAAGAAAAGCCGCTCCATCAGAGCGGCTTTTTCTATTTTGACGGCTGCTTTAAGTCTGCGCTACTTCGCCGCAAACGGAAGCTTACGCTACATAATACTGCTATGGTGTGTTTAGTGCAGTTCGTGTTAACCTTACTTTGGCAGAGTTTGCGGCGTCAATTAAAAGCCATATGTTCTCATTTTTCAAACGATTCAAGTCTATTCCCTTCTCCACAAGCCTTAAAAGTATTATTAGCGAGAGCCGACTAGAAGCAATACGATTGCAGAACGATTATATTGATGTAGGACATTTTATGCTGGCGATTCTAACAGTTCCTGATAGCTCGGCAGCAGTGGCATTAAACCAATTGTTAGTGAGTCCGATGCTTTTCCAACAGCGCCTAGAAACCACGCTCGCTGGAAACCGAATTAATCCCAGTCAGCCACCGCCTACTGGTAGTATACCTCTGACTCTTGAGCTGGAAGAATCATTCGGAAGGATGGGGCGTGTAGCAAGAGAACTGAATGCAGTAGAACTGGAGGCTATTCACACTTTAATGCCTCTGCTCGTTAACCCTAACAGCAGTGGAGCACGAGTGTGTGCTGAATTCGGGTTAACCTTCAATGTATTGTTAAACTATTTAGCTAAAAGTTCACCTACCACACTAGCAAGAGGGAATTAGCAAACTATTGCGCCTGCTGGAGTTTCTCTATTTTTGAAGCCACATTCCATCTTGCTTCCCTCATGCGCCAATACCTCGACCTCCTTCAGCATATTTTCGACCACGGAACCCAGAAAACCGACCGCACCGGCACCGGTACACTCTCAGTGTTCGGCTACCAGATGCGTTTCAACCTGCAAGAGGGATTTCCGCTGGTAACCACCAAGAAAACCCACCTGAAAAGCATCATCCACGAGCTGCTCTGGTTCCTGAAAGGCGACACCAACAACAACTCCCTGGAAGAAGTGGGTGTGAAAATCTGGCGGGAATGGGCTGATGACGATGGCAGCCTCGGCCCCATCTACGGCCAGCAGTGGCGTAGCTGGCAAGCCCCCGACGGCCAGAGCATCGACCAGATAGCCGAAATGGTGCGCCTGCTCCAAACCCAGCCCAATTCGCGCCGCATGGTGGTATCGGCCTGGAACGTGGCCGACCTGCCGGCCATGCGCCTCACACCTTGCCACGCTTTATTTCAGTTCTATGTGGCTGAGGGACGGCTGAGCTGCCAACTGTATCAGCGCTCCGCCGACGTGTTTCTGGGTGTGCCGTTCAACATTGCCAGCTATGCCCTGCTTACCCTTATGATGGCCCAAGTAACCGGTCTGCAACCCGGCGAGTTCATCTGGACCGGCGGCGACACTCACCTATACAGCAATCACTTAGAGCAGGCACGGCTTCAGCTCACACGCGAACCGCGCCCGTTGCCCCAGATGCATCTGAACCCCGACGTGAAAGATATTTTCGGATTTCAGATCGAGGATTTTCAGTTAACTAACTACGAGCCGTGGCCAGCCATTAAAGCACCGGTAGCGGTATAGGAAGGGCGATATATTTATATTCAAATAGCCTACCTTATTTATCTGGTGGGCTGTTTTTTGATCTTCGATGGTACAGCGAAAAACCTCACTGGCAGGCGATTATATAAAATCGCTATTCTTGTTATAATTAAATTGTAGTGTAAAAATCCAAATGTAACTATTGCTACGTAGCTTAGGGCATGAATTACGCTATTGCTACCACGCCTGCCAGTCCGCTCTCACGCCGGGATAGAGCTTGGATTGCCCTCTATTCCCTTGATAATCGTCATTATAACCGCAACTATAACCATGCGTATGTGTTGTGGGCAAACAACGTAACCCAACAGGATTTAGCAGAATTCGAGGACAGCTGGTTGAAATTGCGCTGCCGGCCTACGGAGCAGTAGTGTCGATTTAGCTAGGATGAGCTTCCCATTGCCGGAGCTGCATCAGAAGCGCGTGCTCGGATGCAAGCGTTACGGCTCCTAGTTGTTGTACCACTCGAATACCGGCCACGTTAGCTGTAAATACCATTTCTGCGGCTTCTAGCACCGCCGGTTGCGCCAGTACCTCCGCAACTGGTACGTGGTGCTGCTGGGCAATAGCCAATAGGTGAGCCCGCCGCACCCCTGCTACGCAGCCAGTTTCGAGTGGCGAGGTATAGAGTTGGTTCTTACTAATCCAAAATACGGCCGCGGCTACGCTTTCCGCTACGTGGCCCGCGGCATCAAGTAGTAGTAGCTCGTCGAGGCGGCGTTGGGTCCGCTCACGCGCGGCTAGCACGTAGGTAAGGCTGTTTGGGCCTTTGCAGCCGGATACCGGTGAAAAGTGCGTCCGTACGGTTTCGGCAAACCCTGCCGTTAGTGCTGGCGCGTTATTAGGGTGGAATGAGCGGCTAGTTGCCAGCCAATTGCAGGCAGTGGTTTCTGGCGTGTACAGGCCGCCGCCGCCGCGCCAGACTTGAAGCCGCAGGCGGTATGCGGGATTAGCTTGTGGCAGGATGTTTTCCGCTACTAGCTTACCTAACGTTTGGGTTAGGTGGCTGGCAGATGCCAGTTCCGGCGGCAACTCCAGCCCCAATACATCGGCAGCCCGCTGCATCCGGGCCAGATGGTGGGGCAAGTAGCGGATGGTATCCTCGGCCCACACCAGTGTTTCAAAAAAACCGTCGTTGAAAAATAGGCCCCGGTTCGGCAGTGTCAGCGCAAAATCTTCTTCAAAAAGCAACTGGCCGTTGTAAAGGAGCATGCGTTGAGGGCTGCGGATGAGGAATGGATACGGTTGGCGGTTCGGGTACCTACAACAGCCACAAACCGGCAACTGTTCATCTATGCCGCTTACACCTGCCGGGAGATATGCCTTATACTAGGCTGAACCGTTTGCCGGGTAATGCCTTTACTACGTTTCGGAACTCCAGCCCTAATAGGAGGGACGCTATTTGATGCATGGGGACCTGCGTTTTCCAAGCCAGGTTGTCGATGTGCTCCTCTTTAGTGGCTTGCATCACTTCAATTACGCTGAACTCGGCGGGCGTAAAATCAGCGGGGTCGTAGGTGGTAGGGCCTTTGAACTTGCCATTGAGGTGTAGCGCGGCATCCCAGTTCAGCAGCTGCTCCAGGTCTTGAGGCTCGGAGTACAGCGCGGCGCGGTTGGCCTTAATTAGCTCGTGGCAGCCCTCGGAAGCCGCCGAGCCCAGCGGGCCGGGCACGGCCAGCACGTCCCGGTCGTAGCCCAGGGCCAGGTCGGCGGTGATGAGCGCGCCGCCTTTCCGGGCCGCTTCCACTACCACCGTGCCGTCGGAAAGGCCAGCAATGATGCGGTTACGCGAGGGGAAGTTGTACTTGTCGGGCTGGGTGCCGAAGGGAAATTCGGTGAGCAAACCGCCTTGGGTGAGCATCTTCTCGGCGGTTTTGCGGTGTACTGCCGGGTAGAGTACATCCAGACCCGTGGCCATAACGCCGACGGTTTCCAGCCCTTCCTGCAAAGCGGCCCGGTGGGCTGCAATGTCGATACCGTAGGCCAAGCCGCTTACTATCAACGGGCGGTGTTGCACCAGCCCTTGTACCAGCCGCTCGGTTTGCTCCCGGCCATAGTCGGTGGCTTTGCGAGTGCCCACTATGGCCAGGGTTTTGGGCTGGTTGAGGTCGGCGGTGCCTTGGTAATACAGTAGGGCGGGTGCGTCGGCAATCTGCTTGAGGCGCGTCGGGAATTGCTTGCTGGTGTAGAATAGCACCTGCACACCATCTTTTTCCGCTTTCCGCACGATGCTCTCGGCCTGATTCAACGCGGTAGTGCGGTCGGCGCCGGTCAGTACGGCTACCGTGGCCGGACCCACGCCCGGTACCTTGCGCAGCTTGCCCGGCGGCAGGTGTAGCACGTTCTTGGCCGAGCCGCCGTAGCTCATCAGCTGCCGCGTCATTTGCGGGCCGATGTTGGGGAATAGGGTAAGCGCGACTTCGTAAAGCAGAGTGTCTGTATCGTTCATATAGCGGATCTCACCCCTGACTCCCTGGCCGAAAGAGAGGTTAGTAACTAATTGGGTTAAGAGGCAGGAGATAATAAGTTGATAATAGGGCTAATTTCCTCCGCCTTTTGGCGAGGGGGCTAGGGGGTGCGCTTCCTCCGCTTTACCAATTGTGTCCAACTCTTTCTTCATGGTTACCAAGAACTTGCGGACTTTTTCCAGGCTCTGAATTACGTCGATTTTCTCCTTGAGCTGTGGGCCTTTTTGCCGAATCATTTCGCGGGCGCCGGGAATGGTGTAGCCGCGTTCCTTTACCAAGTGATAGATGGTGCGGAAGATGTCGATGTCCTGGGGGGTGTAGAGGCGGTTGCCTTTCTTGCTTTTGCGCGGCCGGAGCTCCTCGAACTCGGTTTCCCAGAAGCGAATCAGCGACGGCGCCACGTTGAACTGCGCGGCCACTTCGCCAATGGTGAAGTACTGCTTCTCGATGTCGCGCTCTTTATAAGGCATGGGGTAGGCGGTAGCGAAGGGTTTGCTTCGTGCGTTGTTTGGATGATAATCAGCGTTTCGCTTTCCAAGTTAGGCCGGCTACCTTTGCCACCAGCGCTATTAACTTTAATTGCGAAAAGTAGCCAAAATACCGGCCGCCGCAAAGTTACGGCGGCTATGTTCCATCGAAGCCAACCACCAGCCAAGCTAGAGCTTGGTGCCAGACCCTATGTCACTGCCCACCGCCAGCCACGTCCGCCAGCAATTCCTGGATTTCTTTGCTTCTAAAGGCCACCACATCGTGCCCTCGGCCCCGATTGTAGTGAAGGACGACCCGACGCTGCTGTTCATCAACTCGGGCATGGCCCCGTTCAAAGACTACTTCCTCGGCAACAAGCCCGCGCCATTCAAGCGCATTGCCGACACCCAGAAATGCCTGCGCGTGTCGGGTAAGCACAACGACCTGGAAGAGGTAGGCTACGACACCTACCACCACACCATGTTCGAGATGCTCGGCAACTGGTCGTTCGGCGACTACTTCAAGAAGGACGCCATTGCCTGGGCCTGGGAATTGCTCACCGACGTATTCAAGCTGCCCAAAGACCGGCTCTACGTCACCTACTTCGAGGGCGACAAAGGCGACGGCCTGGGCCCCGATACCGAAACGCAGGACCTGTGGCGCCAGTACGTAGCCGAGGAGCGCATTCTGCCCGGCAACAAGAAGGATAACTTCTGGGAGATGGGCGATACTGGTCCGTGTGGTCCGTGCACTGAAATTCACATTGACCTGCGCGACGAGGCCGAAGTTGCCGCCAAGTCGGGCCGAGAACTGGTGAATGCCGACCACCCGCAAGTGGTGGAAATTTGGAATAACGTATTCATGGAGTTCGAGCGTCGCGCCGATAAGTCGCTGCTGAAACTGCCGCAGCAGAACGTCGATACGGGCATGGGTTTCGAGCGGTTGATGATGGCCGTGTCGGGCGTGAAGTCCAACTATGACACTGACGTGTTCCAGCCGCTTATCCAGTTCATTGCCAAGGAAGTAGGCCTGGAATACCACGGTACTTCGCCGGCCACGGTGAATGATCAGCCCGCTACCGAGAACGAGAAAACCGACATTGCCATCCGGGTTATTGCCGACCACATCCGCACTATCAGTTTCACCATTGCCGACGGCCAGCTACCGAGCAACGTGAAGGCTGGCTACGTTATCCGCCGCATCCTGCGCCGGGCAGTGCGGTATGCCTTCTCTTCGCTGAATCAGAAGCAGCCGTTCTTATATAAGTTGGTGCCGGTGCTGGCCGACCAGATGCGCAACATCTTTCCCGAACTGAAAGCACAGCAGCAGTTTGTGCAGCGCGTGATTGAGGAAGAGGAAATTGCCTTCCTGAAAACGCTGGAAACCGGTTTGCGTCGCCTTGATGCTCTCGAAGACGCTGCCAAGGCCAACGGCAACCGCATCGACGGCAAAACTGCCTTCGAACTCTCCGATACCTTCGGTTTCCCGCTGGACCTTACCGCCCTCATTGCTCGTGAAAAAGGTTTAACTGTGGATGAGGAAGGCTTCAAAAAGGAGTTGGAAGCCCAGAAAAGCCGCAGCCGCAACGCCCAGGAAGCCGAGCAAAGCGACTGGACCATTGTGAAGGAATCGGAGGAGCAGCCGGCTTTCGTGGGCTACGACCAGGACGAGGCCCCGGCCCGCATCCTGCGTTACCGCCGCACCGACCGCAAAGGCAAAACCGAGTACCAGGTAGTGCTCGACCAAACGCCGTTCTACGCCGAGCAAGGCGGCCAGATTGGTGACACCGGCTATTTGGAGTCGCCGCTGAGCAAGGTGCGCGTGCTGGACACCAAGAAGGAAAACGACCTGATTGTGCACACGCTGCTGGAGCTGCCGCAGGATTTAGATGCCGAGTTTACGGCCCGCTACGACCACGCCCGCCGCGCCCAAATCCAGCGCAACCACACGGCTACCCACCTGCTGCAAGCCGCCCTCCGCGACGTAGTAGGCGCCCACGTGGCTCAGAAAGGCTCGTTGGTGAACGAGAAGCTGCTCCGCTTCGACTTCTCGCACTTCACCAAAGTAACCGACGACCAGCTGCGGCAGGTGGAAACCATCGTGAACGAGAAGATCCGCCAGCAAATTCCGCTCGATGAGCGCCGCAACGTGCCAATTGCCGACGCCAAAAACCTCGGTGCTACCGCGCTGTTTGGTGAGAAGTACGGCGAGTTCGTGCGCGTCATCACCTTCGACCGCAACTTCTCGGTGGAACTGTGCGGCGGCACCCACGTGCGCACCACCGGCGACATCGGCTACTTCCGCATCACGGCCGAAAGCGCCGTGGGCGCCGGCGTGCGCCGCATCGAGGCCGTAACCGCCGAGGCTGCCGAAAGCTACGTGAATCAGCAACTCGACCTCTTAGCTCAGGTGCGCGAGGCTCTCGGCAACCCCCAGCAGCTGCTCACCAGCATCGAGAAGCTGAGCGAGGAAACCGCCGGCCTGCGCAAACAAATTGAGCAGTTCGCGCAGCAAAGCATCAACCAGCAGAAAGAACAGCTAGCAGGGCAAGTTAAACCGCTTGGTGGCGTGAATTTCCTAGCCGCACAGGTGCAGGTTACGTCGGCCGATGGCCTCAAAACTCTGGCCTTCAACCTGCGCCAGGCCGTGCCTAACCTCGTAGCCGTTCTCGGGGCCGAAATCGACGGTAAGCCGCAACTGGCCGTGATGCTCGACGACGAGCTGGCCAAAGCCGGCAAGTTCAACGCCAGCACGCTGGTCCGCGAACTGGCCAAGGAAATCCAAGGCGGTGGCGGCGGGCAGCCGTTCTTCGCCACGGCCGGCGGCAAGAACGTGGCCGGTTTAGGCGCGGCTATCAGCAAGGCCGAGGAACTGGTAATTAAGTCATTGTAAAACGATACCGCCAATAACCAAGAAGCCCGGCTGCATATGGCGCAGCCGGGCTTCTTGGTTACTAGCTGTATTTAGAAAAGTAGGTAAATAAACAAGGCACGTCATGCAGAGCACAGCGAAGCATCTCGCCTGCTGATGCTAGATTACTATTCTCGTGTCAGCAGGCGAGATGCTTCGCTGCGTTCTGCATGACCTATGCAGGTAAATTGAAGCTGCTTAAGTCTCGCGTAGCTAAAACCAAACTAAGGCGGTTCTAGCCAAATCTTAGGCCGCCGTTTTCTTGGCCGCAATGTAGTCGTTTACTACCTGCTCCAGCACATCTAGTGGTAAGGCACCATTCTTCAAAACGACGTCGTGGAAATCACGAAGGTCGAATTTTGTTCCCAATGCCTGCTGGGCCTGCTCACGTAGCGCCAGGATCTTGAGCATGCCCACTTTGTAGGCGCAGGCCTGGCCGGGCATGATAACGTAGCGCTCCACCTCGGCCTCTACGTCGGACTGGGCCATGCCCGTCGTGCGGCGCAGGTAGTTGATGGCCTGCTCGCGGGTCCAGCGCTGGTCGTGTATCCCAGTATCTACCACTAAGCGGGCAGCCCGAAACAACTCGGCCCGTAGGCGTCCTAGGTTATCATACGGGTCCTTTTCGAAGCCAAGCTCCGAGGCCACGCGCTCGGCGTACAAGGCCCAGCCCTCCGTGTAAGCGGTGAAAGGTACTACGGAACGAAAGGTGGGCAAGCCCTTCAACTCTTGCTGAATGCCAATCTGGAAATGGTGGCCCGGAATACCTTCGTGGTACGCTAGGGTGCGCATGCCAAATTTGGGCGTGGCCTTCACGTCGTAGAGGCTGGCATAAAATACACCCGGCCGCGAGCCGTCGAGCGCCCCTCGTTCGTAGTACGCGCCGGCCGACGTTTTCTCCTTGAATACCGGCACGCGGCGCACCTCAAGCTGGGCTTTGGGTTGAATACGAAACGCGCTGCTCAGGTCCCGGCCTACTTCGGTCAGGATGCGTTGGTAGTCACCGAGAATCTGGGTGCGGCCACTGTCGGTGTCTGGGTACATAAACCGGGTTTCTTCGCCCAGCCGCGCCATGGTGGGGCCCACGCTGTCGGCGCCGGCCACTCGTTCGGCTTGCAGAATGGTGCGCATTTCGGCGGTGATACGGGCCACTTCGCGCAGACCCAGCGCATGAATTTCAGCGGCACTGAGATTGGTTGTGGTATAACTCCGCAGGCAATGGGCGTAGTAGGCTTTGCCATTCGGAAACTTCCACACGCCCGCGTCGTTGGTCGAGCGCGGGCGCAGGGCCGTGAAGTAGGTTATCAGCTGGTTGTAAGCCGGGTATACATTGCGTTGAATCTGCCGTTTGGTTTCGGCCAGCACCTCGGCTTGAGCGGCTGGGTCGAGGTCTTTCGCTTTTTTCAGCTTCTCAGCCAGGGAGGTGTACAGAATACTCTGCTCGGGCTGCTGCGCCACGAAGGCCGACATTCCGGCCAATACCTTGTCAATTATGAATGTAGGCGGTACTATGCCCTGCTGCTCCCGGATTTTCAACCCTTCCAGCACTTGCTCAAACTTAATGCGCACGGCCGCCAGCCGCTCGTTGTAGTAGTCGGCGTCGCGGCGGTTGTGCACCTGGTGCACGTTGGCCATAAAGTTTGGAAACTCATTTTGTACCCCGAACAGCTGGTTGACGGGGTAATTGTGGTGGCGAAAAGCTTCGCCGGCGGCTGCGTTGGCCATATACCAATCGAGCACCTGATAGTTGAGGCGGTCCTGGCCCCGCATACCCGTGGTGTCGTAGCTGTGCAGCGTGGCCTGCGTTTCGCGCAGAAATTGATATTGCCGGCTGTCCTCTGCTTCCGATACGTCGTTTAGCTTGCGGTTATGGCCCTGCATGCCTATCCCTTCCACCAGCCGCAGCTGGGAAAGCATCTCTGGCGAGTCGAACGCAAATTTCACAAATACCTTCTCGTAGAACGCCCGAATGAAGAAGGGCTTAAACCAAATAGTATTGACAGCCAATACCGCTACTACCAGTAGCAGAACTGCCAGCGAGCGAAGGATAATTTTTTTCATGTAATAGATGAAAGAGGGCCTGATTCAAAATATATGATATTTAATATTTATATTTTATAATTACTGTAGTGCATATGAACTGATATTTCTCATTGCCGACTAGCAGCGAGCATACGGCTGGGGTGTTAGGAGGCGTTAGTAAAGCAGGGAGCAAGTGAGCCAGATGCTGGCACCGCATTGCTATACTACCGAACCTAAACCGAGCCGGGCATCAAGCTTTGATAAGAAAGTATCTGTTGTATAGTATGTGGAGGGGTGGGCTGTTTATTGCTATACTACAGTTCTCTATAGCAGCTTACTTAACATGAATAATACAGTAGAATTAAAGCAGCAACTAGATCAGCAGTTGCAACAATTGCTAGTACAGAAAACCATGTTGCGGGTCGTGCCAGGCGAGAGGCCTCCCATTTCTTCGCAATTGATGTCGCACATCGGTGGCGACCCATACTTCGAGGTAGGTGAGGAGTGGCCGGTGAATCCTGACACCAGACAGCCTTTGGAGCTTATCTTTCAACTGGTAAGTGAAAGCAACAGCATATGGCCTTTCCCCGCGCAGGTAGTGCAATTCTATCACAACTACTATGAAGGGAACCTGCCTTTCGATGAAAGTGAGCCTAAAGAGTATAGCATTAAAATATACCCCGCAGTGCAGCCCGAAAAACAGGTGCTGTTACCGCGCCCCGCAGCCCTGCCTTCTATTGGTTTCAGCTACATAGAACTGCATTCGGAGCCTGCTTTACCTGATGATGACGAATTAGAATACATCAGTTCGAAAACGTTGGCCATATGTCGCCAACTGGCACCAGAAAAGTGGCAGTCAGTTTATAACGAGGCGGTAGAAGCGCTTATTGGGGAGCAGAACTTAGGCTCTTGGGTGGGAGGCTATGCGCACTTGTTGCAGGATGCTTACCCAACCGGAGAATTTCTGATGCAATTTGATAGCACAGAAGACTTCATGTGGGGTGATTCTGGACTGCTTTACTTTTTCTATGACCCTGAGGAAGCAACTAGCATTTCGTTTCAACTTCAGTGCATGTAAACAATTGCGAATTCACAAGGCACTTTTACTGGTGACCTGCACACCTAGAAAAACTCAGCCTCTACCTTTACTGCCAGATACGCTAGCAATACTCCTTTATTTCGTGAAAAAGTACTTATTCCTGCTTGCTTTGGCTGTGGTCGGCTACAGCGCTTCCGCGCAGCAACTACCCGCAAAAGAAATTCAGTATTTCGATAAACAACATAAGGCACTACCGTCTGCCGAAGGCGCCGACTATCGGGCAGAAATTGAGTATGAGGATAGCGTGGGCGGTCTGAGGCGAGTGTTTTACCCGAGCGGGGCAAAACGATCCGTAACCCCCTTCGAGCATTTCAAGCAAGGAAAAGTAAACGGAACGGCCGAAGGTTGGTATGAGAACGGCCAGCTAGAGTGGCGGTACACGAGCGTGCACGATAAGCGCGAAGGCGAAGCGGTGATGTATCACCCGGATGGGGCGTTGAAGTCGCGGCGGCAATACGTAGCAGGCAAGCGCCAAGGCGAATGGGACCTGCGCTACCCCAATGGCCAGCGCAAGCGGCGTGAAGTGTACGTAAACGACGAGCGGATGGTAGGGGAGTGCTTCGACGAGAAGGGGCAAGCCATTGTGTTTTTCGAGTACGAGATGATGCCAACTTTCCCGGGCGGCCCGCAGGCTCTTTTACAATTCATTGGCAGCCATACCCGCTATCCTGGTAAAGCAATTCGGCAAGGAATTGAGGGCAAAGTGTTTGTGAGTTTCGTGGTGGACACGTTGGGGCAGGTAAGCAATGTGCGGGTTGCGAAAAGTATTCATTCCTTATTGGACGCAGAGGCTGCACGCGTGGTGCAAAACTTGCCTCGGTTTGAACCAGGTAAGCAGGATGGTCGGCCCGTAGTTGTGAGCTATACGGTGCCCATCGACTTCACTATCGGAAGGAATAAACCTTCCCAACTACCAAAACAGTAATAACGGCTGGTGCACGGTATAAATGTTGGGGCCGCACGATGCGTCTGCAACTTGAAAAAGTAACCGCTGGAACATTGACTTCGCCTTTTGTCGGTTGCGAGGGCCGGATAGTGCTTAACTTGCAGCCTAGTCAGCGCAATCAACCTAATCAGCGCTACTTAGCGATTCATGGACGAAAGCATCAAAGCCAAATACCAGCCCGTCATCGGCCTCGAAGTGCACGCGCAGCTGCTCACGCACAGCAAAATGTACTCCTCAGACGAAAATGAGTACGGCGCGCTGCCCAACAACAATTTGAGCGTCATTACCTTGGGCCACCCTGGTACGCTTCCCCGCGTGAACCGCACGGCCGTGGAATATGCCATCAAAATGGGGTTGGCCACCAACTGCCACATCCGCCGCGACAACCTGTTTGCGCGCAAAAACTACTTCTACCCCGACCTTCCGAAGGGCTACCAAATCACCCAGGACAAGACGCCCATCTGCTACGAAGGCCACGTAGAAGTACGCCTTTCCGACGGCTCGACCAAGCAGATTGGCGTGACGCGCATTCACATGGAGGAAGACGCGGGCAAGAGCATGCACTTGGCCGGCGAAGTGGAAACCCTCGTGGATTTGAACCGCGCGGGCGTGCCGCTGATTGAAATCGTGTCGGAGCCGGACATTCGGACTTCGGAGGAAGCCTACGCCTACCTCACCGAAATCAAGAAGCTGGTGGAGTACCTGGAAATCTGCGACGGCAACATGGAAGAAGGCTCGTTGCGTTGCGACGCCAACGTGTCGGTGATGCTGCACGGGGCCGCACAGTTCGGTACCAAGGTGGAGGTCAAGAACATGAACTCGTTCCGAAACGTGCAGCGCGCCATTGAGTACGAAATCGAACGGCAGATTGAAATGCTGGAGCGCGGCGAGGTTATCGACAGCGAAACTCGTGGCTTTGACGCTACCACCGGTACTACCGGCGGCCAGCGCAGCAAGGAAACCATGAACGACTACCGCTACTTCCCGGAGCCCGATTTGCCCCCGGTAATCATTGATGATGCTTGGCTGCACCGGGTGCAGGCCGAATTGCCCGCCTTGCCGCAGCAACTCTACGCCCGCTTCACCGGCGAGCTGGGCCTCTCAGATTATGACGCCTCGGTGCTGACCGTGGAGAAGGATGTGGCGTTGTTCTTCGATGAGCTGACCCGCCTCACCCCGAATGCCAAAGCTGCCGCCAACTGGGTGCAAGGCGCCGTGAAGTCGTTCCTGAACGAGCGCGCCATCACAATGGCCGATTTTCCGCTGACCGCCCAACACCTAGCCGACATCATCCAGCTGATTGACGACAATAAAATCAGCCACTCGGTAGCCAGCAAGCAGCTCTTCCCGTACCTGCTCGATAACCCCGCGCAAACCGCCGCCGCCGCGGCCGAAGCCCAAGGCCTATTGCAGCAGTCAGACAGCGGGGCCCTGGAAGCCATGATTCAGCAGGTGCTGGACGCCAACCCCGCCAAAGTAGCCGAGTACCGCGCCGGCAAAAAGTCGCTCACCGGCATGTTCATGGGTGAGTTGATGAAGCTGACCGGGGGCAAGGCCGACCCAAAAATGGCCAACCAACTGCTACGCCAGAAACTGGAGCAGGCCTAATCACCGCATCCTCGGATGCAACCCCGAACCGTCCAATTGGTATCAATTGGACGGTTTCTGTTTTAATATGCCCCCAATGAAGATAGTTGTATTACGTACGTGGATTGCATTGCTGGCAGCCACCGCCTCCCTGCCAGTTACCGCCCAACAAGTACCCCGGCGCAAAGCCGTCGTTCGCTCAACCAAGCCCAACTATGAAGTGCGCGGGCAGCTCACCAATGCGCCCGCTGGTACGCGCGTGTACATCACTGATTTTGTTGCGGGAAAGCATGTGCCGCTGGATTCAGCCCTGACCGATGCCGACGGTCGTTTTCGGGTGCGGGGCGCCGTGGCTGGCCCGGTACTGCGCAACCTGCGGGTGCACGGCCGCGAGCAAGCGGCGGGGCTGGCCCTAACGCCCGGCAGCCACTTGCAGGTGCGCGGCGACGCCACCCAACTGTGGCGCACAGGGGAAGTAACCGGCTCAAAAGAAGTGGTAGCGCTTTCAGCCATGAACCGGGAGCATGCTCGTATTCTGAAGCGCGTGGACGAACTGGCCCAGCAACGCCAAGCCACCACCGACACGGTGGCCCTGCGCAAAATAGAGCAGGAGTGGAGCGCCAGCTTTGCCGCCATGACGGCCGCCTCCAAGCGCGTGGCCAGTACGTCGTCGTACGTTGCGCCTTTCGTGGCGGCTTCCTTTCTGAGCGGTGGCAACGGTGACATTGCCTTCGTGGACTCGGCTACCACTCGTTACGCCCGGCAGTGGCCCACTTCGCCCTACACCAAGCAACTCTTACGGTACCAGGTTATGCGGCGGGCTACGGTGGTTGGGCAGGTGGCGCCTGCCATCCAGCTGCCCACGCCCGAAAGTCAGCTCCTAGCGCTTAGTAGCCTGCGTGGCAAGTATGTGCTTGTTGATTTTTGGGCCAGCTGGTGCAAACCGTGCCGCGAGGAAAATGCTTCACTGGTACGTTTGTATCGGCAGTATCAGCCGAAAGGATTCGAGGTGTACGGGGTTTCGGTGGATAGCAAGAAAGACGCCTGGACCACTGCCATCCAGCAAGATAAGCTGCCGTGGTCCCAGGTGTGGGACGTGCCCTCCGAAACCAGCGTAGCCAGCACCGTCTACGATATATATCAATACCCCACCTCTTTCCTGCTCGATCCGCAGGGGCGTATCATCGCCAAAGACCTGCGCGGGGCAGCCTTGGCACAAAAGCTAGCAGAACTGCTGCCGTAATCTGCACGGTATAGCCTTTTATAAATTGTCCGCTGTCCTCACGCTGCCCAAGCTAACGGGATAAATTGCCTTGTTAAAGCTGTAGCCGGCTGGGTGAAAAGGGGCGCTGGAACTAAGCGTAGCTGATTAGGTGTAGCACAACCGATAGGACGCAGGGGAAGTATTTTTGCATTCCCGCCGAAATCGGCAACTTGCATCCTCAAATCCCGACTTTAGCTAAACCAGTGTGCCGGCTTGGTGCTGGCCTCTTCGCCTGAGATGATACAGAAAATGAAAAGTGTAGTGTTGATTGGAGCTGTGCTAGGCATGGCCAACGCCTGCAATAAGTCCACGCCGCCCACCACCGGCACGGCTGCCAACGCGGGCACCGGTTACCAGGTAACCGGCCAGCTCACCAATGCGCCGGCTGGCACCAAGGTGTATCTCGCCGAGCTGGGTGATACCCAGTTTATCTCGCGCGATACCGCCACCGTGGACGACAAAGGCCAGTTCAAATTCACCGGTACGGTGCCCGAAGCGGGACTGTATCAGGTGAAAACCAACGACCAAAACCAAGTGCTGGTGGCTCTGGCCAATGGTAGCAGCCTGGCCCTGACCGGCGATGCGCAGAAACTAGCGGAAAGCTACACCGTGAAAGGCTCGCCTGATTCTGAGATGCTGCAACAGCTCAACCGCACCATGTCGCAGTCAAAGATGCAGATGGGCCGCTTGGAGCAGCGTTACAATCAGAACGCCCAAGCCAACCGCACTGATTCGATGCAGGTGATTGAAAAGAAATTCTACGCCTTACAGGCCATCGGCACTGAAAGCATCAAAACGATGGTGCGCCAGAATCCGAAGTCGGTGGTGTCGAGCTTTGTGGTGGCCAACCTCATCAACCCCGACGAGCAATTTGCCTTTGCCGACTCGATGACGACGGTGTTCAAAACTGCACAGCCTGATTCGCGCTACACCAAAGCTCTGGTGGCCAAGCTGGAGCCGATGCGTTCCACCGCCGTGGGCGTGCAGGCCCCGGAAATCAACCTATCTGCTCCCGATGGTAAAGCCTTGCCGCTGAGCAGCCTACGTGGCAAGTACGTACTCATCGACTTCTGGGCTAGCTGGTGCGGCCCTTGCCGCCGCGAAAACCCGAACGTGGTGAAAGCCTACAATAAGTACAAAGGCAAGGGCTTCGAAATCTATGGCGTGAGCTTCGACCAGGACCGGGACAAGTGGCTGAAAGCCATCCAAGCCGACGGCCTCATTTGGAAGCACGTATCGGACCTGAAAGGTTGGGAAAGCGCCGCGGGCCAGACCTATAGCATCAAGTCCATCCCTGCGTCCATCCTGCTCGATCCTCAAGGCCGCATTATCGGTAAAAACCTGCGCGGCGAGGCCTTGGAGGCCAAACTGGCTTCGGTGATGAAGTAAAAAGGGGCAATAGTTGATTGCTGAATTATTCAAACAATTAGTAAATACAAAACGGCCCGCTTCCAAGGAGGCGGGCCGTTTCATGTTTAACGAAAGCTTAGTGTTGAGCAATTACCCAATCTAAAGAAACATCCGTTGCATGGAGTGCCAGAGTTGCTTTTTGCGGCCCGCGTCGTATTCCAACATCTTCACTTCACTGGCCCCGAGGAAGGCCGTGTCGCCGAAGAGGAGGACCGGCTCGTAGGGCTGAGTGGTGTATACGGCTACATCAAGTAAATTCTTGCCAAAGGCTAGGAACTGTTTAGCAGCCAGAGTTTTACGCAAAGTGCACAAAGCCACCGGAAACTTCTCGTGCTCCACGTTCACCAGGACCACATCCTCCATCACCAATCGGATGGCCTTGAGAATGTTGTTGAGGAATACGTTACGCGGCAACTTCCGGAACTCTTCGGGTGGCAAGCGTACCAATAGAATCAGGCCATTAGGGTTGCTGCCCAGCGTGGCATATGGAATATGCGCCACCGGCGACTGAGTGGGCGTAGGCTGCACTCGGCCTGGCTGCGACGCCGGAGCAGCTGGGGCGGCCGGCAGCTCGGCCAGGGTTGGTACCGCAAATAGCGGTCCGGCCGGCTCTGGTGTTGTGGCTGGTGCGGGGGCTGGCTGGGCAGGGGCTACCGGTGCTGGTGGCGAGCTAAGCGGCATGTTTGCCAAAGAAGGGAGTCGGGCGGGAGCTACGGGCACTGGCACCGGAGCCACGGCCGGCGTGGCCACAGGTACCGGAGCAGCCGCGGAGACGACCAGTGTCGGGGCGGGCGCAGGAGCCGTTACGGCTAGAGGCACCGGCGCCACGGCCGGCTCCGCTACCACGTATAACGACACGTCAGTATAAAAATTCTGAAAAAAAGCCAGGGATTCAGCAGTTGCCATAATGAGTAGCTGAGTAAGCAAGTGGGCCCGCACAGTGACCGAATTTCAAGTATTTCGACAACAAAAAGCAACTGAGCAGCAAAGCATACCAATTACTCAACTGCTAGGCGGCTCAATCACACTCTATTCAATGTCGAAGAACGCCTTTAGCTCGGTGGCGTCGGCAGGCTTCATGCGGCCCCCGAGTACCAGCCGGAGCTGCCGGCGGCGCAGAGCGCCCTCATAAAGCTGAATCTCCTCCGGTGTTTCCGGTACGGCTTCCGGCACGTCAATCGGGCGGCCCGACTGATCCACGGCCACAAAGGTGAAGAAGGCCTCGTTGGTTTTCATCTTGGTGCCGCTCGGAATGTCCTCGGCCCACACATCGATGTGCACTTCCATACTGGAGCTGAACGCCCGCGTCACCTGCGCCTGCAACGTTACCACATTGCCCAGCCGAATGGCATCCCGAAATGACACGTTATCCACGGAAGCCGTTACCACGATACGGTTGGAGTGCTTTTGGGCGGCAATGGCGGCGGCAATGTCCATGAGGTGCATCATGCGGCCTCCCATCAGGTTGTTGAGCGTGTTGGTGTCGTTGGGCAATACCAGCTCGGTCATTATCACGAACGAGTCTTTAACGGGCCTTTGTTTGCGCATCATGCGGGAAAATCTCGAAGAAAGTAAGAGTGCAAAGATAAGCTGTACGGGGGTAGCATTCTGTGTTCAGATGGTTGGTTGGCCGTTCAGCAATACTGCTGCGTGAGTGATTGGTGGCTTCTAGCTTGCCCAGCCGGCCCGGCCCAACAGCGGCACAAAGCGGAATTCCTCGAACTCCTCGCGGGTAAATTCCTCTTCGCTCACCCTGGTTACCCGTACCATGCGCTGCACCTGCGCGTCGCCCACCGGAATGACCAGGCAGCCGCCCACCCGTAGCTGCCGGAGCAGCGGGCGGGGCAGGGTTGGGGAGCCAGCCGTTACCAGTATCCGGTCGAATGGGGCGTGCTCAGGCAAGCCCAGCGAGCCATCCCCGCAGAACAGCTGCGCCGGGCGGTGCAGGTGTGCCAGCCGCCGCCGGGTGCGCTCGAACAGTACGGGCTGATATTCAATACTGTAGACGAGGGGCGTGAGTTCCAGTAGCACGCAGCACTGGTAGCCCGAGCCGGTTCCAATTTCCAAGACCCGGTGGTGCGATTCGGGCGCAAGCAGGGCCGTTTGGTAGGCCACAGTGTAGGGCTGCGAAATGGTTTGGCCCTCACCAATCGGGAAGGCCTTGTCCTGATAAGCGTGTGCTTGAAAAGCTGTTTCAAAGAAAGCATGGCGTGGTACGGCCAGCAGCGCCTCCAGCACCCGCTCGTCGCGGATGCCTTTGCGGCGAAGCTCTTCTACGAGGGTGCGGCGCTGGCCGCGGTGTCGGTAGGTGTCGGCGTGCATGCAGTAAAATCAGGTCCTCTGGTAAGGTCTTTGATGCAAACAAAGGAATAGTGCAGCTTTTCCTTGTTTCCGGTTTATTGCCCTACCTTTGGCCCGTTAAAAAACGGGCTGTTATGGCCTGCTAAGGCATTTGTTTCGGTGCGAAGCTACCCATTCGCCCTCATAAAATCACTGGCTGGCTCTCGTGCCGGCCCCAATCTGCGCCCCTTTGATTCGCACCTTGCAACTACTGAAGCTGATAGCCGCCGACTTTCTGGCGGCCCTTTTGGCTTGGGTATGTTTCTATATCGTGCGCAAATATCTGCTCGACGAACTGACCAGTTATCAGTTTACGGGCGGGCTCGTGTTCGACCTCACGGGCTCGGCCCTGATGATTGCGGTTTTCTGGACGTTGCTCTATACCCTTATTGGTGAATACCGCGACATTTTTCGCAAGTCGCGCCTATCTGAAATCATCCGACTCGGGCAGGTTTCGGTGCTGGGCGGGCTGGTTATTTTCTTTGTGCTGCTGCTCGATGACGAAGGCGTGCAGAACTACAAGTCGTACTACAAAACCATTTCGGCGTACTTCCTGTTGCATTTCTCTATTACGGCCGTGCTGCGCACCTGGGCCGTAAGCAGCGTGCAGAGCTTAGTGCGCAACGGTACCATCTTCTTTAATACGCTGCTGGTAGGCTCCAACGCGCTGGCCCTGGAAACCTACCATGAGTTGCGCCGCAACAGCCGCCATTTGGGCTTGAGGCTGGTGGGGTTTGCGCCGGTGAGTGACACCGTTGCCCCCGAATTGGCCGCGTTGCTGCCTGCTCCCGGCTCATACCACCGCATGCCTGCCTTGGTGCGGGCTCTGAAAATAGAGCAAATTGTTATTGCCATCGAGCCCTCAGAACACCGCGTGGTAGAGGAGATTCTGACGCTGCTAGAAGGCACTCCGGCCCGCATCAGCGTGCTCCCCGACCTTTACCAGATGCTGCTGGGCTCGGTGAAAGTGAGCCATATTTTCGGTACGCCGCTCATTGAAATCAAGCAGGATTTGCTGCCGCCGTGGCAGCGAGTTACTAAGCGCATTATTGATGTGGGAGCTTCGGTGTTGTTTCTACTGCTAGCCTGGCCCATTTATGCTTTTACGGCCATCATGGTGAAGCTCTCGTCGCCGGGGCCGGTGTTTTACTCGCAGGAGCGAATCGGGCGGTTCGGGCACCCGTTCCGCATCTACAAGTTCCGCTCGATGTACACCGACGCCGAAAAGCAGGGCCCTTCCCTTAGCTCCGACCACGACCCGCGCATTACGCCCTGGGGCCGGTTCATGCGCAAGGTTCGGTTGGATGAGCTGCCGCAGTTCTGGAACGTTATCAAGGGCGACATGAGTATTGTAGGACCCCGCCCAGAGCGGCAGTTCTTCATCGACCAGATTGTGCAGTTGGCCCCGCACTACCGCCACTTGCACCGCGTCCGGCCGGGCCTCACCAGCCTCGGGCAAGTGAAATATGGCTACGCTGAAACTGTGGCCCAGATGGTAGAACGTCTAAAATTCGACATTCTCTACATCGAAAATATGAGCTTGGCCATGGACTTCCGGGTGCTGCTCTATACCCTGAAAATCATCATTGAAGGACGAGGTAAGTAGGCTAACGCGTGGCGGCTGCGAATAAGAGCAGCTTACTTGTAGAGCCTCGTTGAAAATCATTTCCTTGGTGCCGATTGTTTACTGCATCAGACCACGGCGAAACGCTAGGTTATATCATCACTACAAACAGCAATTCAACAGTGTTTACTGGTATCATAGAGTCTCTCGGGACCATCCAAGATGTGCGCCGTGAGGGCACAAACATTCATTTCATCGTAAACTCGCCTTTTGCGGCTGAACTGCAAATCGACCAGAGTGTGGCGCACGACGGCGTGTGTTTGACCGTAGTAGCCGTGGATGCCGCCGCCGGCACGCACGTAGTAACGGCTATCGACGAGACGCTGCAAAAAACCAACCTGGCACATTGGCAAACCGGCCGCCGCGTGAATCTGGAGCGGTGCCTGGCCGCCAATGGTCGCTTCGACGGCCACATCGTGCAAGGCCACGTCGACCTCACGGCCATTTGTGAATCGGTGGAGGATCAGAACGGCTCGTGGCTGTACCGGTTCCGTCACGAGCCGGGCCCCGGCCGCGTAACCGTAGAAAAAGGCTCCATCTGCATCAACGGTACCAGCCTCACCTGCTTCAACTCCACCGACGACGGTTTCTCGGTCGCCATCATTCCTTACACCTACGAGCACACCACGTTCCAGGACCTGCGCCCCGGTCATCAGGTGAACCTGGAATTCGATATTGTGGGTAAGTACGTAGCCAAGCTGCTGGGTAAGTAAGATGTTTGAAGGGGAGAAGGCTTCTGGGGCTATTATCAGATCGGCAACCCGGTAAGCAAGAGGCTAACCTGCTTAGTGAAAAGTGCGTATCAAGTGGATCGTCAACTTGTTACTTTCTTCCGCCATGCCGAAATCCAAGCGCGAACAAATAGAACCCACGCCTGGCGACAAGCGCTATGTGCGCCGCAACGCACGCGGCCAATTTACCAGCGAAGTAGATCTGAACCGTTCCTTGTCGCAGGACGACCAGCACAACTCCAAGCACACTAGCAAGCCTGGCCAGGGCGACCGGGGCGACGGCCACACCGGCAACCGCAAACCCGCTAAATAGTACTGCACCAAACAGAAAAGCCGCCGTCAATAGCTTGGTGGCGGCTTTTCTGTGGCTTCTATAGTCTTGCTTAGAAAATCTTACTAAGCGGGCCCGTGCTGGTCAGGCGTTTGTAGAGCGTGGCGAATCCCCAGGCCAGCAAACTGCCAAGTACAGCGCCGGCCAGCACGTCGGAAGGAAAGTGAGCGGCCAGGTAGATGCGGCTGTAGCTTACGATGACGGCCCACACCAGCAGCAGCCATTGGGCCACCCGGTAGCGCCGGGGCAGCACCAGCGCCATAAACACCGTGAGGGCAAAGGCGTTGGCTGCGTGCGACGACATAAACCCAAACTGCCCGCCGCAGCCGTTTACCATATTCAGGATAGCCGAGAGGTCGGGGTCGTGGCAGGGGCGGAGCCGGGCGAAGTAGGGCTTGAATAGGCGGCTGGAAATAATGTCGGCCAAGGCCACGGTAGCGCCTAGCAGCGGCAGCAGTACCCAGGCCCGGCGGCCCACCAGATACGCTAGCATCACCAGCAGTACGAAGTAGGCTGGAAACCACACAAACCGTTCGGTGAAGAACACCATCCATTTGTCCAGCCAGGGGGCGTGGTGGCGGTTGGCAGCCAGCAGCAGCCAGTTATCCAAGGATTTTAGAGCTTCTAGCAAGCGGGGCGGGGCGTTTCGGTAAGCCAGTCTACGCCTTTGCGGAGCCAAGCCTGCGTGGCAGCTTCGGGCGAATTGGGCGCAATGGGGAAGTTGTAGTGCCACTCCACTTGGGGCGGCAAGCTCATCAGGATGCTTTCAGTGCGGCCCCCGGTTTCTAACCCAAAGCGCGTGCCCCGGTCGAAGGCCAGGTTGAACTCGGCGTAGCGCCCCCGGCGCACCAGCTGCCACTGTTTCTGCTGCTCGGAGTAGGGCAGGTTGGCATTCTGGCGCATCAGTTCGGTGTAAGTGCGCCCGAAAACCTCGCCGACGGCCCGGATAAACGCAAATAGTGCGTCGGCGTCGCCGTCTTTGCCTACCGTAAGTCGGTCGAAGAAGAGGCCGCCGATGCCACGCGTTTCCTGGCGGTGGGGCAGGTAGAAGTAGTCGTCGGCCCACTGCTTGAAGCGGGCGTAATAGGTGGGGTTGTGCCGAGCGCACACCTCAGCAATCTGCTCGTGAAACCAGCGGCCCTGCGCTTCGTTCACATAAATTGGGGTCAAATCGAGGCCGCCGCCAAACCAGGCTTCACCGTTGCCGGCTTCGAAATACCGCACGTTCATGTGCGAGATGGGGACCAGCGGGCTGCGTGGGTGCTGCACTACCGATACGCCAGTGGCGAAATACTCGGGAGTAGGCATGAGCAGTACGCGAGCCGCCTGCTCAGTCATCGTGCCTTGCACGGCCGAGAAATTCACGCCGCCCTTCTCGATAATAGTGCCGTGGGTGAGCACGCGAGAACGGCCGCCACCGCCGCCGTGGTGCTGCCAGGCGTCTTCCTGGAAGCGGCCAGTGCCATCGGTGGTTTCCAGCTGCTGGCACAGCCAGTCCTGAAATTCGCGTAGCCAAGCTTCTACGCTGGCGCGCAAGGTGGCAGCCGGAGCAGCAGTAGGGAATGAAGTAAGATTCGACATAGCAGGCAAGGCGGCGCGTGGTGAGCAAGCAACGGGCCCGCTCAGAAACGGACGCTACGTAGCGCCGCCGCAGTTTTCAAGGCTGCGAAGGTACGGCTTTACTGGTTTCGGAGACGTGCAGAGGCCTCGGATACTTTATAGAACGGTTACTTTTTCCGTTCCACGCATATGTGGTCCTCATAGCTACTTTAGGCCTTTACCTCGCTAGCTGCTTCTCTAGCACCAGCAACTCCAACGGCTGCCGGGGGATGCCAAACCGAGTGTCGGTGGGGAAGGCCTCAGTGGCGCCGGTGCGGCGGTAGCCGTGCCGTTCGTACCAGGCCAGCAACTCTGTCCGCACCGAAATAACAGTAATCCGAATCCTAGAGCAAGCATTTTGGTGAGCATACGCTTCGGCTGCTTCCAGCAGGTATTTGCCGATGCCCTGGCCCTGCTGCTTGGGCGCCACCGACAGCATGCCCATATATAGCACTCCGTCGGGCTCAGGGTGCAGGTACACGCTGCCCAATAGCTGGCCCGTGGGGGCGGCGCATTGTAGAATGGTGGCCTTAGGAGCGGCTAGCAAATCGAGGAGGGCAGCCGCATCGGTGCGCTGGCCATCGAGCAAGTGTGCTTCGGTGGTCCAGCCCTGGGTGGACGCTTCGCCCCGGTAGGCGCTGTTTACCAAAGCTACCAGCACCGGAATGTCGTCCGCAGTGGCGTGTTTACTAGAGAGTTCAGTGGGCATGGGCAAGCAGACGAGGGGGGCGTTGTTGACGTATGGGTTACGCTGCAAACATACCAACTGCCTGCATCCCTTCATCCAAACCCATACTTCCGGTTTGAACCTGTAATTTCGTCGCGCCACCCACCGCCACTCTATGTCAAGCCAAGCCGCCCCCATTCTGGAACCCTCCTTCGATACCACCCAACCCACCCAGGCCACTTGGCAACGAGCCTACCGCCTGATGCACACCGCCGCTGAAATGGCCCGGCTCTACGAGGAAAACAAGGCCGTGACGGCCAAATACGTACACGCCACCGCCCGCGGCCACGAAGCCGTGCAGCTGGCCGCCGCTTTCCACCTGCGTCCTATTGACTGCGTAACGCCATATTACCGCGACGACGCTATGCTGATCGGGTTGGGTTTGCAACCCTATGAGCTGATGTTGCAACTCATGGCCAAGCGCGACGACCCGTTCAGCGGCGGCCGCACCTACTATAGTCACCCCTCATTGCGGCGCAAAGGTTTTCCGTTGATACCGCACCAAAGTTCGGCCACCGGCATGCAGGCCATTCCAGCTACCGGTATGGCCCACGGCATCAAGTACCTAGAAAGCCAGTTAGGAGCTAATGATGCTGCTTCCGTGGTGGTTTGCTCGATTGGCGACGGGGCCATGACGGAAGGCGAGGTGAGTGAGGCACTGCAAATGGCCGTGCTGCACCAACTACCCATTATCTATCTGGTGCAAGACAACGACTGGGGCATATCGGCTACTGGCCGTGAAATGCGGACCATGGATGCCTACGAATTTGCCGCCGGCTTCAAAGGGCTGCACCGCTTGCAGTTCGACGGGGCCGATTTTCAAGCCAGCTACGCCGGTATGGCCGAAGCTTTCGACTACGTGCGGGCGCGCCGCGGCCCAGTGTTGGTGCACGCTAAGTGCCCGCTGCTGGGCCACCACACCAGTGGCGTGCGGCGCGAGTGGTACCGCGGCGACAACCTCACCGCCCACAACCTACTCGACCCACTCCCGCGTCTGCATCAGCAAATGGTAGCCCTCGGCTTCACTGAAACTGCCTTAGCCATGTTGGCCGCCGATGCACGCACGACGGTGGAAGCGGACTACCAGCGTGCCCTGGCTGCCCCCGCGCCCGACCCCGCTACCTACGCCGACCACGAGTTTGCGCCGCCCGCCGTGACCGAAGAAGCTGGCGAGCGGAGCCCCGCCGGCGCCGATAAAGCGCTGATGGTAGACGCGGCCCTGCATACCATTGATGATATTCTGCGGGAGTTTCCGGAGGCACTGTTTTATGGGCAGGACGTGGGCGGAGAGCTGGGCGGCGTGTTCCGGGAGGCCGCCTTGCTGGCTAAAAAATACGGTGACGCCCGCGTGTTCAACACGCCCATTCAAGAGGCCTACATTGTGGGTAGCACGGCCGGTATGAGCGCCGTGGGGGCCAAGGCTATTGTGGAAATTCAGTTTGCCGACTACATCTGGCCCGGCCTCAACCAGTTGGTGGAAGAGCTGAGCAAGTCGTGCTACCTATCCAACGGGCAGTTTCCGGTGCAGAGCCTGATTCGGGTGCCGATTGGGGCGTATGGGGGTGGCGGGCCGTACCATTCGGGCTCCATTGAAAGCACGCTGCTCAACATCCGGGGCATCAAAGTGGTATACCCCAGCAATGCCGCCGACATGAAAGGTTTGATGCGCGCCGCCTTCCTCGACCCGAACCCGGTGGTAATGCTGGAACATAAAGGTTTGTATTGGAGCAAAGTTCCTGGTACCGAAGACGCCAAAACCGTGGAGCCCGCCGCCGGCTATGTCATTCCGCTTGGCAAAGCCGCCATAGCCCAGACTGCCGACGCGCAAAAGTTGGCTAGCGGCGAAACCTGCGTGGTAATTACCTACGGTATGGGCGTGTACTGGGCGAAAACCGCCAGCCGCCAGTTCCCCGGCCAAGTGGAAATCCTGGACTTACGCACCCTTAACCCGCTTGACTTTGAGGCAGTAGAAGCCGCCGTGCGCCGCCATGGCAAGGCGCTGGTACTCACTGAGGAGCCGCTCATGAACTCCTTCGCCGAAAGCCTAGCCGGCCGTATCCAGCGCCGCTGCTTCCGCCAACTCGACGCTCCGGTTTTCACCCTCGGCGCTGCCAATCTGCCCGCCATTGCCCTCAATGTGGACTTAGAGCGCCAAATGCTCCCCAACGCCGACAAAGTAGCCGCCGCTATAGGTGAGTTGGTGAAGTGGTAAGTTAGTGATTTAGCGGCTTGGTGAGCTTGACGTTCTACAATGCACGTTGAGCAACCAAAGCATCAAACTCACTAAGCCGCTAAATCACTAACTCACCGCTAGAAGGGGTAGCCAATGCCAAGGTTGAGGGCGGTTTGGTTGCGGTTGTTGAATATAGTAAAGTCGCGGATGGACCATTTACTACCGGGGGCGGTGGGGTCATACACCTTGGTAGCTACGTCGAGGCGCAAAATCAGGAATGTGAAGTCGAAGCGCAAACCGAAACCGGAGCCGACGGCAAACTCCTTGTAAAAGCGGTTGGCATTGAACTGCGACGCCGTAGGACCTACCCGGCGCAGGTTCCACACGTTGCCAAAGTCGGTGAACAAAGCGCCGTTGATGAAGCTATAAAGCGGAAAGCGGTACTCGATATTGCCTTCCAGCAGCAACTCGCCGGGCTGCTCGTAATTGTAGTTGCGGATGGGGTTGCCGTTCTCATCCAGCTGCAGGGCGCTGGGGCCGGGTGTCAGGTCAACCTGGTAAGTGGTGTTGGAGCCCGTGCCCAAGCGCCGCGGGCCCCAAGCCCGCACACTGCTGGTACCGCCCGCAAAAAAGTACTTTTCGTACGGAATTACGGTGCTGTTCCGGCGTAGCGGCTGCACTACCCCACCGTTCAGCCGGTACACGAAAAATGACCTGGGTCCCAGCTTGAAATAGCGCCGGTAGTCGGCATTGACTTTATAGAAATCATACACCGGAATGTTGCCCAGCGCATCCTGATACACCGGTTTCGTGACGCCACCAATTTCTACAAACCACCGGAAATACGCGGCATTAAGCGTTTCGTTGAAGTCGTTGGAATTGTAGAGCGACGTGAAGCTGAAGCTCGGAATGAATTGGCGCTGAAATGCCACTAGCACCGAGGGGTTGTCGGGGAACTGGCTGCGTAGCGAGGTAAGAAAAAGCGGATCCACCCGCAACGCGTTAACTAGACTTACGTCAATCGGCGTGAACACTAGTTGGTGAAAGGGGGTGCGCTGCCAGATGTAGTCGAACGTACCTTCCAGGGTGGTACGGGTGTATTCCGGCCTTTTTACGTAGTTATAGCCCACGTTGAAGCGGGTGCGCGGGTTGTAGCGCGACAAAAAGCGGTTGGTGCGCCAAGGCACCAGAAACTGCGGCAGAATCAAGTTAATGTTGGCACCAAGCTGGGTGGTGAGTACGTTGTCTGGCAAGCCATCTGGACTGTTGTCGTCGCCGCGGCGGTACTGGCCTTCCAAGCCGGCCCGAAGGCCTAGTTCCAGCACTTCGGCTCCGCCAAACGGGTTGCGGGCCTTGATGCGGATGTTACCGAATGGCCCCGGTAGCCCCGCCACGTAGGTACCGCCGAATTCCACAGTTTCCTGGTAGCGCTTGGCCGGGGAGGCGGCAATGTTGGCATCAAGCTGGCGGTTTAGGCTGTCCTGCTCGGTTAAGGGCCGTACTTTCTGGTAGTTGACGCTGGCAAACCGGAACACGTCGAGCTGGCTGAGCTGGCGTTGGGTGGTCTGGGTGGCGGTCAGGCTGTAATAGTCGCCGGCATCGATGGTTACCTTGCGGTTGAGCAGGCGCGGGCTGATGCGGTGCTCAAAGGCCAGGAACAGCGTGGAATCCTGCACCAGCGTGTCACGTTTCTGCCCGAAACGCACCGTGCCCGCATCGGTAATAAAGCGTACTCGCCGGATAGTGTAGCGCGCGTGGTCCAAACCAGGGCCGGGGCTGGCTACAATGGTGCGCAGCCGCACGGTGGTTGGCGCAAAGCTGGTATCTGCTTCCAGCGTGATGTACTGCTGGCGGAAATCGAAATAGCCGTCGTTTTTGAGCAGCGTTTCGATGCGGGCCCGCTCCTGGCCAATCAGCTCTTCGTCGTACTGGTCGTTTACGTGCAGCAAACTGGCGGGCTGCGAGGCTAGCACCCGGTTGGCCACCGCCGAATCGGCAATGTCGTAGTCAAGCTGGGAGTAGTGAAACGGGGCGTTTTCGGTGATGGAGTACGTCACCGTTACGCGGCGGCGGTACAGGCTGTCGGGGCCGCCCAGCAGCCGGCCTATCGAAAAGCGCTTGTCGGCTACTGTATCGGAGTAGCTGACCCTGCTGCGAAAGAAACCCTTGGATTTCAAGAACGTAGCCAGCTGTTCGGTGGTCTGGCGGGTTAGAGCCGAATCGTACACCACGGGTGCCTCGCCCAGGCGCATAATGGCGTTGCCCTTGTCGAGCACCAGTTGGAGACGGGTGGTGCGCCGCTCACGGCGGGTAAGCAGCCGACCTACTTTGGCTGAGTCGGGGCGGGCGGCCAGTATTTCCCGGCCGTATTCGGCGCGGGTGCTATCGAGCTTGCGCTGGATACGGTCGGCGTTGTAGAAGGTGCGCCCTAGCTGATAGATTGCTAGTTTTGGCAGCGGAAAGGTGCTGTTTGGCTTTTGCCGGTACAGGGCTTCGAGGCGCTCGGCATCAGCCTGCTTTACGCCTTTTAGCTCTATCTTGCTGAGTAGCTGCTGGTTGGGGCCGAGCAGCCGCAGGGGCGAGCACCCCACGGCCAGCAGAATCAGCAGCAAACTAAGTACCCCGGTAAGCGCCGGCCCTTTTTTCTTATGTATCATTCGAGGCCCGGTTGGGCGTCCGTTTACTGAAGCGTATGGTCTCAAAAGCAGTAGCAAAATACGTACACGCGCTGCACCTGAAAAAGTATCGGCTCCGGCACGAAGCCTTTCTGGTGGAAGGTGGCAAAAGCGTGCTGGAACTGCTAAGGTCCGGACTTCAAACGGAACGTGTGCTGGTAACGGCGGAATTTGCCGCAAAATTACCTGCCCAGCTTTCCAATGTACCCGTGGAGGTACTAACGGAAACCGAACTAACCAGCCTTGGCACCCTGGCTACCAACAACACCGCCCTGGCCATTGCCCGCCTGCCCGCCGAGCCCCCGCTGCAACTCGCCTCAGGTGGCCTGCTGCTGGCCCTCGACCAAGTGCGCGACCCTGGCAACCTGGGCACCCTTATCCGGCTAGCCGACTGGTACGGCCTACCCGGCGTGGTGCTCAGCGACACCTGCGCCGACCCCTGGGCCCCGAAAACCGTAGCAGCTACCATGGGCTCGTTCACCCGCGTGCCCGTTTGGCAGCGCGACCTGCCCGCTTGGCTAGCCACCTTGCCCACCGATCTGCCGGTATATGGGGCCGACCTGCACGGCGACAATGTGCATCAACTCACGCTGGAACCAACCGGCGTGTTGGTGATGGGTAGCGAATCGCATGGTCTCACGCCGGAAGTGGAGGCCCACCTCACCCAGCGCCTGCACATCCCCGGCCGTGGCCAGGCCGAAAGCCTGAACGTAGCCATTTCCGCTGCCATCCTGCTGGATAACTTTCACCGGAATAAGTGAGATGGTGAGTTAGTGAAATGGTGAGGTTGCTGTTCGTCTTGCGCAAGTGGCGCAAGACGAACAGCAACCTCACCATTTCACTAACTCACTATTTCGCCGCCTAGTGGAGCAGCGTGATGCCGAAGCTGAGGGTTTGGGCCTGGATGCCCCGGTCGTTGCTGAACAGGTCGTTGAGGTGGTATTTGCCGAACAGTTCCAGGCTGCGGATGCCGATAAACCCTTGCAGGCCGTACTGGAAGTCGTTGAGGTTATAGCTGCCCCGGTCTTTGTCTTTGCGGGTGCGGCCCTCTTCGCTGTACTTAATTTTGGTGTGCGAGCCCAACCGGTAACCAGCAAACCCCCCCGCCCCGATGCGGAAGCCGTCTTTGTCGTTGTTGCCTTTGAAGCGGAGCGAAGCCATCAGCGGCAGGTTCAGGGTCGTAACGGCCAGCTTGCTCTTGTCCAGGCTGCGGTCCGATTCGGAGGCTATGGTCGTGACGCCGTTGGTGTTGATAAAGCGGGCGTTGTTGTCGAGCATATAGTTGTTGAACGACAGCTCGGGGCCCGTCATCAGGTGGAAAGGCGAACCTACTTTACCCACCCGAATATCGTAGAGCCAGTTGAGGCTAACGTAGCGCGAGCCGACGGGCTTGAGGTCGGGCTCCATCTGGCCGGGCTGCGCCTTGACATCGGTCAGCGTGTTCAAGCCCAGGTCGATGGTGAAGTTGTTGTGCACGGCGCGGTTGCGCTCGGCCTCTCTTTTGGCTTTGCGCTTGGCCGTGGCCAGAGAATCTTTACCGTAGTCGCCTACGTGCACCGATACCCGGTCGCCGCCCTTGCCATCGGCGTTTTCTTCCACCTTCATCCCAAACACGCGGCCCATGTTCACTTCCACTTTGTCGCCGCTACGGGTGCTTTTGCTGCCTTGGTCGTTGCGCATCGTAATGCGGATCTGCTCGGGCACCTGCTTGCCGGGTTGGTCCTTGGCAGGGTAGAATTCCATGGTCACCTGCTCCGACTTGGAGTTCTTACCGGCCGTTTCGGCCTGCGTGATGTAGGTGTCGAGTAGCAGGATCAGTGAATCGAGCTTGTAAGCCCGCATTTCGCGCAGTTGCTGCTTGTTTTTCACGAACAGCGTCATGGTGGCCTGGTTGGGTAGCTTCACCACAATAGTATCATCAAGGTGGTGGGCAGGGAAGGCAGGGCGAGCAGAGGTAGAGCGAGCGAAGGAAGGAGAGGCCAGAGCTAGCATCAGGGAGGCGGCTAGCAAGGAGGAGAGGCGTTTCATGACGAAGGGAAGATTAGAGTTGAATCACTTTGGTTATGGTGCGGCCGGCTACACGGGCTTCCACCGTTACAGTTTCGGGTAGTCCGGTCTCAGCCAGACTTACCCGGTCGCCTTTTACCACATTGCGGGCTTGGCGTAACAGAATACCCCCTAGGCTGCGGCGGTTTTCGCTGGCGGCCGTAGCTACCGTTGGCGTTTCGGTGCCGCGCCGTACTTCCACCTCAATCGGGCCGGTTGGAGCGGCGGCTAAGGCAACAGTGGCTACCTGCGGCCGGGGAGCAGGTTCCGGGGTAGCTACCAAGGCCGAACGCTCCGGTTGCGTCGTGGGGGTGGTAGCGGCCAGAACCTCGGGGGCAGGAGGCGTAGGCTGTGGTTTCAAGGCGGCGGAAGCCCGGCGGCTTTCCTGGTTGCGCGGGCCGCTTGTGGCGGCCAGCTGTTTTTGCTCTGGGGCGTGCACGCTTTTCGAGCGGTGAGGTAGTGCGGCTGGGTCCTTGGCAGCAACTGCTTCTGTGGGGCTAGATGCGGAACTGGTGGGTGGGGTTGCCTGGGTGGTAGCGGCTATTTCTTCTTTTTTTTCTGTGTCAGCAACGGCCTGTTTTTGCGAGTTAGTGGCAGCGGGTTGCGTGGTAGTAGCCAGCGGAGCGGGGCCGCTAGTATGCCCCAATTGCAGCCACAGAATGCCACTTACCAACAGCAGGGCTACGGCGGCAGCAGTGGCCCACATCCAAAGCACGGGACGCTTTTTAGCGGGTTGCAGCTCTTCTTCGAGTTGGTTCCAGAGGTAGGCCGGCGGGGTGGGCGCGTGGCCCTCCAGTCGGTCCCGAAACAGCTTATCAATATCTTCCGGTTGCATAGAGTTCTTTCGGTGAAGCGTTGGAGGAAGGAGTGGCCGTTTGGCTGGCGGCTACCAGGCGGCGCTGGAGCATGGCCCGCGCCTTGCTGAGCTGCGACTTGCTGGTACCTTCCGATATGCCCAGCAGTTCGCCAATCTCAGGATGGGTATACCCTTCCAGGGCATACAAGTTGAATACCGTACGGTAGCCGGCGGGCAGGTCGGCCAGCAGCGCCAGCATGTCGGCGGCGTTGAGCTGGCTTTCGGCTTCGGCGGCCGTGGCTGGTACGTCGTACGTCAGGTCGTCGATGGCGAGGTGCAGCGGCTCCTTGCGGCGGAGCATGCCTAGGGCCTCGTTCACCATAATCCGCCGAATCCAGCCCTCGAAGCTGCCCTCGTGCCGGTACTGGGTCAGGGCCCGAAACGTTTTGGCGAAGCCGCTGAGCAGGGCCTCTTCCGCATCTTCGCGGCGGCGCAGGTAGCGCAGACACACGCCCAGCATCATGCCCGCGAACCGCTCGTAGAGCAGCTTTTGGGCGCGGCTACTGCCTTGGCAGCAAGCAGCTATGAGGTCAGCATCAGTCACGGGGTAGGCCTAAAGTTCAAACAATACTAGCGCGTTTGGTGGGGTAGATGGTAGCTTGGGGGGAAGGGTTGCCTGAAAAAGAAAAATAAATTGTACTGCATGCAACCCCGGTTTTAAGTGCGGCCAGAAGTTAGGTAAGCAAAGCCACCACAGGGAGCGTAGAACGGGTTTTATCGGCGGGGCGGGCTACAGGAGTATATTGCCGGCCATGAAAGGCTTTTCCTTGTTTATGCGCGCCAACAAAAGTGTTACGGGTACGCGGCCTAGCGTGGCGGGGTACGCTCTGGTAGGAGCAGCTTGCTGCGTTGCGCTTGCCGCCAACCACGCTCCTAAACCTATGCCGGCCGCCGACAGCGCGACAGTACCTGCCAGAAGCCGCAAAAAGCTGCTCTTCGCTGACCAGTTCAACACGCTGGATACGCTGCGGTGGCGCGTAGAAATAGAGCCGCTGCCCAATTCCAGCGTGTATGCCAAACAAGGCAAGCTGGTGCTGAATACGCAAGGCGGCGTGACAGTCTGGCTAAAACAACCACTGCGCGGCAACCTGCAAATTGAATACACCCGCAAGGTGCTGGTAGCAAACCAACCCAACGACCGGCTTTCAGACTTGAACCAGTTCTGGATGGCCAGTGAGCCTACTGGCACTAGTCTCGCCAAACGCAGCGGCAAGTTCGAAGACTACGACCAGCTTCCGATGTATTATGTGGGCATGGGCGGCAATACCAACACCACCACGCGCTTTCGCAAATATCAGCGCAATGGCACCCGCACGCTTCTACAAGAGTACACCGACGTTGCGCACCTGTTGGCCCCCAACCACGAATACAAAATCAAAACCGTGGTGCAGAACGGTACTACCAGCTTTTGGGTGGATGGCCGCTGTTTTTTCACCTACCAAGACCCGGCCCCGTTGCCGGAAGGGTACTTCGGTTTCCGCGCCACCAAGTCCCGCCAAGAAATAACGGACTTGCGCGTGTACCAGCTGGAATAGAGGCGTCATAGCCAGTTCGACCACCGAATAAGTGCTCTGTGGCTCCTCTTCTTAACTTACTTTTTACTTCCCCGTAGTGCCGCCATTTCTTCTTTCCCGCCGCGCCTTCGTTCGAAGTTCCCTGTTTGCTGGGGCCTCACTTTCTTTGGTGCCGGCTTGGGCTGCAGTCCTGGCTGAGGGCTCTTCAACTGCCGACGCAACCAACCAGGTGCCGCTCCGCTGGCTAACCGATGCCCCTCTACGCCGGGCTGCGGGCGTTACCTGGGGCGTGCCCTGGCCCAAAGGCAAACACAAGCCTAGTACCAGATTCACCCTGCGCAACCAGCAGGGCGAGGCACTGGCGGTGCAAAGCTGGCCGCTGGCGTTCTGGCCCGACGGCTCCCTCAAATGGTCGGGCCACGCGGCCTACTTGGAGCCGGCGCGCTCGGCTGGTTTGTCACTTCGGGCCGGCAAAGCCGCTACGTCTGGCGGCATCCACATCACGGAATCAGCCACCGCTGTAACCATTGATACCGGCAAAATCCAGTGTCAAGTGAGCAAGCAGGGTACTGCCTTCCTGAGCATCAGCCAGGGCGGGCAGGCACTGGTAACCAACGGCCGACTGGTGCTGCTCACCCAAGACAGCGTAGACACCGAACAGGCCGGCGCGGTGCACACTCAGGAATTCACTGGCGAAATCAGTGGCTTAACCGTGGAGCAAACCGGGCCGGTGCGGGTTGTGGTGAAGCTGGAAGGCAAGCACCGCCAGGGCCAGCGCGCGTGGTTGCCTTTCGTGCTGCGCTTGTACTTCTACGCGGGTAGTGAGGCCGTGCGCATCATGCACACAATTACCTACGATGGCGACGAATCCCGCGACTTTATCAAAGGCCTGGGAATTCGCTGCACGGTGCCGCTGAACGCGCCTTTGCACGACCGGCATATTCGGTTTGTAGGCGAAGACAAAAGCGTTTTTGCGGAGGCGGTACGAGGCCTGACCGGCTTGCGGCGCGACCCCGGCCCGGCCATTACTGATGCGCAAGTGGCCGGCAAAGCCACCCCAGATACCAAGGAATTTCCGGCGGCGGTGGCCCGTAACCTGGAATACATTCCCGCTTTCGGCGACTATACGCTGGTGCAGCCCTCCGCCGACTCGTTCACGGTGCGCAAGCGCACCCGCCCAGGGTTTACCTGGCTCAACGCTGCCACTGGCCGCCGCGCCGCGGGCCTGGCCTACGCTGGGAGCCCCACGGGCGGCCTTGCGTTTGGCATCCGGAACTTCTGGCAGAGCCACCCTGCCCAGCTCGACATCCGCAATGCCGCCACCGCCCAGGCCGACGTTACCCTGTGGCTGTGGGCCCCCGACGCGCCTCCAATGGATTTGCGCTTCTACCACGATGGCTTAGGGCAGGACACCTTCGCCAAGCAGCGCGAAGGCCTCGATATCACCTACGAAGACTACGAACCCGGTTTTGGAACCCCAAAAGGCGTGGCGCGCACCAGTGAGTTGATGCTGTGGGCGCTGCCCGCTACGCCATCAGCCCCCGAGCTGGCTGCCCTGGCTGAAGTGCTGCAAGCACCGCCCGTGTTGGCTTGCACTCCCGCGTATCTGCAAGCCCAAGCCGTGTTTGGAGGCAACTGGAGCGTGCCCGACCCGGCCGTGCCCGCCAAGGCCGCCATCGAACAGCAACTAGGTAAGTACTTCGACTTCTACAAGAAGCAGGTGGATCAGCGTTCCTGGTACGGGTTCTGGAACTACGGCGACGTGATGCACAGCTACGACGAAAGCCGGCACGTCTGGAAGTATGACATCGGTGGCTTTGCCTGGGACAACTCCGAGCTGTCCACCGATATGTGGCTGTGGTACTACTTCCTGCGCACCGGCCGCGCCGACGTATTCCGGATGGCAGAAGCCATGACGCGCCACACCGGCGAGGTAGATGTGCACCACCTCGGGCAATTCGCACCGCTAGGCTCCCGGCACAACGTGCTGCACTGGGGCGACAGTGCCAAGCAGCTACGTATCAGCACCGCCGCCAACCGCCGCTTTTATTATTATCTGACGGCCGATGAGCGGGTGGGGGACTTGCTGCGCGAACAGGTGCCCGCGGCCAAGGCGCTGCTCGCCATCCAACCCGGCCGCAAGCTCCCCCAAGACGACCCGCGCAAATCAGGGACCACACCCACCGAAGCGTATTGCTCGTTCGGCACCGACTGGGGCGCTATTGCGGCCGCTTGGCTCACTGAGTGGGAGCGAACCGGCAGCTCGCAAATCAAACAGAAGCTGCTCAACAGCATGCGCACCCTAGCGGCGCAGCCCCATGGCTTTTTCACCGGCAGTGCACTGCTGGATGTGGAAACCGGCAACTTCCGTTTATCAACCGATACCAAGCCGTACGCCCAGCACCTGAACGCCGTGTTTGGACTGCCCGAAGTCTGCGCGGAACTGGTAGCCCTGGTGGATATGCCAGCGTTCAAGCAAGCATGGCTGGCGTACTGCGAGCTATACAACGCCTCAGAAACAGAGCAGGCGGCTCGGCTCGGTGAATCGTTGGGCAAGCTCAACCTTCGGCAGGGCCACTCGCGACTTACGGCGTATGCGGCGGCACAGCAGAAAGATAGAAAGCTGGCAGAACGCGCTTGGCATGAGTTTTACCACGCCTCAGGCGGCTTCACCAGCCATCAGCCTGCCCGCCAGCTGCAAGGCCCACAGGTACTGAATCCGGTGGAAGAAATTCCAGACGTCTCAACGAATGCGGTAGCGCAGTGGGGATTGGCCGCCATCCAGTGCCTAGCGTTAGTTGGAGAAGTAATTCCAGGCTAGTAACGGTTGTGGTTCTGGCAAAAGCCAGCCGATGATTAGGTGTAAGCTCATTAAAAAGGCCCTTCGGACTGTCCGACACTCAGCAGAGCCAGATAGTCCGAAGGGCCTTTTAATGAGCCAAGAGAACGGCTATTAGTACTGCCCAACGCTGAGCATTACCAGCGTACAAGCTTCTTCCGTCCGGATGCCCCGTTCGTGCGCCAGGCGCTCCAATTCGGGGTTTTCGGTACCGGGGTTGAAGATGATGCGCTTAGGGTTCAAATCCAGGATGTAGTCGTACCAGGTGGGCTGGTTTTGTGGGCCCACGTACAGCGTTACGGTATCCACCTCATCAGCCGTGGGCCGGTCGGTGTGAATGTCGAGGCCTGCCACCTGGCCTTTCCGGATGCCGACGGGTACCACTTCGTGGCCGTGGTTTTTCAGTTGATGCACGGCCCGGTAAGAGTAGCGGGCCGGATTGTCGCTGGCGCCGAGAACGAGAGTCTTTTTCATAAGCTGTTAGCTAGTAGCCGGTGGCTGTTAGCTTTTTGGTGAGGTGAAATCAACCTAATTAATAAACCTATTACGCAAATCGTGGCGTCGCAGCTAACCGCGAATGGCTGCCAGAACCGCTTCGGCGCACCGCTCACCGTCCATGGCCGCCGACACAATGCCGCCGGCGTAGCCTGCACCTTCGCCGCACGGGAACAGGCCCTGCACCTCAGGGTGTTCCAGGGTGTCCCGGTCGCGGGGGATGCGGACGGGGGAGGAGGTCCGGCTTTCCACGCCCACAATCTGGGCGGCGTTGGTGGCGTAGCCCGGTATTTTCTGCCCGAAGTTGCGGAAGCCCTGCCGTAGTCGTTCCGCCAAGCCCGCACCCAGCACGTCGTCCATGGACACGGGCACCAAACCGGGCTGGTAGCTAGTTTCCAGCAATTCTGCTGATACCTTGCCTTTCAGAAAGTCGCCGAGGCGCTGCGCCGGGGCTAGCTGGGTGTTGCCAGCCAAGCGGCAGGCGCGCTGCTCGATTTGCTCCTGAAGCCGTAAGCCGGCTAGGGCACCATGCTGGCGAAGGTCCATATCTTCCAACTCAATAGCCGTAACGATACCGGAATTGGCAAACCGCGAATCGCGGCGGCTGGGGCTCATGCCGTTTACTACCACCTCACCGGGCGCGGTGGCCGCCGGCACAATAAAGCCGCCAGGGCACATACAGAACGAAAACACGCCCCGCTGCTTGCCCTGCCACTGCGTTTGGTGTACCAACGAATAAGACGCGGCCGGCAACGGTCCGCGTTCCGGCAACCGGTATTGCGCCTGGTCAATCAGCTGCTGCTGGTGCTCGACCCGCACGCCCAGCGCAAACGGCTTGGCCTCGATAAGCACGCCGCGCCGGTGCAGTAACTCGTAGATGTCGCGGGCAGAGTGGCCGGTGGCTAGAATAACGGCATCGGCTTCCAGTGCCTCGCCCGAAGTCGTAACCACGCCTCGCAGCCGCTGGTTTTCCAGCACCAAGTCGGTTACGCGGGTATCGAAGCGCACCTCGCCGCCGGCCTGCCGGATACTGTCGCGCAGGGCGGCTACCACCAGCGGCAGCTTGTTGGTACCGATGTGGGGGTGGGCGTCCACCAGAATATCGGGGGTGGCGCCGTGCTGCACCAACAGGCGCAGGATGCGGCCAACGTCGCCACGCTTGGTAGCGCGGGTATAAAGCTTGCCATCGGAATAGGTGCCCGCGCCGCCTTCCCCGAAGCAGTAGTTGGAATCGGGGTTGACGAGGTGCTCCTTGTTGAGGGCGGCCAAGTCGCGGCGGCGGGTGCGCACATCCTTGCCCCGCTCCAGCACCACCGGCCGAATACCCAGCTCAATGGCCCTTAACGCCGCAAACAGCCCCGCCGGGCCGGCACCCACAATCAGCACCGAGCGCCGGGCTTGGCTGACATCGGGGTACTGAAACCACGGGCCGAATAAGTCAGCAGGAGGGGCCGTTGGGTAGATATCAGCGCGTAGGCGCACTAGCGGCTGCCGCCCACGGGCGTCAATGGAGCGTTTGCGCAGGTGCACAAAATCGGCTTCGCCGGGGGTTAGGCCCGCAGCGGCCAGCAGTGCGCGGTAGCGCGCAAATTCGTCGTAGGCTTCTGCCGGCGGCAGCAACACCTCGATTTCTTGCTTGAAGTCAGACATACAGCAGGCGAAAGGTGGTTATCCTTTTAACCAGGGGGTAATGAAAATTGAAATGCAAAGGTACGAAGCAGGCCGGCTGCAAAAAGCCGGTCCTCCCTAGCTAGAGCTGCCGCTACACACGAGGTGCGGCTAACTGCCTGCCAGGGAGGACCAGTTGACTGGGTGGCCTATTCGTTGCGGAAGGAAGACTCGGCGCTGTCCGCTTTTTTGCGAGGCCAGAATTTTTCCATGGATTGGTTGAAAGTGTCGAGCACTTGGGCCCGTACTTCGCCAGAGCTGTTGCGCAGCAGCTTGCCCAGCATGTGCCGGTACATTTCAGTGGTGACTTCCAGGCCTTTGGCGCTCACTAGGCCGTGGTGCAGCAAGTCGCAGTTGGTAGCTACGGCGTTGGCCATCGATTCGGTGAGCTGCTCGCGGGCCTCATCGGCTTCTTCAAATGATTTTTCCAAACGTGCCTTTAAATCAGGTTGGTACTGCTGGTCCATTGTTAAACAAACAAAGTCAGTGTAGTGGAATGCTATTGGGCCCTCTAAACCGGGACAGAAGCAAAAAAGGTTCAGTATATAGTGCTAGACACAGCGAGCTACGGTTGGTTTCCAGTTTATTAACTGGTAATGAGCTGGTTGTCCTCTGTTAAGAAATACTACGCGGGCGTGATTTGCTCTTGTAAAATTCGTATTGGGCGCTTGTCCTGATCGATTGCTACGAAGGTGAACAGCCCCGAAACCGCTTTGTGGCGCTCTTCGGAGTACATCTGCTCCACAAATAAATCTACGCGCACTTGCAAGCTGGTGTTACCCACCCGTACCACGCTGCCAATCAGCTCCACGAGGCTGCCGCCGGGAATCGGGTGAGTGAAATCCACTTTGTCGGACGACACCGTGACCATCTTGAGGCGGCTGAACCGGGTGGCCGTAATAAAGGCTACCTCGTCCATCATGTGCAGGGTAGTGCCCCCGAACAGGGTGTCGTAGTGGTTGGTGGTATTAGGGAAAACGGCTTTGAAAACGCGTGTTTCGGCGCGGGCAATTTTTTGGTCGAGTAACTCAGACATCAGCGGGAAGGATTGAAAATGAAGATTCCACTGCCTCTGGCCTGATTGGGTTGTCTGTTGCTTGGGCACCGAGCTGGAACGAAAAACGCATAGCTAGCCAGCCGGCATTTGCCAGTAGGCAGCACAGCCTTATAGGGCCCCGCGCTTTTCAGTACCAAACAAGGGCCTTAGTCGCGAAGGCAGCCTTATCCATGCAGCGCAAGGCAGGTCTCCTGACTCGTAACATTTTCACTGCCCTTCTCGGTCAGCTAGCGCCGGCCAATGGGTCTGTACTCAAGTGAAAACTAGGTGTTACTTACAGTAGCGCGTCTGTCCAGGAATTGCACCCGGTTCCCTATTAATTCCGGTATCATCCGGAAACCTTGCGTCGTCTGAATTCAAATCAAGCAAAGAACAACGGCGGCAAAGGTAGAAGGAAGCATGAGGTTTACGGCTTAGCCAGTAGAAAGAGCCGGTATCAAACAGGCAGCACGTGGAAACGCTGCCTGGCACCAGCCTTCTTTATTGCCGGCGCAATCGAACCATTCTGGGTGGTACCCTGGAAGGCACTGTTTTCCCGTCGGAAGGACATCCGTTGACGAGGCGCGCAGGCTGGGAGAAGGTAGTTGATCCAACCTTTTCACCTGATGCCAGTGTCGGCATTTGTCCTGTTATTTGCTTTTATGTCGGCTCCCACTCGCTATACCTATACTTCCGAAATGTACGAACGCCCAGCCTTGGTCAGCAGTGCGCCGCTGGCCTGGCCGGGCATTCGAGTGGAACGCTACCAGCTGGAGGCCATGAGCCTGCCGGCGCACGCCCATGAGCAGCACTTGGTGCTGGTACACCAAGGCACCGAGCCCGTGATAACCAGCCGCCAAACTGGGCACCGCGTGGAAACCGACCAGTTTCGGGGCGGGGATGTAGGCGTGTACCCGGCCGGCGAATATGGCTCTTTTGGTTGGGATGGTCCGGTGGAAATCATTCAACTAAACCTGGACGCGCCGATGCTGGAAACCCGCGCCCGCCGCGACCTAGACTTGCGCTATTTCACGTTGCACGAACGGTTTCGGTGCGAGGATGGGCTGCTGGCCCAGCTTGGGCAGCACTTGCTGGCCGCTGCTAGTCAGTCGTATACACTCGGGCAGCTATATGCGGAGTCCTTAGCAACCACGCTCTGCTACCACCTGATTGAGTGCCACGCCACGTTCGAGCGTCGCTTGGCCGGCCAGGTAGGAGCGGGGCTCCCGGCCGCGGTGCTGACCCGGCTGGATGAGTATCTGGAAGCTCACGCCGACCAACTTATCACGCTGGAAGTGCTGGCCGGGCTGGCCAATCTGAGCGTGTTTCACTTTGCCCGCCGCTTCAAGCAAACCACCGGCCGCTCGCCTTACCAATATGTGCTGGACTGGAAAATCCGGCGGGCACGGGAGCTACTGCGGGCTGGTGCGCTACCGGTAGCCGCCATTGGCGACGCGTTGGGCTTTGCCTCACCAACTCATTTTGCGGCAGCTTTCAAGCGGGTGGTCGGCCAGAGCCCTAGGGCGTTTCAACGAGGGTAGGTAACGCCTGAAAAGCGCAAGAAGTGGCAAGTAAAGCGCAAGAATCAAGTGTCCAGCCGCAAAGCAGCAGCAGACCTTTGAGGTAGTTAAAGCCACTGCCTTCCGGCAATGGCATCACCCTCATTTCTGCGCACATGAACACCTTTTCTTCCGCCACTCCAGCGGCCTACTCCGACGAGGAACTCGTCAAGCACCTGCCCGGTTTCACCAACCATTATGCTACCGTTAATGGAGTGCGGCTCCACTACGTTGAAGGGGGCAGTGGCCCCGCTCTGGTTTGCCTGCCGGGCTGGCCGCAAACCTGGTATTCCTACCACCCTATTGCTGCCGAGTTAGCCCAGCACTACCGCGTTTTGCTGGTGGATATCCGTGGTATGGGCAGTTCCGACAAGCCCGCCGCGGGTTATGACAAAAAGACGATGGCGCAGGATATTTATGAGCTGTTGCGCCACCTAGGTATTGCCAAGGCGTCGTTGCTGGGCCACGACATTGGTGGGATGGTAGCGGCCAGCTTTGCGTTCAACTATCCGCAGGCCACCAACCGGCTTATTATAGCTGACGGCGCGCACCCGAGCGAAGGAATGCGGCAGATGCCGTTGCTGCCGGCTGCTGGAGCGTTTAAGGAGAAGATGGACGGTCAGTACCCGTATGCCTGGTGGATGGCGTTTAATCAAGTGAAAGAGTTGCCGGAGCAACTACTAGCCGGGCGGTTTCACCTCTTGCTAGACTACTTGTTTGCCTACGTAATGCTGGACGATAGCCGCATGTCGGCCTTCGACCGGGCAGTATATGCTGCTGCGTACAACGAGCCCGACAGTATCCGGGCTGCCAATGCCTGGTACCAAACTTTCGAGCAGGACATAGTTGATGCCGGCACCTACGGCCGCCTAGCCATGCCGGTGCTGGGCCTCGGAAGCTGCGTGTCATATAGCTACCTCCAGATGAGCTTACCTTACGTGGCGGAAAACGTGGAAGTGGTTGGTATACTAGATAGTGGCCACTACATGTATGAGGAAAAGCCAGCTGAGGTACTGAAAGCGGTGTTGAGCTTTTTGCAGCAGGGGCCTCGTTAATCTTAAAAGATTAGGAGCTTCTGTGGAGTGTGGAAGACGGTAGAAACAGGGAACAATGCAGCATGCTCATCTAACAGATTGCCGGCCTGCCACCTAGGTTTTGCTAGTGCTGGCTTGTTGACTGCCGGAGTTAAGTATATTGTGCCGGCTATACAGTCCGAGGGCTTAATGCCTATCTACTTGCTTGACCTCATAGGATGGTATGGCAGGCTATTTGCCAACTTGCGGCGCAGGCATACGTCTTTGGCTGGTAACCTACGTCTATGCCCGGTAGTATGCTGCTACTGTTCACGTTTTCCAACTCTTTTTCCTCACTTCATTATGCGTAACAACCCCTGGAAATTTCTGCTACTCTTTGTTTGGGGCGTTCTGTTAGCTGGCAGCGCGCTGGCGCAAGGCAAAATGTCCGATGACAAATCCAAGCGGCCTAGCCCCCCGGCTACCGTCACCGGCTCCAACTTCACCATCGAATACAGCCGCCCTTCGTTGAAAGGGCGCAAGGCGTTTGGCGAACTGGAGCCCTACGGCAAAGTGTGGCGTACCGGGGCCAATGAGGCGACCACCTTCGAGGCTAAAAAAGACCTTAAAATCAACGGCCAAACACTGCCTGCCGGTACGTATGCTTTGTTTACTATTCCCGGCGAGCAGGAGTGGACCATCATCTTCAACAAAACCGCCAAGCAGTGGGGCGCTTTCAAGTACGATGAAAAACAGGATGCCCTGCGCGTGAAAGTGAAACCTACTAAAACCGCCACCCCCGTCGAGCAGTTCACCATTGCCGCCGATAAAGCCGGGACCGTCACCCTGGCCTGGGACAACACGCAGGCCGCCTTCACGGTGAAGTAAGCGTAAGATTGAGTGCAAACGAGTCGGCCGCTGTTCCTTATCTCACTGATAAGAGCAGCGGCCGACTCGTTTGTATTAGTATGAATTTATTTCAATGAGAAATAAAAAGGCTTATGGCGTAATAATCTTATTCTGATTGGCTCCTCAATCCATGTAAAAATCAAAATTGAGGTTAAATAATAGGTGACTAATTTTAATAAGACGTTATCAGAAATATAATAGGTAAAAGCGTTTTCAATCGGACCAATATGAATAAGGTATAAAACGTATGAGCTTTTCCCGAGAATAGAGAATAGTGGCGTACTTAATACCCTTTGAATAAAACTCTTCTCGCATATCAGCCCGTAAAATAAAGTAGATACGAAAAGAGGAAGAATGAAATTTTGGCATATTATTGACCAGCCTGAGGTCGGCCATACCTGTGTTGGAACGTGGTTGAATTTTATTATTGCTAGCAATATTATGCAGAAAATTATTCCCAAGACGCCAATCATAGTGAAGGTGCTTGATACTGACGATCTTCTAGCAACTTTAGAAATATAAAGTGCTAAGCCAATGCCGCTCATGAATTCTGCGCATCGGCCAAAAAATGTGAAGCGTAGCATAAAATTCATAGAGTCCATAAAGCCATAAATATAGCGTGGGCTCAAGGATGCTATGAAGACGAGTAGGCTTCCGGTACTTACCAACATAATGGGGTATAGTAGTAAGTATCTACTGCTACGCCGTAGACTTACAAATAAAAAAGGTGTCAGAAAATAAAAGTTCTCTTCTACGGTTAGTGACCACGCAGTAGAAATACCCGTTGTTAGATAGGTTTTGAAAAATGCTTTTAATAAAGTCACGTTTAAAAAAACAGTAGCTATTTTATCCTTATAGGAGAAACCTGGCGCGTGCCAAGCGCCGGCATTAGCTTCGAGGGTATATTGTATTAGCAAAAACGTGGCGATAGTCAAAATAAAATAGATGGGATATATTCTGATAAACCTTTTCCATAAGTATAACTTTAGCCAACTAGCTGTTAGCTCAGTACTAGTTATATAACGGTTAGCTAGTAAAAAGCCGCTTAAGACAAAGAAAATAGGAACACCAACATGCAGCTGCTCAATAAAATAATTAAGCCACCGGATCAGCACATAGGGCTGATACGCATATGTTAATGGGTTTAAGTGAAACAGTAAAACAATAAAAGCGGCTACCGCCCGAATACCAGTTAAGGCGGGGAAGTATTGCGTAGTCGACGGGACTGCGCAGTCAGAAGAAGGGGGTGAGGACATGAAGTATTGAAGGCCAATACTGTCTATGCACGTACTTCTTCCAGCACGCTTTCCACCCAGCCTTTGCCCCAGTCTTCCAGTTCCTGAGCACTCCAAAGCTGCGGGTAGAAAATGCGGCGCTGAAACTTGGGAGGCAGATATTTTTTCCAGTTGGTGCCGCCGGTGGCCGCAATGGCGGTAGGGTCGCGCTCTAGGTAGCGCACCGCCGATTTAAAGTGCATGAGCGGCCAATTTACATTCACGTTCACGTCGAGCTGCTTGAGCTGGCGCAGCAAGCGGGGGTGGTGGTGGTCTTCCTGGGGCAGGCGCTGCACCACGCTCCAAAGGTTGCGCTGCTGATAATGAGCGGCGTGAGCGGCTAGCTGCAAGGTGTATTTTTCTTCAAATTGAATCAGCGTTAAGGCTTTGGCGCCGCTTTCTTCGATGGTAGCGCCGGCTTTCCAGTAGATGCAGCCCAATAGCTCGTCGTGAGCGGCGGCTTCACCTAACAGGCGGCGTTTTTCCTTGTCGAGCAAATTGTCGAGGGCGGTGCTGGCAATTTCAATCATCCGGTACTGCACGCTTTGAAAGCCCGAGGCCGGCATCAGGGCCATACGGAACTGCAAGAACTGCTGCTTGTCCATGCCGTCTACCATCACATCAAACGAATCAATCAGATTCTCGAAGTAGCGGTTGATACGGCCCACGCGCAGCACCACTTCCTGCAGCGTGGGATGCTGCAATTCGCCTAGTTGTTCGTACTCGCAGAGGCAAAGCTTGAAATACAGCTCGGTAATCTGGTGGTACATAATGAAAATCCGCTCGTCGGGAATCTGGGTGAGCGGCCGTTGCAAGCTCAACAGCGTGTCGAGGTTGATGTAGTCCCAGTAATTAACGTAGTCGGCGTAGTAAAGACCTTCCAGGTAAGCAGAAAGATCCTGACCATCAGCGGCATACTTCTCCTGTAGCCGGCGCAGCTGTTCCAGCACCGCGGGCGAAAAGTCGTCCTGAAGGGTAGACATAAATGAAGGGTGATGGAGGGGTGGTAGCATAAATGCTGTTACAAAGAACGAAAAAGCAGGCAAATCTGCCAGCCACAGGCAACCCCTGCCGGGCGTGAGGCATCTTTACGGCTACTAGCGTCCGGCTTCCTCTCTTACTAGAATACAACTACGGATACGGCCCTTGGTATCCCCGTCGAATCTGATACCTTTACCCCGTCTTATGGCTGAGAAAAGCAGTATTTTCGACATGATTGGCCCCGTTATGATTGGGCCGAGCTCTTCGCACACGGCGGGCGTGGTACGCATTGCGCGGGCAGCCATCCGGATTCTGGGCAGCACCCCCACCCACGCCATCATCACGTTCTACAACTCCTTCGCCCGCACCTACGAGGGCCACGGCTCCGACCGCGCCATTGTGGCGGGCTTACTGGGCATGGCCACCGACGACGTGCGCATCCGCGAGGCATTCGACCACGCCCAACAGGCTGGGTTGCACTACACGTTTCAGGGCGTGGGCAACGCTTCTACTATGCACCCCAACACGATTCGGCTGCAACTGCGCGACGAGCGCACCGGACTGGCAGTGGAAGTGCTAGGCCAAAGCCGGGGCGGTGGCGTGATTCGCATAGTGGAGGTAGACGGCTTTCCGTCGGACTTCTCCGGTAGCCTGCACACGCTCATTCTCGATGCCGACGACGCCAAGGGCTCTATTGCCTTCATTGCCTCGGTTATTGCCCACGACGACTGTAATATTGCCACCATGCTCGTGTCGCGGAAAGGTAAAAACGACGTGGCCCGGCAGTTTATTGAAATGGATTCCAGCATCAAGGACATCACACTGGCCTACCTGCGTCAGTTGAGCTGGGTGCACCGCGTGACCTACATTCCTACTATTGATTAGTGCTTGGTGAGCTGATTATCCCAGGCACTAGGTACCAAGCACAAGCATCAAGCGCTAAACATATGAACCCAACTGCTACGCTGCTACCGCGCACTTTGCCCCTAGCCGGGGCGCTGGCGCTTTTGCTTGGCGCCGCCGGCCCGGTAAGCGCCCAAACCACGCCGCCCACACAGCCTCCTGCCGGCACACTGGCAGCCAGCCAAGTAGCTACCGGTCCCTGGACGCTCCAGCGTGCCATTGATTACGCGCTGGAAAACAACCTCACCGTGCGGCAAAACCAGCTGACGGCCGAAAACGGTGGCGCCATTCTGCGGCAAAGCAAGGCGGCGCTGCTGCCCACGGCCAACCTCAACGGCACCCAAACCTGGAACTACGGCCAGGGCGTAAACCCGCTGACCTTCGCGTTCCAGAACCAGACCACCCGCTCCAACAACTTTTCAGGTTCCACGCAGGTTACGCTGTTTCAGGGGTTCCAGCTGCGCAACACCATCAAGCGCAACACTCTGGATTACCAGGCTAGCCTGGGCGACATTCAAAAATCCCGCAACGACCTCTCGCTGAATATTGCGTCGCAGTTTTTGCAGCTGGTGCTGGCCGAGGAACTGATTCGGTCCAACCAAACGCGGCTCAACAGCACCCAGCAGCAGGTGGAGCGCACCCAAAAGCTGCTCAAGGCCGGCTCGGTGGCCGAAAGTAACCTGCTCGACAGCCAGGCCCAACTAGCCTCCGACGAGCTGAGCGTAATTACGGCCCAAAACCAGCGTGATATTGCCCGCCTGCAACTTATGCAACTCATGAACCTGGATGAGGCGTCGCAGGGAGGCTTCCAGATTCAGGTGCCCGAGCTGGCCGACCCCGACGAGCAGGCCCCGCTCAGCGAAGATCCCGCTACCACCTACCAAACCGCCCTGACGCTGCTGCCCGAAATCAAAACCGCCGAGCTGCGCGTGCGCAGTGCCGAGGCCACCGTAGACGTAGCCCGCGGGGCCTACCTGCCGCGGCTGGTGTTTGGGGGCAGCGTGTTTACGGGTTACTCGTCGGCGCGCACCGTTACCTCAGTTGGCAACGATTCTACGGCGCGCAAAACCACATTTTTCGTGGAGCAGCCGGGAGGTGGGCCCATTATTCCGCTGAACGTACTGCTGTACCAGCGTAATACCACCACTTTGTCGCCAAACTATTGGGATCAGATCGACCAGAACCTGGGCCGGCAGCTGCAATTCTCGCTGAACATTCCGATTCTCAACGGCTTGCAGGTGCGCACCAACGTGCAACGCTCCCTGATTGGGGTGCAGCAGGCCCGCCTAAATGCCGAGCAGGTTCGGCTGACGCTGCGCCAGAGCATTCAGCAGGCTTACGCCGATGCCTTGGCCGCCCAGCGCCAGTTTGGAGCTTCACGGCGGCAGGTGGAAGCCCTGACTACCGCCTACCGCAACGCCGAAATCCGCTTCAACAACGGTCTGCTCAACGGCACCGAGTTCAACATTGCCAAAAACAACCTGGCTACTGCCGAATCGACGATGATTCAGAACAAGTACCAGTTTATTTTCCGGCGCAAAGTGCTCGACTTCTACCAAGGCCGCCCTCTGGCGCTTTAGCTACCAATGAGTGAATGAACGAATGGGGAATGAGCGGATGCTGTTCACTTATTCGTTCCGAGTATTCAGCACCTCACATTCACTCATTCCTAATTTGCTCATTCACTCATTGAAATACATGAAAAATAACCGCTTACTCTACACTCTTCTAATCTTGGCCGTAGTGCTGATTGGTGGCTTTGTAGTGGGAAAAAAACAGGGCTGGTGGGGCAAGCCAACCGGTACGGAGGTGACGGCGGCCAAGGCTACTACCGCAAACATTGTGGAGCAGGTAAGTGCCTCGGGCAAGGTGCAGCCCGAAACGGAAGTGAAGATTTCGCCCGACGTATCGGGTGAGATTACTGAGCTGTACGTACAGGAAGGCGACTCGGTGAAGAAGGGCCAGTTGCTGCTGCGCATCCGTCCCGACAACTATCAGGCGTTGGTAAACCAGCAGTCGGCCGTGGTGAACACGCAACGAGCCAATGTAGGCCAGACCCAGGCCCGCTTGCAGCAGTTGGTAGCTAGTGCCAAGCAAACCGAGCTAACCTATCGCCGCAACGCCTCGCTTTACAAGCAAAAGGTGATTTCACTGGCTGACTATGAGGCTGCTAAAGCTGCCTACGAAGCTTCGCAGGAAGAGCTGAACAGTGCCCGCCAGAGTATTCGGGCCGCGCAAAGCAACGTAGCCAGCGCTCAGGCCAGCTTGGATGATGCTCGCAAAAACCTCAACAAAACCACCATCTACGCGCCGGTAAGCGGCACGGTGAGTAAGCTGAACGTAGAGAAAGGGGAGCGGGTGCTGGGTACTTCGCAGATGGCTGGTACCGAAATCATGCGCATTGCCAACCTGAACTCGATGGAAGTACGGGTGAACGTGAATGAAAACGACATCATCAACGTGCAGCTCGGCGATTCGGCCGTGGTGGAAGTGGACTCGTATGCCAGCAAAGACGAGAAGTTCCGGGGCTTGGTAACCAGCATTGCTAACACCGCCAAAGATGCCCTGACCGCCGAAGCCGTTACTGAATTCGAGGTGCGCATCCGGCTGCTGCCCGACTCGTACCGGCATTTGCAGCGCACCGTAAATGGCCGCACTACGGTGCCGTTCCGCCCCGGCATGACGGCCTCGGTGGACATCATCACCAACCGTAAAACCGGCGTACTAAGCGTGCCGCTGGCCGCCGTTACCACCCGCTCCGACAGCGCCATGACAGCTGATAAGGACGCCGCCAAAACACCGACGGTACGCGTAGGCCGTGGCGGCGGCGGTGCTTCTGAAGCAGCCCCAACCCCAAAAGCGGCGGACGTGCAGGAGGTGGTATTCATTATCCAGAACGGTAAAGCCGTACTGACGCCTGTGAAAACTGGCATCAGCGACTTCCAGAACATTGAAATCCTGAGTGGCCTGCAAGCTGGTACTCAAGTGGTGAGCGGTCCGTTCCGAGCGGTGGCCAAAACGCTGAAAGACGGCACTTTGGTGACCGTGAAGGATGCCAAAAGTCTCAATAAGGAAGCTCTGAAAGAAGGCCCCGACGAAGGCAACTAGCTGTAGCCGGGCCAGCCAGCTCAAAACCCACAAAACCGTCATGCTGCGCGCACGTAGCATGACGGTTCTTTTTTACCTGATTGTTCAGCTCCTACATCCCACCGAATTGGAAAAAATAGCCATGCTCGGCGGCGGCTCCTGGGCCACTGCTCTCACCAAGATTTTGTCGGAAAACGGTTCTCGCGTGGGCTGGTGGCTGCGCTCCAAAGACGACGTGCAGCATTTGCGCAGCACCCGTCACAACCCGCGCTACCTCTCGTCGGTAGCCCACGACCTGACCCGCGTATTCCCGTCTACCGACCTGGAAGAGGTGGTGAAGGAAGCCGACTGGCTGGTGCTGGGCGTACCCGCCGCGTTTGTGCAGGGCGTGCTGGAAAAGCTGGACCGCGACGCGCTACGCAACAAGCGGGTCATTTCGGCCATCAAGGGCATGATTCCCAGTAAAAATGTGCTGGTAACTGACTACGTGGCCGAACGGTTTCGGATTCCGCACACCCAGATAGGAGTGGTGGCCGGACCCTGCCACGCCGAGGAAGTGGCGCTGGAAAAGCAAAGCTACCTCACCATCGGCTCGCCCGACTCCATTCTGGCCGAGGACTTCTGCCGGCTCTTGCGCAACCGCTACGTGAAAGCCAACCCCGCTCAGGACTTGGATGGCATCGAATACTTCGCCGTCATGAAAAACATCATTGCCCTCACGGCGGGCATTGCGCACGGCCTGGGCTACGGCGACAATTTTCAGGCAGTATTGGTTAGCAACGCCGTGCAGGAAATGCGCCGTTTTGTGCACGCCCTCAACCCCCAGCCCCGCGACCTGTCTGGCTCGGCCTACCTCGGCGACCTGCTGGTAACAGCCTACTCGCAGTTTTCGCGCAACCGTACCTTTGGCAGCATGGTGGGCCGGGGCTACTCGGTGAAGTCGGCGCAGCTGGAAATGAACATGATAGCCGAGGGGTATTATGCTGTCAAAAGCATCTATGAGCTGAACAAAAAGCTCATGGTGCCCATGCCCATCACGTCGGCGGCGTATCACATTCTCTACGAGAAGATTGCGCCGGCTGTCGAAATAGAATTGCTGAAAGAGAAGTTCAGGTAAGGAGTAGTTCCACGCAATGCCTTGGCGCATTTGGAAAGCTGCTTTAGGTCTCGGAACCATACTTTTTCAGCCTGCCGACCTCTAAAGGCGTATATCAGCCTAAAACAACCCCATACGCCCGATGAGCACCTGGAGCCACTACACTTTCGACAACGACGCGGCGGCCGACTTCGCCGAGGAATTTCTGGAAAACCCGAATGAGGCGATGCTGTATGAGGCGCTGGCCACCGCCGCCGAAGAAGAAGGCACCGTAGTCCTAGATGATGCGCACATAGCCTTGGCCGCCGCCGAAATAGTGGCCGCCGTGCTCGGCAAACCCGCCGCCGATTTGCCACCGGGTCTGCTGCCAGCCGTAGTACATCTTGATGCCGATGGCGAAGACCTACGGGAACTGGCCGAAGAAGCCGTGCAGGCTGTGCTGGATCGGTCGGAGTTACAGGTAGCGCGAGCCGCAGGTGAGGAGTACGGTAGCTGGCAGCAGCTCCAGCAGGATTTGCTAGCCCGCCTCCAAGACAATGACGCTAACCCCAACGAAGCATGAACTGGCTGGCGCTGGCAGCCTGCGCCGCGCTGGGCATGGCCTGCTACAACCTGCTGATAAAAGCTGCTGCTGGCCAGATTCATGAGATGGTGGGAGCGGTTGTATTACAGGTAGTAGCGGCCATGATAGGAGCGGGGCTATTACTGCTACTGTACTTGCGCGGGGGCCTGCCGCCTACACTGTTCACTGGTCGGGGCATCACCTTAGCGGCTTTGGCCGGGGTTAGTATCGGGGTGGCGGAAATCCTGACGTTTGCCGTGTACAGCAAAGGCGCTCCGGCTTCGGTGGGTACGCCGCTTATCGTAGGCGGCTCTGTACTACTGACAGCTGTGTTGGGCGTACTGGTACTGCGCGAAACCCTTGCCTGGCCGCAGGCCCTGGGCTTACTGCTCGTAGTGGGCGGCATTGCCCTACTGGCCCGCGGAGGACACTAGAGTCAGCCGCAGGCTGGACCGTTACGATAAGTTAGTAGTCGGTAGGTTGATGTTCTGCTACCTGCTACGACAATCAGTTGGCTTCAACACACTCCACTTGTAGCAGAAGATTGTACAGACCCGCTGAAAGCTGCTGCACAAACTCTGGGTCGGCATCAGCTACTTTGAATTGGTCGAGCACGTTGCCCATTACCTCCATCAGCGCATTCACTACGAGGGATTCGTTGGAGTGATAATGTTTGGCTTCCAGAACTTTGCGGATAATGCCGTAGGAAAACTGGTGGTAGTTCTGCTGCTGAAAGTTGACCAGTAAAGCGGATGATTCCTGCTGGTTGAAGGGAGCGACTTGCATAGGGAAGTACAGAATGAGGTGTCAGTGTGAATATACTGATAATATTCTGTACTAATTAAATGTAAAATAGTTTTTCTAAGATGGCTTTCTTTTAGAAAGAAGTTGCCGGACTTTGTTTGTCATGATGAGCCTCGCTCAAAGAGTCAGGTCCGTGGTCGGGCATATATGACTACAAACCGGTTACGGTACACTGGCACATAATAAGGTGGTAGCGCCCAGGCAGGCAGCGGCGCATCCCGCCAGCCCTGCACAGTGAAATCGTAGGTTTGCCTGGGGGCAGGTGTGATGTGCAGCAGCAGGGGGCGGCTTTCCTGTTGTGCGTAGTGCCGGAAGAACAGCTCGTAGTCGGGGGCAGCCAGCAGTACCCGTGGGTTGCCCTTACCCTGTTGAACCAGCCAGGCGTAGGTAGCCTCCATCTGGTTTTGCTCCCGCACTTGGTCGTAGTGCGAGGCTAGCTCCTGGCGCAGCTGGTTGCCGCCGTATGCCCCCACTACTGCTAGGCCCAAAACTAGCTGCCTCCGCTTGGGCATTCGCAGCCAGGTGAGTAGGGCGGTGGCCAGCAGACTTCCGAGGGTGCAGGCAAAAAAAGTGGTGTAGAACAGCGTCCGGGCAGGGGTTTGCACTTTTTGGGCGGCTATTAGCGGCAGCGGCAAGGCCAGCAGCAGCCAGGCTAGGGCCGCTAGGGAGCGGTTGGCGCCAGGCAGCAGTCTGAAGCAAACTGGTCCCGCCAGCAACAGGCCAGTGCCTGCCACCAAACCCACCCGATTGTTGCCGGCCAGCGTATCGGCCAGAATGCGCAACTGCCGCGGGTACTGAGGCCAGAATACCGCATCGGGCAGGGCCACAACGTACCGGTTGCCCACTAGCTGCCGCCACCCCGATACGCAGCCCACCGGCCAGTACAGCAGCACTGTGGCCGCTCCTACAAGGCTCACCGCCAGCGCTAAGTGCCCCAGCTCCGGCCAGCTCCGCTGCCACCCCAGCCCCAGCAGCAACCCCAGGCTCAACGAAGCAAACGGGTAAGCAAACGTAGGAATAGTGTAAAAGCCCAGTACGCTGGCGGCCATAAACCCTAGCCAGCCCAGTCGCTGATAAGCGGGCCGCTGCAACACTGCTAGCACCGCAAAAAACGCCAGCAGCAACAGCCCGAATTGCAGAAAGTAGCCTCGGCCCGCCACCGCGTAGTACAAGCTCAGAGGCAGTAGGCAGAACAGAGTTGTGGCCAGCGTGGCTACTCGAAAACCGCCCCAGCGCAGTAGCAGCAAGTAGCCAAACACTGTGCTTGCTGCCGACGCCGCAAAAGTTGGCAGGCGCATCACCAGCCGGGCATTGCCGGTCAGCCAGGTGAGTGGCCAGCAGACGAGGTTGAAGAACAGATGATTGTTGGGAATAGGGTAGAAGCAGCTAATCGTTAGTGGCCCCGGCCGCACGAAGTAGTCGTAGGAAGCTACCTCGTCGGTACCCAGCACATAATGAGCCAGGTACCAGGCCCGCACCGTCAGAATTAGGGCCAGCAGGCTGCCTGCTACCAGCCGCTCCGCGCCCGATAGCCCGCGCCCAGTCCTGCCTACCGCCGCCACGGCGGCGCGCAACTCCTGCCAAAGCAGGCGGGCCTCCGTGGTCTGCCCGCTTCGGCTGGCGCGGCCCCCCACTACCAGTCCGCCGAAGCTGCCCAGCGCCAGTACTGCCAGGCTGTAGCGCAACAACTGGTAGCTGGCAGGAGTAACAGCCAGCGGCAAATATTGGTAGCCGCCTTCATAATGCGTGTCGCGACCTAACGCCAGTATCTGCGCGTACGGGGTTGGCCCAAAAATTAGCAGCAGAAACCCGCTACATAGCAGCAGACAGCCTAGGCCAGCCACCACGAAAAACCGGCAGGTAATGACAGGCGGAGCAGGTGTGGGCATAAGGCGGCCTTAAACAGCCAGCGGGAAACCCAACTGCACCAGCGCATCCCAGACACGGTGCACGGGCAGGCCCATCACGGTGTAGTAAGAGCCTTCCAGGCGCGTCACGGCAACCATTCCAATCCAGTCCTGCGCCCCGTATGCTCCGGCCTTATCCAGGGGTTGATAGGTGTGTACGTAGTGTGCTATTTCTGACCTAGATAACGGCCGAAAGTGGACTGTGGTCTGGTCGGAGAATACTATCTGCCGTCCGTCACCGGTAATCAGACACACGCCCGTGAATACATCGTGGGCGCGGCCTTGCAGGCGGGTAAGCATCTGAATGGCCTCGGCGGTGTTGGCGGGCTTATTGAGCACGTCATCGTCTAGGCACACGATGGTATCGGCCGTGAGTACCACTTCATCGGGAGCCAGCCCAGCCCGGTAAGCGCTGGCTTTGTGGGCAGCCAGGTACTCAGCTACGTCGGCTCGGCGCAGGTGCGCCGGAAACGACTCGTCTACTTCCTGCAAGCGTACCGTATATGGCACGCCTAGGTCGGTGAGTAGCTGCCGCCGCCGTGGGGAGTTAGATGCCAGGATGAGGTGCATGGGGCTGCTTGTCAATTGTTGGTAGCTGGATTATTGATGGTTGAATTGCTACAGAGTAGAGCCGGTTGTTGAGCTATTGGTATACTGTACTTAACAATCAGCAATTCAACAATCACCTCAATTCAACTAAAAACGGATGGGTGGTTTCCGCGGCTTGAATGCTGCTGAACAGGAAGCCACCAATGGTTTTGGGATAGAAGAAGGTGGATTTGGGCGGCATGACGGCTCCAGAGTGGCAGACTTGCTCTACTTCCGCCATAGTCACCTCGTTGGTAATGAAGGCGGCGCGGGCTTCGCCGGTATCCACCCGCGTGAGGCATTCCGAAAAGCTCCGCACGTAGGCCACGCCCGGCCATTGCCGTTGCGCATTCAAACCCACCAAGCCTAGGGCTTTTTCCAGCACGAAGAAGTGTAGCACCGTCAAATCCAGTCCCTTCACTTCGGGCGTGGTGTCCCAGTTGAGCTGCGCGTGCACTTCGGGCCGCAGCCGGATTTTGTAGGCCTGCCCGCCCTGCAAATACAGCCCAAACGCCCAGGGCTTGCCAGCAATCAGTTCGGGCAAGTCGTAGGCATCTTCTTTGAGTACCACCGTGAAATACGGTTCCAGCCGCGCTAGTAATTCGGCATCTGTAAGTCCGCTGGGCAGTTCCAGCAGCAGCCGGTGGGTGGGCAGTATCCGCAGGTCGTCGGCGGCCGAGTTGGTGAGGTACATCAGGTGGTAGTTCCAGCCTTCCTGCCCCGTAGACGCCGGGTTGGCTGCCAACTGGGCCTGCCGATAAGCCAAGGAGCCTTCGTAGCGGTGGTGCCCATCGGCTAGTATCACCTGCCGCCGCGCCAGCACCGCCTGAAACTGCCGGATGATGGCAGTGTCCTGGATAACGGCCAGCACGTCGCGGGCGCCCTGGTAGTCTTCGGTGGTTTCGTAGAGCGGATCCTGCATGGCCTCGTCCATCCACCGTTCCAGCAGGAAATCGTCGTCGCGGTAGAGGCCGTGGGTGGCGCTGGTCTGGAACTCGGTGCGGGCTAGTAGCTCGGCCCGGTCGTTGACGGAGGCGGGCAGTGTGTTTTCGTGGCGCAGCACCACCTCGTCAGCCCAGGCGTAGGCCCGAATATGGCACATGAAGCCCTTGCGGCAAAACTCGCGGGTGCTGCCCGGCAGCCGGAAATATTGGTAGTACACGTAAATGCCCGGCAGCTCGTCTTGGCGTAGCACCCCAGTCTTTTGCCACTCCTGTAGTAGCGCTAGGGCTTCGCCGGCCGCATCGTCGCCGCGCGGCACGGAGAGGTGAATGCTGTTGAGCGGATTCTGATACAGTGCCTCTCGCTGCTTCCGCGACACGACATCGAACAGCGGCGAAACGTACTCATCAATCTGCTCACTTAGCACCGGATTGTAGCGCCAGCCGCGCAAAGGTTGAATTTCAGCCAAAGGGAAAGGAATTGAAAATTAACAACGAAGTGGGAGTGAGTATCACTACCTTCTCTCGGAAAGAAACGCCCCTTTTTAATTCTTCATTTTTAATTGACTTATGGCGCCAAGCGGCTCAAGCGCCAGTTGTCGCCGGCCAGCTCGTACACGATTCGGTCGTGGAGGCGGCTGGGGCGGCCCTGCCAAAACTCCACGCGGTGCGGGCGCAGAATATAGCCGCCCCAATGAGCCGGGCGGGGCAGCGGGCTCTGGTCGGCAAAGTCAGCTTCCAGTTCTTTCTCACGGGCTTCCAATATCTCCCGGCTTTCAATTACCTGGCTTTGGGGCGAGGCCCAGGCCCCGATTTGGCTGCCGCGCGGGCGGCTCTGGAAATACTCGTTTGATAATGCTTCGGGTGCCTTTTCTATGTGTCCTTCCACCCGCACCTGCCGTTCCAGCCCCGGCCAGAAAAACGTGAGAGCCGCCAGCGGCCGGGCAGCCAGCTCTTGGCCCTTGCGCGACTCATAGTTGGTGTAAAATAAAAACCCGGCATCGTCGGGCAAGCCCTTCAGCAACACGACCCGTGCTGATGGCTGCCCTTCCACCGACACCGTGGAAACCGTCATGGCGGTGGGTTCATCTAGTTGCGCTTGCAGGGCCTCATCCAGCCACACCCGGAACTGAGGAATGGCGCCGGGCAACACATCCGCTTCGGAAAGAGTACGTTGGGCGTAGGTTTTGCGCAGGTCGGCCAGATGCGGGTCAAGCATAATCGTTGTTCGTTTTTAGGTGCGCGTTGTTCGTTTCAACTGCTTTGTGCGCCTTCACTCAACCAACTGCCACAACAAAAAGGCAGCGAATAACGAGCAAGGAAGAACAAACAACGAGAGAAGAACTGGGCCGCAAGGTAGTACAATGCTGGCAGGCAGGGAACCTGCGGCAGCCCGTCTGACGTACTAAACGTATGTAGCAAGATTCTGCTGTCCAGAATTCAGGCGCTGGTCTGCCATATTGCGGCCTGCGCTAAGTGCACATTATATAATAAGTAAAAGCCCATGCCTCGTCTTCGTTCCAGCAGCTTGCTGATTTCGCAGCCTTTCCTTGGCGACCCTAACTTTGAACGCTCCGTGGTGTTGCTCTGTCGGCACGATGAAGAGGACGGCTCCTTTGGCCTCGTGCTCAACCGAGCTTCCAACCTACACCTGTCCGACGTGCTGCAACTGCCCGTTCCCGACGATTCACCGGTGGCCCAAATGCCCCTGCTCATTGGTGGCCCCGTGCAGCCCGATACCCTGCATTACCTGCACCAGCGCCCCGATGTGCCCGAGGCTATTGACCTGGGCCAAGGCGTGTATTGGGGCGGCGACTTTCAGGTGTTGCTGGGCTTATTGCTCAGAGGCGAGCTGGCGCCGGAGGCGGTCCGCTTCTACGCAGGCTACTCCGGCTGGACGGCCGGGCAACTCGCCGAGGAAATCGGGGAGAATGTTTGGATCGTTCATCCGGATGCTGCTGGGAAAGTCTTTACTTTGGACAATGATGCCTTCTGGCAGGCGATTCTACGGGAAAAAGGCGGGCGCTTCCGGGCACTGTCCAACTACCCCGTCGATCCGCGCCTGAACTAATACCTTACCTTCCTCGTCGCCCGCCGTTGTTCCCTTCCTTGGGGCGGTTGGGCCTTTTTCGCTGAATTGTATGCTACCCGAAAACGACAACACCCCCACCAGCTCTAACAACGAGGATTCGGAATCGCCGATGAGCATTTTAGAGCGTCGTTTGGCTGAAATCCGCTCCAAGCAGGATCCCGCGGATGCCGCTACGCCCGACATCATTGAGCAGCCCGCCACGGAAACCCACCTCCCGGCCGAGCAGCCCGCCGGAGCCGGTACGGCCGAAGCCCCTGCTGATGCTGTTGCGGCCGACGTTACCCCCGGTCCTGCTGAAAGCCAGGTACCCACCCACGACCCGTCCGTTTCCGACTCGCAGGCCCGCGCCGAAGATCACTACGGCACGGAGAACCCCGGCGTAGCCAGTGCCCAGGAGCTGGCCGCTGCCCCCGAGCAGCAGCCCATGGTGGTAGAAGCCGGGGCCGCCTCAGCTGCCGAAGCACTGGTTTCGTCGCCTTTGGCTGTTGCCGCTGAGGATGAAACGCTAGTAGTAGCACCCGAAACGCCCACCACGGCCAGTTCAGCGGCTATAGATGCGCAAGGCACCCCTGAGGCCACGCACGATACCGACTTGCCTGTGGAAGAGTTGCATGCGGCTCCTGAAATCGAAGACTTCCCCGAAGGCATTGCCCACCTGACCACGTCGTCGCCGACGCCAGCCACGCCCGAAAACACGGCACCGGAGGTAGAACACAGCGCTGAGGAAGAAGAATTTGTGCCCGAAATACCAGGGGTGGATTTCACCACGCTTGATTTGGCTGGCCAGACAACCCATCTGTTGGAGCTGCTGCGCCGCCCTGATGCTCGCCAGAACCGCAAGCAAATCACAGACCTCTACCGCCAGTACGAAGCGGCTAGCAAAGCCGACCGCGCCTCCGCTCGGCAGCAGTTCACCGAAGCCAGCAATGCCCCCGATGACTTCACTTATACAGGCCCCGAAGGATATCAGGAACTGACTAAGCTGATGCAGGATTTCCGCGACAGCCGTGTGCGCGATGCTAAAGCTGAGGACGAGCAGCGCGCCCGCAACCTGGTGCACAAGCAGCATCTGTTGTCCCAACTGCGGCTGCTGGTCGAGTCGGCTGAAACTAAGGATAGCTCGGCCCGCATCAAGGCTTTGCAAAACGACTGGAAAGCCACTGGCCCTGTGCCGCAGAAGGATACCCAGGAACTATGGAACAGCTACCACGCGCTGCTTGATATCTTCTACAACAACCGCGGCCTGTTCTTTGAGATGAAGGAGCTGGACCGTCGGCGTAACCTAGAAGCCAAAGAGGCGCTGATTGTGCGCGCGGAGGCCTTGGCCCAGCAATCGAGCATCAACAAAGCCCTCAACGATCTGCGCCAACTGCACGAAGAGTGGAAGCATATTGGTCCCGTACCGAACGAGCAGCGCGAAGCCTTGTGGCAGCGCTTCTTACAGGCCTCTGAGCAGGTGCATAACCGTAAAAAGGAGTTCCTAGATGTGCGCTCCACCCAAGAAAACGCCAACCTGACCCGCAAAACGACGCTGTTGGAACAGTTGGTGTCCTTCGGCGACTTTCATACAGAGCGCGTAAACGAGTGGCGCGCCAAAACCGACGAGCTACAAAAGCTAAAAGAAGAGTGGGATGCCGCCGGCCTTGTGCCCCGTGACAAAGCCGACGCCATGAACAAGCAGTTCTGGGGAGCTTACAAGGGCTTTTTTCAGCACAAAAACCAGTTCTTTAAGGCACTCGATGAAGAAAAGAACGGCAACCTCAAGCGCAAGATGGAACTGATTGAACAGGCCGAAGCCGCCTTGGTTAACCCTGATTGGGAGCAGGGCCGGGAAGTGGTAATTCGCCTGCAAAAAGACTGGAAAACAATTGGCCGGGTACCGGAAAAGCAGTCCGATAAAATCTGGAATCGGTTCCGCACTGCCTGCGACTCCTTCTTCGACCGTAAAAACCAAGAGGTGAAGCAGCGTCAGGAAAAGGTGCAGCAAGCTAGCCAAGCCCAAACCACTCGCCTCGACGAGTTGGCTGCTTCTATTGCGGAGCTTTCGCCCGATAACCCAGGCAGCTTGGAAGGATTTCGGCAGCACGTGCAAGAGTGGCAGGTCGCTAGCACTACGGAAGGACGTGGCGCTAATGAGCGCGCCGATGAGCGGTTCCAGGGCCTAATGGGCAAGTACCTCGACACTGTGCCTGGCCTCTCGTATCAGGAGCGCGCAGAGCTACTCTTCAACTTGCAGGTAGAGCGTCTTAAAGCCAGCCCCGACTCGCAGCAGCAGCTCTACAAGAAAGAACAGGCGCTACGTCGCGAAATCAATGAGTTGGAAAACGACATTTCAACCCTTAAAACTAATTTGGAATTCTTTGCTCGCTCTAAAAACGCGGCCCAACTCCGCGAGGAATACCAAGGCAGAATTGACGAAGCTCAAGGCCGCATTGAAGCGTTGAAAAAGCAATTGCGAATCATCCGTAGTTAAAATTCGCTGGTAATAGCAACCCGAACGGGCGTCTGGTATCTTGCTAGGCGCCCGTTCTGTTTTAAATCGGGCATAGAAGTGGCGTGGGTGCTATGAATGATTACAATGCGAACATTATTTATATTTAAAATCATATAAAATATAATAAATGCAAATAATAAAGTATGTTTGGTGAAATAAGACCCAACTTCATACCAATGTTATTCATGAGATACCTATTATTAAGATACTTGCTGACTTGGCTTCATCAATGGTTTAAATTTGAGGAGGTGGCAACGGAGGAGTGGTGGAATGATCAATGGTAATGTATCGCAAACTGCCCCAGTCAATGTGAACTGGGGCAGTTCTGTTTTTATTCTCTTTCTCTTAGCAAACTCAGCAATACCACTTATAAGCCAAGCGCAAAATGAGAGGGGTTACGCTAGCCAAGTAATTTAGAGTGAATTCACGCGCTATCTACTGCAACCTGTAAATGCTGAAAGAAACAGCTATGGCTTTATCTAATGGACTAAGTGTTGGTTACGCGTTGGCTTTTAAGGATACTATCCTGGCAAATTTCGGAAGTAAAGATTGATAAAGCTTTCTGAATGAAGCCGCGCGTGCATGCCTGTTTGTTAATCAACTCGCTGAATTACCAAGAATTGTGCCTTTAAGCGGTTTGCATTCGGTCTTTAGATGACAGCCTTTAGCGAAAGTCACCTTTATATGATATGCTGCAATCATTTAATGGAAAAAGATTAGATCTACATTAGTACAACTGGAAAACTTCTCTACCTTTGCAGCCCGCTTCAATCGGAGGCGAGCCAAGCGCCCGAAACGATAGAGAGCCGAAAAATAAATTTCAACTTTATCTTGCGAGTTGAAAAAGGTTTCTTACCTTTGCAACCCCGAACGAAACGACGCTCGGGTAGAAACTAAAAAAGGCCGCCAGAATGAGCAGCCACACGGTTCTTCCAACGGGAGGGGCACACGTTCTTTGAATGACTGGAAATGACAAATTGGTAAGCTCACTTTAGCGCTTCGGCCCCGAGTGAGAGACGCGTAACACGTAAGAACCAAGTTCTTGCAACAACGAGTCGGATCAGCACTCGACATCGTCTCTGCTTCGGCAGGGATTAGGATTTTTATACAATGGAGAGTTTGATCCTGGCTCAGGATGAACGCTAGCGGCAGGCCTAATACATGCAAGTCGAACGGATGTAGCAATACACTAGTGGCGCACGGGTGCGTAACGCGTAACCAACCTACCTACAACTGGGGGATAGCCCGCCGAAAGGCGGATTAATACCGCATAAACCAGCAGCCTGGCATCAGGTAATTGGTAAAGATTTATTGGTTGTAGATGGGGTTGCGTAGCATTAGCTAGATGGCGGGGTAACGGCCCACCATGGCGACGATGCTTAGGGGACCTGAGAGGGTGATCCCCCACACTGGCACTGAGATACGGGCCAGACTCCTACGGGAGGCAGCAGTAGGGAATATTGGGCAATGGGCGAGAGCCTGACCCAGCCATGCCGCGTGCCGGATGAAGGCCTTCTGGGTTGTAAACGGCTTTTCTCAGGGAAGAAAAAGACCTTGCGAGGTACACTGACGGTACCTGAGGAATAAGCACCGGCTAACTCCGTGCCAGCAGCCGCGGTAATACGGAGGGTGCAAGCGTTGTCCGGATTTATTGGGTTTAAAGGGTGCGTAGGTGGCTTGTTAAGTCCGGGGTGAAAGCCCACAGCTCAACTGTGGAACTGCCCTGGATACTGGCGAGCTTGAGTCCAGACGAGGTTGGCGGAATGGAAGCTGTAGCGGTGAAATGCATAGATAGCATCCAGAACCCCGATTGCGTAGGCAGCTGACTAGGCTGGTACTGACACTGAGGCACGAAAGCGTGGGGAGCGAACAGGATT
>NZ_ATVL01000010.1 GCF_000420705.1 Hymenobacter norwichensis DSM 15439
GAAGTGTAGAGCGCGAAATCGCACAGCTGACCCGTACTAATGACCCGAACGCTTCTACCAACAACGCACGCTGTACCGCTGGTTTTCTTTCTTGGCCTTGTGTCAACAACATGACGCAGTTTCGGAACACGAACTGCGACACCAGTAATGGTGGCTTTAGCCCGGGTGTTCACCTCTTCCCATTCCGAACAGAGTCGTTAAGCCCCGGAGCGCCTATGGTACTGCCTTCATCGGTGGGAGAGTCGGTCGCCGCCAACCTTACTGTACCCCACACCGCCCCTCCGGCCCCGCGCCGTTGAGGGGCGGTGTTGTTTTATAGCTTACCCGGAACTATAGGCGCTGTATACATCTAGTGAAAAGGGAATATGAATGAATGTATATCTTATTAACTGTGACTTATTCTCACAATCAAGGATATTCCTTCGCCTAAGAAGATCCATTTAGCTGCTGCTTTACTGCATTATGTCTATATAAGAATATTTTTTACTTATTAGAACATGAAACTTTTCCTCTTTATTATGTTCTATTAGCATTAAATAGAAAAGCCGAAGATCCAGCTATTTAGCTGGATCTTCGGCTTTTCTATTTTAAGTATATTCTGTTATTGGAAATGCAAATATGAAGGATTCTTATTTGCGAACCTCTACTAAGTGTTTTGTATGAAGTGTTTCCTATGACAAGCAGTACTACCCTTCTCTTGTATAACTTTTAGAAAGGGTACCCAATGGCAATATTCAACTTGATGGCTTTGTAGCCTGTGTTATTCGCAGGAATTATATCGTTGGTTGGTGTAGTAACAACTGTGTTATCATAGGGATAAACTAGCGGGTATGCAGCGTCTAAGCGAATGACAAAGAACTGTACATCTATACGCAAGCCGGCACCGGCACCTACTGCCATTTGCTTTAGAAAGGTGTTGAATTGAAACTGGCCATTCTGACCATCAGGATTACCGTTGGAGTCATAGGTAGCACGGCTAGGGTCAGCATTTACTAGCCAGATGTTACCAGCATCCATGAATAAGGCACCTTTTACATACGGAAAGAGGTCCTGACGATACTCTACGTTGGCTTCTAAGCGAATATCGCCAACCTGGTCATAGAAGCCGCTGTTAGAGGCTCGCTGCGCTTGAGTGGTGCGGTAAGTTCCTGGGCCTATACCACGGGCGTTGAAGGCACGCACACTATTAGGTCCACCAATGCCGTACTGTTTGAGATAAGGTAGAACATTGGAGTTTTGATATGGCAAGCCTACTCCAACAAGCAAGCGAGTCGCAATTTTATTGCCGCTGGTTGGGTTGGCTGAAATCCGGTAGTAGTTGCGTAGTTCTAAATCAACTTTGGTGTACTGCGAGTACTCTTGCCCAAACAATGCATAAGCGCCGTTTTCGGTTTTTGATGAACCTGTCAGGCTCTGGATTAGATGGGCTAGGTTCCCAGATAGGTCAAGTCCCCCACTGAAATAGAACTGGTTGCGGCGTTGCTCTAGTGATTGTTGATTATATGTGTACTGGTAGCTGCTGCCTAAGATGAACTGTTGCCGGAAGCTGTTTGCCAGAAAGGGCCTCTCCGCCAATAGATCCGTGAAGACCTGCTCTTGTTTGCTTAGCCTAACATACTGCAAGTCGATAGGCTGTAAGCGTTGCTCATTGGTGACCCTTGTTTTCCAGCTATACCCGTAACCTAGATTAAATACGTCTTGTTGAAAGTACTTGGTCCGCAACACGTACTTGTAACCGGCTTCAAAGAAAGTACGGGGCTGAAAGTCGGAGTTGCGTAGGCGGATATCAAACGGCGGCGTAATTAGGCGTGGAACGAGCAACTGAGCATCGATGCCATATTGTGTTGAGGTGACGCCAGACAATGCTCCTTGGCCAGTTTCTACGGAAGCCCTGGCATTTATCAATAGTTGCTCGGCACCGCGCAGTGCCGACCGGTTTCGATACTGTAACACCAGGGATGGTCCGGTGAAGATGTTTGAAGTGTTCATCTGTACCTCAGCGCGCAACGATTTTTTTGGCACTTGGGTCATGCGCACAATGGCGTTCAAGTGACCGTAGCCAGCAGAGTCGGGTACGTTGCGGGCCGGCCGAAACCGAATGTCGACGTACTTGAACGTCCCTAGGCTCATGAGGCGGCTCAGGGTCTGGTCGGAGCGGCGGCGCCGATAGAGGCTATCCGGGTATAGAAAAGTGGCATTGGTAATAGCTTTTGCCTTGAATACTTCTTCATCGGGGAAATAGCGGTAGCCTTTGTATAGAATTGGAGGGCGACCAGCCGATGCTGTATCGGAAAGCGAATAATCGGTGTTGAGCGAGACCCGGTTCAGAACATAGGGGCGCACGGCCCGGTCCAGTACAGTGTTCTTTACTTTCAGATAGATGTTTACTTGATTGTCGAGCGTGCTATCAACCTGGAAGAGAATATTGTCGGGAGAGAAGTAATAGTATCCTTGATTTTTAAGAACGCCATCAATGCGGACCCGTTCGTTGACGAGGGTTTGCAGATTGTAGGGGTCGCCTACTTTCAGCAAAGTGCCACCTTTAGTGGCCTGAATGGCCCGGTCAACGAGCGTATCACGACTTGGAAACTGTACTTCCTTTATAGTGTAGGGCTTGCCGACCGTAGCAGTGTAATCGACGGAAGCGGTTTGCTCTTTAGTTTCAACCTTAGCATGCACAACTGGCTTGAAATAGCCGTTGTTGTTGAGCCGGTTTACCATCAATCCTTTCACTCGCTGAGTGTCAACCTCACTAAGCAGAACAGGCTTCTCGCCGTATTTATCGGCTATCCATTTGCCAAGCCCTTTGGTTTTGCCCTCTCCCAAATGCCAAAAGTACAGCTTGGGTCGCTGTCCAAGAATGGAACTATTGGGCTTGGGAGCAATAACACCTTCTAGTTCGGTGGTGATAAGGCCTTCATTGGGAATCGGACTGGCTGACTTCACCTTTACAGTGCTGCCAGTGTAGAGCTTTGAACCCTCAGGAATATACTTGGTGCCGGAGCAGGATACCGCCGTTAGTAGAACAACCAGAGCCGTCCAACGCCTGAACTCACTTTTCCAGCTTCTTGGTTTGGAAGCGGAAAAATAAGCCAGACTATTCATGACTGGACGAGGAGCACTAGGGAGCATATGCAAGAGGTTTCGTTAAGCTTCTAAGAAAAGGCTACTGGCTGCGGCGCAATGGAAAGCGCCGCCGACCAAACTAGCGGCCGGAAGTAGTGGCGCGTTGAGCAGTCCGGAGGGAGTCTCGGCGGGGGGCAGTGGTGATGACGTTGGAAGAGTCGGGGTTGGCTTTCCGTTCGCGCCGGTCGCGCCGACGTGTTTCCTTTACTTCCTCCTTCACTTGTTTGTCAATCCCTTTGAACAAGTCTGCCAAGTTCTGATAGTCGCGCTGGAAAATCAGAGAAACACCATTGCGGATATACTGGCCATCAATGTCGGCGTAGGCGTTGTTGCGAAAGGCACGCAGGCGGATGCGGCCATTCGCCAGTACGTTATACTCGATGCTCACATCACCAGCGAAACTGCTAATGCCCTGCTGTCCTTGGGAGGCTTGGTTAGCTCCGCCACCTAGCGGAACATCTGTACCCAAACGCACGCTTACCCGGTCGTTGAAAAGCTGCCGACGAACAGCCACGTTCAGGTCGGTGCGGGTTTTCTCTGACCCGCTCGAGAAATCGGCGGTGGAATTCACACCTAATTCAACCCCCAGGTTGGAGAGGTAGCTACCCGTGAGGTTATTCAACTGCTGGGTAAGCACCTGGCTGGCACTGCCTCGCAACTGTTCGGCTACTATGTTGCCGCTACTGCTCTGGAAGGGGTCACTTGCTAGGAAGCGGTTTAGCACGAGCAGCGAGAAAACCTGCTTGTTAAGTTCGGAGGATTCGCTTGGCTGCCGCAACTGAGCTAAGCGAGCCTCAATTTCGTCGCGGCCATATGCGTTGCTGTTCTCCGGGAGCTTGATATCGAAACCAATCGTTGGCTTGAGAAGCTCCCCTGTAACGTTCAGATACACCTGGAAAGGAGTGGCGTTGCGAAGACGAGGGTCGTTGTCAGTGGGGCCTTGGGCTGCCAGCAGTTCGGCTGGCGGCGCCTTCACGTTGTAAATGGCTGCTATACTGAGTTGCGCATTGTAGGGGTCTCCGCTCCAAACAAGGTAGCTGCCCGGCCCGATGGCAAATTCACGGGAAGCCAAATCATAGAGCGACATATAGTAGCTACCCTCTGCTACCTCAAGCCGACCGGCCAGTGTGATAGAGCCGGCCGCATCGATGCTCGTGTTGAGCGTGCCGTTGGCGCGCACTTTTAGGTTATCACCGGAAAGCGGGTCGATGATTACTGTGAATTGGCTCTTGTCGGTTACCGTGATGCGGGCCGTGACGTTGTACCCCTCAGCGGTTTTGACGGTATCAGTGGCTAGCTGGCGGGCCAGCATGGTATCAATAGGTGCGCTTTTGTCAACCCATTCTACAATGCCATCCGTCTCTACTAGGCCTGCCTCATCGTTGGGAGTAACCACGGTAAGGGCCGACCCATCGACTACTACGGCGCGGGTGTTGAGCACAGGCAGCGCAAGGTTGCCGGTAATGCGCGTATCCGAATCGACAATGAGCCTGCCATAGAACAAGGGGTTGTCACGCTGGGTACTTTGGATAGCGACGAAGTTTTCGGTGGTAGCGTTCAGGTTGAAGCGATAATCATCCACGTAATTCTTCGTGAACACCCGGCCATCCACCACCGCCTTGTTATTCAAGGAATCGAGAATAGTGAAGTTGTCGAAGCGCAGGCCCTGGTTGTCGAAGTTGATGGACTGGCTTTGCATCCGGAACGGCGCGCCCAGTTGGGTAGCCGTGAAGCCAGCATCAGCAGTGGTAGTGAGGGCGCCGTTGATGCGGGGGGCACTGACGGTGCCGTTCACGGTGAGGTTACCGGTGATGCCGCCCGTGGTTTCGCGCAGCTGACCAGCTGAGAAAGGCTCGGCAATTTTCAAGTCGAACCGGTTCACGTTGACGGCAAACTCAATGGGGCTCGGTGGCGTGGCCAAGTAGTAGCCTACGGCTTGCACGTCCATGCCCTGCTGGTTGGTGAGGCGCACATCTACGTTGTATCGGTCGGGGACGGGGTTGGTGGCTTTCAGGTTGATGTCGCCGAGTACCGACTTGTTGTACACGAAGCCGGTCAGGGCGGCGTCGGCGGTGAAGGCCTGCTTAGGCTGGCCTAGGCTGAACGCTACAGCGCGACCGTTGAGCGTACCGGCTACCAACGAATCCTGCATGCCAGCGGCGCGAGCCAGGCCGTTGATTTCCAGGTTGCCCATACTCACCTGCAAGGGGTATTGCGCGCCAGTCAGCGTCTGTAAAGTCAGGAACCGGTTGTTGCGGCGGAAGTCCACGTTCTGGGCGAAGATGGCGCCAGTGGCGGTGGTGTAACGCAGCTCGTTGCCGGGGGCCACGGTCCATTCCACACGATCCAGCATCAACTTGGGGTCGAAGCTGAAAGCGTAGGCGTCGCCGCCGCGGAGTACGCGCAGCACGCCGGCCATGTTCAGCCGCTCGGCGCTATCCGACTCGGCAATGCGCAGGCGGGTACCAATCTGGTTGTTCTGGATACTGCCCGCCAAGGTGGGGTTCGGGATGCGGAGCGTAGTATCCTGGCTGATTTCCCGCAAACCCAAAGCGTAATCCAGTTTCTGCGGGTCGGAGTTGATGCGGAACTTCAGCGAGTCCATGGCAAAGCCCATGTACACGATGCGCTTGATGCGGGTGTTGAGGTGCAGGTCGGCAGCGCGGCTATCAAAGGCCCCGGTGAGCTTGAACGGCGTGAGCTGCTTGAGGTCGGGCACCAGCTTCTGAATCAGCTGGGTGTTCTTCACGTTGGCATCGAACGTGAATTGCCGGTACACCGACGAAGGCCGGTAGCGCACATCCGGCAAATCGAAATACCGGTCGATGTGCTCTTGCAACACGGTGGCCAAGTCGCCGAGCGGCGTGTTGCCTTGCAGGTTGAAGTCGGCCACGTTGGAGTTGAAGGCCACCTCGGTGCGGCCGGGCCGCTGCACAATGCGCCCACTCACCGAGTCCAGAGGAATCACCTGATTGTCGCGCACGATGACGATGTTGCGGCCCGAGAACGTACCGTTGATAGTATTGGCGTCGGCGCCGCTGAGATTGGCGGTTAGGTCGCCCTGCACGCGCAAGTCGCCGCCGGTGTAGAAGCCGAGGGCCGTGAGGTTGGCGCCGCGTAAGTTGAGGCGCTGCACTTCGTAGCTGGGGTTGTTGGCGTTGCGCAGGTTCACGGTGGCCAGCAAATCCAGGTTCAGGTTGGGGTCTTGGCGGCTGCGGGCGTCGATAACGTAGCGGTTCCTATCAATACCCACGTTGGCCGTAATGCCGCGGTAGGTGTAACCGTTATAGGTGGCGCTTTTAACGTTGGCTACCAACTGGCCGCGCAGCAAATTAGGGTCGAGGCCGCCGCGGCCGTTGAGGCGACCGGTAGCCGTAATACGCCCGATGGTGGGGTCGCGCAGCACCTTGCCCACGTCAAACCCTTGCACGTTGAAGCTGGCGTTAATGGGTTCTTGCCCTTTCGGACCCGAACCCAAATCCACCTTGGCTGCCACGTTGCCGAAGCTGGTGGTGGCCCGCAAATCGGTGTCGAACAGCATAGCCGTGGGGCGGCCCTTGAACGTACCCGCCACCGTCATACGTGGTGGAATCCGGTACTCGTTGGGAATCGTGCCCTTTGGTACCAGACTCCGAATGTCGGCTTCGGTGGTGGTGAATTGCTGGATGTTGAGGTCGGTGTAGAGGCGCTGGTCGGTTTCGGGTAAGCCCCGAATCCGGCCGCTGGCTTTCACAATGGTGTTGCGGAAGCCCACAAACTCCAGGTTCTGAATGCGCATGTCGCCCACCCGGCCGCTCACGCGCCCACTCAACAGCACCGATTGGTTGGGGCCAGTGGTGAAGGGTGGGGTGGAAGCCAAATCGGGGGCTAGGTACAGAATGTCGCGGAAGCCGATGCGCACGTTGCGGAAGTCGCCTTCGAGGCCCAGGTTCGGCAGCTGCTTCATGTCCGACAGCGCATCAAGGCTGGCGTAGCGCATGCCCAGCGTCTGGCGGATGCGGGTATGCGGCGTAATCAAATCCAGGTTGGTGAGCCGGGTTTGCACCGAGTCGAATACCACGTCGGCTTTGGCCGAGGTAATCTGGAAGCCGCTCTGGTCTTTGCCGGCCAGCTGCGTGATGCGGCCGGTGGTGCTGTTTTCGGAGTAGCGCAGGTTTTCCAGGTTCAGAACGAGGTCCGTGAACTTGAGGTGGTTGTAGTCGAGGGCCGGAATGCGGGTGCGTTGCTTGGGCTCGTCGAAGTTGTCGAAGGCCACGTCCACGCCGCTGATGTCGGAGCGTTTCAGTGTCACCACCCAGCTGGCTTCCTCGCCGGTGGCTTTTTCCACGGCATCGTTCAGGTCGCGCACCGCTTCGGCGGGGTTCACGAGGCGCTTCTCGGTGGGTACGTTTTCGTTTTGGGCGTAGGCAATGCTAGTGTTGCGGAGCTGCAACGTGTTCAAATCAATCCGCGAATTAATCAGGTCGATGTTGTCGGCGGTGATGTTGGCCTCGCCCACGCGGGTACTGATGAACTGCGCCGAGGGGCTATTCCTATAGGTGAGGCTCACGTTATCGAGCACCGCTTTATTGAGCCCAAAAGTGAGGTCGAGCGGCTCGGAAACGGCGGTGTCGGGCGGGGCGGTTTTGCTTTGCACCATGCTGATGCTGGTGTTGCGCAAGGCGGCCTGGTCTACCTTATAGATAGACTGGTCCACGTCCACGGCGTCCATCGTCACGGCCAGCTCGCCTACTTTAGTGCGGAGGTCGAGGCCTTCCACCTGGTCGTTGTAGGTGAGATGGATATTAGTGAGGCGCAGGTCGCCGATGTCGTACTTGAAACCGGCCCCAGTGGTATCGGCGGGCGTGGTGGTCGTGGTGTCGCCGGCCGTGAAGGCATTGACGATGAAATCGTAGTTGTTGATGCTGTCGGGCTCGGTGCGGCTGATAGCCAGCCGGCCGTCATTCAGCTCCAGCGTCTTTAGGTTGACTTCCGACTTGGTTAGCGCCCAGATGTCGATATCAACGCCTAAGTGCCCTACCGACAACAGCGTATCGCCTTTCTGGTCTTCGATATATACGCCATCGAGGTTGAGGGCATGCTTGAAATCGGTGCGGAACTTACCAATCCGGACTTCGGTACCGATTTTATCCTGCAAGTAATCGGCCGCTTTCTGGGCCACGTAATCTTGCGTAGAAGGGAATTGCAACGCCACTACCAGCCCGACTACGAGCAATAGAACGAAGCCAACCAGCCCCAAAATAACATACAGAGTACGGCGTAGGTATGTAGGCACAGTGTTGATTATCAGGCAGAGTTATGGTTTTATATCCAACCCAAACGGGAAAAGCGGGCCACGGGTTGGACTAGGGGCCGATTGGATAGGACCGGTAAGTGGTAGTAGCTCAAGCAAGCTGAACTGTAGTGGCAGCTCTACCGGCCGATGTCCGGGTACGGCTAATTAGCCGTACTCCCTATCTTTCGTCATCAATTCATCTTCCCTATCCTGTCCCATGATACTGCGCTTTTCCTTGCCCTTCCGCACCACCTGGGGCCAGCGGCTGTTGGTTAGTGGTTCCGAACCCAGTTTGGGTGCTTGGAGCCTCGACCATGCCCTGCCACTCGATTACAACCAAGATACCGGCGTTTGGAGCCAGGAAATCAGCGTGCCCGACGACCAGCCGGGTACCATCGACTATAAGTACCTCCTGCTTGACGACCCGGCCAACTCGACGCAGTGGGAGTGGGGCCCCAACCGCAAGGTAGCCTACGACGCTCGCCAATTTCAACGCTTGGTGCTGGAAGATTATTGGCGCGCCCCCGCCGAGCCTGAAAATGAACTGTTTACGGCTGCCTTCACCGAAGCCCTGTTTCGCCGCCCCGCCCGGCCCGGCAAGCCCGCCCCCACTGCCCGCATAGCCGATTCGGTGGTGCGGTTTCAACTGCTGGCGGCCCGCGTAGAGCCCGGCCAGCAACTGTGCGTGCTAGGGTCGGATGCCGCTTTAGGCGCCTGGGATGGCCGTAAAGCCTTAGTGCTTGCCGATGCCGGTGCGTCCACCTGGACGGCCGAGGTAGCCTTGGAGCAGCCCGACCGCGCCCTCGTATATAAGTATGGCGTATGGGATCCGCAGGAGCGTAAAATCGTGCTGTTGGAAACTGGTGCCGACCGGGTGCTACCTCCAGCGCAGGACCCCAAAACCCTGCGCGTGCGCTCCGACGACAAGTTCCGCTACCCTAACAACTGGCGCGGCGCGGGCGTAGCGCTGCCGGTATTTGCGTTGCGGAGCCACCGCGGATTGGGCGTAGGCGAATTCCCCGACCTGAAGCTGCTAGTAGATTGGGCGGTAAGCACTGGCCTGAAGCTGGTGCAAATCCTACCCATCAACGACACCGTAGCCACCCACACTTGGGTTGATTCGTACCCGTATGCCGCCATTTCGGTGTTTGCGCTGCACCCGCAGTACCTCAACCTAGAGGCCGTTGCCCCGCTTCAGGATAAGGCAGCTCAGCAGGAGTTGGAAACGCTGCGGGAGCAACTGAACGACCTGGACTTCGTGGACTACGAGCCGATGATGAACGCCAAGTGGAAATTCATCAAGCAGTTGTACCAGCAAGAGAAGAAGGCATTCCTCGCCGACCCGGAGTTCCAAGCGTACCACGAAGAGCAAAAGGCGTGGCTGGCTCCTTACGCCGCCTTCTCGGCCCTCCGTGACCGGTTCGGTACGGCCGACTTCCAGCAGTGGCCTGAAGAGTACCGCATCCCCGAGCTAGTAGAGCAGCTCACTCAGGAAACGGCCGCCGACTTCGACGAGTTTGGTGTGCACTTCTTCACCCAATTTCACCTCGACAAGCAGCTGCGCGAGGCGGTAACCTACGCCCGTCAGCACGGCGTGGTGCTCAAAGGCGACTTGCCTATTGGTATCTACCGGCACTCCGTGGATGCCTGGACCCAGCCCGAACTGTACCACATGCATCAGCAGGCCGGCGCCCCGCCCGACGATTTCTCGACCACCGGCCAAAACTGGCGCTTCCCGACCTACAACTGGGAGCGGATGGCCGAGGACGGCTACGCTTGGTGGAAACAGCGCATGGGCCAACTGGCCCGCTACTTCGACGCCCTGCGCATCGACCATATTCTGGGGTTCTTCCGCATCTGGGAGATTCCGGGGCACTCGGTGGAGGGCTTACTTGGGCACTTCTCGCCGGCGCTGCCGCTGCATCAGCACGAAATCAAGCAGCGCCTGGGTTGGTTCGACCACGGCCGCCTGTGCGAGCCATACATCCGATGGCACATGGTGGAGCGCATTTTCCACGGCCAAGCCCAGGCAGTGTTCGATGAGTTCATGGAGGCCGATAACCACGGCGCTATCCGCATGAAGGAGCATGTGCGCACCCAGCGGCAAGTGGAAGCCGTGCTGGAGGCGCAGTGCGCCGCCGAGCCGAGCCTAGCCGACCATTGCAAATGGCTGAAAACCGGGTTGTATCAGCTTATCAACGAGGTGCTATTCGTGCCCGACGACCTGTGGCCCGACCACTACCACCCGCGTATCACCCTCAACAAAAGCACGTCGTTTGCCGAACTGGACGAAACCTCGCGCCACCGCCTCTACGACGACATCTACATTGACTTCTTCTACAAGCGCCACGAAAGCTTCTGGCGAGAGCAGGGCCTCGTGAAGTTGCCACCCGTGCGCTACGCCACCAACATGCTGATTTGCGGCGAAGACTTAGGCATGGTGCCTGATTCGGTGCCGGGTGTGATGAAGGCGCTGGGCATCCTGGGCCTCAACATCCAGCGCATGCCGTCCAACCCGCGCACCGAGTTCGGTCACCCCAACGACGCGCCGTACCTATCGGTGGTGAGCCCCGGCTCGCACGACATGAGCACCTTGCGCGGTTGGTGGGAGGAGGACCGCGAGATAACGCAGCGGTTCTTTGAAACCATACTAGGCCACCACGGCGAGCAGGCTCCTTACTATTGTGAGCCGTGGGTGATACGCGAAATTCTGGTGCAGCACCTGCACTCCCCGGCCATGTGGGCCATTTTCCCGCTCCAAGATTTGCTGGCCCTTAGCCCGGAGTTGCGGCGCAACAACCCGCAAGACGAGCAAATAAACGTGCCTGCTAATCCACAGCATTTCTGGAAATACCGCTTGCATGTGCCTTTGGAATCATTGAATGATAATGCAGTATTTATCAATGAAGTTAAAAACACTATAAGTGGGAGCGGCCGGTAAGATCTGAGCTTAAAGTGCTTAAAAGTACGTTTCCGCAAGCAAAAGGCTCCACTGTATAAGTGGAGCCTTTTTTGTTTCTCAAAATGGGATAAATCCAGAAGAACACTGAGTTACGTAGCGCGAAAAATGCCTTTTTTGTCTGTTGAGGCCACTATTATGAATTCCAATATTGAATCTAGTATCGACCCATAAATAGAACTATTCGACGCGTATAGAACTATGTTGATCGAAAAGCTCGTCCGTTACCCTCAGATGCACGCTAGGTTTGTGGCACTATTAGGCCAATGTGGCTTTTCCTAGCGCACACTTTTCGATCAATATTTTAATCATGGGTTTTCAATTACGTGCCTTACTCTGGCTGGCGGTTCTGCTGCCTATTGCTGGCCGCTCATTCGGCCAAGTCCCTGGTGCCGCCTTCTCCTGCGACGGTACCTTCTATCAGACCCGGCAGGTAGCCATCGGCACGAACTTCCACTCCCAGCTGTTCCGGGTTAACCGCAACGTAGCGCCTGCCGCCGACCCAACCACTACCGTCTATACCACTACGTTGGTGCAGGATTTGGCCACAGGCTTGGGGTTATCTTCCACTACCGACTTCGTCATTAACTCGTTGGCTTACAATTCACTGGATGGTTACCTGTACGCCCTCACGTATCCGGTAAACAACAGCGCCACATACCCCGAAATCCACCTTTACCGCATCGGCCAGACGGGCGTGCAGGATATTGGCCGCATTACCATCAACGGTACCGTGCCCACCCAGTACCCGCAGCTAGCAGCCGGGGTTATCGACAAGGACGGGCAGTACTACGCCACGGCCCGGAACCTAGCCAATGCCGGCAACAAGACCAACCTGTTCCGGCTGAACCTGAATCAGTCGTCGGATGCGGCCAAGCTCAACGCCGTAACGGTGCCGATGGACTTCTACACCACGGCTAGCCCCAACACGGTAGTTGCCCCCGCCAGCACCCAGGATTTCAGCTTCATCGACATTGGATTCAACCCCGCCGACAACCAACTATACGGCATCTACAGCGCAGGTTCGGTATATAAGTTCGACTTCACCACCACGCCCGGTCGGGCCCGCGTTACCCGCATCGGAGCGGCTCCAACTACTGCCCCCAACTTTGGCTCGGTGAGCTTCGACTTGGTTGGGAACATGTTCGCATATTCCAACGAAGGCGACTTCTACTCGGTGAACATTGCTACGGGTGCCGCTACCGATATTGGCGACGTGCCCAACGCTGGTGTAACCGACGGTGCCAGCTGCGTAAATCCCAGCCAGCGTATTGATGTGGTGAAAGAAGTAACGGGCGTAAACTTAGTAAGCGGCACCACCTACGATGTGTCGTTTGCCATTCGGGTGCAGAACACAGGTACGGTTACCGCTACCAACGTGCAGGTGAGCGACTTCCTGCGGGGTGCCACCAACAATACCACTTTCCCTACCTCTACTTCCCTAACCGTTACGGGGCTGACAGTAACCAATACTGGCGGCTCGTTGGCAGCCAATGCCAGCTACACTGGCCAAGGTGGCAACGCCGATATGCTCAGCGGCACTCAGTCCCTGACTGCCGGTCAAAGCGCCCTAATTACGTTTACAGCCCGTGTCGTTTTCCCAACCGGAGGAGTACCTACCACCGCCCAGAACAACACAGCTTATGCTTCCAGCACAGCGGGTACGGCGGCCAACCCCGGCTACGCCCTGCAAACCACCGATGGTAGCCTGATTCTGCCGCCCGGCGACCTAGTGGCTATTGACATTTCCACGAACAGTGCTGCCTTGCCGCTCACGCCAAACGGCGACGTTGCTTCGCCAAGCCCTGTGTATTTCCAGACCGCTATCCTGGGCAACGTATTTGAAGACATGAACTACGGTGGCGGCGCGGGCCGCTCGCAGGCCGCCAGCAACGGCGAAGGTGTATTCCAGGCCCGTGTGGAACTGTATTCGTCGTCGGGAGCGGGTGCTTACTTGGGCTTTACTACTACCGATGCAGCTGGTAACTACAGCTTTGTGAACGGAGCGAATGGTATTGCGCTATCGGCAAACACCAACTACCGCGTGCGGGTCGTCAACGCGTCAGTAATGAGCAACCGCCCCGGCAGCGTAGCTGGCTTGCTACCCGTACAGACGTTTCTGAACGGTAACGTGAACCGGGTAGGAGGAGAGAACCCCAGCCAAATTGATGCCGCCCAGAACTCTGGTAGCCAAACGCTTACTACAGTGGAATCTCAGAGTGGTAATACCACGGTGCAAACCCAGACGACCGTTACTACCCCAGGTTCCGGTCCGCTGGTAGGCGTTGATTTCGGCTTCAACTTCGATACCGTAGTGAATGCCAATGGTAGCGGCCAAGGTTCGTTGAGCCAGTTTATTACCAACTCCAACAACCTCACCAACGGCAACCTGAACCAGGCGTACACCGGCGCCATAGCCGGCCAGGAAGCAGCCATCTTCATGCTGAATGACGGCCGCCTGACGAATGCCCCTGCTGGCTTGCGTATTGGTGCCGCCACCGGCTACAACACGCTGACCAAGGTGTTTACCATCATCCCAGCCACGGCTTTGTCTATCACTGACAGCAACACCACCATCGACGGTGCGCGCCAAACCGCTATTACCGGCGACAATGTAACGGCCGCCGCCGAAACCTCGACTGGCGCCGACGTGGTCATCAACTTCAACTCGCTGGCCGGCTTGCTCGTAACCGGCGGCACTACCCGCCTCGAAAACCTGGGCCTCAACAACGCCCGCGGCACCAGCACGGCCACCACCAGCGCCGTAACAGCCGATGGTGCCGGCGTTACGTTCAGCGGGGCAGCCGCTTCGGGCTCAGTTGTGAACTTGGTGACTACGGCTGGCAATGCCACGGCCGGCGTACGGCTGCAAAGCGGCGCCACGGGCGTAACCGTATCCAACAACGTGCTGAACGGCAGCGTGGCCACCGGCACCGTGAATGGCGAAGGACTGGTACTGGCCGGTGCTTCCCGCAACACGATTTTGGGCAACACCATCTCCAACAACAGCGGCTTTGGCGTGCTACTGGAAAGCGGCCAGGCCAACAACGAAAACACCATTTCCAGCAACATTATCCGGAATAACGGCGGTGGCGCCAACGCCGAAGATGCCGGCTTGGTAATTGGCGGCGGCAACAACAACTTGATCAGCCAGAACACCTTCAGCGGCAACGCCAGCAACGCCATAGTAGCAGCAGCTGGCACCAGCGGCAACCGCATTACCCGCAACAGCATGTCGGGTAACACCGGCAACGGCATCGACCTGATGGCGAGTGGCACCACGGGCCTAGCCGGCGACGGCCTGACCCGCAACGATAATACCGATGCCGATACTGGTGCTAATGGCTTGCTTAACTTCCCGGTTATCAGCCAGGCCGTAACCAACGGTGGCAACCTAGTTATTACAGGCTACGCGCCAGCCGGCTCGTTGGTAGAGCTGTTTGTGGCCGACGTGCAGGCCGATGGATTTGGGGAAGGCAAGACTTACCTGACCAGCTGGACTGAAGGCTCGGCGCAGGACAGCGACACCCGGACCGGTGGCTACAGCGGCCTGGTTTCAGGCGTAAACCAAGGCAGCGAAACAGCAACTTCCCTCTTCACATTCTCGGTTTCTATTGCCAGTCTTTCGGCCTCGCAGCAAGCCGCTCTTACCGCCAGCGGCGCCCGCCTAACGGCCACCGCTACCACACTCAACACTGTAAACAGCTTGGTAGTTGGCAATACCTCAGAGTTTTCGGGCAATACCGCTTTGCTTCAGAACCGGCCGCTGCCAGTGGAGTTGGCGCGCTTCAGCGCCGTAGCTGACAATACCAACGGGTTGTTGAGCTGGACCACGGCTTCCGAGAAAAATAACGCCCAATTTGTGGTGGAACGCAGCCTAAGCGGTATCAGCTTTGAAGCAATTGGTACGGTGGCCGGCCAAGGTACTACCACCCAAAGCCACACTTACCAGTTCATCGACAAGCAAGTAGCCACCGTTGCAAGTCTAGTGTATTACCGTCTACGACAAGTAGATACCAACGGGGCGAGCAGCCTGAGTGCTGTACAAGTAGTTCGCTTCAGCAGCGCCACCACCCTCCCGGCTATTGCTGTTTACCCCAACCCAACCGCTGCCAACACCTCACTGGATCTGCGCAGCCTACCTACTGGCACCGTGCAGGTGCGTTTAACCGACCTAACCGGTCGGGTGCTATCGACGGCTACTGTAACTACCGGCCAAATATATCCGCTGGTTACCGCCCAGTTACCGCAAGGCAACTATATAGTTACAGTGCTCAACGGTAGCCAGAAAACCACCCAGCGGTTGGTGAAGCAATAACTCTTGCTCTGATCAAAGTGATTTCGCTAATTCACTGAGCAGCAATATATAGGAAAGCAGCGAAGCCGCAATTGGTTTGGGATGTAAGGAGCTTTGGTTCCAGTAAATCCTAAACCAATTGCGGCTTTGCTGCTTTTTAGAGATGACAACAGTTGCCACAGATCTTTCCTGCCAAGCACTGTATCTACCGTATCAGGCTTGCCAAAGGGAGTAACTCATTTTCATTCTCAACTCATCATCTCTATGGCCAAACGTGCCCACCACTACCGTCTTCGCTTAGAGCACTTAGCGCCTGCCTCTCCCGAACAACCGATCCACGCACCTCTTACGCTGGATTTCGACAACCACGATGACATTCTTCAGATTGTTGAACGCATGGAAGCGCGTCAGCTTTTTGCCACGCCGGGGCAAGCTTCAGAGTTTGCTATCGGCCTGAAGCTATTCAGTGAAGTACTGCTTAAGAACCGGGAGCATCCGTTGTTCACAGAGTTCCGGCCAGCATTCAGCGCGTTTATGAAGAAGCTCAAAAGTGGGGCTAATTCAGCTGAACAAATTGAAGATTAGCCTCTTGAGTGTTGAGCAGGGGCAAAGGTTTACTATTGATTTTAATAGCCTGATTATATGATACTTAGATTCATGCTTTAAAATCATAGCCCCACGTACATGCATTAGATAGATGATAATATTATCCGCATAAATAATATTAAATCAATATTGCTTTTTAACAGCGTATTGCTTTTGTCACTAAATAAGTAGCACTTGCTCTAAGGCCCTTTGATATCATGTCAAAGGGCCTTTAACTTTTTATAGGATTAATAAAATTATATAAAGCCTACTGTGTATTAGTTTGTCTATTATTAGATATAATTGACTTTTACCAATTTGCGCCAAGGATTTTATATAATTGGGAATAACGGCATAGTTACTTATGTCATTGTGGGATAGTGTAGTAAGTTGTTGATAGGCAAACATATATGAGTTAACAAAAAATATTATCCTATAAGTAAATCCAACAGGAATATAATTTAGTAATACCTAATATAGCTTTGCGCTATTGTATTGGAAGACGCTATATAGTTGTAAGCAAAGGGCTGCCTCGTTCAAAAATGAGTATTCACCGAGCCTGAGAGTTTATTCAGCGAAATAGATAGGTAGCTACCTAATAGCCACAGTATTTTTGAAAAGCAAGCTCGGCCTATAGCGTCTTTTTGCCTGTTTTAATTCATGATTATTTTGATTTCCACCATTTCTTTCTCCCTATGAGGACAACCTTACGATTTTCAGCCATGCTGCTAGCGTGGTTGACGCTAAGCCGAACCGATGCGTGGGCGCAGACTCCTACGCTGGAGTTTGCTACGGGTGCCAACAACCCAACGGGCAACGGACCTGTGGCTACTACCGCTCAGGTAATCACGTTCCAAAACAACGCAGGCAACCCAACGACTAACACGTTCACCACTTATACTCCGACCACGACGGCAACCTTTGCTTTTAGCAATCAGCAGTTTGCCGCAATTCCAACAGGACGGATAAGTACGGGGACGGGTGCCTCCTTCGGCGCCAATATCAATACCAACGGAGTTGCTGCTATTGCTGATGAGCGGTTTCCGCTAATGAGTAATATCGGTGGATCTACAAATGCCAACTACACGTCGGCAGGTGGTGTGTCCGGTGGAATAGATATTGCGTCTAACCGTAGCGTGGACGTCTTTCTCAGCGCTCAGGCACTAACCTATAACGCTACCACCGCTGCACGATATCGGTATGTGGACTTAGACATTACGTTCAATCGGCCCGTCGTGAATCCAGTGGTGCAAATCACTGGTTTTGGCGGCACATACGGTGCTTTGGGTTTCAGTGCCGAGTTGGATTTGTTAACCACTGGCGTTACGCTTTCCAAGCTAAGCGGCTCCAATGAACTTACGGTTAACGCAACTCAGATTCTGAACAACTCAGGCGCTATTACCGCTGCCACGGGTAATGGTGGTGCCAGTGGCTCGGTGCTAGTAACTACTCCTGTGAGTGGTATTACTACCCTCTCGTTCAGAGTATATCTACGCGGGGATGGTGGCGGTAACGCTTGGCACCCACAGCCAGGAACTACCAACGACACGCAGCACATAGGGGAGAAATGGCAAATTGGGGTATCAGCGCTTACTCCTGCCAACCTGATTGGCTATGTGTTTGAGGACGTAAACTACGGTGGGGGGGCCGGCCGTACGCTGGCCACCTCGGGTGGTGAACCCCGGCCTAACGCACGGGTTGAAATCTATAACGCGGCTGGTACTTATGTGACGGCTACTACCACTGATGCTTTCGGGCAGTATGCGTTCAGTGGCCTAGCAGCTGGTGACTACACGGTGCGCGTAGTAAACAGCACTGTAACCTCGTCGCGCACGGGCTACGTAGCGGGTCTGCTACCAGTTCAAACCTATAATGGTACCACTACGCGTGTAGGTGGAGAAGCACCAGCAAAAGTAGATGCTGGCAATGGCACAACAGGTACCACCTTGGCCAGTTTGAATACCTCTGCTACCATTGCGCAAAGCCAAGCGACCATTACGCTGGCAGCCAGCGCTACCGTAAGTACCGATTTCGGCTACAACTTTGATGTGATAACCAATACCAACAACGCGGGCCAAGGCTCGTTGCGGCAGTTTATCACTAATTCCAATGCTTTGGGGGGCGAAGCCACCTTGGCTCAGGCTGGCTCGCGGGTAGATATTACTGGTGCTACTATTCCGCTGGACGGCGGCGTAGAAAGCAGCATTTTCATGATTCCGAATGGTGCCGCTCGCCCTGGCCTGTTGGCTAGCACGAATGGCGGACCGGCTTCGTTGCTCACCAACGGGGTAGCAGCTATTGCACCAACCACCGCGCTGCCTAACATCACGGGGCCACTAACCAATATCGATGGCACCACTCAGACCTTCAATATTGGCAACACCAACAACATAACGCTGGGTGCGGGCGGTACCGTGGGTACTGGCGCATTAGCGCTTACGCAGCTCAATGGCCCGGAAGTGCAGCTCAGAGGCGCAACTACTTTCGACGGCTTAAGAGCGGCGGCCAACAACATTACGATGCGCGGTCTGAGCATGTATGGTTTCGCAACCAACATCTTGGCTAACATTGATGTCGTTGGTACTCGTATTGAGCAGAACGTAATTGGTACGTCAGCTACTAGTTTCACTGACCCTGGTACCGGGGTGCGCACCCTAAACGAAGGCATCAACCTAAACGCCTCCGACAACGGAACCATTAGCAATAACCTGATAGGTTTCAATGGTGGGATGGGCATCTGGGTGCAATCCAACAATGGCAATGGTGCTAATAACAACACCATTACCGGCAATGAAGTACGGGGTAATGCTATAACGACAATTGCTGGCAACGGCGAGAGACTGGTATTTGACGGAGTGGAATTGCAGGGCAACAGTACGAACAATACCGTGTCGGGCAACCTGATAACGGCCAGCTATGGTCACGGTATCGATTCGTTTGGTAATGGTATTGGTGGCAACACCATATCGGACAACACCATCAGCAACAACGGCGCGGGCGTTACTGCCAACACCGGCGAAGAAGGCTCAGGCCTACGAGTATTTGGCGCCACTAACCCTACAATTATTTCGGGCAACGTGCTGACCGGCAACAACGGCTCAGGCGTGCTGGTGATAGGCGCCGCTAACCAGGTGACGATTTCGCAGAACTCGATGAGCGGCAACACCCGCCTGGGTATCGACTTGCTGAGTACGGCTGAAGGCAATACTACTACGTTCTGGAACGGCCAGACGGGTACTACTTCCAACGTCACCATCAACGACAACGGCGACGGCGACACTGGCGGCAACGGGCTGTTCAACTTCCCGGTGCTCACCACGGCTACGCTTAACGGTACTTCGTTGGTAGTGAATGGCTTTGCTCGCAGCGGTTCCCTAGTAGAACTGTTTCTGGCAACGCCGCTCACCACCGACCCCACTTCCACGGCCACTGTTACCAACAACAAAGGCTTTGGCCAGGGCTCGAGCTACTTAGTTAGCCGCACTGAAGGCAACGCCACCGACGATACCAATACTGGCGCTGCCACCACCTATGGCCCCGGTAACATCAACGGATTGGCACAGGGTACCGACAACAGCAACCCCTTCACCTTTACTATTCCATTGAGCAGCCTCACGGCCGACCAGCGCACGGCGTTGCTCAGTGGCACAGCCGTTCTGACCAGCACGGCCCGCTTGAACAACAGCACATCGGAATTCTCGGGTAATCTGGTATTACCAGTTGCTGACGTTGCCACGACTCTGACGGGTCCTACCGCCCTCAGCCCAGGCCAAGCTTCAGGTAGCTATACGGTAACTTTTGCCAACAACGGCCCGAGCCAAGCTACCAACGTAACGCGGCGCGTAACCTTGCCGGCCGGCGCAACCGTTACGGCGGCTCAGCTTCCCGCAGGTGCTACTTTCTCTACAGTAGGTACGGTTACCACCGTTGATTTCGGTACGTTGGCTACGCTCAACAGCGGCGTTAGCAACTCGTTCAGCTTCAGCTACACGGCGCCTCCTACTTCTGGCACATACTCTCTGACCAGCGCTGTTACCAACACCGAAAGCCAAGGAGCTAACACCGGTGCTGATGCAGTTACCTTGTCTATCGTAGTGACTGGCTCGCCAGCTGGCTGCCAGCCGTCGTATTTCGACAACACGAATGCTAGCAGCGGCCTGACCGCCGAGTATTACGCCGGCTACTACGCTGATAACATCAGTTATTTCCAGCGTACTGCTCCAATCCGCCGCATCGACCCGCTGATTGATTTCAGCGCCGGCAACGGCAGTGCTACCTGGGGTAACTTAACAGGTGTAGCTGGTGGCTCCGCTACGAACTACGACGCCTACTCAGCTCTTTACCGTGGCAGCGTATACATTGCTTCGGCCGGTTCCTACACCTTCTACTTAGGCTCTGATGATGCTTCCTACCTCTGGCTGGATGGGGCCGCTTTGGCGCCCACTACAGCTAACGCCTCTATCAACAACGGCGGTGGCCACTCTTACGCTACGCAGCAGGCTACCATAACGTTAACTGCTGGTCTACACAACATCACAATAGCCTACGGCGAAGGTGCCGGTGACAACCGTTTGAAGTTGGAGTATGAAAACACCGCACTTGGCATCACCCGCCAGGTGGTTCCGGCCAATCTGTTCTGCGCTGGTCCGGCCACTACCAATACGCCGCCTGTAGCCAACGACGCTACCAACAGCTTCCTTCCGAACGTGTTAGCCGCCACTATTCTAGACCCGAATATCTCTGGTTCAGATACGGATGGTACCCTGGCTTACTATAACATCGAGACGTTACCAAGCGCCGCTAGTGGCGTGCTAGCTTTCAACGGGACGGCAGTAGTAGTTGGGCAGGCTATTCCAGCCGCTTCGCTCAACCAGCTGACCTTTGATCCGGCTGCTGGTTTCACTGGCAATGCTAGCTTCACGTATTCGGTAACCGACAACAACGGCCGCACCGACCTGACGCCGAACACCTATACCATTCCGGTAGGCGCCGTTAGCTGTCAGCCGTCATATTTCGACAACACGAATGCTAGCAGCGGCCTGACGGCCGAGTATTATGCTGGCTTCTTCGCCGACAACATCAGCTACTTCCAGCGCACCGCTCCAATCCGTCGCATTGATCCAACCGTGGATTTCAGCACCGGTAATGGTAGTGCAACCTGGGGCAACCTGACGGGCGTAGCCGGTGGCTCCGCTACGGATTACGACCAGTTCTCGGCCCGCTACCGTGGCAGTATCTACATTGCATCTGCTGGTTCCTATACCTTCTACTTGGGCTCCGATGATGCTTCCTACCTCTGGTTGGATGGCGCCGCCTTGGCTCCAACGACTGCTAATGCGACCATCAACAACGGCGGTGCTCATGGTTACGCTACGCTTCAGGCAACTGTAACGCTGTCAGCTGGTTTGCATGACATTACGGTAGCATACGGGGAGGTTGCAGGTGGCAACGCGCTTCGGCTGGAATACGCCAGTGTAGCCAATAATATTGCTCGCCAGGTGATTCCTTCAGGCTTGTTCTGCGCCGGTCCGGCCACTACCAACATCCCGCCTGTGGCACAAGACGCCACCAACACTGCGCTGCTGAGTGCAGCGGCTGCTACAGTGCTCAATCCGAACCTGTCGGGTACGGACACGGATGGTACGTTGGCTTACTACAACATTGTAACCCTGCCAAGCGCTGCTAGTGGTGTGCTGGCGTTCAACGGAACGGCAGTGGTAGCCGGGCAGGCTATTCCAGCCGGTTCTTTGAACCTGTTAACCTTCGACCCAACGGCCAGCTTCAACGGCAATGCTAGCTTCACGTATTCGGTAACCGACAACAACGGCCGCGCCGACCTGACGCCGAACACCTATACCATTCCGGTGAATGGCACAGCTGATGTGACTACTACATTGGCTGGTCCGACTAACCTGAACCCTGGTCAGGCTACTAGCACTTATACGGCAGCCTATACCAACAACGGTCCTAACCCAGCGGTATCGGTGACGCAGCAAGTGAGCTTGCCAGCTGGTGCTACCAACGTTTTCGTGAATGGTGTGGCGTACGTGCCTTCCGGTAACATTATCGACTTCGGCACAGCTGCTTCTTTGGCCGCTGGTGCTACTAACCTCTTCTCGTTCAGCTTTACGGCCCCTACCACTACCGGTAGCGCCCCTATCATCAGCAACGTAACGACCAACACGCCGCAGGGTGCCGATACGGCTCCAAACTCGGCTACGCTGAATGCTACCGTAGGCAGCACCGCCAACGTAGCGGCTATCATCTCGGCTGGTGCAGGTTCTGTAACGGCTGGTCAATCGGCTAGCTTCAACGTGAGCTTCAGCAATGCTGGTCCTGCTACGGCGGCTGGTGTAGTGGCTTCGGTACAGTTGCCTGCTGGTTTAGGTACCGTAACTGCCTCCAATGGTGGGGTGTACGACAACGCCACGGGTATCGTGACTTACGCTGGTATTACCTCTTACAACAGCGGTGGCAGCACGGCTTCGGTGATTTCCTTCACGGCGCCGGCTTCTGGTCCGGTAACGGCTACGGCCAGCATCAGAACCACCACGTCGGAGGCCGGTCAGACGGCTAATAACACGCAGAGCGCTAGCATCAGCGTAACACCAACCTACGATGTGACGACCTCGATTACGGGGCCAACCAGCACGGCAGTTGGGGTGCAAACCACGTTCAGCGTGATGACCATCAACAATGGTCCATCGATGGCACCAAGCGTAGTGCAGACCGTAACGGGCCTGCCAACTAACCTGACCAACGTGTACGTGTCGAATGGCGGTACTTACAACGCGACTAATGGCACCGTAACCTTCCCAGTGCTTGAGGCTATGGCCAACGGCGCGCGGGTGGACAACACCATCAGCTTCACGCCAACTACCACCAACGCCACGGGCTTCACGGCTACGGCTACCGCCACGGCTAACGGCACCAACCCTGGCGACTCGAACACCGGTAACAACTCGGTAGCTGCCTCGGCAATGGTAGTGAATGCTGCTCCGGCCGCTTCCACCAACGCCAACATCTACACGACCATTACCACTCCGAGTGCTAACGTACTGCTGGGTGACGCGGTAAACTTTACCGTAACCTCGGGCAACCGGGGCGCGGCTACAGCTACAACTGTAGCGCAGCAAACTACGCTGCCTGCTGGCCTGAGCAACGTAGTAGTGCGCGACGCCAACAACAACGTGGTGTCTAACACGGCTACCACGGGCTACAACAGCGCCACTGGCGTAGTGGTAGTACCTGTAGCATCCATCCTGAGTGGGGCTACTACTTCGTACAGCGTTTCGTTCCCGGCGCCAGCCTCGGGTGTGGTAGCCGGCGTGGCCACCATTTCCTCGGCTAACGCTGATTCGATGCCAGCTGACAACATCTCCACTGCCGACGTGACGGTGATGCCAACTACCGATTTGGTAGTTCGCCTGACAGGTCCTGCTTCGGTGGTGTCGGGTAGCTCGGCTACGTACACCGTAACTACCACCAACAACGGTCCGGTAACGGCTACCAACGTGGCTACCACGGTGTCCATCCCGGCCGGCCTCACGGGCGTGACGGTATCGGGTAACGGTACTTACAACGCTACTACCGGTGTGGTTACGTTCCCGGCTACGGCCAGCTTGCTCAACGGCTCGGCTACGTCGAACACCATTACCTACACCGAGCCAAACATCAGCACGGTTCGGAATGTGGCTTCTGCTACTTCTACTGTGGTGGATAGCCAGCCAGCCAACAACACGGCCAGTGTAACAACGCAGGTGAAGGGTATGACCGATGTAACGGTAGCGCTGAACGGGCCTGCCACCATCGTACAAGGCAACCAGGTTGACTACGTGGTATCGGCCATCAACAATGGCCAAGCCGCGGCTGCCAACACGGTTATCAAGGTGCAGCTGCCTACGGGCCTGAGCAACGTTGTAACCTCAAACGGTACCTACAACGCTACTACCGGTGTGGTTACGTTCGCCACCATCGCCAGCCAGGCGTCTGGTCGCGAAGGGGCGGTTAGCTACGGAATCCGTTTCGTTGCTCCGTCTACGCTGACAAGCCTGTACGCTGCCGCCTCGGTAAGCACCGATTCGGAAGAAAGCAGCTACACCAACAACGTAGCTACCATTACTACCAATGTGGCTGCCCCAACCACTGGCCAAGCTGATCTGCAAATTGTTGTGGCGCCTAGCACGAACTCGCCAGTAGCGGGTCAGTCGATGACGCTGAACGTGACGACGACCAACTCAGCGGCCAGCACAATAGCGGCTACCAATGTGGTAACACGCGTGTCCATTGAGCCCGGCCTGACGGTGACGTCCATCACCAACGGTGGTACCTACGACCCGGCTACGGGCGTAGTAACCTTCCCAGCTTTGTCGTCCTTGGCCATTGGGGCTTCGGTGCCGAACTCGGTGGTGTTTGTGGTGCCTGGCGCTACGCCGTTCACCACGCGTGGTCTGGTATCCGGCGACCAGTCGGATCCTTCGGTTGCCAACAACGTGGAGTTCCAGAGCCTGACCGTGAGCCAGCGCGCCGACGTGACTACGACCATCAGCGGCCCGGCAGCTACGCAGCCCGGTGACCTGGTAACGTACTCAGTATCGACGATCAACAACGGCCCATCAGTAGCTACTGGCGTGGTGCAGAAAGTGACCATCCCGGCTGGTGCCACCAACGTGGTGATTTCCGGTGGTGGTACACTGGTGGGCAACGAGGTGACTTTCCCAACCATCAGCAACCAGGTAGCCGGCATCAACGGTGAGGTAGTGAATACCATTTCGTTCAACGCGCCAGCTACCATCCCAACGTCTTACAACGTAATAGCCAACGTAACGACGAATAGCACCCAGCCAACCACGCCGGGTACTACCAACGACGCTGCCACGGTAACCACTGCCAAAGGCAACCGGGCTCCAGTAGCCAACGCCGTAGTAAACGCGCTGCGGACGCCAGAAGGCAACACCGCTGGAGCTATGGCTATTTCGGCACTGAGTGGTACGGATGCCGATGGTAACACTACCATCACAACGTATACCATCACGAGCATTCCAGATGCTACTACGCAAGGAGTATTGCGCCTGAACAATGTACTGGTAACGCCTAACACGCCGGTACCGGCTGCCGACGTGGCCAACCTCACCTTCGACCCAGTGGCTTCCTTCGTAGGCAATGCCTTCTTCACCTACACGGCTACTGACAATGCTGGTTCAGTGTCGGCCCCGGCTACCTACACCATCCCGGTTGGCCAGGACATCAGCGCGGTATACACGCTGACTACGCCAAAAGGTGGTGCCACGCCGTACCAGAACGGTGACGTAATTGCCAACGTGTTCGACGTAAACGGTGGTAGCTACAGCAGCGCTGCCACGCCAGCTGTAACCAACACCGGTATCCAGACGGCTACCCTGACGAGTGGCACGCTGCCCGCCGGTACCACCCTGGATCCTGTAACGGGTATCATCACGGTAACCAACCGCGTTGCGCTGGTGGCCGGTAGCTACCCCGTAACGGTTACCACGGTTGATGCTTATGGTGGCACCAACACCAGCACCTTCACTATCGTAATCGGTACTCGTCCGCTGCCAGTGGAGCTGGCATCCTTCGAAGTACGTGCTGTGAAAGTGGATGCGCTGTTGGATTGGACTACTGCTTCGGAGAAAAACAATGACCACTTCGAAGTAGAGCGCAGCCTGAACGGTAGCACGTTTGAGAAGATTGGCACGGTGCGTGGCCAGGGTACCACCCAAGCCGCCACGCCGTACAGCTTCAAAGATGCTGGCATCGGAGCCCGCACTCAGAGCCTAGTGTACTACCGCTTGCGTCAGGTTGACCTCGACGGCACGGTAGCGTACTCGCCCGTACGCACGGTGCGTTTCGAAGGCCAGGCTGCCGTAACGGCCAAGCTGAGCGTGTTCCCGAACCCAGCTACTACCGCCGACCGGGTGGTGACGCTGGATCTGAGCACACTACCAAAAGGCAACTACCAGGCTCTACTGGTTGACGCTGCTGGCCGCATCCTCGGTACCTACTCGGTGGAGGGTGGCATCAACAAAACGGTTGACGTACAGAACCTGCCAACCGGTACCTACATCATTCAGGTGCGCGGCAACGGTCTGAAACTGAGTGAGCGTCTGGTGAAAGAATAGCGCTAGTTTCAACCCAATAAGAAAAGCCCTGTCGGTATCCGGCAGGGCTTTTTTTGTGGCCTAGCTGCCCAAGGGCTAGGTAAGACCTGCCAGCCAGCCGAAGGTTGTCAACCTATCGGGGCGGGCGGGGGTATATGTAGGCTGATTTATTGCTGCCATACCATGCCTACTGCCGTTTCACTTCCTTCTGCCGTTACGCCTCGCCCACGCCGCCACCGTCCGCCCACTGCGCCGCTGCTCGATTATGACGTGGTAATAGTAGGGGCGGGGAGTGCAGGCCTGAGTGCCGCGCTAGTACTAGGCCGCAGTTTGCGCCGGGTGCTGGTCTGCGACGGGGGTGCCCCGCGTAATGCGCCTTCACCAGGCGTGCAGGGCTTTTTCACCCGCGACGGTATCAAGCCCGCTGACTTACTGCAACTGGGGCACGAGCAACTGCAACCCTACACCTCCGTGGCAGTGAAGCCGAGGCGCGTGGCAGGAGTGGAGCCGCTGGCTGTCGGGTTTCGTGTAACGCTGGAAGGCGAATCAGGGCGGACCAGCGCCTGCACTACTCGCAAGATTCTGCTGGCTACGGGCGTGGAAGACGAACTGCCGGTAGTGGAAGGCATGCGCGAGTTTTGGGGTACCGGCGTACTGCACTGTCCGTACTGCCACGGCTGGGAAGTGCGTGACCAGCCTTTGGCTGTGTATGGCCAAGGCAAAACCGTAACCGGCCTGGCACTGCTAGTTAGCCGCTGGAGCAAGGACGTAGTAGTGTGCACCGATGGCCCTGGCCAACTCACCAACAATGCCCGCCGCCGTCTGCGCCAGCAAGGTATTCAGGTGCGGGAAGAGGAAGTTAGCAAGCTGGAAGGCACTAAGCGCGCCGGTTTCCAGTGTATTGTATTTAAGAACGGAGACAAGCTAGTTCGCACAGCCGTATTCATTCACGCACATCAGCACCAGCGTAGCGCCTTGGCCGAGCAGTTGGGTTGCCGCTTCACCAAGAAAGGCGGCATCTGGGTGGACAAAAACGCCCAAACTACCATTATAGGCCTCTACGCCGCCGGCGACGCCACGCCCGGTACCCAGCAGGCGCTGTTAGCCGCTGCCAAAGGCGGTCAAGCCGCCATCTGCATCAATGAGCAACTCACCCGCGAAGAGTGCCCGAAATAGTAATAAACCACGGCTTTAACCCATGCAGAAGTAATAGCTTTTCCGTGCCACAAGTCTGTTGTCCCGGTTTTGTGTGTGCCAGCCAGCTAGTCTAGCTAATAGTACATGCAGAAAATATCCATCTCTATATTGAGTAGGATATAGCCAGTTACTGATAAGCGTGGAATGGTGCGGAATGAAATGTAGCATTACGTGAGGGGATATATCCTGCAGGTTTATTGCCTGACGATATAGTAATTCAGAGGCTTGAATATTTCCTATTTTTCAAGTAATGAGTGCTATTATTGTATAATGCTTCGCTTTTCATTCCCACCGTCTCGTTCATGATTTCAAACTGTAACCTTCTTCTCACGCTAGGCACTGCCGCTGGCTTTGCCCTAGCGGGTTGTGCTTCCTCTACGCCTGCCACCACGGCGGCTACTACCCCTGGCACTACGGCCGCTACTACCACGGCTACTGCTTCGGCGGCACCTGCGGCACCTGGTGTTGGCTTGGACTTAGCTGGCCGCGACCTGTCGGTTTCGCCCTGTGACGACTTTTTCCACTATGCCGGGGGCACTTGGCTGAAGAACACGCCGATTCCCGCTGCCCAAACCTCGTGGGGCTCGTTCAACATTCTGCGCGATCAGAACAATGCTGCTCTGCGTAGCATTCTGGAGCAAGCCGCGGCCAATACCTCGGCTGCTAAAGGCACCAATGCGCAGAAAGTAGGCGACTTCTACGCTTCGGCCATGGACTCGATGGCTATCGAAAAAGCCGGTTTGAAGTACTTGCAGCCCGAGCTAGCCCGCATTCATGCGGTGAAGGATTTGAAAGGATTGCAAAACGCCTTAGCGCGCCACCAGATGCTGCAAACCCGCTCGGTGTTTGGCCTGGGCGTGAATCAGGACCGCAAGAAGAGCACGGAGTATGCGCTGTATCTCTCGCAGGGCGGCCTGGGCATGCCCGACCGGGACAACTACCTCAAGGACGATGCCCGCTCGAAAACCATCCGTACGGCCTATACCACCTACCTGACCAACCTGTTCAAGCTGCTCGGCGACAACGAGGCCACAGCTAAAAAGGGAGCCGAAACGGTGGTGCGTCTGGAAACCCGGCTCGCCAAAGCCAGCAAAGAGCGGGTAGCCCTGCGCGACCCGTACGCCAACTACAACAAGATGACGGTGGCCGAGGCCAACGCTCAATACCCCAACCTCGGCCTGACGGCCATGCTGCCGCAACTCGGTTTGGCTTCGGCCAAAGAAGTGATTGTAGGCCAGCCTGATTTCCTGAAGGAAGCCAGCACCGCCCTTAAGCAGGAGCCATTGGCCGACTGGAAAACCTACCTGCGGGCTCACTTAATCAGCTCCATGACGTCGGCGCTGCCCAAGGCGTACGTGGATGAGGAATTCCGGTATCAGCAGGTGCTTACGGGAGCCAAGGTGCAGCAGCCCCGCTGGAAGCGCATGAACCTGGCCACCGACGCGGCGCTGGGGGAGGCATTCGGGCAGTTGTACGTGGAGAAGGCCTTCACCCCCGAAACCAAAGCCAAGGCGCTGGAAATGGTGGGCAACATCAAGGAAGCCATGGGCGAGCATATTCAGCAGCTTTCCTGGATGAGCGACGTAACCAAGAAAGAGGCCCTGAAAAAGCTGAATTCCTTCACCGTCAAAATTGGTTACCCCGACAAGTGGAAAGACTATTCGGCGCTGACCATCACGCGTGAGTCGTACCTAAAAAACGTATTAGCGGCGCGGGAGTGGGGCGCGAAAGACCGGTTGAGCCGCTACGGCCAGCCCATCGACCGGAGTGTATGGGGCATGACGCCGCCCACGGTGAATGCCTATTATAACTCGTCGCTCAACGAAATTGTGTTCCCCGCGGGCATCATGCAGCCCCCGTTCTTCGACCCCAAAGCCGACGACGCGGTAAACTACGGCGGCATGGGCGCCGTTATCGGCCACGAAATCACCCACGGCTTCGATGACCAAGGCCGGCAGTCCGATGCCGAGGGCAACCTGCGCGACTGGTGGACCAAGGAAGACGCTGCCGAATTCACGAAACGGGCCGACATGGTGGGCAAGCAGTATTCGGCGTTCCAGCCGCTCGATTCGGTGTTCGTGAACGGTAAGCTGACGATGGGCGAAAACCTGGCCGACTTCGGTGGCTTGGCGCTGGCTTACTCGGCGCTGCAAAAGCAACTTGCCAAGCAGTACGGCAACAACCCACGCCCCAACTACGACGGCCTCAAGCCGGAGCAGCGATTCTTCCTGGGTTGGGCCCAAATCTGGCGTACCAGCGCCCGCCCCGAAGCGCTGCGCCAGCAAGTACAAACTGATCCGCACTCCCCTTCGCAGTACCGCACCAACGGCCCGCTCATGAACATGCCGGAGTTCTACGAAGCCTTCGGCTGCAAGGAAGACGCCAAAATGGTACGCGCCCAAAACGACCGCGCCAAGATTTGGTAGTAGCTGATTGTTGAATTGTTGATTGCTAAATAGCTAAAAAAGGCGACCCGCACAATGCGGGTCGCCTTTTTCAATAATGAAGCCGTTTGAGAATTGTCAAAAACTAATTGCCTGTCATGCAGAGCGCAGCGAAGCATCTCGCGTGCTAATGTTAGATTACTACTCCTGTGTCAGCAGGCGAGATGCTTCGGCTGCGCCTCTGCATGACGGGCAACAGATCATTTATCTGAATCAAAGCAAGCGCTAGTTACTCAGCAGCTTCCAACAACTCCACGCACTGGCGGGCAATTTCCAGTTCTTCGTTGGTGGGCACTACTAGCACTTTCACACGGCTATCCGCCGCGCTGATTTCCCGGATGCCTTTGGCGCGCTGGGCGTTCTTCTCCGCATCGAGTTTCACGCCCAGGTAGTCCATGTGCTGGCAGACCAGCTTGCGCACCAACGCGTCGTTTTCACCGACGCCGGCCGTGAAGATGATGGCGTCGAGGCCGTTGAGGGCGGCGGCGTAGGCTCCAATGTATTTCTTGATGCGGTAGGCGTAGAGGTCGTAGGCGAGGCGGGCGTTGGCGTCGCCGGCTTCGATGGCGGCGGTTATGTCGCGCATGTCGCTGAGGCCGGTGAGGGCCAGCATGCCGCTTTGCTTGTTGAGCAGGGCGCTGACTTGCTCGGGCGTGTAGCTGAGCTGGCTGATGAGGTGGAACACCACGGAAGGGTCGATGTCGCCGGAACGGGTGCCCATCACCAAACCGGCCAGGGGCCCGAAGCCCATGCTCGTGTCGAGAGACTTGCCGTTGCGCACGGCCGCTATGCTACAGCCGTTGCCGAGGTGCACGCTTACCAGCCGGGCATCAGGGGTATTCAGGTACTGTGCGGCTTGCTCGGTTACGTATTTGTGGCTGGTGCCGTGGAAGCCGTACACCCGAATGCCCTGCTCGGTGTACAGCTCCGTGGGAATGGCGTAGCGGTAGGCTTGCTCGGGCATGGTTTGGTGGAAAGCCGTATCGAACACTGCCACTTGCTTGGCCTGCGGAAACGTCTTTTCGGCTACTTCAATGCCACGGTAGTTGGCTGGGTTATGCAGCGGGGCCAGCGGAAACAGCTTGCGGATAGCTTCTTTCACGGCCGGAATAATCAGTGCCGTGGCGGCAAACTCCTCGCCGCCGTGTACCACCCGATGCCCTACCGCTTCCACCTCGCCGGGGTCTTGAATCACACCGAGTTGCGGATCGGCCAGTAGGCGGGCCACTTCGCGCAGGCCGGCTTCATGGTCGGGCAACTCCACCGACAGTACGGTGGTGGTTTCTTGCTCGCCGGCCAGCACCTTGTGTGTCACCACAGCATTATCGAGCCCGATGCGCTCCAACAAGCCGCTGCAAGCTGGTGTTTCCGTTGGCCACCGAAAAAACTGATACTTAATGGAGCTGCTGCCGGAATTAAGAACGAGTAGATTCATAAAAGTTGAGTTATGCACTTGAGCGGCACTGCAAATAAGCCTGGTAGCTAAACGACACGCGCTGGCGCACGTTGCACCGGGACTCAGAACTTAATTTACTTGCCGTGTAGCTCCTACCTAGTTGGTAGCCAAGGCGTCACAGGTTGGTAAAGTGAAAAATGGCAGTTGACTATGTAGATAAATAACAGGTATTTGGAGTACAAACAGAGAGTAAGTCCGGCTCTCCTTCCGGGTGGTAGCTGGTTGTATATTTACAGAAACCAATAAGCTCATGAAACAGAAAATACTATTTGTGGTATGCCTGCTATTCGGGCTGATGTTTATTAATGCGGGACTTAATAAGTTTCTCAATTACATGCCCATGCCCGCAGATTTGCCCGAGAAGATGGTGAAAGCAACGGCTGCTTTCACGGAAATCGGGTGGATAATGCCACTGGTAGGAGCCGCTGAGGTAATTGGAGGCTTGCTCTTTATGATTCCGAAATTCAGAGCGTTAGGAGCCATCATTGTTTTCCCCATTGTAATAGGCATCCTGCTGACCAACATCGTGGCGGCGCCCTCGGGCCTGCCTATTGCGTTGGTGCTCTTGGCCATCAATTTGTGGGTGCTTTTCGAAAACCGGGAGAAGTACCTAACCATGATAGCCTAAGCCGCAGACAACCGCTCTTGCCTGCTGCCGCTGCCTTAGCCCTGGGCCTGGATAGCCGTGATAATCACCGTGTTGTACACGTCTTCTACGGTGCAGCCGCGGCTCAGGTCATTCACGGGCTTGTTGAGGCCCTGTAGCACCGGGCCAATGGCCAGGGCACCGGTTTCGCGTTGCACGGCTTTGTAGGTGTTATTGCCAGTGTTCAGGTCAGGGAAGATGAGCACGCTGGCCTGGCCTGCTACTTCCGAGCCGGGCAGTTTCTGCCGGCCCACCATCGGGTCTACGGCGGCATCATACTGAATCGGGCCTTCCACCTTTAGGTCGGGGCGGCGCTGCTTCACCAGTTGCGTAGCCTGCCGAACCTTCTCTACGTCAGCCCCTTCGCCTGAGGTGCCCGACGAGTACGAGAGCATAGCCACCCGCGGCTCGATGCCAAACCGCAAACTACTTTCCGCCGACGATACTGCAATTTCTGCTAGCTGCTCGGCCGTGGGGTTGGGGTTCACGGCACAGTCGCCAAACACCGCCACCCGGTCAGGCAAGCACATAAAGAACACCGACGACACCACCGACACGCCCGGCTTGGTTTTGATGAACTGCAAAGCCGGCCGGATAGTGTGCTGGGTGGTGTGCACCGCCCCCGACACCATGCCGTCGGCGTGGCCCTTGTACACCATCATGCTCCCGAAATACGACACGTCGCGCATGAAGTCCCGGGCCATGTCGTAGTTCACGTTCTTGGTTTTGCGCAGCTCGTACAAGGTCTGCACGTAGTCATCGTAGTTCTCGGCGTGGGCCGGGTCGATGAGCTGCACGCGACTTAAATCCAGATTCAAGCCCAGGCGCTTCACCGATGCCGTAATGGCCGCCGGGTCGCCCAGAATGGTGAGGTCCACCACATCCTCGTTGATGAGGCGGGCGGCGGCGCGCAGAATCCGGTCGTCGTTGCCTTCGGGTAGCACAATGTGCTTGCGCTGGCTTTTGGCCCATTGCAGCAGCCGGTACTGAAACATGTGCGGCGTCAGGCCCTCGGGTTCAAACGTCACAATCCGTTCCTGCAACGCCGCCACGTCCACGTAGCGGTTGAACGTATCAATGGCCAGCCTGATTTTCTTAGGATTATCGGCCGTAATGCGCGACTGAATGGCCCCGATGGTGGTGGTAGTGAGGAAGGTACCGGTTTCCACGGCCAGAATGGGCACCACGGTTTGCAGGCCCTCAATCAGCTTGAGCACCGGCTCCTCGGGTTCCAGGCCGCCCGTGAGCACCAGCCCCGCCACCCGCGGGTAATTGGCCGAGGCGTTGGCTTGCAGCGCAATCAGCAGGATGTCGGCCCGGTCACCGGGCGTTACAATCAGCACGTTGTCGGCAAGGCGCGTGAGCAGGTTGGGCACCTGCATGGCCCCTGTAATAAAGTGGTCAACCTGATTGGTGAGCTGCTCACCCCCGAACAGTAGCTTGCCTCCTAGTTGCTCATGGATCTCCTTCATGGTAGCATTCTGGAGGTTTTTATCGGCCGGAATCAAGGTCAGGATGATTTCCTCGGGCAACTGAGCCCGTAGCAGGCTGCTCACATCGTCGAGCTGATCGGGGCTGACCTTGTTGGCTACCAGCGCCAGCATCTGCACTTCGCGGGCTTCCACGTTGCGCCACACCGTGAGGGCCGTATTGACCAGCTGCGCCGTGGTTTTGCCCGCCCCCGACACCACCATAATAACTGGCGCGCCCAGGTTTTTGGCAATGGAAATGTTGGCATCAAACTCAAACGCCGTGCCCTCGCCCACAAAGTCGCTGCCCTCCACTACCGTGAAATCGTAATTATCTTCCTGGGTTTTGAACTTGTGAATGACCGTGTCGATGATGTCGCCCTGCCGGTCGGCCTCCATCAAACTCATGGCCTGCGGGCGGGTGTAGGCGTACGTTTCCTCGTAGCCAACGGGTAGGTTGAAATAGCTAAGCACCGTTTCAATATGTACGTCTTTCTTCTCAGCATTAACCGCATTGATAATGGGCTTGAAGTAGCCAATGCGCTGAGCTTTACCTAGTAGCATATCCACCAAGCCCAGCGCAATCAATGATTTGCCGCTGTGTGGTTCGGCGGAGGCAATAAAGACGGTCTTGGTCATAGAGAGAAGCAGTTAGAAACGTTCCTACGGGGAATAGCCGCAACAAGCTGCATAGTAATGGCTGGGCGACCTATTGTCAAAGCGTTTTAACACCCTCGCAGGGTGTCTCTAAATAAAACATAGGTCGGGCATATACTTAATTACGAAGTGTTCGTAGTATTACGAAAGTATCGTAAAGACTTGTATATGGAACGACTAACCCAACCCGAAGAAGAAGCTATGCGGGTGCTGTGGCAGCTCAACGGTGGCTTTATCAAGGATGTGCTGGAACTCTTGCCCGAGCCCCGGCCGCCTTACACCACGCTGGCTTCCACCGTCCGCAACCTGGAGCGCAAAGGCTACCTCCGCAGCGAGAAGCTCGGCAATACCTACCGCTTCACGCCCGCCATTGCCGCCGACGACTATGGCAAGCAGTCGATGCAGGCCGTAGTGGGCAACTACTTCCGCAACTCCTACAAGGACTTGGTTTCGTTTTTCGCGCAAGAGCAGAACATCAGCGCCGAGGAGTTGAAGGATATCATCAGCATGATTGAAAACCAGAAGCCTAAGCCCTGATGCCACACCTGCTGGAATACCTGCTGCAAGTGAACGGGGCGCTGCTGCTGTTTGTGGCGGTGTACTATGCGCTGCTCCGTCGCCTCACCTTCCACACCCTAAACCGGTGGTATCTGCTGGGGGCCGTGGCTTTTTCGGTGCTCTACCCGCTGATAGACATGGCAGCGCTGTGGCCCCGGCCGGCGGTGCTAGACACGGAGCTGTTGATCTGGCAGTCGGTATGGCCGGGGGCGCCGGCCGCAGCTCCGGCTCCTGCCCCGGTAGACTACTACAGTTGGGTGCTGCGGCTATACTGGGTAGGCGTAGCGGTGCTGGCAGGGCGGCTACTAATGCAAGGCGTATCGTTGGGGCGGCTGCACCGGTTGGCAAGGCCGGTAGCTCAGGGAGTGCTGTTTCGGGAAGTGCCCGAAGCCGTAACGCCGTTTTCGTTTTGGCAAACCATCTACCTGAACCCGACCCAGCACCAGCCCACTGAGCTGGCCGCTATTCTATTGCATGAGCAGGTGCACATTCGGCAGTGGCACACGCTGGATGTACTGCTGGGGCAGGTGCTGCGCGTATTCTGCTGGCCGAATCCGGCGGCGTGGCTGCTGCTCCGGGCCGTGCAGGAAAACCTGGAGTTCATTGCCGACCACGCCGTGCTAACAGAAAGTGCGCTTGGCAAGCAAGACTATCAATACAGTCTGGTGCGGCTTAGCACTCTGGCGCAGGGCCCGGCGCTGGTTCTTCCTTTCTCTTTTATCACCCTTAAATCCCGCATTACAATGATGAATTCTCCGCAGTCTTCGCGCCTCCAACTATCCCGGTATTTGCTTGCGTTACCGCTGGCGTTTGGATTGGCATTAAGCTTCTCGGCTTCCAAAGCTGGCTCAGTCTCGCTCATTGCAGCTGCCTCAGAAGTGCACATTACGGATATCGAAAAGCCTGCGCCAATTAGTGCCCTGCCACCAGCAGCATTAGCATATATCGTGCAGCAGTATCCCGGATACCGCCTCATTGGGGTTGCAGAGGTGCGCGCTACAGATGATAGCAACCCACGATATAGAGCTGAAATTGCGATTGGCCGTCGCCCGATGCAACTGCTTTTCACTGCTAAGGGGCAGGTGCTGCCCACTGCGGTTGCCGAACAGCTGTACTTTCTCGATGGTAAGCCAATCAGCAAAGCCGAGATAGATAAGCTCGACCCTAAAACCGTCAGCCACATGATGGTGCTGAAAAAGGAGGAAGCTCTCCGCTCATTTGGCCCTGGTGCCACAGCTGGCGCTGTACTGATTGTTACCAAAGGAAAAGAGAATTCAGAGGAAGTGCTGGCCTTTATGAGGGAGCACAACATGACTTTGACGCCCGCCAGCCCGGAAGTGAATAAAATAAACTCCGCCGTAGTAGACGGCAAAGGCTTATCGGAAGAAGACTTAGGAGGCCGCCTGCTCATCGTGAATGGTCAGGAGGCTCCGGTAGCGGCATCGAAGATTGCAGCGGGCCGCTTGAAAACTGTAGGCGTGCTGGATGCCAAAAAAGCCACGGCAAAGTATGGTGCCAAAGGCAAAAACGGAGCAGTGGTTATTACCACCAACTGAGTGCCCTGCTACTGCTTGGCTTCAGCGTAGTACCCAGTTATCCCTATTGATAGCAAATGCTTCCTGCTTGTTGTGCAGGAGGCATTTGCTGCTTAGTACTCCTAGCCCAGGTGAAATTTGTTCTTGCGAACGAAGGAAAGCAAGAGACTCTAACTAAAGTAGACCAGCAAGTGAAACGAACGTAAAATCCGGTTGCTGCGTAAGCACCACTGTTCCACCCAGCGCCTAGCGGCTTGCCTCGCATGACTTCTCCAGTGTACCCCGACTACTTGGATCTGAGCTACCGCCCCGATTTGGGTGTTATAACGGCCCGCTGGAAACGCCCAGTTATATCGTCGGAGCTGCGCGCGGGCTACGAAAGCATTTTGCGCTACGCCGCGTCCTGCACCGATTGCCGCTACTGGCTAATCGACTCGCGGCGACGGTTAGAAGTGGACGCGCGCGACGTGCACTGGTTGACTACCACTTTTTATCCAACCTTGCGCGAGCATCTGCACGGGCACGTTTTTCTGGCTTTTCTAGCTGCTCCCTACCAGCTCGGCTACATTCAGGATGATACATTACCCTCTTTGCCGCATACGCATGGCAATTACTGCTCTCTTAATCAATTCACCGATGAAGGCGACGCAGTACAATGGTTAGTAGCACAGGGTGCTAAGCCTATATCGCAGGTAGTATAATAAGCACCGTCGTTTTTATAATATCAATTTGTTATACCTATAGTTTGTGTAGTCATAATACTCGTATTAGACTATTTTAGACAAGTTGGTTCGTATATTGCTACTGTGTGGTTAGTAGCTTGTATTATACAAGTAAGCCACTGCGAAAGAGAAATCAATTCTTACATCAATTACTTGCTTATGTACAAAAAAATTGTACTGTTGTTACTGGCGTTCCTCCTTTTTTTGAGTCCGGAAGCAGCACCAGCAGAAAACATTTCTGATGCTGCTATTGAAACAATAAGTAGTAGCTACCCCAAGGTACCACGCCCCAATTATAAAAGGTACCGCGGCAACAGCCGTAGCAAGCACAAGCGCTTAGGCTTTTTCCGTCGGCGAGCTGCTCGGCGACGCGCTATGCGCAAACGCAAAAACGCTGTGCCGGTGCGCAAGGGCGTGATATCCGTGGATGAACCAAAAGGTACTATGCCACAACGCTAACCTAAGTCTCGCTGCATAAGACAACAGCCGCATTAGCCATTGGGCTGATGCGGCTGTTGTTATTATAAGGTGTCTGGATCTATAGAGAAAGTGAAATATTGGCCACTAACATATAAGGTGCTTGGCAGTCATGTCAATGAATGGTTTTTCTGAGTATGGGTTTATTTATAATAGTATGATTCTCGAAATGAGATTTTATTCTCTTTATTAGAATTAAATCCAATTTATGAGGTTTTGTAATAGTCTGATTATTAGTGTAATAAATATATTTATATAACATAAGTAATAGTATTGGATTTATTCTTTAGCTTACGTCATCATTCAACTGCTATTACTTTTTTCATGAAAAAGGTCTACGTCTGCCAGCTAGTGATTTTGCGCCTGTCGCTAGTACTAAGCCTTATTTCAGCTTGCGCTGTTGCACAAGCTGCATCTACTTCCGCACAAATATCTGCCTCAACCACTGCGTTCTTGAAACGCTACGTGAACAAGGCCGGTGAAGTAAACTACCGCGCTATTCAGCATGAGCCGCAGCAGCTAGACGATTTACTCTACGACATTGCCGCCTATGATACGAAAGCCCCAGCCTCACAAGCTGACTTGTATTCCTTCTATTTGAATGCGTATAACGTATTGGTAATTGGGCAAATAGTAGAGAACTACCCGTCAGCTTCCGTGCAGCATATGCCTGGCTTCTTCGATAAAAAGCTAATGTTAGTTGCTGGCGAGAAAATGACCCTCGACCAACTCGAACACAACAAACTACGCAAGCTCTACGACGACCCACGTCTGCACTTTGTGCTAGTATGTGGTACCAGCAGCTGCCCGCGTTTGAGCCGCGAAGCCTACACTGGTAGAGACCTATTCGTGCAGCTCAACGCCCAAACTCAGCGAGTGTTGCAAGACCCAACTTTCGTGCAAGTAGACGCCGTAGCTAAAACTGTGAAACTGCCAGAAATATTTAAATGGTATGAGGCCGAGTTCGGCGGAAGTGGCAAAACCGGCCTGGCTTATATCAACCAATTTCGGGCTGATAAGAGCGTGCCTGCTTCTTTCTCTACTGATTACTATGCTTACGATTGGCGCTTAAACGACCAGAAAAGCAAGTAAACAACACTTGTTGTTATTTGCAGAATACCAAATAGTTATCTATCCGGCAGGCGGGTTTCATGTACTAACATGAGGCCCGCCTGCTCTGCTTTTGCTAGTTGCCGTACACCACACCAGAGAATACCCCGAAACCACATACCTCGGCAGATTACTCGCATAAACCTATCTTGACCGTACGGTTGCTATAAAAAGGCTTCATTACCACTGCTACTCCATGCTCACTTCCCGGCTTGAACACGATTTCTTAGGCGAACGGACCATTCCGGCCGACGCCTACTATGGTATCCAGACGCTACGCGCCCTCGAAAATTTCAACATCACGGGTATCCCTCTGAAGTCGGAGCCGCTGTTTGTGCAGGCGCTGGGTTACGTGAAGAAGGCTGCCGCGCTGGCCAACCGGGACATGGGCGTGCTCGACCCCACCATTGCCGATTACATTGCCCGCGCTAGTGACCGGGTAATTGCTGGCGAAATGGACAATCAGTTCCAAACCGACATGATTCAGGGCGGCGCGGGTACCTCCGTGAATATGAATGCCAACGAGGTAATTGCCAACGTGGCCCTGGAGCTAATGGATAAGCCTAAGGGCGCTTATGAGTTCTGCCACCCCAACAACCACGTCAACTGCTCCCAATCCACCAACGATGCCTACCCTACAGCCTTCCGCATTGCGCTCAACAACAAGCTGGTAGGTTATAGCCAGGCCCTGGGTGAGCTGGCTGACGCTTTTGCGCAGAAGGGCGAGGAGTTTCAGAACGTACTAAAAATGGGCCGTACGCAGCTCCAAGACGCTGTGCCCATGAGCATGGGCGACGAGTTCAAAGCATTTGCCACCAACCTACGCGAAGAGTTGCTCCGCATTCAGGACAGCCGCACCCTCATCAGTGAAATCAACATGGGCGCCACGGCTATCGGTACGCGGGTAAACGCCCCAACCGGCTACGCCGAAAATGTGACCGAACATCTGCGTACCATTACCGGGCTAGACTTGGTGCTGGCCGGCGACCTGATAGAAGCCACCTACGATACCGGTGCTTACGTGCAGCTCTCGGGGGTGCTAAAGCGGACTGCCGTTAAGCTGTCTAAAATCTGCAACGATTTGCGGCTGCTGTCGTCGGGGCCACGGGCGGGGCTGTTTGAAATCAACTTGCCGCCACTTCAGCCGGGCTCTAGCATTATGCCCGGCAAAGTAAACCCGGTGGTGCCCGAGGTGGTCAATCAAACGGCGTTCTACGTTATTGGGGCCGACCTAACCGTAACGATGGCGGCCGAGGCCGGGCAGTTGCAGCTAAACGTAATGGAGCCAGTCATTTCGTTTGCCTTGTTCACGAGCATCTCGTACCTGACCCGCGCCTGCCACACCCTGCGCGAAAAGTGCGTGGTGGGCATTACGGCCAATGCAGCACATGCCGAGAAACTGGTGCGCAACAGCATTGGCATTGTCACGCAGCTGAACCCCGTGCTCGGCTACGAAACCGCCGCCGAAATAGCCAAAGAAGCGCTGCGTACTGGCAAAAACGTATACGATATAGCCGTAACCGAGCGCCAACTGCTGACCCAGCAGAAATGGGACGAAATCTTTACATTCGAAAATCTGATTCGTCCGCATTATATTCAATAGCGCAGCGCTTACCAGTTAGGCACGTGCTGCTCCACAGTGAATAAATAACTAGCAGGTACTGCAAAGCCAGGCGAGTGCCTACAATCAATGTTTTTTACCTGTTGCTAGCCTAAATTCCTATGCAGATTGTATTGGTAGACGATGAGCACGTCAGCATCTTTATCACAAGAAAGATGTTAGAGCGCGAAGGCTTAGCTGATGAGATACACACGTTCGAGCTGCCTGAAGAAGCCCTACGCTACGTGCAAAGCAAATTGCCGGGCCACGCTCCCAACGTAATTCTGCTGGACTTGAATATGCCGGGGCTCGATGGGTGGGCTTTTCTGGAAGCATTGCAGCCTTATGAGGCGCAGTTGCTCGGGCAGTGTTTTATCTACATCCTGACTTCTTCACTTGACCCCACCGATACAGTACGGGCCAATGAATTTCCGCTGGTTTCGGGCCTGATTCATAAGCCGCTGGATAGAATCCAGATCCGCACCATCTTCGACCAAGTGGTAACCAGGCAGAGCTAAAACATAGTGAGTCGTACCACCAATTGACCTACAGCCAAACAAAAGCCGCTGCTTCTTCTGAAGCAGCGGCTTTTGTTTGGCTGTAGGCGAGGCCTAGTTTTACCACGAGCCGCTATTGTCGTCGTCGCTGTCGAAGCCACCCCCACCGGTGTCGTCGGATGATAAGTCGTCGTAGGAAGACGAGTCGCCGGAAGAGAAATAGTCGGGCTCGGAGTCGCCGGTAGCTGCGTCGGAAAAATAGTCGGGAGCTGTATCCTCAGTATTGTTTAGAGCCGGGAATTCTGAAGAACCACCAGCTGCTCCGGCTCCGCCCGCAAGGCCGGCCGCACCACCCGCTAAACCGGCTGCGCCAGGGTCGAGGGAAGAAGGCTGGCTGCCGAACCCAGCTGCATTGTGGTTGCTGCCGTAGTTGTTTTCATCGTGGCCGCCTGATGCCATGCGGTTGCCTAAGTAAGCGCCGGCGGCGGCAGCAGCGCCCGTTGCCAGAATACCGCCCATGCCGCTCCCAATGCCTCCACCGCTGGTGTTGTTGCCCATGTTGCCGCCCATGCGGTTGTTGCCATAAAAATCAGGAGCTGACTGTTGCGGACCGCCACGATTGATGGGGCCGTTAGGGCTGGCGGGGCGGTTACCCAGAAAGTCGGGGGTGGTGTTGCCGGGCGTGGTGCCCGTGTTGGTAGAACGCCGCCGAAATACTCGTACCAATAGCCAGATAACGCCCCCAATTAGCAGAGCCCCAATTGCCAACGTGCCCAAGCCCAGGCCCGACGACTCGGGTGCTGGCACTGACGATTGGGGTTTAAACGGCTCTGTTTCGGGGTCGTAGGATTGGGCCGGAGGGGTGTTGCCTAGCTCAGGATTTGCGGCTGTGGCCGGCGCAGCATCTGCCGACGCAGTAGCATCCGAGGTTGCGGTTGCTTGGTTTTTGCGAGGGTCGGAACTAGGGTTGGCAGCCAGCATTAGGGTGTTGAGGCCCTTGCGCAAGCCCCCAAAATAGTTGCCTTTCTTGAAGCTAGGCGTCATCTGCTGGTTGATAACGCGAGCCGTTAGTTCGGGTGTAATGACGCTCTGCAAACCCGAGCCCGCCTGAATCGTAACCTTACGCTCTTGGCCGGAGAGCAGCAGCACAATACCGTTGTTTTTGTCGCGCTGCCCAATGCCCCAGGCTTCACCCAGTGCCCGGCCGTAGTCGGCTACAGATCGGCCTCCCAAGCTAGGTACTGTTACCACTACTATCTGGGTGCCGGTTTCGTCGGCGTAGCTGCGCAGGCCGCTTTCCAAGGTTTTGGCGTTGGCTTCAGTGAGCAACTGGGCCTCATCGGTGACAAAGCGGAACGGCGACGGCCGCGTGGGCAGCCCGTCGGTTGACTGCGCAAAACCAGCGCCCGGCCAGCTCAGGGAGCTAACAAGGAGCAGAAAGAAGGACAGAAAGAAACGATGCATGGCACACAAAAAGAGGTGAGAGAATACCTGAAGAGCAGGCCTGAATGCCTTCTACGGCATGTGGCGCTTTAGTAGCTATCCAGAATAGAGCAGGGTACCTGTAGCGTAGCTTCAGCGCCGTTCAACGCTTACGCCCTAAGCGGGCTGATTGAGTTGCTATGGCCTGAAGCTCCCGCATAGTATCTTTGCCGGCTATGAAACCCGTGGCGCAGTCCAAAATTTATTTCAGCAACCGAGCCGGCAAGCTATTAGAAAATCCGGCTGGGTATTTAGAAGCCCTCTGGAGCGCCACGGCCCGGCAGGAAGGTGATGCGCAGGCGCTGTTTATGCACATGCTGCACGCACTACGGCGCTACAATTGGAGCCGCATTCTTATCAACCAAGTGGGCATGCTGCCGTTCTCGCCATCCGAGCAACAATGGGTAGCGCAAGAGTGGCTGCCGCTGGCCGTGCAAGCCGGTTACCGCCACGGCGCCATCGTCGTTTCGCCCAACGTGATGGTGCGCCTAGCCACTGCTTATGTTACTACGCACGTGCAAGGCCTACCGCTACTATACCGCTCCTTCGAAACTAAAGAGGAAGCAACAGAGTGGCTGTTGCGGCAACCCATGTCGCCGCAGAAGTAGGCTAGACTGCTGGTCAGCTCCAACTGTAATTGCATACCCAAGAAGAGGCCCTTTTGCCAGCAGCAAAAGGGCCTCTTCTGTTATTTTCAACATCTTGGCGGGCACAAACCAGTTCTAGGCGCCTATCCCGGAGCTTTGCACTCGGCCATTCATTTCTGCCACGGGAGCAGACTGTTTCTTGGGTTTGTCTGCGGTTGGGCTGTTCTGCACGGGTACATCGGTGGCCTGCTGGCCGAGGCGCTCCGACATCTGGCCTTGGCTGTTGCCGGAGTTGGTGTTGTGGCTGCCGCGTACTTCAATCTGGTGGCGGCGGGTTTTCTGCTCGTCTTTTGGTACGGTTACGCGTAGCATACCATCTTCAAAGGCAGCCTCAATACGACCAGCGTCTACGGTATCGGGGAGCTGAAATGAGCGGCTGAACGAACCGTAGGTACTTTCCACCACGTGGTAGCGGCGCTGGTCTTGCTGCTCCCGCTGGAAGTGCCGCTCACCGCTAACACTCAGTCGGCCTTGGTGAAAGTCCACCTTGATGTCGTCGCGCTTCAGCCCTGGCAGGGCTACTTCTATTTCATAGCTTTTCTCGGTTTCGTAGGCGTCGGCGTGGGGCGAAAACAAGTTGACGCGTCCGCGCGAAGCCAGCGAATCGTTGAAGAACCGGTCAAGCATCGAGCTGAAGCTAGAAGACGACAGCTCGGAAAACGAATCCTGATACTTTTGAATAGCCATGGTTTGTGAAAGGTTGGGGTTAAACAAACGAACACAAGCAGGCCTAATACGGAGCGAAAAAAACGGGTGTTGCACCCAGGTTTAAAATTTTTTACAAGCAATCTGTTGCTTCAATAGTGTCCTGGTGAACTGCGTTGGCGGTTTTTCCGATTGGCCTAGCCACTTCAACCGCCAGCCCGACCCAGCGCTGCTAAGTGCCCGAAGCAGACTTCAAAGCCCCTACCGGAAGCTAAACTTGTACTGCTGTGCTGCGTAAGAATATTTAGTGGTTTCCTGCGCCTTCCGCGTAGCCCTGGCGGTACCTCGCCGGCCCTGATTTCCTCACCGTATTGCCTTCCGTGCCATGTCCCGTTTTGTATATCTGCCACTCGTACTGCTGGGCCTGACGGCTACGGCTGCTCACTCCCAAAACCGGGCCCCGGTATCATCTACGCAGCGCAGCCTCGGCGAGCGGGTCAGCCCGATGCCCGGCGTGGTGCTGCCAACCGGAGCCAGCCAGCGCAACCTAGAGCCCATGCCTGCTCCTTCGCAAGTGCGCCCTAACGGGACACTACCGCTGCCAGCCTTTCCGCGCGGTAACGTGAGTGTGGGTGCCCTCGACTCGGGACAGGTAGTGAAGCCTGCGCCGACCCCTCGGGCGCCAGCCCGGCCCTCGCGCCAGCGCCCATAGCCTGAATGTGCTGCTGAAGCTCAACCAATCGTTCTGTCTGCAACCGGATGGCTTTACGCTGTGGGCTTTATCGTGAGGACAGTGCCGTGGGTTTTGCTTCTAAAAACCACTTCAATAGCATAATGAGCGGGTGCTTGTACCTTTAGTATTCAGCTATTTCTAGTAGCTTGCTCATCAACCCACTCCGAATCCCACTTATGAAAGCGCCACTTGATGTCGTCAATTCATATATTGCTCTCGTTCAGGACTTCAGCACCGATACAGCAGCGTACGCCGAGGTGCTACATCCTGAAATAGAGCAGACTGAATACCCCAATCTGGTTTATAAAACTGTTCAGCGCCGGTCGTTCGATGAAATAATCGACAACATCCGGGTTGGTCGGGAATTGCTTCACAACCAGTCGTTCGATGTACACTCGGCCCATACTAACTCCGAGGGCTGCGTGTTGGTGGAAGGCATCTGGCAGGCTACTGTCGTCAACGATATGGCTTCTATGACCCGCGGCCAGCAAGTCAAAGCTCACCTTTGCCTGGTGTTTGAATTCAAGGACGGCAAGATTTACCGGCAGCGGCGCTACTCCTGCTACGAGCAGGCCTAGGCCGCTGGCGCTTTCGTGGCGGTAGCGCTAGGGTTTCAGGTACTTTGAAGCTTCCACCACTTGATACGCCGGGTCGGTGCGGAACATGCCTTGCAACGAGCCAATGTGCCGGGCCCCGATGATGGTAAGCAGCCGTGTTTTGCGGGTAGCCAGCTGGGTGGTTACTATGTTGGAATAGATTTTCAAGTCACGGTTATAGATAACCGAAGTAAACTCGGCGCCTACGTAGTGTGGGCTGACGAAGCCGGCGTCTACCATCGGGTCGGCCTTGAGGGTGCCGTCGGTAACGCGGGCCGGGGTCCGGTACACCAGCGTGTGCAGTTGCTGTAATAGTGCCGGGCTGTTGACAAAGGCTAACAGGCCGCCCATGCTCAGGTTGCCGCTTTCCCAGGCCTGCATCTTGGGGGCCCCAAAAGCCCGATGCTCGGCGGTGGCTTCTTCGTAGAGCTTGATGTTGGTGCCTTCGTGTAGAATACTTTGCGAAGTACCGCCCGGCGCATTCACGCAATAAATACGCTCCACGCCCAGCCGTTTGCCCAGTACAAAGCCCAGTTGATAGATTTCGGAGCGGCCGCCGGGCAGCGTGTTCAGGTCGAGGCGGCCTTGCCGGTAGAGGGCGTATAGGCTGTCGAGGCGAGCTTGCCGCTCGGGTAACTCCTCCACTAGAATGGCATCGGGCCGGAACCGTTGGATTTGGTTTCGGACAGCTTCTAGCTCGGTCTGGCGCTTGGGCGTGAGTACGTCGGTGTTGGGGTTGGCGGGCTTGTAGACCTGGGCCAGATGCGGCCCACCCACCATCATCACGGCAACCGGGGCCGTACGGGCCGCCGTGCCTGCTACCGGCTGGTTTTTGGAGGTAGTGCAAGCCGCCAGGCTCATCAACGAAACAAGACAAGGCAACAGGAATCGACGCATAGCGAGTAGGATAGGAGCGGTGCTGATGGCGCACCACGGTGAGTACCCATCAATGACGCCGCCCGCCGCCCCAGCCGTTGCCTCAACCCGCTTGAAAAGTAGTAGCTCAACACTATTGGGCCTAAGATCTGGCCGCTTCTGGTAGGCACAGGCACAGCGCTAACCGAGTAGCGAGTGCGCTTGCCGTTAAGTGCGCGGTGTTTGTGGTGTGTCTCGCGCCGAAACGAGTGCCAACCGCAGCCGCAGGTATTGTTGCAGCCAGATGGGGTACAGGTTGTAGCCGATATTGAGCACGAGCAGCGCCGCCGCCCAGCCCCACTGGCCCTGCACGGCGGCATACCCGCTGGCAAACAAGAAGAACAGCAGCGCCGCCACATGAAACCGCTCCATGTGGTAGCTGTTGCCCACCGCGGCAGCCACCGACCGGCGGCTTTGCACCCGGCGGTAATGCGGGTAACGCCGCCGTACCAGTGTATTCACCAGTGCCCCATCCTGCGCCAGCCGGTTGGCACCCGGCACCCCTAGCCGCCGATACACCGCCGGCTTTTCACTCAACTGCCAATACCGAAACCAGGCGCGGGGCACCCCATACGCCAGCAAGCTCAGCCCCAATAGCCCAAGCAGCCACGGCCGCGCCATGTGCTGGTAGCAAAACACCGCCAACGGCCCCAGAGCCAGCCCCGACCACACCACCGACGGCACAGCATTATAAAACGCCAACAAGCCAGCCGACGGAGCATCGTTTCGGGTAGAAGCCATAGCAGTAAGGTACGCGCCGAAGCTCTAACAACTCCTCGAGGCCAAGATCCAAAGCTGAACTTCTGTTTTGAGCCTTACTTCGTACGTCCCACCCACACCACATGATGTCAACCACAGGTAGTATATGCCATCTTCTCGTTTTGATAAGTCAAATACGAGGGCTTTCGTGTCGTTTCCTGAACCTTGTTGTTCAACCGCCTTGTAAGGAAACTTGCGCAACTGGAGGCGCTGGTAATTCTCGGCGTCCCATAATCCTACTGATGCTCGATTCATAGCGGGTAATGCCAAGGTCACTTGTTCACCCTTCTTGCGGTTGATTAAAACAGGTTGGCATTCTTTTGCGCCGGTTTCACATGCTTCGAGGTATTCGAAGCTTAACTCTATTGCCTTACCAGTTGGAAAACTAACGTCTGCTGAGCGAAAGAGTAGAGAGAGGCAAAGCGCGGCTTGTAGTGGGAAATATATCATGCTTATACAGTTACTAAATAAGTAGTTATGCATCAGTGAATGCCTTCATCAACGGTAATAATTTATAAAAAGAGCTCCGACTTTAGAAGTCGGAGCTCTTTTTATTCAACATACATTTTTTATGACGCCAATTGCCAATTTGCATCTGGCGGTAGTTGACCAGTTTTGCGTAGATGAGCTATGAACTCCTGCCGTGTCAGTGGTCCACTGGTTCGGCCAAGCTCATACTCCTGCACTGTTTTACCGGCCATCGAAAGGTTCGTTGCCGGAGTTAAGTTGTCGGAGGATAACGTCTCGGATGGTTTCATAGCTCGGTAAAATTACGTCTTCGATGACAAATCGGTCATCCTGTAACGTGAAAGTAACCGAAATAAATTTCCGATGTTTCGTGTATCCAACAACTTCATAAGCACCAGCTTCTTTGGGGTAAAGTCCGCTGCGGGAAGGAAATGTTAGAAGCTCCTCCATTTCCTCCTGCAGAATACTGAGACTGTGACACCAGTTCCAGTTGACTTTACCAAAGTCGATACTATGGCTGTCAAACACCTTACGAACCGCAGGCCTCGCAGGCGTCGGGGTTATCCAGGGAGCAGGCCATGTCGGAGGCGTTCTGGGCCGATACGTTCAGGGGCTCCAGGGTCTCGGCGGCTTGCTTCTGCACCGTGAACTTGATGGCGTCGGCGGCGGCTTTGGTGCGCAGGTAGTACATACCGGTTTTCAGGCCCTTCTTCCAGCTGTGGAAGTGCATGCTGGTGAGCTTGCCGAAGTTCACGTTGGTTACGTGCAGGTTCAGGCTCTGGCTCTGGCAGATGTACGCCCCCCGGTCGGCCGACATGTCGATGATACGGCGCTGCGAAATCTCCCACACCGTCTTGTACAGGTCTTTGATGTGCTGCGGAATCCGGTCGATGTTCTGCACCGAGCCGTTGGCGGCAATGATTTCCTGCTTCATCTGGTCGTTCCAGATGCCAAGCTTGATGAGGTCTTTCAGCAAGTGCTTGTTCACCACCATGAACTCACCGCTCAGCACGCGACGCACGTAAATGTTGGAGGTGTAAGGCTCAAACGACTCGTTGTTGCCGAGAATCTGGGCGGTGCTGGCCGTTGGCATAGGTGCCACCAGCAGCGAGTTGCGCACACCGTGCTCCACCACTTCGGCGCGCAGGCTTTCCCAATCCCAGCGGCCCGAGTCCGGCGTTACGTTCCAGAGGTCGAACTGGAACTTGCCTTCGCTCAGCGGTGAGCCTTTGAACGTCTCGTACGCACCATCCTTCTTGGCCAAATCCTTGGAGGCCGTCATGGCCGCGAAGTAGATGGTCTCGAAGATATCCTTGTTGAGGCCGCTGGCTTCGTCGCTCTCGAACGGCATGCGCAGCGCAATGAACGTATCGGCCAGTCCTTGCACGCCCAACCCGATGGGGCGGTGGCGGCGGTTGCTGCGCTCGGCTTCAATTACCGGGTAGTAATTGATGTCGATAACCTTGTTCAGGTTCAGCGTGGCGTGGTAGGTTACCTCGTACAGCTTCTTGTGGTCGAAGACAAGGTTGCCTTTCTCGTCGGGGCGTACGTAACGGGGCAGAGCCAGTGAGGCGAGGTTGCACACGGCAATTTCGTTCTCGTCGGTATACTCCATAATCTCGGTGCAGAGGTTGGAGCTTTTGATGGTGCCCAGGTTCTTCTGGTTGCTCTTGCTGTTGGCCGCGTCTTTGAAGAGCAGGTACGGCGTGCCGGTTTCGGTCTGGCTTTCCAGAATGGCAAACCACAACTCCTGCGCCTTGATGGTTTTGCGGCCTTTGCCTTCGCGCTCATACTTGGCATACAACCGCTCGAACTCCTCGCCGTGCGTGGTGTCGAGGCCGGGGCACTCGTGGGGGCACATCAGCGTCCAATCGGCGTTGGCTTCCACGCGCTTCATGAACAAGTCGGGCGTCCAGAGGGCGAAGAACAAGTCGCGGGCGCGCATCTCTTCCTTGCCGTGGTTTTTCTTGAGGTCCAGGAAGTCGATGATGTCGGCGTGCCAGGGCTCCAGGTAGATGGCGAAGGCACCTTTGCGCTTGCCACCGCCCTGGTCTACATAGCGGGCCGTGTCGTTGAACACCTTCAGCATGGGCACGAGGCCGTTGGAGGTGCCGTTGGTGCCTTTGATGTAAGAGCCCGTAGCCCGCACGTTGTGCACGGCCAGACCGATACCGCCGGCGCTCTGCGAAATCAGGGCGCAGTTCTTCAGCGTGTCATAAATGCCCTCAATGGAGTCGTCCTTCATCGTGAGCAGGAAGCACGAGCTAAGCTGCGGCTTCGGCGTACCGGCGTTGAAGAGGGTAGGGGTAGCGTGCGTAAACCACCGCTCGCTCATCAGCTCATAGGTAGCAATAGCCGCCTCAATATCCTCTTTGTGGATACCGATGGCCACACGCATAATCATGTGCTGCGGGCGTTCCACCACTTTGCCGTCGAGGCGGAGTAAGTAGCTGCGCTCCAGGGTCTTGAAGCCGAAGTAGTCGTAGTTGTAGTCCCGGTCGTAGATGATGGCCGAATCCAGGGTGGCGGCGTGGTTATGAATGGTTTCCCACACGTCTTTGGCCAGCAAGGAGGCGTTTTCGCCGGTCTTGGGGTCCTCGTAGGTGTAGAGCCGCTTCATGGTGCTGCTGAACGACTTGCTGGTGACCTTGTGCAGGTTGCTCACCGCAATCCGGGCCGCCAGAATGGCGTAGTCGGGGTGCTTGGTAGTGAGCGAAGCGGCAGTTTCGGCGGCCAGGTTGTCGAGCTCCACGGTCGTCACGCCGTCGTAAATCCCGTCGATAACCTTCTTGGCCACCTCAATCGGGGAGACGTACATCATATTGAGCCCGTAGCAGAGCTTCTCGATACGCGCCGTGACTTTATCAAATTTCACGGATTCGCGGCGGCCGTCGCGTTTTAATACCAGCATAGACGTAGCAGGTTGATGGGTTGGTGTATGAGTGTGCGCGCCCCAATAGGGTAGGCAACTTGGGTTCAGAAAGAGGGTCCGGACGCCAGCACATCACTCCGCATGCGTCCGTTAAGTAGCGGAATATATCCCCTTCCAGGGGCTAGGACAAACGTAGACTTTAGAAGTTTTCCACATAACCGCAAAACAGTGCAGTTCAGCGGGTTTAAGTTAAATAAGTATTGCTATATTAATTAGTAAATGAGTGAAAATTCAGGTTGGTAGATTGCCGGGGAAATGGTATTGTCAGTGGTTGACGCCGCTCGGTAGGTTACTGCACAACCAGAAGTCGTTGGATAGAGGATGCCATATTCCCGGCGCTATGCCTAAGAGGCATGAACAGTCAGAATTTATAACGGCCTATAATCACAAGGCCGTCATGCAGAGCGCGGCGAAGCATCTCGCGTGCTAACGTTGAATTACTACTGCAACCTCAGTACGCGAGATTCCTCGGCAAGCTCGGAATGACGTTCGTTGTTAGGGTACTGGCCACATTGCTTAGGGGTATGAACAGTTAGAGGAATGCAGCGCAGAAACCTGTTCCGCGCTACACTCCTCTTCGTTTGGTGAGGTCTCTGTTGGTTTACGCTCCCAGCGTCCAGCCCTGGCGGTACTCGCGCTTCACAAATTGGTTGGCCTCATCCCAGTTGGTTACTCGCATCTGGCGGGCGTCCCAATCCAGCTTTAGGTTGCGGCCTGGGTACGCGAAGCCTTTGCCGTCGGCGTTGGGCTTGCGCACATCATAGCCCCGAATGGCCAGGTTAGCTACCAGCAGTGCTTCCGTGAGCGGGCCTGCCAACTCGAAGGGCGAGCTAACTTCCTTGTTACCGTAGCCCGCCAGGCAGGCTTCCACCCATTGCGCGTAGTGGCCGTCGGCCCCGCCCGGCACACGGGCCAGGGTGGGCTTCACCTTCACTTCGTTGGTACGGGAAAGGGGTAGCAGCTGCGGATTGGCCGAGTAGGTGCTGGCCATCATCTTGCCTTTCTTACCCACGAACAGAATGCCGTTGCCCCCGTCGCCAAACAGCTCGTTGGAGCCTAGTTCGGCGGGGCGCTCGGGCTGAATGCCGCCGTCCATCCAGTGCACCGTCACGTCGTGCTTGGTTTTCGAGGTTCGGGGGAAGGTAAGCACCACGTGGCTAGAGGGCGGGCAGCTCTCGGGGAAGTAGCCGCGCTTGAACTCATCGACGTACACGCTGCCCACGCTGGCTTGCACGGCCGTGGGGTACTGCAAATCCAGCACCCGGAACGGCGCTTCCAGCAGGTGGCAGCCCATGTCGCCGAGGGCCCCGGTGCCGTATTCCCACCACCCGCGCCAGTTGAAGGGCACCAGCTTATCGATGTAGTTGGTTTGGGGTGCCGAGCCCAGCCACAGGTCCCAGTCCAGCTCGGCGGGTACCTTGCCTGGGGTGTTGGGCCACGGAATGCCCTGCGGCCACACGGGGCGGTCGGTCCAGCAGTACACCGTATCCACGTCCCCGATGAGTTTGGCGTCGTACCACTCGCGCAGCTGCCGCACCCCGTCGTTGGAGGCGCCCTGGTTGCCCATTTGCGTTACCACTTTGTGTTTCTTGGCTGCTTCGGTGAGTACCCGGGCCTCGTAAATATCGTGGGTTAAAGGTTTTTGCACGTACACGTGCTTACCCAGCTGCATGGCAGCCAAGGCCACGTTGGCGTGGTTGTGGTCAGGCGTTGATACGCAAACGGCATCGAAGTTCTTGGCTTCCTTGTCGAAGAGCTGGCGCCAGTCTTTATAGTACTTGGCCTGTGGGAAAGCTTTAACCGAGTTGGCGGCGCGCCGGTCGTCCACGTCGCAGAGGTAGTTGATGCGGGCTTTGCCACTTTTAAAGAAGCTGGCCAGGTCACTTTCGCCCTTGCCACCCACGCCCACGCCCGCAATTACCAGCTGGTCGCTGGGGGCGGTGTAGCCTCGGCCACCTAGCACAAAGCGGGGCACAATCATGATGCCGGCTGCCGCTACCGCGCTTTTCGTAATAAACTCTCGGCGCGAAACGGTAAGAGGTGAGTTTTCAAGCGTGTTTTCAGACATGGTGGGAAAGGTTGAGGGAAGAAGCACTTCAGAGCAGGGCAAGCGCGTCGGCAGGTCGGGCTAGACATGCAGGGCGCGCATTTCAAATCGGAAGCCAGAAGGTACAAATTCCCATGAATTTGCCTAGCCTCTCCGAGCGTATGTTGCTGGTGGTAGATACATTGGAGCCATTGCCAACTTAACTCGTCTACTTCCCGCGTCGCCAGTCGGCCACGCAGGCTGCGCACACGCTATGGTTGTGTGGACAGGGTCCTAACCAAGTCCGTCATGCAGAGCGCAGCAAAGCATCTTGGGTGGCGTCGTTGGATGTAGCTTGGCAACGTCAGCACACGAGATGCTACGCTACACTCTGCATGACGCCCCTTCGAAGATGTGCTGTAGATTATTTACTACCCTCACAGCCTAGCAGAGCGTAAAAAACAGGAGGCCGAAGCATAGTGCCCCGACCTCCGTTTAGTAGCCGTTAAGGATACCTACATTAACGCTTTATTTCGCAGGCAGCTTGTAGTCGAGGCCGAAGCGCTTGGCGTAGCTAGCCAAGGGCTCCATGCCCATTGCCGCACGGCGCTCATCTACGTGAGCCTCATCCTCAATGGCATGAAAAGCCATCTTGTTGGTTTTGGGGTCGTTTCTGAGCTGGCTGCCATACACCTGGGGTTTGCCCTGCCACATCAGCAGCCGGTCCTGTATAAGCGCAAAGGCCGACTTCGATAAATCACCTCGTTCCATGGCCTGCTTTGCTATCGGGAAGTATTTTTCCATCGTAGGCAGGTCGGAGTGCTGGATCACCAGAAAAACCGTTTCGTTGCCCATTGTTCCCACCTCCTTTCGGCTAGGCCAGCCGTGGGCGTCGAGCAAGGCCGTAACCTTCTTTAGATTACGGGCATCGGTAATTTCCATTTCCTTCCAAAGCGCCTTCATCTGCTCGGATTCAGGGCCGTATTGTTTGTTTATGGCATCGTATTTCTGGCGCCCGCCCTGGTCGGCAGTATAGATAGAATCTAGCTGCTGCTTGAGTGGCTTATTGTAGCTGGCCTCCATCTTGGCTACGGTGGCTTGTAGCTTGGTAAGCATGGGCTGCCAGCGCTTGTCGGCGTGCAGGGCGGTCAGGTCGGTGTCCTGCTTGACGTGGGCTACGTTTTCCCAGCCGGCCAGGGTGGCGCGGTCCAGATACTGGAAGGCCTTGTTGGCGTCGCCGGCCAGCGCCCAAGTACAGGCTGCGTTGTAGAAGTCAGAGTTGGTGGGCTGGGCTTTGCTTTGTTTGAATGCCTGGTCGTATAGCTCGCCGGAGGAGCGGTAGTTTTTGGCGTTGTAGGCATCGAAAGCCTGCCGGTTTAGTTTGCTGAACTCGGCCTGCGCGAATACAGAAGAACCGCTCAACAGCAAGGTGGCCAAAAGGAATGCAGCTTTTTTCATAGAAACGAGAAGGATAAGTAAGGCGCTACAAGTAAGTGACTTACTGCCAAAAATGGCGTAAGAAATGCTGGCAATCTGCTGTAAATGCACAACGGGCGCCACTCTCAAGAGTAGCGCCCGTTGCTATTAGTTGCAGGGCGTAGCTTGAAACCCCACTACACGCGGCCAACTCGCAGGGCCGCCTCGTAGCGCGCAAACGAGTCCGGGGCGGTGTCCAGGTACAGAAACGGCTCGATAAGCTCCAACTCCATTAGCAAGAACTCGCCGGCTACCTCCACGCCATCTACGCGGGCGTAGAGGCAGTTTTGGGCGAAGCGCTGCACAATGTCGTCGGCGGTGCGGCGCAGATGAGTGGGGGGCTGTTGGGGCTGGATGCCGCCGCCTAGGTAGTGCTGCACCCGGAAGTCGCCGGATTTCGGCGTTTTCAGCACGCAATGGCTGTATGCACCGCCCAAATACACCAACGACCATTCCCCTTGGGTCTGAATTTCGGGCAAAAACGGCTGAGCCAGAAAATCCTCGGCCCGCAGCAACTCCGTCAGCTCCGGCGTGCGGGTGTCCGCGTCGGCGGGGGTAAGGTTGAACGTGTTTTTGGCGCCGCCGCTGATGGCCGGCTTCACCACCAGCCGGTCGGTGCCCAGCGCCGCAAACAGGGCTCTGGGCTGAAACGCTGCGCCGCGCGGCAGCCAATGGGTGGGCACAATCCGCACGCCCTGGCGCTCCATATCCAGCAGGTACTGCTTGTTGGCGTTCCACCGAACGGTAGCCACGGGGTTGAGCAGCGGTACCTGCTGCTGTTCCATCCGGTCGAGCCAGGCGTAAAACTCCGGCACCCTATCGAAGTAGTCCCACGGCGACTTCAGCACTACCACATCATAGGCCAGCCAGTCAACGGCCGGGTTGCTCCAGATTCGGGGCTCTACGTGGTGGCCCTGTGCCCGGAGGTGGCGCGTAAGCAGGCTGTCTTCGTCGTCGATGTTGGGGGCCGCGTACTGGGCCAGACTTTCGCAGGTAACAAGAGCAATATTCATCACAGATTTTTCGGCGCAGCGTATGCAGATTTCTCGCTCAGTACGCAGATTATGGCAGCCCGGACATTGGCAGCGGGGCGTAGCAGCTATTCCGGTACTTGTTCAGCTCAATGAGCGAAGCTTATTTCTTGGCGCCTAGGTAGTCGGCCGCCAGCGTAGCCAAGGTTTGCACACCCAGCGTGAGGCCACTGTCGTCGATGAAGAAGTTGGGTGTGTGGTGCGGGGCGGTGTCAGCAGGATTCTTGCCCTTCGGCATACCGCCCACAAACACAAACAAGCCGGGCACCTTCTCCTGGAAGTAAGCGAAGTCCTCGGCTCCGGTTACCGCCTTCTGCACGGTTACGTGCGCCGGCCCAGCCACTCGGCGCAGAGTAGGGGCCATCTGCTCGGTCAGGCGCGGGTCGTTGTAGGTGATGGGGGCATAGTTGACAATGTCCACCTCGGCGCCGGCGCCGGCGCTTTCGGCAATGTTGGTGGCAGTGCGGCGCACGGCGGCCCATATCTTTTGCTGCATATCCTTGTCGAGGGTCCGGATGGTGCCGGTCAGCTCCACCTGCTCAGGGATGATGTTGTTGCGTACCCCGCCGTGAATCATGCCCACGGTAATAACGGCCGCGTCCTGGGTTAGCTCGCTCTGGCGGCTGATGATGGTTTGGAGGCCCGTCACAATTTGGGCGGCCGTTACCACCGGGTCTACGGCCAGCCACGGATACGCCCCATGTGCCGATTTGCCTTTCACTTTTATCGTGAATACGTCGGCGGCGGCCATGGTGCCCTCGGGGCGGTACTTGAGGGTGCCCACTTCGGTTTGGGCGTTGATGTGCAGCCCGAAAATGGCATCTACCTTCGGGTTGTCGAGCACGCCTTCCTGCACCATCAGCTTGGCCCCGCCCACTACGCCCGGCAACGAGCCTTCCTCAGCGGGCTGGAAAATGAACTTGACGGTACCCGGCAGGTCTTTTTTCACGGCACTCAATACCTCGGCGGTGCTCAGCAGCATGGCCACGTGGGTGTCGTGGCCGCAGGCATGCATCACGCCTACCTCTTGGCCGTTGTAGGTGGTGCGGGCCTTCGAGGCGAAAGGCACCGGGGCGGTTTCCGTCACGGGCAAGCCGTCCATGTCGGCGCGCAAGGCTACCACCGGGCCGGGCTTGCCGCCGCGCAAAATACCTACTACGCCGGTGCGGGCCACGCCGGTTTGTACTTCCAGCCCCAGCTTTTTCAATTGCTCGGCCACAATACCCGCGGTGCGTTTTTCCTCGTTGCCGAGTTCAGGATGCTCGTGCAAGTCGCGCCGGCAGGCTATGACTTTCGCCTCCTGCGCCGCCGACAGTTTGGCAATGCGGGCATTGAGGGCGGTGTTTTGGGCCGTGGAAGAGGAAGGTAGCAACGAGCCTGTTAGCAGGGCCACCAAGGCGTAACAAGAAAATTTCACAGTTGAAGGGTTGGGTACAGTGGTAGGAATTTCGGAGTGAAGGTGAGGTGTCAGCCCGACTACTGGCTTCTACTTCGGTGCGGCTAGGTAGTCGGCCGCCAGGGTGGCCAGGGTTTTCACTCCCAGCGTGAAGCCGCTTTCATCCAGCGTAAAGCCGGGCGTGTGGTGGTCGGCAGTGGTAGCAGGGTCAACTCCTTTGCGCATGCCCCCCACAAATACAAACAAGCCCGGCACCTTCTCCTGGTACAAAGCAAAGTCTTCGGCCCAGGTGTTCACCTTCACTTCCCGCACATTGGTTGCCCCCCCGGCTACGGCTTGCAGCGTAGGCAGCATGCGCGCCGCCAGGGGCGGGTCGTTGTAGGTAACGGGTACGTAGGCCTCGAAGCCCACCTCAACGGTAGCGCCAGCACTTTCGGCAATGCCCTTGGCCGTGCGCCGGACGGCCGCCCAGATTTGCTCCTGGGTTTTTTTGTCGAACGCGCGAATGGTACCCGTCAATTCCACCTGATCGGGAATAACGTTGTAGCGCACCCCGGCCTTCAGAGTGCCCACCGTCACGACGGCCGCATCGTCGGTGAGGTTCACTTGCCGGCTGACAATAGTTTGCAAACCCATAATAATCTGAGCCGCTGTTACCACTGGGTCCACGCTGTTCCAGGGCCGGGCCCCATGCGCGCCTTTGCCAATAACCTTAATTGTAAATCGGTCGGCGCTGGCCATTTCGCCGCCGGGGCGGTAGCTCAAGCTGCCTGCTTCCGTCTGGGCGTTGATGTGCAGCCCAAAAATGGCGTCCACCTTCGGGTTGTCGAGTACGCCTTCCTGTATCATGAGCTTGGCTCCGCCCACTACGCCGGGCAGCGAGCCTTCCTCGGCGGGTTGGAAGATGAACTTAACCGTACCCGACAACTCCTTTTTCACTTGACTGAGCACTTCGGCAGCCCCCATGAGCATGGCCACGTGCGAGTCGTGGCCGCAGGCGTGCATCACGCCTACTGGCTGGCCTAAATACGTGGTTTTCACAGTTGAGGCGAAGGCTAGGCCAGTGGCTTCTGTTACGGGCAGCGCGTCCATATCGGCGCGCAGGGCCACCACCGGGCCTGGTTTGCCGCCCTTCAGAATGCCAACCACGCCGGTGCGGCCTATGCCAGTCTGTACCTCCAGGCCCAGCTTTTTCAGGTGCGCGGCCACAATGCCAGCCGTGCGTTTTTCCTCGTTGCCCAACTCAGGGTGCTGGTGAAAGTCGCGGCGCCAGGCAATTACTTTCGTTTCTTCGGCCTGCGCCAGTTGAGCAATGCGGGCGTTGAGGGCCGGATTTTGCGCAACAGCTGGCAGTGCCAGTAAAGCCAGCGAAGCCAGCAGGTAAGAATGCTTCATAGATAAGCGAGAAAAGAGCAGCAGGAGGCAAAAGATACAGCACCGGCGGCAGGATTGCAGCACCAGGCCGTGGTTTGCGGCAGCAGCCGAAGCCACACAGCCACGCGCTAATGCGGTTCACCCCACTTAGTGATACAGCGGCAATGGTTATTTTTGTGGCTATTGCCGTTCTGCTTATCGTATGCCTCACCCCGTTTCCGCGCCTAATACGCCATCTGCTATCTGGCCTGCCGCCTGGCGGCTTCCTGCATTTCGGTACCGGCTGTTACTCACGCTGGCGCTGCTGATTGGGCTGGTAGCCAGCCTGCCGCACTTCTTTGCCTGGATACAGGCCCGCCCCGGCACCCCGCTCCCCGACCCGCTGCTGACTTTGCTGCCCGTCCACGATGTATCGTGGTTCATATTTATCATCATTTACCTGAGCGTGGGCGCGACGCTGGCCTATGTGCTGCCGCGGCCCTACGTACTGCTACGCCTGCTGGCCGCCTACTGGCTGATGCACATGAGCCGTGTGATTCTACTTTCCCTGCTGCCATTGGAGCCGCCCATCGGCCTACTCCCCCTCCGCGACCCTATCATCGACACATTCATCTACGTAGCCGCTGGCCCCATCACCAAAGACCTGTTCTTTTCAGGCCACACCGCCACCGTTATGCTGCTGGCCCTGGCAACGAAAGGCACCCGCCGCTGGTGGTTACTGGCGGCTACTGCCGCCGTGGGCCTATTGGTGCTGGTACAGCACGTGCATTACACCTATGATGTGCTGGCCGCCCCGGTCTTTGCGCTCGGCTGCTACTGGCTGGCCGGTTTTTGGGCTAGGTTCGAGAAAAGCGCTTAGGGCTTCCTCTCCTTGAAGTTACGCTATTGTTTAGGCGCAGCTAGGTTCTTCAGGCTGATGAGCGCCGTGCTGGGCAATACCTTTTTGAGGAAGGATAATGCCAAACCCCGAATGGTCTTAGGTAGAATATTCTTTTGCAATAGCCACAAGTCCTGGGGCGACATTGTAGCCACTGATGTCTGTGGAAACGTTGGGTAATTGGCTTTCGAGCCGAACCCTAAATATTTCAGAATTGCCGGGTCGGTATTGTCTACAAAAGACGGGTTAATTAGCAACTGTTCGCCGTGCCCGAGGTGGTTTTCCGAAACGGCATCAATTTGAAAGAGAAAGGTCTTTCTTTTGAAACCCGGTACGTCAAAAGGTTTTGCCCTATGAATTAAATGGGTGTTGCACAAAATCAAACTTCCCTTCGGCGCTTTCACAGATACAATATCGGTGCTGTGAGTTTGGTCGATGTATTTATCAGCAAAAAAGCGCTGGTTATGCTGTGCCGACCACTTATGTGACCCAGGAATTAATTGAAACGGGTTAATTTCGGATACATCAGATAAATAAAATAGAAATAGAATACCCGGCAGTTCATGTTTGCCTTTGAACGTATTGCCGTCCTGAAGATTATTGTCGGTGTGCCAAGGCATGTGTGCCTTGGTATGCGTTTCAAAAATGCGCTGATTGCTAATCTTATGAGGACCAGCAAAAAAGCTGCTGCATATAGCCCTTGCCTTCTCGTGGGTAACTAGGTCGTAGCAGCATTTGGAAACCGCCAGCGTGTGCGAATGAAAATTCATGCTGCTGGCCCGCACCACCCCAACGCTGTTGTTATTAACGAGGTATTCTTTTAACTCAATGCAACTTAGTATTTCAGCAAGAGCGTCTTCCGCAATTATATCTTTGAAAACATAATATCCGTCTCCAACTGTAAGTGCCTGCGCTACTTCAAATGCATTGCAGTCGTTGAAGGCGGCTCTGTATACATCCATAAGTGAAGTAGTTGCGTGTTTATTTCCGGGTATAGTTGCTATTCTTAGATAAATATCCCCAAATAAAATTACTGACGAGCTTCACTGAAAATCAATTGTATATAAGGTTAAAGAGTATTTGAGTTTGTAATAAATAAGAAAGCTAATATAGTATGCGTTGCTTCATTTCTTAGACGAAAGCACTATTTATTTCAAGTGCTTCTCGTAAATGCCCGCCGCAATTTTCTCAGTCAGTGCTTTCGGCACTAAGCCGGTGAGCTTCGAGGAAATCTTGTTCAAGGCTCCCGGAATAACTTCTGCTTCACCGGCTAGTAAAGCGGCAATACCGAACTGTGCCACCTGAGCGGGCGTCATGGATACCTTGTTGGCAGTGGCTTGCAACCCGGCGCTCATACCAGCGCGGTCGGCAAAGTCGGTGGTAGTAGCGCCGGGACTCAGGCAGGTAACGGATACACCGGACTCGCGCAACTCGTAGCGCAGCCCCCGCGAAAAGCTGAGCAAGAAGGCTTTACTGGCTGCGTAGAGCGTGAGTGTGGGCACTGCCTGATACGCCGCGGTGCTGGCCACGTTCAGAACGTAGGCTTTGGGTTGCCGGTGAAGCAATGGCAGCAGCCGGTGCGTGAGGGCCACCGGCAGGTGCATGTTCAGCTGTAGCATGCTTTGCTGCTCGGCTAGCGTCAGCTCCTCGAAACGGCCCCACATACCGTAGCCCGCATTGTTTATCAATACCACTAGCTCCTGGGTCTGGTGGTTCACCCATTCTGTTACTTGCTCGGCGGCACCGGGCGCGGCCAAGTCGCAGGGCAATGTGTGGGCCTTGATGCGGTGCTGCTGCTGGAGCTCGGTGGCTAGCTGTTCCAGCTGGTCGGCGGAGCGGGCTACCAGCAGTACGTCGTAGCCGCGGCCAGCTAGTTCGGTGGCAAACGCCCGACCGATACCACGGGAAGCGCCAGTAATGAGAGCAGTAGGCATAAGGTGAAATAGTGAGGTGGTGAACGGGTGAGTTTGATGTTCTGGTGGCTCAATAAGGCGTCAAACTCACCAGTTCACCACCTCACTATTTCACTAAGTGGAGAAACCGCAGGTAAAACGGCGTGGGGCTGTTTTCCGACTTGGGCTGGTATTTGCCGGCCAAGATGGGAATGTACATCACGCGGCGGCGCGATACCTCACCCACCAGCGGCGACTGTGCTACGCGGTGCCACATACGGCCATCGTGCACGGTCAGGTCGCCGGCTTCGGTTTCCACGGCTATTTCGTTGGGGTCGTGGCTAACGTCCTTGTAGTACTTCTTGCGGAACAGCATCTCGCGCAGGGGCTGGCGGTGCGTGCCGGCAATCAAGCGCAAACCACCGTTGGTAGCTGGTGTGCCATCTAGGTGGAAGCCTACGTTGAGCATGGGCCCGATACGCTTGCCGTAAAACACGTCACGCAATGAGTCGGTGTGCCAGCCCATTTGCGAGAATTCGCTGCCAGGTACGTTCACGTAGTGGTTGATAACCAAGCCATCCTTCTCGTTGATGCCCACCCGGCCGCCGGGCGCTTCCAGCAGTGAAAACAGGGCTTGAAAGCGCGGATCCTCCAGGAATTCGCTCAGCTCGGGGCTGTAGTGGTTGGCGAAGGCAAAACGCTGCACAATAGGCGCGCCATCTACGTCTTTGCCGTATTTGATGGGCACTCCATTCACTTTCTGGATACCCTCAGTTAGCCACTGCTTCTGCACCTGCTCAGAAGCCCGAAGCAGCCGCTGCACCGTGCTGAGGTCGGCAAACCCCTTGAAATGCAGGAAACCGTGTTTTTGAAAGAACGCCAATTGCTCCGCCGTGAGAGCGGAGCCCAAGGTAAAGCGTGGATAATTCTGTAGTGAAGACATAGGGAGCGGAGGCGACCAGAGAATGCGCCTGCGGGCACAAAGATACAAGAGCAAGCGCCGACAGCCACCGGTTGGGCTTGTAGCGGCGTAAAATTAGGGCAACAAACAAAAAGAGGTCAACACCGAAGGGTGAGAAGCCGAGGCAAAATTCAAGTTATGGGGTGAAGAATGTGTGAATCAACCGGCCCGGTGCCGATAGGTTTTGTGGGTGTGCGTACTTTCGTGGCAATGCGTGGTTTTCAGTCTGTTTTGGTTCGATGGCGGCAGGTGGTGGCGGGAATTTTTGTATGGGGCCTGCTGCTCAATGAGGCCCTGGCCCAAACGGCTGGCCCGGGTCTTATCCCGTTCCGGCACGGTAACCGCTGGGGCTACGCCAATGCCCAACGGCACCTAGTGCTGCCGCTAGCCTATGATGATGCCGGCCCTTTTGTAGAAGGTGCCGCCTGGGTACGGCAGGGCCCACGCTACGGCTATATTGACACCACGGGCCGCGCCCTCACTCTACTGCAGTACAGCCGCGCCAGCAATTTCCAGCAGGGGCGCGCTACGGTGGAGCTGGCTGGCAAAACCTTCGCCATCGGCCCTGATGGGCAGCGCCTGAGTACGCCACCCGAACCCGAGTTGGAAACTGATTACCTAGAGCAGGGCGACCTAGTGCGCCGCCAGGGCAAATTCGGTTTCCGCTTCACGGTGGGTTCCGCTACCGTAGTGCCCGCTGAGTACGACGAAATCCGGGACCTGCACCACGATGGGCTACTATTGGTGCGGGAGGGCGCAAAATGGGGCGTACTCAACGGCGAAGGCCAGCTTACGCTGCCGCTAGTGTATGATGCCGTTCAAGCCACGGCCGCCAACGGCTTCGCGTATCCGGTGGTAGAGCAGGCTGGCCGTTTTGGCTATCTAGCTCCCGATGGTAAGCTGCTGACCAGGCTGCAATACGCCGCCGCCGAGCCCTTTGTGGCCGATGTAGCCCGCGTAACCACCCTCGACGGCAAACCCGGCTACCTCGACAGCCACGGCCGGGAATACTGGCAGGAGTAAGTCTCAGGAGCGCAACGCTTTGCCGGGTGCATAAGTCCTACGGTTGCCTAATACGAAGAAGTGAATTTCAGTCGTTTAACTTCAACTGCTTCCTGTATTCTGTGCCTCCCTAGCTTGCCGCTGCCGTGCTTGACCTGCCCATCCTCAACGTCCGCCTGAACGCCTGCCACGAAGACTGGCAGCAGATGACTCCGGTGGAGCAAGGCCACCATTGCACCCAGTGCAACCGCACCGTCATCGACTTCACCTCCCGCACTCAAACCGACCTCAAAGCTGCCTTTCAAACCTCTCCTGATGGCCGCATATGTGGTCGATTCCGGCAAAGCCAACTTGCGCCCACACCACAGTTGCGCCCAAAGCTGCGGCGGTTTCTGGTGGCGCTGGTGCTGGTGTGTGGGCTGGGGTTGACCCGCGGCGAGGCATGGGCGCAGAAGGCTACGCACACGTCGGTCACGCAAAAACCAAGTAAGCCGTTGGCTAGAAAAGCGTTGAAAACACCTGCTCAACCCCAAACAAAGGTTATAGAACAGTCAATCGGTATTGTGGCAGAACCCGCACCTAACCCTAATGCGCAGCAGGTATACGGCTATGTGGAGCAGATGCCGGTTTATAAGAATGGCGGGACAGAAGGGCTAATTCAATTCATACAAAAGAATGTACGCTGGCCTGCGGGTAGTGGAATGCTAGACGCAGAAGGTAAGGTATTTATCGGCTTTGTTGTTGATAAAACCGGTAGGGTACGTGACGCAACAGTGCTGAAAGGCATCTTTCCGTCATTAGATGCCGAAGCCTTGCGGGTGATACAGATGCTGGATGGGCAGTTTGAGCCGGGTCGGCAAAACAAGATGCCAGTAGATGTGCGCTACACTGTCCCTGTCATTTTCAAGCGCGACTAGCAATGTACAGGCTGCTTTTTTCGCTGCTGATATGCGGGGTGTGCTTAGCGAATGGGAAGGCGTGGGCGCAGCTACGGAAACCTTTAACCAGTGAGACTGCTGCTACTAGCAAGTCGAGTGATGGCCCGGAAAACAAGATTGTGTGCTACTTCCCTCCGATGCCAGTTTACAAAGATGGCGGTGGCGAAGGCTTGATGCGTTTCATTGCCGCTAACACTCGGTATCCTGCTGGACACCATGAGAGCGGAAAAGTATTTATTTCTTTTGTAATCACTGAAACTGGAAAAGTAACAGCTGTATACCTGCAAAGAGGTCTTGGAAAGCCTTTTGATGAGGAGGCAGTCAGAGTGGTTAAACTATTGGGTGACTTCACTCCCTATGTGGAGCGAGGTATACCAAGCAAGATTTCTTATACAGTACCCGTCTTCTTTCCTCCAAAACGAAAGTAGAGCAGTTTGCTTGCGCCTCTTTACTCATCTAATTCTCCATTCCCCGAAAAATTCGCACTTTCCCGCTCGCATCGTTCCACGCCCACTCGCTCAGCCCTCCTATGATTTTCACGCCTAGCCCCATGCTGCTCAAGCTGCTCTACACCCGCGGCAGCTTGCACAATACGCCTGAGGGCGTAGCCTTCAGCATCAAAAACCGCCTTGATACGGTGCGCATCACCCGCATCGACCATGTGCAGCTTGATGGCGTGAAGATTGGGGTGGAGCAGATTGCGCTGGATTTGGGCAACGGCGACGTGCGGCCGGCCACCGTGTTCAACGCCGACAGCGCCGGCTTTACGCTGCCGGTGGGGCAGGCGGCCACATTCCATCTGGCCACCGAGCAGCTCTCCGAAGGCATCCATCGGGTGCAAGTGCAGTTCGCCGCCGACCCGTTCGGCGACCTGACTGTGGAAGTGGAAGACGCCATTGCGCATCAGCCCGAAAACCGCACCAAAATTCCGCGCGACGACCAAGACGACTACTCCGAATCCGCCATTCAAGCCCGCCAGCGCTTTGCGGAGGAGTTTTCGGGGCAGGAGTTCCAGCACCTCAAGCACTACTCGTTTGATGCCCACACGCTGCAAGGCAACTGCGAGCATTTTACGGGCGTGGCCCAGATTCCGGTGGGGCTGGCCGGACCGCTACACGTCAACGGGGAGCACGCGCAAGGCGACTTCCTGATTCCGATGGCCACCACCGAAGGCACGCTGGTTGCCAGCTACAACCGCGGTATCCAGGTGCTCAATATGTGCGGCGGCGTGAAGTGCACCGTCATCGGCGACGCCATGCAGCGCGCCCCGGTGTTTGTGTTCGATGATGCCCGTGGGGCCCGGGACTTCGGGCAGTGGGTAGCCGAGGAAATCGACCGGATTCGGCCGGAGGCGGAAAGCACGTCGCGCGTAGCCAAGCTCCAATATATTGATACCTACCTGGCGGGTAAGTTTGCCTACCTACGCTTCAACTACAGTACCGGCGACGCGGCGGGCCAAAACATGGTGGGCCGCGCCACTTTCGCGGCTTGCTCCTGGATTCTGGAAAACTACAAAGGCGCCCCCATCCGGCACTTTTACCTGGAATCCAACTTCGCTACCGACAAAAAAGCGTCCCAAATCAACGTGATGCGCACCCGTGGCAAGCGCGTGGTAGCCGAGGCGTTAATTAAGCGCGAGGTACTACAGCAGCGCATGCGCGTTACGCCCGAGCAACTGGCTTATCACGGGCAAGTCAGCAACGTGGGCGCGTTTCTGAGCGGGGCCAACAACAACGGCGCGCACTCAGCCAACGGTATCACCGCTATGTTCATTGCCACCGGCCAAGATGTGGCCAACGTGTCAGAATCATCGGCCGGCGTGCTGTATTCGGAAGTCACCAAGGAAGGCGACCTGTACCTGAGCATTACTATTCCTTCGCTCATTGTAGCCACTCACGGCGGTGGTACCGGCCTGGCCACCCAAAACGAGTGCCTTCGGATGCTGGGCTGCGTAGGCCGTGGCACGGTCAATAAATTTGCTGAAATAGTGGCCGGTGTGGTATTGGCGGGCGAGCTAAGCCTGGGTGCGGCCATCAGCAGCTCCGACTGGGTAAGCAGCCACGAGCAGTACGGCCGCAACCGATAGGCGATAAGCGCACTTCGTAACTAGCTTCACTTCCTTATTCACCATGACTTCCATTACAACTCATTGCTTCTCCGGCGCAGTTCTGGTTGGCTTGCTGCTACTCGGTACGACCGCAACGGCCCAGACCACTCCCGTGCCCATGCCGAATGCCATGGCGCCCAAACCCGAATTCAAGATGCTGGACGGCCAAAAGGTGTATCAGTACGTGGAGAAGATGCCAGTGTACTTGGATGGAGGACAGGAGGGACTGCAAAACTTTATTGCCAGCCACGTAACCGGCGGGGCCGCCAGTGGCAGTCGGTCCTACGTGTCTTTTATAATCGACCAGACAGGTAACGTGCGTAATCCAGTTTTCGGAGGTAGCAGCGCGGAAGAAGCGGCGGCCGCGGAGCCAGCATTGGCCAGCGCCTTTGCTAGCATCGGTAAGTTCCGGCCCGGCTACCAGAACGGTAAGCCAGTGAATGTAGAGCTGACAATGCCTCTCGTGAAGCGCGTGAAAAAGTAGCACGACGTAGCGCCTGAACATTGCGCTTTCCACTTGAATACGCTTTCTGCAAACTAAACGTGTAGCCACAAAAAAGCCCTCATTCCACACGGAACGAGGGCTTTTTTGTGGCTACACGGCTTGGCTACAACGGATCAGCTGTGACTTTGAAGCGAGTATCACAGCGGAGCGTAATGTCGCTGGATATGGGTTTGCCGATTTCTGCTTTGGTGGTGAGCGTGTAGCTCTTTGCTTTGATGTACTTGTCGAGTACGGCGGTGCTGGGGTCCAGGGTGATGGTTTTGACACCCTGCGGTACTTGCGGCAATGAAGCCAGCAGAATCTGGTCGTTGTTGTCGGTGCTGATGTAGATTTCGATGCGCCGCTGGAAGTCGAAGTTCTCGCTACTCGGGTCGGTGACAGTGAGTGTGAGGCGGTTCAGGCTGACGTTCTTCACCAAATCGGCGCGGGTGCCCTCGTTGCTGAATTTCTCCTCCGACTTAGTTGGGACCGTGAGCGGCGTGAGCGGCACCAACTGCCCGAATGGAAAGCTGCCCGAAACTTTGATGTTCTGGGAGTCTTCAATATAGAAGGTCAGTAGCTTGTCAATCTTCTTGCAACCTACCGATACCAACACAAGCAGCAACGGAATATAGAACAGTACTTTTTTCATGTCGTTTGATTTTTATATTGAAATATACGGCATGAAATAGTTGCCAGACTGACGGCAAAGGCAAGTAAAACGCCTTCCCGAGCAAGTTCAGGAAGGCGTGCAATTTTGTACTAGCAGGGTGCCAGAGGTGAACTAGTGAAATGGTGAAATGGCGAGCTGTTGTTCAGCTTGTACCGCTCACGCAGACTGCACAACCAGAACAAAAACTCGCTATTCCACCATTTCACCACTCAGTCCATCATATCGGCAGACTTGGGTGGATCGGGTACGAAGCCGGGCTGCCAGCTCATGGGGTAGCGCGCATCCACGTATTGCAGCGCCGTTTCGGTGAGGTAAAGCGGCCGGAACGTATCCACCATCACGGCTAGCTCGTGGGTTTCCTTCTTGCCGAGGCTGGCCTCCACGGTACCGGGGTGCGGCCCGTGCGGAATGCCGCTCGGGTGCCACGTAAACGAAGCCAGATCCACACCTTTGCGCGACATGAAATTGCCGGCCACATAGTACAGCACCTCATCCGAATCGACGTTGGAGTGGTTGTAAGGCGCCGGAATACTGAGTGGGTGGTAATCAAACAGCCGCGGCACAAACGAGCAAATCACGAAGTTGTTGGCCTCGAAATGCTGATGCACGGGTGGCGGCTGGTGCAGGCGGCCGGTTATCGGCTCGAAATCATGAATGCTGGTAGCATACGGGTAGAAGTACCCATCCCAGCCCACCACATCGAAAGGCGAGTGGGCGTAAGTGAGGTGGTGCAATTGACCTTCCTTCTTGATTTTCAGCAAGTACTCGCCCGATTCGCGCACGTCATCGGTTATCAGCTCGCTCGGCGGCCTAATGTCCCGCTCGCAATACGGCGAGTGTTCCAGCAACTGCCCGAAGTGGTTGCGGTAGCGCCGACACGTTTCCACCGGGCTAAACGACTCGATTATCAGCAGCCGAACCGGCCCTTCCTCGAAGTGGAATTGGTGAATAATGGTGCGCGGAATCACCACGTAGTCGCCGGGCTCGAATACCACTTTGCCCATTTGGCTCCACAACTCGCCGCGGCCTTCGTGCACGAAAATCACCTCGTCGGCCAGCGCATTTTTGTAGTAGTAGTCCATGCGCCGCTCGGTGGGGTTGCAGATGCTGAGCGTCACGTCGGCGTTGCCAAACATGGTTTGGCGGGCGGCCAGATAGTCGCCGCCGGTGGTGGTTTGGGCCAGGGTGCGAAGGTGACTGGGCTGCAACGGCCGGTCTTTCAGTAGCTTGGGGCTGTAGGGCTCGGGCGTGCCTACCTGCCGGATGTCGGTGGGCGGGTGCTGGTGGTAGAGCAGCGACGAGACGCCGTGGAAGCCCAGCGTGCCCACCAGCTGCTCGGCGTAGAGCGTGCCATCGGGCTGGCGAAACTGGGTGTGGCGCTTGCGCGGAATCTGGCCGAGGCGGTGGTAGTAAGCCATACGAACAGAGTGGGTTTGGGTGGAAGATGGATGGGTAGAGCTTGGTGGGTTGAAGGTAAGAAGGTTTAGGAACAGCCGCATCTATCGGCGGCCGGGGCCGTACCTTTGCATAGGCCAGCTACCGGCTGCTTCTCCCGCCTGACTACCATTGCCTTATGACCTTATTTCCTTGGCTGATTAGCGCGTTGGCGCTGTTACCGTCTTTCAACTCGCGCCCATCCACGCCCCGGGTGCGCACGTTCACCTTCGATTACACCGCCACCTTGCCCGCCGCCCCCGCTGGCACCGACTCGGTGGAACTGTGGCTGCCCATTCCGCACCCCGATGCCTCGCAGGATATCCGGGAGTTGAAAATCAATACCAAAGCGGCCTATACCATCACTGATGCACCTCTCGGCAACAAGGTGCTGCACCTGAAAGTACCTGCCGCGCAAGCCGCTGGTCTTACCGTCGATATGCAGTTTCAGGCCACCCGCCGCGAGCATCAGAACCCGTTTCTGGCCGGTGCCACCACTAAAAAGGTGCGCCCCACTGATGCCCCTGACCCAAACATGACCCGTTGGCTGGCCCCAGACCGCCTCGTGCCCCTCGACCCGAAAATCAAAGGCTGGGCGCAGGAAGTGGTAACGAAAGCCAACGCCAAAACCGACCTCGAAAAAGCCCGCGCCATCTATGAGCACGTCGTGAGCACCGTCACCTACGACAAAACCGGCCAAGGATGGGGCCGCGGCGACATCTACTACGCCTGCGACGCCCGCCGCGGCAACTGCACCGATTTCCACGCCGTGTTCATCGGCTACTGCCGCGCCCTGAGCATTCCGGCCCGGTTCAGCATTGGCTTTCCGCTGCCTACCGAGCGGGGCACCGGCGAAATCAAAGGCTACCACTGCTGGGCCGAGTTCTACACCAAGCAAACCGGCTGGGTGCCCGTCGATGCCTCCGAAGCCGCCAAGGACCCCTCGCGCCGCACCTACTTCTTCGGGGCCCACGACGAAAACCGCGTGGAACTTACCCGCGGCCGCGACTTGGTGCTGAACCCTCGGCAGGAAGGTGCACCGCTCAACTACTTCGTGTACCCCTACGCCGAAGCCGATGGCAAGCCCTTGGAAGGTGTAAAAGGCCAGTTTCGGTACCAGGACGTAGGCAAATAGAGTTGGTGAGCTGAAGCGTAGCAAGGGTTAGGCTAAAAAAGCCTGTCGTCATGCAGAGCAGAGCGAAGCATCTCGCGTGCTGACGCAGGGTTACTACTCTAGCATCAGCACGCGAGATGCTTCGCTCTGCTCTGCATGACGTTCTGTTATTCGGTTTCATACACCCCAAAATCAAAATGCCCGGAGTTCCTCGCTCCGGGCATTTCGCAGTATAGCCTCACCTAATTATAAAATATAAAATCTGAATAGGTCTGGGTAAGTCTCTGGATAGATTGGGTAAAGCCTATTTCATAGATAGTTTTTGGATAGGATTAGCGGAGCCGTTGCCCACGGCTACCAATGCTTGTTTGATTTCAGCGTCCTGCTCGTGCAGCACGGCATAATAGGTGGCCTTGCCGTAAGCGCTGCGCGCGATGTACGCCTTGAGCTGGTTGCGCAATAGGTTGGCGCAAGTCCGCAAATGCGCGGGATTAGCTGGCATTCCATCGTGGGCCGCTAACTCCACCAAGCCTTGCAACTGCGCATCGGTGACGCGGAAAGTGCTTAGGTACTGTTCTGGCCGCAACGCTTCTATTTCTGTTTTGTGCTCCTGGAAGTATTTCAGAGCGTATTCGCGCACCAGATTGTGGCTTTGCAGCCGGGTGTAGTACGCCGAAAACGCCGATGTGTCGCGGGGCACAAATAAGTCGGGCATGATGCCGCCGCCCCCGTACACGGTGCGGCCGTGGTCGGTGTGGTAGCGCAAGGAGTCGGCGAAGCGGATGCTGTCGGCGTGGAACAACTCCCCGTGTCGCAGCCGGTTCTGGAGGTCCTGCTCGTACGCCGCCAGCCCCTTCCGATACGACTTCTGAATGCTGCGGCCCGAAGGTGTGTAATAGCGGGCAATAGTCAGGCGCAGTTCCGAGCCATCGTTTAGCGCAATCGGCTGCTGCACGAGCCCCTTTCCGAACGTGCGGCGGCCTACTACCAGCGCCCGGTCGTGGTCTTGCAAGGCGCCGGCTACCACTTCGGCGGCCGAGGCGCTGCCTTCATCTACCAGCACCACCAGCGGGCCTTCCTCGAACTCGCCGGCTACTCTGGAAAACGTCTGGGTATCATACTGGTCGCCTTTGCCGTCGGTGTACACCAGTTTGCGGGTACCCCCGATGAACTCGTCGGCCAGCTTGGTGGCGCGGTCGAGGTAGCCGCCGGGGTTGCCGCGCAAATCCAGCACTAAGCTGGTCATGCCTTGGCGGCGCAAGTCGCCCAGTGCCTGCTTGAATTCGTCGTAGGTGCCGCTGGCAAAACGGCTGATTTTGATGTAGCCGGTTTGCTTGTCCAGCAGATAAGCCACGTCCACCGAGTTGTTCGGAATCCGGTTGCGAATCAGGGCCACGTTAATAGGTTTCACCTGATGGCGGCGCAGCAACTGCAACACCACCTTCGAGCCCCGGATACCGCGCAGCTTGCCAAACATCTGCTCGGTGGTGATGTGAATACCCGATACCCGCTCGCCGTTCACGGCCATGATCCGGTCGCCGGGCTGCAGGCCCGACAGCTCCGCCGGCCCACCGCTGAGCGGCGCCACCACCGTCACGGTGTCATGGAAAATGTTGAATTCCACCCCCACCCCGTCAAAGTCGCTTTGCAGGAAAGAGGCTGCCTGCTGTTGTTGCTTGGCCGGAATGAACGTGGAGTGCGGGTCGAGTTGCTCCAGCATCCGGCTGATAGCATAATCCGACAGCGCCTCGGCATCCACCGAGTCCACGTAGTCGCGGTCCACGTAGCTCAGAATCTCCTTGAACCTCAGGTAGCCGCGCACCGTGCCATCCGGGTTTTGGCTGGATGGCCGAAACGGATTGGAGCCCAGCAACATCCCACACCCCAGCGCCAAAGCCAGCAGCAGAGGCTGCCGAACCCGCCGCCGCATATGGCGGAGCGGAGCTTCCGGAGTAAGCTCCGGTTGTGGCTTGGGCGCTGAAGTCATGAGACGGTTAGAGAGTAGAGTTTCTGGCTATAGGAGTACTTGTTAGATAAGATATATTAAACTTTAATAAGAATGCGGTGCTTGATAATATACTTGTGATTTTTCTGATAAAACTAAACTTTGATAGTAGTAAAACTTGTCAAATTCTCTGAAAACAAAAGAATATATTTTTGAAAATGTGCTGTAGTGAGTAGCTGGGACAAATGTAGTTTATGAATTTATTAATACTGCGCAGTTTCGGCCAAGAGTACGGAGTACTCGGCCGACCGGATTGTTCTGACCGGTGAGTGAAGTAATTCTGTGTTACTGATTGTGTTGCTTGGTCGTACCTTTGCGGCTGTAGCCACAGTGGCCGCGCTGGAGCCTCACCCTGAATGTCTTGCCGTCATGAGCCGTATTCTCGCCATTGATTATGGCAATAAGCGCGTCGGGCTAGCCGTAACGGACCCACTCCAGCTCATTGCCACCCCCCTCGACACGGTACACAGCAAAGACTTGCTAACCTACCTGAAAGCCTACCACCAGCGCGAGCCGCTGGCCGCCTTGGTGGTGGGCATGCCCAAAACGCTGCTCAACGAAGCCACCGACAGCACCAGCGCCGTAGTGGGCTTGGTGCGGAACTTGCGCCGTGAGTTTCCGGAGGTGCCCGTGCACGAAATAGACGAGCGGTATACCTCGCGTATGGCCCACGCGGCCATGCTGGCCGGCGGCCTCAGCAAAAAGGACCGTCGCGACAAAGCCACCGTCGACCGGGTGTCGGCTACTATCATTCTGCAATCTTTTCTTGAATCCCGATGATTTACCCTATTGTTGCCTTCGGCGACCCAGTGCTTAAAACCCGCACCAAAGACATTCCCGCCGACTTTCCGGCCGATGAACTCAAGCAAATCGTGCACGATATGTACGATACCATGTACCACGCCCACGGCGTAGGGCTGGCCGCGCCCCAGGTTGCCAAGAGCATCCGCCTGTTCGTTATCGACTCGGAGCCGATGATGGACAACGAGGATGAAGAAACCGGCGAGCCGCTACCCGACGCCGAGAAGGGTGTGAAGCGCGCCTTCATCAACCCCCAAATGGTGAGCGAAACCGGCGAGGAATGGGGTTTCGAGGAAGGCTGCCTGAGCATTCCCGGCGTGCGCGAAATGGTGTATCGCCCTGAAACCATCGTGCTGCGCTACGAAGACGAAAACCGCCAGCCCCACGAGGAAACCTTCTCCGGCATGACGGCCCGCGTCATCCAGCACGAGTACGACCACCTGGAAGGTGTGCTGTTCACTGATAAGATTTCGGGCTTCAAAAAGCAGCTCATCAAAGGCAAGCTCAACCGCATCAGCAAAGGCGACGTGAATGCCGATTACCGCATGCGCTTCGCGGGCCAAGGCCGGCGCTAATACAATAGCCGATAGAGGGTTAAGGAGAGCCGTGCCGAATGAGGTACGGCTCTTTTTTTGCATATTGCTACCTGTCGTCTATTGACTTATTTGTAGGGTTGATTAAGTTATGAAGTATCTGCGCAAGATTCTATTTGCACTCTTTCTGCTACCGTTACTGCTATTGCCGCACCAGCCACAGGCGTGGGGCTTCTTCGGGCATCGGCTTCTCAATAGGCTGGCCATATTCACGCTGCCGCCCGAAATGATTGGTTTCTACAAAACCAACATCGAGTACCTCACCGAAAACGCCACCCGCCCCGACTCACGCCGGGCGGTAGTACCCGGCGAAGCCGCCCGCCACTTTCTGGATGCCGATGTGTACGGCGACTCAGCCCTGACGAAGCTGCCCCGCTCGTACGCCGATGCCGTAGCTAAATATGGCGAAGACTCGCTAATGAAGCACGGCATTGTGCCCTGGCAAGTGGTGCGCATGAAAAGCCAGCTCACCGAGGCCTTCCGCACCCGCGACGCCGACCGAATTCTGAGCTTGTCGGCCGACCTGGGCCACTACATTGCCGATGCTTGCGTGCCGCTGCACACCACGCACAACTACAACGGCCAACTTACCGGCCAGCGCGGGATTCACGGCCTTTGGGAATCGCGCCTGCCCGAAATCCTGGCGGCCAACTACGACTTCTTCACCGGCCCGGCACCATATCTGGAGCGGCCTTCCGAAACCATCTGGGCCACCGTGGGCCGCTCCAATGCGGCTCTGGATTCAGTGCTACACTTCGAGAAGGAGTTGACCGAAAAGTTTGCCGAGGATAAAAAGTACGGCTTTGAGGAGCGGGGCAACCAGACGGTGCGGGTGTACTCCAAGGAGTTCAGCCGGGAGTACCACCAGCGCTTGGCGGGCCAAGTGGAGCGGCAGATGCGGCTGGCCCAGCGCCTGATTGGGGCGTTCTGGTACACCTGTTGGGTGGATGCTGGCCAGCCCGACTTGGATGCGTTGCCCAAGCAGCCATCCCAGAAAGAGCAACTCCGGCTGGCTCGAGAAGCCAAAGAGCAGCAGCAAGCTCCCACCGCCACTATTCACGGCCACGAAGAATAAACCGCAACAAACAGTAGTGGCAATTGCGAACCGGACCGGAACTTTACCGCCTGTCCGTTTGCTGCCTACCCTATATGCCCGATTCCACGTTCCAGGCCCAGCCGCTTCAACCCGGCGACTTTTACTTCACGCCGGAAGGCTATATGGTATTCACGGAGCAGTACCACCGGCGGCGCGGGAACTGCTGCGGCAACGGCTGCCGGCATTGCCCGTGGCCAAAGAAAGATTCGGCCACGAAAGGTAAACAGTAGGAGAGGGCCCGAAACCAAGCTGGAAACACTGCCAGTAGCGGGTTTCTTTGCCTCGCCCTTCTTCTTTTATCGTATTATCTCTCATCCTTTTACCGTGCATGTTTGGTTCTATCAAACTTATGCCGATATTTGCGGCCCTGTTTCCAGCACTGTAACCTCAACATAACATATATCATGGCCCGAGTTTGTGATTTGACCGGCAAGCGTACCCGCGTAGGTAACAACGTGTCGCACGCTAACAACAAGACCAAACGCAAATTCTACCCGAATTTGCAGAAGAAGCGCTTCTACATCCCCGAGGAAGATTCTTGGGTGACGTTGAAAGTAGCTACTAGCACGATCCGCACCATCAACAAGAACGGCATCATGTCGGTCCTGAAGAAGGCGAAAGAGCAAGGCTTCATCGTTTACTAGTCCGGCGTAAGTCCCACTACCAAGCGAATTTATTGAAGGCGTATTCCTGAATCGGATAGCTATTTTCGATTTAAGAGTGCGCTTTTTCTTTTTCCAGCTAAGGGCGGAGTTGATTTCGAGGTGTTACAGACGGTTGTGGCTATAAGTATTGAGGGATGAGGTTTTGGCAACAAACCACCACTCAATTACTTAACGAATTAGCTATTTAACAATCAACCGCTTGTCTATTCCAAAAAGACCCGTACCTTTGCAGTCCTTAATCCCAAAAACCCCGTCGAGATGGCTAAGAAAGGAAACCGGGTGCAGGTAATCCTCGAATGCACCGAGCACAAGAACTCGGGTCAGCCGGGCACCTCGCGCTACATCACCACCAAGAACCGCAAGAACACGCCTGAGCGTATCGAGTTGAAGAAATTCAACAATGTGCTCAAGAAGATGACCGTTCACAAGGAAATCAAGTAACTGAGTTATGGCTAAGAAAGTAGTTGCAACCCTGAAAGTAGCTGGCGGCAAAGACTGGGCGAAAGTAATTCGCGCAGTAAAATCCGACAAAACCGGTGCCTACACGTTCCGCGAGGAAATGGTACCCGTTGACAAAGTGCAGGAGTACTTGAGCACCGGCGTTAAGTAGTTCAGCGCCTTCGGGGCTCCCTGACCGAAATGAAGAAGTCCCGCCAGCGTGGGACTTTTTTCGTGTTGGGGTTTTGAGAACCTAGGGTCTTGGGGTTTTAGGTTTTCACTGATTCCAACTGGCATATGGTTGCTGCGGCCCACTAAAAGGGCTCGCAAAGGTATATTGACATCCAAGTCCCCAAGACCCTAAGCCCCCAAGACCCCTATGGGCCTCTTCGATTTTTTCAAGAAAGACAAGGAAAGCAAGGAGCAGCAGCAAGCCCTGGATGAAGGGTTGCAGAAAACGAAAACCAGCTTCTTCGACCAGCTCAGCAAAGCCGTAGTGGGTAAAGCCACCGTGGACGAAGCCGTGCTCGACGACTTGGAAACTCTGCTTGTGCACGCCGACGTGGGAATTGACACGACGGTGAAGGTTATCGACCGGATTGAGAAGCGGGTGGCGCGCGACAAATACGTGAACACCTCGGAACTGGACCGGATTCTGCGCGAGGAAATTGTGGATTTGCTCCAGGACAACCGTGCCTCGGGCTCCAGCGCTATCCTCGACCGGCCCGACAGCCCCGGCCAGCCCTTCGTGATTATGGTGGTGGGCGTAAACGGAGTTGGCAAGACCACCACTATTGGTAAGCTGGCTCACCGGTTCCATAGCGCCGGCAAGAAGGTGGTGCTGGGCGCCGCCGACACCTTCCGGGCTGCCGCTGTAGACCAACTCATCATTTGGGGGCAGCGGGTAGGCGTGCCGGTTATTTCACATGGCATGAACACTGACCCTGCTTCGGTGGCCTATGATGCCATCAAGCAAGGCGTAGAGTTGGGCGCCGATGTAGTGATTATTGACACGGCCGGCCGCTTGCACAACAAGGTGAACTTGATGAACGAGTTGAACAAGATCAAGCGCGTGATGCAGAAGGTGATTCCGGATGCACCGCACGAGGTATTGTTGGTGCTCGATGGCAGCACGGGGCAGAATGCCTTTTTGCAAGCCAAGGAGTTCACCAAAGCCACCGAAGTATCGGCGTTGGCCATTACTAAGCTCGACGGCACGGCCAAGGGTGGCGTCGTGATTGGTATTAGTGACCAGTTGCAAGTGCCGGTGCGCTACATTGGGGTAGGAGAGAAAATGACTGATTTGCAGCTGTTCGACCGGCGCACGTTCGTTAACTCCCTGTTCAAAAAATAGTAACCGCCACCTAGGATTATCAGTCCGAGTGGAGCGAGGAGTTTTGTGGGTCGGCGTTGTGGAAATACCCGAACGTCAGCCCGCAAGATTCCTCGTTCTGCTCGGAATGACTGTTTCCGTACCCAAAGGTTCAGCTGCACAAAGGAACGTTCACCCTAGGAAAAGGCGTTGCCGGGTTCGTACCTTTGCGGTCCGATTTTCGCCGCAGGCCGTAGCGGGCAAGTTTCTCACTCAGAAAGCATTGCCCGGCCGCCTGCCTATCCAATCAGCATGAAAGTAAGAAGCCAACTGGCCAATAAAGTCAACGTTATTACCCTCGGGTGCTCCAAGAACATTGTGGATTCGGAAGTGCTGATGGGGCAACTCCGCGCCAACCAGTTTGACGTGACGCACGAAGCCGAAACCAGTGACGCCAACATCGTCATCATCAATACCTGTGGCTTCATTGATAACGCCAAGCAGGAAAGCATTGATACCATTCTGCGCTACGCCGACGAAAAGGAAGCCGGCAAGCTGCAAAAGCTGTACGTAACGGGCTGCCTCTCGCAGCGCTACAAAGACGACCTAGAGGCCGAAATTCCGCAGGTAGATGCCTATTTCGGCACGCTGGAGTTGCCGCAGCTAATGAAGACGCTGGAAGCCGACTATATGCACGAATTGGTGGGGGAGCGGCTACTGACCACGCCTCAGCACTACGCTTACTTCAAAATTGCGGAAGGCTGCAACCGGCCCTGCTCGTTCTGCGCCATCCCGCTGATGCGCGGCAAGCACGTAGACCGGCCGATTGAAGACCTAGTGCGTGACGCCAAGCGTTTGGCCTTGCAGGGCACCAAGGAGCTGATTCTCATTGCCCAGGACCTAACGTATTATGGCCTGCAAGCCTACGGGGAGCGGAAGCTGGCCGATTTGCTCCGTCACCTCTCCGATGTGGAAGGCATCGACTGGATTCGGATGCAGTATGCGTACCCGTCGCAGTTCCCGATGGATGCGCTGGACGTGATGAACGAACGGAGCAATATCTGCAAGTACCTGGATATGCCGTTGCAGCACGTTTCGGATAACATGCTGAAAACCATGCGCCGCGGTATCAGCCGCCGCCGGACCATTGAGCTGGTGGACACTATTCGGCAGCGGGTGCCGGGCATTGCCTTGCGTACCACGCTCATTGCTGGTCACCCCGGCGAGACGCAGCAGGATTTCGAGGACCTCTACAACTTCGTGGAGGAAACCCGCTTCGACCGGCTCGGCATCTTCACGTACTCGCACGAGGACAACACGCACTCGTACTCGATGCCTGACGACGTGCCGGCCGAGGTGAAGCAGGACCGCGCCGACCAGATTATGGAGTTGCAGCAAGGCATTTCGATGGACCTGAACGAGCAGAAAGTGGGGCAGACCTACAAGGTGCTCTTCGACCGGAAGGAAAGCGGCTACTTCGTGGGCCGCACCGAGTTCGACTCGCCGGAAGTGGACAACGAAGTGCTGGTGCCCGCCACCAAAGATACCTTTGTGCGCCTTGGTGACTTCGCCCAAGTGAAGATCCACGAAGCGTCCGACTTCGATTTGTACGGCACGTTGGTATAGCCTTCGTGAGTTGTTAGCCGTTTGCTATTGGCTGTTAGTTGATGAGGTGCGAAAGTATCTTATCCGCTGACAGCCAATTGTTTTTACTGGTTTTTGATACGCGTAAAGAGCTATCAGCCAACAGCTAAAAGCCAATAGCTGAAAAAGCTCAGTTACTTTGTGGCGGCTGGCCGGTTATAGCCGAACTATTCTCCTCTGTATGTCCGTCACGACCCTGCGCTACGCCGACACCGGCGCGTTTTCCCCGTTGCTTACCGCCTACCTAGACCGGCACGAAGCCCTGACCCCGTTCTATCACCGCTTCCCGGCCCTCGAAGAATTTCAGGCCCAGATAGAGGAAAAGCAGGCGCAGTATACGCCCGAAGCCCGGCAACGGCTGGTAGCGGCCTTACGGGAGCAATACGCCACACTGCCCGAAGTGCATCCGCAGGTGCAGGCCAAGTTGGCGCTGCTGGAAAAGGATACCACCTTTACCATCACCACTGGCCACCAGCTCAACCTACTGACAGGGCCGCTGTACTTCGTGTACAAGATTGTAACGGCCATCAAGCTTAGCCGCCAGCTCAAGGAGCAGTATCCGCAGTACGACTTTGTGCCGCTGTACTGGATGGCCACCGAAGACCACGACTTCGCCGAAATCAACCACTTCCAGTTGTTTGGCAAGAAATACGAGTGGAACGCCACTGACCAAGGCGGACCAGTAGGCCGGATGAAGCTGGATGGGTTGCAGCAAGAGTTGCTCGACCAACTGCCGGCGGATGTACCTGCCGCTTTCCGGGAAGCCTACCAAACGGCCGGGACGCTGGCCGGAGCCACTCGCCAGCTCACGCACAGTTTGTTTGGGGAGTATGGGTTGGTGAGCCTTGATGCCGACGCGCCTGCGTTGAAGCAAGCTCTGGTGCCGGTGCTGGAGCGCGAAATCCTGGAACAAGCCTCCAACAAAGCCGTGCAAGCCTCCGATGCGCAGCTGGAAGCCGCTGGTTTCAAGCCTCAAGTGTATTCGCGCCCGCTCAACCTGTTTTTCCTGACCGATACTGGCAAGCGGGAGCGGCTGGAATACGATGCTGCCGCCGACTGTGTGCAGATAACCGTGCGCAACACCAATCGATGTCATAGCCAGGAAGAGTTACTCGATTTAGCGCGTCAGCACCCCGAGCAATTTAGCCCCAACGTAGTGCTGCGGCCGCTGTACCAGGAAATTCTGCTGCCTAACCTGTGCTACATCGGTGGTGGGGCGGAAGTGGCGTACTGGTTTCAGCTGAAGCAGGTATTTGCCGACAATCAAGTGCCCTATCCAATTCTACTGCTGCGCAACTCGGCTCAGTACATCGGCAAGGCCAACCTGGGTAAATTGCGCAAACTGGGGCTGACAGCTACGGATATTTTCCGGCCGCTGCCGGAGCTGAAGAAGCAAGTGGGCGCCTCGTTGGGGCAGGAAGAAATCAGCCTCGCCGCGCAGCAGCAAGCCTTGGCCGCCGTGTTCAAAGAAGTATCTGACTTGGCCCAGCGCCTTGACCCAACTTTGGTGCGTACGGTGGCCGCAGAGCAGCAAAAAGTGGTAGGGAGCCTCGCCGGCCTGGAAAAGCGCCTCAGCAAGGCTGCCGAAGCCAAGCACGAAACAGCGTACAGCCAGCTTGCGGCCCTCAAAGACAAGCTGATGCCCGACGGCCAGCTGCAAGAACGGGTCGATAACGTGCTCAGCATCATCATCAATAACCCGCAATTCATCGAGCAGCTCCTCGACGCCTTCGACCCGCTGGCGCTGGAATTCACGGTGCTGGAAGAAGAGTAGACTTCGTTTTTCGTTGCTTAAAGAAACAGCTAGTATAATGCTGAAAGCCGAACTGCGTCGTATTGCGTTAGCCCAGCGGAAAGCCTTGTCAGAGAGCGAAGTAGCACAGCGCAGCAGCCAGTTGCGGGAGCAGTTGTTCGCACATTTCGAGGTGGTGAAGTGGGAGTGGCTGCACGTGTTCCTACCGATTCCGCAGCAGCATGAGCCGGACACTTGGCAGATTATCCGTTGGATTTGGACGCATGAGTTACCGGTGCAACTAGCCGTACCCATGGTGCAGGCTGATGGCGTGAGCTTGCGGCACTATCACCTAACGCCTGACACTGCATTGGCAAACAACCGATGGGGTATTCCAGAGCCGATGGGGGCCGCTGAGGTTCAGCCGGCACAGCTGGGCGCCGTGCTAATTCCGCTGTTGGCCTTCGATGAAAATGGGCACCGCGTAGGCTACGGTAAAGGCTTCTACGACCGGTTTCTACAGGAGTGCCAGCCCGATGTGCTGCGGATTGGGTTGAGCTTGGAGCCGCCCGTTCCCATCATTGCGGATGCTTGGCCCGGTGACGTGCCTTTGACTGCATGCGTGACTCCCAGCGGCGTATGGCAGTTTGAACGGTAGCGGAAAAGCTTGGCGTATAGGATATAGTAAGCCGATGAGCAAGCAATAAGCTCCGTGAATGAGCCGTTGGATGGTTATCCATTCACTATATATCCATTCGCTCATGGCTGAAATTGCATCGTCCGCCCCCGCTGGCCGCGGCTCCAAGCCCCGCCGCAAAAAGCTCTCTACTCGTATCGACATGACGCCCATGGTCGATTTGGCGTTTCTACTGTTGACCTTCTTCATCCTGACGGCGTCATTCAGCAAGCCCACCGTTATGGACCTAGCTATGCCAGCCGGCAAAGGCCCTCAAACACCATTATCGGAAAAGAAAGCGCTTACTCTGATACTAGGTAAAGACAGCCAAGTGCATTACTTCTTCGGCCTAAACACCGAAGCCAACCCGGCCAAGCTGTATACTACCACTTTCAGCTCCGATGGATTGCGAAAGGTATTGCTGGAACGGCAGCGCCAGCTACCGGCTCCTACTGTACTCATCAAGGCCGGCCAAGATGCTAAGTATCGCGACCTGGTAGATGCACTGGATGAAATGACCATCACCGACCAGCAGAAGTACGCCTTGGTTGATCTGACTGCCGCCGACCGGGAATTGCTAGAAAAGAATGCGTTGTAAGTAATTGAAAGCTAAGCGCCGCCCGGAGGGGTAGCCTTGTGGGCGGCGCTCAGTTTACCTACGCGGTAGCAGTTATAGCCAAAGAAAAGCAGCGCCAGAAATTGCAGGCCGAAAGCGCTAAAGAGCAGTGACAGGTATGGACCGAATGGTGACGGAGACGGAGTTGGCTCAACATATAATGGTGGATAAATTGTCGGACTGCTGGCTCTGAGAACGATAGTCAGATAGTGACTCATGCACATCAACACTGCGCTGACTGTGGCTAGGAGCAGATGGTTCAGGATGGAGCGCCGACGTAAGAGCAGCATAACGATACCCACAACCAACACTGTGGGTATAAACAACCAACTGATAAAGGACGAGCGCGACAGTACGAAATATGTATTGTGTATCTGAATATCAAGTGCCTGTTGTTGTAGCGCCTCGAAGCCGACCAGCATACCAGCTAGCAAAATCGTTACACTTCCCGATACGAGTAGCCAACAGGCTACAAGCCATAGCCGCTTGGTTAGCATCAAAGAGGGGCTTTCGCTTGCTTGGGAGACGGCAGAATATCCACCTGTTTAATGCGGGCCTGCCCCCAGGGCGCAATACTGACCTGCACCCGCAGCAGTTGCTTCGGTTTTAGCTTCCGGCCGACCTCGGCGGGCACGTAGTACTTCTCGAAGCCATAGCGCAGGCGCATGCTGCGGCGAAATACATCATTCACCCACCCACGCAGCACCACTTGGCCAGCGGGTACCGCGGGTTCCTGTGAGTAGACGGCCACCGCCTCGTAGCGGTCCTGTTGGGGTTCCAGCACCACGTATACGGCCTGTTTGCGGCGGGGCAGGGCACCCCCCTTCCACAAACCGCCCGGAATCTGGCTGATGCTGTAGCTCAGGTTCAGATGGTCGCCGTAGTTCAGGTCGCGCGGGTCGATGGGGGTGGTATGCAGCGTGATGGTTTCGCCGAGGGCTCCGGTAGCATAGCCGGCGACGGCCACGGCCAGCACAAATAGCACCTGGGCCGCCAGCAGCCACCACATACCCACCCGCCGCCGCGCCTCGGGTAAGGCCGACTGGGCCGTCGCTACGGGAGGAATGGAGGTTGGTGAAGAAAAGGTTTCCGAAGGCATCGGCAGGAGAGTTTAAAGGTGAAGCTCTAGGAGCCTACCCAACATTTTTGAAGGTTTGGGCGGCCCGGCGACGCAGCAACAAGCTCAGCCCAAACAGCAGAATACCACCCAACAGGAAAAACAACGACTTATCCATGAAGCCCCACGTCAGCTTGAAATAAGCCACGGCGGTAGTCAGCACAAATAACACCGTGCCCAGCGTAACCCGGTCCTGGTTCTGTTCCTGATGGGCACGGGCCAGCACCGAGCCCGAATACGCATACAGTACCACCACTGTACCCACGGTTAGCGGCAGCCCGCCCGGCAGGTAGAAGCCCGGCAATAACAGCAGCCAATCGGTAGCGCCACTAAGGCGGCCCCGGAGCTTCTTGCCCCACAACGACAGCGCCAGCACTGCCCCCAGCGCCGCCAGATAGGCCAGCAACGGAGGCCGGAGCCGGTCGGTGTAGGCATCGGCCTCGCCGAACAGAGCCAACCCCAGCGTAAAGAGAAACGCAGCTACCAGTGGTGGCCCCTGCAACGCCCGCGCGGCAGGTCGGTCGGTTTGCCAGTCGCCAGCCGTGTATATCAGCATAGCAGGAACAAAGAACCAGGTAATTTTAACGTGCAAATGGTTGATCAGCAAGGCAGTTTGCCAGAGTAGGCCGGTAGCCAGCACGCCCCCCAGCACCGCGTCGGGGCGGCGCCACCAGTAGTAGCCCAGCCCGCCCGCCGTGAGGGCTGCCGTGAAGTAGCTGAATACGCCCAACTGCCCGGTGTTGTATCCCTGCACAATGCCCCCGATAATAACGGTGAGCAGAAACAGAAACCGGCTGCTGTACAGCCACGTCAGCAGGATACCTACCACCGCCCAGGCCAGCAACCCGGTCAGGTCGTAGCCGATAAGCTGGTACATCTGGCTGGTGAGGATAATGCTGGCCCCGAACAGAATCAGCCCCAGTCCCACTAACCCCAATCCCAACGACTCGTACTGGCGGCGTAGGAAGTATTCGGCGGCTACGTAGGAGCCCGCCAGAGAGCCCAGCAGCAACCCCAGCCGCACCAGTTCCGGCAGGTTCTGCCAGCTGGCGGCCACCACGCTCAGCGCGCTCAGCGCAATCAGCAGGCTGCCTAGTAGCGGCAACAGGCCAATGGTAGGCTTTTCGGGCGGGTATAGGTCCAGCAGCTGCGCCTGTTGCTCGGCGCTGATGATGCCCTTTTTCACCCATTCCGCCCCATCCGTTTCAAGTAGTTTCCGACTCATAGCTACCGCAACTTACGCAGGAGTACGCATGAGTAGAATTAGCATTTTATTTCACCATTTATTATTTGTGAAATCTGGGGCAGTATTGCTTCAGGGCATTTGTGAATAATTTCAGAACCTTGCCGATTTCTAGAAATCTTCACTTCATACCCCAATTTTCTTTTTGCGTCTGCTATCCAACAGGTCTTAATAGTTTTATTGAAGTGCTTCCTATAGCAATTTTGTATGGCTTTATATGTCATGAGTTTGCATGTTTAAAAACTGGAATTTATCGATAACCCTTCTTACCCTGCTTTTCGGGCGCGCGTCATTTCGCGCTTGCCGGCGGGACCCGGAATCTTCTCTACCAACCAGCCGGCGGCTTTCAGGCTGCGACGGAAGCTGCCTTTGGCGCAGTAGCTCACTAGTACCCCGCCAGGCGCCGTAGCGTCGTAGAGCTGTTGAAACACCTCGTTGGTCCACATTTCCGGCTGTTTTTCCGGCGCAAAGGCATCGAAGTAGACAACGTGGTAGGTTTCTTCGGAGAGAGGAGTGGCCTGGAGCGTACCGGCAATTTTGTAGAGCGCAAACTGCGGCGTGAGGGCTACGGGCGCCCCCCAGCCGGCCGCGTGCAGCTGCTGGTGGTAATCCAGTAACTCCGGATTTAGCACGTAGCGCTCCACGCCCAGCGTATCGATAACCGCGGGCGGCAGCGGGTGTTTCTCAATTGTATCGTATAGAATAGGGTGGGAACTGCTGAGGCTGCGCTGCAAAGTAAGCAGCGCGTTCAAGCCCGTACCGAACCCCACTTCCAGCACCCACACCATGCCGGTGGCAGCGGCCAATACTGGTTCCAGGCCAGCCCTTAGGTACACGTGCTGGGCCTCCTGTACCGCGCCGTGCGTGCTGTGGTAATGCTCGTCGAGGGCCGGAACATACAAGGTGCTGGAGCCGTCGGCGGTGGTGCGCACTTCTACTTTGGGAGTGGTCATGGAACGGGGAGTGGGAGAGGATGGGAATGGAGGGAAACCGGAGCGAGAAAAATGATGCAAGCAGCACAACTTAGCACGCGTGTAGCCTATTTGCCTACTGGCGCGTACGCTACTACGAGTGCCCACTATTCTGCTGCCAACCAACACGAAGCTATGCCGCGCATCAAGGTAAATCTACCCGAAAATTTTCTGTTCTCGACGGAAATTCATGTGCGCATCACCGACCTCAATTATGGCGCGCATCTCGGCAACGATGCCTTGCTCGGGATTCTGCATGAAGCGCGGGTGAAGTTCTTGCAACAGGTTGGTAGTATGGAGGTTGACCGCGCCACCGGCAAGGGGCATATCATGGCCGACGTGGCCATCGAGTACAAGGGCGAGGCCTTCTATGGCGACGTACTGCGCATTGAAATGGCCGCCAACGACTTTTCCCGGTACGGCTTCGACCTAGTGTACTGGGTGCGTAATCAGGACGGCCGTGAAATTGCCCGCGCCAAAACCGGTATGCTGGCCTTCGACTACAACACCCGCAAGCTAATGCCTTTACCCACCGAATACGCCCAGCGGCTACGCGGCGAGTAACGCGCTCCGCATCAACAAAATCTGCATTCTGGAACCCAACTGCCTCACTCGTTGTATCTTTGCGGCTATGATGATTGACCTGCCCGTAGTTTCCAAGCGCGACATCCGCAAACTCACCCCCGACGAGCTGAAAACCTTTATGGTAGAGCACGGCGAAAAGCCGTTTCGTGCCAAGCAGGTAGGCGAGTGGTTGTGGAAGAACACGGCCTCTTCGTTCGAGGAGATGAACAATATCTCGCTGGCTACCCGGCAATTACTGGCGCAGCACTTCGTAATAAACGGCGTGACGGTGCAAAACAAGCAGCTCTCCAACGACGGTACCATCAAGTCGGCGTTCAAGCTCTACGACGGCAACGTGGTGGAAGGCGTGCTCATTCCGCACGACACGCGCATGACGGCCTGCATCAGCTCACAGGTGGGCTGCTCGCTGACGTGCAAGTTTTGCGCTACCGGCTACATGGACCGTAAGCGTAACTTGGATGCCGCCGAAATCTACGACCAGGTGGTGCGCATTAAGGAGCAGTGCGAGGCCGAGTACGGCACGCCGCTCACCAACATTGTGTACATGGGCATGGGCGAGCCGCTGCTCAACTACGCCAACGTGGTGAAAAGCATTGAGCGTATTACGGCCCCCGATGGCCTGAACATGGCCCCGCGCCGGATTACGGTGAGCACCGCCGGCATTGCCAAGATGATCAAGAAGCTGGCCGACGACGAAGTGAAAGCCAATTTGGCTTTGAGCCTGCACGCGCCCAACGACGCCAAGCGCAACGAAATCATGCCCATCAACGAAGCCAACTCCTTGGCCGCGTTGAAGGAAGCCCTGCAGTACTACCATCAGAAAACCGGCCGCAAAGTCACCTACGAGTACATCGTATTCGAGAACTTCAATGACACGCTACAGGACGCCGAAGAACTGCTCCAAATTTCCAAGTGGCTGCCCTGCAAGGTGAACCTTATCGAGTACAACCCCATCGAAAACGCCGACTACCGCAACACTGGCGAAGAAAAGCTGCTAGTGTTCTTGAAGTATCTCGCCGACCGAGGTGTGCAAACCAACCTGCGCCGCAGCCGTGGCAAAGACATTGACGCCGCCTGCGGCCAGTTAGCCGTGAAAGAGAAGCCCCAGGCTGCGTAGAGCCGCTTATTTGGTTGTTTCGTCGAGGCCTAGCTGGGTTAGATAACCGGGACATTGGTCGGCGAGGAGTAAGGCTATTTTGCGGCCTACTCCTTCCATGTGTGTCTTGTTGCTGATGGCCTTGATGCCGTAGTAGTTGGACAACGTTTCCAAGTGTTTGAGCATGGCCCCTTGCATAGCGGTTTCCATTGCTTGCTGGCGCTCAGTAGCAGAGCGGTTGGTGAACGGCCTTTTGGTGTTTTCGGCATCAAGGCGCTGGCAGATTTCGGTGGCAACAATGACCAGGGTTGGTTTTTCTTCAGCCGTAATGGCGGGCATATTTTTCAGCTGCCCCATCCCGATGTTCATCACCAACGGCTGGCTGATTGGGCATTCCTTTACTAAGAGCAACACCACATCGCGCCCCACCGCTTCGCCGAACTTGCGTGGCTTGCTGACGTGGTTAGCTTCCATAATAGCCGACATTTCATCGATGTGGTCTTGTATGCTGCTTTGCAGCACATCTGTGAATAAGGATTGCGCTTCGGCAGAAGAGAGCTTATTTAAAGGAGCCTTTTTATCTTCTTCGGCTAGCTTGGTGCACACCGTTTGGGATACGTGCTGCACAAAGTGCTTTTGCCCTTTCAGTGTGTCGGCTGCCATGGCGTTGCCGTATACTTGGCCACCAGCCAAGACCAGTAATAGGGAGGATAATAGCAGTGTAGATAGTTTTTTCATCCTCGCAAGATACTATATGGCTCAGGTAGTTACCACCCAGTTTGGGTAGGTTTTCGGGAAGCTGTACGCTAAGGTTATTCTATATAAAGCCATTCACAAAACCCACTTACCGTCGGCTACCCTTGCCGAAGCGGTACACAACATCCATATAGATGGGAAAGCCTATAAAAGCGTCTTCTTTGAAGTTGTGGAAAGGCAATAGATAAATGCCGCCCAGGCCCAAGCTGAAACGGCGGCTCGCGTGCCGGGCGCCAAACAACCCCAGGGTGCCGGGTTCATCGCCTAACAACAGAAAATTCTCACTCACCAACGACCAGCCCCGGCTGATACGTTTCTGGCCGCCGTAGTGCAACACAGGCGTTTTATCGATACCGGTTTTGCTGACAGCGTATCCCAACCCCACGCTCACGTTGTCGTCAGCGGAACCGTACGTGACTACGCCGTAGCCAATACCCGTACGAATAGGTTTGAATTCGGGGTCTAGTTTAGGAAGGCGAGTGTACATCATGCCCCCGCCAATGTGCCATTTATCGGTAAGCTTGGCCGACAGCTTGGGCGTAACTAACAGCACCTGATTGCGGAGTGGTAAGAATGGAATGACGGAAAACAGCACGCCCACCGAGAAATTGTTGGTGAAGCCGTAGCTGGCACCGTACAGGGCGCCATCGGTCTGCTGGAAGTAGCCTTCTCCGCGACGCAGGTTGCGGGCCGTGGGTAGCAGAAATAGCCGGTGCCCATTACCAACATCAAAACGGGTGATAGCGCGGTGTTCCGGCCGGGGTGCGGATTCAAGATGTTCGATGTCAGCGCGCTCCACCACTACCAGGCCCGAATCGAGGGTAAGGAGTTCTAGTTGGGTGTGGTAGCGGGCCAGCAGCTCGCCCTCCACAGTAGCACCAGACCGGAGCTCTGCCCGCAGCCAGCGCGAGGTTGGGAACCGTGGTGTTCGAGTTTTGGGTGCGAGTAGGGGCGGCAGGCTGGTCAATTCCTGCTGTCGGGTTTCGATGGTGGTGCGCACTGCTGCGAAAGCCGCTGGTGTGAAGAGACGCAGCACCGTACGGCCGTCGCGCAGCAGCGTGCGGAGCTGAATGGTGCTGTCGGAGGTTAGGCTTTGCTCGAAACGGGCTTCCGTAAACATATCGGCCGCGTAATATGGAAACAGGCCATACGTTGCTTTCTCCTGCGAATTGATAACCTCGCCTACTACCGGGCTAACAGTAAGTAGCTGAACAGTTGGTTGCTGTGCCTGCGCACGAAAGGCCAGTAGCCACAATAAAAGCCCAGTTCCAACGCACGCAATACGCTGCATAGCCATAAATAAAATAGTCTTGCTAATAAACACACTCTGCCAGACAGCAGAATAATAAAAGCTAAAAGCAAGGATCTAACGCCAGTTTTTTACAAACCGTATAGGACCGTGCTGACTTGGTTACCATATAAATTCAGTAGCTGAAAAACACCTGCTATAGTTTGGCTGCACAATGGCAGGGCCACCTTGGTACGTAGCTGCGCGAAGGAACTTGCCAGCGTAAGCAGTGCGCCAAACACACGGCATAAGTACACAAATAAAAAGGCCTTCCATGTTAGTTGGAAGGCCTTTTTGACACTGTTTTAAATAAGTGAGTCGATAACTCGTGAGCTACTTACTCCCAGATGCAGTTCGCTTCGGTTAGGATGATGGGCTGACCATCGGTAATTACAATGGTATGCTCGTGTTGGGCTACAAAGCTGTTGTCTTTAGTCGTCATAGTCCATCCATCGCTGAGCTGATGAGCCAAGGATGCCCGAGTGGAAATAAAGGTTTCCACAGCCACCACCGAGTTCTTCTTGAAGCGCTTCAGATTATAACGGTCGTAGTAGCAGGGTATTTCTGAGGGCTCTTCGTGCAGGCTGCGACCAATACCGTGCCCCACCAGATTCTTGATAACCCGAAAACCTGCCTTGCGCGCCTCACCCTCGATTAGCCCACCAATGTCCGCAATCCGGACGCCGCCACGAATGCGGCTAAGGGCAGTGCGCAATATCTGCCGGGAAGCATCTACCAAGGGCTGGTGCTGGTGAATGTCATTTCCGAGCACGAATGAACCCCCGTTATCGGCCCAGTAGCCGCCTAGCTCCGCCGATACGTCAATGTTCACCAAATCGCCTTCCTGCAGCACTTTATGCGCTGATGGGATGCCGTGCGCTACTTCGTTGTTGACGCTAATGCACGTCCAGCCTGGGAAGCCATACGCCAGCCGCGGAGCCGATTTGGCACCTAACGCGGCTAGTAGCTGGCCCCCATATTCGTCCAGCTCCTTGGTGGTCATGCCGGGCTGCGCATAATCACGCATATGTTTCAGGGTGGTGCCAACTGCTTCGCTAATATGCTGAAGACCAGTTAAATCTGCTTGGGAGCTGATAGACATAGGGCAAAGGATAAAAGCTTACTCTGTACTACTGTGGTAGAGCCTTGGCAAGTTACCGCAAGGAAAACGACCATAAGCAGCTTTTCCTTGCAAAGCCAATAAACAGTGGCCCCGCCAGTTAGTTGCGGGCCCCAGGCGACTAGCAGCCATTCAATTACCCTTTCCAGCGGCCTTCTGAGCGTGGCCGGCCGGTGGTAATTTCCTCTTTGGATTCGCCTTCGGGTACTTCGCGGGTTTCAATGCGTACGGCGTGGGCTTTGGGTTGCACTTTTTGCCCGAAGGCATCGGCAAATTCCTGGGTGAATTCGGCCCCGAAGAAGATAATCAACGACGAGTAGTTCACCCACAGCAGCAGCACGATGGCCGAACCTGCCGCCCCGAAAGCCGAGCCTGGGTTGGATTGGGCGATGTAAAAGGAAATCAAATACTTACCTAGCAAAAAAAGTAGCGCGGTAATAAATGCGCCCACGCCCACGTCGCGCCAGCGGATAATAGCATCGGGCAGGAACCGGTAGATAAGGGCGAACAGCAACGACGTGATAAAGAGCGACAAGCTGAAATCAACCAAGCGAATCAAAATCAGCGTGACTTCGGGTAGTAGCCGTTGCAAATAATCAGTAAATACGCTGAGTACGGTGCTGATTACAAAGGAGATAAGCAGCAGCAGTGCTACGCTCAAAATTAGGCCGAACGACAAGAGCCGGTCGCGCACGAACTGCCAAATACCGTTGCGTGGCTTTACTTTCAGATTCCAGATGTCGTTGATGCTTTCCTGAAGCGTGACGAAAAACGTGGTAGCGGCAAAAATCAACGTGCCCACACCAATAACAGCCGCCAAGCCGCTCTTTTGCTGCTTAGTGAATTCGGCAATGGAATCCTGCAAAAACTTGGCGGAGTCGGCGCCCAGAAATCCTTTCATCTGGCCATATACTTGTCCGGTCACGGCCTCGGCCCCATAAATGGCGCTAGCAGCCGTAATGACAATGATGAGCAGCGGCGGCAGCGAGAAAATGGTGTAGTACGACAAGGCCGCTGAATGGCGCAACGAGTTGTTGGTCATGAACTCGGATGCCGTGGTTTTAAGGGTGCTGACGACATCGGAGAAGCTGTAATGAGTAGCCATACGTGCGGAGAAATAAAGAAAAAGCGTTGCAGGTAATACGGCCCTGTGGCTTGTGCGTTGGAAATGAGCAAGCAAAACTCACTTGCTAGTACACTGCAAGCCCAACAATCATTAGGATGGAAGTCTATTTTTTCTTTGTTTAGCTATATGAATATTCCTTTTCTAATGCGCCATCTAGCCGGGCTAGGGCCGGTTCTGGTATTGAGCGGCTTAGCTGCATGTACTTCCGCCACCGACAAGCCCGCTACTGGTTCGGCTGCCACGCCACGGGCCGATAGTATTTCGTCGTACCCGCCAGCTGAAGGCTTCGACATGGCTGGTTCCGACGCTCGCGCCCAGGCGTTAGCCGACCAGGTGATGCGCCAAATGGGCGGCTATCAAGCGTGGCAGCAAGCCCGCCTTTTGGGCTGGGATTTTCTGGATAACTCGTATCAGCTCTGGGACAAGCAAACCGGCGACTTTCACTGGCAGAAGGACAGCCTCGTAGCCAACTATAACCTGACTACCAAGCAGGGCCACGCCTACCGTAGCGGCAAGGATATTTCTGACACCGAAGACGGTAAAAAGCTGCTAAGCAAAATGTACCCTATCTGGGTGAATAACTCCTGGTGGCTGCTCATGCCGTTCAAGCTAAAAGACTCAGGCGTTACGCTCACCTACAAAGGGGCTGGTACTTTCATGGATGGCAGCACGCCGGCTGAGGTGCTGAACATGACCTTCAAGAACGTAGGCGTTACGCCCGACAACAAGTACGAAGTGCTGGTCAACCCCAAAACCAATTTGGTGGAGGAGTGGGCCTACTTCCCAAAAGCCACCGACGAAAAGCCAGCCTTTCGCCGCCGTTGGATGGAATACAAGCAGTACGGCCAACTCAAGCTGGCCACCGACCGCACCGACGGTAAAGACGGCCGCCGCCTCGACCACGTGAGCGTGAGTGCTACTGTGCCCGCCGGCATCATGGACAGCAAAGTGCCCGTGCAGAAACTATAGTGTTGTTCCAAGCAAAGAGAGGAATCCGAGTTGCCGCGTTGAGTGGTTTAACTCTGATTTCTTTTTTCGCCTGATGCCTAGCATATCGGAAGAGCAACTAGGGCTTCTGAAAGTTCCAGGTTAGCGTTTCAATAGGAGCCTCCCGTAGAGAAGTAGCTAGCTCGGTATCGTCTTTGAATTGTAGCTGGCGCAGAATGCTAGCCTCCACGCTCACCGTGAAGCTATCCTCCCGGAAAGGCCACGGCGTTACGGTTACGGGGCGGTTGTCACTAGGGCGCACCACGTCGTAGCGCTGGCCGTCCTGACCGGTATAGATTTCGAGGGCGCGGCTCATTTCGGGCAACTCGTGGCGGCATAGAATCAGGCTGAGCCGGTCGCACCAGTGCATGAGGTCGTAGGCTTGCTGGGCTTCCTGCTTGTTGACTTTCAGTTGCTTGCGCCACTGACTTTGGCTGGTTTGCTGGTCATCGAGGAAGGCATCGGTGGTTTTGTTTTCACCGCGCAGGCTTTCGTAGAGTGTACTCAGGTGCATGCTGGTGAGCAAGCTGCGCCACCGCCCCTGGAACCGCGCCGCCCGCATCAAACTTTCGGCCTGCTCCAACGAAAACTCTTTCATGGTGAAGTTGGCGGGAGCCCCGGCGGGCGTAAGTCCATAATGCCCGTCCCAATTGCGCTGCTCATCATCGTGCTGCGCAATGGCTGACAGTAGCCCTACCCACCGGTCGGAGGGGCCGAAGGGCTGCCAGTGCCACGCCAGCTGCGCCGCCAGCTGCCCGTGGGCCTGCTGGTAGATGATTTGCCAGCCGTCGGCGGTGTAGTTTACTATCATGTGGTGCAGGTGCGGGTTCTAAAACAGGAACGCAGCACAGGCACAGAGGTTTCTAGAACGCCTTATACCGCAACGCCCCACCAGGTTTGGTGGGGCGTTGCAATGCACGAGTAGATGGTGATTGTCAGAATTACTGAAGCACTACGGCTTCTTTCAAGTGCAGCAGCATGTCGTCGGTCATTTTATCCAGGGTGAATTGCGGCTGCCAGCCCCAATCCTGGCGGGCCTGGGTGTCGTCGATGCTGGCGGGCCAGGAGTCGGCAATCCGCTGGCGCGAATCGGGCTGGTAGGTGGTTTGGAACTCGGGATAGTGGCGCTGGATGCTGGCGGTAATTTCGGCCGGCGAAAAGCTCATGGCCCCTAGGTTGTAGCTGCTGCGCACCGTTAGGTTGTCGGCGGGGGCGTGCATCAAATCCAACGTAGCCTTCAATGCATCAGGCATGTACATCATGGGCAGGTAGGTGTCTTCCTTCAAGAAGCACTCGTAGGGCTGGCCGGCCACGGCTTTGTGATAGATGTCCACGGCGTAGTCGGTGGTGCCGCCGCCGGGCAAGCTCTTGTAGCCAATGAGGCCGGGGTAGCGCAAACTACGGATGTCGAGCCCGTGCTTGCGGAAGTACCATTCGCACCACTGCTCCCCGGCCAGCTTGCTGATGCCATACACCGTGTTGGGGTTCATGATGGTGAGCTGCGGCGTATTCTGGCGCGGCGTATCGGGCCCAAATACGGCAATGCTGCTCGGCCAATACACCTGCTGCACGCCTAGGTCCACGGCGGCATCCAGCACGTTGAACAGGCCGTCCATGTTCAGCTGCCAGCCAAACTTTGGGTTCTTCTCGGCCGTGGCCGACAATAAGGCCGCCAGATGATATACTTGCTTGGGTTTGTACTGGCGCACCACTTCTTCCAACCGAGGCTTATCGAGCACATCTAGTAGTTCAAATGGGCCGGCCTGCTGTACTTCTACATCCTTGGGGGTGCGTACATCGGCGGCTACCACGTTGCTGGCACCGTACAGTTGCCGCAGTTCCTGAGTGAGCTCCAGGCCCAGCTGGCCCCCGGCCCCGATAACAAGAATAGTGTCAGAGGTAGGCGAGGTGGGACGGGTTTCCATACGAGAGGGGTTGGGTGAAGATGGGGGCCGCAAAGATAACGGGACCGGACGGTTTCGTAGTGGAGCTGCCTGCAACCTCTTCTACGGAAATAGTACCTTCCCTGTGTCTTGCTATTCTTTCTGTTCTTATGTCTATTTCACTGCTCCGGTACCCAATGGTGTGTTTGATAGTTTGCCTGTTGCCTAGTTGGGGGCAGGCGCAAACCACTGTTCCGAAGCCGCCAATGGTGTACCGCAACCTTGTAATGGAAGGCGGCGGTATCCGGGGTATTGCGTACGGCGGGGCACTGGCCGAACTGGAAAAGCAGGGAGTCTTGGCTGGTATTCGGCGGGTAGGCGGCACATCAGCAGGGGCTATTCAGGCGGCCCTGCTGGCAGTGGGTTATTCTCCGCAAGAAATCATTGAGGTAGTGAACCAGACGCCCGTGCAGCGCCTCAACGACGGCCGCCTCATTTTCTTTGGAGGGAGCACCCGCCTAGTGAAGCAATACGGCTGGTATCGTGGCGACCAATTCACGAAATACCTCGGCGAGCTGGTGCAGCGCAAAACTCAGAACCCCAACCTCACGCTCGGCCAACTGCATGCCTTGGTGCAAGCCAACCCCACCCGTTACCGCGACCTATACACTACCGGTACCAACCTCACCACCCAGCGCGTACAGGTGTTCAGCTACGAAACCCACCCCGACTTGCGTGTGGCCGACGCCGTACGCATCAGCATGAGCATTCCGCTGTATTTCCGGGCTGTACTGCTCGACAAACAAGGCCACGTGGTGCGCCAGCCCACCAAAGGCCAGGAAGTGGACGTATTGGTGGACGGCGGCCTGTTGGCTAATTATCCCATCAATCTGTTCGATGATGCCCGGTACTTATCGTCGGGTGAGGCGGCCGGTTTCTTCTTTAACCCCGAAACCCTGGGTTTGCGCCTTGACCGGGCCGAGCAAATACCCTACGACACCCTACCCGGTGGCCGGCGGCAACTGGCGCCCTACCAGATTCAGGATTTCGGCTCTTATATGGGCGCGCTCTACACCGTGGCTATCGAAAATCTCAATGCTCCGCACGCCGAGGATTGGGTGCGAACCGTCAGCATCAGCACCCTTGGCTTCAACCCCAAAATCAAGCGCGTTTCCGATACCCAAAAGCAGCAGCTCATGGACAGTGGCCGACGCGGCGTACAGGCGTTTTTTGCGGTGCGCCATTAAAGAACAGGCATCCACGAAACGGGATGTGCTGAAACTACTGGAGCGCGTGAGTAGCAGAGCAAATCCAGAATTGCTGAAAAGGACGCAGCGATTCTGGATTTGTGGGATGAAAAAATCAAGAACAACGGTGTGTTAGCTACGTTGCGCCCTAACGCTTAGCTCGGCAGAATCTTGTCGGGAGTGAGGGGCAAGGAGCGGAACCGCCGACCGGTGGCATGGTACACAGCATTGGTAATGGCCGCCGGCGTACCTACGCATCCAATTTCGCCAATGCCTCGCGCACCCAACTCGCTAATGTGCGGATCGGGGATGTTAAGCCATTCCACCTGAATATTGGGGGTGTCAGCCATGCTCGGGACGTGGTAGTCGGCTAAGTTGCGAACTACGGCACGGCCGTTGTGCGGGTCGTAGTGAGTTTCCTCCATCAAGGCTGCTCCTAGGCCCATAGCTACGCCCCCAATAATCTGAGAATGCGCGGTTTTGGGGTTCATCAATCGGCCTACGTCGTATACGGCGCACAATTGAGCCACCCGGATGGTACCAGTCAGTTCGTCTACGCGCACCTTCACGAACACCGCTCCAAACGAATAGAACGAATATTTTTCTCGCTCGTCGCCGGGTTTGGCTTCGCCTTCGGCTTCCAGGGAAGGTAGCTTGGCCCGCCGCAGAATGGTTGCGTAATCCTCGCCTTGTGTGGGAGCCGTGGTGCGCACTAGCCGTCCGTCGCGCGGTTCTACAGTGTCTTCCGTTGCCCCATACAGCGGCGACTGCGCATCACGAATAGCAAGGCGCTTGAGAGCCCCCAGCACGTTGCGGCAGGCAGCCAGTGCAGCCGGCCCGATGGTGGCCGTAGTGGCCGAGCCACCGCTGGTGGGCGCGGCTGGCAGCGCAGAGTCGCCTAATTCAAAGCGCACTCGCTCCACTGGCAGCCCCAGCCCATCAGCACTGATTTGGCGGAAGATGGTGTACGCGCCGTTGCCTAGCTCGTGCGTGGCGCTTTGTACTAGGGCGCGGCCATCGGCAAACAGAGTGGCTTTAGCCTTAGCCGGGCGGCGGGCCGCCGGGTACATAGTGGTAGCCATGCCGTAGCCGATGAGGTTGTTGCCCTCACGCATAGAGCGGGGCTTAGGATTGCGTTTGTCCCAGCCAATCATTTCCTGGCCGCGGGCGTAGCACTCGCGCAGGTGCTTGCTGCTCCACGGCTTGCCGGTTTCCGGGTTTTGCTCGGCGTAGTTGCGCAGGCGCAGTTCCACCGGGTCCAAGTTCAACTCGGCCGCTAGCTCATCTATAGCGCACTCTAGCGCCCAGCCGCCCACCGTTTCGCCGGGGCCGCGCATAGGACAAGGCGAGGGCAAATGCAGATGGCTCAGTTGGTGTGCAAAACCCAGATTTGGCACTGCGTACATCATGCGCGAAACCCGGGCGCAGGGCTCAGTGTAGCCACTGGACTGGGAAGCGTGGGTTTGGGTGTCGTGTTGCAGAGCCGTAAGTTTACCGTCGCGGGTGGCCCCGAGGGCGAGGGTTTGGCGGGTGGCAGCGCGCTGGCCAGCCACAGCAAACATATCCTGCCGCCGCCACTCAATCTTGACCGGCCGCTTCACTACTCGTGCGGCCATTACCGTAATCAAAGGCGGCGCAAACAGCCAGCCTTTCGAGCCAAACGCCCCCCCAATAAACGGGCAGACAACATGGACGTTTTCCTTGGGTAAGCTTAGCGAGTGCGATACCACTTCCTGCATGTTTTCGACGCCGCGGGTGGTGTCGTAGAGGGTCAGGAAGTCGGTGCCGTTGCGTGTTTCCCAGCGGGCAATGCTAGCCAGTTGCTCAATTGGATTGTGGTGCGTGATACCCGACTCATATACCTGGGTCAGCTTCACAGGGGCAGCTGCCAGCGCGGCTTTAGGGTCACCTACAGTTACTTGCAGCTTCTCTTCCTTATTGCCAGTGAACGTTTCGGGTAGCGTCCGGCGGCTGGAAGAATCTATGGTCAGTTCGGGTGGGCGCTGCTCATATGTGATGCGCACCAGATTGGCTGCGTGCCGGGCTCGTTCTAGGGTGTCGGCTACTACCACGGCCAAGGGTTGCCCAGCATACTCCACAGTGGCATCTTGCAGGGGCTGGCGGGTTTCCGTAATGCCGCCCTCGCCCCGAAACAAAGAGCCGTTGACTTTCTCGGGAAAGGGTTGAAGGCGGGGGGCGTTTTCGTGCGTAAGCACCGCTAGCACGCCAGGCGCTTGCAGTGCCTCCGCACTGTCGATAGTACGCACCGTGCCGTGGGCCACTGCACTGCTCACAATGGCCCCGTAGGTGAGGCCCGGCACATCCCACTCGGCGCTGTAGCGCGCCGCGCCGGTTACTTTCAGGCGACCATCTACTCGGTCGAGCGGTTTTCCGGTTACTTCTACCATTTTTCTGAGCTGTTAGCTATTAGCCGGTAGCTGTTAGCTTTTTAAGTATTTGTTGCTTGTCCATCATGACAGTCATCAGCTAACCGCCCTGTACTTATTCACCGCCCATGCCGCCTACACTGGCTGCGAAAGCCGTACCAGCAGGGCCTTGCAAGGGCTGCAAGCCGCTGGTTTCTAGTAGGGCGCGTAGCAGCAAATTGCGGCCCATTGGAATTTTATATGCGTTGTGCTCCAGCGGCTTGGCATCAGCAAAGGCTACTTCCGCAGCAGCGCGAAACAACTTTTCTGACGGTTTCTTGCCCGCCAGCATAGCTTCTGCGGCTGGTACCCGCCAAGGCTTGTGGGCCACCCCGCCCAGCGCCACTCGGGCCCGCTTGATTTTCTTGCCGTCCATGTCCAGCGCCACGGCACACGATACTAGGGCAAAGGCATAGCTGGCTCGTTCGCGCACTTTCAGGTAGTGGGAGCGGCCCGTAAAGGCGGGCAGGTCGATGCTGGTGATTAGCTCGCCGTGGGCTAGCGTGGTGTCCTGTTGCGGGGTATCGCCGGGTAGGCGGTGCAAGTCAGGGAAGGCAATGGTGCGGGAGCCGGCAGGGCCAACCACTTGCACTTGAGCATCGAGGACGGCTAGGGCTACGGCTAGGTCGCTGGGGTGAGTGGCCACGCAGGCGGCAGATGCTCCAAAGATGGCGTGCACCTTATTGATGCCCTTGAGCGCCGCACAGCCCGTGCCTGGTTCACGCTTGTTGCAGGCTTGGGCAGGGTCGCGGAAGTAAGGGCAGCGGGTGCGTTGCAGCGGATTGCCGCCCAAGCTGGCCATGTTACGAATCTGGGTGGAAGCCCCGGCTAATAGCGCCTCACTGACAACTGGATAGCGGGTTAACACTTCAGGGTGCATAGCGGCTGCCGTGTTTGAAACACCCGCCCCCAATTGGAGTCCACCTGCCAGTGCGCCAATGGTTTTTAGCGGTAGCGCCGCCACATCCACCAGCAAACTGGGGCGCAGCACCTCTTCCTTCATCAAGTCTAGCTGGGAGGTGCCGCCCGCCACAAAGGCTGCGCTAGGTGCCGGGGCTACGGCTGCCACTGCTTGCGCGGGGGAGGTGGCCCGTTGGTAGTTGAATGGGTGCATGGGCAGCAGCTAGGCGGTTTGGGTTTCCTGAATGGCAGCAATAATATTGGGATAAGCCGCGCACCGGCATAGGTTGCCGCTCATGGCCTCCCTGATTTCGGCAGCCGAGCGGTGCTGCTTATCCTGCACCAGTGCAGTGGCCGCCATAATTTGGCCTGGCGTGCAGTAGCCGCACTGAAAGGCGTCGTGCTTTACAAAGGCCGCCTGCATAGGGTGCAGCGTTGCTCCCTTCGCCAGTCCTTCAATAGTGGTAATTTGCCGGCCCTCACTCATTACAGCCAGCGTAAGGCACGACAACGCGCTTTGCCCATCTAAGTGCACGGTACAGGCGCCGCATTGGCCATGGTCACAGCCTTTCTTAGTGCCAGTTAAGTGCAAGTTTTCGCGCAACGCATCCAGTAAAGCCACGCGGGGCTCTACTTCTAAGCGGTGGGTTTCACCGTTGATGGTTAGCGTAATAGGTATGGTGGCAACAGCAGGAGTAGCAGGCATAGAAGCAGGATGCTTAGGGGGCGTAACTGTTGCGGCCGCCTCTGCAGCCCCAGCCAGTAGCAACAAGGCGGCAGTTGCTAGCGTAGCCGCCAAAAACGTGCGGCGTGATAAGCCGCCAGATGTAATTGGTACTTCTCTGGCTGCCACTGGGGCAATGGGACGTAGGGCTTCCAGGGCTGCTAGTATCTGGCCGGCGCGGGGTTCCTGGCCAGGGCCTATTGCTGTCTGCCAGCGCAATATTCCCTGTTCATCTAGTAGTAGTAAGGTCCGTTGGTCCGTTATGTTAAACTGAGCCGCTACTGGGCCCTGGCAGTCTAGAGAGTACCAAGCTGCCATCGTATCGTCGGATACAGCAATTCCATCGAATGCATGCAGCAGGTGAGCAAAGATGCTGCTCTGGTGAGCTTGAGCAGGATTCCATTCGTCGGGAGCAAAGGCTAGTATTACCGGCTGACCGCGCAGGTCATGCAGGTAAGAGCCGTTGGGTAGCAGGCAATTTGGTACGTGCGCTCCAACCTGGAACGGTGGCCTTGATTCGTCGGGCATAGCAGAGAGCAGAAGCGGGTTCCAGAAGTAATCATACGGAACAGCCGAATAAATGTGTTGCTGCCAACGCCGAAAGAAAGGCGAATACGCTTATAGCAGGGCAGAAACCTCACCGAACTTATTCTGCGCATCCAACCACAGCGGTTCCCTCAAGGGTTAATCAGTCGGTACTGCGGCGGCACTAGCTAGGTCTATGCCAACTTTCGTTGCTAAGTGAAGCGCCTAACAGCTGTGAGTAGGCTTACCGCAATATACAGTGTAGCTTCACTTTCGGTCGGGCGTGTTAAACTAGCGGCTAGTGTTTCTTGCCTAGTAAGTAAGCGTAAAACAGTCTCAACGACGTAAAATATTGCCATCTGAAAGCCATTTGATACGATAGGTGCGGTTACTTTACAGTTCACCATTCCCCAGCAACATGTCCACTTCTTTTACTTCTGTGCCATCTTCACTAGTGGAAAAATTGGCTCACCAGCTTAGCTCTTCCATTTCTGCGCAAACCATCTTTGGTACGCCCGTCGAGCGTGGTGGGGTAACCGTAATTTCGGTGGCCCAGGCTCGCTACGGCTTTGGTGGGGGGGGCGGGAGCGGCGAAAACAAAGAGGAAGACGGCAACCATGCCGGCGGGGGCTCCGGAGGGGGCGGAGGCGTATCACTGATTCCAGTCGGCTACATCGAAATACGGGAGGGCCGAACGCGCTTCCGGCGTATTCATTCCACTACAGTACCCCTAGTAGCGGTAAGCGGCTTAATTGCGCTACTGTTACTGCGCAGTGTACCCAAACTGCTACCTAGCCGCAAATAACGTAGTACTGGCTGTTCGTTCTGCGTGTTGCTAGTTGTTAATGAATCTGGCCTAAGTAACAATAAAAACGAAAAAGCCCACTGGTAGTACCAGCGGGCTTTTTCGTTTAATTAGGCTTTGCTTAAGCCAATACTGCGGTCTGAGACTTCAGAATCTGACGGGCAACGGCCAAGTTGGTGTCGCGGGAATTAACGGCCAGATAAATGAACTTGTCTCCGGTGGGCGACAACTTGATTACGTGCAACTGATCGGTTAGCGTGAGCAGGATGTCCTGCACAGTTTGGTTGAGCTTCAGAGCCTGAATGGCTTTGAGTTTTTGCTTGACAACCTCCGTGTTGTAGGCAGCGGCGGTGTCGATATCAAAATCGGCAATGTTGGAGTGCGCAGCTAACGGCATGCCAGTTTCCGTTTCAACAACGGCTACTGCTAGCAGGGTAGGAAGAGCTTCCAGGATTTCTTTAACAGCTTGCTTAGGCGACGACATACAGGTAAAAAAGAGGAAAAGGATAGAAGAGAAAGGCAGGTGTACAAATGCGGTGTAGCATTCTGTACTTTATGATGCCAAAGTAACCTCATGCGTTATTAAAGTGACCTTGTTTTTAGACGAAATCGATACTTTGCACTCTGAGTAACGATAAAAACAAGGCCAATATAATTATGTGAATTATATTGGATTATAACAGTGCTAATAAAGCACTGCAAAGTAGCCATACGGTAGACCAACAACGCACCCGCATGTAGCAAAGAGTAGACAGCATAAGTTACAAATAGCCACTAGCTGAAGTAAGTCACATACTTTACTGATGACCAATAATTGGGCAAACCAGCGCATCAAATGCCAGTGCAGATAAGTAACACTTGAAATGCGGCTATTACTTGCTTGTAAGTGAAGCTAAGGGCCGCGCCTAGAGCCAGTGTCGCGTGTTCTTCAGCAAATTGCTTTTCCAACTTTCCTGAAAAAGGAAAAAGGCCCTCAGCGTGTAGCTGAGGGCCTTTGAAGTGGTCGTGTAAGGAGTCGAACCTTAAACCTTCTGATTCGTAGTCAGATGCTCTATCCAATTGAGCTACACAACCCTTTTCCTTTGCGGAGCACAAAGATAACAGCTAAAAATTTAGTTCAGCAAGAAGATGTGCTGAATTTATAGCTGAATTGGTCGGTGCAAGCCGCAAACTACTGAAAGTCAGTTTGATTTTTTTTGTTATTCTGGGCTTCTGGTTCCACCTAATGCGCGTTTGAGGGCCCGGTTGAAGAGAAAGTATAGCCCAAATAACGACACAATCACCAGGCCGATAACCAGCAACTTGCCGGTCGTGCCGGTATCGGGGTTATTAAGCAATGCAAACACATCCTGAGCCTTGGTGCCGAGCCAATAAAAGAACAAACTGCGCGGCAGCATACCCACCACCGAGCCCAGCAGAAACCGCCGCCGCTCTACGCGCATCACAGCCAGCACGAATGTCATGAGGGCGAAGGGCAGCACCGGCGAGATGCGGGTGAGAATGATGAGCTGCCAACTGTCGTTTTTCAACTCACGCATCACAGCATCGGCCTTTGGGAAGTGGTGCAGGAAGCGCAGCATCTTGCCGTGGTCGAGGGAGGTGGCAATCTGGTAGCCTACCAGCGCGGCCAGTGCGTACGCCAGCACCATGCCTGGCAGGCCCTGCCAGTCCAGATAAAACCCTGTTACCAGCGCTACAAACGTGGTGGGCGTGATAGCGAATGCCATGGTAAAGGCAATAACCACGAAGTAAATCAGGCTCTGCTCCAGCGTAAGTTGCTCCAATAGGGCTTGGTTACGGTACAGCACATAGCTGAGCGTGGAGCTTCCTAGCACCGGCAGCGCTACCAGCAAAAACATCGACAGTAGGGTGGAGCTGTTTTTTTGAAAAAGCTCTTTCAGAAAAGCCATAGGCAGCAAAAGCAAACGGGCCGGCTTTGTGCGGCCGGCCCGAAGGTATGAACGTAAAAATGGTGCCTACGGCTACGCTTCCGGCTCCGAATCCGGCGCGGGGCCACTGGCTCCGGCTGGCTCCGGCTCTGCTTTGGCCCCGAAAAAGCGGCGGATTGCCGTCCAGGCGGCGGCTAGCAGGCCTAACCCGATTTTCCAGAACTTAAGGATTACGGCGAAGAAGCCAATCTTAGCCAGCACCTTGCCCGCTACCAAACCACCGATACCGTAAGCTGCTACCTCGTCCATGTCGGGGTTGAAATCGGCGTATTGCAGGCCTTTGCTGAACATTACACTTTTAATAACCGCCGGGATGGTGCCGCGCACTTCGGCCAACTGGCCCATCGAGCCCACGGCGTTTAAGTTGAGTACGCCTTTGCGGCCCAGCAGGCGCACGTTATAGTTGAGGGTGTTTTCCGTGGCTTCGCCAAATTTCAATTCCTTGGCCCAGTGCAGCACGTTCAGGCTTTTGTCGTAGAAGGGTTTAGCGGCCCAGCCGACCAGCGCCACCGGCTCATAGCCGGCTTCGGCGCGCTCCTTGTTGGCTTCCTCCGATGATTCCTGCATGTCCTTGAGCAAATCATCGTAGTTGATGTCTTCGGCGTCGTCGTCTTTCACGTAGCCCATCTTCTCGTATTCCACCACAAAGGCCCAGCCGCCTTCGTCGAGTGGGCCTTTGGTGGCCGGAAATAGCATGCCCAGCGACTCGCCGTTGGGGTTGCCCCAAAACTTGGTGAGCACCTGAGTGCTTTGGGCGGCATCGAGGTAGCGGAAGCCGGTGGGAACGGTGATTTCGCCCACGCCGTCGGGGAGTGTTATGCGGCCGGTCTGGTAGTGTAGCGTGGCCTGCATAGAGTCCACGACGGCCTTATAGCGGGCCGCTGAATCGGCGGGAGTGGAGCCGGCGAAACTGAGCGCCGGTAACCAAGCGTAAACCAGGAGGAGTAAGAATTTTTTCAAGCGGATAGATAGAAAAAAGTGAATGATATTTTGCCGGCAAGATAGAAATCAGCCCTGTAAACTGCCGCACAAACAGACACTTGCTAAAAAATAAAGTGGCCGTACGTAGGCGGAAAGCGCTATTGGCGTGTTGTAGCTAGTCGGCGCGCAGAAACGCCTATAGTTCTACCTTTGCGCACCCATCCTCAGGTTCAACCCCCTAAGTCTCTACGAATGAAATTCGGAACTAAAGCCATCCATGCCGGCGTGCATCCCGACCCCGAAACCGGGTCCATCATGACGCCCATCTACCAGACCTCGACCTACGTGCAACGCTCCCCCGGCGACCATAAGGGCTACGAGTATTCGCGCACCCACAATCCTACCCGTACTCAACTTCAGGATGCCGTGGCGGCGCTGGAAAACGGGAAGCACGGGCTGGCGTTTGCCTCGGGCATGGCAGCCATTGATACCATCATCAAACTGCTTCAGCCCGGCGACGAGGTCATCAGCACCAACGATTTGTACGGCGGCTCGTACCGCATCTTCACCAAGGTGTTTGCCAACTACGGCATCAAGTTTCACTTCGTGCCCATGCACGACATGGCGGCGGTAGAAGCCGCAGTAACTGAGAAAACCCGCCTGATTTGGGTGGAAACGCCTACCAACCCGCTGCTCAACGTTATTGATATTGCGGCGGCTTCGGCAGTAGCCAAGAAAGCCGGCGCGCTGCTGGTGGTGGATAATACCTTCTCGACGCCTTACCTGCAAACACCGCTGGACCTGGGCGCCGACATGGTAATGCACTCCCTGACCAAGTACATGGGCGGCCACTCCGACGTGGTGATGGGTGCCGTAGTGGTACAGGACGACGAGCTGCACGAGCGGCTGCGGTTCCTGCAAAACGCCTGCGGTGGTACGCCCGGCCCTCAAGACTGCTTCTTGGTGTTGCGCGGCCTCAAAACGTTGCACATCCGCATGCAGCGCCACTGCGAAAACGGCCGTGCTGTAGCCGAGTATCTGAAGGCTCACCCCAAAGTGGAAAAGGTATTCTGGCCCGGCTTCTCTGACCATCCTAACCACGAGGTAGCCGCCCGCCAGATGCGCGACTTTGGGGGCATGATTTCCTTTGTGCTGAAAGGTGACAAGAAGGAAGATGCCGTGGCCGTACTTGAAAAGCTGGAGTTGTTTACGCTGGCCGAAAGCCTGGGCGGCGTGGAAAGCCTTTCCGGTCACCCCGCCACCATGACCCACGCCAGCATTCCGGCCGAGGAGCGTCGCAAAGCCGGCCTCTCCGACTCACTGATTCGGTTGAGCGTGGGCATCGAGGACATTGAGGACTTGCTGGAAGATTTGAAACAAGCTATAGGTTAGGCGCTTAGCTTTTTGCCACTTTGCAAGAAAAGCCGCTCGATGCCGTAAGGTGTCGAGCGGCTTTTGGGGTTTTAAAGTAAATCCAACGGCTCGGCGTCTGCGTCGGCACAAAAACAATCTGTTGCCTTCTCCGCACATGAAAACCCCTTCTCAGTTTACTGGCAAAAAGTACCTCAACGTAGTGCCCACCAGTATTGCTGGGGATTATGGCCTGATGCTGCGCCGGCAGCTGTTTGGCAAAGAGGAACGGGTACCACGCCGCCCGCTAGGTCCGTTCCGGGCTGATGCTACTGCGCTGGCCGAGCCGGTACCGAGCAGTGCCTTGCGTGTAACGTGGTTCGGGCATTCCAGCACGCTGCTGGAAATTGATGGCAAACGGTTCCTGACCGATCCGGTGTGGCGGCTGCGGGCTTCGCCGGTAGGAGTGGGCCCAAAACGGTTTTTCGCGCCGCCATTGCCACTCGCCGATCTGCCGCTGCTGGATGGGGTACTCCTCTCGCACGACCACTACGACCACCTCGATAAAGATGCCATCTGGCAGTTGGCGGGCACGGGCGTACCGTTTTTCTGCCCGTTGGGCGTGGGTGGGCACCTGCGCCGCTGGGGCGTGGCAGCTAGCCAAATACACGAGTTGGACTGGTGGCAGGAAATAGCGGTAGGCACCACCCATACGTTGGCTGCCACCCCGGCGCGGCACTTTTCCGGCCGCGGCCTCACTCGTGATAATACCCTTTGGGCCTCGTGGTGCATCCTGGGGCCCACGCACCGCGCATTTTTCGGGGGTGACTCAGGTCCGTTCGAGCAGGGCTTCCGGGAAATAGGTGCGGCGTATGGGCCCTTCGATTTGGTGATGCTGGAAGTGGGCGCCTACGATGAGCAATGGGCGGAAATTCACATGGGCCCCGACCACGCCCTGGCAGCGCATCGGGCCTTGGGTGGCGGTGCGCTACTGCCGCTGCACTGGGCTACGTTCAACCTGGCTTTTCACAGCTGGCACGAGCCCGCCGACCGGCTGCTGGCTGCCGCCGGCCCGGAAGTGCCGTTGCTCCTGCCCGCACCTGGCCAGCGCGTTGCGGTTGCCGAGGGGCCATTGCCAAGCAACTGGTGGCAAACGTATTCTGTGAAATAGGCTCTTGCGCAAGAAGGCCAGCTCCAAACTGGGCCGGCCTTCTTGCCCCAAATCTGTACTTACTTGTGAGGCTGCTACTGCCGCAATAACCGGCAGACATAACCACCACCAGTGGGCCGGGCAAAGTAGATGCCTGGTGCTACAGAGGCAGTGGGTTGCCACTGCACGCTACCATCGGGGCGGCTGGTGATAGTGTCTACTAAGCGGCCTAAATTGTCGGTAATGACTACGGTTTGTACGGCAGTGACAGGGAGCTTGAACTGTACCTGGTCGTGGAAGGGCACCGGATACGCCGTTAGCTCTTTGGTGCTGGAGGCACGGGTGCTCAGGGGCCGTCCTGATACTACGAAATTGATGGTGCGTACTTCCGAGCCTATGATGGGGCAGCTGTTGTCGGCGGCGGTTACCGTGAGGCTGTAGCGGCCCGGCGGGAGGGTAGCTGGCACTTGCCAAGTGAGTACGCCCTGGTTGGAGCCCTGCGTTTGAAAGGATGCCCCTGGCACAGCTGTGGCTACGTCGCTGCTGAGTTGTAGGGTTTGGCCTGCATCTGGGTCGGTGGCCGTGAGCGTGAGTGAAACGGTTTGGCCGGGCGCTACCGCAATAGCCTGATCGGTGGGTTGGGAAGTGGACGCACCCGCAACGGTAAGGCCCGTAAAACTAGGATTGCGGTTGCCGGCACCATTGAGTAGCAGATAAATAACGTCCCGCGTAACGCTGCCAATCTTGGTCCAGCTGCCATTTAGGCGGCGATACTCATTTACCCGCACGGCCACCGTGTAATAGCCGACCTGCATGATGGGCGTCGTAAGCAAGTCGCCGTTGGCGGTATTCAAATCAAACTGAGGAACCGCCACGCCGTTTAGTGCCCGAAATGACGGCAGAGGAAAGCCAGTGGTAAACTGCCCAGCCAAATACGATGCAGTCTGCCCGTTCACCGGGTCCTGAAACTGACCTGCCGGATAGCCTGCGTATGCTATGGGTGTTCCACAGTCCGGTGAGCCAATCAAGCCTGCTACTGGCTGCACAGACTCATATACCAAGGAATCACCATCGGCCTCAAACGTGCTGAAGCTGTACCGGTAAGGTTGAGCACTACACACGTAAGGCAAAGTGAAAGAAGTGAAGCGGGGGGAGGAGTTGGTCAGGCCGCTGGAGTTATCCAGAAACGCGCTTATCTGCGAACCGCTGGAACCAGAGTTAACTAGGTTGCGAATGCCAGCGGCCCGGTTTTCACTGACTACACTTATCGTCCACTGGCCCGGTAGCAGCGTTACGTCAGTTTCATAGGTGTTTACCAGATAAGCAGCAATACTACCTGGGCATCCTAGCGTTCTAGGCGTGGTCTGGTTACGCGTAATGGTAAGGAATAAGCTGCCAGACTGAGTAGGAGAACAGCCGTTGCGCAGAAATACCAGGTGAGCCTGAACCTGATCAGGACAGTTCCCGCAAGCGGCCGGGTCGCGGGCATACAGCCGAGCGGTAATGTGGTACCGTGAGGCTGAGCCGGGGATGTAGGTGTAGGAAATGTCGCCGCCCAAAACGTGAGTGGCTGTTGCGCTCTGCATGCCTCCGAGGCCGAACAACGCAAAAAACAAGAAGCGGAACAGTAGAGCAGTGCGCATAAGCCGAAAATAAATAGTGTAAATAAAAGAGGGCAGCCAACCGTAAAAGGCTGGCTGCTAGGATAATAAACGAAATAATAGCTGAAATAGCCGAAGCTAAATCCACCTATTTATTTGCGCTAAGTGTCGCTGCGGGCAGAGGCTATAAGCTGTGCAGTTGCCGCCGCCCGCAGCACTACGACACCGGCTGGCGGCGGGGCCGGTTGAAGAGCAGGGAAGTAAGGATGGGCACCAGAAACATAGCTACCGTCAGCACGGTCAGGCCGACTTCGGCGATATGGCTGCCCAAAAACCGGCTGAAAACGGAATCTGGCTGGAAATGCTCCACCAACGAGAGCAACAACTTCAGGCCCAGCAAGCCAATCACCAGAAACGCCGCCGTTTCCAGGAAGGGGTAACGAGCCATGAGCACCACGAAGCCTTGCGCCACCAGCCGCATGGCCAGAATGCCAATGAACACGCCCAGGCAAATCAAAATCAGGTTGTCGGTGAAGGCCACTACGGCAAATACATTGTCGATGGAGAAGGCCAGGTCCATCAGCTCAATCAAGGCCACGGTAGCCCAAAACGGCCCGAACAGTCCCAGGGTGCGGCGGTAAAGCCAGCTTTTTTGCTTGTCGGGGTGGTCGTCTTCGTCGGAGGTAAGCTTGCTTTTCGGTTTGAAATAGTCGTAGGCCAGATACAAGAGGTAGAGGCCACCAAGCGGCTTAAGAAACCAAAACTCAATCAAAAACGAGGCGAACAGAATGCACAGCCCCCGAAACACATAGGCCCCAATGATGCCGTAGCGCAACGCTTTCTGGCGCTGCTCCTTGGGTAAGTCGCCGACCATCGTGGCCAGTACCGCCGCATTGTCCACCGACAGCAGGCTTTCGATAATAACCAGGTTGCCCACCACGGCCAGGGCCGCCAGCGGGTTGTCGATGATTTGTTGCAGGTGTTCGTTCATGCGGAAAGGAAAGCCAGGCGCCCAGGGTGTGGGCGGCCAGTAATGAAGTAGCCACCGTGAAAATCAGCCACTCTAAACAGTACAGTAGTTGTGGGGCTATAAGTTGCATCAATAATACGGCCCAAGCAGTATGAACAGTGGGGTAGGGGCCTGTTTCCAGCGTATAGTAATTGTAGGTAAGCAACTGCCCGCCGGCTGCGTATCTTGATGGGTAGCCGTACCTTTGCCCCAAGCCTACCTTCCGTATCCACTCACTTTTCCACCGCCCATGTACACTACCCTCCAGCCCGACCTCGAACAGCAGCTTCAGGAAATCAAAGACGCCGGCCTTTACAAGAAGGAACGCATTATCACCTCGCCGCAGGGCGCTGAAATTACCACACAGGAAGGGGGCGAAGTGCTGAATTTCTGCGCCAACAACTACCTAGGCTTGTCGTCGCACCCCGAGGTGGTGAAGGCTGCCAAAGAAGCCATCGATACGCACGGCTACGGCATGTCGTCGGTGCGCTTTATCTGCGGCACTCAGGATATTCATAAGCAGCTGGAAGCCAAGCTGGCCGAGTTTCTGGGTACCGAGGACACCATTCTGTACGCCGCCGCTTTCGATGCCAATGGAGGCGTGTTCGAGCCGCTATTCAACGAGCAGGACGCCATTATCAGCGACGCGCTGAACCATGCCAGCATCATTGATGGCGTGCGTTTGTGCAAGGCCCAGCGCTACCGCTACGCCCACAACGACATGGCCGATCTGGAAAAGCAGCTTCAGGACGCCAAGGAGAAAGGCACCCGCCACCGCATTATCGTCACGGACGGTTCGTTCAGCATGGATGGCACCATCGCGCAGCTCGACAAAATCTGTGACCTGGCCGATAAGTACGAGGCGCTAGTGATGATCGACGAGTGCCACTCCATGGGCTTCCTAGGGGCAACTGGCCGCGGCACCCACGAGTACCGCAACGTGCTCGGCCGCGTAGATATCATTACAGGCACGCTGGGCAAGGCCCTCGGCGGGGCAATGGGCGGTTTCACGTCGGGCCGTAAAGAGGTGATTGAGATGTTGCGCCAACGCAGCCGCCCGTACCTGTTCAGCAACACGCTGGCCCCGGCCATTGTGGGCGCCAGTTTGCGGGTACTGGAGCTGCTCACCGAAAGCACCCAGCTCCGCGACCAGCTCGAAGAAAACACCAAGTATTTCCGGCACAAGATGACCGAGGCGGGCTTCGACATCAAGCCTGGTGAGCACCCCATTGTGCCGGTTATGCTCTATGATGCCAAGTTGGCTCAGGAGTTTGCCGCCAAAATGCTCGACAAAGGCATTTACGTAGTCGGTTTCTACTTCCCGGTGGTGCCCAAAGGCCAGGCCCGTATCCGGGTGCAGCTCTCGGCCGCTCACACCCGCGAGCATCTAGACAAGGCCATTGCTGCCTTCATTGAAGTAGGGCAGGAGCTTGGCACCCTCAAAGACCGCGCCGCCGCCCAGCCCGAAGCTGGCCAGGTGGTAACCAACACGCCGTAAGGGAATTAACAAGCAAGGAATATAAACACAACGCCCGGCATGACAGCCGGGCGTTGTGTTTTAAGTGGGCGGTAGTGAGTAGTTGAAATCCTGATTCCACCTACTGTCCAGCTACTTAGGGTACCGTTGCTACCAATCAGGTTTCCTGCATGGCGGGGGGCAGCATGCCGCCGGGCCACTCCAAGTTGATGGCGTCCGGGTCGGGGGCGAAGGTGAGGGGCGCTACCATGCGGGCCGAGCGTTTCACTACTTCCACCTTGGCTTTGCGCAGCTTCTGATAGTTTTCCCAGTCGAACTCCTTCAGAAACGCCACGGCGCCCCGCACGCCCACCCGGAACAAATCCAGCTTCTGCTCGTCGGGCATGTTGAAAGCCAGCCAGTTGAAGCCATCCACGTTCAGGCAGTGCACCAGGTGGCGGTAGTCGGAATTGCGGCGAATGAAGTCGGCGTCGTACTGCGAGCGAGCCGCGTCGAAGATGGCGCCCAGGTATTGCAGCACCGAATCGGTGGATTGGTAAGTGGCCCGGTCGATACCCAGCTTCACGCCGAAGGTGGGCGCAGCCGGTACCTGGGTGTTGTCGTGAAACACGTTGATGGGGAAGTTGGAGATGATGCCGCCATCCACGAACAGCGCCTCCTTCGGGATGGGGCCGAGGTAGCCTAGCGCGTCCCAGGCCTTGCGGTATTCGGTGTGCTGCTCCTCCGACTCGTGGCCGGGCACATTGGTGCAGCGGTACGGGTGGAAAAACAACGGTATCGACATGGAGGCGCGTACCAGCAGGGCCGGGCTGATGCTGCGCCAGTCCTGCCAGTACAGTGGGGCCATTTCCGGGAATACCACTTTGGTTTGGGTGGTAATGTCGGCGGTGATGATGGCCAAGCGGCTTAGCGAAGCCGAGGTATAGGCCGTTTCCTCGCGCACCCCGCTTACTTTGGAGGCTAGGCGCCGCAGCCCGCCGGTAGGCACTTCCGCCCGCCGGTGCAGCAGCTCGTCAATGCTGTTAACGCCCCGCTCTTTCAATAGCTGTTCCAGCCACGCCGTGAATTTGCGGCCCGGATGCAGACCAAAGTCTCGGCTGATATGTTTCCGCACCGAAAACGCCGAGGCCGCATCTTCGGCGGTGTCGAGCTTGCGCTTCAGCCAGCCTATCACACCGGTATCGGTAATGTCGGGCTCCAGCAGCTCCTCGGTGAAGCTGCGCGCGTTCTGGTCGCCGTCTACAAAATCGTAGAAGTTCTTGTTGGCCAGCTGCTGCAAAAGCCACTCCGATGAGGTTTCGTGGCGCGGGGCAGCGGCGGCCATCAGCAGGGCGTTGATGGAGCCTGCCGAAGTACCGCCCAACTGCAAAAACCGGATGCCCACCTGCTCCAGCGCGTACACGTAGCCTACCAGCGCAATACCCAGCATGCCGCCGCCTTCCATCACCAGGTCCACGTACTGATGGCGGTAGCCGCGGGCATCGGGCGGCAGCTGGTCGGTCACGTCGGAAATGCGCCATTTGGGCTTTGGGGCCAGATGCTGGTGCAGCTCGTGCATATCGGCGTGCACGTAGCTTTTAAAGTCTTGAGCTGTGAGCGTTTTCATAGTAGTCACTGTGATAGTTCGGGTTGCTTATCAAGAGGCTGATCAATAGTTGCGAACCAAAAGAGCCGCGCAGTTTTAGCTTTTCAGGCCGCAGGATGCCGTGCTACACTCTCTTGGCTTACTCCAAAGCCGCGTTCCACTTGGTTACGCCCCGTTTTCGGCCGGCAGATATTTCAGCAGAAAGGCCAAGGCATTGTCGGCCATGATGCGGCTTACCACTTCTTCGGCGTCTAGGGCACGGTTGGCGGCTAGTTTCAGAGGCGGGCTACCGGCACTGGTTAAGTAGTTGTATGCGTGCTTTAGCAAGTAGTCGCTGAGCAGCGGGAGTTCCTCGTGGGTCCAGTAGCCGTTGATGGGGTCCACAATGCCATCGAAGTCGGTACCTAGCGCCAAGGTGCCCCAGGCGAATAGGTTGTGGCTATCAAGCAGTTCGGCAACGTGCTGTACCTGGTTCCAAACCAAAGCAGCCCAGTGAAACAGAATTTTTCGGCGCTGCAAATGTCCTTTGGCCTTGCGTAGCGCGGCCGGCGAACCTACGCGTCGCTCATCCAGTTGCAAGCCCAGCAGCCCACCCGAGCGGGCAATGCGCAGCAAATCCTCGTCGTAGAAGTTGATGTCGAAATCCCAGAACAGATGCCGGTCGGTGTCATTGCCGGTTACGGCGCCGTGGCTGGCCACAATTGGAATATCCTGGCCGGCGTACTCGGCATCGAGCAATGCATAGTAGTGCTGACGGCTGAGCCGGCTCATGTGCTTGACATCAATCAGAATGCGGCGGCCGGCAGTGTCATCCAGCAGCTCGCGGAGCACTGCCCGGCCCAGGTCCGTCAGGCCTGTTCCCAAGCCCATACTTTGGTCGGCGAATTTGGCTACAAGGCCCGTGAGGCTGGTTGCGTGGCCTGCCAGCTCGTTGTAGAAGTGGTGGGCGAAGGTGATAAACAGCGGGCAATGCGGCCACGTCTTTACTTCCCGAATGTGGGTCTGCAACGTGGCTAGCTGCGCTGGTTGCTGGGTGGGGTTGAGGCCGCAGCCAAACGCGTGGGCACCTTCAATGCTCAGCAGCACGGCCAGGGTATTGGGTTCCTGTAATGCCGCCTCCAAGGTAGCGCGAGTGCCACAAAGCCGGTAGCGCGCCTTCTCGCCCGAAGGCAGCGTCACGACCTGCCCATCCAGGCCCCGCAGAAACTCATATTCGGCCTGCAAATCCAGGAAATAGTCTTGCTGCTTCTGAATGGCCTGAATGCGCTTGTGGCCTAGGCCTGTAGCCAAATCTAGGGCTGTGTCGCCTACAGGGCCAGTGCCGAGCTTGTTCACAAAGAAGCCACGCTCCGGCGGATACAGGGCCGCTACCGTTACCCGCACTTGGCCGGCCCGGCTACTTACAAAGTCGCTCTGCCGGAATTTAGTGAGCTGAGCCACGAAGTTCAGGGCTTTATCCAACAGGGTGGGCCGGTCGTGGTACCAGGCGCAGGCCGGCGACGATGGGCGGGCGTTTTGTTGCTGATGGTCGGCCTTGAAGCTGTGCCCAAACGGCTTCATACTGGGGTGGCAATGCAAGTCGATGATGAGGTCCATAGGATGGATGACGTAGAATAAAGCGTAGCATCTGGCCCCTAAGCCAGCAATAAAAGCCCATTACCAAGTCCGCTGACCCGCAGCAAGCAGGCCAGCCTCGGAGGGCGGTACGACGAACGGTGGACCCGGCGCAGCGTACGCGCAACCAGGATAGGAAGAAGCGGCCAGGAGGCCGCAAGTACGGGAAACAGAAACCCTAAAACAGCACACAGCAGCAGTTGCTGCGCCGGAGCAAAGTACTCAGGCAGGCACAAACAGCACGGAAAGCACTGTTAATATATGAAAATACTATTATTTATAACAGCATCTAGACATATCCTGTCGAAAAGCTCGTGCTAGCAATGGGCAAACGCCAACGTGAAGCAGAATGCGCATAGAAATAGTTACCTCAAGGCCCATACTATACTAGGCTTGATTGAGTTGGTTTGCGTGCTACAATTGAGCTGGGTGCACTACAGATTACGCGGCCACTTCGGCGGGAGTGGTGCCGGTGGCGGCGCGGGGTTTGGGGGCAATATCGAACAGGAACTCGTTGAGGCGGGCGCGCAGGTCGGCGGGAGCCAAGTTGCGGAACACTTCCCCGCCACGTACCAACGAAATCTGACCAGTTTCCTCACTCACTACCAGTACTACGGCATCGGTTATTTCGCTCAGGCCGATGGCCGCACGGTGGCGCAAGCCTAGGGCAGCCGGTACGTCGGGGTTTTCGCTCACCGGCAGAATGCAGCGCGCCGCCTGAATCCGGCCCCGGCTGATGATAACGGCGCCGTCGTGCAGCGGGCTGGTTTTGTTGAAGATGCTCATCAGCAACCGTTTGCTTACGGTGGCATCAATCAAGTCGCCGGAGTTGGCGAAGACCGTAAGGTCGGAGGCCAGGTTGAAGGCAATGAGGGCGCCGGTGTTCTTGCCGGCCAAGCTTTTGGCGGCTTCCACGAAGGGCGTGATGTTCATACGCTCAGAAGCAGCAGCTGAGTCGCGACGCCAGGCAAAGTTGCGCATCTTCTCGAAAGCCGTGGCCTTGCCGATATTCAGCAGAAACCGCCGGATTTCCTGCTGAAACAGGATGATGCCGGCTAGCACGCCCACGCTCATAAACTGCCCCAAAATGCTGGTCAGCAGCTCCATGCCTGCCGCCTTCACTACCAGATAAAACAGGTAGATGGACATGAAGCCCAGAAAAATCTTCAGCGCGACGCTCCCCGTCAGCAGCTTGTAGAGCTGATAAAACAGCACCGTAACTAGCAGCACGTCAATGACGTCTATCCAGCCGATGCGCAGGAAGCCGATGCCAAAGGAGCCAATCACGGGGAAGCGGGCGGGAAGGTGGGAGAAAGGAGCTGAATGGTTTGTACGGCCTCGGCCACATCGTGTACGCGCAGCAGCCGGGCCCCGTTTAGCACGGCCAGAGCATTGACGGCAATAGTACCGGTCAGGGCTGCATCGGGAGTAAGGTCAAGTGGCTTGTACACCATACTTTTTCGGGAAAGGCCCGCCAGAATGGGCAAGCCCAGCACCGCCAGCTCAGGCAAGCGGCGCAGTAGCTCGTGGCTTTGGGCGGGCGTTTTGGCAAACCCGAAACCAGGGTCTAATACTACGTCGGTTACGCCATAGCGGCGCAGTTCGGTGAGCTTGTCGCGGAAGTAGCGCACCAGTTCCAGCACAATGTCGCCCTCGTATTGGGTGTGCTGGGTCATGGTCTGGGGCGTGCCGCGCATGTGCATCAGAATGTAGGGCACCCCCAGCCGGCCGGCGGTAGGTAGCATATCGGCATCGAGGGTGCCGCCGCTGATGTCGTTGAGGATGTCGGCGCCGGTGGCTACGGCTTCGGCGGCCACGTCGGCCCGGAAGGTATCCACCGAAACGAAGGACTTGGGAAACGCCTGCTTGATGGCGGCCACGGCGGGCAGCAGGCGGCGCTTCTCCTCGTCGGCGCTGATGTGCTCGGCGCCGGGCCGCGAGGAATAACCGCCCAAATCGAGGATGGCGGCGCCGGCTTTTAGCATGGCCTCAGCGCGGGGCAGCAGGTCGTCAGTGGACGGCACGCGGCTATCGGCAAAAAACGAATCGGGCGTGAGGTTGAGGATGCCCATCACCTGTGGCCGACTGATATCGAGTACCCGCCCATGCGGGCAGCGCAGGGTTTGCGCGGCCGGAAAACACGTATCTTGCGGGGCCTGGAACATGGGTTTTGGGGGCTTAGGGTCTTGGTTTGTTGGGAGCCTGGAACCAGGTAATTGCCCTGAGTAAGCATGAGTGATGCCCCTCCCTCAAACGGGTAATCGGCAGCCAAACAAAGCTCCTAAGACCCTAGCAAGCCAAGACCCCAACACCCAACAAAATAGGCGTAAAAACTTGGAGAATCAAACCCAACTCGAGTACGACCGGATAATAGAGCAGTGCCGGACGCTGTTTCTGGCCAAAACCCACGACTACGGCACGGCCTGGCGCATCATGCGCCTACCCAGCATCACCGACCAGATTTATATCAAAGCTCAGCGTATCCGGAGCATCCAGGAGAAGGGCACCCAGCTGGTAGCCGACGACGTGGATGGCGAGTTCGTGGCCATCATCAACTACTGCGTTATTGCCCTGATGCAGCTGCGCCTGCCCGCCGACGCGCCTCTCGACCTGGACCCGGCTGCCGTGGCCGAAGCCTACGACCAGGAAACCGCCGAAAACCGCCGCCTGCTGTTCGCCAAAAACCATGACTACGGCGAAGCCTGGCGGCAGATGCGCATCGAGAGCATCACCGACATTATTCTGATGAAGCTGCACCGCACCAAGCAGATTGAAGATTTGGCGGGTCGCACGCAGGTATCGGAGGGCGTGGAGGCCAACTACCGCGACATGCTCAACTACGCCGTGTTTGTGCTGATTAAAAAAGGATTTAGTGCGTAGTGCTTGGTGCGTAGTGCATCGGCGGCATCGAAATGTGCTGTTTCGTTGAGTAACTTGCACAGCCTAGCATTACGTAGCAGCAATCTGTGTTCCGGAATTGACACTAAGCATTAGGCACCAAGTACTACGCACTACCTACATGAAACAAATTACCCGAATCTGCTGGCTGCTGCTGGGCGTGATATTTATTTTCTCGGGGCTGATCAAGCTGAACGACCCCGTTGGTACGGCCTTGAAGCTGGAGGAGTACTTCGAGGTGTTTGCCGAAGATTTTGGCCGGTTCTTCCTGGCTTTCAAGCCCTATTCTCGCACGTTCAGCATTGTGCTCAGCTCCTTGGAGGTGATACTAGGCGTGGCGCTGCTGCTGCGCTGGATGCTGCGCAAAACGCTGTGGGTGCTGCTGGCGCTGCTGGTGTTCTTCGGCTTCCTCACGTTCTATTCGGCCGCTTTCAATAAGGTAACGGACTGCGGCTGCTTCGGCGACTTTATCAAGCTCACCCCTTGGACCTCGTTCTTCAAAGACCTGTTCCTGCTGGGCCTCTGGGCGGTGGTATTCATGAACCAGCGCTTCCTGCGCCGAGTGTTTGCCAAAGGTCAGCTAGGCGTGATGTACATCACCATTGCCTCGGCGGTGGCTATTGGCATTGGAGTGCGGGCGCTGGGGCACCTGCCCTACTTCGATTTCCTGCCTTACAAGGTCGGCAACAACATTGGGCAACTGATGAAGCCCTCGGCGCCTATTAAGTACAAGTACACGATGGAGCGCAACGGCGAAACCAAGGACTTCACCGAGTACCCCACCGATTCCACCTGGAAGTACAAGGAAATGACGGCACTCAACCCCGAAGCCGGCCCGAAAATCACCGATTTCCGGGTGTGGAACGACGATGGCGACTTCACGCAGGAATTGCTGCAAGGCAACCGGCTGATTCTAATTGTGCAGGGCACCGAAAAAGCCGACCGGGACAGGTTCAAGTTGATCAACCAGTTGTTTGCGGCGGCGCAAAAGTCGCGCAAGCGGATTTCGGTGCTAGTGCTCACCAGTAGCAGCCCCGCCGCCTTCGATGCCTTCCGGCACGATGTAAACCTGGCCGCGCCGTTTTACTACGCCGATGCCACCGTGCTCAAGTCCATGATCCGCTCGAACCCCGGCCTGATTCTGCTGCAAAACGGCACCGTGAAAGGCAAGTACCACTACCACGACATTCCAGCCATCGGCGACGTGGAGAAGAAATTGTAAATAGGATCTTGGGATCTTAAGGTCTTGAGAACTTGGTTTCACTGGTCTTACGTAGGGCCCGGTAACCATTCCAAGCCGCTAAGTCCCCAAGCTCCCAAGACCCTGATAGCTTGCTAACTTTTGTTCTTCGTCGTCTGGGGCAGGGCCTGCTGATATTGGCGGGCGTCGCGTGCACGGTATTCTTCCTGTTTCAGGTGCTGCCCGGCGACCCGGTGGCGCTGCTGGCCGGCCAACGCTCCGACGCTGCCACTCGCGCCGCCATTGCTGCCGACCTCGGCCTCAATGAGAGTATGCCCGTACAGCTCGGCGGCTACCTCAACGACATTTCGCCCATAGGCGTGCACCCGCGTGACTCGGCGGGTGTGGCCAAGTACGGCGGCACAACCTTGCTGCCGCTGGGCAACAAGGCTGTGGTGCTGAAAAAACCCTACCTGCGCCGTTCGTTTCAAAGTAACAAGGCCGTGCTCAGCATCCTGCTAGACCACTTCACGGGTACGCTGTGGCTCGCCCTGGCGGCTATGCTGCTGGCGGCGGTGCTGGGTATTGCCTTCGGGGTAGTGGCCGCCCTTAAGCCGCACTCCTGGCTGGATAGAACCCTGATTACTACCTCGGTGCTGGGTATTTCGGTGCCGTCATTTGTGGCGGGTATCCTGATTGCCATTACGTTCGGGTTCTACTGGAGCCACTGGACCGGTCTCAACCTCACCGGCCAGCTCTACGAAACCGACCCGTTTACGGGCCGCCATTTGGTGCTGCGCAACCTGCTGTTGCCGGCTTTTGCGTTGGGCATCCGGCCGCTGGCAGTTATCACTCAGCTCACCCGCTCCTCCATGCTCGACGTGCTCAGCCAGGACTACATCCGCACGGCGCGGGCCAAGGGCTTGTCAGGCTACCACATAGTGGTGGGGCACGCCCTTAAAAACGCACTGAACCCGGTGGTAACGGCCGTGTCGGGCTGGCTGGCCTCCCTGATGGCGGGGGCGTTTTTCATCGAATATATCTTCAACTGGAAGGGCCTAGGCACGGTCACATTACGTGCCGTGGAGAACCTGGATTTTCCGGTCGTTATGGGCTCTACCATCTTCATTGCGGCCCTGTTTGTACTCGTCAATATTGCCGTGGATGTGCTCTACGCCATCCTCGACCCGCGGGTACGGCTGAGTTGATGTGCTGATGTTGTGATTGACAATTGTTGGTTGTTGTTCCAGCTGGCAATGGCCGTCAAATAAGTAATGCTTCAACAATCAACAGCTAGTAACCAATCAACAATTATCACATCAGTAATCAACAAATGCGCCTTTACCTGATTGGCATGCCGGGAGCCGGCAAAACCACCCTGGGCCGAGGGCTGGCCGTGGCCTATGAAGTGCCATTTGTAGACCTCGATGAAGAAATAGTGCGCCAGGAAAACCGGAGTATTCCGGAGATTTTTGCTACTGAAGGCGAAGCTTATTTTCGGCAGCGGGAAGCGGCGGTGCTGCGCGAGGTAATAGCCCAAAAGGAGCAGATGGTACTGGCTACTGGCGGTGGCACGCCCTGTTTCCACAATAGTCTGGAAGTACTACTTGAAACCGGCCTGACACTGTACCTAGAGGTGCCCGTTGAGAAGTTGGTGAGCCGTATTCTGGCCGTGCGCAACAGCCGCCCGCTGCTGGCCAATGCCCCCGATGCGTCGGCACTCATTGCGCAGCTAACTGAAACCTTACGCTTACGGCATCAGTTTTATACCCGCGCACCACTGTGCTGCCAGGCTGCCACTTGCACCGTGCACGCCGTGCGTCAGTTGGTGGCGCAGTACCAAGCTTCGGCCTGATTACGGGTATCGTTTCCAACCTTTGTGCTGCGTTGCGTACTTTTGTGTCCAGAAAATAAGCATAGTATCTACGATGTCACTAGAAACTGTTACTTCCCCTGCACCGACTCCCACGGTAGCCAAAGCGCCTGAGAATGTGAAGCCTAAACATAAAGGCTCGGCTCAGCTGTTTAAAAACCCGGTGCTGGAGCGTCTTTCGCACACGCACATTGCCCTCCCGACTTCGATTTTTATTATTACGGCTGGGGTGAGCCTGTATTACGGCATCACGCAGGGCTTCACTACCGGCTTGGCGGCTTTTGGGCAGTTCTTGGGCGGCTGGTTCCTGTTTACGTTTGTGGAGTACGCCATGCACCGCTACCTCTACCACATTCCAGCTACGTCGCCGGGACGCATCAAGTTCCAGTACACCATGCACGGCGTACACCACGAATATCCGAAAGACAAGACCCGGCTGGCTATGCCGCCTATTGTAACCGTGTTTGTGGCATCGTTGCTGTTCTTCTTGTTCCGCTTCATTTTTGGTAGCGCCGCATTTGGCGTACTGGCTGGTTTTGTGTTCGGCTATGCGCTATACCTGTTTGTGCACTACGCCATTCACATGTATGCGCCACCAAAGAACTTTCTGAAAGTATGGTGGACCCACCACGCCCAGCACCACTATCGGCAAGACGAAATTGCCTTTGGCGTGAGCAGCACCCTTTGGGACCATATCATCGGGACCATGCCCAGCAAGGCAAAGAAGTAGTCCTGCTTCAGTTACTACCTGAATTATATTCAAAAGACCTGTCAGTAAATGGTAGGTCTTTTTTTTGTGGTTGCGAGTGAAAATATTCGATTAGTGTATTTTTAAATATTCCAGTAAATAATAAAATGAAGATCTGAAAATACGCATAAACAGCAGTTTTAAAGGGTTTTAAGTTGAAGCTAATTTATACTATCCGTAGATTTGGGGGTCGGATATGTTACGGTTGAGCTTGTGCTTTGCTGAGCAAACTTCTTGAAAACTACCCTCTATATCATATGAGAAAAATCTACAGCTTATTCACTGCGCTTTTAGGCGCCGGTCTTAGCAGTATGCCCGCCGCGGCCCAACACACCTGGACGGATGCCAACAACTTGGTGCCGTACACCCAGAACTTCAATACGCTGACGGGTGCGGCCAGCTTTGCCAACAATACCACGGCCAATTTGCGGGGCGTGTACGCGGAGGCCGAGTTTCCGGGATTCACCTATTCGCCGCCCTCATTTGCTGCCAACGACGGCTCCAACACCAATGCCAATTACTACCACTTCGGGGATGCTACGGGCGCGCTAAGCACCGACCGCTCCTTTGGTGGTATTGCCGCCACTACCACCGGCAACGGCATAGGGCATGTGGGAATCCGGCTGAAAAACGGCACCAATACCACCATCCGTAACCTGGATATTGTGTATGCTATGGAGCACTGGTACAACTCCGGCAAGCAGGATCGAGCCCGCGTGGATGTAACGTACCGCAAGTCGGCGGTAGCGGGTACGGTGGAAAGCCTGTTCAACGGTTCGGGCACCTGGACCAGCATTGCCGACCTGGGGGTAGATGCTCCTTCCACCGCCACTGTTATTGCCAGCCGCGACGGTAACTCCCCCACCAACCGCCGGGTTCGCCAAAGCACGCTGAGTGGTATCGACTTGTTGCCGAACCAAGAGATTATGATTCGGTGGAGCTACGTGCTCAATAACACCACCAACGGCAACGGCTTGTCCATCGACGATGTGACTATCTCCGCTTTCACCAATATTTTCTACTCAAAAACCAGCGGCAACCTGGAAGAGGCTGCCACCTGGAGCACCACGGCCAACGGTACGGGGCCTCTACCTAGCAACTTTAGCTTTTCGCTACCCAATGCCACGTATTACGTGCAGGGCAATACCACAACCAACAACGCGGCGGCTAGCCGTATCAATGGTGCCGCCGGGGGCGCAACTACCACCTGGACCGTGAATGGGGCCAATTCCAAGATTGTAGTGGGGCTACCAGGCGCTACTACCGCCAACCCGACCCGGTTATATCTCTATAACAACGACAACATTGCGGGGAGAGTAGAGGTGGAGTCCAATGCCACATTAGCTGTGCAGCAGCCCGGTTACGCCTTCACATTCGGTGAACTGGACCCAGCCAGCACGGTGGAATACCTGACCACCAACAGCAGCATAAACATTGCGCCCGTGGCGTACGGTAACCTTAAGCTCACGGGAGCTGGTGAAAAGCTATTAGTGGGCAATACCCTAGTTAATGGTAACCTAACTTTTGCAAGCGCCAACGGCTCAGCGGAGCCAGACCTATTTCTAGGCAACAACAACCTAACCTTGCAGCGGGGCGGTCAAATTCAAGGCTACACTTCCACAGCGTTTGTTGTGACCAACGGCAAAGGCACCCTGCGGCAGTCGGTAGCCAATACCGGAGTTGATGTGTTGTTTCCGGTGGGCAACTCAGCCACTAGCTACACGCCAGCTTGGTTGAAGCAGCCCAACAGTACCACCGCTCGCAACGAAGACGTATTTTCAGTGCGGGTACTCGACAAGATGTACACCAACTACGACGCTGAGGAGAATGGCGTAGTGGAAGTGCTGAACCAAAACGTGAAGAAAACTTGGCTCGTGGATGAGGAAGTGGCAGGTAACTCTAACGTAACCATGTCGTTGCAATGGAACCTTGCCGACCAGATGGCCGGTGGGGCCGAAGGAACCAACTTTGACCGTACTAAGGGCTACATCAGCCACTACATCAGCACCGGCGCCAAGCCCTACTTTGATAAAGTTGGCCCGACGGCGGCGGCAGTTGGTACAGTGCCCAACAGCTACAAGCTCACCCGTGTGGGCCTGACCTCGTTTTCACCCTATGCAGTATCGTCTAACCCCGCGGCACCACTGCCGGTGGAGCTAGTGTCTTTCGAGGCCGAGCGGACAAGCTCAGGGGTGCAGTGCAGTTGGAAAACGGCTTCTGAGAAAAACAACAGCCATTTCGAAGTAGAACGCAGTGCTGATGGTCATCAGTTTGAGAAAGTAGGCAGAGTGGCGGGCAAAGGGTCGTTGGCGGGCACTCATAGCTACAACCTATACGACGCCAAAGCGCCTAACCGTACGCTCTACTACCGCCTGCGGCAAGTGGACCTCGATGGTACTGCTACCTACTCGCCAGTGGTTGTAGTGCAAGGCTGCTCTACCTGCCAAGCAGCTCCAGTTACGCTGGCTGTAGTACCCAACCCTAGTACCGGTTACGTACGCGTACTGGCATCCAACGGGGCTGCTATTCCACTTTTTGGTACGCTGTACACCGTGCACGGTGCCACCCGCCTCCACCTATCTGGCGCCACAGCCCTCGACCTACACGATCAGCCGGCCGGAGTATACATGTTGCATTTGCGCACCGAGCAAGGACCAGTTTCGTTGCGCATAGTGAAAGAGTAGCCAGCAGTTAGGCTTAAATACAACACAAAAGGCGGCTTCCTAATGCAGGAAGCCGCCTTTTGTGTTGTATGTGTAGCAACCGTTAGCGGCTGCGCATTTTGGTGACGATGAACCAGAGCAGCAGCACTACCAGGAAAACCCCGATAAGGCCCGTCCAGGCGCCTGCTTTGAAAATGGTGCCAATGGCGTCGCAGCTGCTAACAGAGAACATCAAGGCGAGGAGGCAAAATGCGAGTATGGGGCGGTAAGTAGTCATGGCAGTGTGGATGAGGAAAGGAAGGGCGCCTGCTTCAGTGCAGAGCAGTATGTGTAGATACTGCGTCCGTTGGAAAAAGTTGGTTATCAGTTGCCCATTGTCAGGCATCAACAAAAAGCAAACTGGTAGTCCGCAACGGGCAACTGACAACTTACTGCGGACGCCAGGTGAAAGTGAGACCCGTAGCGCCCTGGTAGTACATGGGGGAAAAGCTAGTGCCTTCCAGCAAGCGAGGCTTACGGCCCCAGCGGTTGCGGTGGGAAAGGTAGGCCAGGTGTGCCGACAAAATTCCGAAACCCGCGCCGGCCACCACGTCGCTTTGCCAGTGCTTGTTGTTGAGCATGCGCAGGGCCGCTACGCTGGTGGCAATACCATAAGCGCCTACCCCGTACCACTGGCTTTTGTCGCGAAACTCAGCGTGCACGATGCTGGCCGCCAGAAACGCCTGTGCAGTGTGCCCCGACGGAAACGACTGATTGTCGGAACCGTCAGGACGGGTGACGTTGGTGACGCTCTTCAGCGCAAATACGCTCACCAGCATAAACGCCTCGGCCTTGCCAATGATGAGCAGCGTATTAATCCGGTCATTGCGCGACTCTACGCCGGCCAGCGCCACGGCCCCCAACTCCAGATACGGCGCAAAAATCAGAGCATCATCCACGCGGGTGTGGAAGTTGGGAAACTGCTTTTGGATGTCGCGCCGGGCATCGTAGCTGCTGTAAATGCCGTTGCCATTGATGGTGCTGATGCCGTAGCCAATCATCAGGGCCGGTATAATGGTGGCTTTCACCAACTTGCCCCTATACCAAGGCTTGGCAACTGGCGAGGAAACGCCGTTGGGGTTCTCGAATTTGCGAAGCGTGTCGGTGGCAGCAGGCGTGGGGTTGGCCGGAACCTGGGCGTAAGCGGGAGCAAATGAGCCGAGCAGTAGCAGCAGGGCCGTTGTGTGGGCTAGTAGAAAAGAGCGCATTCCAAAGAAGTGAAAGCAGAGAATACTCGGTGAAATACGCTTCTACGCGACTTATTTACTGGAAGTGAAGTATGTTAAGAAATTGTGAACAAATCGGTATGTGAAATAGCTGAAAAAGGCTGTTAATCAAATGGATATAAAGACTTAAATAATATACAAGGTTACGTCCGTGATGCTGGTTATGGAGAAGTGCTAGGGGTAGAGCGGAGCAGCAGATAGCCCACTGTGCCTGAGGTGAGCGAGGCTAACAGGATAGCTAATTTCGCCACCGCTTCGCCTTCGGAATGTTCGCCCAGTGCCAGCAGCGTCACGAACAGGGCCATGGTGAAGCCAATGCCGGCCAATACGCCCGCGCCCCACAGGTGCCGCCATGTTACGCCGGTTGGTAGTTCGGCCCAGCCAAGCCGTACGGTGGTCCACGCCAACAGCCCAATGCCTAGGGGCTTACCTAGCACCAAGCCGGCCAGAATGCCCAAACCCAGCGGCGAAAACAGTTGCCCGAATACCGAAGCATCAATGGCTAGGCTGGTATTGGCAAAGGCGAAAAGCGGAATGATGCCGAAGGCTACCACCGAGTGCAGCCTCTGCTCCAGCTTCTGGGCCGGCGAGCTGATGGAGTCCGACAAGTGCTCCAGTTCTTCGCTAATGGTGCGCGGGTCGGCGTCGGCGCCATGTACTTCGTGGTTCAGAAACCGTAGACGCTCATCTAGCAGCCGCAGCAACGCGTTGCGGTCTAGACCAATGCGGGAAGGTATGGCCAGCGCCAGCAGCACCCCCGCAATAGTGGCATGGATGCCAGATTCCAACGTGAAATACCATAGCACTACGCCTAACCCCAGATACAGCCACAAACTGCGGAAGCCCAGTAGGTTGAGAGCAATCAATGATGCCCAGGTGCCTAGCGCCAGGTACAGGTAGTGTAGGTCCAAATCGGCTGTGTAGAAGCCCGCTATAACCAGCACCGCGCCCAAATCATCGACGATGGCCAGCGCCGTGAGGAATACCTTGAGGCCGAGCGGTACCCGGGAGCCCAGCAACTGCAATACGGCCAGCGCAAACGCAATATCAGTAGCCATCGGAATGCCCCAGCCGCCCGCCGTAACGGTGCCGTGGTTGAACACCGAGTAAAGCAGGGCCGGCAGTAGCATGCCACCTAAGGCCCCTGCAATGGGTAAGGCCGCCTGCCGCACCGAGGCTAGCTCGCCTTCCAGCACTTCCCGCTTGATTTCCAGCCCTACAATCAGAAAAAACACGGTCATCAGGCCGTCATTAATCCAGTGCAGCAGGCTCTTGTCGAGCACTAAGCCGTTGAAGCCAATGCGCAGGTGTTGGTCCCAGATGGTGGGGAAGTAGCGGGCAACGCCCCACTCGGTATTGGCTAGCACCAGCGCTAGTACCGCGCTAATCATCAAGATAATACCTCCCGCAGCCTCCCGGCGAAAGAATTCGGCGAAAGGCCGCACCAGCGGCCGAATAAGTTGGGCTACAGCCATACTACACTACAAGGGAAAAAGCGCCTGATGAAGGCTGTTCTACGGGGAAGCTAGCGGCATAGACAAGCGCGCAGCATATTCGCGGCCCCGCCGGTTAGTTGGGGCCAGGAAGGTAGCTCCTTTGGTGGAAAGCGGGTTTTGCGTACTCTTGCGCCCTGCCTTTGCCTATCCGCCATGCCCCAGTCTAATACCATCCTGCTCATCGACGACGAAAATAGCCTACGCCAAGTGGTCGGGCGGGTGCTGGAGCTGGAAGGCTACACCGTGCTGATGGCAGCCAACGCCCAGCGCGGCTTGGAACTATTGCGCCAGCATGCTGAGGAAGTGCTGGTAGTTCTCTCCGATGTGAAACTGCCCGACGGTCACGGCTTGAGCTTGCTGCCGCGCTATAAAGCTGTGGCCCCACTGGCTGAGGTAATTTTGATGACAGCCTACGGCACCATTGCCGATGGGGTGCAAGCCATGAAATCCGGCGCCTTCGACTACCTCACCAAAGGCGACTCCGACGACCAGCTGGTAGTAGTAGTGGAACGCGCCGCCGACAAAGCGCGCCTGCAACGCCGCGTGGCCGAGCTGGAAAAGCAGCTGGCCCCGCAGTTCACCTTCGACTCCATGATTGGCGGTTCCGTACCGCTGGCGCAGGCTAAAGCGCTGGCTTTGCGCGTGTCGCCGACGGACAGCACCGTATTGCTGGAAGGCCCCACGGGCTCAGGCAAAGAGCTGTTTGCGCAGGCTATTCACGCCGCCAGTCCGCGCCGCACCAAGCCGTTTGTGGCCGTCAATTGCAGCGCCTTTCCCAAAGACTTGTTGGAATCGGAGCTGCTGGGCTACCGCAAAGGCGCCTTCACTGGGGCGCTAGCGGACAAGCGCGGGCTGATGGAAGAAGCTAACGGCGGCACCTTGTTTCTGGATGAAATAGGGGAACTGCCGCTGGAGCTACAGGCCAAGCTGCTGCGCGTGCTCGAAACCCAAAGCTTCACCAAAATCGGGGACACCAAGCCTATATCCGTGAACGTGCGGATTGTGGCCGCCACCAACCGCAACTTGCGCCAGGAAGCCGACGAAGGTCATTTCCGCCCCGACCTGTACTACCGGCTGGCCGTTTTCACGGTGGCCGTGCCGCCGCTCAACGCCCGCCGCGAAGACATCGAACCACTAGCCACCTACTTCCTGCATTTCTACGCCGCCAAGCTGCGCAAGCGCCTGCGCGGCCTGGAACCGGAAGCTCTAACGCAGCTGCAGCGCCACGACTGGCGCGGCAATGTGCGGGAGCTGAAAAACGTGCTGGAACGCGCCGCCATCCTCGCCGACACCGACACGCTAACCATTGACGACCTGCCCACCGAGTTTCAGTATTTCACGGCGGAGCCAGCCGCCGATGAAGCCTCCGACAAAACCCTCCGCACTCTAGAAAAGCGCCAGATCCGGACGGTGCTGCAAGAAACCGGCGGCAACAAAATGGAAGCCGCCCGCCAACTCGGCATCGGTACCAAAACCCTCTACCGCAAGATTCAGGAGTATGGGTTGTAGAGACGCGACACTTTGCATCTCGGTATTGAACGACGTGTATAGTTAGGCAATGCTGCTTTTTACACAGGTTAACCCCGCATAAAAGGCCCGTCATGCAGAGCGCAGCGAAGCATCTCGCGTGCTGACTCAAGATTAGCAACCATACGTCAGCACGCAAGATGCTTCGCTGCGCTCTGCATGACGGTCTTTCTTAGTACTCTTCTACTTCTCACACCCAATAGATAGCCCCGCCTAAACAACCTCAGCAACGCCGAGACGCGAAGTGTTGCGTCTATATACTATTCAAACCGGGTTATTCTGACCGACGCACCGGGTCAGAATGACCCGGTTTTTTTGTGTCTGCATGGTTCTGTATTCACTGTGTTGGAAATATAGTCGCTGATAATCAGCGTGATGTACTGATTAGAGTGTGGTGAGGAGCAAATCGGGTCGGGATTGGCAAGTGGGAATGCGCACGTCAACAATCTGGCACCTATGGCACCTGCTCTTATGATTCCCTTGCTCACCGCGGCCAGCTGCGCTGGCTTCTGGCTCTTCTTTAAATCCGTCGAGTTTTTCGACCACATCTAGCCCCGGCCTTCCCCATGATGATTACCCTCTTTGTCTTGTCGCTGGCCGTGTTTGTCTACCTGGTGTACGTGCTGCTCAAGCCCGAACGATTCTAACTTTTTTGGTTGCCCACGAGGGGCCGCCTGGCCGCTGCCGCCTCGTGGAAACCGGCAACTGGCACCCGCATTTTCAACTGATATGAATTCTGAACTACTGGGCATCATCGGCATTTACCTGCTGACGCTGGTGCTGGCCATTCCGCTGGGGCGCTACTTGGCGCGCGTATTCAAAGGCGAAAAAAACGCCCTGGATTTTCTGGCACCCGTCGAAAACGGCCTGTTCCGTCTGGCGGGCATCGACTCCAAGCGCGACATGACCTGGCAGCAGCACATGACGACGCTACTCACCATCAACCTGGTGTGGTTCCTGCTGGCCATGGTGGTGCTCTGCACGCAAGGTGCCTTGCCACTCAACCCCGACGGCAACCCCTCCATGACTCCCGATCTGGCGTTCAACACGGCCATTTCGTTTCTGGTGAACTGTAACCTGCAGCATTACTCCGGTGAATCGGGGTTGAGCTACCTTTCCCAAATGGTGGTTATCACCTTCCTGCAATTTGTGTCGGCGGCTACCGGTATTGCCGCTGCGGTGGTGGTAATCAACGCCTTGCAGACCCGCACGACCGAGAAGCTGGGCAACTTCTACGAGTACTTCGTGAAGAGCATTACGCGCCTGCTGCTCCCCGGCTCCTTAATCTTGGCCCTGATTCTGGTGTTCAACGGCTCCCCGATGACATTACAGGGCAAGCAGCAACTCATAACGGTGCAGGGCGACTCGGTGGCCGTATCACGCGGGCCAGTGGCGGCTATGGTGGCTATCAAGGAATTGGGTACCAACGGCGGCGGCTTCTTCGGGGCCAACTCGGCGCATCCGCTCGAAAATCCCAACTACCTCACCAATGCCGCTGAAAACATTGCCCTGACCATCATTCCGATAGCTATGGTGTTTGCGCTGGGTTTCTACCTGAAACGCCGCCGCTTGTCGCTGATGATATTTGGCGTCATGACCGTCGGTTTCATGGTGCTGCTGGCCCCGACTGTGTATTATGAAATGCACGGCAACCCCGCCATCAGCCACATGGGCATCGACCAAAGCTTGGGCGCGCTGGAAGGCAAAGAAATGCGCTTTGGCGTGGTAGCTTCCGCTTACTGGTCTATCACCAACACCATTATCAGCTGCGGGTCCGTCAACTCCATGCACGACTCGTTCATGCCGATTTCGGGGATGAGCCAGCTGCTGGGCATGATGACCAACGCCTTTTATGGTGGCTGCGGCGTGGGGTTGCTCAACTTCTTTGCCTACCTCATCATTGCCGTGTTCGTGGCCGGGTTGATGGTGGGTCGCACGCCCGAATTTCTGGGCAAGAAGATTGAAGCCCGCGAAATGAAAATTGCCATCATCGTGACGCTGCTTCACCCGCTGCTGATTCTGGCGGGCACGGCCCTAGCGGCCCATACCTACGTGGGCAACCCCACCGAATACGCCGGCTGGCTGGCCAACCCTGGTTACCACGGCTTCTCGGAAATGCTCTACGAGTACACCTCCGCGGCTGCCAACAACGGCTCCGGTTTCGAGGGCCTCGGCGACAATACACCGTTCTGGAACATCACCACCGGCGTCATTTTGCTCTTGTCACGCTACCTGCCCATCATCGGGCCTGTGGCTATTGCCGGCCTGCTGGCCCGCAAGAAATACACCCCCGAAGGCGCCGGCACGCTGCCCGCCGACACGGCCACTTTCGGGGTGATGGTGCTGGCTGTCATTGTCATCATTGCCGCCCTGGCCTTCTTCCCGGCCCTGGCGCTAGGCCCGCTGGCCGAGCATTTCTCCTTGTACTAGCGCGGCCGATTGGCCTCACCCCTAGCCCCTCTCCTCAACGAAGAGGGGAACTAGAATAGCTTTTAGTCTTCGCCTTTTCATTGCTCACTCTCGCACTAGCTCTAGCAGCTAGAAGCTAGTTCCCCTCTTTTTTGGAGAGGGGCTAGGGGTGAGGCGTCCCGCAAGAACTTCCCCGATAATGGCCTCCAAATCTCAATCCTTATTTCAACCTGCGCTGGTTTCCGAAGCTGTGAAACAGGCTTTCGTGAAGCTCGATCCGCGCATCATGTTCCGCAATCCGGTGATGTTCACCGTGGAAATCGGGACGGTGGTGATGCTGCTCGTGACGCTCGGGCTGCTGGTGCAACCCGATGCCGCGCAAGGCAGCTTCGGTTACAACTTCACCGTATTTCTGGTGCTGTTTCTGACCTTGCTGTTCGCCAATTTCGCCGAGGCCATTGCCGAAGCGCGCGGTAAAGCCCAAGCCGAAAGCCTGCGCAAAACCCGCGAGGAAACGCCCGCCCGCGTCATCGATGACAAAGGCAACGTCACTTCCGTATCGTCGTCGCAGCTCCAGAAAGGCCAGATGTTCTTGGTGGAAGCTGGCGAAATCATTCCCACCGACGGCGAGATTATCGAAGGCTTGGCTACCATCGACGAGTCGGCCATTACCGGCGAATCAGCCCCGGTGATACGGGAGGCCGGCGGCGACAAATCTTCCGTGACGGGTGGTACCAAAGTGCTGTCGGACCGCATTAAAGTGGTGGTGACGACGGCGCCTGGCGAGTCGTTCCTCGACAAGATGATTGCGCTGGTGGAAGGCGCTTCGCGGCAGAAAACGCCCAATGAAATTGCCCTCACCATCTTGCTGGCGGGCTTCACGCTGGTCTTCGTGATTGTGTGCGTGACCCTGGCGCCGTTTGCTGATTACTCGAAAACCCCCATTGCCATTTCCGCCTTCATTGCGCTGTTCGTGTGCCTGATTCCGACCACCATTGGCGGCTTGCTCTCGGCCATCGGTATTGCAGGCATGGACCGGGCGTTGCGCGCCAACGTCATCACCAAGAGCGGCAAAGCCGTGGAAACGGCCGGCGACATCGACGTGCTGCTGCTCGACAAAACGGGTACCATCACCATCGGCAACCGCAAAGCCACGCACTTCTGGCCGGCCCCCGGCGTCGATGAGCGGGAGTTCATTGAGTTTGCCGCCGTCTCGTCGCTCACCGACGAAACGCCCGAAGGCAAGTCCATCGTGGAGCTGGCCCGCGAAAAGCAAGTGGACCCGCAAGCCCTGCGCAGCCGCCTCGACGGCGCTGAGCTCATCAAGTTCACGGCCGAAACCCGCAGCAGCGGCGTGACGCTGGCCAACGGTACCCGCATCCGCAAGGGCGCCTCCGATGCCATCCGCCAGCTAGCCGTGAAAGCCAACCAGCCCTACCCGCAGGAAGTCACGCAGCGCACCGACGCCGTGGCCAGCAACGGCGGTACGCCCCTGGTAGTCAGCGAAAATGACCGGGTGCTTGGGGTAGTGGAGCTGCAAGACATCATCAAGCCCGGCATTCAGGAGCGGTTTGAGCGCCTGCGCAAAATGGGCATCAAAACCGTGATGGTCACCGGCGACAACCCCCTCACCGCCAAGTTCATTGCCGAGAAATCGGGCGTCGATGACTTCATTGCCGAAGCCAAGCCCGAGGACAAGATGACCTACATTCGCAACGAGCAGCAGCAAGGCAAACTGGTAGCCATGATGGGCGACGGCACCAACGACGCCCCCGCCCTGGCCCAAGCCGACGTGGGAGTGGCCATGAACTCGGGCACCCAAGCCGCCAAAGAAGCCGGCAATATGGTCGACCTCGACAACGACCCTACCAAGCTCATCGAAATTGTGGAAATCGGCAAGCAGTTGCTCATGACCCGCGGCACGCTCACGACCTTCAGCATCGCCAACGACGTGGCCAAGTACTTCGCCATCGTGCCGGCCTTGTTCATGGTTGCCGTTCCGGCCCTCGGTGCCCTGAATATCATGGGGTTGAAGTCGCCGCAGTCGGCCATCCTGAGCGCCGTGATTTTCAACGCCATCATCATCCCGGTTCTGGTGCCGCTGGCCTTGCGCGGCGTGGCCTACAAACCCATCGGGGCCTCCGCTTTGCTGCGCCGCAACCTGCTCATCTACGGCCTCGGCGGCGTTATCGTGCCCTTCATCGGCATCAAGCTGATTGACTTGGTGGTAGGCGCATTTCTGTAGTCAGTCAACTGATTGACAGCACGAAACTCCCCTCCTCAGATAAGGAGGGGACGCGGTGGCGAAGCCGCCGCAGGGGTGGTTGACCTCGTTGCTGATGTTGTTTGTAATGAACGACTTGGCAGTGCGATTCAGCCACCAGATGAAACAACAACTCAAGTTTCCGTCGATTCATTCGCAAGTCGTTCAAACGGCTTTACCACCCCGCCCTCCGGGCACCCCTCCTTGAAAAAAGGAGGGGAACTAGCTTCTAGTCTTAGCTCATAGGGCTAACCGATTCTAGCTCCAAACTCCTAGCTTCTACTTTCTCATGAAAAATAACCTGCTTCCTGCTTTTCGTCTTTCCTTGGCCATGCTTGTGCTGTGCTGTGTGGTGTACCCTGCTATTGTGTGGGGCGCGGCGCAACTTTCACCTGGTAAGGGGGAGGGTGTACAACTGAGCCACAAGGGCCGCGTGGTGGGCTTCGCCAACGTCGGCCAAAAGTTCGATAAGCCCGAGTATTTCAACACCCGGCCTTCGGCTGTTGACTACAACGCCAGCGGCTCGGCGGGCTCCAACAAAGGCCCGAGCAACCCCGAGTACCTGAAAGAAGTGCAGACCCGGGCGGGTGCCTTTTTGCAGCAAAACCCCACGGTGACCCGCGACCAAGTGCCTGCCGAACTAGTCACGGCCAGCGGCTCGGGCCTCGATCCGCACTTGTCGCCGGCCGGGGCATATATGCAGGTGGACCGGGTGGCTCGTCTGCGGGGCTTGCCAGCAGAGCGGGTTCGGCAGTTAGTGAAGGAACATATTGATGAGCCCATTATCGTGTTCTTTGGTCCGGCCACCGTCAACGTATTGCGTCTGAACCTAGCCCTGGACGAGCTGGCACCTGTTCGTAAATAACTGTGCAGGTACTCGGCACCTTTCATTCTTCCCACAGCATCACCTAAACAGCTAGTTTGCCTGCTCATCGGCAGCAACGTCAGCCTCTACTCGCCTCGTAACCGTAGGCGCTCCTGCATGAACTACCTATTGACCTTGGGCCTCGCCCTCACTGCCGCTTCTGTTACCACGAATGCGCTGGCGCAAACAACTTCCGTAACGGATACCGCGCAGGTCGTGCCGCCGCCAGCCGCACCCGCCACTGCCACCCTAAACCCGCTGACTTTCTACGGCTTTGTGGATGGCTACTACGGCTATGATTTCAAGCACGCCGACACCCAAGACCGCCCCGGCTTCCTATACTCGCACGACCGGCAAAACGAATTTACCGTCAACAACGCCATCATTGGGATGCGCTACGACAACGGGCAGGTACGCGGCGCTTTGGGGCTGCATGCCGGTACCTACGTAACGGCCAATTACGCCGCCGAAGACCAAGTATTCAAGCACATCTACGAAGCTTACGCCGGTTTCCGGCCGTTCGAGAAGGCTTGGCTGGACGCTGGTATTTTCGGTTCGCACATCGGGTTTGAGTCGGCTATCAGCAAAGACAACTGGACGCTGACCCGCTCCCTGATGGCCGAGAACTCGCCGTACTACGAAGCTGGCGTACGGTTCACGTACGAAGTGGACCCCAAGCTGACCTTGACCGGGTTGGTACTGAACGGCTGGCAGAACATCCGCGAAAACAACCAGAAGAAGGCTATTGGCACTCAAATTCAGTGGAAGCCTACCGATAAGCTGCTCATCAACAGCAGCACGTTCTACGGCAACGAGCAGCCCCAAGACCTAGCCCGCCGCCGCCGCTACTTCCACGATTTCTATGCCACTTACGCCGCCACCGACCGTCTAAGCCTGGCCGTGGTATTCGATGTGGGCAAACAGGAACGCGCCGAGCGCGGCGGCAAAGATGACACCTGGCACACCGGCGCCGTTTTCGTGCGCTACAAGCTGGCCGATAAATGGAGCACCACCCTCCGTGGCGAGTACTACAACGCCGACCGCGGCGTCATCATCAGCTCGATTTCCCCAATGGCTTCCGACGCTGACTTGAAAGTACACGCCGCTTCCCTCAACCTCGATTACGCCCCCACCAGCAACGTGGTAGTACGCATCGAAGGCCGCGGCTTCCGCTCCCCCCAATCCTTCCTAACCGACCGCAACGGCCAACCCACCGACAACTACGGCAACCTGACCAGCAGCATCGCCATTTCGTTTTGATAGGCGGTATGTCTACAAAAAAGGCCGTCATGCAGAGCAGAGCGAAGCATCTCGCGTGCTGACGTCAGAATAGTAATCTAGCATCAGCACGCGAGATGCTTCGCTCCGCTCTGCATGACCGTTGAAATTGAATCGTTCTTATGCTGCCTTCCGCAACCAACGAAAACCAACAGCGCGACCAGTCTGCCGAGCGGTTTCTGCGGCTGGTGCAGGAGCGGCGGCGCGGGCGGCTGAAAATCTACATTGGGCTGGCGGCCGGCGTGGGCAAAACCTACCGCATGCTGCAAGAAGCCCACGATTTGCTTCAGCACGGCGTGGATGTGGTGCTAGGCTACGTTGTGACGCACGGCCGGGCCGGCACCGAGGCCCAGTTGCAAGGCCTACCCGTGCTGCCGCGCAAGCAGATTTTCTACAAAGGTCGGATGCTAGAAGAAATGGACGTGCAGGCCATTTTGCAACGCCGGCCCTCTGTGGTGGTGGTGGACGAGCTAGCCCACACCAACGTGCCGGGCTCCCTCAACGAGAAGCGGTGGCAGGATGTGGAGCAGCTTGTGAAGGCCGGTATTTCGGTGATTACGGCCGTGAATGTGCAGCATCTGGAAAGCCTGCACGACCAGGTGCAGAAGATAACCGGCACCGACGTGCAGGAGCGGGTACCCGACCAGGTGTTTAAGCTGGCCGACGAGGTAGTGAACGTAGACCTCACCGTGCCCGAACTGCGCACCCGCTTGGAGGAAGGCAAAATCTACGACCCGCAGAAGGTGCCCTCGGCGCTGAAGAACTTCTTCCAGCCCGAAAACCTGCTTCAACTGCGCGAATTGGCCCTGAGGGAAGTAGCCAACCAGCTCGGCCGCCAGATAGACACTGACGCCGGAGGTGCCCCTGCCGTGGCACCCCAGCGCCGCAACGCCGACCGGCTGCTGGCCTGCATCAACACCAACGCACAGGCCGCCAAGGAAATCATCCGCAAAACATCTCGCCTCGCCGACCGTCTTGGTGGGGCCAAGTGGTACGTACTCTATGTGCAAACCGGCAAAGAATCGGCGGATAGGGTAGGGCTAGCGGCGCAACGGCACCTCATCAACAACCTCCAGCTAGCCACCGAGCTAGGCGGCCAGATTCTGCGGGTGAAAGCCGACGATATTGTAGCCCAAGTAACGCGCGTAGCCGCCGAAAAAAACGTGTCGCTGCTGATCTGCGGCGTGACCGGCAGCAAAAACTGGTGGGCCCGCCTCACCCGCCGCGGCGTCACCAACGACCTAATCCGGCAAGTAGCCCGCCACACCCAAGACCTAGATATTTATTTGGTGACGTATTGATGGCTATCGATAGAATGAGACACATTGACCATCGTCATGCAGAGCAGAGCGAAGCATCTCGCCTGCTGAGGTTGCAATGCTAATCCGACGTCAGCAGGCGAGATGCTTCGCTCTGCTCTGCATGACGTTCTATCAATTATCAGTCTATCAGTCCCCAAGCTCCTACCCCAACGCATGACCCTCAAAACCAAAATCACGCTGGCTTTTACAACCATGCTGCTGTTGCTGCTGGCAGTGAGCGGTTACATGCTGTACGCACTCGACCGGCTGGACCGTACTTCGCGTAATGTGCTTAAAGACAACCTATACTCGGTGGAGCTCGGCCAGCACATGCTACAGGCGCTGGACCGCCTGCCGTACGGTGCCGACTCCGCCGACCCGCAAGGCAAGCCGCGCTTTGAAATGCTACTGGCCCACGAAGCCGGCAACGTAACCGAGCCCGGCGAGCAGCAGATAGTTGACAAGTTGTTTGAAGACGTGGGGAGTTTCAACCGACTGCTGGCCTCTGATACTACGTCGGCAAAGCTGTGGAACGATGCGGTGGGGCGCCTGCGGCAGGATACCTACGCTATGATGAGCCTGAACAGGCAGGCGCTAACGCACAAAAACGAAGCTGCTAACCGTACCGCCCTGCAACAGCGGCGCTACGTGCTGGCGCTGCTGACCTTCGCTATCCTGACCTCCCTACTGTTTGTATTAAGTGTGCCCGAGGCAGCCGTTGTGCCTTTGCGCCGCCTCTCGGCCAGTATCGACCACGCTGCCAACCAAGATTTCACAGCCTCGATTCCGGTGGAAGGGCACGACGAGTTTGCCACGGTAGGCCGCAGTTTCAACCAGATGCTGGTGCAGTTGCAAAGCTACCGTACCTCCTCATTGGCCGAGTTGATGGCTGAGCGTAACCGAGTAGCCAGCATCGTCAATACGCTTGATGAAGGCTTGCTGCTGGTTGACCAAAACCGGCGCCTGATTGTGGTGAACCCCGTGGCTAGCGCCTTGCTGGCGGTGCCGGCTGCCCAGCTGCTTGGCCGGCGAGTGGACGAGGTGGCCGCCGAAAACGACCTGTTCCGGGAGATGCTACGTTATTTGGACGTGCCGCCGCCCAAGCGCGAGCAGGAAACGCCGCTGATTACCATCGCGCAGCAAGGTGAGGAAGTGTATTACCGCCTGAGCGTGCACGATGTAGTAGGGTTCAACCAAGCCCTCGACAAAAACGAGTTTGTTGGCTCCATTCTGACGTTGCGCAACATCTCGGAGTTCAAGAAGCTCGACCAGGCCAAATCCAACTTCTTGGCCACCGTGTCGCACGAGTTGAAAACGCCACTTTCCAGCATCAACTTCAGCCTGAAGCTCTTGCAAAACGGCAAAGTCGGCCCGCTCAACCCCGAGCAGCAAAACATTGTGCTCACGCTCAAGCAGGAAAACCAGCGCCTGCTGAAACTGGTAGGCGAGCTAATCGACGTATCGCGCCTGGAATCAGGCAACATTCAGCTCAACTTCCAGCCCAGCCACATCCACGACATCGTGCAGTTTGCCGCCGATACCATTCAGCTCCAGCTCAAGCCCAAGCAACTCACGCTGAACGTACAGGTACCCACCAATCTGCCCCCTGTGCGCGCCGACATCGAGAAAACCACGTGGGTACTGCTCAACCTGCTAGCCAACGCCATCCGCTATTCGCCCGAGCAAGAGCAAATCCGCATTTACGCCGCCGTGGCTCCCGACGGCCAGCAAGTACAGGTGAGCGTGCAGGACAGCGGCCCCGGTATCGCCCCGCAGTATCAGGAGAAGATCTTCCAGCGCTTCGTCCAGATTCCTGATAAGAACGGCTACAAAGGCGGCTCCGGCCTGGGCTTGAGCATTGCCCGCGAGTTCATTACCAGCCAGGGCGGCCAACTCTGGGTAAGCAGTGAGCTGGGCGCCGGCAGCACGTTCGTTTTCACACTACCAGTGGCTGGTAAAGCAGAAGTATAACCCAAGCAGTACCGGCGCAAAAAAGCCCGTCATGCAGAGGCGCAGCCGAAGCATCTCGCGTGCTGACGTCAGGTTGCTACCCTCACATCAGCACGCGAGATGCTTCGGCTGCGCCTCTGCATGACGGGCTACCGGGAAGACTTTCGTTTAGGGTTTGGTGACGGTGATGTTCTTGAAAGTGGCAGTGCTGTTATCCACGAAGAGGCCCCAAGAGGTACCGGCGGCGCGATACACGCGGGAGCTGAGCGCCACCTCGTTGTTGAGGTACACCACTACCATCGAGTTTTCGAACACGATATCCACCCTATACTCGGTGTCGGGCGCGAGCGGGAACGGCACGTCGTTGGTGGCAACGGTTGTCGTCGTTAGGGCCGAGCGGCGCGTTTTATCCAGGCTGAACCGTTGCTGGCCGGGCACGAACCGCAGGCTGTATACGTCGTCGTACCCGTCGCAGGCCCCGAGTAAGAAGCCGAAATCCTTGTTAGCGCTGCTGTACGATACGGTGGCGTGCAGCTTGTAGCGCACCGGAGCTATGGGGTTGAACAGCACATTGGCCACGTCCTGGTTGGCGGGGCTGCTGAGGGTGTAGGAATGCGTATTCGGGGTGATATTCGTGACGTTGCCCCACTGGCTGTCCTTGATAAGTGGTTCGGATTGGGCTTCCAGGTGGCTTTTCAGGGTGTGCGGGATGCTTACGGCCAGGTCCTTGTTGGCTTTCTGGTAGAGCTTGTGAGCCACCAGGTTGCCGCCCCACTGCCAGTTGCCGCCGTCAGTGCTGCCGCCCAGGCGGTTGGTCCACCCAAACAGATACCGGTCGTAGTTGTCGGCGGCGGTTTTGGCGGCGTAGATGCCGTTGCCCTCGAACCGGTCGGGGCCGGTGGGCAAACTCCAGGGGCCGGTGGCGCTGGGGCCCTTGCGGTAGTACACGTGCTTTGTATCGATGTCGGAAAACAGCAGGTAGTAGGTGTCGCCCAGCTTGAAGACTTCCGGCGTTTCCAGCATGAAGTAGTTGGTGGCCCCGCCGTCGTAGAGGATGCCGGCGTAGGTCCAGCTTTTCAGATTAGGCGAGGTGTAGCGGGCAATGACGCCGCGCCAGGTGCCGTTCACGTTCTTGCGCGCCGATACCAGCATCTGGTAGCGGTTGCTGGCATCATCCCGAAATACGAACGGGTCCCGGAAGTTGTCCTGCTCATCAAAACCCTGCCCGGTGGGCGCGTAAATGGTGGTAAAGCCCGGGTCCTTCGCAAATTTCTGCCCCAGCCCGCGCGAAGTAGCCAGCATCACGCCCTCCTTATGGCTCACGCACCCCGACGGATAGTTGGGGTTGTGGCCGGTATAGTAGGCGTAGTAGGTGCTGCCTTTTTTGGTGATGCTGCCCGTGCCCAACGCGTAATCCTGCTCGCAGCCCTGGGTGCTACAGCTTAGCGCCTCGCCCACCGGCAGTCCGGCGTAGCTCACGAAGTTGCTGGTGCTGAGGCCCCACCACGGATGCCGCTGATGCGTAGCGTCGTTCCAGATGTCTTTGAGGTAATACACTTTGAAGGCATTGGCCTCCGAATCGAAGTAGGGCATCACGTCGCCGATGGGGGCCAGCTGGTCGCCGAGCGGGTAGAGCTGGTAGTCCGACGATTCGGGGCGCGGGCCGCAGACGAGGGCGCTGCTGGTAGGCGCCGCCGTGGGCGCAGTGGCAGGAACGGCCGTTTCCTGGGCGCAGCTACCGAAAAGTAGCGACACACCAAAGAGCCCGGCCTTTCCCAGCGGGGAAAAGCAGGTGTTCATAGTGGTGGAAATTGGAAGGTTGGAAAAGAAAAAGCCCAGACCGTGGGGTCTGGGCTTCCGTGGAAAGACTATTTCACTTCCTGACTCAACTTGGTGTAAGTCAGCGCGTCTACGGTGAGGCCGCTGGCTGATTTCAGCTTGAGCGTGGTGTAGGGCTGCGTGGGGAAGAACAGCTCGGTCATGGTGGTGAGGCCGCCGTCGGCAAATACTTCCACCGACGTGGCATCGAAGAGCAGCGTGAGGTCGGCGGCGGGGGTGGTGGCTAGGCGCGGGGCGGGGTGGCGGCCGGCGAATTTGTCGCTGAAGGCCATCTGGCCGGCTTTGCTTCGGTCGATGTAGTATTGGTTGGCTTGCTTATCGTAGCCGATAACCAGTTCCTCGCCTTTGGCATTGCCTAGCACCAGCGCAAAATCCTGAAGTTGCTTGGTGCTCATCTTCAGCTGAAACTGCGGCGTTAGAGCCGGGATTTTACCGTCCAAGATTAGCTCCGGTTTCACCGTCAGGTTGTTCAGGGTCTGGCCGGCCTGGGCTATCTTGGCTACTTCCTTGACGGGCGTGGAGGTCAGGTAGATTTCCGAGCCGACTTGCTTGAGGGATAGGTCGCGCGGCGCGGTCATGGCGTTGCGCCAGGGCGAGGTAGGCACTTGGTTGGCGTACTCCCAGTTGCTCATCCAGCCGAGGAAGATTTTGCGGGCGCCGGTGTTGCCCCAGGTTATGCCGGCGTAGTCGTCTTTGCCCCAGTCCACCCACTTCTGGGTGGTAGTAGTGGGCGTGAAGGTTCTGCCATCAAACTGACCCACAAAGTATTGCGTGGCCGAGCCGCCGTTGGGGCCGCCGGGGTTGATACTTATCAGCAGCACCCAGTGGGTTTTGCCGTTCAAGGTCAGCGGAAACAAATCGGGGCACTCCCACACGCCGCCGTGGGCACCCAGCTTCTCGCCGAACTCGCTCAGCTTGGTCCAGTCCTTCAGGTTCGGCGACGAATAGAACGTAATCCGGTCCTTGGTGGCCAGGGTCATCACCCACTTCTTGGCCACCTCGTTCCAGCTCACTTTCGGGTCGCGGAAGTCAGGAATGCCGGGGTTGGGTAGCACCGGGTTGCCAGCGTACTTCTTCCAGGTTTTGCCTTCGTCGAGGCTGTAGGCGAGGCTCTGGTACTGGTGCTTGTTGGTTTTCTTTTTCTCTTCGGGGTCGTTGTGGTGGGTGAAGATGGCCACCATGGCGTTCTTGCCGAAGCCGGCCGTGTTGTCTTTGTCAATAACCGCGCTGCCCGAGAAAATCCAGCCCAGCGAGTCGGGGTACAGCGCAATGGGCTGCTCCTGCCAGCTTACCAAGTCTTTGCTGGTGGCGTGGCCCCAGTGCATCGGGCCCCACTCCATGCCATCGGGGTAGTGCTGGAAGAACAGGTGGTAGGTGCCGTTGTAGTACACCATGCCGTTGGGGTCGTTCATCCAATGCGCAGCCGGGCTGAAGTGGTAGGCCGGGCGGTACTGCGGCGTGGCAGGCGGCACCGAATCGGACGCGGCCTTGGTGCTGGCATCGGTGGTAGTAGCAGCCGTATCAGTCGTTTTGGCGTCGGGGGTGCACGCAGCGAGGCTAGCTGCCGCCAGCGCCAGAAGAAGCGTTTTTTTCATGGGTGGGGAAGTAGGGGAGAGGGAAAGCACCAAAGTCACCGTCATGCAGAGGCGGAGCCGAAGCATCTCGCGGGCTGATGTTGAGGTAGGAAACCGGTGTCAGCACGCGAGATTCCTCGCTGCACTCGGAATGACGGCCTTTTAGATATCGGAAAGCAAGCTGTGATAGAGGAACTACACTGCCTGCGCGGCTAGCAGCTCGCGCACGTCGGTTTCAGTGAAGGCGGGAGTAGCGCCCTGGTGAGTGGCTACCAGAGCGCCGGTGGCGCAGGCGAAGCGGAGCATTTCGCCGGGTTCCTGGCCAGCCAGCCAGCCTTTGAGCAGCGCCGCCAGAAACGAGTCACCGCTACCGATGGTGTCTTTCACTTCCACCGACACGCCGGGGGCGCGGTAGAGCTGGTTGTTGGCCCAGAGCATGGCTCCGTCGGCGCCGCAGGTTACGCACACGGCTTGCAAATCGAAGCGGGTGGCTAGCCACTGCATAGCGGTGGGCCGGTCGGTTTCCTGACCGAACCAGGCCATGATTTCGGCTAGCTCGTGGTGGTTCATCTTCACCAGATTGGTTTTTTCGAGCAGGTATTTCACTACCTCCTTGTGGTAGTGCGGGGGACGCATATTCACGTCGAATACCTTGAAATTGGCGTGCTCCAGCAAGCGGTACAGCGTTTCGCGGGTAGGAGCCTGGCGGGCGGCGAGGCTGCCGAATACGAATACCTCGGCCTGCTCCACCAGCTTTTCCACGGTGGCATCGTACTGGATGTAGTCCCAGGCTACGGGCTGTACAATCTTGTAGGTCACCTCGTTGCTGTCGTCTACGTTGGCTTTTACCACGCCGGTGAGGTGGGTTTTGCCGTGCTGCACGTAGTCGGTACGCAAGCCCTTCGACTCAATGAAATCGAGCAGTTCCGTGCCCAGGTCGTCGTCGCCGACGCGGCTGATTAGGTCCACGGATTGACCGAGCTGGTGCAGGTGCACGGCCACGTTGAAGGGCGCGCCGCCGGGCTGCTTGCCGCTCGGCAGCACGTCCCACAGAATTTCACCGAAGCAGACTATCTTATCAGACATGAGATGTTGGGATTTAAAGGTCAGATGGGAACGTCATGCAGAGGCGGAGCCGAAGCATCTCGCGTGCTGATGTACGATTACTAACTCAACGATTCGAGCGAGATGCTTCGGCTGCGCCCCTGCATGACGGGCTACTAGTGAATTACGAGCGTTTTCTCCAGCTGTTCGAGGCTGGTGCCTTTGGTTTCGGGCATCATGCGCCACACGAAGAGCAACTGGAGCACCATCATGCCGCAGAAGAAGGCGAAGGTGTGGCCACCGCCTAGCTTTTCGGCCAGGGGCGGGAAGGCGAAGGCAATAACGGCTGCCATCACCCAGTGCGTGCTCGAACCCAGGGCCTGCCCTTTGGCGCGCACCGTGTTAGGGAAGATTTCCGAGATGAACACCCAGATAACCGCGCCCTGCGAGAAAGCGAAAAAGGCAATGTACACGAACAGCAAGATGGGCACCAGCATGCCATTCAAGGCGCTGAAGCTCTGGGTGTAAAATGCCCACGACACCAGCCCCAGCGTAGCAATCAGCCCATAAGAGCCAATAAGCATCAGCTTGCGGCGCCCGAACTGGTCGATGACCTGGCGGGCCAGCAGCGTGAAGGCGAAGTTCACCAAGCCAATACCCGCCGACGAGAGCAGCGCCGCACCCTGGCCCAACCCCGTCATTTCGAAGATGCGCGGGGCGAAGTAGATGATGGCGTTGATGCCCGACACCTGGTTGAAGACGGCAAACAGCACGGCCAGTATGACAGGGGTGCGGTACTGTGGTGCAAACAACGATTTGCCGCCTACCATGGCATCATCGGATGCATTGGTAGTCAATACGTTGGCTACTTCCTGGTCGGCGGTGGCGGGGTTGATGAGCTGGAACACCTGGCGGCCTTCTTCTACGCGGCCCCGGCCCAGCAGCCAGCGGGGGCTTTCTGGAACGCGGAACAGCAGCAGGAAAAACGCGGCAGCCGGCACCACCTGCACGCCCAGCATCCAGCGCCAATCGTTTTCGCCCACGCCGGTCAGCAGGTAGTTGGAGAGGTAGGCGGCGAGGATGCCGAACACGATGTTGAATTGGAACATGGCCACCATCTGCCCCCGCTTCTCGGCCGGCGACACTTCCGAAATGTAGAGCGGGGCCGTCACCGACGATGCCCCTACGCCCAGCCCGCCCAGGAACCGGAACACCATGAACAGCACCCAGTTGGAGGTAACGGCCGCGCCCAGCGCCGACACGAAGTAGAGCACCGCAATCCAGATGAGCGTCTGGCGGCGGCCCAGCTTATCGGACGGAATACCGCCGAAGATGGCCCCGAACACCGTGCCAATCAGGGCAATAGCAATAGTGAAGCCGTGCTCCACCGGGCTTAGCCCCCAGAGCTGCTGGATGGCTTTTTCGGCCCCGGAAATAACGGCGGTGTCGAAGCCGAACAAGAAGCCGCCCAGCGCCACGACCAGGGACCAAAAGAATACGTTGTTTTTCATCGGGAATTTGGTTCGATGTCGGGCGCCTCACCCCTAGCCCCTCTCCGAAAAAGGAGAGGGGACTAGCTCTAATATTTAAAAGCTAGTTGAAGAAGTGGGCAATGAAATAAAATCTAGAATCTAGTTCCCCTCTCCTTTTCGGAGAGGGGTTAGGCCCTACGCTTGGGCCACTATGCTAGTTCCAGCCGGGGTTCTGCTTGTACACGCCTTTGCTGAAGTTGATTTGGTTGAGCGGAATCGGCAGGTACTCGTCGCGGCCGGCGGTGAAACGGGCGGTTTGCAGGTACTGGCGCTTGTTTTTCTCTACGTTGAAGTAGGTGTTCAGCGTGTTGGCGGCAATGCCCCAGCGGGTGAGGTCGAAGAAGCGGTAGCCTTCCATGGCAAACTCCAGGCGGCGCTCGTAGCGCAAGGCTTCGCGGGCGTAGGCTTGGGTCCAGCCGGTGCTTGGGTACTGACCAATGCGGTAGTTGGAGGTGTTGCCACCGGCCGCGTTTTTCAGGCGAGCAGTGCTGGCGGCGGCGCGCTGCCGAACTTGGTTGATGATGGGCAGCGCCTCCGCTTGCCGACCCAGCTCAATCAGGGCTTCGGCCTTCCAGAGCAGCACATCGGCGTAGCGGATGATGGTCCAGTTCTTCGAGGTGGTCATGAACGGCGGGGTTTTCTGGAAGCTCGGGTCAGAAGGTAACACATTCTCCTTCATCGACATGTACACGCCGTACGTGTTCCGGTCGCGTAGCCACGAATTCTCGAACACGAACGTGGGCAGGTACTTGTAAGGGTGGCTCGGAATGGCCACCGTGTGGTCGAGGCGCGGGTCTACGGTGTTGTTCTGGAAGTCGGCCGGCGTGGTTATGTCCGAGTTGTTGAAGGTGGTGAACAGCGGCAAGCCCTGGGCATCGGTCTTGTAGGCATTCACCAGGTTCTGGCTGGGCTGGTGGAACCCGCAGCAGCCGTAGTCGGGGTTCATGGGGTAGTTCAGGCAGTTGCCCCGGTCGGTGCGGCCCTTGGGCGTGCCGTCGTTGCGCGAAAACTGGATGGCAAACACCGATTCCGTGCCGTTGTCGCCCACGGTCAGGAAGTTGGTAGCGTAATCGGGGTGCAAGGAGTACTTGCCCGACGCGGCAATCTGGTTGGTCAGCGTTACTACTTCGTTCAGCTTCCCTTGGTCTACGCTCGTTACGGCGTGGTTGTCGCTCTGCACGTAGGCCTGGTAGAGCAGCGTTTTGGCCAGGTAGGCCTGCGCTGCCGACTTATTGGCCCGTCCGATTTCGGGCTGAGTATCCGGCAGGTTCGCTACTGCAAAGCGGAAATCCTCGGCAATCTTGGTCCACAGCTCGTCGTTGCTTAAGGCCACGTTCGAGATGGTACCGTACTGGTCGGTCGGGATGGTTTGGTCGATGTAAGGCACCCGCTTGAACAGCTCTTTCAGCAGGAAGTAGTAGTGCCCGCGCAGGAAGCGCACCTCGCCCTGGCGCACCGCTTTGGTGGGCATGGCGGCAGCGTCCACGGCATCGAGACGGCGCAACGCATCGTTGCAGCGCGACACGCCGATGTAAATCAGGAACCACAGCTCGTCGGTGTTGCCCACGTCCACGCGGTTGAAGCTGAAGGTTTCGTAGAAGTGAAACGCATCCACGTCGGCGGTGCCGTTGCCGCCCTTGTAGGCGTCGCCGGCGCGCACGTTGCCGTAGGGCCACATGCTGGTGTAGGGGGCGCGGTACACGTCGTTGCCGAGCTGGGAGTAGGCCGCAATGACCTGCTTTTCAATGTTGGCCGGGGTGTTGAGCTGCTCGTCGCTCAGGGCGCCGATAGGGTTTACATCCAGGAATTTTTCGTCGTTGCAGCTGGAAGCAAAGGCCAGCAGCGACAAGGCAAGTATGGTAGGCTTAAAGAATTTCATGGGAAGGTGGGCTATATGATGGGGACTGTGGATGGTCTGTCATGCTGAGCCTGTCGAAGCATCTCTACCGCTTCGTTACAGTGGCTCAGACGAAGCGGTAGAGATGCTTCGGCAAGCTCAGCATGACCGCCTAAGAAAGGCCATCAGGTAGTTAGAAAGACACATTCAGGCCGGTGGAGAAAATGCGGGGCACCGGGTACTGGTAGTTGGTTACTTCTGGGTCGGCGCCGGTGAACTCCTTGCTCTTCACCGTGAACAGGTTCTGGCCTTGCACGTAGATGCGGACGCCCTGCACTTTCACCTTGCTGAACAGGCTGTTCGGCAGCGAGTAGCCGAGCTGGAAGTTGCGCAGCTTCATGTAAGAAGCGTTTTCGATGAAGTAGGTAGAAGCGCGGCCCTCGTTGTTGGTGTTGATGAGCGTAGCGGCCGGAATGGAAGAGCCGGAGTTGGTTGGCGTCCAGGCGTCGAGCAGCCGTTCCCCCCAGTTTTCGCCGGAAGCCAGCGAGGCGAAGTCGGTGCGGAATTTGGCGTTGTTGAAGGATTGCAAACCTTGCACGCCCTGGAAGAAAATCTGCATGTCGAAGCCCTTGAAGCCGGCGCCCAGGTTGAGGCCGTAGTTGAAATCGGGCACGCCTTCCGTAATCCAGGTTTGGTCGAAGTTGTCCACGCGGCCGTCGCCGTTCAGGTCTTTGTAGCGCAGGCGGCCGGGAGCGGCACCCACTTGGGTGGCGTGACTGGTCACCTCGCCTTCGTTCTGGAAAATACCGTCGGCTTCGTAGCCAAACACCGCGTTGATGGAGTGACCCAGGCGCGTTACGTCCTGGCCGTTGCCGCCGTAAGCGTTTATCACCTCATCGGGCAAGTAAGTCAGCTTGTTGCGGTACGTCGAGAGGTTGCCCGAGATGTTGTAGGTCAGCCCGTTAGTCAGCTCGTTCTGATAGCCGAGCACGAATTCCCAGCCCTTGTTTTGGATGGACGCCCCGTTCACGAACTTGTCGCCCCCTTCGCCTACCACGGCCAGAAACGGCAGGTTCACCAGAATGTCCTTGCTATTCTTGACGAAGTAGTCAACCGAGCCCGAGAGCTTGTTTTGCAGCAGCCCGAAGTCCACGCCCACGTTGGTTTGGGTGGTGGTTTCCCACTTCAGCGCCGGGTTGGCGCGCTGGAAGCGGCGGTAGCCCGACGGCAGGTTGATGTCGTTGCCGTAGATGTCGTAGGCAGTACCCCGGTCGTACTCGAAGTTCGGGTCGATGGTGCCCAGCAACGACTGGTACAAGCCCCGCGAGGCGAAGTTGGCAATGTCCTGGTTGCCGGTCTGGCCCCAGCCGGCGCGCAGCTTCAAGTCGGTGAAAATCGGCGTGTTGTCTTTCACAAACGCCTCCTCGCTCAAACGCCAGCCGCCCGATACGGCCGGAAACACGCCAAACTTGTTGTCTTCCCCGAACCGCGACGACCCATCCCGGCGCAGCGTACCCGACAGCAAATACCGGTCGGCGAAGGAGTAGTTGACTTTGGCAAACGTGGACGCCAGCCGGTAGGCCGTGGCCCCGCCGCCGTTGTCTTTGTTGGCCGCGCCCGCATCTAGGTAGGCGTAGTTGAGGTCTTCGCTGGCGAAGTTGGTGCGCGAGGCGTACGAGCTTTCGTCGTAGTAGCTGATGCGCTCGGCCCCGGCCAGCACGCCCAACTGGTGCTTGCCGCCCAGCAGAATATCGTAGTTAATGGTGTTCTGCCACACCCAGTTACCCCAGAACCGGTCGTTGTTGGTGACGCGGTTGTTGGCTTCGGAGAGGAAGCCGGCCTGGTAGGTTTTGTAGATCTGGCGGAACTTGTAGATGCTGTAGTCGATACCGAAGCTGCTGCGCACGTGCAAGCCCTTCAGGATTTCAGCGTCGGCGAAGAAGTTACCGAACGCCCGGCCCGTGTTCGAGCGGTTTTGCTTGTTGTCGGTGAGCAGGCGCAGCGGGTTGTCCCGGTCGCTCATGCCCGCCACGGGGCCGCCCCAGCCCACGCCATCCTCGGTGCGCACCGGCACAATAGAGGGCAGCTGGGTGGTCCGGTCGCGCACCAGGTTCAAGTCGAACTCGGCCCGCTGCGACTTCACTATGGTTAGGTTTTCCCCGATTTTCAGGCGGCCGTTCAGGAAGTTGTAATCGGTGTTAAGGCGCGCCGTGTACCGGTCGAAGCCCGAGTATTTCAGCGTACCGGAGTTGTCGTAGTAGTTCACCGAGAACAAGGCGCTGCCCCGCTCGCCGCCGCTACTCACGCTCAGGTTGTAGCTCTGAATGAGGGCGTTCTGCTGCGTTTCCTTAAACCAGTCGGTATCGGAAGCGCGCTGGGTGCGGCCGGCGTCGATGAACTCGGGCACGGTCACGCCGTTGAGTACCGGGCGGCCGTTGGCGCCGATGCTGGTTTGGAAGTTGTAGTAGGGCAGGCTGGGCGTGGTGCCGTCGTTGATGGCGGCCTGGCCGTACACCCGGCCGTAGTCCAGGGTGTTGAGCAGTTTGATATGCGGGCCCGGCGTTTGGAGCGTGAAGAAGGTCGAGAAATCAACCTTGGTAGCACCGAGCTTGCCGCGCTTGGTGGTGATGATAATCACGCCGTTGGAAGCGCGCGAGCCGTAGATGCTGGCCGCCGAGGCGTCCTTCAGCACCTGGATGCTCTCGATGTCGTTCTGGTTGATTTGGTTGATGCCTTCCCGCGTCGGGATGCCGTCGATAACGTAGAGCGGGTCGTTGTTGCCGAGCGTACCGATACCCCGGATACGCACCGTAGCCGAGCTGCCCGGCGCCCCATCGGAGTTGATTTGCACGCCGGCCACCCGGCCTTGCAGGTTGCGGGTGACATCGTTGGAAGCCATGTCCCGGATTTCCTCGGTTTTCACCACCGCCACCGCGCCAGTCAGATCGGCTTTGCGCTGGGTCTGGTAGCCGGTTACCACTACTTCGTCGAGCGCCGCCGCGTCGGTGACCAGCGTAATGGTGAACGTCGTGCGGCCGGTTACAGGTACCTCCTGGGGCTTGTAGCCGATGTAGGAAACGAGCAGGGTAGCGTCTTCGGGAACGGTGAGTTTGAAGTCGCCATCGGGGCCGGTACTGGTGCCAATGGTTGTGCCTTTCACCACCACCGTTACGCCCGGCAGCGCGCTGCCTTTGTCGTCGGTTACGCGGCCACTGATGGTTACATCGGCCAGCGTGCCGGCCTCGGTTGCGGCGGTAAGGGCGGCAGCTTGGGCGGGGGCAGCAGCGGCCAGCGGCAGGGCGGAAAGCAACGTCAGCCCGACGGCTTGCCGCAGCAAGGGTACAGTATGTTTCATGGGAATTGAGTGGATAAGGAAGACTGAGAAAAGTGGGGTTCGGCAGGCAGCCGCGGCTACCCTACAGCACCGCCGCGCCGCCCGCTGCCTGGCCCATACAAGGGACGAGAGCAACGAGCGGCGCGGCGACGAACTAAGGAGCGGGAGTTGTTTTCATGGCTGAATCGATACCCAAATCTCCGGGTAAAGTCAGCCTTGGTCTTGCTTTAATCACTCAAAGTCTTTCAATAATTACACGTGATTTAATTAAAGTGTAACGCATTGATATACAATGTTATAAACGAAAAAAGCGGCACCTGTATCAGGCGCCGCTTTCAGTAATGATACCCGATTTCAACTTTTGATTCACACGCTGGGCGTGGTATGCAGGGCCCGGAACTCGGAGGGCGACACTTGGTAGCGCGCCTTGAAGCTGGTGGAGAAGTAAGACGGCGATGAGAAGCCCAATTGGTAGGCCACTTCGGCAATGGTTTGCTCGTCGTCGAGCAGCAGTTGGCGGGCCTTGGTGAGCCGGATACCCTGGATGAAATCAGTAACGCCAGTGCCGAGCACGGCCTTCACTTTGCGGTAGAGTTGCACCCTCGAGATACCCAAACTGCGGGCCACATCCTCCACACTTAAATCGGAACGGCCGAGGTTGGCTTCCACAATGGCGGTGAGGTCGGCCAGGAATTTTTGGTCCACCCGCTGGGGCGCCACCGTCACGGTATCCACGCTCAACTCGCGCCGGAAATGCTCGCGCATTTTGTCGCGGTTGGCCAGCAAGGTGCGTAGGCTTTCCAGCAGAAAAGTAGGGTTGAACGGCTTGGTCAAATACAGGTCGGCGCCGGCTTGCACGCCTTCTACCTGCTGCTCGGGCGCGTTGCGGGCTGTGAGCAGCACCACCGGAATGTGGGAGGTACGCCAGTCGCCTTTCAGCTGGGCCACCACTTCCAGCCCACTGATTTCGGGCAGCATCACGTCGCACACAATCAGGTCGGGAATGGCTTCGGCGGCCAGACGCAACCCGGTGGCCCCGTCGAAGGCCGTACTGACTTGGAAATGCGGTTGCAGCTTCTGAGTGAGGAAGGCGTTGACGTCGGGGTTGTCTTCAATCACCAGCACCAGCGCCTCGCTGCTGGCCAGGGTCGGCAACTCGCTGGGCGCCAAGGCCGCGGTGATGCCTTCTTCCAACGCAAACGCGGGGGTGGCCTGCGGGGCGGCGTCCAGCAGTTTCAGGGCGGGCGGCAGTTCCAGCGGCAGCGTGGCCACGAACGTGCTGCCCTGGCCCGGCTGGCTGGTGAACGTCAGCTGGCCCAGGTGCAGGCGCGTGAGGCCCAGCGCCAAGGCCAAGCCCATGCCCGAGCCGCGCGCCGCCGACTGCTGGCCCTGGTAGAACCACTCGAAAATGTGCGCCCGGTCCTGCTCCGAGATACCCCGGCCGTTGTCTTCTACGCTCACCCGCACGCTATTCTCGGCGGGCACCAGCTGAATGCTGACCGTAATCTGGCCCCGGTCGGGCGTGAATTTGAGGGCGTTGCTTAGCAAGTTGAAGAACACCTTGTCCAGAATGTTCACGTCGAACCACAGCCGAATAACCGGCTCGGCGGGCAGGAAACGCAAACTGATACCGCGCTGGCGGGCCGGCTTCTCGAACACGTCCATGATTTCGCGCACGAAAGCCACCAAGTTGCCCTCGGTGGCGCGCACCGGCATCTTGCCCACGTCAATCTTGCGGAAATCCATGAGCTGATTCACGAGCTGCAACAGCCGCTGGGCGTTGCGCCGGATCAGGCCCAGGTCGTGGCGGTGGGTGGCGGGCAGGTCGGTGGGGCCAGTTAGCATTTCCTCCACCGGCCCCAGAATCAGGGTGAGCGGGGTGCGCAGCTCGTGCGAGAAGTTGGTGAAGAAGCGCAGCTTGGCCTCGGTTTCCACCTTGGCGCGCTCGGCAAACTCCTGCAACTGGTTGCGCTGGGACCTGATTTCCTGGTTTTGCTTGCCCAGCGTCTGGTTGATGCGGCGGTTCACCCGGAACGCCCGGAACGCCAGCAACCCCAACACCGCCGCCCCAAGCAGCGCGGCGGCTAGCACGTACAGCACCGTTTGCTGGCTGGCGTAGGTGTCGCGCTGCTGCCGCAAAAGCTGCTGCTGCCGCTGAATGTCCTGCTGCTGGCTGGCGAGCTTCTCGGTCTGGAGCTTCATAATCAGCACGTTGGTCGAGTCGATGACCAGCGTGCCGAGGGTGTTTTCCTTGTCGTAAGGTTGCTTGCGCAAAATGCGCATGGCCGTCCGGATGGCCTCTTCGCCGCCTGGTGAATAAAGCAGCGTGGCGTTGATTACGCCGTCTTGCACCAACTGAATGCCGCCGTGGATGCCCGGTAGGCCGTCTACACCCACAATCTTCACCCGCTCACTTAAGCCCAACTGCTTGCATACCTGGTAAGCGCCCAGCGCCAGCCGGTCGTTGTGGGCGAAAATCAGGTCTACATCGGGGTGTTGGCGCAGCACGTTGGGCAGGCGTTCCAGCACCGAAGGCCGCTCCCAGTTGCTGTTCACCTGTGCTGCCAGCTGCACGTTGGGGTAGGCGGCCAGGGCCTTTGTGAAGCCGCGGTGCCGGTCTACGGCAGGGGAGGTGCCGGGCGCGCCCAGCACCTCTAGCACCTGGCCGCGCTGGCCCAGCAGGTTGGCCACGTAGTTGCCGGCCATGCGGCCCACTTCCTCATTGTTGCCGCCCACATAGGCCGTATACAGCTTGGAGGTGGTGCGTCTATCCAGGATAACCACCGGAATGCCGCGGTTGTAGACTTCCTCCACAATGGGCGTTACCGGCTCGGTTTCGTTGGCCGAAACAATCAGTAAGTCAATGCCTTCCTGCAAAAACTCCTTGATCTGCTGCTCCTGCAAGGCGCTGTTGTATTTGGCGTCCTTCATGCGGAAGCTGACTTCGGGGTAGAAGCTCAGCTCCTTCTTCATGCCCGCCAGCATGGCCTGCCGCCAAGCATCCCCATTGGTGCACTGCGAAAACCCAATACGGTAGGTGGGGGTTGGCTTCTCCTGCGAGCAGCCAGCCAGTACCCCCAGTAAGCTGAACAGTAGTAGCGAGTACGCATAGAACACCCAGCGCAATCGTTTTCTCGGAGAGAAGAGGAAAAGGGGGCCCGGCGTTGCTTTCATAGCGAAGACTCTCGCACTAAGAGTGTATCAAAGCTAAAGAAGTTTTCAGCTCCCGGTCCAATTACGCGGCGCGGCGGGCTAAGGCAAAGCCGGAGCCGGCACTACGAGCGGGATTTCAACGGGAGCGGCAGCACCGGTTTCCGGAACCAGCATCCAGAACACAACCAGCGCCACGCCCGCAATAGCCGCCAAGCCCAAAAACGCCGCATTGTAGCCCAAGTACTGTACCACGTAGCCGGCGGCCAAGGTGCTAAGCGCCGCGCCCAGCCCGGTGGCTGTGCCCAGCGCGCCTTGCACTAGGTTGAAGCGGCCGGTACCCTTGGTCAGGTCGGCGACTACCAGCAGAATCACCACCCCGAAAATGCCCGCCGCAATACCATCCAGCACCTGCACCGACACCAAGTAGTACGGGTTGTCCCAGAGGGTGTAGAGCACGCCGCGCACCGGCAACAGCAGAAAGGCCAGCAGCAGCACCGGCTTGCGGCCCCGCTTGCTGGCCGCCCGCCCCGCCCAACTCGTTGAGCCAATCATGACCAGCTGGGCCACGATAATACAGGCCGACATATACAACGAAGCCCCAGTAGAATGTCCTTCCGACAGCCGCTGGCCCACCAATGGCAGCATGGCCGCGTTAGCGAAGTGAAATAGCACGGCCGCCAACGAAAACACCAGCACCCGCTTATCCGCCAGCAACGCCGCTAACCCACTCACTGCCAGACCCGCTGCGTCGGCTGCGGTGTCAGGAGCGGGGCTGGCGTCGGCGCCGCGGGCTACGTCGTGGTCAATTTCCGTTTCTTTGATGAAGAACACGCTCCCAATACTGAGCACCGCCATAACGGCCACCAAGTAGAAAATGTATTCGCGCCCGACATAGTGCCCCAGCAGCCCAGCCAAGGCCGCAGCCATCACGTTGCCGCCGTGGTTCCAGGCTTCGTTGCGGCCCACGCGCCTATCGAGGCGGCGCCGGCCCACCAGCCCCAGCGTAATGGCGGCCACGGCGGGTCCCACCACGGCGGCCGCCACGCCCACCAGAATCTGGCCGACTATTACGGAGGTCATGGTAGTTTTCAGCACCATCAGCAGGCAGCCCACCGCCACAAAGGTGGCTGCAATAGCCACTAGCCACCGCTTGGCCCGCAGCCTATCCACGAGGGCGCCAGCCGGCGTTTGGGCCACCACTCCCGCAATGCCCGACACCGACATGGCCAGCCCAATATCGGCGGGGTGCCAGTGGTGGGTAGCCAGCAGATAGATGGCCAGATAAGGACCCACCCCATCGCGCACATCGGCCAGAAAGAAATTTACACTGTCGAGGGCACGCAGGCTGCGCACGCTGGGAGTAAGGGGCATGAGGCTGAGGCTACTACGGGAGAATTACCACTTCTTGAAGATGACGTACACGGCCGCCACCAGCAGCGCAAAACCCACCAAGTGGTTCCAGCCCAGCTTGTCGGTTTTGAAAACGTACACGGCGCACAGCGTGAACACGCTCAGCGAAATAACTTCCTGTATCACCTTGAGCTGGAATAGGTTGAACGGGCCGCCGTTTTCCTCGAACCCGATGCGGTTGGCGGGCACCTGAAACACGTACTCGAAAAAGGCCAAGCCCCAGCTAATTAGAATTACACCTACCAGGCCCAGCCCATGCAGCCAGGTGATTTTCTTGAACTGCAAATGCCCGTACCAGGCAAACGTCATGAACAGGTTGGAAATGGTGAGCAGCCCAACGGTATACAGGGTTTTCATGCGGAAAAAAGTGTGGTTGTGAGAAGGAGAAGTGCTGGCTGTACGTGCGGGCTACTGTCGTGTTTGGGGCGGTAACCGCAACCGGGCGGTGAAGTATTGGTTGTGCTCTTGCAGCAGCAGCGGCGCGCCGTGCAGCTCGGCAATCCGGTTGCTGAGCCACAAGCCCAGGCCCGCGCCTTCGCTGAGCACGTTGGCTTGGTAGTACGCCGCCGTCAGGCGCGACAAGTCGCCGAGGGGCTGGCTGATGTGGTTGCCGACTTCCGCGAATAGCCAGCCGGTGTCGGGCTCCCGGTCCAGGGTGAGGCGCACTTCGGTGTTGGGAACGGCGTGGCGCAGAGCGTTTTCCAGTAGGTTGCCGAGCACGGTGGTGAGCTTGTCGGCGTCGGCTTGCACGGTGTAGTCGGGCAGGTCTTCGGCAATGGTGAGTTGCAGCGGCCGGCCGGCTTCCCGGAAGCGGGGCAGCAGCCGGTCGGCTACGCTGAGGGCTATTTCATCGAGCGGCACCGGATGCAGGGTGAGGGGTAAGCTGTTGGCCTGCAAGCGGCTAACCAGCAGAAAGTCGTCAACCAAACGGCTCAGGCGCCGCAGCTCATCCAGCTGCACGGCCAGCATGGGCTGGAGGTGAGCGGGCAAATCGGGGGCGCGGCCGGTTACTTCAAGCCCGGCCTGCATGACGGCCAGCGGAGTGCGCAGCTCGTGGGCGGCAGCGGCTAGGAAATTGTCTTGGAGCTGTGCGCCTTCACGCAGGCGGTCCAGCATTTGGTTGAGGGTGCGGGCCAGCTCCTGCACTTCGTCACCGGTGTCGGGTTCGGGTAGCCGCTCGTCGCCGGGGCGGCTTTGGATGCGGCTGGCTTGGGCACTGATGCGCCGCAATGGTCGGAGAGCCCAGCCGCCCACCACCCAGGCCAGCCCAGCCGCCAGCGCCAGACTGCCCACCAATGCCACCAGCAAGCCGCGCCGTACTCGGCTCAAATCGGCTTGCAGCGGTGCCGCCGGGTGGGCCAGCCACAGCCGCACCCGCCGCGGCGGACTGCTGCCCGGTACTGGCTCGGTGAGCTCCACGGTGCGCCAGTGGTTCGCGGGGTTGGTTGTTGCGAAGAAACCGGGCGAGTGAAATATTTCCTGGGGCTGCTGGCCGGGCGTTTCCAGCACCACCCGCATCTTCTCGCCGAGGCCAGGCAACGGCACCACCAACTGCGGCTCCACTTCCACGCGGGCCAGCAACGTGGCGGCGCGGGCTCGGAGGCGCAACTTGTCGCCTTGGTTGAGGACCTGCCCCACCTGCCGGTATTGCGCCAGGGCAGCCAAGCCGGCTACCACCCCAAACACCACCGTAAACACCAGGGCCAGCTTGCCCCGTAAGCCGCGCAGCGCCTTCATCGGGTGGCGGCGGGGTCGTGGAGGCGGTAGCCGTGGCCGACAGCGGTTTCCAGCAGCGGCGGCAACTCGGGAAAGGCGCGGTCCAGCTTGCGGCGCAGCTGCGACATGTGCACCTCAATAACGTTGGAGCCCATGTCGAAATCAACTTCCCACACTTTCTCGGCAATGCGCGTTTTGGTAACCACCCGGTTGGCGTTGCGGAGCAGCAGCTCCAGCAAAGCAAACTCGCGGTTGGTGAGGCGCAGCACCTGGCCGGCGCGGGTGGCCCGGCGTTGCAGCGGGTCCAGCTCTAAATCGGCGAGGCGAAGCATTAGCGCTTCGGCGGGAGCGTCGGTTTTACGCTGCACAATGCGCAGGCGCGCTAGTAGCTCCTCGAACTCGAACGGCTTGCGTAGGTAATCCACCGCCCCGGCATCCAACCCCTTGATTACGTGTTCGGTGGAGCTGAGCGCACTTAGGATGATAACCGGCGTGTGCAGCCCGAACTCGCGCAGGTTGCGCAACACCTCGAAGCCGTTTTGTCCGGGTAGCATCAAGTCGAGCAGCAGCACATCGTAGGCGAGGGTAGCAGCCATTTCCAGGCCGGTGGCGCCGTTATCGGCCACGTCGGCTACATGGCCGGCGTGTTCCAGCCCCTGCCGGATGAATTCGGCCAGCCGTCTTTCGTCTTCAACTACCAGAACGCGCATGGGCAACTACCGAATTACAGATGAGCTTGTATGTACGCAAACTGGGTTCGAGCGGCCTAATGAGCAGCCACTTTATGCACACAGCAGAGACACGTATTTGCGCCTCTGCTGTGTGCGGAAAATAGTAGCGCGAAACGGTGGGCGCGCCGCCAGAAACCTGAGCTAGTGTACCAGAAACTGCACGCCATCCAGCGTGAGGGTTTCGGCGCGCACCACGCGCACGGGGCGGACGGCTACCTCGCCGGGGCGCAGGCTGTGGAGCGTGCCCGTAGCGGCAATGGTGGCGCCTACTTTCAGCTTTTCGCTGAGCTGTTCGGCAGCTGGCGGGGGTAGGCACAACACGGTGCCATCATTGAGGACGAGTGCCTGGGTGCGGCCTTTGGAGTCTTGGCGCAAGCTGCTAACGGTGCCGCGTACGGTGGTGGCTTCCTCGGTGGGCGGCGTGGCGGGCGGGGTGGGGCGCTGGTCCACGATGGTCTGGGTACCTGCCTTGACACTCACCAAATGAAACACGGTCTGGCCTTCGGGGTTGGTGTCGCGAAAACCCGTAACGGTGACGGCCCCGCCGGCTTTGGCGGTTTCCATGAGGCGCTGGCCGAGGTGGCGCGGGAATCGCACGGTTTCGGTGGCGGTGCTGGTTTTCAGCGTGAAGGCATCGTACACCTGGTCGTCGTTGGTGGCGGTGTAGGCGGTGAGGGTGCCGCTCAGGTCGGTGAGGGCCTGCACCCGGCCAGCTTTCGGGGGCTTGGGACCGGGCTGGTTCGGGCCGGCTCCGGGCCGGGGGCCACCGGCTGGTGGAGGAGGCGGAGCCAGTTGGGTGCCGGGGGCCGCGGGTGCCGTAGTGGCACGGGCGGCCTTGCGGGTGGCTTTGTCGGACTTGGTGCTGCTGGTGCTGGTTTGGGCGTAGGTGGCCGAGCCGGCGAGTAGGAAGGCGGCGAGCAGGAGGTTGGATTTCAGGGAATTAGGCATCGGTGAGAAAGTGGTTGTGCAACCGGGTTGTTCCAGTTGCTTGCCTCAAACTTCCGACAGCAAGCTAAAGAGCACCTGAACCCTAGATTAATTTTTCTTCAGCCCGCATAACGACGCACAACCGCTACTACAACCCGCTCCCAACGTAGTACCCGAAACCGAGCCGCAGATGCCGCGGCCCGGACTTTGAAGTATCTAGCGGGCCTTGAATTGCTGAATGGCGGTGCGGGTGAACTCCGACAGCACCAGCCGGCCACTGATGGCGGCACGCTCCACGAGCAGCGTATCCCAGTGCTCGGTACCCGCCCAAATCACGCGCTTCAGGTCGGCCAGGGCCTCGGGGTTGTAGCTGGCAAGCTTGGTGGCAAACGCCTGCACCGCAGCGTCCAGGGCTTCGATGGTGTCCAGCACTTGCGCATAAAGGCCTTTCTCCTGCGCCCAAGCGGCCGAGCGGAACTCGGCGGCATCCAACGCCAGCTGGGCAAAGGCAGCCGTCCCAATTTTGCGCTCCACGGCCGGCCCCACCACAAACGGCCCAATGCCTACCACCAACTCACTGAGCTTCACGGCCGCCTGGGCGGTAGCAAAGCAGTAATCGTTAGCGGCGGCAACGCCCACGCCGCCGCCAATGGCTTTGCCCTGGACCCGGCCCACCACAATTTTAGGCGAAGTCCGGCAGGCGTTAATCACCTTCGCGAAGCCCGAGAAAAAGGCCAGTCCCTGCGCCTCGTCCTCAATGGCAATCAGCTCATCGAAGCTGGCCCCGGCGCAAAACGTCTTTTCGCCTTCGCTCTTCAGAACAATGACCTTGGTTTGCGCGTCCTGCCCAGCATCGGTTATGGCCTGCGCCAGCGCCGTGAGCAGCGCCCCCGGCAACGAGTTGTGCGACGGGTGAAAGAAGGTGATAGTCGTGACGCCGTGCGGATCGGTGGTAGCGGCTACGGTACCAGTAGGGGATAGTTGGGTCATGTGAGAGTGAGCTTTTGAAAGAACGTCATGCAGAGCGCAGCGAAGCATCTCGCGTGCTGACGCAGGATTACTAACCTAGCGTCAGCACGCGAGATGCTTCGCTGCGCTCTGCATGACGAACTGGAGTAATGCAATGGTTTACTCCTGGTTTTTCTTTTTCACCATCGTCAAGATGGTGGCTACGGCTACGGTTTCGCCGGTTTCGTCGGACACGTCCACTAGCCAGCGCACGATGCCTTTGGCTACGTCGGTTTCGTCGCGCTTTTCCTGGGCTATTTTCTCTTTCACCGTGAGCTTCACGCCGATGGTCATGCCGGGGTATACGGGCTTGGTGAAGCGGCATTCATCGAGGCCGTAGTTAAGCAAGACTGGGCCTTTGCGCGGGTCCACGAACATGCCAGCGGCCTTGCTCAGAATGTAGTAGCCGTGCGCCACCCGGCCCGTGAAGAGTGTGCCTTCTATGGAAGTAGCATCTACGTGAGCGTAGAAATTGTCGCCCGATACTTGGGCGAAGCTGCTGATGTCGGCCTCCGTAACAGTGTGGCGGTGCGTGGTGTACGTCTGCCCGATTTCCAGCTCCTCGAAGTAGTGCTGAAACGGGTGCTTGTCCTTTTCTATCTGCTTGGCATTCTGCTGATACACCTCCGTAATGGCCGTAATCATGGTAGGCGAACCTTGGATGGCTACCCGCTGCATGAAGTGCTCGACCCCACGGATACCACCCATTTCCTGCCCGCCGCCGGCCCGGCCAGGGCCGCCGTGGATGAGCAGTGGCAGCGGCGAGCCGTGCCCGGTGCTTTCCTTCGCCACCTCCTCGTTGATAACCAGAATCCGGCCGTGGTGGGTGGCTGCGCCCAACACAAACTCCTGCGCCGTGCGTGGGTCGGCAGTAGCCACCGAGCACACCAGGGAGCCTTTTCCGAGGTTCGCTAGCTGAATGGCCTCGTCCACATCATGGTAGGGCATGAGCGTAGCCACCGGCCCGAAGGCTTCGATTTCGTGGGTGTCGGTGAACTTGAACGGCTCGGAGTTCAGCAGCACAATCGGCGACATAAACGCGCCCACCTTGCAGTCGGCCCCAATCACCGATACGTCGTCGAGGTTGCCGTACACGATGGGCGTGTTTTTAGCGAGTAGCTCCACTCGTTCGCGCACCCGCTGCACCTGCTCCCGGCCGGCCAGTGCGCCCATGCGCACCCCTTCGGCCAGCGGGTGCCCGATGGTGGTTTGGGCCAGCGCCTTGCCCAGCGCAATCTGCACGTCTTCCAGCACGTTGTCGGGCACGATGACGCGGCGGATGGCGGTGCATTTCTGCCCGGCTTTGGCCGTCATTTCCTTGCGAATTTCCTTGATAAACAAGTCAAACTCCACGGTGCCCGGCACGGCATCCGGCCCCAGTACGGCGGCGTTCAGCGAGTCGGCTTCCATAGTAAAGGGCACTGCCTCCGACAGAATGCGCGGGTGGCCTTTCAGCTTACGGCCCGTTTCGGCCGAGCCGGTGAACGTCACCACGTCCTGGTACGTGACGTGGTCCAGAATGCCTTGGCCGGTGCCCACTACCAACTGCAACGCGCCTTCGGGCAGAATTTTGGAGGCAATGATTTCACGCACCACGGCCTCGGTGAGGTAGGCCGAGGGCACGGCCGGCTTCACAATGGCGGGCATGCCGGCCAGTAGGTTCACCGCAATTTTCTCCAGCATCCCCCAAATCGGGAAGTTGTAGGCGTTGATGTGGATGGCCACGCCTTCCCGGGGCACCATGATGTGGTGGCCGATAAAGTTGCCGCCCTTCGACAGCGCAATCGGGTCACCGTCCACGTAGAACGGCTTATCAGGGAATTTGCGGCGCAGGGAAGCGTTGGCAAACAGGTTACCGATGCCGCCCTCAATGTCAATCCAGGAGTCGGCGCGGGTGGCGCCGCTGCGGTAGCTGAGGGTGTAGAAATCCTCTTTTTTGCTGTCGAGGTGCAGGGCCAGCGCCTTAAGCATGCGGCCCCGCTCGTGGAAGGTCATTTTGCGGAGCGCCCGGTTGCCTTTCTGGCGGGCGTAGTCCATCATGGCGGCGTAGTCCAGCCCTTCGCCACTAGTTACGGCCACTATTTCGCCGGTGGATGCGTCGTAGAGTTCTTGCTGCTGACCCTGGCCCGCCGTCCAGCGGCCGAGGGCGTAATTTTCGAGCGTAGTCATGTTTTTTGGCTGTTAGCTAATGGCTATTAGCTGTTGGCTTTCTTTGAGCTGATGTAGCTGATGGCTGATGTGCGTGAAAAAGCTAATAGCTAGCAGCCATCAGCTAACGGCTCCACTTTTCGCCATGCGGCGTAGCAGCGGGCTGGCGCGGTACCGGTCTTCATGGTATTCATCGTAGAGGGCGTCGAGGGTGCCGAGTACTTGCGGCAAGCCCAACTCATCGGCCCAGGCCAGTAGTCCTTTGGGGTAGTTGACGCCCTTGGTCATGGCCAGTTCCAGGTCGGGGCGGGAGGCCACGTTCAGAAACAGGGCGTCCACGGCTTCATTGATGAGCATGGCCAGAATGCGCTGTACAATGCGCTGGCCCAGTTCAGCGTCGCGGTTCGGCTCGGGCAGGATAGCGCCGGGAGCGTAGCTGTAGAAGCCGCGTCCCGCTTTGCGCCCGTAGTAGCCGGCCTCGAACAGCCGCTTTTGGGTGAAGGACGGCTTGTAGCGCGGGTCGAAGAAGAAGGCCGTGAAAACCGACTCCGTAACTCGGTAGTTGACATCGTGGCCGATGAAATCCATGAGCGCAAATGGTCCCATGCGGAACCCACCCATCTCGGTCATGGCCCAGTCGATGGTGGCCGCGTCGGCTACGCCTTCTTCCAGCAGCCGGATGGCCTCGCCATAGAACGGCCGCGCCACCCGGTTCACGATAAAGCCCGGCGTGTCTTTGGCCAATACCGGCAGCTTGCCCCAGCTTTCCACCAGCGCCCGCACTTCCTCGGCCAACCCCGCGCGCGTTTGCACCGCCGGAATAATTTCCACCAACTGCATCAGCGGGGCCGGGTTGAAGAAGTGAATCCCGATGCACTGCTCGGGCCGCTGGCAGGCAGCTGCAATGGAGGCAATGGACAAGGAAGAGGTATTGCTGGCCAAGATGCAGTTGTCTGTTACCACCATTTCCAGCTCCCGAAACAGCTGCTGCTTCACGGCCAAATCTTCCACAATGGCTTCCAGCACCAACTCGCAGTCCATAAACGACTGAATATCCTGGGTCAGGTGCAGGCGCTGCATGCTGCTGGCCGCGGCCTCGGCAGTGAGTTTGCCTTTCTCCGTCAGCTTGTTGAGGCTAACTTCAATGGTCTGGCCTGCGCGTTCCAACGCCTGCGCATTTTGGTCGAGTAGGCGCACGGTGTGGCCGGCCGTAGCCACCACCTGCGCGATGCCCGAACCCATAGCGCCGCTGCCAATAATGCCGATAATCATTGGCCTTTGAAAGTAGGTTGACGTTTCTCTAAGAATGCGCTGACGCCTTCCCGGTAGTCGGTGGTGTGGCCGGCGCGGAGCTGGTAGTCGGCTTCGTTGCGGAGCTGCTGGGCGAGGTCGTTGCCGAAGGTGCCGTTGAGGAGCTGCTTGGTGTAGGCGAGGCCCTTGGTGGGCATAGCTGCCAGCTTGCGTACCAGCGCCGACACTTCCTGGTCAAAGGATTCGTCAGAGAAAACCTTGTAAATCATGCCCATCTGCGCGGCTTCGGTGGCCGATACTTTGTCGCCGGTCAGCATAAGGGCCGAGGCGCGCTGCATGCCAATTAGGCGCGGTAGAAAGTAGGTGCCACCGCTGTCCGGAATCAGCCCAATCTTGCTGAAGGCCTGAATAAACGAGGCTGACTCCTTGGCTACCACCACATCACAAGCCAACGCCAGATTAGCTCCCGCACCCGCCGCTACGCCGTTCACAGCGGCTACCACCGGCTTGTCCAAGTCCCGGATCAGTTGCACGATGGGGTTGTAATGCTTCTCCACAATTTCGGCCACCTCGGGGCTGTTCGGACCGGTAATTTCGGCTAGGTCTTGGCCGGCGCAGAAGGCTTTGCCGGTACCCGTGAGGAGCACGGCACGTACCTCGGGGTTCTGCTGGCAGTCGCGCAGGTGCTGCTGCATGGCCAGCACTACTTCCTTATTGACGCTGTTGAAAACCTGGGGCCGGTTGAAGCACAGCGTGGCTACGCCGGCGTCGAGGGAGAAGAGAAGGGAGGCGTTTTCGGGCATGAGTAGGGTGGAAGTTATATCAGTTTAGAACTTAGCTCCCCTCCTTTTTTAAGGAGGGGTCGGGGGTGGTAAAACCGTTAGAATGGCATTTAGCTCTAGCTTCTAGCTAATCACCCCCAGCCCCTCCTTGAAAAAAGGAGGGGGGCTAAGTTCTAGTATTTAATGGCACTTGAAATAATCGAAGGGTTCCTGGCAGTCGTCGCACTGGTAGGAGGCTTTGCAGGCGGTGGACCCGAACTGGCTGACTAGGTGCGTGTGCTCGGACTTGCAGAGGGGGCAGCGCACGGCGGTATCTTGCCCGAACAGGTTGAGCAGGTGGCCGGTGGCGGTACCGTCAACGGGCGGGGCAATGCCGTATTCCTCCAGCTTTTCGCGGCCGGCCTTGGTCATCCAGTCGGTGGTCCAGGCGGGGCTGAGCTGGTTGTGGATGGTCAGCTGGGTGATGCCCTCGGCCAGCAGCCGCAGCCGGATGTCAGTGGCAATGGTATTCATGGCCGGGCACCCCGAGTAGGTGGGCGTAATGGTAACGTGCACCGTTTCGCCTTTCAGTTGCACGGCGCGCACAATGCCCAGGTCGAGGATGCTCAGCACTGGCACTTCCGGGTCGGAAACCTCTTCCAGAAGCTGCCAGATACGTTCCTCGGTCGGCGCTTGCGTAGCTACCATGTCAGGCCCGGATAGGTGCGTTGCATATATTGCAGCTCGGTGAGCAGGTAGCCGAGGTACTCGGTGTGGCGGCCATCTTTGCCGCCTTTCTGCATGAACACGCCTTGCGGCACGGGCAGCGTAGCTTCGGCAAATACGCGTGCTATGTGAGCTTCCATTTGGGGCAGCATAGCAGTGTAATCAGGCACGAGGCCAGCGGCTTGCAGCTCCTTTTCCGTGGGGTTGGGGGTAGTCAGTTCACCGGCGTAGCGCCAGAGGCCGGCTATGGCCTGCTCCACCCGGCGGCGGCTTTCCTCGGTGCCGTCGCCCAGCCGGATAACCCACTCCGAACTCCACTTCAAATGGTACGCCGCCTCCTTCACCGACTTCTCGGCAATGGCTGCTAGTTGCGTATCGGGGCCAGCTTGCAGCTGTTGAAGCAAGTGGTAATGGAACGTGTCGTAGATAAACTGCCGCACGATGGTCGCCGCGAAGTCGCCGTTCGGTTGCTCCACCAACAGCGGATTGCGGTACTCCACGGCGCTGCGCAAATAGGCCAAATCGTCCTCGGTGCGGCCCTGGCCTTCTAGCTCGGCAGCGTACTGGTAGTAACTGCGGGCTTCGCCCAAAAAGTCCAGCGCAATGTTGGCCAGCGCTAGGTCCTGCTCCAGAATAGGACCGTGCCCGCACCACTCGCTCAGGCGGTGGGCCAGAATCAAGCTGGTATCGGCTAGCTGCACCACGTAGTGGAACAGCTGAGTTTGGGTTTCGGTGGGAATTGGGGCGGTAGTCAGAGAATCAGCCATTACATGTGCTTGATGGAGTCCGGTACCTGGTAGAAGGTCGGGTGGCGGTAGATTTTGTCGTTGGCGGGCTCGTAGAAAGCCGCCGCATCGTCGGGGTTGGAGGCGTGCACGTGGCCGGACTCCACCACCCAAATGCTCACGCCTTCGAGGCGGCGCGTGTACACGTCGCGGGCGTTTTGGATGGCCATTTCCGCATCGGCGGCGTGCAAACTGCCCACGTGCTTATGGTCGAGACCTTGCTTGCTGCGGATGAAAACTTCCCACAAAGGCCACTCGGATTGGTTCATGTTTTGGTAGGGTATGGGGGTGGGAGGGTAAGAGGGTACGGGTTTAGGAGAGTGCAGAATCAAAGGTTAAAAGCGCGGGGGTGTATCAGGCAAGATGGATGGAAGCGGTTAAAGAAATCCTGTTAACTCTTACCCCCACACCCGCCAACTCTCATACCCTAACTCTATCCTCTTGCCTTTCTTTTCTCGGCGTGGGCCATAGCGGCTTCACGTACCCAGGCTCCTTCTTCGTGGGCTTTCACGCGGGCACCCAGGCGCTCCTGATTACAGAGGCCGTTGCCCTTTACCACGTTCCAAAACTCCTCCCAGTCCACGTCGCCGAAATCGTAGCCGTTCTTGGTGTCATTCCACTGCACCTTTTCATCGGGCACGGTCAGGCCCAGGAACTCGGCTTGCGGCACCATCATATCCACAAATTTCTGGCGCAGCTCGTCGTTGGTGAACCGCTTGATGCGCCAGTTCATCGACTGCGCCGTGTTTGGCGAATCCGCGTCGGCCGGCCCGAACATCATCAGCGTAGGCCACCACCAACGGTTGAGGGCTTCTTGCGCCATTGCTTTCTGCGTTGGCGCGCCTTCGCACAGCGTCTGCATAATCTCGAAGCCTTGGCGCTGATGGAAGCTTTCCTCCTTACATACCCGCACCATGGCGCGGGCATAGGGGCCGTACGAGGTGCGGCACAGTGGCACTTGGTTGAGAATGGCGGCTCCATCCACCAGCCAACCCACGCAGCCCATATCGGCCCAGCTAAGGGTAGGGTAGTTGAAGATGCTGGAATATTTGGCCTTGCCGGAGTGCAGGTCGGCCAGCATTTGGTCGCGCGAGGCACCCAACGTTTCGGCGGCGCTGTACAGGTACAGGCCGTGGCCCGCTTCGTCCTGCACCTTGGCCAGCAAAATGGATTTGCGCTTCAGCGAAGGAGCTCGGGTAATCCAGTTGCCTTCGGGCAGCATACCTACCAGCTCGGAGTGCGCGTGCTGCGAAATCTGCCGGATCAGCGTTTTGCGGTAGGCATCGGGCATCCAATCCTTGGGCTCGATGCGAATGTCCGCGTCAATGCGGGCCTGAAACTGCTCTTCCTGGGTGAGTTCTAACGTTTCCATACCGCTTCAACAAAGTTTAACTAACAAGCGTTAGTTAAAAGTAAGAAAAATTTACTGACCTTCTCCTTTACGCTTCTGGCTTGAACACAGACATAGTCTGTTAAGGATCCGGTACCGCAATAAATCAGGCCATAAAAAAGCCCGCCGAGCATCGGCAGGCTTTTTTTCATTTAGAACGGCAAAGCTGGTTTTAGTAGTCAGCCGAACGGCACCCAACCCAAATACATAAGCGAAAATATTCGCTACGCACTTCCGGCAAACTCTTGCCGCACGAAATTGCGGGCGTAGGCTTTCACCTGGTCGCGGACCAGCCGGAACTGAGTTAGTATCTGTTCTTCTGTGCCGGTTGCTTTGGCCGGGTCCGGGAAGTCGTGGTGCAGTTTCCGGGCCGTTGCAGGAGACACTGGACAAACATCGTTGGCATGGTCACAGAAGGTAATGACGTAATTGAAAGGCACGGCGGCATACTCTTCTACGTGGTTGCTGGTGTGGTGTGCAGGTGTGCAATATCCACACCGTCTTCGCGCATCATCTAGACAGCCCGCGGGTTCAAACCGTGGGTTTCCATACCGGCGCTGTAGACGGTGGTAGCATCGCCAAGCAATTGCGTGAGGTAGCCGTGGAGAAGCTGGCTGCGGCAGGAGTTGCCAGTGCACAGCACCAGTATATTCTTTTTCTGGGTCGTCGTCATACTAACCAAGTCCAATGATGGTGCTGCGGCGCTCCAGCAGCAGGGTGTCACGCCATTGGGTGCCCATCTTGCCAATTCGCTCCCGCCGGCCCACCTGCCGGAAGCCCACTGCTGCGTGTAGCCGAAGGCTGGCTTCGTTTTCGGGGAAGATGCCCGCCTGCAAGGTCCACATGTTGTGTTGCTCCGACTCGTGAATGAGAGCTTCCAGCAGGTGCCGGCCCACGCCTTTCCCCCGGGCCGTATCAGCCACATACACGCTCACCTCAGCCACGCCTCCATACACGCAGCGGCTCGACACTGGCGACAGCGCCGCCCAGCCCACCACTTGTCCATCGGCCGCAACGGCTACCAATCGGCTATGCGGCAGGTGCGCTTGGTCCCAGTCCACCCAGTTGGGGGCGGCGGTGGCGAAGGTGGCATGGCCGGTAGCAATACCCGCTTCATAAATGGCGGCGGCGGCAGGCCAGTGTTCGGGCGCGAAAGGCTGCAAGATCATAACACACAGAACAATATGGTGTGAACGAACAAGTAAAATGTAGGTAAAAACCAGCTAACAGCACCCGCCCCCAGGTGTGCAGCGGGCTATCTGCAACTGCGGTAGCTCAATTTGGTGGGCCGGAATGCCGCAGGCGTCCTGGGCTAGGCAGGCCGTTTGCTTGGATGTTAAAACGAAATCCGTGCCGTCGAAGGTCAAGCCGAACTTGCCGATGGTGGCCTGCTGGTATTCCACCTCAATGTCGAGGTCGTTGGGGCCCAGAATCTTGTCGGAGAGCTTCAGGATGTGCAGAAACTTCTCGGGCGCCAAGCGGTGGTCGTAGTCGCCGGCTTCCCAGAGCTGGAAGTTGGCCACGGTTTCTTGGCGCTCTACGCCGCCACAGTCAATAAAATGCTTGCTCACAAGGCCCACTTCCGTTACGTGGAAATGCGCTGGCAGATAGGTACCATCGGGCAGCCGGAAAGTAACTGTATCCAGCCCTTGCAAGGACTGCTTCATCTCAGAAATTCTCATAAGCAAGGAAAGTAGAAGTGAGAAAAATCAGCAGGCGCACCCAGTATCCGGGCCGCAAGGCTCGTTGGCAGTGGCTTCAACAAAAAAGGCCGTGAACTGCTGATGTACCTGTTGAAGTAGCTTGGTATTAAGGCAGTAGCAGACGGTAAGGCCTTCAATCTCGCCTCGAATTAGGTCCAGCGCCTTCAACTCCTGCAAGTGCTGCGAAACGGTGGTGCGCGACAACGGTAGCTCGGCGGCAATGTCGCCGGAGATGCACGTTCGTTTCGAGGCCAGCAACTGAATAATAGCTACCCGCGCTGGATGCGCCAACGCTTTAGCAATGCGGGCCAGCTGTTGCTGTTCTTCAGTGAATGCAGTGGTTTTGGCGTAGGTCATGGGCGCGTTATGCAGTATGTCGTAAATATACGACATAGAATGACGAGTTGTTTTCCTGTGTGCTTTGCTTGTTGCTGAAAGGGTAAATGGCTGTTCTCCTGAATGGCCTAGGTCAGGCCTATTAAAACGCAAACGCCCGACTGATACAGAACCAGTCGGGCGTTTCAAGGCAGTTATTGCTTAGCAGCATCCGCCGCCATCATAATGGTAGGTGGAAGGTGAAACAAAGATGTCGTTGCGGCCTAGGGCTAGCAGGGCACCAGCGGTTTTGTCGCACACGGCCAGGGGCTGGTTCTGGAGTAATACGTGGCCTTTCTGGTCGTCGAAGTACTCCTCGCCGCCGTAGTAAATGGCAGTGCGGCCAGTGAAGATGCAAGGGCCATCGGCGGGCATGGGGTCCTTTATGGCGCACACCTCCACACTCTCAATGTATATTAGCTCATCGGTGGCGTAGTGCTGGGGCGAAAGCACCCGGTAGGCGCGCCGAGCCCGCACTTCCACCGTGCCAAAGCCTACTGACGTTATCAAATCTAAGTACTGCTGCAATGGTAATGAGCCGGTGAGGCACAACGCGCGCAGCCGCTCATCGGCACGCAGTTCCTCACTCATCGGTTGCTCGCAGGTGGGGTCCGACATCACTAGGCGGCCGTGTGGCTTGAGTGCCCGGTAGGTTTCCTGTAAGGCGCGCTTAAGGTCGTCGAGCTTGAAGATGTTGAACAAACAGTTTTGGGCTGCCACGTCCACGCTGGCGTCTGCTACCGGCAGGTGCAGCGCGTCGCCAGCTCGCAGGTCCACGTAATCCGAGCTGAACCACTCGTTCTGGGCTTCGGCTTCCAGCATGTTGGCGCGCGAGGCGTCCAGCATTTCTGGCACTACATCTACCCCGATAACCGCACCCGGCCGGCGGCTGAAATACGCAAATTGCAGTAACTCCATGCCGCCGCCCACGCCTACGTAGAGCACGGTGGGGCTGTTAGTTAGGTCGCGCGGGTTCACGGTGCTGCCGCAACCGTAGTTCATGGCCAGCATGCGCTGCGGTATGCTCAGGCCAGGCAACTGCCACACGGGGTTGGTGGTGCAGCAAAGGCCCACCTGGGGCTCTTGGGCCGCTTGGCGGTAAACGTCGACCGTGGTTTCGAGGTAACTCATAGATTAGAAGATAGTGCGGCTGAAGGACTTACTGCTTGTTCAGGTTCCAATTGTAGTCAAGGTAACTCACGGTGGCGTTGGCATCCATCTTGGTGGTTGAGTATTTGTTCACCCACTGCGCCACCGACTGCCCGTTCTGCGTCCAATCGGCCTTGTACCAGTCGAAATAACTGGAAAGCTGCGCCTTAGTTTTGCCTACGTTGTTTTTTGCGGGGTTATTTAGAAAGTCCCGCCCCTGGTCGTCGAGCTGCCGGTCGAGCTTGGCGGCGGTGAAAGCCTCGTTGCGCAGGCGGGGGCAGGAAATGGACGCGCACACCAGCGCAAAATGAATGCGCGGGTCGTTGTATTTCTTGCGCAATATGCCGTGCTCGATATTGTCGAGGCTCATTTTCTCGCCACCGATGCTGAAAAACTTGATGGCCCAGGGCGTGGTGACGAAGGGAATCTTGATTTTCGAGCCGATGTCCTTGATACTTGCCACCGGATAGTGGTCAAGGATAAGGCGAATGGTATAGGCGTTGTAGGCATTGATCCAGAACGCCATTTGCTCGGGCTTGCTGGCGGTGGTTGCGGGCGGGTTTTTGCTAAGCTGGTCGAGGTACTGATTGAGCTGCTTCTCGTCGGTTTTGAAGCCCTGGTAATCCACTAGGCCTTTAGTATCGACGTGTTTTTTCAGCAGTTGCTCGTACGCGCTATGGTCGAGCGGAACACCAACGGCCGGGACTTTGTAGTTAGGTGTGGAAACGAAGTTGAGGTGGCCGGTGCCCAGCGCTAGAGCCGTGAGGGCGCCGCCGCTCAGAGCCAGCAAGGCCAGCAGAAATTTAGTGGTTGATTTCATTGACGGGATATACGGTAAGGCAAGCAACAAAAGACGCAGGTGGCAGCAAACTTTTACAGCCGATACGTGCGGCCCACTACTAGCGCTGGCTGCGTGGCAGGAGTTGCGGCAAAGGCGCAGATTTTATAGATAACTTCCGCCAAATTCATCGGTTTTTCTTTCTCATTCAGTCTTAACCCTACGCCATGTCAACCTACTATAACCCCGCCGACTTAGCCAAATTTGGCAACATCACCGAGTGGCAAGCCGAAGCTGGCCGGAAGTTTTTCGATTATTACGGCGAGGTGTTCAAGGAGGGCGCCCTCACGGAGCGCGAAAAATCCCTGATTGCGCTGGCCGTAGCCCACGCCGTACAGTGCCCGTATTGCATTGATGCTTACACCTCCGATTCATTGCAAAAAGGTGCCGACGAAGCCCAGATGATGGAAGCTGTGCACGTAGCTGCAGCCATCAAAGGCGGCGCGGTGTTGGTGCACGGCGTACAGATGATGAACAAAGCCAAAGAGCTATCCATGTAGGCCAAGGCCACTAGCCGTGACCCGCGCCGTTTTTGCCCGTTATGATTAAATCCCTCAAAGCCACTGGCAATCAGCTGGCTGACCCCGCGTTCCAGCTGACTGTGCTTCGCTCAGAGCAGGCAGAAGGCGCCCACCTGCCGTCGTTCCACGAGAAAATGCGCGCTGCTGGGCTGTTTCCGTTGCGCCCAACGGAGGCCACGGTGCTGCAAATCAACGTGGGCAAGATGTGCAACCAAGTGTGCCGCCACTGCCACGTAGATGCCGGGCCGGACCGCAAGGAAATCATGACCCGCGAAACCATGCAGCTCTGCCTGGATGCGCTGGCCCAGACCACTATCCCGACGGTGGACCTGACTGGCGGCGCGCCGGAGATGAACCCCGATTTTCGCTGGTTTGTGGAGCAGTTGCACGCGCTGGGCCGCCACATCATTGTGCGCTGCAACCTGACCATTATCGTAGCCAACAAAAAGTACCACGACCTGCCCGAGTTCTTCCGAGCGCACGGAGTGGAAGTAGTTAGCTCCCTGCCGTTCTACAACGCCAAAACCACTGACCGGCAGCGCGGGGACGGCGTGTTTGATGATTCCATCAAAGCTCTGAAAATGCTCAACGCCGTCGGCTACGGCATTGAGGGTAGCGGCCTGAGGCTGAACTTGGTGTACAACCCCAATGGTGCGTTCTTGCCGGGCTCCCAGAAAGGCCTGCAAGACCAGTTCAAGCGCGCCCTGAGCAAGGATTTCGGCATCGTGTTCAATGAGCTGTACGCCATTACCAACATCCCCGTCAGCCGCTACCTCGACTTCCTGCTGGAGTCGGGCAACTACGCGGGCTACATGGACAAGCTGGTAACAGCCTTCAACCCTGCCGCGGCGGCCGGCGTGATGTGCCGCAGCACCATCTCCGTCAGTTGGGATGGCTACCTCTACGACTGCGACTTCAACCAAATGCTGGACCTGAAAGTGGCCAGCGCCGTGCAGCATATCCGCGACTTTTCGGCTAGTACGCTGGCCGAGCGCGCCGTGGTGGTCAATCAGCATTGCTACGGTTGCACTGCTGGCAGCGGCTCTAGCTGCGGCGGGGCCACGGCCTGAGCGGCACCATACTTACCAACAGTTCCTCATCTTTACATCCCGCAGCAACTGAGAGTTGTCTGCGGGATGTTTGTGTTTACTTCACTCATTGTTTGTGGCTTTCTGTTTACCTGAATCCAGCGGGTGCGCCGTGCTATTCACTATGCTTATTTCCGCTGCTGTATGAGAACAATGTTGCGTCACTGTCTATTTGCAGAAGCGCTGGGTACAGCAGTGCTATTACTATTCGGAACGGGGGCGGTAGTTGTCAATGAGCAGACCCACGCGCTGGGGCACGGCGGTATTGCCGCCGCCTTCGGGCTAGTGGTACTGATTCTGATTCAGGGGTTGGGCCACGTGAGCGGGGCGCACGTCAATCCGGCCGTGACACTGGGCTTCTGGGTGGCCGGGCGGTTTCCGGGGCGGCGAGTGCTGCCCTACGTGGTGGCGCAGCTGGCGGGTGCGTTTGTGGGCAGTGGCCTAGTGAAACTGCTGGCTACCCCCAACTCAACGCTGGGCGCTACCCTGCCGGCACACAGCGCCGGGCAGGCGTTTGGTATCGAGGTGTTCCTCACGTTCTGGCTGATGCTGGTTATTCTGCGGGTTACGTCCAGTTTCTATGAGCAGGGCCTGCTGGTGGGCATTACCATCAGTGCTACGGTAGGGCTGGAAGCCTTAGTAGGTGGTCCGCTGAGCGGAGCCTCCATGAACCCCGCCCGCTCATTGGCGCCGGCCTTCGTGAGCGGGCACCTAGAGGCCGCCTGGGTGTACGTAGTGGCCCCGGTAGCCGGCGTACTGCTGGCCGTAGCAGTCGACCGGCTGCTGGAGTTGCGTACGCCACCGGTGTCGGGTCAAACACCGCAATAGCTGTGGATTCCGTTGTTAACTGCGTTTTAGTGCAATTTGAAGCCGATGCTGAATGGGGGAGTGAAGCTAGGTTTACAGCGAATAGCAATCCTCGGCGCTTCTGAATATTGAGTATAAGCGGGTTTGAATTTTAGCTATAGGCTTGCTGTCAATAACCACTGCTAGGGTTTGTTTGACATGGTTTTGATTAAGTGTAAATGCTCTGTGCATCAATAAGATAGCAGAGGTGGTGGAAAGTGGCTTCAGTTACTCTGAAACCAATTTTTTAGGGAGTAGAAAGCAGAGAATAGCTAGGTCTCAGGTAGTGGCAACGTTCCCGGTAACGTTGCCACTACTTATTTCCAGCCAATGGTTGGCGTGCTATACAATCCTATTCATATTCAGTTGCTGCAATCGTTTTCGGCACTCTTCTATTCCTCACCTTCTGGCTTAGGACTATTATGATTTCATCTCTACTTCCCAAAGCTATTCGCTACTCGTTCGTGCTTGCTTCTGCCTGCGGAATGCTGCTTGTTCAAGCTGCTGAGGCACAACGGCTAAGTGCATTTCCAGGGGCGGAAGGCGCGGGCAAGTACACCTCGGGTGGGCGCGGTACCACGGCGGTGCCTACTACCGTTTTTGCGGTAACATCCCTGGCCGATACCAATACGCCGGGCACGTTGCGCTACGCCCTGAGCCAGTCGGCAACGGCGGCGCCGCACCGTACCATTGTGTTTCGGGTGTGCGGCACCATCCGGCTCACTTCCGGCTTGCGCATTCCGGCCAACACCACTATTGCCGGCCAAACCGCGCCCGGTGAAGGCATTTGCCTCGCTGACCAGGAAGTGACGGTGAACGGCAACAATGTCATTGTGCGGTTTATGCGCTTCCGCCTCGGCGACCGGTACCAGAACGGTGGCATGGTGAACGGCAGCGGCGACGATGACGCGTTTGGGGGGCGCTTCAACACCAAAACCATCATCGACCACTGCTCGATGAGCTGGAGTACCGACGAGGCTTTCTCGTTCTACCAGGGCGACAGTACCACCTTGCAATGGAACCTGATCAGTGAGCCGCTCAACTACTCGTACCACTTCGAAACTGGTGACACCGATTTCGAGGAGCACGGCTACGGTGGGGTGTGGGGCTCGCGCAATGGCTCGTTTCACCACAACCTGATTGCGCATTGCAAAGGCCGCATGCCCCGGTTTTCGGGTAGTGGGGGCCTGACGCCGGCCGTGCAAGGCGCCGAAAAGTGCGACTTCCGCAACAACGTTATCTACAACTGGGTGTCGTACAGCACCAACGGGGGCGAAGGGGGTTACTACAACGTGGTCAACAACTACTACAAGTACGGCCCCAATACCCAAACCGCCAGCACCAGCGGCGTGCCGCGGCGCCAGATGATTATGAATCCCAGCATCTCGTCGGCGCTGCCCTACCCGATGGTGTACCTGACGGGCAACTACGTGGACGGTTCGGCAGCCGTTACCAGCCGCAACTGGCGCGGCATTGCCATGGCCGGCGGCACCCAAGCCGACACGGTGCAGTCGAAAGCCACAACGCCGTTTTCAGTTATTGCAGTGCCCACCCAGGCCGCTACCGATGCCTACGAAGCGGTGCTCAACAACGCCGGCTGCGTGCTGCCCGCCCGCGATACGCTCGACCAGCGCATTGTCAGGAATGTGCGCAACCGTACGGGCCGGGTGATTGATGTGCAGGGCGGTTACCCGCACGGGACGCCCTTTGCTACCACCCAGGGTGCGTGGCCGGCCCTCACCTGCGCCGCCGCCCCCCTCGACACCGACCAAGACGGTATGCCCGACGGTTGGGAAACCAGCAATGGCCTGAACCCCAACAATGCCACCGACCGACAAGGCATTGCCACCAACGGCTACACCAACCTGGAAAACTACCTCAACGGCATTGCCGCCGTGGTAATGGGCAACAAGGCCCCCACGAAAGAACTGCGTTTGGGTGTGTACCCCAATCCAACCCAAGAACAGGTTACCCTAACGCACCCCAGCAGCCGCAAGCCCGCCCAGGCGGAGGTGTTCACCTTCGATGGCCGGCGCGTGGCGCAGCTAGTGGTACCGGCCGGCACCACGGAAACCGTTGTTGCGGTGGGGCAACTGGCGCGGGGCAACTACTTCATCCGGTATTCGGGGGAAGCTGGTGAGCTGTCTGCCAAGCTCCTGCGCGAATAGTCTTGCACGTAGTGTCTGCTGGCAGATAGCGCCGGCGGCGCCTGTGCCTTTGTTGTTCCACCACTTCCAAATTCCCTTCTATGAAACAACTGCTTACTCCCATTTCGCGCAGTGTGGTCGTGCTGATGCTGTTGCTGCTGAGCGTAGTTGCGCGGGCGCAAACCACCTACGATGCCGTAGTGGCTAAAGACGGCTCGGGCACGTTTACTACGGTGCAGGCGGCCGTGAATGCCGCGCCCACCGGCCGCACCACGCCGTACACCATATTCATCAAAAACGGCAAGTACCGCGAGAAGCTGACTATCCCGATTAACAAGCCATTTTTGCAGCTCATCGGGGAAAGCGCAGCCAACACGCTCATCACTTGGAACGACGCCAATACGCCCACTTTTCCGGGCAACTCGTCCACAGTCATCATCAATGCCTCCGACATCACGGCCGTAAACATCACCTTCGAGAATTCCTATGGGGATTCGCCGCAGGCCTTGGCCATGTACACCACCGGCGACCGGATAGCCTTCAAGAACTGCCGGTTTCTGGGGGGACAGGATACGGTGCAGCTCAACTCGAATGCGGGCAACCGCAACTACTTCAAAGACTGCTACATTGATGGCGTAGTCGATTTTATTTTCGGCAGCGCCCGGGGCGTGTTTGAGGGTTGCATGATTTACCCCAAAACGCGCCTGAACGGCGGTACGGGCGGCTACATCACGGCGGCCAATACGCAGGCAGGTCAGCCATACGGCTTTGTGTTCCGAAAGTGCACCATCCTCAACAACCGGGGCACCACTACCTACACGCTCGGCCGCCCCTGGCAGAACGACTCCGGCTCGACGCCCACGGACCGCTCGCATACCAAGGTAGTGTGGCTGAACACCATCATGGGCTCGACTATAAAACCGGTGGGCTGGCAGCTGTGGGACGCCGGCACTGTAACGAGCGTAATTACCTACGCCGAATACAAAAGCCGGGAGTTCAATGGCTCCCTGGTAGACATCAGCCAGCGTATTCCATGGTCTATTCAGCTGGCCGACACCGATACCGCCCAATACACCCGCGCCGCCGTGCTAGGCACCTGGAACCCTTGCGCCCTGCTGGCCGGCTTCTGCACCAGTATGCCCTCTGAAATTGCCGTGTCCAATTTCCAGGCCGTGAAAGGGACGAGTACCACGCCTTCGAGCTTCACCTGGAACCTGAGCTGGCCCATTGCCGGGGTGCAGTACCAGGTGCTACGCAGCAGCACACGCAGGGGCACCTACACGCCCGTGTATACTACCACCTCAACGGTAGCTACCGACGTCAACTTTGCTACCACCGACCCTACTCCGGCGCCTGGTGTATCGTACTATTACTACGTGCAGGCCAGCAAAACCGGACTCGCCACGCACGTCACCGATACGCTGCAAGTTTCCAGTACGCCCACTATTACCACTGCGGGCACTCTCCAAAGCTTCCTGCAAGGCGGTGGCCAGCCGTCGGCGGCGCAAAGCCTCCTGGTGGCCGGCGAGAACCTGACCACGGCACTGGTAGTTACGCCGCCTGCTAACTTCCAGGTATCAGCCAACGGAGGCACCACCTGGAACACCAGCACTTCTCCGCTCACGCTTGCTCCCAGCAGCACGGGCACAGTGGCCAATACCATAGTTAGCGTGCGGCTGAACGCGGCCACCGTAGGTGCCTTCAGCGGCAACCTTACCTTGGCCAGCACCGGAGCGGCTACCGTTACGCTGCCGCTAATGGGCACTACGCAGGCGGCCGCGCTGCCCCAATCAGCACCCTTGCAGTGGTGGCCCATGACGCGCAACAACCAAGACAGTATTGCTGTGCGCGCCTCAGCCGTGCAGGCTACCACCCCTACATTTCGCAAGTTTGTGGTATCCAATGGTTCGGCTACGGCCAGCATCCCGCCGTACTCGGCGCGCTACGGGCAGGCCTTCTCTCCTTCGGCCGAGGGCGGCTGGACGGCGGCGGTGGGCGGCAACGGCTCTAACCTGAACCGTGCCTACTACGAGCAGTTCACGGTAGCCGGAGTGGCCGGCCGCAGTCTGCGCCTCGATTCGCTGCTGCTGACCACCTACGTAACCGGCTCAACCAGCGGTACCAAGCTGGCAGTGGTGTGGTCGAAAACCGGGTTTACTACCGCCGACTCCACCAACGTGAGTGGGGGCGTTGGGCCTGCCGGTACCCTGCTGAGCACGGCCAACGGCGCTTTTGCTACGCCTATTCTGCTGGGCTCTCAAAGCACTTACCGGTTGGCATTTGCCGGGCCTACTGGCGTAACCTTGCAGCCCGGCCAGCGGCTGACTTTCCGGCTGTATTATAGCTGCGGCTCCACCACCACTACTACCCGCTTTGCCACCCTGCGAAACGTGGTAGTGAAAGGCGAAGCTCTTACCGTAATGAGCACATCCCGCCCCGCCACCGACGTGCAGCTGGGGGTGTACCCCAATCCTGGCGCCAGCGCTATGCTGCTGCTGCACCCGGCTGCCACAGCCGAAGCCAGCGTGGCAGTGTATTCCCTCACGGGCCAGCAGGTGGCACAGTTGGCCTGCAAAGCCGGAATTACCCAAACCAGCCTCGATGTATCGCGCCTGGCTACGGGCAGCTACTTACTGGTTTTCCGCAACGGCGAGCAGCGACTCACTACGCATATAGTAAGGCAGTAAACAGCTTGCGCGCAGCCCCGTTCCGGTACTGCTTTTTTATGGGCAGGGGCAGGTTATACCTCCTGGTTAGGCGGGCCACCTAGTGCTACCACCGTATCATCCACCAATTCAATTCCCATATGATTACTCTACACTCTCTTTCGACGCGGTTGCCGCTGGCCGTTGGGGTCATGCTTTTAGCCGCTAACGTCTCTGGTGCTTTGCAGGCGCAGCAACTCGTGGCTTTTCCAGGGGCCGAGGGCTACGGCCGCTTTGCTACGGGGGGCCGCGGCGGGCAGGTAGTTGAAGTCACCAACCTGAATGACTCGGGGGCGGGCAGCTTCCGCGACGCCTTCAACCAGTATCCGGGGCAGCCGATTACCATCGTGTTCCGGGTGGGCGGCATCATCGAGTTGAACACGCCGTTGCGCCCCACCCGCTCCAACCTGACCATTGCTGGCCAAACGGCTCCTGGGGACGGAATCTGCCTGAAAAGGAGCACGTTCAAGCTGTTCGGCAACAACATCATTGTGCGCTACATCCGTACCCGCCCCGGCGATATAAAAGGCTCCAACAGCCCGGCGGTGTATGGGATGAACATGGAGAACTGCAAGAACTTCATTGTCGACCACTGCTCGATGAGCTGGGCAATTGAAGAAGCCGCCACCTTCTACGACAACAACAACTCCACGGTGCAGTGGTGCCTGATAAGCGAAAGTCTCAATTCATCATTCAATGGCAAAGGCGACCACGGCTACGCGGGCGTGTGGGGCGGACAGTATTCCTCGTACCACCACAACCTGATTGCGCACCATCACAGCCGTACTATCCGCTTCAACGGTGCTCGCGCCCACGACACTGTTGCGGTAGTGGACTACCGCAACAACGTTATCTACAACTGGGGCAATAACAATGCGGCCTACGGCAACGAAGTGGAAATCAACGGCGGCTCGGCCCAACTGAATCTGGTAAACAACTACTACAAAGCTGGTCCGGCCACGCCGGCCTCCCGCGCCACCAATATCTTCGACATTACGGAGGCCTACAATGCCGCCACGCCCAACAAGCCCACGGGCAAAGTGTACGCCGATGGCAACTACGTGGACGGCTACCCCACCATAACGGCCGACAACTGGAGCGGAGGAATTAAAATCCGGTATTACCCGGCCAGCACGCTGTTGCAGTTCAAGCAGGCGGCGCCCACTCCCAGCCTGGCCCCGGTTACCACCCAAACCGCGCAGGCGGCCTACACCAGCGTGCTGGCCCAGGCCGGTGCCACCCTCCCGCGCCGCGACGTGGTAGATGCGCGCATAGTAAACGAAACCAGTACCGGCACGGCCACCGGCAGCAGCCCCCAGGGTAGCACCACCTACGGCCTCAACCAAGGCATCATCGACTCGCAGGCGGACGTGGGCGGCTGGCCGGCCTATGTGGGCGGTGCTGCCCCCCTCGATACCGACCAAGACGGCATGCCTGACGCTTGGGAAACGTCCATGGGCCTGAGCCCCAACCTGGCTACGGACCGCAACACGGTGGGGGCTAACGGCTACACCATGCTGGAAAACTACCTGAATGGCATCGTCGCCACGCCGCTGTCCACCAAGAAGCCGGCCGATGCATTAGGGCTGACGGTGTATCCTAACCCCGCCCACGACCAGTTTACGCTGGTGCACCCGGTGGCTACGGCTGGCGCCCAGGTGGAGGTTTATAGCTTCGATGGCAAAAAGATAGCCACGGTGGCTAGCGTGGCCGGTACGCAGCAAACCGTCCTCCACCTAAGCGGACTGGCTTCCGGCAATTATCTGCTGCTGTTCGGCAACGGGCAGCAACGGGGCTCCACCACCATAGTGAAAGAGTAGCAATGCTAAATGTAACGGGTAGCCTCTGTCAGCCAGGGCTACCCGTCAAGGCGTTAAGGGCCGACGAGAACAAAAAAACGAAGCGCCGTATCGGCTGAGTTAAAAACGAAAATGCCCGCCGGTTACCGGCGGGCATTTTCGTTTTTGGCGCTCCCTCCTGGGCTCGAACCAGGGACCCTCTGATTAACAGTCAGATGCTCTAACCGGCTGAGCTAAGGAAGCGGTTATGGCGACGTTTATCTGTCGTTGCGGGTGCAATATTAGTGCATGGGGCCAGTCTGTGCAAACATTCGCCCTAAAAAAATCAAGAAAAAATGACTAGTTGGTGATATTCAGGATGTTCCCGGAAAGCGTAGTAGTGTATTGCCGCAACGAACGACTAGCCGGGCCACTCTGTGGGCGCCCCTGCAAATCGAACTGGGAGTTGCAACAAGCATCTTTCAGAAACAGCCGCGACGGGTCGATTCTAACGCGGGCGCAGGTATCATTGACGCGGAACGAGCAGTTCCGATCAAAGGCTACATACGTGTTAGTACTCTGTCGAACCACTATTAGGCCCCGCAAGCCGCCCGTAACGTAAGCTGCGCCATTGTCGGTGCGGAGTGCCACGTACTGCTGATTGGTGAGGTTAATGCTTTCAGAGAAGCTAACGTAAGGTATCTGTGGCTCCACATTGTTGGAATCGGAGCCACAGGCTGTCAGCAGCCCACTCAAACACACTACCGCCAGTACGCGCCGCTTACGGAACGTACCGCGTACTGGTAGGATAGTGGCTACTGATTTGTTGTGCATCTCAATTGAATAAGTTTGTAGAGGCAACGAAAAGGGCATTCTCTGCCGCTTTACTATTGCACGGCCTCGAACTGCCGTAAGAATCGCAGGTCGTTTTCCGTGAACAGGCGCAAATCCTTGATCTGGTACTTGAGCATTGTAATTCGCTCGATGCCCATGCCCCAGGCGTAGCCCGAATAACGCTCCGGGTCAATACCAGATTGTTCGAGTACGGCCGGATCAACCATGCCGCAACCCCCGATTTCAACCCAGCCGGTGTATTTGCAGATATTGCAGCCCTTGCCTTTGCAGATTAAGCAGGTGATATCGATTTCGGCGCTGGGTTCGGTGAAGGGAAAGAACGACGGCCGGAATCGCACCTGCACATCAGAACCGAATAGCTCCTGCACGAAGTAGTACACCGTTTGTTTGAGGTCGGCGAAACTCACGTTTTCGTCCACGAACAGCGCTTCCACCTGATGGAACATCATGTGCGCGCGGGCCGAAATGGCTTCGTTGCGGTATACGCGGCCGGGCATAATGCTGCGGATGGGTGGCTTCTGGCTTTGCATTACGCGCACCTGCACCGGGCTGGTGTGCGTGCGCAGCAGCCATTCCGGCTCACCGGGCGTGCGATGCACGAAAAACGTATCCTGCATGTCGCGCGCCGGGTGGTTCTCGGGGAAGTTGAGGGCCGTGAAGTTGTGCCAGTCGTCCTCAATTTCGGGTCCCTCGGCCACGTTGAAGCCGATGCGCGACAAGATGCGCACGATTTCCTCGCGCACCAGATTCAGGGGGTGGCGGGTACCCAACTGATTGGGAACGGCAGGCAGCGTGTAATCGAAAGTGGGGTCGGCGGGAGCGTTGCGGGTAGCGGCTTCTAGTTCCTGCTGGCGCTCCTCGAACCGGGCTAGGGCCTGCTGTTTCAGTTGGTTTAGCTCCTGCCCCACAGCACGGCGCTGTTCCTGCGGCACGGTTTTCAGCTGCTCGAAAAGATCGGCTAGTTGGCCTTTGCGGCCAGTATAGGCAATACGAAACTGGTCGAGCAGTTCGGGCGTGCTCAGGTCGTAGGCTTCGATTTCGGCGCGTAGCCGCGAGATATTCTCCTGCATAGTAAGGCAAAGATAAGCGGCTGACTGCTGGTTTTAGGTGTTTGCCGGATACTATCAATTCACTCAGTGCGTAGCGACTAAATTAAAATTACGCAGTTGGTTCCTGGAAAATGAAAAGTTGGTACGGTTGCTGCAAAAGCACCTATCAGCAGCGGCTTGCAGCCGGAACGCGGGGCGCCACCCGTTCAGTTGAGTTGCTGTTAATCAAGGTCTTGTATTAGATTTTCTTTCCTTCTTCTGCCTTCTCTTGTTATGAAAACTCTCCTGCTCTCTGCTTTCCTGGTGGCTGCCTCCTTCAGCACTTCTTTCGCTCAAACCCAAGCTTCCGTTGCTACTGACTCTTGGGCCGATATGCCCGCTGCTACCGAAGAAACTCCCCAATACAACATGGGTTGGAGCACTGCTCCTGGCCAGCCTTTAAGCTTGCACGGCAAGCCTACTACCGACTACTGGGGCCGGCCGCTCAAGAAGAAATCGAAAAACTTGACCACCGTTGCTGCCGCTCGCGAAGCTGCTTACACTGATGAGGAAAGCACTGACCCCATGATGCGTTCTTCTGGCGTAATGGCGGCGCCAGGCATGAGTTCGTCGCCATACCGCAAGCCAAGCACTGATTATTGGGGCCGGCCGCTCAAGAAAAAAACTACATCTACTGTAGCTGCCAAAACAAGCAAGGCTAATTCTGTGGCTGCCAATAGCTCAACGAGCTGGTAAGAACGACCAAGGAAAGGGGATTTGCGTAAGTGAAATTCCATGATCGTTTTCACTTAACCAACATGTCCATGCGCCTCTTTTCCCTTTCAGGTTTGCTGCTTGCTCTATTGAGTGTTTTCTGCGTTGCGGAAGCCCAGGCGCAAAAAGTAACCCGCCCATCAGGCACTAAGAAAGCAGCTAACGGCTACCACCGGACCAGCAATGCCAAAGCCAGGGCTCGTTCGGGCGCCTACGCCCGCTACGACCGTTCGGGGCGGCGCAACGAAGACGATATGAAGCTGGCGCCGGGCCTGCGCCTGAACATGCCCAGCCCGCCTACTACCGATTACATGGGTCGGCCGCTAAAAAAGAAGGCTCCCAAAGTTGCGGCTACTAGCGCCACCTCTATGTCATCGGAGAAAACCACGCCCACCAAAACAGTGCCGGCTGCTACTAAAAGAAAGAAGCGGTAAGTGAATTCACTGGTCAAATAAGAGTGTAAAAGATTATATGGCTTTGTGCCATAGCAAAGCGAAGAGCAGCCTCTGTCCGGTAAGGATGGAGCCGCTCTTCGCTGTTTAGCGCTACCAGTTGCAATACTAAGACCGCAAACCGAGCGTTGTATATGGGCTGTAAGTGCCAGAAAAATTACTGCTTCTGTCTTTTAAGAAGGGGAACTTCTCTTTTGCCAAGGTGTTTGGAGAGAATGTGCTACCGGGCTTTCTTAGCTGTATGAAGGTCTGTAACTTGCACAATTATATTCAACGACTTACTCCTATGAAGCGTCTCGTTCTACCGTTGTTGCTGGCCGCTGTTGCAATGCTGGCAGCACCAGCCCAGGCCCAAACCAAAAAGAAATCGTCGGATGGGTGGGGCTCCTCCGATGGATGGGGCGCTCCAGAGCCAGCTAAAAAAGCGGCAACCACCAAGAAAGCAACTGCTGCTCCAGCTGCGGCCGTCGAAGAAGCTCCCGCTGCTCCAGCAGCTCCCGCTGTGGAAAACGAAATGACCTCCGGTAAAGGTGGTTTTGGTGGCGCTGCTGCCGCCAGCGCCGCGCCAACTGAAATGCAGCCGGGTGGTTCGGTGGTAGCACCTGGCTTCACAGCCGCACCTTCGCACCGCGTAACTACCGACTACCGTGGCCGCCCCATTGCGCCTTATATACGCCGCAGTACTCGTCGCCCCGATCCAGTGGTAACGCCGGCCCCGGCTCCCGAGCCAGAACCCGCCCCGATTGTAGAAACGCCAGCCCCTGCTGCGCCCGTAGCAGCATCGGCATCAGCTACTAAGGCATCGGGTGGTGCAGCAGCGGCTACCAAGAAAGCAGCTGCTCCGGCTAAGAAAGCCGCAGCTCCAACCAAGAAAAAAGATGATGGCTGGGGATCCGGCGGCAGCGGCTGGTAAACTCCACCGTAGCCACAAGCCAGTGAGCTAGTGTATAACCTTGCCACAAATAAGAAGGCCAGCCCGATCCATCGGGCTGGCCTTCTTTGTGGTTAATGATTAAATAAGATGCTGTGTCAGCACGGGACTCAACTATTCAATGGCAGCTACAGTCTCCTCTACTACTGCTAGGGTGGCTGCAAGAGCTTGGGCCCGGTAATAAAGCGTTGTGCAATTATCAGGGCGCAAAATCTCGCGGGCTGCGGCTTGCACATCGGAGGGCGTTACGGCTTGCAACTTGGCGCCTTCTTCGTTTACCAAGTTGGCATTGCCCATGAGCTTGCTGTACGCCAGGTTCATGGCCCGGTTCAGCAACTCAATCTCGCTGAACACAATACTAGCTTCGGCCTGATTCTTTACTTTTTCCAGCTCTTCGGCCGCAACAGGCTCGTGGTGCAAGGCCGCTACCAACTTTTCCACGGCGGCATCGGCGGCTTCTAGGGTTACGCCGGCATTAAGTTTGCCGCTTATCACCAGCAGGCCCGGCTCCAAAGAGCCCGTGGCAGTGGCCGATATAGAGTTGAACAACTGCTGGTCTTTTACAAGCTGCTGATACAACCGGCTGGATTTGCCACGGCCCAACAAGTCGCCCAACAGGTCGGCGGCGTAGTAGCCATCGGCGGTGCGGCCGGGCATGTGGTACACTTTGTACAGCGCATTCAGCGGTACGTCAGCGGTTATTTCTAAGAAGCGCGGCTCAGTCTGCCGGGGCTCCACGGGCAATTGCCGCTCGTAGCGAGGGCCGCCCGGAATTGGGCCAAACCATTTCTCGGCCAAGCGGCGGGCTTCGGCTTCGGTTACGGCTCCGGCCACCACCAGAATGGCGTTCTGCGGTGCATAATGCTTTTTGAAGAAGGCCCGTACATCGTCCATCACCGCGTTTTCGATGTGGCTGATTTCCTTGCCGATGGTAGCCCAGCGGTATGGGTGGTGCTGGTAAGCTACTGGGCGCAGCTTCAGCCATACGTCGCCGTATGGCTGGTTAAGGTAATTCTGCTTGAATTCTTCAACCACCACTTTGCGCTGAACTTCCAGGCCGTTCTCGGAGAAAGCTAGGTTCAGCATCCGGTCAGATTCCAGCCAGAAGCCGGTTTCCAGGTTGGCCGCCGATACGGTAAGGTAGTAGTTGGTAACGTCGGGGGAGGTGAAGGCGTTGTTTTCGCCGCCAACGCGCTGCAAGGGCTCATCGTAGCTGGGAATGTTGATGGAGCCCGAAAACATCAGGTGCTCAAATAAATGCGCAAAGCCAGTGTGTGAAGCATCCTCGTCGCGCGAGCCTACGTCGTAAAGAACATCCAGCACAGCCATTGGGGTGGTGTGGTCTTCGTGTACGATGCAGCGCAGACCATTGGCCAGCGTAAATTCTTTGAAATGAATCATAAGGCGAAAGTAAGAGCGTAATCAGCAAACCACCGATAAAGGCGTCAGGTTCGATTGGGCTAGAAGTTGGAGTTACCAGCCTTGGTGATAATACAACTTCTTGCCTTTGGTAATGCCCCAATACTCCAAGAGCTGTGCGCTGGTTTCCGAGTACTCGGGGGAGTTTATTTTCCACCACGCCATTACTGCGCACTCGGCACTTACCCGCACTACTGGCTCAGTAGCTTCGGCCAGCCGCTCCAGCCCTTGCCGTTCACACACGTTACTGGCCACTTGAGGAAGTTTAAAACTGTCGGCATTGATATAGATGGCTGCAAACAGCACAACACCTACTATATACCACCGACGAATTTGGGCAGGCAGGTGATAGATCAGGAAATAAGTGGAAAGCCCGTAGAACGCAATAGCCCCCAGGATAAGTGGCATAATAGAGTCGCGGCGAACGATGAGAGGACGATACTCCCGGTAGCCTCCCAGCGGCAGCAGCAACAAATAAATCAGGGAAAACAGAGTTAGCCATTTCAGAATCAGCAGAATGCGCTGGCCTTCTGGTGTAGCAGGCAGCTTACGGCTGATAAAATACGTGTTAACGCCAATGGCAACGACCAGTAGCGGCAGCCCTAACTTCCGAAACTGCCAAAACAACCCCGACGGAATACGAGTGTACCGCTCCAACAGGGGCAGAACATGACCAACGCTCTCCTTCTCATTGAGGCCAATGAAGAGCGAATAAAGGCACAGCAGTGTAAATATGCCCAGTAAAGTAGCAGGCAGTACAGGAATCCGTTGTACCCACTGAACTGGGTTGAAACCACCGCTCACCTGCCATTGGCGAAGTACCCAATGCAGCCCAATGCCAAAAAAAAGGACGGCCACTACGCCGGTGATGATGGCCCCGTTGAAGGCCAGTACCACCATCAGTCCCACCAAGGCCAGACGACTCGGCCAGCTCAGGCGTAGCGGTTGCCCCTTTACCGCAGCCAGGAAAAACGGCAGCAGCAAGAGCAACAGCAAGGTCATTGGGAAGGCGTAGAAGAAGGTATAGGTGATAGAGTGGTCGATAATGCCCATCTGGTCGTTGTAGCCCGCTATTTGAAATAACGGGGCCAGCAGCGCCATAACCAGCCAATTGTTTAGTTTATTGAGATGATAATTTCTTGTTATATAAACACTTAACACGTAGAGCAACAACGCTTGCACGGCCACGGCGAAGAGGGCGCAGGCGGCATAAACGCTGCTGATGGGGCTGACCAGGCGCTGCAAGGCAAAGGGCACGGACTTGAAGTAAGTGACCATGGCCGCGTGGGCGAAGAAGCGGTTGGGGGCCACGTACACCTCGTTGCGCGTGAGCACGGCCCACCCAAACGGATCTTGCAGAACCTGTTGGCACTCGGCATCGGGCAATACAATGGAAGGTAAGTCGCCTTCGAGCGGGAGTTGGTATGCCTGCAGGAACGTGTAGCCCAAGTCGAAGAGCACAAACAAAACCAGCAGCGGAAACAAGAAATTCTTCTTCATCAGGTAAGCTAAGCTACCTACAAAGTTGGCTTTTGCAGGCAGTTATTCAACCTACTAAGGCGAGAATGTTGTTCCTAGAGTGCCCGCTACTGAAGACTGTTTCGCCGCACAGACTTATTCAGCCAGCTAGTCGAGGCAGTAGGCAAAACTGAAGTTGGATGTGGTACACACTTCGTAAAGTAAAGTTTTTTTTCGGGCGTGATGTTCCAGTAATGCAGCATTTGCGCCGCAGTTTCCGAGTTTTCGGGTGTCTCCGTTCTGCCCCAGTCCACCACGTTGCACTCACTGCAAAGCGGCACCACCGACTCGCGGGCCTGTGCTAGTTGAACCAAACTTTGCCGCTCACAGGTGTTATTTTCTTTCAGCCAGGGTTTGTTGGCGTTCAAGAAAATAGCGGAAAACAGTAGTACTCCTAGGGTGTACCAGCGGCGGCTGCGGCCATGCAAGTACGTGAGCAAGAAACACGTAGATAGGCCATAAAAAAACATCAAGCACAGAACAATTGGCATGTCCGAGTCGCGGCGCACAATAAGCGGACGATACTCCCGGTAGCCGCCCAAGGGTAGCAGCAGCACGTATACCAAGGCAAACAGCCCCACCCATTTCAGAATCCGCACTAGTCGCTCGGTGGTAGCCGTAGCGGGCAGAAGCCGCCGGATAAACTGCACGTTGGCCAAACAAGCGAGCAGTAGCAGGGGCAGCCCTAATTTCCGAAACTGCCAGAAAATACCTAGCGGAATGCGTAGGTACCGTTCCCAGAGTGGAGGCGAAGGAATATGGCTTTCTTTCTCGTTGATGCCAATAAAAAGCGAGTAAAGGCAGAGTAGCGTAAACAGGCCCAGCAAAACAACCGGCTGCCGAGGCGTCTGGCGTAATCGGGTTAGCCAGTGTGCAGCGCGGAAATAGTTTCCTTTCTGCTTGTGCTGCATGAGCCAGTGCATAACGATGCCAAAGAAAAGGACGGCCACCACGCCGGTGATGATGGCCCCGTTGAAGGCCAGCACCACCATCAGTCCTATCAAGGCTAGGCGGCGCGGCCAGTTCAGCCGCAGCGGTTGGCCCTGGTACGCGGCCCGATAAAACGGCAGCAGCAGCAAGAGCAGCAGCGCCATGGGGAAAGCGTAGAAGAAGGTATAGGTGATGGAGTGGTCGACAATACCCATCTGGTCGTTGTAACCAGCAAGCTGAAACAATGGAGCCAGCAGCGCAGCCGCCAGCCAAAGCCGGACAGCCCGTAGGCTGTAGGTGCCGCTGATGTACACGCCCAGCACGTAGAGCAACAACGCTTGCACGGCCACGGCGAAGAGGGCGCAGGCAGCATAAACGCTGCTGATGGGGCTGACCAGGCGCTGCAAGGCAAAGGGCACGGACTTGAAGTAAGTGACCATGGCCGCGTGGGCGAAGAAGCGGTTGGGGGCCACGTACACCTCGTTGCGCGTGAGGACGGCCCACCCGAACGGATCTTGCAGAACCTGTTGGCAGGTTGCGTGAGGCAATACAATGGCGGGCAGGTCGCCTTCGAGCGGGAGTTGGTACGCCTGTAGGAACGTGTAACCTAAATCCAGAACAACAAACGAAATCAAGAGTAAAAGCACCAAGCGCTTTTTCACTGGGTAAGGCATTCGGGTAATCGGGGGAATTTGGAGTGGGGGTACTAGGCAGAGCGGGAGGTACGAAACCCAGGTTTGGGCGAATTCTACAGTAGGAGTAGGCTAAAAGAAGTGGCGCCTACCTAGAGCAAAGCTTCAGACCGAAGCTCCCGCCAGCCAGCAGGTTCATCGGCAGCAAAGGACATTGGTGATTGCACTAGCCCACGCACTACAAGGGCCCGCAATGAGCGAGGTTGTCGGTCAGGCCAGAAGCAGCCGCACAAGCAATAGCACACTTGTTTAGTTGCGCCGTAAAGCGTGGTAGTAAAGGAAAGAAGCCACATGAGGTAAGCTCACAAAAGAAAGGAGTGACAGCAGAAGCCACCACAAAGCTACCCCGAAGCTCATCAATAAATATGGGTTCAGCAAGGGCATCCGGGCCAATCATCTAAACTCGGCGGTGAATGACCTGTTGGAGTATTCCAACGACAAAAAATGATGCAGTGGCTTCGCTAGAACTGCCCCCGCACACCCACCTGCCATACCCGCGCTACAGGATACACGCTGGCGTCGCGGCCGGCATACATAGGGGCTGCGCCGCCGCTGCTCACGTTGGGGTCGTAGCCGCGGTACTTGCCGGTTACCAGCAGGTTTTGGCCGCCCACCCACACGCTGGCCTTGCGCGAGCCAGTGCTAGTGCTCAACATTTCGTAGCTGACTTGCAGCTGCGAGAGCCGTAGGTGGTTGCCACTGGCCAGATTCTGGCTGGTAGCAGTGTAGTAAGCTGAAGAAGCCGTGCGGCCGGGCCGTGGGACGGGCGTGTTCTGGTTGGTGGGCGTCCAGTAAGTGAGGGCGCGGGTGGAGGCGTTGTTGATGCCGAGGGGCGCATCGAGGCTGACGAGCGTGGGGTTGAGTAGCTGGTAGCCGAATAGACCATCGAGCTGGGCAGTCAGGCTCCACTTTTTCCACTCAAGCTGTTGGCTGATAGTGAGAGTGTAGCGAGGCAGGCCGTTACCCTGCGGGCTGCGGGCCGATAGGCGCGCCGAGCCGGCTTGCGGGTCGCCGGCGGGGTAGGTGCCGTCTTGCCCGGCCACCCACAGCCGGTCGATGGGCTGGCCGGCTTCTAGGGTGGGGTGGGTGTAGCCCTTTCCATCGAGGGTGCGCAGGGCGGTCAGCTGGTTGCGGTTGGTGGCCGCTGCCAGCGTGCTGCTGCCCCGGAGCGGCCCGGCTAGCCAAGTGCTGCTTAGCGCCAGCTCCAGGCCTCTGTTGCGCAGGTCCACATCGAGGGGGGGCACAAACGCGCTGCTGCCCCCGGTTCGCACGGCGGCCTGTGCGTGGGTGGTGCGCCGCTCATACACCGTGGCGTCCAGCGTCAGTTGGCCGCGGAACAAGCCCAGGTGCACCCCCGCATCAAGGTGGATGGTGCGGTCGGGGGCCAGGTCCTTGCGCTGGATGTTGGCCATGTTCGTCGGATCGAAGATGTAGACGTAGGGCCGCTTCAGGTACGGGTTGAAGAGCGAGCTGTTGGTGTAGCCCAGACCGGCCTGCACCGTGAGGGCGCTCAGCCCCGGCACGTCCCGCAGAAACGCCTCCTGGTGCAGATGCCAGCGCACGGCCGCCCCCGGAAACCAGAAATACTGGCTTTTCAGGGCCTCCTTTTTCAGGGTGAAGTCGGAGCGGAGGGAGGCTTGCAGCTCGTAGCGCCCGCCGTATACGTAGGTAAGCGCCGCCACGGGGCTCTGAATCGGTACCGACTCTATCTGCTTCCAGTAGTAGCTGGTACTAAGGCTGCTACCAACGTTGAAGCGCGGGTCGATATTAGGGTCCGTGACTCGTTCCTCCGTGGTGCGCCGCTGCTCTAGGGCGTACTGCTGCCGCCAATACGTGAAGCTGGCCGTGAAGGCGTGGCGCTCGGCCACCGTGCGCTGGTAGCGCAGCTCGGCCCCTGCCACCCAGTTTTTCACGTCCACCGTTGCTGAGTCGGTTTGCTGGTAGCGCCGGGTGCTGGGGGGCCTAGTGCCGTTAAAGGTAGTCGTGTAGTCGGAGCGGTACAGGTCGTCGGTGGCCGCGCGCTCATAGCCGCTAAAGGCGCGGAGTGTAAGGGCGGGGGTTAGCTGATAGGTGGCGTGCAGCTGCGCGAGCAGGCGGCGGGTGCGGGGGGTGCGGCCGGCTACGTTGGCTTCCCGTAGCGGATCAACCGGGAAGGTAATGCCATCGGCGTTGCGGGCCGGTACGGCCGGCGGCGCCACCAATACCTGCCGCAGCAACGGCCCCGCGTCGGGCTCGTAGCCGGGCTGGTGCTGATTGCTCTGGCTGCCCGACACCCGCAACCCCACCGTGAGCTTGCTCCCGAATTGCTGCTCCAAATTAGTGCGCACACTGTAGCGGCTCAGGTCAGATTTTAGCAACACTCCCGATTGGCGTAGGTAGTCGGCCGCCACGTAGTAGCGGGTGTGGTGAGCAGTGAGGCCATCCACGCTGAGGTTGTGGCTCTGCATGCTGGCCACCCGCAGGGCCTTGTCCTGCCAGTCTTCCTCCCCCAGGTTGGCCAAATCGGTAGCGGAGTAAGGAGGGGCCGGATAACTGTTGTTGGCGGCGGCCACGTTGATCAGGTCGGCGTACTGGCGGGCGTTCAGCAGGTTGTAGCGCTGACGCACCTGCTGCACCCCGGCCCAGCCCGCGTAGCGTACCCGCAGCGGCTGCGCCGGGGCGTTGCCATCGGCCCCGCGCCGGGTACTGATGCGGATGATGCCGTTGGTGCCCTGGCCGCCGTATTGCGCCGTAGCCGCCGCGCCCTTCACCACTTCAATGGAGGCAATGTTTTCCAGCGGCATATCCAGTAGCGGGTTGGGCGCGGGCGAAAACGGCGTGGCCAGACTGGCATTGAATTGCCCATCGTTGGGGAAATAGGCATTGCCGTTCCAGCTTTCGGGCGTGGCATCGTAGTTATACACCGGCACCCCATCCACCACGTACAGCGGCTGGCTGCTGTCCGTCACGTTGGCCACCCCCCGGATACGTACCGTGTTCCATGCCCCCGGCGCCCCCGAATACGGCGTTACCTGCACTCCAGCTATGCGGCTAAGTACCGGCTGGATGGTGGTGAAGGTGGGCCAAACAAATGAAGTTGTGATTATTTCAGGGTTGCAGTATATACGGCGGCGATTCTTACCCAAATGGTCCGGCAAACTATCTGAAGCAGGAACTACAAGTGCTGAACCACGAGTAGTTAGCGAGTCAACTAATGTTGATGTTTGCGCATGAGTAACCGTAGCAGCAGTTAATAATAAGAGACTGGTAGGTAGAATTCGAATCATAAATAAGAGGATAAGTGGCAACTGCTAAGGTAGATGCCGTACGTCTTCTATTTCCACATAGGCATTAGAAATATGTTGGAATTACTAGGGCTATTTATCTACTGAGAGAGGTAATGTCACCTCGGTACGGGTGCCTTGCCCAAGCGCGGAATGCTGATGAAGCTGTGCTTGTAGCATTTGCACCCGGAGTGCAATGCTGCGCAAACCCATACCCGGATTGACGTCGGGCGTAAAGCCACAGCCGTTATCTTTCACCAATAGGGTGAGCTGCACATTGGTTTGTTGCAGACTAACCGACAGCTGGGTTGCACCCTGAGCATGCCGAAGGCTGTTGGCAATCAGCTCCTGGCAGATGCGGTATAAAGCCAGCTCCTGCGGTAGTGCCGATGGCTTCGGGTAGTGCACCTCCAGCGTTACCGGCATTCTGCCGGATTCGTTGGAGACCAACACCAAATTGCGGAGCGCTTCTGCCAACCCGAAGCGGCTAAGCAAAATAGGGTACAAATCACGCGAGATGCTGCGCACATCGTACACGGCACTCACCAGCAGTTCTTCTACCAGTGGCAGCAACTCATGCGCATTAGGCGGGGCGGGCACGTCGCGCAGGCGGCTAACCAGCAGCTTGGCCGTCGAGACGGTGGAGCCGATGCTGTCGTGCAGGTCCTGCCCAATGCGTTTGCGCTCGGTTTCCTGAGCTTCAATTAAAGCAGTGAGCATCTGCTGCTGGTGCCGGGCCTCAGTGGCGCGCAGTTGCTGCTGCTGCTGCAACAGGCGCTGCCGATGGAAAACAAAAAACACAATCAGCGCCCCGGCTGCCAGTATCATAAAGGCAACACCCAGCAGAAACAAGTAACTAAACGTTACCTCCGATGGGGCAGACATAGCGCCAGAGAGTAGCAACCGTACAGGGCAATAAACAAGACGGAGTGAATTCCCCAAACCAACTGGTTGAACTCCTGGGAGTAGCGCATGAGGTATTCGCCAAATAAGGCAATCTGTAAGTAGCCCAAAAAGTACAACAGCAAGCCCGCTGACACCCAGAACATGGGATCTTGCTGGAGCGGAACGGCGCGGAGTTCGCGCAGCAGCTTGCGGAAATACAGCAACGCGAAGAACAGCACTAGCACGCACTGCACTACTTGCTGCCCTGGCCGGAATATAGTGAGCCGGTTGAGTTGTAGGCTATCAAACAACACGTATGCCGCAAAACCACCTGCCAGCCACGGTACCAGCCGGTTGAACGAACTTGATTGCAGCCCATGGCGGTACACCAAAGCCAGCAGGGCTAGCTCGCCAACTGTATAAATGGGCATAATAAACAGATTGTTGTGCCTTTGCATCATCAGCACCATTCCGAGCGTATTTAGTGGCAGCACAAACCACATAAGACCCGTGAGGTAGCGCAAGGCCGGCGGTAAGTAGCGGAACCGTACTAAGCCAAGTAGCCCAGCCAGCAGGATGGGCACCAGAGTCAGGCGCATCAGGATTTGGGGTAGCGAAAGGGTACTAAAATCCATGGGCGCTACGCTAAAGCTTGCAAGGGTGAGTAAGAGGGCCTAGCTCAGCAGTAAGCTAGCAGATAAGTTGGTAAGTGGTCTGTGCACCAGCTCAGGCAGGGCCTATAACAAGCCGACAAATTTACAATGTGGATCTGCTATGTACGCTGCTAAGCGCTACAAAGAAGGTAGCGGCGCTTATTGCCAGGGTAGCGCTTAAGCTACCCAAACCGGCGCAAGTTGCCAGCTCCGTAGCGAGTAGTGTGGTTAGGAGGAGTACCTTTGAATAGAATAATTTCAGCTACCACGGCTGCCCGTCGGAACAAAAGGTATGATTTATCCCACCTACGGTCCAATCCGTTACTTTTGGCCCCGATACCTAGCCCATTCGCTCCGCCCCATGCATTTCGACCGGAAAGACTACGCCAACGACACGCTACTTTACCTCTATCAGCACCTGCTGAAGCCGCGTCTGATTGAGGAAAAAATGCTGATTCTGCTGCGGCAGGGTAAGGTAAGCAAGTGGTTTTCGGGCATTGGGCAGGAAGCCATTTCGGTGGGTAGCACGCTGGCCCTAGAGCCCGACGAGTACATCCTGCCACTGCACCGCAACCTTGGCGTGTTCACGGGCCGCAACGTGCCCCTCGACCGGCTGTTTGCGCAGTGGCAAGGCAAAACCACCGGCTACACCAAGGGCCGCGACCGAAGCTTCCACTTTGGGACCAACGAACACCACATTGTGGGCATGATTTCGCACCTCGGCCCCCAACTGGCCGTGGCCGATGGCATTGCCCTGGCCGATTTGCTGGACCGCCGTCAGAAAGTAACCGTGACGTATTCCGGCGATGGAGGCGCCAGTGAAGGCGACTTCCACGAGGCCCTAAATGTAGCCGCCGTGTGGCAGCTACCCGTCATCTTCATCATTGAAAACAACGGCTACGGCCTGAGCACGCCCAGCCGGGAGCAGTTCCGCTGCAACTACTTCATCGATAAAGGCCCCGCTTACGGCATGGAGGCCCTGCAAATCGATGGCAACAACGTGCTGGAAGTGTACGACACCGTAACCCGGCTGGCCGAAGACATGCGCCGTAACCCCCGCCCTGTGTTGCTGGAAGCCCTCACGTTTCGGATGCGCGGGCACGAGGAAGCCAGCGGCACCAAGTACGTACCGCAGGAGCTGTTTGAGGAGTGGGCCCAGCGCGACCCGGTGGAAACCTACGAGAAGTGGCTGCTCGCCGAAGGCATTCTCGACGAAGAAGCCCGCATGCGCTTCCGCGAAACCATCAAGCGCGAAATCGAGGAAGGCTTGAAGGTGGTTGACGCCGTGCCCATGCCTACGGCCCAGGTAGAGGAGGAGGTAGGCGACATGTATCGCGCCTTTGAGCCGGATACTTCCCTGAACCTAGCTCCCAACAACCAGCAACCAACCACCGATAAGCGTTACGTTGATGCTATTTCCGATGGATTGCGGCAAAGCATGGAGCGCTACCCCGAACTGGTGCTCATGGGCCAGGATATTGCCGATTATGGCGGGGTGTTCAAAATTACTGAGGGCTTTGTAGCGCAGTTTGGCAAAAGCCGGGTGCGCAACACGCCGCTCTGCGAATCGGCTATTATCGGGGCTGGACTAGGGCTGAGTGTCAAGGGGAAGAAGGCTATGGTGGAAATGCAGTTTGCTGATTTCGTGACCTGCGGCTTCAACCAGATTGTAAACAACCTCGCCAAAAGCCACTACCGCTGGGGCCAAAACGCCGACGTAGTGGTGCGCATGCCTACCGGCGCGGGCACGGCCGCTGGCCCGTTCCACTCGCAAAGCAATGAGGCGTGGTTTACGCATACGCCTGGCCTGAAAGTGGTATACCCCAGCAACCCCCACGACGCCAAAGGCCTGCTCTGCGCCGCCTTCGAAGACCCGAACCCGGTGCTGTACTTCGAGCATAAATTGCTGTACCGCAGCGTGTCGGCGCCAGTGCCCGATGCATATTACACCACGCCCATTGGCAAAGCGGCGCTGGTGCGGCAGGGCGAAACCATCAGCATTATCACCTACGGGGCGGGCGTGCATTGGGCCTTGGCTTTGGCCGACGAGCTGAACCTCGACGCCGACATTTTGGATTTGCGCACCCTGCTGCCCTGGGACCAGGAAGCCGTGCGCGAAACCGTGAACAAGAACGGCCGGGTGCTGCTGCTGCATGAAGACACGCTCACGGGCGGCCTAGGCGGCGAAATCGGGGCTTGGATTGCCGAACACTGCTTTGAGCACCTCGATGCTCCCATTCAGCGCGTGGGCTCCCTGGATACCGCTATTCCATTTTCGCCCACCCTCGAAAAGCAGTTCCTGCCTCAGCAGCGCCTGCGCGAAGCCGTGGACAGGCTGCTGAACTACTAAGAAATGGTTGGCGGCTTAGTGGAGCGTTCCGCTAAGCCGCCCAGATTAGGCCCGGCAACTATAGCGCATTATATAGGCTCAATACGTAGTAAATCATGAAAGTAAAAAATCTATCTATTCTATTAATCAGTGGCTTACTAGTGCTTACAGAAGCCGGCTGCCACCGCTACGCGCTGCCCAGCCCCAAAGGCCCGCCGCAGCCTAAAGTGAAGAAAGCGGCCAAAGGCTCCGACGACGCCAATGCCGATGGTAGCGCTGCTAGTGCGGAACCAGTGGAAGTGAAACCCCAGAAAAACAGCTACGACAAAAACGGTTTGCTCAAAAAACCTAAATACGAGCGGCGCCGACGCACTCACAAAGTGGGGCAACGCAAGTTTTTGGGCATTGTGCTGCCGTTCTAAGTGCCTCACAGCTGCTTGGTTCTGCTTTAGAGTGGCGGCACTGTTTGGATAGATTTTTGCCTACGGAGCAGCTTGTGGTATATCGTTCTTTCTGTTTCTCCTTTAGTATTCCCGGTTAGATGCGCGCTTTTATTTTACTCCTGGCACTGGCGCTAAGCAGCAGTGCGGCCTTCGCCCAAACTGTTGAGGTTAAGCAGCGGGCCGCCAACCGCCGCGCCCTGCGCGACGCCCGTAAGTATCCGGCTCCTTACAAAGATTCGCATCTCGACGTAGAAAAGTCCGACCTCAAGCAGGGTGGCGGAGGCCGGCAAGAACAGCCTAATGATGGCCGGGAAAGCTACCGGTTCGACAACACCGGGGCAGCGCGCGTAAGTGAACCTAGCACCATTAATCTGCGTCTTCGTAAGAAGAAAAAAGAATAGCAAATACCGTGAGTAGCTGGGCGGGGTTGGTAACGCACCACGCAAGCCCTGCTCAGCTTCTCAGTTACTCAATTAACTTTCCCCATGATCCCCTGGCAACCCCTAACCCAACCCGAGCAGCTACAGGAAATTGTGCGCGAATCGCACGAGCAGCCGGTGCTTATCTTCAAGCACAGCACAAGTTGCTCTATTAGCGCCGCCGCCAAAGGCAAAATCGAGCGGCAGTGGGCCGATGCTGGCCTTGCCGATACCAAGCTCTACTACCTAGATTTGCTCCGCTTCCGGCCGATTTCCAGTGAAATTGCCGAGCAGTTCGGCGTACGGCACGAGTCGCCGCAGCTGTTGCTCATCCGCGACGGGGAATGCCAGTACAACGCCTCACACATGGGCATCCGGCTGAGCGACGTAAAAAGTGCGGTTGGTTAATTTCGCTTAAAAATTCCGGCGTACACGTACGAATAGCTCACTCTAAACCAACTGGTTGGCCTTGGCCGGCCTCTTTGGTTTAGAGTGGGCTATTGCACTTCAACTCATTTACTTAACCTACGTATTCGAACTGAACCTCCTGCCGGATTTCCGGGTTGAGGCTAAGAGCCACCGGGCAAGTACGGGCCGCGTTTTCCAGCGTAGCGCGTTCTTTGGAGCTAAGCGTAGCAGGCAGCTTGAATTGCACATCAATCTGCCGGATGCGCCGGGGCTCAGCGGCCATGTGTTTCGTCACGTCATACGTAACACCAGCCAGATCAACATTGAGGCGTTCGGCCACAATACCCATAATGGTCATCATGCAGCTTCCCAAAGCAGCACTTACCAAATCGGTCGGCGAAAAAGCTTCGCCCCGACCGTGGTTATCGACGGGTGCGTCGGTGAGGATGGTGTTGCCGGAGGCAGTGTGCGTGGCTTCGGTACGTAAATTACCGGCGTAGCGGGCGGTGGCGGTGTTCATATTTCAGGAAGTAAGCTAGGTAACAAGATGATGCCCGTAAATTTACGTACTTTCGATAGGGTAGGCCCAGGCTTCCCTTACAGTTCCGTTTGCCAGCCCACTTTAGCTCCCCCGCTTCCCTTGCGACATCTACTTTCTCTGACCGGTTTATTGGCTGTACTGACCAGCTCCGCGGCTCAGGCTCAAGGTTCGTCCTCTCCCGCCAACGATGATCCTTCGTACCGCAAGGAGTTTGTGTACGGCCTCAATTTCAACACCCGTGGTGGTCTGATTGGTGGTGTTTCGGTGCGTTCCACCCGCGTGCTCACCGAAAACTGGGCGCGCTACTGGTCTATTGAAATGGTGGAGGTGAAGCACCGTAAAGAGCAGCGCCTAGCCAGCTACAATGGCGGCACGTTTGTGCTTGACAAGGCCAACTATTTCTTTGTGCTGCGCCCTTCCGTTGGCGCGCAACGCGTGGTATTCCGTAAGGCCGCCGAATCGGGGGTGCAGGTGAATGCCTTGGCATCGGTGGGGCCATCCATCGGGTTGGAAATGCCTTACTACATTTATTACGACTACACCCAGCGCGATTCGCGGGGCAATCCTATCGGCGGTGAGGATATTCGTACCGAGCAGTTCGACCCGAATATTCATACAAACCCTGGTACCTACGTCATCGACCGAGCGCCGCTTTTCACCGGAGCCAGCGAGATAAAGCCTCGTATTGGTGCCCACCTACGGGCAGCCCTTAGCTTTGAATACGGCCGCTACCGCGACGCGGTAGCCGGTATTGAAACGGGTGTGCTCCTAGAAATGTATGGGCAGCGCCCTATCATTCTGCGTGCTCCTAACGTGGCCGACAAAGACATCAATAACCGCTTTTATCCTTCGGTGTACCTCACCATCTATCTGGGGTCGAGAAGTTGATTGAAAGACGATTTCAACTTGCCTGTGAGAGGTAAGAGTTGTTTCAGCGGCGTGGAAGCGCCTGTTGGAACAATTCTTACCTCTCGTTTCTTATAAGGCACTGCCTAGCGGAGCGGGCCTACGTTACAGGTCACATTTCAGTTTCGTTTATAGGCGCTTACTTCTGCGTTCTACTGTACCTTTGTATTATGGATGATCTGTTGTTGACTTTGCCCATAATCCAGCCGGCCCCACCTGCGCCTGCTAAGGCCCGTAAACCCGACTGGCTGCGTGTGAAGCTACCCGTTGGTCCCGAGTACGCCGCCGTGCGCCGCCTCGTTGACGAGCACAAGCTGCACACCATCTGCGAAAGTGGCAACTGCCCGAATATGGGTGAGTGCTGGGGTGCTGGTACGGCTACCTTCATGATTCTGGGCAATGTGTGCACCCGCTCGTGCTCGTTCTGCGCCGTGGCTACCGGCCGCCCCACTGAGTACGACACCGATGAGCCCCGCCGCGTAGCCGAAGCTATTCAACTGATGGGGGTGAAGCACGCCGTTATCACCAGCGTCAACCGCGACGAGTTGAAAGACCGGGGTGCTAGTATCTGGAACGAAACGGTGGTGCGTATCAAGCAGCTTTCGCCTACTACTACCATCGAAACGTTGATTCCGGATGTGAAAGCCAACTGGGAAGCGCTAGATCTGATGATTGCCGGCGGCCAGGAAGTGGTATCACACAACGTGGAGACTGTGGGTAGCCTCTACCGCCTCGTGCGCCCACAAGCCAAATACGACCGGAGCCTGGAGCAAATCCGGCGCACCAAGGATGCCGGCAAGCGCACCAAGTCGGGCATCATGCTTGGCCTAGGCGAAACTAAAGACGAGATGTATAAAGCTATGGACGACCTAGTAGCCCACGGCCTCGACATCCTGACCCTGGGCCAGTACCTGCAACCAACCAAGCGCCACCTCGAAGTAGCCGAATTCATTCACCCTGACTTGTTTGCGCACTACCGCGAAGAGGGCTTGGCGCGCGGCCTGAAGTATGTGGAAAGCGGCCCGCTAGTACGAAGCAGCTACCACGCCGAGCGCCACGTAAACGTGCCCATCTAGAGCCTGTAAGTGAACTTCACTTGATATTACAAAAAAGCCAGACCTGCACGGGTCTGGCTTTTTTGTAAGTGCTTTCTAAAGCCCTACATGCCTTAGATAGGCGTCGTTGTTGACGTACATAATGTATGTTTTTTGGCCGGTGGGGGCACGTTCCAGGTTCTTTTGAGCCGCGGCCAGCAAGCGGCGGCTCTGCCGGCCCATGCGGTGGCTCCAGAACACCACCACCGTATAGTCGGCCAACGACTCCATGGCCTGTATGCGGCTACCTCCCACTGTCCGCAGAAACGGCGCCAACTTCGTGAAGGAAAGCATGCTGTCAGTGGGAGCCTGTGAGACGGGTGGGAATACCTCTAGCTGGTCGTTGTGGTTCCAGTCGAGGTTAGGAAAGCCACCGGCGTAGCAATTCACATAATACGAAATAAGCTGACCAGCGCGGTTGTAGTACAGCAGTTGTAAGGGCTGGGCGTGGTTTTTGGCCACATCCTGCAAGGCCAGCGGCTGCCGCTTCAGGAACTCGTAGTAGCTGACATCCAGCGCAAAGCTTTTGCCGGGTGCCACCCCCACACCGTACTCCTGCGCGTACTCACTTACCTGCGGGTAGTCAACAGCATCGGGCTGCCGCATGCCATACATGCTTTCGGCCACGGTGGTGCAGCCCGTAAGGCCTTGGCTGGCGAGCCAAAGCAGTGTAGCAATCAGCCAACAGGAACGCGGGGTGGAAGTCATAGTATAAGGTACAAAAAAAGCCTCTTCGAATGGAAGAGGCTTTTCAGAAATGTTCAACGGGTGCAACTACCTGTTTGGTCTTTTAAAAACGGTTATATTTTCTCTCTGTCCATTAGAAAATATGATGTGTAGTATATAGGTGCCAGCAGTAAATCTGTCTGTATTAATACGGGCTATTGATTGATTATTGATGTTTAATTGCCCTGTATATGCAGTGCGACCTACGATATCTGTTACAGATAAATAAGCAGGCCCACTCAAGCCTTGTGGAATATTAATATAAAGCTCTTGATCAAACGGTACTGGCCATGTCTGCAAACCTATTTTAGCAGAGTGTGGAGATAAATTATTAAGGACGCTATTAAATTCGTAAGCCCCTACATCAGGCGATACACTGCTTCGTATATTACCCAATATGTCAGTGTTAATATCGCTGATGCGAGTGCCCATATTATCCAAGGCTAAATTAGTGGGTAATAATGCTAGCCTACCTGTAAAATTAGGATCATCATTACGTGATTGTATATCACGGCCAGTAGCGACTTTCCAGTTAGATAATGTAGCATGTGAAGTAAGGCTATTAATAAATAAGTTGCCTGTTACAACATGTGGGCTGACGGAAACTACTAACGCATTATTATCCCAAATCACGGGTGCTATTCCAGAAGGACTTTGGTTTCGTGGAATACTCCAATCAACTACAGAATGGTACGATGATGAATTTATTGCCGTAACTGTTGTGCGGTTTACTAATAAATTATTAACCACTTGTAAGGGGGAATTTGAAGCATCAGAGTAATTTACAGATAATGCGGCGCTACTATAACCAACCCATGGTGCGCCAGTTACTTCCACCGTATTATGATTTATGCGTAACGAGTTAGTTGTATATACTCCTGCCGACACAAACAACCCTACTGTATTGCCCCCACGTGTAGGGGCAGGAGTAGAAGCCGTTACAACATGGCGTAGGCTTTGGATTTCATTGTTATAGACAGAAACCTGGTTTGGTACTCCGGCGGTAGCACCTTGCCGAATATAAATGCCGGCTATATTACAGGAAGGATATGTTGTGCCTGCGCTAGGGTAGTGGAATTCCAAGTCGCGTATTCTGTTACCTGATACGATAGTTTTTCCTGAGGCAGTATTAATGTCGATTCCGTACACAATATTATTTTGACCGCATATCCCCTGGATTATATTATTCTGTATACGTAATCCTTTTATGTTACTAAAACTCATGCCATACGCTTCATATCCACCGGATAAATAACCAATGTTGCGTAATGTTCCATCACCCACTGTAGTGTTTAGTACCTCTACATCGTAATCTGCAAGGCCTTGAAATGAATTTGATTCAATTCGGATTCCGCGAACAGCTTGGCGGATAAGTATATTTTCGTAACGCGTATGAGCATTTGATGCTAACGTGTCGGTAGTACCAGGAAGCGTATAACTATTTTGTCGTATTCCAGTACTGCCACTTCTACTCTGGCTGAGAGTGATGGTAGAGTTTTTTATAATGATATAACGTGCGCCATCACTATAAGCATAATTCTTGATATAGAAGCCATTATCTGGTCCGCCATTGACACTGGCTACATCGATGCCATCAAATGTTATATGGTCTGCTCCTTCAATGATAAATCCAGCTGTCACATATCCTACTGCCACTACTGGATTTAAACCAATTCCGGCTTTCTGAAAGGTCACAGGATGGAGGTTGTCGTGCTCTATTGTTGGCGGCTGCTCTACAAAAGTTTGTCCGGCTGCTACATTGAAAATAACTGGAGCAGAAGTATTCTCTGTCCGAAGTGCCTCTATAGCCGCTGTAAAGCTTTGGTAATTTCTAGCACTAGCTGGTAGATTCTGATTAATAGTATACGATCCAGCTAAAGCTGTGCTTGTTCCACCAGCTCTGTTGGAAAAAGCTAGCGGTAAATTATAACCTGACCGTGCATATTGCTTGCCCATAACCGTAGCACAAGCTAGCCAAACAAAAAGACTGAGTAAGCTTTTTCTCATGTGAATATAAATTTACAATAGCGCAAATTAAGCTATAAAATGCATAAGTATTTAAATGCAAAAAACCGTTTCCTCAACTTTGAGAAAACGGTTTTTAAATCTTATGCTATCTAAAAGCAGTTCTTAACGGCGGGCGTTGGTATCGGTGGGAGGGTATGTGCCCAGAATACCGTTAACAATGCGGTGCACTTCTTCTTCGGAAATGCTCTGGTTGTCAACCTGCGCCTGGCCGCTGCCACGCCATGCTAGTTCTTTACGCTTGGCATCCACTAGGTCGATAATAACGGTGCCGGCTTTGTATTGCGTAACGGGCGTGTAAGCACCGCGGCCGTAATAGCCGTAACCATAATAGGGGTAGCCCAGGCCGTTGTAATAAGGCGAAACCTGCTGCTTCTCCTCAACCTTAGCGCTGTAGGCTACAAACAGGTCAGGGTTCTTGTCTACGCGGGTCAGGCCCTTGGTGGACAACTCCCGCTCCACGGCGGCTTGCAGGCGCTGGTCCAAGAACGACTCATAGCCTCTAGCAGGGCCGCCCTCGGCATCTACCGTTTGCTGTGGGTACCAGGCCCAAGTTTTATAAGCCCGGAAATTTACAGAATGGTCGAAGTCGGAGGTAACCCCAACGCGGGACGACGTAGCGCAACCCGTAACACCTAGAAGCAGGGAAAAACCGATAGCCACCAATGCGGCTGGTCGGGCAAAGAGGCGAGTGATGAATTTCATAATACAAAGAAGGTGGAGAAAAGAAACATTTAGCACTCAAAAACTGTGCCCAGTGGCCAGAATCAGGCTTTGTGTTGCTTGCTACTTTAACGTTTGCGGCACTGCCAATGTTCCCGCCAACCGGATATAGAGAGGCTATGCTATTAAAATTATTCCGAGAAAACACTCTTCCTATTTGAGAATCTATTTACCTTCCCAAACCTTAATTCCCGATAATGAACAAAACTGTACTCTTCCTTACTAGCCTACTAGGTTTAGCAGCGTGCACCGCTGCCAAAGAAAACACCAGCAGTGTGAGTTCCAGCACGAAAGTGGTAACGCACAATACCATTGTGGACTGCGTGCTATACGACGGCATGACCAAAGAATCGGCGCAACTGCTGAGCGTTGGTCCGGGTGCGCAGGTACAGGTAACTGATACCGTGGACGTATACTTTGTGAAAGCCCGCGTCATTAAAGACGGCAAAACTATCAGCGGCTTTATGTACCGCACTTGCTTCCCACAGCGGTAGTATAAGTAGCAACAGTGCCCGTGGGGTGTTGCTGCTGCGTACGCGCATAGTATGTCTAGTTCTTCTCTGTAATACGGAACAGCGCCTGGTGGCAATCCAGGCGCTGTTCCGTATTGGTGTTCAATTCAATAGACAGCGCCTTAAAACTCCAGGATGAAGCCGATGGTAGGCGTCACGGTGGCGTCGGTGTCTTCGAGCAGCAGCGGGATGCCGTTGGAGCCATCGGGGCGGATGGGCTGCCCGTCCGTAGTGGCGAAGCCAGAGTTGTCGGGTAGGCGCTGGAACGTGTAGTCGGGAGGGCCGGGGTTGACGAGCACGAAGGCATTCTGGATGTCGATGAACAGGTCTAGCGACACGCGGTTCCAGTTAAGGCGTTTATCCAGCCGGAAATCGAACTGCTGGAAGTTGCTCAGGCGCTGGATGTTGAGCTGGTTGTAGTCGAGTACGCCGCGGCCCGTGGCAAGGTAGCTGGCCTGCGAAGCGGGCAGGTTGTAGGGCGTGAATGGCGAACCACCCGCAAAGCGGTACTTGAAGCCGGTTTCCCAGCCCCGGTTGAACTTGCGCCCGAGCAGAGCCGACGCCAGAAACCGAGAATCCCAAGCCGAAGGCTTGTATTGACCATTTAGGCCTGTAAACTCCGACCGGAAGCCGGTTAAAGAAACCACCGCAAACACCTTTTTGGTAAGCTTCTGCTGAAAGAACAACTCCAGCCCGTAGGCCCGGCCCCGGCCCGTACTCGTGACGGCCTCGTTGCCCAAGGCCGCAAAGTCGCCGCCAAGGTTGGCCAGACTCAGCCCGTCGCGCACCGACACGGGGTAGTAACGGTACTTCTTGTAGAAGCCTTCCAGCGTGAAACGGGTTGCGGCGGCGGGCAGCCATTCCAGGCCGGTCACGTAGTGGTCGGAGCGGATGTAGCGGTTGCCTTTGTTCACCAAGCGGCCTGCCTCGTCGTGGAAGCCCAGAATGGTGCTCGGCGGAATCTTGTAATAGCGGCCTACCGAGGCATTCAGGTTCAGCTTCGGGAGCAGCGCGTAGGACGCCGACACCCGGGGCGAGAGGGTCCGGAGCAGGTTGCGGCCGTCGTCGGTGAACGAGTTGCCATCGGTGCGGATGCCGCCGGAAAGCGTCAGCCGGTCACCTTCCAGAAACGCGCGGGTGAGCTGGGTGAAGGCCCCAAACCGAGCAAAGTCTACGTCGGTCTGGAACCGGACATCGAGGCCCGGCTGCAAGGTGTTGCCCTGCGCATCGAGCACGGGCCGGCGTACTCGGTTGAAAAAGCGGTTGTCGTATTCGATGTACTGGCCCACAACGCCGTAGCTGTAGCGCCACTTGCCCAGGCTGCGATTCACGTCGGCGCGGAGCTTGGTTTCCACTTCGCCGGAGCGCGTAAGCAAAATGCGCTGGCTTTCATCGTCTTCCTTACCGTCCTGAAACAAATCCAGCTTGTTGTTGAGCTGGGTGCGGCTCAGCGCCACGTTCAAATAGCCGTTTTCAATGAGGTGGCGCAACGACAGCCCCACCGTGTAGTTCCACTGCTTGATTTTGGGCGTTCGGCGTAGTGTAATTTCCTTTTCCGGGCTGGAATTTTTGGGCACAGCCAACTCAAAATCATCGATGGCCCCAATGCCGAGGCTGGTAAGAGTGGTTTTGGGGCTGAGCTTGGTGGTGGTTTTGAACTGGAAATCCCAGTAGCCAGGCCGGATGGGAATGTCGAGTACCTGAAACAACAGTTGCAGGTAGGAGCGGCGGGCTGAAGCCAGGAACGTGGTGTTTTTGGTGAGCGGGCCTTCCAGCGTACCAGCCACTTCGGTGCCACTCAGGCGCAGATTGCCCTGGAGCCGGTCGGGGTTGCCGTCGCGCTGCCGGAACTGGAGCACCGAGCTGAGCGTGTTGTCGTAGCGGGCATTGAAGGCCGAGGAACTCAGCGTCACGTCTTCGATAAAGGACACGTTCAGAATGCCCGTTGGGCCGCCCGCGCTGCCTTGGGTTTGGAAGTGGTTGATAACCGGCACTTCAATACCGTCGAGGTAGTACACGTTTTCGTTGGGCGCCCCGCCCCGGATGATAATGTCGTTGCGGAAACCAGATGTGCCGCCGGTGCCCCCGCCTCCCACACCGGGCAGGCTCTGCACCACCTTCGAAATGTCGAAGTTGCCGCCGGGGTTGCTCTTGATTTCCTCGCTGTTGACGCGCTGTACGCTCAGCGGCGTTTCGGCCGTGGCCACCCGAATGGCGCGGTTGGCTACCACTTGCACCTCGCCCAACTGCTGTGCCCCAGTGGCTAACTCTAGGTCGATGATGTTAGCGTTGCCGCTGTTTACCTGCACGTTAGCTCGTAGTAACGCCTCGTAGCCCAAGAAAATGGCGCGTAGGTTGTAGCTGCCCGTCGGGATGTTGGTGAGGCGGTAGCGGCCAGTAGCATCGGTGCTGGTGGCTAGTTCCGTGTTTTCCAGTAGCACCGTCACCCCCGGAAGTACTTCCTGGGTGGCCCGGTCACGCACGATGCCCGTAATGACGCCCGTAGTCTGTGCCGAAGCAGCAATGCTCAGCAAGCAACACCAAGTAAAAAGGAGAAGAAGTAGACGCATAGTGCAAGCAAGAAGAGAGAGTTTTTCACCTCTAGGGCGACAGGCAACTTAAACTTGATTGACTGTATAATGTTTGTAAACATGCCAAATGTGTAAGATGTGATATGGTAACACATAGTATAAGTATTGTCTACTCCTTTGATCAAGGCTTTTTTGTTGCTTTGTAGTAGCTGCTCCACTCGGAGACATTAATATGGATTACTCGCTTTTGCGCTTGCTGCTGCCTTACCTGGAAGACTACCAACGCCAACAGACGGCAGCAGCCAGCACCCCAGTTGCCGATGCCGCTCAGCTGGCGGGTTTCGCTACGTGGCTGCACCAGCAGCTTACGCCCCAGCAGCACCTCGACGCTGTGGCGCGCCAGGACCGCCGACCGGGTGAAACCTACGAGTCGCAGATTGCCATGTACAATACGTTTCTCTACCGCTACGCCCGCAGCTATTCCCGGCTAGCGCTAGAAGACACGCCCCTCGTTTCCTTCGACGATTTCACGTACCTGGCTACCGTTTACGGTCGGGGGCCACTCAGCAAAACCGAACTGATTCAGCGCAACATTCACGAGAAGCCCGCCGGAACCGAGGTAATCAAGCGGCTGCTCAAAAACGAGTTGGTCCAGGAAGAAAACAGCCCAACCGACCGGCGCAGCAAGCTGCTCACCATCACCGACAGCGGCAAGAAGCTGCTGTTCGTGCTGCTGGCCCGCATGAGCCAAGTGGCCGAAATGAGTGCCGGAAACCTTTCCCCTGACGAGCGTCATCAGCTAGTAGCGCTGCTGCTCAAGCTCGATGCCTTCCACAACCCGATTTTCCTGGCCCCCCGCGCCAGCTCGCTCGAAGAGTTGCAGGCCCGGTTCTTCCCAAACGTGCCGCCCCCTTTCTGGCCAACCCCGGAAGCAGATAGCACCCATACCGCCCCCGAAACACCTATGGAGTAGGAAGCCAGCGTGGGCTATACTGTAGGTGGAAAGCAGCCAGACGTAAAGTGAAAAGGCCCGGAACATATTGTTCCGGGCCTTTTCACTTTACTTGAGACATGCCTAGTACGACGGTCCTTTATCGGTTTCTACCAGCTTCTCTTCGGCGTCGGCGTATTCTTCCACCGAGGTGCACGAGCAGATCAGGTTCCGGTCACCGTAGGCCGAGTCGATGCGCGATACGCTAGGCCAGAACTTGGCGGCGCGTACATACTCGGTGGGGTACACGGCCTGCTCGCGGGTGTAGGGGCGGTTCCACTCTTCGGTCAGGACGGTGGCGGCGGTGTGCGGCGCGTGCTTGAGCAGGTTGTCTTTGGCATCGGCGCGGCCAGCTTCCACCTCGGCAATTTCCTTGCGGATGCTTACCATGGCTTCAATGAAGCGGTCCAGCTCCTCCTTGCTTTCCGACTCAGTAGGCTCCACCATCAGCGTGCCCGCCACCGGGAACGATACGGTGGGCGCGTGGAAGCCGTAGTCCATGAGGCGCTTGGCAATATCTTCTACCTCGATGCCCGCCTTCTTGAACTGCCGGCAGTCCAGAATCATTTCGTGGGCGCAGCGGCCGTTAGCGCCGGTGTACAGCACGGGGTAGTGCTCCTCCAACTTGGCTTTGATGTAGTTGGCATTCAGAATAGCCATACGGGTGGCTTCCGTCAAACCCTCGCCGCCCATCATGCTGATGTAGGCGTAGCTGATAGGCAGGATGCTAGCCGAGCCCCACGGCGCCGACGATACGGCTCCCGTGGTACGGCCATCGGCATCAACTACTACGTGGCCTGGCAGGTAAGGCGCCAAATCAGCAACTACGCCAATGGGGCCAACGCCGGGTCCGCCGCCGCCGTGCGGGATGCAAAATGTTTTGTGCAGGTTCAGGTGGCACACGTCGGCCCCGATAGTGGCAGGCGAGGTGAGGCCCACTTGGGCGTTCATGTTGGCGCCGTCCATATACACGCGGCCGCCGTGCTGATGAATGGTTTCGCAGATGTCGATGATGGTTTCCTCGTACACGCCGTGCGTGCTCGGGTAGGTCACCATCAGGCAGCTCAGCTTGTCGGCGTACTGCGCGGCTTTGGCTTTCAGGTCGGCCACATCGATGTTGCCTTCCTCAGTGCTTTTCACCACTACTACCTGCATGCCCGCCATAACGGCCGAAGCGGGGTTGGTACCGTGGGCCGAAGCTGGAATCAGGGCAATGTTGCGGTGCTGGTCGCCGCGGGCATCGTGGTAGCCTTTGATGGCTAGCAGGCCGGCGTATTCACCCTGGGCCCCGGAGTTTGGCTGCAAGCTCACGGCATCGAAGCCGGTTACTTCGCAGAGCCAGGCTTCCAAGTCCTTGAAAATTTGGGTGTAGCCCTGGGCCTGCTCGCGCGGCGCGAAGGGGTGCAACCCACCGATTTCTGGCCAGGTTACCGGAATCATTTCGGCGGTGGCGTTCAGCTTCATGGTGCACGAGCCGAGTGCAATCATGGAGTGCGCCAGGCTGAGGTCCTTATTTTCGAGCTGCTTCATGTAGCGCAGCATCTCGTGCTCGGAGTGGTGCGTGTTGAACACCGGGTGCGTCAGGTATTTGCTAGTGCGCAGCAGAGCCACGGGCCAGTTCACCGAAATTTCGGCGGGCAGATCGGTGGCAGATGCCTCTTTGCCCAGCACCTTAGCGAATACGGCCACGATGTCGGCTACGTCCTCAATTTCGGTGTTTTGGTGCAGCGAAATGCCTACCTGCGTGTCGCCGAAGTAGCGGAAGTTGATGCCAGCGGCTTCGGCTTCTTTCCGCACGGCGGCTTGCAGCTCGGCGCTTTCCAGTTGAATATCCAGCGTGTCGAAGTAGAATTCGTTGCTCTGCTCCAAGCCCAGCGTTTTCAATGCCTGCTCCAGCACTTGGGTGTGAGCGTGTACGTTGGTGGCAATCTGCTTGATGCGCTGCGGCCCGTGGTAGACGGCATACATGCCGGCCAGCACCGACAGCAGTACCTGCGCGGTGCAGATGTTGCTGGTGGCTTTTTCGCGGCGGATGTGCTGCTCGCGGGTTTGCAGCGCCATGCGGTAGGCCTTGTTGCCGGCGGCGTCAATACTCTGGCCGATAATACGGCCCGGGATTACGCGCTTGAACTGGTCTTTAGTGGACAGGAAACCGGCGTGCGGCCCGCCGTAGCCCATCGGTACGCCAAAGCGCTGCGAGTTGCCCACGCAGGCATCGGCGCCCATTTCGCCGGGAGGCGTGAGCAGCGTCAGGGACAGCAAATCGGTGGCCACGGTTACGAACAGGTTGCTGTCGTGGGCTTTGGAAATGAAGTCGGTGTAGTCGTACACGGCGCCGTCGGCGGCGGGGTATTGCAATATGGCGCCGAATAGGCTCTCGTCGGTGAGGTCGGCGGTGCGGTGGTCACCTACTACCAGCTCAATGCCGAGCGGCGTGGCGCGGGTGCGCAGCACGTCAATGGTTTGGGGCAACACCTGCTCCGACACGAAGTAGCGCGTGGCGTTTTTCTTCTTGCTGAGCGAGTGGAACATGTGCAGCGTTTCGGCGGCGGCAGTGCCTTCGTCGAGCAAGCTGGCGTTGGCAATTTCCAGGCCCGTCAGGTCAATTACCATGGTCTGGTAGTTGATGAGGGCTTCGAGGCGGCCTTGCGCAATTTCGGCTTGGTAGGGCGTGTAAGCGGTGTACCAGCCTGGGTTTTCCAGGATGTTGCGCTGGATTACGCCCGGCAGTTGGGTGTCGTGGTAGCCCAAGCCAATGTAGTTTTTGAACAGGCGGTTCTGGCCGGCAATGCCTTTGAACTTCGCCAAAAAAGCCCGCTCCGTGAGGGCAGCGGGCAAGTTCAGCGGCTGTTTCAGGCGGATAGCGGCCGGCACGGTTTCGTCGATAAGCTGGTCGAGCGAATCGACACCGATGGCGCGTAGCATGTCGGCCACGGCAGCGGAATCAGGTCCGTTATGACGGTCAATGAATACGTCGGCGGCCTTGGGTTGGAGCAACATAAAGGAAAGAAGTCAGGTGGCACGAATGAGCGGCTGTGAGGCCTCAACAAAGGTAACTTGAAAAAAGCTTCCTCTGCTTGGTTTGCTTCCTTAATCGATTGACTGCTTAAAAGTTTGAGCAACGAAAGCAAGTGACCAGATTATACACCCCATAGCTCGGCGTTGGACTCGGCAAAACCTATAGATTTGACCCCGATTCCCACCCCACCCCAACCTATGCGTCCTATCACCATCGGCCTAATTAGAGAAGGCAAAAACCCACCCGACAAGCGCGTACCGCTCACTCCCAAGAAATGCGCGGAAGCCCAAGAGCAGTATCCCGGCCTACGCATCATCGTGCAGGAAAGCCCCCACCGCTGCTTCTCCGACCAAGAGTACCGGGACCTAGGGCTGGAAGTACGTGCCGATGTAGCCGACTGCGACATTCTGATGGGCGTGAAGGAAGTGCCTGCATCCGACCTGATTCCCAACAAAACCTATCTGTTTTTCTCCCACACTGTCAAGAAGCAGCCCGCCAACAGGGAATTGCTAAAAACCGTGTTGCGCCAAAACATCACGCTTATTGATTATGAGCTGATGACCAACCACGACGGCGGAGAGCGGATAGTAGCGTTTGGGCGCTGGGCTGGTATTGTGGGCGCTTACAACGGTCTACTCACCTATGGCCGCAAGCACGGCCTCTACAAGCTCAAGCCGGCTTATAAGTGCGTGGACATGGAGGACATGCAGGAGGAATTCTTCAAGGTGAAGCGCTTGCCGCCCATCAAGATGGTGGTAACGGGCACGGGCCGGGTGGCGCAAGGCGCGCTGGAGGTGCTGGATTTGATGGGGTTTCGGCGGGTGAGCGTCTACGATTACCTGTACCTCGATTTCAACGAGCCAGTGTATACCCAACTTCGTAGCTCCGACTACAACCGCCGCCGCGACGGCCGCGTGTGGGATACGCCCGATTTTCACCGCAACCCGCAGGAGTATGAGTCTACGTTCAGCAATTTTCTGCCTGTTACTGACCTGCTGATTGCCTGCGCCTACTGGCACCCGGCCGCGCCCCAGCTTTTTACAGAAACCGATACCCAGCGTTCTGACTTCCGCATCAACACTATTGCCGATGTAACCTGCGACGTAAACGGCTCCATCCCGACCACCAAGCGCAGCACCACCATCCCGGAGCCCGCTTTCGACTACAATCCGCAAACTGGTGAGCTGGAGCCGGCGTATTCCCAAGCCTTCAACATCACCATTATGGCCGTGGACAACCTGCCGTGTGAGCTACCCCGCAACGCCAGCCGCGACTTTGGCCGCCAGCTTCTCGACAACGTGTTTCCGCATCTGCTGGGTGAGCAGGGGCAAGACGACGTAGTGGAACGCGCCACTATTGCGCGTGCTGGCCAGCTCATGCCGCGCTACCAGTACCTGGTCGATTACGTAGCGTGAGTGTACGTAGGCTACCCGAGTGCAGTAATCATACATGCAATATTACCAATGGGCACCCACTAGTAGGAGTCCCACCACTGTAACAAATACTGCCAAAGTACCTACCCCAGCGCCGAAGCCTCCCGCTGCACTCCCAATTTTTCTGTTTTGTGCCTGCCGCTGATATCCCGATACGTAGTTGGGGTCTTGTAGCAGCTTAGCTTCTGGTGCTATGAAGTTGCGAGGTTTGGGCTTGGAAGCGGCCACAACTACTCCTACGATTGGGCCGCCGTAACCGGTCAAGACGGTAGCGCTATAGGTGCCCCAAAAGGCTCCGGGGGCCCGGTAATATTTGCGGGCATCAAGGCGACCTTTGGCATAAGCTTCTTCTTTAGACATGGGCTGCTCGGTAGGAGTCGCCATGGATTTCGTTATTACTTCCTTGGTGCCGTTGGCGTAGCGAATCAGAAAGACACTGCTAGCTGCTATGTGCAACGTGTCGAAGCGGCCGGCTTCACTGCTTAGGTATGCAATAGAATCGGGGGTGATAGTCAGTACTTTACCGGGTAGTTCTTCGCCGTTGGTTTGCAGAATAACATCCTGGGCGTGGCTTTGGGCAGCGAGTAGTAGCAGGATGCAAAGAATGAATAAGTGGCGCATACGATCTGAAAAGAATAGAAAGCTGAAAAACTAGCGGGTGCGGGAGTTGAACCCAAATAGCAAACTGAATCGGGCTCCACCGTCGCCGGGCACCACGGCAAGATTGACGGGGAAGTTGATGCCGTTGCTACGGAAGGAAGTGCCCACTGCTAAGGCAATATGGGCCCCCGCCGGTGATACATTCGGACCTAAGCCAAATTCCAATCCCTTAGGCCCACGAATACCAATAAGAGCACTCAAACTCGGAAGAAATTTGCCTTGTTCCAACCCGCCAATGAGGGGTACTATCTCCAGAAGGCCTGCCGTACCATTGGGCATGCGGAAAATGCGGGTTTCAAACTGCCAACCAAACTGCGTTAGAAAAGGGTTGAGACTAAGTTCTCGGTCGGCGCGTGTGGCAACGCCACCGGTCAGTACCGTAACGCCTATCCGCGGGCCATTCAGGTGAATCTCTTCGAAAGCCGGTGCCTCGTCGCCAGGAACGGTAGGGCCAGTGGTATAAGGAGTGGCTGGTTTGGCAGAAGGAGGGCCAGTGGAAACTCCGGTACCCAGTACTTCTTTAGTGCCATTGGCGTAGCGCACCATAAATACATCACTACGACGCACAGTAATAAGCGGGCCATCCGGATTATCAGTGCGCTTGTAGCGTACTTCGGTAGGAGTTATTTCCAACACCTTCACGTTCAATTCGTCACCGTTGGTTTTGGTCAGCACATCCTGCGCCCGTGCCGATAAACTCAATAGTAACAGTGAAAACAGGACAGTAAAGAGACGTGTCATATGCAGTAAGTGTTGAGAAGCGTGGTATAGGAAAGTTGCACCTCTTAGTACTAATTATAACAACCATATTTATCTATGTTAAGACTTTTGATAATGGTTTGGAATGATTGTAAAATAATGAATAACAAATGTTTAAGTAGTAGAAAATAGGCTTTGTAGATAACTTGCCCATCCTTTAGTATCTACAAGATTCTACCTGCATTCTACCTGGCTGTGTCTACTTAGCCCTCTTGATTGTATGATATAAAAAAAGCGAGGTTCCGAAACACTACTGTTTCAGAACCTCGCTTCTGAGGAATATATGCAGGAAGGTTATTACACGCCGCGCAGCACCGGATAGCGGGCTTGAACAAGCATATATAGGCCATAAGCCATTAGGCCTAGCGCCACTATGCCCAGCACCACTGGTCCCATAGTAGCCAGCAAGTCAAAGGCTTCATCGGTGCTACCAGTAGCCGAGGCGCGCGACTGACGGCCGGCTTGCACGAAAAAGTAGCCGATGATAGCCATGACAATGCCACGAGCCGTGTAGCCTATTTGGCCAGTCCGGTACACGATATTTTGTTGGTTGGCTGGCAGGTCGCTGGCGTTTACGTGCTTATGAAAGCTACCCGAATACGCTTTAATAATCTGATAGATACCACCACCAATAATGGCTGCTCCTACGGCCATAATAATCCAGTTGCCGCCGGGCCAACCGAGTACTGTAGCCGTGAGAGTTTGCTGACTGTTGCTGCCACCGTCGGCGCTGCCTTGCCATGCCAGCTGCGCCGCAAACCACGCCAAGCTGGCGTATAGCAAGCCACTACCAGCATAGCCTATCCGCCGCCCGAGGCCCTTGGCATCCGAGCCTTTATTTTCAGTGTCGCGTACGGCTTGCACAAAGCGCCATACAATGTAGCCGACCAGGCCAAAGGCAATAAAGCCCAATAGAAACGGGCCGCCTGGCAAATCTTGCAAGGTCTGTACGGCCTGTTTTTTATCGGCCGTTTGGCCGCCGCGCTGGCCGGTAGCAGCTAGCAACGCCAGCAGCCCCATTAGCAGATATACTAAGCCTTTGGCAGCAAAGCCAAAGCGGGCCAGCGCCCGAATGCCTGCCGAAGGCGCTCCAGCTGCTGCAGTGGAAAGGGAAGAAGCAACCGACATAATACGTAGGGTTCAGGTGGAAATACCTGCCATACGCAGAAACTGTCTTACAAGGTTAAATTACCCGGCCGAGGAGGGCAGGGCTTTGGCCGGCCCAATACCCCGGCTGGGCGAAATGGAATAGCGCCGCGCTGAAGTAGCGGGTCATTTACTGGCAAATCGAGAGTGTAAATAGGTTTGCCTTGCGCTACTGGGTGCGCCAGAAGCCGCTCGATATTGCCGCTGGCCGTCATATAGGGTACAAAAAACTGGTCGGCTAAATCAGCTACCATGAGGTTGCGAATCTCGGCAGTTTCGGTGGTGATGTTGCGGACTTGGCTCTCAAAGAGCGTGATAAACAGCAGGCGCCCAGCTTCAATCTCAGTCCCATATTCAAAACGCACATTGTTCTGAATACCACGGCCTAAGGCATACACTATTGGCTGCTCAGGCCCCTGCAACAAGTAGCGGAATACGGCCTGCTCCAGCTTTGAGTGAAACCCAGAAAGCACACAGTTCTGGTCATAGCGCTGCTCTAAAGCCCACAGGTAAGTAGGCTTTTCAATAGCTTCTGGGTACTCGCGTGAGCAAAAGAAGGCTGTTTTAGGCCGTTGCAGCAGCGCTGGGTTCCCCAGGGTGCGTAATTCCTCTGGATGGATGTTCATGGCAGCGGGGACCGAAACTAGTCCAGACAAATGTACAGGGATAATTATATTAATAATAGGTATATGAAAACTTTAAATGTTAAATTGTCTAAATAAGCAACGCGCTTCCTGCATCATACTCACAAAGAAATGCCCTAAGCAGTTAAGCCTAGGGCATTTCCTGTTGGTTTACAACCACTGAAACGCTTAGAAGGTGCGTTTGAACCAAGATTTTATATCGTCGATGGTTTCACCGGTTTTCTGCTGAAGATTACCGAACCATTCGTCTTGTTTGCCTTCTTCGTAGGTCAAATCGTCGTCGGTCAGGTTAGCCCATTTCTTCTTGGTTTCACCTTTGATTTCGTTCCAGTTGCCACGAGCCCGCAGTTCAGTGCTGTCGTCGATGCCGTTGTTGTTAGCGTCCATGAGTGGGAGAAGTTAAGTGGAGAATAGTGGGTTGTACGGTTGTGCTTCAAGCACGGCTAATAATGCCTGAATTTTGATACTCGACAGTAGTTGCCAGAAGATAAGCGGCGGTTAGTTGAACAAGCTTGAATATCACCGGGAAGCTGTTTTCTTTAGCGTGGCAACTTGTGGCAGTTCTTCATTAAGCTGCTAAACTTGCTCTTATCCACTCATTCTTTCTGTTGATTCAGTATGGACGACCTTCGGACTACGCTGGCTACCTTCTCGCCCGAAGACCGCAAAGATTTCATTCAGTTTATTCAGCGCCAGAAACGCAAGCAAAAAGGCCGCATGGACCTACGCTTGTGCGAGTTGCTGCTGCACCAGAAAGAATACACTACGCCACAACTGTTAGCTAAGCTCTACCCCGAGGAACCCAACGCCACCGCATACTACGCCCTACGCAAGCGCCTGCTCCGCCACCTCACCGACTATCTGCTGCTCCGCCAGCGCCAGCACGACCCTACCGCAGCTTCTTCGGTACGGAGCCTGCTTACGCTGGCCCAATATCTGTTTGAGGCTGGAGTGCAGCGGCTGGCCTGGAATACATTGCGCAAAGCCGAAAATTCAGCCCGTGTAAACGAGCAGTACGACCTACTGAACACCGTGTATAATGTTCAGATAGCACAGGCTGGCTCCGAGCACGCCGACCCACTGGAAGATATTATCCGGCGGCGTAACCTCAATAAAAAAGCGGCCGATGAAGAAGAGCGGGCCGGCATTGCCGACAGCCTGATTCGGCAACGCCTGCGGCAGGCCCGGGTAAAAGGGCGCGCCGGCGAGGCCTTCGATGGTATTTTGCAGGACGTACTGCGCGAATATGATTTGCAGGAGGCCTTTGCCCGCCGGCCGGCCTTGCTCTACCGCCTTATGTCTATTGCCCGCAATGCCATGCTCGTGCGCCGCGACTTTGCCTCGTTCACCCCCTTTGTGCTGCGCTGCTACCACCTCATGGAAAAGCGCCACGGGTTTCAGCCGGCCCAACGCTACTACCAAGTTGGCCTGCTTTATATGATTGCGCACGCACTATACCGGGTACGGCGCTTCGAAGAATCGGTGCGGTACTTGGGGCTGCTACTGGCGGCGCTAGCCGAGGAGGGAGGTGCCAGCTACCGGGCCGAGTGGCTACCACGGTACACGTTTCTGCTGGCGGCCAATTACGCTTTCATGCGCCGCAATGCCGAGAGTATCAGGCTACTAGAGCAGGCCCTGAAACCACCGGTGGCTCTGTCGCCGCGCGACCAACTTACGGCGCGGCTGGGGCTGGCCTTCCATTATTTTGCCGAAGGCAAATTCACCAAAACCAACCAGACGCTCATCAATATGGGCCGCTCCGACCATTGGTGCGAGCAGGAAATGGGGCTGGAATGGCTGGTCAACAAGAACATCGGTGAGATGCTAGCCCAGTTTGAAATGGGTAATTCCGACTTGGCCCTGAACCGGTTACGCGCCATTGAACGCCTGCTGCGGGAGCGGAGCGGCGATGCCGAGGCCGGCCCGTACGCTCACGTAATCACCTATCTAGACCTAGTACGCGAAATAATTGAAGATCCCGCCGCGCTACGCCATCGTGGCTTTATGGAGCGCGTGTACCAAATGCCTGACCTAGTGCCGCAGCAGCGCGAAGATTTGCAGCTGATGAGCTTCTATGCTTGGCTCCGTGCCCGTGCGCAGCATCGGCCCTACTATGAGGTCCTGCTGGAGTTGGCCGACGTGCCCTCGGTAGCCGAGCTGAAAAAGCCTCTCGGAAGAGTCTGATATTCAGGATAATACTTGCTGGTCGCTAAAATAAAAACCCGCCTATGCGGCCTGACGGCACAGCATAAGCGGGTTTTCTAATACCGTAAAAGCAGTGAAGCTGCTCTCTGGTTTACTTGATTTCTTCTTTTGCTTCAGCAGCAGCTTTGTCCATTTTGGCGTCGGCTTTCTGAGCGGCTTCTTTGGTTTCGGCGGCGGTTTTGTCGGCAGCGTTTTCAATGGCGTCGCCGGTTTTTTCGGCAGCGGCTTCAGTGCTGGCGGCGGCGTTTTCTACGGCATTTTCGGTGGCGTTGGCAGCGTTGCTAGCCTCGGCAGCAGCGGCGTCGCCGGCATTTTCAGCAGCGGCTTCGGTGTGCTCACCAGCGGCTTCGGCGTTTTGTTTGCCGGTTTCGGTGCAGGAAGTGGCGGCGAAGGCAACAACAGCAGCTACAAACAAAGATTTAACAGACAGTTTCATAAAAGCAGGAATGTTGATGGTGGAAGAAGTACGTGCCCCCTTTATAGTCGCGGCCCAAAAAAAGTAACCCAACAGTAGCCGCGTATTTTTTGTAACCCACACAGGAGCTTCACTCACACGGCAAATAGCAGTTCGCTGATTCTCGCTTTCACCAACTCAACTTTTCCGGAAAAGAGGGAGTATAGCATTGCAACCCTTTCCGCTCAACTACTCAACCTGCCATGGACTCCACTGCCTCCACTCCCCAAACGCCAGCTACACCCATCGTACCGCTTGACGTAACCGACCAGCAGAATAGTGCGCTGCTCGACGATACGCTGGCTCTCCTCAACGCAGGTGTGCCCGATAAGCCAGACAAACACGGCCTATCTGAAATCGACCGGTGGGAAGCTGTATTGCAAGCTTCTGAGCGGCCCGGGTTAGCCAAAATCATTCAAGAACTGGCTATTCTGCGGGAGCAGCTAACCGCTTCCGATACCAAAACGCACGACCTGGCCGAAACCCTCGCCACGCTGGGTGCCGAAACCAGCAAAGTAGCCGACGAATCCACCGATGACTATGCGGCTCCGCTTGGTCAACTGAGTAAGCTGCTCATCAAAATGGGCTCCTCGCTTTCTCGCTAGCTATAACGTTTATCAACACAAAGCGCCCCGACTACCTAAGTAGCCGGGGCGCTTTGTGTTGGTGGAAAGTTGGAACGCGCCACTCACGCTTAGGGCTTACCTTTGCGGCCTTTCTATCACTTTGCTTGTTATGGCCGCTTCTCCTTCGCCTTCCGCTCCCAACGATTTCACGTTTTACGACCCATTCGATGGAATGCGTTTTGGAGCACGGCAGTGCTTTCTTTGCGGAACGCCCACTACACCTAGGGGTGATGTGGTACCTGTGTTCGGAGAGTGGCTGATGAACCGCTACCACTTGCACGAACGGCAAATCAAGCTGCTCGACTTAAGTATAGTAGCCTACAAAGACTTACAAATTGCGTGCTGTCCGCGCTGCCGTACCCAGCACGTTGAGCCGCTGGAACAGCAAGTACAAGCAGCTGCCAGCCAAGGAGCAGTCGGTCTGAGGAGCCTCCCCGACCAAACCTTGTTTTTGTGGCTAGGCAAGATGATGTACGGTGTGCTGGTAACGGAGCTGCTTAATGAGTTAGAGCCACTGGCTGTGCCGCAATATCCACTAGCCGAAAACGCCAAGATGCTACGTCGGTTTCAGGCTTTTTTTCAACCGTTTCAGGCGTTGCGCATACCTATTGAGTTCGACGATTTCACGCCGGCCTCAGTGTTCGTGTTGGAAGTGGATCCAGCGCAGGACGATATGCCGTTTGAATACGACGACGACTTAAGCACACTAGCTTTCAGCATCAAACTCGACAATGCTGTCGTAACAGCTTGCCTAGTCGACAATGGAATTATTCGGCAGGCTATGCGCCGTGTGTATCAGGATGCGCAACGGCCCTTGCATCCGGTGCAAGTAGCTGAATTTAAGGCGCGTGTATACTACGCGGCTTACATCCTGAACGTGGTACCTGATTACTATGCGCGTCCGTTGCAGCCTGGCGCTACCCAACTGGTAATGGACACGGTTATCGACGACGTTACCGGCGACATTTTCAACCCTTGGGAAAATGCAGCCTACGGGCAATCATTACTGGAAATGTGGAAACGGTGGCAGATTCCGTTAGAGGAAATCATGCACGACCCTGAGCAGCCACTCAGCTTTCTATACACTGCTGATGGTGAAGTGCAGCACCTAACGCATTATCCGACAGTGGATAAGGCTTAGGTATAGGGGCTAGCCTGCCAACCAAATTGGCTTGGGGGCAATCTTGGTTACTTTAATTTCAGTCCAGCGGCCTTCCATGCCGGACTTGCACTCTTTCTCGTTCACTAACACATCCACGCAGTGGTGGTGGCGGCGGTTCATTGTGTCGTGGATTGTATATACCCCGTCGAGAGCTTCGGAAATACCTTGTACTCGTACTTTTTCGCCGTAGCTAAATGGACCACCTGCTTTGGTAAGCATGTCGCGGGAAACGGCTATCCAACGCGTGCGGCTGGAGTGGCGCTTAGGGATGATGGACCCATCAGCGGTTTCCATCGGGTTATCGTCTGTTTGACCGGGTTCAGGCCAATAAGTAGTTGCCGTAACAGTATACGACAAGGTTTTAGGAAGCTGTTTGATAGGCTCCAGTGGTACCGCTACGGGTACCGAGCGAGGGCTCAAACTGGCTACAGTGGAAGGCAAAGCCAGTGCAGGAGTTGATAGCGTACGGGGAGGGAACAGAAAAGTTAGTAGGAACAGCGCAATAGACATGGCGTGTGGGTTCGTGCACTCTCAACTTAGTCCGGAGAGGATAGACAGCCGGCCCGACTCGGCTTCTGGGAGGGCCATAACTTCCTCGATAGAGAAAAGGTTGCCCTTGTTTTTTATGTGAGCAGCCAAATGGCTGAAACAAGCGTTTTAGACAGGGAAAGAACTGTAAAATCAGATAATTGCTATAAAATATTGCACTTATTAGCGCTTTTTGGTAAAGCAGGGCTCAAAGGTACGACAAAAAAATTAGTGAGCCTTTGGCTGCCCAAAGATGGCCTTTATGCCTTTGATAGACAGATAAGCTCAACAGGATCTGCTAGTTGCTACAGAAAAGACGCCTATTCACTGAACTTGGTGCATTCGTGGCCGTACTAACGGCATTGGCTACCACCTGTCCGGCCGGTTGGAGTAGCCGTAAGCTTCTGATTAATATTAAAAAGATAACATGTTCTGCACCAAACCACACTTCGCTGTGCGGCCATTGCTGAGCTTCACTGGCTTCGCGCTAGTGCTGCTAGCTAGCGCCTGCTCGTCTCCAACTTCTGATGGCCGGGCTACTACCGGTGTTTCCACTGACTCAACTGCTACAGGAACTCCACAAGCACCAACCAACTCACCATTGCAAGTGGTAGCTGCATTTCGGGAACCACAGATTGTAGGCGTAGCCGTGCTGCCCAATGGCCGCGTGTTCGGCGACTTTCCGCGCTGGGACAACAACCCCGTTAACCCAATTGCTGAAATCGGCACTGATGGTTCAGTGAAACCTTACCCGGACGCTAACTGGTGCATCTGGAACGAGACGGTGCGCAACGAGCCGCAAAAGCACTGGATCTGCCCCCAAAGCGTGTACGCCGATAAAGCAGGTATGCTTTGGGTCCTCGACCCCGCTTCGCCTGGTTTGAAAGGTACAGTTCCTGGCGGGCCCAAACTGGTAAAGATTGACCCCAGCACCAACAAGGTGGTGCAGAATATAAGCTTCCCGGAAAGCGTAGCAGCCCGCAAATCCTATCTCAACGATGTGCGAGTTGACACGCAAAACAACTTCGCTTACATCACTGAATCGGGAATTGGGGCGCTGGTAGTAATAGATTTAAAATCAGGTAAGGCGCGCAAGGTGCTAGAAAAGCACCCGTCTATGCTGGCTGATACTACATTGAATATCAAGGCTGATGGCCAATTGCTGCGCGACCCAATGGGCAAGCAAGCCGCTTTCAATGCCGATGGTATTGCGCTAAGCCAGGATATGCAGTACTTATACTGGAAGCCTCTAACCAGCTATAGCCTATTCCGCATCAAAACAGAAGCGTTGCGTAATGCAGCTCTATCAGATGCTCAATTAGCCCAACAAATCGAAGACTTAGGTAAGGTGCCAGCTTGTGACGGAATGGAAATTGATGCTGCCAACAATCTGTATATGAGCACCTTTGAAGACCACTCTATCAAGCGCCGGACGCCGGCGGGGAAAATAGAAATGGTTGTGCAAGACCCGCGCCTTGAATGGCCTGACACATTTGCTTTCGGCCCTGAAGGCATGTTATACGTCACCAATTCCGCTATTCATAAAACCCTGACTTGGAATAAAGGCATAGGCAAACAAGACCAGTCTTACCACATTTTCAAGATGAAGCTGGCACAGTAAATCTGGGTATGCATATGCTTGCAATGGGTTGCATTTCAAGCCAGTTAGAAAGCCTTTCCTTGTTTTAGGGAAAGGCTTTTCGCTTTATTTTGAATAGATTGGAATCCCCTTTTACTGCTGCAACAACAGTTGATTGAGGGGACAGTATTGGTTATGAGACGTATTCGTAAACTCGAATACAGGTTTTTGGCTTATAATCAGGCTGCTTACCTTTGCCATCGACCTACAAGCTCCCACCGCATGGATGCATACTCTTATATCGCCAATGCCCACGGCGACTACATCGACCAACTCTACCAGACCTATAAGAACGACCCAGAGGCGGTTGACTTTGGCTGGCGCAAGTTTTTCGAGGGCTTCGATTTTTCGCAGCAGTACCCCGATGGCGACCTGCCACAGGCTACGGGCGAAGGCGTACTCACGCAAGCCGCTTCTACCAACGACGCCGGCCAAGTCCGCGCCGTTGACACGGTATCAGCCGATAAGGAAACCCAGGTGCGCAACCTTATTTACGCCTTCCGCAGCCGCGGCCACCTAGTAGCCAAAACCAACCCCGTGCGCGAGCGGAAAGACCGTAAAGCCTTACTAAGCCTTAGTGATTTCGGGCTCAGCGACGCCGACCTGGACACGCCTTTCAAAAACGGTGAGGTAATAGGCCTAGGTACGGAAGCAAAACTGCGCGACATTTTGGCCGCGCTACAAAAGGTGTACACCCGCACCATTGGCTTCGAGTATATGTACATCCGCGACCCCCAGATCCTCGACTGGTTCCGGGAGAAGGTGGAAAAGGACTCGTTGAGCTTCAACCCGAGCATCGACTATAAGAAGCGCATCCTCAGCAAGCTGAACGAGGCGGTGGTGTTCGAGAACTTCCTGCATACCAAATTCTTGGGGCAAAAGCGGTTCTCGCTGGAAGGTGGCGAAACCACTATTCCGGCGCTTGATGCCATCATCCAGCGCGGTGCCGAGCTGGGCGTAGAGGAAGTGGTGATTGGCATGGCCCACCGCGGCCGCCTGAACGTGCTGGCTAACATCATGGGCAAAACCTACGAGCAGATCTTCTCGGAATTTGAGGGCACTGCCGTACCGGATTTGACCATGGGCGACGGCGACGTGAAGTATCACATGGGCTACAGCAGCCAAGTGGATGCCGCCGGCCGCACTGTGAACCTGAAGCTGGCTCCGAACCCTTCGCACCTAGAGGCAGTGAACCCAGTGGTAGAAGGCTTCGTGCGGGCCAAGCTCGACCACGGCTACGCCAACGATTACACGAAGATGCTGCCCATCCTGATCCACGGCGACGCTGCGTTGGCAGGTCAGGGCATCGGGTTTGAGGTAACACAGATGTCGCAGCTGGAAGGCTATAAGACGGGCGGTACCATCCACTTCGTTATTAATAACCAAGTTGGTTTTACCACCGACTTCGAGGACGCCCGCTCGTCCATCTATAGCACCGACCTCGCTAAGATTATCGATGCGCCCGTAATTCACGTCAACGGCGACGACCCGGAGGCAGTAGTATTTGCCGTGCGGCTCGCTACCGAGTACCGGCAGCAGTTCCACACCGATATCTTTATTGATATGGTGTGCTACCGCCGCCACGGCCACAACGAGTCGGATGAGCCGAAGTTCACCCAGCCTACGCTCTACAACATCATCAGCAAGCACCAGAACCCGCGCGAAGTGTACAACGCCACGCTGGTACAGCGCGGTGACGTAGACGCTGAGCTGGCGCAGCAGATGGACAAGGAGTTCCGCGACACTCTGCAAGCCCGCTTGGATTTGGTGAAGCAGAAGCCGCTGCCGTACAACTACCAGGCGCTGGAAAACGAGTGGCGTAGTTTGCGCCGCAGCAAGCCCGAAGACTTCGAGCAGTCGCCGGAAACCGGTATCAGCGAAGAAGTAGTAGCGAAGGTAGGCAAGGCCCTGACTACGTTGCCAGAAGGCTTCCGTCCTTTGAAGCAGATCGAGAAGCTGCTGGAAGAGCGCAAGAAGATGTTCTTCGAAACGCGCGTGCTGAACTGGGCGGCTGGTGAGCTATTGGCCTACGGGTCGTTGCTGGCCGAGAAGCACATTGTGCGGGTGAGCGGCCAGGACGTGCAGCGTGGTACCTTCTCGCACCGTCATGCCGTATTGCACGATGCTGAAACGTCGGCTCCTTACAACTCACTGAACTACATTGGTGAAGGCCAGGAGAAGCTGAACATCTACAACTCGCTACTGAGCGAGTACGGTGTGTTGGGCTTTGAATTCGGCTACGCCATGGCCAACCCCACGGCGCTGGTGGTATGGGAAGCGCAGTTCGGTGACTTCGCCAACGGTGCCCAAACGATGATCGACCAGTTCATTGTGTCGTCGGAAAGCAAGTGGCAGCGCATGAACGGCGTAGTGATGCTGTTGCCCCACGGCTACGAAGGCCAGGGCCCCGAGCACTCCAACGCCCGCCCCGAGCGGTTCCTGCAACTGGCTGCCGAAAACAACATCATCGTGGCCAACATGACCACGCCGGCCAACTTCTTTCACGCCCTGCGTCGGCAGTTGATGTGGGAGTTCCGCAAGCCGCTGGTGGTGATGTCGCCGAAGTCGATGCTGCGCCACCCGCTGTGCGTATCGCCAGTGGAGGAATTTACTTCCGGCAACTTCCGCGAGGTACTCGGCGACGTGTACGCCGACGACAAGAAAGTGAAGCGCGTGCTGTTGTGCTCTGGCAAAGTGTACTTCGACCTGTTAGAAGAACAGCAGAAGTCGGAGCGCAAAGACATAGCTATTGTACGATTGGAGCAGCTGCACCCCTTCCCCAAAAAGCAGTTGGATGCTGAGCTGGCGAAGTATCCAAAAGCGAAAGTGTACTGGGTTCAAGAAGAGCCCGAGAACATGGGCTACTGGAACTACCTGCTGCGCTTCATGCGCCGCGAGCTGGAAGATGTGATTTCGCGCAAGCCTTCCGCATCGCCAGCTACCGGTTACAACAAGGTGCACATCAAGGAACAGAAAGAGCTGGTGGCTCGTGCTTTCGACAAGCCCCGTGAAGAAGTAGCCGATTCCATTATCAAGGAAACGGCAGCCAAGGCTCAAAAAACCGACTAACCTTTTTGAGCTAGTAGCTAACAGCCAACATACTCCCACCGAAACTCTTCAAAACTCCCACTTATGGGTCTGGAAATTAAAATCCCCGCCGTCGGCGAATCCATCACCGAAGTAACTATTGCCAAGTGGCTGAAAGCCGATGGTGACACCGTGAAGCGCGACGAAGTAATTGCCGAACTGGAATCCGACAAAGCCACGTTTGAGTTGCCTGCCGAAACCGACGGTGTACTGAAAATTCGCGTGGCTGAAGGCGAAACCATCGGCATCGGTACCGTCATTGCCGACATTGGCGGGGATGGTGCTGCTGCATCTAACGGTGCGGCACCCGCTTCAGCAGCTACGGCTGCCTCAACCCCAGCTGCTGACCCGCTATCAAAAGGTGAAGAAAATCCACAAGCCAGCAACCAGAGCGGCTACGGTGGCTCACAAGCTGGCTCGGCCGATACGCCAACCGCAACTGCTGCTCCGGCTACTGGTGGTGCCAACGGTGGTGGCGCGACGGTGGAAATGAAGATTCCAGCCGTTGGCGAATCTATTACCGAAGTAACGGTGGCCAAGTGGCTGAAAGAAGACGGCGCACAAGTACAGCGCGACGAAATCATTGCTGAATTAGAGTCGGACAAGGCTACGTTTGAGCTGCCTGCTGAAGGTACTGGCACCCTGCGCCATGCCGCCAAGGAAGGTGAAACTATTGGTATTGGTGCTACTATCGCCCGCATTGAGGGTGGCAGCGGTGCTTCCGCTACTTCGGCTCCAGCAGCTTCCGCACCATCAGCTACTCAAGCGGCTCCGGCTGCTGCCACTCCGGTTACTTCGGCCACTACCAGCTACGCTACGGGCACGCCTTCGCCGGCGGCCGGCAAAATTCTCGGTGAGAAGGGCATCAGCCCAGGTGATGTGCAAGGCTCCGGCCGCGACGGTCGTATCACGAAGGAGGACGCTCAAAACGCCCAAGCTAAACCTGCTGCACCGGCTCCAGCAGCGGCTCCAGCTAAGCCAGCTGCTGCACCGCAGGCGGCTCCTGCTGCCAGCGGCAACCGCAACGTGCGCCGTGAGCGGATGAGCAACTTGCGCAAGACGGTAGCCCGCCGTTTGGTGTCGGTGAAAAATGAAACGGCCATGCTCACCACTTTCAACGAGGTGAACATGCAGCCCATTATGGACCTGCGCACCAAGTTCAAAGACAAGTTCAAGGAGAAAAACGGTGTGGGCCTCGGCTTCATGTCGTTCTTCACCAAGGCTGTTTGCGTGGCCCTGAAAGAGTGGCCATCGGTAAACGCGCAAATCGACGGTACCGACATCGTTTTCAACGACTTCTGCGACATCAGCATTGCTGTATCAGCTCCAAAAGGGCTGGTGGTACCGGTAATCCGCAACGCCGAGGAGTTGTCGTTTGATGGCATTGAGAAGGAAGTGGTGCGCCTAGCTACCCTGGCGCGCGACAACAAGCTCACCATCGAGCAGATGACTGGCGGTACGTTCACCATCACCAACGGTGGTGTATTCGGCTCGATGATGAGCACACCTATCATCAACGCTCCGCAGTCGGCCATCCTGGGGATGCACAACATCGTGCAGCGTCCGATAGCCGAAAACGGCCAAGTGGTGATTCGCCCGATGATGTACCTGGCGCTGAGCTACGACCACCGCATCATCGACGGCCGCGAATCGGTATCGTTCCTGGTGCGCGTGAAAGAGCTCCTCGAAGACCCAACCCGCTTACTATTGGGTGTGTAAATAATTGCGCAACAGAACAGAAAAGCCGTGCTCTTAATAGGGCACGGCTTTTTATGTGCTGACTCTGATATCACTTATGATTCAAATAGAATCAAACAACACCGTCACGAAGCTAGGGTGTTATGTGTTGATTGGCATGAGTGTGTTGCTATGCTGTATCATTTTGAGCTCAATTGAGCCAGGTAAACCTTCTGGTGAAGCTTGGCAAGGAGTTATGCTAGTGATACTTGTTGGGATAGTTCCTATAAAGTGGTATCTGGCCACTTTAAAGAGGTATAGAGTTACTATTACGAAGCAAGACTTCACATTCGAGCAGCTTCCGGATAAGATACTTGATTGTCAACCAATGAATACCTTGGTTAGATGGTGGATAACACAGCATCCGAATCAAGCAAATACTGGAAGGTATTTACACTTGGACTTCAAGTATAGCAGCCGGGTAGTGCTTCTGGGTATAGAGTATGCTGACTTCGACAAAGTACTACATCACCTAGTGGTACATTATAAGCACAAGCAATTTGTCGCTAAGTAACCGGCTATATTCATTCAAAAAGCCCTTCAAATTCATCTTTGAAGGGCTTTTAAATAATAAGAAAGTAGAAAGTTAGTCTACAGGCAGCTCGCGGGAGCGGATGAGGCCGATTTTGGAGGCCATTTGATGGGCTACTTTCTTGGCTTCCTCAGCCTTGGAACCAGCAAAATGCTCTTCTACGGTCGAGGAGAAGAGGTTGAGCCAATGCTCAATGTGTGCCCCACTACGTGGCATCACTACTTGTTCAGGAAGAGGTTCACCGCCTTCGCCAGCACCCTGGCCCAGCAACGTATTGCTCCAATAGCGGTACTGCGAGGTCAGGTAATGCGGCCAGTGAATACGAGCGGCAGCCCCAAAGCTGGCTCCCAACAACGTGTCGTTAGTTGCCTTATAGCAAAGCGTGTCGACCAGGGTTTTGATATCTCCCTCGGTTTGAATGTCGTGTAAGCTAGGTATCGTCTTCATGGCCGGTAGTGGTGTAGTGGGGTAACAGATACGTAGCGAATTTACGCAGGTTGTGGTGGTTTCGCTAGCAATTAATTATAGAAATTTTACAATACAATTAGAGTTGCATTTTAGCCCTAGTAAAGCATTATGGTATCGGAATGTTTAAATTCATCGAAAAGCCTAGTCGATTTTAATAAGTCGCAGGCAATCAAGTATAGCTTGGTTTACCTCACTATTCATATTGGTATTGGCTGCTTCTAAGCTGAGTGTCAGCGGGTAAGTGCCTCTTTCTAGATGTACTATCACTGGGTTTGTAAAGCCCCAGTTCGACCACTCATTCACTCCGCGCTGGGGCATTACTACGGTGCCTAAGTATTGCTGGCCTTTGCGCAGAGTGCGGATTGCGCATTTGTTGCTGGTGTTGATTGGGCCGTTACCATTAGCATAACGGAAATCTAGCGCATATGTACCAGTGGCAGGCACGGTTATGCGCAAGGTGAGAAGCCGATTTCGGGTTGTGCTAATTTCCAAGAGGCCACTGCCTGAATAGCTTTTGCCAGCAAAATCTGTATTGCTGATTTCTGGCTCAATAGCTATTCCTTCTACTTCTAACCGCTCATGTAGCTGAGCTCCTACTGGCAAAGGCTCACTGGCAAAACTCTCGAAGCCTTGCGCATCAATGGCTATTACTTGATATTCTGTGTAGCTAGTAGAAGCGGAAACCACGAAACTGGTTTCTGTGGTTTGACCGGCGAACTGACCATTACGCAGTACTTGGTAGGCTTTGGCTTGGTCAATTGCTGCCCAGCTTAAGTGGCCAGCAGTATGCGTAACGGCTGGCGTAGCAGGAGCAACGTGGTGAGCAACTTTGTTCTGAACGGTTGCCGCTGGTGCCTGATTCGTAATCTCGATGCGGATGCTGTGTGTGCCAGTCAGCGTGGTGGGCACGGTGGCATCGGTCAATGGCTGTCCATCCATCGTAATGCTACGGATGATATTGCCAAAGCCCTGCATTTCCACATCCAGCACTGCTCCCCGATAACGGAACCCCGTAAGTTTGCGCTGGCCTTGTAGGGCCTGTGGCACAAAAGGCCGGAACGTAAGGCCGTCAACTTGTAAGTGCATGCCAAACAACCCTTTGTAGGTTAGGCCTAGCGTCCCCGATAAGCTCCAGAGCATTACACTGCTGTTCACCTGCGTACCAGCAAAGTCGCCGTTGCTAGCTACGAAGTTTTCCTTGTTTGTCATAAACATAGCTGCTGGCCGAGCCACAGCGGCTATGCTCTCCATAAATGCCGTTTCGTTACCTACTTTAGCAGCTGCCAATCCCCAATAACTCTGCACGAAGGGCCATACTGCATTGTTGTGGTAAGGCGGAATGTCCGGAATTTGAGGATAGATGCACGGAACGCCGTAGTCCATGACCGGAGTGTGAGCTACTACCGTGCGGGCACGTTCAGTATCAGCCACGTCAAATAATACCGCTAAGGCTTCACCCAATGCTTCTGCCTTCGGTGAAAGTTGCTGGAACACGCGGCCGTACCGGTACTGGCCGTAATAGCCTTTGTCAGGTAGCCACAAGTAGGTGTTGATACCTATTTTAATACGGTCAGCCCGCTTAGTAGCTTTGTGAGCTACGTCGGGCTGGCCCAGTTTTTTGGCTATGGCTGCCAGCACCACGTTGCCCTGGAAATGCATGGCATTAGTGCCTAGGCTTTCACTCTGATAGATATCCGCAGGTTGCATCCATTCCGGGTAGGTCTGCTCGCGCCAATCCAAAAAGGACGATTCGCCACGGACTAAGCCACTAGCAACATTATAGGCTACTTGCTCATCATCTTCGATGGAGTTCTTGATAATAGGATACACTTGGCGCAGCCAACTCTCGTCGCCGGTAACCTTGTAAATTTCCCAGGCGGCCACAGCCCACACAATCCGGTCGGTGGAGCAGGGGTAGGCACCACCAGTGCCGGTGTCCTGCACGATGCGTCCCTCAGGTGTCACCTTGCGCAGTAAGCTGGTTTTGGCTACTTCCGGTTGCAAAAGCGCCTGCGACAAGATGATGCTGTAGCTAATGTCGCGGGTCCAGACACCGGCCCATTCCTGGCCGGTACGAAACGTGCCATCTGGTTCCACAGCCCGTTTGGCTTCCTCCAGCGCCAGATTATATAGTGCGTCTAGCAATGGATAGTCGGAGGTGAGTTGCGGAAATGCCGATACATCAAGCGTCTGCTTCCACGGGCCAGCAGTGGTTTTTACATCGACTTCGGCGTTGAGCACCACGGTGGTTTCGTAGATACCGTTGCCATCGAGGTCTTTCAGCTCAAATTGCGGTTCGTTTAGCAGATTGTCGAAGTCCCAACTTAATGGCGCCGTGTTACCCACTACTAGCACATGCTTAAGGTCGTCCTTGTAAAGCTTCTGGCCATTATATAAGGTGTAGAAGCCTTGTTGCTGAAAAGCCGCCAGCATCGGCCGCAAATCCAGCCTAATCTTAAGAGGCATGTTGAGCGCTAAGAAGGTGCTGGCTGGTACAGGATGTTGGTCCACGTACTGTTCGCCAAACACAATAATCGGTGTTTCTAATGTGGTATCACCAGCTGGTAGCAGCGCTGTAATAATGTGGTCCTGACCAGGTGGCATTTCATTGTCTTTGCCGTTGATACTGAATTTGAAGCTCACACGTGGGCTTTGAAACTTATTGGCGGGGCTGCAGTAATCTGACGTTAGCTCTTGGCGTGATATGGCTCGAGCGGTATAGTTGCCCTGCACCAAATAGTCGGGGTAAATAGTGTAAGCCGCCGACTGCCATACAGGGAGCGAAGACGCAACAAACTCAGTAGCTATGGGAGAAGAGGTTTTCGACATCTAGCAAGCGCTCAGCAAGCCAAGCGTAAGTAGGGAAAGGTTAAAAAGAACAGACTTGAGCATGCAATAAACGTAACGCACCAGCTGCAAAAAGCAGCAACGGCATTCCGCTCTACTACTTGAAACGCAATACTAGAACCTAATGGCTTTGGATCTACAGTGTAGTCTGTCCGGCTAGTCATCAGGATATCAGGAGTAATACTAGCGGCGCTTTTCCCTGCTATAACCTGCAGGTTGGTGTTTCGCCCATGCATATCGGCGTACCAATAGGTAAAAGAATAGTAAAAGCAGTAAGTGGTGCGATATGGAAAATCGAAGAAATTATCTGCCTATTCAGTTATTGCCTTCTGCAAGAAATAAGAGCAACAGTGACACGAGAAAACTAAGTTGAATGTATGCATGTCATTTGCCAGCATAAAGTAGTGAATGAACGTCTTTGTCTTATTTCTAGAAATAAGATTTTCAATATGGGACTTAACGGTTTTCAAGGAGGCTAATAAATGCCTTGCAATTCGTTGTATGCATTATAAATAGTCTATGCACGAACAAGCTTCTATAAAATAATTTGTACTTTTGCCTGGCAAGGGTGAGTCGATGAAATGGTGGGCACTTTCAGTATCTGCAATAGCGTCAGCTTGATCTGGCTCGCGCTGCGTTGACAGCAATTTGTTGTATTATTATAAGATAAGTTGTTTGTCGCTTCTACAGCTGGGCTGTTCACTTCAATTGATTATTAACGTCTATGCCTCTCATGCCATCGGCACCAACTAGCTGCCAAGACTGCCCCTACCTTCGGCATTCGTTGCTGGGCACTTGCCAGGTTAGCGAACTGGCGCATATTGCTGGCGGCAAAGTTTCGCAGCAGTACCAGCGTGGTCAGGTAATTTATCAAGAAGGCAATAGCCCAGCCGGCCTCTATTGTATCAATCAGGGCAAGGTAAAAGTCTCGAAGCAGAACAGCGAAGGCAAAGAACAGATTGTGAAGTTGCGCAGAGAGGGAGATGTGCTAGGCTTTCAAGCCCTAACAGCTACTAACAACCACTGCTCATCGGCAGTGGCTCTCACTGATTGCGTGGTATGTATGGTGCCGCGTTCCGATTTCTTCAGCATAATCGCCCAGAACTCACAGTTTTCGCACGCGCTGATGCACCTATTATCGGCGGCACTTGGGCAGGCAGAAAAGCATATGCTACACATTGCCTACAAACCCGTGCGTGAACGGTTAGCTGAAGCACTGGTGCAGCTATATTACTTCTTCCAGCCCGCTACTCAAGAGGCATTCAGTATTCCTATCTCACGTGAAGACTTGGCAGCCCTTATGAGTACGGCAAAGGAAACTGCCAGCCGCCTTCTTTCCGATTTTCGCGACGAAGGATTAGTAGCTACTCAAGGAAGCCGCATTACAGTTCTTAACCTTGAAAAGCTGCAAAAGATATCAGCAATGAGTGGCTGAGTTTAATATAGAAAAAGTGCTAATTGAAGGACGTTCTAACACTAAAACACCATGCTAAAGCACTTTTTTTAGTTTGTTGGTATTGAGTGAGTAGAAATTTTAATTATTCTGCTCTCATAATGATTCCAAGCTTGTCGGAGGTGGGAAAAGTTTGATTGAAATCATTTTGTAAGCTGATTACAATCATTTTGTATTCGTATTCTGCAGAGGATATTTGTATAGTAGGATAAGCTATTATCTGAGAGATACTTGTAGGTCAGGTTCCTCGTAAAGTATTATTAGCAGAAGCCAACGGCTTAATTGATTGGTCAACGCGTGGACCGATACCGTGCTTCTAGGAAATACGACAAATAGCTATCAATTAGTTTTTCACTCCAATCTTTTTTTACAAGTATTTCTTATCATGGCTTATTCAGTGAGCAACCCTGCAGGCAAAGTAGTACAAGATGTAATTACCGATCTGCCAAGCCTAGTGGCAATTGCTGTTGTAGATACCAACTCGGGCATGAGCCTGGCATCACACTCCAACTCTCCTTCCCTCAACCCCGATACTGCTGCTGCTTACAACACGGAAGTGGTAAAGCAAAAGCAAAAGGCCATGGCCGCGCTGAAGCTGACCGGTGAAACTATTCAAGATATTCTCATTACTCTGTCCAACCAGATTCACTTGTTGAAGCTGAATGACAATGGCACCAAGTTCATCTATTTGGTAGTGAATTCGCGGGATACCAACCTTGCTATTGCCCGCGAAGTGCTGCGTAATCACGCCAGCCAGCTCAACTAAATTAGTTAGTGGTGTTTCGCTGGTTACGCGCGACAACATATTGATTGTGAATTAGCTATAAAGCAGCTAGTAGTCGGTCGCATTCACCATTCCAAGGTGTATGCAGGATGCGTCCGATGCCGTTCTACCTGCCTTACTCCCACACGGCCGAGGGAGTAGTGCGGCAAGGTTCACCTCAGAGGGATGAACTGAACGGAGCTAGTTGCCTGTCGTTGGGAGCCCAGGGGACCTGGGTAAATCATAGGCTGTCATGCCAATACCATTTCTTCAGCGCCTGCAAACCCTCACGGGACCGGCCATTAATAAAATAGTATCCACGGGTTCAGGACCTGACACTGCCGCCGCTGAGCAACTGCTGCAGCGGGTGTTAGCCGGGCTACCTGAACTGATAGCCGCTGCAGTAGTGGAGGTAGAGTCGGGGCAGGCCCTAGCTACCTACACCACCGCCCGCGACTTCAACGTTGGCAAAGTGTTGGATTTCAATGCCGAAGTAGTTCGGCAGCAGCGCCGTGCCATGCAGGCTCTTGGGCTCCCAATAGAAGAGGAACTGTCTGAAATCCTGATTACGCTCAGCAACCAACTGCATCTGCTGTGGCTGCTAGCTGATGGCCAGCGCTTTCTCTATACCGTGGTGGATTGCCGCGACACCAACTTGGGCATTGCCCGCTCCGTGATTCGCGCCTGTGAATTACCTGACTGAGGTAGATTCCAGCACCTTTCTTCTGCTAATACATACATAAGTTTTCTTTTCCCTTCTCACTCAAAATCCTTACGCGTATGAAATTGACGGCTTCTCCTTTCGATCCGCAAACCGGCGAACTGTTGCCAGTATACCGGGATGCTTACCTGAACGGCGACCTGAGCCGGTCGTCGGCGCAGGCAGTGGAAAAATACCTAGGTCGGGATGCCGACCAGGCACACGACACCCTCAACCGCTGGCAGGAACTGCACACCGCTGAGGCGGTAGCAGCGCCAACCTGGGTGCAAAAGCAAGTGCAGTATATTCGGGCCGAGCCCGTGCGCTTCCGCCGCCGGTCTACCACTATTGTAGCCGCTACAGCCTTACTATGCACGATGGTATTCGCAGGCACCAAAATGCCGACCGAGCGGGTGCCAACCGAAAACGTACCAACTGAAGTTTTTGCCGCGCCTGCCGCACTAGAAGCTGCTGAAGCTGCTACAGCCGCCACGGCTGCCTCCTCTATGCGCATGATTTCCGTGCGGGGTCGTATCCTCAACGAAGATGGTGCTCCTCTCATTGGTGCCACAGTGCTGCATCCTGGCAGCGGCAAAGGCGTATCAACCAACGCACAAGGTGAATACTCGATGGTGGTGCCAGCTGGTACCAGCACCCTCAAGTATGGCTACGGTGGCTACCAAGACGAGGAACTGACCGTGAAAGGCAGCACTACGACCAACATAACACTGTTGCCACAGGCTAAGCAGAAGCGCCACTGGTGGCAGTTCTAGGGTAGGTAGGGATTGAGTATTTCAAGTAGAGCTAGCTTGTGTGAAACCGAAATCGTATCGTAGAAAAGCGTCGCGTCAGTCTAAATCGTCCTCAACCCAACCTATTGCCCCCGATCCACTGGCTGCCCAGGTGGTGCAGCAGGTGTTGGCCGAGCTGCCGGAATTGTTGGCTGTAGCCGTAGTAGATGTAGCATCGGGTGCCAACCTGGCTGCTCACGCTACGGCCGCCATTGAGCCCGGTACCGCTGCTTCTTTCAACGCGGAAGTAGTGAAGCTCAAGCAGAAGGCCATGACTGCCCTGAAGCTGACCGGCGAGTGTCTCAACGATATCCTTATCACGCTGTCCAACCAGCTGCACTTGCTGCAACTTACTCCCGACGGCTCCCGCTTTATTTATCTGGTAGTAGCCACCCAAAGCACCAACCTGGGTATTGCCCGCGCCGTACTGCGCGAGCAGATAGGCCAGCTTGAAGGGTAGCTGCACCGGCGTGGTATTCCAAGTGAAAAGCTCTTTCCCAAGTGGGGAAAGAGCTTTTCTGGTTTCCAAGGCTTGGTTTTTCGATGCGGTAGGCGCACTAACAAAGGCTTGCGCCGCCACCGCGTTGCTTGGCGCAACCAGAAGTGTAGCCGGTAAATTAGTTGAAGCGCAACGTTGATGGTATGGCAGAGTCTATGCTTCGTCTCATCTTTGGGCTTCGCTTTGCCTTTTCGTTTATGACGCGCCTCTTCCTGCTGCTTGCCCTAGTTTTTTGTTTCTGCAGCCACGTAGCCCCGGCTCAGTTGATGCAGCCCAAGCCAGGCTTCACCCGCGCCGACTCGTTGCGGGGCGGCCTCACGCCGTTGCGCACCTGCTACGACATCAACTACTACCACCTAGATGTTAAGCTGGACATCGACCGGAAAACCCTCAGCGGCTCCAACCTCTTTGCCTTCACGGCCACTCAGGATTTCACCCGGCTGCAATTTGATTTGTTTGCCAACCTGAACGTGGACAAGGTGGAGTATCAGGGGAAGCCGGTGTCGTTTACGCGGGAAGCCAACGCGGTATTCGTCACGTTTCCGCAGCCTATCCGGCAGGGGGGGCGCGCGTCTTTCACGGTGTTTTACTCCGGCCAGCCCACGGTAGCCAAGCACGCGCCCTGGGACGGCGGCCTAGTGTTTACCAACGATGCGCAAGGCAAGCCGTGGGTGGCGTCGGCCTGCCAGGGCGTGGGCGCCAGCATCTGGTGGCCCACCAAAGACCACCAGGCCGACGAGGTAGACAGCATGCTCATCAGTATTGCGGTGCCGAAGGGGCTGAAAGACGTGTCGAATGGGCGGCTGCGCAAAACCACTAAGCTGAAAGGCGGCTACACCCGCTTCGACTGGTTTGTGAGTAACCCCATCAACAACTACGACGTGGCCCTGAACGTGGGCGACTACCAGCATTTTAGCGGCGGTACCTACGCCGGTGAGGCGGGCCCACTTTCCGTTGACTATTGGGTGTTGCCCGAAAACTTGGCCAAAGCCAAAACGCATTTCGCCGCCAACGTACCGCCCATGCTCAAGAGCCTAGAAAGCTGGTTTGGCCCCTACCCGTTCTACAAGGACGGCTACAAGCTAGTAGACGCCCCGCACCTGGGTATGGAGCACCAGAGCGCCGTGGCCTACGGCAACAAATACCAGAACGGCTACCTCGGCCAGGACCGTTCCAACACCGGCTGGGGCAGCAAGTGGGACTTTATTATCATCCACGAAAGCGGCCACGAGTGGTTCGGCAACAACATCACCAGCAAGGACATTGCCGATATGTGGGTGCACGAAAGCTTCACTTGCTACTCCGAGGCACTGTTCGTAGAAAGCCAATTTGGTAAGCAGGCAGCCCAAGAATACATCCACGGGCAGCGGCGCAACATCCGCAACACCGGCCCCATCATCGGGCAGTACGGCGTAAACCAGGAGGGCTCCGGCGACATGTACGACAAGGGCAGCAACCTGCTCAATATGGTTCGCACCGCCTACGTCCCCGACGATACCAAGTGGCGCGAAATTCTGCGCGGCCTCAATAAAACGTTCTACCACCAAACCGTCACCACTGAGCAGATTGTGGGCTACCTCAGCCAACAAATTGGCCACAACCTCACGCCCATTTTCGACCAGTATCTACGCCACACCACCCTGGCCACGCTCGAAGTACGCTTCGAGAAGGACAAGGTGCTAGCTCACTGGATTACAGATGTAACGGGGTTCGATCTGCCAGTTCGGCTGCGCACGAAAGGCGGCGAGTACATCATGGTGCCTGTTACTACCACCATGCAGCCCGTTACCTTACCGGGCCTCACCAAGGAAAACCTAGAGGTAGATACCCAGAACTACTACATCGGGGTGCTGGTAGAGTAGGAAGTAAAGCAGGAGTGGAGGTTCTTCTATTCTCCTCATCCGTCATGCAGAGACGGCGCCGAAGCATCTCGCTCGAATCGTTGAGGTGGTTTCGTAACGTCAGCACGCGAAACGCTTCGGCGCCGCTTCTGCATGACGAGGTGCTTCCAAACATCAGTTCACAATTTCACCATTTCACAATTTCACCGTGCGTACCTTCGCCCCTAGTTGATTCTCACCGAATTCACCTTAGCATGAACCAATACGACGTTACCGTCATCGGCTCCGGGCCCGGCGGCTATGTGGCGGCCATCCGCTGCTCCCAGTTGGGCCTCAAAACCGCCCTCATCGAGAAGTACGACACCCTAGGCGGCACCTGCCTCAATGTGGGCTGTATCCCCAGCAAGGCCCTGCTCGACTCGACGGAGCACTTCCACAATGCCGGCCACACCTTCAAGGAGCACGGCATTGAGCTGAGCGACTTGCAGATCAACATGAACCAGCTCATCGACCGCAAAAACGGCGTTGTGAAGGCCAATACCGACGGGATTCAGTTCCTGATGAAGAAAAACAAAATCGACGTCATCCACGGCGTCGGTTCGTTCGTGGATAAGAACCACATCAGCATCGCGCCCACGGCGGGCGGCGAGGCCCAGCAGATTGAAACCAAGAACGTCATCATTGCCACCGGCTCCAAGCCCACGGTGTTGCCGTTCATTGCCCAGGACAAGGAGCGCATCATCACCAGCACTGAGGCCCTGAACATCCGGGAAGTGCCCAAGCACATGATTGTGATTGGCGGCGGCGTAATCGGGTTAGAAATGGCGTCTGTGTACGCCCGCCTCGGCGCGAAAGTGTCAGTGGTGGAGTTCCTGGATTCCTTGATTCCGACCATGGACCGCGGCCTCGGCAAGGAGCTGAAGCGCATCCTGGGCAAAATCGGCATCGATTTTTTTCTGAGCCACAAAGTAACTGGCGCTACCCGCGAGGGCGACGCCGTGACCGTGACTGCTACCAACCCGAAAGGCGAGGAAGTGAAGTTTGAAGGCGACTACTGCCTGGTAGCCGTGGGCCGTGCACCCTACACCGCCGGCCTGAACCTGGAAGCGGCCGGCGTGGCTATGGAAGAGCGCGGCCGCATCAAGGTCGACGAGCACCTGCAAACCAACGTGCCCGGCATCTACGCCATCGGCGACGTGGTGCGCGGCGCCATGCTGGCCCACAAGGCCGAGGAAGAAGGCGTGTTCGTGGCTGAAACCATAGCGGGCCAGAAGCCGCACGTCAACTACCTGCTCATCCCCGGCGTGGTGTACACCTGGCCGGAAGTGGCCGGCGTAGGCTACACCGAAGAACAGCTGAAGGAGCAGGGCAAGGCCTACAAAACCGGCTCGTTCCCGTTCCGCGCCTCGGGCCGCGCCCGCGCCTCCATGGACCTCGACGGCTTCGTGAAAGTGCTGGCCGACAAAGAAACCGACGAAATCCTGGGGGTACACATGATTGGCCCGCGCATCGCCGACCTCATTGCCGAAGCCGTAACGGCCATGGAGTTCCGCGCCTCCGCCGAGGACGTCGCCCGCATGAGCCACGCGCACCCCACCTACGCCGAAGCCATGAAGGAAGCCTGCTTAGCAGCTACAGAGAACCGCGCGATTCACATGTAATTCCGCACTTACGGTAAAACACACGAGCCCGTTCTGTTCGCAGAGCGGGCTCGTGTGTTTTATGTTAGGGAGTCGGGAATGGCTTGCGGCCGAAAGCGTAGTCGGCCAGGTCTTTGGGGTAGTAGCGCATAGGTTGTAGTTCGGTGTCATTCAGGCCCAGGCTGTAAGCGGCGGCGGCGGCTTCCCAGCACCAGTAGCCGGTGAAGCCGGCGGCATCGGTGCGGTGAGCGTGGATGTTATACCAAACCGTGTCGAGGCTCTCGTACCAGCCGGCCAGAAAGCTGCGCAGCAGTTGCGGTTGGAGGTCGGGTGGAGCCTGCAGGGCGTCGCGCAGGCGGGCGTAGGTTTTAGGGAAGAGTAGTTTGGTGGTGGTAGGCCGGCGCTCGGGCAGGCGGCGACTGACCAGCCATTCCAGCACGTAGTCTTGTCCTGTGACCCCAATGGCGTCAGCCAAGCGGCGGAATACATCCACCTCTACGTGTAGCAGCAGCGCGATAGATAATAACGCTACCGCTTGCATATACTCATCTTGCTCGCCGTTGAAGAAGAATTCCTCGGCCTGCGGATGCTGCTTGTAGTGTTCCAAGGTCTCAATAACGGCCAACAACTCTTGTTTCACCTCTTCGACGGGGTAGCCCCGCGAGTACTTTAGTGAGATGTTTTCATAATGTAATCCATGCAGGATAAAGTAACCTAACTCAATTTTCATGTCTTCTTCGGGATGAAGCAGAGCAGTTTCGTAAAAGGATATTTCCTCCTGATTTACTTCGATAGTTTCATCAAAGAAAGATTCGGTAAGTAGCGGTTCTCTTTTTTGCATGATGGCAAGATGTTAGAGCAAAATAGTTTCTTCAAGTCGACCCGTTGAGTCCACTTTATGGAGTCGTTTTTCCACACGCCCGGAGAAGAAGGCACGCCTAATAGCAGCAGCTTCCCTCTTGTTGGTTGCTTTTCCCAGCCGTCCGCTTCCCAGTATCCACGTGTCACTCATCTGGCGGCCATCCAGGGTCATACCCAGGCGGCTCTTGCCATACTTGGCTTCCGTGATGATGTAGTCGGGTGGCGGGTTGCCGTGCTTCCACACCCCGTCGATGCCGTTGCCGCGCGCCGTGCCGCCGGGAGGGGGCGGGGTCACCAAGCCGCCATCATTGAGCTTGGTATGCCCTTGCGCCCGCATGTACGTGTCGGAAATATGCTCGCCATAGACTCCCTTTTCGGAGTTGCTGCTTAAGTTGGGTGGTACTACGGCAGCAGGCGCCTGCACGGTAGGCAACTCTTTAGGTGCAGCCACGGCGCGGGCGGCCGCCACGTTGCTTTCGTCGCCGAGGATGCGGGCCCGGCGGCGCACTTCTTCCGATGCATCCCAGGGTAGCACGCTGTGCGATTCGATGGTCATGCCATCTAGGGTTAAGGCCGCCGCTGTCAGGCGCAAAGTAATGGTCTCGCCAGGCCAGCCGGCCGGGTCGCCTGGGGCGAACTGGCTATGCAACCCCACGCAGTGCGCGGCCTGAATGTGCAGCCGATGCAGCACGGACCCGTCGGGGCGACGTTGCTCTAATTGGCTGCCCGCCCGCTGGTAGGGGTTGAGCATATAGCTGCTCAGGCGGGCATCTTCGTCGGAGGCGTCAAGCGTAAGCGTCACGACCTGGGGCCTTACTGTAGTACTGGGCCGACCGGCGTGGTCGGTGCCTTGCCGGAATCCATAGTGACCCTGTAGCACCTTATAGCTGCGGCCATTGAAAAGCCAGGTAATTAGTTCAAGCGTAACCGCCATAGCAGTTGAATAATGGATGGGCGGATAACGTGGGTAAAGACCATCTAATATAGAAGCCAGCACCGAACTCGAAACACTCCAACCCATCGGCCGAGAACGTAGCCCACATGCGCCATGCCTACCCCACCTACGCCGAAGCCATAAAGGAAGCGTGTTTGGCGGCTACCGAGAACCGGGCCATCCACATGTAAATCTTGAGCTGAAAGGCTAAACGCAAACGCGGCGCTAACTCCCAGGAGTTAGCGCCGCGTCTGTTTTTATAGGTAATGCACAGCAAAGCCAACGGCTATTGCGTGGTGAGCCGGGCAACAAGCATAGCCTTCAGCTCATCGGGCGTGCACTGGAGCATGGTGGTTGAAAGCAATACGGGTGAGCCATATTGCTTCTGATAATTTTCAAACAGTTGCCGGGTAGCACTTTTGGTTGGCCGGCCGATATACTTGGCTGGGTCGCGGAGCATCACTGCAATGAAGCGGGAAAACCCGATTTTAATCTCTCGCAGCCCAACAATATCTTCCCAGGCTACTAGTCCTGTTGCTGCTCCTGAAGTGTTATCGATAAAACCTTCCGCATTTAATACCAAACCAGGACTTTTGCTGAGCAGCTGCTTCGTAAATAAAAAACCTAGCAGCGCCAGTAGCACCGCTCCAGCTATTCCAATGCCTCGCACCAGCGGCGGATTATACACACCATTGAGCACGATGTGCGCTGCATCATAGGCTATGTAGAGGCAGCCGCAGGCCGACAGGTACATCAGCCCCGCAAAAAGACCCGTTTTGCGAGTACTGCGAGGAATTTCGATAGTAGAAGCAGTCATAGCAGGGGAGTAGGCAGCGCAGGTTTTAGTGTTCCCATTGTAGAGGAATAGGAATTGAATGGCTAGATACAAACAATCAATGAGCCTATACGCGCCTGTTGTGTTATCCAACCACACACCACTTCGCCGCTACGGAGAACCGGGCCATCCACATGTAGTTCTTGAGGTGAAAGGCATAAACGCAAACGCGGCTGTACCTCTCAGGAGATACAGCCGCGTTTGCGTTCAGTATGCAACAAGGTGGCTTCAGCTGCCGCGGTAAGTGGAGTAGCCGTAGGGCGACAGAGTGATGGGCACGTGGTAGTGCGCGCCATCCTTAATCTCGAATACTATCTCAATGAAGGGATAGAACGACTGTTGCTTCTTGCTTTCGAAGTAGGGCTGAGTCACGAAGGTGAGCTTGTAGGTGCCGGGCGCACCGGTGGCACTGCTTGAAGGTAGAAAATCGGGGATGCGGCCAGCGGCGTCGGTCTTCTTCTCGGCCACGGTGGTCCAAGTTTTTTGGGCGGTGTTGTAGCGGTGCAGGCTCACCGTTACGCCAGGGGCCGGCTGGCCGGTGCTGATGTCGAGGATGTGGGTACTGAGCTGGTTTTTAGGCGGGGTGGCCTGAGCCAGACCCAGTAAGGGCAGCACACTAAGCAGGCAAGCCAGGAGAATTTTCACGGTTTGGAGAGGAAAAAGAGGGGGATAAGACAAAGGCCGTCGTGTGGAGCTTGGTAAAGCATCTCTGCCGAACGATTTTAGTTAACTGAAGCGGCAGAAATACTTCAACCAGTACCGCACGACGCGCTGGGCATTTGCCTGGCCATACGGCCTAGGCGGGGGTATAGGTGAAGTCTTGGGTAAGGGTACCGGTGGCTTGGCTGCGGGTTTCCTTGTAGAGCGTATCAATGGCTAGGCCGGCGGCCAGCAGCAGGGCGGCGGTGGCGGGCTGAGCAGTACCCCGGTCGGAGAGGGAAATGAGGTAGTTGTCGGCGGTGGTGAACAGCTCCCGGCCCGCGCCGGCCCACTTTTTAGTCACCAGCCCTAGCTCTTGGCCGGCCGCGTCCAGAAAGCGGAAGTCCCAGCCAATCCAGTTGCCTTTGATGTCGGCTATCCGCGCACCGTGGGCGTTGTAGACGTGGAAGCCCCCGCCTAAGGTCAAAATCTTGCTTTCGAAATAGCCAAGCAATTCATTATGTTCGTCGAGCACCTCCACGCGCGAGCGGAGGAAGCGCCAGCCCCGTTTCAGGCGCAGCACGGCGGCATTGTCGGAGAGGCGGCGCACCACTACGGTAGTGGGCATGCGGTGCTTTTGCAGCAGCAGGCGCGTCCAGTTCAGCCAGGCCGGATTTTCCTCGGTGGCGTAGCCCAGGTGCTCCTTGGTTTCAGCGTCGAGGACGTCGAAGGTGTCCTTGAGCTTCAGGAAGCCAATATGCTCCCGGATGAAGTAGGCGTGGCGGTTGAACAACTGAGTGGAATCCATACAGGCAGCTGGAGGGTACGGTAGCGCTTACGGATAAACGCCAGCCAGGGTGGTCAGGCCACAACTCGCCCAACGCCGATACCAGCATTTGGCAGCCAGAAACCAGAAAAGCGCCGCCCGGTCTCTGTCCTGAAGCGGCCAAGTAACAGTTGCCCGCCGTGGCTTTTTCAGGATAGAGCGGTTACTTTGGCAGCTAACCGGATGCCGGCCGCATGCCGGGCAGGCTGCCATGCCGCGCTGGCCGCCTGTGTCGCCTCACCCAACATGCCCCGCTATATGCCCCGTACCGATTCCTACGCCCAAACCCAGCCCGCCAGCCGTGCCGCGTGGCGGCAGTGGCTTCAAGAGCACCACGCCAGTGGCCCTGGTGTGTGGCTGGTATATTGCAAAAAGAGCAGCGGCCAGCCCAGCCTCACGTACGCCGAGGCCGTGGAAGAAGCCTTGTGCTTCGGCTGGATTGACTCGCACCCGCGCAAGCTCGACGCCGACCGGACCCAGCTGCTGTTTACGCCCCGCAAGCCCCGCAGCGGCTGGAGCCGCGTGAACAAAGAGCGGCTGGAGCGCTTGGAAGCAGCCGGCCAGCTTATGCCCGCTGGTTTGGCCGCCATTGCCCGAGCCAAGCAGAATGGCGCCTGGGAAAGCCTCGATGCCGCCGAAGCCGGCCTCGTGCCCGACGACTTAGCCGCTGCCCTGGCCGCAAATGCTCCGGCAGCCCAGTACTTCGCAGCCTTCTCGCCCTCGGCCCGCAAAATGATTCTGACCTGGGTGCTGGCCGCCAAACAGCCCGAAACCCGCGCCCGCCGCATCAGCGAAACCGTGCGGCTGGCCGCCCTGAACAAGCGCGCCAACCTTGACCGAGAGTAGCAGGTAACTAAAACAGCTCTCAACTATGGCCTGCCCCGCGTTACCGAGCCGCGGATGACGCTATTTTGGCTTGGATGGTCTCAACCAGCACGTCGGTTTTCGCGCCACGAGGGCCGGTAGCTTTCACTAGGGCCAGCAGCTCCCGGGCTAGGCTTTCCTTGCCGATGTAGGATGTGGCGGGTAAATCGGCGAAGACCACCAGCGTGTTGTACAGGGCCAGCGGCGTACGAGTGTTGTCGCGCGCAAAAAGCAGCAGGTCGTTGAGTAGCTCCGGGTCGCTGCTCCAGGTGGTGCCCAACTCATGTGCCGCTTCCCAGCGCTTGCGGGCATCCGGGGCTACTAGTTGGGCCACCAGTCCTTTGCGCTTCACGGTGAGCTGGTTATAGGCATATTTGTCGTCGAGGCTGATGGCTTCCACCACCTGCCGCCCCGACTCGCCGCAGGCATGCAGCGCAATATTGATGGCCAGTTGCCGCTCCGAGGGCTTCTGGCTCAGCATGGACTGCATCAGGGTGGTGAGCAGCTTGCTTTGCTCGATCTTCTGAGCCGATTCCTGCCGCGAATCCCTGATTTTCTCCAGCTCGATGTCCAGGTTTTCCTTCTGGTGGTTGAGTGAGGTGGTCAGTGCCGCGCTGTCGGCGGCCATGGAGCGCTGCACGAAAAAGCCGCCCACCAGCAGAATAATGGGCGTGAGGATAGTGGCTACGTCCTTGACGTGTACCCACGGGCTATTTTTGGCGGACAGCGCCGACAACTGGGTGCGTAGTTCCTGAATTGTTTCCTGGTCCGACATGGCAGTACGGCGTGGAAGGGTTGCAACTGGTATGGCTACGGGCAGAGCCAACTCCAGCCCGTGGCCGCATGAAAGGTTGGGCGGGGCCCGCGGGCCCCAGCCGGCCGCTACACAGCTCGCCGGAGAATCCGCCGTGTAATATAGGGTTTGTTATATAAATTCCGGCTGCAAGCCTGCTACTGAGTGAGTTGCAGCCGTCGGATCACTTTTCCGGGAGCCACCGTTGCTGGGTGTAGTATCTCTTGCCTGAAAACCCCCGTACTTGGCAGCTATGCTCTCCGAACCCACCTATCTGGCTGCCCGTGTGGTGGCCCCCATGGTTGAAACGCACTTTGCGCGCCACCGCGTGGCCGCGTCCCCCTCCGATGCCGACCGGTTGGCGGCACCTCCTTCCGCTAGTCTAGTAGAAGCCATTATTGATGCTGCGTTCTGGGCCAGCCTGCGCCGGGAAGAAGGCCACCCACCCCGCATTTCGCTGGCGCTACTTGAGCCTCACCAAGCCACGCAGCCAGTGGTATTCAGCAAGCGCCGCCTCATTCCATACAACCTACTGAAACTGGCTCCGGCCGTCGAGCAGCCCGGTATTCACTTGGGGGTGTGGTACGACGACGAGGGGCTGTACGTGTGGGGTACGGCCACCGGTATTCCGCCGCTGTGCTTTGTGCTGGAAGTAATTGAGCCGGGCTTGCTGGTAGTGAAGCACCGCCGCGCCGATGGGTTTGGCAAGTTTGTGAACGTAGCCATTCTGCGCGGCGACCAACTACAGTTGGTGGACGCCGAGAATATGTTGGCCGACGACTGCCCGGCGCTGCAACGGTTCCTGCCGGGCCGGGAACTGCCCTCGGCCACCGGCCAAACCGACAACGTGCTGGTGGAACTGTCGGCGGTGATGCGTGCCCACGGGCGGGGCGGGTTGGTGCTGGTAGTGCCGCCTGGCTCTACGCGGTGGCAGGAATCCATTGTGCAGCCCATAACCTATCCGGTGTTGCCCGCTTACATCGGCATTGCCGAAGGCCAGCAGGAGCAGGCTCGCTGGAAATGGCAGGAAGACATTCGGCGTGCCATTGGCATTGTAGGTGGTTTCACGGCTGTTGATGGAGCCACCGTCATCACCAACGACTACCATATGTTGGCCTTTGGAGCGAAGGTATCCCGTGCCGAATCCAGCACGCCCGTGGATAAGATGGTGCTCACCGAGCCCGTAGTGGACAGCGTGCCACGCTACCTGCATCCGGCCCAGAATGGCGGTACCCGCCACCTGGCCGCCGCCCAATTCGTGCACGACCAGCGCGACTCTCTAGCTCTGGTAGCGTCGCAGGACGGGTACTTCACGGTGTTTGCGTGGTCAACGAAGCTGGAAATGGTACATGCTCACCGGGTGGATGTACTGCTGCTCTGAGGTGAACTGACCGGCAGAGCGCGGGTGTACCTCATATTTAAGAATAGCAGATGCAACTATCGGGTGGCTATATAGGCTCCGGTAGCTATACGTTTCCACCTCACTCTTCTATCATGCGTTCCGTACTACTTACTTTAGGAAGCTTGCTGCTAGCGGCCAGCGGAGCCCAGGCGCAATTCGGCATACGGGCTGGTCTGAATACCACTACGCTTACCACCAAGGCCGTCCGGACGGGCCAAGAGGGCAGTGCCAAGGCACGCACCGGCTATCAGGTCGGCGTATTTTATGAGCAAAAGCTGAGTGAGCATCTAGCCGTAGTCCCCGAGCTACAGTTCAGCCGCCAAAGTACAAACTTGGATATCGAAGACTATTCTGTAGCTGATGGTGGCTATGCAGCTATGTACAAGTTGCAAACCAGCTATTTGCATTTGCCGGTACTAATGCGCGGGCATGTCGGCCGTTTCTATGCCGAGCTAGGTCCGCAGGCTAGCTTGCTGGTGGCAGCCCACGAGAAAGGTACCGAAACGATTGGCTCCTTTAGTGGCTCCTACAGCCGAGCATTTGACCGGCCGGCCACCGACCAATACCGCCGCTTCGATGTGGGCGTGGTAGCGGGCTTGGGCGTGCAGTTGCCGGCTGGGCTAGCTATAGGCATACGGGCCAGCACCGGGCTACTTTCCCTTACCTCAGCGCAACGCAGCCACCCCGGCTACGACGGCGAATTGCGCAGTCAAGTGCTCCAAGCTTCAGTAAGCTACCAGTTCGGGTCTCGCTCATAGCCAACCATAGACGGTAACAACGCAAAGCGGCGACAGCTCCTGAGAGCTGCCGCCGCTTTTTTATGATTCGGTGAGCAGGAAACTACTCCGTAGCCTTTTTCACTGCGAAGGCGCTAGGGCCTTTCGGACCCATTTCCACCTCGAAGGTTACTTTGTCGTTCTCCTTGATAGTGATGCCGCCTAGGCTGTTGGCGTGCACGAAGATGCTTTCCTGGGTTTGGGCGTCTTTGATGAAGCCGTAGCCCTTGGAATCATTGAAGAACGTAACGCTGCCTTTGCGCACCGTTTCAACGGGCTCTTGGTCTTCCTGGCGGATTGCGCCAATGCGCACGTCCTCCACGTTGATTTCCTTCTTCTTAGTAGGATCCGGAGGCGTAGCAGAGATGTTGCCATTCTCGTCTACATAAGCAAGCATCTCGTCGAGGCTCTGCCCGCTTTTAGCGGCAGCCTGGCGCTCTTCCTTGCGCTCCTCTTTCTCCTGCTTCTTTTTCTGGCGCTTTTTCTCGTTTTCCTTTTTACCGAAGCTTGCTTGGGATTTCCCCATAGGTTGTGTGGTTGTTTGGTCTGTATGCTTTCACCCTAAAGCTAAGCATTTCAAATATAGTATAGAGTAGTACAGCGAAGCCGGGGCTAAAGTTCAGCTCTTTCCCGAAGAAGCCGTGCCACCCCACTTACCAACTGCTGCCTGCACCCCCACCCCCCGACGAGCCCCCGCTACTGGACGAACTGCTGCTAGAAGAAGAGGAGCTGCCAGACGATGAACTCCCCCCGGAAGAGCTGCCAGAAGAAGTGGAAATCTGGGCAATAGTAAACCGCTCTTCGTGCTTGTGGTCACAAAACTCGCACTGAAAATATAGCAAACCCCAACCCGATGCAGAGGTAGTGGCGGCCTTCATCACGCGGCGGCGCTTCTGGCGGTAGGTGCGGTGTTGGCACTTAGAGCAGGGCTCGGCATCGGAGGCTAGGTTACGGTAGCCCAGTACCAGCTTCTGGGAACACTGCGGGCACTGCCACACGTCGTAATCCACCGACTCAATCATTTCTTCGGCCACCTGGCCCAGTTCCAATTGCTCATCGTCGGCTTGCTCCGGAAGCCGGTACATGGGTACGGCGCAGTCGGGGCAGGGATAGGGCGTGTCGCGCAGGTGCGCCATGCGGCGGCGGTGCCAGGGCCAGTAGGCGGCCAGCAGTACCGGAAACACATAGGCGCTGAACTCGAGCTGGTAGTGTAGCGGGTGCAGGTAGGTGTACTGGGCGTGGCGGCCCTTGGGGGCATACCGGGTGCGGTTCAGAAAGTTGATTACCGCCAAGTAACCGTGCAGATACAGCATCGGCCCCAGGTACGCCACGCCCGCCACAAACCAAAAGCTCACGTTCCCATCAGCCGAAAAAGCCAGCACGAAAAGCAATACCGGCAGAAGCAGGGCAAGGGCCAGCACCCACCGGAACACGCTGCTGGTAGCGGTAGTGAAAAACCACAGCGCTAAGTACAACGGCAGCGCCAGCAAACCCGCCAGCCCAATGCCAATCGACCATAACGTGCTGGTGTCGGTTTCTGCGGGAGCATAGGGTTGAGTTATTTCCGGCGCGGTTTCCAGTAGATGCTCCTGCATTTCCGGATGCGTGACGGCTTCCATCATCGAATCGAGTTGGGCGCTGGTACTGAGTCGTTTGGCTTCCATGGAGCCGGTAGTAAGCTGCCGGATGGCGGCCGCCACGCCTTGCTCCACAGCCTGGTCGTAGTTGCCGGCGCGGGCAGCGGGCAGCATGTAGCGCTGCTGAATCCGGTAGCAAAGCGCGTCGGGCAGGTCAGCTTCCAGCCCGTAGCCGGTTTCAAACTCGATGCGGCGCTGGTCGAGAACCAGCAGAATGAGTAGGCCGTTGTCTTTGGCCGGGTCGCCGATTTTCCAGCGGTTGAATAGCGCGTGGGCCGCCGTTTTCGGTACTTCCTCGCCAATGCTATTGGTCAGCACCACGTCGATGTGGGCCCGCCCCGCTTGGTCGAGGGCTTGTAGCGTGTCGTTGAGGGCACCGACGGTAGCCGGGCTGAGCACGTGGTCAGGGTCGCTGACGTAGCTCTCGCCCAGCGTTTTGGGGTCGGGGATGGTGGTGAGGTAGCTGGGCGGCGCCGCCGATTTGGGCTCGCCACAGGCGCTGAGCACCAAACACACCACTAGCACACGTAGGTAAAGCAGACGAAATAGCATAGCCAGAACAGTAGGGGCGGGCTAAGGTAGAAAGGCAGTGCTGGAAAGAATTGCCGCTATTGCCTAGCCTTATATCAGTCGGGGCTTTGATTAGCTGTTATCAAAGGTCGAGCACCAGGCCGCGTAGTAAGTTGGGGCCCATTGCTGGATGCGGGGAAACAGCCAGGCAGCTGGTTCCGGTGCCAAGTTGAAGCCGCTGGCATCGTCAATAATAGGGTCGTTGGTGAAGTAGGTTAACGCGTGGTGTAAGGCAGCGCTGCAAAGCAGAAACTGCCCAATAGAATCGGCAATATTCTCTCCTTCTTCCCAGTCGCCGGCTCCGTGGTAGAGCTTGCGTACGCCAGTCTCCGGGGCCTGTAAATCGATAATAACCGGGTCGGCGCCTTCATCAGCCAACATAAACCAATGCGCTGGCCAGTCGGGTATTTCCTGGTTGGTAACAGAGTTGAAATTGTAGCCGTCCTGTCGGTGTTGCAGCTTCGGCAGGCCATATATTTCCATTGGGTTGCCCACCATATTAAACAGGAAATTCTGCGCCGGAGCCACTGCCAGATACTCACGCAAGTTTGGGGGCAACTCGTAGTTGAATTCCTGACTGATTCTGGCTATTTCCTGCGGATTGGTACCCTGCTCAAAAGGCCAGGCCGGCTCGCGCCAGAACTCTTTGATTGTGCGAAATGCCTCTTGTAGTTGCATAGGTAATAGCTTCTGGTTTTGTCGGTTGTCCGCTGGATGGTTTTCTGCAAACCAACTTTGATGGCGGCTAAAGCTACTGCAAATCAGTACGGAAAGTGCAGTTCCCGCAACAGCCTTTATGGTCTGTAAACCAGTTGCCGTAAAGTCAGAAATGCTAGTTGCCAGACAGTGAATTCAGGGCTGATTCAGGTCTTTAGGATGAATTTACTTGCTAGGGCAGAAGTCTGATTGACTTGCTGAATGGTTTGTCTTCCCGCGTAGTAAAAACCTACTTCGAAGCATGATACGCACCTGCTTCTCCCGCGCCAAGTATTTGGCTGTTCTGCTACCCTTCGCTGGCCTGTGCCAAAGCCAGGCCCACGCCCAAACCATTCCTGGCTTGGTGCAAACGGCCCACTCCGAGTTCCGCAATGCGGTGCGCCTTGATGTAGGCGGCATATTCGCCCGAAACATGGCCTATAACATCCTCAACTCCAATCCGCAGTTTCTGCTGCCGCTGCTGGTTGGCTATGAGCGACAACTGGCACCCCGGCTGAGTGGCAACGCCGAAGTGCTGCTAAATGGTGGGCAGCCAGATGAGCGAATGGCTGGGCTGGCGCTACAAGGCCGCTACTATTTTTATCAGGGGCGCAAAACGGGCCTGAACGGTTTCTACGCAGCGCCTACCCTGAGCTACCGCGCCGTGCGGCAGTTGCACTACTATAGCATCAGCCCGGAGCGACGCAAGTTAGGAGGGGCTGGTGTGCTACTCGGTGCGCAGGTGCCGCTGGGCAGCCGGTTGCTGCTCGATGCGTCGGGTGGGGTCATGAGTTGGAGCCGGCTCGACCAGCAGTCAGCCGACGAGGCGGCTTCAAACCTTTATTACCGAGACAGCCGGACGTACTACGAAAGAGAAAAAGTGGTGTTCGATGGCCGCCTCAGCCTCGGCTACCGCTTCTAGCAGAGCGCTAGGCCGTGAGGGCATAGAGCAAGATATTGACACCGAACTTCGTGTTGTCTTCGGCTAGAAAGCGCTTATTGCGGAAGTCGTAGTCCCACTCGCAGCCGTAGTCTTTGTTGGAGTAGAGCACGCCCAGGCGGCCGTTGAATTCGATGCCTTTCAGGTAGTCGTGCACTAGGTCGTCGCCCCAGCCGTTGAGCTCGAACGAGGTGGGCGGCGGACCGTCGGGGAACTTGAAAAACTGCGAGTAGATGGCGTGCGTTTTCGGTAGCTTCTTCAGCGCCCCCGTCCCGAAGCACTGCCGCATTTGCTCCTCGAAGGAGCGGGCGAATAGCCCATCGATGTCGTGGTTGCAGTCGTCGACGAACACGAAGCCGCCGTTGCGCACGTACTGCGTGAAATTCGCCTTTTCCTGCGCCGAGAACTGCACCAGCCTATGCCCCGAGAGGTAGCAGAATGGGTGCCGGAATAGCTCCGGCGAATCGAGAGCCACCACTTTCTCTTTCTGATTGACTGGAATTTTGGTGTACTGAATAAGCGAATGGAGCAGGTTGGTGGGCATCCGCTCGTCTACGCCATCCCAGTCGCCGGAGCGGTATTGCAGGCGCACGAAAGTGAAAGGAACTGGCACGAAAGAGTAACTGAGTAACGAGTAGCGGAGTAAGGTAAGAGGCAGCCATTGCCGAAACAACTCCAATATAGACGCAAGTGGCCTCGGCAAGGTGACTTTTCAGCAGCGGATTACCAGGAAAATTGTGGCACGGCGGTGGAGTAAGCTCCTGCCAAAAAGATGTTGGTAGGGAAAGTATGCGAGTGGCACGAAATTTTCGTTTACCCGCTAACGTCAAACCAATCTGCTTTTCCTACTATGAAACTGACTCGCTTACTTCCCCTGCTTTCTGTGCTGCTGCTGGCGGGTATCAGCCAGGCCCAGGCCCAATTCGGCATCAAAGCCGGCATCAACCAAGCCGTACTCGACGGCCAGAACATCAACATGGACACCGACTACAAGACCACCTACCACGTGGGGGCGTTTGTGCGGCTGCCCGTGCTGGGGCCGCTGTCCATCCAACCCGAAGTGCTGTATTCGTTGCAGGGTTCGGAGTTTAAATCGGCCGTGTCCAACTACGATACCAAACTGCACTACCTCAATATCCCGGTGCTGGCCCACGTGAAAGTGGGACCGGTATACGTGGAAGGCGGTCCGCAATTCGGTGTGCTGCTGGGGGCTCGTGAAAATGGTACCCTCCGCATCAGCGCTGCCGACGGCTACGGCCCCGTAAACCGCGGCGCCGACAACAACTACAAGAAAGGCGACTTTGCGCTAGCCGCCGGCGCTGGCTTAGAGCTAGGTAGTCTGATTCTGGGCGTCCGGTACACCGCCGGCCTCAACAACATCAACGACGTAGCCGACCTGAACGGCGCTAACGACCCCCGCCTGAAAAACCGCGTGGTACAGGCTTCCGTGGGGATTAAGTTCGGAAAATAACACTGCCGCCAACACATAAAAAAGCCTGTTCCAATGCACGAAACAGGCTTTTTTGTGCGTGATAGATTTTTCTAAACTAACTAAGGTGTACGGATACTGAGTCTTTCTGATAAAAACCGAACTTTCATGCAGAGGCGCCGCCGAAGCATCTCGCGGGCTGATGTAGCAGGTTACTGCACTAGCGAGATGCTTCGCCGCCTCTGCATGACAGTTCTTTTCGTTTGCTGGTTTACAAAGCCTAGTTCGTGCTGCCGCCAGCAGGGCTGTTGGTTAGCTTGTTGTACTCGGATATGATGAGCACCATGTCCTGGTAATGGTAGTATTTGTCTTTGTTTTTCACCTTGGCAGCTAGTTCGGGCTGGGCCTTTAGGTACTCGCTGATCTGCTCCTCGAACTTGCCGCGCTTCACTTCCGTCACTACGCCAGCGCGGCGCAGGTACCAGTGGTTTTTGGTGTACGGAATACCTGCCATCGGCACCAGCATGGCCCCTGGTATGGGAATCGGGACTGGCACCGATTTGGCCTCGGCAAAGTTGAACAGTTCCACCGGCCCATCCACCAGGCGGGCCGCCAGCAGGTGCAGGCTCTTGCCGTTCATTTCCAGCGTTTCCGAATACTGGCCTCGCACCGTCATGTTATTTATCTTATCGACGCTGATGTAGTGCGGTTTCGGGAAGGGGCGCACCTCGGGGTGGGTGTTGTAGTAAGAAATGGTCTTCTCGAACCCGTTGATGCTGTGCGGAAAGTAGGCCTGCACCACCTTGCCTTCCGGCGTTACCACCTCACCAGGGGCGTAGTCGCTGCGGCGGCTGGTTTCGGTGGAATCGGTAGGGCTGCTGGCCGGCGTCTGCTGCGCCTGGCTGGCTACGCCCGTGCTTAGCAGTAGTACACTGAATAGAAAGTGCTTCATAGAAATTGATAATGTTAAATAATACAACAAGAACAGCCTGCATTCACTCAGGCAGAATGAACACAGGCTGCAAATTACTATTTCTTTGCTAGTGGCCTATACCGCGTCAGACAAGCTGGTGAACGTGAAGTCCCGGATTTTTAGCGGGGGTACCATGTTGCCGCCGAGGCGTACTGGTTTGCCCATCGCCTCAATGTTGTTGAGCATGATGATGGGGCTTTCGTTGAAGCGCATGTTTTTGATAGGATGCTTGATTTTGCCGTTTTCGATATAGAACGTGCCGTCGCGGGTGAGGCCGGTAACTAGCAGGGTTTGCGGGTCCACGTCGCGGATGTACCACAGCCGCGTGACTAGGATGCCCTTAGCGGTGCCTTTGATGAGGTCTTCCACGCTTTGGGTGCCGCCTTCCATAATCCAGCCGCTGGGGAAAGCCGTGGCGGGTTTCTTGCTTTTCTCGGCCCAATAGCGCGAGTAGTACAGGTTCTTCATCACGCCTTTTTCCACCCAGTTCATGCGCTTTACGGGCAGTCCGTCGCCGTCGAACACGCGGCCGGGGGCGGTGGCGTTGAGCGGGTCGGAGTAGATGCTCACGCGCGAGTCGAAGAGCTTCTCACCGAGCTTGTTGCCGCCGCCTTTCTTGCTCAGGAAACTGCGGCCCTCGTCGGCCTCCCGGGCATCGAGGGCGTACATCAGCCGGTTCAGAATACCCTCGTCGGACACCAGCGCGGCGGGCTCCAGAATGACGGTGTACTTGCCGGGCTCAATGGCCTTGGCGCCCACCGAGCCAGCGGCTTTGGCGGCGGCTAGGCTGGTGAGACTCTTGGCGTTGAACTTGGCTACGTCGGTGTAATCGGCCACGGCATAGCCCGAGCCGGTGCCGTCGGCGGTGCGCACCGTTACCGAGAAATCCACCTGCGTGAATTGCTGGTAGCCTTCCAGCCCTTTGTTGTTGCGGATGGCCACGAAGCTGGGGCCGTCTTCGAGGTAGCCGGCGGCCGTGAGCTTGCGCGGCTCGCAGAGCGCAATGCTGTCGGCGGCCACTTGGGCGCGGTAGTCGGCGGTGATGCCGGCGGTAGCGGCGGCGTAGGTGGTGGGCGTCAGGAATTGCTGCGGCCCGAGCATGGGCATGTACTCGGGGTCTTCGGGCGCGAGCCGGGCAATTTCTTCGGCCCGCTGCACGCAGCGGCGCAACGTGGCATCGTCAAACTGGTTGCAGGTAGCCACCCCCGAGCGTTTGCCAAATCGTGCTTCCACGGCCAGACTTACGTTGTCGGATGAGCCAGCGGTGCTCACGTTGTTGCGGGCGTAGCGGATATTGCCGGTGGTGCGGCCGTTAAGCTGGCCCGCGCACTCGTCGGCGGTGCTGAAGCCAAGGACCTTCTTGAGGATGGCCTGCGCTTCGTCTTTGGAAAGTATTGCCATGGGTTGATGTGCTGATTGATGTGGGTTGATCGGTTGCTGCTAGCACGTCATTCCGAGTGCAGCGAGGAATCTCGCGTGCTGAGGTCTGATTACTAATCCTGTGTTAGCACGCGAGATTCCTCGCTGCACTCGGAATGACAGTTCCTGCAAATAAGCTCAGCCGATTTTGCGGGCGGTGTTAATGACGTTGACGCCGTTGAAACGGGTGGTGCTGGAGCCGTGGCTCACCGCCGAGCTTTGCGAAGGCTGGCCTTTGCCGTCGAAGAACGTGCCCATAAGTTGGTAGTTGGACTGGTCGCAGGAGCCGGCGCAGGAGTTCCAGAACTCCTGGGTGTTGGCCTGGTAGGCCACGTCTTCAATCATGTTGGTAATCTTGCCTTTCTCGATGGCATAGAACACCTGCCCGCCAAACTGAAAGTTGTAGCGCTGCTGGTCGATGGAGTAGGAGCCCGCGCCGGAGATAAAGATGCCTTTGTCCACCTTGCTGATCATTTCATCCACGCTGAGCTTGGCGTTACCGGGCTTCAAGCTCACGTTGGGCATGCGCTGGAACTGCACATCCTGCCACGACTGCGAGTAGCAGCACCCGTCTGATTCCTGCTGGCCGACCATGTGCGCTTGGTCCCGGATCTTCTGGTAATTCACCAGCTTACCTTCCTTAATCAGGTCCCACTCTTTCGTTTTCACGCCTTCATCATCGTAGCCTACTGCCCCGAGGGAACCCGGTTGCAACTTATCGGCCACGATGTTGACTTGCTTGGAGCCGTACGGAATGTTCTTGGCCTTCCAGTCCAGCGTCGCGAAGCTGGTGCCAGCGAAATTGGCCTCGTAGCCCAGCACCCGGTCTAGTTCGGTCGGGTGGCCTACGCTTTCATGGATGGTGAGGCCTAGGTGAGCGGGGTCGAGCACTAGGTCGTACTTGCCGGGTACTACGCTTTTGGCTGTTAGCTTTTCCTTGGCATGCTTGGCCGCCTGCGCGGCATCCGCTAGTATGTCGTAGCGCTGCCGGTAGCCAACCACCGTCGTGCCAGCGGGGCCGGCTATTTTTTCACTGGCGCGCGGGGTGAGGTACTCGTAGCCCAAGCCCATAGCCGCCGACATAGCCTCGCGGGAGCGGAACTTGCCGGTGGCTTTGTCGATGGCCGTGACGGTGAACGTGGGCCAGATGCGGTGCACGTCCTGGTCGATGTAGGAGCCGTCGGTGCTGGCAAAGTACTTCTGCTCGTTCACCTGAAACAGGGCCGAGTTGATGTAGTTGGCGCCGTTTTCCAAGGCTTTGGCGTTGGCCGCCAGCAGTAGTTCCACCTTCTCCTTTACGGGCACCTCAAAGGCATTTTTCTCGATGGGCGTTTTCCAGCTGACCTCACCGTAGCCACGTTGCGGGGCCAGTTGCACGGGTTGTTTCTGCACCTTCTGGTTGGCTTTGGCAATGGCCACCGCCGAACTGGCCGCCGCCGCAATGCCGGCTTCCGTCACGATGTTAGTGGAGGCAAAACCCCACGCCCCGTTAACCAGAGCACGCACGCCGGCCCCGAGGCTTTCGGTACTGGTGATGTTCTGCACCTGTTTCTCGCGAGTGAAAACGTACTGGTTGAGGTAGCGGCCAATCCGCACATCGGCGTACGACGCGCCGGCGGCTTTGGCGGCGTTTAGCGCGGCGTCGGCGAGGCGCTTTTTCAGGGCGGGGTCCATTACCTCCAGTAGTTGCTCAGGGTCCACGAGCATGCCACCCAGGCTGGGCACGCTCGGTAGCAGCAGGCCCCCGGCCGCCAGGCCGGTCAGCCCCATAAAGTCACGTCTTTTCAAGGTGATTGGGGTTTGGAAAGTGAAGGGTTTTGAGGTGAGGTAGCAGCAATAGGATGCAATAAAATCGTCCGTCATGCTGAGCTTGTCGAAGCATCTCACGTGCTAATGTTGTGGTGCTAAATGACTTTACCACACTAGCGAGATGCTTCGACAAGCTCAGCATGACGTTCTATTTGTACGCATCTACTTTCGCCAACCAGCTAATAGATGGCGGTTGGTAAAGCAGAATTGTTTGGGCGCTAGTGAAATATTCGTAAAATCTAATGATAAAGCAAAACCGCCCGCTCGATTTAGGTCGAGCGGGCGGTTCTTACTGGAAATCAGCCAGGAAATCTAGCCGATTTTACGGGCGGTATTAATGACGTTGACGCCGTTGAAGCGAGTGGTAGCCGAGCCGTGGCTCACGGCCGAGCTTTGACCCGGCTGGCCCTTACCGTCGTTGAAGGCCCCAAACAAACGGTAGTCGGACTGGTCACAGATGGCCGAGCACGAGTTCCAGAACTCCTGGGTGTTGGCCTGGTAGGCCACGTCTTCGAGCATGCCGGTGATCTTGCCTTTCTCAATGGCATAGAACACCTGGCCGCCGAACTGGAAGTTGTAGCGCTGCTGGTCAATCGAGAACGAGCCGTTGCCGGCAATGTAGATGCCCTTGTCCACTTTGCTCACCAGTTCATCCACGCTGAGCTTAGTGGTGCCGGGCTTCAAACTCACGTTGGGCATGCGCTGGAACTGCACGTCCTGCCACGACTGCGAGTAGCAGCACCCATCCGACTCCTTCTGGCCCACAATGTGCGCCTGGTCCCGGATTTTCTGATAGTCCACCAGTTTGCCCTCCGTAATGAGGTTCCACTCCTTGGTTTTCACGCCCTCATCATCATAACCGACGGCGCCCAGAGAGTTCGGCTGGAGCTTATCAGCTACAATATTGACCAGCTTCGAGCCGTACGGAATGTTCTTGGCCTTCCACTCCAAGGTGGCAAACGAAGTGCCGGCGTAGTTGGCCTCGTAGCCCAACACCCGGTCTAGCTCGGTCGGGTGGCCCACCGATTCATGGATGGTGAGGCCCAGGTGGTGCGGGTCAAGTACTAGGTCGTATTTGCCGGGCGTCACGCTTTTGGCCGTGAGCTTCTGCTTCACCTGCTTGGTGGCACTTACTACGTCTTCCAGCATGTCGTAGCTGTTTTTGTAGCCCACTATATCGGAGCCGCTGGGGCCGGCAATCTTGTCGGCGGCTTTTGGCGTGAGGTACTCGTAGCCCATGCCCATGGGTGAGCTGAGCGCCTGCCGGGTCCGGAACTTGCCCGAGGCCCGATCAATGGCCGTGACCCCGAACGAGGGGTAGATGCGGTGAATATCCTGGTCGATGTAGGAACCGTCGGTGCTGGCGAAGTACTTCTGCTCGTTCACCTGAAACAGCACCGAATTTACAAACGAAGCACCTTGCTCCAGTGCCTTTGCATTGACGGCCAGCAGCAAGTCCACCTTGTCCTTGATGGGCACCTCGAAGGCGTTCTGCTGAATGGGAGCCTTCCAGCTGACCTCGCCGTAGCCTTTCTGGGGTGCTAGCTGCACCTGTGCTTTTTGCACCTTGGCGTTGGCCTTAGCAATCTGCACGGCCAATTGCGCGGCTTTGGCCAGTCCGGCTTCAGTTACGATGTTGGTAGCCGCAAAGCCCCAAGTACCGTCGGCAATAACCCGCACGCCCGCGCCGTAGCTTTCGGTGCTGCTGATGCCTTGCACCTGCTTTTCACGGGTGAAAACGCCCTGGTTGAGGTAGCGCCCAATGCGCACATCGGTATAAGTGGCCCCGGCACTTTTGGCGGCGTTCAAAGCTGCGTCGGCCAGCCGTTTCTTAATGGCCGGGTCTACAGCTTCCAACAGCCGCAGCGGGTCCACTTCCACGCCATTGCCGAAACCTGGGATGTTCGGTATAAACAGAGCCCCGGACGCTAGTCCGGTAAGCCCCACAAAATCACGTCTTTTCATACTATTAATTCAGGATAGAGTATGGAGCAGTTCTTTTATACCGCGTCGGAAAGGCTAGTGAAGGTGAAATCCCGAATTTTGAGGGGCGGCACGAGGTTGCCGTTCACGCGCACTGGTTTGCCAATGGCTTCCAGGTTGTTGAGCATGATAATTGGCGACTCATTGAAGCGGAAGTTCTTCACTGGGTGCTTGATTTTGCCGTTCTCGATGTAGAAGGTTCCGTCGCGGGTAAGGCCCGTGTACAGCAGCGTTTGGGGGTCAACGGGGCGGATATACCACAAGCGCGTTACCAGAATACCTTTGGCAGTACCTTTAATCATGTCCTGCACGCTCTGAGTGCCGCCTTCCATAATCCAGCCGCCGGGCCGCGGGATGTCCGGAATACCAGCTTTCTTGGCCCAGAACTGCGAGGTGTAGAGGTTTTTCACCACGCCCTTCTCAATCCAGGTCATTTTCTTTTGCGGACGGCCGTCGCCGGCAAAGGTGAGGCTGGCAATTTCGGCGTTGGCGGGGTCGGAATAGATGGTTACCCGCTCGTCGAACAGCTTTTCGCCTTTGCGGTTGCCGCCGCCCTTCTTGCTCAGGAAGCTGCGGCCTTCGTCGGCGTTACGGGCATCGAGGGCGCCCATCAAAGCAGCCATCAACGAAGCATCGGAGTTGGCTACCAAGGCTGCTGGCTCCAGGATAACGGTGTACTTACCGGGCTCAATAGCCTTGGCGTTGCGCGAGTTAGCGGCTTTTTCGGCGGCGGTCAAGGTTAGCTTGCCAGCATCAAAGGCGGCGGCATCAATGAAATCGGCAGTGGCATAGCCCGAGCCGGTGCCGTCGGGGGTACGTACCGTAATGCTGAACTCCACGTTGGAATACTGCTGGTAAGCCTCCAAGCCCTTGTTGTTGCGCTTGGCTACAAAACCAGCTTCGTCGTTAAGAAACGCTGCCGACGTTACCTTTTTCTCGTCGCAGATTTTCATGGTTTTGCCGATCTGGGTGGCGCGGAAATCGGGCGTGATGCCGGCCGTAGCGGCGGCAAACGACTTAGGCGCAGCCACGTAGGTTTGCGGGCCCAGCAGCGGCATGTACTCGGGACTTTCGGGCGCGAGCCGGGCAATTTCTTCGGCCCGCTGCACACAACGGCGCAACGTGGCATCGTCGAACTCGTTGCAAGTTGCTACGCCTGAGCGTTTGCCGAAGCGCGCTTCTACGCCCAAGCTCACGTTGTCGACGGCACCGCTGGTGCTGATGGCATTGCGGGCCGAGCGTACGTTGCCGCCGTTGCTGCCGCTCAGCGTGGCTTCGCACTCATCGGCGGTACTGAAGCTGAGTACCTTCTTGAGGATGGCTTGGGACTCGTCTTTGGAAAGGATGGCCATGGGGTTGATATGGTGATTGTTAATTGTGGATAGTTGGTTGTCGGTTGCTGTGAGTGGCTGTTAGCTAGAGTTCTAGCTTTGCGTCAATCAGCAATTAACAATCAACCATCATCCTATTTTTCTAGCGGTGTTGATGACGTTGACGCCGTTGAAGCGGGTGGTGGCCGAACCATGGCTCACGGCCGATACTTGGCTGGGCTGGCCCTTGCCATCGAAGAACGAGCCGAACAAGCGGTAGTCGGACTGGTCGCAGGAGCCGGCGCAACTGTTCCAGAATTCCTGGGTGTTAGCCTGGTAGGCTACGTCCTCCACCATACCGGTGATTTTGCCTTTCTCAATGGCATAGAACACTTGGCCCCCAAACTGGAAGTTGTAGCGCTGCTGATCAATGGAGTAGGAGCCACGGCCTGCAATGTAGATGCCCTTGTCCACCTTACTCACCATCTCATCTACGCTCATTTTCTCTTTGCCGGGGAGCAGGCTCACGTTGGGCATGCGCTGGAACTGCACCGAACTCCAAGAGTCGGCATAGCAGCACCCATCAGACTCGTTCTGCCCCACAATGTGTGCTTGGTCCCGAATCTTCTGGTAGTCCACCAGCTTGCCTTCCTTAATCAGGTCCCACTGCTTGGTTTTCACCCCCTCGTCGTCGTAGCCTACCGCCCCAAGAGAGCCAGGTTGCAGCTTATCGGCCACGATGTTTACTTGCTTGGAGCCAAACGGAATGTTCTTGGCCTTCCATTCCTGTGTTGCGAAGGAAGTACCAGCATAGTTGGCCTCGTAGCCGAGTACCCGGTCCAGCTCGGTAGGGTGACCCACCGATTCATGAATGGTGAGGCCTAAATGGTTAGGGTCGAGTACTAAGTCATACTTGCCGGGAACTACACTTTTAGCCGTCAGCTTGGTACGCGCGTGTTTGGCCGCTTGGGCGGCATCTTCCAGTATGTCGTAGCTATTGCGGTAGCCGATGATGTCGGTGCCAGCGGGGCCGGCAATTTTGTCGGCAGCTTTGGGCGTAAGGTATTCGTAGCCCATGCCTACGGGGGCACTCATGGCGTCGCGCGAGCGAAACTTGCCGGTAGCTTTGTCAATGGCCGTGACGCTGAACGTAGGCCAAATACGGTGCACATCCTGGTTGATGTAGGAACCGTCGGTGCTGGCGAAGTATTTTTGCTCGTTGATCTGAAACAGCGAGGAATTCACGAACGAAGCGCCGTTTTCTAGTGCCTTGGCATTGGCAGCTAGCAGTAGGTCGGCTTTCTGCTTTACGGGCACTTCAAAGGCATTTTGCTGGATTGGCGTTTTCCAGCTGACTTCGCCGTAGCCTTGTTGCGGGGCCAGCTTCACAGGGTCTTTCTGCACCTTGGCGTTGGCCTTGGCAATCTGCACGGCCAACTGAGCGGCTTTCACCAGCCCGGCTTCGGTTACAGTGTTGGTAGCGGCAAAGCCCCAGGTGCCATTGGCAATAACTCGCACTCCAGCCCCAAAACTCTCGCCACTCACAATGTTTTGCACCTGCTTTTCGCGGGTAAAGATGCTCTGGTTGAGGTAACGCCCGATACGTACATCTGCGTAAGAAGCTCCGGCACTTTTGGCGGCATTCAAGGCAGCGTCGGCTAGGCGCTTGCTAACCGCCGGGTCCACAGATGCCAGCAGCCGAGCTGGGTCTACAAGGTCGCCGCCCAAACTCGGGAACGAAGGCAGAAATAGCGCCCCGCTCGCCAAACCAGTTAGGCCTACAAAGTCACGTCTTTTCAAAGAAAGGAAAGGTTTGGTTGGAAAGGAAAGAGAAGAACGGGCAGTTTAGGCAGAGTATTCGCAATCTGCAACTCAAGGACGCGAGTCGTAGGAGGGGGCTGCATATGTATAGGGCACTGGGGGCAGGATTGCCAGCACTCACCACTTGCGAGACAAACTGCTGGCCTGCTAAGCAGTAAAAAAAGAGGCCTCCTATATATTAAGGAAGCCTCTTTTATAGCAATCGGTGAAGCGTTAGTACCCTTCGTTTTGCACAATCAGTGCGTTGGTTTGAATTTCCGCGGCCGGTATTGGCCATACATAGCGGGGGTCGGAAGTAGGAATTGCCGGAACCGAGCTTTTAGCTGGAATGGTTTGGTTGAGCCGCATAATATCGATGTTGCGGATACCTTCTCCAACGAATTCGATCCGACGTTCCAGCAAAATAGCATTAATCAAATCCTGCTGAGAAATAGTAGCTGGGTAGAGGCTGCCATTAGAGCGGCCTCGCACGGCGTTCAGCAATTCCAGGGCGCGTGGAATATTCGTTGCGCTGGTTCGTGCCAGTCCTTCTGCTAAGTTCAGCATCACTTCGGCATAGCGAATTACTGGCGACTTATCCAGATAGGGGGTGCCGCTGGCGTATTTGCGTAAGTAAGAAGCGCCGCCAGAAACAAACACGAAGCTGGTTCTGCGGGCATCAGTAGCTGCCCATGCCGCATTGCCCAAAATACCGCTGGTATTCAGGAAAAACTCGCCATTGCCTACGGGTGTCGGTGTGAAATACCCCGCTAGTTGGTTTTGGGTGCCGGGTGCGTTCTGTGCTGTGAAGGGAAAGCTGAATATGCTCTCTGATGTCTCCTGTGGCGAAGCAAATACGGCGGCTATAGAGGCATTTAAGGCATTTGGCACCCCCGTTGTGGCCGTGAATGGTGCTGACGCCGAAACAATCTTGTTGGCCTCCGTCACTACATCAGCGTAACGCTGCATGCTCAGCAAAACTCGCGTTTTGAGGGCAATGGCAGTGTTCCGGTGAGCCCGCGTAATATTGGGTGCGGCAGCGGCGTTTCCGGTATATGTGAGTGGTAAGTTAGTTTCGGCAAATTGCAGATCCGCCAAAATCTGGGTGTACACTTCGGCCACTGTGCTGCGTGCTAAGTCGTTGCCTGGCAGAGAGTTTTCGGCCTGCAAGCGGAGCGGCAAACCCAATTTGCTGCCCGCGCCGTCGGCATAAGGCCGGGCGTAAAGCTGGAGCAATGAGTAGTAGCTCAGGGCACGTAGTAGCCGGGCCTCAGCTTTGTACTGCTCGGCAGTAGTAGCGAAGGTGGCTGGGAAAGTGGGAGCGACAAACTTGACCGAGTTGGCATCCATGCCGGCCAGGAATACATTGGCCTGGTTGATGGCCTGGTAAGCTGCTGACCATAAGTTCACTACATCGTTCTGCGATGTCGGCGTTAAGGCATGGGCCCACACGCCAAAGGCTGTTACACTGTTAGTGGTTCGGTTAATGAAATCATCAGCCCGTACATCATTATATACAGTGTAGCGCCCGCCGTAGAAAGCCCCTGTTTTGACGTAGGCGTACAGGTTGTTTACCTGAAGCTCAATTCGGGCAGGAGTATCAAATACAACCTGATCGGAGATGAGGGTTTCGGGAATGGGGTTCAGGTTGTCATCATTGCAGGCCGCTGTTCCAAGGCCCAGCAGTGCTGTGCAAAAAGCAACCGCCAACTTATTTCTGAGTGTGCTATTCATCGGAGATTATGCTTTTAGAAACCAATATTGAGCCCTACAGTGTAGGTGCGAGCCTGCCCCACGGAGTTGCGGTCAACGCCAGCTGCGCTGTTGCTGCCACCATTAGTGGAGATTTCCGGATCAATACCCGAGTAATTGGTAAACAAAGCGGCATTCTGCACCTGCACATAGAACCGGGCGCTACTCATGCTGAAACGCGTTATGAGGTCCTTGTTCAGCGTATAGCCCAGCGACACGTTACGCAGACGCACAAAATCTCCCTTTTCCACGTTCGACGACATAATCAGGGCCGAGCCGTTGGATACGTTGTCGTTGAATACCACCCGGGGCCACGAGCCATTGGGGTTCTCGGGCGTCCAACGGTCCATTATATCGGCGTCGTTATTCCAGAAGCGCTGATCGTGCAGCCCGGCCTTGGTGCCGTTGTAAATGTAGTTGCCGCCTGAATACTGAAGGAAAACGCCTAAGTCGAAGTTTTTGAAGCGGAAGCTGTTGTCGAGGCCACCGTACCACTTAGGTATCGTTGGGCCGTAGTACTCGCCGTCCGCTTGTTGGTTTGGAGCAGTTGCCGTAGTACCGTCTAGGAACGTCCAGCCGGTGCCAGCTCCTTGATGGTTGTACTGCACTTCCCGTACGTCGGTAACAACACCCTCGGCGTTTCTGATTTTCTTGAGAAACTTCCGCTGGCCATTTTCTGGGTTAATACCCGTTGTGGGTACTGCTAGTATGCGCCCGATAGAGCCACCTACTTCAGTGAAGTTCACTGTTTCGAGTCCAGAGGTAGCTGTGCCGAACCGTTGTCCTTGGGTTACCAAGGTAAGTACCTCGTTCTTCTGAGTAGTCAAGTTGCCGCTTACTGTCCAGGAGAAATTGGTGCTTTGAACAGGGCTATAGCGCAGGTTGAGCTCAATCCCGGTATTGCGCATTGAGCCAATGTTGGCAGCAATAGAGTTGATAGCCGTTAAATCGCCAGGACCCGCTGAACCGGCCGGAATACCACGCGAGGGAGCAGTAGGGGCATCCAGAATCAACCCGTCAACTAGGTTGCGGTAGTAGGAAAAGTCCCCCGTTACCTTGTCTTCCAAAATACCGAAGGACAAGCCTACGTCAGTTTTTTTGCTGGTTTCCCACGTCAGATTACGGTTACCAGGCCGCGAGAAATACAGCGTAGGGGAGGCCGCATACAGGCCCGAGCCATACGTAGCCAACGACACGAAGTCGGAAATACCATTTGCGTTGCCTACTTCACCGTAGCTTCCAGTGAACTTCAGGAAGCTAACAACAGAGGAGAAAGGAGCATTTTTCCAGAAATCCTCTTCTGAAATAATATAGCCGGCTGAGGCCCCATAGAAAGTGCCTCTTTTTTTGGCCCAAGCGGAATATTCGTCGCTGCGTACGTTAAGCGAAACCAGATACTTCTTCGAGAAGTCGTATGTGAAACGTCCGAAATAGGAATTCAAAAAGTTCTCACCTTGAAAGTTGCCAGACGCAGTGATGTTGGTGTAGTTGCCCTGGAAGGTGTTGAAGAATATGTCAGCCACTTGGGTTCTATTGGCGCCCCAGCGCTGAATATCCGTTTTCTGCTGCTCAGAGCCGATGAGCAAACCAAAGTTGTGTTTCTCGCCTACGGTCCGGTCGTATTGCAGCGTATTTTGCCAGTTCCAGCGCTTGTTGGTACGGTAGAAGTTGGAGGCCGAGCCACCAGTAGAAAAACCGTCACCGGCCAGCGGCGTGTTAAATGACTTGTCTTCGAAAGCCAGATTGTTGATGCCGTAGTTGGTACGCAGGTTTAGCCCACTAACAATTTCCCAGTTGGCATATACACTACCTTGGATTTCGTTGCCCTCAGAAGTGAAATAGTTGCTTTCTATGTCTACAATAGGGTTGTAGTAGCCAGGTATGAGCGGGGCATAAGTTAGCGGGTTAGTGCTGGCCGGCAACGGGTTCAAGTTGGCACCGGCACCTACGTTAGCAGTTTGTGGCGTCAGGTTGGGCGTACCATCTGGGTTGCGGGCCGGGATGTTGGGTGGCAAAACGAGTGGCGCACGGCCTAGGCCTGCCACACTGAAAGCGGCATCACCAACTGACCCTGAGTTGGGGGAAGCATTTCGGCTGTTGGAATAGCTAACGCGCGTACCTACCGTGAAATTCTTGTACACGCGGTGGTCGATATTCAGGCGCGCCGACATACGCTTGAACTCGTTTTTCTCCAGCATTCCCTGCTGCCCAGTGTAGCCAACCGAAGAGTAGAAAGTGGTTTTTTCAGTGCCGCCGGAAAAGCCAACGTTGTTGGAATGTGAGAAGCCTGTCCGGTACACTTCATCGTACCAGCGAGTGTCTATTACGTTGCCATTAGCATCTAAGGTAGGGCGGAAGGCTCCTTCCAGGTTATTGGCCGCGCCACCAGCCGCTCGCCGGTTATCATTTAAGTTACGAACGGCTTCGTTCTTAATTTCGATGTACTGCTCGGCATTCAGCAAGTCGTAAAGCCGCACTGGATTTGATATGCCTACCCATGAATCAAGGGTCACCTTGCTTTGACCGCGCCGACCCTTCTTGGTGGTTATTTGGATAACGCCGCCCGCCGCTCGTGAGCCGTAGATGGCGCTAGCAGCAGCATCTTTCAGCACCTCTACACTCTCAATATCATTGGGGTTGAGGTTACTAAGCGGGTTGTTGGCCACGTTAGCTACTGCCGACTGGTTGCCACTATATGCCGGGATGCCGTCAATTACATAAAGTGGATCTGAACTCAAGTTGATGGAGTTCACCCCGCGGATGCGCACTACTGGTGGGTTGTTCAGCACTCCGTTTGGAGTAGTGATATTGAGGCCTGGTGCTTGGCCCTGTAAAGCTTGCTCGAAACTTTGTACTGGTTTTTGAGCTATTACTCCACCTTTAATAGAGGAAATAGAGCCAGTTAGCTCCCGCCTATTTTGGCCGCTTCCGTAGCCTACTACTACCACTTCATCAAGCCCGGTAGTGGTGGTGGCTAAAGTGGCATTGATAGCCGACTGCGAACCAATGGCTACTTCCTTGGAGTCGAAACCAACGGATGAGAAAACTAGCGTAGAAGCCCCGGCTGGCACCGACAAACTGTAACGGCCTTCGCCATCGGTGGCGGTACCTTGGGAGGTGCCTTTGGCTACTACCGTAACGCCAGGAAGCCCGGCTCCATCGGTACCGAGTACCCGGCCGGTAACGGTCCGCGCCTGGGCCAGCACATCATGGCTGGCCAGCGCGAGTACGGCAATAGGTAATGAGAGTAGGGTTCTTCTCATGTGGTGAGTGATGAATTAAAAGGGTTTTAATGTTTTTTAGGAAAAGCCACTGCATTGGCAACCTCAGCAAGTATATGTTATTGTTTTGTTAATAGAAAGTATGAATGCCGAATAAAATTATCATTCCCTATAATTGAGCCAAGTAAGTAACTTAATACTCACTATAGACATAATCCTACTCCTCTTGAGGAGTACAATAAGGTAAGTTTCATGCGTTGGTTTCAAGAGAATCAACAAGATACAGGAGAGCCCCACTTTATAGCCGTAGCTAACGACGATAGAGTGGGGCTTGAGTTGATGCGGAGAGAGAGAGAAGCGTTAGCTAATCAGTTCCAGCAGATCGGCGGCAATACTTGACCAGGGCTGGGCGAGGTCGAGTGTGACGATGCGCACGGGGTGGCCGCCGAGCGTGTAGCGCACGTCGAGGGTGTGGCTGGCGGCGGGATACAGGAGGATGCCTTCTAGGTGCTGGCCGGGGGCTACGGGCTGGTTTTGGAGGTAGGCGTACAGCTGGTAGAGGTGAGGCGAAATCAGCTTCTGCTGGTCGTAGCGCGGGCGTAAGGCGGCAGCGTAGTACTTAGTGTCCAGGATGATTTTACGGTCCGGCGCTTCCAACGTGGTGTCGGTAATCATGGCCGGCAGCAGGTCGAAGGCGGCCGGGGAATCTGCTTCGGCCTGCCAACGGATGGTTTCCGACAGCACCCGGAAACGGCGCTGCTCTAGCTTGTAGAAGTTGCGGACAAACTGCTCGAACAGGCGTGCCATCAGTGGCTCGTCGCGGCGGAAGTCGCGGAAGCGGGGGCGGCCGGTGGCGCTGGGCGCGGGCAAGGCACTGTGGTACACCAACTCACACACGTTCAGTAGGAAAGCTGCTATACCAGTGGGGCGTAGCCGGTGTACCGTTCGCAATGTGGCAGCAGAAAGCGGCAGCGGCTCTACACCTGCCGGAAACCGGCGTTGGGTTATGCGCAACTCGTGGCGCAGAGCAGCGGGTAGTACGCGGGTGCGGGCAAGCTGCAGCAACGTACCTAGTAATAGCTGGTTGAGCGGCGCATTGGCACTTAGCTCATCGTAGCTGCAAATGGCCCGGCCTCGGCTAAGCAGGTTGCGGGTTACGCTGGGTGCTAACAGCACGCGGCCGCGCAGTTCCGGCAGTTCCTCTTCCCGTTCAGTATACGCCACCGGTAACCCTTGGCGCAGCAACCGGCGGGTACCCCTCAGAAGCACGTGGGCCAGCAGTTCTTGGGGGCGGTGAAATGTATCAGCCTCTACTGCCAGCAGTTCCGCCTGTTCCGGTAGCCGATTCCAGGCGTAGCACAACAGGTAGTAGAGGTTCTGAATCGGAATCATGGGAGTGGCGAATTCGTGAAATGGTGAACTTGTGAGTTGATATTCCTCTGGTGCAGAGCCAGCTGGCGCAGTTGGCTAGAAGGGGCTTCGCAACTTCGCTTTTCACAACTTCACTACTTACCGCAGTAATCGTTTCTTTTGGGCAGCGGCCTTGGTGGGCTGGTCCAACCAGTAGTCATCCAAAAGAGGCGCTATTTCCTGCTCCAGAATCAGGCGTAGCCAAGTATCGGCGGCGGCAGGGCTGGGGGGCGGCTGACAGAAGTAGCTGTGGCCGATGCGGTAATCGGGGCCGAGTTCCGGGTCATCGGCAATAACCTGGTTTAGTTCGGTGAGGCGTGCTACCAGATGCTCAACAACCGGGGCGGGTACGCCTTGCGCTTGCAGAAACCCCTGCAACGGCGCCCCAAACTCCGGAGCCAGTTCCACAAAGGCGAAACGGCGTCGCAACGCGTAATCCAGCGGGGCCAAACTCCGGTCGGCTAGGTTCATGGTGCCGACAACAAACACGTTAGCGGGTACGAAGAAACGCGGGGCATCGGCGGACGCATAAGGCAGGCGCACGGCGTGAGCGGGGCCGCGCTTGTCGGCTTCCAGCAGCAGCAGCAGCTCCCCGAAAATGCGGCTCAGGTTGCCCCGGTTCAGTTCGTCAATCAGCAGGAAGTACGGCCGCTCGGGGTCTTGGGCAGCCCGTTGGCAGAAAGCCAGTAGCACCCCATCCTGCAACCGAAACGCGCCCTGCGCATCGGGCCGAAAGCCCTGCACAAAATCCTCGTAGCTGTAGCTCGGATGAAACTGCACCAACTCCACACGGGCGGCATCGGTAGCACCTAATTCCAGCCAAGCTAGCCGCCGCGCCAGAAACGTTTTGCCGGTGCCCGGTGGGCCTTGTAGAATCAGGTTGCGGCGGCGGTGCAGGGCCGCCAGCGCAGCATCCAACTGTGTTTCCGACACAAACAGCTCATCAAGGGCCGTCTGCCGGTTGTAGGGCGTAGCCGGCAGCGTATCGTGGGAGTAGGGAGCAAGTGGCTCTTCCACAACGAATGCAGTGGGCTCAGTGGCTTCCGACGTGCTAGGAGGCGCTGCTAGGCTAGGTGGCTTGGCCTTGCTGCGGGTGATGCCCGTGTGCAGCTCCTGCATGGCCTCCTGAGCGGCGACGTCGCCATCCAAGGTGGAATTTTCGAGGGTAGGACGCTTGGTGGCAATGGTGAAATCAAGCTGCTCCAGCACCCGGTTGGTGGCCGCGCCCGCCGGTAGGGGCCAAGTAGCTTTCGGCTGCTCCGTAGCCAGCCGATACGCCAGCTGCGCCACCGCCCGCGGGGCGTACCTCCGGCCTTGGTACACCAAGTCATACACAGTGCTCAGCGGCATGCGCGGGCCTTCTTGATCCAGCTGTTGCAGCGCCTGTAGCACCTGCTCGCGGGTTAGTAAACTCAGGTCGGGTTCAGGTTTTGCCATTCGTTTAAAAGTACGGGTAAAACCCATTTATGGCAGGTTTAGGTCCCGTTGGGCTACTTCTTAAACGCAAAAAAGCCCGGCTGCTACCTGCAAACCGGGCTCTGACGCAAAGCAAGCCTACTTGGCTTGCGTGGTCTTCTTTTTGCCGTCGGGCTTGTCCTTTACGGTTTCTTCGTTTTGCTTTTCCTTGTTCTTGGTGGCAGGATCGGTATGCTGGGGCGTGGTGGTGGGCTGAGCCATGAGGATGCTGGTTAAGAGGAATGGATAGTATAGGCAGCTATACGAGTGGCAAGCAAATACCGCCGAGCTTTGCTGAAATCCTGTTAGTCGGCTACGCCCACCATGCGCTGAATGCCCAGCTTTTTCATGCGGGCTTCCAGGGTTTTGGGGTTGATGTCGAGGAGCACGGCCGCACCGTTGGGGCCGCTGACCCGGCCGCCGGTACGGTGCAGCGCCGCCAGAATATGGTCGCGCTCCTGCTCCTTTAGGGTTTTGAGTGGGCCGCCGGTTTCGAGTGGGGCCACGCTGGGGCGGGTGGCCGAGAAGCCCGCAAATTCCAGAAACGGCCCCTCACTCACAATAACGGCTTGCTCCAGCACGTGCTCCAATTCGCGCACGTTGCCGGGCCAGCTGTATTGCCGCAACCCTCGCAAATCCCGCTCCCGCAGGCCGCGCACGGGCTTGCCCATCTGCTTGGTGAAGCGCTCCAGAAAGTGCCGCATCAAGGGCTCAATATCGTCAGGCCGCTCACGCAGGGCGGGTAAGCGGACGGGAAACACGTTGAGGCGGTAGTACAAGTCGGCGCGGAAGCGGCCGGCGGCTACCTCGTCTTCGAGTATGCGGTTGGTGGCCGCAATTACCCGCGCGTCGCTCTTGATGACGCGCCGCCCACCAATCCGCTCGAACTCCTTTTCCTGCAACACCCGCAGCAATTTGGCCTGCAAATCCAGCGGCAGTTCGCCCACTTCATCCAAGAAAATAGTGCCGCCATCGGCCATTTCAAACTTACCGATGCGCCGGTCGTGGGCGCCCGTAAACGCGCCTTTCTCGTGGCCGAACAGCTCACTCTCAATCAACTGGGCCGGCAGCGCGGCGCAGTTGAGTTTGATAAGCGCCCGCTCTTTGCGCGGCGACAAATTGTGCAGGGCGCGAGCGGCCAACTCCTTGCCGGTGCCGGTTTCGCCCTGAATCAGCACGGTGGTATCGGTGGAGGCTACCTGCCGGATGCGGGTCTGCACCTGCTGCATGACGGCGCTGGGCCCCACGAAATCCTCGAACTTGGCCGTGGTGTTGATTTCGTCGATGAGGTAGGTTTTCTCCTGCTCCAACTGTGCCCGTAGCGCTTCAATCTGCTCGAAGGCAAACAGGTTTTGCATGGCCAGCGTGAACTGCGGCACCAGGCTGCGCACCAGGTCCAAGTCGGCGGGCGTGAAGTTGTGGGGGTTGCGGCTGGCCAGCACCAGCACCGCCATCTGGTCTTGCTTCACCCACAGCGGCACCCCCAGCATCGAGCGGGTGCTGTGCTGCTCGGCGGCGTGGCGCAGCATCCGGTAGCGGGCCGTGAGGGCAATGAAATCCTCGCCGGTGTGAATGGCCGGCTCAGCAAATAGTCCGAACGTTTCGGCCTGCATGGCCTCCCGGCCTTCCAGCCCTTCCCACCGGTCCTCGCTTAAGGCCTGAAAGGTGGTGCCGTCTAGCTTGGCGAATTCGGCGAAGCTCTCGGTGGCCGCGCCGCGCCGCTGAATGCGCAGCCCAAAATAGTCGCAGGGCACGAGGCGGTCTAACTCGGTGGCAACGGTTTGGAACAGCTGCTCCCGGTTTTTGCTGCTCAGCAATGCATTGTTGATGGACAGCTGCACCGATTTCTCCTGCTCCCGGCGGGCCACTTCCTCGAAAGCCAGCGCGTTACTGACGGCTACGGCAATCAGGCTGCCAATTTTTTCCAGCAGCGTCAGGTCCTCGGGCGCGAAAGTGGGGCGGCGGCGGGCAGCCATGACCAGCAAGCCCACCAATTGGCCGCTGGTGCGCAGCGGCGAAATGGTGAGGTTGGGCATTTCCCGTTTGTACATGCGCTTAAATGGCAGGTAGTCGGGGTATTGGTTTAGCAGATCGGCAATGTCAACCTGCTGCACGTGCGGTTCGCGTAGGAAAAGCTCAATGGGCGAACCCGCAATGGGCGTGGCATCGGGCTGGTCGGACATGATGGGCGGTGCCCCGTCGAGCAAGTCGCGCAGGAAAATGCGCTTCTGCTGGAGCGTGCTATCAAAGGTGATAATGGCAATGCTGTCGAACGGGAAAATCAGCCGCAACTTCTCGGTCACTATCTTAAATAGCTTTTCTTTGGTGCGGGTGGTGGCAATAGCTTCGTTGAGATAAAGCAGCAACGATTCGTCCTGATTATTCATGGCTGAGCTATAAGAAGCAAGAGAAATAATCCTCAAATATCAGGATTTATATTGAGTAATTTCTGATATATGAGGAAATAAAATGCATATGGTACTGATTGGTTAGCAGTAGTAGAAAAAAATAATCTGCCTTTAAACGCCGTGAACGAGGATTTTATGATGTATTAAACAGATTTTAATGCTTTGGCACATGATTGGGTAAGAGGCTGGCACCAACAAGTTGAATTTATGATGCTTTCCCGATCAACTTTAGCTGCTCCTCTCCTCACAACCCTCGGGTTGCTGGTGGGCACTGCAGCCTATGCCCAGGTACCGATTGCCACGGCAACTGCCGGCGACTCCCTGTCGCTGGAATCTACGGTGCGCTCGGTGCTGGATGCCAACCCCGCTATCAATGCCCTGCAGGAGGAAGTGAACCAAGCCCAAAGCCGCCTCAACGAAACGCGCACCTACTTGAAGCCGGTAATAGATGGTACCGCCAGCTATACCCGCATCGACCCGGTGGTGAAGATTCCGCTGGGGGATGCCACGTTCCAGTTGGCCCCGGCCAACAACTACGACACGCACATATCGGCCCGGTATACGCTGCTGGATTTCGGCCGGGCTAATGCGGCTATTGAAGCCGCTAAAAACCGCGCCCTCACGGCTTCCGACCAAATCAACGTAACCCGCCGCGACCTAGCGTATGCTGCCGCGCAGAGCTACTACAGCATCTTGTTTGCGCGTGAAGCCATCCGGGTACAAGACGCCCAGATTACCTCCTTGCGCCAGCACCAGCGCGAAATGGAAAAGCGGGTACAAGGTGGCGTGAGCACCAACTTTGACGTGACCACCACGCAGGTGCGCATTGCCCAGGCCCAGGACCGTAAGATTGACTTGCAGAACCAGCTTCGCAACCAGGAAATTCAGCTGGCCCGCTTGCTGCACCGCCCCGAAAACGAAGTAACGCCCGTACGCGGCCGGTTCGAGTACAACCCGCAGGCCGTAGACGTAAACGCAGCGCTGTTGAAAGGCTCGGAAAACCGGCCCGAAGTGAAGCTAGCCAAGGATGCGGAGCGGACTGCCACTGCCCAGCTGCGGGTGGCCGAAGTAAGCAACAAGCCCACGCTGAACGTGCTGGCCCAGGCCGGCGGTAAAAACGGTTACATCGTGCCAAACCTGGAGCGGTACCGTTTCAACACCGTAGCCGGGGCGCAGCTTTCCATTCCAATTTACGACGGGGGGCGCAATAAATACGAGCGTATCACGGCGCAGTCGGCTATCAAAGGTGCGCAGGCGCGCACCCAGGACACCCAGGAGCAAGTACGCGCCGACGTGTTGCAGGCTGTGAACAACATGCAAACCAGCACCGCCCGCTACGACAACTCCGAGGTGCAGATTGGGCAAGCCACCGACGCCCTCACCCGCGCCAAGTCGCGCTACCGTTACGGGGTCGGCAACAACCTCGACGTACTCGACGCCGAAACCCAGCTGGCTCAGTCGCGCCTCTCGCGCCTCCAGTCCATCTACAATTACACCCTCGGCCAGTACCAGCTCCGCCGCGCCACGGGCGAGCAAATTTGGTAAGTGGAGAAGTTGCGAAGAGTGAAGTTGCGAAAACTCTGTGTAACAGGGGTTAGCAACTTCCTCCAAAACGTCACCATTTCACAACTTCACCATTTCACCTCCCATGACCCTTACATCCATTCTTTGTCCGATTGATTTTTCGGCGGCGACGGGGCCATTGGTGGCGTATGCAACGGCCCTGGCGGCCGGTACCAGCGCCAAGCTGCTGCTACTGCACGTGTTGGAGCAACAGCCCATGCTGGCCGGCCCCACCGACCTGGATCTGGCACAGCAACTGGCTGGCTACCACGCCAGCGCCGAGCTGGCTGGGGCTCAAGTGAGCACCGCCATTGTGCCCGGCACCGACGCTGCTACGGAAATAGTAGCCGCCGCCCAGCGCTACGCCGCCGACATGATTGTGATTGGGGCGCACGGCCGCACCGGCCTCACCCGCTTCCTGATGGGTAGCACCGCCGAAGGAGTCGTCCGTACGGCTGCCTGCGTCACGTTGCTCGTGAAGTCGCCCACCGAATCGGGCGCTTACCGCAAATCAGCTTAATCTTATTTGTAGGCTTTTCGGTTGATAACCAAGTAGTCAGCTGCCGAAAAGCAACAGCAAATCCCTCTTTGTCTTCGTAGAAGAACAAGTAACCAACAACCAGAAACCAGCAATTCTTACCATATGGCAACCTCCGTTCAACAAAATCCAGCTGTAGCTCCCAACTCTTACGCGGAGCCAGTGGAAGAGCAGCCAGCGGGCCGCTCGAAGCGCCCGTTTGTTTTCATTATCCTGGCGCTGGTACTACTGGTGGGCGGCTACTTCGGCTGGCAGCGCTATCAGTTCAGCCAGGCGCACGAAGAAACCGATGATGCCCAAGTGGAAGGCGACGTGTATCCCATCATCCCGCGCGTAGGTGGTCCAGTACTGGAAGTGAAAGTACAGGACAACCAGCAGGTGAAGAAAGGTGACGTGCTTGTGACCTTGGATGCCGCTGACTACCAGCAGCGCGTGAATGCCGCTGAAGCTGGTTTGGCCGCTGCTAAAGCCAACGTAATAGCCGCCCAAGCGGCCGTAGGTACCGCCCAGGCCAACGTGCGCACGGCCCAAGCTACTATCGGCGTGAGTGCCGCCACCCGTTCCCGCCTCCAGAAAGATTTGAAACGTAGTGAGTTTCTGCGCAAAGAAGACATCATCCCACAAAGCGACCTAGACGCGGTGCAGGCTAACCTGCAATCCACTTCGGCGCAGGCTACCACTGCGCAGCAGCAGGTAGCCGTAGCCCGGCAGCAAGTAACCGCCGCGCAGCAGCAAGTAGCGGTAGCGCAAGCCGTAGTAAAACAGCGCCAGTCGGAACTCGACAATGCCAAGTTGCAACTCAGCTACACCACGATTGTAGCGCCCGGCAACGGCGTAGTAAGCAAAAAGAACGTGCAGCCCGGCCAGGTAGTAGGCCCTGGCCAGCAGCTGATGGGCTTGGTAGCCAGCAGCCAAACCTGGGTAATTGCCAACTTCAAGGAAACCCAGCTCGGTGAGATGCGCGAAGGCCAGCCCGTTAAGATAGAGGTGGATGCCTACCCCGGCCGCGAGTTCGAAGGCAAGATTCAGTCGTTGTCGGCTGCTACCGGCGCCCGTTTCGCCCTGCTGCCCCCCGATAACGCCAGCGGTAACTTCGTGAAAGTAACCCAGCGCGTCCCCGTCAAAATCGTGCTCGACAAAGTAGACCCCGAGCACCCCCTCCGCGCTGGTATGAGCGTGGTAGCTACGGTAAAGGTGAAATAGTTAACTAGTGAAATGGTGATTTTGATGTTCCGGTGGCGTGAGTCTGCGCAAATAGAATGTCAAACTCACTAGTTCACCACTTTACCGCGGCTTGGCTTTCTTGCGAGTGGTAGCTAGCACAGATAGAATCTCGATGTATTCTTGCTCCAGGCCGAATAATCGGTCTTTAGGTAGAATGCCAGCGTCACCAATTAGTTCGAGCCAAAAAAGGGTCTCATCTGCTTCTTCCACGCAGATACATAGCTTAGCGTACCACTCGGCAGCTGAGCGGCCCCGGCAGGCAGCTCGAAAATTAGCAGCCACCGAAGTAGCTGAACGTAATAATTGCTTGCCCAATGTAGCAGCCTCGCCTGTGCGAGGAAGATGCTGAAACAGTCTGATCACTCGCAACGAGGCTTCTTTAGTTCTCTTTCGATAGGTCTTCGATAGGTCTCATTGAATGACACGTTGGGTATAGCTTCCTCTTCCATAAAGTGAATAAATGAGCTGATGTATCACAAATAAGAACATCAAACTCACTAGTTCACTATCTCACCATATCACCGTTCATGGAAACCGGATTTACCAAGTGGATCATCGTCGTTACGGTGGTGATGTGCTGCTTGCTGGAGCTTATTGATACCAGTATTGTAAACGTGGCCCTGACCCAGATGATGGGCAACCTGTCGGCCACGCAACAGGAGGTGACCTGGGTAATTGCCTCGTATGGCATTGCCAACGTAATCGTCATTCCGATGACGGGCTTCCTGGCCGAGCAGTTCGGCCGCAAAAACTACTACCTCGTGTCGGTGGTCATCTTTACGCTGGCCTCCATTGCCTGCGGCCAGAGTACCAACATCTGGGAACTGGTGGCCTTCCGTTTCATCCAAGGCATTGGCGGCGGAGCGCTCATGGCTACCTCGCAGGCCATCCTCGTGGATACGTTCCCGCCCAAGCAGTTGCCCTTGGGGCAGGCTTTGTTCGGTATGGGCGTCATCATCGGCCCGACCATCGGCCCAACGCTCGGTGGATATATTGTGGATAACTACGACTGGCCCTGGATTTTCTACGTGAACGTGCCGGTTGGTATTCTGGCATCCATTTTCACGCTGCTCTTCATCCGGGACCCCGAGCGGATCAAGAACGCCATTCCGCGGCCCTTGCGCGAAATTGACTGGGCTGGTATTTTCCTGCTGATTCTGGGCGTCGGGTCGTTGCAGCTGGTGCTGGAGCAGGGCGAAACTGAGGACTGGTTTGAAAGTCTTTATATCAACACGTTTGCCTTGTTGGCCGCCATTGGCCTTATCGGTTTCGTATGGCGCGAGCTTACCGCTCGGCAGCCTATTGTGGACTTGCGCATCTTGGGCCGTAGCCGCAATCTAGCGGTTGGCGCGGTGTTGTCGTTCGTGCTGGGCTTTGGTATGTTTGCGTCGGTGTTCATCTTCCCAATTTTCACCCAGCGTATCCTAGGCTTTACGGCCGCCCAAACCGGTCTGATCTTGTTGCCGGGTGCGTTGGCTTCTGGCTTTATGATGCCCGTCATCGGGAAGATGCTGCAAGCCGGGGTGCCCCAGAAATTCATGATTCCAGTGGGCTTCCTAATCTTCTTCGTCTTCACGTTCTGGATGGCGCAAATCATTTCGCCCACCGCCGGCGAATCCGACTTCTTCTGGCCGCTGATGGTGCGCGGCTTGGGTATGGGTTTGATTTTCCTGCCCATTACTACCATGAGCTTGGCCGGCCTGAGCGGTAAAGACGCCGGGCAGGCAGCCGGCCTCACCGGCATGATCCGTCAGTTGGGCGGCTCTTTTGGAGTAGCTATTGTAGGCACGTACCTGGAGCGCAGTATTGCCCAGAACCGCATCGGGCCCCTAGCCAACATTTCGCTCTACGACACCAACACGGTGGAGCGTATTCAGGCCTTCACTCAAAACTTCATGTCGCGCGGCTTCACCCTGGAGCAGGCCCGTCAGCAAGCCTACGCAGCCCTCGAAGGCATCCTGATGAAGCAGGTATCCATCATCACCTACTCGCAGGTGTTTACCATGATTGGCTTGTTCTTCGTTGTCTGCCTGCCGCTGGTGCTGCTCATCAAGCGCGCCCGCCGCGGCGAAGTCATCGACCTAAACGCCGCACACTAAGGTGTAGGGTTTGAGGATAGAAGGGTAAGAGTTTACTAGTTATTTAGCCAAGTAAAAAGCCCCAACCGAGTTTCGGTTGGGGCTTTTGCTTTGTAGCTCTCACACCGCTGACTTGAGAACTGTACTTCACTCATTCGCTCAATTACTTATTCATTCTTTATTGATACTGAATGTAGAGCGGTGAAGGAGTCAGCGCAATAACCTCCGCGGGGGTCATGATGTGGTGGGGTTTAGGCCGGGCATCATACTCGTAGAATAGTTTAAAACCCGTGTACTGCACTGGCTCCGCCTTGATGTAGGCATCGTACGAGTCCTTTTTCAGGACAGGGTCACCGTGGCCATCCATGTGCATCACAATCTGCACGCGCGGGTCGAGCTTGATATTTTTGTAGTTGGAAATCATTTTCCGAGTGAAGCGGTGCACCGTCAATACCTTAGGTGGTAGCTTATTTTCACTCACGATGCGGGCCAGGAAATTCACCGTGAAGTTCACGTCTTTGGCGTCGAGGGTGCCAATGCGCTGGTTGGGGCGCACGCCGGGCATGGTAGCGAGTGAAAACTCGGGGTCGATGCCTAGGTGAACGATGGGGTCTTTGAGGTATTGCTCCAGCTTGGGCAGTTCGGCTTCCAAAGTACTGTGGCCGGGCTGCACGTCCAGAAACAGGAGGCAGTTGTGCTCTTTGGCCCAGCTTAGCACTTCTTCGATAGTTGCTTTGGAGTTCATTAGGCGCCACTTGCCATCTTTGCCGGGAGTGCCCTGAGCCGTGATGGTTACGTTGTGTAAGGCAGCCTGCACCGGAATGCTAGGGTCGGCGGCCTGCCATTCCTTCAGCACCCCAGCGAACTTGCGGAACATCTGCTCCTTGGGTTCGCGGCCCAGAATGCCCATGCCTTTCGAGCGAATATTGCCGTAGAACGCTATGATGCGGTGGCCTGGCAAGATAGCGCCGGGCAACTGCCCGCTCTTCTTCACGATAGAATCGGCCTTGAGCGAGTCGCGGCGCATGGCGGCGCGTTTCAGGGCCAGGGTATCAACTACCGCGGGCTTGGTGGTGTCGGCAATGGTGGCGGAATCGGCAGATTCGGTGCCGGAGCGGGAGCCGCAGCCCGATAAGGTGGTCAGGGATAAGGCAATGCCCAGGCCGGACAATGCAAGGCTAAGAGAAGAGATATACCGCACTACAGGAGGCTGAGAGTAGGAAGGAAAGTGCCGGAAAGGTACACTTTTATTCCTGCGCCTGTAAATAGGATATAGCAGATAAGGCCGGCTACCTACGTGATGAATAGCAGGCGTATATGACAGCGGAAAATGCCTTGCCTGACGTAATAAAACACTGCTGGTCAGTAGTTAATTCGTGCTGTTTCTTCTGCTAAGCTCAACAGTAAAAAGGAAATAAACAGCCGGTTGGTGGTGGCCGGCGCAACCCGATTAAATCTTACTGATACTGAATGTAGAGCGGCGAAGGTGTGAGGGCGGCCACTTCCTCAGAAGTCATAAGGCGTGAGTTGGCCCGCAGGTCGTTTTTTAGGAAGATTTTAAAGCCGGTGTACTCCACAGGCTCCTGCTTGATGAACTTGCGGTAAGAGCTGCGCTTCACCTTGGGCGTGCCCCAGCCATCCATGTGCATCACAATCTGCACGCGCGGGTCGAGCTTGATATTCTGGTAGTTGGTTACCATATCCTGCCGGAAGCGATGCACCACCAGCACTTTAGGCGGCAGTTGGTTTTCACTCACTACCCGGGCCAGAAACTGCCGGGCATAGTTGATGTCGGCGGCGTCGAACTCGCCCACCTCAGTGCCCGGCCGCCGCCCCGATTTCATCGAGAATTCTGGGTCGATGCCGAGGTGCACAAACGGTAATTGCAGGTACTTTTTCAGCTTGGGGAGTTCGTGCTGCAAGTCGCTAAGGCCTACTTGCACGTCCAGAAATACCAGCGCGTTCCGCTCCCGGCCCCATTCTACTACCCGCCGGATGGTGCTGTCGGGCAGGGCCTGGCGGTACTTGCCGTCGGCACCGGAGTCGCGCTGGGCAATGACGGCCGTCATGTGCAGGGCTGGCCGCACCGGCAGCGAGTCAGTTTGCTGCCACACGGCCACCCGCCGGTCCAGGCGGCGCAGCATTTCGTCTTTCGGGTATTGGCCCAGAATGCCCATAGCCTTATGCAGCGGGTTGCCATAAAAGGCCACAATGCGGGCATCGGGCAGAATGGCGCCTGGCAATTGCCCGCCCACTCGCGCCACCGAATCGGCCCGAAGCGAGTCGTGGCGCACGGCCTCCAGCTTGCGTTTGTCCAAGGCTGCCGCGCTGACTTTGGTGGGAGTGGATTCGCAGCCTACCAGGCCAAACGAAACGAGGGAGCAGCCAGCTACGACGAGTAGCAGGCTGGCAAGACGGTAAACAGTAGAGAGCACTAACACCAAAGCAAGCGAATTGGAAGACGAACTACAGCAACAACCAGTGGGCTTTTTAGGGTCGGAAGCGCGCGGGGAAAAGTCGAGGCTTGGAATGTAAGGTACAATTCAATCAACGAAAAAGCCAGCCCTAAGCCTTACGACGTAGGTACTGGCTATGGTTTCGAAAAATGTTAAGAGGCAGCTTATTGCTGTTGCGCTGGATACGAAATCGATACTGTTTTCTGGTTTGGCAGCTTCACCTGAGCTTGGTCTAAGGCGAAGGCAATAGGTACGGTATATGCCACGGCTACCTGTTTACCATCCTGGCGGCCGGGCGTCCACTTGCCCGGCAAAGTACGCACGGCGGCTAAAGCGGCTTCGTTCATGGCTTGGGCTGCTGGTGCCAAGTCAGGTGGGGCGCTTATTCCCTTTTTGAGGCTAACTGCCTGCATGCTTCCATCCGAGGCTATAATAAAGTCAACGAATACTTTGCCCTCCAGTTCGGCCTTCAGTGCCGCCGCTGGGTAGCGTAGCTGCTGCGTTATGTCGGTCAGTAGTTTGGTCATGCCACCTGCATACTCCGGCATATGCTCTACAAAGTTGTAAATGGCAGGCGGTGGTGGTGGCGGCGGTAGGGCAGGCGGTGGCGGTGGCGGGGGTAGTAGGTGGCTGTCTGACGAGGTGTCGGCAGTGGGCGCAGTTGGTTCAGCGGCCTTCTCGCAGGAGATAGTAACGAGCAGCACCGCGCTAACGGGCAAAATAAGCCACTGTTTCCAGCGGCGCACAGGGGGGGATGATTGAAGCATGGCAATACGGGTTAGAATGGGCGAATGGGTGAAGGAATGAGGTAGAGGTAGGGGCGGATATAGCCGCCGAAGCGCCAGACGGGCCAGCAGTGCCACGTAAGTAGCTGAAGTAGTGGAAGGGGGAGCACCTTCAAGCACGGCGGCATCGGCGAGGTACTCATGGGTGAGTGCCAAGGCTCGTGGATAGCAATGCACAAAGGGGTTGAACCACAGCACAGCTTGCAGTACTCGTAGGTTGAGTTGCTCCCACGTGTGGCCCTGCTGCACGTGCACTAGTTCGTGGTAGAGCACTTGCTGCGCTTCGGCGGGCGTCAGGTCGGCGGTTTCATCCCAGAACACAAGGCGGCCGAATGAGCTGATAGGAAGCTGCCCGCTGGTTGACACCAAGGTATAGCCAGCGCGTGGCTCGCGCGGCAGCCGGCGCGTGGTTTGCCACAGGCGGAATACCTGCCAGCCTAAGCGGGCCACACCTAGCCCGACACCAGTCCCGTACACTATCGGTAACCACGCCCAGAAGGTAGCAGGCGAAGTGCCGGTAGTACCTACCACTGCGGTAGGCAACACAAAGGCTGGAGCAAGCAACGCAGAGGAAGCCGCCTGAGTTGGTAGCCAGCTACCCAACTTGGGCACAAGCACAGTCAGGAGGGGAGGCAGGAGCAGCGCCAGCCACGGGGTGTAGCGCAGAAACTGCCGGTTGTACTGAAAGTGGGTTTCCCGGCGCAGGGCCAGCCAATAAAGCAGCCAGCAGGCCCCTAGGCACAGGGTGCTTTGCCACATCCAGTTAAGCAGGGCGGCTGTTGTTGGCAGGAGCATCATCGTCGGGGCTAAGGTCTTGCTGGGCGTGGCGTAGTAGCTCTTCCAATTGCTTGGCGTCGAGGTCCTCTTCCTTTGCAAAAAAGGAAAGCAGCCGGCTGAACGAGCCCCCAAAGTGTCCGCCGAGCAGCTTGCGCAACGAGAAACGCCGGTAGTCGTCTTGGGCTACCAAGGCGTGGTAGCGGTGGGTGCGCCCGAAGGCCTCATGGCCCACAAACCCCTTTTGCTCTAGAATGCGGATGATGGTGGACACGGTGTTGTAAGCGGGCGGTGGGGCGGGCATGTCGGCCAGCACGTCCTTCACGAAGGAGGGGCCGCGCTGCCAGAGCACCTGCATCACCTGTTCTTCGGCGCGGGTGAGTTCGGGGAAGGTTTGCATAGAGTATCAGTGGTTGAATCGAATGTATAACTAAATAATTAGTTATACAACTAATATTTTAGGTAATGCAATTGATGTAGATTCTTTGAGCTGCATAGGGTGGTTGTTGGAATAGTGCAGTTCAAGGCTGTTTAACAGGAAATCTTTTCGCGCAAGTGGTGTTATCAGGTTGACAATCACCTATCTCTTGCCTGTGTTTTTTAAGTCTGATTTCTATTTCCGCCGGTTGCGGCTCACCGTTCTGCTGTGGGCGGGCCTGGGCGTGGCCGCCGGTAGCAGCTGTACCAAAGACGACGCGCCGCTAACCGAAACCCCAGTTGCCCCCGAAACCCACCTCGTCAGTAGCACCCTTATCGGGGAGTACAGTACTACGGCGCTGGCTGGCCGGGTATCCACTATTCCGATAGCCGGGGCGCTGGTGCGCTACCCCATTCGGGTGTACAAGCTGACGTACACCACCCGCAACACCGATGGCCAGTCGGTAACGGCTTCGGGTGCGTTGCTGGTGCCGGTAACCACTGCGGCGTTGCCGCTGCTCAGCTACCAGCACGGCACCATCCGGCCCGATGATGAAGACCGCGCACCATCTTACTACAGCACTAGCAGTGAGGTGTATTCGGCCGTGTCGGTGCTGGCGTCTACGGGCTACATCGTGTCGGCACCCGACTACCTGGGCTATGGGGCCAGCAAGGCGCTGCCGCACCCGTATGAGCACGGCGAGTCGTTGGCATCGGCCTCATTGGATATGCTGCGGGCAGCCAAGGAGTTTTGCGAGAAAGAGAAGGTGACGCTCAACAAAAAGAACTTCCTGCTGGGCTACTCCGAAGGCGGCTACGCCACTATGGCTTTGCATAAGCTGATGGAGGAAAAGCACGCCACCGAATTCACTGTGACAGCCAGCGCGCCGGGGGCTGGGGCCTACCACAAATCCGCCTTTGCCGACTACATTCTGGCTTCCACGCAGCCACTGAATTTCCTGAGTACCTACGTGTGGGTGCTGGATACCTACAACCGCGTGTACGGTATCAACCGGCCCTTGACTTATTACTACAACCCACCCTACGCCGCCCAGCTACAAGCCAACCCTTTTAGCGCCGTGCCCGACCGCGCCAACGAGCTGTTCACGACGGGCTTCCGTACCGGCATCCTTAACAAAGCCGACGCCCCAATGGCCGCCGCCTTCCGCGCCAACGACCTCCACGACTGGAAGCCCAAAGCTCCGCTGGCTCTCTTCCACGGTACCGCCGACGATTACGTGCCCTACTTCAACTCCGAAAACACCTACCGCGCTATGCGCGCCCGCGGGGCCACGCAGGTATCGTTGCACCCCATCCAAGGTGGCAACCACTTCACCTCGGTAGCGCAATACACGCTGGAAGCCCTGGGCTTCATTACACAGTATTACTAACTGGTAATTAATTGATACTCCCGCAAACGGCAAGGCCGATTCTCCACCTGGAAGAATCGGCCTTGCCGTTTGCGGGAGTATCATGGTGTCAGCTTTGGATAAGCTGAACTGGTGCCACGGCCTGCCGTGCCCACGCGCCGGCCAGCGCTGCCAAGCCACCTACCAAACCACCCACCACTGCCGTGACCAGCACCAGTAGCCAAGCCTGACCACCCAGCGGCAGTAGCTGCGCCACCCGGTGCGCCAGCAATCCGTCGTTCTGGATATTCAGCCAGCCGGCTAGTAGTAACCAGCCCAGCCCTACGCCCAGAAAGCCCGCCCAAAAGGCTTTGCCGCCCGTGCTGCCTAGTGCCGCCGCCAGCCCGAAACACAACGGTGTAATCACCCACCACGGCAAGAGTAGCTGCGCCACAAACGCCAGCACCAAAATCAGTAGGAATAGCAGGGGTAAGGACTTCATAGCAAACAAGACGGTGATGGAGTGAAGGGTAACTCGTGGCCGAGGTAACTAGTCGGCTACACTTGCTGATAAAAGTTGCTGTGTTTCACTCAGCCGGTGCTACCGGGCGGCAGCTTGGCGGCCGGGGCCGGCATCCGAATGTGTAGAGTCTGGCGCACTGAAACCGGCTGGTCGGCGGCGTTACGGGCGGGCGTCCAGCGGGGCATGTCGCGGACTAAGCGCAGGGCTTCTTCGTCGCAGCTGCGGCAAAGGGGGCGCACCACTTCGGCGGCGCCTATCTTGCCATCGGCCTGCACCACGAAGCGCACTTCCACCGTGCCCGCCAGGTTTTCCTGTTTCAACACTTTCGGCTCGCGCATCTTCTCGGTGAGGTAGTTACGTAGAGCCGTTTCGTTGCCGGGAAAGGTGGCCTGCGTGGTGACCTGGTGGTATTCGAAGACGTGGTTGGGACCGTACATCACCACCGGTATAGTCATTTGCACGGATACTGTTTTGCCGTTCTGCTTGCCCGGTGTCAGGTGGGGCAACGCCTTCACGGCAGCCAACGCGGCCTGGTCGCAGGTGGGGCAGAGGCTGCGCACCACTTTGGCATCGGAGGTTGAGCCGTCGGGGCGCACCACAAAGTTCACGTAGACTTGCCCTTCACTTTTTCCTTCCCGCACCTCGGCTGGCAACACCAACGCCGCCTGTAGCGCCGTGCTGATGCTCACCATAGTGGGAGCACCGGGGATAGTAGGCATCTGTTCCACGTAGGTGTACACCTTTTCTTCGGGCACCACCGGAGTAGAGGGCGTGGTTGTAGCGCCGCTTGCTGGTGATGAGTTCACGGTGAAGGTAACCGGCACGGTATAGCTGACGGTCACTGTGCGGCCGTTCTGCTTGCCCGGTGTCCAGGTGGGCATGCTGTTGATAACGCGCACCGCTTCTTCGTCGCAGCCCGAGCCGATGCCTTTCAGTACCTTAACATCACTTACACTGCCATCGGGCTTCACCACGAAAGCTACGAACACCCGGCCCTCTACCTGATTGCGCAACGCCAACGCCGGATACCTGGTGTTGCTTTGAATGTGCTTCATCATCGCCTCGCGGCCGCCCGGAAATTCGGGCATTTGCTCTACGTAGGTGTAGACTTTGTTTTCCACCACCTCTTCTGTCACCCGGTGGTCTGGCGCCAGACTGGAAAGATCAGGGGCTGACTGCTGCGTAACAGCCTCCATGGGCTTCTGAAACCGGACTTCCAGCGCATAGCGGGTAGCCACGGCTTCGTCGTTGCGGCGACCGGGACGCCAGCTGGGCATAGCCTGTATGAGCCGAAGCGCCTCGGCATTGGTGGCCGCACTTAGGCCCCGCGCGACAAATACGTCGGTCAGGCGGCCGGTGGGGCGTACCACAAAGTTCACGAACACCGCACCTTGCACGCGGCCTTCCTTCACTTCGGCGGGTAGCCGGGCACCTTTCAAATACTGCTGCAAAGCAAACTGCCCCGCCGCGTATTCGGGCTTGATTTGCAGCTGATAGGCTTCGTACACCGTTTCGGAAGGGGCAGTAAAAGTGGTGGGTTTAGTGGTTCTAGGGGGAGCTTTTTTTGCAGCCGATTTGGTTTGCGCCGCAGCGGGTAGCAACGGCAGTGCCACAAGCAGCCCCGCCAACAACCGACGGCGCACTGAGCTAGATAAGGTGAACATAGATAGAATAGAAATGGAATGTTGCCAGTGAAGGTACGCAACCATACTGGCTAGCGTGACAAGGTCCAGGCAGCCCGAACGCGCGAATTGGACTCGCCGGCGCTGCGCAGAAATACCAGCTCGTTGAGCTTACCTACGCGCCAAGTTTCCAGCATATCATCATAGGCGGCCGAGCCGGGGTTGCCGCTTTGCCCACCGGGAAACACGCCGTAGGCCTTCACCTGCGGCCCCAGCGCCACCACCATGCGCCACGACGGCCCGGTGCGGTTGGTGGTAGCATTCACAATGCCCGCGCCGCCGCCACAGTCCAAGTCCATGTGGCCGAAGCCCGGTATCTGAAGCATGTGCAGGATGTCAGTGCTTTTCTGGTTTTTCCAGGCCCATTTGGGGCTGATGGGGCCGTATTTGCGAGTAAGAGAGTCGGTAGCGAAGCGTAGGCTCTGGCGTACCAGCTGTGGCAGGGTTTCGCGCTGCGGCGTGCGCCGGTCGTCTATCCAACGGCTGTTTTCCTGGTGCAGAATGAGCTGCTTATTCCGGTCACGGGCCGGAACGCGCATTTCCAGGCCGGTGGCTTTCAGCCCGAAATCATCGGCCCAAATGCGCTTGACGAGGTTGGCGTACCATAAATCATACACACTCGGCGCCAATGCGTCGGCAGAGTACTGGTAGTTCCAGCGGCGCATTTCGGTGAGCACGCGGGCCTCAGGCGAATTGCTAGCTATCAGCGTATCACCGTTGGCGGGGCCGGCTGTCAGTTCCAGTAACCGAGGCATCAGTTGTTGAGCCGTGACGTTGAGGTTGTCGTTTTGCAGCATGCGGAGGCTGTTTGGCGTCACTTGGCTCATGGCCGTTAGCCGCTCGTTGATGCGGTGCGACCGGTCGTAGCTGCCGTCGCCGTAGTCCCAGTTCAGGTAGTAGGGGTAGTCGGGGCCGGTGGAAAATTGGTTGGCCGACGCCACAAAGTTGCGCGGCGGGTTCTTCACGTGCGGATTCTGCGCGGCCGGAATCCAGCCCTGCCAGTCGTAAGCCGGGTCGGTGCCATCGAGAATAAACTTGCCCTGATTGCGCCACTTCAGCGGAAACCGGCCGTTGGGCCAAATGGCAATATCCTTCTCGGCACTCGCAAAAATGAAGTTCTGAGCGGGCGCGCCGTAGGTGCTTAGCGCGGCGGTGTAATCCTGGTAGTTGTGGGCGCGGTTGAGGCGGTAAAACGTCTGGAACTCGTTGGCCGCGTCGTGGGCGGTCCAGCGCATGGCGTGAGCAATGGGCGTTTGGGCCAAGAAGGGCTTCTCCGGCTTGTCGTACACGATGGGGCCGTGGTGGGTGTAGAGCACCGTATCGAGGCGGTCGGGCTGGCCGCGTACTTTGATATGTTCCACCACCCGGCGCACCGGTTTCCAACGGTTGTCGTGCCAGTATTCGCGCCGGGTGTGGTCCCGGAACTTGATTTGGTACCAGTCCAGCACGTCGGCGGCCACGTTGGTCACGCCCCAGGCCACTTGCTCGTTGAAGCCGATAATGGCAAACGGCACGCCCGGAATACTCACGCCGTACACGTTCACGCCGGGTCCCGCTAGCTGCACCTGATACCAGATGCTAGGCAGATTCAGCTGCAAGTGCGGGTCGTTGGCCAGCAGCGGAAAGCCCGAAACCGACTTCGCCCCGCTCACCGCAAAGTTGTTGGAGCCCAGCTCCGGGTCCGGCTCGTTCTGTGGCACCTTATCAGACATGGCCGCCGTGAAGCTAGGCGGCGTGGCCGGTACCGGCAGCGGCTTGAAATCCAGCGGCGTGCCCACCGGCACAATGGGTTCTTCCTGCACCGGATAGTCGGGAAACAGGTCCTTCACCACCGCCGGGCCGTACTTGGCCAGCGCGTTGCTCATGCGCAAATCGTCGGAGCGGCCACTTAAATCGAAGGCCATGTACTTCAGGATCAACGAGCATTTCAGTGGGCTCCAAGGCTCGGGCGCGTAGTCGAGCAGCTTGTACTCGAAGGGCATGGTTTTCGGCGTGAGCGTATTAATGTAGGCATTCACCCCATCCGAATACGAAGTCAGTACCCCGCGGACCAGCGGGTCGGTCATGGCCGAATCCAAGGACTTTTGCGCCCCGTAGGGCAAGCCCATGCGCCGAAAAAACCGGTCGGTTTCCAGCCGCGCCGGCCCCACGATTTCCGCGAGCCGCCCGGCTGCTACGTGGGTGATGAAATCCATCTGCCAAAGCCGGTCTTGGGCCGTGAGGTAGCCCTGGGTGTAGTACAGGTCGTGGTCGTTCTGGGCGAAGATGTGCGGCACCCGCTTATCGTCGAAGCGCACTTGCACGGGCTGTTGCAGGCCGGGCAGCCGCAAGGTTTGCTGCTCCGGGAAGGCGTCGGCGGTTTCGCCGTTCTGCCAGAACCCGCGGAACGGGCTCAGCAGCTTGCCAATCGGTGGGATGTCGCCGTGCTTGGTATTGAGTACCCACGTAAGGGTTAGGGCAACAACAGTGGCCAGCACGGCCCGAACGTAATGCAGCATAAGTCAGGCAGGTAAGGTGTCCGCCTCACAACATTCGACAAAAAAACGCGGCGCGCAAACCATAACTAGGTCGCACGCCGCGTTGACGCTGAATCAGGACGGTATTGCGCCGGGGTAGGTTGCTTACTTTGACGGCAAGAACACCGAGAAGCCCGCCCGTACGTCAAGGTAGCCGATGGTAGGATTCGGGCCGTTGTTGTCGCGGCCGTAACCGGCAACAACTTCTAGGGCCGCACCGGGAGTTAAAAAGTAGTTGTAGCCTAGGCCAACCGCAAAGTTTTTATTGGTGCTAGAATACTTCTCATTGTAATCAACTTCAACCTTGGTATTGCTGCGTTCAATCCCGACGCTTGCCTGCCCGAAAAAGCGGTGTGGCGTAGTGCCCGCGAAATAATAGCGCGCAAAAGGGGCCAAGCCGTAGGAAACAGTACGACGGCTATATTCCTGAAAAGAGCCATTGTCGCTGCTAAGCCGCTGATAGCCCAGCGTCACGCTAGTGCCAAGTAAGAAATCATCGGTTAAAAAGACGCCCGCCGACGGAAACAGTGTTACGCCTATGCCACTGTCGTTTTGGCTTTGGGTGTAGTCGAGGCTGCCAATGTTGACCCCGATGAATTTAGAGCCTTTGGTGGTTTGGGCCATGGCCGATGTGCACAATATGCCGCAGGCTCCCAGTAGGAATAGCTTTTTCATGTTCAAATAGATAGGAGGATACGCTGACTATTCAGTAGGCACAGTGGCGGCTTGGCGGGAGGGCAGGAAAATGGCAAAACCCGCCCGGATACTGAAGGTGCCGTTCGAAGTGCCATCGACGCCGTTGCGGTTGTAGCCAGCTGTTGCTTCTAGGGCCGCACCCGGCGTCAGAAAGTAGTTGTAGCCTAAGCCCAAACCTAGTATGCCATAGGGATTGGTGTTTGAACTCGACCCGAAGGACCCTTCACTCTTAGTATTTAGCCAAACCAGCCCGGCGTTCAACTGCCCGAAAAGTCGGTGCTTGTCCGCGCCCACAAGGTAATACCGGGCAAACGGTACCGCTCCGTAGGTGATTTGGCGTATCGAACTGTCGTAGAACCCCTCGCGCTTTGAGTTCCTGTACCCCAAGTCGGCAGTTACACCCAGCAGAAACTTGTCGGCCACGAACTTGCCCACCGTCGGGTACAGCGACACTGCGAAGTTGCTGTTTTGTTGTTTGACTTTGCTGTAGCGCAGGTTGCCTAGGCTAGCACCCCAGTAGGTAGTGCCTTTTTCGGTTTGCGCCGAGGCAGTGGTGAAGGCCAGCCCACCCAGGGCTAGCAGTAGTAATTTCTTCATTGAAGAATAATTGTCGTTAGGAATAGGACGTAGTTAGGCAAAAGATAAGGCCGACCAACGCAAAAAAGCCGCTGACACACGTGGTGTCAACGGCTCTTGCACGGATTGTAGTATAGCTGCTTACAGATTTTCGCCCTGCCGAACCAGACCCGTTACGCCCACTTTGGTGAGGCGGGCACACAATGCCTTGGCTTCGGCGGGAGTAGCGAAGCGGCCTACTACCACGCGGCTTAGGGTTTTGCCTTCGGGGGTGCTGGTGGCCACAGTGGTAGCCAAGAGCTTGGGGTCAAGGGCTTGAATCCGGTCAATCATGGCTTGGGCGTTGCGTACGTCGCCAAAGGTTCCAGCCTGTACCACGTAGGTGGCAGTGGGTTCGGGCAGGCGTGCTATGTCGTCGGCTTCGGTACCACCCGCTACGATGTCGGTATGCAAGCTGGCTTCTGTTACGCTAGCTGGGTTGTCGAGCAATAACGCTAGGTCGGCGGGTGCTTGGGTGATGCCGAGGGGGGTGTCTTCAGGTACTATTTCAGCCAGCACCGATACAGCGCCCTGCGTGACAATGCCTAGCGGGCGAGCGGCTACTTCCGATAGGTCGAGGATACGCTGATGGCGGAAAGGGCCCCGGTCGGAAACCCGCACCACAACGGATGCGGAGGTTTCGGGATTGGTTACGCGCAGCTTGGTGCCAAAGGGCAGCGTCTTGTGGGCGCAGGTGAATTTGTTGCGGTCGAACCGCTCGCCGCTACTAGTTGGCTTGCCTTGGTGCTCCCGGCCGTACCAAGAGGCGCGGCCCCGGAGCAGGGCTGCCCGGCGGGCAGCCATAGCCGTTGTTTTATCGTCGTCGGGGGCAGCTTGTACTACAGTAGCAAACAAGAGTAACCAGGAAAAACACAATCGGATAAGGAAGCTCGAAGAACTCAGTTGTAGAGGCAACTTCATTGGTGGGCTATAATGATGAACATGTCAAAGCTAACCGAGCCCAGCAAATTTCAACCTCACGGATGGGGCAGCACCAGCTTATGCTGGTCTGTAAATTGTCTTTTTCGTATAAAACTTGCATTTAAGTAATTCTATGTGGTAATACGTGAAAAGGTGGTTGTGTTTAGTTGAGCCGTGTTTAGCACTATTAAAAGACAATCGGCTTATGCCATTTTAAATAAGATTATCTGCCGCTTAAAAAATTTTGGCTTGCAGCGCAGCTGTATTGCAAATGGCGGGTTGCATAAGTCGCGGAATTTTCATAAGAGAAGTAAAGGTATGCCTCTGGTGTCGGTGCTTCGTTTTCAGCCCATCCGTCAATTTCGCCGTAAGTTGCTGTATGGATTTTGGCCGCCTTTCCGACCTGCGTTACGTTGATTTTCGCCTCCCCCCCGACCACCCCGACACGGCTGCTGTGCTGGCCCGAGCGGCCACGACCCCTGCCCCGCCTCAGGTGTTCGTGGGCTGCCCCATCTGGACCAACAAGGCGTGGCTGGGCTCGTATTTCCCGGCCGGCATCCGCGACGCCGAGTACCTGCACCACTACGCCCGGCAGTTCAACAGCCTGGAGCTAAATACCACGCATTACCGCATCCCCGACGCACCCACCGTGCGCAAGTGGCGCGATGCTGTACCGGTTGGTTTCAAGTTCTGCCCCAAGCTGCCCCAGGTTATCAGCCACGACCGGGCCCTATATAATGTGGACGACCTCACGGTTAGCTTTTGCCGTTCTATCCGGGAACTGAACGAGCGGCTTGGCTGGTGCTTGTTGCAGCTGCCGCCCACCTTCGGCCCCGAGCACCTGAGCCGCTTGGAACGGTATCTGCTCGACTTCCCGGCGGATATTCCGCTGGCCGTAGAACTGCGCCACCCCGGCTGGTACACCGATAAGGTGGCATTTGCGGCGGTGGCAGCCATGCTCGAAGCCATCAACAAAACGCTGGTTATTTCGGATGTAGCTGGCCGCCGCGACGTGCTGGCCATGCGCCTGACCACGCCCACGGCGTTTATCCGCTTCAACGGTCACGGCCTCATCCAGTCCGACTACCAGCGCGCTGACTACTGGGCCACGCGCATTGCCGAGTGGTTGCAACAGGGCCTGCACACCGTGTATTTCTTTGTGCACCAGAAGGACATCATGCACACCCCACTCTGGACGCAGTATTTTCTGGAAAAGCTGAACGGCCTCACCGGCCTCACTGTGCCCGCGCCGCGCATCATTCCGCAGCCAGTGCAAGGCAGCTTGTTTTAGGTGGTGGCTGATTGATGATGGCTGGTTGTTGATTGGTAATTTCAGCAACAGCAAAACGAACAACGGCGAGACGCCATACCTAACGTCTCGCCGTTGAACAACCAAAACCGCGCCGTTGAAAACAATATCAGCAACGCCGAAACGCGAACCGAAAGTCAGCAAATCAAGTGTCACGTCTTTACATCGGACGGTAACAATCAACTACCACCAACCACCAATCCAACCATGCACTACCTGCCTTCGCCTGCCCGCTACCAGCACATGACCTACCGCCGCAGTGGCCGCAGCGGCCTAAAGCTCCCGGCCGTATCGTTGGGGCTGTGGCACAATTTCGGGGACGTAGACCAGCTAGCCAACTTCCGCGCCATTTTGCACCGAGCTTTTGATAGCGGCGTTACGCATTTTGATCTGGCCAACAATTACGGTCCGCCGCCCGGCTCGGCGGAAATCAACTTCGGGCGGATTCTGAAAGAGGATTTCCAGGGTTACCGCGACGAGCTGATTATCTCTTCGAAAGCTGGCTACACCATGTGGGACGGGCCGTACGGCGACTGGGGCTCGCGGAAGTACTTGGTGTCGAGCCTCGACCAAAGCCTCAAGCGCATGGGCCTCGACTACGTGGACATCTTCTACCACCACCGCCCCGACCCCGAAACGCCACTCTACGAAACCATGAGTACCCTCGACTTACTGGTGCGACAGGGCAAGGCGCTGTACGTGGGCTTAAGCAACTACCAGCCCGCCGAGGCCGCCGAGGCCATCCGAATTCTGCGCGAGTTGGGCACGCCCTGCCTTATTCACCAGCCCAAATACTCTATCTTCGAGCGGTGGGTGGAAGATGGCCTGCTGGATTTGCTGGGCGAGGAAGGGGTAGGCTGCATCCCGTTTTCGCCCCTGGCCCAAGGCCTGCTCACCGACAAGTACCTGCACGGCGTCCCCAGTGATTCTAGAGTGGCAAAAGGTGTAGGCTTCCTAACTTCAACCCAACTCACGCCGGAGCGCCTAGAGCAAATTCGGCAGTTAAACGAACTGGCGAAGTCGCGCAACCAAAGCCTGGCTCAAATGGCGCTGGCCTGGATTCTGAAAGACGAGCGGGTTACGTCGGTCCTCATCGGGGCCAGCAAGCCCGAGCAGCTTACCGACTCGCTCCGTAGCTTGGAAAACACCACGTTCAGTGCCGAGGAACTAGCGATAATTGATAAGCAGTCGGGTAAGCAGTAGTGTGTAAAAAAAGTTTTACATAAGCCATCATGCAGAGGCGGAGCCGAAGCATTTCGCCTGTTGACGTTAGTTTACTAACCAACATCAGCACGCGAGATGCTTTGGCTCCGCCTCTGTATGACGAGCCTTTTCAATAGACGAACCACTTACCGCCCCAGCGCCAGCCCGATGCGGAAGCTGCCGGCCAAATCAAAGTCATCGACTTCAGGGACCAGCTTGGTGCACACACCGATGTTGAAATCGACGAAGCCATATTGGCCCAGGCGGCGCTGCAAGCCGTAGAGTAGCGCCATATCGGCCCGCACGAGGGGTTTGGTGGTTTCGTAGTAGTAAAATGGGGTTTCGTGAGAGTAGCGGCCGAAGCCACTACCAACGGCTACGGATAGGTAGTTGGCCGAGAAATTACTGGCGCTTTTGCCCTTCCGAATCCGCTCATCCAAGTTGTAGTAGAAACGGCCTGCCACTTGGGAGCGGACACTGAAACTACGGCGTACCGGCCCGCCCACAAACCGGCGGAACCGGGTGAAATCCGGACTCAATTCGGTCATTATGGATACGTCGGGGCGCAGTTTCTGTTCATAAATCAGGTACACGCCGAAGCGGGCGTAGGCTTCGTCATATTCCAGATTAGAAAGCGGCGCGTCCAAGTTGTTCAAGCCCAATTTCCAGAGGCGTTGTTCTTCCACTTGCAACCGCGCCAGCTTGCTATACGCCCGGCCCAACTGCCTGCGCGGGGGCTCGGTTTCCAGTACGGTTTCCTCACTGTAGCGAATCCGAGCGGTGTCGGGGGCAGTGGTTTGAGCCGCTACTGGGCGCAAGCCGCCTGCCAGCAGCGCCCCACAGAACAAGACAACACGCACTAGTACTGAGCTGGAAAAGGGAACTTGAATCATGGGGGCAAGGTAGGCAACCCGGCTACGGCCGCACAAGCAGCGGCTGAGTTTGGAGCGTAATGGGGGCGTAGGAGGTAATCACGCGGATGAGCGGCAGCTTGGCATCGTTGGTGACTTCCAGTAGGTTGCGGCCAGTAAGCGTACGTTTAGAAGTGTAGCTGGCCGGGATGGTGAGCTTGCCTTGGTTGGTGGTGAGGTGGTAGTTGAAGCTGCTCAGCCGCGGCACGCCCACGGTTACCTCGGTGCGCGACGCATCCACAAACGCACTTTTCAGTTCGTCGCTGGGCTCTAGCACAATGCTGCCGTAGGCGTTGCTGATGGCGTAGGTGCCGCCGGCCCCAGTCAGCTGCACCGCCGACTTATCGGCCCGGCAGATGAAGGCGCAGTTGAGGTTGGAGCCGGTTAGCTCGGCGTAGCGCACAGTAGCTTCCAGGCTGCCGCGCAGGTTACTAAGCGTAACCGCCCCGAAATCCTGAGTTAGCAGTTGGCGGCCGGTCAGGTCCGACAGCTCGGTCTGGCCGTAGGCATTGATGATTTCCAGCGGGTTGCCAGCCGGCATCATCACCACATATTCGGCGCGTAAGTCGCTCCGCACGGGCGGCATACCCGGCGTTACGGCAAAGTAGTTCACTAGGTCGATGGTGGTGCCTTTGCGCGCTATCTGGTAGCGGGCGGCGGGGAGCTCTCGTTCGGCAATGGTGCGCTCGGGGTGGCGGGCGCTCAGCTTAAGCACCACCTGCACGGTGGGTTTGTCCCAGCCCTGCACCTTGAGGGTGGCTTTTTCGGCCCGAATCCGAATCAGTGTGCCGGTGGGGCAGGCCAGGGTTTGCTCAATGGTGCGGGTGAGCACCTGCACCTTGCGCTGCGCCTGCGCCGCTGGCAGCGTCAGCAGCAAGCACAGCAGCCCCAGCAGTAGGTCGCCCCAGCGGCGCGGCCGCCAGACGTAGAAAGGGTAAGCACTCATGAGATTAAGAGTTGAATCAGCTCCCGCGTAACGGAAGCTTTGAGGGTAGTAACCCGCACCTGGTTGCGGACCAGCTCGGGAGTGGCGCCAAAACGGCGGGTGGCTTGCTGCAAGCGGATTTCCTCGGTTTCCAGCTCGGTTAGCTGGGTGCGCAGCTCCTTGAACTCGCCCGACTGGCACACGGTCGGCAGCGAGGTGCAATGCGCATCAATGAAGGCCACTCCCTCCTGCCCCAGCGGGTCGATGGCCGATTGGATAGGTAGCGTGGCAGCGGGTGCTTCCACAGTTTCTTCGGAGTAGGTGATGGTTTCGTGCGGAGCAGAAGTTTCCTGGTACGCCACGGCGGGCGTATCGGCCACGGGGCGCTGCCACCACACCAGCACGCACACCAGAATGGCTGCGGCTATACCCGCTACGAAGCGTAACGGCCGGGCCGCCGACCACATAGTGCGAACTACAGCTGGCGTAACTGGTTCGGGAGTAGTGGTTTCGGTGGGTAGTTCAGTTGCGTCGAGGCGGCTGGCAATGGCGGCCCACAGAGCATCATCGGGGGCGTGAGTAGGAAGAAGGGGAAGGGTGCGGTGAATGGCTTGGTCAGCCGCCAGCTGGGCTTCGATATGGGCCCAGGTGGCGGGAGCGGGTTCGTGAGAGGGCAGTTCATTCAGTGCCCGCCGCAGGTTCTGGTGCCCTTGGTCGGGCAGCTCGGGGGTCTGGCTCATAGGTGATACAAATGGTAAAGTTTGACTTGCAGCAGCTTCTTGGCGTGAAACAGCTGCGACTTGCTGGTGCCTTCCGAAATGCCCAGCATCTCGGCCACTTCGCGGTGCAGGTAGCCTTCCACCTCAATCAGGCAGAATACGGAGCGGTAGCCGGCGGGTAGCTCACTGATGGCTTTTTCCAGGGCCTCGCCAGTTAAGTTATCGTGCCAGGCCACCAGCGGCTCGGGGTGGCGCTCCTGGTCGTACACTTCCATGCGTTGCTCGCGCCGGAGCGTAGCCAAGGCCCGCCGCACCACAATGGTTTTAATCCAGGCGCCTAGCGTAGACTGCTGCCGGAAGCTGGCCAACTGCCGGAACACATCCACAAAAGCATCCTGCAACGCATCCTGCGCCAAGTCGTGGTCGTTCCCCAGGATGCGTAGCGCACACGAAAACATGGCCGTTTTGTAGCGCTGATACAGCCGGTACTGCGCCTGCCGGTCCTGGTTGAGGCAGGCGGTCAGCAGCAGGTGCTCTTCAGCAGACGTATCGGGGGCGGGAGGCAGCGTCACGGAACGGGTTGTTTAGCCTAAAGGGAAGCGGCACCAAATAAAGGTTGGCAACCACTGAAAAAAAGCTTCAACCTGCTTGCCGTCAGCGGATAAATAATAGTGTAAAGTTCACAGGAACAGGCTTCCGGCTCCTATCCAAATCCCGTATCTTGAGGGCCTGTTTTCATTGCACCTTTTCTATGCTCTTGCGTTTTACCGCTCTCTGCCTGTTTGGTTTGCTTTTGGGCGACGCTGCCCAGGCGCAAATTTCCGCTGCTCCTGCTGAAACCCACTGTTTGGTTGTTCCGCTCGACCCCGCCCAGCGATCCAGCCAGGCTACGCTGGTAGTGGAAGCTACCGTGCTTAATAGCCGTAGCTTCTGGGACGCCCGCCACCAGCGCATCTACACGGCCCACCGGGTGCAGGTGTTCAGTAGCTTCAAAGGCCAAGCTCCCACTGAGCTGACCGTGCTAACCGAAGGCGGTACCGTAGACCTCACCCGCCATGAGCTAACCAATACGCTCACCTTGCAACCTGGCCAGCAAGGCGTGCTGTTTCTGGTGCCCGCTACCTTCCCCGGCACCGAAAGCGCCGGCCCAGCCTGGATGGCCTACGGCAGCCAGCAAGGCCTCATCGGCTACGACTTAGCCACCGGTATGGCCGCCGACTTGTTCCGGCAATATGGTACGGTGAGCTCATCATTCTACCAAAGCCTGACTACGCTCACCAGTGAGCCACGCCGAATAGTGCAGCCTAATCCGGTGCTGGCTGCGGCACTAAAGCAGCAGGAATCTCCTATTCTGGCCCGTGGCACGGCTCCGGTGGTCAGCACATTAAGCCCTGCCAGTATACCGGCCGGCACCGGCGCCGTGCTGACTATCAGCGGCAGTGGTTTTGGTGCAACGCGCGGAACAGGGTTTGTGGAGTTTCGCAACGCCGACAACGGTGGCTCCTCGCTGGTGAAGCCGCAGGATTCAGATTACGTCAGCTGGACTGATGCCCGCATTCAGGTGCGGGTTCCCTCGTTGGGGCAAGGGGTGAATGGCGCGTTGAGCCCGGCCGGCAGCGGACAGGTGCGCGTGACCACCGCCGACCAGCTGGCTGCTACCAGCTCGGCGGCCATTACCGTGCCCTACGCCATCAGCAACGTGCAGCTCAACGGTACCAACCAGATTCTGCGGCCTAGTCCCATCAACCAAAACGGGCGCGGTGGCTATACTTTCCGGTTTGAAGCAAGCTTTGCCAGCAACACGGCGGCCGTTACGGCCTTCCGCAACGCGCTGGCTACCTGGCGCTGCCAAAGTGCCATGAACTGGGACCTAGATGCTATTCCGCGTACCAGCCGGGGATCCAAAGAAGACGGCGAAAATAGTATTGGGTTTGACTACGCCGAGTCGGAATTGCCGGCGAATGTGCTGGGGCGCACCACCAGCTACTACCGCGGTTGCTTCCAGCCTGGTGGCGGCGTGGCATTTGCGGTGCAGGAAATTGATATGCAGTTCGATGATGCCACCACTTGGCAGTTCGGACCTCTGCCTGCCGTTTCACCCCAGCTGGATTTCGAGTCGGTGGCGGTGCACGAGCTGGGGCACGCACAGCAACTGGCCCACGTTATTTTGCCCCGCGCCGTGATGCACTACGCCGTGGCCCGTGGCCAAACTAGCCGCGCCATCAACCAAGATGATGTAACAGGCGGGCGGCTGGTGCTGCGTACCCGCGGCTTTGTACCGCAGGGCTGCGGCAGTGGGCCCATGCTGCCCGCACCCCTCACCGGCCTAGCGGCCATTACCACCACCGCCGGTATCGACCTCACTTGGACCACCCAAGACGAGTGTTTTCTCGACAACTTCGTGGTGGAACGCTCCTTGGCCCCCGATACCAGCGCTTGGCAAACCCTGGCTACCGTGCCGCGCGCCACTGGCAACGCCTACCGTTACCTCGATGCCCAGCCCCAGCCCGGTTTGCGCTACTACCGCCTGCGGCTGCGGCGGCCCGCCACTAGCTTCGGCCCCGCTTCCCTAGATACCACCGTGCCCGTGCTTGCCCAGGCCGATGCCGCCACGGCGCTGCTGCCCCAATTGTTTCCCAACCCCGCCGATGATACCGGCCTGACGCTGCAATATCCCGCCACCGCCAACGGCCGTTTGATAGTGTCGGTGGTGGATGCCATTGGCAGGCGGCACAGCATTATTGGGTTGGAGTTCCTGTCAGGCCTCAACCTATTGCGCGTTCCTACGGCCAGCTTGCGCCCTGGCTGGTATATCCTTCGTTTCCGCGTGCCCGGCGGCCGGGAAACCAATTTGCCCTTCGTGCGGCGATAGGTGATAAGTGGTGAACTGGTGAGCTTGCGAGATGGTGAGTTTGATGTTCTATTTGCGCCACTTGCGCAGATTAGCGCTAGCAGTACATAAACTCACCACTTCACTTATTCACAATTTAGCCACAAAAGCCACTGAGTTAGGGCCTGCTTCAAGGTGGCTCAGTAGCGGGTAAAGGCCAGTTTTGCCGTGGGCATGGTGGGCGGCGAACAGTATGCCATCGAAGGCCAGTAGGAAGCCGCCTTGCAACAGCAAAGAGCGGCCGTATCCCGTCAGGCGTTCCTGCTGACGCTGGGTGGAGCGGCTGCGGGCGCGCTCTTTCAGGTAGAAGCCGGTGGCCACATACGCCACATCCAGACCCGTATTGAGCAGGTAGAGGTTTTCGGTGCGCAGCTGGGCTTTCACGGTGCCGGCTTGATCGGTGGGTAGAGTGGCGCGGCGCGCGGCCAGCAAGGAGCCGCCGGCCAGCGCCAGGTTCACAACTCCCCAGCCCACGTTCATCTGGTGGAAGTATTTCTCGGGCCCATCGGTGGCAAAATACCGCGCGCCGCTCACGGCCACGTTGCCCACGGCCCAAGCGCTCAGCACTTGCATGCCACGTTGGTCGAGGGTGGTGCGCCGGGTGTTGTAGGCGGGCACGGTTTGCGCCACCAACGGCAGTGGCAACGACAAAAGGCAGCAGAACAGTCGTAATGGTAGAAACACGAGCCAGAGCATAAGTGGATACAGCGGAAAGCCGGACTTTGCAACATTTGTTTGCAAATCCCGGCTTTCTAATAGCCCGTAAACAATAGGCAAGCATGGAGTGTGGAAGTCTGTTCCGCGCTACATACTTACGTGGTAGATACCCTTACGTCTTACCGCTCCAGCAGCATAGCCCCGTAGGAGTAGCCCCCGCCAAATACGGTAATAATCACCCGGTTGCCTTCTACCAGCTGGTTCCAGGTGTCGCCGAGGCCGATGGCGGCGCCAGCGCATCCGGTGTTGCCGAGTTGCTCGATGTTGGATACGGCCCGGCTGGGGTCCATGCCCAGCTGCTTCACCACATTTTTGGTGATGCGTAGGTTGGCCTGGTGCGGAATCAGGTAGGTTACATCTTCCACGGCCAGCTGTTGGCGCTCCAGCAGTTGCTCGGTTACGCGGGCCATGTAGGTGCAGGCGTGCGTGAATACGTCGCGGCCGTGGGGCATCACAATGCCTTTTTCCACCGGCTTCAGCGTTACCGATTCGTCGGCTTTGCCCACTACGGCCGCGCCACCGGTTACCACTTCCACAATGCGCAGGTCGTCGGGCGAAATTCGCTCTTTGCTGATAAGCAGGGTGGAGGCACCATCACCCCAGAGGTGGCCGGCCATGGTATCCTGCTCGTTGTTGTAAGCGGTGTTGTGCTCACTCACTACCACCACCGCCCGAGTAGCTTTGCCCATGGCGAAATAGCCTTCCACAATCTCAATAGCGTTCAGCAGCGACGAGCAGGCCGAAGAAATACTCACCACCGGAATTTCATTGACGCCCAAATCCCGTTGTACGGCGTGGGCCAGCGTGTAAATGGTGTCGTGGGGGGTATAAGTGGCGCCCACAATCAGGTCGATGGAGCTGGCGGGGAAGGCAGGAGCCTGCGCCAAGGCGCGCCGGGTGGCCTCCAGGGCCATGGTGTTGGTGTTTTCGCCGGGGCCAGCCTTGCGCCGCTCTCTGATGCCGGTGCGCTCAATTATCCAGTCGGAAGCCAGGCCGTTGAGGCGCGTGAAATGCTCGTTGGTTACTACGTAATCGGGCAGATAAGCTGCCACTCGGTGAATATACACGGAGAAGAAAAGGTCGGGTTGGAGCGAAAACAGCTGTAAAGGTACGAGGCTGTAACCGGACCGTAAGGACTGATTAGCAGAGGGGCCCGTACTTTGCAGGGCGTTTTCGCGTTCAAACGCCGAAACCGGGGCCTAGTTCCCTTCCATCGGTTACAAGATTATGATGTTTTACCATTCCTCTTCCTTCTATTTTCCGCTTCTACTGGCCGTAGCCCTATTGCTGGGGGCCAGCCGGCCCGCGCAGGCCCAGAAATACCGCACTGCCGCCGGCCTCCGGCTTAGCTCGGGTATGTACGGCCTCACGGTGCAGCAAAAAATTCTACCCAAAACTACGCTGGAAGGGCTGGCGCTGGCTGGCTCACGCGAGGTGACGGGCACGGTGCTGGCCGAGCAGCACTTCGGGTTGCTCGGCCCCAGCCTCAACTATTACCTCGGGGCTGGCGGGCACGTGGGCAACCACAAGGACACGGGCGCGTTTGGCGGGGTTGATTTCATTGTGGGGGCTGAGTATAAAATTGCGCTCAGCCGCTTCGTTGTTGCCGCCGACTTCAAACCCAGCATCGAGTTCAACTCCGACGACTGGGCCCGGTTCCCCACGGCTTTTTCGGTGCGCTACATCCTCATCAAGGACAAGAAAAGCGGCTTCCTCAACGATGTTTTCGGCAGCGACAAAAACGATAAGAAAAAGAAAAAGGCCCCAAGCCAGCGCCGGGGCCTCTTTGATTGGTGATTTAGTGAGATAGTGAAATGGTGAGCTTGACGTTCTACCGGTGCCGCTTGCGCAGCCACGACATTAAACTCACCTACTCCTGCCGTACTCGGCCGCTGCCAGCGGTGGAGCTGCTGACTTTGGCGCCGCCCGTGACGTAGACGTTTCCGGATCCGGAAATCCGGGCGTCAAGCGTTTCGGTGGCGTTCAGGCGGCAGTTGCCGGAGCCGCTGATGCGTACGTTGCAGACGTTGGAGCGCACCTTGGCGGCTTGCAGGCTACCCGAGCCGCTGATGCTCACACTCTGGCGCGGGGCGGTACCCGCACCAAGGCTCACATTGCCGGAGCCGGAAACGGTGGTTTGCAACTCTTCGGTCTGCACAGGGCCCAGGTCCAGCGTACCCGAGCCACTTACGTTCAACGCCAATTCCTGAGCTTTTACGCCATCGGCAGCTTTCATTCGGCCCGAGCCGCTTACGGTGAGGGCGTTGACGGAGGGCACGGTTACGTACACTGTCACGGGGCCTTTGAACTTGTAGTTCGACCAGCTCATGCCCTTTTCCTGCTTGGTACCGATGCGTAGCCGGTTGCTACTCACGGCGGTTTCCAGGTGGGTCAGGTCTTCGGGCTGGGCATCTACCACCACTTTCTGGGGGCTGCCCTGCACCAATATCACCGTGGCCGAGCCGGCCAGCGTAACCTGGTTGAAGGTGTATACTTCACGCGTTTCGCGAGCGGCTGTAGCGGTGAAGCCGGCCAGCAGCAGCGCGCTGGCGAGGATAGGGGAAAGGAAGCGGCGCAGGGTTTGCATAGCGGCTGGTAGTTGGAAGTGAGGTATCTGCTGGGGAAGATGCCGGGCCGCGCCCAACCGTTGCCTGGCTTGCGGTACTCAAAGAAATAAACCTGTGCCGCTGCCGTAAATAGTGAAAAATCTGCCTGGCGGGCGCGGTTTTTTGTGCAGCTTTAGGTTTCCGACAAGGCCGAGTTTCGGCTGCTACCCATTGCCCTGCCATGCATCCCCACGACCAGCTTCTACACCGTTTTTACCAGGCTTTCCAGCGCCGCGACCATGCGGGTATGGCAGCCTGCTACCACCCTGAGGCTACGTTCGAGGATGCCATATTTCAGTTACAGGGTCCGGCCATTGGCAAAATGTGGCGCATGCTTTGTGAGCGGGGCCAGGATATGCGCCTAGCTTACAATGACATCCAGGCCGATGCGCAACAGGGTAGCGCCACTTGGGATGCGCACTACACGTTTTCGCAAACCCGCCGGCCGGTACACAACCATGTGCAGGCCCGCTTCACGTTTCAAGACGGCTTGATTCGCACCCACCACGACCGGTTCAGCTTCTGGCAGTGGTCGAGGCAGGCGCTGGGGCCGGTTGGCTGGCTGCTGGGTTGGTCGGGGTGGCTGCAAAACAAGGTGCGCAAATCGGCCGCTGAGGGGCTGGCCAACTACCGCGCCTCTTCTGATAAAGCCGTGGTCAACCCGGTGTCATAAGAATTGCCTGGCCGCTACCAAACCCTAGTAGTGCGTGTGGTTAACGACGGTGCTTTTCAGGTAGTCGCGGTTTTTCTTGAGGTCGGGGCCACTGGTGCGGGCCGTGCGGCTACCGTACACCGCAAGCCGGCCACGGGCCAGCGTAATCACCTGCTCAGCGCCGTTGCCCAGAAAATCGAACATGTGAAACACCGGGTCGGGGAAGTACAGCTCGCCGGTGCCCGCGTCGTTGAGGCGGAATTTGTGCCAGAACAGCGTGGTGGAGCCGTTGCCGAGCCAGTTGCCGCGCACGAAGTCGGGGTTGCCGTTGATGGGGTTGCCGGGCCACTTTTTCAGCAGGGTGCCTTGGTTATCGAACCAATAGAGCTGGCTAGATAAGTAAGGCTCCCCGATGGCCCGGTTACCGTAGGTGCGCCCGCCAATTACCACCTGCGGGCCGGGTACATTTTTCAGGAAGTCGCCCACGGCTAGCTGCTGGCTGTGCTCGGCGGTATTCTGCCAGATGATTTTGCCGGTCAGGGCCTCGTACACAAATACGCCAGTTTCACTGTTGGCCGTCACAATATCGAGCTTGCCGTCGTGGTTCACGTCCGCGAATTTGTAGCTGTCGGCGTGGTCGTGGTTGTCGGGCAGCAAATCGAACCGGTTCCAGATTTCCTGGCCGTTGTGGTCGAGCAGTAGCGTGCCCACTAGCACCTCATCGAGGCCATCGTTGTTGAGGTCAACGGGGTATACGTAGTGGCCGAGGTTGTCTTTCTTGCGGGTTTCGGTGTGTTGCCAGAGCTGCTTGAGGCCCGAAGAGTAAGCGGTGATGGTGATGGTGCCGCCCATGTCGGTGAATACTACCAAATCGTTTGGCCCATCGGGGTGCAGCTTGGCCACGGCCAGCCGGAAGTTGTTATATGCGTGGGGCAGCGGCCGGGTGGGCCACGGCGTTTTGCGCTTGATTTTGCCGGTGCGGCCGTCGGCTACTACCAGGTACTCCTGGCCTTCCAGCTGGCGCCAATGCACCACTTCCGCCTTGCCGTCCCGGTCGAAGTCCCAGACCACGCCGGGCGCTTCAAACTCTGAGCGTTCCTTGGTGTACTCGGTGGGCGCCTGGTAGCTCCACAGCGGGCGGCCTTCGTAGTCGAAAACGTGCGCGGAAAAATCGGGTTCCAGCACCAGAAAATCGGTTTTACCGTCGCCGGTTACGTCGCCGAACTTCACCGCGTTGGAAGCCGGAATAGCATAGCTTTTCAGCAATTGCACATCGGTAGGCAGTTGGTAGGGGCGCACGTCATCTTCGCGTAGGTTCGGGTTCTTGCTGAGTGCCAGCACGTCAAACGCCGGGCTGCTGTCGATGCGCGTTATCTTGATATTGAGCGAGCCCGCCGGCAATTCAAACGTGCCCCCGGCCTGCCAGCTCAGCGGCGTCTGCCCAAACGTAGCGGTGGTTACCTTATCGTTGACAGCTACTTTAAAGCCGGTTTTTCGTTCGCCCTGGCTGCGCACGTACAGGTAATACGTGCCGGCCTCGGGCACTGCTACCTTGGTCATCAGGTTGGTTTCCGACTTCAGCACTAGGGCAGTATTATTGAACACCCAAGGCGCTTTCAGGGCGTCGGCATCGGCAATGAGGTTGCCTTTGGGAATCTCCTGTAAGAAGTCGGAAGCGGGAATAAGCACTGTAGCCGGTAAGGGCGCCGGGCGGCTACCGCCAGGGCGGGTGGGTGTTTGCTGAGCCCAGGCGGGTAGGCTACCGGCAAACGCCAGCAGGCAAATAAGGAGGCGGGTTGTCATGGCGGCGTGGCTGGCGTGGAGTGGTAAATCAATGGTATCTATTTGCGCCGGGCGAAGCGTCCTGTACTTGCCTGTCGAAATTCGCCAGCAAAAAAAACCGGTCATGCCAGCTGATGCACCAACTAAAAAGCCCTTCTGCCAGACAGCAAAAGGGCTTTTCTTACTACATACCGCAACTAGAAAGGTAAAAGCTAGTTCCCTGAGCTGAGGAGGAGAACTAGCTTTACCTTTCTAGTTGCTCGAATTACCAGATGGTTACGCGGGCGGAGTCGGGGCGGTAGAGCTTGTCGGTGGGCTTCACGTTGAAGGCTTCGTAGAACGCCGGCACGTCGGCGAAGGGACCATTTACGCGGTAGCTGGCCGGCGAGTGCACATCGGTGAGGATGCGCTGGGCCAGTACCTCGTCGCGCTGGTGGCCTTGCCAACCCAAGGCATACCCCAGGAAGTAGCGCTGGGTGGGCGTGAGGCCGCCAATCTTCTCGCCCTTCTTGTACTGCTCGGTTTTCTTGAAGGCATCAAAGGCAATGACGATGCCCCCGAGGTCAGCAATATTCTCGCCGGCCGTGGCCTTGCCGTTGATGTGCAATGAATCGAGCACGGTGTAGCCGTTGAACTGGCGCACAATGCCGTTGACGCGCTTCTGAAACGCGGCCCGATCTTTCTTGCTCCACCAGTTGCGCAGGTTGCCTTTCTCATCGAACTGGCTGCCTTCATCATCAAAGCCGTGCGTCAGCTCGTGCCCAATCGTGCTGGCCCCCGCGTAGCCGTAAATGATGGCGTCGTCGGCGTCGGCATCCTTGAGGCCCGGAATGGCGAAAATGGCGGCTGGCAGCACAATTTCGTTGTTGCTGGGGTTGTAGTAGGCGTTGTAGGTCTGCGGGCTCATGCCCCACTCGGTGCGGTCAACAGGCTTGCCCAGCTTGTTGATGTTGAAGCGGTAGTTCCACTGGTTGGCGCGCATCATGTTGGCGGCGTAGGAGTCGCGCTTGATGTCCAGGGCCGAGTAGTCTTTCCACTTGTCGGGGTAGCCCACTTTCGGCGTGATGCGGGTGAGTTTCACCAAGGCTTTCTGCTTGGTGGAGTCGCTCATCCAAGTAAGGGCCTGAATATGCTCCCGGAAGGACTCGACCACGTTTTCGGTCAGCTTGGCGTAGCGGGCCTTGGTTTCGGGCGCGAAATACTCTTTCACGAATAGCTGCCCCAGGGCTTCCCCCATAGCGTTTTCCTCGTCGTCGAGCACCCGTTTCCAGCGGGCGCGCTGCTCTTTGCGGCCTTGCAGCACGGTGCCGTAGAAACGGAAGTTTTCGTTGTCGAAGGGGGTACTTAGGCGCTCGGCGTAGGTGTGCAGCAGTTGCCATTGCAGGTAAGCGCGCCAGTCATCCACGGGGGTAGTGCGCAGCAGGCGGCCCGCTTCGCGGTAGAACTCTGGCTGGCCCACAATAACGGTGTCCACCTGGCCTAGTTCCAGTTGCGTGAGCCAGGCTTTCCAGTCGAGGCCGGGCGTGAGCTTGCTCAGGTCGGCTACGGTCATCTTGTTGTAGTTGGCGTACGGGTCGCGTAGGGCTTCCAGCTTGCGCGAGGAGCCGGCCAGTGCCGTTTCCAGCTTCACAATCTGGGTGCTGTGGCGCTGGGCCGTGGCTGCATCTTCGCCCATCAGCGTCAGCATCTTGGTGATGTGTCCGCCGTACTCGTTGCGGATGTTGGCGGTGCGCTTGTCTTTGTTGAAATAGTAGTCCCGGTTGGGTAGGCCCAGGCCGGCTTGCCACAGGTACAGCACCATCTTGTCGCTGTTTTTGGCGTCCTGCATCACCGCCGGCCCCATCAGCGCATTCACGTTCAGCGGAATCAGGCGGGCAATGGCGGTCTGCACGTCGGCGGGGGTACGCAGGGCAGCCAGGCGGTCCAGCTCGGGTTTCAGAGGGGCCAGGCCCTGCTTGTCAATAGCCGCGGAATCCATGCCGGTGGCCCAAAAATCCCCGATTTTCTGTTGGGTGGAACCAGCAGTGGCTTTTGTGCCAGCGGCTTCTTTGTTGAGCGCCAGCAGGCGGCCATACACTTCGTTCTGCACTTCCTTGGCAATGCTCCAGCCGCTTTCGGAAGCCGGAATCGGGTGCTTCTTCAGCCACGCACCGTTGGCGTACTGGAAAAAGTCATCGCCGGGGCGGACGGTGGTGTCAAGGCTGGCCTGAAGCAAATCGGGCTGGGTGCTGCCTGCTTTGCCGCCCGACTGGCAGCCTCCCAATGCAAGTAAGAAAGCCGGCGCGGCCAGCAACTGGGAAAAACGGAAATTCATTGGGCAGGGGAAAGAGAATGATGGAATGTGCAAGTGTGAAAGTAGTGGTTCGCAACCAGCGAAAGAAGCGTAAGTAAGCTGAACGGGTTGCAAGGCCGCTTCACCCGATTAGCTTTCTCGTTTCTGAGTTGGGCTAGCCTAGAAACAAGGATGAAAAGCTACTCCGTTCGTATGAGGCTAAGGCCGCGGTGGCTTCCTGACTTGTGCTTTCTCAATCTGTATGTCAATCAAGCTCTTAGTGCTGCTCAACTTCACGCTGGCGGTGTACCTTACCGGCGTTATCTGGACGGTGCAGCTGGTGCATTACCCCAGCTTTGCGCAGGTAGCGCCCGATAAGTTTGTGGCGTTTCATCAGCAGCATTCCAACCGCATTAGTTGGGTGGTAATGGCTCCGATGGTGCTGGAACTGGGGCTGGCGGCGTGGCTGGCATGGCAGGGGCGGGGTTTGGGGGCGCCGGTGTGGTGGGCCTTGGCGCTGGTGCTACTGGTGTGGGCAGCCACGTTCTTCCTATCGGTGCCGTTTCATAACCGGCTGGGGCAGGGCTACGACTACGTGGCCATTGATGGGCTGGTGCGTACCAACTGGACCCGAACCCTGGCCTGGACGGTGCGAAGCGGCCTGCTAGGGTGGCTGCTATGGCGGCTGTAAGCGCCAGCATAAGAGTAGCCTATTTGTAAGCTCAACCTAACTCATTGAAACGGAATGGCGTAAGCGACGACACGAATCATCCTTATACGCTCAGAGCCATGAAACAACCTCAGCAATCAACCACGCCCGACAGCGGCTTGCCAAACGTTACTGCCCCCGATCAAGCAACCGATACCAACGGCGCCGCCAACCTCCTCGACCAAGCCAAGGAGTGGGTGAACGAAAGCAAAGTGCCCGAGTTGCTCACCCAGGTGAAGGTGCCGCAGTCAGTGAAGGACGCCGGTACCACTGCCCTCAACAAAGTCAACAAGCTGACCACCACTCAAAAAGTGGTGGGTGGCGCACTGTTGGCCGCCGGTGTGGGCTACTTAGCCGTACGCAGCCGCAAACCCAAAGCCAGCGCCCAAGCGGCTACTTTGCACGAGCTGCTGCTGTTCGTGAACGACCGGATTGAAGGTTATCAGCGCGCCGTAAACGAAAGCCAAGACGATAAGCTCAGCGGCTATTATAAGCAGCTAGTTAGCCAAAGCCAGCAGTTTTCCAACAAGCTCAACCAGCACCTGCGCCAGCAGGATGGCAGCCAGGAAAAAGGCAAAACCGTGAAAGGCCGCCTCTACCGCGCCTGGATGGATGCCAAAGCGGCCCTCACCGGCGCCGACGAAAAAGCCATCCTCGGCTCCAACATCTACGGTGAAGAGTGGGCTCTGAAAGCCTACGAAGATGCCCTCGACCAAGACACCCTCGCGGGCACGTTGCGCCTGGAAGTGGAGCGCCAGTATGCCATTTCGCAGAACACGTACAAGGAGCTACAGAAGCTAGCTGACAAGCTGTAAGCGCCTCGCTACCCAACAAGCCCTGCTGGCCGTGCTCTACCGTTGTAGCATCGGCTGGCAGGGCTTTTTGTGTGCTGGCTAACACACAGCGTGGCACTGCCTACCTACTTTTACGTAGGCTGGGTTGCTTATCCTTCGCTGTTCTATTTCTTTGCTTGCTATGCTTCCTCCCGCCGCCGACTTTCTGCCCGAACTAGTATTCCAAACCAGCCGCAGCAGTGGGCCGGGCGGCCAGAACGTGAACAAGGTGGAATCTAGAGTGGAGCTGCGGTTTCGGCTGCCCGAGTCGCAGCTGCTTACTGACGAGCAGAAGCAGGTGCTGCAAGTGAAATTGGCTTCCAAGCTGACCACCGAAGGCGAGCTGCTGGTAGTAGCCCAGGAAGACCGGAGCCAACTCCGCAACAAGGAAACCGCTCTCCGCAAATTCCACGAAATGTTGACCAAAGCCCTGCACAAACCCAAAGCGCGTAAAGCCACCAAGCCTAGCAAAGGCGCCGTGCGCCAACGCCTGGAATCCAAGAAAAAGCACGGCGACAAAAAGACGAACCGGGGCCGGGTGGATTATTGAATGGGGTAGCTGCTACTTAGCTGGCTGGAACAATCAACTGTCCAAAAATCAACGCTTAGATAGTAACGCTCAATTTAAATCCAGCCCGAACAGCACCCCAAACCACGGCTTGCGCTGGTAAATCCAGTTGATTCCGTCGGGGCCCAGCAACTGGTCGAAGCCGATGGCTAGGCCGAGGTTGAAGATGCGCGCATCGTAAATGGCCGCGCCGCCGGCGTGCACCACAAACCCTTCATACTCGGCCACGCGGGTTTGCTGGTTGGTTACGTCGGGGTTGATGATAGTAGAGCCTAATCCCGTAAACAGGCCGTAGCCCAGCCCCACCGTCCGGATTTGCGGCTCCTGATGGCCGTTCAGGAGTTGCTTGCTGTTGACGTGGTAGAAATCGAGCCGGCGGCCGAAGTACAGGGCCGCGTTGAAGTTGGTGTTGAGCTGCACCGGCACCGGCCCTTGCGGCGGCCGGGCTTTGAAGGGAATCGTGAAAACGTCGAGGTCGAACTTGCGGTCCAGCAGAATGACGTGGTTTCCCCGGCGCACGGCGTAGCTGAACTGCCGCGCCGCACCACTCGCCGGCTGCGACAGAAACGTAAGCGAATCGTGGTTTTGCTCCACATAAAAAGCCCGGTCCGGCTCCACGGAGGCGGCCAAAGCGGGGTCGTTGGTTCGGAAGAACTGGTAGTCGCCGGGCTCCAGGGTGGGCAGGCGCCCCACGGCCGCGCAGCCACTCAGTAGCACGCTAGCCGCCACCAATGGCCAGCCACGCCAGCAAGAGGTGCAACGCAGAAAGTTGAAGTGCGGCATAGGCTAAGTTATCATGGTATCACGTCACCCGATCAATACCTCAATCAAATCCAACCTTTGCGCTTGAACCACACATAGATACCCACCGATATGACCACCATACTCACCATAGCAATGGGGTAGCCGAGTTTCCACGTAAGCTCGGGCATGTGCTGAAAGTTCATGCCGTAGATACCGGCAATGAAAGTAAGCGGCAGAAAAAACGCCGAAAACACCGTGAGTACCCGCATGGCCTCGTTGGTGCGTTGCGACGACAACGACAAGTACAGGTTCATGAGGTTGGTGGCGCCCCCATCAAGCTGCTGGTACATGGTTTCCACTTTCACCTGCAAATCCTGGGTGTCTTGCAGCAGCGTGCTGTCGTTGGTGTTAGCCGCCGTTTGCCGCCGCAGCATAATCAGAATATCGCGGGTTAGGAGTAGCAGCTGCTTAGCGGCCGAGGCTTTGCGTTTCAAAAAGTAAAGTCCCTGCAAAGCGTTGGGTACTTCCTGCTTCAGAAAGATTTCGGTTTCATAATCATCCAGCTCCTTGGTGAGCGTGAGGGCTGGTTGCACGTAGCTGTTGAGGGCATAGCGCACGATATGAATGGCCACTTCCACCGGCGAGTCGCACTCTTCGCCGGGGGCCCGCGCTATATTCTTGAGGGCGCTCAGTACTGGGTGCGGCCGCCGGTGCACCGTGATTAGGTACTTCGAGGAGTAGAAAATGGCAATCTTGGTGCTCAGCTCCTGAATGGTGTCGGCCTGGGAGCTTTCGGGCATGCTAAACACCCGCAGAATTACGAAGTTCAGCCCGTTGGTCGATTCAAACTTGGGCAGGTGCGTGGGTTCCAGGCAGTCCAGTACCAAAGAATCGGGCAGGTCGTACTGTTCGGCTACGGCTTGCAGCTCGGCGGCAGTGGGGCCGGTGATATCGAGCCAGGCAAAATCGGCTTCCTGGCGGGTGAGAAGGGTTTCGGTCATTGGATTTAGCTGTTAGCTATCATTGGCTGTTAGCGGCGGGCTAGTAGCTGGTAGCCCGCTTACGTCAACGGCAAAGCCAACAGCTAACAGCCCGCCGCTAACAGCCAAAACATTCTACAGCAGCGTGCCGCGCAACACCATGGTTGCCACCGAGAAGTAGATAATCAGCCCGGTTACGTCCACCAGCGTAGCCACGAAAGGGGCCGAAGCCGTAGCCGGGTCGAGGCCCAGGCGCTTGAGCAGCATCGGCAGCATAGCGCCGGCCAGGGCACCCCACAGTACAATGCCCAGCAGCGAGAAACCCACTGTAATGGCAATCAGCTGCCAGTATTGGCCGAAGTACCCAGGGTCAACCACGGTGGCCCACAGCACAATGCGCAACGAACCGACCACGCCCAGAATCAAGCCCAGTAGCAAGCCCGACTGCAACTCCCGCCGCATCACCAGCCACCAGTCGCTGAGCTTGAACTCACCCAAACTCATAGCCCGGATGATAAGCGAGGTAGCCTGCGAGCCCGCGTTGCCGCCCGCCGAAATAATGAGCGGAATAAACAAGCCCAGCACGGCCGCCTTCTGCAAGTCGTCCTCAAAATGGTGCATGGCCGAGGTGGTCAGCATTTCGCCGATGAGCAGAATCACCAGCCAGCCGGCCCGCTTCTTTACCATGCTCCAGATAGACGTAGCCAAATAGGGCTCATCTAAGGCCTCCGAGCCGCCCAGTTTCTGAATATCCTCGGTGTCTTCCTCTTCCCGGATGTCTAGAATGTCGTCAATCGTTACGATGCCGAACAGCACGCCTTCGTCGTTCACCACCGGCAAGGCGCCCCGGTCGTTGCGCCGGAACACGTCGATGGCCTCTTCCTGGTCCTGCATGGCCCTGAGCGACACGTAGCGGTGGTCCATCAGCTCGCGCACCTGCTTTTGCGGGTCAGCCAGCAGCAGCTCCCGAATCCGAATGTCATCAATCAGCACACCCCGCCCATCGGTCACGTAGAGCATGCTCAGCGTTTCTGATTGGCCGCCGTGCCGCCGAATGTAGTCGAATACCTGTTGCACCGTCCAGTTTTCCCGGATAGCAATGTAATCAGGCGTCATCAGGCGGCCCACCGAGTACTCGGGGTAACCCAGCAGTTCCAGCGTCACCTTGCGCTCCGACTCCGACAGCGTCTGAATCAACTCCCGCACCAACTCGTCGGGCAGAAATTCCAGCAGCGCCGTCCGGTCATCGGGCGACATTTCGTTGAGGATGTTGGTGATTTTCTCCTGGGTCAGGTTGGTGAGGAAGTGCTTTTGCACTTCCAGGTCCAGGTATTCGAACACCTGCGTGGCCAGCCGTAGCGGCAGCAGCCGGAAAATAATCAGTTGTTCCCGCTCTTCTTCCTCCTCAATCAGCTCGACCAGCTCGGCCGGTTCGTAGAGTTTGAGGAGTTCTTTGAGTTTAAAAAACTCGCCCTCCTGAATCAGGGACGTGATGTGCTCGGTGGTCGGATGCTGATTCATGAATAATAGAAGGGCAGTGTCTCGCTAGGCAAGGGGAATTGGTGATTGAAACGGCGCGCAAAAATAGCCGGATTCCGTGGCTCAACCGCACAGTAACAGAAAAATAGCAATGGCACGAACCGCTATGTGGTAGCCTCAGCCACCCGGCAAACTCAGAGGTATAAGGTTGAGGTTGGAGCAGAAGCCAGGGAAGAAAGTAGGCGCTGCCCTCGCGACTAAACGCCAGCAGGCCGCTTTGGTTGAAGCCTGGTACTGATCAGCTTCGTGGCTTTTCCGGACGCAAACCGCGCTATCCTGGTTTTCCAGCCAGCCAAAAGTTGCGGCGACCCGTACATTTGAGCGTCCTCTTCGCGCTTCTCATGCCCCAACCAACGCCTGCTGCTTTGCCCCTCGGCACTCTTGTTGCCCTCGGTGGCGGCGACGACGATGCCCTGCTCGCCCTGCTCTGCGACATGCTGCCCACGCTGGATACGCCGGTCGAAATCCTGACTACGGCCTCCAGCAACCCCTCCCGTACCGCCGGGGCCTACGAAAAAGCTTTCCACGATTTGGGCTGCACCGCTGTCCGACACTTACCCGTGAACGAGCACCACCCCGCCGATACGCCGGCCACCCTGCGGCGGCTAAGCCGGGCCGGCCTGGTATTTTTCACCGGCGGCGACCAAGAGCGGATTGCGGAATACCTGCGCGGTACCGAGTTTCTGACGCATCTCCAGCACCGGTTCCAGACCGAGGCCAGCTTTATCATATCGGGTACCAGTGCCGGCGCCGCCGCTTTGCCTGGCCACATGCTGGTAGAAGGCTACGGTTGGCGGGCCATGCGCAAAGGCGGCATCCAAACTATGCGCGGGTTGGGGCTGTTACCCAACCTGTTCATCGACCAGCACTTTGTGGAGCGGGGCCGTTTCGGGCGCCTGATGCACGCCTTGCTGGCCCATCCTAGCTACCTGGGCCTGGGGCTGTCCGAAGAAACCGGCATCATTGTGCGGGGCGGCGCCGTGGCCGAAGTGTTCGGCGACGGTCTGATGATAGTGGTAGACGGCAACCACCTGCAAGGCAACAATATCGGGCGGGCCGGCCGCGGTGAGCCAGTGAGTGGCCAGGACCTGCGCGTGCATTTGCTGGTGGCCGGCCAACAACTGGATTTGCGCACGCGGCAGATTTCAAAGGTGTGAAATAAACAATATAGCTTGCACTATACTGCGGCAATGTATTGTTAATTAAGTACTTACTCACTAAGTATTTCTATTCACTAAAATCTTGATGAAGTTTGTTAGGCAAGCCTACTAATTATTGCTTTTTTCGCATACATTTAATCCCTTAGTCCTCAATTCTCACCCATTTCTTGTTTTTATGGACTCTAAATTTTTACTCCTTGCGGGAGGAGCGTTGCTGTCCGCAACGGTGGCTTCGGCAGGTGGTTATCAGGTGACGCTGGCCGGGCAGAAAAACAACGGCATGGGCGGCGTCGGGGTGGGTCTGTCGCTCGACCAGGCCGCCATGTTCTACAACCCCGGTGCCCTGGCCATGGTGCGCGACCGGGGGGTGCAGGTGGGCGTCAATTTCACGCTGGCGCGCAATGCGTACGTGGCAGAAGGCGGCAGCCAGCAGCGGGAATTGCGCAATAGCACCGTTACGCCGTTCAACCTGTACGCTGGCTTTGGGCCGGCCGAAGGGAAATTTCGGGCGGGCATTGCGGTGTACACGCCATTCGGCAGCAAGCTTCAATACGCCAACGGCTGGGAAGGCCGCACTTCTCTAACGGATATTACCCTGGAGTCTATTTACGTACAGCCTACGTTCAGTTATGCCATTACTGATAAGCTGAGCATCGGGGCGGGCCTAATGATTCTGGCGTACGGCTCGGTGAACTTGCAGCGCGACATTCCGTTGCCCGATTCGTTCGGTCACATCGAACTGGATGGTAAAGCCGAAAACAAGGTGGGCTACAACGCCGGTATCTTCTTCAAGCCTTCCGAAAAGCTGAGTGTTGGTATCAGCCACCGCTCCAAAATTGATGCGCAGGTGAAGGGCGGCGACGTTTCGTTCACCAACGTGACGTCTAGCTTTGCTTCGCGCTTTGAAGCCACCAAATTCGACGCCACGCTGCCGCTGCCGGCTACTACCAGCCTCGGACTCGGCATCATGCCCAATGAAAAACTGACCATCGGGTTGGATGTCAACTTTGTGCAATGGAGCAAGTACCGCGTGCTTCGCTTCGACTTCGATAAACAAGTCAATGGTAGCACTTTCAGCGAGTCGAAACGCTATTATCAGGATGCGCTGACGTTCCGGGTGGGTGGGCAGTACAAGCTCACCAGTGGCCTGACCGTACGAGCCGGTGGTAGCTACGACGCAACACCCGTGAAAGACGGCTACGTAACGCCCGAAACCCCCGACAACGACCGGATTAGCGGTACGTTGGGGGCTTCTTACTCGTTCGGTAAGTTCGGCCTGGACATATCGGGGCAATACATTTCCATTAAGAAGCGCACCCAAACCACGCAGGATCTGCTCAACAACGGGACCACCGACCGGATTGCCGGTACCTACAAAACCAACATCGTGATTCCAGGCCTGGGCCTGAACTACAACTTCTAATCGCGCCGCGTTTCCCACCCCATGAACACATTTCTATTTCGCAAGTCTGCGCCGTTGGTGGCGCTGCTAGGCCTAGGTCTCAGCGCTTGCCAGCCCGACCTAGAAAACGATGTGAAGCCTAGCGCCGGCTCGGTCGACTTCTCCCGCTACATTGCCGTGGGTAATTCCCTCACGGCTGGTTTTTCAGATAATGGTTTGTATTTGAGTGGTCAGCAGGCTTCGTATCCTAACCTGCTAGCAGGGCAGTTTCGGCAGGCCGGCGGCGGCGATTTTGTGCAGCCCTTGTTTCAGGCTGGTCAGGAAAATGGTTCGGGTTATCTACGCCTAGCAGGTTTTACTAGCACGGGTTCACCCATTACCGCCAATGTAACCACCAGTCTGGCTCTGAGGAGTGGGGCCACGGCTGCCCGGCCGCTCTACACCAAGTACATCGAGCCAGTGAACAATTTGGGGGTGCCAGGTATCCGGCTTTCGGACATTGAAACTGTTGGTTATGGCAGCACGGCTGGTAACCCCTATTTCGAGCGTATTACACCCGACGCACAGGCTACTCAAACCTATCTGGCACGAGTGGCCGCCTCTAATCCTACGTTCTTCACCAACTGGCTGGGCAACAATGATGTGCTAGGCTATGCCACAGCTGGTGCGGCAGCCAGCTTCCTAACGCCTATAGCTGACTTCACCGACAAGAACACCAAAGTCATCAATGCCCTGACCGCAAACGGCGCGAAAGGCTTAGTAGCTACCATTCCGGACGTAACCAATATTCCGTTCTTCACTACAGTTGGGCCGGCTTTCAAAGCTACACTCACCACCAACAACGTGCCCGCCGTAATTATTACTACCGGCGGCTTCAATACGTCGCTCACCGGTACGCCACCTACCCGGCGCACCATTGCCACATCCACCATCCGCGACGCTAGCGGCAACGGTGTGCAGCTATTTACGCTGACATCCTCACCCTATGTGGCGCTGTTTGGGCGGCCCAACAATGGCAAAGCCTGGCGCGATGTATACAATCAGGCGCGTCCTTCATTGCCAGCCGTTGTCACTTTAGGTCTGTTTCTACAGCTGCAAGGCGTGGATACCACTCAGGCGTTCGGGGCTAGCAATGGCAACCCAATTCCAAGTACGCTGGTCCTTGACGATACCGAGCAAGCCACGGTACGCTCGGCCACTACCGCTTTCAATGCCGCAATTACGGCTAAGGCTAACGAGAAAGGATTGGCCATCTTCGATGCTAATACGTTCTTCACGCGGGTAGCCAGTGCTGGTATCATCACAAACGGCGTGACCAATACGGCCAGCTTCATCAGCGGCAACCTGTTTTCGCTGGACGGCGTGCACCCTACTCCTCGGGGATACGCAGTGGTAGCCAATGAAATGATTAAGGCCCTCAATGCCAAGTATGGCGCCCGAATTGCGGAGGTAAATCCGAACGACTATATCGGAGTGAAATTTCCGTAATAGCCAAATGCCAACTTGATTTAAACCCCTTATCTGTTTTTCGGATGAGGGGTTTTGCGTTTAGCAGTTGTTTCTACTGGGGCGTGAGTTGCACGGGTTGCAGTACTTCTGGTAGTTCCGGAGCGGCCTCGCCGGCCAAACGCGCTGCAATTACCTGGGCGTGGTAGCGGCCATTCTCGATAAACCAACGGCTGGTGTTGAGGCCGCCACAGACGGTGCCCGCCAAGTACACGCCGGGCCGGTTGGTTTCCAGCGTATCGGCGTCGTGGGTAGGGGTTTGGGCGGCGTCAGTCTGGCAGGTGATGCCGAGGGCTGCCAACAACGAGAAGTCGGGGTGGTAGCCGGTGAGGGCATATACGTAGTCGGCTGGTACCGTAAGTAGGCCGTCGGGTGTATCGAGCTTCACGGAGTCGGTGAGGATGCGCTGGATGGTAGCGTTGAAGTGCACCTTGATGCGGCCTTCCTTGATGCGGTTCAGCAAATCGGGCCGAATCCAGTATTTCACCGAGTTGCTGATTTCTGGGCCGCGCACCACCATCGTTACGCGCGCCCCGGCTCGTAGGAGCTGTAAGGCCGCTTTGGCCGAGGAGTTTTTGGCGCCTACTACTACTACATCCTGGTCGACATGGGCATATGGCTCTTTGTAATAATGGTTGACGTGGGGCAGGTCTTCGCCCGGCACGTTGAGGTAGTTCGGCACATCGTAGAAGCCAGTGGCAATGATGACGCTGGCACAGGTTATGCGGTCTTTCTCGGTCACTACTTCATACTGGCCCGGTTCGCCTTCCAGGCTCATTACCCGTTCGTAAAGGCGCAGGTTGAGCTTTTCGGTTTGGGCCACGCGGCGGTAATAGTCGAGGCCGTCTTCGCGCAGGGGCTTATAGCTACTGGTAGGAAAGGGATGCCCCCCGATTTCCAGCAGCTCAGGCGTGGAGAAGAACTCCATGTTGGTGGGGTAGCCGATGATGGAATTTACCAGTGCCCCCTTGTCTACCACCACTGCCGTCAGTCCGCGCCGCTGCACTTCCAGCGCGCACGCCAGCCCCACCGGCCCAGCTCCAATTACAACCACATCAACCATATATATCAACTTTAGAAATCAGTGAAAGTGCGGCCCGACGAAACGGCAAGCGCGCTAAATAAGACCAATACGGCGGAATGCCGCGGCCGGTACGAAGCAGCTTGCTCCTGCCCGGCCAACGCTACGCCGCCCGTGCTTAAAACAGTGAAAGCCCACCTACGGGTTTCGGGGATAAGTGCGAACTTGCTTCCTGATTTGATTTCGAGCACTATGCGCACTTGTGATTTATGCGGGCATACCGATTTTCGGCCGCGCCCTTTCTACTACACCTTAGAAGGGCAGCGCCTGCAAGGTGTGCAGTGCCAGTACTGTGAGCTGGTATTTCTCGACCCGCAGCCCACACCTGCACAATTGGAGCGGCTCTACGGCAAGGAGTATTTCACGGAGCGCCCCAACTACGACCGGACCATTCAAGACCAAAAGTTCATCGAGGAAGGGGCGGCGCTGGATTTGAGTAAGCCCCGCGCCGATAAGTTCACCGATTATATGTTGCGCCACTACCCCGGCCGGCACTTCCGGTACCTGGAAGTGGGCTGCGGACCAGGCTACACGCTTAAGAGCCTGCAAAGCCTAGGCTGGGAAACGCACGGCCTCGAAATATCGGCTCACGCCGCCGAATTTGCCCGCACGCAGTTGGGCTTGCCCGTCGTAACCGGCAACATCGAAACCGCCGAGGATTTCCACGAAAGCCAGTTCGACTTAGCCTACCTCGGCGACGTGCTGGAGCATTTGCTGTCTCCTTCGGCTACCATTGCCAAGTTCCAGCGCATTCTGGCGCCCGGTGGCTTGCTGGTACTGGCCTTGCCCAGTGTGCTCAACTTGCCCAGCATGCGGGCCGGTTTTGCGCTATATAGCCTGCTGGGCCGGCAGCGCCGCATGGATTTGCCGCCGTATCACCTCTACGAATTCACGCCCACCACCATCCGGAAAATGCTGGCCAAGCACGGCTTTGAGGTAGTGGATTTGCTGAACCCCGTGAAAAAGCCCCAGCAGATTCGGTTGGGCGGCAACCCCGTGGAACAAGCCGGCAAGCTACTGGGCCAGTACCCCACCTACTTGCTGAATCAGGCCACCGGCCGCTTCGGCGACCGAATGTTTGTGGTAGCTAAAAACGGAAAGCCGAGCTGATTTTGTAGCTCAACCTCCCGTTTAACTTCTATTTAAACAGCCAGCCCGTCCGGTTTCATTAAACTGATTGCAACTGGATGAGCTTGTTTATTATTTAGTGTGCCTGCAACCAGTTGCGGCCGGTGCCTACTTCCACTTCCAGGGGTACACCGTGCGGTAGCAGCAAAGCCGTAGCCATCAACTCCTTGATTTTGGGCGTGATATACTCGATTTCTTCCTGTACGGCGTCGAACACTAGTTCGTCGTGGACTTGGAGGATCATCTTGGTGCCGAGCTTTTCCTCTAGCAGCCAGTCATGAATGTTGATCATTGCCTTCTTGATGATGTCGGCTGCTGTGCCCTGGATGGGGGCGTTGATGGCGTTGCGCTCGGTGTAGCCGCGTAGGGTAGCGTTGCGCGAGTTAATGTCGCGCAGGTAGCGGCGGCGGCCCAGCAGCGTGGTAGCGTATTCCAGTTCTCGTGCCTTATTGATGCTTTCGTCCATAAATTGCTTCACCGACGAAAACTCCTGGAAATAGGTGTCGATAATTTCGGTGGCCTCCTTGCGGCTGATGCCGATACGCTGGGCCAGCCCGAAGGCCGAAATGCCGTAGATGATGCCGAAGTTGACGGTTTTGGCTTTGCGCCGCATCTCGCCATCCACTTCGGCTAGCGGTACGTGAAATACCTTGCTGGCCGTACTGGTATGAATGTCCTGGCCCAACCGGAACGCTTCAATCATGGTTTTGTCGCCCGAGAAGTCGGCCATGATGCGCAGTTCCACCTGCGAGTAGTCGGCGGCGAGCAGCACGTGGTTTTCGTCGCGGGGCACGAAGGCTTTGCGGATTTCGCGGCCTTTTTCGGTGCGGATGGGGATGTTCTGGAGGTTAGGGTTGGTGCTGCTGAGGCGGCCGGTGGCGGTTACGGCTTGGTTGAAGCTAGTATGCACGCGGCCATCCAGCTCACACACCAGTTGGGGCAAGGCCTCCACGTAGGTACTGCGGAGCTTGGTCAGCTGGCGGTGTTCCAGAATCAGGCCGGCCACGGGGTTGTCGGCGGCCAGCACACTCAGAATTTCCTCGCCGGTGGCGTATTGGCCGGTTTTGGTTTTCTTGATTTTGCCACCACCGAGGCCCAGTTTATCGAACAGGATTTCGCCTAGCTGCTTGGGCGAGCCAATGTTGAACTCCTGCCCGGCAGCCGTGAAAATCTGCTGCTCGATATCCACAATGTAGCCTTGCAACTCGGTGGAATATTCGCCCATAGCAGCGCTATCAATCTTCACACCCTCATATTCGATGGCCGATAGTACTGGTACCAATGGGTTTTCCACCTCATTCAGCAAATCTAGCAAGCCCACTTCTTTCAGCAGCGGCTCGAATACGTGCTTGAGCTGCAAGGTCACGTCGGCATCTTCGCAGGCATAGTCCGACACTTCGGCCGGCGGAATGTCGGCCATGGTTTTCTGGTTTTTGCCTTTCGGGCCAATAAGCGAGATGATGCTGACGGGCGTGTAGTGTAGGTAGGTTTCGGCCAGCACGTCCATGTTGTGGCGCATGTCGGGCTCGAGCAAGTAGTGGGCCAGCATGGTATCGAACAGCGGCCCTTCAACCTCCACGTTATAGTGGCGCAGAATGGTGAGGTCGTATTTGATGTTCTGCCCAATTTTGAGGATGCCTTTGGCATCGAAAAACGGCCGAAACTCGTCTATCAGGGCTTGCGCGGCGGTGTGGTCGTCGTGCGGGACAGGCACGTAGTATGCCTCGCCGGGCAGCCAGCAGAACGATAAGCCTACCAGCCGCGCCGTCATGGTGTCGAGGCCAGTGGTTTCGGTGTCAAAGCTGACCTCTGCCTGCTGCAATAGGAAGTCCAGCAACGACTTGCGCAACTCGGGCGTGTCGATGAGGTGATATTGGTGCGGTATGTCGGCAAGGGTGAGGCGCGGACCGGCGGGGGCACCAAAGCTGCCGGTTTCGCCTTCTTCGGCACCAATGGCCACGGCTGCGTCGGAACTGCTGCCGAACAGGCTGCCTTGGCCTTCCGTGACCTTAGGCCGCCGGGCCCCGCGTGGAGTAGGAGCCGCAGTGCTGCTTGTGCCAGCCGCGCTGCCGCCGCCTAGTACGCGGGCAGCTAGTTGCCGAAACTCCAAGTCGTCGAACAGCTGGCGCAACGCATCTTCATCGGGCTTGTCGAGCACTAGTTTGTCGGCTTCAAACTCGATGGGTACGTTCAGGTGAATGGTGGCCAGTTCCTTGCTCATCAAGCCCTGCTCAGCGAAGTTGCGCACGTTTTCCTGCTGCTTGCCCTTTAGCTCGTCCACGTTGGCAATCAGGTTTTCCACCGAGCCGTACTTCTGAATTAGGGTTTTGGCCGTTTTCTCGCCGATGCCGGGAATGCCAGGAATGTTGTCGGAGGCGTCGCCCTGAAGGCCCAGAATGTCGATAACCTGCTCGGGCCGCTCAATCTCGAAGCGTTGCAGCACGTGCGCCACATCCAGGACTTCAGCAGCGTTGCCCATAAAAGCCGGGCGGTAGATTTTTACGCAGTCGGTTACCAGCTGGCAGTAGTCTTTGTCGGGCGTCATCATGAACACTTCCCCAAAGCCCTGCGCCTCGGCTCGGCGCGCCAACGTGCCGATTACGTCGTCGGCCTCGAAGCCATCTACCACTAGAATCGGGATGTTGAAGGCCTTGATAATCTTCTTGATATATGGAATGGCCAGCCCAATATCCTCGGGCATGGCTTGGCGTTGGGCCTTGTAGTCGGCAAACTGTTCGTGGCGGAATGTCTTTTTCTGGGCATCGAAGGCCACCCCGATATGCGTGGGCTTTTCCTTCTGCAACACCTCTACCAGTGTGTTGGTGAAGCCCAGAATGGCCCCAGTATTAAGGCCCTTGGAATTGACGCGCGGGTTCTTGCTAAAGGCAAAATGGGCGCGGTAAATAAGAGCAAACGCGTCGAGCAGAAAGAGCTTGTGGGGCTGGTTGGCGGCAGTATCGGTCATGGAAGCGAAGGTACGGAAGCGGATAAGGATAGCAGAAAGGTTGGCTACTACTCCTACGGCTACAGTCAACAAACGACAAGCAAGAAGAGTGGCAAAATGCGCCTTACCCACGAAAAAGCCGTTGCTGAATTGCTTCGGCAACGGCTTTAAGGCGTTGAGTGGCCGCTGAGGTTGTTACAGTGCCTGTTTCACTTCGAACGTGAAGCTGGTGCTGCCGGCCAGCCCAGTTTTTGAGAGGCCCTGAAGTACCACTATATAACGCCCGGCCTGGTCGCTGGTGTAGAAATCCAGCGTAGCCGGTGTGGTGCTGGTGGTCGATACGCTGGGGTTCCAGTAGAGTAGGTTGCGCAGGTCGGGGAGGCGGCTTTGGCGGGCCTCGGGCGTGTCGTAGCGGGGGGCGTAGAACTCGCGTTGCTCTTGCAAGCCCTCGTAGCGCTGCACTAGCACCCGCGCGTCGAGCGGGAAGCCTTCCAGGTCGCCTTTATAGGTGGTGTAGCTCACCAGACCATCGTACATCATAGCGCCGTGCAGATAACGGCTGTCCATTACTTCCAGCTTCCTGATTTTCAGCGGATCCATGGCCATCATCTTGTTCAGGTTGAACACGGGCACGCCATCGAGCAGCACCATGGGATTTTCGGTGAGCAAGGTTTTGTTGGTCTTATCAACCACCAAGAAATGAAAGCCGTCCTTTCGGATGCGTACTACCACGCCCGGCACATACTCGCGCATCACTTCCTCCAACACCTTAAAACGGGTGTACTTGTCCAGAAAGTAGGTTTCGTCGGGCTTGCCATAAAAACCCGAGCTGTCTACTACGGCTATTCTGGCTAACGCTGGCGCCTTGAAGTTACGGGCATACGTGGCCTGCACCTGCGTCTGAAAGTGACGTTTGGCGTAGTCGGCCTGGAAGCGGGGAAGGGGAGCAAAAGGCGCGGCCCGGAAGCCACTAAACTGGCTGGTGAATGGCGAAAGAATTTCAAAGCGGCTGGTGCTGTCCTGCCGCGGGTTGGTTTGCAGCACTACGTCCTGGGCACCATAAAAATTATCTAGCTCGAACTGCGCCAGACCACTAGCATCCGTCCGAGTATTGTTGAGTTTGATAATTCGGCTAGGGACTGACAGATAAGCAACCACCCCCCCGGCTGGCCGCTTAGACTCGGGCGAAGCTAGCCGAGCCTGGAGCAGCGGGGCGTTTAGCTCCGGCAAATGCTCAAACGTAGCAACAGAATCAGCCAGAATCTTTTCCCACCGAAACCGGCTCCAGCCCTGGGTCAGCATCAGGTTGTCGGCGGCGGCGGTGGCGGCTGGTTCGGTAGTGAAGTAATACGCGGGGTTTTCAATCCGGCCGCGTAGGTCCGACGTCAGCCACAGGTAGCTGTTGATGTCGGCCGCCGCCGTAGACGTCAGAGAATCCAGCCGATACACGGCCATCGATAGGTTAGCGCCTAGCGGCTGATCAGCCAGGCCGGTGGTAGCCACCTGCAAGCTCACTTTATCGCGGCTGGCGTACTGGGCTTTATCGGGGCGGGCGGCAATAGCTAATTTGCCGGTGGGCGGCTGAAAGTATAGCCGTTCACACAAAGGAGTATGGTTGGCGTCAAACAGCGTGAAATGCGAAATGCCATCAAGCAGCTGTTTTTTGCTGACCGTGAAGCTGGCGCGGCCATTAACGGTTTGGGTACGGGCCGTTACCGATACCTGCTGCCGGGCATGCCCCAATAAATACAAGGTTTCCGACTGCGCTTTTGTAGTGCTGACGGTGAACGTAAGGGCATCGGGGCTGCTGTTTTCTAGGTGCAGCACGTAGCCTTGGTCGAATAGCCGTGGCAACGACCGCCGGATAGCTGGAGCTTTCTGGGGCGTAACCACCGCGGTATACGTCTGGCCAGCTTCTGGCGTGAAGCTAAAGCTACCCATACCCGCCGTTAGAGTCTTGAAATCAACTATTACCGTTCCGTTTTGATTGAGTAGACGGCCCTCGGCTGGCACGCCCCGGCCGGTACGGTTGGTCACTTTGAAAGCTACCTTGCTGGCAAGGCCCTGCACTAGGTTGCCGCCTTCCGGGAAAAACTGCACCTCATACGCCGCCGAATCTTTGTTGGCCACGGCCCCCGAGGCGGTGAGCGTGTTGAGTATCGTTACGGAGCTATGAAAGTAAGAGTCCGGCCCGAAGTTTTTCATCCAGTTGGTATAAGCCCGCACCGTATATGTGCCAGAAGCCAAGGTGGCCGGCAGCACAAAAGCACCTTGGCCAGTAGCATCTTTCAGGGGAACTTTAGCCTGCAAAACGGCTCGGTTGTCGTGGTCGAGCACTTCTACATAGGCCACCTTGCTTAGCTTCAATGGCTGAGCGTGAGTGCCTTCCACGGTATACGCCTTGAACCACATGGTTTCGCCAGTGGTGTACAGGGGCCGGTCGAGGTGCAGAAATAGTTTCTCGGGCAGCGCGGCTTTCTGGTAGCGGCTGAACCGGCTAGCCAGCCCACCCAACGAATCGGAAGGAGCCTGCGCTGCCACATGGTTTGCTACTGCCAGCCCAAGCAGCAGCCCCAAGCAAGGCGCAAGGCGAGTAACTGTAGTTATCAATAAGGTCATACGGGTGCAATAGGTATACTTCACTTGAAAATTAAGGCCAGAAGCTAGGCTTCACTTCGGTACCTCGTGTGCGGCAATCCACACAGTCACGGGCCTTAGCTAAATAAGCTACCACTGTGCCGGCAGGGGAATAAATCCGGTCAATTGGCAAGTAGCCTGGGTTGTTGAAGTAGCTTAGCAGGGTTTCAGAAACTGGCCGAGGCGGTCGGTCCTTATACAAAAAGACGGTGTCGGGTGGTATACAATCCCTGTAGCCATTGGTAATAGGCCAGGTTCCAGGAAGCTCAGATCGGGAAATAAAGAGGCGTTTCTCTTGAATGGAATAGGCACCAACGTATCCTAAGGCTAATTCAGGCTCGTTGGTAAGACAACGGATGTTGCCGGTAAGCTGAGAAGGCAGCGGATCGAATAGTGTGCCGATGTTTTCGGTGTTTTTCTTAAGCTGGTCCCAGTACATATACTCCTCCGCAGTCTGGGCATACTGCTTAACTTGGATGCTGTATTTATACGCAAGTAGGTCGGAGGACGTGGGGAGTGAGCGAATAGGATAGTCCGCTACTACATCCTGGGTTAGCCGGATGGTATTGCTGATTTTAATTTCAGTGGATTTGGTGTTGCCCCAGCAAATGGTAGGAAATGGCACCGTTATGTCCTGTATCTGTCGGTTTTTGTATTCTACCACCGGCGAATAGGGCGGCCTGATTTCCCAGGTTTCCTCGTACTCCCAGCGGTAATACCGGGTGGCACTGGCGTCGTCGTGGCTATTAACATAGATGGTTAAGCCGTTATTAGCGGCGCGCCACGTAACGGCATCGATAGGCGGCGTGGTCTTGACTGGCACGAAGGATGATGCGTACTCCAAGCCCGCTGCTGTGCGAATGGAAAGGCGATAGTTCTTGGCTGGATTCAGGGTCAGGCTGGCCGAGGTATAGGTGCCTTTCACGCTGCCTTCCAACACTGGATAACGAGTACCACCTTCTTCCTCAATGAATAAAGTAGCGCGCGTTTCGATGGGTGGGGCTGTTTGGGCCGCTATATCAAACGTGCGTGACAGTTTGATACTGGTACTGCCCCGACTGTTAATGAAGCCATCAACCACCAGATAGCTCTTAGTGGTACTAATGGCGTCGGGCATGTAGGGGTCGATGCAGCCGGATAAAGCCAGGGTCAAGCACCACAGCACGGCCAGCCGGAGAGAGAGGGATAGTGCGCGCATCTAATTAGAACTTGAAGTTATAGGTGATAGTAGGAATAGGCTGGCCGAAGATGGAAAGCTTATAGCCTTTGATTTGGCCGTTTTCCGATTTGAAGTAAATGGAGTACGGGTTGCGGCGGCCCGTGAGGTTGTACACGCCCAGCGTCCAGGAGCTGTGGGCCAGTTTCTTCACCTTATGGCTGCCTTCGATATTCAGCGCAAAATCGGCGCGGTAATAGTCGGGTACGCGGTAGGCGTTGCGGTCGGAGTAATACACGCGCAACGAGTTGGCTACGTAGTACTTGGCTAGCGGCAGCGTGATGGGGCGGCCGGTACTGTAGTTGAAGTTCAGGGAAGTGCTGAAGCGGCGGCTGAAACGGTAGTTGCCAATCAGCGTCACATCGTGCGGTTTGTCGAAGTTGCTAGGGTAATAGCGGCCCCCGTTGATTTGCTCGGCCGTGGTACCGGTATTCACTTGCACCAACGAACGGGAATAGGTGTAGCTCACCCAACCGTTGATTTTGCCGGTCAGCTTCTTCACCATCACCTCCACCCCGTAGGCCTTGCCTTCGGCATTCACGATGTCGGTTTCAATGTGGTGATTGAGAATTAGGGTAGCGCCGCTCTTGTAGTCCACGAAGTCACGCAACGACTTGTAGTAGGTTTCCACCGACGTTTCGATGGTGTTGGACTTGAAGTTGCGGTAGTAGCCAATGGAGTATTGGTCGGCGAGCTGCGGGCGAATGTTGGCGTCGCTGAGCTTCCAGATATCGGCTGGCGACACGGAGGCTGTATTAGTGAGCTGGTGAATGTACTGGCGCGTGCGGTTGTAGCTGGCTTTCACCGAAGAATTATCCGACACGGCATACCGGGCCGACATCCGATACTCGGGGCCGTGGTAAGTGGCTAGTACCTTGCCTGAGTTGTAACGCACCGTGTCGGTGATGCTGCTTTCACTCCGCGTCACGCCCGGCGCGTAGCGGTACACGTCGCGCGGGCCGAGCGCATTGAACAGGGAATACCGCAACCCCAAGGATACCGACAGCCGCTGGTTGACATCAATCCGGTCAGAGACGTACAGGGCGCTTTCCAGGGCCTGCTCCCGCGCCAGAATATCTGGGTTAATCAACGACTCGGTACTGTTGGGCGTCAGGCTGCCCGGTGAAATATCGTAGCGCAACGTGCTGACCCCGAAGTCGATGGTGTGCTTGGAGTTAGGAAAGTAGCTGAAGTCGAGTTGGGCGTTGGTTTGGTTGATGCCGTACTTCAGGCTGGAGGCGTTTACTGGGTTCTTCTCGCTGGTAATGTCGTAGGCGTAGCGGCTGTAAGCACCGGTAAGCACGGCGTACAGTTTGTTGTTGAAGTTGTGCTGCCACTTCAAACTGGCATTCTGGTTCACATATTTATACGAGGTGTCACTGGCCAGCCGGAATTTATCGGCGCTGAGGTAGCCAGTAGCGTACAGCGTATTCTTATCGTTGAGCTGGCTGCTGACGTGGGCACTAACGTCGTAAAACGCCGCCGAACTGTTGCGGAACGAGCTGTTGTCGAGGCGCTTCAGAATCCAGTCGGAGTAGCTGGTGCGGCCACTGATGATAAAGGCCGTTTTGTCTTTCACAATCGGGCCTTCCAGCGTCAGGCGGCTGGTCAGCGGCCCAATGCCGCCGGAACCCGAAAACTTCTTCTTGTTGCCTTCCCGAGTCTTGATTTCCAGCACCGATGACAACCGCCCGCCGTACTTGGCCGGAATGGCGCTTTTATACAGCTCCACGGTTTGCAGAATGTCGGGGTTGAACGCCGAGAAGAAGCCGAACAAGTGCGACGGATTATAGATGGTAGTGCCGTTGAACAGAATCAGGTTCTGGTCGGTGGCGCCGCCGCGCACGTTCAGGCCGGTGCTGCCTTCCCCCACCGACTTCACGCCTGGCAGCGTAAGCACCACCCGCAGAATATCAGTTTCGCCGAAAGCCGTGGGCACTTGGCGCATCGTTTTGATATCCAGCTTCTCCAGGCCCATTTGCATGCCGGTCACGTTCTTGTCCTTCTCGGCCTCAATCACCACTTCTTTCAGCGGCGTAATATCTTCTTCCACCTCTATTTCCAGTTTGCCATCGGCCCGTAGCACCACTTGGCGCTTGGTGTTTTTGATGCCGATACCCCGGATTTTGATGTCGTGGCGGCCTACGGGTAGCGTGAGTGAGTAGTACCCAAACTGGTCGGTGCTGGTGCCTACAGCGGGAGCTTCGGTATAGATGGTAGCCCCAATTACCGGCTCGCCCGATTTCAACTCCCGCACATGGCCCGCCACCGTGGCTTTGCCGCTGCTTGAGCTGCCGTTGCCTATTTCGTACACCTTGTACTCGGCCTCACGCACGTAGCGCGACCGGCCTGGCGCAGTGGTAGGGGCGGCTTCGGTGCGTGGTGCGGGTGCTACGTCGCGGCTGCCGGGAGGGCGGAAAAAGCTGGGCGGTAGCATGGGGTCCAGCTCCACCCCGGCAGTTACAAACACCCGCCGCTCATCGTCGATGGCAAAGCGGTAGGGCGTATTTTGTAAAGCTCGCTCCAGCACGTTGCGTACGGGCTGGTCTTGCACTAGCAGCGTAACGTATAGGCTGTCAACGGCCTGTGGATCGAAGTAGAAGCGGTAGTCGGAACGGGCTTCTAGCAGCGCCACAAACTGCTTGAATGGTACGTGCTGAAAGTCGCCGCTAATAGTTTTTTCGGCGGGTTGCTGGGCCTGGGCGCGCAGGCATAACAAGCTGAATAAGAAGGTGACAAGCAACAGGTAGGCGTGCCTCATATAGAATAGCAGGGTGTGGCAACAGGAAATAAAGAACGAGTACTGTAAGAAGGCTATTACCGCCGCAAACCGGCGTAGTAACGAGTGAGATGCGCAATGTCGGCTTCGCGCCGGGCTTTCTTGAATTTCAGCTTGTTGTCTTTGATATATTGCTGTACTTCCTTGCTACGGTCGGCAAACAGCCGTGTAACAGAGCTTTTTGATTTGACGGGGTAATAGATGCCGTCCTTTTTAAGGAATAGCCTGTCAGTAACGTTGAATTCAATGTCTACTTGTCGTTGATTTATTCTTTCCTGTCTTCTTTTCGCGCGTTTGGCTAGCAGCTGTACTGTACTGTCTACCAGTACCTCGTAGTAGCCGGTGCGGAAAGCAGTTGGAGCCGTGCTATCGGCCTCTATCCGGATGAAGCGGTGCTCGTTGATGGTGAAATAGCGCATATCCTTGTCGAGGAAGCGCACTATAAACGGGCTAGTAGCGTGCTGAATCAACAACTGGTCGAGAACCACATCGTAGCTCAGCAGCAAATCAGAGAAATAGTGGTTGTTGTAATACACACTGCCTGGCTGCTGCTCGTCGGTCAGGAAATATTGGTGACCGATGCGGGCGTGGTAGCGCTTGGCATAATCCACGTATTCGGGCCCGTTGTAGAGCTGCGGATGCGTTACGAATGCTTGGGCGTATTGCTTTTCAAGCACCGCCATCGACGCCGAAACCAGCCGGCTGGTATCAGACTGTGCTTGCGCCTGTTGGTTGCCTAATACAAGAAATAGTAAATGTGCAATATATACTATCCGCTTAGGTGTGAAGTTGCTGGCAAAGTCTTGTAGAGAAGGGTAGTTTTGGAGCATAATGTACTACACTGCAAAGGAGGATAATAAGAGAGGCTAGCACTAGGTATCTGAAAAGTAACAATTAAAATTGTTCAATAACTAAATTAATGCATCGCCCGTAGATGAACCTCAACAGTAACAAGCAGGCCACGCAACGAACGAAGGCCAATGGGCAGTCAGCCTCATCCTGGATTTGCGCTTTTCTGCGCTCAAGTACCGCATCACGTAGCTAAGCGAGTGGCACTGCTAAATCATTTGGCGGATACTTACTTTGGGGCATGAAACAACCCTATGTAGTGGTGTGCTTGCTGTGGTTAGGCAGCGTTTGGGCCCAGGCGCAGTCAACCACGCCGGTGCCACTTTCAAAAGAAGAACACAGCAAGCAAGTGCTGGCTCATCAAGCCGAGCTGAACGCCGAATACCGGGACGCCGCCCGTTCACCGCTGCCGCCGGCTGTGCGCGGCCAATTCACTGGCCTGCCGTTTTTTCCTATTCGGTATGAAGCTTGCGTGCTGGCTCGTTTCGTACGCGACTCGTCGCAGGCGTCATTTGCTATGCCCACCAGCACTGAGCGTAAGGCCATGTACCGCAAGTATGGCGAGCTACATTTCGTGTTGGAAGGCAAGCCGCAACACCTAACGGTGTACCAGAGCCTGGATTTGCTACGCCGCAAAGAGTACCAGGACTACCTTTTCGTGCCTTTCACCGACCTTACCAACGGGCGCAGTAGCTACGGCGGTGGCCGCTACCTCGATTTGCGCCTGGGCCAGATCAAAGACGGGCAGCTGGTGCTGGATTTCAACCGGGCCTACAACCCATTCTGCGCCTATAGCTCCGCTTATTCCTGCCCGGTGCCACCCCCCGAAAACCGCCTCCCCGTAGCCATTGAGGCCGGCGTCATGAGCGACCATTAAACATTACGCCCCAAGCAATAAACTGCCTGGGGCGCGCTGCATACCGTTTGTGAGCGGCTGTGTTAGTGCTTGAATAAGTCCGGGTAATCGGTGATGATGCCGTCTACGTGAAGCTGGGTGAGGCGCTCGATATCAGGGGCGGTATTCACGGTCCAGGGAATGATTTGCAGGCTTTTCTGGTGGCACTCGTTTACCAGGTCCGTCGTAACCAGCTTGTAGTGCGGGCTGTAGATAGTGGGCTGGAAGCTGAGGCGTTGCAGATTAGCGGCCAAACCTTGCAGATTATCCACCAGCAGGGCCGTGCGCCAGGTGGGTTCGGCGCGGTGCACCAGCTCCAGGGTGCGTGGGTCGAATGACTGAATAGTGACGCGGCTGGCAATGCCTTTGGTGCGCACCACAGCCAGCAACAGCTCCACAAATTGCGCTGGCGCTGGGTGCAGTGTTCCGTCGCCAGTTGGGGTGGTTTTGGTTTCAATGTTGTAGCGCGGTGCAGGCAGCTTTTTCAGGCGGGCGTAGGCTTCAGCCGAATCAATGACTTCGGTGAGCAGGGGCTTGTAGGTGCGCAGTTTCTGCTGCCGCGGAAACTTGGCGTTGCCGTGGCTGCCCACATCGTAGCGCCGGATGGTGGCGTAGGGCAGGGAGTAGAGGCGGTGCCTGGGCTCGTCGGCTTTGGCAATCGGCTGGCCTGCGGGCGTCAGCACGAAGTCGGCATTCATGAACGGGTCGTGCGAGAGAACCAGCTGCTGGTCCTGGCTGACCAGTACGTCCATTTCCAGCGTGGTGACACCCAAATCCTGGGCTTTGCGCATGGCCGGAACGGTGTTTTCGGGCATCAGGCCGCGGCCACCGCGGTGGCCCTGCCGGTCGAGGGTAGCTGCCGACTGCGCCGTAGCGCCGAGCGTAGCCAGCAAAGCGGGTAGCAGGAAAACGAGCTTGGGCATTTCGGAAGGAAGAAAAAACAAACGGATTGAAAAACTCCGCAGCCCAAGGTAGCAACCCTGAACTGCGGAGTGAAACCAAATAAGTCAGCAGCGAGGCTGTCTGACAACCAATAAGCTAGGCCGTCAGCGTGTCGGTGTACACCTGCCCGAAACGGTCGGTGACTTCCACCCGGATTTCCTTGGCCTGCCCCGATACGCTGGCTACGAACAGGTGCTCGGTGAGGGTAGGGTCCACCCATTTGTGCTTGGCGGGGAGGGCCGGCCCCGCGTGCAGCCGCACCGACAGCGGGTCGAGGCCAGTGTGCTGGGTCATGTTGCCCTTGCGGACGCCATCCTCAAACCAAGCCACTTTCCAGGTTGGGTCCCAGTTCCAGACGTTCACCACCAAGTCGTTGGGGCGCTCGGGCAGGCTGCCTTTCGGGTAGATGCGGAACTGGTGGCTGCGCTCCTGCCCAATGGCTTTGTAGTACCATTTCAGCTCACTGCCGCGCACCTCGTACACGCCGTAGCCGCCGGGCGTGCCGTCGGTGCAGATGGGGCCGGTCCACCAGGCGCCGCACACGGTGCCGTGTACGTGTTCGGTCACGTTGTCAGCGGTTTGCAGCACCTCGTTGAAGTGCGTGTGCCCCGACATGATGTGCGCTTTGTAGGGTTTCAGCAGCCGGTACAGCTCTTGGCGGTTGGCCACCACGCCGCCCATCGGCTCTTCTTTGTCTTTATTGCGCAGGTGCTGCCGGGTGTAGGGCGGAATGTGCAAGCTCACTACTACCGTGGTGCCGGCCTTTACGTGAGCTAAATCCTGCTCCAGCCACGCCAATTGCCGCTCGGTCAGGTAGCCAATGTACTTCTTGGCGGCCCCGATGAAAAACACGTCATCGAGCACCACATAATGGATTTCGCCGCGGTTGAAGGAGTAATAAGTGGGGCCGAACAACTTTTTGAACGTGTCCGCCGAGCCTTCGTCGGCGCGGGCCGTCAGGTCCATGTCGTGGTTGCCGATTACCTGAAAGAACGGGATGCCAGTGCTGGCTACGCCCTCCTTGTAGTCCTCGAATATTTCGAAATGGTCCCACACCAAGTCCCCACAGCCAATGCCGTGAAACAGCGTGTTGGCGCCGTAGCTGGCAATCAGCTTTTGGGTGTCGGGTACGGCAGTGGCTTTAAACTCGGCGGCATCGGCCTTGGATATCATCTGCGGGTCGGCCCACACAATAAAGTTGTGCTGGCTGTCATCCTGCGCGAGCTTATGCAACTCGAAATCCGCTTTGAAGCGGCCCTTCACTGGCTCTTTTTTGCGGTAGAAACGCGCCACGCCCTGCTCGTGCGGAAACTCGTAGCCGCGCGGCACCGAGATGTACACAAACTCGGTGGCACCGTTGCTTTCCAGCGTATACTGGCCTTTGGCATCGGTCAGCACTACGCTGAGGCCGTCGGTAACGGCCACGCCCGCCACGCCTTGGCCACCCGCATGCACTTTGCCGCTGAGCGCGGCTACGGCCGTTTCGGGGCTGGCCGCGGCGGCGGTTGTTTTGGGTTGGGCCAAGCCCAGGTTCACATCCAGGGTTACGCCCAGGCCCGCCAGGCCAATCGATTTAAGGAAGGTTCTTCTTTGCTGCGACATTCGTACAGGTTAAATCAAGCGCAAGTAAAGAGCTGCGTCATGCTGCGCGGGGCGTAGCATGACCAGCCAATCAATCAATACCGAGGGTTACTTTTCCCACCACACTTTGGTGTTCACATCGTCGGCGCCCATGGCTTGCACGGCGGCGCGGTAGTTGGTGCCGTTGTTGGTTTGCACAATCAGCGGGTACTTGAAGCGCGTTGGCATCACACCATTGTTCTGCAAATCCTGGCCGCGCGGCAACACCGGCAGGCCGGTGCGGCGGTACTCAAACCATTGCTGGTAGTCGTTGAAAAACAGCGCGTAATACTTTTGCAGCATGATGCGTGCTAGGGTGCCGTTGTAGGCTACGGCGGGGTTTTGGAAGTACGTGGTAGGCACCGTCAGGCCCCATTGCTCAATGGCGGCCTTCACGCCCCGCTCGTAGTGCGTGCGGGCGTCGGCGGTGGTGTAGCCCCGTTGCGCGGCCTCGGCCTTGATGAGTTCCACTTCCGCGTAGCTCATCAGCACGGAAGGTACCGGTGCCGCTACCGTGGCCGTTACCAGCGCAATATTGAAGTTGGATGGCTGGTACTGGAACTGCGCATCGCTGCCGCCGTAGGCACTCGGAATGCCTTTATAGCCGATGGTGCTGCGGCCATCTTTGGTGCGGGCCTGAGTGTTGAACTTGGTTAAGCGCGGGTCGGTCCAGGTGTTCAGGTTGTCAATGAAAAACTCGGCGGCGGCCCGGCTGGTCGTGAAGTCGATGGCGCGGCCCCAGGGAGAAATATTAGGCGTAACGCCCGTAATCTTCAGGATGGCCGACTCGCTGTTCTGGGTGAATACCGGGTACTTGGCTGGGTCATTAATCATGGCCGACAGGCGGGTGGCGGTGTTCATTTCGGGGCGCTTGGACACGCGCAGCAACAGCCGCATACGCAGCGAGTTACAGAAGCGCCGCCAGCTGGCCACATTGTTGTCGAACAAGATATCCGTGCCGTAGTTCATCGGCCGGGTGGTATCAAACAAGGTGTTGGCCGCTTCCAGGTCGTTGAGAAGCTGCGTGTACACCTGTTGCTGCGAGTCGAACACCGGGTATAGCAGTCCTTCCTCGGCGCGGCTGGCCTCGGCCATGGGCACGTCGCCAAAGCAGTCGGTGAGGTTGGCATATACCCAAGCGTTGAGGGTGAGGGCCACGGCTTCGTAGTTAGGATCTTGGGCGGCCACAGCGGCGGCGCGCATCTCCCGAATGTTGGCCAGCCAACGGTAGTAGGTGTTCCAAGTGGAGTTGCCGGCACTTTCGCTCACTACGTAGCGGTGCACCCCGCCCGATACGCTCGGAAACGGCAGCGCCACCTGCATAATATCAAAAGTGAAGGCGTCGGCGCGGGCCGTGTTGAAGGCGGCCACTTCGTATACAATCGGGTTGAGCAGCGTACCAGGGCTGATTCGCTCGATGCGGGTCGGGTCGGTGTTCAGCTCCTCGAACCCATCGGTGCAGCCGGCTAAGCTACCGCTCAGGGCCAGCAAAATGAGGGATAAGTATTTTTTCATCGGAAACGGTAAGGCGAAAATTGAAAACTCTCAGAACGTCATGCAGAGGCGGCGCTGAAGCATCTCGCCTGCTGATGGTTGGTTACTAGCTCCTCAGAACGAGATGCAGAGGCGCCGCCGAAGCATCTCGTTCTGAGGAGCGAAGTCCTAGCTAGAACCGCAGCGTCAGGTTCACGCCCATGGTGCGGGTGGAGGGGAGCTGCCCGATTTCCACGCCGGGCAGAATAGTGCCGCCATTCAGAGCTGCCGTTTCCGGGTCGAACATGGGGAACTTGGTCCACATGGCTAGGTCGCGGCCGTAGAGGCCGATGGTGGCGCCGGTTAGGGCCTTAGTGCGGGCCAGTAGGGCGGCCGGCAAGTTGAACTCGATGCGGGCCTCGCGCAGCTTCAGGTAGGAGGCGTCGAACGAGTTGCTCTCGATGTTGGCACGGCGGTAATACTCGGCGTAGAAAGCCGCCGGAATAACCTTGGTGGTGTTGGGTGAGTAGGTGCCATCGGCATTGGCCACCACTCCGTCGCCGATGATGAAACCTTCCTCACGGCCCGGCAACGTTGATTTCAGCTTGCCCTGCTCGCTCATCTTGTGGTGAGTTTGGGAGTAGATGATGCCTCCATATTGCCCGTCGAAGAGCACACTCACCCGGAAGTTCTTGTAAGAAAACTCGTTCAGGAATCCGCCTTTCCAGTCGGCGTAGGCCCGCCCGATGTGCTTGATGTTGGCGGGCTGCACCGGCAAGCCGTCTTTGTTGTAGATAATCTGGCCGTCGGGCGAGTAGTCGAAGCCGTAGCCCCAGATGTCGCCGGTAGTACCGCCCACGGTGGCCAGAATGGTAGCCGTACCGCCGGAGCCAATTACCTGCTGATCAGTGAGTCCTTCGGCCAGACTCAGCACCTGATTGCGGTTGCGGGCCCAGGTGATAGTGTTTTTCCACTTGAAGGCGTTGTTGTCAACGGGCCGGGTATTCAGCACCACTTCCACGCCCCGGTTGCGTACTTCGCCCGCGTTCAGCAGGGCGCGGGTATAGCCGGTAGTGGGGTCGATGGGAACTTCCAGAATCTGGTTTTTTGTGGTGTTCTGGTACACGGTCAGGTCGGCACCAATTCGGCCCTGGAACATCAAGTACTCCACCCCAGCCTCGTAACTGACGGTTTGCTCGGGAGTTAAGTTTTTGTTGTAGAGCGTGGTAGCTACGGAGCCTGCGCCCGGAAAGTCACTCCGGCCGTAGTACTTGCTGGTGCCGTACGGGTCGGTGTCATTGCCCACCTTGGCCGCTGACAGCCGTAGCTTGGCCAGTGAAATGGAGTTGGGCATCGGGAACAGCTCATTAAGAATGAAGCTGGTGCTGACGGACGGGTAGAAGAACGAGTTGTTGCGGGCCGGTAAAGAACTCGACCAGTCATTGCGCCCAGTCACGTCGATAAAGATTTTATCGTCGTAGGAAGCCGTGAGCAGGCCGTAGGTGCTGTTGATGTCTTTCTCGTACACCGACGAGCCAAATAGCGTGCTGTTAACGCCGTTGGCGAGCTTGTACACACCCGGAACCACTAAGTCGCGCACCGAAGCATCGGTGCTGCGGTTGCGGCGGCGCATGGCGTTGCCGCCCACCGAGGCGCGCAGGTCGAAGTGGTCCTGGAACTGCTGGTGGTAGGTGAGCAGGAAGTCGGTGTTGACTTCGTAGTTGTTGATATCCTGCTGTTTGAAGTAGCCTTTCTGGAAGTTGGCCGTGCTGTAGGGCCGGCGCATTTCGCGCTGCTCTTGGGTCATGGCAACTCCTGAGCGTACCAGCAAGCTCAGGTTCTTGGTGAAATCGTAGGTGCCCGAAATGTTGCCGACCGTGGTGCGCGTAATGGCCGAGTTGGTCATTTCGTGGGCAATCAGGTAGGGGTTGTCAATAAACGAGCTGAACGGATGCACTTGGTCAATCTGGTCGAAGCCGTTTTTCCAGATGGTGCGATACGCGTCGAGCGGCACGTTGGGGTTCTGGAAAATCATGAAGTACGACAACGACTGGTTGTTGTAACCGGTGGCGGGCAGGTTGTCGCTGGTGCGGTTGGTGAAGTTGGCTTTGCCAGCCAGTTTCAGCTTGGGCGTGATGCTGTGGTTGACGCTCAGGGCCGCAGTGAGGCGCTCATAGCCCGTGTTGGGCATAATCCACTCGTTTTTGGTATGGGTGATGGAGGCCCGTGCCGAGCTGGTTTCATTGCCGCCTTCCAGCGCCACGCTATTGGTGAGCGTCGAGCCGGTCCGGAAAAAGCCCTTCACGTTGTCTTCGTACGGCACCCACGGCAGTCGCTCCGCCGACTGTGCCTGCGTTACAGGGTCGTACTGGTAGTACTGCTGCCCATTGAACTTCGGCCCGAAGGCGCTGCTGGTGCCACCCGTGCTGGCTCCGTCGGCAGAGGCGCCATAGGAGTAGTACATTTCACCGGCCGCATTGAAAGACCGGCCGGTGCCTTGGCCGTATTCGTACTGGTAATCGGGCCATTTCAGCACCGTATTCACGCTGTAGTTGCTGTTCACCGTTACACCCAGCCCCTTCTTTTTGCGCGAGCCGCTTTTGGTGGTGATGATGAGGGCGCCGTTGGCGGCTCGGCTGCCGTACAAAGCAGCGGCGCTGGCGCCTTTCAGCACCGTAATGCTGGCAATATCATCGGGGTTGATGTCGGCAATGCCGTTGCCAAAATCCACGGGTACGTCGTTGCCGGCCCCTGCGCCGTAGGCACTGCCTACGCCGGAGCTCGTGAGGCCGCTGTTCATGGGCACACCGTCTAGCACAATCAGCGCGTTATTGCCGTTAGGGTTCAGGGAGTTGTCGCCGCGCAACGAAATGCGGGTGGAATTCACCGGCCCCGAACCTGGCGAAATAAAATTCAATCCGGCCACCTTGCCCGACAACGCCTGCGAGAAGTTGTTGGGCCGGGCTTCCAGCAGTGCTTCGCCGCCAATGGTTTGGGTAGCGTAGCCCAACGCCTTCTGTTCGCGCTTGATGCCTAAGGCAGTTACTACCACCTCATTAAGCTGCTTGGTGTCGGGCGTGAGGCGGAGGTTGAGCTGGGTTTTGCCTTCTACCGGCACCTCGCGGGTCAGAAAGCCGATGTACGTAACCAGCAGCGTGGCGTCGGGGGCGGCATTTATAGTATAGGCACCCGTTACGTCGGTGGAAGCACCGTTGGTGGTGCCTTTCACTACCACGGTGGCGCCCGGCAGCGCGTTGCCTTGGTCGTCGGTTACGGTGCCCGAAACGGATTGAGATTGTGCAAAGGCAGTGCCGCTCAGAAAAAGCACGGGGATGCCCGTCGCACAGAGCCGGCTGGCTCGGGCTAAGTAACTGTGAAGCATGATTTTGTGGAGTTATTTCAACCGCAAAAGTATCTGCGCCACGTTACCGGGGTGTTACCTCAAGACTAAGTTATTGTATACTTCATAGAATAAACATACCATTTTTAGTATACAGCCGTAACAGGATGTTAGCTAAGCAGCAGCCCAACGCCGGGCGTCCCACTGCGTACAGCTTAGCCTATGCGCTATATCTCTCTTGATCTTGAAATGACAGGTGGTAATCCCCAGCGCCATCAAATTCTGGAGCTAGCCGCTGTGGTAGAAGACACCAAGCACGTGTTGCCGCTCACTGAGTTACCCGCTTTTCGTCGCGTGGTGCGCCACCCCGAATACGTAGGCACAGCCGGGGCCTTAGCGCTCAACGCCCGCCTGCTGAAAGAGCTGGCCGGTAAAGAGCCCAACCCCGAACTGTGCACCCCCGAGGAGTTACTACCCCAGCTGCGCGAGTTTCTGTTGCTTCACGGCTTCAAGCCCGACAAAAAAGACTGCGTAGCCGTAACTATGGCCGGCAAAAACATTGCCTCCTTCGACCTGGGCTTTCTGCGCGAATTACCCGGCTATGGTACGCTAGTCCGGGCCGAGCCCGCCATGCTGGACCCCGCCGCTTTCTACCTGAACTGGCGCAAAGATTCGCGCCTGCCTACCATGCAAATCTGCAAGGCCCGCGCCGCTTTCGAAGATGATACCGTGGCCCACGAAGCCTTGGCCGATGCCTTGGATGTGGTGCAACTCCTTCGCCCGTTTTACGAGACGCCCATGTATAAAGTGACTGAGCGAATGAGTGACTGAGTGAAGTAGCCTATACAGATGGGTACAGCCTACTTCACTTAGTCACTCATTCGCTCACTCAATCACTTATCGTAGTTACCAGTCGCCGCTGGCGCCGCCACCGCCGGAACTGCCGCCACCAAAACCGCCAAAGCCGCCGCCTCCACCGCCACCGAAGCCCCCTCCGCCGCCGCCAAATACGCCGCGTCCGCCAGAGAAGTCACCGAAGATGATGGGCGGAATCATGCCACCGCCCATGCCGCGGTTGTTGCGGCCGCCACCACCTTTTGAACGGAAAATCATGAACAGCACCAGTGCCGCAATAATCACCCAAAAGGTCCAACCGGAGCCGCTGTCGTCGTTGCTGCGGCGCTGCCGGGGCGCGGTGGTTTGGTCTGCTTTGTATTCACCTTTGGCCAGCGCAATCAGCTGGTCCGTCGCTCTGTCCAGGCCCTGGTAGTACTGCTGCTCCCGGAAGGCCGGCACAATGGTATTGGTGATGATACGCTTCGCCAGCGCATCCGGAATAGCACCTTCCAGGCCGTAGCCGGTCTGAATGCGGGCTTTCTGCTGCTGTTTAGCTACCAGCAGCAGCACGCCATTGTTGTTGCCTTTCTGCCCGATGCCCCAACTTTCGTAGAGCTTCTGAGCGTAATCGGCAATTTCGTAGTCGCCGAGCGTGGGTACGGTTACCACGGCAATCTGCGAGGAAGTGGAATCGTTGTAGGCTACTAGCTTACGTTCCAGCGCGTCCACTTCGCTGGCGCTCAGCATGCCCGCTAGGTCATTTACGAGGCGCGGCGGTGAGGGACGTGGCGGCGTGTCTTGGGCCCAGGCGCTGAACTGGCTGCATAGCAGCAGCACCAGCAGTAGCTGCCGAAGCCACGCCCGATAAAGTACAGGAAAAGAATGCATCATGCGCGGGGGGGCTTCGGCGTGCCACTGCCAAATGAAATGGCGTCGTCGAGTTCGTTTGTGTCAGTCACCGCGTTGTAAGGGAAATACCGTTTCAGTTGCTCCCCCACCATCCGGATGCCTTGTTCCAGTCCCACTACGTATTTGCCGCTCCGAAACTGGCTGAGCACGGTCTCTTTGGTGGTTTCCCAAAACTCATCGGGCACAGCGGAATTGATACCGGCGTCGCCGATAACGGCAAACTGCCGGCTTTGCCAGGCTAGATAGAACAGTACCCCGTTGCGTTGCGCTGTGCGGTGCATGTTCAGCTCGGCAAATACCTGGGCCGCTCGGTCGAGAGGCTCGGGGGTGGGGCAGTTGTCTTCCAAATGCACTCTTATTTCGCCGGATGTGGTGATTTCAGCCTGCCGGATAGCAGCCACTAAGGCAGCTTCCTGCTCGGAGGTGAGGGGGTTAGTCATAGGGTGGGGGCTTGGGGGCTTGCGGACTTAGGAGCTTGGCTGATATTCTGCCCTCAAGGTAGAAATAGAACACCAACCAAGCCCCCAAGACCTCAAGCCCCCAACAACCAAATTAAAACTGCACAGTAGGAGCCTTCTGCGAAGCCGCGTCGGCTTCGAAATAAGGCTTCTCTTTAAAGCCGAACATACCCGCAAACAGGTTATTCGGGAACGACTTCACAAAGCCGTTGTAGTCGTTGGTAACCGTGTTGAACTTGTTGCGCTCCACATTGATGCGGTTTTCGGTGCCTTCAATCTGGGCTTGTAGCTCTTGGAAATTGGCGTTGGCTTTCAGCTCAGGATAATTTTCCGATACCGCCAGCAACCGGCCCAAGCCGCTGCTCAGCTGGCTTTGGGCTTCCTGGAACTGCTTCAGGTTTTCGGGTGTCAGGTTATCGGCGTTGAGCTGCACGCTGGTCGCCTTGGCACGGGCATTGACCACATCGGTCAGGGTGCTTTTTTCGAAGTTGGCGGCACCTTTCACGGTGTTCACCAGGTTCGGAATAAGGTCGGCACGGCGCTGATAGGCGCTCTGCACGTTGGCCCATTGGGCTTTCACGGTCTGATCTTTTGACACCATGCCGTTGTAGCCGCACGATGATTGTGACAGCAGAAGCACCAGACCAGCGAAGTAAAGAAGGAAACGTTTCATAAAAAGTAAGGAGGGAGAGAGTTGGTAAATGGAAAGTCGGTGAACAGATGAGAAGTCGGCCCGTTCCGGCCGCTTGCCGCAGCCTCATACGGTGCTTTTGCAATAGTAAATAATATTACCGTTGCATAATATTTTAGGAGGTGCAGAACAGAGCGGCTGGCTTGCGGGTTACGTGCTCTTACAATTCCACTATTTCATCGTGCCAAAGTACGAATTCACGCCCCGACGGTTGTCTATGCGGCCGCTCCCGCCGCGATTCACTATTTTGCGGACTTACGCCACGCTCTGTTGCTCATGAAAGCTATTATTCCTGTTGCAGGTATTGGGTCGCGTTTGCGCCCGCACACGCACACGCAGCCCAAGTCTCTCGTGCCCGTGGCCGGCAACACCATCTTGGGCCACATCATCGACCGCCTAAGCGTAGCCGGCGTGCAGGAATTCGTGTTTATCATCGGCTATCTGGGCGAAAAGATTGAGAACTACGTGCGCCGCGCGTACCCCCAGATAAAGAGCACGTTTGTGGTGCAGGAGCCGCGCGAAGGCATCGGCCACGCCCTATGGCTGGCCCGCGACACGTTCCGCCACGAAGCCGACGGCATCCTGATTCTGCTCGGCGACACCATCGTGGACGTGGACCTGCCCGCCATGATGGCCACGCCCGGCAATGTGCTGGCCGTGAAGGAAGTGAAGACGCCGTCTATGTTTGGGCTGGTGGAAACCGCCCTCAACGGCCGCGTAACCAAAGTGGTGGAGAAGCCGCGCATCCCGAAGTCCAACTACGCGCTGGTGGGTCTCTACAAGATTGCCAACGCCGAGTGGCTTGCTGCCGCCTTAGAGCGCCTCATCAGCCAGGAATTGCGCACGCACGGCGAGTTTCAGCTGACCGACGCCCTGATGATGATGATTCAAGAGGGCGCCGAAATGACCACCGCCGCCGTGGACAACTGGTTTGACTGTGGCCGCAAAGATTCGTTGCTGGAAGCCAACGCCCGCCTACTCAACCGCCCCGAGTTCCTGGACCGTCGCGACTATTCCGAGTTTCCCGACACCATCATCATCCCACCGGTCAGCATCGGCAAGGACTGCGAAATCAGCAACTCCATCATCGGCCCCAACGTGGCCATCGGCGACCGGACCATCGTCAAGAACACCATCCTGAGCGAGTCCATCATCGGGTCGTACAGTGAGTTGCGCTCCGCCGTCATGCACGACTGCATCGTCGGCTCCGACGCCCTGTTCAAAGGCACCCGCCACAGCCTCAACATCGGCGATAACACCGAAATCGACTACAGCTAAGTGGTGATTTGGTGAGATAGTGAAATAGTGAGTTTGATGTTCTGCTGGCGCTACTTGCGCGGTTCGAACATCAAACTCACCATTTCACTATCTCACCAAATCACTTATTTCACCGCGTCAAGCGAGCCTATTTTGGGCTGGATTTGGATGATGAAACGCTTGTTGCGCTGTTCACGCTGAAAGCCGGTGTAGCGGCCGGCGCCGCGGTAGCCGCTGCCGCCCGGCACCAACTCCACGTTGCGCGGAAACCGGATACCCGCTTCGCGCCAGAGGTAGATAACGGCTAGCGCCCGGTTGTAGCTAAGCTGCCGTACGGCCTGTAAGTCGGCATTGATGGGGTGGTCGGCGGGGAAGCGCGGGTCCATGGCGGCGCGGCCCTCAATGAGCACGAGGTACTGGATACCGGCTTCTTGCTTGAGGCTTTGCATCTGGCGCAGCAGAAACCGGCCGGCTTCAATCAAGGGTTGGCGAGATGCAGCGGGTAGCTCGTAGCGGCCGGGCCGGAATTCCACCTCGAAGTTCAACTCGTAGCGCTTAAAGTCCTTGTTGTACACGAAGTAGCGCGGGTCTTCCAGCCGCTTCAGGGCCTCTTTTATCTCATCTATTTTCCGCTTCTCTTTGAGCTGTACTTTCAGCTGCGCATTGGCTGATATGAGGCCTGCTTGCTTGTCCTGAAATAGCTTGTAGCTCAGCACGAACAGCACCAGCATGGTCAGGAACAGGGCCGTCATCAGGTCCACGTAGCTGGGCCAGAAAAAATCTTTGCTTTGTTTCACCGGCGGCGGAGGTTAGCGGGGAGAGGAACCGTCGGACCGCCGGGGCGGAGTTTTCTTGCCGAGAATGGTGCGCTGGAACCAGTTCGGCTCCAGAATACGATCCAGCAAATCCTGCGTGCGGTCGGTTTGTTGCAGCAGCCGGGCCTGGATTTGCTGGTTTTGTTCGAGCTGGCGCTGCATGGCTTGCAGGGCCTCGGTGTTGCGCCGGGCCTGGTCTTCCTGCAAGCGGTTGAGCTGCATCTGTTGCGTGGGGAGCTGCTGAAACGGGCTCATGTACTCCACAATCTTCTCGTAGATATTGTCTTTGTTGAGCTGGCGGAAGTGGGCGCTCCACTGGGCGTGCGCCGCCTGGGCCTGCTTCTCGAACTCCTCGCGCCGCTGGTCCAGCGCCGCCCGCATCAGGGTAGCGTCCTCGTTTAGCGCCTGGTTCACGCCCTGGCTGATGTTGCGCAATAGTGCGTGATGCTCGCCAAAGAACCGCGCCTGCTCCCGAATGCGGTTGTCGTGCTCCTGCAAGTAGCCCGGCACCTGGTTCAACGACTGTTCCAAAGCGGTAAGCCGGTTCAGCAGCGCGGTAATAGTCGTCACGGTTTCGGCGCCCTTCTCCACCGACACATTCAGGGCCTCCTGGTACCCCAGAAACTTCTCGAACGAACCCGCACTCTTATCCACTCTATCGAATACCTTGATGGTGGCGTTGGCCAGTTCGGTGTAGCCGATTTGCTGGAGCTTTTCCAGGAAGTCTTTCTGGATGCTAATGTTCTCGGTTACGCGGGGCAGAAAGTCGGCAATGCGGGTCATGAAGTCGTCCTGCACCTTGGAGAAGAACTTCTCGTTGAAGGCGTCCAGCACGTTCTGCAAGCTGTTCATACTCCGCTGCATATCGGAGTTGAGCTTGGGCAGCAGCGCCTTTTGCAGGAAGTTGTAGTAGCCGTTCTTGAGCCGGTCACGGGTAGCCCTTGCCGATTTTAGCAGTTGGTTGCCCCACAGCGTAAAGCCCAGCCCGAACAAGCTGCCGCACATGGCAATCAGAACGCCGCCCAAAAAGTGCGTTACGTCGTCGTTATTAAACGACGAGGCCGCTGCGTCAGCGGCGTCCCTAGCGCCAAACGGATTCACCAGCGCCAGCAAGCCTAAGATAGCGCCAGCAAACGTTCCCAACAGCCCTAGGTACAGCGGGGTAGAAATCTGAGCCTCAATTTCGGCGTCCAGCAACGCCGCTTCCCGCTCGGAGATGTCGCGTAGGGTGTTGAAATCGGCGGCGGCCCCGATGTTGGCCCGCAGGTAGTCGTTGGTGTCCGTGACGATGCGGCCGAACTCCGGGCTGGTGCTGGCGGCCGTCACGGCGTCGTATTCCAGCGTGTTATTGAAATCGGAAATAGTGGTCTGCTCCACGCCCATCTGGTTGGTAGGCGGGTACATGGTTTGCACCCGCTCGATGAGGCGCCGATTGCCAATAAAAATATACACCTGCCAGGCAATGAGCCCGAGAATCAGGATGATTTCAATAATCTGTAAAACCATGACTAGCAGTTACAAGTAGGGCTCAACGAATGATGAGCCGGGCGCGTTCCACTACCTGCCAGCCATCGGCCTGGCGCTGGAGCGTGCCCGCCGCCGCTGCGGCCACGGAGTTGATACGGCCCACGGGCGGGTCGTACTCGAAAAACTTTTGTAACCGGTTCAGCCCGTCGCCAATCAGCATGCTCTGGTTGACGTGCGGGTTGAGCGTGAAGCTGGCCTGGTCGGGGTTGCGCGGGTTGACGGTGAGCATCAGGGCCAGCTGCGGCAGCGGGTTGTCCACAATCTTGCGCTCCTCCACAAACGGCGTTTCCTGCACTGGCCCGTAACGCGTAGCTGGCGGCAACTGCGCGGCCGGCTGCTCATACGCGGGTTCTGGCGGCGCAATAGTGCCCAGTCCCACGTTCAACAAATCGTCGTGGTCATCGGCTTGCGCCTGTACTGGCGTTGGCGGTGGGGCGGCAGTGGTACGTTTGGGCGGTGCGGCTTTAAGTGGGGCAACGGGCACCCCCGTCACGCGGGCCTTCAGGTCGGCTAGTTCCTTCTTTAGCTGATCAAGCTGCTTTTGAAGGTCTAGGTTTTGCCTTTTCAGCGTGCGGTATTGCGGCGTATTCATAACAGACTGCGTTTCGGGTTCAGCGGCGGGTGTGGCCACCATATGCGACGAAGAGTGCCGCCGTTTACGGCGGGCACTCTTCATGCGGTTATACATTAGTCCGGCGCCTACCAAGGCACCAAGCAAAGCCAGTAATGTGCCAGCCACCGCCGACGACAGGCCCCAGTAGGTGGGTGCTACCGCTGACGGAGCCATTGTTTGCTCGGGAAGGGCTACGTTTTCGGGTATGGTGTCCTGATAAACGGCTTCGGCGGTAGATTCTGGTTGCTGCACCACGCTCGCCGGCGCCGTAGAATCTACGGCTTCGGCGGTGCTATCAGCAGGCGTGGCCGACTGAATGAACGGAGCTAGCTCGTTTTGTAGAGCGGTTACGTCCACGCGAGCCAGAGCGCCTACTTTCTTTGCGCGGCGTTGGGTTATTTCATCCAGAATAGCTTGGGCAACCTGCGCCGACGTTCCAACTTGGCCCTTACCAATCCGCTCGATAACTGCGCCCCGCAGAATGCCCAACTCCGATTTAGCTGCTGGGTCAGGATTTTTAATGAGCCAATCTTCAAACTCCTTCGACGTTGCCCACGGTGGTGGCGGTGGCGTTTTCTGCTTGGTGTCCGTCCAAACTTGTTTAGCCGTAACCGTCCAGATTTGGCCCTTTAGGTTTTCCTCTTGGCTGGCCGCCACGGGCGCGGTTTGGGCGCGCAGCTCCCAAGGCGAACCAGCCAGCCCCACCACCATCAGCAAGCAAAGTACCCGGTAACGTATCGACATAGACGAGAGCTTAGCGGGCGGAATCGTGGAGCTTCTGCGACAACACGTAGAACGCGTGCTTGAGCGGCAGGAAAAACAGCGTTTCGGGGATTGGCTCGCCGGCGGGCAGCGTATTAGCGTAGCGCTGGCGGCCCAGGTTGAACGAGTCGGCTAAGGCGTCTTTCAGCTCGCGCAGCACTAGGCCAGGCGGGTTCTTGATGCCCAGGTTGGTTTGCGCTGCCACCAAATCGGGGTCGGTGAGCAGCAGCGTGAGGCATTTCTCCACATTGGCCAGCACTGCGTTTTTCACGTCTTCCGTGATGTCGGACGGGAACAGCGGGTGGTTTTCGGCGGCATCAGCCGCGCCGGTGCCAATAGGCTGCACGATAGGTGGCACTTCGGCGGTGCTTTCCGCATCGAGGCCGGTAGCCAGCACGCCTCCGTTGGCGGTGGTTTGCTTGGGGTCATCGGCCAGCACAATCTTGAAATTGGCTGGGGCGGGTACGCCCATTACCTTGCTCAGAATCAGGCTAGCCACTTGCTCCAGCGGCCGTAAGTTGCTGGGGCATAACAAGCGCAGGTACAAGCTGCCGCGGCCCGTGAAGCATAGGTAGCGTGGGGCAGCCAGTCCGCGTAGCGCCGTTACTTGTCCCAAGTGGTATACAATGGACCCGAAGTGCAGGTAGAACAGCACCCGCAGGTGCTGGGCCATCAGCAGCCGCTCGCCAAACTGGAATTCTCGCTCGTAGTTGAACAGCAAGCTGGCTACTTCTTCGGAGCCGAACGCCGGATTGGCCTGCACGACGGCTAAGCACTTCACAGCTATTTCGGCGGCTTTGGTTTGCGGGAGCGGGTGGGCATTGATGCTGTCCAGCCCGAAGCGCACGAGGCCGTTGTCTTTGCTGCCGCGTACGTCGGCGGCACCGTCGCCCCACAGTTCGTTGCCGGCAAAGCGGAACGAGGTGCTGAACGCCGGGTGGTGCTTGCGCGGGCCGGTGGTATCGGCGGTTTGGTCGGAGTAGAACAACACGTCGGAAGTGCCGCCCCCGATGTCGATGAAGGCCGCATTTTCGCCGGGACCGGGCGTCACGAGGCCACGTCGGGTCAGGAAGAAGTACGGCGCCGACGACTCGGGCAGGTAGGTGGTGGTGCGGTTGGTCTGGAAAATCTCCCGGAACAGCGTGTCCCACTCGCGCTGGTACAAGTCGCGGCTGAATGCCGAGAAGCTGAGCGGTGCAAACCACACCACTTGCGTGGCGCCGATATTGCCGCCGTGCAGCGCCGCTTTGTACTTGAACAGCAGTAGCATCTCACGGAAGAACATACGTACCCGGTGGCGAGCTGCCTCGCCGGTTTCGCCCCACTTCAAGTTGGTGTGGTACGAGTCGTTGGTTTCTTCCTCGGTGTTGATGCCGAAGCCTACGTTGATGTTAGCCAGCAGCTTAGGAGTTTCGATAGAGAAGCCCGCCGATTCGCTGGTGGCCGTCCGGATGGGGAACTGGTACGGCGAACCGGCCGCACCCACAAACGACGGTACGAACTCGCGCTGCTGATACCGTTGCCAGCGCCGCAGCTGAATACCGTGCGCCGGGTCGTCTTCCACGCCCCGGTACAGTTGCTCGTACGCGGCGTAGTCTGATTCTTCCGACGATTTTTTCAGCAGCGCCACCGGCGTATCGTCGGGCCCGAAGCTGAACGGCTGGGGCGGGTGGCTCGGGCCGTCGTGGTAGGCAACGTGGGTGTTGGTGGTGCCGAAGTCGATGGCGAAGCGGAACTCCTTGGTACCCTGGCGCACCTCGCGCCACTTAGGTACCACCAGCGCCCGGCCAGCGGCCGGCGCGGGGTTGCTGATTTGCACGTAGTCGAAGGGCGTGCCTTTCACCTCGTAGTAGGTGCTGCCTTCGTCGGTGCCGGTTTTGGCGGTACGGCGGTAGGCCGTGGCGCTCTGCTCGGTGCCCGTAGCCGACAACAGCCGGCCGTTCACCCCAAATTGCAGTTCCACCGGCTTGTTTACCAAGCTCGGGTCGATGTTGTTGGCATCCACCAGCATCACCTTATAGAAGTCGTTGAGCTGCGGCGCGTCCACGATTTTCACAAACGGGAACACCGACAAGCCCACGTTGGTCACCAGCAAGCGGCCAAGGCCTTCGGTGCGCGGGTTAGGGTAATAGGCACGCTCGTAATCCACGGTGAAACCGCCGGCCACCGGAATCCGCAGCCGCACCCGCACGCACACCGGATCTAGCTCCATCGTGAGCTGAGTGGCTAGTTCGGCCGCCGTGAAGTACTCGAAGTACATCGGCGTAACCGGGAGCAGCGGCCAGCAGGTGGGCTTGTAGCCGGGCGCCACTTTCAGCTGCCCGGTCACGAAACGGCTGCCGTCCACCTCGTAGGGCACAGTCAGCAAGGTTTCTTCCAGCAGGTCGTTGAGGGTCAGGTAGGGGTAAGCCAACTCCGGGCCCGGCAGCGTGCGGTCGGCTAGGGCGCGGGCGTCGGAGGCGGGTACTTTATTGCCGCTGTCGTTGAGCTGGGAGTTGTTGTAGTAGAATTTGCCCGGCATCTGGAGGCCCGGCCGCAGCACCAACGGCAGCGGATTAGGCAGCGGCCAGCCCGGCGCAGGTTGCCGGTCGGGCCGGATGGTGAAGTCGGAGTTGCGCACAATGCCTTCATCAGGCCGGATGCGCACCGTCACGCTGGCTACGGCTACGGGGTTGCCGGTTTGGTCGGCTTGCAGGGCAGGGTAGTCGGCGAGTTGAGCGGTACCATCGAGGCCCCACTTGTTCAGGATGTTAGGGTCGAGGACGTTGCGCACGGCTGGCGCCAATCGGGCCAGCGCGGTATCTACCACAAACTGCTGATACACGAAATCCTGGAAGGCCTGCTCACGCTGGTGCAAGCCTACGTACCGGCCATCGAAATACTGGCCGCCGCCCTCGGGCCGCTGCACTGGCAACGCCCGCACCGACGGCGCCGGGAAAAACAGCGTCAGCGGCGACGTACCGCCGAGTAGCTGCGGTGCCTCGTTGGGCGTGGCACCGGGGAAGTACAGCAAGTGTAGTTCCGTGAGGTTGGCAAAGCGCTTGTCGTTCAGATAGAGGCGCAAGGCCTGGGCCAGCGGGCGAGTGGTGGGCTGGGAATCCAGTTTGGCTAGCTCGTTGGCGCGGTTCCAGGTGCGCACGCTCAGGCGTTGGCCAGGCTGCCGCCGCTGATAGTAGTTGAAGGTCAATTCCCACAAATCCCAAAACTGACCCACCAGCTTGTGGTGTACGGTGTCGGTAGGGGCGGAGGTACCCGCATTGCTCACGTAAGCCAGCGCCGTTTCTACGAGGTGCAGGCGCGCAAACGGCGACGGAATAGCCACCGCCACTCGCTCGGCCCGGCCGCCTTCGGGGTCCAGGATGCCGCTGGGGCCTTCAATTTCGTTTTTGCCGATTTTGCCGGTCCGGCCCCAGCCTTCGTGGGTGCTGGAACCAGTGCGGTGCAGGCGGAGTATCTTAGCCATGTAAGGAAATTCGGAAGGAAGAAATGGTTGGCAAGCGTGTCGGCGTTGCTAATCTATCTGTCATACTCATCTGGCGTCCATTTGTCGAAGTGGTAGAAATGCTTCGACAAGCGGGCGTCAGATGAGCATGACGTTCTTATACATAATAGAGACTAGCTGTATTGCAGCTTGGTATCGACTACCTTTTCGGTGGCCTTGTTGAAGGCTTCCACAATCCAGCGGAGGGCGCGGGAGGCGTCGGGGTTGTCGAGGTTGGTTTTGCCCACGGCGTCGTTCAGTTCGGCCCGCAGCACATCATCGGTGAGGCCTTTATTGAAGAAACCGGTGCTGATGATTTTGTCGGCCACCATCTTGTTGAAATCGGTTTCGTCGGGGTGCAGGGCGCCGAAGCGCCGCTCACTCACGCCTAGTTCGCGCAGCCAGCTTTCGTACTCCGTGAAGAAGTCGGTGAGGTCGGCGAGGGGGCCGGTGCTGGCGGGTAGGTGCTGGCCCAGTTTGCCGCCTTTGTAAAGCGGCGCGTTTTTCTCTTCCAGCAAGTGCTGCCGGAAATACTTCGCGAAGTAGTGAAACTGAATCATTGGGCGGGCTACGTCGCGGCGCAGGGCCGGCGGCAACTGCCCGAAGTCGAAGGTCTGCTTGTCTTCTTTCAGTCCGAACTCGTGGTAGGCCGGGTTGCCCCGGTCGAGTTGGTTGGCGGGCTGCCCCAGGAAGTGCGGAATCGACAAGGCGCCTAGCATTTCCAACAAGTGAGCCTGGTTGCGCTGCTCGGCACGGCCGGGGTTGTTGGGTAGCGGCTGGCCAGCTTGGTCGCCGAGGTAGTACAGAGATTCTAGCCCATCGAGGTGCTCGGCGTAGTAGCTGAGGGCGGTTTTGGTTTTGGTGATGAATGTGTTGGAGTCGATGTAGTCTTGCCCATCGGCCTTCTCTTGGGCGGAAGGCTGTTGGAGCTTGAAATACGGCAGCAACACCAGCGCGCCCGCCGGTACCTTGGCCCGCACCGACGGCTGCGGCAAGTCCACGTCTGGGTCGCGCAGGTTCTTCACCAGCAGCGGGAAACCCGCCGCGCCCGTACCACCAAAGATGCTACTCACGAAAAACACCCGGTCTTCAGAGTTGAGGCTTTGCGCCAAATAGCGCATTTCGGGGGCCTGCACCAACGAGTTCAGCACCACACTGCCCACGTTCGGCGAACCGCGGAAACCCAGGTCCAGGCTAGCGTTGAGGCTGTCGGGCGTGAACAGCAAATCCAAGAGGCCGCGGGTTTCCACTGAGGCCTCGTTGTAGTGGATATAGTCTTTGAATGACTGATTAATGCCACCGAAATCGTACACGAACGAGTCACGCAAGCCGTCAACACCGGCGGTGTTGAGCTGGGCTAGCGTGGTGAGCGGCTGCCCGAAAAAGCCCTGGCCTTTCGGGTGCTGCCCATCTTGATACAAAGCGTTGTGGATGCGGGAATAGCGCTTCAGCAAATCCACGGTGCGCGTGACGTCCCCGTTTTGGGTGTCGGGGTCAACTAGCACAGGCACCACCTGCTCACAGTCGGGCAGGCGCATACCGGCGGCCAGTAGCATGGTGAGGGAGCGGAGAACCCGCGCCCCGGTGCCACCCACGGCAAAAATGAAAAGACGAGCCATATAATCGAGTTGGAAAGGAAGTCAGTTGAATAGTTAACTAAAGGACCGTCATGCTGAGCGCAGTCGAAGCATCTCTACCGCTTCGTTGCAACGGTTCAGATGAAGCGGTAGAGATGCTTCGACTGCGCTCAGCATGACAGATAGTTTTGCAACGTCATTCATACAACGTCAGCACGCGAGATTCCTCGCTGCACTCGGAATGACGTTCTGGGATGCCAGGGTTGCTAAAACGGCGTGCGGCGTGCGTGGTGGGAGCCCCACTTCAGGGCTACTGAAAACAGCACGAACCACAACGGCGCTATCCAGGTGTTAGTCAGGATGAAGTAGCGCATGTAGGGGTCGGAGGTGGCGCCTTGGCCGATGCTCACGCGCCACGCCAGCAAGGCGCCCAGGCCGGCGACCAACAAGAGCACCAGCAGCCAGTGAATGGGGCGGTACAAGCCTTGGTGGGTGAGGGCCGGAATGAAATGGTTGAATACGTAATAGAACACCACTACTAACGCCAGCGCCGTCAGGACGGTGTAAAGGCCGGTGGCGTTGAAGATTTCTGCTTTGTAAAGCCCGTAGAGCGGGGTTTTGCGGTCATAGAGCAGCCCGATGGCAACGGTGTACAGGCTGTTGAAGAATTGCTGCATACAGGGAGAGATAGTTAATCTTGAGAAAGCGAGAAAGTGGCCGTGAATACGGTGGGTAACTGTTGCGGGAAGGCGTCACGGAGCCCAGTCATGATTTCCGTGAGCCGATACGTTTGGTTGAGCGGCCCGGTGCGGTTGTCGTTTTCGGTGCTCCACTGCGTTACCCAGGCCGGAACGCCCGGCGCGGGCAAACGCAACGTGAGGGTGGCGGGCTCCTTGGGCAATCCAGTCAGGTGCACCCGAATGGTATGCGTGTACGCTGCCAAGCTAGGCGTACCGCTCACGGCTTTCACCGAGTTGGGCACCAGCTTCACGGCGCCACCGGGCAGGTCGGCTTGCAAGTTGCGGGCCAAAAAGCTGGGTTCCCGCCAAGCAGCGGGCAGCTGCGCTAAATCGAGGGCAACGGTGAAATCCACGCCGTCCTTAACGTCCGACACTTCCAGATTCGTACTTACGCCCGCGCCAGCGTAGGAAATAGAGCCGCTGCCCTCACTGGCCGGGGCTAGCGGGCTGGTGGATGGCACCTGCGTAAGTACCGCATTGTAAGGGACTTTCGGGAAGCTCAGTCCAAAGTAGGCCTGCTGAGTTTTGGCGTCAGCGGCGGGGGCTACTTCATTCAGATAGCGCCCAACCGCCGCCGCCGGCCCGATGATCCAGATGTAATACGGCCGGCTTTCCCCTTTCAAGGGAATACGTTCCTTGGGCGTTTTCACGGCCGGATGGAAGGTGCCGTAGAAGGCGGAGGTTTCGGCCAGTACGGCTACGGCCAGCTGCTTGCGGGTGGCAGCGGCCAGCGCATCGGTGATGCGCACGCCCATTACGGCCACGTCGGCTTGGCGCTGGGGGCCATAGATGAAGTCAGAAACAACCACGTTCACCTTTTGGGTGGCATTGGGCTGAGCCAGGATGTTTTCCAGCATGGTGGGCAGCTCGGTACCGAGGGCGGCACCCTTGGTATCGCCTTGCACTACATCACGAAAGTGGGTATACTTGCTGCTTTGGGGTGTTTTGTTGAGCGAAAGCCAGAACTGCGCCTGCTCCACCGCCGGGTTGCTGTTGGTGCGTGAGGCCAGCAAGCTGATGCGCTTCTGAAACGCCGTGGGCTCGGTGGCCGTGGTATTCACCGGCATAAAGCCCTTCATGCCCCCCGACAGCTCCAGAAACACATTTACTTGTAGCGGTGCGGCCTTTGCTGGCGCGGTTGCCGTGGTGGCGGGAGCAGTAGTCGTTTCGGGGTCGGTGGTTTCGGTGCTGGTGGAGTCGCCGCCGCAGCTAGCCAGGGTCAGTAACCCCAGCGCCAATGCAACCGACCAAATTCTAGCAGTATCTATAGGGAAAGAGAAAGGGTTTCGGCCCTTTCTGCGCAGCAACAAAGAAACTTCCGACATAGCAGAGCTAAGGTTTAGGGTAGCTATTTACAACGAAAATCCGACAACAAAAGTCTGGTTAAAGCTCAGCAAATAAAGTGCTGACAGCCATTGCTGCCAACTCTGCGTACGGGGTAGTTGCTAGTCAATAGGGTTGGATGTTCTATCTTGGAAGCTCCTTCTCGCCTTTCCCGCCTGTTTGCACTCATGAGATATTTCCTGTTAGGGGTCCTGCTACTGGGCCAACTACTGACGCAGAACGCCACCGCCCAAACCCCCCTCGGCCAGCCCACGCTTGATGAGCAAAAGGTGCAAGTATGGTGCGCCACGGCTCGGTTTGTGTACGAAGACAACGGCCGCCCCAACCTCAAGAACACGCTGGCCTGCGGTGGTACCCTGAAAGAGTTTGAACGCAGCATCCGGGCCGATAGTCAGCGGGTGTTCAGCGCGTTGTACCAGCCGCTGGAAGGCCGCGGAACTATTTATAAAGGGCTGGGCTCCAACCCGTCGAGGCTGCAAAAGCTGAAAACGGAAATCATCAACCGTCTGAAATCCTCGCCGGCCCGCCGCGCCAGCACCGCCCGGATGGCCCGCTTGGCTACCCTGGAAACCGCCCTCACCAACTACGTTGACAACGGCACGCCCATCGTTAGCCAAGCCGAAGAAGCCACCAACGCCGCCGATTTGGAAGGTGAAGAAATGGCAACCGACAACCCCGCTGATGCTGGATTAGCCGAAGCCGGCGTTGCTCAGCAGCCAGAGCCCGCCCAAGGTTCCAGCGAGGGTTTGATGAGCAAGCTTTTTGCGCCGTTGGCCTTTGTGCTGGCGCTATTGAGCTTGGTGCTCTACGCGTTGATGCGCCGCAACCTGGCCGTTTTCCAGCAGGAGCTAGCCACCCGTATGACCGCTCGGCAGGATGAAATAATGGCTTCCCGCCCCGCTCCGGCTCCATCTAGTACGCCTGCCGTTGCGCCCATGCAAACTATATCACCAGAGCTACAGCTTGAAGTAGAGCGCCTGGTGCAGCAGCGCGTAGCTGCCGAATTGGCCAAACGAGAGTTGCTCACCGAAAAGCCGACTGCTCCGGTTATTGTCCCCGAGCCAGTTGCGCCCGTGTCCCCAGTGCCTCTCACGGCGGCCACGCCAGTAGCCACGGTAGTGCCTGCCCCCGCCGTTGCGCCTGTAGCAGCCGAAGTAGCCACTGAAGCCCCTGCTACTCCAACGGTAATAGAAGCCCCCGTGCCTCTAACAGAAATACCGGCCCCGCCAGTTGTGTTGCCGCTTGGCTCGCCGGCTACTGCTATGCGCGAAGAATTTGAAAGCGTAGTGCCACCTACGCCCGTAGCTGAATCGGCGCCCGAGCCGACAGAAGCACCGGCACCTCAGCCAGAGGAAGCATTGGTATCTGTAACCACGATGCGCTACGCCAAGGCATCAGCAAACAGAACGCTCAACGAAGCGGACTTCACCGACGAGCTGCAACCCGACAGCGTGTACGAAATCTACCAGGACTCGCAATGGCCCGCCTTAGCCACCTTCCAAGTGAGCATGGAGCCTGTGGTGCAAACCTACCTACTACAAATAGCCCCGCCCGAGTTGCTGGCCGACGCCTGCGAGTACGAACCCCCAACCGGCCCAGTATCCGAAATCCTGACGCTGGAAGAAGGCGTGCTGCGCAAAGTAGCCGGGGTATGGCAGGTTGAGCAGAAGGCGGTGGTGCAGTTTGAGGGGTAAGTGTTTAGCGTGCAACGACTAGCTGGCTGCTTCCTTAAGTGAGAATTGTCAAACTCACTTAATATGAGCGTGCAGGAAGAGCCAGCGTGTGAATACCGCTTATTGAGCTTTTGATTGCTCGGCTTTCCACCGCATAGCTGTAAGCACACGGGTGTGCCCACTCGGGTGGTCGAAGAAGAAAAACTCCTCCCACGGGCCCGGCTCAATTTTCCGGTACTCCGACAACTTCATGGCAATAGAAGCAAAGGCATCGGGTTGGCGGGCGGCATTCAACCCAAATATGTCCGCCTCCAACTCTTGCGTGCGGATGACGTTATTGAAAATAGGGGTAGCCAGAAAGTAATAAGCACTGAACAGTACCACCAGCAACGGCAGGCTACCAATATCAGCCAGGCCAGTGATATTCCAGCGGGTGCCATAGCGCGCTAACAGCTGATGCAGCGCCCAGTTAACCGTTCCGAAACCTAGCGCTAGGAGGAGGGCAAAGTAAATCATCATCTTCTCGATGTGGTTCAGCACATAGTGGCCTAGCTCGTGGCCCATTACGGCCTGCACCTCGGCCGGCGAACAACGTTCAAGCAGATTGTCGTTGAGCGATACGCGGATGGTGCTGCCCAAGCCGCTCACGTTGGCACTAATGCGTTTGGTTTGCTTGGAGGCGTCGAACAGGTACACGTTGTCGGCTGGTACGCTGTTGGCCCGGGCCATGCTCAGAATTTGGTTGCGTATGGGGCCTGCCGGTAGCGTGGTGTAATGGTTGAACAGCGGCTTGATGAACACCGGCGCCACAAACGTCTGCAACACCAGAAAAGTAGCCGTAATAGCCGTTGCCCATACCCACCAGCGCCGACCTGTGCGTCGGATGGCCGCATACAAAGCCAGCAGCAACAGGCTGCCGAACACCAAGGATAGCGCCAGCCCTTTCAAGTCATCACCCAGCCATTCACCGAAAGATTGGTTGGATAAGCCGTACTGATGCTCCCGAAAGTAGCTTCTGTACACACTCAGCGGAAAGGTAAGTAGGTAGGATAAAAGCAGATACAATGCCGCGTAGGCGAAAGTCGGCAGCGCCTTGCCCGGCAGCCGGGCCGTCCAGCTTTTCATCTGCCGCGACAAACCCAACCCCAGAAATACCGCCGCCACTCCCAAAGCATACAGCATCTCCCACAGTTGCAGCCAGTAGCCACCTTCAAAGTAGGCATCGGAGCTGGCTTTTTGGGCGGGTGTTAGCGTATCGAGGTGGTGCCTAGTAGCCGCTTCAATGTCAAAGGATGCTGTATCGGCTAGCTCCGGTGCAGCCCAAACGGGGGAGGCCAGCCAGCAAGAAAGCAGTAGGATAAGCAGCGTTAGTTTGCTGAGAAGCATAGTGTTTTGTAACAAGGAAAGGCCGCGAAATACTTGGTATCGAATGGTTGTCTAAGCTAATGCTTTCAACTTGATAAGTAATATATAGTGTATCTATTGTATTGGGCGATCTATCTATCAGGACCTAACTTATCTGAACAAGTGCGTACAACTCCTCGAATACAATTCATTCCAGTCTAGGAATCTCTGCTTTATATTCGCCTTCCTCTTCTTGCCAACTCTTTCCATGCAAAAACGACTACTGCCGGCGCTGGCTTTTCTATTGCTGGCGGGCTGCCGCTCGTCGCAAACGTACTCGCCTTCCACTGCCGGTACTTCTATTCCTGCTTCTTCCCGAATACCCGTGCAATACCCCGAAACCCGCAAATCTGACCACGTAGACGATTATTTTGGTACGCCCGTACCCGACCCGTACCGCTGGCTGGAAGACCCCGATTCGCCGGAAACAAAAGCCTGGGTGACGGCCGAAAACAAGACCTCGTTTGGCTATCTGGAGCAGATTCCGTTCCGCGACAAAATCCGGGACCGGCTCACCACCATCTGGAACTACGAGCGGTTTGGCGTGCCTCAGGAAGAAGGCGGCCAGCTCTATTTCTCGAAAAACGACGGCCTGCAAAACCAAGCGGTGCTTTACACCCAGCAAAATGGGCAGGAAGGCCAGCCCGACGTGCTGCTCGACCCTAACAAGTTCTCCACCGACGGCACCACGGCCCTGATGGGCACCTTCTTCTCTAATGACCACCGCTACATGGCTTACGCCACCAGCGGCGGCGGCTCCGATTGGCAGCAGTACAAGGTGATGGATCTGAAAACCCGTAAGCCTATCTCCGACGAGCTGAACTGGGTGAAAGTATCCGGCGCGGCTTGGTACAAGGACGGTTTCTTTTATAGCCGCTACGATGCCCCCAAAGCCGGCCAGAACAGCTTGGCGGGCAAAAACGAGTACCACAAAGTGTACTACCACAAGCTCGGCGACGCGCAAACCAAAGACCGGCTGGTGTACGAAGACCAGAAGATGGCCCTCGGTTTCCGCACCGTGGGCACCACCGAAGACGAACGGTTTCTGGTGCTCTACCTCACCGATGGAAAAGCCGACGGCAACCGCCTCTCGGTGCGCGACCTAACCGACCCCAAGCAAGCCGACAGCTTCACGCCGCTCATTAGCAGCTACGAGCACAACAACTCGGTGGTCGGCAACATCGGCGGGCAGCTGCTGGTGCTCACTAACTACAAGGCGCCGCGCTACCGCGTCGTGCTCATCGACCCTAAAAAGCCCCAAGAGGCGAACTGGAAAGAGGTGTTGCCCCAGACCGAGCAGAAGCTGGAAGGTGTAGACCAAGTGGGCGGCTACTTGGTGGCGTCCTACTTGAAAGACGCTAGCAGCCTAATTAAAGTATATACCGAAAAGGGCGAGTTCAAGCACGATGTGGCGCTGCCCGCCATTGGTACGGCGGCCGGCTTCGGCGGTAAGCGCGACGCGAAAACGGTGTACTACGCCTTCACCTCGTTTACGTACCCAACCACCATCTACAAATACGACCTCGCCAGCAACACCAGCACCGTGTTCCGGGCTCCGAAAGTGGACGTGAAGCCCGAGGACTACGTGACTACACAGGTGTTCTATGCCAGCAAGGACGGCACCAAGATTCCGATGTTCATCACCCACAAGAAAGGGGTGAAGCTCAACGGCCAGAACCCGACGTACCTGTATGCCTACGGCGGCTTCAACGTTTCGCTCACGCCTTCCTTCTCGGTGGCGCGCATGTTGTGGCTGGAAAACGGCGGCATCTTGGCCATTCCGAACCTGCGGGGCGGCGGCGAGTACGGCGAAGGCTGGCACAAAGCCGGCATGACGCCCAACAAGCAAAACGTATTCGACGACTTCATTGCCGCCGCTGATTACCTGAAAGTGCAGGGCTACACCAACACCGAGCGGCTAGCCATTGCGGGCGGCTCGAACGGTGGCCTGCTAGTAGGCGCCACCATGACCCAGCGCCCCGACCTGTGTGGCGTAGCATTTCCGGCGGTGGGCGTAATGGATATGCTGCGCTACCAGAAGTTCACCATCGGCTGGAACTGGGCCCCCGAGTACGGCACCTCTGATAACTACGCGCAGTTTCAGAACCTGTACAAGTTCTCGCCGCTGCACAACTTGAAGCCGGCCGCGTACCCCGCCACCATGATTACCACCGCCGACCACGACGACCGGGTGGTGCCCGCGCACTCGTTTAAGTTCGCGGCCACGTTGCAAGCCGCCAACACTGGCCCGCGCCCCCAATTGATTCGGGTGGACGTGAATGCCGGCCACGGCGCCGGCAAAAGCACCAAGCTTCAGATTCAGGAGTGGGCCGATATCTGGTCGTTTGCCTACCAGAACATGGGCTTGAATCCGTATAAGAAGTAAGGTGCTTATTAATTGGTGGCGGTTGATTGTTGATGTTCAGTGGATTGATAATCGTTGATTATAGCCGCCACCAAGCAACAATTCGACAAGCAACAATCGACAATCAGCCCTTCACCCCGTATCTTCGCGGCCACAACGCGCGTAACTAGTCTGCATCTTTTAGTTTCCACATGAAAAAAACGTTTCTGCTCGGTCTGTTGGCCGCTTCGCTGATGCTGTCCGCCACGTCGTGCAGCAACCCCGATTATACCAAGGAAGAGGACATGGCCTCTAAGCCACTGCCCCCCATTCCGGCCGCACCCGACACAACCGGTGGCAAAGCTGCTCCTGAAAACCCCGCTACCCGCGAAATAACGGCCCCCAACGCCACCGAAGACATCAAGAAAATGCAGCCCGTCATGTAGTTGGCTGCATAGCTGATAAACTACAGAAGGAGCAATGGCCGCCACGCGCCGTTGCTCCTTCTCTGTTTCTGTTCCACTCGAATTTCGATAACCACTCTACCTGCCTTCCCGATGTCAACTATTATCCGCCGTGGCCGTGAGGCCGATTTGCCCCAGGTGCTGGCCCTGATTCAGGAGCTGGCCGAGTATGAGCGCGCCCCGCAAGAAGTAACGAACACGCTGGCCGATATGCAGCGCGACGGATTCGGACCGGACTCGATTTTCAAGTTCTTCGTGGCCGAGCAGGAAGCGGGCGGCATCGTGGGTATTGCGCTCTACTACACCGCCTATTCCACCTGGAAAGGCCGGATGCTGTTCCTGGAAGACCTGGTAGTAGCCGAGGCCACACGCGGTACGGGCGTGGGCAAGCGCCTGTTTGATGCCGTAGTGGCCGAGGCTCGGCACACCGGCGCCAACCGTATGAAATGGCAGGTCCTTAACTGGAACGAGCCCGCCATTGGCTTCTATAAGAGGGTAGGGGCCAACCTCGACCCCGAATGGCTGAACGGCAACCTCACGGCCGAGCAACTGCAAGCCTACGGCGGGGAAGTGGTGCGCTAGAAGGCTGCCAGAAAATGCAGCAAGGGTTATTAAAAAAGCCCGTCAGGCAGAGCGGAGCAAAGCATCTCGCGTGCTAATGTTGGGTTACTACTCCCTCATCAGCACGCGAGATGCTTCGCTCCGCTCTGCCTGACGGGCTTCTACTATTTCACTAAATCACCGCTAGCTGACTATTTCCAGCATGGTGCGGAATGAGGCGTAGCGGCCTCCAAATTGCTTCTCGATTTCCTGACGGAGGGCTGGCGCGGCCACTTCTTGGTAGGTTTCTAGCTGGTCCAGGCTTACGCAGTAATACTGAGCGGCGTAGGTGATGCCATCGTCTTCCTCGTTGAGCAAGCGGCACAGCTGGCTTTTTACGAAGAAGCCGGTGGCCATTACCTCAGGCATGTGGGTGTCGCGCATGTAATCCACCCACTGCTCCGCAATTTCCGGGTCGAGGCTGGTGGTGACGTTGTATAGAATCATGAGTTGGATGTTAGAGGCTTTTCAAATAAGCCCAGACTGATATTGGGCATAGACCGCCAAACGATGCTATTCGGCAATACGGTCCTGGGGAAATGAGTAACGCAAAAGTCGGCCAAAAAATCCAAGCTCCTAAGCCCTCAAGACCCTATTAGCCATTATCACACCCGCATATAGTCGAAATGGAAGTCCTGAATGCGCGCCTGAATATCCTTGGATGACAGTTTCTCATTGATGGCAGCCTGCACCAGGGCCGGCAGTTCGGCGTCGCCGGCGAAGCGCAGGGCCAGGATCTGGCTGAGCTGCAACTGGCTTTCCAAGGGGCGGAAGCTCTGGCCGGTAGCCTCAAAGTATTGCTGGCGCACTTCCAGCCGGATAATCCGGTCTTGGAGCGTGAGGGCGTAGTGCTGGCGCAGCATCAGAAGCACCCCAAAGCCTACTACGGCCAGTCCCATGACCGTAAACCACAGACGCGAGTCTTCAGAGTCATCGCCAAACACCGCTGCGTACCGACGGATGCTGTAAATAGCTAGAATAAGCAGCGCAGGCAGCAGGACGAAATGGTGCCATACGTACACCATAGGCTTGTTTTTGGTTGGGCGAGTCGTCATAACGAGAAGGGTAAAAGAGAATGATGAGGGCACAAAAAACTCCGGCAATAAGGCCGGAGTTTTTGTAATTCAAATAGGATAGGGCCGAAGCTACTACATAGCAGCTTTAGCTGCTTTCTTGGCGTCGCGGGCTTTACGCTTTTCCAGGTTAGCTGTTTCCTTGGCCATTTTTTCTTGGCGTTTGGCTTCCTTGGCGGCATCCTTTTCGCGGCTCAGAGCAAGTTTCTGCTCTTTCATCTGCCGCTTCTGCTCACGCAGGGCATTCTTCTGGTCTTTGAGCTGATTTTCAGACTGGTTTACATTGCTGCGCGAAGAAGAAGTTTGCTGCTTCTGGGCTTCTAGGGCCGCTTTGGCATCGGCGGCGCGCTGCTGCTGCATTTGCAGCCGGATTTGAGTGGAGTCGGTGGTGGTAGTTTGCGCCAAGCTGGCATGGCTGCTCACGATACCAACTGCAAAAGCCAAAAGGGCAAGGATCTTTTTCATGACACTACTTAGAGTTGAGTTTATCCTGATACGGCTTGCTCTGATCTAAGTTGATTTTACTATGTTATTCCTCAACATAGTCCAGTTCTTTGCCGTAGCTCTCCGGTAAGGAGCTAACTGCCCAGAAGGCCATCAGCAAGGATACCACAGCCAGCACCGTGGCGCTACCAATCAGGCCCAGCGGAGCTTTGAACAGCTGAAACAGGAAGGTGAGCAGCACCACCGAACCCCGCGCAAAGTTAGGCGCGGTAGTAGCCACCGTAGCCCGCAGGTTGGTGCCAAACTGCTCGGCTGCCACCGTTACGAACAACGCCCAGAAGCCCACCGTGAGGCCCAGCACAAAGCAAACGGCGTAAAACGTGCTCGGCGAAGCGCCCCGGATGCCATACAGATACACCGCTACCAGTACCGAACACAGCACCAGAAACAGCTGCAACGCCCGGTTGCGGCTGCGCATCAATTGGCTGATAGTGCCACTAGCAAAGTCGCCGAATACCAGCCCGAAGTAGCACCAGAACACGCCCAACCCCGCCGAAACCGGCCCGGTGATGCCCAACTCGGCGCCAAACTCGGGGGCCAGCGTAATCAGGATGCCGACTACAAACCAGAGCGGTACCCCAATAAGCAGGCACTTGAGGTAGCGGCCCAGCCGGGCGCTATTGGTAAACAAGCTCAGGAAGTTACCGCGCGCTACCCCGCTTTCCTTGGTCTGCTGGAACATGCCCGACTCATACACGCTCACGCGCAGCACCAGCAGCGCTAAGCCCAGCCCGCCCCCAATAAAGTAGGCGTTGCGCCAACCCCAGCCGGAGCCTTCGCCCACCCAATACGCCAGCATGGCCCCACTTACGCCCACGGTAGCTACTATCATGGTGCCGTAGCCGCGTTTTTCCTTGGGCAGCGTTTCGGCTACCAGCGTGATGCCCGCCCCCAGTTCGCCGGCCAGCCCTACACCGGCTATCAGGCGCAGCCAAGCATATTGGTCGAGGGTTTGCACGAAACCGTTGGCAATGTTAGCCAGCGAATACAGCAGAATCGAGCCGAACAACACCGACAGCCGCCCCCGCTTGTCGCCCAAGATGCCCCACAAAATTCCCCCGAGCAGCATGCCGCCCATCTGCATGTTAATCAAGAAGATGCCTTGGCTGGTAACGGCGTCTTTGGCCGTGATGCCCAGCTCGTTCAGGCTCCTGACCCGCACAATGCTGAACAGAATCAGGTCGTAGATGTCAACGAAATACCCCAGGGCAGCCACAATAACAATGGCCGAAAATAGCTTGGTGGGAGGAGTGGTGGGTGGAGCAAGGGGAGCAGACGGCATACTAGGGCGCAAAGAAATGTTCGATGCAGATTACGCAAATTTCCCGGCAGGTTGCGCATGGCTGGCTGCCTCGTCGCAGCAGCCGTGGGCACCCATGGCGGGGGTTACGTCTTCGAGCTGAACGGTGCAATGGCTGATGTTGAACTCGTGCACCAAATCGTGCTGCAAGGCGCCCAGAAAGTGGTTGTTGTCGGTGCCGCCCGGCCGGACTAGGTGGGCGGTAAGGGCGGTATCCTGGGTGCTGAGGGGCCACACATGCAAATCGTGGACGCTTACCACACCGGGCCGCGCCAGCAGAAACGCCCGTACAGCCGCCATATCAATGCTTTCGGGAGCGGCTTGCAGGCCCAGCTGCACCGTTTCGCGCAACAAGCCCCACGAGCTGTAGCCTACCACCGCCAGAATCACGAAGCTGATGGCGGGGTCCAACCACTGCCACCCAGTGAAGTACACCAGTGCACCGCCAATTACCACGCCCACCGAAACCAGCATGTCGGTGAGCATGTGCAAATACGCACCGCGCACGTTCACGTCGCCTTTCTGCCCGCTGCTGAACAGCCAGGCTGTGAAGCCATTAATCAGGATGCCCAACCCGGCCAGCGCCATCACCACCGGGCCATTAACGGGCGTAGGGTGGCGCAGGTGGTCGATGGTTTCCCACAAAATAAAGCCCAGCGCCAGGTACAGCAACGCTGCGTTCAGCAACGCTGCCTGAATGGTAGCGCCCTTGTAGCCGTAGGTGAACCGCTCGGTGGCGCGGCGCTTCGCCAGCAAAGCAGCCCCCCAAGCCAGCGCCAGACTCAGCACGTCGCTCAGGTTATGGCCGGCATCGGAAAGCAGCGCCGCCGAGTTGGCCCACAAACCGCCCGCCGTTTCGCCCGCCACAAACAGCAGGTTCAGGATGATGCCCCACTTGAAAGCCTGGGTGAAGTTGCCATCGGCAGGCGGGCCGTGGTGATGCGCGTGGTCGTGTCCGTGGTGGTCGTGGGCCATATTTTCAAGGAGGAATTAAAACGAGGAAGTGGCAACAGTCAGATGGATATAAGCCGCCTGCCAACTCTGCTACGGTGTATACGTCGGGTTACTGCCTAACAATGGTAACCGTAAGGTAGTGCGCAGCCTTTACACGCTGACTCTTGTTCCTCGCTCTTCAATCCTACATAAAGCTCAGCGGTACCACCACCCGCACGCTCACGTTGCGGCCCTGGTTGAATACACCAGTGCGGCCGTTGCTGGGGTTGTAGGCCGCGTACTTCAGGCGGCTCAGGTGGCTCTGGTAGCCTACATCGAACAGGTTATTGGCCGTCAGATATACCGAAAATAATGTCTTGTCGTGGCTGTCCGTCACATCAGACCCCAGCCCCAAGTTCACCAGCGTATAGCCCGGCGTGCGGGTTTCGGTTTCGAAGGCGGAGAAGATGCGGTTTTGTGCGAAGGTGTGTTCCACGCCGCCGCGGGCGTATAGGTTGTGCAGCCGCGTGGTGCCCACCTTGCGGAAGTTCACCCGCAACTCTGATTGGAGCCGGTCGGCGGGAATGAAGGGCAGGTACTTCTGGCCCTCGGGCTGGTCGAACTGAATGGCGCGCACCATCGAAAACGAGTTTTCGAAGTGCAGCCAGTCGAGCGGGTGGGGGTGAAGGTCGAGCGTTATTTCGCCACCGGCGAGGCGGGCGTTGCCTTGGCCGTACCGGAATACCGGGTCGCCGGTGGTGGCCACGGAGTCGGCGGTGCCGCTGGCATCGAGCAGCTTGGCGGGGAAGATGTAGTTGCTAATACCGTTGCGGAACGCGTCGATGCTTAGGCCCACGTGGTCGGAGGTGTAGCTCAGACCGCCATCCACCTGCAAGCTGGTTTCAGCCTTCAAATTGGGCTCCCCAATTTCATAGCGAATTGTGCCCTCGTGTTGGCCGTTGGAACCCAGCTCAGCAATATTGGGCGCCCGAAAGCCGCGCGCCACGTTGGCTTTCAATATCAGCTTATCAGTCAGACTGTAGGCGCCGCCCAGGCTGCCGCTCACGTTGCGGAAAGTGCTCTGGAAGCCCGGAAACTTCTCTTCGCCGCTGGCCGCTGGCTGTTCTTGCTCGTCGAGGAAGAGCTGGTCGGCGGTGATGCGGCGCAAATCGTAGCGCAGGCCCCCGCTCAGGTCGAGCTTGCCGAAGGTTTTCTTGGTGACACCAAACACGCCGCCATCGGTAAGCTGGTAAGCCGGAATCAGGAACTCAATGCCCTTGTTCTGGTTTTCCTGGCGCATACCGCTCACGCCGAATGTGGTTTGCCAGCCATTCATTTCGGGTAGGAAATACCGCGCCGCGTAATCCACGGTGCGCAGCTGAAAGAACAGCGAGTTTTCTGCGGCATCGGCTGGGTTGCCGAACTCGCGCCGCAGGTTCTGCTGCCAGCCCACGTTCAGGGTCAGGCGGCTTTCCCCCAGGATAAAGCTGTTGTCGGTGCCGATGCGCAAGTGGTTGATTTGCTGGCGTGGCACGTCCAGGCCGTAGCCGCGCAAATCGGCATCCGTCACGGGCACACCCTCCACGTTATCCGGGTCGCCGCCAATAACCACCGACTTCAAGAACCGCCCCGACACCGAATCCCGGTCGCCTTCCACCAAGCCGAGTTCCTGGTTGAACGAATTGAACGTGAGGTGCGAGTAGCCCCAGCTTTTATTGACGCCCACGTAGCCGCTGCCGTCCAGTTCCCGGAACCCCGAGTTGTACACGCGGCCGTCGTAGCTGTTGCGGTAGTTACCGGCCAGCTTGCCCGAGCCGCGCACCAGCCAGTTCAGCCCGTTCAGATTGCCGGCGTTCATCAGCGAGTAGCCTTGTAGGTAGTTGTTGGTTTGGTAGTTGGCCGCCACCGAGCCCAGAACCCGGCCTTCGTCCACGGGCTCGGGTGGTAGGAAGTTGATGACACCCGCCAGCCCATCGGACCCATACAGTAAGCTGCCCGGCCCCTTGATAATCTCTACTCTATCAATGCCGTACTCATCGATTTCGATGCCGTGCTCGTCGCCCCACTGCTGACCTTCCTGCTTGGCGCCGTTGTTGAGCGTAACCAGCCGATTAGAGCCCAGGCCCCGAATAATAGGCTTGCTGATGGCTGCTCCCGTGGTAATCTGGCTGAGGCCAGGGACGTGGGCAATGGCGTCTACGGCGTTGGTAGCGGCCGTTTGGCGCAGCCGGGTTTGGTCCACCACGCTGGTGGGCACCGGCGAGCGGCGCATTTCCGTGCTAGCCGACACGCCCGTTACCACCACTTGCCCAATTTCGGTGGCGGCGGGTGTCAGGGTCACGGCTAGAGGCTGCCCGGTGCCGGTATCCACGGTGCGCACTACGGTGGTGTAGCCTACAAAACGCACCTGCATCAGGAACCGGCCGCGGGGCAAGGCGGCAAACTGGAAGCTGCCATCGGCGGCGGTGGCGGTGGCCTGTTTCAGGTCGGGGAAGTAGATGGTGGCACCTGGTAGTGCTTCGCCGGTGCCGGCATCCGTAACGCGCCCGGTGGTGGGTACGGCTACTGACGTGGTGCGCGTAGGGCGGGTGGCGAGCGTTGCTTGGGCCAAAACACTCCCGGCTTCTAGCAGCAAACCGGCAGAAAAGAGTAGAGAACGAAACATAGTGCGAAGTAAGGAGGGTGAAATGAACGGGAAATGAGGAGTTTGGATGCACCGCCTCATTATAAAGCAAGAAGGCTCCGACCAACCGGCCGGAGCTTTCCCTGTATATCTCCAAAACCAAACCAGGAGAAAAAAGCGCGAAGCCGTTTGCAGCCAGCCCCGCTATGATTGGGGTAGGAAGGTGAGAGGTGATGAGGGTAGGAGGGAAGTAGGCTATAAGGTGAGAGGCACTGACATGAGCGCACAAAAACCTCTATCCTGCTTCCTTGCCTTTTCACCCATACCCTCTCACCTTCCTATACTCTTGCCCTTCTATCGAACCGTAGTGTTGAATTTCACTTCCACGTCGGTGTCGCCGGGGGCGAAGGTGCCGTTCTTGGTGCCGGGCTGGTGGCGCAGCGTGATTTTGAGCTCACCGGTGGCGGCCGCCGTGGTTACGAGGCTGGTTTGCAGCCCGATTTGCAGGTTGTTCTTGTCTCTGTCGGTGCGCGTTACGGTCACTAGGTTGGCGGGCGTTGACTCGAACCAGAACAGGTGCTCATCGGCTTCTTCCAGAATTTCGACCGAGGTGTTTACCACTGGGATTTTCGTCTCGTCGAGCAGCGTCAGTACACCAGTGTAGGTGGTGTTGGCCGCCAGCGTCAACGAGCCAATAACTGGAGCCGCTCCCCCGTCGCCATCCAAGTCGCGGTAGGTTGCCGAGACGGGCGTGCCGCCGCCAGCGGGCGTGAGGGTGTACGTTAGCGTCGTGATTTGCTCGTTGTCGTCGTCGGGCGTGGGGTCGTCGTCATCGTTGTTGCAGGCGCTGAACAAGGGAGCGGCGGCCAGCAAAGCCAGCATAGCTATTCGGGAAATAGATTTTTTGTTGAAGCTGTACATAGTGAGGAAAAATTAAAAGTTGATGTCAGGGAAGGGCAATCAGGTGCCACTGCTGCTAGCGCGGCTCAACTCCAGCGGCACCCGTACACGTAGCGTCACATTACGGCCCATTTCGTCGGTGAAATAGCGGTAGCGGTTCAGGTAGTCGCGGTAGCGGGTGTTGAGTAGATTGGAGCCCGCCACGCTGATGTCAAGCGGTAGGCGGCCCCAGTGAATGGTGGTGCCAGCTTCCAGCCCCAGCAGCGCATAGCCAGCGGGGGGGAGCTTGTAGTCCCGCTCGGCGTAGTTATCGGGCACGCGGGTTTGGCGGGCCACCGCGTAGCCGCCCAACTGCACGTATGACTGGCGGAAATGCGTGGCTGGCTGGTTGCTGAAATCGTAGCGCAATGAGACCTCCGCCCGGTCGGCGGGCATGAAAATCTGCCATTGGTCCTGGCGCGTATCACGGGCCCGAACGATCGAGCCCTTGGCACCCAGTAGCCAGCGCGGAGCCAACTGATAGGTGCCCGCTACGTCCACGCCCCGAAACGTGGCATCGGTTTGCTGATACTGCCAGCTAATCAATGCCCCCCGAATCGTTACCACCGCCGGCAGAATCGGCACCTGATAGATGAAGTCGGTGATGCGCGTTTGGTACACGGTTATTTCGCCGTTCAGGCGCGGGTTGTCGTGCCAGGTAGCCGTCAAACCCACGTTGAGGGCGGTTTCCGGTACCAGGGGCCCATTGCCTGGCACCAGGTCGTAGCCCAGCTCGTACTGCGCATTGTGCACCCCGTCGCTGAACCGTTCGTTGGCGGCCGGCGCGCGGCGCGTCAGGCCCGTTGCCAGATTAAGCGTCAGGTGTGTGGTGGGGTCGAAGGTGGCACCCAGCGAGGCGGCCGGCGTCGTGTACTGGAACTGGCGGCGGTCCACGAAGTAGACGCCAGAGCTGTCCCGGTCGCCGCGCTTTACTTGCAAGTTGCGGTGGTCGAGGCGCAGGCCGGCTTCCAGCAGCCACTTGTTGCGCTGCCATTTTTCCAGCCAGAAAGCTCCCACCGCCGTGTTGGTGTAGAACGGAATAAACTGCCGGCTGCCGTTGGCGTAGCGGTTGAACTGGTAGGTGCCCGCCACCCCAACGCTGCCGGTCAGGTTGTGCCGGCGGCGGTGTTCCCACAGCAGCTCGGCGGTGCTGGTACGGTTGGTGTAGCTGAGTTCCGGTTTGTTAAGGCTGGCCAGATTGTCGTTGCGCGGCCGGAACTTGTCGTACTCGTCGCGGAAGTCGGTTTGCTGGGCCACGGTGGCCGTGAGGCGGCCCGCGCTACCAGTTTCCACGAAGCCTGTGAGCTTGGCCACATCGTGCCGCACCTGCTGATACGCCCGCTCCACGTCGTAGCTAAAGCCCGAGGTTTTCAGCGGTTGGTCGCGGGCAATGGCTAGCTGCAAATCGGTAGGACTGCCTACGTGCGCGGCTGGTAGAATCCCGATTTTGGTGTTGAACTGGCTGTAGAAAACCTCCAAGCCGTAGGTTTCCTTGCGCCAGCCAGCCGCCGCCGAAAAGTCGTATTCTTGAAAGCCGGAGTTCTTAAGGTAGTACCCCGGCGCCCGGAAGGTGCCGGCCCGTTTGGCCGTGCCCTGCACCCGCCAGCTCAGCGCCGGCAGGCGGCGCACATTGCCTTCCACCGTGCCCGAGGCCGCGCCCAAGCCGTTGTTGCTCATGCCCACCAAGTTCAACTCGCCCCCGGTGCCTGCCGAGTCGCGGAGGGGTTTGGGCTCCACCAGCACCACGCCGCCAATGGCATCGGAGCCGTAGCGCACACTGGCCGCACCCTTCACCACCGTCAGACGTGAGGCGATAAACGGGTCGATTTCCGGGCCGTGCTCCTGGCCCCACTGTTGCCCTTCCTGCCGCACACCGTTATTCAGAATGGTGAGGCGGTTGGAGTGCAGCCCATGAATCATTGGCTTGAAGATGCTGGGCCCAGTTTGAATAACCGTCACGCCCGAAATCTTCTGCAACGCTTCACCCAGCGCCTGGCCCCGCGTTTGCTGCAAAGCCTGGCCGCTCAGCGTGGCCGTGGGTTGAGTAGGAGCCAGCACCCGCTCACCGCGTACGGTGGCGCCGCGTAGTGCCACGGCATCGGGATGCAGCTGGAAATTGCGCACCACGGCCCGTTCCAGGCGCAGCTCCGCCGTTTCGGACTGGTAGCCCAAAAACGAAACCCGCACGTGGTAAAGCCCCGCGCACAAATGAAAATGGAAGTTGCCAGCCGCATCGGTTTCGGTGGCTTGCTGGGTTTCCAGCACCACTACCGTCGCCCCCGGCAGGTCCGCCCGCGACTCATGGTCGGCGACGCGCCCGCTCAGCGATAGGGCACACGCGGTTGGAGCTTGGGCCCAGCCGAGGCGGACCGTACTCAGCGTTAGCAAGAGTAGCAGCCACAAGCCTGGCCGTCCCGCTCCCGGTGCGCCCGGAAATCGGAAAGACATAAAAGGAGGGAAAGCCGGTGAAAACTAAACCGGCTGCCGTAGCCACCCACTAGCCCAAAGGCAGGGGTACTTCACGCGAAAAGCGGAATTCTGGCAGCGCATAGCTTCCCCAAGGGAAACGCGCCGCCGCTCTACTGGCAGCCTACAGGCTTAGCTTCGGTAGGGCGGGCCGCGCAGGTCGGCCGTGGCGTGCGTAGCGGCCAGCCACACCGAGGCCACCGGCTCGGAGCAGGTGGGCACGTACACCGCAAATAGCACCGGCAGCTCCACCGGCGAGGCCGGCTGGAACGGCACATCATAAAAATGGTCGACGTCGCAATGCTGGTGCTTGGCACTCAGGATGGTCTTGCCCTTCAGCGCGCCCGGTGCCTGCGTCGGCTCCTCGGTGGTGTGCTGGTGCGCGTGCAAATTCAGGATCCACGCCTCCGGTAGCAGCACCCGCGTAAAGCAGAGCAGCAGCACCAAAGCCAGCCGGGACCGAAGAGTTTGCATATGCAACAATGTGTCGAAGAGGGGCAAAGGTACACGGGAAATCGAAACTTGATTCAGTTTCCCGTAAAAACTATCAGAGGGTTGGCGCAGGCTTAATACAAGCGTAACTCGTTGGCAATGTGCTGGCAACAAGCTTCACCGACCTTTGAGGCATTATTCAGAACCCCACTCGTACTGCGTCATGAAACTATTCGCTGCTCGTCTGCTTCGCCAATTAGCCACTGCTCTACGGCCGGTGCCCAGCCGCTCATCTCGCAACTCCGAAGAGCTATTTGTGTGAAACGCGGCGCTGCCACCGTTTCTTTCTGCTACCGGCCCAACCGCTTTGGGTATCGGCAGCCAGCCACTGTTTTTCGCTCCAGTTTGGTAAGCGGTACTGCTGAGCTTGGACTTAAGAAAGAAGTGGATTCAAGGAAAGTCTTGGGCACCGTTACGGGTAGCTTCAAGCTGCTGAAAGCGGCGTAAAAGCTCGGCGCTGTAATCAGGCGTTTCGTCGCTTTAAAGTTCAATGTGAGCGAAAAAGTACAATTATAGATATAGCTCCCCTATACTTTTGTAGCACTTAGGATGGCCGACAAAGGCTGCCTAAGCTGCTCATGATTCATTACCTGGATTCTCTGTGTCTGCAATTTTATCCTAAACTCCGCCTGATGCGCTGGGAGTGGCACGGGCCTATGTCGTTAACTCGCTTTCAGGTAGCGTTCAGCAAGATGCTGGTTTTTGCGTCGCAGCACATGCCTAACCGGTGGCTGATTGACTTGGCGCACATGCCGCCACTGGGCATTGATGAGCAGGAATGGCTAAGTGACATGTGGCTGCCTTGTGCCCAAAATTTATCATTGCGGCATCTGGCCGTGGTGCTGCCCGGCAACCTGCACAACCAGTTGGTTATTGAAAACGTGCTTCAGGACGGGCGGCAGTACTTCAACGCCAATATGCAATTCTTTGCCGATACCACCACCGGGCTGGATTGGCTGACAGGATCGGCTAAACTTATGCTGGACCTGGAGCAAGAATGGCAGGAGGCGCACGTAGGGCAGTGGCAGACGCGAGTAACGCATTGCAGATAAGTCTGGCTGGCAGCTGCATGGCTTCGCCCACCAGCGTCTGCCCACAAGGAGCGCCGAACTTGGGTGAGCAAAATGCTTGGGTGTCACTTTGACAGCGTACACAGGCTGGAATAGGTTTTGAAACGGGCGGCAACCGAAGCCGCTTCCTAGCAGAAGCTGGCATATCGTCCGGATATTAGTTTCTACACCTCACAGCCCACGTGCCATGCAAGAGAAAGGCAGTATCTCGATTCACACCGAGAATATTTTCCCCATCATCAAGAAGTTTCTGTATTCCGACCACGAGATTTTCCTGCGGGAACTGGTCAGCAATGCCGTAGACGCCACCCAAAAACTCAAGAGCCTGGGCCAACTGGGCGAGTTCAAAGGCGAACTGGGCGAGCTGAAAGTGCGCGTGACCGTGGATAAGGAGGCACGCAAAATCACGATTTCCGACCGCGGCCTGGGCATGACGGCCGAGGAAATCAAAAAGTACATCAACCAGATTGCCTTCTCCGGCGCCACCGAGTTTGTGGAGAAGTACAAAGACAAAGACGCCGCTGCCAAAGACCAGATTATCGGGCAGTTCGGCTTGGGTTTCTACTCAGCCTTCATGGTGGCCAAAGAAGTGGAAATCTGGTCGAAGTCGTACAAAGACGACACCCTGACCGCTCACTGGATTTGCGACGGTAGCACCGAATTCACCCTCGACGAGCCAACTGGTGAGCACGCCAAAGCCGAGCGCGGCACCGACGTAGTACTGCACGTAGCCGAAGACTCCGACGAGTTCTTGGAGGAAGCGCGTCTGAAAGGCATCCTGACTAAATACTGCAAGTTCCTGCCCGTTGAAATTGAGTTTGAAGGCGAGGTTATCAACCAGACGGCCCCCATCTGGACCAAGCAGCCCGCCGACCTCACCGACGAAGACTATGTGAAGTTCTATCAGGAGCTGTATCCGTTTTCGGAGGCGCCCCTGTTCTGGATTCACCTCAACGTTGATTATCCCTTCAATCTGACGGGCATTCTGTACTTCCCGAAGGTGAAGGACGAGTTGCAGTTCCAGCGCAACAAAATCCAGCTCTACTCGCGCCAAGTGTTCATCACCGACGAGGTGAAGGACGTGGTGCCTGAGTTCCTGATGTTGCTGCACGGCGTTATCGACTCGCCTGATATTCCGCTGAACGTGTCGCGCAGCTTCCTGCAAGCTGATAGCAACGTCCGCAAAATCAACAGCTACATCACCAAGAAGGTAGCCGACAAGCTGGCCGAGCTGTACCGCAAAGACCGCACGGGCTTCGAGGAGAAGTGGTCGGACATTGGCTTGTTTGTGAAATATGGCATGCTCTCCGACGAGAAGTTCTACGAGAAGGCCAAGGATTTTGCCTTGGTGCAGAACGTAGCCGGCAAGTACTTCACGCTGCCTGAGTACCAGGAGTTCGTGCAGGCCAACCAGAAAGACAAGAACGAGCATACCGTGGTGCTCTACACCACTGATGCCGAAGCGCAGCACGGTTTCGTGCAGGCCGCGCTGGACCGGGGCTACGATGTGCTGAAACTGGACGCCGTGCTGGACCCACACTTCATCGGCCAGTTGGAGCAGAAGCTGGAGAAAACCTCATTCAAGCGCGTGGATGCCGACACGGTGGGCAAGCTTATTGAGAAAGACGAGCAAACCGAAAGCGTCCTGAGCGACGACGACAAAACCAAGCTGCAAGACCTGTTCAAGTCGGCCATCAGCAACGAGCAGATGCACGTGCAAGTAGAGGCCCTCTCGCCCCAGGATGCGCCCGTTATCATCACGGTGCCCGAGTTTATGCGCCGCATGAAGGATATGCAGCGCACCGGCGGCGGCGGCGGCATGCAAATGTTCGGTAGCCTGCCCGACAGCTACACGGTGAGCGTGAATGCCAACCACCCTATTGCGCAGCGCGTGCTGAAGGCTGAAGGCGACGCTGGCCAAAAGCTGGCACGCCAGGCATTCGACTTGGCTTTGCTCGCGCAGAACATGCTAAAAGGCGAGGCGCTAACCGCGTTTGTGAAGCGTAGCGCCGATTTATTGGCGGCTGAGTAGTTCTTAAGAGTTTAAAGAGTACAAAGCAGTACAAAACCCCAGCGGCTGTTGTCGTTGGGGTTTTGTTTTTGGCGTCCTGCCGTCCTCAGTGGCGAGAAAGTAAGCAATTGCTAGATTGATGATGGATTCCGTCTGCGCTGGCAACATAGCTGGTTGGACACCAAATCCCTATATCTTTACGTTTGATGCTGCGAAAACTGCTTGTATTGCTAATGCGCCCGTTCCATCTCTACATAGTATTGCTGCTGGTGAGCAGCCTGGGAGCTTGCTCCAAAAAAACGGTGTCGTTCAATAGCCGTATCGAGCCGCCAGCCTTGGCCCTGGCCGATACGCTCACCAACTCCAACGACACCACCAAAACGCCGTCGTTGGTGCCCAAGAAAATCGCGCTTACCAAAGAGCAGGAGAAAGCCGCCAAAGACAAAGAAAAAGCCGAGCAACGTAAGCCCAAGAAAAAGAAGAACATTTTTCTGGGTGAGCGAATCAAGAAAGCCTACACAAAGTCGGGCGCAAAGGGCAAGAACCAAATACTGGAAGTGTTTTACTGCCTCAAAACCTTCAAGGAGCCCAATGCCTACTCAACGGCCGTGTACTACTTCAACCCCCGCAAACGGAAAATCTTCCGGGCCAATGGTGAACTGAATCCGGCCACTGATAAAGTGCTGCACGGTCCGTACAAGAAGCTACAAGGCGGTAAGGTCATTGAAACCGGCTTCTTTGCCATGGGTACCAAGCACCTGCGCTGGGAGAAAACCACCAAGGACAACGTGCTGGTCAGCAAGATTCACTACGAAATGGGTTTCCCCCGCGACGCCAACGTAACCTACTACGACGCCGGCCAGAAGCAGGTGAAGGAAGTGGTGCCCTACGTGAACGGTAAGTTGGAAGGCGACTATGTGCGCTTCAATGAGTTTGGTAAGCGCGAATGGGATGGTGCCTTTGAGAACGGCAAGCGAATAGGAGAGTGGACCAACTATTGGGGGTTCCGCAACACAAAGGACCGCCGTCATTATGTGTACGAGTACGGCGAATCGGGCTTTGACCCTGAGGTGGCTGAGCCGGTCCTTATTAAGGAATACAACCGCAACGGCGTATTGGTGTACGAGAAGGACAAGTTCGATAAGCGCGATGCCGTAACCGACCGACCCGGCAACACCAATACCCGACGGAATTAGCGGCTGATAATCGTCGGCGAGTTGGCTGTCGGAGGTTTAACAAGCAATTCGCCAACAATTAGCTATTCAGTAAAACGCATCCTCGAAGTGCTCTACCCGCAGGCCACCAGCTGCCGGGGTTACAGCCAGGATATCAAAGCGGATGTCGCCAAGCCAGTTGAGTTGTTCCTGTAAGTGCTCGGCGGCCAGCCGGAAAAGTTGTTTCTTCCGTTCCGTCACGAAGGTTTCGGGGTAACCGAATTGGCTGGAGGAGCGGGCTTTCACCTCCACGAACACCAGCAGCTCCTGGCCTCGCCGCACCACTAAATCTACTTCGGCCCGCTTGTGCCGGTAGCCGGTGTACAGTACCTCAAAGCCAAGCGCCACCATAAAAGCTGCCGCGGCGGTTTCCCCGGCGTGCCCAAGTTCGTGCGCTGTAGAAGGCATAAGATAAGTAAGGCGAAACCTTCGGCAAGAAGGTGCTGATCAGGCCCCAGCCGCAAGGGTTCAGGTTGAGTTTGGTGCTTAATCTAGTAACTTTGCGCGTTTTCCGGGCCAAGCGGCAGCAAGAACGACTACCGGCGACAGGGTACTATATGGTAGTTACTTCGCGCTATCTTCTGCTCGTCAGCCTTGCTGTTTACTTATCGGATGGATTGAAGGAGTTGGTTGGATATAGCATAGGTGCCAATGGGTGGCTGTGTTTTCGCTTTAGTTAGTTGCCATGGACAGTCAGTATACGGAGTTAGTGCCAGTAGCCCTTCCCGATTCGGTAGCAGCAATTGCCGCTGGCCAGAACCGGGTTATCCGGGTGGAGCGGTTGGGAATGATGCCCTACGAAGCCGCCTGGGCCTATCAGGAACAACTGCTGGCTGATACGCTGGCCTACAAAACCCGCAACCGGCAAGCCGCTGAAGCAGGCCAGGCCTTAGAGGTTACACCTAATTACCTCTTGCTCTGCGAGCATCCACATGTATATACCCTCGGCAAAAGTGGCAAGCCGGAGCACTTGCTTCTCACCGAAACGGGCCTGACCGACCACGGCGCTACTTTCCACCGCATCAACCGGGGCGGCGACATCACCTACCACGGCCCCGGCCAACTGGTCGGCTACCCTATTCTCGACCTTGATAACTTCTTCACCGACATTCACCGTTACCTGCGGCTATTGGAAGAAGCCGTAATCAGCACACTCGCCGATTATGGTCTGCGTGCTGGCCGGATTGCCGGTCTCACCGGGGTTTGGCTGGATTTTGAGGAAGGTGCTGCCAATCCGCGCAAGATTTGCGCCTTGGGCGTCAAGTGCAGCCGTTGGGTAACGATGCACGGCTTTGCCTTCAACATCAACACCGACCTCACGTACTTCAACCACATTGTGCCGTGCGGCATCCCCGACAAAGCCGTGACTTCGTTGCAGGCTGAACTCGGCCGCCCGGTGCCATTAGCAGAAGTGCAGGACCGCCTGCTGGTGCATATTGCGCGGCTGTTCGATGCTATCCTGTTATAGGTATCAGCTACCTACTATATAATAGGAGTGCATCTCTGAACAGGATTAACTTAAGGAGCCCATTGGTCTATGAAAGAGGATATCAATTTTGATCCGGTAGAAGGCGTTTCAGTGGCTATTGTGCCCGATGAAGCAGCGGTTACCGAAGAAGGAAAAGCTGGCTGGCAGGTGTATCTGCTGAACCACAACGCGTACCCGCTCCTTAATGTAATTGTTAACTCCAACGGCTACGGCATCACCTCCGAGGGGGAAACTGTGCGCACCTCCACACTTCGGCACGTTTTTACGGAGATAGAACCGCACACCGCCGTTCCCATTGAGCCCATCGACCCAGACCTGTTCCATCTCAATAACCAGTACTGGGTGAGCTACTACCGCGACACGCAGATTTTCGATAAGAAATTCATCTTCGTGCCCGATTCTATTGTGCCGGCCAATCTGACGCCTATTGCTTTGCTTGGCCGCGAAGGTGTACTGCATGGATAACACCTAGTTGTACCCATTAGGAGGCATTAAGGATCAGCTACAGTTTTTATTTAAGTTGCGTAATGAGTACTCTCGGAATACAATTGAGCTTGTCCTTTCTCTGGGCGTTTTTGGTGGCACTGTTCGCGGTGCCATCCATCATCTACATTGCGCACCTGAAAAACATGCTCGATACGCCCAACGTGCGCACCGTGCATGAGTCACTGACGCCGCGGCTGGGAGGAGTGGCCATTTTCGCGGGCTTCATGTCGGCCCTTACCATCTTCGCCGACCTCGACAACGGTATTCAACAACTCCTCGCCGGCTGCATTGTGTTGTTCTTTGTTGGTCTGAAAGATGATTTGGTGACCATTTCAGTAACCAAGAAGTTTGTGGGCCAATTGCTGGCTACTGGTATTGTTATGATCATGGCTGATGTACGCCTAACCAGCTTCCAAGGCATTTTGGGCGTGCACGAATTGCCAGTGGGCATCAGCTACGCCTTCACCTTCGTGGTAATTGTGGGCATCACCAACGCCATCAACCTCATCGACGGCCTCGACGGCTTAGCAGGTAGCATTGTTATCATCATTGCCAGCACGTTTGGCTACTACTTTGTGCGTTATGGCGGGCCCAACTACAGCAACTACGTATTTGTGTCGGTGTGCCTGATTGGTGGTATTATTGGATTTCTGCGCTACAATTTCCATCGGGCCAGCATCTTCATGGGCGACACGGGGTCCTTGGTTTGTGGTTTCATCGTGTCGGTTCTTACTATTCAGTTCGTAGAAATGGGGCTGAAAGTTGGGCAGCCATTTGGCTCCTCGGCTCCCTCGGTAGCAGCGGGTATTCTGTTCGTACCTCTTTTTGATACGCTCCGAGTATTTATCCTGCGCATGTTGGCTGGCCGTTCGCCTTTCTCGCCCGATAAAAACCATTTTCACCACCGTGTTCTAGCCATGGGGTTCCAACAAATCGGCACGGTGCTATTACTTGGTGCGCTCAATATCATCGTGAGTATCTGCGTCATCAACTTCGCCGAAGTGGGTAACACGCTACTTATTGGCGGATTGGTTGTTTTTTCGTTGCTACTAAGCGTGTTTTTAGGCGTGTACCGTAGCCGTAGTGCTACTGAGCAACAGCGGGTAGCATCCTGAAGTTGGGTTCAAGGTTACGTATAGGCATGAGTCAGATTTTCAGTTGCCTCTTCATCACCCACCTGCGGCGCTATCTGCTGCTGTGCTTGCTGGCCGTGGCAACCAGTTATTCTGCATTGGCCGCTGAGTACCGTCCGTTGCCGCCTGCTCCGCATAGTGGCCTCTCACCCGACTGGCTTATCCATGATGGGACCCGGAACCGGCTGGTGCTCTACCTGCCCGACTATCATGCGCCCACGCACGCCTATTATCAATGGTTGGCTCTCAACCCGGCCCGGCCCTTTCTAATTAGTTTCGCTGCGCGTGAGGGGCAAAGCCTCTTTCTTGACAACCGTTTAGTATTCACGGCAGCGGCCACGGCTACCTACACACTGGATCTGGCTCGGCTGCTGCCAAGCAAAGCAGTGCCTGGTGTGCATCTGCTTTGTGTGTGGCATCCGCAGGTAGCGCCCAATCTGAGCTCGTTCACCGATGCGCAACTGAAAGCCACCACCAATGCGGCCAATAAGCCGGTCCGCACGACCCTCGCCCAGCCCTTGGCCCGTAGCCACCCCGGCGAAAACGTGTTCCTGTGTTTTCTGTTGCTCGTTGGCTTGCTGTATGGTGGTATTAGAGCCACCTATCAGCCTGGGTTTGCCCGAATCTACCAGTTAGAAGGCTTGTGGAGCCGTTCGGCCGCTCAGCAGGATTTCCTAGTGAAGCCCACCGTAACCTGGTTGAATATTCTATTGGTAGTAGTTTTCTCGCTCTCGTTTGCGCTGCTTCTGGTGGCCATTCATACCAACGTGCAAAACATCGTTATCCTGCGGCGCCTGTTCGACGTGCCAGAGTCGGCGCTGGTAGCGCGGGTGCTGCTCTATACGGCTCTGATTGCGGGGTTTATTTTAGGCAAGTACCTGTTTTTGGAGCTGCTCGGCTACATCTTTGATGTAGGCGAATTGGTTTTGGTACAGTACCGGGAATTTATCCGAACCATTTTGTTTCTCGGACTATGTCTGCCGGTCGTTATGGTACTGTATCTGGGCCTAAATCAGACCCTGCCCGAAACCGTGCTTTGGGTTTCTAACGGAGTGGTTTCCTTGCTGTTGGTAGGAACCGTTATCCAAGTGGCCCGGACTCTGCACCGCAAGGCCTCCCTGCTGAATCTGCATTTGTTTTCGTACCTTTGCGCCACTGAAGTAATTCCTTTGGTAATTCTGCTTAAACTCATTGTTTTTACCTACTAAGTCCCCACGTTTTTACATCGGGACGGGCCGTTGCCAAATTTTCTTATCGACTTAGACTTACCCTTTCCTTTACCCTATGGCCGAGAGCAAAGACAAACCGGGGACAGGCCGTCATGCCAAGCGAATCTCCAGCATTCTTGTCACCCAGCCTAAGCCTACCACCGACGTATCGCCCTACTTTACCATTGCCGATAAATACGGCATCAAGGTAGATTTCCGCGAGTTTATCGAGGTACAGCCGGTTTCTTATAAAGATTTCCGGAAGGAGAAGGTCAATATTCTGGAGCATACGGCAGTTATCTTTACTAGCCGCAATGCCGTTGACCATTTCTTCCGCATCTGCCAGGAGGCCAAGCTGGAAATGCCGGCCGAAATGAAATACTTCTGTATTTCCGAGCAGACGGCTAACTATCTGCAGAAGTATATTGTGCTGCGTAAGCGCAAACTGTTTGTAGGGCAGCGCACAGCCGTTGACCTTTTCGAGGTAATCAAAAAGCACAAGAGCGAGAAATTCTTGTATCCCTGCTCAGATATCCGCAAGGATGACATTCCAGAATTCATGCGGGCCAACAACTTCAAATTCACCGAAGCTGTTATCTACCGTACTGTTGCCAGCGACCTATCGGACCTGAGCGACGTGAAGTACGATTGCATTGCTTTCTTCAGCCCCTCTGGTATTAGCTCTCTATTCATCAACTTTCCTGATTTTCAGCAGAATGGTACTCGAATAGCTGCATTTGGTCCCACTACGGCCAAAGCAGTTACCGATGCCGGCTTGGAATTAGACATTGAGGCGCCGCAACCCAACGCGCCATCCATGACTGGCGCCATCGAAGCATACATCCGTATCCACCACGGGCCCGACATCGGAAAAGAGAAAAATAAAAACGGAAAACAGAGCGCCTAGTGCGTTTGAACGGGGAAGCAGAAACATCTGCTTCCCCGTTTGTTTTTTACTTAGGATTTGTTGCACTAGGTTTTTTGCATACATTTGGAAACCTCTTCCATAGACCCACCCTAGTCGTAATACACCTTAAATCAGTTGTTTGTATGAAGGTAACTTTACTTTCCACCCTCCTGTTAACAGCCGTTGCAGGAACTGCTTTTGCCCAACAGCAGCCACAGTTCACCCACTATGGCTTCACTGGGATGTACCTCAACCCCGCCTATGCCGGCATCAAAGGCCAAGGCGAGATAACGGCAATTGGCCGCTATCAGTACTACAACTACAATGCTACCTTCGATCAGGGTGGCTCACCTAAAACCTATATGCTAACCGGTTCATTTCCGGTTCAAGTATTAGGCGGTGGCATCGGGTTTCATGTGTACCGGGATGAAATTGCGCAGTTTGAGATGACAAACGCGCAGATATCTTACTCCAAACACATTACAGTAGGTGAAGGAAAGTTAGGTATTGGTATTCAAGGCGTTTACAATTACCTCTCGAAAGGTGTGTACACGTACATTGATGCGGACGATACTAGCATTCCACGGGATGGCTCCGACAGCAAGTTTGATGCAGGCGTAGGGGTGTGGTATGAATCACCGACTTTGTATGCTGGCTTGAGCGTAAATAACTTGCTCCGCTCAGAGTATTCGTTTAAGAGTCAGTTCGGCGGTGGCAATACTGCAAAATACATCGGCGAAAATCATTCTTATTTCACCGTCGGATACAATATTGAAGCTTCTTCATCCGTTGTAATTACACCGTCGGCGTTGGTGAAGATGGTAATGCCTGGGAAGTTTGGTGATGATGGAAAATTCACGTTCAAAAACAACTCGTACGAAGCTAACGTACGAGCTACTTTTAACGATAAATTCTGGGGTGGTGTAGGATACCGTTACGACGAGTCGTTTACGGGTATGGCAGGATTGGCGCTTGCAAAAGACAACGCGTTGCGGATAGGCTATGCCTTCGATTTTATTGCATTCAACCAAGATGCTCGGGCTCTTGGCTCACACGAGATTATGCTCTCGTATCGGTTGGCTAAGCCCAACCTAAATGGTCGCCCAGCTATCCGCACGCCGCGTTATAGCTTCTAAGCTCGTCGCTTGCGATGAGTTGATTTGGCGTTTTGATTACGTGGGGAAAGGTTTATTACTAAGCGGGCACTAACTCTTTGCTTTTCATCGTTTAGCTGGCATCTCTGCCAGTTCACAGACAAATGAACGGCATTGAGCGTTTGGCTTGCGCACGAACGTAAGTTTCGTTAGATTTGCCAATCCTAAAAATTGTAATCTTCTGGTATCGCCGCCTCATCAGTCATTTTACTTCCTCACATGAACAAGTTTCTTTCATTGCCTCTCGTCGCCTTTTCGGCACTGCTTCTAGGGAGCTGTGGTTTTGGCAAAGGACCGCAAGGCGACCTGGTTGGGGCAGAGGACCGGCCCGAATTCAATCCACAAGAAGTGCCCTTCGGGATGGTACCCTGCCCCGGTGGTACGTTCCACATGGGCCAGACTGATCAAGATATTTCAGCCTCCATGGTAAACATGAACAAGCAGGTAACCATTGCCGGCTTCTACATGGATGAGACCGAAATTACCAACAACGAATACCGTCAATTCATGAATGCCATCCGGCAGGATTCGATTGATGTGCTGGGCGAAGAGTATGTGATGACGGAGCTCTATCCCGATACTACAGTATGGGTGCGCGACTTTACATATCACATGGGTGACCCACTGATGGAGTACTACTATACGCACCCTGCCTTCGACGACTATCCAGTAGTAGGAGTTGACTGGTTTGCGGCCAAATATTTCTGCAACTGGCGCACCAAACACAAGAACACTGCTAATGAAGAAGCCGGCGTAGCAGGCTTCCCGAACTTCCGGTTGCCTTCTGAAGCTGAATGGGAATATGCCGCCCGTGGTGGCCGCGACCTTGCCACGTATCCTTGGGGTGGACCTTACTTGCGCAACTCTAAAGGTTGCATGTTAGCCAACTTCAAGCCCGGCCGTGGCGACTACGCCTCCGATGGATATGCTTACACTTCACCAGTAGGTGCGTTCTTCCCCAACGACTTCGGCCTGTACGATATGTCGGGTAACGTGGCTGAGTGGTGTGATGATGCCTACATGGAAGCCTCGGTACCCGTGGTATGGGACATGAACCCAACTAACCCTGACGACAACGAGCCTCGCAAAGTAGTGCGTGGCGGTTCCTGGAAAGACATTGCTTACTTCCTCGAAACCGGTACCCGCAACTTTGAATACCAAGATTCTTCTCGTTCCTTCATCGGTTTCCGGACCGCTATGATTCAGATTGGAATGGGCACAAACAGCCGCTTAAACTAACGCTTACCTCTAGTATTATAAAATTCCCTCACCACCCAGTTTTCTTTTTTCCTCCAATCACCAACCTCTTCTTTCTAACAACCAATTCACATGGCAGCTAAAGGCGGTAGTTTTTTGTATGATGTGCTGATGCCCAAAATTTATGGCATCGGGGCCGCAGTAGTAATTATTGGGGCTTTGTTCAAAATTCAGCACTGGAAGGGTGCTGACGTTATGCTAATCGTTGGCCTGGGCACAGAGGCCGTTATCTTCTTCCTGAGTGCATTTCAGCCTGCTGAAAAGGCTACAGACTGGTCACTTGTTTATCCTGAATTGTCCGAAGGCTACGACCCTTCTACTGGCAGCAATAAAGTGGTTGAGCAAAGCAACGGCAAAGGCTTGACCAAGAAGTTGGACGATATGCTGAAAGACGCTAACGTGACTCCAGAGGCCATTTCTTCATTGGGTCAAGGGCTGAACCGTTTGAGTACCACAACTCAGCAGCTTTCTAAGCTTGGTGATGCTACCAACGCTACTGATGAATACACAGCCAAAGTTCGCTCAGCTGCTACTTCGCTAGAGCGTATCAACGAAGCATATTCTAATACTGCTCAAGCAATGAGCGCTATGTCGGATGCTACGAAAGATGCTAAAGAATATCACATCCAAGTTCAAACAGTAACTAAGAACCTTGGTGCCCTGAATGCAGTGTACGAAATGGAATTGCAGGATGCTAATACGCACCTCAAGTCTATGAACCAGTTCTACGGTACGCTGAGCCAAGCCATGCAAAACATGACCGAAGCTGGTAAAGACACCGAGAAGTTCAAAGATGAGGTAGCCGCTCTTACTGGTAACCTCAACTCGTTGAACCGAGTGTATGGCAACATGTTGAACGCCATGCGCGCAACTAGCTAGTCTTACGACAGCAGAAAATCTTCGAGCCCACTATAAATTAGGTAGACGCAATGGCGGGAGGAAAAGAAACCCCACGGCAGAAGATGATCGGCATGATGTACTTGGTACTGACTGCCCTTCTGGCTCTGCAAGTGAACTCAGCAATTTTGCTGAAGTTCAAGTTCCTGGATGATAGCCTTGGTAGTATCAACGACAAGGTTTCTAAATCCAACGATGGCACAATTAAAGGCATTAAGGCCCAAGTTGAAAAGAACCGAAATACGGCTGCAGACTTAGCTGTATTGAAGCAAAGCGAAGATATTCGTGAGCGGACCAAACAGATGATCGAATATCTGCGCGGTGTACGTGACAAACTCGTGACTGCCACAGAAAATACGAAAGGCAAAAACGAGTACAAGAACATGAGTGCCGAAGATAAAGTGGCTATTACCATGCTCGGTGGTAAGAAGGATGGTGCCGCTTATGAAATGAAGAATAAACTCAATGAGTATTCCACTTTCATTAAAGGATTCGTGCCAAATGCTTCCCCATTAGCATTGGACGCAAAAGAGGATCCAATGGTTGTGGATCCAGAGCAGCGGGCTAAGAATTTTGCTGAACTGAACTTCGAGAATACGCCATTGGTAGCTGCTTTGGCTACTTTATCGCAGAAGGAAGCTGAAGTGTTGAAGTATGAGTCAGATGCTTTGGCTGCTCAGTCAGCGAAGGTTGGTGGTAACATCATTGTGTTTGACAAAGTAGGTGCTTTTGCTAGCGCTGAATCAAACACCGTGGCCGCTGGCACAAAGTACAAAGCAGAGTTGTTCTTGACTGCTTCTGCCACTGGCCTTAAGCCAACAATGACCTTGAACGGTTCCCCTTTGGCTGTTGACGCATCAACTGGTAAAGGCAAGGTTGAATTCACGGCTCGTCCTGGCAACTTTGATGCTGCGGGTAATGCTAAAGCTAATTGGACTGGTACCATTCGCTTCAAGCAAAATGGCCGCGACACAACCTTCAAAGTTACTGTGCCTTACACTGTAACTAAGCCCGTAATGCAAGTGCAGTCGGCCTCGGTGCAGGCTTTGTACTTCCGTTGTGGCAATAAACTGAGCGTGCAGGTACCTGCCCTTGGTGCTCAGTATGATCCTAGCTTCTCAGCTTCAGGTGCCGCTACTATTAAAGGTTCGGCCAAGGGTGAGGTAACTCTGGTGCCAAACTCGAAAGAGGTAACCTTGAACGTAAGCAGCGGTGGTAACGCCATCGGTTCGCAGACGTTCCAAGTTCGTCCGATTCCGAAGCCAGAGATTAAATGCATCGTGGGTGGTCGTGAGGCTAACGAAAAGCAGGGTACCCCAATCACTGCTGTACGCAACATGCAACTGCGTGCTGTTCCAGATGCTGGTTTTGCTACGTTCTTGCCAGAAGACGCTCGTTATCGGGTATCTCGCTACGAAATCACGCTGGTACGCGGCAAACGCCCTGCCATGCCAATGATTCCGGTTAACGGCCCAACAGTTGACTTGAGCAGCGTAGTAAACAGCGCCCGTGAAGGTGACCGACTCTTCATTGAAGTAAAACAAGTGCAGCGCATGAACTTCCAGAATAACACCGAGGATGTGAATGTGTCGAAGCAATTCAATATTCCGCTGCTGTAAGCGTTATTCTACTGAACTAACTGCAGCCTCTTTTCGATTATCCCGGTATGAATAAATTCTTTTCTCTCGCCGCTCTGACGGCTGGTCTGATGCTGTCAGGGGCAGCTTCGGCACAGGAACAAGCTACTACGGCGAGCAGCAATGGCTCGTATCGCCCGATTCCGAATTCGGACATCATGTTCCGCAAAACTATTCTGCGGGCAGTTGATTTGCGTGAAAAGCAAAACAAGCCGATGTTCTCGGAAGGCAAAGAAATCAGCCGGGTAATCATTGATGCTGTGAAGCGGGGTGAGTTGATGGCTTACCGCAATGACTCACTAACCAGAACCTTCACACCAGCCGAAGTAACGAGCAACATGTCGTATGCTGAAGCTAGTGCTGGTCTGAGTGATGAGGAAAGAGCGGCAGGCTTCTCCGATGAGTCGGCTGACGATTGGGGAGCCCCTAAACCCAAGAAGGGTAGCAAGCCAGTTGCCAAAAAGCCAGTTGCGCCACCTAGCTACGAATACCGCTATAAGGATTTGTACCAAATGGAATTGAAAGAGGATATGATCTTCGACAAGAAACGGTCGAGAATGTATCACGATATCAAAACTATTGCCTTGGTGGTACCTTCTACACTGAGCTCTAACACTTCAGGTATTGAAAAGCCGATTGCTACGTTCAAGTACAGTGACTTGGTGAAGGTGTTCCGCAATAATCCAGATAAAGCCATCTGGTTTAACTCGCAGAACGATGCTCAGCATAAAAACTTGGCTGATGCATTCGAGTTGTGGTTGTTCAACTCGTACATCGTGAAGGTGTCGAACCCGAATGATGCCCGTCTGGACGAAATCTACGGTGGTCAGCAGCAGGGTATTCTGGCGTCGCAGCAAGCTGCCGCCGACCTTATTGAGTATGAATACAACCTCTGGAGTTTCTAGAGTTACAGCTTGGAAAAAAGAAGGCCTCACCTGCTAACAGGTGAGGCCTTCTTTTTTCCAAGCTAATTATTCCGAGGCAGTTCGCTCTTGTTCAGCAAAATAGTTGATCAATACCTGCGCCTTTGCCTTTCCCACCTCCGTTACTAGTTCAGCTTCGCTCAACTCCTTGATCTTCTTCACCGACTTGAATTTGCTAAGGAGCTTATCGGCGGTGATAGGACCAAGGCCTTTTACATCGGTAAGTTCTGTTTTGAGCGTGGCCGCGTCACGGCGGTTGCGGTGGAAGGTAATGCCGAAGCGGTGTACTTCGTCACGCATGCGCTGAAAAAGCCGTAGTGATTCGCTTTTCTTATCGATGTAAAGGGGCAGCGGGTCGTTGGGAACGTAAATCTCCTCGAGGCGCTTAGCAATGCCAATGACGGCAATCTGGCCCCATAGGTTCAGGTCCTTCAACGCCTTAACAGCCATGCCCAGTTGGCCTTTGCCTCCATCAATAATAATGAGTTGGGGTAAAGAAGCGCCTTCGTCAACTAGGCGGCGGTAGCGCCGCGATACAACTTCATACATGGAATCGAAATCGTTGGGCCCGATTACAGTTTTGATGTGGTAATGGCGGTAATCCTTTTTGCTGGCCTTGGCATTGCGGAAGCATACCATAGCCGCCACCGGATTGTCACCTTGGAAGTTGGAGTTGTCGAAGCACTCAATGTGCTTAGGAAGCTCGGTAAGGCGCAAATCCTTCTTGATGGTTTCCATAATCCGAACCTCATTCAGGTCTTTGCTCCGCTCATTCATGCTCTCCTTCTCCTTGCGCAAGTACAGCACGTTCTTAATGCTCAGTTCCAGTAGCTTGCGCTTGTCGCCAATTTGGGGCTGTGTGATGGTGACACCGGGCAAAGGCAGTGCCGATAAGGCTACGTTGGTTAGGATTTCCTTGGACTGGCTATCAAATTCCTGGCGCATTTGCATCACCATGACCGCCAGAATTTCTTCGTCGGGCTCATCTAGTTTCTTCTGCACTTCCACCGACTGCGTGAGAATAATGGAGCCGTTCATCACCTTCAGATAGTTAATGAAAGACAGTTTCTCATTGGAAGCAATGCTGAAGACATCAATATTGGAGAGGGACGCATTGACGATGGTACTTTTAGCTTGAAAAGCATCCAACCGATCTAGCTTCTGCTTGAATTGGTGGGCTAATTCATACTGTAGCTCCTGCGCCGCTTGCGTCATCTTCTCCCGGAAATATTGCTTCGGGATACTTAGGTTGCCATTCAGAATCTGGCGAATCTGCTGGATGTACTGGTTGTATGTTTCCTCGTCCTGCAGGCCTTCACAAGGGCCTTTGCAGTTGCCTAAGTGATACTCCAAGCAGACCTTGAACTTGCCAGCTGCTATATTCTGCGGCGTGAGATTATACGTGCAGGTCCGTAGTGGATACAGCGCCCGAATGAGCTCTAGCAACACGTTCAGGGAAGACCCATTGGCATAGGGCCCGAAATAGTGGCCGTCGCCGGGGACTTTGTTGCGCGTAGGGATGAGCCGAGGGAACCGCTCGTTGGTTAGTAGCAGATAGGGGTAGGTCTTGCCGTCCTTGAGCAGGATGTTGTACTTGGGCTGGTGCTGCTTGATAAGATTGTTTTCCAGCAGAAAAGCATCTGACTCACTGTCTACAATGGTGAACTCAATGCGCTTGATATTCTTGACAAGCTGCTGCGTTTTTTTGTTGTGGTCTTGCTTGGTGAAGTAACTGCTGACCCGTTTACGCAAGTCTATAGCCTTACCCACGTAGATGATGCCTTCATCATCGAAGTACTTATACACACCAGGGCGGTGTGGCAATTGGCGAATCTGGTCTTGTAGATGGGCTTGGGCGGCCATAGATAATGGGGTTGCGCTGGTAGTTGTGGTACGCTGATTCGAGTGGCTTGTTCGGACGGCGGCGGCAAGAGTGTCTATACGAGTAGTGAGCCTTACCTATTCTCTGTAAACCAGAAATGACCAGCAAAAGTCGCCGGTCATTTCTGGTTTTATAAGCGGTGCAACGAGCGGCTAGATATCCTCGTCGTTCAGATCCTCTAGCTTCGCCTGATTGAGCTTCTGGTCGTAAGGGATGGTGTCGCGCTTGGCGCCATTGTAGTAGCGTGAGCAGTCTATTTCCACGCTTAGCGTATCGGGACGCGGGAAAGGCTTCTTGTCGATATCAATGTTCTTGTCGGCGTACACTTTCTTCATGAAAATGCCGTAAAGCGGCAATGCCATGCGGGAACCTTGGCCATAGGCACCAGAGCGAAAATGGATGCTTCGGTCTTCGCCGCCCACCCACATGCCGCAAACCAAGTTGGGCGTAAGGCCCATAAACCAGCCGTCGGAGTAGTTGTTGGTGGTACCGGTTTTTGCTCCCATTTCGTACGGAAATTTGAAGCCGCCTTTCAAAATGATGCTGGTGCCGCCCTGTTCTTCAGTTGCGCCTCGCAGCATATAGGTCATCAGATAGGCAGTTTCCTCACTAAGCGGGGTGCGGGTGCGAGGTACAAATTCGCGCAGCACGTTCTGGTTTTTGTCTTCGATGCGCGTCACCATGATGGGCTGGGTCCAGACGCCTTTGTTGACGAACGTGCTATAAGCCCCGGTTAACTCGTAGATGCTGACATCGGAAGAGCCAAATCCAATAGCGGGTACGGGGTCAATGGGCGACGTGATGCCCATATTCTTGGCATATTCAGCAATTACATCAGGGCCTATTTTCTGTACCAGCCACGCCGTAATGGAGTTCATGGAGCGGGCTAGTGCCTGTCGTAGCGTGAAGGTGCGGCCCGAATAAGAGCCCTCGAAGTTGCGGGGGGTGTAGGCTGGGCGGCCGCGCTCCGCTGGGAAGGTGGTAGCCACATCGGGCCGCTGATAGCACGGTGAGAAACCCTGGTCGATGGCAGCAACGTACACAAACGGCTTGAAAGTAGAGCCCGGTTGACGTTTGCCCTGCTTTACGTGGTCGTACTTAATGTACTTGTAATTAATGCCACCTACCCAGGCTTTTATCTGGCCGTTCAAAGGATTCATGGCCATGAAACCGGAGTGTAGCAGCCTCTTGTAGTATGCCAACGAGTCCATTGGCGACATATTGACTTCCTTCTCGCCGCCGTTCCAAGTAAAGACCTTCATCTTGTACTTCTTGTTCAGATAGTACTTGATGGAGTCTTTGTTGCCATCGTAGCGGGTATTTAGTGACTGATACCGAGCCGTTCGCTTGATGGAATTGCTCAGGAAGTTCGGAATTATACGGCCGTTTTCGTCGCGCCACGGCTGCTGGCCTTTCCACTGCTGGTCGAACCACTTCTGTTGCAGCTTCATGTGCTCGGCCACGGCGGCCTCCGCATACTTCTGCATTCGAGAGTCGATAGTCGTGTAAATCTTTAGGCCGTCGGCATAGAGGTCGTGTTCGGTTTCCTTGGCCCACTCGCGTAGTTCCTTGCTAAGTTCGGTGCGGAAATACGGCGCAATGCCCTCGTTCTGGTTTTCCACCTTGTAGTCGAGCTTGATGGGCTTGGCTACAGCGGCCGTGTATGTGGCCTCCGGAATGTAATTGTTCTTGCGCATTTGGCTCAGTACCCAGTCGCGGCGGCGCTTAGAGCGCTCCGGGTTGCGCACAGGGTTGAACCACGAAGGGCCGTTTACCAAGCCCACCAGTAGTGCTGATTCTTCCAGCTTCAGGTCGCGCGGATGCTTGTTGAAAAAGGTCTTCGCCGCCACGTTGATACCGAAGGCGTTCGAGCCAAATTCGGCGGTATTGAGGTACATGCGCAAAATTTCACGCTTGGTGTAGTTGCGCTCCAGCCGCACGGCCAAAATCCATTCCTTGGTTTTGGTAACCACCATGCGTAAGCCCGGCACGTCGTTCAGTTTGCCATCGTTAAGGTCTTCCCGGGTTCGGAACAGCATTTTGGCTAGCTGCTGGCTGAGGGTGGAGCCGCCGCCGCTTTTGCCGCCACCTACCAAGCCTTTTACCACGCGGGCCATGGCCTTAGGGTCGATGCCGGAATGCTGCTCGAAACGGGCATCCTCGGTGGCAATCAGGGCATCAATAGTGGTTTGGGCCAGCTCTTCGTAGCTGACCGGCGTGCGGTTTTCGCGGAAGTACTTGCCCATCAGCACGCCGTCGGCTGAGTATACTTCCGAGGCCAGTTCACTGCGCGGACTCTCCAACGACTTTAGGTTAGGCATCTGCCCGAACAGGTTCAGAAAGTTGACGCTGACTGCCAGAACGTACAGCAGAAAGGCAATGAATCCACCGCCAAACAGCACCCACATAGTGCGCGTGAAAGCAGTGAAACGGCCGGGCCGCTGCGGTTTACGGGAAATGGTTTTGGACTTGGTGGCAGGTTGAGCCATTATGTAACGCTGAATGATGAATTATGAATGCTGACCTATGGCTTGCACTGAGCCAGAACGCAGAACAACTCACAAGCCAAAACTCACAACTCAGAATTATTTAGGGTATTTCTGCTGATAAAAACGCTGGTATTCCTCTACGTCGCGGCGTTGGAGCAATAGTGGTAGATTATCAATACCAACAACCAGTGTTTGGTAACCCGCCCCCCGCAATTTGCTCAAGGGCGACTGAGGACCGCGCAATTTCAGAGCGTAACCCTGGGCTATTTTGGCGCTGGCCAAGCCCTGTATCACTACCAACTCCAACGAATCGCTGAGGGGCTGTTGCTGCACCTGCAAGTTGCTGGCCTTGAAGAACCGACTATTGTAAGTGCCTAGCTGAGTTGGTAGACCCTGTAAAGGCGCGGCTGCTTTCGGGAACACTAAAATCACTGCGTGCGCACCTGCCGGGTTGAGCGAAGCGGCATATGGCGATGCCGGAACGGCAGGAGCAGTTGGAGCGGGAGAGGCCGGGGTAGGAACGGAAGGCGTAGTTGCTGGCGGTGTGGTGGCCGCTGGGGTAGGAGTGGTAACTGGAGCGGTGGTTGCCGGAGACGCAGCAACCGGAGCAGGAGTTATCGGCGCTGACTTTGCTGGCTTTTTGCCTCTGGCACGAGCCTGGGCTGCTGCCATGCGAGCAGCTTTCACGGGGTCTATGGCCGGGGCAGTGGGAGTAGCCGGTACTGCTGATGAGTCGGCTGGTGTAGTAGGGCTAGGTGTTTTGTCAGCGGGCTGCTTACCTGCTTCCAATACCGGAGCAGGTTCCTTAACTGCGGGGGCCGAAGTGGGAGTAGGCGTTGCTTTAGGAGCAGTAGCGGGCGTATCATAAATGATGCGTACCCGGTTGTTGACCTCGCCAGGGCGGAATATCGATACGGTTGGTTTCTCCGTGGAAGCCAGTGCCCCCTGGATTTCACCAGTGCCGTATTTCTGATAAGAGGTCAGTAGCGTACGGGCCTGTGCGCTAAGAGGCGACTGGGGGTAGTCCTTCAGAAACTTCTCCACCGCCGCTTTAGCCACCAGTGGCGTCTGGGTGCGAGTGTCAAGCAGAGCGTTCAAGAAAGCAACTCGGTCGTTGAGGTCATTTTCCGGAAACTTCTTGGATGTAGTAGTCAACAGCGCCGCGGCTTTCTTGAAGTCCTGGTTTTTATACAGTACGAAAGCCGAATCCACCTGAATGGCTACTTCCTTGTTCACCAACGATGTGCGCCGCAAATACTCGGGGTCGGCGGCCAGCCGGGCGTATGCTGAAGTCGGAAATTCCTGCCGCAGCTTCTGAGCGTAGATTTCGGCTTTGGCCAGCTCTTTCTGCTCCTTATAAATAAGGTAGAGGCTGTAATAGGTTTCCGGCGAGTGAGTGGTACGGGGGAAACGGGTAAGCAGCTTCTCGTAGGTTTGGGCGGCTGGCACCTGCTCCCGCAACTGCTGGTTGTAGATACCACCCAGCGCGAATAATGCCTCTTCCACCTGCTTTTCCGACGCTGCCATCTGCGCATTGGTAAGCGGCAGCGCCTGCCGATACTGTGCCACCAAGGCCTTGCGCTGCGTGGCAGGGTCTGCGTCGGCAGCTGCCTGGCCTAGGCCATCGGTAGCGCCGGCCGTTACCTTGCTTTGATTGGCTCCCGCAATGCTCACCGGCACGTTGCCACCATTAGGCGAAACGGGCGAGGAGCTGACCACCGTTACGGTGCGCCAGTTGTCTTGTAGTGGCCGGTCGCCCCATTTACGGATGAAGTCAGCGCGGGCCGTACTCATAGCCGTGGGGTTGTCGAAGTACCACTTGGTACCCGTGCTGCCCGCCACAAAGTCCTCGGTGTTGATATCGGTTTGCAAGTCCCGGGAACTGCTCACGCCGGTTGCGGTCTGCCGGTTGTTATCGCGCTCCTGCTTCAGGGCTAGGGCCTCGGCAGCTTTGCGCTTGGTTTCCAATTCGGCATCGGCAAAGGCTGTGAGGCGGGTGCGTAGCTCCACAGTATCGAGGCGAGCCAATACTTGCAGGCTGTCCTGCGTTTCAATGATGGTCGTTTGCTGGGCGAAGTCTTTTAGAATACCCGCCCGCTCCGAAATAGCCTCATAATCTGGAGCTTCCTTGGCTAAGCTCTGCACTGTGCTGTCGTAGTAAGCAGCCGCCAACCGGTACTTCTGCAAGTTCTCGTAGTAGATGCGTCCCGCCAGCAAATACGTGTACGACTTCTGGGCCTTGTTGCTGCCGCCCGCCCGCGCCGATTGCCGGAGCAAGGCTAGCGCTTCGTCGTAGCGCTGCTGCCGGTAGTTGAGCCGCGCCATTTCGTAGTAGATTTTGTCGCGGTACTCTTTGTTCTTGGTGTCTTTCAGCAGTTTGGCGAAGTACTTGTCGAGCCGGGCTTTGTCGTCCTGGTTCAGGTCGGATACTTGGCCTAGCATCAGCTTCGAGAAGAAGTCTAGCTCATAAGGTGGGTTCTTTTTGAGAATCTTGTTGAGCTCAGCGTAAGCCTTCTTATCCTCGCCCTGCGCCTGGTACAGCTGCGCCAGAATGTAGCGCGTGCGCGACTGTTCGTTTTTGGGTTCTACCAGCGGCACGGCTTTTTCTAAGTTCTCAATGGCCTTAGCTGGCTCGCCTGTTTTCAGATAGAAGTCGGCCCGAGTGAGAAACAGCTCTTTGGCATTTCTTTCCAATCCTTCTTCCTTATCCAGTACATCCGACACGGCCTTGGCGTTTTCCAACTCTTTGGTGGCCAGAAACGTGCGCATCAGCCAAATCAGCGCCTCGTGCTTGGCGTTTGGGTCTTTGCTGGTGCTGTTAACGTACTTGAAGGTTTTGGCCGCGTCTTCGTACTCCATCTTGTAGAAGCGGCTCTTCCCAATCAGGATGTAGGCGTCATCGGTCCAGTCAGAGGCCGACCGGTACTGAATCGGTAATGACGCTTTTTTCACCACGTCTTCCAGGTCGGTAGCCACAGTAGCCACGGTGGCTTCATCCAGTGTCGGAAACAGGGGCAGCGTGCGGTTGTAGTCGTTTTGCCGCGCCGCGTACAGCTTATCTTCCACCGTCCGGAGTTTCTCCCGCCCCAAGAAATATCCATTATCGCGGGCTACCACATTGTCGTAGGCGTGGCCAAGAGTGCTTTGGCGCTCTGAAGCGCAGCCTCCTAGGCCAGCCATAAGCAGTAGTGCAAATGCCGGAACAGCAAACAGGCGAAAAGTCGGATATCGAGTCAAGGCAGGAACAGGTCGGAAGTACAGATTTATCAGCTACGCCAACGCGCGCAACCGAGGAAATTGTTCAGGCGGCGGGCCGTTGCGTATAAGGTACAACGTCATTCGGTCAGTAAAATTACGCTTTTTCTCAGCCCTGCCGGCGCATTACTTGTCCTGCCGTCACCTGCGCGCGGTAGCGGCGTATGAGGCCTGTATTGCTCACCCTGTTTCACTAGGTATGTCTGCTACTCCTACCCCCGACTCACCGCGCCCACGCGGTAACAATTTCATTAAGTATTCCGGCCTGGGGCTTCAAATGCTGGCTGTTATTGGGCTAGGTACTTGGCTAGGCGTGTGGCTTGATGGCCGTTTCGGCAGCAGCCCTTGGGGTACTATCGTGTTGATGCTGGTATCCGTGTTTGCGGCCATGTATCAAGTTATCCGGTCAGTGTCGAACGAATAGCAACTGCAGTATAGTCGAAGGATAATAAACGAAATGATATTGCGCCAAAGGATATTTCTATTCTTTTGCTTACTACCTTTGTGCCCCTTTTTAAGGGTGTTTTAATTTATTAAGCTTTTCTCTACGTATTCGATTTGCTTCGCTTCCTTGGCTATTTGCTGCTGCTAACGCTGCTACTTTACGGTACGCTGTATCTGCTGCATGCCCGCTATGGTACGGCTGTTGTGCACCCGCTAGCCCCTTATGTGCTGGGGTATTATGCTGCGCTTACGACGGCTACCTATTGGTTTACAGCTCGGCTCGTGCGTGCTAACCCGGATAATTTCATGGTAGCCTACTTCGGCTCCATGCTAATGCGTTTACTTCTTTCCGCCGGGCTTGTCGTGCTTTACCTTTATACTGGCGGCGCTCATGAAGGCAAGGGTAGATATGCTTTCCTTGGGGTATTCTTCGTCGGCTATTTTCTCTACTCCGGGTTTGAAGTCTGGAGCGTTCTGAGTAACTTGCGCCCGTTTTCAAAACCGGGTGAAATCACAAAATGAATTTTTCGTGAACCTCACCTTAAGCCACTCTGAATGAAGCGCTTACTGATAGCACTTTTCTGTATTCTCTCGCTTCCCGTTTTCGCCAACGAGCCTACTGCTACTACGGCCGAAGCCACCGACTCGGAGGCTTTCAGCCCCGGTGAGATGATTCTGCACCACATTGGCGACTCACACGAGTGGCACTGGTTCTCCACTGACCGCGACGACCACTATACTACTTACCTGCCTATTATTGCTTACCGTTCTGGTAAAGGTTTGTCGGTTTTCTCTTCGCGCAACTTGGCTGAGGGCAAGGAATACGACGGTTTGAAACTGGAGCATGAGCATCTGGAAGCCGAAGACGGTAGCAAGGTATACGATTTTTCGATTACCAAAAACGTTGCTTCACTCATGTTGAGTGCTTTGCTGCTGGTAGTGGTCTTCACGACAGTTGCAAGAGGTTACGCTAAACGTGGCACAGGTGCCCCAAAGGGTATTCAGTCCTTCTTCGAGCCCATCATTGTATTTGTGCGCGACGAGGTGGCCAAGAAGTCTATTGGGCCAAAGTATAAGCGGTATATGCCGTATTTGCTCACGGTATTCTTTTTTATCTGGTTCAACAACCTCTTAGGTCTGCTTCCAGGTGGTGCTAACCTCACCGGCAATATTGCAGTGACCCTAACGCTGGCATTGTTAACGCTGCTCATTACCCTGTTCAGCTCTAATAAGAACTATTGGCACCACATTTTCGCTACGCCCGGCGTGCCAAAGGCCCTGTTGCCTATTATGATTCCGGTGGAACTCATTGGCATCCTTGTGAAGCCTTTCTCGCTGATGGTGCGTTTGTTTGCCAACATCACAGCAGGTCACATTGTAATTCTGAGCTTTGTCTCGCTCATTTTTATCTTCCGCAACGTTGGCGTTGCACCGGTTACGCTGGCTTTCGGCTTGTTCATCAACATGCTTGAACTCTTGGTAGCCATCTTGCAGGCATACATTTTCACGCTACTCACAGCCATGTACATTGGTGGAGCAGTGGAAGAGCACCACGATGCCGACTACCAGATGGGTGGCGGCGAAGGTGCCGACAATGCTCACGCCAACCACGCACACTAAGCTTTTTAACTCTCTTTTTCGTTTTTCACTTCCCCAAAACTCTGTTTTATGCTTCTTTCTCTGTTGTTGCAGGCCATTACTAATTCTGCTGGTCTAGCCGTATTCGGTGCTGCTATAGGTGCTGGTCTGGTTGCTCTAGGTGCTGGTCTGGGCATTGGCCGTATTGGTGGTCAGGCTATGGAAGCCATCGGCCGTCAGCCAGAAGCTTCAGGCAAAATCCAAACTGCTATGCTGATTGTAGCAGCTCTGATTGAAGGTCTAGCACTGTTTGCAGTAGTTGTGTGCTTGCTGATTTCCTTTAATCTCTAAGAATAGAGGTAGTATATAAGCAGCCCGCTGCGCGCGTCGCTTCGGCGCACGGCGTGGCGGGCTGTCTTGGCTTTTCTGGTATTAATAACTAGGGTGGCTTATGATAGGACGTCTATCATCTAACCATACTTAACAATACCTTTTTTTCACTACCGACTACTTTCTTATGCCTCCATTAGTAACCCCCGAGTTTGGCCTGATTTTCTGGCAATTGGTGATTTTCGGCATTGTGCTGCTCTTGTTGCGCAAATTCGCTTGGAAACCTATCCTAAGCGCCCTGAATGAGCGGGAAGACTCCATCGAAAACGCCCTGCGTATGGCCAGCCAGGCCAAACTAGAGATGCAGGCTCTCCAGGCTGGCAATGAAAAGTTGTTGGCTGAAGCCCGTTTGGAGCGCGACCGTATTCTGAAAGAAGCAACCGACGTTTCCAATAAGCTGATCGAGCAGGCGAAGAATAAAGCAACCGAAGAAGGTGGCCGCATGATCAACCAAGCTCGCGAAGCTATTCAGAACGAGAAAAACGCGGCTTTGGCTGAAGTGAAAAATACGGCTGCCCAGTTGTCTATCGATATTGCTGAGCGCATCCTGCGCCGCGAACTAGTCGATACGGCTTCTCAAAAGGAGCTTGTCAACTCGTACTTAAAAGAAGTAAAGCTCAACTAAGAAGTTAGGAGCTAGAAGCTAGAAGCGTAGAAACCCATAAGGTATCTGGCTCCGGGCTCCTGACTCCTAGCTTCTAACTCCTACTACAATGTCTGAAATACGAGTTGCCTCCCGTTACGCCAAGTCCTTGCTTGATCTGGCCGAGGAGCAGGGTACGCTGGAACAAGTGAAAGCCGATATGGACTTATTCAGCAAGACGCTGACTGAGAACCGTGACTTGCGCCTGTTGCTGCGTAACCCTATCGTCAAGCACGACAAAAAGCTAGCTATTCTGCGCGCCGTGTTCGGTGGCAAAGTGTCGCTTCTCACTGAGAAGTTCTTCACTATTATCACCGAAAAAAACCGCGAAAGCGCGCTGGAGTTTATTGGCTCCGAGTTTCTGATTCAGTACAATGCCCTACGTGGCGTACAGGTGGCTGAAGTCACGACGGCCACACCGCTGAGCACCTACCTGCGTGCTGAACTAGAGCAAATGGTGCGTCAGCAAACCGGCCTGCAACAAGTTACTCTCACCGAGAAAGTAGATGAGTCGCTCATCGGTGGCTTCGTGCTACGCATCGGCGATAAGCTGATTGATGACTCGGTGAGCTTCCGGTTGCGCAAGCTGCGCAACCAATTCTCGAAGAACCCCTACCAACCTTTAGTATAAGATCATGGCAGAAGTACGTCCGGATGAAGTATCCGCCATTCTGCGGCAGCAGTTATCCAACTTCAAAACCGAAGCCGAACTCGAAGAGGTTGGTACGGTATTGCAGGTTGGCGACGGCGTAGCCCGCATCTATGGCTTGGGCAAAGCCCAGTCGGGGGAATTGCTTGAATTTGAAAATGGCCTTCAGGCCCTAGTGCTCAACCTCGAAGAAGACAATGTAGGCGCCGTAATGCTCGGCGACTACTCTGAAATCAAGGAAGGCGCTACGGTGCGCCGCACCAATAAAATTGCCTCTATTCAGGTGGGCGAAGGCATCGTGGGTCGCGTGGTAAACACGCTGGGTCAGCCCATTGATGGCCGTGGTCCTATCCAAGGCGAAACGTTTGATATGCCATTGGAGCGTAAGGCGCCAGGCGTAATCTACCGTCAGCCGGTAACTGAGCCCATGCAGACGGGTATTAAGGCTATTGATGCCATGATTCCGATTGGCCGTGGCCAGCGGGAACTCATCATCGGTGACCGTCAGACGGGTAAGTCGGCAGTTGCTATTGATACTATCCTCAATCAGCGCGAGTTCTTCGACCGAGGTGAGCCAGTTTTCTGCATCTACGTTGCTGTAGGTCAAAAAGCCTCGACGGTGGCCCAAGTGGTAAACTCCCTGACCAAAGGTGGCGCCATGGACTACACGGTAGTGGTTTCGGCTTCGGCTGCTGACCCAGCTCCGATGCAGTTCTTTGCTCCCTTCACGGGCGCTGCTATCGGTGAGTTCTTCCGCGATACGGGCCGTCCGGCTCTGGTTGTGTATGATGATTTGAGTAAGCAAGCAGTAGCATACCGTGAGGTGTCGTTGCTGTTGCGTCGTCCTCCGGGGCGTGAGGCTTATCCCGGTGACGTATTCTACCTGCACAGCCGCTTGCTGGAGCGCGCCGCGAAAATCAACGCTTCCGACGTTATTGCTCGCGACATGAACGACCTGCCCGACAGCATCAAGCACCTTGTGAAAGGTGGTGGTTCGCTGACGGCTCTGCCGCTCATCGAAACCCAGGCTGGTGACGTATCGGCGTATATCCCAACCAACGTAATTTCGATTACGGATGGTCAGATCTTCCTCGAAACCAACTTGTTCAACTCGGGTATCCGTCCGGCTATCAACGTAGGTATTTCGGTATCCCGTGTGGGTGGTAACGCCCAGATCAAGTCGATGAAGAAAGTGGCTGGTACACTGAAGCTGGACCAAGCACAGTTCCGTGAACTGGAAGCCTTTGCCAAATTCGGTTCCGACCTTGATGCTTCGACCAAGCTCACGATTGAGCGTGGCCGCCGCAACCTGGAAATCCTGAAGCAGCCGCAGTTCTCGCCGCAGAAAGTGGAAGATCAGGTAGCTGTTATCTACGCTGCTACCAACGGTCTGCTCGACCAGGTGCCGGTGAACCGCGTGCGTGACTTCGAAAAGGAGTTCACCCAGACCATGCAGACCCGTCACCCAGAGGCGTTGCAAGGCCTGAAAGCTGGCAAACTCGACGACACCATTATCGGTGCTATCCGTCAGGTTGCCAAAGACCTATCGGCCCAGTACGCTTCGAAGTAATTAGTTGATTGTTGGTTGTTGATTGTTGGAGGTTTGGCTAAGTAGCTGAACCTCCAACAATCAACAATCAGCAACTAACAATCAACAATAAACTAAATGGCTAGCTTAAAAGAAGTCCGCAACCGCATCGTATCCGTGCAAAGCACGCAGCAAATCACCAAAGCCATGAAGATGGTAGCGGCGGCCAAGCTGCGGCGGGCACAGGACAACATTCTGCGGATGCGCCCCTACGCGCAGCGGCTCAACAGCATCCTCACTAACCTTACGAGCCAAACCGATGGCGAGGTGGTAAGCGAGTATGCAGTGCAGCGGGAAGTACGCCAGGTGCTAATTATTGCCGTTACGTCGGACCGTGGTTTGGCTGGCGCTTTCAATAGCAACGTCTTCAAAGGCGTAAACGCCCTGATTCGGGAGCGGTATGCTGCACAAGCCGCCGCTGGCAACGTGACGATGATGGCCATCGGCAAGAAGGCACACGACTACTTCGGGAAGCGTGGGCCGCTGCTGGGCAACTACACTCATGTGTTCGGTAAGCTCTCGTTTGACACGGTACGCACGGCGGCTGAAGAAGCCATGTTGGGCTTCCGGGAAGGCCGCTTTGATGAGGTGGTGATGGTGTACAACGAGTTTCGCAACGTAGCCACTCAAATCATCCGTACCGAGCAGTTACTGCCGCTGGTACCCGCCGAGCCAACTGCCGACGCTGCCAAGACGATGAACGTGGATTACATCTTCGAGCCCTCGAAAGAGGAAATTGTGCAGACGTTGATTCCGCAGTCGTTGAAGGTGCAACTCTACAAGGCAGTGCTGGAAAGCAACGCTTCGGAGCACGGCGCCCGCATGACGGCCATGGACAAAGCCACCGAAAACGCTGGCGAGCTGTTGAAGTCGTTGAAACTAACCTACAACCGCACACGTCAGGCGGCTATTACCACCGAGATTCTCGAAATCGTAGGTGGTGCCGAAGCTTTGGCTGCTAGTCGGTAAGAAGTACGCTTACCCGAGTAAAAGGCCCGCTTCTTTTCGGAAGCGGGCCTTTTTTATGTGGGTGTCTACAACTGCATATACTGCCGCTTAGCCAATTCTTTGCTAGGCTTGGGCGTTTCGGGGTGTTGTTCTAACAATTCCATAATCCGCGCCGGCGTGAGGCTAGTGAAGTCTTTTACTACGGCTAGCGGCGCCTGAAATTTGTCGGGCTTGATAGACGTGCTGAGGGCTAGGCAGCGCATACCAGCTTTGTAGGCGGCTTGCTCGCCCATTAAGGCATCCTCGAACACCAGGCACCTTTCGGGCGGTACTCCTAGCTTCTGGGCCGTAAGGGTGTAGGTGTCAGCGTGGGGCTTACCGTTGTCCACATCATCCTTGCCGACGATGACGTCGAAATACTGCCGAATATTTAGGTGGTCGATAAGGTAGCTGATAGTTTCGTTGATGGAGCCGGTGCCGAGGCCGATTTTGAAGCCGGCGGCGCGGGCCGCTTCCAGAAACGCCGTGAGACCCGCCACTTCCCGGCGCTTGTCCCAGTAAAGTGTGCGGTACAGGAATTCGCGCTGAGTGGCGTATTCTTCCAGCTCTTTCTTGGGCACGTCGTGGGTGAATACTGTTTTCAGAATGGCGGTGGCAGGCATGCCATTTAGGCGTTCCAGCAGGCGGCGGGCATTGGTAGTGAGGCCTAAGTCACGGAACAACAGCTGGAAGGCGCGGGCCTGGTAGGCAGTGTTATCAACGAGGACGCCATCCATGTCGAAGATGAGGGCGTAGGCAGGAGTATCGGGCATAAGCAGAAAGGGGCGGCCCGGAATGTGAACCGCGTGTTACTTCTTTACGCGCACAACCCGGATTTTGCTGCTGTGGCGCTTGATCCTGACCTGATGGCCTATCTTTGCCGCCTCGTACCTAAGGGGCCTTTGCCCTTACTATTCGATTTGAAAAAGAGCCTGAGTTTTCTGCTGGCCGCTGCCTTGGCCGGTCCTGCCTTTGCGCAAAAACAAAAGCCCCTGCCGCGTCCTAAACTAGTAGTAGGCATTGTGGTAGACCAGATGCGCTACGACTACCTCTACCGCTATTGGAGCAAATACGGTAACGGCGGCTTCAAACGGCTGCTAGGGGAGGGGTTTAACTATTCCAACACCCACTACAACTACGTTCCCACCTACACCGGACCGGGCCACGCCAGCATCTACACCGGCACTACGCCCTCGGTACACGGTATTGTAGGCAACAACTGGCTGGTACGCGAAGAAGGCAAGGGCACCTATGTAACCGAAGATAAAACCGTGCAAGCCGTGGGCGGTACGGCAGCGGCTGGCCAGCAAAGCCCACGCCACATGCTCACCAGCACCATTACGGATGAGCTGCGGCTGGCTACCAACTTTCAGAGCAAGGTAATTGGGGTGTGCATCAAAGACCGGGGCTCGATTCTGCCAGCCGGGCACGCCGCCAACGCCGCCTATTGGTACGACGGTACCAACGGGGCCTTCATCAGCAGCACGTTCTACCAGAACAGCCTGCCCGAGTGGGTGACTAAGTTCAACGCCGAGAACCGCGCCGCGCAGTACCTCGATAAGCCTTGGACCACGCTGCTGCCCATTGCGCAGTACACCGAAAGCACCGCCGATGATGTGCCATGGGAGGGAGCCTTCAAGGGTGAAGCCAAGCCGGTATTTCCGCACGATTTGCCTATCCTTAGCGCTGGTACCAGCCCGGCCGTAACGCCCAGCCAGCCCACCGGTGCCGAGAAGGTGCCGGCTGCCGTCCGTAACCTCGACCTGATTCGGAGTACGCCCTTTGGCAACTCACTCACTGCCGATTTTGCGCTGGAAACCATCCGGGCCGAGCAGTTGGGGCAGCGCGGTCAAACCGACTTCTTGGCTCTCAGCTTCAGCAGCACCGACTATGTGGGGCACCAGTTTGGGGTGAATGCCATTGAAACCGAAGACACCTACCTGCGCCTCGACCAGGACCTGGCCCGCGTGCTCGACTACCTCGATAAGACCGTAGGGAAGGGGCAGGCACTGGTATTCCTGAGTGCCGACCACGGCGCGGCCCATTCGCCCGACTTTTTGCGCAGCCAGCGGATTCCGGCCGGTTCGGTGGGGCCACGCCTCATGCGCGACTCGTTGCAGCAGGAATTGGTGCGCCGCCACGGGGCCGGCAAGTGGGTGCTGAGCTATGAAAATCAGCAAGTGTACCTCAACCGCCCGCTTATTGCCGAGAAAAAACTGACCCTGCGCGCTATGCAGGACGAGGTGGCTGATATTCTGATTGGCTTTGCGGGCGTTACGCGCGCCATCACCGCCGACGATTTGCAGAAGTCGCACTGGGAAAGCGGCATGCTGATGTACCTGGAAAACGGCTATTTCCCGAAGCGCAGCGGCGACGTGATGGTGGTACTGGAGCCCGGCTGGCTGGAATCGTATCAGTACCCGATAAATAAGGGCACCACCCACGGCTCATCCGGCAACTACGACACACATATTCCGTTGGTATTTTGGGGCTGGCACGTGAAGCAGGGTCGCTCGGTAGCCCCGGCACGTATTGTGGATATTGCCCCTACGCTGGCGCAATGGCTGAATATTCAGGAGCCCGATGGCTGCACTGGCTTGCCGCTGCCGGAGGTGCTAGGCAAATAAAAGCGCAGGGAATGGAATAGATTTTGGTTATTTTAAAGGATAGTTGCATTTTGCACGACTGTTCTTTTTAAAAGAACGTTTATTCCTGAAATCAGGATAAATTTAGACTTCAGTAACTAGTAACCGAAACATACCTCAATGGCTCATTTTAACCCGTGGCATGATGTGGAGCGTGGCAACAACGCCCCTCAAACCGTAAACGGCATCATTGAAATTCCGAAAGGCTCGAAAGCCAAGTATGAGCTAGATAAAGAAAGCGGCCTGCTCAAGTTGGACCGCGTGCTATTCTCGGCCGTGCATTATCCGGCCGCTTACGGCTTCATCCCCAAAACCTACTGCGACGACAACGACCCGCTCGACATTCTGGTGCTGTGCTCGGTTGACATCGTACCGATGTGCTTGGTGGAAGCCAAGGTAATTGGCGTGATGCAGATGATTGATGGCGACGAGGAAGACGACAAAATCATTGCCGTAGCCGCCCACGACATTTCGGTGAATCACTTCAACGATATTTCCGACCTGCCGCCGCACACCCTCAACGAGATGCAACGCTTCTTCGAGGACTACAAAGCCCTAGAGCACAAGCACGTAACGGTAGAGCGTTTCATGGGCCGCGAGGATGCATACCGCATCATTGATGACAGCATCAAGCTCTACAACGAGACTTTTCCGAACGGTGCCAGCTCGGAAACTGTAGAGAAAACCAGCGGCGTTGAGTTGTAAGCTCTAGCGCAAGTGAAGCCAAGGCCCTTCCTAAACTCACGTTTGGGAAGGGCCTTGCTGTTGGTAGTGACCATTGAATTGACTTTTTAGTGAGTTCAACGTACTTCTTTGCATGCCTACTAAGCCGTCGTCCTCTCCCGTCATTCGGTTTTTGTATGAAAACAGCCTGTTGCTGGTCGTAACGCTGCTGATGCTAGGTACGCTGGTGGGCCAGACCCTAACCGGCTGGCACGACTACAACAGTGAATTGGAGCAGATGAAGCTGCTACCGTTCACGCTGAAGCAGTACCTAGGCTCGGGGCACTTTCTGGAGGCCACGTTCGAGAACTGGGAAAGTGAGTTCTTACAGATGGGGCTGTATGTGCTACTCACCATCTGGCTGCGGCAAAAAGGCTCATCGGAATCTAAAAAGCTGTACGAGGAAGAGGAGGTAGACAAGGAGCCTGACCCCACTAAGCCCGATGTACCAGGCCCCGTGAAGCGTGGTGGCTGGCAGTTGGCGCTTTATAAGAATTCCCTCACGCTGGCGTTTTTTGCCTTGTTCTTTGTGTCCTTCTGGCTACACGCGAAAGGCGGGGCCGAGGTGTATAGCATTGAGCAGCAGCAGGAAGGCAAGTCTGTTGTTACAACGCTGGAGTATGTGAGCACGGCGCGGTTCTGGTTCGAGTCGTTTCAGAATTGGCAAAGCGAATTCCTGAGTATCATAGCCATTGTGGGCCTGTCTATCTACCTGCGGCAGCAAGGCTCCCCTCAGTCCAAGCCCGTTGATGCCAGTTACAGTGAAACCGGCGAGAATTGATTGTTATTTGATTCTGGGCTGTCAATTCGTGGGCTAGCTGTGCCTTATCCAACAATTGCCACCAACTACCACCTCATGCCGCTAGAGTCGCCCCATTCGTCGAGTACTGCCCCGGTTGCTGATGCGGTGCAGGTTTCGTGGTGGCGGCGTGGTCTGGATGCCGTGCTTTATAGTAGCACTTGGCTGGCTCTGGCGGCGTTGGGCCTCACCTGGTCTACCTTCTTATTTTGGCAGGTGCACATTCCGTTTCGGCCGGGGCTAATGATTTTTACGGCCACGCTCTTTCTTTACAATATCGACAGCGTACTGCCTTATAAACACGGGCAGCCGCTGATGCTTTCCGGGCGCAAACGCTGGATGCTAGAGCACCGGCGGGAACTGCTGGCACTGGCCATGGTGGCACTAGGTGTGTCGGGTACGTTGTTTTTTCTGGATGGTTGGCAGCACCTGATGCTGTTCCTAGGGCATCTGGCAGCTATTTCCATGCTCTACTCGCTGCCAGTGGTGAAGGTGCGCGGGCAGTGGCGCGCCCTCCGCGACTTGCCGCTGCTCAAGGTGTTTCTCATTGCCTACGTGTGGGCCGCCGTGACGGTGTGGGTGCCCGCACTGTACCTCGACAAGTCACTTTTTGGGCCAGTAGTAGGTATTCTGTTTTTGCGGCGCTTCTTCTTCATTCTGGCTTTGGCCTTCGTCTTCGATATTCGGGACTACACCAAGGACCTGCACACCGGCACCCGCACATTTCCGGGTCTGTTCGGCGTGCAGGCCACTAAGTGGATAGCCTTGGGCGCGCTAGTGTTGGCAGGAGTACTGCTGCCCACAGGCGTGGGCGCCACCGAGGCGCTGGTGCTTACCCTACCACTACTGGCCGCCGCCGGCACTATCTGGTACGCCGAGGAATCCCGCTCCGACTACTACTACGCGCTGCTTGCCGATGGCGTAATGGTGTTTCAGTTTCTGGTGGTATACCTAGTGAAATGGTAAGGCAAAAGGCCACTGCTAGCTCACCAGTTCCGCCAGCGCCGGCCCTATGAAGCGCACAATGTCGCCGGCAATGAGACCAGCCTCGCCAGTTTGCTGAGCCGCCAGGTCGCCGGCGCGGCCGTGGGCAAAGATGCCGAGCAGCGCCGCATCGAGGGGAGAGAGGCGCTGATCGGCGCGCAACGCCAGCAGCAGGCCAGTCAATACGTCGCCGCTGCCGCCGGTACCCATGCCGGGGTTGCCAGTACTGTTGAAATACACTTGGCCGTCGGGAGTACCGAGGGCCGTATAGGCTCCCTTAAGTACACAGTAACAACGGTAGCGGGCGCAGAAGTCGCGCAATAATTCCAGACGGTGGTAGTCGTCGCGGGCGGGCTCGGTGAGGCGTTCAAACTCTTTGGGATGCGGAGTCAGCAGGGTATTGGGTGGCAGGTCAGCCAGCAGCTCGCGGTGCGAACCCAGGATATTGAGGGCGTCGGCGTCAATAACCAGCGCCAGTGAAGCCTCTGTGGCTTTGCGCAGCAGTTGGCATAGCACGTTGGCCGTCGATTCTTCTTGCCCCAACCCCGGCCCGATGCCTACGGCAGCGTACGATTTCAAATCGGGCAGCTCGGTCACGAAATCGGTGGCCGGGTCGGTGAGGGCCATGGCCTCGGGTACGGCGGTTTGCAGGATGGCATAGCCCACAGCTGGCGTCCGGACCGTGAGCAGGCCTACCCCGCCGCGCAGGCAAGCCCGCGCCGCTAGCACGGCCGCCCCTACTTTGCCGTGACTGCCTGCCAATAGCAAAGCATGCCCAAACGTGCCTTTGTGTGCAAACTTAGGCCGCTTAGGGTAGCGGCCCGCCAGAGATGCAGCGCTGATGAAATAGTTATCCACATCGGTCTTGTGGATAAAGTCTTCACTCAAACCAATAGGTAACACTTCCCATTCGCCTACGAACTGCGAATTATGCGGCAGCAGGTATGCCAGCTTAGGCAACTCAAACCCTACAGTATACTGGGCCTGTACTACAGCGCTGTCTTGGGGCTGCGGGGCGTCGGTGAACAGGCCAGAGGGCAAGTCGATGGCGTACACCGTTGCATTACTCTGGTTGATGTGGTTGACCACGATAGCAGCCAAACCCGTGAGCGGGCGGCTTAATCCGGTGCCAAACAGGGCATCTACCACAGTAGCTCCGGCGGGCAACGAAGGCAGTTTCTTGGGCTTCAGCTCAATACAGCCCACCTCGGCGGGGAGGCGTTGCCGGTTCGTGGTGAAGTCAGGCGAATATTTCTCGGCAGGCAGTAGCCACACGCGTACTGCGTAACTGGTATGGTGCAAGTGCCGGGCCACCGCTAGTCCGTCGCCGCCGTTGTTGCCGGGGCCGCAGAAAATATGCACTTCGCCGGCTGTCTGTGGTCCTATTCGGTTCATCAGCCAGTTGCTAAACGCAGTGGCGGCTCGTTCCATCAACTCATCGGAGCGGATACCTTCGGCGGTGATGGTGGCGTGGTCGGCAGCACGGGTCTGGTCGGCAGAAAGGATTTTCATAAGTTGCTGCTTCTGGAATACATTTAGCTCTTACGTGAAATGCGTCAAATCTTATGCGCTTTGCTGCTGGCCGGGCTAGCCGCCTGCTCCGATAATGCCAGCCAGCAAGCCCAAACCGAACAACCAGCCACTGCCAACGCGCCAACCGATTCGGTGTCGGCTACTGCGCCAACAACTCAGCTTACCCCCCAAGCCATAAAACTGGCTGATATTCCGGCCAAGCTACGTCTGCCCGGACAGTTGCAGGAAGCTTGGCGCTGGACTGATGCCAACGGGGAAAACCTGCTGGTGGTGTTTCGAACGGTATCCTCATCGAAGCAGCAACTGGCAACGCCTTCACCAGACTCCAGCGCGGTGGAAGACATGCATGATTTCGAGCGTACTGCCCGCATAATGGCCCGGCAGTATGTGCGGCAACCAAGTCAAAATAACTATCAAGAGCTGTGGCGTTTACAGGATGCCGTTACGGATTGTGCCCTCGACATGACACTGCGCCTACAGCCGGGTAGTACCGCCATAACCGACCTCGACCAGAATGGCCGCAGTGAAACCACGCTGGTGTACGCGCTGGCCTGCCGCGGGGATATAAGCGGCGCTGACCTGAAGCTAATTATGCGGGCTGGTGCGGCCAAGTATGCCTTGCGCGGCTCTTCCATTGTGCAGTACGATTCTATCCCGGCCCAACAGCGGCAGCCTGCTAATCCTTGCTGCTTGGAGAAGTTCAGTGCCACCCAGCGGAAAGAAGACAACACCGAGGGGTACTACCAAACCGAGGCAGAGTTTCAACCAGCACCTCCAGCTTTCCTGGCATTTGCTCGGCAGCATTGGCAGAAGTTCAGCATCGAAACGCTAGACGAGCATGAGGATTTGTAGAAATAACCTATTGTTACCAACCTCAGCCGTGCAGAGTAAACTTCCGGCGGGCCGTTTGCGTTTTGCTTGAAACATACTTGATCTGCTGACCCCAAAACCAACGATATGCAAACTTGGAACGACGTCATCCGCTTGGCCAATCACCCTGCTCCCTCGCCTCGCCGCGTGGAGAAAACCGATGCCGAGTGGAAAGCGCAACTCACCTCCGAACAATACCACGTAACCCGCCAGCACGGCACCGAGCGTCCCTTCACCGGCGAGTACTGTGAAGCTCACGAAGCCGGCCTCTACGCCTGCGTGTGCTGCGGTACTCCACTCTACGATTCGCGCACCAAATTCGAGTCGGGTACCGGCTGGCCCAGCTTCACGCAACCCGTAGACGAAAGCGCCATTCGCTACAAGAAAGACACCAGCTACGGCATGGTGCGGGTAGAAGCCCTCTGCAACATCTGCGACGCCCACCAGGGCCACGTCTTCCCCGACGGCCCCGCTCCGAGCGGCCTGCGCCTGTGCATCAACTCGGCCAGCATCAAGCTGGTAACGGAAACCAAGGAAGTACCCAAAGCCGAATCGGCCGCGTAATGAGTGTCGGGAACAAGCAAAGCCGCTGCTGGATTCAATACCAGCGGCGGCTTTTTCGTTGATTGGAACAGTGGGTGGCTACGGCTTTGGCACGTTGGAGTAGTATCTTTCGTTCTACCAAGCTGAGCTGCGCACGTAGGTTTCGGGGCAACTAGTTTCTTCGAGCCGCTCAACTGCCAATCCTCTCTTACCATATAACTCCCGCCGCCATGTCCCTGCTCTTCACTGATTTCGCTTCTTGGCGCGCCCACTGCGCCGCCACCGGTGAGCCCCTTTACCAGCCCGTACTGGCCTACGAAATAGAACAGAAGGGCCGCTCGGAAGAGGAAATCTGGAACGGGTTGCAGCGGGCCTACGACGTGATGCGCGACGCCGTGCAAACCGGCCTCACCCAGGACATGACTTCCCGCTCGGGCATGGTGAACAACGGCGCCAAGAAGATTGCCGCTTCGCCGGTTACGGTGTTGTCGCCGGAGTTCAAAAACCTGATTATGCGGGCTTTCGGGGCCAAAGAAGTGAATTCGTGCATGGGCCGGGTGGTGGCCGCGCCCACAGCCGGGGCATCTGGCATTTTGCCCGGCGTGCTGGTTACGCTGCAAGAGCTGCACAAGCTCTCTGACCGCCAGATTCTGGAAGGGCTGCTAGTAGCGGCCGGCATTGCTCTCATCATCGAACAAAATGCTTCGTTGGCCGGTGCCGTGGGCGGCTGCCAGGCCGAAACCGGCTCGGCGGCGGCAATGGGTAGCGGTGCCATCGTGTATTGCCTCGGCGGTACCGTCGATCAGGCATTTGCAGCGGTGGCCGTTACCATTCAGTGCATGCTCGGGCTGGTCTGCGACCCGGTGGCGGGGCTGGTGGAAGTGCCCTGCGTGGTGCGCAACGCTTCGGCCGCCGCCATTGCCTTTAGCTCCGCCCAAATAGCCATTGCCAACATCGACCCGGTAATTCCAGTGGACCAGTGCGTGGCGGCGCTAGGCGAAGTAGGGCAGAGTATGGAAACGCGCTACAAGGAAACCGCCCTCGGCGGCCTCGCCAACACCCCCCGCGGCCGCGAAATCGAGAAGATGGTGCTAATCCAGGACGTAGATATCCTACCCGACGAAGGGTAGTATGTGTTTTTTTGGTTTTGCAGATTGAGTCTTCCAGTGGATTGCTATGAGCGTATGCAAGAGTTACTGCTCGTTGCCAATCATTTTCTGGTCGGGCGACATGGTGAGACGAGCCAGAAAATCCAGGGGTTCAGTGTAGCGGCTGCGCAGGCTATGGTAGGTTTTCCAAGCTTGGTCTAGATTAGGTTGAAGTTGCAACCCAGCGGCTTGCAGCTGCTCACAGGCGCTCATGAAGTCCTGCCGGTGTGGGTCCTCTATCGGCGGGTCTTTGTCGTCGGGTTGTTGGGCTGGCTCGGCATGGGCGCGGTCATGGAAAAAGCGCGTCACGCGGTTCATGGCCACGCAGCCGGCCTTAAAGCATATCTCCATATCGGGGCTGCGGGGCTTCGGCACAGTGCTGATGATGAGGGCGGCCGCATCGAGAATGATACCAGCAGCCGTTACCCAGGAACGCCCCGGCTGCGGTGAGCGAAAAAACGAGAGGATCGGCAACGACGTGTGCGTTTCCTCTATTTCCACAAACCATTCCTCCCAAGCCTGCCACTGCACCCCGTCGTTTTGCAACGAGCCGGAGCGGTTCAACCATACCACTAAGTCGGTGGCGGAATGGCCGGGGCTGGAGCGTAGTTCCAGCCGGGCTACCACCAATTCGCGCCTTGAAAACGCCTGGTACATGGTGGGCAGGTAGGAGATGAGCAGCGTGAGCAGCAGCAACCCCATCGTGGCCTCGGCAAACGTAAAGATGGTGATAATGGGCCCCCGCGTTTTGTGCGTGCCCAGCGTGAGCAACGAACTACCACTTAGTTGGTAGCTTTCCAGCCAGGAACCCTCGTGCAAGGCCCAGTATATACCAGTGAAGCCCACCGAAATAACCGCCAGCCACACAATAGGCAGTGCCACCAAACTCACCGGCGCATACAATGACATTACCCGGTCGCGCTGGGCGTAGGTGTGGACTAGTCGTGTTACTTGCTCGAACACGTAACGCAGCGCCCGAAACACCCAGTTATTGAGCAGTACGGACTCATTGCGGGGCAACACAAACGAGCGGATAGCCGCCAGCATCGTGGTGATAATCAGAAAAATGCCCACCGCAAAAGACAGCACCCGGAATACAAGATCAAGCATACACCTACAACAAGCACTTCAAGTGAAGTAGCCCTTGTACTCTGCTTATCTAGCCAGGGTTGGCGGCTCTAAATCAGAGCAATAAGCTCGGACTTACTTCCGCGCCTTCCAGAGCTGCTTGAACGACTTGGGGGCCACTTGCAGCGCGTCGCGACGCTTGCTCCAGCCCACTTGGCTGAGGAGGCGCAGCAGCACCCAGTTTTTGGCGCGGGCGGGCAGCAAATCCAGCAGGCGACGGTTCTTCATGGCCACCAGCCACAACCGGATGGCGGTGCGTTCTTCCTTATCGGTGAGCTGCTCGCGCACGGCTTGCTGCCGGTTCTGGAGGAGCAGGTTATGAATCGGGATTTTCACGGGGCACACCGAGGTGCAGGCGCCGCATAAGCTGCTGGCGTAGCTCAGGTGCTTGTTTTCGGCCATGCCCGCCAAGTGGGGGCTGATAACCGAGCCGATGGGGCCGGAGTAGGTGGTTTCGTAGGTGTGGCCGCCGATGTTCTTGTACACCGGGCAAATGTTGAGGCAGGCGCCGCACCGGATGCAGTTCAGGGCCTCGCGCTGGGCAGGTTGGGCCAGCAGGTTGGTACGGCCGTTGTCAAGCAGCACCACAATCATTTCGTCGGGGCCATCTTTTTCCAGCGGTTGGCGCGGACCGGTGTAAATGGTGTTGTACACCGTCACTTGCTGGCCGGTGCCGCTGGTGCTGAGCAGCGGCCAGAACAAAGCCAGGTCCTCCAGCTTCGGAATCACTTTCTCGATGCCCACAATGGCAATGTGGGTGCGCGGAAACGTGGCTGACAAGCGGGCGTTGCCCTCATTCTCAGTGACGGCAATGGCGCCGGTATCGGCAATCAGGAAGTTGCCGCCGGTAATGCCTACTTCGGCGGTGGTGTACTTGCTGCGCAGCAGGTGGCGGGCCGTGAGCACCAGTTTCTGGGCGTCGTCGGTGTACTCGATGCCGAGGTGCTTGACGAAAATGTTGGCAATGTCGGTCTTGCTCAGGTGCATGGCCGGCGTCACGATGTGGTAAGGCCGCTCCCCGTTCAGCTGCACAATGAACTCGCCCAAATCCGTCTCCACCGACTCGATGCCGTTTTGCTCTAGGAAGTGGTTGAGATGGATTTCCTCGGTGGTCATGCTCTTGGCCTTCACCACGGTTTTGGCCTTGCGCCGGGCCATAATCTTCCCGATTTCGTGCAGCGCCTCGTCGGCATTCTGCGCCCAGATTACCTTGCCGCCCCGAGCGGTGAAGTTGCGCTCGAATTCCAGCAGGTATTCATCGAGGTGGTTGATAACCTTGGTTTTCAGGTACGATGCCCGTTCCCGTGCCAGCTCGTGGTCTTCGTAGAAACCCAGGCCAGTACTCACGGCGGCGTTATACTTGCCGATGTTGAACCGAATCTTGCGCCGGTGCTCCAGGTCAAACGCCTTGGCGTCGGAGTCGGTCAGGAACTGGGTGGCTTTCGTGGAAACTGGCATATAGACGCAGGCCTTACTACTCGTTGAATTCGTTTTACTTACTCTTGCCCCATGGCTGCACCCCGTATTCCTCGTCCGCTACCACCCGAAGGCTTCTCGGTACTCGTTGATAGAATTGATAGCAGCTACCGGGCGCTGGGGTTCTTGCCAGGGTACTCACGCAACAGTTTGAGCCCTAAGTTGATTCTTCATGCAACGTACCTGGAAGTGAAAATAATGCAGACCAGCTACCACGAATATACGTCGTTGCGAGAGGTCGGCTACGAACCCGAAGGCTTTTTCAGTGGCCCCAAGCTACTTTTTAGCTTCACCGACGACACCGAATACAGCGTAACTCCCGCCTCCACGGCCATCCTCCGCGACCTGCTGGCTTTCTGCCAGGAAGGGAACTTCCCTCTGTCAGCCGCCGCCCAACAAGCCGCAACCGTACCCCAGAAGCCCTAGCTGCTAGTACCGCAACGAACATTAACAGAAAACCCGCCGAACTACAGAGGTTCGGCGGGTTTTCCATTTTATGCTAGCTGCCGCGCCCAGTGTGAAACGGGTGCTGCCTAAGCGGTATTACTTCTTGTTCGAGTCTACCACCAAGCGTTGGTCGCGGTTTACCACTTCCCAGGCGGAATAGAACACCAGGCGGGCGCGCTTTTCCATCTTCGGAAACTCGATTTTCTCTACTTCGTCGCCGGCACCGTGGTAGTCGTCGTGCACGCCGTTGAAGAAGAACGCCACCGGGATTTTGTGCTTGGCGAAGTTGTAGTGGTCGGAGCGGTAATAGAACCGGTTCGGGTCTTCGGGGTCGTTGAAGCGGAAGTCCAGGTCCATCTTCACGTACTTCTCGTTGGAGTTCAGCACGATTTCGTGCAGTTCCGACGACAGCTTGTCCGAGCCGATAACGTACACGTAGTCGCCTTTGCCTTCGTGGTCTTTATCGGTGCGGCCAATCATGTCGGTGTTCAGGTCGGCAACCGTGGTGGCCAGCGGGAAGATAGGGTGGTCAGTGTAGTACTCCGAGCCCAGCAACCCCTTCTCCTCACCGGTTACGGCCAGAAACAGGATGCTCCGGCGTGGACCATGGCCTTCTGCCTTGGCTTTCTGAAAGGCCTGCGCCATTTCCAGCAGCGTGACCGTGCCTGAGCCATCGTCGTCGGCGCCGTTGTGCACCTCGCCGCCGATGATGCCGATGTGGTCGTAGTGGGCCGACAGCACCACTACTTCGTCTTTCTTGTCGGTGCCTTCCATGTAGCCCAACACGTTTTCAGTGGTGAAGTCCTCCACTTTCTTGGGGGCCGTCACCATGAACTTCGCGGGCTTGAATGGGCTGGCTACCGGCTTGCTGGCTTTGTTAACAGCCGCCGTGTACTTGGTTACAGCCGCGGCGTTGGAGCCCAGCAGCTTATAGCCCACCGCCGGCGAGACGAAGAAGGCGGAAGCCCGGCGAGTACCTGGCTTGGCGTCCTTAAACGAAATGCTCGGCCGGCTAATATACTGCGTCATGCGGCCTGCTAGCTTCTCGAAGTTGCTGTTCGGGTTGAAGTCCACGAAGAACACCGAGCGGGCGCCCTTCTCAGTGGCCATGGCCAGCTTAGCGCGGAAGTCGTTGCCCCACTTGCTGCCGGCACCGTCTTTGCCCAGAATGGCCTTGCCGTCGGTGCCCGTTGGCTCGCCCAATAAAATCATCAGGTCTTTGCCTTTCACATCGAGGCCGGTATAATCGGAGTAGCCTTCCTGCTCGATGCCGTAGCCCGCAAATACGGGCTGCACAGCGGTTTCCGTCTGGAAAGGAGTGGTGCCCATGCCATAGAAGTCAGTCAGCCACTTATAGGTCTGGCCGCCCACTTTTAGGGTGCCGCCGTTTGCCCAAGTGCTGCGCTCCATCGTGAAGTGCTGCAAATACGGGTCGTCGGAGCCTTGTACCGGACCCGTTAGACCCAGTTCCCGAAACTGCTTGCTCAAATACTCGGCGGCCATTTTCTGGCCTTTCTCGCCGGTTTCGCGGCCTTCGTAGGCATCCGACGCCAAGATGGTCAGGTGCTTGCGCAAGTCCTCCTGCGTAATGGTGGGGCCGTACTGGCCAGCCAAATCCACCGCCGCGGTAGGCGCCGCAGCTACTGCGTCGGTAGCAGCGGCCGGGGTGGCTGCGGCTTCGGTTTTGGCCTTGCGCTTGGTCTTGATTTTTACTTTTTCGGGGGCCTTTTGCGCCACCGCCGAAGCCGTAACGCCCACTGCCAGCAGCCAGGTCAGAAAGGGTTTTTTATGCATGTACTGTGAATGAGTGAAGTGGTGTTTCAGTGAATCGGTGACTGAGCAATTTGGTGAGGTTGACGAGCTGGTTGCGCCACTGGCACAACTGGTAGTCGAACTCACTAAGTCACTCAATCACTAAATCTCTGCTAAGGTTGCACGATGAGGACGGAAGCGTAGGCGGCCACACCTTCGCGGCGGCCTACGAAGCCTAGTTTTTCGGTGGTGGTGGCCTTGATGCTGATGTCGTCGGTGGGGATGCCCATCACCTCGGATAGCACGCGCTGCATTTCCGCAATGTGCGGGTTCACCTTGGGCGCTTCCAGGCAGATGGTGGAGTCGATGTTGGAAATGGTGTAGCCGCGCTCCGTGAGCAGGCGCACCACTTCGGCCAGCAGCCGCTTGCTGTCAATGCCTTTGTACTGCGGGTCGGTGTCGGGAAAGTGGAAGCCGATGTCGCGCAGGTTGGCCGCGCCCAGCAGCGCGTCGCAAATGACGTGAATGAGCACGTCGGCATCGGAATGGCCGAGGGCGCCGTGGGTGTGCGGCACCTGAATGCCGCCGAGCCAGAAGGGGAGACCCTCCTGCAACTGGTGAACGTCGTAGCCGAAGCCAGTCCGGATTTTCATGGAATCAGTGGGAATAACAGCGAATGAAGCGGCAAGGTACAACAACCGCCGAACCGCTCCGGTACGGTTCAGCTTAGCGCCCAGGTTATGCGGTGCAATTGAAAAAAAGTGGCCGCTGCTTAAAGTAAAGTCAGTCCTGATTCGTCAGGCTAGAGGACGCCAGAACAGCAGGATGCAATTGGATAGCAAAATAAATATGGAAACTTTGGGTCCGATAAAAGTTTCCGCAGTATCTTTGCTGCCGAAGTCATGGAAATCAAAGACCGTATTTTATCCGCTGCCCTCACGCTTTTCACGCGCAACGGCATCAAAAGCGTATCGATGGATGACATTGCTACGCATTTAGGAATCTCGAAAAAGACGCTTTACAAGTGGTTTGAAAACAAAGACCAGATTGTATCAGCCGTTATGGCCAACCACCTGAACGGGGTGCAAGGCGAGTGCGAAGGCATTATATGCAATGCCCGCAATGCCGTAGACGAAATGATACTGATGATGGACTGGGCCAAGCGCCAGTTCGCTAATGTAAATCCCGCTACCCTCCACGACCTGCGCAAATATTATCCGGCCGGCTGGTCGCTATTACACGCCCACAAAAGCAAGTATATCCTCAGCCAAATTCAAGATAACCTACGCCGCGGCGTACAAGAAGGCCTCTACCGGGCCGACCTCGATGTGGAGGTGCTCTCCCGCCTGCACCTAGCGCACATCGATATCCTATTCGACCCCGAAATCTATCCGCACTCCGAGTTCGACCCTTCTCGGGTGCATTTTGCCTGCAACGAGCATTTCCTGCTCGGCATGGTCACGCTCAAAGGGCACAAGCTCGTCAACGAGTACCGTCACGTGACGGAAGAAGAATAAGCAACATCTCCCGCTTTTCCTGATATGAAAAACAACCTCCGCGTTTTGCTGCTGGCTGCCGGGCCGGGCCTGTTGGCCCCTGCCGGAGCCGCCCTGGCGCAGACCACTACTCCTGCCGCTCGGCCAACTCTGGGTGTCGCTACGGCCGCCGGTATCGTGCCGCTGTCGTTGCAGCAGGCCATCGATTATGCTGTTAAAAACAAGTCGAGTCTGCTGTCCACGCGCTTAGGCGAGCAAACGGCCAAAGCCAAAGTAGGCGAAATCAGAGCCGCTGGCTTGCCTCAGGTGAACGTAGCCGCCAACGTGGCCGACAACTTCAAGCTCCAGAAGGCACTGGTAGACTTCGGCGCTTTGGGCGGCGGTGGCTCGGCCACCACCCTTACGCAAGCCGATATTGCCGCCGCCCAAAGCGGCCGGACCGTGAACTTGGGTACCGTGGCGCTACCCGCAGAACCCGTGCCGCCGCAGGCGTTTGCCTTCGGGTTGCGTTACGCAGGCAACACTAGCGCGTCGGTGTCGCAGCTGCTTTTTGATGGGGCCTACCTGATTGGCTTGCGCGCTGCCAAGGTGTACGAAGACTTGGCCAAGAAGCAAACCCAGCAGGCCGAAATCGACGTGGTAGAGCAAGTGAGTAAGGCGTATTATAGCACGCTGGTAGCCCGCGCCCGCCTGGGCTTGCTGGCCCGCAACGTGCAGCGCCTCGACACAGTGCTCTATCAAACCAACGAAACCTTCAAGGCGGGTTTTGCTGAGAAGCTGGACGTGGACCGCCTGCGGGTGCAGCGCAATAACCTGATTGTGGAGCAGCAGAAAGCGCAGCGCCTCACCGAGTTGAGCGTGGCCTTGTTGAAGTTCCAGATGGGCTTGCCCCAGGATCAGTCCGTGCAGCTCACGGACTCTTTGGGAGCCGCTGTGGTAGATGCTGGTGCCCTGCGCCAGCGCTTGGGTAGCGCCAACTTTGCCACCGGCGGCGGCGACACCAGCCTAGGCGGCTTACCTACGGCTCCGGCTGGCGGTACCGCCGGTAGCCCTGGTTCCGAACAGGCTCGGCAAGACCAGCAGTCTGCTCTTAGTGGCGGCCGGACCAGCCAAATAGGCGCCACCTTCAACTACAACAACCGCATCGAGTTCAGCACGCTGGAAACCCAACAAGCCCTGGCTGGCCTCGATTTGGCTAACCGCCGCGCCGGTGCCTATCCGCGCTTGGTGGCTACGGCAGCCTACGGTTTCTCGGGTTCGGGCAAGGGTGCCGGCGACTTGTTTGCTTTCCGCGGACCGGATGCCCGCTCTTCCAACGGCTTCCCCAACCAGAACTGGTTTGGTTTTGGCAACGTGGGCTTAGCCCTGAACATTCCGGTGTTCGACGGTTTCCGCCGCAAGTACCAGGTGCAGCAGGCCCGCATTCAGCAGCAGACCCTGGAGAAAGGCTTCGAAACCCTGCGCCAGACCATCGACTTGCAGGATGCCCAGAGCCGCACCACGCTCATCAACGCCCTCGACGTGCTGGATAGCCAGAAAGCCAACCTGGAGTTGGCCGCCGACGTGGCCCGCGTGTCGCGCATCAAATTTCAGGAGGGCGTAGGCTCCAACCTGGAAGTGGTAACGGCCGAAACCTCCCTGCGCGAAGCCCAAACCAACTACTACGCCGCCATTTACGACGTGCTAGTAGCCAAAGTGGACCGCGACAAAGCCACCGGCGAGTTGTACAACCAAGCCAAAAAGTAAGCTGTTAGCCGATAGCGGCTCGCTGTTGGCTTTTCTCCGACGACACTCTCTTCTTTCTTATATGAATCGCCTTTTCCTGACGAAAGCTATCAGCTATCAGCTACTAGCTATCAGCTTATTCACCACCGCTTGCGGTAGCAAAGACCCCAAGGCTGAGCTGGCCAAGCTTAAGCAGGAGCAAGCCGCCAACCAGGCCAAGATTTCCGAGCTGGAAGCCAAAACCGGTGCCTCTGCCGATTCGGCGGCGGTAATCACCACGCCGGTTTCGGTTATCAAAGTGGCCCCCGAGAGCTTCAAGAGCTACCTGGAGCTGCAAGGCCGCGTTGATTTCGACCAGAACGCCACGGTAGGTGCCCGCGCCGCTGGTACTCTCACCAGCTTGCGCGTGCAGCGCGGCGACCGGGTAAGCAAAGGCCAGACCTTAGCTACCGTTGACGCCTCAGTGCTCGATGCTAGCATTGCCGAGCTGCGCACCCGCATGGATTTGGCCCGCGTGATTTACGAAAAGCAGGACCGCCTCTGGAAACAGCAGATTGGTACCGAAATCCAGTATCTGCAAGCCAAAAACAACTACCAGGCACTTCAGCGCAACCTGGCTTCGCTCAACCAACAAAAGGCCCTCTACAGCGTAATAGCCCCGTTTTCGGGTACCGTGGATGACGTTCTGCCTAAGCTCGGCGAAACCGTAGCGCCCGGTGCGCCTGTGGTGAAGCTGCTCAGCGGCGGCAGCACCGGCAAAATCGTGGTGGACGTGTCGGAGGCCTACGCTTCCCGCATCAAAGCTGGCGACAAAGCCTTAGTAACTATCCCGGATATGGGCGGCGAAGAACTGCCTGCCACTGTGCGCGTGGTAACCAGCACCATCAATCCTACCAGCCGGACCTTCACCACCGAGCTGCGCCTGAGCGGCAACAAAGCCGGGCAGCTGCGGCCCAACATGGTAGCCAACGTGCGCATCCTGAACTACGCTCAACAAAACGCCACCGTGCTGCCCGTTGACTTGGTGCAGAAAGACGAGCAGAGCAGCTACGTGCTGGTGGTAGACGACAAAGGCGGCAAGAAAGTAGCCGCCAAACGCATCATCAAAGTAGGCAATACCTACAACGGCAAAGTGGAAGTAACCAACGGCCTGCAAGCCGGCGACCAGGTTATTTCGGCGGGCTACCAGAATCTGAACGAGGGCCAGGTGGTGACTCTGTAAGGAGTTAGAAGCTGCCCCCTTGCTGCCCTCCCATGCGGAGAGAGAAACTAGTCCTACCTACTAGCCATCCTATACCACTGGTAAAACACCAGCGCTAGAAAATTAAAAACTAGTTCCCCCTCTCTTTTCGGAGAGGGGGCTAGGGGGTGAGGCCTTCGCCAGCACGCCTCAGAACGTCAAAACCAGAACTCATGCAGGATCCAGAAAAAGAGTTTGGCCCAACCAGTTGGTCCATTGATAACAAGACCAGCATTTATATTATCACGCTCATTTTGTGCGTGATGGGTATTTTCTCCTATATCAAGCTGGGTAAGGAGAAATTCCCCGACATCGTGATTCCGCGTATCATCGTGGCCACGGTGTACCCCGGTACTTCGCCTACCGACATCGAAAACCTGGTAACGCGCCAGCTCGAAAAGGAGATTAAGAGCGTGAACGGGGTGAAGAAAATCAACTCCACCTCCAACCAGGATTATTGCATCGTGGACGTGGAGTTCAACTCCGGTGTGGACGTGCAGTATGCCAAGCAGCTCATTAAGGACGCCGTAGACAAGGCTGCCAACGAGCTGCCCAACGACTTGCCCTCGCCGCCCACCGTGCAGGAAGTGAACCTGTCGGAGCTGCCGATTATGAACATCAACTTGGCCGGTAACCTGCCGGTTAACCAGCTGAAAAAGTACGCCGACGACTTCCAGGACAAGATTGAGGCCCTGCCCGAAATCACCCGCGTGGACATCATCGGGGCCCTGGACCAGCAGGTGAACGTGGACGTGGACCTGAACCGTCTGCGGGCTTCCCGCCTCGGCTTCAGCGACATCAGCGCCGCCATTGCCCGCGAGAACATCACCATTTCGGGTGGTTCGGTGAGTGTGGGCGACCAGAAGCGCGCCGTGCGTGTGGCCGGTCAGTACGCCCGCGCCGCCGACATTGCCAATATTCAGGTGAAAAACCTGAACGGCTCGGCTGTGCGCCTCGGCGACATTGCTACCGTTACCGACGCCTTCAAAGACCGGGAATCCTATGCCCGCCTCGACGGCAAAACGGCCGTTACCCTCAACGTTATCAAGCGCCAGGGCGAAAACCTGATTGACGCTTCCGATAAGATCAAGGAGATTATCAAGGACTCGAAAACCAGCTTGCCCAACGAACTGACCATCACCGTCACTGGCGATACCTCCAACGATACCCGTGTTACGCTCCATGACCTGATTAACACCATCATCATCGGCTTTATTCTGGTAACGCTGATTCTGATGTTCTTCATGGGCACTACCAACGCGCTGTTCGTGGGTCTTTCGGTGCCGATTTCCATGTTCTTGGCCTTCGTGATGCTGCCTATGTTTGGCTTCGCACTGAACATGATTGTGCTGTTCGGCTTCCTGCTGGCCTTGGGTATTGTGGTGGACGACGCCATTGTGGTAATTGAAAACACCCACCGCCTGCTCCATGAGCACCCCAACCTAACCACGGCCCAAGCGGCTAAATACGCGGCAGGCGAAGTGTTCATTCCGGTGTTGGCCGGTACGCTCACCACGGTAGCGCCGTTCGTGCCGCTCATGTTCTGGCCGGGGATAGTCGGGTCGTTCATGTTCTACCTCCCCGTGACGCTCATTCTCACGCTGATGTCGTCGCTGATTGTGGCCTTCATCATGAACCCGGTGTTTGCCGTGAGCTTCATGGAGCGCGAAGACCACCACGCCGAAGACAACAAGCCCAAGCTGACCAAGAACTTCCTGATTGCCATGGGCGTCATGACCCTGATAGCGGCTATTGGCTACGTGGCCGGGTCCACGTTTGTCGGCAACCTGATGCTGACGCTCATCGTGTTATGCTTCCTCGATAAGTTCGTGTTCATCCACCTGATTGCGGGTTTCCAAACCAAGGTGTTGCCCCGCTTTCAGAACGGCTACGCCCGCGTAGTAACCTGGGCCATCAAGCACCCGGCCCTGATTATGGTGAGTATGCTGGTGCTGTTTGTGGTATCAATATTCGCCGTAGGCGCACGTAGCCCGAAGGTAGAGTTCTTCCCCAGTGGCGACCCGAAATTCGTGTACACCTACCTGAAAATGCCGGTTGGTACGCGGGTGGAAGTAACCGACTCAGTGGCCCGCGTGCTGGAGCAGCGCATCTATAAGGTAATCGGCAAAGAAAACCCCGACGTGGAATCGGTGATTACCAACGTGGCCATCGGGGCCGGCGACCCTGGCGAAGCCACGGCTTCGGGCACCTCGCAGTCCAACCTAGCCAAAGTGGCCGTAGCTTTCAAAGAGCTGAGCGACCGGACTGGCCCCGCCACCAGTACTTATATGGATAAAATCCGGGAAGTGGTGAAAGGCATTCCGGGCACCGAAATTTCGGTGGACCAAGAGGCTAGTGGCCCCCCAACTGGCAAGGCCATTGCCATTGAAGTAGCCGGCGACGACTACCCCACGCTCATCAAGCTGTCCAAGGACGTGACCCGCTTCGTGGAGTCGAAGAACATTGGGGGTATCGAGCAGTTGCGCTCCAACCTGGAAGACCGGAACCCGGAAATTGCCGTGGACATCGACCGGATTCGAGCCAACCGCGAAGGCATCAGCACCGCCCAGATTGGCTCGGAAGTACGCACCGCCATCTATGGTACCGAAGCCAGTAAGTTCAAAACCCCCGACGACGAGTACCCCATTCAGGTGCGCTACGCCGAGCCTTACCGCTCCGACGTGGACGCCATCCTGAACTCGCCGCTAACCTTCCGCGACGCTACCGGCAGCATCCGCCAGGTACCTATTGCCTCGGTAGCTGACGTACGCTACGGCACCACTTACGGCGGCATCAAGCGCAAAGACGTGAAGCGCGTAATCACCATCAGCTCCAACGTACTCAACGGCTTCACCGGCCCCGACGTGGTAGCGCAGATTGAAACCGCCCTCAAGTCGTTCAAGGCGCCTCCGGGCTACATCGTGAAAATGGGCGGTGCTCAGGAAGACCAGCAGGAAACCAGTGACTTCCTTGGTGTAGCAGCTATTGGCGCCTTTGGCCTTATCTTCCTGGTGCTTGTAATGCAGTTCAACTCGGTGAGCAAGCCGTTGCTCATCCTCACCGAAATCCTGTTCTCGGTTATCGGGGTAATGCTGGGCTTGGCCGTTACGGGCATGAACATCAGTATCGTAATGACCGGGGTAGGTATCATTGCCTTGGCTGGTATCGTGGTGAAAAACGGGATTCTGCTGGTGGAATTCACCGACATTCTGCGGGCTCAGGGCATGCCGCTGCGCGAAGCCATTGTGCTGGCCGGCCGTACCCGCCTCAACCCGGTAATCCTGACGGCTACGGCCGCCACGCTGGGCTTGATTCCGCTGGCAATCGGTCTGAACATCGACTTCTACGAGCTGTTCAACTCCGGCCACGCCAACTTCTTCATCGGCGGCGAATCGGTAACGTTCTGGGGCCCGCTGGCCTGGACCATCATCTTCGGTCTGGTGTTTGCCACCGGTATCACGCTGGTAGTAGTACCCGTGATGTACCTGATGACCGAGAGCCTGAAGCTACGCTTGAAGAAGGAGCCCGAGAGTCCGGTTACTCCCGAGGAAAAGGCTGCTGCCCGCCCTCCGGTGTTAGCTGAAGTTTAGAATCTTTTCGGAACGGCTTGCAACCATTTCTGGCAACAACGGACTCCTTCGCCCGAACGGGCGGAGGGGCCATCCAGAAAGCCCAGCCCTCCTTTTTTAATTACCCTTGTTCTTCGTCGTTTCTCTCATGGTTTCTTCTACAACGACTCTCGCCCCCAAATCTATTCAGCAGCAAGTGCTGCGCATCATCAGCAAGCGCAAGTCCATCAAGCCGCAGCGCCTGCGTATCGGTAGCGACCTAAGCCGCGAGCTAGGTTTCGACACGGTCGATGTTGTCGACATTATCCTTGAGTTAGAACGCAGCTTCCACATCACCATCCCCGACGAAGTGCCCCTGGCCACCGTTGGCGACTTTGTGAGCTACGTAGCCTCACACGCCCACGCCGCATAGCCTAAACACACCTACTGCATTGCACAATAGAAAAGGCCCGAAACAAGTTGTTTCGGGCCTTTTCTATTGTGGTTGCGTTAGTAGCGCAGCGCGTCTACCGAACGTTGCCGCCCGTATTGCCACCGGTGAAACCGGTGTCGCTGCCGTAGCGGCTGCTGTCGGTGGTGTTAGCCGATACGTCGGCTTGGGGCGCGGCATCAGAAGCGGGTGCGGGTGTGCTAATGCTGGCCGGACCCGGCGTGCTGCTGTCCGGAGAGCCTAGGCCAGAGTCGGTGTTAGGCGTTTCTTTGGGAGCAGGTGTTACGTCGGTGGCGGTAGTGTGGCTGTCGGTAGGAGTGGTAGTACTATAATCGTTGTCTACTACTGCCACCGAAGGCTGGGTTTTTTCCCACTCCACGAACTTGTCCATCTCCTCTTTGATGGTGGTGCTGAACCAGGCTACCAGCGCTACGTCGTCGAGCAAGCCAAGCACCGGAATAAAGTCGGGAATCAGGTCGATGGGGCTCAGGAAGTAGAGCGTAACGGCAACGGCTCCAATAACTGTAGACGTGGGCAGGTGCGTGTATTCACCCGAAACCGATGCCCGAATCAGTCGGAACAGGGTCTGCATCGTTTCCCAAGCCTCGTGGGCAATGGAACCGATGTCGTTCTTTTCGCTGGCTTTCTTATAAGCGTCGGTGAGGAGTTGTTTTACGCGGGTTGGACGCTTCAGGTATTCTTCCGCGGTGCCCAAAAATTTCTTGAATATCGCCGACGAGGCCACCTGGTCGCCTTTGGGAGTTTGCTTAGCCATGATACAAGTAGGGTGAGAGTGAAAACGAACCGGAGCAAAAGTAGCCCCAACCGTTGTTGCCTGCCTATACTGTTTCAGCGCAAAATAGTTATCCGGAATGGTAGGCGCTGGCAATCAACAAAAAACCCTGCTCCGGAAGGGCAGGGTTTCAGTGGATACTTGCTTGTTGTGCAACCGTTAGTTGGTTTCGACGCGGCCGGCGGCGTAGAAATTGCGGTGGTAGTATTCCTGTTTCAGGGAGCTAACCATCACGCCACCGCTGCAGGCAGAATGCGCAAATTTGCCGTCTTTCAAGTAGATGCCAACGTGGTAGATAGGCTGGCCGGGGCCGCGGCGGAAGAACACCAAGTCGCCGGTTTCCATGGCGTCTTTATCAACGTGCTTTACGCTGCTGAACATCGAGCGGGAACTGCGCTGGAGCGTGATGCCGTATACTTCCTGGTACACGCGGGTCACGAAACCCGAACAGTCGGTGCCTTTTTTGGAGTTGCTGCCGTAGCGGTAAGGAGTGCCGATCCAGTCGAGCACGGTACGAAGCAACGTTTTGTTTTCGGTGTGGGCGAGGTTGACGCCGAGGGCTTGACCGTAGTAGTCGTAAGCAGCCGAGTCGTTGGCGGGAACTTCGAGTTTCTTGCTGTCGTCGTCAGAGAACAAGGAGAGCAACGAGGCTTCGGCGGCAACGGGGGCCGACGGGGAGCCGGAGAAGGAAGGAGTCTTTTCGAAGAAGAAGGAGAGGGCCATGGAGGCCGCGGCGAGGCAATACAGGGGAATATTCTTCATTGTCCGTCGTGGGGTGGCAAAAGTGGTTTTCGGAGTGGCCGAAGGAACCGGGAAGTACTTCTTATTCGATAGAAGCGGGGTGAAAAAAGGGAGGTAACAAACCAACAAAAGGTGGCAAAATCGAGAGGACTCTGTTCCGACCTATGATTCAAACTAAGCTCTAAAATTGGCAACAACCAAAGTTGGATACCGAAATGACATAATATTCTTCTAAAAGATCAACTTAATCTTGAAAAGAGCTTGCAACCCGCGCAACCAATCTGCTGGTTTGCAACGTATAATCCGCCGCCTTTTCCCTGCCTTATGAAGTCACCTATCATCATCGAGAATTCTCCCCTGGCCCGGCTGGCTCGCCTCAAGCTAGGCACCCGGAGCGTGGCTATGGTGCTGGGCAATAAAATTCACTTAAGTGGGGCTACCCGGGAGGAGTTTTTGAACGACCCGTATTGGGTGGCCCATGAAATGGAGCACATCCGGCAGTTCGAAGAGCACGGCAAACTGGGCTTTCTGCGCCGCTACCTAGTGGGCTGGGCGCGCTACGGCTACTACAATATTCCCTTCGAAATAGCCGCTCGTGAGGCCGCCCTGCTCAACGCCCCGCTTTACACTAGTGGCCAGCCACTACCCAACCCCGCCGACATGCACCAGGGACCGAAGGCGAAATAGTAAGATAGTGAACTAGTGAGTTTTCTATTCTAGTTGCGCTACTTGCGCGGTTTGAACAGCAAACTCACCACTTCACTATCTCACTATTTTACCCCTTATAAAGAAGCCAGTCGGCCACCGTCTACTACTAGGGTGGTGCCATTGACGAAGTTGGCTTCGGGAGAAGCCATGAAGCAGATAGCGGCGGCTAGTTCGTTGGGTGTGCCTACTTGGCCTGTGATTTTCTCTTTGCCGCTTTTCACGTTGGGGTTGCTCCACAGCATGGGCGTATCCACGGCGCCCGGGGCCACGGCGTTGATGCGGGCGTGGGTATGCGGAATTTCCAAGCTCAGCCCACGGACGAAGGCCTCAACGGCGCCTTTGCTGGCGGCATAGGGTACCACATTAGGAGTGGTTTGATGGGCGTGCACCGAGCTAACGGCCACAATAGCGCCGCGCTTCATGTGGGGCAAGCATAACTGCGTGAGCCGGAACAGCGCCCGTAAGTTTACGTTCATTACCTCGTCCCATTCTTTGGGGTCGAGCTTGAGCAGCGGCTTAAAGGTCATCATGGCGGCGTTACTGACCAGCACATCCACCCGACCCCAGGCATCCAAAATCTTCTGCACGGCAGCTTGCAAAGAGGCGTCGCGGCCTACATCGGCCCGAATGAAAATAGCGTCGCCGCCGGCTGCCTTTATTTCACTCACCACCTCCTTGCCATCGGCTACGTCGCGGCCCAGCACGGCTACGCAGCCACCTTCGCGGCCCATTTGGACGGCCACTGCCCGCCCGATACCCGAAGTAGCGCCCGTCACGAGGCATACCTTATTCTTGAAACGCTGCATAGCTGAAGTCGAAAGAGGGTGCCGGCTAGAGGCTATTGGTTGCAGAGAAATCGGTTTCATCTTCGCCGCCAGTTGTTGCCTTTACCCCACAAAAAAAGTTGCCGCTTCCCCGCGGCCAACGGAGAAACGGCAACCTCGACTATAAGTTTAAAAACTCTTACTTGGAAGGCTCTTCAAACACCTTGCGCATCCCCGCCGCCACCAAGCCGTCGGGAGTGATGTTAGTGAGCATGGCTTGGATTTTATTGGTGATACCGGAGATGACGCGGGTTTCGCCTTTCATCAGGGCCTCGTAACCGTCTTTGGCTACATCTTTAGGGTCGGCAAGGCCCATGACGCCGTGGGCGGCACGGGTGTTTTCGGCCCCGGCCCGCTCGAAGAAGTCGGTGTCGGTGGCGCCGGGACAGAGGGCCGTTACGGTTACGCCGGAGTCTTTCAGCTCGTTGGCCAAAGCCTCCGAGAAGCTCAGCACGAAGGATTTGGTGGCCGAGTACACCGCCATGTTGGGCGACGGGGTGAAGGCGGCCGTGGAAGCTAGCTGCAAAATCCGGCCTTTGCCGCGTGATACCATGTCGCGCCCAAACAGGAAGGTCAGCTCGGCTAGGGCTACAATATTGGTGTGAATTACGGCGCGGTTACGAGCCACGTCAGACTCCAAATAGGGGCCGTACTCGCCAAAACCAGCGTCGTTTACCAGTATATCTACGGCTAAGCCTTTGGCTTTCACTTCGTCGTACACGCGCTGGGCAGCTCCGTCGTGGCTTAGGTCTTGGGTGATGAGCGTGGGCTCAATCTGATGTACGGTGCGCAAGTGCTCGGCAAAAGTGTTGAGGCCCGTGGTGTTCTGATCGACCAGTACCAGCTGATACTTGTCTTTGGCGAAGAGATGGGCGAGTTCTTGGCCAATGCCACTGGCGGCACCGGTAATAAGAGCAACGGAAAGATTAGAATCGGCAGACATGGTGGAAAGGTTAGGTAAGTAGAGGGTACTGTGAGGCTTACTGGCTTATCGCTACTCTGGTTATGTTGAGCTTGGCTGCAAAAATCATCTGTGTAAAACCGTAACCCGCAGCTGGTTTTCAACGAATACTCTCGCACGAAAGCCGTTCAGTAGTCAGGCTTTCCTTCCGTTGTACCTTTTAAGTTATCAATCATGGCCAAGCACAATCAAGTAAACCCGACCGGTTCTTCCCTATCTGCTACCGATAGCCTCACCGACACAGCAGCGTCGCTCGGCAACGTAAACGACGATTCGTTTGAAACCACGACCAGCCAGCCTACTGCTTCGGCCTCTACGGCAGAAGGCAGTCAGCCGCAGGACACCCAGCGTAAGTCGTGGCTGAACCAAGATGAGCTGCTGAAAAACGTGAACCTGAACCAATTGCCCCAGTCAGTGAAAGACCTCGGCTCGAAAGCCGTAGACCAGTTCAACAGCCTGACCACCCAGCAGAAAGTAATTGGTGGCGCTCTACTCGTGAGCGGCCTGAGCTGGCTGGCATTGCGGAGCAAGAAATCCAAAGCATCATCGGACATCTATGCGCCCTACAATCCCAAGAAATCTGAGGATTCGAAGTGGAAATCCAGCAACGAATCGGTGTACCGCGGTGCTTCTGCCGGTCTGCACAACTCTGATACAACCTACGGCATCGAAAACGGCTTCTAAGCCAACAAGATAACTCGACAATAAAACGGCCCTGCACTCCTAGGAGTAGCGGGGCCGTTTTGTTGCTGGGCAGGCAACTGCTTGCTATAAAGCAAGTGCTATTACTGACTGCGGAAAGCGCGCAGGCGCAACGAGTTGGTTAGCACCGATACCGAGCTAAGGGCCATAGCTGCCGCCGCCAGCATAGGGGACAGCAAAATCCCGAACATCGGATACAGCACCCCCGCCGCAATGGGAATGCCCAAGATGTTGTAGATGAAAGCGAAAAATAGGTTCTGTCGAATGGTGCGGATGGTCTGGCGCGACAGTTCAATGGCCGTTACCACACCGTTCAAATCGGAGCGCATGAGCGTGATACCGGCTGCTTCCAGAGCCACATCGGTACCCGAGCCGATGGCCAAGCCAATGTCGGCCTGGGCCAGCGCTGGTGCGTCGTTGATACCGTCGCCGACCATGGCTACCACGCGGCCTTCCGCTTGCAGTTCCTTCACTTTGCTGGCCTTGTCGGCGGGCAGTACTTCCGCGAAATACCGCTTGATACCCACCTGGCTAGCTACCTGAGCGGCCGTTTGGGGGTTGTCGCCGGTCATCATTACCACTTCAATACCCAGCGCTTGCAGCTTGCGGATAGCCACTGCCGAGGTGTCGCGCACGGTATCGGCCACGCCCAGCAGCGCCACGGCCTGGCCCGCTACGGCCACGTACAGCACCGTTTTGGCTTCGGCTAATAGCTTTTCGGCTTGCGCAGTGAGTGCCGGTGAAAGCGCTATGCCAGCGTCGGTGAGCAGCCGCCGGTTGCCGATGAGCACGGGCTGGCCGGCTACCGTGGCCGATGCGCCGCGGCCTTCCAGGGCTTGAAAGTCGGTGGCAGTTACTTTCTCGGGGCTGTGCGTATCGGCGTAGCGCACCACGGCCTCCGCCAGCGGGTGCTCCGACTGGCGCTCCACAGCGGCTATTAACGGGAGCAGTTGAGTGGCGCTTTGGTTGGGTGCCACAAAATCGGTGACGGTGGGCTGGCCGCTGGTAATGGTGCCGGTTTTGTCGAGCAGCACGGTGTTCACCTGATAGGCTTTTTCCAGCGCTTCGGCGTTCCGAATCAGCACGCCGTGCTCGGCGCCTTTGCCAGTACCCACCATGATGGCCGTGGGCGTGGCCAGCCCCAACGCGCAGGGACAGGCAATGATGAGTACCGCCACAAAGTTGACCAGCGCCAGCGGCAACCGGGTGGCTTCTGGGGCGAGGCCGAACCACACCGCAAACGTGAGAATAGCAATAATCACCACCGTGGGCACAAATACGGCACTCACTTTATCGGCGAGGCGCTGAATAGGGGCGCGGCTGCCTTGGGCGTCTTCCACCAGCTTCACTATCTGGGAAAGCAGCGTGTCGGCGCCTACTTTGGTTACCCGAAAGCGAAAGGAGCCGGTTTTGTTGAGAGTGGCCCCGAACACCGGGTCGCCTGCTTTTTTCTCGACGGGCAAACTCTCCCCGGTCAGCATGGCCTCATCAACCGACGAATAGCCTTCGGTCAGGATACCGTCGGTGGCTATTTTTTCGCCAGGCCGTACCACCAGCGTATCGCCAAGCTGCACCTGCTCGATGGGCACGTCCAGCTCCTGGCCGTTGGGGCGCACTACGCGGGCGGTTTTCACTTGTAAACCCAGCAAGGCTTTCATGGCCGCCGAGGTTTGGGTTTTGGCCCGCATTTCCAGCACCTTGCCCAACAGAATCAGGGCAATGATGGTGGCCGTGGTATCGTAATAGACCTCTGGCATGAGGCCGCGGCTCATAAAGAAGTGCGGCGCCACGGTGGCGGCCAAGCTGTACAGAAAAGCTGCGCCCGTGCCCACGGCCACCAGCGTGTCCATGTTGGCGGTGCGGTGCCGCAAGCCGTTCCACGCCGATACGTAGAACTCGCGGCCACTGTAGAGCAGCACCGGCAGCGTAAGAGCCAGCAGCAAGTAGTTCAACCACTGCACGTTTAGACGCTGCATCAGGGCGGGCCACAGCATCAGCATACTCAGCGGCATAATCACCATGGCCAGCCCCAGCGCCACCCAGAAACGGCGCTTCAGCTGCTGATACGCTAGGGCTTTTTGGTGGTCCAGCTCGGCACTCCGGTCAGCGGCGCTGGTGTCGGGGGCGCGCTCCACCACGCCGTAGCCGGCCTGCACCACGGCCTCTTTCAGCGTGGCCGGGCTGGCTTGGTCGGGTAGGTAGTGGATGGTGGCTTTTTCGGTGGCGAAATTGACAAGGGCACTTTGCACGCCGGGCGTGCGGCTCAACGACTTCTCCACGAACGACGCGCACGACGCGCACGTCATTCCTTCGATGTCGAGGGTGGTAGTTTTGGGAGTGGAAGACATATAAATCAGCGAAATAAAAGCGGTAGGCCTATTTTGGCGTACAGTTGCCGTACAGCGTAAAGGCAATACAAAGGAACGGCCAGCCACCGCGCCGGGCAGTACGTAATCTTGAACAAGACCTACATAATTTCTAGTGCCCCAACCCGCGGATGTTGCCCAGGAAATTGCCCCGGCAGCCTCGCTGGCCGTAAACCAACCCCTGATGCGCAATTCCGAATACGATGCAGTAGTAGTGGGCTCGGGCCCGAACGGGCTGGCGGCGGCCATTGTGCTGCAACAGGCGGGCTTGTCGGTGCTGCTGCTCGAAGGCAAGAAAGAACTGGGCGGCGGTTTGCGCACCGCCGAGCTAACCTTGCCTGGCTTCCGCCACGACATCTGCTCGGCCATTCACCCACTGGCCGCCGCCTCGCCCTTTTTCCAAACCTTGCCGCTGGCGCAATACGGCCTGGAGTACATCACGCCTCCCGTTGCTGCCGCGCACCCCTTCGACGACGGCACGGCCGCCACAGTGGTCAACTCCCTGGCTGACACCGCCCGGAGCCTGGGCGCCGACGAACGCGCCTATCGGCAGCTGCTGGAACCCATCGTGAAGAGTTGGCCGAACCTGGCCCCCGACATCCTGGCCCCGTTGCACGTGCCCAACCACCCGCTCGATATGGCCCGGTTCGGCTTGTCGGCCCTGCAACCGGCTACGCTGCTGACCAAGCGTTTCCAGACCAAAGAAGCGCGCGGATTGTTTGCCGGCATGGCCGCCCACGCCATTCAGCCGCTGGAAAACCTGACCACTTCGGCCATTGGCTTGGTGCTGCTGACGGCCGCTCACCGCAAGGGCTGGCCGCTGCCCAAAGGCGGCTCGCAGCAAATTGCCGATGCGCTGGTGGCGCACTTCGTGGCCCTGGGTGGACAAATTGAAACCGGCACCTTCATTCGGTCCTCAGCACAGCTGCCCTCAGCCAAAGCGGTGCTGCTGGACATCACGCCGGCCCAATTGCTGCAACTAGCCGGGCACAAGCTCTCCAGTATCTATCAGTGGCAACTGCGGCGCTACCGCTACGGCATGGGCGTGTTCAAAGTGGATTGGGCCCTGGACGCCCCGATTCCGTTCACGGCCGAAGGCTGCCACCAAGCCGGCACGGTGCACTTGGGCGGGACGCTGGAAGAAATTGCCGCCGGCGAAAAAGCCAGTGCCGCCGGTCAGCACCCCGCCAAGCCGTTCGTGTTGCTGGCCCAGCAAAGTCTCTTCGACGATACGCGCGCCCCGGCCGGCAAGCACACCGCCTGGGCCTACTGCCACGTCCCGAATGGTTCGACGCAGGACATGACCACCGCCATTGAACAGCAGGTGGAGCGGTTTGCACCCGGCTTCCGGGAGCGAATCATCGGCCGCCACACCTTCAACCCCGCTCAAATGGAAGCCCACAACCCCAACTACGTGGGCGGCGACATCAACGGGGGCCTGCTCGACCTCACCCAGCTCTTCACCCGCCCCGCGCTGCGCGCCTCGCCCTACCGCACCTCGCAAGCCGGGCTGTATTTGTGCTCGTCGGCCACGCCGCCCGGCGGGGGGGTGCACGGCATGTGCGGCTACCACGCCGCCAGCCGCGCCCTGCGCGACGTGTTTCACTTAAAACCCGCCCCTTTGTATTAGGAGCCTATGTAATCAGGTAATTATGGAACTGCGCCCCGGCCCGATACTCTAGGCTGTGTGGACAGTAAATAGTCTACAGCAGATTATAATCGAAGGTCCGTCATGCAGAGGCAGAGCCGAAGCATCTCGCGTGCTGACGTTAGATTAGTAATCCTGCGTCAGCACGCGAGATGCTTCGGCTCTGCCTCTGCATGACTGCTTTTGTTAGGTTGCTGTCCACATAGGTTAGAATGTCGAACGGGGGCGCGGCAACTGTGGGTGTAGGCTGGAGGGCCTATTGGCTGCGGTTACTCTGGCCTGGGTGCTTCGCCGATGGTGAACAGATTGTCGCCTTTGTTGATGGGTGGCGTGGCCGTCATCAGCAACACCACCCCGTTGATGGGCGCTACTACGTCAGTCAGGTGGTTGCCGAATAGGTCAGTTACGTAGCCTAGCTTGCGGCCTTTGTAAATAAACTCGCCGGCTTTCACTTGGGGGAAGAAAAAGCCGGTATGCTGGCTGTCGATGCTCACGCGCCGGGTAACCAGATAGGGGGCCGGGGCGGCGGGTAGGGTGCCTTCCTCGATGCGCAAATGCACTAGCAGCCGGTGCAGCGCCTGCCCGATAAGAGCCACGTTTTCGGCCTCGGGCATGCCCAGGCGGCCACACTCAATATCGGCCGCCGGAATGCCTCGCTTGATGGCTTCGCGGGAACAGTATACGCTTTCCGCCTTGAGCGTGGGCTCGTTGCCGAACTGAATTACGTAGGGAAAGCCCATGGCCACGGCCATTTGCCGGCCTTTTTCGGATAGCTCGGGGGTATCGAAGTAGTTGTAGTAGCCGGCGTAAGGGCGCAGGTCTTCGGGGGCGTCGCCGGCGTGCACGTCCACCACATAGTTGCAGCGGCCAATGATGTCGTTGCTTAGCAGCCAAGCCAGCCGCTCGGTGACGGTACCGTTGGCCTTGCCCGGAAATACCCGGTTCAAGTTCTTGTTGTCCTGAGGGTTGACGTTTACGCTACGCCCCAGGAAGCCCGACACGTTAGCCAGATGCACCAGAATAACCGTGCCGCTGAGTTGGGTGGGGTCCAGTTCTCGCGCCAGCTGCTGAGCCGCCAGAATGGGCGGGTACTCATAGCCGTGCACCCCGGCAATGATGCCCAGCACCGGCCCCGGCTTACGCCCCTGGAACACCGTCACGGGCACCACCGCTGTGTCGCGCCCATCAATTACCGACAGCAGCACGGCCAGCTTCTGGCCCGGCGCTATTGACTTGCCGTTGAATTGAAAAGGCTTGCGGGGTGCGGCTACGAGGGAGGTGTTTACAACAAGAAAACCAGTAAGCAGCAGGCAAAAACGCAGTAAAATCAACATTGAAAGGCAATCAGGTAAAGAAAAAGCCAGCGGCTTGGAGCGTGTTTACAACCTCCTAGCGCGGCGAAACCGGGCGCACCCGCAGCAGCATCAACCCCAGTCCGTACACGGCTGCCACGCTCAGCAGCAGCTTCAAAAGCCCGTGCTGGGCGGTAGCTAGCTCCGGCTGGCTGGTGAAGGAATGCCGGGGCTCCTGGGCGTAGTCAGCGTGGGTGAATTCCACTTTGCGGAACAGAAAGGGGTAGTAAAACGCCCGTAGCGAATCGTGGTAGCGGGTGGCGCTGCGCTGGAAAGCCAGGTGCGTAGGTAGGTCGGAGCCGGCCAGGGCGTTGAGGCTGGTTTGGGCGTTGATGGCCGGGGAAAGCAGGTTGAGGGTTTCTACTAGGTTGTGGCGCGCTTGCAGGCCGGTGGCGTAGGCGGCGGCTTGCGGCGCCACGGCCAGGTCGCCGAGGTGCTGGAAGGCGTAGTACCAGCGCCACACGAACCGCTCCCGAATAGTAGCTGTGTCGCGCCACTGCGGGTAAAGGGCGAAAAAGCGGTTCATGGTTTCCGTTTTGGGTCGGTCCCAACCGCCGTGGATTTCCTCGCGCTGCTTGATGGTCAACTCGATGCCTTGCGGCAGCGGGCGGGCCGCCGCCACGCCCAAGCTCAGCAGGCTGGGTACCAGCACCACCAACGCCAGCCACACGCCCAGCAGCGCCACGGCATTCACGGCCGAGGTGCGCTGCAAGGCCGTGACCACCAGCACCACCCCAAACCAGAACAAGCAATACAAGGTGCTAAGCGCCAGCCAGCTAAACACGCGGCCATCCAACGGTACCCCGGCCCACGCCATGCCTACCCCCGACAGCAGCCACACCAGCCCCAGCACCAGCGCCACCCGGAAGGCCAGCTTGGCGGCAATAACCGTGGCCGACCGAATGGGCTGGGCCAGCAGCAGCGGCAAAATGCCTTCTTCCCGCTCACTGGACAGCAAATTGAAGCTCAAGGCAACGACCAACAACGGCAGCAGATACACCAGCACAAAAGCCAGGTCGAAGTTGCCGCTGAGCAGCTTCATGGGGTTGGTGTTATCGGTGGCATAGAGCTGGTTTTGGAGGCCCAGCAGGCGCAGCTTCACGTAGCTGGGGTTCACGTCGCGGAGGCCCAGGGAGAGGGCGGCCCACGGGTCGGGGTGGTGCACGGCGAAGGTGGAGTGGTAGTACCCGATGTCGCCGGCGTCGGCCGGGCCGGGGAACTTCACTTTCAGCTCCTCCACGTTGCGGTGGGTTAGCTCGGGCAGGGCGGCCAGTTGCTGCCGTTGCCGCTCTATTTCGGTGGTGCCGTAGTAGATGCCGTAGACACCCGTGGCCAGTAGCAGTCCGCAAAGCAAAACCAGGCCCTTGGCCGCCCGGAAGTGGCGCCACTCGGCGGCAAATAATATCCAGAATACGCGCATCAGCTTAGGCAACAGACGTTTTAGAAATCAGGCGCAGTCCCAGCCAGCACAAGCCCACAGCCCAAAGCAGCAGGGCCGCCACCGGCAGCAGCAGGCGCGGGAGCACCCAGCCCAGCGAAGGCGCCTGGTACGTGAAGACCGGCAGCTCACGCCAGGTGTCGGCCCCGAGGCGGCGCTCTTTGTCGCCGTGGCCCATGCTGGCTTGTAGGCCGTTTAGGCGCTGCACCAGCCCGTAGCGGTAGGCTTCGGCGGCCTGCTGGAAGTGCACGTAATGCGCAAAATCAGAGCCGGCTAAGCCCATCGAGAGCGGCCGGATGGCTTGGTAGGGGTTCAGCAACCCGGCCCAGTTGGAGAGGCGGTTTTGTTGCTCGTAGGTGGCATTGAGGGCCGCAAAATGCTGCTGATACACCTTGGCCGAATATTCCTCGCCGGCTGCCATCTGCACCCCGGCCAAACTCACCGGCAGCTTTTCCTCTGAGTCAACGCCGTACTTCTTCAGCAGGGCCGCCTTCAGGGCTTCCGCGCGTTGGTCGTGCGGGTCGTGGCCATCAATGCCGTGCTGGGCCTGCTCGTGCACCTCGGCGTCCATCTGGGCTTTGGTGATGGTGGGGTAGAGCGTGGCGCCCAGGTTGGCGGTGGCTTTGGGCAGAATAATGCAGCCCAGAATCCAGAAGCCCAGCAGCGTAATCAGGGCCGCGCGGGAGCTGGCCTGCCAGGCCGATACTACCACCGCCCCCACCACAAACACAAAGAAGTACACCGCGTAACCGACCACAAACAGCACCAAGCGCGCCACCAAATCGGGGCCGCCGGTGAACTCTTCGCCGGTAAACAGCAACGCCGCCGCCAGCACCAGGGCCGGTGCTACCACCAGCGCCACCGCCCGGCTGTAGCCCACAATTTTGCCCCAGGCTACCTGCCGCAAGGTTACGCCTTGGCTGAGCAGCAGCTTGAGGGTGCCCGTTTCGCGCTCCTCCGTGAAGGCCCCAAAACACAGGAAAATAATCAGCAGCGGCACCAGCAGTTGCAGCACAAAGGCCACCGTCATTTCCCCAAACCGAATAAGCGAACCGGCCTGCTGGGCTTGGCTGAAGTTGATGCTGTTCTGCTGGTGGGCCTCCAGGTACGCGACGCTGCCGGTAAAGGAGTCCACGCCGGAATCCAGCAAGCTCAGCCCCGACTTTGGCCGGAACGCAAACGAGCCGTAGTGGGCCACGCGGTGCGGGTGCCGGGCCGGCTGGTTGCGAAACTGGTCGTTCACGGTTTGCTGGGCCAGTTGGCGCTCCTGTTGCAGGGTGCGGTACGAGGCTCGGCCCACCAGTGTGGCCGCCAGCAGCAAGAGCAGCACCAGCCCGCTGAGCACCGCAAAGCGCCGGTCGCGCAGGGTGCTGACAAATTCTTTTTGCGCAATGGTCTGTATCATCGGCTAGTTCATGTAGGTGAGGTAGAGCTGCTCCAGCTCTTGCGCGTTCAAGGTGGCGGTGGGGCGCACGTCCACCAGCTCGCCTTCGCGCATGATGCCCACGCGGGTGCCCACTTCCTTGGCCCTGAAAATGTCGTGGGTGGCCATGAGCACGGCCGTGCCCTGCTCGCTAAGGCGGCGTAGCAACTCCGAAAACTCGTTGCTGGCTTTGGGGTCGAGGCCGGAGGTAGGCTCATCGAGCAGCAGCACCTTGGCGTGCTTGGCAACGGCAATGGCAATGCCCACCTTCTGGCGCATGCCCTTGGAGTAGGTGCCCACCCGCCGCCGTACGGCTTCCGTGGGCAGGCCGGCATCGGTGAGGTAGGCTAGCAGCTCGCTCTCTGGGTATTTGAAGCCCGCCAAACTGCTAAACAAAGCCAGGTTTTCCAGCCCCGACAAATGGGGGTAGAGCATCACGTTTTCCGGAATGTATGCCAGGTGCTTCTTGATTTCGAGCGGGTTGGCGGCCACTTCCAGCCCACCCACAAAGGCTGCGCCCGAAGTCGGGGCAATGAAGCCCAGAAACAGGTTGATGGTCGTGGACTTGCCGGCCCCATTCTGGCCCAGCAAGCAGAAAATTTCGCCTGGCGCAATCTGCAAGTTCAGTTCGCGCAAGGCCAGCTTATCGGCGTACTGCTTGCGCAGTTCCCGGGCTTCGAGAAGGTAGGTCATAGGGTGATTTTCGATTAGTAAAAGGCCGTCATGCTGAGCTTGCCGAAGCATCTCTCCCGTAGTGGTAAATCCTGCTATGAGGCCTAAGCGGGAGAGATGCTTCGGCAAGCTCAGCATGACGTTCTGATGGTGTGTCTTACTTGCTCTGGCTAATCTGCTCTGCCAGCCTAAAACGTGTAGCCCATGGTGGCCATGAAATTGCGCCGGGCGCCGGGGCTGGCGCGGAAGAAGTCGTAGCCGCCGACGAAGTAGTATTTGTCGAGCAGGTTGTTCACGTTCAGGTGGAAGTTGAACTTGCCGGTGGTGTAAAACAGGGCCGCGTCCAGGGTGGTGTAACTCGGCCAGTAGGCCCAGTAGTCTTCGCCCGTAACCGTGTTCTTTACCTGGTTTTCGGAGCGGCGCTTACCCACGGCGTTGCCGCCCACAGCCACGCCCAGCCCGCGCAAGGCCGGCGTCACGAAGGTGTACTTGGTCCAGAGCCCGGCCGAGTGCTTGGCGGCGTTGGCCAGGGGCTGCCCGTTTTCCGCCGGTAGGTCGGCATCCAGCACTTCGGAGTAGTTGAAGGCGTAGTTGGCGTTCAAGCTCAAGTTGGGCAGAATGTTGCCCACCATTTCCAACTCGGCCCCGCGGGAGCGGGCCTGGCCGTTTTGCCGGTACACCTGGCCGCCGTCGGCGGTGAGGGCGCCGGTAGGCACCAGCTGGTTGCGCTTCACAATCTGGTACACGGCCACCGTGCCCAGCAGGCCCTTATCGAAAAACTCGCCCTTCAGGCCCGTTTCCAGCTGGTAGCTGGTTTCCGGGTTGAAGGAGGTATTGCGGCCGTAGCGCTCTGGAAAGCGGATGTACTCGGGCTTGAGCGGCCGGAAACCGGCGCTGTAGCTAGCAAAGTAGTTCAGGTTGTCACGCAGGGCGTAGGTGAGACCGGCGCGGGGCAGCAAGCGACGCTGCTGAATGTTTTGGGAACCGTCGCCGTAGTCCCGCTCATCGGCAAACAACTCGTAGCGCACCCCCAGCAGCATATCCAGGCGCGGCGTTACGGCAATTTGGTCCTGCACGTAGAGGCCGGTGGTGTGGTACACCGAGTTGATGTAATCGACGAAGAACTGGGGTAGCGGCCGCCGGATGTACTTGCTGGGGTCCTGGATTTCGTACACCGGATTCTTCAAATCGAAGGTCAGTGGAGTTGCCACGCCGTTTAGCAGCTTTTGCCGGGCCTCAAACATGGTGCTTTGCGGGTCGGTGGTGAAGCGGATGTAGTCCACGCCCGTTACCACTTTGTGCTGAAGTGGGCCGGTAGCCACGTTCACCACGAAATACGAAGCCAGGTTCTTGGTGTATTCCTCGGCCCGGCGGTCAAAGTAGCGCAGGTTCATCACCGTGTTGGCCGGGGCGTCGGCGTAGGTGTTCAGGGTGCGGTGCTCGCTCAAATCCTCGTGGTAGGTGAAGTCGAGGTACGAGGCATTAAACGACAGCCACTCGGTGAATTTGTGGTTGAGCGAGGCGTTCAGATAGTAGGTGCTGGTGCGGAAATAGTCGCTCGGCTGGCTCAGCGTAAACGAGCGGGGCAACGCGTACAACTCACCGCCCCGAATGGGCAGGCCCCGGTCTAGGTAGCCATCAATGTGGGTGTATACCAGTTCGGCGTTGATGGTGGTTTTGTCGGTGGGCAGGAAGGTAACCGTGGGCGCCACCATCAGGGAGCGAGTGTCGTTCACGTTGCGGAAGGTATTCGACTTCTCGAAGCCCGTATTGAAGCGGTAGAGTACGTTTTTCTGCTCGTTCAGCGGCCCCGTCAGGTCGGCGGTGGCGCGCATGGTATTGAAGCTGCCCGTGGAGAAGGTGAGGGCCTGCCGGGATACGTCGAGGGGCTTCTTGGTGACCATGTTCACCGTGCCGCCGGGGTTGATGTCGCCGTACAGGGCCGCGCCGGGGCCTTTCAGCACTTCCACCCGCTCCAGGTTCACTGTGAGGGGCGCCTGCGTAAACGAGTTGCCGTAGCTGAAGCCCGAGCGGAGCCCGTTCAGCAGCCGGAAGCCGCTTTCGTAGCCGTTGCGGAAGCCCCGAATCGTGAGGTCGTCGTAGTGCGAGTACTGCGTGACGCCGGCCACGTTCTTCACCACGTCGGTGAGGCGCAGGGCCTGCCGGTCCTCCATCAGCTCCTTGGTAACCGTGGAAATAGACTGCGGCACATCAATGGGCCGGGTGGCCGTTTTGGTGCCCACAAAGCTGTAGTCGCTCTTGTAAGTGGTTTCCTTGCGGCCCAACACTTCCACTTCCTGCAAGGCCGTGGTACTGGGTTGCAGAGTGAAATCCACCGTTAGGGTAGGGGTTTCGGAGGTCAGAACCACCGTGCGGCGCTGTTCCTGGTGGCTCATGCTCCGGGTGATGAGCGTGTATTCGCCCAGCGGCATCGTGAGCGAAAAATGCCCATCGGCCCCAGTGAAGGCGGAAAAGCGGCCAGAGGTTTCCACCACCGAAACTCCTTCCAACCCGTGGCCGGTCGGCCCGTTTACGTGCCCATCAATATGGCCCGTAGAAGACTGCCCCGCTCCCAGCATAGGCCAGAGCAGCAGCAGACACGCTAGTAGTCGTTGCATGAAAAAGAAAGCATACCCAGCCCCAGGGCGCAAGGCCTCCGGGCAGAGTGAAGTCAAGAAAAGAGAGGGGAATGGCTGCCAACTCGTGCTGACGCACGGCGGAATCGGGCAGAAATAGGCAAGGCTTACCCCAAAACGGCTATATGCGCCGCAGTGCCAAGTGCTGATGAAAGTAACGTGCTGCTAAACTGCGCGTTATCTGGTGCTCAGCCTGAAATCAACGCGGTGATTTACAGCGCCTACAAGGCAGCCAGCACGTAGCAGTCCGCAGACTTTACCCAGCAAAACAGGAACAGCAGAAGAGGGGTAGCCCTACGCGCAGACAACTGGAGGCCCGCGCAGGGAAGCACCATCTAGCAGGTGCGAGGCCCGGCAAACTGGCGCCTGGGGGCAATATTTGGCGTAAGCCACTACGCGCACCGGCCCGTCTATGCTCACCGGCAGCGCCGGCTGAAACGGCGCGTCATACAGCTGCTCGACGTGGCAGTGCTGGTGCTTAACGGAAAACACCGCTTTGTTGCCCGACTTAACTGCCAAGGTCAGCACCGGCGCGTCTTCGGTGTGCTGGTGAGCGTGCAGGCGCAGCATAGCCGCCTCGGGCATCCACACCCGAATAAGCAGGGCTATCAGCCCCCATGCTATGATTTTGCGTCCTGTATTCACTCGGGCATCACCTACTGGTTCCGGGCAAAGGTAGGTACAAACCTTTAATGCAGCATTGCTGCATTAAAGGAATTGCCCGGCTGGTTCAGTATGGCGCACCTACTTTGCCCGGAGGAGCTTGTGAATTCATCTGTAATCCTGCTCAGCACAGCTCACCAAGGAAGTAGAATCTTCAGCCAACCTAAGTTCAGGAGCAACCCCTACCTTGCGTACCTATCGTATTGCACCTCAATTCCTGCCTCCCTATGAATAAAACGCTGCTGTTGTTTCTTTTTTGCGTGGTTGCGCTGGCCCGGCCGGCGCATTCCAAAGACTACCTCATCACCAAGTTTGGCGCGAGTACTGATAGCACCAAACTCAACACCAAGGCCATCCAGAGTGCCATCGACAAGGCTAGCGCCAGCGGCGGTGGGACCATCGTAATTCCGAAAGGGGTGTTTCTGAGCGGGGCGTTGTTTTTCAAGCCCAAAACCCAGCTGCGGGTGGAGGCCGGCGCCAAGCTCAAGGGCTCCGACAACATTGCCGACTACCCGCTGGGGCCGTCGCGGATGGAGGGCCAGAAGCTGGATTATTATGCGGCGCTTATCAACGCTTACAAGGTGAACAACTTCCGGGTGACAGGCCCCGGCAAGATTGACGGCAACGGGCTGCGGTTCTGGAAGGCGTTTTGGGCGCACCGGGACTCCATGCAGAAAGCCGGCAAATCGTCGACCAACTTGGAGGTGCACCGGCCCCGGCTGCTTTTCATCTGGGGCTGCGACAATGTGGTTATCGAAAACGTGAAGCTGCACAACGCTGGCTTCTGGACCACCCATCTCTACCAGTGCAACAACGTCCTGATTGAAGGCTGCGACATCCGTTCCCCTTTCCGGCCGGTGAAGGCTCCCAGCACCGACGCCGTGGACATTGACGTATGCAAGAAAGTGACCATCCGCAACTGCTACATCTCCGTCAATGATGATGGCATTGTGATGAAAGGCGGCAAAGGCCCCAACGCTCAGAACCTACCCGAAAACGGCCCGATTGAAGACGTGCTGGTGGAAAACTGCACCTTCGGCGAAGTGCACGCGGCCATAACCTGCGGCAGCGAGTGTATTCATGCCAACCGCATCACGGTGCGCAACTGCAAAGTGGACAACGACCGGCCGCTGCTGCTCTTCAAAATGCGCCCCGACACCTACCAGCTCTACGAAAACATCACCATCGATAACATCACCGGTAAGTGCGGCACCATCGTCACGTTGTCGCCCTGGACGCAGTTTTTCAACATGGCGGGCAGCACCGAGAAGCCTTTTGGTACCATCCGCAACATCACTATTTTCAACGTGAAAGTGAACTGCAAACAGTTTGCGGTGCTCGATGGCAACCCCACGGACAAGGTGGAAAACATTGTGTTTAAGAACGTGAATGCCACGGCCCAGAAAGTTGAGTTTCCCAACAAGTACCCGGCCGTGAAATTCGAGAACGTGACCCTCAACGGCGCGCCGCTCAAAGCCACGCAAGATGCTCGGACCGGCCCAGCCGTAACTCCCCTGAAGCCCGACTAGCCCCGAGCAACGTTTGTGCAATAACAAAACGCCCCGCCAGCTTCTGGTGGGGCGTTTTGCGTTGCGGGCTTTGCTAGTCAGTAGGAGTATTACCGGATTGTTACTAAAACGACAACGAATCGAGGCCTAGCTGTTACCAATTTGTCAAGTCTATTTATTGTTAAATAAACCACAATTATGCTGCTCTATCTTTGAGGCTTGAAAGGGGTTTCGTACAATCAAGTGCGTGTTGATGTTGATTGTAGTATCGCCATTGGCTCAATAGAACCCTGTTTTCTGTAGTGTTTCCAATAAGTGAAAACGCCAAAGTTCAATTCTTTGGCGTGCGGTACATCTGTGTCTTGACCTCAGTTTTTTCTCTCCGGAAAACTAACCTAAGCCCATGCATGAAAACATCTACTAGCTCTTTCGGGTGGAAGCAACGTCTGCTTACGCCCGTGGCAATATGTTGCAGCGTTACTGCCTATGCGCAACAAGCCCAAACCGTTACGGGCCGCGTGACCGATAAGGCGGGCGAAGGGCTGCCCGGCGTAACGGTGCTGGTAAAGGGCACCAGCGCGGGCGCCAGCACCGGCCCCGACGGTGCCTACAGCGTGCAGGTGCCCAGTGGCGCTACCACATTGGTACTGTCGTTTCTGGGTTTCCAGCCGCAGGAAGTAGCCATCGGGACGCGCACGGCCATCAACGTAACCCTAGCGCCCGACTCGAAGGCCCTGGACGAAGTGGTGGTAGTAGGCTACGGTACTCAGAAGAAGGCCAACCTGACCGGGGCCGTGGACCAGGTATCGTCGGAGGTGCTGCAAAACCGCGCGCTGCCCAACCTCACCCAGGGCCTGCAAGGCGTGCTGCCCAACCTGAACCTGGTGCCCGGCGACGGCAAACCCACTACCTCGCCGGCCTATAACATTCGGGGAGCCACGTCCATCGGGCAGGGCGGCAACGCGCTGGTGCTGATTGACGGCGTGGAAGGTGACCCGAGCCGCATCAACCCCAACGACGTAGCCACCGTGACAGTGCTGAAAGATGCCTCGGCTGCCGCTATTTACGGGGCGCGGGGCGCGTTTGGCGTAGTGCTAATTACCACCAAAAACCCCTCGAAAGAGAAAACCAGCGTTACCTACGCCTTCAACCAGTCCATCAAGAGCCCAACCACGGTGCCCGATTTCGTGACGGATGGCTACGTGTTTGCCAATATGTTCAACGAGGGCTGGTCGGCGTGGAACGACTACTCGCAGACGCCGCAGAACATCAACAAAACGGTGAAGTTCTCGCCCGCCTACCTGGCCGAGCTGAAGCGCCGTTCCGAAGACCCCAGCCTGCCGAAAGTGGAGGTAAATTCCGCCGGCGAGTACGTCTATTACGGCAACACCGACTGGTACAAGGAGCTGTATAAAAAGCGCACCAGCGCCACCGAGCACAACCTGTCGGTGTCGGGGAGCAGCGGCAAGGCCAGCTTCTACGCCACGGGCCGCTACTTCGGGCAGGACGGTATCTTCCGCTACAACTCCGACGATTACCGCATGTACAACTTCCGGGCAAAGGGCGCTATCGACCTGTTCCCGTGGCTGCGCATCGACAACAACACCGACTACTCCAGCATGCGCTACCACAACCCGCTGAACGTGGGCGAGGGCGGCGGCATCTGGCGCAACATTGCCGACGAGGGCCACACGGTAGCGCCCATGTTCAACCCCGACGGCACTCTCACGTACTCGGCGGCCTACACCGTGGGCGACATGTGGTACGGCAAAAACGGCATTGACCTCGACGAGCGGGTGACGCGCAACACCACCGCGTTTCTGGCGCATTTCTTTGAAGACAAGGTGCGGCTCAACGGCAACTTCACGTTCCGCAACACCGACAACGACCGGACCCAAACCCGCGTGCCGGTGCCCTACAGCCGCAAACCCGGCGTGATTGAGTACGTGGGCACCAACACCAACGACCTGCTGCGCAACTTCGGCCAGACCCGGTACGTGGCCGCTAACCTCTTCGGCGAGTACGAAAACCACTTCCAGGACGTCCACTATTTCAAGGCCATGGTGGGCTACAACTACGAGCAGTCCACGTTCCGGGGCCTGCAAACCCAGCGCAACGGCCTGATTTACCAAGATGCGCAGGACATCAACCTGGCCTTGGGGCAGTCGATTACCACGCAGGGCGGCTGGGACCGGTGGAACATCATGGGCGGCTTCTACCGCCTCAACTACTCGTTCAAGGAACGTTATTTGCTGGAAGCCAGCGGCCGCTATGATGGCTCTTCGAAGTTCCCTTCCAACGAGCGGTTTGCCTACTTCCCCTCGTTCTCGGCGGGCTGGCGTCTGTCCAATGAGTCGTTCTGGGAGGTGTCGCCGAAGCTGATTTCCGAGCTGAAAATCCGGGGTTCGTACGGGGCGCTCGGCAACGGCAACATTAACTCTTACGCCTACCAGGAGCAGTTTGGTATTTCGCAGTCGGGGCGGGTGCTGAATGGGGTGCGGCCGCAGCTCACCAGCCAGCCGGGCGTTATTCCGGACGGCCTCACCTGGGAAACGTCCACCACCAAAGACCTGGGCTTCGACTTGAGCATGCTGGATAACCGCCTCACGCTGAACGCCGAAGGCTACATCCGCAACACCACCGACATGTTCACGGTGGGCATGACGTTGCCTGCCGTGTTTGGCACGGCGGTGCCCAAAGGCAACTACGCCGACTTGCGCACCAAAGGCTGGGAAGTGGCCCTGAACTGGCGCGACAACCTGGACCTGGGCACCAAGCCGCTCAGCTACGGTGTGCGCCTCACGCTGGCCGACTACCAAGCCACCATCACTAAGTACAACAACCCCAACAAGCAGCTCAACGACCCTAACAACAACAGCGCCGACCTCAGCTACTACGAGGGCCAGAAGCTGGGCGAAATCTGGGGCTACACCACCGACGGCTTCTTCACCTCGCAAGACCAGATTGCCAGCTCGCCCTCGCAGGCGCTGTTCCGCGCTTCCACCAGCGGCCAGCTGCTGCCCGGCGACATCAAGTTTGCCGACCTGAACGGCGACGGGGTCATCAACAACGGCGACAACACGGTGGGCAACCCCGGCGACCGGCGCGTGATTGGCAACGCCCTGCCGCGCTACACCTATGGCGCCATGGCCGACGCCAGCTGGCACGACTTCTTCGTGTCGGTGTTCTTCCAGGGCGTGGGCCACCAGGACTGGTACCCCGGCTCCGAGGCTGGCACGTTCTGGGGCCAGTACAATCGGCCGTACAACAAGATTCCGAAGTCGCAGCTGGGCAACATCTGGTCGGAGGACAACCCGGATGCCTATTTCCCGCGCTACCGCGGCTACGTGTCGCAGAACGGGGCCGGCGAGCTGAGTCAAACCCAAACCAAGTACCTGCAAAACGTGGCGTACGTGCGTCTGAAGAACATTCAGCTCGGCTACAACCTGCCCCAGTCGTTGATTGGGCGCATCAAGATGAGCAACGCGCGGGTGTTTGTGTCGGGTGAGAACCTCTGGACCTGGTCGCCCTTCTACAAAATCACCGAGGACATCGACGTGGAAAACATCGGCCGCTCCGACATGCTCCTGAGCCCACCCTCGGCCTCGTCTACCAACCCCAACAGCAACAGCAGCGGCAACGCCAACAATTACCCCATCCTGAAAAGCGTAACGCTCGGGCTGTCAGCTACTTTCTAACCCGGCGCAAACTTACCGCATCATGAAAAGATATTTTGGTTGGCTGATTCTGCTAACCCTCACGTTTGCCAGCTGCGAAAAGCTGGACCAAGAGCCGGAAGCCACCGTCACGAACGAGGCCGTATTCAGCAGCGAAGCCGGCTTGCAGCTCTATTCCAACTCGTTCTACGACGTGCTGCCCACGGCCAACGACATCCACCAGGGCGACGCCATGGCGGACTACTCGGCCCGCACTCAAGTGCCCGATTTCTTGCGGACCGGGGCCTTCAGCGCCCGCCAAAGCTCGGGCTGGGACTGGACCCGGCTGCGCAACATCAACTACTTCATTGCCAACTGCAACAACCCCGCTATTGCGCCCGCCACGCGCAACCACTACCTCGGGCTGGCGCGGTTTTTTCGGGCCTGGTTCTACTTCGATAAGGTGAAGCGCTTCGGCGACGTGCCGTGGATCAGCAAGCCGATGGCCGTAAACGACCAGGCGCTCTACAACGGCCGCGACCCGCGCACGTTGGTGATGGACTCGGTGCTGGCCGACCTGAATTTTGCCTGCCAGAACCTCAACACCACCGCCGACAACAGCCGCAGCCTGATTACCCGGCAAACGGCCTTCGCCTTCAAGTCGCGGGTATGCCTATTTGAGGGCACGTTTCGGAAGTACCACACCAGCTACAACTTAGCCGGCAGTGCCAACACCTGGCTAACGGAAGCCGCGTCGGCCGCCAACACCGTCATGACTACCGGCGGCTTCAGCCTCAACACCGCCGGCGGCACCGATAAAGCGTATCGCCAGCTGTTCACCAGCACCGCCGTAGTACCGTCCGAAACCATTCTGGCGGCCGTGGTGGACCCGGCCCTGAGTATCTACAACGACGCCAACTGGTGGTGGACCAGCGCTACCTACGGTGCCCGCGTCAGCCTGATTCGCACGTTCGTGAACACCTACCTCAACATTGATGGCACCCCGTTCACTAGCCGGCCGGGTTACGAAACCCTGCCGTTTGCGCAGGAAGTGAAAAACCGCGACAAACGCCTGCAACAAACCATCCGGATGGGTGACTACAAGCGCGTGAACGGGGGCGCATTGGAGCCAGCGCCGCCGGTTTTCTCCTATACCTACACCGGCTACCAGCCCATCAAGTGGACGCTCGACGACACGTATTACGACGGGGGCAGCCGCAATATCAACTCTCTGCCCATCATGCGCTACGCCGAGGTGCTGCTGAATTTCGCCGAAGCCAAAGCTGAACTAGGCACCCTCACCGACGCCGAATGGGCCCGTACCGTGGGCGCGTTGCGGCAGCGGGCGGGTATTACCGGCGGCCTAGCTGCCAGGCCCACTGTGGTGGATACGTACTTGCAAACCAAGTATTTCCCTGGTATCTCCAACGCGGCGCTGCTGGAAATACGCCGGGAGCGGGGCACTGAGCTGGCGCTGGAAGGGCTCCGGTTCTATGACCTAGTGCGCTGGCACCGCGGCGAGCTGATGGACATGACCTGGAACGGCTTCTACGTGCCCGCCCTCGACCAGCCGCTCGACTTGAACGAGGACGGCATTCTGGATGTGGCCTTTTACACCACGCTGCCCGCCAACCGGCCCGCCGGTGTCACCTACGTAAACGTGGCGCCCACCATCAGCGGCGGCAGCCCCAACCCACAACGCCTCAGCAACGGCACCTCCGGCGAAATCACCTGGCTGACCACCATTCCACGCCGCTGGGAGGAAAAGTACTACCTGTACCCCATCCCGGAAACCGACCGGCTGCTCAACCCCAAACTGGGCCAAAACCCCGGTTGGTAAGTAATTCTGTTTACCTTTCTCTTCTTCCCTTTCCTTGGTTGCTATGATTAAAAAGGCCCTCTGCGCCCTGTTTCTGCTGCTTGCTGTTTCGGCTACCCTCTCGGCCCAAACCATGAAGGTGGCCACCTACAACGTCCGCTACGACAACAAGCAGGACACGGCCAACGCCTGGCTCCGGCGGCTGCCGCACCTCACCAACCTGATTCGCTTTCAGGATTTCGACTTGTTCGGCACGCAAGAAGTGCTTTACACCCAGCTTCAGGACATGACCAGTAAGCTGCCCGGCTACGCCTATATCGGGGTGGGCCGCGACGATGGCAAGCAGGCCGGCGAGTACTCGGCCATCTTTTATAAGCAAGACCGATACAAGCTACTCAAGCAGGGTACTTTTTGGCTGGCGCCCACTACCACGGCGCCCGTGAAAGGCTGGGATGCCGCCCTGCCGCGGGTGTGCACCTGGGGGCAGTTTCAGGAGAAAAATACCGGCTTCACCTTCTACCTCTTCAACACCCACTTCGACCACGTAGGGGTGGAAGCCCGCAAGGAAAGCGCCAAGCTGATTCTGGCCAAAATCAAGGAAATGGCCGGTACCTCACCCGCCATCCTCACCGGCGACCTGAACGTGGACCAGCGCAACGAAAGCTACACTTTGCTCAGCACCTCGGGCACGTTGAAAGATGCTTACCAAACGGCGGCCTTGGTGTACGCGCCTAACGGTACGTTCAACAACTTCAAAACCACCACCAAAACCGACGCCCGCATCGACCATATCTTCCTGAGCCCGGCCTTCACCGCCACCCGCTACGGCATTCTGACTGATACCTACGGCGGCGGCAAAATCCCCTCCGACCATTACCCGGTGGCTATTGAAGTGCGGTATTCAACGAAGAAATAGCCGGTCAACCTCGTAAGTCCCGCTGGGCCTGCTGCTGCCGATAAAGCAAAAAGGCTCCTTCTCATGTGAGAAGGAGCCTTTTTGTTTGTGTGAGCCGATTATTGGACTCGAACCAACGACCTGCTCATTACGAATGAGCTGCTCTACCAGCTGAGCTAAATCGGCGTTTCCGAGGCGACGTATCCGCCAGGGGCAACAAAGATAGAAAGCGCAAGCAAAAAGCCGATAAAAACGAGTTGTATTTTTTGCACGAGCTTCTAATCGGGTCAGGCATAACTACTCGATTGGCTTTCCCGTTTCCAGGAGCAGAACCACTAACTGGCTATGCGCTGCTGCTTATGAAGTCAACCAAATCATCCGTTGTACCCCAGGCCCTGGCCAGCGGCTTGGCCGGCGCTACCGTCCTCACCCTGCTCCACGAAACCGCGCGCCACCTGCGCCCCCACGATGCGCCGCGGATGGATGTGCTTGGTATGCGCGCCCTGCGCAAGCTGCTAGGCAAAGCCGATGCTCCTCAGCCTGACCATGATACGCTGTTCAACCTAACAATGGCCGGCGACATACTGTCTAACGGATTGTATTTTAGCTTAGTCGGACGAGGTAAGAAAGCCTGGCGGCGTGGAGCTGTTCTGGGGTTGGCAGCTGGCGTAGGTGGCGTGGTGCTACCGGGGCCGTTGGGCCTGGGTGAGGCCCCCAGCAACCGCACCCCCCAAACCAAACTCATGACCGTAGCCTGGTATCTGGTGGGCGGGCTGGTGGCGGCTGGTGCGTCGCGGGCGTGGACCAAGGCCCGGAAACGGTAAGACGCTGCCGAGTTTTCCCGGCTTTCCGGCATCTTTGCGGCTGTTATGGTGAAACAACTCCGCAAACTCCTGGTCCGCACGCTTGGCTTCGAGCGGTACATTCGTTTTGTAAGCGGGGTGTACCTGCGGCTAGTGGGCGCGGGCTGGGGCAAGAAGAAATACCCGGAGCTGTTTTTTCTGGAGAAAATAGTGAAGCCCGGTTTTGTGTGCCTGGATATTGGCGCCAACTTGGGCTATTACTCCGTGGCCCTCTCGAAGCTGGTAGGGGCCGAAGGGCAAGTGCTGGCGGTAGAGCCCATTCCGGCGTTTCAAGCCATTTGGCAGGATAACGTGAAGCGGAGCGGCTTCCAGAATCTTACGCTGTTGCCCTATGCCCTCGGCGGCCAGGACACCACCGTGCAGATGGGCACGCCCGAGCGCAACGGCCTGCTGCACCACGGCATGACCAAAGTAGCGTCTAGCAACCCCAACGAAACCTACGCCCGCACCTACGACGTGCCCATGCGCAACCCCGACGGTTTGCTGGCCCATCTGCCGCGCCTCGACTTTGTAAAGTGCGACGTGGAAGGCTTTGAGTACGAGGTGTTTCGGCACATGCAGGCCACGTTGCGCCGCTTCCGGCCGCTCATCCAAACCGAGTTGAACGGGCTGGAAAACCGCCGCGCCGTAGCGAATCTGTTGGCTGATCTGGGCTACAAACCATTTTTGCTCTCCGAGCGTTCTGAACTTGTACCCTGTACCGAGACCCAGCTGGAAAGCGCCGTTTCGGCCGATTTTTACTTTCAACCCACTAATTCCACCTCCGAAGCAACTTCTTGATGGTCAAGTTTCTGCTGATATTTTTTCTTGTTTCTATTATCCTGCGTTTTGTCCTGCCGGTGCTGATGCGCTGGCTGGTGGTTGCCTTCGTGAAGAAGCAGACCCGCCGCTACGGCGCGCAGTTTGGGGCTAACCCGTTTGAGGCACCGCGGCCCGAACCGAGCCACAACGGCCCCACTAACGGCCAAGTACACGTCGATTATGTGCCACCCAAGCAAAAGCCCGCTCAGCCCAAGGAGTTCAAAGGCGGCGAGTACGTGGATTTCGAGGAAGTGAAGTAAGCCGGCATTATCTGTCATAACGTCGCGTGTAAATTGCGTGCGTCGTTCCTGACAAGCCAACAACAGAAAAGCCCTTGACGCTAGCGTTAAGGGCTTTTCTGTTGTTGCAAGCTTACGTTTTTGGCTGCCTTCCAGCTAGAACCCAATGCCAATCCGTACGCCAGTGCCTACCCGCTCGCCGGATTGCAGGCCGGTGTAGAAATCCACGCGTATCACCTTGAATACGTGTTCCAGCCCGACGCCTATTTCCACGTAGTGGTCGGTTTCGGGGGTGGTTAGGTAGTTGAGCGAGGCCACTTCCTGCCACTTCAGTTGGCGCAACAGCGGTATTTTGTTTAGGAAGAAGCCGTTGAAATGGTGGTTGTAGTGCGCTTCCAGGAAGCGGTTTCGGGTGCTGTAGCGGTAGTAGTCGAGCAGCTGGAAGTCGGTGAAGTCGGCGGCCAGGTAAGTGCGGTTGCCGCTGAAGTGGCGGTAATCCATGAACGACAACTCGGGCTTACCCAGGAAGCCGCCAGCCGCTACTTTGTAGGTGCTCGTACCCAACAGGCCCATGCCAATGCTCTGCCGAATACCGGCTTCCAGCAGCGTGTAGCGCACATCGGAGCCCAGTAAGCCGCCGAGGCCCTGCCGCCAGGTGCCCGAGAAGGTGGGGAACTTGGAGCTTAGGTTGATCTTGCCATCGGGGCGGCTGATGTAGCGCTGGCCGGGCCGGAAAGATGCCGTCAGCTCAACCGTGGCGGCTTGGTTACGGCCGAAACCGGTGCCGTTGGGCAGCTCGATATTCAGGGGCTGGTTGGGCGTGAAGGCCACGCCCGGCTTATCCACCCACAGGTCGATGGTGGTGTTTTCCAGTTGGCGCCGGTCGTAGTAGCTCAGGGTGCCTTGCAGCGTGAGGCCGTTCACTACCTCGTTTTGGTAGCTGACTTGCGCACCGTCGCGGCGGTAGAGCTTGGCGTAGTTGCGGTTTTTGAACAGCGTGTAGTACGTGTTGATGAACGGCGTCAGTTGGGAGCTGGCATCGAAATTCTCGATGAAGCGGCCCGCCTGGAAGCTCACCCGCGCCACCTTGGCCGGCGCGTATTGCCAGGTAGCGGCCAGGCTCGGGCTGATTAGCTCGTTGCTGAAGCCATAGCGCACCGAAGGCGTGATGGTATAGAACCGCCGGTCGTCGGTGCGCTGTGTGAATGTGACTTGCGGCTGAAGCACAGCGCCTTCCACGGTGTTGTAGTTGAGGATGTTGAAGACCGGCGCTACGTACCAGTACCGCTTCCGGAACGAGTTGGAGTAGCTGTAGCCACCCAGCAGTAAAGAGCTGGGAGAGAACTTGTTGCGCACCCGGTCCAAGGAATCCTGGTAGGGCCGCGAGTTGCGGATTACTTCGGTGCTATCTTTTACGTGGTAGTCTTTCTGCTCCTCGGCCGTCAGCGGAATGGGCCGCACGGTGTCCCAGTAACTGGAGTCCCGCTCGTTCACACCTTTCTCCACTAGCATCACCTCGCCGCGCTTCAGCTTGCCAATGCTCATGCCCACTGTGTCGCGCTCCGCGAGCTTGGTTTGGCGGCGCACCTCGCGGTTGAGGCCGGCCAGCTTGGGCTTCTGCTTGCGAATATCGGCGGCGGTTTCGCGGGTGACGGGGGCGTCGGCGGGCTCATTGGCGGCTACGGGCGGGGCGGGACGGTTGGGGTAAGTGGGCGTGACTTTGTAGTTGGAGAGTACCGCCGTGAGGTAGCCGCTACCCTTGAAGCCGAACGCCGTGAAACCCACTGTAATCTTCTGCGACTGAATCACCCACACGTCGGAAGGGCCCGGCGCGGGCGCAAACAGCTGCTCGATGTGAAACTGGTCCACGTAATCGAGCTGGGCGTTTTTGTCGAGGTCCAGGGAAATGGAATGGATGCGCCAGGTGCCATCCACGATGTAGATGTGGCCGCTGGAAAACACCGGGTCGGTGCGGCGGCGGGGCGTGACGCGGATTTTGTGCACCGTCACGCCGCCCTGTTGGGTGGTACCTTCCAGCTCGTATTTGTAGAACAACATGGCCCCATCGGCAATCGGCGACACGAAGCCGCGCTCGGAAAAGCCGCTTTTCAGCACGTTCTCGTAGAAATTGAGGCCCGCGCCGCGCCCGGCCCGGTTGAAGCTAATGCCTTTCGTGTCGCCGCTGACCCGCGAGGAAATCATACGCTCCTGTATCACGTTGGGCTGCCGGAAACTCATATCCGACACCGATTCGGAGAGGTAGAAAATGCCCGGCTTAATATCGGGACCCACTTTGATCAGGCCGAACACTTTGCCCGGTACTTCCAGAAAGCGGGCCAGCGTTTTGATGTAGGCGCGGGCTCGGAAGGCAGCCACTTCGCGCAGATGATAGCGCCGCCACTGCTGCGCCTGCTGAATAATGGCGTAGGCAGGGTCCCGGTCGGTGGAGCGCACCACCACTTCCTTCAGCTTGTAGCTGTCCGGCGTCAGGGTCACGTCGAAGACGGTGGCCGTGTCGCCGCCCGCCACGCGCACCTGCTCGATGCGCGGCTTGTAGCCCACGTACTGAAACACCAGCTCGTACTGGCCGGGCTGGAGCCGCAATTGGTAGTTGCCCTGCTCGTTGGTGGCGGTGCTGGTGGTAGTGGCGCGCACGGCCACGTTGGCGAAGGCTAGCGCCGTGCCCTGCGGATCGGTTATGCGGCCCCGTACTATGCCAGCCGAGGCAGTAAGCGTGACGAGCAGCAAAGTAAGTAGTAGGTAGTAACGCGGCATTCGGCAACGAGTATAGTTGGTAGCAAGATAGATAGGATAGCCTACCAAAAGGTTGTCTGTGTACTGAACAACAACCCGATTCCGGGGGCGGTTTGTAGCCAGGTTGCCGGTAGCTTTATTTCACTAACGCGGCCAGCTACGGAATGCGTACGGCCCGATTGGTGTTGTTTCCCCGGCCCTCAAGTGCCTATTTGCATTGATTGTATTCCCCTTGCCCCCGTTTATGTACCAGCCCGACAAAAAGAAGAAAACCTACACGCCCGGCGAAGCTCTCCACAAAATAGCCGCCTTTTGCGCCTACCAGGAGCGCAACCAGAAGGAGGTGGAAAGCAAACTGCGCGAGTATGGCCTGGACGAGGACGAAGCCGGCGAAATTATCATCCGGCTGAGCCGGGAAAAGCTGCTTGATGAGGAACGCTACGCGCAGGCCTATGTGCGCGGGCACTACCGCAACAAGAAGTGGGGCCGCCGCCGCATCACGCAGGAGCTTAAGCAAAAAGGTATTTCCGAGTACTGCATCAAGTCGGGCCTCAAGGAAATCGACGGCGACGAATACTACCAGAACCTGCTGAACCTACTGGAAAAAAAGGACCGCCAGGAAAAGGAGCGCAACCCCCGCATCCGCCGCCAGAAGATTCAGGTGTACCTCACCGGCAAAGGCTACGAGCAGGACCTCATCAAAATAGCCCTCGATGACTTAGGCAAAGCGCCGGAGGAAGACGATGAGGAGTAGGGTATTGAGGACAGTAGCTGTCTTGTAAATACGATAGGCCGTCATGCAGAGGCGGAGCCGAAGCATCTCGCGTACTGATGTTGGAATAGCAACCTGACGTCAGCACGCGAGATGCTTCGGCTCCGCCTCTGCATGACGTTAGGAATCGGGCTCAAATGCTCAACTGTTCGCAGATTCTAGTTGATGATGCGCACTTGGTACGATTCGCCTTTGTCGCGAATGAGACAGGCGCCATTCAGGAGCACCATGTTGGGGTTTTGCAGATGCTGGACGGGGTTACGCACCAACGGAATTTCGTGGTGGCACCAGCGGCATTTGGGGCCGGCGGTGGGCGTGAAGTGGCCGCCGCACGGGCAGGCTGGCAAGGTGGTGGCAATTTGGGCGAGTAGCTCTGGGGTAGCTCCGTAGTACACCAGCTCCTGCGCTTCCCGGTTCAGATAAACGTTGGAGCACTGCGAGCAATAGAAGTGCGGAAACGCTTCGCTCATGCCGCTGGAGCGCCAACCAATATTGTCTTGCTGGCAACTGGGGCAGTGCAAATTCCCAACCCATTGCAAGCTGCCCTCATATTCTACGATTTCCATAAGCTGAAAAGTTAGCGTTGCGCCGGGCGGAGCGGGTTTTGCATTTGCTGCGTTAAGATTACGCGGCGGCCGGTCATGGTTTCCAGCATGGGCTTCAGGATTTGCTGGGCATTCCTTTCAGTTTCAGCCAGAATGCCGGATTGCAGGGCAGCGCGGCGCACGTTGGTTTCCGCGTATTTATAGCCCGCATCTACCAACTCGGCGTCCTTGAAAAAGCCGTTTTCCACGCTGTACACGCGGCTGGCGCTGTGGTCGATTTGCCACGTGCACAGCTCGGCGGGCGGCAGCGCCACGCGCACCACGGAGTCGCCTTCAAACACCACGTCCTGGGCCCGCACCTTGCGCAAATCCAGGCAGCCGATGGCGTTGCCGGCCACGATGAGAGCCACTTTGGCATCGGGCAGGAAACGGTAGGTGCTTTTCTTGTACTCCACCACATCCTTGAAATGGTAGCGCACCAGCTCCAGGCGGCCCAGACTTTCCACTTTCTCCAGTACTGTATTGTGCGTGACGGTGATGCGCGGGGCAGGGTCCAAGGGGTTTTCGAGCCCGTCCAGCGCCGGCCGGACTTTCGTCCAGAGAAACCACCCCAGCCCCACCAGAAACAGCAGCGGCAACAAACGGCGGAGCAACAAGGAAAACGACATACGGTAGCAGCAAAAGCAAGAGAACAATTGGTTGTTCTACGGCATTGCCGCAAGTTTTGCCGACGAGCTACCCCCGAAAATAACGCAGTGCGTGGCTTCAGCTGCCAGCCGGCCACCATGCACTACGGCTCCCAAACCGCTGCCGGAACCCGGTCCAGCCTTGCAAGCCGCCGGTGTGCACCGCTACCACCGTGGAGTGAGGCGCAAAGTAGTCGTGGCGCAGCAAATCGAAGATGCCGTACAGGAGCTTGCCCGTGTAAATAGGGTCGAGCAGGACGCCGTATTGGGTTTCGAACTCCTGAATGAAGCGCAGCAGCTCCGGCGAGAAATGCGCGTAGCCGCCTAGGTGGTAGTCGGTGCGCAGGTCGTAGTTGGGGTAGGTGCGGCCGGTGGCGGCTTGGGTTAGCGCGTTAATGTCGGTGCGCAGAAACTCGCCACCTTTCAGGGCCGCTATGCCTACTACCTGGTGCTGGCCAGCCAAGCCAGTAAGCAGGCCCGCTAGCGTGCCGCCTGTGCCGCAGGCCACGCACAGGTAGTCGAAGGCGGTTTCAGTGGTCAATTCGCTTACTAGTTCGGCGCAGCCCGGTAGGGCCAGGGTGTTGGAGCCGCCTTCGGGAATGACGTAGGCCGGGCCGGTTTCGCGCAGTAGCTCCGCCAGAAAATCCGGGTCGTGCTTGCGGCGGTAGGTGGTGCGGTCGAGGTAGCGCAGCTGCATTCCGTTGGCGGCGGCGCGGGCTAGGGTGGGGTTGAGGGGTTGGGTTTCCTCTCCCCGAATCAGGCCAATGGTGCGCAGTCCTTGCAGGCGGCCCGCAGCGGCCACGGCGGCAATATGGTTGGAAAACGCCCCGCCAAAAGTCAGCAGCGTATCGTGGCCAGCCTGGCGGGCTGCCTTGAGGTTGTATTTCAGCTTGCGCCACTTGTTGCCCGGCAGCTCAGGGTGCGCCAGGTCGTCGCGCAGGAGCAGCAGCCGGATGTGGCGGCGGGTGGCTTCGGGAGCGGTTATGGGTTGGAGGAGCATAAAAGGGTTTCTCGCAGAGGTGCGCAGAGGAAAACGCAGAGGTTCGCAGTGTGCAACGATTTACGTTAGACCACTGCGAACCTCTGCGTTTTCCTCTGCGCACCTCTGCGAGAAAAGTATTACACCAAAGCTGGCTCAGTAGCCGACGGCTTCTGCCGCAGGGCATATACCACGGCCCCAATCAGCGCCAGAATCAGCAGCACCGACGAAACCAACGACACCGTGTTGCCGATGGCATACTCCGTGGGCTCGAATTTGAACTCGATGGTGTGGCTGCCGGCGGGCAGCGGTAGGGCGCGCAGCACGTAGTTGGCCCGCACGTAGGGCACTTTCTTGCCGTCAACGTAGGCGTTCCAGCCATCGGCGTAATAGATTTCCGAAAACACCACAAAGGCATCGGCGGTAGCGGTGGCGCGGTACGTCAGGGCATCGGGCTCGTACTTGGTTAGCACGATGGTGGAGCCGGGTGCGCTGTAGCTGGTTTTGCTAAGCGGAAACTTAGACGCATCCACTACGGCCGTGGTAGCCGGGTTCAAACCAGTTAGGGCGTTGATTTCCTGGTCGGGGTTCTGCACCTTCTGGATGTCGTTTACAAACCACGCATTGCCGAGGGCGCCGGGGTTGCGCTGCACCTGCTCGGGCGTGCCCTGCTGCCCTTCCTGCTGTGGCCCCTGCGCCGGCTGAATGATGTAGCGCGCGTTCAGCATGTTGAGCACCTGCAAGTTGTTGCGCGAAATCTGCCGCTCAATCAACTCCTGGTAGCGGCGCAGCTTGGCGCCGTGGTAGCCGCCAATGCTCTTGTGGAAATACGAGGTCTGGGCTTCGTTGAAAGGGTTGGCCAAGTTCAGTACCCGGTAGCTAAGGTCTTTGTCCTGCAAAATCTGCTGGTCAGCCGCCGAAGGCACGAAGCCTTGGGCTACGGTTTCCGTCTGGAAGTTGTCGTCGTTGAGGTAGCGCTTGTCCACGCCCCACAAATCCACCAGCGTCAATATACCCACCAGCGCCGCCGCCATGCCCGCCGACAGCTTGCGCTGCAAGTAAAACCACAGCGTACCGGCTGCCAGCGCAATAAACACAATGGAGCGCAACACGTCCGTCCGCAGCAGCGAAGCGCGGTCTTGCCGAATAGCATCCAGCGGGAAGCCTTGTTGCTGAAGCTGGGCATCAATAGGCGCCGAGAAATCAGCCCCGAGGCCAATTAGAAACGCCAGTACGCACACACCCACCGTGACACCTAGCGCCAGTAGCACTTTGCGCTTGAGGTCGGCGGTTTCGGGAGCATCTACGGTGGTTTTGGCACTCAGGGCGGCCAGGCTGGGGTGCGTGCTGGCCCCAGCAGCGGCCAGGCCCACCACCCGGTTGCGCAGCACGCGGCCCAGCGCTAGTACCGCCAGTAGCGGCATAGCCAGCTGCGCAATCACTAACGCCATGCTCACCGCCCGGAACTTGTTGTAGCCTGGGAAGTAGTCGAACATCAGGTAGTTGAACGTCTCGAAGTTCTTACCCCAGGCCAGTACAATCGACAGCAGCGTGCCGGCTGCCAGCCAAGTGCGGGTGCGCCGGTCGGCTACCAGCAGGCCCAGCACAAACAGGAAGCACACAATAGCGCCCACGTACACCGGGCCACTGGTAATGGGCTGGTCGCCCCAATAGGTAGGCATATGGGCCAGATAGTCGGCGAGCTGCACGGGCGGCACACCCAAGGCGCTGAGGGCCTTGCCAGTGGCCGAATTGTCGCTGAGCTTCATTTGCGAAGCGCCGCCGTAGAAGTTCGGAATCAGCAGCGTGATAGTTTCACCAATGCCGTAGCTGTAGCTGAACGCGTATTCCCGGTCGAGGCCCGAGCCGCCGGTGCCATCGTCGCCGGCCGCCGCCGCGGGGGCAGGCTGGCCGGGGTCGGCGGGGGCTGGGGTTTTTAGTTCCGAGCGGCCCCGAATGCTGTATTTACCGTATTCGGCGGTGGTGTAAAGGCGGCCAAAGCTTACGCCCACAGCTAACAGCGCCGCCAAACCCAGCAGCACCGTGCGGCCCATAAAGTCCGCCAGGCGCTTTTCGCGGAACGCAAAAACCAATTCTACGATGCCGAACACCAGCACCAGCAGCAACAGGTAGTAGGTGATTTGCAAGTGGTTGGAGCGCACGTTCATGGCTAGCCCCAAAGCAAACAGCGCCGTACCCAGCCACCGGTTACGCCGAAACGCCACTATCAAGCCCGCCAATACCAGCGGCGCGTAAGCTAGCGCCAAGCTCTTGGTGTTGTGCCCGGCCGCCAGAATTACAATGTTGTAGCTGGTGAAGCCCAGTGCCACTGCGCCCACGCCGCTGACCATTGGCGTAAGGCCCACGGCTACGAACAGAATGTAACCGCACACCAGCGCCAAAAACAAGTTGGCTACCACCGCCGGCAAGCCCAGCGTGAAAATACTATGCAGGTACACGCTCAGGTCGCCGGGGAAGCGGGTGCTGATGAGGTAGGTAGGCATCCCCGAGAACATGGAGTTGGTCCAGAGCACTTCCTTGCCGGCCGCACGGGCCAGCTGTAACTCGTGGGCGCCCCCATTGAACTGCACGATGTCGTGCTGGCTCAGGGTTTTGCCCCCGAATACAATGGGCGAGAAGTACAGCACGGCCAGCACCAGAAAGAACAGCACGGCCAGCAGGTGGGGCAAGGCCCGCCACCACAGCGGCGCGGCAACCGGCGCGGCGGCCGTCGGGGCAGAGAAAACGGTAGACATCAGCAGGGAATAGGAATTCTAAAATCCGTCCGAAGGTAGCAAACCCCCTAAAGAAAGCTATTAGCTGCTGGCGGTTAGCTGTTGGCTTTTCCGGTTCTATTCAAAAAGCCAGTGGCCAGCAGCCATCAGCTAACTGCTTCGTTTGGGAGGGAGGATGAGGTTCTTGTTGCACGGAACTGCACGTTATAGAGCACCACCGATAGTAGAATCACGCCGTACGCTATGCCCTGTGTGAGCGTAGCGGCCTCGCCGAAATACAGGAACGCTAGCGCGAAGCTCACTACCGGATTTACGTACATCATAATCCCGACTGTGCCCGAGGGCAGCGCGTTGAGAGCGTACAGATTCAGAAAGAGCGGCAGCACTGTGAATACCACACTCAGAACGGCGGTGTATCCCAGTAGCTTACCATCGGCGAAACCGGCCAGGGGCTGCGCGCCCAATAGTGGCGACAACGGCAGCACCACCAGCGCCGCCAACAGCAGCTGCACGGTAAGGAGCACCAGCCGGTCGTAGCCTTGCAGGCGGCGCTGCGTGATGAGGTACAGGGCGTAAGTGAAGGCCACTACCAAACTCATCAGCAAAGTGCGCAGCTCACCCACTCCCAGCAACAGGCAGCTCAGTGCGCTCAGCGCAATGGCCGCCCATTGGTTGGGCCGCAGTTTTTCGTGCAGCATGGCAAACCCCAGCAGGGCCGTGAGAATAGGGCAAATCAGATAAGAAAACGAGCCTGCCTGTACGCTTACCTCGTTGATTACATAAATAAACAGCAGCCAGTTAGCCGTCAGCAAAAAGCCTCCCGCCACTGTGCCCACCACCACACTACGCCGTTCGGCGTGGCCCGCCACCTGCCACTGCTGCGCTACCGTCCGCACCGCCGCGCGCCGGCCCAGCCCATGAATCAAGAGCAATAGGACCAGAGACAGCAAGATGCGGAAAAACAGAATCTGGCCGCTGGCATAGCCATGCAGGATCCGTAGCGGAATAGGGAAGAAGCCCCAGATAAGAAAAGCTGCCAGGGCCGCCAGATGATAACGAGAAAGTTTCAAGCGAAAAACCGGAAATGAAAAACAAGCCGCAAAGGTACGGCAAAGCCTGCTCTGGTTTGGGACTCCTAATAAGGTTGACGTAGGTTAGCCGCCCCGCAACCTCGGCGGTATCCCATACGGTTCCGTTTTACCTTTGCCGTATGATGCTTGACTTCACTGCCCTGCCCGCCCTCACCCACGGCACCCTGCTGCAACCTCCCGCCGCACCCGCTCCCGTACACCAGCTGCTGCTCGACAGCCGCCGCATCGGGCAGGCCACGGGCAGCGTGTTTTTTGCGTTGCGCGGCCCCCAGCACAACGGCCATCTGTACTTGCCGGAGCTGTATGCGGGCGGCGTACGCCTATTTGTAGTTGATAGAGCAGAGGGAATTCCGGGCGGGTTAGCAGCCTATCCGGAAGCGGGGTTTCTGCTGGTGACCGACGCCTTGGATGCCCTGCAAGCCGTTGCGGCGGCGCATCGGCGGCAGTTTCGGCTGCCGGTGTTGGGCGTTACGGGGTCCAACGGCAAAACCATTGTGAAGGAGTGGCTAGCGCAGCTGCTGGCCCCCGATGAACTGATTTGCAAAAGCCCGCGCTCCTACAACTCGCAGGTGGGCGTGCCGCTCAGCGTATGGGAACTGAACGCCACGCATACGCTGGGTGTTTTTGAAGCCGGTATTTCGCAGCGCCATGAAATGACGCGCTTAGCTCGCGTTATGCAGCCCACGCTCGGTTTGTTCACTAACATTGGTACGGCGCACGATGCCGGCTTTGCCAATCATCGCGAGAAAGTGGAAGAGAAGATGCAGCTGTTCCTCGATGTGGACACGCTGTTCTATTGCCTCGACCATGAGCCGATTCACGCCGCCGCCCAACAGCACCTACCCGCGCACCGCACTTTCACCTGGAGCCGCCTGCACCCTCATCTGGCGCATGTAGCCGTAACGGTAGCCGAATCGTCGGGTGACCGGACGGTGGTGCGCGTAAGTTTGGCCCGGCCGCTGCCGCAGGAGCACACGTTCACGCTGCCCTTCGCCGACGAGCCTTCCGTGGAAAACGCGCTGCATGCGCTGTCGGTGCTGCTGTGGCGGCAAGTGCCCGCCGCTGAAATCCAGCACCGCCTCGACCGGCTCCAGCCGGTAGCCATGCGCCTGGAAATGAAGCAGGCTCTCAACGACTGCTACGTTCTCGACGACACCTACAACAACGACTTGGCCGGCCTCAACCTGGCCCTCGATGTGCTGGCCCGTCAACCTCGCCGGGGCCGCCGCACCCTCATCCTGAGCGACGTGCTGGAATCGGGTTTAACTGGCGCCGAGCTGTATGCCCGCGTGGCTGCGCAGCTGGCCACCCACGGCGTGGAGCGGCTGGTAGGGGTGGGGTTGGAAATCGGGCAGCACCAAGCGCTTTTCCAGCAGGTCGAAGCCATGTTCTATGATACCACCAATGACTTTCTGCGGGAGTTTCGGCCCGATGCCTTTCGCCAGGAAACCATTCTGGTGAAAGGAGCCCGCCGATTCGAGTTCGAGCGGATTGTAACGGCATTTCAGCGCCAGATTCACGGTACGGTGCTGGAAGTGGACCTGGAGGCGCTGGCTCAGAACCTAAACTTCTACCGTAGCCGCATTCAACCAGGCACCAAGCTCATGGTGATGGTGAAGGCATTTGCCTACGGTAGCGGCTCTTATGAAGTAGCCAATCTGCTCCAGTTTCACCGCGCCGACTACCTCGCCGTGGCCTATACCGACGAAGGCGTAAGCTTGCGCCAGCACGGCATCAGTCTGCCCATCATGGTGATGAACCCCTCGCCCGATGCTTTTCAAGTGCTGCGCCAATATCATCTGGAGCCCGAAATATACTCGTTCGAGCGCCTGCACGACTACCTCGTGGCCGCCCGGCAGCAGCCCTTACCCGCCATCCACCTTAAGCTCGATACCGGCATGCGCCGCCTGGGCTTTGCGGAAACCGACTTGCCGGAACTCTGCGCCTTGCTACGTGAAAATGCCACCCACCTGCGTGTCGCCAGCGCCCTCACCCACTTAGCTGGCGCCGACGAAGAGCAGCACAACAGCTTCTCTCAACAGCAGTTGGCGGCTTTCCAACGCATGACGCCGCTTCTGGAAGAAGCACTAGGCTATTCTATTATCAAGCATGCCCTCAATTCGGCAGGTATCCTCCGCTTCCCGGAGGCCCAAATGGATATGGTGCGCCTCGGAATTGGCCTCTATGGTGTGGAAGCCACCGGCCGCGAACAAGACGCTTTGCGGCCCGTCAGCAGATTGCGCACTACCATTTCGCAGGTGAAAACCTTACCGCCCGGCGAAACGGTGGGCTACGGCCGCCGCGGGCAGGCTGCGGACTACGAGCGGCGCATTGCTACGCTGGCCATCGGTTACGCCGACGGCTATGACCGGCGCTTCGGCAATGGTGCGGGCGAGGTGGTGGTGCGGGGCCAGCGCGCACCCCTCATTGGCAATGTGTGCATGGATATGTGCATGATAGACGTCACGCACATCAGCGCCGCCCAAGCCGGCGACGTTGCTGAAATATTTGGTCCGCAGTTGCCATTACCGGAGTTGGCTGGCCGCATTGGCACTATTCCATACGAGTTGCTGACCAACGTGAGCGAGCGAGTGAAGCGCGTGTTTTTTGCTGAATAATGCTGCGTCAACGCAATTTTGAGGTGCCAGTTTAATATAACCCGACTAGATATACTTATATTGCGAGAAAGTGTATAGCTGCGTTAAAGCATTCATACTTCAACTTTTTCACTTGGCTAAGTTTATTTATTGCTATTTCTCTGTTGACATCTGACATGAAGAAGTTCGTTGGTGCGTGGGTGTCACGCCGCTGGTTGCTGGTGCTGTGGTTGTGGATGATGGGTGGATCAGCAGTTATTGCCGCCCCCGCCATGGATGGTTTGTGGAAAGGCCCGTTGAAAATGCCGGGTGGTGAGCTAGAAGTGATATTTCGCCTGGTTAGCCTCACGGGTGGCTCCTACTTCGCCACGCTCGACGTGCCCATGCAGAAAGTAAGCCACATGGCGGTACAGGTGGAAGTGCGCGGCGACACGGTGGTATTTGCGGCAGAAGAAGCCGGGAGCCGCTTTATTGGTCAGTTGGCTCCCGATGGCAAGAAACTGACCGGGCAATGGCGGCAACCTGGTTTGGAAGCAGCCCTAACCCTCACCTTCGCTCCGGCCGCTGTCAATACTGCTCCCAAAGCCCGCCTGACGCCACCCTACCGCGAAGAAGAAGTAACCTATACCAACGTGCCGGTGAATCTGCGGCTGGGCGGCATGCTCACGGTACCGGCCGGCCCCGGCCCATTTCCGGCCGTGGTGCTGGCATCCGACGCGGGCGGCCAAGACCGGGATGCTACCGTGGGCGACTACCGTCTCATGGGAATTCTGGCCGACCACCTTACCCGTCGCGGTATTGCCGTGCTGCGCTTCGATGACCGGGGTATTGGCGCTTCAGCCGGAGATTTTGCCGCCGCCACCACTGCCGAATTGGTGGGCGACGTGCAGGCTGGGTTGAATTTCCTGCGCACCCGCTCTGAAATTGATGTGACGCGCATTGGGGTGGTAGGCCACGGCGAAGGCGGTAACGTGGCGCTGCTGTCGGCTGCACAACCCTTGCCACCAGCTTTTGTGGTTTCGTTGGCGGCATTTGGGCAATCTGGCAGTGCTGCTATCTTACAGCAGCAGAAAGCGTTGCTACGCGGCATTGGTGTGCAGGACCCAGATATCAACTCCTTCATTCGGCAGCAGCAGGCCTTGCAAGCCGTGGTAACGCAAAACCCGGATTCCAAGAAAGCACAGCAGATATTAGTGAAAATGATGCGCCAGTATGACGCTAGCTTAGATACCATCACGGCCCAGAACCGTGCCGCTGAACTGACCTCACCGCGCTACCGGAGCCAGCTGGCCTTCAATCCCGCCGCCCGGATGGAGCAGGTGAAATGCCCGGTATTGCTGCTAGGTGGCACCGCCGATGCATCAGTAGCTGCCGAGCCCAATCTTAATGGCCTTGCCAAAGCACTGCACAGCAACCCTGATGTAACCAGCAAGAAGCTCCCTGGCGTCAACCATCTGTTTCAGGCCGACCCCGGCGAGTGGGCTGTAGTGAATGGGCAGCCGCACGAAACCTTCTCGCCAGCAGCGTTGGAACTGATTCGGAGCTGGATAGCCGAGCATACCAAAACCAAGTAATTCTGTCCCAAATCCACTTTCGAGCCGCTAGCTGTACCGTTCAGCTAGCGGCTCGATTTGTTACGTGCGTATCCCGCAAACCTGCCACCAAGCAGTGAACTTCCCTTTTCAGGCTGCGTAAGTGCGTCCAAACCTTTCTTTCCCAATCATTACTTCCCTATTTCCCATGCACAAGCCTCTGCTTTCCGCCTTAGCCCTGACTGCCCTGCTGTCAACCGCTTGCAACGACCTGAAAAAGCCTGAAGCCAAGGATGAGCCCCAAGAAGCTACAGCCGACACAGCAGTGGTGTACCGCAAAGGCGAAACAGTAGCCGATGCCGCTGCCGGTGCCGCCAATTCCGTGGATGCTGCCTGGGACATGACCAAAGCCAAGCTAGCCGACGCCAAGTACGAGGAAATTGATTTGCCGGAAATTTCAGTGCGCGACGACGACAAATACAGCGTGTATGGCCTGGAAGAAACCGTGCTCTTCGATACCGATAAGGCCGAAATCAAGCCGACGGCTACGCGGGCCCTATCAGAAATTGGAGGCTCCATTGGACGCCGCTACGGCAAGAGCCAAGTGCGCGTAATGGGCTTTGCCGATTCGAGGGGCGACAAAAGCTACAACAAAGAGCTAAGCGCCAAGCGCGCCGAAGCCGTAAAAAACTGGCTCACCAGTAATGCCAGTATTGGGGCCGACCGGGTCAGCCTGGAGCCCATGGGCGAAACGGCCCCGGTAGCAACCAATGCTACGCCGGAAGGCCGCCAGCAAAACCGCCGCGTAGAAATTGCGGTAATCAAGTAATACACGCTTTGTCTAGGTACTGGTGTGCCTCCTCCTAGTACATGTAAACTAAAAAGGGGCTCCGAATGGAGCCCCTTTTTAGTTTATAAATATCTAATGATGTTTTGTATTTGAATAGCACCTCAGCACATAACCAAATCAGCACATCAATTAATCCTTAATCTGGTCTACTTCGGCTTTAATCATGGCGTTGTAGCGCTGGCCATTACTGGCTAAAGTCAGCAGGCTCCAGCCTTTGCCCATGGTGTAGCTCCAGGTGCGGCTTTCCTTGAACTCGAAGGTCGGACGCATGATCTGGCCGTAGGGGGTGTAGGTGTCCATGAAGTTGGTGGTGTAGAATTTGTCACCACTTACAATCCATTCCATGGCTACAAAAAAGCCTTCCGTTGGGGCCTCAATGTTGTAAGGCGTCAAATCGATGGTGTACCACTCGCCGCCTTTAGGAGCCGATACTACCACGTTTTCGGTGAGGATGTCGGTGTTAGGCGAGTTATAGTTGCCGTCGGGCTTGTAGAGGCGCACCCGGAACGGCTCCCGTGGGAAACCATGCTCCCCAATGTAGAACGATACAGAGCGTACGTTGCCAAGCTTCTTGTTTTTGTCGTTTTTCACGAAGAAGGCATATTGGCTGCCTGGCATCCCCTGAATCATCCCCTCACCCGGTGTCGTCGACTTCGAGCCCAGCGATAGATCTTTTACCTTGCCGCCTTTCACTGTTACGTTGCCTAGCTCAATTACGCGCTTTGGCACTTCCACAATGAGGTCGGCCAGGTTGGCATTGCCGCGCTTTACTAGCACCGCAACGCGTTTGTAGCCTAAGGCTAGCACTACTAGGGAGTCTTGGGCGTTTTTGGTTGGCATGGCCATTTGGAAGAAGCCATATTCATTGGTCAGAGCACCAGTCTGTTCTTCTTTCAGCCCAATGGAGGCGAAAGGAATGGGCTCTTTCGTCTTCTGATCGACGATGCGACCGGACAGACGATTCTCTTGGGCCATGCTAAGCGCTGGGAGTATCAAGAGAAAAGTGACGAAAGCAAGTACGCGTTGGATCATATTGTGTATGCTATAGTTATATCCCAAAAGTAAAATGATAACGCCGATTTTCGGCACGTTTTCTTTAAATATTTATAAAAATGCAATTCCTGAAAGGAATATTTATAAGGTACTTAGCACTGGACTTGCTGCGTCGGGGTACTTTGGTCGAAACCTAAATGGGTTGTACCTTTGTTTAAAGGAAGTCTAAATAAACCCTGCTGCCGTGTCCGTTCGTCCCACCTCTGTCAAAGCCATTGCCGCTCCTCGAAGCGTGAAAGATCTGCATTTAGGCGAGACGGGTACGATTTGCTGCTTGAAGGATCCAGAAATGGCCCTCAAGCTGTTGGAAATGGGTTGTATCCCCGGTACGCAGGTGCGGCTTAATAGCCGTGCACCCCTAGGGTGTCCTATTACCTTAGTGGTAGGCGAGGCCGCAGATTACACTTTGTCGCTGCGAGTGAGTGAAGCAGCAACCATCATGTTGAAGGAGTAGCCGCGCATGCGTGATGCCGGAATTCGTACCGCCCCCGCCAGGGCTGCTGCTGCGGCAGCAGCTTTGGAAACTGCCGCTTTGCAAGCTGCACCGCGCGGCCTGACGCGCATTGCGCTGATTGGCAACCCCAATTCCGGGAAAACTTCGCTGTTCAATCAACTCACAGGTCTCAACCAGAAAGTTGGGAATTTCCCTGGCGTGACGGTGGACCGTAAGACTGGGGTCAGCCAGCTTACAGCGCAGCACCGCGCCGAAATCATCGATTTACCGGGTACGTACTCGCTCTATCCGAAGAGCTTGGACGAGAAGGTGATAACCGACTTGCTCTACGATAAGACGTCGGGGCAGTACCCGGATTTTGTGGTGGTGACGGCCGATGCCAGCAACCTGCGCCGCAACTTGCTGCTGTTCACGCAGCTTGCCGATTTAGGTCTGCCACTGGTACTGGCTCTGAATATGATGGACGTGGCTGCCCAGCACGGCATCAACATCGATTTGAAGGCCTTACAGGAGGAGTTGGGTGTACCGGTTATTCCCATGAATGCCCGTAAAGGCATTGGGGTAGCCGCGCTGAAAATTGTAATGGCCCAGCAGCTCGATGCGCCTACCATACAGTTCTACGAGCCCGACGAAGTTCTTGTGCCAATGCTGCGGCAGATTCGGTACTATTTCAACCTGCACAACGACTACTTAGCGCTACACTACGCGCACCAGTTTCGCCACATCAGCTTCCTGACCGCCGATGACCGGGCGTACGTGGGGGAGCTGGTGGCGAAGTACAACTTCGAGCCAACCCCGCGGCAGGCCCAGGAAACCATTGACCGATACGCCCGCATCAACGAGCTGTTACTGAACGTAGTATCGGTTACAAGGACTGAAAAAGCCGAGCCGTATAGCAACCGCCTCGACCGGGTACTCACGCACAAAGTGTGGGGCTACCTGATTTTTGTGGCGGTGCTGTTTTTGCTATTCCAGGCAGTATTCTCTTGGGCCAGCTACCCGATGGAATTAATTGATACAGGTGTAGCCTGGATTAATGGCCTGATCCAAAGCAATTTCAGTGGCCCGCTTATTAGTCTGCTGACGGAAGGCGTGCTTGCGGGTTTAGGTGGAGTGCTGATTTTTATTCCGCAGATTGCCTTGCTATTTGCCTTCATTGCGGTGCTCGAAGAAACCGGCTACATGGCCCGGGTGACATTTATGATGGACCGCATCATGCGTAAGTTCGGGCTAAACGGCAAAAGCGTGGTGCCCCTGATTTCGGGCATGGCCTGCGCCGTGCCAGCTATTATGAGCGCGCGCACCATCGAGAACCGCAAGGATCGGATGATTACCATCTTCGTGACGCCACTGATGAGCTGCTCGGCCCGGATTCCGGTGTACACGGTGCTCATTGGGCTGGTAGTACCCGACCAGCCGGTGCTGGGCATCTTCAACTTGCGCGGTGTGGCCCTGATGGGGCTGTATTTGCTAGGTTTCGTGTCGGCAGTGGGGTCGGCGTGGGCGCTGAAGCTGTTCATGAAAACCAAGGAGCGGAGCTACTTCATCATGGAGTTTCCGGTATACCGCTGGCCGCGCTGGAAAAACGTGGGCCTTACTATTGTGGAGAAGGTGAAAGCCTTTGTGTTTCAGGCTGGTAAGGTCATTATTGCTATATCGGTAATACTATGGGTGCTGGCTTCGTATGGGCCGAGCAACTCGCTGGAGCAAGCCGAACAGAGGGTGCGCGCTAACACCGCAACGCTAAATGCTGCCGAGGTGGAAACCCGAGTTGCTTCGGAAAAGCTGGAGGCCTCTTACGCTGGCCGCTTCGGGCATCTGATTGAGCCAGCCATCCGGCCGCTGGGGTTCGACTGGAAAATCGGGATTTCGCTGCTGACTTCGTTTGCGGCTCGGGAAGTGTTTGTGGGTACCATGAGCACCATCTACAGCGTGGGGCAGGATGCCAATGAGCTAACCGTGCAGCAGAAATTAGCCGCCGAAAAAGGTCCGGACGGGCAGCCTTTCTTCACACCCGCCCGCGCCGGCTCGTTGCTAGTGTTCTACGTATTTGCTATGCAGTGCATGAGCACCCTGGCCACCACCTACCGCGAAACCAAAGGTTGGACTTGGCCTATGCTGCAATTGGTATACATGACGGGCTTGGCTTACTTGGCTTCTCTACTGGTATATCAAGTATTGAGCTAAGCGGCTAAGCGCTATTTTCCAATCAGGAAAACCGCCGGTTGCTTATGAATTTCAGGTAAACCAGTTTTTTTCCAACCGGCTACGGTATCGGTGCGAACGTACTCGTTGGGGGCGGTGAGGCTAGCTGCAATGCAGAGGCGCGTAGCGGAATGCAGTTGGCTTAGCAGATCCTCCAGCATCTGCATGTTGCGGTAGGGCGTCTCAATGAAAAGCTGGGTTTGGTGCTGTGCCAATGCCAACTTTTCCAGCTGCTTGATGGCTGCGGCCCGGCGGCTTCGTTCAATGGGTAAGTAGCCGTGGAAGGTGAAGCTTTGCCCGTTCATGCCCGAGGCCATCAAGGCCAGTAACAAACTGCTTGGCCCCACTAGCGGCACCACTTTTATGCCGAGCGTGTGAGCCGCTCGCGCCAGTTCTGCGCCTGGGTCGGCAATGCCGGGGCAACCCGCTTCCGAAATTACGCCTGCATCCTGCCCGGCCAGCACGGGTTTTAGAGCAGCTTGAATTTGGGCTTCAGTGCTGTCTTTGTCGATGACGCTGATACGCAACTCCTCAATTACCTGGGCCGGGGCCACACTTTTAATGAAGCGCCGGGCCGTACGGGCATTTTCCACCAGAAAGTAAGACAACGCTGCTACTTGGGTGCCAATCTGTGGCGGTAGCACCTGCGGGGCCGTATCGTCGGCGAGGATGGTAGGAATCAGGTAGAGGACGCCAGGCTGCACTAGAGGAGGGTTAGGTGATGATAGTAGCTAACAAAAAGCCGTTTCGTTACATCTTGTCATTCCGACGCAGGGACAATCTGGGCAAAGTCGTTCAACAATATTACCCAGTTTCCTCCTGCACCGGAATGAAAGGTTGGGGGCTAGCTTTTGGTGAAGGCATCGACCAGCCCGAACACTTCATCCGGCTTCTCGGCATGGACCCAATGGCCAGCATCCACTATAGTTTCCACCTGGGAGTTAGGGAACAGCGCCGGAATGACGTGTAGTTTATCTTCGGTGGTGATGTAGTCGGACTGGCCTCCGCGGATGAACAGGGCAGGTTTCAGGAACGGCTCGGAGTTGTTGATTTCCGCCCCAATTTCGGCAATATGTTGGGTGAGAGCTGCCAGATTCTGCCGCCAGGCAAATGAGTTGTCGTCGAGGCGGTATAGGTTTTTTAGCAGGAACTGCCGCACGCCCGGCTGCCGGATGTGCTGGGCTAGCGCCTCATCGGCTTGCTGGCGGCTTTCCAGCGTGGTGAGGTCCACGGCATTCAAACCAGCCAGAATATTGTCTTGGTGAGTCATGTCGGACAAGCCGGGGGCAATGTCCACTACGATGAGTTTGGCTAGCCGGTCGGGGTGGTCGAGGGCGAAGCGCATGGCTACTTTACCGCCCATGCTGTGGCCCATTAGCGTGGTATCGGGGCCAAGTTGCAGGCTCTCGAACAAGGCCAGCACGTCGTTGCTCATCAGCTCATACGTATGCTCGGGCGTCTGGAAAGAGCGCCCATGGTTACGCAAATCCGCGCTGATAACGCGGTGGCCGGTATCGGCCCAGCGGCGCGCCAAAGTCTGCCAGTTGTCGAGGGTGCCAAAAAGGCCGTGCAGAATAACCAGAGGGGCACCCTGGCCTATTTCGCGGTGGTGTAGCAGCATAGGTAGAAGCAGAAAGAGCGGGCAAAGGTCGGGACTGGCGGGCATATCTGCCGCGGCGGCCTAAGCTGTGAGGTGAGTAGGTCGGCTGGGGTTGGATTGAATGGTGCAGAAAAGCCGCTGCTGTTGCTCCAAATGGGTGTTTCGTAAGAATTCAGCTAGCCCGGTTAGCTTCATCAACAAGCAGGTGATGGTGATGCTTTGTCCATTGCGCAGCTGCAGTTGCACGTACTCGTAGTTGCTCCAAAACAAGCGCCGTGACGAGCAGCGGACGTACAGCACCCGTTGAATATCGGCGCGGCTAAACGGTTGGCGCAGCCCGTCCTCGTACACTTCCAGTAGGTTCTGCTTGGGCTCGAATACTACTTCAGTGGCATGGTTGTGCAAGTAATAGTGTGCATGCAGCAGGAAGGCTGGCAGTGCAAAGCCTACTATCAGTCCCGAAAACAGCAGCAGTAGCACCAATTCGTAAGTAGACAACTCGCCGGCAAAGAAAAACGACGCCAGAAAAGGTAAGCCCACGCTCAAACACAGCAACGGCCAAAACAGCAAGGCCACCTGTCGCTGAAACGTAACCCGGTGGGCCCGCTGCCGCTTACCAAACAAGCCGGTAATCAGCCGCAAGCCCACAATCAGGGCCACAATAACGCCTCCAACCTCCAGCAGCGGCCGTAACAGAGAAACCGTTTTCACCGCCTAACGAACCTGAATCCAAGCTTCGCCGGGCTGGTGAGCGCGCAGGGTACCGAATGGCTGCAACGCTAGCCCATACTGCTCGAACACCGCCTGCACCTCGGCCCGGCCCGCAGGTTCTACGCATACCAGCAAGCCACCTGAGGTTTGCGGGTCGCAGAGCCAGGCGCGCTGCTCGTCGGTGACGGTGCCAATTTTGTGACCGTAAGAATCCCAGTTGCGTACGGTGCCGCCCGGAATGGCGCCTTGGGCACGGTATAGCTCGGCTTCTGGGATAAGCGGAACAGCGCTGAACTCCACTTCGGCGGTGAGGTTGCTGCCTTCGCACACTTCGGAAAGGTGACCCAGCAGCCCGAAACCGGTTACGTCGGTCATGGCGCGCACAGCGGTTAGCTGGCCCAGGTCGAAACCGATGCGGTTGAGTTGCATCATGCTTTGCGGCGCAATCTGCTCGTCTTCGGGGCGCAAAATACCGCGCTTTTGGGCGGTAGTCAGCATGCCCACGCCGAGCGGCTTGGTTAGATACAGTTCGCAGCCGGCGGTGGCAGTGTCGTTTTGCTTGAGGTTTTTGATATCGAGCATGCCCGTTACGGCCAGACCGAAAATGGGCTCGGGCGAGTCGATGCTGTGGCCACCAGCCAGCGGAATACCAGCTTCGGCGCAGATACTGCGGCTGCCTTCTATTACGCGGCGGGCCACCTCGGGGGCCAGCTTATCAATAGGCCAGCCCAGCACGGCAATAGCCATAACGGGCCGCCCGCCCATGGCATACACGTCGGAAATGGCGTTGGCTGAGGCAATGCGTCCGAAGTCGTAGGCGTCATCCACGATGGGCATGAAAAAGTCGGTGGTGCTGATGAGGGCCTGCCCGTTGCCTATATCGTACACGGCCGCGTCGTCGCGGGAGGAGTTGCCCACCAGCAACTTGTCATCGTAGGGCTGTGGGATGCTGGTGTGCAGAATCTGGTCGAGCACCTTGGGCGCGATTTTGCAGCCGCAGCCGGCTCCGTGGCTGTATTGCGTGAGGCGAACTTGGTCGGTGGTTTCGAGAGAGGTCATCAGATTAGAATAGAAGTGCGAAAAATAGGCTGTCTACAGCTCCCACGGCGCATGCTGCAACACCACTCGGTAGCCATCGGGGTCTTCAAACGTAACGCCCGCTTGGTCCCAATACGGGTTGTACGACGGGACTGGTGCAAGGCCAGCAGTTTGCATGCGTTGCACTGCCGCCTGCCATTCAGTTGCATCGGGTAAGTAAAACACCAGCAGGTTGTCGGCAGTGGGGGCGCGGCCTACTGTATGGCCAGGTTGGTGCGTGAATTCGAGGTGATACGGCGCATGTGGGTGGCCCAGCATGATGCCGTCGAAGCCGTTGTGGGCCACGAACGAAGCTAACTCCACCAAACCCAACCCATCACGGTAGAAGTGCAACACTGCCGCTAGTTGGTCGGTAGGGCGGGCTACGCGCAGCTTAGGCAGCATGTGGGGCATCTGAAATCAACTCGGAAAACAGCTTGGCTTCGCGAGCGGCACGCAGCACCAACTCGGCATTTACGGCGGCGTCGCAGGTATCGGAAGGCACCCGAATGGCGCGGCGCCCTTCCAGCCCGTGGCTGTAAGTTTTGTCGTAGTAGTCGAGCACGAGGCTGACCATTTTCTCCATGTCGTCTTCGGCAATGGCCGCTAGTGCCTCCTTGGTAGCCAGCCCGCCCAGCCGCTTCCGAATACGCAGGATGGACGTAGCCAAGGCGCCGGCATCTTCGCGGCCATATTCGGCGGCCAGTTTGCGTACGCGCACTTCCCGCGGAATTTCCAGCACCACCAAGGGCGCGCTGCTCATCTGCTCGAAAAACGGCGTAGGAATATGGATACCGCCAATAGTGCGGCTCTCATCTTCCACCCACACGGGGCGGGCTGCTGGCAATTGCCCCAGCGCCGCCGCCAAGTTGTTCTCAAACTGCTCCTGGGTAGGCTGCGGTGGCAACCCGATGCTACCGAACGCCGAGCCCTTATGGTGCGCCAATCCTTCCAAGTCGAGTAGCGGCTCTTGGCGCCGGGCCAACTCATGCAGCACGTCGGTTTTGCCGGAGCCCGTGAGGCCACCGAGCACCAGCAGGGGCCGAGGCTCGGCAAATTGCGCTAGTGCCCAATGCCGGTAGTCTTTGTAGCCCTTGTTGAGGAGGTGTACCTGGAAGCCCGCCAATTCCAACAGCCATTGCACCGTGCCGCTGCGCATGCCGCCGCGCCAGCAGTGCAGGCGTACTTCCTTGCCCGGAGCCAACTTGCTCGCCGCCCGTACCATTTCACTCATCTTCGGCCCGAACAAATCTAGCCCCAGTAGCACTGCTTTGTGCTGGCTAACCTGCTTGTAAGTGGTGCCGATACGGGCCCGCTCCTCATCCGTGAACAGCGGCAAGCTCAGCGCCCCCGGAATGTGGCCTTGCGCGTACTCAATTGGGGCACGCACATCCAAAATAGGAGCGTTTTCGGGGCCTTGCAGAAAGTCGGGGAGGGAGATGCGCGGCATGTAGCGTGTGAAGTTGCGAAGGGTGAAATAGTATTAGTTGGAATCCAAAGAAGTAGAACATTGGCTCGCAAGTTCACCCCCTCACTACTTCACCAGTTATTGCAGCTGCCGACGATAGAGCTGGATCGTATTCTCCAGGCCCAGGTACAGCGCGTCGCAGACCAAGGCGTGCCCAATGCTGACTTCGGCTAGGCCTGGGAGGTTCTGGTGCAGATACGCCAAGTTCTCCAGGTCGAGGTCGTGGCCGGCGTTGATGCCAAGGCCGAGCTGCTGGGCTAGGATAGCCGCGGTGCGGTAGGGGAGGGCGGCTGCCTCCCGGTCGTGGGGATACTGGCGGGCGTAGGCTTCGGTGTAGAACTCAATTCGGTCGGTGCCGGTACCTACGGCGGCCTTCACCATCTCCAAATCGGGGTCGAGGAAGATACTCACCCGACAGCCCAACGACTTCAGTTCCTGCACCACGCCCATCAGATACAACTGGTGCTCCACGGTGTCCCAGCCGGCATTCGAGGTAATGGCGTCGGGGGCATCGGGTACCAGCGTTACTTGCTCGGGCCGCACTTCGCGCACCAGGTTCAGAAAATCGGGGGTGGGGTTGCCTTCGATGTTCAGCTCCGTTGTGACGATGGGTTTCAAGTCGCGCACATCTTGGTAGCGGATGTGGCGCTCATCGGGCCGCGGGTGCACCGTAATGCCCTGGGCGCCAAACCGCTCACAGTCGCGCGCTACTTGCAGCAAGTCGGGGCGATTGTGGCCGCGTGCATTCCGTAGGGTGGCTATTTTATTTATGTTTACGCTAAGCTTGGTCATCTCTAAGTTAGTTCGTCCTGGCGGTTCTCGGTAAGGAGCCAAAGATACAACTACAAGCTAGGCTCCCTGTTTTCTTCGCTGCTCTCATGGCTCTTCCAATAGCTTCCCGTCTTCGCCCTATACTACTGTTTTGCGTTCTGGTTGTGCTGGTGCTCGGAATCGAGTACCTGATTATCCAGCGGCCCGATTTCAGTGCTCGGCCGGCGCTATCGGCAGCGGTTACCTTCGACTTGCTGGTATGGCCGCCCGTGTTATTCTACGCTTTTATCGTGCGCCGCTACCGGTTGCCTCTCACATCGGTAGGAGCAGTTTTTGCGGCTATGTTAGCGTTGGGCTTCTATCTGATTCCGGTGGCGCAGCAGCAATATTTGCGTGGTGCCAAGCACGTGCTACCGCTGTTGGAAGCTGCTACCCTCTTACTGCTGCTATTGAACATCCGTCGGCTGCGGCTAGCTTATCTTGCTGCTCAACCTACTACCCCGGACATCACCGCTAACTTTTCGGCGGCTTTTGTTGCCGTTTTCAATCGGCCGATGGAGGCGCTGGTATTCGAGGCTAGCTTGTGGTATCATGCTTTCTTGAGCTGGAAAAGCATGCCCCGACAACTGGTTGGACAGCAAGCCTTCAGCGGGCATAAGCAATCCGGATTTGTGGCGTTGCTGCTTGCTTTTGCTGCTTTGTCGGTAGTGGAAACGGTAGCTGTCCATTTCCTATTGGTGCGCTGGAGCACCGGGGTAGCATGGGTTGCACTACTCTTGAACTTGTACACGGTGGTCGGCTTGATCGGGCACATGCGGGCCGTGTTGCTTTGTCCACCTGTGGTGCTTACGGTTTCCGGGCAACTGTTGCTGCGCGCTGGGTTGGTGTGGCGGATGGTGGCTCCGGTTGCTAGCCTAACAGCAGTGCAATGTGTTGCCGATGCGCCGCCCGCTACTGCCGGCCTCTTAAACCTAGCTAAGCCGTTGCTGACGCCTCCTAACCTCTTGCTGACATTCGTTGCAGCAATGCCAGTAGCGGGCCCCTACGGATTACAGCGCAAAGCGCAGCAAGTGGCAGTGTATGTTGACAACCCTGCTTCCTGTTACGCTACGCTGATAAAGGCGGCACCCAATGCATCGGGCAAAAACCCGTAATCTTGCAGCTTCATTTCCTCCCTGACTTATGGCTCTGAAAGAAACCATCGACGCCGATATCAAAAAGGCCATGCTGGCCAAAGATAAAACCCGCCTCACCACGCTGCGCAGCATCAAGTCGCAGATTCTACTGGCTGAAACGGCCGAAGGCCAGCACGGTGCGGCTCTCACCGAAGACGCCGAAATGAAGCTGCTGACCAAGCAAGCCAAGCAGCGCCGCGAAGCCGCCGAAACCTACAACAAGCAGTTTCGCTCCGACCTGGAGGAAGTGGAGCTGGCCGAGCTAGCCATCATCGAAGAATACCTGCCCCAGCAGATGGACGAAGCTGACCTGGTAGCGCACTTGGTAGGCATCATCCAGCGTGTAGGCGCCACCGGCCCCTCCGACTTAGGCAAAGTAATGGGCGTAGCTGCTCGTGAGCTTGCCGGCAAAGCCGATGGGCGCCTGATTTCACAAGTGGTTGGCAACCTGCTCAATAACACGAATGTTTGATTGAGAGGCTAAGAGGTGCAAGGCAGAAGCTAGCATATGCTGTGTGTCTTCTGCTGGCTTCTACCTCTTAGCTTCTAGCTCCTTCCTATGTCCGCTTTTGATATCCTATTGCTAATCCCGCTGGGCATTGGGGCCGTGAAAGGCTTCCGGCGGGGCTTGGTGCTGGAAGCGGCGTCGTTGCTAGCGTTTGTGCTGGGCGTAGTAGGTGGGTTGGCTTTGCTCAACGATGCTATTCCGCTGGTACGGCACTATGTGGGCGAGGCCTTCGGGCTACTGCCGCTGGTGGCATTTCTGCTGGTATTTGTGGCTATTGCCTGGGGCGTACACTTACTGGGCAGCTTCGTGAAAAAAGCAGTGCATCTCACCCCGCTCGGCGTACTCGACAACCTGGGTGGGGCGGCGGCTGGCGTACTCAAGTGGGTGCTTGGGCTCAGCTTACTGCTGCACGGCATCGGCTTATCGGGACTACATCTGATTTCGCCTACGTTGGTAGCTAGCTCCCAAGTGCTGCCCTTTGTGCGCGAGGCTACCCCGCTGGCGCTGAGCGTCGTTGGTTTCGTGATGCCCTTTGCCAGTACCTTGCTTGCCAAGCTGCGGACTGTTTTTTAAAGAGTAATTAAGCTACTCTCCCTGTGCGCCTACTGCTGCTCGACAACTTCGACTCTTTTACTTACAACCTGCTGGACTACTTCCGGCAGCTGGGGTGCGAGGTGCAGGTTGTGCGTAACGATGTACCGGTAGCTTCTCTCGAAGCTTTGCAGTTTGATGCGCTGGTGTTGTCGCCGGGGCCCGGCACGCCCGCGGCAGCCGGCAATCTGCTGGCGGTTATTGCGGCCTGGTACCAGCGGGTTCCCATGCTGGGCGTATGCTTGGGACATCAGGCTCTTGGTGAATTTTTTGGGGCTACCGTTGCTCGCGCTACGCGCCCGATGCACGGCAAAGTTTCAAACATGAGCGTGGTGCCAACTGAGCCCCTATTTTGGGAATTGCCGCCGCATTTGGCCGTTACGCGGTATCACTCGTTGGTGGTAAGCAATTTACCGCCCACGCTTCGCGCCGTAGCCCATACCACCGACGAAGCGTGCGAAATCATGGCCCTGCGCCATACTACTTTGCCTTTGTGGGGCGTTCAGTTCCACCCGGAAGCCCTGCTCACCACCCACGGCTTGGCCATACTGCGCAATTGGGTTCGGTATTGTATACTTGTAGAGGGCTCCGCAAAAGAAGTGGAGGCCGTTACTCCGAGGTAAGCCAGCCGAAGCCAGTTTGCAGCCAATCTAGTTTTTACGCAGCAGTAGTAAGGCCAGCTACTCCGTACGTACATCTTACTACGCAAGAAGATGGAATTACATATTCAAGAAAAAGGAGAGTTTCAGTTCGTTGATGAAGGCAATGGCCCGGTGCTGCTGCTGCTGCACGGCTTGTTTGGGGCCCTCAGCAACTGGCAGGACGTAGTAGGCCATTTCCGTACCGACTACCGCGTTATCATTCCGCTGCTACCCATCTACGATATGCCACTCACGCAGGCTGGCGTGCCAGGGCTGGTGAAATACGTGGAAGGGTTTGTGGCCGCCATCAACCTGACCGAAGCCTGCACGGTGCTTGGCAATTCACTGGGTGGGCACGTTGGCCTAGAGTATACCTTGCGCAACCCTACCCGAGTTAGCCGGCTGGTGCTTACAGGCAGCAGCGGCTTGTTTGAGGACGGCATGGGCGGCTCGTTTCCGAAGCGTGGCAACTATTCCTACGTGCAGGAAAAAGTGGCTTACACGTTCTACGACCCTTCCGTGGCCACCAAAGAATTAGTTGACGAGGTGTTCACCGTCACGAATTCCAATGCCAAGTGTCTGCGCATTATTGCCATTGCTCGCTCGGCTCAGCGCCACAACCTTGGCAAGGAGTTAGGGCGCATTGATGTGCCTACGCTGCTGGTATGGGGCCTCAACGACACCATTACGCCGCCAGTAGTAGCCCACGAATTCAACAGCTTGATCAAGAATTCGGAACTGCGTTTTCTCGACCATTGCTGCCACGCTCCCATGATGGAGCGTCCTAACGAGTTCAACATGCTACTCCGGCAGTTTTTGCAGCGTACTGAGCCGTTAACGGCAATGGCTGGTTGAAATCAGGTTAAGTTGCTGCGGTGCCAAGTAAATCGGTACTTTCATTGCAAGCAACCTCGCCTGCCAAACATGGCTCTTTCACTTGCTAGGTGTTGGACTTCGGCTAGTTGAAAACTTTTTCACTACTCTTCGACTTTTTAGGTTTCGAATTTTCTGCTCGCTTCGTATCTCATGGTGGCATACCGTATCGGTGGGTCTGGTTTCCTTGCTATTTTGATCTGAATAGGCGGCTCAGCCGTCATCTTCTCTACTTTCCCTTTCCCGCCGATGCACTCAATGCTTGCTGAAGACTTGCTCAACCAAATGATTCCGCCCCTGAAAGTGTCGGATACCGTGGGGAAAGCGGCCAAATGGCTGGAAGAATTCCATGTAAACCAGTTACCTGTGCTCGACAACCGTGCCTACAAGGGTTTGGTTACGGATGCTGATTTGCTTGACTTCGAAGAAGCCGCGAACAGTAACCAACTGCTGAGCGACTTAGCTCTGGGCTATGAAGAAGCGCATGTGCTGAACAGCCAGCATTTCTACAGCATCATGGAAGTTGCCATCCAAAATAAAATTCAGTTGGTACCCGTGCTCGACGCGCAGCATGAGTATGTAGGCGTAGTGACCGTAAGCGATACATTAGCCGCTTTCGGACAGCCGCCAATTGCTGTTGGTCAGGGAGCGGTTATCGTTATGTCGATGGAAGAGCGAGACTATTCGCTATCAGCCATTAGCCGCTACATCGAGGAAAATAACGCCAAAATCCTGAGTGCCCATGTTGCCCAGGACGAGCACGACCCGTACCGCATCCGGTTGACGCTGAAGGTGAACACGCCCACACTTACCCGGATTGTAGCTACGCTCGAACGATTTGGTTACGTCATTACGGCACAGTTCAACGGCGTAGGCGAGCTGGGCGAAAACGAGCAAGAGCGCTACGACGCCTTGCTGCGTTACTTAAGCCTGTAAGCCGAGCCAAGAGTGCGCCTACGAGCCTTTTTAGCCTGGATAACGTTCTTCTGCGCTGCCAGCGCAGTTCGGGCCAATACAATCCCTACCAGCATCCCACCTGATTCGGTGGCTCAGGCTTTACTGGCTTGTCCAGGCTATAGCAGTGTTCGTGTTGTCTCGCTGTTATTCGTGGGCAATGAAAAAACCAAAGAACAAATACTGCGAGCTGAACTGGACTTTCAGGAGGGCGACACGCTTAACGCTACCAAGTTGGCTCGCCGCATTGAGCTAAACCGCCGCCGCATTTTCAATTTACAGCTCTTCCATCAAGTACTAGTGGAGGTGGTGTGTCGCAACGGCGACTTAACTGTTTTGTTTAGTGTGCAGGAACGTTGGTACACCTTTCCAGTACCCATCCTCTCCATTGCCGACCGCAACTTCCGCGCTTGGGCCGACCGATCCGACAAGTGGCGGCGGGTGGACTACGGCTTGCATTTAACGCGCAAAAACTTTCGGGGCCGTAACGAAGAACTGCGTGGTAATCTACAGTTGGGTTTCAACCGCAAGTATGAGTTGTTTTACGAAGCTCCTGGTTATGGCCGACGTCGGCGGGTGGGGGTAGGCTTTGGTGTTTCCTATTACAAAGCCCGCGCCCTCGATTATGCCACCGTAGATGACCGTCTGGCTACTTTCAGGCCACAAAATGGATTTCCAATTGAGCGGCGCTACGTTACGGCTGGGCTGCGCTGGCGCCGGACAGTCCGCCTGCTTACCGCCTTCGATGTGAGCTATCACCGGGAGCTAATTTCCGACTCTGTGAATTTGCTCAACCCCGACTACTACCTAGGACGCACCACCCGCGAATACCTGGATTTTAGTTTGTTCGGGGTTCTAAACCAGCGCAATACTTTTGCATACCCACTAACGGGCCGCTACGCTCAGGCACAAGTGGTATATCGTCGTTTTCTGACCAATGGTTCACCTCCGCAGGTTTCGCTTAAGGCCCGATATGCGCACTACGCTTCGCTCGGTGGCAACTTTTACTATAGTGCCGCCACACAGGGGCAGTTACGGTTTAGCCGCCGCTTATCTTATGCCGATAACCGAGCCCTGGGCTACGATGCATTGGTGCGCGGCTATGACCCCTACGTTGTTGACGGCCGTCACTACATACTGCTACAGCAAGGTGTTTCGTATCGGCTCTTTGATGCTGGCCGTCTCCAACTTCAAGAAATTGATAATCCTAAGATCAATAGTATTCCACTGATATTGTACTTGAATACCTTTACTGATGCCGGTTACGTAAGCACCCCTTCAGTGGTGGCCGGCAACCAGCTGCCCGAGCGTCTTTTGGCGTCGATTGGGGTAGGCTTACACTTGGTTACGTATTACGACCGGGTATTTACGCTTGAATATACGCGCAACATACGGGGCCAGGGTGGGTTTTTTCTGCGCTCCGAGTTTCCCATCTGACTTACTGCCTACCTCTAGTAGGTTAACGTTCTGTTATGAAAATCGCCATTCTAGGAAAGCCTTTCGATGATGCCAGCCTGCCGTTTATACAGGCTTTGCTGGATGATCTAGTAAAGCGCCAGACCACCATTTTGCTGGCCACAGCCTTCCATGAGTATCTGCTGCACCGCCTCACCTTACCAGCCAACGTTACCACATTCGGCCGCGGCGACTCGCTACGTGGCGTGCAGTTCGTGCTCAGCATCGGCGGCGACGGTACCCTACTTGATACTGTCACGTACGTAGGTGCTCTTGAAATTCCTATTTTGGGTATTCATACTGGGCGTCTCGGCTTCTTAGCTACCGTCACACCTGACCGTATTGCACAAGCCATGGACGCATTGTTCAAGGGGCATTTTGTGCTAGAAGAGCGAAGCCTGATTCGAGTGGAAACTGATCCGGAGGTTTTCGATGGTATTAACTTCGGTCTTAACGAATTCAGTATTCTGAAGCGTGATACTTCTTCCATGATCGTAGTGCACACCTACATCGACGGGGAGTATCTGAATTCTTACTGGGCTGATGGACTTGTAGTGGCCACGCCAACCGGCTCTACTGGCTACTCGTTGAGCTGTGGCGGTCCGGTTATGCTGCCGCAGACAAACAATTTTATCATTGCGCCCGTATGTCCCCACAATCTTAACGTGCGGCCCATCATCGTCTCGGATCAAAGCGTAATTTCTTTCGAGATAGAGGGGCGAAGCAACCAGTTTCTACTGTCGCTGGACTCCCGTTCTGTGGCCGTTGATGCGGGGGTGCAGATTGCCGTTCGTCGAGAGAGTTTCGCCGTTCGCTTAGTAAAATTCAATCACGTTAATTTCTTGAGTACCTTACGCAGTAAGCTTAATTGGGGCTTAGATCGGCGTAATCCGGCTGGAATTCCAGTATAGCAGATATACTTTTTCTGCTATTCCTTTTTTTAGTTCCCGACATCTTCTACTTTTGTTGCTGACTGTTACTGTGTTTGTTCTGTAAGGTCACCTCCTTTCGCTATTTCTCAAATCCTGCTCATTATGAAGCAATTTTTCACCTACGCTCTCACGCCGCTATTGGCCATAGGGTTGTTGGCCCCTGCGGCGAATGCTCAGCAATTCACCAAGCGGAAGCAGTACAATTCTGTTGGTGTGACGCTGACAGCTATGAACTATTTCGGTGACATTACTCCTAAGCCCAGCATTCCTAGCTTACGTTTCGGTGCCACCCGACCTAATTTAGGCGTAACCATTACGCACCGCTTCACGCCTATTATCTCTGGTCGCGCTGGCTTAAGCTACGGCCGTATCACAGGCAGCGACGCAAAATCAGCTGATCAAAACGATTCAGATGCTAAGTATCGTTACAACCGCAACATGAACTTCCGCAACGATATAGCGGAACTGTCGGTGGTAGGTATCGTCGATCTAATTCCGAACAGGAACAACTATATAAAGCGTCCTGACTTTGTACCTTACGTATTTGGCGGTGTAGCAGGGTATGCCGGCAACCCAAAAGGTGAGAATGCCAGCGGTACTTTCGTAGCTCTACAGCCCTTAAAAACTGAAGGTAAGTCATATAATAAAGCAGGTATTGCAATACCATTTGGTGCAGGAGCTCGTTATAAGCTTAATAAGAGCTTCGACCTAGGTTTTGAAGTTGGCTTCCGCAAAACATTTAACGATTATCTTGACGACGTTAGCACCAACTATACGGATGATGCTAACCTAACTTCCGATGCTGCTAAGTACTTCGGACGTGGTATCACAAAAAGTCGGACAGGAGAATTTACTGGTTTTGACGGTGCTGGTATCAAACGCGGTGAAAGCAAGGATGATGACTGGTACGTACAAGCTGGTTTCACGCTTAACTATATCTTAGCGCCTCGCGTTAAGAGCCCCAAATTCCGCTAGCCAGTTTCAGCTGGTTGGTGTTCACTCACAATCAGTCTGATGACCAAAGCAATTCTTTTTAAAACACTCCTTGTTTGCTCCGTGCAGACAGGGAGTATTTTTTTTGCCCAATCGGCTAGTGCCCAATACACTAGCGAAGTCGGTTTAGGCCTAGGTGGATTGGTTTACAAAGGTGAACTGTCGCCAGGGTATCAGTTCAAGAATAACCGGCCCGCCATTACAGCCTTCTACCGTCGGGATATTTCGGCACCAATCACTTTGCGTGGTGCTTTCACGGCAGGACTACTTCGGGCCGACGATGGTAACGTAGAAGGAGCAACTAATGCGGTGGCACCTTTGCCAGCGTACCGGCAGGCCAACATGAAGGGTAGCCTGTATGAAGTTTCGGCTGTAGCGGAATATAATTTCTTCGATTATCATTATCGTAAAGCCAAAATTCACTTCACGCCTTACGTGTTCGTAGGAGTTGCTGGATTTTTGTCTAGCACCACCACGGCCACTAATAATGCTGCTCTACCTGCTTTAAACCAGAAAGGTACAATGGTTGGCTTGGCAGTACCAGCCGGGTTTGGGTTCAAGTATGCATTGTCGAACCGGTGGAACCTGGGTTTAGAAGCCGGAGCGCGCAAAGTCTTCAGCGATCAACTCGACCATATAGACGGAAAAACTCAGGGGCAGACAGACATTGTAGGAAATCCGCACGATAAAGACTGGTATTTCTTCAATGGCATTAGTATTTCCTACACTTTCTATAAAATCAATTGCCCGCCTCAATACAAAAGCAATCCTAGGTTATTGCAATAGCTAGGAGCTTAGACGAATTGGAATGCAACCATTTGCGTAACTTGCAGCCTCTTTACGCAAAAAGCATCCATGACCATTCGGTCCGAAATTGACCCGCAAAATATTCCTTCTCACGTAGCTGTGATAATGGACGGTAATGGCCGCTGGGCCAAGCAGAAGGGCGGCCTCCGTATCTTCGGCCACCAGAGCGCCATTACCGCTGTGCGTGATACCGTAGAAGCTGCCGCCGAAATGGGAGTGCGCTACCTTACGCTTTATGCCTTCTCCACCGAAAACTGGTCGAGGCCGGCACACGAGGTGACGGCGTTAATGCAATTGCTGGTACATACCATCCGCAAGGAAACCCCTACACTATTGAAGAATAGTGTGCGTTTACAGTCCATTGGACAAATTGACAGTTTGCCTGCTTCCTGTCAGCGTGAATTGTCGGAGGCCATAGAGCTTACCAAACATTGTTCGCGCATGACGCTGGTATTGGCGCTCAGCTATAGCGGCCGTTGGGACCTAACTCAGGCTGCCCGCCGTTTGGCAGCCGATGTAGCGGCTGGCAAGTTACGGGCTGAAGATGTACAGGAGTCGACCATCGGCGGGTATTTGGCTACGGCTGGCATCCCCGATCCTGAACTCCTGATTCGGACAAGTGGTGAGCAGCGAATTAGCAACTTTTTGCTCTGGCAACTGGCTTACACTGAATTATATATCACCGAATTGCTGTGGCCCGATTTTCGGCGCGCCCATTTTGAGGAGGCTGTGCGGGCATATCAACGCCGAGAGCGGCGTTTTGGAAAGACGAGTGAGCAGCTAACCGTTTCGTAAGGTTTCGACAACAGAATGAATTTATTTTTGCAGACGCTGGGCCGCATGGCCGTAGTACTTACGTTAAGTTCGGTAGCACCGCTGACTGTGTTGGCACAGACCGCTCCCGCTACTGGCGACGAAACCAAGCGCTACGAACTAGGAGGGATTACGGTTAGCGGTGCTCGCTACCTTGATAGCAATACTCTTATTGGCTTGACAGGGTTGCGCGTCGGCGACCCTATTTCTATCCCTGGCGAAGAGATAGGCAAAGCCATTCGTAAGGTTTGGGACCAAGGAATCCTGGGCGATGTGAGCGTATCCATCACTCGCATTGATGGCAACCGGATTTTCTTGGATTTCAATTTGAAAGAACGTCCACGGCTTTCAAAATTCGAGTTCGAAGGCATCAGCAAGGGTCAAGCTGACGATCTAAAAAACAAAATCAAGCTGATTCGCGGGAAAGTAGTTACCGATGCTCTGTTGAGCAATACCAAGACACAGGTGCGGAAGTTCTACACTAACAAAGGCTTCCTCGACACCAAGGTGAACATTGTGCAGGTGCCGGACTCAAGCCTGTCTAACAGTGTGGTGCTGAAAATCAATGTAGATAAGGGAGGCAAAAGCAAAATCCGCGAAATTGCTTTCGAAGGTAACGAGGCATTTACGGACAGCAAGCTGAAAGGTAAGTTCAAGAAAACCAAGGAAAAGAAGTTTCCTAAACTCTTGAACTCCGGTAAATTTCAGCGCTCCGAGTTTGAAGATGATAAGACAAAGCTTATCGATTTCTACAACTCACAAGGCTACCGCGACGCAATAGTATTATCTGATACATTGGAGCGGGTGGGTGATGCGCTGAAACTAAAAATTCGGCTAGACGAAGGGCCAAAATACTACTTCCGCAATATATCATGGGCCGGCAACTACCTGTACGACGATAAAACGCTGGCCTCGGTACTAGGTATCAAGGAAGGTAGCGTATATAGCAAGGAAACGCTGGATAAACGCCTGAACTACAATCCCACCGGACAGGATATAACTTCGCTCTATATGAACGACGGGTACCTGTTCTTTTCTATCGACCCGGTAGAAACTAAGGTAGAAGGCGACTCAATCGATATTGAGATGCGCATCACCGAAGGGGTGCAGGCGCGCATCAAAGAGATAAACATTGCCGGCAACACCAAAACCACCGACCATGTGATTCGGCGGGAATTGCGGACGCTGCCTGGCGACAAGTTCAACCGAGAGCTTCTCATCCGCTCGCAGCGTGAAATCTCTACGCTAGGTTACTTCGACCCTGAAAAAGTGGGTATGGTACCAGTGCCTAACCAAGCCGACGGCACGGTGGACATCAACTATACGGTAGTTGAGAAGCCCTCCGACCAGATTACGCTTTCGGGTGGCTGGGGTGGCTATGCTGGTTTTATTGGTACAGTAGGTTTGGTATTCAATAACTTTTCGCTGCGTAAGGCCAAAGACTTCCGTAACTGGACGCCCGTACCAGCTGGTGACGGGCAGCGCATTGCCCTCAACGTGCAGGCCAACGGCTTGCAGTACCAGGCATACTCGTTCTCGTTTACAGAGCCATGGCTAGGTGGCCGCAAGCCTAACTCATTCTCGTTTAGTCTGAACCGGAGTATCAACCGTCTGACTTACGGCAATACTTTTGATATTCGCAATGGTGCTTTCATTAAGAGTAATACGGCATCTATCAGCTTAGGCCGCCGGTTACGCTGGCCTGATGACTACTTTACGCTGAGTAACTCTTTGGGTGTCACGCAGTACGAAACCAAAGATTATCAGCTGTTCGAGAATTTCCAGAACGGTAAGGCTACTAACATCACGCTGAACACCACACTGGCGCGGAACAGCATCGACAACCCGACCTACACACGGCGAGGCTCTTCGTTGGCGTTGAGCGTAAGCCTGACGCCACCTTATTCCGCTATTAAGGGTGCACATCCTAATAGCAATGAGTGGGTTGAATTTCACAAGTGGATGTTCGATGCCTCGTGGTTTACCCCTATCGTGGGCAAGCTGGTATTGAACACACGGGCGCACTTTGGCTTTATTGGCACTTACAACAGCAGCCGTCAGATTGGGCCGTTTGAACGGTTTAAGTTGGGTGGTTCAGGTTTGGCCGCCGGAGGGAGCCAGAATTTCGCGGTAGGTACCGAGTTTATCGGCTTGCGCGGATATGCTGACCCCAACGATGCTAATGCTATACCAACGGCTCAGCAGTACCAGAACGGCGGGGTGGTGTACAACAAGTATGTAATGGAAATGCGTTATCCGGTGTCGCTGAACCCGGCGGCTACGGTTTATGTTCTGAGCTTCGCGGAGGCAGGTAATGCCTTCAACAGCTATACCAACTACAACCCCTACAAACTGTATCGTTCGGCAGGGGTAGGTGCCCGAATTTTCATGTCGGCATTTGGTTTGCTAGGCTTTGACTTTGGTAGGGCCTTCGACACCGTTCCGCGTAACAATACCAACGCATCGACGGCGCAGGACCGCAACCAGTTCCACTTCATCATCGGTCAGCAGATCCGCTAACTACGGCAGGTGCGGGCCGGCTTTACTCTTTCACTTGCTGCTATGAAAAAAGTAATTTCCATCCTGGCTACGTTGTCGGTGATGCTTTGTACGGCCCAATCGGTAGTGGCTCAGAAATTCGGTTACGTAGATTCTGAGTATATCATGGGTAAAATGCCCGCGTATGCGCAGGCCCAGACCGAGTTAAACAACCTGTCGCAGACCTGGCAGAAGGAAATCGAAACCCAGAAGAAAGACTTGGACAAGCTATATCGGACGTACCAAGCCGAAGAAGTCCTGCTGACTGAGCCGATGAAAAAGAAGCGGCAGGATGAAATCTTGAAGAAGGAACAAGACACAAAAGCCTATCAGAACAAAATCTTTGGGTACGAAGGGCAGTTGTTCAAAAAGCGCCAGGAGCTGACCAAGCCGGTGCAGGACCAAGTGTTTGAAGCCATTGAAAAAGTGGCTAAGAAGAAGCAGTTGGCTATTGTATTCGACAAATCCGGTGACCTGACTATGCTGTATACCAACCCAGTGCATGATTACACGGAATTTGTATTGGAAGAATTGGGTTTAGCATCTGAAGACCGAAACCAAACTGCTCAGAAAGGCAGCGTGAAAACGGTAGCCACGCCTAAAACTCCGGCCGGTGACGCTATACAGGCCGACGAAGACAAAGCAGGGGCAGCCCCTACTTCTCGGCCATCAACTCGTCCGGCAAGCCGAAAAAACTAACTTTGCAATATAACCCTCTCAGACGTTTCCCTTTTAATGACCATCATGAACATGTTCCGCGTTGCATTGGCTGCGGCCGCCCTTACTTTTTCGTCGGCCTCAGTTGCGCTAGCGCAGGCTCCCACTACCGCTGCAGCCGCCGCACCCGCTGCTAGTGGTCCGCTCAAAATTGGGTATACCAGCGTTGAGTACGTACTGAGCCAGATGCCTGAGAGCCGCCAGATTGAAACTGACCTGAAAGCTTACAGCACCCAGCTGGAAAACCAATTGAAAAGCAAATACGCCGAGTACCAAACCAAAGCTGAGGCGTATCAAAAGGGTGCCGCTACCATGACTGACGTGGTGAAAGCCGACAAAGAGAAGGAACTGACTACCATGCAGCAGTCCATTCAGGAGTTTCAACGCACTGCTGATCAGAACCTCCAGCAGAAGCAGCAGACGTTGTTGAAGCCTGCCTTGGATAAGCTTCAGAAGACCATCGATGCCGTATCAGTAGAGAACGGCTACACCTACGTGCTGAACTCGGACGGTGCCAGCCCAGTGCTGTTGCACGGCCCCAAGGAAGGCGATATTTCAGATTTGATTCTGAAGAAAATGGGCGTAACGCCAGGTGCTGCTCCAGCGGCTGTTGCTCCAAAGGTAAATACCCCAGTTACGCCGGCTGTTAACACTTCTGCTACCAAGACGAAAACCAAGACCAAGAAGTAAGGCTTTTCAGCCTGCTACTTAAGCCAGACAAGCCGGGACTTCGTGTCTCGGCTTTCTTGTTTAGTAGCGACCCAATATTACAAGTGCTTATGATTGACCCTGACTTATTGAATGACGAGTTGCTGCCATCGGTGCCGCTGGTACCAACCGATAATGACGAAGAGTCGGAGGTAGGCGACGAGTTGTATGAGCACCATCGTATTATGGTAAGCCGCAAGCAGGATTTACTGCGGCTTGATAAGTACCTGATGCGTCAGCTGCCGCATAGCTCGCGCACTAAAATTCAGAATGCCATTCTGGCCGAAGCGGTGCAGGTGAACGAGCGGCCGGCTAAGTCCAGCTACCGGATCAAACCCGGCGACTTGATAACCATCACGCTGCCTGAGCCGCCCATTGACTTCCGGGTGCTGCCCGAGCCCATGGACCTCGATATTCGCTACGAAGACGAGGCGCTATTGATGGTGAATAAGCCGGCGGGCATGGTCGTACACCCGGCTTTCGGTAATTGGCACGGAACCTTGGTGAATGGCCTTACGCATCACCTCAATAACTTACCCACTGGTCGCAACGGCGAAATTCGCCCTGGCCTCGTGCACCGCATCGATAAGGACACGTCGGGCTTATTGGTTATCGGCAAGACCGAGTACGCCATGACGCATCTGTCGCAGCAGTTCTTTCACCACACCATTGAGCGGACGTATCTGGCTCTGGTATGGGGCATCCCGAAGGAAACGCAGGGTACTATCCGCAGCAACATTGGGCGAAGCGTGAAGGACCGCAAAGTGCAGGCTGTGTACCCACTCAATGGAGAAGATGGGAAATCGGCCGTTACACACTACAAGGTGCTGCGTACTTTTGGGCATGTAGCCTTGGTGCAGTGTAATCTAGAAACGGGCCGTACACACCAAATTCGGGTGCATATGAAACACATTGGGCACCCTTTGTTCTCCGATGCTACGTACGGCGGCAATAAAGTGCTGTATGGCCAACGTACCGGTGCTTACAAAGCCTTCGTTGATACGGCATTTGAACTTATGCCCCGGCAGGCGCTGCATGCTAAGTCCCTTGGGTTTACGCATCCGGTAACTGGGGAACAGATGCAGTTTGAAGTGGAGCTACCCACCGATTTTGCTTCGGTACTGGCTCATTGGGAACAGTACGCTAGTTGATACAGATGCCAAAGAAAAAGCCCCTGTTGCAAGTGCAACAGGGGCTTTTCTTGTGAAGAAGCAGTTTGTATTACTTCTTTGGAGCTGCTTTCGAAGTCGATTTAGTAGCAGGCGCTTTCATCGATGCCATTACTTTCTTCGCGTTGGCATTCTCTGGGTCCAGTGCTAGTACTTGCTCGTAGTAAGGAGCAGCGGCGGTTTTATCGCCTTTAGCATAATAGTAGTAGCCCAGATACTCGTTGGCTTCTACAAGGCCATCCTTATACTTAGCCGGATCAGCCTTCGCCATTTCGATATATTTCTCGTAGTGCGGCTTAGCTAAACCCTGCTTGGAATCCGGGTCCATGAAGTAGTTGGCTTTAGCGCGCATCAAGTAGCCAGGTACGTACGTTGGGCGAGCAATCAATACAGCGTTATAGAGGCTGTCCGCCTTATCGTACTGCTTGTTGCCACCATATGCTACCGCCAAACGAATCTGGTCAGTTAGCTCAGGCGTACCAGATGATTTCATCTTGGCCTGGTATGCGGCAATAGCTGCTGGATAGTTTTTAGACAGCATATAGCCTTGTGCTAGCTCATTCTGTAATTCAGAAGCTTTCTTCGGGTCTTTGGCAATAGCAGTTTTGAGTGCAGCTTCGCCTTCCTGAGCCCGACCAGCTTTCGAAAGCATCTTACCGTAGTACACATAGTCTTCGGTGATGAGCTTGTCAGCTGGCTGAAGCTTCATGTACTTCTCCATAGCCGTTACGGCCTCTGGGTTCTTGCCGTTTTCAAACAAGGTGTAAGCCAGCAAGCGGTTCATGGTTACGTTGTTGGGGTCACGAGCCAACACTTTCTCCACTTCCACCTGTGCTTCCGGATACTTCTTGGTCAGGAACAAGAACGAAGCGTACTTAGCATCAGTGCCCGGCGACTTCTCTGCCACTCCCTGATACTTCTGGAAGGTAGCCAGTGCGTCGTCGTACTTGCCAGCGTAGAAATACGTTTCTGCCAGTGCATTGTAAGCAGGAGCGTAGTTAGGGTCGAGCTGAATTGCTTTCTCGAACGAAGTTTTGGCATCGTTGTAGTTACGAGCCCGCACGTTCAACTCCCCTTTGCGGTAGTTAGCTAGTGCGCTGTTAGGATCAGCCAGCAAAGCACGCTCGTAGCTGTTCATTGCCTCACCGCCACCCTGATCCGACTGACCATAGATATCGCCACGGGCAATCATTAGTGCTGGGTCATCCTTGCCTTTAGCAAGCTTTTCGGCCGCAGTTACATAAGTCAACGCTTTAGCATTGTCGGCTTTGATGTCCGACTCGCCATACGCTTGAGCAATCATCGTGTACACTTTTGCGTCTTTGCCTTTGCTGGCTTTCACAGCGGCATCGAACTGTGTTTGAGCGCCTGCTTGGTCACCTTTGGCAAGAGCAGCACGGCCAGCGGCCACTAAGCTCATTGGGTTTTTAGGGTCAGCAGGAACACGGCTAAAGTAATAAGCTGCCGAGTCGGGCATGTCCCGCTTCTGATAGAGACGACCCAATTCGAATGAAGATTCGGCAGATTGACCTTGACGCAAGAGCGCAGCCCGGGCTTCGCTGTAACGCTCCAGTTCAATAGCCTTTTGAGGATTCTGAGCGTAAGCGGCAGAGCCGGAAACTGACAAGGCAACGAGGAACGAGATATTCCAGGGCTTGAAGTTCATGGGTAATTGGTTTGGTGAAAAGAGGTGTGTAAAAAGTACTCGGTCGGACTTACTTCTTCGAGGTATTCACGATTCTAGTTTGTCCGGTAGCCGGCATCAGTCCTGATTTAAGGACAATCAGTTGGCCTTTTGTTCCTGCTACAAAGGATGCAAAACCGGTGCCAAGACCGGCGCGTCCTTCGCGGCTGATAATGTACACTTCCCGCCGTAACGGATACTTCTTCAGCGCCAAATACGCCTGGAAAGGTTGGTAATAGTCGTCCGCAGACTTCGGACTAGCTTCGGCACTGATGCCAGCTATTGTTACCCGCTTTAAAAAGCGCTGTACAGCAGCATCGTCCCGGTCACTAATCCAATTGGCTCCAACTATTCCAATGGCGTTCGGATGAGTTGCAACGTAATCTAGTAGCGCTGGGTTCGATTTTGCCGCAAACACTCGCTTCGACAAGGCTGCTCCACGGGTAATGGAGTCTTGTACGTAGCGGGTAGTGCTAGAGCGGTTAGCATCAAAAACCACGTCAATCTGGCCTGATTTGCCTTTTCCGCTTATCTCTTTCCAATCAGCCTTCTTCCCCGAAAAAATATCACTCAACTGTGCCATAGTCAGCAGAGAGTCGGGGTTGGAGGGGTGTAGAATAATAGCTAAACCGTCGGTGGCTATATGCGTGGTGCGAGGAATAAGCATCTGCTTTTCCAGCACGCTTTTCTCGTTGGCATTGAGAGGCCGAGCTAAAACTACAGCGCGCACTTTATCAGTAAGAATATCCTGAGCGACATCGTTTTCGGGCTTATAAGCGGCCGTTACGTGTGCATAGGTGTACAACTGTTGAAACGTATCAATATGCGACTTAAGGATGGGAGCAAACGTTTCATCAACGCTGATATTGATACGGCCTGTAGTGGAGGTATCGTCGTCGGGCCCTGCCGCATTGGGGTCTCGGTTGCAGGCGGCAGTGCTCAGGAGCGCACCAGCAACGGTTAAGCCGAGAGAAAGGAACCGCAGATTGACAGGAAATTTAGTCATGTTGAGAGTCAACGTTTCGGAAATGCTGCTGGTAAGTACGGACAAATCTAATAATTCCGTAAAATACGAATATACCACCTAGTATCCGGCGGTTTGGAACGGAGAGATTAAAGATGATAGGAGGGGCAAACCACAAAAACACTCCTAACCCAATGTATGTGAGCGTCATGATCAGCAAAAAGTAGCGCATGAAGCCCTGGGAAGAGTTGCCTCGTGCCGACAAACGCTCTTCGGTGGTAGGACGGTTAATCATAGAAGTTGGAAGCAACGAAGAAAAAGTACATGTATTGCTTATAACACGAAACATTCAGCCCCAGGTTCGCCTAAACGCTTCCAAAGCCAAGTTATTGCCACAAGAAAAGCTGAAAAGCGCTTGATTCAAGAAGAACCAAGCACTTTTCAGCTTTTATAAGTAATATTCTTTATTTAAAATGTTACAGGTGAGGACTTTAGTGCAAAGCTGAAATCGTGTTACTCGTACCGGAAAGTAATTGGCATAGTGTAGCGGACAGCCACTGAGTGCTTGTTCTGCATGCCAGGCTTCCAGGCAGGCATTTTTTTCACCACCCGTGCCGCTTCTTCATCAGTCCCGAAGCCTAAGCCTTTTAGCACCTGTACATCAGCAATGGAGCCGTCGGCTTGCACAGTGAAGGAGATATATACGCGGCCATCAATGTTGTTGCGAAGGGCTTGAGGCGGATAGCGCAGGTTTTGTTGCATGTAGCGCTGCAAAGCCTCTTGGCCACCCATAAACTCGGGCATTACTTCGGCCGTGAGGAATGGTGCCGGCGGGGCTGTCGTTTTAGCGGTGCCGGAATCTTTGGGGCCAACACCCGGACCTGCTAAGCCGGTTTCTGAGCTGCCTCTGCCTCCAACTGCTCCGCCAGTAAGAGGCTCAGGAAGGGCATCTGTCGGGGCAATAGTAGGGGCTTCAGGCTTCGTTTCAGGTTTTACTTGCTCATCTGGTACTACTCGGGGCACTACCTTAGCTGGTGGGCTGACGATAGGATCTGCTGGTCTAGCTCCGCCAGCAGGTTCCACCTTTTCAAAAATAGGCGGTGGCAATACATCAATTGATGGTGGCGGTAATACAACAGGACCAGCAGCCTCTACCATTGGAGGAAAGAACCAGGCCTTTACAAGTGGTGAAGCAACCAGAAGTAGCGTAAGTGACACGGCAAGAGCCAAAGCTCTTGCCAAGTGGCGTTCATACAGCTGCCGAAGGACATAGGCGCCATATAGCTTGTTGCGGCCTTCAAAGACAATGTCGTTGAAAGAAGCGGTACGTAAATCCAGCATACTCATGTGGGATATAGGTTAGGGGTGAAACAAATTGTGCAGTAGGCAACTACTCAAACCTGGCTCCCTGCTCATAAATCGGACGCTACCGCCTGGCTTTCAGAGGTCTAACGAACACTGCTTTTCATGTAGTATGCAAGCAGTGAAATATTTTTTTATATGTTTTCTAAATAATGCTGTGTAGCACTATAGCTGCTCTGAAATGAAAAATCCCGCTTCCGGCCGAAGCCAAAAGCGGGATTTTTAAGTGCAAAGTCAGATAACTGATTCTGCTTGTAAGCTTACTTGATAGCGAAGGTTACAGGTACGGTGTAAGACACGCTTACGGCCCGGCCATTCTGCTTACCAGGAGAGAACTTGGGAAGCTTTTTCACCGAGGCAACTGCCGATTCGTCGCAGCCGCCGCCGATGCCTTTCTGCACCTTCACGTCGGTTACAGCTCCATCAGGACCTACTACAAAGGAGATGAAGACTTTGCCTTCAATCTGATTACGTAGGGCCAGCGCTGGATAAGAAGCGCCTTTCTGAATGGCTGCCAGCAAAGCTTCGGGGCCACCAGGGAATACGGGCATTTGCTCCACGTACTGGTAAACCTTCTGCTCTACCACCTCTTCTACTACCTTGTTGCCTTCACCAGCATCCAAACCGTTCAGGTCAAGTGGATTGTCAGTGTTGCCTTTTACAGTAGCAGTCGAAACCACTTTGTCTTCCAGTTCCTTCTGATCTGGAATCTCTTCTACCTTTTTCACCTCTTCGTCTTTCTTAACGACGGGAGGGGTGAATTTAATGGTAGAGAGTTTCGGTGGTGGTGGTGGTGGCGCCTCCGGCGGTGGCGGCGGTGGCGGCGGTTTCGTTTGGTCCAATGGAGGGGCATCCATCAGGACGTTCTCCTTTAGCATCTTGTCCTCTTCAACTATTGTTTCGTCTTTGAACAGACGAGCAATCAGCGGGAAGCTGATCAACAATACAAAAAGAGCAACAGCGATGAGGAGGGCGCGCGAGACGTGCTTGGAGTACAAGCGCCGCAATACATAGGCTCCGTAGGCTTTGTTCCGGCCTTCGAAAACAATGTCGTTGAGGCTTGCCCGCGCTATTTGGGTGTTATCCATCATAGCCCGGAAGTTTTAATGAGGTCCTCGTCTTGTTTCGAAACGTCTACCAAAGCGTACTTGCTCTGGTTGGTGATGTTCATCTCATCCAAGATGTCCACCATGTTCTTGTAATTGGACTTGTCGTCTGGCTTAATCAGAACCACCGTTTTAGGGTTCTGGCGCTGCCGGGCCAACAAAATCTTACGAATACCGTCGGCGGAATAGTCGGAAAGCTTCAATTGAGGCTTTACGTTTTCATCCAACAGCCCTTCGTAATAGTAGAGCTTGTCTTTCTCGCCCATGATGATGGTGAAGGCATCAGAAGCTTTCAGAACGGTTTGTTCTTCGGGGTTCTTTTCCTTAACCGGCATCGTGAGCTGCATCACGTTCGGCTTGTTGAAGGACGCCGTCAGGATGAAGAAGGTAAGTAGCAAGAAGGCCAAGTCCACCATGGGGGTCATGTCGATACGAGTCGACATTTTCTTGGCCCGCTTTTTACCACCTTTTCCACCCCCGCCGGAGTTCTGTTGTATTTCTGCCATGGCTTGCGGACGTTAGTTAGAGGCCACCGGCTTGTTCTCCAGGTCGGTGATGAGGTTGAAACGGTTGATATTCTTGTCTTGCAAGATCTGAATGACCTTTTTCACCGTCGCTACGTCCGCGTTGTTGTCGCCTTTGATGGCAATAAACGTTGGCTTGGCAATGGCTTCCATATTGGCTTTCCGTGCTTCCATCACCCAATCAATCAGTTGATTGTTGAGCGAGTCAATCGGAATACCCGTTTGGTTAACTTTTTTGCGCTGCTCAGTACTGAGGCTTAGCAAACCGCCAAGCTGTTGTACAGGCACACCAAAAGAGTTGAGGTTGCCAAAGTTCTTCTTCTGCTTCTCATTAAAGCTAACCCCATACTTGGTAGCTATTTTGTCGAGCAGCAAAGTCTTGGCTTTATCACTCTCAAAACCGAAGAAAACACGCTTGTCTTTATCGATTAAGAGACGGATAATGTTGCTTTCCGGTAGTTTGATGTCCGAAGTAGAAGAAGGAGTATCTACTACTACTACTTCCTCGGCAGCAAACTTGGTGGTGAGCATGAAAAAAGTCACCAGCAGGAAGGCCAAATCCACCATTGGAGTCATGTCCAGCGAAGGATTCGTTCTATGGGGCTTTACTTTAGGCATATGCTGGTCGGTTTAAGAATATTCAGATAAACGAAACTACCGGTTCCTTTATTGCGTGAACCGCAACTTAGGCCGTGTAAGTTTCATTGTCGCCGTGCTGCGAGGCGAAGGTCTGAATAATGCTGAAGCCGGCTTCGTCGATGCTGTAAGTCAGCTCGTCAATTTTGCTGGTGAAGAAGTTGTATGCAATGATGGCCAGGGCCGAACCGGCGATACCGATAGCCGTGTTGATCAATGCTTCCGAAATACCTTCTGCCAGTGCTACGGCGTCGGGGCTACCAGCCTGAGCAAGTGCCGAGAAGGCCTTGATCATACCGAATACCGTACCCAGCAGACCTACCAGCGTCGAAACCGAAGCAATGGTAGAGATGATAACCAAGTTCTTTTCCAGCATGGGTAGTTCCAGAGCAGTCGATTCTTCGATTTCTTTCTGGATGGCCAATACTTTCTGGTCTTTGTCCATGCCACGCTCACGTGCCATTTCTTGGTACTTCAGCAAGCCCGACTTCACTACGTTAGCTACCGAACCTTTCTGCTGGTCGCAGGTGGCAATAGCACCGGTGATGTCGTTTACGTTCAGCTTCTGGCGGATAGTGCGTACGAAGCTCTCAATGCTCTTGCTGCCTTTGGCTTTGCTGATGGTCAGGAAACGCTCGATAGAGAACGTAATTACCAGCAAAAACAACGACATCAGGATAGGCACGATAGGACCACCTTTGTACACAATGCCGAGGTAGTTGCCTGGCAATGCGGCATTCGCATTATTACCACCTACGAAGTTGCCTCCGTTACCCAATACAAACATGTAAATGATGATGCTAACAACGATTGCCAGCGGAATAACGATGGCGGCAAACGCGGAACCGCCTTTTGCCTCACCTGGTGCGGCGGCCGGAGCGGCTGGCCGCACGTTTTTGTTTGTGGCATTCTTTTGTTCCATTGTTCCGGGGAGTTAAGGGAGTTGGTGGTGAAAGGTAAATTGGTGTTGAAAAAGGTGAAAATGAACGGTAGGAACGCCTAAAGACAACAGCGCCCCGCTCACGTCATGCTTTGCGTAAAAGCAAAGAACATGGGTCTATTTAGTGCGCGGGGCAATCTGGGATTCAGTCGATCCTTGGCAAACCTAAGTAAAAACCTTAGTGCCGCCAAATGAAATCGGGGTTTAAACACTCCAATGGGCTGAAAAGCCACAAAAAAGTTAGTCCTTACTCTCCGGTAATTTAGAAATGAAATTATATTTTTTTGCCTGTTCCCAATATACATCCATTTGTGAGAGTGTCAAGTCTCGCAGTTGATGGCCGTCTTGGGCAGCCTGTGTTTCAAGGTATTGAAATCGATTTATGAATTTCCGATTGGTACGTTCGAGGGCTTCTTCAGGGTTGATACCAGCGTGCCGGGCAAAGTTGATGAGCGAAAATAGCAAGTCGCCAAACTCTGCGGCAGCGTGCTCCTGGTTGATGGAAGCTGGGTCGGCGTGAGCGAATTCTGCTTCGAACTCCCCTAATTCTTCCTGAACCTTGTCCCAGACTTGTTCGGGCTTTTCCCAGTCAAATCCGGCACCACGCGCTTTTTCCTGGATGCGCATTGCTTTTACCAGCGCAGGCAGCGAGGTAGGTACGCCACCGAGTACCGACGTGTTGCCTTTTTCCTTCAGTTTTAGCTGTTCCCAGTTACGCTTAACAGTTTCTTCATCTTCGGCCTGCACATCGCCATAGATATGGGGGTGGCGGAAGATCAATTTCTCGCACTGCGCATTCAGCACATCGGCTATATCAAACTGGCCGGTTTCCGAAGCTATTTTGGCGTAGAAAATTAAATGCAGAAACACGTCGCCAAGCTCCTTTTTCAGGTCGGGGAGGTCGTGGCGAATGATGGCGTCGCTGAGCTCGTAGGTTTCCTCAATGGTGAGGTGGCGCAGGCTTTCCAGAGTTTGTTTTCGGTCCCAGGGGCATTCGGCACGCAGACGCTCCAGCACGTCGAGGAGGCGGCCAAAAGCGGCTAGCTGAGCCGGGCGGCGGTCGGGCGAGTTGTATTCCATTATGCCAAATATACAACGCCTGTCAGTAACGTCCCTTTCAGGCGTCCGAAGGAAGAGTGGGTGCCGTATAGGAGTTCCAGGGTTTTGGGTACTGCTTGCTTTGGTAGCTGCGCAGTAGTGAAACCAGGGAGCTTTGCCTACTTTTGCGCACTCAAAAAAAATTAGCCTGTGGCACTCATAAAATCAATTTCGGGGATTCGGGGTACTATTGGTGGAGCGGTTGGTGAAGGCCTGACGCCCCTCGATATAGTGAAATACGCCGCGGCCTTCGGGACGTGGGTTCTTGATAAAACGCAGAACAACACGATTGTAATTGGCCGCGACGCCCGGATTTCGGGCGAAATGGTGAGCAAGCTGGTAGCGGCCACATTGCAGGGGCTGGGCATCAACGTAATTGACCTCGGCCTGAGTACCACACCTACCGTAGAAATGGCTGTACCCGCCAAAAAAGCGGGCGGCGGTATTATTCTGACGGCTTCGCACAACCCCAAGCAGTGGAATGCGCTGAAGCTACTCAATAGTGTCGGCGAGTTTATTTCGGATGCGGACGGACAGCAAGTGCTAGCGCTAGGTGATGCCGAAACGTTCAACTTCGCGCCGGTAATGAAGTTGGGCCAGTATAGCATCGACGAAACGTTTTTGCAGCAGCACATTGATGCTATCCTGCAACTGCCGCTGGTTGATGCCGCAGCCATCAAGGCCAAGAACTTCCGGATTGTGGTTGATGCCGTGAATTCGTCGGGCGGCTTTGCGGTACCGCAACTGCTGGAAGCGCTAGGCGTTGAAATCATCGAAAAGCTGTTTTGTGAGCCTACCGGTGACTTTGCGCATAACCCCGAGCCGCTGCCCGAGAACCTGCGCGACATTGCCAAAACCATGGAGAAAGGCTCTTTCGACCTTGGCATTGTAGTGGACCCCGATGTGGACCGGCTGGCGCTGGTCAACGAAGATGGCTCGATGTTCGGGGAAGAATATACACTGGTAGCCGTAGCCGACTATGTGCTGCAACAGAACGGTGGTGGCAATACGGTAAGCAACCTTAGCAGCACCCGCGCTCTGCGCGACGTAGCGGAAAAGCACGGTGGTAGCTACGCTGCGGCTGCGGTAGGGGAGGTGAACGTGGTAACCAAGATGAAGGAAACCAACGCCGTCATTGGGGGCGAGGGCAACGGTGGTATTATCTATCCGGAGCTGCACTATGGCCGTGACTCATTGGTGGGTATTGCGTTGTTTTTGAGCCATCTGGCCAAAACCGGGCTTACCATGACTCGGCTGCGGGCTACGTACCCGAACTATTTTATCTCGAAAAATAAGATAGAGCTAACGCCGGAAATCAACACCGATAAGGTGCTGGAAATGATGGAAAAGCGCTACGCCAAGCAGCCCGTAAATACCATCGACGGCGTGAAGATTGAGTTTGATAAGGAGTGGGTACACCTGCGCAAGTCGAATACCGAGCCGATTATCCGCATCTACGCCGAGTCGGAGTCCAATGCTACGGCCGATCATCTAGCCAATAAAATCATTGCCGACATAAAAGAGATTATCAATTCGTAAGGCAGAACCAGCTTTTGCTGCAAATTTCAACAGGAATTGTAGCTGAAGTATAGATACATGGTATTATAGGTCGCATACAGCGCGGCCCGAAACGAAGAGGATTCCGGCTACCCGCCGGAATCCTTTATTTTTGCGGCCACTATCACCCACCCTTAAGCTGTTGAACCACATGACCGTGTACTTCGATAACGCCGCCACCACCCCGCTGGACCCCGAAGTGCTGGATGCTATGCTGCCCTTTATGCGGGAGCATTACGGCAACCCTAGCAGCATTCATGGCCACGGCCGACAGGTACGCGCCGCTATTGAAAATGCCCGCAAGACCATTGCGCACCTCATTAACGCTGCGCCGGCCGAAATTAGCTTCACCTCGGGTGGTACCGAGGCCGACAACTACGCGGCATTCGGCAGCGTCCGGACGCTGGGATTAAAGCACGCTGTAACTTCGCCGCTGGAGCACCACGCAGTGCTGCACACGCTTCAAGCACTGGAAAAAGCAGGGGATATTCAACTGAGCTACCTGCGCCACGATGAGCAGGGGCGGCTGGATCTGGCGCATTTGGAAGAACTGCTGGCTACTAATCCGCGCACGTTCGTGAGCTTGATGCATGCCAACAACGAAATAGGCAACCTCAACGATATTGCGGCCATTGGCGAAATCTGCGCGCAGCATGATGCCGTGTTCCATACCGATACGGTGCAGACGATGGGGCATTACCGGCACGATGTACAGCAACTGAAAAACCACTTTTTGGTGGGTTCGGCGCATAAGTTTCACGGCCCGAAAGGAGTGGGGTTTCTGTATCGTCGCTCAGGCCTGATGATTGATGCCTTGCTGCACGGTGGCTCGCAGGAGCGTAACCAGCGCGCCGGCACCGAAAACGTGTATGGAATTGTGGGGCTGGCTAAGGCCCTGGAAATTGCCTACCGCGGCATGAGTGAGCATCAGCAGCACATTCAGGCGCTGAAAGAACGGTTTATTGTCAAACTGCAACAGCAGATTGAAGGGGTGGAATTCAATGGTACTTCGGCCGAAGCTAGCCAGAGCCTGTACACAGTACTGAACGTGAGTCTGCCGCCTTCGGAGCTAAATGAAATGCTGCTTTTCAACCTCGACATCAATCATATATCGGTGTCGGGAGGCTCGGCGTGTACCAGTGGAGCCAACGCTGGCTCGCACGTGCTAACTGCCTTGGGCTGCGACCCTGACCGGGGAGCCATCCGCTTTTCGATGAGCAAATACAACACTGCCGACGAAGTGGACTACGCGGTGGGGCAGCTGGCCAAGATGTACCGCAAAGTAGCAGTCTAAGAGTAGGTTGGATACGATATGCACGGGCGGCGGTGGTAACATGGGCTACCGCCACCGCCCGGCTGCTTTAAAGCTATTCGCTGGGTTTGCGGCGGTGCAAGAACAACTGCTTGGCCTGGAAGATAATCAGCCCCATTACCACAACTAACGCAACATCGAGGCTGAACCGGACGAATCCTTCCAGCGCCAGATGGGAACGGCCAACAGCTAAGCCACAGCCAATTAGGGCGGCAGCGGGCATTAGTACCAGGGCAATAAGTGCTCCTGCAATAACACTACGGCGGTAAGCTGCAATAATAATAATCCCGGCTGCGGCGCCACAACCCGAAACCAGCATCGACTTTAAATCAGGATGCGACATGCTTAGCACCTCCGGGTTGGTAGCTAAATCTTCGGCGGAAGAGGCTCCGGTGGCTATCATGAGCAACATGGTAAGTCCGGCGGCTCCAATAAACAGCGCGTAGCCCAGCAAGGTGGAGCGCAACCCGCGCCACGTAACATGCCACCGTTGTAGCACTACGCCGAGCGGCATAGCAGCCAATGGTTCGAAGCCCGGTGCCAGAATACTGGAAGCTATGAAGGCCGTGGCTTGCGGCACCGGCTCAGAAACCAACCCAACCGCCGCTATAATGCCGCCTAGAAACATAAGGAGGATGTAATTGGCCGTGGGTCGTCCTTGGTGCCGCAGGCCCGATTCTATTTCCTCCCAGATAGCCTCGTCTTTGTCGCCCATAACCAGGGAAGCCTGGGACGGGGCAATCAGGCTGCTCAACTCCGAAGAGGCCACTGAAATCTGCTCGGGCGGCAGGGCGCTCTGCACATGGCGCAGCACCTCATCGGTGCCACGGTTCAGCACCTGCACCATAATGATGTCGCCGGGTGGCTTGCGCGAGGCTCCGGGCTGCACGCTTAAGCTGATAACGGTTTCCAAGGTGGTAAGCTGCTGGCAAAGCAACTCGGTGGTGGCAGGCGGTACGGTGATGGAAAACGTTCTGTGCATTAGGCAAGGAATTACGGACAGCAGCTAGGCTACTCTTGTACGCAAACCTTGCTTTTTGGCTCTGCTAGAATTGTAAGTAACGGAAAGCAGGCGTATAGTGGCCTAATTAATTCTCACTGAGCAGGGTGGCAAGAGTAACCATTCCATGTGCCTGATAGACATGAACCGGTAGCTGATTGGCCGTCAATGAGTGGCAACTGTGCGGCTAGTAGCTGCCATCGGCACCGCCCCCGCCGGAGCTGCCGCCCCCGAACTGGAAGCCGGGCGCTTCGGGCTGCGGTACGGTAGCTGTTTGGGCAACAATCAAGGATTCCAGGTTGAATTTCTGGTTGTCCTCGTCGCCATCGGAAGCGGCGGTAAGGCCATGCTGGGGCGTGCGGAGGTAGCGCGCCACCCACAGCATGGTGGCCACCAGCACGCTGCCGGCCAGCGTGGCGGCTACTTCGGGCGGCAACAGGGAGCGGTAGTAGCGGAGCGTGAACAAGGAAAAACCTACAATCAGCAGCCCCACCCACAGCCATATCCGGTCGAAGCGGCGTAACCCTACCACCACGTACGCCACCGGAATAACAGCCGTGAAAACGTAGAACACCCACGCAAACGGTACCTGGCCGGAAACCGGGGCGTCGCTGAGTAAGCCATTGCCCTCGCGCACCACCCAGTAGTTGCCGCCCAAGTAAAAAGTGAGTAGCGTGAGGGCCTTAAGCAGCGTCAGGCAAGGCTTGTAATACAGGTAGTCGGGGCGGTGGGTGAGGCGCCGGACCAACAGGTACGCGCCGCCGGACGCTAGCATCAGCACAAATGGCAGCAGGAGCCGCCCACCCGGAATCCGAAGGCTGATATTGGCCAGCAACAACAGATACGTGCAGTAAGCTGCCGCCGCCACCAGCCGGTCAGCGTAGCGGCTGGTAGCGGCCAGCAGCAAGGCCAGAATTAGCAGCAGCGCGGCTGTCAGATAGGGGCTGAAGAGCAGGAAGCCGCCGTAATAGCTAACGGGGGTGTTACTGGTGGTTACATACAGCACCACAAACACCAGCCAACCCAGCGTGGCGTACAGTAAGGCATTGTCAACGCCCGAATGGTAGAGGCGGGAGCTACGAATGGCCGCTTCCAGCACAAACAGACAAGCCGCCGCGCTCAGCAGAGCCGTGACAACAAGCAGCACTTCTTCCTGCCGGCTGCTACTCTCGCGAAACAAGCCTTCGTAGAGAAACAGGCCCAGAAAGCCCGAGCCCGCCAGCGTGCCAAGGCCCGTGAACAGGAAAAGCGTGACCCGCAGGAAGATGTTGGGGCGGTAGTAGTCGAGGGGGTAGGCAGCCTGCACGGCTGCCAGCTGCGGTCCGGTGAGCAGGCCCCGCTGCTGCCAGGTGCCAGCTGCCGCCTGCATAGCCTGGTGATGCGCCCAGCGCGGGTTGTAGGCTTTAACGGGCATGGTATAAACCTAAAATCTTCTTGATATTGACAAAGAGCAGCACCACACCCAGGGCCGATAGCGCGAAATACAGCGTCACCAGAAAGGCGGTGGCTTCAAACGTGGTAACATCGATGAGCTGGAAAAACAGGTAGGTAAGCACGATGTAGCTGTACACCACGCCCATCAGCAGAAACAGGTAGGAATGGATGCGGCGGGCGTACCATACCAAGCCAACGCTCAGCACTAAAATCAGGATGCCTGCCTCGAAAGCAGAAGGCCAGGTATTGGGATAAAAGCTTAGCAGCGCGGCCGTGGCCGCCAGCAACGTCAGGTTAGCACCCAACGAAATGTAAGTGAAGCTGAAATGCTGCTTCCAGCCCTGAAATTCCGACACCAGCCCCACCGCTACCAGCGCCAACCCCAGCCCGATAGCCGGGCCACTCAAACTCCGGAAGTGGTTGTCGGTGAAAGCGGAAAGTGGGGCCACTGATACGCCCACCCACGAAGCCAGCGCCGTAACAGCCATCGACAGCACCCCGCGGTGGTCGAAGAGGTAGGCCAGCCCGAAAAACAGCACGGCCGGCAAGAACACCGCTAGGCCGTAACGGGTCCCAAAAACACCGTACTGGTACTGCACGTAGCCCTCCAGGCTCAAAAACAGCAGGCAGCCCAGCAACAGCACATAATCGGGGAGGAAACCAGCGCGGGGCGCTTTTGCCCAGGTGAACGGTGCCCGGTGCCGCGCCGCATAGCCAAAGCAGGTCGCCATCAGGAGCGACATAATGGTGATGAGCACGCCGTGCCCAATTTCATCAACGTGCTGGTAAATCAAGGTGCCCAGCCCGCCGGTCAGGAGCGTGATGCCCAAGTACAGCAGCGTTCGGACTTCGTAATGAATGGAAAACGGCCGGGTGTGCTCGTCGTGGCGGATGGCCTCGGCTTGCGGCGGTGTGAGGAGGCCCTGCGCCTGTAGCTCGTCTAGCAATTGGTCGGAACGCATAAACTGGCGGTAGTTAGCCTCAAAGGAATGAAAGTAAACATACCAACTTCCCCGGAATGCGTATGAGGGCACGGCGCGAGCTGCCAACAGGGGTAGCCGCCTAACCCGTACGACCTATATGGCCGATATTAATATTCAACGCAAAAAGTCCTCGCCGAGCCCCTGGCTTCTGATTTTGCTGGTGGTGCTGGCCCTAGGCGCTCTTGCTTGGTACCTGTTGCGCGAAGATGCCAGCCAACCCGTTTCCAGCGGAGCTGAAACTCCTATAGAACAGGCTCCGATAAATGCCGACTCGGGAGCCGCACCGCGCCCCGACGACCAGAATGCCGTAGGCGACATGGCCACCGCCGAGCCACTGCCCACGCCCGAAGCTCTGGCGGGTGCCACCCAGCGTGACCCGGCTAGCCCCAATTACGCCCGCAACGGACTGCGGATACTCAGCGCCGTGTTGGTAGACCTAGCCGACCGTGCCGACCTGCGCGACCCCGCCGTAAACGAAAAGCGCGACGTACTAACCAGCGCCACCGCCCGCCTTGATGATTCGACGGCTAGCCTGCGCCCCGGCTTTGTGGCCGCTACCGGCCTCATGCAGGCCATGCAACAGAAAGCCTACCCAACCCTTGAACCCACCGTAGCCGATCTAATTACCCGCGCTGGCCAACTCTCGGGCCGTAGCACCACCCCCGACGACCAGCAGCAGCTGCGTGACTTTTTCACGCGCGCCACCGAAGTGGTGCGGGCACTGAACGAGCCTGGTACTTAGTTTTCCGATTCTTCGCTTCTCATCCTCACCCTCTGTGGAACCAACTCCTATTCCTTCGGCCCAGGGCATGCACCTGCGCCGCCTTCGTGACCTGACCGACTTTGAAGTGGCCGACAGCAGCTCCGATGTGCGCGGCTGGTCGGTGCGCGGCGGCGACGGCAAGAAATTCGGCGACGTAGCCGAGCTCATCGTGGAAGAAGATGCCCTGAAAGTGCGTTACCTCGACGTGGAGCTAGACGCCAGCCTCAACATCGACAAGCATGAGCGCCACATCCTGATTCCAGTGGGTGTAGCTGCTCTCGACGAAGAAGGCGACAATGTATTCGTACCCTCGCTCACGCTGGATTCGGTGCTGGACTATCCGCCCTATGCCGAGTTCCAGATTACCCGCGAGTACGAGGAGGCCATGCTGCGCGCGCTCAAGCTACCCCTGCCCGAGCACGGTACCGGCAGCTTCTACGAGCAGTCATCGTTTAGTGAAGACAGCTTCTATCAGAACCGCCGCCCTGCCAAGCAACTCGGTAGCTTCCGCCGCCGTGACCGGGAAGAGTAGTTGGGAAGTATATTTCCTGGCCTTGACAACTTTGCGGTATAGTAGCTGCTCGTAACCGTAACGCAGGTTCACCACACGAGCGGTTACTATGCCTCGACTTTTACTCCCGTTTATTGCCATCTTATTTATTGGTCTGCTGAGTGGTTGCGCTGCCATCATTCCTCAAACCCTCATGACGCCTACTGTACGAGAAAAAGGCGAAGCAGAAATTGATGCTTCTGTAGGCTTACATGGCGAGAGCCTCCAAGCAGCATATGCCACTAGCAACCATACGGTGCTGTTAGCAAGCGGCCACCATTGGGCGCGCGGTAGCCGTTGGTCGTGGTCGGGTGAAGGTGGGGGCGGGCGTCAATGGGTAAGGCCCAACGGTGGTAGTTGGGGGCTTTATGGTGGGGCCGGCTATGGAGCTGGGTACTCCTACGACAGCTTTTGCCTAGACCTCTGCGGCGATACGCCAACCAACGAGCGGGTGCGCTATACTTATAGCTTCGTGCAACCGACTTATACCATTTTGCAAGACCGCACAACATTAGGTTTTGCTGTGCGCTTGCAACCGTTGCGCCTTAGCCGTTGGGAAACGTACGAAGTCAGCTACAGCCCAGACTCGTTAGGTAATATTAACAGAGAGGCCTACCCAATTAACCGGGCAGGCCTCTGGATGGTGCTCCTACAACCAGGAATAAACGTGCGCTATCAGATAGGTAAACATCTTTGCCTCACCTACAATATTAGTGGCGTTTTTCCTCTAAGTAACCGTCGTCGCGAAGAAGCAAGTGCCCTTCGTTTAGCTACGGGAGTTGGAGTGCAGTTGGTACTAGGGCGCAGAGCTATGGCCACTCCGGCTTGGTAGCACTTAGTTCCGGTGAATCATGTCCACTACGGCTTGCACCCAGGTGGGGTGGGTATTCAAGGACGGGACCAACTGCCAATGTTCTCCACCAGCTTCTTCGAACAGTTCCTTGAACTCTTCGCCTACTTCAATCGTGGTTTCCAGGCAGTCGGCCACAAAAGCGGGGCTGAAGGCCAGCACGTTTTTAATGCCTTTGGCGGGGAAAGGCTTCAAGGCCTCATCGGTATAGGGTTGCAGCCACGGGTCGCGGAGGCGGCTTTGCAGGCGGCTCTGAAACGATACTGTGTACTGATTGGACGTGAGGCCTAGGCCGGCCGCTACCTGGCGTGAAGTTTCGTAGCACTGCGCTCGATAGCAGTAGCGGTTGTTCTTGTTGTAGCTGTTGCAGCAGTTGCCCAGTTTACAATAGCCGTTTTGGCTGCCTTTCAGTACGTGTCGCTCCGGAATGCCGTGGTAGCTGAATACGATGTGGTCGTAGTCGCGCTTGGCCATTTCCACTTTGCCAAGCTCCACGATGGTAGCAATAAAGCCGGGGTCGTTGGCGAAAGTGCTGATAAAGGAGATGCTGGGCACCACCCACCACTTGCTCACGATTTCCATTACCTTTTCCTGCACCGAACCCGTGCTGGCCGCTGCGTACTGCGGAAACAGCGGCAGCACAATAATGCGCTCCACGGCCGCGTCACGCAACTCAGCTAGTGCTTTTTCAATGCTGGGATTTTGGTAGCGCATGCCAAAGGCCACGAGGTAATCGTTGCCGAGCTGCTCCTGCACCAGTTTCTGTAAATCCAGGCCGTGGTAGAGTAGGGGAGAGCCCCGTTCGGTCCAGAGTTGCTGGTAGATTTTGGCGGACTTTGGGGCCCGCAGCGGTACTACCAAACCCCGGAACAGCGGGTAGCGAATAGCGGCCGGCATATCAACCACGCGGCCATCAGTGAGGAATTCGTTGAGATAACGGCGGACGTCGCTGGTTTGTGGCGAGTCGGGCGTACCTAGATTGACGAGCAGGACGCCGATGCGGCCTTTAGTGGGAGCGGGCATTTTCTTGGGCTGTTAGCTAGTGGCTGTTGGCTGTTCACTTTCTCAAAAAAGCAATACAGCCAGTACCTAGTTAGCGCAATGAGGAGTAAGTGTGCCTTAAACCAAAAAGAGGGCTGTTTGGTCTGTATTCAGCTGCAAAAAAAGCTAATAGCTGTCAGCCAATAGCTAACAGCCTATAAAATCGTACCTTTGCAGGCCAATTACCAGAATCTGAAGTGAATACCGAACCTACCCCGCACCGCGCTGGCTTTGTGAGCATTATCGGCAAGCCCAACGTGGGCAAGTCCACGCTCATGAACGCCCTGATGGGTGAGCGGCTCAGCATCGTTACCAGCAAAGCCCAAACCACGCGCCACCGCATTTTGGGCATTCTCAACGGCGAAGATTTCCAGCTGGTCTACTCCGATACGCCGGGCATTATCCAGCCGAAATACGAGCTGCACAACGCCATGATGTCGTTTGTGTACTCGTCGTTGGAAGATGCCGATGTGGTTCTGTTCGTGACGGATATCTACGAAAAGCACGACGAGGAGCCGGTAGTGGAGCGCCTGCGCAGGATGGTGAACACGCCCATTCTGCTGCTCGTCAATAAAATCGACCAAGCCGACCAGGCCGAGGTGGAAGCCAAGGTGGAGTACTGGCAGGAGCAACTCCCCAACGCCGCGCGGGTACTGCCCATTTCGGCGCTGGAAAAATTTGGGACCGGGGAATTGCTGGACTTAGTTCTGGGTTATCTGCCAGTTCACCCACCGTATTACCCCAAAGACGAGCTAACCGACAAACCCGAGCGGTTTTTCGCCGCCGAAATGATTCGGGAAAAAATCTTCAAGCTCTACAAGAAAGAGGTGCCTTACAGCTGCGAGGTAGGCATTGAAGAGTTCAAGGAAGACGACGACATCATCCGGATGCGCTCCGTTATCTACGTAGAGCGCGCCAGCCAGAAAGGCATCATCATTGGCCAAAAAGGGGCCGCTTTGAAGAAAGTAGGCACCTGGGCCCGTGAGGAAATGGAGAAGTTTTTCCAGAAAAAAGTGTTCCTGGAAATCTACGTGAAAGTAGATGAGAACTGGCGCACCGATCCTAAAGCACTAAGCCGTTTCGGCTATCAGTAATAGGGCAGCAGGGTAAGGAGATGTAAGGGTAGGAAGTAGTACTTATTAACAACTTTTACCCTAACACCCGCCTACCCTCATACTCTAAAAAGCATTCCGACCATTCTTCACTTAACTACTCCGGGCACTGCCGAACTTGGTCGGGCCGGCGGCTGGAGTCAGACCCAATGAAAAACACAATTGCCATTGTGGGGCGCCCTAATGTGGGCAAATCCACACTCTTCAACCGCCTCGTCGGCCAGCGCAAAGCCATCATGGACGACGAAAGCGGCGTAACCCGCGACCGGCACTACGGCTACGGCGACTGGATCGGGAAGTACTACACCGTGATTGATACGGGTGGATACGTGCACAACTCCGACGATATTTTCGAAGGAGAAATCAATAAGCAGGTAAAGCTGGCCATTGACGAGGCCGACGTGGTGCTGTTCATGGTAGATGCCATGGCCGGCGTACATGGCCTCGACGAGGAATTTGCCAGTGTGCTGCGCCGCTACCAGGGCAAAAAGCCCATCTACATCGTAGCCAATAAGGCCGATACCAACGCCCGGATTCACTCCGCTGGCGAGTTTTACGCCTTGGGTGTTGGCGACGGCGAAATCTTCCCGATTTCCTCAGCCAGCGGCTCCGGCACCGGCGACCTACTCGACGCAGTGGTAAGTCACTTCGAAGAAGAAGGCGTGGAAGATCCTGACCTCGGCATTCCGAAAATAGCGGTGGTTGGCCGCCCGAACGTGGGCAAATCCAGCTTCGTGAACTTGTTGCTTGGTACTGAGCGCAGCATTGTAACCGATGTGGCTGGCACCACCCGCGACTCGATTCAGGCGCGCTACAATGCGTTCGGAAACGAATTCATCTTGGTGGATACGGCCGGTTTGCGCCGCAAAACCAAGGTGCACGAAGATGTTGAGTTCTATTCCGTGCTGCGTTCCATCCGGGCCCTGGAAGAAGCCGATATCTGCGTGGTGATGCTGGATGCTACCCGCGGCATTGAAGCCCAGGACGTGAACATCATCGGTTTGGCCGATAAGAACCGCAAGGGCATCGTGATTCTGGTGAACAAGTGGGACCTGATTGAGAACAAGGAAACCAACACGGCCAAGGAGTTCGAAGACAAGATCTACGAAAAGATTGCGCCTATTGCGTATCCGCCCATCATCTTCACCTCGGTGCTTACCAAGCAGCGTGTGCACAAAGCCATTGAAACGGCCATCGACGTGTACAACAACAAGCGCCGCAAAATTCCGACTTCCCAGCTCAACGAAATCATGTTGAAGGAAATCGAGAAGTATCCGCCGCCGGCTACTAAAGGCAAGATGGTGCGCATCAAGTACGTAACGCAGCTGCCCACGCACAACCCGGTATTTGCCTTCTTCTGCAACCTGCCGCAGTACGTACGGGAGAGTTATGTACGGTACTTGGAAAACCGCTTGCGGGAGCATTTCAACTTCACTGGCGTACCGATTGGCATCATCTTCCGGAAAAAATAACGGACCGGAAATAATTTTTTTCAATTGTCGGGTTACCTATTGAAAGCTCCTGTATAAAGCCATGTAATTCGTTGGAGCGCCTTGGTGCAACTACTGAATAACAACTCAAAAACGACTTTCAATTTCCAAACAAACCCTTACCATGAAAAAAGTACTGTTCCTCGCCCTAGCTGCTGCTTCGTTCACCTTCACTTCTTGCGACAGCAAAACCGAAGACAAGCAGGAAGCTACTGCTGAAGCTGTAGAAGCTAACGGCGAAGCTAAAGCTGACGCAATGGAAGAGCAGGCTGATGCCGTTCGTGACTCTGCTGATGCAACTGCTGACAAAATGGAAGATGCTGCTGACGCTACCGACGCTCCAGCAACTACTGCTCCTGCTACGACTCCAGCTCAGTAATTTCTGCTGGTCTTAACAGACGCAAAAGGGGCTCCCCATACGGGGAGCCCCTTTTTGCTTTTACAGATTGAGTGCCGGCGGTGAAGATGCTGAAGGACTGTCGGGCGTGTATCAGCCCAGCCGACGGCTGAGCAGCCCATCCACGACCTCAAATAGCTTGCGCGGGGTGTAAGTTCGCCACGGCAGCTCATCAAGCTGGCCCCCGAAGTTCACGTAGTTGTCGATGTTATACTGGCGCATTTCGCGGATAACGTGTTCTTGGAAGTTCACGGCCGCAATCCAGCCGTCTTCCACGTCCTCAAACCACTCCTCATAGTAGTCGTCTTCGGAACCGTGGAAATTGAATACGTTTTCGCCCACCAGAATGAATTTGCGGACGCCCTCGTGCGTCATCAAATCAATGATGTTGCGCTTGAGGTGCATGATGTCGTTTTCAATGGCATCATTCCACTCGCCGATAAACTCGATGACGGCAATACCCAACTCGTAGTCAACGAACAGGATTTTCAGAAAGAGGGTATCCGAGTCGAGGCTGTCCCATTGCGGATGGATATAGTAGCCGTAAATGGTATTTACATAGCTGTCGAGGCTGTTTTCAGCTTCGAATAGAGGCGAGCGTGGGTCTTCAGAGGCCGAATATTGCTCGATCCAGGCGTAGTGAGGTTCAATGGTATGCATGGCGGTGAGATATAGCGCGGGCTTTAGCTTCTGCCGTGGCGAAAAGCTTATGCTGCTGTAACTACACTTAAACCATCAGGGTTTCCTCGCTGACACGTTGCGTTAACTCACAACCGCAAGGCCATCATATGCTACTTCGCCTGCTGCGCGGCTAGTGCCGCTCGCACTGAGCCGTGCTGGCGAAGCAATTCGGCGGCGGCGGCTTGCGCAATACCCAGTTCATCCATCAGCATCTTCTCGCCCCGGTCAACCAGCTTGGCGTTGCTGAGCTGCATGTCTACCATCTTGTTGCCCTTCACGCGGCCCAGGCGGATAAATGTAGCGGTAGTGAGCATGTTGAGAGCCAGTTTCTGGGCGGTGCCGGCCTTCAGGCGGGTGCTGCCCGTCACAAACTCTGGCCCCGTTACCACCTCCACCGGGAAATCAGCCACGGCCGCCACCGCCGAGCCGGCGTTGCAGACGATACAGCCCGTAATCAGGCCGTGCTTACGTGCCTGTTCGAGGCCGCCAATAACGTAGGGTGTACGGCCCGAGGCGGCAATACCCACCACTATATCCTTGTCATTGATATTGTAGGCCTCTAAGTCGCGCCAGGCTTGTTCGGCGTTGTCTTCGGCGTTTTCTACGGCTTGGCGAATAGCTGTGTCACCGCCGGCAATCAGGCCAATTACTACGCCATGCGGTACCCCAAATGTAGGAGGACACTCCGAAGCATCAAGCACACCTAAACGCCCACTAGTGCCCGCGCCAATGTAAAACAACCGGCCGCCCTTGCCTAACCGGGCCACCGTAGCCTCCACCAGCGCCTCCAACTGTGGTAGTGCTTTAGCTACCGCCTGTGGTACGGTTTGGTCAACGCTGTTCATGCCGGTTAGCAACTCGTGTGTCGAGAGGGTTTCCAGGTGGTTGAAATAAGAGGGGCTTTCGGTAGTGCTCATATGCGTGGTGGGTGCTAGGCAGGCAGGGAAAAGGAGAGGAAACAAGTCTTACCCCAGCCGCCCGATAACGGTGAATTTATCGAATACATTGGCGTTGTGGGGAGCGTCGTGGTTTAGCTCGCGGGTCAAATCCTGGCCGGCCCAATGCTCGTAATGGTTGCCGCGCTTCCACAGGCGCGACCGGCTGACGTCGTAAATCAATCCCTCATACGCCACCCAGATTTCGTCTCGGTCCTGGCCGTTACGCAGGGCCAGCTGGCCGCGCGAATACACCGGCAAAACGCTTTCCGTTGTGGGTTTTTCGTTGCTCGTTTCCAACTATGAAGGGTTTTTCATGCGGGCAAAACAACTGAAAGAATTGAAAACACGCCTAAAATCGAAAAACAACTAAAGAAAAACCCGCTACCCTAGCAGCGCCTGGGTTAGAAACCACCGATTGGGCATGTCGCCCTGGGCGGCGTGAAAGTAGTCTTCATAGGAGCACGGGATAATGCGCTTCACGCTGCTGTTTGCCAGGCTTTCCACTTCCAGCCACCATTTTTCGGTGTGCTTAGATTTATAGAAAACCAGTTTGCCCGGCGTGTCATGCGAGTCGGGTAAACCCACGGCATAGCGGATGTAGCGCTTGCTCTGGAAATCGGGCTCGGGGCAGCGGTGGTAGTAGCCTTCCACAAAGTACCACAGCATGGTGGCTAGTACCGAGGCGGCTAGTCCGTGCGAGTCGTGGTCGGGGCGGTAGCCGTAGAGCCCGAATGACGTGAGCCGGTCGTTGAGGCCGGCGTACCAGGCCAGCTTGGCCGCTTCCTCATTAGTCAGCCCAAACGGATTGGCAGGGTAGTAGCCTGGCGCGTCGTTCCAGCGGATAGCGGCAATATCAAAGCTCACGAAATCGGCGTGGCGCAGCAGCGGCTCAGCCTGTCGGATATCGTCACGAATCTGGCCTACTCGCAGCCGGTCGAAGTGCATTTGCTGCAAGGCGGCCAGCACATCGGGCGCTACCAGGTATTGCTGGTGGGCTAGCTGCGCAAAGCTGAACAGGAAGTTAGGCTCGTGCATCAGCATGCGGCGCAAGTGGTTGTCCTCGGGCCGGGAGCCATCTTGCTCGGCCATATCCACCCGCGAATCGACGGTAGCGAAGCTCACGGTGCGTTCCAGCGTTTCGTAAGCCAGAAACTGCCCGTAATCAAGGTCGTGGGAGCCGCCCAGCAAAATAGGAACGGTACCGTGTTCAAGCAAGGCGCTGATAATTTCGCGCAGTCGCTGGTAAGTATCTTCCAGCGTGAGGCCCGGCCGCAGGTTGCCCAAATCGGCCAGCCGCACGGTACCAGCGCCTTTCTGGAGCTGATAGAAGCGGCGGCGTACCTCGTCGGCACCGTGGATGGACGGGGCGCCGGCGACACTGCCCCGCCACTCGTCCAGCCCGATAACGGCCAAGTCGGCGGCGCGCCAGTCGGGAAATACGCTGAAAAACGGCGTCACGCGGGCAGCTAGCGTGGTAGCGGAAAAAGCAGAGGAAACTAGCTCTTCGGCAAGCGGATCAAAAAAGATAGCCAGATTCATCGGGCGCGAACAGTGCGAACTGCAACAAAGCTACAGTAAATGCCGCCATACGCCACACTTAGCACGTATGAGGAGGCCAGAAGCTAAACTTTACAAGAAAAAAAAGTGGTTATTTAAGGCAGTAGTTCCGGTTCAGCCGCTTCAGGCGGGCTGATTCCGAAACCTGACCTTCTCTGCCTATTCCACCCTGCCCTCCCTCATGGACATTCGCCGCTCTTTCGATGTACTAACGCAACTGCAACAGAAGTACAACAAGCCTAATTGTTTCGCCGCCAAAATAGATGGTCAGTATGTGCCCATCAGCACCGATACCGTGGTGGAGCAGGCCAACCGGGTCAGCTTGGGGTTGCGCAGCCTTGGGGTTAGCAAAGATGATAAAGTGGCTATCATTTCGATGAACCGGCCCGAGTGGATGTTCGCCGACTTCGGGATTGCGCAACTGGGTGCTACCAGTGTGCCCATGTACCCGAGCATCACGGTGGAAGATTACAAGTACATCTTCGCCGATGCTGGCGTGAAAGCCGTGTTTGTGTCCGACAAAAAGCTATTTGAGAAGGTGCGCGAAGCCACAGAGGGCATGAATATTCCCGCCGAGAATGTCTTCACCTTTGATAAGGTAGATGGCGCTCGGCACTTTTCGGAGCTGCTGGAACTGGGTAAGCAAGGCAACCCCGCCGACCTAGAGCCCCTGAAAGCCGCCGTGCAACCCGACGACCTGCTGACGCTCATTTACACCAGCGGCACCACCGGCAAGCCCAAAGGTGTGATGCTCAGCCACAACAACATCCTCAGCAACTGCCGTAACGCCCAACGTTTCGTGCCCGTTACGAAGGATGATAAAGCGTTGAGCTTCTTGCCGCTTTGCCATATTTTCGAGCGGATGGTAACGTATATATACCTCATCAACGGCGTAAGCATCTACTACGCCGAGAGCATGGAAACCATTGCCGAAAACCTGCGCGAAGTGAAGCCCGAAATCTTCACCACCGTGCCGCGCCTGCTGGAGAAAGTGTACGACAAGATCGTGGCGAAAGGCCACGAGCAGACCGGCGTCAAGAAAAGCCTGTTCTTCTGGGCCCTGGACCTGGGCCTGAAATACGACAACCAGAAAGACAACGGTTTCCTATATAACACCCAACTGGCTCTAGCTAATAAGCTCATTTTCAGTAAATGGCGAGAGGCATTGGGCGGTAATCTGCGCTGCATTGTAAGCGGCGGCGGGGCCCTGCAGCCTCGGTTGGCGCGGGTGTTCTGGGCCGGCGGCATCCGAGTGATGGAAGGCTATGGCCTCACCGAAACCTCGCCGGTAATTGCTGTAGGAGGTTACGAACCTGAAAACAACATGATTGGTACCGTAGGCCCCATCGTCGACAACACCGAAGTGAAAATTGCCCAAGACGGCGAGATTCTTACCAAGTCGGAGTCGGTAATGAAGGGCTACTATAACAATCCCGAGCTGACGGCTAAGGAGTTCGATGAAGAAGGCTGGTTCCACACCGGCGACATCGGCGAGATTGTGAACGGTAAGTTCCTGAAAATCACCGACCGGAAGAAAGAGATGTTCAAGACCTCAGGCGGTAAGTACATTGCCCCGCAGGTAATTGAAAGCAAACTCAAGGAGTCGCCGCTGGTAGAGCAGTGCATGGTGGTCGGCGACGGCCAGAAGTTTGCTTCCGCACTGGTTATTCCTGCTTTTGATGAGTTGAAAGGCTGGTGCAAGCGCAATGGTGTGGAGGCCAGCGGCTCCACCGAAGACCTCGTGAAAAACGAGAAAGTGGTGAAGATGTACCAGGATCTGGTGCACAAGTACAACGATGGTTTCGCGCAGTGGGAGCAGGTAAAGAAAATCGCCCTACTGCCCAAGCTCTGGACCGTGGAAACCGGCGAAATGACCCCGACTATGAAGGTCAAGCGCAAAATCATTACCGAGAACAATAAGGATTTAATAGAGAGTCTGTATCATCAGGCGGAACGCCGCTAGCTTCAGAAAAGCCCCGTTTCCTGGCAGGAAGCGGGGCTTTTTATAAATGCCTAGTATAAGAATAGAAGCAGTTAAGGCAAAACATTTTTCCTGTATTTTAGTATGCAAGCATAACATATTTATGTATGTTTACCGGACTTGCTGCTCCCTGCCATGAAACCTGAAGAAACCGTTGATTATAACATTAAAGTCGCCTGGCATGCCATTTCGCGTATGTACAACACTCAGGCTGGTAAGTATGACATCACCACGAGCATCGGCTTTGTGCTGCTGAATATTGATCAGGAAAACGGTACGCCAGCCACTAAGATAGCGCCATTGCTGGGCCTTGAAACCCGCAGCCTGACGCGCATTTTGCGTTCGATGGAAGAGAAAGGCCTGATCTACAAACAGGCCGACACCCAGGATAAACGCTCGGTGCGCATCTTCCTGACCGAAGAGGGCTTGCGTGGCAAGGAGATTTCCCGTCAGACGGTGCGCCACTTCAACCAGAAAGTGCGTGAAAAAATCCCGCAGAATCAGCTCGATGTTTTCTTCAAAGTTGTCGGCCAGATTACGGGCATGATTGAGGGTAAAACTCTCTTTGATGATTTCGTGCTAAAGCCTTTGCGCTCTGAGTCACCGGCTTAAAAAGCTGCTAGTTAGTGGCTGCCGGCCGATGGCTTTCACAATTTGATGGCACAGACCGTCAAACAAGCATAGTGCGTTCATGCTTTTATAAAGGCTGCATGACGAGTACTTTATGTGATAAACTGCTAACCATCAGCTAGTAGCTGACAATCCAAAAAACCTTCCCACTAATATTCATCCACGAATGAATCGTACCATCAAAAAAGTAGCTGTACTGGGCTCCGGGGTGATGGGCTCGCGCATTGCGTGCCACTTCGCCAACATCGGGGTGCAGGTGCTGCTGCTCGACATTGCGCCCAAGGAACTGCTGCCCGCCGAAGAGGCCAAAGGCCTGAAGCTGGACAACCCGGCCGTGAAGAATCGCATCGTGAATGCCTCTTTGCAGGCAGCCGTGGCGGCCAACCCGTCGCCGCTGTACCGCAAGGCCGATGTGAGCCGCATCAAGACCGGCAACTTCGACGACAACCTCAAGGACATTGCCGGCTGCGACTGGACGATTGAGGTGGTAGTGGAACGCCTCGACATCAAAAAGAGCCTGTTTGAGCAGGTAGAGCAGTTCCGAAAGCCCGGCACGCTCATCACAAGCAACACCTCTGGTATTCCGATTCACATGATGACGGAAGGTCGTTCCGACGACTTCCGCAAGCACTTCTGCGGCACGCACTTCTTTAACCCGCCGCGCTACCTGAAGCTGCTCGAAATCATCCCGACCCCGGACACGAACCAGGCGGTGGTGGATTTCCTGATGCACTACGGCGACCTGTACCTAGGCAAAACCACGGTACTGGCCAAAGACACGCCCGCTTTCATTGCTAACCGCGTGGGCGTTTTCGCCATCATGGACGTGGTGCAAGTAATGAGCGAGCTGGGTTTGACAGTAGAGGAAGTGGACAAGCTGACGGGGCCGGTTATCGGACACGCCAAGTCGGCCACGTTCCGCACATCAGACGTGGTGGGCTTGGATACGATGATCAACGTAGCCAACGGCCTCGCTCAGAACCTACCCAACGACGAAGCCAAGCACGTGTTCCAGCTGCCTGACTTCATCAAGAAGATGGCCGAAAACAAGTGGCTGGGCGACAAAACCGCCCAGGGCTTCTACAAGAAAGTGAAGGGCGCCGGCGGCAAGTCGGAAATCCAGGCTCTCGACCTGAACACGTTGGAATACAAACCCAGCGCTAAGGTGAAGTTTGCCACCCTGGAAGCCACCAAGCCGATTGAAAAGCTGGCGGACCGCTTCAAGGTGCTAGCCGCCGGCAAAGACAAGGCCGGGGACTTCTACCGCAAAACCTTTGCCGGCCTGTTTGCCTACGTAAGCAACCGGATTCCAGAAATCACCGACTCGCTTTACAAGATTGACGACGCCCTGCGCGCCGGATTCGGCTGGGACCTGGGCCCCTTTGAAACCTGGGATGCTCTGGGCGTGCAGAAGGGCTTGGAGCTTGCCAAGGCCGAAGGCAAAACTGTAGCGCCCTGGGTGGAAGAAATGGTAGCCGCCGGCCACACCGCCTTCTACAAAGTGAGCGAAGCGGGCGTGAAGCAATTCTACGACATCGAGTCGAAGATCTACCAGGCCATCCCGGGCATGGAGAACTTCATCATTCTGGATAACCTGCGCGCTACGGGCAAAGTGCTGTGGAAAAACGCTGGGGCCTCGGTGCTTGACATGGGCGACGGTATCCTGAACGTTGAATTCCACTCGAAGATGAACGCGCTGGGCTCCGACGTCATCCAAGGCCTAATGAAAGGCGTGGAACTGGCCGAAAAGGACTTCCGCGGCCTCGTGGTAGGCAATGACGCGCCGAACTTCTCGGCCGGTGCCAACCTAGGCCTCGTGTACATGTTTGCGCTGGACCAGGAATACGACGAGCTGAACCTGATGATTGCTCAGTTCCAGCAGGCCATGATGCGGATGCGCTACAGCAGCATTCCGGTGGTGGGCGCGCCCCACGGCTTGGCCCTAGGTGGCGGCTGCGAGCTGAACCTGCACTGCGACCGGGTGGTAGCGGCGGCCGAAACCTACATGGGCCTCGTGGAATTCGGCGTAGGCCTGATTCCGGGCGGCGGTGGCACCAAGGAAATGACGTTGCGCACCGCCCTCAAGTACGAGGAAGGTGAGCCGGAGTACAACCTGCTGCGCAACGCCTTCATGACGGTGAGCACCGCCAAAGTATCTACCTCAGCCCACGAAGCCTTCGATCTGGGCTTCCTGCGCCGCGGCGACGAAGTGGTGGTGAACTCCAACCGCGTACTGGCCCAGGCCAAAGCCGCCGCCATTGAGCTGGCCGAGGATGGCTATACCCAGCCGGTGCAGAAAACCAACATCAAGGTGCAGGGTAAAGGCGCCCTAGGCATGTTCCTGACTGGCGTGCACGCCATGAAAGAAGGCCGCTACATCTCTGACCACGACGTGAAAATTGCCAACAAGCTGGCCTATATCATGTGTGGCGGTGACCTGAGCAGCCCCACCGAAGTATCGGAGCAGTACCTGCTGGACTTGGAGCGAGAAGCATTCCTCAGCCTCACCGGTGAACGGAAAACGCTGGAGCGAATTCAATCGATTCTGACGACGGGCAAACCGCTGAGAAACTAGAGTTGCAACTAATTTCCTTCCAACGAGGGACGCTAGCCTTAGCTCTAATCCCCCACCTTCTCTAAGACTCAAAAAAATGAATGCATATATCGTAGCCGGTTACCGCACAGCGGTTGGCAAAGCCAACCGCGGCGGTTTCCGCTTTACCCGTCCCGATGACCTCGCCGCCGATGTCATCAAGCATTTGGTAGCCTCGGTGCCTGCCCTTGATCCTACTCGTATCGATGACGTGATTGTAGGTAACGCTGTGCCGGAAGCTGAGCAGGGCTTGCAGATGGGTCGCCTGATTTCGTTGCTGGCTTTGCCGATGAACGTGTCAGGCCTCATCGTGAACCGCTACTGCGGCTCCGGCGTGGAAACCATTGCCATGGCCGCCGGTAAAATTGCCGCCGGCATGGCCGACTGCATCGTGGCTGGTGGTACCGAGAGCATGAGCTTAGTACCTACCGTGGGCTGGAAAACCGTGCCCAACTATAAGTTAGCCCAGCAACACCCCGATTACTACCTCGGCATGGGCCTTACCGCCGAAGCTGTGGCCCAGGATTACGGCATCACCCGCGAAGACCAGGACCAGTTTGCTTACAACTCGCACCAGAAGGCCATTAAGGCCATCCAAGAAGGCAAGTTCAAAGAGCAGATTGTGCCCGTAACAGTGGAGGAGACCTACCTCGACCAGGCCACCGGCAAAAAGAAAAACCGCTCGTTTGTAGTCGATACCGACGAAGGCCCCCGCGCCGATACGTCGATGGAGGCGCTGGCCAAGTTGCGCCCCGTATTTGCCGCCAACGGCTCCGTAACGGCCGGTAACTCCTCACAGACTTCCGATGGTGCTGCTTTCGTTATTGTAATGTCGGAGCGCATGGTAAAGGAGTTGAATCTAGAGCCAATTGCCCGCATGGTGACCTACGCCACCGAAGGTATCGACCCACGCATCATGGGCATGGGCCCCATCAAGGCCGTGCCGAAGGCGCTGAAGCAAGCCGGCATGAAGCTCCAGGACATCGACCTGTTTGAGTTGAACGAGGCCTTTGCCTCCCAAAGCCTAGCCGTAATGCGCGAGCTGGACATGGACCAGGACAAAGTGAACGTGAACGGCGGCGCCATTGCCCTCGGTCACCCGCTGGGTTGCTCCGGCGCCAAGCTCAGCATCCAGCTGTTTCACGAGTTGCGCGCCCGGGGCCAGAAATACGGCATGGTAACCGCCTGCGTTGGTGGTGGCCAAGGAGTAGCCGGCATTTATGAATTGCTGAAGTAATCGTTTGACGAAAAGAAAACCCCGAACCAAACGGGGTTTTCTTTTCGTTAAGTACTCGGCAAGCATAACAAATATTTGTATCTTTCGGTACAACAAACTAGTGGGCTGCTTTGGCCTATAATACTCGGCTTGCCGAGTAGTTTGCCTCCCACTTCGACATTAATCTCCCACATCAATACCTCACCCACGGTCATGGAAGTAACCAACAAGCTTGTGAAAGGCGGCGAGTTTATCATCAAAGAAACCGACGCGCAAGACGTATTCACCCCCGCCGACTTCTCGGAGGAACAGAACATGATGCACCAGACCGCGCTGGACTTCGTGGAAAAAGAGGTGCAGCCCTTGCTGGAGCGCCTCGATAACCACGAAGAAGGCTTGATGCGCGGGCTGATGGAAAAAGCTGGTCAGTTGGGCTTGTTCGGGGTAAGCATTCCGGAGCAGTACGGCGGGCTGGATATGGACTTCACCACCTCTCTGCGCGTGACGGAAGGCGTGGGCGGCGGCCATTCATTCCCGGTGGCCTTTGCAGCACACACTGGCATTGCCATGCTGCCCATATTATACTTCGGCAACGATGAGCAGAAGAACAAGTACCTGCCTGGCCTGACCAACGGTGAGCTGATGGGTGCGTACTGCCTCACTGAGCCTGGCTCTGGCTCCGACGCCCTCGGTGCCAAAACCAAGGCTATTCCAACCGAAGACGGCGAGTTCTACGTGTTGAACGGCCAGAAAATGTGGATTACGAACGGCGGTTTTGCCGACGTGTTCATTGTGTTTGCCCAAGTGGACGGCGACAAGTTTACTGGCTTCATTGTGGAGCGCGACACCCCCGGCCTGAGCCTCGGCAACGAGGAGCACAAGATGGGCATCAAAGGTTCCTCGACCCGTCAGGTGTTCCTCTCTGATGTAAAAGTGCCGAAATCGGCGGTGCTGGGCGAGATTGGCAAAGGCCACCTCATTGCCTTCAACATCCTGAACATCGGCCGCATTAAGCTGGCTGCTGCTTGCTTGGGTGCCACCAAAATGGCATCTACGCTAAGCATCAAATACGCCAACGAGCGAGTGCAATTCAAGCTGCCCATCAGCAAGTTTGGCGCTATCAAGTACAAGCTGGCTCAGCAGGCCGTGCGCATCTACGCCGTGGAGTCGGCCATCTACCGTGCCGGTATGGACATTGCCCGCATGGAGCAGGAACTGCTGGCTAAGGGCCAGAGCCACAACGAAGCTCTGCTAGGTGCCGCTCGCGAGTTTGCCGTGGAGTGCGCTATGCTGAAAGTGGAAGGCTCGGAAGTGCTTGACTATGTGGTGGATGAGGGCGTGCAGGTGTACGGTGGCTACGGATTCTCGGCCGACTACCCCATGGACCGCGCCTACCGGGATTCGCGTATCAACCGCATCTTCGAGGGTACCAACGAAATCAACCGCATGCTGGCCGTCGACATGATCCTGAAAAAGGCCATGAAAGGCGAGCTAGACCTAATGGGCCCAGCCCAAGCTGTGCAACAGGAGCTGATGGCTATTCCGGACTTCAATCTGGAAGAGGAAACCGGCTTGTTTGCGGCCGAGAAAAAGACCATCCAGAAGCTGAAAAAAGCCATTCTGATGGTGGCTGGCACGGCTGTGCAGAAGTATATGAACTCCCTGGCCAAAGAGCAGGAAGTGCTGATGAACATTGCCGATATGGCTATCAAGGTGTACACTGCCGAAAGCACCTTGCTACGCGTGGAGAAAGAAGCCGATATGAAAGGCGAAGAGGCACTGGCCACGCAAATCGACATTGCCCGCGTGTACCTCTACGATACTGTAGATCAAGTAAATAAATTCGGCAAAGATGCCATCGGCACCATGACTGAAGGCGACGAGCAGCGCCTATTGGCTATGGGGTTGAAGCGCTTTACCAAGTCGGACCTCTACAACGCCAAGGAAGCCCGCCGCCGCATTGCCGACGTACTTATTGCCGCCAATGAGTACGCCTATTAAGCCGCCAGTTCAGTGAAGTCAGCAGCATAGATACTGGCAGGTATCTGTAGCTGTTGCAATTCACTGAGTATATGAGAAATAGAAAGCCGCTTCCTGCGTGGGAGCGGCTTTCTGCTTTTCAAACACAACGCCAACGGCTGGGCTGTCGTTTGCAGAAAGATACTCCACCTTCAATCCCACCATCTATGGCCAACGAACAGGTACAGGGTAAAGAATTTTACGAAAGCGTGCTACGGTTTTACGACCATGCGGCCAGCTTCTCCAAGCTCGACCCCGGCATTATTGCCCAGATACGGGCCTGCAACAGCATCTATAAAGTGAACTTCCCAGTGGAAGTAGACGGCCACGTGCAAGTGTTCGAGGGAATCCGGGTGCAGCACAGCCACCACAAACTGCCCAGCAAAGGCGGTATCCGCTACAGCGTGTACGTGGATGAGGAAGAGGTAATGGCCTTGGCTACCCTCATGACCTTCAAATGTGCGCTGGTGGATGTGCCGTTCGGTGGCGCGAAAGGCGGCGTGAAAATCAACCCGCGCACTACGCCCGTAAATATTCTGGAGCGGGTAACGCGGCGCTACGCCACCGAGCTGATCAAGAAGAACCTCATCGGGCCCGGTATGGACGTGCCGGCCCCCGATTATGGCACCAGTGGCCGGGAAATGGCTTGGATTGCCGATACGTACATGACGTTCAAGTATGGTGATACCAGCGCCCTGGGTTGCGTAACGGGCAAACCAGTAGGGCAGGGCGGTATCCGCGGCCGTACTGAAGCCACTGGCTTAGGCGTGTTCTACGGTTTGCGCGAATTGCTATTAGACGAGCCGATTCTTGCTAAGATTGGCCTCACTAGCGGCATTGCCGGTAAACGCATCATTGTGCAGGGACTAGGCAACGTGGGGTACTACGCTGCACATTTCTGCCAAGCCGATGGGGCCCTGATTACGGGCATTGCCGAACGGGAAGGTGGTATCTACAGCGAAGCCGGATTAGACGTGGCTGCCGTATTCAAGCACCGCCAAGACACCGGCTCGATTTTGGGCTTTCCGGGCGCAACCGACGTGGCTGAGTCATTGGACTTGCTGGAATACGAGTGCGACGTGCTGATACCAGCCGCGCTGGAAAATCAGATTCACGAGGGCAACGCGGCCAAAGTCAAAGCGAAAGTAGTAGCAGAAGGAGCTAACGGCCCAACCACCCAAACCGCCGAAAAGATTCTGCTGGAACGCGGGATAGTCATTCTACCCGACCTGTATCTGAATGCTGGCGGCGTTACGGTATCGTATTTTGAGTGGCTGAAAAACCTATCAAACGTGCGTTTCGGACGCATGGGCAAACGGGCCGAAGAAGGAGCCATGCGCCGCTTGGTAGCCACTATTGAGCGCACCACTGGCCGCACCGTTACGCCTGAAGAGCGCCAGTCCATCATACACGGCGCCGATGAAATTGACCTGGTACACTCTGGGCTCGAAGACACAATGATTACCGCCTACCAGTCCATCCGAAAGGTGATGGACGAAGTCGAAGGCATTACCGACCTGCGTACTGCTGCTTTTTATGCTGCTATCGAGAAGATAGGTGTCAGCTACCAGTCGCTTGGTATCTTTCCGTAAGCCATTATGTATACCCACAAAAAAGGCCTTCCCTGTGCGCAGGGAAGGCCTTTTTTGTGGGTATACATAATGGAGTTGGGCTTTACTTGACAACAATCTTGTTCAGCATCAGAGCGGCTGATTTTTTGCTGGGCCGGCTAACGCCGATGAGCGTTTTGGCATCCAACCAAGTTGTAAAGTCCTTCACGTAAGACGGGTTTTGGTCGGCGGCTACGTTCAGGCCCAGGCCTTTGGGCGCTTGCACTACGCCGGTTTGCACGTTCACGCGGCGCAGATACAAGTCTGACTTACCTTTCAGCTTCTCCCACGTTACAAACTGCACGTCCTGCCCAAAAACGGCTGCCCGGTAGCCGATGCTGCTGAAGCCTTCTGTAGCCGGGGCTATTTGGTCTTTGGCAATGATGCTGTGCCAGGTTGGCGACTGAAATTCATTGTAGCCGAATAGATGCAGCTCGCGGGTGTGACCCGGCGAGTTGTCGCCACCTTCCTCGTATTTCTTCTCACCCACTACCACCAACTGTTTGTCGTCGGTGAGCAATAAGTCAGTAAGATACACATCCTCTAGGCGTTTGGCAGCGGTGGTAGTGGCCTTGTTGGTTTCTGCTAGGTACTCGGGGGTGAACAGGAATTCCGGTGCAAATTTCATGTCGCCGTCGCTCGAGAAATCGAACTTTACCACCTTTAGACTGTGGTAGATGCCGCTTTCCCGCTCGTTGCAGATGGCGGCGGCGTACAGCGTATTATCGGGTAGCAGTAGAAAGCGCGAGTCGAACACGTTCACCACTTTGCCCCCAAAGGTGCCGCCTACCGCCACCGACATCACCTTGATATCGGCGCTGGTGTTGAGGTAACGACGCACTGTAAGCTTCTTCATCTCGTCGCTCACTAGCGTTACGTACTGGCTGCCATCGTTGCCTACGTGGACGGTAGTAGAGAAGAACGCGCCTTGGTCGCTGAAATCGTAGGAGCGGTCTTTGAGTTTGCTCAGTTTCTCATCGTACACACTGGCGCTGATTGATCTGATCTGCGTGTTGCGGGTGAGGTAGCGCCAGGCAACCAGTTTGGTACCATCAGGTGAGAAAGCCACGCTAGGGCGTCGGTCGCGGAGGCCGGTTTCTGTCAGTTTCTTGCTCGTAGCCTTCTGCCCATTGCTCAGATCGATGACTTGCGCCGAGATACTTTGAGTAGCACCGCTCTTATCGTAAACCGCCACTAAGGCTTGAGTCCCGTTGCTTACAAAACCATCAATGGCCTGCTCGGCGGTCAGCGGAAGCGGCGTGCTCCACTGGCGTTTGAGGTCAGCATCGTACCGTTCTACGGCGTATTCGTTGGCCGATTTGTGGGCTAAAATTATAAATCCGCCTTTTGCTAGAGGTAGCGTTTTGCTAGGCACCCGCTGGTTGTACCGATCTTCTGACTGTTCCGGCAGGTATGTGAAAGCGGCTGATTTCACCTTTTGAGCCTGAGCATTGCCGCAAGAAAAAAACAAGGCCAAAGCCAGTAGGCCGGTAGGTAGCGAAGTATTGAAACGCACGGCTAAAGGGACTTAATGAGGAAGTTTGAAATAATATTTAAAAATGTACTCTTCAAAGGTATCCAAATACAAGTGTGCCCCGTATATGGGCTGCCTTCAAAAGAAGATTTGCCGTGAACCGATGAAAAGTTCATGCATTCGTAACGAACCATCACTCACTTTCAGCGCCCACACTCGTTAAATTTGCAGAAATTATTCTCTTAACCTTACGCAACAAAGGCCTCAGCGCCAAATTACGTAATCCAACCAAGCTATAGCCTATCGGTAAAAAGATGGGTTGAAATTTCCCGCTTCACTGCCTGAAATTGCGTTTTCCAAGCTTTCCTTTCTCCAAATCTTCAATGTTTTCATTGCGCTTCGGCTCTAGGAAATAATTTGGCCTTAACTTTGTTCCGCCGGGCCACCACAGCCCGCGACCTAATTCCAACTATGAAATTCTATCTTCGTCTCGCTCTGCTCTTCTCACTCATCATTATAAGTAAGCTGAATAAAGAAGCAGAACCCCGTCGTTTAGCTGTGAAGTCAGTGCCCGAAATAAATCCTATTTCAATGCAGTTGGCTGCCTTTTTTCGTCCGGCCAGCGCTAAGATTGAAGACCAGCAAGCTAGCCGTAATCTGTAGGTGAAACGGCTCTTGACAACGTTATTTTAAGGTATAGCATCACGAAAGCAGGCGACTCGTTAGGGTCGCCTTTTTCATGCCTGGACTACAGCTACTTACGCTGCTTTGTCAGCTAATTCGGCTCCAGTTTACGGCCGTAGCTGGCAGACTCTCAATATGACGACGAATATTTTCGTTCTCGGGAAGGTTGAGACCAGGGTCTTCGCTGAGTAACTGTTGGGCCGCAGCCCTCGATTCTGTCAGAATGCGTGCGTCCTTAGACAAATCGGCAATCAGCAAGTCCAGCACGCCGCTTTGTTGGGTACCCATCAGGTCGCCGGGGCCACGCAGCTTTAGGTCGATGTCGGCAATTTCGAAGCCGTTGTTGGTGCGCACCATCGTCTCGATGCGGGTGCGCGAATCCTTGCTCAGCTTGTAACCACTCATCAGGATGCAATAGCTCTGGTCGGCACCTCGCCCCACCCGGCCCCGGAGCTGGTGTAGCTGCGACAACCCGAACCGCTCGGTGCTTTCAATTACCATCACCGACGCATTGGGCACGTTCACGCCCACCTCAATTACGGTAGTAGCCACCATAATATGAGTTTCGCGCTTCACAAAGCGCTGCATCTCGCTGTCCTTTTCGGCTGCACTCATGCGTCCGTGCACAATGCTGATCTGAAACTCTGGAAAGGCCCGCTCTATACTTTCGTAGCCGTCCATGAGGTCTTTGTAGTCGGCCATGGCCTCACTCTCCTCAATCAGCGGATAGACAATATACACCTGCCGGCCCAGCTTGATTTGGTCGCGCAGGAAGCCGAATACCTTGAGTCGGTTGGAATCGAAGCGGTGCACCGTGACGATGGGTTTGCGGCCTGCTGGCAACTCGTCAATCACCGATACGTCTAGGTCGCCGTACAGCGTCATGGCCAAGGTTCGTGGAATGGGCGTGGCCGTCATCACCAACACGTGCGGGATTATGTGCGGGTTTTTCTGCCAGAGCTTGGAGCGCTGCGCCACCCCAAAGCGGTGCTGCTCGTCCATGATGGTGAGGCCCAGGTTGCGGAACTGCACCACGTCTTCGAGCAGGGCGTGGGTGCCCACCAGCATGTGCATTTCGCCAGAACGCAACTGCTCGTGCAGCACGCGCCGGTCGGCGGTGCGAGTGCTTCCCGTGAGCTTGCCAATTTTGATGCCCAGTAAATCAGCAAACTGCTTCAACCCAATGTAATGCTGGTCGGCCAGGATTTCGGTTGGTGCCATCAAACAGCTTTGCGCCCCGTTGTCGGCGGCCATGAGCATGGCAATGAAGGCCACAATAGTTTTGCCCGAGCCCACGTCGCCCTGCAAAAGGCGGTTCATCTGCTTGCCAGTGCAAAAATCCTTGTAGATGTCGTGGATTACCCGTTTCTGGGCGCCGGTCAAATCGAAGGGCAATACATTCTTATAGAAGTGTACCAGCGTAGGCACCTCCTTAAATAACTGCCCAGCCAACTCTACTTTGCGCTGGTCGCGCTGGCGCAGCAGCTTGAGCTGCACATAGAACAACTCCTCAAACTTCAACCGAAACCGAGCCGCTTGTAGCAAATCGGTGCTTTGCGGGAAGTGAATCTGCTGAAGCGCTGTAGCTTTGTCCATCAGCCCATACTGCCGAATCAGGTCTGCCGACAGCGTTTCGTGCACGTGTGGCAGGGCCAGTTTCAGCAAGTCGGCCACCATACGCGCAATGGCCTTGCTATCTACTCGGTGGTAGTTCTTGAGCTTCTCAGAAGTGTTGTAGACGGGTTGCAGGTAGCTCTGGCCAACTTTGGCCTCAGTTACTTCCTCCATTTCCGGGTGTGCCATCTGGGGCCGCCCGTTGAACATCGTAGGTTTGCCGAAGACGATGTACTCCTGGTGGTTTTTAATGACCTTTTCCAGGTAGTTCACGCCCTTGAACCACACCAATTCCAGCTCACCGCTGGCATCGGCCACTTTTGCCACCATGCGCTTCTTGGGGCCTTCGCCTATCACCTCGCGGTTGCGTAGAATGCCCTTGACTTGCACAAACGGTAATTCATCGTGCAAGTCGCAGATGTTATAGAACTGCGTGCGGTCGAGGTAGCGGAAAGGGTAGCGCTGAATTAGGTCGCCGTAAGTGAACAGGTTCAGCTCTTTTTGCAGCAGCTGAGCCCGTTGCAGACCCACGCCGCGCAAGTATTCTATTTTGGTTTGAAAGAAGTTACTCATTTATTAGCTGTTAGCTATGGGCTGATAGCTGTTAGCTTGATAAAGTTTAAATCGAAAAAAGCTATCAGCCAACAGCTATTAGCTGATAACTCAAAGCCTACTGATACTTCAACGTGTTCAGCAACTGCACAATGTCCTTCTTAACGTAGTCAATCACCGGAGCCAGTGAGTCATTGGCTGTAGCCGTGCGGAAGTATAAGGCGCCGCGGAAAAAGTGCTTGGTGCTGTCGGTGGTGTAGAATTGCATTTGGCTGGGCACCTCGCCTTGCAACTCAAACATAGCCACCCGCATACCATTGGGCGTTTGCAGGATGTTCTCGTCGATGCCTGTGGCCTTTACCTCGTGCTTGCTGGTGAGCTTGCGAGCATCTTCCAGCATCTTGTTGTAAAGCTGTCGGTTGCCTTTCAAATCGGAATATGTGATTTGCACGCTGGCCTTCAACTTCGGGTAATACACGTTGATCCAGTGCGGTTGCGCCAGATACGACGAGTCGCGCAATACCTTGGCGTAGCGCGAATACTGGAACGTGTAAGGGTGGCCAGCTGCCAACTGTCGGTAGCGGTGCGGCGGCAAATCAATGCGGTTATAGCCCTTGGGCTTAGGCGTGTAGTCGTCGGAGCCCGGCGAAGAACAGGCCGGCAGCAACACAATCGAAAGCAGAGAGGCAAACAGAAGTCGGGAAGCAGGCATTGCGCAATGCAAAAGAGTTACTCAAAGGTAAAGTTAAACCCCAACCCATTGGCAAAGGGCATTGATTATAGCGTGGGGTAGTTTCGAGGTGGAATAGCTTGTTTGAACGCAAAAAAGCTCCGACAAATGCCGGAGCTTTAAAAGGAAACGAAATTAATAAGTTAGAAAGGCAACTGGTCCAGCTCTGGTTCCTGCCGAAACGTTTGGGGCGCCTCAGCTTCAGTGGAGCCAGTAGCAGCGGCACTTTGCCCGTTGCCGGCATTCGAACGGCCACCAAGCATAGTAATTTCGTCGGCTATGATTTCGGTGATGTACCGGGTCTGGTTGTCCTTGTCCTGGTACTGCCGGGTCCGGATTTTGCCTTCCACGTACACTTGCTGACCTTTCTTCAAATATTTCTCGGTCATTTCGGCCAGGCCTCGCCACGCCGCAATGTTGTGCCATTCGGTCCGCTCTACGCGGTTGCCTTGCTTGTCTTTGTAGTATTCGTTGGTGGCCAGCGTGAAATGCGCGACGCTGGCTCCACCTTCCAGGTGGCGTACTTCTGGGTCTTTGCCTAAGTTGCCTACCAGAATTACTTTGTTGATGCCTGCCATTACTCGTTATAAAAGAGAGAGTTGAAGAATCTGTATCTATGTTTAAAGATATTAAATCCGGCTGTGGATACCAAATTAATTAGTATTTATTTCCAAGATTTGTCAAGATAATTAGCAATTAAAATGGGCTTCGGCAGCGCATTGGTTTCGGGCAGTGTGAAGGCCGCCAAGCCAGAGGTTTTCAGAGCCGCCGCCGACAACGGTTCGTGCAGCCACACCGGGTGAAATTTCGCCTCTACTTTTTGGTGGCTCAGTATATGGCGCATGGCTTGTACCGGCTCTTCCGCCCGGCTTGTACTCAACTGACCACCCAGGGCCTCCACAGCCTGCAACAGCTCCACTGCCGATAAGTCGGCCACATCCTTTTCCGTCAGTGCAAAGTCATACAGGCCTTCCCAAATGTCTTTGGGCCCACGCTTGCGCATATATACTGTATCGGCGTGGCGCAGCACTAAGTAATGAAAGTGGCGTGTGCGAGCCGCTTTGGCTTTGCTCTTAACCGGCAACTCGTTCACCATACCGTGCTGGAAAGCATAGCACTGGGTTTGCAGCGGGCAAAACAAGCAGTCCGGATTAACCGGCGTGCACTGAATAGCCCCAAACTCCATAATAGCCTGGTTGAACTCCGCCGGAGCTTCCGCCGGAATCAGTTGGTCAGCCAGCACCTGAAACACCCGTCGGCTGGCCGGTGCAGCAATATCCTGCGCAAGCCCAAATACCCGAGCCAGCACCCGGAACACGTTGCCATCCAACACAGCTACCTTTTCGTCGAAGGCGAAAGACGCAATGGCAGCGGCAGTGTACTGGCCTACGCCCCGCAATTTTAATAGCTCAGCGTACGTTTCCGGGAAGCGGCCATCATACTCGCTCACGACTTGCTGCGCGGTATGGTGCATGTTGCGGGCGCGGCTGTAGTAGCCCAAGCCCTGCCAATGCCGCAGTACTTCATCCTCAGGGGCCGCGGCTAAATCCTGTACCGTCGGATATGTGCTAATATAAGTTAAGTAATAAGGGAGCCCCTGCTTCACGCGGGTTTGCTGAAGGATAACTTCGGAAAGCCAGATGGCATATGGGTCGCGAGTGTGGCGCCAGGGCAGGTCTCGGCGGTGGCGTGGGTACCATTCCAAGAGCGCCTTAGCAAAGTATGGATGAGCAACGATAGAAGAAGAGGAAGTCAATGTTTTGAGAAAGAATTAGTTGGACGCAAGCAAGGAGTGAAAGTTCATTGAAACTAATACTATTGCAAAACCAAAAAAGGGAACTACCTTTGTGGCCCCAATTCGCGAGCGAACAGCCTACCGGGCAAGGGCTTACGTTTGGGATTGGGCTTTTTAGCCAGGACATTTTTTTCCCACCATAGTACACTTACCAGCGTGACTAAAGCAGAAGTAATCGCCGAAATTGCCGACAAGACTGGCATTGAGAAAGCTGACGTTTCGGCTACCGTAGAAGCCTTCTTTAAAGTTGTAAAAGACTCGATGGCCGAGGGCAACAATATCTACGTACGTGGCTTCGGTAGCTTCGTAAACAAAAAACGCGCGAAGAAAGTCGCTCGCAACATCTCGAAAAACACGTCGATTATCATTGACGAGCATTTCATTCCAAGCTTCAAGCCGTCGAAAACCTTCATCGGCAAGATCAAAAACAGCAAGAAGATTAAAGCACTGGCCAACGCCTAAGCTTCATTTTCGTAATATTGCCGGCCGTGCCGCTGGGTATCCTCAACGGGAAATCCGGCGGCCTGCTTTTTCTCCATGGCTCAACGCACTCATTCGCATCAACTTATCCTTCTAGCAGTAGCTCTCACGCTGGTTATTGGGTTATTCCTGTTGCCGAAGGTGATAGTAAAGCCTAAAGAAGGCAAAGGTGAGCTAGCACAGGATGCTGCCCGTACAGCCAACCGCGACAACGGAGCGGCAGCCCCATCCACGGCTTCTGTGGAAAGTGGTAAGCCAGCAGGCGCCACACCCGAGCAGCCGCACATGGCCATTGCGCCTAAGCAGCGCCAAGAAATAAGCGCCCTCACTGCCAAGTACACCGCCGAGAAAGACCCGATTGCCAAACTACGGGTGGCTTCGGAATTGGCAGATAAATACAAGGCAGTTGAGAAATTCGACAGTGCGGGCTACTTCCTAGAGCAGTTAGCACAAGCCCGTCCAGGCGAGCAAACCTGGAAGCGTGCTGCCGATGCTTATTTCGATGCGTTTACCTTTGCTACTACGCAGGAACGGCAGAAAGCCTTGGGTGCCAAGTGTCAAGAACTCTATGGAAAAGTACTGAAGAATAATCCTGAGAACTTAGATGCTAAAACTAACCTTGGTATGGCCTTTATGGCCAGCGAAAATCCGGTGCAAGGCGTAGTATTGCTGCGCGAAGTATTGGTAGCTGACCCCCGCAACGAGAAAGCCATCTACAACTTGGGGCTTCTCTCAATGCAGAGCAATCAGTATGAAAAGGCAGTGGAGCGTTTTCGGGAACTGACCAAAGTCAATCCTGATAATGTGAACGGCCAGTTTTACCTTGGCGTTGCCTTAGCCCAAACGGGGGCTAAGGCTGATGCCAAGGCTGCCTTGGAAAAGGCAAAAAGTCTGAGCACGGACCCTGGCCTCACAGCCGCGGTGGACGAGCAGCTTCAGAAGCTTCAGTGAAAAGTTGGCGGCTGATTGTTACTAGTTGAATGTTGGGTTGAGAAGGAGTTTTTGCAAAATCATCAACCAACTATCAACCGCTAACAATCCGCAATCAGCGAGAAATAGTTAATAAGTCAACCATCTAACCCATCACAACATGCCCTGCGGTAAAAAAAGAAAGCGTCATAAGATTGCCACTCACAAGCGGAAAAAGCGTCTGCGCAAGAACCGTCACAAGAAGAAGTAAGCCTTTCGGGGTTTGCTGGCGGGGCTTTTCTTGCGAGAAAGGCCATCCGTCTATCTCTCATTTTGTATCCCCGAGAGTGGCTGTTTTTTCGCTTTCCCCGAGGTTTGCAAGGGAAGCCGGTGCTACGTGCACCGGCTTCCCTTTGCCGGTTTCGGAGGCTGCAGGCCATCCATCACGGATACCTAACAACACTATCCATTGAGTAACGAATTAATCATTAATTCTACTCAGGAAGGAGAACGGATTGCCCTGCTCCAGGACAAGCGGCTCATCGAATATCATTTCGACCGCAACGACACCAATTATTCGGTGGGCGACATCTTCCTGGGCACGGTCAAGAAAGTTATGCCCGGTCTGAACGCAGCGTTCATTGACATCGGGTACGAAAAGGATGCGTTTCTGCACTACGGCGACTTGGGCGAGCAATTTCCTTCGCTCATCAAGTGGGTGCGAGGCGTACAGTCGCAGAAAACTCAGGTAGGCGCACTGAAAAACTTCGGTCTGGAAGGGCCGCTGGACAAGGTGGGCAAAGCTGCCGATATATTGAAGAAGGGCCAGCAAATACTGGTTCAGATTGTAAAAGAGCCAATTTCCACCAAAGGGCCACGCCTATCCACCGACATTTCCATGGCGGGGCGCTATTTGGTGTTAGTACCGTTCTCAAACACCATCAGCGTCTCGAAGAAAATCGTGAGCAAGACGGAGCGGGAGCGGTTAAAACGGCTGATTGCTTCCATTAAGCCCGACAATTTTGGGGTCATCATCCGCACGGTAGCGGAAGGCCGCGAAGTAGCAGAGCTAGACCGTGACATGCAAAGCATGACCAGCAAGTGGGAGCAACTCTTCACGGCGTTGCGTTCGGCCAAGCCAAACGATAAGGTGCTCGGTGAGCTAGGACGCACCAGTTCTATGTTGCGCGACATGCTAAACGAGTCGTTTGATGCCATTACGGTGGATACGACGGCCCGTTTTGAGGAGATGCGCGGGTATCTGGAACAGATTGCGCCAGACAAAATCGGGCTGCTGAAGCACTACACTGGCAAGGTGAAAGTGTTTGAGCACCTTGGGATTGAAAAGCAGCTGAAAACGCTGTTTGGCAAAACAGTAACAGTGCCTGGCGGTGGCTATTTAGTGATTGAGCACACGGAAGCGCTACACGTTATAGACGTAAACTCCGGCAACAAAAGCAACCAGGAAAGTGACCAAGAAGCCACGGCTTTGATGGTGAACATGCTGGCTGCCAAGGAGGTAGCGCGTCAGCTTCGGCTGCGTGATATGGGTGGCATTATCGTTGTCGATTTCATTGATATGAAGTCGGCAGAGAGCCGTAAGAAGGTAGAAGATGCTGTACACAGCATCATGAAGCTGGATAAAGCGCGGTATACCATCTTGCCCATCACCAAGTTCGGGCTGCTACAAATCACGCGGCAGCGCGTACGACCTGCTGAAAATATTATCACCGGAGAAGTATGCCCAACCTGTGGCGGTACCGGTAAGATTTCGGCTTCCATTCAGGTTACCGACGAAATCGACAACAGCATTGAAGATTTGCTGGTCACTCAAAACCAATCGGGTATTACGCTCTACGTGCATCCCTTCCTGCATGCGTATTACACGAAAGGCTTGGTATCCAAGCAGATGAAATGGTATTTGAAATACTACAAGTGGATCAAGGTGGTAAAGGATACCAGTCTGGGCCTCACTGATTACCGTATCGAAGATGAGCAAGGTGAGGAAATAGAGCTGCACTCTGCTGCTGCTGCTATGGCCCGTTTGCAAGACCGCGAATTGGAAATAACTGACTAACGGAAACGTTCTGCGACGACTCCTCCTGACAGAAGAAAAGCCCGTGCCACTCGAAGTGACACGGGCTTTTTCCTGAGCAAAACGGATGATTTCGGCTAGAACTTGAGGCCCAAATCCAGCGCGAATTCGCTATTTTTTAGGCTGACATCAGAAAACTTCCGGGCGTCTTCGAAGTATTTATCCACGTTTAGTAGGCCGCGGTGGTAGCTAAGGCCAGCTAGTACTTTGGTGCTCTGCCCAAGTTGGTATTCTACCCCAAAACCGAGCAGGGCAGCTATTTCCGGCGTAATAATGTGGTCTAGGGCTTTGGTTTCGTCGCCGGTTGTGGGGCTGATGTAACGCTTGTTGCCGTCGACCCGGGCCGCAATGGCTCCACCTAGCGTTCCACCTAGCTGGAAATACAGTTTGGTATCGGTGGTGATGTCGTTGGTGAATAGCTTCACCGAAACCGGCACCTCCAGATACTGCATGCCTATTTTCTGCTCGTAGCGCCGGGCGTTGATTGGGTCCAGGTAGCTAATAGTGCCACCTTTGCCTACCAACTGGATGCCAGTGCTGAAAGCATAGTTCTGCCCGAAAAAATAATCCACTATAAGGCCACCGCCAATAGTCAGCTTGCTTTTTTCGTTCTGGAAGCTGAGCGAAGAAGGCGACTCTGCCCGTAGATTAGTTAGAGAGGGAGAGAGCTTTACTCCAATTTCAACCTGCGCGGAAGCGGTTCCTGCCGAAGCAGCAACGGTTAGCAGGACTAGGACTATTTTTTTCATGGCAGAATTTCAATAAACTGAAGTACTTATCAATGCTAGCCCTATCGGCGAGTGGTTTTAGGCTATTTTCGCCTTAAAGATAGAAGCGTGCTCCACATTCCTACTTATATGCGTCATGTCCTCGGTGTTCTGTTAGGTGCTTCCTTGGCCCTGTTTGCTAGCTGCAACCGTAGCCAAGACAAGTGCGAGCTAGATCCGGCAGTAGCTAACGTAAAAGCACCAGTGGAGTTGGAACGTCTGGAAAAGCCTTTCTTTCAAATTAAGAATACCGCTGATGCTAAACGCTTTCTGGCAGAACACCCATTATTCGCCAACCAGTTTTTGCAGCGTCGCCAGTTTCCAACCGATGAGGTGCTGGCCGGTACGCTAACGCGCTTGGCAACCAACGTGGGTTTGCAGCAGCTAGGTCGGCAGACGGATAGCACGTTTCAAGACTCAGAGAAAATGAAAGGCGATTTGCAGCGTATGTTCCAGCATATCCGCTATAATTTTGCCGACTTCCCAGTACCACCCGTTAAAACATTTGTGACGGGCTTGAGCCAGGATATGTTTGTGAATGACAGCTTAATGGTACTGGGGCTAGACTTCTTTGTGGGACCCAACGCCAAGTACCGGCCCAATGTGCCCGACTACATTCTGCGCCGCTACCAGCCCGAGTACGTGCTGCCTACTGCCGCGCTAGCTATCAGCAGCAAGTACAACAAAAAGGAATTGACCAACCAAACCATGCTAGCCGACATGGTACAGTTCGGCAAGTCGCTCTACTTTGCCGAGCGGGTACTGCCCTGCACGCCTGATTCGTTGCTGATTGGGTACACCAACAAAGAACTGGCTGGTATTAACTTCAACGAAGGGAAGATTTGGGCGCACTTTCTGGAAAAGAAGCTCATCTACAATACAGCGCCGTTCACCATCCAGAAATACGTAGGCGAGCGGCCCAACATCCCGGAAATCGATAAGACTTGCCCCGGTAGGGTAGGAGCGTGGGTGGGCTGGCAAATTGTGCGCAAGTATATGAGCACCCACCCCAACGTAACGCTGGCTCAACTTATGGCCGACAAAAACGCCCAGCACATTCTCACCGACTCGCGCTACCGTCCCAAGCCACGCCGCGCCGAGAAGTAGAAAGTTTACCTTGAATTTAGGATGGGCAGCAGCCAACGTTCTGATATTTAGTAATTCATAAACGTTACAGCGTGCACATTGCCGTTTTCAGTCAGTATCACACCAACCCCGACTGTGCGGCTACTAGTAGGCACTATACGCTGTTGGCGCATATTGCCCGTACGCACCGCGTTACGCTCATTACTACGCGTACTTGGGAGAAGCAACGACTCACGGAGGAATTTCCTTGGGTACCAGAGGGGGTGGAATTACGGGCAGCTCAGGTGCCTTACCAGAACCAGATGGGAGTGTTGCGGCGCGGTGTGGCCTTTGGGCAATACGCGGCATATGCTGTGCGAGAAGGGCTACGGATCGATAAACCTGATGTTATCTGGGGTATTAGTACGCCCCTGACGGCGGCCTGGGCCGCTGCCCAGGTAGCACGCTGGCGCCAGGTGCAGTGGGTGTTTGAAGTACAGGATTTGTGGCCATCTTTTCCCATTGCCATGGGCGCGGTGCCAAATCAGTGGGCACAGCGTAGGCTATTTGCATTGGAAAAAAGCCTCTATCAATCGGCGCGCCACATTTTGCCTCTCTCGCCCGATATGACGAGCTACGTGCGTGAACTTGGGGTACCCGCAGATAAGCTCACCACGGTTCTCAATGGTACCGACCTGGAGTTAGCTGCTCGTGCTACCGATGAAGCAGCAGCGGCTTTGCGGCTGGCCTTGCAGCTACAAGGTCAGCGGGTGGTGCTGTACGCTGGTACTTTCGGCCGCGCCAACAATGTGCAATTGCTGGTGGACGCCGCCGTGCAGTTAGCCCCCACCTGCCCGGATGTGACGTGGCTTTTTATGGGGCATGGATTCGACGAGGAACTGTTACGGCAGGCCGCTGCCCGCTACGCATTCATTCGGGTGGTACCACCGCAACCGCGCCATGTTGTATTTACCTGGTTTCGGCTGGCTGATGTATCGGTGGTATCATTCCTGGGGCTGCCAATACTAGACGCCAACTCGCCAGCCAAGCTATACGACAGTCTAGCAGTAGGTACCCCTGTGATAGTTACTAATTCCGGCTGGACACGGGATTTGGTGGAAACTAATGGCTGTGGCTGGTACTCGCCTGCTACTGATGCCAAGGGTTTATCGGCTCTACTTGGCAATCTGTTCGCAAACCCTGCAATGATGAAAATGGCTGGTGAATTCGGACGCAAAGTAGCCAACGCTTCTTTCAATCGACAGCAGTTGGCTGGGGTTGTGCAAGATGTTTTGGAGAAAGCAGCTGGATGATGTACTGCCAAGAACTACTTATGTACTACGTTGTACTAAGTGGATCCGTATTTTGCTTAGATTCAGCAGGAAATGTTGATATTCTACCAGCCTTTGCCACTGCCAATTCATTCTGTTCGTAGTATTTGCACCAGCTACTTAGTGGGCATATGCTGCATTTGGGTTGACGAGCAACGCAAATATAACGGCCGTGCAAAATCAGCCAATGGTGTGCCTTCGGAATCAACTCTTCCGGGATGTACTTCACAAGTGCTTTTTCAACGGCAAGTGGAGTAGTAGCAGTGCGCGGTACTAGCCCCAGCCGGTGCGACACCCGAAAAACGTGTGTGTCGACGGCCATGGCGGGCTGGTTGTAGATAACCGACACCACTACGTTGGCAGTTTTGCGACCCACTCCCGGCAGTTGCTGTAATTCTTCAATGCTGCTGGGCACTTCGCCGCCGAAGTTCTCGGTCAGCATACGGCCTAGCCCAGCCAAATGCTTGGCTTTGTTGTTGGGGTATGAAATGCTGCGGATGAATGGGAAAACATCTTCAGCGGTAGCTGCCGCTAGGTGGGCCGGCGTTGGGAACTGCTCGATTAGAGCTGGCATCACCATATTCACCCGTTTGTCGGTGCACTGCGCGCTTAGCACTACCGCCACAATTAGCTCGTACGGATTGGCGTAGTGCAGCTCCGTTTCGGGCTGTGGAAAGTTGGTAGTGAAATAGTCGAGAAAATGACGGAAACGCTCGGTGATGCGCATAAGAGAAACTAGGTAACACAGTAGCGGAATAGCCGCCGCAAGTAGCGGCCAGCAGCGCAATACGGCAAACAACAGAAAAAGCCAGCCTACGACAAAGTTACCAGATGGTAAGCTTTGCCGTAGGCTGGCAGAATGATATAAGCTGTTTCCCTAAGCCGAGCGCAGGAACGTGCGCGAATATTGCAGAATAGCGTCGGTGCTCCGTTTGCTGGGGCCACATGCTAGTGCGTCTAGACTGCGCTGAGCCAATAGCAAATCGGCGCAAGCGGTGGCCAACTCGGGGTCGTGCACCAAAGCTTGTTCTACTTCCTGCTGCTCTTCAGCTGGCAATTCGTTGTACACGTACCGGAGCAGGTTCTCGTTGGGTAAGGTTTTGATCATAGGGAATTGGTTGTACGGCCATCTTCTTCCGAAGGTTGATTAGCGCATAACGCATCCTCCCCAGCGCAGTATTGATGCTAACCCCCGTCGCGTCGGCAATTTCCTGGAAGCTCATGTCGCCATAATGACGCATAATAAGCACTTCCTTTTGGGCCGCAGGTAGGTCCTGAATCAATTCACGAAGCTGGGTATAGGTTTCTTCCCGGGTCAGAGCCGATTCCACCCCTTCCTCGGCATGCGAGAGAGAGTTGAACGTATGGCTCGTCGTGTCAAGGTTGAGCAGCGGACTGCGCTTCTCGCGACGGAAAAAATCAATGGCCAGATTGTGGGCAATGCGGCAGATCCAAGAAGAGAATTTTCCCTCTTCGTTGTAACGGCCACTCTTCATGGTGTGAATAGCCTTGATGAAAGTATCCTGCAACAAGTCGTCGGCCACGTCTTCGTCACGCACAATCAACATGATAGTGGTGAAGACACGGGCTTTATGACGTTCGAGCAACTGCGCGAAGGCTTCTTCTTTGCCGGCAATATAAAGTGAAATCAGAGCGGAGTCGCTCGGCTGCAGGGTTTCCATAAAAGCTACGAATAAGGGAACGTAGAGCTTTAAACCATATTGTGCAGCTGCCGGTGAATTTTAATTAATGAGCGCAGGATGAAGATTTCTCCTGTTTTCAAATGTAGAGAACTGCCGGGGCAAACACAATGCCTGAAAGGTCTGAAGTGAAAATATTTTTCAGCATTAGGAAACTTTTGTATATAGTATTGTCAATGAGGGATATTGTGTTGCAAAAAGCTCTGCTTTTCTGGTAAGCTGTTGATACTATGGCTTAAAAAATTACGGTTTCAGTGCCCATGGCTAGTACCACAAAATTCAGGTACTTGCTTTGACTTTCGGCTATATAAGCCATACTAGCGCACTGTGCGGCGAGCAGGCCTTTTTTTAGCCGTAATGCTTGTATGATTGAACCCTGCGTAGGGCGCTGGTTAAAGCTTGATATATAGTAGCACGCTAATTATGATTTGCGACTCGGCAGTATGGTGTTCGAATAGGTGGACCTACCTTTGGCGCTTTCTCTTCGTTCGCGCATTCCTGCCGTTATGCCTACTACCCCTGGCGCAGGGCGCCATGACCCTTACGCCGCTTTGCGCCTGCCCGATTTTCGGCGCTATATCTCGGCCCGAGTTTGTTTGACGCTTGCCACTCGGGTGCAAGGCTTGGTGGTGAGCTGGCAAATCTATCGACTCACGAATGACCCGCTGGCACTAGGCTTTATTGGGCTAGCAGAAGCCATACCTAGTATTGGAGTGTCGCTCTACGCGGGCCACGTTGCGGATTCGGTACGCCGCAAGAATATTATCGTGTCGGCCGTAACGGTGCTGCTGCTGTGCGCGGCTGTATTATGGGGGTTTTCCTCACCACTAGGGCTGGCGCTGCTGGCGAAAGACTCGTTGTATACATTGCCGCTGTACGCGGTGATATTCGTTAGTGGTATTGCCCGCGGGTTTCTCGGGCCTGCTCAGTTCTCCTTCATGCCGCAACTGCTGCCCACGCGTGATTATCTCGACAATGCAGTAACCTGGAACAGTACCACCTATCAAGCGGCGTCGGTTGTTGGGCCTGTTATCGGGGCCTACCTCGTGAAGCATGTAGGAGTGGCTAATTCCTATACGGTAGCTACCGTTTTGCTTGGGTTGGGTTTGTTACAGTTTATAGCTATTGAATCGAGGCCTTTGCCGGAGGTACAGGGTGAGAGAGGCAGTATCAGTCAAAATATCTGGGAAGGACTTCGGTTTATATTCAGCAACCAGTTGGTTCTAGCAGCATTATCGCTGGATATGTTTGCGGTGCTTTTTGGTGGGGCCGTGGCTATGCTGCCCGTTTTTGCGGTGGAGGTATTGAAAGTAGGAGTGGAGGGGCTGGGGCCACTGGAGGCCGCACCAGCAGTAGGATCCGTCCTGATGGCCACCTTCCTAACTTATTTTCCGCTCCGGCGATACGCGGGCCGTAAGTTGCTGTGGGCCGTAGCTGGCTTCGGAGTGGCTACTATTCTGTTCGCGCTGTCGAGCAGCTTCGTGCTGTCGTTGTTTCTACTGTTTATGACTGGTGTTTTCGATTCGGTGTCGGTTATCGTCCGTTCCACGCTTATCCACACGTACACCCCAGAGTATATGAAAGGCCGGGTATCAGCAGTTAACAACATCTTTATTGGGTCATCCAACGAAATAGGGGCCTTTGAGTCGGGCGCAATGGCAAAGTGGCTCGGCACTGTCCAGTCGGTGGTATTTGGTGGCACTATGACTATTCTGGTGGTGGCCGTTACCGCGTGGCGCGCTGATAAGCTGCGGAAACTAGACCTAACTCCCGAGCCTGCCGACAAATAATTGCATTTGCAATGAATTAACGGCTTCAGGGGCTCCAAGTAGTTTAGCAACCTGATTGGACTGTCTAGGACTGATTATGAGCACAGTTATCCACATTAATGTGGATAACTGTGCTCATAACTTTTGTTTGCCTAATCACAGTAGCCAACCTTTTCTGTGTTCTTTGATTTAAAATGCTGTCTATGGCAGTTGCTTACTCCTTTAAACCAACTAGCGTGTGGTTGAGAACAGAGGCTCCGACTACGCGCTAGTTGATTTAAAGGAATAGATACTATGAAGTACGCCTGATCGATGTGATTAGCGGCTAGCACGTGGGGCAGCAGAACTGCTACTGCGGCTTACTTTGCTGGCTTTAGCTGGTTCCTTACGTTTTTCTGCTACAGGAACTGGGCTAGGTAGCGTGGTACGGGCGGCAATCCATTCGCGGATGGTTTCTAGGGCTACTGGTGAAAAGGTAGGCTGCTGCTCTCCGTTTACAATGGCCCACTCTTCGCGTTTGGGCTGCAACCAATGGTTAACTCCCAATAATTTCTTGGTTTTAACATCTCGGCTATTGCGCAGGCCTCGGCGTAGCATGCTTAAGTTGCCATTAGCTTCCACTTGCAAATCGTTGGTGCCATTGATAGCCAACACTGGGCACTTCACTGCTCCCAACTGGCGGGCCGGCTCAAAGTCGATAAAATAGCGCGACCAAGGCGACGTAAGCTGGATGGCGCGGGCGCGGGCCATGTGTGGGTCGAGGTCAGTATTACTGTTGCGTAGCGTGCCTGCCACCTTGCCGCGTGCCTGTGCATCGTTAGGCGTCTGCCGAATGATATCAATCATTTCGACGTGCAATGCCAAAGCTGCTTTCACTTGCGCAGGACTAGCCCCAATAAGGCGCATGATTTCCAATTGCTGCTGCACAAGTACGTGCCGGCCCGGTAGTCCGTAGCCCCCCATTGATACTATAAAAGCCGGTTTGGCCGGACTCGCATCGGCGGCCGCCAGCAGGGCTACGTTGGCTCCTTCGCCGTGGCCTATAATGCCAATTTGCTCAGGATTAATCATGTCACGGCTCCGTAGAAAGCTCATAGCTGCTTGTGCATCACTTACCACATCCATGGTAGTGGTATTAAAGTAGCTGCCTTGCGACTTACCCACGCCTCGGTCGTCGAAGCGCAGTACCGCCACGCCCCGGCGAGTAAGATAGTCGGCTAAAATGCTGAACATGCGGTATTCCTGTTCGCCAGAGTCACGGTCCTGCGGGCCAGAATCCGAAACGAGCACTACGGCCGGAAACGGTCCTGTACCAGCGGGTACGGTTAAGGTACCTGCCATCCGTAGCTTAGAGAAGGGGTTGGTGAAATTAATGTCGTCTTCGCGGTAGGGTGGGGTGAGGCGAACTTTTCCGGCCGCCGTAGCCGCTGAAGTGGCACGCTGCATTTGCAACGGCCCCGACAGCCCTGGCTGTTTCCAGTTGCCGCTTAGAATGGCGCCGTTGCTTGTCACTTTACCCACAAAACTGCTCCCCGCCTGCTCGATTTGTAAGGTAAGGTCGCTGCCTTTTAGCGTCACTTCCACCGGCATGCGGTAGATACGCTGCTGTGGCACATCAAGGGCGGCATAATAGCCTCCATTGGTGAGCGGTACGATAGTAATAATAAGCTCTAAAGTGCCGCCGGGTACTTTCAAGGGGCCTCGCCATTGTCCATTAAGAATAGGAGAATCAGCAGCCGTACTAATAGTGGCTATTAAGAGAAGCCAGAATAGAAAGAAAGCGTATAAAGTTTTCTTCATAAAATGAAATATAAAACGCCTATATGGGCTTTTGAAGCGCTAACGGGGGTGAAAATTACTAAAATTACTTCAGTAAAGGACTGAGTATTTTTATAATAGATAGCTAACGTTCAATTCACCGATAACGGATTTCCGCAATACCTGTAGCTAGGTGCCACATTCCGAGCTTCATTTTCCGCGTAACTTTAAAATGCACGTAGGCCCTAGTAAAGCAGTAGTATGTAGCTTGCTAATTGGGCTACCTATTTACAGGCGCTTTTAATGTTCATCTATTTTCCTTTGTTTTCACCTACTAGCATGCGTAAGCGTATCCTTCTGTTCCGCATCCTTGCTTGCCTGATGCTGGTTGTATCTACCGTAGCCAGTTTTGCTCAGACAGCCAATAAACCAACTTCAGGCCAATGGGCAATGGAATTGCGAGACTTTGCTCGGGAGGATAGCCTCAATAAGCCGCCAAAAGCTCCCATTCTATTCTACGGCAGTTCCTCAGTGCGCATGTGGCAAACGCTGGCTACCGACTTTCCGGGACGGCCAGTAGTCAACCGGGGTTTTGGCGGCTCCCGTTTTCCTGATGCAATTCAGCTTTTCGATAAGCTAGTAGTTGCCTATAAGCCCCGCCAGGTGGTACTCTATGAGGGCGACAACGATATCGGAGCCGGAGCCACGCCGCAGGAGGTATATCAATCGTTTCAGGTGTTTGCAGAGCTGATGCGCCGCAAATTGCCTCGTACGCAGTTGGTGTTTCTGGCCATCAAGCCCAGTATAGCCCGGTGGGCTCTCTACCCAAAGATGCAGGAAGCCAACAAACTAATTCAGAAGTATATTCAGGCTCACCCCAAACAGCTACGCTTTGTGGATGTGGCAACGCCTCTACTTGGCCCTGATGGCAAGCCCCACCCTGAGCTATACCGGGAAGACGGCTTGCACATGACCCGCACCGGCTACGAAATCTGGACGCGGGTGCTAACGCCAACTTTACTGAAATAAAGCGATATTACCTTATTGCAACTAATTAAATAGCTTGTGCTTAATATTTTTAAAGATGCTATTTCTTATTCGCCATGTTCTAACTAACTTTTCTGTAGTAATTTTTCCATAATTGTTGTTCCAGAATGAAGTGTTGTATTGTGCCCAAATAGTATAATTATTGTGAATTAATTTGCCAGATATATCCCAAGGCTTAGGCGAGCCTATGAAATGAATAATGCGCTGGTTGTAATTACTTGATGTTTTTTTGTCTGGAGGCCATGAAGTGTTAAATTCCTTAGGTAGTTGGTTGAAATTACCTAAGCATAAAGCGTTTAGTAGAGTTTGATCGTGAGATATAAGATGGGCTGGATAAGCTTCGGCTATTTCTTTGATTTTTGTGCTGGCTTTCGTCTCTCTCCATTGCTCATTGTTGAAAAGTAGTACGCCTGAGTTGAAATAGGGTGTCAGCGGTTCCCAATTGAGCTTTTCTATGAATAGTTGATTGTCGAGTGCCTGCTGAACTGGCCCTTCGTGCACAGCTGATATAATATTTTTCCCTTTAGTCATAGGTAAACTTAAGATGTCTAATTCTATTACTAGATCCGCATCAAGGTATAGGGCAAATTCATCTTTGATAATTTCGGGAATCAATAATCTTCCATAGGCAGTCCAGTCTCCATGTAGAGAAGCTAAATGGCCAAATTGCTTTTCAATATTCAGATCAATAAACTCAGTTTTGCCTCTGAATGATTCTTTAGTTAGGAGTAGTTTGATATTTTTTTTGTCTAATAACGTAATATTTGAACAGAAAAAACACAGCTTAATCATCGACGTATCAGAGCAGTTCCTAATTAAGGAAGTGACTGTTGCACCCAATCCCTCCAATCCTAATCTGTTTATACAAAAAACAATATTCATTGTAATTACTAGGTGTTCTTAGCGAAAATTAACTGCTCGAAATACAGCATTAAAGTTGCTGTTGTATGATTAACGCTCTGCTATCAAAGTGCAAAGTAGAACGTATAAGCAAAGTTTAACTATAATTCGATATTTATAAAAAGCTAAGCTGATATTTTCAGCGTCATTCTGATTACGATTTGATAGATGGGGAGTGTATTATATTCCACTTACAGGCGTAAGTGGATAGCTCTGGGTAAGCCTTGTTAAACTATAGACTTGTACATGAAGGCAGCACCAATTGATAGAAGGTAGTTATGCGTAGACACCAGATGCAACTACCTCCGCGCTACCTTTGCTGGCTCAAACTATAGCTGCCGGAAACCAAACCCCCGGCCGTCGTTGTTTACCGACCTATGGCCGACAATTCCGCTTTGCAAATGACCGCTCCGGCGGCCGACCCAATTGACCAACTCGATCCGCGTGAGTTTATCTTGATCAAAAACGCCCGGGTCCACAACCTTAAGAACCTTAGTGTCGCGCTGCCGCGCAATAAATTCATCGTTGTTACGGGCCTGTCGGGCTCGGGCAAGTCGTCGTTGGCGTTTGACACGCTGTACGCTGAGGGGCAGCGGATGTACGTGGAAAGCCTCAGCAGTTACGCCCGCCAGTTCCTGGGCCGCATGGACAAGCCCGACGTGGACTATATCCGGGGTATCTCGCCAGCCATTGCCATCGAGCAGAAGGTGAGCATCAAGAACAACCGCTCCACCGTTGGCACCAGCACCGAAATCTACGACTACCTAAAGCTGCTGTTTGCGCGGGTGGGCCGCACGTATTCGCCGGTGAGCGGCGAGCAGGTGCGCAAAGACAACGTGGCCGACGTGGTGGACTACCTCATGCAGCTGCCCGGTGATACCCGCGTGATGCTGCTGGCCCCACTGCTGCGCTCCGACGATGGCCGCCCGATGAGCAAGGAATTGGATCTGCTGCTCCAAAAAGGCTACAGCCGGGTAGTAGTAAACGAGGCAACGGCTTTCATTGAAGAGCTGATTGCCGAGGGCCAGCCCGAAGTGCAAGGCGACGTATTCGTGATGATAGACCGCGCCGTGATTCACCCCGGCGACGAGGACCTCATGTTCCGCCTCGCCGACTCGGTGCAGACCGCGTTTTTCGAGGGCCACGGGACTTGCATTGCGCGTATGGACGACGAAACTCGCACCTTTTCCGACCGGTTCGAGCTAGACGGTGTGGTGTTCGAGGAGCCCAGCGTGAACTTCTTCTCCTTCAACAACCCCTACGGCGCCTGCCAGACCTGCGAAGGGTTCGGGTCGGTGCTGGGTATTGATGAGGACCTGGTGATTCCTGACAAGAGCATGACGGTGTACGAGGGCGCCATTGCCCCCTGGCGCACCGACAAGCAGAGCGAGTGGCTGAAACCGCTGCTCAAGAACGGCATCCGCTTCGACTTCCCAATTCACCGGCCCTACAACGAGCTGAGTGAAGCCGAGCGTACCTTGCTCTGGAAAGGCAACAAATACTTCGACGGCCTCGACGACTACTTCAAGTGGGTAGCCACCCAAACGCACAAAATCCAGTACCGCGTGCTGCAAAGCCGCTACCGGGGCCGCACCACCTGCCCCGACTGCCGCGGCACCCGCCTGCGCAAAGACGCCCAATACGTGAAAATCAGCGGCCAGAGTATTACCGACTTGGTATTGCTGCCGGTAAGCCGGGCGCTGGAGTTCTTCCAGAACATGGACCTCGACCAGCACGACGCCAAGGTGGCCGAGCGGTTGGTTACGGAAATCACCAACCGGCTGGAATACCTGAACCGGGTGGGCCTGGGCTACCTCACGCTGAACCGGCTGAGCAGCACGCTTTCGGGCGGGGAAAGCCAGCGGATTTCGTTGGCTACCTCGTTGGGTTCGGCGCTGGTGGGCTCTATGTACATTCTCGATGAGCCTAGCATTGGCCTGCACCCCAAGGACGCCGAGCAGCTGATTGGTGTGTTGCGCTCCTTGCAGCAGCTCGGCAACACCGTAATTGTGGTGGAGCACGAGGAAAAGATGATGGAAGTAGCCGACCAGATTCTGGACATCGGACCGGAAGCCGGTAGCGGCGGCGGCAACTTGATGTTCCAAGGCACCTACGACGAGCTGCTACAAGACACCAACACCTACACCGGCGACTACCTGAGCGGGCGGCGCGAAGTGGCCGTGCCCACCACGCGCCGCCCCTGGCGCAATGCGCTGGAGCTAACTGGCGCCCGCGAAAACAACCTCAAAAACGTATCGGTGAAGTTTCCGCTGAACGTAATGACGGTGGTAACGGGCGTGTCGGGTTCCGGCAAATCCACCCTGATTCGGCGGATACTGGCGCCGGCGCTGCTTAAGCAACTCGGTGGCGGCGCGGGCGAGGCATCGGGCAAGTTCGACCGGCTGACGGGCGTGAACGGGCAGGTGACGCACGTGGAATTCGTGGATCAGAACCCCATCGGCAAGAGCAGCCGCTCCAACCCGGTGACCTACGTGAAAGCCTACGACGCCATCCGGAGCCTATTTGCTGATCAGCCATTGGCCAAAGCCCGCGGCTTCAAACCGTCGCACTTCTCGTTCAACATTGATGGGGGGCGTTGCGAGGTGTGCCAGGGCGAAGGCCAGGTGAAGATTGAAATGCAGTTCATGGCCGATATCTACCTGACCTGCGAAGCCTGTGAGGGCCGTAAGTTCAAGCAGGATATTCTGGACGTGAAGTTCCAGGACAAGGCCATCAACGAGGTGCTGGAAATGACCATCGAGGATAGCATCGTCTTCTTCAAAGACCAGTCTAAAATAGCGGAGCGCCTCAAGCCGCTCGAAGACGTAGGGCTGGGCTACATCCGGTTGGGCCAGTCGGCGAATACGCTCAGCGGCGGGGAAGCCCAGCGCGTGAAGCTGGCCTCATTCCTGACCAAAGGCAATACGCTGCAAAACGACAAGATTCTGTTCATCTTCGATGAGCCCAGCACCGGTCTGCACTTCCACGATATCAATAAGCTGATGACGGCCCTGAACGCGCTGGTGGAGCAAGGCAACTCGGTGCTCATCATCGAGCACAATATGGATATCATCAAGTGCGCCGACTGGGTGATTGACCTTGGTCCGGAAGGCGGCATCAACGGCGGCCACCTGCTGTTCGAAGGTACCCCCGAGGATATGGTGAAGCTCAAAGACACCAACCATACGGCACGTTTCCTGGCGGAGAAGCTGTAGCTTGACCTACGACCAAAAACAAACGGCCTGACTACTCGTGTAGTCAGGCCGTTTGTTTTTGGTGTTTAGTGCACACGTTAAGCGGTGACTGCCTGCGCCGCTACAACTCGTTTCGGACGCTTGGTTTTGTTGCGGCGGCCCCACCAGATGATGGTGCCGGTGACCGGCAAGCTGGCTGAAATTAAGCTACCCAGGAAGGCCACAATCTTGCCGCCGAAGCCCAAAATCTGGCCGGTGTGCAGGTCGTAGTTCATGTCGGAGAACTTGGTGCCGGTGCTTTTGGTGGCGTGAAAACGAGTTTCCAACAACTGGCCCGAAACGGGGTGGAAGGCGTATTCGTCGCGGTGGTAGTAGTGCAGCGCCTTCTGGTAGGTCCAGCAATAGGCGGGGTCTTTGCCCGTGCCGCTGGGGCCGATCAGCACCATTTCGTTGGCAGGCGACAGGCGGCGCACGTTGCGGTACACGATGTCGGGGAGGGGCTGGGTGGCGGCCGTTACGGTTTGCAGCGTGTCGAGCTTGGTTTCCATGAGTTCCTGCGGCGCCGGCTTGCCGCCATCCACCACGTACACAATCGACTTCAGCATCCAAGGGTAAATCATGAACAAGCCCGATAGCGCCAGCACCAGCCCAATACTGGCCGCGTAGAAGCCCAGCACATTGTGCAAATCGTAGTTGACGCGGCGCCAGCGGGCTCCCCACTTGATAGTGAAGCGTTGCTTGCGCTCCTGCTTACGTTTCGGCCACCACAGCACTAGGCCGGTAATCATCATCACCACGAAGATGGAAATGCTGATGCCCACCACCCATTTTGCCACTGACTCGGGCAGCAGCAGATGCATGTGGATTTCCTGGATGATGGTGAAGAAGTGCGTGCGTAGGTTCTGCTCTTTCAATACTTGGCCTGTGTACGGGTTTAGGTACACCTGAATGGGCAGGCCAGCCTTATCAATGAAAAACACGGTAGCCGAACGGTCGGGGGCAAAGTAGGTCACCCAGGAGGTTTCGGCGCCCACGCCTGGGTGGGAAGCCAGCGCGGCGGCTTGCAAGCGGGAGGGTAGCACCGGCGCGGTGGCCTGCGCTTCCACCTTGCGCCACGGTTCGGTCAGGTCCCGGATATCATCCTGAAAGGTGAAAATAGCACCCGTAACACTCACAATAAACACCACCAGCCCGGAAGCCAGCCCGAGCCAGAGGTGCACTTTGCCGACGGCTTGTTTGAAAGTCATAGGGAAAGAAGTTGAGCGAGGACACGCGGTTAATCCAGTAAACCAAAAGTCCGTGGCAAGCCGTTCACCGCTCCGCCACAGACTTCTGGCTCACCTACATAAAGGTGTTAGAACTTGTAGCTCACACTGCCAATGATGCTGCGCAACTTTTGCGGGCTCATGGTGGTGTAGCCTACCCAGTATTTCTGGTCGGTGAGGTTGTCTACTTTGGCCGAGAGGCGGTACTTAGGCTGGTCGTAGAATACGCTGGCGTTGAGCACCGTGTAGCTAGGCAGAGTAAATACGGTGAGGGTTGTGTTCTGCACGCGGTTGTCGCTGGCGTAGTTGCCACCGAAGCCGGCGCCCAGGCCGCTCAAAGTGCCCGTCGGCTGGCGGTAGCTCACCCAAGCGTTGGCCAGGTAAGGCGAAGAAGCCGTGTTCGGCCGACGGCCGTTTTCAAATTCATTGGAATTCTTCCACTCTGAGTGGTTGTAGGCAAAGCCAGCCACTAGGTTTAGGCCCGTTACAGGGTTAGCCGTCAGGTTCAATTCCACGCCGCGGCTTAGCTGCGTGCCGTTCTGGGTTTGCGCGTTCGGAATACCGTCGTTGGCCCCCGTAGTGCTTTCCGGTATCGGCGTAGAGCGCAACAGGTCCTGCACTTGAATGTCGTAGTAGCTTACTGTAGCACTTACCCGGCCATCGGCCGCGTCAAGCTTCACGCCGCCTTCCCACTGGTTGGCTTGCTCGATTTTTGAAGTCCGAGGCTGGCGGTTCACGTCGATGTACGTGCCATCGGTGGGGTTCTTGAAGCTGTTCTGGTAGTTGGCAAACAAAGCCACCCGGTCTTTCACTGGCTGATATACCAGCCCGAATTTGGGCGACAACGACGTCTGCGAGTACGCCATGTTGGGGCTGTAAGAAATACCGCCTTTGTTGTCGAAGTGGTCGAGGCGCAAGGCGGCCAGCACGCTCAGGTTGTCGGTCAGGTTCAGCACATCCGAAATGAAGGCGCTGTAGGTGTTCGACTTGGTGGTTACCAAGTAGTGCGGCGGTGGCGTGGTAGCGTAAAGAGCCGCCAGAGTCGTACCATTGAAAGTACGGTAGTTGTAGCCCGGCACGTTCACCACGGGCACTGCATCGAAGTTGCCGCCCAGGAAGTTCACGTCCGCATCAATCCGCAGGAAGTCCAGGCCCAGCACCACACGGTTGCGCAGATTGCCTATGTTGAAGTCGCCGTTGAACAGTTGTTGCGCCTCCCAGATCTGCCGCTGGCTGTTCTGGGTTGATTGGTCGGCGCGCGACAGGGTTACCGCTCCACCAGCAGTAGCAGCCGGGTTCAGGTAGAAGTAGGGGCCGGCACCGTTGGAGAAGCTGTGGCTGGAGGTCAGTAAGGTGGTGGAGGTGAAGTTGGGCGAAATCCGGTACTGCACCTGCCCGAACAGGTTGGTGCTGCGCGAGTCCTGGACCAAGCCCGGCCCCATGTACGACTGGCGGTAGTCCAACGGCGCCTTATCGGCCCGGTCGAAGCCCAGTGCTGACGACGGGAAGTAGAAGAAGATAAGCTGCTTACCTACGCCTGAGCCTTTGTAGATTTCGGCATCAACGTTGACGGTCAGCCGCTCGTTGGGGCGCCATTGCAGGCTGGGAGCCACGGCCAGGTTCTTATTGAAACCGGTGTAGCCCGCACTTTGGAAGTTGTCTTCGTAAGTGTAAGCCGTGTTCAGGCGGAAGGCTAGGGTTTTGGGCTCACTGGTGGGCGTGTTAATGTCTACCAGGTTTACATCGGCACTCACACGGTGAAAGCCGTAGCTGCCAGCGGCCACTGTGGCTTCGCCCTGAAAGGTGTCGAGAGGCTTCTTGGTTACGCGGTTTAGCAAACCACCATACGACGTTAGAGAACTACCAAATAGGGTAGCGGAGGGGCCTTTAATCACTTCCAGCTTCTCCAGGTTCACCGCATCAATGTCGCTGGTTATGTTGCCGGCCACGCCGTTACGCAACTGGCTCGACAGCACGAAGCCCCGCGAAGCATAGAAAGCCCCACCGTCGCCGCCGCGGCCGGTGGCATCCCACATTTTCTGGAGGCCCGGCACGTTGCGGGTGGCGTCGTCTACCGTGAATACCAACTGCTCGGTCAGGAGCTCCTTGCCCACCGTGGCATATACTTGTGGGTTTTCTAGGTTCTTGAGCGGCATCTTGCCCACATATTCCGATTCTTTGCGCACAAACTTGTTTGTCTGGGCACCTTGCACTACCACTTCATTTAGCTGCTCGGTGCTGGCCACCAGTTGAAAATCCTGGGTGCTGGTTTGGCCGGCTTCCACTTGCACGGGCCGCTCCTGAGTGCTATACCCCAGCAGGCGTACGCCCAGGGCGTATGTGCCTGGGTTCAGCCCCGTAATGCGGTAGTCGCCGGTATTGTTGGTAGTAGCGCCCCGGGTGGTGCCTTGCACGCCTACCGAAACGCCCACGGCCGGCTGCCCATTGGGCGTGGTGATGTGGCCCTGCACAATGCCGCGCTGGGCATACGCTGGCACAGTAGCCGCAACAAGAAGTAAAAAGAGCAGAGCAGTAAACGGCTGCCGCAGCAGGCGAGTAACAAAAGCGTACATAGAGTTTTGCAGTAGGTTGATGCTGCAAAATTCGCTCAGAAAAGTTTATTATTTAGAATCCTTACAAATAATGTTTAGAAGTATTTCAAATAGCGGGCTTGTAAGCAGAACTATTTGCTTGAAAATAAGCACTCTACTTCTTTAACATCCTGCGGTTAGATGCGTACTTGCTCTTTCACTCTGCCTACTGCCTAGCTATGGATACCATGCTTACCCATTCTCCTGATTCCGATACTCCAGCTTTGTCATCTTCACAAAGCCGCGTTTGGCGCTGGCTAGCAGCACTATCGGTTATCGGTAATATTGTGTTGAATTACTACTCCAATGCCTTCCCCTTCAATGGGCAGAGCATGGGTACTGTATCGGCCAAATACCCCACGTTGCTCACGCCGGCCGGCTATGCTTTCTCCATCTGGGGCCTGATTTTTCTGGCCCTGACCGTGTATGCCGTGTGGCAGCTACTGCCCACGCAACGCGCTAACCCACTGCCCGATGCCATAGCCCAGCCCTTAACGCTGGCTAGCATAGCCACCGCGCTGTGGGTGGTGCTGTTTGCCTACGAGCGGCTGTTGCTCAGCTTGCTAACTATGTTTGTGATTTTGGGGGCGCTTGCAATTACCTACGGCCGGGCGCGGCGGCTGGTGCTGGCCGGGGCTGCCCCGCGCTGGACTAGTGCGCCGTTTGCCTTGTACCTGGGCTGGATTTCGGTGGCCACGGTTATCAACTGTATTATCGGGCTGCAACGGCTGGGTTGGGAGCCGGCCCTCAACGTGTCGGTGTTGCTGGCGCTGCTATTACTGGCGGTGGTGGTAGGGCTAGGGCTGCTGGTGAGCCGCGAATTTCACGAGATGGTGTTTCCGTTGGTGGTCTCCTGGGCGCTGGTGGCTATTTGGGTGGCGCAGCGCGGCGCGTATCCAGAGTTGGGCTGGGCAGCCTTAATAGGAGCCGGGGTAGTGGCGTTGGGCGGCGTGGTGCTGGCTTCAGGCTGGGGGCGGCGCATGGCGGACGTCTGATTTGTGACGTACCTTGCGCACCTATCTTCTTCACCTCAACTCCGCACTCCATGCGTAAAAACCTCGTTGCCGGCAACTGGAAAATGAACACCACCTACCAGGACGGCCTCGCCTTGGTGTCTGAAATTACCAACATGGTGCAGGATGAAATTACCGGCTCCGATGTTGAGGTGGTGATTTGTCCGCCATTTCCGTTTCTGGCCGCCATTGGCAAGCAGCTTCCCGAGAACAGCCGTTTCCACTTGGGCGCGCAGAATTGCAGCCAAAAAGAAAGCGGTGCCTACACCGGCGAAGTATCGGCCAAGATGCTGCAATCGGTAGGTTGTGAATACGTGATTCTGGGCCACTCCGAGCGCCGCCAGTATTTCCGCGAAGACAACGAGCTATTGAGCCAGAAGCTGAAAGCCGCCCTGGCCGCCGGCCTGAAACCCATCTTCTGCGTGGGCGAATCACTGGAAACCCGCGAAGCCGACGAAACTTTCAAGTTCATCAGCCAGCAATTGAAAGAAGGTCTGTTTCACCTCTCCAACGAGGAATTCGACCAAGTGGTAGTTGCCTACGAGCCCATCTGGGCCATCGGGACCGGTAAAACGGCCACCAGCGCCCAAGCGCAAGAGGTGCACGCCTACATCCGGGAGCAGATTGCCCAAGCTTACGACGCCGAAGCCGCCTTGAATACGACCATCCTGTACGGTGGCTCGGCCAACGCCCAAAACGCCCGCGAGCTGTTCAGCCAACCCGACGTAGACGGCGGCCTCATCGGTGGCGCGTCCCTGAAGTCGCGCGACTTCACCGATATCATCAAGTCGTTCTAAATTCAGAACGGAGAAGGGGGAGTTTAGAACTTAGATAATGCCCAAGGTGGTTTAGCTACCACTTAGGCAGGTTCTTTGCTCATGGCGGTTTCCAGATTCTAAGCTCTTATATCTCACCTCCAACTATGCTCTCTGCCTTTCTTGTTTCCGGTTTGCTGGCGCTAAATCCGTTTGCTGTACCTGCCCCCCGGGTACCGTTCGTTGCAACCGCGCCAGCTGCTGCCTTGGAGCCGTGCCGGATTTATGGAACGGTGTATTTGGAGCGAGACCCGCGCCGCCGGAGTTACTGTTTTGGGACGGTGTATGTGGAACCCGAAGAGGGCTTTGCCGACGTACTAGTGTATGCGGAAGACAACAAATTGTTTGCCGATAAGCCCGGCCTCTGGTACTTCACCGAAGCCCGCGACTTTGCCGACTACGCCCTGTTCGTAACCGACAACCGTAACCTAGCCGACTTCAGCATCCACTACACCAAAGTGCGCTCCTTTGCGGGCTGCCGAAAGCAATAGGTGTAAGCGGGACTCTAGCGCTTTCCTCCGACCTTTGCCGTTCCACACCCGTTATGTGGAACGGCTTTTTTTGCTCCTTTACTGACACGTACTTATGGATTTTGTTGAACTGCGCGTGCAGGCCCCACGCGAACTGGCTGATATACTAGTAGCTGAACTGGCCGAAGTGGGCTACAACACCTTCGAAGACAACGACGAAGGATTCTGCGCCTACATCGATGAAGACCAGTTTGCGCCCGATGCCGTAGCCGAAATTATGAGCCGCTACGAAGGCATTGGTGAGCTAACCCACGAGCACCGCGTGATTACGCGCCAAAACTGGAATGCCGAGTGGGAAAAGAACTTCGAGCCGCTGGTTATTGCTGATAAAGTATCGGTGCGGGCTCCGTTTCATGAGGCGCGCCCCGACCTGGAATACGAAATTGTAATCATGCCGCGCATGTCGTTCGGCACCGGCCACCATGATACCACGGCCCTCATGATTACCAATCAGCTCGACATCGACCACCAAGGCAAGCGGGTGCTGGATATGGGCTGTGGCACGGGTATTCTAGCCATCATGGCCGTGCACCTGGGCGCAAGCTACGTGCTGGCCGTGGACGTGGAACCCTGGACCGCCGAAAACGCCGCCGACAATGCCCTTGAAAACAATGTGCAGGACAAGGTGGAGGCTCGTCTCGGCGACATTACGGCCTTGGAAGGGGAGGAGTCTTTCGATATCATTCTGGCCAACATCAACCGCAATGTGTTGCTGGAAGACATGGGCGCTTACGGCCAATATCTGAAGCCCAACTGCCCTATTCTATTCTCCGGTTTCTACGAAGAAGATCTGCCCTTGATTCGGGAAGCGGCCGAGCGACACGGCTTGCGTTACGAGAACCACCGCACCCAGAATCATTGGGTGTCGGCAGTGTTTTATAAATAAGAAGGCAGGAGTTAGAAGCAGAAAAGCTAGAAGATCCTGCCGAATACGTTCGGGTGGATGCTTCTAGCTTTTCTGCTTCTAACTCCTGGCTTTTCTTAGAGGCATAGAGCCAGCCATTCTTCGTCGGAAAGGCCGTAGTCGATGGGGTTTTCGTGCACTAAAGCCCGATTGCTGAGCTTGGGCAGAATGTTTTGGGGTGGTACCAGGTAGTCACTGGCTATCCGGTCGAGGGCGGCGCGGCCCCGGCGCACGATGATGGTGCCGCACTCCGGCCGCTCTTGTATCACGGGGTCAACAAGCAACAGCAGGTCGCGCCACTCAGCCACCGTCGCCGACGATTTGCCGAGGCGCTCCGTAATATCGTCGCGTAAGTTCTGTACTACGCGCAGCAGCGCGTTCGGGGCAAGGGCAGAGAGCCGAGAAGCAGCGTTAAGCATAGTAGAAGAAAAAGGGTACCCTAAATAATACGCAGTTGGGGTTTGGAAAGATACCTTTTTACCAGATGATGACCGACAGATTCGTAAGAAATAATATAGTCATAAACCATAGTTTTTTGGTGCGGTTGGCTTCTCTTTGGCTGGCAGCTAGTTATCTACACTAGGCAGCACAACAAGTGAGTCACACACTTTAATAAAGACAGTTCGGCGCGCTACTACCCCCTCAAATGTTGAGCTTGAAGAAGCTAGCGGGGCCTTTGCCTTTCAGAGAAGACTGGCGCACCACCAAGTCGCCGGTAATGACGAAGGTGCGAGGCTGAAACTGTTCCTTCTGCTGAATCTGCTCTAGAAACAGGCGGGCTGCCTGCTGCCCTATCCGGTATGGGTGCAGGTTCACGGTGGTCAGCCCCGGCTCTATCATAGAGGCCATAAACTCATCACCAAAACCCACTACAGCCACCTCTTCGGGCACCCGAATATGCCGGGCTTTCAGCGCAATCAGTAGGTCGAAGGCATTCACGTAATTGATGGCGAAAATGGCGTCGGGCGGGTTGGGCAGCGCCAGCCAAGCATCTAGGGCCGCCACCGCCGACTCGGTTCGGAAGTCGATGTGCGCCCGTAACTCGTCGAGGATCGGCAGTTTGTATTTCTGAATGGCGCTCAGGTAGCCGGCCAGGCGGTTGCGGCTAATCAGCAGCGACTCGGGGCCGGCCAGGATGGCAATGCGCCGGGCGCCCTGCTCAATTAAGTGCTCAGTTACTTGAAAGGCTCCGTTCCAGTCATCCAGAATTACCTTGGCGCTATCCACCTCGTTGCTAACCCTGTCAAAATGGATTACCGGTACGCCCCGGCACGCCTGAGGCTTGACGTGGTCGAAATTCTCGGTTTCGCGGGAGTGGCAGATGAGTAGGCCATCCACTCGGCTAGCAATCAGGGCCTGCACATTGCTGACCTCCGTAGCGTACGACTCTTTTGATTGGCAAATCATCACCCGGTACCCTGCTTCGGCTGCTACCTGCTGAATGCCACTGATGGCTGTAGCGAAAAACGGCCGCTCGATATCCGGGATAACCACTCCTATAGTATAGGTTTCGCTGCTTTTCAAGCTTTGCGCCAACAGGTTTGGGTGATAGTCAAGTTGGCGAGCTACCTCTATAATGGCTTGCCGAGTGGTGGCACTAATATCAGAATGCCCATTCAGCGCCCTCGACACAGTAGAGGGTGCTACGCCCAGCGCCTTGGCCACGTCGCTGATGGTGGTCTGGCGGCGCTTACGCTCTGGAACGGCCAGTGGCTTTTCGTCGGTGAAATGGAAGTTGCAGGCTTTGCACTGGTAGCGTTGGCGGCCCCGTACAAATCCGGCCCGCATAACCGAGTCGGCCAACTGGCACTTAGTGCATTTAATCATTTTGTAAATGTGATTATTTGAAAGCGGAGCAAACTCTCGTCTGAATTATCCTTCTAAGTAAATACATGAATTGGAAGTATAATGTACCATTTTTCTTTTCAGAAATAATAAAGGTTGTTTGCCTATCGGTAGCGTTTCCGGTAACGTTGCCGATAGTTTTTGTTTGATTATGGGCTGATTTGCCTGTTTTTTTATGAATGCAGTATGTAGTTCTGCACTATATTCGATAGTTGAACAGCCAATAACACGGCAATAGATAGTTTTCTGCTGATATCAATCAGATAGTTGAGAGATAGCCGAGTAATTGAATTTTACTTGGTCAGCGAATGTAGCCATTCTTTTGTTCACATCTCCCAGCATTCCATCTACCTCCCATCCTTCGACTCCTTCCGACGTATGAAATACCTGCTTGGCTACGACATCGGTAGCTCCTCGATAAAGGCGGCCCTGCTTAGCGTGGATACCGGCCAGTGCGTGGCCAGCGTCACGTCGCCAAGTACCGAGATGGAAATTACGGCGCAGGTAGCCGGGTGGGCCGAGCAACGCCCCGAGCGGTGGTGGCAGGAAGTAGTGAATGCTACTAAGTTACTCAAGCAGAAATACGCCTTCGATCCAGCTTTAGTGGCGGGTATCGGTATTACCTACCAAATGCACGGGCTGGTGCTGCTCGATAAGGCCGGCCAAGTGTTGCGCCCCGCCATTATCTGGTGCGACAGCCGCGCCGTGGAGTTTGGCAACCAGGCATTTGCTGCGCTAGGCGAAACCTATTGCCTTGATAACTACCTAAACTCGCCGGGTAACTTCACCGCTTCCAAACTGAAGTGGGTGAAGGAAAACGAGCCTGACCTATACGCCCGCATCCATAAGATACAGCTGCCCGGCGACTACATTGCCTACCAGCTGACTGGGCGCATGCAAACCACAGTTTCGGGTTTGTCGGAAGGCGTGTTCTGGAACTTCCGGGAGCAGGGTATTGCGTATGATTTGCTGGCCTATTACGGCATCAGCCGCGAGTTGCTGCCTGAGGTAGTAGACACCTTCTCCGAGCAGGGCCAGCTCACGCCAGAAGCGGCGCAGGAACTAGGCTTGCATGCCGGGACGCCCATCAGCTACCGGGCCGGCGACCAGCCCAACAATGCCTTCTCGCTGAATGTACTGCAACCCGGCGAAGTAGCCGCTACGGCTGGCACCTCGGGCGTGGTGTACGGCATCACCGATGCCCCAGCCTCCGACCCTCAGTCGCGGGTGAATGCCTTTGTACACGTAAACAGCACCATTGAGCAGCCCCGCAACGGGGTGTTGATGTGCGTAAACGGTACCGGCATCCTGAACAGCTGGTTGCGCAAAATAGTGGGCGAGCTGCCCTACGAAACCATGAACCAGCTGGCGGCGCAGGCCCCGGTTGGTGCCGACGGACTGCTGTTCCTGCCCTTTGGAAATGGCGCTGAGCGGATTCTGGAAAACCGCCCCACCGAAGCCGAACTGCACGGGCTGAGCTTCAATATCCACTCGCGCAACCACGTGCTGCGCGCCGCCCAGGAAGGGATTGTGTTTGCGCTGCACTATGGTATGGATATCATGCGCAGCATGGGCGTACCGATGCAAACGGTGCGGGCCGGCAACGCCAACATGTTTCTGAGCCCGGTTTTCCGCGAGGCTTTCGTGAATTCCGGTAACGTAACGCTGGAACTTTACAACACCGACGCCGCCCAGGGTGCCGCCCGCGGGGCTGGCATTGGAGCCGGCGTGTATGCTAGCCCCGCCGAAGCTTTCGGCAGCCTGGAGCGCATCCTGACGCTGGAACCTACTCCGGCGCTGCAAGAGCAATATCAGGGCACGTATGCCCGCTGGCAACAAGCTCTTACTAACCAGATTCTTCCAACCCAAACCACCCCATCGAATGTCGCTCAACACGCTTTCTAAGACGGAGTTTTTCACGGGCATCGAGCCTATTAAATACGAAGGCCGCGAGTCGGACAACCCGCTGGCATTCAAATGGTACGACCCAACCCGCGTGGTAGCCGGCAAAACCATGCAGGACCACATGCGCTTCGCCGTGTCGTATTGGCACACGTTCACTGGCACCGGCGGCGACCCATTCGGCCCCGGCACCAAGCAGTTTGCCTGGGATTCGCACCACGAAATTGTGGGTCGTGCCAAGGACAAGGCCGATGCTGCATTCGAGTTCTTCACCAAGCTCGGCACGCCGTACTATTGCTTCCACGACATTGACCTGGTGGATGAAGGTGGTTCGCTGAAAGAGTATGAAAGCAACCTGAGCACGGTGGTTGAATACCTCAAGCAGCACCAGCAGGACAGCGGCGTGAAGCTGCTGTGGGGCACGGCCAACGTGTTTTCCAACCCGCGCTACATGAACGGCGCCAGCACCAACCCCGATTTCTCGGTGGTAGCCTATGCGGGTACGCAAGTGAAAAACTCCATCGACGCGACTATTGCGCTGGGTGGTGAGGGTTACACCTTCTGGGGTGGCCGTGAGGGCTACATGACCTTGCTCAATACGAACATGAAGCGTGAGTTGGCGCACCTGGGTCAGTTCCTGACCGTGGCCCGCGACTACGCCCGCAAGCAAGGCTTCACCGGCAAATTCTTCATTGAGCCGAAGCCAGCCGAGCCGACCAAGCACCAGTACGACTTCGACGCCGCTACGGTAATTGGCTTCCTGAAAGAACACGGCCTGGAAAACGACTTCATGCTGAACTTGGAAGTGAACCACGCCACGCTGGCTGGCCACACTTTCCAGCACGAGTTGCAAGTAGCCGCCGATGCCAACCTGCTGGGTAGCATCGACGCCAACCGCGGCGACTACCAGAACGGCTGGGATACCGACCAGTTCCCGAACAACCTGAACGAGCTGACTGAGTCGATGCTCATCATTCTGGAGCACGGTGGCATCAGCCCCGGCGGTATCAACTTCGACGCCAAAACGCGCCGTAACTCCACCGACCTGGAAGATATCTTCATTGCCCACATTGCCGGCATGGACACCTTCGCGCGCGCATTGGTAGTAGCCAACGATATTCTGGAGAAGTCGCCTTACAAGAAGTTCCGGACGGAGCGCTATGCCTCGTTTGATTCCGGCGACGGCGCTGCTTTCGAGAAAGGCCAGTTGACCCTGGAAGACCTGCGCACCATTGCCCATAAATCGGGCGAGCCGGTAATGCGCAGCGGCAAGCAGGAGTGGCTGGAAGCCATTATCAACCAATACATCTAACCTAAAAACTGATAGCAGGTATCGGGTCGGCAAGTAACTGCCTGCTGACCCTTTGGCTCACCGGGTGACTTGCTACCATAAAGAAATTACAAACGGAACCGGCCGGTCTTCGAAAGGGCGTGGGAACCCAGGGGAGGAGCCGGCCGGCGCTGTTTGTTGTTTGTAAATGGGTATCTTGAGCACCACTGAGTTTTAACTTGTTGGTGCTCTTTTTTATGCTCTCTTTTTCCGTATCCCACCCGTTCACCAATTCCCGCCGCAAGTGGAAATTGGGTTTCTCCACCTTCCTTAGCACTGGCTTAGCGCTGGCGCTGGCTGGCCCGGCCACGGCCCAAACCGTCGCTATGACCGTGCAGCCCGGCGACCCGAAGCTCATCGTCAGCAAACACATTCAGGGCCAATTTGCCGAGCACCTAGGCCGCTGCATATACGACGGTTTCTGGGTGGAGCCTGGCTTGAACGTTCCCAAGAAAGGCCGCATCCGCATGGATGTGGTGGATGCGCTCAAGAAAATCAAAGTGCCTAACCTGCGCTGGCCCGGCGGCTGCTTCGCTGATACCTACCACTGGCACGACGGCGTAGGCCCGAGTGCCCAACGGCCCAAAATGCTGAACCTATGGTGGGGCAACACCTTGGAAGACAACAGCTTCGGAACGCATGAGTTTCTAGAATTGTGCGACTTGCTGGGCACCGAGCCCTACCTGGCTGCCAACGTGGGCAGCGGCACCGTGCAGGAAATGAGCAACTGGATGGAGTACCTCAACTCCGATGAGGATACGCCCATGGTGCAGGAGCGTCGCAAAAACGGCCACCCCGCGCCCTACAAAGTATCGTGGTGGGGCATCGGCAACGAAAGCTGGGGCTGCGGCGGCAACATGACGGCCCAGTACTACACCGACGTGTACAAGCGTTACGCCACCTTCGCCCACGATTACCCCGGCACTCGGTTGAAGAAGATTGTGAGCGGCGCCAACGGCGACGACGCCAACTGGACCGAGACGTGCATGAAGAACATCCCGCTCAACCAAATGTGGGGCCTGACCTTGCACCAGTACACCTTGCCTACCGGCAGCTGGAGCGGCAGCAAAGGCAAAGCCACCGGGTTCGGCGAGCAGGAGTACTTCAACACCCTGCGCAACGGGCTGCGGATGGACGCCATTGTGGCCAAGCACGCGGCCATCATGGACAAGTACGACAAAGACAAAAAGGTGGCCTTGCTGGTGGATGAGTGGGGCATCTGGACCGATGTGGAGCCCGGCACCAACCCCGGCCACTTATACCAGCAAAACACCCTGCGCGACGCCCTGCTGGCCGGAACCACGCTCAACATCTTCAACAACCACTGCGACCGGGTAAAGGGCGCCAACTTGGCCCAGGTGGTGAACGTGTTGCAGGCTGTCATCCTCACCGACAAGGAAAAGATGCTGCTCACGCCCACCTACCACGTGTTCGACCTGTACCAAGTGCACCAGGATGCCCAGTACCTGCCGCTACAATTCAGCAGCCCCGACTACGTGCTGAATGGTGAGAAAATCCCGGCCCTAAATGCCTCGGCCTCGAAAGACAAGAACGGCGCAGTGCATATTTCCCTGGTCAACCTCGACCCAAAAAAGGCACTGACGCTGGAAACGGCACTACCCGGCGTGCAGTGGAAAGCAGTAACGGGCCGCGTGCTGACGTCGGCCAACGTGAGTGACCACAACACGTTCGACAAGCCTAACACGGTGCAGTTAGCCGACTTCAAAGGCGCCAAGAAAAAAGGCCAAACCTTAGCCGTAACGCTACCCGCCAAATCCATAGTGGTGCTGGAGTTGAAGTAGATAGTAGTTCACACCAAAGCAGAAGAGCCCGCTCAACTTATTGAGCGGGCTCTTCTGCTTTAAAGCCTTTCTAAAACAGAATGGATTCTCAGTTGAACGGTGTAGAGACGCGACACTTCGCGTCTCGGCGTCGCTAAGGTTGTTTAGCCGAATGAACCTAACGGCGCGGCCGCCGAGACGCGAAGTGTCGCGTCTCTACACCGTTCAGCTGTGGCAAACGGCTATGTATTAGATAAGCTACGGGTAATGCCCAATTCCAAACCGCGCAGTTCGGCTAGGCCGCGCAGGCGGCCGATGGCGGAATAGCCGGGGTTGGTTTTCTTGTGGAGGTCGTCGAGCATCTGGTGGCCGTGGTCGGGGCGCATGGGCAGGCTGGTTTGGCGCTGCTGCATGATGTGGACTAGCTCGCGCATTACGGCGTACATGTCCACGTCGCCTTCCAGGTGGTTGGCTTCGTAGAAGTTGCCGGCCTCGTCGCGCTGGGTGCTGCGCAGATGGATGAAGTGAATCCGCTCCGCGAATTGCTGCACCATGGCGGGCAGGTCGTTGTCGGGGCGCACGCCGAACGAGCCGGTGCAGAAGCACAGGCCATTGCGCACTGAGGGCACGGCGTCGGCTAGGGCCTGCACATCGGCGGCGGTGCTTACCACGCGCGGCAAGCCCAGGATGGGGTAGGGCGGGTCGTCGGGGTGAATGGCGAGGTTGATGCCGACTTCCTCGGCCACCGGCACAATGGCTTGCAAAAACAAAATCAGGTGCTCTCGTAGCTTGGCGGCATCAATACCATCGTACGCATCCAAGGCCTGCTGAAACTGCTGGAGCGTGAAGCTTTCCTCGGAGCCCGGCAGGCCGGCAATAATATTGCGCTGAAGCAACTGCTTTTCATCGTCGCTCATGCCAGCCAAGCGGGCTTCGGCGGCGGCAAGTTCCTCGGCGGAGTACTCACTGGCCGCGCCGTACCGCTTGAGCAGCAGTGCGTCAAACGCTACAAATGCAGCCTTCTCGAAGCGCAGCGCTTTCGAGCCATCTTCCACTTCGTAGGCTAGGTCGGTGCGGGTCCAGTCCAGCACCGGCATAAAGTTGTAGGTGACCGTAAATATGCCGCAGGTGGCTAAGTTGCGCAGGCTCTGCTGGTAGTTGCTGATGTGCTGTTGGAAGTCGCCGGTGCGAGTTTTGATTTGTTCGTGTACCGGCACGCTTTCCACCACGCTCCACGTCAGGCCGGCGGCGGCTACTTCCTGCTGGCGCTTCCTGATTTCCTCCACGGTCCATACTTGGCCGTTCGGAATGTGGTGCAGCGCCGTTACCACGTCGGTGGCGCCGGCCTGGCGAATATCGGGGAGGCTAACTGGGTCCTTGGGGCCGTACCAGCGCCAGCTTTGGATAATGGGCATATTATGGGAGTTGATTATCAAGTCGAACGGCTTTCTAAATCGAACGTCATTCCGAGCCTGCGAGGAATTTCGCGTGCTGACGATAATGTGATTCTATTAGAAGTGGTAAAGATGCCTCGGGAAACTTATCATGACAATACTGCGGCAGCGTCAGCCAGCCAGCAGACGCCAGATCAAGGATGACATACTTAACTATAGCAACATCAGCACGCGAGATTCCTTGCTAGCTCGGAATGACCCGTTCTCAGTTGCGCACAAGGTTTGCTAGCTACACCCCGCTGTATGCGTTGAAGCCGCCATCTACCAGCACGGTTTCGCCGGTTACGAAACGGGAGGCGTCGCTGAGCAGGTAGATGAGGGTGCCGGTCAGCTCGTCGGGCTCCCCGAAACGCTGGAACGGCGTGTGGTTGATGAACTTACGGGCCCGGTCGGTGGGGCTGCCGTCGGGCTGAAGCAGGAGGTTGCGGTTTTGCTCGGTCAGGAACACCCCAGGCGCAATGGCGTTCATGCGGATTCCGCCGCCGTAACGCAACCCCAGCTCCACGGCCATCCATTGGGTGTAAGCCTCCACCGCCTTTTTGGCCATGGTATAGCCCAGCACCCGCGTCAGGGGCCGCTGGGCCGTTAGGCTCGATATGTTCACGATGGAGCCTTTGCCTTTCTCAGCCATCACTCGTCCGAATATAGTGGTCGGAATTACCGTGCCGAACAAATTTAGGTCTACGGCGCGGCGGGTGTCTTCGAGGCTGAAGTCGAACAGATCCTGGTCGGGGCCGACGGTGGCGCCGGGTAGGTTGCCGCCAGCGGCGTTTACCAGGCCGTCCACGGTACCCCAGGTGGTTAGAATTTCGTCGCAAGCAACCTGCATCTTGTCTTTATCAAGTACATCGGCCAGCACGGCAATGGCTTCACCCCCGGCGGCTTTGATGGCGGCCACTCTTGCTGCAGCCCGGTCGGCGTCGCGGCCCAGGATGGCCACTTTGGCCCCGGCTTCCGCCACAGCCAACGACAGTGCTTCGCCTAATATGCCTGTTGCGCCGGTGACAACGACAACTTTGCCGCTGAGTGAAAATTGGTCGAGTGAAGACATAAAGCGAAAGGCTGCTACAGGAAAGTGAAACAAGTAAATTAAGAGGAGAAGCGCCGTAAGCAGATACTCTATACAATATCAGCCGGGCGCTCCACCGCACGAATAACCGCACATTCAGCCTGACTTTGCGGCTTTAAAGCGGGTTTATCTACGTAAACGTTTCCAGCACACAGCCGAGCTTTTGACCGCTATCCAGACTCTCAACCTAGCGTGTTGCCCACTACTCATGTGGCTTGCACGCAGGCGGTGGCGTTGGTTGAAATGCAGTAGATTTACTTGCTACACGAAGCTGCACCACCCATTCTCACCCACATTTTAGCGCCGGTAAAGCGTCTCAATGAATCCAGTTAACTTAAAGCTACTCGCCCAGAAACTGAACCTGTCGATTGCCACGGTTTCCAGGGCCTTGCAGGACAGCCACGAGGTATCTATGCAAACTAAAGAGCGGGTGAAAGCTCTGGCTGCCGAGTTGAACTATCAGCCGAATGCTTACGCCAGCAGCTTGCGCCGCAACGTCAGCAAAACGATTGGGGTAGTTATTCCGGAAGTGAACAATCATTTCTTCTCGCTGGCTATCAACGGTATAGAAGAAGTGGCCCGCCAGCAAGGCTACCACGTGCTCATCTACCTCACCCACGACGACCACGACCGGGAAGCCGACATCACCCAGTACCTGACCGGGGGGCGCGTGGATGGGCTGCTGCTGTCGGTGGCGGCTAGTGCCAGCCAGGATTTCAGCCACTTGCAGAAGCTCTACGACAGCAAGCCGGCCATTGTGTTCTTCGACCGAGTGTACGAGGAACTGCCCACGGCCAGCGTGACCACCAACGACTACGAGAGCGGCTACCTGGCCACCCGGCACCTGATTGAGGCTGGCTGCCGCCACATTGCGCACTTGCTGGTTTCGGGCAACCTGTCCATTGGCCGCATGCGCATGCAGGGCTACCGCGCCGCCCTGGAAAGCCATGGCCTTACCTTCGATGAAACCTTGGTAGTGAACGGCAACGACAACGACGAAGCCAACACCCAGCTGATAACCGACCTGCTACGCCAGCGCCCCGAACTAGACGGTATATTCGCATCGGTTGAACGCCTGGCTATCAGTAGCTACCAGGCCTGCCACGCCCTAGGGCGCGCCATTCCTACCGATATCAAGGTTGTGGGTTTCTCTAATCTTGGGGTGGCCGCGTTGCTGAATCCGGCCCTGACCACCATCACCCAGCCGGCCTACGAAATTGGCCGGGAGGCCGCCACCATTCTGCTGCGTGCTATTGAAAAGAAGCTCCCGATTCTGCCTTCGCAAAGCGTGGTATTGAACTCCACACTATTCCCCCGCCGGTCAACTGCCCGCGGCTAGTTCCAAGTAAGTTTCGTCTGGTTTTCAGTTCATTGAACGAGTAGGAGGGAGGGCGCGGTTTGGTAGCTGTAATGCGTGCTGAAGAGCATTGTTATCCGGCGAAGGACGGCTGTTTCCGCTTGCCGAAGAGTATTAGATGTTGGTTGGCCTGCCAAAGGCTGCGCAGAAGTTGGACGGTACCTACCTGAAAATGGCTAAAATTGTGATTCTGAGCGCCCAATGCAACAAGCTGCGGGAATGCCAGCTCTATTACCGAAATTGTAGGCGACTTATCACGTTCTGAGGGAATTCTCTATGAAGCAAGCTGCTTTCAGATGGCTTTGCATGGTGATGCTGGGGATGAGTACCCCTGGGCTAGCCCAGCAAACAAAGCCGCAACCATCTAAGCCCCAACAACCTGCCACGCCCGCCGGTGCTGCCACGGCGATGCCTAAGTTTACCGGCACGCTGTCGTCGGAGCCCTTCCAGTTCATACAGGATGTGCAGCTGATGATGGCTACCACCAAAAGCGCCTCGGCTATTAGCTCCGGTATCCGGCTCCAGCAGCTGTGGGCCAGCAACAAGCTGACTGCTACGCAGCAGCGGAGCGTAATTGCCCTGTCGCAGGAGATGCTGAAGCTGGGTTACCGGCCGCGCCCGCACTTCGAGTCGGTGTTTACGAGTTTGGTGGCTGGTGCTACGGTTCAAAACATGAACGACCAGCAGATGGATGGACTGCTGGATGTGCTAACCAAAACGGTGCACAATATTCCGGGGCCGGAAGCCGCCAAGTTCATTGCTTCTACCACCCAGTTCCTCGAAAAGAAGATACTGTATAGCTCGCGCTACAATAAGCTGCGGGTAACGGGCGGCACATTCTCGTTTGCCTACAATGTGGAAGACATGCCCAGCATGGCTCCGGCCCCCACGCCGGTGGTAGAGCCGACTCCCGCGCCGGCTCCTACCACACCCGCCAAGGCTGGTGCCAAACCTGCCACCAAAAAAGTTGCGCCCAAAAAGCGCAGCAGCGACGGCTGGGATACCGCCGACATGTGGAGCGGTGGCAGCAGCAGTGGCTGGGGCGACGACGGTTGGGGCGCACCCGCCAAAAAGACGCCGGCCAAAACACCCGCTAAAGCCGGCACGGCCGCCAAGCCCGCCGCCCCCGAGCCCGAGCCGGTATTTACGCCCGCACCTTACTACGACAACTACGTGGCACCCCCCACCAAAGGCCCAGTACTGGTGCTCAAGGATGCCGACCTAGTAATTTCAGCCAACGCTGACTCCGTTACCATCAGCAAAACTAGTGGCGCCGTGGTGCCTCTGACTGGCCACTTTGTGGGCTACGGCGGGCAGTATAACTGGCAGATAAACGGTAACCCCGTTACCGCCGATTTGACTTCGTATGACTTCGAGTTGAGCCGGGCCGAGTTTACGGCCGAGCCGGTAATGCTGACGTACCCGGCGGTGCTGGAAGCGCCAGTGAAAGGAGCGTTATCATATAAGAGCGTAAAGAAAAAGCCGGGTGCTACTGATTCGGGCTATCCGCGCTTTATCTCGCTCACCAACAACGCCCGCGTCAAGAACATCGGTGACAACATGCGCTATTACGGTGGTTTCTCGCTGGCAGGGGCGCGCACATTGTCGGCCTCGCTGGATGGGTCGTTGTCGCGTATTTTCGTGGATTTGGATGGCAAGCCCAAGTTTCGGGCTGCTAGCCGCGCCTATATACTCGGCGACTCGATCATTACCGCCGACCGAGCGTCGGTGACCATTTTCGAGGATAAGATTGACTCGCTCACCCACCCCGGTGTGAAGCTGAAGTTCTCAAAGAAGGGCCAGGTATTGCAGTTGGCCCGCGAAAACGGCCTTTACAAAACCACGCCCTACTTCGACTCCTACCACCAGATGGAAATTACGTCGGAGCTGCTGACGTGGCCCATCACCACGCCCTACATCGACTTCTCCATCCTGACCGCCAAAAACCAGGTAACGGCCGGTTTCGAGAGCAAGGAATTCTATACGAACACTCGCTACCAGCAAATCAAGTCCATCAATAAGCTGCACCCTTTGCAGTTGGTGGTAGGCTATAGCGCCGAAAACGGCAACGTGCGGCGCTTCACGGTGCAGGATGTGGCTACGTTCCGCAACATTCCGGCGGCCAACGTACGCTCCACGGTGGCCGGCCTCGCGCGTGACGGCTACATCGACTGGAATCCGCAGACGCAGCAAATTACGCTACGGCCGAAGGCGCTGCACTACGTTAACTCGTCGCGCGGCAAGAAGGACTATGACCACATTGCCATCAAGAGCTTGTCGCCCTCGGGCAAAAACGCCACGCTCGACCTGAACACCAACGACCTGATTGTGCGGGGCGTAGACCGGTTCAACTTCTCCGACGACTCGGCCACCGTATTCGTCCGGCCTGATTCCAGTATCATCCGCATCCAGAAAAACCGCGGCGTGCTGTTCAACGGTACCGTGGTAGCCTCGGCTTTCGTGTTCAAGGGCAAGGAGTTCAAGTTCGACTACGACGGGTTCTTCATCGATCTGGCCAAGATTGACTCGATTATCGTGAAGGGCAAAAACTCGAAAGGCTCGGTGATGAAAGCCAAAGCCACCGACTTCACGCTCACCAACAAGAAAAAGGAGTCGTCGGGTAAGCTCTACATCAACCATCCCAACAACAAGTCGGGCCGCAAGAAGCTAGGCGCGTATCCTTCATTCGATGCCAGCACGGGTGCCTACGTGTACTTCGACAAGCCTGAAGTGCTGGGCGGCGCCTACGATACTACGGTGTATTTTGATATTCCACCGTTCAAACTCGACTCGCTCAACAACAAAAACCGCGCAGCCGTGGGCTTTAAAGGCACGTTTGTGTCGGGCGGGATTTTGCCTCCCATCAAAACCAAGCTGGGGCTGATGGATGATGGCTCGCTGGGATTCAACTACGACCTGCCCAAGGAAGGCGTGCCGGTGTACGGCGGCAAGGCGCGGCTCTTCAACAAAGTGAAGATGAGCAACCAGGGCATCCAGGGCGACGGCGACCTGAAATACCTGACCGCCTCGCTGAAATCCGACCAGTTTGTGTTCTACAAAGACTCGGTGGTGACTGTGGGTAAAGCCGGTGTGGTACAGCCGGGTCCGCTCAATGGGGTGGAGTTTGCGAAGGTAAACCTGCCGGTAGGCTATCAGATGAAGTGGGCCGTGAAATCGGACTCGATGTACCTGAGCAGCCAGCCCAACGGCTTGCCGCTGAAGATGTACGGCGACCAGTACGGTTTCAAGGGCACGGCCACTCTCACGCCCGGCGGCCTCTACGGCAACGGGGGCATGGAAGGCCCACAGTCCTTTATCCGCTCGCCCAAAATGGCGTTCAAGCCCACTAGCTACTCGGGTAAAAACTCCACGCTGAGCGTCAAGTCGGCGGAGGTGAACAAGCCCGCCCTAACGGCCAACAACGTGGAATTTGCCTTCGACGTGAAGAATGCCAACACGTCGTTTGCTCGCATGGAAGGCGACAACAAATCCAGCATCGACCTGCCGTACTCTGACTACAAAACCACGCTGTCGGGCGGTAAGTGGGACTTCAAGAAGAAGATTGTGCAACTGAAAGTAGCGCCCGGCGCCGACTCCACTCGCTCGTACTTCTACTCCACCAAGAAAGAGCAAAACGGTCTGAAGTTCCGGGCTGCTACCGGGCAGTACGACTTAGCGCGCTACCGCCTAGTGGCGGGCGGCGTACCCCGCATTGCCGCCGCCGACGCTTGGATTGAGCCTGATTCCAACAAGGTGTACATCCTAGCCAACGCCGTGATGCGTCCGTTCCAGAACGCCAACATTGTGATGGACACGCTGGCCAAGTTCCACAGCCTCTACAAGGGTGCCGTACAGGTAACTTCGCGCAATGCCTTCACCGGCAATGCCCTCTACAGCTATAAAAACGCTGCTGCTGATTCGTTTGCCATCAAGTTCGCCAACTTCCAGGTGGACTCGACCGGTACCGGGCTGATTGTGGCGAAGGACAAGGACGGTAAGCCGGCCAAGGTCAGCACCAAGAAGCGCAAGCAAACCGACGAGCCGGTAGCACCAGCCACGTTGGCTGTGGCCAATATTCAGGCTACCGAGAAGTTCCATCTGGCGCCGCGCATTGCCTACCGGGGCGGCGTAAACATGAGTTCCAAGCAGAAGGGCTTCACCTTCGATGGCCAAGCCCGCCTGGAATTCAGTGACAAGCCGAATTCCGCCGAGTGGTTTGCCGTGCAGGACAGCATCGACCCCAAGGCAGTACGCATCAAGATAGTGGAGCCAAAAACCGATGACGGGCTCCCGATGCTAACGGGCCTGTTTGTGTCGGAGGACGCGGGGGGGATCTATCCGCTGTTTGTGGGCAGCAAGCCTACCGCCACCGACATGAACCTGTTCACGGTGAATGGGCACCTAACATTTGACGCCCGTAAGCGCATTTTCACCATTGCCAACCACGATCTGACCGACCCCAATATCTACGAAGGCTCCATGCTAACCTTCAACGACTCGACGGAGGCCATGAAGTTCCGGGGCAAGCTGAACCTGATTACCTCCAACAAGGACTATAGCATCACGGCGGCGGGCGTTGGTACTGGCAACGTGGATAGCAGCCGGTACGCGCTGGACACCTTCCTGGCCTTCGATATCAACCTGCCCGAGAAGGCTATTGAAGCTATGGGCGCCGATATGGCTTCTAATACCAAAGGCTCGCCGGAAGCCCTTAATGGTTCGCAGGATGAGTTTTACAAGCTGGGCGAGTTCATGGGCAGCAAGGCCGTGCAGAGCTACGCCGAGCGGCGTGGTAAGTACGAGCCCCTCCAGAAACTCTCGCCGAAACTGCTGCACACAGTGGTGCTCAACAAAGTGGACTTGCGCTGGAGCCCAAAGTTCAAGGCGTGGTACTCGGTGGGCAAAATTGGCCTAGTGAGCATTGGCAAGAAGGACCTGAACGTGCTAATTGACGGCCACATCGAAATACGCAAGGAAGCCGGTGCCGACATAGTGGACTTGTACCTGGAAGCCGAACCGCAGACCTGGTACTACCTCAAGTATTCGGGCGCCGCATTGCTGGCCAAAGCCCAACATGGCTCGTTCGACGAAATTATCGGCTACAAGGCCAAGGGCGACTACAACACGGCCACTCAGTACGGCTTCTATCTCGGCGACGACCAAGAGGTGCAGCAGTTCTTGACCCACTTCCGCAAGGACTACCTGAACGAGGACCCGAAGAAGAAACGCGCCATTGTATCGTCGGCCCCAGCAGGCGGCAACATGGATGCGGAAGAAGAAACCGGCAAAAAGAAAAAGAAGAAAGGCAACGAGCCCGCCTTCGATGCCGATGGGATGCCGATAGATGAAGCCCCAGTTGACGCCAAGAAAAAGAAGAGCAAGAAAGAACTGGCTGCCGAGGCTAACGACCCGTTTGGCGGGGGCGATGCTAACGCCGCGCCGACCGAGCCCGTGAAGAAAAAGAAGACAGAAGAGCCTGCCGCTGACCCAACCGCCGACGCTCCAACCGAGGATATCAGCAAGAAGCAGAAAGCCAAAGCGGAACCCGCCGCCCCCGTCCCCGCCCCCGCCGACGCTGAACCAGCCGTAGATGCCAAAGCGGCCAAGAAGGAGGAAGAGCGCAAGGCGAAGGAGGCCGAAAAGCAGAAAAAGGAAGACGAGAAAAAGGCGAAGGAGGAAGAGAAAAAGAAGAAAGCCAAAGAAAACGACCCCTTCGGCGACACCTGATTACCAACGCCCCGGCCATAAGCCGGGGCGTTGTTTTTTGCCCCAGAGTTGAAAGCTAAAAAGGAGGGGAAGTAGCTTTCTAGCATATAGCCTGCAGGCTTTTTATCCGTACTTCTATCTTTGGCGTACTGCCCTACATTCTCCTGCCCTTTCCCACACTGTATGAACCTACCATTAATCATTGGCTTGTTGGTGGCCGCTTACCTGCTGGGCTCCATTCCTACCGCGTTGTGGGTTGGCCAGCGCTTTTTCGGCCTCGATATTCGGGAGCATGGCTCCGGCAATGCCGGCGCTACCAACACGTTTCGGGTATTGGGCAAGAAGCCGGGTTCCTTCGTGATGGCCATTGATGTGCTGAAAGGCTGGGCCGCTACCTCGCTGGCTCAGGTGATGCTGAATCAGGGTGCCATCCGTTCCGAGCAGTTGCTGTACTTCCAACTGGCGTGCGGCATCCTGGCCATTGTGGGGCACATTTACCCGATATTCGCGGGGTTCCGGGGCGGCAAAGGCGTAGCCACGGTGCTGGGTATGATGTTGGCCATTGCGCCGGCCACGGTGGGCGTCTGCATTCTGGTGTTTTTGGCAGTGCTGGCAGTTTCGCAGTACGTCTCCTTGTCCTCCATGACGGCCGGCGTCACATTTGCGCTGTTGCAACTGCTGCCCGCGTTTCGGCCGCAGAACCCGTTGCTGCTGTGGTTCGGTTTTATTCTGGCGGGGCTCCTAATTTACACGCATCGCGCCAACATCGGCCGTCTCCGCGCCGGCACCGAAAGCCGCGTGCCGCTGCCGTGGAAACGGAAGTAGGAGAAAACAATTTTTGAATAAATGTAAAGCGTGTCAGAAATATGATATCAAGAATATTTTTTATCGTAGCTGTATCGTTTTCATGTTTTTCATGTAATGATATTAATAGTAATGACTTAGATAAGTATCCGGAATTTAAAGGAAAATATATAAAAGAAGAAGTTGAGTTATATATTAAAAGAAATAATCCTCGAAAGGATGCTGTATATTATATTGAAGTCAATCGCCGAAACGATACTGCAATTATAGAAATGTCCTCGGCTATGCATAGAGAGCTTATAGACAGGCTGGCTCCATGTGAGCTGATAAAATTAAATGGAAGCCCTGTGCTGATAAAGCATTATAGTTGTAAAGAAGCTGATGCGCCATCATATATTAAGGAGTTTGTGCGTAGTAATTTAAAAGATTACAAGCCCATTATAAAAATAAGAGCTAATGGTGATACAGTAGAGTATCATGAAAATATATTTTACGACCCCGAAGTAATGACAATATATCTACGTGGCGGTTTGATGATTACTACAAAAGCTAACGATGCTTATTTAAGTAATTAAGTTTAGCGGCTCGCCAAAGCATATACTATAACCCTACTACCTTTACCCCCGCATTTCCCACTAACCCTACTGCCCGCATGGCTTCTTACCTCGCTAGCAACCAAGAGCGTTTTCTCAATGAGCTGATCGACTGGCTCCGCATCCCGTCCGTTTCCGCCGACCCCAAGTTTCAGGCCGACGTGCGCAAAGCCGCCGACTTCCTGGCCGACCGTCTGCGCGAAGCCGGCCTAGAAAACGTGGAGCTGTGCGAAACCGCCGGCAACCCTATCGTCTACGCCGATAAAATCATCGACCCCAGCCTGCCGACCGTGCTGGTGTACGGCCACTACGATGTGCAGCCTGCCGATCCGTATGAGCTGTGGACGTCGCCGCCATTCGAGCCCGTTATCAAGGACGAGAAGATCTACGCCCGTGGTGCCTGCGACGACAAAGGCCAGGTGTACATGCACGTGAAGGCCTTCGAGGTGATGATGCAGGAAGACGGCGGCGTGCCTTGCAACGTGAAGGTGATGTTTGAGGGCGAAGAAGAAATCGGGTCCAATAACTTGGGCATCTTCGTGAAGGCCAACAAAGAAAAGTTGGCCGCCGATGTTATTCTGATTTCTGACACCGGCATGCTCGCCAACGACGTGCCCAGCATTGAGGTAGGCTTGCGCGGCTTGAGCTACCACGAGGTGGAAGTAACCGGCCCGAACCGTGACTTGCACTCCGGCCTTTACGGCGGCGCGGTGCCTAACCCCATCAACGTGCTCTGCAAGATGATTGCCAGCCTGCACGACGAAAACAACCACATCACCATTCCCGCGTTCTACGACAACGTAGCCGTACTAAGCGCTGAGGAGCGCGCCGATTTGAACCGCGTGCCGCACTCCGACGACGAGTTCAAGCAAAGCATCGGCCTCAAAGACATCTACGGCGAGAAAGACTACACCACCGTGGAGCGCATCGGCATCCGGCCCACGCTGGACGTGAATGGCATTTGGGGTGGCTATACCGGCGAAGGCGCCAAAACGGTTATTGCATCGAAAGCCTTTGCCAAGATTTCGATGCGCCTGGTGCCCAACCAGACCTCCGACGAAATTACGGCCCTGTTCCAGCAGCACTTCGAGAGCATTGCGCCCGCCGGCGTAACCGTAGTAGTCCGGCCCCACCACGGCGGTGAGCCAGTGGTAACCCCCACCGACTCGGTAGCCTACAAAGCCGCCGCCGATGCCATGGAAACCACCTTCGGCAAGCGCCCTATCCCTACCCGTGGCGGCGGCTCCATCCCGATTGTGGCCATGTTCAAGAGCGAGCTAGGTCTGGATACTGTCCTGCTCGGCTTCGGGCTAGATTCCGACGCTATTCACTCACCAAACGAACACTACGGCGTCTTCAACTTCCTGAAAGGCATCGAAACCATTCCGCATTTCTACCGCAACTATGCGGCGGCTATGAAGGCGTAGAACGATCGTCGTATAAACTAAAAAAGGGATTCTGCATCAGCAGAATCCCTTTTTTAGTTTATACGACAGATGGCGCTATCTGCCAAAACCCAGCATGTAGCCCAGGTAAAACTGCATGGTGCTGTTGCGGATATTGGTGCGAACCGTGGTGTCCAAAAAGTCAATGTCGCGGTAGAGGGGGGTGAGGTCGGCGTTGTAGCGCCAGCCAATCTGAATGCCTGTTTCGTTTTGGTAGCCGAAGCCCAGCGAGAAGCCATAGGTTTGGGTGTTGAAGACACCTTTTCCTGCCGACACCACTTCGTCGTCGTTGGACCGTACCGAAAGAAGGCGGCTAACCCGCGGTCCTGCTTCCAGATATACATCGTCTAAGGTGTATTGCGCCAGCACCGGAATATCCAGATAGGCCAGTTGGTGCATAATGCTGGGACCATACTCCAAGGAGTTGTCGCCTTTAAGCGAATATTGCGCTTCAGCTTGTAAGCCAATATGTTGGGTTACGTTGAATTGAAACGCCGCGCCAGCGTGAGCACCCAGCCGTAGTAAACTTTCTTCGGCATCGGCCCCAACCCCGTCCGATACGTTGCCGCCCAGCTTCAACCCAACTCGCATTTTTTGCGCCAGTCCTGCGTAGCTACCAACGAGCAGCAGCACAAGTACTATACACTTCTTCATAGAAATAGGGTAGGTAAATAGCTTCATTATGAGCGGAATAGCGCTTAATGCGAGGCGTTGCGTTGATATATGCTGGACCAATCCAGTAAGGCTACGCAACGAGCACCAAGGCATCGAAACATCCGTACAGCTGCGTAGCTAGGAGGCGGCAATGAAAGCGTAGTTTGCTTATCTAGTTTCACACACAAAAGTTTGGTTGCCAATGAAGTAACCAGGCTTTTGCCTGAATTTTTTGCCTGAAAGCTAGTTGCCTTGAAACGAGTAAGTGAGGTATAGCTGGAAGGCGCTGTTGCGGATGTTGTTCTGTATTTTGGTGGTGCCCACTAACACCGATTTTTCAATGTTGGTAATGCCGCCGTTGTAACGCAGGCCAACCCCGAGCCCGGCTTTGCGCTGGTAGCCCAGCCCGAATATATAGCCGGCATCCACGGTGTTGTAGCGGGCCTTGGTATCAAGAAGCTGGGTATCCACTTTGTCTTTTGCGGCTACCAGAAAACCCACCTGCGGCCCGGCCTCAAAGAACAGACCATCCACGTTGATATGAAATACCAACGGCACGTCTACGTAATCGAGGCGGGTATGTATTGTGGGGGAGGTAGGGGACTTGGCTCCTTTGCGAGAATAGATAACTTCGGGCTGAAACGCGAATAAGCGGCTAAATCCGAGGTTAATAAAACCGCCCGCCTGAAAGCCAAATGCGTTTTCACGCTCAAATGACTGCTTGCCCACAAAGTTAGACAGGGTGCCACCGGCTTTCAGTCCCAAGGATACATTGCGCTGGGCGTGGGCAGTTCCAGCAAGAATAGTAAGAAGCGCTAACGACAGAATTTCTTTCTTCATAAGTGTACGTGTGGCCAGCAAGGCCGTGAAAAACGGCCCGAAGCTATAACGAAAAAGGGTGGTGCTTTACTATATAGTATCGCACCAAATCTTCAAGGCAGCGTAATAAAAGAAGGCTTGGCGCGCATTCAACACTATAACCTCACTATGTGGATGCCATATCCAAAAACAAGAAGCACGAAAAAGCCCCGCAGCAGTAAGATGCGGGGCTTTTTTATGTGGTGCTGAAGGGCAGATTACTATTTACCGGGTAGCAGGAAACCTACCGACGCTTGAAACACCGAGTTGCGGGCGTTACGCACGTCATTATCGGAGTAGCCGTCCTTGCCGAAATCGGTGAACGAGCCGTTGTAGCGGATACCAAGTAGCAGGCCTGAATCCGACTGGAAGCCCAGCCCAGCCGCGTACCCGATTTCATTGCGGTTCACGTTGTCGAGGTTTTGGGTATTGGAGCCCTGGCTGGCGGTGTTGCCATTCACCGAAAACTTGGAATCGTCTTTCACCTTAAGCAGGTAGCTATACTGCGGACCTGCTTCCACAAAGAAGCCACCGGTATTTATTTTCAGAAGCACCGGTACGTCGATGTAGTTATACGTCCGGTCGCCCTCGTATTTGTAGCGGTTGCCTAGAATCGTGAATTCATTGTTGGCATACTTGAAGCCTTTCTGTGAAAACAGCACTTCAGGTTGCAGCGACAAAAAACCGTCGCCAGCTAGCCCTACATTAAGCATCACACCACCGTGAAAGCCCAACTTGTTCTCGAAACGGTCTTCCTCGGTCAGGTCGCCGGACAAGTTGGATAAGTTGGCGCCGGCCTTAACACCCAGCCGGATGCCCTGTGCGTGAGCGGCTGATGCCAGTGCGAATGCCGCGGCAACTGTAGCCAGGATAAAGAATTGCTTTTTCATTACAATGAAGAAATGGAGGTAAAAGAGCAAGTGCTATAAACAGCCCTACTTACGTAACAGTGCAGTTGGTGTTGGTGTACAGCCGTTAAAAACAAAAAACCGACTGCTCTCACGTGAGAAACAGCCGGTTTTTTGTTTGACCTATACTACCAACTATTTGGTTGGAATCAGGTAGCCGAGTTGCAGCGTGAAGGCATTGTTGAATGCTTTCGGCTCGTTGTCGGTGTCTTTGGTGTCAATGAGGGAGTTGAAACCACGAGCGTAACGCAGGCCCAGGCTAATGCCGCCTTCGGTCATGTATCCTACACCGGCTACACCGCTGATATCAAACTGCGCCAAGTCAGACTTAGACGATTCGCCGCGCTTGATGCCGCTGTAGTCCAAGAAGCCGCCGTCGTTGTCTACTTTGTCCTTGGTACCGTCCACGTATTTCGTGGTAGTCTGCGACTTGTTTTTCGAGCCGAATAGGTAGCTCACTTGCGGGCCGAGTTCGAAGAATAAGCCACCAGCGTTGATTTTAGCCAACAGTGGTACGTCGATGTAATGCAGAACGCGCTTCTGCTCTTCCTCTACCGATTTGATGTTAGCGCCTAGATTCGAAGTCTGTTTCGTTTCGATTTCGTAGCCTTTGCGGTTGTAAAGCAACTCCGGCGCAAACGAGAAGAAACCGTCGCTGCTCAACGGGATAGAGAAGCTTAGACCAGCGTTGTACCCTAGTTTGTAGTCGCCGAGGTCAGAGCTGTAGTTAGGACCTGTAATCTGGTTTACGTTGTCGCCAGAGATATTGGAGAACGTGCCGCCTACCTTAACGCCGAGACGGAATCCGCCAGCGTCCTGAGCTTGGGCAAAAGAAACGGAGGCAACAGCCGCTGCAGCGGTAAGGGTGAGAAACTTTTTCATGAAAAAATAAAAATGGAGGTGGCAAACACAAATCAGCAGCACTAGCCTGAACCCGAGGTCCCCGGTGAACCGCTTACAGGGCCTCATACCGTTAAACCGCCCCCTTTTGTTGCATTCGCATCAAAAAATAATCTTATATCACCCTTCCTGCTTGGCTATTAGGACAATGCATATTTTTGCGTTCCTTCAACCTCTGATTATGCGGTTTTATACGCACACGGCATCCATAATGGCAGGTTTGGCTGTCTTGCTAACAACATCAGTCCAAGCTCAAAAGCCCGCCCCTGGCCCCCTAATTTTGGGAGCGTATGCGCAAGGCAGCTTTATTGTGGCTCACACGCCGGCTGTGCAGCATTTGGCCGTGTCGCACCCCACGGGGTTCGAGTTGAACTTGCAGCGCCAAACCAATGGCTCGGAGGCTTGGCATGCCTGGTACCGCTACCCGCGTATTGGGGTGGCCTTGGTTTACTACGATTATCATAATCCCGTGCTAGCGCAATCATATGCTAGCACCATCTACATTGGGAAGAGCTTGTTTCGCACGCCTCGGCAGGAACTGAATTTTCGATTGGGAACGGGCTTGGCTTACTTCCCAAACCCCTTCAACCTCGAAACCAACCATAAAAACGCCATTGTCAGCTCCCGCCTGAACGCCACCTTGCAGATGCGCCTGGAATATGACGTAGCCGTGGCCGAACACGTGGGCCTGCTGGTTGGGCTGGGGCTGAACCACTACTCCAACGGGTCTACGGCCAAGCCCAACATGGGTATCAACCTACCCACTCTTTTTTTGGGGTTCAACTACCACCAGCAGCGCCCGTTTGTGCCATTGATAACGCCACCCAATGAGCTGCCGGCAGATATTGGACAAAATTTTCTTAACCTGAGCAGTAGTGTTGGCTTCAAGCAACTCAACCCCACCGATAAGCACAAATACGTAGTGCAATCGATATCGGTACTGGGGGGACGGCGTATTAGCCGCAAAAGCAACCTGCTAGTGGGTCTCGAAGGTTTCTACGACCGTAGCCTAGTGCGCCAGCAGCGCGATACGGCCCGTAGCACCAGCAATCTACCCGACGTGAAGAAAGCAGGCTTCGTGCTTGGCCATGAACTGCTGTTTGGACGGCTTGCCATGGTTACGCACCTAGGCATTTATATCTATAACCCCTACAAATCCAATGATTTCTATTACGAGCGGATTGGGTTGAAATACCACTTTACCAACTGCGTCTTCGGAGCTGTCGACCTGAAAGTACACCGTGGTTCGGCCGATGTACTGGAACTGAAGGCCGGCGTCAAGCTCTAATGCCATAAGGTGTAGCCTAACGCTTGAACAACCGGATTGGCGGCTTTGTACTGCAAAACGGCTGCTTAGGTGAGTATTAGTTGAGATTGGTAAGCGGGCGTTGGATATTCGACTCACTGTTTCACCCATTCGCTGTTTCACTCATGGAAACCTTCTTGCTATATAACCGCTGGCTGCACATTGCAGCAGGCTTTCTGGGTTTCTTTGTGGCGCCTGTAGCGCTCTATGTGCGCAAAGGAGGCGCAGCGCATCGGCGTTGGGGGCAGGTATTTTTCTGGGCTATGTTGGTAGCGGGGAGCACAGCGCTGGTAGCCGCCACGTTCAAAGGCCTTACGTTTCTGCTGCTCACGGGTGTTTTCAGTTTGTACCTCGCCTTCTTCGGCTACCGTTCTCTTTACCTCAAGCACCTCAGCGAAGGCCAGCGCCCTAGCCTGCTCGATTGGCTGCTGGTAAGCGTGGGGCTGCTCGTCTTCCTCGGCACACTGGTATACGGCATGAAGTCGGGGGCGGTGCCGTCGTTGGTGTTTGGGGCCATTGGCGTAATGACCACCGGGCGCCAACTTTGGTCGTATGTGCGGGCTATGCCGCAGGCACCAGGCCAATGGCTGCTCAACCACATTTCCGGGTTTGTGGGCTCCTACATTGCGGCCATATCGGCGTTTTCGGCCACCAGCCTGCACTTCATTCCTTGGCCCTGGAACTTCCTGTGGCCCACGCTGCTCATCGTGCCGCCCATGATATGGGTGCAGCGCCGTTACAAAGCCCGCTTTGCCAAAGGCCAGCGCCTCGCCGATGTAGTGGAGGTCCGCATTCAGCCCGAGTCGTCTTATGCTAAACCAACGCTTGGTTGATGCGCTTCACTAGGCTGGGACCTTCGTAGATGAAGCCGCTGTAGAGCTGTACCAACGATGCTCCCGCGGCCAGCTTTTCCTGCGCATCCTTAGCCGAATGAATGCCGCCCACGCCAATGATAGGCAGTGCGCCTCCGGAGTGCTGATGCAAATAGCGAATTACTTCTGTGGCCCGTTGGCGCAATGGCCGGCCGCTAAGGCCGCCCGCACCCAGCGCCGTTACGCGCTCTGCGTCGGTGGTCAGCCCGTCCCGGCTGATGGTTGTATTGGTAGCTACCAGGCCGCTAAGCTGGGTTTCGCGCGCAATCAGCAGGATGTCATCGAGCTGGGTATCCGTAAGGTCGGGGGCTATTTTGAGCAGCAATGGGCGGGGCGTGGGCAGCGCCTTGTTGCGCTCCTGCACTTGCTGGAGCAACTGAATCAGTGGCTCCCGCTCCTGTAGCTGCCGCAGGTTGGGCGTATTCGGCGACGATACATTTACCACAAAGTAGTCCACTACCTCGTGCAGGGCTTCCACGCAGGCCACGTAGTCGGCGGCGGCCTGCTCATTGGGTGTATCCTTGTTCTTCCCAATATTGCCCCCGATGAGCAGATTCTGGTTGCGGCGGTGGCGTAGCCGGTTGGCGGCGGCAGTGGCTCCTCCATTGTTGAAGCCCATGCGGTTCACCAGCGCTTCGTCTTGCGGCAACCGGAATAGCCGCGGCTGGGGGTTGCCAGATTGAGGCCGAGGCGTCACAGTCCCAATCTCCACAAAGCCGAAGCCCAATGCGCCTAGCTCGTCCGTAAACTCCGCGTTTTTGTCGAGGCCCGCTGCCAGCCCTACCGGGTTGCGGAACCGTAGCCCAAATATTTCCCGCTCCAGATTGGGGTGCTGAAAGTCGTAGAGCTGGCGCAGCAGGGCCGGAGTGCCGGGTATACGGTGCGCCCGTCTCAGGTTGTCGAACACCAGATGGTGGGCGCGTTCCGCATCCAGCTGAAAGAACAAGGGTTTCAGTAAGGCTTTGTACATAGCAGGGCGCAAAGGTTCTGAAACGCAAAGCTCCCACTTATTCTGGTAGCAAAAAGGGCCAGCTACGCTTTATTGTTCGGATTTATTTTGTGCGCCTATATAGCTGATTAAGAGCAGGCTCGACGGGAAGATGCCGCCCGGTGCTAGATAAATTCATGCATGGATTTGGATATTGGGAACTCGCCCCGTACTTTTGCCATCCCTTCCAGAAAATAGCTGTCTGGCAGTGAAAAAAGATTCTGTAGCTCAGCTGGTAGAGCAGTACACTTTTAATGTACGGGTCCTGGGTTCGAATCCCAGCGGGATCACCAAAACCCGGTTTGCACGCTGCAAACCGGGTTTTTTGTTTTATCAAATTCAGGTAAAGCTCTCGGTAATTTCGCCAGCTAACCAAAAAGTTAGTTGCCTACTCGGCCTTCTTCGTCGCTGCTGCCGGTGCTGCGCCGGGCCTGGGTTTTGCCGCTTCCGATTTTGCAGGTAAGCGTTAGCAGCACGCGCCGGCTTTCCCATTGGTTGTTCCAGGTCATGTTAACGTTGTTGTAGCGCAGGGTGCTCCGGAAGCGGCTAGTTGCGAAGATGTCGCTCACCCGTAAGCTCAGCGTGGCTTTATCGGCCCAGAGTTGCTTTTTCAAGCCTAGATTAACTGCCCCACTAGCCTTGGTGTAAAACAAGCCCTGCACGGCTGGTGAACTGTAGAAACCGCCCACCAATAACTTGTAGCTGTGGGGCAGCGTGAACGTGTGGTCTGAGTTGGCCGACCAACTGTAGCTGGCTAGGTCCACGGCTCGGCCTTCCACTTGGGTGCGCACCTTGATGTAGGAGCCATTAAGCTGGTTGTCCATGCCCCACCACTTGGTTAGATCGGTGTGGCCACCAGAGCTGAGCGTGAGCATAAACGACTGGTCGAGATTTTGGGGGCGGCTGGTGGATACCTTGGTTTCGTCGTTCTGGAATACTACTTGGTTCACGGCGTTGGTTTCGTGCAAGTAGCTCACGCTCAATACCTGAAAGTCTTTGTGCAGGTAGTTGAATACAAAGGACTGTGACAAGGAAGGGGCCAGAAATGGGTTGCCTTGCTGAGCTGTGTAGGCGTCGGTGTAGATGAGGAACGGGTTTAGGCTTTGGTAGGAAGGCCGGGTGATGCGGCGGCTAATGGAGGTGCTAACCTGGTTCTGCTCATCGAGCTTGTAGCTAGCAAAAGCGCTGGGGAACAGCTGGAAGTAGCTGCGTTGCACCCGCTGGCCCGTGGTAGCCGATACACCCGTCGATTGGGTTAGCTCGCCCCGAAGGCCGGCTTTCAGTTCCAACCGGTTCAGGCTGGTGCTGGCGCTGAGGTAACCGGCGCTGATGTGCTCGTCGTACCGGAACTGGTTGGTGCGCAACGAGTCGAACTGCCAGCTGGTTTCGGCGAGCTTATCAAACTGAACGGCGCTTTGCGACGTCACCCAGCTGGTTTTTGCGCCGGTTTCCAGCCGTAGCTTGGTGCCAGCAACTCGGTGCACGTAATCGACCTTGGCGGCCCGAATGGTGGTTTCCGACGACTCAGCGCTGCGCAGTTGCCCGGCGTCCTGGGCTTGCTCGTTGCCGAAAACGTACTTCCGGTTGAAAAACTGCTGGTTGCTGGCGCTGGTGTAGCGCACGTAGTCGGCGTCGGCGCTTAGCTCGCGGCCGGTGCTGTCGAGCATCCAGCGGTAGTAAAGGTTCAGGCCTTGGTTGGTAGTGGAGCTGCTGCGAGGGTTGTCCATTTGGCGGCGGCCGGCGGGGTTGCCCGCTGCATCGGTGGTGATGGAGTTGCTGGTTACGGCGGCATCGGTTTGGGTGAGGCTACCGCGTAGCTGGCCCCCAATGCTTTGCTTGGCGGTGAGGGCCACATCGGCACCGGCTGCGTAGGTGCCAGCATAGGTGAGGGGGCGCCAGTAGTTTTCCTGGCTGAACACACTGTCGCGGATGATGCGCGTCATGGTCAGGCGGTTGAACGAGTTGTAGCGGCCCCCATCAAGCCGGGTGAACAGCCGCACCTTGCCCACATTGTACGACAGGTTGGCCCCGCCCCAGCTTTTCTCGAAACGGCCCCGCCCCAGGCCGGCTGTGGCCGTGCCGCTCAAGCCCGGCAGTTGGCTCCGGCGTAGCTTGATGTTGAGTACGCCCGCCGTGCCAGCGGCATCCATAGAGGCTGGTGGGTTAGGCAGCAATTCAATCTGGCTGATGGCGGAGGCCGGCAACGACTTCAGGTAGTTGGTCAGCGTCTCGCCCGACATGTAGGTGAGCTTGCCATCAATCAGCACGTTTACGCCGGCGCTGCCTCGGTACACCAAGTGGTCGTCTTTGTCGAGCGTGACGCCGGGGGCTTTCCGCAGCACATCCAAGGCATTGTCGCCGGTGGTGTTCAAGCGCGATACGTTCAGCACGGTACGGTCGGCGTGTTGCTCCAGCACAGGCGTAGTGCCCTGCACCGTCACTTCCCGCAGCGCCGTGGTGGTGGCTTTTAGGCGCAGGGTAGGCACCGTTAGTTGTTGTTGCTCTACCACAAAGGCGCTGCTACGAGCCGGAGTATAGCTCATCAGCAAGGCCTTTACGCAATAGCGGCCGGGCTGTACTCCCTTGAACGTATAGCCGCCCTGCCCGTTGGTGGCCTGCGAGTTGGCAACTAGTGAGTCAGGGAGGTGCAGTAGCACGGCCGTAGCAAAGCCCAGCGGCTGGTTGGCTGCGTCTTGTACCATGCCCGCCACTGTGGTTTGGGCGAAGCTATGCTGCGCTAAGCCCGGCAGAGCCAGCAGGGTAGAGAGTAGGAGGCTGCGGCGGAACAAGTAGAGAGTAGGCATCGGGAAAGGCGTTAGCTGATTGACGATTCAAAGGTTCGTTGCCTGAAGCCGAGCTGAAAAAACATTATCCTACTTACCTGAAACCCGATGTGAGTTCCCGCTGCCCGGCCGTTTTTCATTCACATCACAAACTGGGCATTTCAAATAAAAAACTACCGGAGACTTACCGCTGGCAGTAGTTTCACCTTTGGTTTTCACCGGCTGCTCCTACTGCTTTACTTCACTCCCATGCCTGCAAGCACCCCCAAGCCCACTCTTCACTGGCACGTACTAGGCTGGCTGCTGTATAGCGGCTACCAGATTTGGGGCGTGTTCCTGCATCCTCAAGCCTCACTCCGGATTGGCCTGTGGCTGACTTGCTCGATGTTGCTTATCCGCTTTGTGGAGTTCTACCTATGCTACCTGGTAGTGTATCCGCGGCTGTTGCGCTCGGGCCGGGCGCTCCAATTGATTGCCGCGTTGCTCGGCGTCATTGCGTCCTACATTGGTTTGCGGGCTCTTATTGAAGAGGTTATCTACCCGGCGGTGCTGGGCTTTCACAACTACTCGCCCGATACCTCTGTCTCCTATTACATTCTCGACAACATCTATTTTGCCAGCCCAATGATTGTAATAAGCGTGGCGGTATGGGGCGCGCAGGCGGCCCTGCATCGGGAGCGGGAAAACCAACTGCTACGCGGCGAAAAGAGGACGGCCGAACTGGCGTTTCTCAAAACCCAAATTAACCCGCACTTCCTCTACAACACCCTCAACATGCTGTATGGCATGGCCTACCCAGTGGCTAAGCCGCTAGCCAATGCCATCCTCAAGCTGGCCGACCTGATGCGCTACATGCTCCACGAAAGCCCTGATGGGCAGGTGAACCTCACCCAGGAAATCGAATACCTGCACAACTACCTCGACCTGTATCGTCTGCGTTTTCCCGGCCAGTTTTTCGTCGATTTCACGGTAACTGGCGAGCCCGACGGCCACCGCGTAGCGCCGCTGCTGTTCATCCCGTTCGTTGAAAACGCCATCAAGCATGGCGTCCTCGACGAACCGGAAACGCCCGTGCGCATCAACCTGGCCTTGCAGCCGCAGGGCCTAGCGTTTGAAGTGCACAATCAAAGCAGCAACTATCAGAAAGATGCCACCACGGGTATTGGGCTGCCCAATCTGCGCCGCCGCCTAGAGTTGCTTTATCCGCAGCAGCATACCTTGCAGATCAACGCCGCCGGTAAGCAGTTTGTCACGTCTCTGCACTTGGCGCGCTAGCCTGAATTAACCCGGTTTCATTCTCATTCTGTTTCTGCTACTCATGATTCGTTGCCTTGCCGTCGATGATGAAGCGCCTGCCCTGGCTATTCTCGCCGATTATATCAGCCAAGTGCCCTTCCTGACGCTTGTAGGCACCACCACCAACCCTATTGAGGCACTAACTTGGGTGCAGCAAGGCCGCGTTGATTTGGTGTTTCTGGACATCCAGATGCCCAAGCTCACCGGACTGCAATTCCTCAAGCTCAGCGGCAACAAGTGCAAAGTGGTGCTCACCACTGCCTACCCGGAATACGCGCTGGAAGGCTACGAAAACGACGTGGTGGATTACCTGCTCAAACCCATTTCGTTTGAGCGGTTCCTGAAAGCGGCCCAGAAAGTACTGGCCCTGCAACCTGTGGCGCCACCTGAGCTAGCCCCGCCACCAGCCGCTCCAATTGCAGCCGTGCCACCACCGGCAGTGGGTCCGGCAGTAGGTCATATGTTTGTGAAAGGCGAAACCAAGAACAAGTTTCTGCGCGTCAATTACACCGATATTCTCTACATCGAGGGGCTCAACAACTACGTATCCATCCACTTGCCCACCCAGCGGCTGGTTACGTACCAAACCCTGCGGGAGCTAGCCGAAACCCTGCCCCAACCGCCTTTTCTGCGGGTGCACAAGTCGTTCATCGTGTCCCTCGACAAAATCCGAATGGTTGACGGTAATACCATTTACATCCAGGACAAGGAAATACCCGTCAGTGAAACCTATCGGGACCAACTCTACCGTCTGATTCGGGAGGCGTAATGTATTGGCTTCTACCGGTATTGTGGTTGTAAAAAAGGCCTGTTATCCTATGCAAGTGTAGGATGACAGGCCTTTTTTAGTTTCTAAATTGGCTATCAACAATGACCATTAGCCAGCCCAGCCTTCCCGGTCGAGGCTGCGGTATTGGATGGCTTCGGCTAGGTGCTCGATGCGGATATCATCAGTGCCGGCCAGGTCGGCAATGGTGCGGGCCACTTTCAGAATTCGGTCGTAGGCGCGGGCCGAGAGGCCGAGGCGCTCCATGGCGGTTTTCAGCAAGTTGCGGCCTTCCGGGCTAATCTGGCAGATGTCCTTCACCATTTGAGGCGGCATCATGGCGTTGGAGAAGATATCGGGGAAGTCAGTGAACCGGGCGGCTTGTACCATACGGGCCTTCGACACCCGCTGCTGAATGTCGTGGCTGGTTTCCGATTTGCGCGTTTCCGTCATCTGGTCGAACGTCACGGGCGTTACTTCCACGTGTAAATCAATTCGGTCGAGAAGCGGGCCACTCACTTTGTTGAGGTAGCGCTGCACCACGCCGGGGCCACACACGCATTCTTTTTCGGGATGGTTGTAATAGCCGCACGGACACGGGTTCATGCTGGCAATCAGCATGAAGTTGGCCGGGAAATCGATGCTGACTTTGGCCCTGGAAATAGTAACGCGCCGCTCCTCTAAGGGCTGCCGCATTACCTCCAGCACCGTGCGTTTGAACTCTGGCAACTCATCCAGAAACAGCACGCCATTGTGCGCTAGCGAGATTTCGCCCGGCTGCGGATTGCTACCGCCCCCCACTAAGGCTACATCAGATATAGTGTGGTGCGGCGCCCGGAATGGCCGGGTACCCAGCAAGGAGGCATTGGCCCCCAGTTTGCCCGCTACTGAATGGATTTTGGTGGTTTCCAGCGCCTCCAGCATGTTCAGAGGCGGCAGAATAGTAGGGAGGCGCTTAGCCAGCATGGTTTTTCCGGCGCCGGGCGGGCCTATCATGATGACATTGTGGCCGCCGGCTGCGGCAATTTCCAAGGCCCGCTTGATGTTTTCCTGGCCCTGCACATCGGCAAAATCGGCGGCGTATTGGTTGGCTTCGTGCTGGAAAATGTCGCGCGTATCCAGCACCAGCGGCTCAATGCTTAAGCGCCCCTCAAAGAAGTCGATGGCCTCCTGCATAGTATCCACCGGAATAACGTCGAGGTTGTTGACGATGGCCGCTTCTCTGGCGTTTTCGCGAGGCAGTATAAACCCCTTGAAGCCTTCCTTTCGCGCCTGAATGGCAATTGGTAATACGCCCTTAATCGGCCGCAACGCCCCATCTAGCGCCAGTTCACCCATAATGATGTACTCAGGCAGCCGGTCAGTGGTCAGCTGCTGGGAGCCGTGCAAAATTCCCAGCGCAATGGGCAAGTCGTAGCTGGAACCTTCCTTGCGAATATCGGCCGGGGCCATGTTCACGACTACTTTGGTACGCGGCATCCGGTACCCCCGAAACTTCAGGGCTGCTTCAATGCGCTGCTGACTTTCCTTAATTGCATTATCGGGTAGCCCAACCACGTAAAAATTGGTGCCTTGCGATACGACTACTTCAATGGTAATAGTATAAGCGTTAACCCCTTGAACGGCTGAGCCGAAGGTTTTGGTAAGCATAAAGCCGAAAGAAAAAATAGAAATAAGCCGACGAATATAAGCACGAAAAAGCCAGAAGAATATCACTTCTTCTGGCTTTCGAAATTCTGCCAAGTAAATCCAAATTCATCAGTTCAGCGTCCATTCTAAGCCCTGATTTGGGCCACAAAGAATGGTATGCCCTTAGGCCATGAGCTGCTCGATGAGCATAATTAAGATGTGGATAGCCTTGATGTGGATTTCCTGGATCCGGTCGGCGTAGCCATTGTGCGGCGCCCTGATTTCCACGTCGCAGAGAGCAGCTAGCTTACCGCCGTCTTTGCCGGTGAGGCCTACTACCATCATACCGCCGGCTTTGGCAGCTTCGGCGGCCCGCAAGATATTCGGCGAGTTGCCGCTAGTACTGATGGCTAATAGCACGTCGCCGGGGCGGCCCAGGGCTTCCACAAAGCGGCTGAACACGGCATCGTAACCGTAGTCGTTGGCTACGCAACTCATGTGCGAGGCTTCGGTGAGAGCAATGGCGCCCAGGGCGGGCCGGTCGTTGCGGTAGCGGCCGCTTAGCTCTTCGGCGAAGTGCTGGGCGTCGCAGAGGCTGCCGCCGTTGCCGCAGCTCAGGATTTTACCGCGCTGCCGCAAACTACCCGCCATCAGTTGAGCAGCCTGCTCAATGGCGGCAAGGTTGGCCGGATCGGCTAGGAAACGGTCGAGGACGTTGCGGGCTTCCGTTAGTTCAGCCCGAATCGAGTCAGTTAAGGAGGTTGCGTTAATCACACCGCAAAGATAAGCGGGCTAGACGAGTGGCGTGCCGTCACGGTCGGTGGGCAGGGGCCGGACGGGTGGGGCGGGGGTTGGAACCACGTAGCCTTCGGGGTGGACGGTGGTACCGGTGCGGGTGCCTCCAACCGTGGTGTTGCCAGGGCTGCGCTGTTCGAGTTGCTGGTCGTAGAGACGAGCTTTCAATTCGTTGATTTTGCCTTCCCGCGAAGCTACATCCCGGCGCAGCAGCACACTATCGACATTTTCGGTCAGGAGTTGCAACAATAGCAGTACTCCGCCAACTAAAAACAGGCCATAGTAGAAGTTGGTAGCATTACCACCAGCAATTACAGACATCAGGCCGTCGCGCGAGCCAGGGCTTAGTACTACTAGCAAAACCAGCAGTAAGTAAACCATAACCAGAACGGTAACCAGGCGTTTCAAAGCAAGCATAAGACAACGAAGCTAAAGTGAACTATGGCTCGTCGTACGCAAAAACGCACTGGCCGGGTTAAATATAGGATTTAGTGGATTGTAATTGCGTAGTACGGAAGAGCTTTCCGGCTGATGTAGCGAACAACGCAGCACCGCATTACGGAACCACGGTAATTGTCTGCACTGAATCCAGCCGGCGCAAGGTACTGCGCAGCTTTTGCCGCTCAATCTGAAACAAACTGTCGGTGGGTACCTGCCGCAACGAGTCGAGCAGAGACTGAGCCGCCGTTGTTTCGTGCCGGTCGAGCAGATGATTGGCGCGTAGCAGGGCGTCGTCGTAGGCGCGGCTGGCGGCTATTTTGCGTTGCACTGCTACTTCGGCTTGTTGTTGGGGTGCGTCCTGAACCCGGCGGTATTTCCGCCACAGCCAGCTGCTAGCTTGCCCCAGCAGCAGCAACACAATAAGGGTAGCTACCCAGCGGCGCGTAGTTTCAGATGAAGCAGCCATTCGCCTTGACTGCTTAGCGCGACATAGTGGCCGTATCAGCCAGCACGGCAGAATCGGCAACTACTACGGGGGCCGTGCTGGCAGCCTGGCTAGCCCGGATTTTTTCCTCTAGCGCCTTGCTCCGCTCATTTAATTGCTCCATGCGGGTGGCTGCATCGGGGCGTTGGTCCTGGCGCCAGGTTTTGTAACCAAGCCGCAAGCAAATCATTACTATGGCCACTATCCAAAACCATTGCGACTTATACCAAGGAGCTTTAGGAGATTCAGGCATAAAACAAAAACTATAGGATGGTTACTGAGAGGGAGTAGTACGGCGTTGCTTGGCTCTCAATGAGTCGTAGCGCTGCATCAGGTCTTCAGTTGCAATAAAGGTGTTGGGGTCGAGGTCGGCATCACGCAACGAGTCGAGCAGCGTACGGGCCGGAGCATAGGCGCCGTTGGCTAATAAGGCGTCGGCGCGGGCTAGTTGCCGCTGGCCATTGGCCGCTGCCGCCGGGCTGTCGGCTTCGCGTACTACATGGCCCTTTTGGTCGGTGCGGAAGTAGAAGTAATATGCCATCCACAGCACCATCCCCACAAACAAGACAAGAATCGAAATCAGGGCGAAGCGAAAAAACTTCATAGAAGATGCGGGTTGGATAATGGAAATAGGAAACCTGAATTCAATAACATACACTTACTAACGCACTACACCAACGCCGCGTTGGTGGCCTGCATCTGGCTCAGGCGCTGGTAGAGGCCACCCGGGCGGCGCAGCAATTCTTCATGAGTGCCGCGCTCGGCAATGCGGCCCTGGTGCAGCACAATTATTTCGTCGGCGTGCTGCACGGTGCTTAGGCGGTGCGCAATTACCAGGGAGGTGCGGTGCTGCATCAGGCGGGTGAGGGCCTCTTGCACCAATTTTTCGCTCTCAGTATCGAGGGCGGAGGTGGCCTCATCGAGAATCAGGATGGGCGGGTTGCGCAGGATGGCCCGCGCAATACTCAGGCGCTGCCGCTGCCCCCCCGACAGTCGTCCGCCCCGGTCCCCAATAATGGTTTGGTAGCCGTCGGGCGTGGCCGTAATGAAGTCGTGGGCGTTGGCAATGCGGGCAGCTTCCATCACCTCGGCTTCGGTAGCCTGAGTGTTGAAGCGGATGTTGTTGAAAATGGTGTCATTGAACAAAATACTTTCCTGCGTGACGATGCCCATTTGCTCGCGCACCGAGTGAATGGTACAGTCGCGCACATCGTGCCCATCAATGAGAATCTGGCCGCCGGTAGGGTCGTAGAACCGCGGCAGCAAATCGGCCAGCGTGCTTTTGCCGGAGCCCGATGGGCCCACCAGCGCTACGGTTTTGCCTTTCTGAATCGTCAGGTTGATGTCCTGAAGCACGGGTTCGGTACCGTAGGCGAACTGCAAATTGCGCAGCTCAATCTGGCCTTGAAAATCAGGGAGAAGCTTGGCATTGGGCTTGTCCCGAATGGCGGGCTCGGTATCAATGATGCCTAGCACCCGCTCGCCAGCTACCAAGCCGCGCTGAATATTGCCAAACGACGACGACAGTGCCTTAGCCGGCGTGAGTACCTGCGAAAACAAGACTACGTAGCCAATAAAGGTTTCGCCGGTTAGGTTGGAATCACCGCTTAAAATCAGCGTGCCACCGAAGTACAACAGGCCAGCTACTACGGCCACGCCCGCAAATTCCGAGAAGGGAGAAGCTAAGTCCCGCGTGTTGTCGATGCGGCGTGAGGTGCGGGCGTACTCGTCGTTCTGGTCCTCGAATTTGCCTTCGATATACTGCTGCGCGTTGAAAGCTTTGATAACCCGGATGCCGCCTAGCGTCTCGTCAATCACCGACAGCATCGAGCCGAGCGTGCTTTGGCTTTGCTTGGCCTGTTGCCGCAGCCGCTTGGCTACGCCCGCAATCAGCCCGCCCGAAATCGGCAGCAAAATCAAGGTGAACAGCGTCAGCGGCAACGACATGTAGAACAGCACCGCGAAAAAGAATATAATCCTGAGCGGCTCCTGAATCACGGCCGTCATGGTGTTCACCACCGACGATTCCACTTCCTGCACGTCGGACGTAAACCGCGACATCAAATCACCCTTCCGTTCCCCGGCAAAGTAGCCGAGTTGCAGTTGCAGGATGCGGCTATACAAATCGTGGCGCAGATTGCGGATGACGCGGGCCCGCACCTTAGCTAGCAGCCGCAAACTCAGGTAGCGAAACAAGTTGCTGCACAGCACCGACACCACCACGATTACGCACACAAACGTAAGGGCGCCCATGGTGCCTTGGGTGGCTAGCACATCAGCAAAAAAATAGTTGAACGTGTCTTTCACCCAGTCGAGGCTGAGATGAAAGGCTGGCAGTTGGGCAGGGGCCTGCGTTGGTACCTGGTCGGTTTTCTCGAACAGCACCTGTAGCAGCGGAATAATCAGGGTGAAATTGGCCAGCCCAAACAGGGTAGCCAGCACCGTGTACAGCAGGTATTGGGGCAGGAAAGCCGCCCAAGGCCGGGCGTATTGCAGAATGCGGAGGTAAGTCTTCATCGGAAGCGGCAAAGGTAACGCATCTGCGAAGCTCCGGGCTTAGGAGACGTAATATGGCGTTACTCGGCCTTGAAGACGGATACCACTTCAATTTGCCCTAAAATGTGGCGGTTGAAATCAGCTAGTTCCTCAGCAGGGACCCACAACTCTTCGTGCTCCTGGTTGCCCACGTTCTGCACCTCAAACGTGGCGGCGTAGTCGGCCTCTACTGCAAAGCGTAGCACGTAGCCCACGCCGTAGTAGGGCACATTCCAGTCGCGCGCAATCTGAGCGGCGTAGTGCTCATTAAGCACCGGATAGAAAATCGGTTGTTCCGGTAAGCGCGGCGGAAACTCCCGCCACCCCGAAGCCGCTATCAAATCTAGCTCTTGCTGATTGACAGGGCGGTATAGAAGCGTAGCTTCTGGGTCGTGGCGCATGGGTTGATTGCTTAAGTAAGTACAGAACCGTTATGTCGAGCCGAACAAAGCATGACGCTCAATGAATAGGCTAAACTGCTTCAGGAACCATCAGCAGTTCAGCAAGCCCACATTAATCAATCAAAACTCGTGCAGGCGCTGGGCAATGTTCCAGCGCAAGGCCACCTGCGGAAATACCGTGTTTTGGGTGGCGGCATCGGTGAACGACTGACGCCGCACGATGAGTTTGGCGTCCAGCCACACGTTGTGGCGCGGCTGGTAGGTGGCTGTGAAATCGGTGTGGACCAGGCGGGTTTGGTTGCCCTGCCCGATGATATTGCCGAATTCTTGCACCCGTGTATCGTAGGAAATCAGTGGGTTGCCGCCGTAGTTGATAAGGGAACCATTGGGGTTGGTACGGTCCAGGCCCTGTCTGGTGTAAAACGCCTTGCCTACTAGCTGCAAACGGGGCAGTGGCTGGTAGCTCAGAATACCCAGTAGCTCGTATAGGTTGGCACCCATTGGGTGAGCCAGCGGCTGCTGGTAGTGCTGATAATCGGTGTAGCTGTCGGTGTGCTGGTAAGTGAACGGACGGATATAATTGAACTCCACCTGCACGTCCAGCGTCCGGATGCCGGCCACGTTCATGTACTTCCCGCCCAACTGAAACGCCTGCTTATTAGCCCACCAACCATTGCCAGCTCGCACCTCGCTCAGCTTGAACTCATCTAGCATCAGTTGGCCGTAAAGCTGTGCGGTATTCTTGATGTTCCACTTGAAATCCAGCCCCAGCGCCGAGTTGTCGGGTGAGCCTACCTGCTGCTCGATAGCCCGATAAAAGATAATGGGGTTTAGGTATTGTAGCTCAAAACCGCGCCGCTTAGTGGTAGGAATAACTTCCCTGCCACCTAAAATTGTGTTTTCGAAAACGCCCACGTTAAAGGTAGGCGTCACATCGAAGCTGAGATAGTGCATTGCCATGTACTTCTTCTCGTACAGCTCGTCGATAGGGCTACCATTAGCGTCGTAACTGCGCTGACCGATGAGTTCGGCAAACAGATTCTGGTAGTTGAACTTCCAAATGCGGGTGTTCAGCTTCAGAAAGAAATACGGCGCGCTGTAATCCGACAGAATTAGGGAGCGGTAGCCGTTGCCAATAAAGTTTCGGTCGTGGCCAAGCTGGGCACTGATGTGCTTTGTAGCCGCATACGTGACGTAGCCGCGGGCCGTGAAAAAGTCGTATTGGTTGCCGCCTATGGTTTTGAAGTCTTTCCAGTACCCTTCGTGCGGTACTATCCGGTCGCGCCGGATGCGCTGCTGCACGTACAGCGGCACGCCCTGCTGGTTGTCGGCCAGGAAGGTGTAAAAGCCTAGCCGCTCGTCGATGGTGCCTTCTACTTGCACGCCCCGCGTATTCACGTAGCGCAGCCCATCCGTTTCCGAATCCTTGCCCGCTGAAAGCCCCAGTACCGGGTTCACGCGCAACGTGAAATCCGGGATATTGACGCTGTATAAGTCGGATTGGCGCTGGTAGAAGTGCTTGAGCAGCGGCCGTTGGCTCTGGTTGTACTGGGCTGCCTGGGAAGAGAAATTCCAGTTGTCGCGCAGCAAATACTCGGCGTTGAACCGGTCTTGTTTCGAGAGATTAGTGCTGTCGGCCAGCATCCGCTCAGCCATGCGGGCCACGGCGGCGCGGGTGTACGGCCGTACCGAAGTATGTAGGCTGCCCAACGAATCGGTGCCGTATTGCACGGCGTACCGGTCGATAAGCCGGTACACATCCACATCAAGCGGTACCGTGTTGGAGGCCGTCGGCAGGTCGGCGGTGGGAGCCGGCGGGGGTGGTGGTACCGGCTCGTTGAATTGCAACGACATACTTTGCCCGGCCACTTGGCTGCCTAGCAGCGCGTTGAAAGCTAAAAAGAGAAGATATTTTTTCATAAAAGCAATACTGTAGTCTAGAACAAGACACACAGTTCAACAAACCTACGCACTTGCCGCAACACTCAAACCCCGGAACGCACGAGTGACATTGTTTCGCATGTGACTGGCCGGTTTGCCTGTGTCAGGTTAGCACCAGAAGCCGCCGGGCCGTCTACCTTTGCCGCGTGCCGCTCCGCCTGCTCCGTCATTCCGAACTCAACCTATCTGCCTGGGATACCTGCGTAAACCAAGCCGAGCAAGTGGTGCCTTACGCGCAAAACTGGTGGCTGCAAGCTACGGCCGGCCGCTGGGATGCTGTGGTGGAAATCGGCCGGCAAGGCGAGTATCTGGCCGTGCTGGCGCTGCCCTTCAAGCGCCGCCCTTGGGGCCGCGAAGTGTATCAGCCACCTTTCACGCAGCAATTAGGGCTATTAACCACGGCCGGCAGCCAGCACTTCCAGCTACCCGACTATTTGCTGGAAATGCAGCGCCAATACAATAGCTGCTATTTGCAACTGCATACCGAGCATGAGCTAGCCAGCGCCCCGCTTGGTTTCAAGCTAACCGAGCGCATCACGTACCACCTGCCGCTGGCCCCGAGCTACGCCATGCTGCACGCAGGCTATGCCGCTGACTACCGCCGCCGCCTGCGTATCAACGCCGAGGCGGCGCAGCCACTGGTTATTATTCCGACGGTAGATGCCGAGCCGCTCCTGACGCTTTTCCAGCAAACCAAAGGCGCTGCGGCTGGCCTAGGCCGCACCCACTATGCGAAGCTACGCCAGTTGATAGCCGCTGGGCAGCAACACAAGCAAGCCACGCTGCTGGAAGTGCGCCACCCCGAAACCGGCGAATTATTGGCCGGGGCGTTGTTTATGTTATTCCGCACCCGCCTGGTGTATTTATTTGCTGCTGCCTCAGAAGCCGGTAAAAAAGCTAGTGCGCCGTTGCTATTGCTCGACGCGGCCATTCAGCAGTATGCCGGCACGTCGGGCTTGGTCCTCGATTTTGAAGGCGGTATGATACCGTCAATTGCCCGTTTTTTCGCCAACTTCGGGGCTGTGCCCGTTCCGTATGCGGCCCTTTCCCTCACCCAACGTCCCTGGTATCTGCAATGGATCCGCTAAGCCCTACTACTCCCAACCTCTCCACTACCGAGCCCGATGCCCGCGTGCATGTGGTATGCGCCGAACCATCCGTAGCCAACCACTTTCTGGCCGAACTGCGCGACGTAGAAATTCAGCGCGACTCGCTACGGTTTCGCCGCAACCTCCAGCGCCTCGGCGAAATCATTGCCTACCGCATCAGCTCCGAGCTGAGCTATACCGACCAGACCGTGAAAACGCCGCTGGGAGAGTGCAGCAGCAAACAGCTCCACGACTTCCCCATTCTGGCCACCGTGCTGCGGGCGGGCCTGCCGTTTCACCAAGGCTTCCTCAACTATTTCGACCAGTCGCCTAGCGCGTTTGTAGCTGCCTACCGCGTCGAGGGAACGGCTCAGGTACAGGTGCAGGTTGATTATCTGTCGGCGCCGCGGCTTGATGAGCGGGTACTGATTCTGGCCGACCCCATGCTAGCTTCTGGCAAATCGTTGGTGCAAACGTACCGGGCCATGCTGCGCTTTGGCACGCCCCGGCAGGTGCATATTGCCGCCGTCATTGCCTCGCCCGAAGGCGTAGCTTACGTCACCCGCGAAATTCCCGAAGCTACGCTTTGGGTGGCCGCCATCGACGAAAAACTCAACGACCAAGCCTACATCGTGCCCGGCCTCGGCGACGCCGGCGACCTGTCGTACGGCAGCAAATTATAAGAGCCGCCGTACTCGGGCAAAGCGGTATATCATTTTGCCGTTACTTTTTCACTTGAAACCAATTTGGTGCTAGGCTTCTTTGTAACTTCGGGTTCGGCCTAGTAGCTAATCCTCTTTACCTGTTGCCTTCTTTCGTCTCGTGCTAGCTCACCTTCTCAAATACGCATCGGTTTTCCTGCTGGGCATGGTCAAGTTTGTAGCCGCTCCGGTGGCAGGAATTGCGGCCGGCTTACCTTTTGGGCTGATTTGGGTGCTGTCGGTAGCAGGTATGATGACGACCGTGGTGCTGGTTTCAGGAGTCGGTAAGATGTGGGCATTGCATTTGCGCCGCCGCCGCGAGGAGAAGGGTAAGCCGCTGTTCAGCCGTAAAAGCCGCCGCATCGTGGGTATTTTCCGGCGGTTCGGTATGGGTGGCATTGCCTTCCTGACGCCGATTCTGTTCAGTCCCATCGGCGGTACCGTCATTGCCACGCAGCTGCATGTACCACGCTGGCGCATTCTGGTGCACATGCTGTGGAGCGCCGTGCTGTGGGGCGCCGCCTTCACTATGCTTGCCATCCGTTTCAGTCACCTGGCCATCTTCCACCACTGAGCGCGGATTATGCAGATTGACGCGGAGTATTCAGATTTCGTGGACGATTTCATTCTTGCTTAGAGACGCAAAAACGAAACAGGCTTGCCAATTGGCAAGCCTGTTTCGTTTAATAGTAAGGGGTTCGGGTTGTCCACAAAATCCGGCTACTCCGCGTCAGTCTGCACAATCCGCGTTCCTATTTGCGGCGCCCTTTCGAGCGGGCAATAGCGGCTTTCACGGCTTTTACGGCGGGTTTGGAGGCGCTGCCTTTTGAAGGGCGGGCTTTGTTGCCTTTCTGGCTACGGTTGGGGCCTTCCACGTAGGTACGGCCGGTGCGCTTATCAATCGTGACGCCGGGTTTCACGTACTCTTTTCGCTCATGGAACGCGCCCTTGAAATTCGGGTCTTCGCGGCGGCGGCGCTCGTCCTGCTCGCGGTTCATGCTCTGTTGCTCCTCAAACGGCGTTTCCGCCACCTCCACCTCGGCCGGAAACGGCATCAGCGGAATCGGCTGCTTGATGAGCTCCTCAATCTGCGCAATGTGGTGCATTTCTGCCTCGTTGGCGAAGGTAATGGCTGCACCCGTGTGCTGCGCCCGGCCCGTGCGGCCAATGCGGTGTACGTAATCGTCGTAAATCAGCGGCACATCGAAGTTGATAACGTGACTCACTTCCGGTACGTCGATGCCGCGCGCGGCTACGTCGGTAGCTACCAGAAACCGCACTTCACCCGCCTTAAAGGCTTCCATGGCATTAATGCGCGAGTTCTGACCTTTGTTGCCGTGGATGGCGCGCACTTCGCCCGCAATTCGTCGGCCCAGGAAGTGCGCTACGTTTTCGGCGTGTATCTTGCTCCGCGTGAAAATCATCACCCGGTTGAAGGTAGCTTGGTCGCGGAGTAGGTAGCCGAGCAAGTTGATCTTAGTAACCAAATTGGGCACCTCATACAGGCTCTGGGTTACGTTGCTGGCCGAAGTAGCCGAAGGTGTCACCTCCACCCGCATCGGGAACTCCAGAAACTCCTCGCTCAGCACTGTCACCTTCTCTGCCATCGTGGCCGAGAACAGCGCGTTCTGGCGTTTGCTCGGAATAACTTCCAAGATTTTCCGAATCTGGGGCATGAACCCCATGTCCATCATCTTGTCGGCCTCGTCGAGCACAAGGTTCTTTAGTTCTTTCAACACCAAGTCGCCGCGCAGGTACAATTCCAGCAAGCGGCCCGGCGTGGCAATCAGAATATCCACGCCTTTGGCAATAGTTTCAATTTGAGTTTTCGGGCCCAAGCCGCCGTAAATAGCGAAAATGCGTAGGTCGGTATAGGTAGCTAGGCGCTTGAGGTGCGTTTCAATCTGCATGGCCAGCTCCCGAGTGGGAGCCAGGATTAGAGCCCGCGGGTTGGTGCCCTGGGCGTATTTCACTTTCATAAGCAGCGGCAACCCAAAGGCGGCCGTTTTGCCGGTGCCGGTCTGGGCAATGCCCAGCACGTCGTGGCCCGCTAGTAGCAACGGAATGGTTTGAACCTGCACGGGCGTTGGCTCCGTGAAGCCCGCTTCGGCCACGGCGGTAAGGAGTTGCTTGTTTAATTTGAAATCGGCGAAAGAAGCCGGTTGCGGCGTATCGGACATGAGTAAGAGGGGGTTACGGGGCGCAAAGGTACGCAACCTTGGGTCGGTAGCGACCCGGAAACTGTAAATAGCCCAGCTTTAGCCAGGAAGCAAGGGGCATGGCCGTAACAAAAAAAAGCGCCGAAAGCTTGCAAGTTCAGTGTCGTCCACTACTTTTGTAGCCGCAACACACCACATGGTAGATATAGCTCAGCTGGTTAGAGCGTCGGATTGTGATTCCGAAGGTCGTGGGTTCGAGCCCCATTATTTACCCTCTCTTGAAAGCCTCAGACGTATAGTCTGAGGCTTTTTTCTTTTTCAGCTAGTCGTTAGCTGCCAGCTTCTTACCGGGGTAGTAGGGGAGGGGCCGCAACAAAAAATGCGGTAGTGCGGAAGGATTTGGATATTTGTGACGTTGCAAGAAAAAATCTGACGGTTTGACTCACTTTTCCCCTTCCTAATATGAGTTTGGTTGTAATTGGCTCGGTTGCCTTCGATGCGTTGGAAACGCCGTTCGGTAAAACCGATAAAATCATTGGCGGTGCCGCCACCTATATTTCCCTCTCGGCTAGCTACTCGGTGAAGCCGGTGAAACTGGTGGCCGTCGTCGGCGACGATTTTCCGCAGTCGGATATTCTACTGCTCGAAGAGCACGGCGCCGATACCGAAGGGCTGCAAATCAAACAGGGCGAAAAGTCGTTCTTCTGGTCGGGCAAGTACTCCAACGACCTGAATTCGCGCGAAACGCTGGTAACCGAACTAAATGTACTAGCCGATTTCGACCCCATTATTCCCGACAGCTACCAGGATTGCAAGTACCTGATGCTGGGCAATCTGGCCCCGCAGGTGCAGCGCCTCGTGATTCAGCGCCTCGTGAATCGGCCCAAGCTCATTGTGATGGATACGATGAACTTCTGGATGGATGTGGCCCTGGACGAGCTAAAAACCACCATCGAAATGGTGGATGTGCTCAGCATCAACGATGAAGAAGCCCGGCAACTTTCGGGGCAGCACTCGTTGGTGAAAGCGGCCAAAATCATCATGGCCATGGGCCCGAAAACGCTCATCATCAAAAAAGGTGAGCATGGCGCGCTGCTGTTCTGCAAAAACAAAGTCTTTTTCGCGCCCGCACTGCCCCTGGAAGAAGTATTTGACCCCACCGGTGCCGGCGACACGTTTGCGGGCGGCTTCATCGGCTACCTCGCCGCCACCGACGACATCAGCTTCGAGAACATGAAGCGCGCCGTGGTACACGGTTCGGCTATGGCTTCGTTCTGCGTCGAGAAATTCGGTACGGAGCGCCTGCTAAACCTGACGCAGGAAGAAATTGAAGCCCGCGAACAGCAGTTTGCCGATTTGGTGGCAGTGGTGCCGGCTACGGCCGTTCAGAACGCATAGCGCTGCCGCATGTAAAGCTAGCCCGGTAAATAAAATGAAACCCTGACCACATAGTGGTTGGGGTTTTTTATTGCCGCAATTTCACGCAACCCTATGGCCCCGAGTTAGGTAGAACTACTATTCTATCCATCCACCCGTAACCCCCTACGGCCATGAGCATGAGCAAGAAACAAACCGACCTGACCAACGATAAAACGTCCGTCAACCCGGCAGCCAATACCAAAAAGAAAAGCACGCAGGTGCAAAGCCCCAACACCACCGATGTATCGGCCCACGGCAACACCACCGACGGCAACTCATCGGGTAGCAACAACATTCCGCCCATCCGCAATAACCCACAAGGCAACAAGCCGATGTCGGTAGATGGCGGCGGCAAAGGCCCAGGTAAAAACGCCGACTAGATTTTATATAGTGCCTAGTCACACAAAAAGCCCCGATGGACGAATCCATCGGGGCTTTTTGCTATTTAAGCAGCCTATGGCACTACCGTCAGGCGCACCACGCGGGTATCTACGTCACCGTTGTCGAAGAAATCCTGCTCGAAGAGGATGGTGCGGTTATCGAGCCAGCGGGGTTGGGTGCAGCCCCATTCCGTTTGCCGCTCCCAAAGCAGCCGTAGGCCATTCTCATCCGCCGCCCAAAGTTGCAGGCCGCTGGGTTCGTAACGTGCCAGCACATCGGAGTTGCCGCACACAAAGTGCTTCCCATCAGGGGCAACGGCTGGCGGACTCCAGATGCGGGTTCGGCGGCCGGTACGGTGGTCTACTAACAGGTAATAGCCGCCTTCATACAGCCGTACGGCCACCAGCCATTGCCGGATAGCCGGAATGCTGGCCACATATTCGTAGGCAATGTTGCGCGCTTCGTCTTCAGTGGGGTTGCTGACGAGGCTAATCGGTTTGGTTTTAGAGGGCCGCAGCCACAGCGTGTGTTTAGTGCGCTGAACTAACGGACCCGCTTTGCGCAGCCGCAGCCGCTCCTCAGCTTCAAAATCAAAAGCCTCTTCCTCTTCCGCCGTAGTTGGGTTCAGCGCAATGGTTAGGGTTTGCGGTAGTTTTTGGTACACCCCCCGCGACGCCTGATGGATAGGGAGCACTCGGCCGGGCAGTTGCACCAGCGTATCGAGGTGGCCAAGGCGGTAGATGCGCGGTGGTTGAGGACGTGGCAGCCGAACGACGGGCACAGTGGTAGGCACGCCGGGTTGGGCCCGCTCAGAAGGGCCTCGGAAAGAACAACCGAATAGGAGTATTGCCAGGGGCAGCACTACTATCACCGCACGAAGCCGGAACATGGGAGTAAGTGAAAAACCAAATGCTGTCTGTGCCTAGAACTCCTGCTTCAGCCAGCTACGGAAGCTGGCTTGCTGCTCGGGAGTGGCCACCGGCAGCTTTTCAATGGTAATCTTCGGCCAGAAATGCTGCCCTATCTGCGCCTGTAACGGCACTGTTAGCAGACGGTTTTGCCGAAACACGCTGACCTCATATTGGTCGGCGCCGCCAGCCAGCAGGCTGTGCAAGTTCATTTGCACGCGGCGGCCATTTACGGCCAGTATCTCGTCATCCACGGTGAGGCAGGCAGCAGCTGGCGAATCAGGCAAAATGTCGGTTACCTCAGTCCGCTCGTTCTTCACTACCGTCCGAAAACCGAATAGGCCTTCGGAAGGGGAGGCGTTTTCCTGCATCCGGAGTGTGCAGCCCACGAAGCTCAGCGCTTTGTCCAACGGTTCTTCCAGTGGTGCCGTGCCGTAAATAAACTTGTCGAAATACGCCTGCATGTCGCGCCCGGCTACTTCCGTTACAATCCGGATGTAATCCTGCTCGGTGTAGCCGATGCCGGTTTGGCCGAACTCTTCCCACAGCCGCCGCATCACGTCGTCGAGGGTGCGCTTGTGGTTGGAGAGGCGCCGTAGCGTGAGGTCGAGCAGTAAGGCCGCCAAGGCTCCTTTGTGGTACACCGATACTTTCCGGTCAGGCACACCGGCTTTGTAGCCATCCAGCCACAAATCCATGCTAGCGTCGGCCAACGATAGGTTGAAACGGCCGTAGTCGTCGTAGTGCTTGCGGAGTACGGTGTTTAGCTCCGCGAAATATTGCGCCGCTGTGCGCACCCCGGCGCGGGCCAGCAGGTACTCACCGTAGTAGGTGGTAATGCCCTCGGCAATGAAACAGGTGCGGAAGTAATTTTCCTTGGAGTAGTCGTACGGCTGCATTTCGGCAGGCCGGATGCTCTTGATGTTCCAAGCATGGAACAACTCGTGGCAGCTCACACCCAGCAGCTCCTTATATAACCCCTCCGTCATCAGCAGCTCGGCCGGACCCAGCGTAATAACGGTGGAGTTGAGGTGCTCAACGCCGTGGTAATGCTTGTAAGGCAGAATCTGGTTGAGGAAATGGTAGTCCTGCGCTGGAAACGAGCCGAACAAAGCCAACTGCTCGGCACTGAACGCTCGGAAGTCTGCTACTAGTCGAGCCCAATCCACGGGGCACTCGCCCTGAATCCAGATGTAGAAGGGGAGGCTCTCCACCTCGTAGTTGCGGTATTGCAGCGTTGGGCTGGCAATAAGTGGCGAATCAGCTAGGTGGTCGAAGTTCTGGGCTTGCAACGTATTCGGGCCGCTTTGAGGCAAGCCACAAGCTAGTTGCCAGCCGTCGGGGAGTTGTAGCTGCACTTGGCACGGCTCCTGTTGCCGTCCCTCAATGTACATGAAGCCCTGCACCGGATTCAGGTACAGCTGGCTCTCATCCAGCCACGAACCGCCAGCATCCATTTGGTGGGCGTAGAAATTATAATGGACCTGTACCGTCCGGCCTGCCGCGCCGGTTATTTCCCACCGGTCCTTGGTTAGCTTGCGCAAAGCCAGCACCTCTTGCGAGGCAGCATCGGTAGCTTCTACCCGCTGAATTTTCTGGGCGAAATTCTGAATCTCGTAGCGCCCAGGCCGCCAAGCCGGCAACTGCAATTCCAACGTCTCGGGTGCATCTTTCGGCACCTCGAAGGTCATTTGCAGTTGCACATAGAACGTAAGCGGGTTCTCAAACGAGACGTAATAGTGAATCATAGAAACGCGAAGCGGGCAAGCACAAAATCCGGTGTAAAGCTACGGCTATCCAAGGGAAGAATGTGGATAAATACCGGTCTTTGATACGAAGAAAGCCGGTGAGTTGACCACCGTAACCGGTGGAAAATCTTAGGGTTGCTAGGAAATCAATCAGTAAAAAAGTAGACGCGGGTTTTGCCTTTTCCAACTCAAGCGCGTACCTTTGCCGGCCTTACTTGTAACTGAGTCACTACCAATACCATGAAACGTACATTCCAGCCTTCGCAGCGCAAACGCCGCAACAAGCATGGCTTCCGCTCCCGCATGGAAACCGCCAACGGCCGCAACGTAATTGCCCGCCGTCGTGCCAAAGGCCGCAAGCGCCTGACCGTATCCGACGAAGGTCGTCACAAGCGCTAAGCGCCTGTGAGTAACCTGTTGCCGTCTGGCATTTCTTCCTCTGCTGAGGAGAAGCCAGAGGAGAAGGTTCGTTCGTATTCGTTCCCGAAAGAAGAACACCTGTGTCGCAAGAAGCTCATTGATGAGCTTTTCGGCCGGGGTTCTTCTTTTGGTTTATACCCATTGCGGCTCGTCTGGCTGCCCACTGAGGCCCCCGTTGCCACGCCGCCGCAGGTGCTAGTGAGCGTGAGCAAGCGCAGTTTCAAGCGCGCCGTGGACCGCAACGAGCTAAAGCGCCTCATGCGCGAAGCCTATCGCCTCAACAAGCACCGCCTCACCGAGGCCGATGGCGGCCACCCTATCGGGCAGTTGGCAATTATCTACACCGGGAAGGAAAAAAAGCCTTTCGCGCTGGTGGAAAAAAAATTAATTTCAGGGCTGGAGCGTTTATTAACTGAGCCTTACGTTGCGCCCGCAACGAAGGAGCGGAAAAAGCGTCCTTGAACTAGCTGCAACTCACGCTGTTGTTGTAGCACCATTTCACTTCAGCGTCTGGGGTTTCTTCTGCGGAGGGAGCGTGTGGCGGTGCGGTGTACACCCAGCCTTCGTATATGCGTAAAAGATCTATTGCAGCCGGTTTGCTTCTGGGAGGAGCCGCGCTGGTATCGGTTGCCGCTACCTCGTCCGACAACGAGCGTTACTTTGAAATAGCCAAGAACCTCGACATTTTCGCCACTCTTTTCAAGGAGGTGAACACCTATTATGTAGATGAGGTGCCGCCAGCTAAGCTGGTAAAAACGGGTATTGATGCCATGCTCAAGTCGCTGGACCCTTACACCAACTACATTCCCGAGGACGATATTGAGGATTTTCGCACCCTGACCACCGGCCAGTACGGCGGGATTGGGGCCGTAGTGGTGAAGCGTGGCGGCAAAACCGTAGTGCAAGCTGCCTACGAAGGGTATCCGGCCCAAAAAGCTGGTTTGCTGCCCGGAGACGAAATTATGACCATCAACGGCGTCAATGTTGATAAGAAGAACAACTCCGACATCAGCAAACTGCTGAAAGGTCAGGCCAATTCGCAGGTGAAGCTGATGGTAACGCGCTACGGGCAGGATGCGCCCGTGGAAATTAACATCACCCGCGACAAAATTCAGGTGGACAATGTGCCATACTACGGCATGCTCACCAATGATATTGGCTATTTCCAGTTGTCGGGCTTTACAGTAGATGCGGGCAAGGAAGTACGCATGGCGCTGACTAAGCTAAAAGAGCAAGGCGCCAAGAAAATCGTGTTCGACATTCGGGACAACCCTGGTGGTTTGCTCAATGAGTCGGTCAATATCTCCAACCTGTTTGTTGATAAGGGCCTTGACATTGTGAGCACTAAGGGCAAGGTAACGGAGTGGAACAAGACCTATAAAGCCCTCGACGTACCGTTTGATACCCAGATTCCGGTGGTAATTATCACCAGCAACCGGTCGGCATCGGCTTCCGAAATTGTGTCGGGAGTATTACAGGACTACGACCGGGCCGTGGTGGTAGGAGAGCGGACCTTCGGGAAGGGCCTCGTGCAGGCTACCCGGCCGCTGAGCTATAACTCGCAGCTGAAAGTGACCACCGCTAAATACTACATCCCAAGCGGCCGGTGCATCCAGGAAATCGACTATGCGCACCGCGCCGATGACGGTACGCTGGGCAAAGTGCCCGACTCGTTGCGCACCGCCTTTAAAACCCAAGCTGGTCGCACCGTGTACGACGGCGGCGGCGTAGCACCCGACGTGGAAGTGATGGACCGCGAAATTGCTGACATCACCCGAGTACTGCTGCAAAAGAGTTACCTCTTCGACTACGCCACCCGCTACCGCGCCGAGCACCCGACCATTGCCCCAGCCAAGCAGTTCAAACTTAGTGACACTGACTACCAGAAGTTTCAGGATTTCTTGAAGGGTAAGGACATCAGCTATAGCACCGACGCCGAAAAAGCCATCAACGACCTCACTAAGAAGGTGAAGGAGGAGAAGCACTACGACGACGTGAAAGTGGAGCTGGAGGCCATGCGCCGTAAAGTAAGCACCAACAAAAGCAACGATTTAGTGCGCTTCAAGCCCGAAATCAAGGATTTGTTGGAGCAGGAAATCGTGTCGCGCTATTACTTCCAGAAAGGTCAGATTGAAGCCACCTTCGACGATGACCCCAACATCCTGATGGCTATGAGCGTCCTCAATGACCCCAACCGCTACGCTGCGCTGCTTCGCCCCAACGGCCGCGCCGCCAGCGCTACTAAGGGTGCCGGCACGGTGAAGTAGAGGGACTGATTAAGAATGAAAAAGCAGGTTCTTCGGGCCTGCTTTTTATATATAATACTCAATCGATGGTTACTCATCTTGTCATTGATAAGCTCACTGATAACTTCCGAGTAAGAACCAGAGCCAAAATGTATTACGAAACCAGACCTTCTGAATGGTCGAATTGGTTTCTTATACCAGTAAGTAATTACCTTGAAGCATCCAGCTCTGGACCTTGCTCAATAGAAGAAGTGGAATGGATAGAAATACATCCAATTGTAGTAACACATGTTGGATGTTTGGTAAAGCCTTTGATTCGTAGCTACAGAAATGAAATTAGGGAGCAGCTAGAATCTGAAGGGATTCGGTTTGAAATGCAAGAGCAAATGGTTAGAGTGTTTTTGAGCTGAAGATGCAAAACAGCTAAGCCCATATCTTTGCATTATGCCTAACCTCGTCCTCTCGCTCGAAACTTCGTCTGCCATCTGTTCTGTGGCCTTGCACCAACTAGAGGATGGTACGTTGGTGGGCCAGTCGGAACTGCGGCTGGAAAAGTCGCACTCTTCGCACCTAAGTGTACTGGTGAGCCAATTGCTGGAAAACAGCCAGTATACCTTGCAGGACGTAGCCGCTGTGGCTGTTTCCGATGGTCCGGGCTCTTACACTGGATTGCGGATTGGGGCAGCGGCGGCTAAGGGGCTGTGTTTCGCGCTGGATATTCCGTTGGTAGCCGTGAATACCTTACAGGCACTGGCCCAACAGGTAGCCGCCGTTACTGCCCGCCCCGAAACTGTGCTGTTCTGCCCCATGCTCGATGCCCGGCGGATGGAAGTGTATGCGGCCATATATACCCACAGCGGCCAAGAAGTATTGGCCCCCACGCCGCTGGTGCTGGATTCTGATACGCTGGCCGAACAATTAGCCCACCACCAGTTGTTATGCTTTGGCAACGGCGCGGCAAAGTTTCAGCCGCTCGTCGCCAACAATTCCAACGCGAGCTTCTTGGTGGGCATCGAGCCCTCGGCAGTAGCGGTAGGAGTGTTGGCGGTGGAAGCGTATCAGCGCCACGAGTTTCGGGACGTCGCGTATTACGAGCCGTTCTATTTGAAAGAAGTATATACCACCACACCGAAAAGCAGAACCTAGACTGCGAGAGAGTGAAACCGAGCCTACACTGTCTGACTTACACTATAGTCTCCGCTCTAACCTCTCAATTCTTACTCATATAATAGTATGGAAGATACCCTCATCAACCGTGTTGCCACCAGCGCCCTGACCACGCTCAATCTGGAGGAGTTCATTCATCCGGGCGAGCGGGTGGTATATGATATCAAGGATAACTTATTCCACGGCCTGATGCTTCGTGAAAAGGACTTCCGCGAATTCATCAAAACCCACGATTGGAGCCAATATGATGGGAAGAACGTGGCCATCATCTGCTCTGCCGACGCCATTGTGCCCACTTGGGCCTATATGCTGCTGGCCAGCAAGTTGCAAGGTCACGCGCACCGCTACGTATTCGGCAACTTGGAAGCACTGGAGCAGGAGTTGTTCCACGAAGCCATTGCCGGCATCAACACCGAAGAGTACCGCGACGCGAAAGTGGTGGTAAAAGGCTGCGGCGAAAAGCCCGTGCCTACCTACGCCTACGTGGCCATCATGCAGAAGCTGCTGCCCGTTACGTCCAGCGTTATGTATGGCGAGCCGTGCAGTACCGTGCCGCTCTACAAGCGCCCCAAAGGCGCATAAAGCAGCTAGTCGGCAGCAAATTCGATTTACTTAGTTAAAGGCTGAGCCCTGCGTTGCTAGACGCAGGGCTCAGCTTTTTTATGGGTGATACAGTCGGAGTAGCAACTGAGCAGCTTGTGGCCGCTTGCATGAAGACAATCAGCACAACTTCGCATCTTTAGCTCCACAATCTGCTTTCTATGGCTCAACCGTCCGCTACTACCTACAAAATAGGCCTCACAACTGGCGTCTCCATTGTGGTGGCCAATATGGTAGGCACAGGGGTTTTTACCAGCTTAGGGTTTCAACTGTTCGATATCCAAAGCGGCTTTGCGCTGCTGATGCTGTGGGCCGTGGGCGGGCTGATTGCGCTGTGCGGCGCGCTGAGCTACGGCGAGTTGGCCGCCGCCATGCCTCGTTCAGGTGGGGAGTATCACTTTCTGTCCCGCATTTATCATCCGGCCGTGGGCTTCTTGTCGGGTTGGGTTTCCGTCACGGTGGGCTTTGCGGCTCCTACGGCGCTGGCAGCAATGGCCCTTGGCAAATACGCCAAAAGCGTGTGGCCCGCCTTGCAGCCTGAGTGGCTGTCGGTAGGGGTAGTGCTGGTGCTGACGGCGGTGCATGCTACGAGCCGGCAAGCTGGTAGCCGGCTGCAAGTGGCCGTTACTACGCTCAAGGTGATAGTTTTAGTGGCTTTTATCGGTGTTGGGCTACTAATGGCGACTCCTCAGCCTATCGTTTTCACTCCCACGGCAATTGGATGGCGAGAAATGCTGAGTCCTGCGTTTGCCGTGTCGTTGGTGTACGTCTCGTACGCGTATTCGGGCTGGAATGCGGCGGTGTACCTTACGGGCGAAGTAACCGAGCCCCAGCGTAACCTGCCCCGCATCCTGCTGATAGGTACGGCCGCCGTACTCCTATTATATGTAGCGTTGAATTTCGTGTTCCTGTATTCAACGCCCGTTGCCAGCTTGCGCGGCCAGTTGGAAGTTGCCTTTGTGGCTGCTACGCAGCTTTTCGGGCCGATAGGTGGGCGGCTGATGGGCGGTATCATTGCGGCCTTGCTCCTGTCCACCATCAGCTCCATGATTTTTGCTGGCCCGCGCGTGGTGCAGGTAATGGGGGAGGACCTACCAGCTCTGGCCGCACTGGCCAAGCGCAGCCGCGCCGACATTCCGGTGCGGGCTATGCTGTTCCAAACCATACTCACGCTGCTGTTTATTATCACCTCCACTTTCGAGCAGGTGTTGCTGTACGCAGGCTTCGTGCTGAGTTTGTTCACCTTTCTCACCGTGCTGGGCCTATTTGTACTACGAGTACGCCAGCCCGACCTGCCGCGCCCGTACCGCGCCTGGGGATACCCCATCACGCCTCTACTCTTCTTGCTGCTCAATGGCTGGACACTCTGGTTTATCGTCCACGACAAACCCGCCGAGTCGTTGTATGGCCTGCTGACAGTAGGAGTGGGACTAGTCGTTTACTTTGTAAGCCTGCGCCGCCAGCAAGCAACATAAGCCTCGGTTTGGGCCGGCTTGCCGCCGTGGGCTACCAGTTCAGGCATAATTGATTTCCCTTTAGCAAGTCGCCAACTGCCTAGAAATACACGGCAACAGCTACTGCCCACCCCCGAATCAGCAAGCTCAACCAGTATTCAGTACCTTTCGCCTCTCACCAATTCACTGTCCCGATGCGTTTTCCAGCTTGGCAACTCGTGCTGCCAACCGTTCTAACCTTGCTCACCGCCTGCTCCGAGCAGAAAAAGCCGCAAACCGAACAAGCCCAGCCCGCCGCTCCCGCTACGCCGGTCGATACCATTGCCCGCGCGCCCGCTAAGCCCGCTCGCCCCGATACTTCCTACGTGCACGACGTAGCCGCTTTCCTGGCCGGCCAGCGTGTCAGCAGCCAGAGCAAGCTGCAACCCCTCACTACCCAATCCGCCTGGCAGGCTTTTGCCACCGATGCCAGCAAGAGTTGGGACACGTACAACGCCACCCGCACCAGCAAAATTGAAGCCTGGGCTGCCACTGAACTGGATTCGGTGCGCGCCGCCAGCCCTACTATCTTTTACCCGTTCAGCGGCCCCGATCTGCTGAACGTAGTAACCATGTTCCCTGATAGCAAAACCTACGTGCTGCTTGGCTTGGAGCCCGTTGGGTCGGTGCCGGATGCCAGTATGCTGGAGAACCCCAAGCTGTATCCGGCCGTGAAAGCCTCGCTTTGGTCGGTGCTCAACTTCAGTTTCTTCCGTACCAACGACATGGCAGTGGAGTTGAATGCCCGGAATGCGAAGAAGGCACCAGTAAAAAACACGCTTGATACCACTGCCGCTAGCAAGCCTACCAAGGCAGTAGTACTCGATGGCACACTGCCCCTCATGCTGCTGTTTGCCGCCCGTACCGGCCATCAGGTGCAAGCCGTCCGCTATGTGCAGCTCGATAAAGAAGGCCAATTGCTTGACGCCGACAGTGCCGTTGTGCAGAAACCCAGCCTCAAAACCGTGCCCGGCGTTGAAATGGTTATGCTCAATAAAGCGGGCGTCGAACAAAAGGTGTATTACTTCTCCGCCGATATCAGCGACTGGAAGATGGGCACCACCAACGATGCGGTTATCAAGTACGCGCAAAGCCTCGGCGAGCTAACCACCTACGTGAAGTCGGCTACGTACCTGATGCACAAGTCGTATTTCAGCAAAGTCCGCAACCTGATTCTGGACCGCAGCAACTACGTGCTGCAAGATGATTCCGGCATTGCGCTCAAGTATTTCCGCCCCACCGAGTGGCAACTGACCTACTACGGGACCTACAAGCGCCCCATCAACCTGTTCGCCAATCATTACCAGCCCGCCATGACGGCCGCCTACGCCGATACCGTGCACCGGCCGCGCCCGTTACCGTTCGGTACCGGCTACAACTGGCGCCAAAACGATTCTAACTTGCTGTTAGCGCACCGGCAAAAGCCTCTGTAAGTCGTGTGCCATTGATGCTACCTACCGTAAAAAGAGCTGCGACTACTACTCGCAGCTCTTTTGCATTGCAGTGTACTCTATATATAATAGAGATACTCAGCTACAATCTCCCGCTCACCATTCTTATAATAGTATGCCTCGCCAATTCTCAGCTGTCTTTCTGTGTGCGCAACTGCTGGCTGCCTTATTGGTGCTCCCCCTGCCAAGTGGCGCCCGGTCAGCAGCGCCAACTAGTAGCCAGACAATCCGCATTCCCAACAGCCCCTTGCTTGACAGCCTGCTGCGGGCCGATGGTCGTCTGGCATCGGTAGTAGGACAGGCTGCTAAATACGAGTTGCAAATTATCTACACTCAAATTAATCGGGACGCTGAAAACCAGCCGCATTTTATTCAGCACGACTTTCGCCTCGATGCGCGCCAATACTTTAACCCTGCCAGCTTAGTGAAGCTCCCGGTAGCAGCTTTGGCGTTAGAAAAGCTGAATCGTTTGCACCAGCCCGGCCTTACCCGCCGCAGCCCTATGGTTACCCGCACGGCTTTCCGCTGCCAAACCGCCGCCCCCTACAACCCCGCCGCCGATTCCGATAGAGTTAATACCGTTGGCAACTACATCAAATGCATGTTACTGGTCAGCGACAACGCTGCCTATAATCGGCTCTATGAGTTCCTCGGTCAGCGGCCCCTCAACGAACGACTAGCCCAGCTAGGTTATCCCAACAGCCGCATTACTCGCCGTTTCGCTCCCTGCGACACTGCCGCCAACCGCCACACCAACCCCATCGACTTCCTAGATGCCAGTGGCCAACCTATCTACCAGCAGCCCGCCGCCTATAATCCAGTGCCTTTCACTTCTCCCTTGGGCCGCATTACCAAGGGCCGCGCCTATCAGGCAGGTGGCCGCATCATCCAGCAGCCCTACGATTTCACCACCGCCAATTACCTCCCGCTCCAAAACGTCACCGATATTTTGAAGGCAGTGCTCTTCCCCGAAGCTACTCCTGCCACCCAGCGCTTCGACCTCACTCCCGATGATTATGCGTTTCTCCGGTATTATCTCCACCGTACGCCCCATGGTGCGGAGTATGAGTCGTACCGCTCCAAGCAATTTTTCGATGCTTATAAGAAATATCTCTACTACGGTCGTTCCCCACTAGCTTCCACCGACTCCACAATGCGCATGTATAATGTAGTCGGCATGTCCCACGGTTACCTAGCCGATGTGGCCTATTTTGTGAGCCCCAGTCAGCAGGTGGAGTTCCTGCTTAGTGCTGTGCTCTACGTTAATCAAGACGGCATCATCAATGATGGGGCCTACGAATACAGCAGCATTGGTCTGCCTTTCCTTGCGCAGCTAGGGCAATCTATTTACCAATACGAAGCTAATCGGCCCCATAATCAAGCCAGCCAGCCTATATCTCCTTTCTCGCCCGAAGTAATTCGGTAGAAAATAAGTGCTCCCGTGCGAACCTATTGCTGCCCCTAAGTGGTTAGTCAACAGCGTAGTTATTCCTGCTGTTAATAAATGCGAAGGAAGAAGTGCTTAATTGAAACAGCGTTCTTTTCAGGATGGCACTTGCATAAGTAAAAACGGCCTCCTACTTTTGCACTCCCAATTCGAAACGCGGATTGAAGTCCTTCTGAAAAAGACTCTGAACACTGGAATCTTTTTGCTTTACTACTTGTCTCAGGCAAGAAGAAAAATAAAAAAGAAAGTGCTTGTTCAGCTAGAAATAATCCTCTTATCTTTGTGCGGCTAACTCAAAAGGAGTTGACTGAGGTGAAGGAAAATAATTGGTTTCTAGTCTTTGAATGAAGAAAAAAGGTTGTTAGCTTTGCAACTCGTTAGGAACAAGCAAAAGTAACTGCATCAGAAAAATTATAAAAAAAATCTGAAAAGCACTTGCTCCTGAAGAAACCCTGACTACCTTTGCAACCCGCTTCGGTCGGAAGGGGAAATAAGAGAAGAACAAGCAACGAGACAAGAAAATAAATTTCCCTTTTTTCTTGCAAATCGAAAAAAGCTTCTTACCTTTGCAACCCCGAACGGAACGACGCTCGGCATAACAACAAGACCGGCAGCCACTTGAGGCTACCACACGGTTCTTCCAACGGGAGGAACACACGTTCTTTGAATGGATGGAAATGACAAATTGGTAAGCTCGCTCACTTCTTTTAGAAGTGTAGCGAGAGACGCGTAACACGTAAGAACTAAGTTCTTGCAACAACGAGTCGGATCAGCACTCGACATCAGCTTACTTTCGAGTAAGTGTAGAAAATTTATACAATGGAGAGTTTGATCCTGGCTCAGGATGAACGCTAGCGGCAGGCCTAATACATGCAAGTCGAACGGGTGTAGCAATACACTAGTGGCGCACGGGTGCGTAACGCGTAACCAACCTACCTACAACTGGGGGATAGCCCGCCGAAAGGCGGATTAATACCGCATATACCGGCAGCCTGGCATCAGGGAACTGGGAAAGATTTATTGGTTGTAGATGGGGTTGCGTAGCATTAGCTAGATGGCGGGGTAACGGCCCACCATGGCGACGATGCTTAGGGGACCTGAGAGGGTGATCCCCCACACTGGCACTGAGATACGGGCCAGAC
>NZ_ATVL01000011.1 GCF_000420705.1 Hymenobacter norwichensis DSM 15439
TGTGGGGGATCACCCTCTCAGGTCCCCTAAGCATCGTCGCCATGGTGGGCCGTTACCCCGCCATCTAGCTAATGCTACGCAACCCCATCTACAACCAATAAATCTTTCCCAGTTCCCTGATGCCAGGCTGCCGGTATATGCGGTATTAATCCGCCTTTCGGCGGGCTATCCCCCAGTTGTAGGTAGGTTGGTTACGCGTTACGCACCCGTGCGCCACTAATGTATTGCTACACCCGTTCGACTTGCATGTATTAGGCCTGCCGCTAGCGTTCATCCTGAGCCAGGATCAAACTCTCCATTGTATAAATTTTCTAAACCTTGGCGAACCAAGGTCGATGTCGAGTGCTGACCTTGCTCACTATTTGACGTTGCCGTCTTTTAATTCGTGTGCTTGGTTTCTTTGCATTTGCTTGTTGCTCTAGCTAAAGAACACCTCACAAATACTTACCATTTGTTTGTCTCAAACATTCAAAGAACGTATGCCCTTCCCGTTGGAAGAACCGTGTGGCTACTTATTTCAGCGGCCTTTCTTACTGTATTACCGAGCGGCGCTTCGTTCGGGGTTGCAAAGGTAAGAAGCTTTTTTCAGTTTGCAAGAAGCGAGGCAAATATTTTTTTTGATTTCCTACTTCTTGTTTCAATCTCTGTTCCTTTTCTTTTGAAGCGGGGTGCAAAGGTAGCAAACTCTTTTATTGTTTGTCAAGACTTTTTTGAAACTTTTTTTTGAAGACGTTTCTTTCTCGGTTTTGACATCCCCTTCCTTCTGAAGCGGGGTGCAAATATACCTGACGGTTTTCTATCCGCAAGAGTCATTCTTACTTTTTCTGAATATTTTTTAACATAATAAAGCTATTCTACTCTCAGGGAAGAGCTTATCAGCTCATTCTCAGACACTCTTCTAGGATGGACCATATGTAAGGAAGCCTGATACCTTACTTCACTTAGTGAAACGAGCATCAGGCTTCTTATTTGGCTGCTCAGCAGCTACCGGAGGTTACTATACGGACTGTTTATAAGCTGGTACGCTATACTTCAGCGGCTACCAGTTCGGAGCGGCGGACGCTGGGTTGCGTTTTCGCGGCGACTACAGTTACTACTACATACTTGGACGTAGGGGTGTTACTGACTTCTGCTACGCTGGAAATAGGTACCAGCGGGTTGGCTTCAGGGAAATAAGCAGCTACGTTGCCTTTAGGAATGTCGTAGGGAACGGCTATGAACTTCTCGATGGTACGCTGTTCGCCTTCGAAATGGCTGGTTATATCTATGAGGTCTTTGGCCTTGAGACCACGGTCGGCAATATCCTCGGCATTCATGAACAGGACGCGCCGCTCATTATGGATGCCGCGGTACCGGTCGTTGTACTCATAAATAGTGGTATTGAACTGGTCGTGGCTGCGAACGGTCATGAGCACGAGCTGGCCAGGTTCGAGAGTATGCTTGGTTAGGGATGTGGCGGTGAAGTTGGCTTTGCCGGTTTTGGTGGTGAACTTCCGTTCCCGTGGGCCGTTGGGCAAATAGAAGCCCCCAGGACGCCGCAGCTTTTCGTTGAAATGCTCGAAACCGGGGATAACTCGGCTGATATGGTCGCGGATGACGTCGTAATTTTCCGTCATGGCCACCCAATCAGTGGTGGTACGGTCGCCGAGGGTGGTAATGGCAACACCGCTGATGATGGCAACTTCGCTGAGCATCTCGCCGGCCAAAGGAACCAAGGTGCCTTTGTTTTGGCTGACAACCCCCATTGAGTTTTCGCAGGAGGTCATTTGGTGCCCGGCGCGCTGCATATCAATATCCACATGGGTGAAGCACGGGAGCAGCAAGCTGGTTTTGCCGGTGACGAGGTGGCCGCGGTTGAGCTTAGTGCCCACGAATACTGTGAGGTTCTGCTTGCGCATGCCTTCAGCAATCAGTTCGGTGTCGGGGCCGGCGGCCAGTAGGTTGCCGCCAAGGCTGAAGTAGACTTTGGTTTTGCCTTCAACCATAGCCTTGATGCTTTCTACTACATCAAAACCGTCTTCGCGGGGAGCCGAGAACTTAAACTCCTTCTCCAGCGAGTCGAGGAATTCCGCGCTTACTCGCTCCCAGATGCCCATGGTCCGGTCGCCTTGCACGTTGGAGTGGCCACGGACGGGGCAGGTGCCGGCGCCAGGCTTACCGATGGCGCCTTTCATCAATTGCAGATTGACGATTTCCTGAATGGTTTGAACGCCGTTTTTCTGCTGCGTAACGCCCATTGCCCAGCAGGTAACAATTTTCTGCTTGGTGGCTAGCATATTGGCCGCTTCCAGAAGCTGCGCCTGTGAAATGCCGCTTAACTCCTCGATGTCCTCCCAGCTGGTGGCACGGATGTTTTGCTCGAACTCCTCGAAACCAGTGGTGTATTTATCAATAAAGGGCCGGTCTACTACTTGACCGGGGTTGAGATCCTCGGCTTCGAAGAGGTGCTTCATAATGCCACGAAGCAGCGCCATGTCGCCATTCACGCGCACTTGCAGGTACAAATCCGTGATGGGTGTACCGTCGCCCATCAGGGCCCCGAGGGCCCGGAGCGGATTCATGAAGTCTTGGGGGTTCTTGAAGTGGTTGAGGCCGGCTTCAATCAGAGGGTTGATGCTGATGATTTTGGCACCGTTGCGCTTGGCCTTTTGTAGGGCCGTAAGCATGCGCGGATGGTTGGTGCCGGGGTTCTGCCCCATGATGAGGATAACCTCGGCCTCGTGAATATCATTGAGCGTGACGGAGCCTTTACCCAAACCCAAAGTGGGACTGAGCGCGGATCCGCTGCTTTCGTGGCACATATTGGAGCAATCGGGCAGGTTGTTGGTGCCGAACTGCCGGGCGAAAAGCTGGAACAGGAAGGCCGGTTCGTTGGGTACCTTGCCAGAGGTATAGAAAACGGCTTCGTCGGGCGAGGCCAGCGCATTCAGCTCATCGGCCACGATCTGGAAAACCTCGGGCCACTCGATGCGGGTGTAGTAGTCGGAGCCGGGGCGCTTTACCAGGGGGTGCGTGAGGCGGCCGGTGTTGTTTTGGTCCCGGTCGGTGAGGCGGGAAAGCTCGGCCAAGGTGTGCTTGGCAAAGAACTCGGGGCCAGCCGAACGGTCGTCGACATCGGAGGCGGTGGCTTTGGCGCCGTTTTCACAGAACTCGGCTACGGAGCGGTGGTCATCAGGGTCGGGCCAGGCGCAGCTAGAGCAGTCGAAACCATCCTTTTGGTTCATGCCTAGCAACGCCTTAGTGCCCCGGGCCATGCCGCCTTCCGTCCAACTGAACTGCATGGATTTGATAACAGCCGTAACGCCAGCCGCCACTTTGGCTCGGCCTTCCAGCCGCAAACCGGTTAGTTCTTCGGGTGGCTGGGCCAGAATGGGGTGCAGGTATTTGGCGTTGGCCGTATCGGGAGCAGGAATGTGCTGCTTGGGCGCATCGGCGCTGGCTTCGTGCTCGGCCATGGTGGGGTTGTCGGAATTGGTGTGGTAATGGTCGGGAGCAGGCGCCTCGCCTTGGCTGGGCCGCTCACCGCTTTTAGGAGCGTGGCTGGCCTTTTGGGCGTGCTGGTCGTTGGCTTTGCTGGGGTCGGTAACGGGAGAATCTTCCATGGCTTGGTGGGAATAGGGCGGTGGGATTTACAGTACAACAGCAAACCACACAGTTAGTGCTTACAGCCGAGGTCTTTCTCTACTAGGATATGCACAACTTGGTTGTCGGCGACGGGGAATGTGCCGCTCAAACTCACTTCGTTGGAGGTGGTCCAGTCGTCGGCTACTTGGGGCGGGAGGCGCACTACCACTCGGCCAGAGGTATAAGCAACGCTCAACCCGGAATCGGTAGCCGTTTCGTCGCGCTGGAGGGCGTACACCAGCCGGTCGGAGACGGACGGCCCCAGCGGCACTACGGTTTCGAGGCGCCCTTGCTGTTGGAACGCCTCCACTTCTTCGGCGGACAGACGAAGGCGGACGGTGTTGTCTTCGATACGGAGCTTCATAGCACGTATTGGTTTTTATGAACTGACTTTCAGACTACTATTCACTCAGGAAGCCTGGGGTTGAAGGCCTTGCAGGCGCCATTCGTGGCAGTAGACGTTGTAACGATTCTGGCGCACGAAGCCGCAAACCGTCATGCCGAAGCTGCGGGCGGCGGAAACGGCCAGGGAGCTAGGCGCACCAACCGCGGCCAGAATGGGGATGCCCGCCACGGCGGCTTTCTGCACCAGCTCGAAGCTAGCCCGGCCACTGACCAGAATAATGTGCTGGTGCAGCGGCAGCCACTCCTGCAGCAGCGCGGCCCCAATTACTTTGTCTAGCGCGTTGTGCCGGCCTACATCTTCGCGGAGCAGCAGCAGTTCGCCGGTTGGCGAAAACAGGGCCGCTGCGTGCAGGCCGCCGGTTTGCTCGAACAAGGCTTGGGCCGCCCGCTGCTTGGCGGGTAACTGATGAATCAGGTCGGCGGAAACGTAGGGGCCATCGGTAGGCAGCACGGGGCAGGCCGCGGCATTCACGGCCTCGATGCTGGTTTTGCCACACACGCCGCAGCTACTACTAGTATAGAAGTGGCGCTCCAGGCGGGGCAAGTCAGGGGTGGCGGTGGGGGCTAGCTCAGCCCGCACCACGTTTTCGCGCTCCTCTTCTTTCTTCACATCAGGGCAATAAATGACGCCGTGCAGCTCTTGCCGGTTGCGGATGATGCCTTCGGTGAGCAGGAAACCCGCCGCCAGTTCGAAGTCGTGGCCAGGCGTGCGCATGGTGATGGACAATGTGCGGTGCTCACGCTGGCCGCTGGCCCCGTAGCCCACCCTGATTTCCAGGGGTTCTTCTACGGCCAGCACATCCGAGGCGGTGCTGGCCTCGTCGCCCTGCACTTTGTGCACGGTGGTATACTCGTAGCTGGTGGGAGGAAGGAAAACTTTCAAGTCAATTAAATTTTATCAATTGGAAATTGAAAGTGGAGGCCGGTGTTGTTTGTTGAGCGCTTTCGACTTTCATAGGGATGGTTGTTTAACCTTGTGCTATAGATAGAAGTTCTAGCATCAGAATCGGGCGCCTTCTGCTTTCGGGCCCAATTTATTGGTTTTTGCTCCCTCCTTTTCACTTACGCCCGTGCTTACTTCCGAAGAACGCAACCGCTACCGCCGCCATTTGCAGCTCCCCGAAATTGGGGAAGCTGGGCAGCTCCGCCTCAAAAATGCCCGGGTATTGGTGGTAGGCGCCGGCGGGCTGGGGTGCCCGGTGTTGCAATACCTGGCCGCCGCCGGGGTGGGCACGCTGGGCATCGTGGACGCCGACAAGGTGGAAATCAGCAACCTCCAGCGCCAGATTTTGTACGGACCCAGCGACTTAGGCCACTTTAAGGCGGAAGTGGCAGGTCGCGCCGTACGGAAAATCAACCCGCTGGTGCACACCGAAGTACATACCTGCCGCGCCACTCTCGGCAATATCCGGGAGTTGATAACCACTTACGATATAGTGGTGGATGGCTCCGACAATTTCCCGACGCGCTACCTCCTCAACGATGCCTGCGTGAGCTTCAATAAGCCGTTGATATCGGGGGCCATTTACAAGTTTGAGGGGCAGGTTTCGGTGTTCAACTATCAAGGCGGGCCTACGTATCGGTGCTTGTTTCCGCAGCCGCCATCAGCCAAAGAGGCACCCAATTGTGATGCTACCGGCGTGCTGGGCGTATTGCCAGGCCTAGTGGGCACTGCACAGGCGGCCGAAACGCTGAAAGTGGTGCTGGGTATTGGCGAGGTACTCAGTGGCCGGCTTTGGGTGCTTGATGTCTTGTCTTTTCAAACGCGCATTATGAAATTTGCCCGCCGACCCGAGCAAGCTACCATCAATCTATTGAGCGCTGACCCTACCGACTACGCTGACCTGTGCGGAGTGGGCATCAATGCCATTTCAGCGGCTGATTTGTACCAGCAACTCGACTCAGAGCATGCTCCTTTCTTGCTGGACGTGCGCGAACCACACGAGTTTACGGCCGGGCATCTGCCAGGCGCTACGCTGTTGCCGCTGGGTAGCCTGGAGAAAGGAGTAGCCTCTATTCCGCGGCACCATCCGGTGGTGGTGTATTGTCGCTCGGGCCGGCGGAGCGCGCAGGCTATTGAGCGGCTACAAACCGAGTTCGGCTTTGCCAACCTGCTTAACCTGGATGGCGGCATTGAAGCCTGGGACATGCTGAGCGTACGGGAAAACGTAAACTAGCTCCGCCCCTACTTTACTGCCCGCCTGATTTCTTCTTACTATGCCCCTTACTGCCCCGCCCCTACCCCGCCGCCCCCGCCTACGCTTCGACCGGAACGAACTAGCCGGAGCGCTGGGTGACTTAGGCACCGACCTGCCGCTGCTTATTGGGGTGCTGGCCGCGTCGGGCGCTGATAGTGCCGGGGTGCTGGTGATGTTTGGGCTGATGCAGGTGTTTTCGGGAGTGTGGTACGGTATGCCGATGCCGGTGCAACCACTCAAAGCGTTTGCCGCGCTGGTTATTGCCCAGAAAATTCCGGGCCGGGTGATTTATGGTGGCGGTTTGGCTATTGGGGTCAGCATGTTTGTGCTTTCCATCACCGGGCTGATTGATGCGCTGGCCCGGCTGGTGCCCAAGCCCGTAGTGCGCGGCATTCAGTTCGGGCTAGCGTTGCAATTGGCCACGCTGGCGCTCAAAGAGTACGTGCCTTCCGATGGACTACCAGGGTACGTCTTGGCAGTTGTGGGCTTTATTGTAACGGTGGTGCTACTTGGTAACCGCCGGTGGCCGGCCGCGCTGGTAGTTATTGTGCTGGGGGTTAGCTACGGGTTGCTGTTCAAGTTCGATTTCACTACCGCGCAGCAGGCGCTAGGGCTGCACTTTCCTACCTGGCATACGCCTGCCTCAGCCGATATCCTGACGGGCGCCGTACTCTTGGCCCTACCCCAGATTCCGTTGTCGCTCGGCAACTCCATCCTGGCCACCCGCCAAATAGCCCAGGACTATTTCCCAGAGCGCAACCTGACGGTAAAGCAAATCAGCTTCACCTACGCCCTCATGAACTTGGTGAATCCGTTTTTGGGCGGTTTTCCGGTGTGCCACGGTTCGGGCGGCATGGTGGGACACTATGCGTTTGGGGCCCGCACAGGCGGCTCGGTAGTGCTGTATGGACTGCTGTTTCTGGTGCTGGGTCTATTTTTCAGTCAGGGCTTTCAGCAAGTAGTGCAGATATTCCCGCTGCCTATTTTGGGCGTATTACTGCTCTTCGAGTCCCTTACTTTGGCGGCGCTGCTACGCGACATAGCCGCAACTCGTTCCAGCTTGCTACTGGCGCTACTAACGGGCCTACTTTGCGCGGGCTTGCCTTACGGCTACTTAGTAGGTTTGATTACGGGTACGGCGCTGTACTATGCCGTGGAGCGTGGCTGGGTCGGCATTGGCAAATAGTAGCTTACAACGTCGGCAAGCAGCCATTACCCCCCTATCGTGCTCATCGACTCGAAGCTGAGCTGATGCAATGGGCGCTGCTGCTCGGCCTCGAAGCCGTTGGCGGCCCGGTACCGGAAAGCGGAAGTCAAGGCCGCTACGATGTCGGCGTCGGAGGAGCCGCCACGGAGTAGAGCGCGCACGTCAAGCACGCCTTGGTCGTAGAGGCAGGTTTTGAGGCCGCCCTCAGCCGTAAGGCGAATTCGGTTGCAGGTACCGCAGAACGTGCGCGAGTAAGCGGCAATGATGCCAATGTGACCCACGTGCCCGGCTACGGCGTACTCAGAGGCCGTGGCACCGGCCGGCACCGGCAGCGGCATCAGCGCCCCAAAATGCTCTTCCAGGTGCTCCCGAATACGGCGGTGGTTCCAGGGCAGCGTCGCCGGCGTGGCGATGTGGCTGCCGCCGTTGAAGGGCATCTCCTCGATGAAGCGTACTTCCACCGGCAAGTCGCGCGTCAGTTCGGCCAGTGGAATAATGTCCTCGGTGTTCTGGCCGTCCATTACCACCGCATTGATTTTCACTTGTATATCGGCGGCCAGCAGCGCATGAAAAGTGTCCATGACGCGGGGTAGCTCGTCGCGGCGGGTGATACGCGCGAAACGCTCTTGGTCGAGGGTATCGAGGCTGAGGTTGACGGCTTTCACGCCGATGCGGGCCAGTTCCGGCACATAGGGCGCCGTGAGCACACCATTGGTGGTCAGGCTGATATCATCGATACCGGGAATGTCGGCTAAGCGGGCCATGAACGGCACTAGGTCGCGCCGCACGAATGGTTCACCACCGGTAAGGCGCACTTTACGCACGCCTAAGCCAGCCATCAGGGCTACTAGCCGCTCCATTTCCTCGTAGGTTAGGAGCTGCTGCTTGGGCATGTACTTGATGCCTTCTTCGGGCATGCAATAAAAGCAGCGCAGGTTGCAACGGTCCGTCACGGCCAGCCGCACGTACTCTAGCGGACGACCATGGTTATCAAACAAAACAGACGGAGCAGCCATACAAATCAGACAATACGCAAAAGCCAGCGTCAGCGACGCCCGGCTATCCTTAATTTCGTAAAAACAGCCTTTTTTTTGAAGGCTGCGTAATCGAGGCCGAGACCATTCATCTGCTTCGGATCTAAATAACCAGATGCGGACGCCTGCGGTTTCAGAGTTGAACGCTTCAACTCGCAATCCAGCTAAATAGTGGTGATATGAACTTGAAAATAGCTCTTTTTGGCATTGCCAAAGAAATAGTAGGCCAGCCCATGCTGGAAATAACCGCCCCCGCCGACCAGCCCGTGCAGGAATTGCTGGAACAGCTCCGTACGCAGTACCCAGCGCTACGAGGCCTGAGCAGCCTGGCCGTGGCCGTGAACAACGAATATGCCGAGGGCTCTCAGCTGCTCCACGAGCGAGACGAAATTGCCCTCATTCCGCCCGTGGCTGGCGGCTAGGCTATGCCGTAGTTTTTACCGCCGGTTTTGCTTTCTGCTTGTGTACCCCCTGAACTCATTGCTTTGATTACCATCGACCTGACCGACCAGCCCATTGACGTAGCCGCCACCCTAGAACTGGTGCAGTCTGATGGGGCAGGCGCCGTTAACACGTTTATTGGCACGGTGCGCAACAAAAGCACCGGCCGCCCGGTGGTGCGCCTAGAATACGAAGCTTACGACAGCATGGCGCTGCACCAGCTGCGTAAAGTGGCCGACCAAGCCAAAGAACAGTGGCCGATGCTGGAAAAAGTGGCCGTCATTCACCGCAAAGGTACCCTGCAAATCGGCGACGTGGCGGTGGTAGTAGCCGTATCCACGCCGCACCGCGCCGAGAGTTTTGCCGCCTGCCAGTACATTATCGACACGCTGAAGCAAGTGGTAACTATCTGGAAAAAGGAGTTTTATGAGGATGGCGACGTATGGGTAGCCGCCCACCCGTAGGATGTCCGTAGCCCCAAGCCGCAAGTGCTAGGACGACAGTTCTTGCGCCGCGGCGTCGCGCTGCTCGGGAGTATTGATGTTGCGCAGTTCGGCCGGAGAGGGTGCGTGTAGCAACTCGATATCAGAGTTGATGAGCGCCTTACGCGGACATGAGTAGCCATTACCTAAAAAACGCAGCAGTGTACCGTAGCTACTTGGCTCCCAAATGGTAATGAGCGGCTCAGGCCATTCAGTTGAGGGGCTTTGATAGGCGGTTGCCATACGGCCGGCGTGACGGTGCTGCACCAAGTGGGTTAATGTAGTTTCCGACAGAAACGGCAAGTCACAGGCTACTACCAGCCAAGCGGAGTCGGGGTCGAGCTGGAATGCGGAGAGGATGCCGCTCATCGGACCGAGGCCCACAAACACGTCAGGCAAGGGGGCCAGGCCGACGGCTTCCAACTCGAACACCTGCTCGGGCCGACATGATACCAGTACATCTTCGCAAAATGGAGCCAGCAACTCGGCAGCGTAGGCGCGCTGTTCCTGGCCGTGGTAGGCTAGCCGGCCTTTGTCCTGGCCCATACGTTGGCTTTGGCCACCAGCCAGCACCAAGCCCCGGATGGGTGGGCGTTGCTGGCGCCACTCTTGCAGCACCAATGCAGCAATAGCCTCGGTATCAGCTAGTGGCACTATGGGTACATTGGCAGTGGCTAGGTGCTCTTGCAGGTAGTCGGGTACTTCAGTTACGCCGTCGGGCAGCAGCAGCAGGCGGACATCAGTGAGCCGGTCCAGCTTTTTTTGCAGAGGCTTGGCCGGATCAAGGATGGCAATTTGCTGGCGGGCCCGGAAGTGGTTGCCATTTACCAGCACCAAGCTTTGGTGGTGCAGCCACTCCTGCTGCGCAAACTTGTCGAAGCCGCGTTTCAAATCCAGCCGGGTGAACGTGATTTTGTCGGTTAGCTCGGCGCTGGCTCCGGCTTGTAGAATGGCATCTTGGCCACCAGCGCCCCCCTGGGCCGCATCGTCACCGGCAGCGTGGTCGGCATCTACGTAGGCCACGCGCAATACGGGCTCCAGGTGGGGCAACAGGCGCGCTACCAGTTCCTTGATTTTGCCGCAGGGCGCCCCCAAAATAGCCAGCTCGTGGCGGTGAAACTCACCTACGGCGGGGCGGGCCAGTTGAGCGTGCTTGCGGTGCGGGGTGGCGGGAATATTAGTCGGCATGGTGGAAGTCTTGTTTGCCACCCGTTTTGCTGAGCAGCCGGGTTTCCTGAATAACAATGTTGTGCGAGAGGGCCTTACACATGTCATAGATGGTGAGGGCCGCTACCGAAGCGCCAGTCAGGGCCTCCATTTCCACGCCGGTTTTGCCGGTTACGCTGGCGGTGCACTCAATCAACACAGCGTCGGGGGCCTGCACGTCAATGCGTACCTGGCAGTCGTCGAGGCCGAGTGGGTGGCACAAGGGTATCAGTTCAGAAGTACGCTTGGCTCCCATAATGCCCGCCAGAATAGCCGTCTGGAACACGGGACCTTTGCGAGTTGGCAGGTCGCCGTCCTGCACCAAGGCCAGAATTTCGGCCCCGAGTACCACGCGGCTGCGCGCCCGGGCCACGCGGCGGGTGGAGGTTTTGGCACCCACATCCACCATGGCGGGTTGGCCCGCAGCGTTGAGGTGGGTAAGTTTAGAAGAATCAGACATGAGAAGAGAAGATTGCAAGGCTGTAGAGACGCATATTTGCGCCGGGTTGTTGCCGCTCCCCAACAAACCAATAGGTTGCAACTTTGCTTTCTTGGTGGCGGCTTTGCTTGTTGCGTGTGCCACTGAACACCTACCCCGCGCCGCAAGATAGGCGTTGCTTTCCCTGACTTTTCCGCTCTATGCTTTCCGTTGAAGAAGCCACCCGCCGCGTAGCGGCCACTGTCCGCCCGTTGCCCCCCGAGTTTCTGGCGCTGCCGCTGGCAGCAGGCCGTATTCTGCGCGAAAACCTACACGCCGACCGGGATTTTCCGCCTTTCAATAGGGTAGCTATGGATGGTATGGCGGTGTGCTTTGGCGCGCTAGAAGCTGGCCAACGAGAGTTTGCCATTGCCCACACCCAATTTGCCGGCCAGGCCCCTATAGAACTTACCAACCCGCAGGCCGCCGTGGAAATCATGACCGGGGCCATGCTGCCGCCCGGCACCGATACCGTCATCCGCTACGAAGACCTAACCTTCCGCACCGACGACACCACCGGCCAGCGCCTGGCCACGGTGCAGGTAGCGCCGCCGCAAGCCGGTTTCAACGTGCACTCCCGCGCCGCCGACCGGCAACAGGGCGACCTGCTACTCCCGGCCGGCACTCACTTGGGCGCCGCCGAATTGGCCGTAGCAGCCACCGTGGGGGCCAGCACCGTAGCCGTCACGCGCCGCCCGCGGGTGGCCGTAGTTAGCACCGGCGACGAGCTGGTACCCATCAGCCAGCAGCCTCTCCCCCACCAGATTCGGCGCTCCAACGCCTTGATGCTGCAAGCCGCCGCCGATGCCACCGGCGCCACCACCCAGGCGTTTCACTTCAACGACGACGTGGAAGTGCTCCGCCGAGGGCTGCTGCCGCTGCTCACTGACTTCGACGCCGTTATTCTGAGTGGGGGCGTCTCGAAGGGTAAAGCCGACTTTTTGCCGGAGGTGCTGCGCGAATTAGGCGTGGAGCAGGTGTTTCATGAGGTACAGCAGCGGCCGGGCAAGCCGTTTTGGTTTGGGCAGCTGGCGGGCGGCGCGGTGGTGTTTGCGCTGCCCGGCAACCCGGTTTCCACGTTTGTCAACTTCCAGCGCTACGCCCGGCCGTGGCTGCTAGCCGTGCAACACCCTACTGGCACCGCTTTGCTCGAGGCTGGCCCTGTGGCTGCGGCGCTTGCCACTGAAGTCAATTTTCGGCCCAAGCTCACGCATTTCTTGTTGGTGCGCCTGGAGCATTCCGCTGACGGGCAATTGCTGGCGCATCCCGAGCGGGCCGGTGGCTCCGGCGACCTAGCCAGCCTACTGACCAGCAATGCCTTTCTGGAGCTTCCCGCCGAAACCGAGGTTTTCCCGGCTGGGTCGGTGCTGCCCGCTTGGCGGTTTCGGTAGCATTTACACTTATACATACCATAGCCCGGAAGTCGCAGGAAATTCTTGCCGCAATTTGCTCCGCAAGTATCTACTCCAAGTTGCAGATTGCTTGGCAGAGGTCCGCCCGTCAGCCCGTTTTTTCGCGGGCTGACGGGTTGCTGTGTGTTGCCGTTGTTACCCGCTGCTGTTTAGCCATGCAGTGCTGGCAACGACCGATCAACTGGCAAAAAAGTCAGCAGACCGGCAAGAGTTCCGCAAATCGGTATATCTGGTATTGCGCCAACGCGCAGGAACTCGCTTTGCTTGTCTCTTTAGCTCTACCGGGAACGATAGCAGCTAATAGCTCGAAGCGTAGAAAGCAGGCGTGGCCTCGTGCCGATTCGCCCATTCCTTTTCCAAAACCGGCAGCCGTTCTGATCCGTCGGTGAGCCAGTCCATTGCCGAGACTGAGTCGGAGAAGTACTGCGAATCGAATTGGATAGCGGGCTGCACTAAGTCGTGGAGGGCATCGATGGCTAGTTGGTTGTGCACTTGGCTACTAGCAATAACCAGCACCAACCGCTCCAGTGGCAACGCCACTAGCTGAGGCATCCAGTACTCGCCCAGCCACCATTGGTCGGCTACTACCAGCTCGGGTACACTGTTCATATCAATGAGCAGATGACGGACGCGCAGCTCTTTGATGAGCGCCATGAGTTGGGCGGCACTGATACGGAGCCGGTGCATGTCGGTAGCAGCCACCCACTCCACGCGGAGTACGGCCAACGGTTCGTCATACTGCAAGCAGAAATCGGGAATGGTGCGAAAAATCACGGCTGAAAAAGCCAAGGTGTGGTTGGCCAGCAAACCTGAAAAGACAGCTTGTTGGCTGAGGTAGGATAGAACGGTACAGCGTGCTTACATACGACAATAGCGGAGCTTCTGATTTAAGGTATTGCGCTATTCTGCCAGCAGCCAAAGCTGCTTTCAAGTGCCAGGGTAATTCGTACGCTACGTAAGCTGCATATAGCAAATGTACGGGCTGGCAGGCTGCTTTGCCACGAATACTGTTCAGCTTGCTACCTGCATAGGTAGGTCACGGTTTGAAGATATCTTCAAGTGCTTCGGAGTACTTCGGAAATAATCTTGCAGCTGATGCTGTGCTGTAAAATACAGTGTGCCCTCTGCGCTGCCATCAATCAAATTGGTTGGTTAAAACCAATTAATTAATATATAACTATACAAACAAATAATTTACTTTTGCCCATCATTCACATTTATTCTTCTGCTCCCTATTTATCATCTCTGCTCATGAAAACAATCTGTACTTTCCTGTTACTCTTCTGGCTAAGCTTGCCCAGTGGCGCCCAGTCCTTCCAGCGTTCTGAGCTACCAACTACCCTTTCCACTCCGTGGGAAATGACGTATGGCCCCGATGGTTACCTATGGCTTACTGAGTCGGGGGGACGCGTATCCAGGGTGAACCCAACAACTGGAATTAAATCGGTGGTATACACGGCACCCGACTATTTTGGGGGCGCGCCTAGCGAATCTTCTCAGCTGTGCTTTCAGCCAGGCATTGGTGCTGGCACGCTAGGCCTAGCCCTGCATCCCGATTTTTTGAACAGCGCCACGTCGTATATCTACTATGTGTACTCGTACAACCAAGGTACAGTAGCGGCACCAGCTACCCAGTTCAAAATTGTGCGCCTGACTTGGAACGCTACGCAGGAAGCTGTGGTGTCCAGCACTACCCTTGTTGGCAGCCTACCTACTGGCTACGACCATTTGGGGGGCCGCTTGCTGGCCGTTCGGCAGCAGGGCAATGTGTACTTGTACTTCACTACCGGCGACAACGGAATATCTGAAACCAACAGCCCCGACTGCTACAACCCACAAACCACCAATCCCAACAATTTTGCCCAAGATCCTACCACCAAAAACGGAAAGGTCCACCGGTTTAATATCGATGGTAGTGTACCAGCCGATAACCCGCTGCCGGGTAACTCCTTCTTCACTCGGGGGCACCGAAATCCGCAGGGACTGGCATTCAACCCTACCAACGGAGTAGTATACGAAATAGAGCACGGCGACCGGACCGATGATGAAATCAACATACTCACGAAAGGCTTGAACTACGGCTGGAAAAACGTGCGTGGCTACCACGACGGCAACTATCCCGGTGAGTTAGCTTACATTCAGAACTACGTTCCTAATCCTAGCATCCGGTTCGACCGGTTGGAACCTGCCTGGTACGCTTGGGCCACGACTCCGCCACCGAGCACCGCCAACCAGAACGATTGGGAATCGATAGCGCCTTCAGATGGGATCTATTATGGCAGCGCCGGCATTCCAGCTTGGACTAACAGCTTGCTAGTGGTTACGCTCAAAAACGGCACTACCACCGACCAAGAGCTGTATCAGTTCAAGCTAACACCCAACGGGTTGGGCATCGTCAACGGGGCCCCTCAACGCTTTTTTGGCACCGACCAAGCCTTAAATGGACGGCTGCGAGATGTAGCCGTGTCACCGGATGGCACAAAGATTTATGTGGTGAACAACGGTGGCGCTGACCGAGACAAGATTACTGTGTACACCTACGTGCCGTCGTCGGTGGCCTTGAACCTTACCACGCAGATCACCAATGCTTCCTGCGGCCAAGGCGGCGCCATCAACCTAACAGTAAGTGGAGGTACGCCTCCTTACCGCTACGCTTGGACGGGACCGAACAACTTTGCTGCTAGCACCGAAGATATTAGCAGCCTCAGCGCCGGTACCTATTCTGTTACAGTTACGGATGCCGGGCAGAACAGTGCCACCCAACAGGCCACCGTACTGTTAAACGGCCTCGATACCACACCCCCTACTGTTTTGGCGGCGGGCTTTGTAGTTGAGCTGAACAGCAGTGGTATGCGCACTATTGAGGCCGGAGACGTAGACTATGGTAGTACCGATGAGTGCAGCGGCTTGGCCTCAATGACACTGGACAAGGCCACCTTCACCTGCGCCAACGTGGGGCCCAATAATGTGACACTCACTGTTACCGACAACGCTGGTAATTCAGCTTCGCAAACCGTCACAATAATTGTCGTTGACAATACGGCACCGACGGTGCGAGCAGCTGGCTTGGCAGTTGCGTTGATAAATGGCACGCGCACCATTGAGGCGGCCGACATAGATTATGGCAGCTACGATGACTGTGGCAGCATTGCTTCTTTAAGCATCAGCCCCCGCACTTTCACTTGCGCCAATGTGGGCCCCAACCAAGTGACCCTAACAGTAACTGATAATGCTGGCAATGTGGCCACCCAGACCGTAACGGTACTGATAACAGCAGACGCAAGCTGCAACAATACCGCCAGCAGCCTACAACCCGGTACGAGAGTATCAGCCATGAACAGCGGCCAGCTGTTAGAAGCCTATCCAAACCCAGTAACCGAGCAGGCAACCATAGTATTCCGGCCTCTTCGCAATGGCAACGGACAGGTAAAACTATACAACCAACTAGGCACTTTGGTAGCCACGCTATACGAAGCAGTTGTAGAAGGCGGCCGCATGTACAGTGTATCACTTGACAGTCGGCTCCTGCCTAGCGGGGTTTATAATTGCCAGTTTATATCCAACGGCAAAATCAGCAACAAGCGGATACTCGTTACTAAATAGAGCATCAATACCGTTGAAAGCGGGCGGCAGGGCTTTTCCTGCCGCCCGCTTTTGTATGAATGATTGGGAGTAAATTCTGACATGAAGCCGAACCCAAGGCGCTAGACCTTCTTTAGAAATTAATACCTAATGCATAGGTCTGTAAGCTAGCAGCCCTGCTTTGTCTTGATAAATTAAACTGTATCCAAGCCTTAAATTCCTTTCTATCTTCGGCGGCTATATACGGCCAGCAAGACCAGCTATTTCTATGAAAAATGAGTTGCTTGCCCTAACCGGCCTGCGCGGTGTGGCGGCGCTGCTGGTTTTCTGGTTTCACGTTGACTTACGGACCCCGCTCACTTTCCTGTGGCAGTTCGGGCCGCTTTATAACGTGTTTTCCCACGGCGCTTTCGGGGTTACTATCTTCTTCGTGCTATCAGGTTTTGTGCTCACCTACAGCCAGTTGCGCACTAGTACGGCGACTGATTATCCCAGCGCTGGTTCTTATGCAGCGTTTATGCGCAAGCGTTTTGCCCGCATCTATCCGGTGTACTTGGTAGGCATGCTGCTCACGGCGCTGGTATGCACGGTGCAGCACAGCTGGCCCCCGGATATGGGCGTACTGGCCATTACCAACCTCACCATGACGCAGGTGCTTTTCCCCTCCATTTCAATGCTGTGGTACAGCAATGGAGCTTGGTCGGTGGCGGTGGAAGTGTTTTTCTACTTGGTATTTCCTTTCCTACTGCCAAGCCTGCTGCGCATTAAACGCCAAGCAATACTATGGATGGTGCTGGCCGTGGTAGTAGTGGTGGGCGCGCTGGGCGGGGCGGCTTACACCATCTGGCCTCAACACGTTTCGTACGTGCTGATGTACAGCCACCCATTGTTCCGGGTGTCGGAGTTTATCAGTGGTGTGGCGGCAGGCGTATTGGTGTTTCAATTTAACTGGCGGCCCGCGGAATGGAAAGTACTGGTGCTAGTAACGGCGGCCGTGGGGTACATCGTGTTTTTTGGGTCGCAGCTGTTAGGGTTTGTGGTGCACAATTGGTTGGTGGTGCCCGCCATTATAGCGCTGCTGGCTGTGGCCGTACAGCCCGAAAAAACCAAGGTAGTGAAGCTGTTGGCGCATCCGTGGCTGGTGTACGCTGGCCGTATCAGCTACTGCTTTTACGTGGTGCAGCTGCCGTTATTCATGGCCGAAGAGACCTTGCTGGAACGCCACCAGATTGCACCTGGCCATCAATGGTATGGCTTCCCCATTTTCTGCATGGCATTGCTGCTGGCCGTGGCGGTACATAAGTGGGTGGAGCAGCCCGCCTACCGTTTCCTGACGCGTGCCCGCTAGCAGAAACCAGATGGAAGCTTGATAGCAACGAGTCTTATCTACTGCTAACCAATAAGCATACTTGTTAGCTCAGACAGTGCGTTTTCACTTATCCACGAAGTTAGCACTAAGCCTATAAACAACTCATTAACAGGAACAAAGCAGTACGCTACAGGAGAGTAAAGAGTAAGTGAGCCGTTACTTTCAACGTATTACTTCGACTTTCCACCCTTCTATTCCTTTATGAGAACTTTTACTTCTGGTATGGCCCGCCGGCTTGCGGCAGGCCTCGCAGTAAGCCTGGGGCTGCTAACGGCCGCTCACACGCAGGCCCAAACCGTGGCCTTTCCGGGGGCCGGAGGCTTCGGCCGCTTTGCCACCGGGGCCCGCGGAGCCAATGCCCCGCAGGTGTACGTGGTAACCAACCTCAACGACGCCGGCCCCGGCTCGTTCCGCGACGCGGTAAGCCAGCCCGGCCGGTTCGTGACGTTTGCGGTGGGCGGCATCATAACGCTGCAAAGCAACGTGCAGGTAGCACCCAACATCACCATAGCCGGCCAAACTGCCCCCGGCGACGGGGTGGTGTTCTTCAACAAGCGCATCACGTTCACGGGCTCCAACAACACCATCTGCCGCTACCTGCGGGTGCGGCTAGGTGCCACCGGCAACCAAGGCAACGACGCCTCAGGCTTATCTAATGGCTCGAACATCATCATCGACCACATGTCGGTTTCCTGGGGTATGGATGAGGTGTTTTCCATCAACTGGGACGGCAAAGGCACCGCGCCCGACAACATAACGGTACAAAACTCCATTATCGGGCAGGGGCTGCACCGCGCCAACCACTCGGCGGGCGGCCTGATTCAGACGCCCGATGGGGGCAAGGTAAGCTTGGTGGGCAACCTGTACATCAGCAACAAAACGCGCAACCCTAAGGTGAAGGGCGTGAACGAGTTTGTGAACAACGTGGTGTACGACTGGGGCAACGGCAACCGCCTGGGCGACCAAATGAACTACGGCTGGTCGGGCGACGCCTATATCATGGGCGGCTCGGCAGGCGTGTCGGAAGTGAACATCATCAACAACTATTTCGTGGGTGGCCCGCTCACGCCACCCGACAAAACCACCCCGTTTTCGCGCGGCACCGGCACGTTCAACCTGTTCGGCAGCGGCAACTACTTTGACAACAACCGCAACGGCGTGCTCGATGGCACCCTGGTCCCCTACGACACCGTGGGCTACCCTGGCATTGTGGGGCCCGGCTTCCGCAGCCAGCCATTTGCCTACCCCAACGCCGCGCCAGTTCGCACCGCCCTGCAAGCTTACCAACACGTAATCGATAGTGTGGGAGCCGCTTACCCGCGCCGCGACCAGGTGGACGGGTTGATGATTGACGAGGTTGTTTCGCGTGGTACGCAGGGTTATTACGTATTCAACGAGTCGGATTTGCCGTTCACCAACGGTGGCCTCGGCAACGTATTCGGCGCCCCTGCTCCCACCGATACCGACCAGGACGGTATCCCCGACGCTTGGGAAGACGCCCACGGCCTCAATAAAAACAGCCGCGCCGATGCCGTAGCCTATAGCACCACCGCCCCAGCCTACCTGAACATCGAGGTGTATATTAACTCGTTGATGAAGACCCCGCCGCCAGCCTTCGTGAAGCCGCCTTCCAGCGTGTTGCTGTCGGCTACCACCGTGGAGCTACCCACGCCGGCCAGCACCGTGGTACTGAACTGGACTGATAATTCCACCAACGAAACGTATTTCGTGTTGGAGCGCTCCGCCGATGGCGTGGCGTACAGCGCTATTGCCCAGCCGGTTGCCAACGCCACCACCTACACCGACAACGCCGGCCTGCAACCCAATACCACGTACTACTACCGCCTCAAGGCCGTAACGGGCACCGAGGAATCGTCGTTCAGCCAGCCAGTTTCCGTCAAGACGCCAGCCCTGCCCTCGGCTCCGGCGGTGGTAGCCACGCCCACGCCTACCGACGGCCTGCAATACGCCGAGTTGACGGCCGGTGCCCTAACCCTAAAGTGGACGGGCAGCGCCAACACCACCACGTACGGCGTGTATTTTGGCACTTCGCCCACCACGCTCACCAAACGGGCCGATGTACCGTATTCCGCCGCGCCTTCGTACCAGATAACCGGCCTAACCGACACCACTACGTATTACTGGCGCGTGGTTGCCCTCAACAACCGCGGTACTTCCGACGGCCCGGTGTGGTCGTTCCGAACGGCAGGCAACATTCCGCCACAGCTAGTGGGCTACTGGGGCTTCGATGAAACCGTAGCCGACGGCACCCAGATTATCGACCAATCAACGTACGCCAACCACGGGGTGCTGGGCCTCGACGACGACGACCAGAGCATTCGGGTGGTGGGCAAGCTCAACAACGCCCTCGACTTCGCCACCGCCGACCAAAACCGCTACGTGGTGAGCATTCCGCACCAGGACCAGCTCTACCTCGACCAAAGCTCTTTCTCGCTGTCTTTCTGGATGAAAGCCGGGGCCGCGCTGCTGCCGCAAGACAACAACACCAGCGCCTACCTGCTTTGCAAAGGCTCTATCACCCGCAACCCCACCACAGGGGCTACGGGCAAGCGCTTCAACATTGAGTTCAAGAACAAGCAGTTCCGCTTTGCTATTGACGATGACAAGACCAAAGACGAGCTGCAAATTGGCGGCACGCCCTTCTTCACCGGCCAATGGGTGCATGTAGTAGCCCTGCGCAACGTGACTACCAAGAAAATTCAGGTGTACCTGAACGGGGTGATGACCAAGGAAATGGGTACCAAAGCCCTGGGCATCGGCGAAGCCAGTGACCTGATAGTAGGCAACATTGGGGAGCTGGAATTCCTGACTTCCACCAACGCCCCGGCTCCGTACCGCGGTGCCCTCGATGAGCTACGGGTGTACAACTACGCCCTGACTCCAGACGAAATAACCGCCCTGATGAACACCAGCCCGCGGCTCCAGCTCACGGCCGACGTAACCAATACAGCTTGTGGCATCTCTGGCGCTATCAACCTGGCGGTGCAAGGCGGCACCGCCCCCTACCGCTACGCCTGGACTGGCCCGAACAGCTTCACGGCCAGCACCGAAGACCTCAGCAACCTAGCCGCCGGCTCCTACTCGGTAACCGTTACCGACGCTAATCAGGTGACGGCCACGCAGCAATTCACCGTTACGGCCAACACCACCGATACTACGCCGCCAACTGTTCTGGCCGCCGGGTTCATGGTGGGCCTGGAAGCCAACGGCACCCGCACGATTGAAGCCGCCGACGTGGACTATGGCAGCACCGATGCATGCAGTGGCGTGGCCTCCATGACCCTCGACAAAACCCTTTTCACCTGCGCCAACATCGGCCCGAACCAGGTAACGCTAACCGTAACCGACAACGCCGGCAACGTAGCCACCCAAACCGTGACGGTGCTGGTGCTCGACAACACGGCCCCTACTATTCTGGCCAGCGGCTTTGCGGTAAGCTTGGTGAATGGTGCCCGCACGATTGAGGCCAATGACGTAGACTACGGCAGCACCGACAACTGCGGCATTGCGTCCATGACCATCAGCCCCCGCAGCTTCACCTGCGCCAACATAGGCCCCAACCAAGTAACCCTGCGCTGCGTGGACAATTCCGGCAACGTAAGCACCCAAACCGTGACGGTACTGGTAACCGGAGATGCTAGCTGTCAGCCCGCTGCGCGCCAGGCAGCCGGCAGTTCGGTTGCTTCCAGCGACGCAAAAGAGTTGCAGGTGTACCCGAATCCCGCCACCGAACAAGCTACGCTAACCTTTGAAGCCGAGAAAACGGGCCCGACTAAAGTACTGGTCTACAACACCCTGGGCCGCGTGGTAGCCACGCTCTACGAAGGACCAGTGCAGGCCAAGCAGCGCTACCAGTTCACACTCGACAGCCATGCTCTGCCTAGCGGCGTGTATTCGTGCCAGCTACGTGCAGCCGGCGTCACCAAAACCACCCGCCTGCTAATTGTTAAGTAATAAGTCTGTTTGTTGACTTTGAAACCGGAAACGGCCGCTGCACCAATGGTGCAGCGGCCGTTCTATTTAGTCCCTGTGGCTTTTTCGCTATAAGTCATTTGTGCGTTACTCTATCCCTCGAAATCAAGGCCGCAGTGAAAGCAGTGGCACTGAGGCTTTTCGGGGGCTAGCAGCCAGAGGCGGAGTTTGGTAAGGAGCGTGTCGTTAGGCTGGGGCAGCTGGCGGCAGACGATATCAGTGTGGTGGCAGCGGGGGCAGCGCGCTGTGGCAGCAGCTTCTTCGTCGGTGGGTAGGGCCTGCATGGATATCTGGCTGGCGTGCAGCACCTCATGTGCCGCCGCTAAATCCTGTTGCCGTACGTGCAGGCGCACCCCGCCGGAAATTGGGCCGTAGGGTCGGTTCTCGTTGCTCAGAAAGCAGGGAATACCCGCGGCTTCCACCTGGTTTTTGGCCAGATGCGCCGAAATGGAGTTGGCAAAGGAAGCCAGTTGCACAATGGCTTCGTCGGCAGATTCGTGGGACATGGGGCGGCTTGGTTTCCAACCAAACAAAAGAAGCACCTAAATAGGTGCTTCTTTCAAGTAGCAGCAAATTAAAAACCTGTGTTTGTCCAGCTATGGATGCTATTTGAACAAAGCCAACGCCTTGATGAAAGTTTGAGAAACACCCCAGGCCAGCGGAATACCAACGTATAGCCAAGCCAGAACGGTGGAGCCGCCGGTAGTGGGCTCGGGGGCGGGAGTTGCGGAAGTGGGTTTAGTACTCATATATAAGGTGCAGATTTGGAGGTAATAGCCAGCGCCTAATGGCCACCAGCTTCGACGGTTACGAGGCCTTTTTCGTAGTACTGCTCTTTCACCGGTCGCACGGCCAGGTTGGCCAGCAGCCCCAGTACCAGCACGCCGGCCATGGTGTAGAACACGTTCTGGTAGGCTGCCGCCCCGGTGAGGCCTTGCTCTTTGGCGTGCTCGTGCAGGGTGTGCACAATCAGCGGACCCAGCACGCCAGCTGTGCTCCAAGCCGTAAGCAGGCGGCCATGAATAGCGCCCACCTGGTACTTGCCAAACATGTCAGACAGGTAAGCGGGCACGGTAGCAAAACCGCCGCCGTACATGCTGATAATCACGCAGGCCACTACCACAAACAAGGTTAGTTGCAGGCTTTGGCCGAGCGTAGGAATCAGGGCGTACAGCAGAATGCCCAGCCCGAAATAAATAGCATACGTCACCTTGCGGCCCAACTTGTCGGAAGCCGACGACCAGAAAAAGCGGCCTAGCAAGTTGAACAGGCTCAGCAGCCCCACAAAACCCGCCGCCGCCGCCGCCGTTACGCCGCGGCCCGCGCCCATGGCCCCATCCGAGAAGGTTTCCTGAATCAGCGGCGAGGCAGTTTCAAGTACCCCGATACCGGCCGTCACGTTGGTAAGTAGCACCACCCACAACAGCCAAAACTGCGGCGTTTTGATGGCGTTGTCGGCCGATACGTTGGCGGTGGTTATCATATCGTTCTGCACGGTGCTAGGCACGTAGCCGGCTGGTTTCCAATCATCGGCTGGCACCCGGATGGTCCACACGCCAAATTGCATGAATAGCAGATAAATAATGCCCATCACAATGAAGGTAGGCGCTACGCCCAGCGGGGCCGAATCCTTGAATTGACCCATCAGGTTGTTGGCCAGCGGCGAGCCAATCATGGCGCCACCGCCAAAGCCCATGATGGCCATGCCGGTAGCCACGCCTTTGCGGTCAGGAAACCACTTGATGAGCGTACTCACCGGCGAAATGTACCCGATACCCAGCCCAATACCCCCCACGAAACCGTAGCCGAAATACAGCAGGTATATGTTATGCAGGTGAATCCCGAGTGAGCCAATCAGGAAGCCGCCCCCGAAACACAACGACGCGGCTAACATGGCCTTGCGCGGTCCCACCCGTTCCAGCCACTTCCCAAAAATAGCCGCCGACAACCCCAGCAGCACAATGGCAATGGAGAAGGTGATGCCGATTTGGGTGGGCGTCCAGTCTTCGGGGGCCGGGTTGTTTACGTCGCCGCTGATGAGGGCGCCTAGGGGTTTGTTGAACACGCTGAATGCGTAGGCCTGGCCAATGGCCAAGTGAATGGCCAGCGCCGCGGGCGGTACCAGCCAGCGGTTGTAGCCCGGACCAGCAACGGTGCGGCTGCGGTCGAGAAAGGAGTTGTTTGCCATGCGTAAACGGGGAATTGGGTAGGAAAAAGAGCGAAGCAGCCAATTACGTTGCCTGAACCGTACTAATTGGCTGCCAGTAAGGTAGAAGCCTGTCCAATGCTTTCAAGAACCGGCGACAACTATTTTTTGCTAACATGCTATAGCTTGAAAGCCAGCAGCTACTACCCCATAAACGTTACTTCCAGAATAAAGGCTGTAGGTACATTCCTTTTCCTGTTCTGGCCTTATCATCGCTAGGGCGTGTAGATAGCAGAAGGGTTTCCAACAGCACAGCCGCAACCAGCCTAGTCTTGCGCCGGCTGTTTCAGTAGCCAGCCCCGCGGCCCTTTGGCACGGGTGGCTTTCAGGAAATCCCTGATGCCCCGGGTCATGGCCTGGGCCATTTGCTGCTGTGCAGCCGGGCTGGTGAGGCGCTGCTCGTCTTGGAGGTTGGACACAAAGGCCGTTTCCACCAAGGCATTCGGGAATTCCGTGGGCCCATTCAGGCCGAAGTTGAAGCTGCCCACTAGGCCCCAGCCAGCCAGGCCGGTGCCCTGCATCTGCTGATACAGCGCCTCCGCCAGGGGCCGAAACGCCACGTACCGGTAAAAGGCACTGGTACCCTGCACTGCGGTATTACCCGCCGAATTGACGTGGATACTCACCAACAGCGCCGGCCGACGCTGCCGCAGCAGATTTACCCGCTCACTAATTTCTAGGGTGGCATCGGTTTCCCGGGTCATCACTACGCGGGCCCCAGCTTTCTTCAGTTCCTGTTGCAGCTTTTGGGCAATGGCTAGGGTCAAGTCTTTTTCGCGGGCGCCGCTGGCCCCGGCGGCTCCCACGTTGGTACCGCCGTGCCCGGCATCCACGGCTACCAACAGGCCCCGCAGCCGTAGCTTGGCCGGTGGCCGTGCCACTTGCACTATCAGCGTATTGCCTTGGTAGCGTATGTGGTACCCCCAGCTTTGGCGGTGACGCAGCGGCAGCACCAGCCGGAATATGTCAGGCTGGGGCTGCTCGTAGTACACGGCGCCCAGCTCTTGCAGTCCGGTGCGCTGAGTTATCCAATTGGTGTTGGATGTGGCCCCGAAAACGTCTACCACCAGCCGCGCCGGATTCTGTAATAACTGGGAGCAGTACGGCAGCCGCTCGGTCAGGGGCACGCGCACATAGTCGTAAAGCGAGTCGCCGGATACGCTCCAGGAGCCAGTGAGCGAGGTAGGCACGAAGCCCCCGGGCGGCAGCATCCGAATTACTTCCTGCGGCACCCAGGCCACTTGCCCGGCTGCCAACTGCACTCGGTACTTATCCCCTACCCGGCCCGTGAGGTGCAGCACCACCAACGAGTCGAGGTAGCCGAGCTTGGCCCCACCCAGCCGGTCTTCGCCTAGCCCGTAGTTGAGGTAGGCCAGCGCAGTGCGTGTGCGAGCCAACTCGGGCTGGTTAGGGTTCAGAAAGCGCACTTTGTTTTGGGTAAAGCCCACCGACAATACACTATCAGCGGAGAGCAGCTGCACCTCAACGGGCCGGTTGTTGAGCGTGTCGCCGGGCTGCACTACGTAGGTGCCTTGGTACACGCCCTCCTGCCCCTTAGCCTGGGCAGGGGCCAGTTCAGTTAAGGGTTGTCCATTCAGAAACGTAACCCGGGAGTTGGGCTGCCCCACCATCCGTACTTGCAGCCGGTCGCCGGGGCTTAGCCACTGATCAGCGGTGGGCACGGTTTCCACGGCGGAAATGAGCGGCGTGGTTTGGGCATGGGCATCCAGCGCCAGCAAACTCAGGATAGTACTTGTCAGCCCCACCAGTACTAAGTTCTGCAACCGTTTCAGCATAGCATCAGCAAATTTGCCTTCTTAACGCAAAAGCCCCGCACGAAGGCGGGGCTGACAACCAAACGTGTATTGCTGGTACTACTGCTTTTTCATAGCCTGGCCGAGGTCCTTCACGTCGCGGCTGGTTTCCAGGGTCGTGAATTCGGTTTGCAGGGCTCGGATGTGTAGCTCGTCGCGGCCTTTAATGTCCAGGCGCAGGGCACGGAACTGCGCGTTGAGGCGGCGGCTGATGGCAGTGGCGTAGTCCCAGTCGCGCTGGGTCCACGCGCGACGTTTGGCCCGCACTTGCTGCATAAACTGCACAAAGGCTGGCTCGATGGTGGTCGGCGTTAGCTTTTCCACGTCGGCATAGGTGCCGAGCAGTTGGCTAGTGAAAGTGGCGGTAGCAGCTTCATCAAGCGGCTGGCGGGTACGGGCCCGCGAAACCGAATCGAAGCGGGCGGCGCGGCGACCAGCTACGCGTAGCTTGGCAGCCGCCCGGCTGGCAGCAGTATCGAGCTTGCGGGCTTCTTCGCGCACAATTTCCTGCCGCTCACGCGGCGTAGAGTCGCAAGAAGTTAGTAGAAAGGCTGTTAGCGAAGTGACAACCAAGGAGCGGAAAACAAAAGTCGGTTTCATGCCCCCAATGTACGCAACCCCTGCAAGTTGAGGGTACTAGGAAACCCGCCTCGCTTTAAGCGTAGCTGGTGAGCTTAGTTTGGTTTCTGCAACCGGAACGTGAACGGCAGCTCGTACATCACCGGTACGGCCCGGCTACCCAGCCGGGCGGGCACCCATTGCGCCGGGATACCCTGGCAGACTCTCATCGCTTCTTCGTCGCAGCCGCCCCCAATGCTGTTGAGCACTTTGTGCTTGGAAGCCTGACCCAGTGTATCAATCATGAACGTAATCAGCACCTTACCCTGAATGTTGCGGTTCTGGGCGGCCTCCGGGTAGTTCATCTTGCCCATATACCCGGCTAGTAGCGCCTCGCCGCCGATATAGAGCGGAGGCTGCTGCACATTGGTGCGGGTCCATTGGCCGGGCGTCACCTCCACATTGTAAGGCACATCTTCGATGGGCCGGTAATACACCAGCTTGTTGGTGGTGTGGTCGTAGCGCTGCACAAGTACCTGCCGGCCGTCGCGGGTGTGGCTGAAGTATTCCCAAACACCTACTTTCTTGCCTTTCTCCATCATCCCGCTTTCGGTGTCGGTGGTGCGTTGCTTTTGCGCTTGCGCCGCCGGACTCAGCCCCAGCATGGCGCCAAGCACCAGTATTGTATATAAGTGTTTCATAGAAGGTGGGGCCTCTTCTCAGCAACCGTGGGGGGAAACGGACAACGTTACAAAGAGAATTTTTTATTAATTAAATACAATTCTTCCATAATTAGTCTTGATCTGAAAAATCCTGCCTTACAGCATCTTTTTAGCCCTAAAATGACACAAATAAACAAATCAGCGCATTTTTAAGCAGCCAAATCAACGACTAATCTTCGGAAATATACAAATAAGCTATTAAAGTAAAAATATAAATCTCAGCCTGTTAGTCGTCTAACTCGCCCAATTGGTCGCGCACCTCGCGCAACTGCCCCTGTAAACCCGGCCAATGCGGACACAAGGCTTCCAGCCGGAGCAACACGCGCAGCGTACCCCGGTCGTCGGCAATGGCACGGAGCATGTTGGCCCAGCCGGCCAGCGCGCCAAAATGGCGCGGCTCGCGGCGCAAGGTTTCGCGCACATCATCAAGGGAGGCGCGGTACTCACCGCGCAGGTAATAGGCCGTGGCCCGCTTGTTCCAGCCTTCAGCGTAGGTGGGGCGCAGCTCAATCAAGGTAGTGAAATCGGCAATGGCCTGGGTGTAGTTGCCGGCGGCCAGGGCGCGCATACCAGCTTCCAAGTGCTTATCTAGCAGCAAATCATCAGTGGTCAGCCAGATTTGCCAAATACCGTTTTGCAGCGTTTCTATTTCGGTGGGTGTGGTGGCTTCGCGCAGGCGCACGAACAGCTCATCGAGGGTGGTCATATGCAGGTAAATGAAGTGCTTGTAAAACAACAGCATCCGGACTCTGGCAGACCTTTTACGGAAGCGCGGCGGTTTCTTTCGATTTCCGCCTGCTCAATAAAGATCTTACCAGAATCCGGATGCTGCTCAACCTTCCTAGGGGTACTGCCCTAAAACAGCTCTGATGCTACCCGCCGGATAGATTCGGACTTGCCCATACTATAATAATGCAGGCTAGGCACGCCGTGGGCCATCAACTCCTTGCTCTGGTTGATGCACCACTCAATGCCCACTTGCCGGGCGGCTTCGTTGTCGCGGCACTGGCTGATGGCTTCCACCAGCGGCTCGGGCAGGTCCAGGAAGAACGTGCGCGGCAGCATGGTGAGCTGGCTTTTGGTGGTCAGTGGCTTGAGGCCCGGAATGATGGGCACGGTGATGCCCGCATCGCGGCAGCTTTTCTCGAACTTGAAGAAGTGCTCGTTGTCGAAAAACATCTGGGTTACGATGTAGTCGGCGCCGCGGTCCACTTTGTGTTTGAGGTAACGAATATCGGCGCCGTAGTTGGGCGCTTCGAAGTGCTTTTCGGGGTAGCCGGCCGTGCCAATGCAGAAGTTGGTAGCCCAGGTGTCATCCTGCTTCTCATCGAGGTATTCGCCCTTGTTCAAGGACTTCACCTGCCCAATCAAGTCAGAGGCAAAAGCGTGGCCGTCCTCGTGCGGCTTGAACGTACCCTCTGACTTAATAGGGTCGCCGCGCAACGCCAGCACCGAGTCGATGCCCAGGAAGTGCAGGTCGATGAGGGCGTTTTCGGTTTCCTCTTTCGAGAAGCCACCGCAAATCAAGTGGGGCACGGTGTCCACATCGAAGCGGTTTTTGATGGCCGCGCAAATACCTACCGTGCCGGGCCGCTTGCGCACCGTTTTCTTTTCCAGGAACCCGTTGGGATGCTGGCGGTACACGTACTCCTCGCGGTGGTAGGTCACGTCGATAAACGGCGGCTTGAACTCCATCAGCGGCTCGATATTGCTGAACAGGTTCTGGATATTCTCCCCCTTGCGGGGTGGCAGCACCTCGAAGGAAAACAAGGTTTTCCCCTTGGCGTGCTCTATATGTTCGGTTACTTTCATCAGTGGCGCCAACTGTTAATTGGCGAGTCGTTGAAATTGAAAGGGATACAGCTATAACAAATTGCGTTGGCAAACCGCTGAAACTTGAGCCTTATAACGCCGTGACGGGCACGCTGCTAGGCTCGTAATTTAGGTTGGGCATCAGCCAGCGCTCCAGCTCCGGCAGCGGCATGTGCTTGCGCTCGGCCATGTCAGCTACCTGGTCCTGGCCGATGCGGCCGAGCCCGAAGTAGCGCGAATCGGGGTGGGCGTAGTACAGGCCACTCACCGACGAGGCTGGGTACATGGCCAAGTTTTCGGTGAGGCGGATGCCGGTTTGGTTTTCGGCGTCGAGCAATTCGAACAGGGTGATTTTCTCGGTGTGGTCGGGGCAGCCGGGGTAGCCGGGTGCGGGCCGTACGCCTTTGTATTTCTCCTGAATGAGGTCTTCGTTGGACAGGTTTTCGGCTGGGTCGTAGCCCCAGAACTCCTCCCGTACCCGTTGGTGCAGGCGCTCGGCAAAGGCTTCGGCAAGGCGGTCAGCCAAGGCCTTCATCATGATGCTGGAGTAGTCATCATGCTCAGCCTCAAACTTTTCCAGGTGCTTCTCGATACCAATACCGGCCGTTACGGCAAAGCCCCCGATGTAGTCCTGGCGGCCGGTTTCCAGCGGCGCCACGAAATCGGAGAAGGCGAGGTTAGGCACGCCGGCCGCCTTTTCGCTCTGCTGGCGTAGCGTGAAGAATTCAGTGGCTACTTCTTGGCGGGTGTCGTCTTTGAACACCTGCACGGTGTCGTAGCCGACGGTGTTGGCGGGCCAGAAGCCGATGACAGCACGAGCCGTGAGCAGCTTCTCGTCGATGATGCGCTTGAGCATGGCTTGCGCGTCGTTGAAGAGCTGGGTGGCGGCTTCGCCCACGTTTTCGTCGGTGAGAATGCGCGGGTAGCGGCCTTTCAGCTCCCAGGTCTGGAAGAACGGCGTCCAGTCGATGTAGGCAGCCAGCTCGGCCAAGTCGTAGTCTTCCAGCGCCTTGGTACCCAGGAAGGTTGGCTTCACGATGGGCGTGGTTTCCCAGTTGGCCTTGAACCCATTCTCGCGGGCGGCTTCAATGGTTAGATAGTTTTTGTCGCGTTGGCGGCCGGCGTAGTCCTCGCGGAGCTGGCGGTATTCCTCGCGCACCGTGCGGGCGTATTCCACATCGGCCGAGCCGAGCAGGGCGGCGGCCACCCCTACCGAGCGGGAAGCGTCGTTGACGTGCACGATGGGGCCGCTGTAGTTGGGCGCAATCTTCACGGCGGCGTGCAGGCGCGAGGTGGTAGCCCCGCCGATAAGCAGCGGCGTTTTGAGGCCGCGCTTCTCCATTTCCTGCGCCACGTACACCATTTCGTCCAGACTCGGCGTAATCAGGCCGCTTAGCCCGATGACGTCCACCTGCTGCTTGGCGGCTTCGTCGAGAATACGCTCCAGCGGCACCATCACACCCAGGTCCACAATGTCGAAGTTGTTGCAGGCCAGCACCACGCCCACGATGTTCTTGCCGATGTCGTGCACGTCGCCTTTCACGGTGGCCAGCAGGATTTTGCCAGCGGTTTGCCGGTCGCCGCTCTGCTTGTCAGCCAGCAGGTAAGGCTCCAGGTAGGCCACGGCTTTCTTCATCACCCGCGCCGACTTCACCACTTGAGGCAGGAACATCTTGCCCGCGCCAAACAGGTCACCCACCACGTTCATGCCGGCCATCAGCGGGCCTTCAATCACCTCCAGCGGCCGGCCCACTTGCTGCCGAACCTCCTCGGTATCCTGGTCGATAAACTCAGTGAGGCCTTTTATCAGAGCGTGTTGCAGGCGCTCCTTCACCGGGAGGCTGCGCCAGGCATCAGCCACCACTTCCACCTTGTCTTTCTGCTTCACCGTGTCGGCAAAGTCCACGAGGCGCTCGGTGGCATCGGGGCGGCGGTTGAGCAGCACGTCTTCCACCAGTTCCAGCAAGTCCTTGGGCACCTCGTCGTACACGGCCAGTTGGCTGGGGTTCACGATGCCCATATCCAGGCCGGCCCGGATGGCGTGATAGAGGAACGACGAGTGCATGGCCTCGCGCACCACGTCATTGCCGCGGTACGAGAAGCTGATGTTGCTGACGCCGCCGCTGGTGAGGGCGCCGGGCAGGTTCTGCTTGATCCAGCGGACGGCCTCGATGAAGTCCAGCGCATAGTTGCGGTGTTCTTCCATGCCGGTGCCCACGGTTAGGATGTTGGGGTCGAAGATGATGTCCTCGGCCGGGAAACCGACTTCATTCACCAGAATGTCGTAGCTGCGCTGGCAGATTTCGATGCGCTTCTCGTAGCTGTCGGCCTGGCCGTTTTCGTCGAAGGCCATGACCACCATGGCCGCACCGTACTGGCGCACGGTGCGGGCGCGCTGCTTGAACACTTCCTCGCCTTCCTTGAGGGAAATCGAGTTGACGATGCTCTTGCCTTGCACGCATTTCAGGCCGGCTTCGAGCACGCTCCACTTCGAGGAGTCAATCATAATCGGCACCCGCGAAATGTCGGGTTCCGAAGCAATGAGGTTGAGGAACGTAGTCATGGCCTGCTCCGAGTCGAGCATGCCTTCGTCCATGTTCACGTCAATCACCTGGGCGCCACCTTCCACCTGGTCGCGGGCCACTTGCAGGGCTTGCTCGTAGGCACCAGTGCGGATGAGGCGGGCGAAGGCGCGGCTGCCGGTTACGTTGCACCGCTCGCCTACGTTCACGAATAGGCTTTCCCCAGTAATTCCGAACGGCTCCAAACCGCTCAAGCGAGTGGCCTGGGGTACTGCTGGCAACGGGCGCGGCTCATATTTCTCGGCCAGCCGACTCAGCTCGGCAATGTGCTGGGGCGTGGTGCCGCAACAGCCGCCTACCACCGTCACGAGGCGGTCGGAGAGGTAGCCTTCCACCAGCGCGGCAAATTCCTGCGCCGACTCGTCGTAGCCACCGAAAGCGTTGGGCAAACCGGCGTTGGGATAGGCCGAAATGTGCACGTCGGCAATGCGGCTCAGCTCCTTCACGTATACCTTGAGCTGGTCGGCCCCGAGGGCGCAGTTCAGGCCCACGCTCAGCAGCGGCAGGTGGCGGATGGAGTTCCAGAAGGCCTCCACCGTCTGCCCCGAAAGCGTACGGCCCGAAGCATCGGTAATAGTACCCGAAATCATAACGGGCACCACCCGGCCGCCTTCGTCGAAGAACTTCTGCACTGCGTACAGCGCGGCTTTGGCGTTGAGCGTGTCGAAGATGGTTTCGATGAGCAGCGCGTCGGAGCCGCCGTCAATCAGGCCGCGCACCTGCTCGTGGTAGGCAGTGGCGAGTTCATCGAAGGTCACGGCGCGAAAGCCGGGCCGGTTCACGTCGGGTGAGAGGGAAGCCGTGCGGTTGGTAGGCCCAATGGCACCGGCTACGAAGCGCGGCTTGGCCGGATTCTGGGTGGTAAACTCGTCAGCAGCTTCCTTGGCCAGGCGCGCCGACTCGTAGTTCAGCTCATACACCACGTGCTCCAGGGCGTAGTCGGCCTGGGCAATGGTGGTGCCGCTGAACGTGTTGGTTTCCACCATGTCGGCCCCGGCGGCGAAGTACTCGGCGTGGATGCCCTTGATGATGTCGGGACGGGTGAGGCTGAGTAGGTCGTTGTTGCCGCGCAAGGGGTGCGAGTGGTCGGCGAAACGGGTGCCCCGGAAGTCTTCCTCGGTCAGCGGGTGCCGCTGAATCATGGTGCCCATGGCGCCATCCAGGATGAGCAGGCGGCGGTCCAGAATATCGTAGAGGGGCGAGTCGGGGCGGTGCGTTTTCATGGTTTCTCCTTCGGAATGCGGGCGTTGAACTAGCTCATCCAGAAAGAGAAAACTGCGGGCGCAGGTTCCGTACTTATCTTCTTTCGCGGCTGCATTAGCGGCGAAATGGGAGTTGGCACCTGTTTTACTCAGGTTGCCAAGACGTCGTAGGGCCCAATCCCTCGGTCTTTCTGGATAAGTAACAGCGAAGATACAGCAGGAAACTCCGAATTTCAATTCCATCCTTGAATGCTACCATATAGTCAGTACAGATTCCCGCCTTGCTGCTTGACTGCATGGTAAGCATTAGGCTATGTGGAGAGTAAATAAACTACAGCAGATTATAACGAAGGGCCGTCATGCAGAGCGCAGCGAAGCATCTCGCGTGCTGACGTAGGATTACTAACCTAGTATCAGCACGCGAGATGCTTCGCTGCGCTCTGCATGACGCGCTTGGTTAGGCTGCTGTCCACACAGCCTAAGTGAGTTTCACTTATATAGCCGGCGCAGAATAGTTCGTTGAAGCATAGCCGCCTGCTCGTTGAATAAAGTTTGTGTAGTGCTTATTCGCTTTGATCTTGCAGCAAGCAACGTGAATGATTCTTGCCTACTCCTATGAAAACGCCTGCTACTTATAGAACTTTCTGCCTCATGTGCTTGCTGCTGCTCACCCACCTAGCTGGAGCGCAGCAGAAGCCCGTTACGCTCGGCACGGGCTTGCGGGCGCAGTATTATGAAGATGTATACCTCAAGAAGCTGGTGCTGACCCGCACCGACCCGACCATTGATTTCAACTGGACTATTGGGCCGGATGGCAACCACTTTGTGTCGCCGGGGCCAGGTGTGCCGGGCGAGTATTTCTCGGTGCGCTGGTCGGGCCACATCTACGCCCCGGTGACGGGCGCTTACAAATTTCAGATTACCACCGACGATGGTATGCGGGTGTGGGTGGGCGGTCAGCGCATCTTGAATTCCTGGCAGGACCAACAGGTCAGTCAGTCCACGGCACATATAGTCCTGACGGCGGGGCGCTACTACCCCATCCGGGTGGAGTATTATCAGGCTAGCCGGGACACCAAAGCCCTGCTGACGTGGCAGATGCCTGAAACCAGCGACGAACTAGCACCCATTCCTACGTCGTACCTCTACACCAGCTTGCCAGCTACAGCCAAGCCGCTACCCGTCGCTGCCAAGCCCGCAGCAGCTCCGAAGCAGGCTGCCGCCTCGATAGGCATTGTGCCGGGAACTGCTCCTCCCAAACCGGTGCCGATGCGCATCAAGTTGCCCGATAACGTGAAGGAAGCCGTAGCCGCCTCGGCCGTAGCAACCACCGAACCCGGCATAGGCTTGCGGGCCACCTACTTCGCAGGACTTGATAAAGGCGCGGGAGTGCTGACCCGCATTGAGCCCGTGGTGCAGGTAACGTGGCAGCAGAAGCCACCCGTACCGCAAGTACCTGCGCAAGGCTTCAGCGTGCGGTGGACGGGCTACGTGCAGGCTCCAGAAAGCGGGGTGTATGTGTTCCACACCGAGTTTGACGATGCCCACGACGTGACCTTTGCCAGCGACAATGTGCTGAGCGTAGCCGAGTTCGATAAAGAATTCTTCAACGTGACGCCCGTACCGCTCGACTTCGCGCAGCGCCTAACGGCCGGCCGCTGGTACAAAGTGAGCATCACCTACCGCCAGATTGAAGGCCCTTCCCGCGCCGTGTTTTCCTGGACGATTCCCGGCGCCACCAACCGCAACCCAGTGGTAGTACCCCAGCGCTATTTGCGCCCTGACTTGCCTACGCCGCCCCCTGCCGTGGTAGTGGCGCCACCAGTAGCCACCGTTCGTACCCAGCCAGCGGCAGCCCGGCCCGTCACTCCCCGACCAGCCACAGTGCGCCCCGTAGCCCCAGCCACCCGGCGCCCCACCCCAGCACCACCCACCGCCCCCGACACGGCACCTGCTCTGCCGGATTTCCGGGCGCTGGCCCGTGGGGCGGCTGTCACGCTGCCCAACCTATATTTCACCCAGAGCACTGCTAGTTTGCTGCCCACCTCACGCCCCGTGCTGAACTCCCTGGCCCAGACGCTCCGCCAGCAGCCCACTCTGCGCCTGGAAATAGCCGGCCACACCGACAACATCGGCGACGCCGCTCTGAACCTGCGCCTCTCCGAGCAACGGGCCCGCGTGGTGCGGCAATACCTGGTACAGCAGGGTATCGACTCGGTGCGGCTGGTAGCGCGCGGCTACGGCGGCACCCGGCCCGTGGCCGACAACCGCGACTTGCAACAACGGGCCCGCAACCGCCGGGTGGAAGTGGTGGTGCAGTAGAACAAAGGAGGCAATCTGCCGGGCCGTTGGCAACCTTCCGAGAGCTTCTTGAACTCTCCGGATTAAATTAGGCTTATCGGCTCAACCTGTTGCCGGGGCCCGCTCGTATGCTGTATCTTACGGCTTCGCGCTCTGCTTTCCTCTGATTTTTACGTGCTTATCCATTTCTGAACTCTTGCAATTTCCGCTCAGATATCTACTGTTACCTATCTTATTGCTGGTTGCTACGCAGCTGAGTCAGGCGCAACAACTGCTGGTAAAGGGCCAGGTCACGGCGGCGGCTAGTGGCAAGCCTGTGCCGTTTGCGTCCATCTTTGTGCCGGGCACCACGGCCGGTACCACCGCCGACGATGCCGGCCGCTACACCCTCAGCACTGCCCCCGCCGACTCCATTGTGGCGTCGGCTATGGGGTTCAAGCCCATCAAAAAAGCTCTGAACCGCCAGCCCCCGCAGCAGACTCTCAACTTTGCGCTGGGTGCTGGCGGCGTAGCGCTGAGCGAAGTGGTGGTGCGCCCCACCGAAAACCCGGCCTACGCCATTATGCGCCGGGTGCAGCAGAACAAGCCCCGCAACGACAAGCAGCGCCTCGATTCCTTCGAGTTCGATAGTTACAACCGTACCGAAATCAGCCTCAACAACTTACCCGCGCAGGTAAGCAACCGCAAAGTACTGCGCCAGATGACGGCCGTGGCTGACAGCCTGGGCCTAGAACGCGGAGCCGATGGCAAGCCCGTGGTGCCCATTTTCGCCTCCGAAATGCTGTCGAGGTACTACGCGCACCATCGGCCCTTGCGCCGCCGGGAGGAAATCAAGCGCAACCAAATGCGCGGTATGGCCCCCCGTGAGGGCTCGGTGGTGTCGCAGATTATGGGCTCCTCGTTTCAGGATTGGGACTTCTACCCGAACTGGCAACAGCTGTTGGGCAAAGACTTCATTTCGCCTATTGCCGACGGCTGGAAGTTCACCTACGAGTATGAGTTGCAGGATTCGGTGTACATCGGCAAGGATTTCTGCTACCAACTGGCCGTTACGCCGCGCCGCCCGCAGGATCTGGCCTTCACTGGCACCATCTGGATTACCAAGGACGGGTACGCCCTGCGCCGCCTCGACCTAGCCGTTAGCCCCGAAGCCAACCTTAACTTCGTGGACAAGATTAAGGTGTGGCAGGAACTAACGCCGACTGCCGCCGGGCCGTGGCTGCCGCTGCGCACCCGCGTGATGGTGAGCGTGCGGCCGAGCGCCAAAAGTACCGGTGTAGTAGCCCGCTTCACTACCGTCAACTCCAACTTCGAGCCCGGCAAGTATCACCCGCTGGAGTTCTACGACGTGCCCATGGAAACGGCCGCCGATGCCTTCAAGGGCGACGCGGACTATTTCGATAAAAACCGCCCCGATTCGCTGTCGGTGCAGGAGCAAACCACCCTCGCGGTACTCGATTCGGTGCGGCAGCTGCCTTCCGTGCGCTCGTTGCTCGAGGTGGCTGACGTGCTGGTGAATGGCTATTACCGGGTGGGCAAGATTGATGTGGGGCCGGTACTGGCGACGTTGGGCTACAACAACATTGAAGGGTTGCGGCCGCGCATTGGCTTCCGAACCACCCCCGAAATCAGCCGCAACTGGACGGCGCGGGTATACCTGGCCTATGGGCTGCGTGATGGCCGCTTCAAGTATGGCCTGCGCGGCACCCGCATCCTGGACCGCCGTACTTGGACCACCATCGGCGTCGAGCACCGCCACGACATCGACCAAGTGGCCCTGCTCGACAACGACTACGCGCTGGAAAACCCGCTGTTCGAGGCCTCGGCCCGCATTGGCAACATTACCAGCGGCCGGCCTCTTATGCGGGATTTAACGTCGGTATCATTCCAAACCGACTTCTTCCGGGGCTTCACCCAGCGCGTAACCGTGCGGCAGCAGCAGTTCCGGCCGCTCTACGACTTTGCCTACTACACCGACCAGCCCCAACCCGGCGCCCCCACCGACGATAATTTCAGCGTATCGGAAGTGGTGCTAGAGTCGCGCTACGCGCCCGATGAGGTGCTGGTGCAAAGCCAAAACCAGAACTACCGCTCGGCTATCGGCCTGAAGCGGCTGCCTGTGTTTACGGTGCGCTACACGCTGGGCCTCAACAAGTTTCTGGGCGGCGACTTTCAGTACCACAAGTTCAACCTGCTGATTACGCAGAGCGTGCGCCTAGGCCAGTTCGGCCGCACCGACTATACGCTAGATGCCGGCTACATCCCGAGTACGGTGCCCTATCCGGTGCTCAAGGCTCACCTCGGTAACCAGTCGCCGTTCTACAACGGCGGGGCGTATAATTTGATGCGCTACTTCGAGTTTGTGAGTGACCGGTACGTGGGCTTGCGCTTCGACCATCATTTCGAAGGCTTTCTGCTGAACTCGGTACCGGCCCTGAAGAAGCTGAACTGGCGCTTAGTAGCCACTGGCAATGTGCTCTACGGCAGCGTTGCGCAAGCCAACGACGCTATTATTCCGGAGTTGGACCCCGAGAGTGGGGAGCCGCTGCCCCGCTTTCAGCCCTTGGGCCGGCGACCTTACGCTGAGGTTGGCTATGGCGTGGAAAATATCTTCCGGATAGTACGGGTCGATTTTCTGCACCGGCTCACGTATCGCAACTCGCCAGGAGCCAGCAACTTCGGCGTGAAATTTAGTTTTCAATTTAAACTTTGATTTCGTAAACTGCCAACTTGTGAGTGCTCGGCTGGCCCCAGAAGTTCACCTATCCAGGCACATTTCCACGGCCTACTTGGTTTACTTGTTGCAACTACCCGGTAGCTTTCCGGCTCGTTCCTGAATCAAATCTTGTCGCTTTTTGTAGAAGAGACTATGGCATACGAAGTAGATAACCTGACCCTCGCCGAAGCCACTCGGCACGCCCCATTCGTTGATTACGCCCGCTGCGTAGACAACAGCCAGCGCCCGTTCAACCACGTAGGCGACTGGCCCGAGCAAGACCAGCTCTACCCCGTGCGCGTGGTTGACTCGCGCACCGAAGGCATTGCCTTGGTACACGTGCTGGGCTTTCAGGGTGAAGCGCCCTTTTACAACGCCTTCGCGCCGCACCGTTTTGAAGTGCTGCTTACTGTTTGGCTGAACTAGTCTCCCGAATTTCAAGGTTGAAAGCTGAAAGCGCCCGGTCTGACATGAGCAGACCGGGCGCTTTTGCTTCAACTGATTTACAGCTATAAGCTGCTAGGTTAGCGGAGGAAGTCGTTGACGGTCAGTGGCCCTTTCTACCTCGTCTGTATGGTATTCAGGCCAGTGGCATATTGTTTAGAATGGCTAACACAAAATATTTTTTAGGTACAATAAATCCAGTTGAGTGAGTGGCGGCGTAGATGCCATCAAATAACTTCACTACCCTCCTCCTCTCAACTTAGTCATGAAGAAAAACCTGCTTTCTTTCGCCCTGATGGCCCTTTTGGGTGCAGCTTCTGTTTCTACTGCTTCGGCTCAGGCCAAAATGACGCCCGGCACGGTGCAAGTAGGTGGCCAAGCCATGTACCCGAATAAGAATATTGTGGAAAATGCTATTAACTCGGCCGACCACACTACACTGGTAGCCGCCGTGAAAGCTGCTGGCCTCGTAGAAACCTTGCAAGGCAAAGGTCCCTTCACGGTATTCGCTCCTACCAATGCTGCTTTCAATGCCCTACCAGCTGGCACCGTTGACAACTTGGTGAAGCCCGAAAACAAAGCCACGCTCACCAAAATTCTGACCTACCACGTGGTAGCCGGCAACATGACTGCCGACAAAATTATGGCTGCCATTAAAGCCGGCAAAGGCACCGCTACCCTGAAAACCGTAAGTGGCGGCACTTTGAAAGCCATGATGAACGGCCCGAAAAACGTGGTGCTCGTGGATGAGAAAGGCGGCGTATCGACCATCTCCACTTACGATGTCATCCAGAGCAACGGTGTGATTCACGTAATCGACAAAGTATTGATGCCATAGTTGGCATCTGCACTCTAACCCTGTACTACTTCACCACGGCCAAAAAGCGCCTTCCCAAATGGGAAGGCGCTTTTTCTTTCTCTGGAGGCTACTATATAGCCTCCCCGTTATTTCAGTAATTTCTCTTCTGGGCGAAGCTCTACTACGGGTGGCTCTACGGTAGGCGGGCAGTTCTGCTGTTGGGCGGCGGCGGCGTATAAGTACCCAAACCGCAACGCACGCTGAAAAAACTCACAGGCGGCGGGGGCGTTGCCTTCCCGCTGCGCTATTCGCCCCAGCAGAAAGTGCACTTGCCCGTTATTCGGGCTTGCTTCCAGTACCTGCCGATAGTCTTGGCGGGCTAACAGCAGTTCATCGAGCTTGTAGTACGCCAGCCCCCGATACGTGAGGTATTTCACCGGCAGCGGCTTGCCGGCGGTGGTGCGTTGGCGCAGCCCCACCGAAAGATCGTGAATGGCCTTCTCAAACTGCTGCTGCTCAAACAGCCGCAGGGCCCCGCGCGTCAGCCAGGCACCGCTTTGTGTGGAGTCTATTGTGACCGAGGAAGTTAGGCTCCGCTCGGCATTGGCAATCTGCCCCATTTCCGACTGACATTGTCCTAGTCGATACAGCAAGGTGGCTTGGTCTGGTTTCGACTCGGTTTCGCGCAGGGCGGCGGTGTAATCGAGGGTAGCTTGCTCGTAGTTGCGGTTGACTAGCTGCTCAATCTCGCCGCGCCGCGTTAGGGCTTCTTTGTACGTGGCTTTGAAATGCAGGGCTTCCGAGAAATAGGCGTGGGCCGTTTCCCACTTTCGGCGGCTGTAGGCCCGTAGGCCATCCTCATAGTTGCTTACGGCCGTTACGTGGTCCATCACCACTTTTACGGTTCCCATGAAGAGCAGCAGCGCCGCCAAGAACCCAAAGGTCAGCAGGTAGTCGCGCCGCGTAAACCGGCGTTGTTTCGGGATATTGCGGTAGTACCGCTCGGCCGAGCCAGCAGGGCGACGGGTGCGTAGCGGAGCCGGGGGCGGCATGGGCACGCCGTAGATGTGCTGGCCCTGGGGCCGGTACTCCTGTTGCCGCTGCGCCTCGGCGGCACGCTGCTCGGCTTGCCGCAGCTGGTAGTCGTAGGCGGCGCGCCGGGCCGGGTCGCCGAGAATCTGATAGGCTACAGCTACGGCTTTGAACCGCTCTTCATATATAGGGCTACCGCCGTGCTTATCCGGATGCAACTGCACCGCCAACTTCTTATATGCTAGCTTGATAGCAAGAGCCGTGGCAGTAGTCGGTACTCCAAGAACTTGATAATGATTCTGACTCAAGGGACGATGATAGTACGTAAAAGTACGGCAGATTTCAGACAAGAAGCTGCCTTTCCCGTATGAATGTGCTAGCCGAAAACTGGGCTCCGGCAGCTGTTTTCGAAACTTACTTTGCTAACACGATTTTCCGCAAATCTTCTCTTTCCATATGAGCCTTTTCAACGACGAAGACGACTCAACGAAAACATCCCGCACCGATAATATCTTCGGCAACCTGAAAGGCTACCTCGATACGCGTATCGATTTGGTGCGCCTGGAGGCCCAGGAAAAAGTGAAAGCCGGCTTCATTGGTACGCTGCACGGCGTGTCGATGGCTGCCATCGGGCTGATGTTTTTTATCTTCCTGAACCTGTTCGTGGCGTTACTGCTCAACGATGTGCTCGACAGCGCGTATTGGGGCTTCGGCATTGTAGCGGCGTTTTATCTGGTGCTGCTTATCATCTTTGCAGTAGGCGTTGATAAGAAGCTGTTCCAAGGCCTGGCCGACAAGATGCTGAACAACACGATTTACAAATCCGATAAACGTCAAGCCTAATCCGACATGGCCGAACCAACGAATCCTTTGTTCGAGGACGAGAAAGAGTTTCTGGAGCGCCAGAAGCTGGAATATGAGCGCGCTTTGCTGGGCGAGGTAGAAGAAATAAAAGAGAAAACCCAGCAGATTGGCAAATACGTGGCCATCGGCGCAGGTGTACTCACTGGGGTCTGGGCCCTGTCCAAACTGTTTGGCGGCAAAAAGAAATACCAGCCCCAACACGACCGAGAATTAGGTCCACGTCGCCGCCGTGCGGCGCGGGCGTTGCGCAAAACCACCGCGCCTGATGCTGACTTAGCCGTGGGCGACGACTTGGGCTTGGGTAGCCACGGCCACCATAACGACCGGGGCGCGCAAGCTGCCGCATCAGAGCGGGCTCATATTGCCCCCGACGTATACCACACCGAAAGTGCCGACCTGGACACCGACCCGTTCCGCCCGCTTGGCTTCGATTCGCCGCGGCCAGTACCGGCCCGTAGCTACCAAAACCAGCAGCAATATGCCCCCAGCGACGATTCCGACAATGCTTCGTCTATCGTAGCTGATGCCTTTCGCTCGTTTTTGCAGTCTGATACTGGCAAGATGCTAGTAGCACAAGCCACGGCTGTATTGATGGCAGTGGTGGCTAAAAAAGTGGGAGAGTATTTGCCGATGTTCAAAAATCCCGACCTTGCAACCACTCCTTCGCAGGAGCCGGAAACCCGGGACATCGACTTCACTTACCACCACGACGACGCGCATGCGCCTCACCAGCCTCTATGATGCTCTAACCGAACGCCGTAAGCACGGGCACAAGTCCTTGGCGGTTCTTCTGGACCCCGATAATCTGGATGAAGCCAGCTGCCAGCACATCGTTGAGTTGAGTGCGCAGCACGTAGTGGATTACTTTTTCGTGGGTGGCAGCTTGGTGATGACTTCTCATCAGGCTGCCCTCATTCGTTTATTGAAGAGCCGTTCGGCGGTGCCAGTGCTGCTTTTCCCGAGCCACAGTTTGCACCTCGATTCGCAGGCTGATGGTATCTTGCTCCTGTCCCTGATTTCGGGTCGCAACCCCGATTTCCTGATTGGTCAGCACGTAGTGGCCGCACCGCTGTTGCGCCAAAGCAACCTGGAGATTCTGCCTACCGGCTACATGCTGGTGGATACTGGCCGCCAGACCACCGCCAGCTACATGAGCGGTACCACACCCCTCCCTCACGACAAGCCTACTATTGCCGCCTGCACGGCTATGGCCGGCGAAATGCTGGGCCTCCGCCTTATGTACCTTGATGGTGGCAGCGGCGCCCAGCACCCCGTTTCACCCGCCATGATTCAGGCCGTGCGGCAAGCCGTAGAAACGCCCATCATCGTCGGCGGCGGCATCAACACCATAGAGAAAGCACACAACGCCCTCATAGCCGGAGCCGACGTAGTGGTTATCGGCAACCAGATTGAAAAAGACCCTGACTTTCTAGGACAGATTTCGAAAGCCGTGCAAAGCTTCAATCAGGTCGGCGTGTTATAAGCCTGTACCCGTAGTAGCACCCGAAAGCAAAAGCCCCGTGCCGCCAGTTAAGGCAGCACGGGGCTTTTCAGTAAGCTGAAGCTAACCCAGCCGAAGCGGATTAGATGTTCATGGCCGACTCACGGCGGCGCATTTTACCAGCCGGAATACCGAACATCATCTTGAAGCGGCGGCAGAAATAAGCGGTGTCTTTGTAGCCCACTTCTTTCCCGATGTCGCGGATGCTTTTCTTGGTGGTGCGCAACAGGAACACGGCGCGCTCCATCCGCTGGTATTCGATGTAGTCTTGGGGGTTGATGCCGGTCAGCATCTTGAAGTACTGACCTACATAGTCCTCGCTCACGTTGGCCACGTTGCTGAGTACTTTGTTGGACAAGTCGCCACCGATGTTCTCCTTAATGTAGTTGAACAGATCGATGAGGCGCGGATCTTTGAAGTAAGTGCTGTTGGTAGCCAGTTGCTCCACGAACATCTTGTTCTTGAGGATATAGCGCACGATTTCCACCACAATATTTTCGGTGTAAATCGTAATCAGCCGCTCGCGGCCGGGCAACTCCTGCAAGCTCTCCTCTACCACCTTAATGATGAGGTTACCCAGCTTGGAGTTGTTGGCAATCAGGAACGCCGGCACGTCCAACGACGCGAAGAAGTTCACCGAATCGAACACTTTAGCTTCGAAGCTCACGAAAGAGTGGCTCTCCTCAGCATCGCCAATTAGGTCGAGGTCGGAGTTGGAATGGAAAAACTTGTCTTTATTACTAATCAGGTCGTCATTGGTGATGACCTTACCTGTTGATCCTCCGTAGTTTACCTTAGTTGCGCGGCCACCAGGAATGAAGAGCATTTCGCCTTCTTCCACTACCTGCTCTTCTTCGCCGAAGGTGATACGGCCCTTGTGCAACAGGATAAGATTGTTGCCTACGTCATAGTTATTGCGAACTGTAAAGGGCTGTTGTAGCACCAGATTCTTCGCTTTGATGTATCTCACACCAAGCGATTCTATCACTTTATTATAATCTTCCATTGGACTAGGGGTGGTTGTGGTCTTAGATTATCCAAGGACGCGGAGCGGCCTAGCTGATGTAATGCAAATTAAGATATAAAAATTCACAAAAACGAAAACCCAGCCAAATATTGACTGGGTTTTGTGCAACAAATCCATCTTTTAGGCTACTCGCGTCTATTTTAGGATTTCCCGCGAGATTACAATTTTCTGAATTTCAGAGGTTCCCTCGTAAATCTGCGTGATTTTGGCGTCACGCATCATGCGCTCCACGTGGTACTCCTTTACAAAGCCGTAGCCCCCATGAATCTGGACGGCTTCTACGGCGGTATCCATGGCTACTTTGGAAGCAAACAGCTTGGCCATGGCGCCTGATTTGGCATAATCCTGGTGCATGTCTTTATCATACGCGGCTTGCAGGCATAGCAAGCGGGCGGCGTCAATGTTAGTTGCCATATCGGCCAGCTTGAACTGGATGGCCTGATGCTGCGAAATCGGCACCCCAAACGCCTTGCGCTCTTTGGCGTACTTCAACGACAACTCATAGGCGCCGGAGGCAATACCTAGCGCCTGCGAGGCAATACCAATGCGGCCACCGGCCAGCACCTGCATAGCAAACTTGAACCCGAAGCCGTCTTCGCCGATGCGGTTCTCTTTGGGCACCTTCACATCGTTGAACATCAACGAGCAAGTATCAGAACCCCGAATGCCTAGCTTGTTTTCCTTGGGGCCAGTCTGGAAACCATCCATGCCTTTCTCTACAATCAGCACGTTGATGCCGCGGTGCTTAAGTTCGGGGTTGGTTTGGGCAATAACTAGGTACACCGAAGCCGTAGTACCGTTAGTAATCCAGTTTTTGGTACCATTCAGCAGGTAATAGTCGCCTTTGTCTTCGGCGGTGGTGCGCTGGCTGGTAGCATCCGAACCGGCTTCCGGCTCCGACAGGGCAAAAGCGCCGATAATGGCTCCCGACGTCAGGCCGGGCAGATACTTCTGCTTCTGCTCTTCGGTGCCGTACTTCTCCAGGCCCCAGCAAACCAACGAGTTGTTTACTGACATAATAACCGAGCAGGAAGCATCTACCTTGGAAATTTCTTCCATAGCCAGCACGTAGCTTACGGTGTCCATGCCGCCGCCACCATATTCGGGGCTCACCATCATGCCCATAAAGCCCAGCTCGCCCATCTTCTTAACCTGCTCGGCTGGAAACTTCTGGTGTTCGTCCCGCTCGATTACACCAGCCCAAAGTTCGGACTGCGCAAAGTCGCGCGCGGCGGCCTGCACGGCCAGTTGCTCTTCAGTGAGCTGGAAAATAGAGGATTGGGTGGTAGTGAGCATGAGAGTGGGAATTTGCCAGTTGCCTGGGATGGAACGGTGGTAATTTTTGCACGAATTTACGCGGCATACAGCATAGATTCGTGGAAGCCATTATTTTTTATCGGAACCTGTAATTGCAGATTTACCTATCAGCAGGTTAAGCGAAAAAGTGGCCGGAACGTTTCAAACAATGCGCAGTACCCAACAAAAAAGCCGCCGCTCCAACTTGAAGCGGCGGCTTTTCTGAGAAAGTACTTGCAGAGACTACTAGCGCCGGTCGCGGCTACCCATGAAGATGCTCACATAGTACAGCAGCGTGGCCAAGGAGCTAAGCGCCGCTACAACATACGTCATGGCAGCCCACCACAGTGCGTCTTTGGCCATGGCGTGCTCCTGCGGCGTTACAATACCACGCTTGTCTATCCAGGCTAGAGCGCGCTTGGAGGCATCAAACTCAACGGGCAGCGTGACGAATGAGAAAATAGTAGTGAGCGAGAACAGCACGATACCAACTCCCAGTGGAATCAGAGTGGTTTTAATCATCAGCACACCCGCCAGCAGAATCCAGGGCATGAAGCGCGACACGTTGCTCAAGGCCGGCACCATAGCCGACCGGAATTGCAGCGCGGCATAGGCCGTGGCGTGCTGCACAGCGTGGCCGCACTCGTGAGCGGCCACAGCAGCAGCTGAAGCACTGCGCTCGGCATACACCGATTCGCTGAGATTCACGGTTTTGTCGGCGGGGTTGTAGTGGTCGGTCAGGCGGCCTTCGGTGCTGATAACCCGCACGTCGGTAATTCCGTGGTCGGCCAGCATTAGCTCAGCAATCTGCTTGCCCGACAGGTTGGACTGCAAGCCGATCTGCGAATACTTCTCGAACTTGCTGCGCAAGCGCCACTGAATGAACCAACTAACCAGCATCGCCAAGATGACGATGAAGTAAATGGGACTCGAATTGTAGTACATGGACGTTTCTGGTTTTTAGTTTCTGGCGGCTGCTTGTCCTGCCTCCGGAAGTGCGGCCTTTGCAGGCAACAAACCAGAAACAGGTAGCTAGCCTCCCTTGAGAATACGCTCGACGATGCGCGTGGTGCTGTAGCCGGTCACCAATGGTACGGTTAGCACCTGCCCACCGTTCTGTAACACCACTTCGTGGCCCACAATTCCACTGATTGCGTAGTCGTCGCCTTTCACTAGGATGTCGGGCACGGTGACTTCAATCAGTGCGAGCGGGGTTTGTTCATCGAAGAGCACTACGGCATCCACAAACAAAAGAGAGGCCAGAATTCGGGTGCGTGACACTTCGTCCTGCAAGGGTCGGCCGGGCTTGAGGCAGCTCACCGAAGCGTCAGTATTCACACCTACCACCAGCACGTCGCCGAGGTGCCGGGCCTTCTCTAGGTAGTCTACGTGGCCAAGGTGTAGCAAATCAAAGCAGCCGTTGGTGAACACCACTTTGCGGCCCTCGGCTTTCCAGGCGGCTACCTGCGTCACCAAGGCAGGCCGGTCGTAAATCTTGTCTTTACTCCACTGCATCGTTGGACATCGAAACGGCCATCGGGCTTAGGTCCAGCTGGCCTTTGCGGCCCGAGTTGGCCATGCTTACTAGAAAGCTGATGCCGCCCATCAGCACGACCAGCAGGGTTTGGGCGCCATGCACCACCAGCGCGTAGGCAATACCGGCTTCCATACTCACTCCATATGCCAGCAGCGTGGCCTGCACCATCACGTGAAACGGCCCAATGCCGCCAGCTACCGGCGCGGCCATACCAAAGGCCCCAAAGGTGAGTACAGCCAGCGCGGCCCGCAGGCCTAAGTCGTAGGTTTCAGGGAAGCAAAAGAAGGCTAGGTAATCCATGAGGTAGTATACCAGCCACGTGAAGAACGTGTGGAACAGGAACAAGCCCTTGTTTTCCATTTTCAGCACGCTGAACACGCCTGCCAGCAAGCCTTTCACCAGCGCCACAAACTTGTTGAACAGCTCGTTTTGCCGCAGCCGCTCCAGGTTGCGAAAAATCGTGTAGGCCACGCCCAGCAGTAGCAGCAACGCAATACCACCAGCAATAAGTAGCGGCGTGCGGTTGCGGGCCAGTGCGTCGTATTGCCCGCCTAGCATCTTGTCGGTCACGAACGTCCAAAACCGGTTGAAGTCGAGCAGCAGCGTAGCGCTTAGTACGCTTAGCAGCACCAGCACGTCAATCACACGCTCGGTTACCACCGTGCCCAATGCTACTTGCACCGGCACTTTACTGCTGCGCTGGAGTACCGAGCACCGGATTACTTCACCCATACGCGGCAACACCAGGTTGGCGAGGTAGCCTACCATCATGGCGTGGTACACGGCCCAATAACTAGGATTGTAGCCAGTAGGAGTAATCTGCATCCGCCAGCGGTAGGCCCGGCTGAAGTAGCCCATGGCCGAAATCAGCACGGTGAGGCCCAGCCACCAATAGTTGGCACTGCGCATGTACTGTCCTACCCGGCTCAGATCCTGTCCCCGCAAGGCATACCACATCAGGAGCCCCGATACAGCAAGCAGCAGGGCGTACTTCAAAACGGTTAGAAGGTGCTTCACGAACGGTAATAATCAGCTGTCTATCGACGGTTGTAAATCCTATTTTTTCCTGAATAGAGGCAATATACAGGCATCAACCGAGAATGACCGCCAAAATGTAAGTTATACCAGGCGGTTGTGCTGGTCGGGGAAAACCAGCGTAGGCTTGTGTGCCCGCGCTTCCGCAAAGTCGATGAGGGCGTAGGAAAAGATGATAACGATGTCGCCGACGGCTACCCGCCGGGCTGCCGGACCGTTCAGGCAGATCATGCCCGAGCCCCGCTCTCCCCGAATGGTGTAGGTTTCGAAACGCTCCCCATTGTTCACGTTCACAATCGTCACCTTCTCGTTTTCCACCATGTTGGCCGCGTCCAGCAGGTCCTCGTCGATGGTGACGCTCCCTACGTAGTGCAGTTCAGCCTGCGTGACCTTCGCCCGGTGAATCTTAGACTTTAAAACCTCGATGTGCATTACAAAAGGGTAGGTTAGATAAGGGCACGAAGATACGTAAGGTGAAATGGTGAGTTGACGTTTTGGTTGCGTGAATAGTCACGTTGGAACGTAAACCCACCATTTCGTACCTCACTATTTCACTACTATATTGTCAATCAGACGCACGCCGTCCAGGTACGCGGCCAGGCACAGCACCACGGCGCGGCTAGGTTGCCAGGCGGCCAGCGACTGAAGCGTGTAAGCATCGGCTACTTCAAAATACTCCAGTTGGAAAGCTGGCTCAGCGGCAATATGCGCTTCGGTGGCTTGCTGCACCTCGGCCGGCGAGTGAGTGCCTTGCCGCACTAACTGGGCAGCCAGGGTCAAGGCTTCGTGTAGACGCGGCGCCACTGCCCGCGCCGCCGCCGACAGCCGCCGGTTCCGCGACGACATAGCCAGCCCGTCCGCTTCGCGCACCGTTGGGAAGGACACCAGCTCCAGGTCGAACGACAAGTCGGCTACCAATTGCCGAACTACCGCTACCTGCTGCCAGTCTTTTTGCCCAAAATAGGCCTGATGCGGCCGGCTCAGGTGAAACAGCTTACTAACTACAACAGCCACCCCGTTGAAATGACCGGGCCGGTGTGCACCTTCCATCACGCGCTCCAACTCCCCAAAATCAAAGCGCAGCACCGCCGGCTGCGGGTACATGGTTTCCACCGTGGGCAGGAAAAGCACCGTGCAACCTGCCGGCTCTAGCAGGGCGGCATCCTCTTCTGGCAGGCGTGGGTACAGCCGAAAATCCTCGGCGTTGTTGAACTGCGTGGGATTAACAAAGATGCTTACTATCACTACGTCGCAGGCCGTAGCGGCGGCGCGTACCAATTGCAGATGCCCTTCGTGCAAGGCGCCCATGGTGGGCACTAGTGCAATGCGCTGGCCAGCGCGACGACAATTTTCTACATACGCTTGCAACGCAGCTGCCGTGTGCAGTATCTCCATAGGTGTATTGGCCCGGCTTAAAGGGGGTTCAGGCGAGTTGGATTGAATTTTCCCTCAAATTTGTTTAATTTTGTGCACCCCAACGCATTGCCTTATCCTAACCACCCTTTTTCCGAGCACTATGTCCTCCTCTAAGTTGAGAATCCTCTACGCGGCCACGGAAATAGATCCGTTTTTGCAAACCACCAAAGTAGCGGAATTTTTGCGGCGCCTGCCGCAGGGCATGCAGGAGATGGGGATGGAAATTCGCATTTTCGTTCCTCGCTTCGGCATCATCAACGAGCGCAAAAACCGCTTGCACGAAGTGGTGCGCCTGTCTGGTATCAACATTGCTGTTGGCGAAGACGAAAAGCCCCTTATCATTAAAGTAGCATCCATTCCCAACGCGAAACTACAAGTTTACTTCATTGATAACGAAGATTACTTCCACCGCAAATCGGTGCTGGTAGATAAAAACGACAAGTTTCACGCCGACAACGACGAGCGCGCCATCTTCTTCTGCAAGGGCGTGCTGGAAACGGTGAAGAAGCTGGGCTGGGCGCCCGACATCGTTCACTGCAACGATTGGATGACCGGCCTGATTCCGATGTACTTGAAAACGACCTACAAAAAGGACCCGATTTTCAAGGATGCCAAATCGGTGTTCACCATCTACAACAACGAGTTCGACTTCAAATTTCAGGGCGACATCATTGAGAAGGCCAAGATGCTGGACATTGATGACGACATGCTGGCCTGCTTGAAAACGGCCGACTTTGGGGGCTTTATCAAAGTGGGCATGGAATATGCCGACGCCGTAGTGAAATCCGACGAAGACTTCAGCGACAACCTGAATCTGTTGTTCACGGAGTATTCGCGCAGCAAACAACTCGGGCAAGTAGGCGCCGACGAAAACCTACTGACTTCTTACTACGCGCTCTATAATGAATTGGCCAACTAGCGCCCGCCGACTGGCTTCGGCTTCTTTGCTTTCTACCGTTCTTCTCGTAGCTACTAGCTGTGATGTGGATGATGCCAGCGACCTAGGGGTAGAACTGCCCGGCACTACCGCTACCAGCACCGAGTACCGCGACTTTCCGGTAACGGCTTCCACGGTGTTGCAGGACTCGATAAGCACTCTGAAAGCCAGCAGCTACCTAGTGGGCCGGGTGCGCGACAATGCCCTGGGTACCACCACAGCCAAAGGGTATTTCAACCTGAAAATCAGTCCCAGTGCCGCTGATACGTTACCAGCAAATGTAAAGGGCACGACTCCCAATCCGCAGTTAGATTCGGTGGTGTTGGTGATGCCGTTTGCGGCGGTGTACGGCTCAGCGGCCAGCCCCCTGCGCGTTGATGTATATCCGCTGACCACCCGGCTCGACGATCAGGCCGTTTACAACTCGGCTTCCACTGCCGCCACCGATGTGGCAGGCGTGCTGGGTGCGGGATTAACGGCTCGGCTCAATGGGACTAGGACGGTACGGCAGCGTAACGACCCAACTAGCAGCACCGATACCACTACCTTCAAACGGTCGGAGCCGAACCGGACCGTGCGTCTTAAGCTGAATGCCAGCAACAGCTTGCTGACCACCATGTTCGGGCTATTGAAAGCTACTACTTTCAGCCAGTCGCAGTTGGATGCCACTTGGAAAGGCTTGGTTATCCAGCCGACCAGCAGCTTCAACGGCGCCGTAGTAAATTTCTCTGCCAATAGCGTATCGAGTGCGGTATTCTACTATCACTACAACAAGAAAGTAGGCACCGGCACTTTGAAAGGCACCTATAGCATTCCGTTTGGTACATTGGCACAGACTGTATATGGCCCCAACCCGGTTAATGCACCACGCTACTTTACAAGCATCGTTACGGAGGCCGCCGCGCCATTCAACCAGCTTCAGGGAGCCAGTAATTCGGCCCGTTCCATCCCCTCTAGTGCCACCGGGGATGTAGCATACATGCAGGCCGGTACGGGCTTCGTTACCAAGCTGGAAATTCCGGGTTTGGCGGAACTGAAGCAGCAAGCTCAGCCACAGGCCGCGGGCGGCAGCCCATCCATTGCCATCAACCGCGCAGAATTGCAAATTCCAGTTCAGGCTTCCTCCAACCTGCTGTTTGCCACTCCTGGCAATGGGTATCTGTATGAAGCAAATGCCAGCAACGAGCCATTAAAACGTGTCTTGTTCAATAGCCGCGTAGAAAGTATTATACTCAAGGATGGAGTGAGTCAGTTGGGTGTAGGACTGACATCTATTGAGGATGATCTTCAGCGGGGAACAGGCTACTATCAAAATGCAGCTAATGCAACGCGTCTGGCTTTATCTGATGTCAATCAGTACTACGGGCTGCTGATGACCGGCTACACGCAAGCCTATGTGTACGACAAGTTAAGCGGTCCTACGCCAGCTGCCTTTCTATTCTCTCCAACCCTCCGCAATTCGGGGGCATTAGGCTTGGAAAGAGCCGCACTCGACGGTAAAAACATCCGGCTGCGCGTTTACTATTCCAAGTTGCGTTAAACTTGCATTTCCATTAAGTCATTGCGTCGAAAGCCGCGGTACGGCATTTGCCATAGCCGCGGCTTATCGGTTTTTTCACGAAATTCATTTTTGCCTTCCTTACTACTATGTGCGGAATTGTTGCTTATATCGGTTACCGGGAAGCTTGTCCCATCATTCTTAAGGGCCTGCACCGGCTGGAGTACCGAGGTTACGACTCGGCAGGAGTAGCGCTGCTCAACGGCGACCTGAACGTATACAAGAAGAAGGGCAAGGTTTCTGAACTGGAAAACTTCATTGCCGAAAAAGACACCCACGCCCACGTAGGCATGGGTCACACCCGCTGGGCCACCCACGGTGAGCCCAACGATACCAACGCCCACCCGCACTATTCCACCTCTGAGCGGATTGCCATTATTCACAATGGCATCATCGAGAACTACGCGGCGCTGAAGCAGCACCTCACCCAGCAGGGCCACGTATTTCACTCCGATACGGACACGGAAGTATTCGTGAACCTGATTGAGGAAATCCAGAAGCAGAACCATTGCACGCTGGAAGAAGCCGTGCGGCTAGCCTTGCACGAAGTGGTAGGTGCCTACGCCATTGTGGTGCTAAGCCGCGACGAGCCCAACCAACTGATTGCTGCTCGCAAAGGTTCGCCGATGGTAATTGGTGTAGGCAAAGACGAGTTTTTTATTGCCTCCGATGCTACGCCCATCATTGAGTATACCAACGAAGTGGTGTACGTGAATGACTACGAAATTGCTATTATCCGCGACGGTAAGCTCGACATTCGCAGCAAAGAAGACGTGCACCAGACCCCTTACATTCAGCACCTGGAAATGGAGCTGGACAGCATCGAGAAAGGTGGCTACGAACACTTCATGCTCAAGGAGATTTTCGAGCAGCCTCGCTCCATCCTCGACTCCATGCGCGGCCGTTTGGAGCTGGAAGCCGGCCACCTCAACATGGGCGGTATCCGGGCCTATGAGCGGAAGTTTATGAATGCCGACCGGATTGTGATTGTAGCCTGCGGCACCTCCTGGCACGCTGGTCTGGTGGCTGAGTACCTGCTGGAAGACCTAGCCCGTATTCCGGTGGAAGTGGAGTACGCCTCGGAATTCCGCTACCGCAACCCGGTAATCACGGAGCGCGACATTGTAATTGCTATTTCGCAGAGTGGCGAAACGGCTGATACGCTGGCCGCTATTGAGTTGGCTAAGAGTAAGGGCGCTACTATTTTCGGTATCTGCAACGTGGTAGGCAGCAGCATTGCGCGGGCTACTGATGCGGGTGCTTACACCCACGCCGGCCCCGAAATTGGGGTGGCTAGCACCAAAGCCTTCACCGCTCAGGTAACTGTCCTAACCATTCTGGCCATGATTGTAGGCCATAAGCGCGGCACCCTTTCCGATACCCGCCTGCGTGAACTGATGGTGGAGCTAAACAGCATTCCAGCAAAAGTGGAAAAAGCGTTGCTGCTCAACGACGAAATAGAGGTAATTGCCCAAACGTTCAAAGACGTACCAAACTTCCTGTATTTGGGCCGGGGCTACAATTTCCCAGTGGCCTTGGAAGGCGCGTTGAAGCTTAAGGAAATCAGCTACATCCACGCCGAAGGCTACCCCGCGGCTGAAATGAAGCACGGTCCTATTGCCCTCATCGATGAGAACATGCCGGTGGTGGTTATTGCCACCAAAGACAGCTCGTACGAAAAAGTGGTGAGCAATATTCAGGAGGTGAAAGCCCGCAAAGGCCGCATCATTGCCGTAGTAACGGAAGGAGACACGGTGATTCCACAAATGGCTGAATTTGTAATTGAAGTGCCTGCTACCTCAGAAGTATTGGTGCCACTGGTATCGGTGGTGCCGTTGCAGCTGCTTTCCTACCACATTGCCGTCCTGCGTGGCTGCAACGTCGACCAGCCCCGGAACTTGGCTAAGTCAGTGACGGTGGAGTAAGCTGCGCGCCGTGTAATAGTCTATTTTATAAGAAGCGCCATGCAGGTCATGGCGCTTCTTTTTGTTTAGTGTTACGTCGTTTCTTCGATTTCATTGCTACCAACTAGCCCCGGCAACTATTTTCCATTCAAGGCCTATGCTCAACCGTCGTGTTATTTGGCTTGCAGTTATACTACGGCTAGGACTGTATGTGTTTCTGCATTTCTCAATGGGTATTGCAACCAGTGGCACCGGTCTGATTGGCAAACGTGGTGGAGACACCGTTGCTTACTTTCAAGCAATTGAAAACCTACTGACGCATGGACACTACACACACATTCTGAACTACCTGCCGGCCTACGCCGGTCGAATGCCGGGCTATGGTGCTGTCTATGGTTTATTTCGGCTATTTCTCTCCCCTACTCTGGCCTATGATGCGGTAATACTAGCCCAAATGGTGCTGGCGTTGGTAGCCCTATACTACTTGGGGCTTCTAACGTACCAACTAACCAAACGTCGGTTAGTGGCTTACGCAATAATGCTGCTGCATGCTATAAGTCCGTACGGGGCACAAGCCGACCTATTTCTGCTAACCGAAAGCTTTGCGGCCAGCGCCTTGGTTATCGGCACTTACTATTGCTTGCTAGGAGTCATGGCACCCACCCGCCAAAACATGCTACTAGCGGGTAGCTGGCTGGCTTGGGTGGTATTTTTGAGGCCGTACATGGCGCCGTTGCTAGGGCTATGGCCGTCGGTACATATCTACCACAGCTATCGGCAACAGTCGTGGCGCCAGTTACTGCAACCTAGTGTTCTGCTGATCTTACCTTTTCTGGTGGTTGACTGCGCTTGGACTGCCCGCAACTGGTTGGTTAGTCAGCAGTTCGTTCCGCTTCAGACAGCGTATGCGGGCATTCCTTTTCCCGACGACTATTTGGCCGCCCGGCGCTTTGCGGCGGCCTTGGGCGAAGACCCGGTGGAATGGAATTCCACTTCCCTAATGTCATGGCTGATTCGGCCGATTACTGCACCGCAAACAGCTCCCCAGTCGTGGCAACTCACTCAGCACGGTACCTACGATTCGTTGCGGTGGGTGCGGCAACAGCTACAAGCCCCCCCCCCCAAGGTACTGCTCTCCACTGATCCGCATATTAGAGGCAACCAGCAGGCGGCGGCAGCGTTGCGGCGGTTTCACGATGCTGTAGTGAGGGAGAAGCCGTGGCTGTATTACGTTGTAGCGCCGGTGCGCTTAACATATTATCTGGTGCTAACCGGCGGTGGCAACTCTATTTTTGCTTGGCCATTCAGTGAGTTAGCAATCTGGCAGAAGGTCATTCGGTTACTATTCACATGCACGCATTGGCTGCTCATGGGCGCCAGTTTGTGCAGTTATATATGGTGGCCCCAACGAGCTTCAACTGGCTGGCTATTGGTTCGGGTGCCACCTATCTTTCTAATTTTGCTCTTTGTGGTGATTCTTCGGTATGTGGAGGCGCGCTATTTTATCGTGGTTTATCCGTTGGCATTATTGAGCGGCACGGTGTGGCTTATCCACTTAGCTGAACATATTGCCCCTCGATTGTTCATGGCACAGAAACCGGAATAGCACACCTACACCAGAAATTTCTCACCGCGCAAATACATAGCTTTCAGCAACGGACAGGCTTTGTACCGTGCTTCATGCGTGTCCTGCCACATAGCTTCCAGCGTTTCATAGATACGCGCTATACCAATTTGGTTTGCCCATCCGAATGGCCCATAGGCGTGCTGGGCGTTCAACCGCAAAGTAACATCAAGCTCCCGAGCGGAGGCGCTGCCTTCCTGTAGAGCATAGCAGGCCTCGTTGATTAGCACACAGATAAGGCGTGGCGTTACCAACCCTACCCGGTCCGGCACGATACCATACTTGGTGCCCAGCGCGGCGCATACGGTGGCTAATGCCTCGGCGTCCTTGGGGTGGTTGAGGCTGGTTTCCAGCACCTCCCGTTCCAGCAACGTTGGGAAGGCGCAGAGCCCGAATACGGGGCCGAAAGGGGCCGCTTCGTTGTGAAACAGGGCCGCTAGGGAAACACGGGTGGTATCGTAGAACAGGGGCTGGCGGGGCTGCTCGTAGTGCAGCTCGGGCCAGGCGCGCAGGTCGAAGGCAACGTCGGCCGCTCCGAGGCGGGTGAGGAGGTCGGGAGCGGTGGCGGTGGCGGGGCAGAAGTCGTAGGTGTGCGTGGGGCCGAATTTGCGGCGTAGTTCCGCTTCTGTGTGGGCGCCTCCAACGATGAGCAAGTGCATAAATTCCGCTTACTTTAGCCTAAAGATAGATTTACCGCTCACACTTCGCTGTTCTTCCATGCCCAATTCCGTCGTTTATTCAGCCCAGGCCCCCGCTCCTATCGGCCCTTACAGCCAAGCCATCCAGGCCGGCAATACTCTGTACGTTTCCGGCCAGATTGCCCTTGATTCTCAGACCGGCCAACTTGTCGGTAACGGGGATGTGGCGCAGGAAACCCACCAGGTGATGCGCAACCTGCAAGCGGTACTGGAAGCAGCGGGCCTCACGCTGCGCGACGTAGTGAAGTGCAGCATCTTCGTGAAAGACCTCGGCAACTTCAGTGTTATCAACGACATCTATGGCAGCTACTTCACCGCCGATTATGCTCCGGCCCGCGAAACAGTGGAAGTCAGCCGCCTCCCCAAGGATGTACAGGTGGAAATTTCCTGCATTGCCGTGAAGTAACGAATCGTGCACTGGTGAAATATAGATTCTATTGAATCGTTATCAAGCCATTTCACAACTCTACCACTTCATTATTCCGCTTTATGAAAGAACTTGGACTCGGCCTACTCATCCTTGGGCTCCTATCGTTGGTGCTGCCTTTCGTGGGCATGAAATCGATGCTATTGACCTGGATTGACCAGTGGGGCCCTACCGTGGCGTGGCTGATTCGAGGGGGTATTACGTTGCTGGGGCTGGTGCTCTGGCTGAGTTTCCGCAACCGAGACTAGATGCGCCGACCTACTGCTGCTCGCAAACCACCCAAAGCCCTGGCGAAACCCACGTATTTCCCGGCGGAAAACGTGCTGGAACGCTCCCTACCGCCTACTTTGGTTGGGCAGTTGGAATTCGAGAACTACCACTTCCGCAACTTCGACCTCACCCAGGCCAACCTAACTAGCCGCGTGTTCCGGGAGTGTCTGTTCGAGAACTGCAACTTGGCCGGGGCTACTATTCAGAACGCCGCGTTGCAGAATGTGGCCTTTGACGGCTGTAAGCTGCTAGGTCTCCAGTTCTACTCGTGCCGCGACATGCTATTCGACGTGCACTTCGACCGGTGCCAACTCGATTATGCGTCCTTCTCAGGCCGCCGCATGCCTAACACCCGCTTCGTGGGTTGTTCTTTGCAGGAGGTTGATTTCCGGCAAGCCGACCTCACGGCCGCCGTATTCGAGGACTGCAACCTGCTGCGCGCCCTGTTTGCCGATACCCGCCTCGTGGGTGCCGACTTCACCACCGCTCTAGGCGTAGAACTAGACCCCGAGTTGAACGAGCTGCAACAAGCCCGCTTCACCAAAGAAAGCTTGCCCGGCCTGCTCACCAAGTATAACCTGATTATACAGTGAGATGGTGAGCTTGTGAAATAGTGAGTTTGCTGTGCTGATGGGACAAGTGGCGCAAACAGCACAGCAAACTCACCATTTCACAAATTCACCATCTCACCTTTCGTATCTTTGCGGCGCGTTTTTCCCTCCTGAGAGGCGCTGCGAACCGACTGACTTATGGAAAGAGAAGTACGGGTGCGTTTTGCGCCCAGCCCCACGGGGCCGCTGCACATCGGCGGCGTGCGCACAGCGCTGTATAACTATCTGCTGGCCCGCAAGTTGGGCGGCAAAATGCTGCTCCGCATCGAAGACACCGATCAAAACCGCTTCGTGCCCGGTGCCGAGCAGTACATCATGGACTCGTTGCGCTGGTGCGGTATCGTGATTGACGAAGGCATTGAGCAGGGCGGTCCACACGCGCCATACCGGCAGAGCGAGCGGAAGCCTATGTACCGCCAATATGCCCAGCAGCTCATCGACAGCGGCCACGCCTACTACGCCTTCGATACGCCTGAGGAGTTGGACGCTATGCGTGCCCGCTTGCAGGCCGCCAAAGTGCCCAACCCGCAATACAACAGCATCACCCGCGCCCAGATGCGCAACTCCCTCACCCTCCCCGAGGACGAGGTGAAGCAACTGCTGGACAGCGACACGCCCTACGTAATCCGGTTGAAGGTGCCGCGCAAAGAGGAAATCCGCTTCAACGACCTGATTCGGGGTTGGGTGGTGGTGCACTCCTCGGCCGTGGATGACAAGGTGCTGATGAAGTCGGATGGCATGCCGACTTACCACCTAGCCAACATCGTGGACGACCACCTCATGGAAATCACCCACGTAATTCGGGGTGAGGAATGGCTGCCGTCGGCGCCGCTGCACGTGCTGCTCTACCGCTATTTGGGCTGGGAAAGCACCATGCCGCAGTTTGCCCACTTGCCCCTGCTGCTCAAGCCCGATGGCACCGGCAAGCTCAGCAAGCGCGACGGCGACAAGCTTGGTTTCCCGGTGTTCCCGCTGGAATTCCACGGCACCGATGCCGATGGTCAGCCGACGGTGAGCAGCGGCTACCGCGAAAGTGGCTACCTGCCCGAGGCGTTCATCAACTTCCTGGCTTTCCTGGGCTGGAACCCCGGCACCCAGCAGGAGTTGTTCACGATGGACGAGCTGATTGAGCACTTCTCGATTGACCGGGTAAGCAAGTCGCCGGCCCGCTTCGACCAGAACAAGGTGCGCTGGTACAACGAGCAGTACCTGCGTGCCAAGCCCGACGCCGAGCTGGCCCAGTACCTCATCCACGACCTCGAAGCGCAAGGCCTGAACGTGCCGACCGATAAGGCGGTACAGATTGCTGGCCTCGTGAAAGAGCGTGCCACCTTCCCCGCCGATTTGGCTAAGGAAGCGCAGCTATTCTTTGAGCGCCCTACCTCCTACGACGAGCAGGTAATCAGCAAGAAGTGGAACGCCCAGGTAGCCACTGGCCTAGCCGCTTTTGCGCAGGAATTGCCCACCTCTTCCGACGTTACGCCCGATGGCATCAAGGCGCTGCTGACCCGCGTGATGGAGCAGCAGGGCATCAAGCTCGGGCAGGTGTTGCAGGCGCTGCGTGTAGCTGTAACTGGCGCCGCCGCTGGCCCCGACCTGATGGCTATTATTAGCATTCTGGGCCCGCAGGAAACGGCGGAGCGCATTGAAGCCGCCGTTAGTAAGCTGGCCGTGGCATAGTTGCGGCGGCAAATAGCCGATTACTAGAACTTTCTTTGAGAAGCGCCCGGCAGTGATGCCGGGCGCTTTTTTGTTTCAGCGCAGATAAACGCCATAGCAAGAGTGCAACCTATTCCCTAAAAAACAGCATCTTCATTGCAGTTAATGGCATAGCATTCCCCTCTTATCTAGCTGATTTATATGCGTCTACCTCACCTTGTAGCTCCGCTCCTGCTGGCTACGCTTACCGCCACTGCCCAAGCACCCACGCCCCGCACGGTGCAGAACCTGGAAACCTTTGCCCGGCTCTACGGCTATGTGCGCTATTTCCACCCTTCTGATGAGGCGGCTGCCACCAACTGGGACAAGTTTGCCGTCTTGGGCGTGGAGCAGGTGGCAACGGCCCAAACCGATGCCGAGTTGCAGAAGACGCTGTTGGCCCTATTCCAGCCGATTGCGCCTACGTTGCAGCTAGTGCCCGCCAGCAAATCGGTGGTATTCAAGGTGAAGACTATTACACCGCCCAACCCCAAAAACTACGAGGTAATCAGTTGGCAGCACCAAGGCATGGGGCAAGGCAACAAGCAGAGCCCCTACTATAGCTACCGCCTCAATAGGGCGGTGCCGGAGGTTGTGGATGAGGTGCGCGGAGCGGCTTTTGGCTCCCTGACTCGGGCGGTAGATGCTAAGCCGTACCGGGGCCAGGAGTTTCGCTATACGGCATTCGTGCGCAACGCCAAGCCTACGCACGGCCACGGCGCGCTCTGGGCCCGCGTAGACTGCGAGAATCAAAAAATGGGGTTCTTCGACAACATGGGCGACCGGCCCATCGTGAGCGGCAAGTGGCAGGAGTATGAAATTCAAGGCCGCATTGATGCCAAAGCCACCCAGTTGTTCTTCGGGACCATGCTGCTCGACAGTGGCCAAGTGCAGGTAGATGAAATGCGAGTAGCCGTGCGGGAAAACGACACTTGGAAAACCGTGTTTACTACCGGCTTCGAAGACGATAAGCCCGGCCACTTTCCTAGCAGCATCAGCGCCAAAGCCAACCCTGGCACTGCCACCAGCCGATATTCCTACCTGGTGAGTGAAACCGATGCTGCCGCCGGCAGCCGGTACGTAAACATCAACTACACTCGACCCCAATCCAAGGCGCCTGCTTCAACGTCTGTACGGGCCCCACTATTTGCCAAGCAGGCGGCCATTGGGGAAGTGGTGCAGGAAGACATTGGCAGTAACCTCCGTTGCGTGCTGCCGCTGGCGCTCTACGGCACTAAAACCGCCACCTACCCTGCTGCCGACACCGCAGTTCACAGAGCCTTGCAACGGCAGATACGGCAGCTCCCAATGGGCGACGTTTTGTCGAGCGACAGCCGCGCGGCGCACCTAGCCGCCGTGGTTATCACTTGGAACATCTTCCAGCATTTCTACCCCTACTTTGCCGTCACGAATTCCAACTGGGCGGCGGCTCTGCCCGAAGCCTTACGCTCGGCCTACCCTGAGCAATCGGGCACCGATTTTCTGCTGACACTACAGCGCCTCACCGCCCAGCTTCACGATGGGCATGTGCGAGTAGGCAGCTATAGGAACCCGCTGGTTGGCGCGTACCGCCTGCCCATAGAATGGGAGTGGGTGCAGAACCAACTGGTTGTTACGCGGATAGCCGGCGACACGCTGGCCATAAAGCGCGGCGACATTGTAACGACCATCAACGGGCAGCCGGCCGCCGCTCACTTCCGCAACGCCGAGCAGTACATTTCGGCCGCTACGCCGGGTTGGCTGCACTACCGCTCGGCCACCGAAACGACGATGGGCCCCCGAGGCCAGGCAATGCAGTTACAAGTACAGGACGCCGCGGGCCAGAGCCGGGCCGTTACGCTACGCCACAGTTTGCAGTACAATCAGTTCAACACCAGTGAGCCTACGCCGGAAACGTTTCGACTTCTTTCGCCGGGGGTGTACTATCTGAATCTGGACCAGCTGCCGATGGAGGAAGTGAACAAGCACATGGCCGAGCTAACCCAGGCCAAAACCATCATCTGCGACCTGCGCGGCTACCCCAAAAGCAACCACATGCTTATCAGCCACTTACTTTCCAAACCCGACACAGCCGGGCACTGGATGCGGGTTCCGCAGTTCATCTACCCCGATCAGAAGAACGTGGCGGGTTACGCCAACATGGGTTGGAATATGAAGCCCAGCAAGCCGCACCTCACGGCTCGTGTTATCTTCATCACCGATGGCCGGGCCATCAGCTACGCCGAAAGCTATATGGGCTTTATCGAAGGCTACAAGCTGGCCACCATCATCGGGCAGCCCACAGCCGGCACTAACGGCAACATCAACCCCTTCACGGTACCCGGTAGCTACCGTATTTCTTGGACCGGAATGGAAGTACGCAAGCACGACGGCAGCCAGCACCACGGCGTGGGCATCAAGCCGAATATCTACCTGGAAAAAACCATTCAGGGTGTACGAGAAGGGCGCGACGAGTTTCTGGAAAAAGCTATTGAGCTAGCCAAGGCACCTTGAGGTAGCCTATTTAGTCCGGCAGTTTACTAAGGCAGCGGCGCTATATTCGGCTAACCCCCTGTGCCGCCGCTTCGTACTACGGGGCTACGGGTGCCTTGCGCGGCTCCCGCTTCTATCCGGCCTTAGCAGTTAGATCATGGCGAAGAAACCCGTTAACCCCAAAAAGAAAAACGACCCCGAAAAGAAAGCTCGTGTGCATAAAGAGCTGGAAGGGTTTGAAATAAAAGTGAATCCGTTGGGCGAAATCACATCCAACTATTCCATCGAGGACATCAACACCTTCCTGAATCGCCACGTGCGCGACAAGAAATTGGTGAACCGCGACGGACAGTTTGGGGAGAAAGACGACGAAGATTTCCCATTGGAAGAAGGTGCTCAGGAACCCGAAGAGTCCGACGAGGATTTCATGCGTCGCACCAGCCGTGAAACCAAGAAGAAAGGCACCAAAGCCGACGACCCTGATGCCGCTTCTGAAGCCGCTGATACCCGCGCCGAACTACCCGACGAAGGCTAGCTAACTATTTCGTTTCGAGAAATATAGCCATTATCGCTCTATTTCTGTAAGCCTCTGATGCTCGCGCATCGGGGGCTTATTGTATTTATAGCTTGGCAACCAAGACCCCATATTTGGGGCAATAAGTGCGCTTTTGCTATACTTGGGGCCTTTCACCTTCATTACATAAGCACATGCAGTCCCACGACGTTGATTACAAGATTCTCGGCAATGATATTCAGGTATTAGAGGTCGAGCTGGACCCCAACGAAACTGTTATTGCCGAAGCTGGCGCCATGGTGTACATGGACGAGGCTATAGCTTTTGAAACCAAAATGGGCGACGGCTCGGAGCCCGACCAAGGCCTGATGGGCAAACTGTTTTCGGCGGGTACCCGCTTGATTACTGGCGAGTCATTGTTTATGACGCACTTCACCCACCGCGGCGGCTACGGCAAGAGCCGGGTAGCGTTTTCGGCGCCTTATCCGGGTACCATTATCCCGCTTGATTTGGGAGTGCTGCCCAACGGCCTGATTGTGCAGAAAGACGGGTTTCTGGCGGCGGCCCGCGGCACCAAAATCAGCATTCATTTCAACCAGAAGCTAGGCGCCGGCTTTTTTGGCGGCGAAGGCTTTATTCTGCAAAAGCTAACCGGCGACGGCAAGGCATTTATTCACGCGGGCGGCACCGTCATTGAGAAGCGCCTCAACAATGAGTTGCTGCGCGTTGATACCGGCTGCGTAGTTGCCTTCGAGCCAGGCATCGACTTCAGTATTGCGCGGGCGGGCGGCCTCAAATCCATGATTTTTGGCGGTGAGGGACTATTACTGGCCACCTTGCGCGGCACTGGCCGCGTGTGGCTCCAATCGATGCCGGTGAAGAAGCTGATTCAGGCGCTGGCACCCACGGGCGGCAATGCGGGTAAGGAAAGTGGCAGCGTGCTAGGCAAGCTGGCCGGCGGCCTCTTCGACGAGTAAAGCAATACCCCAACGTGTACTATAGTGTGCGTTGGGGTACTACTACCGGTTGGTGAGGTTGACTTTAAGGAGTTCCGTACCGCGCAACACTCCATTCTCGTAGTGTTCTGTGGCAACTGGCCGGCCTTCTGCGTCAAACACCTGCCAGTCGCCAAACCAGTAGAAGTGAATTTCGTGAGGCTCATCTACAATGCGGGCCTGGCCTTGGCGCTTCTTCTTACCACTACTCTGGTACTCAGTCATGGTGATGAGCCCATACGGACGGCGGGCAAATCGTTCGGTGCGCTCTAATTCGCCTGTGGGAGCATAATACCGCCAACGGCCGGTGTAGCGGCCGTGCCGGTAGCGCCCAAGAGCCATTGGGTGCTTCTTGGCATCGTCGTAGTAGGTAGGCCAAGGACCGTGCTGGCGCAACTGCGCATCATAGCGCTTACTCGACCAGAAGCCGATGGGACCGTGCTTGGCAGTCGAGCAACTCATTAGCACCAGCAAAGCGGGCAGGTATAGAATAAGGCGCATACAGGCAATAGAATAAGAAGGGTAGCTGCTGCTCAAGTAGCATAAGGTAGCCAAGAAGAAGCCATTTCCTTGGAAAAGCTGGCCTTTTCTTTATCCCAATCATTATCTGCTGAAGCCTCACCGGCGCACACCTACGGCAGCCAAGCTAACCTCATCGACTGACTTGCGCCTGCGTTACAACCGGCTGTGTGGAAGTATTAGCCAAGCTTGTAGGCTCGGCACCCAGCAACTGCGAGGCAATAACACCGAGGCTAACTACCAAAGTCACAACCAGCAATCCAATCAAAACAAATAAAGAACGGTCGGTGAGGGCCGAATCATTGGAGAATAGGCGACGTTTCCGGCGAGAAACGTAGGGGCGGGAGGGAGAGGGAGCAATAGGAGGCACGGAGGGGGCGGCTGAGCGTCAAACAATCCTCCAATATAAAAATTAACTTTTCAATATCATTTAAATTTTACCTGATTTTTCAGAAAATTATCCTATCCAAAATTCTAATAATTACGTGACTGTTAGTATTTCATCCAGCATGTCACGCGAGTTGCTAAGCCGGGGTACTTTATGTTGTCCGCCTAGCTTACCGCGCCGTGCCAGCCACCGTTCAAACTGCCCTGGCGCGGCCACCGTTAGCACAGGCGGCAGCAACGCTAGGTCGCGGTGGCGCTTGGCATCGTAGTCGGAGTTCAGTTGGCGCAAGGTATCATCAAGCACTGCCGTGAAATGGGCCGGATCTTGGGGCGGCTGCGTGAACTCAATCAGCCACTGGTGCCCGCCACGAGAATTGTCGGCGGCCCCGGTGAAGTAGATGGGTGCTGCTGTGAAATCACGCACGGTAGTATTGGTGGCTTGGCAAGCAGCCGCCACAGCCGCTTCGGCATTTTCAATTACCACTTCCTCCCCGAAGGCATTAAGGAAATGCTTGGTGCGGCCCGTAATTCGGATGCGGTACGGCGCTAGGCTAGTGAAGCGCACCGTATCGCCAATTTTGTAGCGCCACAAGCCGGCATTGGTGCTGATGACCACAGCGTAGCGCTTGCCCAATTCCACCGCTTCGAGCGGCACGGCACGGGGCGCGGGCACATCCCACTGGTCGGCGGGCAGAAACTCATAGTAGATACCGTGGTCGAGTAGCAGCAGCAAGTCCTCGGAATTGGGTTCGTCCTGGAGGGCCAGGTAGCCTTCGGAGGCATTATAAACCTCCTGGTAGTGCATGTGGGCCGACGGAATCAGCTGCCGAAACAGTGCCCGGTATGGCCCAAAGGCCACTGCTCCGTGCAGAAATAGCCCTAGCCGGGGCCACACGTCCAGGATGTTGTCAGTGCCGGCCAGTTCCATTACGCGGCGCAATAGCACAATCATCCAGGTGGGTACGCCAGCCAATACGCGCACGTCGGCATGCAGCACGTGGCGGGCAATACGCTCAATCTTTTCTTCCCACTCGTCCAGCAACGCTAGTTCCAGCGGCGGGGTCCGCACGTATTCGGCCCAGGCGGGCAGGTTCTGCATGATAACCGCTGATACATCCCCAACCCGGGAAGCGGCATCGTGCGGCCGCAAGGGGTTGGGACCGTGCGTACCACCCAACGACAGGGTTTTGCCAGCCAGTATTTGCACCTCGGGGTAGTGCATCGTGGCCAGGGCCGTCATGTCGCGACCGGCGCGGTAGTGGCCGTCGTGCAAGGATTCGCGCGTGACCGGAATGAACTTACTGCGGGCGTTGGTGGTGCCACTGCTCTTGGCAAACCACTGCACCCGGCCCGGCCATAGCACATCGGCCTCGCCTTGCAGCACCCGTTCCAGCAACGGATACAGCTCTTCGTAGCTGCTCACCGGCACCCGCTCGGCAAATTCGCGGCCGGAGATATTATCAGCAAACCCGTACTGCCGACCTACTTCTGTGTGGCGGGCCGTATGCAGCAAGCTTTGGTGCAGGCGGCGCTGCACCTCATGCGGGTGCTGCCGAAAATGCTCGATAGAAGCTAGACGCCGCTGTACGGCCCACGTAAGAATACTGTCAAGCACAGAAACGGGAATTATAGAAGCAGAACGAGGAAACCTATAAGCAGCCTTGTTATCGTTGGCAACTTATAAAAGTTGCCGCAAACCCGAATCTAGGCGCTTACCTGGCTCCTATTTGTGTGCGTAGAACCGCTACCAAATTGCCGCCTTTTCAGCTTTTGGCCCCTGCCTTTACAGCTTCCGTTTCAGCTCGAAGTTCTTGCCCAGATACACGCGGCGGACCATCTCATCGGCGGCTAGCTCCTCGGCGGTACCGGCTTTCAGCAGCTTGCCCTCGAAGAGCAAGTAGGCCCGGTCTACGATGGCCAGGGTGGAATTTACGTCGTGGTCGGTGATGAGGATGCCGATGTTCTTGTGCTTGAGCTTGGCCACAATTCCCTGAATTTCTTCGGTGGCAATGGGGTCGACGCCTGCAAACGGCTCATCGAGCAGCACGAATTTGGGGTCGACGGCCAGGGCGCGGGCAATTTCGGTGCGCCGCCGCTCGCCGCCGCTCAGCACCCGGCCCAGGTTTTTGCGCACGTGCGTGAGGCTGAACTCATTGAGCAGTTCCTCCACTTTGTCGAGCTGCGCCTGCTTGGACATGTCGGTCATTTCTAGCACCGCCAGAATGTTTTCTTCCACGCTCAGGTCGCGGAACACGCTGGCTTCCTGCGCCAGATACCCGATACCGAGGCGCGCGCGCTGGTAAATGGGCATCTTAGTGATTTCCCGGTCGTCGAGGTACACACGGCCCCCGTCGGGCTTCACCATGCCCACTGTCATGTAGAACGAGGTGGTTTTGCCGGCCCCGTTCGGCCCCAGCAACCCCACAATTTCGCCCTGCTCCACCAGCAACGACATGTCGTTGACGACAGTGCGGGATTTGTATTTCTTGACTAGGTTATCGGCTCGAAGAATCATACGGCGCAAAGGTAACGGAACGAGCGGGGATAGTAGGATCTGACAGCTAACGCGCCGCTTGGCGGTCTAGTACGGAGCCAAGTGGGTACGAAGTCACCTTTTCCTTAGTAAGTTAGCCAGCTACCGCGCTATCTGCGCGGCAGAGCTATAACCCTACTCCTATTCGATTCCTATCCTGCTACTGCATGCGACAACCTTTACAAATACAACAACTGCTTCCTCGCCTGGTGGTCTTGCTTATGGGAGCAGTACTGCCCATTCTGGCACATGCCCAGAGCGAAACCAACAATTGGTATTTCGGCAACCGATGCGCCTTGCACTTCACGACGGGGCAACCTCAGCGCCTGTTAAGCAATCCAGCCCACTCGGAAGACGGGTGGGCCACCATTTCGGATAGTACTGGCCAACTGCTGTTCTACTTCAACAACTCGTTTGTATACGACCGTACGCATACGGTCATGCCACAAAGCCAAATACGGGCATTCGGGGGCACTGGTGTGGTTATAGGAGGCATCGGTACGCTTGGCAACAGCAACTATGCTGCCGACTGCATCGTGTTGCCTTGGCCGCAGCGCCCGGGCCAGTATTTTGTTTTTTCTTCCAATATCTATTCGGGTACGGGAGGGTTAAGTGATTCAGCAGACGTTGTCTTTTCGCGGGTGGACCTAAGCTTGCGTGGTGGGCTCGGCGACGTGGATGCGGGCAGCCGACGGCAGGTATTGCACGAAAATGCCCTGACGATGGTACAAGCGGCCCGGCACCCCAATGGCCGCGACTATTGGGTTATCACCCACGAAGCCGAAACAGCCAACTACCGGGCCTACGCCGTCACTCCGGCCGGCGTTAGTGCCACCCCCGTCATTAGCACGGCGGGCAACGTTACGTACCGCACCTCCGGTGGCACCGCCACGCTAGCGCCCACCAGCCGCCTGATTGCCTACAGCAATAATTTCAACCTACCCGATGGTACCGTGGTAGAAGATGTGGACCTAGTGCGGTTCAACCCAGCCACCGGCCAATGCAGCTCTTACCTGACGCTACCTGGCGCCGGCGGCACATATCTTGCCTTTTCGCTCGATAGTAAGTTGCTCTACGTATCGGGGCAATTCAATAGAGCAGCCTCACGCATTCAGCTGAAGCAGTATGACTTAGTAGCTGGCTCCGTAGCGGCTATTCAGGCGTCGGGGCAGTGGCTGGGGCCAGTCCGGCCCCGCAATGACATGGTGTTCATGGGCCAGATGCAGTTTGGGCCCGATGGCCGCTTGTATATAGGCCGCCAGGATACCGACACGCTAGCCTACATTGAACGGCCGAACCGCCGCGGCCTGGCCTGCGACCTGCGCCTGAGTGGCTTATGGACGGGACCTCCGACACTCGGCCCCTCCGGAAACAGGATTCCGCGCACTTGCTTTCGCCTGCCAACTTTCGTGAGCAGCTTTCTGTACTTGGCCGACTTCACGGCCGCTGGCAGTTGCTTGGGCGACAGTGTGCACCTGCGGCTGCGCAACCCCCAACGCCTTGACTCTGTGCGCTGGCGCTTCAACGACCCGGCGGTGCGCGGCGGGGGCACCAGCACCCGCAAACCCAGTGTAGCCTACCAGTACGCCCAGCCTGGTACCTACCGTGTGCACGCTCAAGTATACTACGACGATTTCTCTACCGACACGCTTTCCCAACTCGTTACAGTCCGGCCCCGGCCCACCGTACGCTTGCCTGCCGATACTATTATATGTGGTGCGGCCACAGTGCTGGTACCACACGGCTTGAGCGCGGGCATCAGTGCCTACCGCTGGAATACGGGCGCCACTACCCCCACACTCACCGTCACACAGCCTGGTTCCTACTCCCTTACCGTCACGGCTGGCGGCTGCACAAGTACGGCTACCACCCAGGTGCGCACCGCCGCTCTACCCATCCTGCGCCTACCCGCCGATACCTTGCTGTGCTTAGATACGGAGCTGCGCCTGAACGGGGCCGCTCCTGGGGTGGCGGCCGTGCGCTGGCCCGACGGCAGCACCGGCCCCAGCTATGTGGTACGCCAGCCGGGCCCCGTACGTGTGCAATTCACTACCACCGCGGGTTGCCAGCTCACACGCACCGTGCAGGTATATAGCCAAGAGTGCCCCAACCAGTTCATTATTCCCAACATCATCACCCCCAACGCCGACGGCAAAAACGACGGCTTCCAGATTACGGGCCTCGAGCCCGGTGCGTGGCGGCTGGAGGTCTACAACCGCTGGGGCCGGCAGGTATATAACCGGGCAAGCTACCACAGCGGCGAGTGGAGGGCTTTAGAGCAGCCTGCTGGCGTGTATTATTACCGCCTTTCTCGTTCTGGGCAGCAGTTCAAGGGTTGGGTAGAAGTAGTGCGTTGAAGACTATGAACCACCGTATCCGAGGCGTCAGGTAGAGGATAAATAGGCTCAATTGCTTAAAATAATGGCAGGAAGTAACAGGGCTGTAGATGGCAGCACCCTACTCTACACCGTTGCGAAGGGCCCAACGCAGATCATGTTGCTAACAGCCCGAAGCCTTCACTTCTCGTATCATAAGCAAGATTTCTACTTATCGTCGCCGGTACGCGCAGCAAAGGATTCGCGCTACTGCTTACACCGCCCTCATAGTCAGGCCGACCTTCCCTTTTACTCTAGCCTATGCTTCGCAGCTTTAGCCGGGGCCTGCTCGCCTTACTGTTTATTGGGGCTGGGGTGCTGCATTTCGTAGCACCTGCAACGTATATACGCATTATGCCACCTTACTTGCCCGAGCCATTGCTGCTGGTGTACGTGAGTGGAGTTGCCGAAATAGTGGGCGGCGTAGGGTTACTGTTGCCAGCTACGCGGAGACTAGCCGGTTTGGGGCTTATCCTGCTGTTACTAGCGGTGTTTCCGGCCAACGTGTACATGCTGCAAACTCATGGCGCAGGAATGGCAGTGCCATTGTGGGCGCTATGGATCCGGCTGCCATTGCAAGCGGTGCTGATAGTTTGGGTGTGGTGGAGCGCGCGGGGTGAGAAGGTGAACTAGTGAACTGGTGAGTTTGACGTTCTACTTGCGCGGACTACACCGTATGCACCGACAAAATATCAAATTCACTGGTTCACCATTTATTCCCAGCGGATATCTTTCACGCGCAGCTGCAAGGTTTTCACGCCGCGGTACTCGTTGATTTCTACCGTGTAGCACACGCTGAACGGCTGGCCCTGCTGAATCTGCGGCAGGTGTTCACCCAGCCCGAATCCAATGGCATCGAGCACGTGGTGGCCGTCTTGGGTGAGGGCCAGCTTGAGGTGCGACTGACCGACCACCCGCGCCGAGTTGGGCGCCGCGTACACGTTGCGCGCCATAAAGGTAGGGTTGGCATTGCCCGGCCCGAACGGCTCCATCTGCCGGAGCAGGCTATAGAAGCCATTGGTAATGTCGCTCAGGTTGAGTTCGGTGTCGATATCAACCGGCGGAATCATCTGCTCGGGTAGGATGCGGCCTGCCACCACCTGCTCGAACTTTGCCCGAAACGCCGGTAGGTTTTCCACGGGCAGCGTGAGACCAGCCGCGTACATGTGGCCGCCGTACTGGTCCAGCAAATCGGCGCATTCCTCAATGGCTTGGTGCACATCGAAGCCCGCCACCGAACGGGCCGAGCCGGTGGCTTTGCCGTTGCTGTGCGTCAGGATGATGGTGGGGCGGTAGTACTTGTCGAGGCAACGCGAGGCCACAATGCCTACCACGCCTTTGTGCCAGTCTTCCTTGTAGAGCACCGTGGTATGCGCGTCCTGAAACAGCGCGTCAGCCTCAATCATGTCCAGGGCTTCCTTGGTGATGCTGGTATCGAAGCCGCGACGCTCCTGGTTGGTTTTGTCTACCACTGAGGCCTTCTCGAAAGCTTCCTCCTTGGTGGCGGCCAGCAGCATAGCCACCGAGCGTTTAGCGTCGCCCATGCGGCCAGCGGCGTTGATGCGCGGCGAGAAGCCAAACACCAGGCTGCTGATGTTCAGTTCAGTTACCTGCATACCCGCCAGCTCGCGCAAGGCCACAATACCGGCGCGCTGGGGCCGAGCGGGGTCGTTGAGCAGGCGCAGGCCGTGGTAAGCCAGCGTGCGGTTCTCCCCCATAATGGGCACGATGTCGGCGGCAATGCTCACGGCTACTAAATCCAGCAAATCGTAGAGCGGCGCTTCGTTAAGGCCCTGGTCTTCGGTGAAAGCCTGCATCAGCTTGAAACCTACGCCGCAGCCGCTCAATTCTTTGAATGGGTACGGGCAACCGGGCCGCTTGGGGTCGAGAACGGCTACGGCAGCGGGCAGTTCGGTGCCGGGTAAGTGGTGGTCACAGATGATGAAGTCCACGCCCCGCTCATTGGCGTACTCCACCTTGTCCACCGATTTCACGCCGCAGTCGAGGGCAATAATGAGGGCAAAGCCGTTGTCCGCCGCGAAGTCGATGCCGGCCTCCGATACGCCGTAACCCTCCTTATAGCGGTCCGGAATGTAGTAGTCGATTCGCTCCTCCCCGAAAAAGCGCAGCAGATAGCTGTACACCAGCGCCACCGACGTGGTACCGTCCACGTCGTAGTCGCCGAAGACCAGCACCTTTTGGCCGGCATGCAGGGCCAGAGTGAGGCGGGCTACGGCGCGGTCCATGTCCAGCATGAGCAGCGGGTTGGGCAGCTCACCCAGGCTGGGCCGGAAGTAGGCGCGGGCCTCCTCGAAGGTACATACGTCGCGCTGGCAGAGCAAAGCCACGATGGTTTCCTTAACGCGTAATGCGTCGGCCAAAAGCCGGACTTTTTCAGGGTCGGGCGCGGGCTTGCGAATCCATCGTTTTTCCATAACTATAGCTAAAGGCGGGTCAGCGGTATCTTCAAAAGTACGAAGAAAAGCCTGCGTAGCCAGCCGTTATTCCGGCCGCACGCTCCGAAATGCGTAGGTTTGCCGCATGTCCAACGTTCGGGAGTTTCTGCGCAAATACGGTCAGTACATCATCTCCGACGGCCTGATGTACCTGGTTTTCATCGTGGTGCTGGGGCTGATGTTTCTGTTCTTCAGGTAGCAGTATAGCGCGGAGTAGAAACCACAGAATTTTCGTGCTTCCCCTTACAGATTGTCGCCGCGGAGCTTACGGAACCGCTTGCGGGCTTCAGCTACATAAATGCTGCCGGGATATTTCACCAGGAACTGGTTGTAGAGCGTTTTGGCTTGTTCTTTATCCTGTATATTTTCTTCCTGAATGCTAGCTAGCAGAAACATAGCGTCGTCGCTGAGCACGTCGTACTTGGGGTTGCTGGTGATTTTCTCGAGCGTGGCTACAGCACCGCGGTAGTCGGCGGTGCGGCGCTGAAGCTGGGCTTTTAGGTACCACGCATCATCTTGCAAGGCGTGGCCGGGGTATTTTTGCAGCAGCGCATCAAGACCCTTCAAGGCTTCCGGCAGCTTGTTCTGGAACACCAGTTGCTCCACGGCGGCGTAGTCGCGCAGGGCTACGCCGGCGGTGTCCATCGCCGTGTTGTCGGTTATCAGCAAGCTGAGCTGCATGGCGTCGTTGGCAATTTCGCGGGTGGTAGCTTCTTTCAGAATGTCCAGGTGACTTTTGGCCAGCTTGAAGTCGCCAGCAAAATAGCTGAGGCGGGCGTTGCGCAGCTTGGCCTCGTAGCCCAGCGGAGAGTCCTTGTGCGACTTCTCCACCTGCGAGTACAGCAGCGTAGCTTCCCAGGGCTCCCCGCGCAGCAGATAAATATCGGCCAGGTTGATTTTGGCTTCATCCACTACATCAAGGCTGGCACGAGGCATGTCAATCACCTGCTGAAGCAGCTTCATGGCCTGGGGCTTCTCATCGAGTTGGAAGGCGTGCAGCACGGCCATGTTGCGCAGGATGGAAGCCGTTTGGGGTGTGGTACCTAGCTCGGTCAGCACCTGCTGATACTCGGTGATGAGGCCCCGGATTTTGGCGGGGTCTACGGGGTAGGTTTCGCGCACCTGCGCCTCGCGGGTTTGCACCAGCCGCTGCCGAGCCGCCGCGTAGAATGGACCGCCCTTGTACTCGCGCAAAATGTACTCGTAGCCGCTGATGGCGCTTTCGTAGTCTTTGTTGTACTGTGCAATGCCGGCAATGTCCATCACCCGGCTGCCTTCGGTGCGGCCTCGCCTGTCCAGAGCCTTAGCCTGCACCAGCGCCCCGGTAAAGTCGCGGCGCTGCACTTGCAGCCACAGCAACAGTTCGCTATACACGCCTCGCTCCGGGTATTTCTGCACATTAGTGAGCAGCTGGCGCTCCAGCGTATCAAAGTCCTTTTCGTCGTGCAGGCTGTTTTGCAGCATGTTACGCACGAAGGGCAGCTGCTGCTCGTCTTCCACTAGCCGTAGCGTTTCAGCCAGCAGCCGTTCGGTGTTGCCACTTTGGGTGTAGAGTTGCACCAACTGCGGGCTGAAGTCGGTTTCGCTTTTCGAGAGTTGCCGGCCGCGCAGGTAGGTTTTCTCGGCCCAGTCGGGCAGGTTGCGGCCAATGAACTCGGCGGCTACGGGCAGAACCTGAGCAGTGGTGAGCTGGCTAAGGAGCTTGTCGTATTGCTTGGTGGCGGCAGCTTGGTCGCCGGCGGTGGTGTATAGGCTGCCCAGCGCCACCCCGTAGCCAGCTTCTTCGGGGTGCTGCCTGATGGCGCGTTTCAGCAGCTTTTCGGCGTCCTTGTAGCGCTTCAGCCCCTGCAATGCTGTTAGGTAGTCGGGCAAGATGTTGGGAGCCGTTTGGGCGTCAGTAGATAATTTGCTGAATAGGAACGCCGCCTTTTCATGCTCGCCTTTGCGGGTGTACTCTTTGGCCAAGGTCACATTGCTGACCTCCTGCTGCGCCTGAAGCGGAGCAGCCGAGAGCAGCAGAAAAGAGAACAGCAGCGGACGAACGTAGCGCATAGAGGATGATTGCTTGATTGTTGTTAGCTGATTGTTGGCTGCTCATGAAAAGAACAAGCTCATCAACCGCTACAAGTAAGTGTACCAACGCAAACGGCGCTGCCAACAGATTCATTTCAAGATAAGCAAGAAATCCGGGGGCTCGGAAATCTGGTTAAAGCACTTGTCGGTCTGAGTTTGCATAGAACAGCAGGTGTCAGGCAACAGAACTTCACTGGCACAAAAAAAGCCGCTCCCAGAGAAGCGGCTTTCTGTTCAATGAAATTTGCTCTTAGAAGAACTTGTTCCGCTCGTCTTTCACGTTGGCGTTGTTTTTCACGGCTTCGTAAATCAGGCCATCGGTGCGGCCGGTGCGCTGGGTGGTTAGCTGCTTGCGTACAGCAGCTAAATCGGTGGGGGTGGTTGGCTTCTGCACACTCACTGGCTCCACAATCAACACGCCCTGCTCACCCTGAATCGGGGCCGACTTCTGACCAGGCTTCAGCCCGAAAGCTTTACCCAAAGCCAGCGGCTCGGTACCCAACCCTGGAATTGAACCGGTTCCCAGCACGGCGCCATCCGCCGTTTTCACTTGCGCAGTAGAACCATAGGCAGCGGCAATCTGCTCCAGCGTGCCAGTTTTGCCGTTCAGCTTGGCTATAATCTGCTTGGCTTTCTCTTCGTTACGCACGGCGGCGGTCAGTTCGGGCTTGAGACCGGCTACGTCGGCTACGCCTTTGCTCCGCTCACCGGTCAGGACGGCTACCACGTACTGGTCGTTCACATCAAACACTTCCGACACGTCACCTACTTTGGTGGTTTTGCCACCCGTACCGTAAGCCCACCGCACGATTTCGCGGGCGCCTTGCAGGTTGTTCACAGCTTGGTCGCCTCGGCCAAGGCCACGGGCTTCTTGCTTTTGTAGGGTCTTGTCTTTGGCTACAGCTTTGCGCAACGATTCCAGATCCGTTATCTGTCCTTTCAGCTCCTGCGCTTTGGCATATGCCGCGTCGCGGGTGGCATCGGATGGCTCAATCTTCTTCTGCACGGCCGCCAGCTGGTAGGTCTGGTTGGTTTTAGGTGCCGTGATTTTGATGATGTGGTAGCCGAATGACGTTTTCACGGGAGCGGGCAGCAAACCAGTAGCCGAAGCGCCGAAGATGGCCTTCTCGAACTCCGGCACCATACGGCCTTGCTGGAACCAACCCAGGTCGCCGCCGGTGCTTACCGTACCGTCGGTGCCGTACTGACGGGCCATAGCCGCGAAGTCGGCGCCGCCTTTGATTTTGTTGAGTACCTCGGTGGCTTTTGCTTTAGCAGCAGCATCTGCTTCCGGCGTGGTGCCCTCGGGCTTGATGAGGATATGGCTGGCGCGGGCCGCGTAAGCGGTACCGGCTTTCTGGCCGGTCACTTTGAACAGGCTAGTGGTGCCATTCTCGGCATACGGGCCGTACACTTTGCCTACCGTGAGGGGCAGTTGCTGGCGCAGCTTCTCGGGCATATCAGCCGGCGACAGATACGCGCCATTGTAAGGCTGATCGGAATTAAGCTTCACGAATAGCGAGTCGTTGGGAGCCGATGCGAACTGCACGGCCAGCTGAGCCACATTCTGGCGCACGGCGGCGCTGTCTTCCTTGGAGGCTACCACTGGCACGGTCACGTACTCAATAGAGCGGCCATCTTCCACTTTGTAGCGGCCCTTGTTCTTGTCGAGGTAAGCTTGCAACTGGTCATCGGTTACTTTCACCGCCGAATCGGAGATGGAGAAGTATGGGATGAATAGGTAGCGCAGGCTAGCCTTGGTGTTCTGGTCCTCGTCGAAGCGCTTAGCCTCGGCGGTGGTTACGTAGGTGCTGAGCTTGATGAGGTTGTTGTACTTCTGGCCCGCGCGCTCGGGCGCGAGATTGGCTTCGAAGTTCAACCAAGCAGCCTGAGCGTCAGGTGGCAGCTTGTCGAGGCCTTGCAGGTACTGGATAATCTTGCTCCGGTCGAATTGGCCGGTTTGCTGATCGGTGAAGGCCTGCCGGATGCTGGGGTGAATGTTCTTACCCTGCACCATGTCGGTCAGTTCGTTTTCCGAAACGGTGAGGCCCAGCTTATCAAACTCCTTCTGAAAGGCAATCTTGTAAATGGTCTGGTTCCAAGCTTGGTCGCGCAGGTAACCCATGGCTTGCTCATCGGGGGCGCGGCCCTGCTGCTGCTGAAACGACTGCTTGGCTTGCTCCAAGGCGGCGTTGAAATCGTTTAGCTCGATCTTCTGGCCGGCTACTTCGCCCACCACATTCTCGTTGCCGCCGAACAGCTTGTTCTTCCCTCCTATCAGGTCGCCGCCCACGATGAAGAGCAGCATGCCGATGGCCACGGTGCCCACGGCCCAGCCTGATTTTTCCCGAATCGTGTTGATTAATGCCATTTACTTGAAAAAAAGCTCAGTAGGTAAGTCGTAAAGAGTCGCAAAATAATCAGAAAAAGCGAGGCAGTGGCAGTAGTGAAATGGTGAAGTGGTGAAATTGTGAGTTTGCGTTCTGCCAGCGCCTTCACATGACGCAAGCAGAACGCAAACTCACAATTTCACCTATCCGCGGCGCTTGTTGCGGGGTACGGGCTTGGTGTTGCTAGCGGGCTGCTTAGGCTTAGGAGCGGGTTTCACTTCCTCTTCCGGCTTGAGGTACCGAAACAGCAGCACGCACACAAACGAAATCATGAACAGCCAGTAATTATCGCGCAGAGCATTTTCGTTGTTTTGCAGCACCGTCTGGTAGGTACCAATCACAAAGGATACCACGGCCACAGAAAACAAGATGGTGCGAAACAGCGACTTATCGAACTGTAGCTTCATTAGGGCGTACCAACTGATTTTTCAACAATGAAGACGCCAGTGGGCTTTCTAAACTTATAGTGGCCGGTCGTCATATTATAGTTCAGGCCGTAGCCCGTCAGCGAATCGGTGGGCGTTACGAGTTGCGCAAACATGGCCGAATCGGTGTACACCACGCTGCGCTGCTTGTCGTAGAACAGCTCCTCGGTGTACATACGCTGCTGCTTTTCCTGGTTGCGCACCCGCACGTCGCCCCGCATAGTGTAGAGGTTTTTCACTTTATCGTAGCGGGCAAACTTGCCGGTTAGTGTGTTCACCACCTGCTGGCCGCTCTTGTCGTAGAACTGCACCTTCACGCCTTTCGAGTATAGCTGGTCACCGTTTTCGAACTGCTGTTCCAGCGGGGCCGTATACCGCACTTGCAGCTTGGCCGAGTCGCTGTACAGAGTCAGCACGTTGGTGGTTTCCAGCAACGGCCCTTTGTACTGCACAGGCTTCACAGCTTCGGGGCCCGACTTTTTGCAGCCAAAGGCCAACGTGCCCGCCAGCAACCACAGAAGCGTGGTACGGGTGGGCAAGAAGGATGACAACGAAATACGATTCATGATACGCACAACCGCTTACTCAATCCGGCGCTTGATAAACCACCGATTGTTGAGCGAAATTCCCAACTGGGCCCGGATGTATTCCTCTTTGATGTTACGCTCTGTGCTGGTACCAACTGTGCGCACATCGGTGTTGCCCCGCTGCCCATAGGTGAAGGATAGGTTGACAGTGGACGACTCCAGCGGCGAAGCCGACACTGGCAATGAGAAGCCCCAGCTCACTGACCGGTCGTAGAGGGCCTGCCCGCCGGGACGGTAGGGCATTTGGGCCACGGCCACCCCAGCCCGGTAGCTTACCCGCTTGAAGTAGTTGTCAACCGAAGTAGGGTCGGGCACGAACTCACCGCCTGCCGACACGCGCAGCGTGTTGCTGAGCGGTATGCCAACTAATCCACCCCGTTCACTGAAAGACTGAAACTTCGACCATTGCTGCTGCGAGGCATCGATGTTGAAAGACCAGTTCTTGTTGTTGTCGATGCTAATACCAACCTGCGCTAAAGAGGGCACCACCGCGTAGCCCGTTTCGTCGGCTAGGGTGTCGCTGGCCACGCCACCTACTGTGCTACCATTGGCTGCCTGGGTTTCTTGGGTAAGCAGCCGCTCGCCGTTCAGCTTGGTTTGAAAGCCGTATACGCCACCGATGTTGTAGTTCAGCTTATCGCTAAACTTACCCCGGTAGTGAAGACCTGCCCGAAATTTGAAGTCTGAATAGTGAGTATGGTCGAGCAGCACCAACTGGTTTTGAGTGCTGTTGCTTAGCTGCGTCCGGCTGGTAAAGTCGTTGCTTCCGAAGATGTATGATGCCGTAAGGCCAACCGACAATCCTTTGGCCAGGCGAATACCTTGCGCGAAGTACGCTTCTGATAAATCCCCCTGGCCCTGGTAGCGGTTTATCACCGGGGTGGTGGGGTCGTTCTGAACTGTTCCGGTTTCAACCGATTCAAAATCAACGGCGCTATATGGCTTCAAACCAATAGCAGCTCCCCAGCGGGTGGAAAGTGGTACGGCCAGCGCGAAGTAGCCCAGGGTGGCGCTACCCGTTTTCTGCGACTGTACGTTGTTCTGCACCGTCTTGTACTGCCCATTCACCGCCACTTCCCACGTAGTACGGTTCATGTAGTAAAGCAGTGCTGGGTTCAGGTCGTTTACCTGCACACCATTGGGCGCGGCTATACCAGTACCGCCCATACCGGCCTGCCGGATGCCGCCCGTGTTAGCGTAAGTGTCGCCGAGGCCTAACCGGGAATAAGGCGAGTTGCCGAGTCGTTGCGCTTGGCTGTGGGTAGCGGCCCCGAGGCTCAGTAGGGTCAGCCCCAGCCCGGCGTATTTAGAGTTCAACATTGTAGGCTAATATGCGGTGGAGCCCTAATAAAACGAGTTCCGGTATGGCAAAGATAGCGCCTTTCAACCGGGGTTGGAAAAATGCCGCGTCGCCTCCGGCTAATACCACTCCTAGTTCCGGAAATTGCTCCCGATATCTGTCAATCAAGCCGTTCACTTCGGCAGCCGCGCCGTTCAGTACGCCGCTCTCAATGGCGGTCTGGGTACTGTCGCCGGTGAGCGGCACGGCGGCTTCCAAATCGGTGGGCAACTCCACCAACGGCAGGCGGCCCGTAAACGTATGCAGCGCCTGAAACCGCAGCCGCAGCCCCGGCGCGATACTACCACCCCGGAACGTGTGCCCGCCCTCCACTAAGTCGCACTTAATGGCGGTGCCAGCATCCACAATTAAGGTATCCTGATTGGGCCGTTGCCAGGCCGCCCCCACAGCCGCAGCCAACCGGTCGGCGCCTAGGGTGTGCGGGGTAGCGTAGGTGTTCTGGATTGGCAGTGGCGTAATAGCAGCTTTGAATTCCAGTACCAACCCCGGTACGTTGTGCAAAACTGCCAGCCATGCTTCCGCCGACACTATCACCGAAGCCACAATAGCGTGCTGGGGCTTCAGTTGCCGCACTACTCCCTGTAGCTGTTCCGGCGTACCCACGGAATCCATTTCCAGTAGTTCGTCGTTTTCAAAGCAGCCGTATTTCACAGCCGTGTTGCCAATATCAAGAGCGAGCGTACGCACAAGCGGAATGAGAGTAGGTTGGCGGTGGCGAAGGTGGATAAACCAGAACGTCATCCCGCCTGCGGTGTCTTGCAGGTAGGATGACGTTCCGATAGATAAGGTTGCGTCTACATAAAATACTTCAAGCGAATCACTTCCTTCTCATTAAGGAAGCGCCACTTGCCACGCGGCAAATCCTTCTTGGTGAGGCCCGCATACTGCACCCGGTCCAGCGACACGACATCGTAGCCTAAGTGCTCGAAAATGCGGCGCACAATCCGGTTGCGGCCAATATGAATCTCAATACCTACAAAATGTGCGTTGCCGGCTACCACTGCTACATCGTCTACTTCGGCTTTACCATCTTCCAAGTCGAGGCCAGCAGCAATCTGCTTGAGGTGCTCTTCCGTTAGCGGCTTGTCCAGTTCTACCTGGTAGATTTTCTTGTTGCGGTGCGACGGGTGCGAGAGTTTTTGAGCCACTTCACCATCGTTGGTGAACAGCAGCAGGCCAGTGGTATTCCGGTCTAGGCGGCCCACTGGGAATACCCGCTCCTTCGATGCTTCTTTGATAAGCTCCATCACCGTACGACGACCTTCCGGGTCATCGGTTGTCGTGATAAAGTCTTTGGGCTTATTGAGCAGCACGTACACTAGCTTCTCGCGGTTGAGGTTGGTTTTCCCGTACTGCACCGTGTCGTTGGGCTGCACTTTGTAGCCCATTTCCGTCACTACCTGGCCATTCACCTTTATTTCGCCGGCGGCAATCAGCGCATCGGCATCCCGGCGCGAGCAAATACCTGCATTGGCGATGTAGCGGTTCAAGCGTACTTCGCCGCCAGCTTCCTCTTCTTCTTCTCGGCGGCGCTTGTTGCCACGGGTTTTGTCGGCTTCGTAGTGTTTAAGGTTTTTGTAGTCGGGCGCCTGACCGGCCACTTCGCCACGCTTCAGCTTATCAGCGCGGTTTGGGGTCGAGGCATCCCGCCCTTTGCGCGTATCGGGGCGCAAAGTACGCTCGGTACGCTCCGGCCGGTCGCCGTACGGGCGAGCGGGGCGCTCTTCCCGCTCGCCATATGGGCGGGGGGCTGGGCGGCTACCGAAGCTACGCTCTTGAGAAGCACCCCCAGTGCGGTTGCCCCCAAAGTTACCTTCCCGACGCTCACCAAAATTACGGCTACCGAAGCCGCTCCGTTCGCCGGCGCTGCTGCCAAAGCTGGCGTCGCGCCGCTCACCGTAGTTGCTACGCGGCCGTTCGGTTTGGTTTTCCTCACGCTGAGCTGGACGTGGGCTAGCTTCTTCGTTGAAACCCTCAGGGCGGCCACGGAAATCAAATGGGCGGGCCGGCCGAATAGCGCGGTCTGGTCCTAGGTTTTCGTCGGCACTAGGCATGGGGGCGCTGTATGGTTGCGGTGCAGGCGTCTCCTTGAAATTCGGGTCAGCCTTCACAAACTTCCGGTTCCGCTCTCCGGCCCCACCACGCGGTACAGCAGGCTTGCCTTCCTGGCGGTACGGCTGTCCCTGCCAAGTTTTCTTGGGCTCAAACGGACGAGCCGGACGCTCATCGTTGCCGCGTGAGGTGAAACCTCCGGAACGACGGTCATCATCGCGGCGTGGCGCGGCGCGGTCGAATGAGCGGTTGCCTTCCCCTTGGCGGTTACCATAAGGCCGGCTGTTGCTGTCATTGTCGCGGTTCCGGTAGCCACCACCAAAGCCACTGTCGCCGCCCCGGTTGAAGCTGCTGCCAGCTGGCTTGTTGAAACCACCTGAACTGGCTCCAAATTTCTTTGGCCCCCCAAAGCTGGTTGGCCGGTCGCCGGTGCTGCGGCCAAAGCCTGAACGCGGCGCTGAACTGCCTTCGCGACCACTGCCACCACCAAAGCGAGGCGATTCGTCGCGGCCGCCCCGGTCGGTGCTTGGCCTTGGGGCATTGAACTTTTGATAAAAGCCCGATCCGCTTGCGCTAGAAGGACGGTCTGTGCGGCCTTTGCGGCCTGGCGTATCGCCGGAGTTATGCTTCTTGCCCATGGTTGCAAGGATGCGTGCCGTATCGCTACGGTACAGGTTGAAATTCAGAATTACTGGTAACTGGCCCCAACAAATAGCGCCAGAAAACAGTGCCCGGACTAGCAGCCTGTCCTCCACTGGTGGAGAAGCCGGCCGGTAGTCCGGGCATCGTGTATGTTGTTAGGTGTTAGTCGCGACGCGCCATTTTGGCTTCGATGGAGTGCTGGGTGTGCGGCACAGCCCGTAGACGCTCCTTCGGAATCAGCTTGCCGGTGCCAATGCATACGCCGTAGGTGCTATTCTTGATGCGAACAAGCGCGTTTTCGAGCTGCTGGATGAACTTCATTTGGCGCGAGGCCAACTGGTTCAGGCTTTCCTTCTCGGCAGTATCAGCACCATCTTCCAATACCTTCGACGACGAGGCGGTGTTGTCGGTGCCAGAATCATTTTTGCGGCTTAGCGTCTCTTTAATGAATGCCACTTCTTTACGGGCGGCAGTCAGCTTGTCCTGGATGATTTGCTCGAATTCAGCCAAATCTTCCCTGGAATAGCGTATGGTTTCGTCACTCATGTCGGGTAAGAAAAAGTAAACTTGGATTAATAGAGAAGAGGCTGCCGGCATGGCCCATCAGATTCTTCAGGATGAGGCCTCAACAGCATTACGGCCAAATTAGTTTAGGCCTTTCAGCTGTCATAACCTCCTTTCATCCAAACCCGACCTGATTGGCGCGGCTTTTCCGGGCGCAAAGCTACGCTTTTGTGCGAGAATTACCTGCGTTGCCTATAAGCATAACACGTCTTATCCTAAGGTTGAGCTTTAAAAACCAAGCATTTGAATGGCAGCCACTGCGCCTTCCACTCCCTTGTTGCCATGCTTACCACCGGCCCGGTCCCAGGCTTGCTCCAGCGTGTTGGTAGTAACCAGCCCAAAGATGACCGGCTTGTTGAACTTCAAGCCTACGTTGGTAATACCATTGGCCACAGCATTGCAGATGTAGTCGTCGTGCTTGGTTTCGCCTTTAATGACCACCCCGAGGCAGATTACGGCATCTATTTCCTCGTGCTGGGCCAGCAGTTGTGCACCCAAGGTTAGCTCAAAGCTACCGGGTACTGTGTTACGGAAGATGTTCTCTTCCTTGGCGCCGTGCTTGAGCAACGTGTCGTAAGCACCTTTAGCCAGGGTGTCGGTTATCTCGCGGTTCCATTCAGCTACCACTAGCCCAAAGCGTTTTTCGGAAATGTCGATGAACTGGTCGGAGGTGTAGTCGCTCAGGTTTTTGAGGGAGGTTGCCATATAAGTTGGTACGGATGAGTTGAGAGACAATAACAGGCGCGGATACATTTATGCCAACGCCTCTAAAAGCAAGTGGCACTCCCCTGCTTAGGAGAGTGCCACTTGTTGCAATGGAAACAGCATCTATTTGCTAGCTGTCATCCCTTCGGCGCGCGACTTGTACTGGCGCGCCTCCCCTGATTCAAAAGAATTGGGATAGTCATTTATGATCCGGTCGTAGGCCTTCACGGCTCCATCGTAATCTTTGCTCAGCTCGAGTGCCGTAGCTTGCTTCATCAAGTAGCCGGGCGTGAACTGCTCGTTGGCGTTGTGGTCGGCAGCTTTAGCGTAGAACTCGGCAGCTTCCTTGTATTTGTTCTGCTCCAAGTTGGCATCTCCTAGCAGCGCATAGGCCCGAGCCTGCACCAGCAAATCATCCGAAGAGAAATCCTCTAGGTAATCGGCGGCGGCTTTGTATTGGCCTTGCTTGAGGGCTGCTACCCCGGCGTAGAAGTTGGCTAGGTTGCCAGCCTTCGTGCCGCTGTACTCATTGGCAATTGATTCCAGACCCACGTACTGTCCGTCGCCCTTCATGGCCTTCTTCAAGGAGTCGGCTTCCCAATAATTCACTGCCTGAAACATGGCAGCCTGGGCTTTCTCATCCTGCGAAGAACGCCACGTATAGAAGGCAAAAGCTCCTACAACGGCGGCCACCACTACGGCCAGTAAGCCTAGCAGAATACCCTTCTTACGACGCAGGAAATCCTCCGTCTCCACTAGGCGAGTAGCCAGCGCATCGGGGTCTTCCAGCAACGGATGCTCTGGGCTGTAGCTTTCAGTGGCTTGTAGCGGGTCGGCCGAAACAGGTTGTTGAGGCTGACGGGCGCCAGGGGTTTTGCCCGTATATGGAATCTTTGACATGATGTACTTTCTGGGAAATCAGCGGCCGAAACCGGATGAGGTTCCGCGTGGGGATAAAGCTAGTCGCGGATGTAAGGATAGTCCTGCTGCACGTAAACGTCCTTGTACAGCTCGTCGGCAGTTGGGTACGGAGACGACTCCGCGAAATCAACTGACTCTTGCACCCGTGCCTTGATGTTCTCATCAATGGCAGTCAACTCCTCCTCGGTAGCCATGTTGTGGGTGAGGATGGTGTGACGCACCGATTCGATGGAGTCGCGGGAACGGTAGTCTTCCAGTTCTTCCTTGGTGCGGTACTTAGCCGGGTCGCTCATCGAGTGTCCCTTGTAGCGATAGGTTTTAAACTCCAAGAACGTTGGGCCTTCGCCAGCACGAGCACGCTCGGCAGCGCGAGCTACGGCGTTGTGTACGTCCTCTACGTTCATAGCATTCACTGGCTCCGAAGGCATGTCGTACGACTCACCCATGGTGTAGAGCTCCGTTACGTTGGAAGTACGCTGCACCGAGGTACCCATGGCGTAGCCGTTGTTCTCCACTACGAAGATGACGGGTAGCTTCCACAGCATGGCCATGTTGAAGGCTTCGTGCAAGGCACCTTGGCGAACAGCACCGTCGCCCATGTAGCAGATGCACAGGTTGCCGGTCTTGTTGTACTTCTCGGCAAATGCTAGGCCGGCACCCATTGGCACCTGCCCACCCACGATGCCGTGGCCACCTACGAAGTTCACTTCCTTATCGAAGATGTGCATCGAACCACCTTTGCCTTTCGAGCAGCCGGTAGCTTTAGCAAACAGCTCGGCCATGATGGCGTTAGGCGACGTACCGAGAGCCAGGGGGTGCGCATGGTCACGGTACGCGGTGATATACTTGTCGCCCTTTTGGAGGGCCGACACGGCACCAGCTACGCAGGCTTCTTGCCCAATGTAGAGGTGACAGAAACCCTTAATCTTCTGCTGACCGTACAGCTGACCAGCCTTCTCTTCAAACTTGCGCATGAGCTGCATTTGCTCATACCAGGTCAGATAAGTCTCCTTCGGAAACTCCGGCTGGGCTGGGCTGCTAGCCTTCGGAGCCCCGGTGGCTTCTTTGGCCTCGGGGTTGGAAGGGGGCAACATTGAATCGGGCTGCCGTACCGGCTCGGCCGCAGCTTCTTTGGGCTTGGATGCGGCCTTCGTCGTCGACGATTTCTTCGCCGAATTGGAAGCCTTAGGGGCAGCCTTTACTTTCGTCTCCGCCATCTTACTTTCAGTTGTTCGCGTTTGGGATGCGAAAGTACGTAAAAGGATTTCAATTACGAACCTCGCATGATTCTAGAAACCTTGCATTTATTGTTCTTCAAAAACTATAGCGAGGCGAACCTGCGCCTATCGCCGCGCATCAATTGCTTTGTGGGCGACAATGGCAGCGGCAAGACTAATTTACTGGATGCAATCCATTACCTCTCGTTAACGAAGAGTGCTTTTACCACTTCTGATGCTCAAAGCATCAAGCAGGAGGAAGAATTCTTTGTGGTCAAGGGCCGCTTTCAGTCGGAACAGACCTCCTTGGAAGAACCCGAGCCAGCAGCTGCTTCCGAGGTTATTCAGGTGAGCTTGCGCGCAGGTCAGAAGAAAGCAGTCACTCATGATAAGCAGGCTTACGAGCGAATATCCGATCATATTGGTCGCTACCCGGCTGTGCTTATCTCGCCCTACGATACCGACCTTATCCGGCATGGCAGCGAAGAGCGGCGGCGGTATTTCGACAGCCTCATCTCGCAGCTCGACCACGACTATCTGGAACTGCTTATTACGTACAACCATGTGTTGCGCCAGCGCAACTCTCTGCTGAAGCTGGCCGCCGAGCGCCAGGGGGGCTACGACCGGGACTACCTCTTAGTATTGGATGAGCAACTGGTGCCGGCCGGGCAAAAGATTATGGAAGCACGGCAGCAGTTCCTAGAGGAATTCACGCCGGTGTTCCAGCGCCATTACCAACAGCTAGCGGATAGCCGGGAAGTGGTTACCCTCGACTACAAGACGCAACTCTTGGAAGCTGACTTCGCGAAACTATTGCGCGTGAACGAGCGGAAGGACCTGACCTTGCAGCGAACTACCACCGGTCCGCACAAAGACGACTTCGTTTTCCTGATGGATGGCTTGCCAGTCAAAGGCTACGGCTCCCAGGGCCAGCAGAAGTCGTATGTAATTTCCTTGAAGCTGGCGCAGTTCGAGATGCTAGCCACCCGCAAGCAGCACAAGCCCCTACTCCTGCTTGATGACATCTTTGACCGGCTTGATGAGAAGCGCATCACCCGCCTACTCCAACTCGTAGCTGACCATACCTTCGGGCAAGTATTCCTTACCGACACTCACCTAGACCGTACCGACCGAGCCCTAGCGGATCTGTCGGAACAAGTGAGCCGTTTCCGAGTGGAAAAAGGAACGGTAGTGGAGTTGTAGCGGGTATCTTTGTACGCACTGTTAACGCGTCTCTTGCGCTGTTGACTCGCGCGCTATTTTACTTTATTGCCTTGAAAAAACCTAGCACCTCCGCAAACTCACGTCAGGGCGATATAGTATCCTTGAAGGACAGCATTACGGCATTGCTGAAAGCGTATAGATTGCAAGGCAAGCTCAACGAGGTAACTGTAGTAGCTAGCTGGGAGAAGGTAATGGGCAAGGCCGTAGCATTGAAGACTAAGGAAGTTTATGTGAGCAACAGTAAGCTATTTGTTCGCCTGACCTCAGCGCCTCTGAAACACGAGCTGGTAATGGCCAAGACGCGAGTAATGGAACTCATCAATTCCGAGGTGGGTGAGGCAATCATAAAAGAGGTAGTGTTCCTATAGTCTCCGGTCTACAAGCTTCTCTGTAGAGCCACAACTAATTTATCTAGTTAGGGCAGCAAGCAACAGATAAAGCATCCATTGCGACGTTACCTATTGCCGTTCCTACTTTGCTTTTTGCAGAAGGCATTCTCTTTATAGGCAACAATCGTTGAGCAAGCAACAGATGGTACTATTCTGTAGTAGCAGCTGCAGCGCTATTTATAAATTAATCAGCGGCAGCGGTAGTTATTGTTTTGTCTGCCTAAGCCAATGCGCTCTGCCTTGTATCTAGAACAGGAAGTGTGGTGCTAACCATTCTGCTGTCTTTAGTCTAGTAGTACTTGAGTGACGATTAAATGGAGAGTCCATCAAGGGATTCTCCACCTAATCGACCTTCCAAGTTCACTATTGATTCTACACTCAGGTAGAAACACGATTATTGTCCTGCCCCAAGCTTGTCTGCAATTCTATTGTGAGATGGTTGCTAGGCTGTGCCATATTGCCGAAGCTGAGTACCTATTCTGCTTTCTTTCTTCGACACGCATCCTACTCTATGACCTCCTCTCCCCTACCCGACTTTCGGCCGGTATCGTATTCACGCGTCACTCTTACTGAACTCATGATACCGTCGTACGCCAACTTCGGAGGCAAGATCCACGGCGGGATCTTGCTTTCTCTGATGGACAAGGTGGCCTACGCTGCGGCCTCTAAACATGCTGGCAATTACTGCGTGACGGTCAGTGTCGATGGTGTGAACTTTCTGCAACCAGTGGAAGTGGGTGAACTGGTGTCCTTGTTGGCCTCGGTCAATTACGTGGGTCGTACCTCCCTGCTAGTCGGCATCAAGGTCATTGCCGAAGATGTTCGTACCGGAACCGTCAAGCACACCAACACCTCTTACTTCACGATGGTGGCCAAGGACGACGACGGCAAACCGACATTGGTACCAGGCCTTCAACTAGACACCCCCGAAGATGCCCGCCGTTTTCTGGAGGCCATTAAGCGCCGAGAATTCAACGCCCAACACAGACGCGAATTCGACAATGCACTTACCTCGCTGGCAGTCGAACATCAGCTCCCGTTACTAAAGAAAGAACGGTGCCAGATAACGTATTAAAGCTAGCAAGTAACTTACCTCGTCTAGCAAGTTGTACAACGCAAAGCGGCCTCCCTCCTACCCTTATCTGGTAGTGGGGAGGCCACTCTATTTAAGTCAAATCACATGCGCTTGGCAAGCTGATTGGAACGACGCGTATTAGCTCAGTGAACAAAAATGTTTCACGTGGAACGTTTTTGTTACCTGGGGCCGTACACTTTCAATAGCAATTCATTGTAGGCCTCTAGAAGCGCAATATACTTCGTCTGGAGCGCCATTAGCTGCTTTGCATAATCCTGTTCGGCAATAGGCGGTGTTACACTTTTAGATGTTACAGGCTGCAAATGCGTGGGTGTAACAGCTGGTATTACAAATGGAAGAACAGATTGTTGTAACGACGTAAAATCGTTGGAAAAATCATGTCCTATTATTTCTCCAACACGTGTTACAAATGCGTAATCAAGTGTCTCATCCTTGAATTTACGATATATGGTAGGGCGTGTAATACCTAGTTCATCCACGATACGAGTGATGGAAATACCGCTGTTTTTGATGGCTTCTTGCAGTATTTGACCCTGGTGTGGCATAGGGATGCTTATGTAAAACGATAGTGTAAATATGACACTTGTGTACGGAACAACAAAACACTTTCTGTAAATAACACCATGTAACGTAACATTGTAAATTAACACGTTGTGTTACATTGTTACACCTTTTACAAAACGTACAAACATTACACATGATACACATAGGTAGCATACGCCTGTATCATATGTTGTAATAAACACTAGTTTACACCACTAGAGGCCTTTTTAACTGTTTACGACGCTGTAGAGGATTGTAGCATGACTAAGGTTCAGGATAAAGCACGCAGTACGTAGAGTGCGGAGTGTCGGCGCGTTTCAGAACTCACAGCGTTGCTGCCACTGTTACGCAGGCATCGGATTAGCCAGTGGAACAATTACGAGCCTTATGTAGTGGCTGGGATATTCTCTCACTCTCATAATAGCCCAGTCCTCCGGCCATCAGTCTATCACGAAGGGTACAAGGCGTAGGCTTTGCTGGCACTCTCGGAAGCAGCAGGTTTTAGGATTTGCTACTTGTCTACGTGCATGCGTAAGTGTACCTCCTCCGAGAAGGCAGAGGATGTGGGTCAAGTTGAATTGGTGCTTTGAAGAACCGCGTGTCTTGGCTGCCAGATGGTGCAGGTCTTAACTTTCTACACATCACCTAAGCCATCAGATTCTTTTCAAGTGGTGATAATCTCAAGCCTTGACAGCTACTGTTCACGACATGTGCAGGTGTGTACTTGCAGCTTAAAGTGGTGCAGTTCATACGTAATGAAAATGTGGCTCTCCCCGAATCAGAGAACGACAGCAACTGGTATTTTAGGGCCACTAACATTTCAACCTTCATCCATTACAATGAAACGAATCATTTTGCTGCTGTTGCTGGCAGCGGTAACTGTAGGGGGCTATTTCTATTATCAGAGTCTGAAAGCCGGGCCGAAGTATGCGCTGGTGCAAGCCGCCAACGCTGCCCGCACCCACGACATGCCTACGTTTGAGCGGTACGTTGACGTGAGCAGTGTAACAGGTAACCTGGTAGATCAGGTAACCAGCCAAGGTTCGACGCTGGGCTTACTGAATCCAGGAGGCTTTGCCTTTAAAGGCGCGTTGCGTATGCTGAAACCGCAGCTAGCACAGGTAGCGCGCAAAGAAGTGCAGCAGTACATCGAAACCGGTTCATTGGAGGGCGCTGCCACTGCTGCCCGTTCCAAAGGAGTAATGAACATCTCGCTGGCCGGCCTAGTAGGCAAAGTGGCCAGTGCTGACAGTAAGTTCAAGGATGTGAAATATGTGAACGAAGAAGGGGAGCAGGCTTTGGTTGGTCTGGAGTTTACCCAACCGAAATACGATACTACCATGGTAGTGGAATTAAAGATGCTCAACCGCGGCGACCATTGGCAGGTAACGGAAATTACCAACACCGGCGACTTACTCAAGCACGTAGCACGGCTGGAAAAGCAACGACTGCTCAAGTAGATTTCACAAGCACCCTTTCAACAATAAAAAGCCCTGACACCACGAGGTGTCAGGGCTTTTTATTGTTAGGCTAGCAGTTGGCTACACGATACCTGTGTTGGATTTGCCACGGCCCGCAAATAGCCAGTATATGATCAGACCGACGAAGGGAAAGAAGAAAATAATGGCTGTCCACAGGATCTTCTTACCAATAGTCCAGGGCTGACGGAATACATCGAAGAGAGCCAAAACATCAAGAGCTAGCAGCACATAGCCCCAGGTAGCCAAGCTGCCATCGGCGTTGAAGCGGGCACAAGACGAAACAAGAAGCGTAAGTACCAGCAGAGACATAGCAGCCGGTAGGCGGTTGGCGAAAGTGTGAAGTTTGCTCATGAGCGTAGGGAGTGAGTTAGTTCTGCCGGTTTTCTACGCACATCTTTCAGAATAGATATAAAACATCAGCTATTTTAAATATAAACTCCTGATTTACAATATGTTAGTTAAATAAACCCGAACCTGATCAATAAAGGTTAACCCAGCCTGGGGCACTAGCGCCAAAGCCACTAGTATTCCGAACAACGCACCGTAGAAATGGGCATCGTGGTTGATATTGTCGCCCCGGCGGCGGCCCTGGTAGTAGGAATACGCCAGGTACAGGAAGCCGAATAGAAACGGCTGGATAGGAATGGGCAATGGGAAGATGATAATACCGCCACCATCAGCTGCCACTGGATAAAACAGAATGCTGGCAAACAGCACCGACGATACTCCACCCGAGGCACCCAGGCTGCGGTAGCTAGGGTCGTGGCGGTGACGGAAGTAGGTGGGAATATCCGACACAATGATGCCGCCGATGTATAGCAGTAAGAAGGCCGCAATACCTCCTTGCATGCCGTAGGCGGCAGCAAACTCGCTCAACACAGCCGGGCTGAACGAGTAGAAGGCAAACAAATTGAAGCCTAGATGCATGAAGTCGGCATGGAGGAAGCCGGAGGTGAGGAACCGGTACCACTGGCCGCGCTGCGACACGAGGTAGGGGCTGAAGATCCATTTCTCCATCAGTTCCCGGTTCGACCAGGCATACATGGAGATGCCCGCCGTCAGGGCAATCAGGAGGAGGGCAGGATTAAGGAAGGGCATTGAGTGAAGATTAGAAATAAGAAGTGGGCGCTTAGCAGAGAGCAGGAAGAAGGGCTACGGCGGGGTTCCTGCTCATCGAGCGAAGGAAACCTGCCGTAGCCCTTTCTTGTTTGGCGCTTTTCTACTGCTCCCGCTCTAGGAGTTGCAGGGCGAGTTGCAGCAACGGCTCTTTACGCGCTGCGGAGGCCTCTACGCGCTCCAAGTGCTGGAGGGCGTCCTGGAAGTAGTTGTTGATGAGAGCTTCGGTCTGAGGGCGGATTTCGAGCTCATCGTACAGGGTACGGATGGCGTGCACCTTCACCTCAGCGCTCAGCACTGGCTGGCCGATGTGCCGGGCCAGCACAGCTTGCTGGCTAGCGTTGGCCTGGGCCTGGGCAGTGAGCAGCAGAAAGGTCTTCTTATCCGATACAATGTCGCCGCCGACGCGCTTGCCAAAGGTGGCCGCGTCGCCGTACACATCCAACAAATCGTCGCGGAGTTGGAAGGCCAAACCGATGCCCACGCCGAATTGGCGAAGGTGGTCAGCATCGGTGGCACTGGCCCCGCCGAGCAGGGCACCTAGCTCCAGTGCGAAGCCCAGGAGCACGGCTGTTTTTAGCCGGATCATGTCCAGGTATTGGTCGATGCTGACCTCGGTTTCGGTTTCGAAGTTCATGTCCCACTGCTGGCCCTCGCACACCTCGGCGGCCGTTTGGCTGAAGCGGCGCAGGATGGTGGGCAGCAGAGCAGCGGGCACATCAAAGAACAGCTCATAGGCCCGCACCAGCATCACGTCGCCGCTCAGGATGGCCACGTTGGCATTCCACTTCTCGTGCACCGTGGGCTGGCCGCGCCGCAGTGGGGCCTGGTCCATGATGTCGTCGTGGAGCAGGGTGAAGTTGTGGAAGACCTCTACGCCCAGCGCCGGCTTGAGCACGGGGTCGAGGTTGTCGGTGAAGACGTGGGCGCCGAGCAGCGCCAGCAGCGGCCGGATACGCTTGCCCCCAAGGGCCATGATGTAGCGGATGGGCTCGTAGAGCGCCGTGGGCTGGTCGCCGTAGTGCAGACTATCGAGGCCAGTGGTAAGCTTGTTGCTGAAGTAAGAAAGGTCCACGGAAAAGCGGGTACGGTTCAGTTGGAAAGGTACGGAGGAATCAGCAGGCCGTTTGCTGGGCTTGCCGCACGGCAGTGAAGTAACAGGATACTGTAGCTGCTAACGCAAGCGTTGGGTAGTAAGCTGCTTTCTAACGGCCTTGCTATGCTAACAAGAATACACCGGTGGATGATTGGATGCGCTATACTGCTGCCGGGAGTTGCCGCGGCGCAGAACTCCTACAACCGCTGGGATGCGCAGCCGCCCGCCCCCATCAAAACGCCCACGCGGGCTGCCACCAAACCAGAAGATAAGCCGGCTGCCCACGTTGTAATTGCACCTACTGACTCGCTAGCGGAGCTTGCTACGCCTCGCGTAACCGTTGAGCAAATGCCTGTGTTTCCGGGTGGGCCGGAAGCCTTCGCGCAGTACATCAAGTCCCGAATGAAACGACCGAAAGGAGCTCGTGCTACAGGTACGCTCTACGTCACCTTCACGTTGCTGCCAACAGGCGCTACCTCGAACGTGCAGGTGGCGCCGGGCCGTGGTATAAGCCCTAGCTACGATGCTGCAGTGGTGGAGCTGATAAGGGGAATCAGCAACTTCAGTCCGGGCAAACGCAACGGGCAGCCGGCCGCTATGGAAGTCACAGTGCCTATCCGCTTCGACTAGACCTACGCAAAAAAAGCCCCTAACACCAGTACGGATGTCAGGGGCTTTCACTTATTAAGAGCTACAAAACCGTAGCACCGTTGTGGCCGATTCTCTACCGGCGACGCTTGCCTTTGTCACCGCCGCCGGGGCGGCCGCCGCTCCGCTCGGGGCGGTAGCCGCGGGGCTTGCTGTTCTCACGGCGCTGCTGCAACTCCCGTTGCTTCACCGAGTCGGGGCGGTTGTCTACCAGCTCGAAGTCGATAGTGCGGTCGAGCAGATTGGCGGCTTTCACTACCACTTGCAGCTCGTCGCCGAACTGGATGATGCGCTTGCTGCTACGGCCCACAATACGGTAGTTGTCTTTGTCGAGCTCGAACGTATCGCCGGGAATCTCGCTCAGGCGGATCATACCTTCGCACTTATTCTCCTCGATTTCCACGTACATGCCACGCTCCGTGAGGCCCGATACCACGCCGGTGAACGTCTCGCCAATCACCTCGGACATGAACTCCACCTGCTTGTATTTGATGCTGGCCCGCTCGGCGGAAGCGGCTAGTTTCTCACGCTCCGAGGAGTGCTTACACTCTTCTTCCACGGGGGCCACTTCCACGTTCTTACCACCTTCGAGGTAGTGTTCCAGCAGGCGATGCGCCATCATATCTGGATAGCGCCGAATGGGCGAGGTGAAGTGCGAGTAGTGCTCGAACGCCAGACCAAAATGGCCCAGCGGCTCGGTGGTATAAATGGCCTTGCTCATGGTCCGCACAGCCAGCGTCTGGATGACGTTCTGCTCGGGCCGCCCCATTACTTCGGTAGACAAATCATTGAGCTCGGTACTGAGTTTTTTGGGGTTACTCAGGTCGAGGTCGTGGCCGAATTTCTTGGCGAAGAGGGCGAAGGTTTGCAGCCGGTCCGGGTCGGGGGCTTCGTGCACGCGGTACACCATAGTATAGCGCGGCTTACGGCTTTTCAGCTTGAACACGAACTCGGCCACCTTGCGGTTAGCCAGCAGCATGAACTCCTCAATCATCTTGTGGGCGTCCTTGCGCTCCTTCACGTACACGCCCAGCGGCTTGCCTTCCTCGTCCAGCTTGAACTTCACCTCCTGCGTCTCGAAACTGATAGCACCCTGCTTGAAGCGTTTTGCGCACAGCTTTTTGGCGATGTTGTTCATCAGCTGAATCTCGGCGGTGTAGTCGCTCTCCAGCCCTTCGATCCGCTCCTGGGCTTCTTCGTAGGCGAAGCGCCGGTCGGAGTGAATGATGGTTTTGCCGAACCACGAATCGAAGAGCTTGCCGCTTTCGTCGAGCTCGAACACAGCCGAGAAAGTCAGTTTGTCTTCGTTGGGGCGCAGGGAGCAGAGGCCGTTGGAGAGGCGCTCGGGCAGCATCGGAATCACGCGGTCCACGAGGTAAACCGACGTGGCGCGGTGCTTGGCTTCGCGCTCCAGTTCGGTGCCGGGCTTCACGTAATGGGTCACGTCGGCAATGTGCACGCCAATTTCCCAGTGGCCGTTTTCCAGCTTCTCAATGCTCAGGGCATCGTCGAAGTCTTTGGCATCGGCGGGGTCAATGGTGAAGGTGGTGATGTTGCGGAAGTCACGGCGGCGGCTGATTTCGTCCTCGGAAATCCGGTCGGATATAGCCTCCGATTCCACCTCCACTTCGTGCGGAAACTCGAACGGCAAACCGAACTCCGCCATGATGGCGTTTATCTCGGCCTCGTTGCCACCGGCCTGTCCGAAGCTACGAACCACCTCGCCTACCGGGGAGCGGCCGGCGTCATTCTCCGGAAACTCGGTGATGCGGACCAGCACCTTTTCGCCGTTGTTAGCACCGTGCAGATTCTCGAACGGCACGAACACATCGAAGTACATCTTGCGGTTGTCGGGCTTCACAAAACCGATGCCGCCCTGCACTTGCAGGCGGCCCACCACCTCAGGGCGCACCCGGTTCAGCACTTCCACCACGTCGCCGACAGGGCGGCCGTCGCGGGTACCGCGCAGGCGCAAGCTCACTGTGTCGCCGTGCATAGCAAACTTCAGCCGGTCGGTGAACACGCGCACGTCGCTCTCACTTTCCTCGCTGATGACGAAGGCAAACTTGTCGGTAGCCAGGGCCACGGTGCCAGTGATTACCTCACCACCGCTGTCCTGCCGATGCCGGGTTTCGGGCCGCAGCTCATCCGAAGGAAAGTCGAAGCCAGCACCACGGCGACGGTGCACTACCGGGTCGTTACCGAACTCGGCTTGCACCGAGCGGCTGGGCTTGGCGGGTACGGGGGTGTTGTCGTCGTGGCGACGCTTCTTGCTGCTGGCGGGTGCCGTGGCGGCCAGCATAGCAGTGGGGTCGGTTAGGCGGTACTCGTCGTTGGTCACGAGCGTCAGTACTCCCGATTTCTTGAAAAAGCGCAGGTGTTCAAACACTTCTTCGCGCTGCTCTTTGGTGGTGACGCCAAGCCGGCGGGAAAGCTGCCGATAGGCAATCACATCCGTTGGCTTGTCGGTAAAAATGCGCAGAACCTGTTCTTTGGTTATCGTTGCGGGGGCGGCTTGGTCGCCGCTGGCAGCCTTCGCGCGAGGGGCGCGGGGGGCGGCAGAGTCTTCTTTTCTTTTCATCAGAAAATGAGGGCCGCCAGGGGTTGTCTTTTTCTCAGGCGGCGGGATTGATAGTAAGGAAAGCCGGCTTTGGTAGTGGCGTTCCAAGGTGAATGTTAGTAGCCCGATGCGGGCGGTGCCGGCCGCTTAGCCGGGCTTCAGGTAGATAATACGAAATATATCCGCGAATATCTATTTCTGGTAGCAAATGCCAGATTACGGATTTGCTATAGTCAACCTCTTTAACACCGATTCGACAAAATCAGTTACATCCCACTCTTTTAAATCTGATACCTGCCCGTCGCCGACTTCCACCACCACGTATTCGCCCGACATGAATTGCACCACATCCAACGAGTAGAAAAGGCGCGGTGCAAGCCGAGCCAAGACTGGGTTCAGCTCGGCAGGCAGCTCAGTCCGTTCCGCTCCATACGCCACTCCCGCCACCACGAAAAACCGGCGTTCTGATTCTGGTTTCAGCTCCGCAAATTCTCGCACGAATAGCACCTCGTTTGGGGGCACCTGATGCTTCGCCAGCAGCTGAGTGTACTGCGCTTCTGAAGCCACTACCGAGTCGGGCCCGAACGATTTCACTAGGCCTTTCACAAAGTAGCGCTGGCCAGACGTGAAATCCAGCGGGGCGGCCGCCGGTTGAAAGCAGCTCGAAAAGGTGTACTCCGCTATCTGGCTGTACCACCCCGAAGCCTGATGGGATGCTTGGTATTGCGCGGTATCAACCCGCAATGGCGTCAGCCGTCCTAAGGCTTCGTACTCCGCGGCTGACAGCATCCAGCCACGGTAAAGCGCAGCAGTGGCAGATGGCTGGCGGGGAAATAGCCGGCCAGTTTCCACATCGAAAAGCGTAACCTCTACCCCGTTGCTACGCGCCCACTGATACTCCGGCTCCCACAAAGGGTCGATGGTTTGAGGCTCGTAGGGAAGAGACGGATAAACGATGCGCATAGAGAATAACGTAGCAGTCGGCTTCGAGCTTACCCTGTGCAGCCTACGCCCGGCTGGCCACGGCGGCGCGGATGTCGGCGGGTTCGTCTTTGGGAATGGCGGCCAGCAGTTGGCGGGTGTACTCGTGCTGCGGATGGGCGTAGAGGTCGGCGGCAGGGCCACTTTCCACAATCTGTCCCTGGCGCATCACCAGCAGCCGATCCGACATAAAGCGGGCCACCGACAGGTCGTGGGTGATGAAAAGGTAGGTGATGTTGAACTCGCGCTTGAGGTCGTTGAGCAGGTTGAGCACCTGCGCCTGCACCGATACATCGAGGGCCGAAACGGACTCGTCGCAGATGATGCATTTGGGTTGCAGGGCCAGGGCGCGGGCAATGCAGATACGCTGGCGCTGGCCGCCGCTGAACTCGTGCGGGTAGCGCTGGTACTGGGCTTCGGTGAGGCCGACGGTCCGGAGTAGCTCCAGCACGCGGGCCTTCTGTTGCTGCTTGGTGCCGCCTACATTGTGCACCTGCATGGGTTCCAGGATGGCTTCACCCACGGTCATCATCGGGTTGAGGGCGGCGTAGGGGTCTTGGAAAACCATCTGAAACTCGCGGCGGCGGCGGCGCAGCTCCCCGGTGGGCAGCTTAGCTAGGTCCACGCCCTCGAACAGGATGCTGCCTGACGTGGGCTCTACCAGCCGGAGCAGCGCCCGGCCCAGCGTGGTCTTGCCGCAGCCCGACTCCCCTACCAGCCCCACCGTTTCGCCCGGATAAATGTTGAAGCTGACCCCATCCACGGCCCGCACCACTTCGGGCTTGCGGTTGAAGAAACCCTTGCGAATTGGGAAGTGCACGTTCAGGTTTTCCACTTGCAGGATGGGAGCTTGGGAACCTGTGAGCTTAGGTGCCTGAATGGTCGTTGCCTCCCGAAGTTGAATCGGCTCTGTATCCGCAGTAATAACCAACTCAGATGCCAACGGTGCACCTACTTCAATGGTATCAACGGCCGGCAACAACTGCCCTGATTCGCTGGCAGGAGCGTCTTCCACGCCAAAAAATGGCACTCTCGGGTGTGGAACATCCTGATGTTCCACGGGGAACGTTTTGGTAGTTTCGATTCCATTTTTAGGGGAATCAATTGCTAGTTCATTGTTTTCACTAGCAAGCAGTTGCGCTGGCACCCCATCGAGAGCAATAAAGCCTCCATCGGCCGTTTCACGCATGAAATCGGCCACTACGGGAAGTTTTTTTCGCCCTACCGATAATTTTGGGCGGCATGCCAGCAGGCCTTTGGTGTAGGGGTGCTGGGGGTTGGTAAAGATGTCGAGGACGGGCCCCTGCTCTACTACGCGGCCCCGGTACATGACCAGAATCCGGTCGGCTATTTCGGCCACCACGCCCAAGTCGTGGGTGATGAAGAGGACGGCGGTGTTGTGCTGGCGGCGGAGCTGGTCGATGAGTTGGAGCATGCGGGCCTGCACCGTTACGTCGAGGGCGGTGGTGGGCTCGTCGGCAATGAGGATGGCGGGGTTGCAGGCCATGGCCATGGCAATCATCACGCGCTGCTTCTGGCCGCCGCTGATTTCGTGCGGGTAGCTCTTGAAGATTTTCTCGGGCCGGGGCAGTTGCGCCATGGTGAATAGTTCCACAGTGCGGGCTTCGGCCTGCTTAGCGTCTAAGTTGGTGTGCAGGCGCAGTGCTTCCACTACCTGGCTGCCGCAGGTGTACACCGGGTTCAGCGAGGTCATGGGCTCCTGGAAGATCATGCTGATGTCGTTGCCGCGCACCTGTTGCAGCTCTTTGTCGGTTAGCTTCAGCAAATCCACCTCGCCCAACGCCTCGGAGTGGAAGCGGGCCTCCCCTGTTGTAATGCGGCCCGGCGGCAGCGGAATCAGGCCCATCAAGGCCAGCGACGTCACCGATTTGCCCGAGCCCGACTCACCCACAATAGCCAGCGTTTCGCCCCGCCGCAGGTCGAACGACACGTCCGATACGGCCCGCGTGTTACCGCGGTGACTGGCAAAGTCGATGGTCAGATTACGGACGGAGAGAATGGGTTCGGACACAGTAGAAGGCGTTAATCACGTATAGGCGGCATCAGTAAAGATACAGCAAGTACCCGCAGATGCCGAGACGCTAACCTTGGCGTCTCGTTGTTGCTGAGATTGGTCGCTATGGTGCCGCTCTAGGTGAATCGTTCCGATGGGAGACGCCAAGTATCACGTCTCTACAGCATTAATCTACATAAAAACGGCCCGCTGGACTATTCCAGCGGGCCGTTTTAGGCTTCTAAAATCTATTGTTTACACTACCTCCCGAGCTTCCGCGTCGCGGCGGGACTGGGCAGCTTCGGTGTCTTCGGCGGCTAGGGGCTTGGCTTCCTCGTACTGATGCCCATAGAAACGGGTTTGGTTGAGCAGGATGAGCGCCACGCCGATGAAGATAGACGAGTCAGCAATGTTGAAAATGGGGAAGTCAGGAATGACCTTGCCCCCCACCAGCGGCCAAGACGACGGGAAGAAACCGTCGGGAAAATCTACAAACAGCATATCAATCACCTGCCCGTGCAGCCAAGGCGTAGGCGCACCGTACACCGTGAGTGCCGGGCCGTATACCACACCATAGAAGATGGAATCGACCAAGTTGCCGATGGCGCCACCCAAAATGAGGGCAATGCACACCAGTAGTCCGGCCGGGGCACGGTGCTTCCACAGCCGATAGATGTAGTAAGTGATGCCACTCACAGCTATCAACCGGAACACCGTCAGCACAATCTTACCGTACGGCGGCGGCAGCTCGAAGCCAAAAGCCATGCCCGGATTGGTGGTGTAGTGCAGCTTAAACCAGTCACCAAACACGGGAACTTCGCCCCCCATGCCGGGCTGCATATAGTGGTGCACGGCCCACTTCGAGAGCTGATCAATGAGGATGACCAGCAGCGCCACCAGGTAATATTTCCAGTATTTCATTTCGTAAAGCTGAGAGGTGAGAAGCGAGAAGTGGGCTGTAGCCTGACATGCTGTCAGGCCGGGGCTTCCCTCCTCTCCTAGCACAAAGTGACGCAGAATTTTGGACTTCGCTGCCCAAGGGTCCTACCTTTCTTCTGTGCCGTTGGTATTTATTTCGAGCGGGCTTTGTGCTGTTTTGAGCTGATTTTGCGGGGTTGCAATACACTTTGTGCGCCGGTATGCCAACCGCCGTTTTCAAGGCGGCGGTTGGCACCTGAGTGTTAGCCGTTTGCGACTTCCAGCTGCACGGGCACGTTGTACTCATCAAATTCCAGCACCGAACCGCCGCTGATTTCGGGTGCGAAATCCAGGGCCAGGGCTTGCACTTCCTCGCGGATGTAGCTACCAAACGACTGCACGGCGGCTTCCAGCTCAGGCTGCACGCCCAGCGTTACCCGGATTTTGTCCTGCACTTCCAGGCCGCTGTCTTTGCGCAGGTTCTGGAGGCGGTTTACCAGTTCGCGGGCCACACCTTCCTGGCGCAGCTCGTCGGTCAGGGTCACGTCGAGAGCTACGGTGAGGGGGCCGTCGGTGGCTACCAGCCAGCCGGGCAAATCCTGGGTGCGGATTTCCACGTCGTCGGGAGCCAGGGTGTAGGCTTCCCCTTCGATTTCCACGGCCAGCTGACCGGTCTTTTCGAGGGTGCTGATTTCCTCAGCACTCATCTGCTGGATGCGGGCACCCACGGCTTTCAGCTTGGCACCGTATTGCTGGCCCAGGCGCTTGAAGTTGGGCTTCACTGACTTCACCAGCACCCCGCTGGTATCGTCGAGGAACTCCACATGCTTCACGTTCACCTCGGCGCAAATCAGGTCTTCTACCAGCCCTACTTGCTCCCGTGTGGTGTCGTTGAACACCGGCACCAGGATGCGCTGCAACGGCTGGCGCACCTTCAGCACCGACTTCTTGCGCATGGAGTGCGTGAGCGAAGAAATGCGCTGAGCCAGTTCCATCCGCTCTTCCAGGGCCTTGTCGATGCGGGTTTGGTCGGCTTCTACGAGCAGCGTGAGGTGCACCGATTCGGGGGCCAGGGGCGTGTTCTTAGCTACAGCTTCTTCGCGCATGCCGCCCGTCATGTTTTGGTAGAGCCACTCGCCAAAGAAGGGCGCAATCGGAGCCATGAGCTGCGCTACTACCACGAGGCATTCCTGCAAGGTTTCGTAGGCTGCCTTTTTATCGGCGGTCAGCTCACCCTTCCAGAAACGACGACGTGAGAGACGGACGTGCCAGTTGGAAAGCTGGTCGGTCACGAAATCCTGGATGGCTCGGGCAGCCTTGGTAGGGTCGTAGCCGTCGTAATAGCCGCGCACTTCCACAATCAGCGACTGGAGCTTGCTCAGAATCCAGCGGTCCAGCTCGCTCAGTTCGGCGTACGGCACCCGGTCGAATTCGCGGGCCTGGAAGCCATCAAGGTTGGCGTAGAGGGCGTAGAACGAGTAGGTGTTGAAGAGCGTGCCGAAGAAGCGGCGCTGCACTTCCGTGATGCCGTTCAGGTCGAACTTGAGGTTGTCCCAAGGCTGGGCGTTGGCAATCATGTACCAGCGCGTAGCGTCGGGGCCGAACTGGGTGATGGTCGTGAACGGGTCGATGGCGTTGCCGAGGCGCTTGCTCATCTTGTTGCCGTTCTTGTCCAGCACCAAGCCGTTGGCCATTACGTTTTTGTAGGCCACCGAGTCTTCCAACATCACCGCCAGGGCGTGTAGCGTGAAGAACCAACCGCGGGTTTGGTCCACGCCTTCGGCAATGAAATCAGCGGGGAAATTCTTCTCGAACTGCGCCTTGTTTTCAAGCGGGTAGTGCCACTGCGCGTAGGGCATAGCTCCGCTGTCGAACCACACGTCGATGAGGTCGGTTTCGCGGTACATGGGCTGGCCGCTGGTGCTTACCAGAAATACATCGTCCACGTAGGGGCGGTGCAAATCCTTCATTTCGCCGGTGGCAATGGGGTTGTGCGTCATCACCTCGGCCGCTACGGCCTTGTCGATTTCGGCGCTCAGCTCGGCAATGCTACCGATGCAGATTTCCTCGGTGCCATCCTGCGTGCGCCAGATGGGCAAGGGCGTGCCCCAGTAGCGTGAGCGGCTCAGGTTCCAGTCCACCAGGTTTTCCAGCCAGTTGCCGAAGCGCCCAGTGCCGGTGCTGGCAGGCTGCCAGTTGATGGTTTTATTGAGCTCGATGAGCCGATCTTTCACCGCCGTGGTCTTGATAAACCAGGAGTCCAGCGGGTAGTAGAGCACGGGCTTATCGGTGCGCCAGCAGTGCGGGTAGGTGTGCTCGTACTTCTCCACTTTGAAGGCCGTGCCGTCGCCTTTCATGCGGATGGCAATGCTTTCGTCGAGGGTTTTGTAGTCGGCGCCGCTTTGGTCGTGCCCGTCGTAGTTCTTCACCCAGCGGCCACCAAACTCGCCCATTTCGGCTACATAACGGCCGGTCCGGTCCACTACAGGTACTTTCTTGTTAGGATCATCCTTATCGGGCACAAGCAGCGCAGGTACGTTAGCCAGTTGAGCGGCCTTGAAGTCGTCGGCGCCGAAGGTGGGCGAGATGTGCACAATGCCGGTACCGTCTTCGGTGGTCACGAAGTCGCCGGAAATTACGCGGAAGGCGCGCTCCTCCCCTTCAAAAGCCGGGAAGCCTTTGTCTTGACCGAACAGCCGCTCGTAGTTGATGCCGACGAGGTCAGACCCTTTAAAGGAATTTTCGATGCGCCACGGCAGCACTTTGTCGCCGGCTTTAAAGTCTTCCAGCGAGGCATCTTTCCCCTTCTCGGTAAAGTACTTGCCAACCAACGCCTCGGCCAATACCACCCGAACGGGCGCGTAGGTGTAGGGGTTGAAGGTGCGTACCAGCACGTAGCTGATGTTCTTGCCCACGGCCAAACCCGTGTTGGCCGGCAACGTCCAAGGCGTAGTCGTCCAGGCCAGGATGTACAGCGGGGCATCATCACCGGCGGCAAACAGCTTCTCGGATTTCTCGTCTTGCTTCACCTTGAACTGGGCCACGATGGTCGTGTCCTTTACGTCCTTGTAGGTGCCGGGCTGGTTCAGCTCGTGCGACGACAGACCGGTGCCGGCGGCCGGGGAGTAAGGCTGGATGGTGTAGCCTTTGTAGAGGTAGCCTTTGTCGTAGAGCTTCTTGAGCAGGGCCCAGCAGCTCTCGATGTACTCGGGCTCGAAGGTGATGTAGGGGTCGTCGAGGTCCACCCAATAGCCCATTTTCTCGGTGAGGTCGTCCCACTGGGCCTTGAAGCGCATCACGGTTTCGCGGCAGCGCTGGTTGTATTCCTCGATGCTGATTTTCTTGCCGATATCCTCCTTGGTGATACCCAGCTCCTTCTCCACTTGCAGCTCGATGGGCAGGCCGTGGGTGTCCCAGCCGCCCTTGCGGTTCACTTGCTTGCCTAGCAAGGTCTGGTAGCGGCAGAAGATGTCCTTCACCGTCCGGGCCATGACGTGGTGGATACCGGGGGCACCATTGGCCGACGGTGGGCCTTCATAAAACACGAACGTGGGCTGCCCTTCGCGGGAACTCACGCTCTTCTCAAAGATGCCGTTCTGCTTCCACCACGCCAAGATATCGGTACCGACCTGGCCGTAGTTGAGCGGTTGCTTGTATTCGGGGTAGTTCATTGTTGGGAAAGTCGTTGTATCAGAACGTCATGCTTGATCTGGCGTCCACTTGCCGAAGCATCTCGCGTGCTGATGTTAAGTTGGTAATCCTGTGTCAGCAAGCGCGATACTTCGCTACGCTCAGCATGACGTTCTTTTATGTTAACCGTTCAGTTTAGGCTGCACCTGCATCCGGTTCAGATTCAGCTCGAAATCGTCGTCTTCCTCGTGGTATTCGTCGTCATAGTGGCGAATGGAGGACTGGTCGATGGTTTCGTCTTTACCGTGCTCGAAGGTAACCAGCAACGCAGGCAGCAGAATCAGGTTCGAGAAGTTGGTAATCAGCAAGCTGGCCGACATCAGGAGCCCTAGCGCTTTAGTGCCGCCAAACTCTGAGAAGGCAAACACCGAAAAGCCTAGAAACAGCACAATGCTGGTGTAGATCATGCTGGTACCGGCTTCCGACAGCGTGGTGCTGATGGCGGCTTGTACCCGTTGGCCGTTGATGGCCATTTCCTGCCGGAACTTGGCAATCAGGTGGATGCTATTGTCGCCATCAATACCCAGCGCAATGCTAAAAATGAGGGCCGTGCTAGGCTTAAGCGGGATACCGAAGTAGCCCATAATACCGCCCGTGAGCAGCAGCGTGAAGAAGTTGGGTAGCAGCGTGAAAAACACCGCCCGGATGCTGCGGAACAGAATGAGCACCACCAGGCCCACCAGCCCGAAGGCAATCAGCAGGCTTTCTTTGAGCATACCAATCAGGTATTCGTTGCCTTTGGTGAACAGGATGGTGGTGCCAGTTAGCTTCACATCCATGCCCGTACCGTTGAAAATCTGCTTGATTTCGGGCTGGATTTTCTTGGCCAGCAGGGTATCCAAGTTGTGGGAGCCGATGTCGGCAATCTTCAAAGAAATACGGGCCCGTTGGCCGGTAGAATCAGTGAAGGACCGAAGCAGCTTCTGCATCATCTCGCCGTTGCCCCCGTTGTTGGCCGACTGGGAGCGGGCTAGGTAGCTGAGCACGTAGTTTTTCTCGGAATTGTCGGGCAGGCGATAATACTCGGGGTTGCCGTTGTAGAAGGCCTGGGTGCTGGCTTTCAAGGCCGTGACAATACTAACGGGCGTGGTGAGTTCGGGCTGGGTGCGCAGGAACTTCTCAAGCCGGTCAATCTTCTCCAGGTTTTTCAGCTTCAGAATGCCTTTGGGCTTGCCGGTATCTACCACCATTTCCAGCGGCATCACCCCATTAAAGTGCTGCTCGAAGAACTTGAGGTCGGAATTCACCGACGAATCCTTGGGCAAATCGTCCACCATGTACGACACCGACTGCACCTTGCTCACCCCGAACGAGGCCAGCACAATCAGCACGCCGGCCGTGATGTACACTGTCTGGCGGCGCTCCAATACTAGGTAGTCAAAGAACTCCAACAGCTTGGTAAGCGGCTTGGCTTCGAGGTGTTGCAGTTGATTAGCCGTGGGCGGCGGCAGGTAGGTGAACACAATCGGCATCAAAATAAACGACATGGCAAACGCCACGAAGATGTTGATGGTGGCCACCGCCCCGAACTGGAACAGAATGGCAATGTTGGTGAAGCAGAACACCACGAAGCCAATGGCCGTGGTGGTGTTGTTCATCAACGTCACGAGGCCGATTTTGCGCACCACCCGCGCCATTGCCAGCACCTGGTTGCCGGATTTGCGGTAGTCGTAGTGGTAGCGGCTGAGCAGATAGGTGCAGTTCGGGATGCCGATTACAATGATAATGCTCGGAATCAGGCCGGTGAGCAGGTTGATTTTGTAGCCCATGAGTACCATCGTACCCAGGCACCACACCACCACCACCAGCACAATCAGCAACGGAAACACCACCGCCGACCACGTGCGGAAGAACATGTACAGCGTGACGGCCATCATCAGCACCGTGAGGCCCACGAAGAGCTTCATTTCGGCAGCTACTTTGGTGGTCATGGTGGCGCGCACGTAGGGCAGGCCGGCGTAGTGCATTTTGATGCCGGTTTTCGTCTGGAACCGGTCGGCGTGGCCCAGGATTTCCTGCATCACCCCTTCCCGCTTGCTGGAGTTCAGAAACTTGGGGTCCATGGTGAGGGCCAGCAGCGTGGCACCAGTGGTGGGGCTAATGAGCTGGCCTTTGTAGAACTCCTGCGCATTCACCACCCGCATCAGCGAATCAAGTTCCACCTGGCTTTGGGGCGCGCGGCGGAAGATGGGCAGCGCCCGGAAGGTGCTGGTGGCGGTGTCTTTTTCCAGCTTGGGTAGGCGCGTTACACTCAGCACCCCACTCACGCCTTCCACCTTGCTCAGAGTGTCGGTGAGGGCGCGTAGTTCGTTGAAGTTACCCAGCTTGTACACGCTGCTATCCTGCATGCCCAGCACGAGCACGTTGCCGTCTTCGCCGAAGGTGCGCTTGAACTGCTGGAAATACACCATGTCCGGGTCGTCGGGGCTGACCACCTGGGCAAAGTCGTAGGTCATTTCCACTTTGCGTGCTTGCCAGCCCATGAACACCGTCAGGGCGGCCAGCAGCAGAATCAGAATCCGCCGGTTCTTGATGACGAATAGGGCTAGTTTGCTCCACATAGGCTGCTAAAATGCAGCAAAGGTACGCAACCCGCCGCAGCTTGGCGGACTCCTTTCCTTGGCAAATTGGCGGGCGCACTACGCTTGAGGTCAGATAGTTTGCTGGAACTGGAAATTAATTTGCGTTTGAAAGCAACTTTTTGACACTATAAAATCGTAAGACACGTTATTTCAGCACATTGCAAATGCATTGCATTGCATTTTGCTGATGAAAACGTACCACTTATTCTGGATGACCTTGTTTCAAACGCCGGAAGCGTTGCTTGCTTATCACCCTGCTTCCGATATGCTACACCTTAGCTACAGCGCCGCCCGGCTCTCGGCTTCGTTCAAGACTGCCTACCAGCAGGCCTTGGATAAAATGGTGCAAAACAATGTGGATAAGCTGCTGCTGGACCTGAAACGCAACGCTCCTCCTACCGACGATACTGAGCAGATTCTTCTGCCTCTGACCGAGGCTTTGCTGGCACACCCGCACCGCTCCTTATTTGTGGCGGCGGTGGTGTCGGAAAGCCAATACGAGTACCAAGTGGGCAACATGCTGGCGGCGTCGGCTATGGCATTGCCGCCGGCCCAGGTGGAGTTCAACTACTTCACCTCGCGCCACGAAGCCACTCATTGGCTCAGCAGTCAGTAAGCAACCCTGAATTTTCAACCACCAACTAAAAAGGGCCTCGGATAACTCCAAGGCCCTTTCTGTTTTTGGCAACTTAACGACACTACAGCTTCTCGAAAATGCGAGCGAAGCTCACGGCCTGCCCGATGTAGGCGTGCAGCTCGGAGATGGGCATGCGGGTTTGCTCGCGCGAGTCGCGGTGCCGGACGGTGACGGTGTTGTCTTCCAAAGTTTGGCCATCCACTACTATGCAGAACGGCGTACCGATGAGGTCCTGGCGGGTGTAGCGCTTGCCAATGGCGTCCTTTTCTTCCAACACCAACCGGAAATCGTGGCGCAGGGCGTTGAATATCTCAGTGGCTTTTTCGGGCATACCGTCCTTACGCACCAGTGGGAAGATGGCCGCCTTCACGGGCGCCACGGCGGGGTGCAGCTTCAGGAACTTGCGGGTTTTGGTTTTTTGCTCCTCCCCTTCGCCTTCAGTAATGGTTTCCTCCTGAAACGCCTGGCAGAGCGTGGCCAAAAATAGCCGGTCGGCCCCCACCGAGGTTTCCACCACGAAAGGCACGTAGTTGCCGTAGGCTTTGCCGGTTTCGGGGTTGATGTCGTTGTCGAAGTAGTTCTGCTTTTTGCGGCTCAGGGCTTGGTGCTGGCTCAGGTCGAAGTCGGAACGCGAGTGGATACCTTCAATTTCCTTGAAACCAAACGGAAATTCATACTCGATGTCCACTGCCGCCTTGGCGTAGTGGGCCAGTTTATCGTGGTCATGGAAGCGCAGCTTGTTGGTAGGGATACCCATAGCCTCGTGCCAGGCACGGCGGGTGGCTTTCCAGTGCTCGTACCATTCGCCTTCGGTGCCAGGGCGCACAAAGAATTGCATCTCCATCTGCTCGAACTCCCGCATGCGGAAAATGAACTGCCGGGCCACAATTTCGTTGCGGAACGCCTTGCCGATTTGCGCAATACCGAACGGAATGTTCATGCGGGCCGACTTCTGCACGTTCAGGAAGTTCACAAAAATGCCTTGCGCAGTTTCGGGCCGCAGGTAAATCTTGCTGGAGTCGTCGGCCACGGCGCCTACCTGGGTGCTGAACATCAGGTTGAACTGGCGCACATCGGTCCAGTTGCCGGTTTTGGAAACCGGACACAGAATTTTCTCTTCGATGATGAGTTGCTTGACGCCAGCCAAATCTTCGGCCGTCAGCAAGCGGCCCATTTCCGCCAGCAAGGCATCGGCGCGGGGTTTATCACCGGCGTTTTCGTATTCGGCGGCCTTGTCTTCGAGCAGTACATCGGCGCGGTAGCGCTTCTTGCTGTCGAGGTTATCAATCATGGGGTCCGAGAAACCATCCACGTGGCCGGAGGCTTTCCAGGTGAGCGGGTGCATGAAAATAGCCGCGTCAATACCCACCACGTTTTGGTTGAGCTGGGTCATGGCCTGCCACCAGAGCTGCTTGAGGTTGTTTTTCAGCTCCACGCCCATTGGGCCGTAGTCGTACACGGCAGATAGGCCGTCGTATATTTCACTGGATGGAAAAACGAAGCCGTACTCTTTGGCGTGCGAAACAATTTCGGCCAGGGTACCCTCGGTAGTAGGGGCAGCTTTCTGCGGGGCGTTGCTCATGCTATTTATTACAGTAATTAGTAGTCAGGATTGGGTGATGAGTGGGCGCTCAGACCTACACGAACTTGTGTTGTCCGATGAACGCGCTGTACTCACTCCGGAATGCTTGCCGGCAAAAGTAGTGGAAGCTACGTAGGTGGCGAAGCGCACCGGGCTGCCAGCCTATATAAATATCAACTCCGGAACCAGCATCCTGCATTTGCCTGCCGTTCAGGCACCTTCATTTACTCACTGCTTTTTTCTGCCTGTAGCGGCTTCGTACGAGGGTGCCAACGGTTCTTACTTAACAATTTCATAATCTTGCCTCCCTTACGGGTAAGTCTACCTTTGATTGTTGAAAACTGAATTTCCATTAATCCTACCTGTATGTTTGGCTTAGAGCCTCATGTGCTACTGCTGCTGCTGGCCTGTCTGGTGGCGGCATGTGCCTTCGAATTTGTCAACGGTTTCCACGACACGGCCAACGCCGTGGCCACGGTTATCTACACCAATGCGTTGCGGCCCTGGGTGGCCGTTATCTGGTCGGGGTTCTGGAACTTCATCGGGGTTCTGACCGGGGGCATTGGCGTGGCCATGGGCATTGTGTACCTGCTGCCCGTGGAAAGCCTCGTCGACCAAAACGTGTACCATGGCATTGCCATGGTGGGTGCCCTCATTGTGGCGGCCATCATCTGGAACGTGGGCACCTGGTACTACGGCCTACCCTCGTCGTCGTCGCACGCGCTTATCGGCTCCATTTTGGGGGTAGGTATTGCCTTCAGCCTGCTCTCCGATGGTCAGGGCGCGGCCGTGAACTGGGGCAAAGCCGGCGAAACTGGTTTGGCTCTGCTAATTAGCCCGCTGTTCGGCTTCTCGCTCACCATCATTATGATGTTTTTGCTGAAGCGCTTCGTGCCCAACAAGGCCATCTTTAAGGAACCGCACAAGCGCAAGCCGCCACCGCTTTGGATCCGGCTGATTCTGGTGGCTACCTGTACGCTGGTAAGCTACTTCCACGGCTCCAACGACGGCCAGAAAGGTGTGGGCCTGATTATGCTGATTCTGATTGGCATCGTACCCATTCACTTCGCCCTCAATCAAAAGCTGAATCCGCTGGACATGCGCAGCTCGCTGGCCAAAGTGGAAACTGTAATGGGCAAGGTGGACCCCACCACGCTCAGCGCCGCCGACAGCAAGCTGCTGGCGGAAATCAAAGCTCAGACCAATACCCTCGACCAGATTTTCGCCGGCAAAACCGACGTGAAGCAACTGCCCGAGCAAGCCCGCTTTGAAATCCGCAAAGCCATTCTGCTATTGCAAAACCGGGCCAAGAAATTTACGGCCAGCGAGAAGGTACCGCTGAGCACCGTTGACCGCAAAACCTATGAAGACAGCATCACCCAGCTGCGCACCTTCACCGACTACGCCCCGTGGGAAGTGTCGTTTATGGTGGCGCTGTCGTTGGGTATTGGTACGATGGTGGGCTGGAAACGCATTGTAAAAACCATTGGGGAGCGAATTGGTAAGGAGCACCTGACCTACGCACAGGGCGCCTCTTCGGAGCTGGTAGCCGCCGCCATGATTGGGGTTACCACTGGCTACGGGTTGCCGTCCAGCACTACGCACGTACTCTCGTCGGCCATTGCAGGCTCGATGGTAGCCAACCGTGGCATCAAGAATCTGAACCCTCAGATGGTGCGTAACATTGCGCTGGCTTGGGTGCTCACGCTGCCGGTTACCATGGTGCTGTCGGGTGGGTTGTTCCTGCTGTTCCGCGCTATTGCCGACTAAGCCGAGCCCGGTACCCACCGCAGCTAAACACAAAAGCCGCTCCCGTTGGGAGCGGCTTTTTCTATGTCCTTGATTCTCAAACCGAGAAACTATTACCTGGTGAAATGAGGTGCCTTACACATATTTAAAGCTAAATACTTAATAAATAAGGCAGTTATCCACTTATCCACAGGCAAAAACGGATATTTTGTGGATAAGTCTGGGTTAGGCAGGCCACTGCACGTCCAAGTCCTCCGAAATGAAGACGCCAAAGTTCACAAACTGGAGCTCGTCTTCATCGAAGTACAAGTCAATCATTTCCTTCTCGTACGATACGCGGGTTTCGCCGGTATCCATCTTTTCCACTTCGCTGGCTTCGAGGCCCTGCTTGCGCATCAGCTCCTGAATCTGCTCCGGCGACTGACCATGAATCAGCTCCCCAAACAGGCGCATGCCGGGGTGGTCGGTTTCGATGCAGCTCAGGCGGTAATCGTCTTCCCGGTCGAAGTACAGGGAGTAGCCTTCTTCGAGGTAGTTCCAGGCTTGGTGCTCGAACTCGTCTTCCTCTTCTGATTCCTCTATTTCTTCGGGCTCACCCATGAGGGCACGCACTTCATCCATGGTAGCGCCGAAGCGCAACGGGCCCATGCCCGTACCCAGAATGATTTCGTTTTCTTCGGTGCTGGAAGGTTGTGGATTGGTGCTCATAGTGGAAGCAGTGGTTGTGGTGGTGGAGTGGTAAAGATACGGCTACTCGTTGTGTGTGCTGATTGATAATTGTTGATATGTTGCTTGTTGGTGCGCTGCTTTACGGAGATGATGCACTACCAATCAACATATCAACAGGTAGCACCTCATTTCCCGTAGCGGGCTTGAAAGTCGGTGCGTTGTTGTACGTAGTCGGGGTGCTGCTTGGCTTCGTCCCACTTCCGCTTGAAAATAGCAGCGGCTTCGGCCTTTTCCGGGTCTTCGGGGGCGCGGGGCAGTTCGGGGCGGCCATGGGCACCACTCTGGCCTTTTTTGTCGTCGGGCACCGGGCCGTCGTACTTTTTGCCGCCGCGGTGGTTAGCGTAGCGCCGGGACCTAGTGAAGCCCATTTGCAAAAACTTGCGGGCCATGTCGGCGCCCACAAAGTCGTTGGCTTTTAAATAAGCCTCAAACAAGCCGTAGATGGTATCAGCCGACTCCTGTGCCACCTCGGGGGTACGGAAGCGCCAGTGGGGCAGAATCTCGCCTTTATAGGGCTGTACCAGCAGCACGCCCTGCTCGCCTTTGCCCACGCGGTATAGTTCGGGGTGTTCCCGGAAATCGAGGGTGTGGAAATCGAGGGTGTAATCGAAGGGCATGAGGGGGTCCGGCTAACGGAACGATGTATACGCGCCCCTGTGGAATTGGGTGGCGCCCGGCGCACGCAGTTTCGGCACCTCTTCGGGAGTGGTTGGTGGTGGAGCGGGGGCTCGGGCCCCAAGCACCCGGCGGAAGCCACCCGCATTTTTTTTGAGGCCGGCCAACTTGTCCACACAGTTAATAACTTTTTAAAAGAAGAAATTTTAAGAAATCTTTTTTATCCCTGTCGTTAGGGGTGTTTATAAGTGGACAACAATTGAGAGTAATCCACACCGCGGATAACTTGTGCATAGCTCGGGAGTTATACACCGTCTATCAACAGGGTGTGTGCATATCATTGGATTGATTTACAGATAATTAACAGGCTTATTCACTATCCACATAGCTTGTCCACGTATCCACAATCCACATAAATCCACAGTGTGGATTAGGTGTAAAAGCCGGTGAAGTTATCCACCCTTATCCACCATGGGGTGGTGCATAAAGTGCCCTGCTAAACCGTTGACGCACGCAAAAAAACTTATCCTTTATTTCTACACGCGTTATCCCCAGGTTTCCCCCGCATTATCCACAGGTTACGCCCCAACGGCCTCGGGCAGTGGATAAACCTGTGGATTTGGTGTGGATAAGCGCCTGGAAATGGCCTCAGTAACTGGAAATGGCTATGAGGCCTGTGGAAAGCTGCCTGCCAACAAAGTAAACAGCCTCAATTTTCACTAAACAGTAGGGGTAGCTACTGGCCGCTTCAGAACTGCCAATCACTAGAAAGGGCTTTTGGAGGCTGAAAACCGTATTTTTAGTTACTGGAAGTTACTTCCAGTATCCGTAGAAAACTCCTGCTGACCGGTTTCCAAGAGGCGGGCTATAAAAAAAGTAGCCTACAGCTGTAACGTTCAGCGGAAGCGGCGGTATTCCGTTCAACTTCCCGCAAAACTCACCAGCCGGCTCGTTGAGCGCCACGGAAGCCGCTACTACTACCTGCTGCCCGCCAGCGGCCGGTCTTACCGGGCTGCATTATACGCCCCGCGCGCAGGCTTTTTCCGCTTTCTGACTTTCCTGCTCACTGCCGGCTATGCTGGCGGCTACTCCTGCGCGTGCCTTCCTCCGTCTGTTTTCTAAGCCAACGCCCTATGAAATTTGTACTTGCTGTATCCGTATTACTCGGGCTAGGCCGGCCGGTAGCCGCACAGCTCCCCTCCCCTACCGTGGGGGCTGCCACCGTAGCTACTGGCCGCCTGACCGGCACCGTGCTGCACGCTACCACCCGGCAGCCCGTAGAATTTGCCACGGTGAGCTTGTTGGCACCGGGTACCAGCAAGCTGATAGCCAGTACCGTGTGCGACACAAAAGGTGAATTTGCGTTGTTGAAATTGCCCGCCGGCAGCTACCAGCTGAGCGTGAGTTTTGTGGGGTTTGAAACCCAAACCCTGGCCCACGTACCGGTAAGCGCCACCACGCTCAGCCAAACCCTACTACTGGTACCTACTGCGCAGCAGCTAGGCGAAGTGAAAGTGATGGGGCAGCGGGAGCTGATTGAAAATCAAGCCGACCGGCTGGTATACAACGCCGAGAAAGACCAGAGCAACACCGGTGGTACGGCCGCCGATGTACTCAAAAAAGTGCCCATGCTCAGCCTCGACCCCGATGGCAACCCCGAACTACGCGGCTCCACCAGCGTGCGGGTGCTTGTGAATGGTAAGCCCAGCGGCATGCTGGCCAACAACCTCGCCGACGCCCTGCGCCGCCTGCCCGCCGACCAGATTAAGAGCGTGGAAGTGATTACCAGCCCCTCGGCTAAGTACGACGCCGAGGGCTCGGGCGGCATCATCAACATCGTCCTGAAAAAGAATGCTGCGTTGGGGACTACCGGCTCGGTGAGTGCCACCACCGGCAACCAGAACAATAGCCTCAATGCTAGCCTCAACAAGCAAAGTGGCAAACTGACAGTAGCCTCGGAGCTGGGCGTGGCAGCATACTACAACCGCTACCGCAGCGCAATACGCCGCACCGACGTGCTGGCCCCCGGCGAGCTGGCCGAACTGAACCAGCGCACTGCCACTCGCAACTACAACCAGGGCCTGACTGGCCGCCTGAATTTCGACTACGACCTCACCAAGCAGGATGCCCTTACGCTGGGCGCCAACACCGAGCTGTTTCGCTACCACAGCACCCGTAGCATCAGTTCCAGCTACTTCGCCCCTACCCTTCCCGATGATGTGTACCGCCGCCAAATTGATTGGCCTTTTGCGAATAACCACTTCCCCAGCCTTGATGTGAATGCCGGCTATACGCACACCGCCCGCCGGTCGCGCCAGGAGCTGAGTGTGCTGGGTTTGCTGAGCACCAGTTCGGGCCGGCAGGCGTATGAACTCGACCAGACCCGGGGCGAAGGATTGGACTACCGCGAAACCAACGTCAACGTAAGCCGCAACCGGGAGCTAACCTTCCAGATGGACTACGCCCAACCCACCGACAGCACCGGGCTGCTGGAACTGGGTGCGAAAACCATCCTGCGCCGCGCCGGCAGCGACTACACTATTGCCGCCGACAGCCTCAACGGCCGTGGCCTGGTACTGGTACCCGCCCGCTCCAACGAGTTCGACTATCAGCAGAACGTGTACGCCGGCTACCTTTCCTACGGCTTCAATTTGAAACCGGGCTACAGCTTCAAGGCCGGCACCCGCGTAGAGCACACCCGCGTGTTCGGCGACTTTGCCAATACTACTACCACGGTGCGCCAGCAGTACACCAACGTTATTCCGAACGTGCTAGTCACCCGAGATTTTGGGCCCGATAAGGAGCAGAAAGTCAAGTTGAGCTACACCCGCCGCATCCAGCGCCCCGACATCTGGCTGCTCAACCCCTACCTGAACGTGAACAACGGCCGGCAGGCCTCGTCGGGCAACCCCAACCTGCGCGCCGAACTAACCGATGCCTACGAACTGGGCTACAGCACCAGCCACAAATCCAGCACGCTTAACCTGTCGGGCTACTGGCGGCAAACCAACAACGCTATCCAGCAGGTATGGTCACGGGTGCCGGCCCGTAGCATTTTTCCTGATGATACCACCAACTCCAGTGTGCTCTACAGCACGTTCGAGAATGTGGGCCGCCGCGCCACGTATGGGCTGAGCGTAACGGGCTCGGCGAAGCCTACCCCCGCTTGGACCCTCAATGCTACCGTAAACGCCTTTTACTTGGATATAGAAAGCCCGGCCCTGAACCTGCGCAACCAGGGCCTGATGTATAACGCCAACTTCTCGGCGGGCCGGACGCTGGACCACGGCTACAGTCTGCAAGGCTCGGTGTACATCAACTCGCGGCGGATTCTGTTGCAGGGCGACGCCAGCGGGTTTTACACTCATTCGCTGTCGGTGAAAAAGGAGCTATTCGACAAGAAAGGCAGCCTCACGCTCAACCTCGAAAACCCCTTCAACCGCACCATGCTCTTCCGTGCCGACATAGTAGCGCCCGACAGCTACAACCTGCGCAGCGACACGTACGCCTACAACCGGGCGGTGCGCGTAAGCTTCAACTACCAGTTCGGCTCCACCACCGATACCCCCGCCCGCCAGCACAAAAGCATCCGCAACGACGATCAGAAAAAAGGTGAAAACGGCGGCTAATAAGTAGCATGGAACGGATTAACGTGCTACCCTCTTCTTACCCTAGAAAGCCAACCGAATATCCTCTATTTCAAAGTTGGCGCGCACTTGCTCGGGCTTAGGATGCAGATACACGGGCTCGGCGGGTAGTAGCAGGTTCGGGTCGCCGCCGCGCCATTTGCCGTCACCATCGGCATCAATCAGTACCCGGAACGTATAGGTGGCCGGGAGAAGCCTGTCGAAACGGAAGGTATTTTTGGGGCTGTCGAGGCTGGCTACCACTTTGTTTTGCTGATCGAGCAGCTGGATTTCGTAGCGCTTGTATTTGGTGGTAATGGTGCCGGCTAGGCTGCCGTAGGTGGCTTGGTCCGTCACGCGCAGGCGCAGGGGCCGGGCGCCTAGCCGCTGGCCGGTTACGGTGGTCAGGTTCAGAGTATCGAGGCGGAGCGTAACGGTTTTCTGGGCTTTGGTATCCAGCAATATCGTCAGCAGAGTTCGGTCGGGGCTGAGGATGCCATTGGTAGGCAGTACCAACGGGCGGCGGGCCGAGGTGGAGTCTTCCTGCAAGGTGGCAAAGGGCTTGCCGGGTGCTACTCGCACCGGTTCGGTAAACGAAAACTTCACTTCACCCTGCCGGTACACGTCGCGTGGGGCGCCTTCCACGCTGTACACCGCTGGCCGGCGGGTGGGTGCGGTGCCGGGGAATTTCACGTTCAGCGTGTCGCGGCTAGTGTTGCCGGCGCTGTCGGTAGCGGCCAGCAAGTAGCGGTTCTCTCCTAGTGCCGGTGTGCGGTAGAGCACTACGGTTCGGCCCTGCTCGGTAAGCTGCACGGCCTCGTTTAGCTGGGGCGTAGCTGGGCTGCCTAGCGGCGTAAGCGCCACCGTTTGCAGCCCCTCACCATAGCTGATGCGAAACTGGCTGAACGAACCCTGCCGGCTGCTGGCTGTAGGCCGGCGCGAATCAGGCCGCACCAGCACCAGGTTCACCGAGTCGGGCCGGGGCCCAATGGTAATCAGGTCGGGTAGGTAGGCTATTTTTTCGCCTTCGTCGTAGCGGGTGTTGTTGTTTTTGTCGGCCAGCGCATAGATGCGGTAGCGGCCCGCTTTCAGGTTGCGGAGGCTGTAGCTGCCGTCTTTTTCGGTGCGGGCCAGGTAGTAGGGTTTGCCGCGGCGCACTCCTGCCGTATCAGCTTCCGGGTACAGTAGCACCGGGGCGGCATCAGCAGGTTTGTTGCTGAGCAAGTCGCGCACGGTGCCACGCACCGCTCCCGAGTCAAGCACCGCGCCTGTGCTAAAGCTTACTGCTACGTTAACGGCTGGGTTACTTTCGGTGATGTCGGTTACGGCGTTGCCGAAGTTGAACGAGTAGGTGGTATTGGCTTCAAGCGGCTTATCAAACAGCAGCGAAACGGAAGAACGGTCTTCGCGCAGCTTATAAGGGTTGTCCTCGGGTAGCGCCGGCGAGATGATGAGGTTCTTGGTCAGGTCTTTCAGCTGCACCGACTCGGAAAACACCAGCCGCACTACCTGGCCCTTGTAATTGCGGGTGCCATCGGCGGGGATGGAGCTAACCAGCTTTGGCGGGATAATGTCCTTCTCACCGCCAGTGGGCGAGCTGATGGAAGCACAGCCTGCCAAGCCGGCCCCGGCAGCAAGCAACACAAAAAGATTAGCGCGAACGGACATTATACAGCAGCAGCGTGGAAACAGTCAGCACGGCACTAGCCAGCGCTGTCAATGAAGTGGTTTTGCAGGGTGGTTTCGCCTTCGGTATCAGGCACTACTGCAGAGCATTGGGTGGTGTTAGGCCGGCCCGAAGCAGCAACGCCCGCGCCTACCTGCGCCGTATGTGAAGCCAGCGTAAGAAGTACAAAGGACACCCCATCAGCCCGCCCCGGAACTGCCCACAACACCAGCAGAATTCCCAAAGCGTAAACGACTGGCGTGGGCATGATTACTCAGCGTTTAGCGGCCACGTAAATCAGACTGGAATACTGCCCTTCGTGCCGGGCCGCGTACTGATTGGACGCATAGCCGGCCTTCAACACCGATACAATTCCGCCGCCCCGCTCGGCGCGGTGCTTCTCGCTGAGCATACTCACATAGTAGGCATCCAGCGCCATAGGCAGTGTTTTCAAGACCGTCAGCTTGTGCTTTTTAAGCAGCTGGGTCATGGTTTTTAGATTGAAATGATATAAGTGGCGCGGCACATCATAGGCGGCCCAATCCTGCCGGTAATGTTGGGCATCGAGGCTATCCACGTTGGGCACGGCAATGAGTAGCACCCCATCGGGCTTGAGCAGGCTAATGAGCTGCTGGAGCGTTTCGTTGAGTTCATGCACATGCTCGAGCACATGCCAGAGCGTAATGGCATCAAAGCTGCCTTTCTCAAACGAGGTCAGGTTTTCGGTGCCGATGGGCTGGCCGGCCCGTTCTGAGGCTTCTTGTTGGGCGCGGGCGTTGGGCTCCCAACCGGCAATCTGCCAGCCGTCGGTTTTGGCCGCGGCCAGAAAGTGGCCCGTGCCGCACCCATAGTCGAGCAGCCGACCTTTGCGCGGGGCTAGCTTATTAATGAGGCCCACCTTGCGGCGCAGCGTGAAAAACCGCGCCACTTTGTACGCCTGGTTGATAACGCCCGCCGCCCCGCTGTTGTGCGATACATAATCGTCGGACTCGTAATAACGGCCAATGTGGGCGGCATCGGGCCGGGGGTTGGTGAACTGAAAGCTGCACGCCTCGCACTGCTGAATGGCGAAGCTCTCCTTGCTCACCGATTTGTCTTCCACTATCAGCTTGTTGCGAAACTCTGTTTTGCCGCAAACCGGGCACTTCTCCAATCGTTCGTACGACACTGTTTTCTTAATTAGAAGAGAGAAGCTAGGAGCGAGAAGCTAGCAAATAGGTGGTTACACTGCTGAAAGACCAAGTGTGCTCCTAACTTCTAACTTCTCGCTCCTAGCTTCTGCTAATTACCGGCCAAGGTACACCATGAGCACCGAAATATCAGCGGGCGAAACGCCGCTGATGCGAGCCGCCTGTCCGATAGTCTCGGGTTGCACCTTGAGCAGCTTCTCGCGCGCTTCGTGCGAGAGAGCCGGCATGGCTTTATAATCGAGGCGGCCCTGAATCACGAAGTTTTCCAGCTCGGCGGCTCGGATGGCCTGCTGGTTTTCCTTCTCGATATAGGTTTCGTATTTCACCAGAATCACGGCCTGCTCTAGGGCCTCGGGACCGTACGGCGCCAAGGCCAGCGTGAGGCCAGGCAGCACGCTACTCAGGTTGGGCAACTCGATGTTGGGCCGACGCAGCAGGTTGATGGCGCGGGTCCGCTCACTGATGGTAGCCGACCCTAGCTCCGCCAGGAAACCATTGATTTCGGTGGGCTCGATGGCGAAGGTGCGCAACGTTTCCAGCACGTCGGCGGTCTGCCGCTCTTTCTCACGCACCAGTTCCATCCGCTCTTCCGAAGCCAGCCCCAGCGCGTAGCCCAGCGGCGTCAGGCGCAAATCGGCGTTGTCTTGGCGCAGCAGAATGCGGTGCTCAGCGCGGCTCGTGAACATGCGGTAGGGCTCGTCGGTGCCTTTGTTTACCAGGTCGTCGATGAGCACCCCAATGTAGGCTTCGCTCCGCTTCAGGATGAACGGCTCTTTGCCGTGCACCCGGTTGTGGGCATTGATGCCGGCCATCAAGCCTTGGCAAGCCGCTTCCTCGTAGCCCGTGGTGCCGTTGATCTGGCCCGCGAAGTAGAGGTTGCGCACCTGCTTGGTTTCCAAGGTCAGGTTGAGCTGGGTTGGCGGGAAAAAGTCGTACTCGATGGCGTAGCCGGGGCGGAACATCTTGGCCTTTTCGAAGCCCACGATTTTGCGGAGGGCGCGGTATTGCACGTCTTCGGGCAGGCTGCTCGAAAAGCCGTTCACGTACACTTCCACCGTGCTCCAGCCTTCGGGCTCCACGAAAATCTGGTGCCGGTCTTTGTCGGCGAAGCGGTTGATTTTGTCTTCCACCGAAGGGCAATAGCGCGGCCCTAAGCCTTTGATGCGGCCCTGGAACATCGGCGACTTCTCGAAGCCTTCGCGCAGGATTTCGTGCACCTCGGAGTTGGTGTAGGTGATGTAGCACGGGCGCTGCTTCACCAGCGGCGGCGTGGGCAAGTAGCTGAATTTGCTGGCTACCTCGTCGCCGGGCTGCTCCTCCATTTTCGAGTAGTCGAGGCTGCGGCCATCTACGCGGGGCGGAGTACCGGTTTTCATGCGGCCCGCCTCGAAGCCTAGCTCCTTGAGCTGCTCGGTGATGCCAGTGCTGCCTTTCTCGGCAGCGCGGCCACCCCCAAAGCTTTTCTCGCCAATATGAATCAGGCCGTTCAGGAAAGTGCCGTTGGTGAGCACCACCGCTTTGCTGCGGAACTCGATGCCAAGCTGGGTTTTCACCCCGACTACGGTATCATTTTCCACCAGCAGGCCGGTTACGGCTTCCTGCCAGAAGTCCACGTTCAACGTCTGCTCCAGTGTGTTGCGCCACTCCTCGGCAAAGCGCATCCTATCGGACTGCGCCCGGGGGCTCCACATGGCGGGGCCTTTCGAGCGGTTCAGCATCCGAAACTGAATCATCGTTTTGTCGGTGATGATGCCCGACTGGCCGCCGAGGGCGTCCACTTCGCGCACAATCTGGCCCTTGGCCACGCCCCCCATGGCTGGGTTGCACGACATCTGCGCGATGGTGTTCATGTTCATCGTCACGAGCAGGACCTTGGAGCCCAGGTTGGCGGCGGCGGCGGCGGCTTCGCAGCCCGCGTGCCCCGCTCCTACTACAATAACGTCGTATTCTTCTTGCTGAAACATAAGAGTAGCGCCAAGCTCCGGCTTGGCGAGGCATATGGAATGTTGGTACTAACAGCAAATGCCGCGCAGGTCGTTCAACAACAGCAGCAGCTCACCGAGCTAGTGCTGGGAGTTACCTGCAAAAACGCCCGCGTTGCGGCGGGCCTTCCGTTGAAATCAGGAATGAAAAACGAAGCGCAACTTGCTAGAAACCTGTACAAAGATAGGTAGTTGCCGTGGTTGTTGCGCGGAGTTGCGTGGTTTACTCGGGGTCGTGGGCACCTAGTTCCTCATCGAGCATCTCGGCCATTAGGCTGGCTGAGTGGGCGGCCACAGCGTCCCACGAAAACGGCAGCCACTCGCTGTTCAGGCAATCGTACACTTCGGTGGCTGCCACGCTGGGGAACAGCTTGTAGTCGAACTTAGGGTAGTTGTGAACCAGGTAGCCGGGGTAGTAGAACGTTGTCTGCAACTGGCGGGCGTGGTTGATTTTCAGCAGCATCAGGTACTTGCCCAAACTGTATTTGCGGTAGCTGGGGTCGTAAAAGTTCATGATGCCGGCCAGGGTGCGGGTGCCACTATCGAAGATGCCGGCGGCAATGAGCTGCTGGCCGTCCCGGATTTCAATCATCTCGGTGGTGAAGATGCTGTGCGTGGCCCCGCCCAGCAGAAACGAATCCACGGTTTCCGGCGCGTCGAAGGTGATGGAGCTGCGGTATAGGGCGTAGAGGGCTTCCAACTCGGGTGTGATGCGCAGCGGCCGGATTGTAACGGAAAACTTCTCGTTGAGGCGCAACAGCCGCCGCTGCTCGGGGCCGTACTGCACATCGGCTAGCCGCAGCCGGAGCCAGTGCACTGTGTGGTATTCGCCTTCTACGGCCAGTAAGCGGCAGGTGAACAAGTCCTGCACCATGCGGTAGTAGCCCAGGCCCAGGTAATAATCCAGCATGAGGCCGCTTACAACAGGCATGTAGGAAGAACTGGCAGACATAGCAGAGGTAAATAAGTACAACTGCCATTCCGACGCAGGAGGAATCTGAGTAAACCCATTGAACGATTACACTCAGATTCCTCCTGCGTCGGAATGACAGGGCTGGTACGCAAAAAACGCCCGCTGGAAGGCGGGCGTTTCACTCAGTGAAAGTACGGTTGATTTACTTAAAAAGCGCGCAACGACAGGCAGTAATCCTCTTTGGCCCGCATGGCGGTCTGGCTGATTAAGTCCTTATCGGCGTAGCCTAACAAGTGCAGCACGCCGTGAATCATGACGCGGTGCAACTCATCAATAAACGGAATACCCAACTGCTGCGCGTTTTCGCGCACCCGCTCCACCGATATAAAAATGTCGCCCTCAATCATATCGGCGTCATCGGCATTATCGAAGGTGATGACGTCGGTGTAGGTGTCGTGGTCGAGGTACTCGACGTTCACGCGGTGCAGGTATTCATCGGAGCAGAAAATGTAGGTGAGCTGCACCAACTCGTACTCATGCACTTCTATCACCCGCTCAATCCAGGAGCCCAGCGCCTCGGCGTCGGCCAGTTCAAAAGGCACGTCCTCCACCAGAAACTCAATTCCGTGCGACTCGTGCGAATCTTGGGGCAAACCGCTGTTCATTTCGTGTTCGGTACCGGGCGGGTGCTGGTTCATGCCTAATGAGAACTGCTGGATGTACTGTCTTCCTGGACATCGGCTGCCTCCGAAGGGGCAGATAGCAGGAAGGTAAGCTGCACGTTACGGCCTTCTTTGGTGAATTCCACCTCGTCGGCCAAATGGCGAATCAAAAAGATGCCGCGGCCACCGGGGTTTTCCAGGTTTTCGGGGGCGGTGGGGTCAATCAGGTTGTTATAATCGAACCCTTGGCCTTCGTCTTCCACTTCAAACTTCACGCGGTCCGTGTCCACGTACAGCGACAGATACACATTCTTGTCCTTATCGAACTTGTTGCCGTGGCGGATAGCGTTGTTTACGGCCTCCGTCACCGCCACCATGATATTGCCATAAATATCATCTTCGATGTGGAAGGTGTCCTTCGAGTTGTCGATGAAACTCTCCACGACGCGAATGTTCTCGACCAGCGAGGGAATCTGAATTTTGACTTGCTTCATATACAGGTGTGAGGAACGGCAGGGCGCAAACTTAGCGGAACGCTATTTCATTTTCTGAAAATATTCGCTGACCTCTCGTTGATAATAAGGAGTAAGGGTGGTAGGCACAGTACGAAGCAGCTCGGTCTGGCGTTCCTTTTGGCGTTTGTATTGCTGGAAAGCAGGCGGAAATACGGGTGGTTGGTTTTGGGCGGACTGCGCCTCGCGCTTGTCGTCCTGGTCCCGTTCCCGCGCCGATTTCTCGGCTTCCAGTAACCGGGTCAGGATCTGACGCTGGCGCATGACCGTCTGTTCTGTCAGGCGCTTGTTTACGAGGTCGGTTTCGGTTTGTTCCATCATTTTTTTCAGCTCCCCGGTACCGTTACCGCCCAGGTCACCTTTGCCATCTTTTCCGCCCTGTTTGCCGCCGGGCTTGGTGCCTTTCTGCTGTTTTTCCAGCTCCTGTAAGGCCTGCCGCAGCATCTGCTGTTGGGCCGCCAGCTTGGCTAAATCTTCGCTCAGGGCGCGGCCCTGCTTGCCGCTTTGCTGCAACTGCTGAATCTGCTGGTTGAGTTGCTCTTGCATCTTGCCCATGCGGCCGGCTTGGCCCTGGCCGGGCTTCTGCCCTTTTTTCTTGCTTTTGCCGGGCTTGCCGTCGCCGGACTGGGGCTGGCCCATCATGCTTTCGCGCTGCTCCTGCTGCATCTGTTGCAGCGCCGAGTTCAGCATCAGGGCCAGGTTGTTCATGCTGGTCATAGCCTGCTGCTGGCTGGCGGTGGCGCGGCCCACGTTGCGCTGTCGGATGTGCTCCAACGACTCGTCCATGCGGCCGTTCATCTCGCCTACCTCGCGCGTCACGAAACTTTGAATCTTCGGTTCTTTCTTGGCTAATGCATATAGAGAGTCCTGCACCACGCGAGCGTCGTCCTTGAGCTTGCGCTGGTTTTGGCCGAGCTGCACAAAGCGCGGGTCACTCTGGTCCACCTTGCGAAAGTCCTTCATCAAGTTTTCCTCGTCGAAGCTGAGCTTGAGCAGGTTCTCCAGAATGTCGCGCAGGTCGTCGATATTCTGAGCCTGCTGGTCCTGTTCTTCCTGGTCCATCTGCTGCTGCATCTTCTGGGCCATTTTCTTCATGCCACTGGCAGCCTGGCTCTGGTTTTGGCTGGCTTTCTTGTTCTGGTTTTTGGAGAGCTGCTGCTCACTCTGCTCCATCTGCTCGTCTACCTCCTTCTGCTCAGGCTTCATTTCCTCGGCGCCGTTCTCGTTGCCGAGCTGGTCGTCCATCTTTTTCAGGTCTTGCAGGTCTTTCTTCAGTTCCTCGAACTGCTGCTTGTTGTCTTGCTGCTGCTTTTTCAGGTCTTCCTGCTTTTGCTGCTGCTGTTGTTTGCTGTCCTTGCTGTCGGCGTTGTCTTTGTCGTTTTTCTGCGTTTCCTCGGCCAGCTTTTCCTGCTCCTTAGCTAGCTCTTGCAGCTTATCGAGGGCTTCTTCCTGCTTCTGCTCGAACTGTAGCTGCTTGAACATTTCCAGTGCCCGTTCCAGCTCTTTCTGTAAGGTGTTTTCCTTGTTTTCCAGCTGTTGTAGCAGTTTCTGCATGTCGGGCTGGTTCATATCCTTTTGCTGTTCCAGCAGTTTCTGGAGCTCGTCGTACAGCTTCTTGGTTTCGGGGTCGAGCAGGCTTTCCATCAGCTTTTGCAGCTCCTTGGCCTTCTCGGCTAGCTCCTGGCTTTTGGGGTCTAGCTCGTCCTGCTTTTGGGTCAACTCCTCGAACAGCTTCTTCATGTCGGCCATCTGCTGGTCCATCTGCTGCTTCTGGTTCAGCATGTCCTGGAGCTGCTTTTTGTCCTGGAAGTTTAGCTCGCGCTTGGTTTTGAGCTTGTCCTGGCTTTTGGCTAGCTCCCGCTCCAGCTTCTTGCTTTCCTGCGCAGATTTGCTCAGTTGGCTTTGCACCGATTCCGACTGCGAGTTCATCTGGTCGCGCAGCTCTTGCTTGCTAGGCAGCCGGAACTCCGCCGCCCGCGTCCTAGCCGACTTGGCACCGTGTACGCCGTCGTTGTCCCACACCTGCACGAAGTACTCCAGCCGGTCGCCGGGCTGCATTTTCAGCGGCCGCAAATCCCACTGATACGCATAGGTTTGGGCCGGACCACCCGTTAGCGGCAGTGCCCGCGCCTGAAATGCCGCATTAGGCCGGGCCTTGCTGGTGATGCGGTAGTGCAGTTGCAAGCGCGAAAGGCCATAGTCGTCGCGCACGGAGCCGCCCAGCGCGAGGTAGCGCAACGATACCGTATCGGTGAAGCTTTCCAGGCTAATTTCCGGCACTTGGTCGGGTATGGCAGTCAGCTGGTATTCGATAGGGTCGCGGTTGAGGCTGGCCGGGTTTTGCAAGCGCAGCGCGTAGTTCTGGGTGCGCATCACCCGGTGCGAAGCCGTAAACTCTTCGCCGCTTTCCTGGGCCGTTACGGTTTCGTCGGGGCTCTTGAACAGCAGTTGCAGCTGGTCGGTAGCTTGGGTGGCAAACTGCCAGCGCACAGTGCTGCCCTCGGGTACGGTGAGGTTACCGGTGTTCTGAATGGTTTCGGCGGGCTTGCCAATGTAGGCCGGGTAGGTTACCTGCACCTTGAAGTCACGCAGATTGGGCCGCTGGCGCAAGGTCAGGTCGTAGTCCTCAGACGTGACATTGGCCGCCGTAAGCTGGAACTCCACGTCCTGCTGTAACTGGTCGAACTGATAAGTGAAGTGGTTGCCGCGTTCCTTGGTGAGGCGCCGCTCCCGGCCGCCGTACACGATGCTCACCTCGTTGGGCAGAGCCTCGCCTTCCACGCGCACATCTAGCTTGAAGTCTTCGCCCTGGAACGCTGTGAGACTTTTGTTTTCCACCACAAACGCAAACGGCGCGGGCGGCGCGTACTTCTGGCGGTAATTGAGAATCCGAGCCGTACCCTGCACAAACAGCGCCGGGTACACCAGCAGCAGCAGCATAATCACGCCCGCCGGCACGGCCACGTATTTCCAGAGCGGCCGGGTTTGCTTCTGAATATCAATGCCTTCCTCAAACCGGAAGCCGGCTAACTGCCCGGCCCGCTGCTCCAAGCTGGCGGCAATCAGAGCGTTGCCCTGGGCCTTGTCCTGAAGCTGCAAAGCGTTCAGCAGCTTATCCTGAATATCGGGGAACAGCTCCCCTACCCGCTGGGCAGCTTGCTCATCACTCAGCAAGCGGCGCAGGTTGGTAAGGGCTGCCAATGGCTGCCAGATCCAGCGCACGAAGGCGTACACCGACAATCCCAGAAAACCGAACAACAGGCCGCCCCGCACCCAGGTAGGTAAGTAGAGGAAGTATTCGAGCGTATTCAGGACCAGAAACAAACTTAGCAGCAATGCCCCAGCTACCAGCGCCCCACGCACTAGCAGGGAGAGGTAGAACTTGCGCTTGAAAGCTTCGAGGCGGGCCAGCACTTCCCGCAAAGCCGATGAAGTAGATAGTGGTTCTTGAGGCACAGGCATAACTATTCAAAAGGCCGTTGTCAGCCTGGGAAAGATACAGAATAAGCGCACGGGCTGCACACCCACGCCCGTAGAACCGGGTTTGCTGCTTGCCGGTTCCGGCCGGTGGCATTCGCCAGCCTACTCCTCCGCAATGATGCGCTGCAAGTCTAGCAGGTTGGTGTAGTTGGGCCGGATGAAACCCTGCTCCGGGTCGTCCAGGTCACGGATAGACTGGATGGTAAACACTGAAATAACCACAAACAAAATCGGTACGAAGTAGTGCCGGTCGTGCTGCCAGCCGTTGGTGAAGCCCACCAGCACACCAATGGCCCACGACGAAATCAGCAGCAACCTGATGATGGAGTTAGGCGTCCGTTCCTGAAAAGAATAATGCAGCCGAAAAACGTTGACGTTGAACCTATTGTAAGCCGGCAGTAGCAATTGTAAATCGGTGTGGGACAACTGCTGAGTGCGTACTGTTTCCACAAGCTGCTGCCAGAAGCGCCGGTTGATGACCGCTAGCTTTTGGGTGTGAGTTTCCTTTATCAAATGCCCCGGCTGGTGTTCTTGCAGCTCTAGCGCCAAAAACCGCAGCAAATAGCTCCGCACCGAGTCGCGGGCAACAGGCGGCAACAGCTGGCTTTCCCGGTACAGCTCCGCCACCGCATCCGACGACTGATGAATGAGGTTAGTGCGCTCCTTGAGGGAGTTATTGGACGAAAGCAGTGTGAACGACAGAATCAGCCCGAACATGGTAATGAGGGCGCTTTCAATGCCCGATGCCTTCCACTCCCGGTTCAGGCGGCGGTAGCGCACATCAGCAAACCAGTAGCCAACACAAACGGCCGCCAGCAGTGAGAAGAAGTACGCCGCCGACAGCCACACGGCATTGAACAAGCTGTGCCACATAAGCAGGAAGTGAAAGTGAACTAGGAACAAGCTTCCGCTGGCCGTTCCTCTACCGAACTATAAGGTAGCAGGTTACTTGGCACTGAAGCTATAAGTCTCTTCAACAAGGCGGGCGGAGTGGTTGTACAGCTATTGTTGGTGGGTGATATAACGCACGCTATGAAAGAGATTATTTGAGCAGTCTGACTTCTTCAATAAATAGCAGACAAGACAAAGTTTGTTGGTACTTTCAAGACAATAAATTATTAGATAGTTTATATTAAAGACTTGTGCACAATATTGAAATTAGCCTTGATAATGACCTGCGTATCTAGCTAATAATCACTACGGTTGAGGTTAATTGATTCCCGGAATGAGAATAAGATTCTTTATTTGAAACTAATAAATAGGATATTTAGAAGTATTTTTAAAAATCTTATTTGTACTAAATTGTTAAGATATAACTATGTCTATCGTGTTTTTACTAAGGTTTGTAGAGCGTAGAGGTGCATTCATCTAAGGCGGAGCACAGTGAACGGAGTATGAATCTGTTGTTTAAGTGCAAATAGGCGTGATTTCGTTCTATAAATTTGCATCATAATCTGAGAGACACACCGACCTACTGCCCTACTTTATGAAACTAAGTGCCAACCCTTTTCACCCTACTACTGGCGAACTGCTTGCTACGTACCGGGATGCTTACCTACGCGGAGACCTCACCAGCAAGAACACGGAAGCTGTTGATGCTTATCTAAAAGCTAACTCTAAGAGCGGCGACGCTATCCTGCGTCGTTATTATGAAATGAAGCAGCTAGGCCACACCGTAAAGCCAATGGGCTGGGTGGAGCGCCAGTTCGAGCTGATTCGGACCGAGCCGCAACGTTTTCGTCGCCGGGCTACGTCGTTGGTAGCAGGTAGCGCCCTGCTGGGCGGCGCCGTTTTTGCCGGCACCAGCCTACCCACCGATAGCACGCCAACCGATGTGGTGCCTACTATGGAGATGCCGGCCGAGCTTTTTGCTTCTACTGCCAGCACCGAGGCTTCGGCCATGCGCATGACCACAGTACGGGGCCGCATCCTCAACGAAAATGGCCAGCCGCTGATTGGCGCCACGGTTATCGACAAAACCAGCGGCCGGGGCGTGAGCACCGATGCTGCCGGCAACTACTCCTTGCCAGTGCGTGTGGGCCAAGCACCGCTGCTGCAATACGGCTACGCCGGTTATCAAGAAGAGGAGCTTCAGCTGAAGGGCCGTGGCACCCAGAACGTAACATTACTCCCCCGCGAAAAAGCCGCAAAAAAGCGGTGGTGGATTTTTTAATAAGCTGTTAGCGAGTTTAGCGTACCCAGTTTTTCTGAGCTTTTACCTGCATGCAATTTCCGTTTCTCAATAGACCTAGCATTCGTAAAGTCACGGTAGGGACGGCCGATGAGGCCGGCCGAGTGGCCCGGACGGTAATGGAAGGCCTGCTGGCCGAACTGCCGGAGCTACTATTGGCTTGCTTGGTGGAAGTGCCTTCGGGCCGCGTGGTAGCTTCTTATACCACCGCCGCCAACCTCAACCCCAATCAGATCAACTTGCGGTACGCCAAGCTGCTGCGCGCCACCGATGCCGCCCTCGCAACCCAACAGATTCCGGGAGGCCCTCTAACGGAAATGACCTTGCTGCTAGAGGACCAGCTTCATATCGTACGGCCGTTACCCAATAGTTCGTGGTACTGTTTTCTGGCAGTCCGATTCGCTGATACTAATCTTGGGATGGCCACCGAGATACTCCGTCGTCACACCTCAAAACTTTAATAAAATCCTTTAAAACTTTACCTCCTTACCATCATGACTTCTGCTAAACAAGCCGTAAAAGATATCCTGAACGAACTGCCTACCCTGCTCGCCGTTGCCGTTGTTGAAACCGAAACCGGTATGCCCCTGGCGTCGCACTCCAACCTCGCCGAGTTCGATATTGAAACTGCCGCTGCTTACAATACCGAAGTGGTGAAGCAGAAGCTGAAAGCTGTACAGGCCCTAAAACTGAACCAGACCGTACAGGATATTCTGCTCACGCTCACCGACCAGCTGCACGTTATTAAGTTGTCGCCTAAAGGTGACAAATTCATTTACCTGGCTGTGAACTCGCGCGACACCAACCTGGCCGTGGCTCGTCAGATTTTGAAAGCTCAAACCGCCGTTCTGAATTAATCAATCAACTCTCTCCCTATTCAGGAAAACCCGCTGGCATTGTCAGTGGGTTTTTTTATGCATCAACAAACACAAAATATCAGTTGGCAAATAATAGACGATGTAAAAATGCGGCACTGCGCGTCTCCTGCCAGAACGATTGGTATTGTGCATTCTAAACAACCTCAGTAACACCGAGACGTGAACCGAAGGTCGGCGTAGCCAAGTGTCGCGTCTCTACATCGTTCAATGATATGCTAATACGTTGTTGCTAGTGCGAGAAATAGGTAGCGGTGCTACGTATAAAGTCAGTAAAAAAGCCCGGCTCGTTTCCGAACCGGGCTTTCCACTACTTAAAGCGCAAGGCAATTATTTGCCTTTGCCTTTTGTGCCGTCTTCCGACGTTTTCTGCTTGCGCTTCTCTTTTTTGCCTTTGCCGTCCTTGGTTACCACTTTCACCTTTTCGGCGTCAAGGGCTGCGGGGGCAGGCGTGGCAGCTGGGGCCGGGGTAGCCACCGCCGGGCCCGATACCCGGTTGCCATCAAGGTCCAGTTCCACCACTTCATAGCCTAGCTCACTAAGACCAGGGAAAGCCTTGGCCCGGTCACCTACCACCACAATGTACATGTTGTCGGCGGGCAGGTACTTTTGGGCGCTGGCTTGCAGGTCTTCGCGCTTCAGGGCCTTCAGAATGTCGCTCTGCTGGCGCACGTAGTCGTTGGGTAGGTCATATTCCAGCAGGCGGCCCAGAAAGGCGGCTTTCTGCTGCGCGGTTTCGTAGCGCAAGGCATCTTGCTGGCCCACCGAGGCTTGTAAGAATTGTAGCTCCTCGTCGGTAGCGCCGTTGCGGTAGTTCTTGATTTCGCTCATAAACTCCTTCACCGAAGCCGCCGTGGCATCGGCGCGCACACCAGCGCTGGCCGTGTAGGGCCCCACGTAGCGCGTGCTTTGGAAGCCGGACCGGGCGCCGTAGGTGTAGCCTTTGTCTTCGCGCAGGTTCAAATTGATGCGCGAGTTGAAGGCACCGCCCAAGATGTAGTTGGCCAGATACGCCCGGTAATAGTCGCCGGTGGCATCATAGGGCAGATTGGTGAGGTAGCCCACCCGGATTTCCGACTGTGCGGCACCGTCCTTGTTCACGAAGTAGATGCGCGTTTTGTCGGGCTGCTGCGCGGTTTCGCCGGCGGGCAGCGTCACGTTTTTGCGGCCCCAGCTTTTCAAAAACGCCAGGCGCGGCGTTACGTCCTTCTGGTCTACGTCACCTACTAGCGTGAGGTAGCTCACGTTGGGCGCGTAGTTCTGCTGGTAGAACTGCTTCACGTCGTCGAGGGTAAGGCCCTGCACGGTGGATGCGCTACCTGAGGAAGGTACGCCCATAATGTCGCCAGGGCTGTAAAGCAGGCGGGCGTAGGCTTTGTTGGCAATTACTACGGGCTGAGTGTTCTGGTTGGCAATGCCTTCCAGGGTCTGCTTCTTCAGCCGGTCGAAATCAGCTTGGTCGAAGCGGGGGCGCAGCAGAATTTCCTCGGCCAGCGCCAGCGTAGCAGGCAGGTTTTTGGTGAGGCTGCTTACCACCATCGTGGTGTTGTCTTCACCGCCGTACACCCGGATGGTGCTGCCCAGCCGGTCGAGGGCCGCCGAAAGCTGCTCGCCGGTGTATTTCTGGGTGCCTTCGTTGAGCATAGACGCCGTAAGCGAAGCTACCCCCGCCTTATTGGGCGTGGCCTGTTCCAGCCGGTGGCCGCCGCGCATGGTCAGCAGCATGGTCACGGTCGGAATTTCGGCGTTGCGGCTACCCATCACCCGCAGGCCGTTCTCAAAGTCTTCGCGCCACACGGGCGGCACCTGCACCACGGGGTTGGTGCCGCTCTTGGGCTGCTTGCTCCGGTCGAAGCTGTCGGTGGCTTTCACGTATTTCAGCCCGGCGTACTCGTCTTTCGGCGCTTTGTAGCTGGCTTTGCTGACCGTGAAGTTGCTGGCTTTGGCCACCAGCTGGCCGCTGCCTTTGGGCACCACGCTCAGTATTACGGCGTGCTTGCCTTTGATGTATTGGTTGTACACCCGTAGCACATCGGCCTTGGTGAGGGCGCGCACGCGCTGTAGCTCCACGGGCAGCCGGTTGGGGTTGCCGGTGTAAGTTTGAAAGGCGGCCAGCTGACTCACTTTGCCGCTCACGCTGCTGAGGCCGTTGATCAGGCTGGCTTCGCGGCTGGCTTTAAAGCGGGCCACATCGTCGTCGGTTACACCACGCTTCTCAAATTCGGCCAGGGTGCGGCGCACCAGCACTTCCATGCTGTCGAGGCCCTTGCCCGGCAGGCTTCGGGCGCTGATAGTGAATTCACCAGCCAACTCAGAAGTGGGGTGATAGGCCTGGGCCTGCACTGCCTTTTGGGTTTTGATGAGGTTTTTGTAGAGCAACGACGTTTTGCCGCCCCCGATTATTTCGGCCAGCGCGTCAACAGCTACTTCATCGGGGTGGTATTGCGGCACGGTTGGGAATACCATTTCCAACAGCGGAAACCGCACGTTGTCCTCGTAGCTCACGTACCGGTCGGTGGCAAGCACTGGCGCCGGGAGCTTCACGTTTTGCACGGCTGGACCCCGGTTGATGGGGCCAAAATATTTCTCCACCAACTTCACCACTTCGGCCGGCTTCACGTCGCCGCCCACCGTGAGGGTCGCGTTGTTGGGGCCGTACCAGCGCAGAAAGAAGTTCTTGAGGTCGTCCACGTTGGAGCGGTCCAAGTCGGCCAGCGAGCCAATAACGGACCAGGAGTATGGGTGACCGTAGGGATAAAGGGTTTTGCTAACATACTCGCCGGCCTGGCCATAGGGGCGATTGTCTACGTTCTGGCCCCGCTCGTTTTTCACCGTGGAGCGCTGCACTTCAAACTTCTGCTGCGTTACGGCGTCTAGCAGAAAGCCCATCCGATCGGCTTCCAGCCACAGCGCGGTTTCCAACTGGTTGTTGGGTACGGTTTCATAATAGTTGGTGCGGTCCTGGCTGGTGGAGCCGTTGAGCGTGCCGCCCGCCGAGCTGACAATCTTGAAATGCTGCTCATCACCCACGTGGTCGGAGCCCTGGAACATCATGTGCTCGAAGAAGTGCGCGAAGCCCGATTTGCCAATCTGCTCCCGCGCTGACCCCACGTGGTAGGTTACATCTACGTGGGTGAGCGGGTCGGAGTGGTCTTCGTGGATAAGCAGCGTCAGGCCGTTGGGCAGCACGTACTTCTCGTACGGAATCACCATTTCCGAGCCGTTGCGGGTTACTTTTTCCACGAGGCGGGTGCCGCCGGTTGTGGCTGCGGCTGGTTTGGCGGCTGGTTTCTGCTGAGCTACAGTAGGCATTGCCAGAGTAAGGCCCAGGCCTAGCAGCCACATAGGTTTCAATCTCATAAAAAGGAGTACGAAGTAGGGGATGGAAAACGTGGTGAAGATAAGTAGCCAATAGACACTAGCAATTACCCGAAGACGCACGGCACAGCCGAGCTTGGCGAAGTCCCAAGCTACTCGCCTTTATTCGTGGAGAACATGCAACTTTCCACTTCTTACCAAGCTCTGTCAAACAACACAATTCCTAGTTTCGGTTTTGGTGGCTTCATGATAAATACATGTGCTCAGCGTAGCTTAACTGAAGAAATCGGCACTTATCTTTACTTGCTTATGCTGCTGCCATGCTTGTAACCAACCTTGAATACCTGCTGCTTTCCCACCGCCCCGATTTAGAGCAGGTATTTCTGCGTTGGACCCGTCCAGCCACTTCCGAGGAACATCGGGCGGGCTACCGGGCCGCCTTGGAAATGGCTAGCCGAGAAAAGGTAGGGCGCTGGCTGATTGACCTGCGCAGCCGTGGATTAGCCGAGCCAGCTGACTTCCGGTGGATTATTACTTCGTTTCGAGAGCAATTGGCTGCTGCTTTGCCGGGGACGCGCCCCAGTCTGGCATACTTAGTTCTGCCTTATCATGCCGAACTGCTCAGCCAGCGTTTAGCCGAAGAAATGGCTACCGATTCGGTGAATACGGTGGCTATCCGTGTCTTCACGGAAGAACAAGCCGCTCAAACGTGGTTGCAGAGCAAATAGGCTATCAAACAAGTGTCTAATTGTCAATTGATTATCTGTCTGGAATCAGTAGCATTTCTTACTGCTTCGTAGCCAATCTTAGGCATGTCTAGCCCTCTGCCCACTGGTAGCGGCGCTGTTTCCATTGGATGTAGCCGGGCCACAGCGTGTAGCCAATTACTGCCATCGACATCACGCACAGATAAGGCTCATACAGGAGCAACAAACCCAAGGACTCGCGGCGGCCAACTTGGCGCAGTGTAACGGCCAGAAACAGCATCTGGCACAGAATTTTGGCCGCATACAGGCTTACTACGAAGGAGAGCGGCAGCAAGCCCGGCCAGAACAGCACGAGGTAGAAGGCGCCATACAAGCCAAACAGAAACGAAAGCTGACTGGGCAGCCGAACGGCGCCTTTCATCCAGCGTTTGCGCTGCCACAGCAGGTGGCGCATGGTAGGTTGCGGTACTGTCACGCCGAGCACGCGCGTATCGCAGAGGTTGCGAAAGTGCCAGCCCTGCGCCACAATGCGCGAAAATAGCTGCAAGTCCTCGGTGATGCTGAATGCCAGCGCCTCGTAGCCCCCAATGGATTCGTAAGCGGCCCGCGTCACGAGCATGTTGTTGCCGACTGAGGTGATGGGCCAGCCCCGGTCAGAAAGCAGCCGGATTACATTGAGGCCGAACAACCAGTCGAGGCCCTGGAGGCGGCCGAAGTGGCTGCCTTCGGCGGTGGTAATACCTGTCACTACGCCCACCTTGTCGGTTTCGGTGGCAGCCAGCATGGCTTGCACCCAGTCGGGCGGCAGGGCCATGTCGGCGTCGGTGAGTAAGAAGTAGTCGGTGGTGGCGGCGCGGCAGAGGTGGGCCAGCGCGTTGCTTTTGCCGCGGGCCGTGCCGAGCTGGTGCCGCACGTGTAGGAGGCGGAATTGCGGCTTGCCTTCAATAAAGCGTGCTACCACGGCGGCGGTGTTGTCGGTGGAAGCGTCGTCGGCAATCAGAATTTCCAGCAACTCGGGTGGGTAGTTGAGGCTGGTTAGGGCGGTCAGGCACCGCTCGATGGTGGCTTCCTCGTTGCGGGCGGCTATCAAGATACTTACCCGTGGCCGAGCTGTGCTATTGGCGGGGGCAGGTCGGGCCAGCAACAGCAGTCCCAGAAATAATACGAACAGCCCAAAAAACAACCCAAAGAATAGCGCAACCAACAGCATACACAACCAGAAAATAAGAAAGGCCACCCCGCACGAATACCAGCAGCAAGCGCGGCCTGATTTGCTTATGATTGTACGGCGTAAAGCCGATTATCTACGGTAGATTAAATGCGGATTTTGGTTGGTTTTCACTCCGTATAAATGCGGAGTAAGAATTCAGGCTCCTGAAACAGAACGCAACAAAAAGCCCCAGCTGCGCAAAGGCAGCCGGGGCTTAGAAGATAGGCAAGTTGTAAGGTGCTACACCCGTGGGTCGAGCTGCACGGGCGTGTCATAGCCGGGGCCTTCCAGCGGCAGCGTAGTGGCGGGTAGTGGCTCGTCGTCGTCGCGCACCCAGAGCGTGAGGATGCCTGCCAGCACCATAGATGCGCCACCCAATGCAATGGTATGCAAGGTGTTGCCTTGGAAGAAGTACATGGTGCAGAACCCCAGAATAGTAGCGGCTACAATCTGCGGAATCACAATAAAGAAGTTGAAAACCCCCATATAATACCCCATTTTATTGGCCGGCAACGACCCCGCCAAGATGGCGTACGGCATACTCAGAATGCTGGCCCAGGCCACGCCTACCATGGCCATCGACACCATAATCAGGCTGGGGTTGGTGATAAGCTCCAACGATAGCAGGCCCAGGCCCCCAATCAGCAAGCACAGCAGGTGCGTGCGGCGGCGGCTGGTGCGCGCCGCAATAAGTGGAATGACAAACGCAAATACCGCGGCTACCCCGTTGCGCACCGATGAGGCCAAGCTCAGCCAGTCGGCGCCGTCGTTGTACTGCTCCTGCACCCGCTCCAGCTCCGCCCGGTCCGCGGCGGCTGGCTGGGCGTGCGTGAGGTAGTAGTTGGCCATGTTGATGGTGACAATCTTGCTGGGCTTATCGGCTTGGAACTGGTTGATTTCCTTGATGTCGGCCAGCAATGCACTCAGCTCTTTCTGGGCTTTGGCGTCGGTTTCGCGGCCGGCGGCTGTGCCAATGAAGGTAGAAACCCGGCCGTACAAGGCGTTGTCTACCTTCATGTTGTAGATGTTGCTGGTAACGGCGTTGGTGGAATATATCCACATCGAAAACAGCGCAAACCAGGTGAAAAACTGCACCAACGCGAGTTGGCGCATGGCCGTGGGCATCTTGAAAACCCCCATAAACGACTCGCGCAGTCCGTCCCAAATACCGGCTTCGGCGTTTTCCTTGCGGAAGGCTTCCATGTCTTCGGGCGGGGTTTCCTGGGTGGTAAATACCGTGTACATGACGGCCAGAATGAAGGCCAGCCCGCCCACGTAGAACGACCATTTCACCGAGTCGGGGATTTCGCCGTTGGCGGCGGTATTGCTCAGGTTAAACCAGTTCTTGAAAATCCAGGGCAAGGCCGCCGCAATAACCGACCCTACGCCAATAAAGAAGCTCTGCATGGCGAAGCCGCTGGTGCGCTGCTCGCCCGGCAACTTGTCGCCGACGAAGGCCCGGAACGGCTCCATGCTGATGTTGATGCTGGCATCCAGAATCCAGAGCATGCCGCCGGCCATCCACAGCGCCGACGAGTTAGGCATTATAAACAAGGCCAGCGTAGCCAGAATAGCGCCAATGGCAAAAAACGGCCGGCGGCGGCCCCAGCGCGGGCTCCAGGTCCGGTCGGAGTAATAGCCGATGATGGGTTGCACGAGCAGGCCGGTGAGCGGAGCCGCAATCCACAGAATTGGAATGTCGTCCTTGTTGGCGCCCAGCGTTTCAAAGATGCGACTAACATTAGAGTTTTGCAGCTCGAACCCGAACTGAATGCCCATAAAGCCGAAGCTCATGTTCCAGATTTGCCAGAAACTCAGGCGGGGTTTTTGGCGGGTTTCGGCAGATGCTGCCGCTACGCTGATAGCCATTAGTGTGGGAATTTTGGTGGGAGAACGGGAGGTGAAAAACTAACGATGAAACGTCATGCTGAGCTTGCCGAAGCATCTCTACCAGTTCGTTGCAACGGTTCAGACGAAGCGGTAGAGATGCTTCGGCAAGCTCAGCATGACGTTCTTTCTTAATTGCCTTTGGGCTTGATTTCGAAGATATAGGCGCTCAGCGGTGGTAGCGTGAGCGTGAGGTACTCGGTGGGGGGCGTGTTGTTCAGCAGGTCGGTGTAGGTGCAGAACCGGTCGGGGGCTAGGCCCATGAGTTTGCGGGCTTCCTGCGGAATGGTGATGGTAGGCTTGCTGGTTTTGTCGCGGCTGAAGTTCACCACGATAAGCAGGCGCTGCTTATCAGTGTAGCGCAGAAAGCTGTACACGTGCTGCTGGTCGTAATCTTTGCCGAGGTTGTTGGCGTCCTGCAACTCGTAGAACTTGCCTTTGCGGATGGCTTCGCTGGTGCTGGTCAGGTTGAGCAAGCGGCTGTAGAAGTTGCGCAGCTGCTTCTGGCTTTCCGAGAGCTTGCCACCATCAAACTTGCCGCCGTTCATCCATTTCTGGTGCTCCGGCACGCCCCAATAATCAAAGATGGTGGTGCGCCCATCCTGGCTGGAAAAGCCTTCGGCCCCCAGCGCCGGCTCGCCTACCTCCTGCCCCGAGTACACCATCACCGGCCCCGAACCCAGCGTAGCAGTAACCACCATGGCCGGAATGGCCGTGCGCGGGTCGGTGGCAAAGTCCTTAGAAGCAATGCGTTGCTCGTCGTGGTTTTCCAGGAAGCGCAGCATCTTCGACGAGAAGCCGCGGCTTTCTTCTTTCCAGACTTTGGTAATTTCCTCGGTGTTGCCGCCGCCGGTCATCAGGCGGCGCAGGGCGTCGTAGAGGCCCACTTTGTCATAGAGAAAGTCGAACTGGCCCTTCTCCAGGTAGGTGCGGTACTCCTTAGGGTTGTAGGCTTCGGCCAGGAAAATGATGTTGGGCTTCACCTTCTTCACCTCCGGAATCACCCAGGCCCAAAACTCCACGGGCACCATTTCCACCATGTCGCAGCGGAAGCCGTCCACGTCTTTCTTGGCCCAGAACACCAGAATGTCGCGCATCTTCTTCCACGTATCCGGGATGGGCTCGAAGTGGGTCTGGCGGTTGCTTTGGTAATCGACGCCGTAGTTGAGCTTCACCGTTTCATACCAGTCGTTCACGCTGGGCGCGGCCGAAAACACGTCGTTGCCGGTGGCTTTAGCGGGCGTTTCGGTGTACTTGCCGTCTTCGCGCGGGCCGAGGGCGGCGCCCAGCGGGTTGCCGGCTTTCGGTACTACCAAGCTCTGGCCGGGCAGGTAGTAGAAGTTGTTGTTGGGCGCGAAGGCCTTGGTTTTGTCGTCGGTGGCACCCAAATCCACCACGCCGCCGGGCTTGGCATCCGACTTATAGCTGCGCGCTACGTGGTTCGGAATAAAGTCCATGAGCACCTTCAGGTCGTTGGCGTGGGTGCGCTTGATGAGGGCCTCGTACTCGGCCATGCGGTTCTTCACGTTCACGGCCAGGTCGGGAGCCACGTCGTAGTAGTCCTTGATGGCGTAGGGCGAGCCGGCGCGGCCTTTTATCACGTCGGCATCGTCGGGGCCGGGGCCGCCTTGCTTGGTGAAGTCGGTCATGGTGGCGTGCTCAATCACGCCGGTAAACCATACGTGGCTGACTCCCAGCTTCTTGATTTCCTGGAGGGCCTTGTCGGTGATGTCGTTGAACTTGCCCGTGCCGTTTTCCTGCACGGTGCCGTAGGGCTTGTTCACGGCGGTTTTGTTACCAAATAGGCGCGTCATCAACTGGTAGATGACCAGCTTGTTGTCCTGGGGCACCTCGTCGGTGGTATTGGGGTCCGCTAGGATGATTGGTTCAGGCACGGCGGAAGAAGTAGGCGAGAATGGAAAGGAAAAGGCCGCCAACGCAAAAGCGGTAGCCACAGCCGGCAAAAAGAGGTTCTTCATACGCTGTGTAAGATAGATGTTTGCGTGGTTAGCTAGCGAAGTTGCGGCCGGTGGGTTTCTCGCAGGGTTTCGCGGGGTTAGGCGCAGGGTTTCGCGGGGTCGTTCTATAGCCCGTTAACGATGCGGACGATGTGGTCTTTCAAGGAAACCACATTGAGATTGATGAGTTGACCGAGCTTCAGGTTTGTTAATTTCAGGTACGTCAGCAGCTGCTTATGATGTACATCAAGCAAGCCTTCCACCGACTTCACTTCCACAATTACCTTCTTCTCAACCAGAATATCCAGCCGGAAACCTAGCTCCAGCCGCACGCCGTCATACACTACTGGCAGCGGTACCTGGGCGGCCACTTGCAAGCCCGCTTTCCGCAGCTCGTGCACCAATGCGGCCTCGTACACCGACTCCAGCAGACCTGGCCCCAGCGTAGTATGCACCCGAAAAGCGGCCCGCATCACCGTTAAGGAAATTTCGTTCTCGTGCATAAAAACCCTGCGAAACCCTGCGTAAAACCCCGCGAAACCCTGCGAGAAAAACCTACTTCCGCAACTCCACCACCAGCGCCGACCAGCCCGGCACCTTGAAGGATTTTAAATCGGTAACGGCAGCGCCCGACACCACCTCGGTACCAGTGCTAAACCCACCAAGTCGCTCCGCAAACCGGGTGCCGTCCACGGTTTTTTCGTCTTGGTTGGAGTTGAGCATCACCATCACCGTTTCGCCTTGGTCGTTGTAGCGGAAGTAGGTGTAGATGCCATCCTGCGGGATAAACTGCATTAGCTTACCGGTTTGCAGTACCGGGTGCGCTTTGCGGTAGGTGCCCAGCTTACTCAGGTACGTGAAGGCCTCCTGCTCCTGCGGCGTACGGCCGGTGGCCGTAAACTTGTTCTGCTTGTCGCCGGAGAAACCGCCGGGGAAGTCGGCGCGCACCAGGCCGTCGGGGTTGGAGAAGTTCTTCATCAGAATCTCGGTGCCGTAGTACAGTTGCGGAATGCCGCGGGTGGTCAGCAGCCAGGCAAAGCCCATTTTCAGGCGCGGCAAACTCTCCCCAATCACCGAATACACCCGGCTCATGTCGTGGTTGTCCATGAACACCACGTTGCGGGTGGCATCCTCGTACAGCCAGTCGCCTTGCAGGGCTTCGTACAGGCGAGTGGGGTTGCCTTTCTCTTTCAGCGCGTCCCAAATGGCGTTCTGCGACTGGAAATCGAGCACGCCGGGCAGGTTGCTCTTGAAGCCATCCACGGGCGGCAGAATGTTGCGGGCGAAGAAGGCCTGCTGGGCCGTGCTACCCACCCAGGCCTCCCCGAACATACCCAACTGCGGGTACTCATCGAGCAGCGCCTTGCCCCAGTCCATCAGAAATTTGGGGTCGGAGTACGGGTACGTATCAATGCGGTAGCCGTCGAGGCCAGTGTATTCCACCCACCACAAAAAGTTCTGAATCAGGTAGGTAGATACCAGCGGGTTACTCTGGTTGACGTCGGGCATGGTGGTGTCAAACCAGCCTTTGTTGTACAGGTCCCGGTCGCGCGCGGAGCCGTAGGGGTCGTTGAGGGCAGAGGAGTTGTAGTTGCTGCGCGTGAAGGCAGGCCACTGGTTGAACCAGTCTTTGGCCGGCTGGTCCAGGAACAGGTAGTTGTAGCTGCCCATGTGGTTGAGCACCACGTCATGAATCACCTTGAGGCCGTTCTGATGGGCCTTCTGCACAAATTGGGCGTACTCCTCGGTAGTGCCGTAGCGCGGGTCGGAGTTGTAGTAATCCGTCACGGCGTAGCCATGGTAGCTGGCCTTGGGCATGTCGTTTTCGGTTACCGGTGTGGGCCAGATGGCCGTCACACCCATGCTTTTCAGGTAATCGAAATGCTGCTCGATGCCCTTGTAGTCGCCGCCGTGGCGGGCGTACATCGAGTCGCGGGCCACAGTGCGGGCGCGAGCCGTTTTGATGATGTCGTTTTTCGGGTCGCCGTTGGCGAAACGGTCCGGCATCAGGAAGTAGATAAAATCGGAGCTGTTGATGCCCTGCACCCGGCTTTTGTCGGTGCTGCGGGCGCGCAGTTCGTAGTCGTACTTCAGCTTGGTTTTGCCGCCCGCAAATTCCAGTTTCAGCTTGCCCGGCTTGGCATCGGGCGCAATGTTCAGGTTGACTAGCAGGTAGTTGGGGCTTTCCAGCTTCTGGGTGCCCTCCAGCGTCACGCCGGGGTAAGCGGCCATCGTTAGCTTGCTGTCGGCAATACCGGGGTTGTGTACCAGCAGCTGGAGCTTGGGGTTCTTCATGCCCACCCACCAAAAAGTCGGGTCAATGCGCTGGATGCTAGCGAGCTTTTTGGCAGGCACCACCGAGGCGGCCGACGGATGAGCGTGAACCTGCATAGTAGGGATAGTCAGCAGGCAAGTTGCCAGGGCTGGCAGCAGGAAACGAGAAAGCTTCATGGGAATGTGGGAATAGTAGAATGGGGGCGGCAAGGTAACAATTCAATAGCCTACTGGATGGTCAAACGTGGTTTCTCGCAGAGGTCCGCAGAGGAGAAACGCAGAGGTTCGCAGTGTTCTGGCGCTGGCAATTTGTGCAAACGCAAGAAGCCCCGCCAAATGGCGAGGCTTCCAAAAAACCAGTTACGAACAACGAAAAACGGCCTATTGCAGCTTAGCCAGCCAAAGTGAGGCGTTCAGGTGCAGGCGCGGGTGGCTCACGTTCTCGCCCCAGCCGTCGTACACGGTGTTGCCGGGCGAGCCGGTGCCGTCGTCGGCGGGCGAGGAGTCACCGATAATCACCACGCGGCCCGAGCCGAACGTGCTGCTGGCGGCCATGGCCAAGGTGTTGCCCTGTGAAGTGGCCGAGGTGCGCCAGATCAGGCCCTGCACGGTGCTGTTGGCGGTGGGGTTGAGCGTCATGGTCGCGCCGTTGTGGAAGGAAAGCTGCGACACCGCGCCCTGCGAACCATTCAAGATGGGGTTGGTACCAGCGCGCACGTTGCTGCTATTCTCCACAATGTTGTCGAGGTTCACCGAGAAGCCGAACGGGTTGGCTTGCACCGAGTTATTCTGCATCAAATCGTTCCAGATGTCCGGTGAGTCGTAGCCGTCGTTGTTGCGGTCGGAAATGTCGTGGTCGGAAATCATGAACAAGCCGCCCCCGTTCTGCACGAACCGCAGGATGGCCGTTTTCTCGGCCGCTGTGAAAATGATGTTCGGCTCATCGACCACAAATACGTTGTAGAAGCTCAGATCTTGCGGGTTGCTGGTGTTGCCGTAGCTGATGGCGGTTCCGGCTGGCAACTGCTCCACCGTGTGGCCCTGCTTGGCCAGTGCCACGCCCCAGGCCGAAATAGCGCCCGTCCAGTAGGTTTCGGCGGTGCTGCTGGTGATGCCGCTTTGCGCCGGCGTAGGGTAGCGTGAGGGGATGCCGCTGTTCACGTCCAGCACCCAGTCGGCGTTGCCGGCCAGTTCGCCGTGCGAGCCGTCGAACAGGAATTTCTTGGCGCCGGTGGTTGGGGGCGGCGTGGTGGTACCGCCGCCGTACTGCTCCACGGTCACGTTATCGAAATTGATGCGGTTGGTGCCGCCGCTGATTTTGCGGAGTTGCAGGCGTACCGTGCCACTCAAATTTACCGTGAACGAGGCCGTGCTCAGCGTAGCGCTGCTGCTGGTGACAGTGCTACCTACTTTCACGTACGAGCTGCCGCTGTTCTGGCTTGCCCATAGCTCCCACTGCGAGCTACCATCGGTGCCGTACACAGCGTGCCCTACGGTAACCACGCCCGCGCCGGCCGTGGTGTTGAAGTTCATGCCCACCGAGCCCACGTTGCGCACCCGCACCGATTGGCTGCCGGTTTTGGCGTCGGCGGTGGTGTTGCCCAGCAGGGCGTCGTTCAGGGTCCAGGAGCCCGAGCTGAGCGTGACGGAGCCCGTGGTATAGGCGGTTTTGGTGCCGGTTTCAAAGGTTTCAGGAAAGCCGGTAGCACTTACATCGGCAATGCTGGAAATAGTGGCTGGGGCGGCGCTGGGCGTGGGTTCCAGCTTGGTGCAGGCCGCCGACAAAGCCAGCAGAGCACCTGCAAAAATGGGGTTGAACTTCATGAAAGGGTTGGTTGTGGTTGGAAGGGAAGAGGACAGAAGTGCAAAAATAACCTACCGGTCAGGCGGTTACCGCAACGGGTAAGTTACGGTTATGTCAACTTACTGCCGGGCTCCCCTCCCCTGCGCGCTGCTAAGAGGCCACCAGCTAAGCATTCAGCAAGCAAGGGCGCTGCTTTGACTGCAGAATGGCGCCTGCTCGTCTTTGGCTGGCGTCCAAGCTCAACCGGGCCGTTGTTTTTGGCGCGGATTGTTGTCACCTTGGCCGGCACTTGCCCCGAACGTATTGCCCTAGCCGGCCGTATGCCGGGCAGTAGGTAGCTCAATGGGGCTGCCTTTTCTCTGACTTCACTTCTTTATGGCATTCGAATTCAAACCCTACGCACCAGCTGCCGAATTCACCACGCAAGCGGCTTACTTCTCCATGGAATTCGCGCTGGATCAGGCGCTTAAAACCTACTCGGGTGGCCTGGGCTTCCTGGCCGGCTCGCACATGCGCTCCGCCTACGAGCTCAAGCAGAACCTGCTGGGCATCGGCATCCTGTGGAGCTTCGGCTACTACGACCAGGGCCGCAACGAGGACCAAACCATGCGCGCCGAGTTCACACAGAAAACGTATTCCTTCCTCGAAGACACGGGCCTTGTTTTCCCCATCACCATTCACGATGCCAACGTGTACGTGAAGGCGCTGTACCTGGCCCCCGACACGTTCGGTACGGCCCCGATGTTCTTCCTGACCACCGACATTCCCGAAAACGACTACATCTCGCGCACCATCTCGCACCACCTCTACGACGCCGACACGGCGGCCCGCGTGGCGCAAAGCATCCTGCTGGGTGTAGGCGGTGGCAAGCTGCTCGACTTGCTAAACGTACCCGTGGATGTATACCACCTCAACGAAGGCCACGGTCTGCCGCTGGCGTTCTACCTCTACGAAAAGCACGGCCGGAAGCTGGAAGAAGTGCAGAAGCGCTTGGTTTTCACCACCCACACCCCCGAGCTGGCCGGCAACGAGGAGCACCCCATGAAGCTGCTCTCCGATATGTCGTTTTTCGGGAAAGTACCGGCCGAGGAAATCACGCAGGTAGCCGGCGTGGAAAACGACCGGATGAACTACACGCTCACCGCGCTGCGCTTCTCGCGCCTCTCCAACGGCGTGAGCAAGGTACACGGCACCGTAGCCAACGAAATGTGGGGCAGCAACAAAGGCATTTGCCCCATTATTGCCATCACCAACGCCCAAAACGGCACTTACTGGCGCGACCAGCAGCTGCACGCCGCCCTCGAAGCCAACGACGACAAAGCCCTGCTGGCCCGCAAGCGCAAGCTGAAAAAGCAGCTCTTCGACATCGTGGCCGACCAGACCGGTACCCTCCTCGACCCCGAAGTACTGACCGTGGTGTGGGCCCGCCGCTTCGCCGGCTACAAGCGCGCCGACCTGATTCTGCGCCACTTCGAGCGGTTCCTGGAAATCATCAATAACTCCGAGCGGCCCGTGCAGGTTATCTGGGCCGGCAAGCCGTATCCGAAGGATTACGGCGCTATCGGCCTCTTCAACGACATCATCCGCAAGGTGAAGCCGCTCAATAACTGCGCCGTTCTGACCGGGTACGAGCTGTCGTTGTCGGGCTACCTGAAGCGTGGCTCGGATATCTGGCTGAACACGCCCCGCTACCCGCGCGAAGCCTCCGGCACCAGCGGCATGACGGCCGCTATGAACGGCTCCGTCAACCTAAGCATTGCCGACGGCTGGGTACCCGAATTTGCCCGCCACGGCGAAAACAGCTTCATCATCCCTCACACCGACCCCTATCAGCCCGACAACGTGAAGGACGACATCGAAGCCACCAGCCTACTCGATGTGCTCGAAAACGAAATTGTGCCGCTGTACTACGGTGAGCCCGCGAAGTACCTGGAAGTGGTGAAAACCGGTATGCGCGAAGTGGAGCCCGAATTCGAGTCGCACCGCATGGCTACTGAGTACTACAAAAACCTGTACAACGCGAAGTAGTTGATGCTAGAGAGTTAAAAAAGCTAGCCCCCTCCTTGAGAAAGGAGGGGGCTAGCTTTTTTAACTCTCTAAGTTTTTAACCGCTAGCACCTGTTCCAGTATCGCCCACACGTTATCGGCTAGAATCTTCTGGCCGGCGGCGTTAGGGTGTACCCCGTCGGGGAGGTTGAGGTGACGCTGGCCGAGGACGCCTTGCAGCAGGAAGGGCACGAACGGTAGGCTGTTGCGGTCGGCCAGGTCGCGGAATATGGCTTTGAACTCCTGGGCGTAGCGGGCCATCTGGTGCCCACCCAACGGGCCCAAATCAAATGGGAACTCCAACCCTACCAGCACCAAGCGGGCCTCTGGATATTTCAGCTTCACTTGGCTGATAATGTCCTGTAAGTTTTGGGTGGTTTCCCGCACCGGAATGCCGCGCAGACCGTCGTTGGCGCCTAGGGCCAGCACGAATACGTCTACGGGCTGGCGGTTTAGCACGCTCGGCAGCCGGAGCCGGCCACCGGCACTGGTTTCACCGCTTACGCCGTAGTTGAAGGTTTTGTAGGGTAAGGTAAGAGCGTTGATGCGCTGCTGAAGCAATGTGGGAAAAGCTGCGCTGGCGGGCAGTTGGTAGCCGGCCGTAAGGCTGTCACCAAAGAAAATTATGTTCTGCATTACAGAGGAAAACGGTGGAAAAGCTGGCGTGAAAGCAGCCAAGTAACTTCCTTAGTAAGACGATTGTAACCCCAAATTACTGGAAGCTAAGTAGTGCAAAGCCGGCGTAGAATGCACCCGAACACCACAAACAGGCGGGCGCCACTCACTAAAGCAAACGGCCAGAAAGCCCAGCTGGTTCCTATTCTTATTTGTTCACAGAACAACTACGGGCCTAGCTTCCTTGTGAAGCTAGGCCCGTAGTTGTTCTTGAAATTATAGGGTAATCAGTTAGTTAGCCGCTTACATGCGGGCGAAATGAGTGGTGGCCAGCCGGGCCCCTTCCTCGGTGCAAAGACCGCGCACGTAGTAGAAAAAGATGTTGCGGTACACGTCGGCTTGGTTGGTGTGGTCAGGTGGAAAAATATCCTCGTTGAGAATAAGACCGAATTGAGCTAACATGATACGAGCTATGAATGATGCGTTAAGGTCAGCCCGAAGCTGGCCCTCAATGATACCTTCCTGCAACAGGCGCGTAAGCAACGGGTACGAGTACTGCTCCAGAAAATCTTGCATGGTATCCCAAGCTTGCGGGTATTGCTCACGCATCACGTGATAATCGTAGTGTGGAGAACGACGTAGCTCTTGCAAGCTATGATGCAGTAACGCCAACAAACATTCGATGGGAGTGCCCAGGTTAGCAAATAGTTCGGCGTGCTCGTGCTGCTGGCGGGTGATGTTGCGCTGCACAACCTGTACAATCAACTCCTGCTTGGAGTTGAACTGGTTACGAAACTCAAGGTGAGTTAAATCGAGAGCTGCGGCAAGCTGCTCTTCGTGCACTATACCAAGCCCTACGGAAAGGAACAGCGAATTGGCTTTATCAAGTAATTGATGGAGTAATACTTGCTCCATATAGATAGGGTGGTTTTGGCCAGAAAAAATCACGCGTAGAACGCTCCCACCTACAGCAAATAGTATTCCGGAATAGCTTTATTTTTTAGTGGAGAAGTCCAAGTCCAAAAAAGAAAATAAGCTGGAGCATGTATACGAACGGCGCTAGGTCGTTGCGCTTGTCGAAATCGGTGCGGTTGAAGAACACTTGCAAGATTAATGACACGGCAAACCAGCCCTTAAAGTTCTGAAAAGGAATGACATCGAAACGCCACTGCCAAAAATCGTAGCGCACTGCCATGGGCTCTAGGCAAGCATCAAGGCCTACCATAAGTAACGTGGCTAGCACCGCTCGTCCGAAATTGGGAATTGGAAGGTAGCGCGCCAAAACGCCGGTGGTGTATGTCAGCATCAGCCAGTTCACTCCAATCATGAGAGGCACACTCAGCCACTGCACCCCTAGCGTGGGGCCGTATTTATAGAACCCAAACAATAATCCGGTTCTTACGCCAATCACTTCAATGAAGAAACCCACCGCCATAGTTACCAAGCAGAACCACACAAAGCTAGGTGTGTATTCCTTCTGGAAAGCCAGCAGCAGCCCCACGGTGAGCAACAAATTCAGGGGTACAAATTGCAGGTAGAAGCTGGGGTCTTCGGCAAAACCCAGCCCCACGAAACCCGTCACGTGGAATAACAGCAGGATGCCTTGCGCAATGCGCAGCCGCTTTTTATGTGCAGCCGCTTGCTCCATTGCCGGAGCCGGGTATTGTTGAGTTGGATCGGGCATGAAGAGGAATTAAAAATTAAAAATCAAGAATGAAAAGACTGTACCCGTGGCCTAGGCTACCGTGTTGTAGGTCTCATTCTTTTAATTTTTAATTCTGGATTTTTAGTTGATTAAACCGGATACGATGCGGGCGGAGAGCAAGCAAAGCGGAATACCGCCACCGGGGTGCACCGAACCGCCGCAAAAGTACAGTCCTTCCAGCTTACGCGAAAAATTAGGATGTCGCAGAAAAGCCGCCAGCATGTTGTTGCTGGAACTGCCGTACAGGGCCCCCCCAAACGACGACGTGCGCGCTGCAATGCCCGGCGGGTCCCACACGTGCTCGGCCCTAATCAGCGGTGCTACATCCTGCCCCAGCGCCTTACTCACGCGTGCCAGCACGGCGGCGCGGGTTTGGTTGATGAGAGCCGGCCAGTCCTGGCCTTGGTCGTGGGGTACGTTCACCATCACAAACCAGTTTTCGTGGCCGGCTGGGGCATCGTTGGGAGTGTGGCCGCTGGTGATGTTTACGTACACCGTCGGGTCGGAGCTGATAGTTTTCTGCTGGAAGATGGCCTCGAACTCCTGCTTGTAGTCTTGGGAGAAAAAGATGTTGTGCACGCCCAACTCCGAAAACCGATGAGCTACGCCCCAGTAAAAAATCAGGGCCGAGGAGGAGCGAGGCTGGCTGAGCGTACGCTCCGGCGCAGGCTGAGTAGGCAGCAGCTTGCGGTAGGTGGGCACCACGTCCATGTTGCTGATCACCAGTCCGAAGTCGTACACATCTTGAGCAGTGCGCACGCCGGTTACTTGCCCCGCCGCCGTCAGAATTTCCAGCACTGGCTCCTGGTAGCGGAACTCCACACCTAGCTCTTCGGCTAGCCTTACCAGGCTTTGGGCAATGGCATAGATGCCGCCTTCGGGGTAGAACGCGCCCAGCCCGTGCTCCAAGTGCGGAATCATGCTGAGCGTGGCGGGGGCTTGGTAGGGGTCGGAACCGTTATAGGTGGCAAATCGGTCGAAAAGCTGGACCAAGCGCGCATCACCGGGGAAGGCGGCTTGGTGGCGCTGGTGCATGGTTTCCAGCAGGCCTAGCTGGGGCGTAGCAGCCACGGCCTTCAGCACGTCGGGACTGAGGTAGGTGCTGGCCTTGTGCAGCGACTTTTGCAGGAACGTATCGGCGGTGGCGGAGTAAGCCTGGCGGCTGCGTTGCAAGAACGCCAGCACGTCGGCAGCCGGTACGTGCAGCTTGGTTTCCACTTCGGCGGCAAATTTCTCCTCGTCGGCCCAGGCAGTGAGGCGGGTGCCATCGGCGAAGAAGTACTGCGTAATTGGGTCGAGACGCTGGTAGCGGAAGTAGTCCTGCGGGTTGCGCCCGGCCAGCTCAAACAGCTCATCGACAAGGTGCGGCAGCGTAAACAACGACGGGCCTCCATCGAACCGGTAGCCGCCCGGCAGCTCCAGCTGGTGCATCTTGCCCCCAAAGCTTTCCTGGGCCTCAAATACCGTGACGTGGTGCCCGCGCACGGCCAGCCGCACCGCCGTAGCAATGCCGCCAATGCCGGCCCCCACAACGGCCACAGGTCGAGAAGCAGGAGAAACGTAGGTTTTTTTGCGCGCCACAGATCAAGCAGGAAGGTATACCGGTAGCTATAACTCGAAAACGTGCCTTATGGCTGCGGTTTCCAGATTAAAAAGTAAAGGCTCTGGGTTATAAACTGGGCTGTCCAGACCGGTAACAAGCAAGCCATTAAATGCATGCATATGCAGGACCCGGAAACTTTGTTGAAACACTATTAGCTTTCGACGCTGCGTATCCAGCACGGCAAGATGCTCTCTGATTCCGCCTAGCCTGGACGGCTGCCAACGCGGTAAAGCGACGCGTTGGCCTGTACCATTCCACACAGGCGGGCCTCCATAGCTACCAGGAAGTTGTACAGGTAAAGAGTTAGGCAGTACCCAGAAACATTCTCCATTCAGAGGGCTGCCCTGGCTAAATTCACCTAAAGAGTTGTACCGCAGACATTGTTGCCCGCTAGGAGCCATAAATTCGTTGGGGAAATTCCAAGGATCTGACAACAGCTTTCCTTTTTCCATACGGCATCTGGCAACCACCTACTCCACAGCCAGCACCAAGCCCTTCAGGTACTCGCCTTCGGGGTGGAACAGGCTGACGGGGTGGTCAGCGGGTTGGGTGAGGCGGTGCAGGATGCGGGCCGGGCGGCCGGCTTCGATGGCAGCGGCTAGTACCGCGCCCTCAAACAGCTCAGCCGAAACTACTTGCGAGCAACTGAACGTGAAGAGCAGCCCACCTGGCGCAATCTGCTTGATGCCGGCGGCATTCAGGCGCTTGTAGCCCATCAGGGCATTGTGGCGGGCCGAGAGGTGCTTGGCAAACGCCGGTGGGTCGAGCACAATGAGGTCGTACTGCTCTTGGCTGGACTTGAAGAAGCTGAATACATCTTCGGCATAGGCGGCGTGCTTGCTTTCCAGGCCGGTGAGGGCAGCGTTGCGCTCGGTCAGTTCGATGGCTTTTTTGCTGGAATCGACGGAATGCACCAACTCGGCGCCGGCTTGCAAGGCGTAAGAGCTGAAGCCGCCGGTATAGCAGAACGTGTTGAGCACCCGGCGGCCCGGAGCGTACCGGGCCAGCAAACTACGGTTGTCGCGCTGGTCGATGAAGAAGCCGGTTTTCTGCCCGGTTTCCCAATCTACTGCAAACGGGTGGCCGTTTTCCTGCACAATGTGCTCGGCGCCGCTGCTTTCCCCGAACAGGTAGCCGTTTTGCGCCCCTGGGGCAGCTTTAGCGGGTACGGTTTCAGCGCTTTTGTCGTAGATGGCCCGCAGACCCGGAATTACCGCCTGCAACGCAGCAGCAATAAGCGGCCGGGCTTTGTACATACCGGCGCTGTGGGCCTGCACCACTGCCACGTCGCCGTACACGTCAATGATGAGACCGGGCAAACCGTCGCCTTCGGCGTGCGTGAGGCGGTACACGTTGGTGCTGCCCGTGCCGGTAAGGCCCAGGCCTTGCCGGAGCTGGTAGGCGTTGCGCAGGCGGTTTTCCCAGAAGCTGGCTTCCGGCATTTGCACGGCGGGGCCGAAGTCGAGCATACGCACCGCAATGGAACCGGGGGCGTAGTGGCCCATGCCTAGCACCTCGCCGTTGGCAGCCTGCACCATCACTACTTCGCCCTCCACTACCTCGCCCTGCATCCGGGCAATGGCCCCCGAAAACACCCACGGGTGACGACGACGAAGGGACTGGTCTTTACCGGGCTTAAGCGTGACAGTAGCGGAACTCATAGCAGCGAAAATTCAAACGAAACGAGAAAGCCCAAAGGTACGCCAAAGCCATTTGGCGGGCTGCTGGTTCCATTGCTGAATTAGGATTGGCTGCCTGACGTTCAGCCCCACTCGCCTTAACCAAACGGGTCGAGGTAGGCAATGAGGATAGCCAGCGCCGATAGGCCGGCCAGAATAGCCCAGATAGGTCCGCCCCAAATTAGCAATCCAATCAGAGAAATAGGCAGTACAATCAAGCCCAGCACCCCGAATACCGTAGTACCCAGGCCAACTTCTTCCATTTGGTGGGGCCGGGCTGCCTGATGCATGCGTTGCGCCGCGCTACGGCTGGCAGTAGCTCTGGTAAGTTGCTGTCCTATCTTGTAAGCTACCACACGGCGTATCTGCCGAGCAGGCTGCAAGCTTGCTTGAACTGGTTTGCTGGCAGTAACTGGCGCCGCTGTAGCGGGAGTTGCCGCTGTTACTGCCACCAAAGCCGATATCATTACCGAGTCGGGTGCAACTTTGGTAGCTGCGTTGGATGTAGCGTACGAGGGTGCTGGCCGAAACTGGTAGGCTACTTGGGTGCTGTGGCAACTGGCGGCCAGTAGCAGAACTAGTACAGCAAGCGAAAGGCGGGTGAGGTGCCGCGACAGGCGGACAGAAGCAGGCGAAATACGCATGGGCAGAACCAGGGAGAGGCAGCAAGATACAGGCTTGTGTGAGCATATACGGTAGCCGCTTGCTTAGCGCTGCCTAGTTGCTCCACCTGGGCTGGCTATTGCGCTGTCACCTCTCCAAACCACTGTTGATAAATAGGCCGCCGCCACGCAAACTGCGCCCACATAATGGGCCACAGCAACCGGTCCAGTACGGTGGACGCAGTGTGGTATTCAATGTCCTCTACGATGTAGCAGCCACCATTGGGGGCGGGCTGCATCAGGTGGCGGTGCTGCCAGTAGCGCAACGGTGCGGGCAGCAACTGTCCCTCATCCACAAAGTAATACGTGCCATCAGGGGTAGTGCCGTGGTCGGTGATGAGCGAGTTCCAACGGGTGCTGAGTGGCCCCGCTCCCATCTGAATGTGCACCTCGTCGCCACGCTGGCAGCCATCAAAGCGCAACAGCTGAAACGGTGGAAACGGCGGAGCTAAGGCCAGAAACAGCTCCCGCGTGAAGCCCGCCCACACTTGGACGGGTGAAGCGGCTACGTGCGTGCGGAGGTAGAGGTGCATGCAGATAATACTGCTTATCCGCAGGGTTTGTTTGGCTTAGAACAATAACTGAAGTGTTGCTTACCCTCAGGACAAAAGGGCTTTTCAAGCAAGATAAATTAAGTATTCATTATTTTTAATTTTCATATAAATTTTTGTAATATGCTATGTCTCCTGCCGACACGCTGTTTAGTCATCATAGGCCGGAGCTAGTTGTATTCACCTCAACCTGTTTCTTATGAAAAAGTCCATTCACTTCTACCAGGGCTGCATAATTTTTGCAGGTGTAGCCGGTATTTTGACCAGCTGCTTGGTTAGTGAAAAAGATTCAAAAACTGCAAGGTTTTTGAAAGATCCTAAATATCCTGGAGGTATTATACTGCCTATTGAGACTAGAGAAGATAACGCAGCAATAAAATATCAGAAGAAGTATGATAATGGATTTAAGGCAGTAAATATTAGTATTTCTACCTTAAATAAATTTATTGAAAATTGTTCAGACTGTGATGCAATACGTATATACAGAACAATTGAGGATAATGAAATTGAATACGAAGGAGCAATTGGTATAGTAGTGGTTGGAACAAAAGAAGGTAAAGAAGTTTCAAAGCAAATGATGTTAAGCTATGATAGATGTCCACATAATTGTGATGATGAAAGTGTATTTTATAATAAATAATATTTTGTAAAATTAGGTATTTAAGATAAAAATGTGATGACTACATGAATGGAAAGCTGGATTAAAGTTATTCATCTTACTAGTAGAGTCTTGGAAGCAGCACCATTGCTTTTATTTCTCTTCTTGTTTGTAACAGGCCTTAGTACCCCAGCCAAATTTAAGTTGTTATATTTTTATGTTAGCATAGAGGCATTTTTGTATGTTGTTAAGATTTTTAGTAGATATATTTTTCATAATGATATATATGTGTACCATATATCTACATTTGTTTCGGTTGTCTTGTTATTAAAAATATATTATAAATTATTTTATGCAATTGATATATTAAAATGTATTTCAGTTGCGCTTTGGATATTTATTATTGTGTCTATTTTAGATGCTAGTTTATTCAACGGATTTTTCACCAATTTAAATATTTATGCACAAGCTTTCGGTGGTGTTATTCTGGTGGGAGTAGCGATACTTCATATAGTGCAGCTAAGTTGGGATAACTTTGCTTTGATGAAGCAACCAGAGTTCTTTTTTAGCGCAGCAATATTATTTTATTTCTCCTGCGCTATTGTTACATATGTATCATCAAATATAGTGTATAATTCAGGGTACGATACAGTAACTATAATTAAATTAGACCGGATTATCAGTGCCCCTGATGCCGTTCTTTACGCCGTGCATATGGGCCTGTTGGCTTGGATGTTTAGCTTCTTTCCATCAAGTGTCAACCCACTACGGGCTTTGCCGCGCTGGCTGCACTACAGCCGGTGGCACGCACGGCCCTATAAAGTGCTGTGGCAGCCACTTAATCTTCACCAGTCAACAGTCGCAAACTGAGCAAATCCATGCCCAACGCCCTGCTGCCGTTCCTGCTGATTGGCCCGGTACTGCTGCTGTTGGTGGCGGGAATAATAGTCATACTAGTACGGGAGCAGCGGCAGCGGCTGCACCAAGAGCGGGAAAAGCACCAGATACTGGCACAGCAGAACGAGCTGCTGGAGTGGCAGGTGCAGGAACGTACTGCTGACTTGCAACAGTCGTTGCTGCGCTTGCAGGCCACGCAGCGCCAACTGATTCAAAGCGAAAAGCTGGCTTCGTTGGGCGAGCTAACGGCCGGCGTCGCGCATGAAATTCAGAATCCGCTCAACTTCGTGATGAACTTTTCGGAAGTGAGTGTAGAGCTTGTTGACGAAGTGAAAGAAGAAGTTCTGAACAAGCTTCCGGAGCCAGAAAAAGCAGTAGCTACCGAACTGCTGACTTCTCTCGGAGACAATCTACACCGAATATTGCAGCACAGTCACCGCGCCGGAGCTATTGTTACGGGCATGCTGCTGCACGCACGAAATACCACCAGTGAGCGGCAGCCTACCGATTTGAATGCCTTGGTAGATCAGTATTTACGGCTGGCTTATCAAGGAATTAGAGCGAAAAACAAGAGCTTTAATACCGCTATTGTTAGCAACTTGACGGCGCAAATAGAGCCTATCAATGTAGCGGCGCAGGATATTGGGCGGGTGCTGCTCAATTTGTTCAACAATGCCTTTTATGCCCTGCAAAAACGCCAGCAACAACAAGATGCAGGTTACCAACCCGAGCTACGAGTTAGTACCCAGCTAATCAACAATCACTTTGAATTGCGGGTTTGGGATAATGGAATTGGTATTCCGCTATTAGCACAGGAGAAAATCTACCAGCCCTTTTTTACTACTAAGCCTACCGGTGAGGGGACTGGTCTTGGCTTATCTATTAGCTACGATATTGTTACGCAGGGCCACGATGGTACGCTTACATTTGAAACCAAGGAGGGCGAATACACTGAGTTTGTAATGCGGCTGCCGCTGTAATGCTTCTACCTTGCCTCCATTTATATGTTGTTGGGTAACTACTACTTCGGCATGAACCAGTGCAGGTAGCCGCAGTTGTCGCACTCGTAGCAGATGGCAATGGGGTCGGCCCAGTCGGAAGTGAACAGCCCGGCGCGGTCCAGCTTTGCCTCGTTGCGGTGGAAGCTCTGGTGACCACAAATAACACATTGCAGCGCGTGACCTTTGATTTCCACCCGTACGGGTTCCGGCGCGTCAAATAAACCCATGAGTATGAATTAGTGCTACCACCGGAGCAGTAGGCAGTGAAACGGATATAGCTTACTTCAGTAGTTCCTCGATATCCTCCTTGGTGAGGCTTTTGATGATGGCCTCGTCGGTGGTTATTAGGTCCGTGACGAGTTGAATTTTTTTGTGCTGAAGCGCCAGGATTTTCTCTTCCACGGTGCCCTTGGTGATGAACTTGTAGGTGAACACCGTGCGCTCCTGCCCGATGCGGTGGGCGCGGTCAACGGCCTGCGCTTCCACAGCGGGGTTCCACCACGGGTCCAGAATGAACACGTAGTCGGCGGCGGTGAGGTTGAGGCCCACGCCCCCCGCTTTCAGGCTGATGAGGAACACCCGGAGGTCTTCGGTTTCCTGGAAGTGGTTCACCACCTTGTGCCGGTCTCGGGTGTTGCCATCTAGGTAGGCGTACTCAATCTGCCGCTCATCCAGAGAGGCCCGCACAATATCCAAGTGTTTTACGAACTGGCTGAACACAAGCACTTTGTGGCCTTCGGATACCACGCTCTTAATCATCCGAATTATCTCGCGCAGCTTGCCCGACTCGTGCTCGTAGTCCTCGTGGGCCATGCGCGGGTGGTTGGCAATCTGGCGGAGCTTGGTGAGGCCTTGCAACAGCATGAACTGGGTGCTGGCCGTGCCGTGCTCCTCGATGTTTTGCAGAATCTTGTTGCGGTAGTAGCTCTTGGTTTCCTCGTAGCAATGCTGCTGCTCCTCGGTCATGGGGCAGTAGCTGAGGTGCTCGATTTTATCGGGCAACTCGCGAGCCACCTGGGCCTTGTGGCGGCGCAGAATGAACGGCTTGATAAGGGCGTGCAGCTTACGGGTTTTGCCTTCATCCTTGCCCTTCTCAATGGGCTTAAGAAACTCCTTGCGGAAAAATGCCTGGGTGCCTAGCAAGCCCGGATTGATGAACGACATCTGCGACCATAAATCCATGGTGCTGTTTTCCACCGGCGTACCCGTCAGGATGAGGCGGTAGCGCGACACCAGCCCCCGCACCGCGTGCGACGTGGTGGAGCTAGGGTTCTTGATAGCCTGCGACTCATCCAGAATCACATAGTCGAACTTGTAGGTTTTCAGCAGCTCGGCATCGAGCCGCACAATGCCGTAGCTGGTCAGCACCACGTCGTAGTCAGCAAACTGCGCTACGTTTTTGTCGCGGTAGGTGCCCGTGTACGTCAGGATACGCAAGCCCGGCGTGAACTTCTGGGCCTCGCTCAACCAGTTGTAAACCAGAGAGGTAGGCATGGCTAGCAACGAGGCCGCACCACCTGCTTCGCCGCTTTCCTTGCGGTGCAGCAGCAGCGCCAGCGTCTGAATGGTTTTGCCCAGGCCCATATCATCGGCAAGGCAGCCGCCGAAGTGGTAGTCCTTCACGAAGTGCAGCCAGTTGTAGCCGGCCTTCTGGTAGGGCCGCAACTCGCCTCGGAAACCGGCTGGCATCGGCTGGTCTTCCACCGTCTCGAAGCCGCGCAGCTTTTCCAGCTTGTGGCTCATTACTACGGTAGCCAGGTTGCCGTTTTGCAGGTCTGACACCAGGGCCAAATGGTGCTTGCGTAGCTTCAGCTCGTGCTCGTGCTCCTCGGCAAACGCAAACAGCTCCAGGTACTGCGTAAACCACTCTTCCGGAATGATGGCAATCTGGCCGTTGGGCAGGCGGTACTCGTGGCGACGCTGCAAAATGTAGGGCCGCAGCTTGATGAACGGAATTTCGAACTCGCCGAAGCGCACCGTACCGCGCACATCAAACCAGTCGTTGGCCTCGGAAATGCCCACTTCCACGGTTACTGCCCCAATGAAATAGTCTTTGCCCGAGGTGCTGCCTTGTTGCACTGTGAAACCCAACCGGGCCAGCTCGTCGGAGTGGTGGTGCAGCCAGCGGAAGGCCGTGGCTTTTTCCAGCACGGCGCGGCCGTTGCGCACTTCCAGCGCCCGGTCGGCCAGCTCCTGAATGATTTCCTGCTCCCGGTCGAGGTTGCGCACCAGCCGGTGGAAAATGTAGTTGTCTTCCTTCTTCTCCAGCTGCACCCACACGCGTTTGTCGTGGCCGTTGTGCACGGTGTAATTGCCGTAGCGAAACGAGAGGTCGAAGTGGATGTGGTCGGATATGGCCGGCAGGGTAGCTACGGCTGCGCCCACAGCAGCTGTGGCGCGGGGCCGGCCCGGCGCGGGGCGGCGGCGCTCTTCTTCCACTACCACCTTGGCAGTGGGGGCATCAGAGAAGGTAAGCTGGGGCCGGGCCACGTAGCGCTCCGAGCGAATGTCGAAGCCGCGCGCATGTACATCAAACGATTCCACAAGCGGCGCCACAAAGCGCTGGAAGTAGCTTTCCTCCACCTGCCGCGGAATCACAATGAACTTCTTGTTGAGAAACGGCCGCAGCTTTTTGCCGTCCACGTCGTGCCGGAAGTAATACAGCACGTCATTGAGGAGCAGCCAAGCCGGGTGCTCGCACACGATTACCGCGTTTTTGTACTGAAAATCAAGCTTCTGTCCCTGATACTGGATGGTAGGGAAATAATGGGTATTGTCGTCGTTGCGGCGGAAGTGGAACAGGATAGATGCTGCCTCCGCGGCCAGCCCGATTTCGTGCCAAGTCGGCTCGCCGTCCTTGCCCATGATAAACACCTGCTTGCCATGCAACCGACTCAGAATCTGGCCCATGCGCTCCTGCACGTAGCGGCAGATTTCGTCCTGCAATGGTTTGTCGCCTTTGTCGGGGTCATAGGTTTTGAAGAAGAAATCGGCGGGCGTGGTTTTCTTGGCTGAAAACTCCTTGATAACTGCGTCCTGCTGAATCTGGTCGGTAAGGGTAATCAACTCGAAGTCCACGGTATCGAGGCCGTCGGCAAACTCGGGGGCGTTTTTGCCGGAAACCGTCTGGTGCTGAAGCGTCAGTTGGCCTTTAGCGTTACGCTGAACTACATATGATTCAAACAGATAGCCTAGGTACTCGTGCTCTAGCAGCGAATAAACAATCTGGAAAGGCTGAGAAGTAGAAACCTTCATAAAAACTCGGATAGACTCAATTCAAACGTTAAAAGTAAGTACTGCTAATAAATATTATGGTTTAAAGTCAGGAATAAAATCAAATGCCGAAATGATATAACTATTTCGGTGAAAAGTAGATACAGGTTTGCACCTCTGCCTAAGCAGGAGCGCTTAAGGTTGAGTTAGAAGAGGTTCTAGAGATTCTCGCGCACGTCAATGGTGGCCGCGTTGAGAGCTGGCCGGACGGAAACGATAAGCGTGATGACGATGATGGCTAGCCCCGTCAGCACGAGGTCGGAGAACTGCATCTTCACCGGGTACGAATCCACGACGCTGGTAGCCATACCCATGCTCACGATGTGGAAGGTCTGCTGAGCCCAGCAGATGGCAACGCCCAACGCCAAGCCTGTAAAGGCCCCCACGAAAGCCACAATGGCGCCTTCGAGCAGAAAAATGCGCCGGATGTTGCGCGGCGTAGCGCCCATAGCCAGTAAGATGGCCACGTCTTTGCGCTTATCGATAACCAGCATCGAGAGCGAGAAGAAGATATTGAGCGAGGCAATCAGCAGAATGAATGCGAAGGTGATGAACACAAACATTTTCTCCACCTTGATGGCCTTCAGCAAGCTCACGTGCTGCTCGTCGGAGTCGAGGACCTTGAACTTGGCGCCGAGCTGCTTTTTCACAGCGGCTTTCACTTCCTGAATGTCGTGCTCGTCGCCTACGTTCACTTCCAGCGCGGTGCGGCGGTTGCCGTAGCTGAGCAGACTTTGGGCAAATTCCAGCGGCACAAAAACGTAGCTGTCGTCCATGTGCTGCTCAATCAGAAACACGCCGCCGGCTAGGATGCTTTGCTCATTGAAGGCCGTTTCGGGATTCATCGACAGCGTTTTGCGGCCGGTGTTGCGCGGGTACAGCAAGTGCAGCGGCGCGAACCGATTATTGAGGGCAATGCTTAGCTCGTGCTGCACCCCAGCCCCCAGCAGTGCATACGGCTCATTGCCGCCGCGCAGCAACCGATGGTCGCCTTCCACAATGGCCGAATCGATGCGGCTTTGAGTGTAGTAGTTTTCCGACACGCCCTTCATTTTCACCACCATCTGGCGGTCGTGGTATTGCAGCAGAGCGTTGTCTTCAATCACCTCGGTCAGCAGCCCCACGCCTTGCAGGCGGCGCAGGTTGTCCAGCATCAGCGTGTTCACCGGGAACGACTTGCCCTGCACGGCCGTCACCAGCAAATCGGGGTCCGATTTGCCGTAGAGCGTGCGCACGAGGTCCTCAAGCCCGTTGAAAACCGATAGCACAATGACCAGCGCCATCGTTCCCACCGCCACGCCAATCATGGAGATGTTGGAAATGATGCTGATAATGTTGCGCTTCTTCTTCGAGAGAAAATAACGCCGGGCAATGAGCAGGGGTACGTCCATGCGGGGCGTGCGGGGTGGGCTTAACGAATTGATTGTAAGAGAATAACACGCTTGCTAGCCTGCTAATAGCCCCTAAAAGTCGATTCTGTTTGCTATAACTAGAACGTATAGAGAGCCAAAAGAAGGCCTAAGAAGCAAAACAAGATACGCCGCCGGGCGCAAAAAGGTCTACTTCCAGGCTTTCACAATTAGGCCGGTGCCGGAGTCGTGCTTGGTGTTGGCATCGAGCCAGTTTAGTAGCAGGCAGAACGGGAACGTAACCAAGTAGTAGAACGGCAGCAAAATGAAGAACAGCTTGGATTTGCCCAGCATCAGAATGGGGTACTTCATGCTCAGGCGCCACGAAATCTGGCCTGGCTCACCGTAGCTGTACTGGGCCTCAATCCGCTCGAAGCCGGCGGTGCGTAGCTTCTGCTGAATCTCGTGGATGTTGTAGCCGTCGCGTACGTGCTCCTCAATAAAGCTGGTTTCACCGTCGGAATGCACATCGGAGCCGCCTTGGTCGGAGGGGGTGGAGATAAGCAACATGCCGCCGTCCTTGAGCGAGGCGTGCACGTTGCGGAATACTTCCACGTCTTCTAGAATGTGCTCCATTACGTCCACCGACAACGCCATATCGAAGGTGTTAGGCTCCTGATACAGCACCAGGTCCTGCACTGCAAACTGCACGTTGGTCCGCCCGATTTCACGGAAGAACTTGTTGGAGTCGGCAATCTGCTCGTCCTTCACATCCACGGCCAGAATGTGCCACTTCTCACTCAATCCCGACAGCCAGTAAGTGTACTGCCCGTAGCCGGAGCCGGCATCCAAGATGTTCACTGGCTCGTTGGTGCGGCCCTTGGCCCATTGGCGCAATTCCCGGTGTACGTGCCAAGTGCGCAATAACAGCAAATCGAGCAGGTGGTAGAACAGGCGCCGCAGCAGCGGAGTGCGGTTGAAGACCTCGCCCAAAGAGCGTTTTATCGGGTCGTAATGCAAGGTGTTTGGTGAATTTGTGAAGTTGAGAAGTTGTGAAAAGTAAGAAGAATGAATAGTTGTACCCATAAGGTCACAACTTCATACTTCCACAACTTCACCTTTACTCACTGTCGTCTTTGAAAAGCCGGGGGCGTTTGGGCGCTTCAGCGTCGGGCTGGTCGTCGGTGTCAGGCTCGGCGGCCGGAATATCGAGCTTGCCCAATACTTCGTCCATCTTGGCAGCATACGCGGCCGAATCGTCGAGGAAGAACACCAGGTCCGGCACGATACGCAGGGTCTGGCGGACGCGCTTGGCCAAGGCCTGCCGGATGAGTTTCTGATTGTCGTGCACCATGTCCAGCATTTCCTGGCCGCTGCCTTCACGCATGAGCAACTGGCTCAGGTACACGCGGGCTACCCCCAAGTCGGGCGATACACGTACGCCCACAATGCCCGGCGCGAGGCCCGGAAACAGGTGCGGCAGGTCGCGCTGAAACACGGTGGCCAGTTCCTGCTGTAACAGGCTCGATACTTTTTGCTGTCGTTTGCTTTCCATAAGAGTTGACAAAGATAGGAACTTAGGGGCTTAGGGTCTTGGGTAGGTGGTTTTTTGCAACTCACAGTTGGGCCGGTAACTATGAAGTCCAGCTGGAGCCAACTGGCCCACTGGAAACCACTACCCTCTTGAACGTACCTTTACCCAGCAAAGGCCTAGCCTTTCCAAGCTTCCTCAAGATTCTAAGACTTCTGCCTTCACTTGCTTCAATTTTTTAAAAGTCCGCTGCCCACGCGCCTGATTGTGCTGCTGCTACTGGTGTTGGCTGTCCGCCTGCCGTTACTGTGGCTAGGGGTACCGCTTACCATGGCGGAGTTGCGAGCCATGCTGGTAGGTGAGCGGCTGCACGCCGGCGCGCTGCCCTACCGCGACCTGTACGACGCCACCGCTCCGCTGGCGGCCGTGCTGTTTGCTGCGCTGGATTTGGTGGCTTCCCGCCCGCTGTGGCTGTACCGGATGCTGGCTTTCGCGCTGCTGCTTATTCAGGCGCTGCGCCTCAATTTCGTGCTCAACCGCGCCGACGTGCACCCCGAGCGTGGATACGTGGCCGCTCTTACTTACCTGGTGCTTGCCAGCGCCACCACCGACCTCGATACCTTGTCGCCGCTGCTGCTGGGGCACACGTTTATCATCCTGGGGCTCAGCGCTATGCTGCCCACCTCGCGGGAGGGCTACGACAACCGGCGGCTGTTTCGGGCGGGGTTTCTGGTGGGCGTGGCGGCGCTGTGCTACATGCCGCTGGCGCTGTTTCTGCTGGTAGGCTTGTTTGCCGTTATTGTATTCGCCGCCAATTCATTTCGGAGCTTTTTGCTGCTGCTGTGCGGCTTTGGATTTCCGTATGCGGTGGTGGCTACCTTCTTTCTGTACAGCGACGCGCTGCCTGCTTTCCGGCAGCTGCACCTGGTGCCTACACTGAGCGGCCTAGTAATGGGGGCCGACGGGCTGCCGCTGCCGCTCCAATGGAAGCTGTTGATACTACCGGGCGCAGTGCTGCTGCTGGCCTTGGCCCGCTCGTTCACTACCGCGCTGGGGCTGGTTTTCCAAGTGAAGTTTCAGCAGCTGATGTTGGTGTGGCTGCTAGTGGCGGCGCTGATGATGGCCGTTGGCCGCGGCACAGCGCCCGGCTCGATTGGTTTGCTGCTGCCGCCCATCACTTACTTTAGCTTGTTTCTGTGGCAGAAAGGCCCGCGCATGTGGGTGGTAGAAGTGCTGTTTCTGGTGCTGCTGGGGAGCGTGGCCGGGCTGCGCTACCGTGAGCTGCTGCACCTCGAAGACCCGTTGCGGTTCCCCGCTGAGGCGCGCTACGCCGTGCAGCCTAGTGCCCGCTATGCCAGCGTGAAGGGACAGCGCCTGCTGGTGCTCGGGGATGATATGCGGCCCTACCTCAACAATTCCGTCGGGACGCCCTACTTGGATTGGCGGCTGGCCCAGACCGATTTTAGCCGTTTGAGTCAGTATGCCGGCGTCTATCGGCTCGCCCGCAACCTATCAGAAGCACCGCCCACAATGGTCATCGACCAAACCAACCGCTGGGTGGAACTGCAATACAAAGTACCCGCCATCTTCGGCCGTTACCAACCCACCGCTACGCCGCGGGTATATGAGTTGAAATGAGAATTAATTGTTGAAGGGCTGCTTGTGGAATCGTTAGGCACAATACTTAGAGTGTCATCAACAATTTCACAAGCAGCCCTTCAACAATTAACAATCAATCTTGCTTACGCGGGTTTGGTGGCGGCCGCCTTCGAAGGCCGTATTCAAGAACTGGCTGACGATGGCACGGGCGTTTTCCTCGCTTATAAAGCGCGCCGGCACGCACATGATGTTGGCATCATTGTGCTGGCGGGCCAGCTCAGCTAGCTCGGGCTCCCAGGCAATAGCCGCCCGAATACCGCGGTGCTTGTTGGCTGTGATGCACACGCCGTTGGCCGAGCCGCACACCAGAATTCCCCGCTCTAGCTCGCCGTTAGTAATGGCCTCCGCCAGTGGGTGCACAAAGTCCGGGTAGTCCACTGAATCGGGAGAGTTGGTGCCGAAGTCGCGCACCTCGTAACCGTTGTCGCGCAGCCAGTGGGCCAGCATCTGCTTGTACTCGAAGCCGGCGTGGTCGGAACCGATGGCAATGGCAGTCATTGGAATAAAGAATTTGAGGGTGAAATGAGAAGGCTGAAAAACAAAAGGGCGAGGAACACGCCTCGCCTTTTATGTCATTGCCTGGCTTCTGACTAAGAAACACCGCCGTTTTCAGCTAGCCGTTCGTTGAGCTGCTTGGTGCGGTTGCGCGTTACCACACGGGCAATGTTGATACTCAGCTCGTAAAGCAGCACAATCGGAATCGTGACGATAATCTGGGCTGAAATGTCGGGGGGCGTGATGATGGCTGCCACAACCAGAATGACCACAATGGCGTGCTTGCGGTACAGGCGCATGATTTCGGGCGTTACAATACCGGCTTTGGCCAGGAAGAACACAATCATGGGTAGCTCGAACACGCCCGCGCACGACAAGCTCATGGTAGTCAGCGTGCTGATGTAGCTCTGCAAGTCAATCTGGTTTTCGATGGTCGAATCCAGTTGATACGAAGCCAGGAAGTTGATGCTGAGCGGCGCGGCAATAAAGTAGCCGAACAGCAACCCGATGATGAACAGCACCGACACGAAAAACACCGCGCCGCGCGAGTTGGCTTGCTCGTGTGGGTAAAGCCCCGGCTTGATGAAGCGCCAGATTTCCCAGAATGTGTACGGAAACGCCAGCGCCAGCCCCACCACGAATGACGAGCTGATGTGCATAGTCAGCTGTCCGCTCATCTGGCGGTTCTGCAAATCGAAGGTGGGTTCCCCAATGCACAATCCCTCGGCGTGAATCCACTGCCCGAACTTGCAAAAGGCGCGGTAGGTCCAGAAATCCCCCCGGGAAGGCCCCAGAATCAGGTCGTGAAACAGGAAATCCTTGGCCAGAAACGCGGCTGTAGTGAAGACGACAATGGCAATGGCCGAGCGGATGATATGCCACCGCAACGCCTCCAGATGGTCGATAAAAGACATTTCCGGGTGCTGTCCCGTTACGGGGTGCCCGGAAGAAAGGTGTTGTTGATCCACGAGGGAATGAATTAGTGACTTAGTGATTCGGTGACTTAGCGAAGGAGGTCGGGTGAACAACAAACGAAAACCAGTGGTGGCAGGATGCTGCTCCACTGGTTTTCCGTTCACTAAATCACTAAGCCACTAAATCACAAGGTTAAGCGAAGAGCGGAAACTGCTGCATCCACTCGTTCACCTGGCCGCGCACGCGCAGCAGGTAAGCGTCGTCGTCGTTGTGCATCAGCACATCGTCAATCAGATCTACGATGCGGGCCATATCGGTTTCGCGCAGGCCACGGGTGGTAACGGCCGCCGACCCAATGCGCATGCCGCTGGTCACGAAGGGCGACTTGTCATCGAAGGGCACCATGTTTTTGTTGATGGTGATGTCGGCCTTGATGAGGGTATTTTCGGCCAGCTTGCCGCTGAGGCCCTTGCTGCGCAAGTCAATCAGCATCAAGTGGTTGTCGGTGCCGCCCGAAATAATTTGGTAGCCCCGGTCGGTGAAGCCCTTGGCCAGCGCCTGGGCATTGCGGATTACCTGCTGGGTGTACTCGGTGTAGGAGTCGCTCAGGGCCTCGCCAAATGCCACGGCCTTTGCACCGATAACGTGCTCGAGTGGGCCACCCTGGGTGCCAGGGAATACGCCCGAGTCCAGTAGCGCCGACATCATGCGCAGCTCGCCTTTCGGGGTCTTCAACCCGAAGGGGTTTTCAAAGTCTTTGCCCAGCATGATGAGGCCGCCACGCGGGCCGCGCAACGTCTTATGGGTGGTAGTAGTAACGATGTGGCAGTGGTCGAACGGGTTGTTCAACAAACCTTTGGCAATCAGGCCACTGGGGTGCGAGATGTCGGCTAGCAGCAACGCGCCTACCTCGTCGGCAGCTTCGCGCAGGGCTTTGTAGTCCCAGTCGCGGGAGTAGGCCGAGGCGCCGCAGATGATGAGCTTGGGCTGCTCCTGGCGGGCGGTGGCTTTCACCTTCTCCCAATCGATGAGGCCGGTTTCGGGCTCCACACCGTAGAACGACGGCTTGTAGAGCTTGCCCGAAAAGTTGACGGGCGAGCCGTGGGTAAGGTGACCACCGTGGCTGAGGTCGAAGCCCAGAATTTTGTCGCCGGGGTTGAGGATGGCTAGCATAACGGCGGCGTTGGCCTGCGCACCGGAGTGCGGCTGCACGTTCACCCACTCCACCCCAAATAGTTCCTTGGCCCGGTCGATGGCCAATTGCTCGATCTGGTCCACGATTTCGCAGCCACCGTAGTAGCGCTTGCCGGGGAGGCCCTCGGCGTATTTGTTGGTCAGGATGGAGCCCTGCGCCCGCATCACTTGCTCCGAAACGTAGTTTTCAGAGGCAATCAGTTCAATACCGTGCGTTTGCCGCTCTTTTTCGCGCTGAATCAGGTCGAAGATGGCGGTGTCTTGGGCGAGGGTCGGGGCTTGCGTTTCCATAGGTTCAAAGGTACACGCACCGTCCGGAACTGCCAAGCTGCTTGTAAGCGCCCAACTCGGTGGCGGCAACTGACTCCGGCCGGTGGCTGTTTGCGGGTCCGTAAAAAGTTTTTCCAAGCGGTGTGGAATCCGGAAGGCGTGCGCATCAAACAGGTATCCGGTTCACTAACCCCTGCCTGTTATGAAAAACTTTCTGCTTCTGCCGCTTTTGGTAGCCGCCGGTAGCCTGGCCATCGGAGCTGCTACCACTAGCCGCCCCACCGCGCAAGCCGCTACCCTCCGCCCCGTTCCCACCCCCGACACGCTCACGGTGCGCGGGCGCATCACCGACCGTTCTACTGGACAGGGACTTCCGGGCGTAACGGTGCTGGTGAAAGGCACTACTACCGGGGTTTCTACTGCTCCTGATGGTGGGTATCGGGTGGTGATGCCTGCCGGTCATCGGGTGCTGATTATCAGTTATGTAGGCTATGTGACGCAAGAGCATACAGTCAGCAAGGACTACCAAGTGCTGAATGTTGCACTGCAACCCGACTCCAGAACACTGAACGAGGTAGTAGTTGGTGGTGCATTGGCTGGAAAAGCAGCCGGTGTGCAAATCACAGCTCAGGGTAATGACCGAGGCTACGCAGCACCCGCCCGCAAAAGAAAACCCGGGGGGTGGTCGGGCGCCGGGTACGTTGCTGCTCCACGCCCTGCTCCTAGTGCCGGCGAAACCTATGCGCACACCCAGGAAGGTGGGTTTCGGAGCACCACCAAAGACCCGCTGAGCACCTTCAGTATTGATGTGGATGCGACCAGCTACTCCAACGTGCGCCGCTTCCTCAACCAGGGCCAGCTCCCGCCACCCGATGCCGTGCGCATCGAGGAAATGCTGAATTACTTTCAGTACGACTACCCGCAGCCCACCGGCCCCGAGCCGTTTTCTGTCACCACGGAACTAGCCGCTTGCCCCTGGAACCCAACCCACCAGTTGGTGCACGTGGGCTTACAAGGCAAAATCGTAGCCACCGACAAGCTGCCGCCCGCCAACTTAGTATTCCTCGTGGACGTGTCGGGCTCGATGATGGGCGACGACCGGCTGCCGCTGGTGCAGGCTGCTTTGCGGTTGCTGGTGAAGGAGTTGCGCCCGCAGGATAAGGTGGCGCTGGTGGTGTATGCCGGCGCGGCCGGGCTGGTACTGCCGCCCACTGCCGGCAACAAGCGCAGCGAGATTCTGCGGGCCATTGATAACCTACAGGCTGGGGGCTCCACGGCCGGCGGCGCTGGGTTGCGCCTGGCCTACCAAGTGGCGCGCGACAATTTTCAGAAAGACGGCAACAACCGCGTGATTCTGGCCACCGACGGCGACTTCAACGTGGGTGAGCAAAGCGACGATGCCATGGAACACCTGATTGTGCAGGAACGGGAATCGGGGGTGTTCCTGACGGTGCTAGGCGTGGGCCAAGGCAATTATCAGGACAAGAAAATGGAGCTGCTGGCCGACAAAGGCAACGGCAATTACGCCTACCTCGACAACCTCGATGAGGCCCGGCGGGTGCTGGTGCGGCAGTTCGGCGGCACCCTCTTCACGCTGGCCAAAGACGTGAAGCTGCAAGTGGAGTTCAACCCGGCGCGGGTGCGCGAGTACCGCCTCATCGGCTACGAAAACCGCACCCTGGCCGCCGAAGACTTCAACAATGACCGCAAAGACGCCGGCGAAATGGGCGCCGGCCACACCGTGACGGCCCTTTACGAAGTGGTGCCCGTAGGCGCCCCCGCCGCCATCGACAAGCTGAAATACCAAGCGGGTGCTAGCGAGAAGCCAGCGCCGGCCTCCGCCGACTTGATGACCGTAAAGCTGCGCTACAAAGAGCCCCAGGGCAACACCAGCAAACTGTTTGAGCGCACCTTGCGCGGCCCTGTGGCTCCGTTGGAGCGCGCTTCTGAAAATCTCCGTTTTGCAGCTGCCGTGGCCCAATTTGGCATGTTGTTGCGCGCGTCCGAGTATCGGGGCGACGCCACTTGGGCGGCTACGGCGAAGTTGGCCGAGGGAGCCCGCGGCAAAGACCCAGAAGGGTACCGGGCCGAGCTAGTGCGGTTGATGAAAGCAGCAGAGGGCTTGCAACCTTCGGTGGGTGCATATGACTCTCGTTAAGAGAGGGTTAGATAGTTGGTCGGGCTGGGGCTTCACTCACCTATTGCGGCGGGAATTCCGGCGGGTTGCAGACCGCCGGGTGCACAGTGCCCGTTGTACCCGGCCTGACCTTTGGTATTAAAAAAGAAGGCCCCACCGAAGTCGGTGGGGCTTTCTTGGTTTACACTAAACGAAAAGTGCAGGGCGCTTAGAACGAGTAGTTCAATGAGGCCTTGATGACGCGGTTTTGCGCATCGAAACGGTTGTTTTTATCTAATGACGACAGGCCGTAATCGTAGCCGGCGCTGAGGCCGAAGCCGCTGTCGAACTGGTAGCCCAGGCCGCCTACCACGCCAAAATCGACGGTGCGGAACTGGTCTTTGACATCAAAATCCTGCTTGTAAGCCGAGAAGCCCAGGGCACCCGCTTCCACGCGGGCCTTGTTGCTCACCAGGAACGATACCTGCGGGCCGGCATAGAGGTAGAAGCCGGGCGTGAGGTAGGCCTTGGCCAGCACCGGCACATCAATATAAGCCATGCGCGAGGTGGCCGTTACGCGGGCATTCAGGAAGTCGAGGGCCGGAAATGGTACGGTGCCCTGTAGTTTCGCGCCTTTCTCAGAGTAGCTGATGCCGGGCTCGATGGCGAAACCAGCGCTGATTGGCAGCGTGGCGTACATGCCCACGTGGAAACCAGGCTTCATCTCCTTGGTCACGGCGCCGTTGGCGAAGCTGGCCACGTCCATCACGCTCTGCACCGCATCCCCCGACCAGTCCGACACGTTCACGCCGGCCCGGATACCTATTTTGGGCGTTAGGGCCGTGCCAGTAGACCGGGTGGAATACACGGGGCGGGCCTGGGGCCGGCCGCTGTAGGCCGGTACGCGGTGGGTCTGGACTTGGGCTTCGGCAGCCAGCGAAAAACCGGAAAACAAAAGGGTAGCCGCAGCCAGGCGGCCGAAAAGTCGCTTCGTATTCATAGCTGAAAGAGTGTTGAGGTTGGGGGCCGGGCCACGTTGCGCAGCGTGGGGCAGCCGGTGTTGTAAGGGGTAATTACAAAACCGTGCCAAACTTTTACCGGGCCTCATACGACCAGTTCAGACATTAGCCGGTGCAGAAGATTCCGGCAACCATTTCGGTTGCGATAAAAAGCTCGCCGGCCGCTTGATAAACTGTGGCAGCAGGTAGATGCAAGAACAAGCCGATCTGCATTAGCTGCACGCCTTATATTGTGTTACTGTGAAAAATACAGCTGCATCTAGGCAAAACCATAACAGCAGCATCTTGCAGCAGTAACATTGGCTTTACCGTCGGCTAGAACCTTTGCGGCCTCATTCTAGCCCGTCGCTATGCGCAAAGCTTTTCCTCTCTTCCCTACTATTGTTTCAGTAGCTCTGCTGAATGCCGCTTCAGGTTTCGGCCAGTCCACCGACGCCTCCATTGCTGGGCGCGTGGTGGACGAAAAAGGCGTGACGCTGCCCGGCGTTACCATCATCGTCCGCAATGAAGCCACTGGCTTCCAGACCACTACCGTTACCAACGGTGAAGGCCGCTACTTCCTACGGCAACTCCCACTAGGCAAGCCCTACACCGTGCGGGCCAGCTACATCGGCTCGACCAACCAAGTGAAAAACGAATTGGCCCTGAACCTAGGCGACCAGCTAGCCGTGGATTTCATGATGCAGCCTGCCGCCGTAGGCTTACAGGAAGTGGTGGTGCGCGGCAATGCCCTCAACAGCCGCATCGACCGGCTGGGCAGCAGCACGGCCATCACCGACCAAACCATCCGGCAGATTCCGGTGCTCAACCGCAGCTTTGCTAACCTGGCCTCGCTAGCGCCTACCACCAACGGCGGCAGCGTGGGCGGTCAGTTGGCCTCGTCTACTAACTACCTGATTGATGGGGTGAGTGCCCGCAACAACCTCACGTCGGGGGCAGTAGGTAACGGGCCGTACTCGCTTTCCCTGGAAGCCATCCGCGAATTTGAGGTGGCCACCAACGTGTACGACGTGACCCAGGGCCGGCAGGGCGGCGGCACCATCAGCGCCGTGACCAAGTCGGGCACCAACACGCTTACGGGCTCGATTTTCGACTACTACCGCGCCGATTTTCTGGCCAGCCCCTACGACATCCGGGGCAACCGCCGCACCCAGAATTTCACCACCAACCAGTACGGTTTCAGCCTCGCGGGGCCCATCATCAAAGACAAGCTGCACTTCTTCACGGCACTAGACCGGCAAGACCAGTCAGCGCCGTTTTTCATTGCCGATATCAAGTCGGATGCCGATGCCAATGCCTTAGGTATCAGCAAGGGCGCGCTGGATACGGTGCTTACTATTGCCCGCACCAAGTACGGCCTGAGTGAGGCCCGGCAAACGGGCGAGTTCGGGCGCAAGACGGTGAACAACACGTTTTTCGCGCGCCTCGACTGGCAGATCAACGACCGGAACCGCCTGACGCTGCGCAACAACTACAGCGACTACGACAACCCCAACAGCACCGACGACAACTCGGCCATCAACCTGTACGAGGTGTACGGCAACTTCAAGTCGCGCGAAAACAGCACGTTGGCTTCGTTGCGTACCCAGTTCAGCCCGAACCTGCTCAACGAATTGAAAGTGCAGTACCAAACCGTGAAGCGCGACTACACGCCCAACGACCAGCTGCCAAGCGCCAATATTCCGCGGGCCATTGTGACGGTTCGTTCGCGCCTGCCCAACGGCCGGCAGGGCAGCACCTCGGTGCAGCTCGGGGGCCAGCGCTTCACGCCCGAAAACAACCTGGAAAACCAGGTGCAGTTGGTCAACACCACCTACCTAACCAAGGGCCGCTACAACTTCACCTTCGGCACCGACAACACCCTGACTTACCTGGATACCTACATTTCCAGCGAGCAAAACGGGCGCTTCGTGTTCAACAGCGTGCAGGAATTCGACGACCTGAACCCGACCCGCTACGCCCGTGAGGTGCCACTGCAAGGCGTGCCGTCGGTGCAGCAGTATGTGTTGAATACCTCGTTGTTTGGGCAGGCGCAGTACAATCCCATGACCAACGTGGAAGCCATTGTGGGCTTGCGCTGGGACATGACCAGCTACCTGACGGCGGGTGCCTACAACCCCGTGGTGAAAGAAGCCTTGGGCTTGCGCACCAACAACAACCCCACCGACTGGAACAACTTTCAGCCCCGCGCGCAGCTAACCTGGGACGTGAAAGGCGAACGAAAAAGTATCGTGCGGCTGGGCGGCGGTATTTTCTCGGCCAACCCCATCAACTACGCACAGGTCAACAACATCCAGAACAGCGGCACCAAGGTGGCCTCCATTGACGTGACGCGGCCAGCAACGGGCGAGAATCCGGTACCGCGCCCCGACTTCATTGCCTACCGCGCCGACCCAAATACGGCCCCCGGTTTGCTGCCCGGCGTGCCGTACGTATCAACCATCAACCTGAACGACGAGAACTTGCAGGTGCCCAACATCTACAAGGCCAACCTGAGCGTGAACCGCATTGTGAACAGCTGGCTGCGGGTGGGCGTGAACCTTATGTACTCCTCTACCCGCGACAACTACGTGTACCTGGACCGTAACCTGGTAGACCAGCCCTACTTCACGCTTGATAACGAAGCCAACCGGGGCGTGTTCGTGCCCGCCAATACCATCACGGCGGCGGGCATTACCAACAACGTGCTGGGCCGCAAAACGCAGGCGGTGGGCCGCACCCTGGAGTTCACCAACGGCGCCAAAGTGCGGCAGGCGGCTATGGTGGTGGATGCCGAGGTGCGCTACTTCCGCGACGGGTATTTCAACGCCAGCTACACCCTCAACGACACGCGCGACAACACGTCCTACAATGGTAACGTGGCCAATACGTCCACGTTCCGGCCCATCAAGTCGGACCCGCGCAGCCTGAGCGAAATCAACTACTCCGACAACCAGTTCCGGCACAAAGTGGTGTTCTTCGGCTCCTCGCCTACCGTGAAAGGTTTCGCGCTGAGCGCCCGGTTTACCGGCCTCGGGGGTAGCCGCTACTCGCTGCTCGTGGATGCCGATATCAATGGCGACTTCGTGGGCGGCCCCGGAACCGACAACGACCTGGCCTTCGTGTTCGACCCTAGCAACCCGGAAACCAACCCGGCCGTGGCGGCCTCCATGCAGAAGGTGCTCGACAACCCCGACAACCGCGCCAAAGACTACATCCGCCGCAGCCTCGGCACCATTGCCGACCGCAACGGCGGCGTCAACCCCTTTGCCGGTACGTTTGATGTGCGCCTGCAAAAAACCTTCAAACTGTTTAAAACCCAGGGCCTCACCTTCAGCGTGGACGCCTTCAACTTCGCCAACCTGCTCAACAAGGACTGGGGCGTGAATTACAATCTGCCCAACCAGAACCTGCTGTCGGTGACGGGCTTCAACCAAACGACGCGCCGCTACACCTACCGCGTCAACGAAAACGTGGGCGTCATCAACCAGGGCGGCACACCTTACCAATTGCAGCTGGGCGCCCGCTATTCTTTCTAAGCATTCGTTACCTTTTTCTTCTCTTGTATGAAGTCGTTTATTGCCACCGTAGGGTTGAGTTTTGGACTTGCACTGACCTCGTTTGGTCAGGCCGCTAAGCACGTAGTGCTGATTAGCATCGACGGGTTCCGGCCCGATTTCTACCGCGAAGCCAAGTGGCCAACGCCCAACTTGCAGCGCATGGCCGCGCAGGGCACTTCGGCCGATGGCGTGCGGGGCGTGTTTCCGAGCGTTACGTATCCGTCGCACACCACGCTCATTACGGGCGTGGCGCCGGCCCAACACGGCATCTACTACAACTCGCCCTTCGAGCCCGATGGCGCTACCGGCCGCTGGTACTGGGAGGAAAATCTCATCAAAACCGAAACCCTCTGGGACGCCGTGCACAAAGCCGGCCTGAAATCGGCCTCCGTAATGTGGCCCGTATCGGTGGGCGCGCCGATTGACTACAACGTGCCCGAATATTGGTCGCTCGATAAGAACGTGGACCGGTTCACGCCGGTACGCCAGCAAACCATGCCCAAGGGCCTGCTGGAGGAAATCGAACTGAACGCCACCGGCAAACTCACGGCCCGCGACATGAGCAGCGACTACGTGAGCGGCGACGAAAACGGCAGCCGCATGGCCGCTTATATCCTGACCACCTACAAGCCCGCCCTACTCACTCTGCACGTATTCGGGGTAGACCACGCCGAGCACCAAGACGGCCGCGACGGGGAACATGTGCGCCGCGCCCTAGCCACCGCCGACTGGGTGGTGGGCAACATCGTGGAGGCCCTGGCCAAGGCCGGTATTGATAAAGAAACGGCCGTGATAGTTACCGGTGACCACGGCTTCGTGGATATCAATACCACGCTGGCACCCAACGTGTGGCTGGCCCAAAACGGCCTGTATGGCGCCAACAAAGGCGAGTGGAAAGCGCAGTTCCACACCTCGGGCGCGGCCGCTTTCCTGATGCTGAAAAACAAGAACGACAAGAAAACCCTGGAGCAAGTCCGCCAGCTGTTGGCCGCTGCCCCCGCCGAGCAGCGCAAGCTGTTCCGAGTGGTGGAGCGCGCCGAGCTAGACCGAGTAGGCGCCGACCCGAACGTGGCGCTGGCCTTGGCACCGGTGCCCGGCGTATCAATGAACGGCAGCCGCGAAGGCGCGGTGGTGCGGCCCGGTAAAGGCGGTACCCACGGCTTCTTCCCCGATTTCGCGCAGATTCAAACCGGCTTTATCGGTTTCGGTGCTGGTTTCAAGGCGGGCGAAGTGGTGCCGCAAATGGCCTTGCAAGATGTGGCGCCGATTACGGCGCGGCTACTAGGGTTGCCTTTCACCGGTGCCCAAAGCCCGCTGCCCATGCAGATAGTAAAGCAATAAGGGCGTAGCGGCTGGCTGGTACGGTACCACCTAGCTGCTGAAACCGCCAGATGGAAAATAAGGTCTGAGTTGAACAGCCGCTACTGCTCAACTCAGACCTTATTTTTTCTTCTCCGCACTGTCTTCTTTGGTGGGTGGCGTGGTAGTGGCCAAGCGCCGCTCGATGTCTTCGGCCATGAATTCAGCATCTTCTTTCAGAGGCGAGTTCTCCTCGGCAAACAGCTTGGCGGCCGTGCGTATTTCCTCCCGGGCCTCGGGTAGTTTCTTGAGTTCGTTGTAGCTGTAGGCGAGGTTGAAATGGGCCAGTGGATAATTGCCGCGCAGCTCAATCGAGCGTTTGAACAGCGGCACGCTTTCAGTGAAACGGCCCTGGCTCATGCGCACGAAACCGAAGGCGTAGTAAGAAAGATAGTCGCCGAGGCCGTGCTTGTGCGCCGAGGTGTAATAGCGGCTAATCAGCGCCATCAGCGCCTTGGGCGACTTCTCGGCTTCGGCGCATTCGCACTGTAACACCTGGTAATAATAGTCGCCCAGGGCGCGGTCGAGCTTGTAGTTGGTGGGGTAGCGCTTTTTCAGGTTCAGCAGAATCGGCTCCACTGCAAACGGGTAGGGAATGGCCGCCCGCGTGTACTTGACGCGCAACGAATCAAGGCGTTCCAGCGGGGCCAAGTCGCGGAACCCGAACCCTTCCAGCTCCCGGCTACGGAGGTAGTAGTTCAGTGCCAGCTCGGTTTGCTTAAGCGCAATGGTGGGCCGACGGTGCTTGGGGTCGAACTTGTTGAGCAGTTTAAAAGCCGACTCGTACTTGCGGTCCAGCATAAGTTCCGACGCTTGCGTCAGCACTTCAGCTTCAGTAGGGGCTTTGGTAACAGGTTTAGGAGAGGTGGTTTTCTTGACGGCGGGCTTAGCCGTTTTGGGCTTGCTCGGGGCAGGGGCAGTGGTGGCGGGTTTGGTGGCGGCTGGTTTAGTTTGGGCCAGGGCAGGCAGCGCCAAACTCAGTGGCAGGAGCAGAAACAGAAGGGAGCGGTGTAGCATAGGTAGCACTATATACGGCGCAAAGGGGAGTACCAGTTCAGGGATTTATGCTTGATATAATTGACTTTCCGAAAATCTTTCTCCACCTTGCCAACGCTAAGGCACTAACACATGCACCAGAACCGCTACTTTTTTGGCTTTTATTACTTCTACGCCTCCGCGTAGTCGAGTAGCCGCCGTGTAGCCTTTTCAACCTGAAAACTCCAGCGCCTCTCGACCCCGAGAGGCGCTTTTTTTACGTCTTTGCTTTCATGCACCAGTTCAGCTTCTTCTTTACCTTTTTCTATTACCTGTTCTTTTATCAAAAGAACCGGGCCTGTTTTTGCCGCTGCTGACCTACCACTCCGCACCCCCGCAAACCCAGGCCCCCGCACACCGGAGGCCTTTTTTATTGCTCAGTTGCTTTCCTGTCACCTCATTACCAGTTTCTTCTAATGCCACTTTCTCCTTCCGCCATTGCCATTCAGGGATACGCGGGCAGCTTCCACGAGCTAGCCGCCCGCCACTACTTCGGTGCCGAACCCGAAATTGTGCCCTGCGCGACGTTTGGGGAAGTGGTGCGGCAGGTAACCAGCGGCGCGGCCGAAGCCGGGTTGATGGCCATCGAGAATTCCATTGCCGGCAGCATCCTGCCCAACTACAGCCTGCTCCAGCGCTCGGCCGTGCAGGTAACCGGCGAAGTGTACCTGCACATCCGGCAGCACCTACTGGCCTTGCCAGGCCAAGCCCTGGCCGATATCCGGGAAGTGCATTCGCACCCGGTGGCGCTGCTGCAATGCGCTGATTTTCTGGCCCTGCACCCTTGGCAATTGGTGGAAACAGTGGATACGGCCCTCAGCGCCCGGCACCTGCGCGAACGGACCAGCTTGGGCATAGCCGCCGTAGCCGGTGAGGCCGCGGCCCGGCTCTACGGCCTGGAAGTGCTGGCCCCCAACATTCACGCCGACCCCGAAAACTACACTCGCTTCTTGGTGCTGGAACGCCAGGACCCCGAGCGGCCTACCAGCCCGGCCAACAAAGCCTCGCTGTATTTCCACACCGACCACCAGCGCGGCAGCCTGGCCCGGGTGCTGACCTGCATTGCCGGCCACGGCTTCAACCTCTCCAAGCTCCAGTCGTGCCCCCGGCCGGGCCGCACCTGGCAGTACTACTTCCACGCCGACGTCGAGTTCGAGGAAGCCGCCCAACTCCCGGCGCTGCTGCAAGAACTCACCCTGCTCACCGACGACCTGCAAGTACTAGGGGCCTATCAACGCGGCGAGTATTACTGATAGGTGGCGGATGATTGTCAATTGTTATTGACAATCATCCGCCACCTATCAGCAACAAACAACCAACAAGTCAACAACCAGCCAGCAACCCATGCAAGTCTCCACTGCTCAGCGCTTAGCCAACACTGGCGAATACTACTTCTCGCAGAAGCTGCGTGAAATTGCCGCGCTCAACCAGGCGGGCGCCGACATCATCAGCCTGGGTATCGGGAGCCCCGATTTGCCGCCGCACCCCACCGTAACGGCCGCCCTCACGGCCTCGGCCGCCCTGCCTTCCGCGCACGGCTACCAGAGCTACCAGGGCACGCCGGCTTTACGGGCGGCTATTGCGGAGTGGTACGGCCGCGCCTATGGTGTAGCCCTGGACCCCGCCACGGAAGTGCTGCCGCTGCTGGGCTCGAAGGAAGGCTTGATGCACATTGGCATGACGTTTCTGGAAGCCGGCGACACGGTGCTCATCCCCAACCCCGGCTACCCCACCTACCGCGCCGTAGCCGAAATCTGCGGGGCCACCATCCGGGAGTACGACCTGACCGAAGCCGGCGGCTGGCTACCCGACCTGGAAGCCTTGGCCGAATCGGATTTGAGCGGCGTGAAGATGATGCTGGTCAATTACCCGCACATGCCCACTGGCACCCGTGCCGATGTGGCGTTCCTGACCCGGCTGGTGCAGTTTGCGCAAGAGCACCAGATTATGCTGGTTCACGACAACCCGTACAGCTTCATCCTCAACGACAACCCCACCAGCCTACTCTCGGTGCCGGGGGCGCGGGAAGTGTCCTTGGAGCTGAACTCGCTCAGCAAGTCGCACAACATGGCCGGGTGGCGCGTGGGGCTGCTGGCCGGCCGCGCCGATTGGCTGAAGGAAGTGCTGCGCTTCAAAAGCAATATGGATTCAGGGATGTACTTGCCGGTGCAGCAGGCCGCCGTGGCGGCGCTGGCCCTCGGCCCCGAGTGGTTCGCGGAGCTGAACGCCATTTATCAGGCCCGCCGCGCTGTGGTATTCGAGCTGCTGCACGCCCTGGGCTGCCAGCCTGACCCCAGCCAAACCGGCCTGTTCGTGTGGGCCGCCGTGCCCGCCGGGTACGCCGATGGCTACGCCTTGAGCGACGAATTGCTCCACGATGCCCGCGTGTTCATTACGCCCGGTGGCATCTTCGGCAGCAACGGCAACAATTACATCCGCGTGAGCTTGTGCCAACCGGAAGCGTTGCTGCGCAAAGCCATGGAACGAATTGTGTCTAGTTCAAAAGCACGTCATGCAGAGCGCAGCGAACTATCTCGCGTGCTGACGCAGGAATAGTAACCCAACGTCAGCACGCGAGATGCTTCGCTGCGCTCTGCATGACGGTCTATCTTTTTGAATAAGTGTTACTTGCCATGAACACAGTAGTTGTAATTGGAATCGGGCTGATTGGTGGCTCCCTGGCGCTCAGCTTGCGGCAGCAGGGCTTGGCCACTCGCTTTATCGGGATGGAGGCCAACCTGGAAAACGCCCACCGGGCGCTGGAACTGGGGCTGGTTGATAAAATCGAAACCAACCTGGAGGTGGCCGTAGCTGCCGCCGACTTAGTAATAGTAGCCGTACCCATGGACGCCATGCTGACCGTGCTGCCGCTGGTGCTCGATGCGGCCACCGGCCGCCAGGTGGTGGTAGATGTGGGCTCCACCAAGGAGAAGCTGCTAGCCGCCGTAGCCGACCACCCAAACCGGGGTCGGTTCGTGGCCATCCACCCGATGGCGGGTACCGAGTACTCGGGCCCGGAGGCGGCGGTGCAACACCTGTTTGCCGGCAAGACGCTGGTGGTGTGCGACGCTCACCGTTCCGACCCCGACGCCGTGCAGACCGTGGAAACGCTGTTCCGGGCTCTGCCCATGCGCCTACTCTACCTCGATGCCGCCGACCACGATTTGCACGCTGCGTATGTGTCGCACATTTCGCACATCACCTCGTTTGCGCTGGCTCTCACAGTGTTGGAGAAAGAGAAAGAAGAGCAGCGTATCTTCGACTTGGCCAGCGGCGGCTTCGAATCGACGGTGCGGCTGGCCAAAAGCTCGCCGGCCATGTGGGTGCCCATCTTCCGCCAGAACCGCACCAACGTCCTCGATGTACTAGACGAGCACCTGCGGCAGCTCCAGGAACTGCGCCGCCTACTGGCCGAGGAAGATTACGACGGCCTGCGCCGCTCTATCGAACAAGCCAACCACATCCGTAAAATCATTTCCTAGCACAACTGTAGCCCGTGCTACACTCACCACTTCGAAACCTTACCAACCCATCATATGAACCAGACTGAACTTGCCCCGAAAACGGCCAACATCCACAAGAAAGCCCTCCTGATTTCTGGCCCGTGCAGCGCCGAAACGGAAGAGCAAATGCTTCAATCCGCCACTGAGCTGGCCGCTACCGGCCGCGTGGATATGCTGCGCGCCGGCATCTGGAAGCCCCGCACCAAGCCGGGCATGTTCGAGGGTATTGGGACAAAGGGGCTGCCGTGGCTGCGCAAAGCCAAGGAAATAACCGGCTTGCCGGTAGCCGTGGAAGTTGCCACCGCCAAACACGTCGAAGACTGTCTGGCTTTCGAGGTAGACGTGCTGTGGGTAGGTGCCCGCACCACTGGTAACCCGTTCTCGGTGCAGGAAATAGCTAATGCCCTGCGCGGGGTAGATATTCCGGTGCTGGTGAAGAACCCCATTCACCCCGAACTGGAGCTGTGGATTGGCGCCGTGGAGCGGCTAGCCAAAGCGGGCCTCACCGACCTGGGCCTGATTCACCGGGGCTTCGCTAGCTACGGCAACACCGACTTCCGCAACGCCCCCATGTGGCACCTGCCCATTGAAATGAAGCGCCGGATGCCCGACCTGCCCATCATCTGCGACCCGAGCCACATCTGCGGCCGCCGCGACACCCTCGCCGCCGTGGCCCAGCAGGCCATCGACCTGGACTTCGACGGGCTGATGCTGGAGTCGCACCCCGACCCGGACAACGCCTGGAGCGACGCCAAGCAGCAGGTAACGGCTGCCGCCCTCAAAACGATGCTGGAGGGCCTGACTTGGCGCCACGAGCCTACCAACCAGCGCGAATTCCAGACGGCGCTGGCCGGCCTGCGGGAGCAAATCAACCAACTCGACAATGAAATCATGCAGCTGATTGGCCGCCGCATGGGCGTGGCGCAGCAAATCGGGCAGTACAAGAAAGACAACGACATCACCATCCTGCAAACCAACCGCTACAGCGAAATCCTGGACCGGAGCCTGCGCCAGGGCGAGAAGCTAGGCCTTTCGCCGGAGTTCGTGCACACCTACCTCGAAGCCGTGCACTTGGAGTCCATCAACCGCCAGAACAAGGTGATGAACTCGTAGCCGGAAGTAACGACAGATATTGACAGGAACTATAACGGGAAGGGCAAGCAGAATTATTATTTCTGCTTGCCCTTCCCGTTAATTATGAACACCTTACGCCAGATATATTCGTTGTTGTAGGTGCTCCTGTAAGGAGCAGGTGCCCGATGTAGTGAACTATCAAATTAGCTTATCAAACCTGTTGCTGTATGTGGAATAAACGGAAGTTATTGGTGGGCGCTGCCCTTGTGCTAGTATCTGGCAGTGCCGTTGCGCAACGGTCGTTTTCGGTGGTGGCTGGCGGGCAGATGTATCTTACAAAGGCCCGGTTTGTGGAGGCCAAGCCAGCTGGTTTCGGGCTAGGCCTGGTACCGCACCTCTACTCCGGCTTCATGGTTGGCGCTGCTGTGGGACTTTCGCCGCGCTATGCTGTGCAGGCTACGGTAGGCATAGACGCATATGGGGTCAGCTTTCAAGCGCACAGGGGGAGTACCATGCGGTTTTCACAGTATGCCACTGAATACGCTCTGGTGCTTAGGCGGCAGTACGCAACGGGGCAAGTAGGGCACGTCTGGTTCACTGATTCGGGTTTCGATATGCTGCATGCTGGGGGTGGAGGCATTACGAGTTTCGGGATTGAAAGCAGCAATATGGTTGGGCCCGGTACTTCCGTATCAGGTACGATAATAAATGGCAAGTCGTATCGGGTAGGGGTACGGCTAGGAGCAGGGCGTGAGTGGGCCCTGAGCAGCCGCCATCATGTGGCGCTTCAGGCCATTGCCAGCATCGGGCTAAGTGATTTACGACACTACCGGCTACAAAACACGACTTGGCAGCAGGGACAAACCATCGACCCTATAGTTAAGGATGTGCTGATTGCCACCCGCGCCAGCTTTGTGGGGGTGCAGGCCCGCTACCGGTTTCAGCTATAGAAGGCGGTAATCTTGTAGGTAGCCAGCGGCCCCGGCAACTTGGCCATCTGCTGAGTTACGCCGTACTTACGGGCTATGCTCTTCTATACCGTCATGAAGCCCCTCGTGCAGGTTGCCCTGCGCGTGTTTTTTCGCCGTCTGGAAATCCGGCACCGGGACCGGCTGCAAACCCCAGGGCCGCTGCTCATGGTGAGCAACCACCCCAATACCCTCATGGACCCGCTGGTGGTGGCGGCCAACCGGCGCGAATCCATTGCGTTTCTGGCGAAGAGTACGTTTTTCAAGAACCCGATTTCGCGGGCCATTTTTACGTCCGGCAACTCCATTCCTATCTACCGCCGTCAGGACGTGGAAACCGGCGGGGTAGCCGTCACGCCTGAGCAGCTAGCCGCTCAGAATGAGGCTACGTTCGGCAAGTGCTACGACTATCTGGACAAGCGCGGGACCATCATGATTTTTCCGGAGGGTACCAGCGTGAGCGAGCGGCGGCTGCGGCCCCTGAAAACCGGCGCGGCCCGCATTGCGCTGGGGGCCGAGGCGCGCCACGATTTCAAGCTGGGTTTGCGGGTGTTGCCGTTGGGTATCAATTACTTCGATCCGCAGCATTTCCGCTCCGATGTGTTCATCAACGTGGCCCCGCCCATCCGGGTGGCCGACTACGCCGATGCCTACCGCCAAGACCCGCTAGCCGCCGCCGACCAGCTCACTGAGGACATCCGCCGGCACTTGGAGCAGCGCCTCGTCATCACGCGCGACGCGGCCGAAGACGAGTTGGTGCAGCAGTTGGAGCGCACTTTCACCGGCCACCTCATCGAAGACGACCCGCGCACGCTCTACGACAACTTCCAGCTTAGCCGCACGCTGCTGCAAGCCGTAGCCTACTTCGACCAGCATGACCCCGGCCGCCTCACCGAAGCCCGCGCCCACCTGACTTCCTACTTAGGAGAGCTGAAACGGCTGGGCCTCACCGATGAAGCCCTGGAGTCGGACCGGCGGGGCCGGACGCGGGGCGAGCGGGCGTTGCGGTCCGGCGTGAAACTGGTGCTGGGTTTGCCGGTGTATCTATACGGCGCCGTGAACAATTATCTGCCCTATAAGCTGCCCTCGGTAGCGGCCCGGCTGGCTACCAAGGAAGTGGAGTTTGTGGCGCCCATCATGATGGTGGTGGGCATGCTGACGTTCAGTATCGGCTACGCGCTGCAAATTGCGCTGGTACACCATTTCACCCAGGATTGGCGCTGGACTGCGCTGTACGCCTTGAGCTTGCCTCTGACTGGCTTCTACGCGCTGAGCTATTGGAACCAGCTGGCCGGCCGGGTGCGGCGAGTGCGGGCCCTGCGGCTTTTCCGGCAGCAGCGCCCTCTGATGGAAGGATTGCTCCGCAAGCGCGCCACCATCCTGCGCCTACTAGCCGAAGCCCGCGAAAAGTACCTAGCTCGGGAAATAGATTGAATGATTGGATAAGTGGGTGATTAGATGAGTGAAGCAGCCTCCATTCAGTCACCCACTCGTCCAATCCTTACCAGCCTACTTTCGAGCCAAAACCTAGCGTTAAGATATCGGTGGGGGAGATGCCGCCTTTATTGGGCAAAAGGCTGAGCAGGTATAGATCGTTGGTACCCAGTTCGGCGTAGGCGGATACGCGGGAGGGATTGGGGTGCTGCACAGTGGCAATACCAGCGTAAGTGAGGCGAGGCGTCACAAACAAGCCAGTACGTACTTTGGTGGAAAAAAAGTAGTAGCCGGGCGTGTAAGTGCTAGGGTCTTTACTGTCGCGGATGGTGGCGCCATGGGTGTAGTTGACGTAGCCGCCTACCCCCGCGCTAGCCCGCCAATGGTTGCCGAAAGTGGGCCGGATAGGCAAGTAGGTAGCCTTGAAGGTAAAGATGGTGAGCGGCTTGCTGCTGAAGCGGCGAGGCACGTAGCCCACCAATACCTCCGGCTCCAGCCGTTGATGCGCCAGCTGTACCCCGCCACCAAGTGCCACCGTGCCCGCTCCGCCTCCTACGTGCAGCGTCAGAAAAAACGGTGCTTTACCGGGCATCAACGGGTCTTGCTGGCCTGACTGGCCTTGCGCAGGTAGGTTACCTGCCAGACCAGCCACCACAAGCCCACTGAAAAGCAGTTGCCGTCCATCGAAAAGCATGGGTGTCAAATTGATAACGAGTGTAAGAGCAACTACAAGTCCATCTTCAGCCCTAATCCCAGCGTGAGGATTTCGGTGAAGTTCATGCCCTTGATGTTGGGTACGTAGCTGGCCAAATACAGGTCGTTGGTGCCTAGCTCGTAGTACGCCGAAATCCGGCGTGTACGGCCAGGGTTGGCGGCGCGGGGGGCCAGGTAGCTCAAGCGCCCGCCCAGTAGTAAGCCCACACGGGTGTCCGTCGAAAACCAGTAGTAGCCTTTGGTGTACTGGAACGGCTCTTCATCGTTGATGGTGCCGTGGGTGTAGCTCAGGTACATGCCAATGGTGAGGGGCCGCAGCTGAAATTTCTGGCCTAGCGGCACGGTGTACGGCGAGTACAGTACCTTGGCCGTAGCAATGGACAGGGCCGAGCCGGCCAATTTCTCCGGTACGTAGCCCACCAGAATGTCGGTTTCCAGCCGGTCGCGCACGGCTACAAAGCCAACCCCGCCGGACACCACACCCGCGCCGCCCGCCGTTTGCAGTGCCACATGGTGCAGCCGATACCAAGGATGAGCCACCGAATCGGGCGCGGCAGATTGGCCCAGTGCGGGCACGGCGGCACTCAGCCAGAACAAGGATAGAAGGCCGCGCATCAGAAAGCTATGGTTTTGAGGCGGAACTTCGGTTGGTCGTTGGCGTCGTTCCACACCGTCAGAATCACGTATTGGTTTTTCTGAAACGAGTAGGAGCTGATGTACGTCACGCCGTCATCAAATGGCTCACTCACCCCAAACGAGTGCGTGTGGCCGTTCAGCGCAAATGTGAGCTTGGGAGCTACTTCCAACGCCTTAGCATACGGTTCGGTCAGCTTTGGATCGAAGTCGCCATCTAGGGGGGGCACGTGGCACAGCACCACTTGGCGCTTGGCCCCATCGAGGCTACGGGTTTGCTGTTGCAGCCAGCCGATATCCGGAATGCGGCCGTTGAAGTTGTACTCCCGGCTGTTGGTGTCGATGAGGGTGAACTTGGTGTCGCCGTACACAAACGAGTAGTTCAGCGGCCCAAACACATGCTGGTATGCCTCCCGACCGTTGCCCACTTGGTCGTGGTTGCCAATAACGGTGAGGTAGGGAATGTCGAGCTTGCTGAGCCGGTCGTCCACCCAGCGCATCTCGCGGGCCAGCCCAAAGTCGGAAATGTCGCCGGCTACTACCATAAAGGACAAGCCCGATTGTTGGTTCACGCTTTCCACCAGCTTTTCGGCGTGGTCGTAGAAGCGCTGGGAGTCGCCGGTAAATACGAAGCGTAGGGTGTCGCCGGCGCGAAGTGGATTGGTAGCCATGCGCGCCAAGTTCTTGGCAGTCAGGTTGCTTTGTTCTTTCGAGCCGTTGTAGGCGTTTGGGCTGAATTCGAGCAGCTCGCAGCCGCTGAGCAGCCCTAGGGCTGCCACGCAGCCCGCCCAGCGGAGCTGGGGCAGAGTAGAAAATAGCATACAGGGAGGCCAAAAGACCAACAAACCATGCCCTCCACAACGGAAGGCAAAGATTACATACTATCGTAGGACCCTCCTGGTTTTTGAATTAAGCAGTGCTAAAGCTTGTCGCTAGCTGGCATCACACAAGCGTTTCCATTGAAAACGCGCCGCACTTTACAGGCGAGCCAAAAAGACTAACCTAAAGCAATTCTGTTTTTCTTTCGAGTTTCCGAAAAATAATGTGCCCGCCGTGCTGAAAACTACACCCTAAGTCCAGGTTCGGTACAACACGCTGCTTCCTACAACGCGTAAGCTCATCGGCAAACAGGCAACTACCTAACGAGCTGGCGTTGCGGTTTTCGGCTGCGGCTTCAGGGTCATTCGGAAGGCCTTGAGAGCCGCCGGATGATAGATGGTGCCGTGGGTTTCCTGGGGCATGGGCTCGTAGTGCCAGGTAAGGCGCTGCCCGGTTTTGCCGCGTAGGATTTCGGTTAGGCGCTGGGTACCCGCTACAATTTCGGGCTCGTTGCTGGTGGCCAGGAAGAGCGTTTTAGTGGTGCCTTTCTGGTTATCCAGCAAGCGGCTGACGTCCTTTACCAGTTGCTCGTTATTCCACCACAGGCTGGGGTCGAAGGCCAGATACGTGTCGAACAGGTCGGGTTCCAGCAGCAGGGTTTCCACCACAAACAAGCCCGCTAACGACTCACCCACAATGGCGGTTTCGGCGGTGGTGCGGTAGCGGCGCTTCACTTCCGGCATCAACTCCTGGCGGATAAACTGCCGGAACACCGCCGAGCCACCCACGCGGAGGGCAATCTGCTTGTCTTTCGGGTTAGTGGTCGGGCCGGTCAGGTCGCGCCGCCGCTCGGTGTTCTCAATGCCCACTACCAGAAACGGCCGCATCGTCTCGTTGCCCACCGATACCTGCACTAAGCCCGCTACGTGCAGAAAGTCCTCGGCCAAGCCTCCATCCGGCATGTACAGCACCGGCAGGCGCAAGTCCTTGGATTCAGCGTAGCCCGTGGGTAAGTAGACGTTGATGCGGCGCGTTTCGCCCAGCACTTTCGAGGCAATGGTAAACGTCTGACCAATTACCAGCGGGGCAGCTTTAGCCGGCTTGATGCTTTGCTGGCCTACTGCTGTGAACAGGAACAAACAAGGCAGTAACAAGAAAAGCAGCGCGCGTAGACGAGTCATAGAGTGGTTTTTTGAGGCAGATTTCAAAGCACTTGTGTAGCAGCGAATAAGCCCACAGTAACAGATATGGACGTCATGCAGAGGCGGAGCCGAAGCATCTTGCGTGCTGACGTCAGGATTATTATTCCAGCGTTAGCACGCGAGATGCTTCGGCTCCGCCTCTGTATGATGGCCTTTGTTAGTGCTTGAAAAACAAGTGTTTACAAGCAAGATGCCACGCGGCCTACTCGTCCAGATACTGGTGCACGAACTTGATGGCCATGGAGCCTTCGCCCACCGCTGATGCTACGCGGGCCATTGCCCCAGCCCGACTGTCGCCGGCGGCGAATACGCCGGGCACGCAGGTTTCGAGCAGGTAGGGTTCCCGGAGGTGTTTCCAGGAGGTGGCATAACGTGGGTCGAGTACCAAGTCGCGGCCGGTGAGCAGGAAGCCTTTCGCGTCGCACAAGGCAAGGTTGCATACCCACTCGGTGCTAGGCTTGGCACCAATGAACACGAACAGCGCCCGTGCGGTCTTCTTGGTCAGCTCCCCGTTGGTTTTCAGCACCACCGCTTCCAGGTGATCTTGCCCGCACACCTCGGCTATTTCCGTGAACGGCAGAATTTCGATATTAGGCGTATTGCCAATCTGCTCAATTAGATACGCCGACATTGAGGCCGCCAACGACTTGCCCCGGATGACGATGAACACATTGCGGGCGTAGGTGGCTAAGTACATGGCTGCCTGTCCCGCTGAGTTGCCGCCGCCCACAATGTACACGTCCTGCTGGTCGCAGGAGCGGGCCTCGGTGCGAGCCGCACCGTAATACACGCCAGCGCCGCTGAGGCGGTCCATGCCGGGCACATCGAGGGTGCGGTAGCTGACGCCGGTGGTGAGCACCACGGCGCGGGTGCGCACTTTGCTGCCATCAGTGAGGGTCAGTACTTTATAGCCGTCCTGCACGCACATCTCCGTTACCTCCTGCGGCGCCAGAATTTCGGCACCTAAGCGCACGGCCTGCGCCCAGGCCCGGTGCGCCAGCTCCGACCCGCTCAAGCCTGTTGGGAAGCCCAGGTAATTTTCGATGCGGGAGCTGCTACCGGCTTGCCCACCAAAGGTTTGGCGTTCAATCATCAGGGTTTTTAGGCCTTCGGAAGCGCCATATACGGCCGCTGCCATACCCGATGGGCCAGCCCCGATTACCACCACATCGTACAGCTCCTGGGTGGCCGTGAGGGTAAGCCCGATGTGCTGGGCCAAGTCGGTTTTGCTGGGCTGCGCCACTGCCACGCCATCCTCGTAAATCACCACGGGTAGGTCGGCGGCCGTGAGGCCTTTGGCGGTCAGTATCTCTTGCGCTTCGGGGTTGGTTTCGAAATCCAGCCACTGAAAGCCAACCATGTAGCCGCTCAGGAAGTCCTTGATTTCGTGTGACAACGGCGACCATTGGAAGCCGATAAGCCGCAGGCCGCTATACTTGGGCCGGTACTCGCGCTGCCAGGCGCCCAGCAAATCGTGGAGGGTAGGGTAAAGGAGCTGCTGGGGTGGGTCCCAGGGCTTCATCAGGTAATGGTCGAGGCGGGCGTTGTTGATGGCCCGGATGGCCGCTTCGGTATCGGCGTAGGCGGTGAGCAGTACCCGCTTGGCATCCGGAAAAATACCCCGCGCCTCCGACAGTAGCTCCACCCCCTCCATGCCTGGCATCCGCTGGTCGGCCAGAATCAAAGCCAGCGGCTCTTCCCGCGCCCGTAGCTCGTGCAAGGTGGTTAGAGCTTCCTCGCCCGAGTTGGCCCGCAGAATGCGGTAATCGCGCCGAAACTCACTGCGCAAGTCCCGGTCTATGGCATTAAGTACTTGCGTATCATCGTCAACTGCCAGGATAATCGGTTTTTTTGCGGTAGCCATAAGGTGAAATTGTGAACTAATGAAAGGGTGAATTTGATGTGCTAGTGAAAGAGTGAGTTGATATTTTGCTAGTGGTTTCTTGCGCCAGCAGAATGTCAACTCACCCTCTCTCTAGCTCACCATTTCACCAATGGGGAGCCAGGCGCAGAACTCGGTGTGGCCGGGTTGGGAGCTAACTTCCAGTTTGCCGCCGTGGGTTTCAATGGTGCGCAGGGCAATGTCGAGGCCCAGGCCAGTGCCCTCGCCGGCGGGCTTGGTGGTGAAGAACGGCTCCAAGATGCGGGGCAGAATATCGGCCGGAATGCCAGGGCCATTGTCGACAACAAATACCCGCACATACTCTCCGTCGAGGCGGGTGCGCAGCGTGATTTCGCCACCCGGCGGCAGGGCGTCCAAGGCGTTGTCGATGAGGTTGGTCCACACTTGGTTGAGGCTGCTGACCTGCCCGCTGACTTTCGGCAAGTCGGGTGCATAGTCACGCACGATGTTGATGTTTTTCTCGCGCAACTGATAGTTAAGCATGTTCACGGTGCTTTCCAGGCCTTCGTGCACATCAAGCGGAGCGAAACCGCCGGCGCGGTCCATGTGCGAGTAGGTTTTCACGTTGGTAACCAGCGTACTAATACGCCCGCCCGCTTCCTGCACATCCTGAATTAGGCGCTGCATGGTAAGCTGGGTGGAAAGCCAAATTAGCGCCGCTGGGCGCGACGGCTCGGGCAGGGCTGCCGTGGCCGTTTCGAGTTGCGCGGGCATTAGTCCGGCATCGAGTAGGCCGGTAGCCAGCGTGTAGGGGTCGGGCACTTGCTGGGTATCCAGCCAATCAATCAGCTCGTCTTCCCGGTCGGCGCGTGCTAGGCCCGAGAGTGGTGGGCCGGTGGGTGGGGGCGTGGCGGCCAGGGTGGTAAGGGCAGCCAGCGCGGCCGGCTCGGGGCAATGGTGCAGCAAGTTGCCGAACTGGGTGGGGGCGGCGTGCAGGCGAGTAGCCAGTGCCTCGGCGGCCCGCACAATGGCGGCGGCCGGGTTGTTGAGCTCATGCGCCAGGCCTGCCGACAGTTTGCCTAAAGCCCGCAGCTTTTCGTCGCGCTCCTGGCCGCGGGCCTCGTTGCGGACCCGGTCACTCATCAAGCCTACCAGCCGCTGCACTAAGTCGGGGCTGATGCGCTCTAGTTCCGGGAAGTGCTTGCGGTGGAGCAGCAGCACTACCGTTTCGCCAATGGCCACGCTCAGTCCCGCAATAACTTGGAGGCGAGAGTACGGCAGCACCCCGCTCACTTGGCCGGCTTCCACCCGAAAAATCGGTTCCCGGTTGCCGTTGCGAATGGCGTAGAACTGGATACCACCCTTGAATATCATCACCATAAACTCGGCCGGGTCGCCGGGCTGCATAATGGTCTGGCCCCCGGTGAATTCACGCTGCTCACCGTTCGCAAGCAGCCATTCCAACGTTTCAATTGGCAAATCGGCTAGCAGTGGAATCGTAGTGAAATCAACGAGGGTAAGCAACGGAGCAGCCATAGCAAAACGTGGAATAAGCAGCAAGAACGGTGGTCCTGACGAAAAAAGCAGGACAATTCTGATTACTAAATATACAACAACAAGATAGCGCCCTGAATGAAGGCGCTTTTCAAAGTGAGCGTAAGGCAACAAAGGGCTGGATAGACTAGAAGCATCTCTTTGATTATACCGCTCGAAAAGTTTGCCTTCTTCATAGCTACGGCATGAGCGGCCGACGGCCCAGCTGAACGTAGGGAGACTTTTTGTCTTGCACCAGCAGTGTGTCAAAAACTGTTTCTTGCCAAACTTTTCTGCCCGTTCCGGCATTATAGCTATTCCTCCCAACCCCTGTCAATGGCCAAGCTCAAGACCCTCTATTTTTGCCAAAACTGCGGTGCCCAATCGGCCAAATGGATAGGCCGTTGCCCGAGTTGCGGTGAATGGAATACCTACGTTGAAGAAGTAATTCAGAAAGAAGAAACTACGGCTAACAACGCCTGGAAAGCTAGTACCTCGGTAGGGACCACCAGCAAAGCGGCCCGTCCCCGCGTTATATCCGACATCATATTTGAAGAAGAGCCCCGTATCCGCACCCAAGATGGCGAGCTAGACCGGGTGCTGGGTGGCGGCTTGGTACCAGGTTCATTGGTGCTGATTGGGGGCGAGCCGGGCATCGGTAAAAGTACACTCATGCTCCAGATTGCCATGACGTTGCGCCAGCTTAAGGTGCTCTACGTGTCAGGTGAGGAGAGCGAGCAGCAAATCAAGATGCGGGCCGAACGGCTTGGCGAGCAGCACCCCAACTGCTACATCCTCACCGAAACCAACACCCAGAACATCTTCAAGCAAATCGACCAGCTGCAACCCAACGTGGTAGTCGTCGATTCCATCCAGACCCTGCACTCAGGCCTCGTGGAGTCGGGGGCGGGTTCGGTGAGCCAGGTGCGCGAGTGCACGCAAGAGCTACTCAAGTACGCCAAGGAAACTGGCGTGCCCGTGCTACTTATCGGTCATATTACCAAAGACGGCTCTATTGCCGGCCCAAAAATCTTGGAGCACATGGTAGACACCGTGCTGCAGTTTGAAGGCGACCGGCACCTGAGCTACCGGATTCTGCGCACCATTAAGAACCGGTTCGGCTCCACTTCCGAGTTGGGTATCTATGAGATGCAAGGCACGGGTTTGCGGCAAGTGAGCAACCCCAGCGAGATTTTACTTAGCCAGCGCACCGAGAGCCTCAGCGGCATGGCCATCGGGGCCACGCTGGAAGGCAACCGGCCGCTATTGGTGGAAGTGCAAGCCCTTGTAACACCCGCCACCTACGGCACTCCTCAGCGCAGCTCCACCGGCTTCGATGCCAAGCGCTTGAATATGCTGCTGGCAGTTCTCGAAAAGAGAAGCGGCCTGCGCCTCGGCCAGCACGATGTGTTTCTCAATATTGCCGGCGGCCTGCGCCTCGATGACCCCGCGCTGGACCTTGCCGTGTGCGCCGCTGTGGTCAGCAGCCTCAACGACGTGCCGATTCGGGGTGAAATCTGCTTGGCGGCAGAGGTGGGCCTAAGTGGAGAAATCAGGGCCGTGAGTCGGCTCGACCAGCGCCTGAGTGAGGCCGAAAAGCTTGGTTTTGCTGAGATGTACATATCCCATTTCAACGCGCGCGGTTTGGATATGTCCCGCTACGGGATTCGGGTGCAGCCAGCTGGCCGTTTAGATGAAGTATTGCAGGGTTTGTTTGGATAAAACAGGCAAAATGAATGTTCTTTAATTCACAACGAAAAAAAGGCCTTAGTTGGATTGGATTATCACAACCTAAATGCCTTATCTTCGATACGTGAATTGACTTTTACCGCGAATGATGCACATGTGAGTTGATTGCTTTCATGTATCATACCGGTATTATCCTCGTGTTATCAGCTTGAAATGTCTGCTCAGATGCCGTATGCTATTCGCTTTATAAAAGGGGCCCTGCTGGCCGCCGGGCTGAGCGCCTTTTCCTTGGGTACGCAGGCGCAAGGAACCGTCATGCTGACTGGCCGGGTAACAAGCCGCGCTTCCGATACGGTAGCCATATCAGTTCGCGAAAACCCCCTCGACCCCAAAGAGCAAATCACCTACGCTCGCCTCAACGACAAAGGCGAGTTTCAGATGGCCATTAAACTGGATGGTCCCGCCCGCGCTGATCTAGTGCACGGCGACGACGTGACGGACCTATTTCTGGAGCCTGGCGACGCCATGGATATTCGCTTCAAAGGCAGCGACTTGGCTACTAGCGTTAAGTATAAGGGCCGCGGCGCCGAAGCCAATACCTACCTCAATGAGGTAGACGAGCAGTTTGTGGAAAACGACGGGTTTCAGGTGCTGCCCGAAAACATCATGCTCTATGAGCCCGCCTTTCTGTCGTTTCTCGATTACCGCCGTAAGCAGGAAAAAAAGTTTCTGGCTAATGCCATTGAAGACGGCCATTTCAGTGAGGCGTTTAAGCGTTACGCCCAGGCCGAAATCGACTACACCTACGCCAACGACCGACTCACCTTTCAGGATTTGCGCGAACAGGTGGTAGCCACTGAGGGCCGGCTGAAAATGACGCCGACTTACTACGACTTTCTGAACGATAAAAGCCTCATCAGCAACGAGGCCGCCATGAAAAGCGAAACGTATCAGGAGTTTCTGCTGAACTACGTGCACTACTCAGCCGTGGCAGCGGGCAAGCAGCGCAACCACCCCGATTTCTACCAAGTCTGCTACGACATTGCCAAAACGCAGCTTAGCGGCACAGTACGGCCTGTCATTATGGGTCGCGTGTTGCAGGAGTCGTTCCGGTTTGGGCACGTGAAGCAGTCGGCGGCTATGCTAGCTGATTTTCAGGCCATTGACACGCAGAACCGTTACTTCCCGGTTTTACAGCAGGATTTTGAAACGCACAAATCCTTTGCTATTGGGGCGCCCGCACCCGATTTCGAACTGACCTCCGCTAATGGGGAAACCGTGCGGCTCCAGGATTTCCGGGGCAAGCTGGTGTACCTTAACTTCTGGCGCACCACTAGCGGCCTATGCCTGCGCGACCTACCCTACGCCGCCGAACTGGCCAAGAAGTTTGAAGGCAAAAACATCGTGTTCATCAACATTGCCATCGACGACAACGAAGGCGCCTGGAAGCAACTGGTAGTTGGCAAAAAACTGCCGGGTGTGCAGGTACACGCTAATGGCCTTCGCTCACCCATTGCCCGCGCCTACGCATTACAAGACGTGCCCGCGTATTTCCTGCTGGCCGAAGACGGTACCTTCCTCAACACCAAGCCCAAGCGCCTGAGTAGCCACGCCGCAGTTGATGAAATCAAAGAGTCATTCGGCAAAGCTAGCACCTACACCAGCCTGATGCCCTCCGAGGCCATTGCTAAATAGGAGCAAAATCTTAAAACCGAAAAAGCGCCGCCCAATCCATTGGGTGGCGCTTTTTAGTTAGGCGAGACTATACTTAATCCGCTCCGGGCTAAAGGCTTTTCGGCTGGCAGAACGTTGGAGTTGTTCACGCACCTATTAGGCGTTTTGCTTCTCAGCTACTTGCCCTTACGCGGTGCGGAAGCCGGAAGCCTGCTTGATGCTCCGGTCGTTGCCGGAGGCTGGGTCAGCGTAGCTGTGCTCACCTACCTCAATGGATACTTTCTTGCCGAGTAGCTGCTTGGTATCGAGGTCTTTACCAGCTTCCGGATGGATGCCTACGGCCGAGTAAAGCGACAGGAGAATGGGCATGGCATTAGGGGACGTGTAAAAGCGCTGAGTGATGAACCCGTCTTCGTTTTCCATGCGGGCCGCAAAGAACGGCACGTTCTGGTGTTCACTGGTACCTTCCTGAATGTCAGTTATTTCAACGGTGTGGCGGCCGTCGGGGAGGAAGCCTTTGTCTTGTCCTTCTTCAACTTGAATTTTCATAGCTGTTTGCTGCTGGATGGAGTTCTTTAAACGGCGGCCAATACTGTTAGGTTTCTGCCAATTCAATTAGCCATGCAGGTTGAATTCAACTATTGACTACAGTTGATGGTTCATGCTACTCAACTATAGGGTCTACCTTTACATCTGATGGCCTCACTGCTTACTGACTCGCTCAACTTCCTCTCGAAAGCTACGCCGCGCCGCGTCTGGAACACAACGCAGGTAGTGGGCGGCTACGCGCTGAGCAAGCTGACTGGCAAAGCCCGGCACTGGGGCCTACCAGTGGCGCTGAGTTTTGAGCCCACCACCAGCTGCAACCTACGCTGCCCGGAGTGCCCTAGCGGCTTGCGGTCCTTCACGCGCCCCACCGGCATGCTGCCCGACGACCTGTTTCGCAAGACGATAGACGAGGTAGCGTCGCGGCTGTGGTACCTGATTTTCTATTTCCAGGGTGAGCCGTATCTGCACCCCAACTTCCTAGAGTTGGTGAAGTACGCTTCCGACAAAGGCATCTACACGGCCACCAGTACCAACGCCCACTACCTCAACGATACCAACGCCCGGCGCACAGTGGAAAGTGGGCTGGACCGGCTGATTATTTCCTTGGACGGCACCACCCAGGAAGTGTACCAGCAATACCGAGTGGGCGGCAAGATTGACAAGGTGCTGGAAGGTACGCGCAACCTGCTGCGCTGGCGTAAAGAGCTGAAATCGAGCACGCCGCGGGTGGTGTTTCAGTTTCTGGTGGTGCGGCCCAACGAGCACCAGATGGACGAAGCCCGACAGTTAGCCAAGGAAATGGGCGTGGATGACGTGTGGTTTAAAACCGCCCAGATCTACGACTACCAGAACGGCTCCCCGCTCATCCCCACCATCGATTACTACTCGCGCTACGAGAACACGGGCAACGGTAACTGGCAAATCAAGAACCGGCTGCTCAACCACTGCTGGAAGATGTGGCACAGCTGCGTTATCACTTGGGACGGCCTGGTAGTGCCCTGCTGCTTCGACAAAGACGCCGAATACCGCCTCGGCGACCTGCAAACCCAAACTTTCCGCCAGCTCTGGCACGGCCCAAAGTACCGCGGCTTCCGCGCCTCCCTGCTCAAAGGCCGCGACCAGATAGAAATGTGCCGCAACTGCACTGAAGGCACCAAGGTGTGGGGATAAGTGAGTTGGTGAGATAGTGAAATGGTGAGTTTGATGTTCTAACTGCACAAGTGGCGCAAATAGAACATCAAGCTCACCATTTCACTATCTCACAATTTCACTTACTGGTGTCCCTTCGTGAGGTTTTTGCCCAAGTCTTCTACTTGCTTGAGGAATTCGTCGGTGTCGGTGTCGGCGTACACGCCGTAAGCCGAGGAGATGGTGCCTTTGATGCCATCGTTGGCTTCGATGGCGTAGAGGATGGACATATCATCCGGGTCACTTTCGCCTTCGAAACGATAGAAGTCTACGATGGATACCTCGCTGGCGGCGTAGCTTTTGCTGCGCTCGTTGCTGATAGTGTGCAACCGGCCTCCCTCTACACGAAAGTCAGCGGTGAAACCGTCTTTGCTGAGCTTCTGCTCCACTTTTACGAGCGAGCGTTCTTCTTCTTTGTCTTGCATGATAGTAGGAGTTCGGTATGGGAAAGGAAAGCAGAATCGTTAAAGTAGGGTTAAAACAAAACCCCCGTGCCAGCTATACGGAGCCGGTACGGGGGCAGGTTGCCGAAAATAGGAAATGCTGAATGCCGCGCTACTGCGGAGCCCGGGTGGCCGCCGCTTCAATGCTGCGTTGCAGCCGGTCCACGTCGATGGTGCCGCACGCACCGCCGCAGCCTTTGGCGCAGCCCGCCGAGGATTTGTCGAAGAATGCCCGCCAGAAAATGCGGCCCACATAGAACGAGGCCCCGGCGAACAACAATACGATGATGAGTGTCTGAATCCACATGATGCCTGCAAAACTACCAAGTTTCCATTTTGGTTGCCCGGATTTGATTTTTTGTTGCGCTGGTCTATGGTTCTAAACTGCGTGAACAGCAGACGGTTTAGGATGCCAGCATCTATGTAAATGACCGTCATGGTAAAAGGTCGTCATGCAGAGCGCAGCGAAGCATCTCGCTCGAATCGTTGAATTGGCTCTGCAACGTCAGCACGCGAGATGCTTCGCTCCGCTCTGCATGACGTTCCTCTTTCATGTGAAGTTTGCATAATACACACCCTTGTTACTCGTGCAGCTGGAAGCTGAAATTTCAATCAGGCGGCTTCCGGGTTGAGTAACTTGTAATATTTAAGCTTTTAGTTGAGAATTTGGTAGATACTTGTGGGTAAGCCTACGCTTGATGTCCTACATTTGACCATATGCCTGCATCCTAGCCGGCGTGTTCTGCTTCCAAATAACTCCAATCTGAATGCAAACTTTTACTCTTCGCAACAAGCTGGCGGGCGGGCTGCTGCTGCTGGGTGTAGGTGCCTACGCGCAGCCCAGCACGTACCCACGCAACGGCGTGTACGACAAGCGGCCAGGCCTGTACGCCTTCACCCACGCTACCATTTTCACCGATTACAAAACCAAGCTAACCGACGCCACGCTGCTAGTGCGCGACGGCAAAGTGGAAGCTGTAGGCCCGAACCTAAAGATTCCGGCCGGGGCCGTGGTGCAGGATTTGAAAGGCAAGTACATCTACCCTGGCTTTGTGGACCTGGCCGCCAACTACGGTTTGCCGGAGGTGAAAGCGCCCGAACGAACCGGCCGCCGCCCGCCCCCGCAGTTCGAGAGCAAGAAGGCCGGAGCCTACGACTGGAACCAGGCCATCCACCCAGAAACGCAGGCTGCCAACGAGTTCAAAGTGAACGACGAGCAGGCCGACGTGTACCGCCGCCTGGGTTTCGGGGCGGTGCTCACCCAGCAGCCCGATGGCATTGCCCGCGGCACGGCGGCGCTGGTGACGCTGGCCACCGTTGGCCACCGCGAAAACGAGGTGCTGCTGGTAGAGCGGGCCGCTGCCGGTTTCTCCTTCGATAAAGGCACCAGCACCCAGAACTACCCCGGCTCCTTGATGGGCAGCATTGCGCTGCTGCGCCAAACGTTTCTGGATGCCGACTGGAACCAGCGCAGCTCCAATAAAGAGCAAAACCTGTCGCTGAAGGCTTGGCAGGAGCAGCGCAGCTTGCCGCAGCTCTTCGAGGTGACCGATAAGCTGAACGCGCTGCGGGCCGACAAACTGGGCGACGAGTTTAAGACCCAGTACATCATCAAGGGCCGCGGCGACGAGTACCAGCGCGTAGCCGACATCAAAGCCACCGGTGCGCCGTTCGTTGTCAGCCTCAACTTCCCCGATGCTTACAACGTGGACGACGTGTATGACGCCTCGCGCATTTCGCTGGAAGAGCTGAAGCACTGGGAAATGGCGCCCGCCAACGCGGCGTTGCTTTCCAAAGCCGGGGTGACTATTGCGCTGTCGGCGGCTGACCTCAAGGACAAGAAGAAGTTCCTGCCCAACGTGCGCAAAGCCATTCAGTACGGCCTAACCGAGGAGCAGGCCTTGCGGGCCCTCACCGCTACGCCCGCCGAACTCATCAAAGCCCAAGACAAAGTTGGCAGCCTCCGGCCCGGCCTGACCGCCAACTTTCTGGTGTGCTCCAGCCGGTTGTTCGCCGAAGACAACGTGCTGCTCGACAACTGGATACAGGGCGAGCGGTACCAGCTCAGCAACCTGCCCGCCGACTACCGCGGCGTGTATAAGCTCAACTTGGTTACCACGGAGAAGGTAAAAGACAATCAGTTCAAGATTGGAGCGGATATGGCTATGATCATTGATGGAAAGCCAGAGTCTCCCCAATTGAAGATAGCACTAGCGCCGGGTGACACTCTGAAAGGAAGGATTGCCGTAAATGGAGAGCTAGCTACCATTGTTTTTCCTTTTAGTAAAGCTAAAAACGCAGAGCTAGCACGCCTCACTGGCTACTACACCCCCGAAACGCGCGTTTTTCAAGGCGACGGCCAATTGCCGGAGAACTTTCAAGTAAAGTGGAGCGCAAAGCGCCAGGAGGCCGCCAGCCAGGCCGCCAAGCGCGACTCCGCTAAAGCGCCTGAGCCAGTGCAGTTTGGGGCGGTGCTCTACCCGTTTGCGGCGTACGGGCGCAGCGCCATACCGCAGCAGGAAACCGTACTCATTCGCAATGCCACCGTCTGGACCAGTGAAGCCGCGGGCAAGCTGGAGAATACCGACGTGCTGCTAGTAGGCGGCAAAATCTCGAAAATTGGGAAGAGCCTAGCCGCCAAAGACGCCCGCGTAGTGGACGGCACTGGCAAGCACGTAACGCCCGGAATTATTGATGAGCACTCGCACATCGGCATCATTGGTGGCGTGAACGAGGGCACCCAGGCCGTAACGTCGGAAGTGCGCATCGGCGACGTGCTCGACCCCGAGGATGTGGACCTGTACCGCGACCTGGCCGGCGGTGTGACGGCGGCACAGCTGCTACACGGCTCAGCCAACCCCATTGGGGGCCAGTCGCAGCTGATTAAGATGCGCTGGGGTGCCGCGCCCGAAGACCTGAAAGTGGCCGGCGCCGACCCGTTCATCAAGTTTGCGCTGGGCGAAAACGTGAAGCAGTCGAATGCCGGCGAAGCCAACGTGCTGCGCTTTCCCCAGTCGCGCATGGGCGTGGAGCAGGTGTTTGTGGATGCCTTCACGCGGGCCAAGGAGTACGAAAAGGAGTGGGCTGCCTACAACAAGTTGGGCAAAGGCAAGCAGAAGAAAACCGACGCCCCGCGGCGCGACCTGGAACTGGAGGCGCTGGTGGAAATCCTGAACAACAAGCGCTTCATCACCTGCCACAGTTACGTGCAGAGCGAAATCAACATGCTGCTGAGCGTGGCCGACCGGATGAACTTCAAGGTGAACACCCTCACCCACATTCTGGAAGGCTACAAAGTGGCCGACAAAATGAAGGCCCACGGAGTAGCGGCCAGCACCTTCGCCGACTGGTGGGGATACAAAAACGAGGTGCGCGACGCCATTCCTTACAACGCCGCCATCATGCACGACGCCGGCCTGAATGTGGCCATCAACTCCGACGATGCCGAAATGAGCCGCCGCCTCAACCAGGAAGCCGCCAAAACTATCAAATATGGCGGCCTATCAGAGGAGGAAGCCCTGAAGCTAGTCACTATCAATCCGGCTAAGATGCTGCACATCGACAACCGCATGGGCAGCCTCAAGGAAGGTAAAGATGCCGATGTGGTGGTGTGGAGCGGCCACCCGCTGAGCGTGTACTCGCGCGCTGAGCGCACCTTCGTGGACGGTCGGCAGTTCTTCGACCTTGAATCCGACAAGGTGCTGCGCCAGGAAATGGAGCGGGAGCGGCTGCGGATTGTGCAGAAAATGCTGGCCGCCAAGAAAGGCGGCGCGCCCACCCAAACGCCAACGGCCAAAGCAACCGGCCACTTCCATTGCGACACTGAGGGCGAGGGCAAAGAACTAGACCAATAGTAAAGAACGACCAACTCCCCTCCTCAGCTGAGGAGGGGACGCGGCGCCGCAGGCGACGCTGGGGTGGTTGGCCTCGTTGCTGACGTTGCTAAACTCAGCAGAAGACCCGGCAGACGTAGCCAACGAGTAAACCACCCCGCCCTTCGGGCACCCCTCCTTTCAACAAGGAGGGGAACCATCCTTCTTATGAACTCAACTATGAAACAGTTTCTTCTCTCTTTGCCTTTGCTAGCGGCTTTCACGGCGGCGGCGCAGGTGCCCGTGCCGGCTCCTGCCCAAAGCAAACCTATTTTGCTGGTGGGTGGCAACCTCCACGTCGGCAATGGCACGGTAGTACCCGATGCCGCCGTGGCGTTTGATAAAGGCCGTATTACGTATGCCGGAACCCAAGGCGGATTCACACAGCGCACTGGCTACGAGGTGATTGACGTAAAAGGGCAGGAGGTGTATCCGGGCCTGATTCTGCCTAACACCACGCTGGGACTCACCGAAGTGGAATCCATCCGGGCGACGGTGGACGAGCAGGAAGTGGGCACCATGAACCCCCACGTCCGCTCCCTGATTGCCTACAACACCGACTCCGACATCATCCCGACGGTACGCACCAACGGCGTGCTGCTGGCCCAGATTACGCCCCGCGGCGGCCTGCTTTCCGGCCAAAGCAGCATCGTGCAGCTGGATGCGTGGAACTGGCAGGACGCCGCCGTGCGCCCCGATGACGGCCTGCACCTGAACTGGCCGGCCATGGTGCTCAAGCTCAGTGCCGCCGAAGACGAAAAAGCCCTGGAGCGCCGCAACAAGGACCGCCAAACCCAGCTGCGCGACCTGGAAGCCATGCTCACGGAAGCCGCCGCCTACAAACAGCTACCAGCCGGCCACCGCGAAAACCTGCTCTTGTCTTCGCTAAGCGGCTTGTTCGATGGCTCCAAAACCCTGTTCATTCACGCTGATTACGGCAAGGAAATCGTGGAAGCCGTGAGCTTTGCCAAGCGCCTGGGAGTGCAGAAAGTAGCCGTGGTAGGCGCCCGCGACGCCTGGATGATGCTGGACTTCCTCAAGCAGCACGACATTGCTGTAGTACTGTCGCGCACGCACGCCCTACCCCGCCGCCCCGGCGACGACTACGACCTGCCCTACAAACTGCCCAACATCTTGCAGCAGGCCGGTGTCCGCTACTGCCTTGATTATGAGGGTAGCATGGAAACGGCCGGCTCCCGCAACCTAGCCTTTATTGCGGGCACTTCTGCCGGCTACGGCCTCACCAAGGAGCAAGCCCTCACCGCCGTAACACTCAGCCCCGCCCGCATCCTGGGCATCGACAAAGACTACGGCAGCCTGGAAGCCGGCAAAAGCGCCACCCTGGTCGTGAGTAGCGGCGACTTACTCGACATGCGCACCAACAACATCACCCGCGCCTACATCGACGGCCGCGCGTTCAGCTCCGAGAACAAGCAACTCTACTTAAACCGCAAGTTTAAGAGTAAATACAGCCTGAAATAGAAGCCCACCTGAACAGGCAAAATAGCCCGTCATGCAGAGGCGCAGCCGAAGCGTCTCGCGTGCTGACGCTAAATTACTAATTCAACGATTCGAGCGAGATGCTTCGGCTGCGCCTCTGCATGACGTTCATTAATATGGTGTAATGCTAGCAGGCCAATAAAAAGGCCCGACTCTATATAGAGTTGGGCCTTTTTAAATTCGTGGACTGTCAGGCTATTACTTCCAGTGCTGCCGAATGGTTTCCTGCATCTTCTCGTGGATGTGGCCGTTGCTGGCTACCACTTCGCGGCCGAAAATAGGGTCGCCATCCTCGGTGAACTGCGTGACGCGGCCGCCGGCTTCGCGTACCAGCAGGATGCCAGCGGCTACATCGTAAGAGTTGATGTTGAACTCGAAGTAAGCGTCGAAGCGGCCGGCGGCTACGTAGGCCAAATCCAGCGCGGCGGAACCCACGCGGCGCAGGCCGTGGGTGTTCTGCATGAATAAGCTCAAGATAGCCAGATATTGGTCGAGCCGGTCGAACTTGTAGTAGGGGAAGCCAGTGGCCAGCAGCGTGTCGTGCAGGTCGTCGGCGGTGGATACGCGCAGGGGCCGCTCGTTGCAGAAGGCGCCGCCACCCAGCGCCGCCCGGAAGCATTCGTCCTGGTTGATTTCATACACCACGCCTACCACTAGCTCTTGGCGCTGCATCAGGGCCACGCTCACGCAATAAGCCGGCTGGCCGTGGATGAAGTTGGTAGTGCCATCGAGCGGGTCGATAATCCAGTTGAATTCCTCGGCCCGGCCCACGGTGGTGGTACCTTCTTCGGTGATGAAACCAGCTTCGGGCAATAAAGCGCTTAGCTCGGCTACTAACTGCCGCTCACTCTGCTGGTCCACATACGATACCATGTCGTGCAAGCCTTTATTCTCCACGCGGCCGCGGTCGAAGTTCTGGGCTTCCTGCCGAATAAACTGGCCAGCGCGGCGGGCAATGTCGGCCACTTGGTGGCTGAGTTGGTTGAAATCCATGAGGTAAGAATATGGCACAAGCTACCGCTTATGCCGTGTGCAATTGAATGTCGAGCGTGTAACTACAATCATGAGGTAAGTGGGAGCCACTGGCCATCAACCAGCTTCTCGAAACTGCTCTTTTGGAGTTGACTATCAGTGTGACCTTTTACGCGCACTGGAGTAATCCAGTCCTGTTGGCAACCTTCCAAAGGGTCTGGCACTACCTGCCAATCAGTGGGGGCAACTCCATACTCCTCACCGGCGGATTCTGCCTCAGCCACCGAGTCATACCACTCATCCCATAAGCAGCTTGCATCCTCGATTTTGTTGTAGCCAAATAGGTACACGCCACCATCTGTCTCGTGCATCATCAGGCGCTTCAACTCAGATACAGGCTGAGTGATGAAAGCTGTTTTCCTCATCGTTAGCCAACCTTTTGTCGGCCACGGGCAGCTTGTACCACCACAAAGCCCAGCAGCAATACCGCCAGCACCTGCGTGGTAGGGCCTAGTAGCTCGCCGTGCTGCACGTAGAAGGTTTTTTCCTCGTTTAGGTGCACGGTGCCGCGCTGGGAGGCTTGCACCCACCAGTTGGTTTGCTGCGTGATTTCGCCTTTCTGGTTGATGAAACCTGAAATGCCGGTGTTGGCTGAGCGAGCAATGTCGCGGCGGGTTTCGATGGCGCGCAGGGTGGCGTATTGGATGTGCTGCAAATGGCCCGGCGAGTCGCTCCACCAGCCGTCGTTGGTGATGATGCCGATGAGCGTGGCGCCGTTTTTCACGTATTGCGCCATGAAGTCGCCGTACACTGACTCGTAGCAGATGCTTGGTCCGAGGCGCAGGTTGGGGTCAGTGGTGTTGAACACGGTGCGTTCTTCCTGGCTGCCGTAGGAGCCTACCACGCCGCCCAAGTCAATGTTGGCAATGAGCTTGGTGAGCACCACTGGTACCTTCTCCACGCCCGGCACCAGCCGCGACTTATGGTAGAACGTAACTGCGCCGGTAGCGCCCGGAAAATGCGCGGCCGTATTGAAGATGTCGTAGTACCCTAGGTCGTCGCGGAAGCGGGCGGTGGGCGTGGCCGTTTCCTTAGTTGGGCCGTACATTTTGATGCTGGTGATGCCCGTAATAAGCTCCACGCCAGGGTGCGCGGCTAACCACTGGCGCAGGCGCATCACCTTGGGGTTCATCTCGAAAGCGGCTTCGGAATACACTTCCTCCAAGGCCGTTTCGGGCCAGAGCACCAGCTTGGTTTGGGGCGTGAGCTGCTGCTCGGTCAGGCTGATGAGGCGGCTAAGCTGCTGGTCGTACGGAATGAAATTGGGGTTGCTGCTGAACTTCTCTAGGAATGGGTCTACGTTGGGCTGTACCACCACTACCTCGGCAGTTTTGCCCTTTTCCTGGTAGGTAGCCCCAATGCCATACGACAGCGCAACCGGCAGCAAGATAGCCAGCAACGGCGCCAGCCAGCGGGTAGCTAACGGCCGGCCCAGCGGTGCGGTTCCGGGCTGGTGCACAACGCCGGCTTGGCTGGTGCGAGGAGCGTTGCTAGAGAAACCGAACCACGCCCGGAACACCAGAATATTCACCACCCACATCCAGAGCGAGCCGCCCAGGAAGCCAGTGTACTCGTACCACTGCACCCACTGGTTGGCTTGCGCGAAGCCGTTGCCGAGCGTGAGCCAGGGCCAGGTCAGGTCCCAGTGCAGGTGTAGCTGCTCGAAAGCAATCCAGTAAATGGGCAACGAAATGTAGCCCAGCTTGGGGCCCGCCAGCCGCTTGGTGTGGTAGAAGGCCATGGTGGGAATGCACATCAGCAGGGCATTGAGCACCACCGCCGCAATGCCGCCGCCCAAGGTGCTGAAACTCACCCACCACGTAGTGAAGGCGTTCCAGAGCACCAGGGACAGATAGGTGTAGCGGAACACTTTCCAGCCGCTGGCGCCGCGCTGCGTCAGGAGTTGCTCCATGCGCAGGTACGGCACCCAGGCCACCAGCAGCACTGCCGCCAGTGGGGCCGGATGCACCGGCCAGCCCAGCCACAGCAATGCGGCACCGAGCACGGCCAGCAAACTGGGCTGCCAATATGCCAGGCCAGTAGCCGGGGCGGTGGCCTGCACTTCGAGAGTTGATTTAGTCGTCACTTTCTTCTTCGGTAGCGTAACGGTCTTCTTTAATACGTTCTTCTTTGCGGCCCTGCACCACCAGCACAATCTCGCCTTTGATGGCGGCCCGGGCGGCGAAGTTGGCGGCCAGTTCGGAGAGCGGGGCCGTTACGGTTTCTTCAAACAGCTTGGTTAGTTCCCGGCTCACCGACGCGGGCCGGTCGGCACCCAGTACCTCGGCCAGCTGCTCCAGCGTTTTTACAATGCGGTGCGGCGACTCGTAGAAAATCATGGTGCGGTGCTCATGCGCCAGTTCTTTGAGGCGCGTCTGGCGGCCTTTCTTCACCGGCAGAAACCCCTCGAACGTGAACCGCTCGGCCCCAAAGCCCGACTTCAGCAAGGCCGGCACAAAGGCGGTGGCGCCCGGCAGGCACTCCACTTTCAGGCCCCGCGCCAAGCACTCCCGTACCAACAAAAAGCCCGGGTCGGAAATTCCGGGCGTGCCCGCATCCGATACCAGGGCCATGGTTTCGCCGCGTTCCAAGCGTTCCAGCAGGCGCTGCACTTGCTGGTGCTCGTTGTGAAGGTGGTAGCTGAGCATAGGCTTCTTCAACCCCAGGTGCTGTAGCAGCCGGCCGCTGGTGCGGGTATCCTCAGCCAACACGGTATCCACTTCGCCCAAAATCCGGATGGCCCGCAGGGTAATGTCCTCCAGGTTGCCAATGGGCGTGGGCACGAGGTAAAGCAGCGTCGGGGTGGTTTCTGACATGGCGCAAAGGTAGGCAGGGAACAGGTGAGGAGGTAATGAGGGTAGGAGGGTAAGCGTTGTGGGTGAGAAGGTGGCACGATAAATTCTTTCCCCTGTTGCCTTCTTACCCTCCTGCCCACCTACCCCCTCGCACCCCCGTGCTGGGCGGCCATCTCATCAATGGCGGCGGCCAGCCGATGGTCGCGCTGCGTGACGGTGTTGCCCGCGTCGTGGGTGCGCAGCCGGAACTCCACGGTACTGTATTCGTTGGCCCACCACGGGTGATGGTCGAGGCGCTCCGCCGCGGCGGCCACGTCGGTCATGAAGGCAAAGGCCGCCTTGAAATCGGGGAAGCGGAAGGTGCAAGTCAGGGCGTTGTCGTGTTCAATCCACATAACGGGTCAGGTTAAGAAAGCTGGTCGCGTACTTCCATCAAAGCAAAGCCGAGCAGGTTGAGGCCGCGCCACTCGCTGGGGGTAGCGGCGTGCGGACTATCCTGCGCCAGCCCAATGCCCCAGATGGCATCCACGGGGCTGGCTTCCACTAGCACGCGCGACTCGGTTTGCATCAGATACTCCCGCAGTTCCGGATGCTGGCTGAACTTGGCCGCGTTGCCCCGCACCACCACCTCGAAACGGGCGTCATTCCAGCGGGCTTCATCGAAGTTCTGCACCCGGCGCCCTAGCTTTTTGGCTTGGTCAGGGTGGGTGGCTTGCAGGATAAGCGTACGAGTGGCTTCGTCGTTGAACAGGCGGGCTTTTTCGGCCATCATGTAGTGCTCGGCGGTGGCGTAGGTGTCGCCCTCCACAGTAAAAGACGCCGGGTGCCATTGGCTGAAACACTCTTTGCCTAGTGCGGCTTCCGCCGGGCGGGTATGGCCCCAAAAGAAGAGATACTTCACTGGCTGACTAGCGTCAAGGTGTTGGAGCAGGCTGGTAACGGAGCGGATAGGAGGGAGCATAGTAGAAGTAGTACCGTTGAGAAAGGAGGAGCGAATAAAACGCAGAGGTGAACAGCCTAATGTTGGGCTACCCAACTCCGCAATAGGCGGTCATCTGGCGTAAGCGCAACAGTCAGAAAATTAGGGTCTATAGTAGACCATCCAACGGGGTATTCCAGCAGCCTAACGGGACGGCCATTTACCGGGTAGAAATGCTGAATTCTGATACTATGTTGTAGCAGTTGTTTTTTAGTCAGCTTTGCCGAGCCCGGTAAGTTTAGGGAATCGGGCAATGACATAGGAGTAGGCAAGATATAAGTAGTTTGCTCCTGGTACGGTGGCCCAAGTAGCTGCATGACTTGCTGGCGCGACATGCCTACGTGTAGTTGCTGATTCATCACTTCCTCTACCATATGACGCCTGGGATTATACCTGTCTGTCATATCTGCGTTTCTTAGCCATACCTGCTGATCAAAAGCCGTTGAGGGTTGGCATCCGCTAACTATAGCTGTTATAACCACGCCCCAATAACACGGATAATTTAAGGCAATAGTAGAAGCTAGATGCCGTAACAGTATCTCAACAAGACGGCTGGTGAAAAGGGTAGGAGTAGGTATAGCGAACCAGATAAACGGCAGGAATATTTTAGGGAACTGAAGCCACCAAAGCTAAACCCAAATCCGCACGCCTCAGTACACATACATAATCACCCACCACGAACTCACTTCTGCTATGGCTATTGACCCCAATGACCGTCCCGTCCGCGTCATCAACCTCGACGACACCACTGAGCAAGAAATGGCTGCCGGCCATATCACCCCCGGCGGCGACCCACCCAAAAAAGAAGCGGCCCGCGGTGGTTTTGGCAACCGGGAAGGCAAAGAAGGCTACGGCACCGACAGTGGCACCGGCATAACGGCAGTAGCCGTAAACGAAGACGCTGACCGGACCGAGCACCCCGCCGATAATATTCGCTCCGACGACGAAGGCCGCCCAATGCAGCCCAATGAGGATATTCCCAATCCCGACCTCATCAACGACGACGATGACGACGCCCCAATAGAAGCGCGCCGCCCGGTAGATGAATTGGACGCCGATGATGCCCGTTCCGGCCCCGACGAAATGGAAGACCCAGATTCCGGTGTCGGCATGGGCCAGATGGAGCAGCGCCAGCCCACCAACGCCGACCTCGCCCGCCAAGGCACCAACGCCGACCTCACCGACCCCGACGCCACCGATACAGCCATCGACCAGTAGTAGTTTGTGTGTTACCAGTGGTTAGCTGCTAGGTTATAGACACTGGTAACTAGTCACTATTGATCAATATTTCTCACCCTTTAATTTTCACTGCCATGTCTGACCACAGCAATAACACCAACCAGCAGTCGAAAGAAAACCACGGCAGCCCTACTCAAAGCGAACAGCCCAAAGGCGCTGGCAACTTGCCCGTAAACGACCTGGACGAGCAGACCGAGGAGAGGTTGCAGCAGGAAGCTGACGATGCCGGCCTCCGTCATCCCAACCGCAACCTCGATAAGCCGGACCTTGACAAGCCCGCTTACAACTAATAAGCACCGAGTAACGAAAAGCACTTGCCGCAACAGGCAGGTGCTTTTTTCATTTCCTGTATTGCTCAAACGAAATCCAAGCGGAATCATCTAGCCGCCACCTGCTCGTTCCATATTCCTCACCTGTTCTTGCTGCCTGACCTATGGCCCGCTACGTCACCACCGATTTGCATGGCTGTCTGCAAACCTTCCGGCAGCTGCTAGAGCACGAGTTGCACCTGACGCCGGACGACGAGCTATTTGTGCTGGGTGACTACGTAAACAAAGGCCCCGATAGCCGCGGCGTGCTTGACTACCTGATGGCCCTGCCGCAGCGTGGGTTTCGGGTGCACTGCCTGCGCGGCAACCACGACCAGGAGTTACTGGATGCCGCCAAGGGCCTGCACCACCTCACCTGGGCCTCTGCCGCCGACCGGCAGCTCACCCTAGAAAGCTTTGGCGTGACGCGCTCCGAAGACATTCCGGATGTATATCTGCGCTGGCTCGACGAACTGCCGTACCAGCTCGATACGGAAGGCTTTGCGCTGGTACACGCGGGCTACAACTTCCGGCTGCCCCCCAACCAGTTGCGCACCGATTGGCACACCATGCTTAACATCAAGCAATTCACCTATGACGCCTCCCGCCTCCAAGGGCGCCACCTGATACACGGCCACGTACCCACGCCCACTGCTGAAGTGCAGCGCCAAGTCCGCGTGAAGGCCGGCGCTATCAGCCTCGACACAGGTTGCGTGTACCGGCATAACCCAGAGCTAGCTCACATGGCTGCCCTCAACCTCGATTCTTTCGACCTGACGCTACTGCGTAACCTAGAAGCACCTTATGGCATAGCCCGCCGCTGAGGCCACCGCCTGCTATAGCCCACTGCACCTCACTCTATGCTATTATATGGAGTGGGTCTTTTGTGCTTGTGCTATCACTTATCTAGGATTCGTTTTCAGTAAATATGAATTTATAATATGAGAACCAAAATATTTTCAAAAACCAACTGGTATAATTACAAAACAAGTATTGTTATTATGAGTCTGATTGGTTCTTTGTGGAATCATTCTATGTTGATAAAAGACAGTTTTAAAGATGCTTATACATAGCTTTGATAGTGTTGTGAATTGCGTTCATCTACAAAAAGTCAGTGTTTATCGAGAATTGCTGGATGCTTAATACAGATTAAATCTAAAATTTACTTGTGATTTGGTTTTTGCACTTATATTTGATGAGTGATACAAAGGGCAATGTCACTGGGTTGTTTAAAATTTGAACTATACGGTTTTCGAAAGTCCGTTTAGTTACGACTCTAACCCAATGCCACTCGGTGCACCTGCCACGCACGGTGTTATAATCATCTCAAGAGGCTGTTGGATTGTGGCGGCAGCGCGCCCGCTTTTTTAACTGTAACTACACGACCAAATCAGAATGAAAACACAACTACTTCGTTCGACCTTTTCCGCTGCCACTGAGGGCAATCCCGTGCGCGGACTGCTGGCTGGATCTTTTCTGCTGCTAGCCTCATCGGGCTGGGCGGCACCCATCGTGAAAACGGTTGGGGCCGGCGGCAACTATCCCACTATTAGTGATGCCTTAGCTTCAATCGTTGGGGTGCCTTCCGACGCAGTTAGCATTCAACTGCTGGATGCCAACTACACCGAAAACGTGCGCATCACGCAGGCGGGTACAGCCCTCAACCCTATTACCATCCGGCCCGCTGCCGGAGTAACCACTGTTATTGAAGGCACGCTTACCTTCGATACGGGTAGCCGCTACGTAACGGTGAGTGGCAACAATGGCACCGTTAACCGGGCGCTTACTCTCAAGCAAACCGACGACCTAGTGACAACCGTTCTGTTTCAGAACGACGCGCAAAACAATGCCGTGGTGAATGCCCAAGTGTTGGGCAGCTGCCGGCAGCCAGGCTTCGGGGTAATAACTATTGGTAACGCGGCCAGCGGCGGCACCGGCAACGACCACAATACGTTGCGCGGCAACCGGATTGCCAACGCTTCGAACTCCTTGCTGCCCAGCACCCTAATTTATGCCCTGAACCTGCGCAATGGCGTTGCCAACGATGCGGTTACCGTAGTGGACAACGAGCTAGTGAATTTCGAGCGCAATGGCTTGCAAGTATTGGGCGGCAACGGCCTGAACTGGAACGTATCCAACAACAGCATCTATTATGATGCGGCCATCGTGCCCACCGCCGCCCAAACGGCCATCGACTTCGAGCCAGGCGTGGCCTCTACCAACAACACCATCAGCGGTAACAAGATTGGCGGCCGCAATGCCCAGAGCGGCGGCGGTTCTTGGTTGAACGATGGCGCTTCGTTCCGTGGCATTGTGGTTACCTGCGGTATGGGCGTTAGCAGCACACTCTCCGGCAATTCGGTGAGCAACGTGAGCATGACCAACACCTTCCAGCCACTCACGGCCATGAGCCTGGAGAGCGGCCAGACGGCGGTGGCCAATATCACTGTAACGAATGTGAGCAGCGGCCAAGGTGGCGTAGTTAGCCTTAACTCCAGCGCGGCCACCGAAGTAACCAGCTTCACGGTAGCCAGCGGCCAGATTGTAAATGTGGAAGCCGGTGGCCGCCTGAACGTAACGGGTACGCTCCGCAACAACGGCCTACTGAAAAACGCCGGTAACGTGCTGGTAGTAGGTGACTTCATTAATGCCAATACGGGTACTTACAACCAAACCCAGGGTACGCTCGAAATTACGGGCAACATGACCAGCCAGGGGGGCTTGTTCACCAGCGTTGGGGGCTTGGTGAAGCTCACCGGCAACGGGACGCAAACCGTAAGCGGCGGGGTATATTTTAACCTGGAAGTGAACGGCACCGGCACCAAAACCATTACCGCCGATGCCGACATCATCAGCCAGCTCACGCTGACTAACGGCGTGCTAGCTACTGGCTCCAACACCCTCAAACTACTGGAGCAGGCCAGCATGACCGAAACCGATAACAGCTATGTGCTGGGTAAGGTGCTGGCCACCCGCAACGTGCAAGCTGCTACCACCCAGCGTTTTGGCGGTATCGGCCTGGAAATGACGCCGAATAGTGGTTCGGTACTGCCTGGCACTACCGACGTGCTGCGCGTAACTGGCACGGCACCCATTGCATCCAACGGCAACCAGGGCATTCTGCGCTATTACGACGTAAACGCTGCCACTTCCAGCGGCCTCGACCTGAGTTTGAAGTTCTCTTACCTCGACCACGAACTGAACAGCGTTACGCCCGCCAACCTGCGCTTCTTCAAATCGGTTGATGGTGGTGCGAACTGGATGCCACGCGGCATCACTAGCCGCGGCACCGGCTACGCTCAGTTGAACAACGTAGATGGCTTCTCGCGCTGGACCTTGGGTGACGTGCAGCGTCCGCTACCAGTGGGCATCACGGCCTTCCGCGCCGTGCGTCGCGACCGGCAAGCTCTCGTAACCTGGACTACCGCTACCGAAACCAACAACCGCGGCTTTGGGGTGGAAGTAAGCACTGATGGTCGGCAATTCCGTCCGCTAGGCTTCGTGCTGGCGCAGGAAGGTTCTGCTACCACTACCCGCTCGTATCAGTTCATCGATCAGGAAGACAACAAGAAAGGTGTGCGCTACTACCGCCTGCGCCAAGAAGACCGGGACGGCCGCACCACCTATTTCGGGCCGGTTACCGTATCGTTCGACCAAGCCGTGGCCGCACAGTTTGCCGCCTACCCCACCGCCTTCAGCCAGAGCCTAACGGTGGAGCTAACCGCCGCCGCCGCCGCTCCGGCCGCCTTCACCCTCACTGACGCCTTGGGCCGCGTAGTGTGGCAGCACACCCAATCGGTAGCTGCCGGCTTCAACCAAACCCAGCTGACGCCAGAGTGCCCGGCCGGCAACTACATCCTGACCGCCAAGCTCAACGGTACCGTGCTGCGCCAGCGCGTGGTGCGCCAGTAGAAAGTTTATTAAACGTAACCCAAGGTGACCTATCGTTATCCAGGCATTCGACAGAGCTAAAATACTTTCTGTGGCCAGCGCCAATTATTAGCAAGAGAAAAGCGCCACTCCTTTGGGGTGGCGCTTTTATTTCACCTAACCCAAGGCCGCTACATACTGAACGCCCTATCTTGTTCGTGTAGCGTTAGGCGCTGATACCTAGTGGACTGGCGCTAGGCAGGCTATTTCAGTACGAGCCGTTGTTTACTACATTCCTTATCCTCTACTTAATTACACATGACGAAGCCCCACGCCAATGAACTGCCGGCCGCCACTGCAGTGCCCGCCTTGCCCGTACCGCACATGCGCCACGTAGCCACGGCTCCGGCGCAACTCCGGAAGCGGGCCTGGGTGAAAGAGCGGGCGTTTCTGCTCCAGAATATCGTGCGCGGCAACCTGGTGCATAATACGGGTGGGGCCCTGAACGTCATGCGGCTGCTCACGCTGCATAAGATGCCCGCCGGGCTACTGTCGGCGGAGCACCCGTGGGTGACTGGCCAAATGCCAGATGCCCAAGGTGCCGTCTGGCCCCGCAATGTGGTGTTCCGGACGGCCGTGGGCTCCGAGTGGGCTGTGGCGGACTACGTGCCGGAAGCCGACGAAATTATTGCCAGCAAAGTGGGTAAGTTCCTGGCTGCCATGGTGGGTAAGTCGGTGCCGACACCGGAGATTCCGCATGGCACACGCCGCCGGATGCCGCACGCCATCAACTACTTGCACGGGGCAGTGCACTACAACGGCCTTACGCTGCTGTTCAACAACTTTGCGGAGGCGCTGGAATACCTGGCCGATACTCGTTTCCGTAAGGAGCTGCGCCGGCTTATTCGGATGGAGCGGCGGGAGGTGACGTTGGTGTTTCGGGAGCGGAACTACAACCCAGTGGAGTACGCCTATTTTTCGGCCTTCGTGATGTCGCACTTGCCATGGTTTGCCAACGTGAACGGCGCGCAGCGGCGGGTTATGTGGGGCAACCCCTCGCCGTATCCGGCCGTGAACATTATCAATGGCAAGTGGGTGGCCGATACCGAGCGCCTGCGCCGCGGCGACACCGCCAGCATTGTGCGGCCCCCTGTGGAGCTAGGCCAGTATTTCCAGGGGGAGTATGGTGTAGCCACGCGCGGCGCCAACAAGCTGGAAAAGACGCACGCTTTCCTGATCAATAATTGGGTGCGGCGCCGAGGCTTCCGGGGTGGGCTGTATTTCGTGGACCGCCGCAAAATAGAAGCGGAGCGGTATCAGCAGTACCAGGCTACCAACGGCCAGAGCTTCATCGGCAACGAGACAATCCAGAATCCGCTGCGGCGGAAGAAGTGAGTGAGGAGGTTAGTTTTATGTTCGGTTTGCACCAGCTACGTAGTTGAAACATCAAACCCACTCAGTCACACCTTGTCCTGCCGAATAAGGCGGCGGTACACGTCCACCATTTTTTGCTGCGACAGGCCTAGCTGGTACATAGCCGTAATGAGGTAGTAAATGCCTTGAAGTCGCCAGACGCCATTGTCGCGGTACTTGCGGGCCGACGTGACGATAGGACCGGGCAGCACCCGAAACGGAGCAAGCCTTTTCAGCCGGCGCGCAACGTCCTGGTCTTCAAACACTAACATGTCTTCGCGGTAGCCGCCAGCCTGCTCAAAGACGTCTTGGCGTACAAACAGGCTTTGGTCGCCGAAGCGAAACACGTTCAGGCCAAAGCGCGTGAACCAGGCATTGGCTTTCAGGAACCAGCTCGGGTGGTCGAAGGCCAGGCGGTAGCAGCCGGCCCCAGCTCCCTGCGCCACGGCCTGCCTGATTTCGGCAGTGAATCCGGCGGGCGGATAGGTGTCGGCGTGCAGGAAATACAGGATGCGGCCAGTGGCCTGAGCAGCACCGAAGTTGAGTTGCACGGCGCGCCCCTTGCGGGAGCATAGTACCACCCGCGCACCCGCCTGCCGGGCTTCGGCGGCCGTGTCGTCGGGGCTGTGGGCGTCTACCACCAGCAACTCCAAATCGGCATCCGGTCCGGTAACTAGGCGCAGGTGGTGCAGCAGCCGCCCAATGCTCCCGGCTTCCTTGTAAGTGGGAATGATGATGCTGATGGAAGCCGCCCCGTCGGAAGCGGTGGGCCAAGGAACAGAGCGCATCTTCACCGAGACGAGAAAAGGGCTTTTGCGGTTGCTACTGTTCCGGCTGCTCGCCGCCGAACAGATTTCCGCGCTACAGGTCGTGCGGGAAAAGCTCAGGGGCCCGCAATGCCGCCTGCGCTTCGGCCCAATAAGGGTTTTGGGTGTTCTGGGATATGCTGTATAAGGTAACGCGCGCTTGTTCGCGCTGGCCGGTGCGCAGCTGGGCCATAGCCAAATGATAGCGCGCTTTCCCTGCCAGCTCCGACGCCGGCAGTTGAGCGGCGCGGGTCAGGTAAGAACGGGCCGCCCCGGCCTCATCTTGGCGCAGCAGCATAACCCCCGTATAGTAAAGCAGCGTATCGTCGCCGAGGGTGGAGGCCGGAATCCGCCGCAAGGAGTGCAGCGCTGCTGAGTAGTGCCCGTCGCGGTACTGGCGCATGGCCTTGATTAACAACGGATTGTTGGTGCGTTGAGCAGTTGCTTCCGGTAGGCCAGGGTCGGGCACGTAATAATGGGCCCAGGCACGTTCGGCATCGAGCGGGCGTGCCCGAAACAGAAACCAGGCTCCTAGGCCAAGCGCCAGCACGAGGCCGACTACCAGCAAACTCCAGCGTATGCGGGCTGCTTGGGTGCGTGTTTCAAGGTTGGTTAGTGCTGTTTGCCGTTCGTCGAGGCGCTTATCCAGATTGCGTAGGCGTAGGCGCAAAGTTTCGTGGCCGGCCACCCAGCGCAAATCGGCGGTGAACTGCTCGTATGCTTGAAAGGCAGCGCTTAGGTTTTCGTCCTGCGCCAGCCGTTGTTCAAACGCTTCCTGCTCTGCTTCCGACAGTTGCCCGTCGGCGAATCGTTCTAGTTCATCCAGATAAGGGCGCAGATCCATTTAATAGTTGATTGGTAAATAGTTGACTTTTTGGGCGTTGCTAGAAAAAGAGTCATATGCTGGTCGTTCAACAATCAACAATGCAGCAACCAGCTGGTAAACCTTCCCTTATTCACCCCGCAGGTGTAGCTCATAGAGGCGGCGCAGGCAACTAGCTTTTTGTAACCGCCCAACAGTGGCGTTGGCAAAGCCCATTTTACCAGCCAGCTTCTTGAAATTATAGCCTCGGAAATAAAAGAACATGAGCACTTGCTGACAGTCGGAACCAAGCTGCCCGAACTGCTCTAGTAAGCGGCTGCGGCGGCTGGCTTCGGCTACTGGCAGCGCCGCGGAGGTGGCTTTGAGTTGCTGTGCAGCCATGTGGTACATGTGTTCGAGTACGTCGTCAGGCAGCTTGGTCAGGCGGCCATCGGCCACTTGGTCGTAGAACTCCAGCAAAACCGACCGAAATAACTCGTGCGCGGCGGCTGGGGCCAACTGGTGCTGCTGGCGGGCCCAGGCGGCAAATATGTCCCGGTGCTCCTGATAGAAGGTGGTCAGGAACGTCTGGTTGCCCACGCGTAGGTGGGTTAGCGTAGCGGCAAGAGGCTGTGGCATAGCACCAGAAATTAGAAAAAACGACGGCTTTACTGAGTGGTATCCGCTCGAATATCAAACAAGATAACGTGTAATTCCGGGTTGAAGATTAGCAGCAAGGCCCGTTTTTAGGTTTCCACTCCGATAAATAAGCAGGTTCGTGCCAGCAGACAATCGAATACAATCTTTGTGCAATTGCCGCTGCCAGTCGTTCAACCGCCCCAACTGCCGTATCTTGGCACTGCCCGCAGCTAGCCGAACGAGCGGTACCGCATCGGGGTTGTAGTGCTGCATGTTTTTCAAACGCCGTCCGAAGTTGCCCGCCGAGCTGTCCGATGCCGAGCTGCTGACGCGCTACCGCCAGCACGGCGAAGTGGCCGACTTGGGCGTACTCTACGAGCGGCACATGCCCGAGGTATTTGCCATCTGCCGGCGCTACTTGGGCCCCGGTGATGCTGATGCCCAGGATGCGGTAATGCAGCTCTTCGAGCAGCTAGTAGATAAGCTGCGGGTGCACGAGGTGGAAAACTTTCCGGCGTGGCTGCACGCTACGGCCCGCAACCACTGCCTGATGGTGCTGCGGGCCCGCCAGCGGCCGGGGCCCGACCGTGGCGGGGCATTGGTGCTGCATTTTCCTGATGCGGCCGATATGGAATCGGTGGTGGCCGAGCATCTGGAACCTGATGACCCCGACGAAGCCACCTTCACCGAAGCTCGCCTGCAAGCCCTGGAGCACGCGCTGGCTGCCCTACCCGCCGGCCAACGACGATGTTTGGAGTTATTTTTTCTGGAAAAGAAATGCTACCGCGACATCAGCCAGGAAACTGGTTTCGACCTGAATTCAGTTAAAAGTCATCTGCAAAACGGCAAGCGCAACCTTCGGCGCTACCTCGAATCAGCTCCGCCCACCACGTCTTTCACTTCCGATGCGGCCCGATAATCAGTCCCCTGCTTCCTTCCTGTCTGCCGGCTTACCGGCGGGGCAGCACTTGCCGATGGCAGTGCTGCGGCAGTACGTGGCCGGGACGCTGTCGGCGGCCGAGCAGCACAGCGTGGAAGCACATACACTGGCTTGTGCCCGGTGTGCCGATATCCTCGAAGGCCTTTCACAAACCAGCCTATCTACCACCGACCAGTCCCTAACCGACTTACAAGCTAGGCTGCGTACCCGCGTCGCCGAAGAAAAGATAGAGCCCACGCCGGTAGTGCCGCTGTGGCCCTTCCGGCAGATAGCGGCAGCTGTGCTGGTGCTGCTGGCGGCAGCAGCTTTGTGGCTGGGTGTGCGCCGTACCACCGAAGGCCCGGCTTCTGCTCCGCAAATAGCTATGCAGCGGCCCGCCCGTTCATCGGATGCAGTACCGCCCCCGGCGCCCATGTCGGTTCCCGAAGCGGCTGGCGCAATGGCAGCTGCTACCGCGCCAGCAGACCAGCAAACCTCTGCCCGCCGTCCATCGGCGAGCCCGCCGGTAGCCTTGCGGCGGGCACACCGGCAGCCAATTGTTTTGCCTGATGATGAGCAGGGAAACCGTGACGTAGCGGTCCTGATGGAACCCAGCGGCGCAGGCAACCAAGCCACTGGTGTGGCGGATAGCAAAGAACTTGTTGTAACGGATTCTGGTGGTGTGGCCCGAACGGATAAGCAGGCTGCTTCAGAAGGATACGCGTTGAATAATTACAGAAAATTGGAGCCAGAGCCTATGGCACCAAGGGCTGCAAAAAAGAAATCTTCGGATGGTACAAGAGCTCTAGCGGGTAGTATCATGTCGGCAACGGCCGCGCCGGCTGGTATGCGGCTGGTACGCGGCCAAGTAACCGACCAAACCAACGGAGCCGTTTTGCCGGGTGTAACGGTGCTGGCCAAAGGCACAGCCATCGGGGCCAGCACGGCAGCTGACGGTTCGTTTGCGCTACTAGTACCGGACTCAGTGAAAGCCCTGACGTTCCATTACATAGGATATACTGTGTCGGAGAAAACCCTGAAAGCTGCTGATAGCACCGTGGCCCTGGCCCTGGCGCCCGACACCAAACAGCTCAGCGAGGTAGTGGTAGTGCGGCGGGAGCGGCCCCCAGCGCCAATGTCTGTTGGGGCATTGCCGGCTGGCGGCTACAAAGCTTTCCGGGAGTACCTAAAGAAAAATTTGGAGTACCCCGAGAAAGCGCTGAAAGACAATAAAGAAGGTACTGTGAAGCTCCGCTTTACAGTGGACGTAGATGGCAGCTTACAGGATATCAAAGTGATGAGTAGCCTGTCAGAAGAGTGCGACGCGGAAGCTATTCGGTTGTTGAAAGAAGGTCCCCGGTGGTATCCCGCCATTAGCAAAGGCCGCCGCACAGCCCGCTCCGTTGATATTAGCGTACCGTTTAGAGTAACTGAGTAGCGGAGTGATTATAAACACGGCGCTACGCAGCAGTAGGTTAAATTCCAACAAAGCAAAAGCCCTTGGCGCGTGGTTCGCCAAGGGCTTTTGCTTTGTTATGAGCTGCTCTTAGAGTGTTCATAGCTACAACCACTCAGTTGTTTTGCTATGCTCTAGCCGCTGTAGCCGCCGCCGCTTTCGGGTTCAGTGGCACTGCCGCCGGCTTTATCGGGAGTAGGAAGTTCGGGCTCTGTTTTTACTTCCACTTGGCTGTAATCGGGTGCGCCGTTACCGGCAACGGGTACGGGCGCTTCTTGGTTTTCGTCGTTGGGGGGAGTAGTAGCAGGAGCTTGGGCAGTGGTTGGGGTGTTGCCGGGTACAGCCAGAGCGTCGGACTCAGATTCGAAGGTCGTTTTCATGGGGTGGCGTTAAGCTAGTGAGTGTACGTGTACGCAGCCGGGCCGCGTAAAGCTGTACTGAGGCTACGCAGAATTATGGGGTGATACACTACCGAATGCCACCCGGCGAAACCCACCAGGTTTTCCCACCTGAAAAGCCCGGCAAATACTAGCAAGTGCACTGCCGATTTAGGTATTTTACAGTCTGTCTTACTCCCACTCTATTCTTAGTTTTTATGTTCTTGTCTACCCGATGGCTACGGCCGGTATTGGGCATGTTAGGCGTGGCCGGCAGTGTAGCAGCGCAAGCTGCTGCCGGTCCTCAATTCGTTGAAAACAAAAGCCAGTGGGCCGCGCCAGTGCGGTTCCGGGCCGAGGTGCCGGGCGGCAGCGTATTCCTAACTGCCACTGGCTTGGTGTACGACTGGCGCAGTGCCGCCGACCAGCAACGTGCCCACCATGCTGCGGAGGTGGCAACCCGCACCCACCAGCCAGCCGCCGAGGTAGCTATGCACGGCCACGCAGTATTCGTTGATTTTGTGGGCGCAACGGCCGCCGCGCAATCGGTAGGGCAGCAGCCACTACCAGCGTATCACAACTATTTTATCGGTAGTGACCCTAGCCGCTGGGCCAGCCACGTGACGCTGTTCGAGGAAGTGCGCTACCAGAGCCTCTATCCCGGCACCGATTTGCGCGTGTATGGCACCGACAACGGCAGCCTCAAGTATGATTTCATTGTGCAGCCGGGTGGGCAGCCTGCTGCCATTGCCCTGCGCTACCGCGGCACCGATGGCCTTAAGCTGCAGGCCGATGGTACGCTACTAGTGCACACTTCCGTAACCGATGTGGTGGAGCAGCGCCCGTATGCCTACCAACTGATGCGCGGGCAGCGCCGGCCGGTATCCTGCCGCTACCAACTCACCAACAATGTGTTGCGCTACAATTTTCCGCAGGGCTACGACCATAGCCAGCCTCTGGTAATCGACCCGGTGGTGGTAGCGGCTACGTATTCGGGTAGTACTGGCCAGGTGTGGGGCGCCGCCACCGGCTACGACAACGCCGGCAACATCTATACGGCCGGTTTCGGGCAAAGCAATGGGTACCCGGTTACGCCCGGCGCCTATCAGGTATCGTACCAGGGCAGTACCGATGTAGCCATCAGCAAGCTCAACCCAACCGGCTCTCAGCTCTTGTACGCTACCTATCTGGGCGGAACCGGCGCCGACGAAGTCCGGGCCTTGCGTACCAACAGCGCCGGCGAGCTGTACGTGCTGACTAGCACCTTCTCGGCAGACTTCCCGCGCACGGCTGGCTGCTACGATGCCAGCGCCAACGGCTTAGCCGATGTGGCTGTTACGCACCTGAATGCCACTAGTACGGCCTTGCTGGGTTCAACGTATGTGGGTGGTAACACGGTGGATACCCCCATAGAATTAGCCGTAACCAATACTGGAGTTGTAGTGGTGGGAACTACTGCGTCGTCTAACTTTCCTACCACTTCTGGCGCTTACGACCGGACTATTGGAGGCACCGACTCATTTGTAATCAGCCTGAATTCCTCCATGACCACGCTACAGTGGAGCACCTTTCTGGGCGGTGCTTTAGGAACGGAAACCAGCACAGCAATACAGTTGGAGCCCAATGGCAACGTGCTGGTGACGGGTACTACCGGTTCTGCCGATTTTCCGGTGACACCCGGCGCGTTGCGCACCACATACGCTGGTTTCAACGACGGTTTCGTGGCTCGTTTGCGAGCCGATGGCGGCGCGTTGCTGGCTTCTACGTTCTTTGGCTCGGCAAACGGAGCCAACGCCGTAACGCACCTGGACGCCGATGCCGCCGGCAACATAGTGATATGTGGCACGGCCGCCGGCACTCTGGCTACCACACCAGGCGCCCTCGCCGCTCCCAATGGTCGGGTTTTCGTGGCGGGCTTGAACAATGCGCTTACCACCCAACGATTTCTGGCTAAGCCGTTCAATAGCTTCTCTATTGCCATTCAGTCGTTTAAGCTCGATAACTGCGGCAACATACACTTGGCCGGTTTCGATAGTGGCTCCGGACTGCCTGTAGTAAACTCTTTGCCCAATGGGGTTTCGGGTGGGTTTTATACCACCACGCTGGATGGCGCTGGCACCACTCGGCTGTTCGGCTCCTACTTCGGCCCGGTCGGGCAGCACACGCATACTTCCTCGCACCGCATTGATGAGCAGGGCCGGCTGTACCAAAGTATTTGCACGGGTAGCGGCTTCCCTACCACCAGTACGGCGTATGGTCGTACGTCGCGCACCAATGGGCTCGATGTACTGGTGTTCAAGCTCGACCAGAACTCCGGTGCTGGAACTTCGGTGCGGGCCGCCGTGGCCCCTATCGATTCGGCTTGTGCGCCGCTACGGGCAGCATTTGTAAACAACACCATGGGCAGCACCCGTTTCCGCTGGAACTTTGCCGATGGCTCCGCTCCGGATACCACCCAGGCGCCGGTGCACCTGTTTCAGAACCCAGGCACGTACCGGGTGCGGCTGGTAGCACTGGGTACCGGGCTGGCCTGTTCCCGCAACGATACCACCTACGTAACCGTGCGCGTGAAAGCTAAGCCCACGGTAGCCTTGCCCCGTAACCTCACTATATGCCCCGGCGGCTCGCTCACGCTGAATGCCAGCAACCCTGGCACCACGTACCGGTGGAGCACAGGCGCCACCACAGCCAGCATTGTAGTGCGGCAGCCCGGCAAGTATTCGGTGCTCGTAGATAATGGCCGCTGCTCTACTCGCGACAGTACCACGGTTCGGTTGGTAGCTTCGCCCACTCTCTCGGCCGATACCACGGGCTGTATTGTAGGTGGAGTGGTGCTGAAAACCACAGCCGAGCCGGGCAGTGCTTACCTCTGGTCGACGCTGGCTACTACGCCCAACATTGTGGCTACCACCTCCGGCCGCTACACGGTGCGCATCACTCAGGGCACCTGCATCGAGGAAAAAGAGGTGAATGTAACGCTGCTGCGGCCGGTGTCGCCACCCAACGTCATTACGCCCAACGGCGACGGCAAGAACGATACCTTCCGGCCCTCCGAAGCCACCACCATTGAGCCTGGTACGCGCCTGCGCCTCTACAACCGCTGGGGCCGGCAAGTGTACACCACCGACGAGTACCGCAACGACTGGGGCCCCGGCCAGCCCGCCGGCGTGTATTACTACACGCTGGAAAACCTGCACTTCTGCACGCCCTACGTGAAAGGCTGGCTGGAAGTAGTGAAGTAGCGCGGCGCCTTCCGCGTGCCTTCCGTACTTTCGCAGCGGGTAGCGTTGCCGGTTGCCATTTCAAGGCCGTCGGCGCTGGTCACCTGAATCTTGTTACTTCCTCACTTCATTCCCTAGTATGCAGTTCCGTACCGAGAAAGACACCATGGGCACCGTGCAGGTGCCGGCCGACGCCTACTTTGGCGCCCAGACCCAGCGCTCCATCGACAACTTCCAGATTGCGCAGGACATCAACCGGATGCCCAAAGAAATCATCCGGGCATTTGCCTACCTCAAGAAGGCTGCCGCCCTCACCAACCGCGACGCCGGGGTACTGGATGCCGACAAAGCTGAACTGATTGGCCGCGTGTGCGACGAAATTCTGGAAGGCAAGCTCGACAAGGAATTCCCATTGGTGGTGTGGCAAACCGGCTCGGGTACGCAAAGCAACATGAACGTGAACGAGGTGGTAGCCTACCGCGGCCACGTGCTGCAAGGCGGTAGCCTCTCGGACGAGAAGAAGGTGCTGGCCCCCAACGACGACGTGAATAAGTCGCAGTCGAGCAACGACACCTTCCCGACGGCCATGCACATTGCGGCCTACAAGATTCTGGTGGAAACCACCATTCCCGGCATCGAGAAGCTGCGCGATACGCTGAAGAGCAAGAGCGAGCAGTTCATGCACATCGTAAAGATTGGCCGCACCCACCTCATGGATGCCACCCCGCTAACAGTAGGGCAGGAGTTTTCGGGCTACGTGTCGCAGCTCGACCACGGCTTGCGCGCCATTAAGAACACGCTGGCGCACCTGAGCGAACTGGCGCTGGGCGGCACAGCCGTAGGCACGGGCATCAATACGCCTAAAGGCTACTCTGAAAATGTAGCCAAGCACATTGCCGACCTCACCGGCCTGCCTTTCATCACGGCTGAAAACAAGTTTGAAGCCCTGGCCGCTCACGATGCTATTGTGGAAGCCCACGGTGCTCTGAAAACGGTAGCGGCTTCGCTGATGAAAATTGGCAACGACATCCGCCTGCTAGCCTCGGGCCCCCGCGCTGGTATCGGCGAGCTGCACATTCCGGATAACGAGCCCGGCTCCAGCATCATGCCCGGCAAGGTGAACCCCACCCAGTGCGAAGCCATGACCATGGTAGCGGCGCAGGTAATGGGCAACGACGTGGCCATCAACATTGGCGGCATGAACGGCCACTTCGAGCTGAACGTGTTCAAGCCGGTGATGATTTACAACTTCCTGCACTCGGCCCGCCTGATTGGCGACGTGTGCGTGAGCTTCAACGATAAGTGCGCCGTGGGCATCGAGCCTTTGGAAGTGAATATCAAGAAGCACGTGGATTCGTCGTTGATGCTGGTAACGGCCCTCAACCCACACATTGGCTACTACAAAGCCGCCGAAATAGCCCAAACTGCCCACAAAAACGGCTCAACCTTAAAGGAAACCGCCCTGCAACTCGGCTACCTCACCGAGGAGCAGTTCGACGAGTGGCTGAAGCCCGAGGATATGGTGGGCGAAATCAAGAAGTAGTAAGCTAAGACAGGCAGGGTAGAGCTAGCCTATTCCAGCCACTAGCTACAACCTTCCGAGTATAGTTCACGAACAACGGGCAGTCTGCTACCATGCAGGCTGCCCGTTTTCATGCCTGCTTACCCGCAATTTGTAGCGCCTTTCCGGGCCTTTCTCGACGTAATTCCCTGCAACGGCCGGGTGGTAGTGTATTGCCATTTTGATGCCGATGGGTTGGCGGCCGGGGCCTTGTTTGGGCGCGGCTTGCGCCGAATTAATTCAACTTGGGAAGTAATAGTGCTACCGTCGGGCAAAGGCGAAAATGCTTTCCTGACGCCATCTGTGCAAGACAAGCTGCTGGCGCACAAGCCTGATGCGCTGCTAGTTACCGATCTGGGAGTGCACGCGCACGGTACGCTGGAAACGGCCGGCGTGCCTGTGCTCTACGTCGACCACCATATCCCGGAAGGCATGCCCCCCGCGGGTAGCACCGTACTTACCGGCTATGGCTTGCCCGACCCCGTGCCGTGTTCGGCGTGGCTGGCGTATGAGCTGCTGGCCGCCGAAACCGATATAACCGACCTGCGCTGGGTGGCGGCCATCGGTATCCTTTCCGACCTCGGCGACCAGGCCGCGTGGCCGCCTCTGGCTGAAGCGAAAAAGCAGTTCACCGCCAAGTGGCTGAAAGAGGCCGTGGCTATGTGCAATGCCGCCCGGCGGGCCGGTGCCTTCGACCTCGACCTACCCCTGCGCTACCTAATGCACGACGAAAATCCGCGGGGCTTGGCGCAAGATGCTACCCTAGCAGGCTACCGCGCCGAAGTAGCCGCCGCCCTGGCCGTGGCGCGCAAAATGCCGCCTAAGTTTCCGCCGGCCGGCCCTAATGCTTCACCCGTAGCCCTTATCACCATCAACTCGCCCTGCCAGATACATCCGTTGGTGGCGCAGCAATGGATTCAGCGCCTACCCGACCGGGCAGTGCTGTGTGCCAACCTCGGTTACCTGCCCGACGGGACTATTGCGGTGGCTGGCCGTGCTGCCAGCCGCAACATTCATATTCCCGATCTGCTGCGCGAAGCTTTTGCCCGAACTGGTGCCGAGCCCCCTGCCAATTTCGCGCATGGGCATCCGCAGGCCAGTGGCGGGCACTTACCACCTGCGCAGTACGAGTTGCTTTTGCAGGGTTTGGGCTTTTGAAACAAAGCACTGCTACCATCTTCTTTTTTTCGGGCATCTTTAGTGGTTCATCCTCACGCACTATTTCGTATGGATTTCTCGCAGGACATCATTCTCGAAAATAACCGGGCCCTGTTGCGCCCTCTGGCTACCACCGATTTCGAGGCGCTGCAAGCCGTAGCCTTCGACCCCGAACTGTGGCAGTTTACCCTCACCCGCGCCGACGACAAGATTAGTCTAGCCGGCTACATTGCGGCGGCCATGCAGGGCCGGGAAGCCCACCTCCGGTATCCGTTTGTAATTATCGATAAGGAAACCAACCGGGTGGCGGGCAGCACCAGCTACTACAACATAGCCGCCGAGGATGCCCGGCTATCCATCGGCTATACCTGGCTGGGTACTGATTTCCAGCGCACTGGCTTGAACCGGGCCGTGAAGTATTTGCTGTTCCGGTACGCGTTTGAGGGGCTGGGCTGCGAGCGGGTGGAGCTGGAAACCGATTCGCACAATCAGAAATCGAAGGAGGCTATGCGCCGAATGGGAGCCGTGGAGGAAGGTACGTTGCGCAGCCACCGATACACGCAAAACGGCCGCCGCCGCGACACCGTGATTTTCAGCGTCATCAAGCCCGAGTGGAACGTGCTGCGCCAAGGTACTTTCCACGAATTCGACGCCCGTGAATCCTCCTAGCCCTAATCTTCAACCCCGGCGGTTTCCGGCGGTGCTGCGCCAGCGGGCGGCCAGCTTTGGCTACGCGTTCCGAGGCGTGGCTGCGGCGTTGCGCTCCGAGGTGCATTTGCAGTTTCATGCCGTAGCTACGGTGGTGGTAATAGGGTTGGGGTTCTACTTCCAACTGGGCCCGACGGAATGGGCATTGGTAGCCTTGGCCGTCGGGCTAGTTTGGGGGCTGGAACTGGCCAATACAGCTATAGAGGCTGTAGTGAACCTGGTGTCGCCAGAGTATCACCTGTTGGCCGGGCGGGCTAAGGATGTGGCCGCTGGTGCGGTACTGGTAGGTGCCGTGGCGGCGCTGATTGTGGGGCTGTTGGTATTCGGTCCGCGGCTATGGGCGTTGATGAATTAGGGTGTGCGAATGAGAGGATAAGAGGAGCCCAGGCATAATAGGTTGATCTATTTCTGTTCGTTTCCACTTGTCTTTATAACCTCTTACCCGCACACCCACTTACACTCCTACCCTAATAACAGAACCCTGCGCTCCGGCGGGCGTAAGCTGAACGTCAGGCTACGCTAGTGGCAGGCCTGACTAGTTTTCGCGCCTACTTTCTCTCGCCTTATGCGCCCCTTTACGTTCGTTTCGTTGCCCGCTGTGGCCTTGCTGCTACTTAGTGCGGCCTGCCAGAAAAATGTGGTGGTTACCACGCCTACCGACACGCCTTCTGCGGGTACTACCGGCATCATTTCCACACCTGCACCTGTTGCCAAGAACACCACAACTCCTGTGCCCGACGGGGGCGTGGCCCAGTTTGATACTACGGCCCGGCCTGGTTGGCTGGAAAAACGAATTCAGCAGATAACCGCCGAACCCCCGCAAAATCCAGCGGCGCGCATTATGCGCTATCGGTACGAAGGCCAGGTGGTATACTACGAAACCCTAGGCTGCTGCGACCAGTTTACCAGCCTCTACGACCAAAACGGTAAGCTGATTTGCCATCCCGAAGGCGGTATCACGGGTAAGGGTGACGGTAACAGTGCCTGCCGCTATTTTGCAAAACGCCGTACCGAAGAGCGTCTGGTTTGGCAGGACTCGCGGTAAGAGGGTTGCCTAGATGGCAGCAAAACTGCTATCCGCTTGGTAATATTGCAGCGCAGCTACAAAAGCTGTACACATTTCATAAACCATTGCTACGCATCTGTAATTAAGGGCTCTGGCTAAATGCAGCCATTGTTCTTGCAGAACGCTGTACTTACATTACTGCCATGATCAACACCAACGAAAAGCTGGGGGCCTACAACGTGTGGGCCAATGCCACCCTGCTCGGTCACCTCGATAAACTAGTAGCTGGCGGAGCCACACTCCCGGCCGGAGGACTTCGCATATTCAGCCACGTACTCAATGCCCAAGCCATCTGGCTGGGCCGCCTGACTGCTACGCCTAGCCCCGTAAAAGTGTGGCAAGAGCATGATTTGGCTGGTTTACACCACTGGCATGAGCAAACTTCGGAGCGGTTTCAGCAGTATGTGAACAGCGCCGATGATGCCGAATTGCAGCGCCTGATTTCGTACACCAACTCCATCGGGGAAACCTACACCAGCCAGGTGTCCGACATTTTCACCCACGTGCCGGTGCACGCCAACTATCACCGCGCCCAAGTGGCCAAAGAGCTGCGGGCGGCGGGCCTCGAACCCATCAATACCGACTTTATTACCTACTGCCGTGAACTGTCGGCTAAAGAGGCCCTGGCCGACGTGCCCAGCCTGTAGCCAGTAGGGTAGGTAAGATAAAAAGCCTGTTTTGGGGTTGTCTTCGGCTACCGAAACAGGCTTTTTTCTGTTGTATCAGCATCCGTACCCGACTCATCTTCTCCCATTATGCCCGACTCGTTGGTTGTTCCCGTCCTGACCACAGAGCGCCTCGCCTCTGCCTACACGTACCCTGCTTACCGTCAGCTGATTGATGCCGCGCTGGCCGACGACAAAACCACCGGCCCCGAGCAGTCGGAAGCCCTGACGGCCTATACCCGCCTCAACGTGCAGCGCATGCAGCGCCTCGATAAAACCACACGGGTACTGCCCGAACTGACTGCGGCGGTAGCTAACCTGCGCCAGAGCTACATCTGGCTGATTATCACTGAAGGATGGTGCGGCGACGCGGCTCAGATTGTACCCGTGCTGGAAGCTGTGGCGCAGGCCTCAAGCGGGCGTCTCACCACGCGCTACGTACTGCGCGACGAGCACCTCGACATCATGGACCGGTACCTCACCAACGGCAGCCGCTCCATCCCGAAGTTGGTAGTGCTGAACCCTGACACCCTAACGGAGGTGGCTCACTGGGGCCCCCGCCCGGCAGCAGCCCAAAAGCTCTTACTCGAACTGAAAGCCCAAGGTGCCACCCACGAAGAGTACGCCGAGAAAATACACGCTTGGTATGCGCAAGACAAAACCCAAGCTACCCAGCAGGAAATTCTAGCGCTGGTGCAAGGGTTGGAATAAGTAGTAGCTGACACGAAACAGAAGCGTCCTTCAGCAGAATAGCTGAAGGGCACTTCTGTTTGAAAACAACGGTGCTTACGGCTGAGGCTTTTTAGAAACGTAGAGCACCCCGTTCTGCTCGCCGCAGAAAGAAAAGTCTTTGCCACGGCCACACAGCGGTGCCGAACCAGTTACATACAGCCGGGATGAAGCATCAAAATAAACGCTCGTTAATTGGTGCTCTTGGGGCAAACTCAGTTGCTTTCCCATTGAAGTCCTGATGCCTACCGTTTCAATGTATGAGCTGCTGGATTGTGGCGAAACTGGAGTGACCAGGAAGTCGATGGAGTATTCCATACCCGAAGCGGAAGTAGCTCGGTTGCGCGCTACTTTGGGCTCAAAATCGTTGCGGCGCCTCCAATCAGTATAGGGCTTCCAGGTCATGCCTTGGTCTAAGCTGAAATAGGACGGATAAATGGCATAGGCAGTGGCGTTGTTAGACGCTGACCCGAGTTGCGCATTGAGGATGAGCAACGTGTCCTGTAGCTGTAAAAAGCCTAATAAACTACTATTGCTCCTGTAATCGGCGGTACGCCAGGTCCGGCCCCGGTCAGTTGTCCGGTATATCTTGTAACCAGTTGTGATAAGCAAGGTGCCGTCGATGTCGCCGTGCACAGCTTCAATTGCTCGGTCGTCGGGTGCCCGCAGAGCGTACCAGTCGGCGTACTCGGGCTGGACTTCATCCTCCGCATCTTTCTGGCAGGCTCCCAGTGAGAGAAGTAATAGGCAAGAGATAAGTGGCAGTTTCATAAGTAAATAGAAATTGAGGATAGAGCTAAAGGTAAACAAGCAGCCCATAGCGGCCGCCTCTTTGAGGTTAAGTTCTCGAAAATAAAAAAAGATATGCGGGGCACTCGATAGAATCTGCCAGCGCTAAGGCAAGGGTTATAGTAAGTAGTGATACCTAAACAAAAGCCGCTTCCTCGAACAAGGAAGCGGCTTTTGTTTATCAGCTGAACCAGTGAGTTTAGTTCAGTTGAATCTGGCCCAGGTCGGTGGTTTGGTCGTTTACGACGCTGACGTTGGAGCGTACCACGTTGCGGTAAGTGGGCTGGCCGCTAGGGGCCGTAGTGGTCGGGAACAGCTCTACCCGGTAGGTACCAGCAGGTAGACCACTCAACTGGAAAGCCCCGGCCGCATCAGCCGCTGTGCTGAAAGTATCGGGTACGGTGATGGACGACCGGATGGCTAGTACCTGCGGCAGGGCCGCCACTGGCGTAACTGTGCCGCGGAGGCTAGCCTGCAAGTTCTGCGCTACCACCCGGATAACAGGCTTCAGCAGGTACCGCTCTTTTCGGTCGTTGCCGGGGCGCCAGTTGCCACGCTCCACAATGGACTTCGCCACATCGAAATCCAGCAGCAGTTGAAAGGTCTGGCGAGCCTGCAATGACGCTTTATTTAGCTTGAGCTTCACGCCGGAGGTCTGGCCGCTGGGCGTTTTAAGGTCGTAGCGCTGCCCATCCCGGCCCACAACATAGCTATCAGGACCCAGCAGCAGGCGGACTTCTTTCAAGTCACCGGGCTCGAAATCGGTGCTGACCAACAGGGCTGAACGGCCGTTTACATACTCCAATACGTTGATAGTTTGGGCTTGGAAGGGGAGTAGTTTCCAGCCTTCGGGGTCGTTTTCCTCTTTGAGGTGCACTTCCAGCTTCAGTACGTCCAGCACCACCCGTTGAAAATCACCTGGGCCATCCATCAGCCGGACTTCCAGCTTGGAGTTACTGGATTCGGCTTTGCTGCAACTAGCAAAGGCAGAGGCACTTAGCAGGGCCAGCGGAAGGAGGTGGCGTAATTTCATAGAGAGGCAACAGGAAATGTAGAAAACGAAAGAAGCAGCTCGGTACGTCATCTGACCGCCAAGCTGCTTCGCTGGAGGCAACGAGCATGCCGGCTCGTGCCTCTAAAGTACAATAAAATTCTATTGACCGGTTTTTGTACTATCCTTAGTAGCCGGCTCCGTTGGTTTCGGTGGGTCTTGTGGCGTAGGAGCAGGCGTGGCCTTTTTCGGCTTGCCAAATAGCAGGTTGTTGAGGCCCTGCTTGGCTTTCGATTCCAACTCTAGGCGCTTCTTCTCTACCTCCTGCTGGGCCTTGGCCTGTAGCTCCTGCTGGCGGCGCTGCAACTCGCGCTGCACGCTGTCTTGCGCCACTTTGGCCTGAGCTTGTAGCTTGAGCTTCGCGTCGTCTACTTTGGCTTGCACCACGCTCGTTACAATGTCTTTGGCTTGGGCCTTCACGCTACCGGTGGTCAGTTTCACCTGTGGGCTGCTTACGGTACCGCCAATGTTGAGGCCTAGTGTTACTCGCTTGGTGCCCTTGATGTCGGTGACGCCGGTAAGACGCGTTAGCTGGCCAGTGAGCTGGCTGCCGAGCTTGCCAGTGGGTACGTTCAGGGCCGTTACGTATTCTAGGCCGCCGTTGCTGATGTTGTTGGAGCCGCCCACCGTCATCTTGATCTGGCCCACGGTGAGGTCGAAGGGCTTCACAATAAAGTTGCCGTTGATGATTTCGGCGGCCACGTCCTTATTGTTCACCGCGAAGCTTTTAAGCTCCTGAAGCTGCGTGAGGCTGCTGATTTTGGTGAGTACCGGCGAGCCGCTTACTGCCGCCCGCACCACTTCAAACAGGCCCTTGCCAGTAAGCGTGCTGTAATTCGGCATCATGTCGGGGCCCATTTCGCCGCTCACCTTGAAGTTGGTGGAGAAGATACCTTCCAGATTGTCGGCCAGCGGTATCATGGCCTTCACCGAGTTGAAAGCGTTGAAGGCATTCTGGAAGTTCAGGTTCTTGATGTTCAGCCCGAAGTCGAATTTTGGGTGCGCCAGGTTCTTGCTGCTATACGAGCCATTGGTAGCAAAATTACCGCCCAGTGTGTTGAATGTAAGGCCATTGAGGATAGCGGCTTCGTCGCGCACGGTCACGGTGCCCTTCACGTTGTCGAGCTTGAGGTTGTCGTACACCACTTGCCCCACCGTCGAGTTCAGCACCAAATCGAAGTACTTCGGAATCTGCAACACACCGTCGGCCTTGGTAGCAGTAGCCGGGGCTTTGGTGGCGGCCGTAGCCCCCGCCGTCGGCTTGGCCGATACCTCGTCCACCATCCACTCGTTCACGTTGAAGCGCGAACTACTTACGTTTAGGTTGCCGCGCAACGGCTGGCCGGGCGTAAACAAGTAGCCCATGTAGTTGCTGATGGTACCCGACGCCGCAATGTCCGACGAGCCCACGAAGCCGCTCATGTTTTGCAGCACAATCTTGTCGTTGTTGAAGCTGGCTGTGGCTTTGGTTACCTTCATGCCCTGCGGCAGGTCGGGGCTCTTGTAGGTTACGTTTTGGGCATTCACCGTACCCGAAGCCACCACCGTCTGATAGCGCCCGGCTTCAATGTCGGCCATGTTGCCTTTGGCGGCAATGTTTCCGTTGAGGCGGCCCGTTACGGTCATGCCTTCCAGCGGGAAGATTTTGGTGATTTTGGTTAAGTCCACCACGCCTTTCACATCGGCATCGAAGCGCAGCTTGTCCACGCCCTGGGTGGCCACCCGGCCTTCGAGTGGCTCGCCATCAAGCAGCATCCGGAAGTTGCTGATGTCCACCCGCGTATCGTTGAGCTGGCCGGTGGGATTGAGCACAGTGCCCGTTACGGTGAGGTTCTGAATGGGCGCCGGGAACTGCTTGCTTTTCACGTAGCCATTGCTCAGGTTCATTTTGGCCTGCACCACCGGCATCTGCTTATCGGAGTACGTGCCTTTGGCCGTGCCATCCACGAACAGTTTGCCCCGCAGCACTAAGTCCTGCACGGGGTACACCTTCATCATTTCGGCCAGGTCCACGTTGGCTTTCACGCGGCCGTCCACCTTCATGGGCTCCAGTCCGTCGATGGCTACGTTACCGTCAATGGGGTTGGCGCCCAGGTCCAGGTGGAACTGCTTCACGTTCACCTTCACGTTGTTGGTGAAACCCGAGGGGTTGTCCACCACCATATCCACATTAATGTTCTTGGCCGCCTGTGGCAGTTGCGGGTAGTGGAACGTGCCGTTTTTCACTTGCAGATTCACGCCGTAGCCAGGCATCTTCACTTCGTTCTGCACACCCTTGAAGTAGCCATCAAACGCCACCTTGCCGCCGGCTTCCACATCCTTAAACTGCTCGGTATATACGCCCGGCACCAAGCTCAGAATATTCTTAAAGTCGGTTTCTAAGGCCTTGAACGTTAGGTCGTAGGTGATATCCGTAGCGTTGGGCAGTCCAATAGAGCCCGCAAATTGCGCTGGGAAGTCGTTGAGCTGCACCTTATTATCTTTGAAAGTGAACAGCATCTTGTCCAGGTCCATGGCCATCGTCACGTCGGCGGTCAGCTTCTTCTTGCTCACGTATTCGGTGCCGTCGTAGGTCATCGAGAACTGCTCGGCGCTAGTCTGGCTTTCCATGTCGAACACGTTGCGGGCGAAGTCGCCGGAGCCGGTGTGGTTGAGGCCGCGCAGTTCCATCCCGAATGGAATGGTGCGGTCCTCATAGCGCAGTCGTCCGTTTTTCACCTCCCAGCCTTTAATAGCAAGGCTCACTTGGCTGGTATCCTGGCCCTTGGCCGCAGCCGCCGAGTCGGAAACCATGATGTCGTAGTTGGCTAGGCCACTTTTCAGCACTTTCACGCTGATGTCGGGCCGGTCAAGGGTCACGCTGTTTATCTTGATTTCGTTGCCGCTTACCACGCTCATCAAATCCAGCCCCACCCGAAAAGAGGGTAAGTAGGCCAGCGTGTCGCGCGCAAACGAGTCCTGCCCAATCACGCGCAGTTCATCAATGCCCAGCGCTAAGTCAGGAAAGCTGCTGAACAAGCTCAGACTCACATTCTTGGGGTCATACTGCACCTTGGCATTCACCCGCTCGGCCAACTGCTTATCAAGCGCCTGCTTGATTTTGTCCTTGAACAGAATGGGGGTGAGGGCCACGCCCGCCACCAGTACCACCAGAAAAATCAGTAAGCCAATCCAGAATTTACGCATATTGTTTTTTGCTTAATACTTGGTTGTCAATAGCTAAAAGGTGAAGCTGGGCACATTGAGCACGCCAGAAAAGTCGCGCCTGCTTCTGTTAGCAAAACAAGCACCACTTACCAGGAACCGCCACTCAGAATTGCCGGGGCAACGTTTGAGTGCCGACCAGCTTCCTCTCCCTTACGCACGGAAGGGCAGCTGTTTCGGACTGCCGCAAAAATAGCAGCCCTATCTTGTGGGCTCGGGGTGCTGGGCCAGAAAACGAGGCCACTCATCGATTTATGGCCCCGATATTCTACTAATGAGCAAGAAATTCAGCAATTTAGTTTCGGCAAAGAACCTCGACCGGGCACTAGGAGCCGTTGGTCGCTCGTTTATTACGTTGAGAATGGGGCAGATTGGATGCAGAACTATGGGGACTCGCACGCTACGGCAGCCGTTGTTGGCCGGGGCTTTGGCGCTGGCATTGCCAGCCGCCGCGCAGGACCTGTATTTCGCGCAGCCATACGCTTCGCGCTTGCACCAGAACCCCGCTTTTGCCGGCTTCCTCGACGATGCCAGCATTACGCTGAGCTACCGCAACCAGTTTCCAACGCTGGCCGGTACGTTTCAAACCAGCCAGCTAGCTGCCGACTATCGGTTTGAGGATCAGCATAATGCCGTGGGCCTGCTCATCAACCACGACCGGACCGGTGGCCTCGGCTACACCCGGTTTGAGGTGGGCGGCATCTACGCCTACCACACCCGGCTTACCAAAACCTTGGCGTTCAGCGGGGGGCTGCGGGCCAGCTACGGCAACCAGCGCATCAGTTACGGAAACCTCGTTTTCGGCGACCAGCTTTCCGAAGATGGATCCACCGACATGCCTACGCGGGAGCCAATTGACTTCAAGCCGGTTAATTATGCCAGCGTGGGCGTAGGCATGCTACTCTACTCCGAGAACTTCTGGGTATCATTGGCAGGGCAGCATCTCAACCAGCCTGATATAGGTTTTCGGACCCAGGCCAGCTTGCCGTTGCGCTATGAGTTGAGCACGGGCTACAAACACTACTTTGTGCGCCGCACCGAGAAGCAGCAGTACCGTGAAATCAGCTTGACGCCCACTGCGCACTATGTGCGCCAAGGCGGTTCCGAGCGGGCTGAGTTGGGATTGTACGGTACGGTTACGCCACTCACGCTCGGGCTGGTGTATCGAGGTGTGCCATTGCCGGGCGCGCCTAAGCCACAGCAAATCCTAACGGCTATTGCAGGGCTCACCGTTGGAGCCTTTCGGGTGGGATATGCTTACGATATAGGCCTCAGCGCGTTGAGCGCCGAATTGGGTGGGGCGCACGAAATATCTTTGTCACTTCGCGCGTTTGATTCATTTGATGCTGCTTGGCGCCGACTAAAACGACAGAATTACCCGGCGGCACCTTGTCCGGCCTTTTGAATTTTTGTATTATTGCAGCAGTTTGCCTCTTCTAAAGTCTTTTCTAACAGGTAGTTTAATACTAAATCATGAATTTTTCCAAGTACCTGCATTTTGCGGTTCTAGGGGCCTGCGTCCTGGCTTCCTGTAGCAAAGACGGCCATGGCACCGCTACCAAGCCCGGTAAGTACAGTTCCACCACGGGCATGGAGTACAACACCGAGGAGGGCATGAAGGTGGCCGACTACAAAGGCATTCCTGAAGGCCCCGGCCTGATTTTCATTGAAGGTGGCCGCACGGTGCTCGGCTCACAGGAAGAAGACGTAACCATGACCCACGACAACGTGGAGCGTACAGTTACTATTGCTTCCTTTTATATGGACGAAGCTGAAGTGGCCAACATCCACTGGTTGGAATACTTGCACTTCATCCGCAAAGACTCTTCCGAAGAATTCTACCAGTCGGCTTTGCCTGACACCACCGTGTGGGCCCGCGAACTGTCGTTCAACGACCCGTACGTAGACTATTATCTACGTTATCCCGGCTTCCGCTACTTTCCAGTAGTAGGGGTAAGCTGGTTGCAGGCCAACGATTATTGCACCTGGCGTACTTCTAAAGTAAACGAAACGCTCGCGGCTAATGCTGACGGCGGCGGTGGCGGTGGCGGCTTGTTCAAGAAAAAGAACAAAGGCGGCGACGCAGCCGAAGGTACTTCGGAAGGTGGTGCTAAAATCGCCATCGAGAACGGCAACACCCTGCCGAACTACCGTCTGCCCACCGAGGCAGAATGGGAATACGCTGCACAGGCTCTCGTAGGCACGCAGGAAACCGGCAACGAAAACCAGGAGAACAAGCGTATCTACCCCTGGGATGGTCGCCAAGTGCGGAACCCATACGGCGGCAAGATGGGCCAGTTCCTAGCTAACTTCAAGCGTGGCCGCGGTGACTACGCTGGTATTGCTGGCTCCTTGAACGACGGCGCTATGATTACCGAGTATGTGTACGCTTACCCACCAAACGACTACGGCTTGTACAACATGGCCGGCAACGTAAATGAATGGGTACAGGACATCTACCGTCCGCTCTCGTTTGAAGACGTGGAAGATTTGAACCCCTTCCGCCGCAACGGCTTCCTTGACCCCGCTGAGAAATACGACAAGAAAGGATATCAGTCACTCATCGACGACCACGTGCGCGTGTACAAAGGTGGTTCGTGGCGCGACGTAGCCTACTGGCTCTCGCCCGGCACTCGCCGCTTCATGGGTGAAGACTCGGCCACGGCTACTATCGGTTTCCGTTGCGCTATGATCAACGCCGGTTCCAACAAGTAAGCTTCACGTATTTCGTGGACGACTACGAAAAGGCCACCTCACATGAGGTGGCCTTTTCAACTTTATACTGTGTCAGTCAATAAGTTGCCTTAAACAAGCACAGCAGCTTTACGCCGGATATAACATCCGTGATTATCGGTCAGCGCTGGCAATGGTGGCTATGCTGACCTCGGCGGCGCCCGCGGCTAATAAGGCAGCGGCGCAGGCTTCGAGCGTAGCGCCGGTGGTCAACACGTCGTCTACTATAAGTACGTGCTTGCCCTGGATGGCTGCCACATCAGCGGCTTCAAAAACTGCGGCTACGTTCTGCCACCGTTCAAGGCGGTTTTTGCGGGTTTGCGAATCGGTGTGCTCTAGGCGGCGGAGGGCATCGGCGTGCCACGGAATCCCCAAACTTTCGGCGAGGCCCGCGGCAAACGGGTCGGATTGGTTGTAGCCGCGCTTAGCCAGCTTGCGGGTATGCAGCGGCACTGGTACTACTGCATCAAACTGGTAACCTTGCCGAGCAAGGTCGTGGCCGTACCAGCGGCCGAGTACCAATCCAATGTCGCGCTGGCCACGGTATTTGAGCTGATGAAGCAAGTGCTGTACTCGGCCTCGCCGCAGGAAGCGCAAATAGCTGAGGGCGTAGCGTACGGGTACGCGGCCCCAGAAGCGGCGCGCCAGCGGATTAGCGTCGGCAGGCAGCAGGTGGTAGTCAGTGTAAGGAAGTTGGGCCCGGCAGATGGTACATAGGTGGTCTTCGCCACGACTTAGCGGTTCCTCACAGGCCAGACATACTTTAGGAAAGATCAGGCCAACGAAATCGGCAATGATAACTGGAAGAGGCATAGCTGATTACTGATAGATGGTAGTGAATAGCGAATGAATAAGTCGCTGCGGCGGTTTATTGCAGCAGCCAAGCGGAAAAAGACGGCCTCTTAAACTTAACTAAGTTTGTAGTGCAAAGCAGATAATATAATAGCTCTTTCGCAGAGCGTATGTCTGTTGCCAACGCCTTTGGAAGGCACACACTTAACTCAGCAACCACACATGTCACAAGTAACTGAATTCAACGAGTATCGCCAGCGCATGAACGAGAAAATCATGGCGGCTGATAACAAAGTCATCAAGCGGTTTTTCAACCTCGATACCAACACCTACCAGGCCGGCGCCTTGGACGTGAAAACCAAGGAAATGCTGGGGCTGGCGTGCAGTATGGTGCTGCGTTGCGACGACTGTATCAAGTACCACCTCGGCAAATGCTACGAGGAGAAGCTGACCGACGAGGAAATCTACGAGGTGTTTGCCATTGCCAACCTCATTGGTGGCAGCATTGTGATTCCGCACTTCCGGCGGGCGGTGGAGTACTGGGAAATCCTGAAGGAAGAGGCCACTGAGCCCGCGCCGCTGCATTCCCACGACGCATGAGCTACCTAGATCCGCAGGAAACGGAAGCCGAGTTTGAGGCGCGCTGGTGGCAGCTGATGAACGACATGCGCGAGCGGTTCGGCAAGAAGCCCGACCTGAACGCGCTGCTGTTGCTCATTGGAGTGCAGGAGCTGGGCCAGGGGGCCGGGCCATTCACCAAAGAGCAGAAACAGGACCTAATGCACATTGCCACCTGTAAGCTGTTCAGCCTTTCGGGCCATTATGAGCGAGAATACGTGGACGAGGAAGGCTGGCCTCACTACCGCCTCCTGCAACCAGTGCCTTTCGCCAGTTTGAAAGAGCAAGAGCGCCTACTTAAGTGGCACATATTAGAGTATTTTGACTTGGAAGAATAGATAGTTGTTGAGGGTTGCATGGCTGGTAGTCAGTCTAATAGCAGCGCAACAACGCACAAATCAACTAGTTAGTAATCAATAATTCAACTGATGAACATCGTCAGCTACAACGTGAACGGTTTGCGTTCGGCGCTGAGCAAGGGGCTGCTGGATTGGGTGCGGGAGGCGCAACCCGACGTGCTGTGTGTGCAGGAAATCAAGGCCGGACGGGAGGCGCTGGACGTATCGGGCTTCACTGAACTGGGCTACCATGCGTATCTGCATCCTGCGGAAAAGCCCGGCTACAGCGGCGTAGCTACGTTCGCGAAGCAGCTACCCACTCATGTGGAAACGGGTTGCGGTACGCCGCTCTACGATACGGAAGGCCGGGTGCTGCGCCTTGATTTCGACGATTTTTCGGTGTTAAACGTGTATATGCCTTCGGGTACCAGCGGGCCGGAGCGGCAGGCATTCAAGGTGGAGTGGCTGCACTTTTTCCGGCGCTACGTGCACCAATTGCGGGTTGAGGGTCGGCACTTGGTGGTGGGTGGCGACTTCAATTGCTGCCAGACGGCCATCGACCTGCACAATCCCAAAGCCAACCAAAACAGCCCCGGTTACACACCCGAAGAGCGGCAGTGGTTCAAGGATTTGCTGGCCGACGGCTTCACCGATTCGTTTCGCCACCACCACGGCGATGCTACCGGGCATTACTCTTGGTGGAGCTACCGGGCAGGCTCGCGCAAGCGCAACGTCGGCTGGCGCCTCGACCACCTGTTGGTAGACAAAACCCTGGAGCCTCGCATCAAAGACGCCGGCCTGCTCCCCGATGTGGTGTACTCCGACCATTGCCCAGCCTACCTAACTTTCTAAGAACCTAAAATCAACTCAGCTACTTGCCGGCCCGAGGCCATAGCGGCATTAAGTGAGGGGTAGGCAGTGTAGTCGCCGCAACGGTAGAGGGTGGGGTTGAGCTTTAGCTCCTGGTGCTGTGCCGGTCCGTTGGCGTATATAGGCAATGCGTGCGGAATGTGATAAGTGCGCAAGTGCTTCCATTGCGCTACTTCGTCGCCAAACCAGAGCATGAGCTCGGCGTGCAGCATAGCTACGAGAGTGGTTTCTGGTAGATGATGCTCGCCGTGAGTGCTCACCGAAACTAGCGTTTTACCTGGCGGTGCATAATCCGGAGAAACATCAGAAGGAAAGCAGACGTTGTGGGCCATGTGGCCGGGCGCCGCATTGAGGCGCAGCAGCTTATCCTGACGGCCAGGGGAGGTAGGAGCCGCAAAATACGTGCAGGTGGTACGCCGCCAGGCCGTAGCGTGTAGCTGCGGGAGGTGTGGCAGCAAGCGGGCAGTAGTGTCGCCATCTGTGGCTACTACTATGGCCGCGGCGGCTAGGGCTTCGCCACCGCGCAGGCGCACGGTGGTACCTTCTACAGTTTCCACGGGTGAGTTGAGGCGTACGGTGCCAGCAGGCAGGCGCTGGGCCAGCTGTTCGGGAATCTGCTGTATGCCTAGCGCTGGTACTGTGGCTTCGCCTTCTACGAACTGCTTGAACACAAACTCGAAGAAATTGCTGGCGGTGGTCAGGCTTCGGTCGAGAAATACGCCGCCGAAAAACGGGCGGAAGAAGGTGTCAATTATTTGCTCGCTCCAGCCGTAGCGCCGCAGGAAAGTAAGTGTATCAGTGGCGGGATGGGCCAACAGTTCCTCACTGGTGCGGCTGCGGACGTGCTGCACTAAGCTGAGAATCCGAAGCTTATCAGCAAGGGTGCCGATGGGCGAAGTCAGGGCCGGGAAAGCGGCCAGCGGGTTTTGCAGCGGATTTTGCAGCGTGGTTTCGCGCCCGTCGGGCAGGCGAATAACAGCTCCCGAGCGAAAGGCTTTCAGGTCGAGGGCACCGTAGTCCATCATGCGCTGCACTTCAGGATACTTGGTGAGGAGTACCTGAAAGCCATGGTCGAGGCGGAAGCCGTCGGCCGTAACATCGGTGCGGACTCGGCCGCCTACGGCCTCGGTGGCTTCGAGTACCACTACGGGCACGCCCGCGCGATGCAGGTAGTTAGCGCAGGTCAGGCCGGCCATACCGGCCCCAATCACGACGACGGGGAGTTGTGCAGAAGCTGGAACGTTCATATATCAACCCGAAACTGAAAAATGGGCGCTAAGGTTGGGGTAGCCCGATAAGGAAGCCGCTAATTGGTGCCGGAGCAAGCCAAACTAAGCTTGTATTCGTCGGCCATAAGATATCCCTGCCAGTCGGTGACGGAAAGGCGTGGCTGATCCTGGTAGCCCTCCAACTGGTCAATAAGGAAACCGCCGCGGAACCTCCCTTTAACAAAAGTTTCCCGTGCTACCACAGCCCCATTTTGCTGGCGGCGCAGAAACCATTTGCCATCCTGCACGCCACTCACCACGGCACCTTGCAGCCGCATACCATCTTCGTCGCGGTACCAGGTGCCGGTGCCGTTCTTGACGGTCTGCTGGCCGGCTTCGTTCCAGAATTGCTGAATGAGTGGGTACTGGCCGTTGCGGAAGCTGAGTACCTGCCGGTGTTGGCCCGACGGGTACCAGTAGCCCCAGTCACCGACCTGCTGGCCTTGGAGATAACGGCCGCGCGCCGCCAGTTCGCCGGTTGGGTGGTACAACTCCAACTGCCCCTCTAGCTTGCCCTCTCGGTACGCGGCTTGTAGTAGCAATTGGTTGTTGCTGAGCTGGTAGTCGCGCACGTAGCCAAAGAACCGGCCAGCGCTGTCGAGGCGGACGTGGCGACGGATGGCCGCACAGCCGGGCGGCGTGAGCTTGTATTCCAGCGAGTAGAAGAACACGACGCTGTCTTTGCCCACTACGCGGTAGCACTCGTCTAGCTTGGCAAATGCGGGTAGCTGCTCACGGGTTTGCGCGTACGCGGCGTTGCCAAGCAGAATAAATAGTAGGCCGAGTAGTCGCCTGTAGGCAGGAAAGAAATGTCGCACAAGGAATAAACGGTTAATAGCTAGGGGCTTAAAACAGCTTCTTGCGAGGCTTCATTATTTTGCGTGTTTTCATGGTATAGAACTCCGCCACACCGGTTCGTTGCATAGAAACTTGCCACACGCCCATTGCCTGGCCTATCTGGTAGCCTGTGGCTTTGTCCTGCGGGAATTGCTTGGTAATAAGTGCGTAATCGGCCGGCGCAATATCTTTCCCTACTTCGCCGTGGCAGCGTAAGCACAGCGCATCATTCAGCACGATGGGCCGCTGGTAGCTGAAGACGTCGGTGCCGATGCGGGCCACTTGGCGGGTAGTATCGGGCGCGAGGTCGGTGGGCGAGAGGGTGGCTTGGTTGGCCGGGTTGCGGGGGCGTGCACTGCGGCGCCGGACAGTAGCCTCCAGCACCCGCGCTACCGAGTCGACGGAAGCAAAGGTTTCGGGGCGGCAGTAGGGTAGGGCCCCCGCTACGCCGCTAGCTTGGAGCTTTTCAGCTAGCACGCGGCGCAACTCCCGGTCGGCGTGGTGGGTGAGCGAGTCACCGGCCCAGCGCGTGGCGCGCAGCAAATCGGCGGGTAGAATGCGCTTCACGGTCATATTTTCCAGGTCGCGCGCTATCTTCTTGCCGTTTTTGATGTGCTCAATTTGGTCGGAGCTACAGGCGGTCAGCAACCCGGTGAGTAGCAGCGCAGTAGCGGTAAGTCGGCGGAAAACGAGAGGCATGGCAGGAGGGAAAAGCAGCACCGCAAAGAGACAACAACGGCCGCACTTCCCCAACTACCCGCCAAAGGCCGTTCTGGTTTCGGCAACAGCCAGCAGCCGGCATTTACCGCAGCAAAAACTCCTGCAACGCCGCATAGTCTGGCTCGAGCAGCACGCTTTGCTTGGTGCGCGACAACAGGCCCCGCACCGCCACAGGTACCGGCACCTCGGTCCCGATAACCGGCTCTACCACCTCCGGGAATTTCACGGGGTGTGCCGTTTCCAAGAAGATGCCGTGCGCTTCGGGGTGCTCTGTCAGGTAGTCTTCCAGCGCCCGGAAGGCTACGGCGCCGTGTGGGTCGAGGAGGTAGCCGGTTTGCTGATGCACGCGCCCAATGGTAGCCGTAGTTTCCGCATCCGACACTACCGCGCCGCTGACCAGCCGGCTTACTGCTGCGTGCTGCTGCTCAAACAGCTCCAGAATCCGCCCGAAGTTGCTGGGGTTGCCCACGTCCATGGCGTTGGAGAGCGTAACCACCGCTGGCCGCGCCGCAAACATGCCGGTACGCAAGTAGTCGGCCACGGCCGAGTTGGCGTTGCAGGCGGCCACAAAGTGCCCAATGGGTAAGCCCGAGGCGTGGGCCATGAGCCCGGCGCAGATGTTGCCGAAGTTGCCGCTGGGCACGGCTACCACTGGCGCCGTATCGTGCGCCCATTGTTGCAGGGCGTAGCAGTAATAGAACTGCTGCGGCAGCCAGCGGGCCACGTTGATGGAGTTGGCCGACGTGAGTTGCCGATGCGCCAACACCTGCGGGTCGAGGAAAGCCTGCTTCACCAGCCGCTGGCAGTCGTCGAAGTTGCCGCGCACTTCCAGGGCCGTAATGTTCTGGCCCAGGGTGGTCAGCTGCAACTCCTGCAAAGGGCTGACCTTGCCCGATGGGTACAGAATAACCACTTCCACGCCTTCCACTCCCAGAAATCCGTCGGCTACGGCGCCGCCCGTGTCGCCGGAGGTGGCTACCAGCACCGTGACGGGAGCCGTTTGCTGCTGCGAGAAATACCCCAGGCAGCGGCTCATAAACCGGGCGCCCACATCCTTGAACGCCAGCGTGGGGCCGTGGAACAGTTCCAGCGCGCTTATCTGCCCGGTTACCGGCACCAGCGGAAACTCGAAATCCACGGTTTCCGCACAGATGCTGCGTAGCACATCCGTTGGAATAGCGTCGCCCACGTAAGGCTGAATCACCTCGAAGGCCAGCTCGGCCCGCGTCATGGTTTTCAGGTTGGCTAGTACTTCGGGCGAGAATTGCGGAATCCGCTCGGGGAAATACAGGCCACCATCAGGCGCTTGGCCGGCAATGGTAGCGGCCCGGAAGTCAACGGTTGGAGCTTGCTGGTTGAGGCTGTAGTAGCGCATAGTGAAGGTGTTAAGGGCTTGCTGTAGCGGCGGCGCTACTATTTGAACCGGACGCCGGTGGTATTAATCGTGCTGACGTGGATGTGGAAATCGACGCCGAGCTGCTGGTACACTTCCCGCATGGCGTCGGCCACGGCCTGCGCGGTGGCTTGGGTTTCGCTGAGCATGAAAATAGACGGTCCCGAACCCGAAATGCCTCCGCCCAAAGCTCCCGCTTCCAGGCTGCGTGCTTTCACGGCGGCAAAACCCGGAATGAGGATGCTGCGCACCGGCTCTACAATACCGTCTTCCAGAGAGCGGCCAATCAGCTGGTAGTCTGACTTCAACAAACCGGCCACCAGCCCGGCCACGTTGCCCCACTGCCGGATGGCAGCTTTCAGCGGGACTTGCTGCTTGAGGATCTGGCGGGCATCGGCGGTGCGCACTTCAATTTGGGGGTGCACCACCGTGACGTGCAGCGGCGGCGCTTGCAGCGGCACCACGTCCAGTGGTTCGGCTGAGCGGATGAGCGTAACGCCGCCGTAAATGGCAGGTGCAATGTTGTCGGCGTGCTGGGCGCCGGAAGCCACTTCTTCGCCAAACATGGCAAAACGCACCAGTTCTTCCTTCGTGAAGATGTTGCCCAACAGCTGATTAGCGCCCACCACGGCTCCGGCCGCACTGGCGGCACTGCTGCCAATGCCGCTGCCCGGCAGAATAGCCTTGTTGATGCGCATCTCGAAGCCGGTACCCGCCGGGGCCGCACGGAGCAGCGCCAGCAGGGCCGCCCCGGCCACGTTGCGCGCCGGTTCGGTGGGCAGGTCGAAGGCGTCTTCGTGGGTGATGGTCACGCCGGGCTGCTCGGTGAGGCGCAGGTGCATGGTGTCGTAGGGCGCTTCCAGGGCAAACCCCAGCACATCGAACCCGCACACCATGTTGGCCACGGTAGCCGGCGAGTACAGCGTCAGAAAATCAGAATCAGGCATGAGGTAAAGCAGTAGCGCGAAGCCGTTGCTTCGCGTGTCGGAACACGATAAGTGGCTCTTTGGAAGGCTGTTAGGCGAGAAGCAAGGGCTTGGTACTACCCTACGCCCGGGCGGCCCGGATGATGTCGGCGAAGACGCCGGAGGCCGTAACGTCGGCACCCGCGCCGGCCCCTTTCACCACCAGCGGCTGCTCAGGATAGCGGTTCGTGAAGAAGAGCACGGCGTTGTCTTTGCCTTGCAACACGTAGAAATCGTGGCCCGGTGCCACGCTTTGCAGCCCCACGCTGGCTTGGCCGTCGGCGTAGCGCGCCACAAACTTCAGCCGTTTGCCTTGCGCTGCGGCTGCATCATACAGGCTGCGGAAATGCGCTTCGTGCACCGCCAGTTGCCCGTAAAACGCATCCACGTCGCCTTCCAGGCACGATGCCGGCAGGAAGGACTCGTTGTGAATATCGGCCAGCTCCATTTCCTGGCCGGCTTCACGGGCCAGAATCAGAATCTTACGGGCCACGTCGGTGCCGCTCAGGTCCAGGCGCGGGTCGGGTTCGGTGTAGCCTTCGGCCTGGGCCTGGCGCACCACTTCGGCAAACGGCACGGTGCCGTCGTAGTGGTTGAATACGAAGTTGAGTGTACCCGACAGCACGGCTTCAATCCGGTGCACCTGGTCGCCGCTGCGTATTAGGTCGTTGAGCGAGCCGATAACGGGCAGGCCGGCCCCCACGTTAGTTTCAAACAGAAACTCGGTATTGAACTCGCGCACCAAGGATTTCAGGCGGGCATAATTCGCGTATTCCGACGAGCAAGCCACCTTGTTGCAAGCCACTACCGCCATGCTTTTCTCCAGCAACGATGCGTAGATGGTAGCCACGTCGGCGCTGGCCGTTACATCCACGAACACCGTGTTGCGCAGGTTGCGGACGCGAAGCTGAGTTACCACTTCCTGAAGGTCGAGCGGCTGACCTTTTTCCAAGGCTGCCTGCCAGTTGCCAAGGTCGAGGCTGCCTTCTTCGGCCAGCACAAACTGGCGGCTGTTGGCCAGCCCGACCACCCGCAGGTTCAGGCGCAGTTTCTCGCGCAGCCACAGCTGCTGCCGGGCTAGCTGTTCGAGAAGCTTGCTGCCCACGTTGCCCACGCCCGCCACAAACAGGTTCACTTGCTTGGTAGTCTCCTCGAAAAACTCTTCGTGCAATACGTTGATGGCCTTGCGCACATCAGCGGTGCGGATAACTGCCGAAATATTCCGCTCCGACGAGCCCTGCGCAATGGCCCGGATATTCACGCCGTTCTGGCCCAGGGCCCCAAACATTCGGCCGCTGATGCCGGGGTGGTTGCGCATTTGCTCGCCCACCAGCGCCACAATGGCCAAGTCGGTTTCGCAACGCAGCGGCTCCACTTTACCGGCGGCTATTTCGGTGCTGAATTCCTCGTTAACCACTGTTTGGGCCACGGCTGCATCGGCGGCCCGCACGGCCACGCAGATGGAGTGCTCCGACGAGCTTTGGGTGATGAGAATCACGTTGATGCGCTGCTGGGCCAGCGCCCCAAACAGCCGCCGCGAGAAGCCCGGAATACCCACCATGCCGCTGCCTTCCAGGTTTAGCAAGGCTAGTTGCGAGATACTCGACAAGCCCCGCACCACATCCTGGTTGGCGGGCGGGCTTACTTCTACCAGCGTGCCTTCGTCTTCTGGCGCGAAGGTGTTTTTGATCCACAGCGGGATGCCCTGGCTCATGACCGGCTGAATGGTAGGCGGATACAGCACCTTCGCGCCGAAGTGTGACAGTTCCATAGCCTCCTGATAGGAGATACGTGGAATCGGGCGGGCCAGAGTCACGAGGCGAGGGTCGGCCGTCATCATGCCGCTCACGTCGGTCCAGATTTCCAGCCGCGTTGCTGCCAAAGCGCCAGCGAAAATAGCCGCCGTGTAGTCGGAGCCGCCGCGACCGAGGGTGGTAGTAACGCCCTGCGCATCGCTGCCAATAAAGCCGGGTACCACGTACACCGCGCTGGGCTGCGCGGCCACAAATTCCTGAATCTGCTGGTTGGTAACGGCGGTGTCAACGGCTGCAAACCCGTAGTTGGAGTTGGTGCGGATGAGTTGCCGGCTGTCCTGCCACAAGTGCGCCGTGTCTTGCGCTTTCAAACAAGCCGCCAGCAGCCGCGACGACAGCAACTCGCCGTAACTCACCAGCCGGTCCAGCGTCCGGTTCGACAGTTCGCCCAACGAAAATACCCCGTCGCAGATGCTGTCCAGCTCGTTGCAGTACGTCTTCACTAGGCTCAGAACCGCGCTTTGGTCGGGGATGGGCAGTAGGCCTCGCACGGCTTCCAAGTGGCGCTCTTCCAGCAGCTTGAGGGTGGTGCGGTACTCTTCCGACCCCGTGGCGGCCAACCGGCCGGCTTCAATCAGGGCGTCGGTAGTGCCCCCGAGGGCCGATACAACTACCACAGTAGGTGCTTGCTGCCCAGCCGCGGCTACGAGCCGGGCTACGCGCTGGAGATTGGGCGCCGTAGCCACCGACGAACCACCGAATTTCAGAACCTGCATACAGAAATAAGACGTGAAAGGACACAAAAAAACCCGTCGGTTCCGGCTTGGCTTCTGGTTAGGAAGCGGCCGGCGACGGGCTGCGAAACATCAAAGGGAGGAGAGGTAGCGCAGCCCGTCTAGCGGGTTGTAATACCTGTAATAATGCCGGTGCCGGTCGTCAGAGAGACGCCGGTGCAAGCAGAAATAGTGGACGTTGAGAAGGAAAGGAAGGCCATGAGTGCGTACTTCTGGCCGTAAAGTAGTGAATATTCGGAAAGCTGCTACAACTGGCTCGCGAATTACTGCAAGAAATATACCGCCGCTACGCTCACGGCGTGTTGCTTCACTTGGTAGGGAGTTGCTCGTTTCTGCCAGTTGCTAGCAGAGAACACACCCGAGAGAGCAGGCCGCAAGCTCAGCGTGCAGGCAAGGCGGGAGGTAAGCTGATATTCAGTTTCGGCCACCAACCGCCAGTTAATTAGCCGCAGGGCTGGGTCGTCCTGTTTCTTGCGGGTGGTAGCCACTTTCGGCTGGCCATTGGGCTGCGCTTCCGGGTAAGAGGTTTCGATGCGTACTTGCCTGTCTAGGAGTAGGCTAGTAGCCACGCCAACTTGCAAGTGCCACCGCTCTGCCACTTTGTAGCGGGCGTACAATGGTAGCTCCAGAGACGCCATAGAGTAACGGTAAACCGTTGGTAAATCAGCTTCGCTGATAGCATTGGCAACGCGTGGCCGCCCGTTTGCATCCAATAGGATGTTGCCATTCTGGTCCCTAACAAACCCGATTCCATTTATCACAAAGCTACCATTCGGGTTCTGCACCATTCCGCTACCCGTGGAAACATACCGTTCGTAGCCAGCTTTTTCCGGCGAAAAGCGCTGTTCTATGGCAAAAGGCTGGTATTGAAGCAATAATTCAGCTCCATAGCTCCAACGGCCGGCAGCGGAGTAGCGCGCCATCAGGCCAGCCGTGAAGCCGGATTTAGCTTGAAAGGTGTGGTCGTAGGAAGTAGGCTGCGACAATACGAAGCCACCCGCGCTACCCGATACGGACACCGCCCTTGCGTAAGTGGGCATATACTTGCCGGTAGGCAACGAGCACCCGGCGGCGGCTTTCACGGCAAACTGTATTTGCTGGGCCTGCGCGGTAACAGCTAGGGCTAGCACACTAATAGGAAGTAGGAGTAGCTTCATAAAAAGATAAAAGGTGCAGGAAATGGATAACGTGTTGCAAGATAGATATAGGCGCGCTGCGCACTATTTGAGTGCCCAAAAGTGTTCGTAAAAAAGTTGCAAAAGGAAGAAACGCAACCGCTGAGCATAGGCAGCGGAAGGCGGCCGCAACCCACTGGAACGCACGCAATGTGGTGGCCTTTCGGGACGGGTTCGTTTTCAGTACCTTTGCATTCCTACTATAATTCTCTGAAGGCAAGATGCTAGATAAACTGGAGGCCATCCAACAGCGGTTCAACGACGTGGCGGAGCAGCTCACGCAGCCCGACGCCATGAGCGACATGAAGCGCTACAAGACGCTCAATAAAGAATATAAAGACCTGAACAAGATTGTTGTTGAGTACAAGGCCTACCAGAACGTGTTGGCCAACATCGACAACGCCAAGGAGGTCATTGCCAACGAAAAAGACGAGGACTTCCGCCAGATGGCGAAAGACGAGCTAGAAACGCTCTACCCCGAGCAGGAGCGCCTCGAAGTGCTGATTAAAGACCTGCTGCTGCCCAAGGACCCCAACGACTCGAAAGACGTCATCATGGAAATCCGGGCCGGTGCGGGCGGCGACGAGGCGGCTATTTTTGCCGGCGACTTGCAGCGCATGTACATGCGCTACGCCGAACGGCACGGTCTGAAAATGGACTTGATTGACGCCACCGAAGGTACTTCGGGTGGCTACAAGGAAATTATCCTGGCCGTGAAAGGCGAGGATGTGTACGGCAAGCTGAAGTTCGAATCGGGGGTGCACCGCGTGCAGCGCGTGCCAGCCACCGAAACCCAGGGCCGCATTCACACCTCGGTGGCTTCTATTGTGGTGATGCCGGAAGCCGAGGAACTGGACGTGCAGATTGACATGAATGATGTGCGCAAGGACCTCTTCATGTCGTCGGGCCCTGGTGGGCAGTCGGTAAACACCACGTACTCGGCCGTGCGCCTCACCCACTTGCCTACGGGCTTGGTGGCGCAGTGCCAGGACCAGAAGTCGCAGCTCAAAAACTTCGACAAGGCGTTGCAAGTGCTTCGTTCGCGCATCTACGAAATCGAACTGGCCAAGAAGAACGAGGTGGAAGGTGCCGCCCGCAAGAGCATGATTGGTGGTGGCGACCGGTCCGACAAAATCCGGACCTACAACTACCCCCAAGGCCGCGTAACTGACCACCGCATTGGCTTCACGGTGTACAACCTGGCCAGCGTGATGGAAGGTAACATCGACGACTTTGTGGAGCAGCTCCGCCTCGCTGAAAGCGCTGAGCGCCTGAAAGAAGGCGTGTCGTAATACGTACTAAGCCCAGCCGAAATTCGTTTGTCGTGCTGATAAAGTGAAGTAGTATTCTATACCGTCATGCTGAGCTTGCCGAAGCATCTCTGCCGCTAAACTAATTCCTAATGTAAGGACGAAGCGGTAGAGATGCTTCGGCAAGCTCAGCATGACGGTTTATTTTAGTCCCACTCATCTATGCGCTTTCTACTCCCGTTGCTGCTTGTTTTTTCGGCGTTGCTGTGCTTGCTGCCGGGTTGCGAGCCGAAGGAAGACATTCTCACCACCGATGGTAGCGCCCAGCTGGAATTTTCGGCCGATACGGTGCTATTCGATACCGTTTTCGCGCAGGTGGGCACCGTCAGCAAGCGCTTGTGGGTGTACAACCGCAACAACCGCGCAGTGCGGGTAGAGCAAATTCAACTGTCGAATACCAACCCTGGCACCTACTCGCTCATCGTGAACGGCGACGAAACAAACGCCGCTAGTAACCTTGAAATCAGGGGCAAGGACAGCCTGTTGATTCTGGTGAAAGCCGTGCTTGGCCCTAGCGCCACCGTCAATAAGCCGTTTTTGGTGGATGATGAGGTGCGGTTTCGTACCAACGGCAACGACCAGCAAGTGAAGTTGGTAGCTTACGGACAGAATGCCTATTTCCATGGTATCGAAGAGCATATCACCCGCAACACCACCTGGCCCAAGAACCGCCCTCACGTTATCTACGGCTTTGTGGTCGTGGACCCCGGCGTGACATTGCGCATTCAGCCGGGCACGCGCATTTACTCGCACGCGGGGTCGGGTATGCTGGTGCAGGGGCGGCTGAGCATCAACGAAGGCATCAACCCCGCCACGGAGCTGGCACCCAACGACACGGCCACGTTCGTGCGTTTTCAGGGCGACCGGCTGGAGGCAGGCTACAGTGATACACCGGGGCAGTGGCGAGGCATTCAGTTTGCGGCCGGCAGCAGTACCAACAACGTGGTACGCTTCACGGAAATCAAGAATGCCGGCTTTGGCTTGCTGATTTATAACCCGCTGAATGGCCCGCACCCCAAGGTAACAGCCGAGCACACCATTCTGCGCAACATTTCCGGGGCAGCCCTCACCTTCGCCAGCGGCGGCCAGGGGTTCGACGGAGCCGGCGTTTTGAGCTTCTCCGGCGACTTTGATTTGCGCAATTGCCTGTTTACCAACTGCGGTGAGTACGCTATAGCGGCCTATGGGGGTACATATGACTTGAATTATTGCACCATTGCCAACTACACGCCGCAGTTTCAGCGTAAATCGGCCGCGCTAAGCCTCACCAACGAAATAGTGGATACGCGGGCGGCGCAACCGAACATCACCCGCATTACCATCAACAATTCCATCGTGTGGGGCTCGATTGTCGATGAGCTGTTTTTCAAGAACGGCGACCAATACCGCCCTAACCTGATTATCCGCAACAGCATCCTGCGGACCGAAGAATACAAGGCTGCCACCGATGCGGGTAGCAAGCTGGGCCTCAACAACAACAGCAACCAGATCAACACCACTCCCAAGTTCAAACACTCCCCCGAGAACTTCGGCGACCGGTACGACTACCGCCTCGACACGCTTTCCCCAGCCAGCAACAAAGGCATCTACAACGCCCAAATACCACGCGACTTGCTGTATAAGGTGCGAAACACGACCGCGCCAGATTTGGGCGCGTATGAGCGGGTAAACCCTTAGGCGAATGATCTACTTTCAGAAACGTTTGCGCCTGCCGGCCGTGCGGCGGGGCTTCCACCTGGTTACCGACTTGCTGGTGGCCGAACTGCCAGAACTAGAGCAGATTCGGATTGGAACGGCGCACTTTTTCATCCAGCATACTTCGGCAAGCCTGAGCGTCAACGAAAACGCCGATCCTACCGTGCGTGTTGATTTCGAGAGCTATTTCAACCGGGCAGTACCCGAAAACGCGCCATATTTTCGCCACACGCTGGAAGGTCCCGATGATATGCCGGCTCATTTGAAGGCGGCTATGTTGGGCCACGCAGTGAGCTTGCCTATCATAAAGGGTGAGTTGGCACTAGGTACTTGGCAAGGAATTTATCTGGGGGAGCACCGCAACGATGGTGGGCGCCGCTGGGTGGTAGCTACCCTAATGGGCACGGAATAGCGCCAAGAATATATCTTTAGCTGGCTGGTATAAATTTTCGGTTGACAAGCCCAACGGCAGCTACTTTCCGTATGAAAGGCTGATTTCCTTACTTTCACACTCATGGGTACAGTTCTGTCGCCTTCCTATAACTTCTTGTCCATCCTGTTGCTATGTGGTGCACTAGGCTTGGCGAGTTGTGAGGCCAAGCAGCCACCCGTTGCTACTACTAAGCCTAAAAATACCCCGGCGCCAACCCCCGCGGCTCCTGCTCGTCCGGAAGCTCCCAAAGCTGCCTGCACGCTCATCAACGATACGTTGGCCGGTCAGCCATTTGGTGAGGAGCCTACAGTAGCAGAGTTAATGCGCACCGGAGCCAAAGTGCTGAGTCGTAAGCCGTTTGCCAACCTACACGAAACCGGGCAGATGGATACCATCCTGATGGTCAGGCACCAGGGAAACTCGTTTGAGTTCTACCGCACTCCCGATAAGGATCTGCTTCGGCAAGCCGTTATTACCAACTTCCGGCCTGCTTACGGCCAACGCTTGCGTGCTACCCTCAACGAATCGGCGCGGCAAAGTGGTGGCCCATGTGGGGAGCTACGCCTCCGCGACACCGAGCGGGCCAATACTATATCGGCCACCTTTACGGCCGGGCAACCCAGCCAAGCTCGTGTGCAACCCTATTGGGACTAGCAACTTATGGCAGAAAATAGGGTAGCCAATAGGCTATCGGCCGACTAGAGGGCAGGTAGCCGTTATGGGCCAACTGCCATACTATGGTAAAGCCTGAAGCCAACCAGCTAAATAGGAGTAGAACAGACAGCCGCCAACTGTTACGCCAGCGCCACACCCAAAACAGTTGGGCCAGGGTCATTAGAATTTCAAACCGCCAAGTTGCCCACCAGTAAGTTGCAGGGTAGCTATTGATGTATGCAAACTGCACGAATTCACCTTGTGCTTACCAGGCATGAACAAATTCAGCAGTAGTGAAGACTATCCAAAGTAGGGCGCTACTCGTGAGTAGCAGATTGATAGGTGCCAGCCACTTTCGGCCAAAATTCGCATACCTGGGCCACAGTGCTACCACCAGCGCTGCCGGACTAAGCAACACCCAAGTAGTAGCTAAGGTCAGCCAGACAAGCATAGCATAATGAGGTAGCCAGTAAGTCCAGAAAAGCTCAGTGGAAAGCACTAAGTATCTTAGTCTAGCACCCGTGTTCGTACCGTGTAATATACCGTATCGAACATAATCAGCTTCTGCACTCCTTGCACTTCGTATTCCTTTAAAGCGCCTCCTTGCGTACGCAAACGCAGGCGCTTTTCGCTGTAGAACAACGGGTTGTCTTGCCTAATAGTAGCGGCCAACTCCTGTCCTGTACTTGGAGTATCCCCCAAGGTACCAACTACCAGCGAAACTACTGGCGCTTTGGTGTCGGCAGCAATTAGTTTGTATGACTTTGCGTTAGTAAGCTCACCAGAAGGACCAGCTACTGTTTCTGAATATGCGCCGCGTAGGGCGGGCTTGTTGATGTCGGCTTGGTAGAAAACCTGTAGCTCTTTGCTCCAGTCGGTTTTCACTACGCGGGTGGTTTCCACTTTGCCGTCGCGCAGGCGCACCTGCTTTTCCACCACGGGCTGCTGGCGGTTGAGTTCCGCTATCTGCGTATCCAGTAGGCCCTTTACATCAAAGTAGTTGGGCTTGCGGTTAGCCGCGGGGCGCACTGAAGCATCTTCCAACCCGCAGGCCGCAAGCATCAGCAATGCTGGTAATAGCCAGTGGCCCTTACGCATTCGGAGGGGTTGCCGGTTGCAGCAAGCTCACGCCAGTCATATCGGCGGGCTTGGGCAAGCCCATTAGCGCTAATACCGTAGGTGCAATGTCGCCGAGCTTGCCATCGGTGAGAGTGCCGCGGTAGTCGTTGTCGGCCAGGATGCAAGGTACCAAGTTGGTGGTGTGCGCCGTGTTAGGCGAGCCATCCGGGTTGACCATGAACTCGGCGTTGCCGTGGTCGGCAATGATGATGCAGGCGTAGTTGCTAGCGAGGGCGGCTTCCACTACTACTTTAGCGCAGGCGTCTACCGTTTCCACGGCTTTCACTACGGCCTCAAACACGCCAGTATGGCCCACCATATCGGGGTTGGCAAAGTTGAGCACCACAAAATCAGCCGACTTGGCTTGCAACTCCGGCACTAGAGCGTCGCGCAAGTCGGCGGCACTCATTTCGGGTTGCAGGTCGTAGGTGGCTACTTTTGGAGAAGGGCGCATCAGGCGGGTTTCGCCCTCAAACTCCTTTTCGCGCCCGCCCGAGAAAAAGAACGTTACGTGCGGGTACTTCTCGGTTTCGGCAATGCGAATCTGCTTTTTGTGGTTGGCTTCCAGCACCGCGCCCAAGGTGTTTTCAAGGTTGTCTTTCTCGAAAATCGGGGTGACGCCCACAAACGTGGCGTCGTAGTTGGTCATGGTGAGGTAATGCAGGTTCAGCCGGTGCATCTGGAAGGCGTGGAAATCCTGCTGCGTGAGGGCCTGCGTGATTTCGCGGCCCCGGTCGGTGCGGAAGTTAAAGCACAGTACCACGTCGCCTTCCTGAATGGTAGCCAGCGGCAAGCCGTCGGCGCCTACTTTCACAATGGGCTTCAGAAATTCATCCGTGACTCCTTCTTTGTAGGAGTCCTGCATGCTCTGAATTAGGTTCTGGGAGGGCGTGCCTTTGCCATTCACCAACAAGTCGTAGGCCACTTTTACCCGTTCCCATCGGTTGTCGCGGTCCATGGCGTAATAGCGGCCCACAATGGAGGCAATCTTGCCGCTGGCGCCGCGCTGTAGGTGCTGTTCCAGGTCGTTCACATATGCTACGCCTCCTTTGGGGTCGGTGTCGCGGCCATCGGTGAAAGCATGAATGAACACCTTATGCACATCGGCGTCGTGGGCCAGCGTGCACAGGGCTTTCAGGTGTTCGATGTGGGAGTGCACGCCGCCATCGGATAACAGGCCCATAAAATGCACGTTTTTACCGCTGGTGCGGGCGTACTCGAAGGCTTTTTCCAGCGCCGGGATAGAACCCAGCTTCCGCTCCCGAATAGCTTTGTTGATGCGCACCAGCTCCTGATACACCACGCGGCCGGCCCCAATATTCATGTGGCCCACCTCGGAGTTGCCCATCTGCCCATCGGGGAGGCCTACGGCTTCGCCCGAAGCTTGGAGCTTGCTGTGCGGAAAGCGCTGAAACAATGAATCAACGAAAGGGGTCTGGGCTTTGTCAACCGCCGAAACTTCCTTGTTTCTGGCCAATCCCCAGCCATCCAGAATCACCAACAGTACCTGCTTATTCATGCCCGCAAAGATAGGCGGCTTGCACCGGACCAACCGCATTTTCTTATCTTGGCTGTCTTCGTTGAAAATAACCTCGGGCCTTTCCGCTACGTAGGCATGGTTGGCATAATTTTAGCTCGCTGCATGACGCACTCTATACTCTGAGATGAAACGCATTTTTTTCAAGGCCTTCGTATTCGTGTGGCTCTTATTTTCGGTGGCGGCGGCGCAGGCGCAGGGCGATGCCTTTGGCTCGGTGAGCAATGCGCTTCGTAACTCTTCTTCCCGCGAATTGTCGCAGTATTTCGGTCCTACCGTTGAAATCAGCATTGATGGCGACCGGCAGAGCTACAGTGCCACGCAGGCTGAGTTTGTGATGAAGGACTTTTTTGCCAAGACTTCTCCTGCCAACTTCGAGATAGTGCATCAAGGCGCTAGCCCCGGTGGTATTCCGTATGCCGTAGGTAAGTACCGCAGCAAAGCCGGCTCGTATCGGGTGTTTGTGAAAATGAAAAGCACAAATGGCACCTTGCGCATCGACAATATGGAGTTCACCAAAGAGTAAACAAGGGGTTACTCTCCTTCCATATTTCCCTTAGTTGAAACCCTGACGGTAAGCCGGCAGGGTTTTTTTGTGTTGTACGGCGCTGCCGCTACCACTTACTGGCCTAGCCGAGGGCATACTACTGCTAGTGAGTTGAACCGAAGAAGGGGCTTTTTTCACTACTTTTGCACCGTGCAAACCACCTCCTACCTCACTCCCGAAGCTCTATCGACTTTCATCCGCACAGCGCTAGCTGAAGATGTAGGCGACGGCGACCATTCTTCCTTGGCTTCTGTGCCCGCCGACGCGCAAAACAGAGCCCGGCTGCTAGTGAAAGATGAAGGCGTGCTGGCAGGAGTGGAGCTGGCACATCTGATTTTCCGGGAAGTTGATGCCAGCTTACAAGTAGAGCAGATCTTGGCCGACGGGGCCCGCGTAAAGCACGGCGACATTGTGCTGAACGTGGAAGGCCGGGCGCAAAGCATTCTGACGGCTGAGCGGCTGGTACTCAACTGCATGCAGCGCATGAGCGGTATTGCCACTCACACAGCCTACCTGAACACGCTACTCGCTGGCACCAAGGCCCGCCTGCTCGACACCCGCAAAACCACGCCCAATTTCCGGATTTGCGAGAAGTGGGCCGTGCTAATTGGTGGTGGCGTAAATCACCGCTACGGCCTCTTCGACCAAATTATCCTCAAAGACAACCACGTTGATTACGCCGGCGGCATCCGGGCGGCCATTGAAGCCACGCAGGCTTACCTGAAGCAAACGGGCCGGCAACTACCCATTGAAGTGGAAACCCGTAGCCTGGCTGAAGTGCAGGAAGCGCTGGATACGGGCGGGATCCAACGCATCATGCTCGACAATATGGCCCCCAGCTTGCTACGCGAGGCGGTAAAGCTTATCAATGGGCGTTTCTCTACCGAAGCCAGCGGCGGCATCACCGAACATACCATTGCCGAAGTAGCCGCTACCGGTGTCGATTTTATTTCCGTTGGAGCTCTTACACATTCCACGAAGAGCCTCGATTTAAGTTTGAAAGCGTATTAAATGGTTGACCGTTCAGTAAACTGATAGAACAATCAACCATTTAACCATTCAGCAATTCAAGAAAATGCAACAACCTAATCAGCGGGGCGGCTACCGGCAGCAACAGCAGGCCCAGGCCGGTTCGCCGCTCGCCATTCGCACCAAGAAACACCAGCTCGATTCCAACCTTTACACCCGCGTGGCCATGAGCTACGTGTGGCGCAAGGAATGGTGGTTTGCTATTATTCCGTTTGTAATAGGAGTACTACCCGCCGCCATCTGGCCGTCGTGGTGGTGGCTGGCTTCCGGGCTAGTGCTCACTATACTGTACGTGCTGCTGCGCTCCTCGCAGATTACGGCCGTAACGCAGGTGGAGCAAACCAAGCCGCTGTTTGAGCGCATGAGCTACGTAATTGACCAGCGCCAGATTGGGCTGATGCAGAACGAGAAAGAAGGCCGCGGCATGGGCGTTAATTGGGAAATGATTGGCCGCGTACAGCGCCAGCCCGATGGCTACTTGTTGTGGTTCCGCAACCAAGACGTGCCCGCCGAAGTAACTGGCTGGAAAGCTTGGGTAGCTCGTACCTTCGAAACGCCCATGTTTTTGCACGTACCATTTAAGGTGTTCAACTCGCCCAACGACCAGAAGCTGTTCGAGTCGATGCTGCGCCGCAAAAGCCTACTGCCTGCGGAAGCGTAGTCAACAGCTGCATTGGTGGCTTCTTTGGGTGGTTGACTTTTATAGGTTTAGGTTGTTTAAACAATCAGCACCTTCTCGCCAATCATACAAGAGGTCAACATTCAGCCAGGCAACAATCAACCATAACAATCAACTCTTCAATACAATGACCAAGCAACTCGTGCTTTCTGCTTTGGCTGTGGCCGCGCTTTCTCTAGCTTCTTGCAGCAACGAACCTTCCGACTGGCGTCCCGACAAAAAAGTATCGTTGGATATGGTAGAGCCCGGCTCCCGTTCTTCCGACAACTTCGACCAGCATACTGCTGCGGCTGCCGACCAGCACAAAGGAGCGGCCATTGAGCGTCCGGTTAGCTCGCAAGTGATTCTAGATGGCAAAGCTAAGCCTAGTGCTACCTCTAACGTTTCGGCCGATGCCCAGGAAGCAGAAGTAACCAAGAAGGCTGCTGACCGGGTGAAAGCAGGTGCAAAGCCCGTGAAAGCGGAAGATGAGCCGGCGAAGGCAGAATAAGGCTTGAATCGTATGAGGAAATCATTGCTGAAGCACGTAGCTTCTGTTTTTTTACTTGGTACCAGCCTCGTGGTATCAACGGCTTGCGACCATAAACCGGCAACTACCACTGCTGCCACTACTACTGCACCAGCCGCCGACAGTACGCACGCAGCAGTAGCCATGGCCTACGTTTGCCCAATGGGCTGTGAGGGCAGTGCCAGCAACTCACCGGGCAAATGCCCTGTGTGCGAAATGGATTTAGAGCCTAATCCGGATTTCAAGCCAGTAGCTCAGTAAAAACCACTAAGTGGTTGGCTGATAAGGGGAAGCCGAGTTGTCTGCCAGACGCTCGGCTTCCTCTTTCTATTCCATCCAAACGAGGATAGAAACAATTTTGTAACATTGTTGCATAAATAGCGTGTTGCCCTCGGTTGGCCTACGCTAATTGTGTTGCGGAAAGAAGGCCATTGCTAGCGCAGGTTCTCTTTTTCGATTCCTTTTTATTTTACCCACTGCATATGTGGTTTGCTGTACTGCTGTTGTTTTCTACTGTGCTGGGAGCTGGTTGGGCCACCCAATTAGTGCCCACAGCTAGTACCACTTGGATGAAGCCTTTGCTGGCTTTCAGCGGAGCGTATCTGTTTACGCTTACCATCACCCATCTACTACCAGAGGCCTTGCTGCTAGTGCCCGGCGACATGCACCGCATTGGGTATTATGTGCTGGCTGGTTTTTTCGGGCAACTTGTGCTGGAAGTATTTTCGCAGGGGGTGGAGCATGGGCATGTGCATCACCATACATCCCACGCCGGGCATGTACCGTTTCTGCTGCTATTCTCGCTAATTATTCACTCCTTTTTGGAGGGTAGTATTCTAGTGAAAGCCCCGGAAGCTGGCACCGTCAGCGACAATTTTTACGCCATCCTAACGGGGGTGGCGCTACACCACATTCCGGCGGCTTTTGCGCTGGTAGCGGCGTTGCAGTTGCGGTTGGGGGCTTTTCGGCGGGTGTTGCCCTTGCTAATTGTGTTTGCGCTGGCGGCCCCAGTAGGCATCGTAGTCAGCAACTATGTGGTGCTTGACAAGCTCCTGACCGGCGGACTCTACGCGGCACTGCTCGGGTTCGTAGCGGGTAACTTTCTACACGTTTCCACTACCATTCTTTTTGAGACTAGCCCCGAGCATCGCCTCAATTTGCCGAAACTGGTGGCTACCCTAGCCGGCACCGCCCTGGCCTTGGGCGTAGAACTACTCTAAGTGAATGAAACGGCGAGTCTGCTGTTCGGCTTACGCTATTTGCGCGGCCAGAACAGCAGACTCGCCGTTTCACTTACAGCCAATCATCCGCATCGAGGGTGGGGCCGGTGCTACTGAGGAGATGCTCAAACTGCCGGGCGCGGGCACGTTGCAACATCAATTCGTGCTGTAGCGCCAATAGGCGCTGCCGCATGGCCAGTACCACGTCTATGCCTTCTTTGCTTAAGCCTAACTCATGGTGCAAGCGAGACAAACGAGCTAAATGGTCGGGCTCCTCTTCAATAAAGCCAGTGGCCGGATCGGTGGCTAGCAAGCCAAGATCGGCAAAGTCGTGCAGGTCGGTTTCACTCAGGCCGTAGCGCAGGGCGCAGTCGTGGTAGGTGATGCTGATGATGTACGTTTTCATAAGCTATACGGGGTGGGGCTCAGAAATTAATCGTTGCGCAGGGCGGCTAGCTGCCGAAGCAGGTCTTTTTCCTGGTCGTTGAGGCGTTGCGGCAGTTGCACGGTCAGGTGCAGGTACAAGTCGCCGAACTGACCTTCCTGCCCATACACCGGGAAGCCCTTGCCCCGCAGCCGGAGGCGCGTGCCGTTCTGAGTTTCGGGCTTGATGTTGATTTTTACCGGCCCGGCCAGCGTGTCTACCACCTGCTCGCCGCCCAGCAGCGCTCGGTACAGCGGTACTTGTACTTCCTGCGTGAGGTCGTTGCTAAGGCGGGCAAAGCGGGCATCGGGCAGCACCCGGAGCGTGATGTAGAGGGAGCCACTGGGGCCGCCGTTGCGGCCGGGTGCGCCCTGGTCGCGCAGCCGGATGGTCTGGCCGTCTTCCACGCCCGGCTTGATGGTAATGCGCAGGCTTTTGCCGTTCACGTTGAGGGTACGCGGCCCGCCCCGGTAGGCGTCTTCCAGCGTCAACTCCAGCTCAGCTTGGTAGTCTTGGCCGGCCCCGGCCCGGCTGCCGCCCCGGTTGCCCATGCCACCGAAGATGTTGCTGAAGAAGTCGGAAAAGCTAGCATCGTCGCCGAAGCTCTCAAAGCCCCCACCACCCCCACCTTGCTGGTACTGCGACCAGTCGAAGCCACCTTGGGTTTGGCCCCGACCGGCTCCGGCGTGCTGGTAGCGCTGCCAATCAGCACCTAACTCGTCGTATTTTCGGCGCTTCTCCTCGTCAGAGAGTACTTCATGAGCCTCATTGATTTCTTTGAACTTGCGCTCCGCTTCCGCATTGTTGGGGTTCACATCGGGGTGGTACTGGCGGGCCAGCTTGCGGTAGGCTTTCTTGATTTGGTCGTTGGTAGCTTTCTTATCAACGCCCAGGGCCTTGTAATAATCTTTGTAATCCATGGAGCAGCAGGGTAGGAGAAAGTGAAGTAGGGGAGCTATGCAGTGCAGGCCATTACTCACCCAGCAACTTGGCGGCTGGTAAGCAGTAACTTACGCTTCGCAACTAGCTGCTTACTTCAGCGGGTCGTGGCCCCAGTTCATCAGTGAATACCGCCAGCGCGAATGCTCAACATCGGAAGAGGGCCGCTGCGCCGAGTGGCGGCTGACGTAGCTGTGCACTTTGTGCATGTGGGCCTCATCGTCGGGGGTGAGGTCAGCTTTCTTCTTGTGCAAGATGCGGATGATATGCTCGCCCGACTTGTGTCCGATGCTTTTGCCGTCGCCACTGTCTTGCCCAACTGATTTAGATTCTTCCGTTTTCAACCACTTCTCTAGCTCGGTGGCTGTCATGTTCACGTCGTCCTTGAATTGTTTGAAAATATCGTCGGTTTTTGGGTCGGAGCTCATACGCTAGCTTATTGGATGAGAGGAAAGAACAGAAGTAGAAACGAAACAGAACGAAACGGGGTTGCCGGAACAGAATTGGCCTCAGTTTTGTATGTTGCAGTAGTATTACTATCCTAAGTTCTCTGCCTTTTTCTTTTCTTGCTTCAATGAACAAAATTCCTGCTCTAGCGCTAGTTGCGCTGCTTGGTCTGGGTAGCGTAGTCGCTCAGGCGCAAACCAAAATTCCGCCCCGCAAGCCGGTACAGCCCAAAGCAAAAGTTGCCAGCAACGGCCCTAGTGTGAAGGATGGCGTGACACTAAAAGACGGCAAGGTGCTAATGACCCAGAGCAGCCTAACCACAACTGTTACGCAGGAAACGGTCCTCATCAGCGGCACCAAAATACGGCCCGACGGTACCGTAACCATGAAAGACGGCAGCACTACTACCCTCAAAGAAGGCGACTATATGTCGTTGAGCGGGCGCCTAACTACCGCAGCTTACAAAGCCCAGCAGGATAGTTTATCGCAAGCGGCCAAGGATAATAACAAAGGCAAAAAGGGCAAGAAGAAAGGCAAGTAAGCTAGAGCATTGTCTGTGCAAAAAACGCCAACGGCAGCCCAACCTCAAGGTCGGGCTGCCGTTGGCGTTTAGCGGCATTGGTGGGCGTTCTTGATTTAGGAGTAATCCTGGAGGATAGCCAGTGCCTCGGTGTCGTCTTTAGCTTCCACTACCTCGTTAATAACATACTGCACTTCTGCTTCCGTCCACCCTTGCGCTTCAGCTGCTTTGATAAAGGCTTCCAGAGCCAGAAAGCGGCCCGGTTTGAGTGGCGGAAGCCACGCTACTTTTTTACGAATACGCATTGCCGTTTCTGTTGAATAGGTGGGAAATGGGAGCAAGTTGTAATAGTACGAAACCAGCATCAGGAAGGCTAAGGGCGCTAGCGTTTCTTTTTCACAACTTTCAACTGCACTGGCGCTACCCCCGAGTCGACCATCCCGATGCGGCGGGCGGCCTTGCGCGACAAATCCACGATGCGGCCTTTGGCGTGCGGCCCCCGGTCAGTGACTTTCACTTTCACGGAGCGGTGAGTGCGCTGGTTGGTAACTCGAATGACCGTACCGAAAGGCAACGTGTTGTGCGCGGCCGTGAGCTTGTTGGCTCGGTACCGAGTGCCGCTGGCCGTTTTGCGCCCCTCAAACTTGTCGGCGTAGTAGGAGCCCTGCCCGGTTTGGGTGAAGGCTGACTTGCCACCGGAGCAGGCCCCAAGCAGGCTGGCCGCTCCCAGCAGAGCACCGGCCATAAGGGAAGGCGAAAACAACAGGCGGCGGATGGAAGCAATAGGCATGAGAACGGGGTTAGGTGAACCTTGCCGGCGGTGTTAGCAACACCGCCGTGGCGAAACACAAAAGAACTGGCTGCCAATACCGGCAGGCAAATAGCTGGCCAGCCGCCATTACCGCTTTGAAGAAGGCGCAGACTTAGGCGGAATACGCAAATCGAGCAAACTCTGGAAGCTGCCCTGAAATACGTTGAAATCAACGGTGCCCCGAATGCCGGGAATGTAGGCTTCGTCGGAATGCTGCCAGATAATCCACTTCTCGCGCGGCAGGCGGGGCTGATCCACCTCGTAGTGCGCCAGCCACAAAGGGTACTTATCGAAATGGCCCGCGAGGTAACGTTGGTAGAAGCTGTAGTTGGAGTAGAGAATTGGCCGTACGCCGTAGTGCCGCTCCACCAACCGCAGCCAGGTAGCTACGTTGCGGCGCATCACGGCCACATCGTGAAACTCGGCGTGCTCTACGTCTAGCACCGGCGGCAAGTCGCCGGGGGCCAGGGGCACGGTGCGCGTGAACAGGTTGGCTTGCTTGGCGCCGTCGTAGGTGGGTTGGAAGTAGTGGTAGGCGCCCCGGTACACCCCGGCTTTGCGGGCCGCTTTCCAGTTGCGCTGAAACTTGGAGTCGCGCAGCGTAACGCCTTCGGTGGCCTTGATGAAGGCGAATTTCACGTGGTTGCGCGACACCTCTGCCCAGTCGATTCGTCCTTGGTAGGCCGATACGTCAATGCCGTGCACAGCGTAGCCATCCAGCAACGGCGTTTTCTCGCGGCCAGTGAGGTGCCCACTTACAAACGAAGCCCACGCCCGGCGCGCATGCCGGTTGATTTGCCGCTGATAGTGGTAGTAGACTGCAACGCTGCCCACCACCAACAGCAGGGCTAGCCAGCGAAGCGCCGGACGCCAAGGCGAAGAGTGAACAGGGGGAGCAGAGCGGCGCTTCATACGGGTGGTCATGGCAAAAGTAACGCCCGGAAACTGTTGGCTAGTGCCTGTGGTCAACAAACTACCATGGGTTTACCACTTTTTCCGACCTTGCCACCCGATTCTGTTTTCCACTTTCCTATGCCTACCCCTCCTGCTTCCGCCTCCGATGCCCGCGACGAAAACGGCCACCTCATCCGGGAGCTGCACGGCGTTACGCTGGCGTCCATTCTCGAGTATTTGCAGGCGCACTACGGCTGGCCCGGCCTCGATGAGCGGCTGCGTATGAATTGCTTCGTAGTAAATCCCAGCGTGAAATCAGCCCTCACGTTTCTGCGCCGTACGCCCTGGGCGCGGGCTAAAGTGGAAGCACTGTACATTGAAACCCGCACGGCGGAAGTAACCGGCAAAAAGTGAAACGTAGTGCCGCACAGTGGGGCGATAAGCCAGTAAAAATCCTCAACTTCACAACTCACCATTTCGCCTAACCCGATGGCCGACGTAACCGAAAAATCAGGCCCTGGTGCGCTTTTGCTGGGGGCCGTCTTTTTCGTGGCGTTTGAAACGGCGGCGTACCAGTTGCTGCGGTGGGTAACGTCGCCGCTGGGCGTGGCCGACCAGTTTCAGCCCGAAAACACTATTGTACCCAATTGGGTGAAAACGGTGGTGTTTTTGCTGCTGCATATGGTGCTGATTGTGGTGGCCGTGCTGCTACTCAGCAACCGGCTGCCTCGGCGCTACCGGGGGCAGGTAATGGGCTGGTTCTACCTATCCCTGCTGACGGGATTCGTGCTTTTGATTCCGTTGTTCGATTAGCATAGAAAGCATTAGGTTAGTCAGTTGGCTGAGCTGTTTATGGAAATGAATGGACAAAAAAAAGCCACTGCATCGCAGTGGCTGGGTACAACAAGGTGCCGGTCGGTCCCGGCGTTATGAGCAACGGCTTGGTTTAGCGCTGCTTGATATCAATTTCGCGCTGCTGGCTGCTGGGGTCCAGGTACGGAATGCGCACTTGCAGCTCGTTGTTCTCGTGGATGGCGTCGATGCGCGTCAGGTCGAGGTTGCCGGGCAAGTCGAGGATGCGGGTGAACAACGGCGCGGCCAGTTGGTCTTCGGGCTCGTGGCGGAACTCGCCGAAGACGGTCATGCGGTTGTTGTTGAGCACGACGTGGATGTTTTCGGGGCTGACCGAAGGAGCTGCTACCCGAACAACCACGCCTTTCTTCAGCTTATCAATCCGCATTTGGGCTTGGGCAATACCACCACCCAGCGTGTTGAGCAAGTCAAGTTGCGGGGCCATATTGCGGATGAATTCTCTGCTTATCAAGTTCATAGTCGGTGTCCCTTTCGTAGTTACGAGAGGGGTATTGCAAACTATGTACCAACAATGTATGGGGTAGTATGCTAATGGTTTACTGACACAAGGGCAGCGTAACGATCAAGGCAAAAAGATGTTTTCGGCCATTGTGTCTTGCTGAAGCGTAGTAGAATGCCAGCGGTACAGTGTGGTCTTGCGTATACAGCTGTGCACCCGATTCCGTAACGCTACCCCTGTTTTTATGCAGCTTCATACCTTCTCTACCACACGCACGGCCCGTTACTACAGCCTCGGTGAGCCCGGACCTGACATCCGGCACGTCTGGTTCTGCCTACACAGCCACAACGAATCGGTGGATGGTTTTGCCGCTCAGCTGCGCCCCCTCGATACACCGGAGCGCCTCCTGATTCTGCCAGAAGGTCTGGCCCGCTTCGACCAGCCTGCTGCCGTTGCTACCGATGCCGGTAGCCCGATGGCCGCCTGGTTTGCCAGCGACGCCACCGAGTACGACCTGCCGGATGTAGCGCAGTACCTGGAGAACCTAGCTGCGCAGATACTAGCCGCCTGCCCACCCCAGACGCCGATTACGGTGCTCGGGCATGGGCACGGTGCGGCGGCGGCCTGCCGCTGGCTAGCCAATAGCGGCCTCCACTACGACCGGCTGGTGCTATATGCCGCCGTTTTCCCGCCCGAAATCAACCGGCAGGCCACGTTGGCGGGGCTGCCCAAACGGCCAGTGGTAGTGGTAGCTACTACCGCTGATATTTATTCGCCGGAAGCCACCGGCGAAGGACTTATGCACGATCTGCACGCCGCGGGCTTAGAGGCACAGCTTCGCCATGCTTCCGATGGGGCTATCACCTTGGCGGCTTTGGGTGCTGGAGCTGAAACCGCGTAATTGTTGTGGGTATAATGCCTACTATAAGCTGCGCCATAATATGCCGCTGTGCGTATAGCGTGGGGCGCGCACTGCGTTCCATCCGGCATTCGGGATTGAACCCGCTGCCCACGACTTTGTTGACTCAATTGCCCTATGAAAACCCCCAAAGCCATCAACCTAACCAAGCTGCCTAGCCGGGCTCCGTCTGAGTTTCACAAAGAATCGACGTTGCGGGAAATGAAACGTATTCGGCAGGAGCTGATTGACTTACAAAACCGGCTGTATGCCGAGAACAAGAGAAGCGTGTTGGTGGTGTTGCAGGGTATGGATGCCAGCGGCAAAGACGGCCTAATTCGGCGGGTATTCAGTGGTATCAACCCACAGGGTGTGCGAGTGCATTCGTTTAAGGAGCCTACCGAGCTGGAACTGGCCCACGATTTTCTGTGGCGGGTGCACCAGCAAGTACCGCCCAAGGGTATGATTCACGTATTCAACCGGTCCCACTACGAAGATGTGCTGGTGACCAGAGTGTCGGGGTTGGTGAGCAACGAGGAAGCTAAGCGGCGCTTCACGGCCATCAATAACTTCGAGAAGCTGTTGCAGCAGGCCGGCACTACGGTCTTGAAGTTCTACCTGCACGTATCAGAAAAGGAGCAGCGGGAGCGGCTGCTTGAGCGCGTAACCGACCCCGAAAAGCACTGGAAATACGAGGCCGGCGACGAAGACAAAGCCAAGCAGTGGCCCGCGTACCGCGCTGTGTATGAAGATGTATTCGAGCACTGCAACCCTAGTTCCTGCCCGTGGCACCTGGTGCCCGCCGACCAAAACTGGTACAAAGCCTACGTGGTAGCCCGCAGCCTGCGCGACGCCCTGGTAAAGCTCGACCCACAGTATCCATCCTCCAAAGGAGAGCGCCCCAAGCCGGATGCCACGCGGTAGTGAACTACCTGGCTTCCTCAAATTATACTTATACCACCGCCGGCTCTACGTCCCGCTCGAAGCGCAGGCGGCCATCGGAGTTTGTGCCGGTGGCTTGAAAGCCGTTAGCTAGTAGCACCTGTTGGGAAGCGGCATTCTCAGGGAAGGTGTGTGCTACTACGTGGCGGACCATACCGGTGTTGGCGGCTTGCTCCAGTAAGCCGGCCACTAACTCAGTGGCCAAGCCCTGTTTGCGCCACTCGTCCACAATGGAGTAGCCGATTTCTACGGTACCGGCCTCAGGTGGGCCCATAAAGCCGCCCGCACCAATTAGGGTTTTGGGCGTGTCGGGGGTGGCTTTACGGATGGCGTACCAGCCATACCAGCCTGCGGCGTGCCGGCCCCCAATGGTGAGTTGGTCGAGGAAGTAGTGCATGGCGGCTTCATCGTACTCGCCAGGGGGCCAAGATGTAGGGATAGTGGCTCCGAGCAAAACCGGAAAATAACGCGGCTTGTGCAACTCGGCGGTGAGCAAGGCCCGGCTGGCAGCCAGCAACGTGAGGCGGGGCGTTTGATGAATAAGCGGAATCATAAGAGAATATACGCCGCGCTGGGCGCTGGGTGACGAATATCGGTAAGTTACCGGACCGGAGTGGAAACTTCCTGGAAAGGTAAGTCCAGAATAACGGCTTCAACCCCAGCACTTCCTGAACTAGCAATACGATAAAAGCCGCCGGCAAATGCCCCGTATAATGTGCCTTCGGCATCCATGAGCAAGCACAGCGGATCGGTGTAGGCCTGCCCCACTACGCACAAGGTTTGCTGCGGCACGCACGGGCTGTACTCGCGCAGCAGCTGCGGCAAATTGGGAAAGGCGGCGGCCCTGTGCGCATCGAAGAATACTCGGCTAATGCTAAGGTCGTGGCGGACGAAAAAGCAGTACAGCCCCCCAAACTCTTGCAGGAATGCCTCAGCCGTAGGCAGCCACGGCAACCCTAGCCGGAGGGCCTGCTCTCGATAATGCTGCGTATCAACGACGCGCCCCTGATGCCAGCCGGCATCGGTCAGGAGATGATAAACTTCGTCGCAAAAAACAAACATGGCTAAGAGACAGAAGACAAAAGTAACACAAGGAAGCGCAGCCTGTCTGCCTCAATATAATGCACCGCGCAGCAGGTAGTGTCAGCGCCGTGCGTACAGTGCCGTAAGCTGGGCGTTGGAAGCCATTTGGAAAACCCTAGGCGCTGCCTGTAGTTAAAGCAGTCAACACTTTTCTTGTTGTTCCTTTTCGATTGTATCTGTATGTCTGCTTTGTTTTCTCCCTTCACGCTGCGCGGCGTTACGCTGCGCAACCGCCTAGTTGTTTCGCCTATGTGCGAGTATAGCAGCCAAGACGGTTTCGCCAACGATTGGCACCTAGTGCACCTGGGCAGCCGGGCCGTAGGTGGCGCCGGCCTTATCATCACCGAAGCTGCTGCTGTGTCGCCGGAAGGCCGCATCACCCCCGACGACCTGGGCATCTGGAAAGACGAGCACATTGCCGGTCTGCGCCGCATCAACGACTTTATTACGGCCCAAGGCTGCGTACCCGGCATTCAGTTGGCCCACGCCGGCCGCAAAGCCAGCCACCAAAGCCCTTGGAAAGGCGGCGCCGTAGTGCCCGAAACCGAAGGTGGCTGGCAAACCGTAGCGCCAAGTGCCGAGGCCTTCACGGCCAATGAGCCCGCCCCGCTGGAACTAGATAAAGCCGGCTTGGAGAAAGTGCGGGCTGATTTCCGGGAAGCTACGCGCCGCTCCTTGGAAGCTGGCTTCCAGGTAATTGAGTTGCACGCGGCCCACGGCTACCTGTTCCACGAGTTTTTGTCGCCGCTCAGCAACCACCGATCCGACGAATACGGCGGTTCTCTGGAAAACCGCTGCCGCCTGCTGCTGGAAGTAACCGAAGACACCCGCGCCCTCCTGCCCGACCACCTACCGCTGCTGGTGCGCATTTCGGCTACCGACTGGACGGAAGGCGGCTGGACCATCGACGATTCTATTGCGCTAACGGAATTATTGAAGCAGCGCGGCGTCGACCTAATTGACTGTTCCACTGGCGGCAACGTGCCCAAGGCCGATATTCCGGTGGGCCCTGGCTACCAGGTGCCGTTTGCCACCCGAGTACGCGAGGAAACCGGCCTGCCTACCGGCGCCGTGGGCATGATTACCACCGCCGAGCAAGCCGAAGAAATCATCAGCAAAGGCCAAGCCGACCTAGTACTGCTAGCCCGCGAGCTGCTCCGTGACCCATACTTCCCATTACACGCCGCCCACGAGTTGGGCGCCGACGTGAAATGGCCCGTGCAATACGAGCGCGCCCAACCACGGAAGGAGAAGTAGTGAGATAGTGAGTTTGATGTTCAAGCCGCGCAAGGGGTACAGATTGACACGTACTTGCTTGAAAACTTGATGGAACGTCATTCCGAGCGTGCCGGGGAATCTCGCGTGCTGATGTTGTGGTAATAAGCCAGATGTCATTCCGAGACTCTCCGGCAAGCTCGGAATGACGTTCTATTTTGATTTTCTGTTTACACAGTATGGAACGTCAAACTCACTATTTCACCAATTCACCGCTAGTTCCACCGGCCAAACTTGCCAGCTTGATAGTCTTGGTAGGCTTGGCGGATTTCTCGTTCGGTGTTCATCACGAAGGGGCCAGCGGCTACTATGGGCTCTTGAAAGGGCAGGGCGTGGCCGAGGAGAAGCACGGCGTCGGTATGGGCCTCAATGTGCAACTCATTACCGTCGTAGTTGAACTCGGTGAGGTAGCGGGCCTCGGTTTCCTGGCCGTTCACGTGTAGCTTGCCCCGGATGGTGTAGAAGAACACGGTATGCTCGGCCGGAGTGGGTAGCGTAAGCTTGGCCCCGGCCTGCAAGTCGATAGTAGCCAAGTGTATATCGGTGAGTGGCTGGTAGCTGCCCATTGTGCCTGCCCACTCGCCCGCTACGGCGTGAAGCTGCACGCGGCCCTCATCCAGCGTGATGGTAGGAATTTCTGTTTGCTGCAAGCCAGTGTAGGCCGGAGTCGTCATTTTGTGTTGGGCCGGCAGATTCACCCAGAGCTGCAAAATCTCCAGCGGCCCGCCCGTGCGCTTGAACGCCGGCGACGAAACTTCCGCGTGAATCAGGCCGCTGCCCGCCGTCATCCACTGAATACCACCGGCCTCGATGATGCTTTGGTGGCCGCCGGTGTCCTGGTGCATGATGTCGCCATCGAGAATAAAGGTTACGGTTTCGAAGCCACGGTGCGGGTGCGGGCCGAACGGCAGGCCTTGATTATTAGGTGTATACACCTGTGGCCCGTGGTGATTCAGAAACAAAAACGGGTCGAGGTGCTCAACCGACGGCGTAGGCAGAGCCCGGTAGGTTACCAAATCGGCAATGGGCGAATTGACGGCGCGGTGCTGCTGCTTGACGGTGCGCATAAAAGGAAGGTTGTTGATTCAGAGAGGAAAAAGTATCGGTAAAAGCCGGAAGCAAGTAAACTGTTTCGCAGCAGGGCACGCGGTCCGCAGCCAGCCGCTGCCCGTGCAAGCTGCCCGCTTTGCCAGGAAGCGCCTGAAAATCAGTAAATAGCTGCCCCAATCAAACCCGCCCAACCCGTCCCATGAAACGCGTAGCTTTTCTCTTCCTACTTTTTATTTCGTTTGGTCTGCTACCCACAGCAGCCCAAGCGCAGCAGCCCACCCTCACGTTCAACCACGCCGCTATTTGCGTGAAGGATTTGAAAGCCAGCACCGATTTCTACAAGCTGGTGCTGGCCCTACCCGAAATACCCAACCCCTTCAACGACGGCCGGCACACCTGGCTCAGCATTGGGCCGCAACTCCAGATGCACATTATTCAAGGCACTTGCACTCTCACACCGGAAAAGAACGTGCACCTGTGTTTCAGCACGGCCTCGGTACCGGAGTTTGCCAAACGCCTCGACAGGCAGAAGGTAGCATATAGCAATTTGCTGGGCCAGCAAAGCCAAGTAACCCTCCGGGCCGATGGCGTGCGGCAGCTGTATTTGCAGGACCCCGATGGCTATTGGATTGAAATCAACGACGCGAAGTAGCGCCCTCAGTGGTGCCTCGACCTCCGCAGCAGCCTCCAGCTATTGATAACCTATAAACTAATATAAAACAATAAACCCTTGGCGCTTGAGCGTCAAGGGTTTATTGTTTTATATTCTGTGTGTTGCAGCTATCCTATTCTAGTATCACCCGGCGGATGGTGGTTTGGCCTTCGGTGCTGAGGCGGAGCAGATAGATGCCGGGGGCCGCACCTGGCACGGCCAGCTCGGTGCGGGAGGTGCCTGTGGTGTGGCGTACCTGCTGCTGGTGTACCGGGCGTCCCAGCACATCAAGCAGTTCCGTGTCAATAAGGCGGGCCGGACCTTGCACTTCCAGCGTCAGGGGCTGGGTGGCTAGGGCTGGGTTCGGGAATACGCTTAAGCTTAGGCCGCGCAGAGCGGGCACGGTGGCCTGCGGCTGCCGGATGGTGAGCGTGACGGTGGTATTGCTGCTCACGCAGGCATTCACCGAATCGACAACGTAATAGGTGTACACGCCCACGGCGGTGCGGCCGGTAGCATACGAGTCGCCGGCAAACAGGCGCTGGGTGCGGGCCGCATCAGCGTACCATACGCGGGTGCCGGCGGTGCCGGTGCTGGCCGTGGCGGTGAGGGGCGGTACCGGCTGCCCTAAATTAGCTGTTAGGCTGGGAGCAGTAGGTGCCGGCAAGGCGGTAGGCGTAAACTCGAAAGCACCAATATCGGGAGTGGTGGGGTTGCGCGTAACGCCCGCATAATCAGCCGGGAAGCCGGAAATCGGACGGGCGTGGCCATCGAGGTTGCAGCTGCGCTCAGGCACAACGCTCACGATACCGGGGGCAGAGGTAGTAAAGTACACGCGGGCCGCCAGACTGGCCTGATCCTGGGCGGTAGCCGTGCGCAATGCTGCAAGCGTTGGGCGGGCGGCCCCGTTCACGTAGGCTAGCGTGCTATTAGCGCCCACCACCGAGTAGGCGTTGTTATTAATGGTAGTGAAAGGCGAAGTGGCCGAAGCCGAATACAGAGCGTAGGTTTTGCCAGCGGCAGCCGTAGTAGTCTGTTCATTGGCGAGGATATTGTTGAGCATTTCCACGCCTGTTACGCCGGTATTCAGGGCTACAGCGGCCGTAATTGGGGTGGTGCCATTCGCAAGATTGCCGGTCAGCCAGATGCTGTTGTAGTACAGCTTATACCCGCCGCCCGACGAAATATAGATGCCGTGCGGCGTGAAGGTGTAGTCGTCCTCGCCAGTGCCCTGGATGCCCGAAATTAGGTTGTTTACCACTTGGATATCGGCGGTGGCAGAGGTAGCCGAAAGACGGATACCGTAGGCGCCGTACGCGTCGGTGGTGGTGGCGGCGGTTTGGGTGATGTCGGAAATGGTGTTGGCGAAAATCAAACCGCTGCTGCTGGTTGTGCCTACCACAATGCCGGCTGCCGCGCCGCCGCTGGCCCGCGTTACGCCCGCAATGGTATTGTTAAATACTCTAAAGGTGGTAGTAGCCAGTATAACAATGCCACTGGTACTCACCTTATCAGCGGCCACGGTGGAGCCGATCAGGTTGTCGTTGGCCGTGAAGATAACGCAATTGGCCTGGGTTTGGATGGCGGTGGCCGTGCGGCTGATGGCCGAGCGCTGGATGCGGCTGCTGCCCGTACCGTTGAACGCCACCCCATACGCCGTCGTCGGGCTGGCCGCTTTCAGGTTCAGGTGGCTCAGCAGCACGTTGTTGCCCGATACGAATACCACGCCACTGCTGGTAGCCGTGCCATTGTTTGTAAACGACAAACCGCGGCTGGTAGGACTGCTGGTACCTTCGCCGGTCACCGTTACATGTTCGGCATCTACAATGAGCAGGGGCGTGGTCGTGCTGGCCGGGGCCGTAAACGAAGAACCCGACTGGTCGGCCAGCGCCGAATTGATGGTGATGGTATTGACGTTGCTAGAGCCGGGGTTGGGATTAATAGTAATTGGGTACGTTTCGGTGGGGTACGTGGCATCGAGGAGGCGCAAAGTAAGGGCGCCGCCCAGCACACTGCTGTTCACGGCGGCTACAGCGGCCGTCAGGGTGGGGTAGTCGGCGGTAGCGGCGGTACCCACGGTTTTCACGCCGCTCAGCGCGCCAATAATCCGGTAATAGCTAGGCCGGGTAGGGGCGCTGGTGATGGCACTTACCGAGGTAGCCGCAAAGCCCGCGCCGGGCGAAGCACTCACGTTCGGGGGGGTAGCCAAATCCTGCGCCGCTACAAAGTACTGGAGGGTGTCGCCGAGGGCTGGGGCGGAGCGTAACTTGCTGGTATCGATAGTGAACAAGGTAACCGTGCCCGGCGCGGGACCTGGGGTTACCCACTTCCAGCCGTTGCCGGTGGCGTCGTTGGGGGCCGTGAATACGTTGGCGTCGGTGCTTTTCTTGTAGTAGAGCCGCGGGGAGCCGCTTGCCGTAGCATCCACCCCCGAGGCATCGTTGATTTGCGTGGCCAAGGTACGGTTACCAGTGCTAGCTGTATTGCCTAGCGGCTGGTAGGTGATGGTCGGGCCGGTGAGGTCAACGGCTACAAACGTGCCTTCGTCGGCGCCTATGTCGGGGGTAGCTACGGTGCGGGCGGTGCCGTCAATATCAGTCGGGACCGGTAGGGCGGAAGCCACCAGGGAGCCGCCACCGCTTTCCACCTGGGTGGCTGCGCCGGGCTGAATGTGCGGGTCGGTCAGGGCATTCACAAACGGTACGTTTTCCGTTGCCGAGCCCTGCTCGGCGGGAGCAGCCCGCAACTTGTACTGCGCCAGCGTCTGATCTACGGCCGGCGTGGTGGCCACCCCGTAGAAAATCGGCTTCTCCGCCGAGGGGGTGCCCGCGTAAAACAGGTTGTTGCCCGAAGTAGCCGCCAGGTTAGTTACCGAAGCCGTGCTCTTGAAAAAGGCCGCCGCCACGCCGCCGCCGCCGGCCGGCAGCCCGGTTACCAGGTTCACAAAGATGTTGTTGCGTAAGTCAACCGGCGGGGCGCTGGAAATATAAAACGCACCGCTTTTGTTGGAGGCGGCCGTGGCAGTGTAAGTCAGCACCACCGTGTTGTGGTAGCAGTAGTTGTTGGTGCCGCCCCGGAAACTCAGCGCCCGTACCGAGGTGCCCGCCGTGCTGCCCGGCGCTTTCACGTCGTACACAAAGTTGTTGAACACGTAATTGGTAGTGCCCCCGTTGATGTCCATGCCCGAGGCAAAGCCGCCGGTGCCACTCGACAGAATATCGTAGGTGCGGTTGCGCCCCACCCGGTGCAACACCCCGCTGTTCACGAAGATGGCCTGCGCCGCCGACGTACTGCCCGTGCCCACCAGACCGTGCACGCGGTTGTCGAGAATGTTGGCCGAGTTGCTGGCGCCCGTCGAGTAGATGCCGTACACCGCGCTGGCCCCACTGAGGGTGGCTATTTCGGTATTGCTGACGCGGGCATTGGTTTGGGAACGAAGGTAGATGCCATACACGGTAGTGGTTGGGCTACCCGTAGCCGCCCCGATAGTAAGTACCCGGCTCGGTGCGCCGCCCAGTAGCTGGTCTATTTCGTTGCCGTCGTCGGTGCCGCTGGTGGTGGCATCCAGGTTGTAGCCGTAGTAGCAGTCCTGCACGGTGTTCGACAGGAAGCGGTTCAGGTTGTTGCCGCCGTCTTGCACGTACACCCCGTTGGTGCGGTTGGCGTTGCCGCGGGTCAGGTCCACGGTGGCGTTCTGAATAGTGTTATGGGTGGCCCCGTCTTTCAGCAGAAACCCATATTCCAGCTGCTGTGCGCCGGTGGTGTTGGTGGCCGCGTCGTTGATGTCAATGCCGTCGAAGGTCACGTAGTCGGCCCCATCGAGGGTTACGGCCGCGTCGGTGGTGCCCGTGCCCGTGCCTTGCAGTTTGGGGTTGGCCAGGGTACCGTCTTTGCGGAAGATGATGGGGTTGGCGGCCGTGCCGCTTACGGTAATGGCTGGTACCAGCTCGGCAAACGTAGCGCCGCTTTTCACTTGAAACGTCACGCCGCCCGTGCCCACACCCTGCGCGTTTAGGGCCGCCACAGCCGCCGCAAACGTGGGGTAGTTGCTAGCGCCGCTGCCCGCCGGGTCAATGGTGCGGGTACCTGTCAGCTGGGCCATGGCGCCGTGGCTGATGCCAAGCGCCAGTAAGGCGTAGAAGAGTTTATGCATAAGTATGAGAAAGGAAGGATGGAAAGCTTTGTGATATTTAGGCTTGACAGTCAGTTGCTTGTACTAAAATCCATTGAGGCAGAAACCACTTGCGAGCCTTACAAGGTAGAAGAAGTTACGATTACAAGCCCGACCACCAAGTACAAACCAGCCCGACCGCCGAAAGGCAGCCGGGCTGGCAGTAACGGCATGAGGTGTAGCGGCTTATTCGATAATGATGCTACGGTGCACTACGCCCTCAGTGGTCGTGCATTCTAGGGTGTAGAACCCAGCCGGCAATTGGTGCAGGTCGAGGACCGCGGCGGTAGCTTGCACGTTGGTGAGCGTAGCGGTGTGGGCCACGCGGCCGGTTACATCAAGCACGCGCACACCCACCGTCTGGCGCTGGCTCAGGTGCCAATCCAGCGTGAAACGCCCGTCCGCCGATGGGTTGGGAAACACTTTCAGGCTAGACTCCGGCAAGCCGGGCTGAGTAGATAGTAGTGCGGACACGTTGAACCGGTACACATACTGGCACCCAAAATCAGGGTTGAAGGTGCGGATGAGCGAGCCACCCACGGCCGTTAGCAGCCGGAACGAGCCGCTGCCCGCGTTGGGGTTGGCCCACCAGCTCAGCCCGTCGCAGCCGGTATCGTTGATAACCAGGCGGTAGCAGCCGGGCCCTAGGTTCTGCACGTCGTTGTAGGTGGTTTGGCGCGTAACGCCAGTGCGGGCCGATACCACTTGGTTTTGGGCATCAAACAGCTGCCAGGTGGTTTGGGCGTTGTTGTTGGTAGTGAAGGAGAACGTAACGTTGGCGGGCAGTACGGGGTTTGGCAAGAACTTGCTGCGCTGCGTATTATTCAGCGTGTTGGCGTCGGGCTGGCCATTGGCCGTCACTAGGTTCACTTCAAATGTGCCCACGGCCTGCGTCGAAATGATACCGCCGGCCACCGGTAGCGTCACTTCGGTTTGGGCTAAAAACGCCAGGTTGCCGGTCCAGGTATAGGTCTGCCATGTGCGTTGGTCGATGCGGTAACGGATGGTCGCACTTGTGAGGGCCGTACTGCCGGTGTTGCGCAGTAGCACGCGCGCCGCGTCGCAGGCAGGGTTTTCGCGGAAGTAGTTTTCGTTGTTGGTTGGCACAATGATGTCTTCTAAGGCCGCATCTACCACGAAGTTGGGCGCGCTATAGCTCACCAGTTGCGTATGCCAGTAGTAACCTGCGTTGGCCAAAGTCTGGTTGGAGGCCTGATAGGCGGGCATGTTGATGTTTACGCGGCGGGCCGGGCTACCAGCTGTAGGTAGGGCCCCTAGGTCGTCGTAAATAGCATCTACTGCGTTGCCGGGGCACCAGTTGGCGCGGTTGTATATCCAGGTACCGGTTTGCGGGTACACTTGGTTGAGGCCGCAGTTGTTGCGCCAGAGAGGGTGCTGCCTCACCAAGTTGTTGTCGAGCAGCAGATCGAACGAGAAGTTGCAGAACTCGGCACAGTTGCTGGGGTCGGCACCGTGCCCCGTAACAATGCTTTTCAATTGCGCCGAGGCTGCGCCAGTTGCTGCCGCCACTGGCTTATCAAGCAAGTGGTTTTCAATAGGATCGGCAACCCGGCCGTAGGGGAAATAGCCGCTGTACACGTTGGTGGCATCAAGGGCGTCGCGCGGCGGGGTGCCTTCAATGTACTCCAGATACATCGTCAAGCTAAAACCCCAAGAGTAGCCGTCGTAGCGGTAGCGCATGGTGCGGGTGCCCTTAAGCACAGAGGCATAATCGGTTACGTCGATTGCATAGTCGTGTTTGCGGTTCTGCTGGAGCCAGTCGGAAGCATAGGGCGTGATAACGCGGGCAATTTCCAGCGTGTCGTGGCTGGGTGGCAGCACCAGCACCTGGGTGGTGTAGTCCCAAGACCCGCAATATTGCGTGCCGGGCTCACAAGCATAGCGCCCCAGCACGTAATGCAGACGAATCTTGCTGTAGCGACCCGCGGCCGGCAGTACTGCGGTGGTATCAAAGTCGCCGTAGTGCGTAATGTGCCGGTTACTGAAAATGGTAACGCGGGTGGTGTCGCCGGGGGCGGCCCAAGTCTGGGTGCTGGTTAGCAGCGCGAAGAATAAGAAAAGTAGGAGTACAGGTTGGCGCATACGCAAAATGGAAAAGTGGAAATGAAGGATATTTACTATAGCAATACTAAGTGAAACCAAGTGGAGTAAGTGTTAACTAGTTGAAAAATAAAGTTATACAAAATCGTTTGCGCTGGACTTTCGCTATGAGCCGCTTCTTGTTGTCACCTTAGGAGCCGGCGTTGCTCAGTTCAGGCAGTAGCCGTTGGTACCGCAGATTACATGTCGGCAAACCGAAGAATACGGGCCAAGCACGACGCAGGCTGGCATTTTTGCGTACGCTCTATCTCCACTGTATCTACTTCCGTCGTCATGGCCGCCAAGAAAGCTACTCCCCAGCCCGAGTCCTCCGAATCTAGCAAACCCGCTACCCAGAAACCCACCGCCACCCCAGCTGCTAAAAGCGCCGCCAATGCCACCGAGGCCCCCAAGCCCGTGAAGCGCCCCACGGCCAAAGACATGAAAGAGCACGCTCAGAAGCTGCCCTATCCGGCCAAGCAAGCTGATATGAAGCTGCAACCCGGCATGAGCTTCAGCACCTACCGCGCCGCTGCCAAGCTTCAGGATAAAATTGCGTTGGTAACCGGCGCTGATTCCGGCATCGGGCGGGCGGTAGCCGTGGCTTTTGCCATGGAAGGTGCCCACGTGGCTGTGCTCTTCAACGAAAACGTGGTGGACGCCGAAGAAACCAAGCGCCTCGTAGAAGCCCAGGGCCGCCGCTGCATCCTGCTGCAAAGCGACGTGCGCGACCCAGAGCAGTGCAAGCAAGCCGTGCGCCGCACCCGCGCCGAGCTAGGTGGCCTCAACATTCTGGTCAACAACGCCGCGTTTCAGATGAGCCAGGAGAAGTTCGAGGACATCCCCGAAGAGCAGATCCGCCGCACCTTCGATACCAACATCCTGGGCTACATCTGGATGGCGCAGGCCGCCATTCCGCACCTCCAGGAAAACGACTGTATCATCAACACCGGCAGCATCGTGGGCCTCACCGGCATCCCGATTCTAGTGGATTACGCCTGCACCAAGTCGGCCATTCATGCCCTCACCAAGAGCCTAGCCACCTACCTCGGCGAGAAAGGCATTCGGGTGAACTGCGTGGTGCCCGGCCCAGTCTGGACGCCCAACATCCCCGGCACCATGCCCCGCGAAGAAATCGAAAAATTCGGCTACGAAGTGGCGCTGGCCCGCCCCGGCCAACCCGAAGAACTAGCCCCCGCCTACGTGCTGCTCGCCTCTCAAGACGGCTCTTTCATGACTGGTAGCCTGGTCCACGTCACCGGCGGTAAAATGAGTTCCGATCAGTAAGGCGCTGATATTATGCGTTTAAGAAAGATAGTTATGCTACACGTAATGTAGGGACTACCTTCATAGGCCGTCATTCCGAGCTTAGCGAGGAACCTCGCGCGCTGATGCTGGAGTAGCAATTCTAACGTCAGCACGCTAGATTCCTCGCCAAGCTCGGAATGACGTTTTTGAGGTTATTTTACTGTCTTCCGAAGCGAATCAGGCGCGGTGACGCTTCTTGAATTGCAGTGGATTCTCGCCGGTAATTCGCCGGAACGTTTTGGTGAAATACGACAGGTTCTCGAAGCCACAAGCGAAGCACGCTTCCGACACGGTGGCATCCTGCAACAACAGCCTCTGGGCCTGATGCACTCGGTATTGATTAAGAAACTGGGTGAAAGTCAGCCGGGTAATGCGCTTGAAATACCGGCAGAAAGCGGCTTCCGTCAGGTTGGTGAGGGCCGCCACCTCCCGAATCTCGATTTTGCGCGGGTAGTGCTCGGCCACCACTTCGCTCACCCGCTGAAGCCGCTGCTGCTCCTGCAAGTTGTACGCGCTGATAACAGCCTCCCCGTGTAGTAGTTGGTGGTCGGCGCTAGTGGCTAGCTCCTGGAATATGCGCAATAGCGTCAGCAGCCGTTCAAACGGTGCCATGTCAGCTAGTTGCCCGAGGTGTTGACCAATGCGGCGCTTGGTTTCGCCGTGGAAGGAGACACCCAGGCGGGCCCGTTCAAAGAGCTGCGTAATGGCTGCAAACTCGGGGGTTTTCCGGAAGGCGTCGCCCAGGAAATGGTCTTTCAGCTGAACCACCACTTTCTTGGGCTCCGTTACCACGCCATAGTCGAAATTCAGGTGCGGGATGTTGGGGCCAATGAACACCAAGTCGCTGCCCTCGTAGCGCGAAATATGGTCGCCGACGTGGCGGGTGCCGTTGGCACCCTCGATGTAGGCTAACTCATATTCGGGGTGATAGTGCCAGAAAAACACATCCGTTACGCACGGAGTTAACAGCAGACGAAACGAGCTTTCGGCGTCGGGCAGGATATGCTCACGGACTATCTTCATGCGTGGTTTTAGTCACTTATCCAGCCAAATCGACAATTTTGGCGGAATGGAGAGCAATATAGTGCTAAAACTAGCAAGTTGAGTCCTAACCCTTTGGTCTAGAACGGCTGCAACTTTGTGAGGCTTTTGGTTGCCACTTGCTGGCGTTTCTACCAAACAGCCGTCATGCAGAGCGCAGCGAAGCATCTCGCGTGCCGACGTTGCAGTATCAATCCAATGTCAGCAGGCGAGATGCTTCGCTGCGCTCTGCATGACAGTCTTGTTTTGATTAAGACAACCTTAGTGTCCACACACCTTAGAGACGCAATTGCTTAATGACCTTAAGCGCTTCTTGCTGGTTCTGTTTTCCCGCCTAATTGCCCGTTCCCCTTTCCATTCCCACTCCTCTTACATGATGCATCATTCCTTCTTTCAAGCGTCAACTACTGGCTGCAAAGCCGCCCGGTTGCTGCTCCTGCTCTGCGTTAGTTTGCTTTGGCAAACGGCCAGCGCCCAGGAAATCAAGTCACCTAACACCAACCTGACGCTCACCTTCGCGCTGCAAAACGACGGCGTGCCCACGTACCGCCTCACCTACAAGGGTCGCGACGTTATCCGCCAGAGCAAGCTGGGGTTGGAGCTGAAAAACGCGCCGGCCCTCACCAATGGGTTTGCTGTGGCCGGCACCAAGCAAGCCACCTTCAACGAAACTTGGCAGCCGGTGTGGGGCGAGGTGAAAACCATCCGCAACCACTACAACGAGCTGGCCGTGACCCTCACTCAAGCCGCCACCCAGCGTACCATATTGGTGCGCTTCCGGGTGTTCGACGATGGGCTGGGCCTGCGCTACGAGTTTCCACGCCAGCCGAAGCTCGACTACTTCACTATCAAGGAGGAACGCACGCAGTTTGCGCTGGCCGGCGACCACAAAGCATTCTGGCTGCCCGGTGACTACGACACCCAGGAGTACAGCACCGTTACCTCGAACCTGTCGGAAATTCGGGGCAAGATGAAAGCGGCTACCACACCCAACGCCTCCCAAACGCCTTTCTCGGCCACGGGCGTGCAAACGCCGCTCATGCTCAAGAGCAAGGACGGCCTCTACATCAACATCCACGAGGCGGCCCTAATCGACTACTCGGCCATGCACCTGGAGCTCGATGACAAGAACTTCGTGCTGGAGTCGCACCTGACGCCCGATGCGATAGGCGACAAAGGCCTCATCCAGACCCCGGCTGTTTCGCCTTGGCGCACTGTGATTGTGAGTGATAAAGCGGGTGATATTCTGGAGTCGAAGTTGGTGCTGAACCTCAACGAGCCCACCAAGTTCAAGGACGTGTCCTGGATTAAGCCGGTGAAGTATGTAGGGGTGTGGTGGGAGATGATTACGGGCAAGAGCAGCTGGTCGTACACCAACCAAGAGAACATCAAGCTCGACTCCATCGACTACTCCAAAGTGAAGCCCAACGGCACCCATGGCGCCAACAACGCCCACGTGAAAGAGTACATCGACTTCGCCGCCAAACATGGTTTCGCCGCCGTGCTGGTGGAAGGCTGGAACACGGGTTGGGAAGATTGGTTCGGCAAGCACAAAGACTACGTGTTCGACTTCGTGACGCCATACCCCGATTTCGATGTGCAGGAGTTACAGCGCTACGCCGCCAGCAAAAACGTGAAGATCATCATGCACCACGAAACCTCGGGCTCGGTGCGCAACTATGAGCGGCACCTGGATTCGGCGTTTCAGTTCATGAACAAGTACGGCTACAACGCCGTGAAAACCGGCTACGTGGGCGACATTGTGCCCCTGGGCCACCACCACTACGACCAGTGGGTGAACAACCATTACCAGTACGTGCTGGAAAAGGCCGCCGAGCATAAAATCATGGTGAACGGCCACGAAGCGGTGCGCCCCACTGGCCTAGCCCGCACCTTCCCCAACCTGATTGGCAACGAAGCCGCCCGCGGCACCGAGTACGAGGCTTTCGGTGGCAACAACGCCGACCACACCACCATCTTGCCCTTCACGCGCCTCATCGGCGGGCCGATGGACTACACGCCGGGTATCTTCCAAACCAAAGTCAGCGCCTACAACCCGCAGAATACCTCCTTCGTGCACAGCACGTTGGCCCGACAGCTGGCCCTCTACGTGACCATGTACAGCCCCCTGCAAATGGCCGCCGACCTGCCCGAAACCTACAACAAGCACCTCGACGCTTTCCAGTTCATCAAGGACGTGGCCGTAGATTGGGACGATAGCAAAGTACTGGAAGCCGAACCCGGCGACTACATCACCTACGCCCGCAAAGCCAAGGGCAAAACCAGCTGGTTCGTAGGCAGCACCTGCGACGAAAACGGCCGCACCTCGAAAATCAACCTGAACTTCCTCGACCCCGGCAAAAAGTACGTGGCCACCATCTACGCCGACGGCAAAAACGCGCACTACGAGAAGAACCCGCAGGCCTACGCCATCCGCAAGATGAACGTAACCAGCAGGTCCAAGCTAAGCCAATATTGCGCCCCAGGTGGTGGCTATGCCATCAGCATCATGGAAGCCAGCGCGGCACGCTAGTAGCTAGAGAGGAAAATCGAAAGCACCGATTCCTATATTAAAAGCCCGTCATGCAGAGGCGAAGCCGAAGCATCTCGCGTGCTGACGACAGGTTACTAATCTTACGTCAGCACGCGAGATGCTTCGGCTTCGCCTCTGCATGACGGGCTTCTTAGTATTAAGGTTCACGCCCTTGCTAGTACACAACTACGCCCTGCGGCACCCAGGTTCTTGAACCGGGTATAGCAGGGCGTAGTTGTGTAGGTGGCTCCTAACTCAGCCTCAGCAAATCAGCTTGTAGCCGATGCCGCGGACGTTCAGGATTTGCACTTGTGGGTCGTCGCGTAGGTAGCGGCGCAGGCGGGTCACGAAGACATCGAGGCTGCGGCCGTTGAAGAAATGGTCTTGGCCCCAGAGGTCGAGTAGCACGGTGGAGCGTTCCAGCACTTGGTTGCGGTGGTCGTGGAGGCGCTTGAGGAGTTCGGCTTCGCGGTTGGTTAGCTCGATTTCGGTGTCGGAGAGGCGCAGGCGCTGCTGGGTGTAGGCGAAAACGTAGCGCCCGATATGCAATGGTTCGGAAGCCGAGGTAGCGGTGGGCGCGGCGGGGCGGTTGAGCTGGGCTTGGATGCGAACAATTAGCTCGTCCATGCTGAAGGGCTTCTTAAGGTAGTCGTTGCCGCCTAGCTCGAAGCCGCGCACCACGTCGGCGGGTTGCGAAAGGGCCGTGAGGAAGATGAGCGGGACAGTGGCGTTTTCCTGCCGGAGCTGCTTGCCTAGTGCAAATCCATCGAGTTGCGGCATCATAATATCAGCCACTACGATGTCGGGCGTTTGCTGCCGGAACAAGCGCAAGCCTTGGGCCCCGTCGGCGGCGTGCTGCACCGTGAAGCCGCGCATTTCCAGGCTGTCTTTGATGATGAGGGCGAGGGCGGCTTCATCTTCCACCAGCAGAACCGTTGCCATATTCAGACTCTTACAATGCGGGCAGCCAGAACGAAAACGAGCTGCCGCTGCCCAGCTCACTGCGTAGCTGTAACCGGCCACCATGCCGCTCAATCACCTGCCGCACGTAGTACAACCCCAGTCCGAACCCTTTGACGGAGTGCAGGTTACCAGTGGGCACCCGAAAGAATCGGTCGAATACGGCGGGCTGGTAGCTGGCTGGAATCCCAATGCCATCGTCGGCCACGGTGAGGCGCCAGCCGGTGGTTTCGGGCTGGCCCTGGATGGTAATCGTGACCTGCTCGCGAGAGTACTTAATGGCGTTGTCGATGAGGTTGCTGATGACGTTGCGCAGGTGCAGCCGGTCGCAGAGGATAGCCGCCGAATCCACGTCCACGGCAAAACGCACGGCTTTGGTAGTGGTGAGTTGGTGTTGCTGCACCAGTTCGGCTACCAGCTCGGCGGGGCGCACCGTTTCGGGTTCCAGACGGAGCGGCTGGCGCTCGGCTACCGCCATATGTAGTACGTGGTCAACCAGGCCCGACAGGCGTTGTAATTCCTGCTGCGAAATGGCGAGGTAGGTCTGGGTTTTTTGTGGATTCTGCAATGCCCCGAAGTGCTGCAACGCTTCCACCGCCGCCGACACCGTGGCAATGGGCGTTTTCAGCTCGTGGGTCATGTTGTTGATGAAGTCTTCCCGGATTTCCGACAGCTTTTTCTGGCGCAAAATCGTGGACAGCATCAAAGCAAAGCACGCCGTGGTGATGCATAGCAACCCCAAGGAGCCTGCCAGCAGCCCACCCATGCGGTGCAGCGCGTAAGGCCACGGCGGCTCAAAACTGGCCCGGATGGCTACGTTCGGCAACGTCGGCAATACCACGGCGGGCGTCTGCACGGCGTAGCCGGCCGGTGCGGGCTGTTGGCGTCGGGCCGCGGCCGTAGCTACGGTATCAAACAGGAAAGCGGCTTCGGCGCCGCGCTGCCGCAGTTCGGCTTGGTAGGCAGTGGCCAGGCGTGAGAGGTTGAGCGTGGGCTGGTGGTCGGCGTTGCGAAGCAGGAACTGTAGAAACGCCTGAGCCACACTGTCATCCTGGTGGTAGGTAGCCAGAGTGGTAGCCCGCTTCCGGCTGCCGGCTTGGAGCAGCTGCCTCAGTTGGGCGCGGCCAGCCGTGTCGAGGGGCTGCATGGGCAAGGCCACCTGGCCGTAGGGCTGGCCGGGCGTGGTGGGCTGGAGCAGCGCCCGGACCTCGGCCATTTGCTGTTGCTGCACCACCGACAGCAGCGCCTCGTGTGCCGTGCGCGTGAACTGGGTGGCCGTCAGCTGGTAGGTAGTATAAAGCCAATAGGCCTGGAACCCGTTGATGCCCAGCATACATAAGCTCATCAGCCAGAAAATAATACGCAGGCGACTTTTCATACGCGGGGGCGCTGCTGATAGGCAGCCAATCGAAAGTACGGGGCTGCTCCGGCCCGACCAAGCCGTTAACAATCATTAACACAAAATAACAGTCGTTTACACCCCCTTGGCGGTCCTTTGCCACCGCAGCAACCTTCCATCCGGCTGCCCACGCTGGGCGTGGTTTTCTGCTGTCTGTATGGGTTCTTATGCGCGTTTGAATAATCTGGTGGGCTGGCTGGTATTTGCGGTGGCCACCGGGGTGTACCTGAGTACTCTGGAGCCCACGGCCTCGTTCTGGGACTGTGGCGAGTTCATTGCCTGTTCTTACAAGCTGCTGGTGCCGCACCCGCCCGGCGCCCCGCTGTTCCTGCTGCTCGGCCGGCTGTTCTCTTTGTTCAGCTTCGGCGACACCAGCAAAGTGGCCGTACTCATCAATACGTTGTCGGCGCTGAGCAGCGCGTTTGCGGTGCTGTTTCTATTCTGGAGCATTACGCTGCTGGCCAGCAAAATAATTCTGCGCGGACCCAGCCCAACCGGCCACCCCCGGCCAGTTCCTACCCGCGGCCAGGCACTGCTGATGCAGGCGGCAGGCGTGGTAGGGGCGCTGGCCTTCGCCTTCTCCGATTCGTTCTGGTTCAATGCTGAGGAAGCCGAGGTGTACGCCATGTCGGCTTTGTGCACGGCGGCGGTGGTGTGGCTGATGCTGAAGTGGGAAAACCGCGCCGACGAACCCGATTCCGACAAGTGGCTGGTGCTCATTGCCTACGTTATTGGCTTGAGTATTGGAGTACACCTGCTGAATCTGGTGGCTATTCCGGCGCTGGGCTTGCTGTACTACCACCGGCGGCAGGCCACGCCCACGCTGTGGGGCAGCGTGCTTACCTTGTTGATTAGCAGCGTAATCGTGGGAGTGGTGTTGGTGGGCGTTATTCCGGGGCTGCCATCGTTGGCGGGGAGCTTCGAGGTGTTTTTCGTCAACTCAATTGGGCTGCCGTTCAACTCGGGCGTGGTGGGGTTCGTGCTGCTGCTTGTGGGGTTGCTGGTGCTGGGGTTCCGGCAGTCGTACCGGCGCAAGTCACGGCTGCTGAACACCGCTTTGTTGAGCTTCACGTTCATTTTGATTGGCTACTCCTGCTACCTGATTGTACCGATTCGCAGTTCCTACCAGCCCACCATCAACCAGAACGGGCCGCGCGACGTGCTCAGTTTCGTGAGCTACCTCAAGCGCGAGCAGTACGGCTCCCGGCCCTTACTCTACGGCCCGCACGTATTCGCCCAACCCATTGCCCAGGAAGATGCCGGTCCGCGCTACGTGCGTGAGGGCCAGCAGTACGTGGTGGCCGAGCAGCGCCAGGAGCTGATTTACCGCGACGAAGACAAGATGCTGCTGCCCCGCCTATATTCCGATGGCACTTCCAGCGCCGCCCAGCGCGCCGCCGCTTACCGCCAATGGGTTAATATTCAGGAAGGCGTGAAGCCGACGATGGGTGAAAACCTCGCGTTCCTGTTCCGCTACCAGATGGGCCATATGTTCTGGCGTTACTTCCTGTGGAACTACGTGGGCCGCGAAAGTGACGTGCAACACGCCGGCGTGCTGTGGCCCACCACCAGACACGAAGCCCTGCCCGAACGAGTAGCCGACAGCAAAGCCCGCAACAATTTTCTGGCTTTACCGCTGCTGCTTGGGGTGCTGGGTCTAGTCTACCAAGTGCGCCGTGACTCCCGCAACGCGCTAGTAGTTGGGCTGTTGTTCCTGTTCACCGGCCTGGCCATCATCGTGTACCTCAACCAGCCGCCGCAGGAGCCGCGGGAGCGGGACTACACCTTCACGGGCGCCACCTACGCCTTTGCCATCTGGATAGGGCTGGGCGTGCTGGCGCTGGCCGAGGTCCTAAAGCGGCTGCTGAAAGCCGATACCGCCCGTGCCGTCGTAGCCTTGCTGCTGGGGTTGGTAGTACCGGGCATCATGCTGGCCGAAGGCTGGGATGACCACGACCGGTCCGACCGATTTTCGTCCGTTGATGCGGCCAAGAACCTGCTGAATTCCTGCGCCCCCAACGCCATCCTGTTCACCAACGGCGACAACGACACCTTCCCGCTTTGGTATGCCCAGGAAGTGGAAGGCATCCGCACCGATGTACGGGTGGCCGTGCTCAGCTACCTGAACACCGATTGGTACATCCAGCAGATGATGAACCGCTCGTATAAGTCGCAGCCGCTGCCCATTTCGCTGCCCGCCGACCGGTACCGGCAAGGCACCAACGACTATCTGCCCTACGCCGAAAATCCCAACGTGAGCAGCGTCAACCTCCACGATTTCATTGGGTTAGTGAAGACCAACAGCGACTTGCTCAAGGTCAGCTACGGCGACGGTGGCCCCACGCTGCTCTCGTTTCCGTCGCCCAAGTTTTACCTGCCCGTCGATACGGCGGCCGTCAAGCAGCTCGGCATCATTCCGCTCAGCCGCCGCGGGCAGCTAGTATCCCAGATGGAGTTCAACATCGGCAAGGGCGCCATGGAGAAGCGCAACCTGTTCGTGCTCGATATTCTGGCCACCAACCAGTGGAAGCGCCCCGTGTACTTCGCCACCAGCGTAGCCCGCACTGAAGACCACCTGGGGCTTGATGCCTACTTCCAGCTGGAAGGCCTGGCCTGGCGGGTGCTGCCGCTGAAAAACCCCAACGACGACCCGCGCGAAGAAGCCGGCTACGTGGAAAAGGACCTGCTCTACCAACGCCTAATGCAGCAGTTCGCCTACCGGGGCCTCGACAACCCAGCCGTTTTTCACGATGAAAACAGCCAGATGTTCCCAGTGAACTACCGCGCAAAGTTCGCCCGCTTAGCCAACGTCTACCTAGCCGCCGGCGACACCGCCACTGCCAAGAAGCTGGCCGACAAGTGCCTGACCGTCATGCCCGACAATGCCATTCCCTACGATTATAACACTGCGCAACTGTTGCCGGCCCTGGCAGCGGGAGGGGAGCAAGCCCGCGCCAACCAGCTATTCGACTTGCTATTCAGCCGCGCCCAGCGTGCCCTTGCCTACTATAGCAACCCCGCCCACGCCCTCTTCGACCGGGAGCTGAGCCAGCAGCTTGCCACCACCCAGCAACTCTACCTGGCCGCCCAGCAAATCGGCGACGAACAGCGCGCCAACCAGGCGTTCCAGCTCCTGCGGCCCTACTTGCAGCAGTAAAAGGCAGCCGTAGCAATTGGCTTTAGTGTGTGTGGACAGTAACCATGTATATTATAATAAGCCTACGATTAAAAGCCCGTCATGCTTCGGCTCCGCCTCTGCATGACGGCCTATCTGCGTTGCCAATCTCTTCTAGGAAGGCACAACTAATCGCGGCTCCTCTACTTGGCAACCCTGTAAGGTCGCCGAGTGGGGGCATCGTTGTATCAGTACGTACATGAATTTCAAAAAAATACTGCTCAGCTTCATAACTAAATGCCCTGCCAAATAGTAATGATGAACACTGTCGAGGTAAGGCGTTGCAAACGTCCGCAGCCTCTACCTCTCATCTACTAGCAATCAGAAGCTTGAGCAACTATCCTGAAGGAACCGTCCGGGCCCTGTTGGTTACGGATATGGTAACGCCTGCCACCCGCGCCGCGTTGCAAGGCCGCCTCAACACGTCGGTGCACGAGCCCCAGTTTTTCGAGCCGCAAACCTACGCCCTGCTGCAAGCCGTGGCCGCCCGCCTCATCCCGCAGCCCGACCGCGCCGAACCCATCGACATCGTAGCCGGAGTAGACCAGCGCCTTCTTGAAGGCAAGGCCGACGGCTGGCGCTACGACGCCATGCCCCCCGACCGGGAAGCCTACCGGTTGGGCCTGGGCGGTATCACCCAAGCCGCCGAAGCCTTATTTCAACAGCCGTTCCTCAGCTTGCCCGAAGCTCAGCAGGATGCCGTGCTCGAAGCCGTAGCCGCTGGCACTGCACCCGGCGAGAACTGGCAGCAATTGCCCATTGCCCGGTTTTTCGAGGAAATGCTGGCCGAACTAACCGAGAACTACTACGCCCACCCGCTGGCCCAAGAGGAAATCGGGTACGTGGGCATGGCCGACGTGCCGGGCTGGCAGCACATCCAGCCCGGCCAGCTAGAGCTCCGCGAACCAGAAGAGGTGAAATAGTGAACTGGTGAGCTAGTGAGTTTGCCGTTTCAGCGGCATGAGTCTGTGCTACTGCGCTGACATCTAGTTCATTCACTCACCAATACAGCAAACTCACCATTTCACCATCTCACTATTTCACCGTACATGCCCGACGAAGAAGTTCTCGAAGAAGGCGTTCTGAACCCCGTGAAACCGGAAATCCAGGACCCGCTGCTACAAGCTATACTAGAAGAAAACGGCACCCCTGCCACCGCGCCCACCGGCGAAGAACAGCCCAATCCGCTGCCCAATCCCACGGATATTGTTGACTGTGTGGTGATTGGCACGGGTGCCGGCGGCGCGCCACTATTGGCCCGGCTGGCTATGGCCGGCCTACGCGTGGTGGCCCTGGAAGCCGGCCCCCGCCACGATGCTCGCACGGACTACGCCACCGACGAAAAAGCTCAGGCGTTCCTGTTCTGGAACGACGAGCGGCTGTCGGCGGGCAAGAACCCGGTGGCGTTTGGCCGCAACAACTCCGGTACCGGCGTGGGCGGCTCCACGCTGCACTACACTGCCTACACTCCCCGCGCCCACCGTGGCGACCTAATCCTGCACACCGAGTTCGGGCAGGGTGTAGACTGGCCATTCGGCATTGAGGAGCTGGAGCCGTATTACGAAGAGCTGGAGCACTTTATGGGTATCTCGGGACCCACGCCGTACCCCTGGGACCCCAGCCGCCGCAAGGGCTACCCGCTGGCCCCGCTACCACTGAACGGCGCGGCGCTGCTGATGCAAAAGGCCTGTGCCCAATTGGGTATCCAGACCTCCCCGGCGGCTAATGCGGCGTTGTCGGCGCGGTACTACCAGGAAGGTATTGGCTGGCGCGAGGCTTGCACCAACCGCGGCTTCTGCCAGGCCGGTTGCAACATAGGCGCCAAAGCCAGTATGGATGTCACGTTTCTGCCTTTGGCCGAAGCGCACGGCGCCGAAATTCGGGCTGATGCCTTCGTAACGGAGATTGAGCGGGACGCTCAGGGCAGCATAGTAGCCGTAGTGTACGAGCAGTACGGCCAGACCGTGCGGCAGCGGTGCAAGAACCTGTTCCTGTGTGCTGGTGCTGTGGAAACGCCGCGCTTGTTGATGCTCAATGAGTTGGCACTAACCAGCGGACAGGTCGGCAAGCACTTCATGGCCCACCCCGGCGTGCAGGTGTGGGGGACCTTCCCTGAGGATATCCGGCCGTACAAAGGCATTCCGGGTGGCTTGATTTCCGAGGATACCCACCGGCCCAAAGACGCTGATTTTGCGGGTGGCTACTTGCTGCAAAGCATTGGAGTGATGCCCGTTACGTTTGCTTCCCAAATGGCGCGCGGCCGCAAGTTGTGGGGCCAGGCTCTGCGTGACTACATGGTGAACTACAACCACATTGCCGGCATCAACATCCTCGGCGACTGTCTGCCGCACGAGGCGAACTTCCTGGAGCTTTCCGACGAGAAGGACGCCCGCGGTTTGCCCAAGCCTCGCCTGCACTTCACGGCCCAGGAAAACGAGCAGCGCATGAACCGCCACGCCGAGAAGCTGATGCGCCAGATTTGGGAAGCTGCTGGCGCCACCGACATCTGGGCCTTCGAGCGGTATGCCCACGTCATTGGTACGGCCCGCATGGGCAAGAGCGGCGACGACGCAGTGGTAAACCCCGACGGCCGCGCCTTCGACGTGCCCAATCTCTACATCTGCGACAACTCGGTGTTCCCGAGCGCCCTCAGCGTCAACCCGGCCCTCACCATCATGGCCCTTAGTTTGCGCACCGCCGACAAGTTTCTGGCTGGATTGAAAGCGTAGGCTGAAACAGAACGTCATGCAGAGCGCCGCGAAGCATCTCGCGTGCTGACGATAGAGTAGTAACCCTGCGTCAGCACGCGAGATGCTTCGCTCTGCTCTGCATGACGTTCTTCTTTACTATGAGGTGCCCTTCTGGTACGTCATTTTAGCTTCAGAAAATGAAATCCTTTCTCACCCATATTAAAGATAAATTCGGCGACGGCGGCTATGAAGGCGACCAGTTCGGCGGGGCAGCCGGCCACGATGGGAGTGGCTTGCCAACTGGGGCGGCCGGCAACTTCATGTTTGCCACCGGCATCGAATGCTCGTACCCTACTATTGCCAACGGTACCATCCGGCGCGACTTACTAGCGGAAACCGACCACTACAACCGCTACAAGGAAGACTTGGGGTTGGTGAAGGAACTGGGTCTGAAAGTGCTGCGCTACAACCTGCCGTACTACCTTATTCAGAAAGCACCCGGCAAGTACGACTGGGAGTTTGCTGACAAGGCTATGTCCGAAATGCAGCGCCTCGGCATCATTCCGATTCTGGATTTGATGCACTTCGGGGTGCCCGACTGGATAGGCAACTTTCAGAACTCCGAACTGCCGGTGCATTTTGCCGAGTACTGCGGCGCCGTAGCCAAACGCTACCCCTGGGTGCGCTTCTATACACCTGTCAATGAGATATATGTGACGGCGCGGGCTTCGGCTAAAGATGGTATTTGGAACGAACAGCTCAAAGATGACCGGGCGTTTATTACGGCTATGAAGCACTGCGCGGCGGCCAGCATCATGGGCACCCAGCAGATTGCCCGCTACCGTCCCGACTGTGTAATTGTGCAAAGCGAATCGGCGGAGTATATCCATGAGATGCGCGCCGTGCCCAGTCCGGAAATTTGCCTCACCAACAAGCTGCGTTTTCTGTCTCTGGATTTGCTGTACGCCCATCCGCTCGACTCGGAAGTGCTGCTCTACTGCCTCGACAATGGCCTAACTCGGCAGGAACTCGACTGGTTTATGGCTGGCGAGCCGCCCGGCTACCAAGTTATGGGCAACGACTACTACGGCCGCAACGAGAAGATAATCAAGCCAGATGGCGAGATGTGCCAGGCCGAGGACGTGCTGGGCTGGTACACCATGACGCGCCAGTACTACGAGCGGTACCGCAAGCCCGTGATGCACACCGAAACCAACACTTTCGATGCGAAAGAGGCCCCCAACTGGCTTTGGAAGCAATGGGTGAACGTAACCCGCATCCGGGAAGACGGCATCCCGGTTATCGGCTTCACCTGGTACTCCTTACTCGACCAGCTCGACTGGGATATTTCGCTGGCCGAAAAGCGCCTCACCGTCAACGCCTGCGGCCTTTATGACCTAGACCGCAAAATCCGGCCGGTAGGGGAGAGCTACAAGATGATGATTCGGGAGTTCGGCCAGATTACGATGGTGCCCTACGCCGAGATGTTTGCTATTACTAGCCAGCCCGCTTTGCTGAAAGTGAAAGTGTAGCTACCCGAAGACTAGGTAGTGCAAAAACTGAAAAAGGCCGCCCTGGGTTTCCAGGGCGGCCTTTTTTTACTTGGTAATCTGCTGAACTTAAGTAGTTACGGCAGCAGCGTTATGCTCCATTGGCATTTCGGCATCTACACCGAGGCCTTTGGCAATGGCCATGCCCAAGCGCACATCAGCACGGAACCAGTGGCACAGCTGACGCTGGGTAATGAGGTCTTTTTTGGGGCCTTCGATGCCGCTCATGGCGCCTACTACGTTGGTAATCAGGTTTTGCTGAGCCTGCTTGTCGAGGAGGCGGAACAGGTTGCCGGCCTGGGTGTAGTGGTCGTCGTTGCCGGGGCCTTCGTTCCGGTCGTAGCGGGCGGCAAAACCATCCAGTTCCTGGGCGGGTTCCCCCTGGGTTTTGTCTTCCGTGGGGCCATCAAACGAGTTGGGGAAGTAGTTGGGGCCGGGGCCACCGTTGGCACCCAAGGCCATCAGGCCGTCGCGCTGGTAGTTGCTGAAGCCGAAGGGGCAGGCGTTTACGGGCAGGTGCTCGTAGTTCACGCCGAGGCGGTAACGCTGCGCATCAGGGTAGCTCAGGATACGGCCTTGCAGCATTTTGTCGGGCGAGTAGCCAATGCCGTCCACCACATGGGCCGGCGCAAAAGCGGCCTGCTCTACGTGGGCGTGGTAGTTTTCAGGAATGGCGTTCAGCTCCATTACGCCTACTTCTTGCAGCGGGAACTCGCCTTGGGGCCACACCTTGGTCAGGTCGAAGGGGTTCCAGCGGAAGTCGCGGGCCTGCTCCTCGGTCATGGTCTGAATGAACATGGTCCACTTCGGGAAGTTGCCGTTGTCGATGGCGTCTATCAGGTCGTGCTGCGCGAAATCCGCATCCTCGGCCTTCATCAGGCGAGCTTCCTCATCAGAGAAGTTCTTCACGCCCTGCTGGGTGCGGAAGTGGAATTTCACCCAGGTCCGCTCGTTGGCGGCGTTGATCAGGGAGAAAGTGTGCGAACCGTAGCCGTGCATGTGGCGGTAGCCGTAGGGCGTGCCGCGGTCTGACATCAGGATGGTTACTTGGTGCAGGCTCTCGGGGTTCAGGCTCCAGTAGTCCCACATCATAGTAGGGCTCTTGCGGTTGCTGCGAGCTTCCCGCTTCTGGGTGTGGATAAAGTCCATGAACTTGATGGGGTCCTTCACGAAGAACACCGGCGTGTTGTTGCCCACCAAATCCCAGTTGCCGTCTTCGGTATAGAATTTCAGCGCGAAGCCGCGGGGGTCCCGCTCGGTATCAGCTGAGCCTTTCTCGCCGCCCACAGTGCTGAAGCGAGTGAACAGTTTGCACTCGTTGCCCACTTTGCTGAACAGCTTGGCGCGGGTTAGGTGCGTGATGTCGTGGGTGACGGTGAACTTACCGTACGCGCCGCTGCCTTTGGCGTGCACCACGCGCTCCGGAATCCGCTCCCGGTTGAAATGGGCCGACTTCTCGTGAAAGAAATAGTCTTGCAGCAACAGCGGACCGCGGGCACCAGCTGACTGCGTGTTTTGGTTGTCGAAAATCGGACGGCCCGAAGCGGTAGTCAGCTTCTTGGGTTGAGTTGATTCTTCCATGAGGTGGAGAGGGAATGATAAATATAGACAGCAATGAAACCTATGATAGCGGCATGCTGAGCGGCTACAAAGGTTGAGCACGCTAGTCTATCAACAAAATCGATTGTTCTTATAGTAGTATAGCCTGTGTCTATATTTGTGGCATGACCATTCAACAGCTTGAATACCTGGTAGCCCTCGATACGCACCGCCAATTTGTGCTAGCCGCCGAGAAATGCCATGTTACGCAGCCTACCTTAAGCATGCAGCTGCAAAAGCTGGAGGAAGAACTGGGCGTGCTGCTTTTCGACCGCACCAACAAAGGCGTGCAGCCTACATTGGTTGGCGCCAAGGTGGTGCAACAAGCCCGGCAGGTGCTCCGCGAAATGCAGCAGCTGCGTGAAGTGGTGCAGTTGGAGAAAGGCGAGTTGGTAGGCGAGTTGCGGCTGGGCATCATCCCAACGCTGGCGCCCTACTTGGTGCCGCTGTTTTTGGTGGAGCTGGTAGAGCAGTACCCGCAACTCCGGGTGCAGGTAGAGGAGTTGCAGTCGGCCCAGATACTGCCGCGCCTCAAAGACCACACGCTGGATATCGGCCTGCTGGTTACGCCGCTCGACGACCGGCAGTTGCGCGAAATTCCGGTGCTGGAAGAACCTTTCTTGGGTTACGTATCGGCCAACCATGCGCTGTACCAGCAGGCCACTATTGCCCCGCAGGACATGGGCGCGCCGGGGTTGTGGCTGTTGCAGCAAGGGCACTGCTTCCGCCACCAAGTGCTCAACATCTGCGCCCCCGCCCCCGTGGATACTACCCGGCCCTTCACCTACGAAAGCGGCTCCATTGAAACCCTGAAAGAACTGGTGCGCCACAACCACGGCTACACGCTGGTGCCCGAACTGTCGGTGCTACAGGAGCTAGGCAACCCCATGGTGAAGCGCTTTGCCGCGCCCGAACCGGTGCGCGAAATTAGCCTGGTGGTGCACCAGGGGTTTGTGCGGCTGCCGCTGCTGGCCTCATTGCGCGACATCATTGTACGTAAGGTGCCCGAGCGGCTGCGGGCTGGTAAAGCAGGACAGAAAATACGGTGGAAATAGCACTGAAACGGTAGTGGTCGGCGCATCAGAAATATGGCCGCTGGATTATCCTCAATTAAGTGCTACTTGGAAACAGAAATCAGGTATATTGACGCAGCCAAGCTACTTAAACCTCAGCAGGTATTCACTGAAATATGATGATAATGTGAATACATTGAACTGTTAACAGCGAGTTACACCCAGCACCCTGGCAAGCTGTCAACTGTACTACCCAAAACGCCTGTGGGCTTCAAGCAGATTTTCCTTCTTCCACCTTTCTACTTTATTGTATGATCACAATGCTTTACTCACCTACTTCTCGGCTATCCAAACGACTTCGGTCGGGGCTGACCGCCTTGGCCGCGGGCCTATTGCTGGCTCCTGCTGCATGGGCACAAGTTCAAGTGCCAGTCGGCAACCCTACCGGTACAGGCAGCACCACCGCTCGTAAGCCACTCGGTACCTTTTACGGGTACGAGCGTAGCGCCATGATTTACACCGCCGCCGAAATCGGAACCAGTGGCAGCATCACCAGCGTAGGCTTCTACCTCAACTCGGTGAGCACACCAGGGGCCGCCCCTACCAAGATTTACCTGAAAACGGTAACCAACGCCAGCTTTGCCGCCGCCACAACCGTTGCTGCGGAAGAAACCGGTGCCACTCTGGTATATGACAGCACCATTCCAGCTGCCTCTTTCACGGCGAATACCTGGGTGAGCGTTCCTTTGACTGCCCCCTTTGCTTACAATGGCACTTCCAACCTGGAAGTAATTGTAGAAACCAACTCCACTGGAGGTGGTAACGAAACCAACACTGGCAAAGCATTCCGCTACACTTCTACGGGCAACAGCCGGACCCAATTCTGGCAGACAGATAATACTGCTCCAACAACTACCGGTACGTTAAGCGTTTACCGGCCCAACATTCAACTGACAGGTCTTACGGCCCCCACGTGCCCACCCGTAACGGCGCTGACCGTTGGTACTATTACTAATTCTACGGCCCAGCTTACCTTCACGGGCGGCACCGGCAACACGGGGTATACCGTTATTTACACAACAGCAGCTGGCACGTCTACTACCGTAACGCCCGCTCCTACCACTTCGCCAGTAACGCTGACGGGACTGACACCGGGCACAACCTACAGCGTGTCGGTTGCCGGTAACTGCTCAGGCACTACTACTTCACAGGCCGTAACCACCTCGTTCAGCACGCCCGCAGTTGCGCCGGCCAATGATGAATGTGCCACTGCTACCACTTTGACAGTGGCAACCACCTGCACTCCGATTACTACTACCAATACGGGGGCTACGGCTTCCACTGGCGTTCCGGCCCCAAGCTCGACCACCGGTACGGGCTGCTTTGTTGCTGCCACGCCCGTCAGCAACGACGTGTGGTACAGTATCGTTGTACCCGCCTCTGGCAACGTAACTGTTACTACTAGCGCCGTAACAGGCTCATCAGTAAACGATACTGGCTTGGTATTATATACTGGTACCTGCGGCTCTCTAACGGAGGTTGCCTGCAGCGACGATGCTACGGCTACTAGCTTCTTCTCAAGTGCTACGGCTACTGGACTTACCCCCGGCGCTACCATTTATGCGCGAGTATGGAGCTTCGGGACTACCCCTACCGGTCAGTTTGGTATCTGTGCCTCCGTTCCTGTTCCCGATGCTGCTGTGCAGGTTATCTACTCAGCGGGCAAAGTTCCGGTATCGGCTCCGCAAAGTGTACAAGCTGTTGTTCGCAATGCTGGAGCCCTTCCTCTGGCCAATGTTCCGGTTACGCTTAGCGTGACGGGGGCTACCACGTTTACCGACGTCAAGCTGATAACTTCACTGGCTGCCGGAGCATCCGCTACGGTTACCTTCGCCACCTATACGCCCGCGGCTACCGGAAGCAACACGCTAACGGTAACTATACCTACGGATGGTGTGGCCTCCAACAACACCTTGACGTACACGCAAGCTGTAACGGCCAATACGCTTTCGTATATAGATGCTAGCCAGCCACTGAATACAGCGGGTATCGGAGTTAATACCGGTGCTCTGGTTTCTCGTTTCACTAGTAATAGTGCGGCCACAATTGGCTCTGTGAGCATAAATCTGGCTGCGGTTGCCAGCAGTACGTCCACCTATCAGGTGGTAATACTGGATGCAACTGGCACCGGCGGCCTGCCCGGCGCAGTGCTGTTTACGTCGCCTACCCAGACTCGTACGGCCGCTGCGGCCTTGGTAACTGTACCCGTAACAGGAACCGTGTCGGTAAATGGTCCTTTCTATGTAGGAGTAAGAGAGGTTGCTGGCAGCGTACAGATAGCCTACCAAGTGGAATCACCGCTGCGTACGGGCACGCACTACGCCCAGCTTCCGGGTTCTGCCACGTGGGACGACGTGAGCACCCTAGCTATAGGCGGGGTTGCAGCTACCACGCGCCTGGCTATCGACGTGACGTTTGCCACCCGCGTGCTCTCCAAGCGTGATGCGCAGTTGGAGCAAGCGCTGAGCGTGTTCCCCAACCCGGCCCACGGCCAGTTCACGTTGCGCTTGCCCGCCATTGCTGGTCAGCGCACGGCGCAGGTGTCGCTGATCAACACGCTGGGCCAGCAGGTGCTGCGCCGCACCATCTCGCTGAGCGCCGGCGGGACCGACACGCAACTGGAGGTAAGCCAGTTGGCCAAGGGCATCTACACCTTGCGCGTGCAAACCAACGAGCAGGTGGCCACCAAGCAACTCAGCGTGGAATAAGCAGCGCGTCACGCCACCAGCAAAAAGCCCGACCTCCCCTGAGGTCGGGCTTTTTATTTCAGTGTTTCTATTGCGCTGGATTGTTCTGGTGGCGTCGACTCTGTATGAGTGGTATCGGCGTATAGGCTTCTGACAATAGTTATACATCAGCACGCTTGTTGCGAGCTTAGCTGTTGTCGGAGTTTATATGACGAAGGGGTGTTTACTAGGGGCTTCACTTGCAAAGCAGGCCGGCTACTTGTCAGCTAAAGAGTCTCGAAAATTGTAGTTATCGGTTGAAAGGACGCACGCGCTTGGAGTTGCGTAACACACAATGAGTTGCGGTACGTAGTGCTTCTTAAAGAAAAGCCGGTATCTTGACTTTACTGGAACAGCAGCCCACCCTTAACTGCTTGTTTGAAAGACATATACGTACTAAGTGTAGGATGCCTGCCGACTCACTGCCTGGTAGCCCGTTTCCTTTTGGTACAGCTGAAAGGTGCTACCCAAACTTGAAATCTCACTTTCTTTATTCCTCTTAAATTTTCACTGTATGCGTAAAAACATTTACTCATCCACTTCTTGGCTATCCAACCGGTTCCGCTCGAGGCTGTTGGCTTTGGCGACCGGCTTGCTGCTGGCGCCAGTAGCGGCTTGGGCACAAGCCCCAGCCAACGACAACTGCGCCGGCGCTTTGCCCCTAACGGTTGGGGCAACGTGCACGCCCCTTGTCGGCACCAACCTGAATGCCACCAACGGCACCACGCCTGCTGTTTCGTGCGGGGACACGTCGATACCGGCCAGCAAGGATGTGTGGTATAGCGTGGTGGTGCCCGCCGGCGGCAGCTTCAGCGTGTCCACTAGCGCCGTGGCAGGCAGCGCCTTTGACGATACGGTAGTGGAAGTCTACTCCGGCACGTGCGGCAGCCTCACCTCCATTGGCTGCAACGATGACATTGTGGACGGTGTGGAGCGGTTTTCGGCGGTGGCCGTTCGGGGGCAAACTCCGGGTACAACGGTATATGTGCGGGTTTTCGGCTTCGATGCCAGTGTGGGTACCGGCCAGTTCAACATCTGCGCAAACATTGTACCGGCGAATGACAACTGCACCGGAGCTACTCCGCTAACCGTCGGAACCACTTGCACGCCAGTTACGACTACTAACCTAAACGCAACGGCCAGTACTGCGCCAACTCCCACCTGTGGTAGCCTAGCCACTAACGATGTGTGGTACAGCATGGCGGTGCCGGCCAGCGGAGCCGTGGTGGTAACAACCGGCGGAGTAGCGGGCAGCACCATGGCCGACCCGGTAATGCAGCTTTACTCTGGTTCGTGCACGTCGCTGGTTTCGGTGGGCTGCAACGATGATGCCTCGGCTGGCAACCGGTTCCCTAGCGTGACGGCCACTGGCCTGACACCGGGTAGCACCGTGTACGCCCGTGTATTCAGTCTCGGCAACAATCCTACCGGACAGTTCACCATCTGCGCTACTTCCTTGCCGGCTAGTGATGCTGCCCTGCAAACGCTATATACGGTGGGCAGAGCCCCAGTTTCGTCGCCACAAACGGTACAGGCAGTGGTGCGTAACGTGGGTGCCACGGCGCGGCCCGCTTCAACGGCCACCTTGTCGGTAACCGGCGCTACCACCTTCACCGATACCAAGGCTATACCGGCGCTAGCTGCTGGAGCTTCGGCAACCATTACGTTTGCAGCTTACACGCCAGCTACAGTTGGCAACAATACCGTGTCGGTGGCCCTCCCCAGCGACGACCTGGCTACCAATAACACGCTGACCTACGCGCAAGCCGTAACGGCTAATAGCCTCTCGTACACCGATGCTAACCAAGCGCTTAGCACTACCGGAACAGGGGTGCCAGGCACAAGGCCCAACGGACTTTTGGTTGCCAAACACTTTATCAACAGTACCGCTACAATAGGAGAAGTGAAAGTTGCATTTACGGCCAATGCTACCACTACATCTACATACCAAGTGGTGGTGATGAGTGCAACGACGGCCGGCTTGCCTAACGCTGTACTCTTCACCTCACCCACGCTCACCCGCCCCACCGCAGCCGGCGTTGTGAGCGTGCCCGTGACGGGGGCAACTGTCAACGGCACGTTCTTCGTGGGCCTGAAAGAGGTGTCTGGGGAAGCTGATGTAGCGTATCAAGTGGAGAATCCGTTGCGCCCAGCTACCTTTTACTACCAAGTAGAAGGCACTACCACCTGGAATGATTTGGCCGCCAGTGCCATGCAAACCCGGTTGGCGTTAGAGGTAGGCTTCAGCACGCGGGTGCTCTCCAAGCGCGACGCGCAACTGGAGCAAGCGCTGAGCGTGTTCCCCAACCCCGCCCACGATCAGCTCACGCTACGCCTGCCCGCGCTGGCTGGCCAGCGCACAGCCGAACTAACGCTGCTCAACGCACTGGGCCAGCAGGTGCTGCGCCGCACCATCTCGCTGAGCGCAGGCGGGACCGACACGCAGCTGGAGGTAAGCCAGTTGGCCAAGGGCATCTACACCTTGCGCGTACAGACCAATGAGCAAGTGGCCACCAAGCAAATCAGCGTAGAATAAGCGGCTGCCTAACGCCAGCATTATCCGCGCGGAATTTTGTCACAGAAAAGCCCGGCTCCGAAAGGAAGTCGGGCTTTTTATTTCAGCATGAATTGAGTGGGCTACGTATGCTTGGCAGCTACTGGTATTGTGCAGGTACTTGGTGGCATCACCCTCTGCTTTCTATTATGTCGTCAGTTGCTCAATCCACTCAATCCGCTGCTTCACCTCTTACTTTTGTGTGCCTGCACTACTGGGCCGGTTCCGGCCGGGAGTGGGAAGCCGTTGCCAAGCTGCTTGCTCCCGATTTTACAGCGCTGGCCCCCGACCTTGGCGGCTTCGGTGAAGCCCCGGCCCCAACCGGTGGCCATTCCGTAGATGCCTATGCCGACCAGTTAGCCGCCTACCTGCACGACCAACAGCTGAAGCGCTACGTGTTGGTGGGGCACAGCATGGGAGGCAAAATTGCGCTGGCTTTGGCGGCTCGGCAGCCTGCTGAGTTGGCTGGGGTAGCACTGCTAAGTCCGTCGCCGCCTACGCCCGAGCCCATGACCGAGGACGACCGCCAAGGCAGCCTGCGGGCATACGGAAAACCAGCCAAGGCGCAGGAAACCATGCAGCACATTACGGCCCGGTCCCTGCCCGCTACAGTGCAGCAGCAAATCATCGACGACAACCTGCGCAGTACCAAGGCTGCCTGGGATGCTTGGTTGCTCCACGGCAGCCGCGAAAACATAGCCAGCCGCCTCTGCCATATTCAAGTGCCCTGCACTGTGCTGGCCGGCGACCAGGATGCTATTATGTCGCCTTCGGTGCACGGACTTGAAACGCTACCCCTACTGCCCGAAAATACGCCGTTGGAAATCATTAGTGGAGCGGGGCACTTACTGCCGTATGAAGCTCCTGAAGAAGTAGCCAAACTGCTCCGCTCGTTTGCAATGCAGTTGTAAGTTATTGTATACTAGATGCTTTAATGTATAAAATTGTTGTCGCAGCCTCAAGCCCTTGGTCTCATAGCCAAGTGCATTTATCATCGTTGAAACGCCACAGTCATAAGCTTACGTCCTGCCTTTTTAGCTGATAGTTACCACCGCTTGTGGCTATGTTGAGTGGCTCTCCCGCGGGCTACGCCGACGTGGAAGCCATAAAACAGTGAGGGGCAAGGCTGACGTTTCATCTGCGTAGGCAGAACGTCGACCTCGTCCCTCACTGTTTTACTACCTCACGATTTACTCCAACGACCGTTCACGGAACAGCACAAAGCCGATATGAGCGAAAACGCCGAACTGGTGGTCGGGGTCATCGTAGTGGATGAACTGGAGGGACGCTGGGCCAACGGGTGTTTGGTACACCAAGCCCGTCATGGCAGTAAGGTAGGGGCGGCTAACGGTGGTACCACGCTTAGCAACAACTGGGTTGAAATCCTGCTGCTCCCAAGGCCGGAACAGGGTGTGCGCGTATACCTCACTGCGCCACTCCAACGAGCCTAATATAGCCTTGATGTAACGCAAGCCCACCGCTGCATAGGCCGTACCCCGGTACCGGTCCAGAAACAGAGTGCGCGAATCGGGCAGAGGCAGGAAGGCTGCCGCCGATGTCAGAGACGAGCGGTACGTGGCAAATGGCCCCTGGGTGGTAGCCACTGCGTCGATAGTATAGCCCCAGGCGTGGACGCGGCGTCCCACCGAATCAACTTTATGAAATGTGAAATATTGCTCGATGTACAACCGGCTCTGGAGCCACTGGTGGTTTTTGGTACGGTCGGCTAGGCCATTGGCCGTTGAGCCGGCTTTGTAGTTTTCCTCAGCTAGTACACCGCGCAACGAGAATTCGGCCCGGCGGCCGCTCACCGGATATTGCCGCCGGTTCAGGGAGTTGCGCTGAAACTGAAGGGCTCCGGTTACGCCCGTTACATTGTTCTTGTCCAGGGTGGCGTCGCTGCTGATTTCGTTGGTGTTAGCAAACCGGTCACGGTTCGTAAACAGCCCCCCACTCAGAATGTAGCGGCTGCGGTAGTTGGGGCTGTAGCCAATGGCTACGCTGGTTTTCAGGTCGCGCTGCTGAAGCTGGGTGTTTTGGGCAGTACTACCTAGCAGGCCTCCCGTATCTTGGTAGTTGAAGTTGTTGAACGTAATGCCGGGCTCCACATAAAACGGATGGTTGCCCGGAATGCTGATGCGGAAAGTGCCCTGTGCTCCGTTGTAGAATCGTCCGATGGTGGCGTTGGCCTTCACCGTATACAGAAACCGGTTGAGGTAGCGGTAGGCTCCACCTAGGTAAAAGTTGCTCATAGAACGCGACGACAGCAGCACCCCCAAGTCGGTGGTCAAATTGCTGTTCTGGCGCGCATCTAGGTTCAGCGTGTAGCCTTGCAGTTTGCTGTCGTAGCGGACACGTGGGTACACGTTGTTGAAAAAATCGTTGTTCACGAGCCGGTAGTACCCTTCCTCTATGTCGCCGGGAGAATAAGTAGTACCGGTTTTCTGGAAGAAACGACGCACAAACTCCTGCTGCTGCGCTGGTACGCCTTGCACGGTTATCTGCTTGAACTCCGGTTTGGGGGCCCGCTCCTGAAATGCCCGGCGCCGCTGCTGCAACGCCAAGGTATCCTCGCGCCGCGGGATGCGGCTGAGCAACTGGTCGAGTTTTTTCTCAGTAGCTTGGGTGCCTAGCACCACCAACTGCTTCACCTTGTTGAAGTCGGCTGCCGTAAATTCATCTATTTTCGGCTGAATAAAAATGCCATTCGGGCCTACTGATGTGGTATCGGCTCCGTTGAAGCCCACAAACAGCAGCGTATTGGCCAGCAGGGCGTCGTCTTTTTCCTTGGGGTATTTATTGAAGGCCACATCACCCACATTCACCCCGATAATGATGTCGGGCTTGAATTCTTGCCGCATTACGTCGGTTGGGAAGTTGTCCACTACCGCCCCATCGAACAGGTAACGGCCATCGGGCTGCCGGATGGGCCGGAAGGCTAGCGGAAAGGCCATGGAGTTGCGCACCGCATCGGCCAATGACCCATCGCGCTGCACTACGCGCTGGCGCGTAAACACCTCGGAGGCTACACTGCGGTAAGGCACCATTAGCTTGTTGAAATCGTAGCCGGATACAGCCCCGGCTGGGGCCAACATAGTGGATAGTACGTAGTTAAGGGTTACGTCGTCGACTAGCTTAGGCGTCACACGGGCTTTCAGCGTCGAGTCGATGGCTAGGCGCAAGTGCAGGGCGGCCGGATTGTAGTCGCCGTCGTAATAGTTGTATACCTTTCCTTCCAGCGGATCACCCGACACCCAGTTCTGGAAATCAGGCTTGAGTACAATTTCTTCTATTTCCGCCGGCGAATACCCAGCTGCGTACATGGCGCCCACAATGGCTCCCATGCTTGTGCCCACAATGTAATCGATGGGAATTCTGTTTTTCTCTAGCACCTTCAGCACGCCCACGTGTGCCAAGCCTTTGGCTCCGCCACCACTAAGTACTAATCCAACCTTTTGAGCATGAATAGCTTGGCTATTCCATAAGGTTGTAATCAGCAAGATGATAAGAAGGTAGTGTTTACGCATATGTAAAAGTCAAAAAAGAAAGCTCCGCAGCAAGACAGCGCGTTTCCTACGCACTGCTTGGTAGCAGGTTGCGCCAATAAAAGGCAGAAAACTTATTCCAGCAAGAGCAGCCAGCGGATGAGGCTTTTTCAACGACGACCTCCGTTTTCTACTAGTACTAGTTCTGCAAAGGTAGAGCCGCAAGCAGGAAGGATAACGCACAATTAGATTACTATAAATTAGAAGTTGATAACCCGACTTCAACGCTAATAGATATAGTGCAGCCAAAGAGCTAGCCGAGTGCCTACCTAAGCTTATCCGCCAGCGCAACTCAGCTAAACACTACCATTAAAGCAGGGCATTACATCCAGCGCCACCAGTTAAGCGAAAGCAGGTGCATAGGTCGCCTTGGAAACTGCTGAAGCAGGCATGGCGAGCTTTTATGAACAAGTTTTGTAGCCTGGTCTAGGAAGTAAACAACAGTGGTTGCACCGATCATGTGGCCTATCACACTATTGTTGAGCTACATTATAAATGCATTTGGTGGTAGGCAGATAGAGGATAATAAATTATGGACTGTTATTGTACTTTACAGTTAAAAGTTTGAAGGCAAAATAGGGATGTTAACCGAGCGTATGAGATACGTTTGTAAATGCATTATATTGTACCGGCTTGGAATAATGGCCTTGTTTAGCCAAGGGTAAGTGGCGGTGCTGTATGCAGTTGTAATGCGGTTCGGTTGGTTGATTCTTGGATTATTTTGATTTGATACTTCAATCTTTCTTGTTGTGCGAAACTTACTGTTCCGTTCTATAATCAAACTTAGCTTATGCGGCGGAGTGCTGGTAGGCTTATCATCAGCAGCTACTCTCGGGCGAGCTGAATCAGGCGATACGCCTGGGGTTGCCGTGGTGCAAGGTGCGGGTACTGGCCTCACGGCTTCTTACTTCCGCAACGGTACGTTGGCCGGCGTTCCAGTGCTAACCCGAATCGATCCGGCTATCGATTTCCAATGGGGTGCTGGCTCGCCTGGCCCCGAGGTGCCCGCCGACAATTTCTCGGTGCGGTGGGAAGGGTTGCTGGCGGCTCCGGCTACTGGCCGCTACAAGTTTTCGGTGCAAACTAGTGAAGGGGTGCGCATGTGGGTGAACGGCAAGAAGGTGCTGGACACCTGGGACGGCAAAAAGAACAGCGGGGAAGCGCCTTTGGCCATTGCTAACCTGGCAGCGGGCGAAAAAACGTCTATCAAGCTAGAGTACTTCGACCAGGAAGGCGACGCCCGCATTCAACTGCAATGGACACCCCCTGGCCAAGCCGAGCAAACTATTCCGTCGGGTAACTTGTATCCGCTGGGCTCATCTCTCGCCCCTGATCCGGCTGGGGCTAATCCGGCCGTGGCTGCAAAGCCTGCGCCAGCTGCCAAACCTGCTGCGGCCGAAGTGAAAGCTCCCAAGGCCGTAAAGGAACCGAAAACCGCTAAGGATGCGGCAGTAGCTGCTGCGCCAACCGCCAAACCGGCCGCCACTAAGCCTGCTGCCAAACCAGCCGCTGAGCCCAAGCCTGCTCCCGCTCCTAAATCAGTAGCCGCCGAGCCCAAACCCTCACCTGCCTTTGTGCCAGGTGTGTACACCCTGAAAGTGCGTACCGATGAAAAACCATTGGAACTAGCCGACCAGACGCAGGTAAATGCCGCTGCAAACCCACTGGGCGCAGCTGCTCCCAGCACAGTGCCACAGTGGAGCATCGAGCCGGCCGGTACGGGCTATTACCGCATTGCCGTGCAAGGTGGGCGCAAAGTGCTAGAGGTACTGGGTAGCGCTACTTCTAATGGTACGCCCCTCAGCTTGTGGCCTTTCTACAGTGGCAACAATCAGCTGTGGGCCATTGAGCCTCTTGAGGATGGCTATTACAAGCTCACCGCCAAGCACAGTGGCAAAGCCGTGACGCTTAATACCCCCGAGGAAGGAGGACTGCAACAGCGCCGCTACGCCAACCGCCCCACCCAGCAATGGAAGCTGGAAGCCGCTACTCCGGTGGCCCTAATTCCTGCAGGTGCAGTACCCAGCAGCACGCCCAGCGTAGGCGCCAACCAGTTAAGCGTGTACCCGAACCCCAGCAATGGCGTGATGCAGATGTCATATCAGCTGGGAGTTGAGCAGCCCCTTGGCTGGGTGCTATACAACCAGAGTGGCATTGCCGTACGGGTATCCGACTACCGGCGCCAGACGGCCGGTGGGCACCACCAAACCCTGGATTTCCGCAGCTTGCCTGCCGGCGACTACTACCTGAACCTGACAGTAGGAACCATAAACACCAAGCACCCGGTAAGTATCCGGCGGCCGGCGGCCGAGGCTCCCGCTACCACTGCCGCCGAATAAGCGGATTCTGTTAATGCTGTGGCAGTGCTGATTAAAGAACTGAGGGCTAATCTTATATTACTGGCTATTAGCACACTGCTGATGCTTATAGAAGTGAACCTAGACTACCGGGATAGTACTTCGAGTGAAATCGTCGAAGCTGTAATTCTGCTTCCGCCATTGTACCTGCTCGCGGTATTGGCCCCGTTACGATACGTTGTACTAGGCGTTGCTTGGGGAATGCGCCAAGTGGTAAGCGCCATAAAGTAAGCACGCAGGAGTACTAACGGCCGCTTCATCAAGATAAGCAGCCAACACAAAAAGAGGAGGAGCTGGTAACATTGCGTTACTAGCTTCTCCTCTTTTTGTGTTGTATATCAGCTATTTAAGGTATGTTAAATACTTTCATTTGCTCCCAAAGTCGCTCAAACTCTTGGCAGTAGCGTTGCGTCAATGTGTGGTCGTCGGTGATAAGCAGATTTTCGAGGTTGTGTTCGGCCGCCGACCGGGTCCAGTTGTAGGAACCGGTGAGTACCGTGCGGCAGTCGGCTACCGCAAACTTGTGGTGCATGTGGTACTCGGAGTGGTCGATGCGGGTGGGAATGCCCGCCGCAGCTAGTTGCCGGACATCAGAGCCCCGGTCCAACAGCTTTTCGTTGTCGGTGAGTAGGCGCACGCGCAGTCCTCGGCGGTGCGCAGTTAGGAGGGCATCGGTCAGCCGGTCGTCGGCTACCGTGAACACGCACACATCCAATTGATGCGCCGCCTGTTTGATGAAGCGCTGAATGGCTGCCACGCACTCGTCGCCGGGACTGAAATGCACTTCAGAGCGGATAGCTCTAGCGGGCGGGGCTGCTGGCGGCAACAGCAACGCACTGGCCGTTTCCAGCCATTCCACCACGGCTTTATCTTGAAAGCTGTTAAAGCGGGAACGGGCAAGGTTAAACAACTCGTGGCGCAACTCATGCAAATCGGTGCCGTGCTGCCCGTGTTCCGCAAGTTGCTGCCGAAGCTGCCGCGCCTCCTGCTGGCTTAGGGTAGAGTCAGCGAAGGCGCGCGCGAAATGGCGTAGCAATTCGGTTGTGGCTACCGACAGACGACGGCCTGTACCGTCCTGATTATTGGGCATACATAACAGACGGTGGAGTGAAAGAATGCAGCAAACTCAACAGCCACAACTTACGCAAACAAGCCGTAGAATTCGTGAATCAGGAAAAAGCCTCTGCTAAAGCGGGCTTACGGACGGTAGCGTGCTGCACTTGCTGCTGAGCAGCTAACAGTGCTTTGGCGTAGGGCTCGTGTAGTACGCGCAACGGTGGCCCATCGGGGCGCAGTACAGCATCCCAGAGGCCTGAACGGTGCCATTCCCGGTCCAGGAAATCCCAGTCGGGCCGGTCGAGGATGGGGTAGAGGCACACGCCCCACAGCGGAATCCCCATTTTCAGCGCGGCGGCACATTCGCGCCCAATCATTTCCATCCAAACAGGCCGGTCTACACCGGGGTGGCTGGTTTCAGTGAGTACAATGGGGCAGCCATACCGCTCGTGGGCCATAGCCAGCAGGTGGCGCAACGGCTTCCACTGCGGGTGAGCGGGCTGGTCGTTCCATGGAATGCGGTGGTGCGGGTCCAGCTCCCACTGGTTGTCGTAATAGAAATTGAAGCCTAGCATGTCCAGGTACTCGGGGCGGCCGCCCAGCTCGGGGCACAGCCGGCCCGCCAGCATATCCACCGACTGAAATTGGTGCGACGTGTACTCGGCCATGCGCTGCCGCTCAGCACGTTTGGCGCCGGGCTTAGGTACGATGTTGATAAGCGGCTCGGTGGTTAGAATCCGCACATTGGGGTCCACTTCGCGCATAGCGGCCACGCCCTCAATATAGGCGCGCATTAACCCACGCTTCACTTCCCAACCTTGGCCCACGCAGTAAGGCGAAGTGCCGCGCACGTCGCCACCCAGCCAGCTCATAAAGCTTACCTCGTTGATAGGCGTTACAATTAGTTCGCCCTCGGGCTGCTCGTCGCGGTAGAACTGCACAAAGGCCCGGCACAGCGCCGCGAAACGCCGCGCAAACAGCGGGTGTAAAGGGGTCATGTCGTCGGGGTAACCGAAGTGGCAGATGTCCCAGAGCTGCTGAATGCCGTGGCGGCGGCCAGCGGCCAGCATGTCGCGTACGGTGCTCCAGTCGTACTGATACGGCACTTTCTCGATTTGGCTCCAGCGGATACCCTCTCGCACCGTGGTCAGGTTGTACTGCTGCAAATCCTGGTAGTCCTGGTCAATGAGCTGCAAGTGGCCGGTGAGGGGCAGAAAATCGACACGGTTGCCGAAACAGTTGAGTTGGTCGGTACATTCGTAACCGGCCATCCAGAACGATTGAAACGGATTCGAGCGAGTAGTAGCAGGCGGCATAAGGTCGGGAATAGGGTAGAAAAACGGCGTCAACCCGGTTGAGCTGACGCCATTTTAACTGTAGAAGCCAAGATAAAGTTGGAATCAGCCTGAAACTAACCCTGCTCCAGCAAGTTGCGCCGGAATTGTGAGCTTTAAATCTGCGGAGATACTGCCGACGAATCAGAAGCCAACGGTGCCCGCTGCTTACCTGCAATGGACTTGGCTTCAATGAAAATGCGCTTAAATTCAGGAAACTTAGCTCGTACTACATCTTGCAGCCGACTAACGGCCTGTTCTACTTCATTAGCCGACAGGTGGTCTTGGAATTCCACGTCGAGTGCCAATACCACGTCATGCGGGCCCATGTACATAGTAAGTGGCCGCCGAATAGCTTCTACGGCGTGGTCTTGGCGGGCTAAGGCTTCCAGTTCATCCAGCGTGGCATCATCTACGCCTTCGCCTACTAGCAAGCCTTTGGTCTTATATATCAAGAAAATAGCTACTGAAACGAGCAGGAGCCCAATGCAAATAGACGCGCCGCCATCGAAATACGGATTGTTCAGCAGATGCCCGAAGTACACGCCCACCAAGGCAATGGCCAAGCCCGTTAGGGCCGCCAAATCTTCCATCAGGATAGCGAAAACCGAAGGGTCTTTGCTACGACCCAGCGTTTCCCAGAAGCCAGCATCACCCCGGTCTTTGTTGAACTCGCGGAACGCCAGGAAGCAGGAAATGCCCTCGAATACCAAAGACAGCCCCAAAACCACGTAGTTCCAAGTGGGGTCGGTGATGGGGGAAGGGTGCTTGAGGTGTTCTATACCCTCGTAGAACGACATGCCGCCGCCCACCGAAAACACCAGGATAGCCACAATTAATGACCAGAAATACAGCTCCTTACTGCGCCCAAATGGATGGCGGGAATCAGCAGGTTTTTCCGATTGCTTGACCCCAAACAGAATTAGCAGGCCGTTGCCACTGTCTACCAACGAGTGAATGCCCTCGGAAAGCATGGCCGAGCTACCGGTAAAGAAGGCGGCCACAAACTTGGAAATGGCAATAGCGACGTTAGCCCCGATGGCCCCGTAAATGGCAACTTTAGAACCCCCAGCAGACATGAAAATGTGGTTGGTGAAGCCCGAAGACAGGAACGGGTTGTCGGTGGTACGCAGCCAGGCAGAACGAGGTTAGCTGCTGCCTAGCAATAATGGAGCTTATGCAGAAGTAGTAGCTATTTTCATCTTGTGGCGCTGGCTGCGGCTCATGCCAAACAGAATCAGCAGGCCGTTGCCACTGTCTACCAAAGAGTAAATGGCCTCGGAAAGCATAGCAGGGCTATCCGTGAAGAAAACAGCCGCAAATTTGGAAACAGCAATGGCCCAGTTGACGCCAACGGCTCCGTACACCACTCTTTCAGAAGAGTTGCTTGCCATGCCTCAGGAGATAAAACCGCCAGAATAGCCTAGCTTCTTAGGCGTATGCAGCCGTTAACTACAAAGTTCACCCATGAACTGCCCGCCAAGCAGGGCGGATATCACTCGAACAATCTGCTTTTATCTGACTTTTACCCCTCATATGGCTGAACCCGCTACTCCTCCTACTTCTGCATCTGCTGCTCCCCTCCGCCGCCGGCTGGGGCTGGTGCAGGCCACGGCCCTCAACATGATAGACATGGTAGGCATCGGGCCATTCGTGACGCTGCCGCTGGTTATGGGCTTTATGGGCCCGAACTTTCTGCTGGGCTGGTTGGCCGGAGCGGTACTGGCGCTGGTTGATGGTTTGATTTGGAGTGAGTTGGGTGCTGCCTACCCTGAGGCAGGCGGCTCGTACCGGTTTCTGAAACTAGCTTACGGCGAACAGAAATGGGGCCGGCTAATGTCGTTTCTGTACGTGTGGCAAACCTTGGTGCAGGCGCCGTTGGTGGTGGCTTCGGGCGCCATTGGGTTTGCGCAATACTTCAGTTACCTGGTACCGCTACCCGAATGGTGGCAGCCCAAACTGGTGGCCGGCGTGGTGGTACTATTGCTGATTGCACTGCTCTACCGCCGCATAGATGACATTGGCCGGCTAGGGGTGATGCTGTGGGTGGGTGTGCTGGGCCTCATGGGCTGGCTGATTTTCGGGGGACTCACCCACGCTACACACGCAGTGGCTTGGCTGCCGGAAGGCGGCCTGTCGGGCCTGGTTTCGTGGCAAGATGGACAACTGACGGGTGTGTTGCTGTCGGCTGCGCTGGGGCAGGCGGCCGTCAAGACTATCTACTCCTACTTGGGCTACTACAACGTGTGCCACTTAGGCGGCGAAATTCAAAACCCGCAGCAGGTAATTCCGCGCAGTATTTTTTTGAGCATTCTGGGCATCATGGTGTTGTATCTGCTGCTCAATTGGAGCGTGGGGGCCGTTATTCCGTGGCAGGAAGCCAGCAAGTCGCAGTTTATTGTCAGTGCCTTCGTTGAAAAGCTCTATGGCGCTACGGCTGCCAAAGCTGCTACGGCATTGGTGCTGTGGGTGGCGTTTGCCTCATTGTTTGCGGTGTTGTTGGGTTACTCGCGCATTCCGTACGCCGCCGCCGCCGACGGTGAGTTTCTGCCAGTCTTCGCCAAAACCCATCCTACCAAGCAATTCCCGCACGTATCGTTGCTGATTTTGGGTGGGGTAGGGTTTGTATTTAGTCTGCTGTTCCGGCTGGGCGAAGTCATCAGCGCTATTCTGGCCATGCGGATTCTAGTGCAGTTTGTGGGGCAGGCCGTGGGGTTGGTGCTGCTTCGGCGGCGGCGCGGCACGGCGGGCCTGCCATTCAAGATGCCACTCTATCCGCTGCCAGTTGTGGTGGCCGTGGTGGTATGGCTATGGGTATTCTGGAGCATCAAGGACGGCGCCGTGCTCTACGAAAGCGCTGATACGCGCATCTTCTTGCCTTTCCAGGTGGCCGCCCTGCTCATGATGACGCTGGGTACCGGTGTGTTTCTGCTGTGGAGCCGCCGGCTGGGCCGCTGGCCGTTTGCGCGGGGCTGATTGTAGCACAAGTACCGCCGTATTTCTGCATTATGCCTGTCAAGCAGTTGGTTTTCAAGTTTTTGATAAATGACAGATGGTTTGCTTTCCTGCTCATGGTTTGCTCAAAGCCCATTGCTGCAAGCTTTCCACGACCATGAATGGGGCGAGCCAGTGACAGAGCCAGGCATCCTGTTTGAGTATCTAGTGCTGCACTCGTTTCAAATCGGGTTCGATTTTCCGGTGGTGCTGGGGCGTCGAGAGGCATTTCGGGAGTATCTGGCTGGCTTTAACCCAGTGCAATTGGCGCGGTTTGGGGAGGTAGAAATAGAGGAACTGCTGCTTAATCCGCGCATTATTCGCAACCGGCGCAAGTTGCAAGCTACCGTGCAAAACGCTCGCGCCTGGCTACAACTCCAGCGGGAACTAGGCGGCGAAGACCAGCTGCTACCGTTTTTCTACGCCTTTGTGGGAGGGCAGCCATTCAATACTCAACGGCGTAGTGGCTGCTCTGCGCCTAGCACTACACCCGCCAGTATGGCTATGAGCAAGGAATTAAAGCGCCGCGGCTTTGCCATGATGGGACCCGTAACTTGCCACAACATCATGCAAACCGCCGGTTTGCTAAACGACCATCTGCTGTCGTGTCCGCAACATGAAAAGTGCCGGTTGCTGGCACTGGCCAGTGCCAGCAAATAGCCAAGCAACCAAGTGCTTATAAAGCCCGAACCAATGCTACGCCGGCAAACGTAGCCAGTAACCCCAGCAAAACGCTCCCCACTACGTACAGCACCACCAAGGCATACTGTCCGTTTTCTAGTAGAGCGAGGGTTTCGTAGGAAAAGGTGGAAAAAGTGGTGAAGCCCCCGCAAAAACCAGTAGTGAGTAACAGCCGCATTTCGGGCGAGGCAATAGTGCCCCGCTCGGCCGATGCGTAAAACAAGCCAATTAGCAGGCAGCCCAGCACATTCACCAGCAAAGTGCCCAGTGGAAACGGCTGCGCGAAATACCGCGCCACCAACAACTGCCCGTAGTAGCGGCACACACTGCCCACGCCGCCGCCAAGAGCAATAAGAACTACGTGTCGGAGCATAAGACTGGGCAAAGGGGCTTGCTTCAAGAGAAAAAGAGGCTGGCAAGATAAGGCATTGCCGCCTGGAGCCTCACAAAATTAGCACCAGCGTACCGCCAATGATAAGCAGAGCCCCCAGCGCCGCTTTCAGCGTAAGTACCTCTCCCAAAAACAGCACCGACAGCACAATGGCAATGGCCACGCTCAGCTTATCGACGGGCGCTACCTGCGACACTTTGCCGAGTTGTAACGCCTTAAAATAGAAGATCCACGACAAACCCGTAGCCCCACCCGACAGTATCAGGAACAACCAATTGCGCGGCGTGAGCGAGTGCAAATCAGCAGCGCTACCCCGCGCCCACACGATACCCCAGGCTACCAGCAGGATAACAACGGTCCGGATGGCCGTGGCCAAATCCGAGTTGACGCCCTTGATGCCTACCTTAGCCAGCACAGCCGTAAGTGCCGCAAAAACGGCCGAAAGCAAAGCGTAAGTCCACCACATGAGGTTGAGCGTTGGTTGTTGCGGGCTGCGTGTTATTTCGTTCTAACGACAATCGGCCCGCAACAACTAACGCCTACCCTTCAATCTTCTTCTCGTAGCAGAAAAAACGTAGGCCCGGCCGGAAGCCCAGCGTGATTTCACCCGCAAAGCGGTAGCCTAGCTTGGGAAACAGTCGCTGAGTGGCGGCGTTTTCCGAGTTAGTGTCCACGCGCAACGTGTTTAGGCTCCACTCGCGCGCTAGCACTTCGGCTTGCTGCAACAGCGCCGCGGCCACTCCTTGCCCTTGCGCGGCTGGGTCTACGGCCAATCGGTGCGTTACTACGGCCGGCGTGGTGGGGTCCCAGTCGGCTTGGGCGTACTCAGGGTCTTGGGCGTTGTTGGTTAGTGCTGCTATACCCAGTAGCTGACCATCCAGCTCCGCTACCCACAACTGCTGCTGGCGGATATCTTTCTGAAAAACCGCTTCATTCGGGTAGTCCGCCGACCATTGGAAGTTACCGGTTTCATTCATCAGCGGCACCACCCGGCGGATAAGTGTCACGATGGCGGGCAAATCGGTGGGGGTAGCAAGGCGGAGGGTGAGCGGCATGACGGCTGGGAAGAAGTGGTGGAAGCGCAAAAAAAGAACGCGCCAAAGCGCGTTCCTAATTCTTCAAACGAAAATCGAGGGCTAACCCCGCCGCAGCACTTCGGCAGCGTCGGGGGCGAAATAGGTCAGGATGGCGTCGGCACCAGCGCGCTTGATGCTGGTTAGTACTTCCATCATGGCCTTTTCGCCGTCGATCCAGCCGTTTTGGGCAGCTGCTTTCACCATAGCATACTCGCCCGAAATATTATAGGCGGTAACGGGTAGGTTGGTAGCGTTTTTCACTTCCCGGATGATGTCGAGGTAGCTCAGGGCTGGCTTAATCATCACCATATCAGCGCCTTCGGCTTCGTCGAGGGCCAATTCGCGCAAGGCTTCCAGGCGGTTGGCGTAGTTCATCTGGTAGGTTTTCTTATCGCCTTTTTTCGGGGCCGAATCCAGGGCGTCGCGGAAGGGGCCGTAGAAGGCCGAGGCGTATTTGGCGGTGTAGCTCATGATGCTTACGTGCGAAAAGCCGTTGCTGTCGAGCACGTCCCGAATCCAGGCTACCCGGCCGTCCATCATGTCCGAAGGCCCAATGATGTCGGCGCCGGCACGGGCCTGAGCCAGCGCCATTTGACCAAGGATTTCTAAAGAAGCATCGTTGAGAATCTCGCCCGATTCTGCATCCACGATACCGTCGTGGCCATCGGAGGAGTACGGGTCCATGGCTACGTCGGTCATGATGGCTACTTCCGGAAACTGCCGCTTGATGTCGGCAACGGTACGCAGGTACAGGCCTTCAGGGTTTTTCGACTCTTGAGCCAGCCGGTCTTTCAGTGTATCGTTGATGGCCGGAAACGGCGCAAAGCTCTTGATGCCCAGCTCCACGCAACGCCCAATTTCGTCGATGAGGCGGTCGGCGGTGAAGCGGTAGATGCCGGGCATCGAGTGGATTTCCAGCGCTTTGCTCTGGCCTTCAATCAGGAAAACGGGGTAGATAAGGTCGTGCGTGGTAAGGCGCGTTTCCTGCACCATGTCGCGGATAACCTGAGACTTCCGGTTGCGGCGCGGGCGGTGCGTGGGGACGTTGGGCATTGGTTCGGTCAGTTGGTAAGACGGGATAGAACAACTGAGGCAAAGGTAAGGTTGCGGCCGGGGTGGTGCAGTGGCTTATTTCCAACGCCAACTGCCTACGTAGCCTCGGGCAAGAAATAAGTAACCAGGCACACCCAACGCCAGCCCGACCAATAAACCTGACCCTCCCCCAATAGTCAGTCCTAGTACTAAGGCTCCAATAACAAGCGCAATTCCCCCAAGAAAGAACACATCATCAGTCTTGGTAGTGGAATGATGCGGCCTCCTGTATTGGGGCTTTTTTGAAGTGATGGTAGCTTTGTGTTCCTGTCTTGCCACCAGATAAGGCTGCATAATCCTAATTGGCTGGCGGTGAGATTGTATCTGTTCGGTTTGTACTCTGGTCAGGCGTTGCAGGTGAGGCGAAAAGCTTCTGCTGCTTAATGAAATAGTAGTTGTATGCGTCGAGCTGTTCGCCTGAACTAGCTTATAAATAACTTCAACAGAGGCCGTATCCCCCTGCACTGCCAGTGGCTGAACCGGGCGAAACTGAAACGCCACTTTCTCGCTACGGCAGCCAGCTAGCAACAACAGCACCAGTGCGAGCCCATAAGCAGAAGATATGCTAGGCATAAAGCGAGAATAGCAGGTAAAAGTAGAGCAACGAAGCTAGTGTAAGTGCTTCACTGTGAAGCTCGACACTATGAAGAAGGCAGAATTTTCTACAGCCTTTCTTTCCGGTTTGGCCGTAAAAGCTGGCAGAGCATAACTAGTCCCACCCAACTTTCACCAATCAGAACAACGCTATGAAAGACAGCAAGCAAACCCCGAATCATCCGAATAGCGGCGAAACTGGCAAACAAGCTCCTGGCGTAAGCGGCCAGCCGTCCGGTCCGCACGAAGGCCCCGTAGCCGGCGACGCTACCAACACCCGTGGCGAGAATGTACCCAGCGCTGAAGGCCACGGCGGCGGCGCCAAAAAAGCTAAAGCTGACACCAAACAAGATAGCCCGCAAGGCTCAAAGGCGGCCCCATCGGATGAGCGCGGCGCCGACAGCTCCGACAAAGAGTTCCGCAACAACCAGCCCAACGACAGCACTTCCCAAACCGGCCGCCACACGTCGTAAGTGTAAGCAGCCACTCAACATGAAGGGCCCATAGCCTGCCGATGAAGATAATCGGTAGGCTATGGGCCCTTCTTTTCTAGCAGGATGGAAGCAGTTCTATGATTCGAGCTAGCCTACATATTGAAGAACTCCTGGAACACTTCCAGCCAAGCATGTTTACCCCCAATGCCCACTCCCAAAAAGTAGTAACCGAGTAGCACCACCAGCGCGCCCACGCCTAACCCTAGCCAGCCACCTAGCAAAATGCCCCCTACTACGCCACCCACCACCAAGGCCGCGCCCAGTAGAAAGGCGGCTGTGTGCTCCAACTGCGGCTGCTGCGGCCGGTGGTGCTTACTGGTAGTATTTGATTTAGAGTAAGATGTGGCGGCGCTGGCTGACTTGAAAGGAACTGGAATCAGCCGCTCAACCAGCCGTACTCGCTTAGCTTGTCGATGCCGAGGGATGGCAGGTACTGCCGCTACAGGCCGCTCCGCTGGCGTAACGGCAGCTATTGTCTTTTCTAGAACGGTAGCTACAGCAGGGCGGGTATCCAGCTTAGAAGGCGGCGGTGCGGGCTGAAATTGGAAGGCGGTTTTAGTGGTTTGGCAGCCAGTGGCCAGCAGCATGAGCGCGCAGTAGAAAAGTAAAGTTTGTTTCACAGCAGAGGACACAACAGAAAAGTAGGTCGCCCAAGATAGGACGACCTACGCAGGTTACAGGTGGTCTTGTGCTTAAAACGCCAGAATCACCTCTTCAATAATGTCGCAGGCTTCGTGAAGCTGCTCTTCGGCGATAACCAGCGGCGGCGCGAACCTAATAATGTCGCCGTGGGTGGGCTTGGCTAGTACGCCGCGCTCCATGAGGGTCACGCATACGTCCCAGGCAGTGCGGCCGTCAGCGTTGGGCTTGATAACCACAGCGTTGAGTAAGCCTTTGCCGCGCACCAGCTCCACCACTTCGGGGCGCTTGGCCTGCACCCGGCGCATCCGCTCCCGAAATACCTCGCCTAGGGCCCGCGCGTTGGCGGTCAGCTTTTCATCAATGAGCACGTCCAACGCAGCGCGCATCACCACGGAGGCCAGCGGGTTGCCCCCGAACGTAGAGCCGTGCTGGCCAGGCTGGATAGTAAGCATGATTTCATTGCGGGCTAGCACTGCCGACACGGGCAGCACGCCGCCGCTCAGGGCCTTGCCCAGAATCAAAATATCGGCGTGCACGCCCTCGTAGCACACGGCTAGTAACTCGCCGGTGCGGCCCAGCCCGGTCTGGATTTCGTCGGCAATGAACAGCACCTTATGGGCCTTGCAAATGGCCGCGGCCTTAGCCAGATAGCCTTCCGATGGCACCATCACCCCAGCTTCACCCTGAATCGGTTCTACTAAAAAGGCGCACACGTGCGGGTCTTGCACGGCTTCTTCCAGTGCGGCCAAATCATCATACGGTACCACTTGGTAGCCAGGCGTGTAGGGCCCGAAGCCGCCGGTGGAATCGGGGTCGGTGCTGAAGGAGATGATGCCGGTGGTGCGGCCGTGGAAGTTGTGTTCGGCCACCAGGATACGGGCCTGATTAGGGGCAATGCCCTTCTCCTGGTAGCCCCACTTGCGGGCTAACTTGAGGGCGGTTTCCACGGCTTCGGCCCCCGAGTTCATCAGTAGCGCCTTGTCGTAATTGAACAGTTCACAGAGCTGCTTCTCAGCCGCGCCCAACTGGTCGTTGAAGAAAGCCCGGCTAGTGAGCGTCAGCTTCTGGGCCTGCTCGGTAAGAGCTCCGATAATGCGTGGGTGGCAATGGCCTTGGTTCACGGCTGAGTAGGCTGATAGGAAGTCGTAGTAGTGCTTGCCGTCCACATCCCAGAGGTGCACCCCTTCGCCCCGGCTCAGCACCACGGGCAGCGGATGGTAATTGTGGGCACCGTATTGGTCTTCGAGGGCCATGAATTCCTGGCTGCGGCTGCTGGTGTCGGTAGTGGTGGATGGGGTGGACATAGCGAAAGGAGTGGGGCTGGGAAAAAGGTAAAGCACTGTAAGCCAAACCTACGCAAAAAGCACCGACTGGGGTGAAGCCCAACGGTTAGTGCCTCGACTATAACAAGTTAGCCGACGCTCTTCGTATAGAAATGTAAGATGTTGATTGATAGTGCATTGTGTTGTTGTGCTTCAAGCTCGTCACTATACTTTCATTTAAGCTGAAGCGTAATGGCTACTCGTTCTTTTGTTAAGCGGCATCCGGTGGTGTCGGTCTTATTGGTATTGCTACTGCTGTTGGTTGGCGCAGTAGCATGGGTGTATTTCAAAAACGAGAAAGGCAAGGGCTTGCTCCCTACGTTGGCCGACACCAGCAAGGAGTTGCTGCCCACGCTGGAAAACACCACCCTCGCCATCAACAACATAACGCCCGATTCGCTGAAAGCGCAGGTGAAAATGGACATGCACAACAACATGCCCATCACGTTGCGCATCGACAGCCTGCGCTACCAAACCCGTGTCGATGGCACCTTGCTCACCCAGGGAGCTAAAGACAGCTCCTTGGTGCTACACGGCGACTCGCTCAGCCACCTGAGTTTGCCCGTAGCCATGGACCTGAGCAAGGTGAAGGATAAGCTGAAAACCAGCCAGCAGGATTGCGTGGATGTGCAGCTGACCATGGACCTATACACCAAGCTGCCCATAGCCGGCACCAAAAAAATACCCGTGGAAATAACCCAGCGCGTGTATGTGCCCAAACTACCGAAGGTGGAAATAGACGATGTAGACGTGACCGACTTGGGCCTGAAAAACGGTGAAGCCATCGTCCGCTTCAACATCACCAACTACAACCCGTTCCCAGTTACCATCAAGCAGGTGAATTACCGGTTTCGGGTTGGCGGCGACGATATGGACATCAAGGGCACCGAAACCAAGGACATCACTTTCCGCAAGCGTGGCACTGAAACCATGCCGGTACACATACGGTTCGAGCCCAAGGCACTGCCCAAAGTGGCGTTCAAAACCCTGTTTAAAGCCAAAAAAACACCTTATAACTTGACAGGTAACGTGGTGGTTGCAGCAGGAAAGCACAACCCAAAGGATATGACGATGAAGTTTGCCAGCACCGGCTCCCTCAAAGACCTAAAAGACATTCCGAAGTAGGGGCTTCTGGGCGAACGGAGTTGTTGTTGCGACGCAGCAAGGAAGTTGAGCTGAAGAAGCTCCCCCATTTAAGTTGGATTGCTCCTGCATCGAGGTGGTAACACTGCTATAGGCATTGGCGCTATGGTAAAACCGGTATTTTTACTGGCTTTCCCTCCAACTTGCTTCTGCAAAAGATGCTCCTTTCCGCTGCCACTCACGCCTACCTCACTTCCCCGCTGGGTATCTTGGCGCTACACGGCACCGAGGCCGGTTTAGTTGCCGTGCAGTTTCTGGATGCGCCTCAGCCTGAGACACCAGCGGCAGAAGTGCCGGAGTGCCTGCGGGAAGCTTGCCGGCAATTGCGCGCCTACTTCCAGCGGGAACTGCGCGACTTCAACCTAACATACGATGTGCAGCAAGGCACTGAGTTTCAGCGGCAGGTGTGGGCCACATTGCTTGGTATCGGGTTCGGCCGCACGGCGTCTTACCTTGACCTGGCCCGACAACTGGGCAACCCCGGTGCTGTGCGGGCCGTGGGCGCCGCCAATGGCCAGAATCCGTTGGGCTTGGTATGGCCCTGCCACCGCATCATTGGGGCCAGCGGCCAGCTAACTGGCTACGCCGGCGGCCTGTGGCGCAAAAAGTGGCTTCTTGAGTTTGAGCAACCCACCGCACAGGCGTCTTTGTGGTGAGCGGTGAGATGGTGAAAGTAGAACGTCATGCAGAGGCAAACCCGGAGTATATTGCCTACTAAAACTGATTATTACTTCAACATCACTATGTAAGATGCTTCGGCTGTGCCTCTGCATGACGGCCTTGTGTCATTTCACCATTTTCAATAGTTCCTGGTAAATCACGTTGTCTTTCCAGTACAGCTGCAACACCATGGGTGCGTGCTTTTTACCGGGTAGTACCGTGAACTTAGGCGGGTGACCGAGGCTAGTTAGTCTCTGCTCGAATTTGCGGCTGCTGTTGCGGATAGATGGGTAGGTTTCGCCCCCAATGAAGATCAGAAAAGGAGGGGCGGCAGCCGTAACATGGTATAGCGCCGATACATCCTTCCAGACTTCCGGCTGCTTGCCGTAAGGGATGAGGTATTGCGCGTCGTTGGGGTACTCCAACTTGGTGAGGTAGTCAAACATATCAAGGCCGGCCGGGTCGTCGAGGATAGCGCCTTTGATGGGGTTCTGCGCCAAGCCGCGCCGCGCAAACAGGCGATTGTCGGTAGCCAGCAACGCCGCCAGGCCGCCCCCGGCCGAGTGGCCCATCATAAACAGCCGCTGTGGGTCGCCGCCGTATTCTTGAGCGTGCTCAGTGACCCAAACGACGGCGCGGGCGCAGTCGTCGGCCATAGCGGGTACTTCCACTTTCGGAGAGAGTCGGTAGTTGATAACCACGGCCACTACCCCTTGCTTGGCCAGCCGCCGACCTACAAACGAGTAGAAATTCTTGTTGCCGCTGTTCCAACTGCCGCCATGTATAAACACCACTATGGGATACGGTGCTGTGGATTTCTTGCGCGGAGCATATACATCCAGCAAATGCCGTTCGGCGTCGAACGTAGGGTCGGTGGCGGGCACGTAGGCTACATCCTGAGTGCGGCGACTAGGGCGGGCAGTGGCATATTCGTTGGCTACTACCAGCAGCAACGGTAGCACGAGCAAGGCTGGCGCAAGCAGCCAGCGGCGAGAAAACAGCATATAAACAATAAAAAAACGGCCCCTTGATTAGCCGCGCTTCACACCTACGCATCATTGCTGCTACCGGATGGGTTGGAGGCTGGCAAAGCATAAGTTGCTGTGAAAACCTTGCACACCACAACGCCCGTTCGGAACGTTATATTTGTCGGAACCCATGGTGGCCGCAGTGCTAGTGGCTGGGTGTTTTCGTTTTTTTGTACCCGTTTGCTCACATGAAATACCCACTGTACGTGGCCCTCGGGCTGCTCACCTTATTCACCCTGCCCGCTGAGGCGCAGCGCAAAACTAAAATCAAGGCGAAAGGCGACGTGGCCGTAAGTGCCGCCAACCGGCTCCAACCATTATTCGGAGGCATTTCACCCGCCCAGGCGGAGGGGGTGGTTGGCGCAGCGTTTTTGGCTGATGTGCAGCGTAGCTTCGCCTCCAAGGAAGAAGCTAGCCGCTTTTTTTCCACTAAAGCTTACGAATACCTCACCGAGGGTAAGCCTGATACGGCCATCTACCGCTTCAACCTGGCTTGGTTGCTCAACCCCAAAAACGCCGACGTGTACCGCGGCCTGGGCGTTATCAGCAGCCGCAACCCCACCCCCGACGAATCCATTAACCTGCTCAACCAAGGCCTGGCACTGGCTCCCAACGACGCCCTGATTCTCAGTGACCTAGGCAGCAGCTACCTGATTCGATACGAGCAAACCAAGAAGAAAAAAGACCTGACTACCGGCCACGACTACCTGCAAAAAGCCGCCGCTGCCGACCCCAACAATGCTGTAGCCTGGCAGCAATTGGGCCGGGCGTATTTCTTGCAGGAGGATTACACCAAAGCCTGGGAAGCCATTCACAAAGGCGGCAGCCTCAACGTATCCAGCATCGATTTCGATTTCTTGAGTGAGCTGATTGCCAAAATGCCCGATCCCCAGGGAATGTTCAAGTAGGAAATAGGTAATTAGGTAGTGAGGTTGATATTCTGCTTCCCACTCGCTACTGCGTAAACTTCTCACCTCCTCACCCAATCACCTTTTACTGTAAACTGAGTGAAGTTTTCCCAGCTAATTTTTTCTGCTCTTGCAGGCCTCACCCTTGCACATACTGCCACCGCTCAAGATAGGCCGGAGCGCCGCCGCAAACATTATGATGGCCAAGCACGCGCTTATCACCGAGGGCCAGTGCGTTTCACGGCTGGCGGTGGGGCGGCTTTTTACAGCGGGGACTTAGGCAGCAGCCTCTCCGAGAATTTTGTGGGCGGTAGCTTTAGCCTGGGAATGGTGTATCTGCTACGGCCGCACTGGGTGATTGGGGCCGAGGGCACGTATTTCCAGATTGGCGCCAAAGACCAGCTGCCTGAGCGGGGCTATGCCTTCCGTGGGCGCAATGCGAGTGGCGTTACGTTCTTGCGGTATGAGTTGCTGCGCGACGAAGGTGCATATGCTAACCGCAAAAAGGCTCCAGCCTTGGTGAAGCCTTACATAAAAGCCGGTGCCGGCTTATTGCTCTACAACCCCAAATCGTACCGCGGTACCACCCGCCCCGACGAGCGAACCGTGTTCCTGAACCCTGAACGCAACGACTACCCCGCTCTAGCTGTAGTGGCTCCGGTGGGCCTGGGTGTGGTGCTGCGGCTTTCGCCTAAACTGAATGCCACATTGGAGGGGGCGTACTACTTTACCACCACCGACCACCTCGACGACATCAGCACCCGTGCTAACCCCAGCCAGAACGACGGATACGGTATTGCCGAACTGAAACTGGAATACGCTCCCTGGGGCCGTTAAGCGCAACTGCTTCCCTACCGTAGCTACATAAAAAAGGCCCGTCGGAAGACGGGCCTTTTTTATGTAGCTACGGTAGGGAAGTGCCAGAAGCTTGAAGGGCTACTGCTTCACGAAGCGCTGGTGGAACACCTTCTGGCCATCGGTGGCAGTGAGGGTATAGATGCCTTTCGCCAAGGTGGCAACGTTTAGCTGATTGCCTTCCACTTGTACACCAAGCACTTTCACGCCCCGCAAATCGGTTACCGTTACCGAGGTAATGGCAATGTTGTTGGGCATGGTAAGGCGCAGTACGTCGGTGGCTGGGTTGGGGTACAGCTCCAGGTTTTGGGTGGTAGTTTGAGTGAGCAAACCCATGTTGCCACCGTTAGCAGAACCAGTTTCCGCAACGGCTGCCCCGCCCGAGATGGTGATGCTGTAATCTTCGGTTTCGCCGTAGCTATAAGAGCCGCAGCTGGTGGTGGCCGCGTTGTCGCTCATCAGAACCCGCATGCGGGTTTTGCCGGTTTTGGCCGTAGCGGGCACCGTGAAGGTGCTGCTGAGCGTAGCCGCGCTGCTGCTGCTGCCACTCACCACGGTTTCGCTGGCATCAGAGAAGTCACCGTCCTGGTTATAGTCGATGAAAATTTTCCAGTACTCGGTGTAAGCCGTGCTAGTGAAGCCCGCCGAGAAGTTGATGGTTTGCGAAGTGCCGGCCGTTACGTTGGCGTTCAGGGCCGTGCCATCGTAGTAGCCCGCGTCTTTGCTGGAAGTGCGGTTGATGCCACCGAGGCTCACCAGATCAATCCATTCGTAGCTGACGTTGGTGCCTTTGCTGGTGCAGTACGCAACCGTAGTAGGTGGCGGGGTGGTAGTGCCACCGCCAGCCGCAGCGCCTACGCCCACGGCGTACCAGGCGTTGGTTACGGCTGTTACCTGCGCCGAACCTGCACCATACAGGTCAGTAGCGGCCTGGATGGAATAGGTGCGTGTCGCTGCGTAGTTAGACGAGGCCGTGAGGTACACGCTTTCGGTGCGGTAGGCAATTTTGGCGGCGGCATCAATCCCGATGCCGGTTACGCTGTAGGCGCTGCCGATGTCGTTGGTGCCGGTTTTGCCCACGCTCAGGATGTAGAACCAGTGGTTGAGTACGCCGCTGTTGGTGTGCACGCCGCCGTTGTCGCCGGTGCCGCTGTACCAGCTGGTGCCTTTGTAGGTATCGGGCTGGCCTTCGGCATTTGGGTTACTCATTGAGCGGAGCGAAGGCCGCACTTTGTCGATGTCCTCGCCAATCAGCCAGGTTGCCTTGTTGGGGTCCTTGTAATACTCCACGGCCGCGCCCCAGATATCGGAGAAGCCCTCGTTCAGAGCACCCGATTCGTTGGAATACGTGAGGTTGGCGGTGCTGGAGCACACGGCGTGCCCGATTTCGTGGGCGCATACGTCCAGCGAGGTCAAGGGGTCGAAGCGGGTGTACCCGTCGCCGTAGGTCATTACCGAGCCGTTCCAGTAGGCATTTTCGTAGCCTTTACCGTCGCCGGGCGTATCATCAAAGTGCACGTAGCTCTTGATTTTAGCGCCGGCGTTGTTGTAGGAGTTGCGGGCATGCACGTTCTTCCAGTAGTCGTACACGGCCTGGGCACCCCAGTGAGCATCCAGGGCGGCGTTATCGAAGTTGGCGTTGGCGTACTCGGTCCAGCTGTTGTCGGCGTCTACAAAGTCAACGGCGTTGGTGTAGCTGTTGCCTTTCTTGCAATTGTAAGTTTCAATACCCGAGCCACGGGTGGCTTCGCGCAAGTAATAGCCGCCAGTGGTGGTGCTGGTGGCGCTACTTTGGGTGCCCGAGTACTTGGTGGCAAACGTGCCGGTAGCTGCCGCGTGCTTGATAATGGCATCCTGCAACACCACTTCGCCGGAGTGGGCATCTACGTACACGTAAGCGCGGCTCACTGGGCTTTGCGCGTACACATCAAATTTCCAGGCTAGCGTGGGTTTGCCGGTGCGGGCAGGGTTGGTGCTTAGCTCGTTGCGCACAATCACCAGTTCACCCTGAGGCCGGTAGGTGGCGGCCGGATTGTTTTCCTGCTGCTTCAAGCCCGCTTCCTCTGCTGGGTCTTCCCACATGTACTTCTTGGCCCCCACAAAAGAAAGGGCTCGTTGCAGGGCGGCTTTGGCGTCCACGGAAGGCATTACGCTCAAGTTGCTGATGCGCTCCACTTGGCCGCTCATGCTTTCCACTTTGCCTTGTTTGGCGTGCAGCGTGTAGGTGGCGTGCTCTACCTTGATGCCTTTGTAGTATTGGGTATACTTTTCATGGGCAAAGCCTAGTTTGTCGAGTTCGGTGCGGGCGCGCAGCATCTGGTCGTCGTTGCTGAGCTGGAGCTGCTCCACAAATGCCTGCCGGGCTTGGCTAAGCGTGTAAGCGGGAGCTTCCGCCCGAAACTGGACGAGGGCCGGTGTGCCATCTTCGGCCATGAATTTTTTGGCAGCTTTGGTGGCATCCTGGGCAAAAGCCGATGAGCCAGGCAGCGCGCCCATTAAAAGGAGCGCTGCTACAGGGTACTTTTTTAACATAATGAGTTGGTTGGAAAGGAAGGATAGAACGGGTGCTTACTTTTTGGTAAGCGTATAGCCAATTTACACTTTTGTCAATATGTAATCGTTTGCGTTAAAAATATATCCTATCAAGCAGTATATAATTTGAAATATACTAATAATATAAGTGATAATTAATCTTGATTCTATTTTATTAATATAGTTTTAATGCTGATTTACTTGCTTGCAGGAGCACTGAAAGGCCATAGTTTTACACATATCTTTTCCTACCTATATGACTCAACCTTCTGCTCTTTTACAAACCCGATGGAGCCTAGCTGGTCAGCTAGCCATTGTAACGGGTGCATCCAAAGGTATTGGCGCCGCTGTGGCCGCCGAGCTGTTGGCCTTCGGAGCAACGGTACTAGCGGTGGCCCGCCAAGCTCCCGAACTGGAAGCACAGGTAGCCGCGTGGCGCGCCGCCGGCTTCGAGGCCCACGCCGTAGCCGCCGATGTTAGCCAAGAAACTGGGCGGCAGCAAGTGCTAGCAGCAGCAGCGCAGTTGGGACCGGCAGTGCATATCCTCGTCAACAATGTGGGAACCAACATCCGCAAGCCTACCATCGAGTACTCCGCGGCGGAATTTCAGCATTTGCTAGCCACCAATCTGGAGTCGGCATTTGGGCTGTGCCAAGGCGCATATCCGCAGTTACAAGCGGCCGGCAACGCCAGCATCGTTAATATTTCGTCGGTGGCTGGCCTTACGCACGTGCGCACCGGGGCCATTTACGGCATGACCAAAGCTGCCCTCAACCAACTTAGCCGCAACCTAGCTGTGGAGTGGGCCAGCGCGGGTATCCGCGTCAACACGGTGGCACCGTGGTACATCCAAACTCCGCTAGCTGAAACCGTGCTGCGCAACCCCGATTACTTGAAACAGGTGCTGGACCGCACCCCGCTCGGCCGCATTGGCGAGCCGGAGGAAGTGGCAGCGGCCGTGGCTTTCCTGTGCTTGCCTGCCGCCCGTTACATCACCGGCCAGTGCCTGAGCGTAGACGGTGGCTTCGAGGTATTCGGCTTTTAAGCATACGTTGGCGACTGAGTGTAACCGAAGTCGGCGGCAAGGTTTATTTATTCCGTTCCAAATACCACCACAGCCCGCCCACAGCCAGCGTGGCCGCAGCTACTAGCGCCACGGTGGTAGTACCGCGGCCGTAGTTCACGCACGAGCAATCCGTAAACAGCGGCTGGCCATTCCAGCGAATACGGCGGCGGCAGGCAAAGCAGGGCGACACGAAGGTAGGGTTCATAGGGCAGTTGTATAAGAGTATAGACGTTAATACCATAGTGCTCCTTTGGTAACCGTTGGGCTCGGTGGCAGCGCACCAGGCTAGGAGTAAAGCCCCCTTGCAACACGAAAAAAGCCGCCCCACTTCGGGGCGGCTTTTTCCATCATAGGCCCGATGGCCCAGTATGCCTTACTTCAGCAACTCAGCGCTCTGGCGGCACACGTCGCGGGCAATTGCCAGGTTGGTGTCGCGCGAATTCACCGCCAGATAGATGAACTTCTTGCCGTCGTCGGTCAGGTTGATGAGGTGAATTTGGTTGGTGAGGGTGATGAGGATATCATCAATCTTCTCGCCTTGCAGCTTCAGGGCCGACATGGCCTTTTGCTTCTGCTTTACTACTTCGGTGTTGTAAGCAGCGGCCGTTTCGGGGTTCAAGCCGGGAGTGTTGCTGTGCGAAGCCAGGGCCATGCCCGACTGGATGTCAACTACGGCTACGGCCATCAGGCCCGGCAGCGAATCGATGATTTCTTGTACGGTCAGACCGGCGGGGGTGTTGGTAGAGTAAGCCATGATGGAAAGTTGGTAAATGTTGAAAATGAATGAGATGTAAATCGAAGTAGGCGGGTAGTTGGCGAAGCGAGTGATTTGCTTGACTCGGCAGCCCTTGTGCCCCGTTGACATTACAAGGATAGGGCAGCGCTGAGCCGGCTGCCGGACTTTCTGCCGGATTGCCACTTTTTTGCAGTGAACGGTCGTATTTTTACAGTGAATGGAAATGCCCAGCCTTTCACCACGTGACGTATCTCTTGAGCCCTCTCAACTAAACCGGGAACCTGCTGCCGGAGCAGCATAGTTGATACTGGCCACCCTTATCCTGTTTTGCATGCCGTTCCCATCTGCGCGCCCATTCATTCCATCCGAAGCCGAAATGCGCATTGCGGAGCTGGAGCAGGCGCTACGCGAAGCCGACGAGCGCGCTACCACTGCCGAGCGCCGGTTGGCTGGTATGGTAGAGCAAGCCGAGCCCGGTCGGCTTCTGGTTGGGCCTGATGGAACTATCGAGCGTATCAATGAGGCGCTGTGCCAACTGCTAGGCGCCCCGGAGCCCCCAACCTATTGGGTGGGCCAGCCGGCCGATGCACTACTGGCCCGGTTGCAGCGTCTGATGGTGCATGCTAAGCAGTACGCGCAACAAATGCAGGAGCACCGCACCGCGCAACAGCCTGTACTAGGCGAAGAAATACCGCTCTGCGACGGCCGCATGCTAACCCAGGACTATGTGCTGCTGCCGGCCTCCAACGGGGCAGCCCGCTCCGAGCTGTTTAGTTACCGCCTGCTTTCGTCGCCTGCCTCCGCCGAAGACACCATTAAGAGCCCGGCCGGGCAGCTCCTGCGCGACTTACCCGCCGCCGTAGCCACCCACGATTTGCAAGGTGTGTTGCTCTCCTGTAACCACGCCTTCGCGCGCCTTCTGCAACGCCCGGCCATGCATCTGCTGGGTACCCCGCTAAGCGAGTTTACGCCCAGCGCCGACCAGGTCCAGGCTGGAGCTACCTACATAGCGCAGTTTCAAATGGCCCGGGCGGCGGTGCAAGGCCAACTGCCAGTGCTGACTCCCGAAGGTGCCCATCGGCACCTGCTTTATCGCGCTAACCGCCTCGACCCGCCGGGGCAGCCGCCATACGTGCTGCTATGTGCCCTCGACATCACGGAACGGACGCAGACGGAAGCTGAGCTAAAACGCGCCAAAGAAAAAGCTGAAACGTCGGCGCAGGCCAAGGAAACATTTCTGGCCAACCTCAGCCACGAAATCCGGACGCCCATGAACGGGGTGCTGGGCATGGCCCGCCAGCTTACCAAAACCTCCCTCGACCAAACCCAGCGCGAACTGCTGCGCATCATTCAAGCCTCGGGCGAGCATCTGTTGGCCGTGCTTAATGAAGTGCTCGACCTCACCAAAATCAGCTCGGCGCGGCTGGAGTTAGAGCAGATGTCGTTTGATTTGCGCGCCTCTATGGAAGAAGCCCTGCGGCCCCTGGCTGTGCAGGCCACCGAAAGATGCATCAACTTCCACGTTGCTTTGCTATTGCAGTCGGAGCCGCTGCCTCGGGTGATGGGCGACCCATTTCGGCTGAATCAAGTGCTTATCAACTTGGTGTCCAACGCTCTCAAGTTCACTCCCGCCGATGGCAGCGTTTCAATAGGAGGCTTCCTGATAAGCGAAACCGAAACCCACCTCACGGCTGGTTTTCGGGTGACGGATACGGGTATTGGTATTCCCGCCGATAAGCTTGACCATATTTTCGAGGACTTTGTGCAGGCTGGTACTGATACCGCGCGGCGCTTCGGCGGCACCGGTCTGGGCTTGGGTATTGCCCGCGCCCTCGTCGAGCAGATGGGCGGCGCTATTACCGTGGAAAGCCAGCCGGGCAACGGTAGCACGTTTCAGTTCACCGTGACGCTGCCGCTAGCCGAAGGCAGTGAAAACGAGTCGAGCCCAGCCCTCACCGACACCGGAGCGCTGCACAAACGGCGGGTGCTGGTAGTGGAAGACAACCACATCAACCGCGAGGTGGTGCGCCTGCTGCTGCAAAGCTGGGGTGTGGAGGTAGACGAAGCTGAAGACGGCCCCACAGCCTTGGACCTGCACTCCCAGCACCACTACGATGCTATCCTGATGGATATCCAGATGCCGGGCATGAGTGGAGTGGAGGCTACCACTCAAATCCGGCTGCACCCCGAGTTTGAGCGGGCCCAGGTGCCGGTGCTGGCCCTCACCGCCAATGCCTTCCGCTCCGACCTCGACCGGTACCTAAAAGCCGGCATCAATGAGTGCCTAACCAAACCATTCAAAGAAGAAGAGTTCTACCGCAAGCTAGTGGCGTTGGTGCAAGCCCCACCCACACCACTCTACAACCTAGCCTTAGTGCATGAGCTAGCCGACGGCGACACTGTTTTCGTGGAGCGCATTATCCGGTCGTTCTTGTTGCATATTCCGCCTAGCATCCAGCAAATTCAAACGGCGGCTGCCGCCGGGCAGTGGGCGCAGGTAGCCAAGCTGGTGCATCATATCAAGCCCAATCTGGTGCAGTTTGGGGTAGCAGCTCTCACCCAGCCATTGCAGCTACTCATGGAGCAGCCCCGCCCCGGCGCCAAAGCCGCCACCCTGCGCACGGCCGCCGTGCGGCAACTGGTTCGGCAAGTAAACCGCGTATTGGAGGCTCTGCCCGAGCAATTGCCCGCTGTGTCTTAAGCTAGTCTACAGGGCCCCCAGCCGCTGCGTGAGCTGCTCCTGATACGGGCGGCTCACCGGTACTTCGTGGTGGCCCAGACGCAACATATTGTCTTCCAGTGCTTCTACCCGGTGTAGGTTCACAATGTAGGAGCGGTGCACCCGCACGAAATGGCGGAAAGGCAGCCGGTCTTCCATGTTCTTGAGCGTGCCTCCTACAATGTGCTTGTGCTTGTCAGTTACTAGCAGCACATAGGTGGAAAGCGCCTCAATGAAAAGCACATCTTCGAAATTGATGCGTTGCAGCTTTCCGTTGATTTTCACAAATAGGTCGGTGCCAGTGGCGGAAATATCGGTGGGTACAGCGGCGCTGAGGGCTGGCGAGGCTGGTTGATGCTGTTCCGTGACGCGGGCAATAGCTTGGCAAAACCGCGCGTAATTCACCGGCTTCACCAAGTAGTCGAGTACCCGTAGCTCAAAAGCATCCACAGCAAACGAAGCGTGCGTAGTCACCAGAATGATAGCGGGTTTCGGCTCGGGTAGCAGTTTTACTAGCTCCAACCCACTGATGTGCGGCATTTCAATGTCCAGCAGCAGCACGTCCACCGGGCCACCGTCGTGGAAATAGGTTAGGGCTTCCACTGCATCCGGAAACGACGCGGCCAGTGTCAGTTGGTCGTGCCGCTCCACGGCCCGTTCCAGCGTGAAGCGGTTTATTTCGTTATCGTCGATAATAACACAGGCAAGCAGAGTAGCCATGATAGTAGCTTAAAGCAATTGGTACGCTTAATTACGAAACCAAGGATAGAGAATAGCACCGGAAATGGCTTTAAAGGTAATAGCACCGCCCCAGCTTGCATGTATAACTAAAAAATAGAATACTGGCTATGTAGTTGACAGTAAACAGAAAAGGCCAGCGCTGAACACGCTGGCCTTTTTTATTCAAGTACTGAAAGCTGGTTAAAAATCTTCGTCCAGCGAGAAGGCGTTTTCCGTCCGCTCGCTCATCACGCCAGCTTTCTGGTATTCAGCCACCCGCTTCTCGAAGAAGTTGGTTTTGCCTTGCAGCGAAATCATTTCCATGAAGTCGAAGGGGTTGGTGGCGTTGTAAATCTTGCTGTATCCCAAAGACTCCAACAACCGGTCGGCCACAAACTCAATGTACTGCGACATGCTGTTGGCGTTCATCCCAATCAGGTTCACGGGCAGCGCGTCGGTCACGAACTCCTGCTCAATGGTTACCGCATCACGGATGATGTCGTGCACGCGGGCTTCGGGTAGCTTGTTTTGAAGGTAGCTGTAGAGCAGGCAGGCGAAGTCGCAGTGCAGTCCTTCGTCGCGCGAAATTAGCTCGTTACTAAACGTCAGACCGGGCATCAGGCCCCGCTTTTTCAGCCAGAAAATCGAGCAGAACGAGCCCGAAAAGAAGATTCCTTCCACGGCAGCAAACGCAATAATGCGCTCAGCAAAGTCTTCGGAATTAATCCATTTCAAAGCCCACTCGCCTTTCCTTTTCACGCACGGCACGGTTTCCAGCGCGTTGAAGAGGCGGTCCTTTTCCTGCACGTTTTTGATGTAAGTGTCAATCAGCAGCGAGTAGGTTTCGCTGTGAATGTTTTCCATCATAATTTGGAAACCGTAGAAGCAGCGTGCCTCAGGCATCTGCACTTCCTGCATGAAGTTGACGGCCAAGTTTTCGTTCACGATACCATCGGAGGCCGCGAAGAAAGCCAGCACATGGCTGATGAAATGCCGCTCGTTATCGTTGAGGTTGTCCCAGTCTTTCTGGTCCTGTCCCAAGTCAATTTCCTCGGCCGTCCAGAACGAGGCTTCGGCTTTCTTGTACATCTGCCACACGTCGTTGTTCTGGATAGGGAACAAGACGAAGCGGTTGGGATTCTCGATGAGCAGAGGTTCCATAAGAGAAAAGCAAAAAGTGAATAGGCGTCTAAATAAGAGCAGGCTACCAAGCCAAGCACAGTGCCTAACCCACCGTTGAAGCAGATTGTTCAGTTGTGCTCACCTAGGCCGCCGGAAGGTTGATGCACCAAATATAACCCCCACATACGGGAAGGTCGGCTGGCCAAAACCATTTTTTCTCTGTTAATTTTTCTGCATGAACCCTATTTTAGGAGTAAGCCTTATTCTAGGAATACAACTGAAAAAACCTTGAAAAAGACTGTTTTACGCAGTGTTATCCACAATTGCCGTGTGGATAATTGCAGTTGTCCACAAAAAGTGTATTCGCGCGTCTAGTATCCACCGGTTTCAGGGTTGGTTTCTCAACCGCTAAAATGGTTGGGTAATGAGGTTTAATGAGTTAGGGTTTGGATTTGTAAAATGGTACTCGTACTTTTGCCTTCCATTTTTCAGAAACCGCGAAGACGCCGATGTACGCAATTGTCAATATAGCCGGTAAGCAGACCAAGGTCGAAGCCAATAAATTTGTATACGCCCACCGCTTGGCTGGCAATGTTGGCGATACCGTAGAATTGGGCAAAGCTCTGCTCACCGATGATAACGGAACCCTGAACATTGGCTCGCCCCTGTTGGACGTAGCCGTGACGGGTACTATCCTTGCCCATGTAAAGGGCGACAAGGTTCTTGTTTTCAAGAAGAAGCGCCGCAAGGGCTACCGCAAGCTGAACGGCCACCGTCAGCAGTTCACCAAAGTAATGATCAACAGCATCGGCTAGATTTAAAGCTGTTAGCTGATGGCTATTTGCTGTTAGCTTCTGCTTTTTTCGAATCGGGCTTTTCCTCGAACATAAGCTAACGGCCAACAGCTAGTAGCTAAAAGCTAAATAATACCATGGCACACAAGAAAGGCGTAGGTAGCTCCAACAACGGTCGTGAATCGCATTCCAAGCGTCTCGGCGTGAAAATTTTCGGTGGTCAGTCCATCATTGCCGGCAACATCATCGTGCGTCAGCGTGGTACCAAGCACCACCCTGGCCAGAACGTGGGTATCGGCAAAGACCACACTCTGTTCGCTATGATCGACGGCACGGTGCAGTTCCGCAAGGGCCGCCAGGACCGCTCGTTCGTAACGGTAGTACCTGCCGCAGCTACCGAAGCTGTTGTAGTAGCCGCCGAGTAGTTTTAGTTGGCGCCGACTTACGTAAGTAGTTGGCTTCGCAACGCAGAAAGGGCCGCCCATACAGGGTGGCCTTTTCTGCGTTGGAGTGTTGTCACTTACTTTGTTAACAAGGCAGGCTCCTATAAAAAAATGCTACGAGTTGTAATGCAACTGATAGAGTATCGGCTTGCTTGGGCTAGCATCCAATTCTAAACTGGTGATTTGTAGGTTCAGCAGATAGAGCCCATCCTCTAGCTCATCGGGCACAAAGATTAGCTCGGTGATGGTGGCTTGCTGACGGGTAGCATGAGGGTACTGCCAGAATGCGTGGTGGGCTAGCAGTTCACCACCATCCTCTTCGCGGTCCACGCTGGGCAGGTCGAGGAGCAGGTGCTCGATGTGGTTGGCGGCCAGGTAGTGGGCCAAAGCAGGCTCCAGATAGATAGGGTTGGTGCCGGAATATTGTAGGGTGCGTTTGACTTTGTGGTTGGGCAGAGTGCGCAGAATGAGTGCCTCGGACCGAATGGCCGCATCGGGGCCGCCGTCTAGCTCACGCTGCACATCAGCTAGCATTACCACTTGGTCGCCATTGGGCTGGGGCCGGGGCTGCACTGAAACCAGCCGGGCCACAAATAGAAAGCGGCGCAAACAGCGGTTAAGAGTAGCCGTCGGGTCGGGTGAGATGTGGCCGTAGCACTCGGTGTGGGTGCCGTTGCCGTGTGGGGTCAGGTGCACCCGTTTGTAGTTGGTGCTGCCACCATCAGCCACGCTCCCTACAAAATCTCCCACCCGGATTACATCAAACTGTACCGGCTCTGCCCAAAAGCAGTTCACCTGATTTTCGCCTGGCGCTAGGGGTAAGGAAATGTCGTGTGGTGCAGCGGGGTTGAAAGAAAACGTACGGCCCTGATGCGGATAGGTAGCAAGCATGGAGTAATTTGCTGATTGTTAATAGTTACCAGTTAGCGTTCAGTGCTTTGTGTAGTAGCTGCCACGCATTGTTACAGCGGCTTCCAAACAGTATACTCAGTTCCAGTTACTCCAGTCTGACGGCTTTTCGGCCGTCGGATCGGTTGTCGTCTGCCAGCATCAACCAACAGACCAGTAAATCAACAGTCGGTCTCCGCGGCTATCTTGTTCAGAATCTCGCTGATTTCTTGGGCGTGGCTGTAGGCCATAAAGTGGCCGCCGCCCTGGATGAGATAGTCCACGGGGGTAGGACCAGGCGGGAATACCCGGTCGTGGGTGCCCAGAATCTGGGTGCTGCGTCCGACGTGAGTGCTGTCCCAGTGTAGGAGTCGGTCGATGGCCCAGCGGGTATAGAGCGGCTGCATATCGTGCAGAATCTGTTTGAAGAGTTGATATTCTTCGCCGTTGCTGACGCCGAAATACCATTGACCGGCCCGCGGAAACAGCTTCAACCACTGCGGCGGGAATAGTCGGTACGCCCGCGTTGCCCGAATCAGGCGCAGTAAAGGCGGTAGGCAACTGGCATCGGGAATACTGGAAATCAGGACGGTACGCAGCCCAGAGCGAATTCGATTAATTTCCAGCCCCACCACACCACCAAACGAAACGCCAACGAGCAAGCCTGTTTGGTTTAGCGGAATATCGGTGGCCATGCGCGCGGCATAGTCTGGCAGGCTTTCATCCGGTTCGGGCGTGAGCCAGGGCAGCAACCGGGTTTCCACTTGCAACAAAGGCCGCAGGTTCTGAAACACCCGCTCATCAGCCCCCAGGCCTGGAATGAGATAAATCATATGGTTGCTGACGGCTGTGTTGTTGCTTGTTGATTATTTCTCTGACAATCAGGGTTCTACGCGCAGAAACACGCCTTCCAGGTAAAAGATATTGTGCGGGGCACCGGGCTCGTAGTCTTCCTCTTCGTCCTTATCAGCCTCCATGCCAATGATAAATGTTTCCGGGTCTTCTTCCTCGCCTTCAGGCATTTCGTCGGCGGGGTAAGTGCAGGAGAGCTTGAGGGCCACGTTGGGTAGGGCTACGGGCGGCTCCTCCTCGGTGGTATATTCCAGCAGACAAGGCCATTCCGTGACGGTAGCCAGGGCGTCGGCCACATCTTCCTGCAACGCTGCCGCCCGCGTATCGGCCAAGCGTAGCAGCAGGTCGAGGCTCTGAAATTGCAGGCCCAGGTGGAAGAAGTGCAGTTCCTGGTCGAAGAAAGTGGTGGCCCAAATGGTTACGTCGTCGGAATTGTCGAACACAATGGCCGTTATCTGGACCTGCTCGATGAAAAAGTCCGTGTCATCGGCCAAGGCATCAATCAGTCTTCTCATGGTCACGGATTTTTGCGGATTATAAGGTTGGTGCGGCTGCTTTAGCGGTCAGCACGGTCGCCTTACTGCCAAAGTTAGGCCGGGCTGCCTTGTAAGATGGCAAAGGAATTTAATGGATTTAAATCCACTGCATCTGCTTTCAAGTAGCGGAATCGGTGGCTTGAAACAGTTCCAGGGTTATTTGGTCGGCCAGCAGCTTGCCTTTGTCGGTGAGTATCAGCACGTCATCAGGGCTGAGCGTGGCCCAGCCGCTTGTTTGCAGATACGTTAAATAATCTGTCCGCTGGCTCTGCAAATCCACCCCCAAGGTGCTGCGCAGATGGCGTAAGTCGGTGCCGCGGGTAGTACGCAAGCTGGTCATCAGGTACTCGTTGGCCCGGTCGGTGGGGGAGAGGTGCTCGATGGTGGCCGGCACCTCCTGGCGTTCCAGTACGGCCGTTACGTACTGTGGATTGTTGGCCAGCGTGTACTGCCGACTCTCGCCATTAAACGAGTGCGCGCTCGGCCCCAGGCCCAGATACGGCACCCCACGCCAGTACGCCGAGTTATGGCGCGACTCACGACCGGGCTGGCTGAAGTTGCTGATTTCGTATTGCTGGTAGCTATGGCGTGCAATTTCTGCAAGCAGCATCTCGAACTGTCCGGCCACAAACTCGTCGGGCGGGGGCCGGAAGGTGCCTTTCTTCAGCTGCCGCCCAAACACTGTATCGGGCTCAATAGTAAGCGCGTAGCACGAGAGGTGCGGCACCTGCAAAGCAAACGCCTGCGCCAAATCCTGCTCCCAGATGCGGTGGTCGGGAGCCGGTACGCCGTAAATCAGATCGATGGAAATATTCTCGAAGCCTGCGGCTTGCGCCAGCCGCACTGCTGCTGTCGATTCGGGCGCCGAGTGGGCTCGGTTCATCAGCCGCAAGTGTGGTTCGTGGAAGCTTTGGAGCCCGATACTGAGCCGATTAATGGGGGAAGCGGCCAACTCTTGTACTTTGCTGGCTGTCAGGTCGTCGGGGTTGGCTTCCAGCGTTATTTCAGCGTCGGCAGCCACCCTGAAATAACGATGAATGGCCTCGAAAATCTGGTTCAGTTCCGCCCCCGTCAGCAACGACGGCGTACCGCCTCCGAAGTAGATGGTTTCCAGCGTGGCTTGCGGCCCCAGGTAGTTGGCCCGCAAGGCTAGCTCCTGGGTTATGGCTTCCACCAGGCGGCTTTTCAGCGCCATAGAAGTGCTGAAGTGAAAGTCGCAGTAGTGACAGGCCTGCTTGCAAAAGGGAATGTGGAGGTAAAGACCGGGCACCTAGTAGTGGTAATAAAAAACAAGTGACGCGCTAAAGCTCACCGAAATCGAAGTAAGCCTTCCTGAAAAGTATCTTTAGGAAATTAAAAGTTCGTTTTCGCGTTTGTGTTCCCAAATGTACGCTCGCCTCGCTGCTTACTGGTTGTTGGTGCTGCTACTCAGCGGTAGTCTGCGTCCGGCGTGCGCCCAAACGGCCCCGCCGCTCAACTTGAACTTGCCGCCTCAGCAGACGCCCACCGTACCCGATTCCAGCCGTGCCCGCACCTCGGCTGATTCTGGACGGTTAGCCGTGCCACGACCTGCCCCTGGACGCCCACTGCCCGTTCGTCGTCCGCGCACACTGATACTGCAAACCGAAGCCGCCGACCAGCCGCTGTTGCGACACTACCGCGTGAAAACCAGTCTGGCCGATTCGTTGACCGTGCTGCGGGAGGTGCGGGAGTTGGTGCTGGCCTTGCAGGGCGAATCCTACCTTACCGCCTCCGCCGACGAAATGCGCTGGCGCCACGACACGGTAAGGGTGCAGCTCTACGTGGGGGAGAAGTTTCGGTGGGCCCGGTTACGCAACGGCAACCTGGGCGACGGCCTGCTGACTCGCGCTGGCTACCGCGAAAAACTCTACCGCGGCCAGCCGTTTCAGCCGCAGGAGTGGAGCCGCTTACAGGAGCGTATTTTGGGGGAAGCTGAAAACCAGGGCTTCCCATTCGCCATCGTCCGGCTGGATTCGGCGCAGTTGCGCGGTGCTGATATCGAAGGCCGGGTGCTGCTGGAACGGGGCCCGCTCATCGTGTTCGACTCGTTGCAAATTGTCGGTAGCACGAAGGTCCGCAAACGGTTTCTAACCAAATATTTACAGCTCTTTCCTGAGCAGTCGTTCAGCCAGCAGCGAGTGGAGGAAGCCGCCCGCCGCCTGCGCCAGCTACCCTACCTGCAACTCAAAGCCGAGCCCGAGGTGCGTTTTGCCAAAGGTCGGGCGCGGGTGTATCTGCTGCTCGAAGACCGCACCGCCAACCAGTTTGATGCCATTGTGGGCATTCTGCCCAATCCCACGCCCGGCATCGGGCAAAAGCGCGTGCAGGTTACCGGCGACGTAACCATTGCGTTGCGCAACATCAAAGGTGGTGGCAAGGGCTTAGGGTTGCAATGGCGCAAAGTGGATTTGAACTCGCAGCAGCTCGACGCTCAGTACACGCACCCCACGTTTTTTGGCACGCCTCTGGAGCTGGGAGGCAGCTTCAACCTCTACCGCCAGTCCGACCCGGTGAATGCCTTCCAGACGCTTCGGCCCCGTCTTCAGCTCACTTACCCCACGGCGCGGGCTGGCCGCGTCAGCTTCTTCACGGAGTGGCGTAGCTCCCGCCTGCTGGCCGTCGATAGCCAGGCTACCGCCCTGCCCGCCAACCTTGATACCCGCTTCACCTCCTACGGCCTCGACTACACTTGGACCACCCTCGACGATGCGTATTTCCCGCGCCAAGGAATACTGGCCAACGGGCAGGCTTCGGTAGGTAGCAAAATCATCAGTCGAAATTCGCAACTGAAAGCAGAACTGTACCAGGACCTGCCGCTCCGCACCACGCAGGTCAGCGCTAGCACCCGCTTGGAGCGCTACACCCGTATCGGGCGTGGGGGGGTGCTGCTGACGCGCCTGCGTGGGGAAGCCCTCTTCAACCGGCGTCTGTTCCTCAACGACCTGTTTCGGGTAGGCGGCTTGGCTACGTTGCGAGGCTTCAACGAGCTGAATTTCTACGCCAGCCAGTATGCTGTTGGCACTGCCGAGTTCCGGCAGTTCACGGGGCCCGATGCCTACGTTTTTGCCTTCGTGGACCAAGGCTACCTGCGTCAAGACATCCTCACGCAGGTCGGCGAAAACTCTCCCACAGGGGTTGGCGCGGGGCTCAGCTTCCGCACTGGGGCCGGCCAGTTTCAATTCGTGTACGCCCTCGGCCGCGACAATCAGCAGAAACTGGCTCTCAACTCCGGCAAGATTCACTTCGGTATCACCAGCCGTTTTTAGCACAAGGCGAACTTTTAGGAGCACGCTTGCCTGTCAAGTCGAAAAAAAAGCCGCTGACTATCAGCAACAAAGCGATGTGAATAGCTTATTTTATGCGGTGGTATGGCTTTTGTCAGAAAGGCTCGTACATTTGCAGAACCAAACAGTGCGGGGTGGAGCAGTTGGTAGCTCGTTGGGCTCATAACCCAAAGGTCACTGGTTCGAGTCCAGTCCCCGCTACCTAAAAGGGCGTTTCCAATCCGGAAACGCCCTTTTCTTTTTTGCTGTCAACTTGAAAGCAGTTTTCCTGGCCACTTGCCTTATGGCGTAGCTTCGGCTGGGGCCTGCCAAGCCCGCAATTCCTTCAGAGCTTCCTGGGTCTGGCGGATGGTGGCCGCCTTTTTCTCGTCCTGGTCGATAGGCTGCTTGGGTGGGCTGTCGGTGAAGAAGCTCAGGATGCTCTTCTGCAATGTGGGTGTCATGCCCGGAAATTGCTTTTCGTGAAGCTTGCGCACCAGTTCACCGTACGTCTCGTCGGCTAGGGCATACTCCCCGAGTTTGGTATCGAGGCCGGTGTCAAAGTCATAGTTGGGCAGGGGCGGCGGATTGCCGGTGGCTGACTGGCTGGTTTTCTTCAGGATGGTACCGTAGTCGTTGAGTACCCGCTGGAAGCTCTGCTTGAAAAACTTCTGGGCTTCAGGGGTTGGGAGCTTGAACGCAAACGGCTTCAAGGGGCCAGCCTTAGGCAGCACACTCACCGCCTTCGACATCACCTTAGACCCAAAGCCGGGCTTGTCGAAGCGAGCCGTACCAAACTCCTTACGGTACCGTTGCGGACTGATCCGATACACATAGTCGCGGCGGCGGGCTCGGGCATCAAGTTTTTTGATTTCCCTGCGGTTGGCATGCCAAGCCGCCCGGGAGGCCGTTGGGATAAGTTGCATCACGGAAAAGCGGTAGGCACTAACGCTCAGGTCCACGTTGAACACAATCTGCCCCAGATCCAGGCCGTAGGTTCGCTGGAAAGCCCGCTCCAGTAGATCTTTATCTACCTGAAAGCCAATGAAATCGTGGTAGCCATCGGAACGGTAGCGCCCGGCGGCCAACTGTACCACATCGAAGGCAAACTCCAGTTGGTTGTGTTGCACGGGAGCTTCTTCGTACGTAATACGGTTGCCAAACTTCGTGCGCAGTTCCGGATAAACTGACGGCATAGCCAAGTTCGTGCCCTCGGAATGTCCCCGTATATCAGCCACGTAGTGCGAAAGAGCACCTAAGGCAAAGGCGTACTCGTTCCGGTCGTTGGCTTCAGCCAGGATGTTCTCTACGAAGTCGCCACTACGGACGTAATGCGTAAGGTTGGAAAATAGGCTGGAGCCAAACGGGTAATAGCCGATGTCCTGAATAATAGAGCCGCCGTAGGCGTATGATTTGGCTGCAATCAGCTCGTCTCGCGTAGCGCCGGGGTAGCGCTTTTCCAGCAGAGGTATTAGGTTGCGCCGCCAGGCAGAGTCGATGATGGCTTGGTGCGTAAGCACGGAATAGCCCGCTGCACTTTGCGGGAAAAAGCTGGCTAACAAAAGGATAACGCCAGCCCAAAAGGGAAAAACACGCATGTAATGAAGTCGGGTGCTGAATAGGCAAACCCGGCACTGCGTACGCGCGGAAGGGAGCTGTTGTTTAGTTTGCGAACTGGCCATGGAAAGGCTGCAGCAACTGAAAACCAACAAAAAAGCCTCTCAGAATAATCTGAGAGGCTTTTCGTGGTAATGGTTGGAATCGAACCAACGACACCAGCATTTTCAGTGCTGTGCTCTACCAACTGAGCTACATTACCAGCTCTTGGTATCCTCAGTGGCGTTTTAGCCGTTGAGGAGCACAAAAGTAGTAAACCAAAATCAACCTGCAACACTTATTTAAAAAATCTTTCTCTGGCGAAAGCTGTAATTTGTTATGCATACCGAGTATATTTCGGCCTGAACCCCAACTCAACTTCCCTTCCGTGCATTTCTCCATCCAAAACTTTCTTTTCCTGCTGGTCGCAATAGCGGGCTTTGGCCTGTTTGCCTGGCAGGCCCGGAAAATCCGCGCAAACATACTCGTTGGGCGCGACCGGGACATGAGTGGCAACGTGAGTGAGCGGCTCAACAAAACGTTGCTCGTGGCTTTCGGGCAATCCAAAATGTTCAAGCGCCTCACGCCGGCTTTCCTGCATCTGATTGTGTACGTGGGGTTTCTGGTGATAAATGTAGAGGTAATTGAGATTATGGTGGACGGCCTGTTCGGTACGCACCGGTTCTTGCAATTCCTCGGGCCGCTCTACGACGTGCTGATGGCCACCAACGAAATTCTGGGTGCTTTGGTGATTGTAGCGGTAGTGGCGTTCTGGTGGCGGCGTAACCGCAAGCCACCTGTGCGCCGCTTCCAAGGTCCGGAGCTACGCATGTGGCCCAAACTCGACGCCAATATCATCCTCTATGTAGAGGTAGTTCTGATGGTGGCTTTATTCACCATGAACACCGCTGACCTCAAGCTGCACCAACTTCGGGGCGTGGATATGCCGGGTACCTTCCCCATCAGCAACCTGCTGACAGGCTTATTTCCAAGCAACGAAGCTGCGCTGCATGTGCTGGAGCGTGTGGGCTGGTGGGCGCATATTGTGGGCATTCTGTGCTTTCTGAACTACCTGCCTAGCTCCAAGCACTTCCACATCATCATGGCTTTCCCGAATGTATACTACTCCCGACTGGTGCCCCAGGGGCAGTTTTCCAATGTGGAGAGCATTACTCACGAGGTGAAAGCCATGATGGACCCCAGCTACCAAGTACCCGCGCCGCCCACCGCTCCCGATGGTTCGGTGCTGGCGCCCACACCTTTCGGGGCCAAGGATGTGGATGATTTGGCTTGGACCAACCTGTTGAATGCTTATTCCTGCACTGAGTGTGGGCGCTGCACTTCGGTTTGCCCCGCCAACATCACTGGTAAGCTGCTCTCCCCGCGCAAAATCATCATGGACACCCGCGACCGGGTGGAAGAGAAGTACAACTCGCCGCTGATTTTCAACCCTAGCCTCTACGGTGCGGAAGCCAAGCACGACCCTCAGGAAACGCTCGATAAGGAAAACCACACGCTGCTGCGCGGCTACGTGACGCCCGAGGAACTGTGGGCTTGCACTACTTGCAATGCCTGCGTGGAAGCCTGCCCTGTGAACATCAATCCGCTGGAAAGCATTATTGAGATGCGCCGTTTTCTGGTACTGGAGGAATCGGCGGCGCCCAATTCGTTGAACGTCATGTTCAGCAACATTGAAAACAACGGCGCTCCTTGGGCCTTCTCGCCCTCCGACCGGTTCAACTGGGCCGACGATCTGTACGTGGCAGACAAGGAAACAGTGGTTAGAAGCTAGGGGCTAGAATTCGTTATTGCTTCCAGTCAATGGCTTATAGTACTTACTTCTTTCGTAATAAATCGTCTCAAAGCTGGTGGTAGCCATTCGGGCTCCTAGCTTCTAACTCCTAGCTTTTCCATGGAAAAACGACAAATAACCGTTCCGCTGATGGCCGACCTCGCTGCCCAAGGCGAGACGCCTGAAATTCTGTTTTGGGTGGGCTGCGCCGGCGCTTTCGACGACCGGTATAAGCGGGTGACTCGCGCCTTTGTGCGGATTTTGGAGCACGTAGGCGTGAAATACGCTGTACTGGGTATGGAAGAATCCTGCACCGGCGACCCAGCTAAGCGTGCGGGCAACGAGTTTCTGTTTCAGATGCAGGCGGCTACCAACATTGCTACCCTTAATGGCTATGGCATCAAGAAGGTGGTAACAGCCTGCCCGCACTGCTTCAATACCATCAAAAACGAGTATCCGGCGCTGGGCGGCGAATACGAAGTGCTGCACCACAGCTCCTTTTTGCAGCAGCTCATCAACGAAGGCCGGGTGAAAGTGGAAGGCGGTGAATCGTACAAAGGCCGCCGCATCACATTCCATGATTCCTGCTACTTGGGCCGCGCCAATGACATCTACGAAGCTCCGCGCGCGGTGCTGGAGGCCCTGGACGCCGACCTTGTGGAAATGAAACGTAGCAAAGCCAACGGCCTGTGTTGCGGCGCGGGCGGTGCCCAAATGTGGAAAGAGCCCGAGCCCGGCAAGAAGGACGTGAACATTGAGCGCACCGAAGAAGCCTTAGCTACGCTAGACGGCAACGCCGCTGCGCTGGCCAGCCTCTACGGGGTGGAAAGTGGCAACCAAGGCGCAACGCCCGCCCCGAAGGCCAATAGCCAAGGCAGCATTATTGCGGTAGGTTGCCCTTTCTGCATGACTATGATGAGCGACGGTGTGAAAAATAAAGAGCGCGAAAACAACGTGCAAGTCTTTGACCTAGCCGAGTTAGTGGCCTCTGCCGAAGGGCTGAACGCATAAGCAACCCTTACTAGCTGCCTCTGTACAGTAAATAGCAGATTTTCTATCGTTTAAATCAGGCAACCCCGTCGGAACTTACCGGCGGGGTTGTTCTTTTGTAAGAAAATAAATCATCCTGCTTAGTCGTTACTGCTAGACCAAGCAGATTCTCCAGCATTCTAGTATCTGTCATGTACGTTCCTTTCAATCAGCTCCCCAACTCAGCCCGCATCTGGATTTATCAGGCCGACCGGCCTCTAACTGAGGCCGAAATAGCCACCGTGCAGCCCGCTTTGCAGCACTTTGCTACCGAGTGGACCAGCCACGGCCGGTCGTTGCAGGCTTCCGCCGAGATTCTGCATCACCAGTTTCTGGTTATCGGGCTAGATGAGGCAGTGGCCGATGCCAGTGGCTGTTCCATTGATGCCTCAGTGCGGTTTGTGCGGGCAGTAGAAGATGCGCTGAACGTGTCGTTGCTGGAAAAGTCGCGCCTAGCTTTCTTGGTAGATGGGCAGGTGGAACTGCTAGACCGGCGGGAGTTGAAAGCTGCTGTAGCCGCGGGTCAGCTGGTTTCCGATACGCCCTATTTCGATGCTACCGTGGCCCGAAAAGACGGTTTACAAAACTCGTTTCCTACGGCGGCTAGCCGTACCTGGTTGGCTCGATACTTTCACTAAGCCGAGGAAAAATTTTGCTTTCCAAACTATTATCCTGTTCAAACTTAGTATTATTAGGCCTTGAATGGCCTCCTTTCACGATGCCTAGCTTTCACTTCCACCCTTCACCACCTATGAAGAAACTACTACTAGTATGCGTTGCTGCCAGTTCAACTGCCTTATTGAGCGGGTGCGCAACGACCGGCGGCTTGAGTAAAGCAGACAAGCGCTTTACCCGAGGCGAATACGAAACTGCAATAGAGCTCTACAAAGCAGACGTAGCTAAGGGAAAAAATACCGCTATGTCGAACTATGGCATTGCGGAGGCCTATCGTCGCTCCAACCGTATCGAGCAGGCCGAGAGCTACTACAAAGCCGCAATTGATGGAGGTGCTAAAGCTCCCGATGCAGTGTTCTACTACGGCCAGGCCCTGAAAGCCAATGGTAAGTTCGATGAAGCCGCCCAGCAATTCGATGCTTACGTGCAAAACAGTGCCGGCCGCACCCTGGCTGCTCGTGCCGAAATGGAATCCAAGAACGCGAAGATGGCCAACACCATTGTAGCCATGCGTTCCAACAACGAGGTAACTGCCCTCGACCAGGTGAACACGCCTGCCGCTGAGTACGGCTCGACCCTAGTACCCGACACCAAAGAGTTGGTGTTTGCTTCCGGCCGCGAAGGCAAGAAGTTTCCAGGCAACGGTGAGAATTTCAGCGACTTGTACGCTGTGAAGTTCGACGATGCCGATAAAATGACGGGCGGCACGGTGCGTAAGCTGGAGCCTTTGTTCAACACCGAAAACAAGCACGAAGCCAGCGCCACGTATACGCCCGACGGCAAAACGATGGTATTCGCCCGTTCCAACGACGGCTCGAAAAAGGGCCTGCTGAGCGTGGACCTCTGGATTTCGTACAACAAAAACGGCGCTTGGAGTGAGCCAGTACTAGCTAACATCAACGACCGGTCGGCTGACGATTTCGCGCCAGCTTTTGCTCCCGACGGCCAGACATTGTACTTCGCTTCCAGCCGCAAAGGTGGCCTCGGTGGCAACGACATCTACAAGGCTACCCTCGGCCCGAACGGCCGTTTCTCGCCTGCCGAAAACCTGGGTGACCAGATCAACACGGCTGGCAACGACAACTTCCCCGCTGTAGCTCCCGACAACACGCTGTACTTCTCTTCGGATGGACAGCCTGGCTTGGGTAAGCTCGACATCTTCATGGTGGACAAGGGCAAGGTAGTAAACCTGGGTGCCCCGGTAAACAGCAACGGCGACGACTTCGCTCCTTACTTCGCTACGAAGGACATGGGCGTTTTCTCCTCGAACCGCGCAGGCGGCAAGGGTTCCGATGACCTCTACATGTTCCGTAAGAAGCCGCTGAAGCTGGTAACGTTCATTGCGGACGGTACGCTGGTGGAGCGCGACGCCAAAACCGGCACTACCACGCCAGTATCCGGCGAAACAGTGGAGCTGATTGGCCGCGACGGCAAGAAAATTCAGGAAGTAACCACTGGCGCTGATGGCAAATTCAGCATCAAGCTCGACTCCGCTGCGGCTAGCTACGCCGTAGTAGCCGACCGCCCTGGTTATTTCACTGCTCGTAGCGCTGTGAGCACCGTAGGCCGCAAGCCTTCCCAGGATCAGCTGCCGAACGAAATGAACGACGTGAGCATCCCGGTGACGCTGACGCTGACCAAAATCGTTAAAAACGTGGCTATTCGCGTAGAAAACATCCTCTACGACTACGACAAGGCGGATATCCGTCCGGATGCTGCTGCCGAGCTGGACAAGCTGGTAGAAACGCTGAATGACAACCCGAAAATCACCATCGAACTCAGCTCGCACACCGACTCTCGCGGTAAGGATGCCTACAACCAGACTCTGTCGCAGAAACGTGCGCAGTCGGCCGTAGACTACATCATTTCCAAGGGTGTTGACAAGAGCCGCATCACGGCTAAGGGCTACGGCGAGGCTCGTCCGGAAATCAAGAATGCCAAGACCGAGGATGAATTCCAGCGCAACCGTCGCACGGAATTCAAAGTGACCAAAATTGCTGAGTAAGCAGTTCTGAATTTCCTCTGAATAGAAAAGAGCCCCCGTACTGAAAGGTGCGGGGGCTCTTTTCTATTCATTCTACGCTTCATTGCCTTACGGATGCTGGTAAGGGGTGTAACAGCCGCAAAAGGTACAGTTTATTCAGCTGTGAGCCTGGTTTCTCGTAAGTGGCACAATCCTTGGAAATGACAGAAATACGGACGCAAACGAATTGCTTCCAGCAACCTACCACTGCCATGAAAAAGGCGCTACTCTTCTGCTTCGGCCTGCTTTTGCTAGCGGCAGCACAACTCCAAGCCGCTCCGGCCAACGTGAACTTCACGTCGGAGCGCGGCACCCTGTTCAACCTCCGTTTCGATGGCCGCGCCCTTACCCGGGGCGGTGCCCGCCAGGTTCACCTCGACCGACTTGTGCCGGGCGTGCATTGGGTGGACTTCGCCATTCCGGTTGGGTACGGCCGCTCCATCAACTACCGCACCCGAGTGTTTCTGGATGCAGGTTTGGAAACCAGTTACGTGCTGCTGACTCGGCCGGGCTTTGCACCTGAGCTGCGCAAAGTGGCGGCAGTGCCCCTGCGGGGCTACGGTCCGCCACCCCGTGGCGGGCAGGGCGGCTACCAGAACGGTAACGACGATTATTACTACGAGGATGGCGACGTGCACCGCAACCAACCCATTGACCCAAGCAATGAAGACACCCGCGGCGGCTATCCGAATGGCAACTACCCTAACGGCAGCAATAACGGCTACCCTACCCCCAATAACAACGGTGGCAACTACCCCAGCGGCGGCTACAGCAATGGCAACGGCTACCCGGGCAGTGGTGCGAGCTACAACCGTGTACTATCGGCGCAGGATGTGGATGGGTTGGTAGCAGCCATGCATCGACAGTCGTTCGATAAAGACCGGATGCCAATGGCCCAGCAGGCACTCAGCGAAACGGCCATCCGGGCCGAAGACCTAACCCGGTTGATGAAAGAGCTAAGCTTCGAGAGTGCGAAAATGGAGTTGGCTAAATACGGTGTACCCCGCGTAGCCGACCGCCAGAACCTGTACCGCCTCAACGATGGTTTCACGTTCTCCGCTTCGGCCCGGGAGTTTCAAGATTACCTCGCGCAACAGCGCTGAAAGGGCAGTACGTAGTAAGACTAAGACTTAAAAACAGAAGCGCCGCTTGGTAGAACCAAGCGGCGCTTCTGTTTTACACTTCCAATTCTTGTTTCAGTAGCTACTACTTACCGCAGCCGGTCCATGCTGCGGACTAGCTGCTCGTCGCGGCGGATGAAGCGGTTGGCCAGCACGTTGAGGAGTAGTGCCAGCGTAGGCAGATAGAACCCAGCCTGGTAGTCGCCCAGAATTTTCACGTTTAGCATCTGCTCACCTAGGTTCGAGAAGTAGAACCCGGCCCCAATGGTGCATAGAATCAACAGCAAATTGAGCATGCCCAGCTTGAGCTGCAAAAACCTGTTCCGAAACTGGAAGATTTCAAACAAGGCTAAGGCGGCCGAGGCGGCTGCAAACGCTGCAATCAGCCACACGTTGCCGGGAGCGGCTAGGCCGGTGCCGGCCTTGTTATAGGCAAAGCCAGTGGCCGTTAGGGTCAACTCCTGGCCGGTTATGGGGTCGGCTTTGTGCCAGATGGGGAGGAAAACCACGGCAATCATGCACAGGGCCAGTAAAAGCAGGAATACGCTTTGGATTCTTTGTATCATCTTTGTGTTCAGGTAATGATGGGGCCTGGCAGGAAAGCCGGGCCGGCAAAAGTAGCCAACATCAACTGGAAAAACGCATTCAAATCAGACAATGCCCACTGCTTATATAGTTGACGCCGTTCGGACTCCCATCGGCAAATTTGGGGGTGCCCTCCACAGCGTCCGTCCCGATGACCTAGCTGCGCACGTACTGCGCGAACTGATGCGCCGCAACCCCAGCGTGGATAAGGCGGCAATTGAAGATGTAATAATGGGCGCCGCCAACCAAGCTGGCGAAGACAACCGCAACGTAGCCCGCATGGCTGCGCTGCTGGCGGGCCTACCCATTACGGTGCCCGGCGTAACCGTAAACCGCCTATGTGCTTCTGGCTTACAGAGCATTACCGATGCTTCCCGTGCCGTAATGGCGGGTGAAGGCGACGTATATCTGGCGGGTGGTTCGGAAAGCATGACCCGCGCGCCGTTTGTGATGGCGAAGTCGGAAACGGCTTTCGGGCGGGAGCTGACGGCCCACGACACCACGTTGGGCTGGCGCTTCACCAATCCCAAGCTTAGCAAGATGCACCACCCGTACGCTATGGGCGAAACCGCCGAAAACGTAGCGCGCAAGTATGGCATCACCCGGCGCGAGCAGGACGAGTTTGCGTTTGAGTCACAGCGCCGCTACCACCGGGCCGCCGAGAAGGGTCGGTTCCGTAAGGAAATCGTGCCGGTATTTGTGGCCGCCCCCAAAGGAGATGCCGCGCTGTTTGATACCGACGAGCCGCCGCGTCTGAGCACCATCGAGAAGCTAGGCACGCTGAAACCCGCTTTCCAGCCCGTAGATGGCACCGTAACGGCCGGTAACTCCGCTGGCATTAATGATGGCGCCGCCGCCGTAATGGTGGTGAGCGAAGAGGCCGTGAAGCGCTACAACCTAAAGCCGTTGGCCCGGGTAGTAGGTTCGGCCTTCGCGGGCGTTGACCCAGCATACATGGGCTTAGGGCCGGTGCCCGCCACCCAAAAGGTACTACAACGCACGGGCTTAACGCTGAACGATATCGGGCTGATTGAGCTGAACGAGGCGTTTGCCGCGCAAAGCATTGCCTGTATCCGTGAATTGGGCCTGAACCCGGAAATCGTGAACGTGAACGGGGGCGCCATTGCCATCGGGCACCCACTGGGCACTAGCGGTTCGCGCCTCACGGCTACGCTGCTGCACGAAATGCAGCGCCGCCAGGATGTCCGCTACGGCCTCGTAACTATGTGCGTGGGCGTGGGCCAAGGCGCGGCCATCGTCTACGAGAAAGCATAACTCGTTTTTTGTGGTTGGTTTTTCGTGGTTCGTCTTGACACAAGCTTCTGCTGAGGAACTACGAAAAACCAACCACGAAAAACGAACAGTCTATGACCGACCCGCTGCTTACGCCTACGCTGGAACTACCGCTACCCGGAGTCCGGCTGCGACCCTGGTCGTTTGCCGATGCGCCGGCGCTAGTAGAGTATGCCAACGACCCGCGCATTGCCGAAAATCTGCGCGACACGTTTCCGTACCCGTACACCCAGCAGGACGCTGAATTCTATCTTTGCCTGATGGCCGACCAGCAGCGCGACCTGCATCTGGCGTTTGAGGTAGAAGGTAAGGCAGTGGGTAGCGTGGGCGTACATTTTAAAACGGATGTGCGCCGCCGCTCCGCCGAAATCGGGTATTGGCTCGGGCAGCCATACTGGGGGCGGGGCTTAACCACCGCCGCCGTACAGCGGGTAGCAGAATACGTATTCGCCCATTTCGACGTGTGCCGGCTCTACGCCGTGGTGTTCGAAACCAACCTTGCCTCGGCACGGGTGCTGGAAAAAGCTGGGTTTGAGCTGGAAGCCGTGCTGCGCAAAAGCATTGTCAAGCACAACCAGATGTTTGATTCGCGGCTGTACGCTAAAATCAATGGGTGAATAAGTGGATGGAGTGACCTACGTTAGGATAAGCTCGCCTTTCCTGTTTTGTCGTTACTTCACTTCATCCATTCATCTATTCACTCATTCACCCATTGTCAAGTTTGCGCTACTTCCTTCACTTAGCCTACGATGGCACCCGCTACCACGGCTGGCAGGTGCAGCCCAACACGCTCACGGTGCAGCAGGAGTTAGACCGGTGCCTCTCGCAGGTGCTGCGGCAGCCAGTGTACTCGCTGGGTAGTGGCCGTACCGATACAGGCGTGCACGCCAGCCACCAGGTAGCGCACTTCGAGGCTGAATTTCCGGAAACGCTGGATCTGGAAACGGCGCTGTACCGCTTCAACCGCGCTTTCCCGCCCGATATTGCCGCCTATGCCTTGCATCCGGTACCCGATAACGCCCACGCCCGGTTCTCAGCCGATGCCCGCACCTACGAATACTACGTGCGCCTCGTACCCGACCCGTTTAGCGTAGGGCGAGCCTTGTACTTGGACCGCGCGCCCGATGTGGAGGCCATGAACCAGGCCGCCGCCACCCTGCTCGGCTCCCGCGACTTCACGGCCTTCTCTAAAGTGAAAGGCGGCGAAAACCACTATGTGTGCGTGGTGTATGAGGCCAGCTGGCACGTAATGCCCGGCGGGCTGATGTTCCGGATCCGGGCTAACCGGTTTGTGCGGGGCATGGTGCGGCTGGTGGTAGGCACCCTGCTCACCGTGGGTCGGGGCAAGATTACACCCGCGCAGTTTCAGCAGATTCTGCACGCCCAGCGCCGGGTAGATGCCAGTAGCGCGGCGCCGGCCCAAGGCCTCTACCTGAGCCGCGTAGAGTACATGCCCGATGTGGTGCCCCCCGAACTACTGCCGCCAGGTTTGCCGTACTTTGTAGGGAAGTAAACTCCGCTGGCTCTGAAGTATAGTGCTGCCGAAAACCGCTCTGCAACTTCCGGCCGGTGTGCCTGGTTACTAGCACTCAATACCTTTCTATTTTGGAACCAACTACCGCTTCTGCCAAATCCGGCAATATCTTCGATTGGCAGGTGCTGCGCCGGCTGATGGTGTACGTGCGGCCTTACCGGCGCATCTTCTACCTGCTGGTTTTCCTGACGCTGGCGGCGGCGGTGCTCGGTACGCTCCGGCCATTCCTCATCCAGCGCATGGTGGACGTCACCATTGAGGAAAACGACTGGCTCGGGCTCAACAAGATGTTTGGGCTGCTGCTGGTGCTGCTGGTGGCCAACTCCTTCGTGAGTTACCTGCAAACTTACTTCGGTGGCTGGCTCGGCCAGTACATCGTGCGCGACATTCGGGTGGATCTGTACAAGCACATCCTCAACCTGCGCCTCAAGTTCTTCGACCGGACTCCTATCGGCGTGCTTACCACCCGCAACATTTCCGACGTGGAAACCCTGTCGGATGTGTTTAGTGAAGGGCTAGCGGCTATGCTGGGAGACATTTTGCAGCTGGTCTTCATCATGGGCTTCATGTTCTACATCGACTGGCGGCTGACCTTGGTGAGCTTATCGGTAATTCCGCCGCTGCTGTTTAGCACCTACGTGTTTAAGGAGAAGGTGAAGAAGTCGTTTCAGGAGGTGCGCACGGCCGTAGCTAGCCTCAATGCCTTCGTGCAAGAGCACCTGACGGGCATGAACGTGGTGCAGATTTTCAACAACGAGGAGCGTGAGTACCGCAAGTTTCAGGCCCTGAACCAGGAGCACACCCGTGCCAATATCCGCTCAGTGCTGTACTACTCCATCTATTTCCCGGTGGCCGAAGTGCTGGGTGCCGTGGGGGTGGGGTTGCTGGTGTGGTACGCCGCCCAAGGTCAGATTGAGGGCACCATTTCCAAGGGCGCCCTCATTGCCTTCATCATGTACAACGCGTTGTTTTTCCGCCCCATCCGCCAGATTGCCGACCGGTTTAACACCTTACAACTTGGCTTGGTAAGCACCGAGCGGCTACTGAAATTACTCGACAGCCAGGATTTCATTCCCGACAACGGCACCTTAGCCCCGGCCACGTTACGCGGCGAGGTGGAGTTCGACAAGGTGTGGTTTGCTTACAATGAAGAAGAGTACGTACTGCGCGACATCAGTTTCAAGGTGGAGCCCGGCCAGACCATAGCGTTTGTGGGCGCTACCGGCGCCGGCAAAACCAGCATCATCAACCTGCTCAGCCGCTTCTACGACATCAATAAAGGCCATATCAAAGTAGATGGTCACGACTTGCAGGACTACGACCTAAGTGCTTTGCGCCGCCATATTGGCGTAGTGTTGCAGGATGTGTTCCTGTTTGCGGGTACCATTCGTGACAATATCACGCTAGGCAGCCAGGACATTACCGACGAGCAAATCTGGGAAGCTGCCGACTTGGTAGGAGCGCGACGGTTCATCGAGCGGCTGCCCGGCTCCCTCGATTATCCTGTAATGGAGCGCGGTGCCACGCTTTCGGTAGGGCAGCGGCAGCTCATTAGTTTCGTGCGGGCTATGGTGTACCAGCCCACGATTATTGTGTTGGATGAGGCCACTTCCTCGGTTGACTCGGAAACCGAGGAGCTGATTCAGGCGGCTATCGAGAAGCTGATGCAGGGCCGGACCTCGCTGGTTATTGCTCACCGCCTCAGCACCATCCAAAAAGCCGACCGCATCATTGTAATGGACCACGGCGAAATCAAAGAATCGGGCCGCCACGAGGAGTTGCTGCGCCAGAGCGGATACTACGCCCAACTCTACCAGATGCAGTACCGCGACGTGCTGAAGGCATAAGCACAAGCAGCGCTACTGGCAGGTTATGGCACATGTGTGCTACTTCTTGCTTGCCTTCCTGTCATTCTTCGGCTTTCCTGCTGCACCTTTGCAGCCCCAAAGCAACTACTTCATGAACCGTATTTTTCTTATCCTTTCCCTGCTGCTCATCGTGGCAGTTGGCGTGGCCTACTATGTGCTGGGCGGCTTCAAAACGGCCGACGTGAAGCTGGAAACCACCGCGCAGCCGGTTTTTGTAGCCGGCAAATACTTTGAGGGCCCGGCCGGCAGTGAAGCCTTCGGTGACCTAACCCGTGAGGCCTACGAAATTCGTACGTCGGGCAAGATCAACGGCACGTTCGGCAACATCTTCTACAACGACCCTGCCTCATCCAGCGAAGCGGCTAGGGTATTTGTGGGGCTGATTGTGGATGATACTACCTCGCAGAAGCTGCCAGCCGGCTACCGGTACCGGGTGTTTCCGGCCGGGCAGCGGGTGTTGCACTCCGCCATCGAAGCCAGTTACTTGGTAGCCCCCGGCAAGCTCTATACCGGTATCAAATCAACGGCTAAGGAGCAAAGCCTAACCTTGCAGAATATCTACCTGGAGCGGTTTCCAACTACCGGCCCCGTGGAAGTGTGGGCTGTGGTGAAGTAGATTCAGTTAAGCCTAATATGAAACGGGCTCCTTCGCACTGTGCGAAGGAGCCCATTTGCTTAGGTAGCAGGGAAGCTAGTTTCCTAGGTGGAACGATGCGCCTACAGCTAGGTATTGCAGCCCAAAATTAGCCCCGAAACTGCTGCTAGTGCCTTCGTAATTAGTTTGATAGGACTGATTGCTTTGAAACGTGCTTTCCGATTTAGATGCAGTATACGATAAGCCACCTACCGTAAGCTCTAACCCAAGTTTGGGGGTGGGAAAGAATACAAAGCCGGGGGATAATGTAGCAAAACCACCAGTCGATTTTGCCTCGGAACTATAATACTCTTCATTATTGATTCCTGAATAATAACTGCTGTTATTCTGGATTTGGCGCTGGTATCCTCCAGCCAATTGACCATAGAAAGCTACTCTTTCACCCAGCATTTTATAGTAGCGCACAAAGGGGCCTATCGTTGCGCCTTTTGTTCTGTCATTACGATGATAAGTGTTGGGACTACCATTGTCATTTCTGGTTTCTATGTTCTTACCTGAACCTACGCTGCCACGGATGCCAAGAGCCAGGTTGTCAGCTACAAAGAAGCCAATTTGGGGCGCAAAATTGAAGCTGGACTGCTTGGAATCCTGCTGAACGTTGGCCACAGAACCAGAAGGGGTGGTAGATGTAGACTCGCCCTTCGATTGATAATAATTCACCTGTCCACTCACGAGCAACTTGCCTGCTTCTGTTTGAGCCTGCGCCGTGCCTATTGCGGTGCCCAGTAGCAGAATACTTGAAACCGATTTCTTGATTGACATAAAAGGAGTAGATAAAAGATGAAAAGTACGCCTCCAACGCACTATTCATCGGGATTATTAGGGTAATCGGATTTATATATTTTATCGAAAATATGCTCAGTCGCGCAATAAAAAAGCCTTAGCTCCTATGAGCCGAGAGGTTACACCAGCAAGTTATCCTGGGCAGTTTGCTGGCAGCGGATGGAGGTGATTTGCAGACCCAGCAGATGCGGGCTTCGGAATTGCTCGTAGAGGTCAGTGAATACCTCGTTCAGTTCTGGTGTTTCGCTTAACTGATAGTGGCACACCTGGTGGGTATTCACAATGTAGCCGTCTTCAAATTCAGCTAGTGTAAGCTGATAGCAAACTGTGTACTGAGGTTCCTTTTTCATAGCCGTTGGAAGAAAGGACGTAAGCAGAGTGGATACGCAAATCTAATATATTTAGTATGAATACCATCTTAATTAGTATATATAGTTGCATTCATCGTTCCTGAATCCATCCACCAATAAAAGGCAGTAGCCTATAAGTCGGCCTTTCCTGTATCGATAGAAGCAGGGCGCAATTTGTCTTAAGCATTAATAAAGCGGCTACTATATTTCTCGGACTTAGTGAGCAAACAAAGCCCAAGTAAGAAGGCACTCTGTGAGTTGAGAAGTCACTCGATACACACTTAGTAAGTAAAGGATGAATGCCTGTTGCTAGGGCATGAACAAGCCGCTCAAAAAAATAAATCACAATACTTATATATTAACAAAGTAGATAGTGTGTTGTAGCTAATTTTTGGCTTAATATTATGATTTTAAGGTGTTTGAGGATTGAAAATAGCAGAATGCTCTGAAGTGCTACGTGTCCAGCAACACTCTGTAAAACCTGTCTGGTAAGGGTGCCGGGAACATGGCTAGTGCCTAGCCCGTTGAATAAAGACCAGCGCTTTACCATTTTTGCGCTAGCCTTTCCTCTATGTCTCGTTCTGTTTCCTCAGTTGTATCGTCGCACTGGCGCCTTAGTTGGCTGCTGGCGGCACTGCTGTGCGTTATAGAGCTGAAGCCTGCAATGGCTATCATCCGGTATGCTAGCATTAATGCTGTTGAGCGAACTGGTAGCACACGCATTAGTGTAACGCCCGCAACTGAGTTAATAGAGCAGCGCACTACCTGTTGGGAAGCCATTGCTCCTGCCGAAGCGGATGCCGGCAGCTGGCTACCAGTAAGCACAGCGTTGCTACCACAGCTTAATTGGGAGCTTACGAATGCGCTTATATGGCCCATCTGTCTGGATTGGCGGGGTGAGGTGCTGCCAGTCCTGTTTCGGCAGCGTCAGTTTTTAGTTGCTGTATTGCCCAACGCTCCTTAGCTACTGTTGCGGCGCATCATTGGGTCGTAATGAAAGCCCTGAAAGCCGGGTAAACCACCTACTTACTTATTAACAATCTGCTGCTTGTTGCCTATCTGCCAAGCCATTCGGCGTAGCTGAAACCCGCGCAAGCAGCAAACTCACTGTGTTCATGCTTCTTCAACAATCTATACTTCAGCGCCTTCGAGAAATGGTAGGCGCAAGTACTTTATCTTCTTCACCAGTGCCAACTGCAGCCGTTGCGGCTACGGTAGACGAACCAGCCAAGTCCGATGAACGGGAATTTGGCCAATACATCCGCCAGGCAATTTTCATTGTGTTGGGTATCATGTCGGCGGCGCTTGGCTTGAAAGGGTTCTTGCTGCCCAATGAGTTTATTGATGGGGGGGTAACAGGTATCTCATTGCTTACCAGCCAACTGACAGGTATTTCGTTGTCGTTGCTGATTGTGGTTATCAACATTCCGTTTGTGGTGCTGGGCTACTACCAGATGGGCCGCGGCTTTGCCCTCAAAACTCTGATGGCTATTATGGGCTTGGCTCTGGCCTTGCTGGTGGTATCGTTTCCCACGCTTACCCAAGACAAGCTGCTAATTGCTGTTTTCGGCGGTTTCTTTCTTGGGGCCGGTATCGGCCTGACGGTGCGCGGCGGTGCCGTACTCGACGGTACGGAGGTACTGGCCGTATACCTGAGCAAGAAAACGGCCCTCTCCGTCGGCGATGTAATTCTGCTCATCAACTTGGTGATCTTTGGCGCGGCGGCCTACCTGCTATCCATCGAAACCGCGTTGTACTCTATCCTGGCTTACCTGTCGGCTGCCAAGACTATCGACTTCATTATCGAAGGCATTGAGGAATATACCGGTGTAACCATCGTATCGGCGCAGAGCGAGCAAATCCGGCAGATGTTAACCGAGAAACTCGGTCGTGGGGCCACCGTTTACGCGGGCAAGCGCGGCTACGGCTCGCACGGCCACCAGCGCGCCGCCATCGACATCATCTTTACCGTAACCACCCGCCTAGAGGTCACGCAACTGAAAACTGAAATCGAAAAAATTGACCCCCAGGCTTTCGTAGTGATGCATAGCGTGCGCGAAACCAAGGGCGGCATGGTGAAAAAACGACCGTTGCACTAAACTGCTGTTTGGCGCATTTTTAGCGGCAGCCACCAAAAAGCACCATAAAAAAACCGCTGAACGAAGGTTCAGCGGTTTTTTTATGGCTTAGCAGAAAGTTGGGGTAGCAGGGTTCGAACCTTCGTCCTCAACGACGCATGCTACCGGGCTACGCTACCCCTGAAAGGGGCCTTACTTACCTAATAACCGAACGGAAAGAGCCAAAAAAAGCCTCTGGGTGGGGTTCCCAGAGGCTTTTCAGACAATAAATTCTTCAGTCGGAGTGGCAGGATTCGAACCTACGACCTCCAGCACCCCATGCTGGCGCGATACCAGGCTACGCTACACCCCGAGGAATTATGGCACAAAGGTAACCCAGAAATTGAATGTTGCGCAATGTATTGGCAACAAAATTCGGTTGCCTAGTGCCGCTGTATGGCTAACGGAACAAGTTTTCCGCAGATTTTTCCTGCCTTTACGTCACGACTGGTCTCACTATCTGCGTCTTGGCTTTTACCCCATATTCATTGAATTACTTATGCTGCGTGTAGTTGCCAGCAATTGAATTTTGTAGCTACCTAATCAGCAGCGAATAGGTTTCAGCTGAAAGGCGTCGGTAAGGCAAGATAGGGTTGGGCAGATGCAGGCTTCGATTACTTGCGTCTTTCGGTCGCCTCACTGGTCTAGCTATACTGCTAAGCTTCTTGGGATAGTAACTTCTCCTAGCCAAACAGATACCGTACTAGCTTTAGACTGCCCGCTGAGCCAGGTTTGTTGACTCACGTAATTAGCACTGCAACTGGGTTGCGTTTATAGCAGCAAACGGTGATTATGACAATCGGTAGAAGATATTGGGTATTAGTACTTTCTGATGAATTGTGATTTTAGAGGCGTATATTTGAGTAATTTTACAAGAAATCTGGGTAGCTCACGTTGTCATAGATATGCGTATGAAATCTGTACTTTCTCTTGTTGCTGTGCTTTTTACTTTGGGGTTGTTGAATCCTGTGCAGGCCCAAACCAAAGGAGTTGCTCCCAAGCCCGCCGCTAAGGCTCCGGTGAAAGCAGCGGTGCCGGCCGCTAAGAAACCCGCCCCAGCCACGGCGGCTAAGCCAGCTACACCGGTGGCCAAACCCGGAGTGCCATCGGCCAAGCCGGGTACTGCCACTCCGAAGCCTGCTGCTTCTGCGGCGCCGGTGGCCCCCGTAGCCCTCGTTACCGACAAAATGGTGGTGCCGGCTGTGAATACGTCGTTGCTGAAGGTGCAGGCTAGTGCCAACCCTGTAACCGGCCGGCTCACGGTGCGCACTAACTCGCCGAATCCTACTCGCGTGGAAATCAACGGTCCTGATGGCCGTCCGGTTATCACCCGCGACTTAATCAGCAGTTCGGAAACGGCCGTACTCGATGTTCGTAACCTGCCGCCTGGCGCCTATATCGTGCAGTGTACCTCGGGTGAGCGGCGTGGCATTAAGCGCGTGATGGTAGGACAGTAACCACGCTTTAACGCATTATAAAAACGCCCATCTGGTAGGCCAGATGGGCGTTTTGTGTTTTACTAACTACTATTTGCATTAGGTAAGCTAAGTTCAGGTCAAGGTAGAAACAAGATGCCCGAACTAGCTACTCAAGGAAAACACTAGGCTATCAGTCTATGCGGCGTCTTCGCTTTGCAGCTGCCGCTCGTAGAGGGCGCGGTACAGCCCGTCAGCGTCCTGCATTAGCACTTCGTGGGTGCCGTGCTGCACAATTACGCCGTCGTCGAGCACCAGGATTTCGTCGGCTAGCTTCACGGAACTCACGCGGTGTGAGATGATGAGGCTGGTGCGGTTGTGCATGATGCGCTGCAAGGCGTCGAGGATGGCGTTTTCGGTGTTGGTATCTACGGCCGAGAGGGAGTCGTCGAGGATCAGAATTTTCGGCTCTTTCACTAGGGCACGGGCAATGCTGACGCGCTGCTTCTGGCCGCCGGAGAGGGTAATACCCCGCTCGCCGAGCTTGGTATCGAAGCCTTCCGGGAAGCGAATGATGTTGTCGTAGACGTTGGCGTCTTTAGCGGCTTGCTGCATCCGCTCCTCGGTTGGGTTGTTGAGGCCGAAGTTGATGTTGTTGCGGATGGAGTCCGAGAACAGGAACACGTCCTGGGGTACGTACCCGATTTGCTCGCGCAGGGAGTTCAGGGAATAGTCGCGCACGTCCACGCCGTCGATGCGGATGGTGCCGGTCGTCACGTCGAAGAGGCGGCAGAGCAGCACGGCCACGGTGCTTTTGCCCGAGCCAGTGTTACCGATAACCGCCAAGGTCTGGCCCGGCCGGATGTGGAAGCTCACGTTTTTCAGTGCTTGGATGCCGGTATCGGGGTAGGTGAACGAGACGTTGTCGAACACAATGTCGCCGGCCATTTCCTGCTCGATATTCTTCTGCGAAACGATGTCGGTTTTCTGGTCCAAGAACTCGTTGATGCGGGCCTGCGAGGCTTCGGCGCGCTGCACGAGGCTACTGGTCCAGCCCAGCGCCGTTACGGGCCAGGTGAGCAGGTTCACGTAAATCAGGAACTCGGCAATGCTACCCGTGGTGATGGTGCCCCGGATAACCTCCTGCCCGCCCACGTACACCGTAACAATGGTGCTGAGGCCAACCAGAAACATAATCAGCGGGAAAAACAGCGAGTTCACGAAGTTCAAACTCAACGACTTCTCCTTGTACTCATTGGAAGCCACCGCAAACTGCTGGTGCGAATCCTGCTCCCGCACAAACGACTTCAGCACCCGAATCCCCGAAAACGCCTCCTGTACGAACGTGGTCATGCCCGAGAGGCTGCGCTGGATTTCGTCGGACTTCTTCTCAATCAGGTTGTTGACGTAGAAAATGCTGACGCTCAGGATGGGCAGCGGCAGCAGCGTGTAAATCGTCAGCTTCACGTTCACCATGAACATGAGTGGCACGATGAGCACGAATAGCAGCACCAACTGCATGAAATACATGATGGCCGGCCCGAAGTACATGCGCACCCGCCCCACATCCTCACTGATGCGCGACATTAGGTCGCCGGTGCTGTGGCGGCGGTAGAAGGCTAGCGGTAAGCTTTGGTAGTGCTGGTAGATTTCGTTTTTCTGGTCGTTTTCGATGTGCCGGCTCATCACGATGAGCGTTTGGCGCATGAAGAACAGGAAGATTCCCCGCAGCAAGGCCAGTACAATAATCAGGATACCGTACAGCAGCACGTTGCGCCCGAACAGAGAATACACTTCGCCCTGCGACGACGTGCCCGCAAATAAGTGGTACAGGTCGATGCCCTCACTTACCAAATCGAAGGCGTAGCGCACAATCTGGGCCGGGAAAATGGCCAGCAACGTGCTGAGCGCCACGAACAGCACACCGCCGATGAAATGCCATTTGTAGCGAAATAGGTACTTATTGGTAGCAGAAAGAGCGGACACAGGAGAGTGAAGTGGAGACGAGAAAACAGCGGCTTGGCTGGCTCCGTAAAGAGCTTAACCAATGGCCGGAACCGGAAATTGGGTTACTTTTGCACCCGAATTGCGAACCATAACGCCCGATTGCCAGGTGGCGTTGCGGTTTGCAAAGATACAACAAGCAAGTCCCGCTCTTTCCTTTCCCAAATCCCACCCACCCTTTCATCCCTTCCCAAATGGTTGAATTTCACGAGACGACCGATACGTCGGTCTTTGGTCAAATTGCCGAGTTCCAACACGAGCAAGTGGTGTTCTGCCACGACCACGAAACGGGCTTGCGCGCCATTATTGGCATTCACAACACGGTGCTGGGTCCGGCACTGGGGGGAACCCGCATGTGGCACTACGCCTCCGATGCTGATGCCCTGCACGATGTACTGCGTCTTTCGCGCGGCATGAGCTACAAGGCCGCCATTTCGGGTTTGAACCTAGGCGGCGGTAAGGCCGTCATCATCGGGGATGCCCGCACTATGAAGACCGAAGCCCTGTTGCGCAAGTTCGGGCGCTTCGTGCAGAACCTGAATGGTAAGTACATCACCGCCGAAGATGTGAACATGACCACCAAGGACATGGAGTACATTCGAATGGAAACCAAGCACGTAGCAGGCTTGCCTGAAAGCATGGGCGGCTCCGGCGACCCATCACCAGTAACGGCTTACGGCACCTACATGGGCATGAAGGCCGCCGCTAAAAAGGCGTTTGGCTCCGAGAGCCTGGCCGGTAAGCGCATTGCGGTGCAAGGCGTGGGCCACGTAGGCACCTACCTGATGGAGTATTTGCAGAAGGAAGGCGCCAAGCTGGTGCTCACCGACTACTACGAAGACCGCGCGCTGGAAGCCGCTGCCCGTTTCGGGGCGGTAGCCGTGGGCCTCGACGAAATCTACGACCAGGAGGTGGATATCTACTCGCCGTGCGCGCTGGGTGCCACCATCAACGACGATACCATTGAGCGGTTGAAGTGCCGGGTAATTGCCGGTTGCGCCAACAACCAGCTGGAAAATGAGAACGTGCATGGCCCCGCCCTCGTGGACCGTGGCATCGTGTACGCCCCCGATTTTCTGATCAATGCCGGCGGCCTCATCAACGTTTACTCCGAAGTAATTGGGGGCAGCCGCCAGTCAGCCCTCACTCAAACCGAGAAAATTTTCGATTACACCACTCAAGTACTTCTCAAAGCCGACGAGGAGGGCACGCATCCCCAGGCCGCTGCCATCCGGCAAGCCGAGGAGCGCATTGCCGCCATCGGCAAAGTCAAATCCACTTACTAGCGGTGATTTAGTGATTTAGCGACTTAGTGAGTTTGACGTTCTAACAGTGCACGTTGAGCAACCAGAACGTCAAACTCACTAAGTCGCTAAATCACTAAATCACTAAATCACACAAAGAATGCTCAACCGTCGCACGCTTCGCATCAAGGTCATGCAGGCCCTGTACGCCTACCATCAGGCCGTGGGGTCTGATTTTTTATTGGCTAATGACCGGATTGTGGATGCCTTCGCGCCCGACCTGACTTCGCCCGAACCCCAGGACAAACGCCTGCTGAAGGGCCAGCAGAAAATGGCCGAGCTGACCTTCAAGGAATGGCACAAGTCGGGCCAGGAGCCGGAGAAAAGCGACGATGCCGACGTGCAAGACGCCGTGCAGGACGCCATGAAGTACTACCGGAAAGCCGTTGCCAAGGACGCCACGTTCTATGCCGGCCAGATGGTGCACGCCGCCGAAAGCATCCACGACCAATACCTGCACCTGCTCAATATTCCGGAAGTTCTGCTTCAGATTATCGAGGAGGAGAAAACCCGCGAAGCCCGCAAGCACCTGGCTTCCAAGGAGCCCATGCTCGACACCACCCGGCTGGAACAAAACCCCGTGATTGAGAAGCTGCGGAGCAACCTGCAACTGCTCGACCTCACCATTCGCCGCGGCCAGCAGTGGAAAGGCGAAGACGAGCGGGAAGCCCTGCGCCTCGCTTGGCGCAACGAAATGCGCAACGACCCCGAGCTGCACAGCTACCTGGCGGCCCCGGCCGGCAACTACGCCGAGGACCAGGAGATGCTGAAGTATCTCTACAAAACCTACGTGTTCAAGGGCGAGAACCTGCCGCGTTACATCGAGGAAGACGACCTGAACTGGGAAGAAAACCGGCCCATCGTCAAGAACCTCGTGCTGAAAACGGTGAAGATGCTCGACGAAGCTGCCGACGAGAAGTTGGAGTTGATGTCGTTGTCGGCTAACTGGCAGGAGGACAAGGAGTTTGCCGAAAGCCTCTACAAGCAAACCCTCGAAGAAGACGATAAGTACGAGAAGCTCATTGCCGAATCGACCCAGAACTGGGACGTGGAACGCGTGGCCCTCACCGACAAGATTCTGCTGAAAATGGCGCTTTGTGAGATGCACATCTTCCGCGGTATTCCCGTGAAAGTGACCATCAACGAGTACATCGAAATCAGCAAGATTTACAGTACGCCTAAGAGCAAGCAGTTCGTGAACGGGATTCTAGATAAATTGGCCCAGGATCTGACGGCTAGCGGTGCCATCCGCAAGTCGGGCCGCGGCCTGCTGGACAACCAGTAGCAAGTAAGTATCAAGTAATTAGTAGCGAGTAGGTAGTAACAAGATTGGTCACCCGTCATGGTACTACTTACTCAATACCAAATACTCTATACTCCCTTCCTATACCTCAACTGGTAGTTCTGCGTACTAAGGCTCACTTTCCCTGTTCTAATACTCACTAGTTCATACTCACTCTTCATACAATGAGTAGCAAAACTCTCACCGGCATTCTTTGCTTTGCCGGCGGCGCCGTCACCGGAGCCGCTATCGGCCTGTTATACGCCCCCGAAACCGGCCGCGAAACGCGGAGCTGGTTGAGCTATCAGCTGGAGAAATACCGCGAAGCGCTGGCCGACATCACCGAGAACCTGGTAACCAGCCGGTCGGATATCGGCCCATCGTCGGCCAAAAGCGAAGGCCAACGCGTGATTCAGGACGCCAAGAGCAAGGCCGAGCAGCTCCTTGGCGACGTGGACCAGCTCATCAACCAAATCAACTCGCGCAAGACCCTCTAGCGGCCCGCGCGAGCACCGGAAATGTGCTGATGTGCTGATTTGCAGAGGTGTTGCTTCACCGTCGCAAACCAGCACATCAGCACATTTTTCATTATAAGCACATTCTGGCGTGGTACCTTTGCGGCACGATACCTGGCTCCGGCTGGGCCCGTTTCCCCATCCCTTCACTTCATTCACTTCTTGATGCACCTCATCACCCTCATCCCCGGCGACGGCATTGGCCCCGAAATCACGAAAGCGGTAACTGATATTTTTGCGGCGGCGCAGGTACCCGTGCAGTGGGAAGAGCAGAACGCCGGCCAAACCACCTTCGACCAGTCGGGAGAGCTGATTCCGCAGGCGCTCTTGTCGTCGTTGGAGAAAAACCGGGTGGCATTGAAAGGCCCAATTACCACGCCCGTAGGCAAGGGTTTCCGCAGCATCAACGTGACGCTGCGCCAGAAGTACGACCTCTACCAGAACGTGCGCCCCTCCAAAACCACGGAAGGCATCAAAACCCGCTACGAAGGCATTGATTTGGTGCTGTTCCGCGAAAACACCGAGGGCCTGTACTCGGGCTTGGAAGTGTGGGACGAACGTCTTGGCATTGCCGATTCCATTGCCCGCATCACGGTGGCGGGCTCGCGCAAAATATGCCGCGCCGCCTTTGCCTACGCCGCCAAGCATGGCCGCAAGAAAGTAACCCTGGCCCATAAGGCCAATATCATCAAGATGGCCGGTACCGTCATGCTGAACGCCTGTAAGGAAGCCGCTACCGAGTTTCCGCAGATTGTGTTCGAGGATAAGATCATCGACAACATGTGCATGCAGCTCGTAAACAAGCCCGAGCAGTTTGATGTGATTGTGACCACTAATCTGTTTGGCGACCTCCTCTCTGACCTGTGCGCGGGCCTAGTAGGCGGCCTGGGCGTGGTAGCCGGCGCCAACATCGGCGACAACATGGCCATCTTTGAAGCGGTACACGGCTCGGCTCCGGACATTGCCGGCCAAGGCAAAGCCAACCCCACGGCTCTGCTCCGCTCGGCCCTGATGATGCTGCATCACCTTGGTGAGCACCAGTACGCTGATACCATTGAAAAAGCGCTGGAAGCCACCCTCAAAGATCAGGAGAAGTGCACCGGCGACTTAGGCGGCAAAGCTTCTACCAGCGAGTTTGCGCAAGCTATTATCAGCAACCTGAACAAGTAAGCTGCTGAGAAATAGTGCGAAGAAGACCTTTTTACGGCGGAGCGGCAAAACAATGGCCCGTTCTGTCGTAAAAAGGTCTTTGCTATTAAACCGTGCGCCGCGGCCCACGAATAAACCGTAATTTTACGGGAAACTTTTACACCGTACCCGCACGCGTACGGCTCCTGCTACTCATATGAAACGTACTCTTTTTTCCGCTTTCCTGCTGTCCGGCGTACTGCTGACCGGCGCTTGCAACTCCGACAAAACCAGCGAAGTAGGTGCTGAAGGCATGAATGCCGCCGCCACCGAAGCCAGCGAGGCTGCCGCTAACCCAACCGTCGATAACCCGAATGTGGTGTCGGATACGGAAGTGCCTAATCCGAATGCGCCGGTTATGACCTTCGCGCAAACCGAACACGACTTCGGCGACATTCAGCCAGGTGCAGTGGTGAAGCACACCTTCGAGTTCACCAACACTGGCAAGTCGCCGCTGCTGATTGAAAACGCTACCGCTTCATGCGGCTGTACCACTCCCAACTGGACCAAGGAGCCGATTGCACCCGGCGCCAAAGGCACCATCGACGTGCAGTTCGACAGCCACGGTAAGTCGGGCATCCAGAGCAAAGAGGTAGCTGTGCGCGGCAATACGTCGCCAAGCATCACCAAAATCAATATCAAGGCCAACATTTTGCCCGACGGTTCACAAGGCCCAGTAGCGCAATAAGGTGAATTTGCGAAGTGGTGAAATGGTGAGTTGATGACCTCTGGCCGCAGCCTACTTGAGTGTGCTGCCGAGAGTAATGACCTCACCTTTTCACCACTTCAGAATTTCACAATTTCACCACTCCACAACTTCACCATATGTTGCTTACGCTTCTCTTACAAGCCCGCCCGGCTGGCGAAAGCTGGGTTTCCTTTCTGCCGCTGATTGGTATTGCGGTGGTGATGTACTTCTTTATGATCCGGCCGCAGCAGCGCAAAGCCGCCGACGCCAAGAAGTTTCGCGAATCCATTGCTAAAGGCTCTACCATCGTCACGATTGGTGGCCTACATGGCAAAGTGCTGGACCTGAACGACGAATCAGTGACGATTGAAGTGGACAAGGGTACGCGCCTGAAGTTCGACCGCTCGGCCATTGCCCGCGAGGTGAAGCCCGCCAAAGAGGTAGTGAAAGAGTAAGGGCGGAAGGGTAGGGGCTGCGGATAATACAGGAAAGGCGAAGCAGTCTTTAATTGCCTACTTTGTCTTTCGGTTGTGTCCTCTTGTCCTCATTACTGACCCATGTTTTTCAACCGTTCCATCCGTTTGCTGCGCTGGTTTACCAGCCCATTCTACGGGCAGGGACGTAGCTATTGGCAGGCGGTAACGGCTTGTTTCTTGGTAGCGAGCACATTTTGGCTGCTAAATGCGTTGAGCAAAACCTACACCACCCGCATCCTGTACCCGCTGGCGTGGCGCTACAACGAAGCCCGCTACATTCCGGTGCAGCCGCTCCCTACGGAGGTGGCTGTAAACGTAACAGGCCGCGGCTGGAAGCTGCTACGCAAGCAGTTAATGCTGGACGTAAAGCCCGCCGAAATATCCTTGCAGCGCGGCATGCCCGCCACCCGCTACGTAACCGGCGCGGCGGTGCGGCCAGCGTTGCAGACGGCTATGGAGGGCTTGCAGTTCAATTACCTTATCAGCGACACGCTGTGGGTGAGCTTTGATAGGCTTGTGAAGCGGCAACTGCCACTGGCACTTAGTCCTGCTGCCGACGGGTCGGCGCTGCCTTATGCGGCTGTTTTCGAGCCGAAAAGCGTGGTATTCAAGGGGCCGGCCGAACAAGTGGAAGCTCTGGCCGACCCCTACCCAGTGCATCTGCCCCAGGCACCCGCTAGCAGTACCAACGGTACCTTGCGCGTACCGATTGGTGGCCCCGAACTGGTGGTTACCAACGTGCCCGAAGTGAAAGTGCGCCTGCAACCCCGGCCGCTGGTGGTAGTGGCCATGCAAGTGGTGCCCGAGCTGGTAGGGTTTCCAGCCGGCGTAAACTACGAGCTTCAGCCGGCCACAGTGCGCGTGCGGGTGCAGTGCTTTCAGGAGGACACTGCCCGCCTCGACCGGAGCCAAGTGCACGTGCAGCTTCGGTTCGGCTCCTTCATTGGCCCCGATTCCACCCTGCAACCCATCCTGACCGATATGCCCGATGTGGTGCGCGGCAGCCGGGTGGTAACGCCCGCTGTTCGCATCGCCCGGAAATAAGTTTTCGTTATTGGCTGTTCGTTTTTCGATAGTTGGACTGATTGCGAAAACCCGGCCCGAAAAACAAAAACCAATAACGTAAAGCCAACACGAATATGATGCGCATCGGAATTACGGGCGGAATCGGGTCGGGTAAGAGCATCGTTTGCCGCCTGTTCCAGGTGTTGGGTACACCCATCTATGATTCCGACGCGCGAGCCAAGTGGCTGATGGGCCACGACGCGCAGCTGCGCGACCAGCTAACGGCCGCCTTCGGACCCCAGACCTTTAATGAAGGAGGCCAACTCGACCGAGTGTACTTGGCGCGGGTGGCTTTTGCCGAACCTGCTCAACTTGCCCGCCTTAATACCTTGGTGCACCCCGCCGTCGGGCGCGACTTCGAGGTGTGGTCGACGGCCCAGCAAACCGCCGGATACTCGTATATCCTCAAAGAAGCCGCGCTGCTGTACGAGTCAGGCGCGTACCGGCAACTCGACCAAATTATCACCGTGTTTGCGCCCCAAGAGGTGCGCCAAGCCCGCGTGTTGCGCCGCGACCCGCACCGCACCCCCGACGATATCCTGGCCATCATCGGCAAGCAGATGAGCGAGGAGGAAAAAGTGCAGCGTGCCAACCACGTCATTCACAACGACGACCAACACCTACTTATCCCGCAAGTGCTGGCGCTACATGGTGAAATTGTGAAGTGGTGAAATCGTGAGTTTGCTGTTCTAATGTTACCGCTTACATGGATTGCGCAGGTTGAAGATGCAACTCACGATTTCACCACTTCACAATTTCACCTAATGATAGGGCTGCGCTCGAAGGGCCGTTCCCGGTCGAAGAGGAAACGGTAGGTGACGTGCGTTTTGTAGATGCGGGCCCCGATAGAGCGAGTTAGAGCCAGCATCCGTGGGTTGAAGTCGCCAATCCAGTTCATTTCGATTTCCGAATAGCCGGCCTGCATGAATTGGGCGCGGGCGTGCACCATCAGGGCACTTTCTACGCCCTTGCCCTGCCACTCCGGTACCACCCCGAAAATGACGCCGAACAGCTTCTTGTCGGTGCGCTGCTCGTATTTCCGCTTTTCCCACAGAAAGCGCAGCTTGTTCCAGAGGTTGAAATTGCGGCCGACGTGCTTGAAAATTTGGTTTAGCTCGGGCAGGCTCACAAAGAAGGCTACGGGTTCATCGTTGTGGTACGCAAACCAAAGTAGCCGCTCATCTAGCACTGGCTTCATCTGCTTCACCAAATCCCGCGCCTTTTCCAGCGACATAGCCGCAATGCCGCTGTGGTTGGCCCACGCCAGATTGTACACGTGGTGAAAATCACGGGCTAGCTTCTCGGCCTTGCGCTTGTTGGCGTGCCGAAACTGAAAGGTTGGATATTGCTCGGCGTACCGCACCGCCGCGTTGCTGAAGCTAGGGTGCAGTTGCATGGCTACGTCGCGGTGGCAGGTGTACTGCTTGAAATACAGCTGAAACCCGTAGTTCTCGAACAGCTGCTGATAATACGGCGGGTGGTAGAACATACCGTAGTTAGGCTCGGTGAAGCCCGAAACCAGCAAGCCCCAAAACCGGTCCCGCTCCCCAAAATTGATGGGCCCATCCATAGCCTCCATTCCTTGCGCCAGCAGCCAGTTCCGGCAAGCCTCAAACAGCGTGTCGGCGGCCTGTTGGTCGTCAATGCACTCAAAGAAACCCATGCCCCCGGTAGGCAGCGTGGCATCGGCGTGGGCGGTAGCTGGGTTCACGAAAGCCGCCACCCGGCCAATGGTTGCTCCGGTAGCATCGGTCAGAATCCAGCGAATAACGTCACCAGTGGCTAGGTTAGGATTCCGCTTCGGGTCGAATACCACTTCTATTTCGTGGTCGAGGGGCGAAATCCAGTTGGGATGGTTGCGGTAGATGCGCGAGGGCAGGTCCAGGAACTGCCGGACCAGGGCGGGCGTGGTAACTTCGAGCAGAGGCATGAAAGCGGCGAAGAAAAGGGTATGGCTGGCAAACAGAAAAAGCGTCCCAAAGATTACGGTTTTCTACCGGTAAGCCCTGAGTAGCCAGTGTAGGCAGATGCTCACCAGAGTCGATAAGCTGGCGAAACAGTTTGAGGGTCAATGCTATTCACTGGCGGGTGTACGTTGCGAGCAGGCTTATTAGGATCCTGCCTGAATACCGACAGCACCTTCACGCCGCCCGCCCGAATAACGTGCACTTCTGTCCCCAACGAATCGAGGTAGGACTGCGGGTGCCAGCGGTAACCGGCTAGGTAGTAGCGTGCGGTGCTATCAGGAGTATAGCGGAGCCGGGCGCGCTGCTCTGGTTTCAAAATCAGGGTGTTGTTGTAGAGCGGGTAATGCCAGAACGCATTTACCGTTACCGTCGGAGCCGAATCGTGCGCCAGCACCCATTCCAGACCCTGCCGATAGGATAGGCACCAATAGTCGCGCTCAAACAAACGCTCGGCTATCGAGCCCGGCAAAAAGCTGAAATAAACGTTGGCGTGCGGGTGCATTTGGACCATGCGTACGGCCGTGTGAGCTGTTTCGAGTGTCGCCAGCCCCAGCATGGCCAGTGCCAGTACTTGGCGGCCGGGTTGCTGGGCCTGTTGCACCACCAGCTGGCACCCACGTACTGCCCACAGCACCAGCGCCGGATAGATGTAGTAGAGGTGGCGCCAGCCTTCGTACACCACTGTATGCGTGGTCATGACAACGGCCAAGGGCGCCAGTAGCCACAAGGCCAACAGCACATCCAGACGGCCCGCCGCCGTGCGCAGGTAACCGCTAATGCCTGTCCGCCACCACGTACGCAGTGCTGCCAGCAGACCCAGGCCAGCCGCCACCGAGTAAGGCACCGGAATAGTGACCAGCATCCAGACCGGAACGTAATGCCAGGGTAGCTGGATAGTAAGCAGATGCTGGCCCAAGTAGAAATTGGTAAAGCCCCAGGGGTACCGCACCGCATGGGAAGCCACGGCCAGCAGCTCCGGCACGCTCCAGGCCCAAAGATACGGCCAGCCCGCCACCACGCCTACCGCTACCGTGCCGGCATAGATGCTTCCTATCTGCCTGAAACGGCGCCAAGGCAGCACAGTAGCGGCGTTGAAACGCAGTTCCAGCAACAGGCCTATTAGGGTGAACAGCACCAGTTGTAAGCCTTGCACCCGCACGTCCACCGCCAGCGCAGTTGCTAGCCCGTGCAGCACCACACGTTGCCAGCTTGGCTGGGCCAGCAGACGTAGCAGCGTGAGCATAGCCAACGCAAAAAACGCCAGGTACACCACGTCTTTGCCGTTGTAGGAAGCTTCCACGAAGAACCGGGGCGAAAGCACAAGCAGCCCGGCCCCCAGCAAGCCCCAACGCCAGTCCCGGAACCTTTGCGCCCCAATCTGGTACAGCGCCCACACGCCCAGCACGAATATGCTGAATATCAGCGAGTGACGCATTAGGTAGTATGACCGGGAGTCGTGGTCGGTGAAGAGGTAGCTGAGCAGGATAGCCGAAACTTCGAATACCGGGCCGTGGTGCGCATCCGGAAAGTTGCGGATGTCGGGGGTAGTAGCGGCGGCCGGGAAACGCTGCATCTGCTCGGCCGAAAGCACTAGGCTCGCCACGTATTTCAAGTTAACCAAGCCGTTGAGGTGGTTGTTTGGCTCATCCCACGATACGCCGTAGTCCCGCACTAGCAATAGGCCCACCCCAAGTAGCAAGCTAAAGAATACCGCTACGCTGCGCCTGCGAAGTGAGTGAGAAGCGGGCATAGAACGAGCTTAACCGAAAAGGGTAGGAGGGAAAGCAATAGAACTTCCAGCCACGAAGAAACCCGGAAAAGCCAGAAAACAAAAAAGGACAACCGCTAGCGGTTGGCACTATAAAGGTGGGAGATACTGGGTTCGAACCAGTGACCCTCTGCTTGTAAGGCAGATGCTCTGAACCAGCTGAGCTAATCTCCCGAAAAGGCGGCACCGTTTAGGATTGCAAATATGCAGGGTCATTTTCGATTACGCAACTCTTTGTGCGAACTTTACAGTCACAATTTTCTTTGGAGGAGAGATAAATTTGCCCAACTCTTTTAGAGTCAGAAATTTTACCGGATTGAAAAAGCTGCGGCGCTACGTACTTTATTTTTTGCTCGGGGCAGTTTTGCTACTCGGTGGGGCCGTAGCGGGCGTGTGGCTGGGGCAGGACCGCATCATCGCGCTGTTCGTGCAGGAAGTAAATCAGTACCTGCGCACGCCGGTGAAAGTGGGCAAGATGGAAGTGTCGCTGCTCGACCAGTTTCCGCGGGTGTCCATCACGCTGACCAACGTGGTAGTGAGTGGCTCACTGCCCCAGGATACCGTACCGCTGGCTCGCGTCCGGCGCCTCTATTGTGCCTTCGATGCCTGGGACTTGTGGCGCGGACACTACCGCATCCGGGCCGTTACGCTCGCCGACGGTCAAGTATACGTGGGCCACGACCAGCAGGGTCGCCCCAACTACGAGGTGATTCGCTATGACACCACTGCAGCGCCTACTGATAAACCACTGGCGTTCGGGCTTGAAAACATCCGGCTCTCCCGCATCCATACCACTTACCACGACCAGCTTCGGGGGCAGCGCTACACGTTGCAGGTGAAAGACGCGAGGGCGCAGTTAGATGTGAATGACATGCTGGTGGATATCGAAACCCGCGGCGACACGCACATTGAGGCCATTCAGCTGGGGCCAGATGCTTACTTCCGTAACAAGGACCTAGCGCTCAGTACCAAGCTGCGCGTAGACCGCACCGCCCGGCTGGTAACTATTCAGCCCTCGGAGCTAAAAGTGGGGGCGGCGGCCTACAACGTGGCCGGCACTATTAGGTACGCCCAGGACACCAACCTCGACCTGAAGCTGGACGGACGTAATACCGATGCGCAGTCGGTGCTGGCGCTGCTGCCGGCGCGGGTGGTGCGCCGCCTGAGTGCCTACCGCAGCCACGGCGACGTGTACTTTGGCGGCACGGTACGCGGTACGTTGTCCGGGCCAGCCAATCCGCGCCTGGATTTCCGGTTTGGCTGCCGCGACGCTTCGTTTTACCACCCTGACTACAAACAGGCGGTGGAGCATGTATTCCTGACGGGCACATTTAGCAATGGTAGTTTGAAATCGGCGCGTACGTCGCAGCTAGAGCTGCGCGACGTGCGGGGCACCTTGCACGGTAAGCCTTTCAGTGGCAGCCTGCGTTACGCGAACTTCCAAAACCCCGACCTGGCCCTAACCCTACAAGCCGATTTTGACGTGGCGCGGGTATTGCAATTCTATCCGCTGGCGGCCGTGCCCAGTGGCAGTGGTACCGCCCAGCTGCAAGTGTCGTTTGCGGGTAACCTGCGCGAGTTTCAGGCCAGCCCGGCCACGGCCAAGGTGCAGTCGGCGGGCGTGCTGGCGTTGCGGGGCGTGCAGCTCCGTTTCCGCGACGTGGCACAGCCTTTTACCAACCTGAACGGCAGCTTTCAGCTTCGCCGCAACGATGTAGCCATCAACAGTTTCTCCGGGCGGGTTGGAAATTCCGACTTCCGCATGGGCGGCACATTACGCAATGCCTTGGGTTGGCTGCTGGTGCCCCGGCAGCAACTTTTGGTGGAAGCTAGTCTTGACTCCCGACTACTGGACCTCAACCAACTACTTAGTCTCAAGCAGTCGGCTGGTTCGGGTGGGGCTGGCCCGGTCGGCTCTGCTTCTCAAGGATACGCGTTTCGGCTGGCGCCTACGCTGGCTTTGGATGTGCAGGCGCGGGTGCAGCGGGTACGGTTTCGGCGGTTTCGGGGGCAAGAGCTACGGGGTACGTTCCGGTTACGCAATCAGGTGCTGAGTGCGCAGGCGCTGTCGGTGGCGGCGGCGGGCGGGCGAGCTAGTTTCCGTGGCACCCTCGATGCCCGACAGCCTAACCTGCTGCACCTGAGCTCCAGTGCTAGCTGCCAGCAGCTGCCGCTCGACAGCCTGTTTTACGTGTTTGAAAACTTCGGCCAGCAGTTTATCACCAACCGGCACCTGCGCGGTACCCTCACGGCCTCGGCTGAGTCGGATGTGTATTTCACGAAAGCGCTGGACCCGCTCACCGACAAGCTGGAAGCTGAAGTGAAACTGACAGTGCGCAACGGTGAGCTAAACAACTTCATGCCCCTGCAAAAGCTTTCGATGATAGCTGGGCGGGAGCGGCTGCGGCACCTGCGGTTCGCGCAGCTTACTACGCCGGTGTACATCCAGAGCCGCACAGTGTATTTGCCGGAAATGGAAATCCGCTCCAATGTGCGTGCCGCCTCCCTGATTCGCGTCAGTGGCACCCACACCTTCGACCAGCAGATGGACTATCACCTCAGCATCCCGATTCTGCCGGGTTTACTCTCGAAGGTGACACCAGCTGGAAGCACCGGCCCTAGTCTGCTGCTGGCCATCAGGGGGGATGAAGACAACTTCAGCGTAACCTACGACCGGGCCCGGACACAGGTAGCGGGCCCGGCGGCAGGCAACCCGGCTCCCGCCCGGCGGCCGGGCTTACTCGACGGCTTGCTGAACCCAGCTACGGCCGCGCCGGCGGCCCCAAATCGGCCCGCATCCTCGGCGGAGCCACGCAAGCCATTTGAGCTGAAGAAGCCGGAGAAAAAGGCGGCCCAACCCCAGACCGGCGAGTATTTCGAGTTCTGATGGTAACTGGAAACAGCCGGTACGCCACCCCAGGAGCCCGTCCAGCCAATTCGGAATCATGTGGTTGCGGCCGGCCGGACAGTGGTGGCTAACCTAATTGCGGTGGGTGCGTTAAGGTCATCAGCTACGTATTCCCTTCCTTCCAAACCTCTCCACCATGAACGAAAACCAGCTTCTCCAGAACTACTCCGAGCCGGAGAAAACAGCCTACCTGAGCGTAATTGCGAGCTTGGCTTCTGCTGACCGCGAAGCCTCCGCGGCTGAAACGGAGTTTTTGCAAGCCCTTGCGCAACAAGCTGGCCTCTCGGGGGGCGCTACGCAGCAAGTGCTGGCCGCCGCCAAAGACTCGACCAACCAAACCGTGCAAGCCAACCTGGACACCCTGCGCGGCAGTGACCTACGCTTTTCACTGGTTACCGACCTCATCAGCTTTGCCCGCGCCGATGGTGCGTACTCCAACGATGAGGAAGCCATGGTGAACAAAATTTCCACTTATCTGGGTATCAATCAGCAACAGACGCAAGCGCTAGAGCAGGTGGTAGACCAAGCTTCCAAGGTACCGCACGATGCCAGTGACCCAGCCAAACAAGGCTTCCTGGGTGGCGTCACCGACAAGCTCTCAAGTGTAGGTATCCCAAAAGGGGCACTGATGGCTGGCCTGTTAGGTGTAGTGGCCCCTATGGTGATTTCAAAAGTAATGGGTGGCCGCAACCAGAGCAGCGGTGGCGGTATGATGGGTGGCTCGATGGGCGGTCTGCTCGGCGGCGCTATGGGGGGCAATTCGATGGGCGGCCTTCTGGGTGGTCTGCTCGGCGGCGGCTTGCTAAGCGGGGTGCTGGGCGGCGGAAACCAGAGTGCAGCCAATCTGCCGCAGCAAGGCTCCCACATGGGTAGCGGTGGCTTAGGCTCGTTGATGTCGGTGCTGGGCGGCCTGGGTGGTCAGCCCAACTCGGCGCCGCGTAGCGCGGGCGGCGGCGGCCTGGGCAGCTTGCTGGGGGGTAGCGGCTCGATAGGTGGCCTGCTTGGCGGCTTGCTCGGCGGCCGGTAACGGACACCACATACCCGATAAAAAGGAGGAGGCCCCGCAGATGCGGGGCCTCCTCCTTTTTATCGGGTATGTGGTGTTTAGCTAGGATTGGCCGGGTCGAGGCTGTCGGTGGGCGAGGCCAGCTGCACGATGGTGGTGCCGGCATTGGCGAACTGGCCGCCGTGCTGCTCTACCACTTCAATCAGGCGGTAGTTCAGATCCTCTTTCACGTTTAGGTACTCGTCGTAGTTGTTGGTGCTTACAAAGTACTGCACGGTTACTTCTTTGGCCGTGGGCGTAAGGGCCGAGAACTTCACCTCAGCGGCAGAATCCACTAGGTCGTGGGCTTCGATGGCGGTGCGGCTTTCCTGCACAATGGCGCGGAGTTGCTCGCTGGTGGTAGCCTGGCTGAGGCTGAGTGTGAAACTGACCCGACGGGCCGTGCGCAACGAGAGGTTGTCGAGGGGCTTATCAATCATGCTCTTATTGGGCACCGTAACGTAGCTTTTTTCTGCAGTGCGCAGGCGCGTGCTCCGGAATCCCACTTTCTCCACGGTGCCCGTAATGCCACCCACTGTCACTAGCTCGCCCACGGCAAAAGGGCGGTCGAGGAAAATGGTGAACGAGGCAATAAGGTTTTCCAGGCTTTCTTTGGCGGCAAAGGCCACCGCTAATCCCCCAATGCCCAGGCCACCAATCAGGGCCGTTACATTCACGCCAAATACCCGGCTCAGCATTACTAAGAAAGTGAGGGTGATGACCAGCACCTTCAGCAAATCCTTGGCAAACGGAATCAGCTGGTTGTTGAGGTGGGAAGGGGTGGCCTCGGCCCGCCGACGGAACACCGCCACCAGAAAGTCGATGATGCGCAAGGCAATCCAGCCTACCCCCGAAAATACCGCCAATTGATACAGCCGGAAGAAAAACACCTTCAGGGCTGGCTCGTTGCGGGTTATTTCCGAGCTACGTACCGGGTAATCGAGCACCTGGAACGCAAAGTAAGTGGTAACCAAGAAAATAACCACCGACAGCGGCTGAATCAGCAAATCCTGAAAGTGCTGCTCGCCTACGTCTTCGGTCTTGTTGCGGATAAACCGAAACAGAAGCTTGGACAGCAGCTTAGATAGCAGCGTTTTGAAGGCAAAGCCAAACAGCAGAATACCTGCGCACCACAGGTAGGCCTCCACATTGTTGCCCAGAAAACGCTGGTTCAGAAATTCGTTGAAGGTCATTGAGGGGTAGGAGCTTGGAGGCTTGAGAGCTTAAGGTCTTGGTTACCATTCTGATTCTTTCTAACGCGGATTGTGCGGTTTTATGAGAAGCATAGAAAGGCAGGTTTCGCAATGGCAATGAACGAAACCAAGGGTGCATGGTTCAGATAGAACTTCAGCCAAGCTCCCAAGACCCTAAGCCCCCAAGTACCTACTACACTAGCTGCCGCAGCGCCATTTCAAACGACTTCTGCGCCAGCCCAGTGGAGGTGTCGCCTTGTTGGCGGGTGCGGGCTAGAGCTTGCCGAATTACGCGCGAGGTATCGGCGAAGATGGCTTGGTCGGTGATTTCGGCGTTGGTTTCCATGAGGTAGGCAAACACCCGCGCCATGCCGCAGTTGGCAATAAAATCGGGTATTACCGAAGTATGGCTGTCGGCAAACTCGCCAGTGGGGCCGAAAAAGATTTCCGGGTCTTGGAACGGCACGTTGGCCCCGCACGAAATAACCTCTAGGCCGCCGGCAATCAGCTGCTCTACTTGCTCGCGCGTAACCAGCCGCGAAGAAGCCGCCGGAATGAAAATTTCGGCTCCCGAATTCCAGATGCGTTGGTTGATTTCTTCAAACGGCAGCAAGTTACTGGCCATGAGCGTATTGCCTTCCCGTCCCAGAAATAGCGCCCGGATTTCTTCCAGCGTAAAGCCCTCTGGTTTCAGCAAGCCTCCGGCCCGGTCGATAATGCCGGTGATGCGCGCACCTTGGCTGGCTAAGTAGTAAGCTGCCGCTGCGCCCACATTGCCCCAGCCCTGAATGATGGCCCGTTTGCCAGCCACCTGCCGGCTGCCCCATAGCTCGTAGTAGTGGTGCACGGCCTCGGCCACGCCGTAGCCCGTTATTAGGTCGGCCACGGTGTATTTACGGCGCAGGTCGGGCGTGAAGCTGGCGTCTTCCAGCACTTTCACCACGCCTTGGCGCAATTGCCCTAGCTTCTGAATCTTCTGGGGCTCGGTGGCGCGGTAGTGGCCGTTTACAATGCCTTCCTGCGGGTGCCAGAGGCCGTAGTCTTCAGTAATCGGAATGACGTCGTGGATTTCGTCCACGTTCAGGTCGCCGCCGGTGCCGTAGTAGTTTTTCAGCAGCGGAATTACGGCCCGGTACCACCGCTCTAGCACGCCCCGTTTGCGCGGGTCCTGCGGATCGAAGTTGATGCCCGACTTTGCCCCGCCAATAGCTGGCCCTGAAACGGTGAATTTCACTTCCATTGTTTTGGCTAGGCTTTCCACTTCGCGCTTGTCGAGGCCTTTACGCATGCGGGTGCCGCCGCCGGCCGCGCCGCCCCGTAACGAGTTGATAACCACCCAGCCTTCGGCCTCTGTTTCAGCATCTTTCCACTCGAAAACTATTTCCGGACGCTTGTTCTCGAACTTGGCTAGTAGGTCTTTCATGAAAAATCAGGGAGTGAATAAAAGCAATGCGCAATTTTTATGTTCAAATGTAAGCAGCCCCAAGGAAGCTGAGGGGTCTTTCGTCTTCCGACGAATCAATTCGCGTCGCTGGCTCGTTAGAGAGTCTACCAAATTTTTTGCGGGCATTTGCGTTCATAGGAACTCTTTCCATCAGAAATAGCGTATTACCAATATTCCTGACGGAAGTGCATTTTTCTTTTTCAGCCACCGTTGTACATTAGTATGAAACCCTTGCTCTCACGCGTAGAATCCAAGAAAGTAGATAAGGCAGCTGCCATGCTTAAAGTATTAGCTCATCCAAAGCGCCTGGCCATTGTGGACTTGCTGGGCAAAGAGGAGAAGATGACGGTAACCGAAATCTACCGCACCCTCGATTTGCCCCAGGCTATTGCCTCTCAGCACCTGATTACTTTGAAAGACCGGGGCATTCTCTCCTCGTTCAAAGTAGGTACCAAGATTTACTATTCGCTCTCAATTCCAAAGCTGCTCGACGTAATCGACTCGCTGGAAGAGTGCTGCGACACCATGTAAGCACAAGCCCCCAGCTTGTGCCACCCGGAAAAGACCGCCTTTTGACGGTCTTTTTTCGTTTATGCGGCTAATGTGGAGCTTCGCTCTACGGCCTTTGTAAATACAATACGCCCCTGATACATCGTGTATCAGGGGCGTATTGCGTTTGGGCTTTGCAAGCTTAAGCTACTGTCGGCTGGTTTTCCAGGTCGAATAGGTCGGTTAGTACGTCGATGAGGTGGTCAGCTTCGCCACGCTTGCAGGCAGCTTTCAGCTGTACTACCGGGTGCTTCAATACTTTCTGCATCAACGACTTGGTTATTTCGTCCATGCGGCGAGCTTCCTCGGGGCTCATCTTCTTCTGGTAACGGTCCATTTCTTCCTGCCGAATCTGCTCCAAGGCGTTCTTCAGCTTCTGAATGGTAGGCGACACCAACATTTCCTTGCTCCAGTCGTTGAGGCCGGCAATGCTTTCGGCAATGATGGCACGCACCTGCGGCACGGCAGCTAAGCGGCGCTCCAATGCAGCCGAGGCTTTGCTCTGAATGGCGTCGATGTTGTAGACCAGCACGCCTGGTACGGTTTCCACTTCGCCCTCAATGCTACGCGGCACCGACAGGTCGATGAAAAACTTGTAGCTCAGCACATCAAGGTTGGCTACCAGCTCGCGGGTGAAGAATGGGGTAGCCGCGTTGATTGATGAGATGATAATGTCGGCGTCTTTGAGGCCGTGCGCCAGATTCTCGAAGTCCAGCACCTTAAGACCGCACTCCCCGGCTAGCATGGCCGCTTTCGAGCGGGTGCGGTTGCAGATGGTTACGTCGGTGAAGAACTTACTGTCGCCGAAGTGGCGGCAGACATCGGCTCCAATTTCACCCAAGCCCACAATCAGTACGCGCGGGTTGGCTACGTCGGCGGTCAGTTCCTCTACCAGTTCCAGTGCGGCATACGAGGTAGAGGCGGCGCCGTCGCGGAACGAAGTTTCCTGCTGCACGCGCTTGTTGGTGAAGAATACGGTGTGCAGCAGCCGGTGCAAAAACGGTCCGGCCGCATCCTCATCCGCCGACCACTGATAGGCCTGCTTCACCTGGTTGCTGATTTGCAGGTCGCCGACCACTTGCGCATCAAGGCCCATTGCTACCTCGAAAAGGTGCTGTACGGCTTCGTCGGTGGTGGGGAGAATGTCGAAGTAAGGAAAGTACTGGCTGACGTCGGTGAGGTGCTTCATCTCGCCCAGCGCTTCAATAATGGCGGGGCTCTGGTCCTGCTCGGCGGCGTAGTACACCTCAGTCCGGTTGCAGGTGCTGAGCACCAGCAAGTCGCTAAGGTTTAGCTCGTGATGAAGAGTATGCAGGAAGCGGCGGCAGGCGGCTTCGTCCAAGGCAATCAGCTCGCGGATTTCCAGCGGCGCTTTCTTGAAGGACAAACTGACGGCCTTAAACGGGTAGGGCATAGCGTATGGCAACTGCAATTGCAGACGGCAAAATTACGGCACAAATTGGTACCATGAAAACAGTGAATACTACCCTGAGGTTCATCGGTTCCTGAAACTTCGATTCTGGCGTTTCAATGGGCATTATCGAAAGGTAGCCTAACTAAAATCATGCATTATTTAGCCGCTGGCAACCTAGCAAAACAGCTATTTTACCTTGGTAGCCTGGGTAGGCCGTATCTTCGTCGGGCTTAGCTGTTCTATTGCTGCTACTCGTATGAGCGAGCAATTAGGTTGCTTCCACCAGCGTTTAGCTACAAATTCTCTCGCACTGCTTTGATAGGCATCTACGACCAAAAATCCCGCATTAAGCTGCTGATTGTAGCGGTGGCGCTGTTTATTGCGGCGGCTACCGTCATTTATACCAACATCCTGGTACAGCGAGTATCGGAACGGGAGCAGCAACAGATAGCACTGTATGCCAAAACGTTGCGCTACGTAATCAACACCGAGGAGCAGTCCAACGTGTCGTTTCTGATGGATGAAATAATCCAGGCCAACAAAACGATTCCGGTGGTGGTGGTGGATGGCAGCGGCAGCATCGTGGATGCTAAAAACGTGAACCTGCCGAAGGGGCTTTCAGAGAAAGCGGCTACCAGTTTTCTGCGCCGCGAAATTTCGGTGATGAAGCTGCAACATCAGCCCATCGTTATCGACTTAGGCTCTTCGAAAAACTTTATCTACTACAAAGATTCGGCGTTGCTGGCGCAACTGCGGCGCTACCCCTTGGTGCAGCTGGCGGTGGTAGCCAGCTTGGGCATCATTGCATATTTCGCGTTCAGTTACTCGCGGCGCTCCGAGCAGAACCGGGTGTGGGTGGGGCTGGCCAAAGAAACCGCGCACCAGTTGGGCACGCCGCTCAGCAGCCTAATGGCTTGGCAGAGCTACCTGAGTGAAAGTGACCGGTTTAAAGATGAGCCGATTGTGGAGGAATTGGGTAAGGACATCCGGCGCCTCCAGATTATAACTGAGCGGTTTAGCAATATTGGGTCGGTGCCGGTGCTCAAGCACGAGAATATCCTGCGCACCACTCAGAACGCCATTTCGTACCTGCAAAGCCGGGTTTCTAAGAAAGTGGTGTTTGAAATCAAAACCGATTTGCCCACCGACACGCCTGCGCTGGTCAACATCCCGCTGTTCGATTGGGTGATTGAGAACATTTGCAAAAACGCAGTGGACGCCATGGACGGCCGCGGCAGCATCACGCTGCACCTGCGTCGCCCAGTCCGTGACCGAACCTCTATTGCCATTGACATCACCGATACCGGCAAAGGCATCCCCAAGAGCCGCATCGACCGGGTGTTTATGCCGGGCTACACCACCAAAAAACGCGGCTGGGGCCTAGGGTTGGCCTTGGCTAAGCGCATCATCGAGAACTACCACAAGGGCAAACTCTTTGTGAAGTGGAGCGAAGTAGGCCGCGGTACAACGTTCCGGCTGGTACTGAAGGGGTAAGATGGTGAAGTTGTGAAATAATAAGTTTGCTATTCTCATGGCGCTACTTGCGCAGACAAAACACCAAACTCACCACTTCATCATCTCACTAATTCACCTTCTCAGCCGTTACGGTTTCAGCGGCTTCATTTGCTTTCTTCACTTCCTTCTGGTTAGTAAGTTCCACGTAGCTGTTGCCCGTGACGCGCTTGCCGTGGTGAGTACCCTCCACGCGGCACATGCCTTCCCAGTAATGCATTTTGATGCCCGCGAACAGTTTGAGGGTTAGCTCCTGGTCGGGTATAACGGGGGTAATAGTGAGGTCGTAGCCTTGGCTAGGAATACGCAGGCGCCACTTGCTGGGGTAGCGTAGTTTGGATTTTGGACTGGTCCAATAATCCGTGACTTCCAGTTGAAAATCGGACTCGGCGAGGTGGGCATTCTGGTTCTGACTGCCATAGTGCGAACCGCCTCCAATATGCTGACCGGTGGCGCGGTTGTAGAGCTGATAGGCCATGATTTCCTCGCGCGGTTCATCAAGCTGAATGCTGAACCAGTCCCAGCCCATATCCTTGGCCATCACACTGTTGCAGTTCCACTGCCGGTCGTACCACAGCTCGCCTTCCACTTGCCGGGTTTTGCCGCCAATTTCCACGGTGCCAGTGGCTGTGAGGCGGGGGTAGCTGTAGTAGCCTGCTTTGGCGGTGGGGCCGTATTGCTCGTAGCCAGTGCCGCTGTGCATGAGTACCGGCTTAGCAGGCGTGGTTGTGAGGTTGATGGCCTGGTCGGGGTGGGCGGCCATGCGGGCCTGCAAGTGGTACTGCCCTTCCTGGCCGCTCAGAGTCCAGCGCTGAGTTTGCTTGGTGGTAGTAAGGTTGAGGGGCAGGGTAGGAGCTAGTAATTGCGGCAAGCGTTCCACTTTGTAGTCGTAGCGGAACTGCTTGGCTTGCGGATCGGTGAGGGCAAAGTTCACCATCTGCCAGTCCTTCTTACCCGTGACGTTGAAATGGAAAAACACATACTCCACCCCGAACGTCTCGCCGGTGGCTTTGTCACGCAGGTGTCCGGTGAAGTACCACCACTCCAAGGAGTTTTGTTTGTGCACGGCTTCTTCCTGCGGCAGTTGCGCACGCTCGGCAATTACGTCGTGCTTATTGGTTGGTTTGAGTGTGCAACTGGTGGCGGTGAGTAATAGAGCGAGGGTAATGAGCAATAGATTCTTCATACCCTCGAATAAGGATTTCGAGGGTAGAAAGGTTTACACCGCGCCATTTTAGCGGTTGTATTAGCAATTACCGAAACTTACCTCCTACGAAAGAGGACCTTTTAGGCAGCCGCACGAAATAACGGTGCGAAACATGGTTTAGCTGTATGCGTTCGGGGTCATGACCTGCTGAGTAAACACTCATCCGGTAACCTTCTACCTAGCTAGGTACTACTAAAGTGAAGTGACCAAGCGCATTAGTATGCACGGTACGGCCAAGAAACCGGACCCTGGCATTGTGTAGAGGTAGAGGCAAGCCCCACCAAGCCAGCACAGTACCGCGGTAATGCTATCGGTGGGCAGGGCAGCTATGCTGGCAGACAAAGATGACTGTGCCTCCAACTGCGCAAGCTCATCAGTAGCGCAATTTGGGGAGCCGTTGCCTGGCCGTGGAATCTCGGCTACTTCGGAAGCGGCTTTCTGGGCTTGCGCAGTTTGGGCTGCCGCTTCTCATAAGCCTAGCAGCACAGCCGTGGTTGCCAGCCAAGTACGCCAGCGTGGCGCTGGTTCCGGCAGACCACGTAGCGGCCGGTCAAGCTGGGTTTCGGTGAACCGACCACAGGTGACCTCGGGCCGCCGTGCCAGAAAGGTTACTACCTCCGCATCACTCATCTGCGTGAAGTCCACTACCACATCTTGGCAGGCCACACAGTGCCGCTCGGTTGCAGCAACAGGGTTCATCTGGCTCCACGACTCGTGGCAGGGCTGAGGCAGGTGAACAGTAACCGGATTAGGGCGAGACATAAGATAGATAGTAGCTTAATTATTCCGGGAAGTTATGGATTTCTGCTAGATGCCTGACGCACCGCATTCCATAAATCGGTGGCCCGAAACTAGGGTTCGGGGCTCCTGATAATTACTGGTGCTACTGCAAGACCGCCTAGGGTTATGAGTGTAGGTGTTGGCTGAGGTAGTTGATACAGTTGTATGATAAGGGGTTCAGTGGAGCTACTATCGAGTAAGATTGCCATCTGATGCTCCGCGAAACTTGAAGCCGAAACAGTCAAGACCACGGTGGAACTGAGCATGCCCGCCGGGAGGGGCAGTATGAAGCTGCCATCGGGTGCTGTTGTGATGCTGATGGTAGTACCATCAAGGTGTATAAAGGCGTTGGGTACCCCAATAGCATTCCGTTGTCGTACCCAGCCACGCAGTTCCGTGGTGGTAGGTGAGGTCAGTTGCGGCGGTCGGGGCTGCAAGAGCTCAACAGAGCGAGTACCGTCTTTGGTTGTGCTGACCTTGGCCCTTTGTGCCGCAGCGGGTTGAGTGGCTAGCTCTCGTAACCATAGCAGTGTGGCTGCGGCGGCCAGCCACGTACGCCAACGCGGAGTGGGTACTGGCGGCGTCAGCAACGGCCGGCCAAGTTGGTCGGCGCGAAAACGGCCGCAGGGCGCGGTAGTGCGTTTCAGCAGGGCTAGAATTTCAGCGTCTGTTTTCTGGGTGAAGTCCAGGACTACTTTGTCGCAGGCGGCGCAGTGGCGGCCTTGCGCGGCAGGCGTCATGGCGGCCCAGTTTTCGTGACAGGGCTGCGGAACAGCAAGAGTAGTGGGGGTAGCATAGAGTAGTAGCGGTTTTCTACTTGTCTGATGCTACGCCCGGTTGGATTGCATATAGTTGCCAGAAAATATTTTTCTGGCAAGCAAAGCGTGAGGTTCCGCCCGCCGCTCAGCTACGGGCACTACAGGCTGAACCCGTGCTACTTCAGCGGTGGTTTCTGCGGTGGGTCGTGCTGCACAATGCGGCCCATAATCTGCCCACGACCTTCCACCGACTTCAGCCGCACGGTAAGCGCCACGGGAGCGGGCGAAACGGCTACGCTGACAGTTTGCTGCTTGAATACGAACGGGCTACCCTGTACTCGCAAACTGACCGCGCCGTTTTGCACAGCCTCCCATTGCTGCGGCATCGTGAAGCTGAAATTGCCCTGCTCATCCGTGACAGCACCGTACTTGGTGTCGCCAATAAATATTTCAGCTCCCTGTACACCAGTGCCGGTGGAGTCGTCGAGTACCCGGCCTCGAATAGTGACCTGGCCTTTGGGGGCGGAAGCAGTGGCGTCGGCTTGCTCCGTGGCACCAGCGGCTGGGGAATGCTGCGGAGCCGTAGTCTGGCAGGCGGTAAGCACGGGCTCCAACCCAAGCAGCGCCAAGGCAGTTACCAACCAACGGCGCCAACGAGGCTGCGGCACTGGTAGCGTCGGCGCAAACTGCCCGGCACTAAAAAAGCCGCAGATGTTGCCAGTAGCTGGCCGGGCCAGCCACGCTGTTACTTCGGCTTCACTCATGCGCGAGAAGTCCACGACTTCGTGCTGGCAGTTGCCGCAGAAGCGGCCATCAGCGGTGGGCGCCATGGCGGCCCAGGATTTGGGGCAGGGGTCAGGAACGGAGAAGGCCATAAGTGAAATGGGAATGGGGTTGGTCTAGTATGTAGATGCCGGCGCTGGCCGGATTTCACACTGATTCAGAAAGGAATCTACTCAGGCAAAGGATGTGCCGGAGGCGTGAATTTGATGGTTTTCATTTTAGGAGGAAGCGGTTTAGGTCTCCATTCATCTGCTACCAGTGCTACGGGGGCTGGCTCGCCCATCATCATATAGTTGGGGTTTTCACGTAGCCTTATTTCAGTGGCATTAGCCGGTTTGATTCGGCGGCCAATGTATCCTTGCATATTGCCTTGCGGCGAAGTTTCGCCTACCACAAACAACAGAGAATCACGCAAAGCAGCAGGAAGTTGTAGCGTAAAATAACCGTTGGCATCGGTGTGGGTATGATGAGTGCTATCAGCTAAACTGACAATGAGAGCTTGGGGTAACGGCAATCCGTTTTCTTGATCTATAACCCGTCCTTGCACCTTCAGTATTGAAGCTTCCACAGCAGGTGTGCTAGTTCGCAGCCGGACTTGTGCCACATCGGGCGTTCCGCAGCTGCTCAGTGACACGGCCGCGGCCGCCAACCACCGCGCCCAGCTGAAAGGAAATGCCGTGTCAGAAACCACCTGCTCTGGCCGGAATCGGCCGCATACTTTGCCGGGCTGGCGTAGGGTGGCCAGCACGTTGGCCTCAGATAGCGCACTGAAATCCACCACTACCTTGTTGCAGGCGGCACAGTGGCGGCCACCGGGGGCGGGTGCCATGTCGGCCCAGTTGGCGGAGCAAGGCGAGGGGATGGAAATGTGAGAGGCCATAGCTGGAAGATAGGGAGCTGAAGGAGTAACGTGCAGCCGCCCGGCATTATTCTGTATCTTTTGCCCTCTCAATCCTCTCCACTACCTTGTCTACACCTCTGCCTCCTAGCCGCCTGACCGGCCTTTTTCGCCGCAAAAGCCTTGATGATCTACTAGTCAACCCGCCCACTGATGCCGACGGCCACAGCCACGGCGGCGGGCTGGAACGCCACCTCACCGTCCGCGACCTGACGGCCCTGGGCATCGCCGCCGTTATTGGGGCCGGCATCTTCAGCACCATCGGCAATGCCTCGCATGATGGTGGCCCGGCCGTGTCGTTGCTGTTCGTGTTTACGGCTATTGCCTGCGCGTTTTCGGCGCTTTGCTACGCGCAGTTTGCGGCTACCATTCCGGTGAGCGGCTCGGCCTATACCTACGCCTACGCCTCGTTTGGGGAGCTAGCTGCTTGGATTATCGGCTGGGCCCTGATTATGGAATACGCCGTGGGCAACATCGTGGTGGCCATATCGTGGTCGGACTACTTCACTGGGCTCATGGATGGCATTGGGGTGCACATTCCTATCTGGCTGACCATGGGCATGCAGAGCGCCCACAAGTACTACAACGAAGTGCTGGAACTGATGCAGTCCGGTAAGCCCCTGGCCGAAGCCACGCCTACCCAACTGGCGGGTTACAACGCGTGGGCGGCTGCACCGGAGCTGCCCGGCGGCCTGCGGCTGGTGATTGACTTACCGGCGGGCCTTATCACGCTGCTCATTACAGCGGTGGTGTACATCGGCATCAAGGAATCGAAAAACGCCTCCAACCTGCTGGTACTGCTCAAGCTGATTGTGGTAGCCACGGTTATTGGGGTGGGCGTGTTCTACGTGAATCCCGACAACTGGAGCCCCTTCGCGCCGAACGGCATTGGTGGCGTATTGAAAGGCGTGTCGGCGGTGTTCTTCGCGTATATCGGCTTCGACGCTATTTCGACTACTGCCGAGGAATGTAAGAACCCGCAGCGCGACTTGCCCCGGGCTATGATTTACGCCCTCATTATCTGCACTGTCCTCTACGTAATTATCACGCTGGTACTCACCGGAATGGTAAGCTATACCGAGCTGGGCGTGGGCGACCCGCTGGCGTTTGTGTTCCAAAAAGTAGGGCTGAACTGGCTGGCGGGCGTGGTGGCCGTGAGTGCCATTTTTGCCATGGCCTCGGTGCTGCTGGTATTCCAGATTGGCCAGCCCCGCATCTGGATGACCATGAGCCGGGACGGTTTGCTGCCGCCAGTATTCGCCAAAGTGCACCCCAAGTTTCACACGCCGTCGTTCAGTACCATCGTCACGGGCTTCTTTGTAGGCGTGCCCGCCATGCTGCTCAACATGGACTTGGTTATCGACCTGACCAGTATCGGGACGCTGTTTGCCTTTGCGCTGGTGTGCGGCGGCATCCTCATCATCGACCCCTACGGCACGTCGGATGCCCGCTTCAAGGTGCCCTACATCAACGGGCAGTTTCTGGTGCCGCTGCTGATGGTGGTGGGTATCGTGCTGGTATTTACCTACAATCAGGCCGGCATTCAGGAGTTTCAGAAGGCTTTAAGCAGCGGCTACGAAGAAGCCCGCCACTACATTCCGATGCTGGTGTTCTTCCTGTTTTGCATCGCGCTGGCTTGGCAGTCGTTCCGCAAGAAGCTGAGCTTGCTGCCTACGTTGGGCTTGCTCACCAACCTGTATCTGATGACCCAACTCGGCGTGAACAACTGGCTGCTGTTCTTCGGCTGGCTGATTATCGGGTTGGCGCTGTACTTCAACTACGGCTTCAAGCACAGCAAACTTGGCCTAAAGAACCCGGTGGCTGGCCGCTAGATTCTTCTGGTATTTTGCCTCACACAACAAACCCGCTGGCCTGCGTAGGCAGCGGGTTTGTTGTGTGAGGCAAGGTGGTTTTTCTATTTATTGTTCTTGTTGCCTGCTGGTTATGGCTACTGATTCCTTGCTTGCTGCCCGCCTCGAAGCCGCCCGGCACGAGCTGCTGGACTTGGGTATGCGCAACCCGTTGCTCAACTTTCGACCCTCGCCGGCGCGGGGCGTAACCGTGGTGCGGGAGCAGTCGGCGCTGGTGTATGAGGTGCTGGTGCGGCAAAGCAAAACCATGTATTTCCAGGGCGCGCTTGGGGCCAGTAAGAATATAAAATCCCCAGATTCCGTGCAGCCCATGAGTGGCTTCACGCACCTGAAAGCTGCCTGGGCGAGCCATGGTGCTGCCGACGCCAAGGCCCGGCACGAGGAATACGATAAGGCCGCCACACAGCCGGCGCCCACGCCAGCGGAACTTACCGAAGACGAGCAGGCAGCCCTGCTTACCGACAACAAGCTGCAAACCGACGACCCAGTTGATAAGCTGGAACGCCGCCTGCTGAACACGTACTACACGGCCCGCACCAGCCTGGAAGAGCAGGGCGTCAACATCCTGTATCTGGCGCTGGGGCAGCTGGTGTGGTACGAAACCGAAAGTAGCCTGGAGGCCCGCCGCGCCCCGCTGGTTCTGGTGCCGGTGCTGCTGGAGCGCGGTACGGCCGCTGAGCGGTTCAAGCTGCGTTATACCGGCACCGAAATCGAAAGCAACCTTTCCCTGCAAGCCAAGCTGAAAGCCAGCTGCAGGTTGGTGTTGCCGCCGCTCGACGAGGAAGTGCCTATGGCTGAATACTATACGGCCGTGGCTGCTGCGGTAGCCGGCTTGCCGCGTTGGCAAGTGGACGCTGACAGCATTGCGCTAGGCTTTTTCTCCTTCGGGAAGTTCATGCTGTACCACGACTTGGACCCTGCCACTTGGCCCGCCGAAACCGCCCTGCTCGACCACCCGGCCATTGCTGCGCTGCTCGGCCCCGACACGGGCTTCCAGGACCCGGCGCCCACGCTCAACGAAACCACCTTCCTTGACACCGACAGCCCCGCCCACGAGCTGCATCAGGTGCTGGACGCCGACAGTTCTCAGCTGCTGGCGCTGCTGGCCGTGCACGAAGGCCGCAACCTCGTGATTCAGGGGCCGCCCGGCACCGGTAAGTCGCAGACCATTGCCAACCTGTTGGCCGAAGCCATTGGCGCGGGTAAGAAGGTGCTGTTCGTAGCCGAAAAAATGGCCGCGCTGGAAGTGGTGAAACGCCGCCTCGATAGCCTGGGCCTGGGCGCTGCCTGCTTGGAACTGCACAGCCACAAGGCCAACAAAAAAGCCCTGCACGACGAGCTAAAGCAGACGCTAAGCCTGGGCTGGCCCGCCACCGTAGCGCCCGTAGCCGACCAAGTGGCGCAGCTGCCCCGCTACCGCGCCACCCTCAACAACTATGCGCTGGCTGTGAATGCGCCGCTGGGCTACAGCCGCCGCACTGCACAGCAAGTGGCCGGAGAGCTGCTCCGTCTGAACGAGCAACGCGGCCCCGTGGAACTGCCGCGCCTACCTTTTGCCAACCTCGCCCGTTGGACGGACACCGATGCCGCCCGCGCCGAAACGCTGGCCGCTCAGGTGCAGGCTACGTTGCAGAAAGTTGGGGTGCCCAGTTCCCTTCTCTTCTGGGGCAGTGAGCTGACCGTATTGCTGCCCGCCGCGCAAGCTGCTCTGGCTACGCAACTCACTGCTGTCCAGCAAGCCGTAGCAGAGTTGCAAGTCGCCGCCACCGCGCTGGCGCAGCATGTGGGCCTGCCCGTGCCAATGGAGCGCGCCGCCGCCGAGGCATTGCTGCCGGCCGCCCGCCACGCCCAATTAGCCCCCGAGTTGCGTGGTTTGGCGGTGGCTGATACGGCGTGGCTGAACCGAGCAGCTCAGCTCACGGAAGTTGTGCAGGCGGGTGCTGCGTACGTGCACCTGCGCCAGCAGCACGAAGTCTCCGTGCTTCCCGAAGCTTGGAGCCAGCCGTTATTACCCGAGCGCGCCGCCTTTCTGAGTTACGGCGACAAATGGTGGAACTTCCTGAATGGTGACTACCGCCGCGCCAAAAAACGTCTGCAAAGTCTGTGGCGCAACCTATTGCCTCCCGAGCCCGCCGCTGTCATTGCTACCATCGACGCCGTGCTGGAAGCCACCCGGCATGAGCAGTTGCTTACAGAAGCGGCCGGCCTGATGAGCGGCTTGTTCGGAGCCGCTTGGCAGGGCGTCCGTTCCGATTGGAGTGCTCTGGAAAAAGCCCAGCAGTACCTGACGCTCACCCACCAGCGCATCAACCGGGGCGAGCTACCAACTGAACTGCTGGCCTACTTCGCGCATAACCCTCGGCCCGACGAGTTGACATCATTGCTAGCCTCTCTCGAAGCTGCCTTGGCCCGGCACCGCGCCGCCGTGCAAACCGTGGCCGACAGCTTGCAGCTCAATGAAGTACGCCGGTTTGGGCCCGAGGGGCGGTTGCAGTTCCAGCCGTTTACTCAGCAGCTGAGCACCTTAGCCGCCTGGGCTGCCGACCTGCCCGCTTTGCGCCTCACCACCGATTGGAACAACGTGGCCGCCACCGTGCAGGCCGATGGGCTGCCCGAACTGTTGCTGTTAGCTGAGCGGTGGGAGCCAGCCGCTACGCACTTGGTGGCGGCCGTCCGGCAAACGTGGCTGGAGTTTTTGCAGAAGCTGGCCTACGAGCAGCACCCCGCGTTGCGGCAGTTCGAGCGGGCCAGCCACGAGGAAACCGCCGCCCGCTTCCGGCAAGCCGACCTAGACTCGCTTTACCACAACCGGGTGCGCGCCATGCAGCAGCATTTCGAGCAGTTGCCCAACCAACAAGCGGGTGGCCAGATGCTGCTGTTGCGCCACGAGTTTGCCAAAAAAGCCCGCCATCTGCCTTTGCGCAAGCTGATGCAGCAGGCCGGCCGGGCGGTGCAGGCCATCAAGCCGGTGTTTATGATGTCGCCGCTGTCGGTGGCTAGCTACCTGCCGCCGGGCGCCGTGGAGTTCGATTTGGTGGTGTTCGATGAAGCCAGTCAGGTGAAGCCCGTAGAAGCCCTAGGCGCCATTGCCCGCGGCCGGCAGCTGGTAGTAGTCGGCGACTCCAAGCAGCTCCCACCCACCTCGTTCTTCGACTCGCTTACCGGGACCGGGGAAGACACCGACGAGAACAACGTAACGGCTGATATTCAGAGTATTATGGAGCTGTGCAAAGCCCGCCAGATGCCCGAGCGGATGCTCCGCTGGCACTACCGCAGCCAGCACCAGTCCTTAATTGCGGCGTCCAACCACCTGTTCTACAACGATAAGCTGGTGGTGTTTCCCAGCCCCGGCGACCAGGGGCAGTTGGGGTTGGCGTATCATCATCTGCCTGCTACCTATTACGAGCGGGGTACCACGCGCACCAATCCGCTGGAAGCCCAAGCCGTGGCCGAAGCCGTGTTGCACCACGCCCGCACCACGCCGCGCCTCACGCTGGGGGTGGTGGCTTTCAGCACGGCGCAGCGGCAAGCCATTCAGGATGTGCTGGAAAAACTGCGCCGCCAGCACCCCGAAACCGAGGCGTTTTTTAGCAGTTATCCGCACGAGCCGTTCTTCGTGAAGAACCTGGAAAACGTGCAGGGCGACGAGCGGGATGTTATCCTAATCAGCATCGGCTATGGCCGTACCCAGGAAGGCTATTTGGCCATGAGCTTCGGGCCGCTGAACGGGGAAGGTGGAGAACGGCGGCTTAACGTGCTCATTACGCGCGCTAAGCAGCGTTGCGAAGTCTTCACCAATCTCACCGCCGACGACCTGGATTTGAGCCGCACCGCCGCCAAAGGAGTAGCCGCTCTCAAGACCTTTTTGGCTTTTGCCCAGCACGGTCGCCTCAACGAAAACCAGGAAACCGGGCGGGCGATGGAGTCGCCGTTTGAAGAGGCGGTGCACCGCGCCCTCACGGCCCGTGGCCACGTGGTATGCCCCCAGGTCGGCAGCCAAGGGTTCTACATCGATTTAGCCGTAGTGGACCCCGACCAGCCCGGCCGCTACATACTCGGCATCGAGTGCGACGGGGCCATGTACCACAGCGCCCGCTCAGCCCGCGACCGGGACCGGCTGCGGCAGCAAGTGCTGGAAAACGTGGGCTGGCGCCTGCACCGCATCTGGAGCACCGATTGGTTCCGTGACCCCGCCGCCGAAACCGAGCGCGCCGTGCAAGCCATCGAAAACGCCCGCCGCATTGCGGTGCCTAGTACTCCTTATGAGTCAAATTTAGTAGATATAATCAGCAACGCTCCGGCGGGGATACTGCGTGAAGAAACTCCAGCCAGCCCGGTAGCCCTTGCTAGTAGCTACCAGCTGGCGCAGCTACCTGCCGCCATCCGCACCCGCGAGTTGCACCAGCACAACTTGGGGCAACTGGCCGGATGGCTGGCGCAGGTTGTGCGCATCGAAAGCCCAGTGCACATAGAGGAAGTGACGCGCCGGCTGGCTCAGGCCAGCGGAGCAACGCAGGTAGGCGCGCGCATCCGCAAAACCGGCCAGGATGCTGCCCTGCTGGCTATCAACCTGCGCCACTTGCGCCGCCAAGGTGACTTTCTGTGGGAAAACTCCATGCAGCAACCGCCCCTGCGCGACCGAAGTCAACTCCCAGCCATTTCGCGCCGCCTCTCGCTGATAGCACCCGAGGAGCTGGCCCTTGCCCTACGTACCGTGGTGGAACAGAGCTTTGCCCTACCCCGCGACGCCGTTTTTCTGCCAGCCGTACGGCTCCTGGGCTTCACTCGGTTATCAGACGAGATGCGCCAGCATCTAGAGCCGATACTAGCCGGGCTGCTGGAACAAGGCGAAGTAGTAGAAGTGAACGGAGTGCTGAAACCCGCGAAGTAGACCCTACTTGGCCCGGTGAATAATGGCCACGCTGATCAGGATAATGATCATGCCCAAGAAGTGCCAGTAGTTAAAGGCTTCCCCATCGAGCACGCCCCAGGCCAGCGCCACTATCGGAACCAAGTAGGTGTTGGAGGCCGCGAAAAGAGCCGTTGAGCTTTGGATGAGCTTGTTGAACAGCACCATAGCCACGGCCGTGCTCATGGTGGCCAGTAAAGCAATGTAACCGAACGCCGGCCACGCGCCGGGTACTGTGTTCAACTTCAGCAGGAAATCGGTGCCGAACAGCAGAAACGCCAGCGCCGGGCCGCCAATGAAGAGCAGCAGCAGGCTGGTCACGGCCATGGCGGGCATGCCGTGGAAATGGTGCTTGATGATGTTCACGCTCACGCCGTAGCCGAACGTAGCCAGCACAATGTAGAGGCCATACCAGGCATTGCCTTCGCCGGACGGCGTGGCATCACCACCGCTGCCGCCGAGCTGCATTAGCACTACCGTGCCCACCAACCCGAGCAGGATGCCCAGCACCCGCAGCCCCGTGAGCTTCTGTCCGAAAAAGGCCGCCCCTACCACCAACGTAAATACTACGGTAAGCGCATTAAGCACGCCTGCCAGCCCCGAAGCCAGCCTAGTTTCGGCGTAGGCAAATAGGAAAGCCGGAATCAGGGTGCCCACCACGCCGCTCAGAATCAGCCACTTGATTCGGCTGCGCTCCACTTTGCTTACGTGCTTCAGCGCAAACGGTAGCAGCAACAGTGCCGCCACGCTCACCCGCGCCGCGCCCAGCTCCAACGCCGAAAATACCACCAAGCCCTTCTTCATCAAGATAAACGAAGTGCCCCAGATGCTGGCCAGCACCACCAGCAGCCCCCAGGCCGAGGCCGGAATCCGGTGGGGTGGCGGCGCGGCTACGGGCGGAGTGCTAGGTGCCGTGGTAACGGCTGGGGCGGGGGAGGAGGGCATGGGTGGAGAAAGGGGAATTGACTGAACTGAGTTAAAACAGAAGAACGTCATGCTGAGCTTGCCGAAGCATCTTTACCCAACGTCCTGTACGGACAAAGCAGTAGAGATGCTTCGGCAAGCTCAGCATGACGTTCTTCTGGAAAACAATTACCCCACCAAAACGGGTTCGGCGGCAATAATTTCGTTGAGAATGTTATGGACTTCCTCCACCGAGTCGGTTTCGACGAGGCGCATGCGCCACTGTTTGGCACCTTCCAGGCCGCGGAAGTACTGGGCGTAGTGGCGGCGCATCTCAAAAATGCCCACCCGCTGGCCTTTCCACTCGATGCTTTTGTCGAAGTGCATGCGGCACATATTCACGCGTTCCTCCACGGTGGGCGGGGCCAACAGCTCGCCGGTAGCTACGTAGTGCTTCACCTCCCGGAATATCCAGGGGTAGCCAATGCTGGCGCGGCCAATCATCACGCCATCCACGCCGTAGCGGTTTTTGTATTCCACCGCTTTCTGGGGCGAATCAATGTCGCCGTTGCCGAAGATGGGAATCCGGATGCGCGGGTTTTCCTTGATTTTGGCAATCAGGCGCCAGTCGGCGTCGCCTTTGTACATCTGTACGCGGGTGCGGCCGTGTACCGTGAGGGCTTCAATACCAATATCTTGCAGGCGTTCGGCCACGTCCTCCACGTTCTTGGTGGCGTCGTCCCAGCCGAGGCGGGTTTTCACGGTTACGGGCAGATGGGTGGCCTTTACAACGGCCGAGGTCATTTCCACCATCTTCGGCACGTCGCGCAGCAAGGCCGCGCCGGCACCGCGGCAGGCTACCTGCTTCACCGGGCAGCCGTAGTTGATGTCGATGAGGTCGGGGCCGGCCAGGGTGCTGATGCGGGCACACTCGCCCATCGTCTCCACGTCGGAGCCAAACAGCTGAATACCAATAGGCCGCTCGTAGTCGAATACGTCGAGCTTCTTGCGGCTTTTGGCGGCGTCACGAATCAGGCCTTCCGAGGAAATGAACTCGGTGTACATCAAATCGGCTCCGTTGGCTTTACACACGGCCCGAAACGGCGGGTCCGACACGTCCTCCATGGGCGCGAGCAACAACGGGAAATCAGGCAGAGCAAGGTCGCGGATGTATACCACGGATAGAGAAGGTTAGCGGATTTTACGCAAATTTACGACTTCTGGGGTCTTGAGGTCTTAGGAGCCTGAGGTCTTGAATAATCAAGCCTTCAGGCTCGGGCGCAGGAACTTCAGCTAAGTCCCCAAGCCCCCAAGACCCCAACGCGCTATGAAAGGTTTCGTGTCCAGCCGTTTGCATCCTTTTGTCAACTTGCTGCTGCTGGTAGGGTTGCTGCTGCTTTCGTTTTGCTTGGCCAGCTTCGTAATGGCAGTACTGAGCAATTTGTTTTTCGGGGTAAGCCTGCTGCAAATCGGCAACGTAACCAGCAAGCCCGACGCCTACGCCAACGGCTGGCAAGTATCTATGCTAACCCAGGGTATTTTGCTGTTTGTGGGGTTTGGCGGGGCTGCTCTGGCCTTGCCGCTCGTAACTGGCTACACCCTTGCCGATTATTTTACGCCGCGCCGTCCGGTGCCGCTGGGGTGGTTGCTGGCCGCGGGCGGTATCATTTTGCTGAGCATACCGTTTATGTCGGGCTTGGTTGCCTGGAACGCGCACGCGCATTTCCCGGGGTTTCTGCAAGGCTTTGAAAAGGATGCGCGCGAGCTGGAAGACCGAGCGCAGGTGCTCACCAAGTTTCTCACGCAATTTCCTACGTTTCTTCGGTTCACTGTAGGGCTGGTGGTTATTGCCGTGGTGCCCGCCATAGCCGAGGAGCTAATGTTTCGGGGCGTGATTCAGCGCAATCTAGTGCAGTGGTTCAACTCGCGGCACGTGGGCGTATGGCTGGCTGCCGCTATTTTTAGCACCATTCACTTTCAGTTCTTTGGCTTCGTGCCCCGCTTTGTGCTGGGGTTGGTGCTGGGCTACCTCTACGAGTGGAGCGGCAATATTCTGGTGCCTATGGCGGCGCACTTCACCCAGAATGCTTTCCAAGTGATTCTGCTGTATATGCAGCAGCGCGGGCAACTCACCTCCGCCACCTTCGACCCCGATTCCACGCAGGCCCTACCAGTGGTATGGCAGGTTGTGTCCTTTCTGTTGACTGCCGGGCTGCTCTGGCAGCTCTACCGCAACACCCGCCGCCCCACCGCCGACCCTTTGCCTACAGAGCTGCGTACGCTCAGCGGCGGTGGCATTGCCGCCCGTACCATAGAGGCCACGCGCCCAATGGGCCGCACCATCACCCACGACGGCGTAGATACCACTAACATGTAAGTGTCGGCTGTTCGTTGCTGGTTGAAGCTCAACTGGTATGTAACAGTGACTGCCAACCAGAAATCCCCCATTCCTTTGTCTGAATCTCCCGCCGCCCCTGCTCCCGCGCCTGACCCCACCACGCCGGGCAAAAAGCCAATGTCCAACCTCAATCAGCGGCTGCTTTTTGGTGTCCTTGGGGCAGTATTGCTGCTTGGTAGCGTGTGGTACAGTGCGTGGTCATTCGCGCTGTTTTTCGGGGCAGTACAGATGCGAATGCTGTGGGAGTTCTACCGCATGATGCGGCACGCCGGTTACAAGCCAGCCGCCTTGCTTGGCGGCGGCATTAGCGTAGTTATTTTTGGGTCGTTACATATCGTATCCAGCACATTAATTCCCCAGCGTGGAAGGTTTGCAATGTTTGGCGGAAACCTGTTCGATGTTTCCGGATTATTTTTGATCGGCTGTATATTTCTGTTGCCAACCCTGCTCATCCTGCGCGAGATGTATGCGTGGCCGCGTGATAATCAGAATCTTTCACCATTTGCCAATGTAGGTGTGGCCTTGTTAGGCTTGCTCTATGTGAGCCTGCCTATGAGCTTACTGAGCGTCGTGGCTTTCAACGCACAGGGCTATGATTACCGCCGCATATTCGCGTTGCTGTTGCTGGTCTGGTCGTCGGATATCGGGGCATATGCGGCCGGTAAAACGTTCGGCAAAAACAAGCTGGCCCCCAAAATTTCGCCCGGCAAAACCTGGGAAGGCGCTATTGGAGGTTTCCTGCTCACGCTGGCTATGGGCTGGGCGCTGGGCTACTTGCTGCCCGAACTCTCCGTTACCTACCGCCTCGTAGTAGCTGCCGTGGTAGCCGTGTTTGGCCCCCTCGGCGACCTAGCCGAATCCATGCTCAAGCGCAGCGTGGGCGTGAAAGATTCCGGTCGCATCATGCCCGGTCACGGCGGCCTCCTCGACCGGTTCGATGCCTTCCTGTTCATCCTACCGGTGCTGGCTTTGTTGCAGTTGCTAGCGGGGTAGTCTAGAAATTTTTTTTATGATTCTTTGAAGGTTGGGCAGGAATTTGCTCAGTCCGTATAAGCTGCGTTATAGTCGTTCAACATATAGTGCTTGAGCAATGCTTGAAAGTGTATTGCCTCCACATTAGCAAGCTTTTTGCACCGTTTGGCACTCTGTCTCGTATGTGCTAAACCCATTACCTTTGGCACCTCAAAAACTCCGCGCGCGGCCACCAGCTCCCACCGCTAGGGCTGCCGTTTTTTATTTTCCCCACCCCCCAAACAATCCCCTTACACGCATGGCTGCCACCACAGTGTACAAAGAACCGGCTCCTCTTTTGGACCGCGAAAACCCCCTCGAATCTATGATGTCGCGCTTCAACGTGGCCACGGAAATTCTGGGGCTCGATGAAGAAACCTACGAAGTGCTGAAAGCCCCCGACAAGCAGGTTATCGTGCACATCCCCGTCACGATGGACAACGGCAAAGTCCGGGTCTTCGAAGGCTACCGCGTAATTCACAATACGATTCTCGGCCCCTCGAAAGGTGGTATCCGCTACGACAAGAACGTGCACCTCGATGAGGTGAAGGCCCTGGCTGCCTGGATGACTTGGAAGTGCGCCGTGGTGGATTTGCCTTACGGTGGTGCCAAAGGCGGTATCATCTGCGAGCCAGCTACTATGAGTGCCGGCGAAATTGAGCGCCTCACTCGTGGCTACACGCTGGCCATGAAAGATGTATTCGGCCCCGACCGTGACATTCCGGCCCCTGACATGGGCACCGGCCCTCGCGAAATGGCTTGGCTGATGGACGAATTCTCGAAGACGGTAGGCGCTACGTCGCCGGCCGTAGTAACGGGCAAGCCCCTAGTAATGGGTGGCTCCTTAGGCCGCACCGAAGCCACCGGCCGCGGGGTAATGGTGGCTACGCTAGCTGCCCTCAAAAAGCTAGGGCTGGACCCAACCCAAGTATCGGCTGCGGTGCAGGGCTTTGGTAACGTGGGTACTTGGGCTGCTAAGCTACTCAGCGAGCAGGGCGTGCGTATCAAATGCATTTCCGATATCAGCGGTGCCTATTGGAACGAAGCTGGTATTAACATCGATGAGGCCGTAGCCTATAAGAACGCGCATAAAGGCCGCCTCGATGGCTTTACTGGCGCAGTGCTCATGGAAAACGCCGATGACCTACTGACCACCAACGTGGATGTGCTGGTGCCTGCTGCTGTAGAAGACGTAATTACCGAGCACAACGCCCACGAAATCAAGGCCAAACTGATTGTGGAAGGCGCCAACGGCCCCACATCCGCTTCTGCTGATCCCATCATCAACGAGAAAGGCATTATGGTAGTGCCTGATATCTTGGCCAACTCCGGTGGCGTTACTGTTTCCTACTTCGAGTGGGTGCAGAACCGCCAGGGCTTCAAGTGGACCGAAGAAATGGTAACCGAGCGCGCCGACCGGATTATGACCGACGCTTTCGAGAAGGTGTACGCTACGTCACAGAAATACAACGTGCCGATGCGCATTGCCGCCTACGTGGTAGCCATCGACAAAGTAGCCCAAACGTATAAGTTCCGCGGGGGCTTCTAAGGTACTGTCGTTACAGAAATTCTTGTTTGCTGCTTTATTGGCAGCAAGAATTTCATCTTAAATGGAAATGTTTGACGTATGATATGCCCGGACCATTCGGTCCGGGCTATCTTTGTCTGGTAGTTTTCGTTTCTTTTACGACGCAGCAACTTTCGTTGTGTGCTTGCTTGTTTAATTGACTGCGCGCCGGACGCTGTTGGGCTACTTCCAACTCAGCGTTGAATGAGCACGGCCGCAGCCATTTCGTGCTTTATGAAAATTCACAAAGAGGGCCGACGTATTCTGTTTTTTACACTGCTGGGACTGATTGTTGTCAACTTGCTGCTGTTCCGCCTGAATGCGCGACACGTCACGTTCAACCAGATATTCGCGGGCATTTCGGTTATCGTGTTCCTGACGCTGCTCCAGTTTTTCCGCAGCCCGGCGCGCCGCCTGTTCACCCACGAAGATCTGATTACGGCCCCCGCCGACGGAAAAGTGGTGGTAATCGAAAACGTGTTTGAGCCCGAGTTCTTTGATGATGAGCGCAAGCAAATCAGCATTTTCATGTCGCCGATTAACGTGCACATCACCCGTAACCCCATTTCGGGCGTAGTGCGCTACTTCAAATATCACCCTGGCAACTATCTGGTAGCCTGGCACCCCAAAAGCAGCACCAAAAACGAGCGGACCACGGTAGTAGTGGAAAGCGAAGCTGGCCCGCTAGTGCTGTTCCGGCAGATTGCCGGCGCCATGGCCCGCCGCATTGTGTGGTACGTAAATGAAGGCGATGAAGTAAGCCAGGGCGAAGAGTTTGGCTTTATCAAGTTTGGCTCCCGCGTGGATATTTTCGTGCCCCTCGATACCGAAGTGAAAGTGCAGCTAGGAGAGAAGGTGAAAGGCGGTCAAACTATCATCGCCCAACTGAAAACTGAGGCGCCTAGCTTGTTTTAAATAGTTACATCAACACTATAAAAAGCCCGGTCATCCATTATGTGACCGGGCTTTTTATTTTTTTACGCCATGCAAGTAGTTGAAGAATTCTACCGGTTGTTGGCCAAGAAAATGTCAGTTACTGACTTCGAGCAATGGGTATACGCAACGCCCACGCTGGAAACCATAATGAGCGAAGACGACTATCTAGGATTAATTACCCTTAACTATAAGAGCAACTGGGCCTTCTACGAGCTGGAGAAACTACTGAAGCCTTACGTGGACCGTGGTGAAATGCACAAGCGGGAGCTACTCGAGCTACTTCATACGTTAGCAGATGGTGGGAGCTCAGATGATATACTAGCGGCTCTATTGGCCACTTTCAATCTTTTCTGCAAAGGGTATAGCTTTTTTGAGGAACTGGCTCATTACGGAGTGACGGCAGATGATGACTTTGGCTGGGACCCAGAAGGAAAGTGGCACAGGATGACCGACCGGCAGAAACAGTGGTACCTATCCGAGTTTTATCCGGAAGTACAGTTGCTAGCCAACCAATTAATTGAAAATCTAACGTCTGGTGCCATCTTCGTTCAGCCGAGGTTGCCTGCCGGGGCAGCAGTTTTCACTGATACGCGCGACATAGCTGCCCGAAACAAAAGAGTAATGGCTAGTAAAAATGGAGACTGGTGGCAGTTCTGGAAATAACATCCAGCCTAAAACCAAGCCGCCGCCAGCCCCATCAGCTGCTCCAGCGCCTGCTGGTCGGCCTCGTCGAAGTCGTTGAGTTGGTCGCTGTCTACGTCGAGCACGGCTACTACGGTGCCATCTTTAAGCACCGGCACCACAATTTCCGACTTCGACTCGGAGCTACAGGCTATGTGACCAGGGAACTGCTCCACATCGGGCACTAGTAGCGTAGCGGCCTGCGCCCAGCTGCTACCGCACACGCCTTTGCCCTTGCGGATGCGGGTGCAGGCAATGGGCCCCTGGAACGGGCCTAATACTAACTCGTCGCCTTTCACCAAATAGAACCCCACCCAAAAAAAACCGAAAGCCTGCCGTAATGCTGCTGCAGTGTTGGCTAGGTTCGCCACCAGGTCTGGTTCACCCGTGGTTAGGGCTTCAATTTGGGGGAGCAGCTGGCGGTATTGTTCTGCTTTGGTGAGTGTGGTATCGAGGGTGAGTTCTTCGGCCATGAGGAAGGTAGAGAAGTGACAGATGAGCAGGTAACAGGCAGCCGGCAGGAAGGATTTTCGCTGTTGCGCTACCTATTGATAATGAAGCTGTTTGCTTTAGTTAATTCAGTGCGGGAGCTACTTGTTGCTGTTGTTCACGAATACAAGTAGTTCGTCGGCACCAATTTGCCGTTGTTCGCGCAGACCAGCCAAACCGAGCTTGGGCGAACTGACACCGCCACCGAGCTTTTTAGGACTACGCAATACCCGAATTTCATCCCAGAGGCCATCTTTCAGCAACGAGTTCAGCACCGTAGGGCCGCCCTCCACCAGCACCGACTGCACGTTGCGCAGGTGCAGGTTATTGAATATCTGCGGAAACAGGTCCTCGGCCTCCGACAGCACCACGTAGCCCACATTGTCGCGGGTAGCTTTTTCGCGGTACGTGTATACTACGGTTGGCTGCTTGCCATCGAAAAGGTGATGAGTAGGGGGCAAGCTCAGGTTTTTGTCGATGACCACGCGGGTGGGGTTTTGGCCAGGCCACTCGCGCAGGTTAAGGTGCGGGTTGTCGTGGAGCGCAGTGCGGGTGCCCACCAGAATAGCCTGCTCCTCGGCCCGCCACTGATGCACTGCCACGCGCGCTAACTCTCCGCTGATGGCCACCGACTGGAAGTACGGCCCAGCCAAGTAGCCATCGGCCGTTTCGGCCCACTTCAGTACCACGTAAGGCCGCTTCTTCTCCTGAAACGTGAAAAACCGGCGGTTCAGCCAACGTCCTTCCGCTTCTAGCACGCCAATTTCCACCTTGATGCCGGCTTCTTCCAGCTTGGCTATGCCCTTGCCTGCTACCAACGGGTTCGGGTCGAGGTTGCAGACTACCACTTCTGCCACGTTCTTGCTGATGAGCAGGGCGGCGCAGGGCGGGGTTTTGCCGTGGTGGGCACAAGGCTCCAGCGTCACGTACACTCGGCTGTGCGGTAGCAAGGTATGGTCGGCTACGCTGGCCAGGGCATTTACTTCGGCGTGTGGCCCCCCGTATTGCTGGTGCAAGCCTTCCCCAATTACGCGTTCTTCGTGGGTAACTACGCAGCCCACCAAAGGGTTAGGGCGGGCATAGCCTGTGCCTAGCCGGGCCAGGTCGAGGGCGCGGCGCATCATCAAAACATCGAAATCGGAAGCAGGCATGGGCAGGTTGGTTGGGGCAGCAGGACAGAAAAGCGAAAGTAGCGCGGAAATCCGTTCCGCGACGAGCAACGCGAATTCCTACGCGTGTTGTGCGGTACTAGATACTCGCTGTGCTCGTTGCGGAACGAATTTCCGCGCTACTTTCGCTGCATGTCTACGCTCCGCCACCTTACCGCCGACCTTGCCGCTGCCCTGGCTGCCATTTACCCCACGCAGGAAGCGGAAAGCATGGCCGGACTAGTACTGGAGCACCTGCTCGACCTTACCCCGCTGCAACGCCGCGTGCAGGCGCAAGAACCAGTGCCAGAAAACGTGCAAGCCCAACTGCCCGCTTTGCAGGAGCGGCTGCTGCGCCACGAGCCGCTGCAATATGTGCTCGGCGAGGCGTGGTTCCTGGACCTGGTACTGGAAGTAACGCCTGCCACGCTTATCCCGCGGCCCGAAACCGAGGAACTGGTGCAGCTTATTGTGCAAGAGCAGCAAGGGCAAGAAACTGAGCTTTCGGTGCTGGATATTGGCACCGGAAGCGGCTGTATTCCGGTGGCGCTGTGCCGGGCCTTGCAGCCCACTCAGGTAACGGCCGTTGATATTTCGGTGGAAGCTTTGGCTGTAGCTCGCCGCAACGCCGAGCGGTACGGCTGCGAAATTGATTTTCAACAGCTGGACATTCTGTTGGAAACGCCGCAGTTAGGCCCATCCCACACGCTGGATATACTAGTGAGTAACCCGCCTTACGTGCTGGAAAAAGAGCGGGCCCTGATGCGGCCCAACGTGCTGGCCTTCGAGCCGGCCACCGCCCTGTTCGTGCCTGACCACGACCCGTTGCTGTTCTACCGCCGAATTGCCCACCTAGGTAGTACGCTGCTCCGACCGGGTGGCGCGCTGTACTTTGAAGTCAACGAACAATACGCCGCCCAAACCGTGGCCCTTCTAACTGCTCTGGAGTATGAAGCCGTGGAAGCGCGGCCCGACATATTTGGTAAGGCTCGTATGGTGCGAGCTACCTGGCCCCGCTAAGCAGCAGGCAGCAGGTTCTGATTCCTTAATAAGCAATGCTGGAAGCCACCGAAGTATGATACTGGTTGAGCAGGCAGTTAGCCTCGGCGAACGGGCTGGGCCGGGGCATATGGTGCATTGCGAAAAGCCCTACCTTTGTCGGCTGAACGCCAGCGCTAGTCCATGCCCGAACCATCCTATTTTGCGCATCCCACGGCCGTCATCGACGACGGTTGCCGCATTGGGGCTGGCAGCAAGATTTGGCACTTCTGCCACCTGAGCGCCGGTGCCGAGCTAGGCGAAGGGTGCAGCCTGGGGCAAAACGTGTTTATAGCCGACGGCGTGGAGTTGGGCTGCAACGTGAAGGTGCAGAATAATGTGAGCCTCTACAGCGGCGTTAAATGCCACGACGACGTGTTCATTGGGCCTTCCGCGGTATTCACCAATGTGCTGAACCCTCGAGCTGCCGTAGTGCGCAAGCACGAATATCAGCCTACCGTACTAAGCCGCGGCGTCAGTGTTGGGGCCAACGCTACTATTGTGTGCGGGGTGCGTCTAGGCGAATATGCGTTTGTGGGCGCAGGCTCCGTAGTAACCAAAGATGTAGCACCGTACGCGCTGGTGTATGGCAACCCAGCCCGTCCGCGCGGTTGGATGAGCGCCCACGGCCAGCGGCTTACCTTCAACGAAACCGGGTATGCCACCTGCCCGGAAAGCGGAGAAACCTACCAACTTACCAGCGGCCAAGTGTCCCGGAGCACTGCTCCCGTGTAAAGTCTCTGTTAATTTTTAGTTTTCGGCTGATAATTTCAGCCCAAGCCATACGACCCTAATACCTCCCCCTGTGTACGAGCAACTTATTCAGAAACAAGCAAAGCTAGCCGTTATTGGCCTCGGGTATGTGGGCTTGCCCATTGCCCTCGAATTTGCCCGTAAGCTTCAGGTTATTGGATTCGATATCAATGCCAAGCGTGTAGACATGATGCGCAACCACATCGACCCGAGCGGCGAGCTGGATGCGCAAGACTTCGAAGGCTGCGACATTACGTTCACCGATTCGCTGGACGTGCTACGCGAGGCTACCTTCTACATTGTGGCCGTGCCCACGCCCATCGACGAGCACGCCCAACCTGACCTGAAGCCACTGCTGGGCGCTTCTACCTCGGTAGGTAAGGTGCTCAAGAAGGGCGACTATGTGGTGTTTGAAAGCACCGTGTACCCTGGCTGCACCGAAGACGATTGTATTCCAGTAATGGAAAAGCTGTCGGGCCTGAAATTTCCTGAGGATTTCAAGGTCGGCTACTCGCCCGAGCGCATCAATCCCGGCGACAAAGAGCACACGCTTTCTAGCATCATCAAAGTAGTGGCTGGCTGCGACGACGAGTCGTTGGACAACATTGCCAAAACCTACGAGCTGGTGGTGAAAGCCGGCGTACACCGCGCCAGCAGCATCAAGGTAGCCGAAGCTGCCAAAATCATCGAAAACACCCAGCGCGACGTCAACATTGCATTGATGAACGAGTTGTCGATGATTTTCGACCGAATGAACATCAACACCTACGAGGTGCTGGAAGCCGCTGGCACCAAGTGGAACTTCCTGAAGTTCTCGCCCGGTCTGGTAGGTGGCCACTGCATCGGCGTGGATCCTTACTACCTGACCTACAAGGCGAAAGAACTGGGCTATGATGCCAAGGTGATACTGAGCGGCCGGACCACCAACGACAACATGGGGGCCTACATTGCCCGCAAAACCGTGCAGATGATGATCCGGCAGGGCAAGGACGTGGCCCGCAGCCGCGTGCTAGTAATGGGCGCTACGTTCAAGGAAAACGTGGAGGACATCCGCAATTCCAAAGTAGCCGACGTGATTCAGGAGCTAAAGAACTTCTCGGTGAACGTGGACATCGTGGACCCGCACGCCGATTCCGACGAGCTGCACCACGAGTATGGGTTCCGCCTCACGCCGCCCACCGAAGTGCGTGACGATTACGACGCCGTGCTGGTAGCTGTAAGCCACAAGCCCTACCTCGAAAAAGACGAAGCCTACTTCCAGTCGATTACTTCCGAAAAAGCCGTGCTGGTGGATATCAAGGGCTTATTCCGGGGGAAGATTCAAAACATGCAATATTGGAGCCTATAAGGTGAACTTGTGAACTTGTGAAATGGTAAGTTGTCGGACTTTTTGCAATACAGCAATTCAGATAATTACCATTTCGCTTCACAAACTCACAATTTCACAAACTCACAATTTCACAGATGGAGCGCACAAAGATTCTTGTAACAGGAGGGGCGGGATATATCGGCTCACATGCCGTAGTGGAGCTGTACGAGGCTGGTTTTCAGCCGGTAATAGTTGATAATTTCGTTAACTCGCAGGAATCGGCGCTGGCAGGCATCGAGAAGATTCTGGGCGTGAAAGTGCCTGCCCACAACATCGACTGCAACGATGCGGAAGCGCTGCGGGCCGTGTTTGCTGAAGAAGGCAGCTTGCGTGGTGTGATTCACTTTGCTGCCTACAAAGCTGTGGGTGAGTCGATGCAGAAGCCGTTGGAGTACTACCAGAACAACGTGGGCTCTTTGCTGACCTTGTTGCAGGTGATGCGCGAATTTGGTGTGGAAGCCCTGGTGTTTTCGTCGTCGTGCACCGTGTATGGTATTCCGGATGCGCTGCCCGTAACCGAGCAGACGCCCACCAAGAAAGCCAACTCGCCGTATGGCGCTACCAAGCAAATGTGCGAGGACATCCTGCGCGACGTGGTAGGTCTGGGCTCCGATTTCCGCACCATCCTGTTGCGCTACTTCAACCCAATTGGCGCCCACGCTTCGGCCCTCATTGGTGAACTGCCGCTGGGCGTGCCCCAGAACCTGATTCCGTACGTGACGCAAACCGCAGCCGGTATCCGGGAGCAGCTCACCATCTACGGCGACACCTATGACACGCCCGACGGTACCAACATCCGGGACTATGTGCACGTGGTGGACCTAGCTAAAGCCCACGTGGTAGCCGTGCAGCGCTTGCTCGATAAAACCGGCGACAAAGTGGAAACCTTCAATGTGGGTACCGGCCGCGGCAACTCGGTGCTGGAAGTGGTACAGGCTTTCGAGCGCGCTACCGGCGTGAAGGTGAACTACAAAATTGGTGAGCCTCGCCCCGGCGACGTACCCGCCATCTACGCCGACGTAACCAAATCGGTGCAGGAGTTGGGCTTTAGCACTAGTACTTCCCTGGAAGATTCCCTTGCCAGCGCCTGGAAGTGGCAACAGAGCCTATAGGCTTGCTGATGGCTGATAGCTCATGGCTGTTGGCTTTCCTGAAAATTGACTTCACAAAAAGCTAGCAGCCAACAGCTAATAGCTAATAGCTCAAGAAAATGAAAATCATTATTACCGGCGGGGCCGGCTTCATTGGGTCGCACGTGGTGCGCTTGTTCGTAACCAAGTATCCGGAGTACCAGATTCTGAACCTGGACGCGCTGACGTATGCCGGCAACCTGGAAAACCTGCGTGACATTGAAAACGCGCCCAACTACAAGTTGGTCAAAGGCGACATCACCGACCAAGCCTTTATCGACCATCTGTTTGCTACCGAAGAGCCGGACGCCGTGATTCACTTGGCCGCCGAAAGCCACGTGGACCGAAGCATCACCGACCCGTTGGCCTTCGTGAAAACCAACGTAATTGGTACCGTGAACCTGTTGCAGGCCGCCAAAAACCTGTGGAAGCCGTTGGGTTACGAAGGCAAAACCTTCTACCACGTCAGCACCGACGAGGTGTACGGCTCCCTGGATTTCGGCCCCGACATGTTCACCGAGGAAACCAGCTACGACCCCCGCTCGCCGTACTCGGCCAGCAAGGCGGCTTCCGACCATTTCGTGCGGGCTTGGCACCACACTTACGGCTTGCCTATCAAGCTCAGCAACTGCTCCAACAACTACGGCCCCAACCACTTCCCCGAGAAGTTGATTCCGCTGGCCATCCACCGCATTCAGCATGGGCAACCGGTACCCGTGTATGGCAAGGGTGAAAATGTGCGCGACTGGTTGTTCGTGAAAGACCACGCCACTGCCATTGATGCCGTATTCCACAAGGGCACTCTCGGCGAAACCTATAACATCGGCGGCGTGAACGAATGGGCCAACCTGGAGTTGATTCACTTGCTCTGCGACACGCTAGACGAGAAAACCGGCAAGGAAAAAGGTACCTCGCGCAAGCTCATCACCTTCGTGACGGACCGCGCCGGCCACGACCTGCGCTACGCCATCGACTCAAGCAAGATCATGAACGAGCTGGGCTGGAAACCGTCCGTTACGTTCGAGCAGGGCCTCTCTCAGACTGTAGACTGGTACCTGGAAAACGAGGCTTGGCTGCAAAACGTGACCAGCGGCGCTTACCAAGATTATTACCGCACGCAATACGCTAGCCGCTAGGCGTCAATTCTGAATCATTATAATGTACGACATTCCTTTTCACGACCAGCCGCTCGATAACCTGGCTTTTCTGGTGACGGGTGGGGCCGGTTTTATTGGCTCTAATCTGGTTGAGTATCTGTTGAAGTACGGGGCCAAAGAGGTGCGCGTACTCGACAACTATTCCAACGGTTTCCGCAAGAACGTGGCCCTGTTTGAAGGCACCCCCGCCTTGCGCGTTATTGAAGGTGATATCCGGGACCGGCAAACCTGCATCGACGCCTGCAAAGGCATCGATATTGTGTTGCACCAGGCTGCATTGGGTTCCGTACCGCGTTCCATCAACGACCCTATCACCACCAACGACGTGAACGTGGGTGGCTTCGTGAATATGCTGGTAGGCGCTAAAGAGGCTGGCATCAAGCGGTTTGTGTACGCTGCCTCTTCTTCCACTTACGGCGACCATAAGGCCCTGCCCAAGGTGGAAGACCGGATTGGTAAGCCTCTCTCGCCGTACGCCGTAACCAAATATGCCAACGAGCTATATGCTGATGTATTCGGTAAGACTTACGGCATGGAAATCATCGGGCTGCGCTACTTCAACATCTTCGGCCCGCGCCAAGACCCGAATGGCGCCTACGCGGCGGTTATTCCGCTGTTTATTGATGCCGTGCTGGAAGGCAAGCCGCCGCGCATGAACGGCGACGGAGGTCAGACCCGCGACTTCACCTTCGTAGAAAACTGTGTGCAGGCCAACATCAAGGCGGCACTGGTACAGAATCCTGAAGCGGTAAATCAGGTCTACAACATCGCTGTAGCCGACCGTACCTCCCTCAACGACCTATTCAATATCCTCAAAGAGGAAGCTGGCTCCGACATCACGCCTGAGTACGGCCCCGACCGTCCTGGCGACATCCGGGATTCTCTTGCTGACATCACCAAAGCCGAAAATCTACTCGGCTACAATCCGCAAATCCGGATTCGGGAGGGCTTGCAGCAGACGTTGGAGTGGTTCAAGACCAACGAGGAATTTATTGCCGAGCGAAACTAACCTGCCTGTCATATTGAGCTTGCCGAAGCATGTCGGCTTTTATTTAAGTTCTTACTCTTCTAAGACCCTAAGTCCCTACTCATGAAAGGCATTATTCTCGCCGGCGGCTCTGGAACCCGGTTGCACCCACTTACGCTGGCTGTCAGCAAGCAGCTTATGCCCGTCTACGACAAGCCGATGATTTATTATCCGCTGTCGATTCTGATGATGGCAGGTATCAAGGAAATCCTGATTATCACCACTCCCCACGACCAAGCGCAGTTCAAGAAGCTACTCGGTGACGGCGCTAGCCTAGGGTGCCGCTTTGAATACATCGTGCAGGAAGTGCCCAACGGACTGGCGCAGGCTTTCGTGCTAGGCGCTGATTTCATCGGCGACGATAAAGTGGCGCTGGTGCTCGGCGACAACATCTTCCACGGCGAAGGCATGGAAGAGTTGCTAAAAGCCAATAACAACCCCGATGGCGGCGTGGTATATGCCTACCACGTGCACGACCCAGAGCGTTACGGCGTAGTTGAATTTGACGCTGATAAAAAGGCGTTGAGCATTGAAGAGAAACCTGCTAGCCCAAAGAGCAACTACGCGGTGCCAGGCCTCTACTTCTATGACAACGACGTTATCCAAATAGCCAAAGACCTGAAACCCAGTCCCCGCGGCGAGTACGAAATTACTGACGTAAACCAGGAGTATCTGCGCCGCGGCAAGCTGAAAGTGGGCATTCTGGGCCGCGGTACCGCTTGGCTGGATACCGGCACGTTCGAGAGCCTAATGCAGGCCGGCGAGTTTGTGCGGGTGCTGGAGCAGCGCCAGGGGCTGAAGGTAGGATCTATCGAAGAAGTGGCTTACCGCCAAGGCTTTATTGATGCCGACCAGCTGCGCAAAATCGCGCAACCATTGCGAAAGAGCGGCTACGGCGACTACTTGCTGCGTTTGCCGGAGCATCTCATGGTAGGCGAGTAAATCAGAAAGCTAAAAGAAGAAAGAGGCTGGAGGACGTGGTATCGTCTTTCAGCCTTTTTTGATGCTTAAAAAACCACGCCGGCCAATAAGCCCGCCAGCACAATAAGGTAGGACGGAATCTTCTCCCAGAGCAACACCAAGAACGTAGCGCCGATAAGCCCTAGGTTGATAGGAGTGTCAGGGAGGGGATGATAGAGCAGAAATACGGCCGCGCACACTAAACCTGCCGACACGGCATTGACACCTTCTAAGGAGGCCTTTACCACACGGTATTGCTTGAGCTGGTCCCAGAACCGAATCAGGAAGAAGATGAGTAGCGTACCTGGCATGAAGATGCCCGCTGCTGCCACTACCCCGCCCAGAATCTGCCCGCCAATACCGTAGTCCCGCATAGCCAGCGCCCCGATGTAGGACGCAAAGGCGAAGTTGGGACCCGGCAAAGCCTGCGTAAGCCCATAACCCGACAGAAACTCGGGCGCCGAAAGGTAGCTTTTGAACTCCACAAACTCGGCGAACAGCAACGGGGCCAGCACCTGCCCGCCGCCAAACACTAGGGAGCCATTGCGGTAGAAATTCTCGAATAGCAGCACTGGCAGCTCCCGCGTGTAGTGCCCAATGACGGCCGCCCCAATCAACACGCCGAGCCACAGTATGAAGTTAGCCCATTCGATGCGGAGTGGCTGCTTATCGGCAATGGGGGTGAGCTTACGGTAGCGGAAGGTGGTAACCAGCCCGCCCCCCAGCAGCAGCAGCGGTAGTACCGTTGGTAGCTGGAACCGGTAGGCCAGCATGGCCGCCGCTACCATCAGAGCCACCGAGGTTTTGGTATGAATTACCTTCTCGGCAATCTTGTAGGCTGAGTACGCCACAAACCCCACCGCAATAGGCTGAATGTACTGCACCAGCCGCGCCACCTGCTCTTTATCAAAGTAGTTGATGGCTACGCCCGCCGCCGTCATGATGGTAACGGCGGGCAGCATCCAGACCAGCAGCGTGAGATAGGCTAGGTTGGGCCCGCCCAGCCGGAAGCCGATGGCCGTGATGGTTTGAGTGGAGCCGGGACCGGGTAGTAACTGGCACAACGCCATGATTTCCAGTAGCTCCGCCGAGGTAAGGTAGCGGCGTTTATCAACCAGCAGGCGCAGCATCATGGCCGTGTGCGCTTGTGGACCGCCAAAAGCCGTGAAAGCCAGCGCCGCTACGTCCTTAAGAAAAATAATACCCCGCACCCGGCGAGTCCGCTTACCCCGGCCGGGCGGCGGACCAAGCGATACGTTGGATGGAAGGGGAGAGGGCGGCGGAGAGGGCAAGAGCAATAGGAGTGGGAGCGGGCAATAGAACTTAGGACCGAGCTGGCCAGCTACGGTAAGTACGCAAAAAAACGGCTGGCTCCGCATACAGAGCCAGCCGTTTTCACTGGTAATTCGGTCGTGTCAACAGTCGAAAGCAACTACTATTTCTTCTTCAGGCCCAGTTCAATCAGCCGCTCGTTCAGGAATTCGCCGGCCGTAATGTCCGCTTCTTTCTTAGGGTTGTCGGGCGTTACGCAGCTGTTGAGGGCGGCAAGACTCATCTCCGAGCGGGGATGCATAAAGAACGGTACCGAGTAGCGCGACGAGTTCATTTTCTCACGGGCAGGGTTCACCACGCGGTGAATCGTGCTTTTCAACACGCCGTTGGTAAGGCGCTGAAGCATGTCGCCCACGTTCACCACAATCTGGTCGGGGAGGGCCGTAATCGGAATCCATTTGCCGTCGCGGCGCTTCACTTGCAGGCCGTCGGCGCTGGCGCCCATGAGCAGCGTAATCAGGTTGATGTCGCCGTGCTCGGCAGCACGTACGGCGTCGGCTGGTACGGCGTCAGGATCTTCGATGGGGAAATAGTGAATTGGGCGCAGGATGCTGTTGCCGTTACGCACTTTGTCATCAAAGTAATCTTCGGGCAACTCCAGGTACAGCGCAATGGCGCGCAGCACGTCTTTGCCGGCCGCTTCCAGAGTGCGGTACGTAGTAAAGGTGCTCTTCTGGAAGGTGGGTACTTCTTCAGGCCAGATGTTGGCCGGGTACTCCTTGCCAATCGGGTCAGTGTGGTCTTCCACTTCTTGGCCGACGTGGTAGAACTCTTTCAGGTCGCCGGTGTTGCGGCCTTTGGCGTGCTCTTTGCCCTTGCTGATGTAGCCACGCTGACCCGCCAGTTCTGGGTTTTCGTAGCGTTGCTTGCTGTCGTCGGGCAGGGCAAAGAACGATTTCACGTCGGCGTACAGGGCCTGGGTTTGTTCTTCGCTAAGGCCGTGGTTTTTCAGGGCCACAAACCCAATGCTTTGGTAGGCTTTGCCGAGCTGTTGCACGAAGCGAGCTTTGCGTTCTGGGTCGCCGGAGCGAAAGTCAGCGAGGTCGAGGGAGGGAATTTCTTCCAGCAGTTTGTCTTCCATCTTGGAAAATCACTATACTTTTGGACAATGAACAGGTGTCATGCAAGGTACTCAAAAAACGTACGATGTTTCTGCGGGTACGTTGCCTGCATGGCTAGCTAACAGTAACACAACAGTATAATCATCCGTTTTCTTTTTCCGTTTTTTCTATATGCGTATTCCTGCTTTGTTGCTAAGTGGTATCATCTTAATGGGGTTAGCGGCCTGCGACACGGCCAAACAAGCCACCGAAGCCACTTCTTCTACCACACCAACTACTACTACTACCACGGTTTCGGCGGCAGCTATCGAGAAAAACGGCATCCGCCTGACGCCCTTCCTGGATTCGCCGAAGTACCCCACGGCCCAGTTGCGCCTAACCACGCCGGCGGCTGGTTCTACTGTGCCTAGCGGCGCGGTACCGTTCAAATACGAGCTAACCAACTTTCAGCTCACCAAGATGACCGGCGGCATGCATGGCGAGGAAATGGCCAATTCCATGAAGGGCCAGCACATCCACAACATCGTGGACAATGAGCCCTACTCGGCGCACTACGAAACCAACTTCACCAAGAATATTGTGGACGGGCAACACGTGGTGCTATCTTTTCTGTCGCGCTCCTACCACGAGAGCCTCAAGCACCGCGGCGCCTACGATTTGCGCCTAGTAACGGTGGGTAAGCTGCCCTCCAACGCGCCGGCCCCCACCTTCGACCTTAAAGCACCGCACCTGTTCTACAGCCGCCCCAAAGACGTGTACAGCGGCAAAGACGCTCAGAAGGTGATGCTGGATTTCTACCTCGTCAATACCACGCTAGAGCCCGGCGGCACCCAAGTGCGAGCTACTATCAACGGCAGCGAGTTCATGCTCGATCAGTGGGCGCCCTATATGATGGAAGGCCTCCCGATGGGCGAAAACACCGTAAAACTGGAGCTGATTGACTCCGACGGCAAGCTGATACCGGGTCCGTACAATTCGGTTACCCGCACTTTCTCGTTGCAGCCGTAGTTGTCCGCCGCGAATTATGCACCTTTGCTCAAGACCCTGTTGGCTGGTGCGGTGCACAAGGTAACTAGGTGGCCTCGGTTGAATCGGGTAGATTGAAATTTATGCTCCGGTACTTCAACTGAAGCAGCAAACGCCCTCATATCTATAGTTTATGCACGACAATCTTCGCGCTGCTCCGCGGCTTGCTACGCTGCCTAAAGCACCTTCCGGTATCGAAGGCCTCGATGAAATTACCGAAGGCGGCCTGCCGCTGGGGCGCCCCACCCTCATCTGCGGCAGCGCGGGCTGCGGCAAAACCCTGATGGGTGTGGAGTTTCTGGTGCGCGGGGCCTTGGAGTACAACGAGCCTGGTGTACTGATGGCCTTCGAGGAAACCAGCGAGGAACTGGCCGCCAACGTGGCGTCGCTGGGCTTCGACCTGCCGGCTCTGCAAGCTCAGAAGCTGCTGCGCGTCGACCATGTGCACGTTGACCGCTCCGAAATCGAGGAAACCGGAGAGTACGACCTAGAAGGCCTGTTCATTCGGCTGGGCTACGCCATTGATTCCATCAACGCCAAGCGTGTGGTGCTTGATACCATTGAGTCGCTGTTTTCGGGCTTCTCCAACCAGGCCGTGCTGCGCTCGGAAATCCGGCGGCTGTTTCGCTGGCTCAAAGACAAAGGCGTTACCACCATCATCACGGCTGAGCGCGGTGACGGCTCCCTCACTCGGCAGGGCTTGGAAGAGTACGTGTCTGATTGTGTAATCTTGCTCGACAACCGCGTTATTGACCAGATTACCACCCGCCGGCTGCGCATTGTGAAGTACCGCGGTAGCACGCACGGCACCAACGAGTATCCTTATCTAATCAGTGAGGAAGGCATATCCGTGCTGCCGGTTACGTCGTTGCGGCTGGAACATCGGGTGTCCGACCACATCGTTTCGACGGGTATTCCGGCGCTAGATGAGATGTTCGGCCGCCGCGGGTTTTATCAGGGCAGCAGCATTCTGCTCACGGGCACTGCCGGCACGGCCAAAACTACGTTGGCCGCTGCGTTTGCGCAGGAAGTCTGCCGCCACGGTGGGCGTTGCCTGTACTTCGCCTTCGAAGAATCGCCGCACCAATTGATTCGCAATATGCTGTCGGTGAGCATTGATTTGGAACCCCACGTGCAGGACGGTCGCCTGATCATAGAAGCGTCGCGGCCCACGCTCAACGGGTTGGAGCGGCACCTAGTTACCATTCACAAGCTGGTGCACGATTTCAAACCCACGGCCGTGGTCATCGACCCCATCAGCAACCTCATCAGTGTGGGCAACGTGAACGAAGTGCGCAGCATGCTCACCCGGCTCATCGATTTTCTGAAGGTCAACAACATCACGGCTTTGTTCACCTCGCTCATCAGTGGCAGCCTCCAGATGGATACCACCGAAGAAGGGGTGTCGTCGCTGGTAGATACCTGGATTAGTGTGCGAGACCTGGAAGGCGTGGGCGAGCGGAACCGGGGCCTCAGCATTCTAAAATCGCGCGGAATGGCGCACTCCAACCAAGTGCGTGAGTTTGTGATTACCGATAAAGGTGTTGAGCTCCTGGACGTTGTGGTGGGGCCAACCGGCATTATAACGGGGGCCAGCCGCTTAGTGCGGCAGCTGCAAGAGCAGGAGCAGGAACTAGCGGCCCGGCAAGAGTTGGCCCGCAAAGACCGGGAACTGGCCCGCCGCCGCCGGGTGCTAGAAGCCACCATTGCCAACCTGCGTACCGAGTTCGAGTCGGTGGAAGAGGAGTTTCGGCAGCTAAATACTGAGGAGCACGACCGGAAGACCGGCCAGGTCAAAAACCATCGGAAAGCCACCCGTTCTTCTTCCCCATCAGACGCCGCTGGTCCTGCCGATCAGCAACCTAATTCGTAATGCCTCTTATGGAAAATCAACCTGTTGCTGCTACCGAGGATTTCAAGGAGGACTACTGGGAGTTGCGCTTGTACGTGGCTGGCCAGACGGCCAAGTCGGTGGCGGCCTTGGCTAACCTGCGCAAGTATTGTGAGCAGCATTTGTTGGGGCGGTATCGGCTGGAAGTTATTGACTTGCTAGTGAACCCACAACTGGCTGAAGGTGACCAGATTCTGGCTATTCCCACGCTGGTGCGCAAGGTGCCAGTGCCCATCCGCAAGATAATCGGCGACCTTTCCAACGAGGAGCGCGTACTGGTGGGACTTGACATTCGGCCTGCCGGCTCTACTACCACTCGCTAACATGGAGGTTGACGAAAAACTGCCCCAAGGCGAGAAAGAGTACCTGTTGCATCTGTTCATTTCGGGCGCTACTCCCAACTCCACCAAGGCGGTACGCAACATAAAAGAAATCTGTGAGTTGTACCTGAAAGACCGGCACGAGCTGCTGATTATCGACATCTATCAGCAGCCTGAGCTAGCCCAGGGCGAGCAGCTTATTGGTATTCCCACGCTCATCAAAAAACGCCCTGGCCTGATCCGGCGGCTGGTGGGCGACTTATCGGACCGGCCGCGGGTACTTGCGGCGCTAGGGCTAGCGGATTCTCCGCCGCATTAATTATCACTCATGCCGTCCTCTGCTTCTACCTCGTCGGATCTGGCTCGTGAAAACGAGGAACTGCGTCATCGGCTGCAAGAGGCGGAAGACCTGATTTACGCAGTACGGACTGGGGCCGTAGATGCGCTGGCCATTCAAAGTCCCGACGGGCCCCGCATCTTCACGCTGCAAGGCGCCGATGAAAGCTACCGTACCCTAGTTGAGCAAATGAATGAAGGGGCCATTCTGCTCAACCAGGATGGTACAATTCTATACTGCAACGCCTGCCTGGCGGGGTGGCTACGGCGGGGGCTTGAGGAAGTAATCGGCCAATCGTTTGCCAGCTTCATACCCAAAGGGTTTCAAGCATACTGGACGGCATTGCTGGCACAGAGCTGGGGCGGATACGGCAAGGGCGAAGTGGCACTGCAAGGCAGTGGCGGCGCGCTTCGGCCCTTGGCGTTGTCACTGAAGGTGTTGAATTTCAACGAGATGCCCGTGGTAGCCGTTATTGCCACCGATTTGTCGGCCCAACGCGAAATCAGGAACATTCAGGCGCTAGTAGCCGAGCAGAACGCGGTAATTGACCGCAAAAACGAGGAAATCCGGTTCCAAGAGTCGGCCCGCCTGGTGGTGGAACAAGCTGCTGCCGAAGCTAACCGGATGCTGGAAGGTATTCCGCAAATTGCTTGGACTGCCAACCCCACCGGCCATACCACCTACTTCAACCGCCGCTGGTTCGATTACACCGGCCAAGCCGACCAACTGCTGTGGGAATACCGTTGGGAGGATTATCAACATCCGAATGATGCTGAATCGGCTAGTCAACGCTGGGCAAATTGCCTGCGCACCGGCAACGTATTTGAAGCCGAGTTCCGGCTCCGCGACCGGGCCGGGCAATACCGCTGGATGCTAAGCCGGGCATTTCCTTCGCGCAACGACCGAGGCGAGCTTATTCAATGGATTGGCACCTGCACCGACATTCATGAGCACAAGATGGACCTGGAGCGCATTGACATGGCCCAGCAGCAGCTTCAACTGAAAAACACCCAGTTGACGCGCGTGAACGTGGACCTGGATAATTTTATCTATACCGCGTCGCACGACCTACGGGCTCCCATCACCAATATCGAAGGGTTATTGCAGGCCCTGCTGACTGAACTGCCCGATGGTGGTGCTGAAGTGCAGCCTATCATGAACATGATGCAAGATTCGGTAGACCGGTTCAAGCGCACTATTGAGCACTTGACTACTATCACAAAGCTGCAAAAAGAGGCTGATTTGCCCATGGCTTCCGTTGATCTAGCTCACCTTATTGAGGAAATTCGGCTGGATTTATTGCCCCAGATCCAGGAAGCCCAAGCGCGGATTTCAGTGGATGTGCGAGAGTTTCCGATGGTTTCGTTTGCCGCGAAAAACCTGCGCAGCATTATCTACAACCTGCTCAGCAACGCCATAAAGTACCGTTCCCCACATCGTGCCCTACTTATCCGCATCCGGTGCCGGCCAGCTGGCAACTATGCTCTGCTAACGGTGCAAGACAACGGTTTAGGCATTTCGTTAACCAATAGCCCAAAGCTGTTTGGCATGTTTGAGCGCCTGCACGACCATGTAGAAGGCAGTGGCATGGGACTCTACATTGTAAAAAAGATAGTGGAAAACGCTGGGGGAAGCATTGAGGTGGCTAGCCAGGTTGATGTTGGTTCCACTTTCTCCGTTTATCTTGGAAGGTGAATCTCTGAAAGTCTGGCTGCCCGCGTGCCCACCGGCCTAGCCTTCCTCACCCTTGTTCCCAGTATACTGCATGCAGAAGCTAACCTGCACCTTATTGGTCGACGACGACCAGACTACCAACTATCTCAACCAACTGCTGATGAAGCGGTTGGCTGTAACCAATAAACTGTTGGTGGCGCTGAATGGGCAAGAGGCATTGAAGCTGTTGAATGAGCATTGCCATGAAGCCAGCTTGGATTGCCCCATGCTGATTTTGTTGGACGTGAAAATGCCCGTCATGAACGGCTTTGAGTTTCTGGAAGCCTACGACCAACTCCCGCTGCCGAACAAGCAGGCCATTATTATTGTGGTGCTCACGACCTCCTTGCACCCGCAGGATGTAAGCCGCCTAGAAACGCTTCATATTGCTGGCTTCTTGAATAAGCCCCTAACCCGGGAGAAAGTGGATTCTATCATGCAGAATCATTTCAACCGACACCTGCCTACCCCCTAAAAGATGGCGGCTCTGCTTTAAGTAACAGCGCTAGCAGAGGGGCTCTCGCCTAGCTATATGGGTGGTGAAAAAGCTGTATTTCAGCTTCTCCAAAGGTAGATTTGCCTGCATTGTACTTAGGGTTGAGCAGGCGCTTTGTTAAGTGTGCCTTCATAAGATACAATTATTGAGCGCCACTACCTGTATAACCGCAGAAGCGCTAAAAAGTGGCTGTTTGGTGTAAACAAGCAAGTTAGTTCAGCGGTCTGATGCTTGCAGCCACCGAGTACTTTCAGACATTAATCAAAATTTAGGTGTGCGGCTAGCCCTTAGTATTACCTTTGCTCCTGGTTGAGTCGGTAAGCGAAACTATGTGGGGTGGCTCAACGTCTTTGTTACTTTAGATTTCGTCTGTCTCTGCCCGGGCGCGTATCCGGGCCGTTGTATGCCAATCAGCTTATGAGAAATAAGAAGTTATTGCTGTTGGTAGGGCTGATAGGAGGATTATCTGTGCGTGTGCAGGCACAGCATGCTATTTGGGCCGCTAAACTGGTAGCAGTATCGTCGCAAAAAGCCGAGGGCAAGGAGGCGTTTTCGCCTGAGAAAGTACTGGGTGAGCCCAATGCCCGTCCGCTGGGGCAGGTCAGCAATGATGCCTGGATTCCGCGTAAAGAGGGAAACAACGAGTTTATAGAAGTGCGGTTCGCCAAGTCACTTATTGCCAAGCAAGTGACAGTGGTGGAAAACTTCAATCCGGGTTCGGTATCGAAGATAGAACTGGTAGATACTCGTGGCGAAAAGCACCAAGTGTACCAGAACGATAATCCCGGCCCAATTCCCGAGCAATTCCGCTCGTTGCAGGTGACGTTTGCGGCGGGTACTTACCGCACCATTGGGGTTGTGGTGAGTTTGAATACCAAGGCAGTTAACGGCGTCAACCAGATTGATGCTATTGGCATTGCCGACGTGGCCGAAACCATGGTGAAAAAGGAGTTCAAAAGCGAAACCGATGGCGTGAAGTTCGACTCGGCCATGGTGAACTTGGGCCCAAATGTCAACTCCAAGTACGTTGATACGCACCCGGTTATTTCGCCTGATGGCCGTACGCTATTCTTTGCCCGGCAAGAAAGCCCCCAGAACGTAGGCGGCTCCAACGATGTGCAGGATGTGTGGTACAGCACCTTGGCCAATGCCAGCACCAAAGCTTGGAATCCCGCTAAGAATATTGGTTCACCCATCAACACGCCCGGCCCCAACGGCTTGGCGTCGGTGTCATCGGATGGCAATTCGGCAGTACTTATCAACTTGTACAAGGAAGATGGCTCACTTGACCCCAAGGGCTTGAGCTTGTCGCGCCGTACAAGAAATGGGTGGAGCAAACCGACGAAAATAGAAATCGACGATTTCTACAACGACGACCCCGACAATGTGGATTATTTCCTAGGTACGTCGGGCAAGGTGCTGCTAATGGCCGTGGACCGCAAAGATGGTTTGGGCCAGCAAGATTTGTATGTGAGCTTGCTGAAGGAAGATGGGAAAAGCTGGGGCCGTCCCATCAATTTGGGGGCTAATATCAACACCAAGAAGCCGGAGTTTGCGCCCTTTCTGGCCGCCGACGGCAAGACCCTGTACTTCGCATCGGAAGGCCACGGCGGCTACGGCAAAAGTGACGTGTTCTATTCCAAGCGCCTCGATGATACCTGGAAAAACTGGACCAAGCCCCGCAACCTCGGCCCCAACGTCAACTCTCCTGATTTTGATGCTTACTACGTAGTGTCGGCGGCGGGCGAAGATGCGTATCTGGTTTCCACACGCAACGGCACGGCCAATTCCAAGGACATTTTCCGCATCAGTCTCACGCCGCAGTTCAAGCCCGAAGTGGTAACGCTGGTGCGCGGTCAGGTGCTCGATGCTGCCACCAAAAAGCCGGTTAACGCGGTTATCAAATACGAGAATCTGCTGACCGGTGAGGAAATAGGTGTGGCCGAAACAAACCCCGTTGATGGTTCCTATACTATTGTGCTGCCCTCCGGCGTGCATTATGGCTACCGTGCCGAAGCCCCCGAGTACTTGGCCGAGTCCGACAACCTCGACGTGACGGATAAGGAAAAATACTCCGAGGTGAAGCAGGACCTGTACCTGGTGCCGTTTGCGGTAGGCCAGACCATCAAGCTGAACAACATCTTCTTCTCGCAGAGTAAGTACTATCTGCGCGAAAACTCTTACCCTGAGCTACAGCGCCTGATTCGGACGTTGAAGGAATATAAGACGGTGGAAATCAAGATTGAAGGCCACACCGATAACCAAGGTGACCCCGCCCTGAACCTCAAGCTCAGCCAGGATCGAGTGAATGAGGTGAAAAAGTATATCGTGTCGAAAGGCATTAGCAGCACGCGCATCACCACCGAAGGCTTCGGCGACACTAAGCCCATTGCCAGCAACGACCAAGAGGAAACCCGCAAGCTCAACCGCCGCGTAGAGTTCCGAATTACCAAGAAGTAGGTTGAACCGAGTTGATTGTTGGCAGTTTATTGATGACTGCAAGCCTAGCTTTATCGAACAGAAAAACAAAGCCCGATTCATTACGAATCGGGCTTTGTTTTTGGGTATGTGCTATTTACGTAACGGCAAGTCAATCAACTACCAACGAATAACAATCAACGTCTTAACTCAACCTCGTTTCGTCGCGGCCGGGTTTGCTGCTGCTACTTTGGCTGCCAGGATTGGCAATGGAGTCGCGCATGTCGGTGTCGGACTGGATGTTGCGCATTTTGTAGTAGTCCATGATGCCGAGGTTACCGGAGCGGAAAGCTTCGGCCATGGCTTTCGGAATTTCGGCTTCGGCTTCTACTACGCGGGCTTTGGCTTCCTGGGTTTTGGCGCGGTTCTCTTGCTCTACGGCCACGGCCATAGCCCGGCGTTCCTCAGCCTTGGCTTCAGCAACTTTCAGGTCGGCGGTGGCTTGGTCGATTTGCAGCTTTGCCCCGATGTTCTCTCCTATGTCAATGTCGGCAATATCGATGGAGAGAATTTCGAAGGCTGTGCCCGCGTCGAGGCCCTTACTGAGTACGAGCTTGGAAATTTTGTCGGGGTTTTCGAGTACCTCTTTGTGCGACTTTGACGAGCCAATACTGGTAACAATGCCTTCACCAACACGGGCCAGAATGGTTTCTTCGCCGGCGCCACCTACTAGCTGCGTGATGTTGGCGCGCACTGTAATACGGGCCTTCGCAATAAGCTGAATGCCATCCTGCGCCACCGCCGCCACGTTGGGTGTATTGATTACCTTAGGGTTTACGCTGGTCGTGACGGCCTCAAATACGTCACGGCCGGCCAGGTCGATGGCCGTGGCCTGCTTGAAGGTGAGCGGAATGTTGGCTTTATCGGCCGAAATCAGTGCCTTGATAACGCTGGGAATATTGCCTCCGGCCAAGTAGTGTGTTTCTAGGTCGTTGGCGGTTAATTCCAAGCCAGCTTTGGTGCTGGTAATCATGGAGTTGACGATGAGAGAAGGCGGTACCTTGCGCACTCGCATAAACGCCAATTGGAACAAACTCACCTTTACTCCTGAAAACAGCGCCGTAATCCAGAGGCTGATGGGAAAGAAGTAGAGGAAGACCAGCAACACGATGGCCCCAACTAGCAGCGGAAAGAGTGGGAAGTTGTTCATACGATGCAAGGTAGCATAAGCAGCGACGTAACCAGAATATCAATACAGCGCAGCAGCTTACGCTATACTTTCCACCACAATGCGGTTCTGCTCGATACGGAGCACCCGCACTTCGGTGCCAGCTGGCACAAACTCTCCGCGAGTGGTTACTTCACGGCGGTTTTCCTCGAATAGCACCGTACCAGCTGGCCGTAACGCCGACAACGTGCGACCGGTGGCCCCAGGTTGTACGTCGGGTAAGCGGGCATCGCGCACGTGAGAATTATGCACGTCGTTGAGGGCCACGCGGGCCAGATTTTTGGGCCTGAGGCCAATGTACACCAGCAAGCCAATGGCCGCCAGCGAGGATACCAGCAAGACATGGCCGGTGTTGGAGCCCAGGTCGCGGTAGCCAAACCACACGCCGGCCGCCAGCAACGCAAAGCCCACCAACCCGACTATGGTAGTGCCAGGAATGAAAATCACTTCGGCCACCAGAAACAGCAGGCCAAACAACAGCAGTAGGGCAATGGTGAGGGAATCCATAGCAGAAGGATGGGTTGGTTGTGAAAAGATACGCAGAAAGCGAGTCGGGATGCAGCAAAGGGCTGCGTACTTTACTGAAGTCGAGCACACGCCACCGAGTTATGCCTTCCTCTCCCAACTTATTGCGCCGCTTGCTGGAGCCGGTTCCGTATCTGACGGCAGCGGACATTGATGCGTGTAGCGCCAACTGGCGGCGCCCGGTAGCCGTGTCACGCCACGACTTTCTGATTCGGCCAGGGGAGACTGAGCACCAACTGTATCTGGTAACCGAGGGGGTACTGCGCATTTTTCTGCCTGTTGCCGACGAGGAAATCTATGTGGGCTTTGGCTACGCGGGTACATTGCTGTGCTCGTTCCCGTCGTTCATCAACGGCCAGCCATCCGATTATGCCATTCAGGCCTTGCGGCGCAGCCATTTGCTGGGTATAGCGCGCACTGAACTGCTGGCCATGCTGGAGCAGCGCCCCAATCTGGCGCGTTTCTGGCGGCAGCAGGTGGAGCAGGCGTTGGTAGGCCGCATCGAGCGGGAAATTGATTTGTTTCTTCCGGAGCCACAGCGGCGGCTCGACCGGTTGCGGGCGCGTAGTCCGCATCTGTTTCAGCTGGTACCGCGCAAGTACATTGCCTCGTATCTGCGCATGGCGCCTGAAACGCTTAGCCGCTTACGATAGGAAGACGGCAGTGGTAATCTTGATTGCAATCAAGGTTTGGGGAGAGGTAGGGCCGCACCTTTGCCGTGGTTCTTTACCTTACGTGATACGCTATGCATACTGCCGCCCTGCTCCAGCAGCTTCAACAGCAAATTCAGGAAATTATTGCAACGCTTGAGCATGAGTTCACCCCATTGCCCGACCACGCGCTGCGCTACAAGCCCACCCTCGAACAGTGGAGTGTACTGGAGTGCCTGGAGCATCTCAACCGCTATGCCCGCTACTATCACCCGATATTGGCTACTGCCCTCGGGCAGGCCGTGCCAAGCACGAATCAGGAATTACGCTTCACTTGGCTGGGGCGCAAATCATACGACATGATGCGTCCTGAAAATCCTAAAGCCCATAAAACGCTGGCGCGCATGAATCCTGTGCAAAGCAGTTTGGGGCGCGGGGTGCTGGCGGAGTTTCAGCAACGCCAGCAAGAAATGCTTGCTTTGTTGGCGCAGGCTGCAGGCAAAGACCTGAATCATAAAGCCGTGCCTGTTGAATTCTTTCGTCTGCTTCGGTTGCGTGTCGGGGAGGCACTCCTGTTTGTGGTGGCCCACACCCGTCGCCACGTTCAGCAGGCCCGGCGGGTGGTGGCCACGACAGAACTAACGGTGGTTTGACGCAAAATCAGGTTGATTCAGAGCTTAGCCTCAAGCCCTGACCAAATGTAGCGCGCCACCTGCCCGGCGCTGGTTGCGGGGAAGAGGATGGGCTTGTTGGTGACGGTCCGGTTTGCAGGCCGCCAGCCGACTTACACATCGATTTTGCGTACAGAAACTCATGATGAAACAACGCGAAGTAACCGATAAGCACAAAACTACCTGGACCTGCGTGCAAGCCTATGCTGCCACCGAAAGCGCCGCCACCGACGAAGCTATAAAGCGTAGCGAAACCGACTCCGGGGCCGTGCCGGTAGTGTGCACTCCTAGCGGCGGCGCCCAAACCGTGCGGCTCGAACTCAGCAAAGACTGGCTTGATTCCTTATCAGACGAAGAATTGACTACGGCTATTGCCGCAGCTCAGTAAGCCTAAAAAAAGAGCCCCGACCAAAAAAGCGGGGCTCTGTCGATACTAGGTTAGCTTTAATTAGCTGCGAAAAACGAAGGCTAATAGGCGCGCGCAAAATGTACCCGGCGCTTAGAAGGCTTACCGGTCAGGATGCAGGTGCCATCTTCGTCGGGCTCGGCTAGGGCCATGCAGCGGATGGTGGCTTTGGTTTCTTCTTTGATGCGTTCCTCAGTTTCAGAGGTGCCGTCCCAGTGGGCTACCACGAAGCCACCTTCGCCTTCTAGCGCCTGTTGGAACTCCTCGTAGGTATCAACGCGGTGGGTGTGGGTCTCGCGGAACTTGAGGGCCCGGCCGTAGATATTGGCTTGGATGTCGTCGAGCAGCGCGGCTACGCTGTTCACGATGTCGGCCAAGGGTAGATTCATCTTTTCTTTGGTGTCGCGGCGGGCTACTTCCACGGTGCCAGCGTCTAGGTCGCGCATACCCACAGCCAGGCGGACGGGTACGCCTTTCAATTCCCACTCAGCAAACTTGAAGCCGGGGCGCTCGGTGTCCCGGTCGTCAATCTTCACGGAAATGCCGCGGTCGATCAACCCCATTTGCATTGGGCGGATGCGTGCCAGCAGCTCATCCAGCTGGCCGGTTTTGTAGATGGGCACAATCACCACCTGAATGGGAGCCAACTTGGGCGGCAGGACCAGGCCTTCGTCGTCGGAGTGGGCCATTACCAGAGCACCCATCAGGCGCGTGCTCACGCCCCAGCTAGTGCCCCATACGTATTCTAGCCCGCCTTCTTTGTTGGCAAACTGCACATCAAACGCCTTAGCAAAGTTCTGGCCCAAGAAGTGCGAGGTGCCAGCCTGCAATGCTTTGCCATCCTGCATCAAGCCTTCGATGCAGTAGGTGTCTTCGGCACCGGCAAACCGCTCGTTTTCGGTTTTCACGCCTTTCACTACAGGCAGCGCCATCCACTCCTCGGCAAACTGCGCGTACACCTCCAGCATTTGACGGGTTTCGGCTACGGCTTCCTCGGCGGTGGCGTGGGCCGTGTGGCCTTCCTGCCACAAAAACTCGGCGGTACGCAAAAATAGGCGGGTACGCATTTCCCAGCGCACCACGTTGGCCCACTGGTTGATGAGCAGTGGTAGGTCGCGGTAGCTCTGAATCCAGTTTTTATAGGTGCTCCAGATGATGGCCTCCGAAGTAGGGCGCACCACTAATTCTTCCTCCAGTTTGGCGTTGGGATCAACGCGCAGCTTGCCCGGATTGTCGGGGTCGGTCTGGAGGCGGTAGTGGGTTACCACGGCACATTCCTTGGCGAAACCTTCCGCGTTTTTTTCTTCGGCCTCAAATAGGCTTTTGGGCACAAAAAGTGGGAAGTAAGCGTTCTGATGGCCCGTGCGCTTGAACATATCATCAAGGGTGCGCTGCATCTTTTCCCAGATGGCGTAGCCGTATGGTTTGATGACCATACAGCCCCGCACGGCCGAATTTTCGGCAAGTCCCGCGCGCTTCACTAACTCATTGTACCACAGTGAATAATCTTCACTCCGTTTGGGCAAACCTTTGCTCATGTTTTAGGGTATCTTTGGTCAAGTGAAAAAGTTCCAGTTTGGCCTAGAATTTGTCATAGACAAACCGGCACCGTTTCGCTGCCAAATTACGTTATTAAATAAACCGGAGCTTGCCTTTGTAAAATATTTGGGTTTCCAAACAACCATTTAGCAGCTCGTTAGCTCTTTCACTCGCCAGCCTACTTTTACGCAAGCAGCCATGAAAAATTCCCTCTCACACTTGTTACCAGCCTTGGCCCTGCTTACGTTGGGTGGTTGCGCGGGTACTAGCGCCCTCTCTACTACGGAGAATGACGGCGTATATTATTCTTCTAAAGACCGCACCACCCAGAATGCCTCGGCATCAGTGGGCGGTACTGCTCCCGCCGAGGAGTTGCAGGCCGACGGTGATATTTCCAATCCTGACTACGCGGCGGAGGGCCAGCGTTCCTCCAACGTTACCGAGTCGACGGAATATTACGACGAAGACTATGCTTATTCATCCCGTATTCGGCGGTTTCATCAGCCCTATTACCGCGGCTTTGGCTACGGCTACAACGATTTTGTGTACGCCGACTCCTTCTGGTACGGCGGTGGCTCCCCATATTATGGCAGTGGTTTCTACGACCCATTCTGGGGACCTGGGTACGGCTATGGTGGTAGCTTCGTAAACATCAACATCGGCTTTGGTAGCCCTTGGGGCTGGGGCTACAACCCGTGGCGCTACGGCCGTGGATACGGCTATGGCGGATTGTATGATAGCTACGGCTATGGTGGTTACGGCGGCTATGGGTACGGTGGCTTCGGTGGCTACAACAACTACTACAGCAATAATTACTACGGTGGTGGCAACTATGGGGGCGGCGTTATTGGTACCTCACCTAATGTGCGCTATGGTCCGCGCACCAGCCGTAGTGCCGAAGCTGGCACTGCTGGACGCACTAGCCCAGGCACTGGTAATGCTACAGGCTCTCGGAGTCGGGCCACTGGCGGTGTAGCCGATCCAACTGGTGGCCGCGCTAATACGGATGGGTTAGTAGGCAATGGTACCACGCAGCCAAACGGCCGTGGCCGTTCGCGCACCATTGATGCAGGCACTGCTGCTGGTGTTACTCCAGATGTTATTACCAATGACCAGATACAAAACGGTCGAGTAACGCGGGGCCGCAACGACAGTCGATTGATCGACCAGATCAATAGTGGTGGCACTACTACCCAGCCAGCTAATGTATACGAAGGCCGCAGCCGTCGGCGCATGAGCGAAGTAACTGGTGCTGGTACCAATGATGCTGCCACTCCCCAATACTCGCAGCCGCGCCGTAGCCGCTTCAGTGAACTGAGCACTAGCCCTAGTAACGGACAAAGTCAGGAAGCTGAACAGCCTACTCGTCGGCAGCGCGTGTATCAAGCTCCGCAGCAGGCGGCTGAGTCACCGCAGCGGACTTACCAAGCGCCACAGCGGACCTACGAGGCTCCTACCCGTAGCTACGAAGCGCCATCCCGTTCGTATGAAGCTCCGTCGCGTAGCTCGTCGCCGGCTGGTGGCGGTGGCGACGGTGGTGGCGGCCGTGGCCGTGGGCGTAACTAATTATTGCTTGTCTGGAACCTGATTTGTGACAGGCCCTCTGCGGCCGACTACTTTTCCTTCAACATGAAAAACTTGAAATACTGGCTGGCCGTGGCTCTATTGAGCCCGGCCAGCTATAGCTTTGCCCAATACCAAGCAGATGCGCTCCGTTTCTCCCAGACTCAGCCTTCCGGAACTGCGCGCTCGTTAGGGGTCGGTGGTGCCAACGTAGCAGTGGGTGCCGACTTGGGTAGCCTAGTTACCAACCCCGCTGGATTGGGGCTGTACCAACGCTCTGAAATAAGCTTTTCGCCGGGATTCGGCATTGGTAATACTAGCAGTCAAGCCTTCGGTACCACTAGCACTGATAACCGCAACAGCCTGCATGTAGCTAGCTTTGGTGCTGCGTTCACCAACCGCCGCCCTGACGGCGACACTAACCCGTGGCGAGGTGGTACGCTAGCTTTTGGACTGAATCGTATCAATGATTTCAACCAAAGCTTCAGCTACCGAGGAACTCCTAGCATCGATAGTGATATTCTTTCGTACTTGGGCCGTTCCAACGCGGATATTACAGCCACTGACCTTGACGATTTAGCGTATGAGGCCTTCGTGACAGAGCGAGATAGTAAAGGAACCTATATTCCATCCGATTACGATAATACTGGCCCCCTCGACCAACGTGAAACTGTGTTGACGACTGGTTCTCAAACCCAGTTCGATATTGGCTACGGAGCTAATTACAAAGACCGGCTGTATATCGGTGGCGGTATCGGAATTATCACCACCCGCTTCAACTCTACCAGCACACTCAGCGCCGTTGACCCAAGCGCGCCCAGTACCCAAGAAGGTACCTCTTTCGGTAGTCTGTCGTACCGCGAAACATTGGAAACCCGTGGCACCGGCCTGAATGCCCGCATTGGAGCCATCTACCGGGTAACCGATGCCGTACGATTGGGTGCTTCGGTGCAAACTCCAACTTTCACCAGCTTGTCGGAAACATACGGTGCCTCGTTAGACGCAGTGTACGATAAGCCCATTACGGTAGGAAACAAAACGTATACCTCTGGTAATGCGGTAGTGGACCCAGGCTCGTTTGAATACCGGCTAACCTCGCCTTTCCGAGCATCGGGCGGCGTGGCAGTGGTAGTTGGGAAAAACGGCTTCTTGAGCGGTGATGTTGAATACGTAAATTACAGCCAAGCCCGCCTCAACAACGATGATGTTGCCAGCTACAATTTCAGCAACAACAACGACGCCATCCGCAACCTTTACCAGTCAGCCGTGAATCTGCGGGTAGGGGGCGAGCTACGCTTCGACATTTTCCGAGTACGAGCAGGTTTTGCCCGCTACGGCGACCCGTATAAGGACAGTGGCCGAGACAGGACGCAAAACTATTACACCGGTGGGTTAGGGCTGCGCCAGAAGAATTTCTACTTGGACCTAGCGGGAGTGTATGGCAGCACTAAGCGTTACTACAACCCTTACGTGATGCCAAACCCTGCCGATACGCCCGAGGTAGTAGTCGATTCCAACCGCTTTACTACTACACTTACTGCTGGGTTTCTCTTCTAAGAAACCAGCAGAATTGAAAAGCAAACCAGCAATAGAAAGCCCGCCTTCTTTTTGGAGGCGGGCTTTTTGTTGAGGCAAAAGACGGTGCTCTTACTTCGTGATGCGTACCTGAATTCTGAGAGCAGGGGTTGGTATTGTGATGACAGACTGCACGAAGAGAAGTCCGGTTTTAGCAGGACTATCAGCGGTGCGAAACGCAAAGACACGTCCTAGACCTCTCGTTGGTAACGCGCCGGTTGAAGTAATGAGCGTGCCACCTGGGCTAGCGAAGGCAGCTTCTAGCTGAGCAGGAGTAGTGGCTGCCACGAAAGCAGCCGAATCCAGAGCGGTGGCTCGAAGCTGAGTGGCACGGCGGTTAGTAGGAATCCAGAACGCGCTACGGTTTATAAAGTCAGCGTTTTGCGGAGTAGCCAAGGCCCTGCCGCCACCAGACAGTGGCAGATATACCAAGTCGATAAGAGACTGATTTTCGGTGTGCTGCCGCAAACTGAAAGCTGGCAGTGCCAGCCCCGATAGCAGCGAGATATAGCTGCGCGACCGATAATTGGTCGGGGCCGGCAAAATGGTTGTATAGCGGTGATAGGTCAGCAGCGAATCGGTATTGCGAAGCCTAAGTGTGTAGCCACCCTCATTGAAATCCCCGTTGACATCCTCTGCGTTGAAGCGCCATATCTCCCGGCCAGACGTGGTGCGCGTACCCGCCTGAAACTGGAAAGCCACCGACTGCTGCTGCTCGCCTGTCAGCACCGAATCCAGAAAAACCAATCGGCCGGTTTCCTTAGGAACATCGTTAGCCTCAAAACCAGTACTAGGATACAGGTAAGGGTTGCGGCTGCGAACGTACTCGACGGTAATCAGCAGCCGGCGCAGGTTGGCATCATTGGGATCATACTTATCGGCAAATACGCGCGTGGAAAACGTGTCACCTGGAATGGTGCTGCTCCGGCTGGCCGACAGAAACCGTGTGCTGCCAACCAGCGCCACGCGGGGGCCAGCCGAGGGTTCGGGGTTACAGGAAACCAGCAACCCAGAGCCTAACAGAAAGGAAATCAGATAAAGACGCATAGATTCAGTAAAGGTCGGGATTTGCTGCTATAGGCCGGCAACGGCTTGCAAACAAAGTAGGTGTGATGCCTTCCTAACGACAAAAACTGGCTGGGATTTCATCTCGCCAAACAAGAAGCCGGAAGGAAACCGGGTACTCAGATTTCTCCCTATTCGGAAACGCACAAATAGCGCTAGTCTATAGGTCATTCTAAGATTAAATAGAATCCTGAACTGTCCTTTTAGTAGGCAAGCCTAAGATATAGGCAATAAAATAAGCAGCCCCTAACGAATTTTGCCGTAGTTCGCGGTATGCCCACTTTCTGGACTTTACGCTCCGCTGTTCTATTTATCGGATTGCTGGTGGCTAGCTGCCAACCCGACAAGCCCACCCGTACCGAACAGGCAACTCCTGCCTTGTCCGATACCCTCACGCTCGACTCAACGGCCAATCCAATTGCCCTACTTGACTCAACTCCGGTGCGCCGCAACTGGCACCGCCTCACCCAGCCCACTAATCGGGCCGCGCCACTCGTGGTGTACCGCAGTGCGCGGCGTCCGCCAGCAAGTCTCAATGCTAGCACACCTCCTAGCGAGGCTACTCTTTTCGATATTGGCCGCAAGGCGAGCGAGTATTTCCAGATTGATCCAACCAAAGCCGCCGAAGTGCGGGGCCAAGCTGGAACAGTGGTACGCCTGGCCGCTGGCAGCTTGGTGGATGTCGCGCAACGAACCGCCACCGGGCCGGTATGGGTGGAACTACGGGAGTGCTACACACCCGCGGAAATGATTCTTACTAATCTAACTACTCTCACTACCGACAACCAATTGCTGCAAACCGGCGGCATGGTGCTAGTGAAAGCTACGGCGGCGGGGCGGCCCCTTCAACTAGCCGAAGGCCGTACCATGCGCTTAGAAATGCCGGCGGCCAACGGCCGGCCAGTGCCAGGAATGCAGCTTTATTATGGCCAGGGTACCGCCTCTGTCCGCTGGGTAGCGGCTCCTGCTTCTGCCATGCCTGCCATTCAGGAAACCATCTATACCAACGCGCAGCCCATGCCAACCTACCACCGTGGGCCTGCCGATATCAACCGCCTAATTCGGTATCCGCGCGAAGCTCTGGTTAGCCAGATACAAGGGGTGGTATTTGCTTCGTTTGTAGTGGATGAAAGCGGACGGGTACAGCGGCCTCATATTCTGCGCGGTATTGGGCACGGCTGCGACGAAGAAGTGTTGCGGGTGCTGCAACAGACTTCTGGCCGCTGGACTCCGGGCCAACGCAACGGAGAATTTGTAAAAGTGAAAATGGTGCTGCCCATCCGGTTTTCGTTTCAACCTGGTCAACTCAGTCTTGATACCAGCCGCCGCCAGGTAGCCGATGCCGAGCCCGCAGCCACAACTACGGTACCCTCGGAACAACCAACGGAACCCATGCCTACCGACCGGTACGTTTTCAATTGCGCACAGCTAGGTTGGCTGAATGCTGACCGGCCACTAAGCTCGGGTACAGCCTTGCTATTGGCTGCTGCCACTCCCGATGAAAGTACTGCCGTACGCCTGGTGCTACCTGGTACTACACCTACCGTTTTGGCTGCTGAAACGGTAGAAAACGGCTACCAGTTCACTGGCGTACCAGCTGGCCGCCGAGCTGTGCTGGTGGGGTTGCGCTACTCAGGGGGCGTACCGTCTCTGGCATGGCAAGAAGTTACCACTGGTCAGGAAGCACCTGCCCCTCTAGAATTCAAGGAAACTACGCTGGAAGAGTTGGAGCGCCGTCTGGAAAAGCTAGAACTCTATTAGTGCCGACAATCAGCCCTAGAGTACCGGCTGCCTCGATTGGTTACAGCTTTACCGTAATGCTTTGGGGCTCGGTGAAAAAGCGCAAGGCTTCCAAGCCACCTTCGCGCCCAATGCCGGAGTTTTTCATGCCACCGAAAGGCGTACGTAGGTCGCGGTGCAGCCAGGTGTTCACCCACACGATACCGCTGTGCAGGGCGTGGGCTACGCGGTGCGCCCGGTTCAGGTCGCGGGTCCAGATGGTGGCGGCCAAGCCGTATTGGGTGCCATTGGCCCAGGCCAGCACTTCGGTTTCAGTATCGAAGGGGGTGAGCGTAACCACTGGGCCGAATATTTCTTCCTGATTCACCCGGCAATCGGGCGCCAAGCCCTCAAACACGGTGGGTGCTAGGAAGTAGCCGCCTGCGCAGCGGCCTTCTAGCTGCACGCGCTGCCCACCTGCCAGTAAGGTGCCGCCTTCTTCGTGTGCCAACGCAATGTAGTCCAGTACTTTATGTAAATGCGCTTCACTCACCAAAGCGCCCTGCCGGCTGTTGGCCAGCTGTGGGTCATCAATCGTTAGGTCGGCCACGCCGCGCAGGAATTCCGCCTTGAACTGCTCGTAGATGGACCGCTCGACGAAGATGCGCGACCCGCACAGACAAATCTGACCTTGATTTGCGAAACTGCTTCGTAGGCTGGTGCGCACCGCCTCGGTTAGGTCACAGTCGGCGAAGATGATATTGGGGTTTTTACCGCCTAGTTCCAACGACAGTTTCTTGAACATAGGCGCGGCCGTGCGGGCAATATGCTCCCCGGTTTTAGTGCCCCCCGTGAAGCTGATGGCCTTGATGCCGGGATGCTCCACAATAGCCTGGCCAACGCCTGGCCCGGTGCCGTGTACAATGTTGAGGACGCCGGCCGGTAGCCCAGCTTCCATACATAGCTCGCTGAGTAGAAATGCTGTGTACGGTGTGATTTCCGAGGGCTTAGCTACCACGCAGCACCCGGCAGCCAAGGCCGGCGCAATTTTCCAGGTGAACAGGTACAGCGGCAGATTCCAGGGCGAAATGCAGCCCACTACGCCCAATGGGTGCCGCACCGTATAGTTGAGGGCCACACCTTCCTGAAAGTGGGTTTCCGAAGCAAAATGCTGCGCGGCCGTCCCGAAGAAGGCGAAATTGCTAGCCGCCCGCGGAATATCTACCGTCCGGGCCAAACTCACCGGCTTGCCATTGTCCTGGCTTTCGGCCTGCGCAAGGGGCTCCAAGTTACGCTCAATCAGCTCGGCAACACGCACTAGTAGGCGGCCTCGCTCTTCGGCCGGTAGGGCCCGCCACGCGGGTAGCGCGGCCTCGGCGGCCATTACGGCTAACGCTACATCCGTGGTATCGGAGTCCGGAATGTGCGCGTACACCTGCCCGGTAGCGGGTTCCACGTTGGTAAGGTAATGGCCCCCCGTAGGCGGTACTAGTTGGCCGTTGATGTAGTTCTGAAAGTGCAGCATAAAGAACAGAGCGAGTCTTTCAAAAGTAACGACTTCACGCGCAACGGCTACCTTTGCCGGCCCGGTTTTGCGTGGGGTAATCCGGTTCACCAATCCGCTCTTATGCCCGGCAGAAATACAGGTTGGCAGCTAGCCCTGATAATTGCTTCGTACGTAGCGGTATTTGTGGCTTGGACCTGGCCGCTGACGGCACACCTGAGCAGTCAGTTTCCGGCAGTGCCCGAGCAGGATGGCTACATGCAACTCTGGAACGTGTGGCACTTCCGGGAGGTGCTGCTGTCCGGGCACAACCCATTCCATTCCAACTGGCTGCTCTACCCCGAAGGAGCCGCACTGTGGCTGCACACCTACAACCCCATTACTGGCATCGTTAACCTGTTCATTGGCAACGAGATGCTGGCGCTGAACCTAGCCCTAATGGCCGAATATGCGTTGTCGGGGGCGGGGGCGTGGCTGCTGGCCCGGCGCTGGCTGCGGCAGCCGGTATTGGCTTGGCTGGCGGGATTGTTTTTCGCCTTTTCACCCTACAAGACGGTCCGGCTGCCTCTCCACTACAACCTGATGCTAACGGCCACGGTGCCGTTTTATATCTTGGCTTTTTTGCGGGCCTTCACGTTTCACCCCGGTCGGTTCTGGCCGGATGTGCGCAGCTGGAAGGCCGTGGCCGCTTGTCTGGCACTAGGGATAATTACTTTCCTGAGTGATTATTACGTGCTTTTTGCGCTGCTATATTTCTCGGTGGCCTACGCGGCGTGGTTCTGGTTTCGGCTGGGCGCCATCAACTGGCGGCGCCGCAATACTTGGCTGATAGTAGCCGGCGTGCTGCTGGGTGGACACTTCCTTATTCGGCTGATGCGGCTCTGGGATGTGCCCGACAACGCCGGTTTCTGGTGGGGCGGCGACGTGGCCGGCTACTTCATGCCCGCCGACAACAGCCGCTGGCTGAACTTCAACTGGGCCCGGCAACTGTATGGTAATCCGCGCTTGTTTAACATGCCGGGGTCAGTTGAAAACTATATGTTTCTGGGTTATGCGGTGCCGCTAGTATGCGCTCTAGCTGCGTTTTGGCCGGCCCGGCCGGTGTCGCGCCGCCACCTCGACCCGCAGGGTCGTCCACTGGCCTGGGTGCTTTTGTTTTTCGTGCTCCTGACTCTGCCTTCGGTGCGGGTGCTGGGGCATCTAAAACTGAACCTGCCCACTGGTCTGCTGCACTTTATCCCTTTTTTCAACAACATCCGCTGTCCTACCCGCTGGGTGATGGTGGTAAGCTTGTTGCTGCCGATAGTAGGATTTGGGGCCCTGGAGGCTGCCTGGCAAACTGCGCGGCGCCCGGTATTACGCGGTGTTATGAGTGCCGCACTGCTGGCCGCCGTAGCCTTCGAGTTTTGGCCGGTTGCGCCTCCCTTGGATTCGTCCCGGACCATGCCCGCTGCTTTTCATGCGGTGGCCAAGCTACCCGGCGAAGCGCTGTTCACCATCCCGATGGGTTTGGTTGACGGCTACCACGTACTGGGCAAGGTGGAACTACACAACTTCCTATACCAGCCCTACTATCGTAAAAAGCTGCCCTCCGCTTACATTTCGCGGGTTTCCCAAACGCAGTTCGAGCGGTTTCAGTCCGACACCGTAATGCGCACTGTGTTGGCACTTCAGCGCGCGCCCACCGATACTACATTCACGCCACCTTCCGCCCAAGCAGCGGCCCGTTTCCGGGAGTATTACAAGCCAGCTGCTATTCTGGTAAGTCCGGCTTGGCGCAATGGTCCCGCTCAGCGTTATCTGCAAGCAGTGTTTCCTACATACACCCCGCGCACCTTCCCCGATGGTTATGTGCTGTTGGCACCGGCTCGGCAATAGGTACTTTCTAGATAAGTTGTTGTAGGCCAAGGAAAAACGGTGTAAATGTCAGCGCATCCAGCTTCGTTTCACCGAGACGTTATTGCGGACATATTAGGCGTTGGGTTTTGGGCGCGGTAAGTCGGTTTCATCGATGATGTAGAGCGGACGCTGGCGCGTGTTAGCTCCAAGGCGCGCCACGTACTCTCCGATTACGCCAATAGCCATAAGCTGAATACCACCTAGGAATAAAACACTTACCATGAGAGAAGGCCAACCTACCCCGTAGTTTTTCAGAAAAAACCGGGCGTATATGGCGTATAACATCACGAGAAAAGCCACGCCAGACACTGCAAAACCACCGATAGAAGCCATGCGCAACGGCAAGTCAGAAAACGAGGTGATACCATCTAAGGCTAGCTTGATGAGCTTGCTATACGTATAGCCTGGCTCGCCACCTGCCCGTTCAGAGCGGTCGAATTCTAGAAAGGTCTGCCGGTAGCCAATCCAGGAAATTTGGCCGCGAATAAACTTGTTTTGCTCGGGCATGAGCTTGAGGGCCTCCACCACTTTGCGGCTGACAATGCGAAAATCGCCGGTATCAATGGGAATATTCACTGAGGTAATCCGGGCAAGTATCCGGTAAAACATCTTGGCTGTGAACAGCTTGATGGCACTCTCGCCTTGCCGGGAGCGGCGCTTGGCGTACACCACCTCGTAGCCCTCGTGCAGCTTAGCGTACAGTTGCGGAATCAGTTCGGGCGGGTCCTGCAAATCACCGTCCATGACCACAACGGCAGCACCCCGCGACAAGTCCAGGCCCGCCGTAATGGCTACCTGGTGCCCGAAGTTGCGGCTAAACGTAATGTAGTGCATACGCGGGTCGCGGGCCGCAAATCCCTGCATCAATTCCAACGAACGGTCACGGGAGCCGTCATTCACAAAAATGACCTCTACCTCAAGCAGCAAGGCATCAAGCATGGCTGCCAGTCGGGCGTACAGGACTGGAAGATTGATTTCTTCGTTGTAGATGGGGACAATAATGGAAAGGTCCACGTAATTGGGAACAGAAGTCAGACAGTCGGAGATTTCATAGCCAGCGCGAATACGCTTACACCCACCGGCGCATTCAGAGCTTGGAGTAAGCGATTTTCGGCAGTAATAATGCTGGTTAGCAGTGTATTAACGAGCGGTGGCGCTGCAAAGAAGTCGTCTTCCGCTGGCTTATTATCGGTGGGTAGTACTTTCTTAAGCAGCCGAACAGCGGCCGTTGGAAAAAACAAGCTCACATTCCAGTAGGAGCGACGCTTGACTTGCAAGCCGGCTTTGCGCAGGCTGGCTGCCAGCTGCGCGGCAGTATACCGTCGGAAGTGGTGGTTGGCTTCGTCGTGCTTGCCCCACAAAAACTGAAACGCCGGCACAAATACTAAAAGCTTTCCGCCTGGCTTCAGCACCCGCGTCCATTCCCGTAACGCTTGGGCCTCGTCCTGAATATGTTCTAGTACATCGGAGGCTACTACTAAATCAAAGGCGTTGTCGGGGAAGGAGAGGTGGGCCCCATCCATGCACGACACGTTGGGAATACCACGCTGCTGCGCAACGGCAATACCGGCCTCGCTCACGTCGATACCCGTTAGGTTGGAATAGCCGACAGTGCGCAGGCGCTGCAACAACGGGCCACCTGAGCAGCCAATTTCCAGAATAGGGGCATCAGTGGCTAGTTTCAGCTCATTTATGAGCCGGAATACCATATCACGACGTGCCTGAAACCACCAGTATTTTTCTTCTAATTGATGGTATTTTACTTCGTATTCGATATCCATGGTATTCCAAAAGTAAGCAACCTTGGCGTAGGTAGCTATTTAACTATAGAACTCAATACCAGTGTAAGCGAGCTTGCGCAGTAGCTAGTTGGCGTGAGCAGAATGGTATATGCGCCTGTATGTTCAGGGTTCGAGAAAGCGTTGAATCTGCTGCATAAGAGAGCACTGGAGCGCTACCAACGATAGAAAACCGATAAAATCTTTATGCCGTTTGTCTTCAGGGCGTAGACTTCGTTGCCGATGGTATCGGGGTAGGCTTCAGGGTGCATGCGGTATCCAGTGAGGTAGTAGCGCTCCTTATCAGTAGCGCTCATCCTGAAACGGCCCCGGTCAGCGGGCTTCAGGATGGATAAGTTGTTTTCCAGCACAATGGGCACGGGGCCGTCTACCGACAGCTGTGAAGCCGTGTCATGGGCTAAAATCCATTCCAATCCTTGCCGGTAGGCCACGCCCCAATAGTCCCGGTCGAAGAGCCGCTCCGCCTGCTCCGGCGATAAGAAAGAAAAGAATACCTGCTGGTTGGGATGAGCTGCTACCATTCGGGCAGCCGTATATGTAGCTTCGGCGCCGGCTAAAACAGCAAGTGCTACGGTTGCGCGTTTCAACAATACACTACGTTGGCTAGCTTGCCAGACTGCATATGCGCCGCGTACCGCAATTAATAGCAGTGCTGGATAAATAAAGTATAAATGCCGCCAGCCGTCATAAATAACGGAATGGAGGAGTATAACCATCAACAAGGGAACTACAAACCAGCCCGCTAGCAACACGTCTATCTGGCCTTGCAGGGTACGCAGCAACGCAAACCGGTAGCGCACAACGGTGTAAAGCCACAGGGACGCACCTGCCAGAAATGCCACTGAATAGGCAACAGGAGTGGTAATGATAATCCAAACCGGTGCGTAGTGCCACGGCAGTTCAATGCCTTTCACCACCTGACCTAGATAAAAAACGTCGCCTTCCCAACGGAACCGCTTCATCTTATCGAAGGCCTCTAAGAATTTTCCGGCCGGATCTTCCCACAAGTAAGGCCAGCCAACGATAGTTAAGGCAATGGCCGCCACGCAATAGAGCCCAATGGCTTTGCCAAGTCGCCGACGTTCGGCACTGGTGGTTTTCCCCCAAATGGCATCCAACACAAACATGCCAATAGAAAGTGCAAACAGCAGACAGCCCAGAATGCGCACATCGGTAGCAATGGCGGTGGCAAGGCCGTGCAGGGCTGCCCGAGCTAGTGTTGGGTACTGCAACAGCCGAATTAAGGTGTAAATTCCGAAGGTGAAGAAGGACAGAAAAACGAGGTCCTTCCCGTTGTAGAAGCTGTCGGCAAAGATGCGTGGCGACAGTATTAGTAGTGTACTGGCGACTAAGCCTACCTGCCAGCTATTAAATCGAATCAGAGCTATTTTATAAACAGACCATAAGGCCAGCATGAACGTTAGGAATATGCCGAAGTGCCTTACCAAATAGTAAGTGCGTGAGTCGAGCCCAGGCCATATTACTTCCATAAACGCAAAAGGCAGATGGAATAAGGCACCATGGTCGTTTTCCAAATGGCTAGCGAAATCAGGAACCTTGGTGAATACCAGTTGATGCTCCGTCCATTCGGGTGCTAGCGTAACCATAATATATTTCGCATTGACCATGCCGTTGATGCGGTCAATAGATTCGTCCCAGGAAACACCGTAATCTTTGAATATAAAGACTCCTAACAGGAAGACAAGCAGGAAATAAGCCGTAACGTACGTGTTGTTCCGTGGTATCATAGCTCGCAGAAAGACCAGTGCAATAAGAGGAGACTAAGCATTTGGTGCATATTATCTCAACTTTGGTTGGTAAAAGTAGGAGGCTACACTTGGTATCCCAACTGGTAGAGGAGATGCATGCTTGCCAGGATGGTCATCTCGCATAGGAAAATAGCTGCCAAGCAGGTGCGCTACTCGGCCAGATAGGCCACTGTAACCCGTGGGTAAACCTGATAATTAGTGTGGGAGCAGCGCTAAATTTCACTTAGTTTTGAGTCCACAACTAACCTTTCGACCCTGGTAATGAAAAAATTGCTTTACGCATCTTTGGCCTTATGCTTGGCAGCTTGTGGAGACAAGGCAACTACTGCTCCTACCAATCAGTTAGCCAGCAATGATTTCGAATCAATTGAGGGCTGGACAGGAGATGCTAATCCATCCTTAACCAAAGAAAGAGCACACTCAGGGCGCTATTCTATAAAAGTTGATCCGGCTGTTGAATACAGCATGGGTTATAATAACCTGCTGGGCAAAATCAGCCCCAGCAAAATGCGTAAAATCAAAATTAAAGGGTGGGTATACCTGCCAAAGGGCAGCACCGATGTGGTGCTGGTAACTGCCGTGACGGATCCGGCGGACCCAAGTAAGCCCGTGTTGTGGGACGGGATGAAGCTAGCCGACCAAGTGAAAGCAGACAGCAAATGGACTGAAGTGGAAAAGGAAATTACGCTGCCTGACAACGTAAGCTATACCCATAAGCTGGGGGTATATCTGTGGCGTACCGGTGCACCAAACACTGCCTATCTAGATGATTTGGTTATCGAGAAGGCCGAATAAATGAGTGGCCTACTTGCATAAAGGGCTCCCGTGAATATGCTTTGTCATACTTGCGGGAGCCCTTTATGCAAGTAGGCCACTCATTTATTCGGCTAACCGAAATTACTGGCTATCACGCTCAACGAAGTATGTATGCCGGTGCTTTTGCGTTAGTTTTGGATGTGCGAGGACTCAACCTTTGGCCTTCTATGAAAAAATTGATTTACCTGCCGCTCTTTCTGAGCTTGGCTGGCTGTGAAGAAAAGCCAACGAGTAATCCAAACAACTATTTGGTTTCTAGTGACTTTGAAGCCATTGAGGGTTGGATGCCCGAGCCGACGCCCCCTTCCTTGGTTAGAGATAAGGCGCATTCTGGCCGTTACGCTGTGAAGGTGGATACCAACAATGAATTCAGCATTGGCTACAACAACACGCTTGGACGGCTCAGCGCCAGCAAGCTGAAAAAAATCAAAATCCATGCGTGGGTGAATCTGCCCGATAAAAACTCCCAAGCCATTCTGGTTGCGCAGATACTAGATCCAGCTAATCCAAACAAAACGCTGGTGTGGGAGGGATTGAAACTTGGCGAGAAAGTGACCACCTACAATAAATGGGTGGAAGTAGCTCTGGACGTCACGCTGCCACCCAGCATTAGCTATACCAATAGAATAGCGGTGTACCTGTGGCGTGCTAATGGATTGGGAGCAACCTTCATGGATGATTTAGCCATCGAAAAGGTGGAATAAGTAAGAAGGTACCTTGATAAGTGGCATGTTGTATTGCCGAAGGCTGTGCGGCAATTATGCTGTGCAGGTGCTTGATAAGCTTGTTTCGTGACTTGCTTTTCCAGCAGCAAAGCTTTGTAAAGAATAAGACGGAGCTTGGCTATCAAACACTATAAGTCTACTTCCGTTGGGCTAGCTTAATTTCCCGGCTTTTCACTTCTACCCAGCATTTTCTGGTATTCGGCAATTTCCGTAGCCTCTACGGTAACGATTATATGAAGTCACTTTCCAGTTTTGTGTTTATAGTTGCGCTGGCTCTGATTACTGTATTCCAAGCTGGCAAGTGGCGTAGCAGTGACGTCGTTATCTGGGATGTGGCGGGCTATTATCAGTACCTGACTAGCTACTTTATTTACAACGATGTTGGGGATGGGTCTTACACTGCCGGCATCCGTGGCCAGTACCGCGCCGATATGGACAGCCGCTATGGTGTGGTACCAGCGCCCAACGGCCAGACCGTAATGAAATATCCGTTGGGAATGGCTTTGTTCTATTCTCCTGGTTTCGCGGTGGCCCATAGCGTGGCAGGGTTGCGAGGCTCGCCTGCCGATGGTTATTCTGGAGTATATCAGAAGATGCTGGTACTAGTATGCCTAGCGTATGCCATGCTGGGCCTCTGGATTCTACGGGCTACGTTACGCCGCTTCTTCGAAGATACCACAGTGGCCCTTACGCTACTGTCTATCGGGTTGGCTACTAATTTGTTCAATTATGCCACCTATGAAGCGCCCATGTCGCACGGCACCTTGTTCATGCTGAATGCCGCATTGCTGCTGCTTACCGTGAAATGGTTATCCGAATTTCGGCGGCGTGACGCCCTGCTGCTGGGCCTGACCCTTGGCCTGATGGGGCTGGTACGCCTGACAGAGCTGTGGATGGTGCTGGTGCCGGCATTGTGGGGCCTTACCTCGTGGGCCGCAGTGCGCACCCGCGGTCAGCAACTATGGCAGCACCGTACTCAGGTGCTACTAGCTGGCGTTATTACATGTTCTGTGTTAGCATTACAGCCTTGGTTCTGGCACAGCGTAGGGGGCGCTTGGCTTATCGATTCCTATCCTGGCGAAAAATTTGATTTACGCCATCCTCATTTTATGGACGGCTTTTTCAGCATCCGAAAGGGGTGGCTGGTGTACACGCCCATAATGGCCGTTGCGCTGATCAGCATTTTCTGGTTGCGCCGACAGGTGCGCGCTGCTTTGCCGGTACTGGTAGTGCTATTGCCGCTGGCCCTCTACGTTACCTGGTCGTGGTGGGACTGGGGTTATGGTGGCAGCTTCAGCCAACGGCCACTTATCAGCTTCTATCCGTTGCTGGCATTGCCGTTGGCCAGCTTCTTCGACCGCAGCCGCCGCTCCGGCTGGTTGCTGCATGGTGCGGCCTTGCTGCTGCTAGTTTGCATCGTACTCAACCTTACCCAAACGTGGCAGTACTACCGCGGCATACTAAACTGCTGTGATACCACTTGGCAGCTGTATAAGGAGCGTTTCTTCTGGCTGGAGTGGCCCCAACCCAACTAACAGGGAAGGACGCTTTCAAGTGCACCTGAGCTTATAAAGCCGGTTTGCTACTGAAACCTCTGGAATGCGCCTGTATGGATTCTATGCATTTATTCTGGCGACACTAACGACTGTTATTCAACTTCCACTTTCCGCAAAAGGCGAACAGGCCAAGTGCGATAGTCGCGGCTGAATAGGCTTATTTCCAATGTATAGCTACCAGGCTCTTGTGGCATTTGGAGAGCTACGCTTTGTGCCCAAGGATGCCAGACATCTACCTCAAGCGGTGTTTCAGTGGGCGCAACCCCGGAAGGCCAGTCTTGGGACTTGTAGAACGAGGCCCGCAGCAAGGTAGGGTGCGAGCTGGCGAGGCCAGAATGCAAAGGCTGTGCTTCGCTGGGTACAGTAACCAATACATGCACATTCTCGCTTCGGCCAGACCGCAGGGCGGTTGGTAAAGAATCAGCTAGCACCAGCCGAACATTCTTGTGGGAATCAATGTAGGCGCTTAGCGTGGTGGTATCCTGTGGCGGCGGCGGCGTATTTAGGGTGCGGTATGGGGTGCCTGGAAGGCGAGAATAAGTTAGCGGCAGATCATAAACGGTTAGGTTCTCAAAAGGCCCGAGAAACAAATCGCCTCTGGTCTTTGCTTCCGCAAGCCGGTAGTCTTCCGTTCCGGCGTAAATTGTTTGGGCAGAGTCGGGGCTGTGTTGCGCACTGCGCAGCAGTATTTCAGCGGGCAGTGACCAAGTGGGCTGACCAGCTAGTTTGCGCTCAGCATTTGCGTTTTCGGGCGACAGAATAAACTTTTGCTCAGGAAACTGGCTGGTGTACGTCACCATCTGCCCAAGCCATTGCTGATAGGAAGTGGTAGGGCCGTGGTGCTTCCAGATAACGGCCAACCTAACAACGAATACCGCGCCGAGCAGGCTCGCAATAACAACACCACTTCGCAGTGGAGTATGCCGTTCCAGCGCTGGTAGTACTTCCATGGCAAATGGAATGGTTATGATGAGCGTGAGCGGCAGCAGCATATTCTCAAGATACGTGGCATCCGTACCGTCAGGGTAGGAAACATTGACTACCAGTACATAGCCTATTGCAAACCCCCATATTACCGCTAGCCGAAACCAAGCCTGCCATGTACGCTGCCTTGCATAGAAAGCGGAAAGCACAGCCATCAGGATAGGGACGGCAATAAAGTTGCGGCCGCAAAGTTTCCAAAAATCCCGAAAGCTTTGCAAGCCCAAATAATTCGGAAAATGCGCAATTAGGTTGGGCAGGAAAGTCATCTTGTTGGCTTCGTAGGAGCCGGGTACAATCAGCGTTTCGCGAAACTTGTAAGAGGCGATGGCCAGCAGCAGCAAGCCATAATAGGTCCAGTCTGTAAACCGCCGGTTCAGCAGCCAATCATAGGTCCAGATGAAGGCAAACGGCAGAATAGCCAGCGGATGCCCAAACACAAACACCGGCACCAAGGCCGCCAAGGCCACTGTGCTAAAGCGCCGCTGTAGAGGCGCTTGCCGCGAAATGCCGGCATAAAAAAGCAGTAGGGCCGCCAAAGCCTGCGGCATCTCCGACTGCGCCCAGTAGAATGTGCGTGCTGCCAGCAGCGTGTAAAGCAGGGCTACTACCAACGCTACCTGCTGATTCCGAAACCAGTAAGCGGATAGCAGAAAGACAGTTAAGTAATAAAGTATAAAGGCGACGGAATAAAACATCTCTACCACGTAGAGTGGTAGGCCGGCTTTGAGGATTAATAGAGTTGGATACTGCGTAGCAACAGCTACAAACCGGTTATTCTGAATGAATAACGCCTTGTCTTTTAGAAAATACAGCAGATGGTAAGCTAGATCAATATAGCATACACGCTCCTGGTAGAAATATCCAGCGAAGAGCAGCAAAATCAGCATAGCACCAAATGCCAAGCGCAAGGGCCATTGGGTAGCGTACTGTTTGGGAAGAAGCATGTAGCGAGACTGAAATATTCTAGAAAAATGCTCGGGGTAAGCTATCCGGCTAATTATGTACTAATAGGCGCAGCTTGAGCCGCAGTAGCCCTCGTCCAATTGATAGTTCTGAGTGCTGCGGCACTTAGGTACCTATTTGCTGGCGGCGTACTTCGCTGTATACAATCGGCTGGCTTAGCCGAATAGGCCATACTTTACAATGCAGTAAATAGCCCGAAATCCGTCGCGCCAGCCTATTTTTTTGCCCTCGGCGTAGGTGCGGCCGTAGTAGCTGATGCCCACTTCGTAGATGCGCACATTCGGGACGCGCGACACCTTGGCAGTTACTTCCGGCTCGAACCCAAAACGCTTTTCTTCCAGCGTCAAGCCCTGAATGATGTCGCGGCGGAACAGCTTGTAGCAGGTTTCCATGTCGGTCAGGTTCAGATCCGTGAACATGTTCGAGAGGAAAGTCAGGACGGCGTTGCCGATGCTGTGCCAGAAAAATAAGATGCGGTGCGGATTACCACCCATAAAGCGTGAGCCATACACCACATCGGCAAAGCCTTTTAGAATAGGCTTAAGCAGCAAGTTGTACTCTTCAGGGTCGTATTCTAGGTCGGCATCCTGCACAATAACGTATTCGCCAGTAGCCTCCCGTATACCTGTGTGCAGCGCTGCCCCTTTGCCTTGGTTGACAGCGTGTTGCAGCAACCGTAAGCCCATTTCGGGGTAACGGATGGCGTAGGCCTGAATGGTTTCCGAGGAATTATCGGTCGAGCAGTCATTGACCAGAATAATCTCTTTCTGAATTCCGTTGACTAGCGTCAATTCCCGCAGCAAATCCAGAATCTGATGGATAGTGCGGGCCTCGTTATAAACCGGAATGACGATGGAGAGCTTTTGGAAGGATAGCAAAGCAGGAAGAGAATAAGCGGAAACTCAGCAAAAGTAGATTGATTGTGGAATTGTTGGTAGTCGATTGTTGAAATGTTACTGTTTACTGGACTTGAAGCCAGCAGTAGTACAACTATTTAGCAATCAATAATTAATAAGCCCTCCTCATAAGCTGCCAGTTCGGCCTCCATCTACGGGCACGTTGATGCCGTTGATGTAGCTAGCTGCTTCTGAAGCCAGAAACGCCACGGCGGCAGCAACTTCGGCGGCCTGCCCAAACCGATGCGCGGGAATGGACTTGAGCATAGCAGCTTCCACTTCTTCCACCGGCTGCCCGGTTTGTGCCACTTTTTTCTCGATCAGGGAAGTATGCCGTTGCGTGACAGTGGCGCCGGGCAGCACATTGTTCACAGTAATACCATAGGGGCCAAGCTCTGTAGATAGGGTTTTGGCCCAGTTGGCTACTGCCCCGCGGATGGTATTGCTAACGCCCAGGCCCGGCAATGGCATCTTAACCGACGTGCTGATAATGTTGATGATGCGGCCGTGGTTGCGTTGGCGCATAGCTGGCACCACGGCCTGTGCCAACAGGTGGTTGCAAACCAAGTGCTGCTCAAATGCCGCCCGAAACGCCTCGATGGGGGCATCCAGAATTGCCCCCCCCGCCGGCCCCCCCGTGTTGTTGACCAGGATGTGGAATCCCGCGGGATGAGCAACCAAATACTCTTGCACGCGCTGACTTAGCACCATCGGCTCGTTGAAATCGGCTACTATATAGTCGTGGGTTTGGCCGACTGGGGTGGGGAGTGCCGCTGCTACTTCTCGCAGGGCTGTTTCGTTGCGGGCCAGTAGCGTGACGGTGGCACCCCGTTGGGCTAGTTCCTCGGCCACGGCCCGGCCAATGCCTTGGGTGCTGCCGCCTACCAAGGCGCATTGGGAAGGAAAATCAGTGGTTGCCACAGTTGATGATATAAAAGTGAGCTTAAAACTAAGTAAAATACCTCCTGACTCGCTGCATTGCTCGCGCGCCAAACCAGCTTCTTTGTAAGTTCACCGCCGCCTGGGAGAGGAAGCCCTTTCGCTTTATCTACACTCTGCGTCGTTTATGACTGTTGCTGGATGGCTGCTGGTAGCAGCGTTTATTGCTGAATTTCTGCTTTTCACCTTCTTGCGCAACCTGTTTGGGCCGTTTACAAGTCCGGTGTTGCTGTGGCTGGCTGGGCTCGGAGTTGGAATAAGTGGGCTGTGGGCATTTAGAGGGCGGCCTTTACCTGTGATGCTTCCACCATCTAAGCTGCGAACTGCGGGGCTGCTACTGCCACTAGCTGTACTGCTGTTGTTGGGTGCCCGCGTAGCCAAGCTGTTGCGGCGCTTCCCCATCGACCCGGCGCAATCCGACATCATCCCTTCTATTCAGGTATTTGTGCGGCGCTGGCTGGACGGCGAATGGGTGTATGCCCCTATTCAGGAGTTCGGCTACCTACTACATCCTACCTATCTCCCCGTAACCTGGCTGCCGTTTGTGCCTGCCGAACTGCTGAATATTGATTACCGCTGGATAGCGTTTGGAGGCTTTTGCCTGAGTAGCTTGGTTGGAATAGGATTGCTGCTGCGTCGTCGGGTGCCATTGTTAGTGCAACTAGCTGTGCTGGCTGTGCCACTGTTTCTGATACAGGCTATGTTGCAAACCAATCCGGGAACCTTCACCAACACCGTAGAGCTACTAATAGTCAGCTTCTATTTGCTGCTGGCTTACTGCATCTGGCGTGGTTCGTGGTGGGCGCAGGCGCTGGGGCTTACGGCTTGCTTGTTGTCGCGCTTTTCGGTGGTGTTCTGGGTTCCGCTTTGGATACTGCTGCTGTGGCAGAATGCGGGAAAGCAAGTGGCGCTCCGCGTAGCGGGCCTAACGGCCTTACTGGTCCTGGCGATTTACATTGTGCCTTTTCTGAGTCATGATTGGGGAGTATTTGCGCGGGCACAGCTTGCTTATACCAACGCCGCTATTGCGGAGTGGCAACAGCCTACACTCAGGCAGCCCGAGCATTTGTATCGAGGGGTAGGGCTGGCCATATTTTTTCACCGCTTCGCACCCGGCAGCATAGCGCAGCAGGTGCAGCTGATACGGCTGGTACACAGCAGTATGTGCCTAGGCGTGATAATAGGAGCAATTGGTTACTGGTTTAGGTGGCGGCCGTCACTCGACTACCGCGTATACGCCTTGCTTACGCTGAAAATCTATTTGGTTACTTTCTACGCTTTCGTGCAGGTACCTTACGTGTACCTCACGCTGGTTGGGGTGGCTTTTTCCTGGCCGTTGCTACTGCTGCTACCCCCCCGACTCACGCCAGGCTATCAGCGCCAAACCAGTTGTGGCCATCACCTGATGAAGTCTTGAACAAGGCCATGTAAGTTCCGGATACCCCTTAACTTTCCAGCGCTTACTTATCTGCCACTCCTCACCCTAACCTGCTATGCCCGTCACCCGCCCCTTCAACCTGCAAAACTGGATAGAGGAACACCGCCATTTGCTGAAGCCGCCGGTCGGCAATCAGCAGGTGTTCAAAGACAACAAAGACTTCATTGTGATGGTGGTAGGCGGCCCCAATGCCCGCAAAGACTACCACGTGGACGAAGGCGAGGAACTGTTCCTGCAAATGGAAGGCGACATCGTGGTCAAGATTATCGAGGACGGTAAGCCAGTGGATATCGAAATCAAGGCTGGCGAAATGTTTCTGCTGCCGCCCGGCGTACCTCATTCGCCGCGCCGCCCGGCGGGTACAGTAGGGGTGGTGCTGGAGCGCTACCGCACGGCCGGCGAGCTAGACGGCTTTCAGTGGTACTGCGAAAACTGCGGCAACAAACTCTATGAGGAGTACGCCGAAATCACCGACATCGTCACGCAGTTGCCGCCCATCATGAACGGCTTCTGGCAGGATGAGCACAAACGTACCTGCCAGGTGTGTGGCACCGTTATGGCCCCGCCCGCGCCGGTAGCCTCGTAAAGCATACGGTGCTTCGCTGATGCTAAATGCTATTGACTGCTTTGAACACGAAGGCGTTTTAGCGGCAACAGTTGCTTCCAACTATCGAGCTTTACTAGAAGCTGACCCACCCTGGCGCCGTGCTCCACATCGATATTCACACCCACATTTTGCCGGAACACTGGCCCGACCTGCGTGAACGGTACGGTTACGGCGGCTTTATTCGGCTGGAGCACCACAAGCCCTGTTGTGCCCGTATGATGCAGGACGACAAGTTCTTTCGCGAAATTCAGGACAACTGCTGGGACCCCGCCGTGCGCATGCGGGAGTACGACCAGTTTGGGGTGCAGGTGCAGGTGCTGAGCACGGTGCCGGTGATGTTCAGCTACTGGGCCAAACCGCTTGATGCGCTAGACTTAAGCAAGCTCCTCAACGACCATATTGCCGATGTGGTGCACCGCTACCCCACCCGATTCGTGGGCCTTGGCACCGTGCCTCTGCAAGCTCCCGATCTGGCCGTACGCGAGCTGGAGCGGTGCATGAAGATTGGCATGGCGGGCATCCAGATTGGCTCGCACGTGAATGACTGGAACCTAGACGCGCCGGAACTGTTCGAGGTGTTTCAGGCGGCCGAGGAACTGGGTGCCTGCGTGTTCGTGCATCCGTGGGACATGATGGCGCAGCAGAAAATGCCGAAGTACTGGCTGCCCTGGCTGGTAGGCATGCCCGCCGAAAGCACCCTGGCCTTGTGCTCGTTGGTGTTTGGGGGCGTGCTAGAGCGGTTGCCGAAGCTGCGGGTGGCGGTAGCCCACGGCGGCGGCACGTTTGCCAGCACTATCGGCCGCATCGAGCACGGCTTCAAGGTGCGCCCCGACTTGTGCGCCATCGACAACAACGTGAATCCGCGCGAGTACCTGGGCCGCTTCTGGGTTGATTCTTTGGTGCACGACCCGCTCATGCTCGACTACCTCACCAAAACCCTAGGGCCCGATAAGATTGTGCTGGGCACCGACTATCCGTTTCCGCTGGGCGAGCTGACGCCGGGAGAGCTGATTGAGTCCATGCCGTTTCCTGACGAAATGAAAGCCCGCATGCTGGGCCAGAACGCCCTGGACTGGCTGGGGCTGCCCGAGGCGCAAGTGGCCGGAATTCTGGCGGGGCGGTAGTCGAGCGGTGGCCTATCTTTGCGGTAATGACTTCCTTTGCACCCACCCCCGACTTTGCCGCCCAGCTTGATGCGCAGGACCCGCTGCGCGAATTTCGTCATCAGTTTCACATTCCGCCCGGCCCCGATGGGCAAGACAGCGTGTATATGTGTGGCAACTCCTTGGGGTTGCAGCCCCGTACGGCCCGCGCCGCCGTGGAGCGCCAGTTCACCAACTGGGAGCAGCTGGCGGTAGAAGGTCATTTCCTGGGCGATACGCCGTGGATGAACTTTCATGAGCGCCTCACCGACGCCACGGCCCGCATAGTAGGCGCCAAGCCCGTGGAAGTGGTGGTGATGAACAACCTAACCACCAACCTGCACCTGCTGCTGGTTTCGTTCTACCGGCCTACCATTGCGCGCTATAAAGTGCTGATGGAGGGAGGCGCTTTTCCGTCCGACCAATACGCGCTGGAAACCCAGGTGCGCATGCACGGCCTCAGCCCCGATGATGCCATTGTGGAGCTGGTGCCCCGGCCCGGCGAGCATACGCTACGCACCGAGGATATTCTGGCCAAAATCGAAGAGTTAGGCGGTACACTAGCTACTGTCATCATGGGCGGCATCAATTACTACACCGGGCAGGTGTATGACATGGCCGCCATTACCGCCGCCGGCCACGCTGTGGGCGCCAAAGTGGGGTTCGACTTGGCCCATGCCGCCGGCAACATCCCGCTGCAACTTCACGACTGGGACGTGGATTTTGCCTGCTGGTGCACCTATAAGTACCTCAACTCCGGTCCTGGGGGCGTGGCAGGAGCTTTCGTGCACGAGCGGTTTGCCGATCAGCCTGAGCTGCTGCGCCTGGCCGGCTGGTGGGGCCACGACGAAAAGGTGCGCTTCAAGATGCAGAAAGGTTTCCGGCCAATGCGCGGGGCAGCGGGCTGGCAGCTTTCCAATAGCGCTATCCTGATTATGGCCGTGCACGAAGCTGCTTTGGCGGTGCACGAAGCGGCTGGGGGCATGGCCGCCCTACGGCGCAAAAGCGAGCAGCTAACGGCCTACCTAGAGTTTCTGATTACGCGCCTGAACCTGCCCAAAACCCAGCTCGAAATCATTACGCCCTCCGACCCCGTCCAGCGTGGCTGCCAACTCTCGTTGCTGGTGCACCAAAACGGGCGCGCTCTGTTCGAGCACCTAGCCTCAGTTGGTATTATCGGCGACTGGCGCGAGCCCAACGTTATTCGGCTGGCCCCCGTGCCGCTCTACAACTCGTTCCAAGATGTGCAGCGCGTAGGCACAGTGCTAGCCGAATGGGCCGAGAGTAACTGAGTAGCGGAGTAACTTGTAGAGTTGGTCATTTAGAACGACTTACTCTGTTACTCAGTTACTCTATGGTGTAACATCTTGGACATCATTTACCACGTATTGATGTTTTGCATTCCAGCTACCGGGGTTCGGTAGCATCCTATTGATCTACGGCGCCATGGCTGATGAATACGCGGAGAAAATGTCCCGCAAATCTTTACCTGAGCTGCAGCTCTATGTGCAAAACCACGTGGAATACCGCGAGGATGCTGTATTAGCTGCGCTTACTGAATTAGAACGCCGCGGCGAACAACCCACCGAAGCCGCTGCTATTCGAGCGGCGCTAACACCGATAGTGGAGCAGCAGCGCGCGGCGCAGGCTGAGCTAGCAGCCAGCCGGCCGGCCGTGCCCGGCCAGGCAACTCCCGCTGCGGATGCCCCGGCTTTGTACTCGCCAGGTACCATTGTGCTGTTTTCGATGCTGCCCATTTCCACGATGGTAGGCGGGGGCGTATTGCTGGGAATCAACCTGTTTAGGCTTCGGCGGATGAAAGCGCTGCTGGGGCTTATTCTGTTTATCGTCGGGTACTTGGTGGCGGCCTCACAGGTGCTAACCTGGGCCGTGCTGACCCAAGGGCTACACCCGCTTATCGGTAGCTTGCTGTTCAATGTGCCTGCTGTGCTGGTGTACCTGTTTTGGTTTTGGCCCCGCTATGTGCGCACCGATACCTACCGTAGCAAAAGCATGATACCTCCCATTATCATTTGTTTCTTGCTGGTGTGGGGGTTGCAGCGCGCTATGCCTTATCTAATCAAGCAGCAGCCAAAAGAGGTACAGATGGAAATGGAACAGCTTATGAAACGATAAATAGGGGCTTCGTTCAACTTGTACCATACTGCCATGCCGCTCCAACTGATTCCGTTGCCGCAGGCCGAAGTACTGCTCGACTCCAAGTTTCTTTCGCCGGAAGCGGCAGACGCGCTTTTAACCGAGCTAACGACTACCATTCCGTGGCGGCACGAGCCCATTAAACTGTTCGGTAAAGAAGTGCTCCAGCCCCGGCTGACGGCCTGGCACGGCGACCCCACTGCGCGTTACGCCTACTCTGGCCTTGCCCTTGATCCGCAACCGTGGACTCCGGCGCTGCAACAGCTCCGGCAACAAGTGGAAGCCGCCGCACAAACGCGCTTTAATAGCGTGTTGCTAAATTTGTACCGGCATGGCCAAGACAGCATGGGCTGGCACGCCGACGACGAGCCCGAGTTAGGTATGGCCCCAGTTATTGCATCGGTGAGCCTGGGTGCCACTCGGCGTTTCCGGCTTCGGCCGCGCCACCCAGAGGTGGTGGTACATGCTCCTGTGTCGCTGGATCTGCCTACGGGTAGCTTGCTGCTAATGCGCGGTACCACCCAACAGCACTGGCTGCATGCGGTTCCTAAAACTGCCCGTCCTACGGAGCCTCGCCTCAACCTAACATTCCGGTGGGTGACTGGGCAGTAACTAGCTGCGGACCGTTAGTAGCGAATATCGGGGTGGCCGCCAAGGTTGGACGAGTCGCCGCCGCCCACCAGAAACTCACCAATCCGGATAACGTCGTTGAGTGCGTTCTGGGTGGCTTCCAGCATCATTTCGGCAAGACGATTTTGATCTAGTGAGTCGAACGGCGAGAGTGGCATAGTAGGGAGCAGTCGGGGTGGGAGAGGGGCGTCGGCCACAAGAAACAAAAAACAGTGGATGACTTACTGTTGAGCTTAACCAAGAAGCAGAAGTTTCAAGCCAACTGCTTGTTCAATTGCTTCGTTTTATAATTCAAATCTACAGGCGGGTGCATAGCTAAATTGGGATTTGCGATGAACCTAGGACGAAAACAAGTTGAACTTGGCTGTTTGTCCGATGAACTGACTTTGCTGTGCGGCCTATATTCAGGCTGAATAGTTAGCTTAGCCGCCGCCACCCACCCAAACACGTTTCTATGTCCGACGCGGCCTCTTCTTTCAACTCACCTGCTGGTAGTTCTGAGCAACTTACGCTGATGGGCGCAGGCCTGGTTGGCTCGTTGCTGGCCTTGTATCTGGCGCGGCATGGCCACAGTGTAGAGGTGTTTGAGCGGCGGGCCGATCCACGCCTGGCCGGGCCGCTGGAAGGCCGTTCTATCAATTTGGCGTTGTCTGACCGAGGATGGCGCGCCCTCGAAGGCGTAGGCATTGGCGACGAAATTCGGCGGGTAGGCATCCCAATGTATGGCCGGGTCATGCACGACCCCCACGGCAACCTTACCAACCAGCCGTATGGGCAGGACGGGCAGGCCATCTATTCGGTATCACGCGCCGGGCTCAACCGTACCCTGCTGAACCTGGTAGAAGCTGAGCCCGGCGTGAAGCTGCATTTCAACCAGCAGTGCCTGCACGTAGACTTACGTGAGCAAACCCTGCATCTGCGCGACGCCAGCAACGGCCAGGAAGTAGTGCAGCACTTTCGGCGCTTGTTTGGTACTGATGGTGCGTACTCAGCCGTGCGCGCCGCCATGCAGAAAACCGACCGGTACAACTACTCCCAGAGCTACCTCGACTACGGCTACAAGGAACTGAATATAGCGCCTGGCCCCGGCGGCACTTGGCAACTGGAAAAGCACGCCCTGCACATCTGGCCCCGCGGGCAGTACATGATGATTGCGCTGCCCAACCTCGACGGCTCGTTCACCTGCACCCTGTTTTTTCCCTACGAAGGCCCGCACTCCTTCACTACGCTGCAAACCCCGGCGCAGGTGCAGGCTTTCTTTGAGGAGGTATTTGCCGATGCTGTGCCCTTGATGCCGGAGCTTACCCAGGATTTCTTTGAAAACCCCACCGGCTCCCTCGTAACGGTGCGCTGCTACCCCTGGGCTTTCGATGATGACGTGTTGCTCATCGGCGACGCTTCACATGCCATTGTGCCCTTCTACGGGCAGGGCATGAATGCTGGCTTCGAGGATTGCTCGGTGCTCAACTCCCTGCTCGACAAATACGGCTCCGATTGGCGCTCCATCTTCCAGGAGTTTCAGACCCAACGCAAGCCCAACGCCGACGCCATGGCCGACCTGGCTATCTACAATTTCGAGGAAATGCGCGACCGGGTGGCCGACCCCCGGTTTCTGCTTCAGAAGAAAATTGAAAGCAAGATTTCGGCGCAATATCCAGGGCAGTGGCTGCCACTCTACTCACAGGTAACCTTTTCGCATACGCCTTACGCCGAAGCCCTAGCCAATGGGCAGCGGCAAGAGCGTATCATGCGCCGCCTGATGCCTTACATCCAAGCTGAAGCCGACTACGACCAGCCGCAGGTGCAAGAACTGCTGCGCGAGCAGATGCATCAAGAGTAGGTGCTTGCTGGCCTAATGCAGGTAGATACCAACGGGAGTGCCCACGGTGTGGTAGGCAGTTGCGTGTTTCGCTGCTTGCATGCTGGGTTGTGCTGTCATAGGGTTGGCTGGCAAGACTGTAGGGTGTTGAGCACAGATACCAGCTCGTAGTGTGGCAGGCGCCATCGGTCCCACTGCTGACAGCAATAATAAGCCTATAAAACCTGCGAAAACGAAAAAGCAAAGCAGCGTACGAATCAGGTGCATATAGGAGTAATAGGTGTATGGCCAACCTACGCCCGGCACGCAGCCCCCGGATTCTATCTGTTAGCATTATTGGATGAATGTAGGATTTTGCAAGATAAAGAGCAGTCTGCTGCCGTTGAAACAAGAAAGCTGGCATAAAAGCCTGCGAACTGCGAGCTGAACGTGTTACTTCAATGCCAGCCCTGCCCCAAACCCGATAACCAGGCCTACACCTAGCGCAAAGCCAGCCCAGGCCTGGGCCGGTGTATGGGCCTGAAGCGCTAATCGGGCTTTTAGTACCGCGCCTGCCACAGCCAAGCTGCCCAGCAGCCACCACAGCACAGGCCCAATGGCAGGTTCACTGAAGAATAACACGGTAAATAGCCCCACCGCGCCGCCAACTCCCGCGCCGTGCGCCGATATTTTCCAGCGCAACGAAACCAATAGCGTCAGCAGTACCGTCAGGGTCATACCGGCCATCATATAGCGCAGCAATGGGTCGAGCATTTCTGGAGTGGTGCTGAACAATACAGTTGCCGCTCCGAAGCTAACCGTAGTTAGCAATAACGGCAGTGGACGTTGGGGCCGCTCCCGCAACTCCAGCGTGCCTTTTAGCCAGCCAGCCCAAAGCAGCAGTAGCGTACCAAGTGTGGGCAGTATAAAGGTGAAGAGTACCACCACACTAAGCAGGTGCCATCGGTCAGGCAGTGGTAAGTGCGGCAACACTCCCGGCAATTGGTAACATACCACATAATAGAGGTAGCTGGGCACCAGCAACGGGTGGCAGACTGCCGAGAAAAATAGGGCAATAGGGCGGTTCAAGGAAGCAATAGGACCACAGCCCGCAGATAAGACAACCAAAACTACTAAAGCTCCTGCTGTTTCGCGCGTACTTTCTTATCTTTAGAAACCCTTATACGGGGCATAGGTATTCGTTGCGGGAGATTGGTTTTACATTTTACATATACAGTATGAAGCGTACAATACTCGGAGTCCGGGCGCGGCAATTACTACTTGGCTTGGCGACGGCCGGCACTGTGGGCGGCGGCGCCTGGTGGTGGCAGCAGCACGCCGAAAAATCAGAATTAGCCTACGAGTCACGCGAGGAGCGGGAAGGCGAAGAAGAGGAAGAGGACGAAGACCGGCGCGACCGACCTGATCTGGCTATTGAGCAGGAAGTGGCCCGGACCATGGACCCCGCTACTGGCACCGTACCGCGCGAGCGGTTAGTAGCAGCCCAAGAGTATGCTCAGCGCTTGGTTGCCGAGCGCGCCAACATGCGGCCTACTGCGGGCAGCCTAGCTCTCACCCAATGGTTTGAGCGTGGCCCGGCTAATATTGGTGGCCGTACTCGCGCCCTGCTTGTAGATGCTGCCGACCCTACTGGTAACACAGTATGGTGTGGCTCGGTAGGTGGTGGCCTCTGGAAAACCACTAATGGCCTGGCCGGAGCCACTGCCACCACTTGGCAGAGTGTCGATAACTTCTTTTCCAACTTGGCTATTACGACGCTGGTGGCCGACCGCCAGAACGCCGACATTATGTACTTCGGAACGGGGGAGGGCTTTCTGAACGCCGACGCTATTCGCGGGCAGGGCATCTGGAAATCCGTCAACCATGGGGTTACCTGGACGCAATTGCCTAGTACCAGCGGCGTCAACTTCCAGTACGTGCAAAAATTACTGATTCATCCTACCACCCGCGACGTGTACGCGGGCACCCGTGCTGGTCTGTTCCGGTCGAGTGATGGAGGCGTTAACTGGATTAAGGTGCTGGGCGCCGGCACTGGAGCCGTAGTGGACCGCATCGGCGACATTGAAGTGGCCGCCGACGGCACACTGTATGCTACTCCCGGTATCGGTCAGACTGATGGTATCTACCGTTCGCCCAATGGCGACGCAGGCTCGTGGGTGAAGCTGAACACGCTAACCGATTCTGGCCTGCCTACCACCGGTTACGAGCGGATTGAGCTGGCCTGCGCCCCTAGCCGGGCCCAGCGCGTGTACGCCGTAATGGAAAATACCACCACGGGCGGTATCCTCAACCTCTACCGCTCCGATGATGGTGGCAACACCTGGGTGACTATGACCCAACCTGGCGGCACGGCCGCTACGCTGGCCAGCAGCCAAGCCTGGTACGACCTCACCTTGGGTGTATCGCCCACCAACCCCGATTTGTTGTATGCTGGTGGCCTAGATATGTGGCGTTCTACTACCGCCGCCGATGACCCCGTTATCTGGACCAAGGTTTCGAACTGGACGGCGGCTACCACTTCGCCCGGCTACCTTCACGCCGACCACCATGCTATAGTGTTTGCCACGTCTGATATCTGCTATTTCGGCAACGACGGTGGTGTATCGGTTACGCAGAATGCCGAGGTGGCCACACCGGCTACACCTGTATTCAGCACCCGCGTCGGGGGGCTCAACATCACGCAGTTCTATGCCTGCGCGGTGCACCCTACTAATGTGAACTACTTCCTGGCCGGCGCGCAAGACAATGGCACTCAGCGTTTCAATGGCGCAGGCATCGTGAGCACCACGGCTGCTACCGGCGGTGACGGCGCGTTCTGCTTTATTGACGAAGACGAGCCACAGTATCAGTTCACCAGCTACGTGTACTCGCAGTACCGGCGCTCCGTCAACAATGGTACTAGTTTCGCAAACCAAAACATCAGCTCCACGCTGGGCTCCTTCATCAACCCCACCGACTACGACAGTCGCTCCAACGCCATGTTTGGCGGCTACGGGGCCAACGCCATGTTCCGCTGGCTGGATGCCACCACTACAGCCGCTTCCACTGCCACCAGCGTTGCGCTGCCTGGTGCTGGTACTGTTACGCACATAACCGTGTCGCCAAGCGTGCTTGACCGGGTGTACGTGGGTACTAACTCCGGTAAAATATTGCGAGTTGACTCTGTGCGCAACGTAGCGCCACGCACGCCGGTTATCACCGAAATCCGGCCGGCAACTTCACCTGCCGCGTCTGTTTCTTCGGTAGCTATAGACAAAACCAACGAGCAACACCTGGTAGTTACCTACTCCAACTACGGTGTAGTGAGCGTGTGGGAAACTACCAACGGGGGCACCACCTGGCGCAACGTGGAAGGCAACCTGCCCGACATGCCCATCCGCTGGGCGCTGTTCGACCCTACCGATGGTACCCGCATACTGCTGGCTACCGAACTGGGCGTGTGGGGTACTGATAACCTGTCGGCTGGCACTGTCAACTGGATACCGGTTAACAACGGCCTGGCCAACGTGCGCGTAGATATGCTACGTATGCGCACCTCCGACAAGCAAGTGGCCGCCGCTACCCATGGCCGTGGCCTCTACACCACCGATGCTCTGCGCGTGCTCAGCAATAAAGGGAAAGCAGTAGCTGCCAACGGCTATGTGCGCAACGCCTACCCTAATCCATTCCGTGAGCAACTGAACGTAGAACTAGACCGTCCTGCCGCCGCTGGCACTACCTTCACCCTCACCGATATGCAGGGCCGCGTGGTGCACCGCGCCACCGCCCGTGGCAATGCCCGTGAACAGGCTGTGCAGCCGCCATCCAACTTGGCCTCCGGCGCCTACATTCTGCAAGTGAAAGGCAACGGCCAAACTGCCACCCGCCGCGTAGTGAAGCAATAAGCTGCACCGAACGGTTGACACAAGAAAAGGCCCGAAGCAACTTGCTTCGGGCCTTTTCTTGTTGAGCACTTCGCTCTGAAAGCTGTACGCCGAAGTGTTACAACTCCTTGCGCAGACGGGCTACTGGGATGTTGAGTTGCTCCCGGTATTTGGCTACGGTGCGGCGGGCAATGTTGTAGCCGCGGGCATTGAGCATTTTCTCCAGCTTGTCGTCGCTCAGGGGCCGGTCTTTCTTCTCGCCTTCAATGATTTCCTTAAGGATGTGCTTCACCTCGCGGCTGCTGGCGTCCTCGCCCGAGTCGGTAGCAATACCTTCCGAGAAAAAGTACTTCAGTGGGTAGATACCAAATTCCGTCTGCACTGATTTCGAGTTGGCCACCCGGCTGATGGTGCTAATGTCCATCCCGATTTCCTGGGCTATGTCCTTGAGAATCATGGGGCGTAACTTGCTCTCGTCGCCTTCCACGAAAAACTCGCGCTGGTAGCGCACAATGGCGTCCATGGTACGCAGCAGCGTGTTCTGGCGCTGCCGAATGGCATCAATGAACCACTTAGCTGAATCCAGCTTCTGCTTCACGAACGTCACGGCCTCTTTCAACTTCTTGTCCTGCTTCGAGCCTTTGTCGTAGGCGCGGAACATATCGGTGTAGGCGGGGCTCACGCGCAGATCGGGGGCGTTGCGCGAGTTGAGCGTAAGGTTGAGCACGCCGTTGTCGTTGGTCAGGATAAAGTCGGGGATGATGTACTGCACCTTACCGCTGCCGACTGGGCCACTGCCACCGGGCTTGGGGTTGAGCTTCAGAATGAGGGCAATAGCCTCCTTCAGCTCATCATCTTCCAAGTCTAGGCGCTGCTGAATCCGCTGGTAGTGCTTCTTGGTAAACTCATCAAACGTCTCGCTCAGAATCCGCTCGGCGTGCTCTGTATTCTCGTCCTGGTGGCGGCGCTCCAGTTGCAGCAATAGGCATTCCTGTAAGTCGCGAGCGGCAATACCGGCGGGGTCCAGGCTTTGCACCAGGCGCAGCACGGCCTCAATTTCGGGTACTGAAGCTTCAATGTTCTGCGCGAAGGCTAGGTCGTTGGCAATAGCCGATAGGTCGCGCCGAATATAGCCGTCGTTGTCGATGGAGCCGATGAGCTGGCGGCCAATGGCTTCCTGCTTTTCGTCGAGGTCGGCAAAGCCCAGCTGGTCGAGCAGGCTATCAATTAGAGAGCCGCCGGTATCGGCCAGGGGCATTTCCCGGTCGTCTTCGTCTTCGCCGGGTCCGTCGCCCTGCATTTTGTAGCCGGCAATTTCGTCGTCGTTGAGGTAGTCGCTCAAGTCGAGGTCATCGGCGCTTTCCGATTCCTTTACTTCCAGCGGCTCGTCTTTGGTAGGTAGCTCTATCTCTGGCTGTTCCTCGCCTTGGTCGTTGCCGGCAAAATCCTCGTCCAGCGTATTATCGGGGTTATCGAACTCGGCATCGGGGTCGTCGAAGTCCTCGTCTGACTCAGTGGAATCGTCGCGCTCCTGCTCCTCGAAGTCGTCGTCCGCGTCGTCGCCTTCCTCCAGCGCGGGGTTGGCCTCCAGCTCTTCCTTGATGCGCGCTTCCAGCTCCGCCGTCGGGATTTGCAGCAGCTTAATGAATTGTATCTGTTGGGGTGACAGCTTCTGCGAGAGAAGCTGCTTCATATCCAGTCGTTGCATACGCTAAAAACTCAGGCGCTCCGTCCAGGTGAAAAACGGGGGTGGTTCAGTCAAATATAGACCTTTCTGTACTTGAGTTCGGCGGAAAATGTTGGCGTTTCACTGGTATTCAACCTAGCGGAAGGCCCTTAATGCGCTGCAACAGGCATGTGTTGTATTTATTCTTGCTAGTGTACTACCACGCCGCCTAAAACGCCCAACTCGGCAATAGTACACTTGCGCTACCAAATCTTCTACCTTTGCGGTTCTATCTATTCAATTCGAGAACCGAAATCCCGATGTCTGACCTCCGAAAAACCAGTGTGCAGGAGTTGCTCCGCAGCACCGACCTGGACCGCGAAGTGCTTTTGAAAGGCTGGGTACGCACCCGCCGCGGCAACAAATACGTGCAGTTCATTAGCGTCAACGACGGCTCAACCATTCATAATATTCAGGTGGTGGCTGATGCCGGGAAGTTTTCGGAGGAAAGCCTGAAGGAAATTACCACCGGCTCGAGCGTGGCAGTGCGCGGCAAACTGGTGGCCTCGCAGGGCAAAGGCCAGGCTGTGGAGGTGCAGGCTAGCGAGATTGAGGTATACGGCTCATCTGACCCAGAAACCTACCCGCTGCAAAAGCGCGGTACTGACCAAAAAGGTATTTCGCTGGAAGAACTACGTAAGATTGCGCACATGCGCCCCCGTACCAACACGTTTGGGGCAGTGCTGCGCATTCGGCACGCCATGTCGTTTGCCATTCACCAGTATTTCAACACCAACGGCTACTTCTACGTGCACACGCCCATCATCACCGGCTCCGATGCCGAGGGGGCCGGCCAGATGTTCCGCGTAACCACCCTGCCCGACGTGAACCCGCCGCTCAACGAGGCCGGCCACGTCGATTACAAGCAGGATTTCTTTGGCAAGCCCACCAACCTCACCGTATCGGGGCAGCTGGAAGGCGAGCTGGCGGCTATGGCGCTGGGCAAGGTGTACACGTTCGGGCCCACGTTCCGGGCCGAAAACTCCAACACGGCCCGCCACTTGGCCGAGTTCTGGATGATTGAGCCCGAGGTAGCCTTCAACGACTTGCAGGACAACATGGACCTGGCCGAGGACTTCCTCCGCAGCTTAGTACGCTACGCTCTGGAGCGCTGCGCCGACGACCTGCAATTCCTCAACGACCAGTACGACAAGGAGCTGCTCACCCGTCTGAAATTCGTGACCGACAACGAGTTTCAGCGCCTGACTTACACCGAGGCAGTGGAGATTCTGAAAGTAGCCAAGCAGAAGTTTGAATTCCCAGTGGATTGGGGCACCGATTTGCAGTCGGAGCACGAGCGGTACCTGGTGGAGAAGCACTTCAAGAAGCCCGTTATCCTCACCAACTACCCCAAGGATATTAAAGCCTTCTACATGAAGCTTGATGAAGATGGCCGCACCGTGCGCGCCATGGACGTGCTGTTTCCTGGTATCGGCGAAATTATCGGTGGCTCGCAGCGGGAAGAGGACTTGCAGAAATTGACTACCCGCATGCAGGAAATGCACGTGCCTGAAGAAGACCTGTGGTGGTACCTCGATACCCGCCGCTTCGGCACCGCACCGCACGCCGGCTTCGGTTTGGGCTTCGAGCGCCTCATCCTGTTCGTCACCGGCATGACCAACATCCGCGACGTTATACCCTTCCCACGCTTCCCTAAAAGCGCCGAGTTTTAAAATTGTACTATGGTGTGGTTGATTTGTAAATCAATCATGCAACCTGTATACTTGCTTTCGTTGAAAAGCTTGTTCGGAGCGTTTCGAATCAACATTCGAGCGTCTTGAACAAGCTTTTCACTTGAAAGTAAGGTAGGTAGTCGCCAGCCTTTCTTCATCAGAACCTGCTCTGAGTTCCGCCCAAGTATCCTGTAGTAATCGAAAGCCAACGGCTGCTTTTCCTCGACTGAAAACGACTATTACAGAATTCCCATGATTACCGATGCCTTAGTAGCAGCAGCTGCCAAGAACGCAGTTGGCTGTTATCATTCACCGCCTAATCTGGTACTGTTATGCTTGCTCAGCCCGATTTTGGTTCTGCGGTAATTGCCAAAAGAAATTCTCTCAGTGCTTACAGGGTAGCAGTGGCTGCTATACTGTCTTTAGGCATCCTTTTCCGGCTGTTTCACTTCTTCTACAACCGCTCATTGTGGGAAGACGAAGTGTATCTATCAACCGGCATAGTGGAAATGAGCTTTCGGGAGCTGTTCACGAAACCATTGCCCCACTTGCAAAGCGCCCCACCCGGCTATTTGCTGGTAGCTCACTCGTTTGTGGTGCTCTTCGGGAAAAACGAGCAGGCCTTGCGGTTGTACTCGCTCCTTACTGGCGTGGCGGCGCTGTTTTTATTTCTGCCGGTAGCCCGCTATTTCCTTAGGCCATTGGGCACTACTGTGGCGCTGGCGTTGCTGGCGTTTGCGCCGCCGCTGGTGTACCATGCTGTGGAGGCCAAGCCGTATGGTCCAGAGCTATTTGTAACGGTACTTATCCTGTGGCTGTATGTGAAATACAAAGGCCAAAACAACCTGCAAGCCATGCTGCGGTGGGGAATATGGAGCAGCATGTTGGTATGGTTTGCGTATTCGTCGGTGTTTGTGCTGGCGGGGCTGACTGCGGCAGTTGGGGCCGCCTACATGCGTAGCAAGCAATGGTCGGCGTTGCTGCGCTTATTTATTCCGGTGGGGATGGGAGTGGTTAGCTTCGGCGCAGTGTATCTGCTATTTGCTAGGCATAATGCCGGGAGTGGGTGGCTGGTTTATTTCTTCTACAAGTGCAACAGCTACTTGCCACTCACTTCGGCCAAGGAGGCAGTGGTATGGTTGGGGCAGCGGGTGTTCCTGTTTTTTCACTACCCACTGGGCTTGAGCTGGTCCAACAACATCATGTTGAAAGCCAGTGAGCAAGTGCTTCAGCGAATGTCTTTGGTGCCGGTGGTATTGATTGGCACGGGTGTACTGTATTTCTACAAGCACAGTAAACGCTACCTATTACTGCTGGCGGCAGTGTTACTGTTGGCGGTGGTGGCTTCTGCTCTGAAAGCATATCCGTTCATTGACCGCCTAACGGTATATCTGGCACCGCTGGTGATACTGCTGCTGGCTGGCGGCTGCGACTATCTGGTTGCTAAACGCAACATACTCACGCAAGCCAGCTACGCGCTGGCCTTGTTGCTGGTGTTCGGGCCACTCAAAAACTCAGTGGCGCAAGTAGTTACTCCGTACTTGTTCGGCGAGTTCAAGAAGTCCTATCACCGCGAAGCTATCCAGTATATCAATACCAATTACCGCCCTGGCGACGCGGTATATATTCACTGGAACGAAAAGCCAGCCTACAATCTGTACCGAAGCCTTACGCCGCTCCGGTTTACCGGCGTATTGGGCAATGACTACCGGCACGCTGCCGGCAACTTCCCCGATTATTTTGCCCGCATGGATGCCGAGTTGCACGCGCTACCCAACACCAAGCGGGTGTGGGTTATCTGGAGCAATACTGACACACCAGTTGGCAACTACATAGACGACCCGGCTTGGTACTACCAGCACAACGACGGCGTACAGCGTTTTCGGCAACATTTGATGAGCATCGGCAGAAGACTAGAGGGTTTCAACCCTGCCGATGGTAACAGCAACACGATGAGTGATGCCCATGTGAGCTTAATGGAGCTATACTGAGTAGTAAAGCAGTAACTCAGCAATAGTTACGCAACTCCTTATCGTCCACAGCTACTAAGGCATCCAAGCGCAACTCGAAGCCATCGGCTAGGCGCAGATATTCCACCTTGTCCTTGATGTAAAGGTCCTGAATGATACCTTGGTAGGTGCTGGGCGGTGTGTCGGGCTCGGTGCGGTAGGTGAGCGTGCACGGCTGACCGGTGGTGGCTCGGGCTTCGAGTTCGTCGTAGAAGCTACAGCTAATGGGTTGGTAGGGAGTGGCCATAAAGTGAAATTAAGCTAAGGTGATAGGGGTAATACGACGAGCAGGCGGCCCTGGGTTGCTGGGTGGTTAGCGACCAAACAACACGCCAACGCCAACCTCAACTGCACCTCCCGCGTTTCGCAGAAGAACCCCTACTCAAAGCAGCCGTGTCTACTTCCACCGAAACCAATCTGGCGCCTGCCACCGCCTTGCAGGATGGCGAAATGCGTACCTATAACGCCGCCGGCACCGACGTGCTGCTGCTGCGCCGCAAGGGGCAGTACCACGCGCTGGCTGCTCATTGCCCGCATTATGGAGCACCATTGGAAAAAGGTAAGCTGGTCGATGACAAGTTGGTATGTCCTTGGCACCATGCTTGTTTCCGCGTGACGGACGGTGCCCTATGTGAGCCGCCTGCGCTAGATGCTTTGCCCTCGTTTCCGGTACGCGTGGCCGATGGTCGGGTGTGGGTGCAGGTACCGAAAAACCCACCGGCTTCCACCGCCAACCCGGACGCTACGCCCACGGCGCTGGTCGGTGGCGAAACCCAGGCCGCTAACGCTGCTGCGCCCGATACGCGTACGTTTGTGCTGGTTGGGGCCGGTGCCGCCAGCCAGTTTGCCGCTCAAACGCTCCGGCAGGAGGGTTTCGGGGGCCGCATTGTGATGCTGACGGCCGAAGCCGAGCCGCCCTACGACCGAACTAAACTCAGCAAAGCTTACCTAGCCGGCAAAGCCAAAAAGAAAGCTCTGCCGCTGCGTAAAACCAGTTTCTACGAGCAGCACCGCATTGAGCTACTAACCGATATTCGTGCCGTTGGTCTTAACCTTCCCACCCAAGAACTACACGTCAGTGGCCGGGTGCCATTGCGCTACGACAAGCTGCTGCTGGCACCCGGCGGGGCTGCTAAGCAGCTGCCAACCCTGCCAGGCCACGACTTGGCCGGCGTGTTTCTGCTCCGAACCCCCACTGATGCCGAGGATATTCAGCGAGCCACTGAGAAGGCTACGCATGTTGTAATCATTGGCTCGGGTTTTATCGGGATGGAAGCAGCATCCAGCTTGGTAGCCGATGGCCGGCGCGTGACTGTTTTAGCGCAGGAGAAAGAACCGTTTGAGCGAGTATTGGGGTCGAAAATTGGGGCTATGTTCCGTAATCTGCACAAACGCAACGGGGTACGCTTCAAACCGGAAGCTGTTGTGGCTGAGCTGGAAGGCGAGAATGGGCACGTAACGGCCGTGCGGCTGCAATCGGGCCAACGCCTACCCGCCGACGTGGTGGTGCTAGGAGTAGGAGTGAAGCCAGCCACCGATTTCCTACTACACACTTTCGACTTGGACAAAGACGGCGGCCTGCGGGTAGATGCTTACCTACAAGCCGCAGACGAAGTGTATGCTGCCGGAGATATTGCCCGCTTCCCGCTGGTGGCCGGTCAGGGCCAGCACCGCATCGAGCATTGGCGTATAGCGCAGCAGCACGGCGCCTGTGCTGCCCGCAACATGCTGGGGCAGCAGCAGCCGTTCCAGAAAGTGCCGTTTTTCTGGACTCAGCAGTACGGCAAAAGCCTGCGTTATGTAGGCCATGCCGAAGCCTGGGACGAAATCATCTTCCACGGCGACGTGCGCCGCCAGGATTTCCTGGCCCTCTATGCCCACCAGAACCGCCTAGTAGCTGCCGCCGCCATGAACCGTGACCAGGATATCATCTGCATCGAAGCCCTGATGGCCCTCGACCTAATGCCTACGCCCACCGCCGCGCGCCGCAAGCAGAACTGGGCGCAGCTACTGGAAAAGGCCACCTGAGCTATATAGTGCTATCAACCAGCTTTTTATGGTGTCTGGTTGATAGCGCTGGCACCTAGTTATGGCTTGCGTTCAGTGCGGTCATATAAGCCACGGGCTTTGTTGTGAAGCAGATCTTCAAACGGCACATTATTCCGGTATGCCTGCGCCCACAAGCTGTCGTTTACACCGGGAGAACGAAGCAATTCCTGTTCCAGGGCTTTCACTCGAACGTTATCCGCTTCTGTTAGTGGGTGGTATAACTCGTAGAGCTGGTCGATAAACTCGCCATACATTAGGTTGTGCTCGGTTTTTAGAATAAGTACGAAATTCCGCTCTGCCATCTGTTGCGAAATATCCATGGGAACAGGTGGCTCGCCTGACTCAGTGTAAGGCGATATAACTCCGTTCAAACTACGAAAGCGAGATACTGGACTGAACAGCGTTTGGAAATAGGGGTAAAAATGCATCAGCCCCCAATTGAAACTATCGCCGTAGAGCAGCAGATTTGGTTGTTGCTGATCGGCGCGCAACGAATCAAACACGATTTGCGGATACGCCATCCGGGGGTACGGAGTATAGGGGATGATGAGGTTTAGCGGGTCACTTAAGTCGCTATCCGTCATTTTTACTCCTCCCTGAAGCACTTCGAGCGGCGGCTGGCGGTGAAAGTCGCGGAGGTTGAAATTGCCTATTTGCTCGATGCGCCGAAAAATGGTGTCGGCGGCTAGTGTAATGCCGTAACCGCTCCAATGGGTACCACCCTTCGGAAACAGAGGATAACGGCTGGTGTCTTTGGCAGCCACAAAAAACGCACTGCAATCTAATAGGTTGATATCCTGCGTCTTCATCTCCTGCACCATCGCCTCATAATTGGAGCGGCCCGCAACAGGCCGGGCTACCGTAAAGGGCAGATCTTCGGGTTGAAAACGAGCTTTGTTGGGGGCCATTACAAACAGAAATCCAATGCCTCGTTGGGTCAGATCATCCTGTACTATGCGCAACCGCCTGATTCTGTGGCGTACTTCGTCGTCTCCTAGGTATTCGGCACCCAGATAAGCATCAATCACACGTGGCTGAAACAGCACATCATTGCGGCCAATCACTAGATCGGTGGAGCGCGCCACGCGCCACAACGAAAAGGACAATTGGTTGCGCAAGGATATTAGCCATGTGCGAAGCCCAATTCGGTCTTCTAAATACTGCTCTAGCTTGGGTTGATAAGAGCCATCTAGTAAAGCGTCCAAGCTGAAATCAGGGTGTTCGGCCTGTATATAAGCCCCTGCTAGCTGCTCTTCCTTTAATAAGTGAAACTTGGCTTGTATGCTGGGTAGAGCAAGCAGTAAGAACAGAAAAGCAAACAACGTACGCTTCATAACTATGAAAGCTAAACCAGCTAAAATCGGAAGTAGATAAACGGATTGAATGAACTGCCGATAATAGCTCCTGCGCTCAGAATGAGTAGCACGGCGGTAGCCAATGTGAGGCCTGTAGCCCGCGATAAGCTTAGTTTCTCACCAAACAGTAAGCTCACTTCCCAGCGCTCTACGCGCGGCAGTGCCGCCATAAACGAAAACAAAGCAGCTAGTACCAGTATGCCCCAAAACTCGTTGTTGAAATATGGTAGCTGGCCCAGGCCGCCACTCACCATGCGCTTGATATAAGTTAAGGCTCCCGCCAAAGACTCGGCGCGGAAGAGTACCCAGCCCACCACTGTAATAAGAAAGGTGGGCACAATGCTTAGCGGCCCTAAGAGCTTGGAAATACGCAATAGAAAGAGCCTGTCGAGCACCAGAAACAGGCCGTGAAAGGCTCCCCAAGCAATAAAGTTCCAAGCTGCGCCGTGCCAGAAGCCAGAGAGAATAAATACAGTCCAGAGGTTGGCATAGAGGCGGCCGGTGCTTACGCGGTTGCCTCCAAGCGGAATATAGAGGTAGTCGCGCATCCAGCGGCCTAGCGTGATGTGCCAGCGTTGCCAGAACTCAGTGATAGAGCGTGAAACGTAGGGGTTGTTGAAGTTTTCGGGAAACTGAAAGCCCATGAGCCTGCCCAGGCCAATGGCCATGTCGGAGTAACCTGAGAAGTCGAAGTAGATCTGGAACGTGTAGGCTACGGCCCCTACCCACGCCAGCGGCGCAGATATTTCGGTTGGGTTCATGGCGAATATCTTATCAGCTTCCAGGCCTAGTACGTTGGCAATGAGCACCTTTTTGCCCAGCCCGATACCAAAGCGAAACAGGCCCGCCAGCTTCTGGTCCACCGTATCGAAGGCGCGCCGGTCGGTGAGCTGACCAGCTATTTCGTGGAAGCGCACAATGGGCCCGGCAATCATCTTCGGGAACAGCATGATATAGAGCATAAAGTCCCAAAAGCTGCGCAAAGGCCGGTTTACGCCCCGGTACACATCAATGGTGTACGTCAGCTTCTCGAAGGTGAAAAAAGAGATGCCAATGGGTAGTACTACCCGTTCCCACGTTAGGGCCGAGCCGCCCAGCGCCGTTTGTACGGCCCCAATGTTTTCAAGGAAGAAGTTGGCATACTTGAAATAGAAGAGCATGGCTACGTTGATAACAATGCTCATCGTGAGGTAGATGCGCTTCTGCCAACCTTCGGCTTTATCCATGAAGCGGATCAGCACGAAGTTGACTACCACGGAGGCTACAAACAAAGCCAGAAAGTTGAGGCCCCCCCAAGCGTAGAACCCAATACTAGCTATCAGAGCCACTGTATTCTTGAACCGAGTTGGAGTCAGGAAGTAAAGCAGCAGGAAAGCCGGCAGGAAATAAAACAGAAACAGCGTACTACTAAATACCATATAGTGCGGAACAAACAGACTTCAAGACTGCCCGAAAATACAGGATTGCCACGTGTTGAGCCGCAAAAAAACCGGACCCTCTCGCAAGAGTCCGGTTTGTATTGCTGAAGGCAGGTTACGAAAGGCTAGTGCTTGCCGTGGCCTTTGCCGTGGCCATTTCCTTTCCCGCCTTTGTTCTTGCCTTCCACTACATACACGCCACCTGGCTGCATGGCACCCAGTTTCTTGGCCTGGCCCGGAGGCAATCCTTTGCCGTTCTCTAGGCGCTTCACTTGGCCGGGCGGCAGGCTAACCGGGTACAGCGTGCGGTGGCGGCTGTACTGCGACCAAGGCTGCGCGCCTACATAGTCGATAACTACGGGGTGGAAGGACGAGGTTGAGTAACCATTGAGGTTGGCGGTACGCACCCATTTGCCGTTCTGCTGCACAATGTAGCGCTGGCTGCTGAGGTCGTAGTAGCTGCTGGCTTCGGGGATGTAGTAGTACTGCTTACCTGCTGGCACAGCTGGTCCCCAAGCAGGCTGCACAATGTTGATATTGACTTGCGCCTCAGCTGATAACGATAGACCCGTAAGTAGGACAGCAAAAGCGAGTTTGGGGAAGAGCTTCATGGTTGGAGAGATGGTTGGGGAGAATTCAATAATGTACAGCAGGCAGTTGCAAGAAAGAGGCCAGACTAGCCATGCTGTTGCGCTTAACACAAGAACTATTATCCTTGTGATATGCAAATTCGCTGATTTTAATCATAAAAAAAGCGCTTCTATCTAGAGGCGCTTTTTTTATGGGAAGCTTGCTATTCTTTACCGGCCACGGCCTCGTTCCCGGCCACCATCGGGGCCGCTGCTTTGCATTTCACGACGACCTTGTGGCCCTTGGTCGTTGCGGTCTGGGCCGGGCTGATAGCCACGGTTATCTTGTTGGTAACTGCGGTTGTTGCGGCCATCGTTCCGGTCGTTGTCCCGGATATTGGGACGGTAGTTGCCGCGGTTATTTCGGTCGTAGTCGTTGGAGTGGGCGTAGCCGCGGTTGTTGTACGGGTTGTTGCCGTAGCTGCCGGGAGCCGAGCGGTAGTTAGGTTGCGGGGTGCGGTAGCCATAGTTCTGGCCGTACCCGCCGCCCCGATTATAGCCGTAGCCTTGGTTGCCCCGGTAGTAACCCGGCTGCCAGCCCCGCTGGCCACAGTACGCCCGGTGGTCGTGGATGTAGCCCCACGGCTGCCGTCCCACGTAGTTGATGACGACCGGGTGGAAGAAGCGCGGGTCGTAATTGGCGTAGTAAGTCGGTAGGTAGGGGGTGCTCACCCAGTAGCCGTAGGGGTCGAGGTACACGTAGTTCTGGGTGTACAGGTCGTAATAACCGTCAATTTCCGGGATGTAGTAATACTCCACGCCGGGGCCCACGGACGGACCCCAGGCCGGCCGCCCTACATTGACGTTCACCTGCACCTGAGCCTGTGCGGCGCCGCTTTGCAGCAGCAAACCCAGCAACAGCATCAGGCTCGATTTAAGCATCAGTTTCATGGTTGAAAAAAGAGAAATGAACAATGAAACCTATAACGCAAGAACAGCGCCATTTCGCTGATTTCGAGCAAGAAAAACGCTTGATTTCACTGCCCCACCGTAGAACTTTAAATCCACCGGGACATTTAGGCCCCTTTCGTTGTTACAGGCTGTCTGTTCGCGCTATTCCTTGCGCGAACTGCCTCGCATAAGCTGGCCAAAACGCTTGGCAAATAAGCTATTCGGGGTAGTCATTGGGGCGCGTATTGCGTACCTTTGCAGACTTATACGCTTCGCTAGTGCATGGCCAAAAAATCAACTGCCGCTCCCGCTGCTACCTCTCCGAAAGCACCCAAAGCGCCGAAGGCTCCTAAAGCCGCTCCGGCCCCTGAGGTAGCCTCGGTTCCTTCCCCAACCGTTACGCTGCCGACTCTCGTGCAGGGCCAGCTCAACGGCCACGCCGTTGATACCGAAGCGCCCTTCATTGAGGTGTACGGGGCTCGGGAGCATAATCTCAAGAATGTTTCCATCCAGATTCCGCGCGGGCGGCTGGTGGTATTTACCGGCATTTCCGGCTCGGGCAAGTCGTCGTTGGCCTTCGATACGATTTATGCCGAGGGTCAGCGCCGCTACATGGAGACGTTTTCGGCCTACGCCCGCAGCTTCATGGGCGGGCTGGAGCGGCCCGACGTGGACAAGATTGAGGGCCTGTCGCCGGTTATCAGCATCGAGCAGAAAACCACCTCGCGCAACCCCCGCTCCACCGTCGGTACCATCACCGAAATCTACGACTTCCTGCGTTTGCTCTATGCTCGTACCGCCGAGGCGTTCAGCTACGCCACTGGGGCCAAGATGATCCGGCAGAGCGACGACCAGATCATCAACTACATCCTGCAACAGTTCGATGGCAAGAAGCTGGTGGTGCTGGCACCCGTGGTGAAAGGCCGCAAAGGACATTACCGTGAGCTGTTCCAGCAGATTGCCAAGCTCGGCTTCACCAAAGTGCGCGTCGATGGCGAACTGCTCGACATTACGGCCAAGATGCAGGTGGACCGCTACAAGATTCACGACATCGAAATCGTGATTGACCGGCTGGTGGTGAAAGAGGAGGACCGGTTCCGGCTGTCGGGTTCGGTGCAGAATGCGCTGACCCACGGCAAAGGTACCATGTTGGTGCTCGACCCCGACGAGAAGAAGGCCGACAAGCAGACCCAGTTCTTCTCGCGCTTCCTTATGGACCCCGTCACCGGCATTGCCTACGACGACCCCGCGCCTAACACGTTCAGCTTCAACTCGCCCTACGGCGCGTGCCCGGTTTGCAACGGCTTGGGCGAAGTGCAGGAAATTACCGAGGAATCGGTGATGCCGGATAAGAAGCTGAGTATCAGCCGTGGCGGTATTGCGCCGCTGGGCGAGTACCGCGACATCTGGATTTTCCAGCAGCTCAGCCTGATCCTCAAAAAGCAGAAACTCAGCCTCAGTACGTCGCTGGAGAAGCTGCCCGCTGACCTGATTGAACGGCTGCTCTATGGGGTGCCCGAAGATGAGGACGCCGACCCGAAAAAGGCCAATTACGCCGAGCCGTTCGAGGGTATCATCCCGTTCCTGCGCCGGCAGATGGAGTCTGATTCCGAGAACATTCGGGAGTGGATTCAGCAGTACACCCAGGCCAAAGAGTGCCCCGAGTGCCACGGCTACCGCCTCAAAAAGGAGTCGTTGCACTTCAAGATGGACGACAAGCACATCGGCGAGCTGTCGGTGATGGACCTGAATGAGCTGGCTACTTGGTTTGAAGGTCTGGAAACGCGCCTGACGGACCGCCAGAACCTGATTGCGCGGGAGCTGCTCAAGGAAATCCGTAAGCGCATCGGCTTCCTGCTAGAAGTAGGCCTCGACTACCTGAACCTGCACCGCTCGGTACGGACGCTAAGCGGCGGGGAAAGCCAGCGCATCCGCCTCGCCACCCAAATTGGTACCCAACTGGTGGGCGTGCTCTACATCATGGACGAGCCCAGTATCGGCTTGCACCAGCGTGACAACGAGCGGCTAATCAAGGCCTTACAGCACCTGCGCGACATCGGTAACTCGGTGATTGTGGTGGAGCACGACAAGGACATGATTCTGCACGCCGACTATGTGCTGGACATTGGCCCCGGCGCGGGTATCCACGGCGGGCATATTGTGGCTTCGGGTACGCCGCAGGAGATTTTCAACTCGGGCAGCCTCACGTCGCAGTACCTCAGCGGGCAGAAGCACATCGAGCTGCGCAAGAAAAAGCGCACTGGGGAAGGCAAGGAACTGGTGCTGAAAGGTGCCAAAGGCCACAACCTGAAGAACGTAACAGCCAAGTTCCCGTTGGGTAAGCTGATTGCCGTAACCGGCGTGTCGGGCTCCGGCAAGTCGTCCCTGATTCACGATACGCTGTACCCCATTCTCAATCAGCACTTCTTCAACGCCAAGCGCGAGCCGCTACAATACGGCAGCATTGAGGGGCTGGAACTGATTGACAAGGTAATCGAGGTAGACCAGTCGCCGATTGGACGCACGCCCCGCTCGAACCCGGCTACGTATACCGGCGTGTTCACTGAAATCCGGCAACTGTTCTCGTCGTTGCCGGAAGCCAAGATTCGGGGGTACGGGCCGGGCCGCTTCTCGTTCAACGTGAAGGGTGGCCGCTGCGAAACCTGCGAGGGTGCCGGCATCCGGACCATCGAAATGAACTTCCTGCCCGACGTGCACGTGCCCTGCGAAACCTGCAAAGGCCGCCGCTACAACCGCGAAACGCTGGAAGTGCGCTTCAAAGGCAAGTCCATTACCGACGTGCTGGACATGACCGTGGAAAAGGCCGTGGACTTCTTCGAGTTTCAGCCCCGCATCCTGCGCAAGATTCAGACTTTGAACGAAGTAGGACTGGGATACCTCACGCTGGGGCAACAAGCTACTACACTGTCGGGTGGGGAGGCGCAACGGGTGAAGCTAGCTACCGAGCTCAGCAAAAAGGACACTGGCAAGACGTTCTACATCCTTGATGAGCCGACTACCGGCCTGCACTTCGAGGACATCAACCACTTGGCCGATGTGCTGCAAAAGCTGGCCGACAAGGGCAATACCGTCCTCATCATCGAGCACAACCTCGACCTGATTAAGGTAGCCGACCACGTTATCGACATCGGGCCGGAAGGTGGCGGAGGCGGTGGCACCATTGTGGCGCAAGGCACGCCCGAGCAGGTAGCTAAGTCAGGAAAGGGCCACACCAGCCGTTTCCTGGCCGAGGAACTGCGCACCAGCAAGTATGCCGAGGCGTAGACCATAAGGTAAGCAAAAGGCCCTCCGGCAGAAGCACATACTTCTGCCGGAGGGCCTTTTGCTTTATCGGAATGAGATGAGCCAGTTATTTCAGAGCATTGGCACGCTCGAAAAGCACGGCCGTTTGGCTTTCGTGGGCGCGGAGCTTGGGCAGCATTTCCGTCACGTAGGCTAGCAGTTCGGGGTTGGCAAGCTTGGTAGTGGCCTCGGCGTAGCGCTTCACGGTGCGCTCGTGTAGTTCCTTCAGGTCGCGCAGGTATTTCTTGTCGAAGCCGAGGTATTTTCGGTCGTCCACGTCGTCGTAGATGGCGCGGTCTTCGGTGCTCATCATGGTGGGCAGCGCAATGCTGTTCTTCACGGTAATGGCTTCCAGCTTCTGCTCGGCCTCGGTGTGTTCCTGCTCCATCATTTTGCCCCAGTCCTTCACCTCCTGCACAATGGCCTTTTGCTGCGCCAGCTTGCCCAACGACACCTCCAGCATATTGGTGCTGGCGGCGGCTACGGCAAACTCCGAATCGTATTTCAGCTGCTCCTTGGTGTAAGTGGAGCCTTCTTTCAAGGCTTTGCTGCGCTTCTTATTGATTTTCTCGGCTTTTTTGGTTGGGTTCTGGGCTTGGGCGGGCGCTACGCTTCCCAACATAACCGCGGCCAGCAGAGCCGTACCAGCAAATCGTTTCAATAGGTTTTTCATGGGTTGAGAATCAAGCAGAGGTAAATGGCAGACTGTGAGTAATACGGATGCCCGCCAAGGGGTTCAGTGTCTTATACTCAACAATGCCAAAGGAGTTTAGCGCGTAACGTCAGATTTTGCCCGGTGGCGTAACCCGCTGGCAATTAGAGTGAATAAATGAATATAAAAGTCAAAAAGCCGCCCCTCTAGTAGAGGAGCGGCTTTTGCGTAAGGGCTAGTGCCTATCGGCTACATCATGCCGTTGTGGTCTTTCGACATCGTCAGGTGCTTCTCGATTACCGGAGTGGTTTTCGTGATAAACGTCTGAAGGTCGGTGTCTTGGGTCATGGCTTTGTGAGCGGCCATGGTGTTCAGGGTTTTCTGGTGGTCGGTTACCATTTGCTCCATGAACTTCTTTTCCAGCTCTTTACCGGAGAGCTTGCGCATCTGCTCGGCAATGGCCTTATGCTCGGCATCCATGTCGGTGGGCAGCTTCACGTTCTTTTTGGTAGCAATGGCCTTCAAGTCCGCCGTCGACTTGGTGTGGTCGGTAATCATCATGTCGGCGTGGGTTTTGGCCATGCCAGTAGCGCCCTTCTCCAGCACCAGCTTGCTCAACTGGATTTCGTTTTGGTCGCTATGAGCGGCCGACATCATAAACGTTGGGTCGTCGGAGTGCGGAGCAGTGGGGCCACTGGGGTCGGCCATAGCTCCGGCACCTGCTGCGGCGGTATCGGCCATGGTGCCACCTGCCGTAGAATCCATGGCGCCGGCGTTGTTGTCAGTAGGGGCGCTACCAACGGCGGTATCGGCCGTATCTGCCGAGGTGGAGGCGGTGTCGGAAGAGCTGTTACAGCTGCCAAGCGAGAGTAAGCCCAAGCAGGCAGCGCTAAAAAGAATGCGTTTCATAGGAATTGATGTGGAGTTGTGGATATAACGATTTACTTACTCCACGGTACTTTGGTTATGGACGAGCTCCAGCAGTGGAGTCCATTCCCATGGCCGAATCGGCGTCGACCGTTACGGTTGGGCCCGCGTCATTGTCGATAACCGTGGCGCTGTTGTTGGCATCTACGCCGCCATCAGCCGCCGATTTTTCAATGTCAGTCACGGCTTTGCCGTTTGTATTGTCGCCGCAGCTGGCAAAAGAGAGAGTGGCACCCAAGGCCAGCAAGGAAAGAAAGCGCGTTTTCATAACGTGGTTGGTTGTAAGTGAAGGATGTAGAAATAAGGAGAGGTATTAGGCCGGTAGGCCGCTACCTCACGGGTTACTTGGGTAGTTGATCGGCTGCTTTTTCGGCGGCCTCCAGGTGGTTTTTCAGGGTGGTCAGGTACTTGGCGGCAAAAGCTCGGATGTCACCATCGTAGGCATCATCACTCATGTCATCGAAGTTGTCGACGCTCTTTTTGTGGGTTTCTTCCAGTAGCTCTATATACTTCCGGTCGAAGGCGGCTCCATTCAATGCAGTTAGCTCACCCACTTGCTTGGCTTGGTCGCCGCCCAAGCTAGCAGGCAGTACAATGCTTTTTTTCTCGGCTAGGGTTTTCAGTTCGGTTTGCATGGGGCCATGCTGGCCCGCTACAGCTTCAGCCACATACTTCACATCAGGTGAAGAAGCCTTCCGCTTGGCTATTTGGCTGATTTCCAAGTCAAACATGCTGCGGTTGGCGGCCGTCACCATAAATTCGGCGTCGCGCTCCTGTTTGGCAGTAATGTCTTCGCCACCAATGCGCTTTTCGTTCTGAAACTTAGCTTCAGCAACTGGGTCTTTGTTGCTTTCACCTCCCGAACAAGCAGTGAACAGGGGCAGAACGAGCAAGGCAGTGAGTTGAGCAGGGCGCATGGTGTCGAGGGGGTATACAGAATGTGTGTACAGCTATACGAGAGGTTAGGGTAGCGGTTGGCCTGCAAAATTCAGGTAGTCTTCAAAATTTTTTATAGTTGTATTAAACTATGTTTACTGGTCTCTATCCAAGCTATTGAAACCGTAGCAACCACTCTCTTTCTTCTTCATTTCTAATTCCCTCCCTCATCATGCAATCTTTACTTTTTCGCCCTCTCCATTTTGCGGCTCTCGCCGGTGGTTTACTTCTGCTCAGCACTAGTGCCTGCACCACCAACAAAGAACAAGTAGAACCCGAAAGCATTGTTTCAGCTGAAGATTCGGGCATGGCCGAAGAGGAAAACGCCAGTCTCAATGACTTTGTGGAAGCTGCCGCCCCAGCCGATATTGCCGTATTAAACGGAGCCGTTACCGAACCCACCGACCTAGCCCGTATTCTGCCGGCTTGTGCTACCCGCACTTACGATCCTAGCACTCGAACACTCACCCTGGATTTTGGTGCTGTAAATTGCACTGCTCCCAACGGCGTAACCCACCGCGGCCAGATTGTGGCCGTGTTCAATGGCCGCCCACGGCTGCAAGGCTCATCGGTGAGTATCACATTGGTCAACTATTTCCGCAACGATAACCAGCACACCGGCACTCGCATCATCACCAACACCGGCGACGGGTCGTATTCCCTCAGCGTGCAGAATGCCAGCGTTGTTACCTCAACTGGCACGCATTCCTGGAACTCGCAGCGCACTTATACCCGCCTAGCCGGCCAGAGCACTCGTACCCTTCTCGACGACCAATATTCGGTAACGGGGTCAGCCACTGGCACCAACCGGCGGGGTGCCACCTATGCTGCCACCATTCAGCAGCCGCTGCTTAAAGTATTTACGCCCGGTTGCGCCCGGTTTTTCACGGCCGGTACAGTCAGCATCAGCAATTCTAATGGCAAAACCTTAGTCCTCAACTACGACCCTACCAGTACCCAAGCCTGCGATAATATGGCGTCGGTGACAATAAATGGCCGCACCCGTGTTTTTCGGTTGGGCCGTTAATACTTAACTGTCTGAAGCACGTTGTGTTGAATGCAAAACGGCTCTGCTCTCTATTAAAAGAGGCAGAGCCGTTTTGGTGTTTGCTAGTTGGTAGTAGGCGCAGCGTGCCTTACTTGGTTAGCACCACACGTTGGTGTACCACTTGCGTATCCGTAGTTAAGCGGAGGGTGTACAGGCCGGCTGGCAAGTCAGCACCGGAGAATAGCACCGTCCGAGGCTGCTGCGCCTGCATAGACCCCGCAAATAGTTTGCGTACCAAGCGGCCTTGCAAGTCGTAAACAGCCAGGGTAGCTTGGCCGCTGTCGGCTACTTTGAACTGCACTTGGCTTTCGTTGGTGAATGGGTTCGGGTAAGCCGTCAGCTCCACAGATTTTGGCGTGGTAGTAGACGTAGTAGCCAACGGAGCACCAGCAGCTGCCACAGGCAATACAAACAACGGGGTTTCAGTCACGTTGAGCTGAAGCTGGCCATTGGTCACGTTCACCCGCTGCACACTCATGGTACTACCCGCTTGCGGACGATATACATCCGCCTGCGTGGCCGTGCCTAAGTTGAGAGAATACGATGCCGTACGCCCCGTCTCATCGGGCACGACGAGCATGAAGGCGCTCTGGCCGTTGAGGGCGTAGCGGTCCACCAGCGGGTCGGCGTTCAGGGTCTGCTGGTAGCGGTAGCGGCCGAGCAAGCGCTGCACCTGCTGCAGGTACTGCGCCGCCAGGCGCGGGCTGCGGTTGCTGTTCAACAGGCCCATCGAGCCGAACTGGATGCTGCTGGTCGGGTTGTCGTCGTAGGCCTGGTAGTGGAACACGCGCTCCACCCCCCAGCGGGCGTAGCTCAGGGCCGAGCGCAGCAGCCAGTCGGCCTGCGTCTGCTCCACCGAGCGGCCGCCCACGGCGATGGCCTTGAGCGGGCTGCCCTGGTTGAGGTCGTAGCCCGACTCAGTGAGCCAGACCGGCATGTCGGCGCAGTACTCGTGGGCCATGGCCAGGAAGGCGGCCGCCCGCTCGCCGGCGTCCGAGACCTCCGGGGCGCTGCCGCGGGTGGGGTTGCCCCCCTGCGAGGAGCCCGCGTCGTTGGCGTAGTGGTGGTAGTTGATCACATCCCAGCACAGGTTGACCGTGCCGTCGGGCTTGAGGCCGCGGAACTGGCGGCACCACTCGACCATGCCCTTGACGTAGTCCGGGTTGGGCG
>NZ_ATVL01000012.1 GCF_000420705.1 Hymenobacter norwichensis DSM 15439
CTAATGACCCGAACGCTTCTACCAACAACGCACGCTGTACCGCTGGTTTTCTTTCTTGGCCTTGTGTCAACAACATGACGCAGTTTCGGAACACGAACTGCGACACCAGTAATGGTGGCTTTAGCCCGGGTGTTCACCTCTTCCCATTCCGAACAGAGTCGTTAAGCCCCGGAGCGCCTATGGTACTGCCTTCATCGGTGGGAGAGTCGGTCGCCGCCAACCTTACTGTACCCCACACCGCCCCTCCGGCCCCGCGCCGTTGAGGGGCGGTGTTGTTTTATAGCTTACCCGGAACTATAGCTATCTAAGGGCAGACCCTTTTGGGTAGGGTCGCTTAGCTGGAACTCTAATGCCGTGGTTTTTTATGTTGGGGCAACTTAAATAGCATTGGATACAAATTATTGTAAAAGCAGTTTAAAAAGAGATTATAATATTAATTGATGCGCTAAGGGAGATTTTTAAGTAATCTTTTGATGAGGATTGTGTTTACATTTATGAACATATTCAGCTTACATGGCGTTTATACATCCTTGGTTTTTATTAGGTTTGATTGCAGTTGCAGTACCAATTGCTATTCATTTATTTGAGCTTCGACGCCCTAAGCGGGTGTTGTTTACTAATGTTGGCTTTATTCGAGAGGTAAAGTTGATTAGCGCGCGTCAGCGTAAACTCAAACATTGGTTGGTGTTATTGGCACGCATCAGCTTTGTTGTTTTTCTGGTGTTGATGTTTGTGCAGCCTTACATACCTGCACCAATTCAAACCATTCAGTTGCAGTCATCGGTTAGTGTCTTCGTAGACGCAACACCAAGTATGCAGGCAAGTACCCAGAATAAGCAAACCAGTGTGTTCGAGCAAAGTATTAAGGAGGCTCAAGCGCTACCTAATGTTTATTCAGTTGCCACTGATTTTTCTTTACTGAATACAGCGACACAGCGCCGCAGAGCAAGCGAGTATCGATTAGAATTGGACAGACTGCAGGTATCGGGAAGAGCTGATGGGGTAAGTAGTGCTTTCAACCAGTTAAAAGGTGCGACGACAGAACAAGCTTTCATTCTCTCTGATTTTCAGAAGAATAGTTTTTCCGCTACAGATATTGCAACTATTGACACTGCCCAGAAAGTATTTTTGGTGCCTGTGGCAGCGCGAAGCCTAAAAAATGTCTTTGTAGATAGTGTATGGTTAGATGATGCTTTTATAAGAAGGAATACAAATATCACGCTTCATATTCGGCTGCGTAATGGAGGTAGCATGAAGGTGGAAAGCTGCCAAGTGAAACTATTCGTGGGAGACCGGCAGGCTACTGCATTCAGAACGGACGTGCCTGTGAACGGTGTTGCGACGACTAATGTACAGTTGCGTTTGGAGGGAGAACAACTAGAAAAATGCAGGATAGAGTTAGATGACTTTCCTGTTATGTTCGACAACAGCTTTTACTTCACGCTTCAGCCTTCTCCGCAAATCAAAATACTGGACATAGCGGCCACTGAGCGATTAGGTGGCGCTACTCGTCAACTCTATGCTAATGAGCCTTTATTCGCTTATAACTCTGCTAAAGCTTCAGGTATTGACTATCGGGCGTTGGAAAGCAGCGATTTGGTATTAGTGCAAGAGCAGCCTCGCATGGATGCTGGCTTGCGTGAGAGTCTGGTGCGGGTGGTAAGACGGGGTGGGTCGTTGGTACTGGTACCGCCAGCGGAAGCTGTGGCGCGCGCATCGTACACTCAACTATTCGCTGATTTAGGCGTTGGTCCGGTAGCATGGGAGCCAGCCGGAGCAGCACCAGTACTGCGTGATGTAGCTGTGCCAGCGGCGCAAAATCCCTTTTTCAAAGATGTATTTGGGAGCCAGAATCGGCAGCCGCTAATGCCGAAAGTTAGTCCAGTGATACGCTGGTCACGCTCTGACGCCAATATCATGCGCATGCGTGATGGAGAGGGGTTTCTGGGGGAGTTTTCCAGTGGCCCTGGCAAGGTGTACGTGTTTGCGGCTCCATTTAACAGCACATATTCTGATTTTACGCAACATGCTCTTTTCGTGCCGGTGATGTATAGATTGGCTATGCAAAGCTACCGTAGAGAGCAGCATCCGTCGTACAGGCTCAACCAAGGCACAATTGCTATAAACATAGCGGAAACTGTGAAGGGCAGTGCGGAGCAGGTTTTTAAACTCTCAAAGGATAGCACGACGTTTATCCCAAGCCAACGCTTACAGGCAGGAGTATTGCGGTTTAGCGTGCCTGCTGCAATGCGAGAGCCAGGGTTTTATACTCTTTCTCTCAACGGCAAAGTGGTGGCCTCTTTGGCCTTCAATTTCGATAAGCGGGAATCCGAGTTGGCCGCTTACTCGGCGGAGGACTTACGCCAGTTAATTGGTCCTAATCGGCCGAACGTGCAGGTATTCGATGTGAAAGATGGCGAATCGGTGGCAGCTAAGTACAAGGCAGAGCGAGTAGGTACCCCGCTGTGGCAATACTGCTTATGGATAGCCCTAGCCAGTTTGTTGGCCGAGGTGCTGCTGCTACGTTTCATGCGGCAGCAAAAAGCAGCTCCGGCGCCGGCAGTAGCCGCATAAAGCAAGTGAGTAGCGCAAGTCATTGTATCTTGCGGGCTCATTATGCCGGACACCGTGGAAGAATCTGCTTCACCAACAAAACTAATTTTGCGCACAGCGGTGCTCTTCGGAGTAAGTGCAGGAGTGCTGTGTGTGCTCTGGGTAATAGGACTGTATCTAAGCGGCAGTAACCCGTACGGGCCAAAGCGGTTGATGGCTATTTTCGTGCCGCCTGCCGCCGTAATACTGGGGCAGTGGCAGCTACGGCGCTACTTCAAACCGGAAGGCCCTGGTATTCTAAAATCTATAGGTACAGGGCTGCTGATTGCACTGTTTACGGCCGTGGTATCAGCGGGTGGAGTTTATGCCTTTGCGCAGGCTACCGGGCCAGAGCCAATTGCGCGGCACCTGACGGAAATGCGCCACCTGCTGAAGCAAAGCCGCCCTATGTTTCTGAAAGAGAAAAATGGCCGGCAACAGTATGAGCAAACGTACCGCGGCTTGGCGTTTTCGGCCCAAGGTCTGGCAGCCGATGACTACATGCGGAAACTGATAGTAGGAATACTATTGAGCATTCCGGGAGGGGTTTTTCTGCGGAAATGAGGAAAAAACAGATATTGCATCTTCAATTTCTCACTTCTAACTTATTATAAACCCAATGGAAACACCTGCTACTCCCGTTACTCCATCTTCAGTTGGCATTCGTTATGGTTTGTTGTTGGGGCTGGCCTCTGTAATATTCTCTTTTCTTCAATTAACCTTTATTGAAGATCCGGAAACTCCTTTGCGTTGGATAGGAGTAGTTATTATGATAGTGGGTATTATACTGGCGCACAAGCATTTCAAGCACCAGAACCAAGGGTTCATGTCTTATGGGCAAGGGCTGGCTATCGGCGCAATTACATCGGCCGTTTCGGGCGTGATTGGGGGCGTATTTACATTCATCTACTTCACCTTTATCGATCCTGGCTACATGGCGCGCGTGATGGAGCTGACCCGTAGCCGGATGGAGGAAAAAGGTATGCCGGATGCGCAGATAGATCAGGCTATGGCCTTAACAGAGAAGTTCGCCACTGGTCCCATCTCCATGGTATTTGCCATTTTGGGTGGCTTGTTGATGGGTTTCCTTGTTTCATTAGTTATTTCGGCTTTCACTAAAAATTCCCGCCCCGAGTTTGAGTAAGCGCCTTTCGCATTCGTTTCCGGTTGAGCTGTCTATCGTAATTCCGTTGCTTAATGAAGCCGAATCCTTGCCGGAACTGACGCGCTGGATTCATCGAGTGTTGGTGGAGCAGGGGCTGACCTACGAGGTTCTGCTGATTGATGACGGCTCGACAGACAACTCCTGGGACGTGATTGAAGAACTGGGAGAAGCTAACAAGAACTTGCGAGGCATCCGCTTCAACCGTAATTATGGGAAGTCGGCGGCGCTGAACGTGGGCTTTCGGGAAACGGTGGGCCGGGTGGTTTGTACCATGGATGCCGATTTACAGGACTCGCCGGAAGAGCTGCCTGAACTGTATCGCATGATAACGGAAGGTGGCTACGACCTAGTAAGTGGCTGGAAGCAGAAGCGATATGACCCTTTGTCGAAAACTATTCCAACCAAGCTTTTCAATGGTGTCACCCGCTGGATTTCGGGTATTCAACTGCACGATTTCAACTGTGGCCTAAAATCCTACGACCAGCGCGTGGTAAAAAGCATTGAGGTGTACGGCGAGATGCACCGCTACATTCCAGTAATTGCCAAATGGTCGGGGTTCCGTAAAATTGGCGAGAAGGTGGTGCAACACCAGGAGCGCAAATACGGTGTCACGAAATTTGGGCTGGAGCGGTTCGTGTACGGCTTCTTGGATTTAATGAGTATCACGTTCGTGAGCCGGTTTCGGCGGCGGCCTATGCACTTTTTTGGCACGATGGGCACCCTATCGTTTGTGCTAGGCATGCTGATTACGCTGTGGCTAGTGGGGGAGAAGGTGTATCTGGCCTTCAATAACCTGAAAGCGCGCGACGTAACGGACCAACCCTTGTTCTTTCTGGCTTTGGTGGCAGTAGTGGTAGGCGCCATGCTGTTCCTGACCGGATTTCTGGCCGAACTGATTCAACTCAATGGTCCAAACCGCAACGATTATCTGGTGCGGGAAAGGGTCAATTAGAAGTGAAAGAACCCAGCGCTGCGCTGCCACGAGTAGAGGTGCGCTGATTTTTAACGCTAAAACTTACTTATGCGCGTTGTTATCATCGGGCCGGCATATCCGTTGCGGGGCGGGCTGGCTACTTACAACGAACGGCTGGCGCGGGCATTCCAAGAAGCCGGCGACGAAGTGAAGCTGGTTACGTTTTCGTTGCAGTACCCCGGGTTTCTGTTTCCCGGTCAGACCCAGTTCAGCACCGAAGAGGGCCCCGCTGACTTGAATATCGACGTCAGCATCAACTCGGTAAACCCTTGGACCTGGTGGCGAGTGGGCAACCGGCTACGACGCGAAAATCCCGATTTGGTGGTATTTCGGTTCTGGCTGCCGTTCATGGGACCCGCGCTGGGCAGCATTGCTCGGCGCATCAGCAGCAACCGCCACACCCGCATAGTAGCCATCACCGACAACGTAATACCGCACGAAAAGCGCCCTGGTGACCGGCCATTTACACGCTATTTTTTGTCGGCCTGCCACGGTTTCGTCACCATGAGCCGATCGGTGCTAGCCGATTTGCGACGCCTGCACTTCAAGCAGCCGGCCCAGTACAAGCCTCACCCGCTCTACGACAATTTTGGACCGTTGAAGGCCAAGGCGGAAGCATTGCAAGCCCTGAATCTGGACCCCAGTTACGGTTACCTGCTTTTCTTTGGGTTTATTAGGGCCTACAAGGGACTAGATATATTGCTGGAAGCCTTTGCCGATGTACGGCTGGCCGCACTGCCCGTGAAGTTGATTATAGCCGGCGAATACTACGAAGATGCCGCTCCCTACGAAGCGCTGATTGCGCAGCACCAGTTGGAAAGCCGCCTCGTGCGTGCCACCGACTTCATCCCCAACGAACGGGTAGTAGACTATTTCTGCGCGGCCGATATGGTGGTGCAGCCATACAAAAATGCCACCCAAAGCGGCGTATCCCAAATTGCCTACCACTTTGAGCGGCCCATGCTGGTAACTGACGTGGGCGGACTAGCTGAACTGATTCCGGATGGAGAAGTGGGCTACGTGGTGAAGCCCACTGCCCGCGCCATTGCCGATGCGTTGTTGGATTTCTATGAGCACCAGCGCGAAGTGGAATTCACGGCCGGCGTATGGGCCCGCAAAAAGGAATTTTCGTGGAGCGAAATGGTGAAGGCCCTAAAGGAAGTGGCTGGATAGAAACTATGTTCCGCGAAAACGCAACGGCGCGTACGCCCGTCTGGATTGCTTTAGCGGCGCTGTACCTGGATACAGAGCTGACAGACGACGACTACAAACACATTGCTGATGTGAGGTATCAGGCCCGGCTAAGCTGGGCGGAGATGCAGCGTATCAACCAGGAGGAGGTGGCACCGGTGTTGGTGTACAATCTGTTGAGCGTTGCCGGGGAGTGGGGTGGGTTCGATGAGCAATGGCTTATGCAAGCAATAACAGCCCGCTAGAAGCCGCCCACGCTGTTTGGCTCACGGTGGTTGTGGGCCTGTTTTACGAAATGGCTACTGGCAGCCGATTTGGAGCGACTACGGCGCGCTTACGCCCAAGCAAGCTAAAATGGCACACTAGCTTGCACCGCCGCTAATACCTTTTCGGCGGGCAATTCCTCCATGCAACTGATGCCCAACTTGCAGGTGCCTCGGTAAAAGCACACGCACGGCCGGTCGGGCTGCACCAGTTGGCCGCGGCCATACAGGTCGAATTCGTAAGGGTTGAAGATGTTGTTCATCAAGATGGTGGGCTTGGCCAGTGCAATGCTGATGTGCATGGCCATAGTTACCTGCGTCACGATGCCATCCATCTGGTGCATCAGGTTGATGAACTGCTCCAGTGCGAATGTGCCGGGGTACGCCGCGCCGGTAGCGGCATGCAGCCGCTGGTTGCGCTCGGCCTCGGCCGTGCCGCCGAGTAGTACGGGAGCATAGCCCGCTTCTTGGAGTTGCGCAATCAGCGTAACCCATTTCTCATCCGACCACAGCCGAGTGGTCCACCTGTCGCCGCAGCCGGTGTTCAGACCGATCCGGGGCTTGCCCTGCGGTATGGTCGCCCAATTGTAGCCCTTGTTTTCGTGATTGTCGAATACGTATTCTTCGCCCCGGAAATCAAAGCCGCACAGCTCGAAAATCTCCTGCACGTATGGTTTCTGGTTTTGCAGGCTGAGTTGGTCGAAGACGCCAGTCAGGAACTTGTGGTGGGCCTGCTCGTTGTGGGGCCATGCCACGCCATCGTATTCGCGCAGAGTATAGCCGAAACGGTGTTCGGTATCCACTTTTAGCAGCAGCGCGCAGGCTTCTTTCTCTTTATCAAGGTTGATGGCAATATCGAACCGACGCGCCATGAGTTGCATAGCGCTGGCAAAATCGAATTTGAGAATTTCATCAACTTCAGCTTGCGGTAAGATAGCCGGCGTATGCGTCAGCCAGGTAATATAGCAGCCCGGATATTCTTGGCGCAGCCGCCGCAGCAGCGGCGTAGTCCGAATTACGTCGCCAATGGCCCCGAGCTTGATGAGCAATACCCGTTTCTGCACCGGATCATACACCGGGCAATCCTGGCAGACGTAGCCATGTTCTTTATTAGGACGGCAAGGCAAGTCGCCGCGGAAATGACGGCAGTCGGGCCGGACAGTAACACCGGATAGGTTGGACATAGGGACGCAGTTAGGAACCGCGAAGATAAACACCCTAACCGATGTTGCAGGAGGTTAGGGCAGCAACTGAGGAATAGTTGAAGTACAGGTTGCTGTTTTTGAAGGGAATTTCACAGCGGCACTTTTTGGCTTTTGGTGAACTGGCGACCAAATAGGCAAGTCAGTGAACTGTGTGGCAGGCAGTAATTGGGCGAAAGGAGCGTTAGGAGTGGTAGGTTTATTTAGGTGTTCAAATCCGTCTGTATCGAAGATATCAGCGTGCGACATGCAAATAGGTAGTAGGAGAGCAGAGTACAGTGTATCAAAGATTCACCTATTTATACGAATAGACAATATATGTATCGTAGTATTCTTCTGATATCAGCAATCATTGTGAGTATTTTCAAATGGTTTGCAAAATTTTTGGTATTTATAAAGTTTTAATATAACTAAACATATAAAATAGGTTTGAATAATGGAGGATACAAAACAGAAGAAGCAGCGTCGAACATTGTTCGACGCTGCTTCTTTGCAGGTAAGCGGAATCTATATGCCTACGTAGTTCGACGGAGAAATTGCCCGAAGTTCAGCTTTCACCGTTTCGCTCACTTCCAGCGTTTCCACAAACTCGCGAATAGTAGCCTCTGATATCGCCGAACCAGTGCGGGTCAGCGCCTTCAACGCATTGTAAGGGTCGGGGTAGTTTTCGCGGCGCAGAATAGTCTGGATGGCTTCGGCTACTACCGGCCAGTTGGCATCCAGGTCACGGCGTAGAGCTTCTTCGTCGAGAGCCAGCTTGTTGAGGCCGCGCTGAAGCGACGTGAGGGCAATAAGTGTATGGCCCAGCGGTACACCCAAGTTGCGCAGTACCGTGGAATCGGTCAGGTCGCGCTGGAGGCGGCTGATGGGTAGCTTAGCCGACAGGTGTTCCAACACCGCATTGGCCAGGCCTAAGTTGCCCTCTGCATTTTCGAAATCAATAGGATTCACTTTGTGCGGCATAGCCGACGAGCCTACTTCACCCGCTTTAATGGTTTGGCGAAAATAACCCACCGCAATGTACTGCCACACGTCGCGGGCCAGGTCGGTGAGGATGGTATTGAGCCGCTTCAGGTTGTCGCAAAGGGCGGCTAGGTGGTCGTAGTGTTCGATTTGAGTGGTGGGGAAGCTACGGCTCAAACCCAGCTTGCTTTCCACAAACTGCTGCCCGAACTGGTGCCAGTCGAGGTGCGGGTAGGCTACGTGGTGGGCATTGAAGTTGCCAGTGGCGCCGCCAAACTTAGCCGCAAATGGTATCTGGCTCAACAGGGCCACCTGGGCATCGAGGCGGGCCACAAACACCTGAATTTCCTTGCCTAACCGGGTAGGAGAAGCTGGCTGGCCATGGGTGCGAGCCAGCATCGGAACGGCGGCCCACTCGGTGGCGCGCTCGGCCAGTTGGTTGCGCACCTGGGCGTAGGCGGGCAGGAGCGTATGCAGAAGCGCGTGCTGTAAACTCAGTGGAATGGCGGTGTTGTTGATGTCCTGCGAGGTCAGCCCGAAGTGGATGAACTCCAGATATGAACCCAGGCCCAGCGCCGTAAACCGGTCCCGTAGAAAGTATTCCACGGCTTTTACATCATGGTTGGTTACCTGCTCGTGGGCTTTCACAGCTTCGGCATAGGCCACCGAAAACTCTGTGTATAGAGCGCGCAGCTTGGGAAAGACTTCGGCATTAACACCCTGCAGCTGGGGCAGCGGCACCTCACAAAGCGCAATAAAATATTCCACTTCCACCAGTACCCGGTACCGAATCAGGGCTAGCTCCGAGAAGTACGAGGCCAGGGGCACAGTCTGGCGGCGGTAGCGGCCATCGAGGGGCGAAACAGCGGTTAGCGGCGTGAGTTGCGTGTAATCGGCAGCAGTTGACATGCGGAGAAGAAGGTTGGCCTGAACGCCCAAAGGTAGCGAATGGAGGCGCGCAGCCTGAACGGGGGCAGCCTTTTTCGTTACCTTTGTACAGCAGGCGGTGGCTAGTTGGCATGAATCTGGCCTGGCCCCGCCACGACTTCCTTCACTCTGCTTGTTCGCGTGACTCCAGCAACAAAGAAAAAAATAGGTATTGGCTTGGGTATTCTGGCGGCGCTGCTGGCCGTAGGCCTGACGGTGTTTCTGCTCAAGCGCCAAGCCCTGCTCACGTATGCGCTGGCCCAGGTGAAAGCCAAAGTGGAACGCAAATACCCCGTGGCGCTGACCTTAGGCCAAGCCCGCTTCACCGACCTGAACACGGTACAGATTGACGGCATGAGCCTCGTGCCTACCGCCCAGCCCACCGATACGCTGCTCCAAGCTCGCCTGTTAACGGTTTCGTTGAGCGTCCGGTCGTTGTTTGCTGGCCGGCCAGTGTTCAGCAACCTGGAAATCAGTGATGCACAACTCACGGCCCGCAAAACCAACCGTACCGACAACTACTCGTTTCTCTATAAGAAGAAACGCGCTACCCCCGCCGCAACCCCACGGGATACCACCAACGGGACTAATTACGGCCTCCTAGTGAATCAATTGCTGGAAGCCAGCTTTGATAATGTGCCCGGCGAGGCCGATTTCCGCAATTTCTTAGTCACTTACGACAGTCCGCGCCACCAGGCCCGCATTGTAATGCCCCGGCTGGCTATTGAGGACGGCGACATTGAAGGCCAGCTAACAGCCACCGTCGATTCGGTGGTGAACAAGGTAGGCGTGCAGGGCCACATCGAGCCCGGCGACTACGCGCTGAACGCCGAAGTGTTTGGGCTGGAGCGGCGGCCAGTTACGCTACCCTATGTGCTACGGCGCTACGGCGCGCGGGTGCAGTTCGATACGCTACGGTTTAGTCTGACCGATAAAGACTTAGCCGACGACGAGCTGACAGTGCGCGGCACGGCCTCGGCTGCCAATTTTATTGTGAATCACCCAAAGCTCTCCGACCGGGACGTGCGTTTTCCGCGCGGCGGCATCGAGTTTGTGGCTCGACTGGGGCAGGCTTTTGCAGCCTTGGATGAAGGTACCAAGGTGACACTGAATCGGATGGCCTTTTTTCCGGTGATGAGCGTCCGGAAGCTGCCGCTCAACCAGCGCGTGGTAGGCAAGATGATTAACGGCCTGCGCAACCGCCGCGAGACCCTGGCCGGCCTGCAAGTGAAAGCCGACATCGTATCAGCAGAAACGCCAGCTAACACGTTTTTCGCGGCGCTGCCCGAAGGCATGTTCAATACCCTGGAAGGCATGCAGGGCGAAGGCACGCTCAAGTACAAGATGCACCTCGACCTGGACATGAACCAGCTCGACAGCCTGCAATTCTCATCGGGCCTGACGCCGAAGAACTTCCGCATCACCAAGATGGGTGCCGAAGACCTGAACAAGCTGAATCAGGATTTCCTGTACACCGCCTACAACGATAAAGGCGACTCCATTAAAGCCTTTGCGGTAGGACCTTCCAACCCCGAGTTCGTATCGTACGACGAGGTATCGAACTACCTAAAAGCGGCTATCATGACGGCTGAAGACCCGCGTTTCCTGACTCATAAAGGGTTCATGGAGAAGGCCTTTGTGAAATCGGCTATTCAGAACATCAAGGAGAAGCGGTTTGCGCGGGGCGGCAGTACCATTTCCATGCAGCTAGTGAAAAACGTGTTCCTGACCCGTCAGAAAACCGTAACCCGCAAGATAGAGGAGGCACTGATTGTGTGGCTATTGGAAAACACCCGCATTGTTTCCAAGCAGCGCATGTTTGAGGTGTACCTCAACATCATCGAATGGGGCCCGAAGGTGTATGGTGCCAGCGAGGCCTCAGAATTCTACTTCAACAAGCAGCCCGCCAACCTTAACCTATCAGAAAGCCTGTACCTGGCCAGCATCATTCCGCGGCCGAAGTATTTCCAACGTTCGTTCAACCAGTACGGCGAAATGCGCAGCAGCGCCCGGTATTTCCACCGCCTGATTGCCAAACTCATGGCTAGCAAAGGTCTGATTTCGCAGAACGACTACGCCAGCGTGGACTACTCGCTGAACTTCCCCGGCCGAGCCCACGGTTCCATCTTCCGGGCCGCGCGCGACACAGTGCGGGTTACGTCGACCGATTCCACGCAGTTTGAGCCGCTAAATTTGATCGACTTGCTGGGTGGCAATGCTGCTCCAGACGCGGGCGTGAACACCAACATTCCGGCCGAGCAAGGCGGTGAAACAACTCCTCCAACTCCAAAGCCTTAACGGACCAGTACCTTAAGCGAAAACTGCCCGCAAGCTACAGAGGTAGTTTGCGGGCAGTTGGTTTTTAGCCTTAGTGATAACGCAAAACTTACAGCAACGACTTCATAAAAGCGTCGTTGAAGTCGGGCGCGAAGTGCAGCACGTTTTGCAGGTGACCGAATTCGTGCGCTTCGTGGGTGGTAGTGAGCACCACGGCTTGCATACCGGCGTTGTTTGCCGCTTCGGCACCTTTAGGCACGTCCTCGAACACAATGCACTCACTCGGCTTAGCACCTAGTTGAGCGGCGGCTTTCAGGAAGGTTTCGGGGTGCGGCTTGCTTAGGGTTACGTCGGCGGCACTCACGATTTGCTGGAAATAGTGCCGAATATTCAGGTTATCGAGCACGAAGTCGATATTGAATGGAATGGCCGCTGAGCCAATGGCCATAGCAATACCCCGCTGGTGAGCCTGCTCTAAAAACTCGGCCAGCCCTGGTAGCAGCGCCAGATGCGGCAGAAACTCGGCTTGGTAGCGCTTCTCCTTTTCCACTGATAGCGTATCCATTTCCGCTGCCGTGAACCGGTCGGCCCCGAACATGCGTACCAGCAACTCCTGGTTTTTGCCGTACATCTGCGGTTTGATTTCTTCCCAGGAAAAGTTGCCGCCCAAATCGTGGTTGAGTACGTGCTGCCAGGCCCGCGTATGGTATTCCATATCGTGGATCATGGTACCGTTGAGGTCGAAAATAAATGCTTTCATGCAAAGAAATAGGTGAGGGCGCACCTCTAAAAACACGCCCGCGTGGTTGACAGACGCCGGCAGGGCGGTAGCCAAGCCGGCGCGTTAAGCTGCCGCAAAGCTACGGCCGCCAGGTTTACAACAAGTAAAGGAAAGGTTATGCCGGCGTTTCGGTCTGCTTTGGGAACAGCAGCGAAGCGGCAATAGACAGCGCCAGAATAGTACCCACCACCCCCAAGGATATACCCATAGACAGGTGTATTACCTCGGAAAGCAGCAGCTTTCCCCCAATAAAGACGAGGATGAGCGAGAGGCCGTAGTGCAGATAGTGAAACAGCCGCATCAATCCTTCCAGCGCAAAATACAGGGCCCGTAGCCCCAGCAAGGCAAATACGTTGGAGGTGTACACGATAAACGTGTCGCGCGAGACGGCCAGAATGGCGGGGATGGAATCGACGGCGAAAACTACATCGGTGGTTTCCACCATCACCAGCACTACCAGCAGCGGCGTGGCAAACAGCAGCCCATCTTTGCGCACGAAAAATTTGCCTTCGTGCAGCTGACTGGTGATGGGCAGATGCCGGCTCAGAAACTTCACCACCGGATTAGAATCCGGGTTGATTTCGGGCTCTCCGGCGCTGAGGGCCATTTTGATGCCCGTGTATATCAAAAACGCTCCGAGCACATATAGCAAGAAGCTGAACTTGGCCAGCAACGCCGCCCCCACCAGAATAAAGATGGCCCGCAACACCAGCGCCCCCAGGATGCCCCAGAATAGAATCTTGTGCTGGTACTGCGCCGGAACCCGGAAGTAGCTGAATATCAGTAGAAAGACGAATAGATTGTCAACGCTCAGCGACTTTTCGATCAGATAGCCGGTCAGAAATTCCAGACCCGCCTGCCGCCCCATAGTGCGGTACACCAAGTAATTGAAGGCTAGGGAAAGCGTAATCCAGAATAGGCTCCAACCCAAAGCCTCGCGCATTTTTACTACGTGCGCTTTCCGGTTGAACACCAACAAATCGAGCAGCAGCATGGCCAGCACGAAGGCATTGAACCCAACCCAAAACAGAGGCGTATTTTCCATGGAGCAGCAACAAGATACACCCAGCCGGCGCCTACCGATGGCCGCCTCCCAATACTACGAATTTACCGGGTTTTCGTCGTAGAGGTTGCTACAGTAGCTGGTACTGGAGCACTGGAATCCACCCGCTCGAAGCGGCGAAACCAACTGCTGATTCGCATTTTGATGACGCCGAAGAAGGCTTCTTGGAAGATGCCTTTGCTCATTTTAGAAGTGCCGCGGGTTCGGTCGGTGAAGATGATGGGCACTTCCTTTATCCGGAAACCATACTTGTAGGCCAGCCACTTCATCTCGATCTGGAACGCATAGCCCACAAACCGAATCTGGTCGAGGGGGATGGTGCGCAGTACGCGGGCGGTGTAGCACTTGAAGCCCGCCGTGGCGTCCATGATGGGCATGCTGGTAATAAAGCGCACATAGGCCGAGGCAAACCACGACATCAGTACCCGGTCCATGGGCCAGTTTACCACGTTCACGCCCTGAATGTAGCGCGAGCCAATAGCGAGGTCGTAGCCTTGCCGGGCGCAGGCGTCATAGAGCTTCACCAGGTCGTCGGGGTTGTGCGAGAAGTCGGCATCCATCTCGAAGACGTACTGATAGCCGTGCGCCAGCGCCCATTTAAACCCATGGATGTAGGCTGTGCCCAGCCCCAGCTTGCCTTTGCGCTCTTCCAGAAACAAGCGGCCCGGAAACTCCGTCATCAGGGCGCGTACAATATTGGCCGTGCCATCTGGCGAGCCATCATCAATGATGAGCACGTTGAATGCCATCGGCAACGAGAAGACCTTGCGGATAATCAACTCCGCATTTTCTCGCTCATTGTAGGTTGGTATCAGGACGAGCCCCTCATTCATAGGCCAAAGATATAAGTTAGAAGCGAGTAGAGGCACATCAGAAAGCAGACTTTCCAGAGAGCAGTACGGTTGAGCTTTGTATGTTTTTCAGAGCAACAGACAGCTATAGGAGAAAAGGTGCCTGCCATAGCATCCGTTCTTTTCAAGATGCCTGCTGCCACAGTGGTGGTTGCAACCTTAGTGCAATAGCCAAGAGCATATTTCAACAGCGCCGGGTGTTGCAAAAGTTGCCTGGGTTTCCAAGAACGTTAAATAGCGGCTGGGGCTGCTTGCCAGCGTTGCGGGGCGCATAATAAGCGCAATTACTGGGTAGCTTGAAAAAATAACGCACCGCAACTGTAACCTTCCGGCGCAGGGGCGGTGTCCACCAGCAAATACCACAAAAACTCAGCTCTATTCGGTTGGACTCGCTATCAGACAATGCGCTTATGCTCCGGGTGAAGGCCGGAGAGCTGGACCAAATGGGCTTGCTGTTCGAGCGGCATCACCGCAAGCTGTACGGCTTTTTATATCACATGCTGGGCAATGCCGCCGTCAGCGAGGACTTAGTGCAGAACGTGTTCTACCGCATGCTCAAGTACCGGCACACCTACACCGGGGAAGGCGAGTTTCGGGCGTGGATGTATCACTTGGCCCGCAACGTGCTAGCCGACCACGCCAAAAAGAACCGCCACGCCACCCGCCACACCGACGTAGCCGACTTCGTGGAAAGACTGAGCGGCGGCACGCACGCCGACGAAGGGCTGCAAAAGGAGCAGGAAGCGGCCACCCTGCATCGCGCCCTGGCCCGGCTCAGCCCCGAGTACCGCGAGGTGCTGGTGCTAAGCCGCTTTCAGGAAATGAAATACGACGAAATAGCCCGGGTACTGAATACCACCGAAGGCGCCGTGAAAGTGCGGGTGCATCGCGCCATGAACGAGCTGAAAACCACCTATCTGCGAATTGAAAACTGAAGGATATGCAGTGCGAACAAACCCAAGAGAACCTAGCCGACTATCTGAACCAGCAGCTACCTGCTGCTGAGCAGGCAGCCCTAAAAGCCCACCTAGCGCATTGCCCAGCGTGCCAGGAAGAACTGGAAACCGTGCAGCAAATGTGGCAGCTGCTGGGTACAGTGCCCACACCCGAGCCGAGCGAAAACGTGCGGCCGGCGTTCTACTCCATGCTGGCGTCTTACAAAGAAGAGGTAGCCGCAACGCCCACGTACTCACTGGCGGGCGCGTGGCGCTGGTTGCAGGCATTGGCTGTGCCGCGGCCCGTGGTGCAGCTGGCGTATAGTGTCTGCCTGATAGGATTGGGGCTGGCCGCGGGCTGGTGGCTGAACAGCCGCAATGCCCCTGCCAACCCCGACCAGCAACAACTGGCTGCTCTGAGCAAACAGGTAGAACACATGCAGCAGGTGATGCTGCTCACGCTCATTGAGAACCCCTCAGCAACGGAGCGGCTGCGGGCCGTGAGCTACACCAAGGAATTAAACACCGCTAACAGCCGGGTGGTGGAAGCCTTGCTGAGCACCCTCAACCACGACGAAAACGTGAATGTGCGCCTAGCTACCCTCGAAGCCTTGGCCCAGTTGGCGCAGGACCCGGCCGTGCGGCTAGGGCTGGTGCAGGCCCTGCCGCAGCAAGAGTCGCCGCTGGTGCAGTCGGCGCTGGCCGATGTGATGGTGCAGTTGCAGGAGAAACGCTCGGTGCAGCCGTTGCGCCGCCTGCTCGCTCAGCCCGACCTGAACTCGGCCGTGAAAAACAAAATCGAAGAAAGCCTGAAATCCTTGTCGAATGGGCGGCCCGCCACTTCGTCTTCACCTCAACCCCCCTACCATGAAACGCTGTATCCTGCCCAGCCAAATTGGACTGCTGGTACTATTATCTAGCTGCCAGGCTCAGGCCCAACAACAAGAAGCTACTGAGCAAATCAACAAAGAATTCACCCTAGCCAATGATGCTGGCCGCAACACGCTGGCCGTGTACAACATCGACGGCTCGGTGAGCGTGCAGGGCTACTCGGGCAGCAAAGTGGTGGTGGAAGTCACGAAAACCATCCGGGCTGCTGATGCGCAAACCCTGGCAGTAGGCAAGCAGGAAGCACAAGTGGATTTCTATCAGCGCAACGACAGTGTGGTGGTGTATATGAAAGGCCCCTACGATTCGCGGCCGAACCATAACCGCAACACCGAGCATAAGGAAATCAAGTACCGGTACTCGTTTAACTACGTAGTGAAAGTGCCTTACCAGATGAACCTGCACGTATCGACCATCAACAATGGGGCGGTGCTGGTGCAGGATGTAACGGGTACACTGAACGCCTACAACATCAACGGGGCCGTGACGCTCCGCAACGTGAAAGGCACCACCACAGCCCGTACCATCAACGGCAACCTGGAAGCCACGTACGCGGCCAATCCGCCCGGCCCATCGTCCTACAACACCATCAATGGCCAAATTAAGGTGAGCTATCCGGCGGATTTGTCGGCGGATGTACACTTCAAAAGCATGCACGGCGAGTTGTACACCGACTTTCCCAACGCAGAGCTGCTGCCGATGCAAGTCAGCCAGAACAAGCAGAGTGCTGGTAGCGGCACCCAATACAAAATCACCAAGGATACGGTCGTGCGGCTGGGCAAAGGCGGGAAAGATTTCCGCTTCGAGACCATCAACGGCAGCGTAACCATCAAACAGCAACCCAAATGAACAGTTCTCTTCCTCGATTTTCTCTCTTGCGCCGTGTGGTAGGTGGTATTAGCCTGATGTTGCTTACCGGTATCTACGGAACCGCCTCGGCGCAGGCTACTAAAGAGCAGCTGGTGGTGGTACTCAGTAACCCTGGCAAACCCGGCTTGGTGAACGTAAAGCTGGTAGGCGGCTCGATTACGGTGATTGGCTATAGCGGCAAAGACGTGGTAATTGATGCCACGACCCGAGCCGGCCGGCAAGCCACTTCCCGCCTCGTACCCGCCAACGCCGCCGGCATGAAGCGTATCGACACCAGCAGCAGCTTCGACCTCACCGCTGATGAAGCTAACAACCAGGTTTCCATCAAAACCTCATCTTGGAAGAACCCCATCGACCTGGTGATTAAGGTGCCGCAGCGCTTTTCGTTGCAGATTGGTACGGTGCAGCACGGCAACATCACGGTTGAAAACGTGTCGGGCGAGCTGGAAGTCAGCAACGTGAATGGGTCTATCCAACTGAACGACGTATCGGGTTCGGCGGTGGCCAACACCGTAAACGGCGGCGTGAAGGCCACCTTCAAAACCGTAACGGCTGGGGCGCCCATGGCCTTTTCCACGGTGAATGGGGCAGTAGATGTGACCTTGCCCAGCAGCACGAAGGCGGCGTTGAAGCTGAAATCAGACCACGGCGAAATCTACAGTGACTTCGACCTGGTAGCCGAAAGGAGCCCCGCCAAAGTAAACCGCACCAACCAAGCCAGCATGTACCGCGTGAGCATCGACGACTGGACTTATGGCAAAGTAAACGGCGGTGGCGCCGAAATCATGATGAAAAGCCTGCAAGGCAACATCTACATCCGCAAGGCCAAGTAGGTGGAATTACTTTCCTGTAAGCTGGTCCGCTACGTGCCTGGCATGCCGGATACAGTCGGGAACACCTACGCCGCCGCGCCAATTAGCGGCGCTCCAGATACCCTGGGCCTGGAGAGCATCGGTGGTGGTATGCGCGGCCATAATGCGCTGGTCGTACTGCGGAATGGCTTTGTCCCAGAGGTAGCGGTACTGCCACAGCGGTTGCGCAGCTTTGATGTCGTAGAATCGGCTTAACTCTTCATGCACCGCGGCTTTCTGGGCGGTTTCTGACTGCTGGGCATTGGCTTCGTACTGCGCGCCGCCCACGAAGGTGGTAAAGAGTACTTGCCCATCGGGCACGCGGTTTGGGAAGATAGAACTGGTCCAGATGCTGCCGGCTGCATATGGCTGTTCCACTTTAGGGTGCAGCGCCCCGAAGCCATCAAGCGGATGACCTACGTCCTCGCGGCGGTAGGCGGTATATACAGCAGCCATAGGTGGGTAATGCACGGCGGCCAAGGCAGCGGCGGCTTCCGGGAAAAGCGGGGCCAGCAAGGGCGCCGCTGCAAACGTCGGTAGGGCCAGCACTACAGCATCGTAAGAAAAGCCGCCGTTGCTACCCGCCGAAGTTTGCACCTGATAGCCACCCTTGGTAGTGCGGTGCAGTGCCAGCACCCGCTGGCGTACGTGGTGGTGGGTGAGTTTGGCGGCCAGCGTATCCGTCAGCTTCTGAATGCCGCCTTGCAGCGAGATAATGCGGCGGCGTCCGGCCCCACCGCCAGTTTTGGCCAGTCCGCGCAGCACCGAACCGTATTGCTGCTCCAAGGCCGCCACCTTGCTGAACGTTTTATGAATCAGAAGCTGCGCCGGGTCGCCGGCATAGATGCCTGATATGAATGGATTGACGGCATAATCGACGATTTCGGGTCCGAAGCGGCGGCGGAAAAAGGCGTCCACCGTTTCGGTGGGGTTGAGCGGCGCGGCCGGGCGGCGTAGCTCCCGCAGGATATTGAACTTTGCTTTCCAACTGAAAAAGCCGTTGGTAAGCAAAGCGGGCGGCGTGCTAGGTAGCTGTTGATACCGCCCGTTGCGCAGCACATAGCGGTTTTTGCTAACGGCCGCCGCGTCCTGAATTTCATCGACTAATCCCAACTCCGTTATCAACTCTAGCAGTTCGTCGCTCAGTTGCAAGGAATTGGGACCGGTTTCAACGAGGTAGCCATCGGGGTGCGACACGGAGCGTAGGCAGCCGCCGGGCGTGGTTTCGGCTTCAAATAAGTCGTAGGCAACGCCAGCTTTTTGGAGTTGCCAGGCCACCACAAGGCCAGAAATACCGCCACCCAGAATAGCAATGGTCATATCGAGGAGAAAGTAATGAAGCGAAGAAAAGAAGCTGTGGCCTAGATAACCACTCGCAGGCGCAAAGGTCACGGAAATTTGAGGTTCCGGGCGGCCACCCCGTCAACTCCCGTAAAAACCCCAATTTTGCGCCAGCATCACTTCTTACTTCACAACCAGCCTACGTTATGCCTGCTCTCAACAAAGCCGTTTTTCTGGACCGGGATGGAGTGCTCAACCAAGAAATTGGCCATTACGTGTGGGAGCCTGAGAAATTTGTGGTGCTGGAAGGCGTGCCGCAAAGCCTGGCGGCACTCAAGCAAGCCGGCTACCACCTGATAGTAGTAACCAATCAGGCGGGCATTGCCAAGGGCCTCTACACGCCGCACGATGTGCAGGCTTGCCACGCCAAGCTGCAAGCCGCCTGCGGCAACCTGATTGACGCTTTCTACTACGCGCCAGGACACCCCAGCGTATCGGAGTCGTTGTCGCGCAAGCCCGATTCGCTGATGCTGGAAAAAGGCTTGGCGCGTTTCCACCTTGACCCCACCCAGTGCTGGATGGTGGGTGACCGGTACCGCGACATGCAGGCCGGCCAAAAAGCCGGGGTGCGCGGCATTCTGGTGGGAGAGGAGGAAACCAACAACTACCAGCCCCGCGTAGCCGATTTGCCCGCCGCCGTACAACTTATTTTACAAGCCGACTACCCAGTAAGCGCTACAGCCAACTTACTCTTACTCGGATGGCATAATACCTGAAAAGCCGACTCCTTGTGAAGGAAGTCGGCTTTCTAGTTGAAAGATATGCAGCATGCTACTGTTGGGCTGGGGCCTTATCTGCAGTGCTAGCCATAATGGGTGAGGCTACGTGGGTAGCGGGTTTAGTGCTGCTATAAGCAGGGCAATGGGTTTTGCACGAGCCGAGTCCTGCCACGGCCAGCACAACGAAAAGCAAAGTTCTTTTCATATATAAATGCAATTTTAGGGTTTTCTGGTTTCAGGCAATGTATTCGAAATTAACACATTCCGAGGGATAACGCAGTGTCAGGTTGAAAATTATTCTGGCTGGTCGTCCTAATCAAGAAAATGCCCCACAAAAAAGAAGTCAGCTCCTATCCTTAGATAAGAACTGACCTCAGAGAAGACAAAGCTAAAAAAGCCGTTTCCTGTTTACAGCCGCGCTGCCGAAGAAGAAGCCGTAGAGGCTGTGACCGGCGAAGCAACATGGTGAGTTGCTTTAACACTTGAGTAAGCTGGGCAAACCGTTTTATTGCACGCACTCAAACCTAGTACGGCTACGGAAGCCAGAAGGAGTAACTTTTTCATCATTAAGTAGCTGAGTTGTTATTTATGGGTTGGTTATAAACTCAAAAATAGGACTTTCCAGCGGGCCAGCCAAAGCCGTCCGCTGGAAAGCCGCTAATATAATTTATTAGTAACCCAGAATACGCATCATCGAGGCGCTGTCCTGTTTTTCGGCAAACACCCGGTCGGTCAGGTTGCCTTCCTCGTCACGGTCTAGGATGACCAGCTTGGGCGCCGGAATCAGGCAGTGTTTGATGCCGCCGTAGCCGCTCAGGCTCTCCTGATACGCGCCGGTATGGAAGAAGCCTACATACAGCGGTTGGGTATCGGCGGGCTTGCGCTCCGGCAGGAATACCTGGTATATGTGCTTTTCAGCATTATAATAATCCTGTGAATCGCAGGTGAGGCCGCCGAGCTGGCAGCGCTTGTACTGCTTGTTCCAGCCGTTGAGGGCCAGCAGGATGAAGCGCTGGTTCAGGGCCCAGGTATCGGGCAGGTTGGTGATGAACGAGCCGTCAATCATGTACCACAGCTCCTTGTCGTTCTGAAGCTTCTCGTCCAGAATCGAGTAGATGGTAGCGCCCGATTCGCCGACCGTGAAGATGCCGAACTCGGTGAAAATGTCCGGCTCCGGTACGCCTTCCTCACCGCAAATGCGCTGGATGGTACGCAGCACCTCAGCAATCATGTAGGGGTAGTCGTACTCAGGCTGAATCGAGGTTTGGATGGGCAGGCCGCCGCCAATGTCGATGGTGGTGAGGGTGGGACACACCTTGCGCAGCTCGCAGTACTTGTGCACGAAGCGGCTCAGCTCCGACCAGTAGTACGAGGTGTCTTTGATGCCCGTGTTGATGAAATAATGGAGCATCTTCAGCTCGAAGCGCGGGTCGTCTTTGATACGCTGCTCGTACAGCGGAATGGCATCGGCGTAGCGGATACCCAGACGCGAGGTGTAAAACTGGAAGCGCGGCTCTTCATCGGACGCCAGGCGCATGCCCACGTTGCACTTCTCCCGCACGTTGTCGTGGTAGTATTGCACCTCGTTAGGCGAGTCGAGGATGGGCATGCAGTTTACAAACCCGTCGTTGATGAGGGCCGTAATTTCCTGTTTGTATTCCTCGGGCTTGAAGCCGTTGCAAATGATAAACGTGTCCTTGGCCACCTTGCCTTTGGCGTGCATGGCCCGGATGATGCTGATGTCAAACCACGACGAGGTTTCGATGTGCACGTCGTTTTTGAGGGCTTCTTCCACCACAAAGCTGAAGTGCGAAGCCTTGGTGCAGTAGGCGTAGGAGTAGCGGCCTTGGTAGCCGATCTTCTCGATGCCTTCCTTGAACCACTGCTTGGCCCGCTGAATTTGGGTGCTGATTTTGGGTAGATACGCCAGCCGGAGCGGCGTGCCGTGCTTCTCTACCAGCGCCATCAAGTCGATGTCGTGGAAGCGCAGTTCGTTTTGCTCGACGCGAAAATCCTGGCTGGGAAAATCAAAGGTTTGGGTAATCAGGTCGTGGTAAGTATCCATTGAAGGAGAAGAAGGAGAGGGAAAGGCTGGTTACAAAGGGTTGCGTCTGTGGTCCTGAGCTTACGAAAGACTAGCTCTTACCAACACGGGCAACTATGGTAGTTGTTGACGCGTGAGTGGGTTTTGCGCAAGCTCAGGACCACAGACGAATAAATAAGGGAACCGTCGTGTTACGGTTGTGTTAATTTCTAAACTCGACGGCTTTTGCCGAACTTGCGGCCCGCAAAGATACTCCCTTACGGAGTTTTGGTTGTGCTATGTTCGTTGGTTGCGCCGGAAGGTCCGGGCGCGTCAAGCCTGAGCGGGACCCCACCCCTCAATCGGCAAGCATGTAACCCACCTAACCTCTTTTCTGCCAATGTAATATGCGACGTATCAAGTTGTTGGAAGTACGTTCCGAACTCGGAGCCGGTACCCGAGGCGCCAGTATGGGCATTGATGCCCTGAAAGTGGCCTGCCTCAACAAAGGGTGCGACTACTTCCGGCGGTTCAACTCCGTGGTGGTACCCGACCTGAACCACGTGCTCTTTGAGCCCAACCATTTCCCTTTTGCCCGCCACATCGACTCCATTTATACAGTGCAGCGGGCCGTAGCCAGCACCGTGGAGCAGACGCTGCGTTTCGGGGAGTTCCCGCTGGTGCTATCCGCCGACCATAGCAGCGCCAACGCCACCATTGCTGGCATCAAGGCCGCCTACCCCAACAAAACGCTAGGCGTTATCTGGATTGATGCCCACGCCGACATTCACTCGCCCTACACCACACCCTCCGGCAATGTGCACGGCATGCCGCTGGCCGCATCCCTAGGCGAAGACAACCGCGAGTGCCAGCGCCAGCAGCCCGACGAGGAAACCGAGTTCTTCTGGCAGCGCCTCAAAAACCTGAGCGTACCCGGCCCGCGCATTTTGCCAGAGCACTTAGTGTACGTGGCCGTGCGCGACACTGAGGCTGAAGAAGAAGCCCTGATTGAACGCCTGGGCATCCGCTGGATTCGCCTGCCCGAAATCCAGCAGAAAGGCTCCCGCCAGCTCTCCCGCGAAATCTACGAGCACCTGCGCTTCTGCGACATAGTGTACATTTCCTTCGATGTAGATAGCCTCGATGCCAGCTTCAGCCGCGGTACCGGCACTCCCGTTGCCGATGGACTGTACCTGTCGGAAGGCGAAAACCTATGTCAGGATTTGCTGGATAATGAACGGGTGGTGTGCTTCGAGATGGGCGAAATCAACCCCACCCTCGACCACGAAAACACCATGGCCCACAACGCCTTCAACATCCTGGAAAAAGCCACCGAAGCCATTGAGCGCCGCCTACGCATGGAAGAAGTGGTGAGCCGGTAGCCGAGCAGCAGGGCTGGAGGTTGCGCACAACTGCAAAGGCCCTGCTGTCATTCCAAGCAGAGTTAGAAAGCCGAGTGGAGCCGTAGAATGGCAGCCAGCTTCCGCGCGCTGCTCGGAATGGCTGCGCAGAACGCTTCGGGCTACGGCTTAATAACCACTGAAAACAGGATACATTCGTGCAAGCCTGCCTGTGGGGAGATTCACCAGCTTCTTATCCTTGTCGTGATGAAATACTATCTGACTTCCGCCTGTGTTCTATCGGCCCTGTGGCTAGCCGCTTGCACTACGTCGCCTACCACCAAAGCTGCGCCTGAAGCGGGGAGCACGCCGCTCGCGGTGGCACCCGTCGTGCGGGATTCCGTGACGGGCACGGTGGCCTACCGGGAGCGAATTGCGCTGCCCCCAGCAGCCGTGGTGCGGTTGCAGCTGCAAGACGTGTCGCGCCAGGATGTGGCTGCCACCATTATCGACTCGGTTACCATTCGGCCAGATGGCAAGCAGGTACCCATCCCGTTCACGCTCCGCTATGACCCCGCCCGCATTCAGGAAAACAGTACCTATTCGGTGCAGGCCCGCATTACCGTCAATGGCAACCTGCTGTTTATCAACGACGTGTCGTATCCAGTTATTACGCGTGGCAACCCCAAGCAGGTGCAGATGATGCTGCGCTGGGCGCAGTAGCGGCCCAGTTTGGTGGGCAGTCCACGGACTTGCCACGGGCTAGGTGCATTTTTTCGGGTGCATCCGGCTGAGCCTTTTACCTTTGCGGCAGCTTACCGCTCAGCGCGGCCAGCTACCCAATATGCCGTTGATTTTCATAACCCGTACGCAACGACGATTCTAGCGTGAGTTTCGGCCCGATCGGCTGAGGCTTGCGCCGTATCTGTTTACCCTGGTTTCTAAATCAACTTTCTCCGAAGTCCGCTGGACTTCTCAAGCAGTTCGCCTTTCCGTGCAACAACTCGAAAATACCCTCAAAACCGCGCTGGGCGCGGCTATTCAAAACGTATTCGGCACTGAGGTGCCCGCCGCGCAACTGGTATTGCAGCCCACGCGCAAAGACTTTGCCGGCTCCTTCACCCTCGTTACGTTTCCGTTCACCAAAACCCTGGGCAAAGGCCCCGAGCAAATCGGGCAGGCGGTAGGGGAGTGGCTGGTGGCCAATGAGCCCGCCGTGAAGGGCTTCAACGTGGTGAAAGGCTTCCTGAACCTGGAAATTGCCGATGCCGAGTGGCTGAAGGTGTTCGAGCAGCTACGCCAGCTGCCAGCCGGTGCGCCCGTGACCACCGGCGGCCCGCAAAACGTAGTGGTGGAGTATTCGTCGCCGAATACCAACAAGCCGCTGCACCTGGGCCATTTGCGTAACAACTTCCTCGGCTACTCAGTGGCCGAAATCCTGAAAGCCACCGGCGCCACTGTCACCAAAGCCAACTTGGTTAACGACCGGGGCATCCACATCTGCAAGTCGATGCTGGCCTATCAGCAGTACGGCCACGGCGAAACACCACAGAGCGCCGGCATCAAAGGCGACCATCTGGCCGGCAAGTACTACGTGCTGTTCGAGAAGCATTACCGGGAGCAGGTAAAGCAGTTGGAGGCCGAAGGCGTAGCAGCCGACGTAGCCAAGCGCAAGGCCCCCATGATGCTGGAAGCGCAGGACATGCTGCTGAAATGGGAAGCCAACGACGAAGCGGTAGTAAGCCTCTGGAAGCAGATGAACGGCTGGGTGTACGAAGGCTTCGATGAAACCTACAAGTCCATCGGCGTTGATTTCGATAAGTACTACTACGAGTCGCAAACTTACCTGCTAGGCAAAGAGCGGGTGGAAGAGGGCCTGCAAAAAGGCGTGTTCTTCAAGAAAGACGACGGCTCGGTGTGGGTGGATCTGCAAGCCGAAGGCCTCGACGAGAAACTGCTGCTCCGCTCCGACGGTACCTCCGTGTACATCACGCAGGACCTGGGCACGGCCGAGCTGAAGTACCAGGACTTCCACTACGACCTGTCCGTGTATGTTATTGCCGACGAGCAGAACTACCATATGCAGGTGCTCAAGGCGGTACTGGCCAAGCTAGGCAAGCCCTACGCCGATGCCATCTACCACCTCAGCTACGGCATGGTGGACCTACCTTCAGGCAAGATGAAGAGCCGGGAAGGCACCGTGGTAGATGCCGACGAACTAGTGCGTGAAGTGGTGGAAGCCGCTAAGCAAGCCACATTGGAAAAAGGTAAAATCGAAGGCCTATCCGAGCAGGAAGCTGCTGAGTTATTCCACATGCTGGGTTTGGGGGCGCTGAAGTACTACCTACTGAAAGTGGACCCCAAGAAACGGATGCTCTTCAACCCCGAAGAGTCGGTGAGCTTGGAAGGCCACACCGGCCCGTTCATCCAGTACAGCCACGCCCGGATTTCCAGCATCCTGCGCAAAGCGGCCGAGCAAGGCGTTGAGGCCAATGCCCCGCTTACTGGCCTCACTGAAATTCACAGCACCGAGCAGGAAATGATTCAGGAACTAGGCCGGTATGCCGCCGTGGTAGCTGAAGCCGCCCGGGCCCAGTCGCCGGCTTTGGTGGCGCAGTACGCCTACGACGTAGCCAAAGCCTACAACCGGTTCTACACCGAAGTGCCGATTTTCATTGAGCCGGATGCGGCTAAGAAAGCCTTCCGGGTGGCCTTGTCGGCCCAAACGGCGCGGGCCATCAAAGCCAGCATGGGCCTGTTAGGTATTCCAGTGCCGGAACGGATGTAGCCTTCAAAGCAGCTTGCCGTTCGCTTGATAGGCTGTACAGTCAACAAAATGCCCCGCTCTACAATAAGTAAAGCGGGGCATTTTGTTGCTTAACCAAACTACGTTAGGTAAGGGCTCCTACAAACACTTCCCCAACGTAGCACCGAGGCTTAGTTATAGCCAGGGTTTTGCGGCACATTCCAGCTTTGGGCATCGTTCAGGGGAATGGGCAGTAAGGGCATCGGATTCACGGAGGTTTCGGTAGCTACATGCGACATGGCCCGTGCGCGAACTTCAGGTGACAGGATAGCCATGTAGCGGCCCGTCCGAATCAGGTCCCAGAGGCGCAACGACTCCTCCCCGAACTCCACCCGACGCTCGTGCCAGATGGCAGTCAGCAAGGCTTGTCCCGACAGGCCCATGGCCAAGTCTGGCAGCGTGCCGGCCGGCGCGTTGGTAGGATCGTAGGTGAGGGAGCCCAGCGTGGTGCCCGGCGGCCGGGTGGAAACGCGGGCCCGGGCGCGCACCTGATTGACCAGAGTTACGGCTTCGCCAGCTTTGCCTGTCTGGGCAGCGGCTTCGGCCTTCATCAGCAAAATATCGGCGTAGCGTATCTTACGGATGTTTTGCGGGCCTGACTCTGGGGCATTGGGTCTGAGGATAGCCGCCTTTCGGTTGAAGTAGCCCGTAGCATTCTGGGTGAGGTCAATACGGTTGAGGATACCCAGCACAATGTCGTTGTCCTTGATAATCGTGACTTCGCGGCGCGGGTCGTTGGACTCAAACTCATTGACCAAGCTCTGCGTAGGGTTATTGAACCCGTAGCCAAACGTGTTGCGGTTGTTCTGAAAAATGTTGCTGGTGGTACCTATCGAAATGGGGCCGTAACCGTTGTTGTCCGATCCAAACTGAATCTCGAACAACGACTCGCTGCTGTTCTCCCCAACTTCCTGGTGAATGGCCGCATAGTTGGCCAGCAGACTGTACTGGTTGGAGGTAATGACGGTGTTGGTGATGTCATACACTTCCTGCCACGTGTGGTTGTTGCCGTTCACGGTGCCCAACTGGTACATGATAACGCGGGCCAGGTAGCCGTTGGCAGCGCCTTTGGTAGCGCGGCCCAGGTCGGGAGCAGCATAAGCACTTTTTTCTGGTAGCAGCCCTGCAGCATCCTTCAGGTCCTTCTCAATAAAGGCGTAAGTCTGCGCGATGGTAGCGCGAGTTGCGTTGGGTGCTTCCGCCGGTGTCAAACTTTTTTCGAACAGCGGAACGCCCCCATACAGCTTCACTAGGTTGAAGTAGAAATACGCCCGCAGGAACAGCGCTTCGCCCTTCAGGCGCGCTTTGAGCGCCGCGTCGATGGTACCCGCGTCAACGTTGTTAATCACCGTGTTGGCGCGCGCAATACCCGTAAAGCTATGCGTCCAAAGCGAGTTGATGATTGGACTGCTAGTCGGCGTGTTCCAGGTTTTAAGCTCGATAAGGGAAGGAAAGTCGCTGGGCGAACTGCCCCCTTTATCGGAATCATCGGTCATTAAGTCGCCGAACATCCATTCGAAGTTCTGGGCTACGTACTGGCCGTTGGGGTCGCCCCATTTAGGGCCCTGGTCCCAGGCGGTTACGTCGTACACGGCATTAATGGCCTGCACGGCATTGGTAGGGTCCCTGAAAAGATTGTCCTGCGTGGTGGTGCCAAGAGGCTCTTTGTCGAGGAAGCTTTGGCAGCCAGGAGACAGGACGGTAGTTAGCAGCAGGCCGAGCAAAGCGGCGCGGGTAAGTTTCATATAAAAGAAGGTGGGAAGTAACTGATTAGAACTGCACGTTGAAGCCCAGGCGGTAGGTACGCGCCTGCGGATAGTTGCCGTAGTCGACGCCGTATGCGAGGGGGTCGTTGTAGGAGGCCGACGTGGAAATTTCGGGGTCGTAGCCGGTGTAGTCCGTGATGGTAAACACGTTGTCGACCGAGGCAAAAACCCGGGCACCTTTCACCTTCACCTTGCTCAAAAAGGCTTGGGGTAGCGTGTAGCCTAGCTCCATGTTGCGGGCGCGCAGGTAGCTGGCGTCTTCTATATGGCGGCTGCTTAGGCGGTCGTTGCCGTTGGTATCGTTTGATGTGATGCGGGGCTCATTGCTGTTGGGGTTGCTGGGCGTCCAGCGGTCCATGCGGCTCGCATAGAAGTTGCTCCACACCCCCACAAAGTCGGCGGACTTGTTCAGGTGGAAACCGGCGCCGTTTACAGCTTCGGCACCCTGCACGCCATACAGCAAGACTTTGAAATCGAAGCCCGAGTAGCTCAGGTTCAGCGAGGCACCGTAGCTGAAGTCGGGAGTTCCGCTGCCCAGATAGGTGTTGTCAGCGCCCGTAATGGTGCCGTCACCGTTGGTGTCTACATAGCGCATGTCGCCCGGCTTAGCACCCGGCTGCACCGGCGCCGTCACCCCAGCGGCGTTTGTGTAGGTATAGGCATCAATTTCGGCCTGACTGTGAAATACGCCCTGGGCCTGCAAGCCGTAGAAATAGGCTATTTCGCGGCCCACGCTCGTGAGGGTGGTGTTGCCGATTTGCGTGAGCACCGTGCCGGCCACAATGGGGTTGCCGCCGCCCAGGCTGGTTACTTCGTTGTTGATTTTGGTGAAGTTAACGCCCACGTTGTATTGCAGCTTACCAATCTCGTTGCGGTAGTTCAGGGCCAGTTCCAGGCCGCGGTTGCGCAGGGAGCCCACGTTGGCGCTAGCGGGAGCCTGACCCAAGTAGTCGGGTACCGGAGACAGCGCAATCATGTCTTGGGTGCGCCGCTCGTAGTAGTCGGCCGTGAAGGTCAACTGGCTGTTGAACAACTCGGCATCGATGCCCACGTCGGTGGTAACGGCGGTTTCCCACTTCAGGTCCGGATTGTTGACCCGAGTGATGGCCAAACCGGGAGCTGGCGCTCCGTTGAATATGTAGATCTGGTTGTTGTTCGCCACGGATGCATAGCCATAGTTGGGGGCAGCGTTTTGGTTGCCCACCTGGCCGTAGCTGGCCCGCAGCTTCAGCACCGATAGGTAGCTGACGTCCTTCAGGAAGTTTTCGTTGGAAACGTTCCAGGCGGCGCCCACTGAGGGGAACGTGCCTGTGCGTACTGGCCCTAAGAACTTCGAAGTCTGGTCAAAGCGCAGGGTACCCGTGACTAGGTACTTGTCGCGGAAGTTGTAGTTGGCCCGGCCGAAGTACGACAGCAACCCGCCATCGTACTGTGAACTGCGCACCACGTTGCCGGTGCTGCGCGAGGCCGAAGCGTATTGCAAGGAGGCATCGGCCGGCACGTTGTAGGCCGTAATGGAAATGCCGTTGCCGAAGCCACGCTGGGCCTCCTGACCCAAGGTAGCCGAGAAGGAGCTGTTGTCGGAGAAGGTTTTGTTGTAGTTAGCGTAGTTCGACCACACCCACGAAACGTTTTCGCTGCGCGTCTCGATGAGCGCGCTCTGGGCCCGATTGTCGACCGGACCGATGTAATATTGTGGCTGGTAGGTTTTGGGGTGGTTGTTGTTGTAATTCACGCCAAACGTAGAGCGGAACGTCAATCCCTCGAACAACGAAATATCGAGGTAGCTGCTGCTGAACAAGTTGTTGTTCTGCGTCTTATTATACTGCTGCTCGTCGAGGTAGCGCGGCACGTTCAGCACGTTCCGCGTGATGATGTCTTCGTTGTAAGTGCCGTTGGGGCCGAACGGGTTGAAAACGGGGTTAGCTTGCACGGCGTATTGCAGCACTAGGTAGGGCGGCGAACCGCCTTGACCGTCGCCGGCGCCCGTTTGGTTGCTATTGGTAAAGGTGGCTGCCACGCCCGCCTTGATGCGCTTGGTGAGCACCACGTCATCGTTCACCCGAACGACGTACTTCTTGAAGCCCGAATTCTTGATAATGCCGTTTTGCTGAAAATAGCTGCCGCTCACCAGGTAGCGGTTCTGCTCGGTACCGCCCGAAGCCGACAAGCTATAGTTGGTAATCAAGCCCTTCTGCGTTACCAGGTCCTGATAATCAACGCCTTTTGCGTTGGTAGCAATAGCATCTTGCAGCAGCGGAGCATAACTGGCGGGTACTTGGTTGCCATTGTTGGCGAAGGCCTCCGTTACCAGGGTGGCGTACTGGGCGGCGGTGGTCAGGGGTAGGGTCCGACGAATCTGCTGGAAGCCGGTGTAACCCGACAGGTTGAACTGCGTCTGGCCGGCCTTGCCGTGTTTGGTGGTGATAAGCACCACGCCGTTGGCGCCGCGCGAACCGTAGATGGCCGTGGCCGAAGCATCCTTCAGAATCTCCGTCGATTCAATATCAGCGGGCAGCAAAAAGCCGATGTCGCCGGTCTGGATACCGTCCACCACGTACAGCGGGTCGCTGTTGTTGATGGTGCCCACGCCCCGCACCCGAATGCGGGTGCCGGAGCCTGGCTGCCCACTGTTAGCAGTTACTTCCACGCCTGCCACGCGGCCTTGCAACGACTGCACTGGGTCGGAGGTAGCCACCTGCGTTAGCTGCGCGCTGCTTACCGAGGCTACGGAACCGGTCAGGTCGCTTTTGCGGGCGGTACCGTAACCGATAACCACCACTTCGTTCAGCGCCTGGGTATCCTCTACCAGCGTTACCGATAGGTTGGTGGTAGCGCCCGTTACCGGCACTTCCTTGCGCGTGAAGCCCACAAAGCTCACCACCAGTACGCTGTTTTCGGGTGCTTGAATCGTGAAGCTGCCATCGGCGCCGGTGCTGGTGCCGTTGGTGGTGCCTTTCACTACGATGGTCACGCCTGGCAACCCGGCACCTTTACTGTCCACTATTCGGCCACTGACGCTTACGTCCTGCGGCAGTTCGGTACTACCGAAATCGTTTGCGTAAGTTGGAATACGTAATACAATCCGGCCGTTTGTGACCTCATAGTTGATCTTCAACGGAGCCAGCACTTCGTCTAGCACCGCCGATAAACTTTCTTCTTTGGCATGCAATGTCACTTTTCGCTCTGCCCCAATGAGTTGCTGGCTGTACACGAAACGAACGTTGGCCTGCTTGGCAATCTGGGTTAGCGTTTCTTTAATGGTCTGGCCCTCCACCTGAAGGGTAATCTTGCGCTCCAATACGGTTTGAGCCCGCGCCGATGGAACTACCACAATCGGTTGTGCAGCCGCGCTTGCGTGTGTACTGGCCAGGGCAACTGGTACGCCTAGTACTGTGGTGTGCAGCATGATGGCCTTCAAGGACGGCCAGGAAGGAAAATGTACTGGGTGTTTCATAGGGCAATAAGAAGTAGTGGGATTTTATGGTACTCGTGGAATCAGTCTAGTTTAAATCAAGCAGCCAGTAGCAGGCTTCTTATCTCGCCTCGCTCAGCTCACAGCCCTTGCTGTTGAACTTGATTTGCGCGTCGGCCAGGGTGTAGGTGGCTCCCAAGGATTTGCACAGCAAGCCAAGCTTCTCGAACAACGATTCGTTGGTGAAGGAAATGCTGACGGTACAGCCGGCCAGCTTACTGGCATCGTACACGATATCAACCCCGTAAGCCTTTTCAAGCGCGGTCAGCACTTCCGCCACCGGACGCTCCTCGAACTCGAAAGATTGCGGCAGCAGCAAGGCTGGCTTGGTCACCAGTTGTTTTTTCAGGCGGCGGCTGGTAGTTGAATACACCACCTGCTCATTGGGCAGCAACAGCACACCCGAAGCGGCGGGGTGGGTGGGCGTGGCATCCAGTTGGGCATCTTTGCGCGCTTGCACGGCTACTTTGCCTTCCCGTACCGCCACTGAGGCCTCCTGGCTGCCGGCGTAGGCTTTCACCCGGAAGCTAGTGCCCAAAACCGTTGTTACCACCTGCTTCGTCAGCACCAAAAACGGCCGCCGCTTGTTCTTGCTGACGTTGAAAAACGCCTCGCCTTGCAGATACACTTCGCGCTTCGGGCCCATGAAGGCCGTTTGGTACCGAAGGCTACTGCCGGGGTGCAGCGTAATCTGGCTGTTATCCGGTAAGGCAAAGTGCTGGATTTGCTGGGTCTGGTTGGTGCGCAGGGTCCAAGCGGAAGTGGGCGCCTGGGTGCCTGCCAGGAAGTCGGGTAGTTTGGTAGCGGGCAATAGCAGCCGCAACGCCACGCCCAATACCAGGAGCGCCGCAATCCACTTAACGGGGGCAGTTTTCCAGAACGAAGCGGGGTGCTGAATTACCCGGCCGCCGACTTCCTCCGGCGCCATCTCGCCGCGGAGGCGCTGCCAGATGGCATCTTCCACGGCCTCCTGGTTCTGGGTTTGCAGGTGAATCCCGGTTGGCTCGTCAAGGCGCTCATACCACTGCTCTACCAAGGTCCGCTCTTGCGCGGTGCATTGGTCGTCGAGGTAGCGTTGGAGCAGTTTCTGGAATTCAGCTTCAGTCACAATCAGCGGGCGTAGGTGAGCTTCTATATGATGAAGTCACCGAACTGCCCGCATACCCTAAACCAACCTGAAAGTTTTTTGCAAAAAAAATGACGCCAACCAGTGGCGACATGATAAGTGGTTGAATTACTACTAGTTGCCTGCTACCGCAGCCACAGCAAAAAAGGCAGAAGTAACAGTAAATAATCGCGCAGATAGTTTCGCAGTAGCTTCAGCGACTTAGTAATATGGTACTCGACGCTCTTTTCTGATAAGCTGACGCGCTTCGATATTTCGGGCACGGTGTAGTGCTCCAACCGGCTAAGCTGAAATATCTCCCTTGACTTTTCGGGCAGCTTGCGCAGGCTTGCCAATAAGGCCTCGCTTAAATCATTATGGGCCAGTAGTTTTTCGGTGTCGGTATCGGCCTCACTGGCGCTCACGCGGCAGTACAGTTCATACCCCGACTTCACTTTCTGGCTCTTGATGTAATTGATAATCCGGTACCGGATGGCCGAAAATAAATAGTTCTCCAACTGCTGAATCTGGTGGGTGCTTCGTCGGCTCCAGAGGTCGGCAAATAAGTCTTGCACCAGTTCTTCGGCTACTTGTTGGCTCTGAAGCTTACGGTAAGCAACCGTGAACAGCCGGTAGCAGTAGCGCTTATAAATTTCAGCAAATGCCTTTTCCCCGTCTGCCTGCAAAGCATCAACTAGCGCGGCATCCGGCCAAGCGGCGTACATCGAAGGCAAAGAATTCACAGAACAGAAAGCTGAAAAAGGCGGTAGCTACAACCAATATACAATTTTACGTTAGGTTAGTTATAAAATGCTACACCCTTGAAATGAAGCCGTACTACTAGCTGTTCAGCTTGATTGGTATTCAGGGCTGCTCCTTAAACCGCAGGCCAGCTTGATTTTGTAAGCCGTTTGCTGGGTACATCGTAAACAGTTGCCCGCCGCAACAACAAGGCTTAATACTGCGGTTACGGTTGCTGCTCACCCCATTCCTGAAACAGCTAGTATCTTTGGCTGGCCAGCTGGAGTTGGCGCCATATCCTATGAAAAGCGTAGCAGTTTATTGCGGTTCCAGTTCCGGAACCAATTCAATGTACACCCAGCAGGCCCACGAAATGGGCCGTGTATTGGCCGAGCGTAACATGACCCTGGTGTACGGCGGCGGCCGGGTCGGCCTCATGGGCACCGTGGCCGATAGTGCCTTGCAGCACGGCGGTAAAGTCATTGGCGTCATCCCCGATTTTCTGGCCGCCAAAGAAGTGGAGCACCGCGGCCTGACGGAGCTGCACATCGTGAAAAGCATGCACGATCGGAAGCTGCTGATGGCTGACTTGGCGGAAGGCTTTGTGGCCATGCCCGGCGGCTACGGTACGCTGGAAGAGCTATTTGAAGTGCTGACCTGGGGCCAGCTTGGCTTGCACCGTAAGGCCGTTGGTGTGCTCAACGTAGATGGTTACTACGACCACCTGCTACGCGCCCTCGACCACATGGCCGACGAGAGCCTGTTGCGCCGCGAAAACCGCCACCAGCTCCTGAGCGACCCAACGGCCAATGGCATTCTGGATAAGATGCTGGCCTACGTACCCGTCACGCTGGAAAAATGGCTGACGCCGAGCACCACCTAACGGCTTGTCCTAATTGTTAGAGAGGGGCCGCTGACCCTGCGAAACTCTACTGACGCCACGCTGTTTACTGTCGGCAAACCGGCGTACTTTGCTCTATAGCTGAACAGCAGGAACGCTGCCCGTTGCCTGCTTCAGCATTACCCGTACCTACTTCACACAATCTGTGATATGAAAAGTGTTTTCCTGCTCGGTGTACTGGCTGCCTGCTGCCTTTCGTCGGCTACCATTTCCAACCCTTTCAGCTCTGCTACCATGTCTGAAACTACTGCTGCTCCTGCCACCGTGTTCGATTTCACGGTGAAATCTATTGATGGCAAAGATGTGAAGCTGAGCCAGTACAAAGGCAAGAAGCTGCTCATCGTGAATACGGCTTCCAAGTGCGGCTACACGCCCCAGTACAAAGAGCTGGAAGAGCTGTCGAAGAAGTACGCCGGCAAAGTAACCGTGCTGGGCTTCCCCTCCGACAGTTTCAAGCAGGAGCTGAGTTCCGACGAGGAAGTGGCTTCGTTCTGCGAGAAAAACTACGGCGTGACATTCCCACTGTTTTCCACGGTGGCCGTGAAAGGCGACGAAGCCACGCCGCTCTACAAGTTCTTGGCCGATAAAACCAAGAACGGGGCTGTGGGTGACGCTCCCAACTGGAATTTCTGCAAGTACCTCGTTGACGAGCAGGGCCACGTAGTAGCCTTCTACCCATCTAAAGTGAAGCCCATGAGCGAAGAGCTGGTGGCGGCTATCCTGAAGTAATACTTCTTGACTGTAATAAAGCACGTCCTGTTTCGACTGCGCGAAAGCCAGATCAAGCAGGACGTGCTTATTTTTGTGATATTATGACTGTTACTCCTTCTCCTGCCATCAGCCCCGCTAAAGCGTGGGTTTCCGCATTTCGGCCGCGCACCCTGCCGCTGGCGTTGGCCAGCATTATAGCGGGTGGTTTTCTGGCGGCTTCGCACGGGCAATTTCGGGGCGCAGTGGTGGGCTTAGCGGCGCTTACTACTATTCTGCTCCAAATCCTGAGCAACCTCGCCAATGACTACGGCGACTCCCAAAATGGCGCCGACAGCGTGCACCGCGAAGGACCTCAGCGGGCCGTGCAAAGTGGGGCCATCACGCCCGCCCAAATGAAGCGCGGCATGGGGCTGTTTGGAGGATTATCGTTGGGTAGCGGGCTGCTGCTGTTGTGGGTGGCTCTGGGTACGGCTGGGGCCTGGATTTTCGTGACTTTCTTCGTGCTCGGTTTGTCGGCCATCTGGGCGGCGGTAAACTACACGGCGGGTTCCAAACCCTACGGCTACGCCGGCCTTGGCGACTTGTCGGTGTTTGTATTTTTCGGGCTGGTGGGCGTGTGCGGCACGTATTTCCTGCAAACCCGCACCCTGCCGTTGGGCGTGTTACTACCCGCGGCGGCACTGGGCTGCTTTGCTACGGCGGTACTCAACGTCAACAACATCCGGGACATTCGTTCCGACAAACTAGCCGGCAAAATCACGATTCCGGTGCGGCTGGGGCCAGTACATGCCCGGCGCTACCACTGGCTGCTGTTGCTGCTGGGTTTCGGCTGCGCGGTGGTGTACGTAGCCCTGTCGTACCATTCGCCGTGGCAGTGGCTATTTGTGCTGGCCGCACCCCTGCTGCTTTTCAATGCCCGCGCCGTGTGGCAGCGCCAAGATTCCATGCAACTCGACCCGCTGCTCAAGCAAATGGCGCTGAGTACGCTGGTATTTACCGTCTTGTTTGGGATAGGGCAGATACTGTAAATTATTCTGCTGCTGTAAGTTATACAGAATGCAACGTGCCTATTACCAAGCCTCTATAACTGAATTTCTGTGTCACGATGAACATTTTATTATTGGCCAACTAGCATTAGCACACACGCACGCATTAGAAGAGTTGCAGAAAGACGCTTGGCTGCGGCAGATTATTATCTTGAAGCGCGAGTTGCAGAATTTTTCTGGCGGTTACCTGCTGCTAGAGTTTGCCATTCCGCGTATGGGCAAGCGAGCAGACGCCATACTACTGCTGCGTGAGACGGTATTTGTACTAGAATTCAAAGTAGGTAGCACTACCTACGACCAAGCTGGTAAAGACCAGGTTCTGGATTACGCACTTGATTTAAAAAACTTTCACGCCGGCAGTCATCACGCTCGTATCTGCCCGGTGCTAATTGCTACACAAGCTCCAGCGCATCATAATGCAGTATATGTAAGCTCTGACCTGGTTTATGATGCTCAGTTTGGCAATGAGTACCAAATAGCAGAGCTGCTGCGGCAAAGTGAAGCTGCTACTGGAAGCCAGTTGGACGTTAAGACGTGGTTACAAGCTGGTTATCATCCCACGCCTACAATCATTGAGGCAGCGCAAGCTTTATATAAGGGCCATCAGGTAGCCGATATTTCTCGCTCTGACGCCGGCGCTGAGAATTTAGTAGTAACAGGTGCCTGTATTGCTGCCATTATCGAGCAAAGCAAGCAGCGCAGCCAGAAATCGATTTGCTTTGTAACAGGTGTGCCCGGTGCGGGCAAAACCTTGGCTGGGCTCAATATTGCAACCGAACGGACCAAGGTAGATGCGCAGGAACATGCGGTATTTCTCTCCGGCAACGGGCCACTAGTAGATGTGTTGCGAGAAGCCTTGGCGCGCGACAGTGTACAAGAGGCGCGCCAGTGGGGCCGTCGACTAGACAAGAAACAGGCCCTATCAGAAGTACGCTCATTCATCCAGAACATCCATCACTTCCGCGACGAAGCGTTGCGTACGTCTGCGCCACCAATAGAAAAAGTAACTGTTTTCGATGAGGCCCAACGAGCCTGGACTGCACAGCAGGCCACAAAATTTATGCAGCAGAAGCGCGGACAAGCCGATTTTGCTATGTCGGAGCCGGAGTTTCTAGTATCAGTCATGGACCGCCATACCGACTGGTGTACTATCGTATGCTTGATTGGTGGCGGCCAGGAAATTAACACGGGTGAAGCAGGGCTCAGTGAGTGGCTGCGCGCATTTCAGGAGCAGTTTCAGGCTTGGCATATCTACTATTCGCGCCGCATCCAAACCGATAAAAATTATCTGCCCGATAGCGCTTCCCTAACGGCCCTACAAGCGCTAAATGCCAAGCCGCTGGATGCGTTGCATCTGGCTGTATCGGTACGCTTTTTCCGAGCTGAAAAATTGGCTGCTTTTGTGCAGGCTGTGTTAGATGCTGACAAAGCGGAGGCGCAGCATCTCTATGAAACCTGCCTGCGCGACGTGTATCCGTTGCGCCTAACGCGCCAGCTTGCTACCGCTAAATCCTGGCTGCAACAGCAAGCGCGCGGTTCGGAGCGCTATGGGCTGGTAGCTTCTTCAGGGGCGCACCGTTTGAAACCGCTAGGGTTGAATATCAAACACAAAGTAGATGCCTCGGTATGGTTTCTGAACGGGCGGGAAGATGTGCGTTCATCGTACTACCTCGAGGATGTTGCTACTGAATTTGATATTCAGGGACTAGAACTCGATTGGGTTGGGGTGGCTTGGGATGCCGACCTGTGGCTACATCAAGACCAGTGGGAGTTTCGCAAGTTCAAGGGCACGAAATGGCAGAATTGCAACAGTCCCGAAAGTCGTCGTTACTTGCTTAATGCCTACCGCGTACTCTTAACCCGTGCCCGCCAGGGAATGATTCTATTTGTTCCTGAAGGTAATGCTGCCGATCCTACTCGTCTGCCTGTATGGTACGACAGTACCTATCGTTTCTTGCTTGATATTGGTATTATAGAAATCCTGTAAGTTTAAGATCATACCTATTTTAAAGTATAAATAAGCCGCTATGCTATCCGAAAAAGAAACCACCAAACTCAGTAAGCTCCTAAGTCTAGTACTGCGCCACGACCCAGCGCACTTAGGCCTGACGCTGGACGCTCAAGGCTGGGCCAACGTGCCGGAACTGCTTGCACAGGCGCAAGCACACAACGTGCCGCTGACGCTGGAAACTCTAGTGCACATCGTGGAAACCAGCCCCAAGCAACGTTTCCGCTTCAGCGACGACCAACAGAAAATCAGGGCCAGCCAAGGGCATTCGGTGGAAGTGGCGCTGGGCTATGAGCCTCTGACGCCGCCCGAATTGCTTTACCACGGCACGGCCGCGCAACACCAAGCCCAAATTGCGCAGGATGGCCTGAAGAAAATGAGCCGCCAGCAGGTGCACCTGAGCGCCGATGTGCCAACGGCCCGCACAGTGGGGAGCCGGCATGGGCGGCCGGTGGTGTTTGAAGTGGCTACCCGCCAGATGCAGCAAGACGGCTACCTTTTCTACCAGGCTGATAATGGCGTGTGGCTGACCGATGAAGTGCCCGCCCGCTACTTGCAGATACTACCCGACGCTCGGTAGGCGTTGTGGCTTGGCGCCGTGCTCCACTATTGCTGCTATTTCCAATGACTTGCAACGCCAAATTGCTGCCGCTGTTCTTGCTGTTGGGTTTGCTGGCCAGTTGCGCCGGAACCAAGACCACTGCACCTTATCAGACGGTACCAGCTAGTTCGCCGGTGGTAGCAGAAGCTGGTCAAGCGCAGTTGAAAGAAAATAGCACTGGCACCGCAGCCCCAGTTCCAGCCTCGCCCACTGTTGCCCGCCGCCTAGTGTACAATGCTACCGTGCAGCTACGGGTACCGCGCACCGATTCAGCGCAGGCGCAGGTGCAACGGCTGGTGGCGCGCGAACAGGGCTATCTGGTGCAAACCAGTGAGGAACGGATGCAGCTGCGCGTGCCAGCCGAGCGCTTGACGCTGGTACTGGCTGCGTTGCCTAGGGTGGGCAAAGTGGAAAGCCAAACCTTAAGCGGGCAAGACGTAACCGACGAGTACACCGACTACCAAATTCGGCTGGAAAATGCCCAAAAGGCCCGCCAACGCTACTTAGAGCTGCTGGCCCGTGCCGCCAACGTAACCGAAGCCGTGGCCGTGGAAAAAGAGCTACAACGCCTCAACACCGAAACGGATAAGCTGACCGGACATCTCCAGCGCCTTCAGCACCTCACCAACTACGCTACCCTGAGCGTAACGCTGCGTCCCAAAGTGCAGTTGGGGCCGCTGGGTTATGTGTCGGTGGGTCTGTATAAGGCGGTGCGCTGGCTGTTTGTATGGGGCAAGGCCAACTAGAGAGTGCGCACTGCCTCCTAATAAATATGGTCATTTCGAACTTGCCGAGAAATCTTGCGTGCTGACGTTGCAACAGTAGCCCAGCGTCAGCACACTAGATTGATTGACTGCGCTCGGAGTGGCGGTCCTGTTGATGGCTTGTTGTAAGTCATTCGCTGGTCACACGGCCTAGGCTGATTTCGATTTTATAATTTACATTTGCATCATTGTTGCATTTGTAAATCTAAAAAGCCGTGGAAGAAATCGATGTACTAATAGTAGGAGGGAGCAATGCTGGCTTGAGCGCTGCCATGATGCTGGGTCGTGCGTTGCGGCGGGTGCTTATCCTCGACCACAACCAGCCTTGTAACCGTCAAACTCCCCACTCGCACAACTTCCTCACCCGCGACGGCGAGACCCCAGCTACCATCAGCGCCATTGCCCGCGAGCAGGTGTTGCGCTACCCATCCGTGGCGCTGCAATCCGATAAAGTGGTAGCAGCGCAGGCTGTGGAAGGCGGCTTTCAGGTGACAACAGAGCGGGGTGAAGTGCTGCACGGGCGCAAGCTGCTGCTGGCAACCGGCGTAAAAGATGAAATGCCGGCCATTCCAGGTTTTGCTGCGTGCTGGGGTATCTCGGTGCTGCATTGCCCGTACTGCCACGGCTACGAGGTGCACGGCCAGAAACTGGGGTTGCTGGCCAGCGGTACCATGGCCGAGGAACTCGCCAATTTGATTCACTACTGGAGCCAGGATTTGGTGTTGTTTACCAACGGTCCTGCCGGCCTCACCACCGAGCAATTAGCTGCCCTTGAAGCCCGTAACATTCAATTGGTAGAAACCCCTATAGCTGAGCTAGAACACCAAAACGGCCGACTTGAAGCCGTGCGCACCACCGATGGTGCGTCCCATGTGCTGTCGGCCATCTTTGCGCGGGTGCCGTTTCAGCAGCACACCGACATAGCCGCGCAGCTAGGCTGCACTCACACCGAAACCGGGCTTATTCAGGCTACTACTTTCGGCGAAACCAACGTGCCCGGCTTGTTCGTGGCCGGCGACAACAGCACCCCAATGCGGCAGGTTTCAGTGGCGGTTGCTAACGGTAGCATGGCCGCGGCCTTTATCAACCGCGAATTGATGAAGGAAGGCGTGTACAGTAGAATGCCTGTCGGAAATTAAGCTTGGTGCATGAGCCAGACGCAATACTTCCCGGCGTAGTTTCTGTGCCGGGAAGCATTGCGTGGTAAAGCCGCTTGGTACCATCTGAATGGAATGTCTGCTCTCGGCAAACATTTGCCCAGCAATTAGCCGCCGAACCCACCAGCGTCACCTTTTGGCTGGTTTTCGATGTTGCTGGCGGGCTTGTTAGTACCCAGAAACCAGGTGAAACCGAGGTAGCCCACACGCGTTTCGTACTTGGTTTGGAAATTGGCGGTAAGTTCTTCGGCCTTCAGCTGGGTATACTGGCGGCGCGTGTTGAAGATGTCACTGACGCGTACGGTGAGGGCGGCTCGGTCGTGGAAGAGGCGCTGGCGCAAAGCCACATCTATGCTGTGCACGGCCAATATGCGGCCCTGTGGCACCACCAGCGGAGCGCGGTAGTTGCCGCTGAGCTGCACGGCCAGTGTTTTGGTCGGGCTAAAGGTGTTGAGCAAGTATGCCGTGCCAGTGAAGTTGGCGCGGGTACCATCGCCGGTGTAGCTGGCCACTTGATTGCGGTAGAACGAGCCGTTGACAATGACTTTCCACCACGTTGCCACAGATTGCGTCAGGGAGAGTTCCAACCCATAGCTGGCGGTGCGCCCGAAGTTGGCGTAGCTGGTACGCGTGATAAAATCGGGCTGGCCGCTGCGGCGGGTTGCCACCGTATCAACGGTGCGCAGGCTTTGGATGGCCTGATTGGCGAAGCGCCCGAAGAGCGTGGTGTTAAGCGTAGTGGACTTCCAGTTCACTTGGTGCCCCAGTTCCGCTACGTGCATGTACTCAGGGCGCAGGTCGGGGTTGCCCACTGCGTAATTGCGCGCATCAGAATAGATGGGCAAGGCAATTATTTGCATGAAATAGGGCCGGTTCAGGCGGCGCGAATAGCTGAGCTGAAGGCGCTGGTCCTGGGGCAGGGTGCGCGCTACCGTGGCGGAAGGAAACAGATTGAAAATGCGCTGGCTAGCCGAGCCAGTGGGTTGTACCTGCGCTTGCAAGCCAGTAAACTCGGCCCGTAAACCCGCCTGATAGTCCCACAGACCCGCTTTCTGCTGGTATGTGCCGTAGGCTTGCGGAAGTACCTGCTGGTAGTGGTAGCGGTACGAGCCGGCCTCTTGCGGCACAAAATCCCCGCCGGCTACGGGCTGCAGTGCATAATCGGCCGTGCCGGGGGTCACCATCATATCCGTCTTCAGGCCTACGCCCCAACGGCGCTTGTCGCCTAGCGGGTGCACGTAATCCAGCTGCGCGGAGGGCATATGAATGGTTACGTCGAGGAACTGCCGGCGTGCTTGCCGCGCGTAGTCGGTTGGTCCGTCGAGCACGCGCTGTTCGGTGGTTACGGTGCCACCATCCAGCGTGTACGTGGCGCTGGCCGTTAGCTCACGGCCGGGGTGGGCCGCCCACGTGTGGTGGTAGTTGCTGGACACGCGGACGGTATAGAGGTCGTCGGTTTCCAAGTTTTGGTTTTGCAGCGTGATGGTCGGATCAATACCGCGCGTGAGGAGAGTGGTGAAGTTGCTGGTCTGTTGCAAGTCGTTTTTGTAGAACTCGGCGGTTAGGGTCAGGCTTTGCTGGGGGCGTAAGGCGTAATCCACGCCCAAACGGAGGGCTTTGTTGACTTGGTGACGAGCCGTGCGGCCGTCCTGGTCGGTGCTGGTAGTACGGCCCTCGGCAGTGGCTACCTGCTGCAAAGCCGAGCTGCCGCGAAACTCGTTGTTCAGCCCATTTACGTTGCCGTAGAAGTTGAACTTACCTGCTTTGCGGTTGAGGCTAAGCGAGGCACTGTACTTGTCGCGGGTGCCCACCGTGACTAGCGCATCCCCGTTCCAACCCGTTTGGCTTTGCTTTTTCTGTACCAAATTGATGATGCCGCCCGCACCCTGGGCCGAGTACCGGGCGCCGGGGTTGGTGATAACCTCAATGGTTTCTAGGCGGCTAGCGGGCAACTGGTCGAGGCGCAGGCTGCTGGGCGCCGGCTTACCGTCGAGGTAAAGCGTCACGCCCGCATTGCCCCGTAAGCTAACTTGCCCGTTCTCGTCTATAGCCACAGAAGGTACTTTTTGCAACACATCAGCTGCCGTGCCGCCCACGCTGTTCAGGTCTTTGCTCACATTGATGATCTTCTTGTCTAGGTCGTCCACCAAAGCCACTTTTTCGCCCTGTACTACCACGCTGCCTAGTTGTACCACCGTTGGGGTTGCCAGCCACTGCCCTAGCCGAATCACCGGGGTAGTAGCATCCAGCGCAATGAACCGGCTGGCGGGTCGATAGCCCAACGCCTCGGCCCGGAGTATATAACAGCCTAGGGGTACTTTCGTCAGCGTGAAGGCACCGTTTTCAGTGGTTCGGGTGTTAGCTACCACGGTCGAGTCGGGCAGCCGGCACAGCACCACATTGGCGAAGGGCAAGGCTTGGCGGGTGTTCTGGTCGAGCAGCGTGCCAGATACTTCGCCTAGGCTTTGGGCCGACAGCGTTCCGGGCAGTAGGCCAACTGCCAATACCCCAAGCCAGCAAAACTGTCGCGGTACCAGTCGTGCAACTGATCTGCATTCGAATACTTGGTGTCGAAACCAAAGTGTCTTTTCTTTAAAATTTTTCCTAAGTGTCTGTATGACAGAATTGTTTGCAATGCATATTACCTTGCTATGCATAGTACATAGGCACGAGAAGACCAACTGATTCATGAGGATTTATAGTAGGGAGCTAGAAATGTGGGTGTCTTTCGCTGGCGCTTTTTGCAGTGCCGTTACCGCTCGACTGTGTTGAATGGCCGGCCTAGACGGGTGAAACAGCAGGCGCTATAAGCCGGCCATGCCAGGTGTTTGCTGAAAGCTGCCGATGGCAACCGCCGTTGGCAAGGCGTGCGAGGTAAGCTTACTGACGCGAATAGCCGAAGCCTGAGCCCGCGTACGCACCCGCACAATACAGCGGTGGGAGTCGTCTGCTGATTGCAGCAACATCAGATAACGGCCGCTGGGAACCTTGCTGAAATCAAACCGATGACCATAAGCGGGGGCGCGGTAGGTTTCTGTGAAGAGCGTTTGCCCGGTGCTTAGCCGTACTACCTGTACGCGGCCTGCCTGCGCAGCAGAGTGGGCAACGTGCAAGCGTAAGCTGGCGGGCGCCATCTGGGTAAGTCTTACCGCACCAACGTTTTGCGCGGGCCCCGGTACAGCGCGGGTGCTCAGAGCCATTACCAATACGGCACGGCTACACAGTGTCAAAGATTTCATCTGAGAGGAAAAATAAGTGAAGTAAGCACCTAACGGCCGGCAGTAGGTAAGGCGAGGTAGGTGCAATGGCAAGCGCGGAGCTATTTGGTTTGGCGGCGTAGGATGAGATAGTAGGCCAGGAAACCCAAGGCGGTGCTGAAAAGCAGGATGATTACAGAATGCAGGCCCAAGGGCAGATACTGAGTGCACACCCAGAGTCCTATGGCACTGCTCAAAAGCAGCGCTATCCACTTCACCACCATATTCTGCTCGTCCTGGGGGCCGGGCAACAGGCGCTCAACAAGGCTTGCCGAGATACCCGCCGCAATAATTTGCCGTTTTAGCAGGTAGTTCAACACCGTTTTAATGGCCGCTATGATAAAATAGCCGAGTAGGAAGAGTGCCAATGCAGGCAGCAAGACATGTCGTGCCAGATCCAGCGCATTAGTATCAAGTTCTAGCGAGGGAGAGCCCTGAGCCGAAGCGCCCCAGGTGGTCAGGCAGAAAAGTAGGAGTAGCAGAAAACTCTTCATAAGTCAGGCAGTGGGGCTACACCGGATTAGACCGGCCAGCCTTATTCAGGTTGCAGAAAATCACGAAAAATCCAGCAAGCGCATTTGCCGGCGGTGTTGGGCCACTAATTCCAGGCACTGCGCGGCCACCAATACGCCCGCTACTACACCCAGCCCGGCGCCCAGTACGGTGAACAAACCCTGAAAAGCCTGCGCCAGCAGGCCGCCAAACAAGACCAGAAACGCGACGACCACACCCAGCACCAGCGCCGTTACCCAGCCAACTACCCATGGAAAAGCAGGCTTGGTGGTGGGCAACTGCGCCAAGACAGCGGCCGTGAGGTCGAATGCAAAGGCTGGTGGTGGTAGCTGGGCCGTTACCGTAAACAGCTGCTGATAAGTAGCCACCCGGCCTTGGCACAAGCCGCAGCTGTGCAGATGGTCTGCTTGCTCAACTGGTAGTAGCCGAGAAGATTCGGCGGCTTCTTGCAGGGCACGTTCGGAAAGATGGAAGCTGGTGCTGGTCATAAGTCGTTGCGTTGGTAGCGGGCCAGAAGGTGCTGTTTGAGTTGTTTGCGCGCCCGGAACAGGTAGTTTTTCACGGTGCCATCGGGCAGGGAAGTTATCTGCGTGATTTCCTCGTAGCTCAATTCCTGCTGGTGGTATAAAGAAATTAACGTGCGGTAGAGAGGAGGCAACTGCTCGATGGCCGTGCTCAGAATACCGGCTAATTCCTGGTCGAACAGTACCGTTTCAGGGTCTGACTCCTGGCTGGCTACTAGTGGAGGCGGGCCCCGGCGTCCTTCTTCTGCTGCGGCATCGGGCGCGGGTTCCGCAGGGTCTAGCAGCACGAGTTGCTTCTTTTCTAGATAGTGCAGACAAGTGTTGTAGGTGATTTGGCCGACCCAGGTGGAGAGTTTGGCTTGGAACTTAAACCCAGCCAAATTCTTAAACACCTTCAGATACACCTCCTGCGCAATGTCAGGGCGGTCGGCGGGGTGCCGAATCATCTTGAACACCATCTGCGTGACCAGCCCTTCCGTGCGCTGCACGATTTCACCGAAAGCCGCAGTGTTTCCCCCTAGCACCCGCGCCACAAGTTGCTGGTCAGTGCTAGGGGAGGTGGGCAAGTTGCTCATCTTCAAATGAGACCGGTCAGCTGAAAAGATGTTGCACAGAAAATTCCACTGGCGCTAACCCCTTTGCCTTTTCAAGCCTAAGTATGTAAAGTGGCACCGTTGGCAGAGGTAGGCAGTAGTGGTAAAGGTAAATTGGTCGTTTATAAGCTATTCGCACGGGTTTCTCAGGAATGGAAGACTTTACAAAGTGATTTGAACCGACAATTACGATGTAAAAAGAAAGGGCGGCTCCCATAGGAGTCGCCCTTCTTAATGTTGAAACTTGATTGACTATTCCGCCGATGGTGCGGCGGCTTGGCCTTCCGCAGCCGGAGCGGCACCTTCTGGGCGAGGGCCGCGGCCTCCGCGGTTACGGCCGCCCCGCTTACGGCGGCGCTGGCCTTCCTCACCTTCGGCGCGGGGCTCTCTAGGTTGGTCTGTGCTGTCTTTCCGCTCGCCTTCAGGGCGGGGAGCACGCGGCTCACGTGGCGGACGGGCTTCGCGGGTTTCGCCTTCGGGGCGCGGGGCACGGGGGGGGCGCTCATACGGTACGGCAGGCGCCCCGCCAGCATCGAGGGCGGCCAAGGCGGCTTGCGCTTTGGCTATGCGCTCCTGGTGCTTGGGGTCTTTCGGGTCGGGGGCGCCAGCGCGGGCGGGGCGGTTACCGTCGCGGCCGCCACTACTGCCATTGCGAGGGCCACGGTCACCACCTTCGGGGCGCGGGCCCCGGTCGCGGCTAACGCCGCCGGAGCGGCCGCCTCGTTCGGGGCGCCCACCGATTTTGCCGTGCAGGCCGGAGAAACGCTTGGGGTCAAACTCAGGAGCCGGGCCCAGGCCGAGGCCTTCGGTGATGTTCTGCTTTTCCACTTCTCGCTCAATCAGCTTCTCAATCTTCACCACCCGATCCTGATCTTGGTCGGCAATGAAGGTGATGGCCGTGCCTTTGGTGGCGGCGCGGGCCGTACGGCCAATGCGGTGAACGTAGTCTTCAGCGGCGCGCGGAATATCGTAGTTCACTACGTGGCTCAACGAGTCGATATCAATGCCGCGGCTGAGCACGTCGGTAGCCACCAGAATCGGGAACTTCTTGTTTTTGAAGTCACGCATGATTTGCTCACGCTCCTCCTGCGTCCGGTCCGACGAAATGCCTTGCGCCTCGTGCCCCAGCTTGCTGATGGCGCGCACGATGCCGGCTACGGCCGCTTTCTGGCTGGTGAAAAGCACCATGCTCTGCACATCCTGCGTTTTGATGATGTGCTCGAGCAGGTAGATTTTCTGGCGGTCGAAAGCCATGTAGAACTGCTGGTCGATGCCGGCAGCGGGCTTGGATACGGCCAGGCGGATTTCCTCGGGCTCGTTGAGAATCTGCTTGGAGAAGTCCCGGATTTTGCTGGGCATGGTAGCCGAGAACAGCAGCGTCTGGCGCTGCTTGGGCAGCTGGCGCACGATGTTCAGGATGTCGTCGGAGAAGCCCATGTCCATCATTTTGTCGGCCTCATCGAGCACCAGATACTTAAGGGTGTCGAACTTCACGTAGCCCATTTGCAGGTGCGCAATCAGGCGGCCGGGGGTGGCAATAATGATGTCGGCGCCACTGGTGAGGGCGCGTTTCTGCTGCTCCCAGTTCTCGGATTTGCCGCCGCCGTAGATGGCAATGCTGCTGGCTTCCACGAAGTAGCCGAAACCGGTTACTTGTTCGTCAATCTGGGTGGCCAGCTCGCGGGTAGGCACCAGAATGAGCGTGGACGTGGTGCCGTGCTTGTCGTGCGAAATCTTGTCGAGGAGCGGCAGCAGGTAGGCGGCGGTTTTGCCGGTGCCGGTTTGGGCGCAGGCAATCAGGTCTTTGCCTTCGATAATTTTGGGAATGGCCTGCTCCTGAATGGGCGTGGCATTCTGGTAATTCATGGCGTCCACGCCGGCCAGTAGGTCGTCGTGGAGGTTGAACTCGTGAAAAGTCAAGGGGTAGCGAGTTAAGATGAATAAATGGCTGACCTTGCTTTTCCGGTCAGCTGAACGGCTGAGTGATTGTTAGGGATTGATGGCTGCTTGTTGATTGATGCCAGTAGGTAGGCTCTTACTTACCAATCAACAACAAATAGTCAACAATCATCCACTACCAGTCAACCCAAAGATAAGAGAAACAACGGCGGCAGCGCTCAGCTTACGACGCCAGGATTTCCAGCTGCGTGTGAAGGTCTTCTTCGCGGATTGGGTAGGGCTGCCCGTGGCGGATGGACTGGTGCACGGCCTCAAATAAACCCATGTAGTTGCCGCGCAGCGTTTCAATAGGCTGCGCAGTTTTCTCGCCGGTTTCGCTCACCAGCGTCAGGGTGCCAACGGCATCGGCGGGTTCCACGCCGTACGTGGCATCGAGGGGCGTGAGGCCTTGGTCGAGCTGGGCTTCCTGCACGTCGGTGCGTGCTTTGCGCAGGCTGCCGCGGGTGCCGTGCACCACGAAAGCAGGGCCGGGGTCGGCTACCAGCAGGCTGCTGGTCAGGTACACGTTCAGGCCGCTGGGGTAGGAGAGGTGCAACTGGAAGTAGTCGGTGACGCGGGAGTTGGGGCGGAAGCTGCCCATCGTTTTGCGAAACTCGGCGGGCGGGCCAAATAGGCTAATAGCCTGGTCGAGCAGGTGCGGGCCTAGGTCGAAGTGCAGGCCGCTGCCGGGCGTGGTGGGTTCCTCCTTGAATACCTTGGTGTGGATGGCTGTTTTGTACCGGTCGTAGCGGAAATGGGCCTCAATCAACTCACCGAGCTGGCCGCTTTCCACCACTTGCCGCACGGCCATAAAGTCACTGTCCCAGCGCCGGTTCTGGTAGCCGAACACCTGCCGGTTCATCTCGCGGCTTAGCGCAAACAAAGCGTCAATGTCGGCGGCCGAAGTGCCCACGGGCTTCTCTATCAGCACGTGCTTGCCCGCCCGTAGCGCCTCGCAGGCCAACTCGAAGTGCGTACCGTTGGGGGTATTGACTACCACCAGCTCAATGGTGGGGTCGCGCAGCAAATCCGCTACGCTGTCGTAGCTGATGGTGTGCGGATACGTTTGTTGCATCTGCTTGCGGCTGCGTTCCACTACGGCGCGGAGGGTGAAAGCCGGGTGGGCCTCCAGAAACGGCGCGTGAAATATGCGCCCCGACATGCCGTAAGCGAGTAAGCCAGTTTGGATAGGAGTCATGGGGAGTGAGGGCTGGTTGGTGATGATTGACTGCTGAATACTAACCGCTGTCAATCAATCTGGTCTTTGAGATGGTCCAATATCGGTAGTCTCTCGTTTGTAGTAGCTGCTGCCGGCACTTGCTTCCAACAAGCAGCCACTATCAAGTAGCCCCCGCCTCATGCTCGACCGTTTTTCCGCCCAAGCCGCCCAATACGCCCGTTACCGCATCGACTACCCAACGGAGCTGTACGAATTTCTGCTAACCCACACGCCGCAGCGGCAACGAGCCTGGGACTGTGCCACCGGCAACGGGCAAGTGGCCGTGGCGCTGGCCAAGCATTTCCAGCACGTTGATGCCACCGATATCAGTGAAGCTCAACTGGCCCAGGCTCCGCAACGGCCCAACATCACTTACCAAGTTTCGCCGGCCGAGCACACGCCTTTTCCGGCCGCTTCCGTGGACCTGATAACCGTAGGGCAAGCCGTACATTGGTTTGAAGCTGACGCTTTTAACCAAGAAGTGCGCCGCGTTTCCCGGCCCGGTGCTACGGTGGCCGAGTGGGGCTACGGCTTGGTGCAAGTGCACGAAACCCTCGACCCCCTCATCCGGCAGTTCTACGCCGAAACCATGCGGCCCTACTGGGATGAAAACCGCTGGCATATTGATGACGAGTACGCCCGGATTTCGTTTCCGTTTGGGGCGGTGCAGTACGCCCGGTTCGAGGTGCGGCGGCAGTGGTCGGCGGAGTGGTTTCTGAACTACCTGCGCACGTGGTCGAGCGTGGTGAAGTACGAAAAGCAGCACGGCCAAGACCCGGTGCTGCTAGTTGCCGACGAGCTAACGCAGCTTTGGGGCGCCCAGGAGCGGGAGGTAACGTTTCCAGTGTTTGTGCGGTTGGGCACGTTGTGACATATTGCCAACAATCAGGTGTCAATTCGCTTGGGATGAGAACGTATTGTGGAATAGAAGTACCACTAGGGTGGAAAGCAGGGGTGAATGAGGTTTCCAATGGGGTGTATCAGGTGGAGCTTCGGGATGAATATGGTCGCTTGGCGGGTTGTACGGGCACTGATTTTAAAGAAGTATTGGAAACGTGCATCCGGTATGCCCTGGAAATTTATGAGCACGTGAAAACCGAAAAGGAAACCAACAGCAATGCAAAAAGCCAGCGGTAGTTTACCCTTCCACGGCCTGTTCGTGCTGGAGTTGGCCTCGGTGCTGGCGGGGCCGCAGGTAGGGCAGTTCTTTGCCGAGCTAGGGGCAGAGGTGCTGAAAGTGGAAGCCCCAGCCGGCGACGTCACCCGTTCCTGGCGCACTTCGGCTGAAGCGCCCGATACCACCGTTTCGGCGTATTTCAGCTGCGCCAATTGGGGCAAGCAGTCTGTAGTATTGGACCTGACCACCGCCTCGGGCCGCGCCGAAGTGCACCGTCTCGCCACCCGTGCCGACATTGTGCTAACCAGCTACAAGCCCGGCGACGCCGAAAAGCTGGGTGTGGATTACGCTACCCTATCGGCCCTCAACCCGCGGCTGCTCTACGGTCACCTCACCGGCTACGGCCCCGCTGCCCCCCGCGCCGGCTACGATGCCGTGCTGCAAGCTGAGGCCGGTTTCATGCATCTCAATGCCACGAACTCAACCGCAGAACCACAGAAAATGCCAGTAGCGCTAATCGACTTGCTGGCCGCGCATCAACTCAAAGAAGGCTTGCTAACCGCTCTGTACCGGCGCGAGAAAACCGGGCTGGGAGCTTTGGTGCAGGTGTCGTTGCTGGATAGTGCCCTGGCTTCGTTGGCCAACCAAGCGGCTACGTTTCTGGTTACCGGCCACGACCCGCAGCCGCTGGGCTCCGGCCACCCCAGCATTGTGCCGTACGGCACCGTGTACCAGGCCGCCGATGGCGTGCAGCTGCTCCTAGCTGTGGGCGCCGACCGACAGTTTCAGCAGCTGTGCGCTGTATTGGTCCGGCCGGAGTGGGCAGCAGAAGCGCGCTTTGCTACCAATACCGCTCGTGTGACTAACCGTACCGAATTGGAGCAGCTGTTGCGCACCAGAATAGCTGAAGTTAGTGGCGTTATGCTGTTGCAAGAGTTAGAGCTGCGCGCTGTACCTGCCGGGGCCGTGCGCACGGTAGGGGAGGCTTTCCGTCACGAATCGGCGCAGGAAATGTTGCTGCCTGCTACCACCGAGTTTCCGCATGCCGGCTTGCGGACGGTAGCTTTCCGCAGCAACCAATGGCCAACAGTCGAGCAACTTTCCGCGCCACCTGCGCTGGAAAGGCCGTAGCTATGCGTATGCAACGGCAACTGTTGAGTTGCTACTTTGCGTAAGTAAAAGCACTTTCCCAAGCTGAATTGCTTGTATTCACTGTGTGCCAGCTAGCGCCTGGTGCGTCAACCTTCTTCTGCATGGCTAAAAAGAAAACTGCTCCCACTCCCGTCACCACTCAAACCGACGACGGTACGCCTGGGGCCCCGCAACCCACGGGTACTTCTGGCTCGACCAACACTGATAATGCTGCGCCCAATGCTGCCGGTGCGCCCGCCGATGCCCCTGCCGACCGCCTCGACCAGATTTTCGATGGCCTCAAGCAGAAGTCCTCGGCCAAACAGGCCATCTACCGCAACACCATGTCCACGTTCGACTTGTTGCGCAAGGTGACGCAGGAGCTAGTAGTGGAGCTGAGCCGCAAAATCACGCCCGTTGATTCCACGGTTATCATCGAATACCGGCCCGTCAACGACATGGAGTTTCACATCCGGTTTTCCGGCGACCTATTGGTGTTCGTTATGCACTCCAACATCGTCACCTTCCCCGACGACTATGGCCCGATGCCCACCAAATACGTGGAGGATGATTTCCGGCGGCGGTTTTTCGGGCATATTATGGCCTACAACTTCATGGCCGATAGCATCAAGTATCAGCGCTTCAACGACCCTGGCTACCTAGTAGGCCGCCTGCTCATCAACATCGACAACCATTACTTCCTAGAAGGCGTGCAGCAGTTGGAGCTACCCGACAACGACATGTCGGACAACAAGGTGACGGCTGATGGCATGAAGCTGTTCGTAGAAAGCGCCATGATTGCCGCCGTCAACAACGACCTCATTGCCCCACCGCTCGACGATATCCAGAAAATATCGGTGAAGCAGAAGCTGGAAAACCAGCAAGTCAGCCGCCCCAGCAAAGTAGGCTTCAGCTTCTCTCACGAGCAGGTTGTCCACTGATTAATAACCCAAAACAACAAGAACGTCATGCAGAGGCGCCGTCGAAGCATCTCGCCTGCTGATGCTAGGTTAGTAATCCTAGTTCAACACGCGAGATGCTTCGGCGGCGCCTCTGCATGACGTTTGGAGTTATAGTAAGAGACTACCTTCTCAAATACCCGACCTTCTCGCGCACTTTGTTTAGTACCTCCGTGCCGTATGCTTGGGCTCTGCGGGCACCTTCGGCGAGGCGGGCGTCCACTTCGGGTAGGTTGTTCATATAGAAGGTAAACTGCTCCCGCTCAGTGGCGAAACGCTGCTTGATTAGCTCGAACAAAGCCTGCTTGGCGTGGCCATAGCCGTAGCCGCCAGCTAAGTATCGGGTGCGCATGTCGGCGGTTTCGGCGGGCGTGGCCAGCAACGAGTACAGCTTGAAGGTGGTGTCAGTATCGGGGTTCTTTGGCTCCTCCAGCGGCGTGCTGTCTGATACGATCAGCTTGATGTTTTTGAGCAGCGCTTTGTCGTCCAGAAAGATGTCGATTATGTTGCCGTAGCTCTTGCTCATCTTCTGCCCATCGAGACCCGGAATGGTCTGGATTTGCTCGTCCACCTTCACTTGGGGCAGCACGAAGGTTTCGCCGTAGCGATTGTTGAAGGTGCTGGCAATGTCGCGGGTGATTTCCAGATGCTGAATCTGGTCTTTACCCACCGGCACGAAATCAGCATCATAGAGCAGAATATCGGCTGCCATCAGCACCGGATACGTGAATAGCCCGGCATTCACGTCCGACAGCTTGTCGGATTTATCCTTGAACGAGTGGGCATTGGCCAGCATCGGATACGGCGCAAAGCACGAGAGGTACCAGGCCAACTCCGTCACCTGCGGCACATCGGATTGCCGGTAGAACAGGTTCTTCTCGGTATCGAAGCCGCAAGCCAGCCACGCGGCCGCCACAGCGTAGGTGTTCTGGCGTAGCACTTCGGCGTCGCGCACGGTGGTCAGAGAGTGCAAATCGGCAATAAAAAGCAGCGACTGGTTGGTGCTGCTTTTCGATAGCTCAATGGCAGGTAAGATGGCGCCGAGCAGGTTGCCCAAATGGGGACGGCCAGTGCTTTGAATGCCGGTCAGGATGCGGGACATGAAAAGTTAGTTCTTGGTTTTAAGTTTAGCGCCAGCATTATAAGCTCGCACTACGGCTGGAAGCGTAACCTGCGTGATTTTGCCGGTTTCAATGCGCCTCTGCAATTCAGTATCTTCAGAGAAAAAGGCCGTGGTAGCTCCTACGGATGGCATGATAAGTTTTTCTTGTTCTGAAGTAAATAATCCGGGCCGGGGGCCGGGAGTATAAGGAACAAGAGGCTGTCCAGTTCCAGCTCGCAGAAGTAGTATGTAGGTGCGCTGGTACTGTCTGCCTCCGCCTACAAACGTCATGGGGGAGCCGGCTGCCATAGAGGCTGCAGCTAGAGCAACCGGAATGATATAGTCTCCTGGATTACCACCTACGTAGCCCTCATATTCATACCGAAATAGCTGCACCCGGCCAGTGGTATCAACTACTTCTACAAAATCGTTGTCTATTGGAATACCGCCTTTGTCATCTGGGGCAACAAAATTGCCTCCTACGGTATACGACCGACGGCCAATGGTGCAATGCTTCACCTGGCTAGGCTCGAACTCCTGATCTGCCTGCTTCATGGTGTGGTAGACTAGAATAGTCGGTGACTGCGCAGTAGCTAGGCGCAGTTGAAACATACCATTCAGCTGCCGCCCGTCTTGCAACAGGCAGCTGCCTTTTATATACTGTGCAAAAGCGCTTTTCTGGCTAAGTAAGCCAATGGTTGCTGTTATAAATAAAGTATAAACCAGACGCATAAAATAGGGGAGGGTTAGTTATACACTCACATCAGCACTAGCTTCTTGTTGTAGCTCTGTGGTTATTTCCTCGCCTAAGTATCGGTCGATAAGGAAATGAGCTAGGTAGAGAACTGGCGTCAGCAGAATAGCAGCAGCGAATTTATACCAGTAATTGGTGTTAGCTACGCTTAGCACTTGGTCCATTGTCCAGTTGCCGAACAGGTAGAACGCTACGTACAGCACTACAAACGAATCGACGAGTTGTGACACCAGCGTGGAGCCGGTGGCGCGCAGCCACACGTAGCGGCCCTTAGTGGCGCGCCGGAGCGCCTGAAACACCGTGGCATCCAGCACCTGCCCAATACCAAACGCCGTAATGGAACCAGCAATAATGCCCAGCCCCTGCCGGAAGATGCTTTGGTAGGCGAAGTCGATATTAAAGGGCCGGCCCTGCGCATCAGTCTTGTTGACGTCCAGCCAAAAGGCCGCCGGCGGCAGCTTGGTGGTAGCGTAAATTACCAGGAAGGCAAACAGAATCAGAACCACCGTGAGGTAGCTGATGCGCAACACGCCGGCTCTGCCAAAGTATTCGTTGATGATGTCGGTAGTCACAAACACCACCGGCCATATCAGCACCCCGGCCGTCAGGTTGCCAGGCAGTCCCATCAAGGCATCCACCGAGAATATCTTGACGCCAATAATTTCCGCGAGCAGCGCATTCACGATAAAAATGCCGCTGAGTACTAGGTAAAGCTGCTGTTTCTTATGAGACATGCTCATCAATTAAATGAGTATAAGCGTCACAGAGCGCGGCGCAGCCCGACGGTTAGAAAAGGTTGTTTCACACGCTCACCGTCAGGCCTTCCACCGCCAAATCGGTCCACTCGAACATGGTTTGGGCTTCGGTAAGCAGGGGCTGTAAGTCGCGGTAGCGGCTGGAGAAATGGCCGATGAGCAGGCGCTGCACCTGGGCACGGCGGGCAAGCAGCCCCGCCTGGCGGGCCGTGGAATGATGCGTGGTAGCGGCACGGTCGCGCATTTCCTCCAGGAAAGTGGCTTCGTGGTACAGCAAGTCTACGCCGCGCACCAAGTCGGCGAGGCTTTCAGTGTAGAGTGTGTCGGAGCAGTAAGCGTAGCTGCGTGGCGGGCGGGGCTCGGTGGTCACGTCGAGGTTGCGGACCAGTATGTTGCCTTGTTCGTCGAGTACGTCTTCGCCGAGAGTAAGGCCAGTAAGCTGGGCAGGCGTGAGGTTGGCGGGCAGCTTTTCCTTTACCAGCGGCCGGCGCCGGGGTTGCTCCCGAAACAGGTAACCGCAGCACGGAATCCGGTGGCGCATGGGCAGCGTGTGCACCGTTACGTGCCGATCTTCATACACCTGCACGTGCTGCGTGGTATCAACGGCCGTGAAGTTCAGCTCGAAGCACAGCTGCGTAAACGAATGCCGAAATTGCATAGTCAGCACCTCATCGAGGCCAGCTGGCCCGAAAATATTCAGCGGCTCGGTACGGCCGTTGAGGTGCATGGTGCCCAGCAACCCAAACAGCCCGAAATAATGGTCGCCGTGCAGGTGGGAGATGAAAATAGTACCGATGCGCTGGTGCCGCAGCTTGTGTTCCATGAGGCGGCGCTGGGTGCCTTCCCCGCAGTCAATCAGGTACTGCGCGTTGCCCACAGTCAGGACTTGCGCCGTGTGGTGCCGGTCGAGAAATGGCGTGGCCGACGCGCTACCCAGAATTTTCAGCTCGAACTCCAAACTACAAGCTATTAGCTGACAGCTGCTGGCTGCTGGCCTTTTGTTGATGATATAAAAAAGGGCACCGAAGCCAGCATGCCCTCAAACAACGCAAAAAGAAAAAGCTGCTGGCTGGTAGCTGTCAGCATGAAGACTAACAGCTAACAGCCAACAGCTAACAGCTACTACGAAAGCTATTCTTTGCTGGTCAGGTCCCGCTCGATGGCGTGCAGGAAAATCCGGTCAATGCCTTCTTCCACGGTGGGCAGAATGTGCAACACCGACTCCAGTTTGCTGATGGTGATAAGCTTCATTACGTGGTCCTGCAAACCGGTCAGTACCAACAAACCACCCGTAGAGTTGCACAAGCGGTTGGCAATCAGGATAGAGCTAAGCCCCGACGAATCGGTGTATTTTACGTTGGTCAGGTCCAGAATCAGATTATTGATTCCTTCGGCATTCAGCTTTACAAATTCCGATTTCAGATCGGGCGCTACGGTGGTATCGAGCTTCTTCTCGTCAATCGTGATTATGGTGTAGGTTTCCTTTTTATCAATCGAGTACTTCATGCCGTCGGTGGTTCGGGGTTTAGGGAGTTGCGAAGGTAACAAAAAAATGTTCGTTGGCCCTGTGTTTGGGTCCCAACATCAGTGACTTTAGAAGGCCGCTTCAACGGCTGGAATTGCCCTTGAAACCGAACGTAAGAGTGCTCCAGGTGCTTTGCCAATCTGCATCGGGCAGGCGGGCGGGCACCATGCGCACAGTACTGAGCATGTACTGCCCGGCGGTATTTAAACGAAACAGCACACGGCCGTTTTGGTTGCTGTAAAGCTTGGTAATTTTTACAGGTTGATTAGGACTACGCTGCCACACCTGTACGAGTTGCCCGGCTTTGGGCTGCCCATCAGCCAGCACCCGCACCGTAAGGGAGTTGCCGGGGCGTAGCGCATACGGATTTTGCTCGGGTACCAGGTCTAGAGGTAAGCCCACGGGCCGGCTCCAAGCGCGAGACGTGTCGGCGGAGGTGTAAGGGCCTACCTGCACCAGCGTTTTGGCGCAGCGGCTGTACGCTTCGCGGCCTGGCTTACCGAGGGCCTGGCTTTGCTGGCGTTGCAGCAGAATGTAATCGAGGCCTTCTTCCTTGAGGTAGGTGTTGAATTTCTCGGCCTCTAGTGTGATAGTCGCATTGTTGGTGGCCAACGCTACCATGTGAGTGCCCGGCTGGCTGAACGTTACAGTTGGGTGCAGTGTGTCGGCGGCGGTAGCGGTGGCGCGCAGGTCGTGAGCACCCGTCGGGGCATAGTGCACAAAACGGGTAATACGGTTGCTTTTACCGGCCCACCGCTCACCCGTGAAGTTTTCACCCACGAAAAGCCGAAGGTTAACCGTGGTGCCGGGCGTAACAAAGAACTGCGGTGGCAACAGCCAGAATTCGTGCGCCGTTACGGTAAAAGCAACGGCCGTAAGCAGCAAAGCAGGAAGGTACTTCTTGGGCAAAACGAGCAGTGGTAATAAATTCAGAAACGCAACGCTTTGAGTTGCTTTATAAACGAAACCACTATCAAGCGGAGGCGCAACACGGCACGTCTCCACTTGATAGTGGCTGTGGAAGGATGATTACTGCCGCTCTAGAGCCAGCGTGTAAGCCCGGTCGTAGTAGATGCGAAGGTTTTTCCAGTCGAAGATTTCGGCGTTGCTTTCCACGTTGTTGCGCTGCATGATTCGCTCGCGGCGCGTGAGTAGCACGAAGTTCCACATCATTTCGGTCAGCTCCTCGGCCGATTCGTCGAAGCTCTTTTCCTGGCGCTGCACCACGTAAATGCCTTTGTCTTCGTGGGCGTCTACGTTTTGCATCACGTAGTCGCCGAAGCCGGAAAGGTCGCTGGTGATAGCCGGTACGCCGCGGGCCACGCACTCCAGTGGGGTGTAGCCCCAGGGCTCGTAGTAGCTTGGGAACACACCCAGGTGGCAGCCCCGCACAAACTGCCCGTACTCCATGCCAAACAAGGGCGAAGTTGGCGACACGAAATCAGGATGGTAGACGATTTTCACCCGGTCGTGCTGGTGGTTGATGAGGCCGGCTTTGCGCACAAAGTTCAGGATGTCATCTTTCTGGTCGTCGACTAGGTTGTGGGTGATGACGGAGGGCAGGCTGTTGGTTTTCCAGCTTTGCAGCGTACGGCGGTAGCGCAGCTTCCAGTAATCGTCTACCATGGCACTGAGGTCGGGCAGGCGGTGGTCGGTGGAGGCAGCAGCGGCGTAGAAGAGCTTCTCACCCACTTGCCGCTCAATGGCCTCGCAGGTTTCCTGCACCTCATCCAGAATAGCGCGGTTTTGCAGAATCAGCGGGTTGATGCTGGTGAATGGGCGCTTGGTGATGAAGAACATGACCACGTTGCCTTCCAGTCCGCTTTGCTGCAAGCGGTAGTTGAGCCGAGCCAAGGCTTCTAGGGTCAGGTCGAAGCCTTTGTTGTGGTACTCGTAACGGCCGCTCGTGAATAGGTACAGCGTCTTGTCCAGGTCAAAGGAGTAGCTCTGGAAGAAGTGCGCCATCACAAACTCGTGGATCTTGCTCTTGTATTGCTGGTGCAGGTTCTGGAACTCATGCAGCGCTACAAACCGCTCGATGTTGAGGCCGTTGGGCAGTACGGCATCCGGAATCCGGTCCAGCAGGTAAATGCACTCCCGCACGGTCAACTCGCTCACGGTGGTAAACACGTGGGCTCCGTGGGCCGCGGCCCGCTCAATCGTTACGGCCGGCTCGATGTTGAAGTGCTTGGCCTCGGGCAGCCAGTCCACTTGCATGAGGTGATCGTAGAAATTGGGGTCGTTCATGGCCAGGTAGCGGCCCAGTAGCGTGGCGTGAGTGGTGAACACCAGATGCACCGGCGTTTGCTCGCGGCGCAAAGCCGGAATGGCCACGCCGGTCATCCACTCATGGAAATGCGCCACTACCTGCTGCTCGGCGTCTTTCTCCTCGGCCAGCACTTGCAGGAATATCTTGCTCAAATACCCAAACGCCTCCACCTGGTGCAGCAAATCGTCGTTGTCGGGCGACGGAATGCGGTGGTGGTCCCAGAGGTCGTACTTGATTTGGCCCAGCATTGGGTAGGCCTGGTAGGGGTTGAGCAGTACGGTGCGCGGGCGGCCCGTTACCAGCCACACGCCTAAGCAAACATCGTAGCCGAGTTGACGCATGCGGCGCACGGCGCGGGCAAACGGGTCGGAGAGGGTGCTGAGCTGATAGTCGTCGTAGGCTTCAAACTCGCCTTGGGCCTGCTTTGGAAAGTAGGGGCCGAGCAGGCAGTACCGGTCGTCCCAGCCTTGCATGGTGGCTGGTACTTTGCTGCGGATAACCGTGTAAATACCGCCCACCTGGTTGCAAACTTCCCAGGCTACTTCAACGAGTAGCGCATTGGGAGCAACAGGAGCGGGAGCAGAGGAAGGAACTTGCATACAGTGGATGCTTGGTGGGAGAGCGGCAAGATAGGTTTCTGGCGGCGTTTACCTAGCCTGCTTATAGCATGTACCCGATATAAAAAGCAGGGTTTCGTGGGCGCGCAAGAAAATAGCGATATGATTAGCAGCCAAAACCCAACGGATTTAGCCCGCCGAAGGCGCAGAAGGAGCGCAGAAGTGGCAGAACGATCTGCCACTTCTGCGCTCCTTCTGCGCCTTCGGCGGGAATCGTTATACCGGTTTATCCCGGCTCCTGCGATATAATCAGTACCGAGTAGGGGGCCAGCCCGAACGAAGCGTGGAAGGCCTGGTCGTCGTAGATGCCTTCCTCGGCGTGAGTGTCGAGGCTGTCGAAGTTGCCAAACTCTTGGTCGTAGCCTTCCCAATCGGAATTGAAGCGCACGCGCCAGTTGCCGCCGCGGGGCAAGCCAATGGTGTAGGCATCGTGGGCACGGTTGGCGAAGTTGGCTACTACCACGGTGGTGTCGCCGGGGCCCGACTGGTCGCGGCGGATGAAGGCCAGCACCTTAGCGTCGTTGTTGAGGTGGTGCACTTCGGTATGCTGGCCGCTGAGGCCGCGGGTATGGCCGTCGAAATTGCGGCGCAACGCAATCAGGTCGTGGTACATGCGCACGAGGCCAGGGCGCTGCTCAGTGTGCTCCCATTCCAGGGGCTGGTCGTCGGAGAAGTGGCCAGCGGCTAGCATTTCCTGGCCCTGAAACATCATGGGCACACCCGGCGAAGTGAATACCAGCGCGGCACCTAGGGTGGAGCGTTTCTTGGAAAACCAATGGTCGGCCTGGCCAGGCATAATTTCCTCGGCCACTCGCTGCTTGCCGTTGGCTACCTCGTCGTGGCTCTCGGTGTAAATAACCCGCTGGAAAGCGTCGCCGTTGTACTTGCTAGTAATGGTTTCGGCCACTTTCTGCAAGTCCCGGTCGTCGTCGGAAGGGGTGGTGAGGGCGTCGCGCACAATATTGACGAAGGCTGCGTCCCACTGCGTAGAGAAGCCCTGGCCGCCTTCTTCGGGACGGCGCGTGATGTACTCGTTGCCTTGCAAATCCTCGGCAATCATGATTTTCCAAGGCATGTGCTGGTGCACTTCCTCGTTGATCCACTTCATCAAACTCCAGCCTTCAGGCAGGTCGCGGGAGGGGTCGGAGGAACCATCCACGTTGCGGATGTGCGAAATGGAGTCGCAACGCAGGCCGTCCACGCGGTACTCTTCCAGCCACATTAAGGCATTGTCGCGGATGTAAGCCCGCACGGCGTCGCGGCCGTAGTCGGGGCGGTTGTGGCCCCAGGGGGTTTCGGCGCGCCAGTCGTTGTAGAAGTAGATGCCGCCGCCGTCATTTTCCTGCCAGCCATCAAACTGCCAGAGGTCCAAGTCGCCGGGGCCGAAGTGGTTGTACACCACATCCAGAATTACGGCAATGCCGTGGCGGTGAGCTTCCTTCACCAGCTGCTTGAACGCCTGTGGGCCACCGTACTCGGTTTCCAAGGCAAAGGGGTGGGAGGGATTGTAACCCCAGCTGCGGCCGCCCGGAAACTCAGTGGGCGGCATAATCTCAATGGCATTTATGCCTAGCTCACGCAGGTAGCCGAGCTTTTCAATCACATCCAGAAAGGTGCCGGGCCGGGTGGGGTCGGGCGCGTTGAAGGTGCCTACGTGCAGCTCGTAAATCACTAGCTGGTTCCAAGCGGGCATTTCAAACTGGTCATCTTCCCAGTCGAAGCTGTGGTCGGGCACGATAGAGTTGCCGGCCGAGTGCGTTACTTGGCGGGCGTAAGGGTCGTTGCGGGTCAACTCGCCGGTAGGCGTGGTCAGCTGAAACTTATATTCGGTGCCTGATTCGATGTCGGCAAAGTCGGCGGCCCAGTAGCCATCGGCTTCGTGGGTGAGGGGATGCGTGCTGGCATCCCAGTCGTTGAAGGGGCCTACCACCGAAACGGCTGTGGCCGCGGGTGCCCAAACGCGAAAAGTGGTACCGTGGGGGTGTGGTAAAGCACCCATGCCAACTTGCAGCACGGGGGTAGAGGGAGGAGCGGTTTCGAGCATGGAAGTAGAAAGGAAGTCAACCAGAAATCTGGGGTTGAGTCTTTTACTGTGAAGGTGCGGTTAAGGTTGGGGTTGGCGCTTAGTGGTTGGTTTCTGGCTTTCCTGGCGCCCCCTGCCTCTTTCCTAGAGGGCAGGTGGCGCCAGACTAAGCAGCGCAGCCGCTCCGGCTCACGCCTAAGCAACTGCTAGCTAGCGGACATATGAGCTGCTTTTCAAATAACTATACTAGCTCATAACCAAGTAGTCGTCACGTCGGCAACAGCTGGAATGTCGGCGCTGCCTCGTTAGATTCCTGGTCTCCCACAGGAGAGGGGCCGAGAGGTGAGGCCCCGGTAGAACGACGTTGCTAAGGGTATTTCCGGCAACGCGCGGTTCAGCTTCGCCGTTGGGAGAGAGAGTTTTCGCTGTCTTATGCCTCTCCTGTTTCGCCTTTTGCTGGTGTTGCTGCTGGCCTTGCCCGCCGCGCCGGCTGCTGCCTACTCGGTGCTTACTCACCAGGCCGTTATTGATTCCACCTGGGAGCGGTGCCTGGTGCCCCTGCTGCGCCAGCGCTACCCCACCACCGACTCGGTGCAGCTTATCGAGGCCAAGAGCTACGCTTACGGCGGCGCCATTTTGCAGGATATGGGCTATTACCCGCTGGGCGCCGAGTTCTTTACCAACCTCACGCACTACGTCCGTAGTGGCGATTTTGTGCGCAACCTGCTACGCCAGGCCCGCACCCCCACCGAGTATGCCTTTGCCCTAGGCGCCCTCTCGCACTATGCCGCCGACAACGTGGGCCACCCCGAGGGTACCAACCGCATTATGCCCACCGTGTACCCCAATTTGCGCGCTGAATACGGCCCTGTTGTTACCTACGAAAATGCACCCATCCGGCATACCGAGCTGGAGTTTTCGTTTGATGTGGTGCAGGTAGCAGCTGGGCGCTACCGCACTCAGGACTACCACAAGGCTGTGGGGTTTCAAGTGAGTAAGCCAGTGCTGGAACGGGCGTTTCGGCAGACGTATGGGCTGGAACTCGGGCAGGTATTTCTGAACGTGGATGTGAGTGTGGCCTCGTTTCGGTTTGCCGTCAACCAGCTGCTGCCGGCCGCGGCGCGGGCCGCCTGGCACAGTCAGCACAAGGAAATCCGGCGGGTGAGCCCCCGTACCCGTCGCCGCGAGTACCTCTACAAAACCAACCGCCGCCGCTTCGAGCAAGAGTATGGCACCAGCTACGAGAAGCCCGGTTTTGGGGCGCGGCTGGCGGCGCGGGTTATCAACCTGCTGCCCAAAATCGGCCCGCTGAAAACCTACGCCTTCGAGTTGCCCAGCGCCGACGGGGAAAAGCAATTTCGGCGCAGCTATCGGGCCGTGCTGGGGCAGTTTTGCGCCCTCGCCGCCCAGCTTCCGCCCGACACCACTGCCCTGAACCCGCACCTGCTGAACACCAACCTCGACACCGGCCAGCCCACCCGCGCCACCGCCTACCAGCTCGCCGACGAGTCGTACGGGGAACTGCTCCGGGAGCTGCACAAGCGCAAATTCGAGCACATCACGCCCTCCCTCCGCGAAGAGCTGCTAACGTACTTTGCCAACGGTATTCCTACCCCCGCCCAGCAAACCGACCGCAAAGCCCCCGACGACGACGATAAGGAGGCAGATGACCAGCGCGAAGAAGCTCAGGAACGCCAAAAAACTGCCGAGGCCCTGGAAGCCTTGCGCCAGTTGCTGCCGTAAGCAAACGGTGTCATTCCTAAGTTCTGGGGGCGAGCTATTTTACTGGGTTGCGGTCTGCGTGATGACAGCGGGGCTCCACTTCCGGTTTTGGCAGCGCGGGCAGGTTGTAGCCGGTAGCTGGTCGGCGTGAGTGAGATGGCCGCATTTGGTGCAGGCAAATGTACCGGGTACGTGGGGCTGCTGCCGGATGTAGTCTTGGTCCCAGTCGGGGGCCAGGGTGAGGCCGGGCTGGGGCGGGTTCTGCTCCACGAGGGTGAACGAGCCGTTGGCTTCCATGTATAGCCGCTTCACCTGCCCCAAGTTGGTGATTCCCTGGCTGCGCAGCTTGGCAAACACCCGCTCCGGCGACAACACCGCCTCCGCCATGTCGTTGAATTGCAGGCAGCCGTCGGCCACCATAATGCCAATATCTCCTTGGGAAAGTTGCTCGAAGCGGCTGTTGCGCATAGTGGCCCGTGCTATCAGGCGCTGCCCTACTACTAGAATACTGGCCACTACCAGCGGCGGCAGTAGCCCTCGGTCAGGGGCCAGTACGGCCACGCCGCCCGCCGCTGCCAACGATACCATTGCTGCCATTTCGTTGCGGCTCAGCTGCTGTCCCATACGCTTGCCCATCAGGCGCATTGAGCCCACCAGCAGCGCGTATATGAAGGAAACCCGAATGACACCTTCCGCTAAAAAGCTCCAGGGTACATCCCCCAGAAGCATTCGCATACCATCAAACAGCTTGAAATCAGACATAGAATAGAGAGGAAGAATGAGAAGATAAAAGGATAAGAACGGCGCTTGGTTGTGCATCTGTGTTCAGGGCGAGACGCCTTGACAAGCTCGGAAGGACACCCGCTTTTGCCTACTGGCTTGCCCAAGAGTGGCGGTTGCACAATGAGGGTACTTGCGCATAAGGTGCGGGGTAGAACGTGAAACTCACCAGCTCACTATTTCACTGCACTGCGGTAGTCCATTCATCGTGGCTGCAGTTGGGGCACTGCTTGCCATTGTGGGCGTGAGGCTGGGCTAGGTGGCCGCAATAGAGGCATACTTTCTGCTCGTCGGACGTAGCAAGAATTTCCAGAATCCGTTGGTCTTTGGCTGGAAATACGCTCAGGCCCGGCGGGGGCGTTTCGTTTTTGAAAACGCTGAAGTTGCCGTCGCCTTCCAAGTACAGGCGCTGCACTTCGCCCAACTGCCTGATTTTCTGGTCGCGCAGCTGGGCGTACAGCTCGTTGTGCGAAACTGATTCAGCACGCAACTGCTCGACTTGAATCACGCCGTCTTTGACGAGCAGCGTCAGGTCGCCTTGGAGGGTGACCTCCACGCGACGGCTTTTCAGGGCCAGCCAGTTGAGGCCACGCTGAAATAACAGCACGCACAGCAGCAACAGTGCCACCGGCAGCAACCCCCGGTTCGGAATCTGCATGCCCACCGACACGATGCCGCCCAGCATAATCATCACGCCCAGCTCGGTGATGGTGAGCTGCGCGCTCATGCGCTTGCCCAGCAGCCGCATGATGCCCAGAAAAAACAAGTAAATCAGCAGGGTACGGACCACCACTTCCCACGCAAATACGCCCGGCGTGTCGCCGAACAGCAGGCGCTGCCAGTCGCCTAAGTGAATATCTTCCTTCGTCATCGTGCTCTACTCCCCATTTGGTTATAAGGCTAAACGCTAGCCTATGCAGGCACGTTGCCAGGGTTAAGACGGAAAGCCTTCCGTATAAACCCTGATTTCAGCCCAATGACAAGCCACCTCGCAAATGCAGGAATAAGGGGAGCAGATGGGAGTTTTTACCTTTGAAACGGTGTTTACCAATTCCTACGCTTACTTCGTCACTCCCTCACTCCGTTACTTTTTTCCTGTGCCCCGCCCGAAACCAGTTACCTACGGCCTGTATTCCTGGACGCCCGACTATGGCTTCCGCTACATTCATCCCGCCAACCGCCGCTCGTTTGAGTGGCTGGAACCGGTGGGTAAGCTGTTCGAGAAAATCGACGAAAACGACGACTGGATTTTGCTGCGCTACGACGAGCAGCAGTTCAAAGTCAGCGGCGAACTGTTCAAAGAGCTATACGACAAGCCCACCTTCAGCTTCGGCGACTTGGTGGAAGAAGTAAGCCCGGCCCCTGGCCAACCCGCCCACCAGGGCCTGGTTTCCGACGTGTATTGGGACGAACCCAGCGCCACCGCCCGCTACCAGATAGTGGAGCGCAAGCGTAAGCTCCCCCGCATCTTTGAAGGGAACGAGCTACGGATGAGCAATTAAGTAGTGGAGTAACTGAGTGGTTTTCTGCCTCATTAAATTAATTTGGAAGGATTGCTCAGCTACTCCGCTGCTCAATTACTCGCCTTAAAGGCCCACCAAAATGCCGGTGATGATGGCGGTGATGCCGAGCAGAACCAAGCCCAGGTATAAAGGCAGCACGAATTTCCACCACGCATCGAACCGGACGCCACACACTGCCACGATGGCCATGAGGGCGCCGTTGGTGGGCGTGATTAGCTCGCAGAGGCCCGCGCCGTACTGGTAGGCTAGCACCGTTACCTGCCGCGAGAGGCCGATGAGGTCGGAGAGGGGTACCAGTAGCGGCATAGTTAGTACGGCCTGGCCGCTCACGCTGGGCACCGGCAGGTGCAGAGCCGTATGCAGCCCCAGCATACCCAGCGCCGAGAGCGTAACCGGTAGCCCGGCCAGCGGCGCCGACAAGCTGTTGACCACGGTATCGACAATCTGGCCCTGCTCCAGCACCACGAAGATGGCGCGGGCAAACCCGATGAGAAGAGCCGAAAAGGTCATGTCGCGGCAGCCGCTGATGAAGCTCTCGGCGGTACCCGTCAAACCTAGGCCCCCGATGAAGCCGGCTGCCAGGCCCAAACCTAGGAACAGTGCCCCCATTTGCTCGAAGTTCCAGCCCAGCTTGAGCACCCCGTAGCCAAACACCGAAAACGTAACCAGCAGCAAGGCCAGCACTAGGCTGCGCCGCGCGCCGTGGGCGGTTTCGGAGGTCGGCTCGTCGGTTTCCGGGGCTACGCGGTGGCGCGTGGCGTAGCGCAGGGTGCCAGCAATCCAGAAGGCCACGGCCAGCACCAGAAATACCAGCCGGAACCCACCACCCGACAGCAGCGGCAACTGCGCCAGTTGCTGCGCCACGCCCACCTGAAAGGGGTTGAGCGGACTAAATGCCGCGCCTACCGCCGCCGAACCCAGGCTTACGGCCGCTGCCGTAAGGGGTGGGTACCCAATGCGCCGCATCAGTACCAGCAGCACCGGAATCAGCGGAATGATTTCCTCTTGCATGTTTTCCAGCGCCCCCATAGTAGCAAACAGTACCGATACAATGGGAATCACCACGGCCTCGCGCCCCCGAAACCGCGCCAGCAGCCAGTCTACGCCGTGCCGCAGGGCGCCGGTATGGTCTACCACGGTAAAAGCGCCGCCCGCCACAAACACCAGAAAGATAACCGAAGCCGCATCCACCAGGCCCTTCGGAATATCCACTAGGGCTTGCAGCGGGCTAACCGGCGAGGCGGGCACGCGGTGGTAGGAGCCGGCCACTACTACGTCGCGCCCGGTGGCGGCGTCAGGGTGGCGTTCAAACACGCCCGCGGGCAGCACGTAGCTCAGCACACAGGCCAGCAGGATAAAGCCCAGCATCAAAACCAGCGGGTGCGGAAAGCGGAGTGTCTTCATTAAAAACAGTGAAATTGCGAACTTGTAAAATGGGGAGTTTGTCGTTCTGGCAGCGCAATATGCGCAGGTTGAACAGCAAACCTGCCTTTTCACTGCCATCCATGCGCTGCTGCACCAGCTCATACTACCACCAGTACACCGCATGAACTTGCTTGCCTTCAAGAAGCTCCCAATGGGCCAACAAGCCGACCTGCTGCGGAAGCAAGGGCATTTTTTGGTGGAGCGGCGCGAAGACAGTTTTCGGTTGCGCCTCTATGCGCTGGGTGATTTTTACGCCGAGGAATGGCGCGTCCACGACGAAGACCACATCCTCTTTATTCACCTGTTTCAGCACTCCGGCGGCTTGCGTGAATACCTGGCCACCATTCGGCTGCCCGAGGTGTAAGCGGCAGTTGCGCAAGGTACGGTTCGGGTAATAGTAGATCGGCAAACTGCTTTATGCGGAGTCGTCTATATTAAAGGCATGAAACCCTCTCGCCTTTTACCGCTGCTGCTGGCTACCCTCAAATTTGCTTGTAGTTACTTATTGGCTAGCCGGGCCTACGAGCTGCACCGCGACGAATACCTCTACCTCAACTATGGTCACCACCTTGCCTGGGGCTACTTGGAGGTACCGCCGCTCACGGCTGTGCAAAGCTGGTTGACACTGGCGCTGGGTGGGGGCTGGTTCTGGGTGAAGCTCTGGCCAATTTTGTGGGGTAGCATTACGGTGTACCTGGTGGCCCGGCTGGCGCAACGGGTGGGAGGCGGCTGGTTTGCAGTGGCGCTGGCGGGCATCGGCTACGTGGTATCGGCGTATGCGCGGCTCAACTTTCTGTTTCAACCTAACTCGTTTGAGGTGCTGGCTTTCACCGGGGCCGTGTACGCGCTGGTGCGCCACCTGCAAACCAGCGAGCCCCGCTACCTCTACGCCTTGGGTGTACTGCTGGGAGTAGGAGCCCTGAACAAGTACACTACGTTCTTTTTTGTGGGGGCGCTGCTGGCTTCGTTGCTCTTGACGCCCCAGCGTCGCCTGCTGCTTACCCGTCATTGGTGGGGCGCCGCCGTGCTGGCGTTGCTGCTGTGGCTGCCCAATATGCTGTGGCAGTTGGCGCACGGCGTGCCGTTTCTGCACCACATGGCCTTGCTGAAAGAGTCGCAGCTGGTGCACGTATCAGTTGCCGACTTCTGGAAAGACCAGTTGCTGATGTGCTTTCCGGCGGTGTGGATTTGGGTGCCGGGTTTGCTGGCGTTGCTGTTTTACCAACCGTTTCGGACGTACCGTGTGGTGGGGTTTATCTACCTGGCAGGGCTACTGATTCTGACCGTGTTGCACGGCAAAAGCTACTACGCGTTGGGCTACTACCCGGTGCTGCTCTCGTTTGGGGCCGTGTGGTTGGAGCCGCAGTTGGCGCGGTTCCGGTGGGGCGTGGTGGCGCGGCCGATACTGCTGGCGGTGCCCGTGCTCCTGATTCTGCCGGTGCTGCCGTTTCTGTTCACGCTCTATCCACCGGCGCACATGCAGCGCATTGGTCCGCAGTACCAAAGCCTGGGTATTCTGCGCTGGGAAGACGGCCAAAATCACCCTTTGCCCCAAGACTACGCCGACATGGTGGGTTGGCAGGAACTGGCCGACAAAACCTGGCAGGCCTACCAGCACCTGCCCAATTCCACCCGCCAGTTCACCCTTATCAAGTGCGACAATTACGGGCAGGCGGGCGCCATCAATTACTACAACCGCCACCGGCCGCTGCCCGCCGCGCACAGTTTCAATGGCAGCTACTTGTTTTGGTTTCCGCCGCGCCCTGCGCAGCCCTACCGCCACTTGCTGCTCGTTGGGGAAGGTAACCCCTCGGAGCTGGTGCCATACTTTCGCACTCTGCAAAAAGTAGGCGAAATCACCAACCCCTACGCCCGCGAACTGGGCACCACCATCTACCTCGGCACCGACCCCAGCGCGGCCCTACTGGACCGGGTGTACCAAGAGCACCAAGCCGCACTAGCGGAGTGGCAGGGCCCAAAGTAACCACCCGGAAAGTGCTGCGTCCCTTGGTAGTTGAACGATGTAGCTACCGTTTTCAGTTAACTGAAGTGCAGTGCATCCTGGTGGAAATAAGCGTGTTCTTGAAGCTAGAGTAGCAAATTCTAGGATGCGAGCCTGCCAACAACCTTGTAGGGGGTGACCCGTACGCCAAACACCCTGCCGTAAGGTTGGTTTGTTCTTGCAGTAGCCAAACAGCACTCAAATACGCTCTATGTGGATAGTTTTTTCCTTACTGGCCGCTTTGTCGGCGGCGATAGTCGTCACGTTATCGAAGGCGGGCATCAAAAATGTAGATTCCAGCCTAGCCTTTGCCGTGCAATCCATTCTGATTGTACTGGTAGCCTGGAGCGTGGTGGCGTGGCAAGGCAACTTGCCCAACGTAGCGGCCATTGATGGGCGCAGCTGGGCATTTCTGGTGGCCGCCGGCGTAATTACCTGCGTGTCGTCGCTGCTCTCGTTTCGGGCGCTGGCGCTGGGCAACGCTTCCCGCGTGTCGCCGCTCGATAAGGTGTCGTTGGTGTTTGCTATTGTGCTGGCCGCCGTGTTCCTGAAAGAGAAAATAAGCTGGCAGGTGATGCTCGGCGCGGGCCTGATGGTAATTGGCGCCGTAGTCATTGCCATGTCCAAGCCAGTGGGCGAATAACGCCGCCCCACCTCTTCGTACTGTTACACTAACGCAACAGGGCCCGGCAATTGCCGGGCCCTGTTGCGTTAGTGTCGAGTCATGTGGATGTGCGGGATGCCGTCTTCGAGGTAGCCTTCGTCGTGCTGCCGAAACCCGAAGCTTTCGTAAAACTCCTTGAGGTAGTGCTGCGCCCCAATTTGGATGGGCTGGGGGCCGAACAGGGTTTCTATGGCTTTAATCGACTGCTCCATGAGGGCCCGGCCCAGACCGTAGCGCCGGAATTTCGGGCTGGTAACCACCCGCCCGATGCTGGCCTCGGGGTAGCTGATGCCGGCCTCGAACAGGCGGGTGTAAGCCGCCAGCTCGCCGGCTTCGGTGTAGCCCAGCAGGTGCGTGGCGGCTTGGTCCTGCCCATCAAGGTCCTGAAACGCGCAACTCTGCTCCACCACAAATACTTCGGCGCGGAGCTGGAGCAGAGCGTACAGCTCGGTAAGCGTAAGGGCCTCGAAGGGCTTAGTAATCCAGGTGAGCGTCATGGGCAGGAGTGAGGTGAATACAGCTGCAAAGATGGTGGCCGCCAACTGAATTCTGTGAATAACAAAGGCTGGCGGGCGCAGAATGAATCTGAGCCCGCCAGCCTAGTTCTGGCAAAAACAACGTGGATCAAGAAACCACTTAATCCTGCCAAGGCCACCGCCAGCGATAAGCCCGCGCTTTGGCTTGGGGCTTTTGGGTGTTGGTTTGGCCGGCTACTTGCACATCCCACACCAGGCCTAACCGCCGCAAAACGGTAATGAGGTGCCAGCCCAAATCCAGCTCATACCACTCGGTGCCCATTTTGGCAGAGCTAGGGTGAGCGTGGTGATTGTTGTGAAACCCTTCGCCGAACGACAGCGCGCCCAGTACAAAATTGTTGTAGCCATGTTCCGCCGCTTCGTCGATGTCGTAGCGGGCGTAACCGTATTTATGCGAGATAAAGCCCACAAACCAATGCCCTAAAATGGTAACGCTGATGCGCAGGCAAACACACACAATCATGGCCTCGAAGCTGAAGAACGCCCAGATTAGGCCAGCTGCGCCCAAAACGTGCCAGTACCAGGTGTTTTGCAGAAAAACCAGCCAAGGGTCGTGCAGGTCTTCATCAGGAATGGCGTAGCGGCTTTCGTCGGCGGGTAGCAGGGTTAGGTGCAGGTTCCAGCCATAGTCCTGTAGCGCCGAATGATCGTAGCGGAAATAAGGCGGGCAGTCGGGGCGGTTCTGCCAATAGTCGCGGAAGTAGTGTACCCGAATCCAAGAGAGAGGACCGCCCAGGCCGGAGTGCACAAAGCAATACGCCAAGAATCCTCTAGTAAACCGAGAGCAGCGGTACGCCCGGTGAATGATACCACGGTGCAATCCAATGGAATGGCCCAGCCCAACCGAGAAAATCGTTAGGGCAATAGATGCTAGACTGCGCTCCAACGACAACGACGACCAGCCCCACCACAGCGCCGGAATAAGCATTAGATAGAGCCACCCTGATTTCAGTTGACCTAACACCAGCCGGTCACCTTCGGTCACACTGGAAGTAGGATTAAACAAAGGCATAAAGCAAATATATACGTGTGAAAAATTGTTGTGTTGAAGATAGTAAACCCAACATTAAAGCACACAAATAGCCCTAAAATTATGCCTGTCAGTGCCCTGAATTACGCTGACACAGCAACCTCAACCACAGCACTTATGGCTACTGCTGCGTATAACTTCTTTCCGACACCAAGCCGTTTATACTGGCTGCAACTACCAACCACATGGACTATATCCGCTTGGGGGCCACGGGCCTCAAAGTTTCCCGCATTTGCTTGGGCACCATGACCTACGGCACGCCCACTGAGCGCTGGCCTTGGGCTCTTGAGGAAGAGCAAAGCCGCCCATTCATCAAGCAAGCCCTAGAGCTAGGTATCAATTTCTTTGACACTGCCGACGTGTACTCCAACGGCGCCAGCGAGGAAGTGGTGGGCCGTGCCCTGCGCGACTTCGCCAAACGCGACGAAATCGTGCTGGCTACCAAAGTGTACAACCCCATGGGCCCCGGCCCCAACCAAAAAGGCCTTTCGCGCAAGCACATCATGAGTGCCATTGATGCCAGCCTGCGCCGTCTCGGCACCGACTACGTGGACCTCTACCAGATTCACCGCTGGGACTACGATACGCCGATTGAGGAAACCTTGGAAGCCCTCCACGACGTGGTGAAGGCTGGTAAGGCCCGCTACATCGGCGCTTCGTCGATGTTTGCCTGGCAGTTTGCGCAAGCCCTGTACCTGGCCGACAAGCACAACTGGACCCGCTTCGTGAGCATGCAGCCGCACTACAACCTGGTGTACCGCGAGGAGGAGCGCGAAATGCTGCCGCTGTGCCAAGACCAGAATATTGGTGTGATTCCTTGGTCGCCGCTGGCGCGGGGGCTGCTTACGGGCGGGCGCGGCAAAGAGCGCAACGAAACCGAGCGGGCCAAAACCGACGCTTTCGGCAAAAGCCTCTACGGCCGCGACGACGATTTTGCCGTAGCCGACCGGGTAACGGAAATAGCCCAGGAGCGGGGCCTGCCCAACGCGCAGATAGCCTTGGCCTGGATGCTCTCCAAATCGGTTATCACCAGCCCGATTGTGGGAGCCAGTAAGCCCGGCCATCTAGAGGATGCCGTGGCCGCTGTGGGAGTGAAATTGTCGGGTGAGGAAATCAAGCGCCTGGAGGAGCTGTATCAGCCGCATCCGGTGCTAGGGTTTTCGTAAGGCAAAGCGGCGCCGCTGACCTCTGGTTACACCCCGTTTGAACCTTGATGTACACCTTCTCTCTGATTCTATGAAAACGCTGCTTCTTGCTTCCTTACTAGCTTTTGTGGCCTGTTCGCCGGTGCGGGTGGAGTCCACTACCCAGATGCCGGGCGTAAACTTCCGGGCTTACAAAACCTATAATTTCATGGACGTGACGGCGCGCAACGAAGATATATTTCGGGGCAGTAGCGCCAACGTCGAACAACTCAAGCAAGCCGTGGCGCGGCAACTGGAGCAGCGTGGCTACCAACGCGCCGACAAGCCTGACTTGTGGGTGAACATTGGGGTAGTAACGCAGAATAAGGTGCAAACCCGGGAAACCAATATCTGGGACGCACCGCGCTACATTGGGCAGCGCAACTACCACTGGCAAAGCCAGGAAGTGCCGGTTGGCTCGTACCGGGAAGGCACCGCTACGGTGGACATAGTAGATGCTGCCCGCAACGAGCAAATCTGGCAGGGGATAGCCGCCAGTGCCCTTTCCAAAGACCCCGAAAAGCTGGCCGCCCGTATTGATGAAGGTATTGCCGATATGTTCAAGGCCTACCCGGTGCCACCTCGGCAATAGCGTGAAATGTAGCGCCACGGCCACCAAAATGGTGCCGCGTGCGTAATAGACAGCTGTTGCAAGTGCCTGCTGTTTCAGTAGGTGCATTCACCATCAGAACTTTCTACGATGAGCAAGCAAACAAGCACCACCAAGAAGAAAATCAGCAAGAAACCAAACACGGCCGCCATTGTAGGCGCCTCGTTGGCAGCCGTGGCCGCAGGAGCTGCCTACTATAGCTACAACAAAGGCACCTGGCCTTTCGCTGGCAAGAAAATTCCCGGCAAAAAAATCGGGGCCAATGCCCACGGTAAGAGTGCCGCCGACAACGTGGACGTAGCCCTCACCAATGAGGTAGCCGAATCGACGATGCATAATCCCAACAACAACGGCGAATTCACCGACGACGGTGCTACCGGCAACGCCGACTAAGTGTAGGCCTGTCAACAAAAAAGCCCCACCCTGTACAGGGTGGGGCTTTTTTGTTGGTGCGTTTAACGAAACTACCGGCTGCCTACTTTATCGAGTACCGCTACCACGTCTTTTGTGGATACCTTTTGGCCAGTAGCGGCGGCTCGGTAAATGGCCTCAATAATTTGCATGTCGCGCAGACCCATTTCGCCGGGTACGCGGGTAGGCTTGTTGTTGAGGATGCAGTCGGCGAAGTCGTCCATCTGGCGGGCCTGCTGGGGCACGTTTTCGATGTTCATGGGGCCCTGGCTAGTGCGACCCTGCAAGCCGCCGTAGCCGAAAGCCGGCTCCAATTCCATCCAGCCTTTAGCGGCATCAGCGCGAAGCAGGCCGCTCATGTTTTCGGCGTAGCTGGTGCGGCAGTCGGCCACTACTCCGTCGGCAAACTGCATCTGCCAGTTCACGCCCGCCTCTACCTCGTTGAACAAGCCGGTTGGGTCGGGGTTAGGCGCAAACTTGGCCGTGACGGATACCGGCAACTGGCCTTTGGTGTAGATAATGCCTTGCAGGCAATAAATGCCCATGTCCATGAGCGGTCCGCCGCCGGCCAGCTCCTTATCTTGCCGCCACGTTTTGCTGCCCGCCCGGAAGCCGTTGTCGGCCTTCATGCTTTTGATGGGGCCGTAGACTTGCTGCTGGCCCAAGCGCATCATTTCGCGGTTGTGCGGCTCGAAGTGCAGCCGGTAGCCGATGCTGAACTTCTTGCCCGCTTTCTGCATGGCCGTTATCATACGGCGGCAGTCGGCGGCAGAAGTGGCCATAGGTTTCTCGCAGATAACGTGCTTGCCGGCCTTGGCGGCGCGCTCCACATACTCGGCGTGCAAGCCCACCGGCAGCACAATGTAAATGATGTCGATGGCCGGGTTGTCGGCTATCCGGTCGAAGGTTTTGTAGTCGTAGATGTTTTGGTCGGGGATGCTGTATTGCTGCTTCCACTGCGCGGCTTTGCTGGGGGTGCCCGTCACGATGCCGGCTAGCTTGCACAGCTTGGTTTGCTGCAAAGCCGGGGCCAACTGCCCCTTGCTGTAGCCACCCAGCCCTACCAGCGCCACGCCCAACTGCCGGCCAGCTTGCAAGGCCTCCAAGCTGGCCGGCCCGTAGCTGGCCTCATCAAGCCACGACATGGAACTACCCAGCGCCGACGACCCCACCAGCGTAGCCCCTGCCCCCAACGACAAGGTGCGCATAAACTCTCGGCGGGAAACGGAAGACAAGTGGTTGAAAGGCTTCATAGCGTTGATGATTAAGTTAGGTAAGCAGTACCCTATTCCAGGGTTGATGGTTGCGTAACAAGCAGTGGTAGTTGGCGTTACTGTTGGGCTCTGCACATCTGCTAGGCGTGCCGCCGGCAACTTAGTTACAGTTTGTGAAAAGCCCATGCTATTGCGGTTCGGTTATTTCATCATCATCTAACCCTTATAAGAAGTATTTAGGGAGGCCCCCGCCGCAGGTAATAATACGCCTTGCCTGCTCCGCTGCTCGCCGCCGACTCACTTTGCTGCTCGTATGCTTTACGTTCCCAGTAGCTGAAAATGATAATAGAATTGTCGGATGCAACATCAGTTCAGAAATAGAAAGCGTGTCGTTGCTTGACAAACACCATTGCTCCTCTGAAACCTGTTCGGCACAAAAAAGCCCCAACCAATTTGGCTGGGGCTTTACTAGCGAAGTGCTTAACTAACTCAGACGGTTCGTATCAAGTTGCGCTCAAATTGCTGAAGCAACTCGGTCAATCTGTCAGAATACTTATTGATTTGCTCCATGCCAGCGCGAGCCTCTTCAATGCGGCCCCGTTGGTATTGGGCTACGAGGCTCTGCCCGGCGCTAAGCATCTGCTGAATCAGGTGCTCTATTTCGCGCAATTCGGGTTGAGTGCCATAGTAGGGCTTGATGGTGGTGTTTAGCCACTGACCCAGCGGATTAAGTTCAGGCGAAAAAAGGGTGGGGTCGGCCTCGCGCACCCCGTAAAGCACGGAGCGGAGCCGGGACTTGAAAAGTACTTGCTTGATACTGGCTTGCTGGAAGTCCAGAGCAGAAATATCCATAGAGGAGCGGCGGGGCACTAAAAGGATGCCAGAATTACTGGGAAGAGGCTTGGGAGGCATCATCATGCCGTTTTTCAACGGCTTTGCGTGCTTCCACCAAGTCGGTTACATCGTAGGCAAATACCGTAATGCCTGCTTTTTGGCCGTTTTCTGTGAACAGTTGATAGGTGAAATTAAAATAATGCCGTTGCGGGCCAGTGCCTCCGTGGTCTACTATGATGAGAATTTCCTTGCCGTAGAACGTTTCATCGGTGTTGTACACCTTGTCGAGCAAGTCTACAAAGCCTTGCTCAAGTACTTCTGGCAACGCATTCAGCACGTCTTTGCCCACCAATTGCCGGCCCCGGAACAAGTCCTGGTAGAGCGGATTTACAAACTCGAACGTATGCCCGGGGCCGCGCAAAATGCAGATGAGCGCCGGCGCTTGCTGAAATAAGTTGTAAAATGTTTCGCGCTGGCTGAGGGCTTGCCGCTGCGCCTGATACGCTAGCTCGGCCATTTCGGCTTGCTGCTCGTTGGCTACCAGCATTTCCTGCACTAGTTCCTTTTGCTCGTTGATGTCGGTGCCGCCGCCCACCCATTGGCTGATGCTGCCCGTTTCGGTGCGACGTGGAACACACCGGATCAGCACCCAGCGGTATTGCCCATCGGCACGGCGTAGCTGAAATTCCATCTGAAACTCCTCGCCGGCGGCAGCGGCGGCTTGCCAGCGCTGCACCGCGTTGGCGCGCTGATCGGGGGCAATGTCCTCGGCCCAACCCCAGCCCACCGATTCTTCTTTGGCACGACCCGTAAAGGCGAGCCAGCGTTGATTGAAGGCAGTAACCGCCCCGTCGGGCTGGCAGGTCCAGATAAGCACCGGCAGGGCTTCCAGCACGAAGCGGGCCTGCTGTTGACTATCCAATAACTGGCGCTGCATTTCCTCTTCCCGCAGTTCGGCCAAGTGCTGCTGAGTTACATCCTGAGGGCGCTGCAAAATATATTGCAGTTCACCGTCGGCATCAAGAATTGGGTAATGCGTGATTTGCCAGTACCGTTCCTCGGTGCCCCCGCCCAGTTCGGCAGGCCGGTCGAGGTCGTAGCGCGTTAAGGGCATAGTGTGGGGCTGTTTATGCTGGCGCACATGCTCGTGCGACTCAAACAGGGCCCGCTGGCTTTCTGGCGCCGACGGATACGCCTCGAAGATGTTGCGCCCTACCGCCTGCTCTCGTGGCAGCAGCGACACGGCCACATGCTGGTCGCTGTTGCTAACGATGGTGCCATCGGGTGCAAGCAACAAAAAGGAGTCAGGAAGGTGGTGGAAAAGAGCTTGAAAATCAATAGGGAGGGCAGGAGCAGACATAAACGGGTAAGAACCAAGAGGCGGAAGAGGAGCAAACAATATAGGGCGCAAATGCCCCTACTGCCCAGAAACGACAAATTCTGCAAACGGTTGGGTGGCTTCTGAAACTTGAAGTGTGGCGGCCGTTCTCACTAGCAGCAAAGCAAGATTAGCTGCGCCAACTAGATTTGACGCATGAAGGCCGCCATTTTTTCTAGCATAGCTGCATCTGGTAGCTCGCCTTCGCCGGCTTGCAAGTTGTCGGTGAGGTGGGCGGGGTTGCGGGTGCCGGGTATCACGCAGGTCACGGCTGGGTGCGCCACAATGAACTTCAAGAGGAACTCGGCCCAGGTGCTTATTCCTAGTTCGGTGGCCCATTCCGGCAGGGCGTTGCTACGTAGCTTCGCCAGCAAGCTGCCTTCGGTGAAAGGCCGGTTGATGAGCGTTGCTACGCCGTGGTCGGCCGCGGCGGGGAGGAGGCGTTGTTCGGCGTGACGGTCGAGGATGGAGTAGTTGAACTGCACGAAATCCACGGGTTCGGTGGCTAGAATCCGGGCCAGTTGGTCGTGCATGGCATCGGTGTAGTGCGTGAGGCCGATGTAGCGGATTTTGCCGGCGGCTTTCCACTCCCGCAGCGTAGCCAGGTGGGTTTGCCAGTCCACTAGGTTATGAATTTGCATCAGGTCGAGGCTGGGGCGGCGCAGCTTACGCAAGGAGTCCTCTATTTGCCGGATACCCGCCTCTCGCCCCTGAGTCCAGACTTTGGTGGCGTAGAAGAAGTCATCAGGGGCAACTGCCTCCGCAGTAAGGCCGACCACAGTTTCGGCTCGCCCATACATCGGTGATGAGTCGATGACGGTGCCACCCGCCGCGCGCAAGGTGGTAAGTGTGTCTACGAGGTGGCGCGGTGCGGCTTTGTCGGCTACGTCGAAGGTTTGCCAGGTACCTACTCCAATAACGGGTAGGGGCTCTTGGCTGGAGGGAATCAGGCGGGTGAGCATAGAGTTGAAGCGGATTGCCGAAGCGGAAAAAGAAGCCTTGACGTACGCTCACGAAGATTCTGGGTTTGTGTACCGGGGGTACGTTGAGGTGTATAAGCTGGTAGACGAGAAAATTAACAACAAAACGGAGGTGTATTCCCTGATGCGTGAAAGTGCTCTGCCACCTCAGAACTATATTGACAGGTTTTTTGCTACCGGGCTTAAAAGAACAAAATAGATAAGTCGAAACGGCTGGTTGTTAATTAATATGCGCTAGCAGTAGTCAATAATGATGTTGTACAAGCAACCCCAAGCCTAGATGGCGCAAGCCCATAAGCGGAAAGCTTTTCTAAGCGTATTCTTGGGGGCATTGGGTGCTGTTGACCTTGTGTGGGGAGACGCTTATTTTAATAAAATTTACGGGGCGGTGCTATATGCTGTAAAAGACGTGGAGGAGCAACAGGCTTTTGTATGGCATATGACCGAGCAAGAAGTACCGTCGCCAGAAGTGACTATGCTTGTCCGATACGTAACCCAACACGGGCTTCTGAACTTCGACAAGCTAAGTAGGCCACTTAGTGAAATAGCAAAGATTATTGAGGTGAGAAAGCGCGAAAAAGCTGTTCGTGACTTATTCGCAGTTGACGTGAAAATGCTGGATGATGGCGTAGAGACAGACAGCTACTTCATGCACGAGTAACGCCGTAGTTACCATCACTACGTTTCATCCCCCTAATCCGACGCTTCGGTAACAGCAAGTTTCAACGGCCGCGGTGGCCGCCCACTTTTGGGCATCACTTCACTGCACCGCCATGAAACGTCTGTTACTCGCCCTGTTCCTGCTGCTGGCCTCGGCCTCGGGTCTGCTGGCTCAATCCACTATCCTCAGCGGTACCGTCCGCGACGCGGCGGGCCAGGTTCTGCCCGGCGTGAACGTGTTTCTCAAAGGCACCTTCGACGGAACCAGCACCGATACGTTGGGCGTGTTCCGCTTTGATACGGGGCAAACAGGCGCGGCTACGCTGGTGCTCAGCCTATTGGGCTATCAAGCCCAGGAAGTACCCGTAACGCTGAGCGGCCAGCCCGTGAAGCTGCCGCTGAAAATGAAAGGCACGCCCCACGCCCTAGGCTCGGTAGTAGTAACGGCTGGGGCCTTCGAGGCCAGCGACGAGAAGCGCGGGGCCACCCTCAACACCCGCGACGTGCAAACTACGGCCGGCGCATTATCAGACGTGGCGGCGGCCCTCAACACGCTGCCCGGCACCACCAAAGTAGGGGAGGATGGCATGCTGTTCGTGCGGGGCGGGGCCGCCAACGAAACCAAAGTGTACATGGACGGGCTGCTGGTGCAAAACTTCTACGCTGGCTCGGTACCCGCTGTGCCTGCCCGGGGCCGGTTTGCGCCCACCCTGTTTCGCGGAACGGTGTTCAGCACCGGCGGCTACTCGGCCTTATACGGGCAGGCGCTGTCGGGCGTGCTGGCGCTGAATTCCACCGATTTGGCTGAGGAAACCCAGACGGGTATTTCGTTGTCGTCGGTGTTTGTGGGCGCCTCGCGCACCAAGCGTTGGGACCGTACTTCCTTGGCTGTATCGGCCGACTACACCAACCTGACGCCTTACACCGGCCTGCTGCCCCAGAACGTGCGTTGGGAGCAGGCGCCCCGCGGCGGTAGCGGCTCCCTGAAGCTCAGCCACCGCACTGGGCAGGCCGGCATGCTGAAAGTGTACGGCACCTGGAGCGCCCAGCGCTTCACCATCGGGCAGCCCAGCCCCGAGCCCGCCGGCCGGCAAACGGTGGCCTTACAGAACGGCAACCACTACCTCAACACCACCTTCCGTAGCCCATTGCGTGGCGGCTGGAGCATCCAAACCGGTGTGGCTCTCAGCCAGGATGACAAAGACCTGCACCCCGACACCCTGCGCTTGCGCACCCTGGAGCAAGCCCTGGTAGGCCGTGTGCTGCTCACCAACGACTCGGCCGGCACCCGTTGGAACCTGAAACTGGGCGTGGAAGGCGTAGGACAGCGCGTAACCCAAACGTACCAGCCCCTGCTCTCGGAAGCTACCCGCTACACAACCAGTTTCCTGGAAAAACGCACGGCGGGCTTCGTAGAAACTGATTTTCAGCTAACCGACCGGCTGGCGGGCCGGGCCGGGGGGCGGGTGGAATACTCGGCGCTGCTGGGCCGCGCCAACGCCGCGCCCCGCGTGGCGCTGGCCTACCAAACCACCGACAACAGCTCGGTATCCGGTGCCTACGGTCGGTTCTACCAGACCCCCGACAACAGCCTGCTGCTGGTGCAGCCTCACCTGCGCTTCGAGGAGGCTACCCACGCTGTACTCACCTACCAGTACAACCACGACGGCAAGCTGCTGCAACTCGAAGGCTACCACAAAACCTACGACCACCTTACCCGCTTCGATGGCCACGACCTCCGAAACCCCGCCACCTACGACAACGGCGGCTCCGGCTACGCCCGCGGCCTTGATATACTGTGGCGCGACCGGAAAACCATAAAGAACCTGGAGTATTGGGTGAGCTACGGCTTCCTGGATACCCGCCGCCAGTACCGCCAGGACCCCGTTTCGGCCGTGCCCACCTTTGCCGCTCGGCACAACGTATCGGTGGTGGGCAAGTACTGGGTGCCCAAGCTGAACACGCTCTTTGGGGCCACCTATTCCTACGGAAGCCCCCGCCGCTACCACGACCTCAACCGCGAAGGCTACAACCAAGGCGTGCTGCCCACTTATCAGGACCTGAGTTTAAACGCCAGCTACCTCACCCGTCTGTTCGGGCAGTTCACCATCGTGCACGTGTCGGCCTCCAACGTGCTGGCCCGCCCCAACATCTACGGCTACCGCTACGCCACCGCCCCCGATGCCGCCACCGGCCAGTTCAACCGCGTAGCCATCACGCCCACTGCTCCCCGCATGCTGTTCGTGGGCGTGTTCATCTCCATCAACAAGAAAAACCCCGGCAACGTGAACGAGCGGCCGGAATAGGCGCCAGAGCTGGTTGCCAGTCATTGGAGCTGTATTTCTGGCAACTGGCAACTGAATCCAACGCTTCATCCGGCTTATCCGACGCTTCGGTAACAGCAAATTTCCTGGTGGCTAGGTGTCGTGCACCTTTGAATCACTTGAACGCCATAAACCACTTCCACATCATACTTCCTTCCCCATTATGAAAAAGTCGCTCTGCACCCTCGCCCTCGTTGCCGCTTCCTTCGCCGCCGTTGCCCAGAAGCCTGCCGCCGTAGCTCCGGCCGCTGCCGCTATAGCTGCTCCTGCTACCAATGCTTACACTAGCATGATGGCTGCTACCATTCAGGAGCTGATGAGCACTGGGGAGCCCGCCCAGCTCAAGCAGGCCGATGCCAAATTCGAGCGGGCCGCCGCCGTAAACGGCAAAGACTGGCTGCCCCGCTACTACCAGGCCTACGCCCGCCTCATCACCTGTTTCCAGAGCAAAGAGGAAGGCGACGTGAAAGACAAGTATCTCGACCAGGCCGAAGCAGCCCTAGCCCAGGCCGGCAAGCTGGGTGGCGACGAATCGGAGCTGCTGGTATTGCAGGCCTACATCTACCAGGCCCGCCTAGGCGTGTCGCCGATGCTGCGCTCCATGAAATACTCGCGCATGGTAACCGAAACCCTGGAGCAAGCCAAGAAAGCCAATGCCGCCAACCCCCGCATCTACCTGGTGCAAGCCAACAACGTGTACTACACACCCGCCATGTTCGGGGGCGGCGCCGAGGCAGCTAAGCCGCTCTACGAAGAAGCCAAGAAGCGCTACGCCGCCTTCAAACCCGCTTCCGACATTGCTCCCAACTGGGGCGAGCGGCAGCTAACGGGCCGCCTGAAGCAGTACGCCGCCGCGCCGGCCCCGGCTGCTCAGTAAGCGGGAGGTAAGAACAAAAAAACACGTCAGGCCGAGCGCAGCATCCTGCCCGCGCAACGCAATTCAATCGATAGGAATGGCTATTACGGTAAAGCTGTTTCGCTGCGCTTGGCCTGACGTGCTGCTATCGGTCACCGTCGCATTTTCCCTTACTTTGATGCAAACTTTCCTGCCTGCTACCGTGGCCGTTCCCAAGCCTTCTCTGCCTGCAATGGCCCCCGTGTTTCGCGCGCCTAACTCGCTGCGTTCAGTGGGGCGGGCCCTGCGGATTATCTTGCTCATGTCCGTGGTCATCAGCCTGCTGGTAAACCCGCGGGCACTGCACAGCGGGCAGGCATTTGCCATCACCTACGCCTATACCGTGATGTACAGCACCGGCCTGTGGCTTACCAACGGCTACGTGGTGGAGTGGCTGAACCAGCACTATGCCTGGACGACACAGCCGCTGCGCCGGCTACTGCTCACGCTGGCCGTGTCGCTGGGCGGCTCGGTGCTGGTGATTGTGTTTATGAATGCCGTGTTGCTGCTGCTGCTGCGCAAGCCGATGGCACAGCTGTGGTCGGACAACGTGTACTGGCAGATTCTGGTGCCCCTCAGTATCACGGTCATCATCTCGCTGTTCAACCACAGCCGGGCCTTTTTCCTACAATGGCGCGAAGCCGCCGTGCGCGCCGAGCGGTTCGAAAAAGAAACTGCCGTGGCTCGCCTCGACTCGTTGCGCCGGCAAGTAGACCCGCACTTTCTATTCAACTCGCTGAACGCCCTCACCAGTTTGGTGGAAGAAAACGATCCTGCCCGCGCGGTGCGCTTTATCCGCCAGCTCAGCCAGGTGTACCGCTATGTACTCGACAGCCAGGCCCAGGAAGTGGTGTCGCTGGCCGAGGAAATGCGCTTCGTGGAGTCGTACGTGTTTTTGCAGCAAACCCGCCTTGGGGCCGGCGTGCAGGTGGAAATCAGCCTGCCTCCCGGCCTCGACCTAGATGCTTTGCAGCTGCCCCCGCTGGCCGTGCAGCTGCTCCTCGAAAACGCCCTCAAGCACAACGCCACCTCCCAGCGCGACCCGCTGCGTATTAGCATTACCCTAGATGCCGCCCACCAGCAGCTGATAGTGCGCAATGCACTACGCCCACGCCGCCTCGCCGAAGGCGAATCCACGGGCCTGGGCCTGGAAAACCTGCGCGCCCGCTACGCCTTCCTCGCCAAGCAGCCCGTGACAATCGAGAAAACCGATACCGAGTTCATCGTGACGCTGCCCGTGCTACAACTCGAGGAGGTGTAGCACGGGCAGCCCAAAATCAGTTTTAATTACCATAGAACATGTCATGCAGAGCGCAGCGAAGCATGACGTTCTTTTTATTTTATGATGGGTTTTAGCCAATTTTCAACAATCAAACCAGCTTCTACCTTCGCCTAATGGCTCTTTCTACTCCGCTCCGTGCGCTTATCGTCGAAGACGAACCGCTGGCCGCCAGCCGCCTGGCCGGGCTGCTCAAAAAGCAAAACCAGCCGATAGAGGTAGTTGGCACTGCCGAATCGGTGGCGGAGGCGGAAGCACTGTTGCGCGCCCTTCACCCCGCGCCCGACGTGCTGTTTCTGGATATTCACTTAGCCGACGGGCTGAGTTTCGAGCTGTTTGAGCGGCTGGAAATCCGCAGCCCCGTCGTTTTCACTACAGCCTACGACAAGTACGCTTTGCGCGCCTTCAAAGTGAACAGCGTAGACTACCTGCTCAAGCCCATCGACCCGGACGAGCTAACGGCGGCTCTCGCCAAGCTACACCGTCAGCGCGAAGCCGCCACGCCTCAGTTTGACGCCACGCTGCTAGCGCGGGTGCTACAACAGGCGCAGCCGGCCAAGGAGTATAAGTCGCGGTTTGTGGTGCGGGTGGGGGAGCACCTCAAGGCCATTCCGGTGGAGCAGATTGCCTACTTCGCCAGCCTGGAAAAAGTGACGCTGCTGCACACCCGCGAAGGCCGCAAATTTGTGGTGGACTACACGCTGGAGCAATTAGAGCAGATGCTCGACCCCACCGAATTCTTTCGCCTCAACCGCGCCTACCTCGCCCACGCCGAAGCCATCCACGACATCATCCACTACACCAACTCGCGCCTGCAAACCGTACTCAAACCCACCGCCCCCGACAACGATACTGTGCTAGTGAGCCGCGAGAAAGTAGCCGCCTTCAAAGCCTGGCTGGACCGATAACGCACCTATAGGAAAAATGCTTTTCGGGCTTCGCAACGAGCTTCATTGACCCTATATCAACACTACGGTCCGACACGCACAACGCTGAAATATGCGTCGTATGTGTCGGGCCGAGTTTCTGTTTTCCAAGCAGTCTGCTGGCTGCGCTGCTTGGTATTAGCTATACCACTTATGGCTTATCGATGCGGTAGAGGCGGCCTTGGTCGGTGACGGTGTACAGGGCGCCGTCGCTGCCTTGCGTTACGTCGCGGAAGCGCTGTCCTTCGCTGGCCAACAGGCGTTCTTCACCTACTACCTTGTTGTTATCAATAACCAAACGTACAATATGCTGGCCGCTCAAAGCACCGATAAACAGGTTGTTGCGCCAGCCAGCTACCCGGTCGCCGGTGTAGAACGTCATGCCGCTCGGCGACACCACCGGGTCCCAGTAATATACGGGCTGCTCCAAGCCGTCCTGCTGCTGGATGCCTGCGCCAATGGCTGGGCCAGTATACTCAATGCCATATGTGATAGTGGGCCAGCCGTAGTTAGCGCCGGCTTGCAGGCGGTTGATTTCGTCGCCGCCTTTGGGGCCGTGCTCACCCTGCCATACGTCGCCGGTGGTGGGGTGAATAGCTAGGCCCTGCGGGTTGCGGTGGCCGATGGAGTACAGTTCGGGGCGCGCGCCGGCCTGGCTGAAGGTGGGATTGCCGGGGGCCGGCTGCCCGTCTTTGGTGATGCGAATAACCTTGCCCAGCGCCGACGATGCCACTTGCGCTTGGGGCCGGGTCACCAGATCCGACCGTTCGCCGGTGCTTATTACTAGGTTGCCGGTGCGGTCGAACACCACGCGGCCTCCGTAGTGCAAATCGCCGGAGTAGGCGGGTAGCGCCCGGTAGATAACGGTGGCACCTTCAATGCTTTGCTCGTTGTTGGCCAGGCGGCCTTTGCCAATGGCCGTTACGTTGCCGCCGGAAATGGCCTCCGAAAACGACCAGTACACCATGCGGTTGCTTGCGAAGTTCGGGTCGAGGCACAGCCCTAGCAGCCCGCCCTGCCCGGCCGGGTTTACGGCCGGAATACCCGTGATGGGCGCACTCACCACCCCCGCCGCCGTGACAATGCGCAGGCGACCGGCTTTCTCAGTTACTAGCAAGCGGCCATCAGGCAGCGCCGTAACACCCCACGGATTGGTTAGGGCCGAGGTAACAACCGTGGCCTTATAGGCGTCGGTAGGAGTCATGACACCGCCCACGCGGGTTTGGCCCGCAAAAGCTGGCTTGTAGGCGGTGTTGGGGGCACTAGTTTCCACTGGGGGCAGGGTCGGCTCTGTCGCCGAGTCATCATCCTGCGAGCAGGAGAGCAGGGCCAGCGAACCACCAAAAAAGTACATCAAGCTTCGCTTCATAGCAGTGGCGAATTAAACGTGGTTGAATAAACGAAGCCTTTACTACGTAACAGTTGAGGTTTTCGTCGATTTTCGCTTGTGTTCCCCAGTGTCTATGAGTCCGTTATGCCATTTGTGGCAACGGCGGTGCAGTCAGCAGCAGAGCTTCCTACACGCACGTAGGTGAAATCAAAAAATTAATAGGTTGTTATGCTACGTTGCGCGCTGCCCGACGTTCTTACATAGCTTTTGAATCAGCTATGCCACAGTTAATTGGCGTTACTCAATTCGCATGTCAGCCGCCTTCCAGCCAGCTTTTCACGGCGGCAGCCTTCTCCCGGCTCACCAGCACTTCATCGGTGGGGGCAGGGTGCAAATCGAGCAGCAGCTTGCCGTTGAAATGCGAGTGTAGGCGCTGCACGGCGGGCAGTTGGGCAATAAACTGGCGGTTGAGCCGGAAGAAGTGGCGCGGATCGAGCAAGGCTTCCAGCTGTTCCAGTGTGTAGTCCACCACGAAGCGGCGGCCGTCGGTGACGGCGAGGGTGGTGGTTTCGTGGCGGCTCTGGAACCAGGCTATCTGGGTGGCGGGCAGTGGCAACAGTTGCTCGCCGCTACGCACCAGAAACCGGGTTTTGTACTGCTGGTTAGGGCGGGGGAGGCTGTCGAGGAGGCGTTCCAGGCGGCGCGCGGTGTCATCGGGCGGCGGCGTGGTGGGGGCCGGGGTGCGCCATTCGCGCAGCTTGGTGAGGGCCGCCGTCAGTTCCGCCAGCTTCACCGGTTTCAGCAGGTAGTCCACGCTGTTGGCCTTGAAGGCCCGGATGGCGTAAGCGTCGTAGGCGGTAGTGAAAATGACCGGGCTACGCACCACCGCTTGCTCAAACACCTCTAGGCTGAGGCCATCAGCCAACTGAATGTCGCTCAGAATCAGGTCGGGGGCGGGGTTTGCGTCCAGCCACGCCAGCGCTCCGGCTACGCTATCGAGCACGGCCAGTACTTGCGCTTCGGGTGCGGCTTGCTGAAGCAGGCGTTGCAGGCGCTCGGCGGCGGGGTACTCGTCTTCGAGCAGCAGAACGGTCATGTTTTTAGAAGTCAAGAATTTTGAATTCAGGATTAGCGCTGCTGCGCATGGCGTCAAGTAGTGATTCTGAATTTAAAGCAAAGGTAACTGTACCCGGAACCAGCCATTTTCCGCCTGCACTTCCACCGGGCGTGGGGCGTGTAGCAACTCATAACGGTGGCGCACGTTGCGCAGGCCGGTGCCCGTGCCCGGCGCGAGGCCGGCCGTGCGGGGCCGCAGCGTATTTTCCACCACCAGATAGTTGTCGGTTTCAACCCACAGGCGCAATTCCAGCGGATGTTCCCGTGAGGCTACGTTGTGCTTTAGCGCGTTTTCTACCAGCAGCTGCACGCTCAGCGGCGCTACGTGGCGCGTCAGAACTGCTGCCGGCACCTGCTGGCTCACGCGCAGATTGTCGCGGAAACGGGTTTTGTGTAGGGCCAGGTAGGTAGCTACAAATTCCAACTCTTCACTGAGGGGTACGGTGGATTTGTCGCGGGCCAGCAGCACGTAGCGGTATACGTCGGCGAGCTGCTCTACAAACTGCTGGGCCGGTTCGTTTTCAGGTTCGATGAGGGCCGACAGCGTGTTCAGAGAATTGAACAGAAAGTGCGGGTCGAGCTGGCTTTGGAGGGCTTCGAGTTGGCTGCGGGTGCCAGCGCTTTGCAACTGCTCGGCGCGGCGCACGTTCTGCTCCCACTGCCGAAATAGATTCCAGCTTTCATAGATGAGTTGAATGACGATGGTTGGCAACATGTTCAGGCCAAACTCAAACCAGAACTCTGCCAGCGTGAGGTGGGCGTGCTGCGAGTAGGCGGCGAGTTGGCCGATACCCAGCGTCACGAGGGCCGTAAGAGCGGTATTGATGAGGGCCAGTAGCCACAGCCGCCGGGCCGTTTGCTCGACCTGCGGAAAGCGCCGAAACAGTACCCGCCACAAGCCCCGGCTTATCAGCCAGAACGTGGTGGTAATGCCCATGGATACCAGCCACGCCCCCAGCACCTCCGGCACCGATTGCACCCGCGTCAGGCCACGCGGCAGCAGCGCCAACATGCCCAACACCGGAATGCCGATGAGCAGAAACCAACGGTCATTCATGAAAACGGAGGCAGGTCTGGGGGGCAGCGGCATAAGCCAGGAGGTTAGCGCGGGAGCTTCTGCACGAAGCTAACGACTGCCTGCCGGAATGCCACCGGCTGCTCCAGAAACGAATTGTGCTTGCCGGGCAGCGTAACGGTTTGTTGCTTCGGGAATTTAAACGTGCCGGGCGTGGTGCCGGTGGTGCGGTCGTCCTGGCCCACAATGTTGAGCACGGGCATGGTTAGGCGGGCGGTAGCGGGGCCGAAATCCTGGCCGTAGTCGGGGAGCTTGCCGCTGAACACCTGCTGGCCGAAATCCGAATTGCTGGGTACAGCGCGGGCTACGCGGCTGGCGCGGTTGGCCAACGAATCGGCAGAAAACTGAAGCTGCCAGGCTAGTTTCTGCTGTTGTAAGGCGCCCATCACCATACCAAACCGCTGGGGTAGTGGCAAACTAGAGTTGGGTTGCGCGGCTGCCGGGAGCAACGAAGCGCCGTATTGCAGCATGCTTTCCAACGAAGCCGGAGGATTCAAAACGACATTGGTAAATACCAGCGCCTGTACCCGTTGCGGATGCGCCGTGGCGTAAGCTGTAGCAATGGTGCCTCCAAACGAGTGTGCCAGTACCACCCATTTTTCCAGGCCCAGGTGTTGCCGCAACTCTTCCAAGTCCTCTACCATGCGCGCCATCGAATAGTCTTGGCGCGGCGAGCTGGCGGAGCGGCCACTGCCACGCTGGTCATAGTACACCATGCGCAGCTTGTCTTCGAGGCGGCTGCCGCCCAGCTTCTCAAACGAATAGCTGCCCGCGCCCGGCCCGCCGTGCACATATACGCAAGGCACGCCCCGGCCCGCTACTTGCACGTACAACCGCACCGAATCGGAAGTAAGCAATGTGGTGGGGCCGTTGGTGAGGCCGCGCTGGGCCGGTGCGGCCGTAGTCAGCAGCAAGAGAAGGCCGAAGCCAAGGAAACAGTAGCGGAGTGCAGCAGAAAAACCGTTCATAACAGAAATGGCAAGTGGAATAGCTGATTCAAGAACTAGGTGCAGATTGTTAGCGGCCGGCTACCAGCGGTACTCCGTGCAGGGCCTGCGTGTAGAGCCAAGCCACCAAGCCAGTGTAGGCGGCGGCTCCCAGCCAGGTAAGCAGCACGGCCCGGCGAGGTAGCCGGCGGCTCAGGTACCAGCCCAGCAGCGGCAGTAACTGCAAGCTGTGCAGCCCCAGAAAATGCGCGATGCGCAGGTCGCCGGCGCGGGTGCTCCACCCAATGCCGGGCAGGCCGGGGCCGCCGTCGGGGCCCCCGATGGTGTGCGCGGCGTGGCTGATCATAGCCCCACCTACGGCGCTGCCCACCAGAAACAGCAACACCCCCAGCCGCACCCCCCACACGTAGCTGGCCGGGCCGTGGGGCCGGTACTTCCACACCAGATACAGCGCCCAGATTATCAGCACGGTATTCAGCAAGATGAAGATGCCCATCAGCCCGAACAGCGCACCATCCAGCGCGGAGCTGGTGTTGTAGTGGGAAGTGGTGCCCCGGGCGGCCTGACCGCAGATAACCACAATTTCCATCACCATAGCTACGGCCACGCCCCAGCTGATGCGGCGGACGGCGCGCTGCGCGAGGGCCGGCAAATCGGCCAGCAACCACCCTAGGCTCCAGAGGTAAATCAGGCCCGAAAGCAGGAATTTCAGCGGCTTCACCCAGGGATTCAGATTGGTGACCAGCCGTTCATCGCCGACCAAGGCCACCAAGGCTACCGGCAGCAGCAGCATGTGCAGCCACCCCGCCCCCGACAAAACCGGATTTGCACGGTGCAGGGTCCGGAACCAATGGGCAACGAAATGCGGGAGCGACGACTGCCAAGCTGTTGGCCAACCAAGGTGCGCGGCACCGGTTTTCGGAGGAGAAGAGACTGGCATAACAGTGTTCTGTAAGGAAATAAATGATTTGCCAACAGGAAGTTTATCGTTCGTTTATTGCTGAGTGTTTTGTTTTAGAAAACCAGTGTGCTGATAGTGCTATAATAATTCAGATAGAGAATAGTAAGGCCTGTGAGATTTATAAAGCCATGTGTCAGAATAGAATACCATAAATTATTTTTCGCAAGCAGAATGCCACCTAGAATAAGTCCGATAAACCCCGTGCTTACTACGCCACTCCAGCCTTGATATAAGTGGCACAAGCCGAAAATGGTGGAAGTAGCTATGAGCCCGCACAAATTGCCTGTTGTGGTGCTAGAAAATAGTTTGGAAACCCGTGTTAAAAGAAATCCGCGAAATAAAACTTCTTCCAATAGTCCACCAACAATAAAGCCCAAGGCCACCCAGCCCATGTAAATAAGCAGGTTGGTGTGAAAATCAACCTTGGTTAAGTCAATAGGTGTATCGGTGATTTTTTCTATTAATGGATTGAAAATAATTTCCGCAAACAGCTCAGCCGCTACACCTAATACTACGGATACGCCAACCACTTTCAGCCAATTAGCGGGGCTGCTAAAGCCAATGGAACGCAATAGCAGCGGCCTGTTTTTGGATCTTCTGATGTAAGCAATTACAAGAATGAACGCGCCTATTACGCCAACTTGTGGAATGCATGGGATGATGATAAAGCAGACGAGGGTGAGAATGAATTCAATCTTCGGCAACTTGTTGAGGTAGTCCATGACAGAGGATTTTAAGCGGCGTGTGGCAGCTGTGGTGTAAAGGCAATTGGTTCAGGCTTCGTGGTGTTTCACCCAAGGCTGTGCGCTACGCTTCTGAAGTCTTTGGATGATGGGACGTGGCAGAAAGCTGAGGAGCCACAGCCGCAACTGGGTGATAAAAGCGCCGCACCCCGGCGTAGAGCAGTAGCCCCACCGGCCCGAACAGAAACGTGAGCAGCAAACAAGGCACCAGCAGCACATGCGGCACGCCGCGCCGCCGCGCATCCAGGCTTTCCCAGATACCAATGCCTAAATCGAAGCACAGGTAATGCACCCAGCCGGCCAGCAGCGCCCACGGGCTTTGGAACAGCGCGGCCACGCCCTGCAACGAGCTAAACCCACCCTCCGAGGCGTGCGCCCCCAGGTAGTGGCTGCCGATGAGCAGCGCATATGCTGCGGCTAGCACCAGCGGCAGCGCCCCACTTAGTACCACGCGGCGCGTGCCCACCCAGCGCGGAGCTAGCACCAGCAGCGCCCAGCCCAGCATAGCTACTGGGTTGGCCAAGGAAAACAGAAAATCGGGAGTGAAAGCCATAGCCGGTAGCGGTTAGAAGACAGCTCTAAACTACTGCCTGGCAACTAGCAGCGCCCTGCTAAACAAGGTGAATCGCCGCCGCGCGGTGGCGAAGCGTAGCTTGCTGGCGGGTGAGGCGTGGCGAGATTCCGTGGTTGGGCTTACAACTTCGCCGGTATCTGGCCGTACCTTGCGGCGTGAAACTGCTGATTCGATATGCAACGCCGCTGCTGCTGGCCCTGGGGCTAAGTGTGGGCCTGTCGGGCGTAGCGCAGGCGCACGAACTGTCCGCGGCCCCCGGCGCCGCGCCGCACGACAGCGTAACGGTGCGGCAGCCGCACCGGCGGTTCACGTTTCAGCTCGACATCCGCAATTCCATTATCAACCACCGCGTTGTGACGCTGCCGGGCCTAAAGCTGGGCATAGAATGGCGCGGCCGAATCCGGACGGGCCTGGGAGTCTACCTGCTCAGCAATGGCATTCCGTCGCGCCAACCTATTCCCACTGAGTTGCCAGCAGCCACTGCCGCTGAGCTGCGCTTGCGTTACGTGGCGGGCTTCGGCGAGTATGTGGTGCTAGGCAACCCGCGCTGGGAACTTACCAATCAGCTTCAGCTTGGGGTAGGCAAAACCTACGCTCACTACGACCTGCCGGATGGTAGCGTGATTCGCTCCCCCAAACGGGTTATCTGGCTAGTAGAGCCATCTATTGCTGCGCAAATGCGGGTGTACCGCTGGCTGGCGTTGGGTAGTGGCTTGGGCTGGCGGCAGCCGGTGTTTGTGAATAGCCTCACCCAGCGTGAGCTGAACGGCCCTGTTTTTTACGGCCGCGTCAAGGTTTCCCTCGGCGACTTATACAAGATAGCCCGTGGCCGGGAGCGAGTGTTCAGCCAGCGTGGCCTGCGCCGCTCTGAGTGGTAGCCCGTGCGCAGCCAAGTAGGTAGCACGCTGCGGCACCAAAAAGCCCTGCCTCCTAAAAGCAGGAAGCAGGGCAGGCCGGACAATAAGGAATTGGGAGAATACTAAGCTTCTACTAGCTGTACTTTGGGAGCACCAGCAAGAATGTCGGTGCTGGCAAAGTCGGCGTATTTCCGGAAGTTGGTGATGAACTGCTGGGCAAGCTCGGCAGCCGTGCGGTCATAGGCTTCGGGGTCGGTCCAGGTTTGGCGTGGGTCGAGCAGATGAGCGGGTACGCCGGGCACGGTAGCGGGCATAGCCACCCCAAATACCGGATGCTGGTGAAACGAAACATCGGCCAGAGCGCCGGTGAGGGCAGCCGTAATCATGGCGCGGGTGTAGCTCAGTTTCATGCGGGAGCCAGTGCCGTAGCTGCCTCCGCTCCAACCCGTATTAATAAGCCACACCTGCACATCGGAGTGTTCGTCCATCTTTTCGCCCAGCATTTCGGCGTAGCGGGTAGGGTGCAAGGGCAGGAATACGGCCCCAAAACAGGCCGAAAAAGTGGTTTGGGGCTCGGTTACGTCCATTTCGGTACCCGCTACCTTGGCAGTGTAGCCCGACAGGAAGTGGTACATGGCGTGGCTCCTGTCTAGGCGGCTGATGGGGGGCAGCACTCCGAAGGCATCAGCAGTCAAGAAAAAGATGTTCTTCGGTGAGGGCCCCACGCTCGGTTCCACTGCATTCGGAATAAAGGACAGCGGGTAGGCCGTGCGCGTATTCTCGGTTACGGTCTTGTTGGCGTAATCTACGGTGGTGGTGCCGGGTACGAAGCGGGTATTTTCCAGAATGGCGCCGGGCCGGATGGCATTCCAGATTTCCGGCTCCTTGTCCTGGTTCAGGTCGATAACCTTGGCGTAGCAGCCGCCTTCAAAGTTGAAGATGCCATCCTGCGGAGTCCAGCCGTGCTCGTCGTCGCCAATGAGGCCACGGTTGGGGTCGGTGGAGAGGGTGGTTTTGCCAGTGCCCGAGAGGCCAAAGAAAATGGCTGCGTCGCCGGCGGCTCCCACGTTGGCCGAGCAGTGCATGGGCAGCGTGTTGTGCTGCACCGGCAACAGGAAATTGAGCACCCCGAAAATGCCTTTCTTCATCTCGCCGGCATAGCCTGTGCCGCCAATAAGCAGCACTTTCTTGGTGAAGTTGAGAATGGCAAAGTTTTTCTGGCGGGTGCCATCTACAGCCGGGTCGGCTTCAAAGCCGGGGGCGCTGATAATGGTGAAATCGGCCACCCAGCTGGTGTCGGTGCCCGCTTCAGGGCGCAGAAACAGGTGGTGGCTGAACAGGTTGTGCCAAGCTAGCTCGTTGATTACACGCAGCTTGAGCTGGTAGGCCGGATGGGCCCCGGCATAGGCTTCGCGCACGTACAGCTCCTTTTCAGCCAGATAGGTTACCATCTTGGCTTGCAACTGGTCGAACTTGTCGGGGGCGAAGGGAATGTTGATGTCGCCCCACCATACTTGCGGGCTGGTTAGCTCGTCTTGTACAATAAACCGGTCTTTGGGCGAGCGGCCAGTGAAGCGGCCAGTATCGGCCATTAGCGCGCCGGTATCGGTGAGCACGCCTTCGTGGCGGCGCAGGGCATGTTGCACCAGCTCGTTGGCAGGTAGATTAAGGTGCACCTGGGCCGGGGTGGTGGTGAAGCCCAGCGGGGCTAAACGGGAAAGAAGGGCAGTAGACATACGGTTGGGGAAAAGTGGGAAATGGGGAAAACCGAAAATCTTGGGGGGAGGGGAAGGCTTGCGGAGCACTCAAAAGCGGGCATACCTCTTCCTGTTTCGGCCGCAGTGCTAAGCGGACAAAAAAAACATGCAGGAAATAGGGGGGGAAAGGCTGCCTAACCGGCCCGAGGAGCGTGCTTCTGAATTACTGCTCGTAAGCTTGTATCAAAGCTACAGCCTAATGCCTGCGCCGAGTTAGATATTTGTTTATATTACTAGGACAAAACAAACATTACTAGTTGGCCTTCCTTAGCTTGTGTTTTCCTAAATACCCAAGCAGCGTGCATTCCCAACATTCTTCGCTCCTATGCCCACAGAAATAGCGCACTACAACGGCCTTTACGGCGACGATAAGGCGCAGGTGTCGCACACCTATATCTATAGCCAGCTCATTGGGCAGCGCAACCGCACCACCACCTGGGGCCTAAAGCCACACCTGCACGGCAACCTCTACCAGTTGTTTTTTCTGGAAGCCGGGCAGGCCACGCTTGATGTTGATGCCGACTCGGTGCCGCTGCGTACGCCCTGCGTGGTGCTGATTCCGTCCAATACCGTACACGCCTTCACGTTCAGTGCGCAGGTACGGGGCCGCTCCCTCACCGTGGCTGACGCTCTCCTCGACACGATTCTGCAAGTGAGTCCGGCCATTCTCATCGAACTCAACAGCGTGTACGTGCTCAGCGACTTCACCGAAGAGGAAAGCTTCGTTGAATTGCTGAGCTTGGAACGCGCCATTCACGCCGAAATGCACTCGCAGCTACCCGAAAAGCAGTTGGCGCTAAATGGCTACTTTAAATTGCTGTTTGTGAAGCTGTTTCGGCTGCTCAAGCACCAGCAGAACAAGGCTAAGGGTAGCTCCAACCGCAACCTGCACTACTTCCATGAGTTTCAGAAAAGCGTGGCCCGCGCCGCGCCATTTGAAAAGAAGATTTCGCAGTATGCCCAGGAACTCAACATTACGGCCGTACACCTAAACCGAATTTGCCAAGCTGTGAAAGGTCGCTCGGCCCTGGAAATCGTGAATGCCAACACCATCCGGCGCGCCCACAACCATCTGGTGTACACGTCCTCGTCGATTTCGGAAATAGCCTACACGCTGCAATTCGCCGATTCCAGTTACTTCACACGCTTTTTTCGTAAGCATACTGGCCTCTCACCCGTGGCTTACCGCGCCCGCGCCTACCACGACGAAAAACAAAACCAGAAGCCCGCTGCCTGACTTTCTGATAGCTTAAGGTTGAGTTTTGGGCGGCTGAGATTTAAGAATTGATATTTTTGCTTGTTCGGTGACAAGAGTGTACTCAAAATAACCAAGTTGCCTATTCGTTCTGGCAGTGCAGCCGGCGCGTGGCTATTTTCTAGTTTTCTATTTCCCTATGGTGTCTTGTTCTTCTGTTCGTTTCTGGTGGCGGCCCTTCATTGGTGGGTTGCTTCTGCTTGTCGCGCCCTTGCTGCTAACCTCCTGCGACGATAACAGCGTTGCGCCGGAAACCCTGAAAGAGCAGGCCTTACAGCGCCAGAGGCAGATACGTACTGCCGATTCGCTGACCATCACCAAATACATTGCCGATAGCAGCCTCACTAATGCCCAGCGGCAGCCCTCGGGCCTGTATATCATTTATAAAAACACCAGCACGGGCGCTATGCCAACCCCACGGCAGACGGCAACCGTGCTCTATAAAGGTTCTTTCCTTGACATCCGCGGCGTATTCGATCCGGGTACGGATAAAGACAATAACCCCAAGCCATACACTTTTACTTTGGGGCAGAGCCCGGTTATTGTTGGCTTCGAGGAAGGGGTTTCGTTGATGCGCCTAGGGCAGAAAGCCATTCTGCTGATACCCTCCGAGCTGGCTTACGGCCCAAACGGCGCCAGCACCATCCCGCCGGATAGTCCTCTGCGCTTCGACGTAGAGTTGACCAACATACGCTAGCCCAATTCGGCAATAGGCCCTAGTAAAAGCCCACCGCCTCAGTTGAAACCATATATTGTGTTTCAACTGAGGCGGTGGGCTTTTGTAGCAGGCCGGCCAATTATTCCTTGGTTTCAGTGGCAATAGGCAGGCCTTGCAAGGTAGCTAGCCGGTTGAGTTTGCCAGATGGTGTGGTCTGGAACTGCGGCACGTACACCAGCTCACGAGGCCGCTCGTACTTGCCTAGGCGCTTGCGCAACAAACTCAGGAGCTGCTGCTGCTGGTCTTCGGGTAGCGGCTCGCCTTCCAAGTAAGCTGTTACCTGCTCGCCCAGCCGTTCGTCGGGGCGGCCGGCAATGAATACGCGCCGGCCGGGCAAGTCCAACTCAGCTAGGGCCACTTCCAGCACCTGCTCCACCTTCTCGGCCTGCACTTTCACGCCGCCGCTGTTTATCACAAAATCAACCCGGCCCAGCCACTCGAAGGTATGCGCGTCGAGCAGCTTCACCCGGTCATTGGTAGTAATAAGCTGGTCATCGGTTACGTCGGCCCGCACCGTGAGGCAGCCGCGGTTGTCCTGCGCAACATGAATACCCGGTAGCACTTGGTAAGCGGTGGCGGGTTTGGGGCCGTTGAGGCGGCGTAAAGCAATGTGCGAAGCCGTTTCAGTCATGCCATACGTGAGGTACACCGGCACGGTCAGCTGCCGGATTTGCTTGGCCAAGCTGGCATCTACGGCGGCACCGCCCACCAGTATGGCTTTCATCTGGTTGAGGCGTTCTGCGTGCCCGGCCGCCAGCACCGCCCGCAGCTGCAAAGGCACAAACGAGGCGAAATCGAACTGCGCCTCCGAAGGCACCAGCGCCAATGGGTCGGCCTGGGGCTCAACAATGGTGAGGTGCATGCGCCGTTCGAACCCGCGGACCAACATCATCATGCCACCCACAAACTCGCAGTTAAGGCACACCAGCATCCGGTCGCCGGGGCCCAGGTCGAAATAGTCGCCGGTGCGGCGGGCCGAGGCTTCCAACTGATGCCGTTTCATGAGCACCGGTTGAGGCTGGCCCGTCGAGCCGCTGGTATGCAATGCTACGTCCTGAGTGCCGTTCAGCCACTGCCGGCAGAAATCCAGCACCTTGGCTTCGTACCCATTCAGTTCAAACGGGGTGGTAGCCGGGTACTGTTGAATGTCGGCGTAGCGAAATTCGCGGCCGTTGAGCAACAAGGAATCAGGAAGCAAATCGGAAGAAGAGGCCATCGAAAGCAGGGAAAGGAAAAATTTGTCAACGAAAACGTACTGGCAGGCAACTCACCTGTTGCGCTAGCTAAGCAGCCACCGTTGATACGTTTTGGCCGAAGGTAGGGTCAGATAGGCCAGGGCTCCCAGCAACACGCCGCTAGACACCAAATCCAGCGGGGCCCGCGTGAAAACATACGATATCAATAACGGTAGCGCCAGCAAGCTCAATAAACTGTCGCGCAAAAACACTTGGCTTTGGTACACCCGCAGATTTTGCTCGGCGGGTCGGCGCAGGTTGGGCTGCATGCGCCGCGCCATTACATACAGTAGTATGCCTAGCAAGGGCAGTAGCGCGCCTAGCAGCAGCAGCAGCGGCCACGACGCTAGCTGTGGCTGTGGGTCCAGGCCCGTTGCCGACCGGCTACCACCCACCAGCACCAACCCACCCATTAAGAGTGCCTGCACCAAGTAGTGCAGCCAATGCCGCGCCCGAATGCGCCGGATGGTTTGGTGAAAATCAGCGTCGGTCATGGGTGGGGAGGCCGGCAGGAGGGGAGACTAGGCACGCATCAATAAACAAATTAGCATACGAAGCTGCCTTGCGGAAGGCAAGGAAAACATAGCAGAGCTTGATACATAGGTAATTAAACCGTACCTTAAAATTACTCACCAATTCTCACCATCATGAAGACCACCGTTCTAAGTCCATTTGCCGGTGCCCGTACCTTCGTGTTTCGGCGCTACCTCACACTCCGCTACCAGTTTACTTCCGCCACCGATTTGGCGGCACAAGTTGCCCGCCGAGCCCGCAAGCTGCGGAAGAAAGAAGCGAAGAACGAGCGGTTGCGCAACTTCTTTGGTTGGTGCGAAGGTTGCGCGGCGTACGGTTCGATATTCTAGTAGTAATGATTTTGCATAAGAAAAGCGCCACCCGTCAGGATGGCGCTTTTCGTTTTTAGTTTAGGATAGTAGCGGCGACTGTACTTGGGCCTACTGCCGGCCAAGTAGTTGCAAGGTTTTAGAATCCTGCTTGCCGTTGTAAAACTTGTCTAGCACGGCCTGGAACACCGGGTCGGCGTTGGGCAGCGCGCCAAACAGCGTCATGGAAGACTGGAGCTTCATGTCGTCGGGGCTGCCCAATACTCGGTACGGGTCGTTGCCGGGTAGGGCTAGCAAAGCGCGGCTAATGTCGAGTAGGCGGCTGCCCAGTACCGGATGCTGCACAAATGCCTCGGCTTCTTGCACATCCTTTATGGCGTAAAACTTAGCTGTTTCACTTAAGCCCAGGCCCTGGATTTGCGGAAATACGTACCACATCCAATGGGTTTGCTTGCGGCCGTTTTTTATTTCCGCCAAGGCATCCTTGTAGTTCTGAGCTTGGGCATCAATGAATCTTGCCAGGTTGTTCTCTTCGGCCATCTTGATTTCTTTAGGTGAGTGGTGGAGTCAGACTCAGAAACTGGTTGGGTGGCGTACTTCGTGCAACCCAAAAGCGCCACCCAGGATAGGTGGCGCTTTTCTACATGGTTGCTTTAGGGTTACGGCGCCGGGCAGGGGTAAGGAAGCCACGGAATGTCGCGCCACGGACTGTACTTCGATTCCAATAAGTAACTGCTGATTTCGGCAATATCGTTGTGGCTGTCACTTTCGGGGCTCCACATGATACGGCCTGCCACAAAGCCGGTTGCAAAGCTCTCCCACGAGTCGTAGTCACGCACGGCTAGCTGAGTGGCAGCATCAATAAATTCCCAGGCTTGTGCCCAACTTAGGTACCCGTAGTCGTAGCACCAGCGCGCTACGTTCACGCTACGGGCGTAGTCCCAAGCCGCTACGCTGGAAACACTGCGGGTTGCAAGAAACGGATTGGCTGCAAACACCTCTTGCCAATGCGCGGCATCGGTTTTTAGCGTTTGGCGAAAGTCCTTACGATGGCCCTCCTGGCGTAGCCAATGCAAAATCTCCAGGGCTTCTTCGGTGTCCGTGATGCCCCACCATTCAGCGGTTGCCGCCTTGCGCTCCACCAGTACCTCGGGCCTTAGCGCTGGCAATATTTTGATTGGATTATCACCCCAATAAAATAGAATGCCTCCGGTTGCTAAGCCACGTATCTCGGTTGCAGTAGGCTGGTGAGCCTGCTGCGTAAGGTCGAAATCGGTAAGGTCTCGTGCTCCGTATTGCTGAAGATTAGCATTCGTCTGTCCTATGGCCGCCATCTTTTTGCTATCAAAGAAAGTGGTGATAAAGTCTAGAATCTTATTCATCAGTGCACTGTAGTAATAAGCCTAACCAAAAAAAGACCGTTCAGCAACAAGCAAATCCTAGCCTCACGGAAACTTGGGATACTTCGAGAAGTCGGGCTTGCGCTTTTCGATGAAGGCGTTCTTGCCTTCTTTGGCTTCCTCGCTCAGGTAGTAAAGTAAGGTGGCGTTGCCAGCAAGTTCCTGAATCCCGGCCTGGCCGTCCAGTTCGGCATTGAAGCTGGATTTCAGCATGCGCAGCGCCAACGGGCTTTTCTCCAGAATCTTGTTGCACCAGGCCACGGTAGTTTCTTCCAGCTTGTCAAGTGGCACTACTTTGTTTACGAGGCCCATGTCGAGGGCTTCTTGGGCGTTGTACTGGTCGCAGAGGAACCAGATTTCGCGGGCTTTCTTCTGGCCGACTACGCGGGCCAAATACGAAGCGCCAAAGCCGCCGTCAAACGAACCCACATTGGGGCCAGTCTGGCCGAAACGGGCGTTGTCGGCGGCAATGCTTAGGTCGCAGACGACGTGCAGTACGTGGCCGCCCCCGATGGCCCAGCCCGCCACCATAGCCACCACCGGCTTCGGGATGGAGCGAATGATTTTCTGGAGCTCCAGCACGTTGAGGCGCGGTACGGTGTCCTCGCCGACGTAGCCGCCGTGGCCCCGCACACTCTGGTCGCCGCCCGAGCAGAAGGCCTTGCCGCCCTCGCCGGTAAGAATGATAACGCCAATATCGGTGCGGTCCTGGCAGATACGCATGGCGTCAATCATCTCCTGCACCGTGAGAGGCGTGAAGGCGTTGTGCACCTGTGGGCGGTTGATGCTGATTTTGGCGATGCCGCCCGCCTGCGTGAAGAGAATTTCTTTGAACTCCTTGATCGGGGTCCAGATAAGTTGTTCGGCCATAGGTCTAAGAGTGATGTAAGGAAAAAAGGCCGTCGTGCTGAGCTGGTCGAAATATTTCTACCGGGTTTTTTCAACAAAGCGGAAGAGCTGTTTCAGCCAGCTCAGCACGACGTTCTAATTAGTGAAAGCGGCTTTCACCGCGGCACGATACTGTTCAAAGAATTCGGCGTTGGTCTTGCTATCGGTAGTTACTTCGAGTAAGGCCGCGCCGGTTTCCAGTGCAAAGAAAACCGGTAGCGCCGACTCTAGTTCAGCGAACGACGAAACCGGGAAATACCGCAGCTTGAAATCCCGCGCCGTATTCTCGGCAGTCAGCAGTTGGCGCGTCTCGAAAAACTCTTCCAGTTCCGGCTGCTGGCGCGGCCCATCGATGATACGGAAGATGCCGCCGCCGTGGTTGTTGAACACGATAACCCTCAGATTGGGCGTGGGATAGTTGTGCCAGAAGGCGTTCCGGTCGTAGAAAAACGCCACGTCGCCGGTGAGCAGCACCACCGGCCGCTCGGGTTGCGCCAATGCCGCGCCTACTGCCGTACTATTGCAGCCATCAATGCCACTGGTGCCGCGGTTGGCAAACACTTCGATACCTGCTTCGATACCCAAAATATTGGCGTAGCGCACGGCCATGCTATTGGCGAGGTGCAGGGCAGTACCCTGTGCAATATAGGGCAATACCGTAGCCATTGCCCCAAACTCAGTTAGGGTTCCTTGCCCAGCCGCTCGAATGATCTTTCGGGGTAGAGCGGCTCCGTCGGCATCGGCCTTTGACCACGCCTGATGAAAAGGGATGGCTCTATCAACTACTGTTTCATGGCCCGCTAGTATAGTGGAAAAAAAGGCCGCCGGCTCGGCATACACTACATCTGTAAGTGCCTGAAACGTATTGGGTGCAATGCCGCCCGGCAACACGTGGATGTGTCGATTGGGTGGATTCTTCCTCAAAAACAGCTTCAGCGACTTGGAAATTAAAGACAAGCCGCAAGTAATGAGTACATCGGGTTGCAGCAGGTGCGGCTCGATATGCGGGAGAAAGACATCCTGAGCCGTCACCGGGTCGAAAGCATTGATTTGGCCCAGGCAATCAGCTACCACCGTGGCGTACTTAGTACCTAGAAACTCCATTAAACCTTGCAACAGCGCTGGGTCGGCGGTCTGCTGGCCTAATACCACCAGCGTCCGGTCGGAAGCCAGAATGACCTCCCGGAGTTCAGCCCAGTTGGCAGGCAGCGTGGTTGAAGCAGAGGCAGGCAGTTCCCGCACAATCTTTACGTTCTGTTCGTACTGGATTGCCTCGCCGGCTTTCGGGTAGAACGGCTCCCGCAACGGCACGTTCACCTGCACTGGTCCGGCGGGGCCAGCCTGGGCCAAGTTGATGGCCTCATTCACGATGCGGGCCGAGTGCCACTTGGCATCGGTGTGCGTCGTGTCGGCCGGAAACTCGAAAGCACCTTTGGCGTGGGCACCGTACAGGTTGTGTTGGCGGATGGTCTGGCCGTCGAGCTGGTCGATCCACTCTGGCGGCCGGTCGGCGGTGAAAATTACCAGCGGAATGTGCTGAAAATACGCTTCGGCCACGGCGGGGGCGTAGTTGAGGCCCGCCGTGCCCGACGTACACACCAGCACCACCGCCCGCCGCTGCGCTTGCGCCATGCCCAACGCAATAAAGGCCGCCGCACGCTCATCGGGCACCACGCGCACCGTGAGAGCGGGATGGCGGGCAAAAGCCAGCGTCAGTGGAGCCGAGCGGGAACCCGGCGACAACACCACATCGGTAATGCCATGCTGGGCACAGATTTCAGCAATATTATGAACAACCTGCATAGAGTAACTGAGTGATTAAGTAGCTGAGTAACGGCGTGAACAAGTAGATGAATTAACGAGTCAAGGAAATCGTACAACCACCAAGGATTCACTCAGCTAGCCCGGTGCTGTGTGTGCATGTAACACGGCGCCTACGGTGGTTAGCTTCAGCTCGGTTTCCTGCCACTCACGGGCGGGGTCGGAATCGACGGTGAGGCCGGTGCCGGCGTAGAGGATGGCTTCCTGGGGGCGGAGCTGAAGGCCGCGCAGGTTTACGTACAAGCGCGACACACCGGCCACCGGCAAGTTCACCGGCCCAAGGAAACCACTGTAATACGCCCGGTCGTACCCTTCGTATTGGTGCAGGAAATCCAGCGCCGCTTGTTTGGGCATGCCGCCCACGGCCGAGGTGGGGTGCAACAGCCGCAGCATATCGGTGCCGAGGGTAGGGAAGGGAACGCGCCGTAAGTTCACCGAGAAGTCGGTGCGCAAGTGCAGCAGCTCGCCGGCGGCCACGGTGCGGGGGCCGGTTTCGTCGTATTCGCGCAGCCGTAGTTGTTTGAAGCAGCTCACGATGTAGCGCGCCACTAGGGCCTGCTCTTCGATTTCCTTCTGCCGCCAGACCGCTGTGTACGGCGAGTGGTCGTGGGGGCGGGGCTGGGTGCCGGCCAGCGCCATCGTGCAGAAACGGCCATCTTCGGTGAGCTGCACCAGCGTTTCTGGTGTAGCCCCAAACCACGTGCCGGCCCCAGGTGCACTCACTAAGCTGGCAAACGCCAGTGGATACCGATGCTCCAGTTCTACAAAGGCCCGCAATGCATCGAACCCCGCAGGCAACGGGCGCCGCACGGTCCGGCTGCTCACTACTTTCAGTACTTGCCCCGCCTCAATAGCTGCCACCCCGCGTTCCACTAAGGCCGTGTACTCCTCCTTAGAAGCCTCGTGCGGCACTGGCTGCGGGCTTATATGCCAAGGTAGCGTTGCTGCCTGTTGGGCGTTGCTTGTTGATTCCTGATTCCTTGAATCTGCCGCTTCAACTCCATCACCTTGCAGCCACTCCCGCAGCTTCGGCAGCAAAGTAGCAGCCCCAATGGCCGTTTCGTTGATGCGTAGCTCTCGGGGCTGGGCGCTGTCGAACCACACGTCGGCGGGGATGAACAAGGCCGGATTGTGGTCGGTGTCGCGGAAGGGAAAGAAGGCGAAACCGGCCGGAGCCGTGGCTTCCAGCGCGGGCGGTAAACCAGTCAAAGCCGCTTCCGCCGAGAAGCTGAAGCACAGCTGTGTAGTTTGGGCTTGTGGCAGCCGCCACATGGCCACGGGTAGCCGGTGGTGCAGCGCAAAAGCCGTAAGGCGGCGCAACTGCTCCAGCAGCGTAGCCGGCGCCGGCCAGGTAATACTTAAGGGCGCTTTAATCATACTTGCGGCTGAGCTGGGGCGGGCAAATCAATAACGGCCATCGTAATGCGGCTGATGCACACCAAGGCACCGGTTTCTTCGTGCGTAATCCGGATTTCCCACACCTGCGTGGTGCGGCCCACATGCAGCGCCGTGGCCTTGCCCACCACGTACCCCGATTTCACTCCTTTAATATGGTTGGCGTTGATTTCCAGCCCGACGCAGGCTTTCTTGCGTAAATCCACTTGCAACGCGGCCCCAATGCTGCCCAGCGTTTCAGCCAATGCCACCGAGGCCCCGCCGTGCAACAAGCCCATCGGCTGGTGCGTGCGGTGGTCAACGGGCATGCGGCCGGATATGGTCTGCTCGCCAACTTCAGTAATCTCGATGCCCAGGTGCTCGCCTAAGGTGTTCTTCGACCAGGCATTGATTTGGGAAACGTCGCGGGTGGGATAGGTCATTGTTGGTGGAAAAACGTACAATTACAGCCGGTAACGCCTGAAATCGGGCTACTTTTGGGTATAAACAGCAAAGCTAGCGGGAAAGTGAGCGTCAAAAAAATATACCTGATTCGCCACGGGCAGACCGACTTCAACGTGCAGAATATCGTGCAGGGCAGTGGAATCGACTCCGACCTCAACGAAAGAGGCCGGCAACAGGCGGCGCAGTTTTTTGCCGCCTACCATCAAATGCCTTTCGATAAGGTCTACACCTCGGTGCTGCGCCGCACCCATCAGTCGGTGCAGGGCTTCCTAGAGTTGGGCTTGCCGCACGAGCAGTATGCGGCGCTCAACGAAATCAGCTGGGGCGTGCGCGAAGGTACCCGCATCACGGCCGAAGAAGACACCGAGTACCACGGCGTGTTGGCCCAATGGAACCGCGGCGAAACTCACGCCCGCCTCACCGGCGGCGAAAGTCCCGACGAAGTAGCCGCCCGCCAGCGCCCGTTTATCGAGCTGCTAACCTCGTGCCCCGAAGAGGAAAACGTGCTGGTGTGCATGCACGGCCGCGCCATGCGCGTACTGCTTTGCCAACTGCTAGGCTACCCGCTCCGCCGCATGGATGCCTTCGAGCACCGCAACCTGTGTCTCTACAAGCTCCACTACACCGGCTCGATGTTCACAGTGCGCAATTTCCTCGACGTAGCCCATTTGGAATAGGAAATTAGCAGTGAATAGAAGGCGCCAGCCTGTTAATGTAACTCGACGAAATTGTAACGCAACCGATTCCGTACTCTTCATTGCTAATTCCTCACTCACTATTCGTTTGCACCGCCGGATTTTCGGGCTAATTTTGACCCCCACTCATTTCAACCGAAGAAACAGATGGCCGAAATCATAAAAATGCCCAAAATGAGCGACACCATGACGGAAGGCGTCATTGCGTCCTGGCTCAAGAAGGTAGGTGACAAAATAAAATCTGGCGATGTATTGGCCGAAGTCGAAACCGACAAAGCCACCATGGAGCTGGAAAACTACGAGGACGGCACCCTGTTGTATATAGGCCCCAAGGAAGGTGAGTCGGTAGCCGTAGACGGCATTTTGGCCATTGTGGGTAAAGAAGGCGAAGACTTTTCGGCTCTGCTGCAAGATGGCGGCGGTGCTGCTCCAGCGCCAGCCGCGGAGGCTCCCAAAGCGGAAGCCGCTCCGGCTCCTGCGCCTGAGGCTCCTAAACCAGCCCCCGCACCCGCCCCGGCCGCTACCCCCGTTTCGGCTCCAGTAGCTGCGGCCCCAGCCGCTGCCGGTAACGGCAAGAAGGCTACCGTAGTGCGTATGCCCAAAATGAGCGACACTATGACCGAAGGCACTATTGCTTCTTGGTTGAAAAAGGTAGGCGACAAAGTGAAGTCGGGTGACGTGCTGGCCGAAGTGGAAACCGATAAGGCGACCATGGAACTGGAAAACTACGAAGACGGTACCCTGCTCTATATCGGTCCGAAAGACGGCGAATCGGTGGCTGTTGATGGCATCCTGGCTATCATCGGGGAGGAAGGCGCCGACGTGCAGGCCCTGATTGGTGGCCAAAGTGGCGGTAGCGCTGCCCCAGCCGCTGAAGCTACTCCTGCTGAAGCTGCCTCAGCCGAAAATGCCCCGGCTGCCGCCGCACCGCAAGCCGCTACTACCACGCAGCCTGCAGGTGGTCGTTTGCTGGCATCGCCGCTGGCCAAGAGCATTGCCAAAGACAAAGGCATCGACCTGAATACCATCAAAGGCTCGGGCGAAAACGGCCGCATTATTTCCCGCGACTTGGAAAGCGCGCAGCCAAGTGCCGCTGCCGCTCCGGCCGCTGCTCCTGCTGCCCAGCCCGCCGCTCAGCCCTCCGAGTACATCAAAGCTGCCTTGCCTGAGCAGCAGGCCCCAGCTGAAGCACCGAAAGCTGCCCCGGCTCCCGCTACGTCCTCGGCCGACTACACCGAAACGCCGGTGTCGCAGATGCGCAAGGTTATTGCCCGCCGTCTCTCCGAAAGCCTGTTCACGGCCCCGCATTTCTATCTGACAATGGAAATTGTGATGGACCGCGCCATGGAAGTTCGTACGCAGCTCAATACCTTGTCGCCGGTGAAGCTCAGCTTCAACGACTTGGTAATCAAAGCTTGCGCCGTGTCCCTTAAGCAGCACCCTGCCATCAACTCCTCGTGGCTCGGCGACAAAATCCGCCAGAACAAGGTGGTGAACATCGGGGTGGCCGTGGCCGTAGACGAAGGGCTGCTTGTACCCGTGGTGCGCAACGCCGACGGCAAAGGCCTCTCGACCATTGCCACTGAAGTAAAAGAACTGGCCGGCAAAGCCAAGAGCAAGAAGCTGCAACCTGCGGAGTGGGAGGGTAGCACCTTTACCATCTCCAACCTGGGTATGTTCGGCATCGACGAATTCACGGCCATCATCAACGAGCCAAATGCCTGTATTCTGGCCGTGGGTGGCATCAAGCAAACGGCCGTGGTGAAGGATGGCGCGCTAGCCATCGGCAACATCATGAAAGTGACGCTCAGCTGCGACCACCGCGTGGTAGATGGCGCTACCGGCGCCGCCTTCTTGCAGACGGTGAAGAGCCTGCTCGAAGATCCGATGCGGATGCTGATCTGATCAAAAAAATAGGTCGGAATTATTTATTTGATAGAAAAGCCAGCCTCTCGGGGCTGGTTTTTTTATTTATTCCCCTTATTGTGGAGATTATCCGTTTCCCGCCCCGCTCCGCCCTACAACAGACTTAACCTTTTTTCCAGTACGCTATGAAAAACCTAGTACCCATCACCATTTTGTGTTTAGCCAGCGGGGCGGCTATGGCGCAAAGCCAAACCCTGACCGGCCAAGTGCTGGATGCCACCGGCCGGCCTGTAGTGGGCGCCACCGTGGTAGAAAAAGGCACCAATAACGGCACCGGCACCGATGGCAACGGCCGCTTCACGTTGCGCGCCCGGGCCCAATCAGCCACGCTGGTAGTTAGCTCCATTGGGTTTGCCAGCCAGGAAGTAACGGCCGGCAGCGGCCCGGTTCGGGTGCAGCTGGCGGAGGCCTCTACCGGCCTAAGCGAAGTGCAAATTGTGGGTTCGCGCAGCCAGAACCGGTCCGTAACGGATTCGCCCTCGCCGGTTGACGTGATTGACATTCGGGAGGTGACGGCCAAAACCGGGCAGCTTGATGTGAACCAGTTGCTGCAATTTGTGGCCCCGTCGTTCAACTCCAACCGCCAAACCGGCTCCGACGGCGCCGACCACGTAGACCCCGCTTCGTTGCGCGGCCTTGGCCCCGACCAAACGCTGGTGCTCGTGAACGGCAAGCGACAGCACCAATCGGCGCTGGTGAACCTGTTCGGCTCGCGCGGCCGTGGCAATACCGGCACCGACTTGAACGTCATTCCGGCAGCGAGCATCGAGCGGATTGAGATTCTGCGCGACGGCGCGGCGGCGCAGTACGGCTCCGATGCCATTGCGGGCGTTATCAACATCGTGCTCAAGAAAACCACGAACGAGCTGACCGTCAGTACCAACTACGGCGCTTACGACGCCAAGTATAGGTTCGATGATAAGAACTTCGACGGTGGCAACTTCAACGCCAACGTTAATTACGGTGTCGGGGTAGGCAAGCAGGGCGGCTATGTGAATGCTACGCTTGATTACAACCAGCGCGAGCACACGCAGCGCGCCAACGTGCCCGCCGAAGATGGCATTGCGCGCCGTGAGTACGGCGACCCGCAGGTGAAAAATGGCGCGGCTTATTTCAACGCCAAATTTCCCATCAGCGAGAAAGCGCAGGTGTATGCCTTTGGCGGGTTGAACAAGCGCCGCGGCGACTCCTACGCCTGGACGCGCTTCGCCGACGATGACCGCAACGTGCCATCCATCTACCCCAACGGCTTCGACCCCATCATCACCAGCGACATCTGGGACGGTTCGGCCGTGGTGGGCTTGCGCACGCAGCTAGGCGCGTGGGAGCTGGATTTGAGCAATAACTTCGGCTCGAACCGGTTCGAGTATGGCGTAGAGAATACGCTGAATTCCTCGTTGGGGGCCAGTTCACCCACCAAATTCAAGGCGGGCGGCTTCCAGTTGCAGCAGCAGGTGCAGAGCTTGGGCCTCACGCGGAACTACGCCAGCGTACTGAGCGGCTTGAACCTGGCCGCTGGGGCGGAGTGGCGTCACGAGTGGTATTCGCTGTTTGCCGGCGAGGAAGCTTCCTACCGCAATTATGACCCGGCGGGCACGCCCGATTCGTTGCGGCGGGCGGCTGGGTCGCAGGGTTTTCCAGGGTATCAGCCAACCGACGCTATCAAGGCCCAGCGCGACAACGTGGGCGCCTATGTGGATGCCGAGTTGAGTGTAACGCCACAATGGCTGGTAGCTGCCGCGCTGCGCTACGAATACTACACTGACTTTGGGAGCACGCTCAACTATAAAATAGCCACCCGCTACAATCTGACCGAGTTTCTGACCTTGCGCGGCACGTACAGCACCGGCTTCCGGGCGCCTTCCTTGGCCCAAGTAAATTTCAATTCCACGTTTACCAACTTCATTCAGGGCCAACCAGTGGAAGTGCTGCTGGCCCGCAACAACAGCGCCGTTACGCAGAAACTGGGCATTCCGGCACTCAAGCAAGAAACCTCTAACAGCGCCAATATCGGCCTGACCAGCCGCATCGGTTCCTCGCTGAGCTTGACGCTGGACGGGTATTACATCAAGATTGACGACCGGGTGGTGCTCACCAGCCAGTTCTCGTCCGAAGACCCGGTGATTGGGCCTGATTTGCAGGCGCTGAACGTAGGGCAGGCGCAGTTCTTTGCCAACGCGGCTTCCACCAAGTCGTTGGGTTTGGATGCAGTGCTGAGCCACACGCTGGCACTAAGCAATGGCCGCCTGAACTCCACGCTGGCTGCCAATTTCAACCGTTTGCGCATCGACCGGGTGCAGACCTCGGGCCGGCTGGCCGGACGGGAAGACGAGTTTTTTGGGCCACGCGAACAGGCCTTTGTGAAGGCTTCAGCGCCGCCGTCCAAAATCAACCTCACCTTTGATTATCAGATGGGCCGCTTTGGCGCGCTGCTGCGCTTCGTGCGCTTCGCCGATGTAAAGCTGATTGGGTATGACGCCTTGGAGCAGGTGTACGAGTCGCGCATCACCACTGATTTGGCGTTGAGCTACTCCCTCACCGACCATTTGCAACTCTCAATAGGTAGCTCCAACCTGTTCAATAAGTACCCTACCTTCTTCAACCCGCAGGTAACGGAAACTGGCGGCGCCTGGGACCCAGTGCAGATGGGCTCGAACGGCCGGTTTTACTTTGCTAAATTGCAGGCCCGATTCTAAGGTCAGTTGCCTGTTGTCAGTTTGTAGTTGCCAGAGATGGTAGAATGGGGAGTTGGTTGTTGGTGCGTTGGCACTGCCAGCCAGCTCTTCGTTTTTTTACAGCTATGTGGCACTGGTGAACTGATAACGGGCAACTTACAACTGATAACTGCAATGAGAATAAGATCCACTACCGTACTCGGTATCCGCCACAATGGCGAAGTAGCTCTGGGCGCCGACGGTCAGGCAACGATGGACAAGCACGTAGCGAAAAGCAACGTGCGCAAGGTCCGCAAGCTTCAAGACGGCAAAGTCGTGACGGGGTTTGCTGGCTCCACCGCCGACGCGTTTATGCTGCTCGACAAGTTCGAGGAGAAGCTGAACGGCTACGGCGGCAACCTGCGCCGCGCCGCTATTGAGCTAGCCAAGGAGTGGCGCAAAGACCAGTATCTGCGCAAGCTGGAAGCCATGATGGTGGTAGCCGACCGTGACGAACTGCTCATCATTGCCGGCTCCGGCGACGTGCTCGAACCTGACTCCGATGTGGCTGCTATTGGTTCGGGGGCCATGTACGCCCAAGCCGCCGCGCTGGCCCTCAAGAAGCACGCCCCACACCTCACGGCCCGCCAGATGGTGGAAGATGCCCTGCACATTGCCGCCGACATCTGCATCTACACCAACCACAACCTCATGATTGAGCAGCCGGTATAGGTGAGTAGCCTGCCCGAACAGGTATATCGTCAAGCAAATTCAGCTCACTCAACCGGTTTGTATGAAGAAGAAAGCATTTGACTTCGAAGCCTTAGGCGAATCATTGCGGGCTGATACGCAGGAGTTCATTGATTCTTACGCCGCGAAGTATCCCGAAGATGCACCACTACAGGCCTTTTGCCTGTACTTTGAATCGACCCTGGATGCCACCGGAATGCTGTTACCAGTGCGGGCCCTACACAAGGATGTAGGGGCCCACATTTATGATGTAGCTTCCTGGTTTTACTACACCGACCATGTGCAGGCCGACCTATCAGAGCCTACGCTCGCGCTGTTTACGGCGTACGAAGAAATATGCTACAACGACGATGAAACAGATACCAACGAGTTGCAAGAGCAGTTCAAGCAGATGATCAGCTGGGTAATGCAGCAGCTCGACTTCAACAAACTGCCCCGCACGGACGACTTCATTTACTTTGCCGAAGGCATGGATGAAGAATATGACGAGTGGGATTCCACAATTCCCCCGGCGCTTCTAAAAAAGCACTTCGATCTGTAGCCAACTTCCTCCGTTTTGTGAGGAACCCAGCTGTAATTGGGCGCTATTCAGAATCTTTGATACAGCGCTTAATTCTTGAACGATTCCCGGTTGTAATTTGATTGTACACCGCACACCCACTAATACCGAACATACACGCAATGCAAATCACCAACTTCCTCAAGCACCACTACCGCCACTTCAACGCTGCTGCTTTGATTGATGCCGCCGAAGGCTACAACAAGCACCTCGCCGAAGGGGGCAAGATGATGATAACGCTGGCCGGCGCCATGAGCACCGCCGAAATGGGCATCCAACTGGCCGAGTTGATCCGGCAGGATAAGGTGCAAATCATCAGCTGCACCGGTGCCAACCTAGAGGAGGATATCTTCAATCTGGTAGCCCACGACTTCTACGAGCGGGTACCCAACTACCGCGACCTAACGCCCGCCGATGAGCAGGCCCTGTTGGAGCGCCACATGAACCGCGTAACCGACACCTGTATCCCCGAAGAAGAGGCCATGCGCCGCCTGGAGCACTCGGTACTGAAGTTCTGGGAAAAGGCCGATAAGGCTGGCGAGCAGTATTTCCCCCACGAGTTCTTCTACCAGATCCTGAAGTCGGGCGAACTGGAGCAGTACTACCAGATTGACCCCAAAGACAGCTGGATGCTGGCTGCCGCCGAGAAAAACCTGCCGATCATCTGCCCCGGTTGGGAAGACTCCACGCTGGGCAACATCTTCGCGGGCCACGTTATTTCGGGTGACATCAAGAACGTGCACACCGTACGCACCGGCATCGAGTACATGATTTACCTGGCCGGCTGGTACACCGAGCAAGCCACCGACGCCAGCCCGGTCGGTTTCTTCCAGATTGGTGGCGGCATTGCCGGCGACTTCCCCATCTGCGTGGTACCAATGCTGCACCAAGACCTAGGCCGTACCTCCGTGCCGCTATGGGGGTACTTCTGCCAGATTTCGGACTCCACTACCAGCTACGGTTCGTACTCCGGTGCGGTGCCGAACGAGAAAATCACCTGGGGCAAACTGGGCCAAGACACGCCCAAGTTTATCATCGAGTCGGATGCTACCATTGTAGCGCCGTTGGTGTTTGCCATGGTGCTAGGGCAATAATTGTTGCTTAGCGTTATTAAAAAGCCCCACCGCTGACTGTCAGCGGCGGGGCTTTTCGTTTATGCCCGGATATCGGCTGGCTCCTAGTGAGTGGGCACTGCTGCATGTGCCGGCGCAGGGGCCGATTTGGCTTGCTGCTTTTGGAGTTGTTGCTGCTGCACGTCTTTTTTAATGGTACTAAAATTTAACCCCGCCACAACCATTCCTACCAGCACAGATGGGACAATACTGCCCAACACAAATGGGAAAAAGCCTCTTATCAGACGCCCGGCTAAACTTAGGCCCGTGTGCGCCAGCATAGAGCCATAAGCCCAAGTGGCGTAGCCGAAGCTTAATAGTGATACCAGGAATCCTACTTTCGTGATGTAGACAGTGCCAGAGTAGAAATAGGAAACAGGTAGAAAGAACAGGGTGATGGAATTGCAAACCGCTGTGATGAATGCCGCAATAACAAGGCATTCGGCATAGTTGTAGCCCCCACGACGCAGAAACAGCCGGGCAAACGCGGCTATTATCGGTACTAGTCCCACATAAACCCAACTCATATACTTGGCCACGAATTCGATGCTAGACTTTTGTGCCTCCCATATAGCCTCGGGTACGGCCGGGTCGCGGGGCGGTAGCAGATCAATGTGTAGTGCTGAGGAAATAAAGGCGTAAATACCAGTTACTAGCAGCAGTAGCGACAACGGCGGAAAGTGGTACTTGCGCTGCCCGGCTAAGTAGTTGCGGATGGTGGAGCCGGGGCGGGTCAGAATATTCCAGATAGAGTAAAAAATCCCCTTATCTACGTGCCAGATGCTGTGCGGAATGTCGTGCAGCATGTCGGCCATGGTGAGGCGGTGCGTATGGTGCGCATCCTGCCCACAGTGCCCGCAGAACCTATCGGCGACAAGTGTGCTACAGTTTAAGCAAGCTGCAGGGGCGTGGTGAGTGGAGGTATCCAACGGTGCACCATGCACTGACTGAGCCAACTTGGGGTCTAGAACAACGGATGAGATAGAAGTTGAATGCATAGAACGTGAGGATGAATAGTTTGAATTAAAGCTATTTAAGTATAAAATAGCAGAATAAAAAAAGCCCCGCTGCTAACTAGCAGCGGGGCTTTTCACTTGGGTGCTACTCTTACTTCTTGGTCACGCGCACGTCTACACGGCGGTTTTGGGCGCGGCCTTCGGGGGTATCGTTTGTGGCAATGGGGTGCTCCTGGCCGTAACCCTCGGCTGCTACCCGGCCGGCGTCGATGCCCGCATCCATCACGGCTTTGCGTGCCACATTGGCCCGGTCGGCGCTCAAAGTCAAGTTCATGTCAGCCTTGCCTACGTTATCGGTGTAGCCGCCGAACTTGATGGCTGCATTGGGGAAGGCTTTCAAAATGGACGCAATATTCTTGAGTTGCGCCTGCGACTCAGCGGTCAGCGTGGATTTGGCGGTATTGAAGTACACTCGGTCAAGGCTCATCCAACCCTGCGTTTTGTCGTCGCTCACCGTTTGGTTGGCATCGTTGAGGAAGTTGAACAGGCGGGCTTCAATGGAGCTGCTGCCCACGTTCAGTACGGTACCATCCGAGAGATTGATGTCGGTGTTGGCACCGGTTTCATAGATGTAATTGCCACTGGCTTCGTCGTAGCGGCCGGTTGGGGCAGCGGGAGCGGCTGGCGTTATGGCTGTGGTGTCGGCCATGGGTTCGGTGGCAGCAGGCACGGTGGCTTCAGGCTCTTTGTTGCAGCCGCGCATGAAGTAAAACAGCGCCGCTAGGCCCAGCAGGAGGAGCAGAATCCACGGCCAACGGCTCGGGGAACTGGCGGTGGCTTCCACCTCACGGGCGGTGTTGCGCACGGCGTCGCCGGTACGGTCGGCGGTGGCCGAAACGGCGTTGCCGAAACCGGTGGCTGCGGCGCTGGCGGTATTGCCTACGCTGCTGGCTGCTGCGCCCAGGCCTAACCCGGATAATATAGAACCCAGCCCACTTGGCAAGCTGCCAAGCGCACCCATGATGCTGCTTTTCTGGTCGTTGAGGTAGCTGCCAAAGCCGTTGGAATCAAGGTTGTTTTCGGCGCTGTGCTTGCCTAGTAGCCCCAGCACAACGGGCACGGCCATAGCCATCAAGCTGCTAGTGGTTGACGTACGTACGCCGGCTTGCTGGCTAACGCCTTCTACGGCGGAGGTGTAGTTGCTGCCTAGTACCGAGCGGAGTAGCTCAGCCCCTTTGTTAAGCAGGCCGCCGTCGGAAGCCGGAGCCGTACTGTTGACGCCCATGCCACCTAGCAAGCTGCTCAGGTTACCCAAAATACCGTTGCTGTGCGCCTGTTGGGCCAGCCCAAACAATTCGGTGGTACCGCCGGGCTGCTGAGAACGGGCAAATAAACCACCTAACACAAGCGGCACAATGCTTCGCAAGGCAGTACCGATACCGCCTTCATTTTCGCCCAGCGCAGTGCTGGTTTGGCGCACTGTGTCGCCCCCAAAGTAGTTTTGGACAAGCTCTAGCAGGTTCTGGCTCATAGTGTTTTGTGGGTAAAAGTTTGGATTATAGGTGCATACGCAATACTGTTGTTGAGGTCTGATTAATATGTGATTTTTTATATTTTTTGACCTGTGAATTCCTTTGGCAAGCCCTGTCAGATTTGGTAGCTAATAGCAAAAAGCCCACTGCTAAATTTGGCAGTGGGCTTTTTGCTGCTAATAATCAGATACCTAGGCTTGCGCAAAATCAGTGGCGGTGGCTACTGCCTGCCATTGCTGCATATCCTGCTGTACGGTGGCTATTTTCTGGGCGGCCATCTGGTAGGCATCAGCGCCCAAAAACAGGTGGACAGGCTGCTGTTCGGCTTCACTGGTTTGCACCAGGAGGGCAGCAGCTTTTTCCGGGTCGCCGGGTTGGTTACCGTTGATTTGGTGCTCGTGGGCCGTCTGGGAGTCGCGCACCGCTTGGTACTCGAGCAGGGGACGTTGGGGCGTGCCCAACGAGCCGGAAGTCAGGAAGCCGGTGCGGAAGTAGCCGGGGTATACTACGCTGGCCTGCACGCCAAACTCCTTTACCTCCGCCGCATACGATTCGGTGAGGCCGGCCACTGCAAACTTGGTGGCGCAATAAACGCCCCATCCTGGAAAGTTGCCCGCAAAGCCCCCAACCGAGGAAATGTTGAACACGCGGCCCGCGCCTTGCTGCCGCAGGTGTGGCGTGGCGTGCCGCAGCACGTGCAGCAACCCAAACACGTTCACATCGAAATTCCGGCGGGCTTCCTGGTCGGATAATTCTTCCAGAGCGCCAAGCTGGCCGTAGCCCGCATTATTTACTACCACATCAAGCCCGCCGAGGGTGCTGATGGTAGTGGCAATGGCCTGCCGGATGCTGTCCTCGTTGCCGAGGTCCATGTGCAGCGGCAGGAACTGGCCGTTGCTAGGCGGCACGGCTTGTTTCAGTTCTTCTAGATTGCGCGAGGTGGCTGCCACCGCATAGCCGCGGGCCAATAAGTGTTGTACTAGTGTCAGACCCAACCCCTTCGAGGCGCCGGTCACGAACCATATATTCTTGGTTTTCATGTTGTTGATAGTTTTCTTGATAAGACAGCGAATCGCTCAGGGCGAGGCTTGCGAATTGGTAGAGCATAAGGAAAGCGGTTAAAGTGGAAGGCTACTACAAAGGCAGACGCGCTTGGCTTCATTTTATTGCAGCCAAAAGCAAAATCGTAACATAGAAGTCATACTCACTGCCGCTTTCGGGTGCTGCTACTGCTCGAAGCCAGTTGAAACAGTGAGAGAATGCCAGATGCTAATTTCTTGGCGGGCAGATGGGACAGCGCGGGGGCATCCAAGAGGCGGCACCGGCACAAACCAGATGTGAGAAGTACTCATAGTTGCGTGTTTTAGTACACTGCAAAACTAGAGTACAGCAAGGCCGGTCAGCTTGCCCGTTTCAAACCGATACTTGCGAAAATCAAACAGTGCGTACAGCCGTAGGGGTGGTGCCCGTTTGTTTGCGGAAGAAGTTGTTGAAATGTGCAGGTTCCTCGAAGCCCAGGCAGTAGCTGATTTCCGACACGTTCCAAGCGGTGTGCTTGAGCAACGCGTGGGCTTCCTGCACTAGCCGGTCGGCAATGAGCTGAGTGGTGGTTTTGCCGGTTACTTCCTTCAGGGCGCGGTTGAGGTGGTTGACGTGCACGGCCAGTTGCCCGGCAAAGGCGTTGGCGTTGCGTAACCGCACCTGCTGGCCCGGCGTTTCAATCGGGAACTGACGCTCCAGCAGTTCCGTGAACAGCGAGGCAATGCGGGTGGCGGCGTTGCTTTCCTGGTAGAGCGTAGTGGCCGGTTGCAGCTTCAGGGCGCTGTGTACCAGCTCAAACACGTAGTTGCGCAACAGATCGTACTTGAAGGCATAGTCAGAATCCAACTCCGTCGTCATCTTCTCGAACAGCTGCGTAGCGCCAGCTAACTGTGCATCGGTGAGGGAGTACAGCGGCTGTCCGCCTGGCTTGAACATGGGCATGTCCAGCGCGCCTGCTACCAAGTAGCGCTGCAAAAATGCCTCGGTGAAAATACAGAAGTACCCCGTTTGGTTGTCGTCGAGCGGCTCCCAATCGTAGGGCACCATGGGGTTGGCGAACAGCAGTGCGTTGCCCCGGATTTCCACCGTTTTATCGGCAAAATGGTAATTGCTGCGGCCTTTTACCAGCGTGATTTTATAGAAATCCTTGCGGCTGTAGGGGAGGTGGCAAGCTGTCGGGCCTACGAAATCATCGAGCCGGAATATGTTGAAATGGCCGATGTCCTGTTTTAGGTTCTCGGGCATCCAGTGAATCTTCTGCTGGTAGAATTCTTCGAGGGAGGTGGGCTTACTCATACTAGTGAAGTTACGCAAATCAAACTATCAGGCGCGGTATATGTTCTCAAGACGGTAGAAACGTATCTTTTCGCCTTGGCCGCGGCCAACCGAAAAAGAGCATGCATTTCAACTAGCAGCAAGTATAAAACGCGGTATTGCGTCTCCACCTTAGTACCTCATCTACTACTCAATATATGCCACTGACTACGCCTCTGCCAAAGAAGATCCTAGCCCGCCAGCATGAAATAACCGCCGACTTCACCCGCCTCGTACACGCCCACGTGGACGACTTGGTAGCCGGCCGGGCCACGGAGGCCCTGGAAATTCGGGATTTTGCCGGGCAACTATGCATTCACCCCACCCACCTCAGCAACACGCTTAAACTCACCACCGGCGAGGCTCCCTGCGCCATCTATGAGCGCAAACTAGTAGCGGTGTCTAAAGAACTGTTGCGCAACCCGCAGCAGTCAGTGGCGCAAGTGGCGGCCCAACTCACCTACGACCCGTCTAATTTCACCAAGTTCTTCAAGCGGTTCGTCGGCATCACGCCCCGTCAGTATCGGGAAGAGGTGTGGGCCGAGCAACACATCAGTATTGCTTGACATTAGCATTCAATCATAGCTAAAAAAGAAAAAGGAATTAAGATTTAGTAGCCATCAAACGGCTTTTAGTTCTAGCATAAGAAGAAAGACTTATGAATGCATGAGCGGATATAGAGAAGCGTAAAAACGGAAGCTGTTACCATTTAATCTGAACTACTCACCAGAACAGAACGGCGGCTGTAGAGGAACTTTGCCTTATCATCAAACTCTGATTTTCATTATGAGCACCACCAAAATAGCCCTCGTAACCGGCGGCAGCCGCGGCCTCGGCAAGAACATGGCTCAGCACTTGGCTGCCAAAGGCCTCGATGTTATCCTAACTTACCACAGCAAGCAGGACGAAGCCGCCGCTGTGGTAGCCGAAATTCAAGCCCAGGGCCGCAAAGCTGCCGCCCTGCAACTGGATGCCTCCAACGCCGGCTCCTTCGATGCGTTTTTCGAGCAGGTAAAGACCACGCTTGGCAGCACTTTCGGTACGGAACGGTTCGATTTTCTCGTCAACAACGCGGGCACGGGCCTCTACCAGCCCTACGACCAAGTGACGGAGCAGCAATTCGATGATATGCTGAACATCCACCTGAAAGGCCCCTTCTTCTTAACCCAGAAGGCGCTGCCCTTGCTCAACGACGGCGGCGGTATTGTCAATATTTCGTCGGGGCTAACGCGCATTATCTACCCGAACTCCTCTACCTACGCCAGCATGAAAGCGGCTATGGAGACGCTGACCAAGTACCAGGCCAAGGAACTGGCCAGCCGCCGTATCCGCGTGAATATTGTGGCTCCCGGCGCCATTGAAACCGATTTTGGTGGCGGCCGCACCCGCGACAACAAAGAAATCAATGCCCATATTGCCAGCCTGACTGCCATGGGCCGGGTTGGGCTGCCCACCGACATTGGGCCGGTAGTGGCCTTTCTCTGCACCGATGAAGCTGGCTGGATTGATGCCCAGCGCATCGAGGTATCGGGCGGACAAGGCATCTAATAAAGTGAACATATAAAAAGCCTCCCGGACAGCGTTTCGGGAGGCTTTTGTATGTAAATTCAGTCTGCTCACATTGCCAGACTAGGGCCGTACAGCCGCCACAGTTGGATCTGCTATAGTCAGTGAGGCTGGGGAGGTGGTGAGGTCTAGGCTGCCTGTTGTGGTGCGGCCGCGCACGTTGATGCTTAGGTTGTAGCGCTGTATTGGAAGGTCTTGCAGTGAGGTTCTGTTGACTGCCGGGCCGATGCTGGCCAGGCAGACAGTGGGCACATCAATACCACAGTAATCTAGATGGATGGTGTTGCCGTTGCGCTGTAAGGACGTCAGAAGCATATAGTTGCCGCAAGTATAGTCCTCTGAGTCGTTGCTGTAAAGCGCCAACTCAGACGGAGCGGAGGGTGTAATGGGCGGGTCCTGCTTGACTTGCAGAAACACCCGATACCCAGTGGGTGCCGGCGTGCCGCAGGCTACCGCCGCATCTTTGTCGTCTTTGCAATTGGCAGTTAGTCCCAACAAAAGGACAAGTAGTGTGGAAAGCGTAGTCAGTTTCATAGTTGCAATGGTTGGTGCGAGCAATACGCCTTATACGTGCGTTCAAGATGACAGCGCATGAAAAAGCCCGTTCTTTTTTAGGGGAACGGGCTTGTTAGGTATTCAGGTAGAGCTACTTACATTCGGAACGCAGGGCGGGCCGGGTTCCAGATGCCCCACGGAATCATGAGTAGCACCAACAGCAGCGCAATCAGAAACCAAGTGAAAGCCTTTTTATGCTTCACGATGGGGTCGGTGGCCTTCTTGGAGAGGGTGCGGCCCACCTGCGCGGCAATTACGGCCAGCAGCATACCGGCCAAGTGCTCTACGCCCCAGAAACGGCCGATAGGGTCTTTCATAACGGCGCCGCCGGCCGTTTCGAAGGCTTTTACGCCGTAAGGACTCAACCCAAAATACAGAATCAAGCCCAGCAGAAGCTGCAAGTGCATCGAGCCCACGAAGGCAGCACCCATACCATTGTCGGCGCCAGTCCAGGGGCGACCCTGGCGGCCCGTGAAGGCGCGGAATACGGCAATCAGCCCGAAAACAAGAACGAGCCAGCGTGTCCAGGAGTGCAGCAGCAATACGGTTGAGTACATAAGCGAAAATCAGTTGGTGAAGTAGTGCGGCAAAGCTACTCACGGATTAGCCCGGATTGTAGCGGATGTCTCGGATTCTGTGCCGAGCTCCGGCTAGCAGGTTGTAAGGCCTACTCAAATAGCATCGGGGTCTTTTCGTGCTTGTGGCCTTCAAAAGCAAAGAACTTCTCGCGTACGAATAGCTCACCTTCCTGCCGCAGAATGGTAATGTTGCTGATGCTGAGCTTTAGGTTGAAGGTCTGCTGATTGAGGTATTGCAGCACGGGGCCCAGCAGCTCGGGCGTAGTATCGTGCAAAGCCAGCGAAATATGCGGTAGCCAGCAGTCGGGGCCGCTGAACTTGTCGGTGCGCAAGCACAAGGGCTTGGTGGCGTGCAGGATGCGCTGGTGTAACTTGTTTAGCTCATTGGAGCGTAGCACCGGGATATAGATAACCGGATTGGGCCCCGGAAACAGCCCCAGGCCGGTGGTATGCGCCACAAACGACTTGGTATGCCGGGCCACGTCGCGCAGCACTTGGTTCAGGGCCGAGAGCTTACGTACTCCTGCTAGCTGATAAGTAAGATGCGGATCGGCGGTGGCTTGCACGTCGTCGAGCCCGAACTCGGTTTCTAGGCTCTTGATAATGCGGTTGATCCGGTCGGCGTTCTGCGGATTCAGCAGGGAAGTTATGGCAAGCATTGGAGTGATAGCGCAAGTTCAGAGGGCAGAAGCAGAAGCAGCGGCCGGGGAAAAGTACGTAAGACGAACGGAAGTAGATAAAAATTAACCGCTTGATAACCGCAGCCGTTCAGTTACACGTTAAGGGAACTCCGTCCTTTTTTTCGTTTAATCCGTGCCTGTTATCTCCCCTGTTTCTGCCTCTGCACCAGTCGCTACGTCTTCTGCGTGGCGCTGGTGGCAGTGGGTACTGCTCTTGCTGGCAGTGGTGGTAGCGGCGGCGGCCGTGGCCGTCCTGATGCTGGATACCTGGCTGCGGCCGTTGCTGGAAAAACAAGTTGCCACCCAATCTAAGGGGCAATATGAAGTGCGCATCGGCAGCTTGCAAACCAGCCTGGGGGCCGGTAGCATTCAGCTACGCAACGTGCGCCTGCGCTCCAATGCAGCCCAGCAAGCGGCTACCGATTCGGCGGCGCGCTTGCCGGAAATGCGCCTCGACATAGGCCAGCTTGATATAAGAGGAATTGGGCTGTGGCAGCTGCTAAGGCGCGCTGTTGTACCCATTGACTACGTAGGGGTTGACTCGCTAAATGTGCGCCTGACCTCACTGCTGCCGCCTTCCGATGCCTCCGATACTGTGGCCCTGCACGAACGGTTACCGCTGAAGTTGGCTGGCCTCCAACTGAACCAAGTGGTGCTCCAGCGGCTGCAAGGCAGCTACCACCCACGCCGCAGCTCCGATTCGGCCAGTCTGCGGCAACTCGACGTACGCCTACACGACGTGCTGGTAAGTGCTGCGGGTGCCGCCGACCGGCACCGGTTGGGCTACGCCAACGGCATCGACATTGCCTTGCTAGGAGGACGAGTGGCAGCATTCAAGCACTGCCTGAATTTGGGTGGTATGCGGTTTTCGCTGCGAAAGCACCGCTTGCAGCTCGACTCCTTGCTGGTGCAGCCGCGGCTGCCTTTGAGTGAGCCCCAGACCACTTACGCCCGCATCGACCTATTGCTGCCTCACATGGATGTGGCCGGGCTGCACATACGGCGGTTGCTGCGCCGCCACCGCCTGAAAGCTGATACGCTACGCATGGTGCTGCCCCGTTTGGCCCTCGATCCGCCTACCATCACCCCGGAGCCGCTGCACGAACTAATTAAGCCTTGGCTAGGTCAAATTGCATTAGGGTATTTGGTGCTTAAGAAAGGCTCTTTGTACGTGGCTGGCCTCCGGCAAAAGCCCAACGTGCAGGATATCAATATTCTGGCTAATGATTTGTGCATTGACAGCGCTTCGGCGGGAGCCCCGGAACGCCTGTACTACGCCCGCAATTGGCTAGTTGATACCGGCCCAGCTACTGCTCTGCTCGATGGCCGCTACTACCGCGTAGCCTACCAGCAGGTGCACCTGGAAACCCGCAAACAAAGCCTGCACCTGCGCAACCTGCGCTTACAACCCAAGTTCTCCACGGCTGAACTGTCGCGCCGCAAAGGCTACCAGGCGCCCAACGTAACGCTGCTGGTTCCCGACCTGGATATGCAGGGTTTCAACTTTTCGGCCCTCACTCGCCGCCAGCAGCTACTAGTGCGGCAAGTGCAGCTACGCAATGCGCTGCTGCAAACCCGCGGCGACGGTCGGTTTCCCCTCAATCCAAAACGCTCCGTAGCCACCCCCGACATGATCGGCCGGCTGCCGTTTCGAGTGGACATTCGGCGCCTTGATATTCGCAATGGTACGTTCTACTCGCAGTACCGGGCGCCGCTGAATCCCACACCCGGCCGGTTCACGTTCACTCAGTTCGACATCAGTCTCCGCAACATCTCCAACGACCCCCGCCGCATGAGCCGCACTAGTCCCGCTACTGGCTACGCTACGGCGCTGTTGCAGAACCGCTGCCGCATCACGGCCCGGCTGGTAGCCAACCTGCGCGACCCATCCGGCTACCATCGCCTCACGGGCCAACTAGGAGCCGCGTCGCTCCACATTCTCAATCCCATGACCGTAGAATCAACCAATCTGCTGTTCAAGAGCGGCGAGGTACAGAGCATTCGGTTTCAGATGGGCCTCAACCGCCGCCGCTCCTGGGGCACGGTTTGGGCGCAGTACTCGGATTTGAAGGTGGCCATCCTGGCCGCGCCCACCAACGACAACCGCAAAAACATCAAAACCCGGCTGCTAACTGGGGTGGTGAACCTGGTGGTGCGCAACGAAAACCCCCGAGGCGGCGAGTTGAAGCCCGGCACCATCAACTCCGACCGGAACCTGAATACTTCGGTTTTTACCATCTGGCAGCACGGCCTTACTAGCGGCCTGCTGCACAGCGTAGGCGTACCTGCCAAAATGGCCAAGAACCTGAGCGAATAGCTTCCGGTAGCCTAGTGGCTGGCACCAGGCCTGTGGTATCAGGGTAGCAAGTTGGCAGGAGAGTAAGGCTATGAAAAAGAATAGGATAGGCCAACGGTATTGTTGACCTTGCCGTCACCCGTGCTAAGCGGGGCGGAGCGGGCCTCATCGCCGCTACTGAACTGTTGTGGCAATGCTGGGCTTGTAGTACTGCCCCGCCGCGGGTGTTTCCTCTTCTTTCGCGCCTTACGTTTTTGCTTATGGCTGTTCTTGCCTTTTTCTTGGCGCACTGGTACTTGTCGCTCTTCACCCAGACGTTCTTTCTGCACCGGTACGCCTCGCACAAGATGTTTACTATGCACCCAGCCTGGGAGCGGTTTTTCTTTGTGTTCACCTTCCTCATGCAAGGCTCGTCGTTCCTGTCGCCGCGCACCTACGCGCTGCTACACCGCATGCACCACGCCTACTCCGACTCCGAGCTGGACCCGCATTCCCCGCACCACTCCAATAATGCTTTCACCATGATGTGGAAGACCAAAACGGTGTATCAGGATGTGTTGCAGCGCCGCTCGGAAGCCGCCAAACGCTTCGAGGACAACATCTACCCGGAGTGGGTGCTACTCGAAAATTTTGCGCACCGCTGGTACGCCCGCTTGGGTTGGGGCCTGCTCTACACCAGTTTCTATGTGGTATTTGCTACGGCCTGGTGGCAGTATCTGTTGCTGCCGCTGCACTTCCTGATGGGCACTGTGCACGGTGCCATTGTAAATTGGAGCGGCCACAAATATGGATACCAGAACTTCGACAACCGGGATAAGTCGCGCAACTCACTGTTCTTCGATTTTGTGACCGGCGGCGAGTTGTTTCAGAACAATCATCACAAGCTGCCGCTGCGGGCCAACTTTGGAGTGAAATGGTGGGAGCTGGATCCCACGTATCCGGTTATTTGGGTGTTCAATAAGCTGGGCATCATTCGCCTGAAACGCCCGGTGACCGCCCGACCAAAAGCTGCGTAAGCTCAACAATAGCCAACCAAAAAATACGGAAAGCCGTAGGTGTAACAAGCGCCTGCGGCTTGCTGGTTTCCGGCGGTTGTGGCACCGGCAATCTGGCTTTCCGCCACGGGCTTTATCGCCCTGCAAGAAAGATGAGTATGCCGGGGTCCGCCCAAAAAACTGTCCGAAAACAACCGACTCCATAGCTAACTGCCTGGCCTCTTATGCCAAGCTGAAATATCAAGAAAAACCGATGAACTTTTCACCGCTTTTCTGCCTTGCCAATGCACCTGTAGCTCTGCTTAAATTTGTATCAGGTTCGATTTTCTCTGAATGACCTTTTCTACTAGCGCCTCCACTCTTCTCTTTGACATCAACCTGCTAGAGATGTCCGACGACTACCTTACGGGGGAATGGTGCGTGGCCGACCGTGTGCTGAACCGCAACGACCCCAATAGCCCGCTGGCAACTGCTACCCGGTTTTCGTTGCAGCCCGGTACGCTGCGGGTGCAGGCTTCCGATGCCGAAAATGCCGGCAAATGGAGCATGGAGCGCGACAGTTTACTAAACCGGCCGTATTTGGAGCTGCAACTGATGCAGGAACAAACCCGCGCCCTTATCACACGCCTGCGCCGCTCCACCGACGGCCTGCAAAGCCAATTAATCTTGTATTTTCAGTCGGGCATGGAAATCCAGCTGGCCCGCCCTTGTTAAGCTTCCGAATGAACACTCCCGCTTCCACTGAGCACAGTATTCGTTGGCAGGCCGAAGAACAGTTTCGCCTCTTTGCCGATTTCATCCCGCAGTTGGTTTGGTTTACCGACCCAACCGGTTCGCACACCTACTTCAACCAGCGCTGGACCGACTATACTGGCTACACCCTCGAAGACAGCGTAGGGCCGGATATGTGGAACAACCTACTTCACCCCGACGACCAGCAGCGGGCCCGCCAGATATGGGGCCACTCGCTAGCTACCGGCGAGTTCTACGAAATCGAGTATCGTTTCAAGAGCAAAGAAGGCGGCTACCGGTGGTTTTTGGGCCAGGCCCAGCCGCAGTACCACGAGGACGGTACCATCAAGCAGTGGTTCGGCACCTGCACTGATATCCACGAGCAGAAAGAAACCGAGTTTGCCCTCCGCAACCGTGAGCAGGAACTGGAGCGCGCCTACGCCGACTTGGAAGTGAAGGTAACCTTCCGCAACCTGGAGCTGGAGCGTGAAGTACAGACCCTGCGTCAGCAGTTGGAGAAATAGCTGCCAGAATCATCTGGCTATCAGTTACAGTAAGGGCTGCTTCTATTCAGGAGCGGCCCTTTTTCATTAAGCACGCGTCAGTATAGCGAGACAAATCTACTTCAACTCTCAGGACCAACGCATAGCAGTTTCGGGTTTGCTTAAGGTTGCTTGAACCTTGAGGGCAGTAGGCCGTTGCTGTAGTAGTTTTTACAATCTGCTGCCATGCCAGTTCCTGCTAAGCTTACTAAGGGCAATCTGCCCACCAAAATCTGTCTTACCTGTGGCCGGCCGTTCGAGTACCGCAAGAAGTGGCGCAACTCCTGGGACGAGGTGAAGTACTGCGGCGAAAAGTGCCAACGCAACAAGCCCAAGCCCAGCAGCCCGTCACTGAACGCCTGATAGCCATTCCGGTACTGAGGTTTCAGGTTCAGCTTGCATTGCGAACCAGCCGAAAAGTATGCGTGGTGTGCCTATCTTACTTGAAAATATACTGCATGAACCGACGGCTTTTCCTGCGCAACGGCTCCCTAGCCGGCTTGGCGCTTACCACCATAGGCGCTACCGCCTGCACCACCGAAACTAACAAGCTGCCTACTGCCACCGATGGCACGGCCGCTAATTCCGAGGCCTTTGAGCTACAGGAAGCCACCATCAATGACTTGCAGGCGAAAATGGCCAACGGCCAGTACACGGCCCGCTCCCTCACCGAGCTGTATCTAAAGCGCATCGAGGCCATCGATAAAGCCGGCCCGAAGCTGAACTCCATAATCGAAGTCAACCCCGATGCGCTGACTATTGCCGATGCCCTGGATAAGGAGCGCAAAGCTGGCAAGGTCCGCGGCCCGCTGCACGGCATTCCGGTGCTGGTGAAAGACAACATCGATACCGGCGACAAACAGCAAACCACCGCTGGTTCGTTGGCGCTGGCGGGGCACAAAGCCACGCAGGATGCCTTTATCATCAAGAAATTGCGGGAAGCGGGGGCGGTATTGCTTGGCAAAACCAACCTCAGTGAGTGGGCTAACTTCCGCTCTACGCGCAGCACTAGCGGCTGGAGCAGCCGCGGCAGCCAAACCAAAAACCCCTACATCCTCGACCGGACACCTAGCGGTAGTAGCGCCGGCTCGGGCGCGGCCGTGTCGGCCAACCTATGCTGCGTGGCCATCGGCACCGAAACCGACGGCTCCATTGTATCGCCGTCGTCGTGCTGCGGGCTGGTAGGGATCAAGCCTACAGTAGGGCTGCTGAGCCGTAGCGGCATCATCCCGATTTCCGCCACCCAGGATACGGCCGGCCCCATGACCCGCACCGTGCGCGACGCTGCTATTCTGCTAGGCGCGCTAACCGGAGAAGATGCGGCCGATGCCGTGACCAAGGAAAGCACCGGCAAGATTCAGCCCGATTATACCAAGTTTCTGCAAGCCAATGGTTTGAAAGGCAAGCGGCTGGGTATCGAGAAGCGGCATTTAGAAGGTGTTTCGGGGGCTGTTCCGTTGTTCAAGCAAGCCGTGGAACTGCTGAAAGCCCAAGGTGCCACGGTGGTGGAAGTTGAAATCGACAAGCCCGCCGATGCCCTCGGCGAAGCGGAATACGACGTGCTGCTGTACGAGTTCAAAGATGGCGTGAACAAGTATCTGGCCACAGCCAACACCTCTGTTAAAACCCTGGCCGACGTTATTGCTTTCAACACCACCAACCAACCCAAGGCCATGCCGTTTTTCCAGCAGGAAATCCTGGAGGCCTCGCAAAAGTTGGACGGCCTCGGCAGCCCAAAGTACCAAGCTGCCCTACGCAAGTCGCACCTCGGGGCCCGCCAGCTGCTCGACAGCGCCCTTAAAATCAACCAGCTTGATGCCATTGTGGGCATTACCACCGGCCCGGCCCGCGTCATCGACCTAATCAACGGAGATGCCGGTGGGGGGCCGGGTTCGTCGTCGCCGGCGGCTATGGCGGGCTACCCGCATATCACCGTGCCTATGGGCGCCGTGAACGGGTTGCCGGTAGGGCTGTCGTTTGTGGGCGGTGCCTATACCGAAGGGCCGTTGCTGACCGTGGCCTATGCCTACGAGCAGGCCTCGAAAAAGCGCATAGTACCGGAGTTCAAGCCGCCCTTCGTGGGCTAAAAACAGTTGTTCCGAGCGAAGCGAGAAGTAGGAGGAAACTGCTAAGCAGCAATCTGCATTTCTCGCTCCGCTCGGAACAAGCGTTTTCTGGAAGGCTACTTATCCTCTTCTTCAGTTGATTCGTGAGGAGCTTTGCTGGTGCTGGAGGTGGCGCTACCGGAGCCGCCATCTTCTTCGGCGTCCAGGTTAAGTTCATAGCCACCGGTGCCGTAGCTGGGCCGGCCGCTTGATTGGCCTACTACGCCGGCATCTTGCTTGCCTTGGGCAGCAGCGCCTTCACGGGTGCCTTCTGGATCGTCGGGGGCGGTGTTTTGGGATGGATCAGTTGCCATAAAAGAAGAAAAACAAGAGTGATAGATGCTGTCTTATACGGCAGTTTTGCCACTGGTAGCTATCTACGGCACGTATTGCTCGGCTAGGCTGGTTACGATGCCCTGCTGGGTTTCAACTACGAAAGGCGACAAAAACAACACCTTCGGGACGTTGGCCTGCACTTTGGCCGGCGAGGCCGGAAAACGTTCCAGCCCGTTTTCGCCGCTGCGCCAAAACGTAAGCGTAGCCTCCGGATCTAGCCGTAGCGTCTGTACCTGCGGGTTGTCATTTACAATGTAATAATCGTTGAACACCGAGTACACCGTGTCGCCCTGCACCACTTCCTCTTGCGCATCGCCTTTGCGCCGGGCGGCAGCTACGGCAGCCTCCCCATTCAGAAACTGAATATAGTCCACATCAACGTAATACTGACCGTTCTTCTGGTAGAAGCGCCGGACATAGGCATGGTTGCGGGCCGTTTCGCCCACGGTTTCGGTGCTAGAAGATTCGCCTTTTATGTCAGCAGGAATCGTTTCTACCAGCCCTCGCCCCGACGATTCGCGCTCGGTGGAAGTGCAGGCAGCAAGCAGCAATAAGGCGAGTAGAGGTAGCAGTGGCTTCATGCTGGAAATGTACGAGGTTGCCACCTGACTGTTTACTTATTGCTCTGCCAGGTAGTAATTCTGTATTTTCCATACTGCGTGCTGCTTGATAAAGCGCACTCGGCAGACAACTCCTTCGATTGAATAACCTAGATTATACATCAATGTATCTCTGCCAGAGACTATCTTGTGTATGCTCACGTAATCCTTTATTTCCTGTTTCTTCAACTCAGATGCGGAGAGTATTAAAACTGGAAAATCAAATTTTTGCAGTCTTAAATTTCGAGGTGCACTTTCATTCTCAAGCAACTTGATAGGAAGTCTATTCAATATATCTGCATGATAATATTGCTGTAGCTCTGGCAAGTCGAGCATTTGCTGAATGATATGCTGCTCAGGCACTGACTGGCAATGGGCCCTCACGGCAGTAGCCAACAGGAAGCTAAAAAGCTGTAACGCTATTTTGCTCATATACTGGTTGTAATTACGTGATGCCAAGCTAGAAATAGCTGCATTGTACACCTGCTGTAACATACACAACAGTTGTATGAACTTCTACTTCGGCTTGAGCCAGATAGATCGTACCTTTGCGGCTTCAGATCCAGCAAAGTAGGATGATTTCGATTAGCGACTTAGATTTTCATTTCGGCTCCCGTACGCTCTACGACAAAGCCAGCCTCCACATCAAGCCCAAGGATAAGATTGGCCTCATCGGGCTCAACGGCCGGGGTAAATCCACGCTGCTACGCATTCTGGTGGGCGAGTACAAGCCCGACGGTGGCAGCATCTCCATGAGCAAGGACGTAAGCTTGGGCTTCCTGAACCAGGATTTGCTGAGCTACGACTCGCACGAGCCCATTCTGGTGGTAGCCATGCAGGCCTTCTCTGAGGCGTTGGATTTGCAGAAGAAAATCGACGCTATTCTGGTGGAGTTTGAGACCAACTACACCGACGATTTGGTGGAAAAGCTGGCTGACTTGCAGGAGCGTTTTGAGGCGCTGGGCGGTTACACTATGCAGGCCCGCACCGAAGAGATTCTGGAAGGACTGGGCTTTACCACCGAGGAGCTACAGCGGCCGCTGAAGCTGTTTTCGGGTGGCTGGCGCATGCGCGTGATGCTGGCCAAAATTCTGCTCCAGCAACCCTCCCTGCTACTGCTCGACGAACCCACCAACCACTTGGACCTGCCGTCTATCAAGTGGATAGAAAACTACTTGGCTGGCTACGAAGGCGCGGTTATCATTGTGAGCCACGACCGGGAATTCCTGGACCGTACCACCAACACGACGGTGGAAGTAACGGGCGGCAAGCTGGTACCGTACGCCGGCAATTACTCGTACTACATCGAGGAAAAAGAAGAGCGTAACCTGATTCAGAAAGGCGCTTTCGAAAACCAGCAGGCCCAAATCAAGCAGGCGGAGCGGTTTATTGAGCGGTTTAAGGCCAAGGCCAGCAAAGCCAAGCAGGCCCAAAGCCGCGTGAAGGCACTCGACAAGTTGGAGCGCATCGAGGACGTGGCCGGCGACGATGCCAAGGTGAACATCAAATTCAACTTCACCGTGACGCCCGGCCGCCACATTCTGCGCATGGAGCATGTGGGCAAGAAGTACGGCGAGAAAATCATCTTCCGCGACACCCATGTACATATCGAACGGGGCGACAAAATTGCCCTCATCGGGGCCAACGGCAAAGGCAAATCTACGCTGATGCGCTTGGTAGCTGGCCAGGAGGCACCCACCAACGGCAACCACCAGCTGGGTCACAACGTCATCATGTCGTTCTACGCCCAGCACCAGCTGGAAAGCCTGCGCATCGATAACGAGATTTTGCAGGAGATGATTGAGGCTGGTTCGCGGCGCTCGGAAATGGAGCTGCGCTCAGTGCTGGGCTCGTTCTTGTTCACGGGGGAGGAAGTGTACAAGAAAATCAAGGTGCTCAGCGGCGGTGAGAAAAGCCGCGTGGCGCTGGCCAAAACCCTGATTTCGGAAGCCAACTTCCTGCTGCTCGATGAACCGACCAACCACTTGGACATGCAGTCGGTGAACATCCTGATTCAGGCCCTGGACCAGTACGAAGGCACCTACATCGTGATTAGCCACGACCGGTTCTTCGTGGAAAACGTGGCCAACAAAATCTGGTACATCGAGGACTACCAGTTGAAAGAGTACCCCGGCACCTACGCCGAGTACGAGCAGTGGCAGGAAGACCGCGAAAAGGCCGCCAAGAAAGCCGGCTTACCATCACCTTCTGCTCCCAAGCCGCTGCCCAAGGAGGAAAAGAAAGTGGAAGCCAGCCCTGCCAAGACTCCTTCTCCCGACCAGAAAAAGGCCCTGAAGGAGTTGGCCGAAGTGGAAAAGCAAATAGATGAGCGGGAAAAGGAGCTAGCCGTTTACGAAAAGCAGTTGGCCGATCCGCAGATCTATCAGAACGCTTCGCAGCTAAAGGATGCTACCCTCAAATTCGAACAGGTGAAGAAAGAACTGGCTAAACTCAACGACCGTTGGGAAATGCTGGCGGAAATGTAGGCAGCACTTTTGTAAAGCAGAAAGCCCCGTCGGAAGCTATGTGCTTTCGGCGGGGCTTTTTAGTTTCGACTGGGTAGGCCTCGATAGGCAGTATAAGTATCCGAAAAGCTGCGGCCCGCTGATGATAAGCAGTTGAAGAACTCTTAAAACCTACCCTCAAAGCTTATGTGCAGCGGGTGTCGTATAGCGTGCGTGAGCCTGAACGATTATAAGCGTATACCTTAACCGTAAAACGAAAATTGAGAAGCAAACTACAATGCGGCCTTCTTGGGACGCCGTAAAAAGGTAATAGCGAACCGCGTAGTGGCCATGAAAGACATACCAATCAGAATACGGTTCTTTTGCCACCCGCTTCCTGGCTCCGCAAAATTCAAAGCATAAATTAGGATGCCTAATAAAACGGCAGAGGCCAAAATCAGTGCTATAGAAATTGTTTTCTTCATGGCAGATTAGCTATTAGTCCTTTTTCAAGGATTAATTTACAGAAAATAGTGCAGTTACGCACAGCATTTAGCCTGCTGCTACTTATTAAGATGTACGAGGAGCTATTGTGGATGCCGCGCTTTTCCCAATCAGGTGTCAGCTATACTTGCCACATAGAGATTAAGTGTTGTCTAATACGCTACTTCCCGCGCGTCGTTCAACGACTTGATGAAGGCGATAATAGCTTGCTGTTCAGCGGTACTCAGGTTTAGATTGTCTTCAGCTAAAGTTTGGTTGGGCACTGCCAGGCCCAGGCCCGTACCGCCGCCTTTGTTGTAAAAGTCGAGCACCTGCTCCAAGGTCTGGTACACGCCGTTGTGCATGTATGGCGCCGTAAGAGCAGTGTTGCGGACGGTAGGGGTTTTGAAGGCGTGTTTCTGGTGGGCTACGCCATAGAGCAAGAACTTACCCTGGTCGGGGTCGAGGGTGGGGTGCAGGGTGTCGGCGGTGGCGGGCACGCCTAGGATTTCGCTTTCGGTTTTGTCGTAGAGGGGTGGCACGGTGCCGTTGAACAGGGGCAGGTAGTGGCAGGTCCCGCACTGCGCTTTGCCCATGAACAGGTTAAAGCCAATGATTTCCTGGCCGCTGAGCACAGCCGTGTCGCCGCGCAGGTATTGGTCGAAGCGGCTGTTAAGGCCGACCAGGGACCGGACGTAGGCTGCCACGGCGCGCCGGATGTTACGCTCGGTGAGGGGCTGCTTCTCGTTGGTGAAGGCCTGGGTAAAGAGCTTGGCGTAGCTGCCTTTCTTGCGGAGCAGTGCGGGTGCGGCGCTAAGCTGGCCGCCCATTTCGGCTTTGTTAGATACCACGGCGTGCACCTGGTCTTCGAGATAATGCACCCGGCTGTCGTAGAACTGATCGGGCTGGAGGGCGGCGTTGAGCAGAGTGGGGGTGTTGCGCTCCAGGCCGGTATCGGTAAGCAGCGAACTGTTTACGCGCAGCCCGTCGGTGTAGGCGCGGTTGGACGCGTGGCAGCTGATGCAGGAGCGCCCCGCCTTACCCGATAGTACGGGTTCTTTAAACAACGCCTCACCCAATGCCAGCACGGCGGGCGTAGGTGCGGCAGCATCGGCCGGCGCAAAAAATGACGCGTTGAAAGCATCGGCCACAAAAAAGCTGGCGGCCTCGGGGCGCACCGCGCGCCGCTCCCGCACGAACGGAATGCGTAGCTGCTGTTGAGTTTGGTGCAAAGCTGCCAAAGCGGGGTTGAAGTACCGCACAAAAAACCGGGCTCTATCAAAACTGTTGAAATCCAGATTGGGGATGGCCACAGCAGCTTCGCAGCGGCGCAGTTGAGTGGTGAGGGTGGCGGGCACTTCATACAGGGCCAGCACCTCGCGGGTAGCCTGCAAGGTGGCCGCTGCTTCTGGTAGAGAGGCGTGAGCTGCCGGCGAATCGAAGCCCGACACGCCCTTGGCCGCTAGCCGGTACAAGTTCAGCCGCAGGGCATCAAACACGGCTTCGTTGGAAAAGGCTAGGTATGGCTCCTGCTGCTCCAACTGGCGCACCTGAAACAGCAGATTGTCGATTTCCTGGTGTACCAAGTCCCGGTTGGAGCGGCTGTCGGGGGCGGCATACACGTATTCTTCCAGTACCTGAAACCCGCTGGGCGGTATTACCTCGCCCGGCTCCCCCGGCTCGGTTTCGGGTAGGGCCGCGCCGTTGATGCGCCCGGCAGCGTGCGGGTAATAGTATTCAATAGCAAATTCCAGCTGCTTGTACTGCCGGCGGCACGCGGCAAACTCGTGGCGCAGCGCAGAGGTATCGGCGGAGTAGGTGCGTTCCTGGAAGTGGGTGAGGGTGGCGTGCAATTGGTTTAGATGGGCACTGTAGTATGCCTTCACCTGTTCGGCGGGCGTTTTGCGCAGCACCACAAACGAGAATAGCAGCACCGACAAGCCCAGCAACAGCGCGCGGCCCCCGGCCCGAAAACGAATCAAACGGAAAGGCATCAAAAATAGAGTTTAGCGCCCGGTAGTGCGGTTTCCGCTTGGCGGCGGGCGGCAGGGGTGAAGGCATTCTGCTTCACAATAATGGTTTTCAACTGTTTCAGCTTGCTAAGTGAGCGGGGCAGCGTGGTAAGCTGGTTGTCGTTGAGAATCAACATTTCCAACTTGGTAAGTTTGCCCAGGCTTTTGGGTAGGGCTCTGAGCTGGTTGCCCGACAGAATCAGCACTTTTAGGTTGCGGCACTCCCCCAAACTGGCCGGCAACTCCTCCAGTTGGTTGTTCGATAGGTTCAGCTCTTCCAGCTGAGTGAGGTTGCCGAGTTGCGCCGGCAGATATTGCAGCTTGTTGTCGTTGAGGTAGAGGTAGCGCAGGCTGCCCCACTGATTCACTGATTCTGGCAGAAACAGCAGTTGGTTGTGCGACACGTCGCAGTACTCTAGGAGGTTCCATTGGCCTACCGCTTCGGGTAAGGACGTGAAGTTGTTGTAGGCGCTCAGCAAATACCGCAGGCTATCCAGGCCGGCCACGCTGGGCGGCAGCTCGGTTAGCATATTCTGCTCCACTTGCAACTGACGCAGGCGGTGCAGGTTGCCTAACGAAGCCGGTAAATCCAACAAACTGTTCTTGTTCAGAAACAGCACCCGCAGGCTATCCAAGGCCGTCAGGTTTTCGGGCAGGTGGCGCAAATGGTTTTCGTGCAAAAACAATAGCCGTAAGCTGCGGAGCTGTCCGATGCTCGCGGGTAGTAGTTCAAAGTTCTGTCCCCGTAGGTTCAGCTCTTTAACACAGGAGGGCTCTTGCAGGGCCTGCGTCAAAGAAAACGACGCTTTCGGAGGGCACTGCGCCAAACAAGTGTTGCCCTGCAAAGTATGCAGGGCAACAATGAGTAAGGAGAAAAGAGAAATCAGGGTTGACCTCACTGCTTGATGAACGGACGCGTGGTAGTGGTGGTAGCCGTGGTGATAACCAGGTTGTAGTGGCCGCTTTGCAGCTTGCTAACCGGTAATTTTAGCGTGTTCTGGCCTTGGCTCAGGGTAGCAGCCTGCTCGAATACGCGGGCTCCTAGGGCGTTGTACACCGTCAGGGTGGCCGCTTCTTTTTGGTTGTGGCTGAGTTGCAGCGTCAGTTCCGAGCCGTTCACCGGGTTCGGGTACACGTCGGCTTTAGCCAGCTCGGCCTGCCCGTTTTTCGTGCTCAGAGCGGTGCCTAGTACGCCTTTACGGGCAATAACAACGGCCGTGGACTTGTTGAATACCACCGACTGACCGGCGGCATCTACCGTGGCCTGGGTGTTAGCGTCGGGGCTCTGCATGGAGATGAAGATGAACCGCTCGTCGGGTGAGAGGGTCATGCCGGTTGGCTCGCAGCCAGCGGGCGTCACGGCAAACACTTCTACGGCCGGGTTGGCCTGCGTGTGGCAAGGCTTAATCAGCCATACGTGGTTGCGGCCGCCATCCTGCAACACGTACAGGTTGCCCTGCGAGTCGAAGGTCAGGTTGTCGTTGCCGGTGCGCCACAGCTCCGAGATGGTACCCGAGCCGTAGTTGATGGTGTAGGCCTGCGCGGTGTTGGTGGGCGTGTTGCCAGCAAAGATTTCAAAGTTGCTGAACGTGGTGCCCGTAGCGCCCGTGTCGGTGAAGCGGTAGATGGTGCCGGGGCCCTTTGCCGTGAAATACACCTGGCCGGTTAGGGGGCTGATTTCGATGTCCTCGACGCCGTTGAAGCTGGTAGCACCCAGTGCTCGCGCGGCAGCGGTGGTGTTGTTGCACTCGGCAGGCGTGGAGTTCGGAATTTGAATCCAGGTGCCGGCAGTGCCCGTGCCGATAGCGCCGTTTAGTTGCAGAGCGTAGAGCGTGCCGTTGCCGAGCTGGCCAGCCGTGGTAGCCACGTACTTGTACACGAAGCTGTTGCTGGAACCATCATCAGCGCCTTCGTAGGCGGTACGTTGGTCGGCGGCTACCACGATATTCTCGTGCTTGAGGCGGCCCATTTTCCAGAGCTTATCGGGCGTGCCGTCGCCGTTCTGGTCTTTCACGGTGTGCGTAACCGGGTCGATTTCCACGTTCCAGCCCGAGTCCATGTACCCGTCGTTGTTGGTGTCGGTGGGGGTGGTGGGGCCGGTGTTTTCCTCGCAGGTTACAATCGTGCTCCAGGGCGTAACCGTGCCCGAGCAGTTGTTGATGGTCCCTACCACCGAACCGAAATTCACGGGGTGCTTGGCCGTCACGTTCCACAGCTTGGTGGCGGCGTTGAAGTTCAGGCTGAGCATGCTCACGCCCGAGGTAGTACCCGAGCCCTCGTGGTTGATAGAAAGGTAGCCGTTGGTGCTGCTGCCCGCAATAGGAGCGTAGCCCGTAAAGTCGAAGGCTTCCAGCATGTTTCCATCGGCGGCATTGGTATAGGGCATGTTGCCCTGCGCCAGCATCTGGAAAGTATGGGTAGCTGGAATGCGCAAGTCCTGGGGCTGGGTGGTCGGCTCCACCGACGTAAACCGGCTGATGTGGTCGGCGGGTAGGGTAGGGCAGGGCACTTGGGCCAAGGCTTTGCCACCGCCAAGCAGAGCTGCTAAGAGAAGAGTAGAGGTAGGTTTCATACTGGATTATGTTGTTGCTGAATTGCGCCGCAAGTTCCAAATCCACTATTTCGTCTGGTTTACGTCCAGGTTACCACTAAATGAACTCCTAGTAAAGCCAGTGTTACCACGCATGTCGTACCGCTGGCGCCGAGTACTCGTACCCGATAAACTGAAAGTTCGCGTTACATTCGCCCTTATGCCTCGCTATTCCTACCTCGTTAGTTTGTTGTTGCTGGCCGCGTCCTGCGTGCCGCTGGGTACGCCCATCACCGACCCCAACGCCGCGCGCCGGCCCGGTGGCGCCCCTCAGCAGCCCCCCGAATACTACGCCGACCGCACCCTGCGCTACCAGGACTACATCTACGACTCCAACGTGCGCTCGGTGCAGTGTTACGTGGCCTCGGGCAGCAACACCGAAATCTTCACGCCGCCGGTGGTGCCCATTTCGCAGGAGCAGCCCATTACGCTGGAGTTTGATATTGTGGCCGAGCAAAGCCAACGCCTCACGGCCAAGGTCGTGCACTGCGACGTAGACTGGAAACCGTCGATTCTAACGGATATGCAGTTTCTGAGCGAGATAAACGAGTTTCTGTTCACCGATTACCGCACCTCCGTCAACACCAAAGTGCCTTACTACCACTACAAGCTGCAAGTACCGCGCGTGAAGCTGAGCGGCAACTACCTGCTGGTGGTGCAGGGCGCCGGCAACACGCCGCTGCTGAGCCGGCGGCTGCTAGTGTACGAAAATGGCGTGCAGATTGCCTTAAAGCAGGGTATTCCGGTGGCCGGCACCGAGCGGTACACCTTGCAGCAGGTTGATTTCGGGATTCGCTACAACATGCAGCTCGTCAACCCAGCGCAGGAAGTGAAGGTGGTGCTGCGCCAGAATTTCCGCTGGGACAATGCCAAGTACAACCTGCGCCCCACCTTCGTGCGCGACGCCGAGCGCCAGCTCGATTACCAGTATTTCAATTTCGAAAACGCCTTCCCGGCACTCACCGAGTTCCGCTTCTTCGATCTGCGCACGTTCCGGTCGTTGGGTATCGGGGTGGCCAAGCTCGATGCCGCCGCTTCCCCCCGCACGGCCCTGTTGCAGCTGGATGGCAGCCGCAACGGGCAGGCTTACACTCAGTTTGAGGACATCAACGGGCAGCGCGTATTTGAAAGCCGCGAGTACGGCAACGGCGCCACCAACGCCGACTACCTGAACGTGACGTTTCAACTGAAAGCCGAGCAGCCGGCGGCTGGCCCCGTGTACGTGCTGGGCGCCCTCACCGACTGGCAGTTCAAAGACGAGTTTAAGCTCACCTACGATGCCGAAAACCAGCTCTACACCGGCCGGGCGCTGGTGAAGCAAGGCTACTACAATTACATCTACGCTACCCAAACTCCGCAGGGTCCCAATAGCGTGATGTGGGAAGGCAGCCACCAGGAAACCGAAAACCAGTACGACCTGCTGGTGTACTACCGCCCGCCTGGCACCCGCGCCGACCTGCTCATCGGCTACCAGAGCATTGATTTCAACAGCCGCCGGCCCTAACCAAGAACCGGCCGAAAGAAGAGCGGCTGCGTACACAGGAGCTTCCTCTTTTATATATGTAGCCACCTATGTCGCTCTACAACCTGATTCTGGTGGTGCTGGGCGTCGCCATTCTGGCCGTGGCCTGGCTCCCGTCGTTGCTGCGCAAGTATCCGCTTTCCTACCCCATCTTGTTTGTGGCACTGGGAGCGGTGGTGTTTTCGCTGCCGCTGGGTTTGCCCGACCCCGACCCCATCAAGCATTCCACCTTCGTGATGCACCTGTCGGAAATCTGCGTGACGGTGGCCCTCACAGGTACTGGCCTCAAGATTGACCGCAAGTTTTCCTTGTGGCGCTGGCGGGCGCCTTTGCAGTTGGTGCTGGTGCTAATGGTGATTACCATCGGCATTTTTACGGTGGTGGCTTGGCGGCTAGGTAGTTTGCTGCCGGCTTCGGCGGTGCTGCTGGCCGCTACCCTGGCCCCCACCGACCCGGTGTTGGCCGGCGACGTGCAGGTGGGCAAGCCCGGCGAAGGGCGCGAAGACAACGTGCGCTTCTCGCTCACCGGCGAGGCTGGCCTCAACGACGGCTTGGCTTTCCCCTTCGTGCACCTGGCCATTATTCTGCTGCCGGTAGCCACGCTGCCATTTGCCGAGCGGCTCTGGCACTGGGTCTGGCTGGACATCGGCTACCGTGTTGCTATGGGAGTGGCCGGCGGCTGGCTGGCCGGCAAGGCGCTGTCGTTCCTGATTTTTGATTTGCCCCACCGGGTGCGCATCAACCCGGAGGCGTACGGGTTTGTAGCATTGGCTGTTACGCTCACGGCTTATGGCGTTACGGAGCTGCTGCACGGCTACGGCTTCATGGCCGTATTCATTGCCTCCGTTACGTTGCGCGGGCACGAGCGGAGCCACGAGTACCACACCGAGATGCACGAATTCACCGACCAGCTGGAGCGGTTGTTTATTGTGGTGATTCTGATCCTGTTTGGCGGCGCGCTGGCGAAAGGCTTACTGGCCCCTCTGACTTGGCACGGCGCGGCGCTAGGGCTGTTTCTACTGCTGGTGCTGCGGCCCGCCGGCGGCCTTCTGACGTTGGGCCGCAGCCGCTTGTCATGGCCGGAACGGCTGGTGATTTCGTTTTTCGGGATTCGCGGTATCGGTTCCTTCTTTTACCTGGGCTACGCCTTCAGCGGGTGGGAGTTTGTTGAAGCCCGGGAGCTGTGGGCCATTACCGGCTTCACCGTCCTGACTTCCATTATCATGCACGGGGTGCTGGCCACGCCCGTAATGAACTGGCTGGACCGTCACCACGGCCGCCCCACGGCCCTGGAGTTGGAAGAGCAGGCGCTGGAAAAAACCACCACCTGATAGCGCCTCAGTAGATAAGAACTGTCTTGGGAAAGCTAAAAAGCAGTTTGGCACAGTAGTAGCCTAGCAAGGCTGAACGGCTTGTAACCTTTACATAGCTCAGCTTCGTTGCAGGCCTATCCTATTCCTCGCTCCACTCTCTCCCATATGCAACCTACCCTCACCGCCGTTGTGCGTACCGGCCTCACCCTGACGCTCCTGTTGCCCCTGGCCGGTTCGCGGCTAGCTGCCACTGAAACCATTGCCGTACCCTCGCCGCCCCCGGTGCAGGGTGCCCAGCCCGACCCACAAGTTATTGCCCAGTTCGGGCTACTCGATAACGCCAAGCTGCAAGCCTATATCGACCAGAAAGGCATGCAGATGGGCCGGATTTCCGACCGCCCCGCCGATGTAAAAGGCTTTACCGTCGTCGATTCGCCCATCATCAATGCCTTTGCCACGCCCGATGGCCACGTGTATTTTACCCGCGGCATTCTGGCCTATTTCAACAACGAAGCGCAGTTCAGCGGAGTACTCGGCCACGAAATCGGGCATATCACGGCCCGCCACGGCCAGAAGCAGCAAACCCGTTCCACTGCCATTAACGGCGCTATTCTGCTGGGCTCTATCTTCTCAAAGCGCATTGCGTCTATAGCCCAGCCCGCCACGCAGCTGGCGAGCATCGGGCTCCTGAAATACGGCCGCGACGACGAAACCGAATCCGACCAGTTGGGTGTGAAATACTCCAGCAAAATAGGCTACGACCCGGCCTCAATGGCTGACTTCTTCCTGACCCTTTCGCGCACCGAGCAAAGTAGCGGCGCGGCCACTGTGCCCACCTTCCTGTCGTCGCACCCTAACTCCGCCGACCGCTACACCACCGTAAAGAAACTGGCGCAGCAAGCCGAGCAACAGGCCGGCCGCCAGCTAGCCGTCAACCGTGACCAGTACCTGCGCCTAATTGAGGGCCTGCCCTACGGCGACAACCCGCGCGAAGGCTACGTGGAAAACAGCGTGTTCTATCACCCCGACCTGAAGTTCCAGTTTCCGGTGCCGGAGGGCTGGAAGTCGCAGAACTCGCCCAGCCAGTTCCAGATGGCCGAGCCTAACGGCAAGGCCGTGCAGATTCTGCTGCCCGCCGGTAACAAAGGCCTCGACGAAACCGCCCAGGCCTTGGCCCAGCAGCTGAAGCTCCAGAACGCTCAGGCCCAGAAAACCACCGTTAACAACTTCCCGGCCCTCGTTATTCAGGGCGACCAGGTAGGGCAGGACCAGTCGGGGCAGCAGGGCGTCACGGCCAGCACCCTGACCTACCTCATCCAGGACGGCCAGACAATTTATGCCCTGGTAGGCCTCTGCGGCCCCGGCACCCTCGGCACCTACGGCAGCACGTTCCAGCGCACTGCCCAAGGCTTTCGCCGCCTCACCGACGCCGCCAAACTCAACAAGCAGCCCGAGCGTGTCCGCATCAAAACTGCCAAAGCCGGCCAAACGCTGGCCCAGGCCCTCGCCGCCAACGGCATTTCCAGCAAACGCTACGACGAACTAGCCATCCTCAACGGCATGAAAACCACTGATAAAATGACGGCTGGAATGCTGTTTAAAGTGGTGGGGAAGTAAATTCAATAGAAGCGAGTAAACCAGAACCGCCCCCTAGAAATTGATTCCAGGGGGCGGTTCTGGTTTACTCGATTAAAATTATCTTCTTGGCTCGCACTATTCGATAGTGCCCAGGGTAAAATTGACTAACATAGATGCTCCCAGCCATCTTTATCGGATCAATATTTTTCATTGTATTCACCGATAAATCGTCCTCGCGTTTTAGAGTTAGCTCTACCGCAGATAGGTAGGAGCGTTGTCTCCAGCTGTTCTTTACATAAAATGAATCAGGGGTGCTGGGCCAGGAAACGTTCAGTAACGCAAATTCTAGTGCGCTTGTGCTAATATGCCGGGCTTTGTGCTCATGGATCAACCGAATGTTTTGACCGAACGAGAGAGTATCGTTGAAAGTGCACGGAATGAAATAGTCGAAACTAGTGTGATTTCGAGCATTATCCATCACTAAAAGCCCAGTTTCATGCAGATAAGCAGGTTTCTGCTGGCAGGCCGTTTCAGCAAGGCAGCCAAGCAAAAAACCAAGCGCGTATTTCTTTACCACTATGATACAAAAACGCCCCGGTCGCATCATGCGACTGGGGCGTTTAAGTTATTAACTTTTACTGAAGAAACAGTGATATTAGGCTTTCTTCAAAAACTCAGTTTTGAGCACCATCGTGCTGCCACCGGCGCGACCTTCAATTTCGGCGGGCGAGTTGGTGAGACGAATGTTATTGACCACCGTACCGCGCTTGAGTGTAAGCGAAGAGCCTTTCACTTTCAAGTCCTTGATGAGCGTCACCGAGTCGCCTTCCGCGAGCAGATTGCCGTTGCTGTCTTTTACGTCCATGAGGAAAAGCAGAAGTTACACATTGAAGCGGAAGTGCATGATGTCGCCGTCTTGCACCACGTATTCTTTGCCTTCCACGGCCATCTTGCCGGCTTCTTTGATTTTTACTTCAGTCTTATATTCCTGGTAATCCGCTAGTTTAATTACCTCAGCCCGGATAAAGCCCTTCTCAAAATCGGAGTGAATGACACCTGCCGCTGCCGGAGCCTTGTCGCCCTTATGGATGGTCCAGGCGCGTACTTCCTGCACCCCGGCCGTGAAGTAGGTAATCAGATTGAGCAAAGTGTAGGAGGCGCGAATCAGGCGGTTCAGGCCCGACTCGGTGAGGCCGTATTCGCCCAAGAACATCTCCTTTTCCTCGGGGTCTTCCATCTCCGCAATCTGCGACTCAATGGCGGCTGATACCAGTACCACTTCGGCGCCTTCCTGCGTCACGTGCGCCTGTAAAGCCGCTGTATGAGCGTTGCCGGTAATAGCGCTAGCTTCGTCCACATTGGCCACGTAAATCACGGGCTTGATGGTGAGCAACTGTAAATCAGCAACGGCTTCCAATTCCTCGGCCGTGGCCTCCACGGCGCGGGCATTCTGGCCAGCTTCCAGCGCTGCCTTAAACTTCTGTAGCGCCGCTACTTCCTTCTTAGCCACTGCGTCGCCACCCTTGGCCGAGCGCTCCGACTTAGCGAGTTTCTTGTCTACGCTCTCCAAGTCTTTAATTTGCAGCTCGGTGTCAATAACATCTTTGTCGAACACGGGGTCGACGCCGCCGGCGACGTGCACAATGTTGGGGTCGTCGAAGCAGCGGATAACGTGAATGATGGCGTCTACCTCACGAATGTTAGCCAAGAACTTGTTGCCCAGTCCTTCGCCTTTGGAAGCGCCTTTCACCAGGCCGGCAATGTCCACAAACTCGATAATGGTCGGTAGTACCCGCTTCGGGTTCACCAGTGCCTCCAGAATCTGGAGCCGCTCATCGGGCACGGTAATCACGCCCACGTTCGGCTCGATGGTGCAGAACGGATAGTTGGCCGATTCGGCCTTGGCGTTGGAAAGAGCGTTGAAAAGCGTGGATTTGCCGACGTTTGGCAGGCCGACGATACCGCAGCGGAGACCCATAAGGTGAGATAGTGAAATGGTGAAAAGGTGAGTTGGCGGACTAACCGCGCAATTCGGGGGCAAAGGTACGGGGCTTTTCCGGGGAAAGCACGGCCCGCTTCACGTTGCGGCCATTAGCCAAGCAATAGTTGAACCAGCTACGGCACTGTAGCTGTTGAGCTGCTATGTGTGAACATCATAAACCCGCCCAGAAATTGCAGCGCTTCTGCCTATATGTAGCAGCCGGCGTTATCGTTATTATCACGCAGTACTACACGCTCTGAGAAGCCCAAAGTAGTTGGCTGGTAGCTTAAAAAAAGTAGTGCCCACCCCTTATGTAAGGAGTGGGCACTACCGTAGAATAAGTTGCTAATAATGGACTAATTGCTTCGCTGGACTTCGGAATGCTTAGTAGTTGTCGTCGGCGCGGTTAGGATTAAATCCGGCTTCACCTTCCGGATGGTGGTCGTATACCGGCCGCGGGCGGTCCAGTTCGGCTACTTCCTCGGGGGTAAGTAGCTCCTCACGCACATACTCAACGGCGTCTTGCAAGGCATCTACGAACTTCAAAAAATCTTCCTTGTAGAGGAAAATCTTGTGCTTCTCATACGAGAAAGTGTCGTCGTCGCGGAGCTTGCGTTTGCTTTCCGTGATGGTCAGGTAGTAGTCCTGGCCGCGGGTGGCTTTCACGTCGAAGAAATACGTGCGTTTGCCAGCCTTAATACGTTGCGAATAGATTTCTTCTTGGTCGTGACGGTCTTCCACAGTGCCTTCTGTAAAGTTATGTTATTCTAAGATGATTGAAGTGTTTGCGAAAAATACGGGCTTCCTTGCATATATAAAAATTTAAAGGGCAGCTTTTTTGAACTAGGTGCCGGTATCTTTGTTTACCCCACTTATCGGTTAACTCCTAAAAGCCTTTTTATTAGTTTTCCAGCGTGTTTTGCCGCTTGTTGCTGCTGCCGGGTTGGCTTGAAATATTCCGCTGAGTTGATACTTTTCCACCTCGTTGCTTTTTGAATCTTCCGCTTATGCCTCAGCCTCTCGACCTGGCCACCGTCCGCACCTTCGAAAATTTGGAATTTCTGGCTCGTCAACTGGTCGAAGGATTCATTACCGGCTTGCACCAGTCGCCCTACCACGGCTTCTCGGTGGAATTCTCAGAGCACCGGCTCTACAACCCCGGTGAAAGCACGCGCCACCTCGACTGGAAAGTGTTTGCCCGCACTGATAAGCTATTTGTGAAGCGCTACGAGGAAGAAACCAACCTGCGCTGCCACCTGCTGCTCGACGTGAGCCCCAGCATGTACTACCCCGAGCCCGGCCATGATAAGCTACGCTTTGCGGTGCTCTGCGCGGCGGCCATTACCACCATGCTGCAAAAGCAGCGCGACGCTGTGGGCCTCGTCACCTTCGCCGACCAAGTGGAACTGCAAACCCCCGTGCGCAGCACCAGCACCCACCGCCATACGCTGCTGCTCACGCTCCAGCAGTTGCTGGAGCGGCCGCCCGCGCCGCGCCGCGCCACCACCGACGTAGCCAGCGTGATTCACAGCATTGCCCAGCAAATCCCGAAACGCTCGTTAGTAGTGCTGTTTTCCGACATGCTAGGCCGGGCGCCCAAAGAGCAAACCGCCACCTTAGCGGCACTGCAACACCTGCGCCACCAAAACCACGAGGTGCTGCTGTTTCACATCATGGATCGCGCCACCGAAGCTGATTTCAACTTCCAGGACCGGCCCTACGTGTTTGAAGACCTGGAAACCGGCGAAACGGTGAAGCTGCAACCCGCCCAAGTGCGCGAGCAATACCAAGAGGCTATGCGCAAGTACGAGCACGAATTGGTGCTGCGCTGTGGCCAGTACAAGATTGATTTCGTGCCCGTGGATATCCAGGAGCCGTTTGATAAAGTGCTGTACGCTTATCTAGTGAAGCGCGGCAAGGTCCGCTAACCCTCTCAACTTACCTTTCTCTTTATGCCGCTATGGTATTGCCGGGTGTGTGGTCTCGATTATGATGAGTCGCCGTGGGGGCCAGATGAACAATCACCTGATTATAGTTTCTGCGACTGTTGTGGGGTAGAATTCGGCTATGGTGACTCTATTCCCGCAGGTGCACGCCATCATCGTGCTAGATGGCTGGCCAACGGGGCTCCATGGTATTACCCGAAAGTGAAGCCCGATAACTGGCAACAAGCCGCGCAGCTTCGGCAGGTGCCGGAACTATACCGGTAGCCAATTTCTTCCCTTTTGTATGCTGGTTGACATTTTCTTTGCCATACTCTTTCTGAGTTTGCCTTCGGCACTCATCACCGCCTACATTGCCCACATGAACGACCGGTCGTTGTGGCGGTGGATGGCGTTCGGCTTTTTTGTGCCTTATGTAGCCACTTTCGTGGCCATGGTAGTCACGTACCTCGACCAGAAAAAAGCCGGTACGCTCGACGAGTAAGCTACGGCCTCTTACTCCGCCGGTATGTTGTCCAGTGACTGCCACAGATACTTACAAGCTAGGCTACGATAGGGGCGCCAGGGTTCGGCAATTTCGGTGATGCGCCGAAGCAGGGCCCGGCCGGTTTCTTCGAGGCCGTAGTGCTTGCGCATGGCGTTTTGCACGCCCAAGTCACCTTCGGCAAATACATCGGGCTGGTCGAGAGCAAACATCTGGAGCATTTGAGCGGTCCAGCGGCCCACGCCTTTTATCTGGGTGAGGTGCTTGGTGAAATCGTCTTCGGAAAGCTGGCTCAGGTGCGCGTGGTCAAGTTGGTCGCGCTGGGCAAAATCGGCTACGGAACGCAGGTAACCGGCTTTCTGCCGCGAAAGGCCCGCCGTGCGCAAGTCCTCATCAGTCATAGCAAGTACAGCGGCAGGCTCGGGGTAGCCGTCGGGTGGGAACAGGGCCTGTACCTTGCGCCAGATAGCCGCTGCCGCCTTGGTGGAAATCTGCTGGCTAACAATAGCCCGCAACAACGCCAAGTACAGGTCTTCGTGCGGCGCGGGCTGAATGGGACGGCCGCGCTGAATGATACCCGCTAGTACAGGGTCGGCTTGCGAAAGGTGCAGCAGCGCCTCCTGGGGGTAATAGTCGGGTACTGTGGGTAGAAAGGCCGGAGTGTGCGGAACGGAAGCCATAGAAACAGCAAGATGAGAAAGTAAAGCAGCTTCTTGGCGCCAATAATTAGCCGGAAGCATTAACTAAACACCTTCGGCCACTTTTTAATGCCCGGTTTCCGGCTGGTCGGAGGCGGGCATACTCAACCCTAAGCGCTTAACCAACGGGCCCAACGTAAGGCCTTGCACGATGATGCTGAAGATAACCACTATGTAGGTGATGCCCACAATAAGGTCGCGTGGCATGGTTTCAGGCAACGATAACGCCAAGGCTACCGAAATACCGCCCCGCAGGCCACCCCAGGTCAGAATACGCAAAGTCGGCCGGTCGAAGTGGTACCAGCGGCGCAGCATTCCCAGCGGAATGGCTATTGAAATCAACCGCCCGACCAGCACCACCGCAATAGTAATTACCCCGATGATAAGCGTGGTGCGGGTGATGTGCAAAACCAGCATTTCCAGCCCAATCAGCACGAACAGCACGGCGTTCAGCACTTCATCCAGCAACTCCCAGAACTTGTCGAGGTAGTCGCGCGTCTCATCCGACATGCCCATCTGCCGCGCTTTAGCACCCACAATCAGGCCGGCTACCACAATGGCCAGTGGAGCCGAAGTGTGCAAAGAAGCCGCCAGCGCCGTGCCGCCCATCACCAGGGCCAGCGTAATAAGCACCTCCACTTTGTAATTATCAATGGTGCGCAAGGCCCAGTACGTAACGTAGCCCAACGCTATGCCAAGTATGATGCCGCCGAATACCTCCCGCAGAAACAGCTTGCTGATAACGCTGAACGTGGCCGCTTCCCGACCGGCTTCGGCAATTTGCAGCAAGCTCACGAACAACACTACCGTCGTGCCATCATTAAACAGCGACTCACCTACAATCTTGATTTCCAAATCCTTGTTTACCCGTGCTTCTTTTAGAATGCCCAGCACCGCAATAGGGTCGGTGGGGGAGATGAGCGCGCCGAACAGCAGGCAGTGTAGATACGCCGGAACCAGCCCAAACAAAGTAAGCAGATAGTATAAGGCCGTGCCAATGAGAAACGTAGACAGCAGAATCCCGGCGGAGGCTAGGGCCGCCACCGGGAGTTGCTGGTTGCCCAGGGCCCGCACATCCACGTGAATAGCCCCCGCAAATAGCAGAAAGCTCAGCATCACCTGCATGACCAAAGCATGAAAATCAAGGTTGCGCAGCATGTCGCGCACCACAAGCACCCACGACACCTCCAGTTTGCCCAAGCCCACTGCGGCCAGCGAAAAAAGCAGGGCCAGCACCATAATGCCAATGGTAGCCGGCAACCGAAGAAAACGATGATTGAGGTAGCTAAACAAAGCCGCTACCACGAGCAGCAGCGCGAAGGTGTCGTAGAGTTCCAAATGAGGCAGTGGTTAAAGAAGGCGTATGCTCCTTCTTACGAACTCAACTGCTGCATGGCCGATTCCACCCGTGCTATCATCTCATCGGTGACGTCGAGGTGCGTTACGAAGCGAATCATCTGGGGGCCAAACGAGGAGGCCTTGATACCTTGTTCCTCTAGCTGGGCCAGAAACTTTTCGGCTGGCATTTCGGGCTTCAGCCGGAAAATAACCAAATTGGTTTCCACGGGCAACACTTCGGCCACGTAAGGCTGCTGGGCCAGTTTCTTGCCTAGCTGCCGGGCGCGGCGGTGGTCATCGGCCAGCCGGTCTACGTTGTTTTCCAAGGCGTAGAGGCCTGCGGCGGCCAAATAGCCGGCCTGCCGCATACCGCCGCCCATCACCTTCCGGATGCGCTTGGTTTTCTGAATGAACGCCTTGCTGCCCAGCAGTACTGAGCCCACTGGTGCGCCCAGGCCCTTGCTCAAGCACACCGAAATAGTATCGAACAGGCGGCCGTACTCAGTGGCAGGTTGACCGGTAGCTACCAAGGCGTTGAAGATGCGTGCTCCATCCAAGTGCAGCGGAATCTGGTGCCGCTGGGCTACTTCGGCAATGGCTTCCAACTCGGGCAAGGCGTAGCAGCTGCCGCCGCCGCGGTTGTGGGTGTTTTCCAGCGAAATCAGGCTGGTAGTGGGGTAGTGCACGTTCACGGGCCGGATGGCGGCTTCCACCTGTGCGGCCGTTACGCGGCCCCGCTCCCCGGCCAGCAGCGCCACTGAGGCGCCCGAGTGAAACGCAATGCCTCCCACTTCCCAGAGGTAAATATGCGAGGTTTGCTCGCAAATCACCTCCGACAATGGCTCGGTATGCGCCTTGATGGCAATTTGGTTGGTCATGGTGCCGGACGGGCAGAACAGGCCGGCTTCCAGGCCAAAGCGCGCGGCGGCCTCATTTTCCAGGGCGCGCACGGTAGGGTCTTCCTCGTAGACATCGTCGCCGACGGGGGCCTGGAACATCATTTCCAGCATGGCCGGAGTGGGGCGCGTAACCGTATCGGAGCGCAAATCAATCAACGGATTCATCATCAGGGGAGAAGGTAAAACGGGAAAGGTTTCTCGGTTTCAAATTTATGACTTACTTTTGCCCCTCCTTTACAGAAAGACCTTAACCGACCCGGAAAAAATGAGCGCTACCCGACTGAAGCGTAAGCACCGCAAGAACATTGCCCGTGCCAACAACAAGCAGACCATCATCAAGCAATTGCTGCTGACTCCCGTTCTGAAGAACGTGGATATCGAAGAACTGAAAGCCCGTTTCCCTAAGGCCGGCGAAGCAAAGACGGAAGCTGCGGCTTAGGCTGCGCACCATCTGGCACACCCGACCCCGGTGTCGGTGGGTTTCGGTCAGAACCAATAAAAAGCGTTTTCTCCTGCCTGGGGAAGACGCTTTTTTATTTGGGCCCCAACTCAATTACCTGCAGCTGCTGCACTTTGCCCGCCGCTACCTCGAAGCGGAGCAGGGTGCGTACTTTATGGAAGCCGTGCCGGCCAGCGGCTCCAGGGTTCAGGTGCAGCAAACCCAGCTTGGGGTCGGGCATGACCTTGAGGATATGCGAATGGCCGCTGATAAACAAGCCAGGCCGTTCCTGCGCGAGCAAAGGCCGCGCCGCCGGGCTGTAATGGCCAGGGTAGCCGCCAATATGCGTCATGAGCACGTGTAGTTCCTCGATGATAAACGACTGCACCAGCGGTTGCGTAGCGCGTACGTCGCGGCCGTCGATGTTGCCGTACACGCCGCGCAACGGCGCTACGGTGGCTAGCTCCTCGGCTACGGCGGCCGTGCCAAAGTCGCCGGCGTGCCATATTTCGTCGCAGCCACTGAGGTGGTGCAAAATTCGCTCATTGAGGTAACTATGAGTGTCGGATAGCAAACCGATTTTCTTCATCTGGCGAAGGTACAAGGCGAAATGATGAACCTTAGAAATAGCGAATTCGCTATTTTCGGCGGCTGGATACGGAAATCAGTGGTGGTAGATGTTCAACGGATTCTCTCTTGAATTCACCATCTTACCAACTCCGAACAACTCAACCGGCGCCACCCCGTATCTTGCCCGACTTCTTTGCTCTTTCGTATGCGAAGATTTATGTTGTGTTTTGCAACGGGCCGCGGCCTGCATCTCTCTCAGTAGACCTCCTGATTACCCCGCGATGAACGTCTTCATCAACGATATTCCGCTGATTATCAAAAAGAACAGCGAGAAAGTGTATAAGCACAAGTACGACCTGATTTTGAATCCGGAAGACGAATTCATCTCCAAGGACTTGGTGGGCGACGTGCTAGTGCGCGACGTTACCGACGTATTTGTGGATCGGCTGTTGCGGCTGATGGAAGTGAAGAAGCTCAAGAAGCTGACTTCGCTCACCATGCTGGCTCGCAAGAAAAGCCGCCTGATTCTGCACCTGAAAGATCAGTTTCGCATTGTCAAGGCTGCCGGCGGCCTCGTAGTGCAAGACGGAAAGGTGTTGATGATTTATCGGCTTGGCAAGTGGGACCTGCCCAAGGGCAAGCTCAAAAAAGAAGAGGACCCCGGTATTGGGGCGCTGCGCGAAGTGGAAGAGGAATGCAACATCAAGGTGGAATTGGGCGATAAGCTGCCCAGCACTTGGCATTCGTACGCCTACAACGGCAACAAAATCCTCAAGAAAACCAACTGGTACATCATGCGCTGCCTCGACGACACGCTGATGAAGCCCCAGGCCGAAGAATACATTGAAGAAGTGCGCTGGATGACGCCTAAAGAGGCCATGGCGGTACTGGACTCATCGTACGCCAGCATTGCCTTAGTGATGCGCCACTACCTGAGCGAGGTGACGGGCACATTGCCTACCAAGGAGTCTTCCAATAAGTAAGTTGATACTAACATAAAAAAGGCCGTTTAGCTGTAGCTAGACGGCCTTTTTATGTTTTGTTGCTACTAGTTACCCTTGGAAAGGCGGCAGCTCAAACGGAACGAAGTCGTTGACGTTGCCGCCGAAACGATGAATTTCGCGGATGATGGTGCTGCTGATGGCGGCTAACACTGGTGAGGTAATCAGGAACACGGTTTCCAGCTCGGGATTGACGTGACGGTTAGCTTGGGCAATGGTGTTTTCGTACTCGAAATCGGTGGTGTTGCGCAGGCCCCGCAGTAGAAACCGGGCCCCGACCTCCCGCGCAAAATCGGCGGTGAGGCCTTTGTAGGCTCGTACCGATACCCGCGGCTCATCCCGGAAAACTTCCTCAATCATGCTAATCATTTGCTCGACTGGCAGGTACCGGACCTTGCTGCTGTTGTTGCCGATGGCAATAATCACTTCGTCGAACAACTCCGTACCCCGCCGCACTACGTCGAGGTGCCCATTGGTAAACGGGTCGAAAGAGCCAGGAAAGAGAGCAATACGCATGAGTGGAAGTAACAGAGTGACTAATTGATTCTTTCGGGCAGAATTACTGCTATTCAGAATTATTCACATAAATGAAGGCTGTATAGCTCGAAGAATCGGTACTCGAACAGTTCATTGAGGCGGTAGCTGTAATGCAGGTCGAAAGGGCGGTTGCCGAACTTCACGTGGCGGATGTATTTGCGCAGCACCGTAAACAGTTCGGAGTCGTGCATCAGGTCACCCCACACCACTACTGGGTCTTGGTCGGGGTTGAGCTGAAGCTCCTGCATCACCAGAATGACGTAATAAATCAGGTCTTCGGGCGAGCTGAAAGCGAAAACGTTGCAGAACTCTGGCTTCTTATCGCGAATAACAATAATGGTCAGTTCGTGGTGGCCGATGCTGAGGTAGAAGCGGCGGGTGGCAGTGGCTTCGCTTTGGTGTACCAGCCCTTCGAGCATGGCGCTGGTTTGATGCAGCAATGTACCGGTAGGGTAGGTGTTCCGGAACCACTCAGTCAGGGCATTTTCGGCGGCAAATACGCTAGCTACTTCCTGGCTGGCGTGCGTGTACGCCAGCACGGTTTCGTGCTGTGCATCAACGGCATGATGTAGGCGCAGGTACGTGCCCTCGTCGCCGGGGCGGAGTAGGGGAGACGGCAGCAGTGTAAAATGCCGGTTCTGTACCGCCAGCCGAACGTGGTTCCAGCCGGGCTGACCCACCAAGTCGTGGTGGGCGGCCAGGGCTTGTAATTGGCCGCCGTAGGAGGTAGCGGGTAGCGCCGCATAGTCTTCCAGCACCACAAACTTGTTGCGGCGTACATCGGCTATGCCTACGCGCAGGCCCGCGGGGCTGGCTGTCAGGTAGAGGTTGTAAGCTGCCAGATTAGCAGCATCTAGGGTTTCGTCGCGGAGGCGGTGCAGGGCAGTGGGAGCCGGCAGGTGCGACGAAGAAACGGACATAGCAGCGGAAACTAATGGATCGACAGACACAGGCATGGCATAGGACAGGAGTCCAAAGGTACTTAGGTCCGTCTAAACTGGCATTAAACGAGGCTAGGCAGAAGCTTGTGCCCTGACGCAACGGCAAGCATTACTATGTCACTTGCTGCAAAGCCCAATCCAGCGAGTACCTCACTGCTTAAACCGTATCTGCGGGATAAACACGTCGTCGGGGCTGATGATTTGGCGGAGCATGGGGTGCACCTGGGACGCGGGCAGGCGCAGTAGCTGCTGCGGTTCTACGAAAGCCACTTCGGTAAGCAGTTGCGCATCGGCGGTGTGCTCAGGGTCGAGACCAAGCTGGGGAGTGGCTGCCGGGTCGGATAGCGTTACCTCGAAAAATAGTTCTAGCGCCTGTAAATCAGCGCTTTGGTATTCGTGCAAATGTAAAAAACGGCCTACAATCACCGCCAAGCCGGTTTCTTCCTGAAACTCGCGCAGCAAGCAGTTCTGAATGGTTTCGCCGAACTGCCAGCCCCCACCAGGTGGCGACCAGAACGGAGCATCGTCGGGGAGCAGGCCGCGGTGAGAGGTGAGTAACAGTTTGCCCTCCTGCACCAGCAGCCCACACACGCGCACCCGGACGCGGCCACTGTAGGCTTCTAGGAGCTTGGAATTGGAAAGAGAATCGGGAGCAGCCATGCAACAGGTGTAATGGAACAAGTAGCCTCAACGGCTAGGCAGCAGCGGCGTTGCGCCAGCCCGTTGATTTGCGCGCCGCTGCCGCCAGCGCCGCAGCCGGGTGGCAATATACAGCACCAAGAGCAGCCCGAGGCCAGCAGCTAAGACGGGTAAGAGCAACGCCAATGCCGTGCCCACAATAGCTAACGTGTTTTCGATGGTGGCTAGTATAGGGTTGCCAAGGCCGGCCGTAGTAAGAGTGGAGCCAGCCCGTAGCAGCGAGGTGCCTGTTTGGATAATGCCGGCTGTACCGCCGCCTACCACTATGCCTAGGCCCCAGCGTACGGCCGGATCGAGGTTGGGCAGGGCGGCCGTCATGAGCACAGTACCCGCAATAAATGAGGCCGGCGTAGTTATCGAGTCCAACACATTATCCACCACCGGGAAGTAATAGCCTAGAATTTCGGCTACGGTGGCCGTGCCCAGCGCGGCCACGGCTCCCCAACTGCCCAGCCACGCAAACCCCGCCGATGGCTCCAGCAAACCCGTACGGTACGCCAAGCTGGCCGCCAGCATAGGCACAAACACCCGAAAGCCACTACACGCCGCCAGGGCCAGCCCCAGGGCGCCACTCAATAGATATTCCATAGTAGTCGGTCGTTTTGTTGGTTCTCGTTTTATGGTGGCTAGAGGGCTGAGGGTTACAGCAGTTGTAAAGCAGGGCTGCCCTTCCTCTCCAATATCGAAAAACTAACAACGAAAAACGAACCGCGAATTCCGAACTTCGGCCCCGATGAACACACCCGACACTCCGGTTATTTCTCCCGCGGCCGACGACTCACTGGAAGCTCGAATCCGCCGCAAGCTGACCCGCCAGCACTTCATGCATCTTATTGGCGCCGACCTCACCCGTATTGAGCCCGGCCGGGTAGAGGCTGAGTTGATGCTAGGCCAGCAGCACCAGCAGCAGAAAGGCTTTGTGCACGGCGGCCTCACGGCTACCATGGCCGACCTCGCCGCCGGTTTTGCTGCCGTCACCCTCGTGCCCGACAATACCGGCGTGGTGACCGTAGAGCTGAAAACCAGCTACTTGCACCCCGGCATCGGCCAAAAACTTCGCGCTGTAGGCTGGGTATTGAAAGCCGGCCGCCGCCTGCATTTCTGCGAAGCCGAAGTCTGGTGCGACGATCTGCTGATTGCCAAAGCCACCGCCACTATGGCCGTAGTGGAGCCGCAAGGCTAGGCGCTGAAATGGTACAAGAAGCTGGATGGAGGTTTTTTGTAAGCTGGATTCGGTGGCAGGGACAGGATGGCTATGCCTTGTGGCTTGACACGCCAAACAAGGAATGGTACTGGACTGACGCTCACGGGCGAGTGCCCTTATTCTCAACTACTAAGGAAGTAGCTGAGCTAACGTTGCAGCTGAATTATAAGCTGGAAGACAACAAGCCGATTCTACAAGACCTTGACAGCGCTTGGAACTGGGTACAGCATCCTAATAAGTTGCCAAATGATCATTGTTTGGCTGCTTGGCACCTGTTTAGTGATTTAAGCGCCGAAGCCGACGTGCCTTTTAGCGGAGATACGCACGCTCCAACCCGTGACCGTGTGTTTGATTTGCTGTATGCTTATCATGGTCCGTGGCGCTCAGATAAACCTGCGTGGAAATTGCAGGAGCGGAAGGTATTAAAGCGAATATTGCAGGAGGGCTTCCGAATGTGGCACAAATACGCCTACTGGTCGAACGGAAATCGTGTGCTATCCGGGACCTGAAACGGACGTAGCTTTGTTACCTGACTACACGCTATGCTTTCACTCCGTACCCCCTCCGTCCGCGACCATTTTCCCTACGAACCAACGCAGGACCAAGCCACGCTTTTCCAGAAGCTGGACGTATTCCTGAAGGACGACTTGCCGGGCCGTAAGGCGTTTGTGCTGCGCGGCTATGCGGGTACCGGCAAAACCACCGTAGTCAGTGCCCTGGTACAATGGCTGCACAAGCTAGGCCGCAAATATGTGCTGATGGCCCCCACTGGCCGCGCGGCCAAGGTGATGAGCGCCTACGCTGGCGTGCCGGCCAGTACCATCCACAAAAAAATCTATCGGCAAACCAGCGGCTCGCCTAGCCAGAGTCTCTCGTTTCAGCGCCAGCCCAACCGCGCCCAGGATACACTCTTTATCGTGGATGAAGCCTCCATGATTTCCGACGAAAAGGCGTTTGGGGAACATGGCCTGCTCGACGACCTGATGAACTACGTGTTCGAGAAGCCCTCGAACCGGCTGCTACTTATCGGCGACACGGCCCAGCTTCCACCAGTGGGCCAGCTGCTCAGCCCCGCCCTAGATCCTGAACTGCTGCGGCACCGCTTCCGGGCCACGGTGGACGGGGTGGAGTTGCGCCAGGTGATGCGCCAAGCTGAAGCGTCGGGTATTCTGATGAATGCCACCGTGTTGCGCGAAGAGCTGCGTCAAGAGGAACCGAACATCCAGTTCCACACCCGCGGCTACCCCGACCTGTTTCAGATGGGCGGCGACAAGCTGGAAGACGGTTTGCGTTGGGCCTACAAGAACTTCGGGCACGAGAATACTACTATCATCTGCCGCTCCAACAAGAACGCCAACCAGTACAACCAGATGATTCGGCGGGTACTGTTCGAGGCCGAGGATGAAATAGAATCGGGCGACTACCTAATGGTGGTGCGCAACAACTACTTCTGGCTGCCCAAAGACTCGGAAATGGGCTTTTTGGCTAACGGTGACTTTGTGCAAGTAGTGAAAATCATCCGGCGCACCGAGGAATTCGGCTTCCGGTTTGCCGATGCCCGCGTGCGGCTCGTGGACTACCCCGACGAGCCCGACATGGAAATCAAGCTCCTGCTCGACACCCTGCACACCGAAAGCCCCGCCCTGCCCGCCGACCGGAGCAAAGAACTATACGAAGCCGTGGGCAAGGACTACGACCACCTGACCACCAAGCGCGACAAAAGTGCCGCCCTGCGCAAAGACCCGTTCCTGAACGCGCTACAAGTGAAGTTTGCCTACGCCCTCACCTGCCATAAAGCGCAGGGTGGGCAGTGGCAAGCGGTGTTCGTAGACCACGGGTTTTTAAAGGATGATATGGTGAATTCCGAATTTGCACGTTGGCTATATACGGCGGTTACTCGGGCCTCGGAAAAGCTTTTTTTGCTTAACTTCAATCAGAAGTTGCTGGCAGAGAAGCCAGAAGCATAAGTACGTCGAACGAAAAGCTAGGCACTTGGTGTTGGGCTTCACGGATACTTCATCGGGCAGATTGAAAGTTGGCATTCAACTTGCGGCACCCACCAAAACCAGTATTTTTGTTTTCCTCAATTCATAACGCAGTACCACCTCATGAAAAAAGCACTTGTACTTGCCCTGTCGCTGGCCTGCGCTGGCTTCGCTGCCCAGGCCCAAACGGCCGCCGTTAAGCCTGCTAATGCCCAAGTGAAGGCCGCTGGCCCACAAATCCAGTTCGACGAAATGAAGTACGACTTCGGCACCGCCAAGCAGGGGGAAGTGGTGAAGCACGTGTTCAAGTTCAAGAACATCGGCACCCAGCCACTGGTGATTTCCAACATCGGTGTAAGCTGTGGCTGCACCACTCCTGAGTGGACCAAAGACCCCGTAATGCCCGGCAAAACCGGCACCATCACTGCCAACTTCAACACTGCTGGCAAAATGGGCATGCAGAACAAAGTGCTGACCGTGGAGTCGAACTCGGCTGCTGGCAATGCTATGGTATCGGTAGTAGGTGAGGTGAAAGAGAATGGCACCCCAACTATGACCGTTGACAAAGTGGAATCGGCTTCTGCTACTTCCGCTGATAAAGTGAAAATCAAAGCCGACGAAGGCAAAGCCAAAGTGAAGGCCAAGAAATCGTAAGCTTCTCTTTCCGAACAAAAAAAGAGCGACCTGCTACAATGCGGGTCGCTCTTTTTTTGTGTCTATCATTCCGACGCGAGAGGAATCTGAGTTGCTTGACTGAACGGCTTTATTCTTATTCAGTTTCCTCCCGCGTCGGAATGACAAGCGCCACAGTTTAAGTCTAAGCCTGCCGGGCAGCCAGCAGCAGCGTAATCCAGCCGGCAATGAGCAGCAGCCCACCGATAGGGGCTACCGCGCCTAACTTGGTGATGCCAGTGAAGCATAGCAGGTAAAGAGAACCGCTGAAAATTAGCACCCCACCCAGCCACAGCCAAGCTGTAGTGCTGAGCAGGCGCAGCTCAGGCCGAGCATGCAGTAGTACGCCCACTGCCAGCAAGGCAAGAGTATGATAAAACTGGTAGCGCACAGCCGTTTCAAACGTGTCGAAGCGGCCTGAGGCTTCCAGCATCGGGCGTAAACCGTGCGCGCCAAAAGCGCCAATGCCTACGCCCAGCGCGCCCAGCAAAGCGGCGAGCTGCAAAATGATTCGTGCGGTCATGGGTTGGTTTTCGTTATTGGTTTTTGTTTTTCGCCGTTGGTTGTGTGTTATGGCGTAAACGCCGAAAAACAAAAAGCCAACAGTAAAAAACGAATCTATCGTGCCCCAAAAATAGCGCTGCCCACCCGGATGAGCGTGCTGCCCTCGGCAACTGCCAGTTGGTAGTCGGAGCTCATACCCATCGAAATTTCGCGGAAGTATTCATTGTCAGCGAAGTAGCGCGCCTTTAGTAACTCGAAATAACTGCGTAACTCACTGAACTCCTGGCGTAGCTGCGCTTCATCGGGCGTGTTGGTGGCAATGGCCATAACTCCCGTGATACGCACATGCCGTAAGCTCCGGAAGGCGTCGGATTGCAGAACCTCCTCGGCTTCGGAGAGCGTGAGGCCAGTCTTGGTTTCTTCGGCGGCAATATGGAACTGGAGCAGCCCGTTGATGACACGACCATGTTTGGCAGCTTGCTTTTCCATTTCCAGCAGCAGCTTCAGGCTATCTACGCTTTGGATGGTATGCACAAACGGCGCAATGTATTTCACCTTATTGGTTTGCAGGTGCCCAATTAGATGCCACTCCACATCGGTGGGTAGCTCGGGTTGCTTGGCCGCCATTTCCTGCACCTTGTTCTCGCCAAACAGCCGGGCCCCAGCGTCGTAGGCCTCTTGCAGCTTCTGCACGGGGTGCGTTTTCGTGACGGTAACGAGGCGGCAGTTGGTACCCGTGAGCTGACTTTGAAAGAAACGAATATTGTCGGAAATGGACATCGGATAATAGTTGGATGCGAAAGGGGTGCTTGTTGAATAATGCTGTTGGAGTGGTAAGTGAGAACTAAAACAACCAGCAGCCCAACAGCACTTCAAAATCAGTCTTCCAGCGAGTTAACCAGGAAAGTGTTTTTCAGGCCCAGCCACAGCAGCCACAGGCCTATGCACCAAAACAAATAGATGCGATAATAGTCCCGGGTGTTGCGGAAGCGGGTTTGCTTGATTTCCGACTTCTCGTAGCGGTTGATGCGCTGAAACACCTGGCGGAGCGCGGCGTTGTCGTCGGCGCGGAAGAACCGGCCTTCGCCGGCTTCGGCAATCTGGCGCATGGTGGTTTCGTCGAGGCGGGTGTTTACGTAGTTGGTGCGGCCCAGTCCGTCTTTGCCAAACGGCACCACACCATCTTGGCCCAGCCCAATCGTGTAGATTTTCAGGCCGTAGGCGTGGGCAAGTTGAGCCGCTGTAAGCGGGTCGAGGCTGCCAGCCGTATTTTCACCATCGGAGATAAGAATGCACACGCGGGTACGGCTGCGGGAGTCGCGGAGGCGGTTGGTGGCCACGCCCAGTGCCGTACCGATGGCCGTGCCGTCGTTGGCAATCATGCCCAGCTTCAGCCCGTCGATACTCTCACGCAGCAGTTCGTAATCGGTGGTGAGGGGAGCCAATGAGTACGCGTCGCCGGCAAAAACCACCAGCCCCAGCCGGTCACCGGAGCGGCCATTGATAAACTCCTGAGCCACCCGTTTGGCCGCTTCCAGGCGGTTGGGGCGCAGGTCGCCGAGCTCCATCGAGCCCGACACGTCCAGCACCAGCATAATATCAATGCCTTCGCCTGACTGTACCACCCGGTCGTCGGTGCGCTGGGGGCGGGCCAGCGTCACTACCCCAAACGCCAGACTCAGCCCCAGCACCAAATCAGGAATGAAGCGCAGCACGGCGCTCCAGTCGCGCCGCACGTCGCCTTGCACGAAGGCCACACCTAGCTTGCTCCGCCGCCGGTACGCCAGCAGCCAGCGCACCCCAAACAACAAAGGAATACAAGCAATCAGTAACAGCAGCCGCGGTTTTTCCCATGCATAGCTAGCCAGCGTAGCGTAGCGTAAGCTATCCACAAGTGGGCCCAAAACCTGTTGCCAAAGCTGCATTTTTTACGCGTTAGAAATTGTCAGTTGCTGGTTATGAGTGGCGAAGTATGAACTGAACGACTAACTCATGCTTCGTAATTCTTGACTACCAACTCCTTGAATCGGCGCTGGGCAAAATCGCGCAATAGGTCGAAAGCAAGGTCGGTTTCAGTTTCGTCTTCCGTGAACTGGTTGCCGTAGACAACTCGGTCGGCGAGGCGTAGCGCCAGGCTAACGTCTTTATCGTTGTGGTAGTGCGCCACTATTTCGCGGGTGGTCAGGCTACTGATGGCGCTGTTTTCGAGGGTGCTGAGGTAGTTTTTCCAGAGGGTAATAGCGCGCTCCATGTTGTTGAGCGAGCGGCTGAGCGTAAACCGCTCAACGTGTCGGGCGTACTGGGTCAGGAAGTACACGTGGTTTTTGCGCAGCTTGTACAGCTGATACCGTCGCCGCCACCGCCGGCCAAACCCCAGCGCCACGCCCCCCAGCACCACGGCCGCCAACCCCAACCCGGCCAGCCAGTACGGATAGTTGAAAGCCGGTTCAACCGGCAGCAAAGTGGTGTTTTCGCGCAGGATTGGAGCAGTGCCGGCAGCTACCGGGGGCACCGTTCGTGTTAGGCGCACCGTGGCTACCGTGGCCGGTACGGTCAGCGTATCGAGGCCTTGCAGAATGGTAACAGGAAGCGTGAGATGCTGCACCGAATCCAGCGCGAAGGTGCGCAGGTGGTACACGGTTTCGTCGAGGCTGCGGCCCTGGCGGGTACGGGTAGGCCGGTAGGTTTTGCCCACGTACTCGAAGGGAGCGTAGCTGGCCGTTGAATCAGGGAAAATAACGTTCAGGCCCGGCTCATGGGTGTAGCTCAACTCGTAATCGACTAACTCACCTACCCGTACCGCGGGTTGTAGAAAGCGGCCGCGCGGCGGAATTGTATCGGTGGCCTGAGCGGTGGCAGCAAACGGCAGCAACAGTGCCAGCAGATAGAGCAGCGCTTTACCCACGGCCTGCCCGAAGGTTGCGCCGCCGAAACAGCCTAATCAGCTGGGGCATGTAGTCGGCATCGGTGGCAATGGACAGATACTCGGTGCGGTGGCGGCGGCAGATTTGCCCAATCTGGGAGCGGTTTTGCTCGTAGGTGGCGCGGTACCTGGCCCGGAAGGCACTCGAAGACGTGTTAGTCCAGACGGTGCGGCCGGATTCCTGGTCGTAGAGCGGCACAATACCCAGGGGCGGAAACTCCCGCTCGCGCTGGTCGAGGAGTTGCACCACCACTAGGTCGTGTTTTTGGGCCAGCATCGTCAGCTCCCGTTCGTAAGCGGAATCAATGAAATCGGAAATCAATAGAATAATGCTGCGCCGCTTCAACAGCCCCAGCGCCTGCTTGATGCCCGCGCCCACCGCCGTATGGCGGGATTTGGGTTCCAGGTCATAGAGGCGTTTGATGAGGGCGTAAGCATGTCGGATTCCTTTGCCCGGCGGCAAATACAGTTCCTTCTGGTCGGAGAAAGCCAAAATACCCAATTGCGCATCCTGCCGGGCGGCAGCCAATGCCAGAATTCCGCATATTTCGCGGCCCACATCCAGCTTGCGGCGGCCCTGAGCACCCACCTGCTGCGAGCCGCTAACATCGAACAACAGTAGCACTTGCTGTTCCCGCTCTTCTTTGTAGGTCTTGATGAACGTGCCGTGGCCTTTGCTCGACACGGCCCAATCAATAGCGCGCACTTCGTCGCCATATTGGTAGAGGCGCACATCATCGAATTCGAGGCCGGTGCCCTTGAAAACGGAGCGGAAGTTGCCCTGAAGCTGCGCGTCCACAGCCTTCAGCATCCGGATTTCCAGCTGCTGAAGCTTGCGCACGAGCAATTGAAACGGAGTAGTGGGCGCATTCATAACAGCTAAACTACGCGAATCAGATAAGTATTGCCGTTCGTAAGGAAAGCAAACACTTAAATAACCCGCCGGAAACCGTAATGAAATTGTATTTTTGCGCCGTGAAACACTTGCACTTTCGCGTTTATCCGCTACTTCTTAGCTTGCTATTTGCCGGGCTGCTGGGCTGCCAACGTCCTAACGATGTGCCACCGCCGCAGCCCTTGATGCCTCGCGTGCAAATGGTGAGTGTGCTGGCTGACTTGCATTTGCTGGAAGCGCGAGTTGAAAACTCCCGGCTTTCCACTGATTCGGCACGGGCGTTGTACCTGCAACAGCAGAAAGCCATTTTTTGGCGCTATGAAATCACCGATTCATTGTTTCACCAGAGCTACCGCTATTACGCTACACATGGCAAAGACCTCGACGATATCTACGGTGTGGTGCTCGATACGCTTTCCATGCGGCAGATGAAAATAGGCGAGAAAAAGTAGTGAGATAGTGAGTTTGACGCTCGCCATAAGCTGTTGAAACGCTAAACTCACCACTATATCAGGCGGCTGCCGTTAGGCGCAGGGCCGGCCAGCGCCGCCAGCACAATGTAGCCCTGCTCGTCGGCCGCCCCCGTCACCAGTACTTCCGACATGAATTTGCCGATTTGCTTGGGCGGAAAATTGACCACGCAAAGCACTTGCCGGCCCACTAAATCGGTGGGATGGTAGTGCTGGGTGATTTGGGCGCTGGAACGTTTGTGGCCAATTTCGGGACCTAAGTCGATAAGCAACTGGTAAGCTGGGCGGCGGGCCTCAGGAAATTCGCGGGCTTCCAGAATGGTACCCACCCGCAAGTCAACCCGCTCGAAATCGGCCCAGGTAATAAGGTCAGGCATAGAAAGAACAGAAAAGATGGAGCGCAAAGTAACGGCTTCGTGCTCCTTACTCCTGCGCAAAGGCCGTCAGTTGGTTGAGGCGTAACTGAACCTGCGTTTCCCAGAACTTCTGCTTTTCGGCATTGAGGCCGTGGTTGGTTTCGCCATCGTAGCGGCTTTCTTCGCGCTGCCAGGCGGCAAAGGCGGCTTTAGTCAGGTTGTTGAAGGCGGGGTTGAGGTGCTGGCAGTCTAACTTCACCAAGCTTAGTTTCTGGCGCAACATACGAGCGTGCAGTTCAGTCAGGTCGAAGTGCAGTTGTTCGTGGCGCAGCAAAGCCGGCGAAGCGCTTTTGGCGTCGCGTACCCACGATTCGGTGGGCATAAATACCGCCTTTACAGTGGAGCGGAACACGAAATCAGTGCACCCCACCTGCACATCAATATTGCTGGCCGTGAGGGCCGCCAGTTGCTCCATGGCAATAGACCGGCTTTTGAAATCTGCCCAGGTAAGCGGCCGTTGCGCCGACCAAGCAATGGTTTCTTTAGGCGGAGTGGTTTTGGCTGGAGTTTGCGCCAAGGGCGACGACGAAGGAGCCAACAACAGCAGCAGAAAAGAGAAGAAAGCCATTTTCAAATATAGTACCGAGTAGACCCAACGAAAAAACGCCTGGGTTTTCAATGATACATCAACTGCAGAAGCCTCGTTCCAGAAGACCACTGAAACTGCACGTTTCAAAGTTGATAATTACGCGAAAATGCTCCCTGCGTACCGCAACTTAACTGCCAGCTAATACCGCAGCTGGCGTACTGGCTACGGCGCTATGCTGCCGGAAGCGCCACAGCAGCATCCCGGCCACCAGTGTCAGGCCCAGCAGCAAGCCTAACCACACGCCCACGTTGCCCATCTCAAATACGAAGCCCAGCGTGTAGCCCAGCGGCAACGCCACCACCCAATATGCTAGCAACGCCACCACCGACGGCACTTTCACGTCTTCGAGGCCGCGCAAGGCTCCTAGCCCTACCACTTGTAAGCCATCCGAAATCTGGAAGGCGGCAGCAATGAGTAGCAACGTGGCAGCCTGAGCTACCACAGCTGGGTCGTGGTTGTAGAAGTGCGGAATGTAGAAGCGGGCCGCTACCAGCAGTAGCCCCATGGTAGCCATGAATAAAAACGCCAGCAAGTAGGCCGCTAGTCCCGCTTGCCGTGCCCCAAAGGCATCATTGAGGCCGCGCAAGTTGCCTACCCGGATGGTAGCCGCCGCCGCAATTCCACTGGCGGCCATGTAGGTAACCGAGGCCACGTTGATGGCAATCTGGTGGGCGGCCAAAGAAGTGGCGCCCAGCCAGCCAATCATGATGGCCGAGAAGCTGAAGGCACCCATTTCAAACATCATTTGCACGCCAATTGGAGTGCCTAAGCCTACCAACCGGCGCAACGTGCTCCAATCGGGGCGGAACCACGAGGGTACGGCGGCGCGGTAAGGTTGCAGGCGCGCCGCCCGCAGCACGTAGGCGCCCATAAGCAGCGCCATCAAAATACGGGCCGCTACCGTGGCCCAGGCCGAGCCCATCATCCCCATCTGCGGCGCCCCAAAGTTTCCGAATATGAGCATGTAGCACAAGCCGGCATTCACCACGTTGGCCATAATGGATAGGTACATGGCTTGCCGGGTAAGGCCCAGCCCCTCGGCAAACTGCCGGAACCCCTGGAAAACCATCAGTGGCAGCAACGACAAAAAAATCACTCGGATCCAGGGGGCGGCTAGGGCTACTACTTCAGCTGGCTGGCCCAGGTACTTGAGTAGCGGTGCAATCAGCAGGCCCGTGGCCCCGAGCACTAGGCCCGCCACAATGCATAGCCACACGCCGCTACCCAGCAACCGGCCCAATTGGCGTACGTTGCGCTGCCCGTCGGCGGCGGCTACCAGCGGCGTGATGGCCATGGAGAGACCCATGCCCATTACCATCACCATCGTATTCACGCTCACACCCAAACTTACGGCCGCCAGAGGCACCTTGCCGGTCTGCCCAACCATCACCGAGTCGCATACATTGACTAGCACGTGGCCTAGTTGGCTGAGTACGACCGGGTAAGCAAGAGAAATAGTGGGCTTGAGGTGGGGGCGAAGGGCAGCAAAAGACATGAGGGCAACAGCAGAATGAAGCCGCAAAGGTAACGCCGTAAAGCCAAGCGCCGGGTTATGTTACTGCGAATCGGTAGGCCGCAGCACTTGGCCGAGTTGAGTTATAGCCTGCTGTAACTCAGAAGTTGGTACCGCATACGACAGCCGGGCAAACCCAGGAGCACGGCAAGTTGCGCCGTCCACTACCTCCACTCCGGCGGCTTGCAAGCGGGCAACAAGCTGCACCGAAGCTGCCGGTAGCGGCAGGGTAGGGTCGAGGAACGCGCGCAAATCGGGGAAGGCGTAGTAGGTGCCGCCGGGCAGATGGGGCAGCGCCTGTGGGAGTGTAGCCAGAAAATCGAGAAGCAATTGCCGGTTCGGAAGAAGTTGACGGCAGAGGGTGGCGGTAATGGCGGGTTTCTCTTCGGTGGCAGCCAAGGCGGCTATCTGGCTAGGAACTGCTACGGCTCCGCCAGTGGCAAACTGCTGCGCAGCACAGCGTGCAGCAATAGAAGCCGGGGCCACCAAATATCCGATGTTCCAACTGAGCAGCGCCAACGATTTGGAAAACCCATTTACCACCAGATGCTGGTTGTGCGGATCAGGAAAGGAAAGCAGCGTCGGGACGGGGGCAGGCTCAAAGCAGATACCGTCGTAGATTTCGTCGGATAGCACCAGCACTTGCGGATGCCGACTTGTAACAGCCAGCAGCGCCTGTATCTCGGCGTGGGTATAAATGCGGCCTGTGGGGTTGTTAGGATTAGTGAACAGCAGCAGCCGCGTACGAGGTGAAATAGCCTCCGCCAGCATTTCAGGCGACAAAGCATAATTATTTTCGGCGCTGAGCGGCAACTCGCGCGCTGTCCCGCCGACTTGCTCAATCAAACCCCAGAAGCCAAACCAATTAGGTGTAGGCAGCAGTACCTCGTCGCCGGGGCGCAAAATGGCGCGTAGCAATGCAAACAGCGCCGCTTTGGTACCGGGCGTTATCACAACCTGACTGGGTGCAAGAACTGACGAGGTACCTTGTGCTTGGTAACGGGCAACGATGGCTTCACGCAGTTCCGGCAAGCCTTCCGCCGGACTAGCTGGTAGCTTACCACCCGCCAGCAGAGCTGTTACGCGGGCTACAGCAGCGGGTGGTGGCTGAAAGTTGCCGTAGCCGGAAGCAAGGCTGATGAGGGACATTAGGGACTATTCTGCGGGCTTTAGTGGTCTTCTATGCTACTTGGGAAACCATCAAATCGGTGTTAGGCCAACCGTAGCACGACATCAGCAAAATACTCGTGTGAGTCGGTGAAGAACTCGGTGACGCGCAGACCGGCTTCGGCAGCCAGTGCTTCAATCTGGGGAGCCGTAAACTTGTAAGAATTCTCGGTGTGAATAGTTTCCCAAGCCCGGAAATCGAAGGTTTGCTGCAAGGCGGCCACGTGTACTGCCTGGGCGCGGGTGCTTACCAGAAACGAGCGCACGGTACCCGCTAACGGGTCGTAGTCGGTGTAGTGCTGCCAGTGCGTTAGGTCGAAGTTGGCACCTAGCTCCCGGTTGAGACGCGTGAGCAGGTTCAGGTTAAAAGCCGCCGTAACACCTTGGTTGTCATCATACGCCGCCCGGATAAAGCGCGGGTCTTTCTGCAAGTCGAAGCCGATGAGCAGCCGGTCGTTGGCACTAAGGGGGCCGGCCAGGGTTTGCAGAAACGCCTGCCGGTCGTCGGGCGAGAAGTTGCCAATATTGGAACCCAGAAACAGCACCACCTTGCGGCCGGGACGAGTAGCCATTAGCTGCAACGCCGCCGAATAATCGGCCACAATCGGCTCAACGCGTAACTCCGGCAGTTCCTCACGTAGGCTAGCCGCCAGTCCGTCCAGCACCGCCCCAGAAATATCTACGGGCACGTAAGTGAATACAGCGTCGGTTTCCAGCAAGTGGCGGAGCAGAATCTTGGTTTTGAGGCCGTCGCCGGCTCCTAATTCGATTAGAAAAAATTGCTCCTGCGCCGCCGCGGGCCGCAGCGCCGTTGCCAGCGCCGCTTGGTGCTGGGTGAGCAACCCAAACTCGGTGCGCGTGGGGTAATACTCGGGCAAAGCCATAATCTGCTGAAACAGCCGGCTGCCTTCGTCGTCGTAGAAATACATCGACGACAAAGTCTTTTGCGGACGACTCAAGCCAGTGGCTACGTGTTCCTTTAGGGCCGTCAGCTGCTGGTCGTCGGGGGTGAGTTGCTCGGGTTCGGAAGAGGTGGTTAGGAAGGAGGCCGGAGAGGTCATGGCAAGCAAATACGAGAAGGCAGAAAAGGAGGGCCGCCGCGGATTGTACGCGTGGCTAATTCAACACGGGCAGTCAGTGAAAACTTGCTGGCAATCAGCTTAGCGTGCCAAGCGGATACCCGTGAACTGCCAGCGCTTGTCGGCGTGGAAGAAGTTGCGGTACGTGAGGCGGATGTGGCTGGCTGGCGTGGCGCAGGAGCCCCCGCGCAGCACCAATTGGTTGATCATAAACTTGCCGTTGTATTCACCCAGCGCACCAGCCGCCCGACTGTAGCCGGGGTACGGATGATAGGCCGAATAGGTCCACTCCCAGGCGTCGCCGAGCAATTGGTGGCAGCGGGTAGGGTCGGCATCAGTGGGCAAGGGCTGCGGGTCGAAGAGGTTACTTTCCAGAAAGGTGCCGCCCACTGGGGTAGCGCCAAAATGCCGGGCGGCCACTTCCCACTCAGGCTCGGTGAGCAGGCGCGCGCCCACCCAATTGGCGTAGGCATTGGCTTCGTAAAAGCTCACGTGCGTAACTGGCGCAGCTAGGTTTACGGGTTGCAGACCGTGGTGTGTGAAGCGGTGCCAGCCGTCTTCTTTCTGCACCCAATACAGCGGCGCCTCCCAGTGCATAGTTTGCACCAAGTCCCAGCCTTCGCCCAGCCAGTAGCGGAAATCCTGATAGCCACCGGCTACTATAAATTCCAGGTATTCGCCGTTGGTCACCAGTCGGTTCTGCACCTCAAAATCGACCGTCAGTACTTCATGCGCGTTCAACTCGTTGTCGAAACAAAAGCCGTTGCCCTCGTACCCAATCCGTGAAGTACCACCGGGCACCGGCAGCCAAGTGGCCTTCGGAGCTTCCGAATTCATTGAGTTTGTGGCCGCCGCTTTCAAGTCAGAATTAGGTAGGTATTCTGGGGCTAGGGGACTGGTGCTGAGAATGTATTTGATGTCGGTGGCCAGTAGTTCCTGGTGTTGCTGCTCGTGCTGCAAGCCCAACTCAAACACCTCATGGAAGGCAGGCGGCAGCGTATCGGCTAGGGCCAAGAGCTGCGGCATGTGCGCGTCTACGTGGGCGCGGTAGGCGTACACGTCGGCTAGGGCTGGGCGCGAGATGGTGCCTCGGTCGGCGCGGTTTACGCGGGAGCCTAGCGAGTTATAGTAGGAGTTGAAAAGGAAGGCGTAGTCGGGGTGAAAAACCTGGTAGCCGGGCAGATGTTCTTTCAGCAGAAACGTTTCCCAAAACCACGTAACGTGCGCCAGGTGCCACTTCGGCGGGCTCACATCGAGCATGGGTTGGACCACCGTATCTTCGGGCAGCAGCGGCTGGCACAGCAGCTTCGTGCGTTGGCGAATAGTATGGAATCGGTCGGCGAGCGTGGGAGTGGCGGCAGTGGTCGGCGTGGCGAATGAGGGCGTGGCGGCAGGCATAGCAGAGGCTTTTAGCTAGAGAGGGCTAAGGAAGTAACTGTATTTCTCTGGTTCAGGTTTTGGCGCAACGGTGCTAGGCTAGCGGCGGGGGCCCGCAAGCTCCTCCGTATTTGTCGCAAACCTGCCTTGTATATCGCGCAACCTCCTCAGTAGAAAGCGGTATTTTAGGCAGTTACGGGCGCTTTTTATTGGTTTTGGCTAGCCTCGGGAAGTGAGGTTGCGTTTCTTGTCCTGCACAAGCAGCCATCAGGCAATCCTTTCCACTACACATATTTGAGTTATGCAGACTAATCCCACAACCAACTCCCTAAAGCAGCCAGTCGGTAAGTCGAAAGCTGCCGCCGACTCCAAGGCGAAGCGTCCCCGTGGCTTTGCAGCCATGGACCCCGAGCAACAGCGCAAGATTGCCAGCGAAGGTGGCAAAGCCTCGCACGAGAGTGGCCGCGGCCACCGCTTCACGGCCGAAGAAGCTCGCGCCGCCGGCCGCAAAGGTGGCCAGGCTACCCGCAAAACCCCTACTGCCAAAGCATAAGCTGTTACCAGCACTATCCACGGTATCACTTCATAAGAGCCGCTTCGGAACCACTCCGAAAGCGGCTTTTACGTTTGGCAGGTAAAAGAACAGCAGGGCATATGATGCTACCCAAGGCCGCCACTGCAACTCGCTCCGGTTTATCTGCCGTACTATTGCGCTATGCTTCAGCTTCACTATTCGCGGCGGGTGCTGCGCTTCAATTTTCCGGCCCGAACTTCTCGCGGGGCCCTCACCGAACATACGGCCTGGTACCTGCACCTTACCGATACGCAGCGGCCGGGCCTGCTGGGCCTAGGCGAAGCTGCGCCGCTAGCCGGCCTCAGCCCCGACTACCGTCCCGATTTCGAGGCGCGCCTCGCCAAGCTGTGCGCAGACTTCAACCGAGCTGATTTCGCGCCGGACGCTGGGCCAGAAGAAGCGCTGATGTTGGTAGAGCCTACTTGGCCCGCGCTCCGCTTCGGTCTGGAAACCGCTCTGCTCGATTTGCACCATGGCGGCCAACGTCAGCTGTTCGATAACGCCTTCAGCCGTGGTGAAGCTGGGATTCCCATCAATGGGTTGGTATGGATGGGCGACGCGGCGTTTATGCGGGAGCAAATTCGGAAGAAACTCACCGAAGGCTATTCCTGTCTGAAGCTTAAGATAGGCAGCCTCGATTTCGCCACTGAATTGCAATTGCTCAGTGAAATCAGAGCCGAAGCTGGCCCGGCTGAGCTAACCTTACGTGTGGATGCTAACGGCGCTTTTGCACCCAGTGAGGCTCTAGCAAAGCTGGAGCAACTGGCCCGGTTTCAGCTGCACTCTATTGAGCAGCCGCTAGCCGCCGGACAGTGGGCGGCTATGGCCGAGGTATGCCTTCATTCGCCGGTGCCGGTAGCCCTGGATGAGGAACTGATTGGCGTAGTGGAACCAGCCTTGCAGGTGGCGTTGCTCGAAGAAATTCAGCCAGCGTATATCATTCTGAAGCCCACGCTGGTAGGCGGTTTGGCTGCCGCCGCGGGCTGGTGGCAGCAGGCCGAAGACCGCGGCATTAGTTGGTGGCTCACCTCGGCGCTGGAGTCGAACATAGGACTGAATGCTGTGAGTCAGTTGGCCGGCGAGTACGCCCTCCCCAACTTTCCGCAGGGTTTGGGCACCGGGCAGCTCTACCACAACAACCTACAAGCACCGCTTCATATTCAGGCTGGCCAGCTTCACTACAACCCCCGCGGCCCCTGGGAACTACCCGCAATTACCAAAGAACCGACGCAATAAAGTGCGGCTAAGCGGGCAGCAGCGGAACGGATAGATAGGTGACTTGCCTGGTGAGGAGCTTCATTTGGGCGCTGCCATTTATTGCGCGTCCATGGGTGAAGGTGGTACTGGCGAAACAGGTGGTTTTTTGGCTATATTTCCCAGCCCGCCCCTGTCCTATGTTTGCTTGCCGGTTTTATGCGCGCTATTTTCTGCTGTGCCGCTGGTGGCCGGGCTGGCAGTGGTGCAAACTGTTAATGCTGGTTTTGCTGCCTGTTATGGTACGGGCACAGGTGCCCGGTACGCCGCCGGCTTTTCGCTTCGAGAAACTGAAAGAGCATAAGGTGCGCGTACCGTTCGAGTTTCAGCGCAACCTGATTATTGTGCAGGCCCACCTAAACGGGAAAGGCCCATTCAACTTCCTGCTCGATTCTGGCGTGGGTATCTCGCTTATCACCGACCCAACGCTGATTGAGCTGCTAGGGCTACGGCGGGGTGTCCGCTACAATGTGGTGGGCGTGGGGGAAGAGGAGCCGCTGGAAGCCTTTGCCTCCGACAGCGTGCGGGTGCAACTCCGTGGCGTGGTGGCGCCCGCGCTGTCGTTTCTGGTGCTCTCAGCCGACGTGCTGAACCTCTCAGGCTACGTGGGCATTCCGGTACACGGCATTCTGGGCTACGACGTGTTCAACAGCTTTGCGGTGCAGATTGACCCGGTAGCCGTGGAGCTGTTCTTTCACGACCCGGCCACCTACCGCCCGCCACGGGGCCGCCGCTGGACCCCCGTACCGTTCGACATCGAAGGGCGCAAATCCTACCTCACCGTACCCGTGGCCCTCACCGACTCACTCATGCTACCGCTCAAGCTCATTCTCGATACCGGCGCTGGCCACGCCTTGTCCTTGGAAACCTACTCCGACCCGCGGTTACGGGTGCCGGCTAAACGGCTTCAGTCACAGCTGGGGCGTGGGCTAAGTGGAGCCATCAATGGGTATCTGGGCCGCGTCCAAAGTATTCAACTGGGGCGCTACCGCCTGAACAGCCTACTGACTTCCTTTCCTAACGTGGAGAGCGGAGCGCTCCGGGCCGAGGTGCCGCGTAACGGCAATATCGGCTTCGAGACACTCAAGCGGTTCGAGGTAATCATCGACTACTCGCGCAACACCATGTGGCTGCGCCCCAACGGCCTGTTCCGGGACCCGTTCGAGCACGACATGTGCGGTATAGAACTGATAGCCTCAGGTCCCAATTACCACCGCTATTTTGTGCTGCGTATCGAGCCCAACTCCCCCGCCGCCGAAGCAGGCCTTCAGCTCGACGATGAGTTGCTGTCCATCAATCTGCTGCCGGTAAAAAGCATGAGCCTGACCCAAATCAGCCGCCTGTTCCATTCCGCTGATGGCCGCAATATGTTCCTGCTGTTGCAGCGCAACGGTGAGCTGGTTTCCACCGTCGTTCGCCTGAAGCGGCAGATTTAGCTAGCGTCGCTGTGGGCGGTGGGCAGTATCCGGCAGCGTTAGTAGGTGGTAGGGGTTAGGTGCAAGGCCGAGCTTTGGCATGGCCCCCCAAAACCGCTACATTTAATGAACTTGCGCCCCGTATAGCTTTACCCACGCCCACCCCGCCTGATGCCCCCGCCTCCCGTGTTGCCGCTTCCGCCGCTTGCCATTCAGGCCAACCAGCACATCTATTCCGACTACTTCCGGGCGGACTTTGTGGAAACCCTGGACCGCAATATTCTGCAACTGCTCGACCGGGTGTGGTTCCGTTCGCGCCTGATTGGGTTCGAGGATTTTCCGGAGCGCAACAACCCGGAGCGGCCTCTGATTTTTGCGTCCAACCACTCGGGAATGGCTTTTCCCTGGGATGCCATTGTGGTGTTGGCGCACATGTGGCGCACCTTGCCCGGCCAGCGCGGACTGCCCCGCCCGCTGTCGGCGCCGTTGCTTTCCCAGTCCACGCTCATGAACCCGTTTCAGGTCAAGGATTTCTGGAAGAAGTGTGGCTGTGTGGATGCTACCACGCTCAACTTCGAGACGATGATGTACTATCAGGACCACAACCTGATGTTGTATCCCGAGGGCGTGCCGGGCATTGGCAAGGGCTTCAACAACAAGTACCAGTTGCAACGGCTGGCCAGCAGCATGGTGCGCCACAGCATTGCCCACCACACCGACATCATGCCGTTTTACACCATCAATGGTGAGTACCTAAACCCGTACGCCTACAGCTGGGAGTGGCTCAACAATTTGAGCAAGAAAATCGGGATTCCTTTTATCCCGCTGGGGCCCATTGTGCTGCTGGTGCTCTTGCAGCCCTGGTCGTTCTACATGGCCTATCCGGCGCAGCTAAATTATGTGCTGGGCACCCGCATCAAGCCCTACGAGATGATTGATAAGGACCCCGCCGACATGAGCCGCGAGGACTATACGGCCCTCTCCGAGAAAGTGCGGCTCCTGATGCAGGCGGAAATGAATGCCGCCGTAGCCAAGCACGGCCAGCAGCCCTACCGCTGGCGCGAACTGTGGCAACGCATGAAAGAAAACTGGCGCTACTTCCCGTTTTTCCTACCTGTGGCCTGGCCGGCGCTGTTCCGGGAGTTCGAGCGCCTCTACGTGCACGAAGGCCGCCGCGACTTCAAGATGCAGCTCGATAAGCCTGGCGCTTGGCTGCGTATGGTGTGGCGCAACCCGTTTACCCTCACGTTCTTCATTCCCATTCTCGGCTGGATTCCTATTGCCATCCGCGGCTACAAAGGCCACCGTATCGGCGAGAAGCCGTGAACGAATGGTTGATTATTTTTAAGAGCATTATAAATCAGCCACTAACAATCAACCATCCCCCTACGTATCTGATAAGCAGCATCTAGTGCCCCAGTATACTGCTGCAACTCCCGCTCCGTTTCCGCTCCAAGTTCCCACCTTACCCGTCCTGATGCCGTCTTCCCAGCATTTGCTGCTTAAGCAGTTTCTGACTGCCGCTACGGGCCCGCTGGCCCGTAGCCGGCCCCGGCTGCCCGCCATCCGATTTGCTGCCGAAGCGGCTGCGCTATTTCAGTTTGTGCCCTGGAACGTGTTTCTGGAAGATGCCGACGTGGACGGTATGCCCGCCGAGTGGCTCCGGCCAGCTGGCGCACCCGCCGAACGGGTACTGCTGTACTTGCACGGCGGCGGCTACGTTATCGGCTCTCTGAATACGCACCGGGCGCTGGTGGGGGCCTTGGCCGAAAGCTGCCAGCTGAACACGCTGGCCATCAACTACCGCAAGGCCCCCGAATATCCGTTTCCCGCCGCCCTCGAAGATGCCCGCTTAGCCTACGACTGGCTGCTCAACCAAGGCTACCAGGCGCACAACATCATGGTAGCCGGCGACTCGGCTGGGGGAGGGTTGGGGCTAGCATTGCTACTGCAACTCCGCGACGACGCCTATGCGCTACCCGCTGCCGCCATCGGCCTCTCTCCCTGGATTGATTTGGCGCTGCCTACCGCCGCCATCCAGCGGCAGGCCTGCCAAGAAGAAACCCGCGTACTCGAAGCCCTGGAAATGCAAACCTGGGGTAGTCTCTACGCCGAAAGTACTTCACATGCCCACCCCTTGCTCTCGCCTGTGAAAGGCAAACTGCACGGCCTACCACCACTTCTGGTTCAGATTTCCGACGCCGAAGTGCTGCACGATGATGTGGTGCGCTTCTGCCGAAAAGCCCGCGTGGCCGGCGTACCCGTTACGCTTCAGGTGTTCGGTGGGCTAGTCCACTGGTGGCACCTGTTCTGGCGCTTTGTACCAGAAGCCCGGCAGGCGCTCAGGCAAGTGGGCGACTTTACACGTAGTATTTGGGTTGCACAGCAACCCAATTCGCCAGCCAAAGCAGCGTAGCTATTGTAAAGACGGATTTTTGTAAGGCGCTAGGTACATGATGCTTACTATCTAAAAGGCTCGTTAAAGAATAATATATTCTTTAACTCAACTATATAGGCGGCTTTTCGTAGGTTTGTGGGAATTAGTCGGCTTGCATACTACTTGCCCGGCGCGCGAGGGCGCAATGCCGGTTTTCTTCACTTTCTTTTAACCGTTCAGCTTTATGGAAGATTTGTTTAAGAAATTCGTCAACGCTGGCGTTGGCTTCGTGTCCCTGACCACCGACCGGGTGCAAAAAACCATCGACACCTTGGTGAAGGAAAGCAAACTTTCCGAGCAGGAAGGCGCCAAGATTATGGACGAGCTGCGCAAAAACGGCGAAACCAAGCGCAAGGAGCTGGAAAAGCAGGTGCAAGGTATTGCGTCGCGGGTGATGAAAACGGTAGGTGTAGCGCCTAACTCCGACGTAGAAGAGCTGAAGCGCACTGTGAAAGGCGGCACCAAAGCAGCCGCTACTGCTGCCCCTAAAGCCACCGCCAAGCCCGCTGCCAAAGCGCCGGCGGCTCCTAAAGCAGCTGCTAGCACCGCTAGCAAAGCCGCTTCTACAACCAAGAAAGCAGCCGACAAGACTAGCACCGTTGCCAAAACTCAGAAGCCGGCGAGTGCTGCCAAAAAGGAAGAAACCAGCGCCGACAACGCGTAAGTTACTGCTGCTTGCTAGCACGAAAAACCCCGCCCGTGTTCAACGAGCGGGGTTTTCTGTATAAGAGTTAAGATGTTATCGTACGTTGTATTCGGGCAGTAACAACCTTGTTATTCCGAGTGAAGCGAGGAATCTGGGTGAAGTTGTTCAAGCATTATGCCCAGATTCCTCGCTTCATTCGGAATGACCGGTAAGACCGTTTTTAGAGCCACCCTAATTCGGGTTTCAATTAAGCTGCTGAGGCTGCGAAATCCGAAAAATCTGCATAATCTGCGGCTGCATGTTTAAAAAGACGATTTCCAACCTGACCCGAATCAGGCAGGTAGCTGAGGTGCTAATTCGCTATGGCTTCGAGGATGCCGTAACCAGCACGCCCTTGCGGCGGCTGGTGCCCAAGAGCCGTCGTATTTCGTGGCAGGAAGGCGAACAGGCAGTGTTCGAAACCACGCGCTGGCAGCGGATTCGGATGATTATCGAGGAGCTAGGCCCCACGTTCATCAAGCTGGCGCAGGCCATGAGCAACCGCGCTGACCTGCTGCCCCAGCCCCTCATCGATGAGTTCGAGAAGCTGCAAAGCAACGTGCCGCCGTTTGATGTGCAGGAGGCTAAAGCCATTATCGAGCGGGAAATGGGTTGCCCGATTGACGAGGTATTTTCCGAGTTTGATGACGTGCCGCTGGGTTCGGCCAGCATTGGGCAGGTGCACCGGGCGCGGCTGCTGAGCGGCGAGGAAGTGGTAGTGAAAGTGCAGCGCCCCGACGTGCAGGAAAAAGTGCGCTCCGACCTAGCCTTGCTGCACGAGTTGGTGCGTCTGACCGCCAATTTCTTGCGCAAACAGGGCCTAAGCAACCCGCAGGACGTGGTAGATGCCTTCGAACGAAGCATGACCAAAGAGCTGGACTACACCTCCGAGGCCCGCAGTATGGAGCAGTTCCGTACGCTCTACGCCAACTACGAAACCTTTTATATTCCGAAACCCTACCGGGAGCTAAGCACCGCCCGTATCCTGGTTATCGAGTTTGTGAGCGGCTGCAAAATCACCGACAAGCCGCAACTGCTGGAGTGGGGACTAAGTCCGGAAACCGTGGCCGAAACAGGCATGGATATCTACCTGACACAGATATTCGAGTTCGGGATGTTTCACGCCGACCCGCACCCCGGCAACGTGCTGGTGCGCCCCGACGGCACGCTGGTACTCATCGACTTCGGGATGGTGGGCAAGCTCACCAAGCAGCAGAAATACGCCTTTGCTGGCGTATTCATCGGCATGGCTCGGCAAGATGCGCGCGGCATGGCCCTGAGCTTCCGCCGCCTCGCCATCACCTCCGACATACCGGACATGCGGGCCTTCGAAGCGTCGTTGAGCGAGCTGATTGAGGATTTCGCCAGCCTCGATGTCAAGGACATGAGCATGTCGGACTTGGCCGATGCCTTGCAGGGTGTTATCTACAACTACAAGCTGCAAGTGCCTGGCGCGGTATTTCTAATCCTGCGGGCCCTCGTGATTCTGGAGGGCATTGGCAAGGTGCTGCACCCGCGCTTCAACACCTTTGAGTTTGTGCGGCCCTACGGGGCGCGCATCGTGGCCGAGCAATATTCCGCCGAAAATATCCTCAGCGAAGCCGAATACACCGGCACGCAGCTGCTGGCTCTCATCCAGACCCTGCCTGCCGACATTCGCCAAATCGTGCGCAAAATCAGCAAGGGCGACTTGCGGGTGCGCGTCGAGCTGAGTGGCTACCTGCTGCTGCTGCGCAAAGCCGACCAGTTGGTGAGCCGCGGTATTCTGGCGGCGGTATCGGTGGCCATGATTCTGTTTGCGGGAATGAGCTTGCTGGGCCATTATCCAGTGGGCCAGATGCGCTACTACCGTGGCCTGCCCTTCGTAACGTGGTACAGTTTGGGCATTGCGGCGTTTCTGCTGCTGATTCTGTTCATTCTAGGTTCCAAGCAGGAGCGGCGGGAGTAGGTGAAAACGAGGGATTCATATTAGCCTACACATTGCCAACTACATTGTGGTTAGAAAAGCACGCCGACGTCGAGGCGAAGCGACGTGTGGGTGGGCGTACTGTCATAAAGTCCACTACTATCAATACGATAATCGAAACGGGCTTCTACGTTAAGCATGGGTAACGAGCTCTGCCGGATAAGCAGCCCTACGCCTGCTGCACCTCCAATACTGTTAGAGCCGGAGATTTTCACTGGTACACGGGTCGGAGAAGGCTTATTGGAATCCTGGTAGATATCTTCTGATTTCTGGTTGAAATTGAAGCCGTACAGCGGACCAGCGTTGATATAAGGACTCAAGCTGCCGCTACCCATTGTGTAGCGAAACAAGAGCGGCACTTGCAATTGGGCATAACGAATGGCCAGCGTCCGGGTAGTGGTATAAACAGCGTTGCCATTATAGTATTTGGAAGGCCCATATTCGCCTCGGAACGCTATATACATAGCCTCAATTTGCACTGCAAACCGAGTCTTGGTACGCACTAATACGAAAGCTCCCGCCTCGTAGCTGCCCTGAATTTTTTGTGGATCAATGAGGCTAATTCCTGGAAAATTAAACCGGGTAGCATGCACCCCCCCTTTCAATCCAAACTGGGTTCGGGTGCCTCCCGGAGTGGCCACTAGCTTAGTGGTTTTCTGGGGGTAGCGGCAAGCGTTATAGTCTTTTACCAAACGGGTCATGCCACTGTAAGTGTAGGGATACTGCTGCTCGAATTTGCTGAAAGCAAAGTCAAAATCAGCACAGCCTGGCAGCAAGCGTAAGTACGCCAAGCGCGCTCTATCTGGTGGCACCTCCACTACGTAAGCGGAATCAGCAGGCTGTAAAAAGAAGCGTTGGCTACCGGCTTCGTTTTTACCCGAATATAAACTTACTGGGCCACGCACCAGAGGAGCCAAGAACCGAGCTGTTCCGTTTGGGCCAATAAAGTGGCTTTCCCATAACGCCCCTGTGGCATCACCGTAGCTGGAAGCCTGGGTAGCGCTGAAGTCAACTGGCGCTTGATTGGGCCGGCGCAACCGGAGGGTCTGTTGGTTGGGGCCCACAAACAGAACGTTGCCGCGTAAAGTGTCGCCAGCTGTGGTTAAAATGTAGCCTTGCTCAGTGTTTTGTGCGGCAGCAGAGGCAGTAACTAATGCCAGGGCGCTGAGTAAAGAATAGAATTTCACCGAATATTAGTAGGGAGGACGTGAGCGAAAAGCTAAGGAATACACATACACACTGATCTGTATTGCTAGCGAGAGTCAGTTGGTAATGAGGCGAGGTTTATGGTTAGCTGTGTTTCATTTAAGGACCCAGATTACCCTCTTTGCCACGACAGAACCGCAAGATTCATGAAGCGGCGAGAGTAAGGCTCGTACCCTTATTTGTGCATCCAGCAGTAAGCTAGCTGTAACCCAATGCTGCTTATGTTATTATAGGAATAATTGCGGTATTCAGCTGCGAGGCGCACTTCCTGCCGATTGCTTATCGGTAGCAATACCCCGACCACAGCGTTGAAGTGAAGGGTAATACCCCCGGCATCAGATAAACTGAAAGAGTCTTGAAAATCTCCACCGCTGGTAGAAGTGCGCAGCTGATACGTTGTACGTTCATGGAAACGATAATTAAAGCCCACTCCTAACCCTCCGTACAGATTGGGGCGTTGAGGACGACCCAGCCGTTTGCCTAACGATACGCCAACGGTAGCTAAATTCGACTGTACACGAAACCGCTCTTCCGCCGGCTGATTAGATGGCCCGGTTACAGTATAGCTGGGGGTGGTGAGGGGAAGATACAAGTAGCCCCCTGATAGGGTAATTTGTAAGCCACTGGCCCGTGTATGGATCCACTCCAAGCCCAACTGTCCGCCCCAGCCGGTAGCGCTAGTGCCAGGAGCTCTATAGGTTTGAGAAGATACTATGCGCATAGGGGCTATTTGCAGTCCGAAGCTCTGCCGCCACATGGATGTATAAGTTGTAGCGTTTTTCCAGCCGGGTGCTAGGCACTGGTTGTAGCGGGCCAGCATTTGCCGCACATTGACTTCGCTAAACCTGATGCGCAGTACCTCCGGGTCGCTTTGCACAAGTGTAGGGCAGCCCGACAAGTAGCGATTGAACAGCAAATGCCAGTTGGTTGGGGTTAGCTCATACAGCGTATCGGCAGCGGGAGGTAGTAGCAACAGGTTGTTGCCATTGGCATAGAGGCTGGCCGTACCTACTTGCGTGGGTGCTACAAGTAGCATCGAGTCGGCTCCGGTGGCTAAGCGTACATTTCGTCGGCGAACGGCCAACTGATTAGTTAAGCCATAGCCGCGTATTTGGTCGGCCCGAAATAGCTGGGGCCTACCACCTGCCGCTGGGTACAGGTAGACGCGTTGGCCACTTTTCTCGGCAACATTTCCTAGTAAAGAGTCTCCGGCTTGGGTAAGAACGTAGCCTGGCAGCCCTTGTGCCTGGGCTAAGTCTATTATGCACAACAAATAAAATAGAAGGTAAATACGCGCCATTTAGAATTAGTAGTTGAGAAAGGACAATTCAATTGCAAACATACAAGCCGACCCATGCACTTAGTATAGGTCGGCTTGAGGTTAGAAAATAAAAGGAATGAAAGCTGACTTAATGAGGGATGCCGTGTTTACTTCACCACCATCGTCATGATGGAGTGGGGCTTGCTGGTGGTTTGGGCGGCTTGGCCTTTCAGCCAAAGCTGGAAGGGCTGCTCTTTGTCGGTGCTGTTCATCACCACTACGGCCACGCTACCATCGGTATTGACGAAGGCGGTGGATTGCAGCACGTCGCGAGTGGTGGTGGTGGCCACGCGGCGGGCACCGGGCCGCACGAACTTCGAGAAGTGGCCGATGTAGTAGTAGGCGTTGGTGTAAAGCAGCTTGCCGCTGCGCGTGTCGCCGATGATGGGAGCGTAGCAGAAGTTGCCAACGTGGTTGGGGCCGCCGGTTTCGTCGAGCAGGATGTTCCAATCGGTCCAGGCGACGGTGCCAGCGTTGAAGTCATTGATCATCGAGTTGCCGTACCGCTCGCCCAACTTCCAGTCATTGATGCCAGCGAACTGGAAGTTCTCCACGCAGCCTTCCGTGAAAATTAGGTTTTTGTCGGGGTAGGTTTCGTGTACGCGGCGCAGGTTGTCGAACTGCATGGCGCTGCCGGTCCAGGTTTCGTACCAGTGGTAGCCGATGCCCCAGAAGTATTTGCTAGCCTCAGGGTCGTCGAAGAGGGTGCTGGCGCGCTGGAACATCAGGTCGCGGTTATGGTCCCAGCCGATGAGTTTCCGGTCACCGAGGCCGCCTTTTTTCAGTGTCGGCCCGAGGTAGCCTTTCACGAAGTCGCGCTCCTCCTCGGCGGTGAAAATGCACGACTCCCATTTCTGCACGGCCATTGGCTCGTTCTGCACCGTGAGGCCCCACACGGGGATGCCCTGCCGCTCGTATTCCTTGATGAATTTCACGTAGTAATCGGCCCAAGTCTGGCGGAATTCGGGTAGGAGCTTACCGCCTTTGAGCATGCTTTTGCTGTCCTTCATCCAGGCCGGTGGGCTCCAGGGGCTGACGTACATCGTGAGCTTGCCCCCGGCGGCGGCAATGGCCTGCTTGATGAACGGAATCCGGTACTGCTCGTCGTGCTTCACGCTGAAGGTTTTCAGCGCTTTGTCGTTGTCGGCTACGTAAGTGTAGCTGCCGCTGGAAAAGTCGGTGCTATGGATGCTGGTGCGGCCCAGCGTGTAGCCGATGCCCTTGGTGGGACTGTAGTAGGCTTGCAAAAACTCCTGCTGCTGGGCTTTCGGCATTTTAGCGAAGGTTTCGGCGGCGGCATCGGTGAGGGCGCCGCCAATGCCGAGCATGGTTTGGAAGGTGTGGGTGGGGTCAACGAACACCGTAGGCTGGGTTTCCAGCGGCTGCGCTTGAGCCTGAAACGTCAGCTTGTCGGTGGCGGCGAGGCGCAGTTGGGTGTTGTCGGCGGTGGTGTACACCTGCACTTGCTTGCCGGCGGCCGAATAGGTTTTAGCCGGCGCGGCCGATTTGGGGGCTTGGGCTACCGCGGCACTTGCGCCAAGCGCCGACAGCAACAGGGAGGGCAGAAACTTTTTAAGCATAAAAGAGAAATAGAGCGGATACTTCCGCCTAGCGGCCCGCCAGCCGAGGAAAACCGGCGGGCCGCAGCTGAAAAAATGAGGTTAGTGGGTGATGACAAGCTGCCGTTGCAGCTGGCCTTCGGGCGAATCAATGCGAAGCGTATACACCCCCGCCGACAGCAGCGCAACGTTCAGCTGGAAGTGGTTGGAGCCGGCATGCACGGTGTTGGCAGGGCGGGTAAGCACCGTTTTGCCGAGCATATCCACCACGCGCACATCAAGGCTATGTGCCTGCTGGGCAGTGTAATCGAAGGCCACTTCCGACTGCGCCGGGTTGGGGTACACTTGCAAGCGGGTATCAGCTTGCGCGGCAGTAGTGGTGGCAGACAGCGCCGTGCGGGCGGCGGCGCCTTGGTCGGAGAAGTACCAGCGCTGGTTGTTGCCGCCGCCGTAGGTCCACTGGTGAATAGCCGCGCCATCGGCGGTGGAGTTGTTTTGCACATCCAGAGCCTTGCCGCTGTACTTGCTGATGATGCGGTAAGTGCCGTCGCCGTTGCTAATCACCTGCCAATACTGGCTGTCCTGAGTCAGCCAATCCCACTGGTGCACCAGTGCGCCGTCGGCAGTGGAGGGGCCGGCTACATCCAAAGACTTGTTGCTGTTCAGGTTCACGATGCGCACGTAGCCACCGCCGGCGTCTACCAACTTCCATTTCTGGTTGGCGGCACCTACCCAGCCCCACTGCTGCACCCGGCCGCCGTTGGCCTGCGAGCTAGCCGATACTTCGAGAGCCTTACCGCCGTTTTTGGAGCTGATTTCGTAGATGCGCCCAATGGCCGGGCCGCTCGGCGTGCTGCCGGTAGTGCCGTAGTAGTTGCCGCCGCCGGGGTAGTTCACGATGCCGTTTTGGTTGGGCGAAACGGCTGCCACCGTGGAGTTGGGCACGCAGTTGGCAAACAGAATGTTATTGAGCACTTGGTTCAGGCCCGCCGTGCCATCTACAATGTAGGGCGGGTTGATGTGCATGAACGCCGCGTTGTTCTGGTTTTCGAAGCGCTTATACGTCCAGTGGCACCAGCCAATGCCCACCGAGTTGAGGCTGCGGGCCGCGTCGCGCATCCAGGTATCGGTGTTTTCGCCGGTTTCTCCTACCCAGATGGGCACGTTGTTGTCGGTGCGGAAACGGGTCAGGTTGCCGATGGTGCGCAGGTTGTTGGGGTTGCCACTGTCCACGCTGTTCACATTGTTGTCGAGCAGGTAGCCGGTGCCGCTGTAGCGGTGGGAGTTGTACACCAGGTTGGCGTTGTTGGTGAAGGTGCGCTTCTCCATGTAGTTGTAGTCGTTGCCCCAGCCATTGCCCTCAATCATCAGCAAGTGGTTGTCGCCTTGGGCCCGCACCGTATTAATAAGGCGCTGGAATACGTCGTGAATCTGCTGGTTGCTGGGTACGTTGTTGGGCTCGTTGATGAGGTCGTACATGGCAATGCGCGCATCATTGCGGTAGCGCTGGGCAATGGTAGCCCACAGCCGGTCGGTGATGTTCTGGTACACCGGCTTGTTCCACAAGTCCAGCCGCGTGAGGGCATCGGCAATGTTGGCGTCGGTGCCTTGCGAGCCGGGGGCGGCGTGCAAATCCAGCACCACGTACATCTGGTTGGCCGCGGCCCAGGCCAGCGTGTTGTCAATCATGCGCCACGCCTCCATGTTGGCCGCGTCGTTGAACAGCTGGTTGCTGTTGTACCAGTTGGTGAGCGAGCTGACGTAGGAATCGTAGCTGACGGTGCCGCGCAGCACGCTGTTGCGCACGGCCCGTTGGGCGGGCGTCAGAAACAGGTCGTAGTGCAAGGGCAGCCGCACGCAGTTGAACCCCTTGGAGGCAATGTAATCGAGGTCGGGCTTCTGGATGAAGTTGTTGCGGTAGTTCTGGTAGAAGGTTTCCACCGCCGCGTCGCTCATACCAAAGTTGTAGAGCGTTTTTTTGACGCTGCCCTGCGTGGCTTTGCCATCAAGGCCTGGCCAGCCTGGCTTCACAATGTAGCCTTCCTGCACGGCCCAGCCGCCCAGGTTCATGCCGTTCAGGATAACCTCCTGGTTGCTGGCATTCACAATGCGGCCGCCATCGGCCCGTAGAAAACTTTGCGCTGCTGCCTGTTCCTGCTGGCCAAGGCTGAGGCCGGCCGCTAGGGCCAACGTGGTGCATAGCCGCCGCGCTATGCCTGAGAGAGTGAGGGTTGTGTTCATGGTGGGATTGGGGTTGGTTGTGAAAAGAAACTTCGGGGAATGAAACTTCAGAGAACGGAGCGGCGAACAGGTGTTAGGCAGGCAGAAACGGAGCGAACTATATAGGCAATGGGGTAAGCGTGAATACAAAAGGAAAAGTGGGTGGACGCTGGTTACCAGCGCCTTACCAGACGTAGGTGCCCACGGCGCCAGCTTCCAGCAGAGAGGTGATGACCTTGCCGCGGTACTGGATATCAAAGGTTTGGGCGTTGCTGCCGGCGTTGAGCACCACCACCACCTTCTTGCCGTCGGGCGTTTTGAAGGCCACGTTTTGCAGGTTGCCGGGCACGTTGCTGGCAATGCGTACCGAACCCGGCCGCACAAACTTGGCCGCGTGCGCCACGGTATAGTAGGCGGTGTTGCGTGTCACGCTGTTACCCGAAATAGTGAGGGCGCCCAAGCAGGTGCTGCACCCGCCGTTGGTATGCGGGCCGTAATTCTGGTCGGCGGCCAAGTTCCACTCCAGCACGTTGCGGCTCCAGTTGCGGGTAGCCCCAATAATGAGGTTGTTGGTGTGCCAGTTCAGGTCGCCGGCGAAGTTGCCAGGGCCACCAATCCACTGCTCCGTGAAGTACACATTCTTGTTCGGGAAGGCGTCGTGCACCGTGCTCATGGCCGCAATGTTGCCGGCGTAGAGGTGGAACGCCGAGCCATCGACATACTGGCTGGCCTGGTTGTCGCGCAGCACCGTGAGCGGGTACTCGGGCACATCAAGGTTGTGGTCGTAGAGGATGATTTTGGTGGTCAGCCCCGCTGCCTGAAACGCCGGCCCTACGTTGTTTTTAATGAACGTGGCCTGCTCGGTGGCCGTCATCACCATGCTGGGGTTGTTCTGGGGGTTGAGTGGTTCGTTTTGCAGCGTCACCGCATCCACCCGAATGCCCTCGGCCTGCATGGCTTGCAGGTACTTCACAAAGTACTGGGCGTACGCGGCGTAATATTCCGGCTTCAAGGAGCCGCCAATGTAGCTGCCGTTGGTTTTCATCCAGGTCGGCGCGGTCCACGGGGAGCCCAGGATTTTGATGTTGGGGTTGATGGCCAGAATTTCCTTGAGCACCGGCACCAGGTTCACCTTATCGGGCGCAATGCTGAACTGCGCCAGCGTGGGGTCGGGCTGGGCGGTGTCGTCGTAGGTGAATACGCTGGCATCCAAATCTGAAGCCCCGATGCTGATGCGCAGGTAGCTGGTGCCGATGTTGCTGGCGTCGGTGGCGAATAGCTCCCGCAGCAGCGCGGCCCGGTCGGTGGCGGCCATCTGGTTGAGCAGCTGAGCACTACCGCCGGTCAGCGTGTAGCCAAAGCCGTCGATGGTCTGGTACGTTTGGGTGGTATCGACGCTGATGGTCGGGTTCTGGCCCACCGCCGTTTTGAAGTTCAAGGCCAGCGTGCTCTTGCTGAACAGCGACGAGCGGTTGGCCGTGGTCAGCCACAATGCCACCTGCGACGGCCCTGTAGGCTCCACCGGGGGCGGCGGTGGGGGAGTAGGATCGGGCGAGTTTTTTTCGCCGCAGCTCACAATGGCAGTTCCTAGCACCAGCGCCAACACCAAACGGGTAAACACGTAATCAGGCTTTTTCATAGCGCAAGAGCAAGCAGGAAAGAATAAGTAGTGGCGGCTGCACCAGCAGCTACCACACGTAGGTGCCCACGGCCCCCGGCTTCAGCGCCGAGGTCAGCAGCTTGCCTTGGTGGCGTAAGCTGAAGGTTTGGGGCATGGCGGTGTTGTTCTGTACAATCACCACTTTTTGGCCATTCGGTGCTTTGAAAGCCACGTTAGGCAGCGTTTTGGAAGCGGTAGACTGAATGCGCACCGAGCCAGGGCGGGCAAACTTGCTGGCGTGCGCAATGATGTAGTAGGCATCTTCGCGGGTCACGGTGTTGCCGTCCAGCGTGAGGGCGCCGCGGCATTCGGTGCAGCCGCCGGGCGTGTGCGGGTTCTGCTGCGGGTCGGCGGCCAGGTTCCACTCCAGCACCGTGCGCGCCCAGTTGCGGGTAGCCCCAATAATGAGCGTACGAACGTGCCACGGCAGGTTATCCGCGAACTTGCTTTTTGAGCCTACCCACTGCTCGGTGAAGTAGATATTCTTATCGGGGTAGGCGTCGTGCACTTTGCTTAGGGTATCGATAGGGCCGGCGTAGAGGTGGAAGGCTGAACCGTCCACGTACTTGCGGGCTTCGGGGTCGTTGAGGATGGTGAGCGGGTAATCGGGCCGGTCGGCGTTGTGGTCGTACACAATAATTTTCGTGTCGAGCTTCGCCGCCTTGAAGCTCGGGCCGAGGTTCTTCTTCACGAACTCTGCCTGCTGCTCCGCTAGCATCAGCAAGCTGGGGTTGTTGCCGGGGTGCAGCGGCTCGTTTTGCACAGTTACGGCATCAATGCGGATGCCCTGCGCCTTCATACCTTGGATGTACTTCACGAAGTAGCGGGCATAGGCATCATAAAACTCCGGCTTCAACGACCCGCCTTTCGAGTTGTTATTGGTTTTCATCCAGGTCGGCGGCGACCAAGGCGAACCGAGGATTTTGAGGCGCGGGTTGATGGTCAGGATTTCCTTGAGCACCGGAATCAGGTGCGCCTGGTCGGGGGCGAGGCTGAACTTGGCCAACGTGGGGTCGGTCTGGCCTTCGGGCAGGTCGTCGTAGCTAAACACCGCAGCATCGAGGTCGGAGGCCCCGATGCTCAGGCGCAGGTAGCTCACCCCAATATTGTTGCCATCGGTGGCAAAGAGTTCTTGCAGCAAGGCGTTGCGCTCCTTGGCGCCCATGCGGTGCAGCAGTTCAGCGCTGCCCCCGGTTAGGCAGTATCCAAATCCGTCAATGGTTTGGAAGGTCTGCTTCTCATCGATTTCAATAACCGGCGTGCCCGCCTGGGCTGCCGCGGTGCTCCAGGTTAAAGCAATTTGCGACTTAAATAGTACCGATTTATCAGGATTGGTTAGCCAGAACGCCGCTGCGCCTTTAGCCGGGCTGGCGGGTTTCTGCTGGCCAGCTGCGCCCAAATGCAGGGTAAGCAGCAGCACCAGCGAAAGGGTGGACTTGGAAAGAATAAACATGCAGGAGTGGAAAAAAGGACGCAGCCCAAATGCCAGTGAGTAGCCGCCGTTACTGCTAGCGGGCTGAGGTGATGACGCGTGGCACTGGTAAAAAGGGGAGGAGGTGCGCGGCTATAAGCGCCGGGTTACAGAGCAAGCGGCAAGCAGTAGCGCCATCAGGCACGTGGTTCAGCTAAAAAGAAGTGCCGAAATAGCAGGCCAAGCGGAGTGCGCCGGGGACGGGGCCAATCAAAGATATCAGCACTGTATAGCGGAAAGCAAGCCTTGAAATCGGCCCGCCAAGCTCGCGTCGCCAAACTTATACACTTACCACACACCGCTAAGTAGCCGATCAGTGGGCCTGTTCGCCAATTAAGCAAGAGCGTTTCTGAACGCGCGGCGGTTAAGAAACAATCAGAAAATTTCAAGTTAGCCGGTAGTAAGTATGTAGGGTTCTGGGAGCAGCCAGCGAAATCCAGCACCGGTGAAAAATCCCTTCTTCAACAGCGGAAAGGTTTGTAGTATTGTGCCCCAGCAGCAGTGAAAAAGGCCTTCTGTGCTACTAAAGCCGGTGAGTGTTGCCATACCGATACCCATTAAGTATGGCGGCTGAAACCAAGCGGCCAGCGCTCGAATCCTTGCAGTACCTTCTATCCTGACGGTATTTTGCCGTGTTGGTAAAGCTGTTCCATGCCCGATTCACTACCTAATCTTGGCTATGGCGTACTAAGCTCGTAGCAAGTTGGCATCAGCTGGCCGGAAACGGGTAGTAGGCTTTTTATCAGCTCGAAACCAGCCCGGGCGTTGCTGCCCAGCCATGTGCACAGTAGCGGTAACGCTTTTTTCAACGCCAACCGACCCGCTTTCACCCACTCTTTCCATAATTCCCACATGAAACACGCTTTCCGAACCGCTCTGCTTTTGTCGCTGGGGCTGCTGACGCCGCTGGCCCAGGCTCAAAAAGCAGCCACCACTACTTCGTCGGCACCTCAAGACCCCAAGATGGACAAGTTCATTGCGGACTTGATGCAGAAGATGACGCTGGAAGAAAAAATCGGCCAGCTCAACATGATTACCGTAGGCTTCGACGTAACTGGGCCGATGGTGAGTAAAGACGTAGACGCCAGCATCAAGCGCGGCAACGTGGGCTCGGTGCTGAACACCTTCACGCCTACAGCCGCCCGCAAGCTTCAGGAAATGGCTGTGAAGCAAACCCGCCTGCACATTCCGCTTATTTTCGGCTACGATGTTATCCACGGGCACCGTACCATTTTCCCGATTGCGCTGGGTCTGGCTTCTAGCTGGGACCTCACCGCCATGGAACGCAGTGCCCGCATTGCCGCCGAAGAAGCCTCGGCTGATGGTATCAACTGGGTATACTCGCCCATGGTGGATATTGCCCGCGACCCGCGCTGGGGCCGCATCAGTGAAGGCTCGGGCGAAGACCCCTACCTCGGCTCCCAGATTGCCCGCGTAATGGTGCGCGGCTATCAGGGCGACGACCTCAAGAAAAACAACACCGTCATGGCCTGCGTGAAGCACTTTGCGCTGTACGGCGCCGCCGAAGCCGGCCGTGACTACAACACCACCGACATGAGTCTGGTGCGCATGTACAACGAGTACCTGCCGCCTTACAAAGCCGCCGTAGAGGCTGGCGCAGGCTCCATGATGTCGTCGTTCAACGACATCAACGGTGTGCCCGCCACTGGCAACAAATGGCTGATGACCGATTTGCTGCGCACCCAATGGGGCTTCGACGGCTTTGTGGCTACCGACTATACTGCCATCAACGAAATGACCGCCCACGGCATGGGCAACGATGCGCAGGTGTCGGCGCTGGCCCTAAATGCTGGCATTGACCAAGACATGGTAGGCGAGATATTCCTGCGGAATCTGGCTCAGAACCTGAAGGACGGCACCGTAAAGCAGGAGCAGATTGATGTGGCCTGCCGCCGGATTTTGGAGGCGAAGTGGAAGCTCGGGCTGTTTCAGGACCCCTACCTCTACACCAACGAGAAGCGGGCCAAGCAAACCATGATGAAGAAGGAGTTCATTGCCGATGCCCGCGACATTGCCCGCAAAAGCATGGTGCTCCTCAAGAACAGCAACAACGCCTTACCTCTCAAAAAAACCGGCACCATAGCCCTAATTGGCCCGTTAGCCACCCGTCAGCGCGACATGATTGGTAGTTGGAGCGGTGCCGGCGACTGGAAACAAGCCGTGTCGTTGGAACAGGGCATCAAAAACGTGGCCGGCAGCGGCGTGAAGATTGTAACGGCCCAGGGTGCCAACTTCACCGACGATGAGCAGATGATTGCCCGCCTAAATGAGCACGGCGGCGAGCTGAACGTGGACAAGCGCAGCGCCGAAGCCATGATTCAGGAAGCTGTGCAAGTTGCGCAAGGCGCCGATGTAATTGTGGCCGCTGTAGGTGAGAGCCAAGGCATGACCGGCGAAGCCGCCAGCCGTGCCGATATTGGGCTGCCGGGCCAGCAATTAGAGCTACTGAAGGCCCTCAAAAAAACCGGTAAACCGCTGGTAATCGTGCTGATGAGCGGCCGACCCCTGACGCTGCCGTGGGAAGATAAAAACGCCGATGCCATCCTAGAAACATGGTTTGCGGGCTCCCAAGCTGGTAACGCCATTGCTGATGTGCTGTTTGGCGCTTATAATCCGTCAGGCAAGCTAACGGCTACCTTCCCGCAGCACGTCGGCCAGATTCCGCTGTACTATAACCACAAGATGACCGGCAGGCCTTATGCTGGCGTGGCGCTGGATAAGTACAAATCGCGCTACATGGATGTGAGCAACGACCCCCTATATCCGTTTGGCTACGGCCTGAGCTACACCACGTTTGAATATGGCAAGCCTGAGCTAAGTGACAGCAGTCTGTCCATGAATGGCACGCTCGATGTGAAAGTGACGGTGCGTAATACCGGGAACTACGACGGCGAGGAAGTGGCGCAGCTTTACATCCGGGATATGGTGGGCTCTATCACACGGCCAGTGAAGGAGCTAAAAGGCTTCCAGAAGGTGATGCTCAAGAAAGGGGAAAGCCGCACCCTAACCTTCCGTCTGACGCCTGAGGACCTGAAATTCTACAACACCGACCTGAAATTTGCGGCCGAACCCGGCGACTTCCAGGTGATGGTAGGTGGCAACTCCCGCGACGTGCAAATGGTGCCCTTCACGCTAACGGCGCAATAAACTACAAGGAATTAGAACACTAAGCATAGTACGGCGGCTCCATTGGGGCCGCCGTTTTACGTGTTACTAATAGCTGGCTGAAGAACCTTGGCTTCTGCGCTACATTTTGTGCGCTATGCTGAGCGATAAATAATTCACGCGTAGACTTATTTTTCTGGTTGTTTCTTATCTGTTGCGAGGTATACCATATACTATAGGTATGTGCGGAATGCTTGGGTGCCAGCTGTGCCTAGGCGTGTGTGGTAAGTGTATAGCCAAGCATCTCTGTAATTCAAAAAACCCTTTTAGAAGCGTAGCGGCGGGTTTCAAGGCTTGTTTTTTAGACGAACGGCTTAGTTATTTGGTGCGGTATTTCTGTTCAAGATGCCATTTCGGAAGCCGGTTGTCAACCGAATGATTCCGCCTGCTGGCTTGTGTAGCTCCGCGCTCCTGCCGCGTTCCAACGAACTTTCCCCTCAATCTCAACGCAGTTACGCGCAGCCATTTATCAGTTGTTGCCTTTGGCGTTATCAATGGCTGAGGTAGTGCAAACCATTCGTCAGGAGATGACCCCGACACTGCCACTAAATCACCAGATTCTATGAAACGGGTCAGAACTAGCTTTTCAGCCCAGTGTTGCACTCCAATGGGCCTCGTGGTAGGTATTGCGCTGCTGGTGCTTGGTTTGCTGATGAGTAGCCAGCTGTTACTGGCGCAGCAACTGAGTATGTTACGTGCGGCGGGTACTAAAATGCTGGATGCCAGCGGCCGGGAGGTGGTGCTGCGGGGCTATAATGTGGGCGGCTGGCTGCTTCAGGAAAGCTATATTCTGCAAACCGACACGCTGGATTGCCAGTGGCGCATCAAGCAGGGCCTGCTCCGGACTATGTCGGAAACCCAGCTGGAGGACTTCTATCGCCAGTACCGCGCCAACTTTATTACCAAAGCCGATATTGACTACCTCGCCAAACTAGGTTTCAATTGCGTAAGGGTGCCATTTCACTATGATTTATTTCTAACGGACACCCAGCGCCGGGCCCGTACCCAGGTAATACGCAGCCCTCGGAATGTGGCTGGCTATGTGCAACAGCTAAGCAGGTGGTATGATGAAAACCAACTGTTTACCAACAAAAATCTAGAAGGTTTCCAGCAGCTCGACAACGTACTGAGTTGGTGTGCCGCCAACAACCTTTACGTAATCCTGGACCTCCACGCCGCCCCCGGTGGTCAGGGCGCCGACCATAATATCAACGACAACTTCGTACCCCTCGACCTGTGGAAGCGCCGTGATGCCAAAGGCCGCCTCATCTACCAGGATATGACCGTGCGGCTTTGGGAGCAACTGGCCGCGCGCTACCGTGCCGATGCCCGCATTGCTATGTACGACCTCATCAATGAGCCGCACAAAATGGATGCTGCCAACGGGCTTTCCGCTAGCAATCAAGAGCTAAGCGCCTTGTATGCGCGCCTCATCAATGCGGTGCGCGCCCAGCAGGACCAACATATTCTGCTGCTGGAAGGCAACGGCTACGGCAACGAGTACACCAATCTTACGCCCGACAAGCTGGCCGTGCGCGACAAAAGCAACTTGGCTTACAACGCCCACCGCTACTGGTGCCCCAACGACCCTAGTATTGCTGACCCCAACCCCAACCAAATCAACCTATTGCATAACCTGGTGGCTTTCCGGGAGCGGTGGCAGGTGCCGGTGTGGGTAGGGGAGACGGGCGAGAATTCCAACGAGTGGTTTGCCGCCGCCGTGCAGGGCCTCAACGCCCAGAATATCGGCTGGTGCCACTGGAACATCAAGCGGGTGAACAGTCCGGCGGGCTTACTGCGCATCAAGCCCTACGGCAGTATTATAACGCCCGAGGGCCGGGCAGCGCTGTTGCGCAATGTACAGTTTAGCAACTGCACGCCCAACCGAGACGTGGCCACGTCCCTTACGCAGCCCAGTAGTTTCTCGGCGCCGTTCATGCCGCACGCCATTCCCGGCACCATCCAGGCCGTCGATTACGACCTGGGCCGGGCTGGCGTAGCCTACCACGATGATTTCTCGGCCAAAATCGACTACCGTGATAACACCCCATGGAACCAGGGCGGTGCCTACCGTAACGACGGCGTGGACATTCAACCCGGCCCCGACGGTACGTTTTCGGTAAGCCACCTAACGGCCGGGGAATGGCTAAACTACACTGTAACCATTAGCAAAACAGGTGCTTACGATGTGCAGGTGCGTCTGCAAAATCCGGGTCCCGGCTGTCTTACGCTGAAACTAGGTGAAGCTACTGTTGCCACAGTGCCTGGCAGCCTAGAAAGTAAGCCTGGACAATGGCAGACTATCACGCTGCAAACCCAGCCGCTGCCCGTCGGACAGCACACGTTGCGGTTGTGCGTGGATAAGCCTGTGGCACAGCTAGCGTGGCTACGTTTCGCGCCAGTGGCAGCAGTTGTCCCCGGCGGATAGTAGGCACTTACTTACCGGCTTTTCGTACCTTCGGGAGCCTTATGAAACGCAGTCTACCCTATACTCTATTCCGTTGTTGCCAGTTCCTGCTGCGTAATACTTTGTGGGTGTGTCTATTGGTGGCCTTTACCAACGCGCAAGCCACAGCAGCCCCAGTACCGGCCGATACCATGCAGGTGCGGGCTGGGCTAGAAGAAGTGTTCATCGACCCGCACTATTACAGTGTCCTCCAGGATTCGTCGAGTACGCTCACCCTTTCTGATGTGCAGCAGCCCACCCGCGCCGCGCAGTTCGTCCGCGGCGACCAAGTGGCCACGAACATGGAGCACCCCGGCGCAGCCTACTGGCTCCGGTTGATTGTACGAGCCAAGGGGCCCATGGCACAGCATTGGTACCTGGAACTGTTCGATTCGCACACCAACGACATTCGGTTCTACCCGTTTGCCGACAGTCCCAGGGACATAGTGCACACCGGTGCCGACTACCAACTGGATTCGCGCCGGTTTCCGTACAAGAACTTCCTGTTCCGGCTGCCATTGGAGGCCGACCAGACGCACACGTTCTACCTGCGCCTGACTTCCAATTCCAAGACCAGCTTTCTCAGCCGCCTGCGCACTGAGCAGCCCCTAGCCGTGCACTTCCAGACCGAATATGGCTTGTTGGGCGCGTTCTATGGGGTGCTGCTGATTATGGTGGTGTATAACCTGTGCCTTTACCTGTTCATCGGCGAGCAGACCTACCTGCGCTATGTGCTGTATGTACTCAGTTGCAGCTTGGTGTTTTTGTCGGAGGATGGGCTGGGATTCCAGTACTTGTGGCCAGGTTTTCCCGCTCTAAATCAGCTGGTTATTGCCTGTTCGCCCATTTTGTTGCTGCTGACTTTCAGCTACTACGCCCGCCACTTCCTCGACTCGCCGCAGCGCTTGCCTGCCTATGATGCTTGGGTGCGCCGCGTGGTGCTGGTAAGTGCCGGCGTGCTGCTGCTCGATACCATCTGGCTGCATTCGGAGTGGGGCTTTTGGTTGTACTTGCTACCCTACGGCATGATTTATTATGCTGCTTGGCAGGTATGGCGGCATGGATTTCGGCCGGCACGGTTTTTCCTGCTGGCGCACGCGCTGGTGGCCATCAGCGTGGGTTTCCTAATTCTGCGCAAGCTGGGAATCAACACGTTCACCAATACGGCCACTGTGTACAGCATGAACGTGGCCTTCGTGATTGAGGTGGTGGTGCTGTCATACGCGCTAGGCGAGAAAATCAAGGGTATCAAAGACGCCACCATCCGGGCCCAAGACAAGATGGTGAAGCAATTGCGCAAAAAGCACCAAGCACAGGATATGCTGGTAGAGCAACTGCGTCAAAACCAAGAGCTTAAGGATCAGTTGAACACCGAGCTGGAAGACTTGGTGGCGCGCCGCACGCAGGAACTACACCAGCAAAGCGAAACTATTGCCGCCCAGAACCGGGAGTTACTGCAAGCTAATGGGCTGCTGGCTTTGCAGTCGGCGGCCATTGAGAAACTGAACCTGGACCTGGAGCGCGACTTGTACGCTGCTCAAACGGCGCGGGTACTGTCCAAGGAAGTGGACTTCGGCGAGTTCAGCCAGATTTATCCTGATAAAGATGCCTGCCTGACGTATCTGGCCAACCTAAAATGGGCTGATGGCTACCACTGCCGCAAGTGCGGCCACGAGAAATATTGTGATGGCCGAGAGCCACATTCGCGTCGCTGTACTAAGTGCCGCTATGTGGAATCAGCTACGGCTTATACGCTGTTACAAAAGTGTAAATTCTCTATTATCAAGGCTTTCTATGCCGTGTTTCTGATCTATACACACAAGGGCAGCTACTCTTCGCAGGAACTGTCCAGAGTGCTTGACCTGCGTCAGGGTACCTGCTGGAGCTTCAGCCAGAAGGTAATGGATGCCATGCGCCGCCGCCGCTTGGCCCCAGACTTCGAGGAAAGTGAAGGCTGGACCCATGTACTGTTGGATGCCACTAGTACCAATGAAGATGCCTTGGTGGCAGAAGCCGAAGAACGAAGCTGAGTAATAGGCACTGGACAGTGAGTAAGTGCTACCTTATATGTCAAAAATATTATTGGAAAAGTGGGCCTTTTAGCTCACTTTTTTCATTGTTTTTTAGCTGACAGCTTTGCAAAGGAATAAGTGGCTTAGCGGCCAAATGGATGCATAAAAGGGGCGCTTTGCTTGTGCGCTAAGTGTATAGATAAGTTGTTGGTAAGGTGTAAAAACGCTTTTTTTAGCCCGTATAGGCACTTTTTACTATTGCATTTCCGCAACAACCTCTGATATATTTGAGCACTCCTATTGGTTTCAGCTCTCGCATCTAACCGGGTAGCAACCTCTAGTAAGCTTCCTACTCCCGTCTGCCAACGAGCTCCTTTACTATTGTGCTGTATTCGGTATCGGTTCTAGTCCTCAACTAATTGTTGGAGAAAGTTTCGGCCAGCACACGGGGCTCATTTGATTCCATCTGCCTGAGAAAAGCACCCCGGCAAAGTATATCCCACGCTTAACCCATTTCCCAATAATTCCCACACACTCATGAAGCAAAACCTACACACTCAAACCCTACTGCGGCGAGCCATATTGCTGGCGGCTTGTGGTGGGCCAGTAGTGGCCGCCCCTGCCAGTGCTGGTAATTCTCTTTTCAAGAGTACGTCGGCAAACGATTGCGCTATGCTTGCCGAAGTTCCAGTGTCGGGCCGTGTAACGCAGTCGAATGGCGACCCACTACCTGGTGTGACGATTATAGTAAAAGGTACCACCGTTGGTACGTCCACTACAGCCGATGGTACGTTCACTTTAAATGCTCCGGAAAACTCCACGCTAATATTCAGCTACGTGGGCTTCGGCCGGAAGGAAGTGCCGGTAACTGGCGCCACATCCAGCCTATCGGTAACGTTGCTGGAAGACAACCGCGCACTGAGCGAGGTAGTGGTAGTAGGCTACGGTACGCAGGAGCGCGGCAGCGTAACGGGCGCCATTTCATCAGTAGGCGCGGCGGAAATTGTGCGCCAGCCTGTGCCCGACGTGACGCAGGCCATTCAGGGTAAAGTATCGGGTGTGACCATCACCTCTAACGGCGGGGCGCCGGGCGGGGCAGCCGGTACGTCGGTGCGGGTGCGGGGTATTACCTCGGCCGGTAATAACAACCCGCTGTATGTAGTGGACGGCTTTCCGCTGCCTGACGGCGGCGACAACCAGTTGAACGCCATCAGCCCAAATGACATTGAAACAATTGACATCCTGAAGGATGCTTCGGCCACGGCTATTTACGGGGTACGGGCAGCCAACGGAGTAGTTATCATCACTACCAAGCGGGGTAAGGCTGGCAAAACCTCCTTCAACTTAGATGCTTACCGCGGCGTGCAAACCGTGGCCCGCAAGCTGGATTTGCTGAACGCCGAAGAGTACGCCACCATCAACAACGAGTCGTTGCTGGCAGCGGGCAAGCCGATTGCGCTGGACAAGCTACGTGACCCTTCCACACTGGGCGAAGGCACCGACTGGCAGGACTTGCTATTCCGCCGCGCCAAAATTCAGAACTACGCGCTGTCGGCTACTGGCGGCAGTGAGAAGTCCCGCTACGCGTTGTCGGGCTCTTATTTCCAGCAGGACGGTGTGGTGCTAGGTTCACAGTTCGAGCGTTTTACGTTACGGGCCAACGGCGACGTGCAAGTGGGCAAGATGCTCAAGATTGGCAACAGCATCTCGCTCACTCATCTAAACGACCGGCAAGTAACCAGCAACGACGGCGAATATGGCGCGGTGCAGCAGCTTCTTCGGATTCCGCCCACGGTGCAGCCTTACCGCCCTGATGGCTACTGGTACCAGCCTAATAGCGCCTCCGACAATTTCACCGAGGAAAACCCATTGGCTACTTCGCAGCGCGTCAACCAAAAATTCACCCGCAACCGGGCCATTACCACATTCTACGCCGAATTGGAGCCGCTAAAAGGTTTACGCTTCCGCACCAACGTCGGCGCCGACCTTATTTTCGATAACTTCAACAGCTTTGCGCCGAAGGGACCGGAACTAGCCGGCTACACTCAGCGCTACATTACGGCCGGGGCCCGCGCTACTTCCAGTTACGCGCCCAGCTACCTGATTGAAAATACGGCCACTTACGACCATCTGTTTGCCGAAAAGCACCAGGTAACTTTTCTGGTGGGCCAGTCGGCGCAAGAGTTCAACTACAGCAACGTAGAGGCTAACCGCTCCATGTTCCTGCGCAACGACTTGCAGGTAATTAACGCCGGGCCAATCAATGCGTTGCTCACCAACGCGGGCTCCATCGACCCGTCCCGGCGCCTGGCCAGCTACTTCAGCCGTCTCAACTACGAGTTTGCCGGCAAGTACATCTTCCAGGCAGTTGCGCGCTACGATGGTTCCTCGCGGTTTCAGCCCGGCGAGAAGTTTGGCTTTTTCCCTGGGGCCTCGGCTGGCTGGCGCATTTCCGAAGAAGGATTTTTGCAGGGCAACAACACGATCAGCAACCTGAAGCTGCGCGTTGGCTACGGGCGCGTAGGTAATGAGCTGAACGCTGGCCGCTTTGCTTACCTATACACCATCAACTTTGGGGCAGTATACCCGCTTGGGTCGGATGGCGCCATTAACACGGGCGGCGCGCCAGTACGGCTGCCGAACCCCAACCTGCGCTGGGAATACAACGACCAGACCAACGTTGGTATCGACCTAGGCTTTTTGGATAACCGCTTCGAGGCTAGCATCGACCTGTATAACCGCAACTCGCCTAACCTGATTGCGGGAGTACCGCCGTCCTTGGTGTCGGGTACCTATGAGTCGGTAAATGCCAACGCAGCTTCAGCTTATAACCGTGGTATTGACGTGGGGCTGACTTCGCATAACTTCAACGGCTCCGGTGCGGACCTGAATTGGACGACCATCCTGAACGTGTCGGCCTACAAAACCCGGTTGGAATCCTTGGGGGCCGGGGTACCATACAACGGTATAAGCTCCTTGAGTGGTACCATCGTACGCTACGACGTAAACCAGGCATTTGGCTCGTTCTTCGGCTACGTGAAGGAAGGTTTGTTCCAGACCCAGGCCGAAGTGGACGCCGCCCCCCGGCAGCCCGGTGCGGCCCCCGGCGACATCCGGTACCGTGACCTGAACGGCGACAATGTCATCACCGATGCTGACCGTAAGTTCATTGGCAATCCGAACCCCAATTTCACGTTCGGTATCACCAACAACCTGACTTTCCGCAACTTCGACCTGAGCTTCTTCATTCAAGGCGTGCAGGGCAACGATGTGTACAACCTCAACCGCTACATCACGGAAAGTGCCCTTTATAGCACCACCAACGGTACCAGCCGCATTCTGAACCGCTGGACCGGCGAAGGTACTAGCACCGATGTACCGCGCGCCATCAACGGCGACCCCAACAACAACCTGCGGGTATCCACTCACTTCATTGAGGATGGCTCCTATGTGCGTCTCAAGAACCTGACCTTTGGTTACACCTTGCCCAAGAGTGTGATGAGCCGCATTTCGGCCAGCCAGCTTCGAGTGTATTTCTCGGCCCAGAACCTGGCCACGCTTACCAAATACACCGGCTACGACCCCGAGGTGAGTGCTAGTGGTGTTGACCGGGGTATTTACCCCCAGACGCGGGTGTTCATGGGCGGCCTGAACATCGGGTTCTAATTCTCTCCAAATTCCCACTTACCTGATCATGACTATCTCGAAACTCACCTGCGGCGCCTTCCTGCTGTCGTTAGGATTACTGACTGGCTGCGGCGAAAAATTCCTAGAAGAAGCTCCCGCCGACCAGATTACCGACGCCAACTTCTACCAGACCCAGCAGGATGCTATTCAGGCTACCACGGCGGCCTATAGCGAGCTGACCAAGGAAGGCCAGTACAACCTTTCCATGTGGGCCTTTGATATTATGGCCGACATTTCGGTGACGGGTGGTGACGACGGCAACGATGGTATCGAGTACAAGCAGCTCGAAGCCTTCAACATCCCGTCTACCAACACTGTGATAAACCGGCTGTGGGGTGGTAGCTTCATTGGCTTGCAGCGCGCCAACCTGGTGCTGCAAAAGGTGCCGGGCATTGCCAACATGGACCCCGATATCAAGAAGCGCTGCCTCGGTGAAGCCCAATTCCTGCGAGCTAAGTACTACTTCGACCTGGTGCGAGTATATGGCGACGTGCCGTTGTTCACGGCCCCACCAGCCAGCCCAGCCGCCGTAAATATTCCGCGCACGGCAGCCGCCGAAGTTTACAAGCAGATTGAGCAGGATTTGACCGACGCCATCGGCAACCTGCCGCCATCTTACAGCGGCGCCGACCTAGGCCGAGCTACTAAGTGGGCTGCAACAGGTCTGTTGGCCAAAGTGTACATCACGGAAGCAGCAATGGGCGACGCTAGCAAGAAAGCTTTGGCTGCCCAGCGGGCCCGCGAGGTAATCAATAACTCCGGCAAGACGCTGTGGGCCAACTACGGCGACAACTTTAAGGTAGCCAACGAGAACGGGCAGGAGTCGCTGTTCGAGGTGCAGTTTATAAACGGCCGCAACGAGTACGACCGCAACAACGTGGGCTCCTCAATGAACGAGTTTTTCGGGCCTCGTGGTGCCAACCAAACGCCCGGCAGCGGCTACGGCTTCAACATTCCAGAACCCGATTTTGTGAACGGCTACGAAACTGGCGACACCCGCAAAACCGCTACCGTTTGGGTGCCCGGTGATGTATACCCCGATGGTACTCGGCAGGCTCCGCGGGCTACCGGCTCACCGTTTGGCTACAACTGCAAGAAATGGTTTGTAGGAAAGGTAAACACCAACATCTGGGATTCGGGTTTGAACGTGCCGGTACTACGCTTGGCGGAGATGTACCTGATTCTGGCCGAAGCCGTAGGGCCTACTACTGAAGGGCTGGAGGCCATCAACAAAGTGCGCCGCCGGGCTTTCGGCTTGCCCATCAACACGCCATCAGCAGCCCGCGACCTGACTTCCAGCACCACCGATTTCACGGGGGCTGTACTGCGCGAGCGGAAATACGAGCTGGCTTTCGAGTTCGATCGGTGGTTTGATTTGAAGCGCTACAATGGCACACAATACGGCCTGATTCCGGTAATGACGGCCCAGGCCGCCTACCTGCGCAGCCTCAACCTGGGCATCAACCGCGGCATTCCAACCGAGAAAAACTTGGTGCTGCCCATTCCACAGTCGGAGTTGGATGCCAACCCCGGTTTGAAGCAAAATCCTGGCTACTAAGCCCCCTTTCTCACGACTTCTTAGTGCTTCATAAGCAATGAAACATATCCTGAATAAAGCGGTGCTGGCCTTCTTGGCCGGCACGCTCCTGCTCACCGCCTGCGACAAAGAAGACGAAGGTAAGTTGGAAGGTCCCAAGCCCGAGTCGAGCTTTACGGCCACAGCGCCCCGAGTGGTGGGCCTCACCTCGGAAGTGACGTTTACTAGCACCAGCACCAGTCCCGATGCCTTCCTTTACCAGTGGGACTTCGGCGACGGTACCATTGGCTCGGGCAAAACCGTTACGCACGTCTACACCCAGGGCGGCACCTTCAAAGCGAAGTTGACCACAGCCGGTCGGGCCGGTACTACCACCTCTGCTACCCAGGACGTGGTAATTGCCTCCACGCTGAACCTAGTAAACCAGCTGCTAACGGGTGGCTCGTCGCGCACTTGGATGATTGACAATGCTGCCAACGCCCCCATTGCGGTAGGTACCGAAGCCTCGCCCGCTACTTATTTTGCGGGAGTAGCCGCTGGGGCGCTGCCCACTTGCCAGTCCGACGACGAGTACACCTTCTCGACCAGTAACACGTTCACCTACAATGCCAAAGCCCAGACTTTCTCGGCCGCGGCTGGCTATATCTGTACCACGCCGGAGTCGGGTACGTCGCCGTTCGTGTTTGGTCCGGCCGTAGGCACTGGCTTGGCTCAGCTCACCCTCAGCCGCTCGGGAGCCTTCATTGCCGCCACCGATGCTTCTCCTACCGAGCGGGTGTACCGCATTCTGAGCATCGACAGCCAGAAGATGACCTTGCGCGCCGGGAGCGGCCAAAACGGAGGTACCGTATTCACTATCAAAATGGTAGTGAAGCCATAGGCAGCCTCCTATTGGCTGTTTAGTACTACTACCATAAGCGCGTTTCAATGACTACTGTAATTGAGCGGGTACGACGCAATGCATTTCTTGGGGCCGGCTGCATGCTGGCCCTGAGTCTGGCGTCGTGCACCGAAACCAAAACCAAGAATATCCCGGCCCCGACGCCTACGGCAACGGCGGTGAACGAGGAAGCGCGCGACTACGCCCAGTACACCAACCAAGTGTGGAGCGACGAATTCAACACCAGCACCCTCGACCTAACCAAATGGACCTGCGAGCTGGGAGCCGGCGGCTGGGGCAACAACGAGCTGCAAACCTATACCAGCTCCACCGACAACGTGCTGGTCGATGGCAGCAAACTGATAATCAGGGCGCGGCAGCAGGGAAGTAGCTACACCTCGGCCCGGCTGATTACCAAGGGCAAGCAGAGCTTCCAGTTCGGCCGGACGGATATTCGTGCCAAGGTGCCGAAAGGCAAAGGTGTGTGGCCCGCCATCTGGATGCTGGGCGCTGACATCGACCAGAACAACTGGCCGGTGTGCGGCGAAATCGACATCATGGAACTGCGTGGCAGCAAACCCCGCGAGATGCTTTCCACCATGCACTACGGCAGTAGCTCGGCTACGCACCAGTACAAAGGCACTACCAAGCAGCTAACCGCCGACCTATCCGACGACTACCACTTGTTTTCGGTGGTGCGTAGCAAGAATCTGATGCGCTTTTTCCTGGACGGGCAGGAGTATTACCGCTTCACTAATACCGACGTCGGCAGCTATGCTTACCCGTTCAATAACCCGTTTTTCGTGATTCTGAACGTGGCTGTAGGCGGCAATTTCGACGGCAACCCCGACGGCACTGCCACCTTCCCCCAGCAGATGGAGGTGGACTACGTGCGGCACTACCAGTATCCACAATGAGTAACTGAGTAAATCGTTTCGAATGCCTAACTGCACTGTAAGAACGAGTTACTCAATCACTCAGCTACTCGCTCACAAAGGCTATTCCGGCGGGGATTTTTTGGGAATTTGACCCGCCGGACTGGGCGGTGGCTGCACCCGGAGTAATGGAGGCCGGGTGCGGCTGCCCCCATTTGTTACCGCAACGTCCTGCGGGGTTGGCTGGGGCCTGTCTACTACTTAGTTGCATTGTTGCAGCGAAGCAGTAGGCAGGCCCCAGCCAACCCCGCAGGACGTTTATTTTGTTGAAGAACTACTCATAATGAGTAAGAGTTTGCACTTTACTACATGATTTCCACCTTTATATCTGGCTTCCTGCTGTTGAGTGATATTTTCGGTTCCACTCAACCAGTTTCTGCCCCACCTGCTAAACCGCGCTATACTTTTCGTAAGCTAGCTTGGAGCGACGAGTTCAACTACACTGGCCTGCCCGATTCCACTAAGTGGAAGTACGACGTAGGCGGCAACGGCTGGGGCAACAAAGAGCTACAGTACTACACCAAAGCCCGCCGCGAAAACGCCCGGGTAGAAAGCGGCAACCTAATAGTGGAAGCCCGCCGCGAAGCCCTGATGCCCGCCAACGAGTACACCTCCGCCCGCCTGCTGTCCAAGGGCAAAGGTGGCAGTATGACCTATGGCCGCTTCGAGGTGCGGGCTAAGATTCCAGGCGGGCGCGGCACTTGGCCTGCCATTTGGATGCTACCCGACCAGAACCCCTACGGCAACCACAGCTGGCCCGACAACGGCGAAATCGACATCATGGAGCACGTCGGCTACGACCCGAACGTGATTCACGCCAGCACCCACTGCAAGGCCTACTATTTCCGCATCAACAACCAGAAAACCAGCGTCACCAAGCTACCCGACGCCACCACGGCCTTCCACACCTACGCCGTAGAATGGACGCCTGAAACCATTACCGCCGAAATCGACGGGCAGCTCTACTTCGCCACCCGCAACGAGGGCACCGGCTGGGAAGCCTGGCCCTGGGACAAGCCGTTTCACCTGCTGCTTAATGTGGCCGTCGGCGGCGAGTGGGGCGGCCAGAAGGGCATCGACGCCGACGCCTTCCCCCAGCAGATGCTAGTGGATTACGTGCGGTTTTACCAGATGAAGAAGGAATAGAAAGTATTATTTTGTCACTTCTACGTTGAGCAATTTGCTCAACGAGGCAGCAGATCGTATTGCTTCTTCCTGATCAAGGTAAGCTGCAATAATTCCTATCGGTTTACCGACAACACTCAGAAGAACCTGCCATTTTCTTTCTGTTGCCTTCGACCCAAGCTCTACCGGTACACCATCGGTTAGAGAAAGGTAGTGTGAGTGACTGTAAGGCTTGACTACAATATGGCTTATTGCAGGTAGCGGTTGCCATTTTCCGAAGCGTAGCCCCGCTATCCAGAGATAGGAACGGTAGCGTTGATGGCTAGTATCTAAAGAGAACCTTTGCTGATAAGTGCAAACGGCAATTATCAGCGCCAATCCCACCGCACTTGCTACCCACATGGCAGCAATAATATCTAGACCTGCGTATGCAGCCAGAGAGAAGGCAGGTAAGAAAACGGCTAAGGCTGCTGCAAAACCTTTATGTACATGTTCTAGCAAGAATTGTCTTCGCAGAACACCGTCGTAATGGGTTGTCATACTCTAAAATGAAATAGCCTAGCAGTGTTCCTGCTAGGCTATTATTTGTCTGCTGCAATAGCTTCTATTTCAACTGCATATCCTCGATGATGGCTTCAATCTTTTCGTTGAGCTGCTTTTCCACTAAGGCAAAATCAACGTGCGACTTGAGCGGGGCTTTTACGCTGAAGTAGAACTTGATTTTTGGCTCGGTGCCGGAGGGGCGGGCCGATATTTTGCTGCCGTCGGCGGTGATGAACTGGAGCACGTTGCTGGATTCCAGGCCGGTGGGCGTTTGCTGGCCAGTACGTAGGTCGTGGAGCAAGCCGGTTTTGTAGTCACGCAGTTCCACCACTTCCGAGCCGGCAATGGTAGCGGGCGGGTTGGCGCGCAGGCCGGCCATCATTTCCTGAATTTCCTCGGCGCCGCGTTGGCCTTTCTTGGTGAGCGAAATCAGATGCTCGCGGTACAGGCCGTAGGTGGCGTACATCTGGGTCATTTCCTCGTAAAGCGTACGGCCGTTGTCCTTGGCTACGGCGGCCATTTCAGCAATCATGGCGCAGGCTGATATGGCGTCTTTGTCGCGCACGAAGTCACCGATCATGAAGCCGTAGCTTTCCTCGCCGCCGCCGATGTAGGTGGCTTTGCCTTCCAGTTCTCGAATCAGGCCGGCAATGTACTTGAAGCCGGTGAGCGTCTGGTAGCTCTTCACGCCGTACGAATCGGCAATGTCGCCCAGCATTTCGCTGGTTACGATGGTGTAGACGATGAAGTCTTTGTCGGTCATCTGGCCGGCTTGCTTGCGCGCCGACAGCAGATAATAGGTCAGCAACGCGGCGGTCTGGTTGCCGTTCACCAGCACCCATTCGCCCAGCGTGTTCTTCACCGCCATACCCACCCGGTCGGCGTCGGGGTCGGTGGCCAATACGATGTCGGCATCCAGCTCCTTGGCTTGGTCGAGAGCCATTTGCATGGCTACTTTCTCCTCCGGGTTCGGCGACAGCACCGTGGGGAAGTTACCATCCGGCGTGGCCTGGCCTTCGACAACGTGCACGTTGTCGAAGCCGAGTTGCGCCAGTGCTTTGGGTACCAGCGTGATGCCGGTGCCGTGCAGCGGCGTGTACACGATTTTCAAGTCGTGCTGACGCTGGATGGCGGCGGGGTTGATGCTCAGGGCCTTCACTTTGGCAAGGTAGGCCTCGTCCAGCTCTGCCCCTATGATGTGCACTTTCGACTCGTCGGCCTGGAACTTCACTTCATCCACGGAGTGAATGGCTTCTACCTCCTTGATGATGTTTTTGTCGTGGGGCGCTACCACTTGCGCGCCGTCGTTCCAGTACACCTTGAAGCCGTTGTACTCCTTGGGGTTGTGGGAGGCCGTAACCACGCAGCCGCTCTGGCAGCCTAGCTGGCGGATGGTAAACGACAGCTCCGGCGTGGGCCGCAGCGCCTCAAACAGATACACGGTAATGCCGTTGGCCGAGAAAATGTCGGCGGCAATACGGGCGAATTCCTTGCTGTTGTTGCGCGAATCGTGGGCAATAGCCACCTTGATTTCCTGACCGGCAAACTGCTGCAACAGGTAGTTGCTGAGGCCCTGGGTAGCCATGCCCAGCGTGTAGCGGTTCATGCGGTTGGAGCCGGCACCCATCACGCCGCGCAGCCCGCCCGTCCCGAACTCCAGGTCGCGGTAGAAGGCATCGGACAACGCATCTTCCTGATTTTGGGCCTGTAGTTCCCGGATTTCGGCTTGGGTAGCGGCATCGTAGTTGCCGGTGAGCCAGGTGTTTATTTTCTGCTGAACTGCGTCGGTAAGGGCCATGAGGGGGGAGTTGAAAGAATAGAGAGCAAGTGTGGCGGTAAAGAAAGAGGATTTACGTTAAAATCGGGCAGCCGGCGGCCGACCGATTTGGCGTTTGCAGTTACTCCGGTTCACAGCCAGAGGTTTATTGATTGACGATTTTTCTGGAAAAAGTGCCCGCGCTGGACTTAATGCGCAGCACGTACGAGCCCGCCGGGTACGGCACCAGATTGATGGTTTGGGCCATCTGCGTGGGCTGAATGGCCGTGGAAAGCAGCGTTTGGCCCTGCATGTTCTGCAAGCTCACTTCCACGGAGCCCGTAACCCCCGCCGCACGCTGCACGGTCACGCTCTGCCGAGCCGGGTTCGGGAACACCTGCGCACTTTCCAGTGGCGCGCTAGTTGCGGTAGCCATTGGGGTGGCTAGCCACGGGCTGGTATTCAACTCGTAGAGCCGCTGCGGAATGGTGATGATGTTGGTAATCCGCTCGTTGGAGAGATAGAGCCGGTACCGGTCGATGAACGTCACGCCCTCGGCCTGCCCGATTTGGATGGCGTTGGGCAACTCAATGCGGCGCTTGTTGCCGGCAAAGAACTTGGTGCCCGTGAAGTCGGAGAGTAGCCACAGGAAGGTGGAGCCGTTGCTGTTGTTATAGCCCAGCAGGCAGGCCTCGGTGCCGGTGGGGTTGACACTAGCAGCCGTAATCAGGCCGTTTACGTTGAATCTGGCCTTCAGGCGGGCGACGTGCGTGCCGGGCGTGGCGGGCACCGTGTAATACTTGGTCTGGCGGTCTGCCCAGTTTTTGGTGAACAGGTGCAGGGAGTCGTTGGCGTAGAACAGCGCCTCGCAGTCGAAGTTGTGGTTGTTGGTGCCGGGCGTAAAGGTGGTCTGGTCGGGGTAGCTGAACTGGATGGCCTGGGCGTCCACGGTGTCCAGCGCGGCCGAGTTGATGTCGGCTTTGCGCACCCGCAGAATCCGCAGGTCGGTCCGGTCGCCGTTGTTGTTGCCAAAGTCGCCGATGTAGAGGTACTGCGCGTCGGCGGCCAGGTCTTCCCAGTCCACATTGGGAAAGTTGCCGATGCGCACGCGCTGGGTGATGTTGCCGGTGGCGGGGTCGAGCTTGTAGAGCAGGGGGGAGTTGCCGCTGTCGTTGAGCGTCCAGAGCTGCTGACTGGTGTATTGCAGCGCCGAGGTTTCGGCAATATCAGCGGGCAGCGTGGCCCTGGTAGTGAGCGTGGTAGCGGTGGTAGCGTACTGGCACGAGCCGTCGTTGACGGTGGCGGCGGGGCTGTAGTTGGTCGCCCGCGTATCGGGGCAGCCGGTGGTTTGAGCGCGGGCCTGGAAGGCAGTCAGCAGAACTAGAAGTAGCGTAAATTTTTGAAGCATAAGCAATAGCCGTTTTGTAGCCGTAAAGAACGCCACAGTACGGGCCGCTTCCGAGATACTTGGACGAAATATTTTAGATATGGAATATCTAAGCTGGGACTATACAGCTAGAGTCTGTAGATAGTAACTGAAAACGGGTGCTTAAGAAGTAATGTAGACCGTCATGCTGAGCTTGTCGAAGTATCTCTACCGCTCCGTTGCAATGCTGAATGCCTTACCTCAGTAGAGATGCTTCGACAGGCTCAGCATGATAATTAATAAACACACTTTTATTTAAATATAAAATGGTTTGGTAATTAGTAAAAGGCTAAGTGGTGTTTTACTAATTGAACGCACTTTCGCCTCGATAGTATTTGTAACGTTGAGGCATTGGCGTTGTGGTAGAAATAAAATTATGTCAGCTGAATATATCACAAAAAGCTAAATAGCAGCACAAATGTTGAGCCTATGCTGGTCAGCCGCCATAATGCCAATGCAATGTTAGCTGCTGTATTGATTAAGATTTTTGAGTATAGTTATTTGTTCGGCAACATAATCTATTGAAAGGTTTTCAACCCTGTCGTTGTCGATAGATGATAGTGATTGTAGATAATCTTCAGCGACACCTTTCCCTTCTTGTTGTTCTAAAAGCTTCGCAAGTGCCAAAGCTTGTTGATTTTCAAGTGGTTTTCTGTCTTGTTCTAAACGTCTCCAATTTTCAAAGTGTCTTTTACAGTTTTCAGTCTTGTCTATTGAGTCCAAATAAAGCAAGGATTCCATTACAGACTTTTGGTCAAAATATAAACTCGGCGTTGTAAGATAATAGTCAAGATACTGATTTAGAAAGCCAACACTTTTATCCGTTTTAAAAAAGGTAAGTGTCAGAGCGTAAATGTGTCCAACACAGCAGAATTCACTTTTTAGAAGATGATTGCCGATGATGTCAATAAGTTCTTGGTAGCCCTTCACTGCTGCGAAATAAGCACCTACTAATCTTGTTCGCCAATTGAAGTCACCCAAGAGGGAAATACATACGTCGGTCGTTATTTCGTTTTTGATTTCTTTAATTTTATCAATCCATCTGGTGTTATCATAAGAAGCAATTTCCATATAAAATGGAACTGCCCACTTCTTTATGAAGTCAGCGGATAATTCACTTTCATTTTTATGAGTCGGCAAATCTGCAAAGAGTGATTTGTGTCTAACCGTTGCACCAGCAGAATGAAATTTCGCCATTTCGTTTAAGTCGTCCATAATATATCAGCTAACATTCTTATTGCCGAAACTGGCGTGTCTCTCAAACTTCGGTTATATCTGCTTAGCCCGCAAATGTGTCTCGGTTATATATCTATTGGTGGCATTATAACCGAAACAGCCACTACAGCACAACGCCCGCTTCATCTTTAGAGAAGCGGGCGTTGTGTACATGCTGGATTGGTTAGCGGCTACAGATTCCCGCGCAGCCCCTGTTCCCGCTCAATGGCTTCGAACAAGGCCTTAAAGTTGCCTTTGCCGAAGCTCTTGGCGCCTTTGCGCTGGATGATTTCGAAGAACACGGTGGGCCGGTCTTCCACCGGCTTGGTGAAAATCTGGAGCAGGTAGCCTTCCTCGTCGCGGTCCACCAGTAGGTTCAGGTCGCGGATGCTGTCTAGGTCCTCATCGATGTGGCCGACGCGCTCCAGCAAGTCGTCGTAGTAGGAGGCAGGCACCGTCAGGAACTCCACGCCGCGGCGGCGCAACTCGGTTACGGTCGTGCGGATGTCGTGGGTGATGAGGGCCATGTGCTGTACGCCCGGCGAGTGGTAGTAGTCGAGGTACTCCTCAATCTGGCTTTTCTTCTTGCCTTCGGCGGGCTCGTTGATGGGGAACTTCACAAAGCCGTTGCCGTTGCTCACCACCTTGCTCATCAGGGCCGAATACTCGGTGCTGATGTCCTCATCGTCGAAGGTGATGAGCAGCTTGAAGCCCATGACGTCCTCGTAGAACTTCACCCACTGGTTCATTTCGCCCCCGCCCACGTTGCCTACGCAGTGGTCAACCACTTCCAGGCCCACCGGCGCGCCTTGCGGTACCTTGCTGGTGCGAGCCACGAAACCGGGCAGGAACGGGCCGCGGTAGTTGCTGCGCTCCACGAAGGTGTGGATGGTTTCGCCGTAGGTGTAGATGCCAGCCAGCGTCACGGAGCCGTTTTCGTCTTCCATCGTGTAAGGCTCGAAAGCCACTTTGGCGCCGCGGCTGGTGGTTTCCTCAAACGATTTGCGGGCATCGTCCACCCACAGGGCCATCACCTTCACGCCGTCGCCGTGCTGGGCCACATGCCGCGTGATGTCGGAGTCGGGCAGGAGGGAAGTGGTGAGCACAAAGCGGATTTTGTTTTGCTGCAACACGTAGCTGGCTCGGTCGCGCACGCCGGTTTCGGGGCCAGCGTAGGCCACCAGCTCGAAGCCGAAAGCCGCTTGGTAGAAGTAAGCCGACTGCTTGGCATTGCCGACGTAAAACTCCAGGTAATCGGTGCCGTTGAGCGGCAGGAAGTCCTGGGCGGGTTGGGCCAGTACTTCTGGCGAGGTCATGGTTTGCATGGGAGGATGGGTGAGGGTGGGACTGGTGGAAACGTGGGTAAAAATAAGGTTTATTGTGGATTGATGTAGGAAGTTAGGAGCTAGTTCCCCTCAGATGAGGAGGGGAGCTAATATTCTAGATCAGCTCCTAACCTAAGCTGGCCGAGGTACAGCTTTTCTCTTGGCTCCTAGCTGTGCTACCAGAATACCAGTTAGCACCACCGCCCCACCAGCCAGCTGCGGACCCGTGACGGTGCCGCCGTAGGTAAGCGCAATCAGCACCGAAAACACCGGCACCAAGTTCATAAACAGGGCTGCCCTATCGGGCCCGATTTGCACGAGGCCCCGGTTCCAGCTGATGTAGCTTAGGCAGGTACCCAGGACGCCCATTACCAGCAACGGCAACCAGAACCCCACGAATGGAAACGTAGCGTACGGCGCGGCCACCAGCGCCGGGGCAGCCGGCACCGCCAGCAGCAGTAGCCCCAGCAACGACGTAACCGCAGTAGTTTCCAGTGCGGGCATACCTGACAAAAACCGCCGTACCGATACGTGGTTGAGCGCAAACGCCAGATTCGCTAGCAGAAACCATACGTCGCCGCGTGAGAAGCTGAGGCTGCTGAGCGTGTCCCAACTGCCTTTGGAAATAACGACGAGTACGCCCGCCAGGCTCAGGGCCGCGCCCAGCCACTGCCGCGGCGTGAGCCGCGTGCCTAGCATCTGGGTGGCCAGCAGCATGGTCGTGACGGGGTTCAGGCCTATAATGAGCGTGGCATTGACCGGCGAGGTGTACTGCAAGCCCTCGAAAAACGCATAGTTGAAGAGAAACACGCCAGCTCCCGCCACTACTAGAATTCCTACCCAGTGTGCCCGCACCCGCGCCCAGCAGAAGCCGCCGCCCACCAGCATCAACCCCAGCAACGCCGCGCCACCCACCGCGTAGCGCAGCGCGGCGCCGGCCAATGGCGGCACAAACTTCAGAACCGGCACGGCTAGGTGGAAGTTGAGCGCCCACGAGGCCACGGCCAGCGTAACCAGCGCATAGCTGCGAACAGAGGAAGACAGATTCATGGTTCTTTCGTAAAATTGGGACAAGTGCGGGAGCGGCACGCGAAAATGCCGAATCCTGACCACCTTTGCAGCCTAAACCTATTGCCTACCCCTTATGAATCTGGAAGAGCTAAACCGCGCCCTCGTTACCCTGATCGAGAAAAAGCAAGTCCTGCACGACATGAAGTACGATGATGCCCGCTACGACGACGTGGAAGAGGAACTGCACGACTTGGAAGACGACTTCAACGACGAATACGGCACCTACCTGGAAGCCGCCCTCGACAAAGTGCACACCGAACTCAATTCCGATACCGACGTGCTGCTGCCCACGGCCTACTTGCCCTCCAGCACCGGTGGCAAACCTTCGCCGAAAGAAGGCGTGTGGGTTGATTCCGAGAAATATCCCGGCAAAGAAGCCCGCATCACGCTGGTGCCCAACCCTACGCGCATCATGCTCACCGTTGGTAAAGCAGTGCAGCAGGAGCTTTGGAAAGCTAGCCAAGGCTGAAAGCATCAAGCTACGTCTTAGCTCATAACGTGTCATCCTGAACGCAGAGAAGAATCTGGGTAGTGCAGTAGAATCTTTTACTACACCACCCAGATCCTTCTCTGCGTTCAGGATGACGCTTTTTTTTCAATACCAACGCCCTACCCTCCACATATGCTCTACCGCATAGCCGAACCAACCGATTGGCAGCAGGCCAAGAGAACCGGACTTTTCGCCAGCGCCGATTTGGTGGCGGAAGGCTTCATTCATAGCTCCGAACAGACGCAGATTCTGGAAACCACACGCCGCTATTATGCTGGTCGTACCGACTTAGTGTTGTTGGAGTGGGATGAAGATGCGCTGACGGCCGCCGGAGTGCGGGTGGAGTGGGAGTGGGTGGAAGCTCGGCAAGAGCATTTCGCGCACGTTTTTGGGCCGGTGCCGCTGGCGGCCGTGCGGCGGTGGTGGGCGTTTGCTCCAGCTACCGATGGACAATTTGCGTTGCCTACCGATTTGTGAGTGAGTTGGTGGCTTTGCATACAACCATTGGCTGGATTGTTGCCTCCGTTAGCTTGAAAACTGCTACTCCCTCTCTCACGTTCTATGCGATACTCTATACTATGGGCATGCCTGGCGGGGCTAGGCCTTACAAGCTGCGGCGCCTCCACTTTCCTAGCCATGCGCCCAGCTCAGCCCGATGGCTCCAGCGTAAACGGCCACCCCACCAGCACTAAATATCAAACCGAGGACAGCGTGGAAGTGAAGCTAAGCTTCGTGCGCTACGACGCTACCGAGCTGGTGTTTGAGGTGGAAATTGGAAACGACTCCAAGCGGCCGGTACTAATTGAGCCTGCCTCATTTTTCTACGCGCCCATTGATACGGCCGTGGCGCTGCGGCCTAGTGCCCAGCCTATGTTGCCCCGTATAGCCGCCATCAACCCGGAAACGCGCCTGAAAACCCTCACGGCCAACCTGGAAACCGAAGCTGCTAAAGCCGAAAAGGTGAGTTGGTTTGAAATTGCTACCACCGTCACGCAGGTAGCCGAAAGTGTAGCCAGCATCAAAAAGAAGGAAACTGAGGCGCAGGTAGTTGAGCGAGAAGAACGCCATGCCAGCACCAATGCCTACTTCGCCAACCAGCGCGAGCAGCACGCCCAGAACGCCGACGACCTCTACAACCAGCATCAAAGCTCCCAATCAGTGCTATTGCGTACCGCCAAGCTGCCTTCTGGTGAGTACGTCAGCGGGCAGGTGAACTTTCCCCGCACCGATACGGCCCGCCGGTTGCGGTTCGTGCTGTTCTACAACGAGCGGCCTGTCACCTTCGACTTCAACCAAACTCCGGAAAAGGTCAGTTACAGTCCCATGGGCGAACTAGTGCAAGCCCACTAAAAAGCATAAAGGCCAGCCGTGAGGCTGGCCTTTTATCGTCGTGCGGAACGGTTATTCTTTGCTGAACCGGATGGTTTGCTTTTGCTGGTCGGCGCCCACAACTACCAGATTGTACAGTCCGGGTGCCAGCTTCGATACGTCTAGCGCTTTGCCATTGTATGCGCCAGTCCACACGGGCCGGCCCTGCATGTTGAGGATGCTTACCTGAGTACCCGCTTTGGAAACACCCGACAAAGTGAGCTGTCCGGCTACTGGGTTAGGGTAGAGGGCCAGTCCGGCTGCAGCGGTGGCAGAAACCTGCTGAGCATCGGCAGTGGTGGTTTGAGCCATGCGGGCCCCGTTGGCTTTAGTGATGCGCAACCAGTTGAAGTTCCAACCGCCGGCCTGCGCGTACACCCCAAAATTATACGTGCCGGCATTTACGTACACAGTCTGCGAAACGGTGGTCCAGTTTTGCCAGCCACCGGTAGCCGGAATTGTTACGGTACCGAGTTGCGTGGAGCCAGCGTTGAGGTCGGAGGACAGGCGGCTGCCGCTGGGGCTGGCCACGCGGTACTCGATGGTATAGTTGCCCGAGGTAGGGAAGTTGACGTTGTTGTAGGCCATCCAGTCGCCGGCATCAATATAGGCTACGTTCTGGCCGCCGCCCGTGTCGGTGGTGTTTTCCAGTTGCACACCGTTCATCGAGCCATAGCTTTCGGCCTGAATTTGGGTAGAGGTTGGGGCCGTGGTGCCGCCGGTTTTCTGGTATACCCGCACGTAATCGACGTACATGGTGGCGGACAGCTTGCTTTCATCTACGGTCTGGCCAGGCCAGTTGCCGGCTACGGCCAGGTTCAAGAGCAGGAAGAAAGGCCGGTGAAATTCCTCGGTGCCGCCCGCATTGTTGAGGATGCTCATGACGTGGTACTGGGTGCCGTCCACAAACCAACGGATGGCGCTGGCATCCCATTCCACGGTGTAGACGTGGTAGTCCTGGGGCGTGGTGATGGTATTGCCGCCGTATTCAGCATGGCCGTTGCTGTCCCAGTGCGGGGTACCGTACACCTTGTTCTCGGAGTTGATATGCTCCATGATGTCAATTTCGCCGCAGGCTGGCCAGCTAACCGTGTTAATGTTGCCGCCCAGCATCCAGAAAGCCGGCCACAAGCCTTGGCCCAGTGGTACTTTCAGGCGAGCTTCTATCTTGCCGTAGGTGAACTCCTTACGACCCTTGGTAATCATGCGGGCCGAAGTGTAAGGCATGCCGCCCACGGTTTGCTTGCGGGCCGTAATCAGTAGGTTGCCGTTGGCCACGCTGGCGTTGGCAGCCTGGTAGTACTGCTTCTCATTGTTGCCCCAGCCACCGCCGCCGGTTTCAAATTGCCAGTCGGGGCTGATGCTGCCGTTGAACTCGTCGGCCCAGACAAGTTGGTAGGTTTGGGCCTGCACCGCCGAGTGACCGAGTACGGCTAGCGCTGCTGCGCCAAGCAGTGTGTGTAAGATCTTTTTCATGGTGATTGGGGGAGTTGGTTGGAAGAAAAAAGTGAGCAGAACAAGTCCAATGTTCGCACTCCTTTCTTCAAACGCAAGCCTCCAAGACGCACTACATTAGGCTTACTAACGCCTAAGAACCAGACGCCAGACACTTACTACACACGTATTAGTAAAGAATTTATAGCGTTGGATTATCTCCGTTTTCAACGACCTGCAACCTGGGTGTCGTTTAGAAAATAACTCACCCAACCACTACTTGCCACGAAATTTCTCTAAATGCCAAAATCTTATTTCTGTTAGCCGTGGTACTCCGAGGTATATAATATTTCCATATATAAACCTCGGCCGATGTCGAGACGCGGCATTTCGCGTCTCGACGTCATTTAGTTGAACAGGTCAAATGGCGCGGACGACAAGACGCGAACCGAAGGTTTACAAAGCCAACTGTCCCGTCTTTACAAAAGGTAGAGAACAGATACGGTGAAACGCAAAACGGCGCTGGTAGAAACCAGCGCCGTTTGGATTGAGATATATTTTGGAAGTTACACTAAATCAGCTAGTTCCAGCCACCGCTCTCCCTTGCTGTCCAAATCGGCGTCGGTGCGCTTGAGTTGGGCGGCCCAGTCGGCTAGCTCGGTATGGGAGCCAGTGCCAGAATTCAGCTTCTCAATGAGCTGTTGCTTCAGGATTTCCAGTTGCTCGATTTCCTTTTCCAGCGTTTCGTACTCCTTCTTCTCGGCGAAACTGGCCTTGCGCTTAGGTGCCGCAGCGGCAACCGGAGCAGGCGTAGCAGTCGTAGGGTTCACCGACTTCAGGGCCTTCTCGGCGTCGCGGGCAGTGTTGTCGGCGGGTTGCTCTTGCAGCCACTCGCGGTAGTCGGTATAGTTGCCGGGGAACTGCCGGATTTTACCGGCCGGCTCCAAGGCAAACACCTGCTCCACCAGCGCATCCATAAAGTACCGGTCGTGGCTCACGATAATCAGGCAGCCTGCAAACTGGAGCAGGAAATCCTCCAGAATGTTGAGCGTGATGATGTCGAGGTCGTTGGTCGGTTCGTCGAGAATCAGGAAATTGGGGTTCTTGATGAGCACCCGCAACAGCTGCAACCGGCGCTTTTCGCCCCCGCTCAGCTTGCTCACCAGCGTGTACTGCTGGGCCGGCGGAAACTGGAAGTGCTGCAAAAACTGCGAGGCAGTGACCACGCTGCCATCAGCCAGCTCAATTACCTCGGCCACTTCCTTCACAATGTCAATCACGCGTTGCGTAGGGTCGAATTCCAGCTCGGTCTGGGTGTAGTAGCCGAACACGGTGGTCTGGCCTGCGTCTACGGTGCCGGAATCAGGAGCCAGTTGCTTGGTAAGCATATTGAGCAGCGTGGTTTTGCCCGCGCCGTTGGGGCCTACCAGGCCAATCCGATCCTTCTTCTTGAACACGTAGCTGAAATCGGACAGCACCACTTTGTCGCCAAACTTCTTGCTCAGGTGCTCTACCTCGATGATTTTGCCGCCCTGCCGGGTGGTTTTCACCGACAGCTCCATCTCTGGGCCTTTGATTTTGGTCTTGGCCTTTTCTTGGGTTTCGTAGAAAGCGTCGATGCGGGCTTTTTGCTTGGTACCGCGGGCCTGGGGCTGGCGGCGCATCCAATCTAGCTCTTTGCGGAGCAGGTTGCGGGCCTTTTCCACTTCGGCGGTTTCCATCTGCTCCCGGTCGGCTTTCTTCTCCACGAAGTAGGCATAGTTGCCTTGGTAGCGGTGCACGCGGCCCTGGTCCAGCTCCACTATTTCGTTGGCTACCCTATCGAGGAAGTACCGGTCGTGGGTTACCATCAGTAGGGTGAGGCTCGGGGAAGCCAACCGGTTTTCCAACCACTCAATGGTGGCCAGATCCAGATGGTTGGTCGGTTCGTCGAGAATCAGCACATCGGGCTCTTCAATCAGCACGCGGGCCAAGGCTACGCGCTTGCGCTGCCCACCCGAGAGTTTGCTTACGTTGCGCTGCAACAGCTCGCCCAGGATGCCTAGCTTACCCAATATCTGTTGCACCTGCGACTCGTAGTCCCAGGCGTTGTACGAGTCCATTAGCTCCATTACCCGCTGCAAATCGGCGGGCTTGTGGTTGGGGTCGTTTACTACGTGCTCGTAGTCACGGATAGCAGCCAGGGTATCGTTTTGGCTGGCGAAGATGGTTTCCTCTACCGTCAGCGTTTCATCGAACACCGGCTGCTGACCCAAAAACGACACGCGGGTGTCTTTGCGGGTACTTAGGCCACCAGTATCTGGCGGCTCCAAACCGGCCAAAATACGCAGCAGTGTGGTTTTTCCTGAGCCGTTGATACCGACAAGGCCCACACGCTGGCCTTGTTGCAAACCAAAGTTCAGTTCCCGGAAAAGCCACCGGTCGGCGTAATTCTTCGAAAGGTTTTCAGCAGAAAGCAGATTCATAGCTACAAAGGTAGCCACGGCTTGGCAGCCTGGAAGCACAAGCTCGCAATTACTCTAGTGGCGGCCCGATTACGTCTCGTTCAAGAGATAATGTCGGGGCCGCTGCCGAGGGTTTTTGTTACCGTAGCTAAATCCAAGGTCATCTGCCGAATAATCTGTTCGAGCAGTTCGATAACGTTTTCGACGAGGGGCGGCAGAACATCGGCGTCGAAGGCAGTATCCCAAGCATCAAGGCGCTTCACGAGGGGTAGCAGCTGGTAGATGTGCAGGTGGTCGAGGCTGGGCTTGAGCTTGTGGGTGGTAGCGTGTAGTAGCTGGACATCCTGGGTGAGCAGTACCTGCTGAAAGTCGCGCACGGCTTCCTCGCAGCTTTCAATGAACGACTCCAGCATCAGTGCCACAAAGCTTTCGTCGCCTTGCCCAATCTGGTAAAGCAGGTCGAGCTTGTACAGCGACGTTGGAGCATCGGGAAGCACTGCGGTAACAGCAGATTCGGTGGTTGCGGTACCGGGAGGCACCGTGGAAGGGCCTAGTATCCAGTCACCTACCAGCTTCAATAGCTCGTCCTCCTGAAAGGGCTTGGCCAAGTAATCATTCATGCCAGCAGCCAGGCATTTTTCCCGTTCCCCCTTAATGGCGTTGGCCGTGAGGGCAATAATGGGGGTGGTTAACTCCAGGTCGGCGCGCAGGATGGCGGTGGCTTCCAATCCGTTGAGCACTGGCATTTGCACGTCCATCAGTACTAGGTCGTAGCGGTGGCGGCGCAGCATGTTCACGGCCACTTCGCCATTCTCGGCTTCATCTACCTGAAGCTTGATATTGGTAAGTAAAGCTTTGGCAATCTGACGGTTGAATCGATTGTCTTCTACCAGCAGCACTTTTTTGTTTTTCAGCTTTTTTAGCTGGGTCTGGTCGGTGGCTTCCCGGTGCGGCAAATCTGCTTCCGAGCCCTGCGGCAGTTGCAGAATAAAGCTGCTGGCGGTACCAATGTGCTTTTCGCTGTGAATGCGCAGTTCACCACCCATGAGCGTCACCAAGCTTTTGCTGATGCTCAGGCCCAGCCCCGTGCCCCCAAACTTGCGCGTCACCGACGGATCTTCCTGGCTGAACTCCTTGAAAATGTCGTTCAGGTAGGCTGGGTCAATACCAATACCAGTATCAGTCACCGTAAACTTAATTTCGACGGTATTGGCTACCAGGCTAAGTAATTCGCACGATATGATTACGTGGCCTTTCTCGGTGAACTTGATGGCATTGCCGGCCAGGTTGAGCAACACCTGCGTGATGCGGTAAGGGTCGCCTAGCAGCACCGGTGGCAACTCGGGCGCAGCTTCGGCCACAAACGTCAGCCCTTGTTCCTCGGCGCGATAGAGCAGCGTTTTTTCGATTTGTGCGACCAACTGCGCCGGGTTGAACCCAATCCGCTCCACTTGCAGTTGCCCCGCTTCAATCTTTGATAGGTCAAGAATATCGTTGATGATAACTAGCAGGTTGGCGCCCGAGGTGGAAATGGCCCGTAGATAGTCGTCCTGCTCGAGCGTAAGCGGGGTTTTCGACATTAGGTGGGCCATACCCAGAATAGCGTTCATCGGGGTGCGAATTTCGTGGCTCATGTTGGCCAAAAACAGCTCCTTGGCTCTCGATGATTCCTCGGCAAAATCCTTGGCTGTGCGCAGCTTGTTTTCCAGCTCTTTCTGGTGGGTTATATCGAGGGTGATACGGATGATGCCGGTGCGCTGCTGCTCGTCGTTGTACACCGGGGAGCGGCTCACCTGCAACCATTTCTGGCGGCCGTCTTTGCTCCAGGTGGCTACCTCGTAGGCCTGCGGGCCTTCCGTTTCCGGCTGAGATATTTCCTGGATGAGCATTGCCCGCAGCATCTCCTGCGTGATTACCTCATCGGCCGAAAAGCCTAGTGTGTCGCGCAACACCTGGTTAACGTAGAGCACGTCGTCATTCAGGTCCGATTCCACCAACCCAAGCTTCATCTGCTCGATGATGCGCCGGTACTTCTCCTCACGTTGCTTGAGGGCTCCTTCGGCTTTTTTTTGCTCGGTTACGTCCTGAAATTTCCAGAGGTAGCCCAACGAAACCTGGTTGCTGAGCACCGGAATAAAGTCTCGTTGAAATACTTGCCCGTTTTTCCGAACCAGTAGGTCGCCGATAACGGCTTGCTGCTTCAGGGTGCTGCCGTTGCTGCCCGTCAGCCAACCCTGCTCCGCCGCGGTATTGGCCTGGGTGGCGGCCATCAAGGTTTCGGTTTCCATTCCCACCAAGTAGTCGGGTGTAACTTCCAACTGTAGCATTCGGCAAAATGCCTCGTTTACGAGCACCACCCGGCGGTTTTCGTCTTCCAGTAAAATGCCTTCCTGGAAATTAGCAATAGTAGCCGACAGCCGCCGTTGCGCCGCTTCGATAACAGAATTGGCCTGCTTAATTTCGGAAATGTCGGTGTGTACACCCGTCATAATCAAAGGCTTGCCTTCAGCATCGCGCTTGGTAATCAAGCCCCGGGTAAGTACCCATTTATATTCGCCGTTGCGGCACAGCAGGCGGCGCTCCACCGAATAGATGGGAACGTCGCCGCGCAAATACGCATCGGCGGCCTCCAGGCTAGTAGTTTGGTCGTCGGGGTGCACGTGGTTGTGCCAGGCCTGGAACCCTGCCGGGAAGTCCTCATCAGGGTAGCCGAGCATGGCCCGGTAGGCACTGGAAAAGTAATCATCGCCGGTTTGGTAGTTGAATTCCCACGCTCCGTCGCCAAACCGCTCGATGGCCATTAGCCAGCGTGCTTCACTTTCCTGTATGGTCTCTTCAGCCTCGTGCAGCGGAGTAATGTCTTGTAGCACCCCCGTATAAAGTGTGCCATTAGCATCATGGGTGGATAGTTGGTAGTGGGCGCTGCACCAGCGCAACGGCTGGCCAGGCACCAATAAGCGGCCTTCAAAATGAGCTGAATTTTTAGAGTTAGCCCCCTGCAAAAAAATGGCCCACTGCGCCTGGTCTTGGGGGTGTACCACGGCCGTTAGCACCTCGAGTGTGGCTGGTTGGAAACCGAAAATGGCCTGCGCAGTGCTGCCGATGTAGGAGAGGTGTGCTACGGCATTAGGAAGGAGCCGCCACTGAAACAGCACGCCTGGTGCTTGTTCATGGAGGTAACGCAGTTGAAGTTGCTGAGCGGTGGCAGTAGCCTGAAGAGCTTTTTCACTGGTTATATCGTCGAAGAGTGCCAGGAAATAGCTGGATGTTGTTTCCTGCGGGTGAGGCAGCACGGCCGGTTGCAGTTTCACGCGCAGCCAGCGGGCTGGATGGGTGGCAGCGGGTAGCAGTGTTTCATATGTCAGGGCCGAGAGACTGGTGGGAGCCATAAACGACTGGCCGGTGGCAGTTGACGCGGGCGGAAAAGCGGCCCAGAGTGCTTGCCCCACAGGTTTCTCTGCCATCTGTTCAAGCAAATCTGCGGTGCCTTTATTGACCCAGAGAAATTGGCCCTCGATGGTAAGAAGTGCCACGCCCACAAAAGCATGTTGCACTACGGCTAAGCTTTGTTTGAGGTGCGCAAGCACCTCCGTTTGTGAGGCTGGCTCCGTCTGCGCTTGCCGTAAGGATGTAGGAATAACCGCCTTCTCCATAGCACTAACACAACATAAACGTATCAAACTCAACTGCCAAGACTTATGCAGTCACTCAGCTAAACTGCAAATTTACTCTTTACCGACTGACAGTTGACGGATGGACCATATAAAATATTGGATTTAGCGTATGGTGTTGCGAGAAGATCAAGCTCTAAGCGTAACGCTATAAAAAAGAAACAGCTGCAACGCCCTCGGGCAAGCCAAAAACACGGCGAATTCTGCCCGACTGCGCACATGCAGTAATCTGGCGTCAATAAGCTTCAGGTTTATATTACCCGTACCCGATCTACGTGCACATCGTCACGCAGAATTTCCAGCCCTTTGTATGCAAGCGGCCGGCCTGTGTTGTGCGTCAGCTCGCCGCCGGCCCCGTGCAGATGCGCCACATCCAGCACGAGCTGCGTGTACTTCCGCTCACCCAGTTCAATGGCAACCGGGCGGCCCTGAGTGGAATCGAAAGCCTCCAGGGCCTTGTTGATTTCTTCCAGAATGATGCTCATAAGCACGAATAAGCAAGGAATTTCCGTGTTAATTAACAATTAATAATTAACACGCGCTCCTGAAGTCCGGCGGAGTTGGAGGAAACCGGCAACTTTGTGTGGCGGACGGCCCGCCAGCTTGCGGCGTTGGGCCGGAACCTCATCAGTTGTTACGCATTACCTATGGATTCTACCATTCGCCCCATCGGCGTATTCGATAGTGGCATCGGCGGGCTGACCGTGGCCCGCGCCGTGGCCCGTGAGCTGCCCCACGAGCGGCTTGTTTACTTCGGCGACACCGCTCACCTGCCTTACGGCGACAAATCTACGGCTGCCATTCAGGCCTATTCCGTCAAAATCTGCGACCTGTTGCTCAAGCAGCAATGCAAGCTGATTCTGATTGCCTGCAACTCGGCCTCGGCGGCGGCGTACGAGTTGGTGCGCGAGTACGTGGGCTCGAAGGCACGGGTGCTCAACGTCATCGACCCGATAGTGGCGCATGTGGGAGCAGCCTATGCCGGCCGCACGGTAGGCCTCATCGGGACCAAGCAAACCGTGAACAGCAACGTGTACCGCAAGAAAATAGATGACCTGGACGCGGGGGTTCGGCTCCAAAGCTTAGCCACGCCGCTGCTGGCTCCAATGATTGAGGAAGGCTTTTTTGCCAACACCATTTCCGACAGCATCATCCGCTCCTACCTTACCAACCCGGCGCTGGCGGGCATTGAGGCGCTGGTGCTGGCTTGCACGCATTATCCGCTCATCAAGCAGCAGATAGCCGATTTTTACCAGAACGACGTGGAAGTGCTGGACGCTTCCGACGTGGTGGCCGCCCATGTGAAAAGCTACCTGATCAGCCACCAATTAGCCGCTGAGCCGAAACCAACGCCGCCGGCACATCATTTCTACGTTTCCGACTTCACCCGCTCGTTCGAGGAAAGCACGCGCATTTTCTTCGAGCAGGAAGTGCACCTAGAGCATTATCCGCTCTGGGAATAGGCGCGTAGCGGCTCCGGCTTATCGGATGGATAGGGAGAAAAGTCTAGGAATTGGGAGGGTTGGCAGATAGTGTTTTGGAGGCGGGCAGGGGAGCCGGTAGGCTTGTGTAGGTGAGTGAAAGTGCTCAGGCCAAGTAGCAGGGCCGCAACTCTGCTGGCTGGTTTGGTACTCCCTCAGCTGTTCAACCTCCCTACTTCTTGCCCTATAAATCACCCCCGAATGCTGCTGGTCACGCTGAGGCAAACGGCAAAGGTTACATGGGCACCGGCTACGATGGCGTCAACCGCCTCAACGACTTCTGGGAGTACGACCCCAGCGCCAACACCTGGACCCGCAAAGCCGACTTCGCTTGCTCTGCCCGCTACGACGTGGTTTCTCTAGCCGACGGCCCATCAAATCGTTTCAAAACAACCACCTGCGGGCTGGCGAAATCTGTTTTCGCCAGCCCGTGTTGCGTTCTGGTAGTGTGATTTTGCGGCTTATAAAAGCCACAGCCAGCCAAGCAGGTGCAACCAATACCCTTGAAAATTGCTCATGAATGGTAGCTGAAGCTAGATGAAATTGTAGGTTTTGCGTTAACTACCTCGAATCATCAACCAAGCCCAGCTATTAAGTAGTCCTTTGCTATGAACAAACCATACTTCCGCCTCGGCGACTGGCGCCGTAACATGTTTTTGGTAGCTGCGGCTGCCAGCTTGGGCGTAGGCTTGCCCGCCTGTTCCGGCAATTCCGAACCCGAAAATACCTCCGACAGTTGGAGCAGCGGCAACGGCGATTCATACTCCGAGGGAGTTATTACCGAAATGACGGAAGTAAAGCCTGGCGAGTGGAAAATAACGGCCGAACGGCCCGCCGGCAAAGAACAAGTGGCTGCCGTGCTCAAGCATTTCGATGGCAAGGTGGATACGCTGCAAGGTCAGGCGCTGCAAAAGCAGATGCAGGATTACAGCCGCGCCTATCCCGAAAACCGCGCCGGCGGCACCGGCATGATGGATATTTTAATGTGGGGTGGCATTGGCTACATGGCCGGTCGTTTTCTTACGCCTAACGTGGGAGCCTACGCCAATCCGGGGCTTATTCAGCAAAATAATAGCTGGCGCAGCCGGGTAGCCCAGGAGCGAGACCAGGGCCGGGGATTTTTTGGGCGTGGTTTCAGTGGCAACCGCACCTCATCTACTTCGGGCATACGACCCAGTTCTAGCGTAGTGCGCACCACCGGTTTTGGCCGCAATAGTAGCGTGCGGAGCAGCGCGCCATCAGGGCGGAGCTCAGGCTTTGGCAGCCGCGCCAGCAGCAGGGGCTTCGGGGGCTAGTATCTTATATATAGGTAATAGGTACGTTTATGACACAGATACAACTATTGCCACTTACCGGCGACATCGGCCCAGCTGTGCGGGAGTTAGGTTGGGACTGGGCCATTGAAGATGCCTGCCAGAACTACGTAGCTCGGGAGGCCGTGCAGCTTCCCGAGGCTACGGCCGATACATTGCTACAAGCCGCCGACACGCTCTACGAGTTGATGGTGCAGTCTATTCCCGATCCTATTCCCGACGAATTGCTACGAGTATTGGCTGTGCCCAACAACTTGTGGGCTGCTGTGCGGCACTCTTGGAACGACGACCGGCACTGGCACCTCTACGGCCGCTTCGATATTGCCGACACGCCCGACGGCCCCAAGCTGCTTGAGTTCAACGCCGATACGGCCACTTGCTTACCTGAAACAGCAGTGGTGCAATGGGCTAGTTTAATAGCCGCCGGCCAAGCCGATGATGAGCGGCAGGCCAATGGGTTATTTGAAGGATTGCAAAGCCAGCTAGCGCAATGGCTTGACCTCAACCGCGACTTAGAGCCAACTTTGTTGCTGGTGCATCTGCCTGAGAGCGAAGAAGACGCAGCTAACTGTGCTGTTCTGGCTGCTGCTGCCACCGAGGCAGGATTCGAACTGACGCATGTATGCTCTGTTGACGCCATGAACGTGTCAGTACAGGGGGAAGAGCGGGGGGCTTGGGCAGAAGTAGAGTCCGGTAAGTGGCAGCGGTTTGCCTTCGTGTTCAAGCTGGTGCCTTGGGAAATTCTGGCGGAAGAAGAGCCCGAGCTAACCGCGGATCTTGTCCAACTGCTTCAAAGCCGCGACCTTATTATTGCTAATCCGGCCTATACTCTCCTGTTTCAAAGCAAAGGCATATTGGCTTGGCTGTGGCAGAACTTCCCATACCATCCGCTTTTGTTGGAAGCCTCGCTTGACGATTTAGAAGGGCGCTATGTGCGCAAGCCGCTCTTCGGGCGCGAAGGCCAGAATGTGACGGAGCTAATCGGTACGCAGCCAGGTCAAGCTATTCCAGGCGAATTTTCTCACCAACCTCAGGTGCGCCAACGTTTTGCCAATTTACCACAAGATCAGCAAGGGCGATATTATCAGGCTGGAGTGTTCTGGGCTGGTAGTGCTTGTGCTATTGGCTTCCGCCGCGAAACAGGATTCATTACCAATTTATCAGAGTTTGTACCCCACTTGCTCACTTGAGCAAACAGGTGTATGTACAACATTTTGAAAACAAGAATATATTTAGGTATTGTTAAAAATGATTTAATATATTAATAAGGCTTGTGTAGATAGATAAGTACAAGTAGATCTGATTTCTAATCATGTGTTAATACATGATTAAATAGTTGATAAATTTCATAAAAATAATCATATAAATAGCTTCGTTCGATGTATTATAACGCTATGTTTCTTAGTAAAAAATAAAATTATTTTTATAAAAAAGTGAATATTAATCAATCCTAGTTGTACTTAGCCATATACACACAAGAGAGCCTTGATATTTGTGTAATTTAATATTTTTGTGAAAAAATTTGACTATTGATAGTTCCGTTATATAAGCGGCGCATGTAGTATTGATAACCGCAAATTGCTAAATAGGGGTTAATTATGCGTGTAACGGTTGCCTAACTAAAAATTTGTTTTTTTTAATAAAAGTAGATAGGTGAAGAGTAAAAAATGCTGCATTTTTGCACGCAAAGAGTCACAGTTTTAAATAGTTGTTAGGACGGAGCCGGATGTAACTGATGAGCGTAAAGCAATTTTCTCTTAAGCATACAGAGTAGGAAAGCAATTGGCACGATAGATGAACAATTCGTGAAACGCTAAGGCTGCGCAATTCTATAGAAAATGTTATAACATCTAAGAAATTTAACAATCTATCCATATGTATCTCTCGTAATTAGCCTCAGCTTCATTAGAAGCTACTCCTTTAGTCACTTCGTTTTCTGTTTGTAACTCCTTCCCAATTTTTCATACCATTATGAGTCACTCTTACCTGCGTACCATGCGCCGGGCCTTGCAACCTCACTACCAGATACCTGCGTCACGCCCGACGAAAAATCACCCTTTTTGGGTGGTATTGCTTTTCCTTCTATCAGCATCGCTAGCAGGGAAAGCCCAAACTTTCTCTGAGCCGATGAGCGACAGTGGTGTAAATGGTGTGTCGCGCGAAACAGTTACTTCCTACACAAACAAAGGGGGCTTCGCTTACGACGCATTAGGTACCGATAGGGGTACATTCGTGTATTCTGGTAATGCATTAATAGCTACTACTGCTGCGGCTGCTTCCAATAACTATCCTGGTGCCTCGCGCGGGGTATCTATTTTCTATGGAGCACCTGTAAATGGTACTCAGGTACTTCCCCAGAATTTTAATATCCGTGATATTAATACTTCTGCTCTGGGGCGAGTAGAATTGACTTTTGGCTTGTATACATACCGTGGGGCTGCCCCTGTAGCTGGCGATTTTGTAGTGCAATACTCTGCTAATGGTGGTGCTCTTACTAATTTGAGCTATACCCGCACCACGAACTTCACAGCCGCTAACAACAACTTCGCCTGGAATCTATACACGGTTACGACGTCGATTCCTAATGTCAACTCACTGGCATTTAATTTCGTGCGTACAGCTCAGGCTACTGCAGTTACCAACAACAACAAAGAGTTTCGTCTAGACGACGTAACAGTAAACAGCCTGGCCAAAACTATTCAGCTTAGCACTACTGCTCTCAATTTCCCAAATACAGCTGTAAACGCAACCTCTGCGCCGAAGCCTTTTACTTTAACGGGCAGTAATCTGACAGACGATGTAGTCGTAACTGCCCCAAGTGGTTTCTTGGTTCGCATTGGGACTAGTAGTGTATTCAGCCAAACTGTTGCAGTTACTCCTAATGCTGCTGGCAATGCTTCGGCAATAGTTGAAGTTCAGTTTGCTCCGACCAGCAATGAGGCTCCTAATCCTCCAAGTAACGTAAGCGGCGTTATAACTGTAGCTAGCGTTGGTGCAGATGTCACGCCTGCTAGTGGTATAGATGTACTTGGCCCGGCGACGCCTGCCATTCCTTCTCTTACATCCGACCAGACTTCTCTGAGCTTTGGCCCTCAAACAGTAGGTACCAGTTCACCTGCGCAGTCCTTTCAGCTAGAAGGCCAGGATTTGACCAGTAATGTAACCGTATCTGCGCCAGCAGGTTACGAAATTCGTGTCGGTAACAATCCTTTCTCGCCTAACCCAATTACTATTCCTTTGGTGAATAAAGGGGTTAGCGCCACTATTGATGTTCGTTTCGTGCCTGGCACTACAGGTGCCATTGCTGGTAACGTAAGAGCAACTGCTGGTTCAGCTTCAATAAATGTAGCTGTTAGCGGTTCTGGTTCGGCTGCTCCATCTACTCCTGTTATCAATGCAACGCCAACTACAGTGGCATTTGGCACGGTAACGAACAGTGGCTCTGCTCAGGTGGAAAGCTTCACAGTGAGTGCTACCAGCTTAGGGGAGCCCTTAGTGCTGACGCCATCCGTAGCTAACATTGAAATCAGAAATGCAACAGCCGGTGGTAGCTTTGGGAGCAGCGTATCCATTACGCCAAACTCATTCGGTAACATCACCAACCAAACCATTGAGGTACGCCTGGTTGCTACGGTACCTATCAATTCGTTTGCTGGTACTATTACGCTTAGCAGCGCCAACGCTGCAAACGTGATAGTAAACGTAACAGCCAGTAACCCAAGCGGCGGTATTTCGGATATCTCTCTTACTAATGCCCGTTTGCGCGAATTCAGTACGGCGCCTGGTGTTCCTTCCGACATTCAGTCGTACAACGTTTCGGCCGATAACCTGCTTCGTAACCTTACTATCACTGCGCCCCAGTTTTTCCAGATTTCGCTTACGGCCGGAGCTGCCGGTTTCAGCAGCCTGGGCACCAATACTGGCAACTCCATCGTTCTGACTCCAAAGAGTGGCAACGCTGATCCTACGCAGAATGGCGACGTAGACCTAACTACAATTTATGTCCGTTACTATCCACCAGGTGCGCAAACTAACCGGGGACAGGTAGTGTCTAACAGCAGTTCGCCGGCTCGCACTCAGTTCGTTTCTGTAAACGGCTCCAGCGAACCGGAAGTATTGGTGCGTGGACTGTTCACATCGGTAACAAACCAAGTGAAATTTACCAAGTCTGGTGTTCAGACTCTGACAGTAGTGGCGGCCCGGGTAAGAAACACGCTCACCATCCGGGTGCCACGAGACCCTGAGCCTTCGCAAGGAGCAGAGTCACCGCTGAACCCCAGCCGTACACCACAGTTTGAAATTTCGCTTACTGGAAATGCCAATGACTTCAGCACGCAAGTAACGTATACTCCCGATGCCAATGACAGTATTGCGCGTCGTCCGTTGTATGTGCGCTATGCTCCAACGCGGGTAGGCTCGGCGCTGGCTGACTTGCTGTTTCGGACTGTAGACATCAACTCCAATGTAGAGTCTGATCAACCCCGGGTACGCTTACAAGGCAATTCTATTGCTATAGAGCCTACGCGCCAGTCAGCGGGTACCGTAACTCGGTCGGCAGACCGCACTAGCGTAACGTTGGTATTCACGCAAGAGGATAGCTCCCCTTTCCCAGGCAATCCTGAAGCTGCTGGCTTTGGTCAGAACCGACTGATTATTGCTAGCACTAGCAGCACACTGGGAGTTGGCTTCTTTCCACAAGACGCTGCTTCGTATGACCCTGGTAACAACCGTTACGGAGATGGTACCCAAATCAATGGCAATTATGTGGTGTTTGCCAGCTCGGCTCCTACAGCAGTGGTTACCAACCTCGACCCCAACGTGAATTATTATTTCTTTGGGTTCGAGTACAACAATGACCAGGTAGGCGGCGCAGAGAACTACAAGACTCCAAACCTGCCGGTAACGGTGCAGCTACCGCTGCCAGTGGAACTGGTATCTTTCACAGCGCAACTGCGCAACGAAAAGGTGAACCTAAATTGGGTAACGGCTTCTGAAAAGAACAACCGGGGCTTTGAAGTGCAGCGCAGCCAGAACGGGCAGCAGTTTACAACGCTGCTCTTCAAAGAAGGACGCGGTACTACCACTGCCCGCTCTACCTATGAGGCCGTAGACGAGCGGCCATTCGCTGGATTGAGCTACTACCGCCTCAAGCAAGTTGACAACGATGGCAAGTTTAGCTACTCACCAGTGGTGATTGTGAAGAATGCTGGTCTGACCGAAGTCAACTTCTATCCAAACCCAACTTCTGGCACCCTTACCATCAGTCTGCCACAAGCCCAAGCAGGTGTAGCCCAGAAAATAACCATCACTGATTTGGCCGGTCGTGTAGTACGTGCACAAACACTGCCGACTACTGGCGAGGTGAACCTAAGCCAGTTGCAGTCTGGTACTTACCTTGTAACAGTAGGCACTGGCGACCAACAAGTAACCCGTAAAGTAGTGAAGAACTAATTCGTTCTACTACTCAGCTATAAAAGCCCTCTACCATAGTAGAGGGCTTTTTTTATGGTTAAATTACAGATAGTCATAGTAAAATGATATATTGCTGTGGGGTAATACCATTATAACGTTCTAGGCTAATTGATAGTCAAGGCATTACACTTCGTGGTTCTCTGTCTTTCGCGTATGTCTGGAATATATACAATAGGTCAAGCTTTTTATTTTCGTTTTGTGTCCTTCACCTTTCTGCTGCTGGCCTTGCATCCTAGAGTGGGAGTGGGACAAGCGAAGGCTATAACAACGGTTGGAGTTCCTGTAACAGAGAATTTCAACGGATTAGCAGCCACCGCAGCCACCTCTTCAATATTACCCAATGGGGTATTTTTCAGCGAGACCGGTACAAGTTCCGCTGTTAACGCCAGCTATACCATCAACACTGGCAGTGGTGCAACGGCTGACACATACAGCTTTGGTAGTACCCTTGGGGCCACCGACCGGGCTCTGGGAAGTATATCGGGCGGAGCAACATTTGCTTCTGTTTTTGGAGTAGCATACACCAATAACACAGGCCAAACCATCAACCAGCTCACTATCAGCTATACTGGGGAGCAGTATCGCCTTGGTGCAGCGAATCGACCTGACCGACTCGAATGTCAGTATAGTACCAACGCCATTAACCTCACCAACGGTAGCTACATTGATGTTGACCAGCTTGACTTCAACGCGCCTACTGCAATGGGCGCCATAGGAGCGCTTGATGGAAATGCCGCCGCTAATAAAACTTCTAAAACCTACACTATAACTGGGCTTACCATTGTGAATGGGGGAGGGGTATGGCTACGTTTTCTGGATTTTAACGCTACGGGCGACAATGATGGGCTAGCAATAGATGACTTGTCGGTTACGGCGGGACTGACACCTGCCAACGCCGATACCGCTCCGCCTAGCTTCACTGCGGCTTTCCCCGCTATTGGCAGTATTGCGGTTACTAGTTTTTCTGTGTTGAACAGCCTCAGCGAGGCTGGTACCGCCTATTATATAGTATTGCCGGATGGCGCTGCCGCACCGACTGCCACGCAAGTAAAGAATGCTCAGACGGCCATTAACACGCCTGTCGCAGCGTCGTTTAGCGGCAATATTCCGGTGGCTGCTCCCAACACCACCCAAACCAGCCAGATAACCGGCCTGACTGCGGCCACGGAGTATGATGTGTATGTGGTAGCGGAAGACTTGGTGCCTAATCTGCAAACTACCCCGCTTAAGTTGGACGTTCGTACGCTGGCGCTGTCCGCGGCCCCGGAAATCAATATACAGCAAGCAGGTGCTGACGTGCTGAATGGTGCTACGTACGCTGGCTTCAGTAACACTGCGGTAGGAGGCACGGATGTCCGAACTTTCACGATTCAAAACACTGGTACGCTTGCGCTGAACCTGACCAGCCAGCCCCCAGTGATACTTGCGGGCATGGGAGCGTCGCAGTTTGCGGTTACCATGCAGCCAGCCGCTACCATTGGAGCGGCAGGAAGCAGCAACTATTCTGTGGTGTTTACGCCAACCAGCGCTGGCACTAAAACCGCGCGCCTGATAGTGAACAGCAATGATGCCGATGAGGCAGCGTATGAAATTCTTTTGAGTGCAACGGCCTTGGCGGTTCCTACGGTTACTACCGCTGCCGTTACCACTATCACTGCTACTACCGCCGAAACGGGTGGTAACGTAATAGCTACCGGAAATGCTACCATCACGGCGCGAGGAGTGGTGTATGCTACCGCGCCTGGCCCCAGGCTGGGAGCGGCCGGAGTATTCAATGAACTGGCCAGTTCGGGTGTTGGGAGCTACACTAGTTCGTTGCGAAACCTGACGCCGGGAACCACTTACTACATAGCTGCTTATGCAACCAATAGTGCTGGTACTGGCTACGGCACCGACCAGATAGCCACTACGCAGGCTGTTCCAGCGGTACCACCGTTGCTTGGGTATGATTTTGCGAATAGCGACAGTCCTTCCATTCAGGCCGCAAACGTGACGGGTACAGTCTTTAGCCGGGTCGGGGTAACGGCCGCTGCTGGCACTGGCCGTTACAACTCCAACGACTGGCCTACGACTACCAGCGTTGGGTTGAACCGCTACGTACAATTCACTTTCGCGCCAGCTACCGGTTACCAAGCCGAACTCACTAGCCTTTCCTTTGTGGATCAGACATCGGCAACCGGCCCTGTACAGTATGAAATCCGGTCTAGCCTAGATAACTACGCAAGGGCTATAGCTAGCGGAACCGTTGGAGGAGGGTTGAAAACGATAATCCTCAATAACTTCAGTGGATTGACAACGGGTGTGGCTTTCCGATTTTACGCTTTTGCCAGCGCCAGCAACGCCGGCACCTACAGCGTAGATGAAGTGAACCTGTATGGTGCCGTTGCAATCAATACCACGCCGGTACTTACTACCTCGGCAACTATTCTAAGCTTCACCACCCAGGTCAACACCACTGCCGCGGCCCAAACCTACACGCTCGATGGGGCTATGCTCGGGGCAAATAGCACCGTGACTATTACTGCGCCGGCTTCGTTTGAGGTGTCGGTTACTTCGGCGGCCGCTGGTTTCGCCAGTCAGCAAACTGCTACCGCTACTGCTACCGGCACGCTTACACAGCAGGTGTGGGTGCGCTTCTTGGCGGGAGCTACGCCAGGTACTACTGCATCAGCCCCTGTACTACACGACGTGAATGGCGCTAGGGCTGAGGTGGAAGTTACCGGTACTGCTAACCCGGTACCAGGCTTAGTGCGCTGGGATGGTGGGGGAGATGGCGCAAGCTTCGCCGATGCGCAGAACTGGACTACCAACGTAGTGCCTACCACCAACGACGACGTACTACTCGACCATAGCGTAGTAGCCAGTGCATATACCATTATGCTGCCCTCAGCGGCTAGCGGCACGCTAAGCTTAGGCTCGTTCGTTATCAATCCTGGAGGTGGCCCCAGCATTACAGCCATTTTACCGAGCACAAACACGGCCGGTAACTATCTGCGTCTCACCAACTCAGCAGCGGCTTTTGTATTGCACAGCGGCGCCACGTTCATTAATAATTCCGGCTCGACTACCGGCGGCTCTGTTCCGGTTGACGTAACGGCTAGTGGCCCAAACTTCATCATCTACAATGGCGGCCGATACGTGCACCGAACGATCCGCAGCGCCACGGCTTTGATTGAAAATCTGTCAGCGGGGGCCGGTACGGAAACCGGTCTTTTCGAGTTTGATACCAACTCCGGTTCGGCAACTATCTCTGCCTCGGGCCGCACCTTCGGTAGCCTCGCGTTTCGGGCCACTACCACCACTGCACAATCCTATGTATCATCGGGTGGCTCCGCCCTGGTAGTCCGTGGCAACCTTAGCATCGATGCCAATGTCACCCTCACGATTTCGCTGGATGCCAGTGTTAGGTTGAGTGGCAATTTAATTAATATGGGGGCTTTCCGATTTATCCCAGCCGGTTCGTCCACTCAGCAACTGGTTTTCAACGGTATTGCATCCCAAACTATCAGTGGCTCGGCCCTGATTACTCCTACTTCATCCACCAGCTCAGGCCTGGGAGCCAACGTGGACGTGGTAGTAGACAATCCATCCGGCCTGACGCTGGCCACCCCGCTACGTGTAAACGGTGGCCTCGTGCTGACCAGCGGCATAGTTGCTACCACGGCTGCCAGCGTATTAACTGTTGCCGGCTCTGTAAGCAATACCTCCGGCAGTTTCATAAGTGGGCCCCTAGCGCGCGAGGTAGCTACAACCGGTACCGTTACGTTTCCAATAGGTAAGGGCGGCCACTATCGGCCACTGACCCTCACTATAAGCACTGCCCCTGCCGGAACAACCACCTACACCGCCGAGCAGCAGGAAGGCGCCCCCGCCGACCAAGTACTAACTGGTACCCTTACCCGCGTGTCGAGAGTGCGCTATTATACTGTGACACCCAGCCCGGTGCCGCCGGCTAATACATTCCAGGGAACTATCGAACTGAGCTTTGGAAGCAATGACGGTGTGACAGACCCCACCGATCCAACGTTTGTAGTGGCCAAGAGCAATGGTAGCGGCTGGAGCAGTATTAGTCGGTCTCGCAATACGGCTACCTCTCTGGTGTCGGCGCCGTTCACCTCATTCAGTAGCTTTGCATTAGCCAGCACCGCCGGAATAGCCAACCCGCTACCTGTGGTGCTTACTAGTTTCTCGGCGCGGCGCAATTCACAGAGTGTAGAATTGCGCTGGACTACCGCCTCGGAAACGAATAACGCAGCATTTGAAGTACAACGCTCCACTAATAGTCGCCACTTCACTACTGTGGCTACTGTGGCCGGCCAAGGGCAAAGCAGCCGACCACAGCACTACGCTACTCTCGACCGAAACCCTGTTGTCGGCATCAGTTACTACCGCCTCCGCCAGCTCGACATTGATGGCAACGAAAACTTCTCGCCAGTTGTAACATTCACTTCAGAAAAGGAGTTGGCCCTGTATCCCGTACCAGCCCAAACGACGATTACGGTTGTGGTGCCAGCCCCTAATACGCGCTACCGGATATTGAATACAACGGGTAGCGTAGTCTTAACCGGCGAGGTTCCTGGCACTACCACCGTAATAGACGTGGCGTCGCTACCGGTAGGATTGTATCAGCTAGAAGTAATTTCTAGCACCGGACGCATAGTGCGCAAGTTCACAAAAGCGGATTAAAGTAGCGCACCTGCTACTAATTCAGGTATAGCCTACCTCTCTCAATAGCGAGAGAAGTAGGCTATATCTGATGACGCTGGTTATTGTACTAGGAAGCAATACAGTATAATTTATCTACTACTTGATAAACTATATTCTGCTGAAAGGCAATTGCATATGTATCAGGTGGGATGGTCTTTTTTGGAAAAAATGGTATTGATAATATAACTGCCTATGCGAAGCAGATAAGTGGTTATAGCAAGACAAAAAATAATCATAATAAGAGTTGCGGTATTTGTTGTTTATTTAACTTTATTTATAAAAAAATTGACATATCCACCTGCAACAGTATGAAAAACTTTTCCTCTTTTATTCAACAACTTAAGCTTCCTAACACCCTGCTTTTAGCTGCTGCGCTAGGATTGACGATTGATGCCGCTCAAGCTCAAGGTTCAACATCAATTACGCAGAATTTTGATGGAGGACCTAACCAACTTGGTTACAGAAATACAGGAAGCCGTTTGGCAATAATTGGTGGGAGGTCAGGAGGTAATGATGTGCCGGCTAATGTGCCAGTAACTACTTCTGGACCTTTATCGTTGTCCCTTGATGGAGCCAATGGAGGAGTTACTTCGGTTTTAACATTTAATCCGGTTTCTTTCACCTCCACGTCAGGAAATTTTTTGGAATTTCGATTGGCCGCGTTTGGCTTAACGCCAAGAAACAGTGGAGTTAGTTTAGGTGATTACGTAAGAGTGGCTATAAGCCCTGATCAGGGAGCAACTTTTTATGATACTTTTGAGCTAATACCAAGTTCAAACAACTCGTTCGGTTTCTCTAATGGGCCAAGTGCAAGTTTAGGGGCTTATGACGGCGATGGATCACCTGATCAGGTTCTGATAGCTGGATCTGGTCCTCAAACTACTGTCAATTACAGCACTGTACGAATAAACCTGTCGAACCCCTCACTAACCAATGCTACTGTTAGAATTACTTTATCTAGCTCTAGTAATAACAGTCGCTGGGTAATTGACGATGTAGTAATCAGCAGTAGCGCTCCACTTCCCGTTGAACTAAAAAGCTTCACGGCTGAAGCTTTTGAGAAAGGCACACAGCTAAAATGGGCCACGGCTTCTGAAAAGAATAATGCAGCCTTCGAAATTCAGCGAAGCAGCACCCCTAATGAATTCAAAACGATTGGCCGTGTAGCAGGACAGGGTACCAGCAGCCGGAGTCACAGCTACGAGTGGCTCGATGAGCAGCCCTTAGGCGGCCTAAGCTACTACCGCCTCCGCCAACTCGACATTGATGGTACTGAGTCTTTCTCGCCGGTAGCTACTGTGCGGCATAAAGAGAACCTCACGGCTGGTGCTTTCTTTCCGAATCCCACTACCGGCCAAGTGACCCTGAACGCCGCTCTGGGTGCCGTGAAGTACCGCGTGCTCAATACGCTTGGTCAGACTGTACTCATGGGCGATGCACAAGGCGGCAGTGCTGTAGATATGCAATCGTTGCGTACAGGTGCTTACTTTCTGGAACTGCAATCAGCTGCTGGACGCATTGTACAGCGCTTCATGCGTGAACAATAAACTTTACATCAAGCCATAAAAAACAGCGCCCCGCTCTTATCAATTAAGAGCGGGGCGCTGTTTTTTATGGCTTGGTGTAAGCGCTAGGCTATACCGAGAAACTTTCGCCGCAACCACAGGTGCGGGAGGCGTTGGGGTTGTCGAAGTAAAAGCCCTTGCCATTGAGGCCATCCGAGAAATTAAGCTCAGTGCCGGCCAGATAGAGGAAGCTTTTCATATCTACCACTACCCGCACGCCTTTGTCCTCGAACTCTTGGTCCATGGGCTTTACCTCATTGTCGAAGTCAAGCTTGTAGCTCAGGCCCGAACAACCACCGCCCGCCACTGAGGCCCGCAGCCGATATGTTGCGTCAAGCTCCGCGTCGTGCATGAGCCTCTCAACTTTTTCCTTGGCTTTATCTGAAACGGTAATCATGATTTTGATGCTTAGGAGCTCAAAGATTTGTGAGCCTAGATGCTATTCTGTCGCTGCTGATTGATCTATTTCGGAGCAAAGAATCAAACCGCTAAGGCCCTAGAATCTTCAATAACTAAACTTAAGAGGATGGATTCAGCACCACGCTGAATACGGTAATTATGTTCAAGTCGCGGCCGTAATAGAGCTTGTCAAGGGCCTCGTATGCGTTATGAGCGCGGAAATACGAGGTTTGCAGTTCTTTCTCGCCGCGGGCCCGCCACTGAATGGTGTAGGAGCTTTCCGTATCACGGTAGCGCTGCACATACACTAGCATCTTACGCAGCACATCCAGCCGGTCGTAGCCTACTTCGTAGCGAAACAGGAAACTTTGCTGATGGCGCGGATTCACCGTAATCAGGTCTAGCCGCGTCTGGCCGTCTAGTTGCCGAAACTCGAACAATAAACTGCCCTGACCCATTCCCAAGTGCCGTTCAATCTGTTGCTGAATACGGGCACTTTCAACGTGGATGTCGGAAGCAGAAACGTCCATTTCTAAGCTGTTAGCAATTGGCTGCTGGCTGTTAGCTTTTGTACTGAGAAAGCTAACAGCCAGCAGCCAATTACTTAAAGTTTAGTGATGCGACTTGGCTTCTTCCAACGCTGGCATACCGTTTTTCACGCGGTAGTCATTGATAGCCGACTTGATGGCATCCTCAGCAAGCACTGAACAGTGGATTTTCACCGGCGGCAAAGCCAACTCTTCCACAATCTCCATGTTGTCAATAGCCAACGCCTCGTCTACCGTCTTGCCTTTTAGCCATTCCGTAGCCAACGACGAAGATGCAATAGCAGAGCCACAGCCAAACGTCTTGAATTTAGCGTCGGTGATAGTATTGGTGATTTCGTCAACCTCGATTTGCAGGCGCATTACGTCACCACACTCAGGGGCACCTACCAAGCCGGTACCGACGTTCTTTTTGCTTTTGTCCAGCGTACCTACGTTGCGAGGATTGCTGTAATGGTCGATTACTTTATCGGAGTAAGCCATGGCTTTTTAAGGAAATTAGATGTCAGATTTTACGACTCAGAACCTATACTGAGAACTAATGCAATATGCTTAGCTCCCAGTTGCAAGCTCTAACTATTAATGCTCAGCCCACTCAATCTTGCTCAGGTCGATGCCCTCTTTGAACATCTCCCATAGAGGCGACATTTCGCGCAGTTTGGTCACGGCTTCTTTTACGTGGTTGATAGCGTAATCGATTTGCTCGTCGGTTGTGAAACGGCTCAGACCAAAGCGCAAAGAGCTATGGGCCAAATCGTCGCTCAAGCCGAGTGCTTTCAATACGTAAGAAGGTTCCAAAGAAGCTGAGGTACAGGCCGAACCCGACGAAACAGCTAGGTCTTTCACTCCCATCATTAGGCCTTCGCCTTCTACGTAGGTGAAAGAAATGTTGGCTACGTGCGGCAGACGATGCTCACGTGACCCGTTCACATAACTTTCTTCCAGCGTCAGTAATTCACGCTCCAGCCGGTCCCGCATCTTGCTAAGGCGCTCAGTGTCGGCTACCATTTCCAGGCGGGCCAGTTCACAAGCTTTGCCCAAGCCTACAATGCCAGGTACGTTCAAAGTGCCGGAGCGCATACCCCGCTCATGGCCACCACCGTCCATTTGGGCAGTTACTTTAACCCGTGGGTTTTTGCGCCGAACATACAAAGCGCCAACCCCTTTTGGACCGTACATTTTGTGTGCCGTGAAAGCCATCAGGTCGATGCCATCAGCAATAACGTCCACTGGAATTTTACCTACTGCTTGGGTCGCATCACTCATAAAGAGCGCGCCGTGCTTGTGTGCAATGGCAGCAATTTCACGGATGGGCTGGATAGTGCCGGTTTCATTGTTGCCATACATGATAGTTACCAGAATTGTCTGGGGCGTCATGGCGGCTTCCAACTCTTCGAGGCTGATGAGGCCTTCTGAATTAACAGGCAGGTACGTCACGCGGCCACCGAGCTTCTCAATGTGCTTACACGTATCAAGTACCGCTTTGTGCTCAGTGGTAGCTGTGATAATATGGTTGCCCTTCTGGGAATACATCTCGAACACCCCTTTGATACCCAAGTTGTCGGACTCGGTAGCACCGGAAGTGAAGATGATTTCTTTGGGGTCACAGTTGATAAGCGCCGCAATTTGGTCGCGCGAGTAGTCAACTGCTTCTTCCGCAGCCCAACCGAATGGGTGGTTACGCGAAGCTGCATTGCCAAATACCTCGGTCAGGTACGGCATCATAGCTTCCAGCACCCGCGGATCGAGGGGCGTAGTTGCGTTGTTATCGAGGTAAATAGGTAGCTTGAGCATGGCGCGTTAAGCAGGTTTCAAAGGAAATCTGGAAATCAAAGGGTACCAAAGAAAACCAGAGGCTATTCATTTGCAGATAGAACACAAAAATCCGCGAACTGGTTTTACTTTGGTCCTGCAAAAGTAGAACAAATCCAAAGAAGCAGCGCTATATCTGCCACCGTGCTTATGCTAACGAATCTGGAACATATAGGCGTGGCCGTGCAAGACCTGGAAGCTGCCACCAAACTATACACGGTACTGCTAGGGCAGGAACCCTATAAGCGCGAGCATGTAGCCAGTGAAGCCGTGGATACCGTGTTTTTTCAGGTGGGCGGTTCGAAGGTGGAATTGCTAGCGGGCACTTCGCCCGATAGCGCCATTACAAAATATCTGGCCAAAAAACCGGAAGGTATTCATCACATGGCGTTCGAGGTAGAAGATATTAGAGCGGAAATGGAGCGGCTGCGCGCGGCTGGCTTTGTGCTACTCAACGAAGAACCTAAGCGCGGGGCCGACAACAAGCTGGTGTGTTTCGTGCATCCGAAAAGCGCCAACGGCGTATTGGTGGAGCTTTGCCAAAGTATTTGAGTTGTTGATTGCCAATGGCTACTGGCTGCAAATAGAAGAGGGGGGTAGAGACTTTCTAAAAAAGAGCTCTTTGCTGTCGTAATAGTTTAAGCATCAGTAATCGACAACCAACATCTAACAATCAACTTCTAAAGTATGAGCAATTTTTTTCGTCAGGAAGTGGATGCCGCCGTGGATGCGCTGTTGTTGCAGCAAGTCATTCTGTACCCTACTGATACGGTGTGGGGGCTAGGCTGCGACGCCGAGGTGCCGCCTGCCGTAGAGCGCCTGTACAAGCTGAAGCAGCGGCCGCCGGAGAAATCGTGCATTGTGCTGGTGGCCGACGAGGTGATGTTTGCGCGCTATGCCAAGGTGGTGCCGCCGCACCTGTCAAAACTACTGGCCGCGCAGTCGAAGCCCACTACCTACGTGGTGCCGGGTAGCCGCCACTTAGCGCCCAGCTTGCTAGCTGCCGATGGTACCATTGGGTTGCGAGTGGTGCTCGATGACGAGTTTTGTCACAAAGTAGTACGGCGCTTGGGCCACGGCTTGGTTTCGACGTCGGCTAACCTGAGTGGTGAGCCAACACCGGGGCTGTATGCTGAAGTAAATACTGCGCTAGTGCGTGGCGCCGACTACGTAGTGCATTGGCGGCAGGATGAAACCAGCCGCACTACTCCTTCTCGGGTGGTGCGCGTACTGGACGACGGCGAGATGGAAGTGCTGCGAGATTAACCTCATCCGTAGTGGGTCAGAGCCTAGAGGTAGGGAAGAGAATCTGACAGCAGGTGGGTTACTTTCCAGTACAGCGAGGTATAAACAGAGAATCTTCCACAAAAACATTCGACTTCGACTATGAAATTCTCTGTTAAATCCCTGCTTGTTCTGGCCGCTTTTGCTCCTTTCGCTCTGACTTCTTGCTCGGAGAAAACCCAAGAAAACGCAGAAGCTACTGCCGAAAGCGCCGCCACCGACGCTGCTAACGCCACTGATAAAGCTGGTGATGCTGTAGAAAATGCCACCGACAATGCCGCTGCCGAAGTGAAATCGGAAGTAGCTCCAGAAGCTGGCGACACGGCCACCGTACGCAACCAGCCCGCCGACAAACTGGTAGAAGAAACCCCTGCTAAGCAGTAATTTCGCTCTGCTTATAAGCTTACAGAAACTCCCCTGGCACTCATGCCGGGGGAGTTTTTTATTGCCTTAGAGGCAGAAAAGTGGGCACTGTTGGTATCGGACCTAATACGGTGCCTGCGCCAAGCAAAACGCTTAGGTTCCACGCAATGCGAGTTGCGGAGTACCTTTGCTGCATAATTACCGATGTATGAAAACCCCGCAACTACCCGACCTTCCTTTATTCCGCACCATTGCCGAAGCTGCTGGCGAGCTAGGCTACCCAGCTTATGTGATTGGGGGCTTCGTGCGCGACCTAGCATTGGAGCGCGAAAGCAAGGACGTGGATGTGGTATGCGTGGGCGACGGAATCCGGCTGGCACAGGAAGTAGGCCGTAAGTTGCCCGGTCGGCCCCGCGTAACGGTATTCAAGAACTTCGGAACGGCTATGCTGCCAACACCGGAAATAGAAGTGGAATTTGTTGGCGCCCGCAAGGAAAGCTACCGGGCCGAAAGTCGCAAGCCGGAAGTGGAAGCCGGTACGTTGGAAGAAGACCTAGCCCGGCGCGACTTCACCATCAATGCCCTTGGTATCAGCCTCAACCCCGCTGATTTTGGGGCCCTAGTGGACCGCTACGACGGCATGGGCGACTTGCAGCGCCGCACCATCCGCACGCCTCTTGACCCCGACATCACCTTCTCCGATGACCCACTGCGGATGCTGCGCGCCATTCGGTTTGCCACCCAACTGGATTTCGATATCGAGCCCGACACGTTTGACGCGCTGGCCCGCAACAAGGAGCGCATCAAGATTGTGTCGCAGGAGCGCATTACCACTGAGCTGAACAAGATTATTATGGCTCCGAAGCCGAGCTACGGCTTCAAGCTGCTGTTTCAGTGCGGCTTGCTCCAGCTTATTTTTCCAAAGATGGCGCAGCTCTACGGGGTGGAGAAAGTTGGGCAGCACGCGCACAAGGACAATTTCTACCACACGCTGCAAGTGCTCGATAACGTGGTAACAGCCGGTGGCGACCTGTGGCTGCGTTGGGCAGCTATCCTGCACGACATTGCCAAGCCTGCCACCAAGCGCTACGACAAGCGCGTGGGCTGGACTTTCCACGGGCACGAAGACAAAGGTGCGCGCTGGGTTCCTGGCATCTTTACCGACCTGAAGCTGCCTCTGGGCGAGGAAATGCGCCAGGTGCAAAAGCTAGTGCGGCTGCATCTGCGGCCCATCGTGTTATCCAAGGAAATCGTGACGGACTCGGCGGTGCGGCGCCTGCTGTTCGAGGCCGGCGACGATATCGACCGACTGATGCTGCTGTGCCGTGCCGACATCACCAGCAAAGACTACGACCGGAAAAACCGCTACCTACGCAACTTCGATGTGGTGGAGCAGAAGCTGAAAGAGGTGGAGGAGAAGGACCACCTGCGCAACTTCAAGCCCGTTATTACCGGCGAAATTATCATGGCAACGTTCGGCCTTAAGCCCAGCCGGGAGGTAGGAGAGTTGAAAGAGGCGTTGCTGGAAGCCATTCTGGAAGGCAAAGTGCGCAACGAGTACGACGAGGCCTTTGCGCTTCTGCTGGCGCTAGGTCAGCAGAAGGGGCTGGAAAGAGTAGCAGAATAGTTTAGTATTTGAGTAAGGCAAAAAAAGGGTTGTCATGCTGTGCGCAGCATGACAACCCTTTTGCTTTTCACATCCGGCGCAACTTTCAAACTAACGCACTCAGCTACTCAATTGCTTGAAAAAAATTGAGGAAGCCTCTCACTGGTCGGTTGCAGCACGACCAGTAAAAGAGCTTCCTCGAGGGGTCGGCCTTTCACTCACCAGAAAAATTTAGACCCTCTTTTTTCAATTCATCAACAGCATAGATGCAGATGAAACTTGTACCGTTGCCTGGTAATGATAATTAAATCTTCAGTGACAAATATATGTACGGTACATGTGGAATTAGTGAAGTAAGGGCTCACTAATTTATTCATCCACTGGTTCCACTCGCGAAGCACCCACCGCATCCTTGCTAACTTCGGTTGGCTTGCCGCTGTACTCAATTACGCTAGCACCTACAGCATTGGCTTCCAGGCGCTCTGTTACCCGCAGGCGGGCCTTGCTGGCCCCAACCATACTGATGTCGGCGCGGGCGGCCGTGAAGTCGGCAGCGGCTAGTTCGCAGCCCGCGGCCCCGCTTACGTTCAGGTCGTCGGCACGGCCTGCCAGAATGGCGCGGCAGCCCCCGGCCAAGTCTAAATCGAGGTTATTGAACCGGCCGTCTAGGCGTAGCAGGCTGGCACCAGCTTGTTCCACGGCCAGGTCGCCGTTGCTGAACCCACTCACAATTGCCTGGGTAGCTCCCACCAGTTCCAGCTTGTTGAGTTCGGGCGTTTCGATGGTAATCAGAATCTTCTTGTAGCTGCGCCAGTTGGAGCCCGTGAAGTTTTTGCGGCGGGGCCGCACCACTAACTCGTCGCCGTTGCGCTCCACCACAATGTCGCTCAGGTCAGCCTCACTGCCTGCGGCCCGCACCGAATGGTTGCTATTAGCCCGGATAACCACCTGGAACGGGCCTGTCACGGTTACTTTATCGAAGCTGTCTCCGTCGAAAGAGCGGCGGCCACTACCATACGACGACTCATCGGTACTAAATGTGGAAGAGGTGCCGAAATCCAGGTTGATATCAGTGCGGTCCTCGTCCTCATCGTTAGAGGCATCCTCATCATTGGGGCCGCGCAAGTCGGCTTCTTGGCAGTTCACGCACTCCACCTTATTGCCCTTCATGCGGAATACGAAATTCTCGGGGTGTTCAGGGGCCCGGTTATTTAGGTAGTCCTCCTCATTCAGCCAGTTGGCAAAGGTTTCCGTCATGCGGAAGGTGCGGCCTTGGGGCAACAGCAACCGTAGACGCATGTCCTGGCCGCGGAACTTGGCGCTGGGCTGGTAGTTGAAGTGGTCATCTACACTCAGCGTTGAGTCGTTGAGGATGCGCAGCGTGTGTAGGGTGGTGGTGGCCGCATTGCGGCGGGCAATGGAGTCGGAGGAGCCTTTGGCCGAGATGATGCGCTCCAGGCGGGGAGCCTGCGTGCTGTCGATGCCCACTAGGTCCAGATCTACCCATTCACCGCTGTTGAGCTGGCGGCGCTCCAGCATCAGGCGGGAGCTACTCAGGCCACTCAGGTTGGTGGTCTGGGTGATTTCCTCTTCGCGCTGAAATTCGCGACCCACCCGAATGGCGGCCACCGAGCTACCCACGATACCCAGCAGCCACAACCCCAGCAGCGTGAGCGAGGCCGTACGGCTCAGCACAGTGCGGCGCAACAGCATGCCTACACCCGTCAGCAGCAGGGCCAGAGCGGGTACGGCTGTTACCAGAAAGAAGGACAGTACGGCCCACACCGAAATATCATTGAAGAGCAAGAAGGGCTGCAAGGGGCCGAAGTCCAGGTCGTCGGACGAGGAGATGACGCCCAGTCCCACGCCCAAGGCAATAACAATGGTAAGCAGAATGCCGAAGCCAGTGAGGGTAAGGATGCCCCCGGCCACCACCCGAATCAGGGAGCCGATGGAGTTAATGATAGGGCGCACGTTGCTGAAGGAATCCTCCAAGAAAGTACCCACAGGGCGGTTGTTCACGGGACCCGCCTCCGAGCCGGCGGCGTAAGGGTTGTTGCGCAGGTTTTCATCCAGGGCCGAAAGCGTCACGGCGTCGCCGCGCATACGGAGCTTGTCGGAGGCCGTTTTGGCCTCCGGCAAGAGAATCCACAGGATGATGTAGAGCCAGAAGCCCAAACTGCCGGCAATGAGCAGCAGCAGAAACGCAATCCGTACCACCACCACGTCCACCCGCAGGTACGCCGCCAGGCCCGCTGATACACCACCTACTTTGCCGTTGTCGGTGTCGCGGTATAGCTTCTTGAACGCGGGGTCGGTTTCCGGGTCGGTGGCATCGTAGCGCTTAGGCAGCACAACCCACAGGATGATATAGGCCAGCACTGTGATGCCTGCTACCCGCTCACCGAAGTTGTTCAAGCTAGTATTATCGAACATGGCGGGCACAGCCAATAGCAGTACCAGCAACCCCAGCCGAACCCAGAGCGGATTGACATTGAAATACTGTGCTACACCCGCCGCTACGCCCGCCACCTTGCGGTGGGCCATGTCGCGGTACATCTGCTTGGGAGTGGCAGGGTCGGTGCCGGTGCCCAGCGGTCCATCAGGACCAAAAGCACCTTTCTTGCCAAAGGTACCCTCGGGGCCGAAAGCGCCTTTCTTACCGAAGGGGCCGTCGGGGTCGCCAAGGCCGGCTTTGGAGTACGTACCGGCCGCGGTGCCACTGGCTACGGCATCGGCCAGCAGCTCGTCGTCATCCTCGGCCTCGTCGGCGCTCTGGAAGTCACTCACGCGGCCCATTTTGGTGGTCATGGCCTGCACGTCGTCCAGCGAAATTACCTGCTTGGTGCCAGACAGGCGAGCGGCAAACAGCTCGGCAATGCGGCTTTCAATGTCGGCCACAATTTCCTCGTGCCCGCGGTAGCCGCTGAAGTGGGCTTTCACTTCCGCCAAATAGCGGCTCAGAACTTCGTAGCCGTCTTCCTCGATGTGGAAGATGATGCCTTGGAGGTTGATGCTGATGTTCTTTTTCATCTCAGTCAGTGCTGCAACTAGTCGGAAAAAATCGGGAGAAGAAGAGGGCCGGATATTAAAGCGGAACCGGCAGGCTGCTCCCGTTGGCGGAAGGCTTTTGGCGGATGATGCGGATGGAGTCCTGTACTTCCTCCCAGGTCAGGCGCAGCTGTTGCAGGAAGTCCTGCCCGCCTTCGGTGAGGGTGTAGTACTTGCGCGGCGGGCCACTCGTCGATTCCTTCCAGGTATAATCGAGCAGGCCGGCATTTTTGAGGCGCGTAAGCAGCGGGTAGAGCGTCCCCTCCACCACAATCATGCGGGCTTGGGTGAGTTCTTCGAGCATGTCGGACGCGTAAACCTCGCCGCGGGCGATAATCTCCAGGATGCAGAATTCCAGAATTCCCTTCCGCATCTGCACTTGGGTGTTCTCTACTTTCATGGGCTTGAGGCGGTAGTCGGTGAAGAATAGATCAAAGATAATAAAAGGTACTATGTGACGCAAGGTACTGTTTCAAATATTTTTTATAGAAGCCAGAAAAGCCTGTTTTCAGGCGATAGGACCATTTTTTAAGTATTGATGCATTGTCATGCTAAGCCTCGGATAGAAGTGAAACTGTGTTAAGAGCCAATTACTGCTGAGTAAATCAGCTGCTACAAGCTTGCCGGAGGCGCTCATTTGAGTCTTAGGAAGGGAGGGTTCTACTACTGCGCTAGTAAAGGCTTAGCAGCTGGTTTCCACAAGAGTAGCAGGGAATTTGCAGGGACTTTTCGGGCACGACGCACTAATAAGTAGTACCTTGCGTTGGAAAGCGGATTACTCGTTTTTAGCGCATTTCTCTATGAAGAACCTCTTCCGTACTGTTACGCTATTTTTCGGCTCGGCTGGCTTGCTGTTTTCAGCCTCTACAGTCGCGCAAGCCCAAGATAAAACGCCTAAGTATAGCAACGAATTCCTGAATATAGGGGTGGGTGCACGGGCTCTAGGTATGGGTAAAGTGCAAGTTAGTCTTGCCCAAGATGCTACAGCTGGCTACTGGAATCCGGCCGGCTTGCTCAGCCAGAAGGCCAAATACGATGCGGTGCTGATGCACTCCGAGCTGTTCTCGGGCATCGTTAAGAACGACTACGCAGCCTTCTCCATGCCCCTCGACGACCAGAGTGCCATTGGCATCAGTGCCGTGCGTGTAGGCGTTGATGATATTGCTGATACTCGGGACTTAATCAATGAGTTCGGCTACATTGACTACTCGAAAATCCGTTACTTCTCGGTGGCCGATTACGGGGTGTTGCTGTCATACGCCCGCAAAATTGGAAATGTGGAAGGCCTTAAATTCGGGGCCAATGCCAAGATTATCTACCGCAACATCGGTGAATTTGCTGATGCCTGGGGCTTCGGGATTGATGCAGGCGTGCAGTACGATAAAGGCAACTGGCGCCTCGGCCTGATGGCCCGCGACATCACCACCACCTATAACTCCTGGTCCATCAATGCCGACGAATTGAAGCCCACGCCCGGTGCCCCGCTCGATGACATTCCAACCAACCGAACCGAAATTACTTTGCCCACTTTTGTGCTGGGTGTTGGCCGCCTGGTGAAACTGCCTGGTGAGTTTACGGCCCTGGCTGCTGTAGATTTGGAAATAACCACTGATGGCCAGCGTAATACGTTGGTTTCTAGTAAGCTGGTTAGCGTTGATCCGCGTGCGGGCCTGGAAATAGGCTATAAGAATGTGGCCTACCTGCGAGGTGGGGTTAGCAACGTGCAGCAAATTCAGAGCTTCACGGGTAGTGAGCAGTGGAAAGTGCAGCCTAGCCTGGGTGTAGGAGTTGCACTGAGTGGCTTGCGTCTGGACGTTGCACTGTCGCAATTAGCCATTGAAAAGCTAGGTGGTCGTACGCAAACCAACAACATCATCGTCTCGCTAGGCTACGGCATCAAGTAATTATGGAATACTAGCAGCTAGCTATTTGCCAAAATAATCAGCTAGCCACCAGTAATCAGCAAAAGATACTTTTATGGAAAAACGATACTACACTACACAGCTTCTGGGCTTGTGCGGAGTGCTGCTCGGCTGGCTACTTATGGCAGCTCCGGTGGCAGCGCAAACCACGGCGACGTATGGCAACGAGTGGATAGTGCCCGGCCAGCAGTACTATAAAATTAAAGTCACCAAAGACGCCCTCTACCGCATCGACCAGCAGTATCTGGCGCAAGCGGGTGTCAGCGGTGTGAATCCGCAACGCATTCAGCTATGGCGGCGCGGTCGGGAGTTGGCCATCTACGCTGGCGGCAACCAGTCTACGCTTGATGCTACCACCTTTTTCGAGTTCTACGGCCAGCGCAACGACGGCAAACTCGACCAGGCCATCTACAAAGGCGGGGCCGCCGCTCAGCCCCACGACCTATACAGCCTCTACACCGACACGGCTGCGTACTTCCTAACGTGGTCGGCTACTACGAATGGTAAGCGCATGACGGCCGTAGCTACCACGCCTACTGCTCAGCCACACGCCGTTCGGCTGGCCCAACGGCAGGCAGTATTCTCGGGCCGGACTGGTGGCAACTTGCCAGACCCGGGGCAGTTTGCGTATGTAAACGACGAACTTGGGACCAATACTTATCAGCCTTGGGGGGAGCCGGGGGAAGGGTTTCTGTCTTTTCCGCATGGCGGCGTTTCTGGCTACCAGCCGGGGGCTGGTATGTTCGTTGACTCCATGTGGGCGGCCTCCCGTACGGCCACTACGCAGCCCCAGGTTGAGCTGCTGTTTGTAGGTTCTTGGAGCGGCCCGCACACCATCACCGTGGTGGTGGTGCAACCTGGTACCAACACTGAGCGGGTACTGGGCTCGGTTTCATTTAATGGCTACGAAAAGCGGACGGTTCGGTACACGCTTCAAAATTCCGATGTAAGCACCGCGGGCACCATTTATACCATTTCCCGCGACACAGGCCCTCGCATTTCCAGTCAGCGGTACGGCTACCGTGTTGGTTACGTGCGCTACACGTTTCCGCAGAATAGCCGTTGGCGCGCCGGCATGAAGCAGATGGCCTTCCGCAACGATTCCACTCTGGCAGGACCGGCATATTATGCGGTAGATAGCCTTCCCGCTACCGTGCGCGGCTTCGACCTGACCGACATTTATAATATGCAACGGGTGGAAGGTATTGCCTTGGCCGGTCAGCAGCGTGGCTACAGCTTCCCGAGTGCCACCGCCAGCCAAACGCGTCGTCTGCTCCTAGCCGATGAGGCGCTAGCCGTAGTGCCCCGGCCCGCCACGCGGGTGCAGTTCCGGACCCTAAATGCAGCCGCTACCAACTTCTTAATCATCACGCATTCCATCCTGATGCGCCCCGTGAATGGCGTGGACGCGGTGCGAGCCTATGCCAGCTACCGCGCCTCCAATCAGGGTGGCCGCTATGATACCGTGGTAGTAACCTCAGAGCAGCTTTACAACCAGTTCCATTACGGTGAGAAATCAGTGGGGGCCATGCGCAATTTTGTGCGTTGGGAATTGGCCAACTCGCCCGCTGCACAAACCAACTATCTGCTGATACTAGGCAAAGGGCTCATTGTAGCCGAACGGCGGCAAGGCTCTCCGCTCGACCTAGTACCTAGCACCACGCGTAGTGGTTCCGACAATTTTCTCTCGGCCAACTGGGAAAACAACCAGTATACTGCCCGTATGCCCACCGGCCGCCTGCCTGCTACCAGCCCGCAGGAAATCATTCGGTACCTTGATAAGCTGAAAACGCACGAAGCTTTAGGCGCGGAACCGTGGCGCAAAAATGTGGTTCACCTAGGCGGGGGAGATGGAGTAAATCAGCAGTTGGAATTCGAGGGCTACCTCGATAAATACAAGCGGCTGGCCGAGAAACCGCTGTTTGGAGGAACCGTTGTAAATACTTATCGGCGCCGTCTCTCCGGAGGAACCAACTTGCCCGTGAACATGACCATTGCGCCGGAAGTAAATGCAGGCGTTTCCTTGGTTACGTATTTTGGGCACGGCTCTACCTCTACATTCGACCTCAACTTCGGTGACCCCAGTGACCCGGGAAAAGGCTACAACAACCCCGGCAAATACCCAGTGTTCTTGCTAAATGGATGCGCTGCCAACGCCGTTGACCGCAACAACAGCACGAAAACAGTATCGGAAAACTGGATTTTCGCGGAGAATAAAGGGGCAGTAGGCTTTATGGCAGCTTCCGATGAAGCTTTCACATACGACCTCGACGCCTTCAGCACTGAATTTTATAAAGTGGCTTTCAATGAGCCGGCTTGGTATGGTAAGCCGATTCCAGTCCTACAGGCTGAAGCAAACCGGCGCATGCTGATTGCGAACGGCGGCGGCGGCTCAACTATAGCTCTGGCCATGATGAACACGTGGCTCGGTGACCCGGCGTTGCGGCTGTACGCTCCTGAGCGCCCTGATTTCATTACCAGCAACGCTGACTTACAGCTCCAGCCTAACGGTCCGAATCCAATTCAAGCTTCTTCGCCCGATTTCAAGCTGCTGGTGCGCATAAGTAACCCCGGTAAAATCACCTACGACCCAGTGGAGGTCCGTATCACCCGTACCTACCCAGTGGCTACTGGCCGCGTACCTAATATTACAACGTACACCGTCCGTCAGGCCTGGCACGACAGCACCTATACGTTCGTGCTGCCCAACGCCGGGAATGTGTTCGGAGATAACCGTTTCGAAGTAGCGCTCGACTACCGCAACCAGGTGGCTGAACTAAGTGAAACCAACAACACCGGACAAATCAACTTCAACTTTCTGCAAGGTGGTGTCCGGACGGTGTGGCCTCTGGAGTTTGCCATTGTACCCGTTACCAACTTACGCTTAGTTGGCCAAACCAACGACCCGCGCGGGGCCTCAAGGGTGTATGAAATGGAGCTAGATACGGTGCCTACGTTCAGCAGTGCCAGCCCTATTAAACAGACGCGCACCATTACCACCACGCTGGTGCCCGACTGGCGGCCGACTCTGCCAACCCTAGCTGGGCGCGACAGTGTAGTGTGGTACTGGCGCCTACGTTTCCAAACGCCGGTAGGAGATGAGAGTCCGGAGTGGGCTACCAGCTCGTTCCGCGTGATTCAGAATACCACTGGAGGCTGGTCGCAGAGCCATCATGGGCAGTTCCGACGCGACCAGCTAGCTGGTGTGAGCATCGCAGCCCCGTCGGGCCGCTGGGACTTTGAGGATATAAGTGAACCAATAGCTCTGACAACCCGCGGCGGCGGTACCGGTGCCGGACAAACGTTCAATACACTAACGGACGGCATTAGCACTTCAGTTTCTCCTTATGTAGCCAACTGCGGACCCAACAAACCCAACATGATGGTGGCCGTGTTCGATGGCCGTACCCTGCAACCCGTGCGCAACGTAGCGGGAGGCTATGACTCCTGCGGTCAGGGCAACCTGCGCTATTATCATTTTGCCTCGGCTGACCCCAACAACACTACCGACCACCTCAACACGCCTACCCGGCAAGCGCAGCTCCAGTCTTTGCTGACCAATGTGCGCCCCGGCGACTACGTGGCGTTGATTTCGATGAACAAGGTGAACTACTCCTCGTTCCCGGCTTCTTTGAAAGCTGCCTTCACGGCTTTAGGAGCAACGCGCATCAATACTTTGCAGGATGGGGAGCCGTATGCGCTATTGGTACAGAAAGGGCCCAACCCACGGGTAGTGCGCGAAGTAACTGCTGACCCCACTAACCCAACCCCTAGCATCAACCAAGTAATTACGCTGAATGCGGCCCTGCTAACCCGGACCGGCAGCGGCAGCATTACGTCTACTCGCATCGGGCCGGCCCAACAGTGGCAGAACCTCTACCACACCGTACGCACCCCTGAGGCTACCGACCAGTACACCCTGAAGCTGATTGGTATAGATACGCTGAACGTGGAGCGGGTTCTCGACGCTAACGTAACAAGCCGCAACCTAGCGCTGTCCAACATTTCGGCCCAGCAGTATCCGTATCTGCAGTTGGTGCTGGAATTGCGCGATACGCTCAACCGCACTGCGCCTCAGTTGAAGCAGTGGCTGGTAACTTATCAGGGCGTGCCGGAAGGCATTGTACGTCGTGACTTGGCTACTCCTGCTTCCGCTTACGACCCAGCTACGCTAGCACGGCAGGCCAACGAAACAGGCTTCGTAACGGTACCAGTGGTGTTCCAAAACGTGTCGTCCATCAACTTCAGCGGCCCAATGAAAGCCCGGATTCTGCTGCGTAACGAGAGCAATACAGTAAAAGAAGCTCTAGTTGACGTACCGGGCGGGGCCTTGCAGGCTAACAGCCAAGTTAGCTTCGATGCCAAAGTGAACGTGGTAGGCCTGACCGGCAGCCTGACCGGCAACGTGGTAGTCAACCCCGGCCCCCGGCCCTTACCTGAGCTGTACGCATTCAACAATGAACTGGTGCTAGATGCCTTCCGGGTGGATGACCGCAACGTGCCGCCCACGCTGGATGTCGCCTTCGATGGCCTGCATATTCTCAACGGCGATATTGTATCCCCGGCTCCTACGGTTACGGTGCAACTGCGCGATGATGACCGTCTGCGCCGGATTCAGGGAACCAGCAACTTTGATGTGCTGCTGACCGGTCCCAACCAAACTACCAGCCGAATCGACCTAAACGGCAGCAACGTGCGCTTCTCTTCCGACTCGACGAAAGGCACGGCCCAATTAGAATTACGGATGGGGCAGAATATGCCGCTTGATAATGGCATCTACACGCTAGAGGTGCAGGGCCGGGATGCTACTGGTAAAGCTGCTGCGGCCGAGCCGTACCGTATCACGTTCGAGGTCATCAACGAGTCGACTATCAGCAACATTTACCCATATCCGAATCCGGTTACCAGCAAAACCCGGTTCGTATTTACGCTGACTGGTACCGAGCCACCGCGCAACATGAAGATTCAGGTATTGACGCTGACTGGCCGGGTGGTGCGGGAAATCATGATGGCCGAGCTAGGACCCCTACGCATCGGTAACAACATCAGCGAATACGCCTGGGACGGCACCGACCAGTTCGGCGACCGGCTGGCCAACGGCACTTATCTGTACCGCGTAATGCTCGACGACCCGCAGGACAAGTTCAAGCGCCGCGCCACCGCCGGCGACCAAGCATTCAAGAAAGACTGGGGTAAGATTGTACTGCTGCGTTAGTCGTTCTCAGATTCAACTTCAAAAAAAGCCCTTGTCATTCATGAATGGCAAGGGCTTTTGCTTGTCGGCTGGCTGTTGTTCTGCGCTTATGAATAATAACAGGCGAGAATTATCTTCTTTTCAGCGTAACGAAGCTGAAGGGGTAGGCGTGCTTGTCGTCGGGTTCGTGGCGCTGGCGGGACTCCTCGCGCCACACAGCGTGGTTTAGCTCCGGAAACATTACGTCGCCTTCAAACGTGTGGTGTACTTCGGTCAGATAGATGGTGTCGGCGGCGGATAGCGCCTGCTGGTAGATTTCGGCGCCGCCAATTACAAACACCTCCTCGTCGAGCTGCGCGGCCCGTTCCAGCGCGGCCGGTACCGAATGCGCCGTTTCGCAGCCTTCTACCTGCCAGTCCGTTTGCCGAGTCACCACAATGTTAGTACGGTTAGGCAGCGGCCGGCCGATGCTCTCGTAGGTGCGGCGGCCCATCACAACGGGATGACCCTGGGTGAGCTGTTTGAAGTGCTTCAAATCGGCGGGCAGATGCCAGATGAGCTGATTGTCGCGCCCGATAACCCGGTTTTCGGCGGTGGCGACTACGAATGCAAGCATGTATTGTTGGTTGTTGAGTTGCTGCTTGTTAGTTGTCAACGGCTGCGTTTTCAGCCCGTAACTGTCAGCGAATCGGTTTTGAAGCCGCGTAGAAACTCCGCTACCGTCATGCGCTTTTTGCCTTCCAGTTGCACATCCAGCAAATCAAGTAGGCCGTTGGCGGTTTGCACGCGCAGGTAGCTACGGCCATCGGAATACCAGCGGCCCACATTACCCGAGTCGGGGCCGCTGGATTCCTCGTCGTCGAAGGGCTGGGCCTTGAAAACCTTCAGCGTGCGGCCATCGGGCAGTTGGGTGAAGGCCGTAGGAATAGGGGCGAGGCCACGCACCAAGTTGGCCAGTACCGTAGCCGGCTGGTTGAAATCGAGGCGGCCTGTTTCCTTCTGAATTTTGGGGGCCGCGCGCAACGTGGGGCTCTCCGCTTGGGGCAGGCTGGGTGCGGTGCCGGCCGCAATAGCCTGCACAGTGCGCAAGGCCAGCTGGGCGCCGGTGGTTTTCAACTTCTCGTACAGCGTCCCGAAATCATCTTCGGCCGTGATGAGTACTACGTCCTGAAAAATCAGGTCGCCGGTATCAATTTCGTGGCGTAGAAAGAAGGACGTAACGCCGGTTTCCGTTTCGCCGTGGATGAGGGCCCAGTTGATGGGCGCCGCGCCTCGGTACTGCGGCAGCAACGACGCGTGAATGTTTATGCTCCCCTTGGGCGGCATGTTCCACACCGCCTCCGGCAGCATTCGAAACGCCACCACCACCTGCAAATCGGCCGCGTAGCTGCGCAGCTCTTCCTGAAACTCCGGCGACTTTAAGTTAGTGGGCTGCAACACCGGCAAGCCGTGCCGTAGCGCCGCCTGCTTCACCGCCGATTCGGCGAGCTGCCGTCCGCGGCCTGCTGGCTTGTCGGGTGCTGTTACCACCGCCACTACCTGGCAACCGTCCCAGCTGAGCAAGGATTCCAGCGTCGGCACCGCAAATTCGGGGGTGCCCATGAAAACTATTTTCAGCATGTCGTTTTATAAGTTTTTAGCCCGCATAAAACACAGAACGGTCTGCGTTTTATGCGGGCCAGAAGCGTCTGCAAATCAATTGAAGTCTGGATACAGCAGATACTTTTTCCGCAGCACCTTATACTGCCCTAAAGCTGGCTCCCACGACTTCCGTATTTCTGCCTCCGACTTGCCAGCAATAATTTGCTGCCGCAGCGCCGACGTGCCCGAGAGCTGCTCGAAGTACTTGCCGAAGAACTTGTCTTTGGCAGTGCTCTGCTGATAGAAACCCAGTAGATATTTCAGTGAAAAGCCTACGTTGTTGCCGGTTTCACGCAGGTCGAGGCCATAGCAGAGCTTGCCATTTTGGGGTGGTATGGGGGAGCCGGCATTGGGTTTGGGCGTGAAGCTGAATGGCCGGGAGGCCGGCTGAGTGGGCGCCCCAATCACCTCAAACGGCATGGCCGTGCCGCGGCCTACGCTTACGTCGGTGCCTTCCATCATGCACACCGTGGGGTAGAGAGCCACCGAATGTGGGTTGGGCAGGTTCGGCGACGGAGCAATGGGTAGTGCATAGCGCGTGGTATGTGTGTAGCCCGCCACGGGTATCACCGTCAGGCGGCACTGCTTGCCTCCGGCCAGCCATTTCTCGCCGTTTATCATCTTCGCCAGCTCGCCCACGGTCAGGCCGTGCACGATGGGAATGGGGTGCATGCCCACAAACGACTTGTGCGCGGGCTCCAGCACCGGGCCATCTACGTACCAGCCGTTGGGGTTGGGGCGGTCCAGCACTACCACTTCTTTGCCCTGCTCGGCGGCAGCTTCCATCACGTAGTGCATCGTGCTGATGAATGTGTAGAACCGAGTGCCTACGTCCTGAATGTCGAATACCAACACGTCCACGTCGGCCAGCATTTCGGGCGTGGGCTTTTTGGTGGCGCCGTACAACGAGCGCACGGGCAGACCGCTGCGGGCATCTTTGCCGTCTTTGATGGTGGCGCCATCGGCGGCTTCGCCCCGGAAACCGTGCTCCGGCCCGAAAATTACCTTCACGCCTACACCCTGCGCCAGCAGCGTATCAACCAGGTAAGCCTTGCCCACGCGGGCCGTCTGGTTGACTACTAGCCCCACGCGCTTGCCTTTAAGCTGCGGTAGGTACTGCGCAAATTGTTCGGCCCCCACCCGTAGCGTTGGCGCAGCCGGGAGGGCGTCAGTGACTACCTGTGGGGCCGAGCTGACCACTACAGATGGGGGGGCGGTAGTGGTGGCCGGCGCTGTAGTAGCGCAGTCGGACAGCAAGAGGGTCAGGCCGAGTAGGCTGGAGAAGTTGGGTAGAAGCATCAGGAAACGAAGCTAGGAAACTGGCCGTAGACATGTAGCTTTACGGCAGTGAACGTCTCGCGGTACATATCCCACAAGATTGACGGAGCCGACTCGGGGTCTTTTACTTCGTCGGTGACAAAGATAGCCATCATCAGCATTGCCCTCGGGCTGGCGGTGATGATAGTGTCGTTTGCCATTTTGGAAGGCTTCCGCAACGAGATTCAAAGCAAGATTTTCTCGTTCGGCTCGCACCTCACGGTTAGCAAATACGACACCAACAACTCCATTGAGATTGAGCCCATTGGTGGCCCGGGCCTAATTGAGGAACTGCACCGGTTTCCGCAGGTGCAGTCGGTGCAGCCTTTCGCCCGCAAAACAGCCATCATCAAAACCAAGGATGAAGTGCTGGGCGTGGTACTCAAAGGGATATCCGAAGAGGACAGCCGCTCGCCAATGCGCCAGAACCTGGTAGCTGGTCAGTTTCTGACTTTCCCCGATTCGGCGGCCTCCAACGACATCCTGATTTCGCGCAAGGTAGCCGACAAGCTGCGCCTGAAAGTGGGCGACAAAACGCTGTTCTACTTCATCCAGAATCCGCCTCGCGTCCGGCCGTTTCGGGTGAGCGGCATCTACCAGACTGGGTTGGATGAGTTTGATGATGTGTACGTTATCGGCGACTTGCGGCAGATTCGGCAGCTAAACGCCTGGCCCGACTCCTTGGTGGGTGGGGTAGAAGTGGTGCTCAAGAACTTCAACCGCCTCGACCCGGTGGCGGAGGATATGTACGAGAACCTGCGCTACGACCTCAAGCTCGACAAGATTACCGACCAGTACGCGCAGCTTTTTGATTGGCTGCAACTGCTTAACCGCAACGTGGTTATTTTCTTGCTGCTCATCATCTTCGTGGCCACGTTCAACATGGTTGCTACCATTTTCATCATGATTCTGGAGCGCACCAACATGATTGGCATCCTGAAAGCCATTGGAGCCACCGACCGGCAAATCCGCAGCATGTTCTTCTTCCGCGGCATCAGCCTAACGCTCCGTGGGATGCTGTTTGGCAACCTTGTCGGCCTGGGTTTCTGTGCGATACAATACTACACTCACCTGATTCCCCTCGACCCCGAGAACTACTACATGGACCGGGTGCCAGTGCATTGGGACCTTGCTATGATTGTGCTGCTCAACATAGCCACCTTCGCCACCTCTCTGCTGGCCGTTCTGATTCCCACCTACCTGATTTCGCGCATTAAGCCTGTTGCCGCCATTAAGTTTGATTAGCACGGTAGCTAGTGAGGTTAAGCAGAGCTGTGTGGGTTGCATTGGGCGCCATCAGCCTACCCGCCGTTTTTCTACTTGCATTCGTCGTTGAACAGGTAGTCGTTGCCGACCCAGACATGAAGTTTTGGGTGCTTTTCCTGCTGAGTTTGGCACCGTGTGGGTTGTTGGCTGTTGGGACAGGATTGTTTGAAGTATTCCGCCGCCGAAAACCTGGTCAGTCTTTCTTCTTGGGCAAATTAGCTGCCCTGATTATAATAGGAATAGGAGTTGTTGAGTTTGTAGGAGGGCTGCTAGGAGTAGGCCTAATAGCACTTGTGCTTGGCGCATTAGGCTAAATATTACAGCCACCGGCTCTGTAAAATCAGGTTGGGGTCGGGGCAAAGGGCGGTCCACTTTTCCTGTTCTTCAGGCAACGCCACGCCGGGGAAGTCGCCAATGAGGCCGAGCATATCGGCAATAACCTGGAAGTGTAAGTGCGGTGGCCAGTCGCCGTTTTCGGGGGCGGGGCCGACTTCTGTGAAAGTCTGACCTTTTTCAATAGCCATACCTGGCCGTAGCAACGCGGTTTCGCGGCGGGTGAGATGGCCGTAGAGGGTGTAGAATGTTTCGCCTTCCAGCTGATGCTCCAGGATTACCGTGGGGCCATAGTCGCCAAAATTGTCGTTGTCTTGCACGCTATGCACCACGGCGTCGAGTGGGGCCAACACGGGCGTACCGGCGCGCAGCCACACATCTACGCCCAGATGCAAAGAGCGGGCAGGCACGGCTGGGTCGCCGAACAGGCCGGGGCTGCGCCGGTAGATAACCCGGTTTTCGAGGTAACCACCCACTCCGATGTGCGCCTCCTGCGCGGCCAGCAGTTCACCCACCAGCGCCTCAAAAGCGGCCGTATCGCGCAGATCGGCGTCGCGCACTAGGGGGTTGTTGGCCGTGAAATCCAGGCGAGCCACGTCGGGCGCGTTCAAATCAACGGGTAGAATGGCGTGAAACTCGTGCTGATGACGTTCGAGGAGTTCGGCAAGCATAAATAAAGCAGGTGTCGGGAGAGAAAACCGGGTGTAACCAGCCCAGTGCACGCGGGGCATACGGCGTACCGGGCCGCCCCGATACGCTATGGCAATCCGGCGCAGGACAATTTTTTACACAATACGTAGATGGTTGCAAGCTAAAGCATCCGTAATAGATTCCCGTACTTTGCAGCCCGGCTAAACCCTGTGGGGGGCAGCCTGGTTGTTATTTCCTTCGTTACTCGTATCCAAGCCCAGTTTCAGCGCCACCAATGAGCACTCCGTACCTTTTCCTCAACGTCGTCGAATTAACCCAGGAAACCGACGACGCTGTTACGATTCACCTTGAGCACCCCAACCGCCAAACCCTGCCCAGTGAAGCCGGTCAGTTTCTGACCCTGATTTTGCCTTGCGGACCCGGCGGTAAAAAAGAGCGGCGTGCCTATTCGCTCAGCAGCACGCCCAGCGAGGCACCACGGCTGTCGGTGACGGTGAAGCGCGTGACGGGCGGACTGGTGAGCAACTACCTGCTGGATACCGTGCGTGTAGGGCAGCAACTGGAAGCCATGGCGCCGCTGGGTAATTTCGTGATTAAAACCAGCCCCAAAACAGCCCGTTCGTTGGTGCTAGTAGGCGCCGGCTCGGGTATTACGCCGCTGATGAGCATGCTGAAAGCCGTACTGCGCGAAGAGCCCCAAAGCCACGTGCTGTTGGTGTACGGCAACCGCAACGAGGCTTCCGTTATTTTCCGGGAGCAACTCAAGCAGTTGGAAGCTCAGTACGCTGGCCGTTTCCAGGTGGAGCACGTGTACAGCCAGCCTACCGGCCCAGTGGCTGCGCATCAGCACGTAGGGCGCCTGAACCGGACTATGCTGTTGCGCATTCTGGAACAACGCCATCAGTTTCCGGCGGCACAGGCCGAGTACTACCTCTGTGGCCCCGATGGCCTGATGCTGGAAGCCAAATCAGCGTTGGAGCTACTGGGCGTACCGGCCGGTAATATTCGGCGCGAGAGTTTCGTGGCTGCTGCCGAAACGCAGGAAACGGCTGCCGCGCAGCCCAATGGTCACGGCGACGTATCCACGGCCGACGACGATGGCCAACTGAAAACCCGCACCGTTACCGTCAATTATGAGGGTTCGGAATACCAGATTGAAGTGGCCCCCGAACAGACCATTCTGGAGGCGGCCCTTGATTTAGACATCGATTTGCCGTATTCCTGCCAGGCCGGACTGTGCACGGCCTGCCGGGGCAAATGCCTCTCCGGCAAGGTGCACTTGGATGAGCGCGAAGGCCTTTCTGACTCGGAATTGAAACAGGGCTACGTGCTGGTGTGCGTGGCGCACCCACTTACCAGCGACGTGGTAATCGAAATCGATTAAAACGCCCACTTGTTCGCCCCGACCTGGGCATTTTCCGTATCTCCTAGCTTATGATGAATTCAACAGAATTGCAGGCTGCTTCGGCTACCGATACGCAACGGCCGCCACGGCAGTACCTGCCCGAAGACTTCAATGTCACGGCCTGGGAGTCGCTGGAGCCTTTCTTCGCAGAACTGCGTGAGCGAACCATTACCTCCGGCGCGGAGCTGGAGCGTTGGCTACTCGACCGGTCGGAGCTGGAAGCGGCGCTGAGTGAAGATCTGGCTTGGCGTTATATCCGTATGACCTGCGATACGCAAGACGAGCAAAGTGCGGCCCGGTTTCAGTTTTTTGTAAGTGCGGTTGAGCCTAACGTAGCTCCCTACGACCACGCCCTAAATGAAAAGATGATGAGCTCGGACTTTCTGCCCGAGCTGGATCCGCAAAAATACCGCGTGTTTCTGCGTTCAGTGCGGCAGGCCCTGCAAATCTACCGGCCCGAAAATATTCCGCTCAAAACTGAAATCAGCACCAAGCAACAGCAGTATTCGGCGCTGGCCGGCGCCATGACGGTGACCATCGACGGCGAGGAAATGACATTGCCGCGTGCCGCTGACCGCCTGAAAAGCCCTGACCGCGCGGTGCGGGAAGAAGCATACCGTTCTATTCAGGCCCGCCGCCTGCGCGATGCTGAAGTGCTGGATCTGCTGTTTACGGAGTTGGTAGCCCTGCGCCACCAGATGGCCCTGAATGCCGGTTTCGCCAACTTCCGCGACTATATGTTTGCTGCGTTGGGTCGCTTTGACTACACTCCGCAGGATTGTTTTGATTTCCATAAAGCCATCCGCGAAACTGTAGTGCCGCTCATTAACGACTTGGACTTGGAACGGCGGCAGGATCTGGGTCTGGCCGAGCTGCGCCCCTGGGACCTGGACGTGGACGTTTCGGGGAAGGCACCGTTGCGGCCGTTTGAAACGGGGGAGGAGCTGTTGGAAAAAACCATTACCGTCTTTCAGAGTCTCGATTCTTACCTCGGTGACTGTCTGCGCACCATGCGCCAAATGGGTCAGCTGGATTTGGAGTCGCGCAAGGGCAAAGCTCCAGGCGGCTACAATTATCCGCTCGACGAAACCGGCGTGCCATTCATCTTCATGAATGCCACCAGCTCTCTGCGCGACGTAGTAACCATGCTACACGAAGGTGGCCATGCGGTACATTCCTTCCTTACGCGCAATCTGCCGCTGGGCGCCGACAAGCACCCGCCATCCGAGGTAGCCGAGCTGGCTTCGATGAGCATGGAACTGATGAGCATGGACCATTGGGACGTGTTCTTCACTAACCCCGACGACCTGCGCCGCGCCAAAAAAACGCATCTGGAAAGCGTGCTGGAAACCTTCCCCTGGGTGGCCACCATCGACAAGTTTCAGCATTGGGTGTACGAGAATCCGCAGCACACCGAAGCGGAGCGCCACCAGCGCTGGACCACCATTTTCGACGAGTTCAACCAGCGCACGGTAAGCTGGAAAGGGCTGGAAGGCTTCAAACCCTATTTGTGGCAGAAACAGTTGCACCTCTACGAAGTGCCGTTCTACTACATCGAATACGCTATGGCGCAGCTCGGTGCTATTGCCGTATGGCGCAACTACCGCCAGAATCCACAGGAAGGGCTGGCTGCCTACAAGCGCGCTTTGGCGCTAGGCTATACCGCCCCAATTGGCGAAATCTACGCCGCCGCCGGTATTCGCTTCGATTTCAGTACCGAGTACCTGCGCACCCTCGCCGACTTTGTGCGCGAGGAAATGGCTAAGCTCTAGCGGAAAGTAGAGCCCAGGATAAGCCATTTGTGAACCATATAGAAAGAGGGCCTGCTTCCGATGGAGCAGGCCCTCTTTCTATATGGTTCACAAATGGCTTATCCTGGGCTCTACTAGTAATTCGGGAGCTAAGCAATATTAGCGCAATAAGCGTAAAAAAAGCGGCCGGAAAATTCCAGTCGCCTTTCCACAACCAACTCAACCAAAGCAACCAACAGCGCGGTAGCCACGGTTGCTACAAAGAAGAGCTTATTGTGGGGTGTTCGGTTGCATCGAAATAAATAAAATATTTTTATTGTTGATAGTCAGATGATTAAAATAATAACGGCCGTCCAAATCTTGCTTGGGCGGCCGTTATTATCTGGGTTTAGAATGCCTTACTGCGGTATCTCAAACAGTGGGAGCGGGGCCAATTGCTTGTACTTGCCGCCCAGTGTTTGCAGCTCGGTTTGGTGCAGCTGGAGGTAGTTATTGAACTGCTTAGCGGCCCGATCGTACTGCACGCGGTAGCCGGCTACCTGCCCATCGTATTGCCCAATGGTTTCGAAGGTATTCTGCACCGTGGCGCTGGCCCCAGCATTAGTTGTAACCACCGTCCGTAGCACGCCTAGCAAAGAGTCCTGCGCAGCATCGTACCGGTCAATGTCGGCTGATTGCATGGAGAGCTGCTGGTAGCGTAGTTTTTTGAAGCGGTTATTGGCGGCAGCTAATTGCTGAAGCTGCTGTTTATCGGCTCCAGGGGTGCGCTCCAGCTCATTTAGAATCTGGCTGGTAGCCGTTATTTTGGCGTCGTCGCTGGCCATCATCTGCGTCCAACGGGTGTCAACGGTGTCGCGCAGCACATCAAGCTGCTCTTTGGCGGCCGTGGCTGAGGCGGGGTCGAAGGCTTTGGGGGTGCGGTTGCAGGCGGCCAGGGTGGCGAAGGCGAGCAGTATGACCAGCCAGGAGGAATGTTTGAGCACGAAGTTCAGGGGTTAATTCAGTGGATAAACAAAGAAAGCAGGTCAGGCCCAGAATTATACGAACTCACTGGATAGAGTGGCGCGTACACTTCCCGAAATCAACGTACAACCAAAGGCCAATAGTGCCCGCGTATAACAGCAAACGCCGAAGATAGCCGAACGAACCTGCCCGGAAACCTCTGCGTTGTGTCTGATGGCCCGCAACCGGATTGCCGGCAGGCCATCAACTCAATCTATGGCTTGCGTACCTTTGCCGCCCTGCGTACCGCCGCCCAGCCACGCGCCGCATTCAAAATAGATACCCAGCCCACAACCCCATTAGCGCAACCAGCATAGTTTATGAGCGACATCACGCCTCTTGATACCGTAGGAGAGTTCGGCCTTATCCGCCGCATTCAGGACACTATCACCCTGCGCCAGCCCAGCAGCAAGCTCGGCATCGGCGACGATGCTGCTATTCTGGCCCCACCCGCCGGCCACGAGCTGGTCGTCAGCACCGATATGCTGGTGGAAGGCGTACATTTCGACCTTACATTCTGCCCGCTCAAGCATCTGGGGTACAAAGCGGTGGCCGTCAATGTGTCGGACGTAGCGGCCATGAACGCCACGCCTACCCAGCTAGTTGTAGCCCTAAGCGTACCGGCCCGGTTTTCGGTGGAAGCCGTGGAAGAACTGTACGAAGGCATGCGCTTGGCCTGTGAGGCCTACGACGTGGACATTGTGGGTGGCGACACTACCGCTAGCCGCGGCGGCCTCACCATCAGTATCACGGCGCTGGGCCAAGTAGCCGCCGGTGAGGCCGTGCGCCGCAGCGGAGCCGGCCCCAACGACCTGCTCTGCGTGACCGGCGATTTAGGCGGCGCTTACTTAGGGTTGCAGGTGCTGGAGCGTGAAAAGCAAGCCTGGCAGGCCGATCCTGAAACCCAGCCTGAACTGGCCAAATACCCTTACGTGCTCCAGCGCCAGCTTCGCCCCGAGGCTCGCATGGATGTGGTGCACGAACTGCGCGACCTGGGCGTGGTGCCCACCAGTATGATTGATATTTCCGACGGGCTGGCTTCCGAGGTGCTGCACCTCTGCCAGGCTAGCGGCACTGGCGCGCGGGTATTCACCGAAAACCTGCCCATTGCCAATCCTACCCTGGAAGTAGCCGAAGAATTCAACCTCGACCCCATCATGTGCATGCTCAACGGCGGCGAAGACTACGAGCTGCTCTTCACTGTCCCGCTTTCCGCCCACGACAAAATCAAAAACCACCCCGACATCACCATTATCGGCCACATGGTGGAGAAGAGCGAAGGCGCCAACCTTATCACCAAATCTGGCCAACCCATTCCGTTGCGGGCCCAGGGATTCAATCACTTTGAGAGTTAAAAATTGACGTTAGTCTTCCGGGTAGGGGATATACACGAAGTTGGTGAACTCCTTGTCCAGCACGAACAGGCAGCAGTATTCGTCGGCGTCGCGGTAGGTGCTCTGGAAGGCTTCGATGCCCTCTGGGCTGATGATGCCCTGCTGCACGAACAGCTCCAGAAACGAGGCGAAGACATGCCACTCCAGATTCAGGTCGTCGGCATTGATGAGCAGGCTGCCGAGCGGCACTTCCTGGCGGGCAAACACGAAAATCGGGTATTTGGAAATGTCCATCTTCCGCACCTGGGAAGAGGCTTCCATGATGGTATCAGAAACGGCGGCGAAATCCTTGGTGATGGTACCGAGGTATTTGCCATTCAGTTCAGGGTCGTTGGCGTAGTCCATGGGGTGGGGTTATTTGGGATGGAATGTTTCCAAAAACGTGGAAAGCATATACCGTATCCTAATCCGATAAGGGCAGCATCAATATATACTACCCAAAAATCTGTGCTCAGAAAAAGCCAGCCAATAATTATAGTGAAGGCTATTACTGCATAAGCTATTGAGAAAAATAAGAAGGTGATTCGAGAATGTGAACGACAATACCGACTGATGTATTTCTCTGGACATTGAATGAAGAGTCCATTAGCCAGCATCGTAAATAAGAATGACCAGAACGCCACAACAATAGTATCAGCACTTTTCAAATTACCGCCAGTTGCCAGTGAGAAAAAGCTATGAAAAAGCATAGCTACACCCCAGCCTACCAACAATGCGAGTGTGGAAGCTAGGGTATAACTTTTCATAATATTACCGCAGTTCCAGCGCCACCACATTCTCTACATGGTGGGTGTGCGGGAACATATCTACCGGCTGCACGCGCGTCACCTTATAAGCTTCATCAAGTAGCTCTAAGTCGCGGGCTTGGGTGCCGGGGTTGCAGCTGACGTACACGATGCGGGGCGCGCGCATTTCCAGCAGGCGGCGCACCACGTCTTCGTGCATGCCGGCGCGGGGCGGATCGGTGATGACCACGTCGGGGCGGCCGTGCTGCTCAATGAACTCGGCGCTGAGCACATCTTTCATATCGCCGGCGAAGAACTCGGTGTTGGTAGTGCCGTTGATTTGCGAGTTTACGCGGGCGTCGGCTACGGCCTGCTCCACGTACTCCACGCCCACCACGTGCCTGGCCTGGCGGGCCACGAAATTGGCGATGGTGCCGGCCCCGGTGTAAAGGTCGTACACCAGCTCGTTGCCGGTGAGCTGAGCGAAGTCGCGGGCTACTTTGTAGAGGTTGTAGGCGCCTTCCGAATTGGTCTGGTAGAACGATTTCGGGCCGACGCGGAACCGCAAACCTTCCATTTCCTCGTGGATGTATGGCTCGCCTTTGTAGCACACCACCTCCAGGTCGTGGAAGGTTTCGTTGCCCTTGTCGTTGAGCACGTAGTTGAGCGAGGTGATTTGCGGGAACCGCTCATGCAGATAATCCAGCAGCGGAATCAGGGCGTCGTGGGCGTAGTAGCACTGCAAAATTACCATCAGGTCGCCGCTGTTGGCGGTCCGGATGATGAGGTTGCGCAGGAAGCCTTGCTGCGTGACGAGGTTGTTGAACGGCAGGTCATGCTCGCGGGCGTAGTCGCGCACGGCCAGCCGAATCTGGTTGCTAGGGTCGGGCTGAAGCCAGCAATGGTTGACGTCCAGAATCTTGTCGAAGCGGGCGGGTGTGTGGAAGCCCAGCACGCGCCGCTCGTAGTTTTCACCGGAGCTGATTTGCTCGTTGGTGAGCCAGCCGTTGTGGCTGAAGGTATATTCCAGCTTGTTACGGTAATAAGTCTGGTCGGGCGACGGCAGGATAGGCTGGATTTCGGGCAGGGCCACCTTGCCAATGCGCTGCAACGTATCCGTCACCTGCTGGTGCTTGAATTGCAGCTGCGTTTCGTAGCCCAGATGCTGCCATTTGCAGCCCCCACAGGTCCCGAAATGCTCGCAAAACGGCTGCACCCGCAGCTCCGAGTAGGTATGAAACTTGGTAGGAACGGCCTCCAGGTAGTTCTTGCGCGACTTGCTGATGCGCAAGTCCACCACGTCGCCGGGAGCTACGTGGGTCACGAAAATAACCAGGTTGTTGACGCGCACTAGGCATTTGCCCTCGGCCACCATGTCCTGAATCTTCACTTCGCGCAGGTCCTGCGGCGGGATATTTTTAGCAGCTTTATTCACAATGGCAAAGGTAGAACGCGGATTTTGCAGATCGACGCGGATTCATCGGATTTTGTGGACTATTGTCTTGGCAGGAAACTCGGTCTGAAACAAAAAGCCTCACTAAGTGAGGCTTTTTGTTTGTTGAAGCAGGTAAAAGCAAAGAAGTAGAATCGTTACTGAAATCCGATGAGTCCGCGTCAATCTGCAAAATCCGCGTTCCTATTTCACCACCTCAAACCAGCCTTTGTACGAGCGGCCACCGGCTAGCTGGAACTGGTAGTAGTAAACCCCGGCTGGGGAGTTAACGCCGTCGTAGGTGTTGCGGTAGTTGCTGCCTTTGTACACTTCCTTGCCCCAGCGATTGAATACGGTGAGAGTACCGTTGTACAGCTCCACATTCTTGATGATGAACTGGTCGTTGAGGCCATCACCGTTCGGGGTTACCACGTTGTAGAATGCCAGGTCGTTGGCAAACTCCACGCAGGCCACATTCGATGACGAAACCAGCGTGCCGACCGTACCGACGGCCTGCACCCGAAAGCACTGGTTGAAGCCCGCGCTGCCGGTGGCTAACGTGAGGCTGGTAGTGCCGGCTGGTACAGTTTGCAGCAGGGTTTCGGGGCCGTTGTCGGGGGTGCGGAACACTTGGTATTCGCGCACCGGGAAGCCTACGTACGGGTTCCATGTTACGGTTACTTTGCCTTCGTCCCGGCCCGCGCCGCCTTCCGTGGCTGTGGCTTGGGTACGGATGGTAGTGTGCTGAGTGCTGCTGAGCACGGTGCCGCAGGCGTTGGTGAGGTCGAGGCGGTAGTCGTAGGCGCTGGCGTCAGCATCCACGCCGCTGTCGGTGAAGGTGGTAGTGGTGTTGGCCACGTTGCCCACGTTGGTGAAGGCGCCCGTGTTACCGGCGGGCCGGCGCAGGATATTCACGCGGTTGGTATTGCCGGTATTGTTGGGCACGTTGAGGGCAAGTACCACCTGCCGGTCGTTCTGCGGACCCACCGAAGCCACGGCCAGGGCCACGCTGGCATTATCAGGCCGAACCGTGAAGGAGGCGCTACACCCGGCGCTGGCCGTATCTGTCACCGAAATGGTGGCCGGCGTAGTACCCGCCGGGAAGCTCACCTGAATAGTACCGGTGCGCTGCCCGCTCACAATGGTACCACCCGCTACAATCCAGCGGTAACCAATCAGTAGTGACGATGGCCCTACCGTGTAGGTGAGGTTGGTACGGGTTTCGGGGCAGTAGCTGGCCGGCCCGGTGATAACCAAGGCCGGAACTACGGTGAGCGAAGTGGAATACAGCCGGCCGGCGCAGTTGCTGGTATTGGTTTCGCGCACCGTAATAACATAAGTGCCCGGCGTGGTGGTAGCTACTGGCAGGGTGCCCGATGGCGCGGCTTGTGGTACGCCATTCACGGTCCAGGCGTAGGTGGAGTTGGCACTGCCTGGCAGTGAGAAATTCACTGATGATTGCGGACTAGCGCAGGCGCGGCTGGGGCCACTAATCAGCAAATTAGTGGCCGGAGAAGGCCGCACCGTCACGTAGAGCGTATCGCTCTGGCCCAGGCAGCGCCCACCGGCCGGGTTGCTCGATTCCGTCACGACGAGCTTGGCAATGCCGGCCCGCGTGAAGTTCACCTGCACTGTATTCTGGCTGGAACTCACTTGCGTACCACCCACAATCTGCCAGCCATAGGTCGAGCCGTTGGTAAGCAGGGTCTGATACGTGAAGGGACCATCTGCTAGGCACACGCTCAGCGGACCCGTGGGCCGTTGCGTCACGAGCAGTTGGTTCACGCGTACCGGGAAGCTGATAGTATCAGAGGAGCAGCCAAACGAGTTCAGCTGAAAGGCTTTCACGCTAGCCGTGGTAGTGGCTGTACCCCAGTTCACGGTAATAGCCGCCGTGCCCTGGCCGCTGGCCAGCGTGCCGCCCGTGACCAGCCACTGGTAGGCCGTGCCGCGCGGATTTCGGATGGTATACGCAATGCCCTGCGCCGTCGGGCACACCGAAGCCGTACCCTGGATGCTGTCGGCCAACGGCCGCGGATTCACGGTGATGCGCACCGTGTCGCGCCCTACGCAGTTCTGGGCCGTAGTGGCCGTTAGTACATAAGTCAGGATAAGTGGAGTTTGGGTGGTATTCACCCCCGTGAATACCGGCCGGGCAACTGTGGCGCTGCTGAGGTTGGTGGCTGGGCTCCACTGATAGGTGTAGCCGGTCAGGGCCGCAGTGCCCAGCGTGGTGCGCTTCCCATCACAAAGGGTAGCGTCGGGGCCGGCATTGGCCACGGCGGCGGGGTTTACGGTTACGCGCACGGTGCTGGTAGTGGTGCAGCCCGCGGCGGTGGTGGCCGTGACGGTATAGGTAAGCACCTGCGGTGTAGCGCCCGTATTGAGTTGCGTCAGGGTCGGGTTGGCGGCCGTGGCGCCGCTGAGGCCCGTGGCGGGGCTCCAACTATAGGTATAGCCCGTTAGCGCTGCCGTCCCCAGTGTGGTAGCCACGCCCGAGCAGGTGGCTCGGTCGAGGCCGGCAGTGGCCACGGCGGCCGGATTCACTGTCACGCGCACCGTGTCCCGGTTCACGCAGCCGTTGCTGGTGGTTACCGTCAGGATATACTGGTTGACAATAGGAGCCGAGGTGGTGTTACTCAGCGTGACGTTGGTGGTGGCTGCCGTGGGGGTGCTCAGGCCGGTGGCTGGGCTCCACACATACGTACTGCCTGCCACGATGCTAGCTGAGTTGCCCAACGACGCTGTGCTGCCCGAGCAAAACACCCGGTCGAGGCCGGCTTGTGCTACGGCCGCGGGGTTCACCAGCACACTCACCGTATCACGCGCAATACAGCCGGCGGCGGTGGTGGCCGTCACTACGTAAGTATAGGTTTGGGGCGTGGTGCCGGTGTTGATCAGCAGGAAAGTTGGCTGCGCGGCGGTGGAGCTACTCAGGCCGGAAGCCGGGCTCCAACTGTAGGTATAGCCCGTCAGCCCGGCCGAACCGAGAGTGGTGCCCACGCCCGAGCAGGCAACGGCATCGGGGCCAGCGTTGGCTACGGCCTGGGTGTTCACTGTCACGGTTACGGTGCGGGTGGTGGTACAGATGCCGTCGGAAGTGGAAACCGTGTAGGTGGTAGTAGCGGTGGGGCTGACCGTAATAGTGGCCCCGGTGAAGGTTTGGCCGGTGCTGCTGGTCCAGGTGTAGGTGGTGCCGCCCGAGGCCGTGAGCGTAGTGGAAGCGCCCTGGCAGATGGTATTGTTGGCCGGATTCACTACTAGCGCCCCAGCGGGCAGCACGTCAATGGTGTTCGACACCGAATCGGTGGGGCAGCCCAGCGCCGATATGCCCCGTACCGTCACGCGGCCTGCCCCGGAGCCGTTCCAAAGTACCTGCACCGTATTGCCGGTGCTGGAACCCTGAATGGTACCGCCGCGCACGGTCCAGAGGTAGGAAGCGGGCGTAGTACCCCCGGCCGTGTACGAGCGGGGCAAGGTCCGGTCGCAGATAACGGCATCACCGGCAATGCTGGACGGGCCAGCCGCTTTGGTTACTAGAATCTGAAACACTTCGGCTACCGTTTTTGACCCGCAGGCCACGTCGGAGGCGGTTATTACTACATCGTAGGGGGTGCTGCGGGCGTTGCCGCACTGGCTGGTGAACACGAACTGCCCGCTGACATTGCCGCCCGTGCCTTGCAGCGTTACGCTGCCCGTGGGCGCCCCCGGCAGCACCGTGCCCTGGTTGCCGCCGAAGCTGGCATTGAACGGTCCCGATCCATCGAGCAATACACTATTGGCCCTGAGATTAATAGGGTTGCCATCTAGGTCGGTGGCCGCTAGGTTGAACGCGAGGGGTTGCCCTTCCTCGATAGTAAAGGTGCGTGTGGCCACCGAAGCCGGCGTAAACTGCGGAGAGCGGTTGGGTTGACAGGTGCGCGACACCAACTGAATTTCGCGCCGGGTCGAGCCGATAAGCACCTCGCTGCCATTGATGCGGCGGTACTCCTTCACTTCCACTGCCACCACAAACCGCCCCACCCTGGACGTGGCATAACGGCTGATACCGTTGCTGGCATTTAGAAAAGCATAGTTGCCAGCGCCGGTGCCGAACGGGTTGGTAAACGAGAAGCCCGGCGCGTACGTGACGCTGGGCGGGGGCGGCGTGAACGTGGGCCCGTTAATTTGGCTGGCGTTGTAGGGTGTGCTGAACGAGTAAATCAGTCGGTCACCGTCGGGGTCCACGGCGTTGTTGACCAGGATGCTGGTGTCGCCCTGGCAGATAACCACCACGGCCGTATCCGAGAAGGTAGGGGAGGAGTTGGGCAGCAGCGGACCGGCCATTTCCACGTATAGCGTCTGGTTCTGGTTACTGGGGTTGCTGAGGTTGTCGATGTTGAAGTTGCGCGTACCGTCGCTGTACACCGCGTAGTAGCCCCCAACCGAAACGGGCAGGTTTACAATGGCCTCGTAGCGGGCCAAGCGCACGGGTGGTACCGTACCGGCCGGAATGCTACACCCACCGGGCAGCGGTGGTGTGATGTTGGGGTTGGACACCCGTGGCAGCCGAAACGTGCCCGCCGGCTGCTGGTCGGGCTGGCTCACGCCACTGCCGCAGGAGGTCTGGATGCACGGAAAACTTTGGGTACCCTGGTTGCTGACGATGCGCTGCCCGTTGGTCTTATTATAGATGTTGAGAAAGATGTTGCAGCGCCCATCCGGCACGTTTGATACCGTTTGGGACGGGCTGCCCGGCACCGGGCATTCGGTGTTCAGATAAATAAAAACCGTAATGCGGTAGCGGAATTGGTTGCCGGTTGGTCCGTTGGCATCCAGATACTGATAGGTCATTTCGCCGCCCAGCAGGTGGGAAGCCACCGCCGACCCTGGACGCAGCCCCATAAAGAGCAGCAGCAGAAATAAGGCTCGGAGTAAAGTTTGGTGCATATAGAAGGGAGGGAATTGTTGGGGGCTGGTTATTGGTAGGGTTGAGTTGCTTGTCGATGGTTGATGGGCTGATTTAGGATAGTAATCCATCAGCCCATCAACCATCGACAAGCAATCCATCAATCACCTATTGGATTTCCACGCGGCGCACGGCTACCGTGCCATCGGGGGCTTGTAGGCGCACCAGGTACAAGCCGTGGGGCAGCCCCGACAGGTTCAACTCAGCATCCTGATTAGGGCTCAGGCGCACGGCGGTATTATGCACCGCGGCCCCCAGTACATTATCAACGCGCACAGCGTAGGTGCCTGCCGCTGCTGGGTCAGGCTGGCGGAGGCGGAGGTGGCCGTCAGTTGTAGGGTTGGGATATACAGACAGGTTGGGTAAGCTACGGGCTTCGGCCGTACTCAGCGGCCTACGTACCAACACCGAGTAGTCTTCGGTTTCTGAATTCGACTGGTTGATTTGGCAGGCCGTGGGAGTGGGCAGGTTGTTGAGCCGCACCATCACCCGCATTCGGGTTAACCCCAGGGTGGCCGTGGTGGTAGGCACGGCAATGGAGCTGGCCAGTACGGTGGCCGTCGTGATGCCGTTCATTACCTGCTCACTGGTTTCAAAGGTGCCGTTGCGGTTCCAGTCAATCCAAGCCCACAATATGTGCTGGAGGTTGGCATTCACGGTGGCACTGAGCTCGGTGGTCTGGCCTTGATACATGCTCACCACTTGGTTCACGTAATTACCGTAGCCCCCTGCCGAAGCGGTGCTAGTGTTGGTAAGGTCAGTGAAGGTGCTACGTCGCACGGCCACATTGGTCAGCCAGATGTTGGGCGTGGTGCCAGTAGCCGCGCAGTACGTTACACAGGGCTGCATCAGCGCCACATAGCCGTTGCGGGTCGATACGTTGCTACCGAAAGCGTTGGTAGCGGTGAGCGTTACGTTGAACACTCCGGCCGTGGTGTACTGGTGCACCGGGTTCTGTTGAGTGCTGGTGGAACCGTCGCCGAAGTTCCAGAGCCAGCTGGTAGGCGCATTTAGCGACTGGTCGGTGAACTGCACCGGGTTCTGGCACTCGCCCAGCACGTAATCGGAAGTGAAGGCCGCTACCGGTGGGTTGGTGTTCGGCAGCACCGTCACGGTGTAGTCTTCAATCTGCCCAAGTTGGGGGCTGGTGCAGGGGCCGCTGGAGCCGCCTACAAAATCGGCCAGCACCCGCAGGCGCAGCGGTACGTTTTTCGGGGCCGAGCCCGGTACGGTCAGGTTGCCAATTGGGTTCACGCGGTTCAAAGCGGTGTACAGCAGCTCATTGGCCGTGAAAGCGCCGTCATTGTTCAAATCCAGCCACACGCGGGTATCGTGCGCCGTGGTGCCGCCCGTGGTGATACTGATGGTGGTGGGCACGCCCTCGGTGAGTTGGGTGCGGCTGCCGCAGGTGAAATCCTCGTAGCCCGCCTGCCCGTCCAGCGAGGTCTTGGAAATGGTGCCTAGCATAAACCGCGTAATGCCATAGTCGCAGCAATAGGCCGTGGTGGCCGGCGAGCAGGTGGCCGCTACCGGCACCACGTTATTGTACACAATGTAATTGGTGCGGGTGCGCACGTTGGCGCCGATGGTGTTGGTGGCAGTCAGCGTGACTGTATAAGTACCGGCCGTGATATAGCAGTGGTTGGGGTTGCGCAAAGTGCTAGTGGTGTTGTCGCCGAAGTTCCAGAGCCAGCTAGTGGGCGCGTTCTGCGACTGGTCGGTGAATTGCACGCAGCCCGAGCAAGTCAGGGTCTGGTCGGCCATAAAGTCGGCAACGGGCGCTGCCGTGTTAGCCACTACTGTTACCGAATAATCCTCGGTTTGCGAGTATTGCGGTGTGGAGCAGGGGGTTGGCACCGGCGAATTTTCCCAGTCGGAGGCCACTCGCAGCCGTAGCCGCGTACCCAACACGGTACCAGCCGGCAGCGAGATAGTGCCAGTATGCAGCCGGGTGGAATTCGACGAGAAAATCAGCTCGGTGGTGGGGTTCAGCGTACCGTCATTGTTCAAATCCAACCATACCCGCACCGTTTCGTCGGCGCTGGTGTTGGTGCGCACACTGATAGTATAGTTCTGGCCAACAGTCAGTGTGGTACCTAGCGTGCAGGAATAGTCTCGATAGCCATCTTGCACCCCTGGGGTAGTGTTGTTGATGGTGTTCAGCGTTACGTTCAGAATGCCCATTCCGAAAGGAAAGCTGGAACTGGGAGCCGGGCCGGGCATACATGCACTGGTAGCCGGCGGGCACTGCGCCCAGGCTGCCAGTGGGGTCAGCAGCAAGCTCCAAAGAAGGAAGAAAGTGCCCAGCCGCAGAGCTGCCACGTGGCGCCGAAAAAGTAAACGTTGAATCATAAGGATGCAATAGTGAGGAGAGAGGTGCCAAAGCGTGGAATGTAGGGACGGTGCAGCAACGTAATGCAGATCTCTACATAAAAAATACAATATATGAGTGTATTGATCATGGCAAGGAATTTATCGACGGATTCTCGCTGAATATCGACGACCATTTTTGGAATCGGTAGTTTTGCTGGTTGGCCTTTAATCAGGCAGTCACTCTCTGTTTAGCATGAAAGACAAAGTAGTTTTTATCACCGGGGGTACTTCCGGAATTGGCCGCGCCTGCGCGGTGGCGTTTGGGCAGGCTGGAGCACGCGTAGTAGTCACTGGCCGCGACGAAACCCGCCTGCGCGAAACCGCTCAGCAATTAGCCGGCCTTGGTATCCAGTGCCACACCGTCCGCGCCGATGTGGGTGTAGCCGCCGACTCCGAGCGTGCCGTAGCCGAAGCCATCCGTGCCTTCGGCCAGTTGGATGTGCTGCTCAACAACGCTGGCATCAGCATGCGCGCCCGGTTTCAAGATGTAGAGCTGGGAGTGATTGAGCGCCTGATGCAAACCAACTTCTTTGGCACCGTTTATACCACCAAGTTTGCGCTGCCACATTTATTAGCTAGCAAGGGCTCAGTGGTAGGCATCAGCAGCATTGCCGGTTACAGAGGCCTGCCGGGCCGCACGGGCTATTCGGCCTCCAAGTTCGCTATGCACGGCTTTTTGGAGGCTTTGCGCACTGAGCTACTGCCCCAAGGCGTACACGTACTGCTAGCTTGCCCTGGCTTCACGGCTTCCAACATCCGTAGCGTAGCCCTGGCCGCCGATGGGTCGGTACAAGGCGAGTCGCCGCGCGACGAGCAGAAGATGATGAGCAGCGAAGAAGTGGCTGGCTACATCCTAGAAGCCGTCCGTAACCGCCGCCGCGACTTGGTGCTGACCAGCCAAGGCAAGCTCACGGTGTTCCTCAATAAATGGCTCCCCAGCCTAACCGACAAGTTAGTGCTAAGCCATTTCCGCAAAGAGGAGAAGGATTTTGAAGTGTAATAAAGAGGCAAGTAGGTGACAAGTGATAACGCAGGGGAGCAAACAACAGATGATGAAACTGCCGGTGCACCCCGTTGCTTATTACCTGTTACTTACTCCACCAGCAGTAAATCCTGGGTACGGATGTAAGCTTCCTGGCCTTGCCATTGTACTTGGTACCACGTATCCTGCTGGCCCAGTACTACTAGTCGGTCGCCGGCGGTGGTGGTGGTGAGCCACGCGGCGCCGGCGCTGGGGCCAGCCATCAGAGCTGCTCGCGGCTGCATAACCAGTGCAGCGCGTTCAGTGCCCAGCAAGTTAAGGTATACCCCTGTCAGCAATAGATACACGCTGTAGGTTACCCACCAGCCCCGGGTTATGTGTTGCCGCCGTATTATTAACAGCGTGCCGCCCACCACGGCCCCAATTAGTAGTGCCTGCAACCCCAAATAATAGTAACGCCGAAAAGTGAGTTGCAAATCCTGCTGCCAGGTTTCGGGGTAGCCGGTGAGGCGCTGCGTGCGAGCTAAATCGGCCATTTTTCGCCACGTTGCAAGGCGGGGCTGTCGGGCTAGAGCCATATTCAGATAGTAAAGCGCGGCCGGGTAGTGCCCCAATCCTTCCTGCACATACGCCATGCGTAGCAAGACCCGCGGTGATGCTACGTCTTCCTGCCGTATCAACCCACGGTAATAGCGGTAAGCCAATTGGTAAGCTCCCGCATCGAAAGCTGAATCGGCCCGCACTAGCTCGGTGCTAACTTTTTGGGCAGTAGTTGGTTGGAAAAATCCGAACCAGATTAGAAAAAAAAGGAAGAGCTTTTTCAGCAAAATATTTGGAGCGTACAAACTGGCCGGCTACTTTTGTGCCACCATTAGCAAATCAGACACGTTTGATTGCAAAGTAACTGATTCTGTAGCTCAGCTGGTAGAGCAGTACACTTTTAATGTACGGGTCCTGGGTTCGAATCCCAGCGGGATCACCAAAAACCTCGTTTGCAACCTGCAAACGAGGTTTTTTTTGTTGGTGGGGTCTGCGAGTGGAACTATGGATCTGTGCTGAATCGATAGCTAAGAAGGCGTTGGTGGTAAGTTCGACCGATCCAGGCGCAGGTGGTGTTGTTCGCCTGGTTCTGCAATTAGTGGCTTTAGGCACAGGTTACTATGCCCAATGGCGAGGAGCTCAGGTGTGTTGTGCAGCGCGGCCACGCATCCACCCTAAGTAGTAAAATATAGACCTGCTATGCCCCAGACCGTATTGCGCTCTGGCGTGCGGCTGGCTGCAAGCTTCAGGGTGTTTGTTGCAAGTAGTATGGGCCCTAATAGTAGCGCTGTAGGTACAAGTATGCCCAGCAGGTGAGGTCCAAAAACTGCGTTAGAGAGGTCGGGTAGGTGGTACAGCGGGTGAATGGCCAGGTATATTGACCTAAAAGACAAAGCGTGAAAACTGTCTGTTCAGGCACGCAGTCTTGGAGCAGAACAAAGCTAGCCTGCATCAACTAAACAGGGGCTAGCTCGTACGTAGGCTTGGTAGTTTTGAGCCTATGCCGCTGCTTCCGGCGTGTTGCTCCACTGCGCGGCCTTTTTCTGCTTCGCCTATGATCTTAGACGACGCCTCCACAAACTTGCCGGCTTTGGCCCGGTGGCCAGCCATCCGCCGCGGCGTGCGGTGCGGCTATTCATTACCGAACGGAGTCTTAGTGGCGGCGTATGCACCCGGATGAATATAGATCTGGCTCCTATGTAGTTGAATGATGCCCGAGAACAGAAACATTCACCCTAATGCTCATGAAAACGCGTCAGTTTTTCTACTGTGGTGGCCTGCTGGTAGCGGTGCTGCTTGCCTCGCCAGAGGCCCGCGCCCAAATGTCGCCGGACCTCATCATGGAGACGTACAACAGCAACATCAGCGTTATTACCAATGGAGCCATCAACAAGTCGGTGATGGATAAGGCAATAGAGCGCAATAACGCGGGTGGTACTGCTCGGCGTAGCACCACGGCCACTCGGTCGGGAGCTAGCGTCAGTACAGCGTACACACCTACGCCCGCTTTGCGCCAGCAGATAGTGCAGGGCTATATCAATCGGTTGAAAACCAGTAATCCGCCGGCTGCGCAGTCCATTGCAGCCAATTTTGGCCCCGGTAAGTATGATTACAGCAAGATTTACCGGGACCTGACGAAAGACGTGGGGTTGCGCGAAAACGACGCAACCGACGTGCTGGCTTCGTACATGATACTAGGCTGGATGATAGTCAATAACGTAACCGACGACAATGCCGTCACTGCGTCGATGGCGCAGGGAATGCGGGCCCAGATAGCGCCAGCTCTGGCTGCCAATACGCAGGCCCGCGCCCGCGCTGCGCAAGTGGGCGAGGAAATGAAGCTACAAACGGTGGTGGTGCACGGAGGCTGGCAGTCTGCTATTAAAGAAGGCAAGCTGGGGGCTTATCAGCAAGGCATCAAGAACCTGTTCAAAAACCAATATGGCATGGACCTGAGCCAGTATAAGCTCACCAGCCAAGGGCTTACAAGCAAATAGCGAATCAGGAGCTTACCCAATCTGCTTCTCATGAAACGACTGTTGCAAATGGCATCCGTTCTGCTTGTTAGCCTAACGGTTATGCCGACTGCCCATGCCCAAGCGGGTGCCATTGACATGACCGGTATGGGCATCTATGCTGGCGAGGAAGCGGTGATGGATGCGGCGCGGGAAACCAGTTCTACTCCTGCGCGTAGCAAAGCAAAACAGGCAGTAGGCTCGTTCGGTTACACACCCACAACTGCTCTGCGCCAGCAAACGGTGCGCAACGCCGCACAGGGTTTGCAAACCCAGCGCCCGGCCGACGCGAAGGTGCTGGAAAGGGCCTTTGGTCCCGGCAAAGCCGACTATAACCAGGTGTATGAAGGCATCATCAAGGGCAGCAGCCTGCGCAACAACGACGCGGCCGACGCCTTAGCGGCCTATATTCTTATGAACTGGATGGTAGTAAATAACGTGCAGGATGGCAATGCCATTACGGTGCCGGTGGCCCGAGGCGTACGCGCCCAGGTGGCCCCACTGCTGGCCCCCAAGCTAACAGCTTCCGGTACGGCGGCTCAAACTGGGGAAGGTTTCAAGCTACAAACCGCCGTGCTGTTTGCTGGTTGGCAGGCGGCCATCAAGGGCGGGCAGCTGCCGGGTTTTCGGCAGGACGTAGCTACCAACTTCAAAACTCAATATCACTTCGACCTGGCTCAATTCAAACTCACGGGCCAGGGCTTGGTGAAGCGCTGATATGCAAGAAGAAACAAAATTAGCCGAGGAACTTCGTACCCGGCTGCGGGCGCTGCTGCGCACCAAGCAACAACTGCTGATTGAGCCTATTGAGCGCCCGGTGGCTACGCAGCTGCTCTCGCACATCGGTGGCGACCCATACTTTGAGCAGGGCGAAACTTGGCCTACCAACCCCGATACCGGCCAGCCGCTGGAACTGATTTTCCAACTTGTGAACCCCGACGGGGCCATGCCGTGGCCATTCGAGGCGCAGGTGGTGCAGTTTTACCAGAACTACCACTGGGGCGAGTTGCCTTATGATGACGGCGACCCGCGCGACTTCCGCCTGAAAACCTACCCGGTTATTCGCCCCGAGTTGCTGGTTCAGGTGCCGCGCCCGGCCGCGCTACCGCCCATCGGCTTCAGCTACATTCGCACCCAGGCCGTGGCCTCGCTGCCCGACGATGATGAACTGGCCGATATTGCGCCCGAGTTGCAGGAGCTGAGCGAGCAGATAAGGCCCAAAAACTGGCGCAAAGCCTACAACGCAGCCGTAACCGAACTGGCCGGCGAGCCCGACTTGGGCTCCTGGGTGGGTGGCTATGCGCAGTGGCTGCAGGGCGCTTACCCCACGGGCACGTTCTGGCTGCAATTCGATAGCACCGAGGACTTTGTCTGGGGCGACTCCGGCTTGCTCTATTTCTGCGTCGATGGCGACGACCCGGCCACCATTTCCTTTCAACTGCAAAGCTGCTGATGAACAAGCTGTTGCTCTTAAGTAGCGGGCTGGCGCTGATCAACCTGGCGCCGCCCACCTACAAAACCTACCACAACCAGCGGTTCGGCTACTACATTGACTATCTGGCTGATATGAAACCCCAGCCCGAGCCGGAAAACGGCGACGGCCGCCGCTTCCTGTCGCCTGACGGGCAGACGGTGCTTATCGTATTTGCGGGTTACGCGGCCGAGGATGATGGCTTAAATAAGCGCCGGCAAGTGGCGCGTGAAGACTGGCAGGAAAAGCACGCTACTTTCACTCTCGACCAAACTACGCGCACTGGCTACGTGCTATCCGGTAAGGTGAAGGGCCGGATTTTCTACGAGCGGACGGTGATTAAGAACTACATGCTCACCGTTTTTATCTGGCAGTATCCGGCCGCCCGCAAAGCCGCTATGGACGCCGTGATTCAGCACACCATCCAAACGCTACAGCCCAGCGTGTAAGGCGACCATTAGCCGGAACACAATGTTTTGTTGTGCACGTTAGCACCGATGGAGGGTGTAACCAGCTCTTGGCCTGCGTTAAGTTTAGCAACTCAATTGTTTCTCTATGCTGCTTTCCAGCCCATGATTGCTGACGGGTTAGCTATGTTTGTTCAATAGCCCTTCGGCAACAATTAAATGAGTCCCGGCTTAGATTTCGACGATACCTAGCACCAACTATTATACCGCCCTCAAAATCCAAGGATCTAAGCCAGCTGTAACGAGCCAACCAACTGACTCTCTACGGCTCCAGTAACCCCAATATACTATGAAATCGTACCTGAGCCCGGCTCTGCTACTGTTACTGGCCAGCTGCCAACCCGATACACCTGCCAGTAACCCGGCTGCCTCCGCCGCACCCGCCAGCGCCTCAACCACTGCCGCCCAGGCCAGCCCCACCGATACCCTGCATGTAGCCGATTCGTTGGGCCGCCAGGTGGGTGTATTGCGCCTGCGGCCAAGCACCGCGGCCGAATTTGCGAAGCTACCCGCCGGCCCGCTGCCCACCCGCCCCACTGACCAGGAAAACCAATCGACTGTATCCGACGCCCCACTGCCCACCGATGGCCGGGTGCAGCGCCAGGGCGAGCAGCTAGTGCTGCGCCCCGCCCAGGGCCCCGCCGTTACGCTGACGCCCGTACCCTCGCCCGATGGACCCGAGGGCAACGACAACGCTTACTATTATTGGGGTACCCTGCCGCAGGCCCATCAATGGGTGGTTGACGTGGCCACCGACGAAGGCTCGGGCGTGTTACTTGTCGATCAGCGTACGGGCCGTCGCACTAACCTACTGGGCGCGCCTAGCATCTCGCCCGATGGCCGCTACTTACTCAGTATATGCGAGGACGTAATTAGCGGCGGCACCCCCACCAATCTGAGTGTTTACAATTGTGGCAGCGGCGCTCCAAAACTTCTCTGGTCCCGCGACCTGACGGCCTGGGGGCCGCGCGCCGCCCGTTGGCGCGATGCCCGCCATGTAGTGCTGCAACGGGCTCACGCCGACGTCGATCCGAATGCCGACGTAGCAAGAGCAGCTGAACAGGTTAAGGTTACGTACGTCGAACTGGAACTTACTGAGCAGCCCTAGCCAAGCTATTCGCTAGCCATTAATTTTCTTTTCATGATTCGTTTATCTATCTGCCTTAGCCTGCTGTTGGTTGCGATGGGAGCCTGCACCGAAACCACCAACCCCGCCGAAAAATCAGCCGCTATGCCCCCAGCGGCGCCTGCTAACGCGCCTCGTACTACGCTGCAAACCGCCGCCTACGCCGGCGAATACAACTGGGGTGACACTACGAGGGAGCAGGCGGGCGGCACGCTTCTGGTATATCCTGAGTCGGATTCGACGGTGCTGCTAGCGCTGGATGTGAGCAACGGGCCGCCTGCTTTTCACCTGGGGCAACTGTACCAGCGGGCCGTAATACGCCAGGGCGTGGGGCACTGCGCATTCAAGGAAGAATACGACTCATTGGGCTGCCGCCTGCGCCTGGCTTTTTCCGCCGAAAAGGTGGTGGTAGAAACCGAGCGGGGCTATAGCGAATGTGGTTTCGGCCAAGGCGTATCGGCCGATGAAACGTACCGCCGCACTAGTTCGGTGGTGCCTCAGGATTTCATGAACAGCGAGGGCGCTAAGGTCAGCTTCAAAACCACCTCACCCGAACAATACAACGCCGCGGGCCAATAAGCGCGGACTAGCTAGTAGTCCTGCCACATGCCTAACCCCAACAATACACGTACCCGCGCCTTCGCCGTCGTCACTAGTCAGTTTGGCGCTTTCCCTACATTCGCACCCGTATCCTTACGTTATTGCTGCCTATGCTTCGCTCTGTTACTGCTGCTGTTTTCACTGTACTGCTAGGGCTGAGTGCCTGCCAGTCTGGCCCCTCCGTCACCGCTCCGCGCCAGGTGCATAGCATGGGCTACGGCCACGTTACGGTGTATCCCGACTATGCCGAACTGACGGTGGATGCCGCCTTCACGCGCCCCCGCCTCAAGGATGCCGTGGCCGAAGTGCAGCGGGTAGTAGACCAGGTGCTGACCCTCTCGAAGCGCTACGCGCCGGGCCGCGACGATGTGCGCGTGAGCAGCACTTCCTCCAACAAGGAATTCACCTACGTGAAGGGCAAGGAAGTTTTTGCCGGCTTCAATTCCACCCAGTCGGTTACGGTGCGCATCAACGACCTGCGCCAACTCTCACCGTACCTGGAACAGTTGCTGGCCACGCCCATCAGCCGCATCAAGGACCTGAACTATGGCCATAGCCAGGCCGACAGCCTGCGCCACGAAGCCAGCGTGCTAGCTCTGGCCGATGCCGTGAAAGCCGCCGACAAAATGTGCGCTGCCCTGCACGTGAAGCGCGGCGAGGTGCTGGAAGCCAGGGACAATTCCAGCCCCGAAAGCAGTAATACCAACGGCTACCAACCCTCGGCCAATATTGAACTGTACAGCAAAAGCTTCGGCGGCCAGGGCTTCAAGATGAGCCCCGAGCTGCTGCGTTTCGATAGCCAATGCAGCTTGTCGTCGGCGCTGGAATAAACTCGAATACGCGCTTGGTTAAGCTTTTTCATTCCAGAGTTTCGCCACTATTTCGGTGGTCGAATACTCAAAGTAATTTCCCTGGCTATCCTTATTTCGCTGAAACAGCTTGTGACTGTACGCCTTGAAGTTGAGCGCCAGAAGCTGGTGGAAATATCTGATAGAGAAAACCACCGTGTTGTAGAAGGCAGCCTGAAAACCGGTAGCAGTACTAGCGGGCTTTGTAAACCCCTGTGCTCTTTGCACTAACTCAGTTAATTCACTGAGCGTGATGTTAGTAACTTTTTGTGGGCTGGGTAGGCTGATGGCGAAGGCCAGGTTTTCTGCTCCGTCTTCTTCCCACCACTCCCACAGGTTAACGCCTGCCAAGTCTTTGCCGGTTAGCGTCTGTAGCTTGATCATCAGCTTGTCATTTTCGGCGTTGTCCTCGTCGCCATGTGCATCACAGAAAGCGGTGTAGTCCACAAGGGCTGCATAAACTTCGGGGTACAGCTGCTCGGCAACGTCGAATTGCGGCTCCAGTTCTTTTCGCAGTAGCATGGTTATCAAAGTCGTAGAATGGTGGTACTACCTGTCTGAGGTGTGGTGACCGGCGCTACCATTTATCTAGCCACTCCTTCGTGGTCGTAAATTACTCGGCCGTAACGATACCCGCATCCAGCAGTTGCTTGAGCTTGTGTAGCTGTTCGGCTGGATTAGTAGGGGCCGAGGCCGCTGGGGTTGCGGGCCACCTCACGCAAAGCTTTCAGCTTTTCCAGCTCCGCGAAGCTGAGGCCCGCCGAGGCTTGGGTGTCGGCCGTTGGGTCGGCTACGTAGCCGGTGCGCCGATAGGTATTTTCACAGCAGCGGCAAGGTATACTCCGAAAATTTATTTTCGGAGTATCTGCTCACAGCCTACCTCAAGCAGCAGGCTGACCCCAAAACGTCAATCACCCGCTACAACGGTAAGCCAGCCGTTAAATAGCACGCGCATTTGCCTACATACACACAGCCCCGTGCGGCCTTGCCCAGAACAACAAATCCGGATAAAGCGGCACGGGAGCTGCGTGGTGTTATTGCCAGAAAAGGCCCTGATTATTGGGATGTTACTCTTCTTCGGCCGCTACGATGGAGGGGCCTTCGGGCAGGTTGAGCAGCGGACCTAACAGCAGGGCGTTGGTGAAGAGGCGGTCCGTGCCGTGCCAGTAGTGCCGGAAGTTGGGATTGTCGGCGAAGAGGATAACCCGGCCGGTGCCCGCTTTGCTGACCACCACAGCCGCCGAATTGCTGATTTGCCGCAGGTTGGCTTTCGACACGTAGCCACTTACCAACGGCGTAGGCGTGTACTGCACCACCGTGGCGTAGGGGTTGCGACTAGGGCGTAGGAAGGTGGTGCCGTTGCGGAAGATGAACAGCTGCCGACTGGCCAACCCGAACCCAATTGGGTTGGTGGGGTCCACGGTGGCTTTGTAGATTGAACCGGCAATAGCGCGGGTACCTTCCTGCTCCTGCTCCACGAAGTCGACGCGCTTGGCGAAGGGCAATTCGCTTTTCTTGGGGCGTTGAGTGGCCTTCGGGGTGGGTGGGGTGGCTTCGGCTACGGCCACGGCAAAAGCCGTGGTGTCGGCCCAGCCGCCGTTGGCCGGAATTAGGAGTTTCTCCTTCACGATGCCCTGCTTGATGGCCCACTCCGAGGCGTTCTTGAGCGTGATGAGTGTGCCACCGTCCGTCACCCAGCGCCGGATTTTATCAACGGCAGCTTTGTCTAGGGCCGCATAGCTACCGCCCACCAGCACCAAGCTGCTGTAGCGGCTCAGCGGGGCGCGGCCCACGTTGCTTAGCTCGATGCGGCTCAATGGTAAACCCAAATGCTGGCTGGCCACGAACCACGCTTCGCCCACTTCGGCTACGTTGGTACCGGCACCAACCAGCAATGCCGCTTTCACTTCCGGCACGGCACGTACATTATTGGACCCCAAATCAATACCGCCTACGCTGAAGCCGGTGTTCACGCTGGTAAACGTCACTTGCGCCTGCCGGCTCACCCGGCTCACAATCTGAAACACCGAATCGGCGGGCAGCTTTTGCGTGGCCACCGGTACCACCAAGGAGCCGTACCCAAAGTCGATGGGCTGGGCAGTGGTACCGGCACGGAAGGGTTTGAAGGCGGTTTTCACGATGATTCCAGCTTGCTGCAACGCCACCAAGGCTTTCGGCGCGTTATAGTTGGACCAAGGCAGCAAGTAAGCATAGCTGCTGGCGCCGCCATTGACGGTGCCGGCCAAGGTTTTTGCGGCCGTTACGGGCGTGCCCTGCACGAGGCTAGTGTTTTTCTGCTTGGACAGCGGCAGCCCGTAGGCCTGGGCCTGGCTCCAACCGGTTACGTCGTAGAAGATACTATCATGGAAGGCGGTAACCTCCTCGAATAACGAGTGCACAATGCGGTACTGAGGCTGCGCGGCGGGCACCACGTAGGCCTTACCCTGCTCGAAAGTCTGCTTGTCGAGCGTTACCGTTTTGCCGAGTTCGTGCACCCGAATCTTGTGTTGCAGCAGCAGTTCCACGAACCGGTTAGTAAGCGTAGGGTCCTGGGCGTTGCCGAACACGTAGGCTTTGGTCGGGAACTTGCCCGCTGCCGTTAGGGCCGAGCTGAAAAACTCGCGCTGGTGGCGTAGGTACAGTTCCCGCTCCTCCACCGCTCCGCGCACGGTAGCCAAGCCGGTGGCCACGTGGTTGCGAATGGTGAACGGGAACTTCACCACGCCGTTGCCGCCTTCCTGCGCTATTCCGCGAGAGCTGCCCACCTCAAACGTCACGCCCACGCCCCCCTGAAAATCGGGATACGTAGAGCCGTAAATAGGCGACAGATTATCGAACTGCTCTTTGGTCCAGTACAACGCGCCAAGCTGGTCGAGGGCCTGGGCGTGGTATTTGGCCAGGTGCACGTTCAGCACTTCGTAGGTGGCCCTTGGAATGAGGTCGTTTTCGGTGCTCAGCGGCTTGGTAGGCTCGAAATAGTAGGTGCTGCTGGTGCCCATTTCGTGAAAATCAATCATCACGTTGGGGTACCACTCGTGGAAGAACGCCATCCGGGCCCGGCTTTCCGGCTGGGTCAGCGCCAGCCAGTCGCGGTTGAGGTCGGTGTAGAAGTGGTTGGTACGGCCATTGGGCCAAGCTTCATTGTGCTCCCGGTCCAGCGGATCGGTTACTGGGGGCCACGACTTGTTCTGATCGAACCAATGGGAAGCCCGGTCGCGCCCATCAGGGTTTTCCAGCGGGTCGATGGTAATAACCGCTTGGTCGAGCCACTGCTTGGTTTCGGGCGCGGTGGATGCCGTGAGGTAATAGGCCGTGAGCAGCGCAGCTTCCGAGCTAGAGCTTTCGTTGCCGTGCACCCCGTAGTTCAGGCTAATCACCACCGGCAGCTTACCATAATCGGGCGCCGGCAGCGACGGGTCTACCAAGCCTTTGCGCTCGGCTTGCAGCTTGGTTAAGTTCTGCTGGTGCTCTACCGACGTAATGGTGGCTACCACTTGGGGCCGCTCCTCAAATGTCTTACCCAGCACCCGCAAACTCACTTTATCCGACACCCGGTCCAACTCGCGCAGGTAGGCTACAATCTGGTCGGTGCGGGTGTAGTGCGAGCCAATTGGGTAGCCCAAAAACTGCTCGGGGGTAGGAATGGCCGGATCGAAGGAGCCAGCCGACGCTTTAGGGAAGTAATAGGCAATGGAACCGGCAGTCTGGGCCGTGGCTGGCGCCAGCGTCAGGCCCAAGCCAAGCGCGAGAAGGGCAGCAGAGAAGTATGGTTTTAACATAAAAATGGAAGTCGAAGGACTGGCAAGTGTAAATGAAGAAGTTCTCTATATCGAAATTCGAGAGGCCGTCATGCTGAGCTTGCCGAAGCATCTCTCCCGAACAGTGTCATGGCAACGAAGCGGGAGAGATGCTTCGGCAAGCTCAGCATGACGGTTACTGTGGTGGCTACAGGAAATTATTTCCTGAACCCTTACTGGCTTAATAGCCCGGATTCTGCTCCAAGTCTGGGTCGGCTACCAAGTCGTTGAACGGAATCGGGAACAGCCAGCGGCGCTGATCCGTGACGCCGAGCACCGCGCCGGCCCGGCCGGTACGCACCAGGTTGAACCACCGGTCCGCCTCGAAGGCAAACTCGATGCGCCGCTCGTTTTCGATGGCTAAGAGCAAGGCTTCGGCGCTGGCGGCGGTGCTGGCGGGTACTCCGGCGCGGCTGCGCACGGCGTTCAAATCGGCTAGGGCGTCGGTGAGCTTGCCTTGTTTGGCGCGGGCTTCGGCCCGAATCAGGTACTGCTCGGCCAGGCGCAGCACATAGCTAGGGTCGTCGCGCTGGGCCGAACGGCTGTAGAGGTTGCCGTAGGTGGTGGAGGTGCCGGCAATGGTGGTGGTAGCCAGCAAAGCGGAGCGGTTGCCGCCCACCGCCGGGTCGTTGAGTTGCGTAATGGCGGCCGGCACCGGCTGGAAGTTGAACTGGCCGCCCAGCGCGCTCGGGAACCAGTTGTTCCACATGCTGTTAGCGTCGGAGTTGCTGAAAGTCAGCTCGAAAATGGATTCCCGGCTCAGGAAGGGCGCCGTTGAAAAAGTGCGGTAGGGCGTCACCAAGCCGTAATTGGCGTTGCCAATTACCAGCGTAGCCGCCGCTTCGGCGTCCGTCCATTGCTGGCGGTAGAGGTGCAGGCGGGCGCGCAGGGCGCGGGTGGTGGCCTTCACGGCCCGGTTGCGGGTGGCGGCTTCGGGCAGCAGAGTTTCGGCCTCGTTCAAGTCGGCCAGCACTTGGTCGTAGGTTTGGGCGAGGGTGCTCCGGCGGATACCCTGGCCGTTTTCTTTGCCGCGGGTAGGCGTCAGCACCAGCGGTACGCCGCCCCAGCCCCGGCCCAAATCAAAATACACTAGGGCCCGCAGGAAGTAGGCTTCGCCCAGCAATTGGTTTTTTTCGGCGGCTGTTAGCAGCGGGTCATTCACGCCGGGCACCGCCGCAATAACGTTGTTGGCCCCGTTAACGGCCTGGTACATCTGGGTCCAGGCTTCGGTAATCAGCACGTTGTCGGCACTGAGCTGGTTCTGGTCGATTTGTAGGAACTGGTTGAGCGTGCCGTTGAAGCGCACGTCTTCGCCGGGCAAAAAGCCGAGCACCGGCCAGTTCAACTGGTAATAAGCCTGCACCCGGTCGTAGGCCCCAATGGTGGCCGAGCGCGCACTACCGGCATCGGTAATGGCACGGTCGGCGGGGAGTTGCTGCACGGGCGTAGGATCTAGCAGGTCGTTGCAACCCGTTAAGCCGGTTGTAGCCGCAGCCACGCTGAACGCAAAAAGAAGGCGGTATAGGTTCTTATTCATCTTAGATAAAGGCTTAGAATCCGACCGTTACGCCCACCTGGAAAGTGCGGGGCTGGGGCACCGTGGCCCAGTCGATGTTTTTGCTGTTTTGCACCCCACTCTGCGAGTTGATTTCCGGGTCGAGGCCAGAGTAGGGCGTGATGGTGAAGAGGTTGGCAGCCTGCACGTACACTCGTAGCGAGTTCAAATGCGCCCGGCCCACCACTTCCTTGGGCACCGTGTAGCCCAGCGTGAGGGTGCGCAACCGCAGAAACGAGCCATCTTCCAGGTACCGGTCGCTCAGGTTCTGCACCACGCCGCCGTAGTTGTTGCTGGCCGCGTTGGTGGTCAGGCGCGGCACGTCGGTGATGTCGCCGGGCTGCTGCCAACGGTCCAGCTGCTCGCGCAGGTAGCCGATGTTGCTTTGCGTACCGCCGTGCACCAGAAAGAAGCGGTTCATGTTCATGATTTTCGCGCCCTGCTCGAAGTTCAGCAGGAACCCAAAATCAAAGCCTTTGTAGCTCACCGAGTTGGTTACGCCCCCGAAGTAATCGGGCCAGGCATTGCCCACCAGCTTGCGGTCGGCCACCGATAGTTGCCCATCGCCATTCACGTCCTCATACTCGGCGTTGCCATTCTCGGGGTTCACGCCGGTTTGGTGGTAGAGCCAGAACGAGTACAGCGGCGCGCCTTCTTCCAGCCGGAAAATGTCGCGTGAGCCGGCCGTAATCGGGGCGGCCAGCTTCTCGATGCGGTTCACGTTGCGGGCCAGGTTGAAGGTGGTGCTCCACTGCACCGCGCCCTTAGGCAACCAGTTGGCGGTCAGCTGCACTTCCACGCCCTTGTTGCTCACCGCGCCGTAGTTTTCCACTACCGAGGCAAAGCCGGTTTTGCGCGGCACCGGCACGTTCAGCAGCAAACCCGAGGTGGATTTGTCGTAGTAGTTCAGCTCCAGTTGCAGCCGGTTTTGCAGCACGGCCGCGTCCAAGCCCACGTTCCACTGCCTAGTCGATTCCCAGCTCAGGTTGGGGTTGGCGAGCTGCAACGGCGTGGTGCCCGGCAGGTCGAGGTAGTTGGCCCCGCCCTGCACCAGTCCCAGCGCCGCAAAGTCGCTGATGCCGGCCTGGTTGCCGGTTCTGCCCACGCTGACCCGCAGCTTCAGCTCCTGAAACACGTTCAGGTCTTTAACGAAATTCTCTTCGCCTAAGCGCCAGCCCAGCCCCACCGCCGGGAAGTAGCCCCAGCGCTGGTCGGCCCCGAAGCGCGAGGAAGCATCGGCCCGCACGCTAAAGTCGGCGGTGTAGCGCTGCTTGAAGCTGTAAGTTGCCTTCCCGAAATACGACAGCAACCCAGCCTCCGAGCGAGCCGACGAGCCCGTTTGGGTGGCCGCCGAGGCAATGCTGGTTAGCTCGTTGCTCGGGAACTGCTGGCCGAACAGAGAGGTGCGCTGGAAGGTGTTTTTCTGGATGGTATTGCCCACCAGTGCCTGCAACGAATGGGTTTCCCCGAAATCCACGCTGTAGTTCAGGGTCTGCTCGTTGAGCAAGGTGATGTCACGCGAGAGGTAGGAAGTGGCGGTGCCGCGCGGCTGCCCGGCCAGAATCAACGTGTTGTTGAAGTTGTTTTCGTACATCTCATTGAAGTCGATGCTCCAACTGCTGCGCAAGGTTAGGTTCTTGCGCAAACGGTACTCGCCGTACACGTTCGAGATGCCGCGGGTGCCCACCGCGTCGTTGTTGAGGTTGTCGATGAGGGCCTGGTGGTTGTCGAAGGAGCCATACTTGGCGTACGAGCCATCGGGGTTGTATACCGGCAGATTGGTGCGCGGATATAACGCCGAGTTGATGACGCCCACCGGGTTGTTGTCGTTGCTGCTCACGTTGCGGTGCGTGCGCGTCAGGGCGGTGCTCGTTCCAATGCGCAGCTTGTCACTCACCGAGTTATCGAGGTTGACGCGCAAGCTGAATCGGTCGAAATCAGTGGGTCGGGCAATGGCTTCCTGCTTGAAATAGCCTGCTCCGATATAGAACTGCGTTTTCTCGGAGCCCCCGGCCGCCGACAACTCGTAGCTCTGGGTTTGGGCCGTGCGGAACACGTCCTTCAGCCGGTCGTAGGTTTGCTGCTCTTCCGGCAGGCCACGACCACCCGACGCTACCGAGCGGTACGGCAGCAACGCCGGGTTGCCGCCGTCATTCAGAAACCGCTCGTTTTCCAGCGTTGCCAGCTCCGAACCAGTTACCAAATCAAACTCTTTGGGCGCTTTCGAAACGGCGTGGTAAGTGTTGAAGGTGATGCGGGTTTTGTCGCCAGATTTGCCGCGCTTGGTCCGAATCAGCACCACCCCGTTGGCGCCGCGCGAGCCGTAAATGGCCGTAGCATTGGCGTCCTTTAGGATTTCCATGCTCTCGATATCCTGCGGGTTCAAATCGGCCAGCGGATTGGACGCCACTTGGTTGCCGAGGCCCGTTGCAATCAGGTTGCTGTTGTTGATAAACACCCCATCCACCACGTACAGCGGGTCGTTGCTGGCATTCACGGAGTTGCTGCCCCGGATGCGGATAAACACGCCCCCGCCCGGCACGCCCGAGTTGGCCGATACCTGCACGCCCGGCGCTTTGCCCTGCAAGAGTTGGTCGGGGCTGGCCGCCGGAATGTCGCGCAAGTCGTCGCCCTTCACCGAGCTAATGGCGCTGGTCAGGGTTTTGCGGTTCTGCTCGCTGTAACCCGTCACTACCACTTCCGAGAGCTGCTTCACGTCGGATTTCAACGCAACGCTCACGGTGCCCGACGTGGCAGTTGCCGTCTGGCTTACGTAGCCCACGGCGCTAATTACCAACGTGTTATTGCCCGCCGGTAGGTTCAGCGTGAACTGGCCGTTGGAGTCCGAAGAAGCGCCTACCGTGGTGCCTTTCACTACCACCGTAACACCTGGCAATGGAGTGCGGTCGGCGGCATCGAGGATGGTACCCGTCACGGTTTGTACGAGAGTGGTTTGAGCTAAACTCGTGCTGGCTAGGCTCAGCAAAGCCATGGGCACCGCCCCAAGAGTAGATAATTTCATATGAAAAATGAGTGTAGTGGCGAATGAACTCCGTGCGCGATGGCGCATCAGGAAAGCAATACTGGCAGCCGCATTTTCACTGAGTCGCGACTAACTCCCGTTCCCATTTCACGGCCCAAAAGGCACACAGGTGGGTATAATCCAACGAGTAACTCGATGAAAACCAGCAGTAAAAAGGATAGGTGATGATGCTAAAAAGCATTTGGCTATTGTGCAGGCAGCTCGTTGGAACGGGCAGCGCAAAGCCGGCAGGACATACAGGTGTCCATGCGCAGGGTAATTGCCAGGCGTGCTATAGCCTGCGGTTACCTAAGCAAACAAGAAGGAGAGAAGGGAATACCCGGTCCTTAGCAGCTCATACCTGTCATCCGCATACAGACAGTCGGACGCAGCAAGCCACAACAAGCCTGCGACAAAGCAGCACAAGTGGCAGATGGGGCGGCAAGAAAGGTGAAGGTGCTCACGGCAATGTTGTTTTTATATGGTCAGGACTTGGCACCGTTCCGGATGTTCCGGGGGTTGTCGGCGGTTCATCGAGCCTGTCTCTCCGCGCCTCTGTATAAAAACAATCCTTTACTTTATTGGAAAGAATTGATATTGCAAATGTAATGCAGGGTTTTTTAGAAATCCAAATTTTTATTCCGAGTGCAATCCAGTATAGTAAAATTTTGTACTTAATTGATGTACGCCGTGCTTTAATTGAAGTTGAACGAGTCAGTAGCTTTCCTAATAGCTCAGTCAAATAGTCCAAATAGGTCATTTGCAACATATTCAGCGCGACACCTAGCGAAAACGGGTATTAGATTATTAAAGGTATGGGGGGTGCGCAGTATGTGAAAATTACTGCCGAACAAACAATTAAACAGCCCTAGAAGCTGGTCAATCCGTCTTTGGGGTCAGCAGCTTCTAGGGCTGATGTAGCAAGGGTAACTCTGCTGGCAGCCCAGTCAGCGCCGTGAGAAGCGTCATTGTTTCGGCGGGCCAGGATGATTTGTAAAGCAAAGCGGAATCGCGGGCAGGTTGATCAATTGCCACGCGAGAGCAGTCGAGAACTTGCTAAATCTCCAATGCTTAGCCACGGCACTGAGTGCGACGAGTAGATGTGGAGGAAATTGTTGTTGGCGGAATAGAAAGAGGTGACACTCCACTAAAGTCGTTATTGGGTTAGGGGCAAAGGAATGGTTGAGACAATTCCTACTCCGGCGCTACCTCTAGCGTCAATATTTGGCCACCAATCTGCTGAAAGCGGGTTAAATACGTGCTGGGCTCTAGGAGCTGGTACGGGAAATAAAGCCCAGGCTGGACCGCCGGCCGGCCGTCTAGCCCGAGCAACCGCTCCAACAGCAGAGTAATGCCTAGGCCCGTCAGCGGCATTTGTCCTTGCGGATGCACTACCGCGTGTCGGGTGTGTAGCGGCTGCCCTGCGTGGTCTTCCCCAGCAAGGTCGATGAGTATTTCCGTGGACATCGGCTTGCCTTGACGGCGGGAAGAACTGATGCCAAACGCCAGCTTAAACTGCACATTCGGCGCACCAGTCGCCGTGGCCAGGCCGAGGACGTCATAGAAGGAAAACGTATCAGCTTTTTGCTCGGTGCCATCCACAGCGCGAATGGTGGTGTTGGCCTCGTCCATTTGCCAGACAAAGGCTCCATCGCGCCGGACAAGCGCTGCGGGCATAATCTTGTTTTGGCGCTCAAAGTCAGTGTAGCCGGCTGGGCCCGTAACGTCTTGCTCATCCAGCAACGCCCCAATCGTGATGGAGTGGACCCGGCCGAATACTTGGGCGAATTTCAGCGTGGGAATAGTGGTAGCGCCGACCAGCCATTCTGTGCCCAATACAACAGGGGCAGCCTGCGGCTGGTGCACATAAGCCGCTACCTCGGGTCCCATCTCGGAGATGCCCGCCGAGATGCTTAGGTGTGGGATGCCGCGGGTCTGAGCAAACCGAAGCGCAGCAAGGCGATGGTCCGTAAATAAGACAACCACAGCACTCACTGAGCGTTGACCCAAGCCTAAGTCTTCGGCGGCGAGATTAAGTGCAATGCCTTCGGCACTTGGTACTGCGGCTGCGGCTTCTTGCGCTTTTGCAAGGTCGCGGCCGCCTAGTAGTAAGGGTATCTCAGGATGTGCGTCGTGCAGGAGGCGAGCTACCCAGCGGCCAACGATACCAGAGCCACCAACTACAAGAATGGGTTGTTGTGTCATAATGATGCAAGTGGTTAATGAATATTTTTGACAAACATAAGCTACTGCAGGTAAGTTACCAAAAGTAACTTACTTTTGGTAGGTATATTAGTTGTTATCGGAATCAGATAACCTGAATATGGTTCACGCTTCGGATGCAAAAATCCCTCAGCGCAGTGCTGGTAGATTATCAAAGGCAGAGTGTAGGTAAAACTGCTTGATAATGAGATATTTGTAATTCAAAAGAAAGGTGCTGACCGCCTAACACTAGGTTACTTAGCAATCCGAGCTGGTGTCTCGAAGCCCATTCCCTACGAGCATTTCAGTACTCGTTTGGGGCTACTGAATGCGCTCTATAAATTACTGGATGAGCAGCAGCTACAAGCATTGCAAGAAGCACTAATGCGTGTACAGCAAAATTTGCGTGATACGGCGGACGTACTCGCAAAAGCCTATATTCACTGCTCGGTGGACACGGCAGGAGAATGGCAGGCCGTAAAGGCGGCCTTGTCGGGCAGCGAAGAAATGAGTGCGATGCAACAGGAGTTGCTGGCGGGCTACGTTCAGTTGTTTAGCGATACGCTAGCCCCTCATAGTGTGCTATCTTCCGCGGCGTTACATCGGTGCTGCGTCGGGCTGGTTGGTGCAGGAGAAGCTCTTTCTGTGCTGATGTTGAGTGGACAGTGAGGAGGATGCAGCTACCGCTTTTTCCTCCTTGATTCAGGGTAGCCTTCTGTTTTTGCCTCAGCCTTGAACGCAGGCATTGCAGTTAGTTGTCGCCGCTAAACCTGCGCATATTCTGGTAGAACCAATGATTCGCCCGTGTGCTGCGGCGTCCCGGTTTGCTCTCTGCTAAGGCTATTCAGTTTCGTTACAGTGGCCGGTAGCACTGGGCACATTCAACAAGACGAGGAAGGAAGAGTAGCCTTAAAGGGATTATCATAACCTGGTTTGCATGCCGTAACCCCAGTGTTTGTTGGTTGGGATTATGCATGTGGTAATTGGGGGCACAAAGCAGCTAAGATGCTATACCTATGAGGGTAAGTTTATGAGAGAAATTGCTGGGCCATTCAGTGCTTCTGCAAACTTTGGTTTCTACTATAGTTTAGCAAGCAAGCTACGTATGGCAATGCTGTAGCAAACGCTTTCTTGATCAGTACACATCTTTATGTTCTCAGCCCGCACACGTACCCGCTGTATCGTTCCTTTCTGGGTGTTTTTGGGCGCTTCAGTAGCTGTTCCGGCGCATGCACAACTTGTGGCCTTTCCGGGTGCTGAGGGCTTTGGCCGGTTGGCTACCGGCGGCAGGGGCGGGCAGGTAGTGGAAGTCACCAATCTCAACGACGCCGGGCCGGGCAGCTTCCGCGACGCGTTTACGCAGTTTCCTGGTGAGCCGCTAACCATCGTGTTTCGGGTGGGCGGCATTATCGAGCTGAAATCGACACTTAAGCCCAACCGCTCCAACGTTACCATTGCCGGCCAGACGGCACCCGGCGACGGTATCTGCCTGAAAAACTACACCTTCAAGTTGCACGGCAGCAATATCATTGTGCGTTACCTCCGTTCCCGGCCCGGTAATCTATCGGGAGCCAACACATCGGGGGTGTATGGCCTGAACCTAGAGAACTGCCAGAACTTCATTGTGGACCACTGCTCCATGAGCTGGTCGATTGAAGAAGCGGCGACGTTCTACGACAATAAGTACTCGACGGTGCAGTGGTGTGTGGTGAGCGAGAGTTTGAACTCGTCGTTCAATGGGAAAGGTGACCACGGTTACGGGGGGGTATGGGGCGGGCAGTACGCCTCCTACCACCACAACCTGGTTGCGCACCACCACAGCCGCGCCATCCGCTTCAACGGCGCCCGCGCCCACGATACCACGGCCGTAGTGGACTACCGCAACAACGTGATTTACAACTGGGGCGACATGAATGCGGCCTATGGCAACGAGTTGAACATTAAGGGCGGTACAGCACAGCTCAACATGGTAAACAACTACTATAAAGGCGGTCCGGCCACCCCCGCTGCCCGCGCCGCCGTCATCTTCGACGTCTATCAGACGTACGATGCTTTCAACCCCGACAAGCCCGTAGGCACCGTGTATGCCGCTGGCAACTATGATGCGGGCTACCCCAAAGTCACGGCCGACAACTGGAAGGGTATCCGGCTACACTACTACCCGGCCACAGCCGTGAATTTTGCCCGCTTCCGGCAAGCCGCCCTCACGCCTAATTTAGCGCCCATCACTACTGAAACGGCCGAGGCCGCGTATCGGGCGGTGCTGGCCGGTGCCGGGGCCACCGTACCCGTGCGCGATGCCGTGGATGCACGCATTGTGCAGGAAACTCGCACCGGCAAGGCTACCGGTAGCAGCCCTGGCGGCAGTGCCACCTACGGTCTGCACCAAGGTATCATCGACTCGCAAGCTGATGTAGGAGGATGGCCTGAGTACAAAGGTGGCCCCGCGCCCACGGACACCGACCATGATGGGATGCCGGATGCTTGGGAAAAAGCGCATAGCTTAAACCCCGACAACGCTGCCGACCGCAACGGCACCACGCCTAGTGGCTACACTCAACTCGAAGAGTATCTGAATAGCTTAGCCGCAGGGAGTATTAGTACCGACAAAGTGAAGCCAGCTACTAAACCCACACGTCGCTAGCTCAGCCCAGAACAGCTGGAGTCAGTACGTCGCCTATAATTCCCGCACCCAGATGTTGCGGTAGCTGATAGGCTCACTTGGGTCGCCGTGCGACTGGAGCTTGATAGGAGAGGGGCCATGGGCCTGGTAACTGGGTGCGCCGATGTAGAGGGTGGCGCCTTTAAGCTGTACGTTGTTCTGCACCAGCACCCCATTGAAAAACACCGTCACGCGGGCCGGTGTCAGCAACGTACCATCAGCGTTGAAGGTGGGTGCCGTCCAGGCTACGTCGTATGATTGCCACTGGCCAGGTTTCTGGGTGGGATTGGCCAGTGGAATGAGCTGCTTGTAGATGCTGCCGGCCATGCCGTTTACGTAGGTGGCGTTCTGATAGGAGTCCAGAATCTGCAACTCATAGCCTAGGTCACCTTTGCCCAATGAGGCTAGAAACACGCCGCTGTTGCCGCGTACCTGCCCGGTGCCCGCAATGGTGGCCGGCACTCGCCACTCTAGGTGCAGCTGGTAGTTGGTGAATTTCTGCTTGGTTTCGATGTTGCCGGTCTTCTTGTCCACCGTTAGTAGCCCATCGGCCACTTTCCAGCCGGCGGGCTTGTTGCGGTCCTCTACCGATACCCACTGGCTGAGGTCTTTGCCGTTGAAAAGCACTACCGCGTCGGAGGGCGGCGGGGTGAAAACGCCAGTGGCGGTTACCACTTTCGGAACGGGTTTCCAGACCTCCGTATCCTCGGGTTTGCCGGTTTGTGGGGTTTGCGCCATGGCGGAAAAGCTTAGGAGCGAAGAAAGAGCAAAGACAGCGGATTTCATGGTGGGAGAGGCTAGGGAGCGAAGAAAAAAGAGGCGGCGCAGGTAGTGTCTACACGTCGCAGAGCTGCACGGCTTGGCGCAACGAGGCGAGGCCGTCGGGTTGGCGCGGGATGAATTCCTGGGCTACGAAGCCTTTGAAGCCGGTTTTTACAATGGCCCGCATAATAGCAGGGTAGTTCAGCTCCTGCGCGTCGTCTAGCTCGTGGCGGCCTGGCACGCCGGCCGTGTGGTAGTGGGCAATGTAGGGGTGGTACTCGCTGAGGTTACGGATGACGTCGCCTTCGTCGATCTGCATGTGGTAGATATCGTAGAGCAGCTTGAAGTTCTCGGAGCCCAGCTTTTTGGCTAGTTCCGCGCCCCACCACGTCCGGTCGCACTGGTAGTCTTTGTGGTCGATTTTGCTGTTGAGCAGTTCCATTACCAGCACCACTTTGTGCTTGGCGGCCAACGGCATGAGCGGTTTCAGACCCTCCACGCAGTTTTTCCAGCCGGTTTCGTCCGACATGCCCCGGCGGTTGCCGCTAAAGCAAATCAGGTTGGTGTAGCCGGCTTGGGCCACTTTCGGAATCATGTCGGCGTACTGCTTTTGCAGCTGCGCATGAAACTTGGGGTCGTTGAAGCCGTCGGTGAGGTTGATTTCGGCGCCGTTGCACATGGGCGAATCCAGCCCGTGCTTTTTGAGCGTGGGCCAGTCGGCCGGACCTACCAGGTCAATGCCTTTGATGCCCATGCCTTTGGCAGCAACGCACAGTTCCTCTACTGACATCTTCCCGAAGCACCAGCGGCATACCGAATGTTTGATATTGTTTTTCAAGGGCATAGCGCGAATTACTTGTGTTTCATCCGAGGCGCTTGCTGCCGATACGCCCAGCGTGGTGGCCGCCACGGCCCCAGTTACCATGCCCTTCAAGGCTGATCGACGATTCCAATTTGTCATGCGGAAAGTTAAACAGCTTGTGATAAAGGAGTGGCTGGGTCCTGAATAGCTTCTGCGGGCGCGGTTTGTGGCTCCTTTTGGTCCCGGAAAAACGCCAGGAACGCCAGCAGCACCGCCACCGCAATACCGGCTGGAATCAGCCAGATCATGCGCCAGTCGTGGGTGGTAGGGGTGGTCTGGTACGCATCGAAAATGCGGCCCGATAGCAAGGTGCCAATCAGCATGCCCACACCGTAGGTGGCCAGCGTGATGAAGCCTTGGGCCGAGCTTTTGAACCGTTCCCCGGCCAGATTGTCGGTGTAAATCTGGCCCGTTACGAAGAAGAAGTCGTAGCAGACGCCGTGCAGCACAATGCCGGCAATCAGCATCCAATAGTTGCCGAGGCCGTCGCCGTACGCGAAGAATACGTAGCGCAACACCCAGGCGGCCATGCCAATAGCCAGCATCTTCTTCACGCCCAGCTTGCTGAAAAACAGCGGAATAGCCAGCATAAACAGCAACTCCGATACCTGTCCCAAGCTCTGTACGCCCGCCGCCGACTTCATGCCCACTTCGTTGAGGAAGGGATTGGTGAAGCCGTAATAGAAGGCCAGTGGGATGCAGATGGCAATGGACGCCAGGAAGAAGATCAGGTAGGAGCGGTTGCGCAGCAAGCCAATGGCATCGAGGCCGAGCAGGTCACCAATCGAAGTTGAGGTACCTTGCTTGACGGGCGGCGTGGCGGGCAGCGTAAAGCTGAACACGCCCAGCAATGCCGAAGCCCCAGCAGCCATCAGGAAGGTGGCCTGTAGGCTGTTGGTCTGTTCCCAATTCAGCCAGCCAATGGTGAGGCCCGCTACAATCCAGCCTAGCGTGCCCAGTACCCGAATCGGCGCAAACTCTTTCTGCGGATTCTGCATCTGCCGGAAGCTAATGGAATTAACCAACGCCAGCGTGGGCATGTACAACACCATGTAGGTGAGGATGTTGGGGTAGAAGCTGCCGAAGTCTGGGGCCGAAGAAGCCCGCCAGAGCAGCAGCGCGCCCGCCAAGTGCAGCACCCCCAAAATCTTCTGCGCCGAGAAAAAACGGTCGGCAATCAGGCCGATGATAAAGGGCGCTACAATGGCCCCGATAGACTGCGTCAGGAAGGCCACGCCCACTTGGGTACCCGAGGCGCCCAGGTTGCGCAGCAGGTACGTGCCCAGCGTCACGAACCATGCGCCCCAGATGAAAAACTCCAGGAACATCATGATGGACAGCTTGATACGGATAGAAGCAGTCATAAGCAGGTGGGGTTGGAAGTATAGGGGAGGGGTACGTAGTCGAGCGTCGGAATGACAGAAGACTCTACTTCAGCGCCAGGATATAGCGAGCCATTTCCTGCGTGTCCTTTTCGGAGAGGGCGGGGTGGGGTGTCATCGGGATTTCTCCCCAGTTGCCTTTGCCACCGGTGATGATTTTCTTGGCCAGCATGTTCACGTTGGCAACCGTGTTGGGGTATTTCTTGGCAACGTCCTGATAAGCAGGACCAATCAGCTTCTCGTTTTCGCGGTGGCAGCTGGCGCAGTCAGAGGCGGCAATCAGCTTGGCCCCGGTTTCCGACGGGGTGCCCACGGGCGTCGTGCCGATTTTGGTGGCGTTGGTGTCCACCTGCGGCTGCCGGGCTACGGCGCTGAGGTTGGAGTTCGTAACGCTGTCCTGGGGTGGCTCGGTTGCTTCAGCCAGAGTGTATTCTTCTTTCGCCTTTTTGGTATCGGAGTCGGAGCCACAGGAGAAGAGCAGGGGCCCGCACAGCAGGAAAAGAAACGCCTTTTTCATGGAAGGTGGTAATTAAAGACCGAGGATCTTCTGGTTAAGGGATTGGTCGATGCCGGAAGCGGCAAAATCGTCGAAGGCCTTATCGGTGACGTGAATGATGTGGTTCTGAATGAATGGGGCACCTTCGCGGGCACCGTCTTCGGGATGTTTGAGGGCGCATTCCCACTCCAGCACAGCCCAGCCAGGGTAGTCGTACTGCGCCATTTTGCTGAAAATGGCCTTGAAATCAACCTGCCCATCCCCGAGGGAGCGGAAGCGGCCGGCGCGATTCACCCAGTCTTGGTAGCCGCCGTACACGCCCTGCCGCCCGCTGGGGTTGAACTCAGCATCCTTGACGTGAAACGCCCGAATCCGCTCGTGGTAGATGTCGATGTACTCCAGGTAATCCAGGCACTGCAGCACGAAGTGCGAGGGGTCGTAAAGCAGGCAAGCGCGCGGATGGTCGTTCACTTCCGTCAGGAACCGCTCGTAGCTGATGCCATCGTGCAGGTCTTCGCCAGCGTGGATTTCGTAGCACACATCTACCCCACAAGCATCAAACTCATCCAGAATAGGCCGCCAGCGCCGGCCTAGCTCGGCAAAACCATCATCAACCAGCCCAGCAGGGCGCTGGGGCCACGGATACATGTAGGGCCACAGCAACGCCCCGCTGAACGTGGCGTGTGCTGTGAGACCCAGTCGCCGCGAGGCCTTAGCGGCATACGTAAGTTGCTGCACCGCCCATTGCTGGCGAGCAACGGGGTTGCCGCGTACGGCTTCGGGCGCAAACCCATCAAACAGTTGGTCATACACCGGATTCACGGCCACCAACTGTCCCTGCAAATGCGTCGACAGCTCGGTGATTTCCAGGCCAGCGGCCTGCACTTTGCCTTTCAGCTCGTCGGCGTAGGTTTGGCTTTCGGCGGCTAGTTTGAGGTCGATGAAGCGGCTGTCAGTGGTAGGCAGCTGCACGCCTTTGTAGCCTTGGCTGCTAGCCCAGGCGCAGATGCTTTCCAGGTTGTTGAAGGGGGCTTGGTCGCCGATGAACTGCGCCAGAAAAATGCCCGGTCCTTTGATGGTTTTCATACGCTTTTACACGGTGAATTTGGTCCACTTCCGCTCAGACTGGCCCGAGGCAATAACGTTTTCAATGAAAGCCATGCCCCGCAATCCTTCCTCGATGCTTGGGTAATCCTGGGCTTCGGGTGGAGCCGATGGGCCGCCCTGCTCCGCCAATAATGTCAGGGCGAAGTTGCGGTAGAGGTTGGCGAAGGCCTCCAGGTAACCCTCGGGGTGGCCTGGTGGGATGCGGCTGTTGTGGCGGGCGGCGGCGCTGAGGTAGGCTGCGCCCGTACGGCGCACTTCGGCGGGGCGGTCCAGCCATTTCACCAGCAGCGTGTTGGCGTCGGCCTGCTGCCAGTCGAGGCCGCCTTTCTCGCCATAGATGCGCAGGCGCAGGTTGTTTTCCTCGCCGGCCGCCACCTGAGTAGCTACCAGTACGCCACTAGCTGCGTCGCCGAGCTTGAGTAGCACAGCCCCGTCGTCATCGAGGCGACGGTTGGGCACTACGGTGTTGATGTCGGCGCATAGTTCCGTTACGTGCAGGCCGCTCACATATTCGAGCAGGTTGAAAGCGTGGGTGCCAATGTCGCCCATGGCACCGGCTATGCCGCTACGGGCGGGGTCGGTGCGCCAGGCAGCCTGCTTGTTCTCGCCGCTTTCCTCGGGCGTACTCAACCAGCCCTGCGGATACTCCACGTACACTTTGCGCACTGTACCCAGCGCCCCAGAAGCTACCAGATGGCGGGCCTCCTTAAGGATGGGGTAACCGGTGTAGGTATGCGTCAGGCACAGCTTGCGGCCAGTGGATTTCAGCACGTCGGCCAGTTCCTGCGCTTCGGCCAACGAAAACGTCATCGGCTTGTCCAGCACAACATCGAAGCCATGTTCCAAAGCCAGCTTGGCGGGCGCGAAGTGCAAGTGGTTGGGCGTCACAATGCTGATAACCTGGACCCGCTCATTTGCCGGCCGCTGAGCTTCTTGCTCCACCAGCTCTTGGTAGGACGCATACACTCGGTCGGGGGCTAAGCCAAGCTCTTGGCCGGTGGCCCGGGAAGTGTCGGGGTTGCTGCTGAAGGCACCGGCTACCAGTTCGTATAGGCCATCCAGGGAGGCCGCTATGCGGTGCACCGCTCCAATGAAGGAGCCCTGCCCCCCACCAATCATGCCCAATCGTAATTTCATGCGGTACGTGTTGTGGTTATTCAGCCCTTTTAGACAGCTGTCAGCTGCTGGCTATTAGCTTTTCTACTTCGTTTCTACAGAAGTGGTTCAATAGCCAGCAGCCTTCGCAGGAGGCTAAGTGGTAGCCCAGGCACGGTCGCCTTTCTTATACGGTACATCGCCGTCGTATTTGCCGGGTACGGGGTTATAGCGGAGGGCCTTGGTGGCGCCCGGCTCGGAGGTGAAAAAGCCGAGTAGCGTCAGCTCCTTGAACATGCGGAAGTAGTGGTTGGGCTGCTCCAGTGTTTTGGTTTTGCTGTACTGCTTCTGCTCGGCGTCGAGGGCGGTAAGCAACTTGGTACGCTGGGCGGCGTCCAAGGACAGGAAGTCTTTGCCGCCTTGCTTTTTGGCTGCCTCATCGAGTTTGGTGAGGCCTTCAATAAAGATTTTCTGGTCCTTGGGCGTGTAGCAGTCGCGCACCATCACGGCCATAAAGCTGCCTACATCGGCAGCCTTAGCGCCGGGCGTTTTAGTGGCGGGCAGAATCGTTTCGCCCACCTCGTTCATAAAGCTGATTTGCTTGGCGTCCAGTACTTCAGCCAGCTTAGGTGGGGCCTTATCTGCCGATTTTGTTTTGGCGGTTTCCTTTTTGTTGTCGGTATCGGTGGTGCAGCCGCTCAGCAGATAGTCGCCGCTGATGAGGGCACCGCCCATGATGAGGGCCACCCGGGCCATTGCGTCTCTTCTATTCATGGTCGGCAAGGTTAGATGTTTTGCTTTTTCATTTCGCTCACGGCATGATCCACGGCGCGGGCCGTGAGGGCCATATAAGTGAGCGAAGGATTCTGGCAAGCGGCTGAAGTCATGGCCGCACCATCGGTTACGTACACGTTCGGGGCGTCCCACACTTGGTTGTGCTTGTTGAGCACCGAGGTTTTGGGGTCGCGGCCCATGCGAGCGGTGCCCATTTCATGAATACCGCCACCCAACACGTAGCCGTTGTTGTAGGTCTTCACGTTTTCGAGGCCGGCTTTTTCCAGCATCTCCTTGGCATCTTCCATCATGTCGATGCGCATTTTCTGCTCGTTTTCGCGGATGGTAGCATCCATTACCAGAATTGGCAGGCCCCACTTGTCCTTGTCGGTTTTCGAGAGGTAAGTGCGATTGTCGTGGTAGGGTAGGGTTTCGCCGAAGCCGGTGATGCCCATCGTCCACTTACCGGGTTCGGTCAGGGCGTCCTTGTAGTCGCCGCCGATGCTCATTTCGGCAATGTCGCGGCTCCAGCCTTCGCGGCCGGCGCTGCCCTGGTAGCCGAAGCCCCGGATGTAGTCGCGCTTGTCGCCGAACAGGTTGCGGTAGCGCGGAATGTAGATGCCGTTGGCACGGCGGCCGTACACGTATTTGTCTTCGTAGCCCGGCATGTCGCCGTGTGCACCCGCCCGAAAGTGGTGGTCCATTAGGTTGTGGCCTAGTTCGCCGCTGCTGCTGCCCAGGCCCTCGGGCCACACGTCGGTAGCCGAGTTCATCAACACCCACGCTGAGTTGAGCGCCGAGGCGTTCAGGAAAATCACCTTGGCGAAGTACTCGTAGGTTTGGTTGGTTTCCGCGTCCAGCACTTCCACGCCCTTGGCACGCTTGGTGTCCTTGTCGTAGAGGATTTTGGTAACGATGGAAAACGGCCGCAACGTAAGGTTGCCGGTAGCAACGGCCGCCGGCAGTGTAGCCGACTGCGTGCTGAAGTACGCCCCAAATGGGCAGCCCAGCCAGCATTTGTTGCGGTACTGGCAGTTCACGCGGTTGTTATGCGGCTGGGTGATATTGGCCGTCCGCCCGATAATCATGCGGCGGTGCTCGTAGTTTTTCTTGATGCGGGCCGCCACGTCCTTCTCCACCACGTTCATTTCCATAGGTGGCATAAAATCGCCATCGGGCAGCTGAGGCAGGTTCTCACGCGAGCCACTGATACCAGCAAACTTCTCTACGCGGCTGTACCACGGAGCTAGGTCCTCGTAGCGAATTGGCCAGTCCACGGCAATACCGTCCTTGGCGTTGGCCGTGAAGTCGTAGTCGCTCAAGCGGTACGACTGGCGGCCCCACATCAGGGAGCGGCCACCCACGTGGTAGCCCCGGAACCAGTCGAAGGGCTTGTCTTCCTTATAAGGGCTTTCCTTTTCATTGACCCAGTAATCCAGGTTGCTCTCATTCAGCGTGTAGTCGCGCCCGAGCACCGGATAGTCCTTGATCATCTGCTGCGTTTTGCCGCCCCGGTGAGGTAACTCCCACGGGTTTTTGTTGGCATTCACGTAGTCTTTGACGTGTTCTATGTTGCGGCCCCGCTCCAGCATAATGGTCTTCAGGCCTTTCTCGGTCAGCTCTTTAGCCGCCATGCCGCCCGAAATGCCGGAGCCAATGACGATGGCGTCATACGTGTTCTTTTCCATGAAATACGGTGGGATTAGGAAAGATAGGGTAGGGCCGTGGTGCCAGCAGGCTATACCAACGTCCGCTTGATATGCGTGATGCTCTTCTGGATGCTGTCGAAAGGGGAGCCGGGCGTTTGGTCTTGCTCCACGAAGAAGTACTTCATGCCTGAGAGCTTGCTCTGCGCGAAAATGCGTTTGAAGTCAATGGAGCCATTGCCGACTTCAGTGAAGTTACGGGCGGGCGTTTTGTCCATATCCTTGACATGCCACAGCGGGAAGCGGCCGGGGTGCTTCTTGAACAGCTCCACTGGGTCTTGGCCGGCTTTGGTGGCCCAATACAGGTCTAGCTCCATCTTTACCAGTTCCTTGTCGGTGGTTAGCAGCAGGTCGTAAGGCATTTTGCCATCCTGCGCCATAAACTCGAAGTCGTGGTTGTGGTAGCAAAGCTGAATGCCAGCCTTCTTGCACCGCTCACCGGCCTTGTTGAGTTGGTCAGCTACGTACTTATAGTGGTCGAGGCCACCCCGCTCGGATTCCGAGAGGTAGGCGCACACCATGTATTTCACGCCCACTTGCGCGGCATCGTCCACGGCTTTGTCCCAACCGTGCAGCATGGTGCCTTCCGTGGCTTTGCCTTCGTATAGTTCTTCGCCCAGCCGATAATGGCTGCTTGGCATGGTCAGGCCTGTCTTTTTCAGTTCCTTAGCAAAGGCCGCGGGTGCCATGCCGTAGAACAAACCGCTACCGGTGTAGGTAGCTCCTTCCACCGTAGTATAGCCCATCTTAGCTACGCGAACCAGTGTGCCCATGGGGTCTTTCTGCATGGCGTCGCGCAGGGTGTAGAGCTGCAAGCCAATATCCGTTTGGCCTTTGGCGAAGAGAGCAGGCGAGGTCAGTACCCCCGCAGAAAAAAGAGCGGCGGACTTGGCAAAGGAACGGCGGGAGGTCATAAGGCGGAAAGGGTGGAAGAGAGAGAAGTTGTGCTGTAAGTGGCAGTAGGCTGTAGCAGGCAGTTGTAGCCTGTTTTAAAAGCCCTTACAATCAAGAAGACAACTTAAAATGTGTGTGGATGCAGCAGTTGAGTTACCCAAGGTATCGTTGCTTGCTCTGCCAATGCAAGCTTTTTCTTAGTTATTGTTGTGATTTAACCTTGTGGTGAGTGGGTACTTATACACCTAGCGCACACATGAGTACTGAGTATTCTTAGCTCATAATCAGTTGCTTGTATCGGACTGCTTGATGAAGCGACTCACCTAAAAAACAACTATCACTAGGGCGAAGAGCCGAACGTTTTATTTCCGGAAGATGCCAAGCACTAATCTGGGGTATAAATAATGCAGAGGCTTCTATATAGTGCTACTCTTTTGCCTAGTACCAGCAGTAGCAGCCAGCCATAGGCTAACTGCTACTGTCAGGTAGTTCAAGTAAGCTACAATTAGTAGCCAGGATTCTGAGTGATGTTCCGGTTAATATCTACCTGATTTTTCGGCACTGGGTAAACCAAATACTTTGGGTCACTCAGGGGCTTGTCTTTGCGAGCTAGCAGAAACTTGCCGAACCGAACCATATCCTGCCGCCGCCACGACTCGCCGTATAGCTCCCGGCCCCGCTCATCGAGCAGTACGTCCAGCGTGAGGTTGGTCAGGGCGCTGGCACCGCGCGAAGGATGAGTGCGTACCGAGTTAACAATAGCCAACGGGGTAGCGCCGTACGTGCCGGCGCTGGTGGCCGTGCCACCGCGCAGAATAGCTTCGGCTTTCATCAGAAGCACATCGGCTAGCCGGAAGGTCACGTGGTCATTTTCGCACCCGTTACCACCTTTGCCTTCGCTCACATAGTCAACCGGATATTTGTTGGGCCGAATGCCTTTGGCTTCGAGGTCGGAACCGGTTTCGGAGAGGTTGATATCCCTGGTGAAAGACAATGGAGCACCGCCACGGGTAGTGAGCGGAGCATCAGTAAGGAGATTGTACTGCTGGCCAGCCAGGAAGCCCACGTTGATGCGGCGGCCGGGGTTAGCGGGGCCGCCACTGATATCGTACGCCACTCCCCGGCGCTTGTCGGTTGCTTCAAACAAGTCGTAGAACCCAGCAGTGGTAGCCGGGCCATTGTAGCCGTCTACAGGCCGCATGTTGTAGTGCGAAATAAACTTCCAGAAGTCGCGCGTGGGGCCGCTGTTGCCGAACGTGTTTTCCTGCGTGAAGATGTTTTCCCGGCCAATTGCACCGTTGTTGGGCGCAAAGTTGTCGAAGTAGTTGGTGGTGAATGAGTACTTGTTGCTATTGATAATCTGGTCGGCCAGTGCAATTACTTGGTTCATGTCGGCCGCCGCGAAGGTGGGCGACTGCCGGTTGGCGTACACTCCTTTGTTGAGGTAGCACTTCATCAGCAGCACCCGAGCGGCATCCTTGGTAGCTTTACTAACGGGAGCGTCGGGCAGGTTATTCTGAATGGCGGTAAGCTCACTCACAATGTAGTTGAGCGCCTCAGAGCCTTGGCGCACTTTGGCGGGCTCGTTCAGCGGCTCGCCTGGCTCCCGGTACAGCACTTGGTCGTAAAGGTCGAGGAGGAGGTACGTGGCCCAGGCCCGCAGAAACCGGGATTCAGCTTGCTGCTGCTGCGTGGGGTCGAAGCGCAACAGGTCAGTGGAAGCGAAGATGATACCTTCCAGCTGGTTGAACGTGTCGCGTACCCGCTCGTTGTTGGGGTCCCAGGTGTGGTTGAATAGGGCCCGCCACTTGCCGTTGTCGTCCCAGTCTGGCCCGCGGGTGGGCATAATGCGCGCGTCAGTTGATACTTCTTCGAGGGCAAATACACTCACGCAGCCTTGAATAGGGTCGCGCTGGGCGTTGTATACCCCCTGGAGCAGGGCCGCCGGGTCGCCGCGCGGAATTTGGTCTAGGGAGAGCTGACCTTGCAATGTTTCATCAACATCACAGCTAGTAGCACCTTGCAACAAAGTCAGCAACGTAATGGCACTGGCAATCTTAGCGTATTTCATGGTGGGAATAAGTTAGAGATTACAGGTTGAAGTTGACACCAAGCGTGAAGGTGCGGGCGCTAGGGTAGGGCAGGTAGTCAATCCCAACCGAAGGCACCTGGTTGGCACTGCGCTTCACCGTGTTGATTTCCGGATCAAACCCATCGTATTTGGTAATCACAAACAGGTTCTGACCTGTGATGTACACGCGGGCCCCTTTCACAACGCTACCCACATTGCCGAAGGCGTAGGCTAGCGTCAAGTTCGACATTTTCAGGTAGTTGCCTTTCTCAAGGTAGCGCGTAGTAGCTGCCGCCGGGTTGCCAATCGACTCCTTAATGGGGTTCTCGAAGGTGGAGAGGGCAATGTTTTTGCCAGCCCCAATCTGCCCCACGTTGCCTACTGCATTAAGCGTGTTGTTGTAGATGTACTGACCGAATACGCCGGTCATGTTGGCAACCAACGAAAGTTTGCCGTAGCGGGCATTGGCGCTCAAACCCAGCAGCGTACGGGGGTTAGGACTGCCGGCATAAACGAGGTTTGCCAGGTCTACTGGGTTCGACAGGCCCTGTTCATTCAGGCCGTTGTAGCGAGGCAGGAAGAAGGCGTTCAGTGGATAACCGCTGCGGATAAGCTGCGAGGTAGACCCCGACAACCCCTGCCCGTTGATAGCGCCGGTTATAATGTCGGCTCCAACTAGGTCTTTCACTTCGTTGCGGATGAAAGTGGCGTTGGCGTTAAAGCCGACCTCCACCTTATCGTTGCGCACGAGTGTGGTGCCCAACGACATTTCCACCCCTTTGTTCACAATTTTACCGTCGAGGTTGTCCCAGAAGATGGCCTGTACCTGCGGCGCGGGCTGGCCCGGCACAGTTGGGAACAGGATGTCGCTGGTGGTTTTATTGAAATAGTCCGCGGTGAAGGTGAGGCGGTTCTCAAACGCTCCAATGTCGATGCCCACGTTGAACTGGCGGTCGGCCTGCCATTTCAAGTTCTCGTTACGGCTGTTAAGCGGGATCTGTGCTCCGTTGTCGCGAATCTCGAAGCGGTCCTGGGCGGCACCCGCCGGGAATTCCTGGTTGCCGGTGAGGCCGTAGCCGGTCCGCAGTTTGAGTTGGGTGAGCTTCTCCGCTGGGAAGAAGGACTCCTGGCTCAGGTCCCAGGCGAAGGCAAACGAAGGGAAGTAACCTACTCGCTCGTTGGCGCCGAACTTGCTGCTTTCGTCGCGGCGCAGGGTGCCGGTCAGCACGTAGCGGTCCTTGTAGTTGAAAATAGCCCGGCCAAAAAAGGATTGCAGCGCTGAACTAGGGTCCCTGAACGATGAAATGGTGCGTGAGCCGGTGGCCGAAGACTGGATGTAGTTGGTATAGTCGAGGCCAAAGTTTCCGAAGCCTCCCGTAGCCGGGTTGCCGTAGGCGCTTATGCTGGAGCCCAAGTTGATGAACTTCGTATACTCGTAGCCCACCACAGCATTCAGGTTCAGGTCGGTAGCAACGGTTTTATTGAAGTTCAGCGTGTGGACCATTTGCTGCGTGGTCAGTTCGTTGTTGCTAATGCTCGCAAAGCCCTGATTTTCAATACCGGGGTAGTTGATCAGGCGCTGGTTGATGGACGTGCGTCGCTCGCCGGAGTTATAGTTCACGCTCAGCAGCATCCGGTAATTAAGCCAGTCGGCGAACTTATACGAAGGCGCGATGCTGGCCAGTATGGTGTTCACCCGCGAGTTATCGTCGTATAGCTCTTGGGCCGCGAGGGGGTTCACCACGTCGCCGGACTGAATGAAGAGCGAGCCATCAGGGTTGCGCAATGGCTGCGTGGGGTTCCATTGCAGGGCCTGCCCAATGAGGCTGCCCCGGAAGCCGGCGTCGGTGGTGATGTTGGCCAGCTGTTCGCGGAACTGGCTGGTGGCAATGTTCACATCAACGCCCAGTTTTTTGCTTTCCAGAAATTGCAGGTTGGTGGACAGATTGGCGCTGTACTTCTTGAAACCGGTTTTGTTGACGATACCATCCTGGTCGAGGTAGCCGAGTGAGAGACGGTAACGGCCGGTTTCGCCGCCGCCGCTCATGGCTACGTTGTAGTTCTGAAGGTAGCCGGTGCGCAGAATTTCGTCTAGCGCGTCTACGTCGCCGCCTTTATCGTTGCTGGCCGGCGCTCCGTAGTAGCCAATGGCTTCCCGGTACTGGCTGGCGTTGAGAAACTCAGGCCGGCGCAGCAGCTTCGAGAAGCCACCCGATACACCCACGCTCAGCACGGGGGCGCCGGAGTTGCCTTTTTTGGTGGTAATGAGCACTACCCCATAGGCAGCACGAGAGCCGTAAATAGCGGTGGCCGAGGCATCTTTCAGTACCGTAAAGGTCTCAATATCATCGGGGTTGAGGAAGTTGAGCGGGTTACTGTCGGCACCCGCTCCCACGTCGGCTGAGGCGGCCAGACCGGGCCGTGCTGTACGGCCATCGAGGGGTACGCCGTCTACCACATAAAGTGGCTGTCCTGAGCCTGTTACGGCCGAGTTTCCTCGAATGCGGATGGTAGTCGGGCCGCCGGGCTGGCCGCTGTTGTTGCCCACTTGTACCCCCGACACACGGCCTTGCAGCAGTTGGTCCGGCGACGTGAACGTGCCCTTGTTGAAGTCCTTCTCACCAATTACGGCCACGGCACCGGTTACGTCCTGCTTGCGCGCTGTACCGTAGCCCACTACCACTACTTCGCTCAGCGACTGCGCATCCTCTTTCAGCGTCACCTGCACCGACGACTTGCCGGTGATGTTGACTTGCTGCGAGGCGTAGCCTACGTAGGAAACCGTGAGGGTGGTAGCCGTAGCCGGCACTTGCAGCTCGAAACTACCGTCGCCGCTGGTGCTGGCGCCTACGGTGGTACCCGTCACAACCACCGTCACACCAGGCAGGCCCGCCGACTGTGCATCAACCACTTTGCCTGATACCGGGCGAGTGGTTTGAGCTTGGCCCAGAGAGGGGAGCATGCTCATCACGACAATAGGAGCCAGTGCCACTTTCAGCCAATGTGGCCTGTCAGCAACGACTCTTACTGGCGAGTACTCAGTTGAAGTGTACCGTTTGTAGCTCATACAAGGAGAATGAAAAGATGGGAATGTTGAAAGGGTTCAGTAGCTGTATTGACTTCACGCAAACGATTTCGAGGTAAGCAACAAAGCGGGCTGAGCAAGAACGAAAATCAGTGCAATGGATAGAAGGGGTGGTTATTTCTACAGCAGCGGCATTACCACGGCCTGCCAGGGCTGTAGCTCGAAGGAAGAGCCACTGGGCGTGGTAGGGTAGTTGTTGAGCCAAGGCGTACCAGTCGGGACCAAGCCGGTGGGCAGGGCCCAGGTGCGCTTCTCGGAAGAGAAGTTGAGCGCCACCAGCACTTTGTCGTTGCCTTGGGTGCGAGTGTAGGCGTAGATGTGAGGATTGGCCGGGTCGAGCAGCCGGTATTGGCCGTACACCAGCACTTTGTGCTTGTCGCGCAGTTGGATGGCCCGGCGGAAGTGGTTCAGCACCGAGCTGGAGTCTTTTTCCTCCGCCGCCTGATTGATGGTGAGGTAGTTGGGGTTGATTTTCAGCCAGGGCGTGCCAGTGGTGAAGCCCGCGTTGGCGATGGCATTCCACTGAAAAGGGGTTCGGCTGTTGTCGCGCGAGAAGCGCTGGAGCTGCTTGATATAAGCGGCTTGGTTGCCGCCCTGGCTGCGCACCAGTGCGTAGCCGTTGAGTGCCGCCACGTCGCGGTAGTCGGCCATGTTGTCGAACCGGATGTTGGTCATGCCCAGCTCGTCGCCGTTGTAGCAATAGGGTGTGCCGCGCATGGTCAGCAGAAACGTGTTCAGCAGCTGCGCCGAGTAGGTGCGAAAGGCCGGCCGGTCGTCGCCGAACTTGCTCACCATCCGGGGCTGGTCGTGGTTGCCCAGGTCGAGAGCCTGCCAGCCTTTCTGGGCGAACGTGCTGTCCCATTTCGTGAAGACGCGCTTGAGTTCGGTAAGCTGATAAGTGTCAGAGCTGCTGCCTACACCGGTGCCTTCGAAGTGGTAGGTCATGTCCAATTCCTTGCGGGCGGGGTCCACGAACAGCATGGCTTCCGTGACGTTGCGGCCCGCGCCTTCGGCCACGCTCATCACGTTGTACTTGCTAAGCACCTCGCGGTTGATTTCCTGGAGGTACTCATGCAGGTGGGGGCCGTGGTTGTAGGCATTGGCGAAGTTCTGGTCATTGAGGCCCGGCATGGGCGGAAACGCGGGGTCTTTGGCCACAAACTGGAAGGCGTCCATCCGAAAACCATCGATGCCCTTGTCCAGCCAGAAGCGCATAATGTTATGCACCTCCTGGCGGAGCTTGGGATTGTTCCAGTTCAGGTCGGGCTGCTTGCGCGAGAAGATGTGCAGGTAGTAGGCCTTAGTGAGCGAATCATACTGCCAGGCGTTGCGCTTCACATCGAAAGTGCTGTAACGCGCTGGTGGCGTGCCCTTTTCGGCGGGCCACCAGTAGTAATAGTCGCGGTACGGGCTGGTGCGGGAGTTGCGCGCCTGTTTAAACCATTCGTGCTCGTCGGAGCTATGATTGACCACCAAGTCCATCACCAGCTTGATGCCGCGCTGGTGCAGGCCTTTGAGCAGTGCGTCGAAGTCCTGCATGGTGCCAAATTCCGGCATAATCTGCCGGTAATCAGATATATCGTAGCCGTTGTCGTCGTTAGGAGAGGCGTAAATTGGGTTCAGCCAAACTGTACCCACACCGATACTTTTCAAGTAATCAAGACGCGAAATAATACCTTTTAAGTCGCCTATTCCGTCGCCGTTGCTATCCTGGAAACTGCGCGGATAGAGTTGGTATACCACTGTTTCCTTCCACCAGCCGGGCTTTTTGCTGACTGCCTCGGTATCTGCGCCGGCTCCAACTGCCGTGGTGGCAGCAGTTTCCGTCTTGGTGCCCTGCTGACAGGCAGCCAGCAGTAACATCAATAACGCAGATAATAGACAATACAGGTTTTTCATACAAAGAAAAAGCGGGGAGCCACTGCTAATAGCAATTCAGCGATGCACGCATTCAAGCCTAAAAGAGAAGTATAACTGAGTACTCTACTGTGCCTTGATGAATGACTAATGGGCAATAGAAGGGCTAAACCAATCGACACTGTATCTTAGTATCGCAAACGTTTGCGAATCAGATGTAGCAAAAGAATCAGCTTACCGTTTCTTTTGGAAATCAGCATTGGCCTTATTAGAAAAAATATTAGTACATACTACAATTAAGCAACTGATTTTCAGTATTTTGTATCTAAATATATGCTGTAAAATATCAGGCTATTATTAAGTATGTAGGTGTCTTTTATTGTTCAGATTCTCTTATCAAATCACTGTTGGTTGGAGTTTCGATACAATTTTATTGAACTAGTACATTTCAGATAACCAATCATACTGGCTTCAGAACAAATGATAGAAATCAACTGAAAAACAAAATATGATATGTTCTATGGTCTCACTTACTAAAGTGATTTGCTATCCTTGCTACCCATGAGCTTGAAACAGACCAAGCTATGTTGAGCTTAACAAGAGTAAAATGGTAACTTGTGTGTTAAATAATAGTTAGTAATTGCCTACTCACTAATCCAGTTCGTGTTGTTGCTGCCTATGCCAAGAGTATTTTGGTTTTCTGGGATTTACAGCTTGCTACTGTGGATGCTGCCAACCTTGGCTTGGGGAGGGCGGACAGACAGCTTGCTGCAAGTGCTTGACCGTACCCTAACCCAGCAGCACCTCTACGACCAACAGCGGCTTGAGCGCCTCACCAGGCTGAAAGCTGCCCTGGTCGCCAATCAGCAGGATAAAGCCGCCAGTTTCAGTGCGGTGCTGCTGATTTGCGATGAGTATCAGGTGTTTAAATACGACTCGGCCTTTGCTTACAGTCTGAAGCTCAACAAGCTGGCCCGGCAACTGCGCGACCCGGCGAAGCTGCAAACAGCCCGTACCAAACTAGCGCACACCCTCCGCTCAGCTGGTCTGTTCAAAGATGCCTTCGATACGTTGGAAGTCATCAATGTTCGACAGCTAGAGCCCCAATACCAAGCCGAGTATTATGAAGTCTACAGTATCGTATCTGTAGAACTAGCTGAATACGACCAAGATGGCTACTTCCAGCCGTTCTATAAAGCCAAAGCCTACGCCTATGCCGACACGGTGGCCCGGCACGAACCGGCTGGTTCATACATCTACCTCAACCAACGGATATTTCAAGCCCGCCAGAAAAACGACTTGCGCGCCGGTATTGCCGCTTATAACCAAATGCAAGGCTTGTCCTTGACTCCGCACCAAGTGGCTATGTCGGCCAGCTCGTTGGCTTTGATTTTTGAAAGGGCCGGGCAGCACGATAAGGCGCTAGAATTGATGACGTTAGCGGCTATAAATGATATCAGGTCAGCCACTAAGGAGGGTATTGCCCTTTTCAGCGTCTCAACGTACTGCTACCAGAAAGGCGAGCTGCAACGGGCTTATACCTATATCAACGCGGCCAAGGAAATGGCGGTGTTCTATCGTGCCCGCCAACGGCAGTTGCAAATGTCGTCGATTGCCGCTCTTATTGATGGGCAGAAGATAAGCTTGGTGGAAAGCCAGCGGCAGCAGGCTCGCAGCTCGGCCTGGGCTATTGGGTTGTTGGCAGCATTGGTGCTAGGCTTGGCGCTGGTGATTTATCTGCAACTGCGGCGTCTGCGCAAAGCCGGGCAATTGCTAGCCACCACCAACCAGGAGTTGCACGTCAACAACAGCAAGCTACAGGAAGCCAATTACACGCAGCACCAGCTCAACACCAAGCTCCAAGAACTGAACCGGGGGCTAAACGAAGCCAATCATATCAAGGAAGAGTACATTGGTTACTACTTTAGCAACTCTTCGCGCTACGTCAATCAGCTGGAAGACTTGCAGCGCAAACTCAGTACGCTGCTGAAAACCAAGCAGGCTGCTACGGCGCAACGCTTGGTTGAGGACATTGACATCAAAGAGGAGCGCACTAACCTGTTCAAGGGCTTCGACACGGTGTTCGTGCGGCTGTTTCCTAACTTCGTGACGGACTTCAATGCTTTGTTTGCGGAAGCGGATAGAATAGTTCTATCAGAGGATCAATTGCTTAACACCGAGTTACGCATATTTGCGCTGATCCGGCTGGGCATTGCCGATAGTGAGCAGATTAGTCGGGTGCTAGGCTACTCCATCCATACGGTGTACGCCTACAAAACGCGGGTAAAAAACCGCTCCTTCGTGCCCAACGAAGCCTTTGAGGCACGTATTCTGGCCATTCAGGCCACACCCACCGAAGACTGGGAAACGGCCTGGGAAGCCGCCGCTGCGTCCGTCGGCTAGTATCTGTTGGCTGAAAATCATCAAGTTGGGCTGTTGCCCGTCATCTTTTCTTTGCGTCCGTATGCTTGCTTCCTTTCGGTGCGGCCTGCCCCTTGCTTTACTGGTGTGGCTGCTAGCTGGTGTTCACCCTCTGACTGCCCAAACGCCCGACCCCTGGCGCATCACCGCCGATAAAATCGAACCCAGTAACTATTACGGCGTGACGGTGGCCAACGGTATGCTGGGCATTGTATCGGCGCCGGTGCCGTTTCAGGTAAAGAACGTGGTGCTGGCTGGGGCCTACGACCAGTACGGCCGGGGGCGGGTCAGCAATTTCCTCAACAGCTTCAACCTGCTGAATATGTACCTGGAAGTGGACGGCCACCGCCTCAATGCGCAGGATGCCACCAACTTCCGGCAGCAGTTGGATATGCAGCGTGCCTCACTCACCACCACTTTCGACTACCAAGACAAAGCCAGCATCAGCTACACGTATTACGCCCTGCGCCACTTGCCGTTCACGGTGCTGCTCGATGTGTCCATCACGGCCAAAAGGGACGTGGCTCTCACGGCCGCCAGTGTGATGGAAGCCCCTGATGCCCTGCGCGATGTGCAGAACTACTACAACGAAATCGACCGACCACATACCACGCTGAGTTTGCTCACGTCGTCGGCCAAAAGCCCCACTGGCAAGCTGCTGCTTTGTGCCAGCAACAGCTTTCTGTTCGAGGAGCCGCACGGGCAGGAGCCGCGCATCATCCACGAAATGTGGGACAACAACATGCACCTCATCAAGTTCAGCCGGAGCTTGAAGGCAGGGCAGAAGTACGCCTACGCTGTGGCAGGCTCATCCATCACCTCCGCCCACCACCCTGACCCGCTCAATGAAGCTGAGCGCCTGACTATTTTCGCCCGCCTGGAAGGGCGGCAACGGCTGCTTGACTTTCACGCCAAAGCCTGGCAGGACTTGTGGCGCAGCGACATCCAAATAACCGGCGACGCGCAGGCCCAGCAAGACGTGCACAGCATGCTCTACCACTTGTACAGCTTCTCGCGGGCCGGCACCGAGTATTCGTCCTCACCGATGGGGCTTTCGGGGCTGGGCTACAACGGGCACGTGTTCTGGGATTCCGACTTATGGATGTTCCCGGCCTTGCTGGTGCTGCACCCGGATATTGCGAAGTCGTTGGTAGAGTACCGATTTCAGCGCCTCGACATGGCCCGCCGCAACGCCTTTGCGCACGGCTACAAGGGTGCCATGTATCCTTGGGAAAGCGCCGATACCGGCGTAGAGGAAACGCCGGTGTGGGCCTTGAGCGGACCGTTCGAGCACCACATTTCGGCCTGCGTGGCACTAGCCGCGTGGCAGTACTACTGCGTGACCCAGGACAAGGAGTGGCTACGCGAGAAAGGCTGGCCGATCCTCTCCGCCACCGCCGACTTCTGGGCCAGCCGGGTGGAGCGCAACGGCCCCGGCCACTACGACATCAAGAACGTGGTAGCGTCCGATGAGTGGGCCGAGAATGTAGACAACGATGCCTTTACCAACGCCGCCGCCCAAGCCAATCTGCAAGCTGCCACCGATGCTGCCAAACTGCTAGGCTTGCGCGCCAACCCCGACTGGCTGCAAGTCGCCCAGAACATTCCCATTCTGCATTTGCCCGACGGCACCACCCAGGAGCACGCCACCTACCACGGCGAGGGTATTAAACAGGGCGACGTAAACCTGCTGGCCTATCCGCTGAAGACCGTCACCAGCCCCGCCCAAATCCGCAAAGACCTAACGTACTATGAAACGCGCGTGCCCAACGAAGGCACTCCCGCCATGACGCAGGCCATTTTCTCGTTGCTTTATGCCCGCCTAGGCGACGGGGCCAAGGCGCAGCACTTCTTTGAAGATGCCTATGTGCCCAACCTGCTGCCGCCTTTCCGCGTCATTGCCGAAACCAAAGGCGGTACCAATCCTTACTTTGCTACTGGCGCCGGCGGCGTGCTACAAGCGGTGATGATGGGTTTTGGCGGACTCGATATTACCCCAACGGGTATTGTACAGCGCAAAACCACGCTGCCCACCAATTGGCAGTCGGTGAAAATAACGGGGGTAGGGGTGCAGCGCAAAACCTATTCGGTGGGGCGCTAGTAAGCAGGCAGAGCGAAGCGCAACGGCAGTAGTTCTGGCGTTGCGCTTTGCCTTGGCGTACCACCCCACGAGCGTTACTTCCGCACTCCATGGCTTCAACTCCCAACACCGACCACCTCGACCAGGAAAAACAACACGCCGCCCGCGCTGCCATGCGATGGGTGCGCGACGGGATGCTAGTGGGCTTGGGTACCGGCAGCACCGCCGCCCATTTCATCACGCAGCTAGGGGAGAAAGTACGCGCCGGTGAGTTGCGCATTCAGGGCACAGCCACTTCATTAGCTAGCGAAAACCTGGCCCGCCAAGTAGGCATCCCGCTGGTGGAGCCCCGCCGAGGCCTGCGCTTCGATTTGACGGTGGACGGAGCCGATGAGCTGGACCCGCAGCTCAACCTAATTAAAGGTGGGGGAGGGGCATTGCTGCGGGAAAAGATAATAGCTACGGCTTCCGACTACATGCTGGTCGTGGCTGATTCGTCGAAGGCGGTGGCGCAGTTGGGCAAGTTCCCGCTGCCGCTAGAAGTGGTGCCGTTTGCCCTGCCGTGGGTGCTGGACGCCGTGGCTGCCCTGGGCGGCAACCCCGTAGTGCGTATGGACCGGCAAGACCCCAGCAAGCAAGTACTTTCTGATCAGAAAAACCAGCTGGTTGACTGCCATTTCGGACAGTTGAATGACGTGCAGAAATTAGCCAGTCAGCTTATCACGATTCCCGGTATCGTGGAGCACGGCTTGTTCCTTGGCATAGCCAAAGCGGCTTTAGTCGTGCGTGAGGATCGGGTAGAGGTGCTGCGGGCAGGCGTGGAGCCACAGCTTGCTTCTGATTTCACGGAGTTACCGTGAGGTAGACAAACGGCGGTAAGTAATAACGTCATGCAGAGGCGGCGCCGAAGCATCTCGCGTGGCATCGTTGAGTTAGTAATCGTACATCAGCAGGCGAGATGCTTCGGCTCCGCCTCTGCATGCCGGCCAGATAAGAGAGTACTTTATAAATAAAAAGGGCCCTTACTCTCAGGAGTAAGGGCCCTTTTTTGGCTTATACCTCTACTACTTCTGCTCCAACTTAGAAGCGGCAGCGGCATCCAGAAACCAATGCAGCTCTCCGCTAGCTGGCGCGATGAGCTGCGCGGGGTATTCTTCGATGTTGCGCGGGTCCTCGAGGATGTGCTTCACGGCTTCGGCTTTGTCTTTCCCGAAAACCAAGAAGGCAATGGCTTGTGCTTGGTTGATGAGCGGAGCCGTCAGCGTAATCCGGTCGGCTTGTAGCTCCTCCACATACACCTCTTTCGCCCCCACCGACTCGTCGTGGAGCACGGGCGTGTGGGGGAATAGTGAGGCAGTGTGCGAATTGTCGCCGAGGCCGAGTAGTACCAAGTCGAATCGGGCGGTATCGTTGCCGAAGTGCTGGTTGATGTCCTTGGTGTAGGCCACGGCGGCTTGCACCGGCGGTAGGCTGGTATCCACCGGAAACGTCTGGGACGAGCCAATTTGCAGGGGCTCGAACAGCGCGGTTTTGGCCATGAGGTAGTTGCTCTGCGGGTCGGTGTGCGGCACGTTGCGCTCATCGCCGAAGAAGAAGTACACTTTGGTCCAGTCCAGTTGGCTTTTGAACGCCTCGGATGCCAGCAACTCATAGAGTTTCTTGGGCGAGCTGCCCCCCGATAGTGCCACCGTAAACCGGCTGTGCGCGGCAATGGCCTGCTGGCCGGTTGCTACGAAATAGGTGGCTAGTTCGTGCAGAACCTCGGTGGTAACCGGAGAAATATGAAGCTTCATTAGGCCGGTTTTTTCTTGTTGATAAGCGGAAGCGTGAACCAGTGGAAACCGTCACGCGCAATAAGGGCTTCCGCCGATTCGGGACCCCACGAGTCGGCCGAGTAGTTAGGGAAGTTGAGGCTCTTGCGGTTCTGCCAGGTGTTCAGAATCGGCATAATCAGGTCCCAGGCTTCTTCCACTTGGTCGCCGCGCATGAACAGCGTTTGGTCGCCGAGCATGGTATCGAGCAGCAGCGTTTCGTAGGCTTCCGGCGCTTGGTTGGTGTAGGTGCCTTTGTAGTCGAACACCATGTCCACGGTGTTCAGTACCATATCCAAGCCGGGGCGCTTGGCTTGCACCTGCAACCGGATGCTCATTTCGGGCTGAATGCTGATGATGAGGCGGTTGTGGCTGATATTGTCGGCCGCCTCGGCCGGGAACATGAAGTGCGGCACATCCTTGAACTGAATGGTAATAACGGAGGCCGACTGGTGCATACGCTTGCCAGTGCGCAGGTAGAACGGTACGCCTTGCCAGCGCCAGTTATCCACGAAAAACTTCACCGCCGCGAAGGTTTCGGTGTTGGATTCCGAGCCCAGCTCGTCGCGGTAGCCGGGCACTTCCTTGCCCTCAATCCAGCCGCTGCCGTACTGCCCGCGCACCGTAGAAAGGCGCACATCTTCGGGCGAAAACCGGCGCATGGCGCGCATTACGTCCACTTTGCGGTTGCGCACTTCCTCAGCGTTGAAGCTGATGGGCGGCTCCATGGCCACAATGCACAGCAGCTGCAACAGGTGGTTCTGAATCATGTCGCGCAGGGCGCCGGAACCGTCGTAGTAGCCGGCCCGCTCACCGGCCCCGAGCTGCTCGGTCACCGAAATCTGCACGTGGTCGATATAGTTGCGGTTCCAGGTGGGCTCCAGGATGGCGTTGGCAAACCGGAACGCCATGATGTTCTGCACGGTTTCCTTGCCCAGGTAATGGTCGATGCGGTAAATCTGCCGCTCGTTGAAGATGCGCGTTAGGAGCTGGTTCAACGACTTCGCCGATTCTAAATCGTGCCCAAACGGCTTCTCAATCACAATGCGGGTACGCTCCGCATCCTTGGTGAGCTTGCTCTTGGCCAGGTTTTCGGCAATGATGGGGAAGAAATTGGGCGCCACCGCCAGGTAGTAAATCACGTTGGCGCGGGTGTGCCACTCGGTTTCGTGCTGCTGAATCCGGACACCGAATTCCTTGTAGGTTTCGGCGTCGTTCAAGTCGGAAGCCTGGTAAAACAAGCTCTGGGAGAAGATGTCCCACTGCTCGGGCTTCACCTTGCCGCTGCGCGAAAATTGGTTGATATCCTTCAGCAGATTGGCGCGAAACTCTTCGTCCTTGAGCTTGGTGCGGCCCGTGCCGATGATGGAGAACTGCTTGGGCAGCCAGCCTTCTAGGTACAGATTATAGAGGGCCGGTGCCAGCTTGCGCGCGTTCAGGTCGCCGGTGCCGCCAAAAATGACGAAGATGGTCGGCTGGATTTTCTCGTTGGTATTCATGCCTGTTGAGTTGCTTGACAGATGACGGGTGCGAAGGAGAACCTACTTGTTGGGCGTTACGGGTTCCTCGTTTTTGCCTTCTTCCACCTGCGCATCTTCTTTGTTTTCAGCATCTTCGTGCTTTGGCGTCCACTGAGTGTGGAACACGCCTTCGTGCCCGATCAACTCGTATGTGTGCGCCCCGAAAAAGTCGCGCTGGGCCTGAATGAGGTTGGAAGGCATCCGGGCGCTGCGGAAAATATCGAAATAACTGAGCGCCGAAGCGTAGCCGGGAACGGCAATGCCGGCGGCTACGGCCGCACCTACCACAGTGCGGGCACCGGGTACCACTTCCTGCACCAAGCGCTGTACTTGCTCATCGAGCAGCAGGTGCGCAAGGTCGGGTGTGCTTTGGTAAGCGTTGAAAATGTCGTTCAAGAAGCTGGAGCGGATGATGCAGCCGCCGCGCCAGATTTTGGCAATTTCATCCAGTTTCAACTCGTAGCCATACTCCTCTGAGGCCTTCGCCAGCATGTGCATGCCCTGGGCGTAGCTGATCATCATGCTGAAGTAGAACGCCTGCTCCAGGCTGGCCAGGAATTCTTCCTGGTTCACGTCCAGCCCGGTATCGTCGTTCTGGCTGTACAGGCCGGCCAGCTGCTCCCGTAGCGCCTTGAAGCGCGAAGCGTCGCGCATCGACACGGCTGTATCGATGGTTGGGATGGGCGCGGTGAGGTCCATGGCAATCTGGGAGGTCCATTTGCCGGTGCCTTTCGAGCGGGCCTCGTCCTTGATATCGTCGAGCAGCAGGTGGTCGGTATCGGGCGCTATATACTTGAAGATGTCCTTGGTGATGTCGATGAGGAAGGACTGCAAGCGGCCCTCGTTCCACTTGGCAAATACCTGCCCAATGGCCTCGTTGTCCATCTTCAAGCCTTTTTTCAGGACTTCGTAGGTTTCGGCAATCAGCTGCATCAAGCCGTACTCGATGCCATTGTGCACCATCTTCACGAAGTGGCCCGCCGCGCCCGGCCCGATGTAGGTCACGCAGGGCGCACCATCTACCTTGGCAGCTACGGCTTCCAGCATCGGCCGCATGGTTTCGTAGGCTTGCTTGTCGCCGCCGGGCATCATGCTCGGGCCGAAACGGGCACCTTCTTCACCGCCCGAAATACCCATGCCAAAGAAGTGCAGGCCCTCGGCTTCCAGCGCCTTATCGCGCCGCTCGGTGTCGGTGAAATGGGAGTTGCCGCCGTCGATGATGATGTCGCCTTGGCTGAGCAACGGCCGTAGCTCGTCGATAACGCTGTCCACGATTTTGCCGGCGGGCACCAGCATCATAATGGAGCGGGGCGTTGCTAGGCTCTGAATAAACTCGGGGAGGGTGGAAAAGCCCTGCACGGGTAGGCCTTCGCCTTCTTCGCCCAGCAGCTGCACTTTGCTGGCGTCTTTGTCGTAGCCGGCCACCGCAAAATCGTGGTCGGCGAGGTTGAGAAGGAGGTTGCGGCCCATCGTTCCGAGGCCAATCATGCCGAACGAGTAGTTGGTTGGCGTTGCGCTCATTGTAGTCACTGGGTTTAGTGGTCGGGGAGTGCCCGACGGGTGTTGAAAGCAGAAGAAAAGATCAGGAGCGCCAAAAGGTACACGCCTTTATTGAATAGAACTGAGTTCTACTGTTATAATACCGTCATTGTTTAGAAGGAAACGAATTAAGGTCCTAGCTGAGCGGTAGCGCGGCCCACACTAGCACCGAAGAGTACAGGACGGTTAGCGGCTATTCGGTTGCTTTCTTGGATATGCCTTCCACCTGCCGTTTTCAGTGACCGTGCCGCGGATTCTTTCAAGCTTCTTTTCCTTGTTGGCCGCTCTGTGGGGCGGCCCGGCGGTGGTGCCCGCCAGCGCCCAGGTGCTTCGGCAACCCATTCCCGACAAGTTGGTGGTGCTCACCTTCGATGATGCCGCCGTGAGCCACGCTACGGTAGTAGCGCCGCTACTGAAGAAGTACGGCTTCGGCGGCACGTTCTTCGTGTGTGAGTTTCGGCCCGATTTCGCCGACAAAACCAAGTACATGAGCTGGCCCCAGATGGCGCAGCTGGATCAGGCTGGTTTCGAGGTGGCCAACCACACGCTCACGCATCGGCACGTCAACAAGCTGACGCCTGCGCAATTCGAGGCCGAACTAGATTCGATAGAGCAGCGGTGCGCCACTTATAGGATTCCTAAACCTACCACCTTCGCCTACCCCGGCTACGACACGCACCCCACGGCGCTGCCAGTGCTGGAGGCGCAAAGCTACCAGTTCGCCCGCGCCGGGGGCCGCCGCCCCTACGACCCCACCACCGACCACCCGCTGCTGATTCCGAGCTTCAGCACCGCCATTGCCGACAAGCTCGACATCAAAGCCGTGGTGCAGCAGGCCCGCAACGGCCGCATTGTGGTACTCACCGTGCACGGCGTACCCGATTACGCCCACGACTGGGTGACGACCCCGCCGGCGCTGTTCGAGGAATACCTGAAGTACCTGCACGACAACCACTACCAGGTTATTGCCCTGCGCGACCTGGCCCGCTACGTGAACGTGCAGGAGGCGCGCCGCACTATTCAGCCGAAGTACGAGCAACTGAAATGAGATTGTAGAATCTTTAGTGATAGTGTTAGCTGAAATTCAGAATTAGAGAGCTAGAAGCTAGTTCCCCTCCTCAGATGAGGAGGGGTTAGGGGTGGTTGACCTCTCGTTTAACGGTAGCTAATTCTAGTTTCTAACTCTAGACTTTCAACCACCCCTAACCCCTCCTCATCTGAGGAGGGGAACTAGATTTCTAACCTTGACTTTTGAAACGCTTACTTGCTTTCTGCTAACCTTTCCAACCAATTCCCCGCCCTATGAAAACACCCTTCGCCCTAACCGTCCTTAGCGGCTTGCTGCACTTTGGGTTAAGTGCGCAGGCGCAACCAACCCTGGCTACCGGCTCGCAGAAACCCATGGCCGCCGCCGAGTGGATTGACGAAGCCACTGGTCACCGCATCGTGCGCCTGACCCCGCTGAGCGGCAGTAATGCCAGCTTCTACTTCCACAACAACCCCTTCGTGAAGCAGCGCAAACGGGAGGGCGACAAGATGGTGTACTACCACAACAGCCCCCAGGGCAAGCAGCTGTACACGGTGAACCTGAAAACCAAGAAGAGTGAGCCCCTGACCCGCGCCTTTGCGCAAGTGAGCGGCGAAATAGTGGCGCCCAAGCGGCGGGAGGTGCTCTACCAAACCGGCGACTCGGTGTACGCCACCCATATCGACACCAAAAAGACCCGCCTGATTTACGTATTCCCCGCTGATTTCAGGGCCACCATCACCACCCTCAACGCCGACGAAACCCAACTGGGCGGGGCTTGGTCAACGGACGAGGAAAAAGAAATTTCCAAGAAGTACCCGGCCAAGAGCGACTATTTCAACCGCATCTACGAGTCCAAGCTGCCGCGCACTTTGTTCAGCGTGAACGTGCAGAACGGGCAGCTGACTAAGATTTTCACCGACAAAGCCTGGCTGAACCACGTGCAGTTTTCGCCCACCGATCCGCAGCTGCTCATGTTCTGCCACGAAGGCCCCTGGCATAAAGTGGACCGCATCTGGACCATCAACACCCAAACCAAGGAAGTGAAGCTGGTGCACAAGCGCACAATGAACATGGAAATTGCTGGCCACGAGTGGTTTAGTCCCGATGGCAAAACCATCTGGTACGATCAGCAGTTGCCGCGCGGCGCCACGTTCTACGTAACCGGCACCGACCTGAAAACCGGCAATGAGCGGCAGTGCCAGCTGGAGCGCAACGAATGGTCGGTGCACTACACGATTTCGCCCAGCCAGCAGCTGTTTGCCGGCGACGGGGGCAACGAAACCGCCGTAGCCAAAGCCCCCGATGGTAAATGGATTTATCTGCTGCGGCCCGAAGGGCTTAAGTTCAAGTCGGAGAAGCTCGTGAATATGAAGCAGCACGAGTACGCGCTGGAGCCCAATGTGCACTTCTCGCCTGATGAGAAGTGGATCATCTTCCGCGCCAACTTCGAGGGGGAAAGCCAGGTGTACGCAGTGGAAATTGCCAAAGCGGCCTTGTAGATGGTAAGTAGACGAGAGTTTCTGGCGGGGCTGGTACTGGCGCCGTTTGCGCGGGCGGCGGGGGCCATAACCGGCTACCAAGCCGGTCGGCTGCTCGATTTGCCGAAAGGCAGCTTGTCGAAGTTCAGCAAGCACCTGAAGCCGATGGGCCGGGCCCTGGAACTGCCCGACTGGTACGTGTGGTGCAACAGTCCCATTTATGGGCCCGATGGCAAGGTGCACGTATTCTTCTCGCGCTGGCCCAAGGCGAAAGGCATGGGCGGCTGGCTCAACAGCTCGGAAATTGCCCACGCCGTAGCCGATTTGCCCACCGGGCCGTTCGAGTACCAGGAAACCGTGCTGGCGCCGCGTGGGCCGGGCTTTTGGGACGCCACCACCTGCCACAACCCCAGCATTCAGTTCGTGGATGGCAAGTACTGCCTGTTTTTCATGGGTAACTCCAACGGTAAAACTGATACCAAGCGCATCGGCCTAGCCACCGCCGATTCGCTCAGCGGCCCCTGGCAGCGCCCCGACCAGCCCCTGCTGTTGCCCGGCGACCCAGGCGCCTGGGACGACCATTGCACCACCAATCCGGCCTTCATCAAGCACCCCAACGGGCAATATTGGCTGTACTACAAATCGTGGAACACCCAGGACTACCTCACGGCCACCGACCCCACCATCCGGGGCAACCGCAAGTACGGCCTAGCCGTGGCCGAGAAGCTAGAGGGCCCCTACGTGAAGTACGCCGGCAACCCGGTCATCGACTTCTCCAAGCAAGGCCACAACAAGCAATTCGAGGACGCCTTTGTGTGGCGCGAAGACAACCGCTTCAAGATGCTGGCCCGCGACATGGGGGTCTACAACCACGAAGTCGGGCTGTATCTGGAATCCAGGGACGGCAAGGAGTGGGAGTTTCCGAAAGTGGCCTATCTGCCCCTGCGCGAATACAGCGTGCAGGAGCCACCCGCTCCCAAAAACCTGAAACGCTACGGCCGCCTAGAACGCCCCCAACTCCTGATGCGCAACGGCAAACCCGAATACCTGTTCGGCGCCTCCCAAGGCGGAAGCAGCATGACCGCCTCCGCATATGTATTCCGCATTACCTGATGCCTGAATCGTGCTTGCTGCTCAATAAACGATAATAGTTGAGTGGAAGAACGTCATGCAGAGTGGAGCGAAGCATCTCGCGTGCTGATGTTGCAATGCTTATTCATACGTCAGCAGGTGAGATGCTTCGCTGCGCTCTGCATGACGTTCTTATATTCTCTGTTTTCTCATTCTCTCTTCCTTACCGTTTCAACATGCGCCACAAGCTGTCCTTACTATTCCTGCTTACTCCGTTTGCCTCTTATGCCGACGTAACCCTGCCGGCCCTGATGACCGACAACATGGTGTTGCAACAGAAAACCGACGTGGCGCTCTGGGGCTGGGCCGCACCGGGCGAGGCCGTAACCGTGACGGTAGGCTGGCAGAAAGTACCGCGCAAAGTGGTGGCCGATAAGGACGGCAACTGGCTGGTGCGCGTGCCTACTGGCAAAGCCGGCGGGCCATATGTCATTAAAGTGCAAGGCAACAACCAACTCACCATCAACAACGTGCTACTAGGGGAGGTATGGCTGTGCTCGGGACAGTCGAATATGAATTTCCCGGTGACCAAGCGCCCGAATAGTGGTTCCTACACCGGCATCATCAACGCGGCAGAAGTCATTCCGAAAGCTAACTACCCCAAAATCCGGATGTTCACGGTGGTGCAGAAAGTGGCCGATACGCCCCAGCGCGACGTGCAGGGCTCGTGGGCAGTGTGCAGCCCCGAAACGGTGGGTAACTTTTCGGCAGTGGCGTACTTCTTCGGGCAGGAGATTCACGAGAAAACCGGCGTGCCCATCGGCCTCATTCATTCGTCGTGGGGCGGTACGCCAGCCGAATCTTGGACCCGCAAAGACGTGCTGGAGAAGGACCCGGACTTCCAGTCCATTCTGACCCGCTACGAGCAGGGCCTCACCCAGCGCCCCGCCTACGAAACTGCCCTGGCCGCCTGGAAGCAGGAGCACGAAGTGAATCCGCAAGCCACCAGTCCCAAGCCCGTTGAGCCGCTGAGTGCTACCAGCAATAAGTCGCCGTACAAGCTCTACAACGGCATGATTAAAGGCCTGGAACCGTACACACTGCGCGGCGTTATCTGGTACCAAGGCGAAAACAACGCCGAGCGGGCCTACCAGTACCGCAAGCTGTTCCCGGCCATGATTACCAACTGGCGCCAGGACTGGCAGCAGCCCAACCTGCCGTTTTATTTCGTGCAGATTGCGCCCCACCGCAGCCAGAATCCCGAAATTCGCGAAGCCCAACTGCTCACCATGCAAACCGTGCCCCACACCGGCATGGCCGTCATTACCGACGCCGGCGACTCACTCGATATTCACCCGCGCAACAAGCAAGTGGTGGGGCACCGGTTGGCGCTGTGGGCACTCAGCCACGAGTATGGTCAAGCCAAGCTGCCGTATTCCGGCCCCATCTACGAGGCTATGAAGGTGGAAAACAACAAGGTCCGTCTCCAATTCAAATACGCCGACGGCCTGCAAGCCCAAGGCGGACCGTTGCGCAAGTTTTCCGTGGCTGGCCCCGACAGCGTATTCGTGCCGGCGCAGGCCCAGATTGAGGGCAAGACCGTGGTAGTATGGAGCGACAAAGTGAAGCAGCCGGTAGCCGTGCGTTTTGGGTGGAGCAGTGCGCCGGAACCTAATCTGTACAACGGCGCTGGCTTGCCCGCCTCCCCGTTCCGTACTGACCAGTGGCCTACGTCCACTCAAGGGAAAAGGTAGCTGCTATAGTGAGCAGTGGCCAGCAGCAAACAGAATAAGCGAATAGCTAGTGCTCAGCTTGTTTCTGGCGAGTGGCTCATTAACTCGTTGATTGATTGGGTGTAAACTAAGGTTGTTGGTCCACTGAGAGTATATTCTAGGAAAAATATGTTCCGCCAGGGCAAAAGCGGTACGGTACAGGACAGTTGGAAGTGAGTAAGGAAATACTTTTGAAATAAGCTGGGATTTTCATCTCGCCTTTCGTTTTAAAATTTTCCCACACTCACCTTCTATATGAACAACAACTACACATGGCGGCGCGGCCAGTTGGTAGCCTGCCTGCCCTTGCTGCTGCTGGCTGGCCCCGGCATTACAGCCGCTCAGGCGCGGCCCGTTAGCAAAACGGTAGCCGATGTGCAAATCACCGGCCGGGTCACGTCGGCAACCAACGAAGGCCTACCCGGCGTGACGGTGGTAGTGAAAGGCACTACTCGCGGCACCACTACCGGAGCCGATGGCAGCTTCACGCTGGCCGTGCCCGAGGGAGGTGGTACCTTGGTGTTCAGCTTCATTGGTTATCAGACCCAAGAGCGCAAGTTTACGGGTGCTGAGAATTTCACGCTCAAACTCGTTGAAGACACCAAAAGCCTTGATGAGGTAGTGGTAGTGGGCTACGGCACCCAAAAGAAAGCCGACGTAACGGGCGCTATTGCCTCCTTCAACGCCGAGAAGCTGGAAGAGCGGCCTATTGCCCGTGTGGATCAGGCCCTGGTGGGGCAGTTGGCCGGCGTGGTTGTGAAGCAAACGTCGGGGGTGCCCGGCCGGCCTTTCAGTGTGCAGGTGCGCGGCGCCGGTTCGATTTCAGCTGGTAGTGAGCCGCTTTACGTTATTGATGGTTTCCCGCTGGAAAGTGTAGGCGCGAGCAGCAACGGCCGCTTCGGCAGCGGCAACCCGCTCGACAACATCAACCCCAACGACATCGAGAAGATTGAGGTGCTGAAGGATGCCGCCGCGGCTGCCATCTACGGCTCGCGGGCCGCCAACGGCGTAGTGATTATCACCACCAAGCGGGGCAAAACCGGCAAGCCCCAAATCAGCGTGAACACCTATATTGGTGGCTCGCGGGCCGCCAAGAAGCTGGACTTGCTCAACGGCGATGAATGGGCCTCCCGTGCTACCGAAATCATCAACAACAACTGGGTGAGGTCGACACCGACCACGCCCGGCGCTATTCAGCGCACTGCGGCCCAAACTACCGCCCAGCGGCGTCAGATTCTGGGTTTGACCGGCAACAACGTCAACCCCGACCTGATGCTGGATGACCGGTGGTCCATCCCTGGCCACCCTGGTTTGCAATACGTGGACTGGCAGGATGCGCTGTACCGCACGGGCGTAACCCAAAACTACCAAGTAAGCGCCTCCGGTGCCACCGACAACGTAAACTATTATGTGTCGGGCAACTACAACGACCAGCAGGGCTTTGCTAAAGGCCTAGGCTACAAGCGCTACACTGTGCGGGCCAATGTGGAGGTGAAAGCCAGCGACAAGCTGAAATTCGGCCTGACCGTGAACCCGACCTACTCGGTTTCCACCGACCCCGGTATTGAAGGCAAAGACAACCGCTTTCATCAGTTGCTCTCGCAAACCCCGATTGTAGAGGACACGGCCGGCGTGTATACCGGCTACGGCAAAAACGAGCCCTACCGCTGGGGCGTGAGCACCGCTAGCCCCATTGCAGTAATCGAGAACTTCGAGGGCGACACCCGCAACTACCGGACGCTGGGCACCGTGTTCGGTGAGTATCAGCCCATCAGCGGTCTGCGGCTGCGCTCCACGCTGAATTTCGACAACAACGAGTCGACCTCGAAATCGTACACGCCGCCTGCCCGCAACCTGGTTACTTCGCTGGCCAGTGGCTCGTATAGCACCTACCGCCGCCAGACCGTGCTAACGGAAAACACGGCAAACTACGGCAGAACTATCGGTAAGCACGATTTCTCGGTGCTGGGTGGTTTCTCCTACAACTTCGCCAAACTCGACAACAACAGTGCCTCTTCGTCGGGTGGCTTCGTCAACAGCCAAGTCCGTACGCTGAACGGGGCAGTACTGGTGCAGAGCGGCGGCCCTACCGAGTCGCAGAGTACGCTGGTATCCTACTTCAGCCGCTTGCAATACTCCTTCGACGGCAAGTATTTGCTTTCGGCCAGTGTGCGCCGCGACGCCTCATCGCGCTTCGGACGCGCCGAGCAAGCTGGTATTTTCCCGGCCGTTTCGGCGGGCTGGCGGATTTCGCAGGAGGCTTTCCTGCAACCGGTTACCTTCATCAGCGACCTGAAGCTGCGGGCTAGCTTGGGCTACTCCGGCAACAACACCATCGGCGACTACAGCAGCATTGCTACGCTGGGCGTGTACAACTACACCTTCGGCGGCCTCATCGCGCCGGGCCAGGCTCCCAATAAAGTAGGCAACGAGTTGCTGAAATGGGAGCGTAACCGCACGGTGGACTTCGGGGTGGATTTCGGCATTCTGAAAAACCGCGTGACGGCCTCGGCCGACTACTACACCAAAAACAGCCAAGACTTGCTCTTGAACGTACCCGTTCCGACGGGCGCGGGCTTCGGTACCAACCTCCAGAACATTGGAGAGGTGCGCAACACAGGCTGGGAACTGGAGCTGAACACCCGCAACTTGGAAGGCGCTTTCTCCTGGACGACCTCGCTCAACCTGAGCCACAACCAGAACGAAGTGGTGCACCTTGGCCCAGGTGATGCCACCATTGAAGTACCCAACGGCCTCGATACGCCCAGCAATATCCTGAAAGTAGGCTTGCCAGTGTATAGCATCTTTGTGGTGAAGCAAACCGGCATCCTCAGCCAGTCTGATATCGATAACGGCGCAGCTCGCTTCGGCAACCAGAGCGCCGGCGACCCACGCTACGAAGACTACAACGGCGACGGCAAGATTGACGTGAACGACCGGCAGGTAGTGGGCAACCCCAACCCAACCTACACCTACGGCATCACCAACACACTGCGTTATAAAGGCTTCGATTTGAGCTTCTTGGTGCAGGGCCAGCACGGCGGTTCCATCTACTCTACCCTGGGCCGTGCCATCGACCGCACCAGCGTAGGCTACAAGGAAAACGCCCTAGGCCACGTGCGCGACCGGTGGTTCTCGGACGAAGACCCCGGCAACGGCGTGAAAGGCAAAGCCACCGGCAGCTTCGGCTTCATCCGCAACACCGACTGGCTGTACTCGTCCAATTATTACCGGGTGCGTACCATCACGCTGGGTTACGATTTGGGCTTGCTCATCAACAAGCGCGTGGCGCAGGGTGCCCGCGTGTATGTGACGGCCGAAAACTGGTTCGGGCACGACAACTACTATGGCGGCCTCAACCCCGATGCCCTGAACACCGGCAACACCGGCACCTTCGTGTCGGGCTCCGACTACGGCGGACTGCCGCTATCCAAAACCCTGGTTCTTGGCCTCAACCTCACTTTCTAAGAAGCTGTTAGCTGCGAACTGTTAGCTATTGGCTTTCTTTTGGAAAGACGTTTAGGAAGCTGACAGCTAGCAGCCAAAAGCTACTAGCTAATAAAATCCTCCATGAAAAAGATATTCATTGGCCTGTCTCTGGCCTGCGCTCTGGTAACCCTAGGTAGCTGCGAAAAGGAGCTGGAACAAAACCCGATTTCCACCGGCTCAGTACCGGACTTCTATAAAACAGCCGCCGATTTCGACCAGGCCATGTCGTCGGTGTACGCCTCGCTACGGGGCTTCCCCGACCGGGAGGTAGTTCTTTCGGAGCTGCGTTCCGACAACATGTATGCCGTCAGCTCCATCGGCTCGCGCGACTGGGACCCTGTCAACAACTTCTCGGCCGCGCTGCTCGTCATCAACCCCTACGTGGCTGATGCCTGGGCCGGCAACTACTCCACCATTTTCCGGGCTAACACCATGCTCGCGCAGTTGGCCGAAAACGGCGCTGTAACGGGCTCGTTGCGTACTCGTTACGAGGGTGAAGCTAAGTTTATCCGGGCGTTTATGTATCTGGACCTGGTACGCAAGTTCGGCAAGGTGCCAGTAATCGACCAGCCACTGATTCCGCAGGAAGTGGCCAAAATCCCGCGCGGCGAAGTATCGGCGGTGTACGCCCTCATTGAGTCGGACCTGCGCACGGCCATTGCCAACCTGCCTACTGCCTACACCGGCACGGGTGTGGGGCCTACTTCGGGCGTGGGCCGCGTTACGGCCGGTGCCGCCAAGGGTCTGCTGGCGCTGATGTACCTCACCAAATCGGGTCCAACTTACGGCATCAACGGCCCCGGTCTGAACAGCAACGAGTACGACAAAGCCAATACATTGCTCGACGAAATCATTGCGGGTACGGGTACGGCCCGCTACGCGCTGCAAAGCACGTACGCTGGCATTTTCTCACCCACGGCTGAAAATAACTCCGAGGTGATTTTCGACTTGCAATACATTTCCACTGGCACCGGCAACCTGGGCTCGTCGTTTATGAACGTAGTGGCTCCTGATGGCTACTATACCTCGCTGGGGCTGCCGTACTCGGCCGGCTCAGTGGAAATCAAGCCTTGTTCCAATGACCTCAACAACGTAGCCTACGCTGCCACCGATACTCGGCGGGCCGTGAACATCCAACAGGGCTACACCAACGCCAACGTCACTGATACTCGTCCGTTCTTCAAGAAGTACATCAACGTGGCCGCTAAAGGTACCAGCCGCACCGACTGGGCTACCAACTTCATTGTGATGCGCTACGCCGACATTCTGATGATGAAAGCCGAGTGCGAAGTGCGCGGAATAGGGGGGACTGCCGCCAGCGCCGCCACCCGGCTGACGCTGCTACGCACCCGCGCTGGCCAGCCCGCCCTCACCAACCTCACGCTGGAAAGCCTTATGGATGAGCGCCGCCGCGAGTTTGCCGGTGAAAACCTGCGCTGGAATGACTTGATGCGTTCCGGTCTGGCTCTGACCACCATGAACACCTGGGCTCAGCGCGAAGACACGCCCGCGCCCAACAATAAGATTGTGCGCCCTATTACAGCTGATTTGTTGCTGCTACCGGTGCCTCAAGTAGAATTCAGCTCAGCTCCCGGGTTGTACGAGCAGAATCCAGGTTATTAGTAAAAAATAGTATACAGTAGTATAAAGCAAAAGAGCGTCATGCTGCGCCCGGTGAAGCATTCTGATGTGTGGTAAATGAAAACCGCACAGTACAGGATGCCGACCAAGGGGCGGCATGACGTTCTTGTGTTTCGGAAAGTTTGATTTGGTGTCAAGCAAGGTGCGGCATCAAAAACCAAAGTAGAGAAGCCGGTGGTAAATAAGCTGTATAAGCGTTTTTTCAATTCGAAGACAAGCTGGCTTGTGGCTGGTGGTATTTGGTGGGCAAATATGCTGGCAACCAGTCCCGCCCTGGCCCAGCCTACACCATCAACCGCACCAGCTCAGGCGCTTTGGCACAACGAAGCCCGCACCCTGCGCTACCGCCCCGACGGTACCGACTTCGTGATTGAAAACGGCACCAAGCGTTTCACCCGCGCCCTGTACGGCACCAACACCGCCTTCCGCGTAGAAACCGGCGACCTGCCTGAGTTTGCTCTGTACCTGCCCGGCATGGGCGGCAACTTCAAGTTTGGGCTGCAAGCCGGTAACCAAAGCAAATGGCTCATCAAAGCCAGCCGTATTGTAGCCCGCTATCGGCCGGGAGCCATGCTCTATGAAGTGTCTGACCCGCTGCTAGGAACCGGTAAGCTGCTGCTGGAAGTACAGGCTATGGCCGATGCCGAAGGCATGCTCATTAAGGCGCAGTTTGAAGGTGTACCAGCTGGGAAAGTGCAGCTGGTGTGGGCGTATGGGGGCGTTTCGGGAAAAAAGTTCAGCCGCGACGGTGACATTGGGGCCGACCCGGAATCCAGCTTCTACCTGAAGCCGGAGTACTGCACTGGCAACACATTTCAGCTGCAACGCAACACCTTCCAGCTAACGTACGGCGTCCCGCTCAAGAAAAAGGAAGGCGAGACAAAGGCCCAGATTGAACAGCGAAACCTGATAGGAGTGGTGCCGCCCAGTGCCCAACTGCGTGTGGCTGATGCCACGCAACAAGAGTCGCCGGGGCAGTTACTGACTTCTAAAGAAGCGAATGCGCCCGTGCTGGCAGGCAGCTTGCCTGTGAAAACTGGGGAGGCGCTGTACTTCGCGGTGCAAGTGCCCAAAACGGCGGCTATGCTGCGGTACACCGACCTACCCGCAGCCTTTGCACGGGCCGAAGCGGCGCGGCAACAACTGGCAAGCCGGATTCAGGTCACTACGCCCGACCCGTACATCAACACCTTGGGCGGGGCGCTGGGCGTAGCTGCCGATGCCATCTGGCAGGAGCCCGGCTACCTACACGGCGCTATTGCCTGGCGGATGCCGCTCAACGGCTGGCGCGGCGCTTACACCGCCGACCCGCTCGGCTGGCACGACCGGGCCCAAACGCACTTCCGGGCCTACGCTAAGTCGCAGCTGACCAGCCCCGCCGCGGGGCCGGTGGTGATGGATACGGCCCTGAACTTGGCCCGCAGCCAGGAGAAGCTGGGTACCAGCGTGTACAGCAGCGGCTACATCAGCCGTAATCCCGGCGGCGACTTCCGGCCCCACCACTACGACATGAACCTAGTGTTCATCGATGAGTTGCTGCGCCACTTCAACTGGACCGGCGACCTGGCCTTCGCCAAGGAAATGTACCCCGTCCTGCAACGCCACCTGGCCTGGGAGAAGCGCAACTTCGACTCCGACAACGACCACCTCTACGACGCCTACGCCGCCATCTGGGCCTCCGACGCCTTGCAATACAGCGGCGGTGCCGTCACGCATTCATCGGCCTATAACTACCTGGCAAATCAGCTGACAGCCGAGCTGGCTGAGCGCCTCGGCGAAAATCCAGCCCCATACCGTCAGGAAGCTACCGCCATCAAGCAGGCCATCGATAAACGCCTGTGGCTGTCCGACAAAGGCTGGTACGCCGAATATCAAGATGCACTGGGCCTGAAACAGCTGCACCCCGCCGCCGGCCTATGGACCGTGTACCATGCTCTCGACTCGCGAGTGCCCGACCCATTCCAGGCGTACCAGGCGCTACGCTACGTGGACGCGGAAATCCCACACATTCCGGTTCGCGCCGCTGGGCTGCCCGACGAAGGCTATTACCTGCTTTCGACTACCAACTGGCAGCCTTACGATTGGTCGATTAACAACGTGGCTATGGCGGAGGTGCTGCACACCACGCTGGCCAACTGGCAGGCGGGCCGCTCCGAAGAGGCGTTCAAGCTCTGGAAAAGCGCCTTGCTGGAAAGCATGTATCTGGGTAGTAGCCCCGGCAACTTCCAGCAGGTTTCCTTTTATGACGCCCACCGCGGCGAGCTGTACCGCGACTTCGCCGACCCGATTGGCATGGCGTCCCGCTCGTTGGTAGAAGGCTTGTTCGGGATTCAGCCCGATGCGCTGGCAGGTACGCTCGTGGTCCGGCCGGGGCTGCCCGCCGCCTGGAACGATGCCGCCCTAAAGGTACCGGATGTTACGTTCAACTTCCGCCGGACGGGCCAGCAGGAAACTTACACCATTACGCCGCGCTTCGCCAAACCCCTGAAGCTACGGCTGAAAATGCCGGCCCGTGGCACCACCGTGCAGAGCGTAACGGTAAACGGCCAACCGGTGAAATGGCAGAACGTAGCTGAGGCGGTAGGCCAGCCGGTCATCGAAATCAGCAGTGAGCCAGCGGCTAACTACGTGGTGCAAATCAGCTGGGCCGGCGACGCACCTGATACCGCCGCGCTAGCCACAGCCTACGCGCCTGGCGCGGAATTATCGGTGTATTTTCGCCACGCTCTCCTCAAAGGAATTCACGATCCGCAACGGGTACTAAGTAATGTTATGCCGGTGGCATATAATGGTTCTTGGTTGAAGGCGAAGGTATCCGGATCCGCGGGCAGCCGCACAGCTTTCGTGCAGCTCCAGCAAGGTGACCTGATGTGGTGGGCGCCGCTGGCCCTGAACGTGCAAATAGCCCCCACGCCGCCGGTTGCGGCTAACCGCGTTCCGGCAGCAGTGAAGTACGAGAAGGTGAGCCTGACGCCGTATTTCAACGACAAAGTCACGCAGATTTTCCAGAATAAGTACGTCTCGCCTCGGCCCGTCGGGCCTACCTTGCAGCTGCCTACGCAGGGCATCGGCAACTGGTGCTACCCGCTCACACAGGCCGTTATTGATGACGCTGGTTTGCGGCAAGTAGCCGGCGCAAAAAACGAAATTCAGCTGCCTGGGGGCATCCCGCTGGGTACGCCTGGCGCGGCTGATGCCAAGAATATCCTGTTTGTGTCGCAGTGGGACAATTACGCCGACTCGCAGACGCTTCCCCTGCGCGGTAAAGCGCGCCACGCCTACTTGCTGATGGCGGGTTCCACTAACCCTATGCAAAGCCAAATGACGAATGGCGAAGTGGTGATAACCTACGCCGACAACTCCACCGACATCCTGCCGCTGCGCAATCCTACCACTTGGTGGCCCATCGAGCAGGATTATCTGGAAGACGGTTTCGCCTTCACTACCGGCGTGCCTCGGCCGTACCGGCTTTACCTCAAAACCGGCCAGCTTTCCCGCGAGGCTCCGACAAGCTACACCAGCATTAAAGGCTTCAGCACCCGCGCCATCGACGGCGGCGCGGCCACCGTGCTAGACCTGCCCCTCAACCCCAAGAAGAAACTCAAGAGTCTCACGCTACGCGCCTTATCAAATGATGTCGTCATTGGCCTGATGAGCGTGACGCTGGCACGGGATTAAGCAACACCTAAACATCAGCCCGTCATGCAGAGCGCAGCGAAGCATCTCGCATGGTATCAGTAGGTTACTAATCCAACAGCAGCAGGCGAGATGCTTCGCTGCGCTCTGCATGACGGGCTTTTGCATGACGTTCATTTAACAAATACCATCCTTCCGCCTTATGCTACCACCTTCCAAACTACTTTCCAGCTTGCTCTTCCTCGGCTTCACCCAGCCGCTGCTAGCCCAGAAAACGCCTATCGACCGTAAAGCCCTGGTGGAGCGCCACACCGTGGTGAACACCACGACTGATACCCTGTCGTCGGTGTCGGTGGGGAACGGGGCGTTTGCGTACACCGTGGACGTGACGGGGTTGCAGACGTTTCCGCTGTACTATGAGAAAGGTGTGCCGCTGGGGACGCAGTCGGAGTGGGGGTGGCACAGCTTCCCCAACAAGGAAGGCTACAAGTTCGAGCAGAGTTTGCGCGACTACGACCTGAACGGGCGCAAAGTCAGCTACTCGGTGCAGGTGAAAACGGCCGGCAACAAAGAGGCCGTGGACTTCATGCGGGCCAATCCGCACCGCTTGCAGCTGGGCAACCTGGGGTTTGTGCTGGTGAAGAAGAACGGCAAGCCCGCCACCATCAAAGACCTGCGCAACATCCGGCAAACCCTCAACCCCTGGACCGGCGAAATCAAAAGCCACTTTACGCTGGAAGGCGTGCCAGTGGATGTCGTGACGGTGGGACACCAGCAGCAGGACGCCGTAGCGGCCCGTGTGGAATCCAAATTGCTGCAAACCGGGCAGTTGAAAGTGGCTCTGCGCTTCCCGTGGCCTACCGCCGGCTGGGCCGATATGGGCACCGACTACACCCATACCGACCAGCACAAATCGAGCATCACGGAAGCGAAGAAGGGCACGGCGCTGCTCACGCACCAACTTGACACCACCAAATACACGGTAGCGCTAAACTGGCAGCAACCCGCCACCCTGACCGCCGAGCAAGCCCACGAATTCATCCTCACGCCCGGTAAGCAAGGTGCGGTACTAGAGTTTGGCTGCCGCTTCGCGCCGCGCGCCGCCGTAGCCCCTACGTTTGCCGCTACTCGCACCAACAGCCAGCAGCAGTGGCCGACGTTCTGGAAAAGCGGCGGGGCCGTAGACTTCACCGGTACCACCGACCCTCGCGCCAAAGAGTTGGAGCGCCGCATCATCTTGTCGCAGTACCTGACCCGTTTGCAAGGTGCGGGCTCGCAGCCGCCGCAGGAAACCGGGTTGGTGCTGAACAGCTGGTACGGCCGGCCGCACCTCGAAATGCACTGGTGGCACTCGGCCCACTTCGCGCTGTGGGGCCGCCCCGAATTACTGGAGAAGAGCCTTGTTTGGTATGGCCGTCCCGATGTGCGCGCCGAAGCCTGCAAGATTGCCCAGCGCCAAGGCTACGACGGCGTGCGGTGGCAGAAAATGACTGACCCCTGGGGCCAGGAAGGGCCGTCGTCGGTGGGGGCGTTTCTGATTTGGCAGCAGCCGCACTTCATCTATTTCGCTGAGGAAGCCTACCGCGCCCACCCCGATGCCGCTACGCTCAAGCTGTACCAGGACCGGGTAGCGGCCACAGCCGAATTCATGGCATCGTACCCGTTCTATGAGAAAGACAAGGACCGGTACATCCTCGGCAAGGGCGTCATTCCGGCGCAGGAGCGGTTCAAGGCCGAGGAAACGTTCAACCCCACCTTCGAGCTGGTATACTGGAATTGGGCCCTGACCACGGCCCAGCAGTGGCGCGTCCGGCAGGGCCAGCCACGCAATGCCAAGTGGGACGAAGTACTGGCCAAGCTTTCCAAATTGCCCCAAGCTGGCGGCGTGTACCTGGCCACCGAATCGGCCCCTGATTCCTACACCAACCCCGAGTTCAAAACCGACCACCCCTCGGTGCTGGGCGCGCTGGGCGTGATGCCCGCCACCGGCCAGGTGGATGCCGCCACCATGCGCCGTACCTTCGATTTGGTGTGGAAAGATTGGAGCTGGGACAAAACCTGGGGCTGGGACTTCCCCATGACCTCTATGACGGCTACCCGCCTCGGCCTACCCGACAAAGCCGTGGACGCCCTGTTGATGAAGGTGCAAAAGAACACCTACCTGCCCAGCGGCCACAATTACCAGGAGGACCGCCTACCCATCTACCTGCCCGGCAACGGCGGTCTGCTGTCGGCCGTGGCCCTCATGTGCGCCGGCTACGACGGCTGCAAAGAAGAAACCCCTGGCATCCCAAAAGGCTGGAAGGTGCGCTGGGAAGGCTTGAGCAAGATGCCTTAAAGAAGATCTTCTTGGGTGGAATTAGAATCTAGAAAGCTAGTTCCCCTCCTTGTTGAAAGGAGGGGTGGCCGCAGGCCGGGGTGGTCCAGCCGTTGTTTAATTGAACGGCATCTAGCCTTAGGTTTCTAATCCTAGTTAACCACCCCGCCCTTCGGGCACCCCTCCTTGAAAAAAGGAGGGGAACTAACACCAATTTCTAGCTCTAGCCCCGATAACCTTCCAGTTCCACCTAGTATTTAGCATGATAAAATCACTCGCCTTCCTTTCCTTACTCGCGCTTTCGGGTGCGGCGGCAGCTCAACAATCCGCTTTGCCGGCCGTGAAAACCACCTCTTTCCGCGCTGATACTTTCTCTATTGCCAAGTATGGCGCGGTGCCCGATGCCGTGACATCGAACACCACGGCCTTGCAAAAAGCCATAGACGAATGCAGCCAAAAAGGCGGTGGGGTGGTGCTAGTGCCGCGCGGGCAGTGGCTAACCGGCCCGATTGAGATGCGCAGCAACGTGAACCTGCACGTAGCAACCGGGGCGCTAGTCCAGTTTAGCGACAACCGCGCCGACTACAAACTCCACAAAACCAACTGGGAAGGCCTCGACGCCGTGCGCAACCAAGCGCTGATTTACGGTAAGAACCTGGAAAACGTAGCCATAACCGGCACAGGCATCCTCGACGGGGCCGGTGAGGCGTGGTGGATGGTGCAGAAGGGCCGTACGCCGGAAGGGGAGTGGAAACAACTGGTGGCATCGGGTGGCTTCCTCAACGAGAAGCAGGACCGGTGGTATCCCTCGGCCCAAAGCCTGAAAGGCACCACGGTGAAGGAAGGCGGCGTGTTGACTGAGGAGAAAAAAGAAATCAAGGATTTCGAGGAAATCAAGGATTACCTGCGGCCCGATTTTCTGGTGCTCGACCAGTGCAAGCGGCTGCTGCTCGAAGGCGTCACGTTCCAGAACTCCCCAGCCTGGACGGTGCATCCCATGCGTAGCGAAGACGTAATCGTGCGCAACATCAACGTGCTCAACGGCCCTTACACGCCCAACACTGACGCCCTGGATCTGGAATCCTGCAAAAACGGCATCGTGGAAGGCTGCACGTTCAGCGCCGGCGACGACGCTATTTGCATCAAGTCGGGCCGCAACGAGCAGGGGCGCAAACGTGCCATGCCCACCGAGAACTTCATCATCCGCAACTGCAAGGTGTACCGCGGCCACGGCGGCTTCGTGATTGGCAGTGAAATGTCGGGCGGGGCGCGCAACCTCTACGTGAGCAACATCACCATGATAGGCACCGACATCGGGCTGCGCTTCAAGACGACGCGCGGCCGGGGCGGTATCGTGGAGAACATCTTCATTCAGGACATCGACATGAAGGACATTCCCGGTGAGGCCATCTTGTTCGACATGTACTACATGATTAAGGACCCAACGCCGCAGGTAGCCGGCTCCAAGGAACGGCCCGTGTCGCCGGCCAAACCCGTGGATGAAGGCACGCCGCAGTTCCGCAAAATCCAGATCCGAAATGTGACCTGCAACGGCGCCCGCACCGGCATCATGGTGCGCGGCCTGCCCGAAATGAGCATCAAGGACATCAGCATCGAAAACGCCGTGCTGAAAAGCGACAAAGGCCTGGTCTGCATCGAAGCCGACAACATCAGCCTCAAAAACGTGACCCTGTTGCCCACCAGCACCGACCCTGTAATGGAAGTGCACAACAGCCAGAACATCACCCTCGACAACATCAAATACGCCCCCGGCGCTACCACGCTGTTACGCGTATCCGGCGCCGATAAAGCCAAGAACGTCCGCCTAATAAACACCGACGCCACGAAAGCCAAGCAACCATTGGAGCTAGGCGAGAAGGTGTCGAAAAGGGTAGTAACATTGTCGAAGCGCTAACGCCTGTAAATTGAACGTCATGCAGAGCGCAGCGAAGCATCTCGCGTGCTGACGTTGCAACGGTAATCCTGACGTCAGCACGCGAGATGCTTCGGCTGCGCCTCTGCATGACGGCCTTTAGTGTTTCAGAATGTCAAGGGATGGAGTAGAAAGGTCGATTGCTAGTTGATTCTGCTAGTTTCCTATTGAATCCAGCCAAAAAGCTACAAGCGGCTTCGTATTTGCCAGCGTAGTATTGAGCCATTAAATCCATTTCCAATAAATATGAAGCTACAAGTGATGCTGCGTTTCTGCCTAGTGGCAGTTTGGGTGACCCTAAGCTCCGGCTTATACGCCCAGACCAAGCCCAAAACCACGTTGCCGTTGTCGCAGCAAATGGCCGATTCGTTTATGCAGCTCTACCCCGATTCGGTGCCGGCCAGCCGCAACCGGGCAGCCCGCTGGGGCTACGAGCACGGGCTGATGCTGAAGTCGATTGAGCGGGTGTGGCAGCGTACCGGCGACAAAAAGTACCTCGACTACATCGTGAAAACGATGGACTACTCGCTGCCTGCCGACGGGTCCATCCAGTACTTCAAGATGGCCGATTACAACCTCGACAACATCAACGCGGGCCGCGTGCTGCTCACGCTCATGCAGCAGCCCGGCCTCGATAAAGCGAAGTATCAGCGCGCTGCCGAACTGCTGCACAAGCAATTGCAAGACCAGCCCACTACCAAGGAAGGCGGCTACTGGCACAAGAAGCGCTACCCCTATCAAATCTGGCTGGATGGCCTGTATATGGCTGAGCCATTTTCGGCCGAGTACAGCAAGCTGTTCAACCAGCCCGCCGGCTTCGACCATGTAGCCCTGCAATTCGCGCAAGTGGAAAAGCACCTCGTGGACCCCAAAACCGGCCTGCTTTACCACGGCTACGACGAAAGCAAAGAGCAGAAGTGGGCCGACAAAACCACCGGCCTCTCGCCCAACTTCTGGAGCCGCGGCATCGGCTGGTACGCCATGGCCCTGGTCGATGTGCTCGACTATTTCCCGAAAGACCACCCCCAACGCGGCCAGCTTATCAAGGATTTGCAGCGCCTAGCGCCGGTGCTGGTGAAGTACCAGGACCCGAAAACTGGCGGGTGGTGGCAGGTAACCGACCAGGCCAACCGCAAAGGCAACTACATTGAAACCTCGGGCTCCTGCATGTTCGTGTACGCGCTGGCTAAGGGCGTGCGCATGGGCTACCTCGACAAGAAGTTCGCCGCGCCGGCTCAGAAAGGCTACCAAGGCATCGTGAAGGAGTTCGTAGCCACCGAGCCCAACGGCCTACTGGCCCTGAACGGCACTGTTAGCGTCGGCGGCCTTGGTGGCGACCCATACCGCGACGGGTCGTATGAGTACTACCTCAGTGAGCCCATCAAAAAGAACGACTTCAAAGGCGTCGGCCCGTTCATCATGGCCAGCGTGGAAATGGAAATGGCCAAAGGCAAGAAGTAGAAGCGTCTAGTCTCTACAGCGCACAAAGGGCCCGTAACTCATCGTTGCGGGCCCTTTGTACTTTTGGGAGTAGTCAACTATTTAGAGGATAAGCTAGAGCTTCAAAATAAACTCCGTTCGTCATGCAGAGCGCAGCGAAGCATCTCGCGTGCTGAGGTTGCAGAGCCAATTCAATGATTCGAGCGAGATGCTTCGCTGCGCTCTGCATGACGAACAGAGATTTAGACAGCCTATACAATCAAATCGACTGAAACCCACCCGATTCCTGGAAAGCAGGATACTACAGGTTACTGATAGGGAAATTCCGGGGTAAGTTGGGACGAAAATCACCTCCTGGCTTCCCGCTTCCTTTTCCATGAAGACCACATTCTTACCCTGGCTGGCCTGCGCTGCGCTGTTCTGGACCGCGCCGGCCGCTGCCCAAACGTCGGCTCGCAAGCAGGTGCAGTACCTCTCCGGCACCGACAACATCCACACGAAAACCTGGGATTTTTACTGCACCGGCGGCCGCCGCAGCGGCGCCTGGACCACTATTCAGGTGCCTTCGAGCTGGGAGCAGCAGGGTTTCGGCAGCTACAACTACGGCCGCGACTACAAAACCTACGGCAAGAACTTCCGCTTCGCCGACGAGAAAGGCCAATACAAGCACCAGTTCAAAGTGCCCGCCGCCTGGCAGGGGCAGGAGATATTCATCGTGTTTGAGGGTTCGATGACGGATACCGAGGTGAAGGTGAACGGCCAGTTGGCCGGTCCCATTCACCAGGGCGCGTTCTACCGCTTCAAGTACGACCTCACCGACAAGCTGAAATACGGCCAAGACAACCTACTGGAAATAACCGTCAGCAAGATGTCGGCCGAGCCGACCGTGAACAACGCCGAACGCCTCGCCGATTATTGGGTGTTCGGTGGCATTTTCCGGCCGGTGTATCTGGAAGCGTATCCCAAGCAGTTCATTCCGCACACCGCCATCAACGCTCGTGCCGACGGTACGTTTGCCGTTAATGTAGCCCTCAAAGGTTTGCGCCAGCCGACCGACGTGAAGGCTGATATTCTGGACGCCCAAGGCAAGGTGGTAGGCACCGCCCAAGGCCGCGCCGCCGCCAACGATACGCTGGTGAAGCTCAGTACCACAGTTAGCAAACCGCTGCTCTGGAACTCCGAGAAGCCGAACATGTACCGCACCAACATTCGGCTGGAAGCGGGCGGCCAGACGCTCTACCAAACCACTGAGAAGTTCGGGTTCCGCACCATCGAAATCCGGCGCGGCAAGGGCATCTACGTGAACGGCACGCAGGTGAAAATGAAGGGCATCAACCGGCACAGCTGGTGGCCCGAAACGGCCCGCACCCTCAACGACTCGATTCACTTGATGGACGTGAAGCTCATCAAGGAAATGAACATGAACGCCGTGCGCATGTCGCACTACCCGCCCGATGCCAAGTTCCTGGACCTCTGCGACTCGCTCGGCCTCTACGTGCTCGATGAGTTGGCGGGCTGGCAGAAAGCCTACGGCACCAAAGTAGGGGAGAAGCTGGTGCGTGAGATGGTGATAAAAGATGTCAATCACCCGAGCATCATCTTCTGGAGCAACGGCAACGAAGGTGGCACCAATAAGGAATTGGACGACGACTACGGCAAGTATGACCTCTCGAACCGCCCCGTCATCCACGCCCACCACCGCCCCGGCAACGCCTTCAACGGCATCGACTGCAACCACTACGAGAACTACTACAGCACCCAGAAAATCCTCGCCGATTCGCTGATTTACATGCCCACCGAGTTCCTGCACGCCCAGGACGACGGTGGCGCTGCCGTGGGTCTGGCCGACTTCTGGGACCTGCACTGGAAGTCGCAACGCTCCGGCGGGGGCTTCCTGTGGGCCTTGGTGGATGAAGGCATCGTGCGCACCGACCAGAACAACATCATCGACGTGAACGGCGTGAATGCGCCCGACGGCGTGGTAGGTCCGCACCGCGAGAAGGAGGGGAGCTTCTACGCCCTGCGGGAGATTTTCTCGCCCATCAAGATTGACATGAAGGAGTTGCCCGCCAAGTTCAAGGGCACGATTCCGGTGGAGAACCGCTACCACTACAACAACCTCAATGAGTGCTTTTTCCAGTGGGAACTGGTGAACTACCGCCAGCCCGGCGAAGTTTTCACCGGCTCGACCACCATGCAAAAAAGCCGCGCCGCTTCGCCGGCCGTGGCGCCGCTGGGCCGCGGGGAGTTGAAACTGAAGCTGCCCAAAAACTGGCAGGACTATGATGCGCTGGTGCTCTCGGCCTATGACCCGCAGAAAAACCTGGTGTACAAATGGACCTGGAAAACTGGCGACAACACCCGCTTGCTCCGCAACATCCTGCCCGGCAAGGAGAAGCAACCAGCCGTAGCCGCCACCGAAACCGACAGCACCCTCACGCTGCAAGCCGCCGGCATCACAGTGAGCTTCAACAAGAAAACCGGCGAAATCCAGGACGTGAAAGGCAACAGCGGCGACAAGTTGAGCTTCGGCAAAGGCCCGGTGCTGGTGAGCGGCAACGCCACCTTCACCGGCCTAAAACGCCGCACCGAGCCTGATGGCGAAGTGGTGGAAATGAGCTACCAAGGCGACTTGAAAACCATGCGCTACAAGATGGACGGTAACGGCTGGCTGCGCCTCGACTACGAGTTTGCCGCGCAGGGCGACTTGCCCTTCACCGGCATCAGCTTCACCTATCCCGAAAACTACGTGCTAGGGGCCAAGTGGCTCGGTAAAGGTCCGTACCGCGTCTGGAAAAACCGCATGCAGGGCGTGGGCGAAAACGTGTGGGAAAACGCCTACAACAACACCCAAACCGGCGCCGCCCCCTGGATTTACCCCGAGTTCAAAGGCTACTTCGCCGATATCACCTGGATGGAAATGAACACTGTGGAAGGCAAGTTCCTGGTGGCCAGCCCCGACAAAGGTTTGTTCGTGCGGCTGTTTGATTTCTACGGCTTGTCGGGCGTGAAGCCTTCCCCCTCGCTGCCCGTCGGCAACCTATCGTTCCTGGAAACTATTCCGCCGCTCGGCACCAAGCTGGCTTTGAACATCGACGCCAACACCAAAAACCTCGGCCCCAACAGCGAGCTAAACCACGTTAGTGGCCCCTCGAAGCGCACCTTGTACTTCTTCTTCGGCCTACCAAAATCCAGCGCTGCCCCGCAACCTTACAAGGCTCCGGCCAAGGACGAGCTGTTTTAATAGCAGGTCATTTAACTAGGGAGTGTTAACAGTCGCGTAACCAGAGGACGATTGCGGCAAGATGAACAAAGGCCAGAAAATGCGCATCCAACTTGTCATACCGAGTAGCTACGCGCCGAAACTGCTTGAGGCGGCTGAAGAGTCGCTCCACGGAATGGCGTTGGGCGTAGCGGGCCGCGTCGTAGGCCCGCGGGTGGCGGCGCTTGCGCCGGGGCGGAATCACGGCGTGTATGCCGCGGGCCGCCAGGGCGGCTACGAGCGGGTCGGAATCGTAGCCCCGGTCGGCAAGCAGGTAGGCTGGGGCCAGCCCATCGAGCAGCGGCAAGGCCTGCGGAGCGTCGTGGCGCTGACCGGCTGTCAGGCCCAGGCGCACGGGCCGGCCGCGGGCATCGCTCACCACGTGCAGTTTGGTAGTCAAGCCGCCGCGGCTGCGTCCGAGGGCTTGCGGCCCGTTTTTTTGCGCGCCCCGCTCGCGTGCTGGTGGGCCCGCACGGTAGTCGAGTCGACCAGCAGCGTGTGCAACGCGTCGTCCTGTTGCACGGCCGCCAGCACCCGGGCCCACACGCCCGAAACGGTCCAGCGCTGGAAGCGCGTGTACGTGGTGTGCCAGTTGCCCCATTCGGCCGGCAAGGCCCGCCACCGGCACCCGTTACGGGCTAGCCACAGCACCGCTTCCACAAACCGGCGGTTGTCCTGCCCGCGGCCACCTTTGGTGCCGACTCGCCCTGGCAGCAGCGGCGCAAGCCGCGCCCACTGCACATCGGTCAACAAATAGTCCATGTCCCAAACATAATACCTACTGTTAACACCTCCTA
>NZ_ATVL01000013.1:0-78240 GCF_000420705.1 Hymenobacter norwichensis DSM 15439
ATCCAATCGGGCATGGCCCTGGCCTCGCACAGCACTACCCCCGGCCTCAACCCCGAAACGGCGGCTGCCTACAACACGGAAGTGGTCAAGCAGAAGCAAAAGGCCATGTCGGCCCTGAAGCTGCAAGGCGAAAAGATTGATGATATCCTCATCACCCTCACCAACCAGATTCACCTCATCAACCTGACCGACGACGGCAAGAAGTTCATCTACCTGGCAGTGAACTCGCGCAACACCAACCTGGCGATTGCCCGCGACGTGTGCCGCCAAAGCGCTGAACTGCTCAAATAATCAGCATTTGTCAGGTACAGCTATAGAAAGAGCTGTCCTACGATAGGGCAGCTCTTTCTTTTTTTTCGACTGTAAGGAAGATGGTACACTTTTTATTCCCACGGGTGAGATGTTTTCTGTTTGCACTGCAATCTATCCTTGCTGAGTTGTGCCTCCTCAAAATTGAGAAATAGCTTCTATGAAAGGTGATATTACTTAGCCTCAACCAGCCATTTGCTAGCTGCTTCAATCGTCATATCCTGAGCCCCCTGCGGCGCGTACTCGACTACTACATCAGGGACTATAGTAGGCAAATACGTGTGGCGGTTCTTATCTGCCATATAGCCCGTTGCCAAAAATAAGTATGCTCCATCTGACAGCTTGTATGTTCCGTTGGTAGTGGTATACCCCGCCGAAGGCTGCCCAAAAAACCTCGTATTATCCCTTCCCTTAAAGGCAATAGCGACCATCTCACCGCTGCTGCCGGTTAAGGAGTCAATCAGAACCGCTACGTTTGGTTGCGTGATAGCTGCTACCCCCACTCCTTGCTTCGTTCCTTTGCCGCTACGAATGCGTAGCTGTATTTCCTTTTTACGTCGGGGGAAAATAAAGTAACCGTACGTCTCTTCTTTGAGGAGCGGTTGGAGGCCATCAATCATAGGGTGCATATTGCCGCCCGTATTATGCCGCAGGTCAACCACCCAGCCTCTTAGGTTGTGTTGAGTTGCCAGCGCCTGCATTTGGCTGCGGATGCCTTGGGAAAAGGTCCGCCCAACCGAGGAATCCATTGAGCTGAACGCCGGAATCTTAATGTACCCGATACCCTTTTCCAAGTATCGGCTTTCGGCCTGTTTGCCTGCATAAGTTGAAGAAGTCCAGCTGGCGGCTTTGCCCTTTGGCATGAAAGCCGAATGCTTGTCACCTGCGTTGCGGAGCGTATTTAGGATATGATCAATGACTGGCCGACAGTCCTCAATTGTTGCTAGGCCCTGCGACTTTTCCTTGACTTCCTTGCTCAACTGCTCCCACTCCAGCGAATCAGCATACAGCGCATTTTTCTTGATGATCTGCTGAAATCTATCCAGGTACTGTACCACCTGTTTGGATGGTTGAGCGTCTGGCTTGCTGGTTTGGGCAAACAAGCTACCTGCAATCAGTAATAGCGGTAAAATCAATAGTCTCATCTGGAGCCTTATTAAGGAGTAGCAATAGCACGAAGTGCATGCGGGCGTCAGCAGGGGCGTGCAGGTAGCAGATGCATAAAAGGTCAGCGGAGTTGCCTGAAATCAACTATTAATCGGAAGAACCCTAAACCTAGGAGAAGCTCTGGCGTCTCATTGCCAAAAGTGAAACGCTAGCTTTTTTTGGAACAAGAAGCAGATTTGCTAACCACTAGGGGCACCACATCGATTTTGGTGCTTCGTTTCAAAGGGACTGTGTTCCTAAAAAATTTGCCCTGAAACTAGACGGCGATTCGCCAGTTTTGGTCATAAATAGTCGGCTAAAATAGGCCGGGTCGTCGTACCCAAGCGTGTAGGCAATTTCCTTTGCAGTTAGGGAAGTATGAGCCAATAGTCGCTTCGCCTCTAATAGGATCCGGTTCTTAATCACCTCATTAGGCTGCGGCAACCGAAGGAGGTTGAATTTATGCGTGATGGTTTTCGGGGCCATGCACAATAAATCGGCGTAATCAGCAACGGTATGTTTGGACTTATAATGCTCTTCGACGAGCCGGGTGAACTTGCGAAAAAACTCCAGGTCGCTTTGTTGATCTGCTAGTTCAGTGGTCAAATGCTGTCTTTTCCATGAGCGCGTCGCACGGATGAGCAATTGTTTGAGATAGGTGCGGACCATCTCTTCCAAGGAGCTGTCATTCAGGTTGAATTCCTGGAGCATTTCCTGTAATACCCCGCTCAGAAATGCGTTTTCAACATCTGAGAGCTCCACTTTAGGCATATTGCGGATGTTGTTGAACAGTAACCCATCACAAGCAACTTCTAGGTCATGGATCTGAATGCAGTAAAAATCACGATTATAGAAAATAAAGTATCCGAGTTCCTGGCCGGCTGCTTCCAGCTCCAGATATTGATTCGGGCTGATAAAAAATAAAGTTGGTTGCTGCGTATCGTAACAGGTAAAATCTACTTTAAGCCTGTAGCCAGCCGGCAAATACAGGATCTTAATGTACTCCTTGTAGTCTGGGCCGTTGATAATGTGCGTTTGCTCTTCACTAACCTGCAGCAATCCCAACGTTTTTAAATTATTGTTGAAAACAGTTGTGCTCATAGCTCTATACGCTTGCGAATAGCAGGGATTTTATGTTTCAAAACGATTACCCCTGGTGAAGCGCTGATTCAATTCACCGGGGTAATCGTTTAATTAGTTTCTGGCGAATTTTTCAAGCTCTGCGTTGAACTTATCCATCTCTTCCAGGAAGAATCCGTGCCCGCCTTTTTCAAATTTAATGATGTAAGACCCTTTGATGGCTTTGTTGAGTTGTTGGGCCTGGGCGAAGTCGCATAATTTGTCGTTTACGCCGTGAAATATGGCAACAGGCATTTTAATTTTCGACAATTCAGGCCGCAAGTCCAGGTCACGTAGGGCCGTAATAGCCTGAGTAGTAGCGTAAGGGGAAGCATTCAGGTTGATGCTTTCCAGCCATTTGATAGATTCCAGTGAAAGGCCGCCTTCTTGGCCTTCAAAGGCCTTTCCAAAACCGGCCACCAGCTGCTCCCGGTTGGTTTTCGTCTGCTTGATCAGATCAGCGGCGCCTTGGTCGGTAATGCCGTACGGGTAGCCTTCGCGCTGTTTCCAGGAAGGACCGGTTGCGCCGAATAGAGCTAATTTCTTGATATGCGCCCCTTTATATTTGGTCACGAAGTGGAGCGTTACCGCGCTACCCATAGAAAATCCACCCAGCGTGGCCTGCTCAATCTTAAGCTTTTCCAGTACTACCTTGATGTCGTCGGAGAACGTATCGAAATCGTATTTTCCGTAGGGCCGGTCTGATTTGCCAAAACCGCGCAGGGAGATGCCGATGACTCGGAAGCCTTTTTCCACCAGATACTGGTATTGATATTCGTACATCTCGTTGTTGAGCGGCCAGCCGTGAATAAGTACAATAGGCTCACCTTCGCCCAAGTCGATGACGTGGAGTTTTACGTTTTTTTCCACCTCAATGTATTCTTCTCTGCCTAAGGATGCTGGCTTGCGAGTCTGGGCAAAAAGGAATTGACTGTTGATAAAAGTGAACAGGAAGGCGATGGACAAGGCAATTGTTTTCATCTGGGTAGTAACGTTGGTTTGTTTGTGTTAACCTGCTAATCGTTAGCAAATTGTCGTTGCGTTTCGACATTACAAAGGTGGCAGGTTCAACTCCCCAGAAGAATGGATAAAAGGCTATGTACCATGTACATTTTTCCCGCAAGGTGAAATTACGGCTCGTAAAAAGTCGTCAACTGGGGTAGGCGCTGCTTTACCAGCGCATGCTTCATCGGTTCAAAGCGGGCCAACTCCACCGTATTCTTGGTCACGACGATAGTGAAGGGCTGCTTCATTTTCAAGGTGAGGTGATAAATGGTCACGAGCTCGGCAATATCTTCTGACCAAGCCGCCATAGCATACAAAGAAGGAAACGGGGTCTTCGCCAACCGTGCATAAACTTCCGGTGCTCGCCCAATTGGCAGCGGCTTTCCACTCCGAAAACGGGTTTGTTCCAGTAAAGAATCAAGGTAGAGTTCGGCCGGCTTATTCATTGTGCGCCAGACATCTTGAGTAAACGGTGTCGGCTGCGCCACGGCACTTGCCTGGGTAGGATGCGGGGTAAGGTTCCGCACCACATCCACGATATGAGTCGCCTCATGCAACAGCACATAGATAATAGCATCCATATCGCCTCCTTCCACGTGCACGCGGTATCTGGAATCAGCTTCCTGCCTGAAGCAAGTATTTTCCTTCCCGGTCGCCCACTGAGAAATGTTTTCGTTCAGTAAGCTGGCGCGAAAAGTAATGTTGAACAGTTTCGTTGCGCCGCCCGCATCTATTGGAGAAGTTAAGGCCGTGTTCGGCATGTCATCCAAGAAGCTGATGCTGTGCAAATGCTGTTGCAGAATGCGCCGATGCAACGGCGTCAAATAGGAAAAGGCCTTGGTTACCTTTTCTTTTTCGGCGGGTGTCAATGTATGATTAACCGGTTTCATGCCCGCCTCGCGGAAGTTCTGGAGTACACTTTCTGGTGCAATCTGTATCCGCCGTGAAGGATTGTTTTGCAGGGAGGGATTCAGCTTTTGCGCCACTATAGAAGATGAAAAACCCAGCATTGCTACCGCCAACATCACCAATTTAAACCACCAGCTTCTGATCATAAACATTTCCATTTGAGTTATAAAAGGCTTCGCCGGAAGGCTATATGAACATACTATTCACAGCATTCCGGCGAAGTGTACTACTAACCCAGTACTTATCAATCAGTAATCAATAGCCGACTGATGGTGGTGCCGTCCAATTCGAGGTGATACTTCATCACGGCTGGACTGCCGGGAAATGTGCCGCTTATTTCCACCGTAAGGATTGCTTTTGAGTTGTCTTGGCTGAAATCAAGGGGTGTCAACTGCATGGCATACTTTTCAGTCGCTTCCTGTATCCAGCCCTTGATTTCGGCTCTACCAGCATACGATGAACCTTCATCAGAAACAGTTGCGTGTTCTGTAAAATAGGTAGCAAAGGCGGTGCTGTCTGACTCGTTTTGGGCTTTGATAAGGCCCGCTATATTCTCCGGAAGTTTCATGAGGTTGAATGGGTAGATTGATTAAAATATTCGTGTGGGATAAACCTTGACAAACAGCTGATTACACGGCCGGAATCGTCCCTCCATCAATCACATAGTTCGTGCCGGTGAGGTAGGCTGCCCTGGGTGATACCAGGAAGCCAACCAGTTCTGCAACTTCTTCTGGCCAGGCCGGTCTGCCAAACGGAATGCCGCCCAGGGCATCCATGACGCCTTTGGTAGCTTGTTCAGTGGTAACGTTCGAACTCTGCGCGATACGCTCCATCATGCTGACGGACGCCGTAGTCATGATCCAGCCCGGTGATACGGTGAGCACGCGCACGCCTTTCGGTGCCACTTCATTTGAGAGGCTCTTGCTGTAATTCACCAACGCCGCTTTTGCAGCAGCATAAGGCAAGGTAGAGTCATACAGGGGCAACTTCGCCTGAATGGAGGCAACGTGGATAATCACGCCTTCGTGGCGTTCGATCATCCCCGGTAAAAACCCGCGGTCTAGCCGTACGGGGGCCAGCAAATTGGTTTGAAAAGAGGATTCCCACTCTTTGTCGGAGAGCACCGCAAATCCGCCCGCCGGCGTTTCGGAGCCGCCCATGTTGTTGATCAGGATATCCAGCCGACCGAATTGTTGAATTATTTCAGCTACTACTTTCTGCGTTCCTTCCGGTTCACTTAAATCGGCGGCGATGAAATGAACGCCCTTGGTTTCTTCTTCCGGCTTATTTCGGGCCGTGATGATCACCGTGGCGCCTGCCTGTACAAGGCGCTCCGCAATGGCCTTGCCGGCCCCTTTGCTGCCTCCGGTTACCAAGGCTATTTTATTGTCCAGTTCGTTTTCAAAGGTAAAGTCCATTGCCGTGCTGATTTGGTTAGGACGAATTTCAGCACTATGCTGCCTACTGACAAGTAGGGACTTACGATTCAAATAGGGATAAATTTATCCCTATTGAACCGCCAAAAGCAGCAGTTTATATTTACACTTATGTACGAAAGAAAGACAATGCCTGACCTGAATTGCGGGCTCGATCTGATCGGCGAGGTGCTGTACGGCAAATGGAAGATGCGGCTTTTGTGGTTTATCAACGAAGGGTTTCAACGCCCCAGCGAGTTGCAACGAAAAATTCCGGGTGCATCCCGCCGGGTGTTGAATGTGCAGTTAAAAGAGCTCGAAAAGCACGAGTTGGTGGGAAAAGTGATTTACCCCGTTGTCCCGCCCAAAGTGGAATATTATCTCACCGATTTTGGAAAATCACTTGTTCCCATTATCGGGGCTATCGGGCAGTGGGGCGACCAGCATGAGCAGCGTTTACGGACGCTTATCGAACAGAACATTCCATCTTCGCCACTACCGTATCCTGACACGCTTGGTCCAGGATCTGCTTGATTTCCAACAGCAAGCCCGGGATAGGCGTATCGCTCGTGTTGGTCAGGCAAAGCGAACCGTTGGTTGTCAGAGCTCCAATCGTCTGCTCCAGGCCTTTCCCCGAGCGAACCATCGGGCCGTACAACGCTTCGAGTTTTAAGGGCCCGAAATCAGTTTTATACTTTACCCTGACTAGGTTGGTCACCATGATATGATGGTTGAAGGCCTGCTTGAGGGCGTCCAGCATGTGCGCTATATCATTGTGGCCGAAGACTAGGTTTCGAAAGAACGACAGATAGCCTTTTGTATAGTCAACGGAACTGGTTCCCCCCAGTCCAGCCTTCGCAAGTCTGGCCAAATCCCAGAAAGACATATACGGCTGATTATCAAAAAACACGGATTGGGTGGTGATATTCAAGCCAACGTTATCATCGAGGCTGAGGGGGCCTCTGGTGCAAATCGGCGAAACCAACTCCATCCGGGTCTGGTCCCATTCCGGCCGCATTTTCCGCGCAGCCAGTAATACGGCCGCGCAAATAGCGCCGTGGACGCTGGTATTTTCTTGTCGGGCGCGTTCGAGCAGGGTACGGGTGGTGTTGGCAGAAAAGCGGTGCGAGGAAACCAAGGGGTTGACTACCTCCGTTTTCATGTTCAATTCAAGCACTTGCTCGACCGTCTGAGCCGGCTGATCTTCTGGCAGACCAAGGGTATGGTCGTTAGACGCTTGCGGTTCCAGTAAGGCAAGCTCTTGGCCGGTAACGACGAGCAGCAGGTCCCGAGTTACATAGCTCAAGGACGTCCCATCAGCCACCGTGTGGTTAGCGGCCAGGATCAGGACGGTGCTCTCTGGTTTTTGCAGCAACACAACCCGTAAAAGCGGGCCTTCGGCCGTGTTAAACCGGACGGAAAGCTCTTTCTCCACTTCCTGTTCCCAACGGTAATCTTGCGCCACGTGCACCACGCGGAGCGGAATGGGCAGGTCCTCCACGTGCTGTAAAGTAGGCCGACCTAGTGCATCGAGCACAACCTTGACCGAGAGATTCGGATGGCGTTGTTGAACCAGGTCGATGGCCTTCCGCCATTTTTCAACGGGCTGGGTTCCCGAGATGTGCGCGGCCAGACAAAAATCCTTGGAATCAATTTGATCCAGCAGCCAAAACGCTTTTTCGAATGCCCCTAAGGTGCGGTTCTGTTGTGTTCTCATTTTGCATTGGTTTAGATGAGGGATAGCACCTGGGAAATTCCTGCGCTAACCTGAATGCAAAATTGGCCGCCTGAGAAGGGGCAGAGAATGGACAAAAGTCGAAGGGTCATGCACATTTAGCCGTCCGCATAATCTCTTTCAAGATTAAGGTAGATAACTGCCTGCGACGATCAGCTTTTCTTCATATTTCACTTTGCCGATTGCCATTTAATACCCTGTAAACTCGGTATAATTGCGGACCGTTGTTATTCCCAGATGCGTCTGAGACGCAAACTTTGATGTTAACTAAGAAGGCTGCCGGGCGTGACGCCCGTCCAGGCGTGGGCTTGGACCATACCGGGTAGGACGAGCAGTAACAGAAAAAAGTGAACCAGCCAAGCGTAAAAACGAACCATACGGGAAGGGAATAAACAGCACGCCGCCTTCACCTGGAAGCGGCTCTACAAAGCTACAGGGACCAACGAGTTAGTCGACAGGCCAGGGCTGGCGAATCGGCCAGTATGTGCTCTTCACCCGGCGACCAGCTCTATGTCACCGCGTAATGCAGGCGTGCAACTAGCCGGGCTTGCTCGATGTGGTGCGCCTTGTTCAGTTGAAGCGAGCCATCCACTTAATAAGGGGTAGTAGCTGAACGCGTTCAACCTTCCAAAAAAGGATAAGAAAAACGTGCTCGAAAAATGCGTTTTTGAGCGTGCTAGATAGGTGTGATGAGCACACGTAAATAGAATAACTACTAGACGCTTAGCTCTGGTTTGACTGGCAGTTTTTGAAGAGAAGCACAATTAGCTGCCAAACCGTTTTCAGACACTTCCGTTGCCCACGCCAGAGGTTGCGAAAAGCACAGTTTTTCGCAACCTCTGGCGTGGATCTTTTTTGACATTCTTTTGCCGTTATTCGCGTCCGACCACCAAGCTCTTAGAACTGGTAGCGTGCTCCAATGCCGATAAATTCCTCTAGTCTCCTACTGCCTGCTTATTTACTGCCATTACGTTACCAGACCTTATGAACGCCTCCTCCCCTGACTTATTCGTTCACCACGTCTTGTTTTACACCCCTGCCACCGCCAGCGACGCCGACAAAGCCGCACTATTAGCGGGGCTAATGAGCATGCGAGCCATTCCCTCCATCAAGCTGGCGCATATCGGCACGCCAGCCGGTACCACCCGTGATGTGATTGACCACCAGTATACCTATTCGTGGTTGTGTTTCTTTGCCAGCGCCGCGGACGAGGAAAGCTATCAACGGCATCCAATTCACGATGCCTTTCGCACCACTTGTGCGGCTTACTGGGAGAAGGTAATAATATACGATTCGATTGGCTCAACCTTATGAGGCGCTCCGATAAGTGCGGTAAGGCGTGGCCTGATACCTATTCGTCACATTTCTTAGCAAGTGTTTAACGACTGGGGCACTTAATTAACACGATCAGGAGCAATTATTGACCTTACAGGGGAACACATACCGGTGCACGTATTCGATACAAAAGACCGCGTGTTACGTACGGCCATTTCTGCTCACGTAGGCTTGAGGGATTTGGCCCCTGGGCTGTATTTACTCCGGGCGACGGTTGCGACTAGCACTCACACTCTGCGTTTGCTGGTAGAGTAGATATGCTTAATGCCACTGCTTTACAAGGTTCCTTCTTAGTATGCGGCACATTCCTTTTCCGGGCAGAAAAGCGTTCTAGTTGGTGTACTTATAGTGGTAAAACAGCCCCCCAGCCGCAACTAGATTAACGATGATCAGCCACTGGGTAAAACCAAAGAGCAACACAAAGAGAAAAACCAAAAAGCAGCCAAAGACGACCCGCAGATAAGTGGGCAGCCGCAGGCCTGGCCTAGCGAGTAGAGCTCGAAAAAAGAGTGTGACGCTAAGTAACAGCGCGGCACCCAGCAGGCCGTGCTGAAAGGGGCCTATCATCAACAGCCCAAGTAGTTCGGGCAGTAACAGCATACTGTACAGTGCCACCTGCTGGCCAGCTATCTGCCAACAGGAGTGTGGAAAGTTACGCGTGAACTGCAGATAGAACTTTTCGAACTCGCGGGCCTGAAAGAGCAAAACCGCATGCGTCAGCGCACTGCACAAGCCCAAGAACTCAAACAGCCGTGGGTCCAGCCGAGAAGCAGGAAATACGCTCCACAGCAGCGCGATACTGCTCAATGACAGGGCTTTAGTCACGGTGTACGGTAGGCGTTTCTTGTCGAGCAGTTCATAAAGAAACAAGCTGAACAATGGTTTGGGCCACCGGCGTAGCCACGCCAGCCGATCTGCTTGGAATGGCTCGGCTGCTGTGGTGTTATTAAGCAGCCGCGTGTAGTACACCCCACTGCCAATTAGTAAGGCAAGCATGTACACTGGAAGCAGAAAGGGAATCAGCCAATAGCCAAACGCTACTCCAACGAACATAGCGTACAAGCTGATCATGACCAGGGGCAGGCAGACCACAAGCTGCACTAGGGTCCAGGACTGCACCTGCCGTGACCAAGGCAAGGCGTTGCTGCTGTAGTAGAGAAACTGCACATCTGCGCCCTGCAAGTGGCGGGCCACGTACTGCCAACTCTTCCAGCTGTAGAGCAAAAACAGACCGCCTAAGAGGCCCACGCCCAGCGGCTCACTTACCGACGAGACCACCAGCTTCAGGGCCGTTACCAGGATCTGCTCCGGCGTCAGATGTGTTTGGTTGAGCACCGGCGTGTACAGGACGTTAAGGAAAAGCACTACAAACAGAGCCAACAAGAAGCCCAAGTGCTGCCGGTAAAAACCGGTGGCAATGATCTTGACGAGGGCGCGGGTAAGTGGGCGTTTCACGCGCAATGTTGAACGGTCTGCTGCGCTACGCACAGCTGCTGAACGGGCGGTAAGAAGCCGCCTGTAAAGACCTGATGGGAAGAAAGTAAAAATAGCGTACCGTGCTGCTGAAAGTGGTGGCTAATCCAGGAATAGAGAACCGGCAAGGATTCAGTATCGAGGGTCGTTAAAGGTTCATCCAGCAGAATGCAGGTGGGTTGACCCAAAAAGGCTAACACCAGGGAGAGCTTTTTGAGCATGCCACTGGAATAAGACCGCACAGGCTCATGCACGTACGAGCCCATCTGCATACTCTCCACATACAAAGCTTCCTGCTGCCGGGACGCGCCCTTGGCCACCTTGAATAGGTTGATGAGTTCGGTGCCGGTTAGAAAGGCAGGAAATACAGGTTCAGCTTCGGCGAAGTTGACTAGCCGCCGGTAGACAACAGGGTGCTGCTTGAGGTTCACGTTGGGCTGGAGCGTAATATTGCCCTCGAAGGAAATCATGCCTGCCAGCGCTTTAAGCAAGGTGCTCTTGCCGGCCCCGTTACGGCCGCGCAGCCAATAAACCCCGGCGGGAATAGTGAGGGCTTCCACTTGCAGCACCACTTGCTGCTGATAGGTTTTGCGAAAATTACTCAGGTGCAGCATGAAAGAAATAGCACAATAAACCAGCGGGGAGTATACAGAGACCTGAAACGGCAAGGGCAGAAAATAATTGCAATCGGGGAGCGAGTCTGCCGGCCATTGATGGGGCTTTCACTCGTACCTGAACAACCAGCCAGATGGCAACTACCGCATTTCTGTATAACCCTTTCTAAGCACCTTGTGGTAACGACTGGAGAAGGCTGCTAGATGGGGAACCGTACCAGCCGCTGGCAATAGCTTGTTCTACCGCCTTTAATTTGCTTGTTTGTTTTGATGTTGCCTGTAATACGCCCCCTACTTCTTACTGGTTTGCTGGCCCTGCTGCCGTTGCTCTTTGGCCTCGCCGTTAATACTGCAGCCCCACACCCACCTACTGCGGCCCGTGCCCCCGCGCACTGCACTCGCTATTGCCACGACCACGCCTGTTCCCATGCCACGCCGGCCAACAGCCCGGCCTACTTTCAGCTGCGTCCGCTCTATGGATATACAGTCCGGGCGCTGGCAGCTGGTGGTGGTGGAACAACCTATGTACTAGCTAATCTGCTGGTGTTTCTCGTGGCCATCCCGCTGCTGCTACTGCGCCTGACTTACGCCGTTTTGCGCGATGCGCGCACCATTCGCCGCCTGCAAGATACCCTACCCCATGCCTGACTTGTTTCTCTCCCTGCTCTACCGCCTGGGCCAACTGGCGTACTGGTACTGCGTGGATTTCATGGTAAACCTGGCTGACCTCACCGGCACGAGTTACCCGGAAGCCAATACGTGGGTGCTGTTACTATGTATCCCTGGGTTGCTGAGCCTATTACTGCTCGTACGCCTCTGGCAGCGCCACCACCTGCGCTACTTGCGGCGTCGGGTAGCCGCTAAAATGACTACAGAGTAGCTCCACTCCTTGCCAGCCTACCCCCAGCAGCGAGTGCCTAACAGCTCCTTTATTGATGCAAGCAATATAAGGCAGCCTTATTTGTTAAGTAAGACCAAAGGTCAGTGACGAGGCAGTGTTAAACACTTATTGTCCGGATTAAGCAGGCATAACAAAGCACCTTACTAATCAAAATAGAGTATCCTATTTATCAAGTGCAAACTGTACTCACAACTATTTGATAAACAGAATAATATATGTAAAGCCTTGTCCACTACTCCTCGTTCTGCATCTGCTGCCGCAGCAGCAAGCGACGGACTGCACTGGCATCGAAGTGCTTGCCCCGGCGAGTAAGGTACTCCCCTTTGTGCAGCTCTTCAGCAATCTGTTGCAACGTTAAGCCTTGCTGCCGTAGCAGCACAGCCAGTCGCATTGCTTGTCGGTTCTCCTTGTTATCGCGCGCGTTTTGTTGGCGTATGGCCTGGCCATGGCGAATAGCATCCTTTGTCAAATTGGCTGGTACGCCCAGGCGCACACCCCGCGCTTTCAAGGCTGCCAGCGCTTCGCGGGTACGCTTACTGATGAGTTCCCGTTCGTGCTGGGCCAGCACAGCAAAAATACCGACGGTGAGCGTGTTGGCGTCGGGCATGTCACAGCACACAAAGTCCACACCTGAGTCGCGCAAGGCGAAGATGAAGCCTGCGTTTCGGGAGAGACGATCCAGCTTAGCAATAAGTAGCGTGGCCCCTGCCTGTCGAGCGTGAGTGATAGCCGCCAGCAATTGGGGCCGTAAGTTTTTTTTACCGCTTTCCACTTCAGTGTAATGAGCCAGCACCTGCGCTGGTGGACGCACGTACTGGGCAACAGCATACTGCTGGGCTTCCAGGCCCAGACCGGACATACCCTGTTTAGTGGTGCTCACCCTGTAATAGGATACATATGTCTTCACGCCAGCAAGCTACGTCCGATTTGGCATTTTACAAACGGGCGTTTGTAAAATGCCAAATAAGCCCTTCCATACTTTATCAGTAGTACAAACAGTATCAGGTTGCGCTTTTAAAGCATGTTTTAGCACAATTCTTCTTAACTCTTTGTACTAAAATGTACTTCTTGTTTTAAAGCGTAGGCTAAGAAAGTCGGGAGCTTACGTTAAAAAATCTTATACCCAAATGAAGCACTATAATTTACTTATGGTTACCCTGTGTTGCTGACTCCACCCCTTTTTTGTAGTCATATCATTTCCCTCACTTCTGGAGCTTTTAGATTAGAAACATCAATAGAAACCCCTTTTTTGTAGTCATATGACTTTGCCAGAAAATAACTATTCAACTTCCCTCGAGCTAGACTAGTACCCGGTTAAGAAGTCCGAATGCATATGACTACAAAAAAGGGGTCAGCTATTGATTTAAACACTACCGCATTGCTCACTAAACTGCGCTTCAATAGCTATTAAGACAACTTCACCAATCATATGACTACAAAAAAGGGGTCGCGCCTAGTGTTGATTTATCACTTACTGGTTAAGAAATCAGATTTACCAAACTCCGCTTTCCTTATTCAACCTTAAAAGGCTGCTCAAGAAACTAGTTGTTTTCTTTCTTTATAAAGTTTACTTAGTTTACGGAGGTTGTAACTACCTGATATACTGATTTATACAAGGACATATAACTACAAAAAAGGGGTGATATAACTACAAAAAAGGGGTTAACTGCTACAAAAAAGGGGTGATATAACTACAAAAAAGGGGCGATTGTAACGAGATATAACTACAAAAAAGGGGTGATATAACTACATGTTTTAAATTATGTAGCATAATATAAGTAGCTTTCTTATCTTGGCTATATGAAACAAGACACTCTGGCAAAGGGAGATAGCACGGTCCACGCTCTGATCGTACAGCACAATGCTCTGATCAATGCCCGCTTCGAACTTAACACCACAGAGTCACGCCTGTTTCTGGCGCTACTTAGTCGCATTGGACGGGATGATACACAGTTTCAGGTGTGCCAGATACCTGTTCGGGAATTAATGGGCCATAGTTCAAGTAATTCCACTTACGATCTGGTGCGTAAGACTCTTAAACATTTTGCTTCTCGCACATTATTAATTGAGAAGATTGATACTTCTGCACGCCGCAACAGCAAACCCGACTTTTCCATTCTCCCCCTACTGGCCTTTGCCGAGTACAAACACCGTGAAGGCGTGGTGGAGGCCCGCTTCAACGATTTGCTAATGCCTTACCTGCTGCAATTGCGGGAGAATTTCACCAAGGCGCAACTGACCGAGCTACTAAAGCTCAAGAGCAGCAATGCCTATCGTATCTACCTGCTATTGCGAGAGTACGCTGCCTTTGGCAAGCGGGTAATGGCGGTAGCCGACTTGAAGGGTATTCTGGGCGTGGAGGAAGAGTATGACCGGTTTACCAATTTCAAAGCCCGCATCCTTGACCGAGCCAAGGCCGAGTTAGCTCAGACTGATATGGCATTCACTTACGAGTTGGAAAAGCAGGGGCGCACAATCACTCATATCTGTTTTCTCTTCAAACCGACCGGCAGCGCGCAGCCAGCCCCACCGGTTCTGGAAACTGGTTGGGAAGCCACCCTACTGGAAGCAGGCATTGCCGCCAAAAGCATTGCCGGCATTAAAACCCAACTAGAAAGCGGGTACTACGACGAAGGATACGTGTACTTTGTCGTGGCATACGTGCGCCGACAAGCAGCCGCCGGCAAAGTGAAAAAGGTCGGCGGCGCTATCTATAAGGCTTTAGTGGAAGGCTACCTGTTGGAAGACTACCGCCGGCAGGTACGCAAAGAAGAAGAGCCCAAGCGGCGTCCTACCCCTACCATCCCGGTACTCTCGCTGCAGGAGCGGCACACCCTCGACGACGTCCACGCTATGTACGAAACCATGCGGCAACGCCACCTAATTGCGGACGCAACGTTTGAAGAGAATTTGGCTCGGGTGTGGCTCTCGGCGGGTTTCCAGCAGGAAACCGACTCGCAGGGTATCCAGTGGCTGGTGAAATCCTAAGGGGCTGCCCTACCCTACCGGTATAGTTGTCTGTAAAATATATAAGGCATTGAGTTGATTTAACGCATGTAACATAGCAATTTCTACTTGCTACAAAGAAGCTGGTAAGCAATGATATAAGAACAATAAACGCACCTGTATTCACACTCGTAAATAGGTGCAAATACAGGTAGCTTTATTATCCGTACTGAATAGCGACTAAAAGCACCGATAAACACGTGTCATTTTACACCTAAATTTAGGTGTAAAATGACACGTGTTTATCGGTGCTTTTAGTTGCCTCTTTGATATTTTTTTTGTTCCCTCTCAATCTTCTCCTGGATGGCTTCCAATAACCAATCCTGAGTAGAGATACCTAGTTTGGGACTAGTTGGTTTGCGGGGCCGTTTCGCCCGTAGCTCATCTATTGCAGTCAACGTTGTAGACGGTAGCTTGATGTTGAAATTCTTGAGTTTAATTTCCGGGGCCTCAGTGGAAATCGAAGAACTGCCCCGATTAATTACGGCCTCGATCTTTTTTTCGTCTGGTGCTGGGGTTGGTGGCAGCACGGCAGCAGTCTTGCGAACAGGGGGCTTGGAAATAGCCATATTAATTGGTGACGTGGCGAAATAAAACATCCAGTTCCGCAACCGCTTTCTCGTCCACAGGCGAATACTCAAATACCGATAAGCCTTTGCTTGCGGCAGTAGCAAAGGCCTTGCGGTTAACGATAGGAAAATCCACAAAATTCAGTTCTTCGTTTTCCCGGAGCACCTCCATAGCTTCAGCATTGTCCACACCCCGGGTGTCCGCTTTGTTCAGGAAAGAAAAGGTCTGCAAGGGAGTGGCTCGCACGTCCTGCACTTCGGAGAGCAAAGCCAACACTTTGGAGAGAGTCCAGATTTCATACGAGCGAGGCGCAAACGGCAGCAAATACCGATCAGAAACAAACAGGGCTGCTCGTTGGCTGGAAGTATCCCGGCCCCCGGTATCAATAATAATGTGCGTGTATTTAGGTTTGAGAAGTTCCACTTGGCGGCGCACGAGCGCTCCGGTCAGCTGTACTAACGTGTAGCCCAACTCCCCGCTGCGCGTTTCACCCCGCCACGCTGTGAAGTCGGAAGAACTCTCCTGTTCATCGGCATCTACTAACAGCACATCATGCCCCTGGCGGGAAAGCCAAACGGCCAGATTAGTGGAGATAGTAGACTTACCAGTACCACCTTTAATGCCTCCTACGGTGATTGTCATGATGTTGTACGTTTACTTTAGGTGTAAAAAAAGGTGTTGAAGTAGGTTGAGCTAACTATCCAATTAAGGTGTAAACAAAGGTGTGAAAATTAACCTTGATACTAACCTGGTTTTGCAAGTTGAATTAGGTGCTAAATTTAGTACACTACTTTAATATTGAGTAATATATTAAAGGTGTTGTTTTAGGTTAAGTATTAGGTTTATTAAGAGGTGCTATTTAAGGTGCAAATAAAACATAATTGAGGCAATAATTGCTTTCAATATGAGTGATATTTAAGGTGTAATATATAACCTGTTTATTCACCCAAAAACAGGTGTAAAAATCTTAAGCAAAGGGCCTAACAGATAGCAAAGTTGTAAGCGCTGCTCGATATATCTCGGTTCAAGAGGGTAGACTATTATACCACAAGCACAAGAGTAAGCAAGAATTGATCGTAAGCTTGCTTATTAGAGCCTGTTACGTATTAGCAGCGTACGTTCCTTAAACGTTACGGCTCGTATCTTGCAGCTTCCATTCCCGCTTGGCTGCATGTCCCCTGTTCGCTATGTTCCCTACTACCGCGTCTCCACCGTACGACAAGGCCAGTCCGGTCTAGGCCTAGAGGCGCAGCGGGCAGCGGTGCACGCCTTCGCGCCCCAGCCGGGGCAGTTGCTGGCGGAGTTCGTGGAAGTGGAGAGCGGCAAGAAGAACCAACGCCCGCAGTTGCTGGCCGCCATCGCGGTTGCGCGCCAGCACCACGCCACGCTCCTGATTGCCAAACTCGACCGGCTTAGTCGCAATGCCGGCTTCATTTTAGCACTGCGCGATAGTGGGGTGGACTTCGTGTGTTGCGACATGCCCGACGCGAACACCCTTACCGTGGGGATCTTCGCCCTCATCGCCCAGCACGAACGGGAGACAATTAGTAAGCGCACCAAGGACGCCTTAGCGGCCAAGAAGGCAAGGGGAGAGGTAATGGGCACCCACGCCAAGCTGACCCCAGTAATTATTGCAAAGAGCCTACAGGTACGCAAGCACAACGCGGCTATCCATCCCCAGAATCGACAGGCCAGCCGGTTAGCTATTTCCCTACACAAGCAGGGGCTCTCCTTGCAGCAGATTGCCACCGAACTCAACGAGGTTGGCTTCCGCACCCGCCGTGGCCAGACCTTCTGGAAAATGTCGATCCAGCGGTTGCTCAAACGGGCGCAGGTATAAGTAGATAGCTTAGCCGACACGACTAGAAAGTGTGCATCTGCTTGACGCAACTCGAATGTTTCCATTCTCTTCCAAGTGATCTACTACTGCTGCTTTTACAGCAGAAAGAAGCTTACTGCTCAAAAGCCCCCACATTCAACCTGTTACTGGCAAGGTAATCATGTGAATAGCAATAAAATGCAATGAATATTGGATAAACGGCGGATCCATAGCACTTTAGCCACGCCAGCAGCGTCATATGGTCCACACCGAATTGCTGGCGGACAGCCTGTTGAGGCAAACCTGATTCGACCAGACGGACAGCCTTTTGACGAACAGAAATGGCATCATGGTCATTTTTGCTCCTGCGCAGAGCTTGCTCGGCTATAATTATATATCAAGTGGCTGATGTATAACTGTAACCAGACGAGACATACGGCCCCAAGCTTCGTACTCAAACTCGTCCTTTTCCTCTCGTCCATTATCTCGATCAAGCCGGCTTATAGTTCGCAACTTGGGTTGATCATGCAGGCACGCGAGCGAGTCGGAAGTTTTCCCCTGTTTGTTTAACAACGCCCTCCTTTGGCAAGATTGCCGGCCACAGTCAACTCGACGCTTAACAGATTGTATAGCAGGTGCCCAGACGTTTGCTCACTTAGAAACCTGTCATCATGCAAAAAAGCCGCGCATCCATGAGCAGATCCGCAGCTTTTCAAGGCTCAGCAGGCTAGGTTGATTCTTACCACTCAAATGTGTCGCCGGCGGCATATATACTTAGCTCGGCATCCTTTAGGCGGAGCAAGCCGCCAGTGGTACGCAACTGTACCGGGCGAGCCAGCCGCACCACCTGGCTTACGCCCGATATGCGGGCGCGACGGCCCTCCACCACTAGAGCCGTGCCCTCGTCGATGCCCACGCAGGTGAAGCCGGGGTAGGCGGCCAGGGCTGAAATAAGCCGGTTGTAACGGCTACGGCGGATGAAGTGCTGATCGACGATAACCGAATCAATGAGGCCCAGGCCGGGCTTGAATTCGATATTGCCGGGCTCCAGCTTGCGGAAGGTTTCGTGGTAGGCAGTGTCTGGCAGCAGCTCGCGGCCGGTTATCATGTGGCGGCTCATCACGGCCGCCCCGGCGCTGGTGCCAGCCACCGTGGCCCCGCCGGCGTAGGCCGCCCGGATGGCTGCTTCGATAGGCGTGCCGGCCACCACGTGCATAAACCGGTCCTGGTCGCCGCCAGTGATGAAGATAAGACGGGCAAGGCGCAGGGAGTCCAGCTGCTGCCGTTGGCGACGCGGGGTGGCGGCCGGCCGGGCCAGGTTGAAATTGAAGACTGGTCGCGGCGTGGCGGCGCGCAACTGCCCGGCAATGCTGGCAAAGGAGGCCTCGGGCTCGGCGCTGGCCATGGGCAGCACCACCACGTAATCGCGCGGGCCGAGGGCGGCGGTAGCCACCATATCCTGAATTAGCGCGGGGGAACGGGTGCCGCCGCCAATGATAAACAGTTTGCCCTGCTGGGCCCGTAGAGGGAGGGCCGGTAGCAGCAACAGCAGCAGAAAACGCAGGTTTTTCATAAAGGAAATGGGTTTATTTCACGCAGTGTCACACGGTGGGTAGTGCAGTGTTTCGCAGCGAATGACTACCCCCACACGCTACGCCACCCACCGCGTGACACTGCGTGAAAAATCAGCTGACAGAAGAACCCGCTTAGCTACTCCTTATAAATCTTCACCTCAATTTTACCATCCCCGGTGATGGTGCCCCGGTACATGCCCGCCGTGTTGAACGGCAGAGAGGCGTGCCCCTGACGGTCGAGGGCAATGAGGCCGCCGTCGCCGCCGAGCTTGGCAACTTTTTCTAGCACCGTGCGGGTGGCTTCGTCCACGCTCAGGTCCTTATATTCCATAAGGGCCGAAATGTCATGGGCCACCACGCTACGAATAAAGAACTCGCCCCAGCCGGTGCAGGAAATGCCGGCCGTGGCGTTGTTGGCGTAGGTGCCGGCCCCAATCAGCGGCGCGTCGCCCACGCGGCCGAATTTCTTGTTGGTCATGCCGCCAGTGCTGGTACCGGCGGCCAGGTTGCCGGCCTTGTCGAGGGCCACGCAGCCCACGGTGCCGAACTTGTAATCGTGCTGCCCCCCGCCGAGCCGGGCCGCTTTCCGGTCGTCGTGGTCGAGCCGCGCCTTGGTTGAATCCTCGCGGATGGCGTCCTGCAAGCCTTTCCACCGCTCTTCGGTGTAGAAGTAGCTGGGATCAACGAGCGTCAGGCCTACCTGGCGGGCGAACTGCTCGGCTCCCGGCCCCACCATCATTACGTGCTCCGACTTGTCCATCACGGCGCGCGCCGCGCTGATGGGGTTGCGGATGACGGTGACGCCAGCCACTGCCCCGGCCTGCAGGGTTTTGCCATCCATAATGGCCGCGTCCATCTCATTGCGGCCGGCGTGGGTGAATACGGCGCCTTTGCCCGCGTTGAAGAGGGGCGAATCTTCCAGAATATGAATGGCGGCCTCCACGGCGTCGAGGCTGGTTTTGCCGGCCTGTAGCTGGTCGTAGCCGGTTTGCAGGGCCTTCGTGAGGGCGGCGCGGTAGGCGGCCTCCTTCTCGGGCGTCATCTTCGACTTGAGAATGGTGCCGGCCCCGCCGTGCACTACCAGTACGTACTTCGTTTGGTCGGCGGGCGGAGTGGCGGGCGTTTCGGTAGCGGCAACAGGTGAGCTGGAAGGCGAATTGCAGCCGGCCGCCAGCAGGCTCAGGCCGAGGACGGCTGGAAAAAAGGAAAAGCGCATGGGCAAAGTAAGAGAAGTAAAAGTCAAATTGAGAGATAAGAACTAGCCCGCCGCCGCTACTGCCGGGCCTGATAAAGCTGACCGTTGTCTACCCACCACCACTGCCAAGTGCCCCCTTGGGGAGCGGAGCCTAGGTCGGTAACCGATACGCGGCCCTGTCCCGTTTCCGAGCCGGCTACCTCATACACGGCTAGGGCTTGTTGCTGCTGAAGCCACTGCAGCGGCTGGCCGGTCGCCACCCGCTCGGGCGGCCGGGCAGCGGCCGGCCGCAGGAAGTAGGCTTTGCTGCGGCCAAACACCTGAGCCGTGCCATCGGGCGCCACGCAGACGGCTGTTCTCTCGTCCACGGCAATGCCCTGGGCCAGCAGGCCCCAGTCCTGCCAGGCGCGGGCCAGAAAGGCTACGTGCCGGCCGGGCCGGTCACGGGTAAGGTAGTGCTGGTCGGTGAGCACGCCCCGCAGCACCGGCACCCGCAGAAAATCGTCGTGGTAGAGCGTCACCGTCGGGGCGTAGGGGTTGGTCAGAGCTTCGGTGGCGGTGGGGCTGCCGTTTTCGCCGCTGAAATAGGCGCTGCCCAGAATGGCGCAGCCGGCACTGGTGCCGCCCAGCGGGGCCTGCTTGGTTTGGGCCAGGTAGTTGAGAGCGTCCTGCACCAGCGTACCGCGCCAGTAGTTCATGTAGTTCGACTGGTCACCGCCGGCAATGAACACCATTTCGGCATTGCGGATGGTGCGGGCCACAGCTGGGCTGTTGGCCAGTTCACGGGAGTTGACAAGCAGCGTTTCCACCGAGTTAACCGTGCCCAAACCACCAATATAGGGGTTGTAGGCGGCCGTGCCCGAAGCCCGCAGCACCACCACGTCGCCGCCGCCGCTGCGCGCTATCATCCAGCGAAACGCTGCGTCCACGTCGGTACCGCCGCCCATCAGCACCACCCCGCCGCTCACTGCCGGGCGCACGTCGGCCGTGTCGCCGACTAGGCCCAGCGAGGCGGGCCGCTCTGTAAGGCCGGCCGCCGGCTTGGCTGGTGGCGAAACCGGGACCGGAATAGAGCTGCGGCAGCCGCCAGCCAGCAGCGCCGGCAGCAGCATAGCCGCAAATAGTCGGTTGAATCTCATCCTGTAAAAATTGCCCCTGCCTGCACAGAAGGTGTTGAAGGTTGCAGGATGCGAGGTTGCCCCACACCCTGCTCCCTCATATCAAAAAAACAGCTTAATACCCGGGGTTCTGCACCATGTTGGGGTTTACCTGCAGCTCCACGAACGGAATCGGGAAGTGATATTGGGCCTGCGTGGGCGGCAGCAGCACGGCCCCGGAGGCATTGGCGGCATCGGCGGCTAGGCGCTCCACGGGCAGGTTGCGGCGCTTCAGATCAAAGAAGCGCTGTCCCTCGAAGGCCAGCTCCTTGAACCGCTCGCCGTAGATGGCCTCAATCAGCGCGTCCTTGCCCACAAACGTCTGGGCGGTGTAGCCGGCAATCCGGGCGGCGCGCAGGGTATTGAGGTCGGCGGCGGCGGCCGTCAGGTTGCTGCCTTCTGCCTGCGCCTCGGCCCGAATGAGGTACATCTCGCCGGTGCGAAACAGCTTTACGTCCACCAAGCCCGGCGCCGAGGCGGTGCCCCCGATGTACTTATTAACCAAGTATTGCGACTTGGTGCCGGTGCGCGTGGGGTCGAACTTGATGTAGGAGGTGTAGCGTACGTCGTTGGTCTTGTCGAAGGCGTTGAGCAGCTTGAGCGAGGGAGCGTAGAGCACGATGCCGCCCGACTGCCGGAAAAAGGAGTCACCCAGCCGCGAATCACCCACCACTCGTTTCAGCTTCCAAGCCACTTCGGTGGCATTAGCGTCGGTCCAGATGCCTGGAAACTGGGTCCGGGTGGCCAGCGGCAGGGCCGTAATCACCTCCGAGGAGTAGGTAACGGCCTCGGCCCAGTTTTTCTCGTAGAGCGCCACCCGCGCCTGCATAGCTGCCACGGCCACTGCCCGAATGCGGGTGTTATCAGCAAAGGAGGCTGGAATTAAGCTTTTGGCCTGGACTAAGTCGGCCTTGATATCGCGGATGTTCTGCTCGAAGGTGGCGCGGGCCGGGCTTCCGATGGCGGACGCCTTCATGTAGGGCACACCCAGCGCCGCGGGCTCGTAGTCGGCGGCGTAGCCGCGCAGCAGCTCGAAGTGAGCGTAGGCACGCAACGCCAGCAGTTCGCCCTGGTACTGGTTTTTCAGGCTCTGGTTGGGGGCGCTGATGTCCTCGAGGGCGGCCAGCACGCGGTTGGCCCGGTCGATGGCCTGGTAGAGGCTGCTCCAGGCCCCGGTAACGGACGAGCTGGTGGCGTTGTACTGCCAGCGGAAAGCGTCGTTGTTGGAAACCGTATTTTCGGTGGGCAGCGTCACCTCGTCAGCCACCGTCACGGCGCTGACCAATAGCGAGTTGTCGAGCACGGCGTAGGCACCCAGCAGGCCCAGGTTCAGGTCGGCCACGTTGCGGAAGGCCTTATCGGGGTCGATGGTATCGGAGGGTTCGAGGTCAAGCTTGCGGCAGGCCGGGGCCGCACTCAGCAGCGCCAGCACCAAGGCCCCGTGCAGCAAGCGGGAAGAGGAGAAAAGTTTCATGAGTTGAAGGCTAGAAGATGGGAGAACTGAATCAGATAGTCTAATCAGACTACAGGTTCAGCGTCAGGCCGGCGGTGTAGGTGCGGGCCGAGGGGTACTGGAAGCGTCCGTATTGGCTGTTGTTTTCGGGGTCAAGCCCACGCCAGCTAGTGAAGGTGAACAGGTTCTGGGCCTGCAGCTGCAGCCGCACGCCGCGCACTATGCCCAGGCGCTGCACGAGCGGAGCCGGCAGCGCGTAAGCCAGCTGCACATTGCGCAGGCGCCCGAACGAGGCATCCTGAATATCCTTGGAAGTGAAGTTGCGCGGCACATCAATGCGCTGCAGGGTGGCCTGGTCGCCGGGCTGCTTCCACCGGTCATTGAGCATGCGTACGCTCTGGTTACTGGTCATGTAGCGCTGGTTCTCGTTGTAGAAATCCTCGTTGTTCCAGCGCTTCACATCGGACACGTAGACAAACAGGGCGCTCAGCGACAAGCCCTTCCAGCTTATATCGGTCGAGACGCCGCCAGTGATAGTGGGGAAGCGCACGCCCACCCCAGTCGTGCTCTGGGCGTTGGCGTTGTACACGCTCGTGGTGCTGCCATCGGCGTTGTAGTAGAGGGCGTTGCCGTTTTCCGAATCGACGCCGGCCCAACGCGGGGCGTAGTACGATCCGATGGGCTGACCAATGGTTAGCAGGCGGGTGTCGCCGTCGGGCAGGTTGTTGAGGCCGTTGCCCAGCGCCAGAATCTCGTTCTTGTTGTAGGCCACATTCGAGCCTACGGTCCAGCGCACGGCCCCCTTCTGGAGCACGTCAAGTTGCAGGTCCGCCTCGATGCCGCGGTTGCGCAACCGGCCGGTGCTGAGCGAGTACGACGCAAAGCCTGCCGTAGCCGACAGCGGCTGATCAACGAACATGTTGCGCGTTATCCGATTGTACCCTTCCACCACCAGCCGCACGCGGCTATCCGTCAGCAGGCCCACGTCGAGGCCCACGTTGGTTTCAGCCACGTATTCCCAGTCGAAGTTGGGGTTGCCGGGGTTGGTGGGCCGCAGGGCCGTGGCCCCGCCATAGCTGCTGCCCACATCGTAGGTAGCCCGGTAGAGGAAGTTGCCGCTGAAGGGGCTGGCCGTGAGGCCGTAGCTGGCCCGCAGGCGCAGGGTGGAGAACAGGCTGGCATCGCGCAGGAAGGCTTCCTCTTTGAGGTTCCAGTTGGCCCCCACCGAGTAGAAGCTGTGCCAGCGGTTTTTGCTCGGTACCTTCGACGAGCCATCAATGCGGTAACTGGCGGTAAGCGTGTAGCGGCCGTTGTAGGTGTAGCGGCCCGTGCCGATAAACGAGTGCAGCGCGCTCTGAGTGCGCGAGCCGCTCAGCTGGGGCAGGTAGGTGGCGCTGGTGGTGATGGCAGCCGGCGTTTCGGGCAGGCGGCCATCCAGCCCGAAGCCCGCGTAGCCGAAGCCCCGGTAGCTATCCAGCAACGACTCGAAATACGCGCCCACCTCCACGTCGTGCTGCTCCTTCAGCACCCGGTTGAAGCGCAGGCCCGTGGTAGAAACGATGCTGTAGTTCTGGCGCAGGGCCTCCTCGAAGCGCCCGCGCCCGCCCAGCGTGGTGGAGTTGCTGCGCGAGCCGTAGTACGAGTCGGGGTTAATCCATATCTGGTCGAGGGAGTTGCGGAAGTCGAGGCCGGCGCGGGTGGTGGCCTCCAGGCCTGGCGCAATGGTGTAGCTGAGCGTGCCGCCCAGCGTGGTTTTGACTTGCTGGGTTTTGTTGGACGAGTTCTGGAGCCGGTCTAGGCCGATGGTGCCCTCGCGCTGGTCGAGGTAGGAGTAGCCCGCGGTGTTGGGTAGTACCAAGGTGCCGTCGGCGGCGTAGGGATACTCGTAGGGCAGGGCGTAGTACACCGAGGCCATGCTGCTGCCCACGCCCGTGCCGCCCTCCCCTTCCGTGAAGCTGGAGTTGGACAGGCCGAGCAGCAGGTTCACGCTGCCGCTGAGCTTAGTGCCCTTGAAATCGACGTTGCTGCGCACTGTGTAGCGGTCCATGCCCGTGCGGCGGGCAATACCATCCTGCGAGAAGTAGTTGAACGAGTTGTAGAAGCGCACGTTCTCGGTGCCGCCGCTCAAGCTCACCTGGTGCTCCGTGAACTTGGCCCGCTGGAAGAACTGGTCCCGCCAGTCGGTGTTGATGCCACCCAGACTGTCGAGCACGAAGTCAGCCCGCTGCCGCTGGGCGGGCGTTTTGGTGGCATAGGTTGGGTTCAGGGGAGAATATGTCCAGCCGGGCCCGATGGTGCGGCCGGTTTCCTGGCCCACTTCCTGCTCGAACTGCAGCCGCTGCGGCGTGTCCATCATCACGAACCGGGGCGAAGTGAGCGTGGAAAAGCCTGTCTGTACCGTGTAGTCCACCGCCAGCCGGCCAGACTTGCCCTTCTTGGTCGTGATGACGATGACGCCGTTGGAGCCCCGCGAGCCATAAAGCGCCTTGGCGGAGGCATCCTTGAGCACCGTCACGGAGGCAATGTCGTTGGCGTTCAAGGTCTGGAAGTAGTTGGCTTCGATAGGGATACCGTCCATTACGTAGAGCGGGGACGTGTTGCCGTTGAGCGTACCCAGCCCCCGGATGGTGACGCTGGTGGTGGCGCTGCCCGGCTGGCCCGAGTTCGACAGCACGTTCAGGCCCGGCACCCGCCCCTGCAGAATCTGGTCGATGCCCGGCAGCGGCACCTGCTCGATCTTAGCGGCCGTGACGGTGGTGGCCGCGCTGGCCGAATTGTCGCGCGAGTAGCTGGTGTAGCCCGTCACGGTCACGGCATCTAGCAGCGCCGAGGCTTCGGCCAGCCGCACAGTGAAGTCGGTGCGCGAACCCAGCGCCACTTCCTGGGTGGTATATCCCACGAACGAGAAGCCCAGCGCGGTAGCTCCATCGGGTACCTCCAGTTGGAAGCTGCCATCGGGGCCGGTGGTGGTGCCCACCGTGGTACCCAGCACCCGCACCGTCACGCCCGGCAGGGCCTGGCCCTGCGCATCGGTTACGCGCCCCACAACCGGCGTAGCCACCACCGCGGCCCGCGGGGCGGTAACGGCCGCAGGCCGCGGCTTAACCACAATAGCGTCCTGCTCGAGCGTGTAGGTGAGCGGCTGGTTGGCAAAGCACTGGTCGAGGGCCTCGGTTAGGGAGGCCCCGCGTACCGACAGCGTAACCGGACGGGCGGCCTGCATCATCTGGGTGTTGTAGAGCAGGGCGTAGCCGCTTTGCTGCTCAATCTTGCGCAGCACTTCGGTCAGGGGCTTGTTGCGCTCGGCCAGCGTAATGGTCTGGGCAAACGAGTCGGCCTGCGCCTGCCAGCTGCTGAGCAGTACCAGTAGGCCCGTAGCCCGGGCGCGGCCCGGCTGGCCAACGGCAGTCAGTAAGGAAGTAACGTGTTGCTTCATAAGGGTGAGTGTGGTTAAGGAGTTACGGAGAAAGAATCAGGTAGCAGAAAAGAGAGGTTCCCGCGGGCCCGCAAGCTGTGGATTAGGGCCGCACCGTAATGCGCCGGCCCTCGGTGGTGAAGTGCACGGCGCCGGTCAGCTCCAGCATGTGCAGCACGTCGGCCGCGTCGTGGTAGCGGGAGATGGAGCCGTGAAAGTTTTTGTTGCCGAACTGGCCTTCGTAGCGCACCGGCACGTCGTACCAGCGGGCCACCTGCCGCATAATGCCTTCCAAGGGCTCGTCATCGAACACGAAGCGTCCCTCCTTCCAGGCCACGGCGCTACGGGCATCCACGGCCCGCACGGCAATGGTGCCATTAGGCCGGGGCCAACCCTGCTGACCGGGATGCAGCACCGCCTCGGATGCACCGTGGCGCAGGCGTACGACCCCTTCCAGCAGTGTGGTCACGGGCGCGGGCTCGTCGGTGTAGGCCTGCACGTTGAAGTGGGTGCCGAGTACCATTATGTGGGCAGCACCAGCCTCCACTTGGAAGGGCCGGCCTGTTTCTTTGGCTACTTCGAAATACGCCTCCCCTGTAAGCTGCACCACACGTTTACGGTGCCCAAATGCCACCGGAAATGTCAGGCGGGAATCGGCATTCAGCCACACCCGGCTGCCGTCGGGCAGCTGCAGTTGGTACTGGCCGCCGCGGGGCGTGCGCACGGTGTTGCGCAGCAGGGTGTCGGCGGCCAGGGTTGCGCCCCCAACTTGGTAGTTCAGCGCGCCGGGGACCGTCTGGCGCACCTGCCGGCTGCCTTGGCGGGCCAGCAGGCCGGGGCTGGCATCGGCTAGGCGCACAGTCCGGCCATCGGCCAGCGTCAGCAGGGCCTGGTTGCGGCCCGGTTCTAGCGGCGTAGGCGCGGGGGCAGCAGCCCGCGCCGCAACGCGTCGGGCCGGCCGGGGCTGGCCGTGCTCGGGCAGCCACCAGGCCAGCACCCCGAGCAGCGCCAGCCCCAGACTAGCCGTAGCCAGGGCACGTCGCCGCCGGCCCGGCCCGGCGCGTTGCATGCTCCGGCCTAGACGCGTCCAGATAGCAGCCCGCACCGGGTCAGGGGTGCCCAGCGACTCCGCCGGCCAGGACCGCTCAGCTAACTCGGCGGCGGCTAGGTACGCCTCAAACCGGGCCCGCTCTTCGGCCGAGCAGGTGCCCGCATAGTAGCGTTCATACAGGGTCTGAAATTCCTCTTCTCTCATGGTATGGGCTTCTGCCAGCTAAGAGCCCTAAGCCGGCCCGTACACACATTCCGCCCAGAAAATAATTAGCAATCCGCTACTAATCAGTCAATATAATTTCCATTTACCTGTACTTATTTTCCTATACTTACCTGAGTTTACTGCTGATGCTACCGAGGAGTAGTCGGGAGGCGGCAGCTTGGGCAGCCGACTACGGCCCGCCCCTGCTTGGCATTAGTAGGGTTTACCAGTCTTGGGTCAGTTGTATAAATGCGGGGGCGATGCCTGCTACGGATACTGGTTTGTGGGAAGCAATTCAGCGCGACGATGTCGGCGCCTTTGAGGTGCTGTACCAGCGTTACTGGCAGCGGATGTTTGCGGTAGCCTACGTCCAGCTGTCATCGCGCGAGGCGTGCGAGGAAATCGTGCACGACATTTTCCTGCGGCTCTGGACCGAGCGCCACCGCCTGCAGATTGAGTACTTTCCAGCCTACCTAGCGGCCGCCACGCGCTACCACGTGGGCCGGTACCAGCGCGCTGCCCGGGCCCGCCCCCTGCGCTATGCCGACTCGCCTGAAACGCTCAGCTCCCGCGCCGACTACAACCTGGGAGAAACCCGCCTGCTCGACCTCGACCTAGAAAAGCGCCTAGCCGCCGCGCTGGGCCAGTTGCCCCGGCGCTGCCAGCAGATTTTTCTACTCAGCCGGGTGCAGCAGTTTTCCAACGACGAAATTTCCCAGCAACTGCACATTTCCCGCCGTTCGGTCGAAAACCAACTCACGGCTGCCCTGCGCCACCTGCGCGTACTCTTCAAATCTTTTGTGTTCCTACTGATAACGGATATCTGGTAAAAATTGCCCGGGCTATACTGCGGAATTCTGTTTCGCGCTACTGTCTTGCCCTGAAATAGGTTGGCCTTGGTTAAAAGTTTAGCCTAAAGGTTAATTGGTGAGCTTGTCAGCTGCCACTTTCTACCCGAGAATAGGAACTGCTAGTGCGTTTTCAAGACAGAAAACTTGCATGTAGCGCGTTTAGTCGACCATTTAAAAGAGTTGAAGTACAGTTTTCTTATCACCCTATTAGAGTTGACTGTACTTTGATTGCTACGCAAGTATTCTGAATCAAATCGGCTTATGTGCTCGGTATTGTATGTTGAAGCTGTCTGTACAGAAATACAGGCGTTTTACCGAATAAACATCCCTGAAAACGGTTGAATGCAGGATTTCAGCTTATAACTACCGCAGTTGGAAGACACTCACTTAACTTCTGTACTAAACTTTTAATCTGAGGCCAAACTTGCGGACTTCCTGCGGCCAGGAGTCCAGGATGGCTGTCGTGGGGGCCGCCACCAGAAAGGGCGTGACGGTGGCCTCTAGCGGTTGGCTTTCCGCTAGTACCCGCGCCCTATCACGCAGGCCGAGGAGGGTCTTGCCGACCCCCATAGTCACCGCCACCCCGGCTAGGCGGCGTCTTTGGACGAGCGCCAGGATATGGTCTTGCAGGGCTTGTTGTTTCGCCTGCGTTGTCGGGGAAGCCCCAGCGGGAGAAGCACGCATAAGGAAAGAAGCAGGGCCTAAACGGGTACGAAGCAAAAGTAACCAAGCAACGGGGCTACTCCGCATCGGTCCCTTACCAATCGTTCTGCTCCGAGAACCGGGGCTGGCGGACAGCACCCTGGCAACACCGCACCGCCCGGCCGATATAGCCGAAAAAACACCGGACCATCGCCCGGTAAAAGGATACTCGGCTGGTCGGGGCCACGAGGCTACCGACAGGCCCTTGCGGAGAGGATGCCTGAGCGAGCGAGGCCAGTACGTGGTAGCGGAAGGACCAACCATACCAGAGAAAGAGCAACGCGTTCCGGCGGGCAATCGCCCCAGTAGAGAACCGGGGTTGCCTCAAACGGAACGCGTCCAGTAGGAGCCGAAGCAACAACTGGGATGTTGACAGAAGTGGCCCGCGGGGAAAAAGAAAAGGGGGCTGGAAGAGGTCGGGAGTCCGGCGGGGACGTAGCCCGATTCGGAGGCCGGCTATTTGGGAGAAGCTGGGAAGTCAGTCGAGCGGGAGGAGCAGGAAGCAGGTCAGCAGCGGAGCGGCAGCAACAAAGGAACAGCGCTGAAAAGAGAGCGGAGCGGAAAACTGAGCCGATAGGAAAGGGAGCGGCGAAAAAGCAGAACAGCAACCAAACGAGCCAGGCGGAAAAGTGTGGCGGGCGGAGGGAGCACGACTCAGGGGGCCAGGTAAGAAGCACTGTCAAACCCATAATCAGCAATCGGCGGGTAGGGAAGGATGCCAAAAGGGGAACGATCTTCTTTTCTCCACTGCCTAGTTATTTGACGGTCGGGTGCTGGGAGAAAACAGAGGGCCCGTAGAAAATGGGTGGTTTGTCGGGGCAGGGTGGCTGGGCTGAGTGGGAGTTAGCAGTGAGTAGAGAGGCGAGAGAAGGCCGGTACATTTAGCGCGGGGTAGCAGGTGGGGTGAGGAGGGTTGAAGGAGTGCGCGCCGAAAAAACGAGCAGTCAGAAAACAGAGGCCGGCATAAAAGCAGAGGGAACTGATAAATCGGGAGGGGCAAAAAGTGACGGCTGAAGGAAAATGTAGCGGGGAGAAATTGGCGGCCCAGTCGGAAACAGAAGCAAGGGAAATTTCAAGAGCTGCTTGAAAACAGGGGTGGCTGGTAAGTGGGAGGCTGCTGGAAATGCAGGGACAGGTAATAGTCGGGCGGGAGGGTAATGGTAGGGGTAGTCGTCAGTGGGTGCTGGTGAATACAGAGGGCAAGTTGTGAGAGAGCGGGCGAGCGTATTGATAAGGTTGGAGTCGGGGTTGCGCAAATTTCAGGACAGGTGATTCTGGGGAGTCAGGTGAAAAAATTGAAGCAGGTATAAGAGGGCATAGGCTGTTTTGGTAGTCTCAATGAGAAGAGAGATAAGTTGGCAACTGGTATGGGTGGCGTCGGTGAGGTTGAGCGAATCGAACGGAGAGAAGCTGGCAGGAGTCAGGGGGTGTTGAGTGGTCGGGTGATATTTCGGGGTAGCTCAGATTTGGACAGAGGGCGTGGGGTAGCAGCTAGAGCGGGTGACAAGAAATTGTAGTGCCGGTAAAATCGAGGAAGTAGCGGAGAGGGCCAACGTCAGAATTTCAGGTCAGCACAAAAAGTAGGGCGGGTGGAAAAGTGGGCGAGTGGGGTGGCGCTAGTTCAGGGAGAAAAATGGCAGCAGGGTTGAGAAGCAGGTGAGGCATTCGTGAGGGTAGGTGGTAGAAAGGCCAGCGTCAGAAAAGCAAAAGTTAGAGGCAAGCTAGAAATGAATAAGAGCAACACGGTAGGGGGAAGGGGCTCACGTAGTCGGTGGGAAAAATCGGGAGCCGTGTTGCAATGGGAAGTTGGTGGAAGGTGGTTGAGGGGACGAGGTGAGGTGAAGCAGGTCGCGCGGAAAATTCGGGGAGTCAAAAAAGGTAGGCCGGCAGAAAAGCGGAGGTAGCTGAAAAATTGGAGGCGGCAAAAAAGTCGTCAGGGCAGAGGTGAAGGTTAAGTCAGGGGAGTCGTAAAAAGTGGCCCTGGAAATTTTAGGAGCGAGCGGAAAACGGGTGGACTGGAAAAGTAGAGCATGACGAAAATGGAGGTGCGCCGGAAAAAAGAGTAGCGCTGGAAAAGGTGGTCGAGGGCAAAAAGAACGACGGGGGAAAAGACGAGGAAGTGTAGAGAGCCGGAGTAATCAGAAAAAGGTCGGCAGGGGTGGAGCTGCTTTTGGGCCAGGTAGAGAATGAAGAGGGAGCGTTAAAATCAGGGGAGCGCAAATTTTTAGAAGGGGTGATTTTGGACGGTAGTTGAAAAAGGAAAGGCCTTGGTAAAAGGTGGTAGGGCTGGAGGTGGTAGGGCCGAGGCAAGGGCGTGGTGGGAGTGTGTCTGGCCGGGGGTGGTACAGCAATCGCAATGAAATGGAGCGGGCGAACTGGTGGCGGCTAGGTGATGGGTGAGGCCGGTTGAAATTTGTTGGTAGCTCGGATTTGCAGCGTGGTCGTTAGGCTGGCGGTAAGGAAAAGTAGGGCGGGGGAGTTTGAAGGAGCTGGCTGAAAATGTAGGAAGCAGGGAAAGGGGCCAGCGTCGGATTTTCAGGAGAGCAGAAAAATAGGGGACGGCATAAAAGGAGCGAGTAGGGCAATGGGGAGCGTGGTGGGGTCGGGGTGAAATGTGGTAGTAGGAATTAAGTGAAGTTGAGGTAAAAGCGGGTGAGTAGTGATAGAGCGGAGAAGTAGACTAGTGGCTAGGAGAGCAGATGCGAGTAGAAGGGCCAGTGAAAAAAAGACCCGAAACCACTCGAAAGGAAAAGAGCAGTGACGGGTAAAAATTGGTGGAAGGGCCAGCAGCAGGAAATCGAAAATCAGCAGCTGGGTGGTATGTAACAAAAGTGAATCAGCGGCGAAGGTTGCTCAGGTAGTTGGTGGGAAAATTGGAGTAAGGTCTAGTAGTGGCGTTGGTTGTCGGTGATAGTCAGTAGCGGGTGAAGGCAGGTTCAGCGAATAGGCCAGGTAGTAGATTCCGGAGCTAATTGAAAAAGCGGTAAGGCTAGTTCGCAGGCATAGTGCTCGATGGGGGGGAGGTAGCCGAAGAAAGGGAGCTGCGGAAAACGAGGCCTGAGAGAAGGGCAGCGGTTCGGGCTAGTCGATGGTGCAGCAGGAAATCAGAGTGGCGTGGTGAGGCTGTGGTGATGTAATAGCGGCAGTGTAGGTAGCAGGCAGTAGACTAGATTAGCTGTAGCTTGTAATCAACGCAGGGTTCCAATTCACGCGGTACTAGCCATAGTTAGCGAGAGGAGGGCCTTCCATCAGGGCTACCGCCCTGATTATCAGTGACAAACAGAGTTTGTCGGGGGTTTATAAATGCTACCGCATTGATTATCAGTAGCAAAAGAAGAGTTTTATAATTATTTACGCCCTTATTTCAGCCCAAGAATAAACGCAAGTTACGCATAATCGACCCTTTTTTATTATAACTAACTAATAATCAACACAAAAACAATCTTTTTTAAATCAATTAATACAAACAGCCTCATGGAGCCAAGCAAACGAAAAGCCGGACGGCCACCAAGTGAAAAAAAGAACAACCCTGAGTTAGCCGACCTCAAGATCACGCAGGAGACAGACCGCGTTCTGACGACCCACGCGAAAAAACTCAAGATGAGCAAACGCAAATATGCCAACGCCGCCATTGCTTATTTTGCCGAAACCGGGCTCGACCCCACCAAGGAGCGGCCGCACGGATTGGCCAACGTGTCGGCCAAAGTGAGCCACGAGACACTGGCGGTTCGGCAGCAAAATGCAGACATTGGCAACCGGCTGATTTCGATTTTGCGCGGGTGGGAGAAAACGCTTTACGGCTTTTTACAGCAGCAGCAGGCCGGCACCGTGAACTACTTGCAGCAGATTGAAAGCAACTTGCTCGCCCACCAAGTCGCGGTCGAAACCAGCTACCTGGCCCCGATGGTGGAGCAGCTATTCAAGGTCAATCTGGAAGCGTTTGTCATTCGAGACTTTGCCGTGCAGCTATTTGCGAAGGCACAGAATATGCCGGCCAGTAGTGCCGACACGCAGATGCAATTGGTTACGAATGGGCGCGACCAGCAACTGGCTACGGCGGTGCGCGAGTTCATTAAAACCAACAACGTACCCACACCCACGCTCAGCCCCAAGCCCCAGGTTCCAGCCACCCCGGCCAAACTGCCGAGTGCGCCGAGTACGCCGGGCAATGCAACCTCGGCTGCGGGGGCAACCCCAAAATAGCAAGGGCGGTTGCACCGGGACTTCTACCAGTTGGCAGCAAAATGCGCTTGCAACCGGCCGGGCGTTCCAGCCGGTTTTGCCCTTACAACCGGGAGTGCCGCCGGAATGTAAGGGCACTTTTTTGGCCGTGCAACCGGAGTTGTAACCCGGGTTGTACCGGGCCTTTTTATTCTCACTGCTGAACTCAACTCTGCGATGTATGCCAAAGTAATCAACCCCAAGACCAACGGCAAAGTAGTCTATAACAACAATGGTAGTTCCCAGCGGTGTGCCAACTATTTGGTGAAGGAAGCCAAGGAGGCCGGCGGCGAAGCGACCTTCTTTGGAGCCCCCGGCACCGAACCCAAGACAGCCGACGAAGTGGTAAAGATGCTCGACGGCAATGTGAAAGGTCTGGGAAAAGACGACCCCAAATTTCATTCGCTCGTGCTGAGTCCGAGCGCCGACGAGCTACTGCTCATTGGCAACAACCCCAAGGCGCTGGAGGAATACACCCAGAACGTGATGGACCTCTACGCCAAAAACTTCAAGTTGAAAAACGGGAAGGAGTTGGGAGAAGCCGACCTGGTGTGGGCGGCCACCATTCACCAGGAACGTAAGAACCGGGGCACCGATGAGGGGATGCAGGGCGAGAAAAAGGAGGGCCTGCAAACCCATATCCACGTGATGGTATCGGCCCGCGATGCCGACCAGAAGATTACACTCAACCCGTTGGGCAAGGCCGACCGGTTCAATCGGGTGCAGTTCCAGGCGGAGGCCGTCACCCAGATGGAAGTGCAGTTCGGGCGCACGGTGCCCCGCGACCTGGCAGCAAAAGAGCCGACCCGCCGGCAGCGGGTGGAGCAGAAAGTGGAGGAAATAACGAGTAAGGCGGCGGCCAACCGGAAAGAGAAAAAGCCGTTGACCCCGGAGCAGTTAGCCGCCAAGGATGCCCGGCTCGACGTACAGGTTGCCCGCCTAAATTCCAAGCTCGATCCCTCCTTGCAGCTCGACCCCAGCCGAGTGAAAGACATTGCCAAGGAGCGCAAGTATGACAACGTGTTCTACGCCACCCTGAGCCAGATCGAGCGCAACGCCGAGAAGGGAAAGTACACACCCCAGCCATACCACTATCTGGCGACAGGCCGGGTAGCCCAGGAACCCAAGCTATACACCGGCCGGGCCATCGACCCCAACCGGGAATTTTCAACACCCTTGCCTAAGCGCCGGGAGGAGCCAACGCTGGCCGCCGGGATGCAGGCGCTGGAACGTTCGGCTAAAAAGTTGGGAACAGCAATGGCACCAAAAAGCCGGACGCAGGACGTGCGCAGCGACGCGGAAAAAGAGCAGGAGCAGGAGTGGGAACGGTAACGTGCCGGGCCGTCCCCCTTTAACCAAGGGCTCGTTCGTGGGCACGCCTGATCGCTTGACACGGGACGAGCTGCCGGCCTGGGAAAATCGCGCCCGACCGGGGTACAGCCCGGGGGCCGACGCACCCGGCGCGCCCCTGGCCGCTGCCCCTGGCACCAGCTCAACCGGCGTGTAAAGCCTACGGGCGGGCGAACGGCAGTACGCCGAAAACGCGAGTCGGCGTACTGTCTCCGGGAGAAAAGAATGGAGCCGCCCCCCGTACCTAGAAAGGGAGCGTCGGCCAGTTGAGCGTATGGCAGTGCGGGGCAGGCCGTCCCGACCAAGGTCTACAATCGTGTCGGGCCGCCCGACAAGCGAGGTGGTTTGCCTGTGCCAGGACTAAGGCCTTTAGAGCAGGCCGTTCGCCGGACCCGTCCGTAAAGCGTAGCAGAGATGTTGCCCGGCTTCTTCACCTCCGGGGCTTTCCGCGGGCCAGTCGCCGCCGCTTACTGGGTTATCCGCCGCCCACGCTCGGCGACGCAGTGGACAATAGCCAGCCGCTCAATTAACGCCCTTGCCTCCCGGTTACGGGCCTGGGCCCGGCTGCCAGTTCGGGGCGCCGACCAGTAGCCACTTGGTGCCGGTACTCATAGACCTCGGCCAGGTAGCGCGCCTCGGCGCCGCAGATGGGGGCGGGTCAAGGTCGGGCACCCGCGACGAGTCGACGAGGCGCTGGGCAAACCGGGCCAAGTTCCCGTAGGCGAGGCGGCTGCCATCGCGGTGTTCTTACCGCGCGGGCGGGAATTCGTGGAAGGCCGGCGACCACCCGATCACGGACAGGGTGGGAAAGTGGTCATGGAGTTGCTGCGTCAGCCAGAGCACGGCCTCCGCTCGTTGGCCGCGGGTGATATAGCGGTAGGGGATGTAGTGACCGTCAAGGCCCCCACGGTCAGCAGTAGCGGGTGGCCTAAAGACGGCATGAAGCCGGCATGAGGTACGGGGAGGAGGCGCTGTGCGGCGGGGGCGTTGGGCGACTCGGGTAGTAGGGGAGCTAGCGACCAAAATCGGCCCGATGCGGGGCTGGGTTGGTCCACTACAAGTAGACCGATGCGCTGGTAAAGTCTAGCGGGAGGTTGTCCCCGTTGCTAGCAGAAGGCCGAGCTGCGTGTGCTTGTCCTTACCCAAAACTCAAAAGCCCTTCCGGCCACATGGCCGGAAGGGCTTTTTCGAGCAATCGTCTACCCACTTTACTGCTTTTCAAGCGCGGGCAGCCAGCAAAAAAGGCCTTGGCGTTACCTTGGCGAAGGCGGAAAAAGATTTGGGTAAGGACAAGGCTGCGTGTGCCGGGCTTCCTGCTCTCACCCAACGGCCAGCACCCGGACTCACCGGTTTGCTGCACTCGGCTTATTCAACCAGGTCCGGCTGGGCGTTCGCTGCGCCAAGCCGGCCCGTGGTCCGCCGCCGCCGTTCGCGGGTCACCCGCAGCACCCGTTCGGCGATGCTGTTGCCACCCGCCAGCGTGTCGACAAGACTTCGCGTCCGGGGGAGACGGACTTCGGGGAGGGCTTCCAGTTCGGCTGCCGCCGCGGTGGCTCGCTGGAAATAGTAGACCACTATTTGGGCCAGGTAGCAGCCATCCGGGTCGTGGATGGGCGGGTCGAGGAAGGGCACCAGCGACGAGCTGGCCACGTACTGGGTGAACTGGTACAGGTCTTCGTAGTCGAGGCGGATGCCGTCGCGGTCTTCCCATAGGTCGGGCCGAAACTGGTGGAAGGCCTGCGACCACGCGGCTACGGACAGGGTGGGAAAGTGGTCGTGGAGTTGCTGCGCCACCCAGAGCACGGCCTCCGCCCGTTGGCCGCGGGTGGTAAAGCGGTAGGGGATGCAGTGACCGTCGAGGGTTCCGGATTCAAGAGGGGCGGATGGCATAAGGACGTATCGGATCAGAAATGAGCAATGGAGAGAAGACCCTGGCCGGCCGGGGTAGGGGTGTTGGGCGGGCGGACGTCGCCCGCGTCCTGGAAGCTTCTGCCCGGCTGGTTTACCAGCGCCCTACTGGGCGTTCTCCGCCTGGAGTCGGGCTTGCTGCTGGGCCGCCAGCGCGGCTTCCAGCGGCTTGCTCAGCACGTCCAGCCGGCCTTCGAACCCAAACCCCTGAGCTTTTTCAGTATACGCAGCCCGAGCCCGGCTGCCTTCCCAGAAGAGCCGGTACTGGCCCTCTGCTTGGCCCCGACCGAAAAGGTACGTGACTTGCGGCCGCAGCACGGCGGCGTCGCCAAGGGCCAGGAAGCGGCAGAATTTGCCATCGAGAAAGTAATAGAGCTGGGTGCGCACCTGCGCTTGGTGCTTGCCGAACCAGCCGGTGGTCCCCTCGTAGGCGTAAGCCTGCGTCAGTTCACCCGGTTGGGGCGGTATTGGGCGCATCTTGGGGAATGCACTCACGGGCTCCCCGAAGGTATGGCCCGCGAGGCCGTTGAGCGAATCGACTTTCCCGCCAAACGGGAACGCGGGCGGCGAGGGAGGGGCAGTTTCCGTGGCGGAATCCGCCGGCAGGGTGGTCGAACTCGGCGACGAGCAACTGGCGAGCAGCAACCCGCTGGCGAGCAGCAACCCGCTGGTGAGGAGCAGGCGCACGGCGGGCGGGAAACGGAAGCGGGACGGAAACAGCATGCGTTCGGAAAGGGTAAGCAGGAAAAAAAGGGGTGCACTGGCCCAATGGCTACCGGGGGCGCGGTCGTTAATTGCCGGTTGGTTCGCCGCGGGCTTCGCGCAAGGCCTGCAACCGGCCGGGGACGGCGGCACGGGCCCGGGCCCGGTCTGCGTTGCGGGGCCGCTCATGCGGGCCCGGTTCGGTAGCTTGGTAGACCAGGAGGGCCGCGATGTCGCCCGCGGCCAGGCCCGTGACCAAGCCGTAGACGGCGGGACCGCAGGCGGATGGGGCCGCTTCGATTTCGGCTAGGGCATCGATGGCATCGTCCTGGCGGTTGACCAGCTGCTGGGCAAAATACGGGCTGCGCGGCCCCAGGACGCGGTGCTGGACGACGTCCGTTTGCAGGTAGGAATACAGGCAGCGCGTCATCCGTTGGAGGCCTTGTTGGTCTAGGTGCGCAGTTTCCTGCGTAACCCACAAATCGGGTTGCACCGTGAGCAGCGCATAGACCCAGCTTTCCCAGCTCAGGCCGGGGTAGTAGATGAGCCTTTCTTCCTGCACGGAGACGAGGGCCCGGGATAGCTGCAGGGCCGATGCCTGGGCATAGGGCACCCGCCAGGGGGTGGGGACGGGGAGCGGAGCAGTGGAGGAGGCCATAGCAGGGGAACAAGAGGGCTCGGAAAGAGCCGCAAGATACAGAAAAGGGATAATTGTAATCACATGTGACTACAAACGAGGTGCTATTTAGTTCCAGCTTGCCGGGGTGAAAAACGAGGTGGTTTTGCAGGCCTTCGGCCAGCACCTGCGGCGGTTGCGCGAAGCACGGGGCTGGAGCCAGCAGGCGCTGGCCGATGTGGCCGACGTGTCCAAGCCGACCATCTACCGGCTGGAGACGGCCCGCTACTCGGTGACGCTCGACGTGCTGGCTTCGCTGGCGCAGGGGCTGGAAATCTCGCTCAGCGAGCTGATGCAGTTTCCGGTACCCCCGGCTCCCCCTGCTGGATGAGCAGTGGAGCAACGGCTTGCCTGATTCGTCTCTGGCACCAACCCCTATCGGCGCTGAGATTTCACTGAAGCCACGTCCAATCAAGCGGCTATCCGCTTCGCTTACTGCCGGCCTTCCGATTGTAACTAGCACTGCAGGGAAACGTAATGCTCACCCGGCGCGAAAAGGACCATGGAATGCCGGCGTCGCACGCGTAGCGGCCAAGAAGTAGCTCTGAAAAATGGGGCGGTGGGGGCCGTCGCATACTTCGTTTTTTGGGTTTCGCGGAGCGGGCCAAGCCCGTTCTAAATACCAAGTAAGCAAGTCGGCGCGGTCGTTTTTCTCGATTTGTGGCGTGGCAAGCGGGGTACCGGCACTGTGGGAGCGAATTAGTACGGAAGGCATCGGAAGGGATTGTCTGAGCGCTGCGGAGGTTACAGAGGTTCGGGGGTGTGCAGCTGATAGTGCAGTAAAAAACCCGTTGTTATTGCAATATACAGCTCAAGCAGCTGCACATTTGACACTAAATTAAGTATTATACTACATTTATGCTGTAAAATGCAGATTAATAGGCGCTTACTTTTGCGTGATTTCAGCGCACTGTATGTATTTTGCCAAAAACCTGCGCTTTTTGCGGCGCAAAGCCGAGTGGTCCCAATCGGACCTGGGAGACAAAATAGCCACGGACTATAACACGATTAGCCGGTACGAAAGCGGGAAATCAACCCCCAAGCTCGAAGCCCTAACGAAGCTAGCGCACGTGTTTGCGGTGAGCATCGAGGAGCTTCGCAACGTAGACCTAACCAGGCCAGCCGGACCGGCGCCGGTGGAAGAACCAAGCAAGAGCTACCCAAGTCCCAGCCGCCCGTCTTCCACGAGCACCCCACCCGAGGCGGTAAAGCATCCCCTCGTCGTTTCCATTGAATTAGATGGTACGAAGGCCACGCTGGAGCGCGCGGTCGCGCGCCTGACGGCCATCAACAACGTGATAGCCGCTACGCAGTAGCCGGTCCGGCGCTAGTTCGCCACCACCTAATCTCTTGCTGGCGGCTCCCGAAAGAAATAGCGCCCGAAGCTGCCGAACACGCTTGCTTACTCCCGGCAAGCGGAGCAGGTCTCGATGAGGGCAATGTCAAACGTTCCCGTTTGGGCCCGCAGCAGCCGATTGATGGCCACTAGGTCCTGCAGCACGGGGTACTCCGTGATTTCGGCAAGGCGGTACTCCAGGGTCGTCAGACCGTACGTGTGCCCCATGCCGTTGGCGAAGTGAGCGTGCTGCGCGATCCTCTGGAGTTGTGCCAGCAACTCCGCGAAATGGCCTGCCTTGTGCTGGTGGAATACGACGAGCACCTGAGGCGAATTCACGTCAAAGGACGTGGACGGGCTGTAGGGCCCGAACGGATGGCGGCCAGTAGTGGGCCAGGCGTGCAGGGTGGTGCCGCTCACCTTAAAAATTAGCTTGGGCTCTTGCTGCAATCGAAGCCATCCTTCCGTAACGGGTGCGCCACCGGCGGGAGGCTACCCGGGCCGCCAACTTATCGGAGGCGGTGAAGCCACTCTTCGACTTCGGAACTCCCCGGCGCTGGCCCTCTCCCCGGCAGGACCGGCGGCAGGGGCGGGGCGGTAGGCAAATTCCAGCACCACGCCTGCACGACTTGCTGAGCGAGGGGATTGGGCCGGGTCAGGCAGCGCAACAGGGCGTAGAGCCGGGGGCCGCAGGGCGCGCTGGCCACCACTTCCGGCAGAGCCCCCGCCGCCAATACGCTGGCGTGCAGGCCGTGTTGAGCTAGGCGCAGAGCCGGTAGCCCGTATAGGGGTGGGTCCAAGACGGGTAGTTCCGGGGAAGATGCCAGGTGCTGAGCGAGTTGCGTCACGTCCGGCTCAGCGAGCGTGAGGGCGGAGCCAGTGAGCCACAGATCGGGCTGGAACTCGGCCAAAGCCTGAGCCCAAGTGCTAGGTCGCAGGGTGGGGAAGTGATGGGGAAGGCGCTGGTGGAGGAAGGCCAAAGCCTGCACTCGTTGGGCCGGTGTGGCTTGCTGATAGGGAAGGCAGACGGGGGCGGCGGAAAAGGCGCGAGAAAAAGGCATAGCCAGGACGTGAACGCGGGGAGCGTGAGGGGAAGTAACCGTCGGAAAAGGGCAGGTGGGCGCCACCCCCGGGGTTCGGCGGCTGGCTGCGCGAGGCGTTAGGCAGCGGAGTCGTCGCTGGCCGGCGGTTGGTCGGGGCGGGTTTGCCCCTTGCGGACTTGTCGCGTTTCGCTTTCCTGCCAGTCCTGGCGCAACTGGCGGGCTTCCGTCTTTAGGGCCTGGCGCCGGTCACACAGGGCTTCGCGGAGCGTGTCAACCACTTGTGCGCCCGCGGCCCGCTCGACAGGCACGGTCACCGCCTGGGTGGCCGAGTGCAGGGTCAGAGCCACAATGCCCTCCAGTTCCAGGGCGAGCAGCTGGTGCTGCTGGGCGCGGGCCGCTTGGCGGGCCCGGCGGACTTGCCGCAGCTGTTTGCTATACCACATGGCCGGCCAGCGAGACGGGGAGTGGGAAACTGGCCTGCTGGCGCTTGGCGAGGGCCGGCGAAGTGGTGGTCCGCCAGCGGGCGAGTTGCTGGGCGTTCTCGTCCTTGTGGACGCGGTGGTTGGACAGCAGTTGCTCCGTTTCGCTCAAGTAAGAAGACGGGAAGGTCAAGGCCGTAACTCGGGTACGCAAAGTGGCCGAGGAACGTGCTGCTTTACTTGTTGTCCGACTTGCGGGCAGAGCCAATCGCTGAAAAGCAATGTTGGATGCATTCATTTGTGTTGCATTTGTTAATACAATGCAAACATACAAATTGTATTAACAAATGCAACACAAAATATATGACTGGTTTAAAAAATGTATTGAGTTGATGGATATCCTACTTTTGTATCAAAATATTCGCTACTCATGGCATCCAATAAGAAGCTAGAAGCCAAAGACGCAGATAAGCCTAAGCCTGGTATTCTGCACATTCGCCTTGACCAAGAACTCTTGGATGCTTCACAAGATTTGGCAAAGGAATTAGGATTTAATCTGTCAACTCATGTGCGTGTTCTTCTCCGTAAGGCGTTAGACGAGAGAGGAAAAAAGTGATATTGTGGCGGTTGTAGAGCTGGGAAAGAGATATAAATTTAGGCAGGAATAAGGTTAGTTTGCCGGTATGAAAACAGGTCAACGTCTCTGGACCCGTGATGAACTGCTGCTGACCATCAATCTGTCCTGCAAGACGCCGTTCGGGCAAATACACAAGGGCAATCCGGCTATTATCCAGTTGGCGGGGCTGCTGAACCGTACGCTTAGCTCGGTGACCTATAAGCTGGTGAACTTTGCCAGCCTCGACCCCAACCTCGATAGGGTGGGCATGGCGAATGTCAGCCACCTGGACCGGCAGGTATGGCGAGAGTTCTACGCCGACTGGTCGGGGCGGGCACTGGAAGTGAGCGTCTGCTGGCGGAAGCCCACCACCTGACGCTGGAAGAAGTTGCGGCCGAATACGAGCCGCTGCCGCCGGTACCCGTAGGCCGGGTGAAAAAGCAACTGGTCAAGGTGCGGGTTAACCAGCAATTCTTTCGGCGCACGGTACTGGCAGCCTATGATAACACCTGTTGCGTTACGGGTTTGCGTCAGCCAGCGCTACTTGTGGCGGGTTATATTAAGCCGTGGGCAGCAGATGAAGTGAATCGACTGAATCCACGTAATGAAGTGGCTTTAAACGCACTGCATGATCGGGCTTTTGAGCTAGGACTATTCACTATCCGGCCTGCTGGCTACGTGGTCGAGATAGCTCCGGCAGTACGGGCAGGAAGTCGTTCGGACGCGCAGGCCGGGGGTATTACTGAGGCAGTACCACGGGCAGGTGCTGCGGCTGCTCGCCCGGCGGCGGTTTCTGTCCGACCCGCAGTTTCTGGCGTGGCATCGGGGGAAATGGCCAGGATGAGTTGTGTTCCGACCTGGCAAGGCAACACAGACCTTGGGCAGGCGGTAACTTAGCTGGGGGCGCTTTGTAGTTGAAGCGCTGTACCCACCATTAACACTGTACAGTGTACTCGTTAGTCTTCGTCGTCGTAGTTGTCCAGCATATGGTTTAGCACTTGATCGAACAATTCCTCGGGTGTGTCAAACGACTTAACTACCACTCCCCCGACACGGGCGCTAATTTCAAATTTTTGGCTTTGCAGGTTATGGCGGTAAAAGTCCATGCCTGATTCGGCGAAGTACACAAAGTCGCGATTCGGAAGGTAGTCGCGCAGGAGCACGTTAGCTTCCACAAAACCCTGAATAACAAATTTCTTCTCGGCATAATATGGTTTGCTAGCGTAAAGCACCACCCCATTACAATCCAAGCCGTCTGACTGGGCCAGAATAGCTACGTATGCGGCAGGCAATTCATACGTTAGCATCCGGCGAACCTGTTGTTTAAATTCGCTTTGCGCTGCTTCTGCTAGCGGCTGCTGGATGGCCTCACTGGCTTCGGCCTTATCCTGTAATACGTTGGCCAGTAACTGTTGAGAAGTAGCGCTCATGGTTGAGGAGTCGGTGGGTAGATAATATCGTTACAGATAGGCCACTGAACCACGCGGGTCTGGCCGGCTTGCAGGTCGCCTGTTAGCGTGTTCTGCACATTAGTAACGACCAAGTGGTACGGGTCATTTTTGATGAGCATCAGATTATCGAAGCGATTGTCCCCCCCGTCATCGAGCGGTACTTTGTGGTGCACCTGATAACCGCTGGGGCATTTACCAGAGGCTATGCGGTCGATAGTGGCATCGTCTAGACCCGCTTTACGTAAGCGCTGGACGGTTGCAGGGTCACTGCCTATGTGTTTTAAAAAGCTCTTCCTAGCTGACGAGTTAAATTTGCGCCGCAAAGCATCCAAGTCTGCTTCAGGTCGTTTGGTATAAGAGAGAGGAATGATATAGAATTCCGGCAAGTGAACAGTTTCGCCACGCAGCGGGCCGGTAGCATACAAATCGGCTAGACTGTGCACGTGTATGCCTTTTACTTTCGCCAGCAAGGTTATGTACTCGGCTTCTTCCGCCGTTGTCAGCGCCTTATTTAAATGCGCGGCTTCTAGCTGGGCTAAGCGGAAAGCATCGGGGTCAGGTGGAATGGTGGGATGCTGGGCGGAGAAGTTTTTGTCGGCGTCATAGCCGGGCGCATTGGGGTCATTAGCGGGCGCAAGCACTAAGGCAGCGGTCAGGGAAGCAGCCCGGGCAATAGCCGTGGCGCCCAAGCCGAGAACTTCTGTTGCTACCTCTCCAGCAGGGGTAACTACGCGTTTTATAATGCTTGAGGCCACCGTTTCAGCTTTTAGCGTCCCGCTACGCATGATGGCGGCTAGCGTCGCCGATGGCCGCAGTTCGGGCGGCTTGGTCAGGGCCCGGAAGCGGGTAGCTTCATCGGTGGCCCAGGGAATCAGGCTGTGGGCTTCCAGGCGTTGTCCTTGCACCTCAGTCGTAGCGGCAGAGAAGTGCAGCTCGGTTTGAAAAGAAGTTGCCCCATCCGTGCTGCGGGCATCAAACCGGCACTCGTAGTGTACTAAGGCAGCGTTGTAGAAGGTGACCTGTTTGGCCTTTTGGCCTTCACCCTGGAAGAATACTAAGTGGCCACTTTCCCGACGATAAGGGTCGAACATCAAGGTTTCCCACACAGGCCAAGCTGCCTCCTCTCCGGTTAGGGTTACTTGCAACAGGCCAACCCGAACTGTTGAATTAGGTCGGCCTTCGTAATCAGTGATTTGGTAAAAGTGGAAGTCGGCCACCGCACAACCGGCGCTTAGCCCGGCGACCTGAATTTCAGCATATAGAATAGGCACGGCGAATACGGCTAAGTAGACCAGTAAAATAGAAATTTTCTCTTGGCTGGAACGTGTAATGTCGGTGCCTAAAATATACCAACGGCGCAACAGCACCTATTGGTAGGGTGCCCAAGCAAGGCTGTTATCCCCAAGGCGCCACAAAGAACCGTTTTCTAATAGACAGGCTGCGGCAAAGGAGAGATTCGCTGTGCTATTGGGTTGGGTAATTGAGTTGAGGCGAGCGTACTCGCGTAGTAAGCGGCTGTACTTTTTGCGCCCCTGGGCCATGGTGGCGGGGTCGGTGCTGATTTCTACCAGCCAGACTTCGAAAGGTGCCTTTTTCTGCACGCCCACAATTGAAGGACTACCGGCTATGTAAGCTTATTTGTTTTATAAGCCAGTAGTTCGTAAAGGTTAGGTCAATAAAACGTATGTCGAAACGCTTTTTGAACAAAAGTTACATGCTAAGAAGAAACGTCCTACTGTTGCTTCTTGATTAGGTTGACTCGCTGCACCAGATCCTGCATCTTGCTCGCTTTTCTTACGGCTTGTGGCGGCTTTACTCACTAACTGCTACGGTAGTCCGTGACCGGAGAAAAGCGTTGCTGGGCCGGGTTGGGCTATAAGCGTTTGGCGTCCTGACGCTCCGTTACTACTAGGCTAGAGCTTGGCTTCCTCAGGAATGAGTTCCCGTGACTCCCCCAGACCGACCGCTACGGGTTGGTTTCGTCGATGAGCACCACCCCACCCCGAATCACGGTGATGGCGCTCCCTTTTACACTGGTCGTCGTGTCGGACGAAAGCTCGGCCCCGCTCATACCAAAGGCCTTAAATTCGTGCTTCGCTTCGAGCCTCAGACCCTGTCCCGTCATTTGCACATCGCGGGCTGCCTGAAGCAGGATATCGCCGCTGCTCTCGAGCCGAATCCCGGTGCGGTCGAGCACCAGCCGGTTGCCCTGCTGGTCTTCGAGTCGGATCGCTTGCTCTTCTTCCGAAAGGGTCAGTTTATTGCCGGCCGGCGTCTGGATGGTCACTATTTTCTGCTCGTCGTCAAACCTCAGCTGCAGCTTGGCGCGCGACACGTAGCCTTTGACGTGATTCTCGTCGGCCGGCGGGGTAGGCGCGGGCTTTTGACTGCTGTGACACATTCCCAGGACCACCGGGTAACGGGGATCCTCGTGCACAAACCCCACGAGCACCTCATCGTTGATTTCCGGCCGGAAATACGTACCCCGGTCGTGGCCGGCGTCCAACGTGGCAAGCCGCGCCCATAGCCCTTCGTGGTCGGCGCTGATCAGTGGCAGGCGCACTTTGATCCGGTCTTCCCCGGCTGGGTCCCCAGAGAGGCGCGTCACGATCCCCGTGTGCAGGCCGCCCACGCCCGGTAGCAGGCCCGCCGCAGGTAGGGGACGCCTGAAGCTTTGGGCCACGGATGCCTTCGGGCGTAAACCAAACTGTACCTTGGTCTGCCAGCGGCCACCCGCGACGTGGTGGCGGACCCCAGTGACGAGCGTTTGGCCCTGCCACTGTTCACCGACCCCCGTAAAGGCAATCAGCTGGCCCGGCCGCACGCCGGCAACGCCTGGCATCCGTGCCCGCCCCCGTACGCTGGCCAGCCGCTCCCACAAGGCTCGGGCATCGGCCCAGGCCTGCAGCTCTGCCGAGTCCAGTTGACCGCCGTGCCGCACGTCCTGCCTTGCCCCCCCCGGTACCCCCGCCAACGCCGTTTGGGGCTGGTTGCCGAGGCGGGGTAGCCCAGGTTCAGCGGCCTCAGCGGTGACCATCGCCTGCTCGGCCGCGCTCCAACTATGCGCCGTCCAATTACCGCTTTGCCGCCGGGCATCCACTGCGGCGTCGAAGGCGAGCAATGTAGTGCCGTAAGCCAGCGTGACGACGGGCTCCTGGGCCGCGTCGGGGGGCGCCAGCTGTACCGTGCCGTCCGCCACGAACACGAGCCAGCCATTGGCTGCCGCACGATACCGCATAAACTCCCAGTCGGTGGCCTCGTGCTGAACTACCTCGGGCAGCCAGGCGCTGGTAGTCGGTAGCTGAGCCCCCAAGTGGTGGCCCCGGATGAGAGCGGCCAGCAGGTCACTTTCGCGCTGAGCCTCGTAATGCTGGCTTTTGCGGCCAATCGTCATTCGGACTGCTTCATCCTGACAGGCTACCCGCAATCGGTGCTGGTTCTTGCGCAGCTTCAACTGGCACTTGGTGATGAGGCCTTTAAAAACGGGGAGTTCCTGCGCCCCGTAGCCCAGTCTGATTTCTACGGCCTTCCCGGGAAGGAAGGTGGTTGTCTCCTCCTGCAGAAACAGAGGACTGCTCCCGGCACGGGCCACCAGGACAAGCGTGGCCGACGGAATGCGATTCACTTTATGCCGCACCGTAAGCGAGTGAAAGGAAATCGTAGGGGATACATCCACCCCGGCCACCAGCACCCGGGCGGTACAGTCAGCAGACGAGCTGGGAATCGGAAGGGGAAACGAGGGGCCAGTTGGTTCCACGGGGAAGGCGGATTAGCCGAGTATAGCGGGAGTCGCCTTACTGGGCAAGGGGAGGGGTATAGCCAACAACCGATGCTGACCAGCTCAATATAGCCAATGCCTTTTATAACAAGACTAAGCACAGCCCGCTCACGGCCCAAAACCCAGCAGCGGCTAGGAGCGGTTAGGGCCGGATAATGCTCGTGGCGCCGCGTGGCACGTTTGTCTCGTCTGTCTACGAAAACGACCGTGGCTGTTGCAGAACTCCTAGCAGAGGATGGAATGGCTAGCAACGGCGAATAATGCAGGCTAAAAATCCTGTTTAGCGCTCCTATTCTCGGCGCAATAAGGCTCCAAGAGGTCTTCACCACAATGTCGGTAGTGTTCTGCAACAGCCACGACCGTTTTTTGGGACAGAATCCGGGGTGTCAACGCCTACGCTTAGGAGCAAGAGCCTCTTGCTACCATCGTTGCCAGCAGGGGTATGCCCTGTCTGCCGGCGCTAGCGATCCACAGTCAGCGGCGGTCCTACGACCTGCATGTCGTGGGCGGCGAACAACTGGGCGCCCACGGCCGGCGTGGGGGGCGCCGGCTGCGCTGCTAGGGCCCGGAAGAATTCCTCCATACGGCCCGTGGGCTGGAAGGAAAACAACAGCCGCCCCGTCGCCGTGAGTTGCGCGAAGGTGTGGGGCACCGCGCGGGGCAGGAAGATCAGATCGCCGGCCGTCAACTCGTGCTCCGTAGTCCCCACCCGAAAGCGATAGCGACCCTCAAGCACGTAAAATACCTCGTCCTGGTGCGGGTGCACGTGCAGCGGCGGGCCGCCCTGCTCGTTGCCGGTGTACTCAAACAGGCTGAACGTGCCCCCCGTATCCGAACCGGCTATTTTCAGGTCGTTGGCGTTGCGGCCATGCAAGCGGGTGTGCTCGTCTCGCCGCCCCGCCCCGGCCGCCGTCACAAACCCAGTGTCCAACCCCGGACTTAGCGCGTAGTCGAGCGTGGGCGAGAGGCCGGGTCCGAGGCGTTCCATGCCGTAGCGGGCATGCACCTGCTGGACCTGCCCGGGCGAGAGCGGCGTGGTCTGCTGGCTCATGAACACGAAGAACTCCTCTAGATTACCAGCTGGCTGTACCCAGCACAGCAACCGGCCGCGCGCACTGCGCTGCACCCAGGTATGGGCTACCTGGCGGGGCAGAAAAATGGTGTCGCCGGCGTGCAGCAAGTGTTTTTGCGCGCCCACCTGAAACAGAAACTCGCCCGCCACCACGTAAAAAGTCTCGTCCTGGGTCAGGTGCTTGTGTAAGGAAGGGCCCGCCGGCTCCACGCCTTCGTAGTCGAATAAGGCCAACTCCCCGCTCGTATCGCGGGCCTACACCTTCAAGTCATTCGGGTTGTGGGTGTGAAACGGTGTGGATACGCCAAAGCGGCTGTGGCCGGCGCGTAGTACGAATCCCTCGCTGGCCGCACGGGCTGGAAAGGGGGGCCACCGGGCAGCGGACCCGCCGTTCCCCAACAGGGGCCATAGGCTTAGAGTGGGCAGAGCCAAACTCAGGAAAGTGCGGCGTTGCATGGTCCAGTGGGTTGGTGGTGCCCTAAAGGTGGCCGTACTAGCCCTGCCGGTGGTGGTAAAAATCGGACAACTCTTGCCCTGGGCAACTTACACTTCTGCTTCGCCGAAGGTCCGCTCCGGCGCCTGGTGCTCCTGCTGCCAGAACCCGGTGGGGGTGAGGGTGGTGAACTGGCGCACATCCCGCACCAGGTGTTGGTAGTCGTGGTAGCCGGCGTGCAGGGCCACGGTCAGCCAGTCGTGCTGGGGACAGGCATTGCGCAGGCGCATGGCCTGGTCGAAGCGGGCCACGCGGGCAAAGAGCTTGGGGCCGATGCTGTGCTGGGCCACAAACTGGCGCTGAAACTGCCGCGGACTCAGGCAGGCCTGCCCGGCCAGTCAGTCGACCGACACCTGCGCTGGCCGTTGCAGCAGCAGGTGCCCGATGCGCTCGAACGGGCCCGCCGCCGGGGCCCGGCCGACGAGTCGCGTAAGGTAGGCTTCCACGACGGCCACCATGTCCCGGGCCGTGGCCGTGTTGGCCAGTTGCTCATTAACCCGCCGGATATCGGCCCCCAGGACGGCTTCCGAGTCTACCATCTGATTGACTAGCAGGGTAGCGGGTAGGCCCAGGAGCCGGGGCAGCACGCCCGGCTGGAACACCACCTGAAAGACCAGAAAGTCGCGCCCTACATAGCGCGTGGTAGGCATGACGTACTGCCCGTAGAGTTGGGAAGCCGGGCTCGCCTGCGGCACACCGTCCAAGCCGTCGGCCAGACGTTCGGGGTCGCGGGGGCAAAAGCTCAGGCAGTTTTCGGGGCGGGGCCAGTAGAGTTTGACGGGTAGTGGCACCTCGGTCGGGAACTGGCAGCCCACGATGCGAAATTGCCGCACGTAGGCGCGCAGGGCCGGACTGGGCAGCACGTAGTGGAAGACGGGGGCCAGGGTGGAGTCCATCAGCGCAAGTGAGGTAGTTAACGCCACGGCATCCGGTACCCCACCGGGTATGCTTAGTCCAGCGTAGTCTAAGATACGACCTTGGACTAAGAGTGCTAGCGAACGAAGACGAAACTAGTCAACGGCTGACTCCCCCATGTGCGCGACGACTCCATGACGCCTGCGTCACATTAGTTGAACGGACGTTTAACTAATGTGACACATCAGTATATTGCGTCACTTTCTTCTTCTACCAAGGGTACATGATCAACTATGTTGCCTACTTCCGGGTGAGTACGGCTCGCCAAGGCCAGTCCGGCCTGGGACTCGAAGCCCAGCAAGCCGCAGTGCGAAATTTCGTGGGAACCGAGGCGAGCATCGTGGCCGAGTTTACCGAAGTAGAGAGTGGGCGTAAGAACACCCGGCCCCAACTGCAGGCCGCCATCACCCGCGCCAAGCAGGAGCAGGCCGTGCTGCTCGTGGCTAAGTTGGATCGGCTCGCGCGCAACGTAGCCTTCCTAGCTACGCTCATGGAAAGCCATGTACGCTTCAAAGCTGTGGACTTACCCGCGGCAGATGAGTTTACGCTGCACATCTTAGCAGCCGTGGCCCAAAAGGAAGCCACGGCCATTTCTACGCGTACCAAGGATGCCTTAGCGGCCAAGAAGGTGAGGGGGTTTCAACTCGGCACACCCGCTAATCTGACGGCCGAAGCGCGGGAGAAGTCGTGGGTGTCGCTACGGCACAATGCGCAAACCAATCTCCACAACCGGCAAGCCAAGCAGCTGGCCATCCTGCTACGCGCGACAGGGGTGAGCTTGCGCGAAATTGCCGCGCGGCTCAATGAGTCGGGGTACCGGACCCGGAGAGGAAAAGCGTTTCATCCCATGGGCGTCAAGCGCTTGCTGCCTATGCCAGAAAACGGCTAATCTTGCTGACACGACCAGATGCTTAGCGTACGCTTTATTCCAGCATTGGATTTAAAGTGTGTGTGTCCGGTAGAGCACTACTTACTTGACTATCATTTTGTAGCTCTGAGTTCGTGGGTAGGGTGGCAGCTACGACATAAGCCTGCGTAAGGCTGTCGATTATGATCTGTAATTGCCTCTCCACGACTTCTGCCATGTGCTCATCCGACTCGGCCAGAGAGAAGTATTGCTCCTGCACGCCGGCGCTTGCCAACTGATGCTCCACAGGTTGTGGGCCTTTTACCCAATAGTGCGCCCGCAGCCGATAACCTTTCATTATCCCCACTTGATACCAGACTGCCACATCGCCCACTGCCAGCGTGAACTTCATCAAAGGATTGCCTTGCCAGCTAAACCGGCTGGATTCATTGCGCGCGCCTTCGCCTCGCAAAACGCCCCTAGCATTCTTCAACTGAGCTGCCAAGCCACCAGAGGTATAGAGGCGGCGGACTAGCACACTGTCTACCCGATCCATCTTGCGGACCAACTCTGCCTGGTAGGCCGTGTGGTGCTTAACCAGTTCTTCTACGACGGCCGCGTTCTGCTGCAGCAGCCGCAAGATATCCGGGTTTTCCATGATAAGGGGAAGATTGTGGTGTTTCTCAATCGTTTTTAGAAAGTCGAGCAGGAAGAGCAAGTACTTGGCATCGGCGTAGTCGGTATACTGGCCCAGATTCTTCCGTATCACCTGTACTAGGTGGGCATAGGTCACATTCACAAAGTGATGGCTTGGGATCACTGGGTAGCGGGACAGTACCACCTTATATACGGTGGCGTGTCCTCCGGCTTGTTGGTCCAACGTAGCACCGTAATCAGCCAAGTCATTGTACAAGCTGGCTAGGACCTTGTTCTCAATGCCTAGGATAAACTGATCACTGATGACCATCAGATCCAGCCGATTCCCTTTGGCCGTCTGGATTTCGGTATGTACCTGAACGGTATGTAAGCTGGATAAAACGCCGGTGTTTTCCCGACCGATTACCTCCAGGACTGAGCGCAATAGCAAGTCATGCAGGCCATGCTCGCGGTTGGGATCCAGATAGAAAGCGAGAATATTGCTCCAAACCGTTTCACGGTGGGGAAAGCGGGCGATTTCGAGGAAGGTGGCGCCTGTTCGCTCTTTGATATGTAGCGCTTGAAAGAGGGTAAATAGTTGTTGAAAGGAGGCTACTTCTTGGTTCATAGTATCAGTGCATTGTATATGCCACTCTGATCTTATTTAGAAGACTAGTGTTAAGCCAAAGATGAAGTAGATTAACCGATTTAACACGATAGATTAGCTAACTAGTGTAGTTCTATTTTCGACCGGAAATACTGCATATTGTCAATCACTGCTTGCTGCTAGGTAGAGCAGTTGCAGGTGAGGACAACCTCTCCTTTTTATCCCTTTTTGCTTTTCATAATTATGAAGTTCACAGCGCAGGAAATGCTACACAAAGTGTATACTGCCCACCGAGACAACGGCCTTCCTATTGCTTCCTCGTATCTGGCGTCGTATCCCGCGATCCTAGAATACTTTCAGGCAATTGAAGACTTCACAGCCAACCAGTTTGTTGTTGCCGCGCATCTGGTCTATGGCTGGATGCCGACTATTCTGGAGGTGAATTTTGCGGAGCTGCCCGATGTACTACCGCTGATGGATGCTGCCCGACGCGGGGTTGTGTTGAGTGCTTCGCAGTTGGCTCAACTGGCCCGTACCGTTAACAATTCAGTCATTGGGGCTTCCAAGCTGCTACATTTTACCAACCCCGTGTTATATCCCATCTGGGATAGCCGGGTGTACGCCTTTCTGAAACGGACGGAAGCGGATCCCTTTCCGCAGGTGCACCATTATCAGGTGAACAAGTCTGCCCTGTACGAGACCTATGCCCATACGTGCCGTGACGTCGTGGCCACCACCGATTTTCAGCCCACCTATCAGCTGCTGCTGGAGCAATTCGCGGCCGTGCCAAGCTATCAAACGTTCACGATGACACCGTTGCGCGCGCTAGAGTACATTATGTTCATGGGTGGCGGTAGGCAGGTAGTGGTATCGTAGTGAATATTCCAAGTATCTACTACCCTAACACCTTGCTGGGATTGATCTTCCGTTCTATATACCTCGACCAAACAGAATGTGTAAGTTCGATGGAGTGGAGAACCAGAAGTTAGTTTCACACCGGCAAGCTATTCCCTAGCTGACCTCACCGGTCACCACCGTTGCGTAGCGTTACCTATTGAGGCAGTCATTGGCAAGTTCCGCGATATCAATTATCTATAATATATGCAAACAGAAGTACGCTTACTTCACGCTAGTGACACCACTCTGCTAGACCAAGTTATTGAATTGGCCGATGAGAACCGAGGCTCTTTGGGCTTTATGCCCGCGCAGGCGTTTGGCCCGTTTGCCCGAAGCGGCAACATTATCGTGGCCCTGCAGGGGGATAAGCTGCTGGGCTACCTACTGTTTCGCCGGGTAAAGACCAAATACAGCGCGGCCATCACGCACCTGTGCGTGCGAGGGGCCGCCAGAGGGCAGCAAGTACCCCAGCAGCTGTTCGACTTCTTGCGAGAGCTAGTCAAGGGCGTTTCCGCCATTACGTTGAAGTGCCGGCGCGACTATACGTCCGCCAATAAGCTCTGGCATCGACTCGGCTTCGCTCCGCGCGACGAAGTCACTGGGCGAAGCCTGGACGGCAAGCCGCTCACCCGCTGGTACTACTTGTTCAACACACAGCTAGAGCTATTCAAGGCCCGGGAGGAGGACGAGAGGCTCCGCGTCGTGATGGACGCCAATGTCTTCTACGACCTGTGCGGCGCGCAGGGCGCCACCGAGCCGAAGGAGGCTTACTCGTTGCTGGCAGACTGGCTGCTGGATGACATCTCGCTCTGCGTCACGGACGAAATCTACCACGAGATTAACCGAAACCAGAACCGGGCGGTGCGGGAGGCTAACCGAAAAGAGGTTCGCAAATTCGAGGAACTGCGCTACGACAAGACGAGCCGAGATGGCATTCTGGCTGATATAAAAACTATCATCCAGCGCTCCGACTCGGAGCGTAACAAATCAGATTTGACTCACTTGGCCAATGCCATTGCCGCGAAGGCGCGCTATTTCATTACGCAGGACGTGGCTGTTATCGAAGAGGGCGAGGCACTGTTCGACAGATATGGTCTGCTGGTCAGGCGGCCCGTGGATTTGGTGGTGGATATCGACGAACTAAAAAACAACAACAAATACGTTGAATCCCGCTTCGTCGAGCATAAGACATCCTTTGCGCCCATTAAATCGCGTGATATTACGGCCCTTACCCAAAACTTTATCTACCACGAGGGACGCGAGAAGCTCAACGAGCTACGCACTAAGCTGCGCACCTTCGTTGCGAGCCCGGAGCGGTACCAGGCCGAAGTCTGGAAGGCCAACAAAAGCGAGATGGTCCAGCACGCCATGACCGTGTGGAGTGTCGACCGCGGGGGGCTGGACGTGGCGCTGCTGCGGTGCAAGCCCAATCACAGCCGACTGGTGGAGCGAAAACTCAAAGAACTCATCCTGAACGCTGCCGGCCGGGGCCTGACCTACGTAAAGGTGTCCGACCCGTACATCTCGGACACGGTCCGAAAAGCGCTGGCCGAATACAGCTTCTTCCGTGATATCAGCGATGACTGCTGGTACCGCTTCCTGGCCTCCGGCATCAGAAGCTTGGACTACCTGACCGCGCACTTCGGCGACCAGCTGCAGCAGGCGGGCGGCTTGCCGGAACCCTTACGCCAAGTATTCATAGCGGGCGAGACCGATACCCAGAGCCTCTTCCACGCCGAGAAGTGTCTGTGGCCGGTCAAGTTGGCCGGCGCCAAAGTTCCCTGCTACATCGTGCCGATTCAGCATCGATGGGCCCGCAACCTCTTCGACGAGCGCATGAGCGAGGCCGACATCTTTGGCTTCGACGCCACGCTGCTATTCAGCCGACGCAACGTGTACTACCGCGGGGCCACCCCGCGCCTGCCCCAGGCCGGCCGGATTCTGTGGTACGTTTCCAAGAGCAAGGGCGGCCAGCAGTACGGCGAGCTACGCGCTGCCTCCTACGTGGAGACAGTGACCATTGCTAGCGCCAAAAGTCTGTTTCGCAAGTACGAAGGCTTGGGCGTATACAAGTGGAACGACATCATTGCGTTAGCCAAAGGCAACGTACACTCCCCTATTTTGTGCTTCGAGTTCGCCGATACGGAGCTGCTACCCACGCCAATGAGTTTCGGCGACCTGCAAAAAAATTTAGTAGCTGCCGGCCGCAAACCCAATCAGTTAGTGGGTCCTATCGAAATAAGCCACGAGCTGTACCTGAAACTCTACGCCCAAACCGGCTAACTTTGTTAGTATGCAAGTCATCCTGATGTCTATCAAGCCCAAGTACGCCGAGCAAATCATCCGGGGTAATAAGACAGTTGAACTACGCCGCGTGGCTCCTAACCTGGACAAGTCTGTGGTTATCCTGATTTACGAAAGCGCCCCGGTAAAAGCCATCACCGGTTACGCGTTCATCAGCGAGATAACCAAGTTGAGTCCATCGGAGGCGTGGGCACAGTACGCGGGCAAGGCCCAGATATCAAAGCAAGATTTTGACGAGTATTACCAAGGCACTGACCAGGCCTTTGCCATTCACCTCGAACAGGCTGCCCGGTTGTTAGAGCCGATAAGCCTAGCTGACCTGCGAAGCGAGCAAATTCTGTTTAATCCACCGCAATCATACCGCTACCTTCACCTGCAAGCGTTTGGCGAGGAAATCGGCCAGGAAATACACGCAGTCACGCAGCGCGCAACTGCTTCTTGCTAGCGGATACGCCTAAGTACTTTGTGTGGGCCCACGCTGTACTGGCTAACTTGCAATATTAATTACTGAGCAGACGAGTCAACACTTGCAGAGTAGTTAGATCTATTCGCGTAGGTCGGGCGGCTGAGCACATGGATGTCGCCGCCTACGATGCTCTCTACCAAAAGTAGCCGCCCGCCGGTGGCAGACTTCAAGCGAACCTAATCGCCGGGCTGATAGGGTAAGGAGGTATGGATAACAATCAGGATGCTTTAACTATCTCAACCGGCTTTGGGTATGAATATAGCGCCAGCATTTTGGGCAAGAACCATTCGCGGCATATTTCCTCATACATAGTCGCCAGATTGGTTAGTTGATGCCAGGTAAGCAGAATTTTGTGGAGTATAAATTCTGGTGCTTCGTCAGGTTCCGGGTGCAACAGGTGATGTTTCAGAGAGAGTAGCTCTGCCTTGCTGGCAGCCAGAGGCAACCATCCCCCATAATCCCAGATGTCTAGGTGCTCTATCTGTTCTATGAATAACAGCAAGGTGTCATTTATAGCCTTGCTGTCTATTGTTGCACCATCTTCGTCCGCATTCTCCATGTCCAGTTTCTCTCTGTAGGTAATGATAGGCCATGTCTTGAACTGGAACATGTAACCGATTTCATTTTTCTGGTAGAAAAACTTGGAAAAGGCCGCCAACAGCTTCGCCCGCTTGCCATACAGCCCGAAAGCTGCTCCTGTAACTTCGCTGTCCTTCAAATTATTGTAGGCAGGTATGCTAATGGTCACCGAGCCCTGTTCCTCATAAGTAGGCAGCTTCGGCAAAATTACCTTGTCGATGTAGTCGTTCAGGCAGATAAAGTAGGCATCCTCTGTTCTGACGTTGACCACAATCAATAAGACAGCAACACTTGCCCCCCAGGTCTGAATAGTGTAGATGGAGTCCGTATCAAAGGGATACTTTACTATCGGGACTTCGGCGTACTCCGTTTTATCCTCCTGCCAGAAGCCTTTGGCGACGTTGCTGACAGGATAGATTCGTTCTCTCTTCTCCTCTAGTTCAGTTACCGATTTAACTTGGACGTAGATAAACTCTCCCAGCGTTTCCGACACCCGCTCGTCTATCTTGTCAAATAGCTCGATAACTAAGTCTATGCCGTAGTCCGGCTGATTGAAGTGGCGGATTACCCATTCCTTGGGCAAGTGCTTCTTGATAATTTCGTACGAGCTGTCCTCCATAATATGTTGGACTACCCGCCTTTTCCTACGGGCTTTATCAGTGCTTTCCATCAGTTTTAGATAGCTGTAGTTGATCCATTTTTAAGTTTGTCGCGGGTCGATACGCGAGCGTAGCCGATTTTTATGCGGCTAAGTTCAGCTTTCTTATCAGCAAAGCCACTTTTGCTGAACTTTGCTCGCTGAACAGGTTTACTGAACCGTTTACACCCCAATCAGCGGCGCTTTCACCTCCCCACTGCCCCTGTTTGAATTGTACAAGTAAAGGAGGGTAACTTGGGCGGCATGAGCTGGACTGTTGTATTAGAAGGAGAAGATCGAAACCGGATTGCTACCCTTAGCGCCGAGTTTAGGACAGAAGTAAATCTAGACCAAGAGGCGTTTCGCTTGCTGTGCTACCTGGATCCCTACGGCAATACGACGTTCAACTGCCTTCAAGTAAATGATTTACTTAACGATCTAGCCCTGTTGCTGTTGACGGAACCTAACCCTTTAGGTGATGAACTCATCGCCTTGGTAAGAAGGAGCAAAGAGGATGTGCATATGTACGTGTGCTTTTACGGGGACTAAGTACTGCGTTGCTTTGCTAAGAATGAAGCGGTTAATGATAGTCTAGAAAGCTAGGACCAAAAAAAGGATCGCCGTCTTCTATCTGGTCCTACTTCTTGGCCCCAGTTTCTAGACGCTTTGTTGTGAAAACAGTGGGGAAGTAGGGTAGGCCAGGAAGTGATGATATTCTGAGCTTGGCGTTGGCGCTAGTAAGTGAGAGAAGAGCTCTACACGTCGACCAAGTAGAGCAACGTAAGTAGGGTAGCGCTGCGGCCGTAGCAAAGATCGTAACCGGAGGGAGCGTCAAATCTGCTTACTCCAGCAGCAGACGCTGCGTGGCTACATAGCCTGCGGGGCCCTGCACCCGCAGCAGGTACAAACCCGGTGGATGCTGCCCGACGTGAACGGGTATGTGCTCCTCGGTTGCCAACACCGGCTGGGTATACACCGTCTGGCCGGTAGCGTTCAGTAGCGAAACCTGCAAGCGCGTGCGGAGAGTCTGCGGGGCCAAATGCAGCGTCAACTGAGAATGAGCGGGAGTAGGGGAAACAGTAAAAGCCCGGAGCGATGGCGAAGAGCTCGTCGTGGCCAGCGGCGTCGAGCCGAGCTTGAGCACCCAATAATCGTAGCCGCCGTGGTTGGCCTGCGACTTGTCGCCACTCAGACCCGAGGTGGAATAGCCTCCCAGCACGTAGCCCCCGTCCGCGGGTTGCTGCAATCCCATCAGCAGATCATCTCCCGCGCCGCCCACCGTGCGGTCCCAGACAAGCGTTCCGCTGGCATCCACTTGCAGCACCCAGTAATCCACTAAGCCCCGACTGGCTTGCGTTTTGTCGCCGCTACGGCCCGAAAACGAATACCCGCCCAGCACATAGCCGCCGTCCGCGGTTGGCTGCTGGCACACCAGCATATCATCCTCGGTACCGCCATACGTCCGGTCCCATTGCTTGGTGCCACTGGCATCCACTTTCAGCAGCCAGTAGTCCAAGTTGCCCTGGCTGGCCTGCGACTTGTCGCCACTCAAACCCGACGACGACCCGCCCCCTAGCACATAGCCGCCATCCGGCGTCTGCTGTACGCTAGCTAACGCCTCCTCACCGGACCCGCCAAAACGCTGATCCCAGATTTTAGTGCCATTGGCAGCGAGTTTGAGCAGCCAATAATCCGATCCCCCTTGGCTACCCTGCGTCTTATCGCCACCCTGACCCGAAGAAGACCCACCGCCCACGATAAAGCCCCCGTCCGTCGTCTGTTGCAAGGCGAACAGCATATCTGCGCCAGTACCGCCGTACGTGCGGTCCCATTGGGTGGTGCCACTGGCGTCGAGCTTGAGCACCCAGTAGTCTTGCTGGCCTTGCCCGGCCTGCGTTTTATCACCGTCGAGGCCAGAGTTTGAGTAGCCGCCCAGTACATACCCGCCATCCGCTGTCTGCTGCGCGCAACGGAGCAAGTCGTTGCCGCTGCCGCCGAAGGTGCGGTCCCATTGCTTGGTGCCGCTGGCATCGAGCTTTAGGACCCAGTAGTCCGTATTGCCCTGGCTAGCCTGCGTTTTATCGCCGCTCGCCGGTGAGTCCGAGTAGCCGGCGAGCAAGTACCCACCGTCGCGGGTTTGGACCACGACACGTAGAAAATCGTTGCCGGTACCGCCATAAGCGTGGTCCCATTGTTTGCCGCCGCTGGCGTCCAGCTTGACCACCCAGTAATCGTGCCGTCCTTGGCTGGCCTGCGTTTTATCGCCGCCGCTACCGGAGGCGGAAGCGCCCCCGAGGATATAGCCCCCATCGCTGGTGTGTTGCACTGCCTGTAGGGCATCGTTTTGCGTACCGCCGAAAGTACGGTCCCATTGCAGCGTGGGACCAAGGCGTTGGGCTTGGGTTGGAGCGGCGCCCCCCAGCAGCTGAACCGTCGTAAATAAGGAAGCAAGTAGAAATCGAACGGTAGCCATAGGTCGTCAGAGAAGAATAAGGTTGGTGCGCTAATGCGCAACCATTGCGTGTGATAAAGATGGAAACGTATCTAAGTATCTTTTAGCATTCGAAAGTACAAGCACACTCAGCAGAATGCAATATAAAAGATAGTGTTGCCCTGTCTAATTAACCAGCGATTTAATCAGGGATAGCTGAATCAGACAGTATAAGCGGAATTGAGTAGGGCGTTCTTCAATAGGCCCGCCTATCGAAGTTGGGTCCGAATGATCGGCGCTGTGGGACTCTTTCCAATAGGACGTTTACAAAATGTCCAAGCGGATAGCTTTAGGATCCTCAGCTTTTCCTCACTGCCTCCCTTATATCCTAACCATGCCGTAAGAAAAGAGCGCTCTATACATAGCCGCGCAATAAAACAGGGGGCACGCTCTTGGGGCCAGAGACAGTTGTCGTGCGTACGTTTGTTACCGTCGCGAGTGATATGACCGTGGCCTCTCTCCTGCTACCTATATTTTCGCTTCTGTATGGACCCGCAGCCCCGTTTTGTAGCCGCGCTGGCCGCCATTCAGCCGTTGGAGCCGGCGCTGATCACCGCCCTGCTCACGCGGGTCCGGCCCGAACGCTGGCCGGCCCACCATCGGCTGTTAGAAGCCGGGCAGGTGGCGCGGCGGCTGTATTTCCTGGAAAGCGGCTTGGTGCGGGGCTATACCTTGCGCCAGGGCCGGGAAGTGTCCTCCTGGTTTATGCGCGAGGGGGACTTCGTGCTCGCCATTGCCAGCTTTTTCACCCAGACGCCCAGCGAGGAATGTCTGGAGCTGCTCGAACCCGGCCACGGCTTCAGCGTGAGCTATGAACAAGTGCAGCAACTCTACCACGACTTTCCCGCCTTCAATTTCCACGGCCGGGTGCTGACCGAGCGCTACTACGTGCTGAGCGAAGCGCGGGCCCGCCACCTGCGCGCCCAGTCGGCGGCCGAGCGCTACGCCCAATTGCTGCGCGACTTTCCAACTGTGTTTCAGCGGGTGTCCGTCCAACACATCGCCTCGCATTTAGGCATGGCGCCGGAAACTCTCAGCCGTCTGCGCAGTCGCAGCTAAAGAACCCTTTCGGGCGCCGAAAATGATATTGGTCAGAATACGCGCGTCGTGCCAAGCCGACCTTTGCCCGCGTACTACTTCTGCTTTAAACCAATGGCGACGCGCTGGAAAAAACCTCTTCTGCTTAGTGTATTGACGAGTATCAGCCTTGCGCTGGGCGTGGGTGTGCGGCCCGCACAACATCTCTGGCAGGCGCATACGCACGATGTGCCGCGGTCCGGGGTTCCGGCGCCCGGCCTGGTCAATGATATCAGCAGCCTGAACCCCACCGCCATGCAAACCGTCGCGGTGGCGGCGGATTCGGCGGCGGCGCTCCGGCAGTTACGCGAGTTATTGGCCACAGCCCGGGCGCGGCACTTGCCCGTGGCCATTGCCGGCGCCCAGCATAGTATGGGTGGCCACACGGTGGCGGCGGGCGGAATCCGGCTGGATATGCGGCCCTTTCGCTACATGCAGTTGGACACTGTATCGAATCGGCTGACCGTGGGCAGCGGGGCGTGCTGGGCCGAGGTGATTCCCTACCTGAACCGCTACGGCCGGGCGGTAGCGACCATGCAGTCGGACAATGCCTTCAGCGTCGGCGGCTCGTTGAGCGTGAACTGCCACGGCTGGCAGCCCAACCAGCCGCCCATTGCCGCCACCGTTGAATCCCTGCGGGTGCTGCTGGCCGACGGCCGGCTGCTGACCTGCAGCCGCCAGCACCACCCGGACCTGTTCCAGTTGGTGCTCGGGGGGTACGGACTATTCGGCATCATCCTTGACGCGCAACTGCGCACCGTGCCCAATGAGCGCTATACGTATCAGCGCGTGGCCAGCCCGGCAGCGGATTATCTAACTACCTACCGGCGATGCGTCGATGCCAACCCCCGGGTACAGTTGGCGTACGGTCGCCTCAACGTGACCCAAGAGCATTTTCTACAGCAAGCCACCCTGAATTATTTCGTGACGGAGCGGACGGCCCCGCCCGGTGATGAGCTGTCGGAACCGGGATTGACGGGCCTGAAGCGAGCCGTCTTTGTGGGCTCCAAGCGCAGTAGCTACGGCAAGCAACTGCGCTGGGATCTGGAGCAGGCCGTTACCCGCTACGCAGTCGGACAGACGTTCAGCCGCAACCAGATCATGAACGAAAACCCAACTTTTTACCTCAATCGCACCGGAGGGCAGACCGATATCCTCCACGAGTATTTCATTCCGGCCCGTCACTACAACGCCTTTCGCCGGGTGTTGCAGCGCCGAATTCCCAGCCACCGAGCCGACCTGCTCAACGTGACCTTGCGTAACGTGTATGCCGACCACGATACGTTTCTTCCCTATGCCCGCGAAGAGGTGTTTGGCTTCGTGCTTTTTTTCAATCAGGCCCTCACGCCGGCCGCCGAGGCGGACATGCGTGCGCTCACGCAGGAGCTCATCGCCGAGACCGCCCAGTTGGGCGGCACGTATTATCTGCCTTACCGACTGCATGCCACACCCAACCAACTGCAGCGGGTGTACCCGCAATTTTCCGCGTTTATTCGTTACAAGCGAGCCTACGACCCGCAAGAGCTGTTTCAAAATCAGTTCTATCAGCAGTACCGGGCACTAGGCAATGCAGCGGCTAAGAGATAATAACTTATAATATTCTGCAAGTCAACACTTCCTAAACGTTAGGGATGCCGGTACGACCTATTCACCGTGGTCGAATATCGTTCGGCAAGGTGAGGTGTTCCACTACCTCCTGTTGCTGAGAAGCGCCTGCTGCTAAGGTTGCCCTCAAGTAGATGCGATGAGAATCAATCCAACAAGAATCGATCGCCTTGCTATGGGCAACCCGATTGGCGGCGTGGTGAAAGACAATGCGTTTTTTCTGTTTCGTTTTGACGTTGTAGGCCTGCACAAATTCTTTTTCATTCTCTTGCTCTGGACCTAACAGGCCATGTACGACGGTGTAATTCTGCAGATTATACCCGACTACATCGTCTATGGTCTGCGGCGGTTCCGTCTGGTTGAGGGGTAAGAACAGCAAGGCAAAACAGTCCGTGGCACACCCCTGCCATAGCACCAAGTAGTCCGGGGTTTCCTGCACCAGCATGGGCGTAAAGTAGCTGCGGTAGGTGCGGACACTCCGCGCCAGATAGGTCCGCTGCCAGGTGGCAGTGCCCCATTGCAGATAGACATTATCCGAGCAGCAGGAATCTTGAGTGACCCGATACCGCAGAAAGGTGCGGCGGGGCGTAATCGTGTCCGCTGGAATGTCGACGTAGGCGGTGTCTTGTCGAGTGCGGGGAACGAAGTGGGCCGGCATGAGCGAGTCGTCATGGGCGGATGGCGACCGCTGCGGTTGCGGCGGCACTGTCCCAGCAGAATAAGCGGTATCGGGGGGGCTGGTGCAGGCGGACAGAACCACGAGCAACCACCAAGCGAAGAAAGGTAGAGCTCTGGGAGAAAACAACCTGGAGAGGGCGTTCAACACACAACTACTTAAAAAAAGTACCCCTGTTTACTGGTAGATAAATCACTTATTACAAGAATAAGAAATCAGGGAGTACAGCATACGATAAAGGAAAACAGGGTATAGGCTACCTGTCCTTTAAGGCAGACTAATCCGCTGGTACAGGGTCTGGGCTTTTCCCGAAGGAACCAGCTCCGCGGGCATTTCAGCTTGTAGATACAGCTGTTGATTCGTCCGCCAAAAAAGGCGCTGGGGGTTCCAGTTCATTTCCTTGTGCTCCCACTGCCGGACCAGTTGGCCCTGCACGAGTTGAAACAGCTGCAGACCCGTGGGCATCATCTCATAGTCCAGATTGCCGGCGTAGGTGACCAGCTTCGTGCGATCCGGCGAGCTGAGGGGCTCGCTCCACAAGACGAGTGTGTTGCCTTCCTCCGATACCAAGAGCCACTCGCCGGTTTCGTAATACTCCACCGAGATCAGATGCTGTTTGAAATCCAGCAAGTAGCCCCGATAGGTGTAGCGCACCTGCTCGACGTCATCGGTGTTCGGATGCTTATCGGCCAGCACTTTGTACCGCCCGTTACGGAGCGGAATCCGCAACACGCCGTGCTGTTTGGTCAGCCTGTTGCGCAGCCGTAGTGGAGCAACAGGCGCTTGTTGGGCCTGTTGCAGGAAGGTCTGCTGCGTGACGCGCGTCAAGCGAAACGGCGGCTCGACAGCCGGAACAACTATACTCAACAGCAGGCCAGCGAACAGGATAAGAAGGCGCATCGTGATAAAAGAGAAGTGAAAGGCTACAGGTCATCCTAACCAGCCTAGCTGTCCGAGGAGTCTGCTGCGTTTCGCTGTAAACAAAGGTGAAAAGGACTTCGCAGACTACCTTAGAGGTGTATACCTCTTCTCTCGTGGCGCCATGCGCAAGGTTCTCCTATTGTGGCTGTTGCTTGCTGTCGCCTGCTTGCTTGTCTGGTGGGGGCAGACAGCCTATGATACCGCGATGCATAAGCCGGAGAGCCCAGTCCTGCTATTTGCCTCCGTTGACTCCGGCGTCAATGGGAGCTGGCTGCAACTGCGCGCGGACTACACGTTTGCTTTTACCCGTGCCTTGCTGCTCGGTGATGATGCCGTGACGCACGGGCGCTATCACCGCAGGGACAGCGTAGTGCAACTCGATCGACTGCCTCCACAGGGCCTGCTGAGAAGCCCCCTGCTCTTGATTCGGTATAACGCGCAGCACAGGCCCACGAGTGTGTGGCAACTCACTAGGCAAGGGCAGGTCGATTCTTCTTTAGCTGTATTTACTGTCTACGAAATAGAAACTAACTGATCCCTCATTCCTCGAAATTACTACGGCTTTGCCTCCCTACGCGATTTAGTACCTGCGGGCTACGTTGGCGAAATGAGTTTACGAAACCCGCGCTACTAAGGCTAGCTGGTAACCAAGTGCAGGACCACATCTTGCCGTTCACGGAACGGAGACAATAGCTGTTGGGCGTCCTGTGCGGGGACTGGTCCGGGACTCTACAACCGATGAAACTGCAGCATAGACGCAATGTGGTTTAGAATGAGGCGGGTCTTGTAGGTTTGCGGGGCGCGGGCCAGTCCCGCTTGCAGCTGCTCCAACTGAGCCAGCGCCCAGGGGGGGGCGCCGGCAGAGCTGGGGTCGGCCACCCGGGGAGCGGCACGGTCAACCACATAGTAGGCCGCCAAGGGCTCTTCTGGGCATTCGTGCTGCAATTGTGCGACGATGGCTTGAGCCGACTCCTTCCCGTAGCTTTCTTCCTCGCGGATGTAGCTCCCCCAGAAACGCGCCTCGTACGAGGGGAACGGCGCGGCGGCGAGCACCTGCTGGATTTCGTTCTTGCGCTGATACATATGCGCCAGCTCGAGTTCCGTGAACCCATCCGCGAGGAGGCCGCAATAGACGCCATAATCAAACGTGCAGTCCCAGTAAATCAGGAGCAGGTTGAGCAGGGCCGCCTCGCGGATGGCAAGCGTGTCGGTCTGCGCGCATTGCTCATACAGCTGGACTGTTGCGCGCAGGTCTTGGTTGACATCCGCCTGAGTGGCTTGTTCGAACAACGTCATAGAACGGGGGAGAGGACCGCTAGCGAAGTGATCTTTCTTCCACATGGCCTCTTGTGGTAAAGAAACGCACAAAAAAATCAGATTGCGTTGCTTCGGAAGGGATTCCTTTAACGGGGATTGAAATACAATGTAAGCCGTTTTACAGACTGTAATTGACCGTTTCCTAAACGTTACGGGCTCCAAGGTGCTCTTTGAAAATTTGCTTGAATGGATCGAACGATAGCAGGTAGGAATAGATAGAGGATACGCTGCTGTTCAGCTCGACTTCTACGGTATAGTTCTGATGCGTTTTTCTCTGTCATCCAGGAGCAATACTTCAAACAATGCAGCACCGGTCGTCGCTACAAATGCCAGATAGCTTTCGAACGCCGCATATACACTCCCATCTGGTGCCATCATTAATAACAAGAGGTTATTGTTCGTTTTGCCAAGCGGCAATAATTCTTTGCCAATTCTTTTCGCATAGGCATATACTGTCTCGGCGAATTCAACCTTGTTGGCAGCGATGAAATCAATCAGAACATTGTCTTTATAACCACCAGCATTAATGAATTTTACCTCTATACCCTGGAACTCGCTGATAAACTGTACGAATGTTTCGGTAGACCGATAGTCGTTCTCGTCCTGAATAATCTGAAGAATATGGTCTACCGGTACCCGTCTTCCTGGCATCCATCCAGCCTGCACAAGCATCTCTCTTGTCTGCTCACTCCACGTCATAAGTCTATGTTGTATAGCACTAAGCATAAAGCGGCCCTATCTAGCCATTGAACGACAAAGTAAGTGGCTGCATGATACGTCTCAGAAACTGTGCTTTGAGCGGGTCGCCTTGTAGGATGTACCGTGATTATAATACCATTAGGGAGACCAAAAATAACTGCTTGAAAACTACCACTTTTCTAAGGCTCCGCTTATAACTAATCTTATGTCAATCGACTTATTCTAAGGTGAGAATAAAATATTATGGGAACGTTTACTATCAATAATGCAGCTGTATTTACTAATCTACAGCGCCACGTTTCATAAGCTCTAAGACGCAGCAAACAATTGAAGGTTATGTAGGACACAGCCTATCCTATCTCAATATAGCATAGGGTCATTAGCTGTCCTTTTTGAATGTAGCGATTACAGCTATATTGCAATGATATTTGATAAGCAATAATTGATCGTAAGCCTTTTCACCTAAGACCACTTAGCCTAGTTAGGCGTCATCTCTTTCTTTATGGTAAAACTTTTATCCTCTTTACTAATTGCCAGCGGCCTTTTAGTCCAATTCCTTGCCCAACCAGCCACTGCCCAAGTGCCTACTAAACAGTGGGACAAAACTTTTGGCGGTAGCGGGTATGATGACTTGCGCTTCCTACAGCAGACCAGCGATGGGGGGTATATTCTTGGGGGGGAATCTGAATCCGATCTAAGCGGCGACAAAACAGAAATGAGCCGAGGTAGTAGTGACTACTGGGTTGTGAAGATTGATGCCAACGGGAATAAGCAGTGGGACAAGACCTTTGGCGGCACTAGCGAAGATCATCTCCAATCTTTGCAGCAAACCAGCGATGGGGGCTACATCCTCGGCGGCTGGTCAACCTCCCCCTTGAGTGGCGACCGAACAGAAGCAAGTCGGGGCGGTAGTGACTACTGGATCGTTAAGCTTGATGCGACGGGGAATAAGCAGTGGGACAAGGCCCTTGGCGGCAATGGCGTTGACCAACTCCGGTCCTTACAGCAAACCCGTGATGGGGGATATATCCTCGGGGGGGAGTCTCATTCCCAAATTAGCGGCGAGAAAACGCAAGACTCTGGAGGCTTCTTCTCGGACTATTGGCTGGTCAAAGTGGATGCTAACGGCACGAAACAATGGGATAAAACGCTTGGGGGCGCAGATAGCGACCAGCTGACGAGTGTGCAGCAGACTAGCGATGGCGGCTATGTTTTGGGCGGCATTTCTTACTCGGACACGAGTGGCGATAAAACCGAAGCGCGCCGCGGCTATGGGGATTATTGGCTGGTCAAAGTGGATGCGAGCGGGAGTAAGCAGTGGGATAAAACTTTTGGCGGCAGTGATTATGAATTTCTTTTCTCCGTGCAGCAAACCCCGGACGGGGGCTACCTGCTAGGAGGATGTTCTCAGTCCGGTAGCGACGGGGATAAAACACAACTTAGTCAAGGTAGTCTAGACTACTGGCTCGTGAAGGTGGCAGTGAATGGCACCAAGCTTTGGGATCGTTCCTTTGGTGGCAGTAACGACGATATCCTTCTCTCGTTGCAGCCAACCACCGATGGCGGTTTCATTCTTGGTGGCCCTTCCTACTCCGGCCAGAGTGGGGATAAAACACAACCCAGTCAAGGGCTCGAAGATTACTGGCTCGTCAAAGTGAATGCTGCTGGCTCGAAGCAGTGGGACAAAACGGTTGGCGGCAGTAATTCCGACTATCTCTTCTCTTTGCAACAGACGCAGGATGAAGGCTACATCTTGGGCGGCCGTTCCGATTCCGGCCTGAGCGGCGACAAATCCCAACCTAGTCAAGGCAACAAAGACTTTTGGGTGGTTAAGCTTGGGGCCGCTCCCTTGGCTACCACAGGGCCGGCCTCGCGGACTGCACTGACTGCCTCCCCCAACCCCACTACCTCGTTCTTCACCTTGCGGGGGCCTGCTGGTAGCTCGTACCAATTGCTCAATCAACTCGGCCAAGTCGTGCGGAGCGGCCGCGTTTCTTCGCAGCCGCTGGACGTGCAGGCTTTACCAGCGGGTCTCTATCTGCTACGTGAGCCAATAAGCGGGCGCACCACTAAACTTGTTAAAGAGTAAGACCTGCCATGCCCTTCGTTCGAAGTCTATCGCAGCCAAGGTGAAGTGTCCAAAATTCGAGCAATTACTGGACACGCAAGTCTTCCTATCTGGCTAAAAAGAAATACCCTCAAAGAAACACGTTTTTGAGGGTATTGCTTGGCTAAACCGATAGAGTCGTTTGTAAACGACCGTTACTTAATCAACGGATAACTCACTTGTAGTTGCACACTCTCATTCTGTTGTCCTTTAGCGCTGCCATACAGCTGTGTGGTACCTTTGGTGTAGAGGCTCGTTAGCCCCCGCACGTACCGGACTTCCACGCCCAGCCCTGCTGGTGCCCGGTAGCCTATCCCGGCCACATAGGCCGCCTCGGCCCGTTGATAGCCCTCCATCGTAGCACTGTAGCCCACCGTTGCTCCGCTAATGGGCGAAGGAGCATGGTCGAAGCGTTCCCGCACGCGCAACATGTAGCCTCCTTGTAAACCCGCCGTGAGGAAAGCATTGTGATAGAAGGCCGTGATGAGCAGCGGCAGACAAGCGTAATACATGCGCAGCTTGGCGTCATACTGCGTGGGGGCATTTCGTAACCGGTAGCCTTGCATACTCAACAACAGTTCGTGTTGAAAGTAAAAGGTAACCGCGGTAGGATGTGTCGTCGGACGGCTCCAACTAAAAGGGATCGTGCGGTACAAACCGAGTACACCTCCTGGTAAGAAGGTGGTTCTTGGATGCCGCCATACTTTGTCGCCTGCTTTCTGGGTCAGCGCCCCGCCGACTCGGATACCGAGCGTAGTAAGCGGGATACGGGTGGCTTTCCGTTCGATCGGAGCTTGCGTAGCCATTGAAGAGTGCGGCGAAGTGGGGGCAGTAACAGCCGGCAATGCGCTTTGTGCGAAGCCGGGGAAGCCGACGAGCAGCAACGGGCATAGAAAATAGTAGTTCATAAGAGGCGATCGTCAGACGATAAGCAGTAGCCACAAGGAGAAGTCGCATGACGTTCACTAAACTACCGAAACCTTGGGTATTCAAATTACTGCTCAGAAATGCTCCCGAAAAGCCGCGTTTTCACGGGCGTTAATGAGGGGTATTCGCAAAAGAAGACAACTACGGAACGCCTAGCGCTGATTTGACTGGTTGTATAGGGGAAGGGGGACTAATTGCCGAGCGTTTTGGGGAGGGCTTCCCGCTCATATCCTCTTCTTATTGAGTCGGACGGCAAACACTTGCCTTTCGCGTGCTGTCTACACGAACGCCTTTCGCGAGAAAGCAGCTAAGTTAGCAATCGGTACTCATCTGGCTTTTCTCCATTTCCTTTTAGAACCGTATGCTACGTGCTAGTGACCAAGCCCTGATCGCCCAGTTTGTCGATCTGTCCTTGCAAGAATTACAGATACCGGCATACGATTTCTTTTATACCGAGCAAGAGCAGCTGACCGATGCGCGTTTTCTGGATGACTCGCGGGTCATCAAAGGAACCCAAGTTCCCTGGAGGGCCATTAAGAGCTTGATCACGAACGCAGAAATCGATGCAACCGAGCAAGCGCTACAAGTCACTTTTCCACCTTCCTATCGCCACTATCTGCAATACAAGAACTTCTATGAGCTCGGCCTGCTGTCGGAGGTAGAAATGTTGTGCCCGTTAATCCCCGGGCAGTGGAGCCAAAAACTGTTGCAGGAAGCCTTTGATGGGTATCAGCAAAAATATATTTACGACCGCGGCTTGGTGCCCTTTGCAACCTATTCCGACTGGGGTCTCACGTGCTTTAACACCCAGAAAGCAAGTGCGGGCGAATACGAGATTGTAGTATGGGATCACGAGTGCGTAGAGGAACAGACTATCCTAGCCCCTAATCTGGTTACCCTCTTTGCGCAGATTATACGCCAGAGCCAACACTCAGAACAAGGGTAAGTATAGGTGTATAGCACCTTCTATTTATCATAACATTTACTTCTCGGACAAACCTCGGGTTGGCTGCTGCGTCCAGCGTGGTACTTTTCATATACAAGGCTCCAATTAGGGTATTTCGTGAACTCGTCTCGCCGCTAAGTGCTAGGTCGATTCCTGGCGTTTATTGAGAAAGGAGGCTTTCGCTACTACCTTTTCGTCATGACTCGAAAACGCCTACTAACTCTTCTTTGGACCCTCACGCTCCTCTCGGTTGCGTTGGGCTCAGTGACGGCCTACGTCGGACCGCTGTACGGGCTGAGCGCTTTTCTGTTGTGGGCCGCTGGATTCTGCACGCTAGTGGCCCAAGCCCCTCGATTGACTTGGAGTAAACCGGCGGCCTCCGCGTGGCTGCTCTACTTGTTGGGGGCCGGGGCGGCCAGCATCGCCTTGTGCTACTTCGCCGCATCTCCGACGCTTTTCGCCGGGTGGTTTGTGGGCTTGACCAGCGTCCTAATGCTGCTCGCCGCGCCCCTGCCCCCCACCGGCCGGTGGGCGTTGCTCGCCGCGACAGCTGGCTTACTCACGTTGCCGTGGGCCGTGTTGCGTCATACTAGCGTGTTGCCCTCTATTGCGGCCGGCAGTAAGGCCCACCTAGACTTGCTGCTACGGTGCGGCGCCGACCCCAACGAACGCCCCCAACACGAGACCCCACTGATTGCCGCGGTGCAGCTGGGCCGGGACGACCTGGTGGAAACCCTGCTCCGGTACGGCGCCGACCCGAACGGGCGGAGCAGTGCTTTCATGAATTCGACCCCCGTCTTGTTCTACGCCGCCCGGCTGCCGGCGGCCCAGCAACGCGTGCTGAGGCTGTTGTTGCAGTTTGGGGCGGACTCAACGCTGCCCAATGGTAGCGGGCAACGGGTTCAGTTGCCGGCTCAGTGGCGGCCCCCTACACCACCTGTCACCCCTTAGCCCCGATAGACGGATGAACGTGCAAGAAAAGTGTGATTTAACTAAAGGAAAAGCCTTTTTACACCCTGCAATTCACCGTTCTTTAAACGTTACGAGGCTCTAGCGCTTCTTTAATTCCGTTGTTAGCCGTTCTGCCCCTTGTACTAAGTCAGTGACTACGGCTTGGTCGTTGGGCATCACAACCAGCTGTCTCAACTGCTCTACCAAGGCGACCAGCGCCCCCATGTGCGTTCCAACGGGCGGAGAGTATGTATCTCCCCCTTGCAGCCCAAGGCCCGGCTGGAAAGTACTAAAGGTGAACCTAGTGCCATCGAAAACCAACCGCCGAATGGGCCCTGGGTACTTCGTTTGCGCAATAGCTACGTTAAATACCTGGGCAATGGCCGTCGCCAAGGCGGGGCTGACTGCTACCTTTTTCGTGGTGATGGCCACCGAGGTGCCTTTGTGAGCCAGCGTATTCCACAGGCTGGTTTGGCAAACTTGGTAGGTTAAATAGTAGGCTGCTGCTTGCTGGTCCAGAGAAACGACGTATTCGGGGGCAAAAGAGGGCTGCACTACCACCCGAGCGGTAGGGGAGTCACTCAGGCCCACGTACAACACCTCTCGTAGTTTGGGGTAATAGCCCGCCGCGTAAGCCGGGCCAACTAAGTAGCCTATGGAGGGCTGTAAATGGTCATCCGATTGAAAACTGGGCCACGATGCTTCTGCTGCCCCCACCGTTGCCTTCCCAGGTTTCTCGTGGTTACTTGCCTGTGCTTGCCCGAGCACTGGATAGAGCCAACCGCTTACAATCCAGAACAGAAACCGAAGCCAACGACAACGCATAGGGACTAGCTATAGAGTGCAAAAAACTACGTATCGCTGTGACAGCAAAAAGATACACTTATTCCGAGGTGTCGGCTATAATTAGAGTGGCTGTTGCAAAAGTCACCGTACCCCCACCAAGTCTCTCATCATGTTCTGTAACAGCCACTAACATTACGTTAATGACCTATTCCCATAACGTAAAGTTTTCAGTCCCTGATAAGTATCTACATTTCGTTTATTTTCTCTAGTTTCCAGGAGGCTTTGCAACACGCTATAATAAGACTCTTGATAAGACAGTGTTTTTCCTTCTCTTAACTCCACGATATAGGCTGTATGGTGCTTTCTAGTAAAGTAGGGATCGGCCTAGGCTCCGCGCTTTTTGGGATCGTGGTCGGCATCGCACTTAGTAGAGGGTTGACCGAGTTAGATCGCTCTCTAGAAAGAAAAGGAAGCCACATGATCGAGTATGAAGACACTTTTGTCAATGCCGTCTCCTTTCAAAGAGAACTGCACGAGCAGCCTAATGTCGATTCACTCTTTGTACAGCAACCTTCTTTCAGCCGTTCTATCTGTGTTCTACGCAACGATTCGATGGGCTTGGAAGCGCTGTCTATTCCTCCGGCTGGTGGAACTGAAAACTACTATCTGATTCGGGGCGATTCTGTTACCCAATTGTGGGTGCGTCCGCGAAAAATCCGCTAGGGTACGTATGTCCGAGAAGTAAACGTTACGTTAAGTAGCGCCTCTTTCTAAAGATTGACCTTATGCATCTTTCCACCTTTACGCGTCGACTAGTACAGACGATCAAGTGGGTGGAGCAACTAACGCAGGGCTTCGATTATGCAGGGATTCATTATGGGAGTGTCCTGCGGCAGACGAATCCGTTAATCGACGGCACCCCGTTCTATGCCACTGATACCGACTTTGCACGCTGGAACCGCTCCTGTTTTGAGGTGAGTACCTATAAAGCAGCCTTGCACGCGGTTCTGGCGGTGCGTGATTCTTTGCTGGAGGACACGCCATCACGCACAGATGCGCTCCTCCAGCAGGGCCGGATCCTGTGCTTTACGACCATGCTGACTACTGATGAGGGGATCGCCATCATCGAGAGTAATTGTTTTCTGGATGAAAGTGATGTGCCCCCGCTAGACACGTGGTTTGCCCTGCAGGAGCAGTCCGTAGCGGCTTTCCCTCCAGTGCTTTATTGTTGGATTCCCCGCCTTTTTGAATTCACAATCAATGCGGCTAGGAAGCACCAAATCATGAACGCGTATGGGTGGTTGGATGAGGAAGACCCCGCCTTCTATGCTAGGATAGTAGCTGAGTTGCAGAATCCTTCCGCAGAAGAATGAGGTAGTGAAATTGAAGTAGGCAGTAGATATCGCTAAGTCTTGACGTCCAAAAAACGCTTGTGGCTGTTGCAGAACCTTAGCTGTACTGTTATAAAGGTCTAGTTGAGCCCTGATGCACCGAGAGTAGTAGCTCTAAACAGGATTTTTAGCCCGCTTTGTTTGTCGTTGCTAGCCATTCCAGCTACTGTTGGAAGTTCTGCAACAGCCACTAAACGTTACGTTCACCGTCTTGCGAAGCTATTCGCCACAGTAGCTGGTTACCTGCTGATTATATTCCCGATGAAAAGTACCCTCTTTCGCTTGCTCCTCTTGGGGCTCCTACTAGTGGCGCACGTCGGGTACGCGGATGAGCCGCGTATCAGAACCGCCTTTGTCAGTGAGAACGGACAGTACACGTTGCGCAGACTAGCGACCCGTCCCGATACCGTGGGAACGGGGCGCACCACCACTTGGGGGCTGTTTCAGGGCACTGCCAACGCACCGCTGTATACGCTGGAAGACGCCAACGAACTCGACACAAAAACGGCGCTCATCTCCACTGACGGAGAACACATCGTGGTTGTCGATGATTACAGTGCGGACGTAGCCTATGACTCGTTAGTAGTCCTGAGCTTCTACCAGCGCGGGCAGGCCCTGCGCCACTATACGTTAGCACGCTTAGCCGGCGCCCAATACCATCTGCGCGAGTCCGCAAGCCATTTTCGCTGGTTTAGCAGCTATTCGTTTGACGCGGTGGCACACACGCTCACGCTTCATACCTTCCCGCAACTGGACCTGATCTTCGATACGCGTTCAGGAGCGCTGATCTCCACGCACCATCGAGTGCCAGTTCAGCCCGGTGATATTCTCGCCTACGGGGTTGTGCGTCGGGTGCGAGCGCACCGCTATGAGCTACATGTATGTCAGGTGTATTATGGCCCTATGCAAGTACAGGACCGGGTGCCGTTTCGAAGCCGGAGTACCTTGCGAACAGGCACCCGACCGATTGTTTTGCTGCGAGCGGGCCGCAGTATTTCCCTGGAGCAGCAGGTGAACGTATGGCGGGGTGGTACCTGCTCGAGGGTACAAGCTGATACCGTTGATAAATAAGCAGGGATTGGGACCAAAAGGGTACTAGGGGAAACAGCTGTGCTGTTTCCTGCGTCCAACAAAGGCTCGATTTACACGCACTTCGTGACACCCCTCTGGTGCCCCCGAAAATGCGGTTTTCTGGGGCGATTTTTACCACCCTTTTTCGGACGTGGTGCTCTCCAATAAACGCTTCACAAAAACGCCCCAGAAACGCAGGGTTTCCGGGGCGTTTGCGTGGGGCCGATAGGCATCCAGTAAACGACCATTTAGTGCAGAGCTCAACTTGCTCATCAAAACGCCCCGAAAACGCAGGGTTTCCGGGGCGTTCCTGGGACGTGTTTCGTGCAGGATACCCCGCCAGGGACCGCTCATACCTGTAGGCCCTACCAAGAGGGCTCCCAGGAGCGCTACCGCGCAAATTCCGATATGGCTATTCTGGTGACTTCGCCGCTAGGATCAGCTAGATTATGCAGTTCACTCTTCATCACTAAGCGGTTGGCAGTTAGTTCCTGAATGTGCATGGTGTACCCGCTCCCTCTCTCCGGCGTAATCGTGAGCACCTGCTGGTCGCGGCGGTAGCCCTGGAAGATAATCCCATAGCGGGTATGCACGTTCAGGCTATCGGCTGAGATCACCAACTGCTGTGGGCCAGACGTGAGAGGCGTCTCCAACGGCGGCGTATGCACAACCGCCCCCGCCGACGTGTAGCCGGTGGCTTGCGACTGCACCCATTCCCATTGCCCGAGTAAGGCCGGTTGAGGTTCCGATTTCTCACAGCCCATGAGCAGGAGTAAGCCCCACGATAGAAACGCGTACTTCTGTTTCATATACAATATAATTAAGTAAAGGAGGTGTGGATTATCAAATATACCTGTTGGCGCTGTGTCCACCTACGTTATCTCGGCCAAAGAGGACCGTTCTCAAAAGAATGCCTCGGCCTTAGACGGGCTGCCAACTGTAAGAGGTGGGTGGTCGGGCGCGAACGGCAGCAAAAAGGCTGTCTAAAAAAGGTCCTGAAAAAAGGCCCCGAAAACCGCATTTTCGGGGGCACCAGAGGGGTGTCACGAAGTGCGTGTAAATCGAGCGTTTTACGTGCACCACCTTCCTGTCGACGATTGCGCTGATTCAATCCACTTACCGAGGTGATAGCTCCTGTAACACAATCGTACTGGTGCTTCTGAAACGAAGCGCAATAGAGCCCTGCTGGGTGTGTAAGGTGTCGTTATACACTTCTTGGTTAGGCGGATAAATGCGCAAAGTATCCGATAAGCGGATGTGTACCGGAATGATAAAAATCTCGTTCAAGCCACAATCCCAGCAATGGACGTTGTTTACGAGAGGGTCCGTGGTCGTCAGGGTGACCATCTTCTCCTTGAAGGGGCTTTGCACGTGGCCGTAGGTAGTAGGTCGGATAAGCCAGTACCACCGATTGGTGTAGAAGGATAAGCCGATGCCCGCGTTGCGCAACGACGCGGCCACATTGGCCGTGTCCAACTGGCATACCGGAAAAAACTTCATGTGAAAGTACCCATCCTGTCCCTGCCCGCGTTGTAGCACGATCAGCCCGTCGCCTGTATAGGTGGTGCCAAGAGCTATTTCACAGGCAGGCGTCGTGCTACAGGCTTGCAGGGCCCAACACAACAGGCCAATCCACCACTTTTGATTCAGTCGACACACTCCCTTGTAGTTCATAAAGCCTAGCGAACTGAACATAATTCGACGTATTGGACAACTGTTTGGAGTTGCTAATGTGCGCATTAGAGCTGCGCTTGGTATAGCAATCGCGTTTCTGCATAGCTATCGAACGGTAGCTCCTCCTCTAGCCACGCGGGTAGCACCTGGTGTTCCAGTAGTAATTCTACTACGCTGTGACGATGAATGCCACAGGTCATTTTGTGGTACAACGCCAGTAAGGGAGCCGCGCACTCGGGCGTTTTGTTGGCTTGATAGAGTTGCGTGTAGCTGCAAGCTAGGGTCTCCAGGGTGTGCTCATTATGGAAGCGGGAAACCAGAGTGGTCAGCAGCACGGCGTCGCCCTCTTGGTAGTTGCTAAGCAGAATATCTGTATACAAGTCTGGGCGGGTAGTGACCAACAACCGTTGCAACGCGAACTCCCGGATCGTTGGCGCGCGGAGGTGTTTTAAAGCCCTTGTAGCAAACTCCGTCAGCCGGTTTCTACTACTAGGTTTTCGCTGCGCTAGCGCCAGAATGGGCTCGTAGGACAGCGGGAAGGGAAAGAGGGTGAACACGTATAGCAGCTTCTCTTGCACGGCTGTCTGCTTCTCGCTCATAAGTTGCTCCGCTAAGCGTCGTCGTTCATGCGCATCCAACCCGCGTTTTTTCAAGGCCATGCCGATGTAGCCCGGACGTGGTGCGCGCAGGATTTCGTCTAGGTCAGGTGGCTCCGTTCGGGACCGCGGCAGGGTGGCATAGTGCGCGCGCGTGGCCTCAATAGTGGCTAGATAGCGGTGCACGTCCTGATCCTGCTCGGCGAGCACGAGCAGCTCCTGCCAGGCGTTTATGGCCGGGTGCTTCCTCTGAAAGGAGCGAATGAGGTCGTCATCATGCCAGTCATCCGCTTTCTTCGCCAAGGCTTGACCATACTGGCGGGCAATATGCTTTAGCCCCTCCAAGCCATCAAGTGCCATGATTTCATACGCGCCAACCCAATCAGAACCGGCGATGGGGTTACGCAAGAAGCGGTGATACAAGGCCCTGCGGGCGCGGGGATCGCCGTGTTGGGCGAAGAGCAGCGTCAGCTCAAACAACTGGGTCAGGGTCCACGTATCGTTTTGCTCGGTGGCTAATGCCTGCAGCACGGCCCGCTGAATCCGCGGCTGCTGAGACGAGATACCGTAGAGCTGATAAAGATAATGGGCCCGGCTGGGCTCGGCTTGCCCATCATAGGCATAATTCTTCACGGCCGCTTCAATGAGGTAATCAGAGAAATTGATGCCGGGATGAGCCGCCGCGAGCAAGTACGCGCGCCCCGTTCCCCGTTTGACAGAACGACGAAATTCTCGCTTTAGACGGCTGGTAGTGGTCATCGGCAACTGGGGGCAAGGGCGGAGAGGAGAAAGATTTTTCTTGGGCAGGCCATGTCTAGAAATCCTAGCGCCATCTTGAAATAGTTGCTTGATATAAGGTTTACGTATCGGACGGACTTAAAAGCTTAGCTCCTAATCCGCCTCAAGTCCACAGGTACTGGCGCACTTGGATTAGCCGAACTAGCATCTGATTATCCCGTTCAAATTGCCCTTTGGTCCAGATTGGGTCTAGCTGCGCTTGCTTTTCTAGCCGTAGCCGTTCTTTCCACCAGTGGGCCAACGTTTCAATTTCCTGCTTAGCTTGTTGCGCCTCTTCTAATGCCCAATCTCTAGAGGTTAGCAACTGCTCATTCTCTACGCAGTCCAGTAGCAGGTGGAAGCAGGCGTGCAGCAGGATGTGGTCGTTATCAGACCAGGCATCGCTTAAAGTGGGAATGCATAGAAGGTTTGCTAGTTGCATATTTCGATCGCTTTGCTACTGACCCACGAAGTAGATAAAAGTCAGAGTCAGTCTTTCTAACCAGAATTAGTATTTCCTCGGAAAAGTTGATTTACATAAAATTAGTTCTCGGACTGACCTCGGAATCGTCGTAGATTTGGCCTTCCTAAACGGACTGCTACTAAGTAGTACTTTCACAGGAACTAGACACTGACTTTGGTGTCTAGCAGACCTATCCTTATAGGCTGTTTCCTACACGTTGAATGGTAAACGGATTTCGTACACTTGCCACGCGCTACCGAGCCAGTTAGCCACTAGGTGTCAGTTGGTTCTTGCGGGATTCTTTTACTTTAGACAGGGTCATCCGTTTACTTCACCCATTCCTTGTCGTATCACATGTTGTGCACCCCTACCTGGCGGCTAGTCGTTCTCCTGTTCATGAGCATGGGGGCCACCACAGGATGTAACCATGCACCCAGAGTGCAGCACCCCACGCAAGGAGAGGCGGCCGCTTGTCCGGACCTTTACATCAAGCTACTTCCAGCAGTAGAAGCCGTGGTGCGTGGGTACAAGCAGGCCAATGGGTTGGGTGCTCAGCCAACCCTCTACTATTTAGATGTGGACTACCGTCGGGGGGAGCAGCAGCAGTTCACTGAGGTGGTCTAGCTACGCCGCACAGAGGTGGGACGCAGTTTGAAAATGGGTTTCGAAGTGGTTGGGGGCGAGGTAGCCGAGGGCGGAATGCCGCCGTTCCGCGTTGTAATAGGCGATATAGTGACTGATTTCCAGGCGCGCTTCGCTTAAGTTGCGGAAGCTGCCGCCAGCGAGTAATTCGGTTTTTAAGCGACTCCAAAACGATTCAGCATGCGCATTATCATAGCAGTTGCCGCGGCGGCTCATGCTCTGTACGGCTCCGTAGCGAGTCACTAAGGCCTTGAAGTTGGTTGCCGAGTACTGGCTGCCCTGGTCGGAATGGACGATGAGCCCGGGCGCTGGCTGGCGCACGGCCAGGGCCCGACGCAACGCCTCAATGACCAAATCTTCCGGCATGGACTCGCGCACGTCCCAGCCCACGACTTTGCGTGAGTAGCGGTCGAGCCAGGTGGCTAGATACAGCCAACCACCGCCCTGTTTGGGCAAATACGTGATATCGCCGACCCACACCTGGTTGGGTGCCGTAGGAACCGGCTGGCCCAATAAACGATTCGGGGCCGCCCGCCTGTTCGGGTCGGAGGTGGTCGTGCGCGGTACAAACGAGCGGGGCTGCTGGGCCCGCAGGCCCGCCGCGGCCAGCGTGCGCCGGATGCGCCAGCGGCCCACTGGGTGCCCCAGGGCGTGCAGGTCGGCCCGCAAGCGGCGGGTACCGTACCGAGCGGAGTGCCACGCAAACTGCTTGCGCACCGCCACTTGCCAACCTGGCTCGGGCATCGGTCGCCGTCGCCTTTGCCACGCATAGTAGGCGCTCGGCCCTACGTGCAGCACCTGACAGAGCTGGCGCACGGGCACCTGGGTAGCGCGCTGGGCGATGTACTGGTAAGTACTCACCGGGTCGGCTGGCCAAAGATGACCAAGGCTTTTTTTAAAATGTCCAGCTCTTGCTCGGCCCGCTTGAGCTGGGCGCGCAGCTGGCGCACTTCCGGGTCGCGGGCCACTTCCACGCTGCCCACTTCGGCCACGAGTTGGGCCTGCTGCCAGCGGTAAAGCAGCTTGGGGCTAATGCCCAATTGCTGGGCGGCGGCCTGCGTGCTCCGGCTTTCCGAGGCTAGGCGTAGGGCTTCCGCCTTGAAGGCGTCATCGTATTTGCGCCGTCTATCCGGCGTGGACTTGCTGCTTTTTGCGCTCATGACTCAGGAAATATACGTCCTGTTTCTGTGCGGTATAGTTAGACCACCTCAA
>NZ_ATVL01000013.1:78250-157665 GCF_000420705.1 Hymenobacter norwichensis DSM 15439
GCGCCGACCCGAACGGGCGGAGCAGTGCTTTCATGAATTCGACCCCCGTCTTGTTCTACGCCGCCCGGCTGCCGGCGGCCCAGCAACGCGTGCTGGGGCTGTTGTTGCAGTTTGGGGCGGACTCAACGCTGCCCAATGGTAGTGGGCAACGGGTTCAGTTGCCGGCTCAGTGGCGGCCCCCTACACCACCTGTCACCCCTCAGCCCCGATAGACGGATGAACGTGCAAGAAAAGTGTGATTTAACTAAAGAAAAAGCCTTTTTACACCCTGCAATTCACCGTGGCTTAAACGTTACGGAGGTTGGTCCTGTCTCTGAAATTATAGCGCATTGCATCTCCCTTGTTCCGTTCAGAAGCGAGACGTACCTAGTCGCCGTAGAAACACACATAGGTATGCACCTGCTCTTGGCTTCGGGTGATCAGCGCAAGGAGTTCCTCCAGCAGCGGGGAGGGTTCCAACGTCAGCAATAGGCGCAAGTCAGTTAACAACGCCGGTTGTTGCAGGTGGTTGAACGTAGTATCCCCGTAGGGGTCCAGATAACGCAGCATCCGAAAGGCCTCGTCGTGCAAGCTCACCCCCGTTGTAAACTCTTCACCTAGCGAAGCGATCGGGTGTTTGTTCTCGTCCTCTACGATGACGGTCCAACTCATGCGGGCTAAGCTAAATAGAGGGTGGAGAAGGTACCAACGGGGTAAGACTTCGCACCATGTAATCATTGAGAATCACCCCGACACCTAGTGGTTAGTCGGCGGCGGCAAGGGTGGGGTCGTTACGCTAGGCACCGCTGCGCAATAGTTTGTAAACGATGAATCGTAGACGAGTTTTCCCACCGCCAATGAGTAAATAGCCGAAAGTAATCAGTGACTAGTTAGGATGAAACTAAATCCGGAATACGTACTCTCAAAGGCAAATAGTCCACTTCTTTAGACCCGGTCAAAACAAAATTTTTATTCTCTGAATCCAGTAATATATTCTTATACATTACCAAGAAAAATCCAGCACCGTTTGCCGCTTCTTCCAACTGCATATTGAGCAGTAACTTATCGTTGTATTCAATGCAAAATAACGAGTCCATAGTAAATTCATTAAAATGGATTCTCAAATAAACCTTATACTCACTACCCTTAACGTAAAATCTTTTTTCAATAAGGTTGAAATCTGGATTTAAGTTTAACGCCAACCCCCGCTCCAGTACGTTGTCAATAACTGCCGGAAGTTCGTCGTCTATTCGCCCGGCACCCCCTTTCATAATGGAACAGGCCCTTCTCCATAGATATACATACTTACTTGTTTTGTCAAAAGAAGAAAGAAGATCCAAATCAATGGTATCGTAGTAAGAATAATACCCTTTAGTATGCTGATACTGGCCTTGTGGAACAATAGGAAAATTGCGATAGTAATTTTCGGGATAAAACCTTATAATAATTTCGTTTAATTTATTTTTACTATAATACTCATTTATCAAATTCTGGAAAAGAACTGATAAGGGGAAGAAAAAGGCATCGAGATCATTTATACGTTCACCATCTTCTTTTCCGAAAAGAAAGAGGATGCGTTTCATGGACTGCGAATATGTGTTAAGGATTTTTTAGCCGTTTTCCCGTTCTAAAGTTTACCGGGTGCACTACCTTCCAGTCCTTCGAGTTCCCAACGTCCTATCGTGTTGTACTGTTAGCACCAAGGTTGCGGCCCTGTGCCACCCACGTAGTATCACCTTGTAGGGCGGAGTATGTAAACTGCATCCCACCTACCGATGCTCCGATAAACTTTATTCTTCGTTCTTATTGTATACAAACTTAACTAGCTCATCCAAGCTAGAGCCAACGTAGACCTTGTACTCATCTTCATACATATCTAATTCGTAAATGCCCTTGCTACCCTTGTGAAAGCCGTAATGAAAAGTACCTCCGCTTGAACCAAAAATCCAGAAGTCTTGAACAGGAATCGAGTCTTGTGCTTCGTTTTGTTCATTAACCTGCAAACAGTCGTCAATAGTCCAGATAGCCAAATACGCTGACTCGCCAATCTTCCCTTCACCTCCATCGGCTTTCTGAATGAATTCTATATAATCTACTGAGTAAGCAACATTTCTCGCTTGTCTAATTCTTTGCAACTCAGTAGGCGAAGGGGCTGCATTTAAGTAGAAGTCTTTTGTTAGAAATAAACTATTCATGCTTTCGATTTCCTTTTTGAAGATTGTTTTGTAGGCGGTTTGAGGTGGTTTAATTAGGCCACTCAGAGTTGGGGGGCAGTTTGAAAGTGGAACTCAAAGTGATCAGATAATTGATAGCCGAAGGCGAAAATGCCAGCGTTCGGCGTTGTAATAGGCCAAGTAATAACGCCTCGTGGCGGGTAAGGTGATCGGGTAAATCTGGACAGATAGGGGCTACTGTTTTCCTTGTCAGGAAAAACAGTCCCCAACTTATCAAACGCTGCCACTATGATGCGGCCTTGCGGGCGAAAGCCTGACGAGTCGTCAATGAAAACCGTGCTAACCCATTTTACGAGCTTTAATTCACCTTTTGTAAAATGCCACATCAATAGGAATGCTTGAGCAGCAGCACAGCCGAGAATGTGTGATAAGCATGTGAAAGCCAGTCCAGACCTTGCTTAACCCACCTATTTCTTAAACTGCGCTTAACAAGTCAGGGAACTTGTAGCACCATCATCATAAACAGTAATGCACACCGAGTCTCAAGGCTTAGAAACGGTTTACACCATCACGGATTGGTATGATGGTGCACGTATAGGTGTGGCTGATTTTAGAGGCCAGCCTCATTATTATGAATGTATTTGGGACGAAGCGGCCTACAATTGGTCAGACACCTATTTGCTTAGTCTTATTGATACGGAAACACTACAGTTCGCCTTAGAAGACTGGTCAATGTGGCTGCGTTGGAAAGCCGCTTTTGATAAAGGAGAGACAACACAAGAAACGCATCCAGTTTTGCCAGAAGACAGATTAAGGCACGCTGAAATTGAGCAGGCTTTAGCTGAAAAGCTAGTTATTGATCCTGTCAAAAGCCTCAAAGCCGTTGCTGAATTTCACTATGGTGAAAACTCATTAGTCAGGTGGAGCCTCTTGACTTGAAAGAGCCTTGTACTCGCCAAAATTCTATAATTCTAGGGCAGGAGCGGTGGGGTAAAAACTGCACTTATTCCAAGGACCCGCTTACAACAAGCGATTATGTAAAGAGATTAAAACAAGACACCCAGCTTCCTCGCTGGAGGGTGCCGGGTGTCTTGTTGTGCTATTTAGGGTATAGTGAATTTCTATTTGTCCTGGGCCTTATATAGGGAAAGCCACGCGCTTAAACTATTTTTTAGTCTGGACGCAGCCAAACCCAACGGCCGTAGTCTTAGCATAGGCAGTAGGGTAGAGGCGCTGCACGCGGGCTAGCGTTCGACGCAAGGCCGCCGAGTGGGGCACACCCGACGCTGCCACGACGATATAGTAGCCTTTGGCTAACCCCGCGTGGCTGGTAGAAAACTCGATAGAAATATCGTCGCTCTGCTCGTTCAGGTCCTGCCCCCGGGGCCAGTAGCAGGGGTAGCGGCAGCCGCTTTTCTCACATTCTTCCTGACTGGCACTCAAGCCCGTAGTTTTATTAGGCCGGTAGCCGTGTAGGTTGAGGGGCCGCGCCAGCCGGGTGGCAGCTTGCCGAGCGCTCGCCAGCGCGATGGCGTAGTCGTGCGTGCTTTGCAGGATGACAAACTCCTTAGGCAATTCGGAAGGGTTGTACTGCCCCTGGGCCAGTGCCGGGGCAGCGCTGCCCAGCAGCGCAGGCAGGTAAAGGAGGAACAGGCGCACGACAAAAGCTTTTAATTGATATTCGTGGGGGCCAAGCGAAAGGTTGGCCCCGGTTGAAAGTTTGGTTTAAAATTCGCATTTGCGCCCTTGACTTGGCGGGTCTTCTCTACAGACGGCCTTGGTTAACGGGCAGTCACTCGGTGGACGTGTTAACGCATCCTAGTGCGCGGCGGCTGGCTCAGCAAGATGCACCTTTTTGAGCCACTAAGCCAGCGTAGCGATTCGTCGCTGAACCGGCTATTTAGATGGCTCAAGAAGTGGGTTTCGTAAGGTAAATTTGTGACCCATACTTCCTGAGCCATGCAACACCCTTTCGGCTACGCCCGCGTTTCCGCCACCGACCAGAACCTGGCCACGCAGGTGGAGGACCTTACCCAGGCGGGCTGCACGCGCATTTTTCAGGAGAAGGTTTCCGGCACACGGACCCATAGCCTAGCCCTCGATGAGTTGCTAGCCACCGTGCGGGAAGGCGACGTGGTGGTGGTGAACCGCTTGGCGCGACTTGGCCGCAATACCGTGCACACGATTCAGTTGGTGGAAGAATTTAACCGACGTGAGGTGCATTTTCGGGCGCTCGACCTGGGCATCGACTCGCGCACCCCAGCAGGCAAGATGATTATCGGGGTGTTCAGCTCCTTCAATCAGTACGAGCGGGAGAACAACCGACAGAAGAGCTTGGCCGGCATTGAGCTAGCCAAGCAGCAGGGGAAGCACCTGGGCCGGCCCGCTGGGCGCGATGCCGAGAAGCTGGCCAAGGTAGCCACGGCCTTAGAGCGGGGCTTATCGGTGGCTGAAATTGTAACCCTCACCGGCATTAGCCGCGCCAGCGTCAAGCGTTACCGGCAGGAGATTGAAAGGCAAATTACTTAAAATCAGTAAGTTATTTTGTCTTAAATCTAACATTATGCTAATCAACTATTCCATAAATCCTATCAACCAAAGCTCATCGGTTGAATTCAGGTTTTTTACTAGTTGTAATTCTCTTTTTAGAAGCGCTATGATTAATTGGGTAACAGTTGCTGTAAAGTCGATGAGGTACTACTCCTTTCAGTTGATGTTAATTAGCTGCAACTAGCTCCACCGCAGCTAGGATAAGAGCTTGTTTGCTGGTAGTTAAGATAAAGACCTGCTCCTACTTTGACTATCAGCAAACATCAAGGTTGATAGGTAGGACCATGTTCAATGGCAGCCGCAACGTCCGCAATCCAGCAGCTGAGTCTTACCCAGCGGCGGCCGCTTCCCCGTCATGGCCTGGCTTGTTGGCACGCATCAGGAACACTAGGGGAATTGACAGCAGACACGCGAAACCCAGCAGGTAGAAGGAATCGATGTACGATAGCACGTTGGATTGCAGCTGTACCGCCCCGTAAATGGCGGCCTGAGCTCGTTGCGCAGCATCTACCATACTCCCATCGGCGGCGGCTTGGCTGAGGGTCAGGTCTTGCAGGCTGGTTTCGTAGCCGGGATTAGAAAAGTTGAGGCCATCAATTAGGCGGCTCTGATGAAACTGCGCCCGCCGCGAAATCAAGGTGGTAATGGCTGCAATACCAAAGCTGCCGCCCAAGGACTGAGCCAAGTTGATGAGCGTGGCGGCCTGGTTGGTTTTATTTTTGGCAATACCCACGTAGGCCGCCACACTGATGGGCACAAACAAGAACGCCAGCCCCATGCTCTGGTACACCCGGGCTTTGGCCACGCTAAAGAAATCAATGTCCGAGCTCAGCACGTAGGCGTAATTGAAGAGCGCAAGCGTGCTGATAATCAAGCCAAATAGAATCATCCAGCGGGCCTGCACTTTGCCCGATAGCACGCCCACCACGGGCATGAGCAGCAACACCGCCAGCCCCCCGGGCGAAATAGCCAATCCACTTTTTATGGCCGTATAGCCCAGCAAGCTCTGCAAAAACAACGGCAACTGCGTGGAACTGCTGAAAAGCACGGCTCCTACCGCAAACATGATAAGCACCGCCGCGGCAAAGTTGCGGTGCCGCAGCAATTTCAGGTCGATAACCGGGTCTTTGACGCGCAGTTCCCACACGATGCCTGCTATCAGCGCCACGGCGGCCACCACGCTCAACGCCGAAATCAGGCCCGAAGTGAACCACTCTTCCCGCTCGCCACGACTCAACACGAATTGCAGAGCACTGAGCCCTACTGCCAGCAAGCTGAGGCCAATGTAATCCACCCGCAGGCCGCCTTTCCACAGCGCGGCTTTCTCTTTTATTAGGGCCGGTGGGTCTTTTACCAGAATGGAAACCAGAAAAGCAGTGACCAGCGCCACCGGCACGTTCACGAAAAACACCCAGTTCCAGCTGGCATTGTCCACGAGGTAGCCGCCGAGCGTGGGACCCACCGTGGGCGCAACTACCGTTGCCACGCCGTAAGCCGCAAAAGCCAGCCCGCGTTGTGCCGGCGGAAACGTATCGGTGAGGATGGCTTGAGCCATGGGTGAGAGCATGCCCCCGCAAAGCCCTTGCACCACCCGCATAAACACCAGAACCCCAATGGTTGGTGATAAGCCGCACAGCAGCGAGGTAGCCCCGTAAGCCAGCAAGCAGATGGAAAACAGGCGCTTGCGCCCCACGACCGTAGCCATGAATCCCGCAATGGGCAGCACGACGCCCTTGGCCACCAACTGCGCCGTAACCACCCAGGTTACCTCATCTTGGGCGGCGCTCAGGTTACCGCCAATCTGCGACAGGGCCACCGATACGCTGGTATCGTCGAGCACTTCCATGAACGTGGCCATGGCCACTGTCACGGCAATGGCCCACTTGGCATTGCCGGCGCTATGGGTTGCGCTGTCGGCTGGCTTTTTCTGCGTCTTGGTCTGGCTCATGAATTCCTAATCGGGCCGCCCGCTAATGAGGTGTGGTGTGCAAATGGGTGCGCAGCCGCGTGACGGCCTCTTTGTAATGCGCCACGAAGTCGGCCAGGATTTCCTCGCGGGTGACGCTCTCGATTTCGCGCCCTTCAGCCCAGGTGCCAAGCAGTTCAATGGTTTTGGTACGGGCCGGCTTTTTATCGTCCTTCTTCTCGTCTTTGCCTTCTTCGCCGGCCTCTTCTCCCTCCTCCCCTTCCGCCTCGTCTTCGGTTTGGGCCGGCTTGCCTTCCTCCCCCTCTTGCTGAGAGTCGTCGGCGGGCTTGAGGGCCAGTGGATTTTCTTCAAACCAGCAGTGGATGTAGGGCGTCACGCCTTCCACCCGAGGTTCGGCCAGCACGGCGTATTGAAACTCTACCGGCCCATCGGGGCGGTGCACGATGAGGTAGATGCGGCTTTGGTCGAGGCCAGTTTCGCAGGTGCGGCCGTGCTGCTTCAGCGCTTCGGCGGCGGCTTCTAATGCCGGTTGCGCCACTTCGCTATAGAAGGCGTTTTGCCGCGTGATGTTACGGCTGTACGCTTCGTTTTCGCGGTCTACGGTAGCAAAGAAATCGTTCAGTTCCGCTTGCCAGCGGTCCGCTAAAGTAGGTTGGGGTGCCATAAGATGGTAGAAAAGAGCGAAACTGGAAGTCCAGCGTGGAGTAGGAAGAATGCGCCTGGATATAGTGGCTTACCACCGCAGTCAGCAAGTGCACAACGCTTAGCGCGTGACGGCTGTCCGCGGCGTACGAGCTTCATTGTCAGGGGTGGCGGGCTGCTGCTGGGGCTCCACGCTAATGTCTACCTCTGGCACCACCGACATGCCAGGAGCCAGCAGGTGCAGGTTGGGTTGGTCGTTGAAGACAATTTTCACGGGGATGCGTTGGACTACTTTCACGTAGTTGCCAGTGGCATTTTCGGCGGGCAGCAAACTGAACCGGGCCCCGGTTCCCCGCTGGAAACTCTCCACTTTCCCGTAGAATTTCTCGCCGGAATAAGCGTCCACTTCCAGCTCTACCGGCTGGCCGGCGCGCATCTTTTCCAGCTGCGTTTCCTTGAAATTGGCCGTCACCCACAGCTGCCCGTACGTGAGGGCCATCAGCTGTTGCCCCACGGCTACCGTCTGGCCTTCGTCCACGGCTTTGCGCGTGACGCGGCCCGTTTCGGCGGCGTAGATTTTAGCGTAAGACAATTGCAGCCGCGCTTGGTCGGCAATGGCCTGTGCTTCGCCGATCTGCGCCGCCGCTACGCTGATTTGCTCGGTGGCTTGTTGGTAATCGTTTTCCGCCTGAGTTACAGCAGCCCGGGCCTGCTCGGCTTGGGCTGCCACCGTTTGGGTGCGCTTGCGGGCGGCGGCAGCCTGCGCGGCGGTGGTGCGGGCCGCCGTAAGGGCCTGGTCGTAGCGCTGGCGCGAAACGGCGTCGGTCTTGTAGAGTTCAGCGTAGCGCTGTTCGTCGCGGGCGTCCCGGTCGGCTTGGGCCTGCGCGGCTTGGGCTTCGGCCTGGGCTTGTTCCAGCGAAGCCAATGCCGCATTCAATTGCGCGCGCTGCTGGTTGATTACGCTGCGCCGCGAAGTGGCCGCCCGGGCGGATGCCGCCCGTTGCGCCTGGGCACTTACCACACTGGACTGTGCCTGTTGCAGCCGGGCTTGATAATCGCGCGGGTCCAACTCCAGCAGCAAAGTGCCGGCTTTTACCAACTGGTTGTCACGCACGTACACCCGGAGCACGGTACCTGCCGCTCGGGGGCTCACCCGCACCGCATCCCCTTCAATGAACGCATTATCAGTGGACTCATGAGCCCGGGCGTGCAGGTAATAGCGAATCCCGAAAAATAGTACTGCTAATAGCAGGACAAGCGCTCCAATGACAAACCACGGCCGCTTGTAAACCGGGGTCTGGGTGGTTTCGTCGGGGGCATCGCCGGGCTGCTGCTGCACGGTACGCCGCCCACGGGCGCTGACGTCCGGGGCGTCAGAGGGGTCGGCCATTTGCCGGCGGTTTGCGGAGGGAGAAGTAGAGTCGGCCATTTGCCGGCGGTTTGCGGAGGGAGAAGTAGAGTCGGCCATAAGGCACTTAGTTGGGAAGAGGATAACCAGAGCCGCCGCACAGGCTAGCCGGCTGGATAAATTCGTTGAGTTGAGGCGTTGTCGGGTTACAAACGAAAGGCCTGAGCCGTGCCCGTAGCTGCCGCGAAATTGAGCCGCGCCGCCCCGTACTGGGCCAGCGCCTGCACCCGCAGGGCCCGGGCGTTGGCCAGCCCCGCTTGCGCCTCCAATACTTCGGTATTGTCAGCCACCCCGGCCCGGAAGCGTTGCGTGGCCAAGGCCAACTCGCGGGTAGCCAGTCCAAACTGCTCGTCGCTGGCCCGCACCTGCTCGGCCGCCAGCCGCCAGCCGACCAGCGCCGTGCGCACGTCCTGCTCCACTTGGCCCCGACTGTTGCCCAGTTCCCACTCGGCTTGGCGTTGCTTGCTGAGCGCGGCATTGATACGGCCCCGGGTATAGCCGCCATCAAACACGGGCACGCTCAGTTGCACGCCGTAAGTGCGTGTGGCCCGGTCGTTTTTGAACGGTGTGTTGGCCGACTGCCCATAGTCGCCAACGGCATTCACGATGGGGTAACGGGCGGCGGCGCGGGCCTTTCGGTCCAGGGCGCGTTGGGCAATGGTCTGCTCGGCGATGCGCGTATCAAGCCGCGCCGTCAGGGCCTGAGGCAGCGCTTGTTCAAGTGTCGGCACAGGTTCGGTTCGCATTCCCAAGGTGTCGCTGAGAAGGGTGGCGCTGCCTTGGGGTAGGCCGATGGCGCGCTCTAAGTCAAGGCGGGTTTGCTCGACATTGGCTTCGGCTTGCACTACGCGTAGCCGTTCCTGGGCCGCTCTGGATTCGGCCCGCACCACATCGATACCGTTGGCGACGCCGGCGTTGCGCTGCTTCACGGCTAGCTCGCGCAACGATTCTGCGAGGCGGTAATCGGCCCGGGCGGCCTGCACTTCCAGGTTGCCGCGCTGTGCCGTCAGATACGCCAAGGCCACGAAGGTAGCCACCTGTTCCCGCGCCAGTTGGGACGTCAAATCCGCCACTTCTACGGCCGCTTTGCTGCTTTTGTATTCGCGCAAGGCGGCCAAGTTGAGGATGGTTTGCGAGAAGTTAAGCCGGGCATCGAAGGTATTGAACGGGCCGACAAAGGAGGGAATAGGGGGTGCCCCGCCGCCCATACCCCCACCGCCCGCCATTTCCTCACTCCCGCCTAAGCCTTGCGCGGCCAAGTTGAGCGTGCGGTTCTGCTGGTAGGCGCTGCCCGTGATGTTGGGCAATAGAAAGGAGCGGACCTGCTGGCTGAGAGCCCGGGTTTCTTCGGCCCGTTCGCTGGCGAGCAATGTGGTGAGATTATTTTCCAGCCCAATGGTTATGGCTTCGGCCAGATTCAGGCGCTCCGGGGCAGTAGCTAGCGTGCGCGCCGCCCCAGTGGCACTGGGGGCACTCATGCCGCGGAAGTTTCCGCCCACCTGTGCCCGCGGTGTAGTAGCGCCCCTGGGCTCGCCGGGCGAGCCCGCCCCGCCCGTGCCAGCCGCAGACGGCGCCATGGGGGGCGCTCCTGGTTGGCCCGCCGAGACAGGAGTAGCAGGTGCGGAACTAGGCTGGGTTGGCTGGGGCTGCTCACTGGTTTGTTGCATCTGCTGGCGCCGCCGTTGCAGTTCCTGTTGCTGCTGCTGGCCCGCCGGAGGACCGCCAAAGCCCTGTTGGTTACTGCCCGCCGGCTGAGTAGTCGAGCCGGGTGCTGGTGGCGAGCCTTGCGCCCGAACTTGCTCCGAAAAAAGCACGGCCACCGATGCCCAGGCAATGACTGGAATGACCTTATGGTTTCTTACTCTACTAGCCTTCATGAAAGAATAATAGGCAACATTGGGCGCTCAGATTACCGGGCAGGTAGAGTGTATCGGCGCACACAATTGCAGACGAATAAGCAATAAAATAGCGGGGTGAAATCAGACTTCAAGCCTCGCTCTTCGGAAGTGATAACTACGAGGCACTCCTTGGACAGCGGGCATACAAAAGAACACTACCAGCGAGTGGGTTTCACTTACGCTCAGGAAAATGAAACGTTGTTTTCATTTTCCATGTATTTGAAAAAATGCCCACCCCAAGCTCACCGCACCACCCGCGGGAGGTAGGCATACACATTGGCTGCACTTAGGCTAGCCGAGCGTACTGCTGACGAGCACGCTCATTGAGAACCCCTTCGAACATCAGCCGATAGAAGGTTTCCTGAGCTTGTTGCACCGAGTAGCTTCTCTGGTACAGGGCGCTCGGGCTGAGCTGGTAGGTCATCACATCCATAAGAATATCCATAACGATATCCAGACGCAGATCTTCCCGCAAGAATGCCTGTTCCTGCCCTTCAGCCAGCAAACGCTCGAAGTGCTGCTGAATGCTCTGGTGCTTCTGTTGCTCATACTTGTGCCACAGGGCCGGGGCGTTACGGCGAAAATCCTGAGCCGCCTCCGACGTCATTTTGCTGTTTGCTTCCCAGCCCAGATGCATCGTCTGACGCAGACGGCGCAGAAAATCTAGGTTAGGGCTTTCAAGCAAAGCCCGAAAAGCGGCTTGGTAATGCGCTTGATGAGCCGCCATGGCGGCGTCTAGCACTTCTTCTTTGCTGCGGTAGTGAGTATAGAGCGTCTTGGTGCTCATGCCTAGCTCAGATGCCAGCTTCTCCATGCGCAGTACTGACACGCCCCTGCTGAAGGTAATGCGTTGTGTTACCTCTACTATGTGTTTGCGCGTGTCTTTTTCGGGTGCTGGCAATGCCGGATACACTCCTTTTTGGAGTATTTCAAAGGTACAGTTTTCTCATTGCCTCCTTACTCAGCAACTCATACTCGCTAGTCGTTATCTGGATGTACTAGCATGTAGGGTAGTTTTCGCTGAAATAGTGCCAAGATTGAGCGGTCTAGTTTAACTAGAAAAAGACTTACCGTATAATTGAAATAGCGGCTTCCATGCAGCCTTGCTTACCGTTGGTTCTGCTTAATATAGTATTTAGTGGCTGTTGCAAAAGTCTAGCAGTTAGCAAAAGACTCTGTTGAGGCAGCCACTTTCCGATCATTAAATAGCCAACTACTAGCTCTTTCCGAGCCCATCTTGAGTGGGCACCGACTTTTGCAACAGCCACATTTACTTCACGGGCACGCATTGCAACGCTCTTTTGTGCTTTACTATCTCTCATTGCTATGCGTCTTATTCTCCTAGTAACTGGTTTGCTGCTGAGCGCCGCTCTTCCTGCCGAGGAGCCGCCCTTTCACTTGACGTCCTTGACGCAGCAAGCTTTCCTGCAACAGGCGCGACAAGCGCCTTCCGCTCCCCTCCGGCTTCACAAGGGCCTGACCAAACAGCATGGCATATTACAGATTCCTCTCCGGAACAGGCATCACAAAATCCTGGCTGACAAGCACCTTAACACCGATGAGGATGATCAGGTGCGCTATACTTACCGGGGCTACTTGCTGGATTTCAAACAGCACTTAGTCTTGGCGGAATATTATGAAACCGGCGAGTGGCTCTTGATATCAGAGCAAGGCAACACGCTTGTGTTGTGGAGCGAGCCCCTTAGCTCTCCCGATCGTACGAAACTAGTCACCTATGCCGGCAATCTGGAATATGATATGATGCCTACAGGCATCCAGCTATTTCAAGTTGTGCAGGGCCGACTCGTCCTGCAGTGGGAGCACAAGGAAACAAGGTGGAACCCGCAACGGCTCTTTTGGCAGACGAATCAACAACTCTGTCTACAAGCCGAAATGCCAGCGGATCTAGCTCCATCAGGAAAAGCGCAGACACTATATCGTCGTATTAGCTTACCCTGAAAGGCCAGCAAACAGAATTTTTCCCCGTTAGCTAAATCCTTATACCGAGCTTCTATTCCTGGGAAAAGTCGCTTAACGTAAATAGTAGTGGCTGTTGCAAAAGTCGATACCCATTCAGGCTGGCCTCAGCAACAGCTGGTGTTTAGTTGTTCAACTGCCAGAAAGTGGCTGCTTTAGTCAAGCTTTTTGCTGCCTAGGAAAGTCTTATTCACCCGGCTCGGTGAAAGGATCCCGTCTGGGGGTATGATCTCTTGCGGCCCGTACTTTTTCGAATTTTGCTTTCGGAGCCCATCGCCTTACCTCATTCGCTGCCGCTTTGCGCAAGTCGATAGGGCCTATTCCATGCAGTGCCAGCCAGGCGACGTTAATGGGCATGTACTGTACGCTTTCAAAGCCAATGTTGATGAACGGGTAGTTGCCCCCTGCATGGGTAGCATTTATTTCCCACCAGCCTTTGACACGCTGTCGGATGACTTCTCCTGCGTAGGCTACTACGTGGTCATAGAGTTGCTCTACTAGCTGGTCTGTCCCTACTGTTTCACACGCGGTGGAGAGCAGATCAAGACTAGCATAGCTCTTGTCGAGTAGCGGCCGATCAAGTTGCAAGACTCGAGCTAGCTCGTCCTCTAATTCTGGTACTCGGTCAACTAAGGTATGCTGATAGCGAGAATAGAAACGCCAATGGTCGATAGAGCTACCCCGATGATTAGCATAGTCATCTCTTACCCGTTGCACCCACTGCATCCATTGTAAAAAGTAGGCCCCCTCGTAGAGGTCTCCTTTGCCGGGTGTGGATAGGTCCTGTTGGTCAAATACATATAAGAATCGGTTGCCCGGTAATTCGTATACTAGATCGCGCTTTACATGCCCGCTTGGGTAGGTCTCTTCGAAAAACGCGGTGTACTGGCTATGAAGCTGCCCTTCACGGGCGATCAACTCGTGGACTTGTTGTTTAGCAAGTCGCTTGTCATTTAAGCAGTTGCGTTGTTGCATAAGTAAATCGGTTGAGATCAGATTAAGGATAGCAGAAGCATGGCTCATTTACAACCCAGTTAGGCTGTTCAATAAAGGGGTAGAGAAACAGTCCAAGAAAATCGCGTTTTTCAGGCCGCCAGAGGGGTGTCATGAAGGACACGTAAATCGAGCCTTTGTTGGAGGGCAACCTTCCGTTCTTACACCGCTTTCATTTCTGCGTCCTTGTCTATGCGCTCCCATTTCCTCTTCGCGGCCGTCCTGCTCTATCTGCTCTTCGGGTTTGCCTTTTGGCAGGGTACGACGACCCGGCACCTGCTCCCGACTCCGGCCTCCTATTCTTTGACGCCAGTAGATGGGTCACCCAATCAGCTGCTGCGCACTGCCTACTTTACCGGCGTGCTGCTCGATCCCCGTACGGACTCCTCGCCTCCCGCCGGCTTGAAGCCAATCCCGCTCACCCCCGCGCAGGTCCTCGCAGCCGAAGCCATCCTCCAGGCGTGCGTCGCCAGCGGCAACACGCGCGGCACCGAGCCCCGCATCGAACCCCGCTTGTTGTACCCGTTGGCCCAGTATTATCGGCAATACTCTGGCTATCGTACGGCGACGGGACAGACGGTTGTGTGGCTCAATGGCTTTGCGCAACGCACCGTCACGGAGTATAAGAACCATGCCGACTGGCAGCAACGCTTGGTGCAAGTGGTCGATGGGGGCAAAGACTACTTTAATATCTCCATCGATCTAACGCGCCATGAGTGCTTCCATTTCTTTCGTAATTCCATTGGCGGGTAAGGCACCGAGCCCAACGATTGCGTGAGATCCTATTAAACATAACGTTTACTTATTGGACTTGCTTCGGTGCACTGGTTAAAAGTCATTTGCCGAAGTATTCGCCTACGTCTTTGCCTAAAATGAGACAGTTAGAACACTAAGGTTCCTCTCCTCGGGCAATGGCAGACCCAAACGCTAGCAAGAATAGTTAAATAGAAAGTTAAAATGAGGGGAGAAAAGAAGTATAGGCGAGCATCTGAAATTTTAGATGCATTATATAACTCGCCACAATTTTCGCAAGCTGATAAAGTTGATCTGTATAATGCTTATCTCACCTTAATCAGGGCTTCTGCTTATTTAGGCAACCATAAGGCCCAATTAGAGCTAGCGCTTCATTATGAAGAACATAACTACTTCGGCGTAAATAAAGAATACTGTAAAGCCAGAGTTTCATACTGGTATCAAAAATCTTGCAAAGGCAATATCGCAGACGCTTGTAATAGCCTTGCAACTATATACGAGGCGGATGGAAAAATTGAAGAGGCAATTACTCTTTATGAGAAAGCTATAGAATTGGGAAATAGCTTAGCTAGAAAAAATCTTTATCATCTCCAAAAAACTCAGCAGAAAAAGTCTCCGGTAAAAAAGGCACTTTAGGTATATAAGAAAGGTGTGGTTTGATTTTCTACTTCTCGGAATCAGTCATTAACATATTAATAGTTCTCAGACTGATCTCAAAATAAGGATACTAAGCGCTCATGGGCATAATACTTTCGCTGTGGTATTTTGAGGGGATTCCTCATCGCCTTTCCTATTGCCAACCTCTTCCTTGCAACCGGTCGCCTGTTTGCTGACTCCTCTTCTCCCGAGCTATTCCCTCGGGCCTCGCGTATGCGTTCCTCTACTCTGCTGCTGAGTGTGTTGGTGCTGGCTGCCATTTGCCCTAGCCAGGCACAACGGCTGCAAGTGGGCCTGAAAGCCGGCTGGCTGGCTAGTACGACTACCGAGCCTTCCGCTCGCACGGCCCGCACAGGTGGGGTGGCGGGCGGCTGGCTCCGCTATCCCCTCAGCAAGCCAGTAAGCCTGCAAGCGGAAGTACTGTATGAGCCGCGCGGGGTGAAGACCACACAGGACGGGCGGTTAGGCTGGGAAGGAGTAAATGGAACATACACCCGCCGGGAACGGACTCGCCTCCACTACGCGAGTCTCCCTCTGCTTGTGCGGGGGCAGCTCGGTCACTTCTTCGGCCTGGCAGGCCCTCATGTCAGCTATTTGCTGGCGGCACGGCAGCAGGCGAACACACAGTATGAGCTAAACCCGTTATCCCCTCGCCTGAGCTTGCCCTATCCCGCGACAGAAACCGTGTCCACTACCGACGAGTTTCGGCATTGGGAGTTGGGCTATACAGCCGGCGTGGGGTATCAGTTGGGGGCGCGGCTTGCCTTGGAGGTACGCTATGCAGCGGGGTTGACTAGGTTCTACAAACCGCGGATCGTTGACCTTGACAACTATAGTACCCTTAGCCCACTGGTGCTGGCCCGCAATCGCACGTGGCAAGCGCAACTCAGCTATCAGTTAAGTGCTCTTACCTCGGGCAAATAGGGGAGCACCACTCTCGTTACTACCTTGGATAAAGGCAGTACAAACGACCGCTAGCAGCCTGTAGCGTGACCTGCGAAGGGCTTGTCACCTAGAGACCACCTCTCGCATGGGCTGCGTAACGTTTAAAGAACGGTGAATTACAGCTTGAAAAGCTTGTACTGCCTATAGCGCTTGACAGCCTGTTTTCTGCCCCTAAAAAGCGAGAATAGCAGTCGGATGTCGTTCCGCGAAGGTAATCGCCTCCACGGCGGTTGCAAAACGCCACTGCGTCTCATTGTCGTAGCTTGACACCGTGAACTGGCTGTTATAAAAACAGAAACACGGCGAATTCTCTTCAAACCGTGGCTGTAGGGGTGTCGAACCGGGTAGTCTCAAGCCGACCCGTCCGAGGCTGATATAGGGCATGATCCGTCGAAGAACCAAAGACGCCATGCAGTGATGCAGGAGTTCCACCATCTTATCGGCGTCTTTTTGCCCTAGTATAAGGGCACGCATGCTCGCCCATTTGCGGTGTTCTGGGGTTTGCCTACTATATATCCGGATTACCTTCTTCATGTTGTTGGGCAGTAACACGCCTTGTTTATCCGGTAACTATTGCTCCGCTTAGTAGCAAGTGGAACCCGTATACTAGCTCGTGCTAGCTACCTGGTAATAAGAGGGGTACTTCTTCCAAAAGGGCGGATTTACACGCTAAGCCCTTCAGCAGCGTTTTATCAAAAATGGCGATTCTAAGCAATCAAGTGGGTGTGTCTTGCTCATCGAGAAGGATTTCCTTTTTGATAGCACAATCAAGCGTAGCTTACATAGTATTGTAAATCAATGCATTAATGCTTAGCGTGTAAATCCGCCCTTTTGGAAGAAGTACCCCTTCTATTGAGAAGTTATAAGCAAACGGTTCGCCACGAAACGTTTCTGCTAGGATGACGCCTAACGCTGTTTCACTTCGTCTGACCACTCGACTTTACCTGCACTATACGTTAGAATTGAGGTGGTGCCTTAGGCCAAAGCTCTCGTCTTTCTCCTACCTATGGTTTCTTCTGCCGCGGTAGGGCACGCCTATCTCTCTGCCATCCACGAAGTGCCACACGGCATAGATGTTTCATTCACAGCTATCAACTTGCTGAGCCCCATACTACACCACCAGTGAACTATCAGATTTCACCTTTAAATACATTAACCTAACCGCCCGGCAAGTGCAGGGGTAACTTCAAGACAAGTTCCGCACGCTTTATCCGAGAATTCTAGTTTTATTAAAAGGATATTCGTTTTTTATTTCTGCGTGTTTATAGTTATCGAGACCGACGTTCTCGATTATCAGCTTGTACTCAGCAGTTCGGCGAAGCAAGAAGATTCTGCTGGAAAGCTTTACCGACATTAACGACAGGCCCCACACGGCTGTAAGACTAGCTCCGTGGTAAAGCTACCTTGCTTTTTAGCGCAGTTTAACTACTGGAATTATAACTAAGATCTAAGGTTGGGGTCGGAGGTAAGGGGCATTTGGGGCGAAACCTCGCAAAGCCAGCCAATGATTTGCAGGGAAGGGTTCACTAAAGCATTGGTATCATCGATTACACTGTGTAGTAAGTTGAAAGCGCCAAGGCCAGTGCTGTTTTGGGCATTCTGCAGGTCATTCACTGACCAAGAAGAAGAAGTTATTTTCAAATCTTTAATGATAATGAATGCTGTAGGAATGGCTCGTAGCGTGCCGGAGTTGGTAGTGTCCTTACTACCAGAAGAGAAAGATCCCATGGGTTGCGCCAGAGAATACCACAGCCTAGCATTATCGATTAAACCTGTATCAAGCCAAGTCCGAGAAACTTGCACTATGCAATAGCTAAAGGATATAGCTTCTACTGACATAGCTTGGCCTGGGGAATCATCCCCGAGGACGAGTGGCTGATTTTCCGCAGGACGCGCTTCCTCTAACTTTTTGGCAACAGGTTGGGTAGGCATCGACGGCAATGCTCCCTCTACTGGCTCAGGAGCAGTTTCTGGAGTTACCACGCGTTTATCGGCTAAGCTATTCGTGGTGGGGGCATTGTTTTTTCTCCGCCGCCACCATCGCCAAGTGAATCTAGTTGGTGATGGTAGCGGCGGAGCAGCAGCCTGCAATCGAACAGAATACTCTGCTACGAGTGGGTTTTCAGAAGGCAAAACCTGCTTGTTGGCTTGAAACTCTTGGCCGATCCAGATGGGACTTTGCGCGTCGTACCAAGTGCTCGGCTGAGTGTCGGCTGGAAAATACCTCACGCCAACATCTCTTATCGACATTCTACTGGCATCATGAAGCGTTTCTTTAGCCGCGTTTGTTAATTCATTTAACCGGGCCAGGTAGGCAGATGGGTCGTTTACATTAAAGGCGGCTTCGTTGAACGTTGCACCATTAACTAGAGAAATATACTGGGTGCTGACATGATTTAGGTCTGCCAGAAATATGTCACCAATACTTGGAACACGGTCAACTAGCCCAGATATTGCTTCCTCTGCTTTAATCGCAACAAACTGATTTGTGTTTGGGTCTTTATACTCTTCTGGGTCTATAATACAACCCAGCGGCTCGAAGGCTAGAAACGTGCGTGGGTTACTTAAACCATTTAAATATTTTTCTAGGAAAAAGGTCTGAATCTGCTGGAACAAGTCGTCCATATGTATGATGCTAAACTATATGGGGGAAGAGCGCTCCTGTAGGTTTACCTACGATATATCTGCTCTCAGACACCTATTCACCTAAGCCGTCATGTAGGATGCAACGAGTTGCATCCTACATGACGGCTTAGGTGAATAGGTGTCTGTAACAAAGTGCTATTGTTAGACAAATACATACCAAGTGGGTTATAAAAGGCTATGCAGTGGCAGCTGGTGCGGCTGGTGCAGAGGCCATGTATGGCTTAGAGTCTTGCTTGGGAGATGCGGGTAGGATCGTTGATACATAGCCAATCAATTGCACACCATCAACAGATAAGCCTTGGCTGGTTAAGTTATACGTAAGGTTGTCGTCATGGCTTGTTGTAGAATGATTACCACTGCCCGAAAAGATATTGAAGGGCCCGTAACCAACGCTGCCCCCCCCGCTACTAGCCTGGTCTAAGGTGTCACGGTGTTCCTGGGTCACCTCAAAATGCATCTTCAGATTGCTGACAAGCAAAAGACTAGTCACAATAGATGGCAAAAACGTCAGCTCTGTCCCTTTTAGCTGTTGGCCGTAGGTACCATCCGAGATGCAATTTTTCGAATAGTCGCCCACCAAAAACCAATTACTAAGATTGAGCAAGCTGGTGTCCAGCCATGGCCGCTTGATGTCGACTATTGTATAATGAAACTCAATCGACAAATTATTAGTCTGAAGATTGAGTGATTTTTGGGAAGTTTCGCTGCTGCCACTGCCCCCTATGCTGAAGAAGCCATAGTTCACACTGCCACTGCCGTCCATGTGCGATGAGGTTGTCTCCACATGTGTTTCAGAATGGAAGTCATCCTGCGTGTAGTGGTTCCAGCCGTCGCTATCAGAACTGTACCAGTCGTTGGGCAACATAAAGGTGTAAGGAGTCTCAGGCACCTTAGGGTCGGGCTGCACGAGGCTGTTTTGGTAAGTGTTCCTCGCCCGATTGATAAACAAGAGGGCTGGGTCAGTGCCCTGTGCACTCAAAACGGCCAAGGCCTGCTCTATCTCGTTCTTAAAGCCAAAGCTTTCCCAATTCTGCATGGCTTCATCGATATCATCCTGATAGTCCTTTCCTTGTATAGGCCACATCTGCAGAGCCGTAGGGTCGGACATTGCATCAGCATACTTATTATCACGTTTTTTGACGGCGTCTTTGTACTTTGACTCGTAGTCCGTATAAGCGTTGTGATGTGGGGTAGGATCCCCAACCGGAGTCATCAACACTGCCGTTGCAGTGGCAATGTCTTGTTTTATCTCAGCGCTTAAGTCCTTGCTGGTATCAATGATATTAGCCCCTCTAGTAATAGCCCACCAAGCATCACTTATTTTGCCAGTGCCTGGTAGGACCAGGTAATCATTACTCATTGCCAGCTTATCGTCTGTCAACGCAAAGGTGTTGACATAGGCCTGCTCAGATGCCCCGACACCCGCCAAGGTTAACTGGTCCAGCTCAGATTGGGTAAGCTGATTGCTGCCTGCAATAGGCTTTACACTGGCGGGGTCCTGGGGGGCCGGTGGCGAGGTGCCCGGCTTCATCTCAGAGGATAGGATACTTTGGAGATCCGAGCCAGTAGGACTCCAAGGGTTTTGATAATCCTGTGTTGGAATGGGGAGGCCTATCGGCCGAAAGGACACAAAAAAGCCTGTCGACATATCCTGAGTATCCGGTTTCACACCCACGGCCTTGTACTCAAGATCTTTTAGTATTTTAAAAACATCCGCTGCCATAAGAATTATTATTGAAGTAAAAATCATTGCCTACTCTTCAAGGGATTTTCGGCTTTCTCCCGTACTAGTTTCTTGTAAGTGCTGGCCTAAGTCAACCAGGGTTTACTGCACCGTTCGCGCTACATCTACTCTCATTTTTAATCAGCAACCCGTGTAGTGTGACTCCTCTACTCGCCGGTCAGCACGTCAGTAATCTGACTGCGTAAAAGCTCATGGATGATACTACTGAGATCAGAAAAACCGTATCTTCCTTACCCTGATGTGCCATGAGAAGCTAGGGGTAGAATAGCGCAATAAGCACTTGGGGCTAGATATGAGCAGGTACCTTGTTACTTGCAGATAGGACGTTAGCCCCAAGATCAGTGCCCGAGAAAAAGATCTGCCTCTCGGCCCCGTCGCGCCCTGATGCTATCATTAGGCTTGTTATTCACGTTGCACCACATCTTAAAGTGGTCCTTTAGAACAATGGGGTCTGTTTGTTTGTCGTTAATGAACCTCAGCAGAGAAGACTTTTCCAGGGCTCCTGGGCCGAGGTTGAAGGCAAATGACACCAGCGCGTTAAACTGATGCTGATTGAGCGGCACCGTGACGAGCCGGTTAACAGCAGCTTCACAACCGGTTAAGTCTTTGCTCAATAAGGCCTGGCTTTGGCTCTCCGTGATTTGCTCTCCGTTAAAAACATCTCGGCCGGTATGGCCAACGCCAATCGTTTTTACGCCTCCTACGTCGGCGTACTCCGCTAATTTTTCATCTTCTTCATGGCTGATGAAGGCTCGCCCTGCGGCGTCGACGGTTAGGTTGTTTACCATGGGTTTAGGGTTGTGGTCGAAGTGACCTAGTGAAAAGAAAAGGTTAGAAAAAGCTGGCGGTTGTCTACAGCGCACCTTTATATGCGCATCAGCCGATCAGGTCGTAAGGGAACTTACCCGTTGAAGCAACTGGCAGACCGGTTGAAACTCTGGGTCAGGGAACGTGGCCTGGGTGCACAATGGGCAAGTGATTGTACTAGGTCGTCGCTACTGCTTGCAGAAAAGCGTAGGCAGTCTGCGGGTGACAGATATCGGAATGCGCGTGGATATAGTTGTCCGCCAACAGATTGTACACCCCACCCGGGGTAAAGGCGTAGGAGAACCCAACATCTTCTAACTGGAGGTCGATGGCTTCCGACGTCTTTTGCGCCCCGTTGCTGCCCATACCTCCATATATACTGCTGGCGTCGCCAATGGCTTGGCCTACCTGGCCCGCAACGCGCGAGGAGAGCGGGTACATCATGCCCACAGCGTTATCGTTGTGGGTGTGGCTGATGAGCAGGGGGCCAGTTACCAGGTGGTCACTGAGGATGCGGCGGAAAAAACCCGCTTGTCCGCTCTCGTCGTAGCGGGCTGAAAACCCATAGTGTGAAAAAGCGCCTTGCAACATGGTATAGGGGAGATTGCCTCTTTGCAGCTAAGGGGTTGGTTGAGAAGACGGTTCCTAATCAGCGATGTAGCATCGGTTAGCCTTTGGGAACGGAAGCATCGGCGGCCAATTTGGGATTGGACGTGTTCTTGCCTCGTTGCTTCTTCTTATGCTCTTGCAGCAACTGAATAACCTCGTGAGTAGGATTAGAGCCAAGCCCGATGAGCAGCCCCGTCAGCACGATCCGTAGTCCTGCCGTGGCGGGCAGATCCGTGGCGCCATTAACTACCGCAAACACGTCGAGTTTGAAGACAGCGGCCAAACCCAAGCCTAACAGAGCCCCTAAATACAGGCTTAGAAGTCGCCGGCCGGGATTGTCCTTAAACGTGGCCAGGAAATCCTGCATCCCGCTAATCGCCGTGTTCGCTAGGGGCACGCCCTCACTCAGTTTAGGTAATACGGTTTGGTATTTGGTCACCAGAAAATTCACACTTTGCGCCGCGCAGGCGGCCAGCAACTGCATCCGCTGGTTGGAAGGACCATGCGTGCGAATGTCGTCGAAGCGTCGCTGCATCGTGTCCAAATCTTTCTGCGCATTTGCCAAATACGAGGGAATGGCCGTGCTCTCCCCCAGGGCCTGGCTTAAGTGGCCATGAAACGGCTTGAGCGCATCATTTAATTCGAGCTCCAATTCATGCACTTGCCGGCTGATCGAGGTCATCGGCCAATACACGCCAATGCGAGAGCCGAGCGCATTCCAGAACCCTTCAATAACCCGCTCAATACCAATTGCGGCCCCCGAAATAAAGGCAATAGAGGCAACAGCACTGGTATTGGGTTCTGTTACAAGCGTGGTGATGAGTACCACGGCCAGACAGATACTGGCCGGACCTACCCATTTGAGTATCTCACTCGATAACTCGTGCTGTTTGAAATTAGGTTGGGTTGGACCATTCAAACTGGTAGCTTGTCTAGCAGTTGTCCCTCGTGCAGTCTGTTCATCCCCCACAGCAGAATGAGTGGCAACTGGTGAGAGCCGATCCGAAGGAGTAGCGGAACCACTTATAGGAGTAGTAGTATCAAGAGGAGTATCAGGCACGGTTTCAAGAGAGAAAGTACAGATTGAACTTCAGCAAATACCGGCAAAAGAGAGGGCACAACTGCTTGTGCTAAGTCACCCGTTCTTAGCAGAGGTCCTCTTCGTATATTGGCTTGTCTTGATCCGTAGTATAGTAATGGGCTGTTCCTGTCTTATCGGCGTGCAATTCCAACAAGGCAAATCCTTGATAATACACCTCCCCATTGTTCTTGAACAGCTCTGGGTCTACTAGCACCTCCGGTAGGTCGGGGAGGACCACTCCCTTAACCGATGCTTTTTCAGCATACGGAGCCCCGGCATCGTAAAGGACCGGCACTCCCCCGTGCCCTAAGCAACGTCCTTTCGCTAGCCCTTTATAGGGTTTGTAAATCGCTGCTATATGCTCGTGGCCCCAAAACCAAGCGCAAATGCTGTCGTTCTGAAGGTAGCTCTGAAAAGAGCTCAGCAGCGCTGCATTATAAGCTCGGTTGGCAATGGCTTGATAGCGTGAAAAAAGCTGGTGATGCGATAAGAGAATGACCTTACGGCCGGCGCTCTGCGCTTTATCCAACTGATGCTGATGCCAGACCACTTCTTTCTCCTTTAAATGCGTGGTATCACGGCTTACTTTCAGCACGTCGTTATCAAAGAGGCCCGTATCCATACCTTGGATCTGCCAAGCGTTGTTATATAAAGCAAAATAGCTGGCTTGCTGCACGGGCGTACCAGGAGTTGCATCGGTATTAATTGTTTGCAACGACTCGTAAAACGCGTGGCCACCAGAATAATAATCGTGGTTGCCCGGCAGGTTGTAGACCGGAACGGCAGAACCCGCCGCTTGGCGGGCTTGGTTGATAATAGCGTGGAAGTTGACCTCATACTCGTGCTCGGTACCCGAGTAGTATATGTCACCTAGGTGGATGATCAGGTCCGGCTTGAGCGCAAATAACCGCGTGAGCACGTCCACAGCGCGGTGCTCGCCGGTGCCCCAGTCGCCTATAATGCCTACCCGCAAAGTGCCGGTGGCTGTGGGCGGCAACTCGTAGGCATAGTCGTCGAGGGAGGTATACGCCACATATTGTGGTTTATCCATCTTGACCTTATAAGAGTTGAACCACACCACCATGGACTCTACCCACTTAGGGTCACATCCTGAAAATTTCAATTCATCCCGCTTCTGGGAGGCCAAGCCCGTATCGCCAGTTAATAAGGCGGCAACATATTGTTCTAAAATGGCAAAGCCTTGCGTGTAGTTGGAATGTTCAACCGTCAGTTCGACTTTCTCCACCAAGTCTTTTACCCAATTCAGCGCCCGCTGCACCAAGCTTTCGTGGGTCTCACCGGCCTCACTACCTTCCTGCCTCAACTCTAATACCTTATTAAGCACATGAATGTGAGGATGTTGCGAGTTTAGTCCTTGGCTGTTTTTGGTGAGGTTGAGCCGCTCGTTAACCGCCGACTGAATCATGGAATTCTTAGGCTCCGAAAAGTGCTGGATTTGGGCTTTCATAGCGTAAAAGGGCAGCGTGAATAATAGAAAGAGCAGAGGTCAGGTAAAATAGGGATGCACGCTAGCCATTAGGGCGAACCGGTAAACAAGCAGTGTATTTGCTCCGCCGGCCCCCTTTCACGTCGTACTTAGCCAACTACCTGTCAGTCAAATTCTTGTTGAGCGAGATCCAGATGAAGGCTGGGTTAGGCGTGCACGAAGCAGGGTATTGGATGAATAGTGCCATAGCCATTCACTAGATGGCCCCTTTCGCAAGTGGAGGCACTTGTTAAGTACAATCGCATCCACTAATTCTACAAACCTATCGTATTTGGTAATGCCGCGCTATGACACGAAAGTGTCATATTGAGAATAGCGTATCAAGCAGGTAAGGACCCATACTGAAGAGAGAAAGCCGCCACCCCACTTGGGACGACGGCTTCCTTTTTTGGAAAGGAGCCAGCACGCTACTGCCCTATGCAACCTACCCCCTGGGTGTAGAACTGCTGATCGGCACTGCCCACAGCGACCACTACCCAACTTGCATCAGCCGAGCAGGGCAGCAGTAGCCCACACTACAGTTGCTGGTTCTGGAAAAAAGCCAGAGATGGCCGCCATGCACACACCAATGCCTGGAGGCTGAGTATGGCTAGAGCCTTTATGCTCGCACAGTGGCTTGCTCCGCTTAGCCAAGTGGCACAGTTATCACCACCGCAAAGCCCGCTGGCTGCGGTGTGTAGCACACAGTGCCACCTACGGCCCGGGCCCGGGCCTGCATGTTAGGTAAGCCGTGACCACCGGGGCGGCAGTGGCCATCGTGGCCCCGGCCATCATCGGTTACAGTCAGGGCTAGGCCGGCAGTGGTAGCCGCCAGCTGCACCGTCACGGTGGTAGCTCGGGCGTGCTTAACTACGTTGTGCAGGGCCTCTTTGTAGATCAAGTAGAGGTGGTGCCGCAGGTCGGCTGCTAGTTCGGGGTCGGGCAAATCGGCGGGCACCTGGAAGCGCACGTCCAGGCCCGCCGGGGGCAGTACCTCCTGCGCGTGGTCACGCATCCGATCCAGCAGCTGGCGCAGGCGCAGGTCCGCCACCTCCAGGCCCCATACCACGTCGCTCATCTGCTGAGCGGCCTGACGTGAGGCGGCGGCTAATGCGTCGAGCCGGGCCGCGGTCTGGGCCGGGCTGTGGGGCGTTTCGCGCAGCAAACTGCTGTGCAAGCTGATCTGGGTAAGCAGGTTACCCACGTCGTCGTGCAAGTCAGCCGCCAAGCGCTGGCGCAAAGCTTGCTCCGCTCGCCAGGCCTGCTCGCGCTGCCGAGCGCGACGCTGCTGCCACAGGTACACCACGCCGGCGGCCACCACCACCAGCAGGCCCGTCAGGGTGACCCACACGCCAGGTCGGCGCCACCAGTAAGTGCGCGCCCGCACCGGCACGCGCAGCCCGTTGCAAGTAGAAGTGCCCAGCCCGGTTTCGCCGCGAATTTCAAGCGTGTAGTCGCCCGGCTCCAGCCCTTGCAGGCGCAGACGGTTGCCCGCGTCCAGCTCCTGCCAGAGCGCGGAGCCGGCCCCCAACAGGCGATACGTGAAGCGCCCAAGTTCTGGGCCCACCTCGTCACTCACGCCCAGCGTCAGGTCGGCAAAGGCGTCGCCAGGGGCCAGCGTCAGCCCCTGCGGCAACGTGCCAGTCAGATACTCGGTGCGGATGGTGTCCGGCTGGGCATGGTGCTGAGTAAGGCTGGTGAGCAGCAACCGGGGCGCGTGCCCGGCTTTGGCCAAGATCGAGGGGGCCAGAAAGCTCAGCCCCCCTACCCCACCGATGTACAGGCGCTGCTGCGCCGCGTCGTACCAGGCCGATTGGCGGTTCAGCTCGTTGGTAGCCAGCCCTTCGGTGGTGGTCAGGTCGCTGCGCCGGCCGGTGCGGGGCTCGTAGCGCACCAGCCCGTTGTGGGTGCCCACCCACAGCACCCGGCCTGGCCGAGGGGCCAGCACAAACGCCACTGCTTCGCTGGGTAGCCCCTGGCCCAGCGTGAGCTGCCGCTGCACGCCCCGCCGCGGGTGCAGCAGCAGCAGGCCGGCATCGAGCGTGCCCACCCATATGCTGTCGGGGTGGGCAACCAGCACCGTGCGCACCAAGCTGGTGGGCAAGCGGTAGGACGGCGGCTCGTCGGGGCCGTAGTGGCGCAGCCGGCCGGTAGCGGGCTGCAGGCAATACAGCCCCTGGTTGGTGGCCAGCCACAGTTCGCCGTGCGCTCCTTCGCTCAGGGCTTCTATCTCGCAGCGGTGCAGCGGCCAGGTGGGGTCACCTTCGCGGTAGCGTCGGCGGGTGCGGCGCGCGAGGTCAAGCTGAAACAGGCCTTGCTGCCCTCCGGCCCACACCCGCCTTGCCCGGTCGCGCAGCAAGCAGAAGGTGGATTTGCCTGACGGGTCAGGATGCGGGCCCACCCAGGTGATTTCCGTGAACTGCCGCCCGGTCAGCAGCACAATACCGTAGTTTTCCAGCCCAATAACCAGACGAGCATCGGGCAGGCGCAGGCTGCAAAACCAGACCGGTCCGGGTTCTGGCCCCTGCCAGCGGCGCAGCATCGCCAGCGGGCTGTCGGCCGCTTGCGTGAAAGTGCCCGCGTAGCTGCCCACCACCAGCCGGCCATCAGGCAGCCGGTTGATGGTGCGGGTGCTCAGGCGGGGCCCGCCGGCCACGGGCAGGGCCTGAATGGGCACCGGTCGGGGCCGCAACTGGAGCAGGCCCGGCATGCCCTCGGCAAACGCCCACAGGCCTGTCCGGGCCCGGTTGAAGCTCAGCCACGCGTTCCACTCCGGGGCTAAAGGGGCTGGATGGTGTATGAGCCCAGGCGGCTGTTGTTGCCGCCGAATGGACAAGGCCAGCAGCTCCCCCTGCCCCAGCCAGTACCAGGTGCTGTCGAGCTCCAGCACGTCCAGGTGGGGCACTGCGGCGGAGGATCGGTGGCGCGCCCAGCGGGCCAGCACCCGCGGGCGCTGCCCAGGCCGCTGCTCGAGGAGGGTACTGTCGGTTAACGAGTAAGGGCCGTGGGGCAAGCGCAGCGGCTGGTCGGCCAGCTGCGTACGGCGCGCTTGGTTGGCCTGCTGCACGCGGTAGCGGTGGCTATGGTCGGCTAAGGGGTACACCCGGCCACTGGGCGTTAGCCGCCAGCTGCGTTCGAAGCTAAAGAGTAGCAACTGCCCCACCTTATCGGGCTCGATGGCCATGATCAGGCCCTGCGGGTACTGCCACACCAGCCGGGGAGGCTGCCGGGGCCGCCGCAGCGCGAGTTGAAACAGCTGGCACGGGTCTATTCCCCGGCCAAACCAGAGCGCGCCCCGATGCAGCAGCAAGGCGTTGATGTGGCTGTGCCGTCCGATGAGCGGGGGCAGCGGCACTTGGCGCAGCTCGCCGGTGGCGGGCACAAAGGCGTAGAGACCGTCGTGCATGCCGATCCACACTGTGCCGGAGGAATCGGCCACCACCCGGTAGGCCTCACCACGCAGGGGCGGGCCCTGCCGCACCAGCTGGTTGAGGGAAACGAGTTGCCGGCCGTCGTAGCGAAACATGCCCTGTCGGGTGGCCACCCAGGCAAAGCCCACCGGGTCGCTGCTTACGGCGCGGATACCGACCGTACTTAGCACGTGGTCCGGTTGCTGTTCCAGTTGCTGGGCGTACGCTCCCGGGCTCGCTACGAGCAGCCAGCACCCTATCAGCCACCCCAAGAGGCTAGGGTGCTTCAAGCACATGCCGGGCGGGTAAGAACAGAGAAGAATCCAGAACACCCAGCAGGGGCATCCAGTAGCATCAGGCGGTAAGGAGGAGAAGTGGCTGCGCGCGGCGCTATAGTACTTTCGTGATCAGGGCAACTAGTAGCCGGAGGAGCCGGAACCACAAACAACGTAGCCACTACTTTCATCTTCACAAGAATAAATAATACATTTCTTGGCAATACTACCACTTTAATATATAATCCCAACGGTGTATAGATAGTCAATTTTGGGTTGGCTGGTGCGCCCATTAACTACTGAGCTTCAACGTTTGCGGACCTACTGCCGAGACGTGGGCTGCTAGATCTGTTTCGCTTGCTGAAACCAGCTTGTTTTCCGGCCATCTTACGACTCGACCACCGCTTGCAACCAATGCGGAAACAGTTACGACCCGCGCTAACCAAAAGGGCTGACCCACACGGGTCAGCCCTTTTGATTGCCATCCAGTAGCGTATGTTTAGTTAATAACTACCCGCTTCACTACGCGGGTTTCGCCGGTCTGGAGTTGCAGCGAGTACACGCCGGCGGCCAGGCCGCGCACGTCAAACTCGGTGGTGCCGCCAGCAGCGGGCAGGTGCAGCTGCCGGGTCTGTACCACCTGCCCTAGCGCGTTCATCAGCGTGGCCGAAGCCGAGCCAAGCGAGCCGGCCGGCACCACCAGGGTGAAGGCTTGGTGGGCCGGGTTGGGGTAGAGGACCACCGTGGCGGCCAGCACCTCGTTGTGGGTCGCCAGCACCACCTGGGTAACGGCCTCTATCATCAGCTTGTAGGGTCCCGACGTAATCAAGTCGGTGGGTGCCACGACCTGGTTGGTGGAGGCGCTGTAAAAGGTGTTGGGCTGACCGGGCCCATTGGCCTGCCCCCCCAAAGGGGAGTAGCCGGTATTCTGGCCCAATTGGTAGGTTTGGGCGGCCCCCACGTAGAAGTCGCTGCCGGCAGGCAGGATTGGGGGAGTAGTCAGCGTAAACGTCACATAGGTATTCAGGTCGCTGGCCACCACCACATAGTCGGGTGAGCGGGCCAGCACGGCCCCGGCCGCGTCAAGCAGCACCCCGTACACCGTTTTGCCCACGGTAGCGCTGGGCGCGGGGGCCGCGGCGGCCGTTCGCAGGTAGGCCCGCACCTGCGTCACACGCAGGGAGGTACTGGTCTGGAGGCGCACAACCCCCGCATTATTGACACTGGTCGGCCCGAAGCCCAAGCCAACTTGTGCCCCCACGCCGGGGTCGGTGTAGGAGAAGGTGGTCGTGTTCACTACCTGCGTCGCGCTGCGGTTGTTATTGGTGTTGAGGCCGTCGGCTGGCACGGTCACCGTGAGCGTGTTGGCGCCGGTGGCCGCGGGCGTGAAGCCCGCGAAGCTCACCGTTGTGGTAGCCCCCGGTGCCAGCGTGGCCAGGGTCTGGGTGTTGGTGAAGGCATTGGCGCCCGTCACGGTCAGCGTCACGGGCAGGTTAGCCAGGGCCGCCGTACCGCGGTTGCTCACCACGGCCCGCACGACGTGGGGCGCCCCCGCCGGAATGGGCAGCTGGGTCAGCGCTTGCACCGCCTCCACGGCGGCGTCCTGGGCGGGCAGCGGGGTAGTAAAGGTGGTAAACGTGGGGTACGAAGCCTGACCACCGCCGCAGCTGGCTGATAGGCTCACCGTGTAGGTAGTACCGGGGGTAAGGCCGCTGAGCGTAACCGGTGAAGTGGTGACGGCCACCGTCGTGGCGGAGACACCATTGGCAAAGTAGGTCAGGGAGTAGCTGCCGCTGGCACCGACGGGCGGCGTGAAGGCGAGCGTGGCCCCGGTCGGGGTGATGCCGGTAGCCGTCAGGGTGGTGGGGCCGGGGCAGGCGATGGCCGGGGCCGTCACGGCTTCCAGCATCAGCCGCTTGTAGCCCCCGGTATTGCTATTTACGGGCTGGGGGGAAACGAGGGAAATGGCGGAAACGTTGTAGAAGGCATCCGTTCGGCCGGGCTCATCCACCTGCGTACCGAAGGGCGCGTAGTTGGCCGTTGGGCCGGCTGGGTACAACGCCACCATGCCCACCAGCACGTCCGTGCCCGCCGGCAGCGCGACGGACGTGGTGAGGGGTAGGGTCACATAGGTGTTGATGTCGGCGGCCGTTAGCACGTAATCGGGCGAGCGGGCTAGCAGGGTGCCGGTGGCGAAATCGAGCAGCACCCCGTACACCGTTTTGCCAATGCTGCTGCCGGCTTGCCCGGCGGGCAAACCCCCAAAATTGACGACATAGGAGCGTACCTGCACCACGCTGACCGGGCTGTTGACGCGGTAGCGGCAGGCAAAGGCCCGGTCGATTGCGTCTAATCCCAGTTGAAAAGCCCCCGTAGCCACGCCGGGGCTGGCATAAGAGTAAGTGGTGGTGTTCACCTCTTGCAGCACGCTGCGGCTGTTGTTGGTATTGGTGTCGTCGGCGGGAGTCGTTACAGCCAGAGTGTTGGTGCCGGTGGCCGTGGGCGTGAAGGCAGCGAAGCTCACCGTGGCCGAGGCCCCGGGGGCCAGTGTGGCCACAATCAGGGTGTTGGTGAAGGCATTGGCGCCCGTCACGGTCAGCGTCACGGGCAGGTTGGTTTGGACGCTACTGCCCTGGTTGCTCACCACGGCCCGCACGACGTGGGGGGCGCCCGGCGGAATAGGCAGCTGGGCGAGCGTGAGCACGGACTCCACGGCCGCGTCGTTGGCCACCGGCACCGTGGCGCAGATAGTAAAGGCCCCCTGCGTATCGGTCGAGCCGTAGCCTGCTACGGACACGTAGTACGTGGTGGCGGGCGTCAACCCCACCACCACCAGTCGGGCCGCTTGGGCGTTGTTGGATCCACCGGACGCACAGCCAAGGGCAGTGAACGGTCCCGTTGCCCCACCCGCGCTGGAAAACAGCCGCACCTGACCGGCGGCGGTGCCCGCCACAGTAATAGCCGCCGCCGTGCTGCCGGGGCCGGTGGCATCGGTCGTGAACCGGAACCACACGTCCAGCGGGGTGGTGGCAATGCCGCAGCCCGGGTTGGCGTAGCCGTTGGCAACGGTGGGGGTAGCCCCCACGTTCGTGCCGCTGGAGGGGGTGCAGCTGGTGGCCAGCGGCAGAGCAATGGCCCCGCTGGGGTTGTCGTTGGCGGGCGCTTGGGCGTGAGCGGCTAGCGGCAGCAGCAGGGCCAGACACCACCCCGCGCGTTTCAACCAATTGAGTAAAGGAAGGCGCATAAGAGTAGGGGGAAAGGGGGTGAAGAAATGGCGTGCAACGGCCATCGCCGTGGAACGCTCCAAAGCACGCCCTTCTTTCCTTGCGGCACAATGACACGAAAGTGTAGTACTATCTGGTGCTAGGCCGCTTACTTCTGTCGCTTCAGGGCCAGAGCCAGCAGCTCGCCCTTGGAGTTGATGTGCAGCTTGCGGTAGACGGCCCGCAGGTGATTTTTCACCGTGTCGAGGCTGATGCCGCAGGCATCGGCAATGAGCTTGTAGCTGAGGCCTTCCTCTACGGCCGTCACGATTTCCTGCTCGCGGAGCGTGAGGCGGGCCTCGGCCGTAGCCGCCACTGCCACCGGTGGCTGCCGCCGAAACGCCTGCAGCACGTGCCGGGCCACGGCCGGCGACATGGGCGAACCGCCGGCGGCCACCTCCAGCAGGTGGGCTTTTAGGAGGGGCAGCGGCGTGTTTTTGACCAGGTAGCCTACCGCCCCGGCGCAAATGGCCTCGAACACGCGGGCCGCGTCGGTGTATACGCTCAGCATGAGTACCTGCGCCGCGGGCAACCGGGCCAGAATAAGGGGCAACCCTTCGATGCCCGAGCGCCCCGGCAGCCCAATATCAGAGAGCACCAACACCGGCGGGGTGCCGAGCGCGGGTAGCTGCCGAAAGAAATCCTCCATCGACGCCGCCGTCAGCACGCACTCAAACTCCGGCTGCGCACTCAGGTACTGGTGCAGCATTTCCCGGATGGGCGTCTGGTCTTCGATAATGGCCAGGGGCAGGCGCGTTTGCATACGCCAAAGGTAGCACCCCCAGGTGCCCCGCGCTATGACACGAAAGGGGGATAGAACGCCGCATCGACTACCGCAATGGCTGATGGAGGCAGTCAAGTAAAAACGCGCTTGGGCCTTTAGTAAAGGCCGTCCATTTAGTCATAGATTTCTGAGCCTATAGTCTAGTTCTACTAATTCCCTGGAAAGGTGCTTAAAAACAGGGCTAAGAAGTAGGACCAGAAAGAAAACATGGTTTGTCTTTCTGGCCCCAACTTTCTGACCCGTTAAGAAGAAATTTTCGGCTACATGCACGTCCACTAGTTAGCCTGTTGAAAGTGGTGCTCTTCATTTAGCCTTAGGGTATAGTCGTGGGAACAAGCTGTTAATCTTGCTCATAGCGGAGGCAGCGATGTTATCGAAAACTTTGGTACCGGCCTCGTATTCCTTTAGCAATTGATGCGTGTCTTTCATCATCTTTTGCAGTTCGTTCTCAGTAAGCGTGAGTATCCGGTCAATTTGGTACTCTTCCAACTTAAACTTGCGCATGCGCCCAGCTACTCGGCCACGAAAGTCAGTTGAAGTTGTTGTCAGTTGAGGTTGTTGTGGGGTCTCCACAGGTAAAGTAGCATCACCCAATTGAAGTTGTAACTGTTTAGGCTGTAGTTTACTAGGACCGTTGTAATTAATATGAAATTCAATGGAATCTACACTGCGACCTTTCTTCTTCTCTATATAGGAGATGTCGAAGTTGAGCGTGTTGAGTTCTTCCAGCGACGGTTTGAGTACGTATTTTCGGTAGTCAGCAAACTGAGGATAGGCTTCTCCGGTAGTTAAATCTCGCAGCGTCTCAACATCAACGGTATGTGGACTCTTAAACTTCCACATCTGCATAATCCAGTAGAATTTGTGGGTATTGGGGCTTTTGATACTAAGAAGGTCTGCGACTTGGCCCAACGTGAAGTTCTCAGTCAGGTTTGTTAGGTAAGGAATAACATCGTTGGAAAAGTAACCGGAAATGGTCCCCTGCCCGCTGTCGAGTTTAAGAGAGTGAACTAACGGTACTTTGTGATAGTCCTTCTTGCGGTTCGGCATGGGTAGATCAATGCGAATGGCATCGAGTCCGTCCATGGCTACATGCAGATACTGATAGCCGCGTCCACCGATAGGCTGGTCACCCACTAAATCGGACAGAGGAATAACGATACGCTTACTGTCAGCCTCGTCGCGGCGTAGGCCACGCAATAGCAGTACAAAGATGCGAGCCTCAAGTAAGGTCATCGCCCAGGGGTGTTCGATCAGCACGTTACTCTGAGCAACAGTGGTCGTCCGCCGGTTATCCTGAATCTCCAAGCGATAAGTGGCACTCTCCGGCTGCTGTAACTGCCCCTGTTCAATAGCGGCAGCCGTGTCTCGCTTGGCAGTGACTACTGCTGCGTAAGCTTCAGGCTGCGTATCGAAATAGCCGATGCTCTTGGTTTTACCGTTGATACGTACTTGTGCCTTCCATCGATTCCGGCTTTTTTCGAAGGTTGTACCAGGATACTGATTCTTAGCCATGATCCAAAAAATAATCAGCAGCTAAAGTAGCAATTTCAGATAGTAAAACAAATTATCTCATCTCCTATCTCAGAGGTAACGGCCTCCTATCTCAGAGGTAACGGCCTCCTATCTCAGAGGTAACGGCCTCCTATCTCAGAGGTAACGGCCTCCTATCTCAGAGGTAACCGGCTCCTGTTTAGTGGTTGTAATTTCTTGATGATCAGTTGGTTGCACCGCTCTTAATATTATAATAAGTGTTAATATTAAAAGTTGAAATAAGACTCAGGGTTTTAAAATTTGATATGAGATAAAAAAACTATCTCAAAAGGTAACGGCTTCCTATCTGAAATTATCTCATGAAGGTAACGGGCTCCTATCTCAGAGGTAATGGCTTCCTATTTGAGCTATCTCAATTTATTTAAATACACCATATAAATCATTGTAAACCAAAGGACAATCTGTGAGCTTTTCGATTTAGGTGAGCGAAATAGGTTAGGCGAATCATGTATATACATAATACCCCATAACTCTTATAAGCAATGGGGTATTAAACCTTAGAGAAAAACGCTTAACCGGGAGATAGGTCATCCAGGTAACTTAAAATAGTATAATAAAGTATATCACAAGGTTGTTTTTAACGACATTTATTACTTTTTAATACTATTTATTGTAGCTTTTTGCTTGTCTTCAATAACTTATCCAGTACCTTTTCTGGGAGTGCTTTCTGAGATTCAGGAAGTTTCAATAGATACTCTTGCCAAGCAACATCCGCGTGTTCGCGCATTTCACCAAAGCCAGATACCCAGAATTCCGCCTGCTTTATCTGCATATAGGTTGAGCGCTTGATATGCACGGTGAACGAAACCCAAGGGTCCTGATCTTTATCTGATTTCTCGGCGATTATTATTGGCGTAGCATCAGTAGGTGATTCCAATGCTAGCTTAGGTTCTTCTGGCTGCAAACTTCTTAGTTTCTCATTTACTGAGAGTAGATTGCTGCCGAATTTTGGCTTACTCATAGTCGGGAGAGAATTTCTGTTGTGAGAGAGAAATAATCGCGGGCCCCGTTGCTGTTTGGGGCGTAGTCATAGACACTCTCCTTTTGAATTTGTGCTTCGGCCAGAGAGACGTTTTCCCGAATCGAGGTTTGCATCAAGAGCTTCCCCAGTTCTGGGTGCTGCTGCATCACTCCTACCATATCATGGTGAAGCTTTTTGCGATAAGTGGGCGAATATTTGGTAAAAAAAACCCCTCCTAGAATCAGCTTTGGATTTACCCTTTTACGGATCATGGTGCAAGTTTCCAATAAGGTAGCCAGCCCTTCAAAGGAATAGTATTCTGGTTGGGTAGGAATAAAAACTGCATCGCTGGCAGTAAGAGCCGCGTGAGTAAGAGTGAAGAGGTTAGGTGGCGTGTCGATTAGACAATAGTCGATCCCCTCCACTGATTCCAGAATTTCACGAAGCACGAAGTCGCTTCCAGGCTGTCCTGCTAGTTCGCGCTCCAAGTCATGAAGCTTGGGCATTGAGGAAACTAAATACAGCCCCGCTCCCACTTGCTGCACCACTTGATCTAGGCCACTTTGACCAGTCAGCAAGTGACCTATGTGCTTATCATGGCTTGGAGAAAAAGACATGGATAGGTTGCACTGGGCATCACAATCCAACAGCAATACTTGCTTGCCCTGACTCGCTAAGCACTGTGCGACTGCAAGAGTTGAAGTCGTCTTACCCACACCACCCTTGTGGTTGGCAAAGGAGATTATTTGCATGAGGAATTTTTATAATATGTGTAATAATACACATTATGATAATATCTAGCAAATACATAAATCTATGTATAACATTAATTCTGATCATTCTCAGAATTCTGAGAATGATCAGAATTAATGTTATACATAGATTTATGTAAACTCTGTATATTTTGCAATAAAGTTGATTAGGAGCTTGTGGAAGTGTAGAGCAACAAGCTCCTAATCAGCTGCCTCAACTACTGACTTCCTGCCAACACCAAGCCACCTTGCTTATGGGCAAAGTCGACCCGTCTCACGGAATACAGGCTTTATTTCAGTACTTCGGGAAAGTTGAGTAGACTTTACTTACAGTAATACGCCGATGCTAATATCCTTACGGCCGACATTCCCATCTTCATTACCCAACACGAGTGCTAGACTTTTTCCAACGGACTAAGGCGGCGCTCATAGCTAAGAAAGCGTGGGGAAACGGTAAGAGCGCACGCCAAGCTAGCAGTAACAGCTATTATACGAGTATGTCAAGCAATGCTGTCAGATATCCACACATGCAGCATTCAAGGTAGCTAGAGCTCTTATCGCAGCAATTCTTCATCGTGTTGGGTGAGCATTTGCCGCGGTGATGTTGCTCCTTTATCAAGAAAGTCGTAATACGATGATTAACCGAACGTGCTGGAGTATACACGCTCTCTGTGCAAAACCGGCCAGTACTGTGCTTAGATGCCTTAGCGGTAGTAACCCATATACCATTAGTTCCTGGTTTGTAGGACTAGACCTATATAGGCAAGAGTTTGCGTACTTACTATAAAAGCGCGGCCACTCTCTTAGCGTTGAACGTAGGCGGCTCGCTCGTAGCAATCGGCGTGACCTTAACGCGGCGCTTCTGCTTGCCTTCCGAAGCAGCCACCTGCGCGGCTTTTTGAGCGCGGGCCGGCACCTGCTTGAAGTGCTGCACCAATTTCTTGCGACCTACCGGTAACGGCTCCTCGGAGAACTTTGCTTTACTACGCTCGCTCACACTACCCTGCCACACCAACTGCGCGTTGAGCCGGTAGCCATTCGTCGTGCCTAGCTTGAAGAGCTGAATCAACTGGTGGGCCTGTAGGTACTCCACTGCCTTGGAGACAGTATTGCGATGCTTACCTAAGCTTTTGGCCAGCTGGGCCTGGTTCCCCACGTACGTGTTGGTCTTGTCGCACTTTTCCATTAGCAGTAACAACACCTCCAGCGCTCGGGGATTATCGGTGACCATTTCGCGCATAATGGATAGGTACGCTTTGTACCACTGGAGATACAAATGCAAATCAGCGGAATCAGAAGCAGTAATAGGAAAAGTAGCAGTATTTATAGCGAGTCCCATTAGAAAAGGAAACAATGTTAACTGCACAAAAATAAGAAAGGCTGGCTAAACTACCAACTAAGAAGAGGGTGTCTGCACACTCCCTACAGTGTGCAGATCTGCACACCCTAGCACTGTGCCTATCTGCACACCCTAGAAATAGGCAGATCTGCACACTCCTTAAGGTGTGCAGATGTTTATTGTAACAAATTAATAATCAGCAGTCTGGCAAGTCGCTTCTCTTATCTAGTATATATACAGGAGTTGCCTTCGCCTTTCATTGGGCTAAGTCTCCTTTTTTAGCTCAGTCAGATGCTATTCCTCGCTCATGAACTTGGTCTATCCTGCCCTGGCGAAAGGCGTAGGCGCAACGGGGAACAACAGAAGGGAGCATCGGCGTGCAAAGGGGCAATCGCAGCACTCATGCCCGCTACGCGGGCAGCTATGCACTGCTCCGGTTCAAGTACGAGCTTAGGCGGCGAAAAGAGGGGATGCAGGGCTGCCTCCCTCCCCAACACACAGGAGACCATACTTCTGGGCAGGCCGCGGGCCCTGCTCTCCGGAAGGCCAACTGCCTCACTCCCCGACAGGCTAGGCCCAACTCTCCGAAAGGCATTAGCTGCTCACTCTCCAAAGGCGATAGGATGCAGTCCCAGCTCTACGAAAGGCAAGAGGCCCAGCCATCAGATAGGCAGCTTGGTTGGTCTCTCCCAAAGGCAGGCCGTTCAGCTGCCGGGGTCAGATATGGATACGGTATGTGGGTTAGTTGGTGGCCAGTGTCCCTAACCTGCACAAGTCGATAGGAGCAGGGTATTACCTCAGCCTGGCTGACGTGATGCCATAGGGCTCTCGTCAACGAGGAACGGCCTAGGAGGCTAGTGGCAGCCTACTCGCACTTGGCTATGCCAAGGCATCGTTGTATGGTGCCGAATAGGCGAGCCCCACCAGGGGGAGGAAAATTCCCTGCTTTCGGTGCGTTGGGCCCAGCGCACCGGAAGCAGAGCACCACCAAGCAGTCCCTTCCCTAGGTGACCAGTGGCCTATGAATGCAAGGGATGAAGCCCCAGCCAAGTGGGCAGGCCCACTGACTGCCGCGCAAAGCGGAAGCATAAGAGGAATGAGTGCTAGAGAGCCTCATAGTTGACCTATGGTCTTGGAAGGGAACGCAGAACTTTTCTGGATGGCAGCGCTTGCTGCTGGGTATTCTGTGCCTCATGCGCACTGGCCCAGCGTTGTGGCAGTCCTAGGCGATAGATAAATCGGTCAAAGAAACCCAGTTGGTAGGGAGGAGCCCCAGGTAGCTCTAGCACCGTAAGTGGAGCACTATTTTGCATGTGCGTTATCAAGGCAGTAGGGGAGAGGGCATCTTGTTGCAAAAGCTCGTGAATGCCGCGCTGCAACTGTCGTAGGAATGGCAAAGCACTTGCCTGAAGGCTGACCTTGATGCTACCAGGATAGCCCCCATCAAATTCTACTACACTAAATAACAACATGGAGGTGAAGGGCCCCATCTCGTCAAAGTATTCTGGCACATCCTCATCTAGCACGAACGTGCTGAACTTGAAACTGGTAAGCAAAAGGATACTTTCTCGCTTTAGATTAGGCGCGAGGCTATTTGCACTTAAGTCAAAGACAGTATCCAAGGCGGTTTCATACGTGGAAGGCACACGTAGATTCGCTCGAGCAATCAGGATGACGGCTAGGCACCATGCCCCTTCTGAAGGGGTGGCAGGAGGAGAAAAATGAAAAACAGATGCGCTTGTGAGCATAGCGATAGACTGTAGAGAGATGAATGGAGGCAAATGTACAAAAGGCAATAAAATAAGGACCGTTCGGTCCTTGTGCTTCGTTTGGGCAATCCCGGCCTTTGTCGCGGCATGCCGGTACAGCAACAGTCTCTTTTTTTGCGCGAACTTGCCCGTCGCCTAAAAGCCGTCCGGGAGGAACGCCGCCTTACCTTGCAAGAGGTGTATGATGCTACGGGCGTACACGTCAGTCGGCTCGAGTCTGGCCGGCGGAACGTTGCTTTGCTGACGGTCGCCGTACTCTGCCGCTATTACCAGGTAAATCTAGGTGTAGTCGTCACAGACTTAGAACGCCTGCTAGAAGAAGGTCTACATCCCTAAATGGGCTCTTATTCTTGCTCTGTCTTTTGCGCTTATGGAGCCGCAGCACCGCCGGAAAACTAATGGTGTGTAGATCACATTTTCTCGTAAAAAACGCAATGGCACGAGAAAATGGAAATTTCCCCAGCGTCCTTTTCGGGAGGCAGTTTCCCCTTTGCTCCTAGCCGGGGAGAGGTACTGGGGGTGACCCCAGCCCTGATGTATAAAAATTTTTAATTTTTTTCGCGCTCAGTTCTTGCAAACAAGAGCCGGGTAGCAACAAGCCTATTCCTTATTATATAACTATTACAATGGATAGTCCTTTGGTCCGGGTTCAACTAAGTCCCGCTTACGAATAAACCATTCATTGTCATCCTGCCCGGAGCCACGTCCAAACTTGGACGCGACTCCGGCTTGGTTATGCAGATACCTAGTTGTTCACCTTCACTAGCATGTAGGCTGATAGTATTGAAAACAGATGAAAAATAATTCCCTTGACAACCAGGCAATTAGCTGAGAAACAGGTAAAACGATATTTAGTAGGACATACGGTACATGAAACCGGCTTTTTACCTTTGAGTATTGTTGCTGTCAAGCACTTGGACTTTTTGCTGCTTCGTCCTTAAACCAGAGCTGAGCCGTTGGTACCAGCACAGTCGTCGCCTAGGCGAGACGGTGGGCTGCCCTCCTAAAAGTCCCCTGGGTGCCACCTGACTTGGTCCGTCATTGATTCCAGTATCTGGTGGCAGCAGTATTATTAGATAAATACCATTGCATCTCGACCCGGCCGGACCGGCGGTTGGGTTGGGTGCGCCGACCCACTAGCGCCGGTCTCGCCTCTCATTGGGTTTTCTTTCTTCCTTTACCAACACCCAACACATTTACCTTCCGATTCGGTGACGCCTGCGGCGCCCCCGGAGTTTAAATACCACACTAACGGGATATCCTAACGGCTCACCTCGCGAGCGAAAAAGGCAGAATACAGAGCGATACAGGCCCATTTAGTGCCTGTACACGCGCCGACAGCTGGCCCCGGATCCGTTCCACCAAGAAAGGCCCCAGCGCCACCTCTGCGCTGCGCGCAGTGAGTTTTCTGGGCATAGCCACCCCGCATGCCCGCCGACCATCTCTGCACTAACGACACCCGGCAACCACCTTTCAGGACGAGCAGAAAAGCATATAAATTTCTATAAAAAAAGCAGCTCGGATAGTGGCGTTTTAGTGAAAAAGTACTACATTTGTATACGCTCTGAAACGCAAGCGGCTCTGCTGGAGAGCAACCGCCCAGGGTTAGGAGTGTCCACGGACGCATTCAGTACTTTACCATGACGCATAGACGGGCATCTAGCATGGTAAAAAGAGTTACCCCGTTTCGCCGGCATGCTTGAGGGTTAACAACAAGTTCTTCTGCTTGGTTGGGCTCGGGAAAGAAGGAATGTAGGAGAGGATAAGCTGCTTTATGACGCATGTCTACTCGTGTAGGCATGCGGGGTGGCCATGCCCAGAAAACTTACTGCGCGTAGCGCAGAGGCGGTGCTGGGGTATGTTCTACGCGTTCCCGTTTGTGCTACTTGTTTAGTTAAAGCAACTCCTGAGGTGGCGCATTAACTTGTCAGTTGAGGTGACCTCGCTACAAGATGAACGATGGCATGAGTAGGACAACCGCAAGGCGACCCTGACGAAGGCTGCTACAGCGATGGTGTAGGCCTGGCTCGTATGATGATCACGCGGTGCCTGTGCTTTTGCAGAACGAGGGGGATAAGGCGAGCGTTGGCGTGCCACTGCGATTTGGCGTTGGTTGAGGGAAAGGGCCACGATCAATTACGCTACTAGTTGCGTCAGCCAATAACTCGACGAGCAGCGGTAGGCCTCCTAGTGGCGTTTATCATCGTTCGCCACCTAGTAAGAGCCGGGCATTGACGAGTAGGTCAGAGCGCAGTACCCGGACCTCTGAGGTAGTGGGGGTGCGGCGTACTAGTCTAGGCAGCGGGCAAGGTAGCTGACTTGCGCTAGTGATAAGTACTAGCCTCGCCAACGAGAGGAGATGAAGCAGCAAATCCGCGGCGGCAGTTGGGCCAAGCAGATAGGCAGTCTGTAATACAAGGATGCTGCTTCTTTAGCAACTCGAAAGAAGTCATTTAGTAGGCTATGATATAAGTTATGATAACCTTTACTTATCATAACTCATATTTAGCTCACGAAATCGGGGGCTTTTCCACCGGTTTCCACTCCTTTCTATAAAGTGTGGAGACTTGGTCAGACTGATTTTCTGAATCGCTCGTCCAAGTAACGCCTCGACCTCCTCTATGAACGAAGACCTGTCGCTCGTCCCGTCGACCAACACCAACCAATCGGTCAGCGCGCAACTCGCGCGGGCCTCCGCCAAGGTGGCGGGCTTCTTGGAAGTCGGCCTGCAAGGGGCGGCCAACACCGAGCGGGCGTACACCTCGGACTTGAAAAGCTACGTGACCTTCTGCGAGCAGCATGGCTTGCAAGCCGTGCCGGCCGACGTGGATACCCTGACCGAGTACGTTGCCCACCTGGCCTCCGAGAAACCCGAGTCTGCACCCAGAGAGGGGAGAGGGAAGAAGAAGGGACAACAACCGCTCACCGGGCCACACGCGCTGGCTACCATCAAGCGGCACTTGGCGGCCATCCGCAAAGCCCACCAACTCGCGGGCTACAAACTGCCAGCTACCCTGGATGCGCTCAACCTCGTGATGGAAGGCATTACCCGCACGCTGGGCAAGCGGCAAGTCCAAGCGCAGGCGTTTACGGTCGAAGAGCTGAAGCAGGCCATTCGGCGCATTGACCTAGACACGTCCGCCGGCATCCGCGACCGTGCCCTGCTGCTGCTGGGCTTCGCCGGAGCTTTCCGCCGCTCGGAACTGGTGGACCTCAACATTGAGCAGCTGGAGTTTACCGAGCGAGCCTTGCTCGTGCATCTGGCTAAAAGCAAAACCAACCAATATGGTGCAGTAGAGGACAAAGCCCTGTTCTACGCGCCCACGCTGGATTTCTGCCCCGTCCGCTGCTTGCGGGCGTGGCTGAACCTGCTGGGTCGCACCACCGGGCCGCTGTTTGTCAAGATTCCGCGCACCACACCGGGGCTAATGGCGGCTCCGTCGGGCAAGCGGCTCTCGGATATTTCGATTAACAAGCTGGTGCAAAAGCGGCTGGGGTCTGGCTATTCGGCCCACTCACTGCGGGTGTCCTTTGTGACGACGGCCGTGCTCAACGGGCAATCGCACAAGGCCATCAAGAACCAGACTAAGCAAAAGACCGATGCCATGATTGAGCGCTATACCCAGCTCAACAACGTCGTGTCCTACAATGCCGCTCAAAGCCTGGGTCTTTAACACCAGGAGCAAGAATTCGTGGTGTTAGAGGCCCACTCTATTCTGCGTGAGATGACTGCCTCCGCTTGAGGTAGTTATCTGGCAGTAACCAAATGGTGATTGGAACGAAGTGAGGCTATTCGGGGGCCGTGGTAGCTGCTACCCGACGACGCAAGTGACGCAGGCGGTGGCCCTGCCACAGGCGCACGAGCACCAACAGGCACAGCAGCCCAGGAATAAACAGGAGCAGTACCCATGTATTGGCTTCAGGATAACTCGTGCCGGTGAGGTTAGCCAGGTTTACCATGAAATCCACGCAGTACCAGTACGTCAGCCGGCCCAGGCGGTACAGCAGGGAGAGAAACAGGTCAGGCATGAGGTAGGGTAGATTGCAGGCGGCGAATGGTGCGTGCATCGCGCAAGACGGCGTAAGTCAGACGCAGTAGCAGTAGCGGGATGGCTACCAGAAACACCAGCAGATTAGCCAGTATATAGGTTGTTCCGCCGCCGCCAGTTGCCAGCGCCCGGACAATAGATCCGTAGAGCGGACGCAGTTGGAAGTATGCTGGGCTGTTGGCCGGCGTCGCATGCGGGCAGGCGTGGTTGTGGCAATAGCGGGTGCAGTGTGTGGGGGTGCGGGCCGCAGTGGGCGGGTGCGGGGCCGCGGTGTTGATGACGAGGCCAAAAAGCAGCGGCAACAGGGCCAGCAAACCGGTGAGCAGCAGGGGGCGCAGGGCAGGGAGCATCAAGCAATTAAAATAAAATACCGTAGAACGGTAGCATCCCGTGGGAAGCAGCTAGGATTACTACGGAAGTACACCAACTGGTTTCGGTCGTCATGCCGACATACATTCTCTACTAAAATCTATGCGGTGCTAGGTTCCTCTGTATGGCTTTCTAGGAGTTCCGCTCATCTCCTCTCGAACGCGGGTAGTATCTGTTTCATCCGAAAGTAAGCGGGATCGTGCAGCCAGGGGGGTGAACTAGCGGTAGTGGCCCTGCCCTTACGGCACGACCCGAAAGGCAGCGGTCAGCGGCGAGGATGCGTTGCTTACCCTGGCGGTACATGAGAGCCCAGGCGGCGGTGAAATTCAGCCCAGTTAGGCGGTTGCGGTGTGTACCCTTAAAGTATTGGGCCTCACTATGCGACTACCTTGATTCACGGGTTGTATTCTATGAGCCTCCTTACTTCTCTGGCCCGGCAGGTAATGCAGCAAGCGACCGTCGTGGGGGCTGCGCGCTTGGCCGCGCACGCCTACCGGATCACCCTCGCCGGGCTGGCCCTACAGCACTGGACGTATACGCCAGGTCAGACGCTGAACGTCTTCTTCGGGCTGGCAGCCGCCGAGACCAGCCTGCGTAAACGCACGTATTCCGTGTGGGGCTACGACCCCGCCCGGCAAGAGGTGGAACTGGCCGTCTGCACCTTCTCCGACGGGCCGGGGGCCCACTGGGCGGCGCAGTGCCGGCCGGGCGATACGGTGCATTTCTACGGCCCGGGAGGTCAGTTCCTGCTGAACCCCGCGGCCCCCGCGCACGTGTTCCTGGGGGATGTCTCCTGCCTCTCGCACTTCTATGCGTTGCACCGGCAGCTAGCGCCCGACGTGCCCGTGCTCAGCGTCATCCACGCCCAACACCGCGAGGAGGTGTTTGCGGACCTCGACGGCCGCTGGCCCTTGCATGTGGAGGTCGCGGCTACGCTGTCGGCCGCCCAGTACCTGCGGGTGGCGGAAACGCTAGGCCTGCGCAAGCTTGGCCTCGGTTAAAAGTTTGGCACAAAAGTTAAACGGCCGAGCTTTGGACTGGTTCTCTCGTTTTCTTTCCTGGCTAGTCCGGTTGCTGCAGCCCAGCTTCCGTACTTCCTGATTGTTAAATGACTGCTGGTAACCTTTACGTTGCGCTGTCCTTTCTTCCCGCCTTCCCCGTCGCTTCATGGCTCCCGGTTCCCCCGCCTCAACTTCCCTGCCCTTTCCCGACAGCCTCCTGCATGACCTGCTGGACATTTCGCTCACCGGCGTCAACGTGCTGCGCCCGGTGTACGACCCGGCCGGGGAAATCGAAGACTTTGCCCTCGAGTACGTCAACCCCGCCGGCCAGCGCATGACCGGCCTGGCCGAGCGTCCCGGCGGCACGCTGCTCACCCGCTTCCCCGCCACCCTGGCCGCGGGCATTCTCGCCTATTACCGGCGCGCCTACGCCGACGAGACCGCCGGCCCCTACGACGTCAACTACCAGGCCGACGGGCTCGACAACTACTTCCGCTTGGCCGCCCGGCGCTCCGGCGACTGGCTCGTCGTCAGCTTCACCGACACGTCTGACCAGGACCGCAGCGCCGTCGAGCTGGCCCTGCGCGACAGCCAGGCCCGCGAGCAAGCGCTGCGCTCCGAGGCCGAGGAGCAGCGCAACTCCCTGCGCAGCTTCGTAGAGCAGGCTCCCGTGGCGGTGGCCGTGTACCGCGGGCCGCAGCACCGCGTGGAGCTGGCCAACGCCGCCACGCTGGCCATTTGGGACCGCCCGCTCCCCGACGTGCTCGGCCGGCCGGTGTTCGAGGTGCTGCCCGAGGCAGCTACCCCCGAGGTGGTGGCCCTCTTCGACCGGGTCTACGCCACCGGCACCGCCCACACGGCCCACGAGCAGCCCACCACCCTCGTCCGGCACGGGCAGCGGCAGGAAGTGTACTGGAACTTCGTGTTCCAGTCCGAATTCCTGCCGGACGGCCGCGTCATCGGCATTCGGTCCGTGGGCACCGACGTCACCGAGCAAGTCCGCGCCCGCCAGCAGCTGCAGCAGCTCAACCAGGACTTGGAGACCCGCGTGCAGGCGCGCACCCAGGAAGCCTTCATCCTGCAGGCTGACCTGCTCGCCGCCGCCCGGCGGCAGGCCGACCAGCAAACCCTGCTCTACGAGGTGTTCGCGCAAACCCCGGCCCCCATTGCCTTGCTGCGCGGCCCCGGCCACCGCTTTGAGTACGTCAACGCCGCCTACCAGGCCTTGTTTTCCGCGGGGCCACTGGCGGGCCGCGAGGTGGCGGACGCCGCGCCTGAATTGGCCGCGCAAGGCTTTGAGGCGCTGCTGGACCGTGTCTACCACACCGGCGAAACCTACTTCGGGGCCGAGGCGCCCTTTGCGCCCGTGCCGGTGAACGGTGAGCCCCCCCGCACTCTGTACTTCAACTTTACCTACCAAGCCTACCGCGAAAACGAGCAGATAGCGGGCGTCAGCATCTTTGCCTTCGAGGTCACCGAGCAGGTGCTCGCCCGCCGGGAGCGCGAAATCCAGCGGCAGCTGCTCACGGACGTCTTTGCGCAGGCCCCCGCCGGCATTTGGGTGGTGCGCGGCCCGGACTACGTGTTTGAGGTCATCAACCCGACCATGACGCACGTTATTAAGCGCACCGCGGAGCAGTGCCTGGGGCGGCCCTACTTCGAGGTGCTGCCGGAGTTGACCAGCCAGGGCGTGCCCGAACTGCTGCGGCGGGTGTGGGAACAGGGCGAGTCCCTGTTCGTCGAAGAGTTTGCCGCGCAGCTGGACCCCCAGGCGCCGGACGAGGTGGGCTACTTCACCTTTGCCTTCCAGCCCCTGCGCGACGAGCACGGGCAGGTGACGCGCATCTCCTGCGTGGCCCTGGACGTCACCGCCCAGGTCCGGGCCCGCCAGCAGGTCGACGTCCTCAACCAAGCGTTGCAGTCCACCAACGCGGAGTTGAGCGACAGTAACCAGCAGCTCACGCGCACCAACGTCGACCTGGACAACTTCATCTACACGGCCAGCCACGACCTCAAAGCGCCCATCTCCAACATCGAAGGCCTGCTCTACCTGCTGCAGGAAGGGCTGCCCCCGGCCGTGGCCCAAGACGAGGAAGTGGGCCCCACGCTCACGCGCATGCACGACGCGGTGGAGCGCTTCACGCGCACCATCGACCACCTCACCGACGTGTCCAAGCTGCAGAAAGAGCACGCCCCGGCCACCACCCGAGTCGACCTGGCCGCCGTCATTGAGGACGTGCGCCTGGACCTGGCGCCGCTGCTGGAGGGTGCCGGGGCCAAGCTGTTCGTTGACGTGAACGCCCTGCCGCCCATCCAGTTTTCTGAAAAGAACCTGCGCAGCATCGTCTACAACCTGCTCAGCAACGCCGTCAAGTACCACTCGCCCGACCGGCCGCCGCGCGTCGACGTGCGGGGCCACGTGCGCGAGGGCCACACCGTGCTCGAAGTGCACGACAACGGCCTCGGCATTGCCGAAGCGCAGTTGCCCAAGCTCTTCGGCATGTTCCAGCGCTTGCACGACCACGTCGAGGGCACGGGCATCGGCCTCTACATGGTCAAGCGCATGGTCGAGAACGCCGGGGGCCGCATTGAGGTGCACTCCCAGCTCGGCGCCGGTACCACCTTTTTCGTCTTCCTGCCCCACGACGCACCTACTGCCGGCGCGCTCCCTTTCCCCGCTTACCTCCCCTCCTAACTATATGGCCGCCGTTTCCTGCACGCTGCTCGTCGACGACGACGACACGACCAATTACCTCAACCAAACCCTGCTCCGGCGCATGGCCATCAGCGACACCGTCTTGGTAGCCCAAAACGGCCAGCAGGCGCTGGACCTGCTGCACCAGCACTGCGAGCTGCCCACCTCGCCCACCTGCCCGGCCCTCATCCTGCTCGACATGAAAATGCCGCGCATGAACGGCTTCGAGTTCCTGCAGGCCTACGCCCAACGGCCCGAACGGGAAAACCCCTCGGTGGTCATCATCATGCTCACTACCTCCCTCAACCCCAACGACGTCGAGCAGATGCAGGGCCTGCCCATCGCCGGCTACCTCATCAAGCCCCTCACCCGCGACAAAGTCAACCAGGTGCTCCAGGAGCACTTCGGCCAAGCAAGCCCCGCCAGCTAATGAGCAGCCCCCAGCCAAACAAGTAAGAGACCATCTCTAAGCATGCAGCGGTTTCCCAATTCAGGATGAATAGCGCGCTCACTGATGCGCTGCACTTCGTGATAGAAGGACTCCAGTAGTGGCCTTCATCCAGCCCCCCGCATTCTGGTGGCTGTGCGTTACTAGGCTGCATTGCCTTAGCTACTTCGTCGCGCGTGCCCTTCGGGTTGCCTAGATACTGGGCAAGCTGGTTGACGTCAAGTGTCTGCTCCCAGTAGCGTGTACCCGCGATGATGGCTGGGGAGTGAAGCACCCGGTTCCGCAATTTGTGCGAGTCAAACGCGCATTTGAATGGCTCGCTGCCTGAGGTGGCCGCTGAACTTTGTGGTACTCTTCGGCCCCGCGCCGCCGCAGTTCACCCCCCCCTATTCTCCTCAGTCATGACCACTTCTTTGCCACTAGAAACCACTTTTGCCCTTGGGGGCGACTTACCCATTAGCCGGCTCGGCTTCGGGGCGATGCGCATCACCGGTCCCGGGCTTTATGGCCCCCCCACCGACCGGCCGGCAATGCTCGCGCTACTAAGACGGGCCGTCGAACTTGGCGTGACGTTTATTGATACGGCCGATATGTACGGCCCTTTCGTTTCGGAAGAGTTGATTGCCGAGGCGCTGCATCCCTACCCCGCCGGGCTGGTGGTGGGCACCAAAGGCGGCGTGGTGCGCTACGGCCCCGGCCAGGAGGTGCTGCTCGATGCCACCCCCCAGCACCTGCACGAGGCCCTGGCCGGCAGCCTGCGCCGCCTTAAGCTCGAGCGCCTAGATCTTTACCAACTGCACCGCCTCGACCCGCGGGTGCCCGCCGAACGCACGTTTGCCGCCTTGGCGCAGGCCCAGCAGCAGGGCTTGGTGCGGCACCTGGGCCTATCGGAAGTATCCGTAGAGGAGATTAAGCTTGCCCAGCAGCACTTTCCCGTGGCCTCCGTGCAGAACCGCTACAGCCTCTTCGACCGGGCGGCCGAGCCCGTGCTGGCGTACTGCCGGGCGCAGGGCATTGCCTTTATTCCGTGGTTCCCCATTGGCGGGGGGCAGGTACAGGAGACGGACGCACTCCAGCAAGTCGCCGGCCGGCACCAGGTGTCGGTCCGGCAAGTTGCTCTGAGTTGGTTGCTCCACCACGCCCCCAACGTGTTGCCCATACCGGGCACGACCAGCCTCGCGCACCTGGCCGAGAATAGGCAGTCCCTACACCTGTCCCTTACGGCGGAGGATATGCGGGTTCTGGATGCGCTAGGGCACTAAGTAGCTTCGCGTTCAGGCTGCCCCGCTGGGTAGTCGCCGCACCACCCCGCCACTTGGCCGGGTGCCCGTTCTACCCGCTCGCTACCACCTGGTAGCCGGCGGGTAGAACGGGTTTCTTCGTAGCTTAAGCCCTCATGAGTACTCCGCCCTTCGCTACCCTGTCCACCGTGGCCGACTTCACGCGGCACTACGGCTTTCCTGTTCCGGCCCACCCGTTGGTCACGGTCGTGGACCTAGCCCAGCACCCACCTACTGGGGTGGCCGCTGCCCCCGCCTGGCGCGCGCTCTACGTTATCCTGCTCAAGCGGCACTTCGACGGGCAGCTCCCCTACGGGCAGCAGGAGTACGACTACCAGCCGGGCGAGCTGGGTTTCTACGCGCCCGGCCAGCCCGTGACGTTTTGCCCCGCCGCTACCCAGGCCGGCGCGGGCTGGCTGGTCGTCTTTCACCCTGATTTGCTGGGGCGCCCGTCGGTCAACTCACCGCTGGGCCGCTATCCCTTCTTTAGCTACCGGGTGCGGCAGGCCCTGGCACTCTCGGCCGCCGACGAGCAACGAATCCGCCACGCCGTGCTGGGGCTACGGCAGGAAAGCGAACTGCCCGCCGATGCCTTCAGCCAGCAACTGCTCGGCACGCAGCTCGAGGTGCTGCTGCAAGTGGCTAACCGGGCTTACCACCGGCAGTTTCCCACCGAGCCAGTGGGCGGCCCCGACCTGCTCAGTCGCTTCGAGGCCCTGCTAGCGACGTACCAGGACCACGCCGCCGACCAGCCCCTGCCCACCGTGCAGCACTTGGCGGAAGCCTTGCACGTGGCGCCGGCCTACCTGGGCGAGGTCCTGCGCCGGCACACGGGCCAGAATGCGCAGCAGCACCTGCACGCCGCGCTGCTCGAAAAAGCCCGGCAACTGCTACTGAGCACGCCCTTGAGCGTGCGCGAGGTAGCCTTTCGCCTGGGCTTCGAAAGCCCCTCCTACCTGGGCCGCCTCTTCAAGCAGAAGACCGGCCTTACCCCCACCGAATTCAAGCAACTGGCCACGGAGGCGGCCCTTGCAGTGCCGGCTTAGCGTTTTGCGCTGGCCAGGAGGGAGGGGGCGGCTCTAGCGGCACTCGACCTGCCCGAGCGGCTGGGGCTGCGCCCGCAGGGCCGCGCAGGCAGCCGGCCAGGCCGGGTCGGTGGGGTAAAGGGTGCTGCGCAGGTAGGCCCAGGTCAGCTGCTGGAGGGCGGCGACGCGCGCTGGGCTTTCGTCGGTGGTCTCCCGCGACTCGTACCCGGCAATGCCGCCCAGCGAGTGCTCGGCCCCAAACAACGTGAGCAGGCACTTGCCGCCGGGTGGACTCAGTTGGTAGGCATCGGCCCGCCAGTCGGCCCCGCGCGGACTCATACTGGACACGTCGTGGTCACCCACCACGACCAGCGTGGGGGTCGTCAGGTAGCGAAAGTCGGGCTGCAGAAAGGGGTGATTGCGGGCGGCCGCCGGGCTTAAATCGGCCCCGCCCCCGCCCGGCGCGGCCAGCAAGATGCCTGCCTTGACGCGGGCATCCAACAGGTTGACTTCCTTCCCGTCGGCCGGGTCGGGCAGGCGGGCCCCCAGCAGCATGCCCGCCGTCTGCCCGCCGTAGGAGTGCCCGGCCACGGCCACGCGGGCATGGTCGAGGCGGCCGCGCAGGCCTGGGAGGGCATCCTCCACCGTCGCTAGGTTGTCGAGGATGTGGCGCAGGTCCGCCACCCGGTGCCGCCAGATAGCCGGCCGGCGGGCATCGTCGGGCGGCAGGCCGAGCGTGCGCGAATCCAGGTGCGTGGGCTGCACTACGACGAAGCCGTGCGCCGCCCAAAACTGGACCAGGGGGCCGTAGCCCTGCAAAGAAGACCCATTGCCGTGCGAAAAGAGGATAACCGGTAGTTCGCCCCCGCTTAAGGGTGCGGACACGCGCACGTGCAGTTCTTGGCCCCGCCCCGGCGCAGCAATCACGACCGGACTAACGGAAATAACCGGGGCCGGCGCGCTGAGTGACAGGCTACTGAGTAAGTCGTTCATGGGCGTAAATCTTCGGAGAAAAATTGGAATGCGGGGCGGCTGCTTCCACCACAAAAGTCTCCCGTCACAGCCCATTACAAGCCATTCAAAATGCGGTTTACGCAGCACAAATTGCGGGAACGCGTAAAAAGTCTCTCGTCAGTCGGCTGCGGGCGCGGTTGTTTGTTCAGTCACACCCCCCCCTATAAATGAACAACTCTGTCAATCACTTGCCCCTCAGCACATGGCATAGAAAACAGGCCTAATTGGTACAGAAAACCTGTTCAGCAATCACAGTACCGTTAACTCATCTATCAAGATGAGTTAACGGTACTGTGATTGCTGAACATACCTGCCCAATACTGCTGAACGCCTGATTCTGCAGTGGAGACACTTTGCAGGGAGACCCCGGATAAACTCGCCGATTAATGTTTGAACCAAACTCTTAACCAAGGCCAACTTTTCATCACGCAAGTGCTACTCAACAGAAGAAGGGTGGGGGAGGGAGGAAGTTACATGCTAAGGAGGAAGGTTCAAGAAAGAGAACGGGAAGGCATTGCCTCGCCCGACAACCGGTTGGTGGGCGCTACCATCCGTTTCCCTTCCAGTTCCAGACGTGCTGGCCCCTTCGTCTGGTGGCCTGGCCCGGGCTTATTGTTTGACCAGCTTGCTGAGACGGCCCGTGGTTTGGTCGCGCACCAGATACAGGCCCGCCGGCAGGGCGTGCACGTTCAGCGGCGGATCCCCCACCTGCCCCGTGTGGACCACTTGGCCCACGGGACTCAGCAGCTGGTATGGGGTGCCGACCCGCCCCTGCACCGTTACCTGCACGGTCATGGGATTGGGAAACGCCGCTAACGGGGTCGGTTTGGTCGCGGACGCGGTGGCCAGTGGCCCGGCACCGAGTTTAACGAGCCAGTAATCATTCTGCCCCTGGCTGGCTTGAGTTTTGTCCCCGCCGATGCCCGAGTCGGAATGTCCCCCCAGAATATAGCCGCCATCGCCCGTCGGCTGCAGCGAACACAACGCGTCCGAGCCACTGCCGCCCACGGCCTGATCCCATTGCGTAGTGCCGTTGCCGTCGAGCTTGACGAGCCAAAAGTCGTTCGTGCCCTGGCTGGCCTGCGTCTTGTCGCCGCTGGCGGGCGAGGCCGAGGTGCCGCCAAGCAGGTACCCGCCATCCGCGGTCTGCTGCAGGGCACTCAGCCCATCCGAGCCGCTGCCGCCCAGCGTTTTGTCCCATTGCTTTACCCCGCTCGCCGTCAGTTTGAGCACCCAATAATCCGTGCTGCCCTGGCTGGGCTGCGTTTTATCGGCACTGATGCCGGAAGTGGAATTGCCCCCCACCACATACCCGCCATCGGCCGTTTGCTGCACCCGAGATACGCCATCAAAGCCACTGCCCCCGAAGGTGCGGTCCCATTGCCGGGTGCCGTTGGCATCGAGCTTGACGACCCACATGTTAAACAAGAGCAGGTTGGCTGCCGTGATCTCCGGGTTCGGATCCGTGCGCGATTCGCCGCCTAGAATGTAGCCCCCATCACTGGTTTGCTGCAGGCAGTTGAGAAAATCGATGCCCCCGCCGCCCAAGGTGCGGTCCCACTGCTTGACGCCAGTGGCCGTGATCTTTACCACCCAGTAGTCATAGGCGCCCAGATTGGCCTGGCTTTTATCGCCGCTGATGCCGGAGTGAGAGTAGCCCCCAATCACATAGCCGCCATCACTAGTTTGCTGGATGTCGGAGACCATGTCGGAATTGTTGCCCCCGAAGGTGCGGTCCCATTGCTTCGTACCATTGGCATCGAGCTTGAGGATCCAGTAGTCATGCGCGCCCAGATTGGGTTGCGTTTTATCGCCGCTGATGCCCGAGATGGAACTGCCACCCAGGATATAGCCGCCGTCACTGGTTTGCCGCACGGCCGGCAGGTAGTCCCAGGCCGAACCGCCGAAGGTGCGGTCCCACTGCTTGACGCCGGCGGCATCCACCTTGACCACCCAGTAGTCCCAGTCTCCCGCCCCGGCTTGCGTTTTATCGCCACTGCGGCCCGAGGTGGATTCGCCGCCGAGAATATAGCCGCCGTCGCTGGTGGGCTGCGCGGTATAGCAGTAGTCGTAGCCCGTGCCGCCAAAGGTGTGGTCCCACTGCTTGAGCAGAACTTGGGCCGTCGCGCTCGGGAGCGTATAGCAGAAGAAGAGCGAGAACAGGAGAACGAGTACACGTGCTTTCATAATAGGAATAGAACAAGATGGAATGGTATTGCTTTGCGGTGCAAAAATTGCTCCATTCCTCTCTTCGTCGGTATGTCTCGTCGGTCCATGAAATGGACCGTTTTTTTGAGATAGAAAAAGGGATTTAGCGAACTAGTAAGAGCGCTATCAGACGTTCGTTATGACCTGCTATAAGGCCTCAGAGGCAGGCGATAGTATAAAAACCAGGGACCTCGTGCGGAGAATAGGGGCTATATTTACCGCATCATATGCGGAGAATACAGCCTTATATTCATCAACTGCCGACGTGGCCGCAGTTCACTTGGCAGCCGGCCGCGTTGGAAAGCCTGCTGGGTGCTGTGCGGCACCAGCAAGGGCGTCTACTGGGCCGACTCGATAACCTGGGGCTGGAGGTGAGAGCGGAAGCGACCCTGCAGACGCTCACGCTGGACGTGCTCAAGTCCAGTGAAATTGAAGGGGAACTGCTCCCCCCCGCCTCCGTGCGCTCCTCGCTCGCCTATCGCCTGGGCTTGGAGCAGGCCGGCCTGCCGCCGGTTGATCGGCGGGTGGAAGGCGTGGTGGCGATGATGCTCGACGCCACGCAGCAGGCCGAGGCGCCGCTAACCGCCGAACGCCTGTTTGGCTGGCACCACGCCTTATTTCCTATGGGGCACAGTGGCTTGTACCCGCTACGAGTAGGCGCCTGGCGTACGGGGCCCATGCAGGTCGTCTCGGGTCCGATGGGGCGGGAACGCGTGCACTACGAGGCCCCGGCCGCTGACGAGTTGGCCGCGCAGATGGAGCAGTTCCTGACCTGGTTCAACACCCCGTTGGGGCTAGATCCTGTCCTCAAAGCCGCCCTCGCCCACTTCTGGTTTGTTACCATCCATCCCTTTGACGACGGCAATGGCCGCATCGCCCGCGCCATTGCTGATCTGCAACTCGCCCGGGCCGATGGCACCGCCCAGCGCTGCTACAGCATGTCGGCCCAGATTCAGGCCGAACGCCAAACCTACTATGACCTGCTGGAAACCAGCCAGCGCGGCCCGCTCGATCTGACACCCTGGCTGACGTGGTTTCTGCAGTGCCTCGGCAGAGCGCTCACCAGTGCTGAACACACCCTGGCGCAGGTGCTGGCCAAGGCCCAGTTTTGGGAGCAGCATCGGCTCACGCCGCTCACGGAGCGGCAGCGCCGGCTGGTGCAGCGGCTACTGGACGGCTTTGAGGGCAAACTCACTACCTCGAAATGGGCCCGCATGGCCAAGTGCTCCCAGGACACGGCCGGACGCGACATTGCCGATCTGATCGATAAGGGGATTCTGCGCAAAGAAGGCGCAGGTGGCCGGAGCACCAGTTATTGCTTAGCCCCCGAGGAAACGAGCGGTTAAGAACGAGCACGGCTTGTCCGTTATACGCACGGGTCTCGATTATACAGAAGCAGGATATCGGCTCAAAACTACCCAAATCTTAGCGTGTCACATTAGTTGAACGGACGTTTAAGAAATGTGACAAAGCAGTATCTTGCACTGTTTTCCTCTGATTTCTACTCGATGACGTGCTACGTCGCCTACTTCCGCGTGAGCACTGCCCGCCAAGGGCAGTCCGGGTTGGGACTCGAAGCGCAGCAAGCGGCGGTGCGGAATTTCGTGGGAACCGAGGCGAGCATCGTGGCGGAGTACATTGAAATCGAGAGTGGGCGCAAGAACAGTCGGCCACAGTTACAGGCTGCCATTACGAGAGCCAAGCAGGAGGGAGTCGTACTGCTCGTGGCCAAGCTCGACCGCTTGGCGCGCAACGTGGCCTTCCTAGCTGCGCTGATGGAAAGTCACGTTCGCTTCAAAGCCGTGGACTTGCCGGAAGCCGATGAGTTTACCTTGCACATCCTAGCAGCCGTCGCGCAGAAGGAGGCGACCGCTATTTCTACCCGAACCAAGGATGCGCTCGCTGCCAAGAAGGCGCGGGGCTTTCAGCTCGGCACGCCCGCTAACCTGACGACAGCAGCGCGAGAGAAATCGTGGGTGTCGCTTCAGCACAATGCCCAGACCAATCTGAACAATCGGCAAGCCGCCCAATTAGCCGTGCTATTACGAGCGACTGGGGTGAGCTTGCGCGAGATTGCCAACAAGCTCAATGAGTCGGGGTACCGAACGAGGCGAGGGAAGGCCTTCCATCCCATGGGCGTCAAGCGCTTGCTGCCTACAGTAGAAAGCAGCACCCTCGTATAAGGTAAGCACTGGTTGCTGCCTTTGACTTGATAAATACCAGCAATCGACAGAGTAAAGCACGCTTCCTTTCATCACCTCTATGACGACCTTCTCTGCTTCTACCCATTCGGTGTTGACAACAGCGGGCTGGCACCCGGGCCGGCGGGTCATCACCCTAGGCTATCGGCTAGCGCTGGCGGTAGAAGGTTATCCCTGGTTTGCGGCGGTAGAGCAGTTCTTACAAGCGTTTGGCGGGCTACAGGTTTCGTGTACTGAAGCGGGAAGCAACGACACGTTTCACTTCCACGCGCGCAAAGCGGCCGGTGACGTAGATAGCTCATGGGTGTTGCAGAACTACGCCCAACGTCTCGGTAACCCGACCCTGTGTGTTATTGGCCAAGCTTATGCCAATTACTTGTTGCTCTTTATGGACGACACCGGGAAGGTGTATGGCGGGTATGATGACTACCTCTGCATCCTAGCTAGTAGCGGCGAAGCGGCAATTGAAGCGATCTGTCAGCGCCAACCCGTGCAGGAGATTCCAGACCTAATGGACGAATGACAGCCACTCAACGGGATTCTGCTACTTTTCCCGATCCACCTTCCTCCCTTTGCTGAAAGTGCTATACTGCACATCGTATTGAGCGAAAAATTAGTTTGTTAATTAGCTTTATATCAACTTGTTATAAATATAAAGTAACGTTCTTAGGGTAACGTCTTTAACATGTAACTTCCGTATTTTGCGGGGGATTTTAGATGATTTCCCTCTATGGACTATGTGTTGTATCTACGGGCATCGACCTTACGGCAGGGCGTAAGCGGGCTGGGGTTGGAAGGGCAACGAATGATTGCGCACCGGTTCCTGCAGGACGGGGACCGCATCGTGGCCGAGTACATAGAGATCGAGAGTGGGCGCAAGAACAACCGGCCCGAGATGGCCGAGGCGATTGCCGAGAGCAAAGCAGTGGGGGCGGTGCTACTCGTGGCCGAAATGTCGCGGTTGGCCCGAAGTGTGTACTTTACTTCCAAGCTGATGGAGGAGAAAGTACGTTTCAAGGCCTGTGACATCCCCCATGCCGACGAGTTTACCATTAACATCCTGGCGGCCGTGGCCCAGAAGGCCGCCAAGGATATCTCGGATTCAACCAAGCGGGGACTAGCCGCCAAGAAAGCGAGGGGCTTTACGCTAGGTAACCCCGAGAACTTTACCGACGTTTCCCGGGCAATGGGACGGGCGGTTGTCAAACAGAACGCTGTTGAAGCCGTAGCTAACAAGCAGGCACGACGACTAGCTACGTTGTTAAGGCGTGATGGTCTCACGCTGGAGAGTATTGCCGCTGAACTGAATTCTCACGGGTACCACACACGGCGGGGTAAGGCGTTCTACAAAACCTCTGTTCTTCGCTTATTAAATACGAATACCCCGACACTAGCTGATGGACTTTATTAAACGAGTCCAGATTTTTCACCATTATTATATTGAAAGAGCTTAATTTATCATCTTTTCAATCCCATTCCGATAATTCTTCCATTGAAGTTTTCTTCTCAAGCGACATTCCTTAGGCGTAACACTCTACCCTATATTTGCTTACAGAAATGCATTACTTAGCTCTTAGAGTAGCATATTGATTAAACGGCAACAAATTCCAATAACCTAACACTTAAGAAGAAAACTGTAGTTTCAGATTAACTCGCCCTTTTTATGTTAAAAAATCTTCGTATCCAAAATTTTAAATCTTGGCAGGATACCAGTAATATTCACTTTAGCAACCTCACTGGTTTCTTTGGTACTAATTCGTCTGGTAAATCTAGTATCCTGCAATTTCTCTTGATGTTGAAACAAACAGTGGAGTCATCAGATAGATCACAACTATTGAACTTAGGTGATAATAGGTCATACACTGATTTAGGAACCCTATTTGATGTTATATATATGCGAAAAGATCCATCCACAATTCATTTCGTTATTGAGTGGAGATCCATGATAGAGAGGCTGTTTTCAACAAAACAGAATCGCATGTTTAAATGGTCAGATTACGATAGCATCTTTAGCAGTACAATTAGAAAAAGAGGAGACAATATTTCTTTGCAAAACTATTCTTACGAAGTAGAAAATAAATCAGTAAAATTAAAAATGACTGGTAAAGAGGATATTAGCAATAATCCTGTTTACTCTTTTACAACACAAGGATTCATTGGCACTGAAATTCATGATGCTATTAAGTTCCCACAGCGCTTTACTGAAGTAAATAAATTCTATGGTTTACCATCTGGCTTTGGTTTGCCCTCGGATCAATATGATGAAATTGCAAAATGGATTTTCGATTTCGAACTTCTCTTTACTAGAACATATTACTTAGGCCCACTACGCGAGTATCCAAATAGATTATATATATGGGGGGGAGAACAGCCAGAAGGGGTAGGTAATCGTGGGGAAAAAGCAGTTGCCGCTTTATTAGCCTCGAGGAATAGGGGAGCTACTATTAATATAGAAGAAAAAAATATCAAGCGTACTGTAGAGGAGCACGTAGCCTATTGGCTTAAGGAATTAGGGTTAATTCATTCTTTTATTGTTCAGCCTATAGCGCCTAATCGTAAAGAGTATGAAGTCCGTATCCAGCGCACTGCAGAATCAGCTAGCGTGTTTCTGACAGATGTAGGTTTTGGCATTTCACAAATTTTGCCAGTATTAGTTTTGCTTTTTTATGTACCCGAGGGTTCCACTGTGATTCTGGAGCAACCGGAAATTCATCTACATCCTGCTGTCCAAGCTGGTTTAGCTGATGTTTTTATTGATGCCATTAAGCGTCGGCGTCTACAAATTGTCTTAGAAAGTCATTCAGAACACTTGTTACAGCGTTTACAGCGCCGCATGGCTGAATTTGGTGTTGAGGATGAAAAGGGGTTTGATTCCGATCAAGCGGCTCTTTACTTCACAGATATTGAGGCAGGCCGATCTAAGCTCACTCCATTAGCGCTGGACGATTACGGAAATATTAGCAATTGGCCAGTTGGTTTCTTTGGTGATCCATTCGCTGATGCTGCGGCAATGATGGATGCACAAATGCGGCGTAAAATATCTCAGTCGTCATAGAGCATGTATTTCATAATTGATACGAATGTACCATTGACTGCCAATAATGCGTCAAGTGCGGGGCCGGAATGTGTACGTGCTGCTATAGCCCGCATTCTTCAATTGCAAAGCGCTGAAATATTGGTCCTTGATGACAATTTTTTAATTCTACGTGAATATCAAAACAAGTTGAATACTTCTGGGCAGCCAGGGTTAGGTGATGCTTTCTTGCTATGGGCTCTACGTAATCACACCAATTCAGCTCATTGTTCTCTCGTGCATCTGCTTGTATCTATAGATGGAAACTTTACAGATTTTCCATCTGATCCTAGGCTTATTTCTTTTGACCCTTCTGACCGTAAATTTGTAGCAGCAGCACGTGCTCATCATGCAAACCCACCTATTGTTAACGCTACGGACTCTGACTGGTATCATGATCGTGTAGCTTTAACTGAAAATGGGGTTCAGTTAGAGTTTATTTGTCCACAAGAAATGACTCTAGCTCGGAGAACTTAGTTGTATAAGCTTAATATATACTCTCTATACAGCAGTACATTCAATCGAAGGTGTACGCTTCCCCTAAATATGGCCTTTAATATATCTTGGTAGTAGGTGGTATAGCAATTTCATGATTGGTGTACATGGTATCGGCAGTAGCGAAACCAAGCTTTAGCATCGTCGCTGGTATCCAGTCGATCGCGATATACGCAGAGCCAGTTCCAATGCTTCTTGGGTGCGGACCTGAGCCTCGCGTAACTTGATTTTGAGCTTGCTCGACGGGGGAGAAGTTGGGAGAGTAGAGCGGCAGAAACCACAGCTCGACGCCGCGCTGGGCAAGTTCCTGCTCCACGCCGGCCAAGTGATGCACCTACAGGTTGTCGAGTAGGAGCCGCCACGACACAACTCTGGCGCCAGCACGCGAGCTAGATAGAAGGCAAAACTACGCTTGGTCAGCGCCCCTTCCAGCACCTGCATGCCGCGCAGTCCGCCCACGCCCAACGCTCTGATCAGCGTCAGTGCCCGGCCGCGCCGCAGTGATACACCTTGGCGTACACGCTGGCTGCCGCGGGCGCGGGAGAAGCGCCGCGTATAATCCAGCTGCAGACCCGTCTTGTTAAGGAAGTAAAACCGGTGCACACCCTGGCACACGGCCACCTATTTTAAGTGCTGATGCCGGAGTAGGCGCCCCCACTCCGTGTCGCGCTCCGCCGCGTGCACGCTTTTTTGCGCCGCCAGCCCTGCTCGTTTAGCACTCGCCACACCACGCCTTGGAAAACGGGCCGCCCAGTATGGGCCGTTAGCGCCTCTCGTAGCTCGGCAAGCGTCGCGTCTGGTTGCCACTACACCTGCGTGAGGAACCAGTCCTGCCGGTCCGCATTCGGGCAGCGCGAGAGCTTAGCCACAAACGAGAGACTCACACCGAATTGTGCCGCCACCTCGTGCTACGGTCATTCCGGCTGCTGGCACGCGGCGGCGATTTTCTCGCGTAAATCAAGGGAATAAAGGGGCATCTTGGCCTCTACGCACTCGCCCTGAAAAGTGTACACTGGTCTTGAAACTGCTATAATTGCAACGTGAGTAGTAGTGCGTTAAAGACTGCCGTATGCACAAATCAGTATCAGCGAAAGGCGAACGGCAAGCTATCGGGGGCTTTCTACCGCAATTTGGCGAGTTTGCCTGGCTGGCTTACCGGCAGTTGCTGCACAACTCCCTAGAGTGGGTCCGAGTGGCCGACCCAGAGGCCCAGCAGTTAGATGACATTCTCTACGCCACTAAGACGACAGTTTTTGCCTATCAGGTCAAATGGACTATTGCCGGAGCCGCCATCTCGCTGAGTGCCTTCAGTCAACTGCTACCTTTGCTGGTGCGCAGCTGGCAGGGATTGCGCACCAAATATCAGCCGGAACATAAGCAGGTACTCGCACACCTGCTCACGAATAAGCGCCTGACCAGCAACGATAGGATTACGCACCAAAAAGCCGTTATCGGTTCTACCGCGGCATTCTTTGTCGAAGCTTGGCAACCCCTGCAAAACCGGCAGCTCGTGCCGGCCAAATGGCAACCCATACTGACCCGGCTGGCCCAGGCCAGCAAGGTCAGTTGGGCAGAGTTCGAAGAGTTTGCGGCGCACTTTATGTTTGTGCCAGCCTATCAACCCAAGGATTTCAGCGTCGTCCGGGCCGGGTACAATCAGCTGGACGGCGACCTGGACGATTTTCGCTCCTACCTGCTGGAAAGTGTAGGCCACCCCGACCGGCTGGTGCAGCTAACCCGAAGCCATCTTATTTCGGCACTAGGCTGGCAAGCGCGCTTCGAGACAACATTCACTCACGAGTTGTTTGTCGATAAAGCCAGATATCAGCCTATTCGTGGCACCATCGCGCAACTGGAAGCAAAGCTAGCTGCCCACTCGGGTGGTTATCTATTTTTGACCGGTACGCCGGGAGCAGGCAAGTCAACGCTACTCACGCAGTGGGCAGATGAACGACGGACGCGCTTCCTTTTGGAGCGAATCATTCGCTACTTCGCTTTTGATTTCAACAATCCGGAGAAGAATTACCACGCTCGGGGCGATTCTACAGCTTTCTTCTTCGATTTGGTCTTTCAGATTAAAACCGAGGGTATCTACCCTCGTGATGTGCTGCCATACCCGAATTTGGCTTTCCTACGGGGGGTATTCTACGAGCAGCTGCGGCTGTTGGGCGAAGACTTTGCACGGGATGGACGGCGCACCATCCTGCTTATCGACGGGCTCGACCATGTGCCCCGGGAGTATACCAAAGCGGCGCATAGCCTGTTGGACGAATTGCCCCTGCCAGCGACATTGCCTGACGGAGTATATATAGTCCTAGGTAGCCAGTCGTTTGAGCTAACGGACATTAGTGAGGAAATTCAGGCAAGTTGGCGGGACGAGGAACGTGCTGTAACCATCGAACCGCTGAACCGCCGGGAGGTACTGAGCTTCATTGAAGCTGCAGACCTGCACCCTGCACTAACTTCTGAGCAGCAGCGACTTATCCTCCATAAGTCGCAGGGCCACCCGCTGTATTTGGCTTACCTGCTGGAGAGAATCCGGAAGGCGGCGGACCGGGATAAGGCCTTAGTTGGCTTCGGGCGTATCGACGGCAACATCGAGGTCTACTACCGAAAAATATGGAAGGCTATTAAGCCGAAGCCGAAACTTGTGTACCTGCTAGGCCTGCTGGCGCACATCACAGGTTCTATCAACTTGGATTTTGTGCGGGAATGGCCGGTTAAGAAGGCGCTACTCCAAACGCTGGTCGATAAAACCAAGGTGCTCTTCTACATCGTAGGCGACGGCTGGACCTTTTTCCACAACTCTTTCCGGCAGTTTCTAATCCAGCAGACCACGCTGGATCCACTGACTGGCCGGCCCGACACCACCGTGGAAGCTGCTTTCCATCGGCAGCTGGCCACGTACTACGAAGTCTCGAAGGCCGAGCCAGACTGGTTGGCCCTAGGGCACTGGTTTCGGGCTGGGGACTTCGCACAGTTTCAGCGCTTAGCTACTCCCGCCCACTTTGGGAACCAACTACTGCGCTTCCGGCCGGTGGCCGACATCCGGCGCGATATCCGGCTGGGCTTGGAGGTTGCCGGGCAAACTCAGGACGTCGTAGCCCTGACGCGCTACGTCTTGATATATGCCGAGCTGGAGAGCCGCCTGCGGATGGTAGACCCATCCAATTTTGTTGACGACCTGATACAGTTGGGGCAGCCGGCCCGTGCCCGACAGTACCTACGAGAGGGCCGTACCCTGCGGGAAAGTGACGCCTTCAGCCTCTACGCAGCCCGGGTATTCTACGATACCGGTGACCACCCAGAAGCCGCCATGCTGCTGAGCCTAGCCGAGCCAGCGATGGTACAGGAGAAAGCTATCATCATCGAAAATGGCCACGATGAGGACGTTACTGAACGAACGCTGGCACGGTGGGTGGAAGTGGCAGTGCACTTCCAAGAATTACCCCGGCTGCTAACCCGGCTGAACAATATCAAGGTGCTCGATGAAACCGGTCTGCGTCGCTCAGCCGCCGAGTGGACCGTTAACCTGCGGCTTTCCCTGCTACAGGAATTGGCCACCCGGCTGGTCAACGTGCGGTACTGGGAGCAGTTAGAAGTGGTGCTGGCTGAGTTCCGCCCACCTCACGAGCGGCAGATGCAGTACTTTTTCGAGGTGCTACAAGCCGCCATTACACAGTGCTTGGCTGACGGCGACCAGCCCCGGGCCGCTCACTACCTAGCGATGCTGCTGGCGGAGTTTTCGATTGACCGGCTGCGAGGAGCGTCTCGGATATATGTAGCCGACTTGCTTTATCAGGTAAATGAAGACCCTGCCTCGTTCAGCCAGTGGCTGACAGGTGTTCCTTCGTTCCTCCTAACTGGCCGGGACTTGGATGCTTGGGATAAGACGCTAGCAGAATTCTGGCCGTTTATTCTACTGCAGAAACTGCGCTGGCTCAGTGGGCAGGGGGTATCTACGCTGGTGGCAGTACCGGCTGCTCCTTCTGGGTCAGATGAGGAACCCGTAGTGAATTTTCAGCGGCGACTAGCGCTACTGGCAGAGCTATGGGCTGAAGGGCTCGCTGGCCAACGGATAGCGACAAAAGGCTTGTACCAGCGCCTGCGGCCGCTGGTACAAGCCTTTTACGGGCTGGTGCACCACCGGCAGCGCTACGCTTACCGCCTCCTGATTCTGCGCGGAGCTTACTTCGATTTTCTGGTGCAGATCGTAGCCGTTCACGGCTCGCACGCGCTGGTCGAATTGCAGAAGCTAGTAGACCAAGAGGTTGCTGACTGCCCCCAGTGGTGGCCTGCAACCGTACAGCGCAGCCTACTGATGGCGCTGCTGGAGCACAGCTACGACCCGGTTGTGGTCAGTCAGCGCCTAGAAGGGCTGGAAAAGACGATGCTCGACGGGCAGGATGTGGATGCCCGAGTTAGAGAATGCCAGGCGCAGGCTCAATCTTGGGCGGCAGCCGGCAATCCGGCCCGCGCCGAGCACTGGCTGCGGCAGGCTCTGCAGCAGTCCATTGGCGTCGGCTACCGCAAGGACTTCCAACTCAATACCTGGCTGAGCTGGCTGCGACAGGTAAATCAGCAGCAGCCTGCGCAGGCTCCTGAACGACTGAGCTGGTTTCTGGGGCAACTACCCTTCGTGCGCGATACGACCGAAGGCGGCACGCTTTGGGAAGCGGCCGCCAGCGTGCTAGAGGCCACCTTTGCCTGGAATTTGGCCAGTGGCCTCCGGCAACTCAAGTGGCAGCTGCAGCATGGCCTGCTGGACTTTAAGGATGGGCTCGTCATGTTCCTGCTAGCCTACCTCGACCAAGCAGCGACGGCGCAGGAATACGCAGACGGGGTACACTTCTACAGCACGATTGTGCTGTGGCATGACCAAGAGGAGCGCTATCGGCTGTTGCGCAGGCTGCTGGAAAAAGGCTACACACTGCTGGGCGCTAGTCTGTTCGATACGCACTTACCATTTCTGCTGGATAGCATCATGTGCCGCGCCTTATCGGAAACGCGCCGCGGGCTGCTCAAGGAGGCAGAGGATTTCGTAACTACAAAGGGTCACGAAATAACCGATTACTACCCGGCATTTGCGCTGCCTGCTGCCACCAGCCAGGATGACAACGCGTCGCCTTCCAACGTGCTCACCGTGCAGCCAGAGTACCAAAAGATAAACGAGGTTGAGGTGCTCGCTCGCGTGAGCAGCTACGACGACCTGCTGGACCTGCTGGCGCAGGAAGACCGCGCTAATTCCTGGTTCGATTGGAGCCCGGTACTGCACCAACTAGCACCTGCGTTGACGGCCGAGCAACTGAGCACAATAGCCGACCGCCTACAAAACGACCATTACCGGGGCCTTGGTTACAGCACGCTTAGTAAGCTGGCCAAGCAGCTTGGAAACCACGCGTTAGGCCTGCAGCTCGCCGAGCGGGCCGTAGCGGCTTCCAGTCCGACCAGCTGGATGAAAGGACATGGCAAAGGTAGCCGCCTACATGCGTTCCAGATTATGCAGCAATTTGAGCCAGTGCAGGGCCGGGAGCGGGCGTTTGCTACTTTTACGCAGGATTTAATTGAGAGCGGCTATCCCAATCTCTACATTGAAAGCCTAGACGAAATTCTGCCGGTATTAAGGGCCGACTTTAGTTTGGAAGTAATCTGGGATGAGGTATTCAGCTACGTGCAGCGTCTCTTAGGCAACAGTGCGCCCGCTCCTAATCTACCTGACCTGCAAGCCAGCCCCGCGACCCTTGGTCAGGCGCTGGTGGAACTGCTGACGTATATGGCCGATTCACCCATGGCCGCCGTTAGCCAGCCCGCACGCCAGCAACTCGCAGAACTGGTCGAGCAGGGCCATGTAGAGGCAGTGCAGCACTTGCACAGCCTGAGCACGGGCTCGGAACCAAAAGCCGAGCTCTTTTTGGAGGTGCTGCTGCGGGTGCCTACGCGGGTAGCTGCGACCTATGCGGAGTTTACACCGGTCCTTACGACGCTTGCGGTCGCCCGTAATTATCAGTTGCGACAAGCTGCCCGGCAGCTGCTAAAGGCCATGGGCGCGCCCTTGCCTGCTATTGCGGCAAAGCCCTTACCAGCCACGTATCGTTTGCAATTTGCCGAACCAGGACCAAGCACGCTAAAGGGGAAAGATGTCTCCCATTTGGTGAGACCATACGAAGATGCTCTTGCTCAGCTGGCGAACCAGGCCAGCTTAAGGCCCGCTGCCCTGTACCATCGGGCAAGCATCATCATGGCCGAACTTGATGACCCAGCCCGCTGGACCGACGAGTATCAGCAAACATTGGGCATCCAATTGCGGTCCACTAGGCTGAAATACAAACTGACTTGGCCCCGGGTGGCGACCGCGCGGCGAGCTCTGCTACACGTGGTAACGGAGTTGCTGGATGCAGGGGTTGTGCCGCTCGCCGCCGAAACTGTCCCTGAGTTGCTTCTGCCCGACTATCAGGCTTATGCCTTCTCCCAGGTGCCCAAGCCGGCTTGCGTTCAGTCGCTGCAACGTGAGTATTATGGGCACTTAGCTAAGGAATGGGTCAGTCAGGTAGCGGATGCCGAGCAGCTTCGCGTCACATCCCTGCCAGTGTATCGACCAAGCTGGCTGGTCATCGGAGAGGCTACGTACCTGCATAGTTTGGACTGGAATGCCGCTACTGAGGAGTATCAGTGTCAACTGACGGCGGAAAAAGAATCTGATGAGGAACTGATAAGCCTTAACCTAGTCTTCAATTGCCCTACCGATGTCTATCATGACCTGCAGCCCCGCACTGGCGCCCTCATTATTGGTCGGGCGCAGGTTAACATTTTTACCCGGCAATCAGCTTGGCTTGCTTTTAATCCGGCGCTGGCAAAAGCGTTAGGCTGGCAGCCCTCGCCTGACAAGCTGTTTGGGTGGCAAAACCAAGATGGCGAACTATTAGTGGAGTCCGTCTACTGGATAAGCGGTAACGTGGCCATGCCCCCTCCGCATACCAAGAGCGAAGCAGGGGAGGGCTGGCTGGTCGTAGCATCCGCTAAGGCGCTGTCCCAGTTACGTCGTTTCGAACCGGTGTTGCATGTGGAGAAAAGATTGACGCGTTCCCGGAGCTATGACCAGGATATAGAGGAAGGTACAACTACCGAGCGGTACATGTATCCGGCGGACGAAGTACCCATAAGATAGAGACACTTTTCAGCCCTTCGTACGGTGCGGCAAGGCGCTAGCAACGTGACGTTTCCGACATCATCAATCAATTAGCAACAAAATTTTTAAACCATACTTTCAACCAAGGTTACTGTTGTAGCCCACAGTAGAACTTACTCACTAACCTTGTGACGCCTGCTGTCGCCATGCTTTATATACCACGGCTATTTTGCCAATATCAAGGGGGTTGATAACGGTATTTTTTGCTTCTTTCTGCATAGCCTGCACTGCATGTTGGGCTGCCCATCCGGGTTGCGCCTGCTCAAATAATGTCGCGTTGGCAATTAAGAATTCATTGAATTCCTGCTGGTCTGATCCGTTTTTGAAAACCAAGAAGGGAGAAGTCGTTCCCCTAGATTCCAGTACAGGGCGCCCATCAGCCAAAAACAATAGAAAACGTCCCTCGGCTGAGCTTGCATCATAGAAATAGTAACGTAGTTCTCGGCTCGGCAATTCGACGTAATCGACATTAGGGCCTGGCACCATGAGCCTCATTTCATCCAAGTATATATACTCTAGCTCAAACAATGTTGTCGAGTTCAACTTGAAGGTAGCCGTGCCGAGAAAAGACTTCTTATTGGTGAAAAAGTAACTGTATGGCTCCCAAAAGGGCTTTGGTTCTGAAAACTTGATTCGATAATCAGGGAAGTTCTCGTGATAGGCATAATGCTTATTGCCTAAGTCTTTGAACCATTCTTCAGGCTTACCTAGCAAATGCTTCATGCGCTCAACGGGTAGCATATCAAGTCCCAATCGCTGACGCCACATCTTTTCGACTTGGAATAATTCGGCTGACTGATTCTGAGGCGTGTTGCTGTCCCCTACACGGGTATACACATATTGAGCCTTTATCTTCCGGCCCTTATCCAGATAGTCTTCTGTCAGCAGATAAGGCTTGAATGGATTGTCAAAAATGACTAGCACGTCAATATCCTTTCCATCTAACACCAGGTTTATTAATTCGATCTCAGGTCGATACCCACCAGCAAAAGTCTGATTCCTAATGAAATCGATGTAATTAGCTTGGCTTTTCCGCCCAGATTCCCCTGGCTGTAGGCCTATGATATTAGCTCCCTTAGCGGGGTCGTCGACCCCAAAAATCAAATACCGGTTGCCCTGATATAGTGAGTTCGCTAGGCAGATTAAATCGTGCAGGAAGTCGGCCTTGTTCTCGTGGTGTTTAACCTTAAAATCCCAGTACTCGCCTTCACGCTTAGAATCGATGAGTCTTCTAATAATGGATTCAAGTGCAAATGGGCTCATAAACAGAAAACGTAATTTGTACAGAAGTTATAAGGTTACAAAGCATTCTTTTCAGACATGCTCGGCTGTGCATCATCACATCTCGCTCAACTGCGGATGATTACCAGACGCTTTTTAACGGTTAGATAACTTGCTGTTTGCAGGACAAAGTGCTAATAACAGCTTCGTTTTACACGACTTCATAGTAATACAACGGCTATTTCAGATGAACAAACGAGAGATTGAAATTAAGAAGATTGTAAACGAACTGGCACGCTGGGAGGCCCAAATTTCCAATCTAAACTCGCTCAATTTATATGATGCGAATATATTTTCCGAACACACAATATGTGTGCTATTGAACACTATATACAATTACAAACTGCACAATGTCAACATTGTACAAAAGAACTTTCCTGCCATTGACCTTGGTGACCAGTTTAACCGAGTTGCTTTTCAAGTTACTTCCACAAAAGCCACTAAAAAGATTCAGAACACGGTTGAAAGCTTTATCGCCAAAGGCCTTGCCAAAGACTATGACCAACTTTTCGTCTTAATTCTGGGAAGGAAGCAGAAAAGCTATCCTGTTTTTGATACTAAGCAGCTACTTGAATTCAACAATAGTCGGCATATCATTGACTTTCACGACCTACTGAATCATATTAGCTCGTTACCTACACCTAAGATTGAAGAGATAGGGAAGATTCTCACTTACGAGCATCCGTCTGTAGGAGCCAAGGCAGTTCGGAAGCAGAGCAGTGCTGCGAAGCTCAAAAGAAACCTAGCCCTTCGCAGTAAAATGAAGAAGAAGCTACAGCGCACAGTGCATCAAAGCGAGTGGGAGCATGCCGCTTATGAGCCGTGGATACGATTCAAGTACCATAATATCATTGTGCGCAACGTCGAAGACAGGTCTTTTCCTGAGGTGCGTGATACTCCCGCTGGACAGATGAGCTCTTGGTTTAAGGGCGAATTCTGGGATTTTTACGAAAACGGCCTTGAACTCATCTCACAGGGTGGCAGCGGTGAAGCCATTTTTGACAAGCATGGCAACTGGGACATTCTGCATTGGAATAACGACACTCGCCGCGATAATCCAGATTACACCGTCGTGCACTGCAATCAGTTCCTCAGAATCCCTTACGACTACATCGTTAGCCTAGACATGGAAGTTGACCAGTACCATGGGTATCCTTCCTTGTATGTGGAATATCTGAAAGATGGTATGCCCTATGAAGAAATTGTCTATGGTCAAGCCGGAGTGTATAAGCTTAAACAGCGTACTCGTTATTTCGACAACAACATGAGGGAGAAGCTTAAGTAGCTATTATTTTCATTCGGAAGCAAAGTCCCATTTGACCAACCTAAAATTCGTTTACACTTATTTTCTTTTGTTGTATGCCTACTAACATGCCATCTGAATCTGAATTACGGCGCATTAAGGCGAGCTTAGAGACCGATCTTGCCATTCATCAATCCGCTCAAGAAGGGCAAGCTAATTCCAAAATCCGGCGCACCAATGACGTGCTAATTGCGGAGGTTACCATTGCTTTAGCTTGGGTAAATCACCTGTTGGGAGAACCACGCACAATTTCCATAGAACAGGCGTATCTATTACCCAGAGTATAATTGCCGACTCACCAATTCACTCCGCAACCTAGGCAAAAGAGGTTCTACTTCGGTTGTAAAATGGAATAACTGCTTAATCTGATAGCCGATGGTTTGATCAGGAAAGAAATAGTTATTGCTAGTCCATAAAGCTAGGGCCAGAAAGATAAATCTCGCTTTTTTTCTGGCCCTACTTCTTGACCCAGTTTTTAAGCCGCTTTGTTAAGGAGTTGGCAGGAGAGGGCATAGGACCTGAAACTTATGACTAAATGGGCGGTGCCTAATTCCTCAACCTGTGAGTTTGAGTTAGATTCCTATAACCCATTTTGCAAGACGAGAGTAACGTACTTGCTACTTCGGGACGCTCCTGTTCTATACTTATCGCTGTATCGATGCCTGTTTCCTCGCTCGACTTGCTGCCGGTGTTCAACGCCCAGCCCGGTGCCACTTTGTTGCTCTCCCCGGATTGGGTGATTGTAGGTGCCAGCGATGACTACCTAGCCGCGACCCTCACCGAGCGGGACGTCCTGGTGGGACAGCACATCTTTGACGCCTTCCCGGACAACCCCGAGACGCCGGAGGCCAATGCCGTGGCCAATGTGCGCGCCTCGCTCGAGCAGGTGCTGGCCACCAAACAGCCGCACGAGATGGCCCCGCAGCATTACGACGTGCCCGACCCGGCCCGGCCCGGCCGGTTCGTAGAGCGCCATTGGCAGCCGCGCCACACACCGGTGCTTGATGCGCAGGGGCAGGTACAGTTCATTCTCCAATCCGTGCAGGATATTACCGCCCGCCGCTTAGCGGAGAGGCAACTATACGAGAGTCAGGTTAGTGAACAGGCGGCCCGCGCCGTGGCGGAGTTACAGCGCACCGAGTTGCAGCGCGTCTATCAAGAAGCGCCGGTGGCCATGGGCCTACTGCGCGGCCCCACCTTTGTACTGGAATGGGCGAATGCGCGCATGGGCAATATTTGGGGTCGGCCTCTGGACCAAGTGGTGGGGCGCCCGCATTTTGAGGCCCTACCAGACCTAGCCGGCCAGGGCTTCGAGCAGATCTTTACCGATGTGCTGACGACTGGCCGAACTGTTTCGCTGCAGGAGATACTGGTGCGTATCGACCAGCCTCAACAAGCCTACCAAGGCTATTTCAACATCACCTACCAACCCATCTATGAAGGGTCGGAGCGCATTACCGGCATTTTGTGTTCGGCGTTCGAAGTAACGGAGCAAGTACTAGCCCGCCAGCAGGTACAAACCCTCAATGAAGAGTTGGCTACCCTCAACGAAGAACTACGAGCCAGCAACGAGGAGTACCAAGAGGCCAACACCGCGTTGAGCGTAGCGCAGCAGGAGTTGCAGCAACTCAACCAGGAACTGGAAGTCCGCGTGCAGCAGCGCACGCAGGAGGCACTGGCCGCTGTGCAGCGCCAAGCAGAGCAGCGTGCCCAACTCTACCAGATTTTCGAAGAGACCCCCGCCGCTATCTGCATTCAACGGGGGCCCGAGCACCGCTACGAGTACGCTAACGCCGCCTACCTTTCTTTCTTCCCTGGCCGCGAATTCTTGGGTCGCCCGGTAGCGGAGGTGCTGCCGGAGACGGTTGACAGTGGCGTAGTGGCCCTGCTGGACCGGGTGTACCAAACCGGCGAAACGTACTACGGCTACGAACTTCCCTTGCTCATTGCTCAGCCGGCAGGCCCGCCGAAGCAGATGTACTTCACCTTCACTTACCAAGCCTACCGCGAGAACGGTGAGATTGTGGGTATCTCCACTTTTGCCTACGACGTAGCCGACCGAGTGCGAGTCCGCCAGCAACGCGAGGAGAGCTTTCGCCTGATGGCCAACGCCGCGCCGGCCATGCTCTGGGTAACGGACCCGAACGGGCAATGCACCTACCTAAATGCACAGTGGTACCAGTTCACGGGCCAAACGGAAGCCGAAGCGCTCGGCGTGGGCTGGACCACTGCCGTGCACCCTGATGATGCTCAGGAAGCGGGGCAAACCTTTCTCGATGCCAACACCCGGCGCGTACCATTTCATTACCTCTACCGATTGCGCCGCCGCGATGGGGAGTATCGGTGGGCTATTGATACGGGCTTACCTCATTTCACTGAAGCCGGCGAATACGCTGGCATCGTCGGCACTGTCATCGATGTGCATGAACAGCAACTCGCTGAGCAGGAATTGCAGACTCGTAATGAGCAACTCCTGCGCACCAATGCAGACTTGGATAACTTCATCTACACAGCCTCGCATGACTTAAAAGCCCCCATCTCCAACATCGAAGGCTTGCTTTACTTGCTCCGCGATGAATTGCCAACTGAGGTGGTCGAGCAAGGCAATGTGGGCCCGGCCTTACATCTTATGCAAGAGGCCATAGAGCGCTTCAAGCGCACGATCGAGCACCTGACGGAAGTATCCAAACTGCAAAAGGAATACGCTCCGGCTACCCAGGCGGTGTCGTTAGCTACGGTGGTGGAGGACGTGCGACAGGATTTGGCCCCACTTATCCAAGAAACGGACGTGCGACTGCTCGTGGACGTGAGTGACTTACCGCCCGTGCGTTTCTCGGAAAAAAATCTGCGCAGTGTGGTGTATAATCTGCTCAGTAACGCCCTCAAGTACCGCTCCCCCGACCGTTCGCTGCATGTGGATGTGCGGGCCCACGTGCGAACGGGCTACACGGTGTTAGAGGTGCACGATAATGGGTTAGGAATTGAGTCGCGGCACTTGCCCCAGCTCTTCACCATGTTTCAGCGCTTTCACACGCATGTTGAGGGGACAGGTATTGGTCTGTTCATGGTCAAGCGCATGGTTGATAATGCTGGGGGGCGTTTGGAAGTGCACAGCCAGTTAGGTGCTGGAACCACTTTTTTCGTGCACTTACCGCACGCTACGAGTACGCTGGCCAAGGAGTAAGGAACAAGCTTGATTAAATGAATCTTTCGTGAGCGTCGCTTATTGGAGCGGAGTTAAGCAGGCATCCTCAGTGCTTTCTTGACTAGGGTGGTATATTTAAGTTTGCGCGCATGCTTCCAGCCCCCAACTCGGCCGCCCAAACCAATCCGTTCGCCGCGGAAAATGCCGCCTTGCGGGAAGAGAATGAGTTGCTCCGGCAAGGGCAAAGCACTACAACGACCGACCCGCAACAAGACACCTATGCGCAAAGCCAGGTTCGCTTCCGCACGGTGTTTGAAAACTCGCCGCTGGGTCAGAAAATCATCGACCCCGACCTCACAATCCGGCAGGTAAATCAGGCCGTCGTGAATATGCTCGGCTACTCTCGCCCCGAGCAGCTGGTGGGGCGCACAATCCTGGAGTTTAGCCACCCTAATCACCGGGCCGACTGGCAGGAACTCCAGCAACGTCTGTGGACGCACAAGCTGCCCAATTTCGCTTTAGAAACGTGCTTGGTTCGGGCAGATGGTTCTTCGTTCTGGTGCCAAGTCACGTCGGTGCTTTTTCCCGATGAGGGAGCGGAACTCGGCTACACCATCCTGGAAGATATTTCCGCCCGCAAGAAGCTGGAGGATAACCTCCAGCGGGTCTATGATGCTCAGGAAACCATTCTACAACTGGCGACCCACGACATCAAGGCGCCCATCGCCCAGATCGAATTGCTCGTGGACCTGCTGCAGCGTGAGGTGGCCAGTCGCAGCGGGGCAGGGCCGCCGGCGCCCGAAATGGTGCATTACCTGGGATTGATCCAGTCTGCTTGCGCCCACGCCACCAGCCTGCTGCAGGACGTGCTGTATGTGGGGGATCTGGACGAACACGGCTTAGATAAGCAGCCCACGGATTTAAGCACATACTTGACGGCTCGACTGGCGAAGCACCACCTGACGGGTGAAGGGCAAGGAGTTCGGTTGAACCTGGACTTACCACCAGCTCAGGTGTATGGCCGCCTGCATGCGGAGAAGTTTGGCCGGGTGCTCGACAACTTACTCAGTAACGCCCTCAAATTTACTCCCGCAGGTGGTACCATCACCCTGCGCCTTACCCAGGAGAAGGGCAAGATCCGTTTCGCGGTGCAGGACACGGGCATCGGGATTCCCAGCAGACTACACGCGCATTTATTCGACAAGTTCAACCCGACACGGCGCGCAGGTCTGCAGGGGGAGACCACGACTGGCCTTGGGCTGTTCATCGCCAAACAAATCGTGGAATTACATGGGGGCCACATCTGGCTGGAGAGTCGGGAGCAAGAAGGTACTTGTTTCTTTATTGAGTTGCCGTAACAGCGGTCAGTAGTGGCAGGCAGGACCATTTACTCTGTCTGACTGCTCTCAAGGGCTATGTATGGCAGGGCAACGCAACTAGCACTTAGGCGAAGCTGCCCAGCCCGACAAATAGACCACCGACCAGCACGGCCATACCGGTGCGCAAGGCCTCTTCGCCTTCTTCCTGCGAAATGTAGTCGCCGTCGATCGTAGCGTAGCCCGGCACCACATCCTGCGTGCTGAGTGTGAACAGGTGCGAGACGATGGGCAGGGGAGTGGATGGGGTAGGGAGGCAGGCTAACATAACAGGTGTGGTAAGGCAGATGGTAGAACCGAGAAGCTTTGTAGTGCTGCAAAGCTCGCTCGCCCGCTATTCGAGCACCAGGCCACTCACGGGCTAACTGAGACTGGTACTATATTAATATACTATAATTATATGAGTGTGGATTTAGTTGTAAACCTGCTTTTGTGAGCTTAACACTAGTTGTGGTAGCATATAGTAGCTGCTCAAGCACTGCAGTTTTGTGACATTACGATTGTGACAAGCATAGAATGAGAATCAGGAACTGGTTGAAGCGTTATGTTAATGCAGTGATTGATAATAGTTTACTTAGGAACATCGGGTGTGTTTTCACGCTAATTATATAAAGAAGGAATAGCATAAAAGCGCGTTAGCTCAACGTCTGAAATGACTGATTAGGCAGGGTGAAAAGGACGTTGACCGGGGCTTATAGACTGTTGAGCTAAATCAAGGATCGACTTGTCGAATCTCAGTATGGGAGCCAATACCTTGCTACCTATCGTTTGTCGTTTGCCATCGCTCAACCGACCCTGGTAAAAATGAGCGACCCGACTATTCTTTCCTGTATGTCTTCTATTCCTGTTACGCTGGTTTCTGATTTTGAGGCGGAGTTAGTGCAGCGCCTGTACCGCCGCGAAGAAGCAGCCCTGCGTGTATTTGATAAGCGCTACGGCCGGATCCTCTACCGGGTCATCCGGTTGCTGGTTCCCACGGATGAGGAAGCGCAGGACGTGCTGCAGGAAAGCCTACTTAAGATCTGGTCCAGTTTTACTAGGTATGATGCCGGACGCGGGCGGCTTTACACCTGGGCCGTCAACATTTGCCGCCATCAGGCCGTGGATCACCTACGGTCGGCTCGCACGCGGGGCGCTGGCCGGACCACTCCACTAGAAGAGGCCCCAGTGGCAGCGCAGCGGCCGGCGCCGGCCTACGTGCCCGAGCATCTGGACGTGCGCGCCAACTTACGCTGGCTCTTGCCCGATCAACGGGTGGTGCTCGACCTCTACTACTTTCAAGGCTACACCCAGGCCGAAATTGCCGCGCATCTGGACCTGCCGCTGGGCACGGTCAAGACCCGCTGCCGGCAGGCCGTACGCCAGCTTGCGTTGTTGTATCAGGTAGCCCCGGAAGTAGTGGAACCAAGCCGGAAAAAACGGCTGCCCTATTATTCCCTGGCTCCCCACTGCGTTTGAGTTCAGTGGCCGTTGCGGTAGAATGGGGTATCTTACTAGGAATCAAACCTGAGCTCAGAACCTACCCGTATTTTCGCGGCCTGTTCTGCTTGATCTGTTCTCCTTCTGCACCTGTTCTGCTGTGTCCTATTCGCTCCCCTCTTCCGTTGCCGCCGATACGCTGCTGCATGATGTGCTGGCCGTCTCGCTGACGGGCATCAATGTCTTGCATCCTCTCTACAGTCCGGCGGGTGAGCTAGATGATTTCGCCATGGCGTACCTCAACCCGGCGGCCCAGCGCATGACGGGCCTGGCGGAAGAGCCCGGTAGCACGATGCGCACCCTCTTTCCCGATACCTTCTCCAACGGCGTATTTGCCTTCTACCGGCGGGTGTTCCAGACCGGCGCGGCCGACCGCTACAGCTTCAACTACCAGGCCGATGGCTTCGACAACTACTTCCACGTGGCCGCCCGCCGAAGTGGGGAGCTACTAATTGCGAGCTTCACCGATACGGCCGACCAGGACCGCAGTCCCGTGGAAGAAAGCTTGCGCGCGAGTCAAGCCGCCGAGCAAGCGGCCCACGCCGTGGCCGAGCAGCAGCGCCAGCGTTTCCGCGAGGTGCTCACGCAGATGCCCGCCTACATTGCCGTTTACCAGGGGCCGGACCATATCTACCAGTTCGTCAACCCCGCCTACCAGAGTTTGTTCCCGCACCGCTCGTTTCTGGGCAAGCCGTTTCGCGAAGGCACCCCGGAGTCCGTCGAACTGGGCGTCGTGGCCTTATTTGATCAGGTCTACCAGACCGGGGAGCCGGTCTACCTGCGCGAAATGGAAGGCTGGTTCGACTTTCATGGCAACGGGCAGCCGGTGCAGGTGTTTCTCAACATCTCCTTGCACCCGTTGCGCGACGTGCAGGGGCGCATCGATGGCGTGATGGACTTTACCTACGATGTGAGTGAGCAGGTACGCAGTCGCCAGCAAGTCGAGCAGCTGAATGCGGAGCTGGAAACCCGTGTGCAGCAGCGCACCCGCGAGCTGAGCGAGCAGCGGCAGCTGCTGCGCCGCATCCTGGCCCAGGTGCCGGCCTCTATTGCCACGCTCACTGGGCCCGAGCACCGCTTCAGCTTCTTCAACGAGCCCTACCAGCAACTCACGGCGGGGCGCGCTGAGCTGGACCGCACCGTAGCGGAGGCGCTGCCCGAAGTCATCGAGCAAGGGTTCATCGGGCTGCTGGACCAGGTGTATGTCACGGGCCAACCGTATGTTGGCCGCGACATCCCCATTTTACTTGACAATGCCGATCAGGGCCAGCCCGAGGCGAGCTACCTCGATTTCATCTACCAGCCCCTCTTCGATGACGCCCACCGAGTACAGGGCATCCTGGCTTTCATCCTGGATGTGACGGAGAAGGTGCGGGCCCGCGAGCAAGTGCAAAATTTGAACGAGGAACTAGCGGCTACCAACGAGGAGATGCTCGCCACCAACGAGGAACTGCTGGATGCCAACACCCGATTGTTGCGTGCCAATGCCGACTTGGACTCGTTTGTGTACGCGGCTTCCCACGATTTGAAAGCGCCCATTGCCAACATTGAAGGGCTGCTCAACGCCTTGCACGAGTATCTGCCTACCGTAGACCAGGAGCCCATGGTGCCGCGTCTGGTGGGCATGATGGAGGGTGCCATCGCCCGTTTTCAACAGACAGTGGGCCACCTCACCGACGTGTCGCACTTGCAACAGGGACAGTACAGCCAACCCATCGAGCACCTGGACGTGCCCCAGGCCCTGGAAGACGTCCGGTTGGACCTGCTGCCGCTGCTGGAAAGCAGTTGCGCCGAGCTGGTCGTTGACGTGGCGACGTGCGCGAACGTGCGCTTCTCGGCCAAGCACCTGCGCAGCGTGCTTTTCAACCTGCTCAGCAACGCTGTCAAGTACCGCGCCCCTGATCGGCAGCCGGTGGTGCAGATCCGGACCGAATGCACCCCGACGGAATTTCGCCTAGCCGTGCAGGACAACGGCCTAGGGCTGAGCGAATACCAGCAAAGCCAGCTCTTTACCATGTTCCGCCGCCTGCACACCCATGTGGAAGGCTCGGGTGTGGGCCTGTACCTGATCAAGCGCGCCGTGGACAACGCGGGCGGTACCCTTACGGTCGAAAGCCAGCTGGGCGCCGGCTCTACCTTTACTGTTACCTTGCCCCGCGCGTAGCGCCTGCCTTCCCTTATGGATCCACTGCCCCACATTCTGCTCGTCGATGACGATGCGACCACCAACTTTATTAACGAGGACTTACTCACCAAGCTCAAGGTGAGCACCCAGATTCAAGTCGCCACCAGCGGCGAGCAAGCATTAGCCTTGCTCACCCAGCCCCCGCCCTACGTGCCCACGCTGCTGCTGCTCGATGTGGCCATGCCCGGCATGGGCGGCATTGCTTTTCTGGAAGCTTTTTGCAAACTCCCACCGGCTCAGCAGGCCGCCACGGTCATCGTGGTGCTGACCACCTCCATGGATTCGCGCGACCTGAGTCGCATCGATGAGTTGCCCATCGCCGGGCTGGCCAGCAAGCCCCTCACGCGCGAGAAGATCAATACGCTGCTCCAGCTACACTTTCAGCGCCAGTTGCCAGAAGCGTAGCACGCAGGGCAAGGCCGTTGTTTACCCGAGCGGCGGAGTTGGAGGCAGTAGCTGCGTGCTACTCCGCGGCCCGTAAGGGGAGATGCGTGGAGGCGATAGGAGCTATTGCGCAAATGCAGCCTACTCTCTTACCTTGAAACGTCTTCATTCCCGTCTTTTTTTCCTTGCTTATGGCAACGCATCCCACCCGAACCAGGGTCGCGAAACCGCACCGTGATATTATTGTAATTGGGGCTTCTGCCGGGGGCGTTACGGCGCTGCTGGCCCTGGTCGAGACCCTGCCGGCAGACTTTCCGGCACCTATCTTTATCGTGCAGCACATCGGGGCTGATTCCAAGAGCGTCCTGCCGGAGGTGTTGGGCCGGGTAACCCCGCTCACGGTCAAGCATGCCGTCGATGGCGAAGCCTTTGCGGCGGGCACTATCTACGTGGCCCCACCCGACCACCATATGCTGCTGGAAGATGAGAAGGTCTTAGTCAAGCGGGGCCCGAAGGAAAACCGGTTCCGGCCCTCCATCGACGCGCTGTTTCGCTCGGCCGGCTACGGCTACGGCCCGCGCGTGATTGGCGTGGTGCTCACCGGCTACCTCGACGACGGTACTTCCGGCCTCTGGTCGGTGCAGCGCTTGGGTGGGCTGGCCGTCGTGCAGGACCCGCGTGATGCGCAATCCCCCGCCATGCCGGCCAATGCGCTGGAGTTTGTCACGGCCGACCACATTGTGCCGCTGGCTCAACTTGGTTCGCTATTGGTGCAGCTCACAGCCGAGCCCGCCCCCAAGAAGCCTCGCGTAACCAAGGCGGAGCTGGACCTGCTCGGGCTCGAGTTGGCCATTGCCAAGGCGGGCAATGCCTTCTCGTTAGGCGTCATCGACCACGGCCAGCTCACCTCGTTTACCTGTCCGGAGTGCCACGGCGCGCTCACGCAACTCATCGAGGGCCAGCTGCTGCGCTACCGCTGCCACACGGGCCATGCCTATACGGTGAGCGCCTTGCTGGGAGAAGTCACGCAGTCGGTGGAAGGGTTTCTCTACCAGGCCATGCGGGGGATGGAAGAGACGCACATGCTGCTCCGTACGCTGGAGAAACACTTTGTGCAGGCGAAGCAACCGGCCGTCGCGGACTTGTTCCGGCGCAAAGCCGAGGAATCCGGTGCCCAGGCGCGCCAGATGCACGAGGCGATTCTTACCCATGATTCACTCAGCGGTGACTTACAGTTTCAGCAGAAAGGCCACTAGGGCAGATGCAACCAATAAGTGCACTTTTTGTCCGACAAAGCCTTGCCAGTGGTCGGGCGTTGTCTTTTGTAGCACCTGTTGCCAAAGCTCACATGGCAGGTGGTATAGGGGACTTTAGTCAGGCGGCTTCCCTTTTCTACAATGGACGGGGGTAGGCCATGACCGGCAATCGGGCTGGGATATGCCCCGTAGGCAATGTATGGCAGTGCTCTGGTCAAAAGTCGCGCACTAACCTATTTTACAAGCTGTAATTCACCGTTTAAGAAACGTTACGGAGCCTAAGAGGCTCTTTTGAGCGTTGCGTTGTGAGGGGGGCAAGTATATACCGCATTCCGGGATCCGTCGTTGGAGAGGGATCGTACGGCGTTACCACCTTGGCGGGACCCCACGACCAGCATAACCGGCCATCCGCTTTTTCTCACGCCTACCCGCGTTTATGCTCGTGCCTTATCTCTCGGTTCCTGTGCTCGATTATACCCTTTCTTTTCTGAGCGCGTTGCTCGGGTGGGGCCTCTTGTGTGGCCTGCTCTGCTACCTGTTCTGCGCCGCGGCCCAGCCCCGAGCGCCCCAACGCGTGATGGCCATCCTGCTGGCGTATGTAGGCCACATGAGCCTACCCATTCTGCTGCATGGTCCGCTCTGGGCCTTTTGGTTTCCAGCACTGACGGCAACGGGTCCGGCCGCAGGGGAACCTGCCGTGGCCTGGGGGGCGAAAGTAGCAGGCCTGCTGTGGTCGTTGCTCCTCATCTATGGCCTGGGCTGGAGCACGCCGCAGCAAGCGGGCCTGCAAGCACCTCAGGCCGGCGCGAGCCGAGTAGTCGGTCCCGTTATTCTCGTGGTCGCTGGGGGCCTGTTCGTCCAAGCCTACGCGTCGCCTACGATCCTGCCCACGCGGGGGTGGCCACAGCTGCTGGCCGTCGCCACCCTGCCCGGGCTGGTGGAAGAACTCTTCTACCGCGGGGCGCTGCTGGGCATCATGAGCCGGGTATTTCCGCGCACCCTGCCGTTGCTGGGTACGCGGACGAGTTGGGGCGGCGTGGTCGGGGTGCTGCTCTTTACCCTGGGGCATGTGCTTACGTTCCCGCCCGTGTTTGCGTTCTTCTATGCGTGGGGTCACCCGTCCTCCTTACCCCCTGAGTCCGTTGCCACGCTGCTGCGGACGCTCTTTTGGCCTACCCACGGGGGCGGGCGGGAACTGGCGTATTTCTTGGTCTTGGGCACCCTCTTGTTGTGGGTGCGCGAACGCACCGGCTCCTGTTGGGCAGCCGTCGGCGCTCATTGCTTGTTGAATGCCTCGTTAGCCCTGGGGCAGGTTCTGCGGTAACCTTTAGCCAAGTCTACAGATACTTACCAGGGAGCACTCGGATTAGCAAAAAATACAAGTGCCAATTAGTACCACATCCTATTGCAATTTTGCCTTATTCCAATGCTGCGCCTATAACTAAATGTGGCTGTTGCAAAAGTCTGGAAGGTAGCAAAAAGCCCTACGTAAGCAGCCCCTTTCTGGCCACTGAACAGTTAACTAATAGCTTTCGCTGGGGCCGACCTGAATGGGCATCGACTTTTGCAACAGCCACAA
>NZ_ATVL01000014.1:0-24098 GCF_000420705.1 Hymenobacter norwichensis DSM 15439
TGCGCCGTCTATCCGGCGTGGACTTGCTGCTTTTTGCGCTCATGACTCAGGAAATATACGTCCTGTTTCTGTGCGGTATAGTTAGACCACCTCAAAAGTGAACAGAAGGGAGAAAAAGGATTTCCAGGGAATCTTTTGCTATCCTAACACAGGCTTGATAGCCTCACGGAACTGTCCAAAGTAGCCCCGGAAAAGAGAGGGGATTATCATGTTTAACGGGCTCATCATGGCCCCATAATCGACGAATCTTACTCCTCCCTTTTCCTTCTCAATTGCCTCCGTTACGGAGTCATGCGAACATAGGATAATGAAGAGTGATAAAAGCTAATTAGAAAATATACTACCGACACGAAGAACAAACTTAAGGAACCTAAATAGTCTTTACGCCTACTTTTATCCTTTGCTTTCTATAGATTCTATGTGCACATCAATCGCTATTATTCGATTGGCCCTACGCGCCTGAATTGCTGCCCTCAGTCTGGAGGCACGATTACTGGCGCTATATAACTCTGTACCGATCCCGAAGGCAATGCCGGCCTCCACCTGGGACTGCATCTCTCGCTGGTGTATTTCAACGCTGCCCGAGACTCGGGCTTCTTCTATGCTGTGGATTACGCGTGCTACCTTCTTGGCTGGGTGGGACTAGTCTGTACGCGGCAAAACCGCTGGGTACTGCAAGCAATGGAGTAGGGGACGGGGCCTACGGCTATCCCCACCGTAGGGGCACCCTAATCCTCCGGTTAACATCCGGTCAATTGGCTGCAAACCGCGTTTTCAGGCTGTGTTCAGCCGAACCAGTTACGCCCGGCGCGTTGACCGGAGCAAAAAAGGAGTATCCCCTGTGTGCATCCGGAGCGAAAAGGGAGTATCCCCTCGCTGGCTCCGGAGAAAAAAGGGAGTATCCCCGGCATTTCTAGGCCCTAAATCGTCTTTTTTTCGTTGCACATTCTTGCAAGATATTGACGTTTAGTTACTTATACGCGTAAATGCCGTAGTATAGTACCGACTCTTATAAAAGCGGGGCACCCGCCAACGGATCCGGCGGCAGCGCAGGGATGGTTTTCCCATGCAGCACGACTTGAAGTTGAGGCCGGGCTAAGGCTTGGGCGGCCGCTTCTGCGGCCTGAGCCAGCTCGCCTTTCGAGAGAAAGAACTGAATGAGCTGGAACTGCTCGCGAAAGTAGCGCTGCTGCTCTGCTAACCGCTGGCCCTGCAGAGCGGCTTGAAAATACTCGTCGAGCAATTCCTTGTGGACGGCCTCCCGCGGCAGATAGTGCGCCTGCACGGCCGCCGCTTCCGCCGCTAGCGGTTGGCGGCCCCGGGTCAGCACCAGCTGCCGGGCATACGTGTTCACTGGTACGCCCGCGCGGGCGGCTTCGGCTTGGAGCAAGGTGTAATCAGTCACCGACAACTTCAGGCCGATCTGGGGGAGATTTTCTTTACGAGGCATAAGGCAAAGATCCTCACTAGCGCGCCTGAACCAAATAGTTATTTCTGGGTCAAATCGTCCATGTTGATGTATGTGGCGTACGGTTCCAGGAAAACGGTACTGGTAAAAGTGCGCAGCTTCTCGTGCAGCACGTTGTTAACCTGATTGTAAAACATCTCGACAAAGAAGTCGCCTTGCAGGTGGTACAACACGACGGTATCCTGGCCTTCGTAGCGAGTAGCCAGATGGCGGCCTTCGTCCCACACCAGTTCGATTTGGGCGAGAAAGGGAAAGGCCTGAAAGACTGCCTGCGTGGTGGGCATAATTGAGAAGGGAGAGCGGAAAAGAACGCTCGCACGTACGAGCGCTACGCAGACGAGTTGGGGCTACGGTTGGCGCGAGGCCCAACCGGCGGCGCTTCGTTCGTGCGGGTGGTTGTGCTTAGGGGTAAAGAGAACCGCCAGGGATGCGCCAAGTTGCGCAGAAAACGCGCGGGCGGGTGTTATCCTCTCTCGCTTGCCTGCTGTATCATTACTTAAAGGAGCCTTCGTAAACTGCCAAAAAGCAGCAAAACGCGGGACAATGTGGCAAGCTTCCAGGGAAAAGTACTTAACCTCTTTTCTTGCGGCCCTTTTGGGCTCGTCAGTCTGATCCCAGCAGTCCCGCTGGTTGAGCAAGAATACGCCGTTTCAAGGGAGGTGACTGAATCGAGCAGAAGAACCAGGGCTTATAAGACCACCGCCAATAAGGAGCAATCTGTGTTGACTTTAATGCTTCTGGTTCTTGACTAGCCCATTTTTACTGACCTCCTGCCTTTGCTTGCCCCCTCTAACGCGCTGTTTTTCTTATACGATGCTCGTTGGCCTCGAAAACGTGTTCGACCCGCGCATGAGCAGAGTTGCTAGCGAAGTGGCTCATGCCGATTCGTTTCTCCTAACAGGACCGGTTCTTTGTGCTTGGTACGTTCGCCTCGTTTTCAGCATGGCATCACATTTTTATTCGGGTCTGCGCCGGAGGAGATACGCTCAATTACCGATCCAGCGTAAAAACACGGCTTGCACCACGCAAAGAGCCCTTTTAGCTAGTCAACAGCCGTGAATAGGCGACTAAAACGAACGTTTGCTCCGGAGAGTTAACCGGATGACGAGAGGGGATACTCCCTTTTTCAACCGGTCATCGCATGGGGATACCCCCTTTTTTGACTGGATGAACGGCGCGTGCGCTGTGGGTTGCGACTGGAAAAAGCAAAAAAGCCGTTTCCAGCGAATTGACCGGATGGCAACCGGTGAAATGGCGCAAGGCAAGGGTAGGGTACTGAGGGGAGAGGAACGCAGGAGTCGGCTTAGTAGCGGCTTCTTCCCTTCCCTCGCAGTGCAGCTGCAATAGCGCTAGCTTTGTAGGACTATGAAGCCGCCTCTCTTTCATCCGGGCCAGGAAGTGGTGTGCACCAACGATGACTTCACGCTGCTGCTGGTGCAGAACCCGAACATTCAGACGCCTAAGCGCGGGCCCATTTACACTGTGCGGGGCGTGTACGACACCCACCGCGGCTACGGCATTACGCTCGTTGAGATCAACAACGCGGACGTAGCGCCCGGCTTTCCGGAGGCCAACTTTCACGAGTCACGCTTTGCCCCCGTTCCCCCAATGGAGGAGATTGACATTGCCGAGGCCGTCGAGGAAAGGATGACCGTATAACCAGAAAGGCCTCCGAGGAATCCTCGGAGGCCTTTCTGGTTACCCAGCCTTAGTAAGCGGAAACATTTACTTCGTGAGCATGAGGCGCTGGGTGACGCTCTTGCCTTGGCCGAGGAAGCGGCAAGTGTAGAGGCCCGCGGGCAAGCTCGCGCCCTGTAGGGTGCGCTCATACCGCTGCCCGGCCTGCGCCACGCCATCATAAAGCGTGGCCACCAGGCGGCCGAGCGAATTGTAAACCAGCACTTGTGCTCGCCCGGCTTGCTGGGCTTCGAAAACCAGCGTCGCCTCGGTAGTCGCCGGGTTGGGGTATACCTGCAGCTTGCCGACCTCACCAGCTAGCGCCAAGCTGCCTGTGGTGTTGGGCCGGGCCGACGGCGTACAGGTAGCATCCGCTGTCACGAGCACCGTCACCGTCTTCGAAGAAGTATTGCCGGCGTTGTCGCGCACGGTCAGCGTGACGTCGTTCGGGCCCACGTTGGCACAGCTAAACGTGGTCTTGCTCAGCGTCAGCGAGGCAATGCGGCCGCACGCATCATAGCTGCCATAGTCGATGTCCGCGGCCTCAATGGTGCGCGTCCCGTTGATCAAGTTTACTTGCAGGCCCGCCGCTAGCACCACCGGAGCCGTGTTGTCGGTGATGAGCACGGTCACCGTCTGCGAGGCGGTGTTATTGGCATTATCCGTCACGGTCAGTGTTACCGGATTGGGACCGATATCAGCACAGGTAAACGTGCTCTTACTCAACGTCATGGACGTAATCGTGCCGCAGTTGTCGAAACTACCATAATCGATATCGCCAGCTTCAATCGTGCGCGTCCCGTTAACCAAGGCCGCTTGCAAGCCAGCGGCCAACACCGTGGGCGCCTCGGAATCGCTCACCGTCACGACCAAGGGGGCACTGACGGAGCCCGCGCAGTTGCTGGCCGTCACTTGAATGACCGTCGAGCCCACCGGGAAGGTGTAGGGTGACGTAATGGGCGTATCGCGAAGGGTATAAGTGAGGGTCGCTTGGTTGGTAGCCGAAGCGGCAAATGCCACGCGCGCACTACACTGACCTGGCGCCGCCGAAACCGCTTGATTCGGGGGCAACGTCAGCTCCGGCGCTTGGCAGAGGGTGGCGCGGAAGACCGCGCTGGTTTGATTCTCTTGCAGGAAAGCGGGCATGCCACTCACCCCGGCGATGGTGTAGATGGCATTGCCTATCGTGACGGCTTTGGTTTCCCCCAGCGTTATTGGCAAGCTCGTATCCTGGCGCCACGAGTTGGTCGTAGGCGAGTAGACGTACACCGTGTTGTAGAAGGGGGCCGTATTATTGAGGAAGCTCTGCTTGCCGCCTACCACGTACAGGTTGCCATCAGCCCCGAGGGTGCCTCCTGCTTGATTGAGCGCCACTGGGAGCGGCGCCGCCGTCGTCCACCGGTTGGTGGCCGGGTTGAACACTTCGTGGGTAGCTAGAGCAACTGTACCATTGGTGCCGCCGATGGTATGCATAAGCCCATTGCTGTCCTTGATCACCACTTGGCCATAGCGGCTCGTTGGCATGCCCCCGAGCACGTCCCAGGTGTTGGTAGCCGGCGAGTAAATCTGCGTGTAGCTGCCGAAAACGTAGATGCGGCCATCATTGCCCGTGGCAGCTTCGGCCAACCATTGCCCAATCGGCATCCGCTCCACTTCCCGCCACGAATCGGTGCTGGGTGTGTACTGGTAGGAATTGCTGATGACGGCGAAGCGAAGCCCGATGGCGCCGCCAAAACTATAGATACGACCGTCCGTTCCGGCCGCGGCCGCTTGGCCCCGCGTCACGCGGGGCAACGGCGCCCCCGTCCGCCACGTGTCGGTGGCGGCATCATAAATTTCCAGGCTACTGCGCTCAATCGGTACATCATCCCCGTTGGCTCCGCGGACGTAGCCGCCCCACACGTAAATGTTATTGGCGAGCGCGACGGCCGCATGCTGACTGCGATTCTGACGCAGCGAGGCTACCCCCGTCCACGAAGGAATTGTCACGGCTTGTGCGGCAGCGGTCGCCGCTCCTGGGACCACCTGGGCCACTGCGGCGCGGAGAAGGGGTGGGCTAGGCAACGGGGAAGTAGTTGGTGCGATGCGTTGGGCATGCCCACTAAAGCCGACCGTGAGCACTCCTGCTAGACACGCGAAGCGCCGTAGCCAAGGAGTGCGTAGAGTCTGTTTGGCCGAAGCCGAGGGTAGAAACTGTGTCATTATAATAGGAAGAATGGAATAAGAAAAGGCGAAAAAACAAAAGTAATTCTACTATAAGTGCTAAAGTAGGAGTAAATCTTTCTTTCGCCGCTCATTATTTCCAAGAGGGGCGTTCACCTCACTGTGCCCAGCAAGATATGACGACGATTATGCTATTTTAATTAGTTTTAACAACCGTTTAGCACACGTCAAATACTGCATTTTTGCGATAAAAAAGGCCACTTTGCTCTCTGCATCGCTTTTCTGTTTGTACAAGAGCCTATTTATTGTGCAACCATATAACTAACTTTATTAGTATACTTGCTGCCTTCGCTCTTTTCTCGTGCCGCATGACGACCATTGAATTAATCAACGTAGGAACGCCTACCACCACGCTCTACCTACCCCTGTTTGCCTCCCTGGTCCCGTGTGGCTTCCCCTCCCCGGCCTCCGATGACTTGGAAGAGTTGTTCGATTTGAACCGCTTGCTGTTTCGCCATCCCGAAGCCACGTACCTGATCCGCGTCGCCGGCGAGAGCATGAAAAACGCGGAAATCCACCCGGGCGATCTGCTGGCCGTGGATAAGCGGCTCGAAGCCGACCACAACCACATTGTGGTGGCGGTGCTCGAGGGGGAGTGTACCGTCAAGCGCTTGGTGTGCCGCGAGGGGAGCTGGTGGCTGCAAGCGGAAAACCCGGACTATGCTGATTACGAAATCACCGACCCCGAAAATCTGCGCATCTGGGGCGTGGTCACCCACGTCGTGCACGAGTTGATTCCCGGCAAACTCACAGCCCTGCTCCGCAGCCGGGACTAGCGCTGCCAAGCAGTTCGCTGGCGGACCAGCACTACGCCACCAGCCCGTAGCGATCCGCTACTTACCCCTTACCGCCTATGTACGGCCTCGTCGACGGCAACAACTTCTACGTTTCCTGTGAGCGGGTCTTCCAGCCCCGCCTCGACGCGCGTCCCGTGGTCGTGCTCTCCAACAACGACGGCAACGTCGTCAGCCGCTCCGCCGAAGCCAAGCAACTCGGCATCCCCATGGGGGCCCCCTTCTTCCAGGTGCGCGACCTACTGCGCCAACACCAGGGCCACGCGCTCAGCTCCAACTATGCCCTCTATGGCGACATGAGCCGCCGGGTCATGGCCCGCCTAGCCGACCACGTCCCCGCGGTCGAAGTATATTCCATCGACGAAGCCTTTCTCGACCTGCACGGGCTGACCAGCTTCTGCGGCACGCTCGACGCCCGCGCCCAGCGCATCAGAGCGGATGTGCTCCGCTGCACGGGCATTCCGACCTGCCTGGGGATGGCCCCCACCAAGACCCTGGCCAAAGTGGCCAACCGCCTGGCCAAAAAGTACCCCGAGCTGCACGGCGTGCTGCGCCTCGACACCGACTCGCGGCGGGAACGGGCCCTGCGCGCCTTGCCGGTAGCCGACGTCTGGGGCGTGGGCCGCCAGTACGCCGGCAAGTTGCAGGCGCAGGGCCTGCGCACGGCTTGGGACCTAAGCCAGGTATCTGAAGCCTGGGCGCGCAAGCACCTGGGCGGGGTCGTGGGCTGGCGCCTGGTGCAGGAACTGCGCGGCCAGCCCTGCCACGATCTGCAACCCAGCGAAGACGGCACCCTATCCCGGCAGAGCATCAGCTGCTCCCGCAGCTTCGGCCAGCGCCTGACCGGCCTGGAGGACCTGTGGGGCGCGGTCAGCACCTACCTGAGCCGGGCCGCCGAAAAGCTGCGTGCCCAGGGTGATCAGGCCCACCTGCTGACCATTTTTCTCAGCCAGGACCGCTACGATACGCGCGTGCCGCCACCCTACACCCGCTCCACCACGCTCACGCTGCCCAGCGGCCCCACGGCCAATACGCTCCGCCTGTTGGCCTATGGCCGTCGCCTGCTCGAACGCCTCTACGAGCCCGGCCGCCGCTACGTGAAAGCCGGCGTGGTGCTCGACGGCCTGGAACCACCCGGCCGCGGCCAGCAGCTCGACCTGTTTGCACCCGCTACGGCGACCACTGCTCCGGTATCCGACGCGCGCGCTCAGCAGCTGATGCAGCGTCTGGATGCGCTCAACCACCGCTTCGGCCGGGGCACCGTGCGCCCGGCAGCTACGGTCCCAGCCGCGGGCCAGCCGGCGCCTTGGCTCGGCAAGTCCGAGCACCGTACGCCGGCCTACACGACCCGGTTGGACGAGCTGCTGACCGTCCGGTAACGCCCCCAACGGGTTTTACCGCCTGTACTAGTTCATGGGCCGGCGGCGTACGAAGTAGACCGGGCAGCAGAGTCGTATATTTCGAGGGCCTACCCCTATGTACTACAACCCAGCCGGTCGCCTGCGACCTTCTGTTTCAAGCCCGCTAGCCGCGTCTGTTCGCCCCTATTCAATGAAGTGTATTGCCTCCCGCTACGTAGTGGCGTTGCTGCTCCTAGCTGCGCCTGCTTTTGCGCAACGTCCCGCCACCGAAGTCCTCACCTCGCGCGTCCTGCCCGCCACCGTCACGACGGTAGCCGGTATGGCCAAGCAGGAAGGGAGTACCGATGGGGCAGGAGCCGCGGCGCGTTTCAACCGCCCGATGGGTATTGCCCTGGCCCCCGATGGCACCGTCTACGTGGCCGATGCCAACAACCACACCATTCGTCGCATAACCCCCACCGGGGTCGTGAGCACCTTCGCCGGGCAGGCCGGGGTCAAAGGTAGCCTCGATGGGACCGGAGCCGCCGCCCGCTTCAACACCCCGGCCGGTCTTGCGCTGGATGCGCAAGGCACCTTGTACGTCACCGATGGCCGAAACCAGACGATTCGCCAGGTGACGCCGGCCGGCGTGGTTACGACGCTAGCTGGCCAGGTCGGCCAGAAAGGCAGTGCCGACGGGCCAGGAGCAGCCGCCCAGTTCAACTTCCCGCACGGCATTGCTGTGGCGGCCAGCGGCCTGCTCTACGTGACCGATACCGAAAACCATGTCGTTCGTACTGTCTCCGCAACGGGCGAAGTCAACACGCTGGCTGGCGTGGTCGGCAAAAAAGGCGCGGTGGATGGCGCGGGACCGACGGTTCGCTTTTTCCATCCTTCCGGCATCGCTCTTGACGCCCGCGGCACGCTCTACGTAGTTGACAACGGCAGCCACACCATTCGCACGATTCACCCCACCGGCGAGGTGCGTACCCTAGCGGGTCTGGCCAGCAAGCACGGCGCCACTGATGGGCAGGGGCCTGTTGCGCGCTTCGATAATCCCAACAGCATTGCAATCGATGCGCAAGGTGTGCTCTACCTAGCTGATTATATCAACTCCACCGTGCGCCGCATCACCCCCACCGGCGAGGTGACCACGTTGGCCGGCCATACGCGCAGTTGGGGCCACCAGGATGGGCCCGCCCGGGAGGCGCGGTTTGAATTTCCCTTTGGCGTGGCCGTCAGCGCCGATGGATCGATTGTGTACGTAGCGGACACGCAAAACCAGCTGATTCGGCGTATTCAATAAGCTCTGTACTAGGCGTCAGGCACCTGCCTTTTTCCCTCTCCATTGCACAGGCGTAGCTAGCCACATCCTACCCTGCCACTACACTTACGCAACCTGGCTGAATCGTATTATCGATGGTAGGATAGGCCGTTTGCTACGCGGCACTTAGTGGAGCGGGTTGAACGGAAAGACGGAGACAATAGCTCTTAGACTACCCAAGCCCTTGCGCTCTATATGTCGCCCACCTCTGCTTAATAAGGCAGCAGTTCTTGTGAGGCGTACAACTCCACGGCGCTACCGCTGGTGAGCATCCGGTACTGCGGTTGCTGCACGCACTCTTGCTCCAGCCACAATTCACACTGGAAGGTGGGCAGTTCGTAGAGTTCGACGCTATAGTTCTCGTACCAGCGCTGGGCTTGGTAGTGGCCGTGGGCACGCACATACTCGTCCTGCTGGTCGAAGGCCAGGGACTGAAATTCTTGCTGGGAAAGCATAAGGCAATAGGCGGCGGAGAGCTGGCAGGCCGCAACGCAGGCAGAGCGACGCGTTACGACCTACCCGCAAAGCAGGAAACAGAGGGAACAGGGCACGCTTGTTTTCCAGCCGGTAGGGTAGCGACGAGGCACACCGGCCGGGCCGCTAAGAGCGAAATCAAAAATAGCAAATTGAATTGCACTATTTGTGTTCATTATCCTTTTTTCTATAAACACAACCTCTTTTTACCGCCCGGCGTTGGTCTGGGGTCGAGCAGCATCATGGAACGATAACCGGATTAAATAGCAATCCGGTGGGCAATGCGGTATCTTGCCTGCCCTTCATCGATGCTGCTTCTCTATGACTTTTTCTACTCTCTCTCAACGTTTTGCCCTTTGCGCAGCCCTCTTGCTGGGTGGGCGGGCAGTGCAGGCACAAACGCCGATCCTGCTCGATGACTTCAACCGCCCTGATAGCCCCACGGTGGGCAACGGCTGGGTGGAAACGGAGACGACGGTGTCTACCGGGGCCACCATTGCTACCGGCCGGCTGCGGCTGAGCAGCGGGGTGCAGGGCAAGGACTTCGTTACCCGCGACGTATCGGCCCGCTACAGCCCCATGCTGCGCGCCAATACCGGGCTGCTGACCTGGGCCTGGAACATGCAGCAGTCGCGGCCCAACCCCTCGGGCTTTCTGAGCAACAACTACGGTATCGCCTTCGTGCTGGCCGCCAGTTCCGCCGACCTGCTCACGGGCAACGGCTATGCCGTGGTCTACGGCAACACCGGCGCTACTGATAGCCTGCGCCTGGTGCGCTACACCGGGGGCCTGGTGGCCAACGCCAACCTGCGGACACTGGTCTCGGTGGCCGTCGCCCCCAACGCCACTACGGGCCCCGCCTCGACGGTGCGCGTGACATATACGGCCGAGGAGAATACCTGGACGCTGGAGCAGACGGCCAACACGGCCAGCTTCGATGACCCGGCCACCAGCGTCTTTGTGCGGGTGGGCTCGCGCACCGACTCCACCTACACCGGCACGAGTTTGCCCTACCTGGGCTGCTTCTGGAACCACGCCACTACGGCCACCGAAACCGCCATCTTCGATAATATCTACGCCACTGCCCCCTGCACGCAGGACCCCGAACCGACGCAGGGCCCCACGGCCGGCACGGTGGTCAACCTGACCAGCACCGAGGCCACCCTGAGCTGGGGGGCCGGCAACGGTACCGGCCGACTGGTAGTAGTCCGCGCTCCGGGCGCGAGTACGGCCGCGCCGGTGGACGGGGCGACCTATCCGGGCAGCGGCGTGTTCGGCAGCGGCGCCGCACTGGGCACGGGGGCCTACGTGCTGCTAAGTGATGCGGCCACCAGCGGCGCGGTGCAGAACCTGCAACCGAGTACGACCTACACCTACCAGATCTACGAGTACAACGGCGCGGGCTGCACCACCAACTATTTGCAAAGCGCCCCGGCGACGGGCACTTTTACTACGTTGCCGTGCCAGCTAGCGACCGCCCCAACCACTCCGGCCACGTCGGCGACGGCCACTCTCTCGGGCACGCGAGGTGCAGTCGTGTCGTGGACGCCGGGTAACGGCAGTGGTAGGCTCGTGGTGGTGCGCGCTGGGCAGGCCCCGACGACCGTGCCCGTAAGCGGCATGTTCTATTCGGCCAATGCGGCCTACGGCACGGGCACGGCCCTAGCCCCAGGCGAGTTCGTGGTGTATGCGGGCTCGGGCAACTCCGTGACGCTCTCTAACTTGCCGACCGGGCAGACGCTCTACGTAGCGGTGTACGACTACAACGGCACGGGCTGCTCGATCGCGTATCGCACTGCCACGCCCGCTACTACCCAGCTCGTGGTCCCCGTACCCCCCGTGGGTACGCTCAACTACTACTACGGCAACCTGCACGCCCACTCGGCTTACTCGGACGGCAACCAGGATGCAGGCACGTCGGGGGCCACCACGCCCTTGCAGGACTTCACCTTCGCTGATGCCAGTCTGCACTCGGATTTCCTGGGCATCTCGGACCACAACCACAGCCAGGCCGGTATGCAGCGGCCCAACTACGCGCTGGGCATCCAGCAGGCCCAGCAGGCGACCAACGCGCAGTTCGTGGCCCTGTATGGCATGGAGTGGGGCGTCATCTCCGGCGGTGGGCACGTACTGGTCTACGGCGTGAATCAGCTGCTGGGCTGGGAGCCGGGCAACTACGACGTGCTGGTGCCGCGCTCCGACTACCGGGCCTTGTTCCGGCAGATCAACCAGCGGCCGGGCGCCTTTGCCTCGCTGGCTCACCCGCAGAGCGGTGACTACAACAACCTGGATGGGGGCCCTTTCCAGCCCTGGGCCGACTCGGCCGTGGTGGGCACGCCGCTGCGCTCGGGACCCGCTACCTCCACGAACATTACGTACAGCAACCCCTCCACCGGCAGCTACGAGAGCACGTACACCACGTTGCTGGCCAAAGGCTACCACGTCGGCGTGAGCCTGGACCACGACAACCACAACACGACGTTCAACCGCACCACGGCGGGCCGGTTGGTGATTGTAGCACCGAATCTGACCCCCACGGACTTGCTCGGGGCCATGCGCCAGCGCAGTTTCTATGCCTCCGACGACTGGAACGCGGAAGTCACCTTCACGCTGAACGGGCAGCCGATGGGCAGCCTCTTCACGGGCGCATCCACCCCGGCCATTGCGCTGTCGGTGAACGATATTGACGGCGAGGCTATTCGCTCGATCACCTTGCTTAAGGGCACGCCGGGTAGTGGGGTAGCAGCGCAGACGGTGGCCTCGGTAACCGGTCCGGGGGCGCTCAGCTACACGGATGCGGCGCTGGCCAACGGCAGCACGGCCTACTACTATGCCGTCATCATCGAGCAGGACGGCGACCGCATCGTGACCTCGCCTATCTGGTACACCCGCAACACGGCCTTGTCCACGCCAGCCGCGCAGCCCATGCTGGCACTGGACCTGTTCCCCAACCCCACCACCGAATCGGCGACGCTCTCTTATTACCTGCCGACTTCGGCTGCTGTGACGGTGCAGGTGCTGGATGTGCTGGGTCGGCCAGTAGTGACGTTGTCTTCCACGCAGGGGGCAGGCCCACAAGCCGTGCGCATTCCCACTAGTGCGTTGCCAACGGGGGTGTATACCGTGCGCGTGCTGCAGCACCAACAGGTGGCCACCCGCAAACTGCTGGTGGTACACTAAGGACTGCTATTCGTCTCCAGTGGTTCTTGTCGGGCTGGTACCTGCCCTCTCTCAACTCCTATGAAAGGACTATTCTATCTGACCGTGCTGGCCGGCATAGGCTTTGCGGGCCCTCGACTCGTGGGGCCCTCCCCCGCAGCAACAACTGCTGCCGAGCTGAGTAGCATCACCTTACTCACGCTCAACCAGCCCCCGTGCGTGACGCTCACGCCCCAGTCGGTGCTGCGAGCCAAAGTGGCCTACCGCCTGGCGGACGGGGAGCAGTCGGCGTATGGGTTCGCGGTGTCCATCAAGTTTCAAAGCACGGATCCACGCCGCACCTTCTCGAATGGCCGAGAAGGCATCGCCACCGTCACGCAGCGCGCCGACACGCTCACCATCACGTATCCGATGGCCGCCCTTCGGCAGAATGCCCAGTTGCAGCGCCCGGTTACCTGTTACTTCTACCTGCACCGCTACACGGACGCCGGCCGCAGCCTTGTCATTGCCAAAACGCCTCCTATTACTTTTCAGGAGTACCAGTAACAAGGTTGAGCAGTGGCAAACTTCAGCGTAGTCGATAAGGACTTCTCCGACTCCAAAAGAGAGTACACGCGCAGGAACCACCCGATATAGTGTGGCCACTGGCGGATTGCTAGCCCTGCAAACTGATCTGGCTGTAGTCGATCGCCTGCAACAAAGCTATCCGCTGCTCAATCGCCTGTTTTAGATTCTCCACTGCTAGTTGTGGGGTGGCACCTAGGCCATACGCAAGCTGGGTGCCTAGTGCTTCCGGATCGATGAGCGTTGCCTCACAGGAGTCTGCCTTGCCCTTGTCGTCGTCGTATAGCTGGATCATGAGGCAAAGTGTAAAACTGCGTTTACAGGCATAAGCAGTTTTTACTCCACTATCAGCCGACCTGTATACTGCTGACCCTGTGCATCTGTGGCCCGTACCGCATACAAGCCGCGTATCAGTCCCTGTAGCGAGGCAGTGGCACCAGCCGTTACCACTGTGGTGTGAGCGATACGGCCTACCGCGTCGAGCAACTGTACTCGACTACCTACGGGTACGTTAGGCAGGTGTACGGTCGTAGTGGCCGGGTTGGGATACAGACCTACTGAGATAGCTTGACGGGCTTGTGTGGCGAGCGTACCATTACCGAGGCGGGCTAGAAATCGCTCAGAGATCAGGGGGCTTGTGAGCGTGAGGGAACCGAAAGAGCAAGGACTGTCAAAAGTGCCTAGGGCATACACGTTGCCTACGGCATCAAGCCCGAGGCTGAAGCCGGAATCTGTACCAGGGCCACCCGCCGTTTGCCCCCAGCGCAATTGCCCCTGCGGCGTGTAGGTCGCCACCACCGCGTCGTAGCCGCCGGCACTAGTCAATGTTATGGGGCCAAGCTGAGCCGTATTGTTAAAGCCACCAATCACGTAGGGATTACCGGCGACATCAACCTTCACGGCCGCATGCCGATCTGAACCAAGCCCGCCGCTAGGCTGAGTCCACTCCACTACCCCTTGGGCCGAGCACTTCACCAGAAAGCCGTCGCTGCTGCCGTAACCAGGTAGCGTAGTCGTTCCAAAGGTAGCGGGGCCGACAAATTCGCCAGCCACGTAGAGGTTGCCCGCCGCGTCAACGGCCCCGTTCCCTAGCCAGTCGGTAGACGTGCCACCAAATTGCCGAGCCCACATAAAAGTGCCCTGTGCGTTATACTTAGCGGCTACTACGTCGGTCTGGCCCCGCGTGGTGAGGATCGTACTGCCGAAGACGATGGACTGGAAAATGGTGTTGAACAAATACACCTCGCCCGTGGCAGCCACCGCCAGTTTAGGATCAGTATACGTGATGGTGTTAGTAGTAGAAGAGTAGGTGAAAGCCGGTAGCAGTGACTGCAATACCCCTGTACTGCTCGAAAAGCGGGCTAAAAAGGCGCCGGTTCCACTGCCGGGATTGGTTCCTGTAAGGGCAATGGTAGTCGAACCAATGGTAAGGGTACGACCCAGAAGTCCTGTCACATACACGTTCCCATTGGCATCGGTCCCGATACTATTGCCTTCACTAGAAGCCGTAGTAATGAGGGCCCCCTGTTGCACCCATTCCGGTGTGCCTTGGGGCGAATAGCGGATGACGAAGACCTTGCGCGGCCCAGCGCCTCCAGTGAGAAATAAGTTGTTCCCCAGCGTAAGAGAGTTTGAAAAAGCTCCCGTGATATAGACGTTGCCAGTAGCATCAACGGCTACACCATTTACGGCTTCATACTCTGCTGCGCCTAGCTGACGTACCCAGGCTAAAATACCCGTTGGGGTAAATTTGGCGACGTAGCCATCTCTATCCCCTTGGCTCGTAAGCGTCGTACCACCGACAGTAGTCGTACCAAAGAAGGTACCCACCTCGTAGAAGTTGCCCGCCGCGTCAACGGCTGTTTCCGGACTATACTCAGAGCCCGTGCCTATCGCCCGAGCACTTTGCCAAGTAGGTGCAGATTGGGCTAGTGTGCCAAAGTGTAGGAACAGCATACCTACTAGGCAAGTAGCCAAATGGGAAAGCGAGCGGCGGCTAAGAAAGAACATGTAGTAAGAATAGCTCGATGGAAGATGAGTTTATAGCAGACGACTCTTGAAAGCGGGAAGCGCTAGCAAGGTAATGCAGGTATGCCTAAAAGCAGTTCATGTACTCGCGCAATCCGGAACCCCGCGCTTGGCTTGTTGAAGCACCTTGCTCGTATAGGTGCAGCGGCACATAGCAGAGCAGTCTTCGCTACTGTGGTAGACCTCCGTGCGGCCGTTAGTGCAGATGTAGACTTTCGGGCCAGCGGATTACTTAGCGGCAGCCGGAGGTGGTCTCGCTAGAATGGACAAAACCAGGACGTTGGCTGCTAGTAAATAGCAGGTGCCAATTGGGTAGAAAATAGCGAGCGAATTGTCAGTGCCTTGGACGACTTACAATAGGACGTTTACAAAATGTCCAAGCCAGGGCACTTAGCTAGACGGCCTCTCAGGAGCCGCTGTTGAACATAATGTTTGTGGCTGTTGCAAAAGTCTAGCAGTCAGCTATAGGCGCTATTGAGGCAGGCAATTTCCGCGTACAACTAGCCAACCACTAGCTGTTTCTGAGACCCTGCTGAGCGGGCATTGACTTTTGCAACAGCCACGTTTGTTATAAACCCGCTCTTGGAATCAGTGCGAGTTTTGGCCTTTCTACGAGGCGCCACTCGTGTAGCATTTTAGACAGAACAGCAGACTAATTTGCTGACGCTCGATATTGCGGCTATGATAGGCATTCGTGTAGTTTCCATATTGGCATTAGCAAACGCTTTGCTTTTCTGGCTATCTAGCTGTAGCACATCTAGTAGCGTAACGCAGCGCACTCATACTCCAGTAACGACAGGGCTACCAGACTCGGTAGTTTATCGTCCGTATCGGTTACTACTAGACCAACTAGCTACCGCAGATTGGCAGGATAGAAAGGCCCTATTCAACGTATTTCAGCTACACGGCTTTAAATCTGCTGCTGCTGACAGTGCGAATCGGTGGTTGATGCGTCAAGACTCTAGCCGACTGCAAGCATTTCAGGCCGCTGAGCGTCGCTATGGGTGGCCACGGGCTACTACAGCCGGTAAAGAAGCGGTTGGACAAGCGTATCTCTTAATTCAGCATGCGCCGGTGGCTGTGCACGCTAGTTATCAAGATACTCTTCGTGCAACCTATATGCGTGGCGAATTATCTGGCTTCAATTATGCGACCTATCTAGACCGTTTATTACACAACCAGGACAAACCACAACGCTATGGCACCCAACGAGGTAGACGGGTGCTAGAAAACGGTCAGACAGAAGATTACCTATTTCCAGTAGAGGATTTGGCTGAGTTAGACCACCGGCGGGCAACGATGCAGTTAGAGCCTATCCTGCCTCGTCTACAGCCTGGCACGCTGATTCTAAAATCATCAGGAAAGTAGTTTTTACGTTCTGTAATTGACCGTGGCTGTTGCAGAACTCAGTAGGCTCGTGTTACGGAAGGCTCCTACGAGCCAAACCGAGCTAGAAAGGTTCGCACACGTGCCGTTTACCTCTGTTTTATCTGCTACCCCATCCTGTTAACGAGCTGGCTAGTGGGTTCTGCAACAGCCACGGTCGTTTAAAAATGTACAAGCGCAGTATGCCTCGCTAAAGCTGCTCTCCATCGCTTCTATTCCTAATGAGGCGCCCGTGCTTTTTACCAGTTGGTAACTCCAGCCTGTACCCCAGGCATGACCTTTGAGGCGATCCGCTTGCCTGGCCCCACGCCAGGCGATACCCGCTTGCGCTCATGACCGACTCGCTCCTCGACCACTTTCTGCTGCAATTCCACCATTTCAGCCACCAGCAACTCGCCCTTATCCGCCAACAGGCCCTGGCGCGCACTTACCAGCCGGGCGACTATTTCTCCCAGGCCGGGCGCGTGGCGCAGGAAATCGGCTTCGTCGTGGCCGGCGTGTTCCGCGTGTGCTACTTCGACCGGGAGGGCACCGAACACACCAAGTACTTTGTGGAAGAAAACCACTTCGTGGTGGATTTGCAAAGCTACCGGTTTCAGCAGCCCTGCACCGAGTACGTGCAGGCCGTGACGCCGGTGCAGGTGCTCGTGTTCAAGGCCCACGCCTGGCAGGAGCTGAGCCGCATCATTCTCGTCTGGCCGCAAGTCGAGCAGCAGCTCTTCACGCAGGCCCTGCTGGAGAAAATGAACCGGCGCAGCGCGCTGGTCAGCCCCAACGGAGCCGCCCGCTACGCGCAGTTCCTGACCACGTTCCCGGGCCTGGCCAACCGGATTCCGCTCGCCTACCTGGCATCCTACATCGGCGTCACCCCGCAGTCGCTGAGTCGGATCCGCCGCCGGCTGGATAGCCAAGCCAGTTTGCCAGATGCCATTAGCTGAACGCCTTTCCCTAGTTCGCTAGTAACCAGACCCGGGTAAGCCAGGGGCTACCCGCACCCGGCGCGACCGGCGTCGTTGCGTACCCCGGCGGCTCGGGCAACAACGGGTTGCGGCGGACCTGACGGTCACAGAAACCGCTTGTCGGTGTTGAACAGCGGCCGCCAGCCGGGCTTCCCGGTTGCTACCCGCCTGCCGGCTTCGAATACCCCCGCCCGCCGCCGCTTTTTACCCAAAGGTAAGTCGGCCGTTCGGCCACCGCCGGACCTTTGCCCCGTACTTACACTCCCGTAACGCATGAAACATGTGCTCATTACCGGTGCCAATAAAAGCATCGGCCTGGAAACCGCCCGCCAATTGGCCGGGCAAGGCTATTTTGTGTACCTCGGCTGCCGGGACTTAGCCAAAGGCCAGCAGGCCGTGGCCCACTTGGCCGAAGCCGGCCTCCCACACGTCGAAGCCATTCAACTCGATGTGTGCGACCAAGCCTCCATCCAGGCGGCCAAGCAGACCATTCAAGAGAAGACGCCGGTGCTGGACGTGTTGATCAACAACGCCGGCATTCTGGGTCAGACGCCCCAAAACGCCTTGACGACTGGCACAACCCAGCTACGCGAGGTCTTCGACACCAACTTCTTTGGCCCCATCGACGTGACGCAGGCCTTTCTGGACTTGCTTGAGCAGGCACAAGTTCCCGTCATTGTCAACATCACCTCGGGCCTGGCCTCGCTCACGTTGCAAAGCGACCCGACGTGGGTGCATGCAGCCTATAAACTAGCGGCGTACGGTCCCTCCAAAACGGCGCTCAATGCCTACACCGTCTTCCTGGCGCATGAATTGCAGGCGAAAGGCTTTAAGGTGAATGCCGTCGACCCCGGCCAGACAGCCACCGACTTCACCGGGCACCAAGGCGGGGCGGTCACGGATGCAGCCCGGTTTGTCGCCCAGTATGCTGCCCTCGGGGCCGATGGCCCCACCGGGAAGTATTTTAGCCGCGATGCGCCGGTCGGCGAAACCGAAAGCCCGTGGTAGCCACCGCGGAAGAGCGGCGTAAATAGAGGGAAAGGGCAACTCGCATGGAGGTGCCCTTTCCGCGTTATACCCAAGATGGTAGCAGGGGAAAGCCCTAAAAAGTGGGCGTTGGCAACTCCCCCCGATTAAGAATTGACCACCCCTTGTAACCACAGCCAACTTCGCCCCCTATTCAGGCTTCAGCTTGTATGATGGTTTTTACATACTGTAGTTCACCGTTCAAGTAATGATACGGACCTATAGCTTTCTGAGAATACTCGTTCTTAGAGCATTACAGATTCATTTGTCACGCCTTGTCATGAACAACGTTAGTCTAGGGGCTGTTGCGACTATACAAAAAGGCGCTTTGCCAAAAGCGCCTTTTTGATTGCTGATTGAAACCTACGCCCGGTATACTAATTCGACTAGCTAAGGCAACCAGTGGCTTACCGGCGGCCGAAATTATAGCGCAGCCCCAAGGCGCCCGCCGGGGTTACGTCCCGTAAGGCCCGTAGGCTGGTGCTCACCGTCCCGTCGGCCACCGCCTCGAGGTGCGTGCTGAGCCGGTAGCGTACACTCACGCCCCCCGTGAGTAAGAGGTCCGTAGTGCGCGATTGCTGCTCGTAGCCACTAAAGCCCCCGGGAGCGTTGCTATCGGGGTAGGAACCCGTGCCGTCAAAGGAATAATGGTGCACTGTAAAGCCGCCGAGCCCGTCGACTTGCAACCGATGGGCCGGCGTGCGGGTGAGCGTGTAGCGACCCAGCGCCGAGAGGGAGGTAGACCGGTTGGCGTACTTCCGGGAGTAGGGAAGAAGTGTACCATTAGCTTGCGGCACGAAGCCCGCAGTAGACCCTTTGGTGATCGCAGACACCCCGCTTACCTGCAGGGCTAGGCGGGGGCGCAATTGATAGCCGAGGGTGAGTTGCAGGGGATGGGTAGAGGGGAGTCCGTCGCGGCTCCCCCAATGCTCGTGTTTGCTGGTATAGGCCCCCACTCCCACGTAAAAGCGGTAGGCTGGTGGCCCATCAGCAGAGGCCGCCGCAGATTGTGCGTAGCTGAGTAAGGGCGTGCTCATCAACAGGGTACAGAAGGCAACGTGACGGAGTAGCATAACAACGAGAAAGAAGATGGTGGGGTGACTTTAAAGTAAGAACTCGGATATGGGGAAGAAACAAAAAAGCGCTGCCTCGTTGCATAGTAGGCAGAATATTAAGTAGAGAGCAGCAGATAGAACAGGTCCTTTAAGTAAAAAAATACTAGATGAAGCACTGATAAATTAGAATCGCTACTTATTACTTTTCCAAGATCGGCGCTATAACTAACATTCTGTTAAGCAACTTTTCCGCGAAAGAAGGCCGTCCAACCAGCCGCCTATTTCGCGTTTCTGTCTAACTAGTGTGGTATCGGCATTTGCAAGCCCTCACTGCTAGTTACGCTTACCCGCGCGGCCTATTCCGCCTGTTCTTTGCAGGAGCTCTTCCTGTAAACCGTTCCTTTGGGAAACCATTATCCAACATGCTGCTAAACCTGCCAGGGCTGACGCAAATCATCGATTCCGCTGATTACGCCGCATACGTGTTCAATATTCACGAAATTAATTTCACCGCGCCGGTCCCAACCTTGCGGTTGTCCTTAGTCGACATTGAGGGCTCCGGAAGGCAGGTCGATTTCTCATTGGCCATTTCCGACTTAACCTCTTTTGCCCTTAGGGAGTACTTCTGGCTTGCCGCCCACGACCTAACCGACTCACACCCCTTGCTGCTGCCGTACCAAGAGCCCCACAGCAGCCTGTACATCAAGGGCCATACGGAACACCTGAAAGAGCTCTCGTTTGACTTGCTCCAGATTTACTTGGCCACCTACGGCAAGTGGCAGCCTTTTCCTTCAGAACTCTTTGCGCAGCTACAACTGGGGCATGCACTGCTTGCTAATGGACCCGAACCACTCATCCAACGGTACGCCGCCAAAGTGGGTGAATACGGCATTCACACGTCCATCATTCCCAGTTACACGCCTGCCCCGTCGAATTTAAAGGTCTTGACACTGGACGACAATTATTTCGTTGGTAGTCGTTTCGAGTTCACGGTGCGGCACGAATCTGAGTAGCCTCACGCTCAGTAATACGACTGAATAGTCCATATCATGCTTAGAGGTCTGTATTCATTTTGCTTAGTAGCCGTTTAGCATTCGTAACAACCCCGGCGCAGCTGCTGCCCCCTGCTGCTCTAGTTTCAGCAAGGCCGCGTACCACCGGATAGGCTGGCAAGGGCTACACTGGCTAACTATAGGGGTATCGGCATTTGTAAGCCCCGGTCAATAGTGCGCCTTGCAAGCGCCGCCAGTTGCTCAGGGAAAGGGACGTTTTTTTAAGGGCACTTGACTAGTACTGTATCCATTACGGCATACGTCTCATCCATATAAGTACCACGCACAGTTAGGCTTGCTTCGGGGCAGCGGCCCTTTATTGTTACCCGAAAAGTCCGCTGAGGTGCTTCTTCCCCAGAATACCAAAGGTTGTAACCCTCTTCTTCGCCAATCAGCCCCATCAGCTGCGAATTTTCCAGCAAACTGTCTTTGACGTCGAATAGGAAACGGGGCGTGCGGGCAAAAACGAAATACACCGCGCAACCCAACGCAAAAACAAAGCAGAAGCCTACGAAGAAGTATGAGACGCGGTTGAGGCGCGTCGAAAACGCTCTAAAAGAATTCATGCTGACATACGTCGAATTATGTTTGCCAAGGTAGGCAGCCAGAAGGTGTTCGGATTAGAGTGGTGGCTGTTGCAGAAGTCTGTGGGTCCTGTCTTGAATGCGTTGACTGTGATCTTTCGTCAAGCGAAACGCTGTTTCAATTGCTTGTTAGGGTGGCCTCTCCCGATAAACGCATGATTGGAGCATTCACCGGGAGTTCTGCAACAGCCACCACCGTTTGGAAAATGTTACGGGGCTAAAGTGAAGCGCTTCTATAAGTTAGTGAAGGAACTCAACCCACAACTAGGACCCACTGCGCAGCGCTAGTTGGCCCAGCAGTACGTACGCTGGCATAGCCGTAACGGCGTGGGTAATCATGGAAGATCATACCTGTTTTGAAGTGTCGTTCCTTGGTTTTCGATAGTATAGGCAGGGTCAATAGAGTACTTTTTTAAACATGTAGCGCATTACCCGGCCCTTTCGAATGAGGAAGAGGGTATCTGAAAAGGAACGTTTTCGCAGGCTGTCACCAACAGCTGCCACGGCTATAAATCCACGGTCGCCTCGGTCGACTGGAAAGAAATGGTAACGGTGGAGGTTCGTTAAGGTCACGCGCACCGCAAAGCCTCTATTTGTGATGTCGAGGGATTGAATTTCTCCAGCCACCTCTGTACGGAAAATTGACTCGAAGGAGGCTTGATTGCTTTGGATGGCATAATAAGAACCACCAAGCCATAGTAATACTATAAAACTCAGTACCCACCAGTACTTTTTGAAAAAGACCATTATCGATGATTCAGTATAGAAAACAAAAGACACTCCTTTTGAACCTACACTCACGGTAAAGTTCCACAATTGCAGGATAGAAGCAGTCGGGCGAAAATCACCACTGTTCCGGGGTGACGGGTACAATTGATATCATGCCAATCAATTTCTTTAAGGTTGAGGCGAGACTTTTTAGTAGCGTCGGGTACAGAAAAGTCTCGTTCATGCTTTCGGGAAGCAAGAAAGTTTAAGGGTTGTGCCGCTTATCAAACCGCTTTCGGTGTTGCTCAAGCAGTGCTGCAAGCTGCGAGTAGCTAATCGCCAATTCTCGAATATTTAACTGACGCACTGCTCCAGCCACGGTATAGTATAGAAGTATATCGGTGCCCCGGCCACGCCGCACCTTTCGTACTTCCTCATCCTGAATATTCTCCCAGGTATCGAGTGCCCCCGAAGCGAGGCGGATACCTTCGTCGCTAATAGTTACTTGAGGCCGGTTGTGAAAAAGAAGCCAAAGTTGGCGGCAGACGACAAAGACACACCCGATGCCCATCAAGAACATAAATGGTGCTCCAATCCCCCAGGGTTTGACGGTCCATAAGTGATGAATGATCACAACTTCTAATAGCAGGCAAATGAGCAGGTACCCTAGTAAATTGAGCGTGGAATACCGGACGACCGTCTCCAGAGCAAAAGCCTCTTTTTTCATAGATACACAGTCGGATAGAGCATCCTCAGAATCCCGGTATCACGTCGTATGCCGGGTGGTAAATTGGTGCCAATACAGTGATACTAGCAAGCTTATCATGTGTCTGAGAAGTCCTTTTTATGTAAAGTAACGCCTCTAAACGTGGCACCAGCTTCTATGCTACCTCAACAAAGCACCACGAAACGAGAGAAACGATTCGTGGCGTTCGCCATACCGTTGTTTTTCTTGGGAGGATTCTCCTTAATCTTCTTATACATCAAGTTCGTTAGTGAGCCTAAAGTTGATGCCTACCAACAAGCCACTATTCGTGGCCGGGTTCAACAAATTATCAGCTTTGGTAGAGGCATTCCCACAGTGCGCTTTCATCAACAAGCACAACCGGTGACACTGCATGGCCCCTCGGCCTTTGGTCGCTATGTGACAATAGGTGATTCTATCGTCAAACTAGCAGGGACGCAGGATATCTCCGTCTACCGAAAAAGAGAGCAACAGCTGGAGGTGACTACGTGGCGTTATGCCGAGGTGAATGGGTACAAGCAAGTGCAAACCGAGAGGCAACACATCCAATTGAAATGAGAGGCAAGACGAATAACTTCCAAAAGGGACTCGGTTTACACTCACTTTAGCCTGTCCAAAAAAGGATGGCCACAACAGCCTGAAAAAACGTCATTTCCAGCACTCTGTAGGGGTAGTGATGGTCGTCCATTGTTCGAGCCTTTTTTGGAGGGCATTTAGCCGCCTTAAGGCTTTGGAGCAAGCACTTCAGCAAATCGGATAAGGTGGTGTTCTAACCAATAGGTTGATGTTACTTTCTTAATGACAGGAATCTAAAGCTGACGAAGCATAAGGATCCACAAATGGCTGGCATGGTACAATACGCCGTCCGGGTAGAGAACGGGATGTTATGAGAAGAACTACTGACGAGGAGATTCAGGAAGAGCGTGGCGCCTGTTACGACAATCAGTAGGAGCCGCAAGGCGTAAATTAGGATAGCTCTCATTCAGCACTTTTTTAAGCTCACCAACGCTTTATACAGAAGCAATTGCTTCTCGGACACGACAAGCTATGCTTGAAAGCAGTCGAGTTGATAAGAGTAGGCAGCGAACTCAAAGCGTAGATCAATCCAAGGGGCTAAAAGCAAGGCTTCTCGCTGTTGAATATCATAGGGATTATAGAGCAGTTCGTCGGTCGGTGGAGGTGTAAAAATGCTTCTCAACGTGTCCAGCGGTATATGATCTACCACAAGCTCCCCTGCCAGGGCTTCGGTATCAAGCCGAAACCAACTTACCATGCGTTGTATCTTCATTGTGAACAGTCCGATTTCGAGGCCTTTCCTTTGTTGCCAACGCAAATACACCAGTATATTTTGACTTGACACCTAAAATAGACAAAAGATAGAGGCAGGTTCATTTGCCCGCGAACAGGCTTCCTAGGAAAAGTTGCTTAACATAAGATTTGTGGCTGTTGCAAAAGTCGATGCCCATTCAGGTCGGCCCCAGCGAAAGCTATTAGTTAACTGTTCAGTGGCCAGAAAGGGGCTGCTTACGTAG
>NZ_ATVL01000014.1:24108-142074 GCF_000420705.1 Hymenobacter norwichensis DSM 15439
GGCCCCAGCGAAAGCTATTAGTTAACTGTTCAGTTCGTTTTCTAGGCACTTAGCGGCGAGACGAATTCACAAAATACCCTAATTGGAGCCTTGTAGCTGAAAAGTACCACGCTGGACGCAGCAGCCAACCCGAGGTTTGTCCGAGAAGTCAAATTATGTCAATCAATTTTTCCAGGAACATTAAATGACTTCCATCAGCTTTAGTTAAGTAAATATTACCATTCACAACTCAATCCATGGTGCCTAAGAAGCGACCCTATCTTACCACTTTAGCGGTACCCTCTACCGGCAGAAGAGGAACCGTCAGGGAGACGCTAACTAGGTATCCCTGGTGTTGAGCCGGTACAAAATCTTGCATCCGATTAAACAAGCGCGTCACCTCCTGGTACGTACTCGGGGGTATGCTTCCAATACTCGGGGCCGTACGTAGGGTCGGTTGCGTCGGCTTCCCCTGTCTATCCACGGTAAATGAGAGAAATAGCTGCTTGACCCCAGCAGGACGCGTGATGTGGTGCTGTTGGATCAACGCCAACAGCACCTCGCTCCCCCCGTCTTGGTAGAAGGGCATTCGTTCCGCATAGGCATACACCGGTTCATAATTAGGTAGGAGTCGAAAAGGCGAGCTACTCGGGCCAAGAAGGGGCGCTTGCCCCCACCCGGGATGGCTGAGCAAACTTAAACTCAGGGTCCAGCCGAGCGTCGAGAGGATTCGATTCAACCAAGGACAAACAGGCCTAAAGGGGAATGAGGGCATATCAGTTTCTAGAGTAAAGTAAATCTGAAGTAGCTAACGCTAGGTGAGTCAAAAGGGTATACACCAGCACCTTATGCTGTGGTCAGTAAAGTGAAATAAGACGTGTCGATTTCTGTCGTATAAGTAGTTGTGGCTGTTGCAAAAGTCGATGCCCATTCAGGTCGGCCCCAGCGAAAGCTATTAGTTAACTGTTCAGTGGCCAGAAAGGGGCTGCTTACGTAGGGCTTTTTGCTACCTTCCAGACTTTTGCAACAGCCACTCCTTTTATGTTCAGTAGCTTCAGTTGATCAGCCGTACTTCTGCTGTAGTTGCTCGTCGATTGCCTTGGCGTCTTTAATACACTCTAGCACTAGCTGCTCTAGATCGGCCGCTCCCGTAGTTTCTACCTGTGGCCCGCGCTCAGAAGTCAAGCGTACCTGATAGACACCATTGGAGCGCTCGTCATAGGTTAAGGTCCACCCCATCGGAATGGTGGGAAAGTCTTTGACGGTGAGCATATGGGGTAATAAGGACATAGACGCTGGCGCACTACCTGCCAATCGAACCCGAAATACGGTCTTCCCGAACGACGGGTCAGATCCCGTTAAGCGCTGCTGTGCACAAGAGCGTGCTATACAGAAGCCAGTAGGTTATTCGTGGCTGTAGGTCACCTCCGTGAAGATATGTACCCGGTTTATTCTGTGCTTTGTGATTTTTTCCAGGACTTGATCGAGGAGCTTTTCCAGATTGCCCTGCCAAAAATAGGGCGCAGACTTCGCAGCTAGTACGGTGTTGCCGTGGCACAACTCCCACTGCACATAGGCTTGCTGTTCATTGAGGTAACGGATGGTCACTTCGCCAGTGCAAGGCAGCGCGTGATTGTCAACATGAGCAAGGGCCTGGATTCTCATCGGATAAACGCTGGATCGTTCGTTGTACACACGCCCATTAATACCCGTCTGGTATAAAGGAAAAGTGAAATTAGGCAGTCAGCACGTCAGTTGCTAACACGGAATAGCTGATTAACACGAACCGTGTTCGGATTACCTAATGAAAAACACCTCCGAAAAACCGCGTTTTCGGGGCGTTGACGCAGGTACCGAAACCATTCGACATAGGGCTCTATTTTGAACACCCATACGTTGGGCAACTGACGTCTTTAACGGGTATGCTTTCGGGGAAAAGAAACAGTGCTATTGCTGGTAAGAAGAGTGGGTGGCAATTTTGTCAGCTACTGTTGCAACGCATTTGCAATGCTGGTACTCTTTCACTTATACTTAATACTATCTTCCTTTTGCCTTATGAACCGTGCCCTCTACTCAGCTCTTTCCCTTTTTCTGTTCGCCCCGAGCCATACTACATGGGCACAGACATCCGCTACGCAAGTGGTCCCCCAGACAGCGGCCGCCTCGTCGGTCGCGATACGTCCTTTTCAGGTTGCCTACCTCCGTCTCGGCTTAGGCGCGAGCTATGATATTTATAAATACTATCGCTGTGCTCGCCTCTCCGTGGAGTATGCCCCGCTGCTGTCTCGCCGCTTAGGCTTAGCCGGGCGCCTAGTGGGCGTAATAGGCAAACCGACGAGCGATTTTGAAAAACAGCTTCCCCAACAGAATTACAAAGCCGCTTATGTAGAACAGGAGGTACTCTTCTACCCGTTCGGTAGTGAGAAGCGCGTGCGCTTTGCCTTGGGAGCAGGGGGCTTTGCCGGCTACTATAAGCGCAATAGCTTCGATTATGTGAGCGGCGTGAGCGGCCAAGTCACCGATTATAAGCTAGCTTCTCAGGACGGAGTACACGCTGGCTACCTCGGCTCCCTGAGTGTCGAAGCGGGTCTGGGTAGCCAACAGCGTTGGCAGGTAGGCGTGAAGTCTACGATTCAAAATGGCATAGAAGGTGTTAGCACGCTGCGCACCCATAGTCTAACGCTGGCTCGGCGGCTGTAAGCACGGAGGTTAGGCAGCAAGCTAGCCTCCAAGTACCACTAGGCGAGTAGCCCTGTCGGCCCGGGGGTTCACGGCCGACAGGCACCAAGAGCCCGCAAGCCAGGGGCCCGTGTTGCGGCGGGAGGCCGAGCGCGACATCGTGTAGACAGGAGCCGTTGACAAAGACGCCGGGCGAAAAAGCAGTTGTCTGGCTTTGTAGTGGCTGCTGGCCGAGGCGGTGCGACCGGAGCCGCTTCAGGTGGCAGGGCCCCGAGAAGGGGGGAGGGAGAGGAGCATTCTACTTGACATAAAAATAACTTCTCGGACATTACTACGAGCACCTAGTCGAGGCGAACTGTCCCGGCAGAGTCTACATAGAAGCTGCGCTTTTCTTGCATAATCTCTCCTTTTTCTACTGTGACAGTATAGGTATGTCGAATCTGATGACACCGGTATTGACCAGTTTTGCCGCAGGGAAAGGAATTCGTTTCAAATGAACCGGGCTCGTAGTGGGTGCCGTTCCCTTTTGCGTACTGCTGCATATAGGCCAGTACTGCCCGCTCTGCGTCTTGTTCCTGCTGCGTAGCGGTAGAAGTACATGCCGGCAGTAGCGCGAGCAAAAGGCACCATTTATTTAGGCTAACCACATTGTAAAGCAATTAAGGGGGAGAGGTATAGAGCGACTGTTATAGTGCTAAATGCCGAGCACTCTAGGTAGATAGAAGCGAGAAATAGGCGGCTGACTGGCACTATTTGCGGGAAAGTTGCTTAACACGAACTGTGTTGAAAGTCAAGAGTTGAGGACAAGTTTTGAGGTAAAATCTTCTTGATAGGGTACGCCCGATTTGACGATAGCGAAAGCCTGCTTGAGCAGCTTGTTGCAGACGGCAATCAGCGCCAGCTTTTTGTTCTTGCCCTTAGTCACGAGCCGATCAAATAAGGCTTGGCACGCAGCGTTCTTTTTCTTGGCGGCGAAGCTGCACATGAACAACTTAGAGCGAATTAAGGCCCCGCCCATCTTGGTAATCCGCACCTTACCGCGGACACTGGTGCCCGAGGTGTGCTCGCGCGGGGACAAGCCCGCCATGGCAATCAGTTGACGGTAGTTGTCGAGGCGGGTAAAACCGCCCGCAAAGAGCAAGAGCATGCCCGCCGTTTTGCGTCCGATGCCCGGAATCGAGCACAGCAGGAGTATCTCGGCGCTAAAGCGCTGTTCGAGCAAGGCTAGTAATTCGGCTTCCACCGCTTCTACTTGTTGGGTGAGCGCCTTCTGGAGTTGCTGCAGCCGTTTCAGCGCTGCCTTGCTAATGACCGGCTGTCGTTGTAAGGCTTCCAATGAGTTACTAACCATCGTTTTCTGCTTGAGTAGCTGTTCGGTGACCTGCTCGAGTTGCCGGCACTCCACCAATAGGGACTCCTCGGGCTGCCAAACCTTGACCGCTTGTTGCTGACCATAGCGCAGCAGCCACTGCGCATCCTTGCGGTCACTTTTGCCTTTGCTCAAGTGCATCTGGATAAAGCGTTTGATAACGAGCGGGTTGAGCACGGCGACTTGGCCACCCTGTTCGTGCAGATAATAGGCCACGGCCAGGTTATAGGTGCCCGTAGCTTCCATCACAAACCGGCAGTACTTGCCGCAGGCCTTGACCAGTTGCTGAAAGCCGGCTTTGCTGTTGCTCACTTCCAAGTGCTTGAGCTGCTGATCAACCTGAAAACAGACGGCCAGCGTGGCTTTGCTTACGTCAATGCCGACAACGGGAAGAAATGAATGTGGATCCATAGCGCAACCTGAAAAGTGAGGTGGTCTAGCTACGCCGCACAGAGGTGGGACGCAGTTTGAAAATGGGTTTCGAAGTGGTTGGGGGCGAGGTAGCCGAGGGCGGAATGCCGCCGTTCCGCGTTGTAATAGGCGATATAGTGACTGATTTCCAGGCGCGCTTCGCTTAAGTTGCGGAAGCTGCCGCCAGCGAGTAATTCGGTTTTTAAGCGACTCCAAAACGATTCAGCATGCGCATTATCATAGCAGTTGCCGCGGCGGCTCATGCTCTGTACGGCTCCGTAGCGAGTCACTAAGGCCTTGAAGTTGGTTGCCGAGTACTGGCTGCCCTGGTCGGAATGGACGATGAGCCCGGGCGCTGGCTGGCGCACGGCCAGGGCCCGACGCAACGCCTCAATGACCAAATCTTCCGGCATGGACTCGCGCACGTCCCAGCCCACGACTTTGCGTGAGTAGCGGTCGAGCCAGGTGGCTAGATACAGCCAACCACCGCCCTGTTTGGGCAAATACGTGATATCGCCGACCCACACCTGGTTGGGTGCCGTAGGAACCGGCTGGCCCAATAAACGATTCGGGGCCGCCCGCCTGTTCGGGTCGGAGGTGGTCGTGCGCGGTACAAACGAGCGGGGCTGCTGGGCCCGCAGGCCCGCCGCGGCCAGCGTGCGCCGGATGCGCCAGCGGCCCACTGGGTGCCCCAGGGCGTGCAGGTCGGCCCGCAAGCGGCGGGTACCGTACCGAGCGGAGTGCCACGCAAACTGCTTGCGCACCGCCACTTGCCAACCTGGCTCGGGCATCGGTCGCCGTCGCCTTTGCCACGCATAGTAGGCGCTCGGCCCTACGTGCAGCACCTGACAGAGCTGGCGCACGGGCACCTGGGTAGCGCGCTGGGCGATGTACTGGTAAGTACTCACCGGGTCGGCTGGCCAAAGATGACCAAGGCTTTTTTTAAAATGTCCAGCTCTTGCTCGGCCCGCTTGAGCTGGGCGCGCAGCTGGCGCACTTCCGGGTCGCGGGCCACTTCCACGCTGCCCACTTCGGCCACGAGTTGGGCCTGCTGCCAGCGGTAAAGCAGCTTGGGGCTAATGCCCAATTGCTGGGCGGCGGCCTGCGTGCTCCGGCTTTCCGAGGCTAGGCGTAGGGCTTCCGCCTTGAAGGCGTCATCGTATTTGCGCCGTCTATCCGGCGTGGACTTGCTGCTTTTTGCGCTCATGACTCAGGAAATATACGTCCTGTTTCTGTGCGGTATAGTTAGACCACCTCAATAAGCCCAAGCAGGGAATATTCCACCCGAGTAAGGCAGTGCGGCCTAGTTTCTTCCAGCGGAAGACGGCATAATAGACCAGTGGTGCACTCAGGCCCGACAGGGTATCCCAGTTGCGGCCTTCAAAGGTCATCAGGTCCGAACGACCTTGTACAAAAACAGCCCGAACAGGACCAGTTCCACGGGCACGCGTACTACATGCAGCCAAGTGAGCGTTTCAAGGCGTAACTCGTCGGTCGTCGGTCGTCATTTTGCTGACGCCCACGTTGGCGGGAGACTACCGTGCAAGTACCTCGAAGGGACACTTCGATTACGCTTTCCTCCCGGTAAAACAGCATTTCCCACGCTGGCATAGTTGACAAGTACATGAGTACCCTTCCCAAACAACCCTTTGTCAACCCGCTCTTGCCGGAGCACCACGCGCTGGCGCTCGAAGCTGCCGCCTGTGCCGAACGAGTGTTGCCTTTCTTTGAGCAGATGCATCCTGATGATGCGCGGCCTCGCCTCGCGCTGGCTACGTTGCGCGAGTGGGTACAGGGGCAGGCCAGCATGATGGCGTGTCGGCAAGCGGCCTTCGCGGCCCATGCGGCCGCCCGCACCGCTAGTCAGCCGGCCGCCGTGGCCGCTGCCCGCGCGGCTGGTCAAGCAGCGGCCGTCGCGCATATGTATACGCATGCTCCCCACGTTGTGAGCTATGCCGCGAAAGCAAGTGCGTTGGCAACGTGCGAACACTCAGACACCCCCACAAACGATCCATCATAGGGAAGCCAGAGGCCCGGTCAATACCTGGGCTCTGTCGTGAATAAGGAGCCCGAACAAGACTGGCTATACGGCTCATTCCAGTGGTATCACTAGAGTAGTATCGCTCCTGTACGCAGGCAATAAATTTGGTTGACCTAATAGAATTGCTGCAGTTACACGCTGAAAAACGCTACGGTTGAGCTGGATATGACTAGGAATAGTTGCTTCTTTATTCTCAGAATAAGGCAAGTATTTCTAAAAAAATCATTACTCCTACCTTCTCTTTTATGGTATCATCCTTTACCCGTTTATTGCTACTGGCAAGCTGTTGGACCTTAGCCTTCACTGCCGTGGCTCGGTTAGGCAGTCCGCTGCCCGTCAGCGCCCCGCAGGTCGGCCGCCCCAATCTATTGCCCAAAGGCCCCGTGCGGCTCACTTCGGCAGGGCAGTTGAACTCCCCGACTCCCCACTCTGCGGCCCGCATTACCGCGTCGGTCAGTCGGGAATGGACGGCCACTTATAATGGCCCTAACTTCCCGGTAAACGAAGCCGTGGAGGTGGCCGTGGATGGGGCGGGCAACGTGTACGTGATAGGCACGACGATTGACAATTCAAATACCACCAATTATGCCACCGTGAAGTATACCAGCAGTGGCCAGCCGGAATAGGAAGCCTACTACGATGGGTCCAGCAGCCGAAGTGAGGATACGCCCGCAGGTATTGCCCTGGACGCTACGGGCAATGTCTATGTCACCGGATCTTCTCTGCTTAACAACACGACCACCGACTACCTGACGGTTAAATACACCCAATCCAGCGACACGCCTCTTACCCTGACCACGACCGTGACGAATGCCGGATGTGGCACCGGCGGCACTATCGATTTAACGGTCAGCGGCGGCGTAGCGCCCTACCGCTACCGCTGGAGTGGCCCTAACGGCTTTAGCGCCACGAGTAAAGACCTCAGCGGCCTGTAAGCCGGTACACACGGTCTTGGTCACGGATGCCGCTCAGAACACCGCCAGCCAGCAAGTGACCGTCTCGACCAGCACCCTGGACACCACGCCGCCCGTGGTGCGGGCCGCGGGCTTCTTGGTGGCGTTGAACAGCGACGGTACACGCACGATTGAAGCGGCCGACGTGGACTATGGCAGCACCGATGCGTGTAGTGGCATTGCTTCACTGCGTATCAAACCCAGCACCTTTACCTGCACCAACGTGGGTCCGAATCAAGTGACGCTAACGGTAACTGACAACGCCGGCAACTCGGCCAACGAAACGGTCACGGTAGTGGTGGTGGATAATACGGCGCCGGTGGTGGTAGCCGACGCCACCTGTACCAGTAATCTGGCTAGCCAGAGCGGCAACGGCCCAACAGGTGCCAGCTTCAGTAACGAGAACCTACTACAGGCGTATCCGAACCCGGTAACCGACCAAGCCACGGTCTCCTTTCGCCCGACGCAGGCCGGCACGGCGCAGGTGAAGATCTACAACCAGCTTGGGGTAATGGTAGCCACGCTCTATGATGGGCAGGTAGAAGGCAACCGCCTCTACAATGTGACGCTGAACGGCCAACCGCTGGCCAGTGGCGTGTACAACTGCCAGCTCATCACCAATGGTAAAGTTACCAACCAGCGCCTGCTCGTCAGCAAGTAAGCGCTTAATCGGCCAACAGCAAAAGTCCCGGCACTTATCTAAGTACCGGGACTTTTTGCTTCAATAGCCTTCTCACAGTTGAGTCGTCAACGTCTGATAAATTTATCAAACGTTGGTAGAAGAAAGAAGCCCGGCCAATGACCGGGCTTTGTTGTGTTGCGCGTTACCCGTGCACACAAGTTCTGAGCTAGTTGGTTGGGGCATTGCTACTGCGGCCGAATGGGGGCATCTTGGTAGCTAATCCGAAAGGATCCCTCGCTCAGCTGCATCGCCTCTGCTTGTTGGCTATAGCGCCCATTGCGGATAAGAGTCGCGTCGAACCGCCCCTCAATTACTTTTTGTACCGTATCCAAGCGCGTGATCTGCAGCGTTGAGGCCGTGGGAACCGTGACATTACTGTACTGATTCGTCTCGCTATCTTCACCCACCAGTTGCCGCCACGCTAGACTGATCGGACTCGCCGCGACGGGTGTTCGTAGGTTCGGCACTACAAAGCCCAGGTACAACGTCTGAGTTTGGCCGGCCTCAGCGGCTTTACTGCTCAACACGGAAAAGGAAGCCAAGGACTTGTCGTAGATAGCCGTGCCTTTTTCCTCCCAGACCGTTCCATCCTGGGTTACGTGGAAGAACGAGGCAGCTTGCGGTTCTGCCTTCTCTTTGGTGCAAGCGGTGGCACTAGCTAGGACGAGGCTGCCGAGGAAGGAGTAATAAAAAATGCGACGCATAAACAGAAAACGAAAAGGTTCTTCCGCAGGAGACTGGTCCGACCCCGAAGGTTGCACCATTGCTCTGCAGAAAGGCCGTTAGTGGAAAAGAGGGAACATATTTACAAGTTGGAGCGCAACACCTCCAACCTCATGCTCGACACCCTACGTAAAGAGTTTACTGCAATGCAGACTGTTGTTAAGATTCAGTTAGTATAGCAGATAGCCTAAAGCCCCTCTCACTCCAAACCATGTTCCCGCCCTTACTCTGGATTGGCTACTTTCTTGGTATCTGCTTCGTGGCCACCATTTGGTTTCGCAGTATGGACACCGACCTAAAGCGTATCCTCGTGGTGCTGGCAGCGCTGCTGGCACTGGTGCTTATGACCTACAAGATCAGCACGAAATACTACTCCAAAAGCCCAGCGTTGCGGGAGGCGCGCTAGGCCGCTGCCAGAGGTCGTTTTCCATAAACGGACGAGAACATACTTTTACTCCGCCGCCATCCAGCAAAAATTAGTACCACCCAAGAAAAGGTGTCCTTTCCAACGGACACCCTTTCTTGGGTGGTACAGCATCTCTAAATGTGGGCACTACTTACGATTGATAATCTTATCAACCGTAAGTAGTGTCCACTGGTAAAACCACCACGGGGAAGCGAGTTGCGTAGTGCGCTAACTTACTTGACTACGGCACCACCGGCGGCCGTCCAGGCAATTCGTCCCCGCTCAAAACGGCTCACTCGGCCGCCGGGCTGGGTTTCCTCATCGGAGGCCGGGTAGCCTAAAGTGGAACGTTCCCACCCTAGTGAGGCCCATTTATCCCGGATGGCCCCGTGTATTTCATGCGCCCCCAGTTGCGGCGTCCAATAAATCGAACCTCCTTGGAAATGGGTGTAGCGCCCTTTGCCATCGGGAGTAGTCATTTCATCGGTCAATGGATAGCCCAGGAAGGAACGTTCCCACCCTAAGGAGGCCCACTTATCCCGTATTGAGCCATGTATTTCGTGTGCCCCTATCTGTGGCGTCCAGTAGATGGAACCGCCCTGAAAATGGTTGTAACGGCCTATGCCGTCGGGAGTAGTTAGTTCATTGGTAAGCGGTTGCCCCAGGAAGGAGGAGGCTCCACCAAGCGCGGCCCACTTACTGCCAATGTCACCACCCACGGCAAACTGCGTCGGCATGATCAGCGAAGCATAAATACAGTTCATGTTCATCCGCACCACGGCCGGAAAGTTGGCGCGGCCCCCTGTCTCGCTCAGCTTGGAAATGAACGTGGAGAGGCTGTTGAGGATCTTGGCCGATAACTCGGCAATGGCCGTGGCGGCGGCGCCAACGGCGGGGCCTCCGATGGCGGTACCTCCCGCGCCAGCGGCCCCGGCAATCAGTCCCGTATCTAGGCTGGTCCGGCCCTGAATGGCCATCACGACGCGCGAGGAAATAATCACGCCGTTGGCGGCGAACTCCATTTCCACCTGGGCATGATCATCAGCGGCCATGCCCCGGATATGATCCAGTTTGGTGGAGATAAATAGGCCGCCGGTAGGGGTGGGAGAAACAGTGGGTTTGTACGTGCGGTAGTTACTATCGGCACTGGTGTACTCGGCCGCGGTACCGTTTTTCTTGTCCCAGCCGGTAAGTTGCTGGCCTAACTTGGCCATGTTAAATTGAAGCGTGCTCATAAAAATGGGGTTGGTTGAGGAAATAATCAGGGAGGCCAAGATAGGCCACTCACCAACACCAGCATATCGCATAAACATGTGGTATACAGCAGATTGTGATTAATCATAGAAGGACGGTAATGCAGCGTAGTTGACCGAAGCATAGCGTGCAGTAGGGCATTGCTTTCGTGTTTTTCATATGGCCTATAAGCCTTTAAGATCCCCCTAGCAAAGAGGAAGCCCGACAAATAGCCGGACTTCGCTGGGTTGACTAAAGCTTTCTGGTGTAGCATCTACGGACTGCAATGCACGCGGGCAAACCCCTGTACTTGATACAACAGGTCATCGTCAAGATTATGCACGGCTTTTACTTCGTTCGTGGCAGCGGCTAGTAATTCCGCCACATAAAGCGCATGCTCTACCCCGAAGCCTGAGTAGTGCATATCTGCTTGCTGCTGGCATTTCCGCTCGATCTTGCTAACCCGTTTGTGGAAGCTGCATAACGCAAGTCCTCAATCGAAAAACGAGCGGTTCAGTTGGTGAAACCCGGCCGTATCCTTCCTCCATTCCTAGGCGTCCCACGCCCGTACGTCGTCTGCCAGCATCACCTCGTCAATGCTCATGTTGGATTCAGCATCCTTAGGACCTTTCCAAAGCCAACCAATAGGAGCGGAGGGGCCTTTTCTACCCAGTTCTTCGGACGTAAAGAGGTAGGCATTGACCACCGTAGCCCGCCCGAATCGTCGAAAGCCGGCGGTGCCCTGATACTGCTTGTAGATTTCGGTTAGCGCCTGTTCCAGTCGTTGCTTGGTAGTTGCCTTCTGCTGGCTCAGGCCGGCATGCACCAGCACCTGTGCTTCGTTGTGTACTTCTACGAATTGCACATCGAATACGGCGTACTCTGCAGCGTTGTCTTCTAGGCACTCAAGCTAGCGAATTACCAACCAGCAGCGCCTTACTTTCTCTGTAGGAGCACAGCAGTAGGGCTTGTTATTCGTTGGCGCTCTTAGTTTCCAGCCTCATAGCCGAAAGCCTCTGGTCGCGCTTGGAAACGGAGGTACTCGAACGGCGCGAACGGCCCGTTTTTGCCGACCTGACCGATGCGCAACGCAGCGTGGCCGACTATTTTGACTGCTGCAATCACGAGCGACTGCCTGCTAGCATCGACTACCAGGCGGCGTATCACGCTCATCAACAGCTCCTGCCACTTAGCACCCTAAACTGTCCAGCATAATCGGACCACCTCACACCTCATGCTAAGGTGTTCAAGTCGATGCGCATTGTCTGTGAATTTTACGGACCATAAATCAGGGGCAGAAGAGAAGAAAAAAGCAACACAAGCATCTCTTCTTGCTTATGAGTTCCAATGCATAGCAAGAGATATTACACTGTGTCCTTTCGGCTAACATAAAGGGCATTTTGGTTAAACTTTCTGCGTCAGTCGGGATCAACCTTTGTGCTGTTCAGCAATCAAAACACAGCTCTGTATGAAAGCAGTCAGAATCCATGCCTTTGGGGGCCCCGAGGTGTTGCGCCTAGAAGACGTCGCCCGGCCGGAGCCAGCCGCCGATGAACTGCTCATCCAGGTGGTTGCCAGCGGCGTCAACCCGGTCGATTGGGTAGTGCGCGAAGGGGGCAACGATGCCTTGCGGGCCTACCTGCGCCTGCCGATGACCTTGGGCTGGGATGCCGCCGGGGTGGTCGTGGCCATGGGCAGCGCCGTCACCGGGTTTGAGATAGGCGATGCCGTCTACGGCGAACCCAACTTTCCTGGCGACGGCAGTTACGCCGAGTATTGCGCCGCCAAAGCCAGCCAGTTTGCCCACAAGCCCGCAAGCCTCAGCTTCTTGGAGGCGGCCGGCGTGCCGCTAGCTGGACTCACGGCCTGGACCGCCCTCTTCGAGCACGGTCGGCTGCAGCTAGGCCAGCGCGTCCTGATTCAAGGCGCGTCGGGCGGCGTAGGCAGCTTCGCCGTGCAATTTGCCAAGGCCAAGGGCGCGTATGTCATTGGCACTGCGTCGGCTGGCAATCTGGATTACCTACGACAATTGGGGGCCGACGAAGTACTGGACTACCGGAGCCCGCAAGTAGAAGAAATGGTGCGCGATGTCGACGTGGTGCTGGAGGCCTCACCGGTACGCGACAACGTGGCCCGCGTGAAAGCCCTGACGGCACTGAAAGCGGGCGGCATATTCGTTAGCGTCAACACCGATTTTCCCTTCGACGAGGCGGTGCAGGCAGCTTTGGCCCAGCAGCACGTCACGGGTGTGCTCTCCGCTAATCAGCCCCGCCAGGCGTGGCTTCAGGAAATTGCGCAGCTTATCGACGCAGGGCAAGTGAAAGTTTTCATCAGCCAAGTGTTTCCGTTGGCGCAGGTAGCCGACGCCCACCGCGAAAGTCAGACCTGGCATGTACGGGGCAAACTGATCTTGCAAGTACACGCTGACGACGACTTGGCATGAGGCGTTTTTCCATGATCAGCGAGTTCCACGACTTTGTGCAATTGCCTCCACCTCAACATCCGCTGCTGAGCGTGGTGGACGTGAGCACCGTGCCGCACCGCTACGGACAGCAGCCGACGAGTATGGTCTTTGACTTTTACTCTATTTCCATTAAGCGCATGCGCAACGTGCATGTCCACTACGGGCAGCAGCCGTTCGACTTCAACGAGGGGGTACTTTCATTTATGGCGCCTCACCAAGTGTTTAGCATGGCCGTAGCCGACGCGGCCGAGGAAGTGCAAAAATCCGGCTGGGTGGTCTATATTCACCCTGATTTTCTGTGGAATACGCCGCTGGCCACCACCATTCGGCAGTACGATTTTTGGGAGTATTCGCTCAAAGAGTCTCTATTCCTGTCAGCGAGGGAAGAAGCCACTATGCTGACCCTGCTCTTCGCGATGCAACAGGAATATATGTCCACCATCGACCGGTTCAGCAAGCCGATTATTGTGTCGCATCTGGACAGCCTACTCCACTACGCCGATCGGTTCTACCACCGGCAATTCCTTACCCGCGAAAAGGCTAACCATGAGGTGCTCACCCGCTTGGAAACCCTGCTGCACACGTATTTCAACAGTCCGGAGTTACCGGAAAGAGGCGTGCCCACGGTGCACTACGTGGCCGACTGCCTACACCTCTCGCCCAAGTATCTGAGTAACCTGTTGCGCGTGGTGACGGGGCAAAACACACAGCAGCATATTCATGCTCAGTTGATTGTAAAAGCCAAGGAAAAATTATCGACTACCTCTCGAACCGTAAGCGAAATTGCCTACGAACTTGGCTTCGAGCATGTGCCCTCGTTCAGCAAGCTCTTCAAGGCCAAAACCAACTTGTCGCCGCGGGAATTTCGAGCCGCTTTTCCGTGATAAAACAAGGCCCGTAGGAAAGTGGTAATGAGATAGGTGCGACACCTTTCCGAGAGTATACCAAGTGGCTATACGCTTTCGAGAAGTTGGTCACTTGCTTAAATTGGTCACTTGCTTAAATAGGAGGCATCTCATTCGTAAGAATTGAAACACATGAGACAACCGAGTGAGGGTGGTATAGCAGAATCCAAAACCGGATTCTGTACTTGAGTGGAGAGTGAGCTTTAAAAAGCAGTAGTCTCACTTTTGGGAATGAGACGTGTGCTGTCTGCCCTGTGGTCGAAAAAAGGAAAGAGCTGCCCCACTAGGGGACAGCTCTTTCTATGAATACGCCTGATAAATGCTGATTATTTGAGCAGTTCAGCGCTTTGGCGGCACACGTCGCGGGCAATCGCCAGGTTGGTGTTGCGCGAGTTCACTGCCAAGTAGATGAACTTCTTGCCGTCGTCGGTCAGGTTGATGAGGTGAATCTGGTTGGTGAGGGTGATGAGGATATCATCAATCTTTTCGCCTTGCAGCTTCAGGGCCGACATGGCCTTTTGCTTCTGCTTGACCACTTCCGTGTTGTAGGCAGCCGCCGTTTCGGGGTTGAGGCCGGGGGTAGTGCTGTGCGAGGCCAGGGCCATGCCCGATTGGATGTCAACTACGGCTACGGCCATCAGGCCCGGCAGCGAATCAATGATTTCTTGTACGGTTTGACCGGCGGGGGTGTTGGTAGAGTAAGCCATGGTAGTAAGCGCGTAACTGAAGCGGAGTTGAAGATTGAAGTAGTTGGAGTAGTTGGAGTAAAGCGTCAAGCGAGTGATTCGTCTTGCTTGGGTGGCCTTGCTGCCCCGTTGACAATACAAGGATAGGGCAAGGCTGAGCCGGCTGCCGGACTTATTGCTGAGTTGCCGGTTTTTTGCAGTGAACGGGCATGTTTTTACAGTCAAGCAGCAAGCTCGTCCGCAACCTACTCCTTTACCTTGTCCGTTGCCTACAGAATAGTTAAGGCTTCTATCTATGTCTGATCCTACCGGCCCGAGCCGGCACAGCGCCATCGCTAACAGGCAAGCAAATAAGCGCGGGCCTCGTCCAAGCTGGCAAACGCGTTCGACTGATTCTGCTGTTTGCGCGCCTCAGCTTGCATTTCGTGAACGGAGAGTCGGGCAATCACATCCTTTGCCATCCAGAAGGCGGTGCACAACTGTGCGGGACGTGCAATGCTGCCGCCATACCAGTCCTGCGTGAGCAAGGTCTTTTCGGCCTCCGACAGCGGGGGAATCAGGTGCATGTCCACTAAAACACGGTGCCACCCCCGCCGTAGCAGCAACTGGCCTAAGTGCGTGAGCAGGGCCCGCAGCTCAATGAGCTGCCGGGGAACCGGGTAGTACTGGACGAAGGCATATTCGTTCGGGTCCTCGGTGATGCGCCCAATGGCGTTTTCAAAATAGACGGAATGACCGGTCGTCGGCATAGCAAATAGCTTTGGACAAAGCTACCACACGTTACCTAAAAAAGACCCGAAAAGCATCTCATTTACCGTGTTTACAAGGGTGTTAGGCGAGAGTAGAAATGCCTCTCATCACGACTCGCTTCTCCTGGGCGAGCAAGTTGCGCTTATTAAGCGGATTCTTTCCCTGTTGGACTTGGCAGCAGAAAGCAAATCTGCTTTCTGCTGCGAAAACAGAAGAAGTCTCAAAAGTGGGAATGAGACTTTTGGGACACTAGTCTATATAGCGAGTAGTATTCCTATCCACGACTGGGCTACGCGGCCACTACAGGGTTCGGGCTCGTCGAAGGATGTGCTATGATATAAAAAGGCAGGGGTTCAACACAGGACGTTCGCTCATACTTGTCAATCTTTGATTCGCTATGTAGCATAAGCGAACAGAGCATAGTGAAATAGTTTCTCATGGGTAGACCAGTAGGCGTCGGCTTGTATAAGTACGAAAAAGCTAGGTGCCCGTGCTAAATGGCTGTCTGGAGGGTGACCCTATTCTTATACAGCTGAAAAAGACAGAACCCGTTTGGCTAACCAAACGGGTTCTCTATATCACAAAGCCTTGCCCCTCTTCCCTGCTGCGTAAACATACTGCTTGGCTTCCGACACTGGGTAGCTGATCCGGTGGGTAAGAAATAGGAGTCGGTCAACTTCATTAACTTCTCGCTCAATGAATTGAGCCGTTACCAGTTCACCGACCGTTGAGCCAAGGGTAACGTGAACTGCTCATTGTACCAGGCCTCCGGGCAAGGTGCCCACATAGAGTAGTTGGGAGGAGAAACAGCTACAAGACGTTTCTCGAGTAAGCGTTGGCGGCACCTCCGACCTTGGTAGTGTTGGCGAAGAAGGGTGATGAGCGCCCCAATAGGCAAGCCGGCCCAGGGCAGAACAAACACGACAATAGACTGCAACTCATCTTGACTCATCCCACTACCCTTTCTAGTCGCACTTATACAGCGATGTAAATATATAAGGCAAGTTTAATGTTTATAGTTATTCTATGTTAACTAATAGTCAATAAAACAATCTGGCCACGACGCTATTGGCTAATAGGCGAAAGCAAAAGCCTCACCCGAGTGGTCGAGGGGGGCTTTGTTGTTTCATAGCTCGGATCCTTCAGGTCAACTCACGCATACGCGTTGGCAACGTTCATAATGCTACATGAACTGCTTGCTTGGATTTTTTCGATTTCAATGACGTTGTAATCGTCACTGATGGTAAAGCCGAAGATGGAGCCATAATTACCGTTGAGGTATTTGGAACCATGATTACACCCGGCATCCACATCAAACAGGGCAGTAGGTCCGTAAATAGCGTCGTAATAAAGATTATGCTGACCCGCAGGCAGCGAGCCTAAGTAGTTCGAGGCGACCGTATTGCTATCAGTCTCGAAATACGTGCTCATGCCTGTAGCAGAGCCAACAAACTCAAGGCTCCACCAATTATGGGTTTCTTCCCAAAGCAAATAGATCGTTAGATCGACACCAGTAGTGGTTTGCTTGAACTGGTTCGGCGTCCAGGCAGCAAATACGTTGTTCTTCTGCCGGGAATGCGCAAACGAAGCTCCTGTGCGGACGAAAAGTGCGCCAGGCAAGCACCTCGTAACGTTCCTTAAACGTTACGAGGTGCTTTTCTCAATTCGCATCTTACAAACCACCAACTGCAAGGTGTCCAAGGAAGCTATGACGGGGAGGAAAGGAACGTGGCGGTACCCCCTTGCATTCAAGAATTTTATCGCGGGATAACTTCTATGCGGGTAGCTACTTTAGCAAGGAAACAGCGCAACGGTAGCGTAACAACGGATGATTTGAAGTACAGTGAAGCGCTAAGCGGAAATAGTGGGCCGCAGCTGGAAAAACAGGTCACTTTTGTTGAATTACTTGGATATTAATTGGTGCTATTTTTTTAATTTCTGGCGTGTCTACCCGTTGTGCCTGTTGGGCCATCGTTTGTCTCCTTCCCTCCTTCTTGAAGAAGCTGCTCCTCACGATCTGGCCTGGCTGCTGACTGGCCTGATAGCCTCAGCTAGTGCCCAGCTGGGTGTCCCGCCCATCCACTCACTCGCGCAACTCCAAGATTCGCTACGGGTCGTGGTGGCCCGCGAGCACATTCCCGGGCTACTGCTTACGCTGGTCCGCCACGACTCGGTGCTGTTCGAAGGCGGGCTGGGGCTGGCCGATGTTGCTGCCCGGCGGCTCGTGACGGCCCACACGCGCTTTCGCATCGGCTCGGTCACCAAAACGTTCGTGGCCGCCGGCCTGCTGCAGCTCATCGAGCAGGGCAAGCTGCACCTGAGCGACGAGGTACACAAAATTGCCCCCGAAGTTCCGATCGACAATCCGTGGGAAGCCACCGACCCCGTGCGCGTAGTCCACCTGCTCGAGCACACGGCCGGCTTCGACGATATGGCCCTCAACCACCTCTATAACCCGCCCCCTACCGACCCGCGCGGGCAGGCGGCGCTAGCCATCTTCCGTCGTGAACTGCACTGCCGCTGGCGGCCCGGCGAGCGGATGAGCTATGCCAACCCCGGCTACCAAGTAGCGGGGTACCTGCTGGAAAAATTCAGTAGCCAGCCCTACGAGCAGTACTTGACTGAACACTTGTTGCGCCCGCTGGCCATGCCCGATGCTACCCCGGCGCTGCACATCACCCCGGGACCCGGCATGGCGCAGGGCTACGGCTACCGCGACGGGCACTCCCAAGCCGTGACCCTGCTGCCCATCTATCCGGGTGCGGCCGGCTCGCTGAGCGCCTCGGCGGCGAACATGACGCAGTAGGTACAGTTTTTTCTGCACGAAGGACATACTGCCGATGGCCGCGTCCTGCTGCAGCCCGCCAGCCTGCACGAGTTGGAAACAGCGCATTTGCCCCTCTCCGAGCGGGCCGGCCTACGCACCGGCTACGGGCTGGCAAACTTTCCCCTCGGGTTTCAAGGTAAGGCGCTGTTCCGAGGCCACAGCGGCGGCATAGGCGGGTTCGTCAGTGCCTTCGGCTACAACCACGCGTTGGGCGTGGGCTACGCCTTCTCCAACAATGGCGAACAGCGCGTTCTGAAACTAGAGCAGTTAGTGCAAGCTTTTCTGCTGCAGTCGCTCCTCGCGCCCGTGCCGTTGCCCCGCGTGCCGGTCGATGCCGCCGCCGTGGCGCCGTATCTGGGCCATTGCCGGAGTGCGGCCCCGCGCTACGAGATTACAGGCCTTGCCGACTACTTGCTGGGGGGGCACGCACCTGTGCCAGGTAGGCAACATGTTGGTGAACAAGTCCCTGCTCGGCTCGGTTGACACGCTGCTGCCCACCGGCCCGCTCACGTTCCGCCGCTTGGGGCACACACGGCCACGCTAGTACTCACCCAAGATAAAGAAGGCCAGCGGGTACTGATCGAGGCGAGGTTACCCGCTGGGGATTACGCGCTGGCCGCCGGATTATAGTTGTGGCTGCCCCTAGCCCTGCTGGCCGGGTCGCAGGTGCTGATTCTCACCAGCAGCCTGGCCGCGCTGGTGAGTGTGGTGCAGGTACTGCGCCGGAAGATTCCGCGGGTACAGGTGCTCCCTCGTCTGTTGCCGCTGTTGGCGCGGGCTGCCTTGAGGTTGCCGTATGGGCCCTGATCAACTACCTCGACCACCTCTCGACGGACGGCTATTCGGGCCTGTTGGTAGTCTTGGGCGCGGCGCTGGAGCCGCTGCTGTTCGTGGACGGGGTGGGGCTCACGGTGCGATACTTCAAGCAGTTTCGGCGTCTGGCCGTAGCCTGGTACTTGCTGCTCACCTATGGCGCACTGGGCTGGCTGGCTGGGCGCCTGTGGCTGTCTGAGCCTGAACCTATGGACGGTGTAAGAAGAGTTGGTCTAGTGAAAACGGACAGATTTGGAGATGTAGGTCGTTCATTTAGTCATCGGTTTAAGGCCCTTTTCCTCACCTACCGTTTCGCGATAAGAGCACTAAAAACCGGGGCTAAGAAGTAAGGCCAGAAAAGAAACAGCGGTTGTCTCTTTGGTCCTGCCTTCCTAACCCAGTGCGGTCGGTAACTCCCTTAGCAGCCCTCGCCCTACCCGATTACGCCAGCGCCTGCTGTAACTCGGCGGCTAGAGTGCGGACTAGCTCGGCGGCCGGCAAGGCCCGCGCCCGGCCGACGCCCGTGCCGGCCCATTGCACAGCAAATCCCGGTTCGCCCGCCTGCTGAGCTGCCGCCACCAGGGCCTTGCCGGCCAGATAGGCCCGCGAGTACGTCGCCACCGGCGGGCGGCCCGGCTGGTCGACCTCCTGCATAAAACGGTTCACCAGCCCCCGCGCCGGGCGGCCGGAAATGACGGTGGTTAGCGCGGTAGGCAATGGGGGCTGGTGCAATAGGGCCGCCCGGTAGGCGGGGGAAGCAGCCGATTCAGGGCAAGCCGCGAAGGCCGTGCCAAGTTGTCCGGCCACGGCGCCGGCCCGCAGCGCGGCTGCTAGATCGGCCCCGTCCATAAGGCCCCCAGCCGCAATGACCGGCAGGCGCGTTTGCGGCACCAGCTGCCGCGTCAAGTCCAGCGTGGCGATGTTGGGCTCCACTGTGGGGTCGAACGTACCCCGGTGCCCGCCTGCTTCCACGCCTTGCGCCACGAGCATATCGACTCCAGCCGCTTCCGCGGCTTGTGCCTCGGCCAGGGTCGTGACACAGGCTAGCAGCACGGCTCCGGTTGTGCGTAGGGCCGTCAGCTGCGCCGTGGTGGGCAGACCAAAGTGGAAGCTGATCACCTGGGGCCGGGCCTGCACCAGCACGTCCAGCAGCGCCTCATTAGCGCGAAAGCTCGGGTAGACTTCCTGTAATTGCGGGGGCGGGGTACTGTGCAGGCTGGTGAAAAAGGGCGTCAAGTAGGTGAGCCATTGCGCGTCGTGGGCCGGGTCGGCCGGGCTGGGCGCATGACAGAACAAGTTGACGTTGATGGGTCGGTCGGTCGCCGCGGCCAGCGCCGCTAGTTGCTGAGCCAGGGCGGCGGGCTGAGTCAGGGTCGCGGCGGCGAAAGAACCTAAGGCTCCGGCCTCCGACACGGCTACGGCTAGGGCCGGGGTTGAGACGCCCGCCATGGGGGCCTGAATCAGGGGAACGGACAAGCCTAAACGCACGCAAAAGACATTCATGACAAAGAGGGCTAGCGAGGGCAACTCAAGCAACTAACATACAGGACTGTGGCGCTCTGTGCCTATCTACGTACCACCGGGTATGGACCGCTGAAATAGGAGTCGGTGGATGTATGAACACACTGCCCGTGTACTGTCCCCCAACGAACGCGGCGGATCAGCGCGTTGCCTGGAACAGATACGGCTTAACGTGCTTTCTATGGCGTGCTAGTCCTCTCACCAGTGAAAGGCATGGATGAGTCAACTGTAGCGGTTGTTTCATGCTAAGGAGGAATGAGCGAAGAAGTTATCGTAGACCGCTCCGCTTTATCCCACTATAAGGACATTGTTCAGATACACAGATGACTTTGATGCCAAGACGACTAGTTTGCCTAGTATTTTTTGGTATTCCTCTTCGTTGTAGTGGCCTACTATCGGAATGGTCGTTATGAGCTTCCATTTCCACAAAAATATCTTTTGACCACAACTTGATAACATATTGTCAAGTGGGATGCTAATTATAAGAATCAGGCAGTCATTTACTTAAGCCGGAGGTTTTGCCCTAGTTGTTTAATAATGACCTATTAAACAGAAATTAAAGTTGCGAACAGACTTGTCTGTTTTTATTCTATCCGCGTATATTTGCCCAGTGAAAACGCAAGACGCTCCCACTGTTCGCCAGCGCATCCTGGATACGGCTGCCCGGCTTTTCTACCAGCAGGGCTACCCCCTCACGGGCATCAACCAGCTCATCGCCGAGGCGGGCGTAGCCAAAGCCAGTCTGTACCAGCATTTTCGCACCAAGGACGATATTCTCCACGCCTATCTCCAGCAAGTAAGCCAGCAGTGGTTTCAACAGGTGAGCGAGGCGGTGGCGCAAGGCCACTCCCCGAAAGCAAAAGTGCTGGCCGTGTTTGACATGCTGAAGGAGTTCTTGGTCGCCGTGAATTTTCGCGGTTGCAATTTTCAGAATGCTGTAGTGCAGCTGGCGCCCGAGGAGCAGGCCATCCGAACCTTTATTCAGGCGCACAAAGCCCGGATGGGCCGGGTGTTTGCTGAATTGCTAGCTGATGAAAGCCTAGCGGAAGAAATAACCCTGCTATTCGAAGGGGCCTTGATAAGCAGTCAAATTCGCGGTGACCTCACGCCCGTAGCTACCGCTCGGCGCCTAGTCGAACGACTCCTGTAATTTTTTTACCCTTTTAAAACAGACCGGTCTGTCCAAATTCAGTTAATCTGCCAGTTCCGCTCCCGGCTTAAGCCAGAGCGGAACGGTCTTCCTGCAAGACTGTTCCGCAAACGGCCACAATGAGCAGGCACTAAACCAGAACAAAATCGGGAGAATTGCTCCTATCTGCTAGCGTTGTGCTCAAGCCCGTGGTGGTTTGGTTCGCGGGCATCACATTCCTATTCCTTGAAACCCATGGAAACTTCCCCCTCTACGCGCCCTACAGTGCGGTATGAGACTGTCGCCGTCGATGGCCTCGACATCTTTTATCGCGCGGCCGGCGACCCAGCCCACCCAGCCATTTTATTGCTACACGGCTTCCCTTCGTCCTCGCACATGTTCCGGGACTTGCTGCCGCTGCTCGCCGACCGCTACCGCGTGGTGGCGCCTGACCTGCCGGGCTTTGGCTTTTCCAGTGCCCCGGCGCGGGAAAAATTCGCCTATACGTTCGACCACCTGGCCGAAGTTATGAGGGCCTTTACCGAAGCCGTGGGGCTCACTCGCTACGCCTTGTACGTGTTCGATTACGGCGCCCCGGTGGGTTTGCGGCTGGCGCTGGCCCATCCCGAGCGCATCACGGCCCTCATCAGCCAGAACGGCAACGCCTACGAAGAGGGCCTGAGCGAGGGCTGGAACCCGATTCAACGCTACTGGCAGGAGCCCACCGCTCAAAACCGCGAAAGCCTGCGCGTGCTCCTAACCCCCGAGGCCACCCGCGACCAGTACACCTACGGCGTAACCGACCCCGCCCTGCTGGCGCCCGAAGCCCCGGCCCTGGACAGCGCCTTGCTCGCGCGCCCGGGCCAGGACGAAGTGCAGCTTGACCTCTTCGGCGACTACCAACGCAACGTGGTGCTGTACTCGCGCTTCCAGGAGTATTTCCGCACCCACCGTCCGCCGACCCTGGCCGTGTGGGGCCAACACGACCCGTTCTTCCTGCCCGCCGGGGCGCACGCCTACCGGCGCGATAACCCCGCCGCGGAGGTACATCTGCTCGACACCGGCCATTTCGCCCTTGAAACCCACGCAACTGAAATCGGCGACCTTATCCACGATTTTCTGGCGCGGGTGCTGTAGGCCGCCACTCCTCACGCCCCGAATGGTGCCCGCTCCTGCTTACCCAAGTTCAACTAACAACTTCTTAGCTACTACCTCAACCCATGGAATCAACTAACCCTATCCCGTCACCAGCCGACGAGCAGCCATTTGTGCATGAAGAATGCGGTGACACGATGTGGGAGGCCGTGCTGGCCCAGCCCGAGCACGCGGCCGAAGCGCGCCCGCCCTTCCCTCCCTTCACGGCCGAAACAGCGGCCCGTAAAGTACAGGCCGCCGAAGATGCCTGGAATAGCCGCAACCCCGAACGAGTCAGCTTGGCCTACGGCCCCGATACGGAGTGGCGCAACCGCGCGGAGTTCCTCACCGGCCGCGCGGCGGTGCGGGACTTTCTGACGCGCAAATGGGAGCGGGAGTTGGACTACCGGCTTAAAAAAGAGTTGTGGGCCTTTACCGACAACCGTATTGCCGTGCGCTTCGAGTATGAATACTACGACGCTGCCGGGCAGTGGTTTCGGGCCTATGGCAATGAAATGTGGGAATTTACCGACGATGGCCTCATGCAGCGCCGCTACGCCAGCATCAACGACGCGCCCATTCGGGAAGACGAGCGCCGGTTGCGGTAAATGCGGACCCCGTTTTAACTTTACTTCGCCCATGCAACTTCTATCCGTAAATGTCGGCCGGCCGCGCACTGTTGAGTGGAACGGACGCACTATTACCACGGCCATCTTCAAGCAGCCCGTGGCCGGGCCGGTGGCGCTGGCCGGCGTGAACTTGGCCGGCGACCAGCAAGCGGACCTGACCGTTCACGGCGGCCCCGACAAAGCCGTGTACGCCTACGATGGGGCGCACTACGACGCCTGGCGCGCCCTGCTGCCCGAGTGGACCGACTGGTCGCCGGGCTTGTTTGGCGAGAATCTCACCACGGAAGGGCTGCTCGAAACCGAGGTGCGGGTCGGCGATGTGTATGGCCTGGGCACGGCGCGGCTGCGGGCGGTACAGCCCCGTCAGCCCTGCTACAAGCTCAATGTCCGGTTCGACGACGGGGGTATGGCCGCCCGCTTTGCCCGCCTGAATCGGCCCGGCATCTATTTCCGCGTTGTGGAGCCCGGCACCGTGCAGGCCGGCGACGCGCTGGTGCTGCTCGAACAGGCGCCTACTACTATCACCATTCAATACTTGTCGCAGCTTATTCTCTCGCGCACTACGGTCCTGGAGCCCGCCCAGCTGGCCGAACTGCTAACCATGCCGCACCTGCCGATTTGGTTGAAACAGAACCTAACTAGCCGTTAGGCCTAGCAAAAAGCCACTTTCACGCCAGGCTACTGCTCGTTTCCTGCATCCTAAGCCAGCTTGGCCAACCGCACTTCGGCCCTGCCCTTTAAGCTGGGAGACGGGTACTTGTAGGGGTTATGCTGGCATCTGCCGTTGCTTTTGGGTCTTGGCCATACCCTTAAGCCAGGCGCAGCACATTACGGCACTACTGTCGTGGCTTACCCTCTATGGTAGGCGGGGCTACGCAAGACGCAGCCTCGGCAAAGGGTTGGTACAAAGGCCAAACGGACGACCACTCAGCTGATGCACGATTGCCAGCTAGCGCTGCTTCGGCGGAGGCCAGGAAGGTGCGCCTTGTTGGACCCCACCAATCGGTGGCGGTTGTGCAGGCAGAAATGGGGGCCAGAAAGTGGAACCTCTTAGGCATCGTGCTGGCCCCACCTTGTTGACCTGTTCGGTACGTTCAGCGATGCTGCCTACAGCAGGGCTAATGCCTAACAGGTTGACCCAGGCTAGACGAGGGAATGACTTGCTGAAAAGATGGGTATCGCTTACTCGTTAGGACGAGTTCGACTTAGAGGGAAAATCAGGGAAATACTGGCTCAGTTGAGGTATGGGCAGTATTCGGGGGCAAGTTGAGGACGATTGCTAACTCGTCGTTTTACCTTTTGTACCAATCTGTTAATCAAGGCCAAAGCTGTTGTGAATGTTGAATGGCTATTGGTGGTCTATTGTAGGGTCCGGAGCCATAATCCGCTATCTTCCACTTTCTTCTCACCTATCGTTCGACGCATGAAAATTCCCATACGCTACGCCCTGCTGTTGTTGCTACTAATACTGGGATGGGCTGGTCCAGCCGCCGCGCTTACGCCGCCTGCTGCTGGCCGTCCGCTGGCCGACGCGCTGAACTCCGACGGCACCCTACGGCCCGGCACCAACGGCTCCTTTGATGCCCGGCAGTTTAGGATGGGGACCGCACCGGATGGGCGCCCGGTATTTCAGCCGGCCGGTACCACGGGGGCGGGGGATGAGCGGTGGCAAAGCGGATTCAGCCTGTTCAACGGGGCCGATACCGCTATAAAAACCATTGTGCAGTCAGGTAATGATATTTACGTTGGTGGCGCCTTTACGTCGGTAGGCGGAATAAAGGCCGCTTATGTAGCCAAATGGAATGGTACGGCTTGGAGCAGTCTGGGCACGGGCATGGCAAATGGTGGCGCGGAGGGCACGGTGCTGGTGTTAGCCGTTGCTCCCAATGGAGACGTGTACGCAGGGGGCGACTTTATCCAGGCTGATGGCAGCGCGGCGAACAACGTGGCCAAATGGAATGGTACCACCTGGAGCAGTTTGGGCACCGGTGCCGCCAATGGCGTGAATGGCAGCGTTTCGGCATTGGCCATCGCCGGAAATGGCGATGTATTGGTCGGGGGCGATTTCACCCAGGCCGGTGGGCTATCTGCCGGGCATGTAGCCCGCTGGAACGGCAGTGGGTGGAGCACCCTGGGAACGGGTGCTTCCAATGGAGTAGATACAGGCGTGCTGGCCTTGGCCGTGGCCAGCAACGGCGATGTATACGTGGGCGGCTACCCACGCATTGCCGGTTCGATGACGGTCAACAACGTGGCCAAATGGAACGGCACCGCTTGGAGCACCCTGAACGGCGGCGTGAATGGGGACGTGAGGCTACTGGTAGTAGCCAGCAATGGTGAAGTGTATGCCGGAGGGGTATTCTCCCAGGCCGGCGGCGCCGCGGCCAGCAATGTGGCCAAATGGAACGGCAATGCCTGGAGCAGCCTGGGTACCGGCACGGCCAATGGCGTGAACGGCGGCGTCCTGTCCTTAGACGTAGCCAGCAACGGCGATGTATACGTTGGCGGCAGCTTCTCACAGGCGGGTGGGGTTGCTGCCAACCGCGTAGCCCGGTGGAACGGTACCAGTTGGAACACGCTGGGCACCGGTGCCACCAACGGAGCCAACGGCGAGGTGTTTGCCCTGCAACTGGGAAGCAATGGCGATGTATACCTCGCCGGGGACTTCACCCAGGCGGGTGGTGCGGCCACCAGCTTCCTGACCAAATGGAATGGTACCGCCTGGAGCAGCTTGGGCAGCGCTGTGCTAAGCAACGGTCTGAACCGTCAAATTGATGCCCTGGCCGTGGCCGCTAATGGTGATATATATGTGGGTGGATTCTTCACCCAAGCTGGCGGAGCCGCGGCCAATTACATCGCCAAATGGAACGGTAGTGCTTGGAGCAGCTTGGGTAGTGGCCCGGCCAATGGCCTGAACGGCGAGGTCGTCGCGCTGGCCGTAGGGAGTAACGGTGATGTATATGCCGGCGGCAGCTTTACGCAAGCGGGTGGGCTGCCGGCCAATTACATCGCGCGCTGGAACGGCAGCGCCTGGAGTAGTCTGGGCACTGGCCCATCTAATGGCGTGAACAATTTTGTCAGGGCGCTGGCAGTCGCCAGCAACGGCGATGTATACGTGGGGGGCACCTTTTCCCAGGCCGGCGGCGTGACTGCCAATAATGTAGCCAGGTGGAATGGTACCACCTGGAGCAGCCTGGGTACCGGCGCGGCAAATGGTGTCGATGTGGGCGTCGTTGCCTTGGCCGTAGCCGGCAACAGTGAGGTGTACGTCGGCGGATCTTTTACCCGGGCGGGTGGCATCGCGGCCAGTTCCATAGCCAAGTGGAATGGCACGGCTTGGAGTAGCCTGGGCACGGGCCTGAACAGCAACGTACTGGGGCTGGCGGTGGCTGGCAACGGCAACGTGTACGTGGGTGGCACCTTCACCCAAGCCGGCGGAATAGCGGCCAATAGGGTGGCCCGGTGGGATGGCACCACTTGGAATAGCCTGGGCACGGGCCCGACCAATGGGGTAAACAGTAATGTGGTGGCGCTGGCAACCGCCAGCAATGGCGATGTATATGTGGGGGGCAGCTACTTGAGCCAAGCAGGTGGAGTTTCCGTCAACCAGGTAGCCAAATGGGACGGTACCGCTTGGAGTCCGTTAGGAACCGGGGTAAACAGGCAGGTCTACGCTCTGGCTACTGGCTCTATGGGAAAACTATACGTCGGAGGCGATTTTACAACGACTGGTGATGGCAGCAAGCTGATGGCGCGCTTCGCCATCTACGACCCCAACGTCTCGCTGGCCACTACCGCCGCCAACCTCGCGCCCGCCGCGCAGCTTTTCCCTAACCCGGCCCACGGCACGGCCACGCTACGCTTGCCCGCCGGCGCCCCCCGCCAAGCCCTCACCCTCACCGATGCGTTGGGACGTACCGTGCGCCGCTACCCCGCCCCCGCCGGACTCGAGGCTGTACTAGACCTGCACGGGTTGCCTGCTGGTCTTTACCTGCTGTACGGTGGTGGTCCTCTTCAGCGCTTATTAGTAAAGTAGTCCCGTAGCAACCGACCTGTTGTGCTGTTAAGTGAGGGGGCGAAGTTAGGCATACTGAAGCCGGACGTATATTTTCTGAGCCATGCTCGCAAAAAAGAGCAAGACCACGCTGAATAAACGGCGCAAGCGCAACGCCTTCAAAGCCGAGGCGTTGCGCTTGGCAACGATGAAGACAAGCGGCGGCAGGCCCGGTTCCGGACGGTATTTGAGAATTCTCCCCTAGGGCAGAAAATCACTACCCCGGACCTGACTATCCAACAGGTTAATCGCGCGGTGGTGAATATGCTAGGCTGTCCGAGTGAAGCGGATCTAGTGGGCCACAAAATCCTGGAGTTTGCCCACCCCGACCACCGGGCCGACTAAATCTTTTTGCAGGACCGGCTCTGGGCGCACAAGCTGCTGCACTTCACGCTGGAAACCTGTCTGGTGCGCTGCAACGGATCCTCCTTCTGGTGCCAGGTGACGTCCATTCGCTTCCCGGATGAGGACGAGGAACTGGGCTACACGCAGTTAGAGGACATCAGCGACCGAAAAATCCTGGAGCTGTCGTTGAAGCGCCTCTACGACGCACAGGAAACCATCATGCACTTGGTAACGCATGATCTGAAGACACCCATTGCCCAATTCAGTTGCTCACCGATCTGTTAGATCGTCAACTAGACGCCGTAGTGGAACCTCTGGAACGCAATGCGGAAGAGGCCACACGCTACATGATGCTAATCCGCTGGGCGTGTGCTGAAGCCGACAAGCTGCTGAAAGACGTGCTGTTCCTGGGCTCACTCGACGCCCGCCACCTACCCAAGCAACCCGCCAATCTCAATACCTTTATAGAAAAGCGGCTGGAACCCCATCAGCTAGTAGCTCACGACAAAGGCATTGCCCCCTTGCTGTCCCTACCACCCCAGCCCGTGCATGCGCAACTAAACGCCGACATCTTCGGCCGGGTGGTGGACAACTTGGTGAGCAACGCCCTGAAATTCACGCCGGCCGGCGGGCAGATTACCGTTGGGTTATAGGAGTGGGCAGGCTGGGCACCGCTAACGGTGCAGGACAACGGAATTGGTATTCCAGAAGCGTTGCAGGAGCAGCTATTCGAAAAATTCAGCCCCTCGGTTCGGCAGGGGGTTGGGGGCTAAACCAGCACGTTGCTAGGGCTGATCGTTACTGCGGCCAGGCCGCAGTTGTCGAAGCTGCCGTAGTCGATGTCGACGGGGTAGAAGGTGCGCGTGCCATTCTCCAGCCGGGTCTGCAAGCCCGCTACGCATAGCATAGGGGCGGGCCCTGCAAGGCAGATGTGTAGCTGCCCTGGGCCAGGGCCGAAGCTGAAAACTGGCTTCGGTAGTGTCAGCGCGTTGGCTGAGTGAGTGGGTTCTTGTAATTTGGCGGTTACGTGCTGTCCACTCTTTCAAATAAAATGAATGAATTATGATTGCGAATACTGCCGGCTATCTGCTGCTTGAGCCAGCGGGATATGTACGGCTGGTATGGCATCAAAAGGTGTCTAGCACAGAGGTTCGGGAGTTGCTCAATCAGGCGCTACAGTTGCTTGAAAGATCCCACTGCGGCCGTATGCTTATTGACCACCGACAAGTGGCGCCGTACAGTGAGGAAGACTGCAAGTGGCTGGTGAGTGACTGGTTTCCCCGCTGTATGCACCAGACTAACTATGGCTATGGAGCTGTGCTTGCTTCTTACGACTTGTTCGTGAAGCTAGCCGTGTCCTCGTTTGGGCAATATGTGCGCCAACAGTTTGGCATCCATTACCACTATTTCGAAGCGGAGCAGGAAGCTGATGCTATTGATTGGTTGGTGGCCCAGCCAGCTACGTTGCAAGAGGAGTAAGCAGATGGACGGCCATTAACCCCGCATAGGCACCTATTATGCATAAAAAAAGCCCCTCATAGCAGGGGCTCCGTGGAAGAAAGGTCGAATGAGGATTAAGCTGCAAGGGGTAACCGGTAAGGCTGCGAACCTTGTGTGCCGATGCGTACGGGTTGTTCCTGGTGCAGGGTGGGCTGCTCTTCAGGCTGGAACACAAGGCTGCCGTTGCTGGCAGGGAAAGCAGGCAGTACCTGGAGAGCTTGAGGGGTAGCAGTTAGAAATAGGGCGAGGGCGGTCAGTTCCATGGGGCAAGTCAGTGTGGTGGTGAGCGGAGGGCAATTGATGGCGTTTATGCCATCAAAGGTCGGTGGTACCGCCACCAAGAGAAAGGACAATGCTCCTGCTTTTGCGACTAGTACTATTACTGGATTGTATCATCATTTGAGTAGAATGCAGGACGCCGCCGAGTCCTTCTCCACGTTACCGTACCTGTGGGATATACAAACCGCCATTAAATGTGACATAGCCAACCCAGAAATCCGGCTAGGACTGAACTAGCAGCCAAGCGGCGGCCGTGGGTTCGTCGTCGAAGAGGCGGTACAGAACCGAGCCCCGGGATTCTTCCCACACCTGGATGAAGGCGCAATGTGTGGTATCAATGGGCGCGAATAATATGGCGCTGATGGTGCGCCCGTGGGTGAAGTGGCGGGCCTGCCAGTAGTCGAGTAGTAGGGCCTGCTCGTCTTTGGTGTAAGGGGTGAGCTGGCGCTGATCACTGAGCGTTTTGTGCCAGCGGCGGCGCTGGAGCAGCAGCCCGGTGTGCGAGAGAAATTCTTGGAAGTCGAGTAAGCTGCGGGGACCGGGGTAGAAGTGGATCAGGGCGTAGGCGTCGGGGTGCGCGTAGATACGTCCCACGGCGTTTTCAAAGTACAACTGTGGCATTGGGCGAAGTAAGCAGGAGCAGATTGTTCTTTAAATCTACGCGAGAGCTTGGTGCTTGCAATCTGCACAGTAGACAAATAGGTTACTGTGCAGGGCAAGCATCCACACTGGTGCGGTAGCTACCCAAGCAGAGTTGACAGAATTATTATTGGGCGTGTCGTTGGCAACAACGCAGGTCATGCTCGTCACGCGGCTAGCATCCTGATTGGTTACGGATAACACTACTACTTTCCCTATCCGCGCCGGTACCGTTGTATGGCCCTGTTTAATAGACTTTGCCGCGTTGTAATCACCATCGTGTTGTTAAACGAACAGGAAAAACCTTCGACTCGGTCGCTTTCTTTCTCCTTGAGAAAGCCTTTTCTGCGAGGTAGAAATGGCTTTTTACTATTCTTTACTTTACTATAAAGCTCATTCCTGGGCTAGTAAGCGCTGCACCTCGTCACTGTAATAACTGCCGCTTAATTGGGTGAAGTCGTGCAGGATGGTTGCGTGCCAGGGGGCGTGGCGCCGCATCAAATTGAGCAGGTGCAGAGCACCCTGTACGGCGGAGAAGTCGCCTTGATCATTAACTAAAGAAACCAAGCCAGCTTGCAGGCGCAAACGCAGGGTAGGCGGCAGTTGAGCCAGCGGCTCATTTACCAAGACGGGGTCCGTAATCTGACGCACGGCTCGCAAGGGAGAATGGAAGGTATAGCTGCTGGTCAGGTGTCGTAGTGCCTCCGGATGCTCCAAAATAAACACCATCTCCTCGATAAATGCTTGGTAGGAGGTGAAATATAAGGTGGCAACGGCCGTAGGAAAGTTCAGTTCAGGCCGGTGGCCGTCGGAACTACCGGCGTACCAAGTAGCGAGCAGTGAATGGGCCCAGTAGGCATCGGGGTGGTTAGGCTGCCATTGCAACTGACGCAGGAAACTTACTAGTGGACCCAGCGTCTGCACAGTGTGTCGGTTCAGTTGCCAGGTTGCCAGCGCCTGTAAGCCCTGCCGCGAGGTAGCCGTTTGGGTGGCAAAGGTAGTCGGAACGAAGTCGATGGGCAGTACATCGGCTTGGATAAGAGCGGTGAGGCCCGAAATGCGCGAAGTGCTAAAGTCGCCCCGCGCCACTAATTCTTGGCACACGGCCAGTCGGTCATTGGGGTCGAGCAAGGGGCTGACAAGCAGCTTGTTGATAAAATCGGGCCAGGGATTAGCGCGTAGTAACGGCAACGCATCGCCAGGCTGCAAATCAAGCAATAGCAGCTCACGGGCGTAGGTGATGAGTGGCTGCACTGGTTTGCCGGTAGCAAGCCGATAGAGGAAAGGCCGTAAATCGGGGCGCGGCCGCTCCTGCCAACGAATGTAGGGCAGAATTTGGCCGATTTCGTCTTCGTTGAGGGCTTCCAATATAGGCAAGGCATTGAATTCTAGCTGCATGCGCGTAAGAAGCAGGGCCGCCGCGTACTGCCGGGCCGGCACGCGCAAGGCCGCTAGTAGCGGCTCAGGTGCTGGGGCTGCCAGTGCCGCGGCAAACGCCAAATCAGGGTCTTCCGAAGCCAGCGCAGCCAGAGGTATTGGCTGGGGCCTCCCTCTCAGCACCTCAAACAGACCCTGGTTGACCACTGCTTCCAGGGCAAACGCCCCCTGCGCGGCCACGGCTAGCCCGGCGGCAGTAAGCTGTTGCAAACTCAAGCCCCCGGGCGGTGTGCTCAGGCGCCAGTGACTAAGTGTCAAAGCAAACTCAATACCCAACTCGCCCTCGGGTGGCACGCTGCTGAGCAGCAGCTCTAGGTCAGGCGCCACGTCGGCACGGGTGAGTTCCCCTTGGGTTTGCCAGAGTCGTAAGCGGGCTAAGGCGGCCAGGATCCGAGTGAGCTGGTAAGGCGAGACCTCACGGATTTCGGTTAGCTGCTCGGCGTCGCTACCTCCCCGCCGGGGCGGGAGGGTGAGAGCAGCCAGTTCGGCGTCAGGCAGGGGCAGCAGGGGCAGCAGGCTGGATTCCAGCGAGCGGGCCCAGCCCCGGTGCCGGGTAAAGCTTTCAGCTAGGGCCAAGTCGTCGATGTGGCGGTCGGCTACGGCGGCGTGGCGCTGATAAAGGCGAGTGAAGTGTTCAATTTGAGCGGAGTCGAAAGCTTGCAGTCGCTCGGGGATAGTGAACTGGTCGGAGCCCAAGTGCTTGAGCCAGCGGCCGGCGCCGTACTGCTCATCGGGCACTTGCGTGGCACCACAGTGACGGCAGAAGTTGCCTGCTGGCGTTAGGTGGGTGCACCAGTAGCAACGGTGCTCGCGCCGAACAGCGCTACCGCAGGTAACACACAAATCGCCGGGCTGCCAGTAGGGCGGCTGCACCTGCTGGCAGACTTCACAGCTTACACGCATAGGTGAAGAGTGGAAAAGCTACAGAATAAGGAAAAACAGAAGGCTATGCGCATGGCCGCAAAGTCGAGGCTTTGCATCTGAGTGAGTAACTCAGCTGGGCGAGTACTGCGCATAAGCTGCCCTTTAAACGCGTGCCATTTACCTACATCCGGGCGCGGCGCACACGGCCCCAGAGTTGCTCTTTCTCCTCGTCGCTGGCTTCAGCAATGCGGCGCGGAATGTCGTCTTTCGAGAGGCCGTCACGGCGCAGTAGCATAGCTAGGGGCAAGAGGGAGGTGGGCACGAACTGGGCTCCACAGTTGCGGCAGCGCTTGCCCGGACCACTAGACCCGCACCAGAAGCATTGCTCGATGGGCTCGGCTTGCCGCCCGCAGTTGATGCACAAATCGCCGGGGGTGTAGTCTTTGGGTTGTTTGGCGTGGCAATTGGCGCAGTGCACCACGTCCGCCGACTCCACCACGATAGTAGGCGGAGGGGCGACATGGACGGCTGGGTTTGCGTTAGTGTCGGCGGCCGCAACGGAGGTAGGCACCGCCCATTCCAGCACCCGAACGGCTACCGCCGGGTCGAGGTCAGGCATCAGTTCTAACAGCGTTACCACATTGCCGATGAGGCTAAAGTCCGCCCGGCTACCGACGCCTATTTCGGTTAGCTGTGCTAATTGCTCTTCACTCAGACCTTTGGCTAATAGGATGGCCCGTTCTAGACGCGAAAATTCCGGATTCATCGAGTTTAATAAAGAGAACGAAGGATAGTAGCTGGTAGCCCATGCATTTTCTGCTCCTACGCCAACTGTCGGGCTGGGTTGGGGCAACAAGCGTAGCGGATTGGTTAAAGCCTAGCCGGCTTAACCAACGCAGGAAAGTACTACTGCTAATCCGTTTGGCGGCAAAGTTCTCTCTTTTTTATTCACTGCCTGAATTATTTGCTGATGGGTTGGGCACTCAGCTATTTGCTACTTTTGGTAACAGGTCTGCTCCATTCTCATTCTTCCCACTTAGTGAGGTTACTAGTATTCTTCTCGATTCTCTGTGGGCTTCTGCTGGGGGCTTTGCCACCAGCTATAGCCAGCACGAATAAGTCCGACAGCTTGCTCACGGAGCTCAACCAGGCACTCACTCAAAAGAAGACCTACGACGAACAACGCTGGAACCGCATCCGCCTACTCGCCACCGAATTTGCCTCGCGCCAAGTAAACGACGACACTAAATTCGCGTTGGGGCTGCGCATTTACGAGGAGTACAAGGCTTTCAAGTATGATTCAGCTTTCGTGTATTGCCAGAAGCTAATTCGTTTGGCCGACCAATTGCAGCAGCCCGAGAAAAAGGAAGTGGCCAAACTCAAGCTATCCTTCGTGCTGCTGTCTTCGGGCTTGTTCAAGGAAACTTTTGAAACGCTCGACAGCATCAACCCGAGCCAGCTCAGCAAGGAAGACAAGCAAAGCTTTTACTTTCTGATGGCCCGTGCCTACAGTGACTTAGGCGACTTCAACCAAGACCAGACCTATCGGCCGGCCTACTACGCCAAGGCGCTGGCCTACGCCGATACCACCTTGCAGTTCTGCCAGCCTGGCTCCTACGACTACCTATCGGTGCAAGGGTTCCGGGCGCAGAAAACGGGCAACCAGGCTGCTGGAGCGGCGCTGTATCAGCAAGTGCAGCGGCTGCCGCACCTCACGCTGCACCAATTGGCGGTGAGTGCCAGCACTACGGCATATTTGTATGAACTGGCTGACCAGCCGGAAAAGGCATTCGAGTTGCTGCTAGTATCGGCCATTGCCGACGTGAAAACGGCTACCAAAGAAACCACGGCCATCTTCAAGCTCTCCGACTATTGCTACCGCCAGGGCGACTTAAAAAATGCCTACACCTTTATCAAGGAAGCGCGGGAGGAAGCCAACTTCTACAAGGCCCGGCAGCGGCAAATCGAGATTAGCCACGTTTCTTCCGTCATTGAAGGCCAGAAAATCAATATCATTGAGAACCAGCGTAAGTCGCTGAAAACGTACGCTATTATCATGACCTTACTGGCGGGCGTGGTCATCTGCTTTGCAGTTATTAGCGTTAAGCAGCTCCGGAAGGTGCGCAAAGCCGACCGGCTGATTTTTGCTGCCAACCAGGAGTTGCAGGCCCGCAACGACGTACTCCGGCAATTGAACGACGACCTCAACGAAGCCAACAAGATCAAGGAGGAGTACATCGGGTTTTACTTCCACAACAACTCGCAGTACATCGACAAAATAGAGGCTCTCAAAAAGCGGCTCGATAACCTGCTGAGCAGCAAGCAATACGCCAGCGTGCAGAAGTTGATCGACAGCGTAAACATCAAGAATGAGCGCAACGAACTGCTAAAAGGGTTCGACTCAATTTTTCTGCGGCTGTTTCCCAATTTCATTGCGCAGTTCAACGCTTTATTTCGGGAAGAGGAGCGCATCAAACTCGGGGAAGATTCCCTGCTTACTACCGAGCTACGCATCTTCGCGTTGATCCGGCTGGGCATCAACGACAGTGAGCAAATCAGCCGAATGCTGGGCTACTCCATCAACACGATTTACACCTACAAGACTCGGGTGAAGAACCGGTCTTTCCTGCCCAACGACGAATTCGAGGCCCGCATCCAAGCCATTCAGGCGGTGTGAGTGGCAGCGCTATTGTAGGTGCTGTTGGCAGTGCTTGACGCACCCCTTCGGGGGTAGCAACCAGGGGGCCACTCAATTCAGTTTCATTATTAGCCGTGCCGCACGAGCACTGCCAGGGCTTGCCATGCGGCAAAACAAAAGGCTGGTTTGCCCACCCCATGTTGGCCGCCAGGCAGGTGTAATGGGCCGCCAGCCAACACTCGATTTAAGAAGAAATGGGCCGCATAAATGGCTCTATTTTCACGATATAACTTCCAATAAAGGCCATATCGAATCCATATTTCAGGTGGACTTTTGTTTTACAAGGATCTATAAATCAATATTATAGATCCTAACACGGTTTATATTTTTCATACTGTGGTTTGACAAATTCTGGGTGAATAGCAGTGCCTCTAGTTTTGCTTTCCAACCCTGCTGCAAACGATTGTCAGGACTGGTCCGCCATTAGCAAGGTGGTCCTACAAGGCACTGCAAAGTGCTCCGCTACTTGGCTAATCGGGAACGTGGGTTGGGCTTACAAGATGCACTGTTACTCACCTAAAATTCCCTCATGCTGCACACGCTACCTCTCTCTATTACGCCCCAGCTTTTGCGAAAATCCGTGCTGACTTCGGTGCTGGGCGGCCTGGCGATGAGCACCGCTTTGGCTGCTCCCAGCAACGGTCTGCATCTGCTCTTAGCTGCTACTGGCCCCAACCATGCTACGACTCCTAATCTGTGGGCCAGCCGCACCGAAATGCTGGCGGGTGGTACCCTGACCGGGCGAGTAGTGGATGCCAAGGGCGAGGGTATTCCCGGCGTTACCGTTATTGTGGAAGGTACCACGCTCGGCGCTTCCACCGATGCCAACGGCGCTTATACCATTGCCAATGTGCCGGCGGGGCCACACACGCTGGTGTTTTCGTCGGTAGGCCTGGTTTCAAGCCGCGTGACGGTTACGGCACAAGACGGACAAGCCACTTCGGTGGCCGTTACCACGCTCAACGACAACACTACGCTGCTCAATGAAGCCGTGGTAGTCGGCTACGGCACCACCCGCCGCCAAGACCTAACTGGTTCGGTAACCACCGTAACTACCAAGGACTTTGTGAAAGGACAGGTTACCTCGCCCGAGCAATTGGTGCAGGGCAAGGTGGCCGGGGTGCAGATAACTACCAGCGGCGGGGCGCCCGGCGAGGCCAGCGTAATTCGCATTCGGGGCGGCTCCTCGCTGAACGCCAGCAACGACCCGCTCATCGTAATTGATGGTGTACCCGTTGACAACCAAGGCATTAACGGGGCTGGCAATCCGCTGTCGTTGGTGAATCCGGCGGATATTGAAACGTTTACGGTGCTGAAAGACGCCTCCGCCACGGCCATTTATGGTTCGCGGGCGGCCAACGGCGTAATTCTCATCACCACCAAGAAGGGCGTGGACGGCGAGAAGATGCGCGTGAACGTCAGTTCCCAAGTATCGCGGGCCACCAACTACGGCAAAGTGGACGTGCTCAGCGGCGACGCTTACCGCAATCTGCTCAACCAAGCCGTGGCGGCCGGCACCATTGCGCCCACCAATACTGCGTATCTGGGCACCTCCAACACCGACTGGCAGGACGCCATCTACCAAACTGCCTGGACCACCGACAATAACATCAGCCTGACCGGCAGCGCCAAGCACGTGCCGTACCGCCTGTCGGTGGGCTACCTCAACCAGGACGGCACTCTCAAGACCGGCAACCTGAAGCGCAACTCGGCTTCCATCGGCCTCTCGCCCCGGCTATTCGACAACCACTTACGGGTGGATGTGAACGTGAAAGGTACCTGGGCCGACTACCGCTTCGCCGACCAGGGCGCCATTGGCGGTGCCATCCGCTTCAACCCCACGCAGCCCATCTACAGCACCGGCCCCGACGGTTTTAATGGCTACTTCGAGTGGCGCGACGGGGCCATTCCGAATCCGCTGACCGGGCGCAACCCGTTGGCGTTGCTCAACGACAAGCGTGACCGAAGCACCGTGCTGCGCAGCATCGGCAACGTGCAACTGGACTACAAGCTGCACTTCCTGCCCGATTTGCACGCCAACCTGAACGTGGGCTACGACGTGGCGCGCAGCGGCGGCACCGTCTTTGTTCCGGCCGCGTCGTCGGTTGCCTTTTCCACGCAGGGCCTGAACAACTCGTACCGGCAGGCCAAGGACAATAAGCTGCTGGAAACCTACCTCAACTACAGCAAGGTGCTCGGCGACCACCGGATAGAAGCCCTGGCCGGTTACTCGTACCAGGACTTCTACACCTACACGCCATTCCGCTTCGGCTACAAAGCCAACGGCGACCGGGTGTCACCGCTCGACCCCGCTCAAAACCCGTTCAAGACGCAGTACACGCTGCTTTCCTACTACGGGCGGGTGAACTACAACTACAAGGACCGGTACCTGTTTACGGGTACGCTGCGGGCTGATGGCTCCTCGCACTTCAGCCCGGAAAACCGCTGGGGCTACTTCCCGGCGGCTTCGGTAGCGTGGCGAGTCAACCAGGAGGCGTTTCTAGCGGAGTCGAAAACCGTATCGGATTTGAAGCTACGGGTGAGCTACGGCATTACGGGCCAGCAGGACATCACCAACGTGGCCGGCGACTACCCCTACCTGGCCAAGTACAGCATCGGGGCGCCGTCGGTGCGGCAGATTTTCGGCCAGGATACCGTGTATACCCTGCGGCCCGCCGCCTACGACCAGAACCTGCAATGGGAGCAAACCACCACGTATGATGCAGGCCTGGATTTCGGCTTCTTCGAGAACCGCCTGACTGGCTCCTTGGACGTGTACCTACGCAAAACCTCTGATTTGCTGGCCGTTATTCCAATTCCGGCGGGCACCAACCTTTCCAACACGCTGCTCACTAACATCGGCAGCTTGGAAAACCGTGGCGTGGAGCTGGCCTTGAATTACAACGTGCTGCAAGGCGAGAAGCTGAACTGGTCGGTGAACTTCAATGCCACCAAGAACCGCGGCGAAATCACCAAACTCTCGCAGGTGGTGGACCCCACCTACCTGGGCACGCCTACGGGCGGCATCGGCAACTTCCAGTTTGTGCAAGTGAATGCCGTGGGCCACGCGCCCAACACCTTCTTCTTATACGAGCAGAAGTACGAGAACGGCAAACCGCTGGAAGGCCCCACAGCCAGCCCTACCGTGACGCAGTACGTGGACCAAAACAACGACGGCGTTATCAACGAGCGGGACAAGGTGTACGGCAAGTCGCCGGCGCCCAAGGCCATTCTAGGGTTCAGCTCCAACCTGAGCTATGGCAAAGCCAGCCTGGCCTTCACGCTCCGCTCCAACATCGGGGGGTACGTGTACAACGGTATTGCCGGCGGCCAGAGCAACTACTACGGGCTGAATACCGGCCTCAACTACTCGGCCAACGTGGTGCCAGCCATTTATAATACTGGCTTCAAAACCGGGCAAACATTCAGCGACATCTACCTGGAAGATGCCTCGTTTGTACGCCTCCAGAACGTGACGTTGGGCTACAGCTTCGGCAACCTGCTCAAGGAAGGCACCAACCTGAACGTGACGCTGGCCGGCCAGAACCTGCTGCTGCTCACCGGCTACTCCGGCCTCGACCCGGAGCGCGCCACCGGCATCGACACCAACTTCTACCCGCTGCCCCGCACCGTTACGTTGGGCGCCAACCTGAATTTTTAACCGCTGCTACGCTTCTTTTCCATGAAATTCCACCCATACCTGCGCCGCAGCGGCCTCGCCTTTGCTTTTGCCGCTTCCTTGCTCACCGGGGGCCTCACGGCCTGCACCAAGGACCTCGACCGGGAGCCGTTTTACGACCTCAACACCGAGTCGGTGTACCGCGACCCGGCCAACCACATTCAGGTGCTGGCCAAACTGTACGCCGGTTTCAACCTGTCGGGCAACTCGGGTAGCCCCGATGTATTTGCCGGGCAGGGCAAGGACGAAGGCGAAACTTCGTACCTGCGAGCTTACTGGTACTTGCAGGAGTTGCCCACCGACGAAGCCGCCGTGGCTTGGAACAGCGGCCCGCTCCAAGAGCTGAACACCATCAGCTGGACGTCAAGCAACGACCTGATCAACAACAGCTACACCCGCATTTTCTACGAGGTAGCCGCGTGCAACGAGTTCATCCGGGAAACCTCCGACGACAAGCTCAGTGGCCGCGGCATTTCGGGCGCCGATGCCGACAAAGCCCGCCTGTACCGCGCCGAGGCTCGCTTTCTGCGCGCCCTGGCCTACTTCCATGCCATCGACCTGTACGGCAACGTGCCCTTCGTGACCGAAGCCGACGCGCCAAGTAAGAACCTGCCCAAGCAAATCAACCGCGCCGACCTGTTTGCCTACCTCGAGTCGGAGCTGAAAGCCATTGAGCCAGAGCTGACTGCGGCCCGCCAGGGACCCTACGGCCGCGCCGACCAGGGTGCCTGCTGGACGCTGCTGGCCAAGCTCTACCTGAATGCCCAGGTGTACACCGGCACGGAGCGCTACACCGACTGCCTCACGTACTGCAACAAAATACTCGGTGGCGGCTACCGCTTAGCCCCGGAGTATCGGCTGCTGTTTCTGGCCGACAACAACGTAACGGCAGCCTCAGAAATCATCTTCCCGATTACCTCCGACGGGCTGGTTTCGCAGGTGTACGGGGGCACCACCTACCTAATACACGCTGCCGTAGGCGGCCAGATGCAAACCAGTGACTTTGGCATCAACAGCGGCTGGGCCGGCAACCGCACCCGCAAGAATCTGCCCCTGTTATTCCCCGCTCCGGCCAATGGCGCCGACCGCCGGGCCATGTTCTTCACGCCGGGCCAAAACCTGGAAATCAACGACCTAACGATTTTTTCGGATGGTTACGGCGTGACCAAATGGAAAAACAAGACCTCTACCGGGGCCAATGGTGTAGATCCGCAGCAAATCTTCGCAGACACCGACTTTCCGCTGTTTCGGCTGGGCGACGTGTATTTGATGTACGCTGAGGCCGTATTGCGCGGCGGCACGGGCGGCGACCAAGCGCAAGCCTTGGCTTATGTGAATGCCCTGCGCGACCGGGCTTACGGCAATACCGGCGGTAGCACCGCGGGCCGCATTACCGCCGCCCAGCTGTCCGCACCCAACTTCCTCCTCGACGAGCGGGCTCGGGAGCTTTACTGGGAAGCCTCGCGCCGCACTGATTTGGTGCGTTTTGGGCAGTTCACTAGCGCCAGCTACCTGTGGCCCTGGAAAGGCCGGATCCGTAATGGCCAAAGCGTAGATGCCAAGTTCAACCTCTATCCGCTGCCTTCCACCGACATCGTAGCCAACCCCACGCTAGTGCAAAACACGGGCTATTAAAGCGCCGCACAACCGGCGAGAACACCTATTTGGTTCGGGACTTAGTGTCTGGCACTCAGGGTGGGGACCCCAAGCGGTATGTAGGTGCCAGCTTGTTGAGTGATGCCAGGCATTAAGTCCTAAACCTCTTGTTTCTGCCACGCCGCGCTTTCACTCAAACCGACGGCAAAGAGCAAGTACCCTCACAAGCTACCAGGTACCGAATACGGTGTGCAGTACAGGCCGCCACCCCGCCAAAAGCTCACACGTGACAGCCCTACCACTACCTGATTTTAAAGTAATAGCCTGCGGCGCTGCTTCCAGAGCCAAGGCTACGTTTGATACACACCTTCATGAGAAAACTTTTGCTGGCGGGGCTCCTGCTGCTATCTGCCTACCAGGTTGAAGCCCAAGCCACTGCTCCCCTAACGGCGCGCCTCAATAAAGTTAGTTTGACGTTTGCGGTGGGCGCTGATGGCCACCCCACGTACGCCGTTTCCTTCGGGCCGAAGACGGTTATTAAGCCTTCTCGCCTGGGGCTGAGCTTTGCTGATGGCAAGGGCTTCGAGGGCCCACTAGTACTCACCGGCAGCGAAACCAAGGACGTGGATGAAACCTGGCAGCCGGTGTGGGGCGAGGTGAAAAACATCCGTAATCACTACCAGCAGCTCACGGTGCACCTGCGCCAACCCGCCGCCAACGGCCGCCAGCTCGACGTGGTATTTCGGGTGTTTGCCGATGGGGTAGGTTTCCGCTACGAGTTTCCGCGCCAGACCGGCCTGCAATACTTCACGGTGCAAGACGAGCACACCGAGTTCAACCTGCCCGCCAACCACAAGGCGTTCTGGATTCCTGGCGACTACGACTCCAACGAGTACGCTTACACCACCAGCCGGGTGAGCGAGGTGAACACCACGCCCATTAAGGCCATCGAGCTGAAGGCCCCCGCCAACCGCATCCAAACGCCGCTCATGCTCAAGTCGGATAACGGCTTGTATGTCAACATCCACGAGGCGGCGCTGGTGAACTACCCGGCCATGATGCTGAACGTGGACACCAAACGTTTCAGTTTAAGCAGTCAGCTCGTGCCCGACGGCACCGGCTCGGGCGCCAAAGCCTACCTGCAAGCGCCCGAGCACACGCCTTGGCGCACCATTGTGGTGAGTGACAAAGCGCCCGACGTGCTAGCCAGCAAGCTGATTCTGAACCTGAACGAGCCCAGCAAGCTCCCCGATACCAGCTGGATTAAGCCCCAGAAATTTGTAGGCGTGTGGTGGGAAATGCAAGTAGGCCGCGCGTCCTGGAACTACTCCGACAGCAGCAACATCAAGCTGGCCGGCACCGATTGGCGCAAGCTCAAGCCCAACGGCCGCCACGGCGCCACCACCGCCAACGTGAAGCGCTACATCGACTTTGCCGCCGCGCACCACATCCCCGGCGTGTTGGTGGAAGGCTGGAACGTGGGCTGGGAAGACTGGGTGGGCAACTGGAAGGAAGACGTGTTCGACTTCGTGACGCCCTACCCCGATTTCGACGTGCAGGAGTTGCAGCGCTACGCCGCCGGCAAGGGCGTCAACATCATTATGCACCACGAAACCTCGGGCTCGGCCACCAACTACGAGCGCCGCCAGGATGCCGCCTACCGCTTCATGAACGAGCACGGCTACACCGCCGTGAAAACCGGCTACGTGGGCCGCATCATCCCGCGCGGGGAGCACCACGACGGCCAGTGGATGGTGAACCACTACGTGCGCACCGCCCAAAATACCGCCGACCACCACATCATGGTGGACATGCACGAGGCCGTGCGCCCCACCGGCTTGCACCGCACCTACCCTAACTGGCTGGCCTGCGAGTCGGCGCGGGGCAACGAGTTCAACGCCTTTGCCGACGGCAGTGCCCCCGAGCACGAAACCATCCTGCCTTTCACCCGCTACATGGGCGGCCCGATGGACTACACGCCTGGCATCTTCAAGCTGCAAGGCTACGCCGCGGCGGAACCCAAACGCCAGATGCACAGCACCCTGGCTAAGCAATTGGCCTTGTACGTGACGCTGTACTCGCCGCTGCAAATGGCCGCCGACCTGCCCGAAAATTACAACGAGCACCTCGACGCCTTTCAGTTCATTGAAGACGTGCCCGTGGACTGGGACGACACCCGCATCTTGGCCGCCGAGCCCGGCGACTACCTCACCACCGTGCGCAAAGCCAAGGGCAAGGATGAGTGGTACCTGGGCAGCATCACCGACGAGCAAGCCCGGAAACAGCCCGTGAAGCTGGATTTCCTGACGCCCGGCCAGCGCTACGAAGCCATCATCTACGCCGATGACAAAGGCGCCGACTGGCAGAAAAACCCCGCGGCTTATCGCATTTCCCGGCAGGTAGTTACCAGCCGGTCGTCGCTGAGTTTGCAGCTGGCGCCCGGCGGCGGGGCAGCGGTGAGCTTCAAACCCATCAAGTAGTAGCGCTTAATTCCAACGCTGAATTTCACGCCCATTATTCCTTCCCACCATGTCTGTTCGTAGCAACCTGTTCCAAATAAGCACTGTTCTCCTGCTCACCGTTAGTCTGGTAGGTAGCTGCAAGCCCGACGTACCCCAGCCGCCCACGCCCACGCCGCCCAACCCCACCACGGTCACCCCGCCGCAGTACGGCGCGCCCTTCGCAGGGGTGCCCAACCGCGAGAATGCCGTGATGTACCAGGTGAACATGCGCGCCTTCAGCCAAGCCGGCAACTTTGCGGGCGTCACGGCCCGGCTTGATTCCATTAAGGCCATTGGCGTGAACGTGCTGTATCTGATGCCCATTTACCCCATTGGCACCGACAGCAAATCGGTGAATTCGCCGTATGCCGTGAAGGATTACCGGGCGGTGAACCCGGAATTTGGTACTCTCACCGATTTGCGAACCTTAGTGGATGCTGCCCACGCCCGCGGCCTGACTGTGCTGCTCGACTGGGTGGCCAACCACACCAGCTTCGACCACCCCTGGATTACTGCTCACTCCGATTGGTACCAGAAAAACGCAGCCGGGAATATCATGTCGCCCTCCAATAACGGCACCACCTACAACGACGTGGCCCAACTCAACTTCAACAGCGCGCCCATGCGGCTGGAAATGATTTCGGCCCTGAAGTCGTGGGTGTACACGGCCAACGTGGACGGCTTCCGGTTCGACTACGCCGACTTTCAGCCCAACGACTTCTGGAAGCAAGCCAACGATACCCTGCGCAACATCAAGACCCATAAGCTGCTGCTCATGGCCGAGGGCACCCGCAGCACCAATTTCGCCTCGGGCTTCGACTACAATTTCGGCTTCAACTTCTACGGCGGCATCTACAACGTGTACCGCAACAACCAGCCCGCCACCGTGTTCGACAACCTCAACACCAGTGAGTATGTGGGCGCCACGGGCACCCAACAAGTGGTGCGCTACATCACCAACCACGACGTAAATGGCTCCGACGGCACGCCCGTAGGCTTGTTCGGGGGCAATGCGGGCGCCATGTCGGCCTTCGTTATTGCGTCTTGCTACCGGGGTATTCCCATGATTTACAACGGCCAGGAAGTGGGCATGACCACGCCCATCACTTTCCCCTTTACCACGGTGAAAGTGAACTGGAACGGCAACCGGGCCATCACCCTCGCCTACAAACAGCTGCTCGCGGCCCGCGCCGCCAGCCCCGCTCTACGCGCTGGCACGCCCACGGCTTACAGCACAACCAACGTGTGCGCCTTCACCAAAACCGCCGGCACCGACCAAGCTTTTGTGCTGGTGAACGTCCGCAACTCCGCTACCACCTACACCGTGCCTGCCGCCCTGGCTGGCACCACCTGGACCAATGCCTTACAGGGCGGTACCATTACCATTGGCAGTCAGGTGGTGTTGCCGGCGTTTGGCTATCTGGTGCTAAAGAAGTAGCAAAAGAAAAGAGTTGTGGCTATTGTAGAGCCCTATTCTATTATAGCGGGCAACACGTTAGCACTGGAGACGAAGCTGGCAGATAGGACCTGTTGATAGAATTGGCGGCACAGCAAGTACCCATTTGATGCCTCACGTGAAACTGCCCGATGACTTATACATCCTCGCTGCTACTATCAAATACACGGCGGGCTTCCCGCAATTGGAATTGGATGTCGAAAGTGCTGGCAACCTCCAAACACACCGCATAAGATGAGCTGACTTGCAGTAGACCACGGTTGCGCTCAAGCAATTGCTTATGGAAAACGGCAGAGTGGAAATCGGCTTCCGAGTGGCCAGCGCAGCCAACGCTTCTTGCTAAGTAGAGGGGGTGTCTTTAGTAAGAATGCAGTAAAAACGCTGGCAGTCCTAGACAGGCAAGCGCCGCCCGACTAAAAGCAGAAGCGGCGCTTGCTCTGTTGGCAGTAGGAAAGCTAAATGGATCGTCGTGAAAGCCAAAAGAACCGGAGTCGCGCCCGCCGCCAACGGTCCGATGGCCTCACGCTGAGCCGGGTCAAAGTAGTGAAACCGTGAAGCAGTTCTACGCGCTGCTACTGCTGGGAACAGCCTTGATGCTAGGTAGTGCTGCTTTCCCTGACCCACCACCCGCCACCGCCATTACGCTAGGCCAGCAGCTATTCTTCGATCCTATCCGGCGACCAGCGCATCAGCTGCGCCAACTGCCACCGGGAACAGTTTGCCTTTGCTGATACGGCTGTGCTAAGTGCCGGCGTCCCGCTACGCCCTCGGCCATGAATGTGCGCGTGCAAACCACTTTCTTCTGGGATGGCGGGGCTGCAACGCTGGAAGAGCAGGCGCTGATTCCGGTGGCCAACCCGCTGGAATGGATTTACCTATTCCTAAAGTAATAGCTCGCCTCAACAGCAGTCCTGCGTACTAAGCCACCTTCCGGCAGGTGTTTGGTGAAGCGCCAACCGCCCGTACGCTAGCGCCACCTTGGAGCCAACGCAAGGCGTCGACGGATCAAGAAACCAGGTAGGTACGGTACCGCGCAGATACGGGATAATTGTGCGAGGCCATCCGCCAGCCTCTCGCACGAGTTGGTGCCCCTGACGCTGGAGCAATTTAGCTTGACCGCCGTGCTACACGAAGACACCTAGCTAGCCCTACTCTCAGTGACCTCTCTTGAGCATAATAGGGGTTCTTGGCCTGAGCTCCCGGTTGAACATTTACGAAACACATTCCGGCAGGCCGTTTATAAACAAGGAAGCATAGATTGCCCTAATGGCGCTTAGAGGTAAGCCAGCATGCAGCGTGGGTTGCTATTGGCTGTTATGCCGATAAGTAATGCCTGAAGCAGTTGACGCTGAGTGAAACGAGCGCCGGCACTGACCGACCACTCTGTAGTAAGACAGTGCCCCATGTCTTCCTTCAACGCCGACAGTACTAGGAGCAAGTGGTGGGCAGGACCTAACAAGCGGCTTCTGCGCGCCAACTGGCCACTCAGCAGGGAGACGGCTACTACTGCCGCAGGCGAAGCCCAGTGCTCATATGTCGGTGCAGCCGTTTTTATCAGCTGCCCCGCATAAAGCACAGTATTTAAGTTGGATAATATATAATATTTAAATAATATTATATATAAGATTTAACCAAGTAGCTTCATGCCTCTATTCTACCGCTTCTATTTTTCCTCTTCCTGCTCATGAAACACTCATACTCTGCTCTGCGGCGCTGGCTAGCCTGCCGCACCCCTATTAGCAAGCCCGTATTCACGTGGCTCTGCACCATTCTCTACCTGAGTTTCGTGCTGGCCTCTTCGGCGTCGGCGCAAACCGTGATTAACCCTGAAGATACCGACCCTGGCTATGCCGCCCGCAAGGCACAGGCCGTGCGGCCGCAACTCGCTAGCGGCCAAGGCCAGCGACAGGTCGTGACGCCAGCCACCCCCCACGCCCGACCGGCTTGCTTTGAGGCCGTGGACTCCTCGGCCACCGGCAACGCCGTGTTGCTACCGCGCAACGACGATGGCTCGTTCGGCCCCGTGGCCCTGGGCTTCAACTTCTCGCTCTTTGGCACGCTCTACAACCAAGCCTACATCAACACCAACGGCAACATCACTTTTGATGCGGCCTACGGGGAGTACAACGCCTCTGGGTTTCCCATTGGCGTGCCGATGGTGGCCCCCTTCTGGGCCGACGTGGATACCCGCAACACGTCCAGCGGGCGGGTCTCGTACGCGCTATATGCCGACCGGCTGGTCGTGACCTGGAACCGAGTTGCCTATTTCACTCCCAACGGCGGCGGCCCCATCGACAAAAAGAATACGTTTCAGGTGGTGATTCGGGCCAATACGGCGCCTACGTTTACGGGCAACGACGTCTCGTTTGCCTACGACGATATGCAGTGGACCACGGGCAATGCCTCGGGCGGCGCCAGCGGCCTAGGCGGGACACCGGCTACGGTCGGGGCCAACCGGGGCAACAACGTCGACTTTATCCAGACCGGCCGCTTCAACTTGGCGGGGGCGCAGGCCCCCAACGTCCCTACCGTGGGCACGCCCGGCGGCATCGACTTCCTCGACCAGCAGTGCCTGGGCTACCAGGTGCGCGGCAGCGGCAACGTGCCCCCGGCCGTGGCGGGCCTGCCGGCCAATAATACCCTGACGGTGCCGTTTGGCCAGACCGTTACGGCCAGCTTGCAGTTTTCGGGTCCCGAAACCAACCAGACGGTGAACGTGACGTCGAACCTAGGCGGCCTCTGCAACACAACGGCTCCCGTGACCGGCAACAACACGGCCAACCCCACCGTGAATCTGTCGGTGACCGGAGCGGCCTGCAACGTGGGCACGCGCACCATCACCTTCACGGCCCTCGACAACGGCACGCCCCTAGCGGCTCAGTCCACCTTTACGCTCACGGTAATCGTCTCGCCGCCGCTGGGCCCGACTCTCACCAGCCTCAGCGCCCTAGGCGGCGCGGTGGGCACCAGCATTACGCTGACGGGTGCCAACCTGACGGGTGCCACGGCCGTGCGCTTCAACGGCACGGCCGCTACCACCTTTGCCGTGGTCAATGCCACCACCATCACGGCTACCGTACCAGCCGGTGCCACCAGCGGCCCCGTGACCGTGACCACGCCCAGTGGCACAAGCAATGGGCTAGCTTTTGCGGTGCTGACCACTCCGACTGTGGTGACGCTTGCGCCCGCCAACATCACGACTACCAGCGCCACGTTGGGGGCCACGCTCACCAGCGACGGTGGGTTGTTGTCGGGCACGACCAGCTATGGCTACGTCTATGTGCAAGGCACCGGTACGCCTAGTACCAGTAACTTTTTGGGCAACGACGGCCGAAACATCACTGCTCCCGCCGCGCTTCCGGCCTCCTTTACCAGCGTTGTGTCGACCCTGCTGCCCGGCACTACCTACACTGTGCGGGCGTTAGTTGTCAACAGCTTAGGCACGTTCTACGGCAGCGCCATCACCTTTACTACGACGACGACCTGTACGGCGCCGGTGCTCACCGTACCCGCCAACCAAACCCTGGCCGCCGACGCCGGCCAGTGTAGCGCCACGCGCACCTTCGCGGCCTCGGCCACCGGTACGCCCGCACCTACGCTGAGCTATACCGTCAATGGTACGCCCATCATCTTCCCCTACGCCTTTCCTGTGGGTACCACCACCGTGACGGTGACGGCTACCAACAGCTGCAGCACGGCGACGGGCACCTTCACGGTGACGGTGCAGGATCAGCAGGCCCCAACCCTACGAGCGGCCGGCTTCATTACGGCCATCGAGAGCAACGGCACGCGCACGATTGAAGCGGCCGACGTGGACTGGAGCAGCTTCGACAATTGCAGTGGCATTGCCTCCATGACCATCAGCCCGCGCACATTCACCTGCGCTAACATCGGCCCCAACCAAGTCACGCTCACCGTCACCGATAACGCTGGCAATTCCGCGAGCGAAACCGTGACCGTCTTTATCGTTGATAACACGGCCCCTACCCTGCGCGTGGCGGGCTTCCAGACCCGGTTGGAGAATGGCACGCGTACCATCTACCCCGTCGACATCGACTACGGCAGCTTCGACAACTGTGGCCTGGCCGCAGTAACGATCAGCCCCAGCACCTTCACCTGCGCCAATGTGGGGACCAACCCGGTGACCGTGACCGTACGCGACAACGCGGGCAACGTGGCCACCCAGACCGTGAACGTCATCATCCTGGCCGATGCCACCTGCTCGAGCAGTGTGGCCAGCCGCAGCAACGCGGCCGGCGCTAGCCTGAGCAACGAGAGCCAGCTACAGGCCTATCCGAACCCGGTGACCGACCAGGCCACCGTGTCGTTCCGCCCCACGCAGGCCGGCTTGGCGCAGGTGAGAGTCTACAACCCGTTGGGCGTGTTGGTGGCTACGCTTTATGATGGACAGGTGGACGCCGGCCGCCTCTACCGCGTGACGCTGAACGGGCAGCCGCTGGCCAACGGCGTCTACAACTGCCAGCTCATCACCAACGGCACGCTCACCAATCAGCGCCTGCTCGTCAGCAAGTAAAACGAACTTGTAGCCGAACTAAAGCGCCCCGGCCGGTTGGTCGGGGCGCTTTAGTTTTAGGGGGTTGAGCAAGCCGAAATACACTGTGCCAAGAGCTGAACGGTCTCTTTACCGTACCGCACAGGAAGTCAATCAGTTAGCTTTGTCTGAACAGCCAGGGTTTCAGGACATGGGTGAATCAAGCACCCGTACTCGCTAGCCAAAGTGCGAAGACGAAACGTACTGGCCTTTTCGTCTTCGCACTTTGGCTAGAACTATGTAAGGCCGCGTCAGGGGAGCAATTCAAGCAGTGATTAGCTTCTGGCTCGGACATCCGTAGGATGGCGGCGGTCAGGACTTCGGCGCTGGCCGCTGTTTGTGGGTGGCAGACCAGTTGGCTGATAGCACCTGATACATATATAGGGAACGACAGATTGGTAGTGCAGATACGCAAAGCAACTGATGGGCCCTGCTACAACGAAGACAGCAGATAACTCACTTGAAGTTGCAAGCTGCTGTTGCGAGCTTTTTCCAACCGCTCAGGTCCATAGTCAGCGTCGTGCAACTCCACGGATGGCTGCCGCACTTTGGTCGCGCCTGCCGTGTACCGACCTTCTACCCGCCAGCGAGGCGTGATTTCGTATCCTATTCCAAGCACGTAACCGAGCTCTACCTGGCGATAATCTTTTATGCTGCGTGGCATCGGAGTGGCTTCCACAGGAAAGAAATCAATTGTGGGGTAAGCGACGGTGATGTCCTCTTGGTTGGTGCGCTTTTCGGCCAGTAGATAGCTGAGCTGCGGGCCAGCCAGCGCAAACCATTTTCCTTGATGTATACGCACGAGTATGGGCAAGCTGGCGTAATGCAAGCGGCTGCGGGTGGTGCGCGTATAGGTTATGACGGGAGGGTTTCCGTTCCCCAGCTCACGGATGTAGGTTATGTGCGCTCCTCGCTGCTCGTAAAGTAGTTCGGGTTGCAGATCCACATGTGAGCCAACGGGTATTTGCAGCAGGACCCCAGCGGCAGGGCCGAGCCGGTACTTGGTATCGGGTAGATTGGCTCCGGCATAAGTGCTAGCGTTCAGACCGGCTTTGACGCCGACGCGCACCTGTTGGGCGTGGCCGGCCTTGGCTGCCAGTAAGCTGCAGAGGAGAGCAAGGGTATAGGTAAGACGCATACGTAAGAACAAATGAAAGCTGATATAGAAGGTAGATTGGCCAGGCAAGCAAAAGGTTGCATTAATCACTTGTAGCGTAGGAGCGGGGCTAATAATTGGGCTTCTTCATTCCTCGAAGTAGCTTATTAGTAGGTATAATGGCTGCCTTTTCCTTACAAATGCGCCGACTTGTAAGATTAGCCCAGTCTCGGTGTGGCTGATGACAGCTGAATAGAGTAAACACACTCAGCCATCGTAAGGCAACAAAGTAGCCACGAGCCGCTTTTGGTAGCTGCCAAGAATATCTTGTTGCCACCGCGCCCATAAGCCTGTTCTTACTCCGTGAAGGTCTCTAAATTCAAATAGATAGCCACCTATCTTTACAGCTACGCATCATCAGCTTGGTTTTGCGCCACATATTACACAGCAGGAGCATGCTTTCCCAGTCGCATGAGGTGTTTCTCGAAGTTGCCCGGCTATTAAGCTTTACAAAAGCGGGACAGGCTCTTTCGCTTAGCCAGTCTGCTGTAAGCAAGCAAGTGAAGGCGCTGGAAGCACATTACCGAACCGGCTTGTTTGAACGGCTTGGCAGCAGCGTGCAGCTCACGCCGGCCGGGCACAAACTCTATCAAAAGCTGCTCGCAGCCAAGCAATTGCAGCAGGAGTTGTCGCAGGAAATAGCGGACTTAAGCCCCGATTTCTCTCCGCCGCTGCATTTACTTATTGGGGCCAGCACTACCATTTCGCTTTACGTGCTGCCACCGGTTATATCAGCCTATCTGCGGCAGCATCCTCACCGGCAACTTAGCCTTAAAAACCGCAACTCCGATAACATCCTGCGGGCCTTACTCGACCACGAAATTGAATTAGGCATTATTGAAGGCATCCATAAAGTCAGCCACGTGACCTACACGCCGCTTCTCACCGACGATGTGGTGGCTGTATGTGCAGCCGGCAATCCGCTAGCCGGGCACATGCTAGCGGTGCGTGACTTACTCCGCACGCCGCTTGCCTTGCGCGAAGTTGGCTCGGGTACGCTGGCAGTATTGGAAGCCGCACTGGCTCAGCAGCATATCAAGCTGTCCGAGTTGCCAGTGCGGGTACGGTTGGGGGGCACAGAGGCACTCAAAAATTTCGTGCGCGTCGATACCTGCCTTGCGTTCCTGCCCCGGCAAGCCGTACTAAAAGAATTGGCCTCCGGTGAACTGGTAGAGATTTCAATCAACGGCTTATCTCTGAAACGAGAATTCAACTTCGTGCAGCGCAAGGGCACAGAAAACAATGCCCCTTACCGCGACTTTTTGCAGTTTACGCGGCGTTACTATTCCAAACTGGCATAGGCTGTTCCAAAATGCCATGCCTTATCGGCATCTGAATACTGAGAGAACGGCCACCTTTGGGACATGAAACCCATTAGTACGTTACCTGTCTCATTTTTGCAGAGTTTGCACTGCTCGCACTGTGGCACTCCCGATTCGGCTTTTGTGCTACAGCATACCTCCCGCTGCTGTCAGGCGCCACTCGTGGCGGATTATGACCTGACGGAGCCGGTAAGCAAGGAGATTATCAACCAGCAGGAGCATTCGATGTGGCGCTACGCAGCGCTGTTGCCGCTGCTAAACCAAGCACATCGGGCCAGCCTGGGGGAGGGCCTTACCCCATTGCTGACCCTACCGCATCTGGCGGCGCAGTATGGTTTCGCTTCACTGCTACTGAAAGACGAAGGGCAGAATCCTACGGGTTCATTTAAGGCGCGCGGGCTCAGCATGGCTGTATCCAAGGCCCTAGAGCTAGGTGTAAAGGGCTGTATCATTCCAACAGCGGGCAACGCGGGCGTAGCGCTAGCTGCCTATTGTGCCCGGGCGGGCCTTTCGGCCACAGTCGTCATGCCCCGCCACACGCCTGCAGCTTTCCGGGAAGAATGCTATTGGTACGGTGCCGACGTCGAGCTGGTCGATGGCCTGATCAGTGATTGTGGCGCATGGGTACGACAGCTCAACGCCCAGGGTGCTTTACTCGACATCTCTACCTTAAAGGAACCCTACAGGCTGGAAGGCAAGAAAACGATGGGCTATGAAATTGCCGAGCAGCTCGAGTGGCGTCTGCCCGAGGTACTGCTCTATCCCGCTGGTGGAGGCACTGGTCTGATTGGCATTTGGAAGGCCTTTCAGGAAATGAAAAAGATTGGCTGGCTGGCTCCCGAGGTGCCCTTACCCCGCATGGTTGCCGTGCAAGCCGCAAACTGCTGCCCGCTAGTTGAAACGTATGAAGGACGCCAAGCATCGTGTCAGGGCTACCAGGGGCGGCCTACGCTTGCGAATGGTTTGGCCGTACCGCATCCGCTCGGGGAGGCCCTAATGCTGCAAGTGCTGCATGAGTCGAACGGCACCGTTGTCAGCATCCAGGAAGAAGAGATGCTAACGGGGATGCGCGAACTGGGTCGGCGTGAGGGCTTGTTCGTGGCGCCGGAAGGAGCCGCTGTTTGGATGGCCGCCCGCCACCTATTGGCCACCGGATGGTTGCGCGCCGACGAGCAAGTATTGCTGCTTAACACCGGCAATGGGCAGAAGTATCTGGAGAACGTGGCAGGCCGTGCCCACCACTAAACTTTTGATTCTATGGCTCTCCCGTGCGCTATCTTGAAAAATGCTTGTCGAGCACCTCTTGGCGCTTGGCCGTAGTCAGGGGTTTTTCCAGTATGCCGTCGAGAGGCAAGGCCATAAGCTGATCTACCTGCCCAAAAGTCTCAGGACCCACGCTGTATACTTCTCTCTCGTAATCGATCAGATTCCGGCCGAGTTACTCCACTTGGAGGCCTACCAGTGGCTACGAGCCTTTAAGGAATGGGAATACAAACCCGTCAATGAGGTGCGACGTCACGTGGTGTACTATGGATCTTCCGTAGTTAATAACTACCTAATTACTAGTAATTTACTTATAATTGAGCAGAAGCGTCAGCAAAAATTAGATTACCTAAAAATGCTTCTTTTCAGCTTCGCGACATGATTCTGTTGGTCCGCGTGTCCTATTGCCACCTGCTGCGCTTGTTAGTAGCTATGGATGCCTTATACTTTCCCAACAAAAAAGAGTAAACCCCTGAGTGCTTAGTTCGGGAAAGTGTAATCGATATCATCCTCTATGCCCAGTGGTAAAGTGCTTTTCTATGACCATTCGCCATGTCGTGATTGCCATGAAAAAGTACAGGCTGGAGTAAATACACTGCTCCCATCATCGGCATCTTCTTTATGCGTCTTGAAGTGGGATGGATCATTCAACTTAGCTGACCTATTGAGTTAGTTGAATGCTTTAATATGCAGCATATCCAAGAAGTTGGTTAGTTGGCGGGAGCTTCCCCAAAGGGAATTTTCCATTGATGCACGCTTGCAGAAGATTGGCGCGCATCATCGACTTTACAATATGCACGAAACGGTGATTTGTATGAGTATCAGTAGTTGATGAAAACTTTCTGTAACAATATAATGCACGTTTCAGGGGCGTTAATAAATGCGCCTTTTTGTAGTGAACTAGAAAGTTAGGGCCCAAAAGATGACCGCCCATTTCTTTCTGGCCCTACTTCTTAGCCTTGGTCTTCACAGCGCTTGTCGTAGAGTTAATAGGGAAAGCAAGGAGGACTGAAATCCGTGAATTTCTAGTCTATTCGTTAAGATACATCAACGTAGAACTGTTCAATTAAGCTGGACAGTTCAGGTGTTATGCTGAAGTAGCTGTTGAGGTAGAAAATCAATGCACTATCAAATGACAGTAGAGTACTTACTGTTGCACGTTGCGGATGCCGTAGACTGGGCCGGCGCTGTTGTTGGGCTTGGCTTGGAAGGTCACTTTCACTTGCTGCTTGCCCTTGGTTAGCGCGGGCGGAATGGGATACGAAATGTCGTAGAAGCGGCTTTCCTTGTACTTGTTGAGGTCTTCGGTGGCCACCTTCTCGCCATCGACTAACACATCGAATACGCGGCCCCGGTTGTCCATACCCCAGTAGGTGAGCAGCAGGGTGTTGGCTTTGGTGGGGGCCACTTTCAGGGTGAAGGTCATGTTGCCGCCCTCGTTCACCATGCGCCACTTGCGGCCGTGCTCCTCGCCGGTTTCAGCCTTCTCGGTGATGGTGAAGCTGTGGTCGCGCTCGGGCTGCATTTCACCCAGGCGCAATACATCCACGGTTTGGGCTTCCAGCTCCTGCTGCTTTTTGCGAGCCGCCTCGTACACGCGTTGCTGGCTGGCCCACTTTTCGGGCGTAAATACGTCCCAGTACACGGTGTAGTACTCGTTGCCGGTTTGGTTGAAGGGAATCAGCGGCACGTCGTTCGGCACGCCGAGGCCGGTGGTTTGGAAGCGCAGCTGCTTGGCATCCACCGGTTTCACCCAGTCGTTGGCGTTGTTGTTTGTTGTCACCAGCACGGGTACGCCGGTGACGGGCTCGGGTTCGGTGCTGCCGAGTACGCCAGCTAGCAACGTGGGACCGTAGAACACCGCGCGGCGGTCGGGGTTGTCGGGCAGGGCTTCGGTGTAGAAGTCGGCGGGCAACGTCAGTTCCACCCGGTCCTTGTTTTTCCACTTGCGGTCGAGCACGAGGTAGCCTTCCGCGTCGGGTGTCACCGGCTCTAGTTTGCCGTTCACGCGCACTTGCGGGTTCTTGGTCCACTTGGGCTGGCGCAGGCGCAGCTTGAAGGCGCGGGGCTTGGCGGCCGTCACCGTGAACGTTACTTGGTCGGTGGCGGGCAGCTGGCTTTCCTGGCGCAGCGTCAGGCCTTTTTCCTGCCACGCTAGCTCCGAGGGGATGAAGAGGTTGACGTACAAGCTGCCATCCGCGCCCTGGAAGTAGATGTTCTCGGCGTACTTCACGTGGTTTTCCATTCCCGAGCCCACGCAGCAAGTGAAGGTGTTGAACTCGTCGCTGTAGGTTTTGCGGCCCCCCATGCGTAGCGGCACGAAGTAGGTGGTCATGCCGGTTTCATGGTGCTGTGAGGCGAGGATGTGGTTGTAGAGCCCTTTCTCGTAGTAGTCCATCAACTTGGCCGAGGGCTGCTGGGCAAACAGATGCTGCGTGAGCTTCAGCATGTTGTAGGTGTTGCAGGTCTCGGTGGTGTTTTCGCTGAGCTTGTCGTTGAGCTTGCGCGGCTCGCCCAGGTACTCGTAGTTGCTGTTACCGCCGGTGGCGTAGGAGTGGTTTTCAGTCACGGTTTGCCAGAAAAACTGGGCAATGGCGGCGTCCTTTTTGTCGCCGGTCAGCTCGTAGCGACGGGCGCTGGCAATGGCCTTCGGAATCTGGGTGTTGGAGTGCTTGCCGGGTAAAATATCGGTGCGAGCAGCCAGCGGGTCGAGAATCTTCTTGTCGTAAAAACGGTACGATAGGTCGAGGTACTTCTTGTCGCCGCTCAGGGCGTAGGTGTTGGCCAGGGTTTCAGCCATGCCGCCGTACTCGCACACCATCATGTCCTGCATCATAGCGTCATCGAGGCCCTTGATGGTGTTACCCGTCCAGTCAGCAATGCCTTGGTTGACAGTGAGGGCCGTTTTGTTGCCCGTGTACAAGTAGGCGTCGAGCAAACCGGCCATGATTTTGTGCACCGTGTACCACGGCGACCAGGCCCCGTTCAAATCGAAGCCGCGCGAACGAATGTTGCCGCTGGCTACTTCCGCCCACAACTGGTCTTCCTTCGGAATGGCACCCACGTAGCCGGTTCTGCGGGCCTTCTGGCATTCTTCCAGTTGCGCCACCATGTAATCGACCCGCTGCTTGAACTCGGCATTGCCCGTTGAGGCATACGCCAGCGCGCACGCCGACAAGTAGTGCCCCAGCGTGTGCCCCGCCAGCCCCGTTGATTCCCAGCCACCGTAGCGTTTGCCCTTGGACTGCAAGCCACTGTGCTCCCGGAAATCGGCCAGCAACCGATCGGGCTCAATTTTGAGCAGGTACTTGGCATCTACTTGCTCGGCTACTTTGAAAGGGCTGTCGAGCAGCTTCACCTGAGCCAAGTTGAAGGCATATGCCTTCACCGGCACCTGCGGCTGCACTTTCATGCGCGCATCCTTGGGGGTGGGCAGGTAGGTTTGAGCCTGAGCCATGGGGCTAACTGCAGCACCTAACAGGACCGATAGTAACCAAGTGCGTGTGGAGAAGAGAGTCATGCCGAAGAAAGTAGGGGCGGGATGAAAGAAAAGGACCGGGCAACTAGGCTTGGGAGGCAAACAGCAGTAACCAACCAGCTAGTAGCAGGCGAACCACTGGGTTTGCTACTTCACCATCCATTCGTGAATGCCGGTGGCGTTGTCGACGGGGAGCTGTACTTCCAGCTTGAGGGCGGTGGTGCGGACCGGCTCAAACGTCACGGTGTTGTACTGGTCTTTGGCGATGGTGTAGGGCGTGGTGTTTTTCACGGGCAGCCACTGGCCATCTTTCTGGTAATACACCTTGTAGCTGGCCGGAATGCGGCAGCCGCCCCAGGGGCCATCATCAAACCAGTACACCTTGGATTCCGATACGGTGGCCGGCTCGGCGAAGTCGTACTGCACAAACTCGGTGGTGTTCTTTTTAGGCCACCAGTGCAGATAAGGGTAGTTGGCGTCTTTCGAGTCGAGGGGGTCGTACTGGTCGGCGAGGGCCTTGAGGGTCTTGGCGCTTTTCAGCGACGAGCTAGGAGTGCTGCGCGAGGCCACCGTGGGGGCGGGCTGGGGCTTTGAGGCCGAGGCTTCGTAGGGCACCCACACCATCATGTCGCTGGGGCCCCGGTTGGCCCAGGCGTAGTATGGAATGGCTTTCACAGCCTGCGGCGTGGTCAGGAGCTGGTTGGAGTTAAGCTGCCGGCGGGTGCTTACGCCATTGGTCGTTAGCACGTCGATGCCGTTGAGTAGGCCATCTTGGTACACCACATCCACCGGCGCTTTCTGGTCGACGGTGATGTTTTGCACGAGGCCGTTGGCATTGTCGGGGCCTTCGAGGCAGTACACGAGCGGGCCGCGCTGGAAGGCAAACTTGCCCAGGTCGTCTTTCACTTGGGTGGTGGCCACTACTTTCTCGGTGGCCATGGGCAGGGTTAGCGTCACCTGGTCGCCTTTCTGCCAGCGCCGTTTCAGCACCGCGTAGCCGTGGTCGAGGGTATACTGCACCGGCTTGCCATTGATGCTCAGTGGAATGGGCTGCGGCGTGGCATCCACGAACTGGTAGAGCCCGCCGGGGCTGGCTTGCTGCTGGGCCCACCCCGGAATGCGGATTCGGAGCGTAAATTCCTGCCGTTTCACGGGGTTCACGGCGAGGTCGAGCTGGCCGTCCCAGGGGTAGTTGGTTTTCTGCTCGATACTGACCTTGCCGGACGGCAGCTGCACGTCGCTGGTGCTGGTCATGAACAGGTTCACGTACAGGTTGTCGGCGTTCTGAGCGTACACGTAGCCTGGCACCGACGCCATGAAACGCGTCATGTTGGAAATGCAACAGGCGCAGGCAAACCACGACCCCCGCTGGTGCTGGCCCATGGAAGCCAGCGGGTTGGGGTAGAAAAAATGGTCGCCGCTCAGCGACACCCCCGCTAGCAAGCCGTTGTACAAGGTGCGCTCCAGCACGTCCACGTACTTGGCGTCGCCGTGCAGCAAAAACATGCGCTGGTTCCAGTACACGTTGGCAATGGAGGCACACGTTTCCGCGTAGGCCGACATATTCGGTAGCTCGAAAGGTTTGCCGAATGCCTCGCCGTTGCCGGTGGCCCCGATGCCGCCCGTAATGTAAAGTTTCTTGCTCACCACGTCGTTCCAGATGGCGTCGATGGCGGTGAGGTAGCGCTGGTCGCCGGTGAGGGCCGCCACGTCGGCCATGGCCGAGTACATGTAAGTGGCGCGTACGGCGTGGCCCACGGCCTCATCCTGGTCGATGACGCGCTTGGCAGCTTGGTTGTAGTCGTTGCCCTTGGGGCCGCGCACGTCCAGGAAGAACTTGGCCAGGTCGAGGTACTGCTGCTTGCCCGTGACGCGGTACAGCTTCGCCAGCCCGATTTCCACCACTTGGTGGCCGGGGTACACTTCCACCTTGCCAGGGCCTAAGTCACGTACCAGCAGGTCGGCGTTTTTGGTGGCAATGTCGAGCAGGGTCTTTTTGCCGGTGGCCTGGTAATGGGCCACGGCCGCTTCGTAGAGGTGGCCGGCGTTGTAGAGTTCGTGGCTGAGGTCTTCCTCCTTCTCCCAGCGCTTGCTGCCTATCCACTCGTGCGGCTTGGCAGCCTTCACTGTGCGGAAAGTGTAGAGGTAACCATCCGGTTCCTGGGCCTTGCCGATGAGGGTAATCAGCGAATCGACGTAGGCACCCAGCTTTGGATTGCTCTTAACTTGCATGGCGTACGACGCGCCCTCAATTACCTTGTAGATATCGGTGTCGTCGAAGGGAAACTGAGTGAGTTTGTCGCCTGGCAACTCGCCTGCCGCCCGCCGGAAGTTGTCGAGGTGGCCGTCCTGCCGGCACTGCTGCAAGGTGTGGGGAATGGTCACGTCGGCGTTGATCTGCATCTTCGGCGCCCAAAACTTGTCGTGCACATGCACCTGCGTAAACGCCACTGGCTGAATGGGGTAGTCGCGCGGCGGCGTCTGCTGGGCCTGGGTGGCAGTCGTTGCACCTAGTAGGGTCAGCATGCCAACGAAAAACAGTATTTTGTGCATCATTCTAGTAAGAAAAGGGAGACAAAGAAGTGCGTCAGTTCCTTTAGTAATCGGGCTAAAAGCCGCAGTTTTTGCATTTATGCTTGGCACTACTGTAAGGCAGCCACCGTTCATTTCGAGAGCCGACAGGATGATGCTCTAACACATAGAGTGGGCGGAAGCACAATTTGGCGAGCTACAGCTTCCGTTTCGTTTTCTCGCAACTCAAAAAAAAGACGCACAGCTGCCTGTCCCATCTGCTCACAGCTCTGATCAACCGACGTTATCATCGGTGTAGTCAGGGACGTAAAGGCTTCATTGCTGAATCCGGCGAGAGCCACATCTTGCGGCACTTGCAGCCCGAGCCTGTTGAGGGCCTGTAGCGCTCCTACCACGGCTGAATCGCTGGCGGAAAAGACGGCATCTGGCGGCAGTGCTTTGGTTAGCAACCGCTGCATAGCAAGCGTACCTACTTCTAACGTCATGGTATCACAATAGACGATAAGCTCTTCAGCCAGTGGCAACCCGTGGGCGGCAAGCGCATCTAAGTATCCCTGTCGGCGATGCTTATAAATATTGAGGTGCTGCGGCCCAGCAAAGTGCGCAATTCGCTTGCACCCTTGGGCAATCAGGTGGGCCGTAGATTGGAAGGCCCCTGCATAATCATCCAGCAGTACGGCGTTTACCTGGGTTCCCTGCAAGATACGGTCGAAAAAGACCAGCGGAATTCCACGCTCTTGCACTCTCTCGAAGTGCGTGAAATCGAGCGTCGTACGAGCCACTGAAATCAAGATTCCTTCGACTTGGGCTCGTAATAAGGTTTCAATGTTCTGACGCTCATATTCCACGTCTTCGTTGGACTGGCAAATAATTACGTTCAAGCCAGCCTGACGAGCAGCGGACTCAATGCCTTTAATTACAACGGCAAAAAAGCGCCCATCAATGTACGGTACAATTACCCCCAGTAAGTTGCTTTTCCCCTTGCGTAAGCCTGCGGCTAAATGGTTAGGCTGGTAATTGACGGACTGAGCCATTTCCCGGACTCGTTGCTTGGTCGCTTTACTTATGCGTGAATCGTCGTTCAATGCTCGAGAAACACCAGACACAGAAAGTCCTAGCAGCTTTGCTAAGTCAGTAATGGATGGTTGCTTGTTGGACCTAGCCAAAGATCTTAGATGAAGGAGGTTGAAGTATAGGTTACATTGTATGGGCAGTGACCCAACAAGCATTTTTACCATCTAGCTAGAGGCGGCTACCAGCTACACCTCCGGCAAGATGATTATGCCCTACTGTTCCTTAAGTCGAGCAGCTATAAGTAAGAGTTTATAGCAATCCAAGGCACCAGGCTCCATACAGGCGGCATAATAAGGTTGTAAAGAGTAGACCTTTTGGCTGATACAGGTTCAAAAGTGGTCATTATACAGAGATTACGCAATCGTTTTCAAAATTTTGCTCAAACGTTTGCGCAGGGTAGAAATAAATTTTATGTTTGCATAATCCTCTTTGTCAATCAGCGCTCTTGTAGGGAAATAAACCAACGAGTTTGGTTTTCCTTTTCCAATGCTTTGTAAAGTCTACCGAATGCCTCTGCTGGGCTATTTAGCTCTGCTTTTTTTTGATTGAAATACACAATCGATTGTGCTTCAATCAAAGCGTATTCTCAATTACCATAGTTCGTTTATCACCTCATAAACACCAATATGAAAATTCCTCTACCCCATCCCAACCATCTTGTTCTAGCAGCTTCCTTGTGCGGGTTGACGCTAGTAACACCCCATACAAGTTGGGCGTCTATAAAATTTGTCAAAGGCGTTCGGCAGGCTGATCTGCCCATTACGGGCCGGGTGGTGGATAACACCGGGGCTGCGCTGCCAGGCGTCAATGTAATTGTGAAAGGCACCACCAACGGTGCCCAAACAGACACGGAAGGCAGGTTCTCAATAACTGCTCCGGCCGATGCCGTGCTGGTTTTCAGCTTTGTGGGTTCTACGGCCCAGGAAGTGGCCGTAGGAGGCCGCTCGACTATCAATGTCACGCTCCAGTCGGATACCAAGGCGCTGGGCGATGTGGTGGTGGTGGGCTACGGAACGCAGCGCCGCGCCGACCTAACTAGTTCGGTGGCAAGCGTGAAAGAGGAAAGCTTTGTGAAGGGAGCCACCAAGGATGCCGGCCAGCTGCTGCAAGGCAAGGTGGCCGGACTTACCGTGAGTACGCCCAGCGGCGACCCTACTGCGAACAGCCAGATCCTGCTGCGCGGTACGGCTACGCTGAACTCCAGTACCCAGCCGCTGGTACTTATCGATGGTATTCCGGGTACGCTCAACACGGTAGCGCCCGAAGATATCGAGTCGATAGACGTGCTGAAAGACGGCTCGGCAGCGGCTATTTATGGTACGCGGGGTACCAATGGCGTAATCCTGATTACCACCAAGCGCCCCCAGGGCAACATTGCGCCCACCATTGAATACAGTGGCTACGTGAGCACCCAGCGCATTGCGCGCCGCCCCGATATGCTAAGCGCCAGCGAGTACCGCCAAAAGCTAGCCGAAGGGGTGGGCTTCACTGACCAGGGCAGCGATACCGACTGGATCAAGGAAATCAGTCAGAATCCGCTGATTCACGTGCATAATATGACGTTCAAGGGTGGCAATGGCCAAACCAGCTACTTGGTGAATGGCAACTACCGCTACTTTGAGGGCATCTTCCAGAAATCCGACAACCGGACTTTCACCGGCCGGGCCGATATCAACCACAACATGTTTGATGGCCGGGTGAAAATCAACCTGGGTATTCTCAACACCAACAACCGGTATACATCCACTGCCGATGGCGGGGCCTTCAATGGATACACGTATCGGCAGGCGGTCATTCGCAACCCCACGGCGCCGGTCTACAACCCCGACGGTACCTACGCCCAGCAACTCTCGCTGTTCAATTACGAGAACCCCCTTTCACGCCTCTACAATTCGGATGGCATGAATACGTACCAGAATACGCGGCTGAGCGGCAGCATCAGCTGGGAGCCAGTTGACAATTTGCAGTTAAAAGCCCTGGCCGCCAATACCCGCTACAACCAAATTCGGGGGTACTCGGAAGACAAGCAGCACCCCTCCACTCTGCGCGACGGTCTGAACGGCTTTGCCTCCCGTGGCACCACGCAAATAGTGGATAAGCTGGCTGAGTTGACGGCTACTTATAGCCGCAGCTTTGGGGAGCACCGTCTGTCGGCGCTGGGAGGTTACAGCTACCAGCAGAACACGTCGGAGAACTTCTTCATGCAAAACTCGGACTTCCCCACCGACCTGTTCACCTACAACAACATCGGCATCGGCAACGCCTTGCGGCTAGGTAGGGCCCCCATCTTCAGCGAAAAGAACCAGTGGAATCTGGTAGGCTTTTTTGGCCGAGCTACTTATAACTACAAAGAGAAATACCTGCTGCTGGCCAGCGTCCGCCGGGAAGCCTCCTCGCGCTTTTTGGGCGCTGAACAGCCTTGGGGCACCTTCCCGGCCGTATCGGTGGGCTGGCGCATCAATCAGGAAAACTTCATGCAGGGCCTCACGTTCTTGGACGACTTGAAGCTGCGGGCCGGCTACGGCGTAACGGGTACCGCCCCCGACGTGTCGTTCCTGGGCGTGGCGCGGTTGGGCTACACCGGCTATTTCCTGGCCAATGGCAGCTGGGTGCAAACCCTGAGCCCGATCAGCAACCCGAACCCCTCACTGCGCTGGGAAGAAAAGCGCGAAACGAATGTGGGTGTCGATTACTCGTTTCTCAAAGGCCGGGTGAATGGTACGGTTGACTACTACATCCGGCGCACCAACGGCCTGCTCTACAACTACCAGGTGCCTTCGCCGCCCAACCTGTTCCCGACCACCACGGCCAACGTGGGCTCCCTGGAAAACAAAGGCTTGGAAGTGCTGCTCAACTTGGTGCCGGTGCAAACCAAGGACTTCGTATGGAACTCCAGTTTCAACTTCTCCAACAACCAAAATAAGCTGTTGTCTTTGGACAACGACTTGTACAAACTCACCAACAACTTCTTCACGACTGGCTACACCGGTGAGCCTATTCAGACCTATACCCACCGCGTGGAGGTAGGCAAGAAGCTCGGCGACTTCTACGGCTACAAAGTGGTGGACGTAACCGAAGACGGCAAGTGGATTTACGAGAACAAAGCAGGTGAACAGGTGCCCTACGACCAGTTTACGCACAGCGAAGACGACAAGCAAGTCCTCGGCAATGGCCTGCCGAAGTACTACGCCGGCTGGAACAACAACTTCCAGTACAAGCGGGTGGATTTGGGCATCACCATGCGCGGCGCGTTCGGCTACCAGATCCTGAACTTCCAGCGCATGTACTACGAGAACACCGGTGTAATTCAGTACAACCGCTTGCAATCGGCCTACGACAACGTGTTTGACAAGGCTGTGCTCAACACCACGATGCCGCTGGAATACAACAGCTACTACGTGGAAGATGGCGCGTTCTGGAAGGTTGACAACATCACGCTGGGCTACAATTTCAAGCCAGGGTTGGTGAAGTACGTGAAGAATGCCCGCGTATACGCTTCTACGCTTAATACTTTCACCATCACGGGCTATAAGGGCTTGGACCCTGAAGTGAACCGCGTTGGCCTAGCGCCCGGTAACGACGAGCGGGACAAGTACCCGACGGTTCGCACTTTCACTCTTGGCGTCAACCTAACCTTCTAATCTGCTACGTTCCATACTATGAAAAATACCACGAAACTAGTGCGGACGGGCTTGTTAGCCGCGCTGAGCCTTGGGCTGTTCAACTCCTGCACCGACCTGGACGACGAGAGCTACAACCAGATTGTGACCAGCAAATTCACACCTACCTCGCAGGATGTGCTTTCGCTTATCGGGCCGGCTTATGGCAATTGGCGGCCGCTCTTCCTGGAGTTCAACGGCGTGTACCGCATCAACGAAACCTCCACCGACGAAACTGTAACGCCAGCCCGGCCCAATGGCTGGGTGGACGACGGCTCGTACCGCCGGCTGCACGAGCACCGTTGGACGGCGCTGGATGCCACCCCCCGCGACGCCTGGCGCGAATCGTACGCGGGTATCACCAATTGCAACCGCGTAATCTTTCAGGTGGAATCGGGTCAGATTCCGGTCACGGCTGGCAAAGAGCAGCTGATAGCGGAAATGCGGGTGCTACGAGCTTCGTACTACTATATTCTGTGCGACTTGTTTGGTAGTGTGCCCATCGTGGACCGGTTTGATGTGCCAGCCGGCTTCCTCCCGACGCAAAGCACTCGCACGCAGGTGTATGATTTCATTGTCAAGGAAGTAACGGAATCATTGCCACTTCTGAGTGACGTAGCCGATGTGAGCACCTATGGACGGTTTAGCAACAAGTGGGCTGCCCACGGTTTGCTAGCCAAAATGTACTTGAACGCGCAGGTATACACCGGCCAAGCCGATTGGGCCCGGTGCATGGCTTCGTGCGACGCCATCATCAATGCCAATATTTATTCGCTGGAACCCATTCAGGAAAATCCGTTCAAAACGCAGAATGAAGGGTCTAAGGAAATTTTGTTTGCCATTCCCTTCGACGAATTGTACGCCACGGGTTTCCGGATTCATATGCAAACCTTGCAGCCCCAGAACCAAGCTACGTACAACGCGCAAGGCAGCATGTGGGGCGGGGGTATCTGCGCCATTCCGCAGTTCATCAACTCCTACGACCCCGACGATACCCGACTGCGCGAAAACTGGATTCAGGGTCAGCAGTATTCCTCGTCGGGCGAGCCCCTGCAGGGCGTATTTGGGGCTACGGCCAACCGGCCGCTGGTTTTCACCAACACGCTGCCCGGCATCGATGCGTCCACCGAAGTGGATGGCTTTCGGGTGGGCAAATTCGAGATTAAGCAAGGCGTCCGGATTGACCTGAGCAACGATTTTCCGCTGTTTCGCTATGCCGATGTGTTGATGATGAAAGCCGAGGCGCTGCTCCGGTTAGGCCAAACCAGCCAGGCGGCGGCGCTGGTTACGCAAGTGCGCCAGCGCAACTTCACCGCCACGCCTGCCAAAGCCACCGTCACGGGTGCCGACTTGCTGCGGGGTAGCTCCTACCCCTATGGACCGGCTCGTAACAACGTCATCAGCCCCTTGCAGGGTGGGGCTGACATTCAGTACGGCCGCTTCCTCGACGAACTGGGCTGGGAGTTTGCCGCCGAGGGTCACCGCCGGCAGGACATGATTCGCTTCGGGGTGTACACCACCAAGTCGTGGCTCTCGCACGTTCCAAACGGGGACTACCGGAAGCTAATGCCGATTCCGCAGAACGAGCTGAACACCAACTCCAACCTGCGGCAGAATCCAGGCTACTAATTAGGGCAGATGTAGGGAAGGGAGAGGCAAGCGTGCAGAAGCTGGCTTCTCCCTTTTCAATTCTGTAAGTGAGCCGCGGGCAGCAACTACACTGCGCTATCTTCTGTCCTTTACGCACACGGTTTAGAGCTTGATGATGTAGTTGCCCTCTCCCAACCCCTACGAACTATCTGATACGTTTCGCCTCATTTCAACGAAGCCTTGCTCCTACTTGGTAGCGGGTTCATTCCATTACCAAAAGTTTCTGCTTTACGCACTTCTCTTCTTATGAACCGTATTCTTCTGGGCTGCGCGCTGCTGCTGCCTACCTTAGGAGCTGGGCAGTCAGCGCCGCTGGAAAGTTTTCCTTTGTCGTCGGTAGCGCTCCTCGACAGCCCGTTCCGCGAAGCTCAGCAAACCGACCGGGCCTATATCATGGCCCTGGACCCCGACCGGCTGCTGGCTCCGTTTCAGCTGTCGGCCGGCCTCACGCCCAAAGCCGAACGGTACGGCAACTGGGAAAACACCGGCCTCGACGGCCACGTAGGCGGGCACTACCTCTCGGCGCTGGCGCTGATGTACGCGGCCACCGGCGACGAGCAGATGCAGCAGCGCCTCACCTACATGATCGACCAGCTGGAAATCTGCCAGCAAAAAAGCGGCAACGGCTACTTAGGCGGCATTCCGGGTGGGCCCGCCATGTGGCAGCAGGTGAAAGCCGGCAACGTGCAGGCCAATGGCTTTGGGCTGAACCAGAAATGGGTGCCGTGGTACAATCTGCACAAAACCTACGCTGGCCTGCGCGATGCTTACCTATTAGCGGGCAATGAGAAAGCAAAAGGGATGCTGATTAAGCTCACCGACTGGTGCCTCGACCTCACGGCCAACCTCACCGATGCCCAGATTCAGGACATGCTGCGTGCCGAGCAGGGCGGCCTGAACGAAGTGTTTGCCGACGTGGCCGAACTCACCAGCGATGCGCGGTACCTGAAGCTGGCGCAGCGGTTTTCGCACCAGGCGTTGCTGCAACCCCTGCTGCAAGGCCAGGATAAACTCAACGGCATGCACGCCAACACCCAGATCCCGAAGGTGATTGGTTACGAGCGCATTGCCGCAGTAGGCGGCGACCCGGCCTGGCGCAACGCCGCCACGTTTTTCTGGCAAACGGTAGTGGAGCACCGTACCGTCTCGATTGGGGGCAACAGCGTGAGCGAGCATTTTCAGCCGTCCACCGACTTCACCTCCATGCTGGAAAGCAAGGAAGGCCCCGAGACGTGCAACACCTACAACATGCTCAAGCTCAGCAAGGACCTGTACCTGGCCAGCGGCGCTACCAAGTACCTGGACTACTACGAACGGGCAACGTACAACCACATTCTTTCCTCGCAACACCCGGGCACAGGTGGGTTTGTGTACTTCACTTCGATGCGGCCGCGGCACTACCGCGTGTACTCGCAGCCGCAGGAAAGCTTCTGGTGCTGCGTGGGCTCAGGGCTGGAAAACCACGGCAAGTACGGCGAACTGGTGTACGCGCACCGCGGCACCGAGCAACTATTGGTCAACTTGTTCATGCCCTCACGCTTGAACTGGCAGCTGGTTGGCCTCACCCTTACCCAGAACACGCGCTTTCCATTGGCGGAGTCTACGGAGCTAACGCTGAAATTGAAAAAGGCCCGCAAGTTCGCGCTCAGTATCCGGCAGCCGGCTTGGGTATCAACTGGCCAGTTGCAAGTGCAGGTCAATGGTCAGCTGGTGACCACCAGCCCGGCTACCCCCGGCTACGTGACGGTAGAGCGCAAATGGAAATCGGGCGACGTGGTAACGGTAGCCCTGCCGATGCACACGGAGGCGGAGTATTTGCCCGATCATTCGCCGTGGGTGTCGTTCGTGCATGGGCCCATCGTGCTGGCCGCCGCCACCGATACCACCAACCAGCCTGGTCTGCGCGCCGGTGGTAGCCGCATGGGTCACGTGGCCAACGGCCGGCTCTACCCCATTGATGAGGCGCCGGTACTGGTGAGCAGCCAACCAGCCGACTTGACGGCGGGCATCCGGCCCGTGCCCGGTGAGCCGCTCACATTTACGGCCGCTGGCCTGATTGATGCCGACAAGTACCGCAACGTGAAGCTAGTTCCGTTTTACCAGTTGCACGACACGCGCTACATGGTGTATTGGCCCGTAACAACGCCCGCAGGACTGGTGGCCCGCAAAGAAGCCATACGTAAAAAAGACGCCGAACAGTTGGCCCTGGATGCGCGCACCGTTGACCGAGTAGCGCCCGGTGAGCAGCAGCCGGAGTCTGACCACGGTTTTGCCAGCGAACGAACCGAAGCGGGCGTGTTTCAGGACCGCCACTACCGCCACGCCACCGGTTGGTTCAGCTATAAGCTGCGCAACCCCAAGGCCGAAGCCCGGGCCCTGCGCGTGACATATTTCGGCGGCGACCAAGGCCGCACCTTTTTCATCTTTCTCAACGACCAGTTGCTGCAAAAAGTAACCTCCGACGCCAGTAAGGGCCGCACGTTCTTCGATGTAGAATACCCCCTGCCCGCCGCGCTACGCACCGGTCCCACCAGCCAAGTACTTACCGTCAAGTTTGCCGCCGACCCCGGGTCCACCGCTGGGGGCGTGTTCGATGTGCGGCTGCTAAAGTAATTCCTTAGATGCGCCATGCACACGCTTGCGGATAGGTCCAATCGGTGACCTTATTCCAGGCAAAGAGTTGTGCTACGCTGTCGAAACCGTGACTCAATGAGGGTAGCGGCATACGCTTCCTACTGCAATGGCGGCTGTCAACTCGCTTGATAGCTGCTATTGCAGTAGGAAGCGCTGCTCTTGTAATCGGTGTCCCAAGTATAGTGATACACCAAAAGGATCGATTCTCATAAGTGCCTTATTATCAAATCGCAAAAGCATGAAAGCAAAGGTTACTATTTTGATGATGTTGCTATTCGCATCGTTAGTTTTTGTAGGCAAGGCACAAAACCCCATCATCCAGACCAAGTTCACGGCGGATCCGGCCCCTCTCGTCCATAACGACACCGTGTTCCTCTATACCAGCCATGACGAGGATGATGCCAAAGGCTTTAAGATGTTTAACTGGCTGCTGTACACTTCCACCGATATGGTCAACTGGACCGACCACGGCACGGTCGCCTCGACCAAGAGCTTCAGTTGGTCGCCGCAGAACGGAGCGTGGGCCCCGCAGTGCATCGCGCGCAATGGCAAGTTCTATTTGTACTGCCCCATCCACGTAAAAGGAATTGGGGTGCTGGTGTCAGACAGCCCGTACGGCCCGTTCACCGATCCGCTAGGTAAGCCCTTGATTCAGAACAGCATCGATGATATTGACCCCACGGTCTACATTGACGGCGATGGGCAGGCATATTTATACTGGGGTAATCCGAATCTGTACTATGTTAAGCTGAACGAGGATATGATTTCCTATTCGGGGGGCATTGTCAAATCACCCACCAAACCGGCTAATTACCAGGAAGGGCCGTGGTTCTACAAACGGCAAGACAAGTATTACATGGGGTACGCCTCCACCTGCTGCCCGGAAGGCATCGGCTATTCCATGAGTAGCAGCCCCACGGGCCCCTGGAACTATACGGGAATGCTGATGGATAGCGACAAAAGGTCGAACGGCAACCATCCGGGCATTATCGACTATAAGGGAAGCACGTATCTGTTCGGCTTCAATTATGCCCTTTCCAAAGCCCTATCCCCAACGCATACGGAGCGGCGCTCGGTTTGCCTGGCGAAGCTGACGTATAACAGTGACGGCACCATTCAGAAATTGCCGTTTTGGTCGGAAGCCGGCGTAGACGGCATTGCGGTACTAAACCCGTATAAGCGCACCGAGGCGGAAACCATTGCCTGGAGCCAAGGCCTGAAAACCAGTAAAGGCGCCAACGGCATGTATGTCACGGCAATAGACGCTGGCGACTACATCAAGGTAAAAGGCGTTTCTTTTGAAAAGGGAGCCAAGGAGTTTATGGCGTCGGTGGCGAGCACGGCACCCAGTTCCCTGGTTGAGCTACACCTCGATAGCCCTACAGGGGCGTTGCTGGGGTCCTTGAAAGTGAAGAGTACCGGGAGTATCGATAACTGGGTAGTCCAGTCGTGTAAAGTGCGCCGACAAAGTGGAGTACACGATGTGTACTTTGTCTTCAAGGAGACCAGCAATAATACCCTCCGATTCGACTGGTGGCAGTTTAATTAATAGGAAAGAATCAGGGAGCCTAGGGTGCGTGGACAGCCAGTACACTAGATTTTGCCTAGGCGTTGTCATGAAGTACGTGAGGCGGTCTAGCTATGCCGGACAGCGTTGGACCGTTGTTTGGAATTAGGTTTCGAAGTAGTTGGGAGCTTGGTAACCGAGCGAATTCGGCTGGGCTTTGACCAGAGCGGCCCCAGTCGAGTACTTTGGCCCCGAGCGGTGTCTACTGCTAAGGGCAGAGCAACTGGGGACGGCTGCCGCGCAGCCGCTTGCCGGCCTGGTGCGGCTCTCGCTGAATAGGCGCAGGGATTCGATACGGAAGGTGGGCTCATAATGCCGACGTTTGGCAGGCTGAGGGCTGGCTTTCATGACATTGGAAAGATAATATCTTATTCTGTCCAGATTTATCTGACCACCTCACCGCCGGGGTAAAACTTGAGAGTGAGAAGGCAGTCCGCCGCCGACTTATGGCGGACCACGGTCGTGTTGCGCAGTAGTAGCACATCCTCGCCCGCCTGCACGTGGTACCGCTGCTCAGCCAGGTCAATGGAATAACCCGGGCCTAAATTGATATAGCAAGTGGGGGTCCAGCTGGCAAACATCTTCCCTGCTAGCAAGCGCGTTGGCTCTGTCAGCGGGACGCTTGCTAGGGCAACCGAGGCCGACTGGGCAAAAAAAATCACGTATGGGGCCAGCTCTTCGCACGGCGGCATAAACTCGTGCGGTGCCCGAATATTCTGAAATATCTCTACCATGAGCGAGCGGCTGGAAAGAGCAGAGCCATCCCGTAAGAGGAAGTCAGCGAACGAACCGCTAATTACGGTCGCTTTTAGGATAAGAGCCGCTAAGTTACGTCCAGTGCTTAGGTACCAGCTTCACTTGGATCCTTGAAGCCTGCGCTACGCCTGCGTAGCCTGCAGTAAGATGGGGGAGCTTTCTGTCTTTAAGGGATGACTTTTCGGCGCCGTAGATCCGCGAAGATATCCAGGAACATGGCCTCCGTCTCGATAAACTCGTGGAAACCAAACCGGCGGGCTTTGGAGCCATCGGCAAACAGATCATAGTCCCAGGAGAAGACAAAGTCCCCGAAGCCCCAGTTCGACACCTGCTCGTAGGAATGAGGTGCCAACCCGTATTTTTCCACCATGGCTTCCCACAGCGGCCCTTTATCGGCCATCACTACCTGTAGAGGCAGTGGGAGCGGCGGCGCCACTTCCAGTTCAAAGAAACGCGCTAGTTTAGGCCACAACTCGTTCCAGCGGAACAGGTCCCCATTGTTGATGTTGAAGGCCTGGTTAACACAGCGCGGCTCGGTGGCGGCCCACACCGTGGCCCGGGCCAGCAGCCCGGCGTCGGTCATCTCCAGGAGCTTGTCGTACGCCCCCGGCTTGCCCGGAAACCGCAGGGGCAGCCCGAGCTCTTTGGATATGGCGGCGTAGACGGCAATGACTAAAGCCAGATTCATGGGATTGCCCAAAGCAAAGCCGCCCACCACCGAAGGGCGGATGGCAGACCAGTTCCAGGCTTTGCCTACTTGTCGGCGCTCCAGAAAGCGCTGCTGGTCGACGTTGAACTCGGGGGGCATATGGTCGGCGTCCGTTTCGCGGGCCGGCGTCTTGAACGGCCCCAAATGAGCGCCGTACACCTTGTAGCCCTGCATGAGGCTGATGTGTTGCAAGCCGATAGCCACTGGCTCGAGGGCTTCAACCACGTTGACCAGCATGGCTAGGTTCGGGGGCACGAGTTCGGCCCAAGTGGGCCGGTCCTGATAAGCGGCGTAGAAGACGTGTGTGACGTGCGTCAAGTCGCGCAGTTGGGTGGTGCAGGCAGCGGCATCCAGCAAGTCAACGGCGATATGCCGGACCCGGGCCTGCGGCTCACCACCGCGACGGGAGAGGCCAATGACTTCCCAGTCCGGGAGCGTGGCTAGGTGTTCGACCAAATTGCGGCCAATGACGCCCTGCGCGCCGACGACGAGCGCTACGTTAAGGATAGTGGTGCTAGCATTCATACGAGGGAGCTGCGGCCGGTTAGCTCGGGTAGTGGCCGGCAATCAGGCCGGGGTTTCAGGAGCAAGGCCGCGAGCCTCAAAGGTCTAGCCCCGCTAAAGCCCTTACTTTGTAGAACGCAGAGATAATCCGGTAGAAAATGAAGCTGGCAGTTTTTTCGCAGGTCTGTCCTTTTTTCGTGCGCGTGTTCGAGGCCGACACCTGGCACTACCCGTTGCATCGGCATACGCACTACGAGTTGATCTACATCCTGCACGGGGAGGGCACGCACCAGCTCAACGACCAGCACTATCCCTATCAAGGGGGCGACGTGTTTCTGTGTACCCCACATGATACGCACCACTTTACCATTGCCCAACCGACCCGTTTTTGCCTGATCAAGCTCAATCTGGGCTTTCTGTTACAGGCCAACGAGACGTTTGCGCTGCTGCAGCCGCTGTTGGAAGCGGGTGAGCCCGCATCTCCCTTTGTTTTTGAGGCCGCCACTCAGGCCTACCTGCGCAGTCAGATCGAGTTCTGCATCCGTGAGTTTCATGAGCGGCCGTTTTTGTACGCGCAAACCATCCAGGCCAGCGTGCTGAGCATGCTGGTGTTGCTGGCCCGCGAGCGGCTACGCCAGCAACACCGGCCGGCGACGATGACCCACGCCGCCCAGGATATCGTGCCCGCCCTCATTCACTACCTGCACACTCACCTACGTGAACCCGCCCGGCTCACGGCCCCGGCCGTGGCCGCGCACTTTGCCCTGAACCCGCGCTATATCGGCCAGTACTTTCGGCGGCACACGGGGCAGAGTCTGAAAGGCTTCATTCAGCAAAGCCGTATCAGGGCGCTGCAACTACAGCTCGAATTCAGCGACAAAACGGTGTCGGTGCTGGCCGAGGAGTACGGCTACACGGATGAAAGCCACCTGACGAAAGCATTTCGGGCCGTAACGCACCAGACGCCCACCCAGTACCGGGCGCAGGTGCAACAAGCGCGCACTGGTATCCCGGTGGAGCATTAACAGCGCCAACCCTTCACCCCCGCTTTCAATTAAGGCTGCCAGCAGCAACCCTTAGCCGGGCATGGTCTCAGTGGCCTGCCGGTGCGTATTTCCCCAGGCTTCTAGGCTTTTCCAGGTGGGGGAAAGCGCGTGTCCGCTGGCCGTTAGCTCGTACTCGACGCGGGGCGGCACTTCGGCAAACACTGTGCGGGCAACCAGGCCATCGTGCTCTAACTCACGGAGCTGCAAGGTCAGCATCCGGTCGGTGATGTGGGGCAAGACCTGTTTCAACTCGCTGAAGCGGCGTTTCTGCTGTTCGAGCTTGTACAGAATGAGCAATTTCCAGCGGCCCCCGAGCAGGTGCAGCGCGTAAGTCATACCGCAATACTCATCTAGGACCTGGCGGTTGCGCTGGTTGGTGGAAGTGGGTTTTCGAGTCGTCATACTTCCTTTTTTGTTAGTACCACACAAGTAGCTGTTGCCTCTCTTCGAGAGCCACGGCAAAGGTAGTTTTGGCGAAACGAAACACCTGCTTCCATGAATGTCCTTCTTGTTTTTGCGCATCCAGAGCCCCACAGTTTTAACGGGGCCATGCTCCGAACGGCGGTAGCGAGCCTCGAAGCGGCCGGCCACGCCGTCCAGGTCACGGACCTCTATCACCTGCGCTTCGAGCCGGTTTCCGACCGCCGCAACTTTACCACCGTCCACGACGCTGTGTTCTACAAGCAGCAACTAGAGGAACTCCACGCGACGGAACACCACGGCTTTGCGCTCGACCTAGAACGCGAGCTGCAAAAGCTGGCGTGGTGCGACGTGATGATCTGGCAGTTTCCACTTTGGTGGTTTACGGTGCCGGCCGTGCTCAAGGGTTGGGTGGACCGCGTGTTTGCGATGGGGCGGGCCTATGGCGCAGGAAAAGTGTACGAGAACGGCCCGTTTCAGGGCAAGCGGGCGTTGCTCTCGCTCACCACCGGGGGCGGGGCGGCCGACTACCAGCCGGGCGGATTGCAAGGGGATTTGGCTGGTGTCTTGCGGCCCCTGCACCGGGGAATATTGCAATTCACCGGCTTCACGGTCTTGGCCCCGCAAGTGGTGTACGGGCCGGTTCGTCTTTCGCAAGCAGAACGAGAAGCCCTGTTGGACGCATGGGCCGCGCGGTTGCTAACGCTGGCTGAGGAAGCGCCGTTTGATGTAGGGGCCTATTAACCGTTGTTCATTGCGCAAAGCATTCCCAGGTCTGAACCAAATCCGTACATCGGGTTCCTGATTGGTACTAACCCCGCCGCTGATGCTCTAAATATCGGCGGCGGGGTTAATGACTTGTACTGGTTCAGAGACATCCTAGTCGTTTAACAATCCCCCATTGTGGTCTTTACCGGCGACTAACCGCCTCGCTGCCCCTTATAGCACGTCTAGCGGTAGCACTAGGCCACCGCTCTGCTCGAGGCGCGCGAAATAGGTCGTCGGCTCCAGCAACTGGTAGGGAAAGTAGAGGCCAGCCGGAGCCGGGGGCTGGCCATCGAGCCCGGTGAGCCGCTCAAGGAGCATCGCAACGCCGAGGCCCGTCAGCGGGGCCGCTCCGCCCCGGTGCACCACCGCCTGCCGGGTGCGTAGGGGCTGGCCCGCGTGGTCTTCCCCCGTTAGCTCCAGGATGATTTCAGTTGACTTGGGCTCCCCCCGGCGGCGGGTGGAGCTGACCCCCATAGCCAGATTAAACTGCACGTTCGGCGCGTTGGTGGCCGTGGCTAGGCCCACGACATCAATGGAGGAGAAGCCAGTGGCCTCGACCAGGGTGCCGTCGACGGCCCGGAACGTGGCCTTAGCGTCCTCGCCCGCCCGCCAGCTATAGGCGCCGTCGCGCCGGGTAAAGGCCGCGGGCATCAGCTTTGCCAAGTGGTCAAAGTCGGCAGCCACGGCTGGCCCGCCAGCGTCCTGCTCATCCACGAGCGCGCCAATGGTAATGTCCTGCACCCGGCCAAACGCTTTGGCTGCCGCCAGGGCCGGTACGGTGGTAGCCCCGACCAGCCATTCGTAGCCGAGCACGATGGCGGCGGCGTGCGGCTGGTGCATGTAGGCCGCTATTTCAGGGGCAATTTCAAAGATGCCCGTCGAGATGCTCAGGAACGGCACCCCGCGCCCTTGCGCAAACCGCAACGCGGCCAGGGTGTGGTCCATATAGAAGATGACAACCGCGCTGAAGGGACGCCGACCTAGGCCCAGGTCCAGAGCGGTTAGGTCCAGCACTACGCCCTCGGCCTGGCCGATTTCGGCGGCCGCCGCTTCGGCCTTGGCCAGGTTGCGCCCGCCAATGAAGAGTGGTACCTCGGGGTGAATAGCGCGTAAGTGTTGCGCGGTCTGGCGACCAATGGCGCCGGTACCGCCGATGAACAGAAGGGGAGCTTGTATCATGAGAAGGGGATGAGTTACTTTTGGCAAAGCTAAGTTACTATTTGTAAGTTACCAAAGGTAGGTTGTGAATAGTAGCTTAAAAGTGCGCTTACTTCGTAGACACCCCGTTTAGCTAGGATCCATTCATCCCCTCTGCATGCCTCACCCTTCTGAACCAGCCGCGCACAAGCCGGCTGCCAGCCGCCTTTCAAAGGCGGAGCGTCGTCGCCAATTACTGACGGTGGCCTTAGTCATCGTCCGCGAAGAAGGGGCCGACCGGCTCACGCTCGGCCACCTGGCGACGCAGGCCGGCGTGTCCAAGCCCATCACCTACGAACACTTCGGCACTCGTGCGGGCTTGTTGGCCGAACTCTACAAGGCCCTCGACGCGCAGCATACGCAGGCGTTGCAAGCGGCGCTGAGCGGCGTGCAACAAAGCCTCGTGGCTACGGCTCAGGTGCTGGCCAGCGCGTATATCCGCTGTTCTCTGGAGATGGGGGGCGAATGGCAAGCAGTCGGGGCGGCCCTGTCCGGCAGCGAGGAAATGGCAGTCGTGCAGCAAGAGCTGCTGGCGGGGTATGCCCACCTGTTTGCCGCGGCGCTCGGGCCGCATAGCTTGCTCGCTCCGGCGGCGCTGCACCGGCACTGCGTCGGGCTGGTCGGCGCTGGAGAGGCGTTATCAGTGCTGATGCTAGCCGGGAAGTGCAGCGAGCAGGAAGCGGCGGCAACCTTCGCCGCGCTGATTCAGGGCGGGTTGCACGGGCCTAATAAGTAAGCTGCATACTACCTAGCTGCTAAGTCGGAGATTTTCCTCTAGTGGTCTGATAACACCCTTAGAAGCCTAGTAAATGGCAGGTTATAGGGTGTGTCTTCTACTACTAGGGTACCTGATGGAGGAAAATGGTATTCCCTTCCTGCCTGAGGTGGCCTATTCTTTAGTATTTATTTCGCTTGGTTACTGCTGCCCACTCTGCGCCCCTTGCTGCCACTGCTATTCGGCCTCGCCGTCAACACTGCTGCCCCGCCGCCAGCTGCCAATAGCCCGGCCTACTTTTCACTGTGTCCGCTCTATAAATCTACGGTCCGGGCGCTGGCGGCTGGTGGAACAACCTAATATACTGGCTAATCTGCTGGTGTTTCTTGTGGCCATTCCGCTGCTGTTACTGCGCCTGACTTACGCTGTTTTGCGCGACGCGTGCACCGTTCGCCGCCTGCAAGCTGCCCTACTACTTCATGCCTGACCTGTTTCTCTTCCTGCTCTACTGCTTGTGCCGGCTGGCGTACCGGTACTGTGTGACTTCATGGTGAATCTGACCGACCTTACAGGTACGAGTTGCCCGGAAGCCAATACATGGGCATTGCTCTTATTTATCCCCGGGTTGCTGGGCCTATTACTGCTCGTGCGCCACCACCTGCGCCACCTGCGGCGTCGGGTAGCTGCCACAATGGCTACCGAGTAGTCTCCCCCCGTTCCTGTCAACCTTCCGTAAATGCTGGATAACTACCTCAAGCGGAGGCAGTCATCTTACTGAGAATAAAGTGGGCCCCTATCTAACACTACGAACCCTTGCTCCTGGTGCTAGAGGCCCAACGCTTGGGCCGCATTATAGGACACGACGTTGTTGAGTTGGGTGTAGCGCTCAATCATGGCATCGGTCTTTTGCTTGGTCTGGTTTTTAATGGCCTTGTGGGATTGCCCATTGAGCACGGCCGTCGTTACGAAGGACACCCGTAACGAATGGGCCGAGTAAGCGGACCCGAGGCGCTTTTGCACCAGCTTGTTAATGGAGATATCGGAAAGCCGCTTCTGCGACGGAATGGCCAGTTGCCCCGGCGTGGTGCGGGGAATCTTCACGAACAGCGGCCCCGTCGTCCGGCCCAGTAGGTTCAGCCAGGCCCGCAAACAGCGGACGGGGCAGAAATCCAGCGTGGGCGCGTAGAAAATCGCCTTATCCTCCACGGCACCATATTGGTTGGTCTTGCTTTTAGCCAGGTGCACGAGCAAAGCGCGCTCGGTGAACTCCAGTTGCTCGATGTTCAGGTCGACCAACTCCGAGCGGCGAAAGGCCCCGGCGAAGCCGAGCAGCAGCAGCGCCCGGTCGCGGATGCCGGCCGACGTGTCCAGGTCGATGCGGCGAATGGCCTGCTTCAGCTCTTCGACCGTAAACGCCTGCGCCTGAACTTGCCGCTTGCCCAGCGTGCGGGTGATACCTTCCATGACGAGGTTGAGCGCCTCCAGGGTAGCCGGCAGTTTGTAACCCGCGAGTTGGTGGGCTTTGCGGATGGCGGCCAGGTGGCGCTTGATGGTGGCCAATGCGTGCGGCCCGGTCAGCGGTTGCTGGCCCTTCTTCCCCCGACCGCCCCCTAGTGCGAGCTCAGGTTTCTCGGAGGCCAGGTGAGCCACGTACTCAGTGAGCGTGTCCACATCAGCAGGCACGGCTTGCAGGCTGTGCTGCTCGCAGAAGGCCACGTAGCTTTTCAAGTCCGACGTGTACGCTCGCTCGGTGTTAGCCGCTCCTTGCAGGCCGGCTTCCAGAAAGCCCGCGACCTTGGCCGAGGCCCGCGCCAGTTGTGCGCTGACCGATTGGTTGGTGTTGGTCGACGGGACGAGCGACAGGTCTTCGTTCATAGAGGAAGTTCGAGGTGTTACTGGGACCAGAGATTCGAGACGTCACCTCCACCTTGGGTACACATCTTTAGATAAAGGAGTCAAACCAGGCCGAAAAGTCCTGTGTTTGTTCGGGTAAACATAAGTTATGATAATTAACGATTATCATAACTTATGTTTAAGTTTGATTAAATGAATAATAGTAAGATGTTAAGCAATACGTCGTACTGAGGTCAATGGCAGGCAAAGCCATTGGCTATGGAAAATCTACTGAAGAATAATGGTCTATAGCCTGCAACCCAATCTATGTCAAGGACAATAAGACTTTACATCTCACCTTCACTAAAAATTATCCTTTTAGTGAACAACTATTTTGATGAACGAAGCTACTAACACATCCGCCAGATTGTAGTATATAATTTTTAAATTAATGTTATCGTGTTTTGTACTATGCATGAAAAAATAACATCGTATTGCTCTTTTAGTTACACCGGATATACCTTTCAAACTCAACTGCACATTGTTGGGTCTACTACATTTACCATCCCATTCGTTGTGTGAGTATATATTAGCATAAATTCATCAAAAGGCTGCATTTGAATGCTGTTTTTTACTAATAATTCTAAAATTCTCTTTTACCCGTTTGGCATCTATTTGAGTATAGGGTATAGCCCTGGGAATTCGGTTTTCAACAAATTAATAGTTACGCCGCCCAGATTGTCAAAAACTTTATTACCAGCTTCAAAGTCACGCAATAACGGATGGCTCACTTTCATAAGCCGCGCAATTTTAGCTTCATCATCACCCATAAAGTTTAACACATGCTGGATTTGAGCGACAGTCATCTTCAGCTTTTGCAAGCGCGTAACGATGCGTTGTTGCAATGTAGGTAGCTCAACCTGTAAAGGCAGGCTCATTTGCTCTTCTCCTATTTTAGAACTCTTTTTGCCCTTATTCACATGAGTAGGCTCAAAGATGTCATTCGGCTTAATTTGAGCTAGCGGCTTAGGAATGGTAAACCGAACAGACTTCACCTTTTTACCATCTTTTATTGGCTCATAGGTAACTACCCACCCCAGTGAGTAAAGTTCACGCAAAGCTGGCTCGAGCACGTACCGCTTGAAATCATAGAATAGCGTGTAGGTTACGTCGTTATCATCTCCAAGGACCTGCTTACGCAAGGCATCAAAGCCCACTTCCCAAATCCCAACATCATCCCAAGATTTAAGTAGCCAATAGAGCCGATGGGCATGAGCTGATTTAAGAGTCAGCAACGTCTCAATCTCCACATGGGTGTACTGCTCGGCCAACTGCAGGAGAAAGGGTTTGATTTCAGGCGCAAAATTCCCTGTCAAATAGCCGGTGCCCTCATTTAAGTCAATATAGCTGATGATAGAGTAAGCCGTGAAGCGCTTTTTGTTGCCAGTTTGCGACTCAATACTAACTACTTTCGACATCAAACTTTTACATGCGTCACGGATGGTTTCATAAACGCTACCCCCTTTCTTCTGAGTCATAACGCGACTCAAGGGAATAGATATACCTGGCAGTTCAGTCTGGTCTTGGTGAATGCAACCTAGTGCCAGCGCGAAAATGCGCGCCTCTACATGGGTCAGCTTCAGAGGAGCACGCACAAGAGCATTAGCTTGGTAAGCCCGGGGATAAAGCGGAGGAATGATCGTGGGCACCATGAATGGATAGGAAGTCAGGGGGTGGCAAGCGAAGATAGACGGATATACGTGAAAAGCTAACAGGGTTCACGTAATTAGGAAAGTAAGTGCCATTTCTCACGCAGAAGGGCGTTAGCTTAAAAGTGTCGTTTTCAGGTGGCCACTTTCCTGCGATGAAGTGCCATTTTTCACGCAGGACAAGTTCAGCTTCCCTCTAAGAGTGCCATTTTTCACGTAGTGGTGCCATTCTTCACGTAGCAGAGTGCCATTTTTCACGTAGATGGTGCCATTCTTCACGTAGCAGAGTGCCATTTTTCACGTAGCAGAGTGCCGTTTTTCACGTAGATAACGGTCGTTATCAATTGATATATAGCAAGTTATGCCTCCCTGAATATAGAATATATAAAAGAATAGCTTAAGAATACAGAAGAGGTTCAGTTTTTTTTTGAGAAAATTAAGAATACTTAATGTTCCTTTTAAAAGACCCTATCTCAGAAAGGGCTTTTAAAGAATATGACACACATTTTCATGACCTGGATCAGGCAAATCGAACCTCATGATTTTAAGGTACTTATCTCTCTGAGCAATTGCGTGAAAAATGGCACTCTGACATCGTCCTGATTCATACATTAAGGCGATGAAAATTATCTGCGTGAAAAATGGCACCGTTAGCCATTTGATTATCAGCAAGCATATATCCATGCTAGCAGAACTTGAGCTACCTAGCACAAGCCTAGCGAAATTTTCTACTAGACACAGATGAATCAGAGATTTTACTGATCCTGAGAACTTAACGTAGCTTCTTGCTGCTGCGTAAAAGCTTCTCCAAGGCAGCTGGGGGCAGAGGCTTTTCCGCGTTTGGGTAGTTTTTTAGCTCCTTTAGAAGGGCAGCTTCAGTGACCTCCTTGAATAGGAAAGCTGGTTCCCAATACTCAGCCTGTTTCAACTTCATGTATGTTTCGCGAGTGACGGCTGTGGTAAAGGACACCCATATAGGTTGGTCTTCTTCATGTACAGCCGGTATGTCTGTAAGGGGGGCTTGCGGTTCAATTCGCTCTGTAATAGAGGCAAGTACTTTGTTGCCAAACCGGGGCTTGTTTTTGCCGTCGCTCATAGCCGGGAAAGTATTTCAGTTGTAAGAGCTTGATAATCTTGAGCCCCAGCCGATTGGGGAGCCCAGTTGTAGATGTTTTCCTTTTCGATCTGTGCTTCTACTAGACTCACGTTAGGGCGAATAGTGGTATGCATCACTAACGGGCCAAAGAGAGGGTGGGTCTCAAGTAGGTTCACCATATCTCGTTGCGCCCGCCGCCGATCATTTCGATTGTATTGAGTGAAGAATAACCCTCCAATCTTCAGCTTCTTGTTCAGGCGCTTCTGCACCTGCTGACACACTTCGAGTAAGCCCACTAATCCCTCAATGCCGTAATACTCAGGTTGGGCCGGAATGAACACCGCATCAGCTGCAGTTAGAGCTGCATAAGTAAGTTTACCAAGCCCTCCTGGGGTATCAACGAGGCAGAAATCAATCTCTTCCACCTCCTCCAATACTTCGCTTAGGGCAAACTCGGCGCCTGGCTTTTTGCTAATACGCTCCTCTACTTCGGACAAGTTGGAAGAGCTCGGAATCAAGTATAGGCCCTCTCCTACTTCTTCAACTACATCCGACAAGCTGGCCTGGCCAAGTAGTACTGCACCGATTGTTTTACCCTCGGCTGGGCGGTAAGCAAAACTTTGGGACAAATTGCACTGACTATCACAATCGACAAGAAGAACCGTTTTACCAGCCTCAATGAGGGCGTAAGCAACGTTTAGGCAGGAAGTAGTCTTACCTGTACCACCTTTATGGTTTGAAAAAACAATTGTCTGCATGGCGGCAATATACACAATGACAGTAATTGTAGCAATGTAGATAATTTTCTATATTTTAACAATGGTTTAAATTTTAACAATTGTTATCACGGCAACAATTGTTAAAATTTAAGATATGGACAATTAAGAATGGTAATAGAAAGTAACATGAAAGTCACCTCAGTACGATAAGCTGAAGTAGATTCTCTAGTATGAGAAGAAAGATCATAGTAATGCCTTTGTTCACTACAGTGCCAGTATCTATTATATTAACAATAGTAACAATTTTTAGAATTGTTACTATTGTTAATATAATATGAGAGCATATTTTGGCTTCATATTATCGTTACGCGCATTAAGCCGCGCTGCTAATCGATAAGGGACACAGACTGCTTCCATTAAGTAGTTGGCAGATTGTTGTTCCGTCTGGGCTGTACCCATACACTCGACCACCGTGTGCAACACGTGCAGGCGCCGTTCAGCCAGAATTTGTCGGATCGGGCCTTACTCAGCCGGCAACTTTTCCGCTTCAATGTATAGCGTCCCATCGATAATATAGGGTCCTATCCACGCGCGCTTGTGGATTGGGTTAAACGTGTGCACGCCAAAAATCAAGTCGTATTGTGGCCGGTCAGAGGCCTCATGTATTGGCCCGGATAGCAGAGACAAGTAACCAGCACTGCCCAACGCCGCCGGCAGCAACAAAAAGTTTGGTAAAGAATAGAATAGCGTGAGTATAACAATCATGACTGTTTACAGCTACATATACTTTTTATTGAGGGGTAGGTGAACAGAAGCACCAGGCAGCGAGCGTGAGCAGATTCTCCAGCAGTATAAGTAGCAGCCATAGGCTCAGATTGGCGAAGTCTATTCCCATTAGGAAAGCATTTGAGAGACTAGTACTGCTTTATAGACTGAATTTAGGTAAAGCACTAACAGCAGCCATTTGGCAACCAGCCAGCATACTGAGACGAACCCCGTAGTACAAGCCAGCGAGTAGCAGCACCACAAGCAGCATCCACGCCAGCATAGTGTGCACAGGGAAAACGGCGGGGCGAGAGGAAGTTGAAAACTCTCATGCTCATTAAGGGTAGGTGCCTAAATATCAGATATTGTGAACCATATAGCACTACCGTTTAATCGTCAATCGTTTGCCGGTGTACACCACTTGTTTCTGGGGCGTGCCAAACGCGGCACCCAGCCCGGTGGCCTCACTGGGCCACACCAGGTTGAACACCCGCCGCGCCAATGCGCCGGGGTAAGTGCCTTGCCGCGGACCAATGGTTAGGGTCTGGCGTTTTTCGTTCCAGGCGAAATCGATGAGCGTGTGCTGGCCCTGCTCGTAGCGGTAGCTGTCGCCCTCGTCCTCGTACAAGGCAAACCGGCCATCGGCACCGGGATACACTCGGATTTCTAGTGTGTCAGCCGACTTCTGCCCAGTGTATTGCAGACGCTTGCCCAGAGGCACAATGGCGCCCGCTTTTACAAAAACCGGGGTAGTGGCCAAGGGTGCGGGGGCCACCACGGTTTGCCCGCCCGCGTGGCGCTGGCCGGTCCAGAAGTTGTACCACGCGGCTGCCTTTGGCAAATACACTGGCCACTCCGTCACGCCTGGTTTGGTGACGGGCGCTACCAGGAAAGCTGACCCGAAGGAGTACTCGTAGGCTTGGTGCGTGGCGGTGGTGTCGGTGGCAAAATCCATCACCAACGGGCGCATCAGCGTCGCGCCATTTTGATGCACCTGCCAGGCGGCGGAGTAGAGGTAGGGCAGCAGGCGGTAGCGCACGTCCAGCAACTGTCGGATGTTGGCTTCCACTACGGGGCCGTTTTTCCAGGGTTCGGTTTCGGTCTGGTAGCCGTGCACCCGGAAAACGGGCGTGAATGCGCCCCACTGGTACCAGCGCATCAGCAGCTCGTTGTACTGCGGGTCGGTGTATTGCCCGGCGCCGGGCCGGAAAAAGCCGCCGATATCGGTGGTCCAGTACGGCTGGCCCGTGATGGTGAAGCCCAGCCCGGCCGGAATCTGGCGCTTGAAGCTTTCCCAAGTGCCGCCAATGTCGCCCGACCAGTTGATGGTGCCGTAGCGCTGCTGCCCCAAAAAGGCCGAGCGCGTGAGGATGCACACGCGCTTGTCGGCTGTAGTGGCGCGCTGGCCCTCGTACACGGCCTGGTTGACGAAGAGGGGATATGTAAGCCGGTAAAAGTCGCCTGGACCTAGGAACAGCTTTTTGCCGTGCAGGGCGTCGTTTTCGGGCTCGGTGGCGTCCAGCCACCACGAGTCCACGCCGTAGCCAAACAGGTGCTGGTTGATGGCCGCCCAGTGCGCCGTTCGGGCCGCCGGATTGGTAAGGTCAAGCCAGGGGCTATCTGGAATGTACAAGCCATTAGCCACGTGACTTTTACCGATGGCCGACTCCTTATTCAGATTCTCCCACACTGAGATATTGAAGCGAGCATGCTGGGAATGCAGGTTCTGCATGAGCGCGGCCGGGTCAGGGTATTTGGCCTCGTCGAACTGCATGACGCCCCAGCCGTATTTGCCCCAGTACTGCCAGTCCTGCACAATCACGTCCATCGGAATCTGGCGCCGCCGAAACTCCTGCACCGTCTCGGTCAGGTGCGTGCTGGAGGTGTACCGCTCGCGGCACTGCCAAAAGCCATAGGCCCACTGCGGCAGCAGCGGTACCTGGCCCGACAGGTTGCGGTAGGTTTGAATCACGGCCTCGGCCTGCGGGCCGTAAAACACTACGTAGTCCAGTAACTGGGCATTAGGGGAGCGGAAAGTGGTGCGGTCATCCACTTGCTTGTAGGTTACGCGCGGCGTGTTATCGGCCTTGCACACCACCTGGACGCGGTGTGGCCCCGCCGCCAGTTTCACCTTGGCACTGGCCGTGGGCGGCAGCCAGAAATTGCTGAAGTCAAGGCACGCTACGCCGTCGATGGCCACGTAGTGCCGGTTACCCATCCCACCTAGGTCGAGCATCAGCGAATATTCTCCGGCCGCGGGCAGCGTAAAGGTGCCAGTGTAGGTGGCCTGACCCTGGGCTACTTTCTGGGTGCCGGTGGCGGTGGTGGCGTCCACGGCTTGGCCAGTGGGCGCCGCGGCTACCTGCTTTTCCAGCGCAATGGACACGTCGGCGGGGTTGAAATCAGTTAGGCCGTACTGGTGCCAGAGCAGGCCGTAGCCCTTGCTCGAGTAAATAAAAGGCAACGCAATCTGGGTGTTCACCTGCGTGAGCTGCCGGGTGATACCGCGCAGGTTGAAGTGCCCATCCTGAAACTGTCCCAGTCCCAGCAGCAGTTCGTCGGGCGCAGTCAGGAATTGCTGCTCAGCCACCACGTTGGCTGCGCCCAGTACGGGCGCGGCAGCCCGTAAGCGGGTGGTGGGCTGCTCCTGCAAAAACACGCGGCCCTTATTATCCGCGTAGCGCACGGCGCCGGTGGCCTTATCTACCAGCACCTTCACTTGCTTCGTGGCAAGCTGCACTATCGTACTCGTTTCCGTCACCTTGAAGGCGGGTACTTTTGCCGGGCTCGTCAGCACCAGCTCGGGCAGCGGCAGCGGGGCATCCTTGGTGAACTGCACCCGAATGGCATTTTCGGTCAAGGGCCGTAACACTAGCTGCCCGTCGGTTAGGCTAATCGTGACCCGGTCGGGGGCCTGGGTGTATCGCTGCACGGAGCGCTGAGCTGAGGAGTGCGGCTGTGCGGCCGCTGCTTGGGCTAATACCGAAATGCTAACCAGCAGACAGGAAAAGAAACGGGGCATAAAGTCAATTAAAAGATAGCTCCATGCAACTTAGGCTATTCTGCATGACTTGTCCCAGGCAGGTAATGCAGAATAGCCTAAGTTGAATGGAGTTTGGCAGTTTTTAGGCCGGCATAATCTTCAGCGCGTAAGCAATGCTATTGGGTTTTTGAGTTGGTAGCATCACAGCCAGCCCATACTTTGTATGCTCAAATTTAAGCTTATCCGGCATGCCCAAAAGCTCAACTTGCTTGATTTTACCGGGGTAGTTCGGGCTGCCCGCAGGTAGCGACTTGAGCAGCAGCTGACCATTGGCGGGCCACCCTAGGGCAGTGGCAAACAAGGTTTTGCCCTTGGTGACGTAGCGAATGTCCTCGGCCCCAAAAGGCTTGCCCTTGCCCTCGTTGAAGCCCTGGGCGCTGAGGGCGGCGGCGTTTTCCTGGGCCGGGCCTTCGCCGAATATTTTCCAGGGCCGGGTGCCGTAGATGCTCTCGCCATTTACCTGCATCCAGGCGGCGATGCCTTCCACCACGGCGCGCTCTTGGTCGTCGATGCTGCCGTTGCCGCGCACAGGCACGCTCAGCAGCAAGTTGCCGTTTTTGCTCACCACGTCGATGAGGGTGTGGATGACGGTTTTGGCGCTTTTGTAGCCGTGGTTGTCATAGATGCGGCGGTCGTAGTGCCACTGGCCGATGCAGGTGCAGGTTTGCCAGGGCAGAAACTCAATCTGGTTGCTTTGGCCGCGCTCGATATCCCAGACCAAACACTTGCGCTGCTCCGGCGTCAGGATTTTACCCAGGATAACGGCCTCGTTGCGCCCGCCGTGGCGCTGGACGCTGGTGTTGTACATATGCGCCGCGATGCGCAGGCCGGCGTCGTTCACGGGCCAAAGCGGCAGGGCCGTATCGTCGAAATACACGACGTCGGGCTCGTATTTGTCCAGCAGCTCAATAGTGCGGTTGTAGAATTTCTCGCAATACTCTTTGCTGGGCGGCGTCACGCCATTACCCCAATTCCACTGCCGGTGGATCATGCCGTTGTCCTGGCTGTTTTCGCTCAGGGGGTGGCTTTGGGCGTAGAGGGCCTGTGGGTCGTAGCCCTGCCACCACTTGCCTTTGCCGTCAGCGCTCATGATTTTGCCGTCGTAGGGTACGCCGGCGAGCGGGCCGTTTTTGTCGGCGCGCTGGCTGGTTTCCAGCCAGCTCCAGGTGTGGGCGGCGTGCACGCTCACGCCAAAGCGCAGGCCCTGCTTTTTGGTGGCCTTGGCCCAGCCGCCCACCAGGTCTTTTTTGGGACCTAGGCGGGTCGAGTTCCAAGGCTGATATTTGCTGTCGTAGAGGTCGAAGTTGTCGTGGTGGTTGGCCAAACACACGAAGTACTTGGCCCCGGCTTTCTTATACAAAGCCAGCAACTCGTCGGGATTCCACTCCTCAGCCTTCCACTCGTTTATCACGTCTTTGAAGCCGAATTTAGACGGGTGCCCGTACTTCGCAACGTGAAACTTGTACTGGTCTGAGCCCTCCTCGTACATGCCGCGGGCGTACCAGTCGCCACGCTCGGGCTGGCACTGTGGCCCCCAATGCGCCCATAGCCCAAACTTGGCGTCGCGGTACCACTCAGGCGTTTGGTACTGAGCCAGCGAGTCCCAGGTAGGCTGAAAGGGGCTGGCAGTAGGGGCCAATGGGCTCCAATTGAGGCCGGCTACTACGCCGGGCAGCCAAGCGGTGGGCGCAGCTAGAGCGAGGTTTTTGAGCAGGGTTCTTCTATTCATCATCAAACACTAAAAAGGAATGAGAGCAAGTAACGATCCGGGCAAGAGTCAGTTGGCAAGGCTGGCTGACTCTTGCCCGGCATCATTCTAATAGCTTGGGTCTTGCGTTAGATTTTTGTTTAGGTCGCGCTCCGACTGCGGAATGGGCTACAACTCATTTTTACCGACCACAAAGTTTCCTCTCCTGTAGACATGCCCGTAAACTGAGTAGGGCTGGCGACCTGCTCGGCAACTGAGTTGAAATGCGCCTGCAACTGCGCGGCGCCGTAGAGTTCAGTGTCTGATGATTAGAGGCTAACGTGCACGAGTCTTTTCAGGCCGCAGCCAGCGGGTTTCGGTAATGATACCGTAAGCGGGTTGCAGACCGCCCAGGTCGATGGTGATTCGGTCGAGCACGACGCCAGGATCCAGCGGATAGAGCTTGAGCGTGTGCGGGCCAGGCCGGAGCGACGCGGCCGTGACCTGCCGATGGGCGCTGTTGCTGAGTACATTCTGCTTCCACTCCTCGGAGCGGCCTACCGTTTTGCAGTCCAGTAGCTGCATCGGCCCATCATCCACTGACACGCCGTAGCGCACACTGGCGCCTTGCGTCACCGGGTGGGTGGGCAGCGTGAAGACGTGCACGGTGGGCGCAGCCGGCGTGAACGTATAGAAGTCGTACTCGACAAAAGACGCCGCAGGCATAGCACCGGCCGGGGCTGGTGGCGTGGCGTGCAACGGCTGGGCCTGCAACGCATTGCCGGCGCGCCCCAGGCCGGCTACCAATTCCCAACGCCGGGCGGGGTGGTCGGTTTTGCGACTGTAGTGGCTAGCCAGCAGCGAAACGTAGCCGTTAGTTTCCACAAACCCGGCATAGTTGGCCGGAAGGTTGCCGGCCGCCGCGCTGGCCCGTACGGCCACCCGAAACGTTTTACCGGCCCCGGTAAAGGTCAGAAAGCTGGTGGCGTCGTTGGTTGTGGATACTTTACGCCAATCCACGCGCACCAGTAGCCGCTCCTGTTGCTGCCCTACGGCCGTCGTAAGGGTGCCCAAGTGGCTGGAAATCGTCAGCCACTTGGGCGCCTTTACCTTCCAGCGCACTGCCTGCCGCCGACTCAGGAACACGTCTACAAAGTAGCTGGCCGGGCCCCAGGGACGAAACGTAGGTAGTTGCAACGCCGAACTCGGGCTGGTGGCCGCGGAATCCTGGAGTGTCAGACCTTCCGGTGCTACACCCCATACGCGGGTGGTGTCGAGACGTAAAGCGGGCGCCGTGGGTGCCTGGTACACAGGCAGGTTGCGCGGCTTCATTGACATCATGCCCCGCCATTTGCCGCTAGCTAGCTGCTGGTTGTAGTATTCGGTTTCTGCCTCAATCTGCGCGTAAGCCTGCTGGGCCCAGTGGGCGTAGTCGGTGGCGCTGGCGCGGTTCTGCCGGGCGTAGAGGTAGCTCTTGTCCTGATACAGAAACTTCTGGTTCATCAAAGAGGCACACACCACTGGGTAGTACACCAACTGGTAGAAGGCATCAGCCCGCGCCGCCGGTATCTGTGCCCGCAACTGCTTGACTTGGTTTTCCAGGGCAACATAGCGGTCCAGCCGGCGCTGGGCTTCGTCGCCGTAGGCGAAGTGGTTGTAGGCGGTGCGGTTGGTTTTGGTGGTAGGCTCGGTCTGGCTCCAGCCCATGAATTCGGGCCGGCGCTCAAAGGCCAGGTCGTAGTACTCCCACAAAATCTGGCGCAAAGCCGGGGCTTGTTCCGGCCCAAACGCCTCCTGTAGCCATTGCTGCAAGTGAGCCGGCACATAAGCGCTCTGCTGAAACGGCTGGGCCTGGTAGGCCATGTCCAGAAACAACTGGGTGTTGTATTCCAGCGGTTTGAGGTCGCCCACATTAAGCACCCACAGCCGGTCTGTTTTCAAGGCGTGAGCCTTCATCATCTCCTCCCGAATCAGGGCCGGGTGGGTGGAACTGAGCCAAAGGTAGTCGTGGGGGCGGCCCCAATAGGAGGCGTGGTAGTATACGCCGGAGCCCCCGCCGCGGGCTTGCTCCTGCGTGTTGCTCAAACGGCTGATGTAGCCGTAGTTGTCGTCGGGCCAAACCAGCGTCACGTCGTCGGGCAGTTTCAGGCCCTGGTCGTACACGTCCAGCACTTCTTTATAGGCAGTAAACACCTGCGGCACCTGGGTCACGTTGGGGTTGACGTAGCGTTGCAACAGGTTCCGCTGGTCGGTAAGGATGCCCCCCAGCATCTGAGCGGCTTCTTTGGGGGTTTTGGCGCCTTCCATACCGCTGTCGTGCACGCCGCGCATGCCCAGCGAGTAGATAGCCTCCATGTTGGCGGCCTGCTTCACGCGCTGTTCCCAGTAGCTGAACACGGTGGCCTTGTTGCGGAAGTAGTCGAAGGGCCCCATCGTAGCTGTTTGCCATTCGTCCACGTTGTTGCGCAGCATGGGCTCGGCGTGGGAGGTTCCCACCAGAATGGCGTAGCGGTCGGCCACCTGTGGGTTGCCGGGGTAGTGGAAAAAGGCCTTGGTGCTTGGGTGCATGGCCGGCCAGATGAGGTTGGCTTTCAGACGCAGCAGCAACTCAAACAGCCGGGCGTAGGTGTTGGGCCCGATGTCCTTAATGTCTTTATCCAGGTTCTGCGCAGCCCAGGGTTGCAGGCCCCAATCCTCATCGTTGAGGAACAGGCCGCGGTACTTGACGGTGGGCGGCGCACTCTGGTAGGTACCCGCTGTTAGGTAGAGGTTCTCCCGGCGGCCAGGCGTCACGTCGGCCCACCAGTACCAAGGCGAGACGCCTAACCGGCGCGACACCTCAAACACGCCAAACGCCGTGCCGCGTCGGTCACTGCCGGCAATAACCAGCGCTTTGCCTGGCTTACCGAATGGCTGGTCTACCACGCTGATGTTGAACGTTTCCCATTGCCCTTTGAGCTGTTGAATACCAGCCACTTTCTGCGCAGCCAGCTGGTCAATCAGTTGTGAGCTTCCCAGCGTCCCGATGATAACGGAATACGTAGCCAACGGCGCCGTAGCGCCGTTGGTCTGCGGCTTCAGCGCTGTGATGTTGTTGATATCATTAGCCAGCGCCTCGGTGGCAACGCGCACCACCTCGGCATCCTGGGCGTCCACATAAAGGGCGGTAGCTGTACGCTGGTGCACCAACGGGAAGACCTGCTGACTGTAATCGGTAGCCAGCCTCACCGTTGCCGGGCCGGGCTCAAAAGATTGCGCTACGGCAGACCAACGCAAACTTCCGAGAAGCAACGCCAGCACTATATAGAATTTCCACTTTCCCATTGGGTAAAGTAAGCCAGGTAAGAATTAGAAAAGCTGCCAAGAAGCCACTATCCTTTCACTACAGAACAGTAGCTCATGACAGTTAATACACTAGATTCTGTTTCAGTGCCACTTCGCGGTTGCGCTCAATTTCAGAGGCTGGAATTGGAATGGGAAACAAGTTGTGCCGGTGCTGAAGTACCACCTGCCACCTCTTTCAGCAGGAAGGTAGCCGGGTTGGCATAGTAGGTTGGTGGGGTGGTTAAATACCGTGATAACCTTGGACTGGTAGGCCTACAGCGCGCATCGGCCGATACCGTACGACCGAACAGCACAGCCGGGTTGTTGTAGGTGAAGGTTCGCACAAAGTTGTGGTTGGCGTTACGCATGTCGGTGGTGGAGGTGCTAGCCCAAATGGTATTGCGGAAGTGGTACGTTGAGACGGCACAGCCGATGTCGCGGCCGCATACATAGTCGCCCGTCGGCCACCGGAAGGGTACCGTGCTACCAGCCACAGGCACTTCTAGTAGACTGCATTACAGTCAGAATGAGGGGTTTTAGTTGTTGTCTCAACAGCGTGCGCTACTTAACTTTTACAAATAGCCACAAACCCAGCAACGACACGGCCAGCACACCAGCGGCAGCCAGCATTGTAATGGCGTCGCGCACGTTCTTGCCTAGGCTGCCGACGGCGTGATATTTGTGCAAAAAGGCGAATGAAAGACCCTCATAACGGTCGGCATTCTCCACGCGGGCGGCGAGGCGGCCCGTAGCCGGCTCGACGTATAGAGTGGTCTTGGCGGGAGTAGTGTAGGCCACTTTTACCACGGGCAGGCGCTTGTTCACGAAGCCATATTCTCCCTCGAAGTGGTCTATCAGCTCAGTTTGCTTGATGGGTGGGGCAGGCTGGCCATCGGCTTGCGCTAAGAAAGTATTGGCCAGAAAGCGCGCGTACTGCATGGTGCCGCCCGGCAATACTTGCCCGGTGGCAGTACTATAATATGTTGCCTCAGGCACACGCACGGCTTCAACGGGCTGGCCGGTGCTGGCGCCGGGGGCACTTCCTACGGTGGGCTTAGGAGCAGGTAGCGCCATGACCTGATAGTAGGCCTGCCCATTCAAATCCACCAAGCCCACATTCTGTACTCTGAGCCAGTCCAGGGGCAGCTGGGTCAGGTCGGTGGTGAGGACCGTTGTTGCCAGAAGCGGGGCGTGCTGGAAACGTAGCCGCTCGTCGGGGTGCAGCTTGCGGGAAATGTGGAACGCGCCGCTGCCGGCGAAAGTAAGCGTGACGAAAGCAACAGCTAGGCCCACGGCCCGATGATATTTACGTAACCAGCCCACTTGGTCCTGCGAGTTGCGCGGCTTCCGGAACCGACCCCACAGCAACCCATAGATGGCTAGCCCACTGAGGGTGGAAGCCAGAATGACGCTCAGCACCACCAGCACCACCACTACGCGCACCGTGTTGCTCCCGCTGAGTTGTTCCAGCCAGCTCCAGCTGTGCAGCCAACTGAAAAAGCGCAGAAAAGCGGCTCGCGTAGGATTGTTGAATGAGGCCAACCGCGCCGGCATCGTTTCCACGTACACGGTCGTCACGCCGGCGCGCTCGAAGGTCAGCTTCCACACCGGCAGCAAGCGGTTCACAAACGGATAATCCGTGGAGAAGCCGGTAAGTCGCTCTGCTAAAACCAAGCGTGCAGTGGAATCCTGGAGGAAGTAACGGGCCAGCTGGCCAGCAAATTGTTGGTCGGCATCAGCGGGCAGGGCCGCCCCCGTAACGGCACTGAAATAGCGCGGCGCAGCCGTGGCACTGCCCAGCAGCACTTGGTACGCCGGTTGGTTCTGCCAGCGCACCAGCCGCACGTTGCGCAGGCTATCCAGTGCGTGCCGGGCCAATACCTGCGTCAGCGGCACCACAGGTTGGGCCGCCGGCACGGGCGGCAGCGACTCCCGGGCAATGGTGGGCCGCAGCCAGTTGCTCATCAGTGGGTGTAGCAGCCCGCTCAGCGTCCAGCAGATGGTAGGAACAATGGTAATCAGGCCGATAATTCGGTGCCAGCGGTAGATGTTGCGCTGCACGTAGCGGCGCACTGGGCCCCGCCGGGCAGGAGTTGCTGGCGGGTGAGAAGAGGTGGTTTGCATAAGAGGAGAAGATGCGCCCAGACCGGCCGCGCCCCACGAAGGGAGCCACGGCCGGCGGCGGTTATTTTTTGCCAATGAAGTTGTATTGCATGCCCACCGACACCGTGCGCGGGGCGCCGGGCGTGTAGGTGGAACGGTCGGAGGCGGCGTTGCCGCGGGTGGCTGCCGTGGCGTAGGGCTCATCGGTGAGGTTGAGCACGTTCACGAACACCTCCAGCGTTTCGTGCCAGCTGTAGCCGGTGCGCAGATTCAGCACGCTCACGCCCTTGGCCCCGAACAGGCCCTTATCGGCGTAGCGCACGGTGTTTACTTGGTTCTGGTACCAGGCGCTGATGTGCTGATACTCCGTGGCCAACCGCAGGCCGGGCAGCCACTGCGGCTTGTAGGTCAGCTCGGTATTGACTACCCAGCGCGGGGCTTGGGGCATCTGCTGGCCGTTCACGTTTTGCACTGCATCGGTGGCTTTTGTGCTGAGTACAAACTCCTCGTAACGATGCACGGCATTGGTGCCCCCGAAGCGGAAAAACAATTCCGAGGTGGGCTTGTAGGTCAGGCCGTACTCCACGCCTCGGTGCAGGGTTTTGCCGGCACTCTGGTAGTCGGTGGAGTTGTCGGGCTGACGGATGTTAAGCAGTTCGTTGCGTCCATCTAGCTGATAGAGCGCTACATCCACGTATACCTTGTTGGCGAGTAAGGAAGCCCAGCCCCCGATTTCACGGTTGTAGAAGCGGGCCGGTTGCAGGTTGTAGTAGAACTCGGCTGGGGCGCCCGCCGGGGTGGTCGTCTTGCGGCGGAAGATGGACGTCAGGCCGGGCGGCGAGAAGCCTTGCGAGTAATTGGCGTATAGCCCGCGGCCCTTGCCTAGGTCGTAGGTTACACCCACCTTGGGCGTGGCCTGCTGGTACTGCTTCGAGCCGACGGACTGGTCCAGGTAGTTGTGGTAGTCGAAGGCCAGGCGGTCGAACCGGCCGCCTAGCGTGAGTTGCAGCGCCGTGAGGCTAGGAATGGGGTGCAAATCGAGCTGGGCGTACACGGCCGAGTTCCGTAGGTCGGTGTCGTAGTCAGCCAGAAGCAAATCCGGGCGGTCGGCCATGATGGTGTATTTCTCCACCGACCGTTTATCGGGCCGCAGCTGAGCGGCTAGGTCCAATTGATGAGCGTTGTACTGCGTGGGCGAGTAATCGAAGCTGGCCCCTCCCAGCAGCCGAGCCCCCAGCCAATTGAATTTCACGCTGTGCTGCGCCAGCACGCCGTAGCTCTTAAAGGCATTGACGTTGACTTCGCCCCGGGCCGTGGGCGCGCCGCTGGTCCAGCGGATGCCGTAGCTGGGGTTCTGGCCCACGCGGTTGTCGCGGAAATAGGTGGTGAGCGTGGTGCTGTTTTGCTCGTTCCACTGGTGCTCGGCCGTCAGGCGGGCCCGTAGGGCGTAGGTGTCGCGGTACGTGAAGTCGGACGTCGAGGAGTATTCGCGGCGGTAGTACGCCACACTATCCACCGAGCTGCTGGTTTCGGACTTGTAGTTGTTGTAGGAAGTGGCCGCCGTCAAGCGGGTTCTGTCGGTCAAAGCGTACTCCAGCCGGGCATTAACCGACTGCTTATCGTAATCGGATTGCGCCTGCCAGCCATTGCGCTGCCGGGCCAGGTAGCCGCTCACGAACGCGCCGAGCTTGGCATTCAACATGCCCCCGCCGCCGAACTGCACGCGGCGGTAGCCGTACTGGTCGCCCTGCACCCCAACGCTGAGGGTAGGCACGCTGGTTGGCCGCTTGGTCAGCAGGTTAATGGCGCCACCCACGGCCTCGGGCCCATAGAGTGACGAAGCCGGGCCTTTCACCACCTCAATGGAGTTGATGGCCAGCGGGTTGGACTCCAGTAGGGCGTTGTGGTTGAATACGCCCATCGGCCGCAGCGGAATACCATCTTCAAGATACAGAAAGTAGGCGTTGGTGCCGAACGGCTGGCGGATGCCCATGGCGTGCTGCTCGTTGCCGTAGTTGAGCATCACTACACCCGGCACCTTATTAATCAGCTCCGTCAGCAGCGTGGCCTTGGTATCCTGAATGACGGTCGGCGAAAGTTTGCTGATGGCTACCGGCGCGTCGGTGCGCAGCTGAGCTTCGCGGCTGGCCGTCACCACCACGGTTTGCAAATCCTCCACGGTCGGCGACAGCGCGACCCGCAGGGCTTGGCCATCGGCCGTAGGAGTCAAAGTAAACGACTGGTAGCCGATAGCCGATACAACCACCTGGGCGGCGTCGGTGGGCAACGAAAAATAGCCCGAGTTGTTGGTGCTGGTGCCGGTTTTGCCGTCCGGCGTACGTACGGTGGCCCCAACCAGGGGCTCTTTGGTGGTGGCATCGAACACGCGCCCCGTCAGGGAAGAATGCTGCGCCAGCGCCGCCTGGCTCACTAATAGGGCTAAGGGCAAGAAAGAAAGGTGTTTCACTGAGCAAGAAGAATGACTGATGAGCGGCACGTACCCGCCCGCCCCGCACAGCCCGATAATGGGCACGCGGCAGCCGGCCCGTGGGGCGCGCCAAAACGCAGAAAAGGCGAGTTTTCATCAGCCCTCAGCGGGCGGGTGGTCGGGGCCCGGCCGGTCCCAGGCGTACTTGCTCACGCCCAACGTGGCGTATTCAAGTTGCGTTGCTTGGAACCCGGCGGGCAGCAGCAGTTGAACCGGCAGCAGCGGCGTACAAAACAGCGTGATTTCCTGAAAGATCTGCTTACCACCAAGCGGCTGTTGCTTCTGTTCGGCGGCGTTAACGGCTCGCAGCTGCTTGGCCAGGTAGCATTTGCCGTTGCAGTGCAGTTGCGGCTTGGCGCGGTTGATGCACAGTACCCGGGCAATGTAGTCCTGGTTGAGCCACCAGCTCGCCACAATGCCCAGCCGCCCGGCGCAGTGCACCGAGAGCGAACAAAGAAGCAAAAGGGCCACCACTCGCCGCATAACAGGTAGAGCGCCCGCAAGGACGCATCAGGTAAGTACTTGGTATTGAATATCCCCGGAAGCTTTCCGGGTAAACCACTCCGCCCGCTACCAGGCAACCGCAAGGTTGGCGTCCTGTGGTCAGGTCGTGAAGAAAAAATCGGCCAAATACACCTTGCCCGTAAACGTGGCCGGCGTCACCACCACGCTGTCCTGGTTCAGCACCCGGAACGTGGGCACGGTGGGCCAGAGGATGTCGCCGGCGGCCAGTACTTTAGGCTCGCCCAGATGAGGCAGCCGCTTGGTGGAAGGAGCCTCAGCGCAGCCCGTGATAAGGTACGAGAGGGCCACGAGCCTAACGAGCAGGCCGCGCAAATGCGGCAGCTTAAGAAAGTAGCGCATGCCTTAACGAAGTCGTTGCGCGGAGTCCAGCGCGGTGGTTATCTGGCGGTCCAACTGTGTGAGTTGCTGAGCCTGGTCAACCCAGAAGTCGGCGTACTGGTGCGCGCTCAGGCGGATGGTATCCGGCTCTTTGTAGCGGTGCATCCAGTCCATCATGGCCGCATCGGCTTGGAGTAAAGCATTAGCGCGTCGCCGCAACATCCGAGCTGCGCCACGGCTGGTTGTGCTGGTGGTATCGAGCGTGGCAAGCTGCTGTTGCAGGCGCTGGCGCTCGGTACTCAAGGCATCCATGCGGCTCATCAGGGAATCGTGGTGTTGCATGACGCTGGCACGGGTGGGGCCAATGCTAGCTGCGTCAGGAGTTGTGTGGGAAGTGGAATCAGGCTGGCACGCCGTCAGCAGGGCGAGCAGGAATAGCCGCCGAAAGACAGACAGAAGCTGTTTCATAAATCGAAGTCGAAAAGAAGAAAAACAGAACAGGCAGCCCGCCAGTTGGTCGGGTGCGCAAGCAGCTAAGGCAGTGCTACCGAACTCAGGATGCTGCCGCTTAATGGCAGTACCCGCACTAGCCGCCAAGCCGCTTCCGGCGGAATACGGCTGGTGTGGATACGCGTATCCAATACCCGAGCCGACGGCTAAGGGCAAAAACAGAAGCAGATACGTTTAGTTGGGCTCTCTTTTCCTGGCTAGATACAGCCAAGTCAGCACGTGCTAACGAATAGTTTAGCAAGCAGTTGTCCCTGATTTAGCAGCGCCTATAAGCCAGCAGATAGCGCATGGCAAGCCAATCCGCGCGGGCGGTTAGGGCCAGGAAAAGGGAGATGGGCTTATGCCGGTGGGTGGTCGGGGCTGGTACCGTCCCAACCGTAGGAGCCGACGCGCAGGTCAGCGTACCGGAGTGGCGTGGCCGACCATACGGGGGCCGTAAAGCGCAAGGGCAGCACGGCGGCGCAGAACAAGGTAATTTCCTGAAACGCCTGCTTGCTGTCCGGCTGCTGTTTGCGCTCGGCCTGCTCCACCGCTTTGAGCTGCTTGGCTAGATGGCACTTGCCGTTGCACTTCAGCTGGGGTTTGTCGCGGTTGATGCATAGCACTCGGGCAATGTAGTCCTGGTTGAGCCACCAACCGGCTACAATGCCCAGCCGCCCGGCGCAATGCACCGAGAGCGAGAACAACAGCAAAAGGGCAACAGCTTGACGCACGCGCAACGGAAGCGGGATAGAAACGCTTCGACGGCAAAGGAACAACGCAATGCGGGAAGCACCAAACCAAGTGCATCCCGCACCTGTAAAGCGCGCCTTCATAATTTCACCGCTGGTGGCACTCAGGTTCTCGGTTTATACGTTCTAGCCAGTCTTCAAACTGGGTCTTGTGGTAAGGCCACTGTGCGTTGCAAACAGCACCGGCCCTGCGCCCGTTGACCGGGTGGCAGCACCATGCAATTCTTGCTATTGCAGGGCAAAGTGCCTTGGCTCTCCTTGTAACCAGAGTGGTTGTTACCAACACAGTAGGCAAAATAAGCGTGCAGTAGGCGACTTGTAGCATACCATTGGACTTTTGTGATGAGGAGAGGTTGCCGCGCAAGCGGGATGAACTCACGAGCTTGTGTTGCTACTAAAAATGCCCGTACCAACCCGGCAGCGGGTGAGCCGCCTGTTCTAAAAGCGTTGCCGAATGCACCGTGCGGGCCAACGGCTGCCGAAGCGCCTTTGCCAAATCCTGCTCGTTGTCAATGTTGGCCAACAAGGGCAGGAGCACCAAGTCCAGCGCTGCATCCTGGCCGATGAGCTGGCGTTGTAGGGCCGCCCCCAGAAACAGCCGCCTTGTTACCGGTTTAGTGGTGTCAGCTTTTAACAATACTTGAAGCGAAGGTCCTATCTAAGCACTCAAAAGAAGCCCTTTAACAAGTGGTGACCTGTTGCAGCACGCGCCACGATTAATTCTTATGATGAGTAGCAGCCTGCTTACTTACCGAATTTGAGTTATATGCGCATTCAGAGAGCCGCAAATGGTTGCTCTCTATATCGGTGAACTGCTTCTGACCTTGCATACTCACGCTAACAATAAAGCAGCAAATAGGATAGCAGGGTCTGCAACAGCCATGGCCGTTTGCTAGCATATTTTATTGATTAATATCAATGTATTTCTTCACTGCTACGAAACACCTTTGCATAGTAACCCCGGTACGGTAGCAAATAGGCAGTCTTCAACAGACAACCGGCTTATAATAAGTAATTCATACTAAGGCAAGGTTTTATGCAAATCGGAATTGATAGCTTCGCGGCGGCGCTGCTCGAAAACGGCACGGGCCGCACCCCCAGCGGCGCGGAAGCAATGGGGCAGTTGCTCGACCGTATCGCGCTGGCCGACCAGGTAGGGCTGGACGTATTCGGCATTGGCGAACACCACAAAGCGGAGTTTCTGGACTCGGCCCCCGCCGTTATTCTGGCAGCTGCGGCAGCACGCACCCAGCGCATCCGCCTGACCAGCGCCGTGACTGTGCTCAGCGCCGCCGACCCGGTGCGCGTGTTTCAGGAGTTTGCCACCCTGGATTTGATTTCGCAGGGCCGGGCCGAAATGGTGGTAGGGCGCGGCTCGTCCATTGAGGCGTTTCCGTTGTTCGGCTTCGACCTTGATGATTACGACGCCCTTTTCAAGGAAAAGCTGGAGTTACTGCTCGCCATTCGGGGCGAAGAGCACCTGCACTGGAAGGGCAAGTTCCGGCCGGCGCTGCGCGGGCAGGGCATTTACCCCCGGCCTATGCAGCCAGTATTGCCCATTTGGCTAGGGGTGGGCGGCACGCCGCAGTCGTTTGTGCGGGCCGGCACGCTGGGCCTGCCCCTGATGGTGGCCGTTATCGGCGGCGATACGCACCGCTTTCGGCCCTTAGTGGACCTATACCGCGAGGCAGGCCAGCGAGCCGGGCACGCGCCCGAGCAGCTGCAAGTGGGGTTGCACTCGCTGGGCTACGTAGCCGATACGACCGAGGAAGCGGTGGAAGACTTTTACCCCGGCTACGCCCGCACGTTCACCAACCGGTCGCGGGAGCGGGGCGGCCCGCCCATAACACGAGGCCAGTTCGATGCCCAAATTGGGCCGTTGGGGGCGCTGCTGGTAGGCAATCCAGAGGAAGTGGCTGCCAAGATTTTGCGCCACGGCGAGGCCTTGGGCGGCATCTCGCGGGTCACCTTTCAGCTGGACGTGGCCACCCTTCCCCACGCCAAGCTGCTGCGGGCCATTGAGCTGCTAGGCACGCGCGTCGCCCCGCTGCTCCGCCCTTAATGGTGAGCGGTAGCGCTGCAAAACGTGTCTAAAACGCCAGGTATTCAGCAGTTAATGAGGCTGCCAACGCTTATTTGGCTTGCACCTTCGGTTATTTTCACTCGGCCAAGCTGCTTAGCGACTGGCTGCAATATTATCTTCTTATGGCCAGTACCATCACCAAAACCGTCAACATCCAGGCCAGCCCCGAGCGGGTGTGGGACTTCATCAATGACTTGGCCAACTGGCCGCAGTGGGCCATTCACAACGTGTTCAGCGCCGCGCCTGGCCCCGAGGGCTACTGGCTCATGGAAGGCCCCCGCGGCACCCAGCACGTGAAAATGCTGTCGAACCGGGAACTGGGCATCCTTGACCAGGAATTCAACGACCCCGTGGAGGGCAACTGGCGGGTGCCGTGCCGGGTGGTGGCCGGCAGCGAAGGCGCCCACTTCATGATGACCTTCACGAAGCCCGCGGTGATGCCCGATGAGCCGTTTTACCACGCCGTCGAGCTGATTGAGCAGGAAATGAGCAAGCTTAAAGAGCTGATGGAGAAAAGCTAGGTAACGCAGCCGTTAGGGACGACGCATTCTGAGTTATCTGGGCGAAAGCGGACGAACTGACGGTCTAGTACTCCGCAAACTCCTGGTCGGGATAGCAAAATACCCACCGCTCGCCGGGCTCGGCCGACGATACTACCGGGTGCTGCGTGGCGTGGAAGTGCTTGGTGGCGTGCGTGTTCTTGGACTGGTCGCAGCAGCCGACGTGGCCGCACTCCTGGCACGTGCGCAGGTGCACCCAGGTGTCGCCCAGGGCCACGCACTCGGGGCAGACGTGCTGCGGGGCCGTTTTCAGATGCGCCGGGTCGAGCGCCGAGAGGTGGGAGCAAATAGAAGCCATAGCAAAAGTGTTGTAGGTTAAATTAAAGATGGTGAGATGCTTAGGTGGCCCAAGCCATCTAAACGGTTACTTCAGGTGAGGCCGCAGCATCTAGGCCGTTTTTTTCGTGCTGTTCGAGCAAGGCCTTGCCAGCTGGTGCACGACTACCTCCCGGTTTGCGGCGGAAATGCCACTAATGGTTTTCATAAAGTGAACGTTGGTCCTGCAGGCTTGACTTGGCAAAGGTGCCCACCTGCTTACCGGGTTTCTCTTGATATTTATCAAGAAAACCCAAGCCCAAAACCGCTAGGTTCGCAAAAGCCGGCTGCCCTGCTAGCCTCCCAGACGCCCATATTTTGCTCGCCATGCTCACCGCTGCCATAAGCGACGTGTTTGAAAATTACCTGCGTGCCAAGGTGCAACTCACGCCCGCCGAGTGGGCGCGCCTGGCCGCGCTGAGCAGCGCCCAGCACCTGCGCAAGCGGCAGTTTCTGCTGCACGAGGGGCAGGTATGGCAGTGCTACGCCTTTGTGTGCCGGGGTTGCTTGCGGCAGTACCAGGTCGATGCCAAAGGCGGGGAGCATATGCTTAAATTCTCCATCGAAAACTGGTGGGCCGGCGACCGGGAAAGCCTGCTGAGTGGCCAGCCCTCGCGCCAGAATATTGACGCTCTGTAAGATACCGACGTGCTCCTGTTCCCCAAGGCCGATTTCGAGCAATTTGCCCGAGAGGTGCCCGCCTTCCACGAGCTTATCGATGGGCTGCTGAACCGCACCTACCTCGCCAGCCAGCGCCGCATCCAGACGGCCATCAGCGCCGATGCAGAAACCAAGTACCGGGAGTTTGTGCAGACGTACCCCCAGCTTGCCCAGCGCCTGCCCCTGCGCATGATTGCCTCCTACCTGGGGTTGTCGCCCGAAACCCTCAACCGTATAAGAGGCCTGAATACCAAATAGGTAGCACCAGCACCCGCTGAAAGTCTTGACTTAAGTCAAGGTGTTTTTCCCACAAATATCAAGAAAGGCCGCCTAGGAGCCATTCTACTTTTGTGTTGTCAGCAACGGAGCTGATTATCAACGAAAAACACGTGAAAATCGGAATTATTGGCGCGGGAGCTATTGGCCGCGCATTCGCCACACAGGCCGTGCGCGCTGGCTACGAAGTGGTGCTGAGCAACCGGCACGGGCCGGCTTCCTTGGCGCCGCTGGTGGCCCAACTGGGCGGGCGCGCCCGCGCCGGCACCGTAGCCGAGGCCGCCCAGGCCGAGGTCGTCTTTTTGGCTTTGCCCTGGGAGCAGGTGGCCCCCGTTGCGGCCAGCGTTTCGTCGTGGGAGGGCCGTTTGGTTATCGACCCCACAAATCCCATTCTCCTGCCCGGTTTTCGGTTGGCCGAGTTGGGCGGGCGGCCATCCAGCGAAGTGGTGGCCGGCTTGGTGCCGGGCGCGCGGGTGGTGAAGGCCTTCAATACCCTGATGCCCGCCGTACTGGCCGCCAACCCGCGCGAGGCCGGGGGCCAGCGCGTCATTTTTTATTCGGGCAACGATAGCGCCGCCAAGGCCACGGTGGCCGGATTGCTTCAGCAAATGGGCTTTGCGGGCATCGACCTGGGTCTGCTGCACGAGGGCGGCAAGCTCCAGCAGTTTCCCGGCGGCCCGCTTCCCACCCTCAACTTACTCAAAGTCGCTTAATCCCGCTTTTGGGCTGGCAATGAGCCATTTCGTAGCCAGCACTTCTTGTCTTCTTTGAAACCTCTTTCTATATGACATCCCTTAGCAACAAAGTAGCCTTCGTAACGGGCGGTAGCCGCGGCATCGGGGCCGCCATCGTAAAGCGCTTGGTGGCCGACGGGGCCGCCGTGGCCTTCACCTACGTCAGCTCGGCCCCCAAAGCCGACGCCCTCGCCGCCGAGCTAACCCAGCAGGGCGGACAAGTGCTGGCCATCCGGGCCGATAGCGCCGACGCGGTGGCCCTCACAGCGGCCATTGGGCAAGCCGCCGCGGCTTTCGGGCGGCTCGATATTCTGGTCAACAGCGCGGGTATCGCCAATGGCAAAGCCATGGAAGACCATACGCTAACCGAGTTTCGGCACATGATGGCGGTGCACGTCGAAGCCCCGTTTGTGGCGGCGCAGGCCGTGCTGCCCCACATGCCAGCGGGCGGGCGCATTATCACCATCGGCAGCAACCTGGCCGAGCGCGTGCCGGGGGCCAATACCACGCTTTATGCCACCAGCAAAGCCGCCCTGCTGGGGCTGACCAAAGGCCTGGCCCGCGACTTAGGGCCCCGCCGCATCACGGTAAACCTGATTCAGCCCGGCCCCACCGACACTGACATGAACCCCGCCGATGGCCCCTACGCCGACTGGATGCGCAACCAAATGGCCATCCCCGAATTCGGCCGCGGGGCCGACGTGGCCGCTTTCGTGGCCTGGGTTGCCAGCGAAGAAAGCCGCTTCGTGACCGGCGCCGCCCTCACCATCGACGGCGGTATGAGTATCTAACTTGTTGAGTAAAAAAGGCGAGAGCCAGGTAGTGTGCATTCGGTGCACACTGCCTGGCTCTCGCTTTTTTCAGCTATCTGCCCAGAAACGGTTTGCTGCTTACGTCAGGGCCTTTTCACGGGCGAGTTGCTGGTACTTCGCCACGGCCGCCTCTTTCCCAGTCTGGAGCTCGGCCAGCAAGCCAGGGTCCACAATGGTGGGGCCATGCTTGGCGCCCCACAGGATGAACTCTACTAAAATGGGGACGATATCCACACCTTTTTCCGTCAGGCGGTAGGTGAATTTCGATTTCTTATCGGCGGCGACGGCTTTGGTTAAGATGCCCTGCGCCTCCAGAAGCGCCAGGCGGTCGGCCAGAATATTGGTCGCCATTTTTTCAGCCGATTGCAGGAATTGCCCATAGGTCGACTTACCCGCAAACACGATGTCCCGCACAATCAGCAGCGTCCACTTGTCCCCGAGCACGTCGAGCGACGTGCTGATGGAGCAAGTAGAACGCTGTTTTAGCTCTTTCATAAAAAAGGTTTATTTTTTACTTGCAATTTGCAAGCATTATAAGCCATCTTTGCACTTGCAAATCGCAAGCAAATGTACGCAGGTTTTGCTTCTGCTACTGTTGGGCGCCGAATTGCTTGCGGGCACCTTCAAAATTCAACCACCACCACCAAAAGCCTTTTTACCGACCACGCAGCAGTGGTCCTTATTTCTCTCTAACCATGATTTTAGTAACTGGAGCCACCGGTGGGTTGGGCCACGAAACCATCGACTGCCTGCTCACAACCGCCCCGGCCACGGAAATCGCCGCCCTGGTGCGCGACGTCAGCAAAGCCACGGACCTCGCCGAGCGGGGCGTCGACGTGCGGCAAGCCGACTACTTCGACTATCCTGCGCTGGTGCAAGCCTTTCAGGACATCGAGAAGGTGCTACTGGTTTCCGCCGTGGCATTTACTGACCGGCTGAGCCAGCACCGCAACGTCATCGACGCTGCCAAGGAAGCCGGGGTCAAGCACCTATTTTACACCAGTATCCAGCGCAGCTCCGACTTTGTGCTGACGGAGGTGACGGAAAGCGACCTAGCCACGGAAGCCTATCTCAAAGCGTCCGGGCTGGTGTACACTATTCTCCGAAACGGCTACTATTTTGAAGGCCTAGGGTATCTGATTGGCAGCGAGGTGCCGGAGAAGGAAATACGTTTCCCCGCGGGGGAAGGCAAAATAGCCTTCATCAAGCGGACCGAGCTAGCCGCCGCCACAGCTACTTTGCTCACCAGCGAAGGCCATGAAAACCAGGAATATACTCTGGTCGGGAGCGAGGCCTATTCGTTTCACGACATCGCCCGGGAGCTCTCCGCGCTGGCGGGCCTGCCCATCACCTACCGCAGCAGCGAACTGGCGCCCTACATCGCGCAGACAGTAGCCGCCGGTTTCCCCGAACCCGTCGCCAACTTCTTCGCCCAGTGGGGTGCCGCCGCCAAGCATGGCATGTTGGCCGGCACGGATGATACTGTGGAGCAACTGCTAGGCCGCAAGCCCATGTCGTTGCGGGAGTACCTGAAAACGACGTATTTTCCTGGTGCCTGACCGCTTGTAGGCTCTTCTACCTTAAGCCACTAGCCAACTGGACCACGTAAGTGAATTAAGGCGATTTTCATTCGGAATGCGTTTAGCTAGAGATAAAAAGAGCCAATTACGGGCCGCGCCACAAGTTCATCAACAACCCCTGCATTTTACCTCAAATCGGATAAAAAGCAGGGGCTAAGAAGAGTGAAAGCCGAGCGGTAACCTAGCCGAGGTGCTTCTTGAGTTCGGCTGCCGCGTGCACAAATAGCGACCTGACCGCCGGCACCTCAGCCAGGGCATTGAGCAGGCCAAAGTCGTGAATCATGCCGTTGTAGCGGATGGTGGTGGCGGGCACGCCGGCCGCGCTGAGCTTACGGCCGTAGGCTTCGCCCTCATCGCGCAAGATGTCGTTTTCGGCCACCTGAATGAGGGCCGGTGGTAGGCCGGCTAGCTGCTCGGAAGTGGCGTTGAGGGGCGATGCGTATAGCTGGGCGCGCTCGGCGGGGTCGGTGGTGTAGGTGCTCCACATCCACTTCATCAGGGGGGCCGTTAGAAACCGGTCCTGGGCATACAACTCGAACGATTCGGTGTCGAAGGCGGCGGAAGTTACGGGCCACATCAGGACTTGCAGCTTGATGTGCGGACCGCCTTTCTCCTTGGCCATGAGGCAGGTGACGGCCGACATATTGCCGCCCACACTATTGCCCACCATGGCCAGACGCTGGCCGTCTACGTTGATTTCGGCGCCATTCGCGGCTACCCACTTGGTGGCGGCGTAGATTTCATTGATGGCCTGCGGGTACTGCGCATCGGGGCTGGGCGTGTAGTCCACGAACACGGCCACGAAGCCCGATTCCACGACCAAGTCGCGCACCATGCGCTGGTGGGTGGGGAAGTCGCCGAGCACCCAGCCGCCGCCGTGGATGAAGATGAATACGGGCAGCACCGTACCCGCGGTGCCGTTGGGTCGCACGATGTGCAGGGGCACCGTGTAGCCGTCTTGTTCGATGGTGCGCTGCGTGGTTTCCACACCCGAAAGGTCCACGGTGGCCGAGGCTTGCGCGCCGACCAATACCTGGCGGGCGTCGGGTAAGGGCAGGGTTTCGAGGCCAGGGCCACCGGTATTAATGGCTTTAAGAAACTCAATAATCTGCGGGTCGAGGTGTTGGTCGGTGGCAAAAGGGGGAGCTTGCATAAGTTTGATAAATTGCGAGTTGCACACGTAGTAGTGCAGGATGAAAGAGAAACTGCGCAGCCCGCCGCTATGCCGGAAACTGAGCCAGATTAGTGCCCGACAGCGGACCGGGAAACTGCTGGAAACGGCCCCCGATGGCCAGGCTCCCTAGGTCGATGCCGGCAAAGCCCATGGCATCGAGCAATTGGAGTACTTCCGCCTTGGCCGACGCATCGTCGCCGGAAATAAAGATGACCCGCTTGCCGCCGCCCTCGTTGGGGTCGAGGGCCAAAATAGCCGCTCCCGTAGCATTAAAGCCCTTGACCACGCGGGCGCCGGGCGCTTGCTCGGCCACGAGTTCGGTGGAGGTTTTGGGTCCCAGGTCCAGCGGCTTGAAGTCGGGGAAGTGGATGGCGTTGGTGGTGTCCACGACCACCTGGCCCCGCCAGGCGGGTACGTGGGCCAGTACCTCGGCCACGGCATCCCAGGGCACCGAGAGTAGCACGAGGTCGGCCTGCACGGCTTCTTCCACGGTGCCCGCCCGTACGCCCGGCCCGAGGGTGGCCGCCAGCGCGGTGAGAGCGGCCGGCCCCGATTTGCTGCTGATGGTAATCTCGAAGCCGGCTTTGGCCGCGTGGCGAACAAACGCTTGGGCAATATTGCCCGCGCCAATAGTTCCTATTTTCATGCGTTTAGGTTGAGGTGAAATTTGAGTAAGAAGTTGCGAGCAAGCAGCTTGCTAGTGCGCACTGGCGGGCCGGTAGCCGGAGGCCACCAGCCGGTACCAATCGGGGTGCTGGTGGAGGTAGCGCGCCACAAACGGGCACAACGGAATGATGGTCAGGTGGCGCTCATCGGCTAGGTGCAGCACTTTTTCCACGAGGGCGCTGCCCACGCCTTGCCCTTGCAAGTCGGTGGGCACTTCGGTATGTACCAGGCTGAGGTACTGGTGATGCAGCTGGTACTGCACCAGCGCAGTAGCATCCGCAATGGTCAACTCGAATTGCTGGTCGTAGGTATTATCGGTGAGGGGAAGGGCTTGGTAGTTTGGGTTCATAGCAGGGTGATGCGGGGCGATAAATCTTGCGGCGACGTGACGACTTCGTAGGTAATCTGGCCGTACTCGCCGGCGAAAAAATCTTCGTAAGCCGTGGCTATTTCGGCGTGGCTGTTCATCACGAAGGGGCCTTGAGCTACCAGCGGTTCGGGTATCGGCTGGCCGCCAAACACCAGCACGCTCACCGGCTCGATGCTGGGATTGGTGAAAATGATGGGCCCGACTTCCGCGCCGAACAGCACTAACTCGCTCTGGCCATGTAACTCGCCGTTGATGCGCGCGGGCTCGGCCGGCACGAAGGCGGCGTAGTCCAGGCCGATTTTGGTGGCCAGGGTAAACGTGGCCTTGGGACTGAGCTGCAAGTGGTACAAGAACTGCGGGCTGCTGGTGGGCACCGGCGAGGCGGCATCGCCCAGCGCCCCGAGCAGCACCCGCAGGCTGCCGGCCGCCTCGGGCAGCAGCACTTCGGGCACCGCCGTGGCGTGCAGGGCTAGGTAGTCGGGGGCATCGGCTTTATGGCAGGCGGGCAGGTTTAACCAGAACTGCAAGGCGTGCAGCACGCCACCTTTGGCCTGAAAATCGAGGCTGGAGTTTTCGTCGTGCAGCACACCTCGGCCGGCCTTCATCCACTGGGCGCCGCCGGCGGCTACCACGCCGTGGTGGCCGGCGCTGTCGTAGTGCTCGAGGGCGCCGCTCAGCACGTAGGTAAAGGTGGCGATGCCCCGGTGCGGGTGGGCGGTTTCGCCGGTGGGCGCCTTCGGGACCTGGGGCTCAAACCGGGTGGGGTACACATGGTCGAGGAAAACGAACGGCCCCACGGCGGCAACCATGCGGCTGGGCAGCAGCCGGTTGACGAGCAGTTTGCCCACCCGGGCATTGGTACCCCCAACCTGCGCGATGATGGATTTGGTCATGGCGTGCGTGCTAGTGTGCAGGGCCTTTAGCGAGGCGCTACGGCTGCTACAAAGGTGGCCAGCTTGGTAAGGGAGGTTTCTTGACTTTTATCAAGAAAGCACCTCGGCCAGCTGGGGCTTGGCCGCCAGCAACCGGGTGCGAATGCGGCTCAGCGTTTCGGGCAAAATGCCGAGGTAAGACGCAATCAGCTGCTGCGAAAACCGCCGCTCAAACGTCGGATGCTGCGCCCGAAAAGCCACATAGCGCTCTTCGGCCGTGCTGGAAATGGCGGCTTCCAAGCGTTTCTGCGTGGCAATATTGTGGCGATGGTCCAACCCTCGCATCAAGTCGGCCCAGGCTGGCACGGTGCAGAGTAGCTCCTGCATTTGCGCGTGGGTTATCAGCAGCAGGCTGGCATCTTCCAGCGCCTCCACATAATAGCGCGATGGGGTGAGCAACACGCAGCTTTCCCGGTCGCCGACCCACCAGTTTTCAACCCCTAGGCTGAGCACATGCTCACCGCCTTTTTCATTTACGCTGTACATCCGCAAAGCGCCCGCCAGCACAAAGGCAAAGTGCTTGCACACCTCGCCCGCCCGCAGCAGGAAAGCCTTCTTTCGCAGCTTCTTCGGCGTAAATGCGGCACAGATGCGGGCAAAGTCCGCGTCGGAAACGGGCGTCGAAATACCAGCGTCAATGTAGGAGCGAAAAGCGTGCATAGCGTCGTGCGTAAGGGTAGGCCAAGCATTCGAAACCCTAGATTCAGATGCCAGCCGCTGCAGGAACATGCAGCAGCTTGGTGCGGATACGGCTCAGTGTTTCGGGCGAAATGCCGAGGTAGGAGGCAATCATGAGCTGCGAAAACCGCTGTACATAAGTAGGGTGCTGAGCAATAAAGGCGACATACCGCTCCTCGGCCGAGCAGGAAATGGCATCGTGCAGCCGCTTTTGGGTGGCAATGGCATTGCGCTCGTCCTGGATGCGCACCAGCTCGGCCACCAGCGGGACGGTGCGCACCAGCCCCTGCGCCTGCGGGCAGTTGATGAGCAGCAGCTGTGAATCTTCCACGGCGTCGATGTAGTAGGGCGAAGGCGTGAGCTGCGCCCAGCTTTCCCGGTCGCCAATCCACATATTCTCTACCCCCAGCACGTGAATGTGCTTGTTGCCGCGGGCATCCATCGTGTACAGGCGCAATGCGCCCTGCATCACAAAGGCCTGGTATTGACATACTTCGCCGGCCTGCAAGAGAAACTGCCTTTTCTGGAGTCGGTAGGGCAGCAATTCGGCCGCCACCAGAGCGAAATCGGCGTCGGAAATGGTGGAGCGGGTTTGCTGGTCGATGTAGTCGCGGAGAACCTGCATAGCATGGGCGAAAAGGCAGAAAATCGGTAGCCACTTGGTGGGTTGCCAAATAGGTGCCAACCGCCCAACCTACTCGGCTTAACACTACACACCATTCTCAAAAACAGGTGGTTAATAGCCAAAAAATGCAAGAGATAGTTAATTAGTAAATTCTCCATTGTGTTGGATTATCCAATATATTGGAGAATTTTTTGGATAAACGTGCCGCAGGCGACAGCTTTGCAGCCCATCTTTCACCAGTGCGGCTTGCGGCTAGGCCAGCCGCACCGCCACCTGCTTTCAACTCCTCGACCACCCAGGCAGCCAGTTGCAATTTCTACCCCACCGCTTATGCCTGACCCTGCCGAACCCGCCGCCCTCGTGCTCATTGTGGAAGATGAGTTTCTCATTGCCAATGACCTAGGAGATATTCTGGAAAGTGCGGGCTACCAAGTGCTCGGGCTAGCCGAGTCGGGGGCGGAGGCGCGGGCGCTGGTGGCCGAAACGCGGCCCAGCGTGGTCTTGCTCGACATTTTCCTGAAAGGGGCGGAAACGGGCATCGAACTGGCGCACTGGCTGAATGAGCAGCGCATTCCTTTTGTGTTCCTGTCGGCCAACCTCACCGACGACGTGCTGGCCGCGGCGAAAGTCACCGAGCCATACGGTTTCCTCAACAAGCCCTTCCGCGAGCGGGACGTGCTGGCGGCCCTCGAAATAGCTCGCTACCGCCACGCCCACAGCCAAGAGGCCCGGCTGCGCCAGCAGCAGCAAACCCAAATAGCGGTGAACGAAGCCATTGCCACGCTCCACGACCGTGAGCAACTGTGCCGCGCCATTGCCACCCAGGTCAACCAGTTTGTGCCCATCACCGTGCTCAACCTGTGCCTGAGCCAGCCCGAAGAGCAGACGTTTTATTGGATGCTGCTGCGCCGCACGCCCCAGGGCACGTTTGAGCGGGTGCACCTGCCCGAGCTTCTAGGTCCCGATACGCCCACCGAACGGCTCAGTATGCTGGCCCACCCTACGGCCGCCGAACTGGGCGAGCGGCGGGGCATTTTCAGTGGCCCGGCGTTTGAGAAGCTGAGTCAGGAGTTCAGCATGGCGCGGGCAGTGGGCGAAACCTTCGGGGTGCAATCCATGGCGTTTTTCCCGGTGGTGTTGCAGCAGCGCACGTTTACCAGCCTCCAACTAGGCACCACGGCGGCGGCTGGGTTCTCAGATGATGACTACACCGCTATCAGCCTCATCATCCCGCAGATTGCGCTGGCGCTGGATAACCTACTGGCTTACGAGGAGTTGGAAAGTCGGCAATTGGTCAAGGCCACTGAGCTAGCCGTGGCTAGCGCCTTCCGCAATGGCCGCCACATCGCCGACATAGCGCCCCAAGTAGCGGCCGCTATTAGCGAGCTGCTACCCCTCGACTTACTCAGCTTCTACCGGGTTGGGCGCGTCTTGCGCAACCCCAGCGCCATGGACGCCACTGTCGGCAACCTAGGTGGCCGTTTACAGCTTTTGCCCCTGGAAGCCATGCCGCTGCCCGACTCGCCCGCAGAACCCCCGCGCATCTTGGATGGCTTGGACGGCTGGCTGCAAGAACCCTTGCTCAACGTCGGGGAGGCCGCCGCGCAAGCGCGTGAGCTAAACCCGGTGACGCGCTACTACGGCAACTTACTGAATCTTAAGTCGTCCATGTCGGTGCCTATCAGGCTGAAAGACCAGCCAGCCATCGTACTCATCGTCGCCAGCAAGGCAGCTTACGCATACACGGCCAAGGACTTGCGGCTGCTGCAAGAGCTAGCCGAGCAGCTGGCTGTGGCCCTGGAGAACCTGCTGGCCTACGAGCGCATCCGCCTGCTGAGTGAGGAGCTGAAGCAGGAAAATACCTACCTCAGCGAGGAGCTGAAAACCAGCCACAACTTCGAGGAAATCATCGGCACGAGCCCGGCGCTGCTGGCCGTGCTGCGGGGGGTAGGCCAGGTAGCACCCACCGATGCCACCGTGCTGCTGCTGGGCGAAACCGGCACCGGCAAAGAGCTGATTGCCCGCGCCGTGCACGACCGTTCGCCGCGCAGCGCCCGCACCATGGTGAAGGTAAACTGCGCCGCCCTACCCCCGCAATTGATGGAATCAGAGCTGTTTGGCCACGAAAAAGGCAGCTACACGGGTGCCACCGAGCGTCGCATCGGCAAGTTTGAGCTAGCCCACGGCAGCACCCTATTTCTGGATGAAATCGGCGAGCTACCCCTAGAGCTGCAAGCCAAGCTGCTGCGCGTGCTCCAGGAAAAAGAGATTGAGCGCCTGGGCGGTAAAGGCCCGCTCAAGGTCGATGTGCGCATTATTGCCGCGACCAACCGGGAGCTAGCCGAAGAAGTGGCCGCCGGCCGCTTCCGGGCCGACCTCTATTACCGGCTCAACGTGTTTCCGCTGGAGCTGCCGCCGCTCCGCACCCGGCCCGACGACCTGCTACCGCTCGCCACGTATTTGCTACGCAAGCTCAGCCAGAAACTCGGCAAGCCCTTTACTAACATTGCCAACGCCTCCTTACAGCAAATTCAGCACTACGCTTGGCCCGGCAATATCCGAGAGCTGGAAAACGTATTGGAGCGCGCCGCCATCCTGTCCACCCCGCCGACCTTGCAGCTCGCCGCGCCGCTGGTGCCCAGTGTGCCCGCCCGCCCAGAGGTGAAGCCCATGCAGGATACCATGCGTGACACCATTCTGGCCGCCCTCACCCAAACCAACTACCGCATCCGGGGCCCGCGCGGGGCCGCCGTGCTGCTGGGCGTAAAAGCCACCACGCTAGAGGCCCGCATGAAAAAGCTCGGCATCGCCTCGCGCAAAGAAAGCCGGGCGGAGTAACCAATAACCTAGGCCGTCCCTAGGCCACGGCTTCGGCGTGAACGGGCTTTTTGCTTGTGTCAAATTGCAGGTTGATACGCACCCCATCGGTCGTGCTCATGGCCAGCTGCCCATCGAGTTGGCGGCTCAAGCCTTTGATGATGACAATGCCCAGGCTGCGGCTGCGCTGCAACTCGAAGCCTGGCGGCAGGCCAACTCCGTCGTCGGTAATAGTGAGTTGGTAGGACTGCGGGGCCAAGCTGGCCAAGCACACCGTGAGCGTACCGCGCCGGGGCGGCGGGAAGGCGTGCTTGAGGACATTGGTCACCGCTTCGTTGATAATCAGACCTAGGGGCGTGGCCACCGTGGTTTCCAACTCCACTCGGGCCAAGTCCAACTGCGTATTTACCGACCTTTGGCGGTCGAAGGACTCGACTAGGTAGGTCACGATTTCGCGGGCGTAGTCGGCCATGTTCACACGGCCGATGTTGTCGGCTTGGTAGAGCTTCTCGTGCAGCAGGGCCATCACCTGCACCCGGTTCTGGCTCTCGCGGATAGCAGCTACGGCCTGCGGGTCCTGCAAGTGGCGCGACTGAGTCGAGAGCAAGCTACTCACTACCTGTAAATTATTCTTCACCCGATGGTGGATTTCCTTCAGCATCCAGTCCTTCTCTACCAACAGCCCCTGCCGTTCTTCTAGCAATTGGTCTTTCTCGCTTAGCACCTGTTCTAACGCTGCATTTTTGCGGTTGATTTCGGCTTGCTTAATTTCCAGGGCGAGTTGCTTCTGCTCCAGCAGGCGCGCGCTGCGCTGCTTAAGGCGGTAGCGGTTGTAGCCCAGGCCCAGCACCAACACTAGCAGGGCAGCGCCCCCCAGCACGGCGTTGCGCTGGAACTCGCGCTGCCGAATGGTCATTCGCTGCATCAGGCTTTGTTTGGTAAGCAAGGCAATACTCTGCTCGCGCTTTTCGGTGTCGTATTGAATCTGCAAGGCGGCCAGCTGCTTACTGTTTTTCTCATTGAAGATGCTGTCGTTGATGGCTTTGTAGCGCTTGTAGTACGCAATGGCGGAGGGCAGCTTGCCCTGGGCCGAATCAACTTTGTACAACAGCAAACACGCGTGGGCCATGCTGCTGCGGGTGAGCACCACCTGGCCCGCGGCCAAGGATTTCAGGAGGTAGGCCCGCGCTTTGTCGTATTGCCTAGTGGCCAAGCAGCACGCCCCCACAGTCAGGTAGGCCCCGTGCAGCACGCGGTAATCCGAGGTGACGTGCTTGCTAGTCAGATAGGTTTCTATTTGCCGGCAATAGGCCATAGCTAAGGTATACTGCTTGGTGCGCAGGTAGCAACTGATAAGCCCTTGCGCTACTTTCAGGCGGGTAAAATCGTCTTGCGGCGGGTAGGCCTTACTTTTTTTTAGTATGAGCGCCAGCGCCTCTTGCGGCCGGTTTTCAGCAAGCAAGACGCGGGCAATAGTTGAAGCCAAGCCAAGCGCCGTTTCGTGGTAGTGGTTGGCTTCGGCGCTGCGCATCGCCAGCCGGTAGTACTGAAGTATCTTCTCGCGTTGGTCGAACTGTTGGTACACGGCGCCTACCCGCATGTAGTAAGTGCACAGCAGCAGGGTGTCTTGGCTGCGCTTGGCGCTAGCCACGGCAGCCAGTGCGTATTGTAAGGCGTCTTTGTAGTTGCCCAGCGCATCGTTGGTGGCGGCGAGCAGGTCGAGGGAAGAGTGCTGCTTACGATAATCGGCTGCTCGATACAAAGCCAAGCTGCGTAGCAACTCCTCCCGCGCCCGCGCCGGCTGGCCCTGCATCAGGTAGGCGTCGGCTAGCTCGCGTAGCACCCGGGCCTTCTGCACCGGCTCGTGCACGGCCCCAAACAGCCGGATGGCCTGCTTGAAATACCGAATCCGCTGCGGGTGGAGCGCCATCGATTTTTCGTAGGTTTCGCTGAGCAAGTACCAGCCAATGGCTTCCCGGCGCCGGTCGTGCCGCTGCTGGCTGCGCGCCAAGGCCTGCAACACAACCTCCCGGCCGCCTGGGTCTTTGCGCAGCAAATAGCCTAGTGCGTAGTCGGCATCTATTTGTCCGGCAGCATAATGTAAGGATTTGCTCAGAGCTTGGGCCTGGCGAATGTACGCTGCTACCGAGTCCGGCTTATCCAGGTAATAGGTCAGAGACGTTAGGTTGTTGCTGAACTGCACCAGCAGCTTCACGCGGTTGGTATCGGGCGCGCTGCGCCGTAGCTGGCGGCGTAGGCTGTCAGCTTCAATTTTGCTTAGAATGGGGTAGTAGGGCTCGGCCTGGCTGGTGAGGGCAAGCAACAGCAAGAGCAGCAGTAAGTACTTCACAGCAGGAACGTAAGGATATAGGAACGGCCACTTACTGAAACGCGAGCATTCTAAGGTACCAGTCTACAGGTAGCTTTTAGTCGGTTTGCTATCCAACTGGCTAGTTCCAATTTACTCAGCAGGCTTTCCTCATTGCCCAAAAGTACATTCCAATGCTGCCTGCCCCCCTTGACTTTTGTCAAGAAGAAGGCAATTCATAGCAGCGCAGCTTACCACATCTCCGGCCCATACGGCGTATCTATACTACAAAGGGGGTATGCAATTATAGGCTGAAGCTCAACTCGTTGACTAGCAATTCAACCCGAATAGTATAGGGTAGGGGCTGTCGATAGCAGCGCATCGGGCTGCTACCGCAAGAAGCGGCTAGGGTCGGCAGCATCACAACGAGTGGACTTGGCAAAGCCTACCGACTGGGCCCGCCGGTAAGCTGGCAACTGCCTGGCTATGAACTCGTCGGGGTAATTACGCCGGTCTAATGGGATGCCTTTTGTGTGCGCGAAGGCCCGCATAATGGTCGGCAGCTTAGCACATTTACTACGGGCCGTGTCAATGGCCAGTTTCGTAGCCGCCGGGAGCAACTGAGCTTTTCAACAACACGTGTTCGGTCCGCTACCATTTCGATTGGCAAATCGTTGAAAGCATCAGTTGAGTGCTTGACAAGGTGCAGCGCCATACGGCGTCCACAGAGGAGGAACGCGCATATCAACGCTTGCGCACGGGTGTTGTGGCCGGTCTAGCATGAAAACGAACTTTGCCTGATGGTCACAAGGGCTGGCTATGTAATATATCGTAGCCCTTACTTGATGTTATCCCAACCCGACAAACAAGCCACCCACCAGTACGGCCATGCCGGTACGTAAGGCCTCTTCTCCTTCTTCCTGCGAAATATAGTCGCCGTCGATGGTGGCGTAGCCCGGCACGACATCCTGCGTACTGAGCGTGAACAGGTGAGAAGCGATAGGTAACGGTGTTAAGGAGATAGGGGAGGTGAGCATAAAAGGAGGTGTGGTAAGGTAGGTTGCTGAGCGGAATAGCTTTGTAATGCTACAAAGCTACTAGGCCCCCTAGCAGTGCGACAGGCCAGTCGCGGCTCGTTTAAGACTATAACTATTTGAATGTAACATGATTTTATAATTATGTACCAACATGAAATAGGCTTGTTTCACTGAAAGGTTGACTATTTAACCAAGCAATCGTCTTGATTATCGACTCATTTGTGACTGCACCTACTTGAATGAGAACGAACGGTTGTATTATAGAAAATTATAAGAAATAATAAAATTATATAAATATAAGCAGGGTGTTGGATAGCAGCGAATAGATAAGATACCTTTGAGAAGGTCAAAAAAAGCTACTCTAAGTGCTAATATTAACTTGAGTACGACGGTTGGTTAAGGCTTCTACATTTATCAATTCTCTTTCCCGCTTATGCGAAAACCTTTATTGCCTTTCTGCTTTTTTTCTGTGTACAGTTACAGACAGTTAGCCGCTCTTGCTGCCTTATTATTTCCGCTATGCAGTCAAGCACAATTCTCTCCACCCCCTATAAGTGGTACTACTCCGGCACGCAACGCCAACTCAGTACCGCTCGGCACGGATGTATCCCTGACTTATACCGAAGCTATCAACTCAACGCCTGCTAATAATGCTGTGCACGTCTTCTCGCAGCAAGCAGGGGGGCACAAGGTGGGTACGACGACGGTCTTCGGCAACCGGCTCACCTTCGACCCAGCTCAAAATTTCAAGCCCGGCGAGGTGGTCTACGTGACGGCCTTGCCGGGGGTGCCGGCAAGCTCCCGCGCGAAGCGGTACGTGTATCAGTTCACCACCCAGGCTGGTGTGGGACCGGCCACCTTCTCCAAGTCTACGGCACCAGTAGACGGGCAGCCCAGTAACGTAGTTGCCGTCGATGTCAATAATGACGGCAACCTCGACTTTCTGACCACCAACCGAACGATTACCAATACTGGAAACGTGAGTGTGCGTTTGGGTAATGGCCAAGGCGCCTTCTCTGGCACCACCATCATACCGCTAGCAAGCGATCCTTCTGATTTAGTGGCCGGCGACGTGAACGGAGACGGCAACCTAGATTTTCTAACCCTCAGTTCCACCACGGGTACCGGGACGGTGAGCATACGCCTCGGCAACGGCCAAGCAGGGTTTACAGCCGTGCCGGATGTACTAGTGGCAAGTAATAATTACCCGCAAAAAATAGCGTTGGCTGATGTCAATGCCGATGGTAATCTGGACTTGCTGACCACGGAGTACGGCAGCGCCAACCCCGTGCGTAGTGGTCAGGTCAGCATACGCTTCGGCAATGGGCAAGGCGGGTTCTCTGGCACAACGAATGTGGCTCTGAATCTTGGCACACGGCACATTGCGGTGGCTGATGTGAACGGGGATGGTAATTTAGATTTACTGACCGGTACAGTTATGTTCGGCTCAATCAGTACGGTCAGTGTCCGCATGGGAGATGGGCAGGGCAACTTTTCCGGTATAACCGATATTCCAATGCCCGCAGGAAGCAGCTTGTATAGTTTGGTGGCTGCTGATGTCAACAACGATGGCAACCTGGACTTTCTAACTTCCAACATCACCAACAGCAACAATCCCTCCGACTTCGTAAGCACATATCTAGGCAACGGTCAGGGAGGATTTTCCTTCGCTAATAGCCTATCCTTCCCCATTGGTTTCTCTGTCCCCATCGGGAGTCCGTTTCAAATCCAAACTGCTGACGTAAATGGCGATGGTAACCTAGATTTGGTGACAGCCAACTTTTCTGATCAGGGAACAGTTAGTGTGCGCCTGGGTGATGGGCAAGGTCGCTTCTCCGGAACGTTGGATGTTCCAGCGGGTTTTCGTCCTACCGACTTGGCCGTGGGCGATATCGACGGGGACGGCGACCTAGACCTGCTCGTGGCCAACTATGGGGACAACGCGGTAGGAGTGCTGCGCAACCAGCCTGTGCCAAGGATTTTCATGTTCTCGCCCACCAGCGGCACCGTAGGCAGGAACGTAATTATAAACGGTGCGAATTTCATAGGAGCTACAGCGGTGACGTTTAATGGGGTTGCTGCCACTAACTTCGCCGTCAATTCCGCCAACCAAATCACTGTGACGGTGCCAGCTGGGGCGACTACCGGGCCAATTGCCGTTACCACGCCCGCCGCGACGGCCACGTCCAGCACTCTCTTCCAGGTCACGCAAGCACCGATGGTAACTACGACCGCCGGAACCACAACAGCTCTTGAGCAGGTCGCTACCATAGTGGATGCCGGCCTAGGTGTCAATAGTTTGGTGCTCACGTCGGCGGCTGTTCGCATCACCAGTGGGTTGGTTGCGCTCGAAGACGTCCTAGATGTGACGCTTGTCAATGGGTTTAGTTATAACTACAACAACGGGGTGCTCACCATCACCGGTCGTGGTACAATAGCTCAATGGCAAGCACTACTCCGCACCGTCACCTATACCAACAAGTCGGCCAACCCCACAACCACGCCACGCACGATCAGCTTTGTGGTTTCGGATGGTATTGACAGCAGTGCCCCAGCTACCAAGGTGGTGCAAATACAAGCAGTCAACGGGGCACCCGCCATTCCGGTGGATGCAGACTTGGCCGCTAACACTATTGCCGAGCGGGCAGCTATGGGTACGCCGGTAGGTATCACCGTAGCCGCAACCGATAGTGATAGCCCCACACTTACTTACTCGCTGACTAATGATGCAGGTGGCCGGTTCACTATCAACTCCTCCACTGGCGTGGTCACCGTCGCCAATGGTGCGCTACTGAACTATGCTGTGGCTACTTCGCATGTCATTACTGCGCAAGCCTCCGACGGCACGCTAGCCAGTAGCCAGAGTTTCACCATCCAGGTTACGCCGGTAAACAACGCCCCGGTTATTGCCAATCAGACCTTTACCATTGCGGATAATTCCCCTAGTGGGCTACTGGTTGGCACCATCGTGGCCTCGGATCCGGATGCGGGCCAGACGCTGACGTACGCGCTACAAGGCAGCAACACGAGCGGGGCCTTCACCTTGGTGGATAATGAACTGCGGGTCCTCAATCCCGCTGCCCTTATGTCCTCGCTTACGTCTACGTTCTCGTTGAGTGTGCGCGTTACGGATAATGGCACGCCCGCGCTATCCACTACCGCCTTGGTAACGGTGCAACTCACGCGCGTTGCTTGCACGACGCCCGTGCTCACGCCACCCGCCGACCAGCGCGTGGTAGCTATTAGTGGGCAATGTGGTGCCAGCGCCGCCTTTACGGCCACGGCTACCGGCACTCCCGCTCCAACTGTGAGCTACGCCGTCAATGGCACGACCATCACCTCGCCTTACGTCTTCCCGGTGGGCACAACCAGTGTGACGGTGACAGCCACCAACACGTGTGGTACGACGACAGAAAGCTTTACTGTGACGGTGGAAGACCGGCAGGCACCTATTATTCGGGCGGCTGGCTTCATTACGGCCATTGAAAGCAACGGCTTGCGCACGATTGAAGCCGCCGATGTAGACTGGGGCAGCTTCGACGAGTGCAGCGGCATTGCTTCGATGCGCATCAGCCCGCGCACGTTCACCTGTGCCAATATTGGCCCCAACCAAGTCATGCTCACCGTCACCGACAACGCCGGCAACTCGGCCAGTGAAACCGTGACGGTCTTTATCATCGATAACACGGCGCCGGTAATTGTGGCGGCTGATTTCGAAACCACGCTGATAGATGGCACGCGTACGATTGAGGCGACCAATATCGATTATGGCAGCTATGACCAATGCGGATCGATTGCCTCGATGAGCATCAGTCCTCGTACGTTTACCTGCGCCAACGTGGGCGCCAACCCCGTGACACTAACCGTCACCGACAACTCAGGTAACGTCTCCTCGCAAACTGTTACGGTTGTTGTCCAAGGCGACGCGACCTGCACCACCAGCATTGCCAGCAGCAACTACAACGGCCCAGTAGCTACCAGTTCATCTAACGAGAGCCAGCTACAGGCGTATCCGAACCCGGTGACCGACCAGGCCACCGTGTCGTTCCGCCCCACGCAGGCCGGCTTGGCGCAGGTGAGAGTCTACAACCCGTTGGGCGTGTT